>CAVUZF010000001.1:0-195466 GCA_963745995.1 Bryobacterales bacterium
CACTGACCATGGCCCATCTCCTTTTTGACTGCCGAAACTCCAAAGCCGATGGGTGCAAGTGCCGGTTTGTCGACGGCGCCACTCTCTGCGACCTGGAGGAACAAGCTTTCGCTTGCCTGCTTGAAACCGGGGCGGCTGAAGACTACGACACCGTCCGCTCGTTCACCGTGCCCCAACCGTCTCCGGCTGAGCAGGAACTCCTTGACCGGAAGTTGCTCGCTCGTGCCCCAACGAGTTCCTCGGGCAATCCCGCCTTTGTGAACTTTGCCCGCCAATTGCACTTGAGGCGGAAGAATCTCGATCGCGGTCGATTGCGGATTCACAACCGAGAACAAAACAATCACGGTGCGGCCTTCGTCCATGACTTCCGAGACACCGGCCCGGACATGGTCACCTTTGCCTTCCGCGGAAGGAGCTCGTGGTCCGTAGAGAGCAGGGAGCGATGCGTGCTGCTGTCTCTCTAGTAGGCCCGCCATTGGATCGCGTTCGGCCGGCGCCGGAATGGCTTCGAGCGCGGCAGGCCGAACAAGGGGAGTCGCCCGTGCGGGTGAAGTTGGATGTATCCGATCTGTCAGCGGAACCTCTGCCGTTCCGATGCCGCTTTCCTCGACGAGAAACGTTCCTGCAGGTTTGTAAGCGAGAACAAAATCAACCGGCTTGGCCGCAGCACCCTCGCTCCGAAGCACGAAACTGACCTGCTGCCCCCGGACGGTCGTGACCAGCAGATTGGACTCGGCCGGTTCCTCCACGACGGGTTTTACAAGCACCAGCGTGGGCTCCTTGTCGGAGTGCTCGGCAAGAAACTTGGAGGGGTCCCCAACGATTACCGAACTAACGGCTTCGGGCATCTTGATCGCGGTGGCGTAACGGGGAGCCAGGTGTACGACGTTGACTTCCTCATTGAAACTGCGCTGGCTCACCGACGGCTTCACTTGAGCCTGTGCTACGAGAACCCCTACTCCGAAGAAGACGGAAAGAGCTTTCATGCTGGACCTCCTTTTTCGAGTTTCAGTAGTGTTTCCCAACGGTTGCGGCGGTATAGATAGGCCACTCGCGCGACATAACTCACCACTTCTGCCGAATCGTAGTTCAATCCATGGCGCTGCACGCGACCGTACCCCGCTGCGTAGCTGGCAATCGCCAAGCGCCAATCGCCGCCACACTGGTTCCTCAGCAAAGCAAGGTATGCCACTCCCGCACGAATGTTCTCCGCGGCATCGAATCGGTTTGTGACCCGGAATGCAACTGCCGTATCGGGCATCAACTGCATCAGGCCGGCGGCGCCTGCGGGGGACGTCGCCCGCGGGTTCCAAGCGGACTCCGTCTCGATGACGGCGTATACAAGTTCGCGCTGAATTCCATAAACGCCGGCCCAGTGGTCGGCCCACCGGCGCGCTTCAACCGTCTGTCCAGACATCGGGCACGCAAGCGACGCGAGTAAAAGGAGAGCCACATCTCATGCAGATGCCTCGATTGCCGTCAACTGAATCGGCCGTCATTGCGGCCAGCGCCTGATCCCGATACTCGTGGGCTGTTGCAACCAGACTGCTGAAACCGTCTCTCAGCAGAAGACGTTTCACGTCTTCCTCAGTCTTTGCCAGAAATGGCAGCAGGACGTCGCGATCTTCCGGACGGATTTCGGATTTGCCGAGAAGTTGCAGGGCCCTTACGAGCTGAACGATCTCATCAATGGAGGGCGGCTTTACCAGGTTGTAGCCTCGTAGCGCCTGTGCCAGGCCGACAGCCTGAGCCTTCAGCTCTAACGGCGCTTCCGTGGTCCGTATGTCGAGGATTTCGGCCTCCTTCTTGACGTCAGGGTGCTCGATCCGCTGATACAGGCTTCGCCGCCGCAATGGATCCCCGAGCCGCCGTTCCTGGTTCGATGTCATCACAACGAACGGAATCGTCCTCGCCTTGACGGTGCCGAGCTTCGGCACCGTAATTTGCCAGTCGGACAAGATCTCGAGTAACAAAGCCTCGAACTTCTGATCCACTTTATCCAGTTCGTCGATCAAAAGAACAACAGGCCGAGGTTCGAGTACGGCTTGAAGTAATGGGCCCCGCGTGAAGAAGTCCAAGGTGTGCAGCTTAAGCCGCAGCTTCTCCCACTGGCGATCCGCCATTTCGGCTTGCGTTTCGAGGAACAACCGTTGCAATGCCTCGTCGAACGAGCCGATCGCCTGTTTCTCTGAGATACCTTCGAAGCACTGGAGTCGGATCAACTCCGTTTTCGCGGCCGCCGCGAACGCTTGCGCCAAGTACGTCTTGCCCGTCCCAGGCGGGCCTTCAATCAGAACCGGCTTCTCCATCTTGGTCGCGAGCCAGATGATCTGGACCAGAACCGGGTCGGTCGCGTAGCCGGCTTCGCGTAGGCCGGCTGCAACGGCTTGTGGGGTCGCGAACATTTGAAGGAAGGATAGACCCAAATTCTTCGATCACAAATTGACCGTGCTCGGATGGAACCTGTCGTCTTCCCCCAATCCAGAAACGTTAAGGAGAGCCGGCAAGTAAGGCTGGCGCGCAAGCCGTGACATCCCACAAAAGATTGGCTCTGCACACCCGCGACATCGAACAATTGTGCGACGCGAAGAACGTCCCACAGCTCTGAGACATGGTTGACATCCCAGGAAGAACTTCGCTGTGGACAACCGAGTCACACCACAAAACTGAGATGCTCCGGACATCAAAGGAAATCACGGGCCCGGATGGACGATTCGAGGCTGGAGCGAAGTAGAATCCCTTGTGACCATCCACGACCGCATCGTGTCCCGATTGCCTCGGATTCCCGGGCAAGGAACCGAAGAGGCGGCGCTAAAGCTTCTGGCTTTGCGAAAGAGTGGCGCAGACCCGAACGCATTGATCCGGATGCAGCATCCGTCCGGAGGCTGGCCCGGATTCCTGGGGATCGGACCTCCGAGCGCCTTCCATACAGGCCTTGCACTGGTTGCCTTGCGGCCGTTTCAGACCCCATCGGTGCAACCAGTCGTTGAGCGCGCCTTTGGGTGGCTTTCCGTTCTCGACGGGCTGGAATCACACTGGCTGTGGCGCTGGAAGTTTCGCTTCTTCGACAAACAGGTTCAGTTTGATCCAATGAAATCAGGATGGCCATGGGTTGAGGGCACGGTTAGTTGGGTCGCGCCCACGGCGCTTTCGATCTTGGCGTTTCGGTCATGGCGACAAGATTCGGACCGAGTGCCCACGGCGGTGGAAATGTTGCTGGACCGGGCATGTCCCCGCGGCGGGTGGAACGCCGGCAATTCGGTCGCTTTCGGGATCGAACTTAGTCCACACCCAGATTTCACAGCCATGGCGCTTCTTGCACTGCGTGGCCTTGCGCAAGCCGATCTGCCGCTTGTTCGTGCATCGCTAGATTACTTGGCGAGACGCCTTGAAGATTCCCAGTCGATGTACTCTTTGGCTTGGGCAGTAATGGCGCTCTCCGCCTACGGCCACGAGGGAGCACATCGCCTTCGACAGCAACTGGAGAAAGCCGTCATAACACAGGCTGCCATCGGCTCGACGCGGGTTCTTGCACTGGCTGCCCTCGCATTAGAAGACCCTCCTTACACTTTCCAGGAGGTCATCCCATGAACCGGCGGTCTCTCCTAGTGGTGGGCTCCTCGCGGCTACCGCTGGGCTGGCTGTCTATCAATCATTGCCGTATCGAATACCGGTAAGCGAAGGCAACGGCGCTCTCGCGTTGCTGTTCTCCGGTGTGATCGTTACGAAGCAGTTGCTGATGTCGTCATGGATGGATTGAGGATCTTGGCGCCGGCCGTGCATAGGCAAGCGTGTTCTGATCAAACCCAACTTGGTGGAATACTCGGCTGCAGCCTGCATCAATACGAACCCGCTGCTGATCGCCGCTGTTGTCGAATCGCTCCATCGTCTCGGGGCCGCCAGCGTGATTATCGGCGAAGGCCCTGGCCACGTTCGGGACACCGACCTGCTCTTATTTGAGAGCGGCCTGCAATCTCAACTCAATGCAGTGGGCCGGTGCCGCTTCGTTGATCTCAATTTCGAGCCGGTTTCGCGGGTCGTACCTAAGACTGGACTGACTCATTTCAACGAAATCTGGCTGCCGAATCCCGTTCTATCCGCGGATGTCGTGATCTCGATGCCGAAGATCAAGACCCACCATTGGGCGGGTGTCACGCTGAGTCTGAAGAACCTGTTCGGCGTGGTACCGGGTTCGATCTACGGGTGGCCGAAGAACGTACTTCACTGGCAGGGTATCGACAACTCGATCGTCGAACTTGCGGCCGCAATCCCGATTCATTTCGTGATTGCCGATGGGATCGAAGCGATGGAAGGGAACGGCCCGCTCAATGGTTCCGTGAAACGCCTCGGGTGCGTCGTGTTTTCGGACGACCCCGTGGCGGCCGATGCCACCTGCTGCCGGCTGATGGGTATTGATCCGAACCGTGTCCGTCATTTGCAGATGGCGTCACCACTCGGCAATCTGGACAGCAGTCGGATCGACCAGCGCGGCGAGTCCATCGAGCGCGTAAAGCAGCAATTCGCATTACTTCCAGAGTTTGCCCATCTGCGCGGCTAAGGCTCAGTCGAGCAGACCTTGGGTGCTGGGCCGCTTTATGGACATCGAAGGATCAAAATATCCATTAAGGACAAGCCACTCTTTCTGGTCGCGGGGAAGGCGCGAATAGGGAACAACTTCAGGATGCTCTCGCAACAGGTCTGTGAATGAACTCTCGGCGACGCGGCCTTTGAATCGCCGAAGGGCTCCATTCTTGAGAAGCCTGTAGACGGTTGCCCGGGAGAGGCCCAGGTCTGAAGCTACCTGAGACACGGTAAGCGACGCCCGTTCTGCTTCCTCCGCGCGGTCATCATCGATCGCATGGCGTTGTTTGTATTTCTTAATTGCCGCGCGGGATCGCGTGGCAACGGTTCCGTCACTTTGCCCTATTGCGTCAATCTCCGCCGCGGCCCAGCGTGGTTTTTCTACCCATGGCCGTTGACCCGGCGGGAGCATCCTGCGGAGGAATTCTTGAACCGCTGCCGGAGTCCTTCCTAACCGATTGGCGAGCTCGCCTACTGGCTGGCGCTCTTCGGCCGGCGTACGTGCCCATTCCACAGCTAACTTCGCTTCTTTTGTTGTCCAGTTCTTCATAGGATGTTCCTCCAGGCGATCCACGAAGCAATGTTCGTCGTCGATCCTAAGGGTGAATTTTGTTTACGGCAATTGGCGAAAGTGCTTGTGGCTTGGGATCGCGCGACGGGAGCACCGCCCTGACGGGCTAACGTCGAAACAACCATTAATCACAGGGGCACAGCATCTTAGCTCCTGCTTGGTGGGACATCATCGCTTTAAGCCGAGGGACTGACATCCCTCTGTGCCGGCCGCAAGAAAATCTCGACGCAACCGAGCTTGAAAAGGTGGTGTTCCATACCGTCGAGATGGGATATTGCGCTAAATGCCCGTGGTTCTGTTATTTCCGCAAGATAGGGTCGCGGCCTAGCAATTCGCATGAAAAAAGCTTGCATCAAGGGATCGATCGTTTTAAGCTAAAGCCGCTTGTTTGATGCCGAAAGCTAACGATCGGAGTTGCGTTGCTTTAGGCTGAATGTTATTACGATGAGCCGTACATCCAAAACTCCTCCGGACGGACCCACAGCGGCTCGCCAGGTTGCCGTACATCGCCGTATGCGCGAGCAGGCGCTCAAGGTACCGTGGCGAGACATCGCAGCGGCCCTCGATCGTTTGATTGAGCATGAATGTTTCGCATTGTGGGTGCGGGCAATCGCGGACGCCGAGCGTGCAATCCCTGAATGGCTCCTGGCCTCTATTGAGCACCGGTATCCCGGTTTTGGGAGTTCACGCCGGAGCCCTCGGAGTCATGAATCTGTCTGGGAGGACCTTATCTCTTGGATCGACGATCACATCTGCACGGCCGCGCGCGACGGCGGTTGGATCGAAGCTCTTCACTACTATTCCGGCCAGGATCCCAGATCAAAGGACGCATGGACGTTGTGGACTCGCTCTGAATCAGCGTGGCAAAACCAGAAGCCATCCAAGTACCCAAGTTTCGAAGAATGGATCCAGGAAGTCAGAAGCGTGGCTCTCCCGAACGCGACTGCTGCGCTCGTTCCGCGATACATCGAGGGTGAGGCGTTTGCTTACTGGGTTCGCGCCGTCGTTGAGTCGGCTCGTCGTATCCCAAGCAGCATAGCCAAATCCATTGAGCAACGGTGTCCCGGCTTCTTAGGTGATCGGGCAGTTCATGCTCCGGCACCTGGAACCACCGAGTACGCTACTTGGTTGTGGCGGGAATTATTAGGTTGGATTGAGTCCCGCACGGTTGCCGAGGTCGGCCATAGTTTACGCGTTGAGGAACTCCGTGCTGCAGCACGGGACCACCTCCGTGCAGAAAGAATTGCTGCTTATTGGGCTGAGTGCGACGCCGCTTGGAGCAAACAGCCGCCGCGAGTTTACCCTGACTTTGAAGAGTGGCTCCGCGCTGCGGATCGCTTCGTTACCAGGTAGAATCACTCAGCCTCTGCTGACCGATTCAACCTTACTCGAGGGGAATCTGACTCTTTTGATGGCGGCTTAGGTGACACGGGCGAGCTGCCACGGCCGTAATCCATCGATAGCTTGAGCCAGTTCTGAACTTCTCGATTGAGAGTCTCGAACGGAATTTCCTCTGGATGATTTCTGCATAGTTGACGCAGGGACTCCTCGCTCACACGCCCTGCCTTACGTTTAATCCAGCCGAGGCGAGCCCAACGGACTACAGTTGTTCCGGTGATTCGTAGATCGAGTATGAGGTCCTTGGTCTTGAATCCGCCGAAGAAATCGGAGGCGAACCCCAACCGGCGCAGTCGGGCCTGAATTGATTTCTTTGACCGGTTTAGGCGGCGTGAAATCGTATCAAGCGGGCAGCCCATGAGCGATAGCAGCCGGTGATCGAGAGCGGGTGACCACCGTTGATGGGCCACACGCCCAGTCCAACTCAGCCCCAAGACGTGAGCGCGCCAGACCACCGAATCACGCGACCACTCTGGATGGCGCCGAAGAATCTCTTCGATCGCGTTATGCGAGGCGTTACGGCTACGACCGTAGTCGCGCCACAAAATATTATCGTCCTCTTGGCTCCAAATGTGTTTTCGGTAAGGAGACCGAATGCGGTCAGATAGGCCAAGATAAACGATCCGAGCCCAAATCAGATTCTCGGGAATTTCCGGGTGAAATCCTCGAATCAGTTCGATCGCTTCGCGTTCATGTCTCTTGGAGGCTAATGTTTTCTTTAGATCTGCGTCGAGTTCGGGCGGCCAAGTGTCGAACGCATGAGCCCGAAGTAACTTCGCGCTCTTCGCTATCGCGCTCCCGGGCACACCTGCCACGGAAATGCCTCCAGCCCGCGGCCGCGGTGAAACCGTTCCTCCGTTCGATGGCGGATTCGGTCGAGTCCGCTCATCTACCGAGGCAGTTCCAGTTGACCCGGGGGAGGTGGGTTGCTGGTGACTTGCAACTGCTTTCGGCATAAATCCGCCTGATGTTAGATCGTGTGCATGTATTTTCCGATTAACTTCACATTGATCACAGAATCGTATTCGATATATTGCCTTAAGTCAATGGAAAATACACCGCTTCAAGATACTTGAAGTGCGTTCGCTCGGCATGGCCCTGAATTTCATCGGCCGAGATACGAATCGCTTACGCGCATCATCGCTCGGCTCTAGTACGCTTGGTACCCAACCGATCGCGAGCGCACGGAAGAAATGTTTGGAAAACGCGTTACCGGCCGTAGTGGGGATGCGAAAGCAACTCATTTGGTGGAATTGCAAACATACCGTACAAAAGGGCATGGCTCTACGAGACCACCTCCCCTTCACAGATTTAAGAAGCGAAAAACCTCCCTTCACATTCGCTCCAGAGGAACTTCCCCTGACTGTTCGAGATGCAGCGGCCTACTTGGGCGTGAGCGTCCAAACGGTGTATCTTTGGGTTGAGCGAAAGCAGATTCCCCATCTCCGCGTGATGGGCCGAAACATCCGGTTCTTACGGTCGGATCTCGAGCCCTTCCGCGCAACTTTCAAACAGGAGATGGGACATGGCGCGACCTAGCAAACATGACGGTGTTATCTACCAGAGGAAAGACAGCAAGATTTGGTGGATGCGTTACCGGGATCGGTCCGGTCAACGCCGCATGGAATCGACCGACACAGAGGACTGGAACGAGGCGCAACGCACTCTTCGAGAGCGGCTGGCAGCCCGGGACAACAATACGCTGGATATTGTCCGGAAAGGAGAGCAACTCACGTTCAATGACTGGACTGAATTTTTCTTGGAAAACCATTCCAAGCCGCCGATTCGCGCGGCAAAAACACACGCCGCCAATAAGGCGGCACTTCGAAGCCTTCGGGGAGCATTCGGCCCGATGAAGCTGTCGGACATCGATGCGATGCAAATCGAACACCATCTCCGACTGCGGCTAAGAAGCCGTAAGACGGTTCGGCGCAAGAGTGGTGTAGTGGAATTGCCTAAGACCGTCAAAGCGACGACGGTTCACCAGGAGTTCCGCGTCTTGCGGCGGGTGTTCAGTGTCGCGGTCAAGAAGAAACTCCTTGCGGCGAACCCATGTGCCGGGGTCGAGTTCCCGGTTTCCGTCAAGGGGTTATTCCGCCCACACTATGTCACCTGGTCGGAGCAGCAATTGATCGAGGGGCATGCACGCGCGTACCTGCGGAACGTGATTCGAATTATCACTGAAACGGGGCTTCGCGTTTATAAGGAGTTGGCTCCGATGCGGAAGGAGCAGGTCGATCTGGACAATGGGCTTGTGTTCATTCCCGATTCCAAGACGCCAACCGGCGTGGCGGAGGTTCCCCTAACGGAGATTGCAGCCCAGGCCATGCGGGATCAGTTGGTGTTGTCTGGGCCTGGGCCTTGGCTGTTTCCGAGCTCCAAATATCCGGATCGCCCTCAGGGGAATTTTAAGAAGACCTGGGAACGCACGTTGCGAAAAGCTGGCGTTGCATACTTCCGGCTTTACGATCTCCGCTCGACCTATGCGACTAGGCTCAGCGCCGGTGGCGTCGCCGACGAGTGGGTAACTCAGTTACTCAGGCAAAGCGACGCTCAGGTTTTCAAGAAGTATTCGCAGATGAAACTGGGGATGAAGCGGGAAGCATTGGCAAAGATGAACCGGCACGCAAATGAATCAGAATTAGCGAAGAGTTTTGATACGGCCGTTCAAGTATGAGAGGGTTTTGATACAGTTTTGATACGTTTTCGAGGTTTTGGGCAGGGAGAGGAGGGAGTTCGGAAAGTGCGGAATGAGAAGAATCAAAGAGTTAAGTGGTACGCCCGAGAGGATTCGAACCTCTGACCTTTTGCTCCGGAGGCAAACGCTCTATCCAGGCTGAGCTACGGGCGCGCGGCTTGTCGCGATCCAACCCAGTTTAGCACCCCCGCCGCAACCGATCGCTGCGCAATCAGGCTTCATTGCGTCCGCCAAGTCATTTCCACCTTCACCGGTATTTCGTTCTTCACCGACACTGCCAGAAGCGACGGCGGGTCGATCTTAAAATCGGCGAGCGTGGCGGGGATGGTGCCCGATATCCTGATCTGCTTTCCTTGCGCCGCCACTTGGAAGGGAACTTGTTTATACTGCGCGGTCTGTCCGGCGAACTGGATCTCCAGATCGGCATGGATGCTGGGCGATCCCCCCGCGGTCTCGGGCAATCGAGTACGCACCGTGACCAGCGGAAATTGCGCGCCGCGCGTCACTTGTAGCATGTGCAGATCGCGGTTGCTGTCTCCTGAATCGAACGACTTTACGGGTACCGCAATTAAAAACTCGCACTGCCCCAGGTGGCAAACCCCTTTTCCCCGCGCCGCGTGACTCACGCCGTCCGTCTGATGCAACGGGTGCGACACATGATACGAAAGCGTGGATTGTTCCAACACCCATTGGCTATCCGTTTGCGGAAGCGCGGGAGGCGCGAAAAACACTAGGACCGCGAGCGTTCGCTGAATCATACTCATGCTTAGAACTTAATCGAGACCGATAGAACGGCCAGTCCAAATGCCGTGTACGTCACGCCGGCCACCGCTGAATGTATCGATGCGATCCCGTGAACCTTCTCGCCTTGGTGTTCTTGACTAAATGCCATGGCCCCCAAAATCGGTGTCAGGATCATCCCGCTGCCATGCACCCAGGCCAAAGCCTTGTGCAGGCGAATCGGCCCGCGGACGGTCGTTCCCGGCACCCTGGGCGCGCGCAGCGCATAGTAGGCGGTCATGAAGTACATGTCCGCCGTCACCGCCCCCAGCCCGCCGTGAATGTCACGCCCCATCGCGGTCGGATTCCTGCCTCCCGCCATGCCCGACGTCGCAATCGTGGCGATCATCGGAATCAGCGTAATCAGACCCATCCGCTGATGTAATTTGAGCATGTGCGAACGCCTATCCAGCCGCGCCTGATCCTGCGCATTGCCCTGCGTCTGCTCGCTCGGAAATCCCAAATCCCCCAGCGTAGGCGCCGCCGGATTCGTGTCCGTGGGCTTGCTCTCATTCGGAGGATTCCCTTGCGCCTGCGCCAGCAGAACGTCATCTGCGGAGAGTGCCGTCTCCATCGGGCCCAGCGGTGTAAAATCCGCCAGAACCACGCGAGCTAATGTACGTTCCAGCGAAGCCGTGGCTACGTTACTGGCTGCAGAGCTTTCCGTCTGTGCGAACGATAGCCACGGAAGCGAGAGCAGGCACAAACCGACGCATGCGCCCCTCCCTGGAGAAGTCATGAGCATGGTCGTGGGACGGGGATAGCGAAAAACTGGTTACTATTATATGCTGCTGAAAATCAATTAAGATCGCGCGACACCATCAGCTTCAACGTCACCCGGTCGGACGCCGCCGTTAGCCCAAATCCAATCCCAGTCTCGATGTTTACGTATTTACTCTCGTGATTCAATACCGCCCACACCTGATGCGATTGATCGTGCGCCGAATAAATCTGCCGCAGCGGCCCGTAATCCGCATACTCTTCAATACTCCCCGCCCATTTCGGAGAAAAGTTGTAAGCCACCCGCACCGCCGGTGCGAAATCCAGACTCTTCACTCCGCCTGTGTACTCAGTGTCCATGATCGGATTCACGATGATGTCGACGGGATGCAAATGCCATCCGATAATCGGCCGCACTTCAGAGGTATAGTGCCGCGGATCCCATTGCTCTTGGTTCACGCTGAATTCAAAATTGACGCCGTAGAAAAAACTTGCGCTCCTCCGCATGCGGCAGCACGAACAATTCGCGAATCTTGAAGCCGTTAAAGGTCGCCCCATCGTTTTGCGAAAAACTGTAGAGCGGTAGATACAATCCCTGCTCGAACCAATCCGTGACGCCGTAAGCCCACTCCGCAACGCCCACCAGCGCGTGATTCGACTCCACGCCGCCCGGAAAATCGGGAATCTTCCTCCCATCCGGCGTGAAATTATTGTGAATCATCAAATTGAATTTGCCCTTGTCGGCAATGTTGGCGTCATAGACCTGAATCTCGTCGGTCTGCGCCAAGCTCACCACCGGAGCCGCCAACAGCACCGTCGCAATCCACCAGCGGCACGCGCCCGCCGCTCCCTGGAACCACTTCGCTTGTGATTTCATTCCGACTCTTCGCCAGTATACTCAATACCTCCTCACCCAGAAATCTGGAATGCCAGTTTGTTATGCTCTGTCAGAGGGTCATGAGAATGAAAAGACAGTTTGCCATTGCCGCCTTGCTTTGCCTGGGCGCCGCACTTCTATCCGCGCAGGACTTGGTGATCGCCAACGCCCGCATCATCGTTGGCAGCGGAGCCGTCATCGATTCCGGTTCCATCGTAGTCCGCGGAGGAAAAATAGTTTCCGCATCCGCCGGCCCAACCAGCGCTCCCGGCGTGAAAACCATCGACGCCAAAGGCATGAGCGTGATGCCGGGTTTCATCGATGCGCACCGCCACATCAACACCGGACCCAACGAGAAGGTGCAAATGCAGCAGCTTCTCGAAGCCGGCTACACCACCATCCTCTCCGGCGGCGGACCCGCCGAAGGCAACATCACCCTCCGCGATCACATCGATAAAGGCGTCATCAACGGACCCCGCATCATCCCCACCGGTTCCATCCGTCTGAACAACAACACTCCCGAAAAAGCCCGCGAGGAAGTGCGCAAGATGGCCGCCATGGGAATCAAATTCACCGGCGAAATCGCCCTCACCCCCAAGCCCGGCCCGTCGCCCCAGGAAATGGAAATCCTGCGCGCCATCGTCGACGAATCGAAGAAGGTTGGCGTGTTAGTCCAAGTCCACGCCGTGAGCCCCCAAGCCATGATGGCCGCCGTCGACGCCGGCGTGCCCTTGTTGGTCCACACCCCGCACTTCGGCTGGCTGACTTTTGACGAAGCCAAGCGCGTCACCGCCGCCGGCATTAAGCAACTCTCCACCATCGGCTTCGGCGTCCCTGTCTTCGGAGTCTTCGCCGACGACAACAAGCCCCGCTTCCGTGACGGCAAACCGTGGCCCGAGAGCATCCTCGACGGCGACGGCCGCGGCCAGGAAGCCGGCTACAAAGCAGTGAACGCCCGCACTTCATGGGACGCCGGCGTGATCTACGGCTACGGCACCGACACCACCTACGAACCCCACGCCGGTCTCGCCCACGAACTGAGAAGCCTGAACCTCATGTTCTCGATGCAGGACATCGTGAAGCTGATGGGCCCGAACACCGCGTCCTACATTCAAATGTCAGACCAACTCGGCACCCTGGAACCCGGCAAATTAGCCGACATGGTAGTGCTCGACGGCAACCCGCTAGAAGGCTATTGGAATTTCCTGAACGCGAAGGTAGTGGTGAAGGGCGGGGTAGTCGTAGTCGACAAACGCTAGCGCGCAACCCGTTGACGCTCCCAAGCTTTGAAGATCTTATCGTAGACCTCATCGCTATTAGGAAGGTCCAGCGGGATTCGCAGGTTTTCGTAGTTTGGGAATTGCAATTGAACACCGGGAACGAAGCTGGGAAGACGACCGCCCCACGACCGTGCCACTGTCGATTTCTCGATCGATGTTATATCCTCAAACCGCGCGCGACGGGTCCGACTAAGCGGTGGCCAATACGCAATTTCATGCGCAGAAATCTCAAGCTTCCGGCGTTTTTCCGCAGCGTATCGGATTAGGATTGCCACAGAAACAACAGAGGCAAAAATGGGTTCTTTGGGGAATAAAATCGATACAAGAATACAACCCAATAATCCTCTGACCAAGCTGCCTATCCACGGGTAGTGAATTACGATCGTGTCGTCCGTCTCGTCCGCCACTCACCCCTCCAACGGCTTAAGCTCCCCCAACATCGTCGGAATCAACTCCGACACCGTAGGATGAATATGCATCGCCCGCTGGATCAGCGTGTACGGCGCCTTCGCATACATCACGTCGAGGATCGAATGAATCGCCTCATCCCCGCCAGTCCCTAAAATCGCCGCTCCCAAAATCTCTTTGGTCTCCGCATCGACAACGATCTTCATGAACCCCTGCGTTTCGCCCTTCTCGATCGCGCGCCCCACCTTCGTCATCGCGCGCTTCCCGAGCAGCGCCTTCCGCCCGCTCTTGCGCACCTGCGCCTCCGTCAACCCGCACCGCCCGAGCGGCGGATCGATATACAACCCGTAAGCCTGGATACGATCACTCACACGCCGCGGATCGTTCTCCAGCAGGTTCGCGATCACAATCTCCGCATCGTTCCACGACGTGTGCGTGAACGCGCCCTTGCCGTTGCAGTCCCCCACCGCCCAAATCCCCGGCACATTCGTCCGCAGTTGATCGTCCGCCAAAATATATCCGCGCTCATCCGTCGCCACCCCGGCGTTGTCGAGCCCCAAATCATCCGTATTCGGCCGCCGCCCCACCGCCAGCAGCACATGCGACCCGCTCACCTCCGGGCTGCCTTCCTTACACTCCGCGCGCGCCCGAATCTCTCCCGCACCCTTCGAAAACCCAATGCACTTGGCGTTGAGCCTCACCTCAATGCCCTCGTGCTGCATAATCTCAAGTACCGCCGCCGACACATCCTCATCCTCACGGGCCACCAGCCGCGAACCCATCTCGAGGATAGTAACCTCGCTCCCGAACCGCCGGAACATCTGCCCGAACTCCAGCCCGATATAACTCCCGCCGACCACAATTAAATGCCGCGGCAGAAAATCCACGCCCATCATCGAACTGTTCGTCAGGTAAGGAATCTCATCCACCCCCGGCAGTGCAGGCACCACCGCACGCCCGCCCACATTGATGAAAATGCGCTCCGCCGTGATCCGCTCCGCACCCACGCTGACCTCGTGAGCCGACTCAAACCGCGCATGCCCCTCAAACACCGTGCAGTTCGCGAGCGTCTTCAGCGAATTCTCCAGCCCATTGCGTGACTGCATCGAGATCGCCGCTTTCCGCGCCGAAACCTTCTGCATGTCGACGCGCACCCCGCCGTCGATCTCCACCCCAAACTCCGCCCCGCGCCGCGCCATGTGAGCCGCATAAGCGCTCGCCACCATCGCTTTGGTCGGGATGCAGCCCGTGTTGACGCAAGTCCCGCCAAAGAATTTCCGCTCGACGATCGCGACCTTCATCCCACTCCCCGTCAGCCGCCGGGTAATGTAAGGCCCCGCCTGCCCCGTGCCGATAACGATCGCTTCAAACTTGGTGCTCATGAGAATCGCGACACGATCAACACCGCGCCCCCCACGGCGATCACGTCTTCGAGCAGCGCAATTGGAAGATCCCGTCCGCCCGTAGCCTTCACCAACCGCATCCGGAATTCGTACCCACCCAGCGTGCCAGCCAGCGCTCCCAGCGCCCCCGCGATCGCACCGCCGATTGAACCCCCGCCGAGCGCCGCCCCACACAACGCCCCCGACACAATCCGAAACCCAAACGGCCCCGCAGCCTTCCGGCTCGGCGTCTTCGGCAGCTTGTCAGCGATCAACTCCCCAACCGCCAGAACAGTAATGATGTAAGGCGTGAATTGAAATCCCAGGAACGCGAGCCACGTGTTCTCCACATGCACCCACCCCACCCGCGCCGCCCAACTCACCGCCGCCGGAGCCGTGAACGATCGCAGCCCCGCGACCACGCCCATCAAAAACGCCAGCACCAGTACCGACATGATCTCTATCGATAGGTCTTGCTGAATCCGTTCCGCGAATTCGTAACCGTAAACGACCCGTCTTGCTTCGCCGAAACTTTGATCCAGTAGGCCGTCCCGTTATGCACCGGCGCAGGCGGCGCGTTCGGCCCCGGCGCCGGAGCCGCCATCGGAGCAATCGGCATTGTCGCCTGCTGTTCGTCAATGTTGTTGGCGATGAACATCCCCGGCACGCTGTACTCCTGCCCGCTCAACAGCGAAAAATGCAGTTGCCACAGATCTTCGAGCCCCGGCGACGAATGCACCGTCTTCATGACGTCCGGCTCGCCGCCCTTGCGCGTCCCGTCATTCATGATCGCGACCCGCGGATGCAGCGCATACACCGCCACTTCCGAATTCGAGCTCGACTGTCCGTGATGCAACCCCAACAACACATCCACCGTGCCGATGCGATTCGTCGGACACATCAACTCGTATTCTTTGTTCTTGGTTAGATCCCCCAGATGAACCGTGCGGAATTTCCCAAACGCCACGTGAATCCCGACTGACTGCGGGTCCTCCGCATTATTCTCCCCCGGTTTGTAATTCGCACAATAAGGATTCGCTTTCCCCGCGCCCGGCAGCGGCGTCTTTATCGTCTCTCCGGCCGACGCCACCACGCGCACATCCAGCCCCGCCATCGCAATCTTATCGCCGGGTTTCGCGACGGTATGTTTGGCCTTCGCGTAAAGCCCGGGATAAGTATTCTTCAAAAAGTTGTCCGCCAGCTCCCCCGGCTGCACGTTCGGACCGTGATCGATAAACTCCTTGATGCTCGTCTTAGACGCCAGCTCCGCCAGCCCCCCGAAATGATCGCCATGCCAGTGCGTGATGATCAGATGATCGATCTGCTCGACCCCCGCCGCCTTCATCGCCTCCAAAATGCGCCCTGCATCGCGCACCGACGCCACCGGTCCAGCGTTGCCCGTATCGATCAGCAGCGAGTCATGCGCCGGCGTAACGAACAAAGTAGCGTTCCCGCCCTCGACGTCGATCACATAAATGTCCAGCGTCTGCGCCCACCCGCCTGCGGCCAGCGCCAACAGTACCGCTACACGCATCATCATCGCGACGCTCCATCCCAATGCTCGACGATCTTCCCGCCCTTCACGCGAAAGGTATCGAACGAAAACCGCTCGTAAGTCTTGGATTTATCCTTCGGATCCGCCACCGCCTGTTTGAAAATGTAGGTCACCAGATCGCCCTCCGCCGTAATCAGCGCCGGAGGATTCTTCAGCGCCGGACCCACGTCGTCGCTAGCGGGCTTAGGCAGCGATTGAATCAGCTTCACCAATTCCGCGCGCCCGTTAGCCATACGCGGATTGTGCTCGATGATGTCCTCGGCAATATAGATCTCCGCCAGATCCGCATTGCGCGGCTCAAATACCAGCCGGTAGAAATCGAATACGACCTTCTTGTTCGTCTCGAGCGCGCTCAGATAACCCTGCCCAAACGCCGGAGCCAGAGTGAACCCCGCCATCACTGCCGCGATTTTGAAGAGTTTCATAATCACAAGGATTATACGTCATCAAATACAATAGCAATGCATGTCCAAGTCAGAAGTTCACGCCCGCATCGCCGAGATCGGCATCATCCCCTGCATCCACGTCTCGACGCCGGAAGACGCAGACTACATCACGAAAGAAATCGCCGACGCCGGCATTCCCATCGTCGAAGTCACTATAATCGTCCCCGGCGCGGTCGACCTCTTCGCGGCCTTGGTGCGCAATCATCCCAAAGTCATCGTCGGAGCCGGTGAGTTAATGGACCTCGCCACCGCCCGCCGCTGCCTCGACGAAGGCGCTCAGTTCTTAACCGGCCCCGGACTCGACCTGGGCAACGCCCCGTTCCCCGCGAACACGAATGCGCTAGTGATCCCCGCCGCGCTCACGCCCACCGAGGTCATGAAAGCCTGGAGCATCGGCTGCGACTTCGTAAAAATCTTCCCCTGCGCGCAAGTCGGCGGCGCCCATTACATCCACGCCCTGAAAGCGCCCTTCCCGCACATCCCCCTGATCGCCTCCGGTGGAGTCAACCAGGAAACCGTAGGCGACTTCATCCGTAGCGGAGCCACGGCGGTCGGCATCGGCGAAGCGCTGATCCCCCACGAATCCATCCAACTCCGCCAAACCCACCGCGTGCGCGAACTAGCCCACCGCTTCGCGACAATCGTAAAACGCGCCCGCGGCGAAGCGCCGCACCGCAAGGAAGCCACTCACTAAATTACTTTGCCGCGTCCAGGAAACTCTGCAAGTCAGACTCTTCCACCGCCGGCTCCCCCGGAGCCACATGGTTCAGCCGCCCTTCCTTCATCCACTGCTCCAGCCGCCCCACCAAATAAAAAAGATGGTCGAACGACTCCACCACAAACAGCAGCGGCTGGTAGTGGTCAATCTCAAAGCTTTGGTTGATGGCCCACTCCAGTTGCATCGGATAACGCTGCACTTCCGGCGATTCAATCGCGTGCTCAATCTCCCCGTACGAACTCAGTAGCCCGCTCCCATACACCTTTAATCCTTTAGGTGAGGACATCAACCCGAACTCAATCGTAAACCAGAAGAAACGAGCCATTGCCTTGATAATGCTGGTCACCGTATGCACCCGCTCTAGCGGATCGGCAATGTCCCCCGCGAGCGCCACCGCCGTGTGCGCGCACTCCCCGAATCGCACCAGCGCTTCAGCGAAATGCTTGTCGGTATGCATCGGGACGTGCCCCGCCACGTCGTGGAAAATATCCGGCTCCGGCAGATAATCCAGATGATCCCCGCGCCGGATCGTGATCGTCGTCGGAAACTCCCGGTTGCGCAAACTATCGAAAAACAGAAACGTCGGAACGTAGCCGCTCACCGCCTTGGCCTGAAATCCCGTCAGCGGTTCCAGGAACCGGTTGACGTCTTTAAGGCACGGCACCCGGTCGTGATCCAGCTTCAGCGCCTCCAGGCCGGCCCGGAAATGCCGATTTGCATAACGCTCCCAGCGCGGCAGCATGCGCCGGTACAAAGCGCTCCAAGCCCGATGATTTTCTTCCGTGTAAAGGTCGTACGGCTGATGAATATAGAGCTGCCCGTCATGCTTAGCCTGCTCAATAAACGGCGCCTCGGTGGTGGTGAGACCCGGCATCTCCATCCCTCCACTCCCATCATACGCCGCAGCCCCCCGGCCCCCTCCGTCTCAGTTGATTTCCGAGGTGTTCGTAAGGCAAACCCCTCGTTCCGGTACGCCGGCCCCCGCTGCTACGCTCGAACTGGAGGGTATTGCATTGCGCAACCTGCTATTCATTCTTGTGGTTTCGACCGCCGCTTTTTCGCAGAATCTGACGGAGTTCGGCGCCGTCGCCGCCGGCAGTACCGTGGGCGGAGCCAGTGGTAAGGCGGTCAGCAACGGCATCGATGCCATCTTCGGAAAAGTCGACCGGCAGACCGCCAAAGCCGCCGTCGCGCCAGCCAAAAAAGAGGTCCCCGAAGCGCCGCCGCTCAAGGTCTCTCAGGGCGTCCCCTCCGACGATACCGGCGGCGTGCCCCCGCCTCCTGCGCCGCACAAGCGCGCCGCTTTATCGCCCGTCGCTCAGTACACTCTGCCGCAGGAAATCACCCGGATTCGCTCTCTCTCAGACGTTGCGCCCACCCTGCCGCCTCCCCCTGAAATGACGCCTGACGAATTGCGCAAGATTTCGACCGGCACGACCCGCGGTGACGTGCTCCGGTTAGGCACACCGGCCTCCCGGATCACCATGTTCGACGACGGTCACTTAGTGGAACTCTATAGCTACCGCCAGAACGGCCAAAGATTCGGCACTCTGCGCCTCACCGACGGCGCCGTCTCCAGCGTCGAATAATGTCACGGACGGGTCTGAAAATCCAGCACGGTACCAGACCGGTACTCCCAGCCAAGCAGGGCGCGCAGCGCTGATTTGACTAAGGGGCCTTACCCCGTTTGCCGTAAATCACCCTAAAGGTCAGTACCCTGACTGTCGATGGTACGGATACGTTACGAGCGACCTCCGCAGAGAATAATCCTGCGCGTCACTTGGCGCCACGGGAGTCCGTTAGTGTTAAAAGGAATTATCGCAGGAGAAACGCCCGAGCTGATCGCCCGTCTCAAGACGCTCTGCGGCGCATTAGACATCGCGGTTCAGAAAACTGTCGATCTGCAAGGCCCCCCCGAACCCGTTGTGCGTTTGGTGTCTTCCTACCGCGCGGATATCCTATTTATCGATTTGAATCCCGCCAAGATCTCCGCTGCGCTGGAGCTGGCGAAACGTTTACAAGCAAATCGCGCTGCCACCACTTTTGTGGGCTTCGCGAGCGCACCTGTTCCCGAAGAGCGCGCCGCGCTCGAAGCCGGCATCTGGCAGATCTTGGTCGCGCCCTTTGAAGAGCACGATTTCCTGCAAACCATCCGCCTGGCGCTGGACCAGCAAAAGACCGATCCTTCCGTGCACGGTTTCCTGCCCGCCAAAGGGGGCTCCGGCGCTACCCTGACGGCTCTGAACACCGCCACCTGCTTGGCCCAGGTACTCGATAAAAAGGTTCTCCTGATCGAAGCCGATTTCTATTCCGGCACTCTTCCGCTGCTGCTGAACTTCAAGCCGCAAGCCTCGCTGATGGACGCGCTCGAGTCCTCCGAAATGCTGGACGACCGCTCCTGGCCCACCATGGTCACCAACAGCCACGGTGTGGATATCCTCGCCGCCTGGGGCCCGCGCACCGCCGGCCAGGATTCACCCTTGAACTTTGACCGCCTGCTGGGTTTCGCCAAAAAACGCTACGACATCGTCATCGTCGATCTGCCCGAAGTAGTGGACCGCGTCACCGAAGCCGTTAGCTATCACTCGAAGAACATGTTTGTAGTTTCGACGCCCGAGCCCATCTGCATGGAAGTGGCCCGCCGCCGCCTGCGTCAACTCGAAGCCCGCGGCACCAAAGCCTCCGCGCGCCGCGTGATTCTCAACCGCGTGCTGCAACACCCGGCCACCGTGGAAGTGGAAGAATACGAAAAAGCAATGAGCGGAAAAATCGCCGCCGTCCTGCCCAACGATTATGCAGTGATTCAGGAATCCATTGCCGGAACCGGGCCGGTCAGCCTCGATTCCTTGCTCGGCAAAGCCTACCTCACGCTGGCCGGCACGCTCGCCGGACGGGACATTCCGCTGGAACGCCCCGACAATAAATTCGCCGCGTTCAAGAACCTATTCTCCTCGAAAAAGCGCACTGACCCCGTGAAAGTCGCCTAGCCTGGCCACCGCCCCGCAAACGCCTTCACAACAATCTCCCGCCCCACATCTCCCATCGACTCAATGTCTTCGAGTCTTTCGTGCGAACCTCACGCCAGCACCCTGCGCTAACTTGATCCCGTGAGAGCCCGTCCCACCCACCCGGGGCTAAGGGCCACGTGAGCGGAATTCTAGACTCTTTCGCAAAGCGTAACAGGGGTGTGGTAGTAGCGGAGCACTGGAACTCCGTCCCGCTCGGTAGGTGGTCTCTCCTAGATCGCCGGGTTTCCTCCTTAAAGGGAAGCTTCACGGGTTAATGCCGGCTTGAGGGGCCCCATTAGGATTTTAGTGAGGAAGGGAAGAGGAAGAAAGAAGACAGGCACGGCGAATCGGTCATAATCGTTTAAGTGACTATCGATCCGAAAACCATACCTGCGCCTATCGCCTATCAAATCCTCACCGGTGCTGTCATTCCGCGGCCCATCGGCTTCATCTCGTCGATCTCGGCCGCCGGAGTTGTTAATCTCGCGCCCTTCAGTTTTTTCAACGCCATTTGTGGCGAGCCGCCCATGGTCATGTTCTGCCCCATGAACCGCGTCCCGCCCAAAGACACGCTGCTCAACGTTAAAGCCACCCGCGAATTCGTCGCCAACATCGTCAGCGAAGAAATCGCCCAACAGATGAACCTGACCTCCGGCGATTACGCACCCGACATCAATGAGTTCGAAGTCTGCGGCCTCACCCCCGTCCCCAGCGACATCGTCAAGCCCCCGCGCGTTCTCGAATCGCCCGTCAACATGGAGTGCATCGTTCACCACATCATCGAAGTGAGCGACAAGCCCTGGGGCGGCACCGTGGTCATCGGCGAAGTGATCCGCTTCCACGTGCGCGATAGTATCATCGACAAAGACATGTTCATCGACCCCGACAAACTGAATCCCGTCGCGCGCATGGGCGGCCCTTCCTATAGCCGCATCAAGGATCGCTTCGATATGATCCGCCCCGTGATCAAGTAAACATGCCTCTGCTCAAGACGCCGCTCAACGCCGTCCATCGCTCCCTGGGCGCCAAAATGGTCGACTTCGGCGGCTGGGATATGCCCGTCGAATATAGCGGAGTTCTCGACGAACACCGCGCCGTCCGCCACGGCGTAGGATTGTTCGACGTCAGCCACATGGGCGAGATCGACGTGCGCGGCCCCCAGGCGCTCGATTTGGTACAGCACGTCACCGTCAACGACGCCTCGAAACTGAAGCTAGGCCAAGCCCAATATTCGGCGCTGCTCTACGGACACGGCGGATTCGTCGACGACATCCTGGTCCACAAAGTCGCCGACGAGCACTACTTCCTGTGCGTCAACGCCTCCAATCAAGACAAGGATTACGCACACATCCTCGCGAATAATCGCTTCGACGCCACCGTCGAAAACGCCGGCCCGCGCTTCGCCCAGCTCGCCATTCAAGGACCTTCAGCCACTGGCGTAGCGCAAAAACTAACCGACATCAACCTCGCTCCCATCAAGCGCTATCGCTTCGTCGACGGTCATTTCGGTGGCGCTCCCGCCCGCATCGCGCGCACCGGCTACACCGGCGAAGATGGCTGGGAAATCTACCTCGCGCCCGAACATGCCGTGCGCCTGTGGAACGAAATCCTAGCGGCAGGGAAAAGCATGAACATCATGCCCTGCGGCCTGGGCGCCCGCAACACCCTGCGCCTCGAAGCTGCGATGCCGCTCTACGGCCACGAAATCCACGCCTCCATCACACCCTGGGAAGCCGGGTTAGACTGGATTGTTAAACTCGACAAAGGCGACTTCCTTGGTCGCGAGGCATTAGTGAAACAGAAGCAGCGGGGGATCACGCGCAAGCTCGCAGGGTTCGAAGTGAAAGGCCGCGGGATCGCCCGCGACGGCTACGAAATCATGGCGAACGGCGTAGGCTCAGGTTGGGTGACGAGCGGTGGGGTGATACCAGGTGCCGCGGCGCGCGCCTTGAACCGAAACATCGGAATGTGTTTTCTTCCACTCTCACTCGCCGAACCCGGAAACGCCATCGAAATTTCCGTGCGCGGCCGCGCCGTCGAAGCTGTCACCATCCCGATGCCATTTTATAAGCGAGCGAGGTAATCATGTATCCGGACAACTATCGTTACACCAAAGAGCACGAATGGGTGCACGTCGAAAACGGCATCGGAACCATCGGCATCACCGACCATGCGCAGCACGAATTGGGCGATATCGTGTATGTGGAAGTCCCCAAAGTCGGCACGCATGTCGAACAGGGCAAGACCTTCGCCGTCGTCGAATCCGTCAAAGCGGCCAGCGAAATCTTCGCCCCAGTATCCGGCGAAGTCATTGAATCTAATGATGCTTTGACTGCCACCCCGGAGCTTCTCAATTCAGATGCGCATAGCGCAGGATGGATTGCTAAGATAAAGTTGTCCGTCCCGGAGGAAATCGATCGGCTCCTTTCCCCCACCGATTACCAAGCCTATCTGGGAGAAGGGTAAATGATCGTTGCGCTACCTACCTAAGTCAGACCAAGAGCGTCGCGAGATGCTCGACACCATCGGTCTCAAGAAAATGGAAGACCTGGTGGCCCACCTGCCCGCCGCCGTCCGTTTCAAAAAACAGCTCGCCATTCAGCCCGGCCGCAGTGAATACGATATTCTCGATTACTTCAAAGCCCGCGGTGCCGAGAATGCGGCCGCCGGCGGCAACGGCTATGCGTGTTTTCTCGGTGCCGGCGTTTACAATCACTACCGTCCCGTGCTCGTCGATACGGTCGTCTCGCGCAGCGAATTCCTGACGTCTTACACGCCGTATCAAGCCGAAATCTCGCAAGGCACACTCACCGCGATCTTCGAATTTCAAAGCATGATCTGCCAGCTAACAGGCATGGACGTCGCGAACGCGTCGATGTATGATGCCTCGACCGCCGTGCCCGAAGCAGCCATGATGGCGATCCGCGCCACCGGCCGCAGCCACATCCTCACCGCCCGCAGTGTGCATCCCGAATATCGCGAAGTGTTGCAGACCTACACGCAGCACCAAGGCATTCCGCTAGCCGAGTTCGGCTACGGCGCTGAATCGGGCCAGTTCGACATCGCGTTTCTTTCGCGAAGCATCACCAAAGACACCGCCGCTGTCATCATTCAGACTCCCAATTTTTTCGGCATCGTCGAAGACGTCAAGCAAGCCGCAGCCATAGCGCATGAGCACGGAGCGTTGCTAGTCGTCGTGTTCTCCGAAGCCGTCTCGTTAGGATTGCTCGAACCGCCGCGCGACGCCGACATCGTCGCCGGTGAATTGCAGTCCTTCGCACTCCCGCCCAGCTACGGCGGTCCCTTCGCCGGAGTGATCGCCTGCAAAGAAAAGTTGATCCGCCAGATCCCCGGACGCCTGGCCGGTGAGACCAAGGACGCCAACGGCAACCGCGCGTTCTGCCTGACACTAGCGACCCGCGAACAACACATCCGCCGCGAAAAGGCGACCTCGAACATCTGCACCAATCAGGCCTTGATCGCCCTGATGGCGACCGTGTTCCTCTCCGTCTACGGCAAAGAAGGCTTGCGCGAGTTAGCAGTACAGAATCTTTCGAAAGCCCATTACCTCGCAGACAAACTCAAGTCGCGCTTCAGCGGACCGTTCTTCAACGAATTCGTAGCGCAGGCTGACGCGAAGTCCGTCGCCGATATCAATCGCGCGCTCGAATCCAAAAAGATCATCGGCGGACTTGCGCTCGAAAAGTTTTATCCGGAACTCAAAAACACCATGCTCCTGTGCTGCACCGAAATGACCTGGAAGACACAGATGGATCAAGTCGCGGAGGTGTTCGCGTGATCAAAAGCGCCAGCGGCGGTGGCATCAAAAAAGTCCGTCCGCACCCCACACAAAACGAGCCCCTTCTCTATGAACTTAGCTCACCCGGCAAGAAAGGTTACCAGCTTCCCGATCTCGATGTCCCCACCATCGACGCCGCCGAAGCGCTGGGGGCAGGGAACACGCGCATCACAATCGATGACTTCCCGGAGGTGAGCGAAGTCGACGTCATCCGCCACTTCACGCGTCTCTCGACGTGGAACTATGCGATCGACCTGGGCCTCTATCCACTAGGCTCCTGCACCATGAAATACAATCCTCGCATCAACGAACAAGCCGCGCGCGTCGACGGCATGGCGTGGATTCATCCCTATCAACCCGACTCGCTCTCGCAGGGTGCGATGCAGGTGATGTCCGAACTCGAACGCTGCCTCATCGAAATCACCGGCATGGACGCCGTCACCTTGCAGCCCGCCGCCGGCGCACACGGCGAGTTCACCGGCATCCTCATGATGCACGCGGCGCTCGCCGCCAAGGGCAATCCGCGCAAGAAACTCTTGATACCGGATTCGGCGCACGGCACGAACCCGGCCAGCGCGCACATGGCCGCCTATGCGGTCGAAAACATTCCTTCGAATTCACGAGGCATGGTGGATATCGAAGCCCTCGCGCGCGCTGTCGACGAAAACGTCGCAGGGATGATGGTCACCAATCCCAATACGTTGGGCATATTTGAAGAAAACATCAGCCAGGTGGCCGAGATCCTGCACGCTAAAGGCGCGCTGCTCTACATGGACGGCGCCAACATGAACGCTCTAGCCGGCCTCTCACGCCCCGGCGATTTCGGCGTCGATGTGATGCACTTGAACCTGCACAAAACGTTTTCGACCCCGCACGGCGGCGGCGGCCCCGGCTCCGGACCAGTGGCCGTGAAGCAGCACCTCGAGCCTTACCTCCCAATCCCGCGCCTGGCCCGCGTCAACGATCAGTGGACCTGGAACTACGACCGTCCACAATCCGTCGGCCGCGTACGCGCGTTCTACGGAAACTTCGGAGTGCTAGTGCGCGCGCTAGCCTACATTATGGCCCACGGCGGCGACGGCCTCCCGCGCGCCACGTTTGACGCCCTGCTCAACGCCAACTACATTCGCAAATTACTGGAACCGTACTACGAGCTCCCGTATAACGAACCCAGCATGCACGAATGCGTCTTCAGCGACGCGCGCCAATCGAAATTGGGCATCGACACCATGACCATCGCCAAGCGCCTGATCGATTATGGATTCCACCCCTACACGGTAGCCTTCCCGCTGATCGTCAAAGGCGCGCTGATGATCGAGCCCACCGAGACCGAGAGCAAGCGCGAACTAGACCTCTTCGCGGATGCGATGATCTCCATCGCGAAAGAAATCGAAGACACCCCGGACCTGGTCAAGACCGCCCCCCACACCACTCGAACCGCGCGCGTGGACGAAGTAACCGCCGCACGCAAACCGATTGTTCGTTGGAAACGCCCGTAACGCCGAATCAACTATAGACAGATTTGGTGCTGTCCGGGGCACGCTTGGGGAGTCGGCGTCACTTGAAGCTTTATAGTGGCCAGCCTTCGCTGCTCGCCTGGACCTAATTGAATATCTCGAATTTGTTGAGACTTGAACCCTCGTGCGTCAATCTGAAGGTGATAGATTCCAGGCGATAAACTTCGAAATTCAAAAACACCAGCATTGTCCACATCCACCATTGTTTTAGTGCCGGATGGACTTTCGATTTGCACTTTGGCCCAGGCGATGGGTTGAGCCGTTACATCAGCTACCGTACCCGTTAGCGATGAGGTCTCCTCCTGTGCAACGCAGATGCAGACGAAGAACAGAGTGACCAATATTCGCATGTCAGCGTTGGGCCGATTCAATCGCTCGGGTCATTTCGGCCGCCGCCGATGTCTCGTCTAGAACGGCGGTAAGTGAGGAGAGCAATGCAGCCCCGTTTTCTCCACGCGGAAAAGCGCGTTCAAGTTCCTCAACATATACCAGGAGTTGCCGTTGCCGTTCGGCGGGAAGAGTTTCCACACGGCGCGTGATTTCGCTCTTTAGGTCCATGGCGATCACCCTTACGTTCTACGATAGACGATAGCGCATTACGGACAGTTCTGCCCCTCCGCCGGAGCCTTCAGCGTGACGCGCGGCAGCATCTTCCGCTCCCCTGCCGCTACCACAATCGCCGCGATCTCCACTTTGCAGAATCCAGCCTGATCGATCGACAGTGTATAGCTGCCCGCGTCTGCGATACGTGGAAATTGAAACGTCCCTTGCTCGGTAGTCTCCGTCAAGTAGAGCGGCGATTTATCGCTGCGCAGCGATAGCTTCGCCGCGATGATGGGGCCGCCGAGTTCGTCGAATACCGAGCCGCTCAGCGATGCCAAAGGCGTTTGCGCGGCGCACAGAATCGCAGCGAGGAGCGCTAGCGAGACTCGCTTCACGTCGTTTGTCTCACTTAGACCCGCTGCTCACGTAAGTCCGGATGACCTTGTCAACGTAGTCTTGCGTTTCCGGGTAAGGCGGCATGCCGCGATAACGGTCGACTGCGCCCTCGCCGGCGTTATAGGCCGACAGCGCCTTCACCACGTCGCCGCCGTATTTAATCAACAACTCGCGCAGCAGGCGCGCGCCGGCGTCGATGTTCTGTGCAGTGTCATGCGGATCGGCGTCGAGCATGCGGGCGGTCGCGGGCATCAGTTGCATCACGCCCAGCGCGCCCTTGGGCGATACCGCTTCCGGACGCAACGCCGATTCGACGCGCGCCACGCTCTCGACCAACGTCGGCGGCAAGCCGCTGCGGATCGCAGCATCGCGCACTAAAGTCCGGGTGTCGCGAACGGGCAGCGGCGCGTCCACTTTCGGCGGCATGACCGGAGGCGCGACGATTTCTTCGGCCTCAAACGACACTACCGACGTGGCAGGGACTTCGGTGACGCCATCTTTGGTATAGAGGCGCACGCTGGCTCCGGCCGTCTCATGCCGTTCGGCGTGGATACGGAAACCGTTCGCCAGGACGGCGTATTCGCCGGCCCACGCGGGCAGCGCCAACAACAGACTAAGGAAAAGTTTAGACACGAGTCGCTACCAGGTTAGACGCATCCCGCCGGCCGGGCGTGGAGACCATTCTCTCATCCCCTGGACACCGCCAGCAGCGCGATCCCTCCCGCCAGCAGGATCAGCGTGACCAGCATCAGGAGCCGGGGCCGCTCGGCGCCCTTGCATTCGCGCCAGATCAACAGGCCCCAGATCACGGCGAGCACGGGTCCGCCCTCGCTGAGGCCGTAGCTAAGCCCCGCACCGTTGCGGGGGGCGGAAAGCGCCAGCATACCCGTCAGGAAACCAGCGCCCGCCAGGATTCCGCCCAGCAGCCCCAGGACGTGCTGTTTGGGGCCGCCGGAGAAATATTCTTTGAATACGATGGGCGCGCCGGCTACTGGAAAAGTGAAGAAAAATGGAGCCAGCAAAACGGTGCAGCCTAAAATGCTCGCGGCGAAGAGTAAGGTCAAGCCGTAGGGCGCAACAGCGTTGTCGCCGGAGCGCCCGAGATCGAGTAGCGGATGGAATAATCCGAAAGCCAGACCGCCTGCCGCCCCTAGGGTGACCGGCAGCGCCGCGCCGGGAGATCCCGTGGACCGCTTGCCCAACTTAGCCCGCGGGTCCGCTTGCAGCGCCGCTTGCTTGACGGCATCGGCGCGCGTCTGCAGATATTGGTGATACGCGAACGCCGCCAACATCACCGCGGCCAGCAGCAACGCGGCGCCGGCCAGCGCCACCGGCATCCCGTTGGGTGAATCGAAAATCAACGCGCGAACGGTTGCCACCGTAAGCGCGACTCCGCACGTAACGCTGAACGCCAGCGCCATGCCCGCTACTGACACTGTAGCCGTCAGCAGCATGTTGCCAATATTGAAAATAACGCCCGCGACCAGGACATAGGCGACGTTGCGATAACTGGCCACCAGGAAGTTTTCCTGGAACGTCAATTCGGACGATGCCAGAGTGCCTCCCGTGAACGCCGCGACCACGGCCAGCAGCGCGAAGCCCAGCGCGAAGTCGTAAAAATACAATTCGAAGCGCCACTTGCCGGCCAGCTTCAAGGTGTTCGCCCAGGTGCCCCAACAGATCAGTGAGATCACCAAGAGCGCGAGCGTGGCTGCTTGCGAAGCAGGAAGAAGCATGGATGTTGTTCGATCCGGCGCGGACTTCTGCGGGCCCACCCCGGTGCAAGCATTATAGCTGTCGTTGACACCTTTGCGCTCGGCTGGCTATGCTGAAGGTCCTGCCTGCCGCGTTGTAGCTGGATTGCCCTGTCGCCTCCGAATCCCAACAACTGGAGAAACGAACGATGACAAAGTCATGGCTCGCGCTGTTTCTGTTCGCTGCCATTTCCTGGGCGCAGGCGCCGAACCGGAGGGCGCCGGACTCGAACCCGGAGTTCTGCCGGACCGCTGGCCCACCGCCAGCCCGCGCTGCATGGAGATGCAAGAGTTCTACGTGCATGAGTACAATCCGAATTTTTATATGCTGCGGCAGTCGCCTTGTACGGATTATGAGAAGCCCTTCCTCTATGTGCTTTTCGGTTCTGAGAAAGCGCTGCTATGGGACACCGGATCGCGCAACGCCCGCACGCGTGAGGCGGTGGACCGTCTGATCGAACGCTGGTTGAAGGCGAACAATCGCATGAGTATTCCACTGGTGGTGGTGCACTCGCATCATCATAGCGATCACGTGGCGGGCGATCCGCAGTTTGTGGGCCGTCCCGATACTACGTTCATAAAACCGGATGTGGAAAGCCTAAAGACGTTTTTCGGATTCCATAACTGGCCGGAGGAAGTCGTCACTTACGACTTGGGGAACCGCTTGCTGGACATTGTGCCGATTCCCGGCCACACCGACGATTCGTTCGCGCTTTACGACCGCCGCACGGGCGTGCTGCTGACGGGCGACACGGTTTATCCTGGCCGTCTTTATGTCACAGACTTCGCGGATTTCAAGAAGAGCATTCATCGCCTGGCGGAGTTCACGGATGGGAAAATGATCGCTCACGTACTGGGGAATCACATCGAGCAGACGCGGCACGCCGTATCTGGAATATCCCATCGGCAAGCTATCGCAGCCCGAGGAGCATGAGCTTGAAATGAATGTTGGGAAATTCTGGAACTGGACCGGGCGTTGTCTCATATGAACGGTCCGGCACGTCTGGCGCTGCGGGATTTGACGATTTATCCGCTAGACCCGGAAGTGTTGAAGAGCATGCGCGCGACGCAGCACAAGTCCGAGGAAGCGGACCACAAGATCGTTTGGCCTTAGTGGCCGCTGGTCTCGGCGGCGGGCTCGACCTTCAAGGGGAAGTGCGCGCCTTCCGGCATCGGCACCAGCATTTGCTCCTTGCGATAGATCAGCGTCGAAGTGTTGTAGCTGGCGATTTCGAAGCCGTGGCCGTGGGTGATGGCGTCGGTCGGGCACGCCTCCACGCAATATCCGCAGAAGATGCAGCGGTTGTAATCGATGTTATAAACCTTGGCGTAGCGCTCGCCGCCGCTGATGCGCAGCTCCGCGGTGTTCTCGGCCGCTTCAATATAGATGCACTGCGCCGGGCACGCGGCCGCGCACAGGAAACAAGCGACGCATTTTTCCAGACCGTTCTCATCGCGCTGCAGCTCATGGACACCGCGGAAGCGCTCCTGGAATTTCGCGGGGGCGTCCGGGTAGTCTTCCGTGATGGTCGGGTTGAGCATCTCCCCGAAGGTGATGCCCATGCCTTTGACGATGGCAGCAGCGCCGCCGAATACTTCTGAGATCTTGGCCATGGATACTTTCAGCTTAACTCAGACCAACGCTGCTTTTCTTGCTGGCGGCTGGTTTCGCTAGATGTTCTTCCAGGATTTCGAGAAATTTCGCCAGCCAGGCCGGCGTGCGCGGGCCACGCCGGAGCGGTTACCAGCGACGCCGTCCGCGATGGCCTCCGCCATGCCGATGGCCGCGTAGGTCCCGCCCGCGATCTCGATTTCCGGGGCGCAGGCCGGGTAGGCGCTCACGCGTTTTCCGGCAACCACGCCCGCGGCCGTGAGCAACTGCGCCGCATGGCAGATCGCTGCGATGGGTTTCTTCTCACGCGCGAAATGGCGAACGGCGTCGAGCACCTTGGGATTCAGCCGCAAATATTCGGGAGCGCGTCCGCCGGGGAGCACCAGGGCGTCGTAGCTTTCCGGCATGGCTTCGTCGAAAGCGGCATTCAAGGTGAAGTTGTGGCCGCGCTTTTCGCTGTAGGTCTGGTCGCCTTCAAAATCGTGGATGGCGGTGCGCACCTGCTGTCCGGCTTTCTTGTCGGGGCAAACTGCGTGCACGATGTGGCCGACCATCTGCAGGGCTTGAAACGGCACCATCACTTCATAATCCTCAACGTAATCGCCGACGATCATCAGAATTTTTGCGTGGGCCATGTGGGCACCTCGAGTTTATTTTCGCAGAAATACTCAGGGCCGGGTGTATCATCACGAAATGACGGCAGCGGACCTCGAACAATACTGGCAAACGGATCCTCGATGGACCGGCATTCGGCGTCCTTATAAAGCGAAGACGTGGTGCGGCTGCGCGGGTCAGTGCAGATCGAGTACACGCTCGCGCGGCTCGGAGCCGAGCGCCTGTGGAACCTGCTGCACGCCGAACCGTATGTTCCCGCGCTGGGCACATTGACCGGCAATCAGGCGGTGGAGCAGATCCAGGCAGGGCTGAAAGCGATTTACGTTTCGGGCTGGCAGATCGCCGCGGACGGGAATCTTGCCGGGCAGATGTATCCCGATCAAAGCCTGTATCCGGCCAACAGCGTTCCCGCGGCGGTGCGCGCCATCAACGCGGCGCTGGCGCGTGCTGACCAGATTCAAACGCGTGAGGGCGCGGGTGACATTCATTGGTACGCTCCCATCGTGGCTGACGGCGAGGCCGGATTCGGCGGCCCGCTGAACGCTTTCGAACTGATGAAGTGGATGATCGAAGCGGGCGCGGCCGGGGTGCATTTCGAAGATCAACCGGTAGCCAAACGCGGCAGCCACGGAGCGGCGGTGGCACCTATCGCCGAGTCGATCGAGAAACTGGTGGCCGCGCGCTTGGCCGCCGACGTGTGCGCGGTGCCGGCGCTGATCATCGCCCGCACCGACGCCGAAGCGGCGAAGTTTCTTACCGGACGCGCCGACGAACGCGACCAACCTTTTTTAACCGGCGAATCGACAGCCGACGGCTACCTGGGATACAAAGGCGGCCTGGAGGCGGCCATCGCGCGGGCCTGCGCATTCGCTCCCTACGCCGATTTGCTGTGGTGCGAGACGGCGCGGCCGGATCTCGAAGAAGCGCGCAAATTCGCCGAAGGCGTTCACCGGGAATTCCCCGGCAAGATGCTGGCCTACAATTGCCCGCCGTCGTTCAATTGGAAACGCAAATTCGACGAAGCCACCATCAATAAGTTTCAGCGCGAGCTGGGTGCGATGGGATACAAGTTTCAGTTCGTGACGCTGGCCGGATTCCATGCGCTGAACCACTCCATGTTCACGCTGGCGAAAGAATATGCGACCGACGGCATGATGGCCTACGCGAAATTGCAGGAGCAAGAATTTCAATCCGCCAAAGCCCACCGCTTCCCGGCGATCAAACATCAGAGATTCGTGGGCAACGGGTACTTCGACGACGTCATGAATACAGTGCTCCGGGGATTGTCGCCAGCGTCGGCCGGCACCGGGAGCGGGCGACGCGGAATAACCATGTTGCTCCGTGTCGCCTTATGCGTCATCGTGATCGCAACCACGGCGCCCGCCGAATGGAAAAGGTATGTGCACATGCCTCACGGCGAGTGGTCAGATGCACCTCCGGCCCACGATCTAGCCTACTTTCGTCTTGACCCGTGCTTGCGGAGCGACGTAAAGGATCGAATCCTGCAATGCAGCCAGGCGCCTTCCAAAGAGGATCTCGAAGAACGCGCGAAGACGATGCATACCGATTTGAGCATCATGGGAAAGATCGGCGCATTCACGGTTTACGATGTCGAGTACATTTTTAACGAAGGCGATGCCAGTTCCCGGGTGAGGTCAGTTCTCATCGAGACGGGGCCCGAGCAACTGCACGAGGTTCATGTACGGGGGAACCTGCCCCAGGGAACATTGTTTCCAACTGAAATTCTCAACGTCAGACAACTGTCACTTCTCAAAGTGAAGTTTGACGATGGAGGTATTGATCACATCGTACACGAGGATGATTACGTCGTCTCGCAAGATGGTGCGTTGTTACTGGATTTCGAACCGGTATTAGAGGCTGTCTCGAAGGTGCTTCCAAGGGATATGGTCACGTGGCAACCCACATCGCGATTCAATTTCGCATCCCTCTTATTTGAAATTCGCACCGAAAAACGAGATGCGAACGCGGGCCCCAAAGTCGCCTGCTGCCAAGGGCGAGTGGAAGTGCCATTTCGCATCGAGCAGGGCCGGGTCATCGCGGGTGAGGCAAAGTATTTCCCTGAATCACGCTAATTGAACGGTGTTTCGCGTTCCATCCTCTGATACAATCTCTGGTGCCCACGCTGGCAGGAGGTGTTTCATGAGCGAGTCCGTAATCGAAGGGTCGCGCGCAGGATCTTCGGCGTTCGAGGCGTCACCGCCGGCGCGTTATTCCGACGCAGTGCTTGCCTATACCGTCCTGCGCCTGACGTTCGGCGCCAATATCATGCTGCATGGCGTCAGCCGGCTGTTCGCGGGCCACGCCGCTTTTCTGGGCTACCTGAACCACTATTTCGAAAAGACGCCGCTGATCCCGGCGGGATTCCTGCCCATCTTCGCTACTGCGCTGCCGCCGGTGGAGGGAACGCTTGGGCTGCTGTTGCTGATCGGTCTCGCTACGCGATTTTCATTGATCGCGGGCGGGTTGGTGGTGACCGCGTTAGCCATCGGCACCAACCTCGCGCAGGATTGGAACGTGGCCGGATTGCAACTCATTTACGCTTTCCTCTATTACCAACTGCTGCTGCGCCGCAAGGAACTCAACCGGCTCTCGATTGACGGCTGGCGGAACGCACTTTAAGCTACGGCTCCGTGTCTTTTTTCGGCTAAGCGGCGTACCAGTTTGCCCAGCGCCATGAACTCGTCGAGGTTGGCCGGCTTGCGGAAATATTCGGCGGCGCCCAGGTCAGCGGCTTTCTGGCGGTCGTGCGGAGAGTCAGAGGAGGTGATCACCACCACCGCGATTCCGGCGCAGGGCCGGCTTTGGCGCACGCGCTGCAACACCTGTTCGCCACCAATGCGCGGTACGTTCAAATCCAGCAACAATAAATCGGGAGGCGCCTGGCCACCCGCGTCCACGCGCTCGAAGAACTGAATCGCCTGTTCGCCGTCGTCGACCACGGCGAGATCGCAGTCCAGGGCTTCCTCGCTGAGGGCCTCACGCACCAAAAAGACATCGGCGGGATTGTCCTCCACCAGCAACAGCGTTAATTTTGTCATGTTTCCTTAGGCAGCGTAAACGAGAATTTCGAGCCTTGGCCGGGTTCCGATTCTACCCATATCCGGCCTTTATAGCGTTCGACGATCTTCTGGCAAATGGCCAAGCCCATGCCGCTGCCGGAGTATTTACTGCCGCCGTGCAGGCGTTTGAACAAGCCGAATATTTGTTCGTGATACTCCGGGGCGATGCCGATTCCGTTGTCGGAGACGCTCAGTGTCCATTTATCTTTTCCCTCTTGGGCGGCGATCCGGATGCGCAGCTGAACCTCCCCATGATACTTCAGGCTATTCGCGATCAGGTTCTGAAACAACTGTTGGAGGTGCACTTCTTCCACCCACAGCAGGGGCAGCGGGTCGCTCTCGATGCGCGCGCCGCTTTCGGTAATGGCAGTATCCAACAGGTTGAGGGTCTTGGCCAGCACAATATTGGAGTCGAGCGGAGCTTCCACCGCGTGCGGGGTTTCGGCGGTCTGGGTGTACGTCAGCAAGTCGTCCATCAGTCTTTCCAGGCGGTGCGCGGCGTTCACCGTATGGCGGATATATCCGTCGGCGTGTTCGTCGAGTTTGTCTCTATATTTCTTTTCCAGGAGCTGGCTGTAGTTGGCCACGATGCGAATCGGCTCGCGGAGATCGTGACTGACGGCGTAAGCAAACTGCTTCAGATCGCTGTTCACGCGCTCGAGCTCTAGGGCCTGCCGTCCCAGGGCTTGCTCGGATAGTTTGCGCTCGGTGATGTCCGTTAACGTGACGACGCAGCCCAGTAGATCGCGCGAACTGCTCCACAACGGTCCGGCACTCAGCAGCAAAGTGGAAGCCGGCTGGCCCTCGTGGTGCAACATGACTTCGAGACTGCGAATGCCGTTATTGGAGCGGGCGGCGGACAGCAGCCGCTGGGCATCCACTTTTTGGCCGTACTCCCAGAATGGAAACGCAAAGTCGAAATGGCGGAGCAGAACATCGCGGCCTGCCAGCTTTCTGGCGGATTCGCTGATGCGTAGGATTTTGCCGCGCGCGTCGATGACGACGATGGACTCGGCGGCCTGATCCAGAATGGAGCGCGAGAGTTCGCCGTCCTTTACCATGGCTTCGTAGTGGCGCTGCTCGGTCAGATCGGTAATCACGGCGCACACAGTATGGATGCCGCCGGTCTCCACACGGTTCAGAGAAATGTTTACCGGGACTAGCGTGCCATCGTTAGTTAACAGGATTAATTCGCTGCGTTGGCGGCTATGGTCCACTTCGGTTAGCAGGGCCGAAAACGCTGCCTGACGATTGAGCGGAACGAAGCGGTGAATGCGGGATCCGACGATGCTCTCGACCGGCGTCCGGATCATGGAGGCGAATTGGCGGTTGGCGTAGAGGATCAGCCCGGACTCGTCGAGCGTTACCGTGCCTTCCTGCATCTCTTCGACCAGGATGCGGTAGGCGTGGTCGGCGCCTTCGAGTGCGAAGATCTGATCGCCCTCGGGGCCGCTGACGACCAGCGCGTCCACTTGTCCGGTGCGAATCGCCTGCAGCGTTTCTTCGGCTTCGGCCAAGCGCGATTGCAACTCAGCGATGCGGGATTCGCTGGCCGCAAGCCGGGTGTGTAGATCGTCAGAAATAGGAGCCGCCTTGGCTTCGCTGAGCTTCATTGGATCACGCCGCCATTAAGCCGAGACCCTTTCTCACTTGGTCTTCCTGTGACAAATCGCCGACTAAACGTTTCAGTTCACCCGGAGCGAATTTGATTAAGGTAGGGATCGCGATTACTTGGTCCTTGGCAAGCCGCCCAGGTTCCTTATATACGTCCACGACCTCAAGCACATATTGGTTGGGGAGGGCCGCATCGCAAATCCGCTTCACGTTTTGCACCGCCCGCAAAGAGCGGGGCGTGGTCCCGGCAACATACAAGCGCAACTCGTGGCGAGATTTTGCGGTGACGGCCATGCTGAATTAAACTCCCGAACGGACATCTAGACCTACTAAAACGCGTTCTTTGTTCGAGAGATCCCCGATGATCTTGCGGATCGGCTCAGGAAGCGTGCGCACCAGCGTAGGAATGGCCAGAATCTGATCGCCCTTGGCCAATTGCGGCTTTTCCAATAAATCGATAATCTGAATCCGGTAACGGCCTGCCAGATATTCCTCGCATATCTTGGTCAGATTCGCGAGCGCCTGCACCGACCGCGGCGTTTGCCCGGCCACGTACAAGCGTAAATCGTAATCCGGCCTGGGTGTGCTGTTTCGTTTGCCGGCCATTAGGCGCCTGCCTCGCTGGCTTTCAGGCGCGCCAGCTTCGGTTGCGACTGAACTTTGCGGCTGCGGGCCATTTCCTCGACGCTGGGCGAGCGCCGAATTGCGGCGTTCTTCGACTTCCACCGCGGCGCTTTCCAGTTCGCGCACCGCCACTTCTTTTTCCGCCTCCAGCGCGGCGATTTGGGCTTCGGCGGCACGCAGCTTATGGCTAAGTGCCACGCGCCGGCTTTCGTTCTCCCGCAGCGTGCGGAATTCTTCATCGCGCTCGCGGGCTTCCTGGGCGACACGCGCCGAACCTGTGAGCACGCCTGCGGGACCGAGATAGGCTTCCCGCAATTCCACGCCATTCGGGGTCATCATGAATTCCCGAAGCTGGTTGGAGTGTGCCATGCCGCGCGATTTTAGAACGTACAGAATGCGGTTCCGCTCGCCATCGCTTTCGACGTCGCGCAGCAGCAGCCAGGTATCCACTAGCGACGAAATATTCAAGTCAGTGGCTTCGAGCGCCTCTCCGCCAGACGTCAGAGCCGTGAAGAAACCGGTGGCTCCCACTTGCTTCAGGCGGTCAATGATGCGCAGCACCATGTTGGTCACGTCAGCCATGTTTCCGGCGGACCCGTTCATCAGGCTGGAAAGCGGATCGATCACCACTATTTTGGGGCGGTGTTTTTCTAGCAGTGTATGCATCTCCACCAGGTGCAGTTCCAGGCCATGGGTGGTGGGACGCGTTGCATGGATGGTTAACAAGCCCTTTTTAACCCAGCGCGCCAAGTCGATCCCAATGGAGCGCATGTTGCGGAAGATCTGATCGGGAGATTCTTCGAAGGAGAAATACAGACACGCTTCCCCGCGCGCACAGGCCGCATTCACCAGGGTCGCGGCCAGGCTGCTTTTGCCGGTGCCGGCGGTACCGGTGGCCAGAATGCTGCTTCCGCGGTAGTAGCCTTGTCCTTCGAGCATGTCGTCGAGCCCCGAGATGCCCGTCGAAATTCGTTCGTCGGAGATTTTGTGGGTTAGGCCGAGCGACGTAACCGGGAGTACCGATATCCCGTGCTCGCCGATTAAAAAGGGATATTCGTTGGTTCCGTGTATCGAGCCGCGGTATTTCAGGACCCGCAGCCGCCGGGTCACAATGCCGTTCTGCAGGCGGTGATCGAGGAGGACCACGCAATCCGACACGTATTCTTCGATGCCGTGGCGCGTGAGCGTGCCTTCGCCACGCTCGCCGGTAATCACGGCCGTGACGCCCTTGTCTTTGAGCCAACGGAACAGCCGGCGCAGTTCAGAACGCAGGACACCTTCATCGTTCAGGCCACCAAAGAGAGCTTCGGGCGTATCCAGCACCACACGTTTCGCGCCGATCGAGTCGATGGCGCTACCGATGCGGATAAACAGTCCCTCCAGATCGTACTCGCCGGTTTCAGCGATCTCACTTTTGTCGATGTGAATGTAATCGACAATGAGTTTCTTAGATCGTTCCAGAGCTTTTAAGTCGAAACCGAGGGAAATGGCGTTCTGAGCCAGGTCTTCGGCGGTTTCTTCAAAGGAGATGCACACGCCGGGCTCGTCGAAATTTTTGGCGCCGCGGGCCAGGAATTCCATCCCGAAGAGCGTTTTGCCGCAGCCGGCGCCTCCGCAAATTAAAGAGGGACGTCCGCGCGGCAATCCCCCCAGGGTAATTTCATCGAAACCCGCAATTCCGGTGGGGCATTTCGGGAGCAAGTGGTCCCGCTGCAAATTTAAATTCGCCTTCAGCTTCATTTTCCTTTTGGCCGGATCTAATTGCGCCTGTAGTATATCATCGCGGTCGTGAAATTCTGGTGTGCAAAAACTGCATCCCGCTCTGTACAAAAGGGCCAGCGCGTTACCCCTGCCGGATGCCTGCTGCCGCAAATTCTAGCTTAAGATTGTACTTATGTCTCAACCCAACACTCTTCTCGAACTGATCCAAGTGGCACCAGCCGGGAATATTGCATTTCTGCTGCCAGAGGCTGGAATCCGCGTGTCCTACGATTCGCTGCGGAAACAAGTGAGCGCCATGGCGGACGATCTGGCATCCATGGGAATCGGGCGCGGGGATCGCGTGGCGACCGTGCTGCCGAACGGATTGCCGGCGGTGGTAAGTTTCCTGGCCGGATCTGTGGCGGGGACGGCGGCGCCGTTGAATCCGGGCTATCGCGAGGAGGAGTTCACCTTCTTTTTGGAAGACACTAACGCCAAGGTCTTGCTGTGCATGGCGGAAGGATCGGAGGCGGCGCGCAAGGCCGCGGCGGCGCTGGGCGTTCCGGTGTACACGCTGGAGATGGACGCCAACGGAATTGTAAGCATTGCTGGGCGCTCCTCATGGGAAAACGGCTACGCCGCCCACGGGCGACGACGTCGCGCTGGTGCTGCATACCAGCGGGAGCACGGGGCGGCCCAAGCGGGTGCCGATCCGGCATCGCAACATCACGGCGTCGACGAAGAACATTGTCGCGACTTATAGCTTGACGCCGAAGGACGTATCGCTGTGCGTGATGCCGTTGTTCCATGTGCACGGGCTGGTGGCGTCGACGCTTTCGACGTTGCTCTCCGGCGGGACGGTGGCGGTGCCGAACAAATTTAATCCACTGTCGTTCTGGCGCACGGTGAGCGACACGGGCGCCACCTGGTACTCGGCGGTGCCCACCATTCACAATCTGCTGCTGTCGCGTGCGAAAGAGCCGCCGGCGGGGCGCGAGGGGCTGCGTTTCATTCGCTCGTGCAGCGCGGCGCTGCCTCCGGAAATGATGGCCAAGATGGAAGAACTGTTTGGCGCGCCGGTGCTGGAGGCGTACGGCATGACGGAGGCTTCGCATCAGATGAGTTCGAATCCGCAGCCGCCTGCCGCGCGCAAGCCGGGGTCGGTGGGGCCGGGGACCGGAGTCAAGATCGGCATCATGGATGATGCCGGCAATGTGCTGGCGGCGGGGGAGCGCGGCGAGGTCTGTGATTCAAGGTCCGAACGTGGTTTCGGAGTATGAGAACAATCCGGAGGCGACGGCGAAATCGTTTACTAACGGCTGGTTCCGCACCGGCGATCAGGGGTTTCTGGATGAGGACGGCTACCTGACGCTCACCGGCCGCCTGAAAGAATTGATCAACCGCGGGCGGGGAAAAGATCGGACCGCGCGAGATCGACGAAGTTCTGCTGGCGCATCCGGCGGTGGCCGAGGCGCTGGCATTCGGCGTGCCGCATCCGATGTGGGGCGAGGAAGTGAACGCGGCGGTGGTGTTGAAAGAGCCGGCGACGGAAGCGGCCATCCTGGCATTCTGCAAGGAGCGGCTCGCGGATTTCAAGATGCCGAAGAAATTGTTCGTCGTCGAAACCATTCCGCGCACGGCCACCGGCAAGATTCAGCGCGGCGCTGTCGGAAAGGCTCTCGCCGGAGGGCAATGAAGTTTCTGATCGCCGGCGCCGGGGCCATCGGCGGATACCTCGGCGCTCGCATGGCGCGCGCGGGGCAGGACGTGACTCTGTTTGCGCGCGGTCCGCATCTGCGCGCGATGCAGGAGCGCGGGCTGCGCGTGCTCAGCGCGGACGGCGATTTCGAAGTTCATCCGCGCGTCATCGGCGATCTGAAAGACGCCGGGCCGATGGACGTCATCTTTCTGGGCGTGAAGGCGCACGGACTGACGCAACTCGCGCCGCAGGTGCAGCCGCTGATCGGCGAAAACACCACGGTCGTCAGCACGCAGAACGGAATTCCGTGGTGGTATTTTCAGACGCACGCGGGCGAGTTGACGGGCCTGCATCTGGAACGCGTCGATCCCGGTGGCGCGATCGCGGCGGCGATTCCGGCCGAGCGCGTGGTCGGCATCCATCGCGTATTTCGCGACGGATATTCCGGAGCCGGGCGTGATTCGGCACATCGAGGGGAATCGTTTGTCGCTGGGCGAGCCGGACGGCACGCGCTCGGAGCGCGCGAAGGCGATTTCGGATACGTTGATTAAAGCCGGGATGCGCTGCCCGGTCACGCAGAAAATCCGCACCGAAATCTGGGTGAAGATTCTGGGCAACGTTGCGTTCAATCCGATCAGCGCTTTGACGCGGGCGACGCTGGCGCAGATGGCGCGCGACGCTGAAGTCGGCCCGGTGGTCCGCAATATCATGAGCGAAGTGGAGGCGGTGGCCGGCGAAGATGGGAATCGAGATGCCGATTTCGATCGACCAGCGCATCGCGGGCGCCGAGAAAGTCGGCGAGCATAAGACGTCGATGCTGCAGGATCTCGAAGCGGGGCGGCCGATGGAACTCGAAGCCGTCGTGGGCGCGGTGGTGGAGTTGGGAGAGCGCTTGGGAGTCGCCATGCCGCACACGCGAACGGTATATGCTTGTACGAGACTTTTGGGCGCAATATCCTCGTTGTAGGAGGTTTTGAGTGAATCGCTGGGTACGATTGAGCGCGGCTGTCACCGCGATGGTGATGAACGGGAACATGCAATACGCATGGACCTTGTTCGTCACGCCGATGGTGAAAGAGACGGGATGGAAACTGTCGCAGGTGCAATGGGCGTTCACGCTGTACATCGCGTTGGGAACCTTCTCGATGCCGGTTTCCGGGTGGATGATCGACCGCATGGGGCCGCGCGCATTCATGAGCCTGGCCGGGTTACTGTGCGGCATCGGCTGGGCGGGAATGGGATCGGCCACGAGTCTCACGCAGTTATATGTGCTGTATGCGATCGCGGGTTTTGGAACGGCGTTCGGTTACGGCTGCGCAATGTCGGTGGCGCTGAAATGGTTCCCCGATAAGCGCGGGCTGGCGTCGGGGATTTCGGCGGCGGGATATGGCGCGGGGGCGACGATTTTCAATCCTATATTCGCTTATCTGATTCACTTGTTCGACTACCGGGCAACCTTCTTATACACCGGGATCGCCAGCGGCGTGATTATGATTATCGCGGCGCAGTTCTTGCAAAATCCCAGTACGGCCGAGGTCGCGGCGCTGCCGAAGCCGCCTGTCAAAGCGAAAGTCCGGCGGCATACGGAAGAGTTTAATTCGGTAGAGATGCTGAAGACTCCGCAGTTTTATGTGCTGTATGTAGCGATGCTGATGATTGGCATCGGCGGCTTGATGACGACCGCGCAAGTAGCTCCGGTGGCCAAGAGCCTAGGGATCGGCGCGACGGCGCTGACGGTGGCGCTGTCGCTGAACCCGCTAGCGAACGGGACCAGCCGGATTTTCTGGGGTTGGGTATCCGATCACATTGGGCGCGCGCAAACTATGTTCGTGGCATTCACGCTCCAGGCCGCGGCGCTCACGAGCGTAGTGACCATCGGAAAAATGAGCGGAACCTATTTCATCATTTGTATGGCGCTGGTTTATTTCACCTGGGGCGAACTTTATACCTTGTTTCCCGCTGCGCAGACCGATATTTTCGGCGCGCAGAATTCGGCCTCGAACTACAGCTTCCTTTACACCACCAAGGCCATCGCTTCGATTTTGGCGGGTGGACTCGCGGCGACGTTGTTTGAAAAGACCGGCACTTGGACCATCGAATTCTATGGCAGTGCTGCGCTAGCGATGTGCGCGGCGCTGATGGCTATCGTGATCCATAAAATGCCTTTTCCCAAGAAGCATCCGAAAGCGGTTGATGCTGTGTCGCCCGCTGCAATAGGAGGTTAGTGATGGCTGCGAATTCTCAGGCCGCTTCAGAGGAACTGCAGATTACCGCGCCGGTGAGCGCTGCCTACGCTGAGATCTTGACGCCGGAAGCGGTTCATTTCGTCGCTAGTCTGGCGGCGAAGTTCGAGGGGCGGCGGCAGGAACTGCTCGCACGCCGGCAGGAACGGCAAGGCGAAATCGACGCTGGACATTTTCCGGATTTCTTGACGGAGACCACGGACATCCGCATGAGCGAGTGGACGGTGGCTCCGATTCCGAGCGATCTGACGGACCGCCGTGTGGAGATCACGGGGCCGGTGGATCGCAAGATGGTGATCAACGCGCTCAACTCCGGCGCCAATGTTTTCATGGCGGATTTCGAGGACGCGAATTCGCCGACGTGGAGTAATAACGTCGAGGGGCAGATCAACCTGCGGGACGCGAACCGGCGGACGATTGAGTTTACGAGTCCGGAGGGCAAGAAGTATAAGCTCAACGACAAGATCGCGACTTTGTTGGTGCGGCCGCGCGGCTGGCATTTGAATGAGAAGCACGTGCTGCGCGAGGGAAAACCGATCTCGGGATCGCTGTTCGATTTCGGGTTGTACTTCTTCCATAACGCGAAGCAGTTGATCGCGAATGGGTCGGGTCCGTATTTTTATTTACCGAAGTTGGAGAGTCATGTCGAGGCGCGGCTGTGGAATGACGTTTTCAATTTCGCCCAGGACACGCTCGGCGTGCCGAGGGGAACGATTCGCGCTACGGTGCTGATCGAAACCATTCTGGCGTCGTTTGAAATGGACGAGATCTTATATGAGCTGAAGGACCATTCGGCGGGTCTCAACTGCGGGCGTTGGGATTATATTTTCAGTTTCATCAAGAAGTTCCGCAACTTCCCCACGTTCGTGCTGCCGAACCGGGCGGAAGTTACGATGGAACGGCACTTTTTGAAATCGTATGTTGAGTTGCTGATCCAGACTTGCCACCGGCGTGGGATTCATGCAATGGGCGGCATGGCGGCGCAGGTGCCCATTAAGAATGACCCGGTGGCGAACGAACAGGCGCTGGAAAAAGTTCGCTTGGATAAATTGCGCGAGGTCAAGGCGGGACACGATGGGACGTGGGTGGCTCATCCGGGCCTGGTGCCGATCGCGAAACAGATTTTCGACGAAGGAATGCCGACGCCGAATCAGATTTCGAAAAAGCGGGAGGACGTGCATATCACGGCCAAGGATTTGCTAGCCCCGACGGAAGGGACCATCACTGAGGCGGGGTTGCGTTGGAATATCGATGTGGGCTTGCAGTATCTCGAAGCGTGGCTGCGCGGGGTGGGGTGCGTGCCGATTTATAACCTGATGGAAGACGCGGCGACGGCGGAAATTTGCCGCGCGCAGGTCTGGCAATGGGTGAAGTTTGGGGCGAAGCTCGACGACGGTCGTCCGGTGACGGCGGCCATGGTGAATCAGGTGGTGGATGAACAGCTGGCCAAGCGCGGGGAGGCGGACGCGGAGTTCACCAAGGCGGCGGGGATTTTCCGGCAGATGATGACCAGCGCGGATTTCCAGGAATTCCTTACGCTGCCGGCTTATAGCTTCATCGACTAGCTAGGGAACGATAGGCTCGGGTGTAGCGGCGCCGTCGGCGCGCGGGTCAGACGCGGCGTAATTGGTACCGGTTTTCGAATCGTGCAGGACCGCCTGGCCGCGGCCCATTTCTTGCGTGTACTCGCGGCGCACTAGAACTTCGTGGCCCATCGCGTTCAATTTTTCCAGGGTGGCTGCAGGGACTCGGGATTCGATCAGCACATCGCATCCGGCCGGGCCGCTCTTGGTGAAGCGCGGGGATTCGAGAGCCTGCTGCAGGTTCATGCCGTAGTCAACCACGTTCGATACAAACTGCGCGTGCGCCATGGGTTGATTGGGTCCACCCATGATGCCGAAGCCGATGTGGGCGTCGCCGCGTTCCATGAAGCCGGGGATGATGGTGTGGAAGGGACGCTTGCCGCCGGCGAGGACATTGGGATGCGACGGGTCGAGCGTAAATCCGGCGCCGCGGTTTTGAATGGTGAAGCCCATCCCTTCGATGGTGATGCCGGATCCGAAATTACTGAAGATGCTTTGAATCCAGCTCACGATGTTACCTTCGCGGTCGACAACTGTCAGGTACGTGGTGTCGCTGCCGGACACGCGGGCGGCGGCGACGCGGCCGTTGGCGGTGCGCGGATCGATGAGCGCGGCGCGTTCGCGGGCGTGTTCTTTCGAGAGGAGCTTGGCGACAGGAATTTCGCAGACGCGCGGGTCGGCGTTATAGCGATAGACGTCGGAGTAGGCGAGCTTCATGGCCTCGATACGCTTGTGCATTTCGGCGGCGGTGAAGGGTCCAGCCGGATCGGCGGGCGACGTCTCCATGATGTTCAGCATTTCGAGTGCGGCCATGCCTTGGCCGTTGGGCGGCAGTTCGTACACGCGCCAGCCGCGGTAGTCGACGGAAATAGGCTCGACCCACTCGGCGGAGAACGATGACAAATCTTCGGCAGTCATGGTGCCGCCGAGCGATTGCGAGGTTTTGAGAATGGCGGCGGCGATTTCACCTTCGTAGAACGCGCGCGAGCCGGCGGCGGCTAGCGTGCGGTAGGCTCCGGCGAGATCGGGATTGCGGAACACATCACCGTGCCGCGGCGGGTTGCCGTCGACCAGGAACACGCGCGACGATTCGGGGTGGCTGGTGAGGCGGTCGAAGGACACTGGTGAAGTCCATTGTTCTTCGATGGCTTCGGTGACTGGAAAACCTTGCTCGGCGTAGGCGATGGCGGATGCGAACAGGCGATCCCACGGTAAGTTTCCGTAGTGCTGGTGTAGCTGCGCCCAGCCGTCGACGGCGCCAGGAACGGTCACGGCGTGGATGCCGGCGAGCGGCATGGCGGTGATTCCGTCCTTCGCCAAAAAAGCGGGGGAGAGCGCGCGGGGCGCGGGGCCGGAGGCGTTCAAGCCGGTCAACTCGCCGGTTTTCGCATCCCAATAGAGCACGAACAAATCGCCGCCGATGCCGTCCATCATGGGCTCGACTACGCCCAGCACGGCGTTGGCGGCGATGGCAGCGTCGACGGCCGAGCCTCCCTGCGCCAGGACTTGCGCACCGGCTTGCGAGGCGAGCGCTTGACTGGTGGCGACGATTCCTTGCTGTGTAATGACCTGCGAGCGGCCGTAGTTGCGTCCGAATCCGGAGTGCGCGGCGAACATGTTAGCTGGCCTTGGGATCGGATTTGGTGATGGCGCGCTTAAGCAGTTCGCCGAAAGCTTTGCGTGTCATGGAGCGGTTTTTCTTGGGCTTTTCGGGAGGTTTCTCAACAGCCTTGGGCGGTGCGGGTTCGGGTGGGCGGCTCATCTAGCATCCAGCATGGCACACCTTTTCATAGAGTGTGGATGCAGGTGCTTGCTCTCTACACGGAAAGCGGATAGCTTGAACAGACTATGATGACTCGCACTTTGATGATTTTTGCAATGGCGTGTGTTCCCATGCTGGCGCAGATCCCAGGGCCGGCGGCGGTGCCGACGCAGGACGCAGGAGTGGCGCGCGCGGTGCTGCTCGACAAGCCACAGGTGCGCGTGCTGCGCGTCGAGATCCAGGCAGGCGCTACGCGCAAGATGCACACGCACGATGACGTGCGTTTTCATTTGTTCCTGCCCATCACGGGCTCGATCGAATTCACCAAGGGAACGGAGAAGACGGCGGCGGTGCCGGGGCAGGTGTTCTATATGGATAAGGGGACGCTGCACGGATTCCGCAATACGGGCACATCGTTGGCGATGGCGTTTGAAGTGTTCATCCGCGATGCGGGGCCGACGGCGGGGAATCATGATACGTCCGATGCGCTGGCTCTGGCTTTCGCGAGTATGGCTTCGGCGACGCCGCTCGATATGACTAAAAAAAGGGACTAACTTTCGCGCAAGCCGCCGCTGAAGGGCTGACGCCCGTGACGAACGACGTGCGGATACAGCGCTACTCCATCAAGACGTCGTGGTGATAGAGTACAACGTAATTTTTTCCACCCCTCTTCCATTGACTAACGCTCCGCGCTTCCCGGACAATAGAGAGATTATCCCGGAGTCAAATGAACACCTATAGAAGTCGTCTGCTCTTCCTTGCACCACTACTCGTCTTGCTGAGCCCCGCGGTTCACGCTGCTCCCGTGACGTGGTATCTGAATGGAGTCACGTTCTCAGACGGCAGCCGCGCGGTAGGGTCCTTCGTCTACGACACTGTGACGGGGCTGTACACGTCGATCGATATCACCACCACGCCCGGCAACGCGGCGGCGAGCGGATTAGTAACGGGCAACCACTACACCGTGCAGAGCCCCATTGGACGTCCGGCGGTGGTGATCTTTTGGACTACGCCCAATCCCATCACCGGAGTCTCCGGAATGCTGCAGTGGGGGTTTCTCGGGACACTCGCCAACGGAGGCGGGACGATTCCGTTGGATACGGGTTCTTATCAAGGGGTGTGCTTGAATTCCGCCTGCCAGTATGCCACCGCGGATTCGATCATCGGCGTGACCGGGGGGAGCGTCACCGCGGCTCAGGCCTTTGGCCCGCGCACCTGGTATCTGGATAACGTGCTGTTCGACGATGGTGGGCAGGCGACAGGTTCGTTCGTTTATGACTCGGTTAACAACGCCTATTCGAATGTGAATATCGATGTGACTCCCGGCACCACTTTCAGGACCGGTTATCATTACGGAGTTCCGGGCGTGAATCCGGCTCCCACTGGTTTCGCGAATGCGGTGCGGGTCTACGCGAGTTTGCCGGCACAAACCGGTGACCGTTTATTTAATGGGAGTTTTCTCTCCGCGCTCACCAACGATGGCGGGATCATCCCTTTTAATGCGTTGGCGGAAGAGGGCTCCTGCGATTCACCGAATTGCATCGTCAACGGCGTGAGCATCAAGCGCTTCATTGTTCTTGGCAACGTTACCACTATCAGGCCCGCCGGGTACACCAAAGTCATGTCGCAGATCGTGGATGGCGGCGGCTGGCAGACCACGTTGACCATCACCAACCAGACTAAATATGCGCAAGCCTATACCGTGACTTTCTGGCAGGACAATGGAACACCCTGGTCGATTCCGGGGATCGGCAGCACCATCACCATCTCGGTGCCGGGATTCGGCGCGAAGTTCCTCAGTTCGTCGGGCGCCGGTTCCGGATTGACGGAGGGCTGGGCGAAAGTGGAGAGCTCCGAAGATTTTTCCGCGATGGCGGTATACAAGGTTTTGGGGAATCAGCAGAATCAACAGGCGGCGGTGACCGGCGATCCTACGTTGAACACTTATTTTTCCATGCCGTTTGACGAGACCAATGGCGCTCTGGTAGGCTTGGCGCTCACCAACTCGAGTTCCACGCTGACGCAGACCGCATTGGTGGTGGCGTACGATCTAACCGGGAAGATGATCGTCAACGATTTTTCCATTGTTATGCAGCCCCTGCAGCACATGGCGTTCGTTCTGAACCAGCAGTTTCCCGCGCTGGCGAATCAGAGCGGCTACATTCGCGTGTACGGCATTCCGACGGGTAATGTGCAGTTGCCCTTTACGGGGTTGAACGGCATGGGCGTGCGCAATTTGCCGGATGGATCGTTCACAAACTTGCAAGTGAGCTACCACTAACCGACCATGTCGATTCAGCGGTCTTTGAGAATTTCGCGGGCGGCGTTGTGTCCCGGCGCGCCCATCACGCCGCCGCCGGGATGTGCTCCGGAGCCGCATAGGTACAGACCTTTCACCGGCGTCCGGTAGCGCGCCCAACCTGCCAGGGGACGCAGCACGAACATTTGATCGAGCGACATTTCGCCGTGGAAGATGTTGCCTCCGGTGAGTCCGAAGCGGCGTTCCAGATCGAGCGGCGTGAGGGTCTGGCGCTCGACCACGATGTCGCGAATGTTGGGGCAGTATTGCTCGATCACTTCAAGGACGCGGTCGGCGTAGGGTTCGCGCTCGGTGTCCCAATCGGTGCCTTTGAGCGTGTAGGGCGCGTACTGCAAAAAGATTCCCATGATGTGATGGCCGGCGGGCGCGAGCGTGGCGTCGTACATGGTGGGGATGGTCATCTCGATCAGCGGAGAATGTGAGGGGCAGCCATACTTGGCGTCGTCCCAGGCGCGCTCGACGTAATCGATGGAGGGGCACAGGTGCATGGTGGCGCGATGCTGCGGGCCGGGAGCGCCGGGGAATGCGGTGAATTCCGGGAGTCCGTTCAAGGCGAGATTCATCTTGAGCGACGTTCCTTCGGAGCGGAAGCGTTCCATGCCGCTCACGAAGTCCGCGGGCAACGCAGCTTTGTCCACCAAATGCAGGAACGTCCGGCGCGGGTCGAGATTGCTAGCTATGATGGGCGCGTAGATTTCTTCGCCGTTGGAGAGCGCGACGCCGGTGGCGCGGCCGTCCTTCACCAGGATCTTTTCGACAGGGGCGTTGGTACGGATCTCGGCGCCGCTGGCGCGCGCGGAATCGGCGATGGCGTTCGACACTGCGCCCATGCCTCCGCGGACGAAGCCCCACAACCCGCGAATGCCGTTGACGCCGCCCATGCAGTGGTGCAGCAGTATGTAGGCTGTGCCGGGGGAGCGTGGGCCGCCATTGGCTCCAATGACGCCGTCAGTGGCGAGCGTTACTTTGATCTCTTCGCATTCGAACCAGTCGTCCAGGAAATCGGCGGCGCTCTGCGTGAAGACTTTCACTAAGCCGACGATTTCAATGCGCGAGAGGCCGCGCAGGCGTCCCATCAGCTTTAGATATTCGATGAAATCGCCGAAGCCTTGCGGCGGGAAATCGGGCGGCGTGGTGAGGAGCACGGACTCGGCCACCATCGCCAGTTTTTCCAAATGCGCTTCGTAACGCGGATAGGCTTCAGCGTCGTGCGCGGAAAACTTAGCGATCTCGGCGACGGTTTTCGCGCGATCCTGCCACATAAAGAGATGGCGGCCATCAGGGAAGGGCGAGAAGAAGGCGGGGTCCTTGGCGTCGACGCGATAGCCGAAGCGTGCGAGTTCCAGTTCGCGCACGACTTTTTCTTGCATCAAGCTCGCAAGATAGGACGCTGTTGAGACGCGGTAGCCGGGCCAGATTTCTTCGGTGACGGCGCAGCCGCCTACTAACTCACGCGACTCGAGGACCAATACACGCACTCCGGCGCGCGCGAGATACGCGGCAGTCACCAGGCCGTTGTGGCCTCCGCCGACAATAATGGCTTGATACGACTTCAGTTCGGCAGCCTGTACGCGCGATACTCGGCCGGATACCCGGCGGCGCCGACCGCAACGACGATATATTGCTTGCCGTTCAGCAGGTAGGTCATCGGCGATCCGGTTTGTCCGGCGGGCATGGCGACCGCGCCTGCGTCCTTGCCGGTCTTCTTGTCATACGCGCGCAGGTACGCGCCTTTCTTGCCGTCGGGCATGGTGATGGTGCCGGCTTCGCCGCCGATCACCAGCGTCTTGGTGACGATCAGGCCGACGATCCCAGCACGTCCGGTGCGTGGAATGCTCAGGCCCTTGAGGGCCGGGTGATCGCGAATGGCGTCCGGAGTTTCGCCGTTGGGTATCTGCCACAGGATCTCGCCTCTGTTGAGATCGATGGCGCTGATTTGTCCGTAGGGCGGTTTGTAAAGCGGAAGTCCCTGCACGCTCAAGCGCGTCACGTTGGCTGAGCCGGGGGCCGCGCCCGCCTCGGCGCCGGAACCGCCGCCGCCGCGCGCTCCCTCATCGGCAGTGCCCTGAATGAAGCGGAAATCGTTGGTCTTCGGATCAGAGGGGATGAGCGCGAGATTGGTTAAGGACTTTTGCGAAGGAATGTAAGCGATGCCGGTTTCGGGGTCGACCGAGCCTCCCACCCAGTTGGTTCCACCTTGCGCCGTGGCGAAAGCTAGCGTGCCGATGGGGCCGCCGGCCTTGCTCAAAGAAGGCGGAGTGAAGACGGGTCCGATGTGATAGTGCGCGACGATCGCGCTCGCTTGCGCTTTCAACTCCGGCGTGAAGTCGATCAGATCGTCCATCGAAAAACCTTGCCGGTCGTAGGCTGGAGGCTTGCTGGGGAAGGGCTGTGTCGCGCTAGTTTTTTCTCCGGGGACGGTGGATTGCTCCACCGGCTTCTCTTCGATCGGGAAGATGGGCTGGCCGGTGGTGCGGTCGAACAGATAGAGGAAGGCTTGCTTGGTCGGCTGCGCCAGCGCTTTGACTGCGCGGCCGTTCACGGTGATGTCGACCAGGATGGGCGCGCAGGGGATGTCGAAATCCCAAATGCCGTGGTGGACCAACTGGTAGTGCCACTTGCGGACTCCGGTCTTGAGATCGACGGCGACAATGCTCTCGCCGAACAGTCCGTTGCCGGGGCGATGGCCGCCGTAGTAATCGCCGGTGGGAAGTTCGACTGGCAGAAACGCCAGGCCGAGTTGTTCGTCGACGCTGATCTGGCCCCACACGCCGGTGTTGCCGGTGTAATCTGCGGAATCGCTTTCCCAAGTGTTATAGCCGAACTCGCCGGGCTTGGGAATGGTGTGGAAGATCCACAGGCGCTTGCCGGTGCGGACGTCAAAGGCGCGCACGAAACCTTTCACGTTGGTCTTGCTGCGCGGGACGCCGCCGGAGCGGTGTGCGGCACCTACGATGATGGTGTCGTTCGCGACTACGGGCGCGGCGTGCAGTCCAACTTCGCCGGTGACGGGATCGATCACTTGATCGTCATCCATCTTCAGATCCACCAGGCCGTCGGTGCCGAAGGTCGGAATGCGTGCGCCGGTTTTAGCGTTCAGCGCGACGAGCCGGTAACCTGGCGTTACATAAAGGATGCGCTCTTCGCGGCCGTCGGTCCAATAGGAGAGTCCGCGGCCGGAGAGTTGCCGGGGGGCGTTGCGGCCACGCTCTCCTTCGTTCTCGCTGTGCGTCCACAGGAGCTCGCCGGTGGCGGCGTCGAGAGCAATGACGGCGCGGCGCGTGCCGGCGGTGGCGTAGAGGATGCCATTGGCCATCAGCGGCGTGCCTTCGAGGTTGTATTCGGGGCGGGGACCGAGGTTTTCCGTCTTGAAATGCCACGCCGATTCGAGCTTGTTGAAATTCGACGCGTTGATTTGATCGAGCGGGGAGTAGCGGGTGTTGCCGGTGTCTCCGCCATAGCTGCGCCATTCACCGTTCTTCGCGCCGGTTTGGGCGAGCGCCGGGAGGGCTGCTAGGGCGCATGCGATCAGGGTGCTCATCGATGTACGGCGAAACTTGGACGTTTGCATTCGGTTCACCACCTCCGGATATTATAGGTCACGGCTGCGCGGGCTGCGGCGCTGCCCATAACGCAGTACACTATTGAAGACCATGCCCTCAATCAATCGTTGGTGGATAGCGGTCGCGGGTGTCTGCATGCAAATGGCTTTGGGCGCCGGGTATGCCTGGAGCGTTTTCCGCATTCCACTGGTCAAGGAATTCGGTTGGAGCATTTCGCAAGTCTCCCTCACTTTCTCGATTGACTGGCTGTTCCTGGGCTTGTCGGCGGTGGTCGGCGGTTTGTGGCTGAACCGCGTGGGCCCGCGAATCGTCGGCATGACGGCCGCCCTGCTGTGGGGCGGTGGAGTCTTTCTGGCGAGTTTTTCCGCCTACAAATTGTGGTGGTTGTATCTTACCTACGGTGTGATGGGTGGAATCGGGCTGGGCATGGGATACATCGTTCCCATCGCCGTTCTTGTGAAGTGGTTTCCGGAAAGGCGTGGACTGATCACCGGCATCGCGGTGGGCGGTTTCGGAGCGGGTTCGCTGATTGCGGCGCCGGTGGCGGCCAAGCTCATGCAGAGCTTCGGTGTAATGACTACCTTTGCGTATCTCGGCATCGCTTACGGCGTGGTCGCGGTGTGCGCCGCGTTCTTGATGCGCAATCCTCCAGAGGGATGGAAACCGGCGGGATGGTCGCCGACGGCGGCGCAGGTGGCGCAGCGTAGCGACCGCGACTATAGCCTGCGAGAAGCTTTGCGGACCTGGCAATGGTGGGCTTTGTGCGCGCTGTTATCCATCAATACCATCGCTGGTATCTCGGTGGTTTCGCAGGCCGCGCCGATGTTTCAGGAAATTGGCAAGGTAACGGCGGTGACAGCGGCGAGCTTCGTGGGCATCATCAGTCTCGCCAATGGAATGGGCCGCGTCCTGTGGGCCTGGATTTCAGACATGATCGGGCGCAAGACGGCTTTCTTCCTGATGTATTCGATACAGGCCGTGCTGTTCTGGACGTTTCACAACATTGCAGCGCCGCCGCTTCTTCTGATCACGACGTTTACGATCGTGCTGTGCTACGGGGGAGCGTACGGGATCACGCCGGCCTTCGCCGCGGATTACTTCGGGCCTCGCCACGTAGGACCGATTTTCGGATTGATGTTGCTGCCGTGGGCGTTTCCGGCGGCCTTTGGTCCATTGCTCTTCGCCTATCTGCGGCAAGCCACTGGTGGTTATACGCAGGCGTTGTATTTGATCGCGGGGATGATGACGGTGGCGATGATTCTGCCTTTATTGGTGAGCCCGCCGCGAGCTCACATAACAGCGGAGGACTTGCCGTCGGGCAGCGGCGTGCCTATGCAGGCTGTTGCTGGAAGTGACGGCGAGGTTTAGTCGGTTTAGCGAACGGAGGGTCACCGCCCTGGTATATCCCCAGGGATTGCCCTATAATAAAGACATGAAGAAGCGGCAGACCCTCTATATCAAGAATCCTCTGGCTCACCGCTTAGCGCAGCAAGTGAGTAAGCAAACGGGGGTGACCCTTACCGAAGCAGTTATTCATGCGCTGGAGAACCAGATCCGAACCGCGAAGAAACCACTGGATCGCAAGAAGATCAGCGCGATTTGCGCGAAGATGGCGTCCCTTCCGGTTCTCGATTCCCGAACTCCCGACGAAATTCTGGGATATGATGCGTTCGGCCTTCCGCGCTAGATGGTCATCGACACTTCGGCTCTAATCGCAGTGTTACTCGGCGAACCTTCAGGCAGTGCGCTGCTCGATGCCGTGGAAAATGCCGCCAACCGAATCATCTGTTCTGTATCCATATTGGAAGCGGGCATGGTTCTGCGGGCTCGTTCCGGAGAAAGGGCCGTTACCCTTTTGTACGATTTGGTGGACGGACTCGACGCAGAAGTCGCCGTCTTTGAGGAGTCGCATGCGAAAATTGCCGTGGCCGCCTTCGCCCGCTTCGGTAAGGGAATGAAACATCGCGCGCAGCTTAACTTTGGCGACTGCGCAGTGTACGCGCTGGCCGCGCTGCGCGGGGAGCCGCTTCTGGCTACAGGCCGAGACTTCGCGGCAACTGATCTTACGCTAGTAAGCTATTGAGAACTCCTCAGCGGCGATCGGCTTGGATCGTATAGTCGTACCACTCCACGATTTTTCCGTCCTTCAGGAAGAACACGCCGACGCCGTGCCAGGAGCGTAACGCTCCGCTGGCGAAAGAGTCGATTCTCTCGTTGAAGACCATGGGACCCTTGGCGAAGGTGTCGAGCACTTTGAACTCTTGCACGCGGTCGACGAAGCTCGCGATGCGGGCGGTCACGGCTTCGCGGCCTCTGGCGGGTTCTTGGGTTTCGGTGACGCGGTAGGCGCAGGAGTCTGAGAAGAAGGACATGATTTTGGCGACGTCGTGGCTGGGCCACGCGGCGCAGAAGGCGGTGACCGCGTCGACGTTGGCTTTTTCGGCGGCGGTCCAGTCGGCGGCGTTCGCGCGTCGGGCGAAAGCGGCGAGTCCCAGGCCTGCGGTGGCCAGGGCGTTACGGCGTGTGGGTTGCATGGTTGGTCCTTTCGGATTCTTCTAATATACTGGGTGGTCGGATTTTGGGAGGAGCACACCTGTGAAAATTCATGCCCTGTTTGCACTGCTGTTCGCGGCAGCTGTGTTGCGCGCGGCTGATTATCCGGCTCCGGTCGAAGGCGACTGGGTGGTTCGCGATTTCCGTTTTCATACGGGCGAGACGCTGCCGGAGTTGCGTCTGCATTACATCACGGTGGGGGCGCGCGCGGGCGAGCCGGTTCTCATCCTGCATGGGACGAACGGAACGGGCGCCGGGTTTTTGCGTCCTGATTTCGCGGGCGAGTTGTTTGGGCCGGGGCAGCCGCTGGATGCGGCGACGCACTACCTCATCATGCCGGATGCGATTGGGGCGGGGAAGTCGTCGAAGCCTTCCGATGGGATGCGCACGAAATTTCCGCAGTACAACTACGATGATATGGTCGACGGGCAATATCGCCTGGTGAAGGAGCATCTGGGCATCGGGCATTTGCGGCTGGTGATGGGTGTTTCGATGGGCGGGATGCATGTCTGGACTTGGGGCGAGCGCTATGCGGACTTCATGGATGCGCTGCTGCCGATGGCGGCTCAGCCCACAGAGGTTGCGGGGCGCAATTGGATGCTGCGGCGCATGGTGATCGATTTCATCCGCAATGACCCGGAGTGGAATGGCGGCAACTATACCAAGGAACCGCACAGTTTGCCGATGGCGCAAGTTTATTTCGGCATCGCGACGAGTGGGGGGACGCAGGCGATTCATCGTGCGGCGCCGACGCGCGAGAAAGCCGATCAGCTTCTGGACCAGCGGCTGGCGCAGCCGTCAAACGCGGATGCGAACGATGTCATCTATCAGCTCGAAGCCTCGCGCGACTATAATCCCGCGCCTAAACTAGAGACCATTCAGGCGCGTCTACTTGCAATCAATTCAGCGGATGACGAACGAAATCCGCCGGAACTGGGCATCATGGAGCGGGAAATGCCGCGTGTGAAGCTAGGACGCTATGTGCTCATTCCGACGGGTCCGGAGACACGCGGGCACGGGACCGTTGCGCTGGCGAAACTGTGGAAGCAGTATCTGGCGGAGTTGATGCCGCCTCCGGTGCAGGCGTCGAAGTAGTTAGGCTACTGCGGCCATTACGCCCGGGCGGACGGACATAAAGTCGCGGCGTTTGGGGGGCTCAGCCGCGGATTCGTAGTGCGCCGCAAACATCTTATGCGCGGGGGCGCAAGCCGCGTTGGGATAGAGCTGCACGAACATCTGGCCGACGGCTTTGCCGCGGAGTCCTTTGCAGATGGCCGCCACGTGGCGTGCGGTTTCGGCGGTGCAGCTCTGGCAGGTGAGTCCGACTTCGGAGCAAATCTGGGGGAGAGTTTCAGTCGCCGGCTTGTTCATGTAGGAATGATTATGCCTTGCACCTTCGCAAGGTCCAAGTGAATTGAGGTGGGTTGGGGGCACCTCTTTTGCGGGTATCGGGCAGCCACGGCGGGCAACCCAGCGGGCAACCCAGTAGGCAACCCAGCAGGCAACCCAGCAGGCAACCCAGGCGCTGCTATCCTGAAGCTTCCTATGGATCAAAACCAATTGCGTGCGCTCCTCGAAGAAGTGCGCGCGGGAGCAGTGGATATCGATGCGGCGCTGGACCGGTTGCGGCATTTACCCTTTGAAGACCTAGGTTTCGCCAAGGTGGATCATCACCGGGCGCTGCGTCACGGCATGCCGGAGGTGATTTTCGGGCAGGGCAAGACGGCGGATCAGATTTCCGCGATTGCGGCGGCGCTGCTGGCGAAGGCGCAGAACATTCTCGTGACGCGTATTCCTCGCGAAGTTGCAGAACGGTTACAAAAGGAGCAGGCGGGCGCGGAATATTTTCCAGCGTCGGGATCGCTGCGGGTGTGGCGCGACCGGACGCTGCGCGGAAAAGGGAAGATCGCGGTGGTGTGCGCGGGGACCAGCGACTTGCCGGTGGCGGAAGAAGCACAGGTCACGGCGGAAGTAATGGGCAATGAGGTGGAGGCTTTTCACGACGTCGGGGTGGCGGGGATTCACCGGCTGATGCATCATCGCGAGCGCCTGGCGGAGGCGCGCGTGGTGATCGTGTGCGCGGGGATGGAGGGTGCGCTGCCTAGTGTGGTGGGCGGATTGGTGATGGCCCCGGTGATTGCTGTTCCGACTAGCGTGGGCTATGGGGCGAGCTTTCAGGGTCTGGCGGCGCTGCTCGGCATGCTGAATAGTTGTGCAAGTAACGTCACCGTGGTGAACATCGACAACGGATTCGGCGCGGGCTACGCGGCTAGTTTGATGAATCGCCTGTGAGGGCTTAAGCCGCGCCGGCTACCTTGGTGCGGAGTTCTTCGGCGAACACATCGAAACCGAAAACGGGTTTGGGGTTTTGCTGATTCCAGCGGCTCATTTTCCAATGCACGCGCAGGTGCTGCACGTCGGGATTGCTGGTTAGGTCCACCGGCAGCGAGTACGTTCCGCAATATGATTTCTTGGGGAACGCTGCCAGCGGGTGCCATGTTTTGCGATCGCGGGAACCGTGAATGCTCACTTCCAAGGTTTCGCGTTCGAGAATGCGGTTTACGCGCAGGGTAAGCAGCAAACGTTTGGCTTGCTTGGCTTCGAGCGCTACTTCCGCGCCTTGTCCATCTTCCCGCACAATACGCTCGGGGAGCAAAGATAAAGGAGTCATAGTGCCTCCTGATTTGAGCGTCGCACATCCGATGGCAAAATGAAAGTGTTTTAATGAGCGGAATAAGTCTTTGTGAAGCCGTTGCGGCCGTTCGTCACGGTGAACTTGCCGTCGCGCGCGACTGCGGCTTCGAGCCAATTTCCTTTGCAATCCGGACTGTCTTCAAGGTTGGCGATCATGTCGGGCGTCGTGTTGTGCGCGGGGGCCGGATCCAGTAATGACAGGTGCTCCTGCCAGATGCCTTCGATTCCCGGCAGCTTGGCGAGGCGCAGGTAGGCGTTCTTTTCATACGGAGCAGCAGTTTTGCCCGGCGGGTTCGCGGATTTGACTGTGGCGTCCACTTGTCCCATGCCTTTGCGCGGACCGTTGTTGACGACGACCACTTGCGGCTCGATCGCTCCCAGCAGCGCGGGTGCGCCGGCGCCGTCGAAGGAACCGTGGCGTCCGGTTTGGTACAGCGTGACTTTGCCTAGTTTATTGATGGGGCATGCGAGTTCCATTTCCTTGGACCAATCGAGATCGATCAGGTTCAGGTATTTGAAATTTCCATAGGTGAGCAGGATGCCGACGCCGCGGGCGTTTTCGGGACCGGCGGATGCTTTCTGCTCTGCGTCGGCGCACAGCGGATTGGGGCCGCCGCCGTTGATGGGGTTCGCGAGGACCTCTTGGTTGGACGAGACGATGACGACGTTCAAACCTTTTATCGGAATGGCGTCGCCGGGTTTCACGATGGTGCGTTTGCCGGCGGACGCGGCGCGGTATTCGTCGAGCCAGCGCTTGTTCTCGATTTCGATGGCGTCGCCGCGATCATAGAATTTGGCGATGGGGATGAGCTTGGAGAGCGCGGTCAACCCGCCGGCGTGATCGGCGTGGAAGTGGCTCATGACCAGGTAGTCGATCTTCTTCACGCCGGCGTGCTGGGCGGCGGCGAGGATGCGCTTGGCGTCGCGGTCCCCTGCGTTCCAGCCAGTGTCGATCAGCAGAGATTCACCCGAAGGAGAAACGATCAGCGTGGACGCGCCACCTTCGACGTCGATCCAGTACATATTCAGTTTGGCGGGTTGGGCGTTGAGAGCCAACGCCCCGAGGAGCAGCAAGAATGCCAGCATGGGCACCTCCTTTTATAGTTTGCGCAGGCGGTTGGCGGCGGCTTCGAGGGTCGCGGGTTTCTTCGGGAAGCAGAAGCGGATCATCTGCTCGCCGTCATGCGGGTTGGAGAAGAAACAGGAACCGGGGACAGCGGCAACACCAATTTTCTCTACCAAGTAGCGGCCGAAGGTCATGTCATCCTTGAAGCCGAAGCCGGAGATATCGGTCATCACGTAGTAGGCGCCTTCGGGGCGGAAGCAGCGGAAACCGACGGGGGTGAGCATGTCGATCATGGCGGTGCAGCGCTCGTTATATTTTTCGGCGAGGTCGGTGTAATAGGAGTCGGGAAGGCCGAGCGCGGTCACGCCGGCGATCTGCAGGGGGTGGGCTGCGCCGACGGTGAGGAAGTCGTGGACTTTGCGGATGGAGTCGGTGAGGTCGGGACTGGCCAGCACCCAGCCTACGCGCCAGCCGGTCACGGAATAGGTTTTGCTCAGGCTGTTGATCAGGATGGTGCGGTCGCGCATGCCGGGGAGCTGCATCATGGGGATGTGCCGCGCGCTGCCGTAGAGGATGTGTTCGTAGATTTCGTCGGTGACGGCGAGGGCGTCGAATTCCTGGCAGAGTTCAGCGATGAAGGTGAGCTCTTCGCGATTGAAGACGCGGCCGGTGGGGTTGTTGGGCGAGTTCAGGATGATGGCTTTGGTGCGCTTCGAGAAGGCCCGGCGGAGTTCATCGCGGTCGAAGGTCCAATCGGGGGCGCGCAGCGCGACTAACTTGCGGGTGCATCCGCAGAGCACGGAATCGGGGCCGTAGTTTTCGTAGAAGGGCTCGAAGACTACCAGTTCATCGCCGGGATTGGTAACGCCGGTCAGTGCGGCGATCATGCCTTCAGTGGCTCCGCAGACTACGGTGATTTCCCGCTCGGGGTCAAAGTCGAGCTGGTAGTGGCGGCGGTATTTGGCGGCAATGGCGTCGCGAAAAGGTTTCGCGCCCCAGGTTATGGAGTACTGATTGATGTCGGCTTCGATGGCTTCGATGGCGGCGCGTTTCAGGACTTCGGGGGCAGGGAAATCGGGGTAGCCTTGTGCGAGATTGACGGCGTTGTACTGGAAAGCGAGACGGGTCATCTCGCGGATGACACTTTCGTTGAGGCCGGCGGCTCGTTCGCTGCGAAAGCGCGGGCGAACGCTAGGGGGCGCCGGTGGCGCGAGAACTTTTTCTTCGCTGATCGATCCCATTTGAATAGGATACCCGGTTGGTGGAAGCGGGGGGCTTCTCATTGGCGTAGAGCTGGCGGTAAATATCGGCGTTGCGCAGAACGATTTGGATGTACTCGCGGGTCTGCGTGAAAGGCACGGTTTCGACGAACTCGGCGGCTTCCCGAAATTCACCCCAGGTTGACCAAGTCTTCGCCCGGCTGAGGCCGGCGTTGTAGGCGGCGAGCGCGGCTTCGAGTCGTCCTTCGACGCTGTCGGTGAGAGATTTTAGATAGAACGAACCGAGCTTTAAGTTGACTTGCGGCTGAAACAGGCTGGCGGTGGAGTACGGTTTCAGGCGCAACTGGCGGCTGAGTTCGCGGCCGGTGGGGGGCATGATTTGGGTGAGTCCGCGTGCGCTCGATTCGGAGACGGCTTTGGGGTTGAACTCGGATTCCTGGCGCGCCAGGGCAGCGAAGAGGAAGGGGTCGAGATTATTCTGGCGGGCGAAGCGTTCGAAGTCGGCGCGATAGGGCAGCGGGAAGGCCAGCTTCCAGAATTCGTCGGGGGCGGAATCGATGCGCAGGTAAAGATAGTCGGGCGCGTAGCGTTTCAGATAGCGCAAAGCCTTATCGGGCTGTGCACGGCGGTTGGCCATGGTGGCTAGCTCGAGGCCCATGACGTGCGGCTGGTCTTCGATTTGGGCGGCGAAGCGGAGTTCGGTCTCGGCCCAATCGTCGAGTCCGGCGGAGACTAACAGGCGGGCGCGTTCCAGACGGAGTTTCGCGGTGGCGTTGGGCTCGAAGTTGCGGACACGCGCGCGCGTGTTGAACGTTACGGTGCGCAGGAAATCAGCGACGGGTGCGGACGGCGCGGCCGCGATGGTGTTGGCGGGCAAGGCGGCCAGGCGTTCACGGGCGAGGCCGGTGTAAAAGTAATTTGGATATTCGCGGACGATCTCGCTGTAGTAGGCGCGGGCGGCGGCGGGATCGTCGGAGCCTTCTGCTAAGCGGGCTAGGAAGTACAGGGCCGCGGACGATTCATCGGAGTTGGGAAACAGGCGCAGGTGCTCACGCAGCAAATCGCGAGCGTCGTCTTTGCGGCGAAGGTAATGCGCCCAGGTGACTTTCCAGTGGCAGCCTGCGGCGCGGGTTTCCTTCGGGAAAGACTCGAAGCAGGCGCGGTAGAGAGGCTCGTAGGCGTCCACCTGATTTTCGATCAGGTAAGAATTGGCTACGGCTAGCAGTGCTTCCAGCCGCCAGGTGGAATTGGCGTGCAGGCTGGCCAGTTGGTTTAAGACGCCGTTCATGCTGTCGCGATCGCTGGCGCGGCGCGCACATAGTAATAGGTAGTACATCCGCTCGGCGTCGGCGGCGGGTGAATCGACGACGAGATCGGCCAGATATTTTTGCGCGGCTTTGGTGTCTTTGGCGTTGTATTGAGCGACGCCGATTTTCACTTGTGCGGTGTCGCGCTCGGGGCCGGTTAGGCGCGGCAATAGCGCGATGAGTTCTTTGCGGGCTTTTTCGGTTTGGCCCGCGTCGAGTAATTTGAGAGCGCGGCCCAGCATGGCGTTGCCGAGGACGGGCGGATACTTCTCGCCGAGTTGCGATTCGAGATTCGCGGCCAGTGCGTCGGCTTCGGCGGCTTCGCTGGCGATGGGGTAACCATAGTAGACACGCTGCGCGTAAACGGCGGCACTGACGGGGTCGCCCGCGGCGGCAAAGGCTTTGGCCAGCGCTAAGTCACCTTGCGGCTGCGGGATCGCGGTGTAATATTTGCGCAGCAGGCTGACGGCGGCGGAAGTGTTGCCGGTTTGCTGATAGGCTTGCGCTCCTAATAGGGCCGCGCGGCCGATTAGCGGTGATGTGGGAGTCTGCGACCAGACCGGTTCGAGCGCTGCGGGCACCGCCGAGTAATTTCCGGTGCTGAGTTCGGCGGTGGCGCGGAACCAACCTATATAATCGCCGAGCTTGGGAAGCTTGCGGTCGAGGCCCTTGAGGATGGCAGCAGCGGCCGCTTCACGATTGGATTGCAGCGCGGCCACGGCGGACTTGAGTTCAGAGACAGCATCGCCTTGCGCTGCCAAGGAAACGGTAATGCCGGCGAAGGCCAACGTTGCCAACACCGGAACACGCCAGTTCGCGCGAAACCATTCACGCCGGATCATGTTCTAAACGAATTGTCGCATTGATTGAGGCTGGTGGGAAGCGTAAATGTTACTGAACGGTCTTCGGGGCGATCATGCGCCAGGCTTCGCGAATGTGTTCGGCTAGTTCGGCGTCGCCGATAGCGCTGAGTTCGATGCCGATCCAACCGCGGAAGCCTAGGTAGGGCGGTTTGAAATACGTCGCGGGTGCGCTGTGAATAAGCAACTGTTGCAGTCCCGGTGGCGCGGGCAGCCAGACGGCGATATGGCCGTGGTTGTGGTGGTTGTTCGTGAACATGGCGTAGACTTTTTTGCGGACAAAGAAGGTTGGTTCGCCGTGCGAGATTTTTTCGGTGGTTTCAGGAAGACGCATGCAGATGCGGCGGACACGGCGCAGGTGATCCTCGCCGTCGTCGATCTTTAGAGCGGGAACGCGGGATGGTTGCGGACGGCTTCGGCTTGCCATAAATGACGGCGGTCGTGGGCGGTGATGAGTTCTAGGCGTGCGCCTAGGGGCATTTTAGCCAATGCGCGCAGGAGCCGGGGCAGCGCGGGCATCCTGGTTTTGACGAGTGAGAGATTGAGGCCGTCGGCGGTTTGCGCGAGCGCGCGCAGGTCCTTCGAGATGCGGCGGAATTCGGCTAGCGTGGTTTGCGGATCGGATTCCTCGGGCGGCGCGTAGTTCTTGGGCGCTTTGAATTTGCGTTTGGCGGGAGGCTCCATGCTGGCTACGAATCTGCGGCTTAAGAAGCCGTAGGTGAAGGGGCCGTCGCCGGTGAGTTGGCGCGATTTACCGTCGGCGATGGCGGCACGGATGGGGGCGAGGTCTTGGCCGTCAACAACGTTTAAGTGGGACAGGCACTGGCCAATCGACCAACTGGCTGCGTCGGGACGCCAGTTGAATTGTTGGCGCGATAGACCGGCGGCGAGCGATTCGGCGTGGCTCAGGTTGGCGTCGATCTCGGTGATGAGAACGGCGAGATCGTTGGTCATGCTTCCCGATTAGTTCGCGGGTTCCAGGCGGAGCAGGGCACCGTCTTCTTCTTCGGTGAGCACGTAAAGATAGCCGTCGGGGCCTTGACGGACGTCGCGGATGCGCTGGTGCAGATCGAGGAGCAGAGATTCGCGGCGCAGCTCTTCCATTTTTGAGTTGAAGACGATGCGGTCGAGACGGCCCGTGCCGGGGATCTCGCCTTGCCGCATGCCGCCTACGAAGATGTTGCCTTTCCAGGCGGGGAAACGATCTCCGGTATAGAAGGTCATGCCGGAGAGAGCGATGGAGGGTATCCACACGACCAGAGGTTCGGTGATGCCTTCGCGGGAAGGGGATTCCGCCAGGCGCGGGCCTTCATAGGTTCGTCCGTAGCTCACCAGCGGCCAGCCGTAGTTGTGGCCGGGCAGGATCAGGTTGATCTCGTCGCCACCGTTGGGGCCGTTCTCGTTGGTGAAGACGGCTCCGGTTTCGGGATGGATGAAAAGGCCGAGTTGATCGCGATGTCCTAGTGTGTAAATTTCCGGTTTGTATCCGGCGCGGCCTACGAAGGGATTATCGCTGGGAATGCTGCCGTCGTCGCGCAGGCGGAGAACTTTTCCGTAGTCGCTCATGGGGTCTTGCGCTAGTGTGCCGGTGGCGGCGCCGGTGGTCATATAAATCAGGCCATCACGGGCGAAGGCGATGCGCGAGCCGCCGATGACGGTGGTGGGCTCGCCTACGAAGAGGTCTTTGACATCTTTCAAAGCGCCGCCGTCGAGACGGCCGCGGGCGAGTGCGGTTGACCATTGGTTGTTGTCACCGGGCTTGGTGTAGGTGAAGTAGACGAGCTTGTTTTCGGCGAACTTGGGATGGAGGACGACGTCGAAGAGTCCAGCGTTGCGCAGGTGCTGGACTTTCGGCACACCCGGTAGTGGTGTGGGGTCAAGGACGCCGTCGCGGACCATGCGCAGGTTGCCGCCGCGTTCGGTGATCAGCATGTTGCCGTCGGGGAGAAACGCCAGGCTCCAGGGATGCACTAAGCCGCGGGCCACCACCACGACGCGCAGCTTGTGCTGCTCGGCGGTGTCGAAGACGAAAGGTCCCGCGCCTAACGCTACGTGCGGGACGCCGATGGGCGGGGCTTGGCCGAAGCTAATAACGGCCGCAAAAGTCGCTACACAAAAAAATCGGGGGAACATGGTCTCGATTATATCCAGCGGCGCACGCGGGACTGGTAGGCGGCGAACTCGCGTCCGAAGAGCGAGCTGAGGGCGCGTTCCTCGGGTGCGATTTGGAAGCGGTTGATGTAGACGATAAATACAGGCAGCAATAGAAAGGGGAGCACGTTCGACAAATAAAGCGCCCAAGCGGTTAAGATCAGCAGCAGGCCGAGGTACATGGGGTTTCGCGTAACTCGATAGATACCGCCGCTCACCAACGACGTAGCCGCTTGGGGAGTAGTCGGATTGAGAGTGGTCTTGGCGCGCGCGAACGTGACCGCGCCTGCAACGGCCGTGCCGATTCCCATCAAGGCTAGAACGCTCCCGATCAGACTGCCGGCCGAGAATTCAAAGTTGAGCGCCGGGGCTGCGCGCGATAGCAGCCACATCAGCGCCGCCACGACTAACGCCACCACGGGCGGTGGAACTTTCAGCTCAAGAGCTTTCATGTGAGACTAGTCTACTCGCAATGGCAAGTAGGCTGCGCCGTAGAGGCCGGCGTCTCCACCGAGCGTCGCGCGTTCGATGCGCGGCGGGTTCTTGCGGTAGATGAAGGAGCGGCGGGAGGCTTCGGCCAGCATAGGGGGTTCGAACAATTCCCAGGCGGCGGTCATGCCGCCTCCTAATAGGTACAGGGGAAAGTTGAAAATGTTGACCAGGGAGGCGAGCAGGGTCCCCAGCGAAATGCCTACGCATTCGAAGATGGCTTGGGCGCGCTCGTTGCCGCCTTTGGCTAGGTTGAAGACCTCTTCAGATGACAGGTCGTGGCCCAGGTTCATGAGGCGCGCCATGGCAGAGACGGCCGTGGCCGAGGCGTATTTTTCGACGCACCCGGTGTTGCCGCAGCCGCAGGGATAACCGTTGGGCGAGATGGTGGTGTGGCCGATCTCGCCGGCCATGCCCAGGTAGCCGCGCAGAATATTTCCGTTGAAGATGAGGCCTCCGCCGATGCCGGTGCCAAGGGTGAGAAGGATCAGATCGTTGACGTCGCGGCCCGCGCCCATCCACTTTTCGCCGAGGGCCGCGGCGTTGGCGTCGTTTTCGAGAATCACTTTCGCGCCCAGGCGTTTTTCGATTTCATCGCGCACCGGGTAGTTATCGAATTCGGGAAGGTTGGGAGCGCCGACCACGACGCCTTTGTCCATCAAAATGAATCCGGGGACGCCCACGCCGACGCCTGCAAGTTTTTGCCCGGGCAAGCCCGCTTGCAGCTTTTCGATGGACACCACCATGTCATTGATCACTGCGTCGCGTCCTGCTCCCGCGGGGGTCGAGCCGGCGATCTTGTTCAGCATTTTGCCGTCGCGGCTGACGGCGGCGGCGCGCAGGTTGGTGCCGCCTAGATCTACACCTATCGCATAATCGGTCACGCCAACCACCTTCTCATATTTGGATTTTGGAGAACACGTAGCCGCCTAGAAATAGCACTAAGGCGGTGACCACGGCCAGAATCTCCAGGTCCGCGATGACTCCAAAGGCGGTGCCTCCGACTAGTGCGTAACGTAGCCCGTCGACGCTGTAGGAAAGCGGGTCCAGGCTCGCGACGATACTCAGCGCTCGCGGCACATTTTTCAAGGGAAAGAGAGCGCCGGAGAGGAAGAAGATGGGCATCACCAGAAAGTTCATGACGAGTTGGAAACCCTGGAAGTCGGGCAGCAGACAGCCGAGCGCCGTACCGACGGCGGTGAACAGTAGAGCCGTCAGAATCATAAAGACGAATCCCAGGGGCAGCATCGCCAGTGACGGTACGCGGAAACCTACGGCCAGGCAGATGAAAAACACGGCGACTCCCTGGAGTACCGCGACCGTGGCGCCGCCGAGGGTGCGGCCGATCATGATTAAAATGCGCGGCACAGGGGCCACCAGCGTCTCTTTCAGGAAACCAAATTGACGGTCCCAGATGACTTCGATCCCGGAGAAGATGGACGTGAACAGGATTGACATGGTCATGACGCCCGGCGATAGAAACTGGATGTAGTTGCCTTGGCCGGCCCGCTGAAACATGTTTCCGAAGCCGAATCCGAAGGCGAGCAAAAAGAGCAGCGGCTGCCCGAAGGACGCGATGATGCGGGCGCGCGCGCGGGCGGAGCGTTTCAATTGCCGCAGCCACAGAATATAGATTACGTTCATCGTTGTCTCTTGGGACCAAAGGCCCGGCCCATCTTGCGCATCTGGTCGAGGCTGGTGGCTTCTTCTTCGCGAATGGTATTGCCGGTGAGCGCGAGAAAGGCTTGTTCCAGTGAACCGGTGGCGGTCTGCTTCTTCAACTCGTCAGGCGTGCCTTGCGCGATGATCTTGCCGTGGTCCATGATGGCGATGCGGTGGGCGATGCGCTCGGCTTCCTCCATATAATGCGTGGTCAGGAAAACGGTGACCTGCTCGTCTTCGTTGAGCTTCTTGACGTGGGTCCAGAGCTGGTTGCGGGTCTGCGGGTCGAGGCCCAGCGTGGGCTCGTCGAGGAAGATGATTTTGGGAGTGTGCAGCAGGCTGCGCGCGATTTCCAGACGCCGGCGCATGCCGCCGGAGAATTGTTTGACGGGGTCGTCGCGGCGCTCCCATAGCTCGAAGAGTCTGAGCAGGCGTTCGATGCGTTCTTTGCGCAGGGCGCGCGGGACGCTGTACAAGACGCCGTGGAAATCCATGTTCTCGTAAGCGGTGAGCTCGTCGTCGACGCTGGGGTCTTGGAACACGATGCCGAACTGCTGGCGCGCGGCGGTTTGGTGGGTGACGGGGTCGAGGCCGTCAAGTTCCACGCTGCCGCTGGTCGGTGTCAGCAGCGTGGTAAGCATTTTAATAGTGGTAGTTTTACCTGCGCCATTGGGGCCCAGGAACGCAAAGATCTCGCCCTTGGCGACATCGAAAGCGATATTATCGACGGCGGTAAATTCGCCGAATTTCTTCACCAGGCCTTGGGCGCGAATCATGAAGGGCTCAAGGGCCTAGTGTAATACGAGCGGGCGGCGCGGCAGGCGAACCGTGCGGTGCACGGCGCTTGCGGGTTGGCGTATTCTGACAACTAGGAGAGTGCTGTGAAAAAACTCGATTCGAAAAAAATCCAAGGCTTGAAGCATCGGCAGATGGCGCCGTTAAATACCCCCACTGACTTGAAGGGCACGGCTACCAAAGACATTAGCGGCGCGTTGAACGCGATCCTGGCGGACGTGTGGGCGCTGTACCTGAAGACTAAGAATTTTCACTGGCACATGAGCGGGCCGCACTTCCGGGACTATCATCTGCTGCTAGACGAGCACGCGGACCAGATTTACGCGATGTCCGACCCCATCGCCGAGCGGGTGCGCAAAGTAGGAGGAACGACGCTACGGTCCATCGGGAACATTTCCCGTTTGCAGCGTGTGGCGGACAACGACGCCGATTACGTTGAGCCCGAAGACATGCTGGCGGAGCTGCGCCAGGACAACACCGAGTTTGCCGGACGCCTGCGCGAGGCGCATGACGTTTGTGATGGGCACCACGACATTGCCACCGCCAGCCTGATCGAAGTATGGATCGACGAAACCGAGCGGCGCGCCTGGTTCCTGTTCGAAGCTAGCCGCCATAGCGATTCGACTGGACACTAGGCCTTAAAGAAGTAGTGGGGCCCGAAACGCAGGCGTCGTTTGATGTCCGGCCAGAATTCCGTCATTAGATTCGAGACCGCGTCGTTGCCGAGCGCCATACCGAAGCGCTCGACGGCCTCGGACGGCGAACGGCTGTCAGGATAGTAAGACGACGTGATTGCAACCACCGCGGCGTTGCCGGCAATTTCAGAAACGTTGAAGCGGGGCTTGCCGCTATCGGCGCGGGTGACCAGGATTCGGGAACTGGCGTAGTAGACGCGACGCCAAAAACTTCCTGCGCCCAGGCGGAAGAAGCGCGGGTCTTCGTGGAGCAAGCTAGGTAAAACCGCTTCAGTAACGTAGCTGCCGATAATTTGGTCCCCGAAGGCTCGGGCATAGTATTGCGTGAATCCGGTGAAGCCGCCGTTGTGGCTAAAACCTCCCGCCGCTACCTGCGACTGCAAAGCAAAGCCGGCCAGCAGGAAATAATTCGGCCAGTCAAAGCTGTCGCTGCGGGCGATGCGGTACTTCTCGGCCGTGGTGAGCGGCTTATAGATGTCGGATACCTGGTCAGCTCGGTAATTAGGAATGATGCCGAACAGGCGTTTCGAAACAGGATCGGCCGCGGCACCCTGCGGGGTTTCAACGGGTGCTATTTCGGAGACCTCACTGCCATCCGCACCCCGGTCAGAATCTGCCGCAACGGTCTGCTCCTGGGCGAAGCCGGCTGGCAACAGTGTAAAAAATACCAGGACTGCCAGAGCCAACGAAGCTGGAGGCCGCCACACCATCTGTCTTTGTAGGACGATGACAGGCGCTCCCAAGGCTACACCGACCGGAATCTTTTTTTTTGCGGCCCGGGTTACTCGCGGACCGGTGCTGCCAGCGGTGAAGCCGTGCGGAACATCTCGAGGAAGCGATGTTTGGCCGCCTCGGGTTTGGCCGCGGGCTGATCCATCAACTGGGCGGCGAACTCCGCGAAACTCTTTCCCAGCTCTCCCGCAGGATCGATGAGCTTGCCGTCTTGGACCGAGCGGTTCACCGCCTGGTAGTCATTGGGGAACACGCGCACCACCGGCATCCCCAGGACATCCTCCACCTGATCTTTAGCGAAGAGGGGCTTTTTGTGCATGCGGTTGAGTACGACGGACACCCGTGCACTGAGGCCCAGATCCTTGAGGAACGCCATTTTTTCCCGGGCTAGATGCAGCGATGGGATCTCCGCCGTGCAGACTAAGATGATGCGTTTGGATTCCTGCATCAGCTCGAGCGAGTAACGCTCCAGATTGCCGGAATGATCGAAGCACAGTACGCCGTACATACGGCGCATGAATTCGACCAGTTGTCCGATGTGCGTGGGGTCGATGCGCAGGTTGGGATTGAGGCGGCCTGCATGCAATACGTCCATTCCCTGGATGGTGGTGACCAGTTGCGGCCACAGATTTTCGTCCATGTCCCGCAAACGGTCGATGGCGTCGGGCACGGAATGCTCGTTGTTCAGCTTCAACATGAAGCGCAGCATGCCGGAGCTTAAATCGAAATCGGAAAGCAGCACGCGGGTATCCGGCTGGCGTCCCATGGCCGCGCAGACGTGCGCCGCGATGGTGGAAGCGCCTACACCCGCCTTCGAAGGCAGGAAAGAAAACACCTGGTTGGTGGACTCGTGAACCACCGGTTTCTTATCCAACATCTCTTTGACGTTCGCCAGCGTGTCCATCACCGCTTGCCGCGGGAACGGACTGATCAGGAACTCACGCACGCCTGCGCGCATGGACTGTCGTAATACGTCGGGGTGGGCATGCTCGTCGAAAGCCACGATCTGCACCTGAGCGGCCCGGTCTTCGAGCAGTTTGACGGTGGCAAGGGCTTTTTCGACGTCCGCAAAGTCGACGAAGATGACTTCAGTGGCGTTGGCTCGCACCGAGCGAAGCAGATCGGCGGACTCGGGATAGCCGTCAATCTGACGTGCGATGTTGACGTGGCCGGTGGCCTCAAGCGCCGAGGTCAGGCCTTTACAGATTTCGTTCTTGGTGGAAATAACAATGCTGCGAAACAGAAGCGCCTCCAGAACTCATACTGCTTTCAGGTAGGTTGATCGGCGTTCAGGCTTACGAGTTCGCCCCCGAAGGCGGCGGAAAAATACCTTAGGGCACCCTAAGGTGTTTGCCCTGGAGGATTTTGTGAGTACCATCCCGTAGTTCCCCAGCGGCGCTTAGTCTATAGTCGGCCGCCAAGCCTGCCGATGTCCAAGGATCTTGGTAACCACTGAGGCAGCACAGCGCCGGAGGGACCTTCGCAGAAAGAGCGGGGCCCGGGTCGTCCGGCTACAAATGAATGACCGCATGGGGAATCCGAAGTGGGTTACCGCCGATCTGCTGGATGTCTCTGAAGGCGGCATCGCGATTTCGGTGCTGACGCCGCTGGTGGCAGGCGCCAAGGTAACGGTCCGCGGGAAGTTTGGCGACGACCAGAACGACGTGGCCAGCATCGCCACGGTGCGCTGGTGCACGCAAAAGATTAACGGCACTCTGTACGCGGGTCTAGAATTTAACGATCGCGAAGCGACGCCCGACGAAGAGGCGGGTGGGCTGCGTGAAAAGACACCGGACGAACTGGATTGTTACGAGGCGATGCAGTTGAGCCCCAACGCCGACGCGGAGACGGTACAGCGGGTCTACCGCATTCTGGCGCAGCGTTATCATCCGGATTCGATTGAGACCGGGAACAAAGAAATCTTCCTGAAATTGTGCGAAGCACACCGCATCCTGAGCGATCCGCAACTGCGGGCGCAATACGATGCGCGTTATCGCGAAACGAAACAGATTCATTGGAAAATTTTCGACCGTGCCGAGGCGGCCAAGGGTCCGGAAGCAGAGCAGCGCAAGCGCCAGGGGATCCTCGAATTGCTGTACGCCAAGACCGCGCAAGATCCCGAGCGCGCCTCGATGACCATATTTGACTTCGAGCAATACCTGGGCTGTCCCCGCGAGCATCTGGAATTCGCCCTGTGGTATTTGAAGGGGAAAGGTTTCGTAAAGCGCGGCGATAACGGGCGCTTCATCCTCACCATTCCAGGCTCGGATCAGGTGGAAAACTACGGGAAAAGCAGCGGCAATCGCAATCTCAAGCTGCTGCAGCCGGGCATTTCCGCCGAGGAAGCTTTTTAGTTAATTACCGCCAAAACTAATGTAAACACCTGAGTCAGCCGACTTATAACTAACAAGCGGTAAGAAGGAGATAAGTCGATGAACGATGTAGTTGCGAATGGCCCTTGGATCGTCGCTCAGATGCTTCGTGTTCGCAAGCTGGAAGCGGACGTCAAGAGTTTGCTGTCCTTAAAGAAAGCGCCAGCCGCAGTGCTCAAAGGCCGCATGGATGAGCTGAACTTTGAGCTGACATTGCTGGAACTTTCAATCCCTTAAGAGCTAGCGGTGCACGACCTTGAGGCGTCCCTTGTGTTCATACATAGCGGCGTCGGCGCGCTGCAGGATGGTAGTGGCGGTATCGCCGGACTGCCAGGATGCCACGCCGCTGGCCGCACCGATATGAACTTTGCGCGGGCCAGCTTCGGTATTGACGATGTATTCGCCGTCCACCCACTTTTGGATACGCTCCACCTTACCGGTGGCAGCGTGGAAGTCGGCATCCACTAACACGATGAACTCATCGCCGCCCCAGCGCCCCACTGTGTCGGTGGTGCGGAAGGCGGTGCGCAGCTCGCTGGCGAACTGTTTCAGTAAATCGTCTCCGGCCTGATGCCCGTGGCTGTCGTTGACGTATTTAAAGCCGTTGAGATCGACAAAGATCACGGAGAAGGGCCGCGCCAGGCTCACCAGCAATTCGAGCTGGCGTTCCAGCTTACGGCGATTGGCCAAGCCGGTGAGAGGATCCTGAGTGGCGATGCGCTCCACTTCCTCCAGGCGCGCCTCGTAGATGCTCATCTGGGCCCGCAGCGCACTCACGGATTCCTGGCCGTCCAGAGTCATTTTGTTGACGCAGGTTTCCATTTCCGCGACGCTCTTGACCAGCGCCTGGCGGATAGTGCTGAGATCGTTCAGCTTGGCGGTGGCTTGCAGGCGCTCAGTTAGTTTTCCGAATTGCTTGGAGTAGCGTTGATCGCGCTCTCCTACCTGCCGCGTGGCCTTGGCCACGATTTCCAGAATCTCCCGCACTTCATCGGTTTTGCCCTGAAAGAAATGGGCGACGCGTGCGCTCCAAGTTTGCAGCTCCGCTTCGAGCAGTTGCTCGGTTTCTACGATGGCGCTGGCCGAAGCTTCGGCGTTGAGGCGCTCCCGCAGATTCAACAGACTTTCCTTGAGTTCTTGGCCCACCGGCGGGCACGCTTGTGCTCCCGCCTTTCCCACAGCGACGAAAACATCTCCGTAGGATTTCAGCGCGGATTGCAGGACTTCTTCCGCTTGCTGTTCCATCGACTTACGCAACGAGATCATTTGTCCCCAGACACTACAAGATTGACTCCGGTTCAACGTCCGCAGTCTGAATTAGTTACATGTAGATCGGGCGAACGCTCGCAGCACTTTAGTAGAACTTACCGAATGTGCAGATCGCGGCCAGTCATCTCTTTGGGCGGCGTGATCCCGAAGAGCGCAAGCAGGGTGGGCGCGATGTCCTGGAGAGCGCCGTTCGCGCGGAGCGGGCGGCGGGCTTCGTCGACCACGATGAAGGGCACGGGGTTAGTGGTGTGATAGGTGTGCGGGCCGCCGGTCACGGGGTCGATCATCATCTCGGCGTTGCCATGGTCGGCGGTGATGATCCAGCGTCCGCCTTTGCGGCGCAGGGCGTCGTAGATCTGTCCCAGACAGGCGTCGACAACTTCCACGGCCTTGACCGTGGGAGCCATCTTGCCGGAGTGGCCTACCATGTCGGCATTCGCGAAGTTCATCACGATCACGTCGAAATCGCGCTTTTCGATGGCTCCGGTGACGACGCTCGTGATGCCTGCGGCGCTCATCTCGGGCTTTAAGTCGTAGGTTGCAACTTTTGGGGAGGGAACTAGTTCCCGCTCCTCGCCGGCGTAGGGTTTCTCGTTGCCGCCGTTGAAGAAGTAGGTGACGTGAGCGTACTTCTCGGTCTCGGCGACGCGTAGATTCGTCCAATTCATATCGGCCATGACGTTGGCCAGGATGTGGGTGGGAAGTTCTTTCGACAGTACGAACGCGGCGGTTTGCGACTTGTCGTACTGCGTCATGGTAGTGAAGTTTAGCTTTAGGTTTGAACTGGTAAGCACCTGCGTCATTTCGCGGCCGCGGTCGGCGCGGTAGTTGAAGAAGATGCATGCGTCCTCGGCACGGATGAGGCCGGTGGGTTCGTTTCGTTCATTAACAATTACGACCGGCTCGATAAATTCATCCGTCACGCCTTTCTCGTAAGAGCGCTTGGCGGCTGCTACGGCGTCGTTGGATTTCTCGCCGATGCCATCGACCATGGCGGTGCGGGCGCGTTCGATGCGTTCCCAGCGCTGGTCGCGATCCATGGCGTAGTAACGGCCTGAGACGGTGGCGATGCGGCCGACACCGATGCGGCGGATCTCACGCTGGAGCTGCTCGAGGTAACCGGCGCCGCTCTCGGGCGGGGTGTCGCGGCCATCCATGAAACAATGGATCGCAACGTCGGCCACACCTTCGCGTTTGGCCATTTCGAGCAGCGCGTAGAGGTGGGTGTTCATCGAGTGCACGCCGCCGTCGCCGAGCAGACCCATGAGGTGCAGGCGGCGGGTGTGGGCGTGTGCCATGGCGGCTTTGAGCGTGGGGTCGTTGAAGAACTCGCCGGTGAGGATCATGTGATCTATGCGGGTGACATCCATGTGGATGACGCGTCCCGCGCCGATATTGAGGTGGCCCACTTCGCTGTTGCCCATCTGGCCGTCGGGCAGGCCGACGTAGGGACCAGAGGTGTGAACTAATGTATTCGGGAATTCGCGCAGCAGGCGATCATACGTGGGCTTGTTGGCGGCCGCGATGGCGTTGCCTTCGGCTGCGCCTGCTGGCGAGAAACCCCAGCCGTCGAGGATCGTCAGGATGACGGGACGCCCTGCCATCATTGCCGGAACGCCTTGCGGCCTGCGTAGCGCGCTGCCGTGCCGAGCTGTTCTTCGATGCGCACAAGCTGGTTATATTTGGCAATGCGGTCGGTGCGGCTGGCGGAGCCGGTTTTGATCTGGCCAGCGCTGGTGGCTACGGCCAAGTCGGCGATGAAGGCGTCTTCGGTTTCACCGGAGCGGTGGGAAGTGATGGTGGTGTAGCCTGCGTCCACTGCCATCTTGATGGCTTCGAGCGTTTCCGTGAGCGTTCCGATTTGGTTGACCTTAATCAGAATTGAATTGGCGATGCCTTGCTCGATGCCGCGGCCTAGGCGCTCAGTGTTGGTGACGAAAATGTCGTCGCCGACCAGTTGAATCTTCGAACCTAGTTCGTCGGTCATGGTCTTCCAGCCAGCCCAGTCGTCTTCGGCCATGCCGTCTTCGATGGAGACGATGGGATACTGGCGCACCCAATCGGCCCAGAACTTGACCATTTGATCGGAAGTGCGTTCGCTCTTGTCGGATTTCTTGAAAACGTACTTCTTCTTTTCCTGATCGTAGAATTCGCTGGCAGCGGGGTCGAGGGCGATGCCGATCTGGTCACCCGGCGTATAGCCAGCGAGCGTGATGGCTTCGAGTACGACTTCGAGGGCTTCTTGATTCGATTTCAAGTTCGGGGCAAAGCCGCCTTCATCGCCTACCGAGGTCGAGTAACCGCGCTTCTTGAGAACGCCCTTCAAGGTGTGGAACACTTCGGCGCCCCAGCGCAGCGCGTCGGCGAACTTTTCGGCGCCGTAGGGGACGATCATGAACTCCTGCGGGTCAACAGAGTTGTCGGCGTGCGCGCCGCCGTTGAGGATGTTCATCATCGGCACCGGCAACAGGCAGGCATTGACACCTCCGAGATAGCGGTAGAGCGGGGAATCGTGGGCGATAGCAGCGGCCCGCGCGACCGCCATCGAGACGGCGAGGATGGCGTTGGCTCCCAGGCGCGCTTTGTTCGCGGTGCCGTCGAGCGCGATCATGTGGCGATCGATCGAAGACTGCTGTTCGGCTTCCATGCCGGTGAGCGACGGGCCGATCTCTTCGATGATGTTGCGGACGGCTTTGCGCGTGCCCTTGCCGAGATAGCGCGACTTGTCGCCATCGCGCAGCTCTACGGCTTCGTGTTCGCCGGTCGACGCGCCCGAAGGAACGGCGGCGCGACCCATGCTGCCATCAGCTAAGTGAACGTCGGCTTCGACGGTGGGATTGCCACGGCTGTCTAGAATTTCTCGTCCTACAATACGTGTGATTTCCATAGTGAAAGGGACACTCGACGCGGAGGGTAACTCTCAGCTTACTGGCATCCCGGCTGCGGGGGCAAGTTCACTTTGCCAAGGGAACGAGCTGCGATCGCCGGATGCGGCGGTCGCGCGTGACTAAGGGAATGCGACGAACCAAGCTGGTTGCCGCGATGATCTCGCCGGCCGATCGCTTTCGAAATCGAGCTTGGCAATGGCGCGAGCTATGGCCATATTCGCAGCCGGGCAATGACCTGAGTCCATGCCGCGGAATCGAGATCCACGGTGACGCGTTTGCGTTGCGCCAGTTTGGCAATTTCCGTCACTCATTGTGACCAGTTAGTTGGCGGCGCCTTTGCGTTTCACCTTCGGCGCGGGGGATTGGGAGGCCACGGGTTTCTTGGCGGGGGACTTGCGGCGCAGCAGGCGGTTCACGGAGCGCACCAGATGAGAAACTTCATTGGCGCTTTTCTGAATCACCACGTCGGCGCCCGTGGAGGCTTCGTTCAGCCCCAGCGTATCGACGTAGCCCGAGACCAAAACAATGGGCAGATCCGGCGTTGACTTGCGCAGGCGGCCGATCAGCTCCAGTCCATCCATGCGCGGCATTTTGTAATCCGTCACTACCAGGTCGAACTTGCAGGCGACGAATTGCTCGAGCGCGTCGGCGCCGCTGGTGCAGGTTACGATGCGATAGCCGAGTTCCTCGAGCACGCTCTTGCGAGCGGCGAGTCCGTTCGCGTTGTCGTCCACCAAAAGGATTCGCGCGCGGGTAATTGAGGGTGAAGAATTTCGGGAAATCATTGTCGGGGAACATCGCGAATTTAGCAGAGCGCTGAAACTGTGTCAACGACTTTGTAACAAACTCAAAACGGAGAAGATTGAGTGCTTGACAATCACTCCACTACAATTCATCCAGAGTATGTTGCCGTGAGGTTACGATTGTATGACGAAAGGCGCGCGTCACTCGACTTCGCGCGGTGCTGTATAGCCTGTCTTTGCAACTACTTTGTACTTGATCGGCTTGCCTTTGTCGTCGTTCAAGCGGATGGGCTCGTTAGTTTCGGGATTGATCAGCTCCACTTTGATGCGGCGCACTTTACCGTCGCGTGCCTGGTTCGATGGATTGTAGGTCAGGACATAATTGCTGCGTAGCGTCTGCTGTATGCTTTGGAAGATCCCGGGAAATTCCCCATAAAAGCGCGGGAAATAGCTCATGCCGCCGGTTTCCGCGGCGAAGGTTCGCATCTGGTTGTCGGCTTGCAGGAAGTCCATTCTTTGGATAGGCCCGAGGTAGCCGGCGGCGTCGGCCATCTCGCGCGCGCTCTGCATTAGCCCGATGGCGTAGACCGGGACACCGGCATCCTGCACGGCGCGGCGGGCTTTGTCGTAGGTGAGTTTGCTGAAGGTGTCGATGCCGGAGGAGATCAGCACGATGGCTTTGCGGCCTTCGATGTCCTGCATCCGTTGTTCAGTATCGACCAGCGCGTCATACATGTTAGATTCGGAGAAGCCGGCGATGCGCAGGCGCGCCATGGCTTCGGCGGTCTGCTGTCGGTCATTGGTGAAGTCGGAAAGAATTTCCTCACGCAGATCGTAGGCGATCACCGCGACGTAGTCGTCAGGCTTCAGGGTTTGGACGAAACCATAGGCGGCGGTGAGGGTCTGGAACCAGGCTTCCGAGTAGAAACTTTGGAAGCGGTTGGAGAATTCAATCAGCAGGCACACCGTCATGGGAGCTTCACCCAGAGAGTAGCCGGCGATTTGCTGGGGTACGCCATCTTCCATGATGCGGAAGTTTTGCTTGGGGATGTTGGGGATGAAATGGCCTTTGTTGTCGAGCACCGCAGTGTCGACGGTCACGGTAATGGCGTCGGAACGGAAGGTGGGTACGCCGTCGGGCGGGTTGGCGTCTTTAGGCTTGTTGAATTTCGAAGGAATCTTGGCTTGATTTGGGTCCGCGGCGGGCGCGTTGCCGTCGGTCGAGGGCTTGCGCGGCTTGGCGACGGTGGTGCTCGAATCGGAGTTGGGACCTTGCTGAGCCGCGGTACAGGAAAAGCAGCACGCCCAAAAACATGGCGACAAGAACCCTTTTAGCCTGCATGCCTAAATTATGACGCAAAAAAACCAGGGAGGGTTGCAGGCGGGCCGGACAAACTACCGCCCAAACTAGTGGATGGTCCGGTCGCGGTCGGAGCCTTTTTTGCGCATGTAGACTTGGAACTTCTTCTTGGCGCGCTCGAGCTTCCAGGCGCGGTAGGACTCGCGCATGGCGCCGACGGGGTCGACGCCGCGCATACGTGGGAGTTTGAGGAAGACGTAACCGAATAGCATGCCGCCCAAGTGCGCGACGTCGCTGACGGGGCTTGCAGGGTTAAACGAATTCAGGAAGGCGATGGCCCCAATGATTGCCACGAAATACTTCATCTTGATAGGAATAAGGAAGTAGAACAGCATCTGGCGGTCCGGCCACATGACGGCCGAGGCCAGCAGGATTCCGTAGATGGCACCGGACGAGCCGACGGTTCCGATTTCGGGACTGCCAAAGAGATAATTGCCGAGGATCACGCACAGTCCGGCGCCTACGCCGCAGAAGAAATAGAAGTTGAGGAAGCGGCGCGTACCCCACAGGCGTTCGAACTCGGTGCCGAACATCCACAGGGCGAGCATGTTGAACAGGATGTGCCCGATGCCCTGGTGCAGGAACATGTAGGTGGCCAACTGCCAAATGTAGCCGTGGGCCATCACATCGGACGGGCGAAGCATCAGCAGATCCAACGTGCCGGCCAGCCGGCGGCCGGCGAAGAAGGTGATGACGAAGACGGCGATGTTAGAGATCAGTAGGGCGCGGATGCCGGGCGGAAGCCCGCTGGAGGACAGATAGCCGCGCGTGTAGGACCGTGTTCCGATTGCCATGCCGGATCTAACGCCAGCATAACATTCTGGTCAGGCTATTCTAAGAAGCTGGAGGCAAGAATCTTGCGAACGAATCTATTGATGTTGGCGTTGCTGACGGCGCCGTTGTTTGCGGCCGACCCGCTGGCGACTTTTTACGACGGGCAACTGAAGGGTGTCGAAAGAGATGTGATGGGGCTGGCGGGGGCGATGCCGGCTGACAAATACAATTTTGCGCCGACCAATGGCGCCTTCACGGGCGTTCGCACATTTGCCCAGCAGGCGAAGCACATCGCCACCATCATCTATCAGGTGTCGGCCCCGGCGCTGAATCAGAAGCCGCCGGTGGATATCGGGACTACGGATAACGGGCCGGATTCGGTTAGGACCAAGGAACAGGTGTTGGACTACTTGAAGGGCGCTTTTGCGTTTGCGCATAAATCGATCGCGACCTTGACGGCGCAGAACCAGATGGAGATGGTAAAGTCTCCCTTCGAAGGCACCGTCCCGCGCGTGTTCACGGCGAGTTTCCTTACCTCACACAGTTTTGATCATTATGGACAGATGGTGGTGTACGCGCGGATGAACGGCGTGGTCCCGCCGGGTAGCTTGCCGGCTCCGCCAGCCGCGGCCAAGAAGTAGCGTTACTTCGAAATCGTTTCGAGAGCCAATTTGTTGGTGCGGGGGCCTAGTATTCCGATGGCCAGCATCACGATCAGCATGCTGCCGGCGATGAAGGTGAAGACGCCGGGGACGCCAAAGCGGTCTAGCACGAAGGCGATTAGGAAGGCGCTGAATACTACGGATAGGCGGCTCCAGGAGTAAACGAAGCCCACCGCTAACGCGCGGATGCGGGTGGGATAGAGTTCGGCTTGATAGGCGTGGAACGAGAACGAGAGGATGTTGTTCGACATGGTTAGCAGGATGCCTAGGGCGATCAGCATCGGCGCTTCGGTCATTTGTGCGAAGAGGACGCCGAACAAACCCACGCCTAAAGCGGCAAGCACGATCTGCCATTTGCGTTCGAATTTGTCGGCTAGTTTGTAGGCTACTAGCGGGCCGAAGGGGGCAGCGATGGCGATCAGGAACGTGTATTCCAGGCTGTTGACAATCGGGATGCCGCGCTCGATCAGAAACGTGGGCACCCAATTGGAGAAACCATAAAATCCCACTGTCTGAAAAACGTTGAAGACGATCAGCATTAGAGTACGGGTGCGATACGGGGGCTTCCAGATCTCGGCGAAGTTGCCGCGCGGGGAGGGCGGCTCCGATTTGGCGGGAGACGGCAGAGCGAATCCGGACTCCATAGCGATGCGAGTTTCGAGTTCATCCAGGATGACTTTCGCTTCGTCGAGCTTTCCTTGTTGCGCTAGCCAGCGGGGGCTTTCGGGGACGCTGCGGCGAATCCACCAGACGAAGACTGCCCCGGCGGCTCCGATGAGCACTACCCAGCGCCAGCCGTCGAGCCCTAGCGGCATGCGCGGCACTAGCAGCCACGCTAACAACGCTACGACCGGCACGGACGAGAACTGAATGGTTTGGTTGAAGGCGAAGGCCCGGCCGCGTAATTCCTTGGGGACTAGTTCGGACAGATACGTGTCGATGGTGACTAACTCCACGCCTACGCCGATGCCGGAGATGAAGCGCCATAGATTGAGTCCGAAGACGTCGCTCTGAAACGACATCATCACGCTGGCGACGGTGTACCAAAGCAGCGAGTAGGTGAAGATGGTGCGGCGGCCGAAGCGGTCCGCTACAAAGCCGAAGAGGGCCGTGCCGAGGAACATTCCGGAAAACATGGCGGCTACGAAGCTGGCTACGCCGTTGGTGCCGAAGAGGCCGGGAGTCGACGCGGTCAGGATGCCGCTGCGAACTAGGCCGGGGGCGATGTAGCCGGTGAAAAAGAGATCGTAGAATTCGAAGAAGCCGCCGAGCGAGAGCAGCGCGACCAGCCGCCAGATCGTTCGTGTGGGGGGGAGGCGATCGAGACGCGCGCCGATGGAACCCGCGGCTTCGACGGTTTTCATTCCGTGCCGAAGGCTAGGAGCACATTTCCCGCCATGCCGCCGTTGCGCGGGTAGCCGGAGTTGATGAAGATCATACCTCCGGAAATCACGGGGCCGGCGCCGTCGAGCGAGCCGCCTTTAGCGGCGACGCCGTTGACGGTGGGGAAGTCGCGCACGGTGTCGAAGTCCCAGATGACTTTGCCGTCTTCGGCGTCGAAGGCACGCATGTGGCCGTCGAGCGAGCCGGAGAACACTACGCCGGGGATCATGGTCACAGCCATTTCCTGTGCGGGGCTGCAGCCGGGCTTCGGTGGGGCGCAGGCTTGCGGGGGGGCGAACCAGGCTTGCGATCCGTCGCCGAGGCGCAGTGCTGTTAAGCCGCCGCCTGCGGTGGGATCGTAAGCGGCGTTGCCGAGGACGGACTCGCTGCGTGCGCCACCGGAGAGTTTCAGCGAGTCGCCGGTGGCGGCGTAGACTTTTTGGCCGTCGCTGGCCATGCCCCACTGGACGCCTCCGTTGACGCCACCTTTGCCGACGCGTTTCTGCCAGAGGATTTTGCCTTTTTGCGCGGGGTCGAGCGCGTAGACGACTCCGGATTTTTGTCCGGCTAGCAGCATCTCTTTTCCTTCAGGGGTGTGGACTAGCAGCGCTGACGAACCGAAGTCGTAATCGGGGCCGGGGTCGTCGGGACAATTCGGCGCAGCCTTATTTCCGCAAGAGGAATTGTAGACGTCGTTGGGGAGGGTCTGCTGCGACCAAACGATTTTGCCGGTTTTGATTTGGAGCGCTACGATGGCGTCGCTGGTTTTGGTGGCGGGATGCGAATAGTTGTCGCCGGTGGTTACGTAGAGGACGCCGCGTTTCGCATCGATCGTTGCCGCGGACCAGATGCCTGCGCCGGAGGGACCGTAAGTGGGGGTGCCCAGTTTTGTGACGCCGGTTTTCTTGGGTGCGTCGATCATGTAAGACTTCCAGGCTGTCGAGCCATCGCGCACGCGCACGGCGGTCAGGCTGCCGCGGAAGGTGCAGCAGGGATACTGGGGATCGAGCGAACGGGTTTCTTCCCAGGAGGCGGCGGGGATGTAGACTACGCCGTCGTGCTCGACTGGCGAGCCAGTTAGGCGGGTGGCTTCGTGGTCCTCGATGCGCTTGCGCCAGAGTTGTTTGCCGGTTACGGCGTCGAGCGAATAAACCCAGCCGATCTGATCGCCGAAGACCAGCGATGTGCTCGCGCCGTTGGGCACGGCCAGAATGGCCATGCGCACAGGGCCGTTGGCTTCAAATATCCAATGGGTGCAGCCGGTTTTCGCATCGATGGCATAGATGTTGCCGCCGGCGCTGCCGGTGAATACGGTGCCGTTGAACACTGTGGGAGCGCCGAAGGCCGTGATGTCACCGGGGAATCCGAAGGCCCATTTGAGTTTCAAGTTGCGCATCTGGCCTATGCTGACGCCGCCTTTTTCGGTGGGCACATAGCGGGCGTTGTCGAGGGTGGGGCTCCAGCCATTCCAGTTGCTGGCGGCGGATCCGGAGATGGGCGGTTTGCCGGCGGGGCAAGCGTTGGCTAGAGGCTGCGACTCGGTGGCTGCTACGCCCAGGAAACTGGCGACGGCTTCGCGTTCGTCACGTTTGAGCGTGTAGGCGATGTTCATCATCAAGCCGAAATCGAGCGTCTTCAGGATGCGCGTAGCGGGCAATTTCCGTAGAGCGTCGCGCGGGGGAATGCGCGGGGTATTCTGGTCATGGCAGGCGGCGCAGTGGGCTTTGTACACTTCTTCGCCGGAGGGGGCGGCGGCTGCGGCGAAGGCCGCGAGAATCGAGAGGAGGACAAGCTGTTTCATGGCGTTGAGTACCAGTGTAATGCGATAATGCCGGGTATGCGGCAACTGTTGTTCATTCTAGTTTTAGCGTTGCCTTCGCTAGCGGCGGATTTGACGAAGATGAAGATCGTGGTGACCAACGATCTGGGGAAACCGGTGGACCGCGCGGACGTCATTGTGCGGTTTGGCGGGCGTTCGGCCGTGAAGCTGGGGAAGCTGGTGCGAACTACTTGGGAGATGCGGTCTAGCCAGCAGGGCGTGGCGGAGATTCCGGAGATGCCTAAAGGGAAGATTCGCGTGCAGGTGATCGCTAAGGGGTACCAGACTTTCGGGCAGACTTTCGAGGTTAATGAGGACGAGCGCACGATTGAGGTGCAACTCAATCCGCCGCAGCCGCAGTATTCGGCGCATTAGTGGAGCAGGCCTCCGGGCCGGCGCCGGACGTCTGTGTCGGGCAGTGTGAACGCGAATGGCGGCCGACCGGAGGTCGGCTGCGGACCTGGAGGTCCGCCCTACATCTTCGTCTTCTTTTTCGGGAAAGTTAGGGGTAGTGGAACTGGCGGCCGCCGCTTAGGAGATCCAGGACTAATTTGCCGTCGGCTTGGGTGGCACCGTCGCCCGAGTAGCTGTCGCTGCCTTGCGTCAGTTCCAGTCCGGAGAGTTTCCACTTGGGGCCCCCTGGGGTCATGCTAACGGAGAATTGTCCCGACACTCGGCGGAATTCGGCTTCTGGGGAAAACGCCACGGCGCGGCCGCGGAGTGTGCCTTCGGCTTTGACGCTCGCGAGAAGAGATGCGCCGGCGCCGGCGGCAGTCACTTTGCCGGTAAAGTCCAGCTTGCCGCCTTTGTAGGCCACGTCTTCTAGTTTCCCGTCGAAGCGGTAGGCGGGGGCGCGTCCGGAAAGATCCACGCGAAGATCGCCGCTGAGCGGGGCGTCGGCCACTTTGCCTTGGATGCCGGATACTTTCACGACGTCTCCGATCCAGGCGACGCGCGACGAGTTGATGCTGAAGCGGGTGTCGGCGACTGTCAAAGTCTGAATGGAAACCGAGCCCTCGGCGTTGCGCTGCGTGAGCCACTCGGGGGTCGTGCCGGCGGCTCCGAGGCGCAGGGTTCGCGCGATCAAGCCGCCTTCGCGGGAGGTGGTGGGTTGAAAAAGGCGCTCGATTTCGGTCGATGCGGCTTCGGAAATTTGCAGGCGGAAACGTTGAGGCTGGTTCGCGTCGGCGGTCCAGCGATATTCGCCGGTCAAGGCGACGTCGCCGGCCTTCGCGCGGATGCGGGTCACCGAGACTTGGTCCGGGTTTACGGTCACCGCCGCTGACTGGACGTGCACGGGATCGGCGATGCCGTCGACGGCGAGACTGGTGTTTTGCACTTCGAAGTCGCCGGACCATGCCGCCGCGGCTGCTGCTGGTTTTTCGCAAACTAACGTCCCGCGCCAGGTGCCGCCGGTGAGGCGATCGAGCAGCGGGACGGCTTCGGCGAGCGCATGCAAGTCGGCGATGTTCATGCGGCGGGTGGAGATTTTGAGCTCGGTGCCGCCGCCTTCGCCCGATTGATAGGTGGCTTCGATATCGGCGACTTCTTGGTCACCGATTTGAACCGTGTTGGGGCCGGCGACGATGGTTTTGTCCTTCAGGAAAATGGTGGCTGTGGCGATCTTCAGGGGCGCGGCGTCGGGCACCGTTAACGCGGCGTCGCGCACTTCGAGATTGCCGCCTAGACCTTCGGTATTGCGATAGCGCGCGGAGCCGGATACCACGCCTTCGGCGGTCATCTTCTCGGGCAAGGGCGCGCCCAGTTTGCGGGCCATGTCGACGGCCGAGCCTAACGAAGCATCCAGGAAATCGGCCGAGACTTCCCATTGCGGCGTGGTCAGCAAGTCGCGCGTGATCACATGCAGGCGCGTATTCAGGCCGGGAGGCGAGGTGGAATCGAGTTCGAGTGTCTGGCCTGCGAGATCGAGCTTGCCCTTGTAGCCAACGCGCCACTCACCGGCGCCATCGAGTTGCAGAATGCCTTTGACGTCGAGCGCCGACGGGGAACCGGAAAGCTGGGCGTCGAGGGAGAGCAGGCCTTTCAGCCCTGCGCTGCTGCTATCGAAGAGGCGCGCCACGGCGTCGAGCGCGCTGGGTTCGAGCTCCACGCGGAGGTTGAGGGAAGGTGCGGCGGTGCCACGCACGTAAAAGTGTCCGAAGTTTTGCGCGGATTGATCGGTACGCGCGGGGGCTCCGGAAAAACGAAGTTCCACGGCGCCGTCGTCGCCGGGCGAGACATCCAGGTCGGTGTCGTCGAAATACAGGACCGACTTAGTTTGGGCGAACTTGAAGTTCACGCGTCCGCCGCGGACTTTGATGGTGGGCAGCGCGGCCGCCGCGGGAGTGGTTCGATTCAGCAGCATCTGAAAATTCCACGGGGCGTTGTCGGGCTTCACCAGGTTGAAAGTGGCGTCGTTCAGGTGGAGGCTTGAAAATTCGAGGCGGCCGCGCAGTAATCCCAGCAGACTGATGCGGGCGTCGAGCGTGTTGGCGTAGGCGAAGGGTTCGATCCCGGCGCGGGGGTCATCGTGGATGGTGACGCCGTCGAGCGAGGCACCGGGGCCTGAAAAAAGGGTGAGAGAGACGGCATCGACCTCAACCTTTCGGCCGAGTCCGCGTTCGAGCGCGCGCTCGAGCGGAGCTTTGAGAAAGTCAACGGGTGCGTAGGGAACGGCGACGCCGAGGACGGCAATCGCAACTACCGCAATGACACCGATGCGAATGCCGCGTTTCATGCTTGGTGTCATCCGCCGGCCTCGGAAAGACGGCGGTAGGCTTCGCGGTCGTCGATGTCGGTCAGGATGCCGGGGTCGTCCACATCAATATATAAGGTATCGGGGACGTGGCCGTGAATTACGTCACGCGCCTGCGCGGTGAGCGGCAAGGCGCTCAATTCATCGGCGATGGCGCGGGTGGCGAACACCGGGTGGCCGTGCTTGCCTTGGTAACGCGGGATGACTAGCTGCGTCGCGGGATCGCGGTGGCGGAAGGCGGCGGCCAGGCGTTCCACGGTGGCGATCTCGACGGCGGGGGAATCGACTGGCGTGAATAAAAAGCCTTCGGCAAGGGGGGGCAGAGCGGCGAGTCCAGCTTGTAGAGAGCTTAATTGCCCGCGTTCGGGAGCAGGGTTTACAACGATGGTTGCGTTGGGAACGGCGGGGCGCAAAGTTTCGGCATGATAGCCCAGCACCACAATCACGGGATTGCATATCGCCGAGAGCACGCGCACCAGTCTTTGAATAAAAGTTTCGCCGCGATAATCGAGGAGGGCTTTAGGGCTTCCCATCCGGCTGGATGCTCCGGCGGCCAGGATAATGCCGGCGATCACTTCAATAGCGCCCGTAGATTATCGTGGGCGAAAACCGATTTCGAGACCGAGCGCCAGTCGACATTTGGGGTGCGGCGCATGGCGATCATTTCGGCGACTACCGAGATGGCGATCTCTTCGGGGGTCTCGGCGCCGATTTCGAGGCCCATGGGCGCGAAGATTTTCTCGAACAGGTGCCGGGGCAGGCCTTCTTTTTCTAGTTCTTTCACGACGGCGATGGTCTTGCGTTTACTGCCGATCATGGCTACATATTTCGCGGGCGTCTCGACGGCCCAGCGCAGCACGCGCATATCGTCGCGATGGCCGCGGGTGACGATGACGATGTAGCTGGTGGAAGTGATGGGCAGCTTGGGGAAGACGCTTTCGTATTCCTCGGCGAAGACTTCGTCGGCTTCGGGGAAGCGTTCTTTGTTGGCGAAGGCTTCGCGGTCGTCGATGATCACGGTGGCGAAGCCGGCGAGATTGGCGACCTTCGACAGGCTCTTCGAAACATGGCCGCCGCCGAAGATGAAGGCCCGCGGCTGGGGCGTCACCGGCTCGACGAAAATATTCAACTGGCCGCCGCAGATCAGGCCGTTGTCGTAGGCGGCGTCCTCGCCCAGGCTGAAGTTGAGGTGCTTGGGCTTGTCGGTCTCGATGACTTCGCGGGCGGCGGTCCAGACTTCGGCTTCGACGCAGCCGCCGCCGACGGTGCCGAGCATGGAGCCGTCTTCGCGCACCAGCAGTTTGGCGCTTTCATAGCTGGGGATGGAGCCGTTCACCTGCACGATGGTGGCCACGGCGCACTTCTGGCCCAGGCGGCGAAGACGCACGATTTCGTCGTAGATATCCACTGGGATTAATTATATCTTGACCACGGCGAGGCCTTGTTTCCGCTGGAAGCAGCCGCTAGACTGCGGGTGGGAGGGCCGATGTGCTTGCTTATTGTTGCGGTGTTGAGTGTCGGATTAGCGGTAGGGGCGTTGGGGCAAGAGATTCCGGTTCCGGTTGTAGCGGGCCATCCGTTTTCGGGCGATGAAGTCACCACACGACAACGGAGCGTGCCAAACGGGATCCCAGTCGTGCCGATGGAGACAACGCGGGTTTATCGTGACTCAGCCGGAAGAACCAGAGTCGACGCGACTCTTCCGCGCAGCCCGGTCTGTTGCCCCCGGTTGGTGTATATATTCGATCCGATTGCAGGTGTGAATTACTTTGTTAGTACGGAAAAGAAGATTGCGAGCCGGCAGGCTTATTCCATACCGCCGGGACAAAGCATACCTACTGCTGACGACCCCTGGAAGACGCCGACTGCACGAGGATTCGGCGCGTTTCCCGAGCCGCCTGCGCAATACGAGTCTTTGGGGAAGCAGCTCGTATCGAGACTTCTGGTCGACGGACGACGGACCACCCGGGTATGGTCCGCCGCAAGCAACGGCAGCAGTTCAAGGCCCGCGGGGACGGCTGTCGAAGAAAGCTGGTATTCGCCGGATTTGCAGATGATGTTGATCAGGCAGGTTTACGCCACGTCCCTGGGGTTCAGCACCACGCAGCTCGAAAACATAGACCGCTCAGAGCCGGACCCGTCGCTGTTTCAAATATCGGCGGACTATAAAATCGTCGATGGTTTTGTATTCGGGTTGGCTGATCCGAGTAAATGACTGCTCGAATTCCTCCCGCGGCGGAGTGCAATCTCTGCTGCTGAAGAAGACCAGTTCGGCACGCTAAGACCGTTCGCAGAGTTCACCATTTGCGATTTCAAATCTCCCGCCTGGAATTCTCTCCAGCGGATAATCAGAAAATAGCCACTGGGTGGTTGACACGGGATTTCATCGCCAGATAAACTGCAGGAGGTATCGAATGTCGATATCGAAACACGATGCTGAAGACCACTTTGAGTACCGGGATCTTTACTCCGGCCTTATCCGTTTGCATATTCTTCATCATGCCGTCGAGGAACCTATTTTTGGGCTCGAAATGGCTGAAGAATTGGCGCGGCACGGTTATCGGATCAGCCTCGGAACCCTGTATCCGTTGCTGCATGGACTCGAAAAGAAGGGGTACTTGCGGTCGGTCGAGAAGCGCCAGGGCAAGGCGATTCGCAAAGTCTACCGGGCTACGCCGCTGGGCCGGAAGGCGCTGGCGGCCATGAAAGTCAAAGTGAGCGAATTATTTGGAGAGTTGAATGAGGGGCATTAGGCTGGCGTTGCTGGCTACGGTTTCTTTGACGGCGCTGGCCGGACCGCCGTTCCAGACCGACGATCCGCAACCGATCGACTACAAAAACTATGAGTTTTACACCTTCGCTTCGTCGGATGGCACGGGGCTCGAAACCGACGCCGTAACGCCGGGCTTTGAGTTTAATTGGGGAGCGCTACCCAACGTTCATCTGCATATCATCGTGCCCGGCGTTGGAATCTATCCCGCCGATGAACCGCGTGCTTTTGGTCTAGGTGACATCGAACTGGGAATCAAATACCGCTTTGTGCAGGAAGGCAAGCACCGGCCCATGATCGGCACCTTCACGATGTTTGAGATTCCCACCGGCAATGCCGATAAAGGGCTGGGCGTGGGCCGGGCGTGGTACAAGGTTCCGATCTGGGTGCAAAAAAGTTTCGGCCCGTGGACCACCTACGGCGGCGGGGGAGAGACGCTGGTAAACGCGCCCGGGCTATCGTAATTTTCCGTATGCGGGCTGGCTGGTGCAGCGGGATCTCGGCAAAAAAGTGACGCTGGGCGCCGAGGTCTTCTATCACGGCCCTGAAGGAATGGCGACGCCGCAGACCAGACCCGCCACGCTGGTCGATGTCGGCGGTTACTACAAATTTCGCGATCCTGGCTTTCAATTGCTGTTCTGCTATGGCCACACAGCAGTCGGGCAAAGCGAAAATTACGCCTATCTGGGGCTGTATTGGACTTGGGGAAAGAAAGCGGATGCCGATAAGCCTGGCGATCCGGCTGTGTTTAACCAGGGAGTTCATCCAGGGCTCATGGGCCGGTTGTAAAAGACGAAAGGAAACGCTTTGCATATCTTGAGTAGCGACGTCATTCTGCTGGCGCACGCTACTTTTGGCGTGACCGGCTGCATGGCGGCTTTGTGGGTATTCGTTGAAGCGCTAAACGCGGGACCCGCGAATCGCGGGCGCATCCGCACGGCGGCTCTGCTGACGGCGGTTGCGACCGCCACCGCCGGGATCTGCGGCGGATTCTGGTACGTGCACTTCTATCCGGCAGACAAGGTTTTGATCCTGGGAGGGCCGTGGCCCTTCGCGCACAATCTCTTTATGGAAACGAAAGAGCATCTGTTTTTTGTCACGGCGATTCTGGCGTTCTTGTTGCCGATCGCCGCGCGGGAAGAAGCAGGCTCGAATGCGGCTGCACGCAAACTCGTGCTGGCGCTGTCGGGACTGATCGTGATCACGGGCCTGACGGTCGAGGGCGCTGGCGCGATCATCAACCACGGAGTGAAGGTCGCGCTGCTTCCTGAACGGGACCGGGTGTTCCACCAGACATCGAAAGCAGCCCCGCCATGAATTCTGGGAACGGCCGCGAAGCGCCACAACTGAAGGCCGCGACTTCGAGTTTCGTGCTGGCTGCGGCGGTCACGGTGCTATTCAGCACCATGTTGGCTTGGGCCAAGGACGTCTACGCTCCTCTGAAGCATGTATTAAAATCGCTCACCGGCCAGGATTGGACAACGCACGGTCTCGTGGACTTGCTGCTGTTTATCGGCCTGGGATTGCTTTTCATGAAGACGAAAGTTTCCCAAAGAATAGCGCCGCAGCATTTGATCGGAGGGCTAGTGGTAGCAGTGGGGATTGCTGGGCTGGGGCTGGCTCTGTGGTTTGCTTTTGTTTAATGTCCCAAACGATCCGGGCGATATGGTTCCTAAGTGTATCGCAGCATCCTTATTTCGCCGGACGCGGAGGTTGGCAGCAAGCTTAGGGCAGCGCTCGAGGCGAGCGGGCACGTGGAGATTGCGCGCGCGCTCGACCACTATCCTACGGGCAGCGAACTGGTCCGCACGGTGCGGGCGCTGGCCGCCGACATTTTGTTCATCGACTTCGGCTCCGTGGCCACGGGCCTGGAAATCATCCATATTCTGGAAACTGAGGGCAGCCCCCTGCAGATCGTGGGCTTTGGCCGCAAACTGGACCCGGCCGTGCTGCGCGAGACCATGCGCGCGGGAGTCCGCGAATTCCTGGCGGAGCCGTTCGAAGCGCGGACGGTGATCGAAACCCTGGCGAGTATCAAGGCGCAGTTCGACAAACGGCCGGCGGTGTACCAATCCACCAACCAGATCTTTACGTTTCTGCCGTCGAAGGCGGGCGTAGGGACTTCGACGATTGCGGCGAATGTCAGCGCGGCGCTGGCGCGGCGGCCGAATACGCACGTGCTGCTGGCGGATTTCGATTTGAGTTCGGGCATGCTGCGTTTCATGCTGAAGCTGACCAACGAGTTTTCGGTGCCGGACGCGCTCGAACGCGCCACCGATCTGGATGAAAACCTGTGGCCGCAGTTGGTGACTACGATCCAGGGGATGGATGTGCTGCATGCCGGCCGCTTAAATCCGAGTTACCGTGATGGACGTCTCGCAGATCGGTAAACTGATGGCCTTCATGCGCCGCACGTATCAGGCGTTGTGCTTCGATCTGTCGGGAAATCTGGAGAAGTATTCGCTTGAATTGATGCAGGAATCCAAGCGCATCTGCTGGTCTGCACCGGCGAGATTCCGTCGCTGCATCTGGCTCGCGAAAAAATGATGTTTCTAAAGGAGCAAGGCTTGAGCGCACGGATCGGTGTGGTGCTCAACCGTATGCCCAAGCATCCATTGTTTTCCAAAGATCAAGTGGAGGATTTGCTGGGGGTGCCGGTAGTGCGGGTGTTCGCGAACGATTATCAGGCCGTGAATCGGGCGGTTGAAGGCGGCAAGCTGCTGGAGCCCGATTCCGAGCTGGGGAAAAGTTTTACGGAGTTTGCGGCGCAGTTAATGGACCAGCCGGTGGTGAAAACGGATCCTGCCAAGCGGAGGTTCTTGGAATTCCTGCGGCCGCCGGCGACGGCCGCTACGCCGCGCGTGGTGCCGGCCGCACCAGAAAGAGTTGGGCCCCGGGTAGCTCTGCGCTATCGTGGAGCAGATGGAGGCGGTCTTTGGGTGGGTCGCGACGTACGGCTACGGGGCGTTGTTCGGACTCCTGATCTTCGGCATTGTTGGACTGCCGATTCCGGATGAAACGCTGCTGGTTTTCTGCGGGTATCTGATCTTCAAGGGGAAGATGAACCCGCTTGAAACCTACTTCGCGGCGCTGGCGGGGAGCTGCTGCGGGATCACGGTCAGTTATTTTATCGGGCGGACGGCGGGGCTCGGCGCGGTGCACCGCTTCGGTAAGTATTTACACGTAAATGACCGAAAGCTGGCGCGGGTCCATGGGTGGTTCGAACACAGCGGCCATTGGGCGTTATTTGGAGGATATTACATAGCCGGCGTACGGCATTTTACGGCCATCATCGCGGGCGCGTCGAAACTGGAGTTCCACGCTTTTGCCCTGTTCGCGTGGTCGGGTGCGGCCACCTGGGTGGCGGTGTTTCTTACGCTGGGTTATTTCATTGGGGAGCAGCTGGCGCCGGTGGCAGAGCTGGTCAACCGCTATTTGCTATACACCTCGGTCTTAGTGATTGGCGCTGGCGTTGCTGGTACTGGCGGCGCGCTGGTACTGGCGGCGGCGCAGGATTTCCTGAGGGTTTCCCTGAGACGGAATCTTAGCCCCTGTAAGGTTCCTAGGTATCGCCGTGTAGGGTGAGTGCCTGAAGGGCATAAATAGAAGATGCGTGTAAATTAGAGGCATGTTCCATTGGATCTGCCCGGAGTGTGGCCGGGAAATCGCTCCCACGGTACGGGAGTGCCCGGTTTGCGATCCGGCAGCAGCCACAGTGGAAAATGCGCTCGCGGGTGAAGTGGAAGCGCCCGCGCGCGCACTAGACCCGGCGCCGCACGCCGCGGAAATCGCCGTAGAACCCGTCAGCATCTCGCCCGCAAGCGCGACTCGAAGGAGCGGACTCGGTCCGCCTGCCGCAGCACGCTGGCAGCGACAGCGCCACCCGCAGCTCGCTGCCCGCGTCGAGGCACGGTTCACCGCCAGGCAGCGCAGAATTCCAAGCGTGTCGCAGACGCGGAACCGCTCGACGCACTGCCGCAATTCGGCGCGCCCGACGGGGGACGCCATCCGCTGGATCATTTTTCCGCGATGCTCGATTCGATGGAGCCGGAGCCGCCGCCTTCGCGCGAGACGCTGCCGATGCCGATGGGGGCGGTGCCCGAGAGTCCCCGCGTCACTTCGCGCTTTTATTGCGGAACTGCGGCCGGCGGGGACTAAGGCGAATGCTCCGCTGACGCCGCTGCAGCGAGTGCGGGCGGCTTTCGAACCGCCGCTGCTGACTACGCCGACGCGATGCCGCTCAAGTCCTATGCGCCGCGCGCTTCGCGCGCCATTGGGAGCGAAGCTGTTGGCGTTGCCCGCGACGCCGTCGCATGCGGTGCCGGCCGACACGCACTGGATCTGGCGCCGCCGCTGGCGCCGCTTGGGTAATTATTCACCACTGGCGGGCAGGCCATTGCAACCGTCTCTTCCGGAAACGCAGGTTTTGAAGCGGGAGTGCGCGCCTCGCACTACGCTTCCGGGCCCGATGCTGACGCGCCGGCTAGTGAAGTTCGGAGACCGCGAGCTCAGCGCCATCCCGCCGGGTTTGCTGCGCCTGAAAAAGCGTCTGATCCCGGGATGGATGGCGAGCGCCTTGATTATCGGTACACTGCTGGGGCGGGGTTTACCAGCGTGATGTCGTTTGTGCGGCCGGCTGCCGAAGGCAAGCAGGTGGCGGTGGCGGAAGCGGCTGCGCCCGCCCCGGCCGGGCGCACGGCAAGCGCAGCGCCGGCATCGCTCGCCAACCATCGAGGTAACCGGGTTCCGCATTCAAATCGATCCCGCGAAGAAACCGGAGATCCAATATCTGGTGGTGAACCATTCGCCTGTCGCGCTTCACGGGCGTGAATGTGAACGTGACGCTGTACGCGGCCGATGCCAAGGCGGGGCAGCCGGCGTTGTGCAAGTTCCAGTTTGCGGCGCCGAACTTGGGGCCGTTCCAATCGAAGGACATGACCAGCGCCATCGATCCCGCAGACGCGGCCAGTGAATGTGCCGGATTGGCAGGATCTGCGGGCGTCGGTCGAAATCGGGCAGTAGCTAACGAAGAGCCTTCCACAGCAGCAGCGCGACCGCCGCCAGAAAACCCAAAGCCGCTTGGTATTCGCGGTTATAGCGATACAAACTCCAGCGGAAATGTTTGGATGGTTTTTCGCGCGGCGGGCGCGGCAACAACTGCGGGACGCGTTGGGTGTAGGCGGAGTAGCCGGGGAACAGGCGCGCCAGGTGCTGTTCTTCGAGAGCTACTACCGGCAGATAAATCAACAGGAATACGGTGGCGAATAGGACTGCGAGTTCCCAGCGGCGCGCGGCGATGGCGAATCCGGCGGCGGCGGCGAGCGTGCCGAGATAGAGCGGATTGCGCACCCAGGCGTAAGGTCCGCTATCGATGAGCGTGCTGTCTTTTTGGAGATGTCCGGCGGCCCAGGCGCGCAGCGCTAAGCCTAGAAGGGCGACGGGGAGTCCCGCGGCCAGCGACGTTAGCGTGGGCGCGGAGAGCCACAGGAACGCTGCGACTAACACGAATCCGCAGGGGACGCGCAACTTGGCGACGGCGTCGGCGTAGGGTTTCGAGAAAGTCATGCCGGGCAACCTACGCTGGCGAGAACTTCGGCGAGTGCGTTGGCCACCATGCGCGGCGAGATCGCCAGCATGCTGGCATGCGGCGTGGCGCCGCGGGAGTAATCATCGATCGCATCGGGAATGCGCAGAGTACGCATGGTGCCGCCGTAGGGGCCATGGCGCGCAGGGTTGGTGGGCCCGAAAATGGCGACGCCGGGTTTCGCGAGTGCGGCGGCAAGGTGGAGGGGTCCGCTATCGACGCCGATCACGGCATGGGCGCGGCGGGTGGCGTCGATGAGGCCGGCGAGTCCGGAGAGATGCACGTGTGCGCCGCGGATTTTTTCGAGCAGCGGGCGCGGCGTCGGGCGGTCCGTTGACCACCAGGGGCAGATCGAGCAGGGCGGCGAGTTGCGACCAATGTTCCGAGCGGCCACTGCTTGGCGCCCCATCCGGCGAGGGGACTGGTGAGCACAAATTTTCCGGTGGGCAGCGAGCCTTCGGGCTGGCCTGCGGGCAAGGGGAACGTGCGCAGGAGTTGCGTCGCGCCGGCGCCGGCGGCGAGTTCCAGGTTACGCTCGATGGCGTGCTCGGCGCGGGTTTCGATTTCGGTGGAATAGAACAGGGCTGCGGGGCGTTCGCGGACGCGCTTGCGGTCGAAGCCGGCGAGGCGCTTGGGCTTGACGACGGCGGCTAGCGCGGCGGATTGGATGAGCCCTTGAAAATCGACGGCGAGATCGAAATGGCGGGCGCGGAGGCGGCGGGCTTCGGTGAAGGAGGCTGCCAGCGATCGCTCCACCGGAATGATTTCGTCAATGTACGGATTGCCTTCGAGCAGCGGGGCCCAGCGCGGGCGGATCAACCACGTCACGCGGCTGTCGGGGATGCTGTGCTTGAGACTGGCGGCGGCGGGCAGGGTATGGATCACGTCGCCCATGGAACTGAGGCGGACGATCAAAATGCGGAATTCCGGCATCGAGTTCAGGACGCGGCCCGTTGCCGGGCGTGTACGTGCTCGATCAACTGCGTGAGTAGCTCGGCGTGTTCCTCTTCGAGATGGATTTGCGGGGCGATGCCGTCGGGGGCGTCGCAGACGTAATCGACCACGGACAATCCGGCGACCAGTTGGGCGCGGGCGAGGGCGGGGAGGATCGCGTCGGTCGGCGTGGCGACCAGTACGAGCAGGGGCGTGCCTTCGCGTTTCAAGCGGTGAGGCGCTCGGCGTGAGAGGCGATCATGGGGTCGAAATAAGCCGCTGACGACGGTGGCGCCAGCTTGGGCGATGCGGGCGGCGTGGGCCGCATCGATGATCTTCGTTCGAGTGTCCAAGGTTCTATTTCAGCACGAAAAAGAGGGACGGAGCCTCTTTATTGCCCCAAAACGGGATGGGGTGCGGAATCGGGCGTACATTCGATAACCCTTGCGCCTATCCTATTGATTGCAGGCTCGTGCTGGAGATTGAGGCTACTGTTCTCATTCGGGTACCGCTTTGGAACAATAATCAGGCTCCGTCCCTATTTATTAAGTCTAGGGCGGCGGTGGCTACGCGGGCGGCGCTGACGCGGGTCATGCAGCGGTGGTCGATGGGGCATTCGCGCTTTAGGCAGGGGCTGCAATCGACGGGTTCGCGGATCACGCGCGCCAGGGGACCGGTGGGGCCGGTGCCCACATCGTCGGTGGCGCCGAAAATGGCGACGGTCGGAACGCCCAACGCCGAGGCTACGTGCATGCCGCCGGAATCGTTGGTCAGGTACACGCGGCAGGCGGCGGCTAAATCGATGTATTCCGCCAGCGTGGTTTCGCCGGCGAAGTTGTGGACCGGAACTGGGATGGCGGCGGCGATGGTGCTGCACAATTCACGTTCGTCTTTCGATCCGAAGATGGCTACCGATGCGCCCAACTTGCGTCGCGACACTGGTGGCGGCTTCGGCGAAACGCTCCGGCAACCAGCGTTTGGCGGTGCCGTAGGCCGCGCCGGGACTCATGCCGACCACGATGTCTCCCATGCCGAGTTCGTGAAATCGCGCAACGCCAGCGGCGCGCGCTTCCGGGGCGCCGTCGAGGCGGATGCGGTCGTTCTCGGGCAACGTGTCGAGGATGCCGGCGCGGTGCAGAAGTTCCAAATAGTAGAAGCGCTCATGGCGCGGAATTTCGCCGCGGCGCGGCACAGCGATGGCGCGTGTGAGCAGCAGGCCGCGGCCGTCGCGCGAATAGCCGATGCGTTCGGGAATGCCGGCGAGCATACGCGACCGCGGCGGCTTCGAAGGCGTTCTGCAAGAGAATCGCGCAGTCGAAGTGTTCACGCGGCGAGCGCGCGTCCGGCGGCCCACTTTTCGCGGAAGGTTTTGGGAGTGTAGGGAATCATGCGGTCACAGAATGGCTCGCGATGATACAGATCGGCAACCCAAGGTTTCGCCAGGATAGCAATTTCGGCGTTGGGAAAGCGCTGGCGCAGTGCGCGCAGGGCGGGCAAGGACATAACGGCGTCGCCCAGCCAGTTGGTGGCGCGGACCAGGATGCGATTGTACGACACTCCTCTTAAGAGTAACGGTAAGCTGAATATATGCGCGACATGCTGCTGGTGGCGGCGGGTTTGTGCGGCATCTATGCGGAGTTCATTTGGCCCTGCAAAGTGATTCCGGGCGCGGCGGGCGGCGTGGTGCTGATGCTGGGCATCGCGGGCATGATGAAGGGTCCGGTGGACGTGCACGCGGCGGTGCTGCTGGGCACGCCGTTCGCACTGCTGACGCGTCGCTGCTGCTGGCGCTCGCATGGCGCGCGCGCCGGAATAAAACGACGGTTTGACATTAGGGCGCGTGGCGGCATGAACTTTTCGCAGCGCGAAAATCGTGATACTCTCGATCCCAATGGAGGTGTGGCTGATGCGGCGCTTTTACTTTGGCGATTTTGGCGCTGGGGACAGTTGCGATGGCGGCGGATGTTTCGACGCCGGCGGTCACTTTTAATAAAGACGTCCTGCCGGTGTTGCAGAAGAATTGCCAGACGTGCCATCGGCCGGGGGAGATCGGTCCGATGGCGCTGCTGACCTATGAAGGCACGCGGCCGTGGGCCAAGGCCATCAAGGCGGCGGTGCTGAGCAAGAAGATGCCGCCGTGGTTTGCCGATCCGCAGTACGGGCACTTTTCGAACGACCGCAGTTTGAGCCAGGCAGAGATGAGTACGCTGGCGGCGTGGGCGGATCAAGGCGCACCGGAGGGCGATGCGAAGGACCGTCCTGCGCCGGTGAAATGGATGGAAGGTTGGAACATTCCGCAACCGGATCTGGTGGTCGAAATGCCCACGGACGTGGCGGTGCCCGCTAAGGGGACGGTCGAATACACCTACATGATCGTTCCGACGGGCTTCACAGAAGACCGCTGGGTGCAGGAGATGGAAGTGCGGCCCGGCAATCGTGCGGTGGTGCATCACGCGAATGTTTATATTCGGCGGAAAGACTCACCGTGGCTGCGTAAGTATCCGGTGGGCGTGCCGTTTGTGCCGGACGAACAGAAGTTCAGCTCGTCGGCGGGCGCTCCGCTGCTGGATGAAAACGTGGCGGGGTTCACGCCGGGCAAACAGACGGTAGTGTTGAATTCGACGCAAGCGAAGTTGATTCCGGCGGGGTCCGACATCGTTTTCCAGATGCACTACACGTCAAACGGAACGGCAGGGACAGACAGGTCGAAGATCGGATTCGTGTTTGCGAAACAGGCTCCGGAGAAACGTGTCGCGCGGATTCTGGCGGCCAACACTACCTTTGCGATTCCTCCGGGAGCGGACGATTACCGGGTGGAGGCGTCGACGGTATTGCAGTCCGATACCGAGCTGGTTTCGCTGAAGCCGCATATGCATTTGCGCGGCAAGTGGATGGAGTTCCGCGCGGTTTATCCGACGGGCGAGAAGGAGATTCTGCTGCGTGTGCCGCAGTACAGTTTCAACTGGCAACTGGAGTTTGTTCTCGACCGGCCGAAGCTGCTGCCGAAGGGTACGCGGCTCGAAGTATCGGCGGGCTTCGATAATTCGCCGAATAACAAGTTCAATCCTGACCCTCAAAAAGAAGTCCGCTGGGGGGATCAGAGTTGGGAAGAGATGATGATCGGTTATTTCGAAGTCGGGTTTAATCCTAAGCTGGATATTCCGGACATGATGGGCGTGGGTCGAAAGCAGTTCGAATAGAGAGGACATCTATGAGGATACAGAATATTGGTTGGCCGTTATGGCGCTTGCGCTGCCGCTGCTCGCGCAACAGGCGAATCCGACGCCGGGGTGCACGGCGACTCCGGCGCAACTCGAGGCGAATAAGAAAGTGGCGATGGCGTTTTTTAGTTCAACGGGTGCCGACCGGGTGGCGCTCGCGGATCCTAGTTATAAGCAGCATAATCCCGCGTTCAAGAAACGCGCCGAGGACAATAAGGTCACGGATTACGAAGAGTTCAAGACTACCTTCCTGAATCAAGGGGGGCGGGGAGGACGCGGGCCGGCTACGGGACCGACGCCGCCTGTGGGGAATCAGTTGGAAGTGGTGACGGCAGAATGCGATATCGTGACCACCATTCATAAGAACTATCGTCAGGATCCTACGGCGGAGCCGGGCAAGTTCTATGAAGTGTTCACGTTTGACAGTTTTCGCGTGAAGGACGGCAAGCTGGTGGAGCATTGGGACGGGGCGGTGATCAATCCTCCGGCGCCGGCAGGCGGACGCTGAACGTCAGCATGGGGAAAACTCTAGTTTTTAGTTTGTGGGCCGCGGCGGTGTCCGGGCAAAAGGTCACAATCGAATTCGATCAGGCGGCGGATTTCGCGAGGTACAAAACTTTTGCGATTCGCGACGGGCAGTTGAATAGCAGGAATCCGGCGTTGAATAGCGAATTGGTCAAGAAGCAGATCGAGAATGATATCGTGCGGGATTTGTCGGCTCGGGGGCTGGAGGTTGCTACTGGGAAGGCGGATCTGAATGTGCGGTACCGTTTGGGTCGGCGCGGAAGGCGGAGTTGGAGTCGTATCCGGCGGGGTGGCGCGGGATGGGGGACGCGGGTGGTGCGGGTGCCCTATACGGAAGGGACGCTGGTGATTGATTTGCGCGATCCGAGTACGCGATCGCTGGTGTGGCGCGGGATTGCTAGCGAGGAAAAAAGCGACGGCGGGAAGATCGAGGGCAAGTTGGACGCGATGGTCCGTAAAGCGATCGAAAAGTATCCGCCAAAGAAGTGATTAGCCGAACTAACTATCCGAACATCGGAAACGGCTGGAAGTCGCCGTTGAGGAGTTCGGTGGTGTCGCGGTGGCCTAGCCATCCGGCAGATCATCGTTGCGTAGACGCGGCGGAAATCGGTGGTGTGGATCAGGTTGTCGCCTTCGTCTAGCTTTGGTCAGGCTGGGGGGGTTGCCGTACTGGCCGCCCTTCACTTTATTGCCGGCTACGAACATCAGGTTGGCGGAGCCGTGGTCCGTGCCCAGGCTGACGTTTTCGGGGACGCGGCGGCCGAATTCGGAGAACGCCATGACGACTACGTCGTCGGCGCGGCCGATGCGTTTCAGGTCTTGCATGAATGCGGCCAGGGCGTCGGACGCGTAGGTGAGCAGGCGCTGGTGGACGTCGTTCTGGAACACGTGGGTGTCGAAGGCGTTGTTGCGGTACGCGGTGTAGTAGAGGCGCGTGGGCATGCCGGCTTCGATTAGCGCGGCTACTTTGGGGAGATCGAGGCCTACGATTCCGTAGTCGACAGGCGAATGATATTTCGCCCAGGCTTCCTGCACTAGCGTCGAGGCGTCTTTGGCGCTACGTGCGGTGTCGAGGAGAAACTGGCGCGAGGGGTTGCTCGACTTTGCCGGCGTCGGGAGCCGATTTCAAAACTTCGGTTTCGTCGAAGAAGCTGTCGCGGGTGAATTTGTTGGGATCGTCGAAGACTACCGGGACGTGGCGGCGGCTGCGCACTGCCAGCGACTGGTGCGAGTCGATGTTGACTAGAAAGTTCGGCGGCGCTTCGGGGGCGATGGTGTCGGCCAGGCGGTCCGACCCAGCCGTATTGCTCGCCGCTGTTGGGCGCGGCGGTGTGCCAGTAGGCCATCGACGAGAAATGCGAGAACGACGGGTTGTCGTAACCGCAGCCGTGGACGATGGCGAGTTTGCCATCCTTGTATAAACGCTCGAAGCCGACCATGCCGCGGTTGAAACCGAAGTGGTCGTCGATGGGGCGGACGACTTTTCTTGGCGAGGCCGATTTTGGGGCGGTGCTTGTAGTAGGCGTCGTCGCCGTAGGGGACCAGGGTGTTGAGGCCGTCGTTGCCGCCGGAGAGTTCGAGGACCACCAGGATCTTGCCGTTGGATTCGGCGTCGGCTGCGAGGGCGGCGGCGGCGCGGCCGAAGACTCCGACGCGAAGGGCGGTGCTGGCGGCCATGCTGAGGCCGGTGATGCCGGTGCGGAGAACGTCTCGACGATTGAGTTTCATGGTTCTACCTCTTAACTTAATTGATACTCGGGCTGGCTCATGATCAAGTGCAAGACCAGGCGCAGGGGTTCTTCCAGATAGGTGCTGGCGGCGGCGATGTCGGACGTGCCTAGTTCGTGATCGAGGAAGGCCACCAGTTCATGGCGCACGGCATCGCTGGGCGGAACGCGCATGAAGCGGGCGATCAGGTAGTCGACCACCTGCGTGGTGTTCTTGAGATTCTCGGCCAGCACCATTTTGGCCAGGTGCACTTGCGCGGTGTCGCGCGGGATGGGCTTCACGCGTTCGAGCGCCAACTGCGAGCCGCGGAAACTGCCGTAGCGGGTGTTGAAGTCTTCGTCGCGATCGGCGGCCATGTTGGATTCGGCCATTTCGCCGGTCTTCGAGTCGGGGATGGTGGCTTTGGTGACGTCCATGCCTTGGCGGATGCGGTCGGCCACGCGGCGGACTTCTTCGCTGGCGGCGACGCGATCGGGCGCGACGAAGTTGATGTCGGGGAAGAGGACGTCGCGCGCGAAGTTGCCGCGCTCGAGCAAGAGGCCGGGGGTGATCCAACTGCGGCCGCCGGCCCAGCCGGCGACCGTGGGCGGCGAGAAGAGGCGCTGGCCTAAAGCTGCGGTTGCATTGTTGAAGTCGGGCGCGCCGGGGATGGCGTCGAGGCCCAGTTTTTTGTAGGTGGACACGGCGAGCTCGACCGGGCTCTTGATTTGCGTGCCGACGGATGCGGGGCTGTAGAAATCGCGCGACAGGAACATGGTTTCGAGCAGCGGGGCGATTTCGTAATGGTTGTCGCGCAGAACGGCGCCCAGTTTCTTTTGTAGTTCCGGTGACAGGTCCTGGCGGACGAAGAAGCGGTAGAGCTTGCCGGCGATGTAATCGGCGGTGGCCGGCTGCTGCATGATGATGTCGATGATCTGGACGCCATCGAAATTGCCGGTCTTGCCTAGGAAGGTCTTCACGCCGTCGTCGTGCTGGTCTTTATTGACTACGAATTTCAGATCCACGTAATTCCAGCCGGTGAAGGCGCGGGCGGCTTCGCGGATATCCTTTTCGCTGTAGTGGCCGACGCCCATGGTGAACATTTCCATGATTTCGCGCGCGAAATTTTCGTTGGGCGCGCCTTTGACGTTGACGCCGGCGTCGAGGAAGGTGAGCATGCCGGGGTCCTCGGCCATCGCGACCATGAGGTCACGGAAATTGCCGGTGCCGTGTTTTTCGTAGAGCTGCAATTCGGCGAGGAGCTTGCGGTAGTCGCGGACTTTGGGCTCGTTGACGGCGTAATGGCCGTGCCAGAAGAGCGCCATCTTTTCCTCGAGCGGGCGCGGGCTGGTGAGCATGCGGTTGGCCCACCAATAAGCCACGCGATTGGTTTCGAGCACGCTGGCGCGGAGCCAGTAGAAAAATTCGTCGACGATGGGCTGTAGGCGGCGGTTGCCGGTGGGCTTGACCTTGATGCCGAGGGCTTCGCCGTTCTTCTTCGCGAGGTCGGTGACGGCGGGGCGGCTGGGCGGGAAAGGTTCGAGGCCGGGGTCGTGGATACCGGATTCGTCGAAGGGCGGCAGGTGGCTGTCGTCGGCGCCTTGGTAAGCGAACCAGGCGGGCGATGGCTTGCTGCGGGGTCAGCTTCGCGAGGGCGTCGATTTCAGCGGGCGTGCCTCCGAAGCCGGCGCGTTCGAGCAGGTGCGCGGCCAGATCGCGGTTCCAATCTTTGGCGGTGATGGGAGTGAGATCGTTCTGCCAGGCGGCGGGTCCGGCGGTTTGGGCGAGGGGGCGGGAGTGATGGCAAGTACGGCGGCTGCGGCTAGGAAGGCGCCAGGGGAATCCACTCTTCGCATGTTCTAACTCCTTTAGATTGCGCTATAGAAGATGTTCCCACGAAATGGCGGAGGGATGCTAGTGCGGGATGGCGGGTTCTTCGCTGAGAATTTGGCCGGGATAATATTTGACTTGGGCGGGGCCACCCGGAGCGGCAATTGCTGTCTGAGATTGCGTGTTCGATATAGGGAGCGGCATGCGCTGCGAAGGTATTCTCCGAGGTACGAGCGAAGGTCCGGAGCGCTTCCAGCAAGCCGTCATTCCCATGCTGGACCAAATCCAAGAGGTAAAGGGCTGTGGTTCCGGTATCGTTCGGCGATTGACACAACTAAGTGTAAGTTCGCTTCGACGAGACGTTGACCGGAGGATTCCGCCTGTTGATCACGGGCTCGGAGATGCTGAATACAACGAGATCTCTTCCTCACAGCTCAGAGGCCGGAACGTTTTCTACTTCGAACAGATAGCGTCCCTAGAGGATCGTCAATAAACTTGTAGCTCGACATCCAGGCGGCTCGTATTCCTTAGCTGTGGACTCGCTTCGAGTCCGTACGATCTTTGTACACCTAAAGTGTCAACTGGCCAAGGACAAAGTGGACTGCGGCGCGTGTTCGTCAGCATGGCTTGGATTCCGCGGCTATGCGGAGGCGGGCGGTGAAGTGAAATGCACTGCCGGCGCCGGGTACGCTTTCCACCCAGATTCGGCCGCCCAGCAGTTCGACTAAGCGGCGGGAGATGGTTAGTCCCAGGCCGGTTCCGCCATACTTGCGCGTCATGGAGTTATCGGCTTGGGTGAACGAAGAGAAGATTTCCTTTTGCTTTTCCGGCGGGATGCCGATGCCGGTGTCCTTGACGGAGAAACGGGCGATCATCCATTCGCCGTCTTGAGATTCTTTGTGAACCGACAGCGTCACGCCGCCGGAGTCTGTGAATTTGATGGCGTTCCCAACCAGGTTTACGATGACTCTGGCGCAGGCGCGCCGGATCGCTCGAGACTAGATCGGCAACTTGCGGATCCACCTGCCAATGGAGATCCAAACCCTTCTCTTGCGCGGAGCGCTTCAGGGTCTTTACCGTCTGCGCCAGGCTTTCGCGGAGGCTGAAGGTGACGGTTTCGAGATCCAGCTTTCCGGCTTCAATCTTCGAGAAATCCAGAATCTGGTTGATCAACTTCAGTAAGCCCTTCGCCCGAGGCCTTGGCCGTTTCGAGACAATCACGCTGTTCGGCATCGAGCGTGGTGTCGAGCGTGAGTGAGACCATCCCGAGAATGCCGTTCATGGGCGTACGGATTTCGTGGCTCATGTTTGCCAGAAACGTGCTCTTGGCTTGATTTGCCGCCTGCGCTGCCGCTTCCGCTTGCTTGCGCTCCACGATTTCCTGCTCCAGTCTTCGATTCACGGCACGCAGGGCTTCGCGCTGTAAATGCGCCTTCCACGCCAGGTGAATGAGCACGCCGCAGAGGACCGCGCTCAAGAGTCCGCCCAATAACGTCAGGTTGGTTAACAGATCGCCCTTGTTCTGGTTCTTTTCCGAGAAAGCCTGCCACAGCCCGATCCTGAAAGTTGCGACAAAAAGGCCGGCGCCGATGGACACCCATACAGGCTCGCGAAGGCTCAGTTGAGTCATGTCAAGGGCCGACGGCAGCGACACCGATTCCGAGCAGGATGAAGCCGATTCCGGTGTGCAGCGCAACCCGGTTTAGATCGCCCAAGGAAAAAGCATCATTCGTTCCCGAAAGACTGCTGATGCTGCACGATGCGCCCACTGCGGCCAGCAGCAACCCGATGACGCCCAGGAACGGGGATTTCTTGGCGATCAAGCTGGTTTGGGACAGCATCGTCACCGCGGCAAAGATAGTGAAGCACAGAGCCGTGGTCGGCGACATGCGACCGGGTTCCGGAGTTTGCGTGGTGATAAAGGCAACGCCGAGAAGTTCGTCGATCCCGAAACTTGCATGAAACAGATACTCGAGGATGGAACCCACGGAAAGAGCAAACGTGATCGCGGAGCCAAGGATTGTGAGTCGCGGCTTGCCGATGACGATGCCGAGCAGGGCGATCCCGCTCAGGATAAAGTTCAGCGCCGTGTTGCGCTGCATGGGAGCCAGGTTGGGCGCTACTTGAATCAGAAAAGGCGAGTGGACGGCCCATCCGAGCAGCACCGCGCGACCCAAGCAAGATGGCGAGCGCGCCGCAGAGGGCTCCGGTCATCCGTAGCGGAGACAAACCTGTAGCGCTGGGACGGGTCGACATTACCTTCTCACTGCTTGTTATCGACCTATCTAACACAAACCTTTAGGGTTTAGGTTAATGGCTGGCGTACCTTCAAAAGATCGAGACCCTGCGGAGTAAACCGGACGACCAAGCGGCCGTTGATCTCCTGCGTTTTAAGAAGTCCGCGATCATTCGCGTCTTCCCAAACCGGAAGTTTCGGGCAGGAGGTGCGCCAGGCATCTGTGACCTCTTCGTAAGTGCGCTCCTGCTTTGCGACCCACTCGAGAAGATCGAGGATCAAGGCTTCTACAACCGTGTCCACTGAACACGATTATATTGCGTCCTACAGCAGTTCGGAGGAGGCGAAGAAGAAGGGGATTTCAACGGCGGCGGTTTCGGGGGCGTCGGAGCCGTGGACGCAATTGCGCTCGATGGAGGTTGCGAATTGCTTGCGGATGGTGCCTTCTGCGGCGTTGGCGGGGTTGGTAGCGCCCATGGTGTCGCGCCATTTTTTGATGGCGTCTTCGGATTCGAGCGCCAGGACCACGACCGGGCCTTCGGTCATGAACTTGACGAGCGAGGCATAGAAGGGGCGCTCGCGGTGGACGCCGTAGAAGTTTTCGGCTTCGATTTGGCTGAGGCGTTTTTGCTTCATGCCGACGATGCGGAAGCCGGCCTTCTGGATGATGGCGAGGATCTGGCCGGACTGGTTGGCGGAGACTGCGTCGGGTTTGATGATGGCGAATGTGCGTTCCATTTTGGATTCCTTACGAAATAAAAATTAGGGACGGAGCTTGATTTTCGGCTCGCAAGTTATGGCAGACAAGAGATTTAGCTTCACAAAATGAGGCTCCGTCCCTCTTTTTTTACTTTTTCCCCGATTTCGGCGGGCGTCTGGCAGACGATGATGCCGGCGGCGGTCATGGCGGCCATTTTGTCTTCGGCTTTGCCGCTGCCTCCGGAGATGATGGCTCCGGCGTGGCCCATGCGGCGGCCGGGAGGCGCGGTCTGTCCGGCGATGAAACCGATCACCGGCTTCTTCACGTGCTGCTTGATGTAGGCGGCGGCTTGCTCTTCGGCGTTGCCGCCGATTTCGCCGATCATCACGATCACGTGGGTGTCGGGGTCTTCGTTGAAGAGCTTGATGGCGTCGGTGTGGGTGGTCCCGATGATGGGATCGCCGCCGATGCCGATGCAGGTGGATTGGCCGATCTTCAGATTCGTGAGCTGGCCTACGGCTTCATAAGTGAGCGTTCCGGAGCGGGAGACTACGCCTACGTGGCCGGCTAGATGAATATGGCCGGGCATGATGCCGATCTTGCACTGGCCGGGGGTGATGATGCCGGGGCAGTTGGGTCCGATCAGGCGGGTTTTGGGGTGCGACTTCAGATATTCCCAGGCCTTGATCATGTCGTTGGCGGGGATGCCTTCGGTGATGCAGACGACCAGCGCGATGCCGGCGTCGGCGGCTTCCATGATGGCGTCGGCGGCGAAGGGCGGGGGGACGAAGATGACCGAGGCGTTGGCGCCGGTGGCTTTGACGGCTTCGGCCACGGTGTCGAATACGGGGCGGTCGAGATGCTTTTGGCCGCCTTTACCGGGGGTGATCCCGCCGACTACGTTGGTACCGTAGGCGATGGCTTGTTGGGCATGGAAGGTGCCTTCTTTGCCGGTGAATCCTTGGACCAGCAGGCGGGTGTTGCTGTTGACTAGGACGCTCATGCAGCTAACCTCACTACTTTCTTGGCGCCGTCCAGCATGTTTTCGGCAATGGTGAAGTTCAGGCCGGAGTCCTTCAAAATCTGGCGGCCCAATTCCACGTTGGTGCCTTCCATGCGGACCACGATGGGGTGAGTCACTTTTAGTTCGCGCGCGGCGGTAACCACGCCCGTGGCTAAAGTATCGCATCGCAAAATCCCGCCGAAAATATTGATAAAGACAGCCTTTACAGCCTTGTCCGACAAGAGTATGCGGAAGGCGTTGCGAATCTGGTCGGCGTTAGCTCCGCCACCGACATCGAGGAAGTTGGCGGGGCTACCGCCGGCGTACTTGATGATGTCCATGGTGGCCATGGCTAGGCCGGCACCATTGACCATACAGGCGACTGTGCCGTCTAATTTGATATAGTTAAGGCCGAACTTCGAAGCTTCTACTTCAAGGGGATCTTCTTCGTTGAGGTCGCGGAGTTCCAGCAGATCCTTGTGGCGGAAGAGGGCATTATCGTCGATGGTAACCTTGGCGTCAAGCGCGTAGACTTTGCCATCTTTCGTCAGGATGAAGGGGTTGATTTCGGCTAGCGAGGCGTCGAGCGATTCGGCGGCGCGGGCCAGAGCCATCATGGCGTTCGCGGCGGCGTTCGCCATCGGGCCAGGGATGCCGATGCCGAAGGCTAGTTTGCGCGCTTGGAAGGGCTGGAGCCCGATGCCGGGCTCGATGGTTTCTTTTAAGATGCGCTCAGGGGTTTTGGCGGCTACCTCTTCGATTTCGACTCCGCCGTCGGCCGAGGCCATGAAGGTGTTTTTGCCGGTGGCGCGGTCGAGGACGATGCCCAGGTAGAGTTCGCGCTCGATGGGGAGTCCTTCTTCGATGAGCAGGCGCTGCACGATTCTTCCCTCAGGGCCGGTCTGGTGGGTGACTAGCGTCATGCCTAGAATCTTTTCGGCGGCGGCGCGGGCTTCCTCGTGATTCTTGACGACCTTGACGCCTCCGCCTTTGCCGCGTCCCCCGGCGTGGATCTGGGCTTTGACGACGACGGTGCCTCCGAGTTTCTGGGCGGCGGCTTCGGCTTCGATTACAGTGTGCGCGACTTCGCCGCGCGGCACGGGCACGCCGTAGCGCGCAAGCAGGGCTTTGGCCTGATATTCATGGATCTTCATGTGGATTCTGGAAACGGGAACTTCTAATATAGCGCACATGGGTGGAGAATGAGAGCGATGCAGCGGGTGCGATTGTTTCATTGGAAATCGACGGAGGCGGGGACGCTGATCGCGAAACTGCGGGCGGCGGGGTTTGAGGCGGTGCATAACGCGGAGACACAGTCGCCGTCGGTGCGGGAGCTGAAGGAGTCGGGTGTGGTGGCGGTGGTAGTGGATTTGTCGCGGCTGCCTTCGCATGGCAAGTACGTTGGCGCTTGGGTGCGCGGATCGAAGAGCACGCGGCATCTTCCGCTGGTGTTTGTGGGCGGCGAGGCGGAGAAAGTCGCGGCGATCAAGAAGCAGATTCCGGATGCGGTGTATTCATCTGTGGCAGGCGTTGGTGCGGCTTTGAAAAAGGCCATCGCGCGGCCGCCGAGGGATCCGGTTGTTCCGAAGCAGATGATGGAGACTGCGCCGGGACGGACGGCGGCGCAGAAGATGGGGATTCGCGAGGGGTCGGTGGTGGGGCTGATCGATCCGCCAGCGGATCATTTGAAAGTGCTCGGGGTGTTGCCGGAGGGCGTGGTGCTGGAAGAAGACTCGCGACGCGTGTGTCCGGTAACGGTGTGGTTCGTGCACGATCCTGGCGAGTATGAAGCGGCGCTGGCGTCGCGGCGGCTGTTGGCTGCCAGGAGCCGGTTATGGATCGTATGGCAGAAGGGGCGGCGCGATGGGCTCAACGGGAATTTCGTGCGCGAGGCGGCGCTGGCGATGGGACTGGTGGATTACAAGATCTGTTCGCTAGACGGGGTCTGGACGGGAATGGTTTTCGCGGTGAAGAAGGTGCGCGGCTAGCTGGCGAAATGAGATTCGCCGGTATGCTCGGCCGCACGCGCGCGAATCGCTTCGAGGCGCGCACGATCCTCCCAGACCGCGTGCGTGCGCTGAGAGGAGAGGGCGCGCCCAACCAATATTTCCCGGGGACTCACCTCCACTCCGTCGGCGGTCCAGGCGACGAAGGCGAACAGCAGCCAGAACATGGCACCGACCACGAGTGCGATTTGCAGATGAATGGGAGTCATGCGTTCCCACGCGGCAAGGTTGGCGAGTACATAAACGCCGATGGTCACGCCGGCGACGAAGGTCCAAAACACCCAGCGGCGAACAGAAAAACGATAGTAGTGTTTCGTCGTCCCCTCCTATTGCTTGCCCGGGGCGATTCCCACGCTTATGTTACAACTGTCAAAGTCGAATTTGAAATCCAGTAGGGGCGGGATGCCGTGTTAGCGGCGTTCTTCCAGATGGCGCAGGCGCGCGTCGATGACTTCTTCGACGCGGCGGAGTTCGGCGCGCCACAGGTCGCGCATGTCGTCGAAGCGGCGGTCGATGGCGTCGAAGCGGGCATTCACGTGCGCGGTGAAAAGAGCCGCAACAATACCGATCAACGCGGCGTTGAACAGCATCGGGATGCCGATCGCGAGATAGAACTGTTGGTTGGTCACCACTATTAGTGTGTCGCTGCGTGCTCCGCCTGGCTTTATTCTCCCACGAACAGGAGTGCGCGATGATAGAAGATCCGATGCCACTTGCTCCTTTTCTGCACCGCGTTGCCGCGGGGGCGGACCTTACTTCAGCAGAAGCTCACGCGGCCATGACGCTGCTGCTCGAAGGCGGGCGCGGCGACGCTGTGGTCGGGCGCGTTTCTGGTCGCATTGCATGTGAAGGGCGAGACGGCGACGGAGCTGGCGGGGTTCGCTCGGGCCATGCGCGAGCACATGGTTGTGGTCGATGCCGGGCGCGGACGTGATCGATATCGTCGGCACGGGCGGCGATGGGGCGGGGACATTTAACATTTCGACCGTCGCGGCGATGGTGTTGGCGGGCGCGGGCGCGAAGGTGGCCAAGCATGGGAACCGGGCGATCTCAGGAAAAGTGGGCAGCGCGGACGTGCTCGAAGCGTTGGGCGTGCGCATCGCGATGACGCCGGAGGATGCGGCTGGGGCGGTGCGCGAGATCGGGTTGGGATTTTTGTTCGCGCCGCATTTGCATCCGGCCATGAAGAACGTGCAGGGCGTGCGGCGCGAATTGAAGATGCGCACGGTGTTTAATTTACTGGGTCCGCTGGCGAATCCGGCGCGGGCGCAGACGCAGGTGATCGGAGCGCCATCGGCTGGGTTCGCGACGGTGATGGCGCAGGCGCTGGCGGAGTTGGGCACGGGACATTCCTACGTGGTGTCACGGCGGCGGATTGGACGAGGTGAGTACTGCTGGTTCTACCGACGTCTACGAAGTCTGGAGCGGGCGGGTGGAGAAAAGCGTATGGATGCCGGAGGATTTCGGCGTGCCGCGGGCTTCGCTCGACGCGCTGGCAGGTGGCGACGCGGCCGAAAATGCGCGGATCACGCGGGAGATTTTGGGCGGCATGAAAGGCCCGCGGCGGGACATTGTGGTGGTGAACGCGGCGGTAGGACTGCTGGCTTCCGGGCTGGCGTTGACGCCGCGCGAAGCCGTGGCGAAGGCCAGTGAAGCGATTGATTCTGGGCGGGCTTTGGGCGTCCTCCAGCAATTGCAAAGAAAATTCGGCAAAGAGTGATCCGGTTCCTCAACCGAACGCGCGGATTCTAGTGACCGACGTTCGGAGGAACAGGTGGCAGGAACGCCTGGTGGGCCGGCCGGGTTTACCCAGAACCTAGGCCGGCTCCGTCGGATTCTAGTTCGCGAGCTGGCGGGTGAGTTCGGCGACCGCGGGGTTCGGTTCGGATGTGCTTAGCTGCTGGTAGATTTTCAAGGGCCTTCCGCAGTTTTTCGGCGGCGGCGTCCTTCGCGCCGCTACGCAACAAAAGTTCTCCTACACGACGATTGGCGGCGGCTACCTCAGCCAGAGTGGCTGGTGTTAATTGTGAGCCTTCGAGTGCGGCCAGACCCTCGGTGACCTGCAAGGCTCGAGTGTAGCTGGAGGTCGCGCCGGCGAGATCACCCTGGTTTAGTTGAGCCGCGCCTAGGGCGTTGGCAACTACCATCACATCGCGTTGGGCTCCGGCGTCTTTGGAGTTGATGAGCGCCAGGGCTTCACATTGCGTTAGGGCGTCGCGATAAAACTTGATGGCTTCCCGATGGTTCCCGCTGGCCTCGGCAGCATCGCCGAGAACGCGCGAGGTCTCGGCCAAGTCCATGCGGGCTTCCGGGGCGCCGGGGGTGGTGTGGAATTCGAGTTGAGCGGTGGCGTAGGCGGCCTTGGCGTCGCTGAGCGCGCGTGTAGGCGGCGATCAATTCATGACGGGTCTGTTGCAGCGTGCGCTCGGCCGTCTGCCGCGCGGAGACGGCGAGGCGGGCGGAGCGTTCGGAAATCGCGGCCACCGTCAACAGCGAGGTTCCCATCAGTACTGCAGCTCCGATACTCTCGGGGTGGCGGCGGACAAACTTGGCGATGCGGTAGCCGGGTGTGTCAAGACGCGCCATCACGGGATGGCCTTCGAGATAACGGCGTATGTCTTCGGAGAATTGTCCCACCGAAAGATAGCGGCGGTGCGGCTCCTTGCGCAGCGCCATCAAAATGATGTTGTCGAGATCGCCGGAGAGTTTTTTGCGCAGGCGCTTGCGGGCTTTATCGCGGGTTTCGCTGAAGGCTTCGAGCTTCTGCGTGGCTTCGGGGACGGTGGTCGATTCGTCGCTCAGGATTTGCGCACTGGGGCGGAGGGGTTCCTTCTCGCAGATGGCGTTCTGCATGGCGGCTTGGGAACGGAGATTGGGGCCATAAGGCATTTTGCCGGTCAGCAGGCGGTAGAGAAGTACGCCGAGCGAATAGACGTCGGTGGCGGTGGTGATGGGTTCGCCGCGAACTTGTTCGGGGCTGGCGTAGTCGAGCGTCATGGGACGCATCTCGGGCCGGGTTTGCGCGAGGTCGAGCGTCGAACCCTCGGGACCTAGAAGCTTCGCGATTCCGAAATCGAGCAGTTTGGGGATGCCGTCGGGGGTGACCAGTATGTTGCCGGTCTTGATGTCGCGATGGACGACCAGGTTCTGATGCGCGTAGTGGACGGCGGAGCAGACGTCGCGGAAGAGCTGCAGGCGCTCGGATGATGGTGCACTTCCAGTGGTCGCAATACTGATCGATGGGGGTGCCTTCGACGTATTCCATCACCAGATACGGAAGCCCGTCGGGAGTGGAGCCGCCGTCGATCAGGCGGGCGATGTTGGGATGGTCGAGACTGGCGAGCACCTGGCGCTCGGTGCGGAAGCGGCGCAGAATTTCCTGCGAGTTCATGCCGCGCTTCACCATTTTGATCGCTACCTGCTCGCTTGTATTCTTTGTCGAAGCGGGTGGCGAGCCAGACGGCTCCCATGCCTCCGCGGCCGATGCGGCGCTCGAATTGATAGGGCCCGATGCGGTAACCGTGCGGGTAGTCGCTGATGTCTTCCTGCTGGGAAACGATCTGGCTCAATTGAGCGGCGGGGGTTTCGAGGAATTCGTCGGACTGCTCGTGGCTGCGCAGCAGGCTTTCGACTTCGTGGCGCAATTCTTCATCGCGCGCGCAGAGGACGCGGAGGTAGGCGGCGCGGTCCTTGGCAGGGCGTTCGAGAGCGCCGTCAAAAACCTGCCGGATTTGCGCCCAACGCTGAGGCGTCAAGAGAACCTCCGGAAATTTCACGGTGCAGGAAGGCGCGCGCAGAACTCCAACTGCGCTTGATCGTGGCGGGCGAGACGCCCATCACTTCCGCGGTTTCTTCGACCGACAGGCCGGCGAAGAAGCGTAGCTCGACTAATTTCGCTTGCTTGCTGTCGAGGATCGCTAGTTTTTCGAGAGCGGAATCGAGCAGGATCATGTCGACGGGGCGCTGCTCGCAGATGGCCATGGTGTCTTCGAGCAAAACCTTTTGATCGTCGCCACCGCGGCGCGCGGCGTGATGCTTGCGAGCGTAGTCGAGCAGGACGCGGCGCATTTGGGTGGCGGCGACGGCCATGAAGTGGCCGCGGCTTTCGAGCGGGGCGCGCTGGTCGACTAAGCGGATGTAGGCTTCGTGAACCAGGGCTGTGGGCTGCATGGTGTGCTCGCCGCGCTCGCGCCGGAAATAGGAACGCGCCAGGCGGTGCAACTCATCGTAGACCAGCGGCAGAAGGTTGTTGACTGCTTCTTGCTGTCCGCGTCCGATTTCCCCGAGGAGGCGAGTGACTTCGCCGCTATCGCCCAAGGCTTCCATAGGCTATTGGGCAATTATATCGCGAGGGAGGTCGCGGCGTACTAATAGTGCGCTGACTACGCAATCTGGGTCGCGGGGCGTGTCAGCCAAATCGCCGTGACGAGCACTCCGGTTATACAAAGCAAGCGGAGCGGACCAACGCTCAGTAGTTTGGGGAATGCGGCTCCCTGGGAGGCCAGAACCGTCTCGAAGGCGCCGAGTAGGCATAACATCAGCCACGCCGAGCGGGTGAATCTCTGGATGCTAAGCGATCTCTCTTCGAGGAGGCATCCGGCAAAGATGGCCAGCGAAACGGCGGCATCGAGTGCGATCATTCATGCGATTTGAAGCACCTCTGGCAAGGGGGGAAATATTACAGTCCAGTCCAGCTCGCGAACCTCCGGAGTCATCGTATCAGTTCGATTCGATGGTGGTACTGGGTTCCTCGCTGAGCGCATCGGGCCCCAGGATTCGGGAGCCGCGGCCGCCGCTCCAGCCGAGGGACGTCAGGCGTTGGGGATTCGCGGACAGGATGATTTGGAGGGGACTTGATTGGTCGGCTTCGGGGGGCCGTGCGCCGATGCGCCGCGAGACTACGGCCAGGTATTTGAGGATGTCGTAGACGTCGCCTTCGGCGGGCGCGGCGAGATCGAATTCCTGGGTGCGCAGGCGCACGCGATGGCCGGTGTCGGCGAGGCGGTAGGCGACGAAGGCGGCGCACTCGACCGCAGTTTCAAACCAGGCTTCTTGATCTGGCGTGGCGTCGAGGTCGAGGTAGATGACGATCATCTGATCCTCGTCGCGGGCGAATTCGCGGACTTGCAGAGAGCGGGTGTGGGCGGTGGCTTTCCAATCGACGTGGCGGGCGCTTTCGAGGGCTTCGTAGGGGCGGATGCGGTAGAAATCGTGGCCGGGGCCGCGGCGCCAGGCTTCTAATTCTCCGGCCAGGGCGTCGGCGAGCGCTTGGAAGCGGGGGCGCGGTTCGAGGCACGGATAGACGATGACTTCGTGGCGCAGGGTGACGCGCTCGCGGCGTTCGGCGAAACCGAAGGGGAAGCGGGTGGTGAGTTGGAAGGTGCGCTCGCTGTAACGGCCGCGGGCGGGGAAGCGGAGGTCGATCGGTTCTTCGAGCGCGACGGCGCCGGGGATGGCGGGGAAAAAGAGAGCGCCTTCGTAGCCGCTGGGGTGCTTGCCGCCGGGGGCGCCGGTGACGTGGATGCTGAAGGAGGGCATCCAGCGCTTCAGGTTTTTGAGGCGCACGGTAGCGCGGAATTTGCGGCGCGCGGAGAGGTGCGGGGGGAGCAGGAGATCGATTTCGAGTCCGGCGAGGGTGAGTTTGCTGACGAAGCCGGAGACGGCCAGGATCGAGAGCATCGCGGCGAGGATCAGGAACAGGAGATTGTTGGCGGAGAGGACGGCGGCTAGGGCTACGATGACGATGGCTCCGCTGTAGGCGAGGCCGGTGCGGGTCACTTGCTGGCGGAGGGCGCCGGGCCAGAGGGTGCGGAGGTTTTGCCACCAGGCATGCGTTAGGCAGTCGGGCGTTGAAGGTGCATCGTCCGCGGTCGTGAGAATCCCAAATGATGACGTCTTCGTAAAGAACGTAGGATACGGAATATCCACCTCTTCAAGCCCCTTCCCAATTCATCCGTTGTCGCTGTGTAGGGGTACAGTTTTGCGAACTCGGCCGGTCCGTAATCACGATCTCCAGTGGGCGACTGAAAGGTTTCGCGGGCGAGGGGTTCTCCATATTTTGCTCGCAACGTGGAGGCGTTCCATTCGGCGGCCATGATTCAGGATACTGACTCGGGTTTGACAGCGGCTTGCGCTACGCGGGCGATGGCGTTCACAATTTTGCGATAGGGGAATTTGGTGGGCCACTCGATGTCGATCCATTCGCCATCGCGCCAGGTTGAGGTGTACCAGCGGGTGAGGATTGCCAGGTGTTCGAGGTTGGGTGCGCCTTGGGGTTCGAGCGTGGCGACGATGTCGCGCAGGCGGCGGTCCATCGACTGGCCGGCTCCTGCGACTTCGGTGAGCATCAGGCGGCGGGGGGATTGCCAGTGGGCTCCGATCAGGAACCACAGGTCGATGGCGTCGGGGATGGCGGAGGGGAGGACGGCGACTCCGGCCAGGCGGTCGAGCGTGCGCGGGAGTTCGCCGGCGGCGGCTTGGACTTCGGCGATGCGGGCGGTGCGCTGGTGGAGGCGCTCGGCTTCTTCGAATTGCATTTCGGCGCTGGCGCGGTCGCGGGCTTGTTCGGAAGGTTCTTTCAAAGAGGCGCCGCCGGTGCGCAGGAATTGTTCTACGCGGGCGGCTTCGGCACCGTACTCTTCGATGGACACGACGGTTTGGCAGGGGCGGAGGCAGCGGTTCATTTCGCCGTAGATGCAGCCGGGGTGCGCGGGCGAGGGCTGCAAGTTTTCTTCGCAGCGGCGGATTTGGAACAGGTCGAGGAGTTCGTTGTTGAAGTGCTCGGCGGCGGCGCGGGTGGCGAAGGGTCCGTAGTAGAGGCCGCGGCCGAGGCGCGTCGTCACCATGGTGCGCGGGAATTGATTGTCGAGCGTCAGGCGCAGGAAAGCAGGCGGGCGGAGGCGGACGATGCGCTGCCAGTCTTCCGGGAAATACTTCTGCGCGAGTTCAAGATGCGTGAGGGACGATTCGAGTTGCGAGCCGGTGGGCCAGTATTCGATGCGCTCGACTACGCCGCGGAGGTTGAGGACGCGGGAGGTGCGGTCCTTCTCAGAGAGCAGGCGGCGGAGGCGGCGGCGCAGGAGCGCTGTGCGGGCGAGATAGGGCGCGCCTTCGCTCGCCCACAGCAGGAACACGGCGGGGCGGTCGGGAACGGAATCGAGATCGGTTGGGCTCGCGGTGCGCGGGTCCCGCATGAATTCATTGTCGCCAAGCGGCGCGTGTGAAAGCTACAATCAAACCGTAAATGGAGAATCGAGCGATTGCGCGGATGTTGTCGGAGACGGCCGACTTGATGGAGATTTCGGCGGAGGATTCGTTTCGCATTCGCAGTTACCGGACGGCGGCGGCGGCGATTGAGGGGCATCCGGAGCAGTTGTCGGCGATGCTGAAAGATCCGGCGAAGAAGCTTACCGAGATTCCGGGGGTCGGCAAGGGGATCGCGGCGGTGGTGGCGGAGATCGAGGAGCGCGGGAGTTTCGAGCGGCGCGATGAAATGCTGGGCAAGTATCCGGCGTCGCTGCTCGAATTGTTTAGCATTCAGGGGCTGGGTCCCAAGAGCATCCGGCTGCTTTACGACACCTATAAGGTGCAGTCGGTCGATGACCTGGAGCGGATTTGCAAGGAGCAGAAGCTGCGCGATCTGCCGCGCATGGGGGCGAAGCTCGAAGAGAAAGTGCTGCGGTCGATTGCGTCGTACCGGCAGCGGGCGGGGCGATTCTTGTTGTCGTTTGCGGAGCGGGCGGCGGCGGAATTGGTTGAGTATTTGAGCGCGGTGCCGGGGGTGGAAAAAGTCACGCCGGCGGGGAGTTTGCGGCGCGCTAAGGAAACCGTCGGGGATTTGGATTTGCTGGTGACGGGGCCCGGGGCGGCGGAGGCGCTGGAGAAATTCGTGGTGCATCCGCGGGCGCATGAGGTGTTGGGGAAGGGTCCGAACAAGGCCAGCATCAAGTATGGGCTGGAGGGGTTGCAGGTGGATTTGCGGGCGCTCGCGACCGAGAGTTACGGGGCGGCGCTGCTGTATTTCACGGGAAGCAAGGAGCACAACATCGTGCTGCGCTCGCGGGCGCAGAAGATGGGGTTGACGCTCAACGAATATTCGCTGGCGCGGTTGGATGACAACACGCCGGTGGCTAGCGCTACCGAAGAAGAGATTTACGGGGTGCTGGGGCTGGATTGGATTCCGCCGGAGTTGCGCGAGAATTCGGGTGAGATTGACGCGGCGGCGGAGCATCGCTTGCCGAAGCTGGTCGAGTTGAGTGACATGCGCGGCGATCTGCACATGCACACGACCGAGAGCGATGGGCGGGCGACGCTGGCGGAGATGGCGGAGGCGGCTCGCGAGCGGGGGCTCGATTACATCGCGATCACGGATCATTCGAAGTAGTCTGGCGATGACGAATGGGTTGGATGAGAAGCGGGCGGTGGCGTTCGCGCATCAGGTTCGTGAAATGAATCAGCGGGAGTTGGGGCTGCGCGTGTTTTCGGGGCTCGAGTGCGACATCATGCGCGACGGTGCGATGGACTTGTCGAATGACGCGCTGGCGGAGCTCGACTGGGTGGTGGGGAGCGTCCACAGCTACATGAATCTGGAGCCGGCGGAGATGACGGACCGGCTGCTGCGCGCGCTGGAGTGTCCGTATTTGCGCGCGATCGGGCATCCTACCGGGCGCATTTTGCTGCATCGCGATCCGTTTCCGTTCGACTTTCGAAGTGGTGGCGGCGGAGGCGGCGCGGCGGAATGTGTATCTGGAGATCAATGCGAGTCCGGAGCGGCTGGATCTTTCGGCGACATTGATTCGCACGGCGAAGGCGAAGGGATGCAAGTTTGTGATCTCGACGGACGCGCATCATCCCAAGCATCTGGCGAATATGAGTTACGGCGTGCGTATGGCGCGGCGGGGATGGCTGGAGGCGGGCGACATCCTGAACACGAAATCGGCCGATGAGTTTGCGAAAGCGATCCGAATGAAATTAATCTCTTCGAAAGAAATTACTAAGAACCGGATTTTTACGGTGACGCAGGATCATGCCGTCGATCCGGATGGGTTTGAGATCGAGCGGGCGATCGTGCAGCATCGCGGGTCGGCGGTGATGATGCCGGTGGATGAGAAGAATCGTATTTTGCTGGTTCGGCAGTATCGATTGCCGGCGCGGCAGTTTCTGTGGGAGCTGCCGGCGGGGACGGTCGACCCAGGGGAGAAACCGCTGCAGACGGCTCGGCGGGAGCTGGTGGAGGAGACTGGATATCGCGCGAAGAAGTGGACGAAGCTGGCGGAATTTTATCCCAGTCCTGGGTTCTTGAGCGAGAAGATGACGATCTATCTGGCGACTGGTCTGACGGCTGGGGAACCGAAACCGATGGAAGACGAACGCATCGCGACGCGTTGGTTTAAGGCGACGGAACTCGACGAGATGATTCGCACGCGGCAAGATTCAGGACGCCAAGACCAACGTCGGTTTTCTCAGGTGGAAGCGGTACTTCGCAGGTAAGTGAACATGGCTTCGAGCGCGCGGCCGCGGTGGCTCACTTGCATTTTTTGTTCGATGGTGGCTTCGCCGAAGGTGCAGCCGAAGGCGGGGCAGTAGAACAGGGGATCGTAGCCGAAGCCGCCGTCGCCGCGCGGTTCATCGACAATGTAGCCTTCTACGGTGCCGCGAAATGTTTTCACTAGCTTGCCGTCTCGCACCAGCGCGATGACGCAGACGAAGCGGGCGCTCGGGTTTTCGACGCCGCGCAGATTTTCGAGAAGCAGGGCGTTGTTGGCGGCGTCGGTCGCGTGTTCTCCGGCATAGCGCGCAGAATGGACGCCGGGGGCGCCGCCTAGCGCGTCGACTTCGAGGCCCGAATCGTCGGCGAAAAGATAGCCGCTGCTGTGTTGGCCGTAGGCGACGGCCTTCTCGATGGCGTTGGCTTCGAAGGTGTCGCCGGTTTCGTCGGGCGGCGGGACGGATTTGGGAAGCGCGCGCACGTCGAAATCGGGAGCGGCCAACTGGAATTCGCGCAGCTTGCCAGGGTTGCTGGTGGCGCAGTAAACGATCATGCGGCTTCGAGAGATTTCTGAACGATGATCAATTCGGCGATGCCGGTGCGGGCTAGTGAGATCAGCGAGGCTAGGTGCTCATCGTCGAAGGCGGTCTTTTCGGCGGTGGCTTGCAGTTCGACGAATTTGCCGGAGCCGGTCATGACCACGTTCATGTCGACTTCGGCCTGCGAGTCCTCTTGATAGCAGAGATCGAGCATGGGCACGCCGCCGACTACGCCCACGCTGGTGGCGGCCACGTAATCGCGAATGGGGCTGCGCTTCAGGGTTCCGAACTTCACAAGCTTGCCGACGGCTACCGAGAGAGCGATGTACGCTCCGGTGATGGCTGCGGTGCGCGTGCCGCCGTCGGCTTGGAGCACGTCGCAATCGAGAATGATGCTGCGTTCGCCGAGCGCATCGAGATCGATAATCGAGCGCAGCGAGCGGCCGATCAGGCGCTGGATTTCCATGGTGCGTCCCGAGGCCCGGCCTTTGGACACTTCGCGCGGCGTGCGCGTGGCGGTGGCGCGGGGCAGCATCGAATATTCGGCGGTCACCCAGCCTTTGCCCGAGTTGCGCAGAAAGTGAGGGACGCTGTCTTCGATGGACGCGGCGCACAGCACCTGCGTGTTGCCCGACTTCGATCAGGACCGAGCCTTCGGCGGTGAGCAGGTAGTCCGTCGTGATCTTGAGCGGGCGGAGTTGGTTAGGTTGACGTTGATCGATTCGCATGAGAGTTAGCTGCCGGACTTCAGGAGTTCGTAAAACAGCAATGAGATAAGCGCGGCTCCTAATACAATGAGCAGCAGACAGGGGATGGCGGCTGCGTTGGTGCGCGCGGCAGGGGCCTTGCGCGAACCGGCCGCTTTGAATTTTGCCATAAGAACGGTAACTCCCCTAGGTTTAACACACCGGGGATGTAGCACAATGAATCTATGAACCCGAGCGGCGTGACCGCGGCTCCGCGCATCGTGAACCGGTTTTTCGAGTTCTCGCTGCTGGGGATGCTGGCGGCGGGATACTTCGCGGTGCTGGGGTCAGGGTTCCTGGATTGGCCGACGGCGGTACTCACGCTGCTGGGACTGTGCGCGCGCGCGTTGACGGTGGCGGGAGTGATTGCGTTCGAGCCGCCTCCGCGAGTGGTGGCCGCGCTGGCTATCGCTTACATGGGGTTCTTCCCCGTGGATTATTACTACATCTCCGGAACATTTCTGTCGGCCACCGTGCACATGGTGTTTTTCCTGGCGGTGCTGAAGCTGCTGACGGCGAAGACGCCGCGGGATTTCGGATATCTGAAAGCCATCGCCGGGCTGGAGTTGATCGCGGCGGCGATTCTTTCGGAGGGTCTCAGTTTTCTGGCCTACCTGGCGGTCTTCGTGCTGTTCGCGATCGCGACGTTTGCGAGCGGCGAAGTGCGCCGGGCGGCGGGAGCGCACGTGGTGGTGTCGCGCGGCGGGTTGAAGGCGTTTCCGCGGAGGCTGGGCGTGGTGTCGGCGTGTCTGTTCGGTGGAATTCTATTCATGACGGTGTGCCTGTTCTTCGTGCTGCCGCGAACGGCGCGCGCGGCGTTCGAAAGGTTTGCGCCGGCGCGCTATCGGTTAACTGGCTTTTCGAATAAGGTCACGCTGGGGGAGATCGGGCGGATCAAGCAGAGCAGTGCGGCCGGTGATGCATGTGCGGTCGTATCAAGGCGAAGGATTTCTGCCGGTGAAGTGGCGCGGGGCGGCGCTGGCGGAGTTCGACGGAAAGACCTGGTTTAATCCGCCGGGTCAGGAGCAAGTGGTACAGGTGGATGACGGGCAAGTGGTGGTGCGTTCGGCTACAGAAGGCGCTGCGCCGCGGGCCGAATCTGGTTTATCAAGTTCATCTGGAGCCGCTGATCTCCGACACTCTTTTTTTCGCGGGCACAGTGGAGACCATTAAGATTGACGTCCGCTATTTGCGGTATTCGCGGGGCGGCGGGTTTCACGTGGCGCCGCGGTTTGGAATTCGCGGGCTGAATTACAGTGCTTACGGCTTCCTGCCCAATGAATGGGCTCCGGGGCGTTATACGGCACAACTTCCGTTGGGCGCGCTGCGCGAGTTGCTGAGTCTTCCCGAAACGACCGATCCGCGGATTTCGGAACTGGCGCGGCAGATGACAGTGGGGGCGGACACGCCGGCGCAAAAAGCTCGGGCGATTGAAAATCACTTGCGGCAGGATTACGGCTACACACTGGAGCTGCTTTCGAAGCCTGTGGCTGATCCGCTGGCTTATTTTTTATTCGAGCGCAAGAAGGGGCATTGCGAATATTTCGCATCTTCAATGGCGGTGATGCTGCGCACACTGGGGATTCCTTCGCGCGTGGTGACTGGATTCCAGAGCGGCGTGTACAATCCCATGACGGGCTGGCAGGTGATTCGCGCCTCCGACGCGCATAGTTGGGTGGAGGCGTGGATTGAGGGACGCGGCTGGACCACCTTCGATCCCACACCGTTCGACACATCGGGAGGAGAGGCGGGTGTGCTGAGCCGTTTGGCGCTGCTGACCGATACGGCGACGCAATTCTGGAATGACTGGGTGATGAGCTACGACCTGAATCATCAGATGGCTCTGGCGTCGCGCATGCAGGAAGCCGGCCGCAGTATGCGATTTACGGATTTCGACGACTTGGCTCTCGCGTTAAAGACTGGCGCGCAGGAGGGCCTGCGCTATTTGCCATTGCTGGCATCGGGATTCTGGCGCTGGCGACTGTGGCCATATTGTACGGTCCCGCGGCGATTGACGTGGTGGAAGCGGCGCGCGCAAGCGCGCAAGATTGGCGGCGGGTTGAGCGATCCATCGGACGCTACGATTCTGTATCAGCAGATGCTCGACTTGCTGGCTAAACGGGGAGTGCAGAAGCCAGCCTGGTACACACCGCTGGAATTCGCAAGAGTGGTGAGAACTCCGCAAATGGCGGCGCCTGGTGGAAGAAGCGACGGCTGCCTATAACGAATTGCGTTTCGGCGGCCGGCGCGACGCGGCTCCACGCATGCTGCGGGTTCTCGAGCAAATCCGGCAACTCTAATTCTATTGTGGCCGCCGCCGAATACAGCGTTCGCGAACAGCGTGGGTGGTATCTCTACGATTGGGCCAATTCGGCGTTCGTGACCACTGGCGTCGCGCTGTTTTTGGGCCCTTACCTGACCGTACTCGCGAAGGCCGCGGCGGATGCGAACGGTTTGGTGCATCCGCTGGGGATCAGTGTCGACGCGCGCAGTTACTGGAGCTACCTGGTCAGCTTGTCGGTGATCCTGCAGGTGCTGGTGCTGCCGGTGGTGGGCGCGGCCGCGGATTATGGGCATCGCAAAAAACAGTATCTGGCGTGCGACGGCGTATGCTGGGCGCGGCGGCGGCTACGGCGATGTTCTGGCTGCAGGGTAGCGCGTATTTGTGGGGCGGAGCGCTGTTCATTATCGCCAATGTGAGCTTTGGCGCGTCGGTGGTGGTTTACAACTCGTTCCTGCCGGAGATCGCCCCGCCGGAGCAGCGCGATGCGGTGTCGTCGAAAGGCTGGGGGATCGGCTACATCGGCGGAGGCGTGCTGCTGGCGCTGAATCTGCTGTTGTACCTTAACGCGAAGCGCATCGGCATCACGGACGCGATGGCGGTGCGAATCAGCTTGGGCTCGGCCGGAGTGTGGTGGGCGGTGTTCACGATTCCGACGCTGCTGACGCTGCGCAATCGTTCCGTCCCTGAGCGGGCAAAATGCGCGCGGTGGGAGCGGTGTTCGGGCAACTGCGCCACACGCTGGCCGACATCCGGCGCTATCCGCAGACCATGATGTTTCTGATCGCCTACCTCTTGTACAACGATGCGATTCAGGCGGTGCTGGCGCTGGCCTCGCAATTCGGCAGCGACGAGTTGAAGATTCCGGTGTCGTCGTTGACGCTGGCGATCTTGATGGTGCAGTTTGTGGGGTTCTTCGGGGCCATCGGATTTCAATGGCTGGCGGCGGTCACGGGCGCGAAACGGGCCATAGCGGTGAGCCTGGTTTTGTGGACGGCAACGCTGATTTACTTGTTCAAGTGGGTCTACAACACCCGCGAGTTCTTCATCGCTGCCGCGCATCGTGGCGATCGTGATGGGCGGGAGCCAGGCGCTGAGCCGGTCGCTATTCGCGCAATTGATTCCTCCTGGGCAAGGAGGCCGAATACTTCAGCATTTATGAAGTGAGCGACAAGGGGACGAGTTGGGTGAGTCCGCTGGTGTTCGGTCTGGCGCTGCAGATCACGCACAGCTACCGGCAGGCAATTTTGTCGCTGATAGTATTTTTCATCGCAGGGCTGGTGGTGTTGACGAGGGTGGATGTGAAGCGTGGTGAGGCCGAAGCTCTAGCGGCGCTAGTAGCGCGGCTGAATTTTGTCCGTCGGGCAGGGTGACGGAGTGGACGCACGCGTCCGCCGCGGCCGAGGGCGCCTACATAGGAGGCCTGGGCGCGCTCGGCGGCCGAGGAGCACTAGCGTGAATCCGCGATCGGGATAGCGCAGCAAGATAGAATGCGCTGCCGTCGGGCGAGGGGCGCGAGCGGGTGGATTCCGGGATATCCGATGCGGCCCACAACGGATTCGTAATCGTCGGCGGCGGTGAACGGCAGAGCCAAACGGGTGGGGCTGCCAAAGAAGCGCGCGCGCGAGCCGGCGGTGGCGTCGCGGAAGATCACCATGCCGACGATACACGTGAGAATTCCGGCGGCAACGGCGCCCATGAGTCTTGCGGCTCTTTTGCGATTCGGCGCTGTTCTCGACGCGAATGCCCACCACCGGCGCTAATTGTCCGGGTTGCGGGGCGCTTCAGCCAGGGCCGCGGCACGTCGTTGACGGCGACGCGGCATTTCGATGACGCGGCGCACCAGCGGGACCACCATGCCTTCGCGGTATTCCAATTCTTTGAGCAAGCCGACGATGACGAAGGGCTCTTCGATGCTGGATACGCCGCTCAGGAAGCGGCGGGGAATCCACAATTCCTGCTGGGATTTGGTGTTGACACCTGAATTTCGTCGCCGCGAGCGCGGCAGAACTGCCACTCGTTGTGCTGGATGTTCCGGATCGCCGGGTAGAAGGAGAACGGACGATGCCCCAGTTGTTCGAGCGGCGTCGGGATGTGCGGCGCGGGCACGTTCCCTTTATTCTACGCCGATCGCAGGCATCGCTCGGATACAAATCGCTCAGCTACAATGTGCTACCAGTGAAATTGCGCGGCGCTGCTGCTGAGTTTAGTGATTGGTTTGCGCGCTGAGTCGCCGGTCACTTATGATTGTCCGCCCAAGGATATTGAACTCTTCGGTTTGAATTGCAGCGAAGAAGAGCCTTGCACTGTGCTGCTGGAGTTGACTTTCGGCCGAGGCCGCGGGCAACCGGATTCTGGTTACGGGGAATCTGCACACGCGGGATGCGACGCTGTTCAGCCTGCTGCTGGCGAGCGACGATAACGGACTTACTTGGACCGAGCCGACGCCGCGCATGCGCAACGCCGCGCTGGAGCAGATTGAGTTCTGGGATCGCGCAGACGGGTTGGATCAGCGGCGAGTCGATCGATCCGCTGGCGCGCAATCCTTTCCTCATGCTGACGGCGGATGGCGGACGCACCTGGCGTCAGAAATTGCTAGTCGAAGATGAGAAATTCGGCACCATCGCGCAATTTCATTTCGATTCGAAAACGAACGGTGAGCTGGTGCTGGATGCGGGGCAGGGGAACGCGGTGCGCCAGGAACTCTACGCCAGCATGACGGGCGGCGAGAGTTGGGAGCTGAAGGAAGTGAGCAACAAGCCGCTGCGCTTGAAAGAGCGCGCGTCCGCCGAATCAGAGCGGATGGCGGGTGCGCGCCGATGCCCCTCACGGAGCCTATTTGCTGGAACGCGGCGCGGGCAGGAACTGGGAAATGGTGGCTAGTTTTCCCATTCATGTTGCGGATTGTCATTGATGAACGCCATCGAGCTGGAACTATTCCGCCATCTGCTGACTTCGATCGCCGAAGAGATGGGCATCGTTCTGCGCAAGACCTCGTATTCGGCAAATATCAAAGAGCGGCGCGACTATTCCTGCGCTGTCTACGACGCGCGCGGCGAGACGGTGGCGATGGGCGATCACATGCCGGTGCATCTGGGCGCGATGCCACTTTCGGTGCGGGCGGTGCGCGAGGCGTTCGAACTCGGGCCGGGCGATGTGGCGCTGGTGAACGATCCGTTTCGCGGAGGAACGCACTTGCCGGATATCACGGCGGTGGCTCCGGTGTTCACGCGCGGCGCGAAGCCGTCCTTCTACTTGGCGAATCGCGCGCATCATGCGGATGTGGGCGGGATGAGCCCGGGATCGATGCCGCTGGCTCGCGAAATCTATCAGGAGGGATTGCGGATTCCGCCGGTGCTGATTCAGCGCGGCGGGAAGATCGATCGCGACTTGCTGGGGCTGATACTGGCGAATGTGCGCACGCCGGTGGAGCGCGAGGGCGATCTGATGGCGCAGTTGATGTCGATCCGCCGCGGCGAAGCACGGCTGCGCGAACTGGTGTCGAAGTATGGTGAGGCGGTGCGTCGAGCGCAATATGCGCGGCTTGCAGAATTATAGCGAGCGCATGATGCGGGCGACGCTGCGCGCGCTGCCGGCGGGGACTTATCGCTTCGAAGATGTGCTGGAGGGCGAACGCGCCGGCGAATTCTTTCCGGTACGGGTCGCGGTGACGCTCGCGGGCGATACGGCGGTGGTGGATTTCACGGGGTCCTCGGCGCAGGTGGATGGTCCGGTGAATGCGAATCTGGCGGTGACGACGGCGGCGACGATGTATGTGTTCCGCTGCCTGGTGCCGGAGGAGATTCCGTTTACGTCGGGGATTTTGCGGCCGATTCGGATCGTCGCGCCGGAGGGAAGCATCGTGAATGCCAGGCCTCCGGCGGCCATGGCGGCGGGGAATGTGGAGACGTCGCAGCGGATCACGGATGTGATTCTGGGTGCGCTGGCGAAGGCGGCTCCCGAGCGTATTCCGGCGGCGAGTTGTGGCACCATGAACAACTTGAGTTTCGGCGGCGGAGGCGTGGGCCGGGAAGCGTTTGCTTACTACGAAACCATCGCCGGCGGGATGGGCGCTTCGGCAAACGGCGACGGGCTATAGCGCCACGCACACGCACATGACGAATAGCTGGAACACGCCGGTGGAGGCGTTCGAGCATCAGTATCCGGTGCGCATCGAAAGCTACCGGGTGCGCAAGAATTCGGGCGGCCGCGGCGCGCATCGCGGGGGCGATGGGATCGTTCGCGAATTCCGTTTTCTGACGCCCGCCGAGGTCACGGTTCTTTCCGACCGCCGCGTGCGCGGGCCTTACGGATTGAAGGGCGGCGAAGCAGGGTAAACCTGGACGCAACACTTTGCTGCGAGGGGGGCGGAAGCCGCGAACCTCTTCCGGCGAAGACGCGATTCGAGATTGCGGCGGACGATGTTCTGCGGATCGAAACGCCGGGCGGCGGCGGATGGGGGAAAGCGCTAGTGCATGCCTAGCGATTTCTTGACCCGCGCTTGATACTCGGCGGCTTTGAGCATGATGGGGCGAGCGTCGAGCGTCAGCATCCGGCGATCGCGCACGATGGGGCGGCCGTTCACCATGACGTCGGTGATATCGGAACCCTGCAGCGCATACACCAACTGCGAGTAGACGTTATAGAGCGGAACGGCGTGGGCTGCGGCGAGGCTGACGGCGATCATATCCGCGCGCTTGTTTTTTTCTAGCGAGCCGATCAGCTTATCCATGTGCAACGCGCGGGCGCCGGTGATCGTCGCCATTTCGAAGGCCTGCGATGGCGGGCAGGGCGCGCGGGTCGCCGGTGGCCACCTTCTGAAGTTTCGCGGCGAGATCCATTTCCACCATCATGTCGTGGTCGTTGTTCGATCCGGCGACGCCGTCCGTGCCCAGCCCCATGGGGATGCCGAGGCTGAGGATCTTCACGACCGGCGCGACGCCGCTGGCGAGTTTCATGTTGCTCGACGGGTTGTGCGCCAGGCCAGTGTCGCGCCGTTTGAGGATCGCCATATCGGCGTCGTTCAGCCACACGCCGTGCGCGGCCACAGTCCAGCCCGTTAGGACTCCTAGAGATTCGAGCGCAGCCGTCGGCGTCATCTTGCGTTTGGCGAGCGCTTCGTCATTTTCGGTCTTGGTTTCTGCAAGATGAATCTCCAGCGGCTTTTGATAGCGGTTGGCCAAGGCGCGCGCGGCCTTCAGCACATCGTTGGGCACGGTATAGATCGCGTGCGGCGCCACAGCGGGCACGATCAGCGGGTCGTTCGCATATTGTTTGAAGAACTGTTCGGTCGCGGCGAGCGAAGCTTGCGGAGTTTTGTAATCCGGAGCGGGGAAACCGATGACGGTCTCGCCCAGCACGCCGCGCAGTCCGGCCTGCTTGGTGACTTCGGCCACCGTGTCTTCGAAATAGTACATGTCCGTGAAAGTTGTGGTTCCGGAAAGCGCCATTTCGAGCACGGCCAGACGCGTGCCCCAGCGCACGAATTCGCGGTCGACGTTTTTGGCTTCGGCGGGGAAGATAAACTTTTGCAGCCAGTCCTGCAGATTCATGTCGTCGGCGACGCCGCGGAATAGCGACATGGCCGCGTGGGTATGGGTGTTGATCAGGCCCGGGGCGAGGATGGCGTCGGGGCGGTCGAGCCGCTGCTGTGCAGCGTAGCGGCGGTCGATCTCGGCGCGCGGACCCACGTCGACGATGTGATCGCCGCTGACGGCTACCGCGCCGTTCTCGATCACGCGGCGCTGCGCGTCCATCGTGACTACCCAGCGCGCGCTCCAGATGGCGTCGACGCGCGTGGGGGATTGAGCCCACGCAGCCGCCGCGAATGAGCAATAGAAAGAAGTCTACAAGATAGGACGCATCAAATGCTCTCGGGAACAAGTCTTTGAGTCGCAGAGTTTCGCGTTTTGCCGCGCGGATTCAGCAGCATGATTTCGATATCGCCGCAGAACTCCCACAGGATCTGGCGGCAGGCTCCGCAGGGCGGAGTGAGTTCGTCGGTATCGGCCGCGATGGCGATCCGCCGGAACTTGCGCGCGCCTTCGGAGATGGCTTTGAACACGCGCCACTCGTTCCGCGCAGAGCGTGAGCCCGTAGGTCGCGTTTTCGACATTGCATCCGGTGTGCACGCGTCCGCTCGAATCTTCGAGCGCCGCGCCCACGCGGAAGTTCGAATACGGTGCATGGGCGTTTTCGCGCGCCGCCAGTGCGGCGGACGCCAAGGGATCGGCCATCGTGGTTAGAGTAACGCGTCGACGAGTTGCTTGTACTCCGACGGAGTGAGCAGATGAAAGCGAATTTCGAGCGCAGTGAAAGAGCGGACGGCGGCGCGTCATGGCGGGCGTCGGCAGGTCCGGGCTGGCGAGCAGCAGACTGCCATCGGCGACTTTGAACGGCAGCACGCGCCATTCGCGGACGATCGCTCGGGAAGCGCGCGCGCCACTCGCAGTGGAACTTCGTGGGCGCCATTCGAGCGAGCGGCAATCCTTGTTGCAGGCTGAGGGCTTCGTAGAGATTCGCTTCGCTGAGTTCGCCGCTCGCTCAGCAGAAATTCGCCCAGACGCATTCCGGCGAGCGCAGTATCTAAGGCTCGCTGCAGAGTGACGGCATTCAGATACCCGAACCCGACCAGAATCTCCCCCAGCGGCCGTTTATGGGCGAAGCAGGGCCGCGCGGGTGGGATAGGAGTGTTCGGTCTTGACCCAGCGCAGGGGAAGTCTTCGCATCCGCGCATTGGCATAGCGCGCCACGGCCTGCACCGTCGCCGCGGCGTTCAATAAGTTGGCGTAGGGCAGACGCAGCGGCACTCCCAGCGCGAACACGAAACCCGTAGACGCGCGCCGACGCAGGCCATGCGGATCGCGATGCGCAGCACTTGAAATGCGAGCGTTACTGAGGTGAGTTCGGTCGCCAGCGGCGTCAACCGCGTCCACATCGCCGTCGCCAGGCCGTAGAGAAACACTGCATTGGCGACGACGCCGAGCGGATTGCCGAGCAGGCCCTTGCGGTCCCGCCACAGCCAATAGATTTCACTGTGGGTTCCGGCCCAACCGAAGCGCTCCCAGCCTTGCAGCGCGATCCCCGTGACCCAGCGCGTGCGCTGCGCGCAGCGCCGTCTTCCATTTTGTGGGAAAGAATTCGCGGGTCGCCACGAAATCGCGGCCCGCGGGCTCCAGGCGCGTGAGCGGAACGAACACTTGCCGGCATCCGAGGCGGTACAAGCCGCAGTCCGCTTTCGTAGTCTTCGGTGAGCGCCGCGGGTTCGAATACGCGATTTGACGGAAGCTCGCGCCAGCGCTTCGAGAGCCTCGCGGCGGTATCCCGTGCCCACGCCCGAGCCCGGAACAAAGCAGCCGAACGACGAGCGCACCACCATGTCGCGCGTGTGATATTCGGCGAATTCATCGCAATAAACGCCGTGCGTGAAGGACCAAAAGGGCGTCGCCAGCGCCAGCACCGGAATCTGGATGAAGTCGAAGTGCGTGGCGTAGGCGTTGATCCAGCGCAGCTCTTCGGGATGAATCAAATCCTCGGCGTCATGCGTGACGATGATGTCGAAGGCGATGCCGTTTTGTTCTTCGTAGAGTCCGACATGCTGGTAGATCCAGTTGAGGCAATCGGCCTTCGAGGTGGGTCCGTCATGCGGGCACACGGCCAGGTGGACATTGGAAAAACGCTCGGAGATGGACGCGACGGCTTCCTCGGTTAAGCGAGTCGTTCGCGTAAATGCCGGCGAAGATGTGGATAGTTGGGATAGCGGATGGCGGCCAGATTGTGTTCCAGCATGCGCGCGATCACGGCGTGTTCGTGCCACAGCGGCACCAGGATCGCGATGGGGCGCGGAGGCGCGTCGGGAATGCGGCGGGCATCGCGGCGCGAAACGGTGAGCCGCTCGGCCACCCATGCGTAGAGCCAAGCGAAATCGACGGCGAGATCGTCCAGGCCACTCAGCAGGAAGATCACCGCCAGAGGCGTCGACCAACCACAAGACAAAATTGTCGACGGCATGCGCGAGCACTTATAAATGAGTGGCCGCCGCGGCCCAAGAATCTCAGCGCGTGATGATTTAAGGGGCCGTTTGCCGGCGCCCAATCCCGGCGCGGTACGAATGGCTTCCGTAATAAATGCTTTGGCGCGTGCGACGGCGTCTGCCAGGGGCGTGCCTTTCGCCAACTCGGCCGTGATAGCCGCCGAATAGGTGCATCCGCTGCCGTGGGTGTGGCGGGTTTCAATGCGCGGCGCTGTGAATTCGCGGATTTCGCCGCTGCTGAGATATAGGAGATCCAAGCGCATCGCCGCTCAGGTGTCCGCCTTTCACCAGCACGTTAGCCGCGCCGAAGGACACTAATTTATCGGCCGCGCGGGCCATGCCGTCGCGATCTTCCACCACCAAGCCCGTCAGCGCCGCGGCTTCGTCGAGATTGGGGGTCAGCAGGAACGTTCGCGGAATCAATTCTTCGATCAGCGTCCTGCGTGGCGGCTTCGTCGATCAGGCGTGCGCCGTGTTTGCTGATCATCACGGGGTCGACTACTAAGGGGAAAGAGAAACGTCGCGGCTTCTCTTGCCACGGCTTCGACGACTCGCGCGGGATCCTAGCGCTCCCACTTTTGCCGCTTGCGGCGGGATGTCTTCGAGCACGGCGAGAATCTGCGCGGCTACCAAATCTGGGTCGAGCGTCGATACGCGCGTGACTCCGCGAGTGTTCTGCACGGTGATCAGCGTCACCACCGCCTCCCCGTATACGCCGAAGCGATGAAATGTTTTTAGGTCGGCCTGGAGGCCCGCGCCGCCGCTGGGGTCCGAGCCGGCAATGGTAAGCGCAACCGGGATCATCCATTTCAGTCTAGGGAAAGTTCAAGCGAGGCGTTGTGATCACGCCTGCGGCATTGGTAAGGGTCACGTTCACTCCTCCTACTTGAGTCACGTCGCCGGTAACCGGAAAGGAAACGCGCATGAGAAAAGAGCTGCCTGCGGTCTGGCCCTGAAAGAACGCCTTGAAGTTGGCAGTGAAGTCGGCGGAAAGCGATGTAATCGATGCGCCGCCGCGGTCGAAAAAGGCGAAGGACATGGCTCCGACGGAATAGGTATTGTCGAAGCCGGCAATCACCACGTCGAGCTCGTTGGCGCGGCTGGTGGCGCCGGTTGACGAGATGGCGACGATCGCGGGCGGGGTTGTGAGCGAAGTTGACGGGTTTCCCGAGAGCCCGAAGATTCCCGCATCGACGGTGAAGCCGAGCGTGCCCGCCGTGGTCCCCGTGGAAAAAACGATATTGGGTTGAGCGTTGATGGTTATGGCGGTGGCGCCGGCCGCAATCGCGAACGAAGCTACGCGTTTGGAAGTGGCAACGAATTGAACCGCTGCATCGTCGGTGACCACCGTTGTCGACGGGGTGAAGGTGAGAGTCACCGTTCCCGCGGCCGACACCGGCGCCGGTGCGGAAAGCTGCAAGCTCAGTGTGTGCTGTTCGCCGCTGGCGATCGGCGGTGGTATCGAAACTCCACACCAGAGACGGCAGCGGCGACGAGAATCCTGTTCCGGATAGTGTGTACGTTCGTGTTCCCAGCGTCAGCGTTCCGGAGTAGGCGGTGGCGTTAGCAGGGGCGAATTGGATCGTGAAGGATGACGATTGTCCTGCCGCAATCGTGACGGCGTTTCCGGCCGTGGTGTTGAACGCAGCGCCGCTAAGCGTCAGCGGCGAAACCGTGAGCGCTTGCGGGAACGGGTTGAGGATCGAAAGCGTGCAAGACTCTTGCGTACCTTGCGGAATCCGTCCGAAGCTAATGATGGCATTGGCATCCGGGCCGGTACACGGTGTTGCGACGCTTAGTGTGGGCGCGGGCACTACCGTCGCGAGAAGAATTGCGGTCACGGTCTGGTTCACCGTGCCTACTTCCAAGGTCGCGCTATAGCTGGTGACGTCGGTGGCGGAGAACCCGGCAAAGAAATCCATGGAGCTGCCGGGGGCGATGACGAACGGCGTCGACGAACTGTTGACGATGGAGAATCCCGCGCCGGTGTTGTTGATCACTTTGAGAAGCGTGATGGTGATCGACGCCGTCCCGGAATTCAGCGCGCGAAAGCGGACGATGTCCGTATCGCCCGCGGCCACTTGCCCGTAGCCGTAGACGGCTCCGAGCGGCGAGGGAGTGATGCCGTCGAGCGAATACAGCACGATTTGCGCCTGCAGCAGTGCGGGCGCGAGTGCCAGCGAGAAACAGCGTTCGTGCTTTCAACGGGAGCCTCCTGGGAGTAGAAACGCTTGCTCGCTGCCCGGTTGCGTATCGAGCGCCCACATCCCGCTATCCGTTATCACCTCGATGTAACGGTCACTCATGCGGACGAAACCGGCGGCTCCGGGCACAGCGAAATCGATCTCCGTGCCGTCGGCCCGCAGCAGGCGCACCTGGCCGTCGACCGCCAGCAGTGCACCGCCGCCGTCGAGCAGGAAGATGGCGTGGGCCGCGCCCAGATTCTGATTCCCCACCCAGATCCCGTCGTCGCGTGCGATGGCGTAAGCGAAGCCGTTGGCTCTGATCGAAAGCACGTCGCCGCCGGCTGCCAAATCGAAGGGATATAGCTGGCCTCGAAACCAGATTGCGAATTGACGGCTTTCGACGAAATACACGTACGCTAGATCGCCGAATGAAAGCGACGATGGCGGCGCCGGGTGGCGCGTCCGCGGTCTCGCCGGTAGAGGAAACCAGAGCCGTCTCGCTCTTCGCGAGACACATCGTTTCCGAACACGCGAGCGAAATCACGGCTTTGTCAAAGAGCGGATCGGCCAGCGCCGCTGCGGCCGGCGCGCCGGTAACCGGCCGCGCGAGTCCGTTTTCATCCAGCATCACGCCCAGCGAAGGACGCTCGATCTGCGCCCATGCGCTCGCGCCGATCAAAAGGAAAAGGAAAAGGAAAAGCTTCATGAGTGCCCCAAACTGATGGTCGGCGTGCCAATTTGCAGGGGCGTCACGGCGCTACCGGCTGGCGCTGCCGCAGTGCCTTTGCCCGCCGCAATCCCCGCAACGCCCGCCACCGCGGCTCCAGCGACGATGACTGAAATCCACAGCAGCTTGTGGCCCGCGTGGGTTTTAGGCGCGGCGGCGTCCTTCACCTCGGCCGCGTCGCTCAGGAATTGCGAACTCACGGTGCCGGCGCGCGCTTGCCCCTTCACCGCCGTGATGCGGATTTCAAAGGGTCCGGATGTGCGGTTCCATTGCATCCCCCACACCGCCGCCCGGCCGTCGGCGTGGGTGGTGGCGATTTCGGTCCGCGCGCCGGAGCTGAACACGCCGCTGGGGCCTTCGCCCGGCAGCGAAAAACTGACCGTTGCGCCCTCGACGGGACGCCCGGTTTCGTCGGTAATGAGCACCGTAAGGCCGCGGGTGGCGCGCGAGCCTTTGGCGTAAATGGCGCCGTCGCCGTCCGTGAGACGAATGACCAGGACGGCCGGGTCATCGGCCCCGTAGGCGAGGACCGCCGCCAGGATAGCCGCCAGAGTTTGGGCTACAGGTTTAAGCTTCACAACGAATAAGTGCGTTCCGGTCCCAATAACTCTCCGGTTGAGGTAGGGTTCGCGCCATTGGGCGAAAATCTATGGATCTTTAACCGTAATGTGTTCTAATAGTAGGAGTTCTTAATCCTGTATGGCAGCCAAGCCGCTCCGCGCTCACCGCAATTGGAAAGCTTTCACCCGCAGAATGCGGGAGTTGCGGCTAATCGCCCATGGGGCCCTGTCGACGCGCCACCCCATCATGGCGCACATTATCCCCATCCGCCGCTGCAACCTATCTTGTTCTTATTGCAACGAATACGACGACGTGTCGAAGCCTGTACCGACTGACGTTGTCATCAGCCGGATCAATAAGTTAGCGGACTTGGGCACCAGCATCATCACGCTCTCGGGCGGGGAACCGCTGCTGCATCCTGATCTCGACGACATCATTGCCGCCATGCGCCGCCGCCGGGTGATGGCCGGAATGATTACAAACGGGTATCTGCTGGTTCCCGAACGCGTGCAGCGCCTCAACCGCGCCGGTTTGGATCACTTGCAGATTTCGATCGACAACGTGATGCCGGACGATGTTTCGAAAAAGAGCCTGAAGGTGCTCGACAAGAAGCTCGAGATCCTGGCTGAGCACGCCGATTTCCACGTGAACATCAACTCGGTAGTGGGCGGCGGAATCCACAATCCCGATGACGCTTTGGTGGTCGGGCGCCGGGCTATCGAGTTAGGGTTCTCGGCCACAGTCGGCATCATTCACGATGGCGACGGCCAGCTGCGTCCGCTGAGCGATCGCGAACGCGCTGTCTATCACGAGATGAAGGCGCTGGAGAATCGAAACTTCGCGCAGCTCAATTATTTTCAGGACGCTATCGCGCAAGGCAAGCCGAATGACTGGCGCTGCCGCGCCGGCGCGCGCTATATGTACATCTGCGAGGATGGCCTGGTGCACTACTGCTCGCAGCAGCGCGGCTATCCGGGGACGCCGCTCGAACAATACACCGCCGCCGACATCCGCCGCGAATATTTGAGCGAAAAACCCTGTGCGCCTTACTGCACCGTGAGCTGCGTGCACTACGTGTCGTATTTCGATTTCTTCCGCTCCCCGCAGACGCTCAAGAGCGGGCTGCCGGATCAGGCGACGCAAACGCTGGTGAAGATTCAGTCGGCAAAGTAAGGCACCGGGCTTCGCCTTTAACCTCAAGATAATCAGGCTACTTCCGCGAAATAATCGTTCGACTAGTCGAATGATCCGCTCGGCGTGCTCACTTAACCGCTAAACTGCAATTTCCAGCTGATCCGCGATGCGATAATAAGCGTTCAAGCCCCTCGATGTCACGTGCAGCAGACTTGTGGAACAGGCGGAACCGCACACCGATCCTTTTGACCAGCGCCGTGATCGTTCTGATTCTGGCGGTGGTCGACTGGCTGACAAAACCCTATTTCTCGATCGGTTTTTTGTACTTATTCCCGATCATGCTGGCGGCCGGATTCCTGCCGCGTTGGGCCGTTCTTCTGTTGAGTGTAGCCTGCGCGGTATTGAGCGAAGTTTTCAGTTCGCTAGATCCCGCCGGGCAATCTGTTCGTTTTATTTTCGTTACTCTGGCGATTGCCGGCTGCGGAATGTTCGTCGGGGAACTGGTCCGCAACCGCCGCTTGACTTCGGAGGCCAACGAACGTTTACGGATTCTGGTCGAAACCAGTCCGGCTGCGATTCTGACCATTGGAGAGAAGGGATTTATCGAAGTTGCCAACCGCGCCGCCGTCGAATTGATTGCTCCCCGTGACGGCGTACTGGTCGGGCATCCCATCGCCGCGTTCTTGCCCGAATTGCATTTCGCCTTACGCCGTGAAGATGGGCCGCAATTCCGCGCGTCGATGCAGTGCGCCGGGCATCGCGATAACGGCGAGCATTTCATGGCCGACGTTTGGTTTTCCACATATAAAGAAGGTCCGAGTCCCAAACTTGCCGCCATCATTGCCGAGGTCAGCGATGAAAGCCCGCTGCCCGGTTTCCATACGTCGGCGGACAGCAGCCACAATGGACAAATCTCATTGAACGGGCGCGAAGTCGAAGTCCTGCGCTTCGTGGTGCAAGGGTTGGCGAATAAGGAAATCGCGGCGCACATGGATGTTTCCGAAAGCGTTGTCAAGAACACTCTGCAACAGCTCTTCGCCAGAACCGGAGTGCGCACGCGCAGCCAACTGGTTCGCGTGGCGCTTGAAGATTACCGCAATCTCTTATAGTCTTTCGTCAGTCGAACGGCTTGCCGAACGATCCTCCCGCCTAGAAACAAGATTCGTGGCTTTGTTGCGTGGCCCCGGATACAGTCGAAGTTGAACCGCGCTCATCGCAGTTCCTCGGCTTTTGATCCGCCGCGTTGTCGATTTTGCGCTCAATAACCGCGTTCTGGTGCTGGCGGTTGCGCTCCTGCTGTTTCTGTGGGGCGTGATTTCCTTCCGTAGCCTTCCCGTTGAAGCCTATCCGGATGTGGCCAACAACTATGTCCAGATCATCACGCAGTGGCCCGGGATCTCCGCCGAGCAAATCGAACAGCAGGTGACCATTCCTCTTGAAATTGCCGTCAACGGCATTCCTCATCTGGAGCATCTCCGATCCGCGTCGCTATTCGGCCTCTCCAGCCTCTCCTTGATCTTTGACGACGAATCCGAGAATGACTGGAACCGCGAGAAAGTTCTGGAGCGTATTTCGCAACTCACTCTGCCGCCCGGCGTTCAGCCGCAGATCGGTACCGATTGGAGCCCCGTCGGCCAGATCTACTTCTTCACCTTGCGCAGCACCAATCCCGACTATGACGTCACCGAATTGAAATCGCTCGAAGACTGGACCATCGAGAAGCAATTCAAATCGGTGCCTAACGTGGTCGATGTCGCCAGCTTCGGCGGACCCACGCGCGAGTATCAAGTCCGCATCGACCCCAACAAACTGGTGTCTTACGGCCTCACCCTGGCTCAGGTCGAACAGCAGATCACGAACAACAACACCAACGGAGGCGGGAGTTTTATCGAGACCGGGTTGCAGCAAATCAATGTGCGCAGCGTGGGATTGGTCAAACAGGTCCCCGACATTCAGGAAACCGTCATCACAACGAAGAACGGAACGCCGGTGCGCATCGCGGACGTCGCGGTCGTGCAAGAGGGACCGAAAATCCGCTTGGGTCAGTTCGCGAAGACCGTTCATACGGAGCCGGGAAAGGTCATCGATAACGACGACGTGGTCTCCGGCATCGCCCTGTTGCGGAAAGGCGCTGACTCGGATTCGACGCTCGAAGCCATCCACGCCAAGGTGAAAGAGCTCAACGAACACATCCTGCCGCAGGGCGTGACCGTGGTTCCGTTTCTTGACCGCAGCGATCTGGTTCACTACACAACCACTACTGTCGAACACAACCTTACCGAGGGTATTGTTCTAGTCGCCATCATTTTGTTCTTGTTCCTGGGAAATCTGCGCGGAGCGTTGATCGTCGCTTTGACCATTCCGTTCTCTTTGCTATTCGCCTCCATTTGCCTCGATCTAAGAAAGATTCCGGCGAACCTGCTGTCTCTCGGCGCGCTGGATTTCGGGATGGTGGTCGACGGTGCGGTGGTGATGGTAGAGAACATTGTCCGCCACCTGACACATGGCAATCCTGAGGGAAAAAGCGTCAAGCAGCAAATCTTTGAAGCGGCGCATGAGGTCCAGAGGCCGGTGTTTTATGCGATCGGGATCATCATCACTGCCTACACTCCGATATTCACCTTGCAGCGGGTGGAAGGACGATTGTTCAAGCCCATGGCCTGGACGGTAGCGTTCGCCCTGTTAGGAGCTCTCCTTTTTTCGATGGTCCTGGCGCCGGTGCTGGCCAGTTTCCTATTCCGCAACGGCGCCAAAGAGTGGCCCAACCCCCTGATGACTTGGCTCACGCGAATCTATAGCAGGCTGCTGGAATACGCGATCCGCTGGCGTTGGGTTACCGTCGGCGCGGCGGTGCTGGCTCTCGTGGGCGCGTACGGGCTTGCACAAGCCATCGGCTCCGAGTTTCTCCCGCACCTGGACGAGGGCGCTATCTGGGTGCGCGGCACTCTCGCGCCGAGCACCGGTCCCAGCGAAGCCATTCATCTGGCGAACCAGGCCCGTATCATTCTCGCGTCGTTCCCCGAAGTCACGGTGGCCACCAGTCAAGTGGGACGGCCCGATGACGGAACCGATACCACAGGGTTTTTCAACACCGAATATTTCGTCGACCTGAAGCCCAAGGAAGCCTGGCGTCCCATGTTTCGCGAGCGCAAGGAAGACCTGATCGCCGCCATGAATCAGGAACTGGAAAAGATGCCGGGCGTGATCTGGAATTTTTCGCAGCCGATCTCCGACAACATGGAAGAGGCCGTCAGCGGCGTTAAAGGCGAGCTGGCCATCAAGGTTTATGGCGACGACCTCAAGACGCTCGAAGAGAAGGGCGACCAGATCGTTGACATCATGCGTACCGTCCCCGGCATCGAGGACCTGGGTCTGTTTCGCGTGCTGGGCCAACCCAACCTGAACTTTACGGTCAACCGCAAAGCCGCCGCACGCTTCCAGATCAATGTGGCGGATGTGCAGGATGCCATTCAAACCGCGGTCGGCGGCAACGCGCTCACTCAGGTTCTCGACGGCGAGCGGCGCTATGACTTGGTTTTGCGCTACTTGCCGCAATACCGGAACACCAAGGAGGCTATCGAGAATATACGGCTGCTTGCGCCCTCCGGCGAACGTGTTTCCTTAGCGCAACTGTGCAACATCCAGGTGTCCGACGGCGCGTCTGAAATCTACCGGGAAGGGAATCAGCGCTACATCGCCATCAAGTACAGCGTGCGCGGCCGTGACCTTGGCGGCGCCGTCGAGGAGGCCATCAAGAAAGTGGACCAGCAAGTGAAGTTGCCGCCCGGCTATCACATCGATTGGGCCGGCGAATACGAAAGCCAGCAGCGCGCCCAGCGGAGGCTGATGCTCATCATCCCGCTTACGCTGTTGCTGATCTTCCTGATTCTGCATTCGATGTTCGGCTCCATGAAGTGGGCCAGCTTTGATTTTCGGCAACGTAGCCGTCGCGCCCATCGGCGGCGTGGTGGCCTTGTATCTGACGGGAACCAACTTCAGCGTGTCCTCGGGCGTCGGCTTCCTCGCGCTCTTCGGCGTCTCCGTGCAGACCGGCGTGATCATGGTCGAGTACATCAACCAACTTCGAGCGCGCGGGCATTCGGTTTTCGACGCCGCGCGCGATGGCGCGATCCTGCGTCTACGGCCCATCCTGATGACCATGCTCGTGGCGACGCTGGGACTCCTCCCGGCCGCCACCTCGCACGGCATCGGTTCCGACTCACAGCGGCCGTTTGCGATCGTCATCGTCGGCGGCCTCTTGGCGGCCTTGATGATGAGCATCTTCCTGCTGCCGACCCTATACGTCTGGATCGCCCGGGAAAACGACAAACTGCCCCGCGCGGATCTGGAGTTCGAAGAGCAATGAATCTCTTCATCGGCACCATGGCCGTGGCGCTTGGGGATTTTCGTGGCCACTTCGCCGATGCGAGCGACAAAAGTGTGGGGGTGGAAACAGTTCGATCAGCTTGGGCCCAGGGATAGAACGCTATACCTGCGCTGGTACCGCGCCTTTGGGATCCTGCTGGGACTGGCCGGTATACTCTTCGCGCTCGACAGTCTTCTGAATCGGAGTTGACGCTACTTGGTCGTATCCAAGTCGCTCGACGAACCCGCGTTGACGGTGCGGCCATCAGAGAACTTCACGGTCTTGGCGTTGGCCGTCTTCGATCCGTCCTTGGCCAGATAACCTTCGACAGTGACCTGGTCGCCCGCCTTCAACGAATCCCGCTTAAAACCGTAGCGGATCAGCGTATTGGGACTGCCCAGCTCCAGCTCCCAATTGGTCACCACGCCGTTGGAGTCTTTGACATCGATATAAAAGCGCGCGTGCGGGTTGGTCCATTCGATCTTCGTCACGCCGCCCGTGAGTGTAATGGGCTTGTTGACGTCGTACTGCGCCGTGAACGAATGATGCGCCGACACAGGGATTGCGAAGACAGCCACAGCTAACCAGAAACTTCTAAGTCCGTACATGTTACCTTCCTCCCGCATAGCCCAAGCCGCCGAAGTGCAGCGGGTCTTTGTTATTCTCCGCGCAGACGAATTCCAGAATTTCTTCCTGCGGGACCAGTGTGGCGTGGACCGACCGTTTCCACGGGCCCGTATACGCGTCTTCGTCATCCACAGCGATGTCGACGTCCAAGTGTCCTAAGTCAGGCCGGTGGAAGCGCTCCACCACGTGTAGCTTCTCGCTGTGCACACCCACGCCCGCCGTCATTTCGTTGAAGCCGGTCGAACCCACCACCAGCGTGTCGCCGTCCCAGGTGCCGATCGAATGGCCCACCCAGGACGGATTCCAGTCCTTGGGATGACCGCGCCCGTCCATGAAAATCTGGCGGTAGCCCGGCGTCTGAAACTCCGTGAGGTGGATCATCAGCGTTGGGGTTTGGATCAATTTGAATTGAAACGGCAGGGTGATTTGCAGCGCGCTCTGCGGCAGACAAAAGGCTGCGGGATTGAGCAAGTTGGTGTCGCCCTTCACTCGTTCCAGGATCTTCTTCTGGATCTCCGCCGCCCACGGCTTTAGCGGGAAAGGCACTTGCCCCACTCCTCTGGGTCCTGGTTCCACGATCTGCGCCCACATGCCGGAGAAGTCAGGATGACCGTCGGGCATGCGCGGCGTGGGTCCGGCGATATTCTTTGCCTTGGCACGCATGTCGTTCATGAGCATCACCGGGTCGTCTCCGATGGTTCCCAAATTGATGTTCCAGGGCATATGGACGTCGAGCTTCAACGTCTGGCCCTCCTCAAGCAGGATGCCTTTCTGCTGATAGGTTCCATACATGCAGCAGGCCATGGGGATGGTGAGATCGTAGGTTCCCGCCGGCAGCTCGCCCAGCGAGAATTCGCCTTTCGGCGAAAGCGCCAACGTGTACTCGGTTTGCGTAGCCGTATTTCTCATGTGCACCGTGCCATCGGTGCCGAGGACCGGATTGCCGTTGGGATCTTGCAACACACCGTTAACGGTCGCCGCTCGAGCCAGGACAGCAGCACACACGACGAGCGCAGCCAGGTCGAAAAACTTGAATTTCATGAAGCCTCCAAAATGGCCGGAATGGGAGAGGATAATCGCAGCAACGCTGTGACCGTGCTCATGCCCTGATCGATCAGGCGCCGTGTATGTAATTGCCGGGGCGAATCGTCGGCGATCCAGAAAAACATCATACCGATGTGCAGAACCCACAAGGCCTCCGGGATGCGCGTTTCGAGTTCACGCGGCAAGCGGACATGTTCATCGCGCACCAGCCTTCGGAACCAGGCGATTTCCATCTCGCGAAACACTTTAGTCTCCGCGCTGAAGGGCGAGACGGGATGCTTGGGGTCGGCGCCGTTCTTTAGGATCCCCCGCAGCACACCGCGATTTCGCCCGAAGTATTCCAGCTTCACACGAATCAACTCGCGCATGCGGACTTCCAGGCTTCCCGGCGCATCCAGCACTTTTCCGATCTTCGTCTGCATCTCATCGAAGGTGCGCTGGTAGAACGCCATCATGATCGCGTCTTTCGATGGGTAATAGTAATACGCCGCGCCGGTGGCGACCCCCGCCTTCGCGGCGATGTCACGCATGGTGGTTCGATCGAAACCCTTGGTGCGGAACAGCTCCAGGGCTACGTCGAGAATCTTCCCCCGGGTTGCTTGAGCCTTGGGAGTGGCTTTCAGTTTCGGCATACTTGAACGCGTTCAAATAAGTATGGGGTGTGGCGACGACGGTGTCAAGCGGGATCGCTAAGCCTGCATCCGTGCAATTGAACCTTACGTACTATCCGATTGGAACCTTTTTCCTATCGATCCGATGAACCCAGGGAGCTAGTATGAAACCACGATGGACTGGGAACTGATTATCGCTCTAAACGTAGGCTTCTCGATTTCGGCAGCCTTGCTCTGGAAGGCCTGTTCAGGTTCAAAAAAGACCGAGGTCCGCAAAGGCGCAATTCGACACCGGCACGAAGAGCTTGAGATCGATCCCGCTGAAGTTCCGCACTTCAAACCGACTTGGCGAAACGCTCGATAGCTAGTTCGGAGCCGTTTAACGCCGGACTGCTCACGCCACGAGGCAGTGAGAATCGGCCACAACCCGCCTCATCCGCACTTCTGCCGGCAAGCATTCCCGTGTGGCCGGTAGCTGTGAACCGCTCTCGATCCCTCTAGCCAATCATCCTAGCTAATCATCGAGATTCGCTGACCTTTTTCCACTCCTGCGACCGGCGTGCTACGAACTGGCGAATATCCTGATGCGCCGCGGGCTCCTGGAGAGCCGGCGGGCACTCTGATTCATGGCCCCGCCGCGTCGAAACGTAGCGTTCTTGCTGTTCGCGGAACCTTGCTTTCAGGGCTAACGTTTTGTTGTCTTGTCTGAGCAGATGGCAGATTATTGCCAGACTGGTGACGCCAGTGATCATCACGAAATTAAATACCAACTGGAGCATACGTTGATCGAGTCCCATGCCTTCGATTCTTGGCTAAAGCACGGCGCCGGTGAATGGGCTGATAAGCCCAATTTGGAGGGGTACGAGGGTATAGCCCGGTGGAGCGAAGGTACCAACCAGTTTGGCAGCTAGTCGAAGAACCGGGCTCCAGCATTCACGCGGATTCTTGCCGGAAAGTGCTCTCAGCGCCAGTTCCATCAGCTGCGCGAGTGGGTGAAACTACCCAGCTCGCGCAACCGCATGGGGCGCTAGACCCAGGCTGTGGACGGCATTCAGCACACAGCCCGGAATGTAACACGATCGTTAGAATCCTTAGAAACGGAAATATCGATTGTTTTCACGCTCGGCTCATGTTAGACTCCAGCTTAATTCTTACTAGACGTTCCCGTTCAGAGTTGAAGCGAGCGACAGCAAGAAACGATCCACAAATGGACCTAAAGCTGCTCAACAAGTAACACCTAAGAGGTTGCTTGACAAGCGACTCGGTGGTTGTCTGGGTTGCGCGGATGCAGAAGGGAGATTCTTTTGAGGATTCTTGTTCCTATGTGGCGAGCGTTCGCTTTGGTAGTGCTGATTGCCATCAGCCTGACCAGCGCACCGCGAAATCCGTATTCCGTCCATGAAAAAGCCGCCTTCGCGGATGCTGCCTCGGTTGAGTTTGTCCGGCCGGGCCTGACGATCACCGTCAACTCCGCAGCCATTGGACCGGATGGCACGATCACAGTTACTTACACGCTGACGGACCCCTTTGGATTACCGCTGGACGCAGCCGGTGTTTCCACTCCGGGCTTGGTTAGTCTCAGCTACGTCGCCGCGGTGATTCCCAATGGTCAGGAAGACTATACGGCTTATACCACGCGTGCTGCCTCCGGCACCGTAATCGCAACCACCCAGCAGCCAGGCGCGGATTCCGGTGGCACAACCATACAAGTTGGACAGGGGCAGTACCAATACACGTTTCACACCGTGGCGCCTTCAGGATTCGATGCGTCGGCAACGCACACCATCGGTATTTACGGATCGCGGGACTTGACGCCGTACGGTTTGACCATCAACTATGCGAGCGCGACGTATAATTTCGTACCCAGCGGCGCTGCGGTCACTCATGTTCACGACATCATCCGCACGGCGAGTTGCAATGCCTGCCATGACCAGTTGTCGGCGCACGGCGGCTCGCGGCGCGGCATGGACATGTGTGTGCTTTGCCACACGCCGCAGAACACCGACCCCAACACCGGCGACACGATGGACGCTAAGGTCTTCTTTCACAAGATTCACATGGGGGCCAGTCTTCCGAGTGTCAAAGCAGGCACGCCATATGTTCCGGCCGTCAATCGATTTGGATCCTTTGACTTTTCAGCCGTGGTCTTTCCCGCAGACCCGGGCGATCCGAGACGATGCGAGACGTGCCACACCCAGGCCGCCCCGGCCGGGTTGACTGGAAGCAGGCGCCCCGAACGTCACATGGCGGTGATCCGCGATGCGCAGACCACTGGAGCCACGCAGGCTACCGCATTTCTGACCAATCCGAGCCGCGCCGCCTGCGGCTCCTGCCACGATGACGTCAATTTCGCCACCGGCACCAATCACCCGGGCGGAATACAAGTTGACGATAGCCAATGTGCGACCTGCCACATTCCCCAAGGGGAAATCGATTTCGACGCCTCCATTTTGGGTGCGCATGTGGCGCCGACCGCTTCGAGCCTGCTCTCCGGACTGGCGGTGAATATCACGAAGGTACAGAATGGCACCGCAGGAACCGCGCCGGTAGTGTCGTTTACGGTTCAAAATAATAACGGTAACGGGATACCGTTGTCCGCCCTTGGCTCTATCTCTTTCACCATGGCGGGGCCCACCACCGACTACGGATACACGAGTTTCGGAAGCGGCGTGACTACGCCCGGTTACGTGACCGAGAGCGCCTCCAAAGCCACTTGCGATAGCAGTGGCAACTGCATGTATACCTTCACGCATATTGTTCCTGCGACCGCGACCGGCACCTATGCAATCGGGGTAGAAGCGCGGCGAACCGAAGTCTTCTTCACCGGCAGTCCCCAGCAACAAACGATTCAATATGGCGCCCCCAACAAAGTTGTTTATTTTTCGGTAGACGGCTCACCCGTGGCGGACAGGCGAACCGTGGTGCAGCTCAGCAACTGCAATCAATGCCATGTTTCACTCCAGGTACACGGTACCTTGCGCAATAACACCGAGTACTGCGTGCTTTGCCACAATCCATCGAATACGGATGCGTCAGTTCGGGCAAGTGCCACGCTCGCTTCTGACAAGGCCGCGCCTCCCCAGGGCATCAACTTCAACCTGTTGGTGCACCGCATTCATTACGGCATAAACATGCAGGCATCCAAGCGGACGTATATCGTGGTCGGTTTCGGCGGCAGCCACAATGACTTCTCGAGTACGCTGTTCCCGGCGCTGAGCCCCACCGGCGAGGCTACGGATACCAGAAACTGCTCCTTGTGCCACGTCAACGGAAGCGAACAAAACCTTCCCCTGGGACTTAATCCCGTTATCGATCCGCAGGGGCCGGTTAATCCGAACCCGGCAATTTCCTCAGCCTGTTCCGGTTGCCATGTCGATCTCCCGGCGGCGTCACACATGCTCTCGAATACCACGACTCTGGGCGAAGCATGCACGGTTTGCCACAGCTCCGGCGCCGCTTTTGCCGTCGACCAGGTGCATGCGCAATATTGATTTGCGTTCGTGGTGGGCGGTCCTGTTTCTCGCGGCCTGCAGCGGGGCAGCCCAACCTGCGCTGCCGTCCGGCTATGTGGGTTCGGAAGTTTGCGGGGCCTGCCACGAAGATATTTTCAAGGCTTTTCAAAAGAGCGCGCACGACGCGGTCGAAACCGACAAGAGGCGTGGATTTGAAGGACGGGCATGTGAGTCCTGCCACGGCCCGGGCCAGAAACATATAGAATCGACTTCGGCGGCAGATATCCGCAATCCCGGTAAACTTGCTGCGATGGCAGCCGACAAGATCTGCCTCAGTTGTCACCTGAACCAGCCGACGCACATCGGACGTCTCCAAAGCAGTCATATGAAGGACCAGGTTTCTTGCACGTCCTGCCATAAGGTTCATGCGAATGGGGGACATGACTTGGTGGTCCGCCAGGCTGCCGCCGTCAACCAGCAATGCGCGAATTGCCACCTGAATGTATGGGCGCAGTTCCAACAGCCAAATCACCATAAATTGCCCGAGGGCGCCATGTCCTGCGTCGATTGCCATAATCCGCACGGCAGCATCCGCCCGGCAATGTTGCAGTCCTTCGGCGCTAACGAACCAGGATGCTTCAACTGTCATGGAGACAAACGCGGGCCCTTTACGTTTGAACACGCTCCCGTACGGTTCGAGGGGTGCGGCGCGTGTCATGAGCCGCACGGTTCGGCCAACCCGCGCATGTTGATCCGGCAGGAAGTTCGTCTAGTTTGTCTGGAGTGCCACGCAAACCTGCCCGGCGTAAACAACACGCGACAGGTTAGCGGAGTGGTGCCGCCGTCGTTCCACGATCTGCGTTCGCCACGTTTTCAAAACTGCACGGTCTGCCACCAGAAGATTCACGGAAGCCACGTGGATAGGAACCTTTTGCGATGAAGGCAGTGTGTTTCATTGCCATGGTCTTACCGCTGCTGGCACAGCAGCCACCGCCCGCAGCAACGCAGCCACCCGCAGCAGCACAGCCACCCGCGGCGCCGCCCCCCGCTGCGGTGGCCAGCGAGGCGGCCTCACCGGTCCCCTCGAATGAGAACTGGCTCACCGGGTCGATCGACCTAGGCTATCGCTGGCAACCGGGAGTCGGTGGCAGCCTCGATACCTACCGCAGTATTGTAAATCTCGGCGCCGGCCCGAAGCTCTTGGGGGCGGATTTCACTATTACCGATCCCAAGGGCCGTTTGTTCGATCAGATTCAGGTACGGGCTTATGGTTGGGGAGACGAACCGTACGAGACGGTTCATGTGGGCGTGCGCAAGAAGAAACTCTATGAGTTTAACGCCGATTACCGCGACCTCGCCTACTTCGACTTTTTACCGTCCTACGCCGATCCCTTGCTCTCTTCTCGCGGCATCGCTCTCAACGAGCAGTCCTTTGACACGCGCCGCCGCCTGGGCAGCTTTTCTCTGGAAGTGCTGCCGGGAAATTGGATCGTTCCCTACTTCGCTTACGACCGCGACTCGGGATCGGGAACAGGGGCGACCACGTTCGTCACCGACGCGAACGAGTTTCCGGTGCCGAATACCATGTCGGATCGAACCGACCTCTTCCGCGGCGGAGTTCGCATCGAGCTCAAGCGCTTTCACTTGACCCTGGAAGAGGGCGGTACCACTTTTCAAAACAATCAGACCGTTTACCAGTCCTCCGGTTCCACGAATTTCGGCAATCTCGCGGGCTTGTTTTTCGGCCAGAAGATAGATCTAACCAACCTGCTCGCTTCCTACGGTATTGACGGCTCGAGCACTTACAGCAAGGCTCTGTTTACGGCCAACGTGACGCCTTGGCTCGATCTCTACGGCCAGTTCCTCTACAGCCAGCCTAAGACCAACGTCAATTATCAGCAGAACGACACGGGAAACTTGGTGCTGCAAAGTCAGCTGCTGTTCTACACCAGCCAGCAGTATCTGGTTTCAGCCGCCGCGGAGTTACCGCACACCACGGGAAGTTTTAGCGCGGAGATACGGCCGCTCCCTCACCTGCGGATTATTGAGTCCTGGATGACGGATCGGCTGGATGACAGCGGCTCGGCAGATTCCAAGCAAGTGCTGGGCTCTTCCGCGCAGATGGCGGCGCTGCTGACGTCTTCGCTAGTAACGAATTACAGCCAGCAAGAAGTTGATCTGTTCTACGATCCAATTGCGAAGCTGGTGTTCCACGGCGGATACCGCTATGTGTGGGGCGATGCCAATGACGCCTTCCTTCCAACAGCCGGATTGGCGAGCGCGGATCAGGGGAAGCTCAGCCGGAACGTGGGAATTGGCGGGGTGACATTCCGTCCCAGTCAGAAAGTATCGGTGTCGGGAGATGTGGAGGCGGCATCCAGTGGCGGCGCGTACTTCCGCACCAGCCTGTACGATTATCAGAAGCTCCGCGCGAAGGCGCGCTATCAAGCAACCACCTCACTCAGTCTTTCCGCGGATTTCACATATCTCAACAACCAAAACCCTCTGTCCGGCACCAAGTACTCGTACCAAGCGCAGCAGGAATCGCTTTCGGTCCTGTGGACGCCCAGCGCCGGCAAGAACTGGAATATCCAGGGTTCTTACAGCCGATCCACGATGTATTCGGATATCGGGTACCTGGAGCCGGAGTTCCTGACTCCTGATTTGTCGATCTATCGCGATAATGCGCACACGGCCACCGCCTTGTTCAGCGCGAATTTGCCGCACTATTCCGGACTGACCCCCAAATTCACCGGGGGCGGATCGCTGTTCATCTCATCCGGCAGCCGCCCCACCAGCTACTACCGGCCTTTCGCTAAACTATTATTGCCCGTGCGTAAAAACCTGACTTGGTTCACGGAGTGGACCTACTACGGTTACGGAGAGACCTTCTATCTGTACGAAGGATTCCGGTCGCACCTGGTGACGACCGGACTGAGGTTCACGCGATGATCACCCGGATCGCGATCGTAGTCCTAGCCTTAGCGAGTGCGGTTCCCGGGGCAACCGGGGCCATGGATTCGGCCCGCGGCGAGCTTCTGTTTGCTACGCTGTCCTGCAACCAATGCCACAGCATCAACGGAGTGGGCGGGAAAATCGCACCCGATCTGGGAAGCCGTCTTGACCGGGACTTCACACCGGCTTTGCTTGCAAGCACTATGTGGAACCACGCTCCCGCCATGTGGGCAGCCATGCGCGATCGAGGCGTACGCGCGGGCGATCTCGATGAGCAGGCGGCCGCGGATCTGTTCGCCTACTTTTACGCGGCCCGTTTCTTTGAAAAACCTGGCGATGCCGGCCGCGGCAAAAGCCTCTTCTCCGCTAAGCGTTGCTCGGAATGCCATGGCCTCACGCAAGCCATACTTCCGGAGGCCAAGCCAGTTACGCAGTGGGAATCCATGCGGCGGCCGGTCGCGCTGGTCTCTGCCATGTGGAATCACGCGGCCACCATGCGGACAGAGTTCGCTCAGCACAAAATTGCCTGGCCGGAGCTGACCTCGCAGGATTTCAGCGATGTTCTGGTCTATGTTCGAGGTCTTCCCGGGACCCTACACCAGCCGGACCTGCTGCTGCTCACCTCCGGCGAAAACGGCGAGGCGCTGTTTGCCTCAAAGGGCTGCGCGATCTGCCATAGCAATAAGCTTGCCCTCCGATCGCGGCTTCGCGGCCAAACACTCACCGATATCGCCGTAGATATGTGGAATCACGGTCCGAGAATGGCCACGGCGGCTCCTGCTCTCAACGTGGAAGAGATGCGGGACTTGACCAGCTACCTCTGGGCGCAACAGTTTTTCGAAGATGTCGGCAGCGCCACAGCGGGCAAACGTGTGTTCGCTGCTAAACATTGTGCCACCTGCCATGAAGATGCTTCAAGCGGCGCTCCCAAACTCGCGGGCGCCCGCCAGACGCCGCTCACCGGGTCTGCGATGGTCTCGGCACTATGGCGTCACGGTCCACAGATGATGGAGCAGATGAAAGGGAAAGGTATCTCCTGGCCCCGTTTTGATGGCGCCGACATGGCCAATCTAATCGCGTATCTTGACTCCCTCGGCGGAGGAAAATAATGCCCGAGCAGCCACAGCGCCCCTTCCTTCTGGTTCTCACGAGCCATTGGTTGAGTATGGTGGGAGTTGCCCTGGTAACGCTGGCAGGCTTCTCCTGGCTGTTTGCGTTGCCGGCGGATATTCGCGGGAATGTCGGGAATCCCTACATCGGTCTGCTGGTGTTTATCGCGATCCCGGCCCTGTTCTTCGCCGGACTGGTATTGATAGCGATCGGCATCATGTTAGCGAGACGCCGCGTGATCCAGCGGCTCGACACGTTGCCCGACCGGCAAACCGCTTGGCGGCGGGCCGGCATTTTCTTCGGGGTCATGACACTCGCGAATGTAATCATCGGCAGCCAGTTGACTTATCGTTCCGTGGAACACATGGAGACCGTGCAGTTCTGCGGGCAGAGCTGCCATGTGATGAAGCCGGAGTTCACGGCGCACCTTATCGCTCCGCACCAGGAAGTGAGCTGCGCTGCTTGCCACATAGCACCGGGCGCGACTGGCTGGCTGCAAGCGAAGATGGCTGGAACCAAGCAGCTCATGGCGGTCACATTCAATAATTTTCCGCGGCCCATCGAGTCGGGCCTGGAGAGCAACCGGTTGGTTTCCTCGGCCGCCACCTGCGAGCAATGCCACGCCCGTGAATTGGTCATTGGATCGCGCTTGCGGATCAAGACTAACTACAAGGATGACGAAGCGAATACTCCCACGAAAACCGTCCTAATGATGTTGGTGGGCGGCGGCAAGATGGGTGGAATTCATGGCGCGCATATGGGCCCCGGTGTCCATATCCGCTACGCCGCCCAGGACAAAAAGCGGCAGATGATTCCTTGGGTCGAATACACTAACACCAGCAGCGGGGTGACGCAGACCTTTCTGGCCGCCGGCACCACGGCTGGCGTGGCCAGCGCTCTTCCGGTCTTCGATATGCAGTGCGTAGATTGTCACAACCGTGCAGCGCACTCATTTGAGACTCCCGATCACGCCGTCGATGCCGCTATCGCGAACGGCCAGATTGCGCCCGATCTCCCCTCGGTCAAGAAGACCGGACTCCAGCTGATTAAAGCCGTCTATCAAAGCGATGAAGAGGCGGGACAAAAGATCCCCGCTGGCCTGGCCAGTTTCTATCAACAGAGGTATCCGGATATCGCGGGTAAGCGCGCCTCGGATATCCGAGCCGCGGGCGCCGGGTTGTTGGCGGCTTATCGCGACAATGTATTTCCCGACCTAAAGGTCACCTGGGGAACCTACCCGAACAACCTCGGCCACACCGATGATCCTGGCTGTTTCCGTTGCCACGACGAGAGCCACGCCACGGCCGACAAGAAGACCATCACGCAGGATTGCAACACCTGCCATCAGTCTTTGGCGGTGGAAGAAACGTCGCCCGAGATCCTGAAGACATTGGGAATCGCCAATGCGCCCGCCAGCCCGCGGAAGTGATAATGAACCTAGTTAAAGAGCTATAAGGAGAAATGGACGATATGCGAACTATCTTGACGATTCTGACTTTGACCGCCTTCTCAACGGGTGTCGGTTTTGCAGCGGATGCCAAGGCAGGACAAGTGGCCTTTAGTACTTCCTGCAAGGGCTGCCACGGCACGGACGGCACACCGAATCCCGCGATAGCGAAAGCGATGAAGGTTGAGATGAAAGACCTAAAGTCGCCTGAGGTGCAATCCCTGAGCGACGCTGAGTTGAAAAAGGTGATCACCGATGGCCAGGGGAAGATGCATCCAATCGCGTCCGTCACCCCCGCGGCTGCGGACAACATAGTGGCCTACATACGGACTCTCAAGAAATAGACACTCTCCGTCTGGTTCATCATGCTTTTCATTCCGTCCAGGGAATGTCCCGGCGCTCGCTGCGTATGCGAACTGCTGATTATTGGCAGTTGATTGTTTTCCGATCGTTCTACGGGAACTCGGAACCCGGCACGACTTCCCACGACGGATGCAATCGCGTCGGAGGAGGTAAAGAGATCCGTTATCGCACCCGGCGGAAGGAGTGCGTCATGAGAAATTTGGTGGAGGCGGCGGGAGTTGAACCCGCGTCCGAGAAAGTCAATCGCAAAAAGACTACGTGCGTTTCCGGTTCGGTATTTTTCGACCACCCCATGCGGAACCGGCAAGAGGGGGATGGCTTAGCCTGATTGATCTCGGCTTTCGGCTCCAGACGGAAGCGTTAGGCCTATCCTGCAAGATGACGCTCTTAAAGCCGGTGCAGGCCCACGACCTCAGAGCGGCTACTTAATTAATTAAGCAGCGTATGCGAACTGCTGATTATTGGCAGTTGTTGTTTTCCGATCGTTTTACGGGAGCTCGGAACCCGGCACGACTTCCCACGACGGATGCAATCCCGTCGAATCCGTTGCGCCCCCTTTCCATTTCATTCTACCATTTGAATGGTTGCCAGCCCCCACTACTACTCCAGAAACCGGAACTCACGACGCGGAGCGCCTCGAGCCGCTGTATCACGTCATCTTGCTCGACGACGACGATCACACCTATGATTACGTCGTCGAAATGCTGGGCGCGCTGTTTTTCCTGCCGCTCGAAACCGCCTATCAGCATGCCGTCGAGGTGGATACCAAGGGCCGCACCATCGTGATCACCTGCGAACGTCCGCACGCCGAATTCGCGCGCGACCAGATCCACGGCTATGGCGCCGACCCGCGCATGCCTAGATCCAAGGGGTCGATGAAAGCCGTGATCCAGCCGGTTTATGCAGGCCCCAGTTAGGGCTTTGCACGGACTGTCCGGCTTGCTGCCCGCCCAATAGTAGCCGTCGCGCGCGCGGATGTACAAACCCGGCTTCAGCACTTGCACGACGATGTTGTGATAACCGGCCTCGTCCTGATTGGTGGGCTTATACGTCAGCAGGTATTGGCTGTGCAGTTCCTGGCCCAGGTCGGAAACCGCCCGGTCCAAATCCCGCTGGGTCTTGAACGGGTATTGCTGGCCGCCGGTGTAGGTCGTGTAAACCTTCAGTGGGTTCGGAAACGATCAGTCCCTTTCGCCGAGTCATAAATGTCCTTCAGCAGCGGCACCCAGTTGCCCAGTTGATTTGCGATTGGGTGGTGGGCGTTTCGACGTTTCCTCCCGGCATGATATACCGCTCCCGGCGGGCGGTTATCGAGCACGCTGCGATTGGCCGGAGGCGGCGCCTCGATCGACTGCGCCATGGTCTTCGAAATGTCGATCGAGTAGATCACGACGTTGGCGAACTCCGCGGCGCTCAGCACTTCGCGCGGCCTGCAGTTCGCTGCTCTTGTCACCCGACTCGCTGATCAGCAGCAGCACTTTGCGGCGGCTGTCCGGACGCTTCGCAGCAGATTGATGCCCTCAATCGTGGCGTCGTTTAAGCGGCTTTGCGCGCTGCCGGCTTTCAGCTTTTTCAAGGCCGCCGAAAGCTTATCCGGGTCCGAGGTGAAATCGCGTCAAGGTCTGAATCCGATGATCGAACTCGATCACCGCCGCTTCGCCATCGTCGCCCAGAATCTGCGCCTGAATCGCCGATGCCAGCTTTTGGATCATCGGCAGCATCTTTTCCACTTCGAGATTGGCCTGAACCGCGATCACCATCGAGATCGGGTGAGTCGCGATGTCCTCGCGTGATGACTTGCGGTTTCTTGTTGTCTTCCAGGCGGAAATCTTTGACGGTCAGGCCGTTGATAATGTTTCCGCTTTTGTCGGTCACGGTAACCGGCGTCATCACGATAGCGGGTGGTAATCGAAATGTCGGGTTTGTCCGACGGCGCCGGCGTCCTGCGCGCCAAGCCGTTACGCGAAAACAGCGCCGCTACCACTAAGATTGCTGCGAATAGCGTTACGCACGATGCTCCGTCCTCCCGTGTAGCAAATCGACGACATGCGGGATCAATCCCGCCACCGCCTCGAGTGATTCCACCGCGCCTTTGGGCGATCCCGGCAGGTTCACAATCAGCACCTCGCCGCGCGTGAAAGCGCCTCCGCGCGAAAGGTGCGCGAACTTGGTTTTCTCCATACCCTTTAGCCGCATCAGTTCGCCGAATCCGTCGATCTTGCGGTCGCTCACCGCGGCGGTCGCCTCTGGTGTGACGTCCCGCAGGGCCACCCCGGTTCCTCCGGTGGTCAGGATCACGTCCACGTCTGACAGCTCGGTTAAGACAGCGGAAATCCGTTCCCGGTCGTCGCTCACAACTTTAGTATGAGCAAGTGCCCAGCCAAATTCACTCACTTTTTTGCACCAGGGCCGCGCCGGACCGGTCCTCGCGCGTCCCCGCCGCCACCGAATCGCTGATGGTCACCACGGCTACCCGGATCATTTCTTCTTGCCGCCCCGCACGAAGTCTCCCGACTTACCGCCTGTCTTCGAAAGGAGATACACGTCCTGGATCTCGATGCCTTTGTCGAGCGCTTTGGTCATGTCGTAGACCGTGAGCGCCGCGACCGACGCCGCCGTGAGCGCCTCCATCTCGACGCCCGTCGGCCCCAGAATCGTGGCGGTCGAAGTGATACGCACCCCTTTACTTTCAATATCGCATGCTAACATCAACATGTGAAAGCATTAATGGATGGCACATGGGAATCAACTCGGAAGTCTTCTTGGCGGCGCTGATGCCGGCAAACCGGGCCACCTCCAGCGGATTCCCTTTAGGATTCTCCGGCAATTTATTGAGCACACTGCGTTTAATCTTCACGAAAGCATGCGCCACAGCGGTTCGTTTGGTTTCCGGTTTGGCCGAGACATCCACCATGCTGGCGCGGCCTTTTTTATCGTAATGCGAGAGTTTCGTCATTTCAAAAGTGCCCGAATGTCGTCACCTGCCGCCCATTCCGCCCGCTCCGGTTCGGTCACCAGAAAAGCGTTGCAGCGCGCCAGCGCCGCCACGTCGCCCGGAGCCGTGCGAGACGCCGGGCTCGATGGTCGCGCCATCGGCACTGAGACGGGCGGGCAGAAACCGCGTAAGTCCGGGCTTCTGGCGGAACGGACGCGTCAGCCGCGCGCGCAGCAGCGGCAGCGCCGGTTCGCGCAGACCCTGCATCTTTTCCAGGCCGCGCGCGCGATGGTTTCGAAGGTAATCATGGTCGAGCCCGGGTTGCCCGGCAGCCCGAAGAAAATCTTGCCCTGCGCCTTGCCGAAGACCAGCGGCTGGCCCGGCTGAATCATCACCCGGTCGAAGAAGAATTCCGCCCCGAACTCGGCCAGAACTTTTTCGACCAAGTCATATTTGCCCGCCGAGACGCCGCCCGAAAGCAGCAGCAGATCCGCTTCCAGGCCCTGCCGGACCTGCGCGCGCGTGGATTCGTAATTGTCGCGCGCGATGCCCAGGATCTCCGGCTGCCCGCCGGCGCGGCAAACCTGCACCGCGAGCGACGCCGCGTTCGAATTGCGGATCTGGTGCGTCCCCGGTGTCTGGCCTACCTCGACGATCTCATCGCCTGTCGAAACGATCGCGACCCGCGGCCGCCGGTAGACCAGCAAGCTGAGTGCGCCCCACCGTCGCCAGCAGCGCGATTTCAGAGTAGCCAATGCGGACTCCGGCAGAGAGCACCACGTCACCGCCGTGCGCCTCAATGCCGCGCGGATTGAAATTTTCGCCGGCCTGGATCGCGCGCTCGATTTTAACGCGATCGTCCGTGCGTTCGCGTGTGCTCCACCATCACCACGGCATCGGCGCCCTCCGGCACCGGCGCGCCGGTCATGATCTCGACGGCTTCCCCGGCCGCGACCTGGCCTGTGAACGCTTCGCCCGCGCGCACTTCGCCGATGACGCGCAGATCGCCCGGGAAGATCCGCCGCCCGCACCGCAAATCCATCGCGGGCAGAGCGGGGAAACGGAGGATAATCGCGGTCCGCCGTGATCTCCTCCGCCAGCACGCGGCCCGCGGCCTCGGCCAGCGCAACCGTTTCCGTCCCCATCGACACGCCCACTTCGCGCAGAACGCATGCCCGGGCTTCGTCGAAGGTGAGTGCCACCAAAACTAGGTTACCTGATTAGCTCAATGCGATACGGCGGATGGCGGTGGCGCGGCCGGTCGAGTCATCCACTTCCACCACCACGCCATGCAATTCCGCCCCATGCCGCGCCGCTTCCATGCGCACCGGCATCTGCGTGAGGAACCGCTCCAGAATGATTTGTTTCTCGACGCCGATCACGCCGTTATACGGCCCCGTCATGCCGGCGTCCGTCTGATACGCCGGTGCCTCCCGGCAGAATGCGCGTGTCGGCCGTCGGAACATGCGTGTGCGTTCCCACCATGGCGGAAACGCGGCCGTCCAGATACCACCCCATCGCCACTTTTTCGCTCGAGACCTCCGCGTGGAAATCGACAAACCTCACCTTGACGTTTTCCGGCAGCTCGGCCAGGATTTTGTCAGCCTTGCGGAAAGGGCAATCGGTCGTGCGGCATATAAACGCGCCCTTGCAGATTGATCACCGCGCAATCGACGCCGTTGTGCGCCTGCACCGTCACCACGCCCGCGCCCGGCAGCCCTTCGACGTAATTGGCGGGCCGCAGCAGGCGCGGATGGCTGGTGAAGTAATCGTAGATCTCGCGCTTGTCCCAAACGTGATTGCCGGTGGTCAGCACGTCCAGCCCGAAGTCGAACAGTTCCTCGGCCAGTTGCGGAGTGATGCCGAACCCTCCGGCCGCGTTCTCGACATTGGCGATGGCCAGATGGATTTTCTCCGCCGCCACGATGTCTTTCAGGTGCCGCGCCAACCATGGCGCGGCCGGGCGAGGCGAACACGTCGCCGATAAACAATAGATTCGTCAAATGGTCGAGGACAGCTTTCTAAGCGCCAGCAGGCGCGGGCTGAAACGTAAACGGAGCGCACCACATCGCCGTTCCAACCACCGTCATTTGACCCCGAACTAAAGGGGGGAACCCTCCGCGCGCCATTAGGCGTCTCCATGGCAGCGCGCCCTTGCGGGACGCCACCGGAGCTTGCTCACCGGCGCGTTAACGAGACAGATTCCATGACATTGAGCATTGGATCAATTTTTGGTGGCCAAAACCAACCTAGCAGGAACGCTCCTCATTCGATGATACCAGAGGGCCCTTGTGTCAGATAAGTCTAACCCACCCCGCCATCAGTGTAAATATATAGGTAATGGATAGCCGGAAACTATGGATTCTCGCCGCTGCTGCTGGCAGCGACGCCGCTGGCCCCCGCCCAGTGGTTGAACTATCCCACTGCTGGCATTCCCCGGACCGCCGATGGCAAACCGAACCTTTCCGCGCCGGCGCCGCGCGCCCACGGAAAACCCGACCTCTCCGGCTTATGGCAGACCGACAGCGCGCCCCCGGAATTGCTCGAACGCTTGATTCCCTCCGCCACCAACGGCGCCGGTGAGGAGCCCCTATCGCAGTACTTCATCAACATTTTTTCCGATTTCAAACCCGAGGACATACCGTTACTGCCCCGCTGCCGCCGAGTTATACCGGGAACGCGCGCAGCAACTTCACGAATCTGTCTCCCCTCTCGCACTGTCTTCCGGAGGGAATGCCGATGCTCGAAATGGCGCCGGCTCCCTATAAGATCGTCGCAGCTGGCCGGAGTGACGATTCATACTTTACGAACGGGACACCACCTATCGCCAGGTGTATACCGATGGCCGCAAGCTGCCGGATGGATCCGCAACCGTCCTGGCTCGGCTACTCAGTAGGCAAATGGGATGGCGATTCGTTGGTGGTAGACACCATCGGTTTCAATGACCGCGGCTGGCTGGATGCACGCGCCCACACCCACAGCGAAGCGCTGCACCTGACGGAGCGCTTTCACCGCCTCGATTTCGGGCATATGGAAGTGCAGCTGACGATTGACGATCCGAAAACCTACACCAGACCATTCACCGTCAAGCTAAAGCAGCGCCTGCTTCCGGACACGGATCTGCTCGAATCCTACTGCGCCGAAAACGAAAAGGACGCGAGCCATATGGAACACAAGTAGGGCTCGTATCGCTATTATTAAGGCCGGAAAGTCGCAAACTGGGCCAATGTGGCACGTCTCAACCGGAAGGTTCCCGTCGCACGCCGTGACTGCAAATGCGGGCTTATCGCTGAACGGCACGCCGCGAATCTCACCCTAGGTCCCCTTCAGAACCTCGGCGATTTCCTTCTCCGCGATCGCGCCCTCGCGGATCACCCGCCAGTAAGGCTCGGTCACGTCAATGGTAGTGGCGCCCGCCCCGGCGATGGTTCCCCCGTCGAGTACCAGATCTACCGAACCGTCCATCACGCCAAAAACTTCGATCCCGCTGGTGCAAGTCGGCTGACCCGATAAGTTCGCGCTGGTAGCGATCAACGGCTGCGCCAGCCGTTCGAGCAACGCATTCGCAACTTTCGAGTGGGATTGCCGCAGCGCCAGCCGTCCCGTGTTCCCCGTCACCTTCAGAGGCACCCGCGAAGAAGCCGGCGCAATAATGGTCAGCGGACCCGGCCAGAACTTCCGCGCCAGCAAATAAAACCGCGCCGAAACTTCCGACGCCAGTTCCTCCGCCATCACAATATCGCTGACCAGCAAGGGCAGGGAACGGATGCTTTCGCGTCCTTTGGCGGCGAAAACCCGCCCCACGGCGTGCAGGTTTAGGGGGTCCGCGACCAGCGTATACAAGGCATCGGTGGGTATCGCCACCACTTCGCCCCGCCGCACGGCCGCGGCCGCGCGTTCGATCGCCCGCATACTAGGACGTTCCGGGTCGATCTCAATCAGATCAGTGGCCACTTGATGAATAGTGTAACCGACCGGGTACAATAAGGGTACTGAACCCCTCTACTCGCCAGCAATTGGAGGACGCGCTGGCTCAGCGCATCCTGATTCTCGACGGCGCCATGGGCACCATGCTCCAGGCGTACAACCCCACTACGGCCGATTTCGGCGGCGCGCATCTCGAAAACTGCAACGAAAATCTGTGCATCACGCGCCCGGATTGGATTCGCGACATCCACGTCGGGTACCTCGAAGCCGGCGCCGACATCATCGAAACCAACAGCTTCCAAGGCTCGCCCATCGTGCTGGCCGAGTTCGGCTTGGCCGAGCAAACCCGCGAACTGAACGTGGCCGCGGCGCGCATCGCCCGCCAGGCGGCCGACGAATTTTCCACCCCGCAAAAGCCGCGCTTCGTCGCCGGAGCCATGGGACCCACCACCAAATCCCTGACCCTGCGCGGCGACGTGAGCTTCCAGCAATTGCGCGACAGCTACTACCAGCAGGCCCAAGCCCTGATCGAAGGCGGCGTGGATTTTCTGCTGTTCGAAACCGGTTTCGACACGCGCAACATCAAGTCCGGCCTGGTCGCGATCCAGCAACTGGAGCGCGAACTGGGCCAGCGCATCCCCATCATGGTCTCCGGCACCATCGAGCGCTGGGGAGCGATGCTCGCGGGCCAACCGGTCGACGCCTTCTACGCGTCGGTCGCCCACGCCGATCTGCTCGCCATCGGACTCAACTGCGCCACCGGTCCGGACCTGATGACGGACCACATCCGCACCCTGGCCAACATGGCGTCGACGCGCATCTCGTGTTATCCCAACGCCGGATTGCCCAATGAAGACGACCAATATCTGGAGACCCCCGAATCCCTAGCCGCGCCAGCTCTCGAAGTTCGTCGAGCAAGGCTGGCTGAACATCGTAGGCGGCTGCTGCGGCACCACGCCCGCTCACATCCGCGCCATGGTCGAAATGACCGCAGGCCGCGCCCCGCACGTCGTAAACCCGCCTTCGCATCGCGCCTATTATTCCGGCGTCGAACTGGTCGAAGCCGAAGACTCCAACCGCCCCTTGATCGTCGGCGAGCGCACCAACGTCATCGGCTCGCGCCTCTTCAAGAAAATGATCGCCGAGGAAAAGTGGGAAGAAGCCAGCGAAATCGCCCGCTGGCAGGTGAAGAACGGCGCCCACATCATCGACGTCTGCCTGCAATCCTCAGACCGCGAAGAGATCAAGGACATCGATCCCTTCTATTCGAAGCTGATGCCCAAGATCAAGGCGCCGGTGATGGTGGACACCACCGATCCCAAGGCCATCGAACGCGCACTGGTGTGGTGCCAAGGCAAGTGCATCATCAACTCCGTCAACCTCGAAGACGGCGAGGAAAAATTCGAGCTGGTGTGCCCGCTGGTCCGAGCCTACGGCGGCGCGCTGATCGTCGGCACCATCGACGAAGATAAACAGCAGGCGCAAGCCTTCACCCGCGAGCGCAAACTGGCCGTCGTCCCAGCGCTCCGTGCAAATCTCTGACGGAAAAGTACGGCATCCCGCCCGAAGACATCATCATCGACACCCTGGTTTTCCCCTGTGCGACGGGCGACGAAAACTACATCGGAGGCGCGGTAGAAACCATCCAGGCGATCCGGATGGTGAAAGACCGAGATCCCCTTCGTCAAAACAGTGCTGGGAGTCTCCAACATTTCCTTCGGCCTTCCCGCCGCCGCGCGCGAAGTGGTGAATTCGGTGTTCCTCTATCACGCGACCAAAGCCGGCCTCGACCTCGCCATCGTCAACGCCGAACGCCTGGAACGCTTCGCCTCGCTCCCCGAAGAAGAGCGCCGCCTGGCCGAAGATCTGCTGTTCAACACGCCGCCGCCCAGACATTCCCGCTCCCGAAGACTGGCGCGAGCAAACCCGCGAACAGAAAATCGCCATCAATCAATTCCACATCGCCGCCATCACCGAATACTTCCGCCGCGCCGGCAAGAAAGCGCGCATCATCATCGCCGAACTTCCCCTCGACATGCGCCTGGCGCGCTACATCGTCGAAGGCACCAAGGACGGCCTGATCCCTGACCTGGACCTGAAGCTCCAGGAAGGCGCGAAGCCCCTCGATATCATCAACGGCCCGCTGATGGACGGCATGACCGAAGTCGGCCGCCTGTTCAACGACAACGAACTGATCGTAGCCGAAGTCCTGCAATCCGCCGAAGCCATGAAGGCCGCCGTCGACGCACCTGGAACAGTTCATGGAAAAGGCCGACACCGCCTCGCGCGGCAAAATCGTGCTGGCCACCGTCAAGGGCGACGTGCACGACATCGGCAAGAATCTGGTCGAGATCATCCTCGCCAACAACGGCTACAAAGTCATCAATCTGGGCATCAAGGTCGTCGCCCGACGACCTGATCCAAGCCTGGCGCGAACACCAGCCCGACGCCATCGGCCTCTCCGGCCTGCTCGTCAAGAGCGCGCATCAGATGGTGACCACCGCCTCCGATTTCCGCGAGAGCGGCGTCGACGTGCCGCTGCTGGTGGGCGGCGCCGCGCTCTCCGAACGCTTCGCCACCACCCGCATCGGCCCAGCCTACGGCGGCCCCACCTTCTACGCGAAAGACGCCATGACCGGCCTGCGCATGATGAACGAATTGATGGACCCCGCCAGCCGCGACGCCGCGCTAGCCGATCACATTTATCTAGCCGTCGAGCCGGTGTTCGAACCCGAGATCGCAACAGGCACCGAAAGCCGGGCAGCGCGCGCAGCCCCAGAGTGCGCGCCGACATCCCGATTCCGCCGGTGCCGTACCTCGACCGCCGCGTGCGCGACGTCCCCAACCTGCAAGAGCTGTGGACCTACATGAATCCCTACATGCTCTACGGCCGCCACCTGGGCTTCAAAGGCAACTTCGAAAAGATGCTGAAGGCGCGCGACCCCAAAGCGCTGGAGCTGTACCAAGGCGTCGAACGCGTGAAAGAGAAAGCCGCAAAATTCCTAAAGCCGCGCGCCGTCTGGCAGTTCTTCGAAGCCGAGCGCCACGGCAACTCGGTGCACCTTTTCGCCCCCGGCGGCTCGACCCCGCTCTACACGTTCGATTTCCCGCGCCAGCCGAAATCCAACGGCCTGTGCTTAAGCGACTACGTGCTCGATCCACAATCCGGCCAGCGCGATCATCTGGCCGTATTCACAGTCACCGCGGGCGAGGGCGTCCGCGAACGTTCGGAAGAAGCCAAACACAACGGCGAATTTTTCCTGGCGCACGGCCTGCAGGCTCTGGCGATCGAAACCGCCGAAGCCTGCGCCGAGTGGCTCCACCGCCGCATCCGCGAAGACTGGGGTTTTGCCGACCCCGCCAACATGACCATGCTCGAGCGCTTCACCTCGCGCTATCGCGGCAAACGTTACAGCCCCGGCTACCCCGCGTGTCCCGCGCTCGAAGATCAGCAAGGCATCTGGACCCTGCTGCGCCCCGAAGAAATCGGCGTCCAGCTAACCGAGGGTTTCATGATGGACCCGGAAGCCAGCGTCAGCGCCATCGTGTTCCACCACCCCGACTGCGCCTACTTCAACGCCACCGAATCCCGCGAATAACCAGCGCGCTAGCGGATCGCCTGTGCGACTTCAATCGCCATCTCGTAACGCCCGAACGGAGCGCTCAACTGCACCCCCGCCGTCAGCGGACGCACCCGCTCCACCATCTCCCGCGCGATCGCGATACCCGCCGCGCGCGCCGCCTCCGCTGTATCGGCGCCGCGCATGCGCTCCATGTATTCCTCCGGCACCGGCACGCGCAGCTCATTCACCATGAACTCGGCATTGCGCAAACTGGTCAGCGGCCAAATCCCCGCGATCACCGGAATGCTTAAATTGCGCCGTCCGCTCCAGGAACTCCTCCAGCAAGCGCAGATCGAACACCGGCTGCGTCACGAAGTATTCCGCGCCCGCCTCCACCTTCTTCTCCACCCGCCGCAGCTCTTCATCGATATGCAGCGACCCCGGATTCGCCCCCGCCCCAATCAGCAGCGAAGTCTGCGAGCCCATCGGATTCCCGCCCAGATCCAGCCCCTGGTTCAAATTGTTAGCGATGCGGATCAGCCCGATCGAATCCACGTCAAACACCGCCGTGGCGTCGGGATAGGTCCCCATGCGCGGCGGATCGCCTGTGATGCAGATCAGATTCCGCAGCCCGCCGGCGTGCGCCCCCAGCAGCTCACTCTGGATGCTCAGAATGTTCCGGTCGCGGCAGCAGAAATGCAGCACCGCCTCGATCCCGGCGTGCTGCTGGATCAACTGGCAAGTCACCTGAGCGCTCAGCCGCGCGCTGGCCCGCGGCCCGTCCGGCACATTGATGCAATCGATCCCAGCGTCCTTGCACAACTTGGCCCCGGCGATTTCCTTGGCAGCGTCGACGCCCTTCGGCGGAAGAATCTCCACAAAGCTGACAAACTTGCCCTCCGCCAGCTTCGCGCCTAGTCCGCTGCGCTCCGGCAGCGGAATCTTCGGCTGCGCATGCGGAGCCTCTTTAGGTTCCTCCACCTGCACTGTGTGCGCCGTGGCCGCCCGGCTGAAAGCTGCGCGCCTCGTTGCGAATTTCCTTGATGTGCGCCGCCGTAGTCCCGCAGCACCCGCCCACGATCTTCGCCCCGGCCTCCAGAAACCGCCGCGAATATTGCGCCATGTATTCGGGCGAGCACAAATACAAATTACGGCCGTCCACCGTCACCGGCAGCCCTGCGTTCGGCATCACGCTCAAGCGGCTTGGTGGTGTGCGGCGCCATCGCCTCGATCGCCTCCAGCAGCACCCGCGGACCCGACGAACAATTCAGCCCGATCACATCCACCGGCCACTGCGTCAGCGCCAGCGCGATGTTCGCCGCCGAAGTCCCGTCCTCCAGCGTCCCGTCGTCTTCGATCGCCACCTGCGCGATCAGCGGCATCTCGCGCCCGGCAGCCTCACGCACCGCCAGCACCGCCTCGCGCAGCTCATCCAAATCGCGAAACGATTCGAGAATGATCAGGTCCACTCCGGCTTCGGCCAGCGCCGTCACCTGCTCGCGAAACAAATCGCGCGCCTCCGCAAAACTCACCGGACCCAAAGGTTCCAGCCGGACTCCCAACGGACCCACCGCCCCCGCGACAAAAGCCTGGTCCTGCGCAACTTCTTTGGCGATCCGCACCCCGGCTTGGTTGATCTGCCGCAGCTTTTCCGCGAATCCAAACCCCGCCAGGCGCTTGCGATTCGCGCCATAGGTATTGGTCTCGAGAATCTGCGCCCCCGCGCGCAAATAGTCCTGGTGGACGTCGCGGATCAGCGCCGGCAGCGACAGATTCAGCTCGTCATAACAGCGGTTGAGGAAAATGCCCTTCGCGTAAAGCGCCGTGCCCATGGCCCCGTCAGCCACCAGAACTCGATTGAGCAGCGCCTGCTTTAAATTCAGCGCTCCGATTTTGAAAAGTAGTCACACCCATTAGATATCTCTACGATACCGCGCCCCGCTTCAACGCCATTCCGGAAACAGCGGGACGCGGCCTCGCGGCAAGCCTCCAGCAGATCCACCACCCGCTTGCGCCGCCGCAGCAACTGCTCGCACAATTGGTCCAGCGCCTCTTCGTCGCCGGCCATCCAGGCCGGCGGAATTTGTTTGAGCGCCTGGTCCACCACAGACTCCGGAAAATGCACGATGCGATCCAGCCATGGCTGAAAATCGTCCAATCCGCGCACGCCCCGGTACACCTCCGGCCGGAAATACAAACCCTGCAGCGGCGAATCGGCAAAGCGCCAGTGCGGCCCGTCGAAGGCGAACCCGTGATCCACCATCTGCGCGACAAAACCTAAGCGCAGCGGATGCGCTTCGAACGACGGCAGCCACTCCCGCAGCCGCGCGCGAAAGAAAATCGCCTGCCGCGAATCCGCATTGCCCATCCATTGATCGAACGCCAGCATCCCCAGAAAGTCCGCTCGATTCTCCACCTGCGCCAGCAGCGTATCGGGCAGGAAATCGTACACCACTAACCGCCCCGGATCGCCTGGAAATCGCGAGCCGAAATGCCAGCCCAATTCCACCGGCAACCGGCCCGACCCCAGTTGCAGATACACCTCCGGATTCTCGTCCAGAAACTCCCGCGTGACGCGGATCACCGCCGCCTCCGGTGTTGAAAATCCCAGATAGCGCAGGAACACCGATGCGATCCATTCATTGACCAGGATCCGCCGGTGCTGCGGGTTGTTGAGGAACTTAACCACGTAACAGTGGCCGTCCGCCGCTTCGATCAAGTGTGCCTGCGCCCCGCCGCGCATCTTGCGGATGAGGCGGCGCGCATCAACCGGCATAGCCGTGGTTCAAATGCAGTACCCTAGAAGATTATATGACGGACGAAAAAGACACCACTGCGACCCCGCCGCCCGCGGGACGATCCACCAAAGAAGAAGTAGCCCTGGAACTGATGAAGTTCATTGCCGGAACCACCGGGTTCGGCAAAGGATCGGGAGGCGCCGGCTTCGGCGGCAAAGCCCCCAAGACGCCGGAGGAACAAGTGGAAGCGCTGCTGCAACTCTACGAACGCTGCCGCACCGCCGTAGCAAAGTAGGGCCCCGCCAAGCGTGGAAAAGGGGCAGCTCCGAGCCGCCCCTCTCCACCTATTTCTTTTTCTTGCTGCCCTTTTTCTTCGATCCCTTCTTAGAAGATTTCTTGTCCTTCTTCTTGGGCGGAGCCTTCTTGGCGGCTTTCTTCGGCGCTGTCTTCTTCACGGCTTTCTTGACGGCCTTTTTAGGAGCAGCCTTTTTCTTGGCGACGGCCTTCGTTTTAGGAGCCGCTTTCTGGGCCGCCTTCTTCGGCGCAGCCTTCTTTGCGGCGACTTTCTTGGGAGCCGCCTTCTTCGCTGGCGCAGCCGCCTTCTTTACCGGCTTGCGAGCCGGCGGAGCTTCCACCGCAACCGCCGCAGCCGGAACTTCCTCGACCTCGATCACCGCGGTTTCCACCATCACAACAGCAGGCGCGGGCGGGCGCGGCACAAACCCCGGGACGGCGAGTTCCTCATCGTCGTCGTCGAGACCGTAGTCTCCCATATCGTCGTCTAAACTGAGTTCGGCGCCCTCATCAAAATCGTCGAGTTCATCGTCTTCGGGCGAAAGCCGGTACTCTATCATGGCCAGGGTCTCCTCTTGCGGAATGAGTTCAGTTCTGCAGAATCAGAAACCAGAATATCGCTTTTTCAAGCGAAGGCAAGTGAAAAGTGTCTAGCCTGATGAATGTTGACTGGATGCAGAAACTTAACCGGCCCGGCCCGTCGCGCCCTTAGTCGCTGAAGCCTTCGTAGGAGTCTTCGCCGCAGGCGCCGCTGCGCGCGTCTTAGGCTTATTGCGGGACGCGCTGAGCACCGGCTTGTTTCCAGACGACCCGCCCAGCTGTGTGGATGGTAGTCCTAGCCGTTGTCCGCGTCGCCGTCCGCACCGGTATACGATCGCCCGGATAAGCCGCCGGGATCACCACCAGCGCACCCGCCTCTGGCAGTTCGTCGTGATTCGCCGAACTCAGCAGCGCCGCCGTAGTACCGTAACGCTTGGCCAGCCCCGCGAAGGTGTCTTCGCTCTCCAGCTTGTGAACCCGCCAAGTATCGCGCCGGTTCGCAGGCACCGCACGGAACGCCGCCTCCACCTGCGGCATCGTGCCCTTGGGTACATGCAGCGCCGTCCCCGCTGGAGCCACTGACCGCAGCACCGCCGGATTCAGTTCCTTCAGCTCCGTTAGCGGACGGTCAATCGCATCCGCGATCAGCGACAGGTGCGTGGGCGATACCAGTTCGATGGTGTCGTATTCCAGCGGCTGTTCCATATCCAGATCGTCCAGCCCGTAATCCTTGGCATTCTTGCCGATAATGGTCATCGCCAGGATGGCCGGAACATAGTTGGCCGTCTCCCGCGGCAGCACATTCATGCGGCGCAGTTGCCAGAAATCCGCGTAGCCCGTCCGCTGAATGGCTTGATCCACGCAGCCCGGCCCGCAGTTATACGCCGCCATCGCCAGATTCCAATCGCCAAAATGGTTGTAGAGATCGTGCAGATGGCGAGCCGCGGCACGCGTCGCCAGTTCCGGGTCCATGCGGTCGTCGGTCGCCGGAGTCTGATTCAAGCCATATTCCTTGCCCCGGAACGCCGCAAACTGCCACACACCCACGCAGCGCGCCCGCGACATCGCCCGCGGAGTGAATCCGGATTCCGCCTGCGCCAGGAAAATCAGTTCCTGCGGGACGCCTTCTTCGCGCAGAATGTTCTCGATCATGGGCTTGTAGCGCCCCGAGCGCCGCAGTCCATAAGCCAAAATCTTCTTGCCGCGCGAGAGACGAGAAGTAATTGATGTAGCTCACCACAGCGTCGTTCTGTTCCAGCGGAAGCTGCGACGCCGTCACCCGAATCTGCTCCTGCACCTTGTGCCGCAAGCTAGGATCGATCGGAAACGTCATCTGCAGAATTTCGTCGATGGGCGACTTCTCAAAGCGCACTTCTTCATCGTTGTCGGAACTGGCCAGCCTGATCCACGTCGTAGCGGTAGATCCGCTCGATCAGTTCGTCAATATGCCGTTCCAATCGAGCCCGGTCCGGCAGATTCTCGGGAGCCGTCACCAGCACATCCAGCACCCGGTCGAAATCCGCGCGCGAATCGGCGGTACGTCCTTCCTGGAACGCGCGTTTCCCGGACGCAAACCGGTCGTCCGCTTTTTTAATCAGGAAATCGACATCGGAGGGGCGGGAAAAAGAGGGAAGGGAAGAAGAGGTAACCAGGGGAGCTTCGTTCGCGTAAGCCAGGGTCACGTTGGGCGGCTCAATGAGTACCGAATCACCCTGCGAAGCCCCCGCCCGAGCGGGCGGTACGAAGAAGGTCCTGAACTGCTTCGGAGGCGCCGTGGTAGCGCAACTGCTAAGGGCGATCGCGGCCCCCGCCAGGATGCCCGCTCCAGCGATCCCGGCCCTCATCCATTAGCTCCGGTTATACGCATATCCGCCGAGTGTAACAATCAAGTAGGGCTGGTTTCCAGACCTGCAGCCAACCTCCACGTTGGCTGGTTTCCGGCCCACTCTATCCCATCCATCGTCCGTTTCCCGCCAATCCGTTACCCTAGCAGCATGAAGAGCTTCCGCAAGGAATTATGGTTCGAAGTCCCCACCCGCCGGGGGTTCATAAACATTACCCGCCAGGTAGACGACTGCCTCCGCGAAAGCCGTGTCCAGGAGGGCCTGGCCCTGGTCAACGCCATGCACATCACCGCCTCCGTCTTCATCAACGACGACGAAAGCGGGCTCCACCAGGACTACGAAAAATGGCTGGAAACCCTAGCCCCCCACGCCCCGACGTCCCAGTACCAACATAACCGTACCGGCGAAGATAACGCCGACGCCCATATGAAGCGCCAGATCATGGGCCGCGAAGTGGTGGTAGCCGTGACCCAAGGAAAACTCGACTTCGGCCCCTGGGAACAGATCTTCTACGGCGAATTCGACGGGCGCCGGAAAAAACGGGTCCTAGTAAAGATTATCGGAGAGTGATGGACGGCTCCCACCTCGTTCTGCTAGCCGGCCCCAACGGTGCTCGCAAAACTACCGCGTCCTGCGACCTGTTAGCCGGAGCCCGCGGCGTCCACCACTTCGTCCGAGATGGCGATCGAGCGTGTTCGCGTGCGCAAGATCCTCGGAGGCCACTCGGTGCCCGAAGGGGACATCCGGCGCCGTTACCGCCGCAGGCTGCAAAACTTCTTCAAGATTTACCGCCCATTCGCCACCGCTTGGGAGTTCTACGATAACACCCAGTCCGATCCACGCCTGATCGCTGCGGGTGATCCAGAAACCGTTAAAGACGGGGTCTTCGGGCTAAAATTAAAGCAGAGGCAGATCGTGCAGACAGCGAGTAAAACGCAATCGATCAACGAGATCATCCGCGAACACACGCAAGTCCGGGCAGCCCTGACTCGTGGATTCTGCCGCGCCGTCCTCAAACACCGGGCCGGCAACGTCCCCATGGTCTTCATGCGCGACGGCAAAATTGTCGACGTTGACGCCAAAGACATCCCTATCCCCGACGACATCCTCGCCGAAATTTCCAAAAGTTTAAGCCTGAGCCGCCCGCCATCGCGCCACCAAATCTCGAGCTGCGTCCGGCCATCCAGGAAATTGAAACTCGAATCCAGCGTCCAAAAGGCGCCCTGGCACAACGCGGCGGCTCTTCAGCACCAACTCCGATTCAGTCCGCATCAAAAAAGTGCCGACTTCCAGCATCCACCCCGGGCTGGGGATACCGAGACGGACTCCCCACGCCGCACGCAACTCGCGCATAAAATCGCGATTGCGCAACGGGTTCGGTGAAGCCAGATTGACCACGTCCACAAACTCCTCGCGCGCGATCAGAAAATCCACGGCCCTTACAAGGTCGTCTTCATGAATCCAAGAAACGAACTGAGCCCCGGACCCCTGCCTGCCGCCCAGCCCGTGGCGAACCAACCCTAGAAAGACATCGAAGACTCCACCTCGGTCCGGGCTGAACGTCATGGCGCTGCGGATCGCTACCTTGCGAGTCCCGGGCATCGAGTCTGTGAAGAAAGCCTCCTCCCATCCCTTCGCGACAGCGATGGAAAAGTTCCAGGTGTCGGGAGCCCCGGGCTCATTGCCGCCTAATTCGCCATCGGCCTCGTCCATGGCGCGATCCAGGGCGTGGCGGTAGATAGTCGCTGTGCTGGCGTTGATCCAAAGCCGCGGAGGCCGCCTTAGGGAAGCGATCACGCCGTTCAATAGTTGCGTGCTGCGAATTCGCGACTCATAAATGACGCGCCGGTTCGCCGCCGTGTACCGGCAGTTCACACTCCGGCCCGTCAGATTGATACACACATCGCTCCCCTCGAGATGATCCACCCAATCGCCCGCTGTCAGGCCATCCCAGGAAACCACCCGCCACGGAGCCACTCGCGGATTGCGGCTGAGAACAGTAACCTGGTGCCCTCGCGCATGAAAACTGCGCGCAAGGATTTGCCCCACTTGTCCACTGCCGCCGGGTATGACAATCGTCATGCGCCGGCGATTCCAGGCACATACCGCTGCCATGAGGAGGATTCGGCGATGTCCTTAATCGCTGCGTTCCGCTCGCGAAGCAGAGCCCCCATGTAGCGCCCCAGGAACATGATCTCCGCCAGACGCCCCAAACCCGGGAGCGGAGCGGCGAAGGAAAACACGTCCTTCATTTCCGTTTCCTCCGGCGACAACACTCGGAAAAGGTGGTCGTGCTTCATGAAGCGGAAGATGCCCCGGGTCATCGTGTCCTGAAAGTATTCCGGCCGCTCCAGCGCTGTGATCTCACTGGTGAGGTTCTGCCAGACACCGAAGTGCTTTGCACGCCAGGTCACACGCTGACCCAAGGAGACCAGCCCCGAAGTGACACCGGCCGTGGCCACCGCCGATTCGCCCCAATGGACATTTCCGGCCAGATGCACTTCCACACTTCGTGCCAGATCGAAGCAGCGCTCGATGGGTGCGCGGATGATTGTTAGATCTACAATCGTCACCACGAACTAACAATATAGCGGAGGGAAACGAGGAAGGTGGGGCAGCGGGAATCCGCCGCCCCGGTAAGCGAAAACCGAACGAATAGTTATTGTTTCTTCCCGCCGGCACCTGGCGGATTGATCACTGCTTCGTCCCAATGTTCCTTGATCTTGCCGCCCTCCGTGCGCACCACGTCGTAGTGGTTCCACACATACATCTTGTTGGGATCGGCGGGATCCGGAACCTTGCGGTCCCACATCATCAGTGAATACGGTCCGTTGATCAGCGTCAGCACCGGCGCGTTCTTCCACTCCGGCTTGATGTCCTGCGGCGTGCGCCCCGGGATGCGGCTCATGAACGCCTTGAACCCATCGCGCCCCTGCGGCACGTTCGGATTGTGCTGGATGTAGCCCGGGTCCATGGTCTTGTCGGCCAGTTCCAGGTGCCCGTACTGCAGCATGTCCTTCAACTCTTCGGTAGCCATCGCCAGCGTCTTTTTCTCTTCGCCGGACAACTTACCGGTGTTCCAGTCCATCGGAGGCTTGGGCGACACGCCGTAGTCGACCACAGGCGACATCGGCGTCCGCTGCGCGCTATCCCAGTGCTCTTGTACCTTGCCGTTTTCGAAACGAATCACGTCAAAGGTATTGAAGTGGTAAGTCTTGTTCGGATCGCGCGGGTCTTTCTGCTCACGCTCCCAGATCAGCCATACGAAATCGCCCTTGGCGCCCATCACCACTGGCGGATTCGCCAGTTTGTCGGGAATCGGGTTCACCGGCGGCCGCGCGCCAAAGATCTTCACGAACGCGTCCCGGCCCGTGTTGATGTTGGGATTGTGCTGGATGTAGTTTTCCGCTTGATACTTCGGCGCCAGTTCCACATGGTGCGCCTGAATCACTTCGCGCCACCAGTCCAGCGCGGTATCCAGATTCTTCTTTTCCTTCGCCGTCATGGGCGCGGTTTGCGGGGTAGTCGGGGGGTTGATCGATTCGGCGGGTAGAACGGTCGCACTTGCCACCAGCAACGCCAGTGAGCCCGCGAGCAGCGTGGCTTTCGAAAATCTCATAGGGGTGTTTCTCCTTCTTGGACAGTATAGCGTTGAACCATTCCAGGAGAAAGCGCAAGACGGCAGGGGGGCCGCAGCCACCCCTGCCTCAAAACCACCCCGCTATTTCTTGTCGGCGGGCGGACGCGGCGGATTCTTTTTGGCCGTGTCCCAGTGCTCCTGGATCATGCCATTGTCGACGCGCAGCATGTCGAACCAGTTGTACTTGTAAGTCTTCGAGGGATCGGCCGGGTCCTTGGCTTCGTTCTCCACCAGAAAGAAAACGATATCGCCGCTGGTAAGGATCAGCACCGGCTTCTTCTTCCATTCGTCCTGAATCGGCGTCGGCTTGGCGAAGCGCCCGAAAAACTCCTTAAAAGGATCGCGCCCCGTCGGCACATTGGGGTTGTGCTGGATATACCCCGGCGCCATCACTTTATCCGCCAGTTCCAGATGCCCGTATTGCAGAATGTCTTTCATCTCGACAATCGCGATGTCCTGGTTTTTCTTTTCCTGCGGCGTCAGCGTGCCCGTGCTTTGCGCCGCCAGCGTCAAGCTGCCCAGTGCCGCGAGTGCCATCGTGCTCATGAATCTGTTCATATGATTATTCCTTTCCGCCCCGCGCCGGATTCTTCATCGCCCCATCCCAGTGTTCGACAAACTTCCCGTTAGCCACGCGGAACAAATCGAAATCGTTGTACTTATACATCTTCGATGGGTCCGCCGGATCTTTCCCTTCGCGCTCCCAGATCAACACCACGTAATCGCCCTTGGCGAACGCCATGGCCGGCATCCGGTCCGCCGGAATCACCGCCGGAATCGGATTCATCGGCGTGCGGTTCTTAAAGAACTGCTTGATCTGCTCGTTGCCGTTGCCCATGTTGGGATTGTGCTGGATCATATCGGCAGCCAGGTATTTATCGATCACTTCGGCATGCCCCGCGATGAACCCCTCGCGCCACCAGTCGAGCGCCATCTTTAAATTCTTCTGCTCCTGGGGAGTCATATTCTTCGACTGCGCCGCCGCCGGCAGCGAAGTCATCGCCACCAGCGCCAGTGCGCCGGTCAACAATTTGAATTTCAAAAACTTCATCGTTTCTCCTTTTGTCATTTTGCTACACGCTCACTCGCCAGTTGATCCTGGTAAGTCTTCTCCAGTTTCGCCACCGCCTCACGGAATCCCTGAGGGTCCACAAAACGATCCGCGTTATAAGCATCCCCCGGCTTATACTTCTCGTGCAACTTAAACTGCGCCGCGTGCGAAGCCAGCCACACGTCGATCTTCATTTCCTTCTGGTCATGAAAGGTGCGCGCGTAATCCTGCATGATGCCCGGATACTTCGGCATGCCCGTAACCTTCACCCCGGGATTGATCGATCCCATGTTCACGATCCCCACGCGATAGTTCTTTCCGCCCTCCCGAACCTCCAGTGTGAAACTGGTAGCGCCCTTCGTGTGACCCGGATGATGATGCGCCGTGATCACCGTCCCTCCCAGCGAAATCGTATCGCCGTCCTGCAACTTGCGATCCACCGTAACCGGCGTGAATCGAGCCTCCGGCGAATCGCCAAAGCGAAAGTCAGCCTTGCCTCCGCTTTCGAGCAGCTCCGCGTCCTGCTCCGACATGACCATCTTCGCACCTGTCATTTTCTTAAGCGCCGCCATCCCCGCCACATGATCGAAATGCCCATGCGTAGCCAGCAGAATCTTGGTGTCGGACATCTTGAATCCCAGCTGCTCGACGCCTGCCTTGATCAGCGGCACCGTCTCCGCCAACCCGGTGTTGATCAGGATGTTCCCCTGCGGCGTAGTAATCAGGTAGGTAGACAAATCGTAAGTCCCCACCCAATAAATGTTGCCCAGGATCTTAAAGGGAGGAAACGGTTTGGTCCACTCCGGATTCTGTTGCCCGAACCCCACCGCCGCCAACGCGAGAAAAACGATAGCCCGTTTCATACAATTCACTGCGGCGCCAGCGACCCCAAGTAAGCCGAGATCGCAATAATATCGCCCTCAGAAAGCTTCGCGACGGACTTCTTCATCAGCGCCGCGTTCGTCCCTGCACTAGAGCCGTTCTGCAAACAAATCAGCTGCCGCGCAATGTAAACCGGCTGTAGCCCCGCAATCCGAGGAATCTCGCCCAACCCACGCAGCGAATCCCCATGACACAGCACGCACTGCCCAGCCTTCACCAGCCCCTCCCCGCGAGCAATGCTGCCTGGCGGAACGTAAGCCACAAACCCTGAGTGCGGATCGCGATCGTTCGTCCGCTGTACATCTTCAGGAATTTCAACGATCCGGTGTCCCATAGGCTCCGTCCCACCCTCCGGCGACAAAACCCGATGCCTCCCCGCCGTAGCGACGAACGTCTTCGGCGGCGTAGCGGTCTCGATCACCTTGACCCAAACCCTCGGCGTGAGCCCAGCAAAGTATTCCGCCGACTTCCGGACGTCCTCATCCGAAACCGCCTTAGCAATCGGACCCATCCGCCCGTCATCCTTCCGCGCCCCACTCTTGAAATAGTTCATCTGCCGAATCAAATATTCTGCCGGCAACCCCGCCAAATCCGCCGACTCCGGATGCCCCTGTCCCGACATCAAATGGCACGATCCGCAAGCCATTGGCGTAGCCCCGCCCTCCCCCGTAACAATCCGCGGCGCCGGCCCATGTTCATCAGGAAACCAATCCGGAGGCGTAGCATTCCCCGCAATCTTCGACGCCTCATATTCCTTGGAACTCCCCGGCACCCGCACCACGCTAGCAGCCGGCTTAGCCGGAGGCTGCACCTTGTCAGGAATGTTATAAGCCCAGGAAGGCAGCCCATTAGCAATCGTCAACGGCGCCTGCGCCGACGCCACCCCAGACATCACCGCAAAGGCAAGCAGAATTCTAAACCCGGTAATCATAATCGTTAGCTCACGAACACCAGTGAGTATACATCGCCCGCATTAAACTGCCGCATGTGTCACAATGGGACACATGGAACGAGCCAGCGTCCGCGACTTGCATCTCAAAACCAGCGCTCTGATCAAGAATGTCGCCCAAGGCCAGACCTATGTGATCGAGTCCCGTGGCGTCCCCGTAGCCGAACTGCGACCCATCACCGCCCGCCGTCCCACGAACAAACTTCCCGACCGCGAGGCATTCATCCGTAAGCTGCCGAAGTCGAAAACCGACAGCGGGAGAATTCTGGAGGAAGACCGGATTTGAATGGGCATTACTTCGATGCCGCTTACATAGCCAAGTGTTATCTCCACGAACCTGACGCCGCTGCCGTCCGCGCGTTGGCCCGCTCGTCTCCGTTCCTATCCTCATCCGCCCTTTCAATTGCCGAAGTCGCTTGCGTGTTTCACCGCCATGTACGGGAAGGCACACTAAAAACGAAAACAGCGGTTCAGGTGCGCGACGCGTTCTCCGAGGACATCGAAAACGAAACCTGGGCGTTCGTACCGGTCACAAACCTCATCCTGCGTCGGGTCGAGACCCTGACGCGTACTCTGCCTAAGAGCACGTTCCTACCCGCTGGGGACGCCATCCACATCGTATCCGCTGTCGAAGCCGGATTCCACGAAATCTGGACCAACGACCGTCATCTCCTCGCCGCCGCCGAGCACTTTGGACTGCAAGGTCGTAGCGTTCAGTCGTGAGCCTATTCGAAAATGTGGTTCGGCAGCAACTCGATGCCTAGTTCCGGTATTTGGAGCGAGGTAACTTCCGTCAAGCCCTTGTCACAACGGTACAACCGTTTGCCGTGCGGGTCCACCAGCCAGACGTGCGGTACACCCCAAGCTTTATATTCCTCAAGCTTCTCCCGCACCGCCGTGAGCCGGTCATCGAGCGACAACACCTCGGCCACCACCAGAGGTGGCGTATCCGGCACCCGCGCCGGCTCATCCGGATAAAACACCGCGACATCGGGAATCAAGACGAGGTTCGAACGAAGCCTCATACGCGTCTGCACGCAAGGAAACAGCGCCAGTTCAGTACGCAGCGCCCAAAAGAACGCGAAGATCGCGCCCTGGACCCTGCCGTGCAGATAGTCTGGCAAGCTTCTCTCCACAATTTCGCCATCCCGGTATTCCCGGTCGACGTCGGGAAAGGTGGTGTGCAAGTACCGTTCGAGCGAGATGGCCGTCCTAGCGCCCATAGCTTGAGGATATCGCATGAATTTTGCACGTGCTGTGCTGATCAAACCTGAGCAGCGGAGCAAGTTAAGATTCGTCGTAGAGTTCTACTGACGCAATGTCTTCAAATCTGATTAAATAACACGGTTGCTGGTCTGCCTTTTCATACTGAGATTCCTTCGTTGTCGAAATGAGATCATAAGTAAAATCTTGCTCCTCTTCCGAAACAAAGAGCGCCTTTCCGACAAAGATTTCTCCATCCCGACAGTGGACCCGAACCCGTCTATCGATATTTGCCTTGAGCACTTCGATATCCTGACTGCGTCATAAACGGATGCCCCGCTTTTGAACATAACAGGAGCTTTCCCTTGGGTTCGTTTGGGAATTTGACATATGATCTACAAATCACTCGATCCAATAGCGCTTCTACCCCCTACCTCATGCTAAAATAAAGGTTTAGCGGCCCCCGCCGCATCCCCCGAAGGAGCACAACTTGGCAGATCCGCAGGACCCCACCACACCGCCTCCAGCCCCGCCCGCGGGCCCCCCGGGTGGCCAGATCCCCCTCGGCGGCGATGGCGGCAACAACAAGAGCCACATCCCCATAAACATCGAAGACGAGATGCGCCGCTCCTACCTCGATTACGCCATGAGCGTGATCGTCGGCCGCGCCCTCCCCGATGTCCGCGACGGCCTCAAGCCGGTCCACCGCCGCATCCTTTATATGATGCAGGAAATGGGCCTGCACCATAACCGGCCCACCAAGAAATCCGCCCGCGTCGTCGGCGACGTCATGGGTAAGTTGCACCCGCACGGCGACGCCTCGATTTACGACGCCTTGGTCCGCATGGCCCAGGACTTCTCCATGCGCTACCCGTTGATCGACGGCCAAGGCAACTTCGGTTCCGTCGACGGCGATCCGCCCGCCGCCATGCGGTACACCGAAGCCCGCCTGGCTCGCATCTCCGCTGCGCTGCTCGAAGACATCGACAAGGAAACCGTCGACTTCAAGCCCAACTACGACGAAAGCGAATTCGAGCCCGAAGTCCTGCCCACGCGCATCCCCAACCTGCTGGTCAACGGCAGCGAAGGCATCGCCGTAGGCATGGCCAGCAAGATCCCGCCCCACAACCTGCGCGAAATCGTCGAAGCCTGCATCGCGCTGGTGCAGAACCCCGCCATCCAGCTTCCCAAACTGATCGAGATGGTGCAGGGCCCCGACTTCCCCACCGGCGGCATCATCCTGGGCCGCGAAGGCATCTACGATTACTTCAAGACCGGCCGCGGCTCCATCAAAGTACGCGCCAAAGCCGCCACCGAAAAGATGGGCAAGGACCGCGAAGCCATCATCGTCACCGAACTCCCCTACCAGGTCAACAAAGCCCGCCTGATCGAATACAGCGCCGGACTGGTCAACGAAAAGAAGCTCGAAGGCATCTCCGAAATCCGCGACGAGAGCGACCGCGACGGCATGCGCATCGTGTTCGAACTCAAGCGCGGCGAGCAAGCCGAAGTAGTGCTCAACAACCTGTACAAGCATACGCAGATGCAGGTGAACTTCGGCGTCATCCTGCTGGCCATCGTCAACGGCCAGCCCCGCGAACTGGGACTCCTCGACGCCCTAAAGCGCTTCATCGAACACCGCATCGACGTCATCCGCCGCCGGACCGATTACTTACTCCGCAAAGCCCGTGATCGCGAGCACATCTTACTAGGCTTCCAGCGCGCCCTGACCAATCTCGACGCCGTGATCGCCCTGATCCGCGCCGCCAAAACCCCGCGCGAAGCCCGCGAGGCCTTGATGAATTTCATCACGCCCGCCGAAGCCGCCGCCTACGCCAAAATGGTCGACGCCGACCCGCGCGGCCCCCGCTTCACCGAGCGCCAAGCCCAAGCCATCATCGAACTCCAACTCCAGCGCCTCACCGGCATGGAGCAGCAGAAAATCATCGACGAACTAGCCGACATCCAAAAGCAAATCGCCGAATACCTCGACATCCTAGGCTCCGAAAAAGTCCTCCGCGCCGTGGTGGTCAAGGAGCTGAAAGAAGTCCAAAAAGATTTCGGTGACGACCGCCGCACCGAAATCGTAGAAGACACCGGCGAGATCCGCCTGGAAGATCTGGTGCAAGTAGAGGACGTAGCCGTAACCGTCACGCGCGGCGGCTACCTCAAGCGCACCGCCGTCGACACCTACCGCCGCCAGACCCGCGGTGGCAAAGGCCGCATCGGCATGTCCACCCGCGCCGAAGACGTGGTCGAGCACCTCATCATCGCCTCGACGCACGCTTACCTGTTGATCTTCACCAACAAAGGCCGCGTCTACTGGCTCAAGATCTACAACATCCCCGACGCCACCACCACCGGCAAAGGCAAACACAGCTCCGGCCTGATCAATCTGCAGCCCGACGAATCCGTCACCGCATTCCTACCCGTAAAGGAATTCGTAGCCGGCAAATTCATCGTGATGGTGACCAAACAAGGCGTCATCAAGAAGTGCGAGCTAACCGAGTTCGACAACCCGCTGCAGCGCGGCATCATCGCGCTAGGCATCGACGAAGGCGATGAACTCCTAGCCGCCCGCCTCACCAACGGCGAAAACTACATCTTCCTAGGATCCCACGAAGGCATGGCCTGCCGCTTCAAGGAATCCGACGTCCGCCCCATGGGCCGCCCAGCCCGCGGCGTCCGCGGCATGGAACTCGAAGAAGGCGACTACCTGGTCGGCGTAGAAATCGTCGAAAAGGACGGCCTGATCCTCTCCATCTCCGAAAACGGTTTCGGCAAGCGCACTCCGCTCGTCGACTACCGCCTCACCGCCCGCGGCCGCAAGGGAGTCATCAATATGAAGACCACCCCGCGCGTCGGCAAAGTCGTCGGCATCCTCTCCGTAAAAGAAGATTCCGACCTGATGATCATCACCAAGCAGGGCCAGATCATCCGCATCGACTCCGGCGAAATCCGCCAAGCCGGCCGCTCCACGCAAGGCGTCCGCCTGGTGAACGTAGAAGCCGGCGATCAAGTCGCCGCCGCCAGCCTCATCCCGGAAACGGAAGCCGCCGGACCGCAGGAAGACCTACCGCTGCAATAAACCGTCAAGAGCCATGCCTACTTGGTGTGGCTCTTCGACCACTCCACCGCCGCCTTCTTAGCGTCGTCGATCTGCGCCGCCGTCATCTTGCCGGCCACGCCCGCAATGTATTGGTTCGCTTCCGGGTCCCCGCGCACCGCCGCCATCACCAGCCATTTGTAAGACTCCACCGGATCGATCAGCACCCCTTCGCCCTTGTCATACATCTCGCCCATACTGGTCCACGCTTTCGGAAACGCCTGCTCCCCGGCCTTCTGATACCACTTCAACGCATCCTCGCGGACTCTGCTTCACTCCAGTCCCGAAGCGGTACATGTTGCCCATGAAATATTCCCCGGGCGCGTAGCCTTGGTCTGCCGCCTTGCGGAACCACGTCACCGCCTGCTCCTCATTCTTCGCAATGCCTTGCCCGTTGCCCATCGCGATGCCCAAGTTGGTTTCGCCTTCCGCGAATCCCTGCGCTGCCGATTTTTGGAACCAGCCCACGGCTTCGGTGTAACTCTGCGGAACGCCTAACCCTGAAGCGTACATGCCGCCCAGCGTCGACTGCGCCCGCGCCAGCCCGCCCTCCGCCAGCGGACGCAGTATTTTCACGGCCCCCTCAAAATCTTTTTTCTGCAGCGCCGTCCGCGCCTCCAGATAGGTGGCCTCCGGAGTCTGCGCGAAAGCCGCCGCTCCCAACACCACCAACGCAACAATCGATTTCATGAATCCACTCTACAATAGGATCATGGACCAGAAAGAGCGCCACCTCTTCGCCGCGTTGCAAGAGATGGGCAGCGTAATCGTCGCCTACTCCGGAGGCGCCGACTCCGCCTACCTGGCCTGGGCCGCCAATCGCGTCCTAGGCGATAACGCCCTAGCCATCACCGCCGACTCCGCCTCGCTCCCCGAGTCCCACAAGACGGATGCGGAAGCCTTCGCCCATGAACACGGAATCCGCCACGAATACATAGAAACCCGCGAGTTCGACAACCCCGCCTACGTAGCCAACAACCCCGACCGCTGCTTCCACTGCAAAGACGAACTCTTCACCCGCCTGGCCGCCGCAGCAGCCGAACGCGGCATCGCCCACGTGATCTACGGCGTAAACGTAGACGACCTAGGCGACTACCGCCCCGGCCAAGGCGCCGCAAAACTCCACGGCGTAAAAGCCCCGCTAGTAGACGCCGGCCTGACCAAATCCGAAATCCGCGCCCTCTCCCAACGAGCCGGCCTCACCACCTGGGACCGCCCCGCCTCCGCCTGCCTAAGCAGCCGCATCCCCTACGGAACCCCGGTAACAATTCAAAACGTGAAGACCGTAGACCGCGGCGAAGAAGCCATCCGCGCCCTAGGCTTCCGCCAATTCCGCGTCCGCTTCCACGGCGACATCGTCCGCATAGAAGTGTCCCCCGAAGAACTAGACCGCGCCATGACGCTCGAAATGGCCCAGAAGTTCACCGCCATCTTCAAGCCCCTAGGCTTCCACTACGTCACGCTCGATCTTGAAGGCTACCGCCAAGGCTCGTTGAACGCGGTGCTAAGCTGAGCGACGAGGCATCCGATGGGTTTGGACTACGTCGAACTGATCTTGGCAGTCGAAGATTCGTTCCAGATTCATATTGCGGACGAAGAGGCCAATACTTTATCTACCATTGGTGATCTCCATAAGCTTGTCATTGCGAAGCTGCAAGGACAAAACACGAATGTCTGCCTGACGAGTGCGGCCTTCTATCGCACTCGAAGAGGAATCGTCGAAACGTTGGCGCTTGACAGGCGCAAAATCAAGCCATCGACGCCGTTAGAAACTATCCTGCCACTGAGCAGCCGACGCAAAGCATGGCAAGATATTCAAGTCTTAATGAAATTGAAGTTGCCTGATTTGGAGCACTCACGGTCAACACAGTCGACTCTCTTGACTATTGGGATCGCAACCGCCTTGGCGCCCGGACTATACGCGAGAGTCGGCTTTTTGGGGCTAACCGTTCTGTTCTTCACAGGGCTTGTCCTTAGTGCCCTACTGATAAAATTCTCACCTAATCTTGCAGTAGAGTTTCCAAACTGCGACGCAACCGTCGGTGACCTCGCCCGTGAGGTGCTCGCCATCAATCATGCGCGACTCGTCGACGAGGTGGGCGGCTGGAACAACAAAGACGTCTGGGATTCACTCTGTCGAGTGATAGTCATCGAAACGTCCGTCGCCCGCGAGGAGATCACGCCGGAAGCTCGTATTTTAGGCGACCTAGGTATCGATTGAACCAGAACCGATCAGGTTGATTTCAGCACTTTTTTCGGACGCAATTTGCGTCGTGGACGGTCGGCACGCATCTCGGAAAGATCTCCTTCCCGCAAGCCCTTACCAAAGAACTGCACGATACTCCGCATCTTTTGGAGCCGTGCTTCTTTGGTCAGCGTTATGCGCTTCATGCAACCAGTGTCTCACGCCTCGAAAGTGACGAAATTCCCCACGCCACCACCAACACCACCACGCACCCGATCAAGTTGTACCAAAGGTAAGCAATCGGCGTGAACCGCGCCACCGCGAAAGTGGTCGCCTGTCCCGCCAACACTCCCCAAAACGCCGCCGTCCCCCCCGCGCGTTTCATGAAGAACGCCACCACGAAAACCCCCAGCATGCTCCCATAGAACAACGACCCCACCTGATTCACCGCCTCAATCAACGCCCCAAACCCCTGCGCGAAGTTTGCAAATGCGACAGCATAAAGCCCCCAGAACACCGTAGCCACCCGCGACGCCATCAAAAAATGCCGATCCGATCCCTCGCGATGAAAGTGCCGCTGATAAACATCAATCATGCTGACCGTAGCCAGCGAATTGATCTCCCCCGAACTAGCCGACATCGCCGCGGTGAAAATCACGCCCAAAATCAATCCCACCAACCCCCGCGGCAAATAGCGCGTGACGAATGAAAGAAAGATGTAGTTCGTATCGCTATCCGAACTCAACTTCCCAGCCTCATCCCGCACGGCATTCACCTTCTGCTGAGCCGCCCGGAACTCCTCGCCCGACCCGCCGTCCTTCACCTTCCGCGCTGCCGTCTCCCGTTCATCCAGTGCCTTTTGATACCGACCCTCCAACCCGCGAAACTCAGCCGTCTGCTCCAACCGCTTCAACTCCACAGGCTGAAACAACAGCGGCGGCCGCTCGAACACGAAGAACACAAACACCATCGCGCCGATAAACAAAATGAAGAACTGCACCGGGACTTTGGCCATCGCATTCAACAGCAGCCCCAGCCGGCTCTGCCCAATCGATTTCCCCGTCAAGTACCGCTGCACCTGACTCTGATCCGTCCCAAAATAAGCCAGCATCAGAAACGTGCTGCCGATCAACCCGCTCCACAAGTTGTAGCGGCTGTTCCAATCGAAATGCGTATCGACCGCATTCAGCCGCCCCGCCGCCCCCGCGATCCGCACCGCGTCCAAGAACGAAACATCATGCGGCAACTTCCAAATCGCAATCACCAGCGCCAGAATCAGCGCCCCCATGATCATCATCATCTGCTGCACGTCAGCGTAGGTCACTGCCTTGATGCCGCCCAGGGTTGTGTACAAAATGATCAGGCCGCCCATCACGAGGGTCGTCAAATAATACGGCCACCCCAGCACCACCGACATCACAATCGACGGCGCCGCCAGCGCGATCCCCGCACCCAGCCCGCGCCCAATCAAAAAAATGATCGTCACCAGAGACCGCGTCTTCGCATCGAACCGCTGCTCCAGATATTCGTAAGCCGTGTAAACTTTGGCCCGATGAAAAATCGGCACCGCCGTAGCCGACAGAATCACCATCGCTACCGGCAGTCCAAAGTAGAACTGCACGAAGCGCATCCCATCGACGTAAGCCTGCCCCGTAGTAGAAATGAAAGTGATCGCGCTAGCCTGCGTCGCCATGATCGACAGACCCATGGCGTACCACGGCATCGTCTTTCCAGCCAGCAAAAATTGATTGACGCTGTTCGATCCCCGCCCGCGCCACAGCCCGTAAGAAACCAGGAAAGCCAGCCACCCGAACAGGACAATCCAGTCAAGCGTGGTCATCGGTCACGCAGGAGGAGCGTAATGTTTCGTGAACAACCAGGCGAGAAATATCACCACTGCCAGAAACGCCAGCACGAAGCCGTAAACCCGCCCCCAGGTTCCCAGGAACGGCGGCGGTTCGTCCAAGACAACTTTTTCCGGACCAACGGGAAGTCTGCCATCACTGGACTTTCGCCGCGCTCAGCATGTTGGCGAACAGCCGGTAAGCCCCAGGCACTCCCGCCGGCAGCTCGCGGAACCAGTCATAGGAGGTGAAGATGTACGCGCCCTTGCCATAGCGCGTGTACAGTTCACCCCCCAACAGTTCCTTCTCCCCAGGATCGTGCGATTCGAGCACACTTTGATACCGCGGATCCCACTCCGAAGCAAAATTCAACCCGCGCTCCTGCACCCACCCCTCGAAATCCTTCGCCGTGATTTCGTTCGGATAATGCAGCAGCACGCTATTCGGATTCGGAAACGTCACCGGAGCTTCCTCGATCGTCACCCGGTCGCGACCCGTCTTAATCGGATAAGGACCCACATGCGCCAGCGTCGAGGTCTCCGCCGCCTGCGCCGATCCCGGAGGTCCTCCGCCGTCCGGAGTATTGTATTGCACGATCAGCGTCCCGCCCTCTTCCGCGTACTTAAACAAACGCTGATAATTCAGCCGCAAATCCGGGCGCGTATTAAAAGCCCGCACGCCAGTGACGATCGCGTCGTACTTGCTCAAATCCCCACGCGCCAAATCTTCCGGAGACAGGAGCATCACTTCACAACCCATCTGCCGCAGCGCGTCCGGCACTTCGTCGCCCGCACCTGTAATGTAGCCGACATTGTGCGCCAGCGTCTTGATGTCACTCCGCACTAGCCGAGCATCCGAGGCAGGGAACAGCGTCTGCGCTGGAAAGTACGAATAATCGATTACGCGCGTGCTGCTAGCGATCACCCGATCCCCCACCGTTGCCACCGCCCGCATCGACGCGTCCGAATCCTCCGCCGGAGGCGACAGCGTGAACTCCGCCATAATCTGCTCGTCCGCCCCCGCTAAATCGAACCTCTGCAAAGCTGGTTCCACCTTCCACCCAGCCGGCACTTCCAGATGAATCTCGCCCGCCGCTTTCCCGGTAGTCGACTTCACAGGAATTTCCACCCGCCGCGCTTTGTTATCCGGAAACACCAGCGCCTCACCGCCAAACTCCACGCTCACCGGAGGCACAATCGCCAGCGGCCGCGTCAACTCTCCGTAAACCCGGTCAACATACTTCCGCTCCACCGCGCGCTTCAACGTAATTTCCGTTCCGCCCACCTGCACCCGGAACTCCGCCGACAAGACCGCAGGGCTTTCAGGGTCCCCGACTAATTCCTGCCTCGCCACCGAATACATCGCATTATCCTTCGGCAATTCCAACCAATAAGGCTGCGAATAAGGTTGGGACTCAGGCACTTTAATATTTACCGGAAATTCGACAGGCTTGTTGTAAACCAAAACCGTCGACGCCACCGTCGGCTGCGTCACGCCCGCCATGCCCGAGAGCTTCACGCCGCGCAACGTCACCTCGCCCGGATTCCGCGCGAGCGCCGTCAGCGTAACCTTGAACGATCCTCCCGGCGTAACCTCAGGCTTGTCGGCTTGTGCTTCCACCGAAACGCCGCCCGCCAGCGCAATCGCCTCATCCAATTCCGTGAGCTTGTCCCCAGCTAGCGCGCTCTTGCTCGACGCAACCACCGTCGCCATCGCCGACCGCGCCTTCGCGAGCACCGGCAGTAGCGCCTCCGGATGCGCCGGCACAAACGCCGCTTCGGCTTGCCTCAACAGCGCATCCACCTCCGCGCCGCCCTCCAGTCGCGACCATCCGATATTGATGCTCTCGAAAATATCCTTAGTGGCTTTATCCCCGCGATCCGTTACGAAATAATTAATGAGCGCGCCCTTGCGCTCCGCCGTTCCCATGCCTTGGCTGCGATGCTCGCTGCGGCTCATCCCCGCGATCTCGTTATACGAATACCCCAGCTCCGGCGAATACGCGCCCAGATCCAATTCCAATTTTTCCGGCAGCTTCTCCGCTTCCTTCTGCTGCTCCGCGTTGAACGCCGCCAGATTGGTCATCAACCGCTGCGCCTGCCAGGTCTTGACGTACTTCAATTGCTCCGGAAACCGCGCCGGATCGGCCGCCGCCGTAAACGCTTCCTTGCCCAAAATCGCCGACGCCTGGTGCTGCCCATGCCCATCGCGCGGCGTCCCCGTGAAGCGCAGAATAATTACGTCGGGCCGAAAGCGCCGGATGGCCCACACCACATCGCCCAGCACCTTTTCGCGAGGCCACTTGCTTCCCAGCGTTTCATCCACGGTCTTCGTGAATCCAAAATCGATCGCGCGCGTGAAATACTGCTCCGCCCCATCGATGCGCCGCGCCGCCAGCAACTCCTCAGTGCGGACAATCCCCAACTCGTCGCCCTGCTCGGGACCGATCAGATTCTGCCCGCCCTCGCCCCGCGTCAGCGAAAGGTAAGCCGTTCGCACATGCCGCCCCCGCGCCAGATACGCCAGGAGTGCCGTGTTTTCGTCGTCTGGATGCGCCGCAATCATCATGACGCTGCCGAGATTATCCAACTCGTCCAGCATCAACCGCATCCGCGTTTCGCCGGATAAATCTTTCTGCGCACGCGCCGGCGCGGAAGCGAGCAAAATCGCCGAAAGCAATGGGGAACAGGGATCTCACGGCGTTTTCTCTTAAAGCTATCTTAGCAGCGCCGGAAAGGAGGGAAGGGAATTGAGGCTTTAAGCTTTAAGTCTCAGCCCACTCGCGTTCCAGCATGCGCGAGTATTCACCCGAAGCAAAAATTTCCAGCTCAAACCCCAGCTCGGAAATATCGGTGAAGACGGCTTCGCCCTGCCGGATCTGAAACAGTTGATCGGCATAGCGGTAATAGTGGCGAATAAACTCATCCGTCAGCGTCTCGCGCTGCGGAACCTCGCCGAACACCGCGCTCAAGCCCAGCGCGCGCGAAAAAATGGCCCGGTAATCCGACACGCCCCACTTCTTGAGCTTCGCCTGCACCGCTTCCGGCGTGTGACCCACCAGATACGCCGCAAAGCTCTGGTACTTAATACCCGTGCCGGCTAGCTCCGGAGTTCGCTCCACCAGTTCCAGGCATTGCTCGATCCAGCGCAGCAAATCCTTGCCCACGTAAAACAGCATGCGGATTTCGCAGAACCGCCCTTCGAGCAGCGTCCGCTCGACGTCCTGCGTGTTGCGGTCCCCCGCCGGCAGCAGCCCTTGCAGCACTAAACTGGCGCGCGAACTCTCGACCAGCTTTTCGGGTCCGCCGGCGTCCGCGAAAGGATGCAAAATCAGTGGGGGTAATTTGCGAGCGTTCATTTGTCTCCAGCTTGTCTCTGACAAACTCAGTATGACAAATTACCGCCGCTCCGTGAGCAGTACTTTCGCATCAATTGTCTGGTCCCCGCGCAGGACCTTAACTAGTACTAAGTCCCCCGCCTTGCTGTCGCGCAAAGCGTAAGTGAAGTCGTACAGATTGCCAATCTGCTTTCCGGCGAACTCAATCATGATGTCGCCCGGCTTCAGTCCCGCCTTAGCCGCCGGACTGCCTTCGCGAATATCCGCAAAGCGCACGCCCTTGGGAGGCTCATTGAAATCCGGAATGCTCCCGAAATCCGGGCCGTATCCAGACGCTCCGCCGCCTCCGCCAGACACCGGACCCGCCGGCGGCCGCGCCACGCGCACAAACTTCGGACGATCGGCGTCGTCCGCCAGATGCGTCGCGATATCGGCCACGTAGTCGAGCAACTTCGCCGCGTCGACGGCGTCGATCTTGTCCGCCGTGTCGCTAGGCTTGTGATAATCCGCATGCAGCCCGGAGAAGAAAAACAACACCGGAATCTGTTTCGACGCGAACGACGCATGATCGCTGGCGTCGCTCATATTCGTGCCCGAATTCTTGCCCGACTCGTCAATCCGCAGCGGCGCCGGCAGCTTCACTTCTTCGAGAATCTTCGCGAACGTTGTCCCCGTCTGCGCCCCACTCACGAAAACCTTGCCGCCCTGGACCCGTCCGATCATATCCAGGTTCAGCATCGCCACCGCATTCGCTTCCGGCAGCGCCGGATGATTCACATACCAGTTGCTGCCCAGCAGCCCCAGTTCCTCGCCCGCGAAAGTCATGAATAGAATCCCGCGCTGCGGCTGCGGCTGCTTTGAAAACCAGCGCGCCAGCTCGATGACGCCCGCAGTTCCCGAAGCATTATCGTCCGCGCCCGGATGCACCACGCCCATCTGATTGGGAGCCAGCGAATGCTCATCGCCCAATCCCAGATGATCGTAATGTGCGCCGATAATCACGTACTCCGCAGTCTTCCCCGGCAAATACGCCGCGACATTATGAACCGTCTTCGTCTCGTGAATCAGATCCACCGATAAATCCACATCCACTTTAGCCAGCGCAAACGACCGCGGCTTCAGATCGCTGTCGATCTCCTTCTCGATCTGCCGCAGATCCCGGCCTTCGGCGCGCAGCCAGCGCTCCGCCGTCGCCGCCTTCATCTGCACAAAGAAAATCCCAGCATCGCGCGGCCCGCCGTTCGATCCAAATTTCTCCAGCTTGTCGTCGGACCCCGCATGCGCCGCCACGTCATTGATCAGAATCACGCCGCGCGCCCCATGCATTTTAGCGTTCACCATCTTGTCGATGAACGTCGCGTGCTCGGTCAGCTTCTTGCCGCCGAAAACGCTCTTGTCGTCGTTTTCCTGCGGCTCGTGGCGCAGAATCAGGACCAGCTTGTCCTTAACATCGATCCCGGCGTAATCGTCGTAATTGTATTCCTTGGCCGTGATGCCGTAGCCCGGCAAACACCACCGCCCCGTTGAATTTGCCGTTGGTCGAAAAATTGAACGGAACGAAATCCTGGCCTTCTTTCAAGGTCTGCTTAGCGCCCGCGTCACTGAAGGTGAAACGCGTTGTCCGGCACCCAGCTTCGCGCCCAGCTCCGCCGGAAAAGCCAACTCATAACTCTTCCCGCTCACCGGCTTCAAGCCGAACGATTGGAATTGCCCCGCGATATACGCCGCGGCTTTCTCCAGCTCCGGACTCCCCGTCGCCCGCCCCTTCAATTCCGGCGACGCCAGATATTTGATGTGCGCCAGATACGTGTCGGGATTCACATCCGCCGCCAGCAGCGCCAGCGGCGAGAGCAGCAAAATCCACTGGGCTGTTTTCCGCATCAGAGTTATTTCTTGGCCCCGACCTTCGGAATCTCCACCGTGCAGCAGCTATCGTCTTCCTTCTTCGGACCCGCCAGCCGCCGCCACGGTCTTCGCTTCCGCCGTCTTATGATCGATCTCAATCTGCAACAACTGTTGCAGCACATTCCACTCCAACGCCGCCATCCAGCTTCCGCCCATTGATGAAAATCGTAGGCGTAGCGCTCACCGCCAGCTTGTGTCCCAGTTCCATGTTCTTTTCCACTTCCGCGGCCGACGTCTTATCGTCCATGCAGCGCCCCAGCTGCAACGCATCCAGACCCTTGCTCTTGGCGAATTCCTGGAACTTGGTGTCGAAATTTTCCAGCGTAATGTCCTTCTGATTTTCGTAAACCCAATCGTGATAATCCCAGAACGCCGCTGGACTGGTGCGGTACGCGCACCGCCCCGCAATCGACCCCTTCATCGCCCAAGGATGAATCTGCGTCAACGGGAAATCGACAAACGTCACGCGCACTTTATCGCCGAACGCCGTGGGAATGTTCTTGCGCAGCTCCTGTTCTTCCTTCTGGCAGAACGGACATTGGAAATCGCTGAACACCACCAGGTTCACCACCGCGCTGGCGCCCGCTCCGTAGCTGGGCTGCCCGTCCGTCTTTAGCAAATCAAGATTGCTCTGCGAACGGGCTCCGCGTGATGTCATAAGTCTGTCCCTTGATGATGTTCTTGCCGTCTTTGGAAACGTAATAGAACTCGTCCTTAGTCGCCCCGTTGTAAACCAGAGTGCACGTTGACGTCGTAATAACCCATCGAGCGCAGTCGAAGGCTTCGGATCGTCGATATTCACCGTGACTTGCGGAATCCACAACTCCGCGTAACGCAGATACGCCTCTAGCGTCGGCTTGTCGAGTGCGGACTTGGCAGTGTTTTGGCGCCTGGCCCAGCAGCGCGAAGCTGGCCAGCAGGAAACTCGCGGCAATTTTCATTCTCAATCCCTCTGACGCGCCAGCTTTCAAGATGTTACGAGCGCGTCGCTTCATTATACTGAAGACTTGTCGCGTAGCTGGCTCATTGTCCCCCTGCTGCTGTTGTACCTTTTGCACTTGGGCGGAGTCGGCTTCCTGGGCCCCGACGAGCCCCGCTATGCCTCGATCGGCCGCGAAATGGCGCGCACAGGCGATTGGATCACCCCGCGCCTCAACGCTCAACCGTGGTTCGAAAAGCCCCCGCTGACCTATTGGCTGACCGCGCTAGGTCATCTCGCGCGCTTGCCGGATGAATGGGCCGCCCGCTTCCCGGAAGCCCTGATCAGCGTGGCGTTCCTGATCTTTTTCTATCGCGACCCTAGCGCGCGAATTCTCCCCGCGCCTGGCGTTAGCCGCGACGTCCATCCTAGCCACATCCGCCGGCTGGATGGCCTACAGTTTCGCCGCCCTAACCGACCTGCCCATGTCCGCCGCCCTAGGCGCCGCCATGCTAATCGCAGTCTTTGACGACCGCGCGAGCGCTCCTCAGCCGGCGCGCTTCTGGGCCTGTCGATCCTAGGAAAAGGCTTCGTCCCCGTAGTCCTGTTCGCGCCAGTGCTTCTGATCACCCGCAAACGCTTTCGAATGATCCTTGCCGCCGCCGTGATCGTTGCCGCCCCGTGGTTCATCCTCTGCTGGCTCCGCAACGGCCCCGCCTTCTGGGACGACTTCTTCTGGAAACAACACGTGGCCCGCTTCCTGACGCCGTCTCTGAACACGTCCAGCCCATCTGGTATTACATCCCCGTCCTCTTAGCCGGACTCTTCCCCTGGACCCCGCTAGCCGCCCTGCTAGCAAGACGCCAACTCTACGCCGACCGCCGCCTTCTCCTGCTCGCCCTATGGCTCCTCTACGGCGTGCTGTTCTTCTCGATAGCCAGGAACAAACTCCCCGGCTACCTGCTCCCCCTGCTGCCCGGCGTAGCGATCCTGTTAGCAGCCGCCTGGGAATCCGCCCGCTGCGAAGACGATATGGCTAGCCGCCAGCGCCCTGTTACTGATCGCCCTCCCGACAGTAACCGCCATCCTCCCCGAGGCCCTGCTTTCCGGCCTATCCCGCACCCACATTGCGTTTGCACCCATAGGCCTGCTGTTCCTAGTGCCCGCCAGGAGCCGTTTGGATGCTCGCGAAAGAAACCCGAGTCCGCGATATTAACCGTAGCCCTAGCCGCCGCACTAGGCGTCGTGTACTTGAAATACACCACCTTCCCGGCGCTCGACACGACTGTGTCCGTCCGCGCCTTCTGGCGATCCAACCAAGAAGCCGTCTCCACCGCCTGCGTAGAAAACGTCACCCGCACCTCGCAATACGGCCTGAATTATTACGCCGCCCACGAACTCCCACCCTGCGCCGCCGCGCGAGCGCCCCCGCATCACCACGCGGGACCGCCGACTAGTGCTAGACCCCGCCCGTAGTGGGGCGGGCCTCCGGCCCGCAGCCGACCTCCAGGTCGGCCCTCCCCAGGTTTTTTCACTTCAACTCCGCCAGCTCTTCTCCTTAACATCCACCCCGTGCTTCTTGGCGGCCGCCTGAATCCGCTTCCAAGCCGCGTCCTTCTCTTCCTCGCTCACGCCCTCGACCTGGTTGAACCGGGCGATCGCGTTCCGCACGTGAGCCGCATCATGAATCGGTTCCTTCTTCTCCTTAGGAAAAGCAAAATTTGCATCCGCGATATGCTCGCGGCGAAGCCTCAGTGATTTTAGCCATGCACTCTCCTTTGCAACCATACCATCAAGCCCGCCACCGCAAAAACGCCCCCACGCCGCCCACCGCCTCGAGCAACGCCGGATCTTCGATAAAAGTGACGCTCAGCCCCCGTCTGCTTAGCCTTGGTCACCAGCAAATCCGGCAGCGAAGCCTGCCGCGGTTCCAAACTCTGCGTCCCACCCTCCGCATCCGGAATCTCCGGCGCCAGAATCGCCTCCACCGCCTCTGGCTCGCGGATGCTTCTCCTCCAGCGCCCCACTCACCAGCAACTCCTCCACCTGCCCATTCGCCAGCGCCTCCAGAGTCTCCTCCGGACCCACTACCGCCAACCCCCGCGCCCGATATTGCGCTAGCAGCCGCTCCACCTTCTCCGCGGATGTCTTCACGTCCTCTTCCTGAAGTTTTTCGAGCGTAGCGCTCAACACATCCGAGTCCGAAGCATGAATATCCAACTTCATGGTCTCGACCATCGCCACCATCTCCTGCGGCAGCAGCGCCTCGAGCAGCGGCATCACCACCGGATCCCCCGCCAGAACAATGTGCGTCACCTTGTCGTCGCGAACAATCTCCACCAGCCGATCCACCACTTCTTTCGCGTGCTCCTGATGCGCATTCCCCACCCGCCGCTGATAGCGCGCCTGTGACCATCCGCCCACTTTCACCCGATGAACCTTCTTGCCCTTCACCTCTTCCGCGCCCACCACCTGTCCCAGCCCGAACACAAAAATCCGCGCCGTATTCGTGTCCGTCAGCACCGCCGCATAGCGCGGATACTGCTCCTCCAAATGCGCCAGATGATACAGATGAGGTTGGTTGTAGGCGTAAACCCGGTTGTCGCTCACCGGTGTCGTCAACTGGACCGCCTCGAAAAATTCCCCCGCGCCCCAGCACGCAAAGATCGCAACGCCATTGGCCGCGTGTTCGATCTTGATCCGCCGCGTAAGCCAAGATCCGCTCTACGTCATGATCGAAACTGTGACGCTCCGTCAGATCCCGCCGCCCACGTCCGCGCCAGCGCCTTAAACTCGCGATTGAGATAAGGCGTGACGTCCGGCGCGCGCCCGTGCTGATCCGGCTGGGTGTTCAGATAAACGCTCAACACGGGAAGGGAAGTAGGCTCGAAAGCCACCAGCCGCGCAAGAGGTTCTTCAAGATCGGTCGCCAGCGGCTCCGGAATCGCAGTTGACATGCGAATTCCCAAGCACGCCGCAGGCCAATGTGTCTCAATTCAGAACTTAAACCGTATCCCGCCCCATACGCCAATCGGCGCCCCCGGAGCGAAAAACGTCGTAGTGCGAATCGGGAAATCCCCATCCACCGCCGGGAACGGCCGCGCTATAAAGTTCCCCGCGTTGTCATAAGGCGACGGCCCCAACTGCGCTGCTGTGTAGTAATGATGATTCAGCAGGTTGTCAATCTGCACAAACAACTGCACCCGCTTCTGCACCTGATAGTGAGCCCCCACATTCACCACCCCATAACCCGGCGAATACCCCTGTCCCAGGTAATACACTCCGTCCGGCTGATCCAGATTATTCTCATTCCCGCGAGCATAGGACCGCCCCACCGCATCGAAATCCACATCGATCGAAAGTTTCGAACTCGCCTGGTACTCCGCATACACCTTGAAAATGTTCTTGGGTATCTGCGGAATCTGATCGCCCGCCTGCACTGTGATGTTGCCATCCACTCCCAACCCTCCGTCGTTCGTGCTGTTGCTTCCGCCGTTAATCGTCTGCTCACTCTGATAGGTAGCGTCCAGAAACGTGTAGTTGCCTCCCAGCGTCAAATGCTTGAAACGCCCGCTGACACTAGCCTCAACGCCCTGCCGCCGCGTCTCGCCGAAGTTCGTGAAGTAACCGAAGCCCGTCTGTTCCGATGCCACAAACAGCAAATCGTTGTAGTTTTCCGCCCGGAACCATCCCGCACTCCACCGCAAATTGTTTTCAAAAGTTCCACGCACCCCCGCTTCCAGTGTCCGCGTCACCACCTGTTTCAGCGGCGGGTCGCTCACCAGCGCATTCGGCAGATTGCAAGGCTGCGTCGGATCGGCACACCCCAGCTCAATCGCCGTAGGCGCCCGGCTGCTCTCGCCATAGCTGAAATACACACTCGCGAAGCGCGAAGCGTTATAAGTCAGACCCGCTGCCGGATTAAACCGCTCAAAAACATATTGCCCGTTCAGCGACCCCCGCGAGCCGTCCGTGACCGGCGGCAAACGATCCACATTGTCGATCGAAGTCCGATTGTAGCGTCCCGAAAACGTAAGCGCCAGTGCTTTGCCCACTGTCACCGTATCCGCTCCGTACAAGCTGAAAGTGTTCACAGTCCCGTGCAGATCGACGCGCGTATCCACCGGCACCCCGTCTTCGCTAGTGCTGCCATCCGCAAACGCATTGATCGGCGTAACCGTGATGCGGTCCGGGTTCAAATACCCGAACTGCGACGCCTGCTGAAAGCCCAGACTGCTGCGATCCCACGCTCCCCCCGCCGTCACGCGATTGTGCGATGCCAGCCAGGACGCCTGTCCCGACAGCCCATAGTTAAACTGCTTGTCAAAAGTGTTGGTGATTATGCCCGTGCACTTCTCGCTAGGTTCGTCCTGTTCCAACCCCTGCGCAATGCAGCGCCAAAAGGGAAACGGCTCGGTCGTCGCATTGCCGGTCTTAGGAAACCCGTTATATCCCGCCGCCGTCAGCGCCTGAACATCAGCCGCCGAAAGATTGTACAAGGATTGGTCAAACGAATTCTCATTAATATCGCCGTTCGTAGTGTCCGCCCGAATGTACCTGTAGTAAGCGTTCCCCGACAACGTCACCCGGTTAGTCAAGCTATGCTGCAAACTCAAATTCAGCGAAGGCGACCGGTTCCAAGTAATATCGGGAATACTATAGGCTCTTCGTCCTCGGCGAGCATCAGGACGCGCTCCATGTTCCTCGCGAGCCTGTTCCTCAACTGGCCCGACAAGAACAACTTCCTGGGCACCGAGGTTCACGCCTACGTCGGCCTTCTTCCCTTCCTCCTCGCCGCGTGCGCCGTGACGAACCGGCGCGCCCCGAAAGCGCGCCTCGGGCCGCGGTGGCCGCGCTCGGCGCGGCGCTCGTGCTGGGCGCCTACACCGGCCTGCCGCGCCTGCTCTACTACGTTCCCGTCCTGTCCCTTCTCCATTCGACGAACCGTGAGGCTCTCCTCATCGTCTATCCTGTGGCGCTGCTCGCCGCCTACGGGCTCGATTCCTTGTCCTCGCTTCCTTGGCCCGGAACGCAGGACCGGCCGTCGCGCAGCGAAAATGGGAGCTCCTGGCCGCCGCCGTCGTCGGCGCCGCGGCCTTCGTGAAATTCGAGCTCCTCGACGCCAGCATCGGGATTGCGATCACCAAAAGCCAAATTGAATTAGACGAGTTTTTACGAAACGCCGATATGGCTCTGTATCAGGCGAAATCCGAGGGCAGGGGAACTGCGCTCGTTCGAGGCAAGAATGGAGGCCCACGCCCAAGCGCGCAGAACGCTCGAACTTGATTTGCGCCATGCGTTGGAGAGCAAGGCACTCGAGCTTTACTATCAACCGCTCGTCAATCTGAAAACCAGACAAATCCTGACCTGCGAGGCGCTGCTGCGGTGGCCTCACCGTGAACGCGGAATGATTTATCCAGCCGAGTTCATTCCCGTTGCCGAAGAAACGGGGCTCATCGTCGAAATCGGCAATCAGGCTCTGTACAAGGCCTGCTTGGAGTGCCAACGATGGCCGGGCGATACTGCCGTTGCGGTCAACCTCTCATCGATCCAGTTCGACCGTTCCAATGTTCCTGCACTTGTACGAGAGGCGCTCGCGGCCACAAATCTTCCGGCCCACCGACTCGAGATCAGATAACCGAGTCCACTCTCCTTCATGACACGAGAACAACCCCGCCGATCTCCATCAGCTCGCGGAGCTAGGAGTGAAAAACTCCTTGGACGACTTTGGCACCGCCTATCGAGCCCCAGCTACTTGCACAGCTTTCCGCTGCACAAAGTGAAGATCGACCAATCGTTCCTGCGCGGCCTTGGCAACGACGAACGCAGGGTCACCTTGCTGCGCGCCATGACACGGCTGAGCGCGGAACTGGGGCTCCACGTTGTGGTCGAAGGTGTCGAGACCGAGGAGCAGCTCGAATTGCTCGCCGCTGAGGACAGTATCGAGGAAGTTCAAGGGTACTTGCTTGGCAGGCCCATGCCAGCATCCGACCTGCGTACGCTGCTTTACGCGTCTTATGTTGCTCCTGCCCAGGCGTCCTCATGGCCGGCACCGCTCCAGAAAGATGTGGCGTGAGGCTAAAGTTCCAACGCCGCAAATCTGTTTCGTATTCGGCGAAACGCGGAATTAACCTTAAAGGATCGCAAAATTGGTATTCGCGTTAAGGAACTGTTAACCTCTTCGCTGCTGGCGCTGGCGGGAGCCGGCGCGGAGGCGGAGCATGAGTCCGGTAGCGGCGTTTTCGGATAAATCGCGTTCTATTTTTTCTGATCATGTAGGCTCAGAGAGCAGCGGATTTTCCGAGCGCGTAGCGCGGCTTTTGGACAGGATCGAGTGCAGGCTTGCGGATTCCGGCGAGCAACGGGAAGCGATCTTTCGCCTTCGCTATCAGGCTTATATGCGCGATGGAACGATTTCCCCAAATTCTTCAAGGATGTTTTCCGACCCTTATGACGAAAAGGGGAATGTCTATCTCTTCGGCTTCTACATCGACGACGAGTTAGCGAGCTCAATCCGCGTTCACATCGCCTCCAAGGAACATCCCGCCTTTACCTCACTCGAAGCCTTTTCTGATTTTTTGCAACCGGAACTCGATGCCGGCAAGGTCATCGTCGATACAACCCGCTTTGTCACCGACGAGAACTTTTCTCGGCTTTATCGTGCATTGCCGTATGCCACAATGCGCATTTCCGGCGTGGCGTGCGAATACTTCGGCGCTGACCTACTTCTCGCGGCCGTAAGGACGGAGCACCAGGCGTTTTATCGGCGGATCTTCTATCACCAGCTAATTTGTGAAGCGCGGCCCTATCCGGGACTGACAAAGCCACTCAGTCTGATGACGGTGCATTATCCGACCTTCGTGGGCCAAGTGCACCAGCGATACCCATTTTTCCGTTCAACTTTGTTCGAGCAACGGACGCTGTTCGAGCGTCGCTAATGGCCGGGCTCTTCGCCACCGGCATTCAGAACGCCGGCACCCTGTCGCTGGCCTGATCGTCAAGGACTTGTTCCGCGGCGTCGAGGTTTGGCTGGTCGATGAGGGTCTTGAAAGCTCGCTCCCGGACGAGGCGGCGCTGGTCACTCGGCTCTATAACTCCCGAGGGCTTCCCCATGACACCGGCGTCTGGTGGCACTCAACCTCGAACTAATGGCGGATGCGATCGCCGGCACGCCGCAATTGCTCCGCAAGGGTTACGAGGAGGCGATCGATGATCGCCGTTTCGCGGAGGCGATCTATCGCGTTGCCCTTGCGAGCGGGTTGATGGAGCAAGTGGGTTACCAGGACACGATTGCCGAATCTGGGTGACTTTGGTGCGAGTATCGCGCTGCAACATCATGCCACCGCGTTTGTCTCAGTTGGGTCATTCGCTGCCGATGCTGTCGGCGCCAGTGTTACATCAGGTCCGGATTGATCTGAAAGCAGACGTCGGCGGCAAGGTGACAAACTAAAACGGTTGCACGCTCGCGTCCATTGGTCGCGGCTCCGCGCGTGCCTTCCTTGATCTACGTCAATCGCCGAAGGACTTGACTTGATTACACATCGGCCCTGGTTACGTCACTCCCCAGGACAATTCGCTGGTGCGCAGCGCTTCGCCGTGAACCGTCACGCCAGCGTCTACCACCCCAGCGAAGCCAAATAGGAGGTGCGCCGTGATGTGGGGCTATGGACCTGATTGGGGCATGATGGGTCCTTGGGGCGGCTACGGCGGATGGGGACCTATCGGCATGGTCATTTGGATTGTCATCCTCGCGCTCGTCATTGCGGCCGTGGTGTGGTTCGTCCGCGCTATGACGCATCCAGATCATCAGCTGCCTATGATGGGGCGCCGTTCGCCGGGACTTGATGTGCTCGAAGAGCGCTACGCGCGTGGTGAAATCAAGCGCGACGAATATCTTGAGAAAAAGCGCGATATTGGCGGCTGATCCTCGATTGAAACGGTGACGGCGTACCGCATCGCGTGCCAATGGTGTGCTGCGGCCTCGGGCCGCTGACACGGTGAAAAATAACACGCGCCTACGCGGCATGCGGTGCCACGGTCGCGTTCCGGGGCTTCCGCAATACCCCCGAAACTGACACGCCGCGGCATCTGTCGAAATGGGTCAGAGCACAAAAGCACTCGTCAGCAATTGTCTTATACGGGCCACCCAACCGTTAGCCCTGCTCGACCACCAATGTTGAGCAGGCTTTCGACTTTCGGCCGCCCTCACGCTGTCGGTTCCCAATCAAAATTGGTTATACTGCTCAATCACTGCACCAAAATCCGGAAAACGAAGAATGAAATTTAGAGATAGCAAAAGACCGACGAGACAGAATGTCACGACTGTGAGCAGATCGGGATTGGTAATCACCGTAACGAGCCGAGACCATACACCCTCTATCCTTTGAGTTCGGCGGCTCGCGTTGAGTAGCGAGTTGGTGGTATTCATGGCTATCTCCATGCCCGGTGATTTTATTGTAGGTCTGAGGGGTGCCGACCGTACGCGATGTGATCGGCAGCACTACTTGCCGCTTTTCTGGCGTGACGCCAAGCTAAGCGCGGAGCAACGAAGCTGGCATCGGCGCGCCGAAAAATGACTACCAGCTCAATCCGCCCGCATTCATTGAACCGGTCGTTCGGAGTAATATCCGGCGCTGCCGTCTCCGGTACCAAAGAAGAATTGACCGTTGGCTTCAACGACGGGGGAGGGCACAATTTCGAAAGCTACTGGCTCAAGGGCTGCGACGGGTTGATTGAGGCTGACGCCTGCTTTTGGACCTGTCGCAGCGGAGAAGAATGTTCCGGCAGTCAGCAGTCCGATCACAATACCGCTTCCGATCAAAGCTGCCAAACGCAACACGCGACGCGGACGAACGGTCGTGACATCCAAGTTCATCGTGATCATGGCTCGCTCCATGTTTAGAAGCTCATGTTTTAGAGAAGCTGCAGTAATGCCTACCGCCCGTGTGCGAAGAAAAAATAAAAGCCCAGTGACAATTCCCGGGCTTTGTGAAGGCAGGCGTGCTGCCTGCGTCACGCTCGGGCGCGGCGGCCGCAACTTGGAGCCGCACATCCTGCACACGCGGAGACGGACTGTCGACAGCCCCCTAAGTGGAACCACATAGCGAACGGCAATTGCAGGCGGGCTAACGCCGGCGCTTGGATTTTTCTAGCATTTGCCTGAAATTGGCGCCTCCGCGGTGCTCAACCGCGCAACAGTTCCACCATTCCTGATCAAGCGGGCTGCGGCTAGGCTGGCGCCCAATCCGTCAGAGCCGGTTTCGAAACTCCCGCGCGTTGCAGATGCGCAGCCTTAGCCTGCGCGAGAGCGACCTGATCTCGGACTAAAACGCTAGGCGTAGCAGGTTACGCGCCTAGTTAAGCTGACTGGAGACGCTAGCGAACACGGTGTTGAGGTTGGTGCCGAGGCCGTTCACAACAGCGATGATCGCAATGGAGATGCCGGCAGCGATCAGGCCATACTCAATGGCTGTAGCGGCCGATTGGTCATTCACAAAACGCAAAACAGGAGCGCGCATCGGATAATCTCATTTGCAGCATCATGCCGCCGCCTATGGATATAGCCACCGCAATTTACCGGCAAATAAACGAAATCAGTAAGAAGGTCCGTTCGATACAGATCAAAAACGGCTCAAGTTTTCAAAATGAGGGCCGCTACCTGAGCGGCTGATCTTTTACGTCTTTCGAAAGGTAGCATGCTTCCTTGTGGTAGTGGTCCAGTCTGAATAAGGCAGATTGGAGCTTGTATGGCATCCGGTCTGCTTTGGTGGCATATTTGCAAAATGCCCAGGCCGCACACATCCTATCGCATCGTGCCGCTGAAAAATACGACCTATCGCGTAGAGGCAGTTGAGGGCAATGCTCCGCCAGTCACAGTCACCCACTTTCTGACCAAGACCGAAGCTCAAGCCTGGATACGACAAAGGCTAAAGGGTAACGCGCGCGTCGCGATAGATCGCCTTATGGATGCTGCCAAGGCCATACGGTGACGACACAACGAATGACTGAGCCCCCAAAACGTCTCCGCGATTTGAACCAGTGGGCCATGGTCGATTTGGCGAAAGACCAAGCCGCTGCCGCACTCGGCAGGCTTGGCGGCCCGGCCTGCTCAGGAGCGCTTCATTACTGTAGCATTTTCAATTTCGGGTTAAGTGTCTTCTCACATTCGCCGACTTCAATATTCCGAAATCCGTCTGTTCGGAGACCACTTACATGCGCGAGCGCCGAAAAAACTTCCGCGTTGAATGGAACTCACCAGGCAAAATCTATGACCGCAACGGCCGTTTCGAGCGACATTGCATCGTGAGCGATTTTTCTGATGGCGGCGCCAAGATCGTCGGTCTGGAGCCTAATACGGTGCCCGACGAATTTATTCTCCGCATTTCGCCTCACGGCCATGACGACAGATGCCGCGTCGCTTGGCGTTCAAAGGACGGTTTGGGAGTGGAATTTATTGATGGCGCCAAAGGTGCCAGCGAGCCCGCAATAAATCGGCGACGAAAGTCATTATCTTCCGCAGGGGTCTGAACGCGGGCAGACGCTTTTAAAATCGCTCAGAGGCCGTTTCGAAATTGTTTTCAGGCGTGCAACTCGTCGAGCAGTGCCTTCGCCTCCTTCAGATCGAGCGTATCGAAACCTTCGGTGAACCAGCCGTAGACCGGGGCGAGCAGTTCGCGAGCTTGCTGCGGCTTCCCCTGGTCGCGCCACAGCCGCGCCATGCTTATCGACGCGCGCAGTTCCCAGGACTTTGCCTGCTGCCCACGCGCAACCGCGAGCGCACGCTCGAAATACGCTTCCGCTTTCGCCGCATCCGGCTCCGGCGACATCAGCGCGATTTTGCCGGCAATGCGGTGGACTTCAGCTTCGCACCAATTCTCCCTACTATTCTCGATCACAGTGGTGGCTTGGACGATACAGCGCCGAGCGTCTTCGAGTTCTCGAAGCTCCGCGTAGGCTTGAGCCAAGTACGTCAGATAGAGCGGTGCCCAGAGTGTCGCTCCTGTGGACCGCAAAGCAATGGCGCCAGTGTTGATTATGCGGACTGCCTCGAATGCTTTACCACTCAGAGCCAGAAAAGAGCCTTGCAGTACAGTTCCCAGGGCCTTCCAAAACGTCGCGTTCTTCTCCTCTGCTAAAGCCATAAGCTCTTTTAGCTGAGTTGCTGTGGTCTCGTAGTTCCCGGATTGAAAAAGTGTGATCGAAGTGCAGCACAACGCGTACATCAACGTTGTAGCTTGACCTATCTGACGGGCCTGCTCTACCGCAGTATTTGCGTCGGCGAGCGCGGCCTGTGGATACCCCAGGACCCATAAAGTCACTGAACGA
>CAVUZF010000002.1:0-1062828 GCA_963745995.1 Bryobacterales bacterium
GACGCTCCGGTAATTTTGATCCAGAAATCGAAAATCCTGCAGCCCATTCCCCGTCAGCCAGTTGTCTGCATAGGCAAAGCTGAGGTTGACCGAACTCTTGCCATGCAGCCATCCCAATTTTCCAAAAGCCTGCCGCACCTCCGACGACGAGAGCTGCCGCCATCCATCCTCGCGAAATAAATTCCCGGCAAGATACCAGCTCAGCCCCGCTTTATTGGACCCGCCATGCTCAAACTCACCCGCCCTGCGTCCGAAGCTGCCCCCGCTCACAGCCAGCGTGGTGCCCGGCGCGCTGAGCCCGCTCTTTGTCTCAATCGAGATCGCTCCACCCAATGTATTCAGCCCGAATAACGGATTAGACCCCGGCATCAACGCCATCTCCGAAATCGCAACTTTCGGAATCAGATCCCAAGCCACAATATCCCCAAACGGCTGGTTCTGCCGCACCCCATCCATGTAAACCGAAATCCCCTCCGGCGTCCCCAACAATGGCGAAGCCGTGTACCCCCGGTAGTTCACATCTGGCTGAAATGGATTCTCCTGGTTCTGATTAATATGAACCCCGCTCAGCCTCTGATTTAGCAAATCCGAAAGATCCAGCGCCCCACTCTGCTCCAGATCGCGGGCGCTCGCCGTCTGCACCGGCGCCGGAATCTCATCCAGCGGCAAGTTCGTTCCCGGAAGCGGCGTAGCCCCCACCACGTCGATGCGAGAAGCCTGCGCTGCTAGCGCCATCGTCAGCGTGCGCCTGACCGCCGCTCCCCCCGCCACATCGACCACCACCGACTGCGGAACGAAGCCGTCCTTCGTAACCTCCAACCGGTACCGCCCCGGGGCCAGGTTCGAAAACGTATAAACACCCTGCGCGTCCGTCTCGAAGCTGCGAGTTCCCAACTTGCCCGCAGCCTGCATCCCGGCGCCGGACGGATCTTTCACCTCCACCCGTATTTCCCCCGAAGGCCCCTGCGCCTGCAACATCACCCCCAAAAAAACTACTAAGCCAATTCGGAAACCCACACTGTGAAATCCCCGCCGCCTCCCGCCTGTTCACCCTTTTTTCGAAAAAAGGCTGAACAGACTCGCAGCTCATGGAATACTCAATTGCGCACCATTCGAGGAAAGGATAGAGTCGAAAGATCGCATGCCATCCCCGTTATCAGACTCCGCCGCGCTCCCGCTTTTGCGATCCGCCTCCGCCAGCGACCTCGACCATGCCCGCCAACGCCTGGAGCAGGAAGTCGTCGAACTCTTCGACGAATTCCGCCTCCCCTTGTTGCGCTATCTATCCAGCTTCGGACTCCCGCTTGCCGATGGCGAAGAAGTTCTGCAAGAAGTTTTCCTGTCGCTCTTTCAGCACCTGCATCGCGGCAAATCCCGCGAAAACCTGCGCGGCTGGCTCTTCCGCGTCGCCCACAATTTAGCCCTCAAACGCCGCCACCGTAGCGGCCGTGATGTAGAGCACAGCGCAGCCACCGAAAACCTGGCGATTGACCCCGCCCCCAATCCCGAGGACCAGATGCTCACCAATCAAGTTCGCCAGCGCGCCCTGCAAGTGGCCAAAGCCCTGCCCGAACAAGACCGCCGCTGCTTGTTTCTCCGCGCCGAAGGTTTGCGCTATCGCGAAATCGCCGGGATTCTCGATATGTCGCTAGGCGCCGTCTCTCTTTCCTTAACCCGGTCTCTAGCCCGCATCGCGCGCTCCACCCAACGGTGAAACCCATGAATCATCTCTCTGACCGGCACCTGCTCTTAAATCTCGAAGGCGAACTCCCCCCGCACGAAAAAAAGCTAGCGAGCAAACACCTGGAAGCCTGCTGGAGATGCCGCACCCGCGCGCACGAACTAGAAAATGCCATCGCCGATTTTATCGGCGCCCAGCAACAGGAACTCTCGGACGAGGCCCCACCCGCCGCCGGCCCCCGCGCGCTGCTGAAAGCCCGCCTGTCGCAGCTTCCCCCCGCACCCCCAAGCTTTTTCCGCACCCGCCTGGGATGGCCGCTAGCAGCCGCTGCCTGCGGCCTCCTAGTTCTAGGTTTGGTTTTGGTCCGCACCGCCATCCGCCCCGACGACGCCACGCCCCTCGTCTCGACGCCCGATTCCCGCCTCACCCCCGGCGCCGCGCTCCTCGAAAGCCGCCAAGATGTCTGCGCCCAATCCAGCGCGAATAACAAAATCGTTTCCGTAGCCCTGCAGAAGAAGGTCTTCGAGGAATACGGCATCCGCCGCGCCCAGCCTCAAGCCTACGAAGTCGATTACCTGGTCACGCCGGCCTTGGGCGGCGCCGACGATATCCACAACCTCTGGCCGCATTCCTACTCGGCCACCGTATGGAACGCGCAAGTGAAGGACGCGCTAGAAGACCGCCTCCGCGAAATGGTCTGCGGCGGCAGCTTGGACTTAACCGAAGCCCAACGCGAAATCGCCACCAACTGGATCGCCGCCTACAAAAAGTATTTCCACACCGACCAGCCCTTGTCGAACACGGCTACCCGCTCGCGAGCGCAGCAGTAAGCTTCAACCGCGTGCTCTCCAGATCCTCCGGTAGCACCCGCGTCTCGCCGACAGTCGTAATGAAACTGGTATCGCCCGCCCACCGCGGCAGTCCATGCAAGTGGATATGCCCCGCGATGCCCGCCCCAGCCGACTGCCCGATGTTAAACCCGAAATTCATCCCATCCGGCTTGTAGATTTTACGCAGCGCCGCCTCACACCGCTGCGCCACCCGCATCATTTCTTCGAGCGTCCCCACTTCCGCATCCTCCAGTGTTGATACATGCGAATAGGGAGCAACCATTAGATGACCGCTAGAATACGGATACCGGTTCAGCAGGACAAAACACAGCTCTGCCCGCAACACCACTAGATTTTTAGCGTCCTCGTGCGCGCCCTGCGCCACCAGACAGAACAAGCAGAAATCTTTCCCCGCCGGAACCCCGCCCGCGGAGGAGACATATTGATATCTCCACGGGCTCCACAAATGATCCATCGGCTACGCGACCGGCGCCGCCTCACCGCTAGCCGCGTGGTCGTCATTGACCAGATCCTTCAATTCCTTACTAGGCTTGAAATAAGGAATGCGCTTCGCCGGAACCTCCACCCGAGCCCCGGTCTTCGGATTACGACCGACCCGCGGCTGCCGCTGCCGCGTCCGGAAACTTCCAAATCCACGAATTTCGATTTTGTCGCCACCGCGCAAGGACTTCACCACGCTATCGAAGATCGCCTCCACGATGACCTCCGAATCCTTCCGCGTCATTTCCACCACGCGCGAAACTTCCTCGATCAATTCGGCCTTGGTCATTACCGGTCTTCCCCTTTTCCGCGAATGTGCATCGCTTCCTCTATTGTCATAGTAGCGGCTGCCGCCTGACGTTGGTAATCTTCCAGGCGGGTGCGTTCCTCGTCCTCAGCCACAGCGCGGAGGCTAAGCCCGATCTTCTTCTCGCCTTCATTCATTTTAATGATTTTAAAGTCGTATTCGTCCCCCCGGGGCAGCGGACTCTCAGCGGTCCCTTTATCCGGCATAGGCGGAATCTCCGACTTATGGCACAGCGCCTCGACGCCCGGTGCCAACTCCACAAATACCCCAAAAGCCGCCGCTCGCGCCACCCGCCCGCGCACCATATCACCTACTTCGTGCGACCTGAAAAAACTCTCCCAAGCATCCGGCTGCAGTTGCTTGACCCCCAACGACAACCGATGATTCGGCGCATCGATTCCCAAGATCACCGCCTGCATAACTTGCCCTTTTTTAACCACTTCCGAGGGATGCTTAATGTGTTTCGTCCACGAGAGGTCCGATACGTGCACCAGCCCGTCCACGCCTTCCTCAATCTCTAGGAATGCCCCAAAATCCGCCAGCTTCCTAACCCGTCCCTCCACCACTGAGCCAATGCTGTAGCGCTCGCCCACCGTAGTCCAAGGATCAGCCTCCAACTGCTTAATCCCCAAAGAAACCCGCCGCTCCCGCGGTTTGACTTCGAGCACCACAGCCTCAACCTGGTCCCCAGCCTTCACCAGTTTCCCCGGATGCTTCATTCGCCGGCTCCAAGTCATCTCCGAGACATGGATCAACCCCTCGACTCCCGGTTCAATCTCGACGAAAGCCCCGTAGTCCGTAATGCTCATCACCCGCCCAATGACTCTACTCCCCGCAGGAAACCGCTCGCCGAGCGTCTCCCAAGGATCGGGAGTCAGTTGCCGAATCCCCAGCGAAATCCGCTCTTTCTCGCGATCGAACTTGAGAACTTTGACAGTAATCTCATCGCCCGGATGTACAACTTCAGAAGGATGATTCACCCGCCCATGCGACATGTCGCTCACATGCAGCAACCCGTCAATCCCGCCGAGATCCACGAAAGCCCCGTATTCAGTGAGGTTTTTGACGACCCCAACCACCACCGCCCCCTTAGCCAAATGCTCCAGCGCAGCCGCTTTCCGCGATTGCAGATTTTCTTCAAGAGCCGTCTTGCGAGAAACCACTACATTCCCGCGCCGCCGATTGAGCTTGAGAACCTTGACAGGAATATCCTGCCCCACAAACTGATCCAGATCGTGAATCGGCCGCACATCCACCTGCGACCCCGGCATAAATGCCGGCACGCCCACGTCAACAATCAGACCGCCCTTCGTGCGCTCCAGCACGCGGCCCGAGACCAGCAGTTGTTCCCGCATGGCCTGCTCCAGCGTGTCCCAAATCCGCAGCCGGCTAGCCCGCGAGTAAGAAAGGAGAATGTAGCCTTCCTGCGGCGGCCCCGAGCGATCGACCATAACGTCGATAGCGTCGCCCGCTTTGACCGCGACACTTCCATCCGGGAGCCGCAGCTGTTCTATAGGTACCAGCCCTTCGAGCTTGTACCCAAAATCAACAATCACTTCATTGGGATGGACCTTGACGACGTGCCCCTGCAACAGCTCGCCTTCAGACGGCGGGGCTAAATGACTATAGTCCTCAATAAGATGCGCGTAATCTTCCTCTCCCGGGAAGTTTACATCCACATCCGGTTCGTCTGTGGCGGCCATCGTCGAAAACCTCGACAAATCATTGAAACAGCAGGTACTTCAGAACTATACAGGAGCTTCAGGGCCTTGTCAACTTGGAGGCGGGACAACCCAATTATATCCCACCCCGGCACCATATTCCTTCCCCTAGTTAACTGCCGATAGCAACGGTTGAAGGACGAAACAACCCAATGGGATCGATTGCCAGTACTCTTAACTCCATCAACGACTCTCTGCTGAATGAGATCGGCAACCCCTCGGCGTCGCAGGTAGCTTCCTCGACGTCCGCCAACTCCACCACAACAGCAGCAGGCTCTGCGTCTTCGGATACCGTAAACTTCTCCGAATTCGCCCAACTGTTCCAGAAGCTCAGCCAGCTCCAAACCTCCAACCCCACAGAGTTCACAAAGGTAACCGCCGACGCCGCCTCGAAATTGCAGCAAGCCGCCCAACAGTCAACCGACCCCGCACAAGCGAGTTTCCTCTCGAGCCTGGCCACCCAGTTTCAACAGGCGTCCCAAACCGGCAACCTGTCCCCCTTCGACGCCGGCGCCCAAGCCGCGTCCGGCCACCACCACCACGGAGGACATCACCATCACCACAGCGACGGCGGCGGTTCGTCATCTGACACCAGCACCCAAGACAGCACCAGCGCGACCGATCCCCTGCTAGCCCTTCTGTCCAGCACGTCATCAGGTTCCGATAGCAGCGGTCAGAACCCGAGTACAGACTCCGGTTCGTAAACGTTGTGATATCGTGGCGGCATCAATCAGATGACGCTCCCAAAAATCGTCGAAAGCGGATTGCGAGCAATCAACCTACCGACGGTAACGCGCCCCCCCAGTACCGTTTGATAAACCGAACGAAGAACTTGCCCTCTTCGCAATCCGGCTGTATACATACTCACTAATAGCCCACATACGCACGATTCTCGCGGGCGTGATCCTGCTCGACAAGGCGCCAAACACGCCGTCGGCCGAAATTCTTTGTCGACATATCTTCGAATGGACAGCGCACGCCGCTTACATCGCAGAGAATCTCGCCGCTCATATCAAGCAAATCGGTGGAAAGACGCTGCCGAACTCATTGCAAACTTCGATCGAGCGAACTCATGGATCAAGAAGCACCGGGACAAACACGGTGCAATAAAAATGCAACTCGAGGCCCCAGACGCCATTCGCTTAAAGCACTGGATCAAGGCCTACAGCAAGTTCAGGACTGAGCAATATGGGCGGGCGGAGGTCGAAGAAGCTTACGGCTTCCTCAGCGAGCATTCCCACTCCAGCGTGGCCTGCTTCCTCCAATATCGACAAATTGTGGGTACGGATATAAAATTTGTTTCGCCCGGCAAAGCGGCCCATCTGCCCGACCTCGACCATTCGCTCATCGATTGGATGGTGCTGACACATAGACTACTCGCCTTAGCGCGCGAGGACACTGTGCGAATGGCCATCGTCAAGATACTTGAGAGAATCGTCGAAAAACGCGGTTAAACCCGGCCTCACGCATCGGCTTGTCCGCTTAAGCGCTTCAGTGTACAATCGTACACAGTGACCACATTCGCGTGGGATCTGCGAAAAGCTGCCAGCAATGTTCGCAAACACGGAATCCACTTCGCCGACGCCGTTCCGGTCCTCGAAGACGATAATGCAATCACGCTCCGCGATAATACTCACGACGAAGAACGCTGGGTCACGATTGGAATGGACGCTCTCGCAAGAATTCTTGTTGTCGCCTACACCTGGCGAGGGAACAGCATCCGCGTCATCTCGGCCCGTCCCGCCACGCCAACAGAAGAAAGCCACTATAGGGAGAACACATGAAACGCGAATACAACTTCAGTAAAGGCAAGCGCGGACCCGTAGTAACCGTGCCGCCCGGCAAAACCCGACTTACCATCCGCCTCGACACCGACATCGTCGACTGGTTCCGCAACCAAGTAGAGAAAGCGGGTGGCGGCAACTATCAAAGCCTGATGAATCTCGCGCTGCGCGATTTCGTAAGCCGCAGCCGCGAGCCGCTAGAGAACACGCTAAGACGCGTGATCCGCGAAGAACTGCGGCGCGTAGGGTAAACTCAACATCATCCCGAATGCATTCACACCACCCCGCCCACCCCCATCCCCCACCCCCTCAACCACATCCCACTCCCAACTCCCCGCCACCCGCCCCACCCTCCCGCACAATCCAATCAGCAGTAAGGCTTGGCCGAGCCAGTCGTCGTAGTTTAGTGGCATCCGGCCCGCGGAGCCTGGGGGTTCGTCCCCAGGCGAAGCGGGCTAGCCGCCCCGGAAACATTGAAGAAAGGGCGGGACACGGAAAGAATCGCGATTCTTGAGTAATACGAATCGTCGCGAAAGCGGCGTGAGGTTGCCAGCGAAGGAAAGAGGAGTGAGCACATTGCCGGTTGATTCGGTACTACTTTTTTAAGACCGGTAGCCGCCTGTTTCCATCACCACTCCGGTGGGCCGTTCGCAAGGACAGCCCACCGCGAGACGATTTTTGAAATCCGAATGTCCGCGCATTATCCGTGTCCATCTGTGTCCATCCGTGAGCCAATTTGTCCTCAGCCGAAGTGTCTCCCAACTCCTCGTTGTACGATAACCCTATGCGATCCCTAGCCCTCGCAACATTTTTCGCCATCGCCGCCGCAGCCCAGAATCAAGTCTCCCCCGAAAAAGCCGCCAGCATGAAAGCCGATCTCGCCGGCCAGATCGACGCCATGAAGAAGCAGGCGCAGGTCATGGTCGACAACGTCTTCAGCTTCGGCGAGCTAGGCTTCCAGGAATTCGAAACCTCCAAATACCTGACCGGCGCTCCTCGAAAAGGAAGGATTCAAAATCGAGCGCGGCGTAGCCGGCATCCCGACGGCGTTCGTCGCCACCTGGGGGCAGGGAAAGCCCGTGATCGCGCTCGGCTCCGACATCGATGACATCCCGCAGGCTTCGCAGAAACCCGGCATCCCCTATCACGCGCCCATGATCGAAGGCGCCCCCGGCCATGGCGAAGGCCACAACTCCGGCATGCCGCTGAATATTGTTGCGGCGCTGGCGGTGAAGAAAGTGATGGAGCGCGAGCACCTCTCCGGCACTCTGAAACTCTGGCCCGGCGTAGCCGAAGAACTGCTCGGGACAAAAGCGTTTTACGTCCGCGCCGGACTCTTCAAGGATGTCGACATCGTCCTGTTCGCCCACGTCGGCGACAACTTCCGCGTCCAAGCCGGCGCCGGAAATCAAACCGGTCTGGTCTCCATCGAATACACTTTCAAAGGCGAGACCGCCCACGCCGCCGGCGCTCCCTGGCGCGGCCGCAGCGCGCTCGACGCCGTCGAGCTCATGGACGTAGGTTGGAATTTCCGCCGCGAGCACATCCGCATCGGCAGCCGCGTGCACTACGTAATCACCAATGGCGGCGACCAGCCCAACGTCGTCCCCGCCAACGCCTCCGTCTGGTATTACTACCGCGAAGCCGATTACCACCACGTCATGGACTTGTGGAAGATCGGCGACGACATGGCGCAAGCCGCGGCGCTGATGACCGGCACCACCGTGACCTCGCGCCTGCTGGGTTCGGCGTGGCCCGGCCACTTCAGCGTCCCCATCGCCGAAGACATGTACGACAACATCACCAAGGTCGGCCTCCCGCAATGGTCCGAGCAAGATCAGACGCTGGCGAAAGCGCTGCAGAAGGATCTGAAAGTTCCCGAACGCGGCCTGGCCGTCGAAAATTCCCGAGCTCAAAAAACCGCAGCCGCAAGCCGACGATGACGACGCCGGCGTCGGCCCCGTTGGCGGCGGCTCCGACGACATCGGCGACGTCTCCTGGGTAGTTCCGACCGTGACGCTCAACTATCCGTCCAACATCCCCGGCGGCCCCGGCCACAACTGGGCCAACGCGATTTCCATGGCCACGCCCATCGCCCACAAAGGCGTGGTCGCCGGCGCCAAAGTGCAGGCCATGACGATCCTGGACATCCTCACGCGCCCCGAACTGGTCGACAAAGCCTGGGATTATTTCCGCAACGTGCAGACGAAGGACACGAAATACCAGAGCTTCCTGCGCCCCGATGACAAGCCCGCCATCTGGCTCAATCAGAAAACTATGGAAGTGTACCGCCCGCAGATGAAGCCGTTATATTACGACCAGTCCAAGTACGATACCTACTTCGACCAACTTGGAATCAAATACGGCGAATGGAAGTAGGAGTTACTAGTTTCGGCTTCCGCTTCGTGATGCTGCACGAAGCTCAAAATGTCGAAGTGCTTGATTTCGCGCCCCGGGAAAAAGCTGTTCACCGCGTCGGTCTCTTCGCCGAACACTTCGAAAATGGTATGCAGCCGCGTCAGCGCCAGCAGTTCCACGTTGCGCTTGTTCAGGTTCAGCAGCTTCAGCGCTCCGCCCGCCTTTTTCACTTGCGTGTAAGCTGATGACCAGGTTTCCTAGGCCCGTGGAATCGATGTAATCGACGTCTTTCAGGTCGAGCACGATCTGGTTCTGCCCCGCCGCCACCAGCGCGGTGATCTTCTCCCGCACCGGCGTAACTTCACCAACCGTGATGCGGCCCTTCAAAGCGAGAATAGTAACTCCCTCGCGCTGGTGCTCAGCGAACTCCAAAGCCATAGGTCTAGTTTAACTTATATCGATGTGGTCCGCCGGTTGCCGGCACGGGACGTTTCCTGCGAAGCCATGGCCGCCGGCAGCCGAACGATAAAGCGGCTGCCTTCGCCGGGCTTGCTCTCGACGTGAATGGTGCCGTCGTGCGCCGAAACAATCCACGCCACGAAACTCAACCCCAATCCCAGCCCCTGCGTGTAATTGGTCTGAGCGTTGCGCACGCGGTAAAAGCGGTCGAAAATGTGCGGCAGATTCTCCGCCGGAATGCCCACGCCGTTGTCTTCCACTTCGAGGCGAATCCACCCTTCTTCGGCGATCCCGCCCCACGCGCACGTGCACTTTGCCGCCCTTGGGCGTGTACTTCACCGCGTTCGAAAGCAGGTTCGAAATCATGCGCTCCACCTGCGTCCGGTCCGCGTTGGTGATCCAGCCGGGCTCCAGCGTAGCCGTCAGCGTGACGTCCTTTTCTTCCGCCGGAATCTGGAACTGATCCACCACGTCCGCCGCCACTTCGCCCAGATCGAGCGGCGTCTTGTAGCAGCGTCAGTTGTCCCGATTCCGCCTGCGACAAAAGCAGCAGCGCGCGCACGATGCTCGAAAGTTTCTCCACGTCTTCGAGCGCGTTCACCATCGCGTCGCGAAATTGCTCCGGCTTCTCCGCCGTGAACAGCGCCACTTCCAGTTGCCCGCGAATGGCGGTGAGCGGCGTCCGCAGCTCGTGCGAAACGTCGGTCGAGAACTGCCGGATCTGATCGAAGGATTGGCTCAGCCGCGCCGTCATGCGATTGAAGCTGTCGATCAAATTATCCAGCTCGTCATTGGCGTTGCGCCGCGGAATGCTCAGCGAAAGATTCGAGCCCGTAATCTCCTGCGCCGTCGCCGCGACCAGATTCAGCGGCCGTATCGCGCGTCCAGCCAGCGCCCACCCCAGCAGCGCCGGTGACGAAGATCATCCCCGGCAGGATGCAGAAAGTAGCGCCGCATGAAGTTCGCCACCGTGCGTTCGTTGCCCATCGATCGGCGCGTCCCACGCGCAAAAAAGTACAGCTGCCCCTTGTCGCCGCGTATGGAGCCGGCCTTGATCATGTAAGGCACGCCGTCGGAGTCGCGGCGCACATGAATTTCCGGCTGCGGCAAGCGCAGAATGCGGAAAATCTCCTGCGGCGAATCGATGCCGATCGAATCGTAAGTCTGCGAATGCTCCAGCACTTTGCCGTTCGAATCGGTCAGCAAGTAAACGTGGCGCAGGCGCTCGACAATGTAGGCTTCTTCGGGATCGGTAGGATCGGCGATCCACACCGGCCTCCCGGCTTCCATGTGCAGATAACCTTTGGCCGCGCCCCATTCTTCTTCGAGCGTGGCCCGCGAATCGTCGTCCATTTCGAGCTGCAATGTTTTTTCAAACAGCAACCCGATCGCGACCAGAAGCACCGTGAAAAACAGCACGTAGCTCAGCGTCAGGCGGAAGCGCAGGCCGCGATAAAACTTCGCTCCGCGCTTAGGAATCCGCAAGTCTGGCGCGCGCCGCAGCATCTCTAAATACCTTTCTCCACCGGGCGCTCCTGCGAATCCAGCATGTAGCCGATGCCGCGCACCGTCTGAGATCATTTTGTCCGGCCACTTCTCGTCGATCTTGCTGCGCAGATGGCGGATGTAGACGTCGACGATGTTGGTGAGCCCGTCGTAATCCATATCCCAAACATGTTCGACGATCATGGTGCGGCTCAGCGGACGCCCGCGGTTGCGCATCAGATATTCAAGGATGCTGAATTCCTTGGGCGCCAGCTCGATATTCTCCCCCGCGCGCGTCACCTTGCGGCGAATGCAGTCGAGCGAAAGATCGCCCACCTGCAGGCGCTCCGGCGTAGGCTGGCCGCGGCGCAGCAGCACCCGCACGCGCGCCAGCAGCTCGACGAAAGCGAACGGCTTCACCAGGTAATCGTCGGCGCCGCCTTCCAGACCCTTCACGCGATCGTCCACCGCATCGCGCGCGCTCAGAATCAAAACCGGAGGGCTGGTCTTGCGCGTGCGGATTTTTTTCAGCACCGCCATGCCGTCCATATCCGGCAATCCCAGGTCGAGAATGATCAGGTCGTATTCAGTCGCGTGCACCATTTCGATGCGCCGCGGCGCCATCGCCGGCGACGTCCACCGCGTAGCCGCCGCTCTCGAGGCCGCGCGACAAAAAGTCGGCAATACGTTTTTCATCCTCGACGACCAGAATCCTCATGCTTTGAGTTTACCTCGGTGTAACGGGCTTGTTAACAACGCTCTGATATACTTCTTCGACAGGTCAAACCGGTACCCGGCATGTCCATTTTGAAGAGCGCGAGTTCAATGGCGGCAGCTTTCATCGTGGCCCTTGGCCTGTTTCTAACCGCGCGCGCCCAGCAAAATAACGACGAACTCGACGTCCTGCGCGTCCGCCCGAATTTCTACATGATCGCCGGCGCCGGCGGCAATATCGCGGTGCAAACCGGCCCCGATGGCGCAGTCGTCGTCGACGCCGGAACCCTCGCCGCAGCCGACCGCGTGGTGGCCGCGATCAAAAAGCTCACCGATCAGCCCATCCGCTTCATCATCAATACCGGCCCCGACGCCGATCACGTCGGCGGCAACGGAACGCCTCGCCAAAGCCGGCCGCAGCATCTTCGCCATGGGTGCGCAACCGGTGGGCGGCGAATTCGCCCGAGACATGACCAACGGCTACGCGGCGTCGATTCTGGCCGCAGAAAATGTTCTGCTGCGCGTCAGCGCGCCCACCGGCAAAGCGTCGCCGCTGCCCAGCGACACCTGGCCTACTGAAACGTTTTCGGAATCGCGCCGCTCTATTTATTTCAATCAGGAGGGCATTCAGATTGTGCGCGTGCCAGCCGCCCACAGCGATGCCGATAGCATCGTATTCTTCCGCGCCTCCGACGTGATCGCCACCGGCGACATTCTGGACGCGACCCGCTTCCCCGTAATCGACATCGAAAAAGGCGGCAGCATCCAAGGCGAAATCGCGGCGTTGAACAAGGTGATCGAAATGGCGGTGCGCCCGGTGCCTTTAGTTTTCGCCGAAGGCGGAACGTATGTGCTGCCCGGCCACGGCCGCGTCTTCGGACAACCCGACGTCGTCGAATACCGCGACATGTTGGTGATCATCCGCGACATCATCCAGGATCAGATCCAGCGCGGGATGACGCTCGAACAGATCAAAGCCGCGGCACCCGCGAAGGGCTACGAATCGCAATACGGCGCAGCACGACGCTTTTGTCACCGCCATCTATCGAGGGTTGACACAAAAATGATTTTCAGAGCCATTGCCGTCATCACAGGATTGCTGCTGATCCAGCTTCCCGCGCACGCCCAAGCAGCCCCGCCCGTCGACATGACGGGCTATTGGGTTTCCGTAATCACACAGGACTGGCGCCTGCGTATGGTCACGCCCGCGAGAGGCGATTACCTCGGCATCCCGCTCACGCCGGAAGCCAAGAAGGTTGCCGACACCTGGGATCCCGCCAAGGATGAAGCCTCCGGCAATCAGTGTAAATCGTACGGCGCCGCCGGCATCATGAATCTTCCGGAGCGCCTGCACATCACCTGGCAGGACGCGAACACGCTGCGCATGGACATCGACGCCGGAACGCAAACGCGCCTGTTTCACTTCGGCAGCTGGACGGTTACCGGAAGTCCCACGTTGCAGGGAGATACCGGCGCGTCGTGGGTCGCGCGGCGGGGACCGGAGATTCCGCCGAGCACGCCCAAAGCGAAATATTTGAAAGCTATTACGGGGCGCATGCTGCCGGGATACTTGCGTAAAAACGGAATCCCATACAGCGCGAATGCGGTCTTGACGGAATACTACGACGTCTTCCAGGAATCTAACGGCGAGACGTGGATGATCGTCACGACCACCGTCGAAGACCCGCTTTACTTGCAGAATCCTTTGATCCTGACCGCTCAGTTCAAGAAGCAGTCCGACGCATCGGGATGGGAACCAACGCCTTGTTCGGCGAAGTGGTGACGCATGAAAAACTTTCTCTTACTGTTCGCAATGGCCGCGAGTTTCCCGCTGTACGCGCAGTTCGATCTCTCCGGAATGTGGTCCGCCCGAAACTACGCGGACGCCGTCAGCAACCGTCCGGGCCCCGGCCCCGCGCCCGTCGACTACGTGGGAATTCCGCTCAACGACAATGCCCGTGCGCGCGCGTTGACCTATTCGCCTTCGCTAATTTCGATGCCCGACCGCGTGTGCACGCCCTACGTGCCCAGTTACATCATGCTGGGTCCGTTTGGGCTGCGGATCTGGAGCGAGACCGAGCCGCGCAACGGCACCATCGTCGCCTGGAAACTCGGCGGCTGGGAAGACATGGCGCCGATCACCATCTGGATGGATGGCCGTCCGCATCCTTCAAAGAACGCGCCGCACGAGAATAGCGGCTTCACCACCGGCGTGTGGGAAGACGATGTTCTGGTCGCGCACACCACTCATATGAAGGTTGGCTTCGTGCGCCGCAACGGGGTCGCGAGCAGCGACGAAGCGCAGATGACGCTGCGCTTTTTGCGTCACGGCGATCTGCTGACGCTCAGCGCGCGCATCGACGATCCCATTTATTTGACGGAGCCGTTTTACACCGCCAGAACCTTTCAGTTGAGCACCGTGCCGCCCATGCGAACCGTGGGCCAGCCCTGCGTGCAGGGCAATGAAGGCGTTCCGGAGGGCGTAGTGCCGCATTATTTTGCGGACAAAAATCCTTTCCTGGGTGAAGTGACCAAGAACTACAACATTCCACTCGAAGCGGTCATGGGCGGGGCTGAAACGATGTATCCCGACTACCGGAAAAAGTTGAAAGACAAGTACACGATTCCCGATCGCTGCACGCGCTACTGCGGCGGCCCGGGTACTTTCCCGCTGCGTACCGATTGATCCACAATAAAGAATTCGCAAATGACGAACCTGAAGCCCGTTGACGTCGCCATCATCGGCGGAGGCTGGAGCGGCCTCGCCATGGCCAAAGAGCTCACCACGCGCACCGCACAAAGCGTGCTGGTGCTGGAGCGCGGTATTCCTAGGAAGACGCTCGACTACGCGTTGGATATGGATGAGCTCGACTACGCCGTGCGCTTGCGGATGATGCAGAACATCGCCGATGAAACCGTCACGCACCGGCACGCACCCGGCGGCATGGCGGTTCCAGTTCGCCAATATGGATCGTTCCTGCCGGGCTCGGGCGTCGGCGGCGCGGGTGAACATTGGAATGGAGCAGCCTGGCGTTTTCTTCCGGATGTGTTCACGCTGCGTTCGCATCTCACGCAAAAACACGGGGCGGGGAAGTTGCCCGCCGATCTCGCGGTCGCCGATTGGGGCGTCACTTACGATCAACTGGAGCCGCATTATTGGTACGGCGAACAGATGCTCGGCGTCAGCGGGAAGGCCGGCAACCTGCGCGGCAAAATCATCGAAGGCGGAAATCCTTTTGAAGGACCGCGGCAGAATGAATACCCGACGCCGCCCTTGAAAGATTCGTATTATTCCACGTTGTTCGCCGAGGCCACCAAAAAGCTGGGCTATCATCCGCACACGCAACCAGCGTGCAATCTGAGTCAAACCTATAAGAATCCCGACGGGGTGACGCGGCCCGCATGCGCCTACTGTGGCTACTGCGAGCGCTTCGGCTGCATGATCGGAGCGAAGGCGCAGCCGTCGAACACTTTGATGCCGGTGCTCGCGCAACGCAAGAATTTCGAGCTACGCACCGGCGCCTGGGTGCGGCGCATTGTACATAAGGATGGGCAGGCAACCGGTGTCCAATACGTCGGCGCCAGCGGCGAGGAATTCTTTCAGCCCGCGGGCATCGTCGTCGTCGCCACCTTCACGCTGAACAACACGCGGCTGCTGTACTTGTCGAAGATCGGCACCCCTTACGATGTTTCCACCGGCAAAGGCACGCTCGGCCGCAACCTTACCCATCAGGCCGAAGGCACCACGCGCCTCTATTTCGACAAGCCACTCAATTCCTTCATGGGCACGGGAGCGCTCAGCATGCGGCTGTCGGATTTCGATGGCGATCACGGCCTGACAGGATCGGAAGGCCTGCTGCGCATGGGAATGATTTGCGCCAACGCCTTCGGAAACCGGCCGATTCAGAGTTTTGAAGCGGCGCCGCGCGGGGCTTCGAAAAGCAATTGGGGTTCGGAATGGAAGGCCGCGAACCTCAAAGTGCGCGACCACAATGCCGGCATCAGCCTCTCGGGCGAGCACCTTTCCTATCGTCACAATTTTATCGACCTGGACCCGACTTATAGCGACAAGTTCGGCGACCCACTGCTGCGCTTCACGCTCGATTGGACCGAGCACGAACACCGCCAGCGCGCCTTCTCACACGAGATCGCTCGCAAAATCGCGCGAGAGATGGGGGCGACAATCGATGACACGCCGCCGGTGCGCGCCAAATACAACGTGATCAATTACCAGACCACGCATATTCAGGGCGGAGCGATTATGGGCGCATCGCCGGAAACAAGCGTCGTCAACCCGCACCTGCAGCACTGGAACGTACCCAACTTGTGGGTGATCGGCGCGTCCGCGTTTCCGCAAAACGCTTCGCACAACCCTACGCTCACGGTGCTCGCGCTTACTTACTGGGCCGCCGATGCGATGATCAACCGGTATTTGAAGAATCCCGGCAAGTTGGTCTGAGACTTGTACAGAATGTTGTACACTTGAGTCATGGCACAAGTATTGGCGAAAAAGCGGGCGCGAACGAGCGTAGGACGGGCGCCGATTGCGATGGCGGAAGCTCGCAAACAACTGCCGAAGCTGGCGGATGCGCTCGAGAAGCATCCGGAGATCGGGGCCGTCAAGATCACGCGGCACGGGAAGCCGGTGCTGGCGGTGCTGTCGTGGGATTTGTACGAATCGGTGGTCGAGACCATGGAGATCATGTCGGATCCGGAATTAATGGCGGCGTTCCGGCAAGGCGTGAAAGAAATGAAGGAAGGGAAGGGCATTCCCCTTGAACAATTCAAGCGGGAGCAAGGCTTCTGATCTATCAAGTTGACATCCTGCCTGCGGCGCAAGAAATGGTTCTGGATATCGCCGACCGCCGCATTCAGGACAAAATCCTCGAGCGGATGACGGCGCTTGCCAACGATCCCGAACTGCAGGGCAAACCGTTGGGCGATGACCTCGCGGGTTATCGCAGCATCCGCGCCGTGGGGCAGCGCTACCGGATTATTTATCGCGTGGAACGCTCCATCGTGACCGTCGTAGTGGTGGCGGCGGGAATCCGTAAAGAAGGCAGCCGCGAGGACATTTACCGCGTTGCCGAAAAGCTCATCCGGCTCGGCTTGCTGTGATCCGCGAGACGTGACAGTATGGACTTCTCATGACCAATCTAAAACCTGTTGACGTGGCAATCATCGGTGGCGGTTGGACCGGGCTGCTGATGGCCAAAGAGATCACGGCCAGGACCTCGCAGTCGGTCGCGGTCTTCGAGCGCGGCATTCCGCGCAAGACCGACGACTACGCGGTGACCATGGACGAGCTTGACTACAACATCCGTCTGCGCATGATGCAGAACACTGCTGAGGAAACCATCACGCACCGCCATTCTTTGAAGGCGACCGCCGTGCCGGTGCGCCAGCACGGATCGTTTCATCCCGGTACGGGCGTGGGCGGCGCGGGCGAACATTGGGGCGGGGCGTCATTCCGTTTTCTGCCGGACGTCTTCACGCTGCGCACGCACCTGACGGAGAAACACGGCGCGGCGAAGTTACCAGCGGACCTGGCAGTGGAAGATTGGGGCGTCACCTACGATGAACTCGAACCGCTCTATTGGAAGTCCGAACAGTTGATGGGCATCAGCGGCAAGGCCGGCAATCTGCGCGGGAAAAAGATCGACGGCGGCAACGTCTTCGAAGGTGTGCGCCAGCAGGAATACCCGACGCCTCCCTTGAAGCACTCTTATGCATCCAGCATGTTCGAAGATGCCGTGCGCAGGATGGGCTATCATCCTTATCCGACGCCCGCCGCGAACCTGAGCGAGACGTATAAGAATCCCGACGGCGTCACGCGTCCCGGGTGCGCTTATTGCGGGCACTGCCAGCGCTACGGATGTATGATCGGAGCCAAGGCGCAGCCGACCAATACGTTGATGCCAATCCTTGCCACCCGCAAGAACTTCACATTGCGGACGCAGAGTTGGGTGCGGCGCATCGTGCATAAAGACGGGCGGGCCGCAGGCATTCAATTCACCGACGCGAGCGGCGAGGAATTCTTTCAGCCTGCGGCGACGGTGATCTTAGCGTCGTTCACATTGAACAACACTCGACTACTGGCGCTGTCGAAAATCGGCAGGCCTTACGATCCGGTGTCGCGCACCGGAACGCTGGGGCGCAACCTCACGCATCAGGTGCAAGTCGCGACGCGTGTGTTTTTCGACAAGCCGCTCAACGCTTTCATGGGCGCGGGCGAGCTCGGCCAGCGCATCTCGGATTTCGATGGCGACATCGGACTCACCGGCTCTGAAGACGGATTGTTGCGCGTGGGCATGATCGCGGTCAGCAGCAATGGCGACGGGCCCATCGGGTCGTTTGGAATCGTGCCGCGCGGCGCCAGCGAAACCAACTGGGGCTCGGAGTGGAAGAAAGCTTCGTTGAAGTGGAAGGACCATACGGCGGCAATCAGCATGGCGGGCGAGCACCTGTCGTACCGCCAGAATTATATGGATCTGGACCCAACTTACACCGATAAGTTCGGCGATCCGCTGCTCCGCTTCACTTTGAATTGGACCGATCACGAATACAAACAGCGTGACTTCTCCGCCCAGATTCAAGCGAAGATCGCTAGGGAGATGGGCGCAAAATTTGACGAAGGTCCGCCGAACCGCGCGCCGTATAACGTGATCAATTATCAATCGACGCACATTCAGGGCGGCGCGATGATGGGGACTTCGCCCGAAACCAGCGTGGTCAATCGTTATATGCAGCATTGGGACGTGCCCAACTTGTTTGTCGTGGGCGCGTCGGCATTCCCGCAAAACGCGGCGCCGAATCCGACGTTGACGGTGCTCGCACTGACTTATATGTCGGTGGATGCCATGATCAACCGATACTTCAAACATCCGGAGAAACTGATATGAAACGCCGAGAGTTTTTGACTGTACCTGCGGCCGCGATCGGCGGCACGCTGCTCTACACATTGGCGGGCGAGCCGTTTCGTTTGCAGGCTCAAGACGGGAACGTGAAGGTGCCGCTGCGGTTCTTTACCGCAGACGAAGCGCGTGTCGTCACGGCGGCTTGCGAGCGCATTTTTCCCAGCGACGCTTCCGGACCGGGCGCGACGGAGGCGGGCGTGGTCATCTTTATTGACCGGCAACTGGCGGGGCCTTACGGTCGCGACAAGTATCGCTACACAAAGGGGCCATGGGTGGAATCGGTGCCGGAGCACGGCTATCAGGGGAAAGAGAATCCGCAGGAAATTTACCGCAAGGGGATTAAGGATCTTGGCAACTTCGCGAGCTTGCCAGTGGAGGAACAGATCAAAAAGCTGACGACGATCGAGAAGACGCGCTTCTTTCAATTGCTGCGCACGCATACGATCGAGGGCATGTTTAGCGATCCCATGCATGGCGGGAACGCCGGGCTGATCGGCTGGCAACTGGTGGGCTACCCGGGTCCTCAGATGAGCTACCGTAACGACATCGACAAGCATTTCGGGCAGCCTTGGCGGCCCAAGCCGGCGAGCCTGGAGCAGGTCACGGGGCGACCCGGAAAGCCCTGGGAGGACGAGAAGGGCTAGCATCCGCTACCCAAGTATGGTAATCTCTATAGGGAAGGAGGCCTATGTCGATTGCCGAGGTGTTGACCGAACAGCAACTCATGGAGCAGGAATACGATAGGGTCGTCCGCGAGGATATTGAGCTGTTCCGTTCGCAGGCCGCTTTACGCACTGCGGGCCAGATGACGGACGACGAATTGCGGCCGCAGCGCCTCCGCCGCGGCGTCTATAGCCAGCGCCAGGCGGACGTCCATATGATCCGCACCAAGGTTCCGGGCGGGCTGCTGACGTCCGATCAGATGCGCCAGATGGGGCGCGTCGCCGACGAGTTTGCGGGCGGCAAAGGCCACCTCACTACTCGTCAGAACATTCAATATCATTTTGTGCCGCTGCCGCAAGGTGGCGGATCTGCTGCACATGCTGGCCGATGTCCGGCTGACGACGCGCGAAGCTTGCTACAACACAGTTCGCAACGTGACCGCTTGTCCGCTGGCGGGGATTCATCCCGAAGAGCCGTTCGACGTGCAGCCGTACGCGCGCCGCGTGGCGTTCGCGTTTCTGCACAAGGAACTCACCGACAGTTTGCCGCGCAAATTCAAGATTGCGTTTGCGGGGTGCCCGGAGGATTGCATCGCCACGGCGATCAATGACGTCGGGCTGCGCGCGATGATTCGCGACGGCGTGAAGGGTTTCCGCATGACGGTGGCCGGAGGGTTGGGGCCGCTGCCTACGGAATCGAAGGTTCTGCACGAGTTTATTCCGGCGGACGATCTGGTGCGGCGCATCGAAGCTGTGCATCCGCGTATTCAACGTGCATGGCAATCGCAAGAACAAGAACAAGGCGCGCTTGAAATTCGTGCATGCGCGAGCGCGGCTTCGAGTGGCTGCGCGACACCATTGAAGAACAGTATCAAGACATTTTGAAGAACGGCGGCATCGCCATGCCGGCTGATGTGCCGGAGAACTTCGGCGGCTTCAAGTCGCTGCGCCCTCCGCTGGCGTCGGGCGAATTGCTGCCGGTGTGGGAGCCTTCGTCGCCTGCGTTCGCAGAATGGCGCAAGACCAACGTGCGTGCCGCAAAAGCAGAAGGGCTATTCGATCGTCACCGTGACCACGCCGCAGGGCAACTTGACGGGCGATCAGATGCGCGGGCTGGCCGACATTGCCGATCAGGCGGGCGACGGGTTCCTGCGCTTCTCGATGATCCAGAATGTGATCTTCGGCTGGGTGCCGGATGGCGCGCTGAAGCGTGTTTACGGGGCGCTAGCGAAACTCAATCTGGCGGAAGGCGGCGCGGACGAAATCACCGACGTCATCACGTGTCCCGGCGCTTACAGTTGCAATTTGGGACTCACCAAGACCATGGGCTTGGGCGAAGGGCTGCAAAGCGTGCTCGTGAAGCAGACCGATCCCGAGATCCGCAAGCTGCGCATCAACGCGAGCGGCTGCCCGAATTCCTGCGGCCAGCATTGGGTGGGCGATATCGGTTTCTACGGCAACGCGCGCAAGATCGACGCTCCCGGCGGCGGTAAGCGTGAGGTTCCGTACTATCAAATGCTGCTCGGCGGCACCTATGCAGCAGTTCGGCGTCGCGGTGCAGAGCCTTCCGGCGCGGCTGGTGCCGGTGGCCGTGGAGCGGGTGCTCGAGCACTTCAAGCAGAATCGCGAGGAAGGCGAAAGCTTCCGCGCGTATGTGCTGCGCCACAAGGTGGAGACGTTCCGCCAGCTCACCGCGGATCTGACCAAGCCGCCGCTGGATGTCCCGGAGATGTTCCGCGACTGGGGCGACGATCAGGAATACAGCCTGCAGCTCGGCCGCGGCGAGTGCGCCGCGTAAAGAAAAGCCCCGGAATCCTTTTGGACCCGAGGCCACTTTTGTCCAGTCTGTCTTGTACTCTTAGCTTCTCTTCGAACTGCGCGCGGTTTGGATGCGCACGGGTTCGGCGGAGGCGCCGCTGGCGGCGGCCATTTCCGGCATGCTCACCGAGGTGTCGACCAGCCGTGCCATTTCCTGCACCGGCAAGCCTTCGCATTCACGGGCGAAGCGCAGGACTTTGGCGCCGGGATCGTAGTCGACGCGAATCCAGTCGCCGCCGCGAACTTGCTCGGTCGCGATCAGGTTCGACATCGGCTGCACCAGCAGGCGCTCGATGGCGCGCTTCAGATGACGAGCGCCGTATTTGAGGTCCGTGCCCTTGTTCGAGCAGGTAATCTTTACTGGCGTCGGAGACCGTAAATACAAACGCGCGGTCGGCCGACGTGTTGAAGATGCGTTGCTGAACTAAGTTCAATTCGATGTCCAGCACCTTCTTTAACTGCTCGGTGCCGAGCGGCTGGAAGGTCACGATCTTATCTAACCGGTTGATGAACTCCGGCGTGAATTTGCGGCGCGCGGCTTCGAGGCCGGAGCGCGCGAGCTTCTCGCTCATGCCTTCTTCCACTTCGCCAGTAGCCATTTTGGCGCGCGCGGCACCGGCTCCGAATCCCAGCTTCGGAGAGAGCAGGTTGCCCATTTCGGCTGCGCCCAGGTTGCTGGTCATGAAAATCATGGCGCGCGAGAAATCGACTTTGCGATTGTCGCCCAGCGTCAGCGTGGCTTTGTCGAGAATGCCCAGCAGCAGGTTCCACAGGGCATCCGAAGCCTTTTCGATTTCGTCGAACAGCACGAAGCTGAGCTTCATGCTATCGGTGTGATATTGATTCAGAACTTCCTGAGACAACAGCGGATGCGTCTCGCGATGGCCCAGGTATCCGGGAGGCGAGCCAATCAGCTTCGCGATCTCATGGCTGTGCTGGAACTCGGCGCAATCGATCTTGATGACGGCGCGCGGATTCTTGAGCAGCGCTTCGGCGGTGGCTTCGACGATGCGCGTCTTGCCCGAGCCGGTGGGCCCCAGGAACAGGAAGTTCCCGATGGGACGGCCGGGCGCGCTCATGCCCGTCAAGTTCATTTGATAGATGTTGACGATCTGTTGAATCGCCTCATCCTGACCGACAATCATCCGCCGCAGGCTGTTCTCGAGAGAGACTGCCTCTCGCCCAGTTTTTCCGGGATCCAAAGGGATGTTTAGCCGTACCATATCAGCCACCTTCCTGGCACTTCTCAGGGGCCTTATTGCGCCCCCTTTCCACAGATCATCAGGCAATCCAAGTGCCATTTCTTTAGATGCTCCTAATATCGACACGATTCGTTCTCTATCTCTAACTACGCTTGGGCTTAGCGGGCCGGATTTCGACCTGGCTCACCGTGGTTCTTGCGGGCATGGCGAGCAGCATCCGCACCACTGCTGCGACATCTTCGGGATGGACTTTCCAATCCTGTCCCAAATCGGCACTGCCCTCTTTGCCCGCCAAACTCCGTCGCCACGCTGCCCGGCAGAACGGTGCTTACCCGCACGTTGTCATACCTTGTATCCAATAGCAGCGCTTCACTAAAACCGTTCAATCCGAACTTCGAAGCATTGTAGGCGGCTCCGCCCGCGAAGGCGTTTTTCCCAGCCAGACTGCTGATGTTGACGATGTAACCGGCGCCCCGGTTTTCAAATCTTGATAAAGCTTCACGTGAACAGTAGAACGCCCGGAATTGAGATTCGTCTGTATCATTTTGTCCCACTCCTCCAGGACTGATCTGCGACACTTTGGCGAACATTCCCACGCCGGCGTTGTTGATAAGCACGTCGAGACCGCCTGCTTCGCGGTCGACAAACTCGAACAACGCTCGAACTTGTTCATGCTCACTTACATCGGCAGCTTTTCCCTTGACTTTACCTGGCCACTTGGCGGCCATTTCGGAAACCGCGCGGCTGACCGAATCCGGCCAGCGGCCGCAAACCACCACCAGGGCGCCTTCGGCGAGCAACATTTCGGCGATGGCCCGGCCGATGCCGCGGGTTCCGCCGGTGACCAGACAGACTTTATCTTTCATGCTTTCAGGATACGGACGAATCCGCGGCGATGGCGGGCGACGTAGAATGGTAGACGGCATGACCATGGCGGATTCCAGCATCTTTTGGCTGCGGCTAGCGGCTCTGCTTTACGCCGTTGGGCTGCTGCATTCGCTGCTGGCCATCCTGCGGCGCGCGCATGGCTTTTATGCGTTTGCTCTGGGCGCGTTTCGGGTAGGAGTGGTGCTGCACGGCGTGGCGATTGTCGAGTTGGCCATGGCCGAGGGACGCCTGCCGGTGGAGAACTTCTACGGCACCATCAATCTGTGCGCTTTTTTGATCGCGCTGGCGTTCCTGTTTGTCGACTGGCGGTATCACTTCGCCAGCACGTCTTTAGCTTTATTTCCCCTGGTCTTCCTGATGACGCTGGTGGCGGGGATGCGACAGCCGGTGCCGGCTTGGTCCGACGTGCGGGTGCGCGATGCCTGGTTGATCGTCCACATCGTTTTGGTGCTGGCGGGTTACGCGGCGCTGCTGCTGACGGCGGTGTCCTCGGTGTTTTATTTGATCCAGGAGCGGCGGCTGAAGACCAAGAAGAGCCAGACGCTGCTGGAGAAGTTGCCTCCGCTGGGAACGCTCGACGATTTGATCAGCAGCTCCATGGGATTCGGCTTCGTGTTCATCACGCTGGGCGTGGTGTTCGGCGTCATGTGGGCCTATATCGAACTGGGCACGAAATGGGTGGGCAACGCCAGCATCTCGCTGTCGTTCCTGACTTGGGGATTGTGCCTGGCGATGATCTTCATGCGCGCGTCGGCGGGATGGCGCGGGCGTAAGGCGGCGGTGATGGCGCTGGTGGTGCTGGGCTGCGGCGCGTTAACCTGGGTGGCGCACGCGGGGTTGAGGCCCACGCTGATTCCATGAAGCTGCTGATCACAGGGTTGAGTCATCACACGGCTCCGGTGGAGGTGCGCGAGAAGCTGGCGTTTGAGGAGAAGACGCTGCCCGAGGCGCTCGACCGGCTGTGCCAGCGGCCGGGGATGGTGGAAGGCATGATTCTCTCCACCTGCAATCGCGTGGAAGTGGCGGTGACGGCGGAGGAGCAGAGCGATCCCGCCGAATCGGTCGACCAGTTTTTGGCGGAGGCGCGCAGCGTGGAGCCGGCTTGGGTGTCGCCTTACCTGTATCACTACAACGGTCCGGATGCGATCCGGCACGTGTTCCGCGTGGCTTCGAGCCTGGATTCCATGATCGTGGGCGAGCCGCAGATTCTGGGGCAGATGAAGAGCGCTTACGCGTTGGCGAAGGAGCGCGGGTCGGTCAACGGATTTCTGGACCTGGTGATGACCAGGGCTTTCAATGTCGCCAAGCGCGTGCGCACGGAGACGGAGATCGGGTCGAGCGCGGTTTCGGTGAGCTACGCGGCGGTGGAGCTGGCGCGCGAGATTTTCGGATCGCTCACGGGCAAGCGCGTGCTGCTGGTGGGGGCGGGGAAGATGGCGGAGTCCGCTGCGCGGCATTTGCGGCGGGCCGGCGTTTCCGACATATTGGTGACCAACCGCACTCGCTCTCGGGCGGATGCGCTGGCGGAGGAATTTCACGGGCGCGTGATCGATTACGAAGAGATGACGCACGCGCTGCCGGACGTCGACATTGTGATTGCGTCGAGCGGGGCGCCGCACTTCATCCTGACTAAAGAGATGATGCGCGCGGTGATCAACCGGCGCCGCAACCGTCCGATGTTCCTGATCGACATCGCGGTGCCGCGCAACATCGAGCCCACCGTGAACACGCTGGACGGCGTTTTCGTGTACGACATCGACGATCTGGATCGCGTGGTCAAGACCAATCTGGCGGAGCGCGTGAACGTGGCGCAGCAGGCCGAGGAGATCATCACCGAGGAAGTGGAGCGGATGATGCTGCGCCTGAAGACTCGCGAGGTCACGCCGACGATCGTGAGCCTGCAGGAGCAGCTGGAACAGGTGCGCATGGCCGAGATCGAGCGGGTGCGGGCGAAGCTGGGAGTGCTGACGCCGCAGCAGCAGGAGGCCATCGAGGCCATGACGCGCGGCATCATTAATAAGATCGCGCACGCGCCGATCACCGAGATGCGGCGGAAGGCCAACGATCCTGAGGGCATTCAGCTCATTCACACCATTCGCAAGCTATTCAGGTTGGGAGAAGGGTAGAGCGCGGTGATCGTGATTGGATCGCGCGGGTCGCAACTCGCGCTGTGGCAGGCGCGGCATATTGCCGGGTGCCTTCAGGAGCTGGGCGTCGAGACGCGGCTCGAAATCATCAAGACCACCGGCGACAAGATCACGGACGTGCCGCTGGCGCAGGTGGGCGGCAAGGGGCTGTTCACCAAGGAGATCGAAGAGGCGCTGCTGGCGGGGGCGATCGATCTGGCGGTGCACAGCTTGAAGGACATGCCTACGGGGCTCCCCGGCGGGTCTGACGCTCGCGGCGATTCCGGAGCGCGAAGATCCGCGCGATGCGTTGATCGGCAAGCCGCTGGCGGAGTTGGGCGGCGGGATCGAGAGTCGGGAACGAGTTCGCTGCGGCGGGCGGCGCAATTGCATGCGCTGGGGCGCGGACTGGTGATCGAGAACTTGCGCGGCAATGTCGACACGCGGCTGCGCAAGCTGGACGAAGGGCATTACGATGCGATCGTTCTGGCGGCGGCGGGATTGCGCCGGCTGGGCTGGGCGGAGCGGATTCGCGAGCTGATCGACGTCGAAGTGATGTGTCCGGCGGCGGGGCAGGGGGCGCTGGCGATTGAGACTCGCGACGATGGCGGGGCGGGGCATGAGATTGCGCGCAAGCTGGATCACGCGGCGACGAATGCGGCGGTGACGGCGGAGCGGGCGCTGCTGGCGACGCTCGAAGGCGGGTGCCAGGTGCCGATTGGGGCGCATGCGCGCTTCGACGGGGGCGTGCTGCACTTGATGGCGGTGGTGGCTTCGCCGGATGGGGCGCGGGTGATGCGGGACCGGGCTGCAGGGCCGCGACGCGGCTGAGCGCTGGGCAGGGAACTGGGCGAGCGCATGCTGGCTGCGGGCGCGCGCGACATCCTAGGGTCATGAAGGTTTATCTGGTGGGCGCGGGGCCGGGCGATCCTGGGCTCATCACGGTCAAAGGGCCGCAAGATTCTGGAGCGCGCCGATTCGATTCTCTACGATCATCTGGCGAGCGAACGGCTGCTGGATTTGGCGCCGCGCGCATGCCGAACGGGTTTACGTCGGCAAGAAGCGCGCGGCGCACGAAGCCACGCAGGAAGAGATCACCGCGATGCTGATCGAGCGGGCGCGGCGCGGCGAGACCGTGGTGCGGCTGAAGGGCGGCGATCCGTTTATCTTCGGGCGCGGCGGCGAGGAAATGGAAGCGCTGACCGCCGCCGGCATTCCGTTCGAGATCGTGCCGGGCGTGACCACGCCGCTGGGGTTGGCGGCTTATAGCGGCGTGCCGCTGACGCATCGCGAGCATACCTCGGCGGTGACGTTCGTCACGGGGCACAGCGTGGAGGCGATCGACTGGAGCAAAGTCGGGGCGTCGGAAACCATCGTGCTGTTCATGGGGCTGGTGAACTTTCCGGAGATCGCGCGGGAGTTGATCGCGCATGGGCGGTCAGGCGAGACGCCGGCGATGGCGGTGCGCTGGGCGACGCGTCCGGATCAGCAGACGATTGTGGGGACGCTCGGGGATTTGGCGGGGCGCATCGAAGCGGCGGGGATGAAGCCTCCGGCGACGATCGTCATCGGCGAAGTGGTGGCGCTGCGCGAGCGCTTCAACTGGTTTGAGAAGCTGCCGTTGTTCGGGCAGCGGATCGTGGTGACGCGCGACCGCAGGCAATCGTCGATGCTGGCGGAGCCGCTGGAGGCGTTGGGCGCGGAGACGTTGTTCGTGCCGGTGATCGAGATTGCGGACGCGGCGGAGGCGAGTTCGCTGGAGCTGGCGATTCAGAATCTGCGCTGCTTATGACTGGCTGATCTTTACCAGCGTGAACGGCGTGCGGCATTTTGTCGAAGCGCTGGACCGGTCGGATCGCGACTTGCGGGATCTGAAAGCGAAGATCTGCGCGATCGGGCCGGCTACGCGCGCGGCGATCGAGGCGCTGCATCTGCGAGTGGATGTGATGCCGGAAGAATACGTCGCGGAGAGTTTGGTCGAAGCGCTGGCGGGAGAAGACTTGAAGGGCAAACGAGTGCTGCTGCCGCGCGCGGCGGTGGCTCGCGATCTGGTTCCGGACACGCTGCGCGAACGCGGCGCGGTGGTGGATGTGGTGGAGGCTTATCGCACCATCATTCCGGCGGATGCGGCGGCGCGCGCGAAAGAAGCGCTGGCGCACAAGCCGGATTGGATCACGTTCACCAGTTCGTCGACGGTGACGAATTTGCTGGCGGTGACGGGCAGGGAAGCGCTGGCTGGAATCAAAATCGCTTCGATTGGGCCGGTGACTTCGGCTACGGCGCGGGCGGCGGGATTAACGGTGGACGTGGAGGCAAAGCCGCACACGATTGAGGGATGGTGAGCTATCGTGAACACGCGCTGTCCGCTGAGCCACGTTTCTAGAATTTCCACGCGGCCAGCTGTCCATGCGGAAGCGAACTAGGTCGGCGCGCGAGCCGGGCTGGAGCGCGCGCAGGCGTCCGGGGACTCGTCCGACGCGCGCGGGGTTGGTCGACGCCATGGTCACGGCTTGCGCCAGGCTGATACCGGCGCGGGACATTACATTGCCGATGGCGCGGTCCATGCGGAGGCTCGATCCGGCCAGGCGATCCCCGCCGCGGAGCGTGACGCGGTCGTCGTCTCGCAGTTCGACGGCGACGCTGCCTAGCATGTACGGGCCGGGCGCACACATGGCGGGAGCCACGGCGTCGGTGACCAGGATGCTGCGGTCGACTCCTTTCGAATCGAGCGCCCGGCGCAGGAAGTCATCCGGCAGATGGTGGCGATCGACGATGAAGGACGCGGCTAGGCGGGGTTCGGCGAGTTGATACTCGATGAAGTCTTCGGTGCGGGTGCGGCTGCCGGCGCCGTTGCCGAGGTGGGTGGACAGCGTCGCGCCGGCGGCTATGGCGTCGCGGAGTTGCTGCGGGAGTCGCGCGGGTGTGGCCGATGGCTGCGACTACGCCTAGTTCGGTGATCTGTTCGATGTAGCGCGGCGCGCCGGGCCATTCGGGCGAGAGCGTGACGATGCGCACAGGCCTTGCGCGGCGTCCTGCCAGCGTTGGAACTCGGCGAAGTCAGGCGGACGGACCCACTCTTTCGGATGCGCGCCGCGGGGGCCGTCCGCAGGCGAAATGTGCGGGCCTTCGACGTGAATCGCTTCGATGGCGTGGCCGTGGGGGAGCGATTCGCGGGCGGCGGCTAGATTGCGCAGCGCGGCTAGCATGGCGTCGGGCGCGCCGGTAATTACGGTCGGGAAGAAGCGAGTTACGCCGGTGGAGAAGAGCGCGCTGATGGCGCGTTCGATTTCGTCGTGCTGCGCGAGGCGAATTGAAATCGACGCCGGCGAAGCCGTTGACTTGAAGATCGATGAAGCCAGGAGCGATGAAGACTGCATCTTCTGCATGCGAAGTCAGCAAGGGATCGACATTATTGATGGCCGTGCTCGAATTCGATTTCGATCCGCTCGCCGGAAATTGCGCTCCGTCCGCTACATTTCATCGTCAAAGTGTTTTATACACAGCATACCCACAGTAGACGCTATCGTAACTCGGTCAAAGCATGTGGGAAACAACTGTTGAAATCGGCGCGATCGCTATAGCTAATCCGCGCGCGCCTTGGTACAAACGATAACAGATTTCTGCGCGGAACTGGTGAGTGTGTCAGTCTCGGGGGAGGTGGCCGCAAGCTGGTTCCCGCGCGGAAGTTTTCCTCCGATTCCACCTTTAAAAGGCGGGTCGCAGACAGATTCGCTCCCGCCTTTTTTTCCCGGACGACTAGCGAGCTTCAACGGGCTGCGGCACCGGCGTGAGCCAGCCGTGCGTGTCGGGGCGCCTGCCTTCGACGATGCCGAAGAATTCGCTCTGAATCTTTTCCGTGATGGGGCCGCGGCGGCCAATGCCGATCTTAATGCGGTCAATGGAACGAATGGGCGTGACTTCGGCGGCGGTGCCGCTGAAGAACACTTCGTCGGCGATATACAGCATCTCGCGCGGAATCAAAGTTTCGATCACCGGAATGCCCATGCCTTGCGCCAATTGGATTACGGTGTCGCGGGTGATGCCGGGAAGCACGCTCGAGCCCAGCGGCGGCGTGTGGATCTTGCCGTCGCGCACTACGAATACGTTTTCGCCCGAGCCTTCGCTGATGTACCCGGCGGCATCGAGCGCGATGCCTTCGGAGTAGCCGTTAATCGCAGCTTCCATGCGGATCAACTGCGAGTTCATGTAATTCGCGCCGGCCTTCGACATGACGGGCAGCGTGTTGGGCGCGAGACGGGTCCAACTGGAGATGCACACGTCGACGCCTTCGGCCACGGCCTCGGCGCCCAGATAGCGGCCCCATTCCCAGCAGGCGATGTAGGTTTCGATGGGCGTATCCTTGGTGGGCAGCACGCCGAGGTCGCCGTAGCCGCGGATGACCAGCGGGCGGATGTAGCAGGAATCGAGCTTGTTCACGCGCACGATGTCGATCATGGCCGCAGTGAGCTGGTCAATGGAGAAGGGAATCTCCATGCGGTAGATTTTGGCGGAATCCTGCAGGCGGCGCGCGTGCTCGCGGATGCGAAAGATGCGCGGGCCGGCGTCGGTGGCATAGCAGCGGACGCCTTCAAACACCGAACTGCCGTAGCTGGTTACGTGCGCAAGGACATGGATTTTGGCGTCAGTCCAGTCAATCATGCGTCCGTTGTGCCAGATTTTTTCGGTGGCTTTAATCATGTTTTATTATATATCGGTGGGGCGCGGAAGGTGCCGTGGTGGTGTCTCTATAGGTGCGTGGGAACGGTTAGGCAGCGCTCATGCCAAATCCCCGATCCAAATATGGCGGCACTTCATATCAGGTTACTGACAAAAGTTCGGCAAGGAGACTTCGAGCCTTGGGCGCGGGCGGCCCGAGCTAATTCGACGAGGGCGGCGACGGGCGCTCGCCGGAAACGTAACCGATCAGGCCGTTGAGTTTGTCGGTGATCTCTTCAAGGTTAGTCGCGGTTTGCGCCAGACTCAGATCCGTGCGACGGCGGTACTCGGCGGTTTCCGCCTCAATGAGGACCAGACGCTCGCTGTGGACCTTCAGTAGTTCGGACTGGCGGCGCTCAATTTCAGAGATGACGACTAGGTTATCCTGGAGGTCTTTGACGGCTCGTTCGAAGTTGGTCATAGCTCTTACGTGCGCTGGCGCTGGCTTTATTCTCGCATGACATCGGAGATCGGTGAGCGGCAAGATAACTTCCGATAACAGATATTATGTCTACTTTAAGTTATCTCCATAACCCCCTCTAGTTATGGGCCCTCGCCTTCGTTATCTTCCCTGGTTTATAGGTGCCCTTCTGCTGGCGATCCAACTCTGCTTCCTCGCTGGGCCTGGGATTGAGGAGGATGAGGCGCTCTTCGTCGCGCCGTTTCTGCGCGGCGCTGCGTCGCTTTACGAGTGGCGCTGGGGAGCGTTCCGCATTCCCGTGATGTCGATGGATTATCTGGGGGCTCTCAAGTCCTGGGTGTTTTGGCCGGTGTTCCGGATGTGGCACCCGGGCGTCTGGTCGATGCGGGTTCCGGCCTGCCTCTTGAGCGTGGTGACGCTGCTGCTGTTTGTGGGCGTTGCCCGGCGCGTGGCTGGGCGGCGGGTGGCGGTGGCGGCGGCGCTGATCCTCGCGACCGACGCGGTGTTCGTCCTGATCAATGTCTTCGACATGACGGTGTGCTTGCTGCTCCTGGCTACGGTGGCGTTTCTTTGGCTGCTGCAACGAGGATGGTTGGGAACAGCGTTTTTCGTGGCGGGACTGGCGCTGTGGTACAAGGCCATCTTTTTGTTTCCCCTTTGCGCGATGCTGCTGGGTTTTGCGATCGGGTATACGAGCCATGTACGGCGCTGGCTGACGTGGCGGAAAATCGCGGCCGCGGCGGTGGGGATCATCGTGGGATGCGCTCCTTTGATCGCCTTCAATTTGGCGCGGCGCGGGGCTACGTTTCAGGCTTCGCAGGATTTGCCGGGCGTGCCCGCGGGCGAGAAACTGGTGATGCTCCAGCACACACTTGACGGGCGCGCGTTTGAGCACTATATGTTTCGCAGTACTCCCGATGAGAAGATTGCGCTCACGGGCTCTTCCATGGGAGACGTGGTGATCGGATGGTATCGCGAGTCGCACTTTGGACCGGGAAGCGCGCTGCTGCCGGTACTGCTGCTGGCGCTGCTGGCGCTTCCCTTTTTGAAGAGGTCCTCGCTATTCCCTGCTCTGGTATTCAGTTGGGTGGCGGCGGGCGCGGCTTTCGCAGTCATGTTATTTTTTCGCGACGCGGGCGCTGGGCCGCATCATACGGTGCTGCTCGATCCGGCTCCGCAATTTATAGTCGCGGCGAGTGCGGCGGCGCTTGCGGAACGCTGGCGGGTGGGACGCAGCGCGGCATTGTTGGTCCTGTGCGTGGTGGTGGCGGGATCGAATCTGTGGCTGCTGAGCCGCTACTGGCAGGCGGCGCGCGCGAATGGATTCAGCGTGTATTGGACCGACGGCGTGCAGAATCTGGCGAACGTGCTGCGGGCGCAGAGCTTGCCGGTAGCGTCGCTCGAATGGGGAACGCATAATGGGGCGCAGATTGAAGCGGACGATACTTTGAACTTCGTAGCCGATACATCGCCTCGGGAAAATGTTCTATACGTGACGCACTGCGAGGAGTATTTGATCGACCCAGAGCGCGCGGCGCGATTTGAACAGAGCGCGGCGGCGGCGGGCTTGCATCAGACGGCTAACCGCGTGGTGGCCGATCGCAAAGGCCATCTGGTTTATTGTCTATTTCAGTTGGCTAAGCATTGAAAGCTCTACTTGATATCCTTGCCGCTCTTCCAACCGTCGGAGGGCCGTGTGATGCCGCGCATGAACAGGCGGTGGTCCAGATTATCGCGGCTGGGATAACCTTCGATGATGACGTGATCGCCGGGCTTGATGGCGTCTTTCGCGACACCGCGGGCTTCGAGACGTCGCACGGATGCCCACTCGATTTCCCACTTGGCAGGCTGGCCGGTTTTGGGGTCTTTCGCTTCGAGGTGAACGAAGGAGTGGGGGTTGGTGTAGGAGAACTCCAGCACGTCGCCTTCAAGGTGAATATTTTGATCCATGAAGTAGTGTGCCGAGATGGAGTGGTGCGCGAAGGCGGGTGCGGCCAGCAACAGTAGCACCGGCAAATTTGATTTGGTGGACATAAAAAAATAGGCCCGATAGAAATCATACTCTACCGGGCCGAGGGAAGATCGTTGATTGCGGCTAGTGGTGCGGGCCGCCGTGGGCGCCGCCGCCGTTACCATGCGGAGCTCCGCCACCGCCGCGTGGGGCTCCGCCAGCGGGCGGGCCGCCGCGGTAGGCTCCGCCTCCACCGTAATTGCGAGGGGTCGAGGGGGCCGCTTGCGGCGTGGGGCGCGGTCCGCCGAAGCCGCCAAAGGAATTGTTCGGGCTGCGGAAATTCGCCGGCGTCTCGGAGCGGTTATTGACAATGGTCGGGCTGATGCGCACCGGCGACGAAAAACTTCGCACCTCGGAGCGATTGCCGCCGACGGGGGACGCGCCGGATTGCGAATCGAGACGGCGCCAGCCGCCCGAGCTGCTGCCGGGCGTGGCGTTGCCGAGTCTGACAACATTCGGCGAGCGGGAGTTGTTGAAGCTGCGCGCGGGAGCGAGCGGCATTCCGCTGCTGACCATGCCGGCTCGCGATAGTTCTCCTGCGCCTGGGCGCACGAACGAACTACGGCCGACGCTGGCGCGTCCGAAATCGGCAGCGCGCAGACCGGTGACCGCTCCGCTGAAGCGCGCATTGCGGTAGACGCCGGCGATGTTGGTGTTGTTCACAAGCGCCAGGTTCCGTCCGGCAAATCCGCGTCCATACCAGGGACGGAAGCGTTCGAACGGCGCGAGCGGGACCCAACCGATGTTGCCGTATCCGAAGCCCAGGCTGACGCCGAAACCGGGCTCACCGAAGCCGAAGAAGCCCACCATGGCGGGTCTCCAATAATGGCGCGGGCCGAAGGCCCCCGGATACCACGCCCAGCCGAACGATCCGCGATACCAGTTGCCGTAGTGATACGGGGCCCAGCCCCAGGGATCGTAACTGGTCCAGCTCCAGCCGTAGTAATCGAGGTCGTCCCAGCGGCCGTTTTGATACGGCGCCCAATCGGGCGGTTCGTTGCTGGGGACCCACACGTATCCATAGGACGGGTCCCATACCCAGCGGCCGTAGTTCGCCAGTTCCTGGGCGCCGTCGATATCGGGGGCGGCATAGCGCGAGGCGTCGGGGGCGCGTTCGAAAGTAGCGGTCGCGGTCGGCATTCCAGCGGTCCCAGTCATCCATGGGGATGGCGGCGGTGTTCATGAACTCGGCGTTGCCGGCGGCGCCGCGCGAGAGCATGGTCTGGCCGGCGGGCAGGCGCTCGGTACCGGAGGCGGAAAGCAGGTCGGCTTCACCGGCGCGGACGGTGATTTCGCTCGACCCGTCGGGGCGCACGGTGACGCGATAAATTCCCTGGCGCAGCGGCGCGACGGAGGCGCTAGGGGTGCTGATTTGCACTTGCGCGTCGCTGTCGCGGAGGACGCGGAAGAGCGTCGTGCCTTGGTTGATCTGGACCAGGTAGCGATGATATTGAAGATCGCCGATGCGGACGCTCGAGTTGGCGCCCAGGCGGATGATGTTGGTGGAATCGAATTGAATCTCGGCGCGCGAGTTTTCGAAGGTAGAGACGCGGTCGGCGGCTTCGAGCGGGGAGTTGACGGTGGAAGCGAATGGTTTCGCCGGAGTCGCGCGTCACGCTGACCGAGCCGTTGACCAGACTGAGGCGGGCGACGGAGTGGTCGGCGGCGTCGGCGGGGATCGTCTTGGCCTTGTTGCTGCGGCGGAGGGCCTTGCGGATTTTGGGGATAAGGGGGTTGCGCCCACGCCAATAGGGCGAAGGTCAGAAGAGCTGTCGAAAGAGCGATGCGCTTCATGGCAACCAGGATGCAGCTGTTTAGGGCAAGCCGGATGCCAAATCTAACTTATTGATTTAGAGCTGGTTAATTGGAAACGCGGGGTTGCCAGACTGGTTGAAAACCACCAAGATGATTGGGATGGGCCGGTACTACCAAGATTTCCAGAGAACAATCCAGCCTTCGATATACTATTGAGTGAGATGGATATCGATCAACGCCTCGAAAAGCTGACGGAACGCCACGAGGCGCTGGCTGAGAGCATGGAACTCGTAGTTCACATGCAGCGGAAAAACGAAGAGGCTCACCAGAAGAGCGAGGCTTTGCTCGAAAAGAGCCAGACTCTGATTGTTCAAGTGATCGAGAGCGTAGACAGCCTGGCGCGGATCGCCCATGCGCATGAGAACCGGATTACGCATCTTGAAGACGGGCGGCAGTAGTTCGTTCCTCAACGGCTAACGGTTGGCATCCGCGCGCTTGCGTTCGCGATTCTGATTTGTGCACTCGTTCGATCCTTAATCTGCTCATTGAATATTATGCCGGCTTTCTGTTTCTGGCTGGCGTTGCGCTGGCGGCATTCGCTATCCTTTACTTTTTCATGCCGGAAACGCGCGATCGACAACCTGTCACTCAACCTCAAGGAGCATTCCATTCGTGACCACCGTCCTTCTGCTGACCTGCTCGAACATCTTCATGACTTTTGCCTGGTACGGCCACTTGAAATACGGCCATGCGTGGCCGCTGTGGAAGGCGATTCTGGTGTCGTGGTCGATTGCGCTGCTGGAATACTGCCTGGCGGTGCCGGCTAACCGCCTGGGGTTTGGCGAATTCACCGGCTTTCAGCTCAAGATTATTCAAGAGGTTGTCACGCTGGTGGTCTTCATGGTGTTCGCGCTGACCTTTTTGAAGGAGAAATTCGCCTGGAATTATCTCGTGGCGTTCGCGTTTCTGGGCGTGGCCGCGTTCTTCGCTTTCGCGTTCAGGGCTCCGGGCCCGGCGGTCTGAAATTTCACTAACTTGTGGAACAATTGAGACCGGTGCGCGTCTTATAAAATGTGCCACACTTAAAGAGACACGCATGAGGTACTGGGCCTATCTGGTTGCGAAGCTGGTGGCTGCCGCGGGAATCCTCTGGGGCACGCGCCGGTTGCTGGCGGCGTTGATGCCTCCGCCGGAAACCTTCATGCACATGCGGTTTCGCGATCCCTTCGTTACCGATTTGAACTACACCTTCATCATGCTGCTGTTCTGGCTGTTCGGGGCGGGATTGCTGTGGCTGATCGTGCTCGACCAGCGCTATCGCTGCCGCGCTTGCCTGCGGCGCTTGCGCATGCCGGTGCACACGGGGTCCTGGACGCACGTGCTGTTTGGCGCGCCCAAGACCGAGTACATCTGCCTCTACGGGCACGGTACCCTGAAGGTGGACGAACTGCAGATCACGGGGCATCAGAATCCGGATTGGTCTCCCAACCAGGACATCTGGAAAGAACTGTACTCCTTAGAAGAAACCAAGAAATGATCAGGTGTTTTTGTGGCTGCTAAGCCTAAGAGTCCGCGCCGCGCGCTGTTGCTCCGCTTTGTGGGGAGCCCCTGGGGACGCGCGTTTCTGATTTCGTTTTTAGTGCTGGGCACACTCTCGGTGGGCGTGTTCACTTACTACTACAGCAAGTACGCGACGCATCATCGAAGACAAGCTGCGCAACGGGCCGTTCGCCAACACTTCCATGCTGTATGCGGCTCCGCAGCCGGTGATGGTGGGGGATCAGACGCAGACGAGCGAGATCACCGATTATTTGCAGCGCGCCGGGTATACGGAATCGAATCGCAACCGGCTGGGGTGGTATCACGTGCGTCCCGATGCGGTGGAGATTAATCCCGGGCCGGAGGCTTACGACGGCGAAGGCGCGGTGATCAAGATCGAGGGCGGGCGCGTCAGCCACATCATTTCTCTGCGCGATCAGAGCGAGCGGACCGAGTACGATCTGGAGCCGGAGCCGATCACCAATCTATTCGACCAGAAGCGTGAGAAGCGGCGGTTGGTGCGGTTCGCGGACATTCCCAAGGTGATGGTGGACGCGGTGCTGTCGGCTGAGGACAAGCATTTCTTCCAGCACGCGGGGTTCGATCCGATGGGAATCGCGCGCGCGGTATCTGATCGACATTAAAGACCGGCGCGGGTCGCAGGGGGCTTCGACGCTGACACAGCAACTGGCGCGGACGTTGTGGCTGGGTCCGGAGCGCGGCTGGCGGCGGAAGATTCCGGAGACACTGATTACGCTGCACCTGGAGCAGCAGCTCACCAAGCAGCAGATTTTTGAAGATTACGCCAACGCGATTTACCTGGGGCATCAGGGGAGCTTCAGCATTCACGGGTTTGGCGAGGCGGCGTCGGTCTATCTGGCCAAGGATTTGAGTCAAGTCACGCCGGCGGATGCGGCTTTGCTGGCCGGATTGGTGCAATCGCCGATCGGGCGCAATCCGTTCCGCTATCCGGATCGCGCGCGGGTGCGGCGCAATCTGGTTCTGAAAGCCATGCGCGAGAACGGGTATTTGAGTGAGCAGCAGTATCAGGACGCGGCAGCTTCGGCGCTGCATGTGGTGCAAGGGGCGTGCGGAATCGACGGATGCTCCGTTCTTCGTGGATCTGGTGGATGAAACCCTGCAGAATCGATTTCAGGATTACGATTTCCAGAACAATTCTTTCCGGGTTTATACGACGCTCGATATGACTCTGCAGCGCGATGCGGTCGAGGCGATACGCATTGGCATTCAGGAAACGGACGCGCAGTGGAGGCATCGCAGCAAGAAATACGGCACCGATGAAATGCCGCTGGCGCAGGTGGCGATGGTGGTGCTGGATACCGAGACCGGCAAGGTGAAGGCGCTGGTGGGCGGGCGCAGTTATGCGAACAGCCAGTTGAATCATGCGACGGCGAAGCGGCAGCCGGGATCGTCGTTCAAGCCGTTTGTCTATACTGCGGCGTTCAGCGCGGCGCTGACGGATGGCGGACAGGTGATCACGCCGGCTACTACGGTCGAAGATGAACCCACCACTTTCATGTACGACGACAAGCCTTATGAGCCGGCGGATTTCGGCGGTGAATACGCAGGTACGGTGACGCTGCGGCGGGCGCTGGCGCATTCGCTCAACATTCCAGCGGTGAAAGTGGCGGAGATGGTGGGCTACGACAAAGTGGCGGCGACGGCGCGGGCGGTGGGCTTGAATCTGGATATTCGCCCGACTCCGGCGATTGCGCTGGGCGCTTATGAGGTGATGCCGATCGAGATTGCCGGCGCTTACACGGTGTTTCCCAACGGCGGCGTTTTGAAGAAGCCGGGATATATCGACACCATTCGCAGTCAGGATGGGCGCGTGGTGTATCAGAACACGCCGCAGGAAAAGCAGGCCATCGATCCGCGGGTAGCGTACTTGATGACCAACATGATGGAGGAAGTTCTGCGTACGGGCACGGCGGCGGGAGTGCGCGGCCGCGGCTTCGTGTTGCCGGCGGCGGGGAAAACCGGGACGTCGCGCGATGGCTGGTTTGCGGGATTCACTTCCAAACTGATTTGCGTGGTGTGGGTGGGGTTCGACGACAACCGCGACTTCAAGCTAGAGGGCGCGCACAGTGCGCTGCCGATCTGGACGGAGTTCATGAAACGGGCGCATCAGCATCGCGAGTATCGCAACGTGCATGAGTTTGAGGCTCCCGAGGGCGTGGTGACGGCGGACATCGACGCCGATAACGGACTGCTGGCTACGCCGGGGTGTCCTAAGGTTCGTAGTGAAGTGTTTATTGCGGGGACGCAGCCGGTCGAGGCTTGCCGGTTGCATGGCGGCGGAAGAACCCAGGTGGCGGGATGGGATCCGGTGGCTCCGGCTTCGGCGGAAAGAATTCCGGTGATGGCGCAGACTGGCAAACCGGCGGCTGCCGCGCCAGTCACTAGTATCTCGATCACGCCCGCTGCGCCTCCACAGGCCGAGCAGCCTAAGAAGTCGCGGGGATTTTTTGGGCGGCTTAAAGATATCTTCAAGTAGGTTCTCAGCGCTCGGAAAAAGAGGGACGGAGACCGATTTGCAATCCGCTGGCGTGCTGGGGCGGCGGAGTGCGTTTGAAAAATCAGGCTCCGTCCCTCTTCTTCTGGTGGTATTGTAGATAGCAAGAACGGGAGGAGCCATTCATGTCGTATTTCTCCTTCGTGCTGCTATTGGCGTGGCAGGGGGTGCCGGCGCAGAACGCGTCGAATGCTCCGCCGCCTACACCGCCCGGGCCTGTTCGACCGTTGCTTTCGGCACAGGAACGGGGCGATATTCTGATGGCGCGCAAGATGTATCGCGAGGCTATCGATACCTACAAGGAAGCTCCGGAGACCGCACTCCTGATGAACAAGATCGGCATCGCTTATCATCAACTCGCGGATCTGGGAGCGGCGGCGAACTACTATGCGCGCGCCGTGAAACTGAATTCCAAATACGCCGACGCGATGAACAACCTGGGCACGGTGTATTATTCGCGGGGATCTTACCGGCGGGCGATCGGTCAATACAAGAAGGCTTTGCGCATCAAGCCGGAGTCGGCGTCCACGCTGGCGAATCTGGGATCCGCCTATTTTGCGCGTAAACAAACGGAACTTGGCATGCAATACATTCAGAAGGCCATGGAGGTCGATCCCAAAGTTTTTGAGAGCCGCAGCGGCGTGGGTACGGTCGTGCGCGACCGGAGCGTGGTCGACCGGCCAATGTTCTTTTACGCTCTGGCCAAAGTTCACGCCAAGAAAGGGATGTACGAAGAAGCGCTGAACTACATCCGCAAGGCGCTGGAGGAAGGCTTTAAGGAACGCCAGAAGTTTGTAGAGGAACCCGAGTTCGCGGGCTTGCAAAAAGATCCTGAGTTTCAGAAGATCATGGCGATGGAGCCCAAGGTCCTCTGAAGCGCTTTTTCCCGGTCTTCTTCCTGATGCTGCCGGCGCTGCTCGGGCTGGCGGCTTGTTCGCGGACGCCGCGGCGCGCGATGGAGCGGATCGCCATTCTTCCCTTCGACAATTTGACCGGGGATGCTGCGCTCGATTGGGTAAGCGCGGCAGGTCCGGCGATGCTGGCCGAAGAGTTGTCAGGTGCATCGCACGTGTTGGCCGTGCGCGTCGGCACAGCGGGAAAAGCGGCGCTCGAAGGCGCCACTCAACTGCTGCATTGCACCTATACGCAGCGCGGCGGGGCGCTCGAAATCAGCTACGCACTCGAAGACGCCGAGCGGCACCGCATGGTCGCAACGGGCTCGGCGCCGGGGACGGTGCTGTTCGCGGTGAGCACGCTGGCGCGCGCGCTCGATACGGGGGCGCAGCCCTTCTCGACCCCGAGCGCGGATGCCGCCGCAGCCTGGGGGCGCGGGGACTTTGAACGCGCCGTGATGCTGGATCCGGATTTCGGGACAGCCTGGGAATCCTGGATCGCGCAGGTTCAGCAATCCGGTAAGCCGGACGAAGCGGAGGCGCTTGCGGAGCGGGCCTTGGCTCGTTCTTCGCTGCGGACACCGCTCAACAAAGTGCAGATCCAATTGAGTTCGGCGCTGCTACGGAAAGACGAGTCGGCCAGGATCGCGGCGCTGACGGAGTTGGCGCGGCTGACTCCTCACGATAGCGGCACGGTGATGGCGTTGGCGGAGATCGAGCAGCGGCACCGGCGCTTTCCGGCGGCGGAGCAATTGTACCGGCGGGCGCTCGCGATCGATCCCGAAAATGGCGCAGCGCTGAACGGCCTGGGCTACGCGCAAGGCGAGGACGGCGACCTCGACGCAGCCAAGAAAACCCTGGAACAATACGGGCAGAAAGCGGAGCAGGCCATCAACGCACTCGATTCGTTGGGCGAGGTCCACTTCATGAACGGCCGGTTCGCGGACGCGCAGAGATATTTTGCGCAAGCCACCGCGCGTCAGGCGAATTTTCTGAACGGTGCGCCCCTGATGAAGGCGGCGTATGCGCGCTGGTTGGGCGGAGATCTAGCGGGCGCGGACGCGCTAATGCAGAAGTACCTGGCGAGCCAGAACCCCCGACAACTCGTCTGGCGGCAGGCGGTGTGGCTCTACGCCACGGGGCGCCAGGATCAAGCGCTGGCGATGTTGGATAAAACCCCGGCGGAGCAGGCCGCGGCGATGGCGCGGCAGCGCTCGGTGTGGCGTGGCGAGGTGTATCCTCCGGAGGATCTGGAGCAATTGAAAAAGATCTTCGAGGGCACCAATCCGGCAGTGGATGGGTTGCCGCGCACGCTCTACGCCGCGGCGCTGGCTAAGGCCGGGAAGACGGACGAGGCGCGGGCGCTGCTCAAAATATGGCCGCTGCCCGAAACGGCGGCCGACCCATTGTTGCAATCGCTGCTCTATCCGCGATATCTGGAACTGCGGAAAAGCTTGGGAGTTAAATAGTTACGCGCTAAAGTGAGCTTCGCAGTCGGCCGATTTAGAGTATAGCCCCGCTGCGCGATGCTGATCGAACACACGCCGTCCGTTACTGCCACCGCACGGGCATCCGCGCGCCGCTGGGTTCCGGCCCTCGCCTTGCTTGTGCTGTGCCTGCCCACACTGATCTTCGTTTGGATCAACCGCGATGTGCCTCATTTCGGTGTTCTGCAGGACGACGGCATGTATTTGATCGACGGCAAGGCGCTGGCGGAGGGCGCCGGCTACCGCATCCTCAGTTTGCCGGCGCAGCCTTACGATACGCGCTATCCGCCGCTCTATCCGCTGTATCTGTCGCTGGCGTGGCGCGCGACCGCATCCTATCCCGCCGCACTCACTGCGGCGGTCATGCTGTCCTGGCTGTGTTTACCGGCGGTGTTGCTGCTGGGCTATTGGTGGTGCGTGGGGCAGCGGTTTTCCGTTCCGATCACTTGGCTGACGGTGGGGCTGTTCGCGCTGAATCCTTATGTGCTCTTTTTCGTGTCGAACTTAGGCTCGGAAATGATGTTCATGGTGTTCCTGTTGGGCGCGCATGCTAGTGGCGCGGAGCGGAGACGGGTGGCGCTGGGCGCTGCTCGCCGGGCTGCTCGCGGGCGCGGCATATCTGACGCGTACTTCAGGCATCGCGCTGCTGCCTGCCGCGATGGCCTACTATTGCTCGAAGAAACAAGCACGCGCGGGCCCTCTGCTTCACCTTAGGCATGCTGCCCGCCATGGCCGGATGGACTGTCTGGAGCCGCCTGCATGCCGCTCCTGGCCATGATGTGGTTACGCTGTGCTACACGAATTACCTCGCGTACTACTTCACAAACGTTGGCTGGGATAACATCGGCCACGTGCTGGCGCGCAATACCGGAGCGCTGCTTGACGCGATGGGCTCACTGGTGTTTCCGCAGATGATGGAAGGCGTGCTCGCGAAAGTGATTCTGTGGCCGCTGGCATTGGCGATGATCGTGGGCTGCGTGCGCATGGTCCGCCAGGGATATGCGCGGCTATATGCTTTGTTCGGGCTGGTTTCGGTCGGCGATGCTGCTGGTCTGGCATTATCAGCCGAACCAACGCTTCATTCTTCCATTGGCTCCGCTGTTGCTGGCGGGGTTTTGCTTTGCGATGGCGGAGCTGGCGGCGCTGGTTTCAGCAGCACGCATCGGCGGCCTGGCGGTTCGCGGGCTTCGCGATGGTCTTGGTCGCTGGTGCTAACGGGCGGCCTGGTATTGCAGATTTGCATGGACGTGGGCGTGCTTCCGCAACTGGCTCGCAACGATCGCGCGAATGCGCAGGGCGTACCGGTCTATGTACACTTGGATCGCGCGGAACTTGCCGGCCGACGCCAACATTCTGTGGCAGGACGATACTGCGCTGTATCTGGCCACCGGCCGCCACAGCGTCAGTTATGTGGTTCCTCCGCGGGAGTTCGAGGCCACTGGCGGCGATGCTGGAGAGGCCGCGCGGTTCCGGGGGATCGATCGATACGCGCACGAGCAGCACTTGGGCTACGTTCTAGTGGCGAAAGTCGGGCTGCGGCGCAACGAGGAGGTCTTGAAGGTAGCGGCGGCGGATCCAGGACTGGAATTCGTACACGAGGAAGCGGGCGGGGTTGTTGTACCGGGTTCGTTAAAGCGGGGAAAGACGAACAGAAAAGCGAATAGAGGAGCAGTATAGGCCGATGCCCGCCCGCTCCTCCATCCGGTAAATGGTTGATATTAGCTACCCTGGGTAGACGCAACAGCCATCACCGAGCCGACCTTCGAGAAGATCGTGCTGATGCTGGACGCAACGCCCGGCATGACAGCGCCAGCGGCAACGGCAACGAAGCCGGCCATCAGAGCGTATTCGATGAGGTCCTGACCGCGGGTGTCCTTGATCGCCTTCAATTTCAAAAGAAAGTTTTTCATGTTATCTCCTAATTCCTCTCCCTAACTGATCGCGACAGTGTCCATCGCTGAATCAAAGTTATCATCGGCCCGGTTTAGAAGAATCAGGCTTTAGGCCTAAGGTGGACTCAGAAATCATCTCAGAAATTCGATTTTTCAAGGACTTGCGGAGACCTTAGTCCCAGTACTCTGCCGCTATCTTTTGGCGATGGGATCGCTAACCGACTGACAAGAGTATAGAATGTTTCCGAAAAATCCGATGAATATCGTAGCATCTGCGTGGCTACCCCTTCCCAGCCCGTTGTCTTCCCTGCTCTAGCCAGCAAGCACGCGCTGGAGACGCCGTATCGCTGGATACAGACCGCCAGCGTGATGTTGATTCTGATCCTAGTAGCCGCGTTATTCCGTTTGGAATCTTCGCCTTACATTGCCTTTGCTTTTACAGGCGCCTTCATAATGCACATGCTGTTGCGGCCAAACCGCCGGGAACTCGCGGTGGTGCTGGGAGCTGCCACGGTCTTTAGTGTCAGCTATTACCTTCACCATGGCACTTTCATCAACTTCTATGGCGCGGTCATTGCGATCCCGGGGGGCTTTCTGGGCATGGGAAGCCTACTGGTGGTCACGATGCAGTGGTTTTGGGCGCCCGAGGGTGCAAAAAGCTTTCATCGGGAACGTGCGCACCAAGTGGCCTTGATTCCGGCTTTGTGCGTATGTTCGCTCGGCGCGGTGAACCTGGCGGCGCAAGTGACGCCCATCACCTACGACCGCCTGCTATACGCGTTTGACGTCAAGTTCGGGGGACCGCCGAGCTGGTTCATCGGAAGACTGTTGCGCGTCCACCCTTGGCTGTTTCAGGCCTGCGGGTACGTCTATAACAGCCTGCCGCTGGGGCTGGCGACCTGTCTGGCGATCCAGTGGCGGGACCGGCAGCGGAACTTGCCCATCGTGGTGGATCTGCGTTGGCTGTCGGTTGCTCTGGGTGTTACCGGCTTCCTGCTGTACCAAGTGTGTCCGGCGGCCGGGCCCGTCTATTTGTTCGGCGACCAATTCCCGCTACAGGTTCCCTCGCTTGCCGGTGTTGCGATCCAACCCGCGTGGCTGCCGCCGGTGGCACGCAACGGCATGCCTTCTCTGCACGTGGGCTGGACGCTGCTGCTCTTCTGGAACCTGCGCCGGCGCAGTTGGTGGATGGGGGTGCTGTCCGCCTGCTACCTGTTGCTGACGGCGCTGGCGACGCTCGGCTCCGGGGAACACTATCTGGTGGATTTAATGGTGGCTCCGGCACTCGCACTGGCGATTCAAGGTGCTTGCACGCGGACCGCGAGTAGTATGCGCTGGATTGCCGTTGCCATAGGCGGGGCGATCACGCTGAGCTGGCTGATCGCGTTTCGCAGCGGCGCGGCGTTGGCGATTCCGGTGGGCGCGGCCACTTGGTCGATCGCCATCGCGACGGTGGCTGTGCCGGCAATCGTCGCGTGGCGGTTAGAGCGGAGTGTGCAATAAAAATGCTACGCCGCGCTTGGCTGGTTCTCGCTTTCCTTGTGTTGCTGATCCCGTCGGCGCAATTTGCCTGGCGGAATCGCGACATGCCGGACTTTGGACGGCTGCACGACGACGCACTGATGTTTGTGTCGGCGCAGGGGATCGCGCAGGGGCATGGCTACCGCATTGGCAGCTTGCCGGAGAATCCGTATCAGACCAAATATCCTCCGCTGTTTCCGGCGTATTTGGCGTTGGTCTGGCATTTGAATCCCAGCTTTCCGGAGAATCTGGTGACGGCGACCTTTTTCACTTGGCCTTGGCTGGCGGTTTGTCTGGGACTGGCTTGCCTGTTATACCGGCAGTATGGGTTTTCCGAGCCGCGGGCATTGTTGCTGACGGCGGCGCTGGGGCTGAGTCCTTATATGGCGCTGTTTGGCAGCATGATGCTGACGGAGGTTTTCTTCACTTGTTTCGTACTGGCGGCGTTGCTTCTGGCGCAGCGGCCGGGGAATGGAGCGATCGCATTGGCCGGGCTCGCGGTGGCGTGCGCTTATCTGGCGCGGACGGCGGGGATCGCGCTGGTGATCTCGATTCCAGCGCTGCTTCTATGGAAGCGCGACTGGCGCAGGGCCGCGCTGTTCCTCGCCACTTCCCTGCCCGCGGTGGGTGCCTGGACCTGGTGGGTGCAAGAGCATATGTCGCATTCGAAAGATCTGACTATGCTGTATTACGTCGACTACATGGGATTCCGCACGGCAAACTTCGGAGTGGATAATCTGACGGTGATTTTGTGGAAGAACATCGATCAGATTTTATATGGCATGGGATCGTTAGTGGTTCCCAAGATCGTGGACTTTCTGCCGCTGAAGATCTTGACGCAAGTGATTGCAGTGGCGATGCTGGCGGGTGTGGTCCGCTTGATAAGAAGGGGAATCGCGGTGGACTATGCCATGTTCGGTTTGCTGTCGCTGGGGATTCTTGCAGTGTGGCATTATCCGCCGAATGAACGTTTCGTACTGCCTTTGTTTCCGTTGCTGCTGGCGGGAATCGTGACGGAAGTGGAACATTGTGGGACATGCTCGGCAAGGCGCTGCACCATAAGGACGCGAGCCAGCGCGTGGCGGCGGTCCTGTTTGCAACCGGGATCGCAGCCGCAATTCTAGCGGTAGTTGGTGTGCAGGCCTATATGTGCTTCGTCATGATGCCTGAAACCGCCGCTTCCCAACGGACGGCGCTGGCCGACCGGCGGGAGGCCTATCGATGGATGTCCGCGAATTTGCCCCTGGGAAGCTCGGTGCTGTCTTACGACGATCCGTTATTGTATTTGTATAGCGGCCATCGGGGTAACTATTTGCCGATGATGCCACGTTGGTGGTATGCCGAGGATCACGCAAAGATCGTGAACGCCTATCGCGATCTGGGAACCTATTGTAAGAGCCGCGGGTTGGGCTACGTCTATTTCACAACAGAGGACATGTCGCGTGAAACGGGCGAAGAAGATCGCAAAGCCATCGAGCAAGAGGTGCGATCGAACGCCGCGCTGATCCCTATTTACAGCGCGGGGATTGGCACGGTGTACCGGGTTCACGCGACTGGCGAATAGCATTTACCGGCTGGGTTCGGTCAGTGGCGCGGCGAGAGGTGCTGCTGCTGGCCTGTTTAGCAGATTTCCCGGCGCTCGACTGCGCACGCGCGATGGGAACCACCGGTCACGTAACCGCAAGAAAGGCTGCTCGAGGAACCAGGTGGTTAGAAAAGCAATCGCCAGGGTAACAAAAAAAGTGAGTGCTAAATGAGCGATGGCCGGTATGCGAATGTTGAGCGTTGCCCAGTACGGAGTCAATCGGTCGTCGGCGAAAGAACTGGGCCATGCCACAGATAGAACGCGTAGGACGCCTGACCTAACCGCGCGAGCCCGCGCACCGCTGGTCCGCCTTGCGCCGCGGGTTTCCGGGGATGGAGCACGCTCAGCAGCAGCAGGGTGAAGCTCATCGCGATCATCGAAAAACCAAAGGTGTAGATGAAGGGATGGGATTGGTCCAGGAAGGCGACGGGAGACAGGAGCAAAATGCTCAACTGCGGAAGCCATTTTCCGAAGCGGTCCATGAAGCTGGCGATATCGGCCGGCCGGAACGCAAAGAAGTACGACAGCAGGACGCCCCACAAGAGCGAGTCCATGCGCAAGTGCGACGGAAAGATGTGGACGTAGTCAGAGGTTTGCGGTTGCCAATACCAGGTGGCGATTCGCAGGCCAAGAATCAGGGCACAGGCCGCCAGAATCCACTGTGGAAGGTTTCGAAACGGGTTGGCTCCGCCCCGCCGCGCCAACAATGCCAGACCCAGAGCGAGCAACAGATAGAAGTGCTCTTCGACCGCCAGGGACCATGTGTGCGCCCACAGGCCGGGAACGTAGTTTTGAAAGAAGGCGCTCTCGGCAATGACCGCGAGAGGGCTGAGTCTTCCGCTCCCCAAAATTATGACCGCGACCGTGACCGCTGTCAGCAGATAGAACTGCGGATAGATTTTAAAGCCGCGGCGGATCAGGAAGTGTCCCGAGGACACCTGCCCCGCCTGTTGGTATTCGCGGAACAGGAGTCCGGAAACGAGGAACCCGCTGAGCACAAAAAAAAGATCCACGCCGACCCATCCGAGATGGGACACAATGGGCGCGCCCTCGGAGTGCCGGCTGAAGACAAGCAGGACAGCAACGGCGCGGAGAACGTCGAGCGTCTGGTTCCTCACACTCCTTGCTGATCGACCAAACCGAACTGGACCTTTACGTTCGTATCCAGTTTCACCCTAACGCCATATAAGGTGTTTCACGGAGGGCTTTGGCCGGCGTACGCTCGTATGCTCAAAGCATGGGACTTCTACTCGCGCTGCTGCTGGCCGTGAGTGTAAAGGAAGACAACACGGCTTTGCGCTCCGGCTGTTCGGCGGATGCGCCGCTGGTGGCTTCGCTGCCGGCGGGCACTCCTTTGCAGTTGCGCTTTGCGCTCTCGGGCGAGAGCGTTCCCTGCTACAAGATCGCGGCCGAAGTGGGAGGACGGCAGATAGACGGTTATCTGCCGGCCGCCGCGATCGAGGGCTTGGATTCCTTCGACAAAGGCCGGCGCAATGCGTCGTGGGTATCCACCAGCGAGGCGCTGAACGCGGTCCGCAATGCTCCGGCTCGACGCGCTCAAGGCGCCGGACGGTGCGCCGCATGGCACTGCCGGCGTCAGTCGAAAGTGGTTCTGGCGCAGGCCGAGCAGTTGATCGACGCCAATCAACCCGGGAAAGCCCTGGAACTGCTGGAGCCGGAGATGCAGAAGCGCCGCGATCCCTCGCTGCTGGCGATGGCGGGTGTCGCTGCATGGCGCGCGGATGATACCAAGCAGGCGCTGGAGTATTGGCGCGAGTCACTGGAACTTGCCCCGAATCCGGACCTGGAAACGCTCATCAAGCGCGTGGAAAAAGAACGTTCCAGCGACCAGAGCGGCGACAAACTGTACGGCATGCGCGTGGTCTTGCGCTACGACTCGGCAACGGTTCCCACCGACACCGCGCGCGCCATGGTTGGTGTCGTGGACAGCACCTTCGCGCGCGTATCGCAACAACTGGGTTGCACCGCGGAAGAAAAAATCGTGACCATCATTCAGAGCCGCGACGCCTATAAAAAGGCGACGGACGCAGCGGAGTGGAGCGGCGGCGTCTACGACGGGCGTATCCACGTTCCGGTGATGAACGGCCAACAGATGGACGCCGGGCAGGAACAAGTGCTGGCACATGAGACTACGCACGCCTGTCTAGCGATGTTGGGCGAGTGGCCGTCGTGGCTTCATGAGGGCATGGCGCAGAGGCTCTCGGGACAAACGCTGGCTCCGCAGACCCGCGCCGAATTGGAGGAACTGGCTAAGGCCGGACAACTGCCGAAGCTCGAAAGTCTGCGGCAGGGATGGTCCGGGCTCGATGCCCAACACGCGCGGCTGGCTTATTCACTGGCGCTCGAAGCAGTGGACGCGCTCTTTGAAAACTTCGGCAACGACGGCGTGCGCAACCTCATGCGCAATCCGGAACGTTTGACGGTCATCTCCGCGGAACTCGACAAACGGCTGGGCCTTTAGACCTGCATTTTTTGCAGAAACAAGTTCCGGACGCGCTCGCTCTAACGAGTGCGAGGTGAACCCAATGCGTAAAGCACAATTTGTCTTGTTCGCTGCAATTGCTGGGTTTTTGTGGCTAGCCGCTGCTCCTGCTGCGCAGGCTCAAGTGGGCATCAATATCGGCGTCGCACCGGACTGTCCCTACGGTTATTACGATGTGGCTCCGTATGACTGCGCTCCCCCGGGTTACTACGGTCCCGAATGGTTTGACGGAGGCATTTTCATAGGCGCTGGGCCCTGGTTTCATGGCCACGAGGGTTTCCGTGGTTACGTCGATAACCACTTCCACCCGGATCACGGGTATAAAGGCCCGATGCCGCATCGAGGGGAGCGCGCCGAACCTTCACGGCGCGTCGATGCGTCGCATTTCAAAGGCAACGAAATGCGCGATGGCCACGGCCACGTCATGAAGCGCTAACCCCCGGCTACTGAGGGTGTCAGCTACTGACGGAAGCTCCTCGTCCTTGAGTTGGTTATCCTGAGAGTAATGCCCTTTGCCACCATTCCCGAAGCCATCGAGGAACTGCGCGCCGGGCGCATGCTGGTCGTGGTGGATGACGAAGATCGCGAAAACGAAGGCGATCTCACCATGGCCGCTGAGTGCATCACGCCCGAAGCCATCAACTTCATGGCCACGCACGGGCGCGGACTGATCTGTCTAGCGCTGACTCCGGAGCGCTGCGACACTCTGCATCTGCCGCTGGTGTCGCCCAAGAACACATCGCGCTTCGGAACGCCGTTCTGCGAATCGATCGATGCCACCCAGGGCGTCACCACCGGAATTTCCGCGGCGGACCGGGCGCATACCATTCTGGTGGCGATGGCGCCCGATGCCAAGCCGGCGGATCTGGCGCGGCCGGGTCACGTGTTTCCGCTGCGGGCTCGCGCGAAGGCGGCGTGCTGGTGCGCGCGGGGCAAACCGAAGCGTCTGTCGATTTGGCGCGCATGGCGGGATTCGAGCCCGGCGGCGTGATCTGCGAAATCATGAACGCCGATGGCTCCATGGCGCGGGTGCCGCAGTTGACGGAATTCTGCCGGCTGCATGGCCTCAAGATGATTTCGGTCGCGAGTCTGATCCGCTACCGCCTGGAAACGGAGCATCTGGTCGAACGGCGCGGCGAGGGCTGCATCGACACGGAGTTCGGTTCGTTCAAGACCGTTTCCTACGTCAGCCCCATCAATGGCGAGGCGCATTTGGCGCTGGTCCGCGGCGACGTGGCGCGCAAATCGAACGTGCTGGTGCGCATGCACGCGCGCTGCTTGCTGGGCGATGTGTTTGGGTCCGCGCAATGCGATTGCCGGCAGACATTGAGAGGATCGCTCGCGAAGATCGCCGAAGAAGGCGCGGGCGTGCTGGTGTACCTGCATCAAACCGGTCTAGGCGCGCGCAAGCACTATCAGCCCATGGAGAGCCACGCTCCGCCGCAGGATGAGACCGGAATCGGCGCGCAGATTCTGGCGGACTTGGGGCTGACGACGATCCGGCTGCTGACGAACCACCCGCGCAAGGTGATTGGCGTCGACGCGTTCGGCATTGAGATCGTCGAGCAAGTGCCGATCGCTACTTCAGCGGAATAGATCAGCTGAATAAACTGCGCGCTACAAACAAGACATTCGCGGGGCGCTCCGATAGGCGGCGCATGAAATACGGATACCAGGCAGTGCCGTAGGGCACATAGAGGCGCAGACGAAAGCCTTGCTCGATCACCTGGCGCTGCAAATCGCGGCGAATGCCGTAGAGCATCTGGAATTCGAAACGGTCTGGCGCGATTCCCTGCTCGCCGCGAATAGCGTATGGCTTCCTGAATCATGCGCGGGTCGTGGCCGGCGATGGCGGGATCGGTTCCGTGATCGAACAGGCGATGCATCAGCTCGACGTAGGCGCGGTCGACGTCGGCTTTCTTGGGAAACGCTAACGCGGGCGGCTCATTGTAAGCGCCCTTGGCCAGGCGCACGCGGATGCCTTGCGGATTCAAGTTGTCGATGTCGGCGGGGCTGCGCTGGAGATAGGCCTGGATGCAGATGCGAATGTCGCCGACTTTTTGGGCGACGGCGGATACCAGTGCGATGGTGCGATCGGTATAGCGGGTGTCTTCCATATCGATCTCAACGCGGCGTGCCGATTTCTTTGGCGCGCGCGCCGCCACGCGCAGGACGTTGTCATAGCAGGCCTTCTCCGAAACATCCATGCCGAACTGCGTGGCTTTGATCGAAACCGTCGCCGGCAACCCGCGCGCGGCGATTTGATCGAGCGCATCGAGATAAGCGGCTGCGGAGGCGTTGGCTTCTTCGAGCGTGGTTACGTTCTCGCCCAGATGATCGAGCGCGGTGGCGATTCCCTGCGCTTTTAACTGCGCGGTTACGTTCAATTCGTCGGCCAGCGTCTCGCCGGCGATAAAACGGCTGGTGAGTTTGCGCGCCGTGGGCGAAGTTTCCATCCAACGGCGCAGGCGCTGTTGCTGCGAAAGGTACAGGAAGAAGTTTCGCGTCATGCTTCGGGCAGCCGCGTTTCGGGACCGAGCGGATTGCGGGGTGCGAGCGGCGCCATCGACGGGAAGAATCTGCGGCGGCTCTTTGCCGCCGCCGGCGCCGAGTTCGCTCATGCGGCGCAGCGACGGCAGCACGCGCGCATCCCAGGTGCCGGCCGAACGGTTGTAGGAATCGAGAGCGCGCGCCAGATGGCGTCCGGAATCCGCGTACACTTCGGCGAAGCTGCGCAGGCGGTCATAGAACTCCGCGCCGATGCGGCGCAGTTCTTCGGCGTTCTTCGCGAGCTTTTCCTGACGCCATCCGTAGGCGATGCCTTTCAGGACGCTGATCAGCGTCACCGGCGTCGCAATCAGAATTTTCTTCGTCAGGGCGCGATCGAGCAGTTCGGGATCGCGTTCCAGCGCCGCCGCCAGAAAATGATCGCCCGCCAGGAACAGCACCACCATTTCGGGCGCGGGCTGAAACTGCGTCCAATATTCGCGCGCGCCCAACTGGGTGACGTGACGGTTGAGCTGCTGCGCATGCCGCGCAAGAGCGGCCTCGCGCGCGGGCGCATCGGCGGCCGCTTCGGCATCCAGATATGCGGCCAGCGGAACCTTGGCGTCGACCGCCAGCGTGCGGCCGCCGGGCAGGCGCACCAGCATATCGGGACGCTGGGCCGCGCCGGATTCCTGCTCATAGAAATCGCAATACGGGACCATGCCCGCCAGTTCCGCCACGCGGCGCAGCGTGAGTTCACCCCAGCGTCCGCGCGCGTTGGGCACGCGCAGAGCCTGCGACAGCGCCACGGTTTCCTTGCTCAATGCGCCGAGCTGCTGCTCGATCCCGCCCAGCATATGCTGGCGCTGGGCTTCGATATCGCGGATGTGGGTTTCGATGCGCGCCAGCGTGTCGGCGATGGGGCGCGTGGAGTCGGTTGCTTCGCGCGCCGCTGCTGTTGCCGAGCGCGCGCGGAACCACACCACCGCCAGCGCCGCGCCCAGCGCCAGCGCCACAACAATTCCGGCCACAAATGTTCCAGCCGTGATCGGCATCTTCCATCAGTGTGGCACAGATGCGGTTGACGCAGACCGGCAATTGGGCGCATCATGATTGGGCAGGAGCACCTCGCATGGCCAACGCCCGGGCAATTGTCTGCGCTGCTGTTTGCAGTCTGGTTTTCGCGGGCGCCGCGCCGGCGCAGTCGGTCATCTCGGCGCATTCCGGAGTGATCCACTACGTCGAAGGCGATGTCACCATCGACGGGACCGCCGGTGCATCCGAAATTCGCTGAATTCCCCGATGTGAAATCCGGCCAAGTCCTGGCCACCGCAGGAAGGGCGCGTGGAGGTCCTGCTGACCCCGGGCGTATTTCTGCGCTTGACCGACAACAGCTCGGTGCGGATGATCTCGAACGCACTGGCTGATACCCGCTTGGAGCTGGTATCGGGATCGGCGCTGATCGAAGTCGCGGAATTACTGGAGCACAACGCCATCGCCTTCGACGCCGCGGCTGCGCACATGACGCTGGCCAAGAAAGGACTCTATCGCATCGATGCGAGTCCTGCGCAGCTGCGGGTTTATGACGGGCAGGCCACCGTTGCCGCCGGTGCGGACAGCCTGATCGCGCGCAAGGGCCATCAGATCGATCTCGACGCGGCGAAGTTGGCGGATGCCCGCTTCGACGCCAAAGACACGGATGCGTTTTATCGCTGGAGCTCACGCCGCGCCGACTACGTTGCCGCGGCAAACGTGATCTCCGCCCGCGTGGCGTCCAATTCGGACTACTAGCTCCGGCTTCGCCAGCGGCCCCAGTGGCTGGTCTTGGAATCCGTATTTTGGAATGTATACGTTCCTGCCCGCCAATGGAGTTTACTTTAGTCCGTTCGGAGCAGCGTTCTATAGTCCTGGTGCAGTGAACTATTTTTACTTTCCGCAGCGCACTACTTGGTATGGCAGTCCATCCTACAGCAGCCCCGCAAGCTTGCGGACAACAACGACAGCGCCATCTGCATCGTCCAGTCCTAGCAGCAGTCTTTCCGCGGGCTCGTCTCGCATCAGCAGTCCTCCGCTCACCGTCAGCCGCAGTCCCGCGCGCGCTGGAAAGTGACGTAAGGGTGTACCATAGGCGCTGAGGAGCGCCCATGGACACCGGCATCACGAAACCGGTTTGCCTCTTGAGTCTGCTCGCGGCGGGCTTCGCTGCGGCGCAGAACTCCACGCCCGCCTATCCGAAAATCGACAACACCATCGGCTACAAAGTGGATGCGAGCTGGCCTAGCGAGCGCGTTCCCGGCGGCGAGTGGGGCGCCATGTCGAGCGTGGCAATCGGTCCCGATGGCAACGTCTGGACCTTCAATCGCGGCAAAATTCCCGTGCAGGTGTTTTCGCAGGATGGCAAGCTGGTGAAGTTCTGGGATCAGGAGGGACTGTTCAAGAATCCGCACACCATCCGCTTCGATCGCGCCGGCAATTTGTGGATCGTCGACCGCGATCTGCATACCGTCCGCCACTTCTCCATGGACGGCAAGGTTCTGCTCACCGTGGGGACTCCGGGCGTCCCCGGCGAGGACCAGACCCACATGAATCAGCCCAACGATGTGGCCATCGCGGCCAATGGCGATTTATATGTCAGCGACGGCTACGGCAACAACCGCGTGGTGGTGTTCGATAAAAACGGAAAGTTCGTGCGCGCGTGGGGCAAGTTGGGAACGGCCCCGGGTGAATTCAGCCAGCCGCACTCGATTGTTCTCGATTCCAAAGGCCGCGTGTATGTGGCGGATCGCAACAACGTGCGCATTCAGGTTTTCGATTCCAAGGGCAAGTTTCTCACGGAGTGGAAGAACATCATTACGCCATGGGCCATGGAAGTGACGAAGGATGACGAGATCTGGGTGTGCGGCAGCTCGCCGATGTTGTGGTCTGAGGTGAGTCCGCGGGCCGCCGCGCTCGCCACGCCTCCCAAGGATCAAGTGGTGATGAAGCTCGACACCGAGGGCCGGCTCAAGCAGATGTGGATTGTTCCGAAGGGTGAGAACGGCAAGGAAAAGCCGGGCGACTTGAACTGGGTCCACAGCATGTCGGTGGGCCCGGATGGCAGTTTGTATTTCGCCGACGTGCAGGGCAAACGGGCACAGAAGTTTGTACCCGCTGGAGCCGCTGCGGCGCAAACCTTAAGTTCGGCGAGGTGAAACATGCGGCAGGCACTTTCTGTGGTTCTGGTATGGCTCCTGGTGGCGCATTTGGGTCCGGCAGCCTTCGGCGCGGAGGACATAACCGCTCAGATTACCGGAATGCCCGCCGGCACCAGCATCGAAGTCCGTCTCAAGGACAAACAGACGCTGCGGGGAACCAGAGGCGACGTATCAGGTTCCGGATTCACTCTGCTGAATCCAGGCGGCGGCGACCGGCAAATTGCTTTCGGCGACGTGGCCTCCGTGAAGCAGCTGAACAAGAAATCGCATACCAAGCGCAATGTCCTGATTATCGCGGGAATCGCGGTGGTGGCTGTAGCCGTGGCGGTAGTGATTTACGCGAAGAACTGTCCGCTTGGCTGTAACTCGCACTACTGGCTTTGGCATGTTTCACTCTGCCTTAAACGCCAGCAGCACATTGCCGGGCATGCCGGCCTGGCGCGAGTAGCCCGAGTTCACGAACACCATCCCTTTGACCACCACCGCACCGGGCCCATCGATCGAGCCGCCGTTGCCTTTTACGCCGTTGACGGTCTGGAATTCACGGGCGGTGTCGAAGTCCCACAGGACCTTGCCGTCTTCCGACGAATAAGCGCGCAGATGGCCGTCGACGGAGCCCGAAAATACGACGCCCGGAATAGCCGTGACCGCGGACGGCTGCGCGGGACTGCATCCAGGCTTGGGCGTTTCGCAGGGGTGGCCGGGAGCGTACCATAGCTTGCTGCCGTCGGTCAGGCGAATGGCAGTGAGGCCGCCGCCGATGTTGGGGTCGACATCACGATCGCGCAAGTCCGCCAGATCGGTGCGCTTGCGCGCCACGCGGGCGATGTCGGACACCGCGGCGTAAACGTTTTGACCATCGGTCGCCATGCCCCATTGAACGCCGCCGTTGGTGCTTCCCTTCCCTACGCGAAGTTGCCAAACTGTTTCACCGTTGCGGTCCGGGTCGAGCCCATATACCAGTCCGGATTTTGTCCCGCGACTAAAACCGGTTTGGGGCCGGACTCGACCAACATCACCGAGGAGCCGAAGTCGAAGTCGGGTCCGCATTCCGGAGTCCCGGTACACGCCCCGCTAAAAGTGTCGCCGGCCGTGAATTGGCGCGACCATTTGACGGCGCCGCTGCGCAAGTCGAGAGCCACGATGGCATCGCTGAGTTCCGTGGCTGGAGGCGAATAGTTGTCACCCGTCGCGACGTACAGCAGGCCGCGCTTAGCGATCGAGCGTCGGCGCGGACCAGATGGGCGCGCCCGACGGCCCATACTTGGGCACGCCGGCTTTGTTGGTGCCGGTCTGCTTGGGCTCGCCCACCATGTAGGATTTCCAAACCTGCGAGCCGTCGCGGACGCGCAGTGCGACCACGCTGCCGCGCATGGTGCAACAGGCGTACTTAGGGTCGGACGCGCGATTCTCTTCCCAGCTCGCTACGGGGATGTATACGGTGCCGTCGTAAGCCACAGCCGCGCCGGTTAGGCGGGTGGCGTCGTGCTCATCGACGCGCTTCTTCCACAGCTGCTTGCCGTTGGCCGCGTCGAGGGCGTAGAAGGTGCCGATCTGATCGCCGAACAACAGCACGTAGCGGCCGCCTTCGCGCACGGCCAGGATGGAAGTACGCACGGGACCGCTCGCTTCGTACAGCCAGCGCACGCAGCCGGTTTCGCGGTCGAGCGCGTGGATCACGCCGCCCGCGCTGCCCACGAACAATTGATTATCGAGAATAGTAGGTTGCGCGAAAGCGGTAAGATCGCCGTCGAAAGCGAAGGCCCATTTGAGTTTCAGACCCTTTACCGCATCGAGCGAGAGCCCGGCGGCATCCGCAGGCTGATAGGGCCAGTTGCCGGTGCCCGGGCTCCAGCCATTCCATTGAATCTTCGGATTCGCCGTGATTTTCACGACGCGGTCGCGGCAAAATGCTGTCGCTGGCGGCGGCGCGTCCCCACCCGGCGTCCCAATGTACTTGGCCACCGCCGCGCGCTCCGCCAGAGTCATGGTGTAGGCCACTTGCATCATCGCGCCGTGATTCAGGGTCCGCAGAATGCGCGTCGCAGGCAGTTTTTCCAGGGAATCGCGCGTGGGAATGCGCGGATTATTAGCTTCGTGGCAGCCAGCACAGCGCTGCTTAAAGACAGCCTCGCCCGAAGGAGTCTGCGCGGCCAGGACCGCCGCCGTGGCTAGGAAAAACCAGAGCTTTAGCTTCACCCGGCCAGTATACGGGGATTCGACGGCGAAATTAAAGGGGGACGGTGAGCGTTCACCGCCGGTCTAGTGGGCCCGTCTGAACAAGGTCGAGAAGACCGCGAATCGTCGGAGGAGAAATTCGCCCCCTTGCCCAGTTAGACGCCCGAGCGCCGTCAAAGTTTCAGAAGGTCGGCTGCAGAAAAATGACTTCGCGAACACCTTGCGCGAGGGCCGCTTCTTTGGTGCAGATCCAGTACTCGGGCTGCCAGTGTTCTTCGCGGTCATAGGGGGGCCGGTACACGTAGAAGTCCGCACTTCGGCGGCTGATCCGCGGTTCGAGACGCGTTTCTTTACCCAGGTAACGAGCTTCCTGGAGCGCTTCTTCGTAGGTTTCGAAGGGACCGTCGATGTAGTCCCGATTGTTGATAATATGCCACTTCATAAAGGCTTTCGGGGGCCGCGCCTCCCGCCTAACTGTTAGATGAACGAAATCGCAAAACGGTTGCAACTAGGACTACTAGGGATGGGCTTTCTTTTGAGCTTGGCCCCATACCCTCAAGAAGTTACCGCCCCACAGCTTGGCGATCTCTCTTTCAGAATACCCCGCCCGGAGCAATTCTGCAGTTACATTTTGGCATTCGCCTTCGCTGTCCCATCCTAGTACCCCGCCGCCGTGATTGAAATCCGAAGCGATACCGACATGGTCAATCCCTATCTTCTTGACTGCGTAGGTGATGGACTGAACCAACTGCGCCACCGTCCCGCGCGGGGCGGAAGCCGCGGGAGTGTCCGCGGGGAGAGGGCGCACATAGTTAGAGAAAGCAACGATTTGAATAACGCCGCCATTCTTCTGTAGCAGCATGAGTTCCTCATCGCTCAAGTTGCGGGAATTGTCGACAATTCCTTTCACGCCCGAGTGCGTCGCCACCACCGGCGCCTTGGTCAAGCTCAGCACCTGCTGAAAGGCCGCGGAGGAGAGCTGCGAGACGTCGATCAGCATCCCCAGTTCGTTGAGCCGCGCGACGCCCTTCTTGCCCAGCTCGGAGAGACCGCCATGTTCCTGCGGGCCATTGCCCAGGGATTTGCTGGGGCGGGAGGAGTCCGCCCAATCGTTATGTCCGGCGTGGACGAAGCCGAAGATGCGGACGCCACGCTGGTACCATTCATCGATCTGCGCCAGGTCGGAGCCGAGCGGATAAGCGTTCAGCAGGCTGATCGCGACCGCGAATTTTCCCTGCGCTGCAATGCGGCGGACATCGGCCGGTGAATAGGCGAGCGCGGCACGGTCCGGATTTTGCTCGGCGATGCCCTTGATCAGCGCGATTTTTTTGTCCGCGTCCTGCCGGGCTTTAGCGTAACCTTCCGGAGTGCGCGGCCCCATGGGGACGAAGACAGCGACTGCTGCGCCCTTCAATTGGCCGCGTTGCACTTTTGGTAGATCCAGTTGCGTTTTGCCGTCGGCGGCGGCGCCAGGGTAGTCGAAGGGGAGATCGACATGACTATCGAAGACAATGATGCGTTTATCGATTTCCCGGGCTTTCTGGAGCAGCTTGGCGTCTGCGGAGTCCTGGGCTTGGGTGGAGACCAAGGTAAAAAACACGAAAGCGATCAGCCCGAGGCAACGCATGAGTAGAATTCTACTTGGCGGAGGTGTTGCGCGCAAGATACGCGGCGAGGGCGTCGAGGTCCGCATCGCTGATTTCGGTCTTGCGGAAGAAGGGCATGACGGAGACTCCCTTGCGAACGAAAGTCTTGGTGATGGGAGGAAGCAAGTCGGTGCGTTCCGCCAGCAGCGCCGCCTTCGAGCCCTTATATTTCGCCTGCAAGGCCATCGTGCCGGGCAGTTCGGGGCCGTGACAGGTCATGCACCAATACTCGTAAACCTGCTTGCCCTTCGCGATGACGGCGTCATCGGCGGCGTAGGCCTGGCTCGCCAGGCCCGCCAGCAGGATCGCGATCAGCTTGATCATGCTTTAGTCCCCCGCAGATGTTTGGGCCAGATTCCGTAGCGGCCCGCCGAAATAATTCCGTTGGGATCGACGGCGTCCTTGATGGTTTCGTGAAAGCGGCGCAGCGCGTGATTGTTGAAAGAGTAAGTGTCCATCACCGCATCTTGGAATGCTGGAGCGGTGCGGTATTCGCCCCAACCGTGTTCGGCGGCGATCTGGATCAGTTTCTTGAAGGACTCGCGATTCCTTTTGTTGGTGGCGACGTCGTGGGTGATCGGGAATCCGAAGATGAAGATAAACGCTCGCATCCAATAGGTGGACGGCAGGCTGAACGACAACACCGGCAAACCGAAATCCTTCGCGGCTTTGGAAAATACTTTATTGGCTTCGAGCACCGCTTCGCCGGTTCTGGGGATGATGGGCGAAAACCAGATGTGTCCGGCGCTGGGGTTGGGATTGATCGCTGAGCGCGCGCCGATCGAAAACGTTTCCAAGCTGGGTATGCCGAACTCGGGTTTGTGTACCTGCTTGAATTGCTCCGGCGTCAGCGGCAATTTGTAGAACTCGCCGTCCTGAAATTTAGCGCCTGGAATGGCTGAGAATTTTTCCTTGGCATATTCCCAATGTGCCTGCACGCCTTTTACCGGGCCGTAGAACTTCACGGTGCAGCTCCAGTAGGGAACGTTCTTGCCCTGTGCATACTTCTGCAAGTCCGGCGACGAAATATCCCCGCCGGTTCTTTGGAGCAGCGCCGTCACTTCGGGCGCGGGCGGAGGCATCATGAATCCGCCCAGCAACGGGCTGCCCAACCCCGGCATCGCGTTCGAGACACCCGAATTCTCCAGGAACGTGAGGATATCCACCAGCGGAATCAGATCGCCGTAATTGGGAACCGTCACGGTGCCCGTCAAATAAGCATCCGGCTCCGGCATCAGCCAGAATCCCATTTTCGTGACCACACCCAAGTTCGATTGCGAGAACATGCCATCGATCCACGGGCCGAATCCGAACTTGTACTGCTGCCAGGTCTGCGAGTCCGGCAGCGCTCCCATGCCCGTTCGCAAGACTTCACCGTTGGGAAGCACCACTTCCATGCCGCAATGTGAATCGAAGTGGTTGCGATACATCGGCTGCAAATAACCGCCGCCGTGATCGAGTGAATTGCCGATGGGACTGCCCCAGCCGGGATCCGGTACGTCGATCCACAGCTTGTAACCTTTTTCCTGGATGTGGCGGTACAAGTCGAAGTAGCTGACCCCGGGCTCGACCAGCGCGGAGTGGTCGCGCGGGTTCACATCCAGAATCCGGTTCATGCGCTTCAGATCCAGTACCAGGCTGCCGGAAAGATTGGGCGCGGAGCCGCCGTAGCCCAGGTTCTTGCCGGTGGAGATGGGATAGAGCGGAATTTTGTAGGTATTGGCGATCTTCACCACCTTCTGCACTTGCTCTACCCCGTCGGGCGCGACGGCGGCGGAAGCGACACGCTCCTCCGGCTCTCCCCAGAAGGGCGAGTAGGCGTCGCGATAGAGCGCCACGTCTTCGTCGCTGCTGAATACCCACGATTTGCCGACGGCTTCTTCCAGTTGCTTCAAAGCGTCGGCGAAATCTTTGCTCTTCACGCCGGGCGGTAGTTTCATAAGCGCTCCTGCTTGGGGGCGATGATCCATGAGTACAGGGGTTCCGTATCCGCGCCCGGAAGCGGGTGTTCGGCACGGAAAGTGACGCGCATGCCATGGTCCCATGCCAGCCGTTCCAGGCAGAATAAAGGCCCGTGCGCGGTCAAGCCAGCGATGGCCACCGGTTGCTTGGTCCACGCGGCGTGCAAATCGTGGAACCACAGATCGGTGATGTCGCCGTCGATCGCGTGCACTGTCGCGCCTAGTTGCTTCATCTCGCGGGCAAAAGCCACGCTCGCAGGAAAGCGCCGGTCGAAGATAACCTTGTAGAACGATTGTGCGCCGAAAAGCGGCTGCCGCGAAATTTCGCGAGCCGAAACGATCATCGGCAAAACGGATGCTGCTATGCCGGCTTGAATAAATCCTCTACGGCTGGCCATGGCTCTGCCCTCCCCGCTGATTGTACTCCGCTGGAGCGTGAACCCGGCATCAAAATGCCGTCCAAATTGCCGCGCATCAGCGCTCAGGCGTGCGCCGACTCCAGTAGCAGGAATTCTACTCGGTTTAGTTACCGGGCTGTGAATCGACTGGCGGGTTTTGTTGCTCCAGGCGAAGCCTCTTATATCCCTTGAAAGCGACCCATAGACCAAAACCAATCATGCCAAGGTCCCCGACGAAAGAGCCTACGTAAACGCCCCTGGCGACCGGTGCCGCTTGTTTAGAAAGAGAGGCGAAACCATCTAACGCATACGAAACCCAACCAACGCATAGGACGATCCCCAGTACGATTTGGGTTTTAGGCTTGAATTTCATCCGAACCAAATTATATCTAAGGTCGCCGGCTCGTGCTCCGCAGTGCAGAGGTCGCTCAGGCGTGCGCCGACTTCGATTTTACGGCGCTTAGAGCGGCCTTGTGTTTCGCCAGAACGCGCTCGAGTTTCGGCGTCATGCGTTCCATGACGCTGCGGCAACTGGGCGAGCCGCATGCGCAAGACGTTCGATCGCCGACGTACTCGAAGTTGTAATCGACGGTAAGCTCTTCGCCCGGTTTAATCGTCCGCAGACTCATGTAAATGATATGGCCCTTCATGATGCGCGCGACCACGTTGGGCTCGCAACTATGATTAATGATTTCGGCGCCGCTGCCGCCGAAGGCGCCGTCGAGGGTCCAGTATTTATCGAGCGTAAACAGATAGGTGTACTCGCCTTCGCCGCGCTTCTTGGTCTCGCGCCGGTTGAGGCGTTCGCCCGTGTACTCGATCACCTTGCGGTTCGCCGGAATGCGCTCTTCCGCATACACGCCGAAGCGGTGAATCTTCGATTTGCGAATGGCCAGTTTGTAGCCGGCGTACTTAGGATCAATGCGGGGACGGCGAACAAGAGTATCCATGCTGGCTTGGGTAACTCTTGCATTGTAGCGAACGGAGGTGAGTGATTGCTTTCTGGATCGCAGGACACTTCATAACCCGGGCCAGTATAATAGCTGCTTTGATGGCTACTGCTAGCGATATACATTCAGCGTCCGCGACGACGCACTCCGCGGCGCCTGACACCAGTCGCTTCCTGCCACTGCTGTTGCTCCTGTTCGCCGGCAGCGGATGCTCGGCGCTGATTTACGAAATCGTTTGGTACCAGTTGCTGCAGTTGGCGATCGGCTCGACGTCGGTGTCGCTGGGGATTTTGCTGGCCACCTTCATGGGTGGATTGTGCATCGGCAGCCTCGGACTGCCGCGTCTGCGTGGAAAGTTTGCCGAGCAGCATCCGCTGCGGGTTTACGCGTGGCTCGAAGTAGGCATCGCGGCGTGCGGCCTGCTGGTGCTGGCGGGCATTCCGTTAGTGAGCGGCGTTTATTTCGCGGGCGCATCCAGCGGACTCGCCGGAATGCTGCTGCGCGGATGTGGTCGCCGCGGTTTGCATGCTGCTGCCGACGGCGCTGATGGGCGCGTCTCTTCCCGCCATCGTGCGTTGGGTGGAATCGACGCCGCGCGGCGTCGAGTGGTGGGGATTGCTCTACGGCGGCAACACCGTCGGAGCAGTCTTCGGTTGCCTGTTCGCCGGATTTTATTTGCTGCGCATCTACGACACGGCGGTAGCGACTTACGCGGCGGTGGCGATCAACTTGATTGTGGCGGCGCTCAGCTTCTGGCTCGCGACCCAGGTGCCGGCGCGGGCTTCGCTCGAGACTGCCCGAACCTGCGCGACGATTCGCGCGGGAAACCGCTGGCCGGTGTACGCCACCATCGCGGTGTCGGGAGCGTGCGCGCTCGGCGCAGAAGTGGTGTGGACGCGTCTGCTCGGCATGCTTCTGGGCGCGACCGTCTATGTGTTCGCCATCATTCTCGCCGTGTTTCTGATCGGCTTGGCGCTCGGCAGCGGCGGCGTGGCGTTGCTATTGCCTAAGCTGCGTCCGCGCGAGGCGTTGGGATGGTGCCAGATTCTGTTGACGCTCGGCATCGCGTGGACCGCCTACATGATCGCCGATTCCCTGCCCTACTGGCCCATCGACACCATGCTTACGCGCGATCCCTGGCAGTTATTTCAGCTCGACATGGCGCGCTGCCTGTGGGCGATTCTGCCGGCGGCTTTACTGTGGGGAGCGAGCATGCCGTTGGCGCTGGCCGCGGTGACCACGGGCGGTGAAGATCCTGGGCGCGTCGTCGGCGGAGTATACGCGGCCAACACACTCGGCGCGATCGTCGGAGCGCTGGGCGTCAGCCTGGTGTTGGTGCCCGTGGATCGGCACGCAGAACACGCAGCGGTTGCTGCTGGTGATCTCCGCACTCGGCGCCGTGTTCGTTTTGTTGCCGCGCGCGAAAGAGGTCGTGGCCGCGTCGCTGATCGTCGCCGGAGTGCTCGCCTGGGGCATCGATCCCGTCCCCGGCGCGCTGATCGCCTACGGCCGCCGCATGCCCAGCTACATGAACAATTCGCGGATCATCTATACCGCCGAGGGACGTAACTCCTCGGTAGCGATCGGCCGCTTGAACGACGGCTCGACCGAAATCGACGTCAACGGACACGTGGAAGCCACCACTCTGCCCTTCGACATGAAGCTGCAGCGCCTGGTGGGGCACCTGCCAGCGCTGCTGCATCCCGATCCCAAGTCCGTGCTCGGCATCGGCTTCGGCGCGGGAGTCTCGGCCGGCACGTTCACGCGCTATCCGGGAATTCAGAAGATCACGATCTGCGAAATCGAACCTATCATTCCGCCCATCTCGACCAAATATTTCGCGGCGCAGAACTACGAGGTTTTTCACAACCCCAAGACTCACATGCATTATGACGACGCCCGGCATTACCTGATGACCACCAACGAGAAGTTCGACATCATCGCTTCGGACCCGCTGGATGTCTTCGTGAAAGGCACGGCCGCGCTCTATTCCAAAGAATATTTCGAAGCCGTGAAGCGCCACTTAAACCCAGGCGGCATGTTCACGCTCTACGTTCCGCTCTATGAGAGCGACGAGGCGACTGTCAAAAGCGAGCTCGCGACTTTCTTCGACGCGTTTCCGTACGCCACCGTGTGGGCCAACAATCAAAGCGGGCAAGGCTACGACACCGTGTTCATGGGGCAAGTGGAGCCCCTGCAAATCGACGTGGCGGAAATCGAAAAGCGCCTGCGCCGGCCGGATTACGCGCCGGTGGCGCAGTCTCTGGCGCGATCTGGATGTGTTTTCGGCCGCCAACTTGTTCTCCGTCTATATGGGGCGGAACAGCGATTTGGGCGAGTGGACCAAGGGTGCTCCGCTCAACCGCGACCGCGACCTGAAGCTGATGTACCTGGCGGGTTGGGGCATCAATTCGTCGATGGCCAACGACATCTACCTGAAGATGATGAGCTACCGCAAGATGGATAAGGCCCCCTTCAAAAATTAGGGACTAGCCGATTCGGCTCTGGCACCTCAATTGCTCAGTAAAAGACGTGATCGTCGGAGCCGTCATCGCCGGGTTTGTCATCGTTTCCCTTCTGCTGGAGACGATTTCGTCTTCCCCCAAGCCCGAAGAAGTTGAGTCATCCGACGCCACTATCGCGCCGCAGTGACCCGCGCGCTGGGTCAAAATGGCTCACCCTAGCCCGCCCTGGTAATTCCACCGGTTGTTGCTACCATAAGAGATTCCATGCTTCGCTTTGAAACCGCAGGAGAATCTCACGGGGAGTGCCTCGTCGCCACTCTCACCGGACTGCCCGCCGGAGTCCCCATCTCCGTTGCGTCGATCGACCGGGAACTATGGCGCCGCCAGCAGGGCTTCGGCCGCGGCGGCCGCATGAAAATCGAGACCGATCACGCCCACATCGTCAGCGGAGTCCGCCACTCGCACACCATCGGTTCGCCCATCGCCATCCTGATCGAGAACAAGGATTGGAAGAACTGGACCGAAGCGCTGCCCGTCGAAGACATCGACGGCGCCGAAGATCACAAGAAACCAGTCACGCGTCCGCGCCCCGGACATGCCGATCTGGCAGGCGCGATCAAGTACAATTTTCACGACGCCCGGTATATTTTGGAACGCGCCAGCGCGCGCGAAACCGCCGCCCGCGTCGCAGTCGGCGCATTGGCTAAGGCGTTTCTCGCAGAGTTCGGCATCGAGGTACTGAGCCACGTGATCGCCGTCGGCGAAGCCAAGCTCGAGCGCCCAGCCAGCTGGGAAGAGCTAGTCGCCCTCAGCCAGCGCGACGAAGTTCTGCTGGGTTGCGTCGACGCGGAAGCCGAACAGCGCATGAAAGCCGTGGTCGATCAAGCGTATAAAACCGGCGACACCGTCGGCGGCGTCTTCGAAGTGGTGGCGCGCGGCGTGCCGCCTGGACTGGGTTCGCACATCGCCTGGGACACGCGCCTCGACGGCAGACTCGCCCAGGCCATCGTCTCGATGCAGGCGGTGAAGGGCGTGGAAGTCGGCTACGCGGCGGAAGGCGCGGCCGCTTTCGGCTCGAAGGTGCAGGATACGATTCACTACAGTCGCGAAAAGCACGAATTCACGCGCGGCGCCAATCGCGCCGGCGGCCTCGAAGGCGGCATGACCAACGGCCAGGACGTGCTGGTGCGCGGCATGCTGAAGCCCATCTCGACGCTGCGGCGTCCGCTCGAAAGCGTGGATCTGGAAACCCGCGACGCCGGCGCTGGCGGCCTACGAGCGCAGCGACGTCGCGTGGTCCCGGCCGCCGGCGTCATCGGCGAGGCCATGGTGGCGCTGGTGCTGGCTTCCGCCATGCTCGAAAAATTCGGCGGCGATTCGCTGGCCGAAACCCGGCGCAATTACCAAGGATATCTGGAACAGGTGAAGAACTTCTAAGCATGATTTATCCGATCGTGAAGTACGGCAACCCCGTACTGGAAAAACGCGGCGAAGACATCACGGAATTCGACACGCCGGAGCTGCATAAGCTGGTCGACGACATGTTCGAATCGATGTACGCCGCCAAAGGTGTCGGCTTGGCCGCGCCGCAGATCGGCGTCGGCAAGCGCCTGGCGGTGATCGATATCTCGACCGGCGAGGACCCCAAACAGAAGATCGTCCTGATCAACCCGGAGATCGTCAAAACCGAAGGCTCGCACAAAAGCGAAGAGGGCTGCCTGAGCCTCCCGACTTTCCGCGAACAGGTGACGCGGCCGCTGAAAGTGACCGTCCGCGCCCAGGACGCCCACGGCAAGGAATTCGAGATGACCGGCGACGAACTGCTGGCGCGCGCATTCCTGCACGAGACCGATCATCTCAATGGGAAACTTTATATTAGCCACATCAGTGCGTTGAAAAGAGACCTGATCCGGCGCAAGGTCCGCAAGCTGCAAAAAGCCGGCGAGTGGGATTAAAGACGCCGTGAAGCTGGTGTTTATGGGCACGCCTTCGTTCGCCGTCCCCAGCCTGGAGCGCACCGTCGCAGCCGGTCACGACGTGCTCGCCGTCTTCACGCAGCCGGATCGCCCCAAGGGCCGCGGCCACAAGGACGCCATGCCCCCTGTGAAGCAAGCGGCGCTGCGCCTGGGACTGCCCGTGCATCAGCCGGAACGCGTGCGGCGTCCGGAAGTCGTCGAACAACTGCGCGCCATGGCGCCGGAGGCGATGGTGGTGGTCGGCTACGGCCAGATCATCCCGAAAGCGATTCTCGACATTCCGCCGCAGGGAATCATCAACGTGCACGCGTCCCTGCTGCCGAAATACCGGGGCGCGGCGCCGATCCAGTGGGCCATCGCCCGCGGCGAGACGCGGACCGGCGTCACCACCATGCGCATCAATGCAGGTCTCGACACCGGCGACATGCTGCTCAAGTGGGAGACCGCCATCGGCCCTGAAGAAAACGCCGTCGAACTGGGCCAGCGTCTGGCAGTCTGCCGGCGCGGAGCTGCTGGTGCGCACGCTCGCCGAGCTCCACACCATCGAGCCGCGAGCCGCAGGACGATTCGCAAGCTACCTACGCGCCCATTCTCAAGAAGGAAGACGGCAAGATCGACTGGCAGCTTTCGGCGCAGGAAATCTTCAACCGCATTCGCGGCTTCGAGCCCTGGCCCGGCGGCTACGGCTTCCTGCGCGGGCAACGCTTGCAGATCTGGAGAGCGGCCGTTGGCGAATTGAAATTGTCGCCGGGGACACTGCGGACCGCGCATCACAAGCTGTACGCTGGATGCGGGCGCGATGAATCGATCGAATTGCGGGAGGTTCAGTTGGAGGGAAAGAAGAGAATGCCGGTGGCCGCGTTTTTAAACGGATTTCCGTTGAACGGGGATGAGGTGCTGGCATGAGCCTTCCGCAAGGGTTTCGTTACGCGGCGGTTTACTGCGGGCTTCGCAAAGTCGAGAAGGACGACCTCGCGCTGATTGTGTCGGACACCCCGGCCGTGGCCGCCGCCGTATTCACGCAGAATCGCGTGGTGGCCGCGCCGGTGGTGCTGGCGCGCAAGAATCTGTCGGCGTCACGCGGGAAGGCGCAGCGCCATCCTGGTCAACGCCGGCAACGCCAACTGCGCCACTCGCACCGGAGACCAGGTCGCCTCCGCCACCGTCCGCGCAGCCGCGAAGGCGCTGGGCGTCAAGCCGGAATACGTTTTGCCCGCATCCACCGGCGTGATCGGCGTCGAGATGGATGGCGGCAAGATCGTCGATGCGCTCCCGGCGCTGGTGGCGAAACTCGACGCCGACGCGTTTCGACGCCGTCGCGACGGCCATCCTGACCACCGACCTGGTTCCCAAGACCGCGTTCGCCGAAATCGAAGGGCGCGCGCATCGCCGGCATGACCAAAGGCTCCGGCATGATCCAGCCGAATATGGCGACCACGCTGGGCTTCGTGATGACCGACGCCGTGGTGTCGCCCGCCCTGCTGCGCACCGTGCTGAAGCGTGCCGTGGCGCGCAGCTACAACCGCATCTCTGTCGATGGCGACACCTCCACCAACGACACCGTCGCCGTGCTGGCCAACGGAGCCTCCGGTGTGAAGCCCACCGCCAAAGCCTTCGAAGCCGCGCTCACGGAAGTGCTGGAATCCCTGGCGCGCCAAATCGCCCGCGACGGCGAAGGAGCGCGCAAGCTGGTCACCATCGACGTCGAAGGCGCCGCCAGCGAGAAAGCCGCCGAACAGATCGCGCGCTCCATCGCCAATTCACCGCTGGTGAAAACTGCCATCGCCGGTTCCGATCCCAACTGGGGCCGCATTCTCTGCGCCGCCGGTTACGCGGGCGTGGCGTTCGATCCCCGCAAAGTGGATATCGACATGCAAAGTATTCCGGTGTGCCGCCGCGGACTCGCCGCCGAATTCTCCGAGGACGAATTGAAGACGCAAGCTCGACCTGCCCGATTGTTCCATCCGCTTCGCCATTCGCGGCACCGGCCGCGGACGCGCGCGCTTCTGGACCTGCGACTTCACCAAAGAGTACATCAACATCAACGCCAGTTACCGGACCTGACATGCGTACCGCGCTGCTGCTTATTTCGATGGTCGCTTTCGCGGATTCCTCCGCCGACGTCCTGAACGTCTTCAGCGCAGCAGCCGAAGCCTTAACCAACGACGACTCCGCCGCGTTCCTCGACCACTTCGATCGCAACATGCCCGACTACGCCGTCCTCCGCAACAACATCGAAGGGTTGCTGGCCGCCTACGACGTCGGCTCGACCATTGAAGTGGTCAGCGACGAAGGCGACGACGATAAGCGAACCGTCTCGCTCGACTGGCTACTAGTAACCTCAGAAAAGAACGCCGTCAACGGCAATCAGCAGACCCGCAGACGCATCGTCAAATGCACTCTGGAGCGCCGCGCGTAAACAGTGGCGAATCACCGCCTTAGCCCCCATCGACTTCTTCCAAAATTAAATAGGGACGGAGCCTGATTATTGTTCCGAATCGGGAATGTGCCATTTTAGAGCGACGCTTCCATGGGCATCGCCAGCGGCGGTTCAATGAAGAAATCGAGTTGCTCCATACGCGCCAGCGCCGCCCGGATCGACGCCTCACTCGCCGGTTCCACCGTGATCACGAAGGGCAGATTCTCCGCGTTCTCGTCCGGCAATTGCAGCACCGCTTCGATAGAAATCTTCTCCGCCGCCAGCGCCGCCGCCAGTTGCGCGATAATCCCCGGCCGGTCCTTCACACGGAATCGCAGATAATAAGCCGCCCGATTCAGCGTAATTGGAATCGGACAATATTCCCCCAGCCGCGCATGCGCAAACGGCGACACCCGCTCCGGACTACCCGACCGAATCTCGCGCGCCACCCGCATCAGATCGCTCACCACCGCAACCCCCGTCGGATGCGCGCCCGCCCCGCGCCCGTAATAGAAAGTATCCGCCCCGTATTTCCCGCGCACCCACACCGCGTTATAAGCGCCGCGAACACTCGCCAAAATCGTCGACTGCGGAATCAGCGACGGACGCACGGAAAGCAGCAACCCGGCGGGCGTCTGCTTCGCGCGTACACACCAGGCGAATCGTGTGATGCAGCATGTGCGCATACCCAAAATCGATCGGCGCGATGCGGCGGATGCCTTCGGTGTAAATATCAGACGGCACGATCCGCTCCCCGAACGCCAGCGCGGAAAGAATCGCCAGCTTCGAACGCGCATCGAAGCCGTCCACGTCCGCCGAAGGATCGGCCTCCGCGTAACCGGCAGCCTGCGCTTCCGCCAGCACCTGCGCGAAATCCGCGCCGCGCTGCTCGATCTCCGTGAGGATGTAATTGCACGTCCCGTTCAAAATCCCATACAGCGTATTGATTCGGTCACCGGAAATACCCTCGCGCAACACGGCGTGAATCGGAATCCCTCCGGCTACGCTCGCCTCCATCGCCAGATTAATGTTGGACGCGATGGCCCGGTCCCACAACTCCGCGCCGCACAGCGCCATCAATTCCTTGTTTGCCGTCACCACCGATTTACCCTTGGCCGCGGCGGCTTCGATCACTTCGCGTGCCACGCCGGTGCCTCCGATGAGTTCGGCGACAATCTGAATATCGGGATGATCCACCACCTCGCGCCAATTCGTAGTCTGCAGCGGCGATCCTAACGCCGCCGGAATCTTCTTGCTCCCCACGTTGCGGCTGCACACGGCAGCCACGCGCAACGGGAAGCCTAACTTGAGCGCGATTTGATCGGCGTTTTCCGCAAGGATGTCGAGCGTACCGGAGCCGACGTTGCCGAGTCCGATGACTCCAAGATTCACTGGCTGCATAAAGGGGTTCTTTCTATTTGACCACTAAGCGGAAATCCATCACCAGTACCACTGCATCCGGCTGCACCCGCACGTCGCGCAAATCGAAGCTAGCGAGCTCTTCCTGATACAGCGGCTTCGCAGCGCCGGGCGCCGGTGGTTGCTCCAACAGATGCCGCGCCTGATCGCGAACTTCAATTTTAAAGTCGTGCGAAAAACTGCTGGTCAAGGCCTGGCGCACACGCCGGATGTAGAACGAATCGCGCGTCGTCGACACATTCACTTCGTTGAACGCCAGCGCTCCGTTCTTCACCACCGGAACAGCAATCAACGTGAAATCGAAGGAATCGCCCAGCCCCACGCAGCCGCCGAACATATCGAGCGCGGTGCGCCCGCTGAAACGCCCCGTAACCCGCAAGCGCCCATCCATCGCACCGACGTGCGGCGATTCCAGATAGGCGAATTTACATTTAGTGGCCTTGCTGCCGCGAACGTAAAGCCGGCCCTCCTGCGAAAACAGTTGATCGGCAATCACGCGTTCAAGCGCGGCATAGCGCAATTCCAATTCCGCGCAGAATGCGGGAACGCCGGATAGCGAAAGGAGCGCGGCTACGACACTAAAGCGAAACATGCAGTTTGTATCATTGTAGGGGATGCGACGGTGTGCTACTCTGGAGCGTTTACCCCCACTATGGCTGTTACCCGCGAAAAATCCCAACTGATGAGCGCGTCTGAAATCGACCGCACCCTGGTCCGGCTGGCGCATGAGATTCTGGAGCGCACCGAAGATCTAAGCAAGTTGGCCTTCATCGGCATCCGCCGCCGCGGCGTGCCCCTGGCGCAGCGATTGGCCGAGAAAATCGAAGCGCTGGAGCACCGCAAGGTCCCGGTGGGAATCCTCGACATCAACCTCTACCGTGACGACCTGTCGACCGTTTCGCAACAGCCGGTCTTGAACTCCACCGACATTCCTTTTTCCGTCACGGGCATGGACGTGATCCTGGTGGACGATGTACTCTACACCGGCCGCACGGTGCGTGCGGCGCTCGACGCACTGTTCGATCAGGGACGGCCCTCACGGGTTCAACTCCTGGCGCTGATCGATCGCGGCTGGCGCGAATTGCCCATCGAGGCGCGCTACATCGGCCGCACCGTGCAGACTTCAGCCAACGAAATCATCGAAGTAAAATTCAATGAGATCGACGGCATGGAAAAGGTGCTATTGGTCGAGAGGGTTGACGAATAGGGCCATGAAAGGCCTCCTGGGGATTGAAGATTTAACGCGCGACGAGGTGCAGGCCATCCTCGACCGGGCGCGCCATTTCCAAGTCGGCCCCGGCCAGCGCTTCCGCAAATTCGATCTGCTGAAGGGGCGTATGGTAGTGAATTTGTTCTTTGAGAATTCCACCCGCACCCGCACCAGCTTCGAACTCGCGGCGAAGGGCCTCGGCGCCGACGCGGTTTCAATCACCGCGCAAGCGTCGAGCGTTGCCAAGGGCGAATCGCTAGTAGATACGCTGAACACATTGGGAGCCATGCGCCCGGACGCCATCATCATGCGGCATTCGGCCTCCGGCGCGCCGCACTTTTTGCAGCGCCACTTAGGGATTCCCATCATCAACGCCGGCGACGGCACGCATGAGCACCCCACGCAGGCACTACTCGACGCGCGCACCATTCTCGACCGCGGCAAGCAACTCGAAGGCCTGCGCGTCGCCATCATCGGCGACATCGCGCACAGCCGCGTCGCGCGCTCAAACGTGTTTTTGCTCGCCAAGTATGGAGCCGATATCGTGCTGTGCGGTCCTGCGTCGCTGCTGCCGCCGGAATTGAAGCAACTCGCACCCGGCGTGACTCTGACCACCGACATGGACGAAGCGATCCGCAACGCCGATGTGCTCATGATGCTGCGCGTCCAACTGGAGCGCCAGCACGAAGCCGCGTTTCCCGCCAGCGAATACTTCCCCTTTTACGGATTGCGTCTGGAGCACCTCAAGTTAGCCAAACCGGACGCCATCGTAATGCATCCTGGGCCCATTAATCGCGGCCGCGAAATCTCATCCGAAGTCGCCGATTCCCAGCGCTCGGCGATTTTAAATCAAGTGGAGAATGGAATTTCAGTGCGTATGGCAGTCCTCGAACGAGTCTTAGGTGGAGATCAGAATGCCGGCACTGCTCATTAAGAACGGCCGAGTGATCGACCCCTCCTCGGGGCACGATGCCGTCGCCGATGTCTGGATCGAAGACGGCGTGATCAAGGGTGTGGGACCGAACCTGTCGCCCGCCAACACAGAAGTGTTCGACGCCACGGGCTTGATCGTCGCGCCCGGCTTCATCGACATGCACGTGCACTTGCGCGAGCCCGGCTTTGAACACTCCGAAACCATCGAGAGCGGTGCGCGCGCCGCCGCCGCCGGTGGCTTCACCTCCATCTGCCCCATGCCCAACACGGCGCCGGTGAACGACAGCCCCACCGTCACCACCTACATCATCGAAAAAGCGCGCCGGCACGCGGTAGTCAATGTGTTTCCCATCGGTGCCATCACGCGCGGCAGTAAAGGCGAAGAGCTCGCGGCGATCGGATCCATGCGCCAAGCCGGCGCGGTTGCGATCTCCGACGACGGCCGCCCCGTGATGAACGCGCAACTGATGCGCCGCGCCATGGAGTTCGCGCGCAGCTTCCACATGCCCGTGATCAACCATTGCGAAGACCTGCACCTCAGCGCCGGCGGCGACATGCACGAAGGCGTCGAATCCGTGCGCCTGGGACTGCGTGGCATTCCCGGATCGTCAGAAGACGTGATGGTGGCGCGCGATATTCTGCTCGCCGAACTAACCGGCGCGCGTTACCACGTAGCGCACATTTCCTCGCGGCATTCGGTGGAGATGGTGGCCTACGCGAAGCGCAAAGGCCTCCCGATCACTTCGGAAGCAACGCCGCATCACCTGACGCTGACCGACGCCGGCATGATTCCCTACGACAGCAATTACAAAATGAAGCCGCCATTGCGCTCGTCGAGCGATGTGAACGCGGTAGTTGAGGGCGTCGTCAACGGAGCCATCGACGCCATCGCCACCGATCACGCGCCCCACGCAGGCAGCGAGAAAATGCAGGAATTCGAGAAGTGCCCCTTCGGCATCATTGGCCTCGAAACCGCGCTAGGCATTGCGCTCGACCGCTTGCTGCACAGCGGAAAGATCGATATTAAGCGCTTCATCGAATTGTTCACCATCAACCCGGCCCGCATTTTGGGTCTAGATCGCGGAACGCTCGCGCCCGGCGCGCCCGCCGACGTTACCGTGTTCTCGACCGAACAGCAGTGGACTTACGACGTCAACAAATCGTTCTCCAAAAGCCGCAACACACCGTTTGACGGCGCCAGATTCCGGGGCGGACCGGTAGCGACTGTCGTCGCCGGACAGATCGTCTGGAAGGCGTAAGCGTTCAACTCCGCGCCGCGCGGCACTCGTCGCACGGACAAATCCTGCGGAAGTGATCGAAAGAATAAATGCCGGTGTTGTGCCCGTCTGACCAGTCAATACGGATCGCGTAGCCGCCCACTGCTTCCACCTCGTTCATACGCAGCTTAGGCTTGTACATGGGAAACAATTCCTCGTTTCCATAACTCGATTTCTGCGGAGGCGTGCCGTGCGCTCCGGTGCAGGTGGCGCAAGGACATTCGTCGCGCAAGTAGGCAATGCCATACTCGCTGTGATGGTTGTCTTTCCAGTCAATCTTGATGCCTTTGGATTTGGAAATGGCAATGTGTTCGGGTTCTTGGGACGGATGACTCACTGATTTACTCTCTCAATATCGCGCACGCCGGAAATTCTGCGGACGGCAGAAACAATGCGCTCCAGTTGCTTCTTGTCGCGGACCTCGACCGTAACGTCGATGATAGCGCCGTCAGTCGCGCGTTCGTCGTCGCCGCGCGCTTCGAGGCTGCGGATGTTGATTTGCTCGCCGAAGAGCGCCGTGGTGAGCTGATTCAAGATGCCCGGCCGGTCCTCGGTGTGGATCAGCAGCTTCACCTCGAACGTCTCCGAAGCCGCGCGCGCCCATTCGACGTCGATCTTGCGCTCCACTTCATACATCAGGTTCTGCACGTTGCTGCAGTTAAGCGAATGCACCGCCACGCCCTTGCCGCGCGTCACATACCCGACAATAGCTTCGCCGCGGATCGGGTTGCAGCACTTGGCACGATAAACCAGCAGGTCGTCGACGCCCTTCACCTTGATGATCAGGTCCTGGTCGCCCGGCGCCAAGCGTTGCGCCGGAGTCGAACCAGACGGCTCGACCGGAGCCGCAGTCGTCTCCGGAACTTCGGGCTTTACCTGATCCGGCGCCAGCTTCTGCAGTACCTGCCGCGCGGAATACTTGCCATAGCCGAGCGCCGCGTGCAGGTCCTCGATCTTGCTCACGCCGTAGTCAGACGCCACCGCTTCCATCTGCGCATCCGTAATTCGGCTCAGCCCGACGCCGAACCGCCGGGCTTCGCGCTCCAGATATTTCTCGCCGATCTCGATCGCCTTCACGCGCTCGGTGGTGTTGATGACGTGCTTGATCTTGTTCCGCGCCCGCGAGGTTTTGACCAGCGCCAGCCAGTCCTTACTCGGCAAATGCCCGGACTGCGTCAGGATCTCCACCACGTCGCCGTTCCGCAGCGCGTACTTCAATTGCACGATGCGGCCGTTGACTTTGGCCCCGGTACAGGTATTGCCGACGTCGGAATGGATCGCGTAGGCGAAGTCGATCGGCGTCGCATCGCGGGGCAAAGTGATGACGCGTCCCTTGGGAGTAAATGTATATACTTCTTCTGGATACAGGTCAACCTTCAAGGTTGACATGAACTCCCCGGGATCGTGCATTTCACGCTGCCACTCGACTAACTGACGCAGCCACGTAATGCGCTGGTCGTCTTCAGCCGCCCCGCGCCGTCCTTCTTTGTACTTCCAGTGCGCCGCGATTCCCTCCTCCGCCACGCGATGCATTTCTTCCGTGCGGATCTGCACCTCGAAGTGCCGTCCGCCCGGACCCATCACACTGGTATGCAGAGACTGATACAAGTTCGGCCGCGGAATCGCAATAAAATCCTTGATGCGCCCCGGAATCGGATGCCATTCGTTGTGGATCACGCCCAATGCCGCGTAACAGTTCTTGACCGAATCCGTAATGATGCGCACCGCCAGCAGATCGTAAACCTGATCCAGACCGATCTTTTGGCGCTTCAACTTTTGGAACACCGAGTAAGCGCGCTTCAAGCGCCCATCGACGCGCGCTGGAATCCCTTCGCGCGCCAGTAGCTGCTCCACCGTATGCTTGATCTCTTTGAGAAACTCTTCATTGGTAGCGTGCGCGGATTCGAATTCCTTGAGCAGCCCGCTCGACGCTTCCGGCTCCAAAATCCGGAACGCCAGGTCCTCCAGCTCCGCGCGGATTTTGCCCATGCCGAGACGGTGCGCGATGGGCGCATAAATCTCCATGGTCTCGGCCGCAATGCGCTCCTGCCTCTCGGGCGAGAGCGATCCCAGCGTGCGCATGTTGTGCAGCCGGTCCGCCAGCTTGACCATGATCACGCGGATGTCGTTGACCATGGCGAGCAGCATCTTGCGGACGCTCTCGGCCTGGCGTTCCTCGCGCGAAGCCAGATTCAGCTTGCTCAGCTTGGTGACGCCGTCGACCACCCGCGCCACGTCGTCGCCAAATTCTTTTTTGATCTCGGCGATGGTGGCCGTGGTGTCCTCGACCACATCGTGCAGCAGACCGGTTTCAAGACACACCAGGTCCATGTTCATGTCGGCCAGCTGCCGGGCCACCAGCAGCGGATGCACCATGTAGGGCTCGCCCGAAACGCGCTTCTGGCCCTGGTGGCGGGCTGAGGCAAACTCGAAGGCTTTGCGGAGGGCTGTCAGGTCTTCCGTGGGCCGCAGTTCATGCACGCGCGTCTCTAGCTCGGAGTAGAGACGGCCGACTTCGTCGGGACCCGCGGGGGGGACGGGCGGGGCCGGAAGCTCAACGGCCTGGGTCGAATCGGGCATGCTTAACACTAGTGTAGCGGACGCCGTCAAATGTCTTTGCAGCTCGCTGCAAAAGAAAAACGCCGCCCCCATTTACAGGGAGCGGCGTCAATAATCCAACAACTCGCGAACACTATTCCTGAACGATACCGCCGCCGCCCTTCTTCTCGGCCCGTTCCTGCTTGATCTTCTTGGTATCGAGCGCCTTCTGCAGCCACGAATCGGCCTCGTCCACTTGTTTCTTGTAGGAGTCCTTATCGTCCGCCAGATCCGCGCGCTCGCGAATCAGCAGGTTCATGTAAGCCATGGCGTCGTCGCTTTCCTTGTCGATATCCAGCGCCTTCTGCAGATTCTTGATCCCGTCATCGATCACCGGCATATACTTCGCCGATAACTCGGCCTTGGCCTTCTTGTCTTTCAGCGGACCGGGTTCGTCCGGCTTCATACTGGCGTTCACGCGTGCCGTCATCAGCGCGGGATAGAACTTCTTCTGTGCGATCGCCCCCAAGCTGTAGTAGCCATCGCGATTCTTCGGGTCGGCGGTCACCAGCTTGGTGTACCAACTGGCGGCCTCGTCGAGCTTGGCCATCTTCTGATCTAGCGGCAGAGGATCGGCTTCGTTAAACGCGAGCGATGCTAGCGACGCCAGCGCTACGGAATTGTTAGCGTCCTGCGTCAGCACCTTGCCGAACTCATCTTTTGCCTTGGAGGCGAACTGTAAATTCTCCGGAGAGTCGGCGCCAGGAATCCATTGCATCATGTAGGCGGTGGCCAGGTAGACGCGGGCATTCGGATTCTCGGGGTCCAGACTAATAGCTTCCTGGAAAAAGCCCACCGCATCGGAATACTTGGCATTCTTATACGCCGCCACGCCTTTATTCAAATCGTCGCGCGACTTCAGCTTGTTGCAACCCGTGCCCAGCAGGGTCAGTGCGCCCACCAGGAGCGCCGTGCCCAGAAGACTCGCTTTCCGTAACATTGGCTTCATTCTCCTCTTGGCTTACTGGCCGGCCTCGGCCTTGGGCGTCATCAAACCGACCTTATCGATAGCCGCACCCTTGGCGATATCGATGGCATGCGCCACGGTCGCGAAATCCAGATCCGGATCGCCCTTAACGAACACCACGCGCTCGGCGCGAGTCTTGAAAACTTCGGTCAGGCGGTCACCCAATTGGCTCTCCAGAATGGGGTCCTGGTTGAGCTTCATGGACTTGTCTTTATCGATCACAATAACGACAGTGCGATCCTGCCCGGGGGGCGGAGGCGGCGCGTTGGGCGGCGGCGGCTGCGGCGCCAAGGCTTCCAAGCCGTGCGGCGTCAGCGGCGTAATCACCATGAAAATAATCAACAGCACCAACAGCACGTCGATCAACGGCGTCATGTTGATTTCGGATCTTGGACCCCCGCTGGATCCACCTACTCCCATCGCCATAATGAATCTCCTTAAAATTGCAAATTCTTCAAACTTACTGAGCGGCCGGCTTCTTGTTGTTGGCGATCTGCTCAGTCAGCAGCCCCAACTGATCCACGCCCGCCGCGCGAAGGTTATCCACTACATCTTCCACCTTCTCGTACTTAGCGCGTAAATCGGCCTTTACATAAACCGTTTTGTCGAGCTTGTTGGTCTGCAGATCGCGGACCTTGCCAGGAAGCTCATCCGCCGTCACGCGCTTGTTGCCAGGGCTCAGAAACACTTCGCCGTTGCGCGTGATGCCGATCAGAATGGCGTCTTCTTTATCGGCGTCCTTCATGGCGATCGGGTTCTTGGCCTTTACCATGTCGACCGCCACACCTTTGGTCAACATAGGCGTGATCACCATGAAGATGATCAGCAGAACCAGCATGACGTCAACCATCGGGGTGACGTTAATATCGGACGTGACTGACGGTGCCTTCGGCGGTTTCATAAAATGCTCCTGTCACGCGCCCCCAGCCTTTAAGGGTTGGAGGCGCGCGCAAATTTCAACTCGCGAACAATTTCAGCCCGTTGCCGGACTGCTTACTTTCCGGCGCTGGCCTTTTGGGTACGCTTGAGGAAGTAATCCACCAGCTCTGAACTGGAGTTCCCCATCTCGACGTCAAAAGCTTCAATGCGGCCCGAGAAGTAGTTGTACATCCATACCGCGGGAATAGCGACGAACAGACCCACGGCGGTGGTCACCAGCGCTTCTGAAATACCGCCGGCCACGGCGCCCAGACCAGTCGACTTTTCAGACGAAATGCCCTTGAACGCGTTGATGATGCCGACGACCGTTCCAAATAGTCCGACGAACGGACCAGTGGAACCGATAGTAGCGAGGCTCGAAATACCGCGCTTCAGTTCGGCGTGAACGATAGCTTCGGCGCGTTCCAGAGCGCGCTTCGAGGCCTCGATCTCCTCACCCGAAATATCCGAGTTCATCTGATGAGCACGGAATTCCTGCAACCCGGCCACGACAACCTTGGCCAAGTGGCTCTTCGGATAACGGTCAGCAATCTTGATGGCTTCATCCAGCTTGCCTTCGCGCAACGCACCGGCCACTGCGGGAGCGAACTGCCGCGACTGGCCCCGCGCGCCGCTGTACGCGATAATACGGTCGATCATGACGCCAATCGACCATGCCGACATGATGAACAGCGTAATCACGACCAGCTTGGCGAGCAAGCCCATCTGATTCCACATCGAGCGGGGATCGAAACCGACGCCGCCGCCTTCTTGTAGCAGCATCATTGCCCAAACTTGCACCTGTAATACCATGATTTTCTCCTGCGAGTTGAAATTGAAAGCGGGCACCCGAGGATGCCCGCTTCGGACTTATTGGCTCAGAGTGAAATTAACGTCAATCTGAGTGATCACTTCCACCGGCTCACCGTTAAGCAAGGTCGGTTTGTAAACCCACTGCTTTACCGCCTCGGTCGCCGACTGAACCAGCATCGGGTGACCGCTTACTAACTGAAGATTTTGGATGGTGCCATCCTTGCCGATAATGGCCGTGAACCGCACCGTTCCTTGAATACGAGCCGACTTCGCTAGCGCCGGGTACTGGGGCGTTACTTTTTTAAGCAAATTGGCCGCTTGCACTTGGCCGCCAACCTTGAGAGGTCCCGATTGAGTGGGAACAGCCTTGACCGGAGGCGGCGGAGGCGGAGGCGGAGGCGCTGTACCCAGGCCACCCAAACCACCCAGACCACCGGGGATACCGCCAGGGATGCCGCCGCTCACTTGCGCTGCGCTGGGCAGCGCGGCGTTGGGATCCTCGACGATGATCGCGACATTTTTCGGAACTTCACGCGGCGCCATCAGCCGTCCGGCGTCGAACTGGCGCGGGGCCACTTTGATTTTTACCACCGGTGTGGGGGGCGGAGGCGGCGGCGGCGGAGGCGGCGGCGGCGGGGCGGTCAACATGCTGGTCAACTGGGCTTGCGGCAGCACATCGGTATAAATCAGGGGGATCAGGATCAAGACCGCGACGATCAGGAACTGCACCCCGAACGACACCACCACGGTCCAGCCCTTATTCGTCTTCCCTACGCCATCAACGAAGGTTTGCTCAAACATTGCCATAAATTATTCCCTTTCCGCGTCGCTGCTCATCCGCGCACCGCCTTGCGGGCCCCGGCCGTCCGCTGCGGAACTTCTTTTACCGGCGGAACCGGCGTCTTCGATCCTCGCGAATCCACGAAGTTCTGCCAGAATACCAGGATTGGGCTCGCGATGAAAATCGAAGAGTACGTGCCTACAATAATTCCCACCACCAAGGCGAACGCGAAGCTATGCAGCACTTGGCCGCCGAACAAAAACAGGGAGATCGCTGTTAAGAACGTCAAGCCGCTGGTCAGGATGGTCCGGCTCAGCGTCTGATTCACGCTCAGATTAATGATGTTGGTCAGCGATTCGCGCCGCACCAGCTTCAGGTTTTCACGGATGCGGTCGAACACCACGATGGTGTCGTTCATCGAATAACCGACCAGCGTCAGCAGCGCCGCGACCACGGTCAGCGAGATCTGATAGTTGAACAGCGAGAACAATCCGATCGTGATGATAGTGTCGTGGAACACCGCGATCACCGCCGCCACACCGTAAATCCACTCGAAGCGGAAAGCGATATATACCAGCATTCCGCCCAGCGCGTAGAGCGTGGCTAAAATCGCCTGCCTCTGCAAATCCTTGCCGATCTTCGGGCCGACGACGTCCGCCGACAGAATGGTGAACGGACCCAGCGCGCACTGTTGTTTAATCGCCTGCAAGATCTGCGGCGTAACGCCGGTGACGCCGTTCAACTGGTCGAACGAATTCAGCAGTCCGCCCTTTGAGGCGCGGAACGCTTCGATGTTCTTGACCACTGTCCTGCAATTCTTCTTCAGAGAGCGCCACGCTCGCCTGCAACAGCGGCTCGCGAAGCTTATCGGCCAGCTCGCCGGCGGCTGAGTTGTTCAAATCCAGCTTGCCGTCCTGCGCGCCGAAGGTGGTCCGCAAGGTGTCTTCAATGATCTGGCGGTTCGCGTTCAACTCTTTTTCGTTGCTGATCTCGGTGCCCACCAAAACTTCCGGCTGCCCGGTGATTTGCTGCACGGAGATTTCGCCGCGAACTTTACTCTCGAGCGCGGTCCGAATCCTCTGTACCGGCGGCTCCTGATTGAAGCGCAAATAGAGGACCGCCCCGCCTTTGAAGTCAATCCCGTAGTTTGGACCGCCCCGCATTGCCAGGCTGCCCAGCCCAGCAACCGTCAGTACCAGGGAGGCGATGATGAACGGCCACTTCTTCCCCAGAAAGTCGAAATTGGTGTTTTTAAATAATTCCATCGAGCCCGTTACCGGCAGATATTACTTCGCTCGTCTTTCATAGACACCGCGCGTGCGCTGAAAGTTCCCTCGCGACCCGCAACGGCTTTCCAAGTTACCATAAAACCTTAAAACTTCAAAGCCTACTAGATACTCAGGGCGACGGCATGCTTCTGCCGTCCCAATTCCCAATCGAAAATCGTTCGGGACACGAATACCGCGGTGAAAATATTGGCGATCAAACCGATCACCAGAGTCACCGCAAAGCCCTTCACCGGGCCCGTGCCGAACAAAAACAGAAACGCGCAGGACACCACCGTCGTGACGTGCGTATCGATGATGGTCAGGAAGGCTTTGTTGAAACCGGCGTCCACCGCCGCGATCACACCCTTGCCGGTGCGCAGCTCTTCGCGAATGCGCTCAAAAATCAGCACGTTGGAGTCAACCGCCATACCGATGGTCAGAATCACGCCCGCGATCCCCGGCAGCGTCAGCACGGCGTCGAAGTAGCTCAAGGCTGCGATCAAAATGATGGCGTTCAGGACCAGCGCCAGCGTAGCGTTGATCCCGCTCTTCTTGTAATAAACCAGCATTACCAGTACCACGGCAATCACACCGGCAATACCTGCATACAGCCCCGCCCGTATGGAATCGGCGCCCAGCGACGGACCCACCGTGCGCTCTTCCAGATATTCAATCCCAGCCGGCAGCGAACCCGCGCGCAAATTCAGCGCCAAGTCGGCTGCGTCATCATGCGTGCCGATGCCGGTGATCACGCCGTTATCGCTGATTTTGTCGCGAATCGTCGGCGCGCTCAACACGTTTTTATCGAGCACAATCGCCAGCGGCTTCCCGATATTGGCGGCAGTAAAGCGCTCGAACCGCTTGGCCGCGTCCTGGGTCAGCACGAAACGCGTTTCCCAGCGCCCATTCTGATCCTGCTGTGGGCTGGCATCGCGCAAATCGCGCCCGGTCACCACCGGAGTCCGCGACATAATGTAAACTTCCGCCGGAGCCCCGCCGCGCGCCGGACTCCCTAGAATCTGGCTGTTCAGCGGCAACACCCCGCCCTTCTGCGACAGCGCATCTTCCCGCGAAGAATACGGTCCGCCGATCACTTCGTACAGCTCCAGAATCGCCGCCGTCTTCAGAATCTGCTTCACGCGCGCCGGATCGTCGACGCCCGGCAACTGCACCAGCAACTCAGACTCGGTCGTGCTCCCGCCGCGCTGCTGCACGCTCGATTCCGCCAACCCCAGCGCATTGATCTTTTTCTCGATCGTGTTCATGCTCTGCGTGAGCGTATCCTGGCGCAGCTTAATGGCTTCGCTGGTCTTCATGTTCAGTCGGTAGTCGGTCTGGTTTACCGGCGTCAAATTCCAGATGCCGCTGAAGTTATCGTTTACCAGCGCGCGGAAATCACCCGCACTGGTCGACGGCACGCCCTTCACATCGATCTGGATGGTGTCGGCCGATTGAATGGTGGGCGGCTCATTGCGGCTCATCTCCACATAGGTGATGTGCTTGGCGGCCAACTGGTCTTTCAAACGCTGGATCACGGTGTCGGCTTCCGCCTTGAAGGCGTCCTGAATCTGCACCTGCAGCACGAGCTGGCTGCCGCCCTTGAGATCCAGACCCAGGTGGATATTCTTCTGCCAGTTCGCCATCAACTGTTCTTTTGACGTGGGCAGCCCGATGATTCCGTAAATACACGCCAGAATGACGACGACGATCGCCAGGATTTTGATTTTGAGATTGCTTGTCATATGGAGGCCTACTTCTTTTCCTCGTTGCTCGACTCCTGCTTGACCAGACTGGCAACGGAGGCGCGCGAAACCTGCAACTTGATGTTATCAGGCTTAACCCGAAGGATCAGCATATCGCCGGTAATGCTGACGATGGTGCCGATGATCCCGCCCGTGGTGAGAATTTCCGCGCCCGCCTGCAACTCCGACAGCATCTGCGCCTGTGCCTTCTTCTGCTTCTGCATGGGCATGAAGACCAGGAAGTAGAAAATCGCCACGATGGCGATCAACGGCAGGAAGCTCGCGATCGGATTCGACGCGGGAGCCTGCAACATCATCAAAAAGGCGGTAATCTGCATTTGGAATTTACAACGATCTTGGAAAACTCTAGCCGGGCGACCCCACTTGGTTCTGCCGCACAGCCCTAAGGTACTCAGGGACCTTCCCGAATAGTATAGCCTGCCTGATCTCCCGCATGATGTCAAGGTAGCGTTGCAAATTATGCAAAGTGGCGAGAGTGGAAAAGGAAATCTCGCCGGCCAGGAACAAGTGCCGCAGATACGCCCGCGAAAAGTTCCGGCAAGTGTAACAAGGACAAGCCTCATCCACTGGCCGCGGGTCATCTTTATATTGCGCCTGCTTGATCACCACGCGGCCGAAAGTAGTGAACAAGTACCCATTACGAGCGTTACGCGACGGTAGTACGCAATCCATCATGTCGACCCCGCGCGCCACGTATTCCGGCAAATCGTCCGGCATCCCGACCCCCATCACGTACCGCGGCCGATCCTTCGGCAGCAGCGGCGTGGTGGCTTCGGTCATGTCAAGACTCAACGCCAGCGGCTCCCCCACTGACAACCCGCCAATCGCATACCCGTCCGCGTCGAGCTCCAAAAGCTGCTGAGCACAATCCCGCCGCAGATCCGGATACATCGACCCCTGGACGATGGGAAAACAAGCCCGCAGTCCGTCATCGCCATGGGTCCGATAATGCGCATATGCCGCCCGAGCCCAGCGCACTGTCCGCTGCATAGACGCCCGCGCCGCCTCGTGCGTTGCGGGAAACTCCAGGCATTCATCGAGCACCATCATGATGTCGCTGCCCAGCGCCAGTTGCACATCGATAGTCGACTCCGGCGTGAACATATGGCGGTCGCCGTTCAGATGCGACTGGAACATCACCCCTTCTTCCGTAATCTTCCGCAGCCCGCTCAAGCTGAAAACCTGAAACCCGCCGGAATCCGTAAGGATCGCCCGCGGCCAGTTCATAAACTTATGCAGCCCACCGAGCAGCTCGAATAGTCTCATGCCCCGGCCGCAGATACAAATGATAGGTGTTCCCCAGAATGATCTTCGCGTCGAGATCATTAATAAGATCCCGCGGCAGCAGGCCTTTGACGGTAGCCTGCGTCCCGACCGGCATGAACACCGGAGTCTCAACGTCGCCATGCGCCGTATGCAAAATACCGGCGCGCGCCCTGGTATGCGGACAAGTGGCCTGAATTTCAAAATTGAGCACTGAGATCCATTGTAAGATCGACTGCATGTGGGCCATAGGAACTCCTACCCGCGCACGTGGACGAATCGACGCCGGACGAATCGCGTTTCGCATCAACCTGTTCCGATCGGTTTCTGAGGGTATTAGAGGCAAAACCTAATGCTTTAACACTCGTCGGTCATAAGCCGATGTGGGTATTTGTGGGAGAATCTTTATCCTCGCGAATCTGCCTCCTTGGCTTAATCGGATTGAGTAGCATCGCCCTCGGCCAGAGTGTTACTCTCTCACTCGGCTCGGGGCAAGGAATTGCGGGTGGCTCAGTCGTGCTGCCCATCACCATCACATCTACAGGAGCACAAGCCGCGGGTGTCCAGTGGCAATTCACCTACTCAGCGGACATCACCGGCATCGTCGTCACCCTCGGAAGTTCCGGCGTTAGTTCTCAAAAGTCCTTGGAATGCAACGGAAATTTGTGTCTCATTAGCGGACTAAGTGGAACCATTATCCCGGATGGAACTGTGGCCATCGCCACTTTCCAGATAGCTGCGAATCCTTCTGCCCAAATGATTCCCATCCAAATCACTGGCGCAGGTGCCTCGACTGCCGCAGCGAATCCGATTCCAGCCAGCGGAATCTCCGGCAGCATTACGGTGTCCGTTGTTGTCCAACCGGCACTCAGCGGACTAGTCTGCACGATTATCACCTTGAATACACCTGGGAGTACCTCGTGCACCGTCTCCTTAAACTCAGCGGCGCTGGCGGGAGGGTACGCAGTACCGGTTTCGAGCAACAACACGAACCTTATCGTGCCCGCGAGCGTTACTGTCCCCGCGGGACAGAGTTCCGTCAGTTTCAATGCCACTGCGGCGCAAGTGAGCCTCGACCAAGCTGCCACTCTTACCGTTGGATCGGGCAGCGCCGTGAGGACAGTTACCCTGACCCTTGTCGCACCGGTCCAGTTGACCGGCGCAGCCTGCTCTCCCACTTCCCTGAGCAGCGGTGCATCCAGCACGTGCACGGTGTCGCTTAACAAAATCACGCCGGTCCCGGCTGTTGTCGCAGTTGGTAGCAATAATGCTATCGTCTCCGTTCCGGGGAATGTGACGGTCCCGGCCGGCCAAAGCACTGCAAACTTTCAGGCCAGGGTGGGAAACGTAGCCAGTAGTCAGAACGCCATCATCACTGCCAGCTTCAACGGTGTGAATCGCACAGCCACTCTTAGTCTAAATGTGCCGCCCGTGCCAACGGCTGTGTCGGTTTCACCAAGCGCCAGCGCCGGCTCGACACAAATCTTCACATTCATTTTTTCGGACAGTCAAAGTGCGGCCAACCTCTCCACCCTCGCTTTCCTTTTTGCGCCGTCGGAGGCCTATCCCAACTCCTGCTTCAGTGTTTTGGACCGGAATCTGGGCACCGTCCAACTTGAATGGGATAACGTCACCGGTGCTGACCTAAAGCCCATCGGTTCCGCTCTCACTCTGCAAAACAGTCAATGCATGATCGGCGCAACCACTGTTACGGCCTCCGGCCTCTCGGTCACGATTACGATGGCCGTCACCTTCAAGAGCGCGTTTGGCGGACTGAAGAACATTTACATGTATGGCGCCGATAACAGCGGCGCCATCAACACCGGTTGGGTGCAGAGGGGAAACTATACAGCGACGATAAGCGCTCCGGTGCCCTCGGTCGTTTCAGTGTCCCCCAGCGCGAACTCGGGTACCGCCCAAACTTTCTCCTTCGTCTTCTCCGACAGCCAGAGTTCGAGCAATCTCTCCACTGCGGCTATGTTGTTTGCCGCAACGGGGGCCTATCCAAATTCCTGCTTCGTCATCTACGATCGAAACCAAGGAACCGTCCAGTTGGAGTGGGACAACGCCAATGGGGACGATTCCGCGGCAGTCGGCTCCTCGCTCACTCTCCAAAACAGCCAGTGCGGCATAAGCGCGACCTCGGTCAACACGACGGCGCTCACGCTTACGATCACCTTGAGCGTCACCTTTCAAAACGCTTTCAGCGGATCGAAAAATATCTATATGTACGGTGCCGACGCGAACGGTACGATCAACACCGGTTGGTTGCAAATGGGCACGTACGCGGTGACCACGGTCAGCGCTCCTGTTCCTTCCGCCGATTCGGTTTCGCCCAGCGGAAGCGGTGGCGCCGTGCAAGACTTCACTTTCGTCCTCTCCGACAGCCAAAATGCCGCAAATCTTTCCGACGCCGCCATCCTGTTCGCATCTTCGCTGGCCTATCCCAACTCCTGCTTTGTTATTTACGATCGAAACGAAGGAACCGTCCAGTTGGAATGGGACAATGTCACGGGCGCCGACCTGATGCCGGTAGGCTCATCGATGACTTTACAAAACAGCCAATGCACGATCGGCGCATCCACCGTCACGACCTCCGGCCTCTCGACGATCATCATCCTACACATTAGTTTCAAGAGCGCCTTTAGCGGCCTTAAGAATGTCTACCTGTATGGCGCCGATTCTGACGGCACGATCAATACCGGTTGGGTGCAATTGGGGACCTGGACTCCCTTCTAATTCATAAAGGCTCATGAGCGCCAAGGGTGGCATCGGTCAAGACGCTTCCGACGCGCACCGCACCGTCCGCCCTTCCCAATCGGAAGCGTCATCCCAAAAGTTCCTATGCACATGCGGAGGAAGCAGACCCTTGACAGTAGCCTGCGTCCCCACCGGCATGAACACCGGAGTCTCAATGTCGCCATGAGCCGTATGCAACACCCCCGCCCGCGCCCCGGTATGCGGGCAAGTGGCCTGGATTTCAAAACTGAGCACTGTGATCTATTGCTAAGATCGACTGCGTGCCGGTCAGTGCCGATACACTTGCCCGCGAGTATCGACCGCCGCTATCTGGACTAAATGCCTCTCCTGGTCGACGGTAAACAGGATGCGCCAGCCTCCAACCCGCGATTTGCGAACTCCCGTACGTCCGCTTGTTGACGAATGCGCCTCTGCAGCCGTGCGCGTAGTTTGGAATCCGCCCGAAGAATCGTCTTCGCCGCTTCGTCCGAAAGAACTGGCCGAAAGTTCACTGTGGATGTTCTCGCTCGAAATCTTCGAGCGAGATCATCCGATTGGCAGCGATATCGGCGAGACCCCGGTCCAGCGAGGCAAGCGCCTCTCCATCCAACGGCGGACCGTCCACATCGGCGGCATCACGAAGATCTTCAAGCAGATCGCGGGCCTGCTCGTCGGCAAGCCGGTCGATCAATTGATGAAGCTCTTCCTTAACCGTCACGATCGAATTGTATCGCTCCCTGGTCGTACCCGCGCTATGGCAGACGGAAGTTCACTACGGCCTTCGAGATTCCCACAGTGACGGCGGCTCCGTCCTTCATACCGGGACGATAACGCCACTGGCCGACCGCTTCGACGGCCTTCTCGTCCAGTCCATGCCCCAGTCCCTTGAGTACCGTTACGTTCAGCGGCTTGCCGCTCGAGTCGACCGCGAGCGATACCAGCACCATTCCCGAAACTCGCGCCTGACGCGCGTCTTCCGTATAGGAAGGCTCAACCTTGTAGACCAGAATGGGTCCGGATACGCGAAGGCCCATTCGGTAAACTCCACCTTCCGGAATCGGATCGTCGCCAGCCCCCTGCGGGCCTTCATCCTCAACCGTGCCGGTAGGGACTTGGAACTCAAACTCGTTCAAAGATAGTTTCGCTTCGCGTTCCATGAGGCTGTACGTAATCGTTGTGATCCAACGCCCCTTCGCCGTCGTCCTTTCGGTCCTTTCTCGCAGGACTAGCGCCCGCGTGGTGTCGATGCAGAAAGTGCGCAAAAATCCAGGAATGTTGGGGTCGTCGCCCGGTGGAACGGGAACCGTGTACTCGGCGCGCACTAATTCGCATTCCTCCGGAGCGCCAGCGATTTGGAGTTGGTCGCGGCCGATGACTACAGCGCTCGTCAAGTTGTCCGTCAGCTGAGAAAAATCGCCCAAGGAGGGTTTACAGGGACTGACGCTCTCAGCATTGTGGTAAAAGCTGAGGCCATGCTGGTAATACGTCCAATGGTCGGTGCCGTCGCAAACCATAAGAGTATCATCGTCGCCGCTGGTCTCCCACCGCATTTTTGACGGGCCTTGAATGGCAATCTTAAAACGAACCTCGTTGCGCAACTGAATGCCGCTAGCCGCCACCTCACTGACCTCAATACCCTCGGCTCTCCAGCTCTGGGTGGCGCGAGCGGAAGACGCGATCTCCTGGAGCAACGCCCGCGCGTCGTTGGTTTGAGCTGCGGCCAACGCGGCCAGAACGAGAAACGCCGCAAGGATCATGACCGTAGGATACAGCGATACCACCTAGCACCGATCCCAACCCGAACCCTCGCCACAGGCTGCTAGCATAGAAGAATCCTCTCGCTATGGCCCTGCGTTTCTACAACACCCTCACCCAAAAGGTGGAGCCCTTCGCCCCCCTCCACGGCAACGTCGTGCGCATGTACACCTGCGGGCCCACGGTTTACAACTATGTCCACATCGGCAACCTGCGGACCTTCACGTTTCAAGACATCCTGCGCCGTTGGCTCGCCGCGCGCGGCTTCGAACTCGATCACGTGATGAACATCACCGACATCGAAGACAAAATCATCCGCCACGCCGCCGCCGCTCACCAGACTATTTACGAGTACACCGCTCAATACACCGCGGCCTTCCTCGAAGACACCGCGACGCTCCGCCTGCAGCGGCCCGAACACATCGTCAAGGCAACCGATCACATTCACGACATGGTCACCGCCATTCAGAAACTCGAAGAGGGCGGCTACACCTATTTGAGTGACGGCTCCGTCTATTACCGCATCGCCAAGTTCCCCGAGTACGGCAAGCTCTCGCACAACGACTTCAGCGGCATCCGCTCCGGCGCGCGCGTCGATATGGATGAATACGATAAAGCCGACGCCCGCGACTTCGTTCTGTGGAAAGCTAAGAAAGAAGACGAGCCCGCCTGGCAGACGGCCATCGGCGAAGGCCGCCCCGGCTGGCACATCGAGTGCTCCGTGATGGCCATGAAGTATTTGGGCGAGACCCTCGACATCCACACCGGTGGGGTCGACCTCACCTTCCCGCATCACGAAAACGAAATCGCGCAGTCGGAAGCCATCACCGGCAAGCCCTTCGCGCGCTTCTGGCTGCACGCCGAACACTTGAGTATCGACGCGCAGAAGATGTCGAAATCGCTCGGCAATTTCCATACTCTGCGCGATCTGCTTAAAGAAGGTTACACGCCGGAAGCCATCCGCTACCTGTTGGCCTCGGTGCCCTATCGCAAGAAACTGAATTTCACTTTCGATGGTTTGAAGGCCGCCGCGACGTCGATCGACCGTCTACGCAATTACAAGCTACGTCTGGAATCGGCGAAGTTTCCCGAAGGCACCGGCCAATCCTTAGAAGCGCGCACGAAAGCCGCCCACAACGCTTTCGACGAAGCGCTCGACGACGACCTCAACACCGCAGAAGCGCTAGCCGCCGTGTTTGAATTTATTCGCGACACCAACAGCGCCATGGATGCGGGCGAATTCTGCGCCGGCAACGCCATCGGAGCACTCGAATTCCTGCGCCACTTCGATTCCATCTTCGACGTGCTAAACCCGTCTGCTAAAGAGAGCGGCCTCTCCGACCGCGACATCGACGCCTTAATTGCCGAGCGCGTCGCCGCCAAAAAAGCCCGCGACTTCTCGCGTGCCGATCAGATCCGCGCCAGTCTGGCCGACCAAGGCGTGATTCTCGAAGACACCAAAGAAGGAGTCCGCTGGAAGCGCGCATGAAATTCGAAAGCAAAACCGTACATGTCGGCGACCGCAAAAAGGCGGGCAACTTCATTCCCGTCACGACGCCGATCTACACCGCGTCCAGCTACGCTTACGACTCGATGGACCAACTCGACCGCGTCTTCGGGCGCGAAGAACAAGGCCCGTCTTATGCGCGCTACGACAACCCCACCGTCAACGCCCTGCAAGATCTAGTGAATGAACTGGAAGGCGGCCACGCCACGCTCGCCTGCTCCTCGGGCATGATGGCGCTGCATCTTTCCGTGCTAGCTGCGTTGGTCGACCGGCCCAAGCGCGTCGTCGCCGGCCATGTCCTCTACGGCGCGACCACGCACATGCTGATGACGGTTTTCGGTGCCCTCGGCGTCGAAACAACTTTTGCGGACGCCAGCGATCTCCCCGCGTTTGAAGAAGTGATCAAAGAAACCAAGCCGGGAGCAGTGGTGATCGAGTCCATCACCAATCCCCTGCTCCGCGTGTGCGCGCTGGATAAAATTGCCGCGGCTGCTCGCAACGCCAACGCGCCCCTGATCGTCGACAACACTTTCGCCACACCGATGCTGATGCGCCCGCTAGAGCTGGGCGCGAGCATCGTCATCCATAGCGCAACGAAATATTTGGCTGGACACGGCGACGTACTCGGCGGCGTAGTCATCTCGGACGCCGAAAACTTTGAAGTGCTCACAACCTTGCTGCGCACCATCGGTCCCAACCTAGGCCCGTTTGAAGCATACCTGACCATGCGCGGCATCAAAACTCTCGCGCTGCGCATGGAGAAGCAGTGCGCCAACGCCTGCAAGCTGGCGTCGTGGCTGGCCGCGCATCCACGGATCGCGAAGGTGCACTTCCCTGGCGACCCCGCGCATCCCGACGCCGCCAACGTGAAGCGTCTCCTGCCGCCTGACCTCTATGGCGCCATGGTTGCGTTCGAACTGAAAGACGCCGCGAAGCCCGAAGTCTTCGCGCTCATGGAGAAACTGAAGATGATCGTGTGCGCGACTTCGCTCGGCGACGTCCACACCATGATGCTCTACCCCGCCATGGCCTCCCACCGCGACCTCTCGCCCAAGCATCGCGAGCGCCTCGGCATCCGCGACAACCTGATCCGCATCTCAACTGGCATCGAAGCCATCGAAGACATCATCGCTGATCTCGACCAGGCGCTCAGTCTTGGGACACACCATTGAAATCGCCGAGTTCCTGCTCTTAGTCGCCGCCGTAGTCGCGGTGCTCGCCAGCCGCCTGCGCGTCCCCTATAGCGTCGGCTTGGTCCTCGCCGGACTCGCTCTCGCGTTCGTCCCGTTCTCCGCCGACGTCCCGCTTACCAAAGACCTGATCTTCACCACGCTCTTGCCGCCGCTGGTCTTCGAAGCCGCCTTTCAACTTTCCTGGAAACCCCTGCGCCGCGACCTTCCCGTGATTCTGCTGCTGGCGACTCTGGGTGTTCTGCTAGCCGCCGCGCTGACTGCGGCGGGAATGCATTACATCGCTGGCTGGACATGGATGGCCGCGCTGGTCTTCGGAGTCCTCATCGCCGCTACAGACCCCGTCTCCGTGATCGCCACATTCAAGGAGTCCGGAGTCCGCGGACGCCTGCGGCTCTTAGTCGAAGCCGAAAGCCTCTTCAACGATGGCACCGCCGCCGTGGCCTTCGGAATCGTAGTCGCCATCGCGCTAGGGCAGCAGTTCACAGCATTCGACCTCATGCGCACGCTCGTCATCACCGCCGGCGGCGGGATCCTCTGCGGAGCTTTCGTCGCCGGAGCCGTCTTGTTGCTCGCCGGTCCCGCGACCGATCACTTAGTCGAACTCGCCTTCACCACCGTTGCCGCGTACGGGTCGTTCCTGCTAGCCGAGCACTTCCGCCTCTCCGGAATTCTCGCCACCGTCACCACAGGAATCATGCTCGGCAACCTCGGGCCTCTCGGAGCCATCACCGACAGAGGCCGCGAAGCCGTCGAAGCCTTCTGGGAATTCGCCGCCTTCGTCGCCAACTCCCTGGTCTTCTTATTGCTGGGACTCCATCTCGCGCAACAACACTTCGTATCCGTCTGGCGTCCCGCCGCAGCCGCGATTGCGATCGTCCTTCTCGGACGTGCGGTCGCCGTCTACCCGTGCTGCCTGCTGTTCGCGCGCTCCAACCTGCGCGTCGAACCCAGGCATCAACACTTATTATTCTGGGGAGGATTACGCGGCGCTCTCGCGTTGGCGCTAGCGCTAGGGCTCCCCGCCGAACTCCACGGACGTGAAGACATTATCAGCGTCAGCTTCGCCGTAGTCGCGGCATCCATCTTTATTCAAGGACTGACTATGCCGCCTCTGCTGCGCAAACTCGGAGAGCTTACTTCGCCACCGCTGGATAAACCGGCAACGTAACGTGCTCGCCGAAGGTCGCTTTCAATCCCTCGATCGCGCAATTCTCATCGCCGCCGCCCGCACCGCCGCCGACCCCGATAGCTCCGATCATCTGCCCGTCGACAACAATCGGAATGCCACCCGCGTTCGTAAACAGGTTGAAGTAAGTAGTGGACCGCGGAATGCCGCCGGGATTGTTCTTGAGCTGCGCGCCATTAATAGAGGTAGGCTGCCGCGTCCTAAGCGAAGTCTGCGCCTTCAACATCGCCGTGCGAATGTTGTTAAAGATCTGCCCGTCCATGCGCTCCACGTGTACGAACTCGCCCGCGTTATCCAGGATGTAGAGCGACATGGTCCCGCCCTTCGACGCCGCCCAGTCGCGGCACACGCGCGCGATCTTCTTCGCCGCCGCGAGCGAAATCTGATTGCCGTCGAATATGTTGCCCGCGCCCTTGCCGCCCACCACGAACTCCGCCGGCAGGGTCGTCTTCGGAGGCGCCGCAGCAGCAAAACGCGGCACCGGCGTGTTTCCGGGATTCGGATTCTGTCGCGGCGGCAAGTCTTCGAGCAGCGGAGGCACCGATGCCCCGATCACTTCCGTCAACGCCTTGTGCGCGCAAATCTCATCGCTCCACACCGGCGGATGCGGCGCGGAGCCACCGACGCCCACTGCGCCGATCATTTGTTTATTGACCACGATCGGCAACCCGCCCGAATTCGCAAACTCGCCGAGCTGGATATATTGAAGCTCGCGCGTCGGATCCTGGATCGCGCTATTCATCAGGTTCTTGCTGGGCGAGCGCAGCAGCAGCGCGGTGCGCGCTTTCATGTCGGCCGTGATGATGTTGAGATAGCCCTGCCCGTCCATGCGATCCATATAGACATGGTTGCCGTCGTTATCAAGCACCATGATGCTGATCTGCACGCCCTGGGCCGCGGCGGCTTTCTCGCACACGTCGGCAATGCGCTCCGCCGTCGCCAGATTGATGGTAGTGAAATCTTGAATCTTTTCGGCGGCCTTGCCGCTCACCACGAATTGCTCCGGCACGTTTTGCGCCAGCGCCACACCCGCGAGCGCCACAAATCCCAAGGCTTTAATAAGGTGTTTCATTTTCTGCCCTCCTGCCGGATCAGATTATATTACATCCGCTTCCGCTTCCTCTCTTGTGCTATATTGGTCATTCATGTTCGTTGCCCAGAGCCATCATCACGGACCCCATCGTCACCACGGGCATCCCATGCCGCGCCGGGCTCATTCTTAATCACACACCGATTCAGATCGTTTTCGAGAGCCCGCCCGGTTGATCCTGGCGGGCTTTCTTTTTGAGGAAAATTATGCAACTCGATTTCAAAAAACTCGATGGACTTCTTCCGGCCGTGATCCAGGACGACGCAACCGGCCGCGTCCTGATGGTCGGCTTCATGAATGAGGAAGCCTTCCGCAAGACGGTGGAAACCGGCTTCGCAACCTTCTATAGCCGCTCGCGCAACAAGCTCTGGCTCAAGGGCGAGAGCTCCGGCCACCGCCTGGTGGTCAAGGAAATCTCAACGGATTGCGACCGCGACACCGTGCTCGTTAAGGTGGAGGCCCAAGGCCCCGGCGTGTGCCACGAAGGCTATCAGAGCTGCTTCTTCCGCCGCCTGGAAAACGGCGAATGGAAGATCAGCGAAGAGAAAACCTACGATCCGGACGCGGTCTACAAATCATGAAACTCAAACTTGGCATTCCCAAAGGCAGTCTCGAAAACGCCACAGTCGATCTTGTTCCGCCGCGCCGGATTCCAGATCACCACCAGCAGCCGCTCGTATTTCCCAGCGATCGACGATCCTGAAATCGAGTGCATGCTGATCCGCGCGCAGGAAATGGCGCGCTACGTCGAAGACGGCGTACTCGACGCCGGCCTCACCGGCCGCGACTGGGTGGAGGAGAACGAAGCCAAAGTCGAGAACGTCGCCGACCTCATCTACGCCAAGCAGAGCTTCGGCAAAGTGCGCTGGGTGCTGGCCGTTCCCGAAGCCTCGCCCTACAAGTCGGTGAAGGATCTGCAAGGCAAGATCATCGCGACGGAGTTGGTGGCCGCCACCAAGCGTTATCTCGAGCGCAACGGCGTCACCGCGAAAGTCGAATTCAGTTGGGGCGCGACGGAAGTCAAACCGCCCGAGCTCGCCGACGCGATCGTTGAAGTCACCGAGACCGGCTCCTCGCTGCGCGCGAACAAGCTGCGCATCATCGAGACCGTGCTCGAATCCAACACCCAGTTGATCGCCAACGTTTCTTCTTGGAAGGACCCTGAAAAGCGTCAAAAACTCGAAGACATGAAGATGCTGCTTCAGGGCGCGATCAACGCCCTGGGCAAGGTCGGCCTGATGCTCAATGTGGAAAAGGTCAACCTCGACGCGGTGCTGGCCGTGCTGCCCGCGCTCAAGCGTCCCACCATTTCGACGTTGAGCGAAGACGGCTGGCTGGCCGTTAACACCATTCTCGAAGAGTCCACTGTGCGCACCATCATTCCCCGCCTGAAAGCGGCAGGCGCGCAGGGCATCGTCGAATATCCGCTGAACAAAATCATAATGTAATGATTCGCATCCTCACAGCCAACGACGCGCGTTCGCTCATCGAGCGCAAGACCGTGCGTCTCGAAGAAGCCGAGCGCATCGTCGCGCCCATACTCGCCGCCGTTCGCGACCGCGGCGACGCCGCGCTGCTCGAATACGCCCGCAAGTTCGACGGCTTCGAAGGATCGAGCGTGCGCATCGACATCCGCGGCACTTTGCGACCCGCCTTTGCAAAGGCCGTCGAGACCGCCGCTAAGAACATTCGCGAATACGCTGAAGCCCAGCTTCCCAAGGAGTGGTTTACCGATTTCGCCGACGGCCGCCGCCTGGGCCAGATCGTGCGCCCACTCGATGCCATGGGAGCGTATGTTCCCGCGGGCCGATATCCGCTGCCGTCAACATTATTGATGACCGTGATTCCAGCGCAAGTCGCCGGTGTGCCAGTCACGTGTGTCGCGTGCCCCAATCCCAGCCCTGAAATCATGGGCATCGCGCAATGGCTCGGCGTCACGCACATGTTCCGTATGGGTGGCGCGCAGGCCATCGCCGCGCTGGCGTATGGAACCGAAACCGTGCCGAAAGTCGACCGCATCGTCGGTCCCGGCAATATATATGTTGCCGCCGCCAAGAAATTAATCGCGGGAGAAACCGGCATCGACTTCGTCGCCGGCCCCACCGAAATCGTCATCATCGCCGCCGAAGGCAACCCGCGCTGGATCGCCGCCGATCTACTGGCGCAAGCCGAACACGATGTGGACGCGTCTGCGATTTTGCTCACCACCTCGCGCAGTCTCGCGGACGCCGTCGCCAAAGAAGTGGATGCGCAGCTCGCGACTCTGCCCACCGCCGCCGTCGCCCGACCATCCATCGAGGCGAACGGCGCCATCGTCGTGCTCGACACCTTGGACCAAGCCGTCGAAATGTCCAACGCTCTTGCGCCCGAACATCTCGCGTTGCACGATGGCAGCCTGCTCGCGAAGATCCGCCACGCCGGAGCGGTGTTCGTAGGCGCGGCGAGTCCCGAATCCGCCGGCGATTACGCCTCCGGCCCCAATCACGTGTTGCCGACTTCCGGAGCCGCCCGCCAGCGCGGCGGACTCTCCGCCGCGGACTTCGTCAAGGTGATCGCCGTGCAAGAACTTAGTCGCGAGGGTCTGGCGAAATTGACGCCCGCCATCGCCGCGCTGGCCCGCGCCGAGGGCCTCGAAGCCCACGCCCGTTCCGCCGAGGTGCGCGGTGAGTAAAGGACTCACGCCGCGCCCCGCGGTCCAGAAGATGGCGCCGTATCATCCGCCCACCGGCGGACGCGAAGGAAAACTGCGCCTCGACTTCAACGAAAACACCGTCGGCTGCTCGCCGAAGGTGATCGAATACCTGAAGGAAAAGCTGACTGCGGACGCGTTAACGGTGTATCCCGGAATACGTCGACGCCATGCGCGAGCTCGCCGCCTACTTCGCGGTCGCGCCCGGCGAGTTGCTGCTCTCGAACGGCACCGACGAAGCCATTCAAGTTCTGATCAACACTTTCGTCGATGACGGCGACGACGTTCTGCTGCTGAAACCCTCGTACGCGATGTATCGCTTCTATGCTGAGCTAGCCGGCGCGAGCGTCCGCGAGATCGATTACGCACCGGAAGATCTGTCGTTTCCGCTCGATGAGTTCATCGCCGCGATACGGCCCACCACGCGGGCGATTCTGATTGCGAATCCTAACAATCCTACGGGCACCGGCATCAATGTGGACGCCATCCGCCGCATTCTCGACGCCGCGCCCCACGCCGCCGTTTTGATCGATGAAGCCTACTTCGAATTCTGCGGCGTCACTGCTCTGCCCTTGCTTCGCCAATACCCGAATCTATTCGTCAGCCGGACATTTTCGAAGGTTTTCGGAATGGCGGCGATGCGCTGCGGATGCCTGTTCTCAAGCGTCGAAAATGTTCGCTGGATGCATAAGGCGCAGTCCCCTTACAGCGTGAACATGCTGGCGGCACTCGCGGCCCGCGCGGCGATCCAGGATCGGGAGTATATTGCGAATTACGTAAAAGAGGTCTTGGCGGCGCGCGAGATGGTGTACGAAGGATTGCGCAAGCTGGGGATTCTGTTCTATCCCAGCCAGGCGAATTTCGTGCTGTTTCGGGCTGGGGATCGCGCGATTCCAATTCGCGACGCGCTGCGCGACTGCGGCGTGCTCATCCGCGACCGCAGCTACGAAATTCCCGGCTGCGTGAGAGTCACTATCGGCAACCGCGCGCAGATCGAACGCTTCCTTGGCGAATTGGAGGCACTGTGGACTCGCTAATCGTCTTCGACATGGACGGTGTTCTGGCGGAAGTGACCGAGTCGTATCGGGAATCCATCGTGCAGACGGTCCGGTATTTTACTGGGAAAACGGTTACGCGCGACGCCATTCAGGATTATAAGAACCAAGGCGGCTGGAACAACGACTGGGCGCTGTCGCAGAAAATCGCGGCGGACTTCGGCACGCAGATCGATTATGACACCGTGATCGAGAAATTCAACGAGTTCTTTTTGGGCGAGGACGGCAATGGTCTGGTCACACGCGAGAGTTGGTTCCCCAAGGCGGGATTGCTCGAACGTCTAGGAAAGAGCCACGGGCTCGCGCTCTTCACGGGCCGCCTGCGGTACGAAGCCGATATTACGCTGCGGCGCTTCGCGCCGTGTGTGAAGTTCGATCCGATGGTTTGCGCCGATGATGTAAGTGCTGCCAAGCCCGCGCCGGAGGGTTTACTCGCGATTCGGCAACGGAAACCGGGACACAAACTCTGGTATGTCGGTGATACTGTCGACGATGCGCGCTGCGCGCGCGCGGCCGCAGTGCCGTTTGTCGGAATTGCCGCCCACACGCACACGAAGCGCGACGAATTGATCCGCCTGTTTCAACAGGAGAACGCTGTGGCGATTCTCGAAAACGTCAATGAGATTGAGGGAGCGCTATGAAAACCCGCAAAGCGTCGGTCGAGCGCGTCACCAAGGAAACGCAACTCCGCTGCAGCCTGGTGATCGATGGCCAGGGCACATATCAGGTCTCGACGGGCATCCGCTTTTTCGATCACATGCTGGAGTTGTTCGCAAAGCACGGCGGGTTTGATTTGAAGCTCAAGGCCACCGGGGATCTAGACGTCGATCAGCACCATACTGTCGAAGACGTCGGCATTGCGTTGGGGCAATTGTTTGCAAAAGCGCTAGGGGACCGCAAAGGGATCAACCGCGCGGGTTACTTCGTATTGCCCATGGATGAAACATTGGCCGTGGTGGCGGTCGACTTGGGCGGGCGGCCGGCGCTGGTGTACCAGGATCGAGTGCGCGTGCGGCTAGTGGGCGATCTGCAGACTGAACTTGTGGAAGACTTCTTCGGCGGGTTCGTGAATCACGCGGGGGCGAATCTGCACGCGAAGGTTCTCTATGGCCGTTCGAACCACCACAAAATTGAAGCGATCTTCAAGTGTTTTGCGCGGGCGATGCGCTATGCGTGTTCGACGGATGTGCGCTTGAAGGATCAGTTGCCGTCGACCAAGGGGTTGTTGTGATTTCGATTTTCGACTACGGGGCCGGAAATTTGCGGTCGGTGCAGAATACTTTGGGGGCGATCGGGGCGGACTACGAATTGATCCGCGATGCGGCCGGCATTCGCAAGGCGACCAAGTTGATCCTGCCGGGGGTGGGACATTTTGGGCAGATGATGCGGGCGCTTGATGAGCTCGATGTGCGCGGGGCGTTGGTGGAGTCGATTCGCTCCGGCGTTCCCTTCTTGGGCATTTGTTTGGGGATGCAGGCGCTGTTTACGTCCGGTGAAGAAGCTCCCGAGGAACGTGGTCTGGGGATCTATCCGGGCGAGGTCAAGCGCTTTCAGGGCGATATGCGGATTCCGCATATGGGCTGGAATCAACTGGAACGTGTGCGCGAGTCAATGCTGCTGCGCGATACGGGGGACAAGCCCTACGTCTATTTCGCGCACAGTTACTATGCGCCGGTGGTCCCGCAGACGGCGGCGATTTGTGAGTATTCCCTGCCCTATACGGCGGTGCTGGAGCAGGACAACGTCTGCGGCGTGCAGTTTCATCCGGAGAAATCGGGCGACTTGGGGCTGAAGATCGTGCGGAACTTCGTGGAGAGTTAGGTGCTGGCAAAAAGAATCATTCCGTGTCTGGATGTCACTGGCGGGCGCGTGGTGAAAGGCGTCAACTTCGTCAATCTGCGCGACGCTGGCGATCCGGTGGAATTGGCCGCGCGCTATAACCAGCAAGGGGCCGACGAATTGGTGTTCCTGGATATCACGGCGTCGAGCGATGGACGCGACACTATGGTCGACGTGGTGGCACGCACGGCTCGTGAGGTGTTCATTCCGCTGACGGTGGGCGGAGGGATTCGGTCGGTTGATGACGCGCGAAAGATTTTGCATGCAGGGGCCGACAAGGTCAGCGTCAACACGGCAGCGGTACATCGACCGGAGCTGATTAGTGAACTGTCGCAAGAGTTTGGCGCTCAGGCCGTGGTGCTGGCGATCGATGCTCGCAGGCGCGCGGATGGCGGGTGGAATGTTTTCACTAAGGGCGGACGCTTTGACGAAGGGATCGATGCCGTCGAGTGGGCTGCGCGCGGCGAGGCGCTGGGCGCGGGGGAAATTCTGCTGACTTCAATGGATACCGATGGCGTGCAGACGGGGTTCGATTGCGCGCTGACGTCAGCGGTGCGTGATGCGACGCACATTCCGGTGATCGCATCGGGGGGCGCGGGCAAACCGGAAGATTTCGCAGAAGTGCTGAAGGGCGCGGACGCGGCGCTGGCGGCGTCCATTTTTCACTACGGGACTTATACTGTGGGCGATCTTAAAGCTTTTCTGGCGGAACATGGAGTCGAGGTGCGGCGGTGATTCTGCCTTGCATCGATTTGATGGACGGCAAGGTGGTCCAACTGGTTCAGGGGCGGGACAAAGCTCTGGAGGGCGATGCTCCGCTGGAGATGCTGCGGAAGTTTGCGGCGTTTCCGGAGATTCAGGTGATCGATCTGGACGCGGCGATGGGTCGCGGGGAAAATTCGGCCTTAGTGGAATTGCTGGCTTCGCGGGCGAAGTGCCGGATTGGTGGGGGAGTAAGGACACCGGAGCGGGCGCGGCGGTTGCTGGAGCAGGGGGCGCACCGGATCGTGGTGGGGACGGCGGCATTCACGCCGGTGATGGAAGACATCGCGGCTGCGGTGGGGGCGGAGCGGATTATCATTGCGCTCGATTCTAAGAACGGGAAGATCGTGGTGAAGGGCTGGCAGGAATCGACCGATTTCACTGCGGAAGAAGTGATTACGCGGCTGGAGCCTTACTGCAGCGGGTTTTTGTGCACTTATGTCGACAAAGAGGGCATGATGCAGGGGACGGACCTCGACTGGTTCCGGCGTCTGCGCGCGGCTACACCGCGCGAGATTACGGCGGCGGGGGGCATCACGACCATGGACGACGTTCGCGCACTGCTGGCGATGGACGTCCATGCGGCGTTGGGCATGGCGATTTATACAGGGCGGTTGGATCTCGCCCAACTCGCTGCTATGCAACCGTGATCTTTTTCATTCTCCTCAACAAATACTAATGGGCGCGCCCTTAGCCGGCATTAACCCCTGAGACCACATCCCGTGATCCACGGCCACGTACGACCGTTACCGAGGGGGGCCGAGTTGCGGTGACTCGGCGACCTCCCACTGAACTTGCGATGGCAGGGTTGCTCGAGACGTCTACCACTCGCGGCCGGGCTACCCAGTAAGCGGACCCGACTCTCACGTGCACACGTTACTACGGCGATGTTAGGAGAGGAACGGAAGGAAAATGCTATGTGGCGTGAACGCGGGAGTTCGGGGACGCGACTTACATGTGTTCGTCAAGCATGGCGGCGAAACTTTTCCAGGATTTCTTGAGCGCGTGGACGCTGTTGCCGGCGGGCCACCATTGGACGCTGCCGCGGCCCATCACTAGAGTCCCTAGCAGTAAATCGCCGGTACGGATTTCGAGGGTCATGGAGTTTTTGCTGTTGCGCTTCGTCAATTCGACCGAGTTAGGAAGATTCGCGGATGCGCGGGTCCGAATTAAGGTTGCAGTACCCGTACTTCTAGTACATTTACTCGGACAGGACGCTTGCCGGAAGGGTGGTCGTGGAATATAATTTCTCCTAATCAAGGAGCCAAAAGCGGGAATCTCAACCATTTGGATAAGGAGCACTCGACGATGAAGATGCCATTCTTTTTACTCGCGGGGTTATTGTTTCTAATGCCTATTGACTATGCTCGCGCTGGCAGCATTACGGTGTTTACTGGCGAAGTGTTGACAATAGTCGGGGCATCGACCGAAACATCACCCGTTATTATGCCTCCCATAGGTTTCACAGGATCGGTTACTGTCGGGGCGATGAACAGCCCAACGGATTGGAATGTGAGCGCCTTCTCCATAACGGGGTTAGGTAGCGCCTCAGTTTCAAGTCTGCACCTCGATCCTTCCAACAGTACAGCCTTTGGCAGTGCATCCATAGCGTATACCGAAAGCGGGGACTCCTTCATGCTCAACGTGACCTTCACTGACGGTAACAATTCCACTGACCTGTTTACTAATTTGGACCTAACTACTCCGTCTAAAACCCAATCAGGCACGTTCAGTTATATCGTGACGCCGGAACCATCTTCAGGATTACTCCTACTTTCCGGGTTGGGATTGGCAGCACTAGCAGCGGCGCGGCGGAAGACGCTAATCTAGCCCGCAGCGCGACGATCGCCGCGCGGATCGCCCGCGACTGGCCCGACATCTACGAGCGAAAAAGTCTGGCCTGCGGTCCGCGCGGAGTGTGTAGCCGGTGTCGCAATCGTTCGGGAATCCGGTCGACCGGACGGCGACGGATCGGCGGTTCCGACAACCGCGCGTTGCGCCGCCCTAAAGTCAATCCATCGAAAACGGAAGCCGCGCGCGCTTGGCGACTGGCGTAACCAATTCTGAAACGCCCGCTCTTTGATCACAGCGAACGGCGGCATCGGCGCTGCTGGCATGCGCGTGAAGATGGCGACGTTGACCCGCGACGATGGCTACATTCCCACGGGAGTTCGGGGACGCGTCTTACATGTGCTCGTCAAGCATGGCGGCGAAACTCTTCCAGGATTTCTTGAGCGCGTGGACGCTGTTGCCGGCGGGCCACCATTGGACGCTGCCGCGGCCCATCACTAGAGTCCCTAGCAGTAAATCGCCGGTACGGATTTCGAGGGTCATGGAGTTTTTGCTGTTGCGCTTCGTCAATTCGACCGAGTTAGGAAGATTCGCGATCACTTGCGTTTTCATCACGCGACGGCGTCTGGGCATGCCGGAATCGTATCACGTGTTCGCAAATGGAGGGGACATCGGCATCGGAATAGAAAGTGTAGCCGTCGTAGTCGGGATAGGGCTCGTTGGTTTCGTCGTCGGTGGAGGCGAGCATCCAGGCCAGATCGCCGGCGCCGTCTTGTTCTTCGATCGCGCGCAGCCAGGCGCTGTAGATACGATTGCGATCGGTCTTGGAGGTAATGCCGTATTCTGCCAGGAGCATGGGCTTGCCGGCGTTGCGTCCGGTGGTCAGGTGCTGCTTGATGGAGCGGAGTCCAAAACGGAGGGGATCCGGTTGTTTCGAGGCTTCAGGATACAGGTGGAAGGTGCCGAAGTCGATTTCGGGGATTGCGAGAAATTGCTTCGATAGATATCCTTCGTCGCCTACTGCGAGCAGATGATTGGGATCGTTTTGTTTGATCCAACGGCTCATTTCTCGTACCCATTCGACTAGAAGCGGGGCGGAAGTGCAGCGGGGCTCATTTGCTAGCTCCCAGGCTAGGATTGAAGGCTCATCCTTATACGGGCGGCCGGTTACGGTGTTTTCGCGGTTGAGGATTTGGCTTGCGTAGGATTTGTAGACTTCGCGAATTTTGGGGTCGCGGTAGAAATCGTCGCGTGAGGCAGAGCCGAACCAGGAGACGTAGCGATCCATGCCGCCGAAATCTGGCCAGTGGTTGACTAGGGGAAGAATGAGACGGATGCCGGCTTGTTCGGCGTCGGCGATTAATCGATCGAGGCGCTGAAGTCCGTTTTCAGCGGTGTTGATTTCGGGGCGGTTGGTGGCGGGGTTCCAGGATTGGAAATACGCACCGCGCCAGGGGGCGTCGAGGAACGCGGGGGAGCGCAGGACATTGAGTCCGATGCGTTTGGCGGCGGCGATGACGGCGGCGCGCATGGCGGGGGTGGAGAACCCCATATAGTAGTTATTAGCGCCGACGATTTTGAAGACGGAATCGTTGTCTCGAAAGCGTCCGTTGCTCACCGTGATCAGGTTCATTGCGCATTATGCCAGGGGAACATCACCGCTCACAACATACCGGATGGCTGCGCGCGGCGGTCCTGGGCGCGAACGACGGGATCCTTTCGACGGCGAGCCTGGTGCTGGGCGTGGCGGCGGCGCATGGGACGCACGCGAATATCGTGGTGGCAGGCGTGGCGGGGCTGGTGGCGGGAGCGATGTCGATGGCGGCGGGCGAGTATGTGTCGGTGCACTCGCAGGCTGACACCGAGGAAGCAGATCTCAAGCTGGAGCGCAAAGAACTCGCGGCCGACAACAAAGGCGAACACAAAGAGCTGGCGTCGATCTACGTTTCGCGAGGGCTGGAGCCGGCGCTGGCCAAGCAAGTGGCGGAGCAATTGATGACGCATGACGCTCTGGAGGCGCATGCGCGCGACGAATTGGGGATCACGGCGCGGCAGAAGGCACGGCCGATTCAGGCGGCGCTGGCGTCGGCGGCTAGTTTCGCGGTCGGCGCAGGGCTGCCTCTGGTGGTTGCGGCAGTCGGTCCGGAGAGCGGATTGATTTATATGGTCTCGGGCACCTCGCTGTTTTTTCTGGCGCTGCTGGGCGGGGTGGCGGCGAAGATCGGAGGCGCTAGCGTGGCAGTGGGCGCGGCACGAGTGACTTTTTGGGGAGCGCTGGCGATGGCGATTACGTCCGGCGTGGGGGCGCTGTTTGGGGCGGCGGTCTAGTAATCGGGCAGGAATTGGTGGGGGGCGTCGATCCAGAAATCGGGGTCATGTTGCGCGAGGTCTTCTTGCTCGCCATAGCCCCAGGTGACTGCGCAGGTGGCGACGCCGGCGCGGCGGCCGGCTGCCATGTCGGCGGCGGAATCTCCGATGAAGAGGCAGTCAGCGGGGCGGACGCTGAAGGTTTCGAAGGTGCGGAGCAAGACGTCGGGCTCGGGTTTGGCTGGGAAACCGTCGGTTCCTTGGACGTGATCGAAGTGATGGATCAAGGCGAACTGTTCGAGGACCAAACGAGTGGTGGGAGTGCCTTTGGTAGTGGCGGTGGATTTTCGTCCGCCCAGGCGGGAGAGAGCGGCGGCGACTCCGGGATAGACGCTGGTCGAGGCGTGTTTGCGGGCGGGATAGATGGCGCGGTATTCCTGACGAGCATTTGCTCCGCTTCGGGGAGTGAGAAGCCGAAATCCATGAACTCTTCGATGAGATGGCGCCCGATGTAGCGGTGGAGAACTGCGCGGGGGATGCCGGTGCGGCCGTGGGCGGCTAGAACGTCTTCGACGGCACCGCAGATGTCGGCTTCGGAGTCGACCAGGGTGCCGTCGAGGTCAAAGATATAGACCGGGAAAGCTGGGATCACTGTCTCGCGAGGCCGCAGTGCTATGCAGGCTGAGGGCCGCCTTCGAGCATGCCGGGGAGGCGCCGCGGCGGCTCCGGCTTGATTACTTGCTGGGCGCCGTCGCCGGTGGGACCGGGGGGCGGCGGAGTGGGCATGGCATCGAGAGTCTCGCCGTCGATGAGCTGGCGGACCTCGCTGCCGTCAAGGACTTCACGCTCGAGCAAGGCGCGGGCGATGCGGTCGAGGGCATCGGCTTTGTCTTCGATAATTTTGCGGGCGCGGTCGTAGCCGTCCTGCACCAGCTTCTTCACCTGCTCGTCGATGCGGATGGCGGTGGCTTCGCTGTAATCGCGATGCTGGGCGATTTCACGGCCCAGGAAGATCTGCTCTTCGCGCTTGCCGAAGCTGAGCGGGCCGAGCTCGCTCATGCCCCACTCGCACACCATTTTGCGGGCCATGTCGGTGGCGCGTTCGATGTCGTTGCCGGCGCCGGTGGTGACGTGGTGCATGAAAATCTCTTCGGCGATGCGGCCTCCCATGAGGATGGCCATCTGCGCTTCGAGATAATCCTTGTCATAGCTGTGCTTGTCGTCGAGCGGCAACTGCATGGTCAAGCCTAACGCCATGCCGCGCGGAATGATGGTTACTTTGTGCAGCGGGTCAGCGTTGGGAGTGACAGCCGCCACCAGTGCGTGCCCAGCCTCGTGGTAGGCGGTGTTCTTCTTCTCGTCGTCGCTGAGGATGAGGCTGCGGCGTTCGACGCCCATGATCACTTTGTCTTTGGCGAGTTCGAAATCGAACTGCATGACTACTTTACGGTTTTGGCGGGCGGCTACCAGGGCGGCTTCGTTGACCAAGTTGGCCAGGTCCGCGCCGACGAATCCGGGGGTGCCGCGGGCGATGGTCATGAGGTTGACGTCGTCGCCCAAGGGAACTTTCTTGGTGTGAACTTTGAGGATCTGTTCGCGGCCTTTGAGGTCGGGACGGCCCACGACTACGCGGCGGTCGAAACGGCCGGGGCGCAGCAGGGCGGGATCTAGAACGTCGGGGCGGTTGGTGGCGGCGACGAGGATGACGCCTTCGTTGGATTCGAAGCCATCCATCTCGACCAGCAACTGGTTAAGGGTTTGTTCACGCTCGTCGTGCCCACCGCCCAGGCCGGCTCCGCGATGGCGGCCGACGGCGTCGATTTCATCGATGAAGATGATGCAGGGGGCGTTCTTCTTGCCTTGCTCAAAGAGGTCGCGGACGCGGCTGGCGCCGACGCCGACGAACATTTCTACGAAGTCCGAACCGGAGATGGAGAAGAACGGGACATTGGCTTCGCCGGCGATGGCGCGGGCGAGCAGGGTCTTGCCGGTGCCGGGGGAGCCGACCAGCAGGACGCCTTTGGGGATGCGTCCGCCGAGTTTCTGGAACTTTTGCGGCTCACGCAGGAATTCGATGATTTCTTGCAGCTCTTCTTTGGCTTCTTCGACTCCGGCCACGTCTTTGAACGTAACCTTCTTCTGCTGCGAGGAGTGGAGGCGGGCGCGGGACTTGCCAAAGCTCAAAGCCTTGTTGCCGCCGCTCTGCATCTGGCGCATCATGAAGACCCAGAAGCCGACCAGCAGCACAAAGGGGATGGCGTTCATCAGCAGCGAAACCCAATTGCCGCCGGCATCTTTTTCGACGTTAATGGTGACGCCTTTGTCGATCAGCAGGGTGGTGAAGTCGTTATAGGTGTGGGGAACGGTGGAGGTGAACTCATCGCCGTTCTTGTATTTGCCATGGACGTCGCCGGTCACGCTATTGAGCGTGATCTTTTCGACCTTGCCGTCCTTGACGTCGCGGACCAAAACCGAAAAGTCGGGGTGTGCGCCGGTCGGCTTGGTGTTCTTGATCACGGCAAAGACCAAGCCCACGAGCCCCAGCACCACAACCCATAAAACTAAATTTCTCACGCTCGAATTCATGCGTTCTCCCCAAAAGGTCCCGGAAACAAGTTCCTTCTACTGTACAGACGAGATTACCGCCCCAAAAGGTTCAACTGTTCGGCGGCTCTCCCTCCCAAACCCGCAACACCGGGCCGGATTCGCGGCTCGCGGCAAACTCCGCGGCGGCTCCGAACGTTCTGGACCATACGATCTGGTCTCCACTACTGACAATCGGCCAGGACGACCTTAGCCAGGAGGGCACGCGCTCCATTTGGAACATTTCCTTGATCTTTTGATCTCGGGTTTGCCCCTCCGGACGGTAGTGATCACCTGGTTTCCACCCCCGCAATTCCAAAACAGGGGGGAGTCGCCGCAGACTTAACTCGGCTGCTTTTAGCGTAGCATCCTTTGGCGCGGTTGAAGAGTGCGATACGACTTCTAAATGGAGTGCGCTGTTGGGAGGGACGGGGTAGACTCCGGGGATCGTGAGCGGGGTGGCGGCAAAATCTTGACTGAGGGCGGCGGAGGCTAGACGAATCCAATCGAAGGAGCGGCGGATGTCGAGTCCGGGGAGGCGCAGGCGGCCGTCGCCTTCCGGGTGTCCGGCTAGTTCTAGAATGCGTTCGATGTGGGCGTAGTCGACGCTGCGGAGGTCGCCTTTCACTTGAGTGATGGCGCGGCGGAGGAGGCGCCGGGCGACGGCGGGCGGGAGTTGCGCTAGGGCGGACGATTGAATTTCGATGCCGCCGGCGCGTTCGTGGAGGATGGTGGGGGCGATTTCATTGAGGTGGGTCTGCCACCAGAGTTCTTCGTCGTGGGCGAGGTGGGCGAGGTGCGCCAGGGATTCGGCGATACGCGGGTTCCAATCGCGGGCGAGTTGGGGGAGGAGCGAGGCGCGGATGCGGTTGCGGGCGAAGCGGGGGTCGCGGTTGCTGGAGTCTTCGCGATACGGGATATTGCGGGCACGGAGGAAGTCGAGGACTTCGGTGCGGGTGGTGTCGATCAGGGGGCGGATGTAGCCGGCGGCGGTGACGGGGTGAATGCCGGCCAGGCCGCGCAGGCCGGAGCCGCGGAGCAGGCGGAACAGAACGGTTTCGGCTTGGTCGTCACGGGTGTGGCCTAGGGCGATGCGATCGGCGGGTAGTTGGGCGAAGAAGGCGCGGCGGGCGTTGCGAGCGGCTTGTTCTAAATTCTCAACGGCGGGGAGGTTCGCGGCGGCGCGGTGGAAGGGGAGGTTGAGAGTGGCGGCTAGGCGGGCTACAAAATGTTCGTCTTCGTCGGACTCGGCGCCGCGGAGGTGGTGGTTTAGGTGCGCGACGGATAGAGTGATTTGTAGCGAGGGTGCGAGGTCGACGAGGGCGTGCAGAAGGCAGACGGAATCGGGGCCTCCGGAAACGGCTACGGCAACGCGGCTCGCGCGGGGCAGCATGTTATAACGAGTAATGGTTTTTCTAACCTGCTCCAGCACGGCGAACTCTTTCCCTATTGTAGTGGCGGCTGCTTAAATGATGGATCCTCAGATTCAGGAACGTGCGGCGAAAATTCGTCTGCTGCTGATGGATGTCGATGGGGTATTGACGGACGGGCTGCTCTACAACATTCCGGGGCCGGAGGGCGAGTATATCGAGACCAAGGGCTTCAACGCGCAGGACGGGATCGCGCTGCAATGGTTGGCGTGGAACGGCATCCAAACGGGCGTGATCAGCGGGCGGGTGTCGAAGGCGCTGGATGTGCGGGCAGCGCAGGTGGGGATGACTTATATCTATCAGGGGCATATCGAGAAGGTGCCGATTCTCGAGGAGATCATGAAGAAGAGCGGGCTGGATCTGAGCGAGGTCGCTTACGCGGGGGATGATTTGACGGACGTTCCGATCCTGCGGCGGGTGGGGCTCGCGTTTGCTCCGGCCAACGCACGCGTGGAGGTGAAGCGGCGCGCGCATCATATAACTACGGCGGGCGGCGGCGCGGGGGCGGTGCGCGAGATGGCTGAGATTTTACTCAAGGCCCGCGGCTTTTGGGATGGACTGCTCAAGAAATACGAGGTGGAGTGAGTGGCTATTGGGAAAATCGGGATCGAAATTTTGTGCGATACGGGGCCGGGGATTCTGCATGCCACTACGGGCGTGATTGCGCGGCATCAGGGGAACATCACTAGCGTCGAGATCATTGAGGGCGGCGATACGAAAATCGATCACGTCTATTTTGAGATCGAGGCGCCGGGCGATGCGGGGGCGATGGTGGAGGAACTGCGGAAGCTTCCGATGGTGCGGCAGGCGACGCAGGTGGCGACCATGGAAAAAATCTATGGGAAGCGCATCATCATCGTGGGCGGCGGGGCGCAGGTGGGGCAAGTGGCGCTGGGGGCGATTCTCGAAGCGGACCGGCACAACATTCGCGGGGAGCATATTTCGATCGATACCATTCCGCTGGTGGGCGAGGAGCCGTTAGCCGCTGCCGTGCGCGCGGCAGGACGGTTGCCGCGGGTGAAGGCGATTGTGATGGCGGGATCGTTGATGGGCGGCGACATTGAACACGCGGTGCGGGAAGTGCGGGCGCTGGGGTTGCTAGTGGTGAGCCTCAATATGGCAGGGAGCGTGCCGGAGGCGGCCGATCTTGTGGTTACCGATCCGGTGCAAGCGGGGGTGATGACCGTGATGGCGGTGGCCGATACGGCGAAGTTTACGGTGGACCGTTTGAAGCGGCGCGTGTTTTGATTAGGCGGCGAGCGGCGCCAATTCCTGGATCTCGCGACGGAGCGTGGCCAATTCCTCGGCAGCTTTAGCGAAGTTGCGGCTGGCGGCGGCGAGTTCTACGCGCTGCGCGCAGTCGGCTACGGCGCGGGAAGCGAACTGGCCGGCGGCGTCGGCGATTTTGCGGGCTTCGGCGGCGAGCGTGCTTCCATCGCACTGGCTGGCGGCGGTTTCCATTTGCTGCAGGCGCTCCGGCGCTAGTTGCAAGAACAACTCGAGGAGATCGTTGGCCATGTCGGAGTGTTCGTGCACCAAGCGTTCGGTGACCGGCGCGGGCGGCTGAGGAGCGGCGGCCCATTCTTGCAAGAGCTTCTCAATCACAGACACCAGGTGTGCGGGCTGCACTGGTTTCGACACGTAGGAGTTCATCCCCGCCTGCAGGCAGCGCTCGCGGTCACCGTTCATGGCGTGGGCCGTCATGGCGACGATGGGGAGACGGTCCCAACGCTGATTCTTGCGAATGATGCGGGTGGTTTCAAGACCGTCAAGTACGGGCATCTGCACGTCCATCAGGACGATGTCATAGGGGTCGATGGCGGCTTCCAGTTTCGAAAGCGCCTCGCGGCCGTCGTTTGAAACGTCGATCTGGAAGCCCTTCTTGCGCAGAATCGCCAGCACCACTTTTTGGTTGACCAGGTTGTCTTCGACCAGGAGCACGCGCGTTTGGGCGGGCACCACTTCGGCTGGTTGCTGGGCGGCGCTGGGAGCGGAATCCGGCGCGGCGACTTCGATCACGGGTTCCCACGGAAGGGTGAGAGTGAAAGTGCTGCCCTTGCCTACTTTGCTTTCGACTACCACTTGCCCCCCTTGCATTTCGACCAGGCGTTTCGTGATGGCGAGACCCAATCCGGTGCCGCCGTATTTGCGCGTGATGCTGCCGTCGGCTTGCGTGAACTTTTCGAAGATGGCGGTGAGCTTGTCGGCTTCGATTCCGGCGCCGGTATCGCTGACGGCGATGCACATCTGAGCTGGACCAGTCCCGGACTCGATTCCGGACAGGCGCAGGCAGACCCAACCCTTCTCCGTGAACTTGAGGGCGTTAGAGAGCAGGTTTGCGGCGATCTGGCGGACGCGTAGCGGGTCTCCAACGATCTTGGCGGGAGCCTGCGGATCGACTTCGAAATGCAGGGCGATTTTCTTTTGTACGGCGCGGGCGTGGAAGGATTTGACGCAATCGTCGAGAACCGTGCGCACGTCGTAGGGAATGTTCTCGATCATCATCTTGCCAGCTTCGATCTTGGAGAGATCGAGAATATCGTTCAGCAAGGCTAACAGCGCGTAGGCGGAGCGCTGGGCGATTTCGAGCTCGTCGCGCTGGTCGTTATTGAGAGGACTGTCGAGAACCACTTCGAGCATGCCCAGGAGTCCGTTCATGGGCGTGCGCAGCTCGTGCGACATGTTGGCCAGGAATTCGCTTTTGGCCTGGCTGGCGGCGAGCGCGGTACGCATGGCTTTTTCGAGATCTTCGGTGCGCTGGCGGATGCGTTCTTCGAGCAGATCGCGGTGCTGGCGGATCTCTTTTTGCGAGGCGTTGATTTCCGCGATCATCTGGTTGAAGCTTTCGCCCAGATATTCGATTTCGTCGTTGGTGGAACTGACCTGGATGGGTTCGAATTTGCCTTCGCGGACGGACGTGATACCTTGCTGTAAAAGCGAGAGCGGACGTCCTAAAGCTCGCATCGTGAACCGGGAAATCAATGCCCCGATGAACACCACGACGGAGACCATCAACACGGCTTGCAGAACGTCGAATGTGTGGCGGCGCACATCCCACAGAATGATCAGCATCACCATCCACACGAACAGCAAAACGATGAAGCGCGAGAACTTGGACGACAGCGAACGGAAATTGGCCGGCTTGGACTCGCCCACATATTCATGGTGCCCTTTTCCCCGCCTAAGCACTATCGGAGATACACCTTAGTACCGCTAGGGTTCCCTCGTAGGGGACCCTAATCCCTGCTTCGACTTGTAAGCGCTGCTATGCTGTACAAAAGTGTCCTCACGCTTGGCGACCTCGTTGTGCGGAATTCCTCTTAGGACCCCGGTTTTGGCGGCGTCCGGCACCTTTGCGTACGGCATGGAACTGGCGGAGGTGGTGGAGCTGGGGCAGCTCGGCGGCATCATTACTAAAGGGTTGTCGCGGGAGCCAATGGAGGGCAATACGGCTCCGCGGCTGTTTGAAACCGAATCCGGGATGATGAATTCGGTGGGTTTGCAGAACATCGGAGTGCGGGCTTTTGTCAGCGAAAAGCTGCCTGCGTTGCGCAGGATTGCGACGCCGGTGTTCGCCAATGTGTTCGGCTATGCAGTGGAAGATTACGTGGAAGTACTGCGGGTGCTCGAAGACGCCGAGGGAGTGGCGGGTTACGAATTGAATGTTTCGTGCCCCAATACCAAGCATGGCGGGATGGTGTTTGCGAGCGATCCGGGATTGCTGAGCGAGCTGGTTGGGGCGGCGCGGGCGGCGATTTCTTCGGGAAACGGGCGGCCGCTAGTGGTGAAATTGTCACCCAATGTCGCGCGGATTCAGGAGATGGCACAGGCGGCGGTGGAGGCGGGGGCGGATGCACTGTCGCTGGTGAATACATTCGTGGCGCTGGCGATTGACGCGCGCACGCGGCGGCCGCGGTTGGGGAATGGCTTTGGCGGGCTATCGGGGCCGGCGATTAAGCCGATCGCGCTGCGCATGGTTTACGAGACGGCGCAGGCGGTGAAGGTTCCTGTCATCGGACTTGGCGGGATCGCGTCGGGGGTGGATGCGGCCGAGTATCTGATTGCGGGGGCGACGGCGGTGGAAGTGGGGACGGCGAATTTCTGGGATCCGCAGGCTCCGCTGCGCGTTGCGCGCGAGTTGGATGAATTTCTGGAGGGAGAGAAAATCGCAAACGCCGCTGAACTCAGAGGGACATTGCGGTTCAAGGACAACTTATGAAAACCATTATTTCGACAGAGCGGGCTCCGAAGGCGATTGGTCCTTATTCACAGGCGGTGGTCTCGAATGGCTGGGCGTTTTTGAGCGGGCAGATTCCGCTGGACCCGGTGACCAATCAGATCATCACGGGCGACATTGCGGCGCAGACGGAGAGGGTGCTGGAAAACTTGAAGAGTGTGCTGGAGGCGGCGGGTTCGTCGCTCGAGCGCGTGGTCAAGACCACGGTGTACTTAAAGGATATGGGAGAGTTCGGGAAGATGAACGAAGTTTACGGGCGTTATTTCGCGAGCAACGCGCCGGCGCGGGCCACGGTGGAGGCGGCGCGCCTGCCACGGGACGTTTCGGTCGAGATCGACTGCATTGCCAGCGTAGATTAGAACGGACGTAAACAAAACGCCTAGGCGGGCTGCAGTACGATCTGGCGGACCCAATCGTCGGGACTGCATCTACCCGAACTGAGAACGGCATTGGCGTCGCAAATCGCAGGTTTGGTCGGCGTCGGCATGCTCGCGGCGGGTGAGGGACCGAGCCGGATGGGGATGGCCTCGTAGACGGCTGGCGGCCTTCTCTTTTCTCCTGCGCCTTTTTCTTTTTCGCCCTCAGAAAAATAGTCAACAAGACCGTCGCCAATCAGAGCTGGGGCAGTGTCTAATACGAAGCGGGAAATCACAGGGAGCGCCCACTTGTCGAGTTTTGCGGCCATGCCTCCGGTCACGAGGTCAACGCCCAGGCGGTAGGCTGCGGCCTTGAGTGCCTCCTTGCCACTCTTTCCTTCGAGCAGAGCGTTACAAGCCTGAAGCTGGGCGTCGACTCCGGCTCCGACCAAAACCAGCACGGCGCGTTCGCCTAACTTGAGCGCTTTTCCGCCATATTCATGCATGATGCTGCCCCCGATTTTCACCTCTCCTAGAGTCAAAGGCAGAACGCCTACCACGAAAGAGCCTGTGGCAGTTAAGATCGCGGAGCCGACATTGCCTGACTCTTCCAACCTCGCGACGCCTTTGAGCACCGAGCCGCCGCCCAGGAGTCCGACTGCTGCTCCTCCGGTAATGAGCGACGACCCGATGATGAGGGTGGTCGACGAAAATGCAAGTGCGCCTTTCGAGACCGCGAGGCCGATTTCGCCGCGGTTAACAGATCGGTCGATATTCTGGCGCAACTCGGCGGAAGCGGTGTGTTGCAGACGCCTCACTTCCTCGACGGACCGTTCCGTCTGCTGCCGCAACTCAGTCAAGCGGGCCAGAGTCTGAGCGCCATCTTTTATCGATTGCTGCTCCAACTGGGTATAGAGAGGGGCGCTCAGCCGATCCCGCTCGGCGGCAATACCCTGGAAATCCGTTTCCACGGAAACTTCGTCAGGGCCAAACGTTCGATGGACACGCTTGATGTGGCTCCGGCGGCGAAGGGCGACGTTATAAACGTGCTGCCGGACTAAAAGCCACATGCCAAGCTGGTTGATTCGCCACTTACGGCCTCGATCATCTGAATAATAGGTCCAAGGCATCGAAGATCTCCCGGGATTTACATGATTTAAAGGTGTGACGGAATTTCCATTTTCGCTTTACGGCAGTATACGCCAAATTCCGCGATTGCGAAATATGGGGACGGGGTGGAAGCGGCCCTAGCGACGGATTTGTCGGGCGAGATCGATGGTATTGCCAGCATAGATTAAAATTTCTTTCATTTTCCTCAAACCTTTTGCGGGGCGGCGGCGTCTACACGGATAAGAATGCGGAAGCTGTCGAAAAACTCGAAGGTTGTTGTGGGCACCGCGACGTTCCTCCTCTTCGCGTTCGCCGGCACCCATATTGGCGCGCTCGCCCCGCAAGCACTGCGCCTCGACAGCTCCGCGCTGCGTTCTCAGGTATTTAGCGCGCATCGTTTGGCGGTCACTCGCTCGGACTTCACGCTGGTGAAGACGCGGCGTCCGGCCCGCAGCGTATTCGCCGATCATTCCCTTCCGTCGTTTTCGCGGCGCCTCCGTTTTGCGGCGGCGGCAATTTGTGAAACACCAACCGCCAGCGGTTCATTGCGACGCTGCTCGGCGCAACCGCGCGCGCCGCCCCTCTCTTAAGACTCTGCCGTTTAGAATTTGCTTCGGGCGCGCTTTCGAGCGGGTCCGCGTGTAATTGTTTTCCATTCAAGTTCAGTCTTAAGGAGATTCAAAATGAAATCGGTAAATGTAACTAGAATTGTGTGTTTGATTACGGCCGGCGTGATGGCGATGGGATCGCTATCGGCGGCTCCGCGAGAAGGCGCACCCCGCGTGGCGACGTGCCAGGCGGACGATTGGAACTTCCAGGAGGAAGCTTCCCAGCTTCTGAAGGAGGTACGGTCCACTGCAACCTTGTTGAGCCGCGAGGCGGGCGTTCTGCATTCGTTCACGCGCGGGAGCCTGAGTTGGGACAGTCATATTAACCAGGTGAACGTGGTGAAAGATCACATCAACACGATGGGCAAACATCTCGAGCGGCTGCAGGCGATCCGCCACGTAACGACGCCCTGGCAGCAGCAGGCCATCAACTCCGTGATGCCCTCCGCTTTGATTCTCGCGGAACACACGGAGTCGGCCATCGAGCATCTGAACGATCGCGAAAGGCCGCTGTGGGACAAGGAGTATGTAAATCATCTGCGCGGGATCGAGGTACGGTCCGGGCAAGTGAAGCAAACGGTCGACCTGCATTTGGACATGGCTAATACCCAGGACAAGCTCGAGCGATTGCGGGAGCAGACGATCTTGTTGGGATCGTAAAAATCCAACGGCCAGCCCGGGCGTCAGCCGGTTCTACGGCAGGCGCCCGGGCAAGTAGCGGACGGGCAGGCCTAACAAGACGCTCACGGTATAATATGTTTGGGGACCCCATGACTATTGCCCGATTCCTTCGGATGTCCGCGCACTTGCAGCTGATGCCGGTGTTAGAGAGCGGTGAAGAAACGCTGGTTGGCGGGCAGGCTGTGATGGAGGGCGTGATGATGCGCGCTCCGCATAGCTATTGCGTGGCGGTGCGGAAGCCTTCGGGAGAGATCGTCACTGAGGAACAGGCGATCGAGCGGGTCTCAGAAAAATATCCTTGGTTCAAGCTGCCGGTGCTGCGGGGGCTGGGGATGCTGGGACAGGCGATGACGCTGGGCTATCGGGCGCTCAAGTTTTCAGCCAACGCGGCGCTGGATGACGGCACGGTGAAAGACGGGCAGAAAATCGAAGTTTCGTCATGGCTGATGACGGCGAACCTGGTGTTCTCTCTTTGCTTTTTCATCTTCCTGTATAAGTTCGTGCCGCTGTTATTGGCGACTCAGTTGGGACATGCGGTGCCGGGGCTCTCCGGGCGCTTTGCGACCAATATGACGGATGGCGTGATCCGCATGGTGATTTTCCTGGCGTTCCTGTTCTTAATTTCGCGCATGAAAGAGATCCGGCGGGTGTTTGAATATCATGGCGCGGAACACAAGGTGGTGTTTAACTTCGAATCGCGCAAGCCGCTGAGCGTGGACAACGCGCAGAGGTTCATAACCTTTCATCCGCGCTGCGGCACTAGCTTTCTGCTGGTGGTGATGGTGATCTCGATGATCGTTTACGCGCTGCTGCCGTTCGACACTTTCACGGCGAAGTTTCTGGGACGCATTGCACTGCTGCCGGTGATCACGGGATTGAGCTATGAGCTGATCCGCTTCGCGGCCAAGCGCCAGGGCACTGTGATGGGACTGCTGACCGCGCCCGGGTTGTGGCTGCAGCGGATTACGACGCAGCCTCCGGACGATACGGAAGTGGGTGTGGCGATTCACGCTCTGGAAGGCGCCATGGCGCTCGAAGCCAAGCAGGGCGGCGAATTGGTTATCGCGTAATGCAATATCAGCAAAAACTCGACGACATCGAGCGCAAGTTCGACGATCTCAACCGGCAGATGGCGGACCCGGCGGTGATCAGCGATTCCGTGCAGTACCGCAAGGTGAGCAAGGCGCATAACGAACTGGCGGAGATCGTGGCCAAGTACCGGGACTGGAAAACGGCGTCGCGGAATCTGGCGGAGGCTCGGCCGATGCTGACGGAATCCGATCCTGAATTGCGCGGCATGGCGGAAGAGGAAGTGGCGCGGCTGGAGCCGGAGATCGCGCGCATCGAAGACGACCTGAAGGTTCTGCTGCTGCCGAAAGATCCGTTGGACGAGAAAGACGTGGTGCTGGAAATCCGCGCTGGCACGGGCGGGGATGAAGCTACGCTATTCGCGGATGAGATTTTCCGCATGTATTCGCGTTTTGCGGAGACGCGCGGGTGGAAGGTGGAAGTGACGTCGACCAGCGAATCGGCCGTAGGCGGGTTGAAGGAAGTCACGGCGCTGATTAGCGGGAATAAGGTGTACAGCCAGATGAAATACGAGGCGGGTGTGCATCGGGTACAGCGTGTGCCGGCGACAGAGACGCAGGGGCGAGTGCATACGTCGGCGGTTACGGTGGCGGTGCTGCCCGAGGCCGACGAAGTGGAAATCAGTGTGGAGGCGAAGGACATTCGGATCGACACGTTTTGTTCTTCGGGGCCGGGCGGACAGAGTGTGAATACGACTAAGTCCGCGGTGCGGCTCACGCATTTACCGACGGGCACGATTGTTTCCTGCCAGGACGAGAAATCGCAAATCAAGAATCGCGCGCAGGCGATGCGCGTGCTGCGCTCGCGGCTCTACGAGATGGAACTCGAGAAGCAGCATGAAAAGATCGGCGCGGAGCGGCGCAGCATGGTGGGGTCGGGGGACCGCAGCGAGAAGATCCGCACCTATAATTTTCCGCAGAACCGGGTTACGGATCACCGCATTGGGTTCACGCTGCATCAACTGGATCAGGTGATGGAGGGCAAGCTGGAGCCGTTCGTCGAGGCGCTCACCACGCACTTCCAGGCGGAAAAGCTCAAAGAGCAGGGCGCGGAGCAGGCCGCTTAGCTTCAGCCGGCTACCGGCTGGCAACCGACCATGACTGTCCGTACGGCGCTTCTGCAAGGCCGGCAACTTCTCGAACAAGCTCATGTTGGTGAACCGCGTCTGACGGCAGAAGTGCTGCTGATGCGGGCTACGGGTCACGATCGGGCCTGGCTGTATGCGCACGGCGACGATGAGCTGATCGAGGTCTGGTGGATCCACTACGGGCGCTATTTGCACCAGCGGATTAAGGGTGAACCTACTCAATACATCACTGGGCGCCAGGAGTTTTACGGGCGCGAGTTTCGGGTGACACGGGACGTGCTGATCCCCCGCCCTGAGACGGAGCACCTTGTCGAGTCGGCGTTGGGGCGCGGCGCCGAAAGCATCTTGGACATCGGCACGGGATCGGGCGCGATTGCGGTGACGCTGGCGATCGAGACTAAGGCGCGGGTGACGGCTAGCGATGTGTCGCTGGCTGCTCTAGCGGGTCGCGCGGCAGAACGCACAGGCTTTGGGGGCGCGAGTTGATTTCGTTGCTTGCGATCTAGGCGCTGCCGTCGCTGATGGATCGTTCGATCTGGTGGTATCGAATCCTCCTTACATTGCTGGGCGCGATCGGGCTGCGCTTCAGGCTGAAGTCCGGGATCACGAGCCGGGGCTGGCGTTATTTGGCGGCGAGGATGGGCTTGCGGTTTACCGGCGGCTGGTTCCCGAGGCGATGCGGCTGCTGCGGGCGGGCGGGTGGCTTATGATGGAACTCGGCGACGCTACCGCTGTGCGCGAAATGTGCGCGGGTTGGGACGGCGTTGAAGTCATAAACGACCTGGCGGGGATACCGCGGGTGCTGCTGGCTCGAAGGCCATGAGAAGTTATTTCCACCTCGACATGGACGCGTTCTTCGTCTCGGTGGAAGAGTTGTTCGACCCGTCCCTCAAGGGCAAGCCAGTGGTGGTGGGCGGGAAATCCAACGAGCGCGGCGTGGTGTCGGCGGCGTCTTATGCGGCGCGCAAGTTCGGGGTGCATTCGGCAATGCCGCTGCGGACTGCTTACAAATTGTGTCCGCAGGCGATTTTCGTCGAGGGACATCGCGAGCGCTACGTTGAGTACTCGGGCAAAGTTTATGAGGTGCTACAAAAGTTTTCGCCTCGTGTCGAGATGGCGTCGATCGATGAAGCTTATCTGGATCTGACGGGCACGGAACGGCTGCTTGGGGCCTCCGCTGGCTGCGGCGCATGCGCTGCACAATGCCGTGCGCGAGCGCGACGGACCTAAATTGCTCGATTGGCGCGGCGTCGTCGCGCTTGGTCGCTAAAATTGCTTCGGATCAAGCGAAGCCCCACGGGATTTTGTGGATTCCGCCGGGGAATGAGGCGCGCTTTTTGGCTCCGCTGGATGTGCGCAAGATCCCGGGTGTTGGCAAGGTCACGGAGCGGCATTTGCACGAATGCGGCATCCGCAAGATCGGCGATCTGGCGCGGCTGGAGCAATCGTTCCTGGAAGAACGGTTTGGGAAATGGGGGTTGGCGCTGGCTGGCAAGGCGCGGGGCGAAGATGCAGGCGGCTGGTTCGACGGCGAGATTGGGGAGGGCGACGATCCCAAATCCATCAGTCACGAGCATACTTTTTCGGTGGATACGGCGGACGCTACGGCGCTCGATGCCATGCTGGTGCGGCTCTCCGAGATGGTGTCGCGACGGCTGCGCGATCATCATTTGCACGCGCGGACGGTGCAGGTGAAGTTGCGCTACTCGGATTTCTCCACGTTCACGCGCGCGCGGACGCTGGATCATGCGACGCAGATCGATACGGAATTCGCGGCGGCGGTGCGCGATTTGTTTCGCAAGAACTGGACAGGGAAGCCTATCCGGCTGCTAGGGGTCTACGCGCAGTCGCTCGAGAGCGGCGAGGGGCAAACCAGTTTGCTCGACGAAGCGAAGACCGAGCGCTGGCGGAAAACGTTGGAGGCGGTGGATAAGCTTCGCGAGAAGTATGGCGATACTACGGTTTCGCTGGCGGCGGGATTGAAGGCGGCGTTTCGTGCTAGAGTGCATGAAAATCCGGAAAATCTGCCGGGGAAAGACCCGCGCCGAAAGGACTCGGGACATGATTGACGAACTGCGCTATCCCGTCGGCCCCTGCGAATGGCCGGCGGAGGTGAGCTACCGAGGAGAGGCGGCGGCATGTTCGCGACATCGCCGAATTGCCGGCGAAGTTGCGTGCGGCGGTGGCGGGGCTGGCGCCCGAACATCTCGACATTCCTTATCGTGAGGGCGGCTGGACGATCCGGCAGATCGTGCATCACATTCCGGACAGCCATATGAACAGCTACGTGCGCTTTAAGCTGGCGTTGACCGAGGACCGGCCCACTATTAAGCCGTACGATGAGAAGTTGTGGGCGGAGATTCCGGAGGCGCGTACGGCGCCGATCGCGATTTCGCTCGATATGGTGGACGCTCTGCACCGGCGCTGGTCTCTCATGTTGGACGATATGACGAACGCGGACTTCGAGCGTTCGATCTTGCATCCTGAAATCGGCGCGCTGAAGTTGAAGAGTATGGTGGCGGGGTACGGGTGGCATTGCCGGCATCACGTGGCGCAGATCGTGGCGACACGGCGGCGGATGGGCTGGTAGACTGGAGCGAAGTGCAGCTATCCATCGTCATTCCGATACATAACGAGGAGCCGTCGATCCTGCCGCTTTACGACCGGCTGACGCTGGTGCTGGAGAAGCTGCGGAAACCTTACGAGATTATTTTTGTCGACGACGCTTCGACGGATCGCAGCTTCGATCTGCTGGCGAATCTGGTGGAGACAGACGGCCGCCTGAAAGTGATTCGGCTGCGGCGCAACTTCGGACAAACGGCGGCGCTGGCTGCGGGGTTCGACGAAGCGCAGGGCAGCGTGATCATTTCGCTCGACGGCGATTTGCAGCATGCGCCGGAGGACATTCCCGCGCTGCTCGATAAAATCGACGAGGGCTACGACATCGCCAGCGGCTGGCGCAAGAATCGCGTGGATAACGCGATGACGCGCAAAATTCCGTCGCGCATTGCGAATTGGCTGATGGCCAAGGCTGTCGCACGTGGAGCTGCGCGATTTCGGCACTACCTTCAAGGCTTACCGCGCGGAGATCATTAAAGACGTTAACTTGTACGGCGAACTGCACCGCTTTATTCCGGCGCTGGCGTCGCTGTATGGGGCTCGCATCGCGGAGGTGCCGATCAAGAACATTCCGCGGCCGGCGGGGGGCTCGCATTACGGGCTGAGCCGGACGTTCCGCGTGATGTTCGACATCTTCACGATCTGGTTCCTGCTGAAATATTTCACGCGGCCGATGCATTTCTTCGGCAAATGGGGCTTAGTGAGTGCCAGTGTGGGCGGCGGGGTCCTTACATTCCTGGCTGGCAAAAAGCTCTTGACAGGCGGCGATCTGATCGAGCAGCACGGGCCCTTGATGGTGGCGGGGGCACTGGCGCTGATCACGGGTGTGATTCTGTTCTGCACGGGCCTGCTGGGCGAGGTCCTCACTCGGACTTATTACGAGAGCCAGGGGCGGCGTATTTACGCTGTCCGGGAAATTCGCAGTAAGCGCGAGGCGCAGGCTCCGGACGGGGCGCAGGGAGCACACGGCAGTCGCGGATGAAGTTGCGTGCGGTCATTTTTGATTACGGCAACGTGATCTGCCGGCCGCCTACGCGAACAGCAATTGAGCGACGCGGCGGAGTTGTGCGGATTCACGGTCGAGGACTTCGTGCAGGCTTTCTGGCGCAAGCGGCGGGAGTACGATCGCGGGATGGATGCGCGAGCTTACTGGCAGGACATTGCGGAGTCTAGCGGGCGCGTATTCGATGAGGCGCTGATTGCGGAGATGATGCGGCGCGAAGTCGACTTCTGGGGACGCTTTGACGATCGCGTGCTGAGTTGGGCGCGGGATCTGCGGGCGGCGGGGCTGCGTACTGGCATACTTTCAAATCTTCCGCGGACGCTGGGGGAGAGGCTGCGCAGCGAAGCTGGGCTTTCTGGAGCACTTCGACCAAGTGACGTTCTCTTACGAGTTGGGTTTCATCAAACCGGAGGCTCCGATTTATCAGCACGCGATAGAGGGGCTGGGGGTGGAGCCTGCGGAGGCGTTATTCCTGGACGATCGCCCGGAAAACGTGGAGGGGGCGCGGGCTGCGGGGATTCACGCTGTGGTGTTTGACTCGTGGGAGGAGTTTTTGGAGCGGGATTGTCTGCGGTATGGGTTGCCGCGTCCGGAAAATTGGTATTGAGTTGCTTGCGGTAAAACATCCGGTTTGCAGCGTCTGGAAAAAAGGGACGGAGACTGATTTCGCGGGACGATGGGTGGTTGGTATTCAGTTGCTTGTGGTGAAAATCAGGCTCCGTCCCTCTTTTCCCTGATACAATCCGGGTAGGACCCAAGCATGACTTCTCCTTCCGGTCTTCCCCACACTCTCGGCAGTCTTCGTGCCTCAGACAAATTTCAGCATATGCGCGGCGTTAAGGATGAGCTGCGTGAGAACTTGATATGCAAGCTTGAAAAGAAAGAAACGCTGTTCCCTGGCATCGTGGGCTATGAGGACACGGTGGCGCCGCAGGTGGTGAATGCGGTGCTCTCGAAGCACAACTTCATCTTGCTGGGGCTGCGCGGGCAGGCGAAGACGCGGCTGATCCGCATGCTGACTTCGCTGCTCGACGAATACGTGCCTTACATCGCGGGGTGCGAGATTCACGATCATCCCTTCGCACCGATCTGCAAACCTTGCCGCACGCTAGTGAAGGAGAAAGGCGACGCTACGCCGATCGCTTGGCTGGGGCGCGAAGAGCGCTATGTGGAGAAGCTGGCGACGCCGGACGTGACCATCGCCGATATGATCGGCGACATCGATCCGATCAAGGCGGCGCGCACGGGCGAGACCATGGGCAGCGAGTTGACGGTGCATTACGGGCTGCTGCCGCGCGCGAATCGCGGGATCTTCGCGATCAATGAGCTGCCGGATCTGGCCGGTAAGATTCAGGTTGGTCTGTTCAACATCATGCAGGAAGGCGATGTGCAGATTAAAGGGTATCCGGTGCGGCTGCCGCTCGACATCATGCTGGCATTCACGGCGAACCCGGAGGATTACACGGCGCGCGGGAAGATTATCACGCCGCTCAAGGACCGCATCGGCAGCGAGATTCGCACGCATTATCCGGCTACGCTCGAACACGGCATTGAGATCACGGAACAGGAGTCGTGGACGGAACGGAAGTCGCCGGCGGAACTGAGGATTCCGAATTACATTCGCGAGGTGATCGAGCAGATTGCTTTCTCGGCTCGCGAGGACAAGCGTGTGGATAAACGGTCTGGGGTCAGCCAGAGGCTGCCTATCTCCGTGCTGGAAAACGTGACGTCGAATGCGGAGCGGCGGGCGCTGATGGCGGGCGAATCGGTTGCGGTGCCGCGGGTGTTGGATGTGTATGCGGGGCTGCCATCTATCACCGGAAAACTGGAGCTCGAATACGAGGGCGAACTCAAGGGTGGCGATGCGGTCGCGCGGGAGTTGATCCGGCTGGCTGTCGGCAAGATTTTCACCAACTACTTCGAGGGTGAGAACCTGAACAACGTGGTGCAGTGGTTTGAACTGGGCGGGACTCTCAAGCTGGACGAAGGCGTGACGTCGAAACAGATGGTTCAGCAGTTGACGGGGATTCAAGGGTTGATGGAGAAGACTAAACGGCTGGGGCTGGGCGCTAGCGAACCGGATGCTGTGCGGGCCGGAGCGGGCGAATTTATTCTGGAAGGTCTGTATGCGCATAAACGCATCAGCCGCAACGAAGAGGCTGGATTCACCGCTGGCGAGCGGCGGCGCGAGGCTCCTGATGAAGGCAAGCAGAAACCTAAGAGGCAATATCAGTGAAGTCCATTCGCTATGGGCGCTATACGGGAGAGGACTTCGGTCTCAGCACCGAAGACTTGCTCAAGGCCCTGGCGGATTTTTTCCTGAATAGCGGGTTCGATAACCCGTACATGCGCTTCAACGAGTTTAATCAGCACACACTCGAAGATTTGAAGCGTGCGCTCGAAGACGCGATTCTGAACGGCGAAATGTTCGATCCGGAGCGCGCCGAGCAGATCCGCCAACAACTGGAAAGCATGTCGGGGGAGGAGATCGATCAGCTTCTGAATCGTCTGGTGCAGAAACTTGTCGACGAGGGCTACATTAATACCGAACCGCAGAATGGCGGGAGCGGCGGCGAGGGCGATGGAAAAGTAGAGGTCCAGATCACGGATAAGAGCGTTGATTTTCTGGGGTACAAGACTCTGAAGGATTTGCTGGGGTCACTGGGGCGCTCGAGTTTTGGCGCGCACGACACGCGCGACATGGCTACCGGTGTCGAGGCTAGCGGAGCGTCGAAGATTTACGAGTTCGGCGACTCAATGAATCTGGACGTGAACACGACGCTGTTCTCCGCACTGAGCCGCGAGGGGTTGAAGTTGCCGATCAACCTGGAGTATCGCGATCTGCACGTGCATCAGTCGGAGTATCAAAGCTCGTGCGCGACGGTGCTGATGCTCGATTGCAGCCACAGCATGATTCTTTACGGCGAGGATCGCTTCACTCCGGCGAAGAAAGTGGCGATGGCACTGGCGCATTTGATCCGCACGCAGTATCCGGGCGATTCACTGCGCTGCGTTTTGTTCCACGATTCGGCGGAGGAACTGCGCATCGAGGATCTGGCGCGGGTCCAAGTGGGTCCGTACTACACGAACACGCGCGAGGGCCTGATTCTGGCGCAGCGGCTGCTGGCTCAAGAGAAGAAGGACATGAAGCAGATCATCATGATTACGGACGGCAAGCCTAGCGCGCTGACGCTGGAGGACGGGCGCATTTATAAAAACGCGTTTGGGCTGGACCCGCTGGTGATCAGCCGCACGCTCGAGGAAGTGAGCCGGTGCAAGCGGCAGGGGATCCTGATTAATACCTTCATGCTGGCTAGCGATTACGGTTTGGTGAACTTCATCCAGAAGGTTACGGAGCTGTGCCGGGGGAAGGCGTATTTTACTACGCCTTATACGCTGGGGCAGTACTTATTGATGGATTACATGAATCGGAAGACGCGGACGATTCACTGAGGGTTAGTAGTGAACGGCGCCACCAAGTTCATACTTTGCATCCTGGCCATTCTAGCGGCCATCATAGCGGTTCCGATCGCGATGATGTGGCGCAGCCATCTGTTCGACGAGGATTACAGCTACACCGCCCGTAGAGACGTGCAGCTGATATTGGATAGTCCCGAAGTCCAGCGCCTATTGAGCAAGGACGGCGCCAACGTCGCGGAAGAACAACTATACGGTTCCGTTCCAACACGAATAGAAGAATACGTTGAGCTCTACCAACATCCAGAGCGCTATGCTCCAAAGCATATTGAATTTCTGAGTATCATCGCCGTGCAACCGACGGAAGCGGTACCTGCGGGATCGCACGCTCGGGCCCTCAAAACGTCCAAGGCTCACTGCCAACGTGCTCCTGTTCCGAGTTCAGATATCTACGCATATTTTCGTGTTACGACAGGGCCTCTGAAGAATCACGAAGGTTGGGCGTGCATGTCGGGCGATTTTGCCCCGGCCTTAATCGCGCCGTAAACTTTGTCGGAGGTGTACCATTCGCGTCGCTCCTCAATGAGGCGTCGGGCGGCATCGCGGGCGATTTCCAGAATCTCGGCCACAGTCCGGCCCTGCGCTACCAACCCGGAAATTGTTCAGAGGTTGCTAGACAAACGCCTTCCGGCAGCAGTTCCATGTGTCTTTGTACCGTGACTTCCACGCATTCAAGCGTAGGATTGGCTACGAATCAATCGCCAAGGAGTTCAAAATAGCGTTCGCGCGAAATCCCTGCGGATCGCAGATTGTTCTTGATAATGAAAACTGGCACTGCGGCGTATTTGGGAATTACGATCGGCCGGATGACGCCGGGCTTGGTGTATACCATATGGTCGCCCTCGGTTCGGACGCACACGAAACCTTCAGCCTCGAAAACTCTAGCGAGCTGTTTATAGGAGACGGGGCTCAGCCTAGGCATGCGTCAGCGGGAGCGGGAGAGACATACGCTGCACGCTGATGAACTTGGGTGGAGCGAGTTTTTGTTTGTCCTTGCTGTAGCCCGCTTCTTTCAGGATCTGGTCCAGGGTGCCCATTCGTTCAGCTTCTTCCAAGAACAGCCTGACGGCCTGTTTCAGGTTCTTGATCGCCTTTTCCTTCGTGCCGGCGCAGGAGGAAACATCGAGCTCAAACGCGTGAGCCACATAGGTACGCCCGTCTTTGAAAATACGCGTCGTAAATTGAATTTCCATAGCGAGGGGCCTCTCGTTCAAGGGTAGCACTGCCTATGCCGACACCGGCTCGCGTTGGGTACGCAGGGCGCGGTTCCACTCTCGCAGGCCCATCACGCACAGCAGCAGGAATACGAAGTAGAGTCCGGACGTCAGGCGCAGGTGTTTATAAATGTAGAGCGGGACGTAGATAATGTCTACTGCGATCCAGATCCACCAGGATTCGAGATATTTCCTGGTCTGGCCGTAGATGGCGGCTAGCGATAGCGCGGTGGTGAAGCCGTCCCAGACAGGCACTGTGGAATCGGTAAAGCGGCGGAGAAAGAATGCGAGTCCGATGGCGGCGGCAACGGTTACGGGGGTCAGCCAGATCCAGGTGCCGCGGGGGGTGCGGGTGACTTGCAGTTCGACGCGGGCGCCGGGGTGGGACCAGGTCCACCAGCCATAGATTCCGAGGGTGATGTAAACCAACTGTAATCCGGCATCGCCATAGAGGCCGGCGGAGAGGAACACGGCTACGTAGAGTGCGTTGTTGGCCAGGCCGATCGGCCAGTTCCAGATGTTCTGCCGCGCCAGCAGCCATACGTTGACGGCTCCGGTGAGGAACCCCAGAATTTCGACGAGGGACATCTGCCCTCAGGATCGCAGATCAGCGGCCGAATACGCCTTCGAGCGCTCCGATGAGCGTGCAGATAGCGATGTGGGCGAACAGGCCGTAGTGAATCCAGCGGCGGGTGTAGCGGGCCACAAGCCGGACGTCGTTCTTCGAAACTGTTGGCCAAGCGGATTGCAGCGAGCGCCACTTGGGGAAAAGAATCCAACGGCGGGTGTAGCGGTATAGGAAGATGACGTCGCTCATGAGTACAGCCCACTGTGCCGCATGAGTAGGCCTTAGTACCAATAGGCTAAGGTGTGTTTCTCGACTAGTACTGAGGGGGAAAGTTTTGGTACGAGGAATGGTGTAAAGAGGGGATTAAAACAAAAAACCCCTCTGTTGCAACTTGCTCAAACGATCAAACAAGCGGCGGAAACTTTCGGACACTACTTCCCGCAAGCACAACTGCAAAATCCGCTCATTTCTCTCGTCTGCGCCCGTTGCAAGCAGAGGGCAGGTGTTCAAGAGTTACTGCATCAATTCGTAAGTAGGATAGCACGCGCCCAGCCACCTCCGTGGACCTCTATTTTCAAGTACATGGATCAAGTTCGCGGCATCCGGATGCGTGCGTCTGCCTCGGGGGTGTGTCGCTGTGACACAATTGGGCTCAGGTGCGGAGTTCCCTGGCGATCATGTTGTTGGCTGTGCCCCTTTTCGCTCAAAGCGACGAGTTCCGGGTGTATTCAGACGCCCCCCGGCTGCTGCTTACTGCGCAGCGGTTGCGGCTGCTCCAACGGGAACGGGAGCGGGACTCACTGCGCTGGCAACCATTTAATACCCTGGTCTCGGGCGGCGCGGCCATGCCGGAACCGGGTTTCGCCTGGGCTTTGTACTACCGGGTTAGCGGGCAGATGGCCTGGGGGAAGAAGGCGGTCGATTGGGCGCTGAGTGACGAGGCCAAGGATCTGCGGCAGCTCGCTCTAGTTTTCGACTGGTGCGGGCCGGTGATGACGGACGCGCAGGCTGACCGGCTGGCCGCAAAGCTGCAACGGGCGCTGGGGGTCTCGGCTGCGGGCGATGTGCGGCAGCAGAGTGCGCGGGCCTTGGCCGCGATCGCGCTGGCGGACCGTTTGGCCGATCACGGCGAATCTGTGCTGAAACCGCTGATCGAGCAGTGGTGGCGCGGCGAGATCGTGAAGAAGCTCGACGCGGGGGCGCCGGCGATTCCACGCGATCAGGTGTATGCGCTGCTGGAGCTATTACACGCCGTGCGCGACAATTTGAAGATCGACTTGCGCGAAGACGCGCCTGATTATTTCAAGGCGCTGCCGACGGACCACCTGGTGAGCCACTACCCTGCCCCGTATCCGGCGGCTGAGAACGAATACCGGGTTCCTATTTATGTGCGCGACGGCGAACCTGACCTCCACGATGCGGCGCTTTCGCGCGCGGCTGAACTGGCTATCGTGGCTTACGATTCGAACGCTGCCGAAAATCAATTTCTGCAAGGGTGGCTAATGCAGGATCGCTTCCTGATGCGAGGCGGCTTCGGCGTCCCTTATGAATTTCTGTGGGCCAATCCATATCAGCCGGGCTTGAGTTATTTTCAAATGCCGCTGGTGTATCACGATTCGCTCTCGGGCCACTTGTTCGCGCGCACCAGTTGGGATGAGAACGCGACGTGGCTGGGGTACTTCGATGGGCAGCTGCAATTATTTCGCGATGGCAAGGTAGAGACACTTAAGGCGGGCGCGGCTACCGAGCCGGTGCATGTCGGCGAGGCCGTGATCTTAAGCGCGCGCGAAAAAGACGCCACTCGCTTTCAAGCGCCGATGCCGAGGCGGTGTTCGTGCTGAATCTGACGCCGCGCGCCCATTACGATGTGGAGATCGACGATCAGGAATTACGCGAAGAAGAAACCGATACCGGAGGGACGCTGGTGATCGCGCTGCCCGAAGGGATCGCCACCGGCATCCGCGTGAAGCGGCGGGTGGAGTAGTTGACTCACTATTGGCGATTGCTGCGCAGCAATCGCAATTTCCGGCTGCTGTGGTTCGCGCAGATCGTGAGTGAACTGGGGGATTGGTTCTACTCGGTGGCTATCTTCAGCTATCTGCTGCAGCTCACGGGAAGCGCGCAGTTGGTGGCTTACGCGTTTCTGATGCAGGTTTTGCCGCAGACGTTGATTGCACCGGCCGCGGGTGCGATCAACGACCGCCTCAGCCGCAAACAAGTGATGATTTTCGCGGACCTGGCGCGCGCGGCGATTGTGCTCTCCATGCTACTGGTGCGTTCGCGCGGGACGTTGTGGCTGTTGTTCGGGCTGCTGTTCTGCGAAACGGTGTGCTGGGGATTGTTCGAGCCCGGGCGCTCCGCTGTGATCCCGAACATTACCTCGCCGGAGGAAATTCCGGCGGCGAATGCGCTGTCGTCGACGACGTGGTCCATCAACTTCGCGATTGGGGCGGCGGTGGGCGGATTGGCCATGGTGACGCTGGGGCGCGAAGCGGTATTCGTGCTGAACTCGTTGTCGTTCCTGGGATCGGCGTTGCTGATCCGGCGCATGCGCTTCGAGGAACCGCACGCGGAAAACCGTCCGCCGTTGCGGGCGCGGGAGCTGTTCGATTTTTCCGAGATTGCGGAAGGCGCGCGCTATCTGGCGCGGGACCGCAGGCTGCTGGCGACCGTCCTGGTGAAAGGCGGCATCGGATTGATGGGCGCGAACTGGGTGATTCTGCCAGTGCTGGGCGAGAGGGTATTTCCGCTGAAGTTGGGAAGCGTCAGCGCGCAGCAGGCCGGCACGCTGGGGATGAGCACGTTGTTCGCTTCCCGCGGGTTGGGGGCGATGGCGGGAGCGTTCGCGGCGGCGGGCTTTGCGAAGAGCAGTCCGCAGAGATTGCGCTGGACCATCCTGACGGGATTCCTGCTGGCGGGCGCCGGCTATGTGGCATTGGGCACGGTGGCTTCGTCGCTGGCGATCGCGGCGCTGACGCTGATGGTGGCGCACTCGGGCGGATCTGCTTGTTGGACTTCGTCGACCACACTGCTGCAGCAGCAGACTGAGGACCGTTTCCGTGGACGCGTGTTTTCCGCCGAGGCGGCCGGGATGACACTGGCGCTTTCGGCATCCAGCTTTGTGGCGGGGCGGATGGTGGATGCGGGCGTCGATCCACGGACAGTGGCTATTGGCGCGGGAGTGGTCACGCTGATCCCGGCTGCGCTGTGGCTGGCGGGCACGCGGCGCTAACGCTGATGCGCGGGTTGGCCCAGCAGACGGCACATGGCGACCACTTGGCCTTTGTGATGAAACGCGTGGGTCAGCGCACGATGCAGGATGAAGGCGGGGCTGCGCGGCGGTCCCACCCAACCTTCCGTGACCCGCCGGAGTTCCTGATTGAGCTCAGGTTCGCTTAGGCGGTCTAGATATTCGAGGGTTTCCGCCATGGCGCGGCGCTTCAGTTCGGCAAGCGCTTCGACCGTGGTGTAATCGCGGGCAGTCAAATGGGGCAGGGGGAGGAGTTGGAGGCCGTGGATCCAAAAGGTTTCGTTCGCGATGGCGTGGAACATTCGATCGCGCATGGTGGGTCGCGCGAAGCCTGAGAGCTCCGCTAACAAAAGATCGCTTGCAGGGTCCGCATATGGCGGTGGTGAACATTGGATTACATTAGCGCAAGGCGGGGCGGGTTTGACCAGCGCCCGCCGACTGCGGTACTCTTAGGAATCGAATGGCAAATACAGTATCTGCGCTGAAACGTGTGCGCGTCACCGAACATCGTACGGCGGTAAACCGTACTCGCAAGACCCGCTTGCGCCATGGCATCCGTGCGATGCGGCGGTTGCTTGAGACCAAGGACGTGAAGGGCGCGACCGAACTGGTTCCCAAAACCTATTCCTTGATCGATCGCGCTGCCAAGTGGGGCATCATTAAGAAGAACACTGCGGCCCGCTATAAGAGCCGGCTGACCATCCGGCTGCGCAAGATCGCTTCCGCGTAGACGTACGACCAACCGTTCCTTTTTAATTACATCGCCACGAGGAATCTCTGCCGGCGATGTGGCAGCAAAAATTGACACTGCGGGCCACCTTTGTTGTAATAGGTGAGGCCCACCTGTTGCTCCTCAGTAGCTCAATGGTAGAGCATTCGGCTGTTAACCGAAGGGTTGTAGGTTCGAATCCTACCTGAGGAGCCAAATTATTTCTGTCCGGCCCGGAGACATGGGTAACGGAATGTACCTAAGACATAGGTAACACTTTTGGCCCAAAGGGATTGTCGAGGGGCTGCCGAGATTTTTCCTCCAGATCGATATAACCAAGATCATAGTGCATGAAGCTGACGAGCCAGATGCCATCATCGACCTCCTTGATACCGACGGCCTGGCCGGCGAGGCAGGTGCTTAAGTTGATCTTCTTGCGATAAAGGCACAGGCGGCCGCAGTTGGTGACCACAACCGTCTTGTCGTGAAACGGATAGAGTGGCTCGCCGATGCCGCTATAGGGTGTGGTGGAAGAGGTGTAGAGTTCGGCGGGCATTTCATGTCGAGAGCTTCATGCGGGCGTTCATTGTTGAACTCATCGATGAAGGCATCGAACTTGGCCTGCTGTTGCAGGATGTTGTCCCCAGCTGGCCGCGTGGCTTCCCTCTTTAAGGTCAGATGCATGCGCTCGTGACGACCGTTCTGCTGGGGATGGCCGGGCCGAATGCGCTCAATGCTAATGCCCAGCCGCAACCACCAGACGGATAACTTGGAGAGGTTGAAGAGCCCGTTGGGAGAAGCGAAGGGAACGCCGTTATCGGAGCGGATCGCCTGTGGCAACCCACGCTCCTTAAACAGGCGCTCAAAGGCCATAATCGCTGGTTTTTCCTGGTTGGACTCCATGGCTTCACACACAACAGCAGATAGCGTGTAGCATGATCGGTCACGGTCAGCGGATAGCAGTAGCGCTTATCGGCCAGCATGAACTCACCCTTATAGTCGGTGCACCACAGCGCATTGGGGTTTGAACCCGCCGACAGCGGTGTTCCCTCGGCTCGTGTCCGGGACCGCCTTGCTCTGATCACCAGGCCGTGCCGATCTAAGATGGCGTGGATGGTGCTGCGCGCCGGAACTTTCACCGCATGCGGCAAGCGGCGCAACAGACCCTCCCGAATCTTCCGCGCTCCCCAGTGCGGCTTCTCGCGTTTGGCTGCCACAATGGCCGCTTCCAACGGCTCCGGCAAGCGGTTGGCATATCGATAGGGCGTGCGAGCGCGGTCGGTTAGACCCTCTAAACCACATTCCTTATATCGGTCCAGTATCTTGTAACCGGTCCTGCGCGAGATCCCAAACTCACGGCACAGCAAGGCCATGCTTTCCCCCTCCTGCAACCGAATCACGAAACGCATCCGTTCGTCCATAACAGAACTTTCCTTCCATGGCATCCCCCTCCCGCCTGCCTCCTCAAAAGCAGAAAGTGTAACCCATGTCTCCGGTACGTTCTGTTACCTATCTCTCAGAAGATCAAACAAAACAAAGCACTTAACGGCGTTCACTGGGCAGTCGAGCCGGGATCGAACGTTTGCCAGATGACGAATTCTGGCGATTCTGACCAGCAATTGACCAGCAATGGCAAAGGGTCGCTTCCGCCGTCGAAAACGGTCTTGCCCAATTTTAGGCGTGCGACGCGCGACGAACGGCGGGGCTGGGTTGCGGGCTGGAATAGTCTCGGCCACGATCCGCAGGGTTAAAAGAGACCAGTCAGCGCGCCAAGGACGCTGGAAGCCGTACCGAGCACAACGGCCCACTTGGTCAAGTCCGCTGCTTTTCGATTCAGGTCAGCGGACTCTGAGGCAGTTTTCAGGATTGCCGCTATCCAAGTTTCGTGGGCCATTTCGCGGTCAGGGGATTGGATTCTCCAATCGGGGTCCTGCTTAACCTTGCTCCCTTTGACCAGTAACGGGCGGCGTACAATCCAAAAATGAACGCGGTGAATGCCAAGGCGATACTGGCGATGACACCGGCAAGTTTTAAGCGGTCGCATGGTTTCATTCGGAACGCGTCAATGTAAGAGGGCGATGCTTCCAGTGATGGTCTTGTCAGATAGGAGCGAAACCCTTTTGTTGAACGCGAGGTAATACGTGCCTGGGCTGAGCTCCGCGCGAGATTTCGGCCGCGGCCTGAGTAACCCTTCGGGAATGGTGGAACCGCATATGGTTCTTGCCCTATCCGCCTCTGTCAAATTCAGCAGAACCGCGGCTGTGCGCAGAACATAGAGAGCCGCCCCACGGTCAGCCTCGAAGCCTTCTTCGCGCGCAGAATCGCGCCCACCTTGCCCGTTGGTGCGAAGCATCCGGCCGGAGAGTATTCTCTCTGCGCAGCACCTCCGAGGATCTCGGGTTGGGATGCCGCTTTTACGTGGTGGGAGAAAGATCTCTCTTCCACACACTGCGCAACGCCCCGATCGTAATGGGCAGGGCGCCCGCGAGGAGGAAGACCATGTCGCCCACCATGCGGAGCCATTCCAGCTTGTGGAAGGTGCCACCCATGAGGAACGTCAGCCGGCGCGCGTGCCAATACCCGTTGGCGATGGAATCCCAGAGCTGGATAACTCCCCCGGGGAAGAGATCCAGAATGACCATGAGCGCGAGCCCTGTATTAGCACCCCAGAAGCCCCACCGGATGAATTTCTCCGTCCCTTTCCAGGCGCTGTCGGATTGCATGGCTCTCAAGCAGAAGACCAGAACCGCCAGGGCCAACATCCCGAAGACCCCAAACATTGCGGCATGTGCGTGATTGGCAGTGAGCGTGGTACCCACTTCGAAGTAGGACACGATCGGCAGGTTGATCAGAAAGCCGAAGACCCCCGCACCGACGAAGTTCCAGACACCCACGGCCATGAGGAAATAAATGGACCACTTCTGACCCGAGGCCATGTCTGGAGCGCCCTTTGCCTTCCTCAGATTGATGAAATCCCAGGCGTCCAAAGTCAAAAGGGTTAGGGGCACAACTTCCAGAGCTGAAAAACACGACGCCAGGCCCATGTTGAGTGTCCCCTGGCCGGTGAAGTACCAATGATGTCCTGTGCCGATGATCCCGCCGGTGAGGTAGAGGATGGCATCCAGATAAATCAGGTGCGTGGCGGTCCTGGTGCTGACGACTCCCATCTGGTGGAACATGATGGCCACCAGCACAGTCGCGAAGATTTCGAAGAATCCTTCCACCCAAAGATGAATGATCCAGAAGCGCCAGTTGTCGATGACGGCAAAGTTGGTATCAGGGCCGTAGAAAAGCGCGGGTAGGTAGAAGACAGGTATGGCCACGGCCGCGTACATAAAGAGTGACGATAGTTCGCGTTTGCCCGGACTCTTGATCGCGGGCTTGAGCGCCCGAAACATCAGAAACAACCAGAAGAGGAGGCCAACGGCCAGCAGCACCTGCCAGAAGCGCCCGAGATCCAGATACTCGGAGCCTTGATGACCGAACCAAAACCAGAGTTGCCCTAGCTTGTTATTGATGCCGAAGGACTCGCCTGCCAGGCTGCCGACAACCACTACCACCAACGCCGCAAGAAGTGCGTACACGCCGGACCTCTGGTGCCGGGGCTCCTCGCCACCGACCCATGATGCCAGGAATAAGCCGCCGCCTACCCAGGCCGTCGCGATCCAGAAAATAGCGAGTTGGAGGTGCCAGGTGCGCGCAAGGTTGTAGGGCAGCCAGCGGGCCATGTCGAACCCATAAAAAGCTCCTGTCTCTACGCGATAGTGTGCTAGCAAGCCTCCCAGAAATGCTTGCGCCAGGAATAGCAGAGCCACGATACCGAAGAACCATCCCGTCGCCCATTGGCTAGGCGTTACCTTCAAAGGAGACATCTTGGGGCTGGATAAGACAGAGTGCATCATATATGCGCTGCCGGCCTCGCCCTTCCAGCCCAAGTAATCGAACTTGCCGACGACGAAGAGGATCAAACCAATCCCCGCCAGGAGAGTGATGAGACTCAGGGCGCTCCAAACATAGGCCTCCGTGGAAGGATGGTTGCCCACCATGGGCTCGTAGGGCCAGTTGTTGGTGTACGAGTAATCCTTTCCAGGGCGATTCGCCGTTGCGGCCCAAGCTGCCCAGGCGAAGTACGCGGTCAGACCTTTACGATCCCCAGGGTCCTGAATATAGTTGGCGGGCAGCCCAGGAGCTGCGTCCTTCCTGGTGAAGTACTCGCTCCACTCGGGAAGCTGTGTGTGGTAGGCCGCCACTTCACCTGGTGAGAACCGGAGAGTTTGCGAAGCCGGCTCGTAGCGGTTTTCCTTAAGCACTGCGATCGTCTGTGCAGTCGCCACGCTCTGCTCGTCCGTTGAAAGCTGCGCGAAAAGCTTGCCGTACTTCGCGGACGCGATCGTATCGCGGGTTACCTCGCTGAGCCTATGCAAGTATTCCGCACTGTAATCAGGACCCAGGTAAGCCCCATGACCCCACAGGCTCCCGTGCTCCATCAGACCGTACTTGAGGAAGACCTCCTGACCCTTTTGGATGTCGGCTCCAGTAAACACCACCGTCCCCGCTCCATCCATGACCTGGTCGGGGACGGGAGGAGCATTCGTGTAGGTCAGGACTGTCACAAAGGATAGAACCGAGAAGCCAAAGATCATCACGAGAATGGCCGAGTGTCTCCACCAGGGCGAAATACTGGTAGGTTCTGCAACCGTGTCAATCATGAGATGCTCCCTTCCATTCCGCCAGGATTCGAGGTTTCCCATCCTTCTGATAGGAGACCGCGCTGGCGTGGCCACTGCGGGGCCGACAAACGATGTCGTACTGGGAAAGAGTTAACAGCGTCAGCTTATCGCAACCGTAGAGCGCAAATGTGCAGGCGGCTGGAGCAAGGTCAGAGCCAGGTTCGCCGCGAACAAACTAACCGCCAGCAGCTCAATCACAGCGGAACACGGCAGCACATGCCAGGCGAGCGGCACGTTCGCCTCATACGCGGGGATCTCAGCGGCTACACGCAGCACGCAGCCGATGTTAAGCGCGGCCAGCGAAGCCAGCATCAGGCGAGGGCTGTATAAGACTCGGGCGCCGCAGAAGGCGGGCAGTATCCTCTGGCCGATTGCGAACACCATAGTCGAAAGGAACCCCACAGTGAGGGCGTGCCGCGAAGCGCCCCAAATGCCGCCATTCACATCGTTCCAGGAGGCGCGTATGGACAAAGCCGCCGCGGTCAGCAACCACACGTATGCCAGCCGTACAAAGAACGGAAAGCTCGGATGCACACCCGTGATCTTGGCGGGCCGGGCCGAAGGTTCGGCAATGTGAAGTGCAACTATGGCGGACAGAGCCGCGAACGGGAGCAGGGCTGCGAACCAGGTCAGCCGTCCGGCGAACTCCGCCAGAATCGCCGCCCAGGCGAGGGCGAGAGCGAGAAACAGGAAGCGTGGCCGTGGCCGGTCGAGCCCTAGAAATACGGGTAACCAGCGCGCGTTGAATCCCCATACGGCGGGAACCAGGAAGCCCCACGCCGCCAGCGTGACCAGACGCTGGTCAGCTACGTGCCCCAGTGCAGGTCCCATGTTGTTTAAGGAGACTTGAATGGTCGCAGCGAAATTCATCACCAGCGTCACCAGGAACCCGAGCGTCGAGCCCATCACCATCCACATCCACGGTTCAGGTCTGAGCGGTGCTGTGGCAGCGCCACCGGATGCGGACGCGGCCCGATGACGAGAGACAGTACGGAAAAACATTAGGAACGCCGCCAGTTCAAACAACGCAGAGAGCGGCAGCAGGATTCTCCACTGCCATCCGACGACTCCCGCGAACCAGCGTAACGTGATTCCGGCAGTCCATAAACCGAAGCAAGTCCAGCCGCGCGAAACCGCGAAGGCCGGTAGACGCCCCATCTTGGTCAGCGAATAAAATCCGATGCCCAGGATAAACGTCCCGATCCACCCGAAAATCTGCGCGTGTCCGTGGGCCTGAATCCAGGCGGGCGAAAGACGATCGAGCGCGTGCAGGCTGCTGATGGAGATCAGATTCCAGACTCCCAGAAACGTACCTGGCAGAAGCAGGAACAGAAGACCCGTAAGGATGTAGGCGATTAACATACGCTGCATCTTTACCTCACGCTCGACGAGAGCGGCCGGTTCCGCAGCGATGTGGCTAGTGGTGCTCATGGGCCAGTTCTACGACCCCCTGCTCCATATGAAGCGCGCGCGGGAACAGGATGTTGTTCTCCAGGTGGACGTGGCGATGCAGGTCGCGCTCGAACTCTTCCAAGCCGTGGTACAGCCCGCGGTAGGTGGGACACGCGGAATCCGGAGCCTGATATTCCGCGGACAACGCGCGCATTTTTGCCAGTAATTCGCCGGCGTCTTCGTGGTCGGCGAGCATGCGGCTGATCGGCATCTCGACCGGACCGAAGACTGCCGGGGGCGGCGCTGTCCCCCCGGCCGCGGCCGATTCCATTTGTTCGAGGTAAGGGAACAGGACGTTCTCCTCTTTATGCATATGTACGGATAGTTCCTCGGTCAGCGCCCTGAACAGGTCGCGGATCGACGCCACTTCGGGGTGGGCTTGGCCATGGCGGCTTACCACCTTGTCCAACATCGCCAGCAGACGCGGGGTCTCGCTGCGGACATAGCTGTGATGCTGTCCCACGATCTGGCGGATTAACTCCCGCACAGTGGCCCCGCCCCAGTTCGCGGCGTCCAGCGGAGGATTTTCCTTTACTGCCGCCAGCAGATCGAGCGCACGTTCCACGGGAACGCCGGCACGTTCGCACGCATCCTGCAAGCCGCGCTTGCCCCCGCAGCAATAATCGATTCCGAGCGCCTCAAAAACCCGCACGGTGCCGGGATGCTCGATCGCGATCTCCCGTACAGTCTGGTTCAGATCCGGTTTCATTTAGTTTGTCTCCGGACTCAGAGTAAGCCGGCGCGGTGGAGAAAGCAGTGACTTAAGTCACCAGATCGGTTAGAGGGCGGAAGAAAGCTCTGCTTCCAAGCCTTCCAGGTTGAGGATCGTGACCTCATGCCCGTTGATTCCAATGAACCCCTGCGTCTGAAGCCGGGCAAGGTTGCGGGAGACCAATTCGCGGACAGTGCCAATTTGCGCCGCCAGTTCCTGGTGGCTCACATCCAGCTTAAATCGAAACCCGTCTTGACTCTTCGCTTGACGCAGTATCCAGGAAATCAGGCGGTTGCGCACGGTGGTGAACGACAGTTCCTCGATGATTCCCACCAGCCTGCGCAGCCGCGCGCCCACGACTTGCAGGACCTTGAGCGATATTTCCGGATACTCAACGCAAAGTGCGCGAAACTCTTGGCGCGAGATGAACAACAGTTCGGAAGGTTCTATGGCCGCCCCCGACGCCGGGTACGGTCCGCCGTCGAAGACCGGCAGTTCCGCCACCGAGCTACCTGGACCTTCGAGTGCGAGAACTTGTTCACGCCCATTGGGTGAAGCCTTAAAGATGCGCACTCGCCCTCTTGAGACGATATAGAAGCCGGTGCAGGGTTCACCCTCCGAGAATATCAACTCCGACGATGCGTACGAGCGAATGAGCGTGCGCGTCGCGAGCGACGCCAATTCGGTATCGCTGAGTGCGGAAAACAGGGCCGTCCCTTTCAAAACGTCTGTAATGGAGGGACCGCTATCCGTCATGAGGAAATCTCGGTTAGGATGGCCACGGGCTCAAGGAGCCCACCCGCTCGACCACGTCGCTCCCAGAATAGCGCTATCTTCGCCTGCGGATGCGTCTCGTAACACGTCGAAACGTGAATCGGAAGGCTTTCGCCACGCCATTGGGCCGTGGCCAAATCGCGACAACATTCCTCCTGTGGAACTTGGCTTGGGTCGCCTTTGGGCGCGGAGCTGATTCCGAGCCTAATGAAGCCGAGGCAGTGGCGTCCGATTGGTCTTACAGACTCGAGTAATCCTGCCGACGACCGGCACCAGACCTAGACCATCGCGGCGGACGGCATGATCTCCGACTTTGAACTCCTTCTTCATCGGCATGGTCCCTTAATGATGTGTTCCGACGCTCAGCAAGCAGGACTAATTCGCCGGCGCGATTCGGAGACGATATCCCACACCGGGTTCCGTGGCGATATGGCCGGGATGCGAGCGATTGGCATCCAGCTTCTGGCGGAGCGTGCCGATTGTGATCCGCAGCATTTGGAGCGCGGAGTCATCGCTCTTTTGTCCCCAGACTTCTCGCGCCAGCCGGCGCTGTGTCAGGAGTCTGCCGGCATTAAAAACGAGGACTTTCAATAGGTCGTACTCCATCACCGTGAGTTGGATTGGGTTATTGGCGACTTGAACCATATGGCGGTTCAAGTCAACCACGAGATCACCTGCTGTGAAAATTCGTGCATCTTGAAGCGTTAGCGTTACCCGACGCAGAGCTGTGCGGATGCGATCAAGCAACTCTCCTAGATCGCAAGGTTTGGTGAGGTAGTCGTCCGCACCAGCGTCCAAAGCGGCGATCTTGTCGGATTCCGTAGCATGCACCGAGAGGATGATGACCGGTGTCTGAACCAAGGGGCGGAGACGACGCGTAACTTCGATTCCATCGATATCAGGTAGCCCAATATCGAGAACGATCACATCGGGCCGCAGTACTGGAACCGCCTGAAGGACTTCTTCGCCGCTGCTTGCCTCGTGAACGAAGTACCCCCGTGCGGTCAACCTAGCACGAAGAACTTGGCGGAGCGCGTCCTCGTCGTCCACGAGCAGAATTGTCGGGCCACGATCGTTCAAGCGCCCTCGCTTGAAAGTAGGTTGTTGTTGTAGCACTCCACAATCAAATACTATCCAGTGCGATGTCAAGATGACCTCAAGAATGCACGGATGTCCGTCAAGGAGTCGTCAAGCGTTCGATGGCGCCGCAGATACATGAGGTTCTGTCCGAAGCCGGTATCCCACGCCCGGTTCGGTGACGATGTAGTGCGGGCGCGCCGGGTCGGTCTCCAGCTTTCGTCGCAGGTTGCTGATATTCACCCGCAGTAGATGCTGGGCATCTTCGTAATGCGCGCCACCCCATACTTCACGAACCAGTTGACGATGAGTAAGAAGCTTGTTCGCATGGACCACAAACGCCTTAAGCAGACTGTACTCAGTCGGCGTAAGCTGTACCTCTTCTTCGCCAAGCCGCACCGCTCTACCGGTAAGGTCGACGGTGAGGTCGCCCGTCACAAAAACTGGTCCGCTATCTTGTTGACCAACCCGTCGTAAGGCAGCGCGGATGCGCGCCAGCAGCTCTCCCTGCCCGAACGGCTTTGTGAGGTAGTCATCTGCTCCAGCATCGAGAGCCTCGATCTTCGCGGACTCATCGCCTTGAACCGACAAAATAATAATCGGCGTTTGAGTCCACTCACGAAGGCAGCTCGTGACCTGTTTTCCGCCGACACCAGGGAGACCAAGATCGAGAAGGATGAGGTCCGGACGAAATGCTGGAACGACCTGCAGCGCCTCTTCTCCAGTGGACGCTTCGTGGATCAAGTATCTGTGCGCCTCGAGTGAAGCACGGAGAAACCGGCGGATCCCAGCTTCGTCGTCAACGATCAGTACTCGCGGTCCCAGATCACTCACGTTTTGCCTCCATTGGCAGGAAGAAGGCGAACTCTGTTCCTCCTCCGGCACGGCGTTTCGCAAAGATCCGGCCATTGTGAGCTTCCACAAATCCTTTGCAGATCGAAAGGCCGAGGCCCGCCCCTTTGGGCGCTCCAGGAAGTGCAACACGGAAGAACTTTTCAAATACGCGTTCGAGTTCCTGCTCTGGAATTCCCCTCCCACGATCAAGAACCCGAATCCCGAGTTGGCCCGACTCCAGCCGGGCCTCGACGTCTATTGGCACATCGCTTGGAGAATACTTCAGCGCGTTATCGAGTACGTTCACTAGTACCTGCACGATTAGAACATTATCCATGGGCACGAGGGGCAGGTCTGCGGCGATGGTGACTGTAATCGGGTGGCTTTGAGCGGCTTCGCCAAGCTGGCGAAGCGCCGCACCGACCACATCGTGCACATCGCATGGCTCGGTTTTCACTCGTATCGCGCCGCCTTCCAGTCGCGTCATGTCCAGCAAGTTTTGAACCAGCCAGTCTAGTCTTCGTGCTTCGTCCTGCGCAGTTTTCAAGAGGCTTTCTTGTGTCGGCACATCGAGCAGGGCCCTATCCTCCAATATAGTATTTAGGACACCGAGGACCGAGGCGAGTGGTGTGCGCAGGTTGTGCGAAACGGAGTTCAACAGGGCCTTCTGAAGCTTGTCGGCCTCCTGAAGCACTTCTGCGCGCTTCGCTTTCTGGGCAAGATCGGCTCGCGTGATTGCCAAGGCAGTCTGGTTCATGAAAATACCCAGTAGTTCACGCTGATCCGGTGGAAGCAGTTCTTTCGAACTCGTTGCCTGGAATCCCATCACGCCAACGATTCCCTGGCCGGTCTTGAGCGGCCGGTAGCGTATCAGTGAGTCTGAAAACGTCTTGGTCCCGCACCCGGCCTCTTGGCCATTCTCAAATACCCAAGATGCGATTTCGTTCTCACATTCGTCGAAGACCAAATCTGCGCTGCGAAAGCGTACCGTCACTCTTTCGGCGTCGGGCAATAAAACCACAATGGGTCGTCGAAATACCTCTGAGGAAATGGCGTGCGACGGAATCCAGTATTTGATCAAACTTGTTTCCAGAGGCCAAGGATTCGGTGAAGGAGTATAGGGCTGCCGTATGTGCTTCGCGCCGCCGGGCCAAGTTGGCATCTTCTCTGGCTGCAACCGTCAGCATGCTGATCACCAGGCCGACCGTCAAGAGTCCGATCAGCGTAATCAAATACCAGATGTCGCTGACGGCAAAGCTCCGGTACGGAGGGACGAAGAAGAAGGTAAACGATAGCGCGCCAGAGACCGCGCTGAGGATGGCTGCCCGCCGGCCCCATCGCAGCGCGCTGAATATGACCGCGAGCATGTAGAGGACCGCAAAATTGGAACTTCTAATGATCGTTTCGATTCGAAAGCCCAGAATCGTGATGAGTCCGACGATGGCCAAGCTGGCCAGAACACCATGCCAGCGCTTTCCCGTCGACGCGTCTCCGAACCGGAGAACGTGGTCCTTCCATGAAATCCTCGATCGGCTCGCTGGATACTGGTTAACGCTGAGATGGTTCAGCAGATTCGGAGTTGCGTCATACGGGAAATCCTCTTGCATTTTAGGCCCCAGCAGTGAGTCCGCTCGCTTCCAGTGTAGGAGGATCTCCTGCTGTTATCAAATTCTAGATTCCCTGTGATTCCTAGAATGACTTACTAAATCCATGTAGCTTCTATGGCGTTCGTCCGCCGTCCGCTGTTGCTCTGCTCTCAAGGATTGGTACTCGTCCATGTCGGATACGCCGGCAAAGTGTTGATGCGTGATCAAATAGCATCGCAGGGCTGTTTCGGCCTTGTCAGCAAACACAATCGACTCCAGGACAACTCCCTCCAAGCGATCGCAGCTTTCGCAATTCATATCGTGTTTTCTCGCTTTCTAGTTTCGTGGCTAATTCGAACCGCGTCAGTCTCACAAAACCTCGATGCTATGCGCCAGAAACCTGCCCCAAAATTGTCTCACTGGGCAGCCGATGTGCCGGCGATGCTTTCATGGAGGCTGAATTCACTGAATCGATCGTGCTCTGCCGCTTCCTGGCAATTGACGCAAAACGCAGCCTGCGGCATAACGTGCAAACGATTCCAACTGATAGCTTCATCGCATCGGAGACAGAAGCCGTATGTCCCTTCTTCGATGCGCGCCAAGGCGGCCTTCACGAGACGAAGTTCTGCGAAGTCATGCTCCAGAATCCGCGTGGCGAGGTCCCGCTCCTCAGCGCATCGAACCTCGTCCATGATATCCGCCATGCTCTCGATTGCAATAACATTTCGATTGTGGACACGTTCGGAAAATGCATCGCACCGGTCTTCGAGTATGGCTCTGAATCTCTCGATCTGAATTGAATCCATAAGATCTCCTTCTCTACCTCCAGCCGCTGGCCACCGTCTGCAACGAACTCATCATCCCGGCGTACTGCATTCCTCCAGGCAAGCAAGAGCCCATTTGGAACTGCCACTACGTTCGAGTATCGAAAGGACCCGGCTCGTTTCCCCTAAATCACTCCATCCTAAATTCCCGCCGGAGAGGACCGCGAGATCATTTGGGCAGGCTGCGAGGACGTCGACGGAAAAGTTACTGGGGCTCATGTCCGAGTAAATCCGGAGTAGCGCCGCTGGCTCCATCTGCGTGAGCAGCGACGGCCGGATTGAATCGAACAATTGGACCAGATCTGGAAGCGTGCGCCGGACAAGGTTCAGGAAGGCGTTAACGTGACCGACCATCACGAAGCTGTTCCACAGGCAGCCCCGTTCTATTAAAGCGGAAGCGAGAGAGAGTTGGGGCTTCTCCCAGAAACGGCTGACCTCGAACACCGTGCCGAAAGCATGGTTCGCCAAAGGCGCAGCGGGTTCGATCCAGCCGTATTCGACTTCTGGGCCGCTCGGTGCGATTCCCAGCAGAACCACCCTGCCGGAAGACTCAGCCGCCTCGAAGGCTGAGTCGACATGGGCAATAAGAGCCTCGACATTTGCAAAATGATGATCAGAAGGAAAGAACCCGACGACGGCACTTGGATCCGATTCGCGCAGATGGAATAGGCTGTATAGGATTGCGGGCGCTGTGCCCTGGTTGCAAGGCTGTATGAGCAGGGAACCGGAAGGGGTGTCGGCGAGCTGATCGGCGTAAAAGCACTCGTGCTTCTTGGTGACAACCAGCAACGTATGCTGGGGCTCTATCATCCGTCCAACCCGGCGTCGCGTCTGGGCTATGAGCGTTTCCCCGCCCATGATGGCGCAAAATTGCTTAGGCCTGTTGTCGCCGGCGATCCTTCTAGTCAAGGGCAGTAGCCGCTTCCCGTCGCCTCCAGCAAGAATCACGCCCCACCGATGGTCGAGCGGATCGGGGCACGCGAGCATCGAACGTGCTGGCCGCGACTGCGTTTTCATTCTGTTCTTCGCTCCTGTATTTTCAGCGTTGGACTCACTTCAACAAACCTAACGCAAACGATCTCAAGAGGAAGTCAAGAATCTTGAGAGAGGCGTCAAGTAATCGTCAAGGACATGCGATGCGATTAGCGCTTCGCCGAATCGTGTTGTTCTGGGCCAGTCTCCTTGACGTATTGCTGACGTGACCCAAGTACTTTTTGACGGCACTTTGACCGTTGTTGCTCTAACGTAAAAGTGCAACAGATCCGTGGAAACGTAGTTCTTTTGGGTTCATGACGCGTAGGAAGTGAATGTCGCGCGAATCTGGAGACCGGTTCACGGACAAGCGAAAGGAGTCATGCAATGAAAAGCTGGTTTTTGGCAACCCTAATCTTCGGCCTTGCCCTTCTGACGATCCCTTATCCGCCCACTGTGAAGGCCGATACCTGGGATAAGAGAACCGAGTTGACCTTCAGTGCACCGGTCGAGCTTCCGGGAGTTGTTCTCTCCCCCGGCACGTACGTGTTCAAACTGCTGGAGTCGCCCTCGGATCGAAACATCGTTCAAGTGTTCAGCAAGGACGAAACCAAGCTCTACGCAACCATTCTGGCGATTCCGGATTACCGTCTGACGCCAGCTTCGAAGACCATCGTGCGGTTCGAAGAACGACCTGCCGGCACGCCTGAGGCGATCAAGGAATGGATCTATCCGGGCGACGAATACGGCGAGGAGTTCGCATATCCCAAGAGCCGCGCCGTGCAACTGGCAAAGACGACCAATCAGAATATCGTCACGATACCCAACGAGGCCGCACAGAACATCACGAAACCGGTCAAGACGGCTCAGGAGCCACCGGTGGTCGCACTTAAGACCGCGCCGGTGACGGCAGTTAATCCAAAAGGCGCGGAAGTTGAGATCGCTCAGGCTGCGACCCCCAAACCTTCAGGAATCCCGGCAACCAAGCAGGCCCCGGCCCAAGCCGCGGCCACGCCCGCAACCAATCCGAACACCGCGACCGAACTACCAAAAACGGCCAGTAACCTACCGCTCGTTCTGCTTGTTGGCGTAATTGCGTTGGGGCTTTCTCTGAATCTGTGGTTCCTCAGAAAGCCGATCGGTTAACGGAGTTTCCTGTGATGTGCCACGTACACGCCGCTCGACGCCGCACCTGCCTGATCAGGCCAATATTGCGATGGAGTCAGTACATCTGTCTGCTTATCGGGATTGGTGCGTTGAGTTGGTGCGCGTATGTGACTGCGGATGCGAAGTGGACCCAGGCATCGCTCGAACGAGTATTGGCGGGAGTGAGTGGAGGAACCCAGCCGACGCCCCCACAGGCTCCCAAGGTGGGCCCACTTGCTCAGGACATTTCGCTGGTGGGGCGGATTGAGATCGCTCGAGTGGGAATATCCGCAATGGTGCTGGAGGGAGACGATGCGCAGACGCTAACAAGAGGCGTGGGGCACATCCCGGGAACGGCTCTGCCAGGCGGCTCCGGCAATGTGGGTTTGGCAGGTCATCGCGACACGTTTTTCCGCGCCCTCAAGGGAATCCGTCTGGGCGACGACATCTTGGTGACAACGCTGCAGGGTTGTTATCGATACCGTGTGGTCTCGTCAGAAATTGTCAGCCCCGATGAAACTCGGGTACTCAGCGGGTCCGCGATCCCGAGCATAACTCTAATTACTTGTTACCCATTCCGATTTATTGGTTCTGCCCCTAAGAGGTTTGTCGTGCACGCGAGCATCAAGCAGAGTTAGCGATACGGTCCTCCGGGAGAAAGGAAGGCGCTTATGTTCAGCCCGCACTGGCCAGCCAAGAGGCGTTCGGTCGTTCTCATCGGGGCTTTAGTCTTCGTTCTGGGCGTGCTCGCCGGTTCATGGACAACCGCGCGGGCCGGTCACTTGCCCTTTACTTCTAGACCGGTCTTGCTACGGGTATCGAATGCAGGGGGACCGGCGGAAGATCGCCAGGTGTCTTTCGCGGACGGGTTTGCACCGGTAGCGAGGAAGGTCTTGCCCGCGGTTGTGAACATCGCATCGTCCAAACTTGTTCGCTCCAACGATTTGGGATCGGCCTCTCCATTCTCTTCCGATCCCTTCTTTCGCCAGTTCTTTGGAGACGAGTTTTCGAAACAGTTTCGTATCCCGCGGGATCAGCGTGAGCACAGCCTGGGTTCGGGCGTCATCGTGAATCCCGCCGGTTACATCCTGACCAACAATCACGTGGTGGATGGAGCCAATGAAATCAAGATCACACTGTCCGACAACCGTGAGTTCAAGGCCAAACTTATCGGCACGGACCCACGAACGGACGTCGCCGTTGTGAAAGTCGACGCGAACAACTTACCAGTGCTCACATTGGGTGATTCCTCAAGAATGGATGTGGGCAATTTTGTACTGGCGGTCGGTAATCCCTTTGGCGTCGGACGTACCCTGACCATGGGCATCATCAGCGCTACCGGACGCGGCAACCTGGGCATTGAGGACTACGAAGACTTCATCCAGACGGATGCCGCCATTAATCCTGGCAACTCCGGCGGAGCGCTCGTCAACGTCCAAGGCGAGTTAATTGGAATCAACACCGCCATAGTGACAGGAGGAGGCGGAGGGAATCAGGGCGTGGGCTTTGCCGTCCCCATCAACATGGCCCGGCAGGAAATGGAACAGATCCTCGAGCATGGGAAAGTGACTCGCGGTTGGTTGGGAGTCGAAGCGCAGCCGGTGACTTCCGATATAGCCAAGGCCCTTGATATCCACAATACCCGCGGAGCCCTGGTCGCCGACGTGACAGCGAACAGCCCAGCGGCGAAAAACGGCATCGAGCGGGGAGACGTCATCATCGGTCTCGCTGGAATACAGGTTGAAGATAGCCGCCAATTAAGCCTTAGAGTCTCGCAGACCGCGCCGGGGACTAGGGTCAAACTGGATATTCTGCGGGACGGCAAGCCGCGGGAAATGGCCGTCACCCTCGGTGAACTTCCGTCCAAGCCGGAAACCTCCGCCTCGCCCAACGGCGGCGGCGCGGGTGCGGGCCTCGGCGTTTCCGTCGGGACGCTAACGCCGCAGTTGGCTCACCAGCTTGGGGTGCCTTCGGGGACCCTGGGTGCGGCTGTAACCGATGTAGCAAACGGAAGTGCTGCCGAAGAGGCCGGGCTCCGGCAAGGAGATGTTATCCAGCAGGTCAATCGCAAACCGGTTGCTACTGCGAACGAGTTCGTGACATCGGTACGAGCGGACGGAAACCAGCCCTTGCTCTTACTGATCGATCGGGGAGGTGACCATCTGTACCTGGTGGTGACCCCTCATTCATAGATTTAGGTACTTATAGAAAGGAAATTGCCATGAGTCAAGTTACCGTAACCAAGAATCCTATCCCATCCTGGATGGATCGTGGCACACTCCCGTCGTTCTCGCTGCCGCTGGCTTCCGAAATGTCCAGCCTGAACCCGATCGCACTTGTGCGGCGCTTCGCCGACGAGATGGATCGAATGTTCGGGCCGGCCCCGGGGCGCCTCCGCAACGAGACGGACTTCTGGATGCCCTTGATAGAAATGACAGAGCGCGACGGTCAGCTCACGGTTTCCGCCGAACTGCCGGGCCTACGGAAGGACGACGTGAAGGTGGAAATCACCAAGGACACGCTGATTCTGCAAGGCGAACGCAAGCGTGCTCATAGGGAGAAACACGAAGGGTACGATCTGTCAGAGCGAAGCTATGGGCGTTTTTACCGGGCGATTCCGCTGCCGGAAGGAGCGAACATCGACAAGGCCATCGCGGAGTTGGTGAACGGGACGCTCGAGGTATCCATCCCGATCCCGGAATCCAAGGCGAATCGCCGTCAGATTCCGGTGCAGGAGGGCAAGCCACGCACGGTTTCCCCCAACTAGATCATTGAATTTTATGCGGCACATCGCATGGATGAAAGGAGATCGACGATGCGACTCAGGACGATAACGTTAGTTGCTATTTTTTCCGGAGCTTTGGTGGCTCAGACCGGATCTCCACTCCCCAAGATTGGATCGGAGGCGAACGAAGCGGCAAGACTGCTGAAAGCAATGAGGGCCGAAGCCGAGCAAATCCAATCGTCAGCGGACAAGATGGAGAGGTTGGCTAAAGTCCGGGACACAAATTGGCAGAACTACGATCGGCAGTGGAACAATATCAAGCCGGTGCAAGAACGGATTGACCTGGCAACGCAGCGTCTAGAGCGCATGAAAGCCTCGCTCACGCCCGCCGAAAGACAGGCGTTAGATCAGACTAAGCGAGACGTCGAGGCAATTACTGGCGCGACGCACGACCTGTGGACAAGACTAGGTCAGTCGAAGATCGACTTGAAGCCGTCGCCATTCAACGCCGACGCGCGAACTCTGGACAAGGCTGCTCGCGATTTGATCAAAACAACTTCGGCTACTTAGCTGGTGAGGGCGCAACTCGCCCTCATCCTTCACCGATTGAAGTCAAAAATATCGAACCTGGAATCACTATCGAAGGGAGAACTCAAAATGTCAAACGAAATTGTTGGAAACGACACTCATGCGCAAATTAGTCTGCAGCCGATCGCAGCGCCGTCGATTCTTGGACTCTACGGGCTTGCGGGTGCAACGTTCATGGTGGCCGCTCACATGGCTCACTGGTTCGGAGGCTCGACGACGTCGCTATACCTTTTTCCGTTTGCGGCGATTTTTGGCGGCCTTGCCCAGTTCTTGGCGGGCATGTGGGCATATAAAGCGCGCGACGGGGTCGCCACCGCCATCCATGGAATGTGGGGCTCGTTCTGGATGGCATACGGCGTTCTTAACGTCATCTTCGCTGTTGGAAAGCTCACTCCACCAACGGGCCGGTGGCCTGAAATTGGATTCTGGTTCATCGTATTGGCCGCAATCACCTGGGTCGGAGTCGCCGCAGCCGTGGCCGAGAATCGCGGATTTGTCACGCTTCTCACCTTCCTCGCCGCAGGGTCGACTACCGCTGCGATCGGGGAATTGACTGGTATCGCATGGTTGATGACCGTTACCGGCTGGGTGTTCATCATCGCTTCAATCGCCGCTTGGTACACGGGCAGCGCGCTCATGCTGGAGGAATCGTTCGGTCGAGAAATTTGGAGCCTTGGGAAGAGCCGGCACGCAAAAGAAATGCTACCCGTTTCGATTGGAATGGGCGAGCCGGGCGTGATTCGAGGACAAGCCTAAGCACGCGGCTCTAGGGATCGGTTTGGACGGTAAGCCCCGGCGAAATGGCTAAACCGTTATCGCCGGAACCCAATGGAGGGTCTTATGTGTGATTACTCATTGATGATGATTCACAATCGACTGGCCGTGGAAGGCGAACAACTGGTGGCGCATCGGTTTAAGAGCGGGTCGACTGGACTAGTGTCCTTGTTGGATTTCACAAACTGGCAAACCGGGCGGCCTCAGCGGCTTTGGCAGAAGCTCAAATGCTACTTTTCGTCTCAAACCGATCCTGCCCCGGTGGTATGTGTCCCTCCCGGGACGCGATTACGCCTCCTTGGTTTCGGCTCATGCGAGAAGGCAACCTTTACACAGATTTCCCCAGAATCAAGCCGGTATAGAGACGCGTTACTTTTCGATAATGGGAACACCGTCCTATTGCAGTTGCTGCCGCAGGGTCAACGAGTGACGGTCCTGCGGCTGTCTACAGCAGAAAGCGTCGAACCCGATCTGGCTCAGTCCCAACGGGAGGAATTGTGCACCTCCATGTAAGAATTCACCACTGGGTCTTCTGGTGGATCTATATGGGCGTAGTTGGTGGCGTGATCGCGCTCGTCAATATTCTCACTCGGGATCTCACTCGAACACAGGAAAGAGTCATCCTCGTCATAGGTGTGTTGTTTTGGCTGCTGGGTGGCCTGGTCTGTCACGCCTACGACGGCATTCAGATCGAAAAGCCGCGGCGACCGTCTGCACACAACGAAACGCCCGCGGTTAAGCAGCAAAGGGGATGGCGTTCCGTCTCTGACTTTGTGCTGTCTGATCGCCGGAAAGGGCTCTTGCCGCCGAAGCACCTGCGAGGATAAATTCCAGTCGAACTCGATTGTGAGGTACATATAAACGGATCTCCCCGGCCGTAATACGGCTCCTAATACTTCTGGCCTCACCGTGTCGGCGCGGCCAAGCGAAGAGTTTAGTCAACAACGAAATGCCCTTGACGCATTATTGACATGGCTATCTCAGTTCTTGACGCCGTATTGATAGAAGCCAAGCTAATGTGGAATGGAGAATGGCAGCTACAGAGGAGATGTTGAATCACTCGCCAGCGTGGCTGGCACCGCGGTTCGGTGGCTGAATGCCAATGGAAACATTTAGGTGTCCCAGGGAATCTAACGGTTCGTAGGATTCCGGGCGAGATGCGAGGGAAGCATAACCTTCACTGTGGCATGCCCCAACTTAGACGCAGCATCATTAGCACCATGTAATAGACGGGCTCGAATTATTTATTTGCTGGCATGGCACAAGTCTTTCATCGCAGCGCAAATAGCCTAGCGAAAGTCAGCATTGTAGCCATCCCGTTGCTGCTGGGCGGAACCATATGGGCGGCGTATAAAATTAACGCGGGAACGTTTATCACGGATGTGAATGTCGCCCGCGATCAGCCGGTGCCGTTCAGCCACAAGCACCACGTTGGAGACGACGGCATTGACTGCCGTTACTGCCACACTTCGGTCGAGACTTCCTCGTTCGCCGGCCTTCCCCCGACGGAAACGTGCATGAGCTGCCATTCACAGATTTGGGCGAATGCGGAGATTCTGGAGCCGGTCCGTGCCAGCTTCCGCACCGGGAAGTCTCTCGAATGGACACGGGTCCACGACCTGCCGGATTTCGTCTACTTCAACCACAGCATTCATGTGAACAAAGGCATTGGCTGCTCCACCTGTCACGGCAGAGTAGACCGGATGCCGCTGATGTATAAGGTGAACACACTTTACATGCAGTGGTGCGTTGAGTGCCACCGCAATCCAGCACAATATGTCCGGCCGCGGGATCAGGTATTCAACATTGCCTACCAGTATCCTGACAACCAGTTGGAACTGGGAGCGCGGCTGGTTCGGGAATACAAGATTCAGAGTCTGACGGACTGTGTGACATGCCACAGGTGAGTTTGTGAAACACGACCAGTCCGTCTATTGGCGCAGCTTGGAAGAACTTGCCGCGACTGACGAGTTCCGCGCGTTCGTCGAAGACGAGTTTCCCAACCGTACTCCTGATTGGAACGATCCCGAGTCCCGCCGCGCCTTCCTGCGCGTCATGGGAGCATCGATCCTGCTGGTAGGGACTTCGGCCTGCACCGTGCAACCGAAGGAACTGATTGTCCCCTACGTGCGCCAACCGGAGGAGTTGATTCCCGGCAAGCCTCTGTTCTACGCGACGGCGATGAGCGTCGCGGGCATTGCCTCCGGGGTGCTGGTCGAGAGCCATCTGGGACGGCCAACAAAAATCGAAGGCAATCCGGAGCATCCCGCGAGTCTGGGCGCAACCGACGCGGCAATGCAGGCGAGCGTCCTGACGCTGTACGATCCCGACCGGTCGCAGACCGTGACGCGCGACGGCAACATCAGCGGTTGGGGGAGTTTCATCGCTGCATTAACAACTGCGCGCGATGCCGCTAAACCCAGGAAGGGCGCTGGCATTCGAATTCTTACGGGCACCGTAACCTCGCCGACGCTGGCGACGCAAATCCAGAATTTTTTGAACGAGTTCCCCGCGGCTAAATGGCACCAATACGATCCCTGCGGCCGGCATTCGGCGCGCGCCGGAGCGATGACTGCTTTTGGCAAGCCTGTGAACACCATTTACCGCCTCGACCGCGCCGATGTTATCGTTTCGCTCGACGCGGATTTTCTGTGCTCGCCGATGCCAGGCAGCCTGCGCTATGCCCGCGACTACAGCGCCCGCCGGCGCGAGGCCGCCGAAAATCCAAAGGTTCCTCCTTCGCGTCTTTATATTGCCGGGAATGCGCCTTCGGTCACGGGCAGCATGGCTGACCATCACTTTCGCATGACGTCCGCCGGCGTGGCGGGGTTTGCCGCTGATCTTGCTCGCGGAGGCGCCGGCACCACCTCCGCGGAAGTTCGCGCGGTGGTCATGGATCTCCAAGCGCATCGGGGCGCCAGCATCGTGATTGCCGGCGAATACCAGCCGCCGCAGGTGCACGCTTTGGCCCACGCCATCAATCAAACCTTGGGCAACGCGGGTAAGACCGTGATCTACACCGATCCGGTAGAAGCAAATCCCGTGGATGAAATCGCATCTATCGCGGAACTGGTCAAAGACATGCGCGATGGCGCCGTAGAAACGCTGCTGATTTTGGGCGGGAACCCCGTCTACGACGCACCCGCCGACCTCAATTTCCTGGACGCGCTCAAAAAAGTAGAGCTACGTGCGCACCTGGGACTCTACTTGAACGAGACCGCAGCCTGGTGCCAGTGGCATATCCCGGAGGCGCACTACCTGGAGTCCTGGAGCGACACGCGCGCCTACGATGGAACGGCTAGCATCGTCCAGCCCCTGATCATGCCCCTCTACGGTGGAAAGTCTGCCCACGATGTGATGAATGTTCTGGCGAACCAAGCGGATCAATCTGCGCACGATACGGTGCGGGCCTACTGGCAGACGGTTCATAAGGGCGCCGACTTCGATGACTTCTGGCAAATCTCCCTGCATGACGGCGTGGTGGCGGGCACCGCGCTTCCCGAGAAAACTCCGCCGCCCGCGAAAGTGCCCGCGGCGTCAGCTTCCACCGCCGCCGCGACGGGACTCGAAATCGTTTTCCGCCCCGATCCATCCGTCGGCGACGGAGCCATGTCCAACAACGCGTGGCTGCAGGAAATGCCCAAGCCGCAGAATAAAATGACTTGGGACAACGCCGTATGGATCTCATCGAAGAGCGCTGAACACTACGGCGTCACCACCGGTGATGTGGTGGAGATTGAGGTCCGTGGCCGCAAGGTGCAGGGTCCAGTGTGGATTATGGCCGGGCAAGCCGATGAATCCATCACCGTTCACTTTGGCTATGGGCGCACCCGCGCTGGAAGGGTTGCCGATGGCGTTGGATTCGACGCTTACGCCCTGCGAACAACGGAGACGCCGTGGCAGGATACCGTCGCAAAGATCACGCGGAAATCGCGGGGTTATAAATTCGCCAATACGCAGCATACCCAGACCATGGAGGAGCGCGATCCCTTCCGCGTTGCCACCTACGCCGAATTTCACAAGGACCCGGAGTTCGCGCGCCCCGAAGAGAAGCGCGTTTCAAAGGATACGACGCTGTTCCCGCAATGGCCCTACAACCAGCACAAATGGGGCATGTCGATTGACCTCAACTCTTGCACCGGATGCCATGCCTGCACCATCGCGTGCCAGTCGGAAAACAACATTTCCGTGGTGGGAAAAGAAGAGGTCGCCAAGGGGCGCCACATGAACTGGCTGCGCGTGGATCGCTACTTCAAAGGCCCCACTGAGGATCCAGAGATCTATTTCCAGCCCGTTCCCTGTATGCACTGCGAAAATGCTCTCTGCGAACTGGTATGCCCGGTGGCCGCGACCGTGCATAGCGCGGAGGGTCTCAACGAGATGGTTTATAACCGCTGCGTCGGCACTCGTTACTGCTCCAACAACTGCCCCTATAAGGTGCGCCGATTCAATTTCTTCCTCTATGCGGATTGGGATACGCAAAGTCTATTTGGCGTGCGCAACCCGGACGTCACCGTGCGCAGCCGCGGAGTGATGGAGAAGTGCAGCTACTGTATACAGCGCATCAATGGCGCCAAGATTGAGGCGGAAAAGCAGGATCGGCCGGTGAAAGACGGCGACATTGTCACAGCCTGCCAACAGGCTTGTCCGGCGCAGGCGATCGTATTCGGAGACCTGAATGACCCCAACAGCAGAGTAGCGAAATTGAAGCGCCAGCAGCGCGACTATGGGCTTCTCGAAGAACTCAATACCCGGCCGCGCACCACGTACCTGGCGCGGCTGCGCAACCCGAATCCGGATTTAGAAAAGGGGTAACGCTCACTTGACACCGGAAAATCCAGAATCGACAGCGGTGGCCACACTCGACCCCGGCCCGGATAAGGTCATAGGTCCAGGTCACGACTACGGAACCGTCACGGACGAAATCGGCGGCGTAGTCTTTAGACCGTTCCTGAAGACACCGCCGCAGATGTTCATCGGTTTCGCATGTGCGTTCTTGCTCGTGAACCTCCTCATGGTGGCTGTCACGTGGCTGTTCGTTCGAGGCGTGGGAATTTGGGGCATCGTGATCCCTATCGCCTGGGGATTCGCCATCGTCAATTTCGTGTGGTGGATCGGTATTGGGCACGCGGGGACTCTGATCTCAGCGATCCTGCTCCTGTTGAAGCAGGACTGGCGCACCTCCATCAACCGCTTCTCGGAAGCCATGACCCTATTCGCCGTGGCCTGCGCCGGCATGTTCCCCATCCTGCACTTGGGAAGGCCGTGGCTGGCTTATTGGTTGCTGCCTTATCCCAACACAATGTGGTTGTGGCCGCAACCGCGCAGCCCGCTGATCTGGGACGTATTCGCGGTATCGACTTACGCCACCGTCTCTTTCATATTTTGGTTCACCGGCTTGATTCCGGATTTCGCCACCATGCGGGACAAGGCTGGTAACCCGGTCGCACAGAAGATATTCGGGATGTTAGCGATGGGTTGGCGCAACTCGGCCAGACACTGGGCGCGTTATCAGAAAGCCTACCTCCTGTTGGCCGGCCTTTCGACCCCTCTAGTGGTTTCCGTGCACTCAGTGGTGAGCTTCGATTTCGCAGTCGCCATCTTGCCCGGCTGGCACACCACCATTTTCCCGCCTTACTTCGTAGCAGGAGCCATCTATTCGGGCTTCGCCATGGTGCTGACGCTGGCGATTCCGGTGCGCCGCTGGTACCACCTGGAGGATCTGATCACGATGCGCCACATTGAGTGCATGTCGAAGGTGATGCTAGGGACCGGCCTGATCGTGGCCTACGGCTATGGGATGGAGGCATTCATGGCCTGGTACAGCGGCGGACAGTTTGAGCGCTACGCTTTCGTCAACCGTACGTGGGCGGGCGGCTACTGGTGGACGTATTGGGTGCTGATCCTTTGCAATATCATCATTCCGCAGTTGCTGTGGTCGCGACGCGTGCGCATGTCGATCCCAGCGGTTTTCGTGATCGCGCTGGTGGTGAACGTGGGGATGTGGCTGGAGCGTTTCGTGATCGTTGTCACCAGTCTGACTCGCGACTTCGTGCCATCGTCCTGGGGCATGTATTACCCGACTGTTTGGGATTGGAGCACATACGCCGGAACCATCGGTGTGTTTCTGGCCCTGATGTTCCTGTTCGTTCGCGGCCTGCCCGCCATTTCGATTTTCGAGATGCGCGAAGTAGTGCATGAGACGGAGCCTACGCATGCCCATGGAGATTAAAATTACGGGGCAACTCGGCAGCCTGCACGGCATCATGGCCGAGTTCGACGACCCGGAGTCGTTGCTCGAAGCGGCCAACCAGGCGCATGCGGAAGGCTATCGGGAGATGGACGCTTACGCTCCCATGCCAGTGGAGGGTTTGGCGGAAGCGATAGGCTACCGCAGTAATTGGGTGCAGCGTTTGGTTTTCGCCGGCGGTTTCATCGGCGCCACCGGCGGCTTCATGTTGTGCTGGTGGATCACGGTGATTGCGTATCCTCACAATGTCGCCGGAAGGCCTTTGAACTCCTGGCCTGCCTACGTCCCAATCACCTTCGAAATGATGGTGTTGATTGCCTGCATCACAGCCGTGGTTGGAATGCTGGCGCTCAACGGGCTGCCCCAGCCGTATCACCCGGTCTTTAACGTCGAAGAATTCGCACGCGCGTCGCGAGACAAATTTTTCCTGTGCATAGAGGCATCGGACCCAAAATTCGATGTGGACGCGACGCGGCACTTTTTAAAGCGCCTGAATCCGCGGGAGGTGATGGATGTGGCGGCCTAAACACCTCTTGGTCGCCGCCGTTTTTGGCTTGGCCGGTTGCCGGCAGGATATGCACAACCAGCCGCGATACAAGCCTCTGGCTGCCACCGATTTTTTCGGCGACGGCCGGTCGGCGCGCCCTGTTGTCGAAGGCACCGTTGCCCGCGGCCAGTTGCGCATCGACAAGGCTCGCTATACGGGGAAAGTGGAAGGCATGGACGTCACTGAATTTCCGTTCTCCATCACCAGAGCCGACCTGCTGCGCGGCCAGGAGCGCTTCAACATTTATTGCTCGCCTTGTCACAGCCGCATCGGCGACGGCAATGGCATGGTAGTGCGGCGCGGCTTCCGCCAGGCCGCCTCCTATCACACCGACAAGTTGATCAAAGCACCCGTGGGACATTTTTTCGACGTCATCACCAATGGCTTTGGCGCCATGCCCAGCTATGCGTCTCGCGTTGAGCCTGACGATCGTTGGCGTATCGCCGCTTACATCCGGGTTTTGCAGCTCAGCGAGAACGCCAAAATCGACGACGTGCCGCAGGACCAGCGTGCCGCTTTGGAGAAGACTCCTTGAGTCCGTCCGAACCCATCACGCCGCGGATCGGCCAATGGCAGCGAACTTCGCTGCTGGTGGGCGTTGCCGGAGCGCTGCTGGCCATCCTCGCGTTCCTGCTCGACCGGCAGCAGTTCCTCCGCTCCTATCTGTTCGCCTATCTCTACTGGACCGGCATGGCACTCGGCTGTCTGGCCATCTTGCTGATGCATCATGTAGTCGGCGGGAAGTGGGGCATGCTGATCCGGCGTCTGTGCGAGGCCGGCGCTCGAACTCTGCCCTTCATGGCGCTGCTTCTGCTTCCAATTGTTTTCGGCATCCATACTCTGTACCCGTGGGCCCGGCCCGAGGCGTTGCACGATGCCAACATTCAGAGCAAGGCGGCGTACCTGAATATCCCCTTCTTCATCGCTCGCGCCGTAATCTACTTCGCGATCTGGTTCTTATACACGCATCTGCTGAGCAAATGGTCGGACCAGCAGGACCGCACCGGCGACGAGCGGCTCATCGGCAAGATGCGCGCCGTCAGCGCTCCAGGGTTGGTAGTCATCACTCTCACCACAACTTTTGCGTTCATCGATTGGATGATGTCGCTCGAGCCGCACTGGTTTTCAACCATCTATGGCGCCATGTTCATGATCGGCGAAATGCTGGAGTCTTTCGCGTTCGTCATCGCCCTAGTAATCATCCTTTCGAAGATGTCTCCGCTCAAGGAATACATCACACCGCAGCACATGCATGACCTGGGCAACATGATGTTCGCGTTCATGGTCCTGTGGGCCTACCTATCGTTTTCCCAGTTCATCATCATCTGGGCGGGCAACCTGCCGGATGAGATTCCGTGGTACCTCAGCCGTCTGCGCGGCGGTTGGGGATGGGTGGCGTTGACGATCGTGATTTTCCACTTCGCCGTGCCGTTCGCGCTGCTGCTGTTCCGGGGCGTCAAGCGCCGGGAGGATCGCTTATTGCGCGTGTGCATCCTGCTCATCGTCATCCGGCTGGTAGACGTTTACTGGATCACCGAACCGGCTTTCTTCGGGCAGCATATTCGCATCCATTGGGTGGATTTCGTGACACCGCTCGCCGTCGGAGGCCTGTGGCTCGCGGTATTTTTTCGGCAATTGAAATCGCGGCCGCTATTGCCGTTGCGCGATCCGAGACTCCAAGGAGCTCCGCGAGAGACGGTGGCATTTTAGAGAACGCGCATGGAAGAACATTTGCAGCAGAGTTCGCCGGTTGGCCATGAGGGGCGCGACGCCGATATTCGGCCGATTGTACTCACCGGCATCGGACTCGCCCTCACCGTCGTGGTCGTCGGCTTTATTGTTTATGGCACTTTCCAATACTTGGCGGCGCATCCCGCCACCACCAGCCAACCCAACCCCATGACCGTTTTTGACTCGCAGATTCCGCCGGCGCCCCGCATCGAAGAGCACCCCGCGATCGAGATACAACAGCTCCATGCCCAGGAGGATCAAACGCTCTCGACCTACGGTTGGATGGATAAGAAGCAAGGGCGTGGTCCGCATCCCCCTCGATCGCGCCATGGAATTACAGATGCAGCGCGGGTTCCCCACGCGAAAGGAGCTGCCCCAGAAATGAAGACGGTTTGTGCCCTGTTGTTGGCTCTGCCCTGGGATTACGTTTCGCGCAGATTTACGCGGCTCCACAAACGCAGGTGTACGCTCCTTCGCGCCTGCTGCAGACAGTGGGGATCAATCAAAAAATGGGCGCGCAGATTCCGCTCGATCTTCCCTTTGCCGACGAATCCGGGCGGGACGTCACACTGCGCCAGTATTTTGACAAACCAGTGATCCTGGCACTGGTGTACTATCAGTGCCCTTCACTGTGCAACATGGTTCTGAATGGCGTCTTGAGCAGTGTGAGAGGACTGGATCTGACAGCCGGTAAACAGTATGAGGTCATCGCGGTCAGTTTCGATCCTCGCGAGACGCCACAAATGGCGGCCGCGAAGAAGCAGAACTACCTCAAGGATTATAGGCACCCGGGCGCCGAAGCGGGCTGGCACTTTCTGACCGGCCCGGAGACATCGAGCAAAGCATTGGCCGCCGCGGTGGGTTTCCGCTACGTCTACGACGCGATGACGAATCAGTATGCCCACAGCAGCGCCATCATGATTCTGACGCCGGCCGGCCGGGTCGCGCGCTATTTCTACGGCATTCAATATCCCCCACGCGACCTGCGCCTGGGATTGGTGGAAGCTTCGACTGAGAAAATTGGAACGCCGACAGACCAGGTCCTGCTCTACTGTTTCCACTACGATCCGACCACCGGAAAGTACGCGCTGGTGATCATGAACGTGCTGCGTTTGGCTGCGTTGATCACGCTAGGCGCGCTCCTGACCTTCATGTTCGTCATGTTCCGGCGCGATTTCCGCGCCGCGCACTTGCAGAGAGGGAACACTTGATGGGTGTCTTCTCTATCTTCCCGGAACGCGCCTCGACGGCCGCCGGGGAAGTCGACGCGCTCTACGCGTTCCTGCTGGTAGTCGGTGTCGGGATGACGGCGCTCATCTTCTTCTTTGTCTTCTTTTTTGCAGTCAAGTATCGCCGCAGGAGCCCGGATGATCCAGCGCCGAAAGCCATCCACGGATCTCTCCCGCTGGAAATCGGCTGGAGCGTGATCCCGTTCCTGGTGATGCTGGTGATGTTCGCTTGGGGCACCAAACTGTACTTTCAGAATTACACGCCGCCGCCCAATAACACGCTCGACATTTATGTCACCGGCAAGCAGTGGATGTGGAAAGTGCAGTATCCCACGGGGCAGCGCGAAATTAATGAGATGCATGTGCCGACAGGCCGCCCGGTCAAGCTCATTCTGGCGAGCGAGGATGTGATCCACAGCTTCTATATCCCGGCATTCCGCTTGAAACACGATGTGGTCCCCGGCAGCTATCAGACCTATTGGTTTGAAGCCACCAAGCCCGGCCGCTATCACATTTTCTGCGCGGAATACTGCGGCACCAACCATTCGGACATGGGCGGCTGGGTGACTGTCATGGAGCCCAGCGAATACGCCACCTGGCTGACGGGCGGCAGCGGAGGATCCATGCGGGAACAGGGCGAAAAGTTATTTCAGCAATATGGCTGCGTGACCTGCCACGTCACCGATCGCCAGGGCCGATGCCCTTCACTCCTGAACGTGTTCGGCAAACCGGTGGTGCTCGACGACGGCCGCACCGTGTTGGCCGACGAAGCTTATGTCCGCGAATCGATTCTGAATCCGAATGCCAAGATCGTCAAAGGCTACCAGCGCGACATCATGCCGGTCTTCGAAGGGCAGATTGGCGAAGACGGCTTGCTGCAATTGATCGCCTATGTCAAGAGTCTTTCCACTCCTACGCCCTCGCCTGCCAAGCCCGCCGCACCCACTACCACACGGAGTACAAAATGAGCACCACACTCCCCTTCGCATCAACCGAGACGCACCCGAATTATTTGAACGCGGATTACGGATGGAAGTCGTGGCTATTTACCACCGACCACAAGCGCATCGCACTGCTCTATCTGTTCTCCATTACCGCGTTCTTCTTTGTGGGCGGCGCATTCGCCGTGTGCATGCGCGTTGAATCATGCTCACGCCGGAGGGCCTCTTTTCTCACGACACTTACAACAAGCTATTCACCATGCACGGGATCATCATGGTGTTCTTTTTCCTGGTCCCGTCCATCCCTGCCACGCTGGGCAACTTTCTGGTGCCGATGATGATCGGCGCGCGCGATCTCGCGTTCCCGCGCATCAATCTATTGAGTTGGTATATCTATGTCATCGGCGGCATCATTGCGCTCACGGCGGTAGTCGAAGGAGGTGTCGACACCGGCTGGACGTTTTATGCGCCCTTCAGCTCCACCTATTCCAATACCCACGTGATCCTGGCCGCGCTGGGTATCTTTGTCTCCGGCTTCTCGTCGATTCTCACCGGTCTGAACTTCATCGTCACCATCCATAAAATGCGCGCTCCCGGCATGACCTGGGGCCGTCTGCCGCTGTTCATTTGGGGGCATTACGCCACCGCTCTGATCCAGGTACTGGGCACGCCCGGTCATCGCCATCACCATGGTGCTGCTTGGGCCTGGAACGATTGCTCCACGCCGGTCTGTTCGACCCCACTGTGGGCGGCGACCCCGTCCTGTTTCAGCATCTGTTCTGGTTTTACTCACACCCGGCCGTCTACATCATGATTCTGCCGGGCATGGCCGTGATAAGCGAGATCGTAGCGTGCTTTTCCCGCAAGGCCATCTTCGGCTATGGATTCGTGGCGTTTTCGAGCATCGCGATCGCGGTCCTGAGCTTCCTGGTTTGGGGGCATCATTTGTTTGTCGCCGGCCAGTCCATGTATGCCAGTATGGCGTTCTCCTTTATCAGTTTTCTGGTGGCCGTTCCGTCCGCTATCAAGGTGTTCAATTGGACCGCGACGATGTACAAGGGATCGGTTTCCTATGAGACCCCGATGCTCTATGCCTTCGGCTTCATCGGGCTGTTCACCATAGGCGGATTAACGGGATTGTTCCTGGCAACCATGGCAATCGACGTTCACGTTACCGACACCTATTTCGTGATCGCACACTTTCACTACGTGATGGTAGGCGGGATGGTAATGGCTTACCTGGGCGGCATTCACTTCTGGTTCCCCAAGATTACGGGCCGCCTGTACCCGGAGGGTTGGGCGAAATTTGCCGCGCTGGTGGTCTTCGTGGGATTTAATCTGACGTTCTTTCCGCAGTTCATTCTCGGATACCAGGGAATGCCGCGGCGCTACGCTCATTACCCGCCGGAATTTCAGGCGCTGAACGTGATGTCGACAGCGGGCGCATCCATTCTGGCTATTGGCTACTTGATACCGATGATCTACCTCACCTGGGCCTGGCGGCACGGGCCAGTATCGCCGCAGAATCCGTGGAACGCGAAAGGCCTGGAATGGGAGCAATCGCCCACGCCCCCGCCCACCTACAACTTCGATCATCAACCAGTGGTGACGGAACCTGCCTACAATTATTCCGGCCAAGAGCAGGAGGTGGACGTTGGCGGATAGCGAAATGATTCTGGCGCCGCACGAACCGGAGTTGCAGCACCAGTTCGACGACAGTGCTCAGCAACTGGAAACTTCCACGCTCGGCATGTGGGTGTTCCTGGTGACGGAGATCATGTTCTTCGGCGGCATGTTCGGAGGGTATACCGTTTATCGGAACATGTACCCGGAGGCGTTCGCCTCCACTAGCCACTTCATGAACGTGACTATCGGCGCGATCAATACCGGAGTGCTGATCTTCAGCAGCTTTACCATGGTGCTGGCCGTACGCTCCGCACAACTCGGCCAGAAGAAGGCACTGATTGCGTTTTTGATCCTGACGTTGATTCTGGGCTGCGTCTTTCTTAGTCTCAAATACGTCGAATATCACGAAAAGTGGGTGGACCATCACATCCCCGGACCCGGATTTCATTACGCTGACCCGCGCTACGTCCATCAGGCGCAAATCCTATTTTTCCTGTACTTCGCGATGACCGGCATGCACGCGATTCATATGATAGTCGGAGCGGGCCTGCTTACGACGCTGATCGTCATGGCCGCCCGCAATCGCTTCAGCGCCACCTGGTATACGCCGGTCGAGATGATCGGCCTCTACTGGCACTTCGTCGATATCGTCTGGATTTTTCTCTTCCCACTTTTATATTTGATCGGGCATACAAAATGAGCCACCAAATCGTCTCCGTCAAGGTTTACGCCGCAGTGTTCTGCGCGCTTCTGGCGCTCACGATCACCACCGTCGCCGTCTCCAAGCTCGAACTGGGCGAGTTCAACTTTATCGCGGCGATGACTATCGCCGTGATCAAGGGAACGCTGGTGGTCATGTTCTTCATGGACGTTCGGCGTGCCACCTCCATGACCAAACTGTTCGTCGGCGCCGGTTTGTTCTGGCTGGCAATTCTGCTCGTGTTCCTCCTGAGCGATTATTTAAGCCGCGGCTGGCATCCTAGCCTGCGCTGGTTGTAAACGTCGGCGGGAGCGGTTTTCGAGGCCATGATCAAGATACTGACGATCGAGCGCGAGTACGGAAGTGGCGCCGCCGACATAGCCCGCAAAATCGCGGAGCGCTTGGGCTGGAAGTTATGGGATCAGTTGCTCACCGACGAAATAGCCCGCCAGATGGAGTGTGACCGCGAGCATATCGAAAAACGCGGGGAGCGAATAGATCCCCTATACTACCGTCTTCTCAAATCCTTCCTGCGAGGCAGCTTCGAGGGAAATTTGAACGTCCCCCAAATGCAGATGGCGGATGCCGAAGGAATCCGCCAAGTCGCCGAGAAACTGGTGATGGCGGCGGCCAATGAAGGCAACGCCGTGATCGTCGGACGCGGCTCGGCTTACTACTTAAGAGATCGGCCGGATTGTTTCCATGTTTTCGTCTACGCGCCGTTCGAGGAAAGAGTGCGCCGGTTGCAAGACGAGAGAAAGAGTCGAGAGGAAGCGATTCAACTTGCCGGCACTGTCGACCGCGACCGCGCGGACTTCATCAAGAGATATTTCGGAATCGAGTGGCCTGCCCGGCATTTCTTCCACCTGATGATCAATTCCACGATGAGTGATATTGCCGTGGTACAGATCGTGCTGGAGGGGTTGTCGGCCATCCACACCGCCTGAACTTCCTGGCAAGTACCGCCCCGAAGGGATGCATCCATTCCCTTCGGGACGCGTCCTATGAGTAGGAGTTGAACAATGAAACTCTCTCTCAAAGCAGTTGCTTTAACGACCGGCCTCTTGTGGGCTGGCTGCATCCTGCTAGTTAGTATTATTAATCTCGCCGATCCTCAGTATGGAGTCGGGTTTATGGCACTGACGAATTCTCTTTATCCTGGTCTGCACTTCATGCACCGCTGGGAAAATCTACTCGGCGGAGCTATATACGGCTTTGTGGACGGCGCCATTGGCGGATTGCTATTTGCGTGGATCTATGACCATTTAGTGGGCGGGACTCACGCCACTAACCATCCCGCGTAAGAGCGGATCGCAAACCGTGGCAGCATCAAAAGCTGCCCGCGCGGTAAGTCAAAATGCCGTCAGAATGGACTGCTCGAAAGAAGGCAATGACATCTTTGAGGAGCGGAGCAGCTCTATTGACGGCAATTTGATCTTTTTGGCCCTACACTCGTCTTGGGCTGGGAGTGCCCGGCGAAGCATACTGGCCAGGGAGGAGGGAGCGAAGGATGCATGGGATTGAACGTCACGCAGAAACTGATTCGCTCCCACCTAGCTGAAGGGGAATTGCTTCCCGGCCGGGAAATCGGTATTCATATTGACCAAACGCTGACTCAGGACGCTACTGGCACTCTGGTGATGCTCGAGTTAGAAGCGATGGGTTTGGATCGAGTCCGCACCGAGGTTTCGGTTCAATACGTGGATCACAATCTGATTCAAGAGGACTTCAAGAACCCTGACGATCACCTGTTCCTCCGCAGCGCCTGTCAGCGTTTCGGCGTCTGGTTTAGCCCCGCTGGTAACGGCGTTAGCCACCCGGTCCATCAGGAGCGATTCGGGAAGCCCGGCAAGACGCTGCTGGGGTCCGACAGCCACACGCCCGCCGCCGGAGCCATCGGTATGCTGGCGATCGGCGCCGGCGGACTCGAAGTGGCGCTTGCGATGGCGGGCCAGCCGTTTCACGTCAAGATGCCGAAAGTCTGGGGCGTCAAACTAATTGGGATCACTCCCGGACTGGGTTAGCGCGAAGGACGTGATCCTTGAGATGCTGCGGCGGCACAATGTTAGCGGCGGCATCGGCTGTGTCGATTGAATATTACGGACCAGGCCTTGCCGGACTCTCCGCGATGGATCGCCACGTAATCGCCAACATGGGAGCGGAACTGGGAGCGACAGCTACGGTCTTTCCCTCCGACTGGAGAAGTTCACCGCTTCTTGAAGTCGCAGGGGCGCGAAGCGGACTGGACCGAACTGGTCGCCGACCCAGATGCCGACTACGATCATGCACGAGGAGATCGATCTGACGCGACTTGAGCCACTAATCGCCCTGCCCTCAAGCCCTGGAAATGTGGTTCCGGTACGCGAAGTCGCGGGTCGAGAGATTTATCAGGCATACGTCGGTTCTTCCGCCAATCCTGGCTACAGGGATTTCGCGGTTGTGGCCGAAATCGTCAAGGGAAAACGAATTCATGATCGTGTCTCTTTCGATGTCAACCCAACCTCGCGACAGATCCTGGAGAATCTGGTTCGCGACGGACATTTGCTGAATCTAATCCACGCGGGCGCTCGCGTCCATCAGACAGGTTGCAACGGCTGCATCGGAATGGGCCAGGCCCCGGCCACGGAGAAAATCAGTTTGCGCACGGTTCCTCGCAATTTTCCAGGCCGCTCCGGTACGCGAGAGGACAAAGTCTACCTGGTAAGCCCGGAGACGGCCGCCGCTTCGGCGCTTACGGGCGTAATTACAGATCCTCGTGATCTGGACATGCCGTATCCGCGTATCGCGGATACGGACCAGCCAATCCTCAATCATCAGATGCTGATTCCGCCATTTCCATCGAGGAAGCACGCAGAGTCACCCTGGAAAAAGGACCCAACATCGCCTCCCTCCCCGAATTCGAAGCGCTACCCGACGAGCTTCAACTGCCGGTGCTTCTAAAAGTGGGAGATAACGTCTCGACGGATGAGATTATGCCGGCCGGAGCCAGAGTCTTGCCGTTCCGCAGCAACATCCCGAAGATCGCCGAATTCGCCTTCGACATGGTGGACCGGACCTATTGGCAAAGAGCGAAGGCTCTCGATGGAACCGACGGACATGCCGTGGTGGGAGGGCCGCAACTACGGGCAGGGATCCAGCCGCGAACATGCCGCGCTCGCGCCCCGCTACCTCGGACTTCGTGTCGTTCTTGCCAGAGGGTTTGCCCGGATCCACGGGCAGAATTTGGTGAATTTCGGAATCCTCCCACTGGAGTTTGTTGATCCGGCAGAGTACGATCAGCTCGGGAACGGCGATATTCTCGTTTTGAAGGATCTCCGTGAGAAGACTACCTCAAGGTCGTATCTTGATCGAAAATCGCACTCGCGAGCCGTACATTTGAAGGTTGCCATGACCTTTCTCCGCGTCAAGTACAGGTCGTGCTCGAAGGCGGACTTGATTAATTGGGTGAAGCAGCGTCTATAGGCGCGTAGCAGGCTTTCCGGATGTCTTCTCCTCCGGAAGCAAGCGAACCACAACGGGTCTCCGGTTTTGCTGCACATTCGAGTCGAACGTGGTTCCTCTACAGGCGAGTATCGGCGTCGCCGTGGCAGTCAGCGCGATAACGGGCGCAAGACGCAACGGGGATAGTCCGCCCGGAAATCCTGCCAAGCGTTATGAGAGGCAAAAGGATGCTGGGATTTTATTTCGACTCTGCTGAATCGTCGTGATACCTGAGGCTATCAATGGGTGCCTGCCGGCCGGTCAAACATGCCATAGTCTCGAATTACGCCGACAACGCGCAGGCGGTAGTCGCGAAATACGCTTGCACGTCCCGTCGCTTGTGCGATGCGGTGCGCTTCAAGCGTTCGCCACTGTTCCACAGCTGCTTGATCTCGAAAGAAGGATAGTGACAAGATCTTTCCCGATTCGTAAAGACTTTCGAAGCGCTCTATAGATATGAACCCGTCAATCTGATCCAGGAGTGGCCTAAGTGTCGCCGCAATGTCGAGGTATTCCTGCTTTTTGCCCTCTGCGGGCCACACCTCAAAAATGATTCCGATCACGTTAACCTTCTTCCGCTATTCTAGCGTTCGATGAAGAGGTGTTCGGTTTTGCCAGAGCGTGAGAGAGGTTGACGTTCGCCGCCATTGTGCATCGCCCTATGCAAGCTCGGACCAAAGCCGGCATCTCAGGTTGCTAAATCCATAAGAAAGCTCGCTGTCAAAACAGAGATCTCGAAAGAGTTTGACGTTACCTTGACGCGCGGGATCTCTCTTTTGGCGGCGTTTTGTCGTTTCTCGCTCCATACTTAGCTTTGGGTGCGCCATGGAGAACAAATCAGAAAACGAGGAGAAATCCATGGAACAGGCGCGATGGGAAAGAATACACGTGCTGATTGCGATACGAGCGTATCAGCGCGGTGGGAGAAAAGAGGTCGCGGCACGGCGCTCTGTCGTTACCGAAGTTAAGAGGAAGTTATGAGCTTGTTTACTAACTTTTTTAAAGAATCTGATACGCAGCTGGGGGTCTTCTATCCCAACCACTACCTGATCGCAGTGTTCCGCAATCTGGAGGCCGCGCAACAGGCTGTCAAGAAGTTGCGACTCGCGGGGTTTGCCGAGGATGAGGTCGTCGCCGCAGCGGGGCAGGATTTTATCGAACTTGCTAAGGAAGAGACCGGAGTGGGGAGCTTCCTGATGCAAGCACTTTCGCGATTCTTCGCAACTGAACAGATGTCTCACGACAGCGATCTCGATCTGGCTCGGCATGGCGCCGCGTTTGTGGCAGTGCATTGCCCGACCGAAAGGACCAAAAAGGAAGCCTGGAACGTGCTTCAACCGGAGGCTCCGCTGGCAGCTCGGTATTACGCCAATGACGGAATCGAGCACCTGGCGGGCGATTTCACCACTGATTAAGACGTTCGATGCGGGACATCAAAGGTGACTGAACGCCGCGGAGATCAACGTCTAATGAAGACGCTTCCATTGTTTCCTCCTCCTCCCTCGACCGTATCAGAACCGTATCAAAACCCAGTGTGAAGGCAGCATTTGCATGTCTGAAAGCAGAAAGTGTAACCCATGTCTCCGGTACGTTCTGTTACCTATCTCTCAGACCGGTCATCCGCGTGGCGCGGGGGCGCACGTTGAATTCCAGCTTCCAGCGGCGGCCGTCGCCCGCCACGAACCACAGTTCCAGCATGCCGGTCTCCGTCACCCGGCTCTCTAGTGTCACTGCGACCGTCTCGCCAGGGTTGCCGGGAAGTGAGACTTCGACCGGCGTCAGTTCCTCCATCTCCGGCGTGATCTCTTCGAGCATCGCTCCGGGCAGATCCTGCTTGCGCTCGGTGGATTGAAACAAACGGAACTGGGCGCGCTCGCCAACCCTTAAGGCGAAGCGGCGGTCTCGCTGATCTGGTGGCCGCCGCCTTCTTCCATTCCAAAAGGCACCACCGTGAGAGCCTTCAGCGGAGGCTTCATGCCAGGAACCGCCGGCATCGCGGTTTCGATGCCGATGTAATAGCTGCGCGGCACGCCTCCGCGAACGCGCACGCCTTGGCCTTGCCTCGCCAGGCCGTAATACGCGGCGCCGCGCGCCACGGCGTGCATAAGATCGTCTGCAACCAGCGGCGTGATGGGCCGCGCCAGCCATCCGTTCATCACTTCGAGAATCCGCTCGCGCACCAACTTCGCGCGCAGCATGCCGCCGTTGAAGAGCACGTGGGTGGGCTGAGCCGCATGTCGATGCAGAAAATGCGCTAAGTGCCGGGTGATGGCTGCGTCCGCGGCATACGGCAAACCAAATTCCGTAAGCGATGCCTGCCGCCCCTCTGGCGCCGCATCCATCGCTACCAGCGGCAGGAAACCATCCAACAGGATTCGCTGCAAATCCTCCCGCTTCAGCTTGCTCTTGATGGTCCCGCCCACCAGGCCGGTTCCCCGGCCCAGGATGGTAATGGACTGCTCGCCAGCCTTGCCGCCGTCCGCCAGAAGCTGCTCCTTGGCTAGCCGGCATTGCTGCCACAAGCCATGAAATTGGATCGCGTCCAATTTCCGCGGCAGGCTTTGCGCGACGTGGTGCGCCAGCGCGGCATCGATGTTATCGCCGCCCAGCAGGATGTGATCGCCCACCGCGATTCGTTCGAGTGCGATCTCGCCGGCCTGTTCCTTCACCGCGATCAGTGTGAAATCGGTAGTGCCGCCGCCGATGTCGATCACCAGAATCAGATCGCCCACGCTCACCAGTTCGCGCCAGTTGGCGTTGCGCTCGATCCAGGCATAGAAGGCAGCCTGCGGTTCTTCGAGCAGAATGACGTCGCGATAGCCCGCTTGTCCGGCGGCCTTGAGCGTCAGCTCGCGCGCCACCTCATCGAAGGAAGCCGGAACCGTCACCAGCACTTGATGGCCGTCGAACGGATCCGTTGGATACTTTTCGTTCCACCCATCCCGCAAGTGACTCAGATACCGCTGCGAAGCCTCCACCGGCGAAATCTTATCGACTCCGTCCGGCGCATTGAGCGGCAGGATCGCCGCTTCGCGATCGACGCCTGCGTGGGATAAGCCATGACTTCGCCGAGGCCACCAGACGTCCGGCGTTTTCCAGGCCTTTGCGCTGCGCCAGCACTCCCACAATCGGTCCAGCCGGATCTAAAAATACAAAGGATGGCAGCAGGGACTCTTCTCGTACTTCCCCGGGTTGTACCAATTGCGGGATGGCGAACGGTTCTACGGTTTCGCCCTCGGTGTAGGCCAAGGCGCAGTTCGTCGTGCCGAGATCAATACCGATGACCGGCTTCACTTGTAATCCCCAGATAGGCAACGCACGGCATCGATGGTGCGAAAAATGGATCGCACTTATCACAGCATAGCGAATTTACCTTGGAGCCGATCAACGGAATCACCCTGGGCGACATCATGGCCCACGTGGTCGTGCGCATCGGGAAGAGCCAGATCGAAAGCGTGATTACACGCCGCCGCGCGGATCAGCTAGGCCTCAAGAAGGGCGAAAACATCACCGTGGTCATCAAGTCGACCGCGGTGATGCTGGAAAAAGATTAACGGGCCGCTGGCCATGGATCGTTTCGCAGGAGGTGCCGATCGGCAAAGTACACACGATACTGTAGCTTACGGACACCCGCGGTCGGTTGCTTTCACAAGACAGCATATAATAGACGCAACAGTCTATGCCCGGTCGTCCCGCTTGTTGGATATTGTGTTGCGCCACACTTCTTATTAGCTCCTGCGGTGAGCAGCGCCATCCTCAGCCGGCGAGCACACTTACCGTGGCCGCGGCCGCGAATCTAACGGATGTTTTCTCTGAGGCCGGCGGCAGATTTAAAGCAAAGACCGGCGCGGACGTGATTTTTAGCTATGGCCCCACCGCGGAGTTGGCCCAGCAAATCGAAAACGGCGCTCCCTTCGACTTGTTCGCCGCAGCCGATATGGAGCATATCGATGCTCTTGTTTCGAGAGGAAAGCTCACAGCCGACAGCCGCGCAATTTACGCGTTAGGGCAACTGGCGCTGTGGATTCCCGACGGTGAGCGGAATGGCATTCGAGAGTTGCGGGACTTGACCAAGCAACAGGTTCGTTTCATTGCGATAGCCCAACCCGCGTTAGCGCCCTACGGCCAAGCGACCTTCGAAGTTCTGAAGAACGCTAGTCTGTGGGAAGGGACGCAGCCGAAACTGGTCTATGCAAACAGCATTAGCATGGCCAAGCAAATGGCAGCCACCGGAAACGCCGACGTGGCCTTCACTGCTTATTCCCTGGTCTTGCACGAAAGAGGGATCGTGATCAAGGTAGATCCCAGACTCTATCGTCCGATCACCCAGGCGCTGGCGATCGTCGCTTCCTCGAAGCGGCTTGACGAAGCCAAGCAGTTTCGTTCCTTTCTTCTCGGTCCGGAAGGCCGGGCGATTCTGGCGGAACACGGATACCTGATTCCTTAGGAACCGTCGCGAGGCGAGCCGCAGCGGTTATCATGAATCTAAGTTGCAAACCCTGCTCGATCTCTTGCAATTAGCGGATTCGGCCCTCCCCATTGGGGCGGCGGCGCATTCTTTCGGCTTGGAGATGCTGGCGGAAGAGGGTTGCTTGTGCGCTGAAACGGCGGAGGCTTTTTTTCGCGACTATCTTGCCGAAGCCGGGGTGCTCGAAGCCAGCTTCGTGCGGCGGGCCTGGTACGGGGAAGACGCGCAATCGCTGAACGACGAATTTTGTGCGCGCCGGGTGCCGCGGGAATCGCGCGAGGCCGCTCTGAAGTTAGGCCGGCGTTTCTCGCAACTGATGAGCGCGCTTGTGGGAACGGCGGCTGTTCCTGATTCCGTGAGTTATCCGATCGCTTTTGGAGTGGCGGGTGCTCAGTTAGGTATCGATGAGGAAGCGATCACGGCCGCTTACTTGCGGCAATCGCTAGCCGGGCTCATCTCGGCGTGCCAGCGTTTGATGCCTCTCGGACAGGTTGCGGCGAGCTGCATGATTTGGAATCTGAAGCCGGCTATCTTCGCCGCCGTGCGTGTTTCAGAAAACAGGGAGGTCGGGTGCTTCACCCCGTTGCCGGAAGTGGCGTCCATGCGCCACAGCTCGCTCGAAACCCGGCTGTTCATCAGCTAGTAGCGCGCCTGGCGGTTCGCTTCGCAGCGGCTGCTGGCCGCACGCGCATGCACGTGGATGCGCAGCAGCCTCCGTGGCGCGTGGTGCGCGCTTTTTCGCAGGCGAGCGGCGCTTCGCTGGTGCATCTCCACAACGTCTCGGGCGGCGTTCTCGCGGGCGATCGTCTAACCTTGCAGATTCACGCCGGGCCGGGGAGCGTCGCCCAGGTCACGACTACCGGAGCGACACGGCTCTACCGTCATCGCGGCGGGGCTGCGGATTCCGAACAGCATGTGGACATTTCCGTGGGCGAAGGGGCGCTGCTGGAATACTTGCCGGATGCGCTGATTCCCTTTGCGGGATCGCGACATCGTCAACGCACTTCGATCTCACTCGCCGCCGGCGCGACGCTGTTTGCCTGGGATGTGCTGGCGCCGGGGCGGCAGGCGATGGGCGAAACTTTCGCTTTCGACAGCTTGCGCATTCGGACGGAGCTGCGTTCAGGCGAGCGCCCCTTATTGATCGAGAACCTGGTGCTGGATCCTACCGCGCATCCGCCGCGTTCTGCAGCGCGCCTCGGCCCCTATACCCACATCGCAAATTTCTACGCGTCTTCGGTGGGATTGCCCCCCGCAAAATGGCGCGAGCTGGAGTCAAAATTGAATGAGTTTTGTAGCGCCCGGTCCAAACCTGGAGTTATTATATGGGGAGCGAGCACGCTGGTCGCCGATGGCATTGCCGTTCGGGGATTGAGCCTTACGGCTCGCGAGATACCGGCCACGCTCGCCGCAATTTGGTCCATCGCCAAGCGGTTCCTGATAGGCGAAGACGCCATTCTTCCTAGAAAGGTTTACTAGCAGAGTTATGCATCTGACGCCTCGCGAACAGGAACGGCTGATGATTTTCGTGGCCGCCGACGTGGCGCGCAAGCGGCGCGCGCGCGGCTTGCAACTGAACTATCCGGAGGCGATGGCGATTCTCACCGCCGAGATTCTGGAATGGGCGCGCGACGGCAAGGCGGTGGCGGAGATCATGACGCTTGGGCGCAAACATTTTGACGCGCGACGATGTGATGGAGGGCATCGGGAGATGATCCACGAAGTGCAGGTGGAAGCGACATTTCCCGACGGAACGAAACTAGTGACGGTGCACGACCCGATTCAGTGAGTCCAGACTCACAATGAAACCCGGCGAATATTTCTTGAAGCCGCGCCGATTGAGGCCAACGTGGGGCGCAAGACCGCCAAACTGGTCGTGCGGCATACCGGCGACCGGCCGGTTCAGGTGGGCAGCCACTATCACTTTTACGAAGTGAACGACGCGCTGGCTTTCGAGCGGGAAACGGCGCGCGGCATGCGCCTGAATATTCCCGCAGGCACGTCGGTGCGGTTTGAGCCGGGCGAGGAGAAAGAAGTCCCGCTGGTGGAATTGGCGGGCGAGCGGCTGGTGCTGGGCCACAAAGGGACGAGGAAACCGATGAGCCTCTCGATTCCCAGACGAACTTACGCGGATTTGTATGGGCCGACCACGGGCGACCGCGTGCGGCTGGCCGATACCGAGCTGATCATCGAAGTGGAAAAAGACTTCGCCGTCTACGGCGATGAGATCACCTTCGGCGGCGGCAAGGTGATTCGCGACGGCATGGGGCAGAGCGCTCGCGCGCGACGCGCGCGGACAGGTGCGTCTGGATCTGGTGATCACCAACGCGCTGATCATCGATCATTGGGGCATCGTCAAGGGCGACATCGGCATTCGCGACGGGCGCATCGTGAAGGTGGGCAAAGCCGGAAATCCGGACACCATGCAGGGCGTCGATCCGCGAACTGGTGGTGGGCGCGTCCACCGAAGTGATCGCGGGCGAGAACCTGATCGTCACCGCGGGCGGCATCGACAGCCACATCCATTTCATTTCGCCGCAGCAGATCTATGAGGCGCTCTCGAACGGCATCACGACGATGATCGGCGGCGGCACCGGGCCGGCCACCGGGACCAACGCGACCACTTGTACGCCGGGCGCGTGGAATCTGGCGCGGATGCTCGAAGCCGCCGACGCGTGGCCGATGAACTTCGGATTTCTGGGCAAGGGCAACGCCGGCACTGCCGAGCCGCTCGCCGAGCAGGTGCGCGCCGGGGCGTGCGGATTGAAGCTGCACGAGGATTGGGGCACGACTCCGGCCGCGATCGACGCCTGCCTGCGCGTGGCCGACGACATGGACGTGCAGGTCGCGATCCATACCGACACCATCAATGAAGCGGGCTTCGTGGAGGACACCATCGCGGCCATCGCCGGCCGCGTCATTCACACGTATCACACGGAAGGCGCCGGCGGCGGCCACGCTCCCGACATCATCCGCATCGCCGCGCTGCCGAACATTCTGCCGTCGTCGACGAATCCCACGCGGCCTTATACCGTGAACACCATCGCCGAGCATCTGGACATGCTGATGGTGTGCCATCACCTGAATCCGCTGGTTCCCGAAGATGTGGCGTTCGCCGAAAGCCGCATTCGTCCGGAGACCATCGCGGCCGAGGATATCCTGCACGATCTGGGCGTGTTCAGCATGATCTCGAGCGATTCGCAGGCCATGGGCCGCATCGGCGAAGTGGTCACGCGCACCTGGCAGACGGCGCACAAGATGAAGACGCAGCGCGGCGCGCTGCCTGGCGATTCGGCGCGCAACGACAATGTGCGCGTGAAGCGCTACGTCGCGAAGTACACCATCAATCCGGCAATCACGCACGGCATCGCGCATGAAGTGGGGTCGATCGAACCGGGCAAACTGGCGGATCTGGTGCTGTGGAAGCCGGCGATGTTCGGCGTGAAGCCGGAGATGATCATCAAGGGCGGCTTCATCGCGTGGAGCGTGATGGGCGATGCCAACGCATCCATTCCGACGCCGCAGCCGGTGCTTTACCGGCCGATGTTCGGGTCTTTCGGCGGCGCGACTGCCGCCACTTCGGTCACGTTCGTTTCGCAGGCTTCGCTTGGCGAGCGGCATTGCAGCAGCGGTTTCGAGAAGAGAGCGGTGGCGGTGGCGAATTGCCGGAAGATCGGCAAGAAGGACATGGTTCACAATTCCGCGACGCCCGACATTCAAGTGGATCCCGAGACCTACGAAGTGCGCGCCGATGGCGAGCTGCTGACCTGCGAGCCGGCGCAAGTTCTGCCGCTGGCGCAACGATATTTTTTGTTTTAAGGAGAGTTTCGATGAGAGCGTATCGAGTTGGAATTGCGGGGCCGGTGGGAAGCGGGAAGACCGCGCTGGTGGATCAACTGAGCAAGCGCCTGTGGCCGGGCGTGAATCTGGGCGTGGTCACCAACGATATCTACACCAAAGAAGACGCGGAGTTCCTGATGCGCCAGGGCACGCTTCCTGCCGACCGCGTGCTGGGCGTCGAAACCGGCGGCTGCCCGCACGCGGCGATTCGCGAAGACGCGTCGATGAACCTGGAGGCGATCGACGAATTGGAAGCGGCGCACGCCGGGACTCGAATTGATCTTCGTCGAAAGCGGCGGCGACAACCTGGCTGCGGCTTTCAGTCCGGAACTGGTGGACGCGTTCATTTACGTGATCGACGTTGCGGGCGGCGACAAGATTCCGCGCAAGGGCGGCCCGGGAATCCGGCGCAGCGGCTTGCTGGTGATCAACAAGATCGATCTCGCGCCGCACGTGGGCGCGTCGCTCGAAGTGATGGATCGCGATGCGAAGCGCATGCGCGGGGACTTGCCGTTTGTGTTCACGAATCTGAAAACGGGCGAGGGGTTGGATCGCGTGATCGAGTGGCTCGCAGGCGCAGCGCGCGCGCGGATTGACGGCGTCAGGACGGCCGCGCGATCGTGCCACACTCGCACAGCCACGATGACGACGATCATCCATCACCACCACGCCGGGCACACGCACTCGCACTAAGGATCGGTTCATCACACGCTCAGATGGGCGCGCACGACATCGTCCGTGAGTTCGCCAATCGGACCGGCGGCGACGCGGCGGCCTTTGTCGAGAATGCAGAACTCGCTGGCCACGCGGCGCGCGAAGGGCAGCTTCTGCTCCACCAGCAGCACCGTGAGGCCTTCTTCTTGGTTCAGCCGCAAAACGATGTCGCCGATTTCGTGGACGATATTGGGCTGAATGCCTTCGGTGGGCTCGTCGAGAATCAGCAGCTTCGGTTCGAGCACCAGGGCGCGGCCGATGGCGAGCTGTTGCTGCTGGCCGCCCGAAAGATCGCCGCCGCGGCGCTTCAGCATCTTCTTCAGCACAGGAAACAGATCGAAGATGCGGCTCGGGAATCGAGCGCGGGCCGTTCTTGCGCACGCCCAAGCCGACGCGCAGATTTTCTTCCACCGTCAGCTGCGAAAAAATTTCACGGCCCTGCGGCACGTAGCCGATGCCGATCCGGGCGCGCTGCTCGGCGGGGCAGCTTGAGCAGATCGCTTCCCTCGAATTCGATGCCGCCGGAACTGGCCGCCTGCAGGCCCATGACGCATTTGAGCAGCGTGGTTTTGCCCATGCCGTTGCGGCCCATCAGGCACATGCGCGAGCCCGCGGGAACGGCAAGATCGACATCCCACAAGGTGTGGCTGCCGCCGTAGAACTGGTTGAGTGTTTTGATTGCCAGCACGCTCTACACTCCCTAAGATACACTTCGATGACGCGAGGGATCCTTCTGCACTTTGTCCATATCGCCCTCGGCGATCACGTGCCCTTCATGCAGCACGATGACGCGCTTGGCGATCGATCGCACGAAGGCCATGTCGTGCTCGACCACCACCACCGAATGCTCGCCAGCCAGCGACTGCAGCAGCTCGGAGGTGCGCTCGATCTCGTGCGGCGTCATGCCGGCCACCGGCTCATCGACCAAAAGCAGCTCCGGGTTCTGCATCAGGAGCATGCCGATTTCGAGCCACTGCTTCTGTCCGTGCGCGAGAATTCTTCCCAGCGACCCGCGGTGCGCCGAGAGGCCGATGATTTCGAGCACTTCGTCGATTCGTTCGACGCTGCGCTCTGGTGAGACGCGCGCCCGCAGAGTTTTCAAGAAAGACCGGTTACCGGCCAGCGCCAATTCCAGGTTCTCAAACACGGTGAGCTGCTCGAACACCGTCGGCTTCTGAAACTTTCGGCCGATGCCGGCGGCGACAATTTCGGCCTCCGACATTTGCGAGCAGATTGATGCCGCTGCCGAACCAGGCCGTTCCCGAATCGGGGCGCGTTTTGCCCGTGATAACGTCCATCATGGTGGTTTTGCCAGCGCCGTTAGGGCCGATAATGCACAGCATCTCGCCGGGATCGACGTATAGCGTGAGCTCATTGAGCGCCTTGAAACCATCGAAGCTGACGGTCAGATCCTCCAGATAAAGCCTTTTATCGCGAGCACTCATGATTTCATCGATTTGTTCTTTATCTCCGCGAGCTGCACCAGATCCGATAATCCCGCGCGGCAGGAACAGCGTCACGAGCACGAACAGCGCCCCCAGCGCGTACAGCCACACTTCGGGAAACGCGCCCGTGAGATAGGTCTTGGCGTAGTTCACTAGCACCGCGCCGGCGATCGCGCCGTAAAGCGTGCCACGCCCGCCCACGGCCACCCAGATCACCGCCTCGATCGAATTGATGGGCGCGAATTCGCTGGGGTTGATGATGCCGATTTGCGGCACATACAGCGCGCCCGCGACTCCGGCGACGACGGCCGAAAACACGAACAGCCACAGCTTGATAGGATTCGACGGGATAACCCAGAAACCGCGTGCGGCTCTCAGCATCGCGGATGGCGCGGATCACGCGCCCGGCTCGCGATTCGACAATCGCGCGGCAGGCCAGGTAACTGGCGGCAAGCGCGATGGCGGTGATCACCAGCAGCACCACATGAGTGCGGTCCGAATGCAGATCGAACCCCAGGATGTCTTTGAAATCGGTGAATCCGTTGTTGCCGCCGAAGCCCATGTCGTTGCGGAAAAACGCGAGCATCAAAGCGTAGGTCAGCGCTTGCGTGATGATCGAAAAATATACGCCCGTGACGCGCGAGCGGAAGGCAAACCATCCGAACACCAAGCGCGAGCAGCGCCGGCGCCAGCAACATCATCAGCAGCGCAAACGGAAAATGATTGAAGCCGTACCAGAACCAAGGCAGCGATTTATAGTTCAGAAACACCATGAAATCGGGCAAAATCGGATTTCCGTAAACGCCGCGCGAGCCGATCTGCCGCATCAGATACATGCCCATCGCGTAGCCGCCCAGCGAAAAGAATGCCGCGTGTCCCAAACTCAGAATGCCGCAATAGCCCCAGATCAGGTCGACCGCCATAGCCAGCATTCCGTAACACAGATACTTGCCGATGAGAGTGATGCCGAAGGCCGAAAGATGCAGCGGAGACGACGCGGGCACAACCTGGTTAAGGAACGGCACGGCCACGGCCAAGACCGCGAGCAGCGTCAGAAACCATGTACTGCCGCGATCGCTGCTGGTGCCTGGATTCCACAAACGCAAACACCTCTACTTATCCTCCGCCGCACGGCCGGCCTGCGGGAACAATCCGCGGGGCCGGGTCTGAATGAAAAGAATGAGCGCGATCAGTACGAAAATTTTGGCCAGCACGGCTCCGGCGTAAGGCTCCAGCAGCTTGTTGACGATACCCATCGACATGCCGCCGATCAGCGAGCCCCACAGATTTCCGACGCCGCCGAACACCACCACCATGAACGAATCGATGATGTAGGATTGGCCCAGATCGGGACCCACGTTCGTCAACTGGCTCAGCGCCACGCCCGCCACGCCGGCAATGCCGGAGCCGAGACCGAAGGTCATCGCGTCCACCCACTCGGTGCGGATGCCCATGGCTTTCGCCATCGCCCGGTTCTGCGAAACCGCGCGGATATCCAGGCCGATGCGGGTGCGCTTCAGCACCAGCAAGATCAGGGAGAAAACGATCAGCGTGAAGATGACGATGTAGAGACGGTTGTAGGTAATCGACGAGAGCGTCGTTCAAACGCAGCGAGCCGCTCATCCAGTCCGGGGTCACGACGGACCGGTTGAGCGCAGAAAAAATCGAACGCACCGATTGCTGCAGGATCAGGCTCACGCCGAAAGTCGCGAGCAGCGTTTCCAGCGGCCTGCCATAGAGGAAACGAATAATGGTGCGCTCCATCAGCACGCCCGCTGAGCCCGCTACCATGAACGCCGCGGGAATCGCGACTAAGATCGAGATGCCGATATGTCCGGGCATCACCGTCTGGACGACGTAGGTCGTGTACGCGCCCAGCATCATTAACTCGCCATGCGCCATGTTGATGACGCCCATGACGCCGAAAGTGATGGCGAGTCCAATGGCGATCAGCACCAGCACCGAGCCTAAGCTCAAACCGAAAAATAAAGTCTCGATGCCGGAATAGAAGTTGCGCCAACCGTCGATGGTTCCCACCGCCGCAGCAGCGGCCTGCCGGACGCTTTGGTCGCTTTCGGCGAAGCTGCCGTCGGGATTTTTCGCAAGCAAGTGCGCCAAGCGGTTGCGCACATCCTGGCTGACGCTCTGCGCAAGCGTGGAGATCGCCTGCAACCGCGCGTTGCTATCGGAGCCATCGAGCGCGGCGAGCGCCAGGCCGGTGGCGATCGCTTTCTTAACGCCGGAATTTGTTTCCGACGGCCATGCGCTCGCGCAGCAGCGCTACGGTCGGCTTCGTCGAGCGATTTCGCCATTTCCTGCACGGCGTCCAAGCGCACAGCTGCATCGGGACTCGACAACGCAAAGTGCGCGACAGTCGTGCGCAGGGTGCTTCTCAAACTGTTGTTGGTGCCGATCTTGGTGAAGCAATCCGCGGAGGCGGTGCCCGCGTCTTTCAGCGAAATGGGATCGATCAGAGTTGAGAGGATCCGCATCGGCCGCTTTGACGATGAAGATTTTCTGATCGCTATTGCGGAAATACAGGCGGTCTTCCAGGAACGCCGTGAGCACGGCGCGGACGCTGGGATGCCCGCTCTGGCTGAGCCGTTCGACAATAGCCGCTTTATCGGAGTAGGCCGCTTCCCGCAGTTCGCCCAGCGTCGAAAGGAAAATCGCGTCGTTCTGAGCTGTGCGGAATTTTGGGCGGGTAGAGAAGCTACGCCCCCAAGGGCGAGCAGCAGCAGGAAGAGCCACTGCCCGCCCGACGGGAGGCGTTTCATTACTTGTAGTTTTGTCCCGAACACTTCTTGGTGACCTTATTATAATTCCCGCACTTCAGCGTCACCCAATCCGCTTCGATGTCCTTGCTGCCCGGCAGATAGTCGGACCAGGCATCGCCCGCGACGAGGCCGGCGGACTTCCAAACTACGTTAAACTGGCCGTCCGCTTTCACTTCGCCGATGATACACCGGCTTGGTGATGTGATGGTTCGGCAAAACCTTGGCCATGCCGCCGGTGAGGTTCGGCGTTTCCGTGCCGGGAAGCGCCGCGAGCACCTTCTCGACATCGGTGCTTCGGCCTTCTCCACGGCCTTCACCCACAGATTGAAGCCGATGTAGGTGGGCTTCCATCGGGTCATTGGTGGTGCGCTTCGGGTTCTTGATGAAAGTGTGCCACTGCGCGATGAACGCCTTGTTGGCCGGCGTGTTGATGCTCTCAAAATAGTTCCAGGCAGCCAGGTGGCCCACCAGCGGTTTGGCATCGAGGCCGGAGAGTTCTTCTTCACCAACCGAGAAGGCGACGACCGGAATATCTTCCGCCGAAATCTTCTGGTTGCCCAGCTCTTTGTAGAAGGGGACGTTGGCATCGCCGTTGATGGTGGAAACCACCGCGGTCTTTTTGCCGGCCGAGCCGAACTTCTTGATGGCGGCTACGCGCGTCTGCCAGTCGGAGAAGCCGAAGGGCGTGTAGTTGATCGAGATGTCTTCGGCGCTTCACGCCTTTCCCAACAGATAAGCTTCCAGGATCTTGTTGGTGGTGCGCGGATAAACGTAGTCCGTTCCTTCCAGCACCCAGCGCTTCACGCCGACTTCCTTCATCAGGTAATCGACGGCCGGGATGGCCTGCTGATTCGGCGCGGCACCGGTGTAGATCACGTTCTTAGAAGACTCTTCTCCTTCGTACTGCACCGGGTAGAAGAGCAGGCCGTCGTCCTTTTCGAAAACCGGCAGCACCGATTTTCTGGAAACCGAAGTCCAGCATCCGAACACCACGGCGACTTTGTCTTTCTCGAGCAACTGCGCGGCTTTCTCGGCGAACAGCGGCCAGTCGGACGCGGGATCGACCACTACCGCCTCCAGTTTCTTGCCCAGCAATCCGCCCTTCTTGTTCTGGGCGTCGATCATCATCAGGATGGTGTCCTTCAGCGTGGTTTCGCTGATGGCCATGGTGCCTGAAAGGGAATGCAGCACGCCCACCTTAATGGTGTCCTGGGCCGACGCGACTTTGGGGAGATACAATCCCGGCGGTCAGCAGCCAGGCGGTCATAAACATGTGCTTTACGTTTCATAAATGTGACTCCTTCATTCTAAATTGACTCCTTCATTTCGAGGTTGAGTAACGATGCGTTACATCTGGATCTGGAGGCCGATTCCCGCCTGCCAGTCATTGGGTTCCACTTGGTTGAATCTCTTGTCCTGGAAGAACGTCATGACGCGCGCGTTGAACTGCTTGATGATGTAGTTGAAATTCACTTCCGTGGTCTTCTGGTCGAAGCTGGCGGTGCGGGCCCTGCGTAAAATCGGCCTTGGCATACTTGCCGAGGATCTCGAACTTGCCGTTATACTTGCCGATGGAACTACTTTCGGAAACAGGAAGCTGGCCAGCCCATACGCGCCCTGGCTCTTGGGTAGCCTCCGATGTATCCGCCTAGCCGGTTGTAGTTGGAATATTCACTTTCGATCGAAAACGCGCCGCCGTTCAGTACTTTCTTTTCGAGCAGGAAATCGATGGTCGATGCGGTGTGGCCGTCTTGAATTTGGCTGGCTCCGCCGATGGCCAGCAGATTCTTGTCGCCATAGTAGGTGCCGTTCAGGTAGTAGCCGTCTTCTTTATCCCAGAAATCGATTTGGACGCGAGCGGCTCCAATGATGTGCGGATCTGCCGGTACGGCGGACTTGCCGTCGAATCCGCCAATCGAAACTTTCACTTTGTTGAAAAGTCGCCCCAATAGGCGACGCCGTTATCGCGGCCCTGAAATACAAAGCGGATATCCGTCCTGAATGCCGTCGTGTATACACGTTCCACTCATTCGAGTAGAAGGGCCCGTACAGATTCGCGCGATCGCTGGGCGGCAGGAAACGGCCGACCCAGATGTTGAAATGGGGAGCGGCGCGAATTCCGCCACGGCGTCCAGCACCGCCAATCTTGTTGGTGACGCTGTCGTAGTCGGTATTGAACATGAACTTGATGCCGTTCGATGACAGGCCCGCTGATATAGATACGAGCGTGGTTCAAGCGCGAACTGATTGGTGGAATTGCCGCCGTCCGGTGTCGGTATGCACGTAACTGGTTTGCAATCCCGCGCCAACCGTAATGGGACCGAGGTTGCCTTGTGCCCGTGACTGCGGGCTCGGCCAACCAGTAGTCGAGGGAAACGGGGCCCGCCAGCGAAGAGGTACACTGCGGATAATTCGTCTAAACATGAGTGAATTTCTCCTGTGGGCGCACAAAGCACCGATTGTGATTTTGTTTTTCCTACAAAATTTGGACCAACTTGGGTAGGCAACGTGGCCGTAGGGCTCAGCAAACTCCTGAGCCGCCGCATAAAGCGAGGGCAGCAGGCAGAGAAGCGACACGAATCCGGTGCCGTCTCCCTTGCCTTTCATGAGAGTGTAACACGACGATCATCGCCAGCATCATAGCTTATTCTGATCGCCTGCCAAACGAACTTCTATATCGCGAGCACCTTTATTACGGCGACTGTACCGGGATGGTGGTGAAGGCCCGCGGCTGCGGGAGGGGAAATCGGGGCTAGCGTTCCCTAATTGCGAAAGCTTAATCCAGGCAGCTAGAAACGCTGGGGCACACGCGGGTTGCGGTGGATGTGGCTGCCAACGGGACTCCGCGGCGGTGCTGGCACTGTTCGCGTGACACCACCAGCTCCGCCGCGGGAAAATCTAAGACTCGCTTTGAAAGCTATTCCTTACCCTGGCGCCCGCCCGCCTTCTGGGCGCCGTCCCAATGCTCCACGATCTTGTTGTTCTTGATGCGGAAGGCATCGAACGAATTATAGTGATAGGTCTTCGACGGGTCCGCCGGATCCTTCGCCTCGTGATCGAACACAATCATAACCACATCGCCTTGCGAAAGTTCCAGTGCCGGCGGAGGGGTAATGGACGCCGGAATCTCCGTGGGCGGACGGCTGCCGAAAATCTTGCGCAGCGGCGCCAGACCGTTGGGTGCGTTGGGATTGTGCTGAATCATGTCCTCCTCGGCGAACTTGGTCATCTGATCGATGTGGTGCGCGACCAGTACGGTCCGCCACCATTCCTCCACCAGCTTGAGATTGGCGGCTTCCTGCTTGGTCATTTTGGCGTTGTTCACTTGTGCCGTCAGCGGCGACGAAACCAGGGCAGCCAGGATGAAAGAACCTGCTATTAATTTGAGTGGTGTCATGTATGTTGTCTCTCTCCTTGAGATGTTTTGACGAGAGCAGACTATCATGGGGCGACGCCTGCTCGCAAGGAGCCGGCGAGAGCTACTGCAGGGCCAAGGACTTGATGCCGTTGCGGAGGGCCTCGACCAGCGGCTCCATGCTGACGGGCTTGGTGATGTAGTCGTCCATGCCGGCTTCAAGACAGCGCTCGCGGCAGCCGGCAATGGCTTCGGCGGTCATGGCGACCACACGGACGCGCCGGTTGGGGCCCTCCAGCTTGCGGATCTGCGCCACGGCTTCGTAGCCGTCCATTTCGGGCATCTGGCAATCCATGAACACCAGATCGAACGGCAGCAGCTTCAGCATCTCCACGGCTTCGCGGCCGTTGCCGGCTACGTCGGCGCGAATGCCGAGCTTCGCTAGCATCATCAGCGCAACTTTCTGGTTCACGGCATTGTCTTCGGCCACCAGCACGCGAATGTCGGAGTTGGCGAACAAGTTGAGGGCGTCGAGCGGAATTCTGCGACGCGGACGCAGGTGCCGCGGCACGCGCCGCCGCTGGATGTTTCTTCGACCAAGCGGTGGCGAGCGTGTCCATCAATTTTGAATGCCGGACAGGCTTTAGCAGACAAGCGTCGACGCTGCCGCCCTCAAGGCCGCGCAGTTCCCGCCAATGGCCGACGGAGGTGAGCATGATGAACAGCACCTCGTTGATGGCCGGGTCGGCTTTGATGATCGAAGCCAGCGTCGCTCCATCGATTCCGGGCATCTGATAATCCGCAATGACTAAGTCGTAGGGCTCACCCGCGGCCTGCGCGGCATGCAGCGACTCCAACGCTTCCTCGGCGCTCGCGTAGCTGCCGTTGCGCATTCCCCAACTGGAAATCTGCTCGTGGACCACGCGCCGGTTGACCTCGTTGTCGTCGACAATCAGCACGCGCAGCCCTTGCAAACTCGCGGCGGGCACCGGTCGCACCGGCGCTTCACTGTCGACCGGCATACGTAGTGAGAACCAGAACGTCGAACCTTCATGCGGTTTGCTTTCGACATCGATCCTCCCGCCCATCAGCTCGATCAGGCGTTTCGAAATAGCCAAGCCCAAGCCGGTGCCGCCGTAACGGCGGGCGGTGGAGGTGTCGGCCTGGCTGAAATATCTGAACAGCAAATCGATTTTGCCCGGAGGAATGCCAATGCCGGTATCGGCCACGGAAATTTTCACTTCGGCGCTGGTGGAGTCCCGCTCCAGGCACTCGACTGAAACCAGCACGTGGCCGGAGTTCGTGAACTTAATGGCATTGCCCACCAAGTTGGTAGCAATCTGGCGGATGCGATCTCCGTCGCCCACGAAGTACTGCGGAAGGTTTGGCGGATAGTGAATCATCAGATCCAGGCCCTTCTCTTCGGCGCGCGGGGCCAGCATCTCGGTGACTTCTTCCAGCACCATGCGCAAATCGAACGCGAAGGCCTCGATATCCATCTTGCCGGCTTCGATCTTCGAAAAATCTAGAATGTCGTTGATGATGGTGAGCAGCGCCTCGCCGGATTTGCGGACGGTTTCGGCGTAATCGCGCTGCTCCGCCGTGAGATCGGTATCGAGCAGCAAACCGGTCATACCGATCACGCCGTTCATCGGAGTGCGGATCTCGTGGCTCATGTTAGCCAGGAAATCGCTCTTAGCCTGCGCGGCGACTTCGGCATTCAGGCGGGCCTGCTCCAGCGACAGCAGCATCTCTTTTTGTTCGGTGATGTCGATGGTGGCGCCGATCAAACGCTTGGGCTTGCCGTCGACAAACTGCACCCGCGCGGCGCTGCGGCGCCATTGAATCACGCCGGGCTCGGGCACAATGCGGAAGTCGACGCAATAGGGTTCGCCGGTGGCGAAGGCGTGATCGGACCCCGCCGCCAGCAGATGCCGATCTTCCGGATGAACCACTTCGCGGACCAGGTTCACGTCGAGTCCGGCGGTCCCGTCGGGGCAGCGCTCCATGGCGGCCCAAGCTTCAGACCCCGTGACGATGCCGGCTTCGAGATCCATTTCCCACACACCGAAAGAGGCGGCTTCCTCGGCCAGTTTCATGCGCAGAGCGTTCTCACGCAGTTTCTGTTCGGCGCCCAGGCGCTCAATGATGTTCCCGGCGAGATGCGCGCCGGCTTCGACGATGCTGAGCTGCTCGGGCCGCGGCGACGCGACTCGCTGGTGATACATGGCAAAGGTGCCGAGCACCTTGTTTTTTGAATCGCGAATCGGTACGCTCCAGCAGGCTCGCAGTCCGAAAGCCAGCGGCAATTCTTTGGCATCGGCCCAGCGATGGTCCGTGGCGATGTCGTTCACAATCACGGTCTGGTTGAGATAGGCGGCAGAACCGCAGGAACCGATGTCGGGTCCGATGGCGAGGCCATAGACCTTCTTGATGAATTCCGAAGGCAAGCCGCCGCCGGATCCCTCGCGCAGACGGCCACCCGCGTCTAGCAGCAGGATGGAGCAGTAGCACCCCGAAACCATGCGTTCAATGCCCGCGGTGAGGGCGTCGAGAACTTCTTTGAGATCCGCGCCTTCGGTGATCAGGCGAAGCACGCGGCGCTCTTCGAGCAGGAAGTGCGAAGAAGTTCCCTGCTCCGTGGGTTCCTGCCGGCAATCAGCTAAGAGCCGGCGCGTACGCGTCCAGCCGATCGCACACGCGATGGCGGCAGCGGCAAAAACCCAGGTGAGGATGATCCACACTCACTGATCTATCGTGAAGAGCCAGTGTTTTAGTGAGGTGGGGCGAGCGGTTTCTGGAACAAATGAGCGTCGATCCGCTCTTTCCTAAGGTGTTTCCCTCAGGGCCCCAGCGCGGGGACGAAAGGGCAAGCGGATTCGCAGGACCCTCTCCCGATGCCGTTCTTCCGTCAGATTGCGGGTTCGCGCCCGCAACAGATCCTCTAAGGAAACCAGTCCCACCAGTTTGCCGCCGGAGGAGGAGTCGACGACGGGCATGCGTGTGAAGCCGGTTTCCGCCATCTTATAGACCACCGCGCGCAGCGATTCGTCGGGATATGCCACCGCCGGTTGCCGCCGGGCGAGTTCGCCCAAGCGGACGCTGCTTCTTTTATCCTCGGCGAGAAAACCCCGCATGTCTTTGCGGGTAACGACGCCGATCACGGCGGCATCGTCGCCGATGATGGGATACAGATGTTGGCCGCGCGGCGAATGGTCGGGATGAAACGAAGCAGCCAGTTCGCCCAGAGTTTGCGATTCCGGAAACGCCACCAGGCTGGTGCGCATAACTTCGCGCACAAACAGGATCTCCAGCGGGTCCACTGAATATTCGCGGCTGAGATGAAAGCCGCGGCGCGCGATTTTCTCGGTTAAAATCGATCGCTTCAGCAGCAGCGCCGTGAATCCATAAGCAATGACGTTGGCTACCAGCAGCGGCAGCAGGCCGTTCATATCGTGCGTCAATTCCATCGCGAATACGACGCCCGTGAAAGGACACCGCATGGTGCCGCCGAGGATCGCTCCCATGCTAATCAGTGGCCAGAAGCCAGTGCCTTCGTTGGGCAGGAACATAGCTTCGACGCCGCCCACAGCTCCGCCGATCATGAGCAGTGGGGCAAGCACGCCGCCGGAAGTTCCCGATCCTAGCGAGACCGCCCAGATGATGGCCTTCACGATGAGAATTCCAGCGATAGTCAAGCCCGCGACGTTATGCTGCAGCAGCGCGCCGATGGTGTCATACCCAACTCCGAGCGCCTGCGGGAACACCAGACCGCCCAGGCCCACCACCAGCCCGCCGATCGCCGGCCACCAAGCCCAGTGAATCGGCAGGCGTTGGAACAGGTCTTCCGACGCGTAGACGGCACGCGTCAACAAGGCCGATACCGCGCCGGCCAGCACGCCAACCAACACGCACCCCAGCAGACCTTGCGGACCGATGAAGATCGCGTGTGCGGGAACCGGAAACAGCGGACCCAAACCCAGAACATAGCGGCGCGCGGCACCAGCCGTGGCGCTCGCCAGCGCGACGGGGATCAGACTGCGCGGTTTCCACTCGAACAGTAGTAGTTCGACGGCCAGCAGCACCGCCGAAAGCGGCGCGGCGAAAGTGGCGGACATGCCCGCGGCGGCTCCGGCCACCAGCAGAGTTTTGCGCTCGGTGCTGCTTAAATGAAACGCTTGCGCGATGATCGAACCCAGCGCGCCGCCCGTCATGATGATGGGGCCTTCGGCGCCGAAGGGTCCGCCCGACCCGATCGAGATCGCCGACGACAGGGGCTTCAAGATGGCCAGTCTGGGTTGAATCCGGCTGCCGTTCAATAGAATCGACTCGATCGCTTCCGGAATGCCGTGTCCGCGAATGCGTTCGGATCCGTAGCGCGCCATCAAGCCAATAATCAGGCTGCCGATCACCGGTATGGCCACGGCGAAAAGGCCGAGATGATTTCCGGCGGGCGAGACCAACGCGGTGCTCCAGCGCTGGAAGTAGAACAGGTTGGTGAACAACCCGATGAGCTTCAGCAACGCGAGCGCGACGAACGTCGCCGCGATTCCGATGAAGATCGCGGCGATAGCGATGGGAATAAGCCGTGGAGTAACCGTAAAATCGCCGAGTTCCTCGGCGGGCGCAAAAGTAGGTGGATGATTTGTCATGAAGTCTGGCGGCTGATAGAGCGAAGCGCGGCAGCGAGTTTGGGTCCGGTATCTTCGAGTTCCTTGTGATGAGTGAGAGAGAGGCGGTGCAGAATGCGCTCGCCTTTCGCTGTGAGCCGCAGCAGGACCTGGCGGGCGTCGTCGGGACTTGGCTGACGCGCAACTAAGCCCAGGGTTTCCAGGCGATCCACTAATCCGACGGCACTGTGATGCTTGAGTAACAAGCGGTCCGCCAGATGGCCGATAGTGGCGACACGATCTTGCGGCATTCCCTTCAAAGCCAGCAGCGCCTGGTGCTGCTGCGGCTCAATGCCAGAATCCCTGGCAGCCGCTTCGCTGAAATTTAGGAAGCGCCGGATTTGAAAGCGGAATTCTTCTAATTTTCGGTATTCGGCTGCTTCCAGGTCCGCCACATATATATCGTATCACGATATATATTGACCGGCCCATACCGAACCTGGCAACTCGCGCCGGCGCTTGCGCATCCCCGAGGCCGCGCAGGCTTTCAGGTATACTCTGGCGGGGAGGGTAACATGCGTTTTGCGCTCTTCATCTGCTGCGCTTCGCTCGCGTTCGCACAAAGCGCCGCAACCATCACCGGCACCGTGTCGAACCTGCCCGGCGAGCCGGTAGCGAACATTTCTGTTCAGGCCGCCAACTCGGCCACCAATGCGATTTACAAAGCCGCTAGCTCGACGAACGGAGTTTACGCACTTACGCAGTTGCCATCTGGCACCTACGAAATTTCCGTCGCGGCGCAAGGCTTCAATCCCTTCTCGCAAAAAAACGTAACTCTCGCAGCGGCACAGACCTTGCGTCTGGATATTCATTTGATGGATTACCAGCTCGATACGCTGGGAGACGGCCGCGAATTCAGGATCGATCTGACCAGCCCGCACGCCACGCCGACGGGCCCCACGCCGCGCACCGTCGACGGCAAACCGGACTTCTCCGGAGTCTGGTACGCGCAGCGCCCCGTCGATCCCGGCAAGCCCGAACCCCTGCCCTGGGTGGAAGCGCTCCTTCGCGAGCGCGCCGCCAACAATTCGAAAGACGCTCCCGGAGCGCATTGCCTGACCCGCGGCGTCACCGCGGCCGGGGCGCTATTCCCCTATAAGCTGATCCAGACTCCCACGCTGCTGGTGATGCTCTTCGAAGACGACATCCCCAGTCACCGCCAGGTTTTTCTGGACGGACGCGGGCATCCCAAGGACCCCAATCCCTCCTGGATGGGCCACTCCATCGGGCGCTGGGAAGGCGACGTCCTGGTGATCGACACCGTGGGATTCAACGACCGCTCCTGGCTCGATCCGCAAGGCCATCCGCATACTGAAAAAATGCACGTCACCGAGCGCCTCCGCCGTCCCGATCTGGGCCACCTCGAAATCGAATTCACCATTGACGACCCCGGCGCGTACAAAAAACCCTGGACCATGAAGCGCGTAGCCGACCTCGATCCCGGCGACGAAGTGGGTGAATACGTTTGCGAAAACAATAAAGACCCCGAACACATGGTGGGGAAGTAACGAACGCAACTTTTGCGACGCCAAATGTTTATGAAAACACTTATCGTCGTAACGATACTGTCCATCGTGTCGATTCCTGTCATCGCCCAGGAAAAGGGACGCGGCGGCCCCGTGAAAGGCGTCGGCGGGGGACATATTCCCTCGCACGGCCCCGCGCCCACGCGCGTGAAGGAACCGCCTCGCGGTGCAGCGCCCGCACCCAATCGCAGCTTTGCCGATAAAGCCGGACACCCTGAAGCTCCTCACGTACACACCAACAACAAGTGGATCGGTCACGACTACGCGAAGAACGATCCGCGCTTTCATCTGGACCATCCGTTTGAACATGGACGCTTCCCCGGCGGCATCGGCAAGGATCACGTTTTTCGCCTGACCGGCGGTGGTCCTGGGCGTTTCGGATTCGGTGGATTCTTCTTCAGTGTGGGCTCGTTCGACCTGGCCTACTGCAACGACTGGCTGTGGGACAGCGATCAAATCGTCATCTACGACGATCCCGATCACGACGGCTGGTATCTGGCCTACAACGTGAGACTGGGCACGTACGTTCACGTTCAATACCTGGGGTAATGGACCTGCACGGGCATCGCGACCGCGCGAACTTGATATGATTGCAGTGCGCGATGCCCTGTTTTCTGCTGTTCATCGTCCTGCTGTTCCCCCGCGTCACGCTGCTATTGCTGTGGCTCTTCTCCACCTACTTGCAGCGCGCGTTCCACGGTGGTTTGCTCGTGCCGGTGCTGGGTTTCTTTTTCCTGCCGCTCACCACATTGGTTTACGCCTGGGAATTCAATAGCGGGATGCCGACCACCGGAATCAATTTAGTGTGGCTGCTGATCGCCGTGATCGTCGATCTCGGCGGCCTCGGCGGCGGCGCGCACCGCCAATCGCGGCGGTAATAAAGGATAGACTCTCAATGAGGAGGAGGTAGCAAAATGTCTGACGAAAAAAATAATGATGTGCTGCAAGGCGAGGTGCCCCGGCGCGATTTCGTAGGTCTCTCGGTGGCCGCGGGCGTAGCCGCCGCCACTGCCACGGCATCGGCCGCAGGGCTAAAAGTCGTCGAGACCGACGTCGAGGTCAAGACCCCGGACGGTACCTGCGATGCGGCCTTCATTCATCCCGCGAGCGGTTCTCATCCGGGCGTCCTGCTCTGGCCGGATGCTTTCGGACTGCGCCCTTCGATGCGTGAAATGGCCAAACGCCTGGCCGCCGAAGGCTATTCGGTGCTGGTGCCCAATCCGTTTTATCGCATTTCAAAAGCGCCCTTCACGGATGCCTCCACCTTCAACTTCGCGAATCCGGACGACATGAAGAAGCTGGGCCCGCTGATGGGATCGGTGAACGCGCCCGGCAACGCCGAGAAAGACGCGGTAGCATACGTTGCTTTCCTCGACGCGCAAAAGCCCGTGAACAAATCGAAGAAAATCGGCACCCAGGGCTATTGCATGGGCGGTCCGCTGGTGGTGAAAACAGCCGCGACGCTGCCCGATCGCATCGGCGCCGGCGGCTCCTTCCACGGTGGCGGTTTGGTTACTGACAAACCGGATAGCCCGCACCTGCTGGCGTCGAAGATTAAAGGGCGCATGTATTTCGGCATTGCGTCCAACGACGATATGCGGCAGCCGGACGCCAAGGACAAACTGAAAGAGTCCTTTGCCGCCGCCCACGTGCCTACCGAGATCGAAGTGTACGCCGGCGCCCTCCACGGCTGGTGCGTGCCGGATATGCCGCAGCAGAACGGCATGCCGATCTACAACAAGGCCGATGCCGAACGCGCCTGGGGCAAACTTCTAGCGCTCTACAAAGCCGGGATCGCGTAGTTTATAATCCAGCGTTGCGCGCCACCACGCGCGTCATGCTGGACCAATCCATCTCGCCCTGCCCCTGCGCCAGGGCGGAGAGCAGATGGTCATGAACCAGACTGGCTAGCGGCATCGGCGAAGTGCATTCCTCCGATGCCGCGAGCATCAGGCGCACGTCTTTCAAACCCAACCGCAGAGCAAATCCAGCCGGCTCGAAATTCTCCTCCGCGATAGCGCGCCCATAGTTCGTGAGCACCGGCGATCCTAGCAGCGTAGTCATGATTTCCAGGAACACCTGCGGAGCCACGCCCGCTTTGCGCAGCGTCGCGTAAGCTTCGCCGAACGCTTCTATGGCGCTAATGACCATGAAATTGCCGCACAGCTTGGCGACGTTGGCCTGCCAGGGCTGGTCTCCCACCACGTAGGTGGCGCGCCCAATTGCGTCGAACAACGGCCGGCAGCGCTCAATCACATCGTTAGGCCCAGCCGCGATCACCACCAGTTTTTTAGTCTCGGCAGCTTCCGGCCTGCCAAAAACCGGAACACTGAGATAGCTTTGCTTGCGCTGCGCATGTTCGTCCGTTAATTTGCGCGCCATTGCCGTGCTGATGGTGCTGTGCGAAAGATGAACGCACCCCGCCTTCATCGCGGCAGCGATGCCATGTTTTCCGAAGACAACTTCGTTGAGCGCGTGGTCGTCCGCCACCATAGTCATCACCACCTCAGCGTCGCGGCAGGCCTCCGCCGGAGAATCCGCCACGCGCGCGCCGTCGGCCGCCAGGGCGTCCGCCTTATCGCGGGTGCGATTAAAAACCGTAACCGTGTGCCCCGCGCGAAGCAGGTTGCGCGCCATGCCGGCGCCCATTTTTCCAAGTCCGATGAAAGCAAGAGTCATAACCGCCAGCATAACCATAAGGAGGACTGCCATGTGGTGCCGGTGATATGATGACTGCCATGGATTACGCCGAGCTCTATCAAAAGGAGTGGGCCGAATTCCAGGCGCACACGCGGCGGAATCGCGGTTTGAAGACCCCGGCTCCGGAGAGCACGCTAGAGCGCTGGAAGCGCAACGTCGTCAGCTTCTTTCGCCGGACTCCCGGGCAACCCGAAGATCCCTACGCCTACTCCATGGCGCCCAAAAAGCCCCGCTATCCCCGGCAGGGAGCCAGCGCCGCCGCTGAACCCCCGTTTTAACCGCCGCTCTAACCTGCCCAAAAGACCAGGACGATTTTATCGTGATCGTATAAAGTAGTTTATGGGTAAACCAACCCATCCGATCGTCAAACGAGGAAATTGTATGAAAGCCCGCATTGCCACCCTGTTGTGCATTCTCGCCCTAGGCCCCGCGAACCGCCTGCTCTTCGCGCAGGTGGATTTCTCAGGCTCGTGGAATCCCCTGTATCACGAGGATTACCCGGAGCGTTTCCCTGGACCGGAGCTGGCCGATTACGCCGGGCTGCCCATCAACGCCGCCGCCCGCGCGCGTGGCGATGCTTATGACGCCGACCGCATTTCCGTGGTCATGGAATATCAATGCCGCCCGCATGGTTCGGACTATTCGATGCGCGGCTCGGCCAACCTGCGCATCACTAAGGATATCGATGCGGAATCCGAACAGCCGGTCGCGTTCAAGACCCACATCGGCTGGATGGAGGAGGAGCGCACCATTTGGCTCGATGGCCGCCCGCACCCTCCGGCAACCGCCGTGCACACTTGGGCCGGTTTCTCCACCGGCGTGTGGGAGGGCAACATGCTCACCATCACCACCACACATCTGAAGCCCAGCTACCTGCGCCGCAACGGCATCCCGCGCAGCGATAAAGCCACAGTCACCGAGCACTGGACCCGCCACGGCAACTTCCTCACGGTGATCGTGTTCATCGACGATCCCGTTTTCTTGACCGAGCCCCTGATCCGCAGCGAGAACTGGGCGCTCGATCCCGGCCAGGAATTCCTGCCGCAAAGCTGTGAGCCCGCACCGGAAATTCCCGCTCCCAAAGGCACCGTGCCGCAGCATCTGCCCGGGACGAATCCGTTCCTGCACGAAGTAGCGGACTGGTACGGCCTCCCAGTGAAAGCCACGCGCGGCGGCGCGGAAACCATGTATCCCGAGTTCCGCCAGACCATGGGCAAGCCCGAAAGGGTTCCCGAGAAGTGCGACCGCTACTGCACCTGCGGCATGAACGGCGGCACGTGCGATCTGCGATAGGCTCCCATGATCTTTAAACTTTCACTATTCACTTGCCTGATCGCCGGCGCTCTCGCCGCCCAGCCCGCCGCGGATCTGCAAGTTCTCCCCGTGCGCCCGGCAAGCGCTGCCAACGGCGCCATCTATATGATCAGCGGCGACGGCGGCAACATCACCGTGCAAGTCGGCGCGCAAGGCGTGCTGCTGGTCGACACCGGACTCGCGCCTCTGGCCGACAAAGCCATGGCCGAAATCCGTAAGCTATCGAAAGCCCCCATCCACTACATCATTAATACCCACGTGCACCCCGATCACGTCGGCGGCAATGAGACGTTCACCAAATTGATCCCGCCAAATCGAGCGCAGCCGCTCCTCATCATCGCGCAAGAGAATGTTCTGAACCGCATGACCGCGCCCGTAACCGGCAACACCACGCCGCCCTACCAGATCGGCCTGCCCACCGATGAATACTATTTGCCGTTCAAGGATCTGCACTACAACAACGAAGCCATCATCGTCTTTCACGAGCCGAACGCCCACACCGACGGTGACAGCGTCGTCCTGTTCCGCGGCTCCGATGTGATCTCAGCCGGCGATATCTTCACGCCCGACGGCTACCCGTTCCTCGATCTGGAACGCGGCGGCAGCGTGCAAGGCGAAATCGCCGCACTGAACTTCATTCTGGATCTAGCCGTCCCCGCCGACAAGCAGGAAGGCGGCACGCTCATCATCCCCGGCCACGGCCACTTATGCGAGGAAGCCGAAGTGGTGGAATACCGCGACATGATCGTGATTGTGAAGGACCGCATCCAGGACATGCTCAAGAAAGGCATGACGCTAGCGCAGATCAAAGCCGCGCAGCCCACCCTCGACTACGACACGCAATATGTTTCCGCCAATAGCTTCGTCAAGACCGACCAGTTTGTTGAGGCCGTGTACAAGAGCCTGGGGGGCAAATAACATGCAGCTGACTCTGGGCATTCTCTTGTTGACCGCCGCGGCCTTCGCGCAACCTCCCCGCCCCGCCGCTCCGCCGAAATCTCCGAAGGAGGCCGCGCCCGTCGACCTCACCGGCTACTGGGTTTCGATCGTAACCGAAGACTGGCGCTGGCGCATGGTGACGCCTTTGAAAGGCGACTCCGCCAGCGTCCCCGTCAACGCCGCCGCCAGAAAAATCATCGATGCCTGGGACCCCGCCAAAGACGAAGCCACCGGCCAGCAGTGCAAAGCCTACGGCGCGCCCGCCGTCATGCGCATCCCCGGCCGCCTGCACATCACCTGGCAGGACGACAACACGCTGAAGATCGAAACCGACGCCGGCACGCAAACCCGCCTGTTCCACTTCGGCGGCAAAGCGCCCGAGCGCGCCGAGCCCACGTGGCAAGGCTACTCCGTCGCCAATTGGGAGCGACCCATCCGTCCTCCGGAAGCTTCCGGCTTAGGCGTGCAGCGAGTCGGCAACAACGGCCGTTCACTCGAAGTAGTCACCACCCAACTCCGCCCCGGCTACTTGCGAAAGAACGGAGTCCCCTACAGCGCCAACGCCGTAGTGAACGAATACTACGACCGCCACAAAGAACCCAACGGCGACGAATACTTCACGGTTACAACCGTCGTGACCGATCCCGAATACCTAGCCGTCCCCTTCGTCACCAGCACCGACTTTCGCCGCGAAGCGGATGGGGCGAAGTTCAGTCCAACGCCGTGCTCGGCGCGTTGAGATCAGGTTATTTCGACTCCGTACGGTTTCATGCCCCGGCTGAGAAAGGTCTTCGGAAACTCACCTTCGCCGACTAATGTGAAATTCGAAAACTGTTTGTACCATTTGCCGGCTGGCACGTCGACGTCGGATTCGAGCCAGTGCTTCAGCTCTATAAAATCGTGAGTCGAAATTCGACCTTCGCGAAAGCGTTCAAGCAAATGATTCAAAATGCCCGACGGAGGCGGCCTCCGGATTTCAGGCATTCATGAATTGTTTGTGGAATACTACGCGCTCGATCTGCTCTGACAAGTCTCTAATCTCACCGGGATCGACTGTCGCTTTGAGTCGACTGAGAAGGCTAAGGAGAGCCTTGTCAGCATTGCCGACGGCAACCGCGGCCTTCTTCTCGATTGGATTTCTGGCGCCGTTCATCGTATTCCTCCTTGGCGCTGCCTTCCCTTTAGCTTTGGCCCAACGAGCAGTCACAGCGTTTCGGGCGCTCTGGCTACGTTGCTCCGGAGTCAATACGGCGGCCCGTGCCGGACCACCTTTGATTCCGCCCTTTCGTCCCAGCGCAACCGCTGCGGCATTCTTACGCTTCACACTTAGATTATACGTGACCGGTCACGAATGATCAACGAAGCTAAGGAATGGCATCGGGCTAAACAATCATCGAGACCCAGCAACCGTAGTACTGCTAAGGGACAGCTAAGAACGGTTGAAATCTAGGTCGTCAAAAAAGGCTTCATGGTGATCGCTCCGTCCGATCACCGGTTTGGTGCGATATTTCTAAAGACCTGGTGCCTCCGAACGAGGAGGATAGTTCCAAAAACTATGAACACTGGAGCTATGTCCTAGATCTCAATTGAGCAAGTCACGCGTGACAACGAATCCCCGGCGTACAGCGCTCGGCACACCGAATCCCGTCCAAGGAAGAAGCCAAGCCCACACACTGGAATCAGCCAAAAAGGCACACGGGACCCCAGCGACAGCAAAGGTCTGACAAGAAATAGCGACAGCCCCAACCCCGCGCATAACACCGCCCATATCCCTGCCGCAACCGGCGAAAGCGGATCCTTCATCGCGACGCTATCCCCGCTACTAAGTAGGAATATGACACCGGCCGCAACGATCAACCCACCCGCGAGCCACTCCACCCAAGACATGCCTTTAGGCATTTTTATCCTTCTACATTGTACGTACGGCCCCTGTCTGACCTCGCCGGTACAGTTGACCGGAGTAGAATCACCCTAAATCCAAAGCAGTCCAGCGCCCGCCTTTCATCCTCCTTTCACATCCTAGATCGCCCCTCCCCCACTGTGCTATATTCGATTGTGCCGCTCAGCATTCTTGGCGTGATTCCAGCCAGGTACGCATCTTCCCGATTCCCCGGCAAAGCCCTCGTCTCTATCGGCGGGAAAACTATGCTGCAACACGTGTGGGAGCGTGCCTCGCAGGCCCGCTACCTAACCAGCGTCGTGATCGCCACCGATGACCCGCGCATTCGCGACGCCGCCGAGGACTTCTGCGCCCGCGTCGTCATGACCCGCGCCGATCACGTCATCCGGCACCGATCGCGTTGCCGAAGCCGCCTCCGCGTCAACCGCTCAAGTCATCGTCAACATCCAAGGCGACGAGCCCATGCTCGACCCCGCCGCCATCGACGCCGCCGTGCTAGGCTTGCTCGAACACGACGACATTCCCATGGGCACTCTCAAAAAACTCATCGAAGACCGCGCCGAGATCACTGATCCCAACGTCGTCAAAGTGGTCAGCGATCACCACGGCAATGCCCTGTATTTCTCGCGCTCGCCCATTCCTTATATACGCGAGAACCGAACCGCCCGCGGCTTATTTCAAGCACATCGGACTATACGTCTACCGGCGCGATTTTCTGCTCGGCTACTCCGACCTCCCCGTCGGCCCCCTCGAACAAGCCGAGCGACTGGAACAACTGCGCGCCCTCGAAAACGGCTTCAAGATACGCGTGATCGAAACCGAGTACGAATCGCTCGGCGTCGACACGCCCGAAGATTGGCACAGAGTCTCGGCTCTTTACGAAAAAATGGTGGTGACGGAATAATGGCGAAATACATATTTGTGACCGGCGGCGTGGTTTCGTCCCTCGGCAAAGGCATCGCGGCGGCGAGCATCGGCTGTCTGCTCGAAAGCCGCGGCCTGAAAGTCACGCTGCAGAAGTTCGACCCCTACTTGAACGTCGATCCCGGCACCATGAGTCCGTTCCAGCACGGCGAAGTCTTCGTCACCGACGACGGCGCCGAGACCGATCTCGACCTCGGCCACTACGAGCGCTTCACCCATTCGCCGCTCACCCAAGCCAACAACCTCACCAGCGGACGCATCTACGAACAGATCATCTCGCGCGAACGCCGCGGCGATTACCTCGGCAAGACCGTGCAAGTAATCCCGCACGTGACCAACGAAATCAAAGCCGCCGCGCGCAGAGTAGCCACCGCGCCCGACGGAACCCCAGTCGATGTCGTGATCGTCGAAATCGGCGGCACCGTCGGCGACATCGAATCGCTTCCCTTCCTCGAAGCCATCCGCCAGTTACGCCACGAACTCGGCCGCGACAACACTCTCTTCGTTCACGTAACGCTGGTCCCCTGGATCGCCGCCGCGCAGGAATTGAAGACCAAGCCCACGCAGCACAGCGTCAAAGAATTGCGCGCCATCGGTATCCAGCCCGACATCCTGCTATGCCGCAGCGAGCGCCCGCTGCCTCCCGATATGAAAGAAAAAATCGCGCTCTTCTGCGACGTCGATCCGCTGGCCGTCATCACCGCGCGCGACGTCGAGAGCGTTTACGAATGCCCGCTGGTGTTCGCCGAGCAAGGCGTTGACGATATCGCGCTGCGCCTGCTGGCGATGGATGCGCCGCCCCGCGATCTCACGCGCTGGCGCGAAATGGTGGGCCGTATGAAGCATCCGGCGCGCCAGGTTTCAATCGGCCTGGTCGGCAAATACGTCGAATACGAAGATTCCTACAAGAGCCTGAAAGAAGCGCTCTGCACGGCGGCCTCGCCCACGATGCCCGCGTGAACATCACCTGGATCGAAGCGGAACGCCTGGAATGGCCGCAAGCCGCCGCCCAGCTCGAAAGCTTCGACGGCATTCTCGTCCCCGGCGGCTTCGGCAAGCGCGGCATCGAGGGCATGCTGGTGGCCATCCGTTACGCCCGCGAAGCCAAGGTCCCCTACTTCGGCATCTGCCTGGGCATGCAAACTCTCGTCATCGAATTTGCACGCAACGTATGCGGACTCGCTAACGCCAACTCCACCGAATTCGACCAGGCCGCCGAGAACCGCGTCATCTATAAACTGCGCGAATTGAAAGGCGTCGACGAACTCGGCGGAACCATGCGCCTGGGCGCGTATCCATGCAATCTCGCCGAAGGCAGCTACGCGCGCGCCGCCTACGGGACGGATCAAATCAGCGAGCGCCACCGCCACCGCTACGAATTCAACCGCGAATACGAAGACATCCTGAAGCAGCACGGCCTGCGCCTCACCGGCGAAACCCCCGACGGCATCTACGTCGAAATTTGCGAGCTCGCCGGACACCCCTGGTACCTCGGCTGCCAGTTCCATCCCGAGTTCAAATCCAAGCCGCTCGAACCGCACCCGTTATTCCAAGCCTTCATCGGCGCCGCGCTCGAACACCATAAGCGCCGTGCCGAAGGGGTCCGCGAGCCCGCCCCTCTACCCGCACCCGAACTGCGTCGCGAGGCGACGGTCGTCAGATCGTGATCATCGAAGTCAGCCCACAAATTCAGATCGGCGAGGGACAGCCGCTGGCGCTCATCGCCGGACCCTGCGTGATCGAAAGCGAGGAACACGTCCACTTCCTGGCGGCCGAGATCCGCAAGATCGCCGGACCGTTCATCTTCAAAGCGTCCTTCGACAAAGCCAACCGCTCGAGCACCGGCTCCTACCGCGGCCCCGGAATTAAGGAGGGCTTGCGCATTTTGAAAAGCGTGCGCGATAGCGGCATCCCGGTGCTGACCGACATCCACGAACCCGCGCAAGCCGATCTCGCCGCCGAAGCAGTCGACATTCTGCAAATTCCCGCGTTCCTCTGCCGCCAGACCGATCTCCTCGTCGCCGCCGGACGCACCGGCCGCATCGTGAATATCAAGAAAGGCCAGTTCGTCGCGCCGCAGGATATGCAGCACGCCGCCATGAAGGTCGCCTCCACCGGCAACAACAAGATTCTGATTACCGAGCGCGGCAGTTCCTTCGGCTACAACAATCTGGTGGTCGACATGCGCGGCCTCGCCATCATGCGCAGCTTCGGCTGGCCGGTAGTGTTCGACGCCACCCACAGCGTGCAGCTCCCCGGCGCCGCCGGAACCGTTTCCGGAGGCCAGCCCCAGTTCATCGCCCCCCTTTCCCGCGCCGCCGTAGCCGCCGGCTGCGACGCCATTTTCGTCGAAGTCCACGAAGCCCCTGAACGCGCTTTATCCGATGGCGCCAACGCTCTGCGCCTCGATTTGCTGGGCCCGCTGTGGACAAAATTACGCACCATTCACCAAATCGCTGCATCGTGATGCAGAACGCATGTAAAATGAAGGCATGGCTACCCTTCAAGTCCGCGACGTCCCGGAGCACATCTATCGCCGTCTAGCGGGGCTCGCTGAAAAAGAGCGTCGTAGCCTCGCGCGACAAACAGTCGCAGTTCTCGCGAAGGGACTCGATGTAGAAGTCGATCCCAAAGCGCGGCGCCGCAAAGTTCTGGAAGAGGCCAAACGGTTGAAGCTGGGCCGTGGCAAATCTTTGCCCGATTTTGTCAAGATGATCCGCAAGGACCGCGAGAGGTGAGGGTAGTGCTGGACGCCAACGCGGCCGTTGAAGTCGCCTTGGAGGGAAAAGCTGCCAGGCACCTTTCGTCAGTGCTATCAGAATCCGAAGAAGTGATCGCGCCCGAGCTGCTGTTCCCAGAGGTGGTAAACGCAGTTTGGAAATACCATCAGTTCGCGGAGTTCGACCTTGGAAAATGCGAAAAAGTGCTGGAACTCGCCGTCGGATTAGTGGATCGATTCGTATCGCACCGTGAGATCTACCGCGAAGCCTCCGCCCTGAGTCGAATCCAAAAGTCTCGCGCCGCCTACGACATGTTCTACCTGGCCCTAGCCCGTCGCGAAGACGCCGTCCTTCTCACCCTCGACGCCACCCTGAAAAAAGAAGCTAAACGCGCCGGCATCCGGGTGGGCTAAATCGGCCTGCACGCCGGCACCCGCCCCCGCGTCTAGAATATAGATATGTGTGACCCCGCCGTTACCCGCTCCGTTTCCGGAAAGACCCGCCGCCGCGGCTTTTCGCTGATCGAACTGCTGATCGTGATCGCCATCATCCTGGTGATCGTGACCATCGCCGTCCCCCAGTACAACAAGCAGATGATGTCGGCCCATGAGACCGCCGCGATCCAGGCGATCCAGACCATCCATGCCGTTGAAACCCAATATTATTCGCAATTTGGGCGCTATGCAGTGAGCCTGGCTGAACTCGGACCGCCCGCCAGCGGGGCCGCCGGGCCCGCCGCCGCGGATCTGATCTCGAAGGACCTCACCGAGGGTAAGAAGAGCGGCTACATCTTCACGGTCTCCGCCACGCCCACCGGCTACGCTGTCTCGGCCGTGCCCGAGTCCTTCAATAGCTCCGGTCGCCGGACCTTCTATTCGGACCAAACCCTGGTTGTGCGTAACAACTGGTCGCAGGAGCCTGCCACCGTTAGTAGCGCCGAGCTGAAATAGTTAACTCCCCGCCTCGCCTGAAGCCGCCGTCGCGGATTCGCCCTCGGGCGGCGCCGTCAGACTGGCGATCCGCTCGCGCACTCGCTCGGCATCCCCCTTCCGGCGTAGCAATTCCAACAGATCGGCGCGATGCCCCAGGCAGCGCAGCAGTTCCGGCAGGCGTTCCGGACGCAACGTCTCCCATACCTTCGTCGCTAATTGCAGTTCTCTGAGCGCTTCTGGGTAGCGGCCGGAACACTCCTCCACATAAGCCAGCGTTTCGTATCCCACCGCCAGCCGCACGCCGCCCTTGCGCCGGAAAGTCGCCACGCACTCGAGCAGCAACTCGCGCGCACGCGAATAGTTCTGCCAGTTTACGTACAGGTTCGCCATGCCGAATTGCAGCTCCGCTTCGTCGTCCATATCGCCGCCGATCGCGCGATGCTTGAACAACAGCGCCCGCTCGTATTGCGCCGCCGCGCCGGCCAAATCGCCTGACTCCTCGAGCGATCCCGCCAGATGATGCAGATCCTGAAGGGCCTCAGCCGACTGCCGTCCGCACGCCGTTTCGTGGATCTTCAGCGCCCGCCGCAAACACTTCTGCGCTTCCTCATGATTGCCATGCGCGCGATGCACCACTCCCAGCGCCATCAGTTGGTTGCCGGTTTCCACGTGCTCCGCGCCAAAATTTTCTTCGTGCAAAGCCACCGCTTTTTCGAGCATCGGAATGGCTTCTTCAACACGCCCCGTGTGGTGGCGCGCCATGCCCAAGCGGTGCACCCGCCGCGCCATCCGCAACGGGTCCGGATGCGGCAGCGACGATTCAATCTTGAGCGCGTCGCGCGTCACTTTTTCAACAGCCGCAAAGTTGCCTTGATCCCCAAAGATGTCCGCCAGTGCATCCAAGCACTGCAGATATGCCACGCGATCGTCGGTGCGCGCCGCTATCTCGATGGCCGCCCGCAGGGTGCCCTCCGCCTCATCCAGGTGGGATTGTTTACGCTGCGCCTCCGCCAACAGCAGCCGCACTTGAATGCGCTTGGGAGCCGAATGCCCGCGCTTCTCCGCGTCCAGCGCCGCCCGTTCTAGAAAAATCTCCGCCTCGGCGTAGCTGCGGGCTTTGAGCAGCCTCTCGCCCTCGGTGCGGTCGTGGTTGCGGTCAAGACTCCACGCCTCCAGGCGCGGCGCCTTGGGCCCAGACCAGAAATTCGACCGTAAACTATCCAGCATCGCAGTGAAAGCTCAACCCGCCTTCGCCAACCGGTTCGCCTGCGCTAAAGCTTCCGCTTGCTCCCGCAGATACTCCGCTTCCCTGGGCTGCCGCAGCAGGTCGAACAAAAACACCCGGTGCTCTAAATTGCGGATCAGCTCGGTGGCGTGCTCAGCTTTGACGGACTCCCAAACTTTCCCCGCGCGCGCCAGTTCCCGCAGCGCTTCGTGATAGTGCCCCGTGTCTTCCTCGATCTGCGCCAGCGCTTCGTAGCCGCGGGCCAGGCGCGCCCCGCCCGAACGCTTGAACGTGCCCACCGCTTCCATCAGTAATTCGCGAGCCCGCGAATAACGCCGCCAGCCCCGATAGCGCAGCGCCAATTCGTATTGCACTTCCGCCACCGCATCTATGTTGGTCCCCACCGTGCGTAGCTTCAAGGTCAACACCCGCTCAAACTGCGCGGCAGCCCCGTCAATGTCACCGGTGGCTTCTAGCGATTCCGTCAACATCTTCAGATCCGCCACCGCTTCAGAAGATTCCAAACCACTCTGCTGCTCATGCACCCGTATCGCGCGCCGCAAACAGCGCTGCGCCTCCGCATGATCCCCCATGGCGTAGTGCACCGCGCCCAGATCGCTAAACCGGTGCGCTGTCGAAGCGTGATTCTCGCCCAACACCCGCTCGTGGATGGCAGCGCTCGCCGCCACCAGATCCGCGGCCTCCTGCAATCGCCCTTGCCGCTGCCGCAGCAATCCTAAACGATGCTGCCGCCGCGCCATCAGCATCGGTTCGCGATGCTTCAACTTAGCCTCCAACGCTCCGGCTTCTTCCAACAAGCGTCCGGCTTCGTCCAGATGGCCGCGATCCGCTTCGATCGCGCCCAGCGTGTCCAGACTCTCTACCAGCAACTCGCGCTCATTGGTGCGCGACGCCAACTCGTAAGCCGAACGTACCGTTTCTTCCGCCGCCGCCAATTTCTGCGGATTACCGCCCGCCAAAAACTGCCGCCGCTGCGCTTCCCCCATTTCCAGGCGCAGCGAGATGCGTTGGTTGGGCGGTTCCTGCCGCTGCTCACTGTCGACGATGGCTTGGGCCAAGTGCAGCTCCGCCCCTTCATAGTCCGCCTCTTCGAATAGCCGCTCGCCCTCCTCCCGCGCCCCGCGCGCTTGAGTCCAGGATGCTAACCGAAGCTTAGGATACGCGATCAAAGACCTAAAATTGCCAAACATAGGATTCTCCGAGTATCGACACTCCATCGTCCTCCTAAGGCTTAAACTTTAGCTCCCAAGGAAAAGAGTCTGCGTCGTCCCGGGGACCTTAGTACCAAGCCGCCCTTGACCCCGGTATCTCCTTGTCTCTAAAATGAATACAGGAGTTAGGGTGTTCCGATGCTTCCGCGTAGCCGAGAGCTTCTTCACGAAATCGTCGCCGCCTATATAGAAACCGGTGAGCCGGTGGCCTCGCGCTCGATCGCCCGCCGCCGCGGCGACACGCTCAGCGCCGCCTCCGTTCGCAACGTCATGGCGGACCTCGACGAAGAAGGCTACCTGCATCAACCGCACACCTCGGCCGGCCGCATTCCCACCGAAAAAGCTTTCCGCAGTTACGTGCAGTCGTTGACCCTCCGCCGCATGGCCGTAGCCGAAATCGAACGCCTGCGCGCCGAGTTCGGGCGCCTGGAAACCGTCGAGCAGCGCGTCGAATACAGCTCGCGCATGCTGATGGACATGACCCGCGGCTTCGGCATCGCCGCCGCCATTCGCCAGCTCAGTCCGGCTCTGGAACATATCGAACTAGTCTCGTTGCAGGACCAACGCGTGCTGATGGTCGTCGTCACCCGCGATCACGAAGTCCACAACCGCGTGGTGAAATTGGACGAAACGGTCTCGGGCGACGAGCTATCCTCCATTCGTAACTACGTCAACCGCAACTTCTCCGGCTGGACGCTCGAGCAGGTCCGCAAGGAACTCTCCGCCCGCCTGGAACATGCCAGCGCCACTTACGACGAGATCCTGCGCAAGCTGACCATGCTCTATTCCAAAGGGTCTGCTGGATGTCGCGTCGACTCCGGAAGTTCACATGGAAGGCGCCAGCAACCTGATCGGACTGGACCTTCACCTCACCAAGGAAAAGATGCGTGAGCTGTTCCGCGCCCTTGAGGAAAAGAAGCGCGTGCTGGAATTGGTGGACCGTTTCCTCGAACAACCTGCCGGCGAAATCGGCGTCCACGTGGGACTCGCCGCCACGCATCCTTCCATGGGCGAGCTCTCGCTCATCGGCGTGCCCGTGCAACTCGCCAGCGGCATCTCTGCCGTCATCGCCGTGCTCGGTCCCATGCGCATGAACTACGGCCGCGTGATGTCGGCGGTGCAAAACGTAGGCCAGGCGTTCGTCGATTCCTAACTTGCCCGCGGTCGAATAGACCCCCTGGAAACAGAGCAATGATACGCTGAAATTGTGCGTAACGGAAAAAAGAAAATGAGTACCGAAAGCATTACCAAAGACGCCGGCGAGCCCCAGCCGGCAGATCCAGAATCCGCTGCGGGCGCCGCCGCTCCCAGCGATCCGCCCGATCCCATCGCCGCCCTGACCGCCGAGCGCGATCAGCTTGCCGCCGAAAAAGCCGAGTTGCACGACCGTTTCCTGCGCAGCCAGGCCGAGTTTCAAAACTCCCGCAAGCGCGCTGAAAAAGAACGCGTCGAGTTCGCCGAATACGCCAGCACCGAAGCCGTGCGCGCGCTGCTGCCCATCCTCGACGATTTCGAGCGCGCCACCAAAGCCGAATCCTCCGACAAGGAATTCAGCAAAGGCATGCAGATGATTTATCAGCGGTTCTATGACTCCCTGAAGAAATTGGGGTTAGAGCCGATTGTATCCACAGGGCAGCCCTTTGATCCGCACGTACATCACGCCGTCGAAATGGTGGAGACCGCGGACGCCGCCGATCACACCGTGCTCGATGAATATCAGAGAGGGTACAATTTCAAGGGCCGCCTGCTGCGTCCGGCCATGGTCAAAGTCGCCGTTGAGCCCGGTTCTAAACAAACGGGTTCTAAATAGAGCGGAGAAGGTATAAGCACTTGAGCGTAACCAAACGCGACTATTACGAAGTCCTCGCCGTCAGCCGCGATTGCGATGAGGCGGCCCTAAAAACGTCGTACCGCCGGCTGGCGCTGGAATTCCATCCGGACCGCAACCCCGGTAATCACGAAGCCGAAGAGAAATTCAAGGAAGCCGCCGAAGCCTATAGCGTCCTGAGCGACGCCCAAAAACGCGCCGCGTATGATCGCTACGGCCATCAAGGCGTGTCCTCGGCCGCGTCCAACGGGTTCGATCCGACGGCCGGCTTTCCCGATCTGGCTGACATCCTCAGCGACGTATTCGGCTTCGGCGACGCCTTCGGTTCGACGACGGCCAGCAGCGCCGCACCCGTGCGCAGCGCGGCGATGACGTCCGCTACGATCTGGAAATCGCTTTCGAAGATTCCATGCGCGGCCTGTCCATCGACATTCAGGTGCCGCGCCTGGAAGAATGCGGCCGCTGCAAAGGCAAAGGCGCCGAGCCCGAAGACGGACTCACCACTTGTCCCATCTGCCGCGGCAAGGGCGAGGTTATTTATCAGCAGGCGTTTCTATCCGTGCGCCGGACCTGCAACCAGTGCGGGGGCCGCGGCCAGATCATCCGCCGTCCTTGCAAGGAATGCAAGGGCGAAGGCTACCAGCGGCGCGAGCGCAAGCTCAAGGTCAACATCCCCGCCGGCGTCGACGAAGGCACGCAACTGCGGCTCTCGCAAGAGGGCCAGCCCGGCGCCAACGGTGGACCTCCCGGTGACCTCTACGTTGTCCTCAAAGTGAAGGCGCATCCCGTCTTCGAGCGCCACGAAGACAACCTGCATTGCACCGTCCCCATCAACACGGCGCAGGCGGCACTCGGCGCGTCGGTCGACATTCTTACCTTCGACGGCCTGCAAACCGTGACGATTCCCGAAGGCTCGCAAGCCGGCAGCCGCGTGCGTATCAAAGGGCTCGGCGTGCCGCACGTCAATGGCAGCGGCCGCGGAGACTTGTTCATTCACCTGGACGTGCGCATCCCCACCAAGCTCTCGCGCGAACAGCGCAAGCTTTTCGAGCAGCTCCGTGAGTTGCTCCCCGCCGAAAACGAGCCTACCGAAAAAGGCATCTTCGACAAGGTCAAAGACTACTTCATGTAGGGAGCCGGCCGCTGCGCCGGGCGGCCTCCGTGAATTTTTCCGCCAGCGGCGCGATCTCTTCCACCGCGACGTCCATCTTGCGCCGCCAGTTGGGATACTGCCAGGTGCTGCCCGGCAGATTCTGCTGCTCCGTCTCACCCGACAGATCTTCCTGATTGATCACCGCCAGCACACATGGCGTCGACAGCAAAAATCCCAGCGGATCGCCGGCGAATCCAGCGCCTTCGAGCGCCTGCTCCAGGCGCTCAGACTTCCCCCGCGCGATGCGCCTTCTGCTGCCGATACTCGTCTTCATCCGCCAGTCCCGCCGCTTTGCGCGCCTCCAGGTCGCGGCCCAGCGGCAAAGCCCGCGAGCGTCGGCAAGTCGTGCGTGGTCGAACACACCAGCGCGCTCTCCGGATAAGTATCGGGAGGACGAAAGTTCCCCGCCCCGTCGCGTTCGAACCACAACACGCGATAGCTCAACACGCCCGCCTGCCGCAGCGCCGCGCGCACTTCATCCGTCACCGTGCCCAAATCCTCGCCGATCACCACGAAGTTCCCGCGCACGCTTTCGAGCGCCAGAATCCCCAGCAAATCACTGGCGTAGTCCTGCACATATGTTCCCTGCCTGGTCTCGAACCCCCGCGGAATGGTGAACAGCCGGAAGAAGCGCATCACATGATCGATGCGCAGCGCGCCTCCGCAAGCCGCGGCGTTGCGAATGGATTGCGCGAACAACTGGTAGCCGTTGCGGCGGTGCTCCTCACGATTGGGCGGAGGAAAACCCCAGTCCTGCCCGCTGGGCGCGAGTTCATCCGGCGGCGCTCCCACCCGCGAGCCCGGCACGAAAAACGGCCGCAGAGCCCACAGATCGGCGCCGTACTGATCGGTGGCCAGCGCCAGATCGTGATACAGGCCGATGCTCATCCCGCGCTCCAGCGCGCGCGCATGCGCCGCGGCGGCCTGCATCTGGATTTGCCATTGCAGGAACTCGAAAAACAGAATGCGCTCTCGATGCTTTTCGGCAGAATTCGTGCGGTCGCGAAGGAACCAGGGTTGCGATACTCTTCCGGCCAGTCGGTCCACAACCAGACGTTGGGATCGCGCCGATGCATTTCTTCATCGAGCGCGCAAAAGGTAGCGTAATCCCACAACAACTGCCCCTGCGATTGCGCATACATGCATCGAACTCTTCCTGTTCCAAATGCGCCGGACCGCGCCCCTCCAGAAATTGCTCGAAGATGTGCCCCAGCGCCGTCAGCTTCAACCGCGCCACCCGCTCGTATTCCACAAACTCGCTCGCGCGCAGCTCCGCGATCTCCCGCCGCATCGCGTCATCCAGGTGCGCATCGCCGATCCGCTCCACGTCCAGATAAATGAAGTTGCGAAAGAACGCGCACTGCGGCAGATACGGACTAGTGTTATACGGCTGGCGATTCGCAATCGCGTGCAGCGGATTCAGCGCCACAAACGCCGCGCCCGCCGGAGCGAAAGCGTCAATCAGCGCCTCCAAATCCGTAAAATCGCCGCACCCCCAATTGCGTCCCGAGCGCAGCCCATACAAACTCACCGCCAGCCCCGCCCCGCGCTGCTCCACCACTTTCGCGCGCGTCGGACAAACGATCAGCCGCGCTTCGGCGAAGGTCTCCAGTTCCGGCTCCTGCATCCAAATCAGGCGCACGTGGTGATATCCCAACCGCAGCGGACTCGGCAAAGGCACGCGCTTCGTCAGCCATTCCCCGCCCTCCACGCTGTAGCGTTTCGAGCGTCCGCAGTTCCGGCATCCAGAACCAGTGATGCTCCAGCTCGCCGCCTTCCCATTCGATTTCGAGCTTGATCGACGCACCGTTGCGCTGCGCCGGAATGCGCACGCGCAAGTGATCGGCGTCCTCGCGAACCACCAGCGTCGGGTCGATCGGCCGCCGCCGCTCCGCAGCCTCCCGCTCCGCCAGTCCGCGCGCGATCTCCTCATCGCTCCCTGCCGCGAATCCCAGTGACCCCAGCAGCGCGCGCAGCACTTCCGGCGAAGCCTCATGCGCCCGCCCCCAGGTGTCGTAATAACGCAGCTCGATTCCATACGCCTGCGCGGCGCGGGCCAGAAGGTTTTCGTCGCTCATGGAAACTTTTAGTGTAGCCGTGAGACAATGGTTTCGTGGACTTGACCGACACAAAATTTCATCTGAGCCAGCCCCCCGAGCTCTTCGCGCGCGTCGACCAGGAGCCGGAAGCCGACGAATTCGGCGAATCGATCGTGATGACCACCATCGGCAGCGTGGTCAACTGGGGCCGCAAAAACGCCATCTGGCCCATGAGCTTCGGCCTGGCCTGCTGCGCCATTGAGATGATGTCGATGATCGGCTCGCGCTTCGACATTTCGCGCTTCGGCGCCGAGGTCATGCGCGGTTCGCCGCGCCAGTCCGACCTGATGATCATCGCCGGCCGCGTCTCGAACAAAATGGCCCCGGTGATCCGCCGCCTCTACGAGCAGATGCCCGAACCCAAGTGGGTGATCTCGATGGGCGCCTGCGCCACCTCCACCGGCGTGTTTTCAAACTACGCGCTGGTGCCCGTGAATCAGGTGATCCCCGTCGACGTCTACGTCCCCGGCTGCCCCCCGCGCCCCGAGCAGTTGATCTACGCCGTGACCATGCTGCAGAAGAAGATCGAGCAGGACACCCACGTCGTCGCCAAGTTGCTCAACATCGATTAAGCAATTCGATAAGCGTAACCGTCTTCGACGAAGCGATCTCCGATCAGTTGGCCCCCTAAACGCATTCCTTCCACGCTTTTTGTCTTTCCGAAGATTGAACGCAGTGCCCTTGATGAATGGATCCGACATCGGAAGAATCATAATGGATATTGTGTTCGCGTCCGCGAATCCGCCCTTTGCCAGTGAGTCGTAAAGATGAAGATAACCTTCCCTGATACCCAACGAATCGAGCTTGCGGGCAGCTCAATATAAGACGCCAGTCATGGTACTCGGCAAGATGGGCCCACAGCGCAACTTGAACGCGCAACCCCGCCCGATCGAGAACCTCAATCAACTCCAAACCTTTTTCGAGGTCGATGCTTACCAATGCAGCCTTATCCATCGGATCACTCCGTGATGCCTTTCATCCACTGCCTTAACCAATTCGCGCGCGGATTCCGGACGATGTCTTCGGTAGCGGCTTTCCGCCGACCATGACTCGACAATACCCCAATTGGTCGAGAAATTCGAAATCCTGCCTTGTTCGGTCTCGTAATTCATCCGCGAGACCAGCAACATTCACCAGCTTGTTCAATTCGTGCGTCCAACCTTTGGTGACTTTGTCCTTGTCCGGAAACTCAAACCGCTGCGTTTGCCGCGCTATGCACGCTTTGAGTGCGCATTCCACAGCATAACCGGCCAAGTAGTACGCGCCGTCGTTGAGACCGAGCGTTAACAACGCCTTCGCCTCTTTCAAACGAACCTGCGAAAGTTCCTGAAGGTCCTTTCGATCCACAATGATTCATAATACCGCCCTGCGGCGCTGGACCTATCTCATTCCTAAAGTGTTTCTCCCTCCCCGCCGTCCTAGTACCATAGAGATTGCATATGGTCCACGCCGGCAATCGAAATCCGCGACCTGCGAAAAGTGTACGGCGATAAAGCCGCCGTCGACGGCCTCACCCTCACCGTCCCGCAAGGCTGCTTCTTCGGTTTCCTGGGACCCAACGGCGCCGGCAAAACCACCACCATCAAAATGCTGATGGGCCTGGCCCCGCCCACCTCCGGCACCATCGAACTGCTGGGCCTGCCCATGCCCGAGCGCTCGCTCGACATCAAGCAACAGATCGGCCTGGTGCCGGACGAATCCATGCTCTTCGATCACCTCACCGGCGGCGAGTTCATCGAGTTCGTCGGCCGCATCTACGGCCTTGACCGCTCGATGGCCCGGGCCCGCGCCGACGAACTGCTCGATCTGTTCGAGCTCGGCAACCAGCCCAAGAAACTGATCGCCGAATACTCCAAAGGCATGCGCAAGCGCGTGGCCATGGCCGCCGCGCTGATCCATCGCCCCAAGCTGTTTCTGATGGACGAGCCCTTCGAAGGCGTCGACGCCGTCGGCGCGCGCCTGATGAAAGACATCCTGCTCGATCAAGTCCGCCACGGCGCCACCATCTTCCTCACCTCGCACGTGCTCGAAGTGGTGGAGCGCTTGTGCGAGCGCGTCGGCATCATTCACGAAGGCAAGCTGATTGCCGAAGGGTCCATGGCGGAAATGCGCGGCGCCGCCGAAACGCTGGAAGACGCCTTCGTGCGGGCGCTCGGCATGGAGCACGCCGCCGAGACGCTGGACTGGCTGTAGGGCCGCGCACATGACGCAGATCGGCGCCATCGTCTGGGCTCAATGGCGGACGCTCTCCCACTTCCATCCGCGCCGCGGCGTGGCGCTGGTCCGCCGTCGTGGGCTTGCATCTGGTACGGTCTGTGGGCCGGCGCCGCCATCGTCATTGCTGCGCGTCTTCAGCAACCCCGCGCGAGGTGCCGCGTCATTCGCATCGCGCTGCCCGGCGGCCTGCTGCTGATGTTTCTCTACTGGCAAGTGGTGCCGCTGATGCTGGCCACCACCGGCTCTTCGCTCGACCTGCGCAAGCTGCGCGCTTACCCGATTCCGGACGGCCAGCTTTTCTCGATCGAAGTTCTGCTGCGCGTCACCGCCGGCATTGAGATGGTGCTGGTGTTGATCGGCATCACCATCGGGGCGATGTTGAATCCGGCGCTCGGCCAAATGGAGCCTGCTGGCGGCGCTGGTCTATGTGGCGTTCAACCTGATCATCGCCGTGGGGCTGCGCGATATGCTGGCTCGGCTGCTGGCCCGCAAGCGCATTCGCGAGCTGGTATTTTTCCTGCTGATCCTGGCCGCGGCGCTCCCGCAATTGTTGCTGGCGCGCCGCGGCATGGTCAGCCCGCAAGTTGCGCTTGTTGGTCGCGCGCGATTCCTGGCAGGGATGGCCCTGGACCGCGTCGGCCAACCTGATCCTGGGCAACCGGCTCCTGCCTTCGCTCGCGGTGCTCTCCGCCTGGACACTGGGCGCGCTGGTGTTCAGCCGCTGGCAATTTTCGCGCACGCTGGCCTTCGATGCCGACGCCGCCAACGCCCGCGATTCCCAAGCCGAGCCGCCGCTCCTGGTGGATCGAATGGTTCTACCGCTTGCCTTCGGCGCTGCTCAAGGATCCGCTGGGCGCGCTGATCGAAAAAGAATTCCGTTTCCTGGTGCGCTCGCCGCGCTTCCGCCTGGTGTTCCTGATGGGATTCACGTTCGGACTGGTGATCTGGCTGCCCATGGTGTTCGTTCCGCGCGGCCGCTGGGCGGATTCTTCGTGCGCAATTATCTCACCGTGGTGTGCGTGTATTCGCTGATGCTGATGAGCGAAGTGTGCTTCTGGAACGCCTTCGGTTTTGACCGCTCCGCGGCGCAATTCTATTTTCTGGCGCCGGTATCGTTCGCGCGCGTGATGGCCGGCAAGAATCTGACGGCTCTGTTCTTCATGCTGCTGGAAATCGCCATGGTGACCGCCGTGTGCGTGCTGCTGCGCATGCCGCTGGGCGTGCGGCGCTTGGCCGAAGCCTATAGCGTGGCCGCGGTGGTGATGATTTTCCTGTTCAGCGCCGGCAACCTGTTGTCCGTCCGCCAGGCCCGCGGCGTGAATCCCGCAAACTCCTTCCGCACCGGCGCCGCCGGACGCCTGCAAGCCATGCTGTTTGCGATTTATCCGGTGGCGTTCGCTCCCATCATGCTGGCCTATCTGGCGCGCTACGCTTTCGGCAGCCAGACCGCGTTGTTCGTGGTGCTGGCCATCGACGCGGTCGTCGGCCTGATCGTTTACCGCGTGGCACTGGACTCCGCCATCCAAACCGCGGACCGCACTCGCGAAGCCATGATCGCCGCGCTATCGGCCGGCGACGGCCCGATTTCTGACTGAAGTCTCCCTGCTCCAGCGCGAGCAGCGTCTGCTTGGTGGGCAGCCCGCCGCCGAATCCGCCCAGCGTCCCGTCGCCCGCAATCACGCGATGACAAGGAATCACAATCGGCAGCGGATTCGCCCCGTTCGCCGAGCCCACGGCGCGCGACGCCTTGGGATTCCCCACGCGCCGCGCCAGTTCTCCGTAAGAAATCGTCTCGCCGTAAGGAATCTCCTGCAACTGCCGCCACACCGCGCGTTGAAACGCCGTGCCCTGCGGCGCCAGCGGCAAATCGAAGTCCGATGCGCTCGCCAGCAAAGTATTCGCGTAGTTGCCGGACCGCCTCGCCCACCGGCCCGCGTTGCGATTCCATGCCAGCCCGGCTCCGCCTTCGCAGCCTTGCCTTGACTCGGAAAAGTGATCTGCAAAACCGCCGCAGCGTCCCCCGCAATCAGCAGCGTTCCGACAGGCGTATCGAGGTAAGCGTAATTCACACCGCCAGTTTACCGTGATACAGCATCTCTTTCATGGTGAATTTGGCCTTGATTTCCATGCGCCCCAGCTTGGTGCTGAAGTTGACGAACTTATCGTCCATCGAGACGTCGTGCCTTCCGGTAAAAGTAGAAGTAAACGCCCGGCCCGCGGCTCCCCACGCGCGATCCCTCTTCTACTTTTTCAAGACTGATCGGACCGTCTTTGCGCTCCAGCCGCGCCGATTCCTTCAACTCCTCCAAGCGCCGATCCGCCTGCGTAGTGCTGTCATCGTCGTCATCGGAGTTGCTCGACCTGCGCCGGTCCGCTCGCCGACAAGTCGCCGATCAGCGCGATCACGTAATACTTTTCGAAATCCGGATTAGGCTTTTCGTCGCGAGCGTCAATGCGCAGCGCTTCTTGAATCGGCAGCGCCGATTCCCAGCGCACCGTGGCCATCAATCGTTCACGCCCGCCGTCGTTGCCGCCGCCCGGATAGCCCCCGCCCTGCCGCCCACCGCCGGGGAATCCCACACCGCCGCCAGGAAAACCAATCCCGCCGCCGCCACCCGGGAACCCAATGCCGCCACCCCGCGAACGGCCGCTGCCGTTGCCCAGCCCCTGCCCGCTGCTCATGACCGAAGCGTCTTTCGCCCACGGCGACTTCGTCAGCATCCGGTCAATTTCATCCGAAGTCCACTCGCTCGCCGGTTTCGCCTCCCAGAATTCCTTGGAGGCGAAGGCCCACGTCGGCAGCGCCCTCCAAACTACCGGAAGACCAGCGGCGAACCGCAACACACCACGCCTAGTAAGCATGCATGTGAGACGGACGCCGCCGCTTCCCCGGTTACTAAGACTTCTCGCGTGGCGAACGCCGATTCGAGCGCCCCGATCAACTTGCGCCCAGCCGCCGTCGGAGCGATATGGGTTTGCACGATGTCACGCGTCTCCAGACGCTTACCGTACATGGCCTCGTTGTCGTCAACATCCTGCCGCAGTGTCGCGCCCTTCAAAGCGATCCCGGCAAACACGCCGCGCGCCCGCGCCCACGATAGAATCTCGGCCGTGAACTTGGCATCCGTCTGCGCCGTGGTGCTGCGTCCCACCGGACCCGCCGCCACTTCGCCTTCACCGCCCAGCGTGAACTGGCTGCTCAGCAAACGATCCGCGCCGCGATCGTTCATCACCAGCATCACCACATCGGTTTCCGATCCGCCAATCTGAAAGCCGAAGCTCCCGCCTTCCAAACGAATCGCCGCCGGAGCCGACCATCCGCGATCCGACTTCCCGCGGCAGCTAATAAAGCCCTTGCCATACTGCGCGCCCACAATGAACGCGCCCTTCTTCACGCCCGGAATGATCACCGCGCAGTGCGCCTTCTCCAGCAGATCTTGCGGAATGCCGCGATCCGGCGCATTCATGATTTCCGCGAATACCACCGACGCCTCATTCAAACGATTGTCCACTTCCTTGCGATCCTTGGGGCTCACCGCGAACACGCTGCTCGCGCACACGAGAACCCCGATTATTGTTTTACGCATAACTCCTACCTTTCTCCAAAATCGTAGCAACTCACCCGCCGAACCCCGTAAGTGATTCATTTCGCGCTTCCACCGGCCCTCGCTGCGGCCGGCACTAATTCCCGAACTGGGAGTTTTGACTCAGCCCGGAAGTTTTGACTCAGTATGATAGATTGAAAAATCTCATGGCGCATGGACCTCACACACGGCGCCGTTTCCTTCGGAGCCGGTCTGATTGCGGGCGCCATGAATTCCGTCGCCGGCGGCGGAACGCTGTTGACGTTCCCCACTCTCATCTGGCTCGGCCTGAACTCCGTGACCGCGAACGCCACCAGCACCGTGGCCGTGTGGCCCGGACAAGTGAGCGGAATGTTCGGCTACCGCCGCGAACTCAGCACGCTCGAACGGCGCTTTCTCTACCTGGCGATCCCCAGCCTGATCGGCGGATTATTCGGAGCCGTCCTGCTGCGCTTGACTCCCAGCACGCTCTTTGACCACTTGGTCCCGTACCTGATTCTCTTCGCGACCGTCCTCTTCATGGTCCAGGAACCCATCCAGCGCCGGATTAAAAACTCCCACCCGGACGCTCACAAATCGGCGAGTTGGTTTGTAGGCGCAGTCGCTGTTCCAGTTCATGGTAGGCGTTTACGGCGGCTACTTCGGCGCCGGCATCGGCATCCTGATGCTGGCCGCCTTCAGCATTCTGGGCATGACCGACATCCACCAAATGAACGGCTTCAAAAATCTCCTGGGCGGAGCAGTCAACGCGCTCGCGGCAATCTATTTCATCTCGCAAAAAATGGTGTACTGGCCAGACGTCGGCGTCATGGCGCTGGGCGCGATCGCCGGCGGCTACGCTGGAGCGGGCACCGCGCGCAAGATAGGACGCACCGCCGTGCGCCGCATCGCGATTCTGATCGGCTTCGGAATGGCCGTGTCGCTGTTCATTAAACACTGACCTCGCACTGCTCCAGCTTGCGGCGCAGGAAACGGCGCTCCGGCTCCGAACAGCGGCATTCGAGCGCCGCGCGCAGACACGCCGCCGCTTCCTCGCGGCGCTCCAGTTCCAGCAGCAAATGCCCGCGCACCGCCAGCAGCAAATAGTAATCGCGCAACTGCGGATTGCCGGAGAGCTCCGCAATCGCCGCCAGCCCTTCCTCCGCCCCATGGACTTTCGCCACCGCCACCGCGCGATTCAAGGCCACCACCGGCGATGCGCCGCTGATCGCCAGCAGTTGATCGTACAATTCCAAAATCACCGGCCAATCGACGGCATTCAAGCTCTCCGCGCGAGCGTGCGTAGCCGCGATGGCCGCCTGCGCATGATACTCGGAAACCTGATCGCCCGCCATCGAAAGATCGAAGTAATGAAAGCCCATCGCAATCAGACCTTGATCCCAGCGCGCCCGGTCCTGATCTTCGAGCAGAATCAGATCTCCCGCTTCATCGATGCGCGCGGGCAGGCGCGCCGCCTGCAGCGCCATCACCGCCACCAGCGCATGCACCCGCGGCGCCGCGATCGAAGACGCCGCCAGCAAACGCCCCAGCCGCAGCGCCTCGAAGCACAGATCCTGTCTAATTAAATCCTCGCCTTCATGCGCCGAATAGCCTTCGTTGAAGATGAAGTAAATGGTTTCGAGCGCCGAATCCAGGCGCGTTTCCAGATCCGCGCCGCGCGGCATATCGAGCGTCAATCCCTGCTCGCGAATCTGCCTCTTCGCCCGCACCAGCCGCTGCGCAATCGCCGCGTCGTCCGCCAAAAACGCGCGAGCGATTTCACGCACGCTGAACCCGCCCACCGTCTTCAAGCTCAGCGCCACCCGCGAATCGCGCCCGATGGCCGGATGGCAGCACATGAAGATCATGCGCAGTTCATCGTCGCGCTAAGCTGCCTCTCGAAATCCGCATCGGCGCCCGCGCCGCTCGCTGTCGTGCCCATAAGCGACCGCGTCAGCTCCGCCACCAGCGCACCCGTATTCTGCTCCAGAAACTTGCCGCGCCGGATGGCGTCGATCGCGGCGTTGTGCGCCACCCGGAATAGCCAACCCGCCGCGTTGTCCGGAACGCCCTGATACGGCCACACCTGGAGAGCACGCAGCATGGCTTCCTGCATGCTCTCCTCGGCTAGATCCAGACGCGCCGGCCCCAACACCCGCGCCAGGTGCGCGACCACACGCCCGGATTGGTGGCGGAACAAATGTTCCAGCAATCCGCCGGTGTCTGGCTTCGGGCTCACGAGTACAACTGGCGCAGTTCGATGGTCCCGTGATCCAGATGCGGATGATCCAGCGTGCGCTCGACCGCTTCGTCGTAATCCTTGGCCTCGATCAGGTAAATGCCGCCCAGCACTTCCTTGGTTTCACTATAAGGACCGTCCGTCGCGCGCGCCTTGCCGCCAGCGGCCTTGAGCACGCGGCCGTTATCGGCAGCCAGGCGCTTGCCTGTCACGACGTAGGGCCTCTTGCCCCACGCCATATACTTTTCCAGGATCTTCTGCATTTCCTCCGGGCTGAACTTAGGCCAGCGGGAGGGATCGTCATAAAGCGCGAGCATGTATTGTGGCATGGTGATTTCTCCTTATCGTACTCCTTAGGAGTTACAGATTAAGGACGAACCAAGCCGTGAGAAATCGACACGCCTACTTCGAGTCTTTGACCTTCCACCAGCGCCGGATCGCCACCACCGACCACACCGACTCAACCAGGCCAAAAGGCCACGCGCCCTGCAAAAACCCGTACGCCGACCCCAGCAAGCACGCCCCCGCGAAGCCCAGAATGTACCAGGTATTACGATCTTCGAGCGCGTAGCACAGCAGCATAGCCGTAACGGCAAAGAGTCCGAATATTGTGAGAGGATCCACCAACCCACAAATAGCATCCGGGCGCTGCGCAAGGAAGGCATTCGGCTTAAACGGTCGTTGCCTACATGGAAAAGCGAAAACCAGGGGTTCTTTTAGCTATTCCTTATGCATCTGGAGGTTAGTAAATCCACTCGATCTGCCACAGAGAACTAACGTAGTGAGACGTTGGTGCCGATAACTATCTGTGATGCCATTCTGGCCCGATAAAATACAGGAACGAAGTCTGGACGAAATGTTTCGGCTCCAGGCGGAGAACCGGGCCTGGAGCAAGCAGTTACGGATGGAAACGCAAGCTTTGGTGAATACCCGCTTGGCGAAAACCATCAGCCTCGAAGAGTACGCCTCCAGCCGCCTGATAGCCGCCGAAAGCGCCGCCGAGTGCCGACGCCGCGCCGAAACCCTGTCCCGCGAAATCGAGAGCCGCGGCGCGCATCCACTACCACAAATCGCTTAAACTAAAGGGCTTTTAGCCAAGGAAGCTGCGGCAGATTCCCGTTCTGATGATTGCATTGGGTTCCTAGCTCGCGTATCAGAATTTCCTGGCGCGACCTCCGGTTGGCTTCCGTGTCAAGCTCGAAACTGAACCCCGTCGGATTAAAGCGACGGATGCAATTCTCCGTGTCATTCAGATGAGCCAACAGAGTTTGTTGGATGTCCTCACCCACCCCCACGTAGATCCACTGGCTCCCATTGAAGATCCCATAAATACCCGGTGACGCCGGAGCGTTCTTCCTCACCGACACCGGCGTGAACGCGAAAGAGTTTCCCTGCGGGAATGGCATGTTTTAACCTCGGGGTCGGCGCTTCTGAATTGGGGACAGCTCCGCAATCAGGCGATCGCGGCGGGCCGTGCGGTTATAGGATGGGCTCACTTCGAAGGAGAATCCGGACGGCTGATCGGCGGACGGGCCGCTCGAATTCGCCAGGTATTCCATCAGACTCCCCCGGATGTTCTCGGTCTCGTCGATGAAGATCCAGCTTTTGGCGTTGGAAATGCCGTAAACGCCGGAGGCAGCGGGAGCCTCCCGCTCAATGTTGACGGCGGTGAAGGCACGCGCGAAGCGACTCTCAAACGGCACGGCGAGCCTCCCTCTTGAGTATGGACCCCGCCAGAGCAGCGGTCAAGACAATAGCGACTGAGAGTACCCCTATCCCGCCTAGCGCAAGCGATACACCGTCGTTTCGACGCTCCGCTGCCCTGGCGCGATCACCAGCCCCAACTGTTCGCGCAACCGTTGCACGAAATCGCCCGGAGGCATTTGGCGCAAGGCAAGCGAAGGAGCCTTCACGTCGAAATTGAAGTTACCATCGAGGTTGGTTTCGTTCACCACCGGGCGATCCAGACCACGCTCCAGCATCTGGCAAAACTCCTCCACACTAGCGTTACCGAGCCCAATGTCAGTAACGGCGTGAATGTCGTGCAACTGAGAGTCCCCGCTGACGGTCGCGCCCATCGCCGCAAAAGAAGTAAATCCATCGCCGCCCGCGAAAGGATCGGTAGGCGCCGCAGGGGGCTTACGATCCGGCGCCGTTAAAACATACACGTCACGCAGCAAATTTTCCTGCGTCGCGGTTAGATGAAAGTAATCCTCGACGCCCTGCCGGATCAGGCCTTGTTTTTCTTCACGCTCTTGGGGCCGCGGCAGCACTACCGCAACATCGTAACGCGCGGCAGTGTCAACGGAGGCCGGCAACTGGATGCGAATCGCATTCACGCCCAAAACCTCGGCCAGCAGCCTCTTGACCGTGAAGCCTTGCAGGCTCCAATAATCCATACCAACGAAATTGCCGCCATTTTCGCTGCGGGCGGGCGCAATGTGCACTTCATAAGACGGCGCGAAGTCCGGACGATGATCCTGGGGGCGCGGCATTCGCCGTGCTTCCTTGGACAACAGCGCGCTGCCACGCTCGCGATCCGCGAGAACCGCGCTCACTACTTCCGCTTCGGGCCGGATGCCGTGCTGGAAGCCCAGGATTAGGCGATCGGCGCCGATCATGATCGCCGCCGGCATTTCAAGTCCGTAAGCGCGTCCCGTCGCGCCCTCGGGATCGTGCAACACCCAGCCACCGATCGGGTGCGCCTTGAGAAACGGCAGTAACGTCGCGTCCTTCTCTCCCGTGACCAAAACGAACTGCACCGGCTTCCCGGCAAATCGTTCGATCAGCGCATTCCACCGATCCACCAGCTCAGGGTTCCCGGAAAGGTGAGGGAAAGGATAAAGCACCGTGAGTTGCCCGGAAAGATTCGCCGTGGTCCACGCAGCCGAGCCCGGGTTGTGCAGCACCTTCGAGAAACTGACCTCGGGTGCGAGTTCGCCGGCCTTGGGACGCGCCGTAATCTTTCCGTAAACACCGGGCATTTCGTCCTGTGCAGACATACAGGCCGCAGCCATCGCGAGAAGCACAAGCGGCAAGCGATGAATCACGCGCGGGAAGCTCCTAAGGCCACATTATACAGACGATCGCTAACCGAGCGTGCGCCCGCCGTCCACAGCCAGAATGGTCCCCGTAGTAAAAATCAACGTAGTGATAACCGCGGTAACGGCGCTAGCAACTTCCTCGGGCGTCGCCAGACGCCCCAGCGGCGTGCGCGCGGCTTGTTCATCGTGCCAAGCTTGATCGAGAGACTTCACGAATTCCGTATCGACCAGCGCCGGCGCCACCGACACCACGCGAATGCGCGGCGCCAGCGCGCGGCCGAGCGACTTGGTCATGTTGTCGAGCGCCGCCTTCGACGCGCAATACATCACGTTGCTGCCAATCGCGATGTTCCCGGCGGCCGACGACAGATTCACCACCACGCCTCCGCCCGGCAGCGTGCTCTTTTCGAGCAGAGGCCGCAGCGCACGCACGGCGGCAAAGGCCCCCCGCACATTGGTCGCAAGAATGGTGTCGATCAGTGCGTCGTCAAGCGCATCGAGGTCCGAATGTTTCACGAAGCGCGTCGTGCCCGCGCAGTTGACGAGCGCGTCGCAACGCTCGACTCCCGCCGCGAGAGCAGCGAGCGCCGCGCTGTCAGTCACTAGCGCATGGCGAGCAGAATGCCCCGTCCCCGGCAAGGACTTCGCAAGCCGCTCTGCGCTTTCTGCGGAGCGATTGTAGCCCACCACCACGCTCATCCCAGCTTCCGCCAGCTTGCGGCAGATCGCAGAGCCAATGCCTCCCGCGCCTCCGGTAACGACAGCGACCGGGCGCATCAGACAACCTGCGCGCTATAGCGCCGCACACGCAGATCCGCCTGCTCCTTATGCGCCGCGAAATTTTCGATGGCGCACAGCCGCGAACAGTATTCGCCGATCAACGCCGATGCTTCATCCGTCAGCACGCGCTGATAAGTGCAGGTCTTAATGAACTTGCCCACCCACAAACCGCCGGTGTAGCGCGCGGCCTTCATCGTCGGCAGCGTGTGATTGGTGCCGATCACCTTATCGCCGTAAGCCACGTTGGTGCGGTGACCCAGGAACAGCGCTCCGTAGTTCGTCATGTGGCGCAGAAAATAATCCGGATCGCGCGTCAGCACCTGCACGTGCTCAGAAGCAATGCGGTCGGCCTCCGCCACCATTTCATCGAGCGTGTCGCACAGAATAATTTCGCCATTGTTCTGCCAAGCCTCGCGCGCGATGGCGGCGGTGGGCAGCCAGCCCAAAAGCGTCTCGATAGCCGCTGGCGTATCGGCAGCGAGCTTGGCAGATGTTGTAAGCAAGACCGCGGGACTGCCCGGACCATGCTCCGCTTGTCCGATCAGATCGACCGCAGCCATTTCCGGATCGCAAGAATCGTCAGCGATAATCAACGTCTCGGTAGGACCAGCCAGCAGATCGATGCCAACGCGCCCGAACAACTGACGCTTGGCCTCGGCGACGTAAGCATTGCCGGGCCCGACAATCATGTCCACCGGCGCGATCGTCTCCGTCCCCAACGCCATCGCGGCGACGGCTTGCACACCCCCGATCGCGTAAATCTCATCCGCCCCACCCAGGTGCATCGCAGCGACGATCGCCGGATGCGGCGCGCCCTCAAACGGCGGCGCAGCAGCAATGATGCGCTTCACGCCCGCGGCCTTCGCAGTGACCACGCTCATGTGCGCCGACGCCACCATCGGGTAGCGCCCGCCCGGAACGTAACATCCCACGCTGTTCACCGGAATGTTTTTGTGCCCCAACACCACGCCGGGCAAGGTCTCGACTTCAACATCCTGCAAAGCCGCCCGCTGAATCAATGCGAAGTTGCGAATCTGCGTCTGCGCAAACTGGATGTCATCCACCACCTGCCGCGGCAGCGCGCGCACACAATCTTGGATCTCACTCTCAGAAAGCCGGAACGAAGCCGGCGACCATTTATCGAATTTCTCAGAGTATTGCCGCATGGCCGACTCGCCGTGCTCCGCGATGTCCCCCAGAATCGCCTCCACCGTGTGGCGCACTTGCGAATCGCTCGCAGCTTTAGTCGCAGCGGACTGGCCGCTCTTCAAATACCGGATCATGATGAACTTCTCCTATTTTTTAGCAGGCGCGGGAAGCGGCGGCGGCAGGGGCGCGGGATTCTCGTACCCGCGAGTGCCGTCCTTGCGAATCGGCCCGGGACCGAATCCCAAGTGATCGCGGTCGACGTTATTCTCGCTGCAGGAGTACTCGTGAACTTCTTCGTCCGGCTTGCCGAGGATCCAGGTCCGCGAATAAGTGAACGGGCGCGTATAAAACTTAGGGTCCTCGATCAAAGTCTCGACGTGCAAGTGATCCGCATCCGGCCGCGTCCAGCGCTCCACCACATGTAGCGCATCGCTATGCGGACTCCCATTCTCATCCGCCCACACCTGCGTGTCCTTGAACCCGATCGAATCGATCACGAGCGTGTTCCCTTCCCAACGCCCCAGTTCCTCGCCGAAGAACGAAGGATCAGGATCTTCAGAATGCTTGCGCGCCGCGTCAATCGGGATCAGCCGGTAATAGTTATACCAATACAGAAACGCCAATTTCTTCGCGCCCGCGACGATCTCGAAAGGCAGCCCGCTAGCGTTGTGTCGCGGAATGCCGCCTAGAATACAGAGCGCTTCCGGATCGACCGTAGCCGTGACGTTGTGCTTCCAAGCCGCCTCACCCGCAGGCGTCAGCGGCAGCTTCAAACCCGGCAGATCTTTCGCGATGTTGCCGCCCGGAACCATCCCGCGCTGGCCTTTCCAATAACCGCTGAAATCCGGATGCCCATCGGCCAAACGCGGCGCGGGCTTCGGAGGCCCCGCCGGTTCCGGCGCCGTCATCTCCTGCGCGAAAACTGGCAGGCACAGCAGCGCGAGCAAGGCCAGCGCACCGCGGGGGGTCGTGTGAAGGGCGTCCATGCAGTATTATTCTATAGCTAAGAAGTCAGTCGAGGAGGCGCACATGTTGAAAACGAAACAAGCCGGATGGTTCGCCGCTTTTGCTTTGCTGGCGGCCGGACCCCTGTCGGCCCATCACTCGTTCGCAGCCGAGTTCGACGGCAACAAGCCCGTGCGCCTGCAAGGCGTCCTCACCAAGATCGAGTGGACCAATCCGCATTCCTACTTCTACATCGACGTCACCGACGACAAAGGCAACGTCGTCAACTGGGGCTGCGAAGGCGGAGGCCCCGGCGCCCTCTCCCGCCGCGGCTTCAAACGCGGCGATATCAAACTCGGCGACAAGATCGTGGTCGACGGTTACCTCGCAAAAGACGGCTCACACCTGGTAGACGCCCGCCGCGTGACGCTCCCCGACGGCCGCAGAATCGACGGCGGGTCTGAGGGCGATGGCGGCCCACAGGGACGTTGATGATCCAGCGTCCAGTAAAGCTGCCACGCCATAGAATTGGATTGGTAGTAATCTTTTTGTCCACATCGCTTGCGGTAGCGCAATACGGAACTGCGCCCAGTGGCTACTATCCACCTAATTATGGCGGGTCGACTTTCACGGGTGTTGTCGTTGAAACAACCGACGATCAGATCACGATGACCCAAGATCATAACGGTAAAGTCGAAAGTTTTACGGGCCGTGTGGAGACGAGTTGCTCGATTCCGAAATCGGACGGCACCCCTCAACAAATGACAGCGCCGCTGTTTCCTCGTTCGACGCAGATGACGGTGTTTTTTCGCACCGTGACTAAAAAAATCGGCGAGCAGAAGACAAAATATAACCAACTCATTGGACTCACGTTCAACGAATACGAAGGGAAACCCGTACCCCTACAAAAGCGCCACCTCTTCATCTGTAAGTAGCGCTTCCTTGCGGGCACGATGGCCGCTCTAAACTGAATCTGTGTTAGGCACAGACATCCAGATCGTCTCCAACGAGGCCGGGGAGCCCACGGCTGTCATTGTTCCCATCGAGCTTTGGCGCGAGATTGTATCAGAGCGGGAGACCGCATACCTCCTGAACTCGGAAACGATGAAGCAGCGTCTACTTGCAGCGATTCGTCGCCAAGAGGGGCTTTCCCTCGAGGTTGTCGTTGAAAAGCTTGGAATTTGATTCCCTTCGCGTTTTTGCCGCTACCACTACTAACCGACCGCATCCGGGCATACACTGTATGGTTGGTTACCATAGTTCCCCGGAGGCAACTTGAAAAACAAAACCATATTCATAATTTCATCGTGGCTCGGCGCGTCCGCAATCCTGTTCGGCCAGTCCCCCTGTATCCCACCCGCGCAGCCAGCCACTGAAGGCGGTGCCGGACGAGGCCCAGGTCGCGGTCCCACCGCGCCGCCCGCTCCCCGTGACTTGACCATCAACTCCATCCCCGGTGTAGTCGCCGCAGGCGGCAAGTGGACCAAAATCTGGCAGCAAGCCGGCAACAGCGCCGACGGCATCATCCCAGTCAAGGACGGCGTGCTGATAGCCCAGGAAGATTACGACACCGTTCTCAAGATCGACAAGGACGGCAAGACCTCGGTATACATAGCGAACGCGAAAGGCATCGGCTCGATCTCGATGGACCAGAAAGGCCGCCTCTACGGCGCGCATCGCACCGAGCGCCCGGGATCGACCAAGCCCGACCGCGATGCGATCGTCAACGCCATCACCCTGCTCGCGCCGGAACGCAAGACCATCGCCGACAAGTGGTCCGACGGCTCGACGCTCACCGTGCGCCCGAACGATCTCACCGCCGACAACCACGGCGGCGCGTATTTCACGTCCGGCTGCCTCTATTACGCCAGCCCCAAAGGCGTCACCGTGGCCGCGGAAAACCTGCGCACCAACGGCATCGTCTTCAGCCCTGATGAAAAAACTCTCTACGTAACCAACGGCGGCTCGGTGGTTGCGTTCGACGTGCAAGGTCCCGGAATGCTCACCAACCGCCGCGACTTCGCCCCGCTTCCCGGCGGCAGCAATGGCGATGGCTCGGTGGTCGATACCGAAGGGCGCCTGTACGTGACCACGAATCCAGGTCTCCAAATATTCGACAAGACCGGAAAATATCTGGGCCTGATCCCAACCCCACGCGGCGTCATCAGCGTGACGTTCGCCGGCCCCGGCAAGAAGACCCTCTACATCGTCGGCAGCGGAGCGGATGACGAAAACGGCCAGCCCATCCGCCAAGGCCCGCAGCAAACCGCCGCTACCATCTACAAACTTCCCGTGCTCGCCCAAGGACTCAAAGGCCGCGCGAAATAACGCCGCCTATTCCGTGATCCCTTCCTCGCGAGCCGCTTCCTGCGCCCGCTGGTCGTTCGGATACCAGTAATGCAAATGGCAGCTCTCGCAGGCCTTATCGATCCCCGTGATCGCCTTAAACAACTTGTCCTTGTCCTTCGCGTCCGCTGCCTGCATCGCGACAGTAGCCGCGTCCTGCAGCCGGCGTGCGCGGCGGATGAAGGCCGGGCGGTCGGCCGCTATTAATTTGCGTACCGCTTCCGGCTCATTCTCGACGCGCGGATTCCGCGAGTGGTCCTCCGGCCGCGCAATCTCGCGCCCGTGCATCACCAGCAGATTCGGCGCCTCGATCAGCACGAAAAGATGATGCCGCACGTCATCCCATTCCTTGTCAGTCTGGGGTGCTTTTTCCCGCACCCCTTTCTCGTCCGCAATCTGCTGCACCGATTCAAATATGAAATCCCCATTGGGATCCACCATGGAATCCATAATGTCCTTGATGGTCGCAGTCTTCAGCATTTCCGGAGGCTTCGACGCACACCCCGCTTCCAGCATCACGACGCCCGCGAGCACGATCCAAAGGTAGATTTTCATAACCCTGTCTCTCCAGACAATTGTCGCTCACCACGCCTAAATTCCCATTTTGCGATGGGCGAAACACTATGCACTCTGACAGTTGCCAGCTTTTAGTGAACCAAGGTATCATTGATCCCGCGTAACTGAAATTACAGTTTTCCAGCGTCTTTAGTGGGGAGTAAGATTACATGAGTTGTCGAGTACGAATTCTTCTGTTCGCATCGGCGGCGCTGCTCGCCCCCGTCTTCGGACAGCAGCCGGCGCAGGGCCAACAGGGGCAAAACCAGCCGGGGCCGCGCGGCCTGGGCAGACGAAACACGCCCACCTTCCCGGGACCGCCTCCCGGAATGCAAGCCCTGCCCACCGATTTATTTACGTCTAAAAATTTCTATAAAGATCAGCCTCTGTGGTCCGATCAGCGCTATTTCCGTTGCAATACCCCGCGCCAGCTAACCGATATCTGGACCTCGCACCGCATCGGCGAACAATCCCCCGGCCTCGGCTGCGTGGGGCGATTGCAGCGCCGATTACCCGCGCGAAAAAATCGTCAGCCCCTATCCTTATAAGACCGCCAAGGAACATTACGAAGCCCTGCTCGCGGCCGCCAAGGCCAAGGGCGGACCCACCGTTTACACCAAAGCCACCACGCCCGATTGGGATGGCTACTACAGACGCGACCAGCAAGCCGATCACGGCGCCGAGTGGATCTGGGGCACCGTGAACCAAGTCCCCACCATCTTGTCTCTGCTCACTCCCGAATATCAAAAGCGCATGGTGCAGATGAATTACCACGAGGCCGTCGATAACGCGCCGCAGTGGGAAGCGTCCTTCTGCTATCCCGAAGGATTCATGCGCTGGTGGGCGCAGGCCTCGCAAGGCGGCAATTTCCAACTCACCGTGACGCCCTGGAACGTCCAGTTCCTCTCCGGCATCGCCGCCAATTTCCTGCGCCAGGTTCTTGATCGGCAAGCAGCATGTGCAGAAGGTTCCGCAGTGGTATGGCGAGACGGTCGGCTTCTGGGATGGAACCACGCTCGTCACCTGGACAGCCAACGTGCAGGCCTGGACCCTCTCGCACTCCATGTTCGAATTCAGCGGCAAGATGGAGACGGTGGAGACCTTCAAGCCCGCGCTCGACGCGAGCGGCAAGTTCATCGGACTCGATCACGAGACGGTATTTCTACGATCCCGAGGCCTTCGTGCAGCCCCTGCGCGCCACCTATCGCTACGTTCGCGTGGCGGGGGCGGACGACCCAACCCATCGCTACACTTATATCGAGTGCCTGAGCAATCTCCGCAACACCAACGGACAGGCCCACTCAGCTCACCAAGGCGGACCCCCGTTACATCGATTACTACGGCCGCCCCTGGGCGCAAAACTGGGAAAAGTATTTTGAAGTAGGCTGGGACAGACCGCAGGACACGCTGCCCCAGGACATTCTGGATATCTTCAAATAAAAAAGGAACCATCACCATGAAAAAGTCACTTATCAAAATTTGCGCGGTCGCGGGACTCCTCGCCCTGCCGCTTCTGGCGCACCACTCCTTCGCCATGTACGATCAGAACAAGACCGTGGTGTTGACCGGCGTCGCCTATCAGTTCGTCGCCCAGGCCAATCACGCCGAGTTGCACTTTTACGTGATCGGACCCGACGGCAAGCTGGTCAAGGACAAGGACGGCAAGAATGTCGATTGGGGCGTCGAGATGGCGGGAGCCGCCGCCGTGGCGCAGCAAGGCATCACCGCCTCCTCCTTCCCCGCCGGCACCATCTTCAGCGTGAAGATGAACCCGCTGCGCGACGGCAGCAATTTCGGATCCCGCGTCGGCGCGAGCGCCATCGCCAAGTGCCCCTGGAAGACGCCGCCCGCTCCCGGCAAGACCTGCGACACAGTACCAGGCAGCGAACTGTTAGGCGCGACCACATTCTAGTTTAGGAAGTCTGATTTTGAATCGCTTTGCCGAGTGGCTGTCCACGACAGCCCCCAGTGTCTACATACAAAACCACAATGCGTGGGTCATCCCGCTGATTCAATCCATTCACATCGTGGGGATCGCGGTCGTGCTCGGCTCCGTGCTGATGATCAATCTGCGCATCCTCGGCTGGGCCGGCATGGATCAAACGCTGCGCCAAACCAGCACCCGCTTCGCTCCCTGGGTGACAGCGGCGCTGTGCCTGCTGCTGGCCACCGGAATCCTGATGGTGATCGGCGAGCCGGTGCGTGAGCTGGTGACCTTTTCCTTCTGGCTAAAAATGTTTCTAGTGGCAGTCAGCACTGTAATCGCCGTCAATTTTCAGCGCAAGCTCCGCGCGGACCGCCAACCCATCAAGTGGCTGGCGCTAGCGACCTTCGTGATCTGGGCCTGCATCATTATTCTGGGACGCCTGATCGCCTACGACCATGTATGGGGCTCGTGGTCGCCGGCGACAAAGGCCTGAGGCTCCGTGAATATTGCAGCGTTTCTCAAAGCACTCGAAGGGTCCGGCCTCGCCACTAAAATCCGCGAGTCTCTTTTGCTGTTCCCCATGCTCGAAGCTACTCACGTCATCGGCCTGGGTCTAGTCTTCGGCACCATCGCCATCATCGATCTACGTTTAATTGGACTCGCCTCCAGCCAGCGTTCCTTCAAGCGCATGTACTCCGACATTTTGAAGTGGACCTGGGCCGCCTTCGCTTTAACCGCATTAACCGGCGCGCTGATGTTCATCACCAACGCCACCGTCTACTATCACAACTTCTATTTCCGCACGAAGATGCTGCTGCTGGTGCTGGCCGGAATCAACATGGGCGCGTTCGAGCTCACCCTCGGCCGCAAGGTGGAGAGTTGGGATAAAGCCCCGTCCGCGCCCCCGTTGGGCCGCGTTGTCGGAGTGTTATCTATCGCCCTGTGGATCGCCGTAATCTTCATGGGCCGCATGATCGGCTTCACCACCACCCGCGCCGCCGTCGCCGCCCCGCCGTCGAACAGCGTAAACTTCGACGACTTTTTGAACACGCCGGGCCCACCTCCAGGGCCGACTAAGAAGTAGTTGGCCGCAGTAGCTTTTTCACATCTCGCTTCGCGTGAATGATGCGAACCACGCGAAGCGGTTGCGAACTTTTATAGATGATGAGATAGGAATAGAGTGCCCAGAACAAAACATCGCGATCGGTGAGATCCCGGCGCTTATGGCCCATGCCCGGTACCGCGGCTAAGCGCTGAAATGCGCCGTAGAAGTCCTCAATAAGGCGGTCCGCAGCGTTGAGATTGTCCTCTGCGATGAAGTCCCAGATCTCTTGAAGATCTCCAAGAGCGCGCCGGGCGAGTTCGAACTGGCTCACGTTTGCTGTCGGCGGCGCTCCGCGCTAAGGGCGCGGAGCTGGCGGAACGCTTCCTCTCCGTCGATCGTGTCGCCCCGCTCGATATCGTCGAGGCCTTCGCAAATCATGCGGTCGATTTCCTCAGGCACGTATTCCTGTCCGAGCTCGCGCGCTAGCACGTAATGGTAAACCGCCTTGTTGAGAAACTCTCCGGGATCAGATGCGCGGCCAGCCTTCACCTCGGCGGCGATGAGTGTTTCCAACTCGGGTTTTAGGATTACGTCCATGCTTCAACCACAATTCTACGCTATTAACCCAATAATGAACGCTGCTTCGCGATCCGCTGGTCGTGATCCTTCGCAAACCGCTGAATCCCCGCGAAGATCGAACCAGCGTCTAGATGGGCCTCTGCAATCACGTCCGGCTCCAGGCCACCGGTGAGCCATTGATTATCCCAATCGGAAGTGAGCGAATAATCGTCCGTCAGCGGCCCCAAGTTGCGCACCGGCCACACGCGCCGCGTTCCCGTCGACACCACCATCGCGTCGTAGTACGCCTCCGGCGGCAGCACCGAGTTACGATACGCTTCCGGCTGCCGGTCAAACAATTCTTCGCTGATCGCCGCGATCACTTTCACATTGATCCCGGCATCGTTCAGCTTCGGCAACTGGTTCACCAGATTCACCGTCGAACTCGACCCTTGTGAAATCACATAGCCATGCCGCGGCCCCGGGGCAAAATCGCGAATGACATACAGCCCCTTGGCCGCAGCGCGCAGATCCGTATCGGCGAACTTCGAACGATCCGCCACCGGGAAATCGGGCCGAGCCACTTCAATACTGATGATGCCCACCTTCGGATCGCGCGCCGCGATTTCAGCCGCCGCGAAGTACCCGGGAGCCACATCGTTGTAATCCCAGAAATTCAAGTGAATCGTCTGCCCGCGCGGGAACAGCTTCCACACCTGCGTCGCGAAAATTCCGAAGTGCGTGCGCCCGTCCGCCGCCGTCTCCGGCCCCGAATGTCCGGCGAGAATATGCAGCACGCCCATGCGGAACTTGCTGTCCTGCGTCTGCTGGCTGAACACACGCGCCGGCGTATACATCAGCGGCGTAAATGCGCCGTAAGTCCCGCTTAGCGCCCACATGCCCGAGAACTTCGCCGGATCGACGCTGGTGCTCTGGCTGACAATTCCAATGGCCGTCGAAACGTTCCCCGCTTCCTGAATCGCCGCCTTGATGCGCGTGCCCAGCGGATTGGTTTCCGGATCGTAATGCCCCCACAGCGCCCCATGCTCGACGTTGATTGAATCCGAGAGATCTGCCGCCAGCGTGATGAAGCGGTTGTCGGTGACGTAGTTCATCCACTTAATGATTTCCGAAATGCAGCGCCGCGTTCCAGCTATTTCGCCCGGTTTGCGGAACAGCACAATCGCCGCCTGCTTCTGCGCCCCCGACAAACGGTTGGTGACCGTAACCGTCTGCGGCTCGACAGGCAGATTGGCAACCCGCAGCCGGTCGTCTTGAAACGGATTGTTCTTGACGTCGAAATACAGCGGCGTTTCATCTTTAATCGTGTCGCCGATTTCCACCAGCCGGTCGGCCAGCCAGTCCCCCAACCCATTGCGATCGAGCAACGACATCACCACGTCGATATTGGTCTTGAACTGAATCAGCCTCTCGCGCGTGTCGCTAACAGCCCCCTTGCGGATGCCCTCGAACTCAACCCCGTAATGCTCCTCGAACGTCTTCGCCAGCGCGACGAAATAATCCGAGTTCATCTTCATCGCGTAAGGGTGGCTCTGATACCCGATCACCTGCGGCCCCGCTCCCGGAATCTTCCCCGCCACCGCGCGCGGCCAATAACCCTTGGTGGTCTTGCCGATCAGAATCATGGGACGCCGGTCGCGCTCGTCCCACTCCTCCATGGTCTTCAGCGCCGCCACCACCTGCCCGTAATCGTTGCCGTCGTCGACTGTGAAAACGTTCCACCCGTAAGAGGTCCACTGATCGATCAGCCGGTAGGCATCGTACTTGCCGTCGATCACGCCGCCCAGCAGCACATCGTCGATGCCCGCATTGTTGTCCGAGAGCATCACGCGCAGCCGCTTGCCCACCTTCATCGCCAGCGCCTGCGTCTTCAATTCCTGCGCGTGGCCTTCCGTCATCGCGAATTCGCCCTCAAACGCAATGATCTTCGGCGATCCCGGAGCGCCCACCATATCCCAGAACGCCGCCTTGCCAGCCGCCGTCGCGATGCCCACCCCGGACGGCCCGCCATTCACGTCATTGGTGACGTCGATGCTCTCCGCGTGCCCAGCCAGCGCCTTAATCCCGCGCGCCTTGGCCTGCGCAAACAACGAATGATCCACCAAACCGTTCTCTTGCAGAATCGTTTTCATCGGCCCCGCGCCGCGCCGGAAGCCGATCGCATCCACAGGCAGAATGGCGACTTTCGGATCCACATAATAGCGCTTATCGCCCGTCAACTTAAACTTGCGCTCCATCGCCTGGCTCATGATCATCCATAGCGCATAGCACGTCGGAACGCAGTGCCCGCCCGCGAGCATGAACTTGTCGCTGTAAGGATGCTTAGGCCGCCGGATGTCGTAGCGCAATCCGCCCAGCCCCGGCCCCGCCAAATGCACGCCGACGTTATAAGGCGTGTAAGCCAGCGGTCCGCCGAAGTGCCCGGTCTGCGCATAATTGCCCAGCAGCACCAGCGTCATGCAAGTCATGAAGCCGATGTCTTCCAGGCCCTCCCTGTCAAAGGGCACGTTCAAATCTTCAACCGGCGACAATAAATTATTGGTGCTCAAGGGGCGTCTCAGCCTTTCCGGATAGATACTTTCATAGGATAGCGTCAACGCCCGGATTCGTCATGCCGGTCGCGCTTGCGCAGTGCGAAGCTGAATAGAACGTGACCTGCAAGCATTGCAAAGTTCCGATGAAAGAGGTAAAGGGGCACATCTACCACAAGAAGCGCAAGTGGCGGTGCCCCCAATGCAAACGGGTTCGAATGCAACAACCCAAGCCGGCGCGCTAGCGGCCGACCACCATCACCATGAAGCTGTCCGGAAGCACCGGCGGACGGCCCTTCTTGCCCTCGCTGCCCGCGGGCGGCGGACCGAATTCCGCGCCCGGCAAATACAACTTGTGGGCCTTCGAATCGAACGCAATGGTGCGCGCGCTGCGCTGCGTCGGAATGGTCGCCACGGCTTCGAACTTCCCAGGCGACGTTTCGCCCACCATCGTAATCGTGCCGTCCGCGCCGTTGGCCGCGAACGCGTAGCCATCGTCGAAGCCCACGCCGTCGTCGCCCGCGCCCATCGGAACCGTCGCGAGCACCTTTCCCGCTGCCGGATCGCTGACGATCATCATCTTGTTCTCGCACACCGAATACAGACGCCCTTTGGGATCGATCACCAGCCCGCTGGGGCTATCACATGGAGCGATCGAGTAGCGTTTAGCAACCAGCGCGTCCTTCGCGTTCACTTCGATGATCTCGTTCTTGTCTTCGACATTCGCATAGATATGGCCCTTGCCGTCGATTTGGGCGAACTCCGGTTTGCCGCCCACGGGAATCGACGCAGCGATGACATTGCCGGTCTTCGCGTCGATCGCCGTCGCGTCCGAGCTGCGCCCGTTGAACGTGAACACTCGATGCGATGTCGGCTCGTAAATAATGGCGTCCGGATTCTGCCCGGTCTTGATCTTGCCCGTGACCATCAGCGTCTTCAAATCGAAAACCGTGACGTCGTTGTCTCCGCCATCGCTGGTGAAGCCCTTGCCCAGATCCGCTGCGATCGCGATGCCATGCACGCCGTTGGTCCCCGGAATGGTGCCGACCAGCTTATCGGTAGTGGTGTCGATCACCTCGGTCTGCGTGCCGTGCGAGACGTACAGGCGGTGGTTGGCGGTGTCAACGTAGGAGTAGTCCCAGCGCCCCCCGCCGCCGATCTTGATTTTGTCGATAACCTTATAAGCCGGCGGCGCGGCCAAGGCGGCGCTCGCCAGCAGCACGAGCAGAAATTTCTTCATGACATGCGCTCCTTAGGGATGTCTAATCCCAACAGATAAGATACTCACACAAGCTTAAGATTAGCTGAATGACCATTTTCAGCCATTCTTAAGACTCCAATGGTTGAATAATAGAGGTGAAGTCCATGAACTTAAAACCATACCTATGCCTCTGCGCCGGCGCGTTCGCCGGGATGGCCTTCGGTCAGACCGCCGCGCCCGCTCCCAAGCCTTCCTCTTCGGCACCCTTGACCTTAACTCTGCAGGATGCCCTGGCGCGCGCCCAGACCAACGTCCCCCAGTTGCTCGCCGCCGTAACCGACGCCAACGCGGCCCATGAAGATGTTCAGCAAGCGCGCGCCGCCACCCGTCCTTCTTTGTCCGCGAAATCGGAATACCTCGGCACCCAAGGTAACGGCGTCTTCCCCACCGGACGCTTCGTCACCAACGACGGCGTGCATGTTTACCGCGACTGGGCAATCGTCCATCAGGACTTCACCGCGGCCGTGACCAGGACCGGCATCAAGCGCGCCCAGGAAGCCGAAGTGTTGGCCAAAGCCCGAACCGAAATCACGCGCCGCGGCCTTGCGGCCACCGTCACGCGCGCCTATTACGCACTCCTCACCGCGCAGCGCAAATACGCCACCGCCCAGCAGGCGCTCGACGACGCCAAGCGCTATTTCGATATCAGCCAGAACCTGGAACGCGGCGGCGAAGTGGCGAAAAGCGACACCGTCAAAGCCGACTTGCAAGTCGCCGCCCAGGACCAGGCCTTCCGTGAATCCAAACTCGCCATGGAGAACGCGCGCCTCGACCTGGCCGTAATGCTGTTCCCCGACTTCGACCAAAACTTTAACTTGGTGGACGATCTGCGCTCTGTCCCCGGCGCTCCCCGCCCTCCCCGAAATCCAAACCATGGCCGAGCGTGAAAATCCCGACTTGAAGGCAGCCAACTCAGCGCTGCGCGGCGCCGGACTTGACGTCACGCTCGCGCGCCAGGCTTATCTTCCGTCTCTTACCGCCGACTTCGCGTACGGTATCGAAGCCAATGCCTTCGCTCTCCACAGCACCGTCGCAGCCGATCCGCAAAAAGGCCCCGTCCCCAACCTGGGCTATTTTCTCACCGTCTCGCTAAACGTGCCCGTATGGGACTGGGGAACGCGGGCGAGCAAAGTCCGCCAGGCGGTGCTCAGGCGCAATCAGGCCAGCGTCGAATTGAGCGCCACGCAACGCACCCTCATCCGCAATTTGCAGGGCTTCTACGCCGAAGCCCAAACCGCCCGCGAGCAGGTGGATTCGCTCCAGCATTCGGTCGACCTGGCCTCCGAAAGCCTGCGCCTCAACGCCTTGCGGTATCAAGCCGGGGAGGCGACTATACTGGAACTTGTCGACGCCCAAAGCACCCTGATCCAGGCGCGCAACGCCTATGTGGACGGGCTGAGCCGGTACCGCTTGGCGGTGGCAAATCTGCAGACGCTGACGGGAACATTTTAGGGATGCGCCGGGACCTGTACATCGTCGTGTCTGCTCGCATCCAGCATGCTGCTTGCCGGATGCGGTAAAGGCGGCGCCGCCAAAGAAGCGGCGGCGGAACAGGAAGCCCCCACTCCGGTCACCGTCGAAACCGCCGTGCGCGGCGCCATCGATCATGTGATCACAGCCGACGCCGTGCTTTATCCCATCAACCAGGCGAATGTGACGCCCAAGATCAGCGCGCCCGTAAAGCGCATTCTGGTGAACCGCGGCGATCACGTGCGCGTAGGCCAACTGCTGGCCGAACTCGAGAGCGGCGATCTGGCGGCTGCCGCACAAGAGAGCAAATATCAGTATGAACAAGCGCAGTCGGCTTATCAAACCCTGACCGGCGCCACCGTCGGCGAAGATCGCAACAAAGCCGAGGCGGATGTGCGTTCGGCGCAGCAGACGCTCGACGCCGCCAAGAAGCTCTACGACAATCGTGTCGAGTTGCAGCGCCAAGGCGCGCTTGCGCAAAAGCTAGTGGACGACGCCAAGGTTGCGCTGTCGCAGGCGCAAAGCCAGTTCGACGTCGCCCAGCATCATCTGCAGGCGTTGAATCAGGTGAGCCAGCGCGAAGCCATCGCCGGCGGCCAGGCGCAGGTCGCCGCCGCGAAAGCGCATTACGATTCGGCCGCCGTGCAGGTTTCCTACGGCGAGATCCGCAGCCCCATCAGCGGCGTGATTGCGGAGCGTTCCATCTACCCCGGTGAAATCGCCGCTAGCGGATCGCCGCTGGTTTCGATCGTCGACATCTCGCAATTAGTCGCGCGCACCAACGTCCCCGTGAAGGAAGCCACCGCCATCGCCGTCGGCCGCCCCGCGCGCATCACCGGACCCGATGGCGATATCGCCGGAAAAGTCACCGTCGTCAGTCCCTCGGTCGACCCCAACACCACCACCGTCGAAGTCTGGGTGCAAGTGCCCAATCCCGGCGAAAAACTCAAGCCCGGCGGCACCGTGCGCGTGTCCATCATCGCCGAGACCATTCAGAACACCATCGTCGTGCCCACCTCGGCGCTGCTCAATTCCGATGAAGGCGGCCAGAAAGTGATGGTGATCACCAGCGATTCCGTTGCGCACGAGCGCCGCATTGTCGCCGGCGTGCGTCAGGGCATGCGCGTGCAGATTCTCACCGGCTTGCAGGAAGGCGATCAGGTAGTGACCTCCGGCGGCCTGGGCCTCGAAGACAAAGCCAAAGTCGCCATCCAGAAACCTAAAAGCGAGGATGAAGACGAGGACGACGCTGACGACGACAAGGGTAAGTAAGGCTTAGCAACATGATCGGGCCATCGACCATCTCCCCCGCCGTGGACGCCGCGTCCGAACACTGGACTGCGCGTTTCTCGCGCCCCATTATTTTCGTCATCCTCACGCTGATCGCGATCGGCGTCTATCTTGCCTTCACCATTCCGGTAGCCGTTTTCCCCTCCACCGATTTCCCGCGCATCGTGGTCGGCATCGACAACGGCGTGGCGCCCATCAACCAGATGGAAGTCACCGTCACGCGCCCCATCGAAGAGGCCATGAACAGCGTGCCCGGCCTTGAATCGGTGAGGTCCACCACCAGCCGCGGCTCCGGCGAAGTAAATCTGTTCTTCAACTGGAACGTCGACATGTTCCAGACCCTGCAATACGTGAATGCAGCCCTGGCGCGCGTGCAACCGTCTCTGCCGCCCACCGCGAAACTCACCGCGAACCGCCTGACCTTTGCCGCGTTCCCGATCCTCGCCTACAGCCTGACTTCGGACACGCTCACGCAAACCCAGCTTTGGGAACTCGCCAACTACACCATCAAGCCGCGCCTCAATCGCGTCAACGGCGTGTCGATGGTGGTTCTGCAAGGCGGCCAGGTCCCTGAGTTCCACATTATTCCCGACCCCGCCAAACTTCTGCAGGCGCAAGTAACCGTCCCCGGAATTCTCGACGCCGTTGCGAAAACCAACATGGTCGACTCGCCCGGCCTGATCGAGAACAATCATGAGCTCTCGCTCACGCTCGTCACCGGTCAAGCGAAAGATCCCAGCGAGATCGGCAACATCGTCGTGCGCACCACGCCCAACGGCGTTCCCATACGTATTGCCGACATCGGCGAGGTACGCCCATCGGTGATGCCCGTTTACACGATCGTCACCGCCAACGGCACGCCCGCCGTGCTCCTGAACATCTTCCGCCAACCCGAAAGCAACACCGTCGCCGTCGCGGACCTTGCCACAGCCGAGCTCAATCAGATCAAACAAACCCTGCCTCCCGGCGTGAAGGTGCAGACTTTCTACGACCAATCCACGCTGGTGCGTGATTCTATCGACAGCGTTCGCGACGCGATTCTCATCGGCCTGATTCTCGCGGCGATCATCCTGGTTCTGTTCCTCCGCGACTGGGGCAGTTCGCTGGTGGCGGCGCTCGTCATCCCCGCCACCATCGCGATCACCTTGATCGCCATGCGCCTCATGGGCCAAGGCTTCAACCTGATGACCCTCGGCGGACTTGCTGCCGCCGTCGGCTTGGTCATCGACGACGCCATCGTAGTCGTCGAAAACATCGTGATGCACCGCGACTCCGGCCAAAGCCGCGGCGAAGCCATCCGCAGCGCCTTGCGTGAAATCCGCGTGCCGCTGGTCGGATCGACGGTCACACCCATTGTAGTGTTCCTCCCGCTGATCACCATCACTGGAGTCACCGGCACCTTCTTCCGCGCTCTGGCGATCACGGTCGCCACCGCGCTGCTCACTTCACTGGCGCTCGCCGTTACCTGGACCCCCACACTGAGCCATTATTTCCTGCGCCGCAAAGGCAAAGGCTCCGAAGTAGCCGACGCCCACGGCCACATTGCCGCCACCGGATTCATGGGCCGCGTCCTGCGCACCTACGTCCGTGCCCTGCGCTTCGTATTAGCACACCCGCTGGCGCTGACCCTGGGCTGCGTACTGCTTATAGGCGCGTCGTTTCTGTGCTACCGCTCTCTCGGCAGCGACCTGCTTCCCGAAATGGACGAAGGCGGTTTCATCCTGGACTACCTAATGCCCGCCGGCTCCTCCCTAGTCGACACCAACGACGTCCTGCTAGGCGTCGAGAAGATCCTGAAAGACACTCCGGAAGTAGAAAGCACCTCGCGCCGCACTGGACTCCAGCTCGGCCTCGCCGCCGTCACCGAAGCCAACAACGGCGACTTCTCCGTGAAGCTCAAGCGCGACCGCAGCCGCGGCATCGACGAAATCATCTCCGGCCTGCGCGCGAAAGTGAACGAAAAATACCCGCAACTGGATGTCGAATTCATCCAAGTGCTGCAAGATATGATCGGCGACCTCACCAGTTCCCCCGAGCCCATCGAAATCAAACTGTTCTCTCCCGATCCCGATCTGCTCAAAACCTGGGCCCCCAAGATCGCTGACCGCATCAAGAAAATCAAAGCCGTCGCCGACGTGAAGGACGGCATCGAGAACACCGTCAGCGGCCCCGCCATCGTCATGAACGTCGACCCGGTGGTCGCCGCGCGCTCCGGTTTCACGCCGCAGGAAATCGAACTCGACGCCAGCGCCATCCTGCAAGGCGAGCCCGCCACCACACCCGTCGTCGTGAATGACCGCTCCTATACTATCCGCGTCCGTTTCCCCGCAGACACCCGCGCCACGCTGGATCAAATCCGCAATACCATCATCACCAGCAGTTCCACCGGTAAGTCCGCGACGCTCGGCTCGCTAGCCGAGTTTCAAGACGAAGCCGGCCAAACCGAAATACTCCGCGAGAACCTGCAGCGCGAAGTCGCCGTCACCGGCCGCTTCGAAGGCGTCAGCCTCGGCGCAGGTATGGCGATGGTGCAGCAGGCCGTCGCCGACATGCACGTGCCCTCTTCGATCCGCATCGTCTACGGCGGAACTTATGCGGAGCAGCAAAAGTCGTTCAAAGACCTGCTGGTCGTACTGGCGCTCGCCGTAGTGCTGGTCTTCACCGTGCTCCTATTCGAATTCCGCACCTTCGCCGCCCCCACCGCCATCATCGCGTCGGCGCTGCTTTCGACGTCAGGCGTGTTCCTGGCGCTGCTGGTCACCGGAACCACCTTCAACATTTCATCTTTCATGGGGTTAATCATGGTGATCGGAATCGTAGCCAAAAACGGCATCCTGCTGCTCGACGCCGATCAGCGTTTCCGCGCCGAAGGAATGCCCGCGCTCGAAGCCATGATTGAAGCCGGAGAACGCCGGCTACGTCCGATCCTGATGACGGCCATGGCCACCGTGGCCGGTATGATCCCGCTGTCGCTCGCGCTAGGCGCCGGCTCGCAAATGCTGCAGCCCCTGGCCATCGCTGTCATCGGCGGATTGCTCGCTTCGATGGTGCTCTCGCTCCTGGTGACGCCCGCTGTGCACTACTATCTCGGCGGCCGCGACTAAGACGGTCGAAAGACGTTTGCATCGCACAGGCCGGCTCAATATACTGGATCAGTTCCGCTACGCCCAAACACCAGAGGAGTGTCATGAAGACCACCCGCTCCACGCTTCCGAACGTCCTATTGAGCTTCGCGTTGCTGTGTCCGATCGCCGTCCCCTCAGCTCACGCGCAGACCGCCGCCGGCGGTTTCATCACCGGCACGGTGCAAGGCCCCAAAGGCCCCGAAGCCGGCGTGTGGGTGATCGCCGAAACCAAAGATCTGCTCACCGGCTTCATCAAGATCGTAGTCACCGACGATCGCGGCCGCTTCCTGGTTCCCGACCTGCCGCGCCGCGAATTATAAAGTGTGGGTGCGCGGCTACGGCTTAGTCGATTCGACGCCCATCGAACTGAAACCCGGCGCGCCCGCCGTGACGCTCAAAGCCGCCGCCGCGAAAACTCCGCAGGAAGCCGCGAAAGTTTATCCCGGCAATTACTGGCTGTCGCTGCTGGCGCCGCCCTGCGAAAAGCCTGTTCCCCGGCACCGGCCCCACGCCGCAAGGCAACGGCACCGGCACCCGCATGCTGATCCAGGACCATTGGATCAACTCGCTCAAATCGGATTGCAATTTCTGCCACCAGCTCGGCAACCATTTGACGCGCACGCTCGACGATGTTTTCGAAGCCAAGCCCGAATTGAAAACCCACGCCGAAGCCTGGGAATGGCGCCTGGGCGTCGGCGTCCGCGGCACCAACATGTATTCGGTGCTCACCACGCAAGGCAAGGAAACCTCGCTGAAGACGTTTTCCGATTGGACCCAGCGCATCGCCAACGGCGAAGTCCCGCCCGCGCCGCCGCGTCCCAAAGGCATCGAGCGCAACATCGTCGCGACGCTGTGGGATGTCGGCGACGACCACTCCTTCATGCACGACCAGATTTCGACCGACAAGAATCACCCCACCGTGAACGGCGGCGGACGCGAACTACGCCGTCAACGCCGGCCACGGCCAACTGGTCGTGCTGGACCAGCGCGAAAACAACACCTTCGCCATCGACATCCCCACCCGCGATCCCAAGGACAAGGTGCCGTCGCGCTTCCCCGCCCCCAATCGCCCGTCCATGTTCTGGGGCATGGAGCACCTGTGGGCCAATCCGCCCTACGATCCGGCCGATCCGCACAACCCGATGCTCGACAGCAAGGGCCGCGTGTGGATGACCTCCAAGATCCGCGGCAACGCCGACCCGGCCTGGTGCAGCGATCCCAAAAACAAGTACGCCGAATGGTTCCCGCTGCAAGAACAGCGGCCGCCAGGCTGCCTTCTACGATCCCAAGACCAAAAGTTCACGCTGATCGACACCTGCTTCTCCACGCACCACCTGCAGTTCGATAACGATCCCGACGAGACCGTGTATTTCAATGAACTCAGCGGTCCCATCGTCGGCTGGATCGACACCAAGGTTTACGACGAAACTCACGACGAACAGAAAGCCGTGGGCTGGTGCGGCCAGGTGCTCGACACCAACGGCGACGGCAAAATCACCAGGCCGTGGAACGTCATTCCCGTTCGCCGCGGCGGCGAAGATTCCGTGCTCTACGACAGCGATACCGCCGGCGGCCGCGCCGGCAGCCGCAGGCCCCGCGCAAACCGCCCTTCGATCCCAAGCTCGATTCACTGGTCAGCTACAGCTTGTATTCGATCATCCCCAGCCCGGTGGACGATTCCGTGTGGGGAGTCAGCGAAGCTCTACCCCGGCTACCTGATCCGCATGCAGCGCGGCAACAACGCGCCCGCAACCTGCAAGACGCAGGTCTTCCGCGTCCCCGAGCCCGGCTTCGATCCGCGCGGCGTCGACATCGACAGCAACGGCGTGGTGTGGACCGGGCTAGCCGCCAGCAGCCACCTGGCCAGCTTCGACGTGCGCAAGTGCAAAGACCTGAACGGCCCCGCGAAGGTCGACGGCAGCCAGTGCAAAGAAGGCTGGACGCTGTATCAAACCACCGGTCCCAAATTCAAAGGCACCGACGTCCCCGCCGACTTCCACTATTACAACTGGGTGGATCAGCACAACGTCATCGGCCTAGGCGCGAACACGCCGTTCGCCACCGGTTCCAATTCCGATTCGCTGATTGCCCTCAACCCGCAAACCAAGGAGTGGACCACCTTCCGCATCCCCTATCCGCTAGGCTTCTACTCGCGCGGCATGGACGCCCGCATCGACGATCCCAACGGCGGATGGAAAGGCCGCGCGCTGTACTCGAACTACGGCACCCACTTCGTGTGGCACATCGAAGGCGGCAAGGGCACCAAGGGCAAGATCGTAAAATTCCAGATCCGCCCCGACCCGTTAGCGCGCTGAATCCGCAGCCAGAGAAAAGAAGATCCAGCCAGAATCAAGAAAAGATAGAAAAGCCTTTTAGGTTCGAGTGGGGCGGACCTCTGGTCCGCAGCCGGCCTCCAGGTCGGCTTCTCTCACATACCCGACCAGTCGGACGAGCACGTCCGACGCGGAACGGAGGTCCGCCCCACGTCCATCACAATCGCGTGATGCCAAGCCCCCAACCCTCAAACCGGCGTAAGCGCCAAGGCCGCGAACAGAATTCGTTTCATATCAGAGTCGCCAGCGCGTCCCTGTGGAACGGACGCAACTCCCCGATCTTCCCCTCCCGCACCTGCTTGGGCCAATCCGGATTCACGATCAACGCCCGCCCCAGCGCCACCAAATCAAACTCGCCGCGCGCCAACCGCTCCAACAATTCATCCAGCCCGGTAACCGCAGCGCCTTCGTCCGACCGGAAAGTGGTCATGAATTCCTCGTTGAGCGTTACCGACCCGACGGTGACAGTCGGTAGCGCCGTCAACTTCTTAGTCCACCCAGCCAAGATTCAGATTGCTCCCCGCAAACTCCGCATCCCAAAACCGCCGGCTCGAACAATGAAACGCATCCACACCCGCGTCCACCAGCGGCGCGAGCAGTTGCTCCAATTCCTGCGGAGTCGTCGCCAGCTTAGCCGAGTAATCCTGCAACTTCCATTGCGAAAATCGCAGCACCACGGGATATTCCGCGCCCACCGCGCGCCGCACCTCCCGCAACACTTCCACCGCGAAAGTAGTACGCGCCGCGATGCTCCCCGCATAGCGATCCGTGCGCTGATTGGTGCCTTCCCAAAAAAATTGGTCGATTAAATACCCGTGCGCCGCATGGATTTCCAGGCCGTCGAACCCCAGCCGTTTCGCCGCAGCCGCCGCCTCGCCGTACGCCCGAATGACAGCATCGATGTCGCCCTGCGTCATCGCCACGCCCGACCTCTTCGCCCGGCACCCGCAATCCCGAAGGGCTCATCGGCTCGACTCCCGCTGGCAGAGGATGCGCCGGATCGCGCATCACCCCCACATGCCAAAGTTGCGGAAAAATCACCCCGCCCGCCGCGTGCACTTCCTCTACAACGTGCTTCCACCCAGCCAGCGCGTCGTCGCCATAAAACCGCGGGACATCGGGATAGAAAACCGCCGCCGGATGCGGAATCGACTGTCCCCTCCGTGACGATCAGCCCCACGCCGCCCTCGGCCCGACGCCGGTAATAAGCCGCGACGTCCTTCGCCCGGAACCCCGTCCGGCGACTTAGACCGCGTCATCGGAGCCATGATGATGCGGTTTTGCAATGTCAGATTCAGGAGCTTAAAAGGCTGGAATAAAGGGTCAGTAGTCATTAAAAAGTTGGGGTCAGCACTAGCGTTTTCGCCACATCATCGGCGATAATGTTAAGTTTACCCCACCCCTAGGAGCTCTCACTTTAGATGGCCAAGATAAAGGTCAAGAACCCCGTCGTCGAAATGGACGGCGACGAGATGACGCGCATCATCTGGCAGTGGATCCGCGAACGCCTCATCCTCCCCTACCTGGATATTGACCTCAAATATTACGATCTGTCGATCGAGAAGCGCGACGCCACCGACGACCAGATCACCATCGACTCCGCCAAAGCCACTCAGCAATACGGCGTGGCCGTCAAGTGCGCCACCATCACCCCCGACGAAGCCCGCGTCAAGGAATTCGGCCTCAAGAAAATGTGGAAGAGCCCCAACGGCACCATCCGCAATATCCTCGATGGCACCATTTTCCGCGAACCCATCATTTGCAAAAACGTCCCGCGCATCGTGCCGCATTGGGATAAGCCGGTAGTCGTCGCCCGCCACGGTTTCGCCGATCAATACCGCGCCACCGACTTCCAATTCCCGTCCGCCGGTTCGCTCAAACTGAGCTGGACCCCCGACGACGGCGGCGCCCCCATCGAACGCGAAATCGTAAAAGCCCCCGGCGCCGGAGTCGTCATGGGCATGTTCAACCTCGACGAATCCATCTCCGGCTTCGCCCGCGCCTGCTTCACCTACGCGCTCGACCGCCACTATCCCGTCTACCTGTCGACGAAAAACACCATCCTGAAAGTCTACGACGGCCGCTTCAAAAATCTCTTCCAGGAAATCTTCGAGCGCGATTTCAAGCCGCGCTTCGAGGCCGCCGGCCTCACCTACGAACACCGCCTGATCGATGACATGGTCGCCGCCAGCTTAAAGTGGACCGGCGGATATCTGTGGGCCTGCAAGAATTACGATGGCGACGTGCAATCCGACACGTTAGCCCAAGGCTACGGATCGCTCGGATTGATGACCTCCGTACTGATGTCGCCCGACGGCAAGACCATCGAATCCGAAGCCGCCCACGGCACCGTAACGCGCCACTACCGCCTTCACCAGCAAGGCAAACCAACCTCCACCAACCCCATCGCATCCATCTACGCCTGGACCCGCGGCCTGCAATACCGCGGCAACATGGACAAGCACGCCCGAAGTAGTGAAGTTCGCCCAAACTCTAGAAAAGGTCTGCGTAGACGTAGTAGAATCCGGCAAAATGACCAAGGACTTGGCCATCCTCATCCGCGCCGACCACCCGTACTTGACGACGGAAGCCTTCATGGACGCCGTCGACAACGAACTCAAAAAGCGTCTGGCCTAAAGACAATAGAAAATTCCTTATGAGCTCCATCCGCACCCGCACCTCTCGTAGCCGTCGTCATGGGCAGCAAGTCCGATTGGGAAACCATGAAGAACGCCAGCGAAACCCTCACCCGCTTCGGCGTCCCCCACGAAAGCCGCGTGCTCTCCGCGCACCGCACCCCGCAGGCCGCCACCGAGTTCGCGTCCGGCGCCAGCGCCCGCGGCAGTGAAAGTCGATCATCGCCGCGGCCGGCGGCGCCGCGCACCTCGCCGGAGTCCTCGCCGCCCACACGCTTTTGCCCGTGCTCGGCGTCCCCATGGAAAGCCAAATGCTGCGCGGCATGGATTCCCTGCTCTCCACCGTCCAGATGCCCGCCGGAATCCCCGTCGGCACCTTGGCCATCGGCAAAGCCGGAGCCATCAACGCCGCCCTCCTGGCCATCGCCATCCTGGCCCTCCAGCGCCCCGATCTTGAAGAAAAACTCGACGCCTTCCGCAAAGAACAAGCCGAGACGATTCTCAACCAAACTCTCTAAAATTGGCCCCCGAAATGCCATATCTCCCAGCGTGGCAACTGCTGGGTTTACCTCTGATTCTTCTCGTAATGACCATAGCGGGTCAAGTGACCAAATACGGTCACTGACCCCTGGCTCAGCCAATGGTTAAAGTCGACGAAGCTCCTCTTCGCGCCGAGCTTTTCAACGCCGAGCAAATGGACCAGCACGCCCAGACGTTGGCGGGCTCTCACGTGGTCAGTTCCGCGCGCAACGCCGAACAGTTGCTCTCGCGCTTAGCCGAAAACGAAAATGTTCTGGTCGCCGCGCACGCCCTGCTCGCGGAGGCCATCAAGGAAAACCGCCGGGCAACTCCTGCCGGCGAATGGCTGCTCGATAACTTCTATCTCATCGAAGAACAGATCCGCACCGCGCGCCGGCATTTCCCGAAAGGCTACAGCCGCGAACTGCCGCGCCTGGCCAACGGACCTTCGGCCGGCCTCCCGCGCGTCTACGACATCGTTCTCGAAACCATTTCGCACACCGACGGCCGCCTCGACCCCGATGGCCTGCGCCGCTTCCTCGCTTCCTATCAAACCGTCACTACTTTGAAGCTGGGCGAACTGTGGGCCATCCCCATCATGGCGCGCCTGGCGCTGATCGAAAATCTGCGCCGCGTGAGCGCGCGCATTTCCGCCGCCTGCCTCGATCGCAATCGCGCGGACTACTGGGCCGACAAGATGACGGCCATCGTCGAAGTGGATCCCAACGGGCTCATCCTGCTGATCGCCGACATGGCGCGCTCCAATCCGCCCATGGTCAGCGCATTCGTCGCCGAGTTCTCGCGCCGCCTGCAAGGTCAGAGCCCGGCGCTGGCGCTGCCGCTCACCTGGATGGAGCAGCGCCTCTCGCAGAGCAGCCTGACCATCGATCAATTGGTGCAGTCTGAAAATCAGCAGCAAGCCGCCAACCAGGTTTCGATGAGCAACAGCATCGGCAGCCTGCGCCTGCTGGGCGCCATGAACTGGCGCGATTTCGTCGAGGACTTGAGCGCCGTCGAGCACATCTTCTGCGCTCGAACCCCGACGGCATCCACGCGAAAATGGATTTCGCCACGCGCGACCGCTACCGTCAGTCGGTCGAGAAAATCGCCAAGCGCTGTTCGCTTTCAGAGAGCGAGGTGGCGCGCGCGGCCATCCGTCTGCGCCGCGCAAAGCGCCGCCGAGTGCGGCGTCGACGACCGCGCCGCCGACACCGGTTTCTATCTGATCGACAACGGCGTTGCCGCAGCTCGAAAAAGCCGTGGGCCTGCGCCGCTCCGTGCCGCGCGCCCTCGCGCATTGCGGCCGCCGCCTTCCCGTGCTGCTCTATGGAGGCGGCATCCTTCTCAGCACCGCCGTCTTCGGCGTCAGCTTAGTGGCGATGCTCGATAGCGTGAATACGCCGGACTGGCTGCTGGCGCTCACCGCCGCGTTGGCGATTTTCCTCACCGCTCATTTTGCCATCGCGTTCGTGAACTGGCTGAGCTACGGTCTTCGTGCGCCCGCATGCCTTGCCGCGCATGGATTTTTCCGAAGGCATCCCCCTGGAATCGAGCGCGCTGGTGGTGGTTCCCACGATGCTCTCGAGCAAGGCTGGCACTCGAATCTCTGCTCGAGGCGCTCGAAGTCCGCTTCCTGGCGAATCGCGGCGACCACTTGTACTTCGGCCTGTTGACCGATTTCGCCGACGCCCCCGCCGCCACCATGCCTGAAGACGACGGCCTGCTCGCGCTCGCGCAGCGCGGCATCGAAGCGCTTAACCTGAAATATCACGGCGCTTCGCTGCGATCCCTTTTTTCTGTTCCAGCGCCCGCGCGTGTGGGAAGCGCGCGACAAAATCTGGATGGGTTACGAGCGCAAGCGCGGCAAACTCGCCGCCCTGAACGCCCTGCTGCGCCCTTCCCAGGACTTCACGGAAACAGAACGGTTTCATGTCCGTGGTGGGCGACGCCTCCGTGCTCCCCGGCATCAAGTACGTCATCACCCTCGACACCGATACCCAGCTTCCGCGCGAAGCCGCCTGGCAATGCGTCGGCACGATGGCGCATCCGCTGAACCGCGCGCGCTATAACCAGCAGCAGCAGCGCGTATGCGAAGGCTACGGAATTCTGCAGCCGCGCGTCGCGCCCAGTTTGCCGGGCGCCAACCGCTCCAACTACGCCCGCATGTGCGGCGGCGAAGCCGGCATCGATCCTTATACGCGCGCCGTTTCCGACGTCTATCAGGACGTCTTCGGCGAAGGCTCCTTTATCGGCAAAGGAATTTACGATGTCGACGCCTTCGAGCAATCCCTCAAAGGCCGCTTCCCGGAAAATCGCATCCTCAGCCACGATCTTGCTCGAAGGCTGCTACGCCCGCGCCGGACTTTTGAGCGACGTCGAACTCTTTGAGACCGATCCAGCTCTTTACAGTTCGGATGTCAAGCGCCGCTATCGCTGGATTCGCGGCGACTGGCAGATCCTGCGCTGGCTGCTGCCGCGCGTCCCCGGCTTCGCTGGGCATTCGCTGCGCAATCCGCTTTCGGCGCTCTCGCGCTGGAAAATCTTCGACAATCTGCGCCGCAGTTTAGTGCCCGCGGCGGCCACGCTCTTATTGCTGCTGGCCTGGTTGCAGCTTATCGCGCCCCTGGTTGTGGACCTTCACGGTGGTCGCCATCCTCACCGCGCCGTCCATTCTCACATCTTTGTTCGAAGCCTTCCGCCGCCCCGACGATATTCTGTGGAGCCAGCACCTTTCCGCCGTAGCGCGCGCAACCCGGCGCCGCTTCGCGCAAGCCGGCTTCGGCCTGGCGTGTCTTCCCTACGAAGCGTACTTCAGCCTGGACGCCATCCTGCGCACGCTATGGCGCATGGCGATCACCCGCAAGCATCTGCTCGAATGGGCCGTATCGACCAATGAAACCGGCCGCGCGAGCCTCTCCGCCTCCGTCAAAGCCATGTGGATCGCACCGGCGATCGCTATCGCCGCCTACATTTTTCTGGCAATCGACCGCTCCACTGTGCTGTTGCCCGCCGTGCTGCTGCTGGGCCTGTGGTTTCTTTCGCCCGTCATGGCGTGGCTGATGGGACTCCCCATCGCGGTCCAGCGCAGCAAACTCGACGCAGAACAGGTTGTCTTTCTGCGCAAGCTGGCCCGCAAGACCTGGCTGTTCTTTGAAACCTTCGTCACCGCCGAGGATCATTGGCTGCCGCCTGACAATTATCAGGAGCATCCCGTCGCCGTTGTCGCGCACCGCACCTCGCCCACCAATATGGGCCTGGCGCTGCTCGCCAACCTGGCGGCTTACGACTTCGGCTACATCGGCGCCGCAGAGCTGATCGAGCGCACCTCACGCGCGCTCGCCAGCATGCAAACGATGGACCGGCATCTGGGCCATTTCTACAACTGGTACGACACGCAAACGCTCCGCCCTCTGACGCCGCTCTATATCTCGACAGTCGATAGCGGCAACCTCGCCGGCCATTTGCTGACGCTGCGCGGCGGGTTGCTGGCGTTGCCCGACGACCAGATCGTACGAGCCTGTGTGTTCGACGGCCTTGGCGACACGCTGGCGCTTCTCGAAGACTGCGGCGGCCCTGCCGGATTCGCAAGCACGTCGCCCGGCGATGCTTCGGCCGCGCTGGAGAGCTTCACGGCAGCAGTCGATACCAGCGTGTCGAGCCTCACTGTCACGGCAGGCGGCGATATCGCGCTATGGTCCGAAGCGCTGGTCCGGCAATGCCACAGCGCGTCGAACGAACTGCATTCGCTGGCTTCCGGCGGAGCGCGATCCGCACGCTCCGCGAACTCGCCGCGCAAGGCTCCAACGCGCAAGCTCGCAACATGATTCTGGCGCTCGAAGGATCTAGCCCAGCAGTGCGCCGTGCTGGCACGCGCCGAATACGATTTCCTGTTCGACAAGACCCGCCGCCTGCTGGCCATCGGTTATCAAGTGGAAGCCTCGCGCCGCGACGACAGCTATTACGATCTGCTCGCCTCCGAAGCCCGCTTGTGTAATTTCGTGACCATCGCGCAAGGACAGCTTCCGCAGGAAAGCTGGTTCGCACTCGGCCGTCTGCTGGCCAGCGCCGGCGGCGAACCGGTGCTCATTTCCTGGAGCGGCTCCATGTTCGAATACCTCATGCCGCTGCTGGTCATGCCCACTTACGAGAACACGCTGCTGGATCAAACCTATCAAGCCGCCGTCGAGCGCCAGATCGATTACGGCAAAAAGCGCGGCGTGCCGTGGGGCATTTCGGAATGCGGCTACAACACCATCGACGTTCATCTCAATTACCAGTACCGCGCTTTCGGCGTGCCCGGCCTGGGCCTCAAGCGCGGACTCGCCGACGACCTGGTGATCGCGCCCTACGCCTCCGCCATGGCGTTGATGGTCGCGCCCGAGCCCGCCTGCCGGAATCTTTTGCGCCTCAGCGAAGAACATCGCGAAGGCCGCTACGGATTCTATGAAGCGCTCGACTACACCGAGTCGCGCCTGCCGCGCGGCGAAACTTGCGCCGTGGTGCGCTCCTTCATGGCGCACCACCAGGGCATGAGCCTGCTGTCGTTCGCCTACGCGCTGCTCAACCGCCCCATGCAAAAACGCTTCGCGGCGGATTTGCAATTCCAAGCCACCACCTTGTTATTGCAGGAGCGCATCCCACGCGCCACCGCGTTCTATTCGCAAGCCGCCGAAGTGTCCAGTCTGCGAACCGCCGCGGCCCCCTCCGAACCGCCCTTCCGCGTCTTCACCGACCCCAACTCCAGCATGCCCGAAGTGCAGTTGCTGTCGAACGGCAGATATCACGTGATGGTGACGCACGCGGGCGGCGGCTATAGCCGCTGGAAAGATCTCGCCGTTACGCGCTGGCGTGAAGACACCACGCGCGATCCCTGGGGCACGTTCTGCTACGTGCGCGACACCGCCAGCGGCGATTTTTGGTCCACCGCGTATCAGCCCACGCTCGACCGCCCGGATCGCTACGAAGCGATTTTCGCCGAAGCCCGCGTGCAGTTCCGCCGCCGCGACGGCAATTTCGATACCCATACCGAGATCGCCGTCTCGCCCGAAGACGACATCGAACTGCGCCGCGTCACGGTGACCAATCACCACTCGCGCGCGAAAACCATCGAGATCACCAGCTACGCCGAAGTGGTGCTCACGTCCGCCGCCGCGGACGCGCTGCATCCCGCGTTCAGCAATCTTTTTGTGCAAACCGAAATTCTTCCGCAGCGCCAGGCCATTTTATGCTCGCGCCGCCCGCGATCGGTCGACGAACCGGTTCCGTGGATGTTTCACTTGATGGCCACCGAGGGCGCAAATAGCGCGGAGGTCTCCTACGAGACCGACCGCGCGCAATTCATCGGACGCGGCAACACTGTCGCGCATCCGCGCGCTATGTCCGAACCCGGGCCGTTGTCGAACAGCTCCGGTTCGGTGCTCGATCCGGTGGTGGCCGTTCGCTACCGCGTTACGCTTGCCGCCGGGAAATCGGTAACCGTGAACATCGTTTCAGGCGTCGGCGAAACTCGCGAAGTCTGCTTGGGGCTGCTCGAAAAATATCAAGACCCGCGCCTCGCCGATCGCGTTTTCGATTTAGCGTGGACCCACAGCCAAGTCGCCCTGCGCCAGTTGAACGCCACTGAATCCGACGCGCAGCTCTACGAGCGCCTGGCAAGTTCCGTGCTCTACGCCAACCCCTCGCTGCGCGCCAACCCCGCCACGCTCCTGCAAAACCGCCGCGGACAATCCGGCTTGTGGGGCCACGCCATCTCCGGCGACCTGCCCATCGTCCTTCTGCAAATCGCCGACCCCGCAAATATCGATTTGGTCCGCCAACTGGTTCAAGCCCACGCGTATTGGCGCTATAAAGGGCTCGCCGTCGATCTGGTCATCTGGAACGAAGACCAAGCCGGCTACCGCCAACAACTGCAGGAACAGATTCTCGGCCTGATCGCTGCCGGCATCGAAGCCAACGTCACCGACCGCCCCGGCGGCATATTCGTGAGAGCCGCCGAGCAGATGTCCACCGAAGATCGCATTCTGCTTGAAACCGTCGCACGCGCCATCCTAACCGATAAGCGCGGCACATTAAGCGATCAGATCATCCAAAGCCGCATCGGTGAGGGGATGCGCGACGCCGCCGTGCCGCGCCTGGCGCCCGCCAAGAACCGTCCCGCGCTCCGCAGCCGCCGTCGCTCATTCCCCTGCGCGCGATCTGCTGTTTCAAAACGGTCTGGGCGGCTTCACACCGGACGGCCGGGAATACGTGATCACCACGTCGGCCGGACAAAACACGCCCGCGCCGTGGGTGAACGTGCTCGCCAATCCCGAACTTCGGAACGGTCATTTCAGAAAGCGGCCTGGCCTACACCTGGAGCGAAAACGCCCACGAATTCCGGCTCACGCCCTGGGCCGACGATCCCGTCGAGCGATTCCGACGGCGAAGCGTTTTATCTGCGCGACGAAGAGAGCGGGGCGTATTGGTCGCCCACGCCGCTTCCCGCGCGCGGCAAAGGCGATTACGTCAGCCGCCACGGCTTCGGCTACAGCGTTTTCGAGCACACCGAAGCCGGCATCGTTTCCGAGCTGTGGGTTTACGTGGCGATGGACGCCGCCGTCAAATTCTCCGTGATCAAGCTGCGCAATATCTCCGGCAAGCCGCGCAAGCTTTCGGCCACCGGCTACGCCGAATGGGTGCTGGGCGATCTGCGTCCGAAATCCACCATGCACATGACCACCGCCGTCGATGCCTCGACCGGGGCGCTGCTGGCGCGCAATCCTTACAGCTCCGAATTCGGCGAACGGGTGGCGTTTTTCGATGCCAGCTGGTCGGGCTTAAGAGGCGCGACGCGAACGGTGACCGGAGACCGCGCCGAATTCATCGGCCGCAACGGCAATTTTTCGGCGCCCGCCGCCATGAGCCGCGTCCGGCTCTCCGGCAAAGTGGGCGCGGGCCTGGACGCCTGCGCGGCCATGCAGATTTCCTTCGAACTCGCCGCCGGCGACGAGTGCGAAATCGTTTTCACCATCGGCGCCGGCCGGGATGCCGAGGACGCCGGCAATCTGATCCGCCGTTTCCGCGGGTCGACCGCCGCTCGCGAGTCGCTGCGCGCCGTCTGGCAATATTGGAATCACACGCTGGGCGCGGTGCAACATCGACACGCCGGACCCGTCCGTCAATGTTCTCGGCAACGGCTGGCTGCTGTATCAAACGCTCGCCTGCCGCATCTGGGCGCGCAGCGGCTTCTACCAATCCGGCGGCGCCTTCGGCTTCCGCGACCAACTGCAGGACGTGATGGCGATCGTCCACGCCGAGCCCGCATCTGGTCGCGCCAGCATCTGCTGCTGTGCGCGACGCGGCAGTTCAAAGAAGGCGACGTCCAGCATTGGTGGCATCCGCCGCTCGGCCGCGGCGTGCGCACGCTGTGCTCCGACGATTTCCTGTGGCTGGTCCTGGCGACCTGCCGTTACGTCACGCATACCGGCGATACCGGCGTCCTCGACGAGCGCGTGCCCTTTCCTCGAAGGCCGCCCGCTCAGCCCCGGCGAGGATTCCTATTACGATCTGCCGCGCCGCTCCGACGACACCGCCAGCCTTTACGAACACTGCACGCGCGCCATCCTGCACGGCCTGCGCAACGGCGAACACGGGCTTCCGCTGATGGGCACCGGCGACTGGAACGACGGCATGAATTTAGTGGGCGAGCACGGGAAAGGCGAAAGCGTCTGGCTGGCGTTCTTCCTGTGCGACGTCCTCGCGCAGTTCGCCCCGCTCGCCAGCGCGCGCGCCGACAATGACGTTCAGCGAGCGCTGCCACAGCGAGATCGCCCGCCTGCGCGAAAGCATCGACCAGCATGGCTGGGATGGCGAATGGTACCGCCGCGCTTACTTCGACGACGGCTCGCCGCTCGGCTCCGCGAGCAATCCCGAGTGCCGCATCGATTCGATTCCGCAGAGCTGGTCGGTGCTCTCGGGCGCGGGCGATCCCGCGCGCACGCGGCCCGCCATGGATGCCGTCGACAAACTGCTGGTCCGCCGCCAGGATGCGTTGATTCAGCTTTTCGATCCGCCCTTCGATCAATCCGCGCTCAACCCCGGCTACATCAAAGGATACGTTCCGGGCGTGCGCGAAAACGGCGGCCAATACACGCACGCCGCCATCTGGGCCACCATGGCCTTCGCGCGCTTGGGCGACAGCCGCCGGGCGTGGGAACTGTTCGGCATGATCAATCCCATCCACCATGCTAGCTTCCTCGGACCAGATCGCCAAATACAAAGTCGAGCCGTACGTCGTCGCCGCCGACGTCTACGCCGTCGCGCCGCACACCGGCCGCGGCGGCTGGACCTGGTACACGGGCTCGGCCGGCTGGACTTACCGCCTGATCATGGAATCCCTGCTGGGCCTGCGCGTCGAAAACTCAAAACTGCACATCGACGCCTGCGTGCCGGAAACTGGACCGGATTCACCATCCACTATCGCTATCGTGAAACGGTTTACCACATCCACATTAACAAAGGCGCGGCCGGCGAACCCGCCAGCCATGGCGCTCGACGGCGCGCGCATCGCGCGAGCCCTGGATCACTCTGGTCGACGACCACAAAGAACACTCCGTCGAAGTGCGAACGGCAATTCCTATATACTCGGTTTGAAACACAGGAGGAGGATTTGTGGCGCAATTGTCTTTGATTCTGTTAGCGATCGTGGCCTTTATCGGGCTCTACGTGATCTTCGGAAGCTTCTTCACCGTCAACACCGCCGAGGTCGCGGTGATCACCCGCTTCGGCAAGTTTCTGCGCATCGCCGAGGCCGGACTCAACTGGAAATCTCCGTTCTTCGATACCGTCGCCGGCCGCGTCAGCCTGCGCGTGATCCAGATCACGCTTGACCATGGAAACCAAAACCAAGGACAACGTCTTCGTGACCATTCCCATTTCCGTGCAGAACCGCGTGCGTCCGGAGAAAGTTTTCGACGCCTATTACAAGCTGGCGGATCCGGTGGCGCAGATCAAATCCTACGTCGAGCAGGTGATTCTGGGGCACGTGCCCGGCATGACGCTGGATGAAGTGTTCGCCAGCCAGTCCAGCATCGCCGCCGCGGTCAAGCAGGAGCTCGACGCCGACATGGCCGGATTCGGCTATGAAATCGTCAACGTGCTGGTGACCGACATCGTTCCCGACGCCAAGGTGAAATCCGCCATGAACGACATCAACGCGGCGCAGCGCGAGCAGGTGGCCGCCAACGCGCGCGGCGAAGCGGAAAAGATTCTGGTGGTGAAAAAAGCCGAAGCTCAAGCCGAAAGCACCGCCCTGCAAGGCCAGGGCATCGCCAACCAGCGAAAGGCCATCATCGAAGGCTTGCAGGTTTCGATCGAGCAATTCCAGAAAGTTGTCGAAGGCGCGTCGGCCAAAGAAGTGATGCAACTGGTGATGGTGACGCAATATTTCGACACGCTGAAAGCGATCGGCGAGAGCGACAAAACCAATACTTTGTTTCTCACGCACTCGCCCGCCGGCGTGAAACAGGTCTCCGATCAAATCATGGAATCCATGCTGGTGGCGGAAAGAGCCAACGGTTAAGCGGCGGTTTTTTCCACGATCACGAAGGTGATGTCGTCGGTTTGCGGCGTGCCCTCCGTGAATTCTTCGATGGCCCGCAAAAGCTTGTATTCGAGCACATGGCTCCCGGCCGGCGCTGCCTGCGCGGATCAGTTCCAGCAGGCGCTCTTCGCCGAACATTTCTTCCCGCTGATTTTCCGCGTCCGTGAGTCCGTCGGAATAAACCAACAGAATATCGCCGGCATCCAACTGGAGCGGTTCGCGCCGCATAGCAAGCGTCATCGAACATGCCCAAGGCAAACGCTTCGGGGCTCAAGGCTTCGATCTTTCCCGTCGCCGAGCGGAACAGATAGGCGATGTTATGTCCCGCGCTGATGAATTGGCCGCCGCCATCGGGCCCCAGGACAAACAGAAACAGCGTGACGAACTGAAACGGCAGCGATTTTTCGCGCAGCAGACGATTCACGCGGCTCAAGACTTCCTCGGCTCGTGTCCCCGGCGTGGAATTCCATGCTGAGCGCGCCCAGCACCATCGAACTCAACAGCGCCGCCGACATCCCTTTGCCCGAAACATCCGCCAGCACTCCCATCCATTCGCCCGAACCCAGTTGCAGGAAATCGTAGAAATCCCCGCCCACGTAGCGCGTCGGATTATTGAACGCGTGAATGCGGAAATTCTCAAACTGCGGCAGGCAGCGCGGCAGCAGGCTTTCTTGCGTCTGCTGCGCGAGGGCCAATTCCTCCTCGCTTTTTCTTCTGAATCAGCCTCGCGGCTGGCCTCCAGTTCGCGCACCGTTTCTTCCAACACACGGCCGTGCTCGCGAGCTTTCAGGTGCAGCAGACGCACTTCCAGAATGTTGCGGACGCGCGCCCGCAGCTCGGCCAGATCGAACGGTTTGCTGACGAAATCCTTGGCGCCGGCCTCAAGCGCGCGCAGTTTGTGAGCGGGCTGGGCCGTGATCACCAGCACCGGCAGATAGCCGTCGCCTTCGATTTCCTTCAAGCCTTCCATCACCTGAAAGCCGTCCAGGCCGGGCATTTGCAGATCCAGCAGAATCAGGCTGTAGCTGTTGCGGCGATGCAGATCGCACACCGACGCAAGGGTCGGTGGTGGATTCGACAGCGGTATAACCGGCGCCCTGCAGCATGCGCTCGATCAACTGTACGTTGGCGGGCTTATCGTCGACCACCAGAATTCTGGCGTTCAGAGATGTCGCTGGCGCTAACCATTACTTCGCCGGAACGGCCGCCAGCGCCGCGTATTCGAGCGCGACTTCCAGCGTCTCCATGAACTCATTCACCTTGATAGGTTTGGTGAGATAGCGGAAAAAGCCCGCCTGCAAGCCTTTTTCGACGTCGCGCGGCATGGCGTTGGCGCTCAGCGCCACCACCGGGATGTGCGCCGTCGCCGGATCTCCGCGCAGAATCTTGAGCGCTTCGATGCCGCTGATGCCGGGAAGATTGATGTCCATCAGAATCACTTCCGGCTGTTTCTCCCGCGCCAGATTGATTCCCAGCGTGCCGTCGCGCGCGCTCAGCAGGCGCATATCCGGGCGGCGCGCGATCAGTTGTTCGATCAGCATCAGATTCGCCGGATTGTCTTCTACGTAAAGCAGCGTCCGCAGCGGCGCGCCGTGCGGCGACCTGCGTTTCCGCCACCGCCGCGGATTCTGAACGATCCATCGCCAGGCCGGGCGCGACCGCCGCATTGAGTTCGAACCAGAAAACGCTGCCCGAGCCCACCGTGCTTTCGACGCCAATCAATCCGCCCATCATTTCGACCAGGCGCTTGCTCATCACCAGGCCAATGCCGGTCCCTTCCTCGGCGCTGTTTTCCTGGCCCAGGCGATTGAAGGGCTGGAACAACTGCAGCAGCATATCGGGAGGCAGCCCCGCGCCGCTATCCCTGACGCTGATGCGGATGCGTTCGGGCGTGCTCATCGCGCAATCGACGGCCACCGTTCCGTTCGGCTGGTTGTATTTGATCGCGTTCGAGAGCAGGTTGATGAGCACCTGTTTCACCCGGGTGCGGTCGGCATCCACAAAACAGGGCGTGTCGAAATTGGGAAACGTCATGCTGGATGCCGCGCTTTTGGCCCTGCGGCTCGATCATGGCCTGGCACTCCGCCATCACTTCGGCGAGCGAGGTCGGCTCGAGCGACAACGCCAGCTTGCCCGACTCGATTTGCGCCAGATCCAGAATTTCGTTGATCAACTCCAGCAGATACCAGCCGGCGTGCAGAATCTGATCGATGCTGGCGGTCTGCGCAGCCGTGGGCGGCGGCGACCTCGGAGCTCATGAGCTGCGCGAAGCCCAGGATCGCGTTGAGCGGCGAGCGCAGCTCATGGCTCATGCTGGACAAGAAAATCCGACTTCGCGAGGTTGGCCTTTTCCGCCGCCGCCTTGGCGCGCTCCAGCTCGACATTGTTCTCCTGCAGCGCGCGCTCGAAGCGCTTGCGCTCCGTGACGTCGCGCGCCGCCGCGAACACGCCTTGCAGCTTGCGGTCGCGGTCGTGGAAGGTGGTGGCGTTGTAGGAAACCACGGTTTCCTTGCCGTCCCGGGCCCGCGCCGTGAGCTCGTAGTCGGTGACCTTGCTTCCGCTCAGCACGCGCTTGATGCCCGCCTCGGCGCGGTCGGGATCGGTGAAGTAATTCTTGAACGGCGCGCCGATCAGTTCGTCGCGCGTGCAGCCGGTGAGCGCTTCCATCTGCTTGTTGACGTCGGTGATGATGCCGGCCGGATCGGTGGTCATCAGCGCGTCGATGTTCGATTCGATCAGCGAGCGCGTGTAGAACTGCTGATCGCGCAAGCGCTGGTCGAGCAGCTTCTGCTCGGCTTCCACTTGCTTGCGCGCGGTGTTGTCGGTGCCGATCAGCAGGTAGCCGATGATCCCGCCGCCGTGCGTCGCGCAGCGCCGTGACCGAAACCACGGCCGGAAAGCGGCTGCCGTCCTTGCGGATGTAGGTCAGCTCGTAAATGTCTTCGATGCCGCGCGAGGCCTTGAACACCAGCGCCTCGAAGCCCGGCGTGATCGGCGTCGCCAGCTCGAGGCTCAGCGCTTTGGCGCGCGCGATCACTTCCTGCGGATCGGAAATGTCGGCGGGCGTGATCTTGTCCACCACCTCGGCGGCCGTGTAGCCCAGCATGCGCTCGGCGCCGACGTTGAAGATCTGGATGACGCCCTTTTCGTCGGTGGCGATGCTGGAGAAGTTTGCGCTGTTGAAGATCGCGCTCTGCAGGGCGCCGGCTTTGAGCAGCGCTTCTTCGGCCTGCTTGCGCGCCGTGTTGTCGGTGCCGATCAGCAGGTAGCCGATGATCCCGCCGCGATCGTCGCGCAGCGCCGTGACCGAAACGACCGCCGGAAAGCGGCTGCCGTCCTTGCGGATGTAGGTCAGCTCGTAAATGTCCTCGATGCCGCGCGAGGCCTTGAAGACCAGCGCCTCGAAGCCGGGCGTGATCGGCGTCGCCAGCTCCAGGCTCAGGGCCTTGGCGCGCGCGATCACTTCCTGCGGATCGGAGATGTCGGCCGGCGTGATCTTGTCCACCACCTCGACCGCCGCGTAGCCCAGCATGCGCTCGGCGCCTACGTTGAAGAGCTGAATGACGCCCTTCTCGTCGGTGGCGATGCTGGAGAAATTGGCGCTGTTGAAGATCGCGTTCTGCAGCGCTCCGGTCTTGAGCAGAGCGGCTTCGCGCCGGACTTCTGTAACTACATCGTAATTGGCGAAATCATCGGTTGGCTCGCGCATGCCCGGTTTTAGTGCACGGGTCGCGCCACTTTGGTTTGAGCCGATTCGCGGCAGCTGGGGCGCTAGCGGTAACGATATTTGGTCATCTGTCCGTGGATGGTCACGTTTGGGCTCGCAATTGTTCGGCGGCTTCAAACCAATCGGCTTCCGAAGATCCCTCCGGGGAACCCTTCGCGAGCCACAGCTCATGAGCGCGGGCAGCAATTTCGGCGTGTCCGAAGGTGGTCTTCTGCGTCTGCTGGTGAAGCTGGGTAGATCGCTCAAAGGCATTTCGCGAATGTTCCAATGCCTGGCGCGATCGCTCTTGGCCCGTCAGATGTTCTTGCTTCCCATGCTGCTCGGCGGCGGTGCGATGGGCATGTGCGGCGCCTTCGTGCAGTTCCGCGGCTCGCTGGTGATTTTCATAATGCGATCCATTGTTATAGCGCGTCGACATATTACAGCGTCTCGATCTGCCCGGATTTAGTATGGGCTTCTTTGGCAAGCTGGTAGGCGCGGCCGGAGTATTCGAGGGCGCGTTCGTTATGCCAGTTTCCCGTGGGATTATCGCCTTTTTCGTTGTGCTCGGCGGCGGTGCGATGGGCGCGCGCGGCCAGTTCGTGCTGCTCCGCAGCTTGGCGGTGTAGTTCGTGCATGCTCTTTTATCAGCACGAAACGGGCCAATTTTTACTTCTGGCCCAAGCCACCGTCCACCGCCAGCACTTGCCCGGTGATGAAGTTGGTCGCGCTTAGAAAATAAATGACGGCGTCGGCGATTTCCTCCGCCGTTCCAGCGCGTTGCGCCGGGGTTTTACAAATTAATCGCTCGATACGCTCGTCGTGTTCGCCGAAGGGAATCACGCCGGGCGCGACGGAATTGACCGTCACTTTCGGCGCGAAGGCTTTCGCCAAGGCACGTGTCAACATGATGACACCGGCTTTCGACGCGCAGTAATGGGCGTGGTCGCCCCAGGGGCGCAGGCCGCCTAGCGAACTGATGTTGACGATACGGCCACCGTCGCCCGCCAGCATGCGCCGCGCGGCTTGCTGGCAGCAGAAGAAAGTCGCTTTCAGGTTGACGTCGTGGATTGAATCCCAATCGGCTTCGGTGATTTTGAGCGGGTCGATGCGGGTGAAGCGGGCGGCGTTATTCACCAGGCCGTCAAGGCGTCCGAAATGTTGCTCGACTTCGGCGAACAAGCGTTCGATTTCGGAAACGCGTTCCAGGTTAGCTTGAAAGACTGGCGCGTTGCCGCATTCGGCGGCGGTGGCGCGGGCGGCCTCCGCTGAACCGCTGTAATGAATGGCGACGCGCGCGCCGGATTGGGCCAGCCGCAGGGCGATGCCGCGGCCGATTCGTTTGGCGCTGCCGGTGACCAGAATCACGCGTCCTTGGAGAGAATCCATTTCTTCATTATGAAGGTGCTAAGCTGCGTTCGTGACGCGAGTGCTGCTGTTGGCGGCGATGGCGGTGGCGGTTTCTGCGCAGGCGGCGCTGGAGACGGAACTGGTGCGTGCGGCGGAGATTGGGGACGTCGCGAAGGTGCGTGCGCTGCTTGACGCGGGCGCGAATCCGAATCTACCCAAGAACTTTTCGGCGCTGGAGGCCGCGTCGGCGGCGGCTTATCCGCGGGTGGTGGAGGAACTGCTGAAGCGTCACCCCGACGTGAATCAGCGCGATTCGGCGGGACGCACGGCGCTCAACGCGCTGGGGCAGAGCGCGGTCGGCCGCCCCAGCGAGAATCCGGCGGAGGTGGCGCGGTTACTGATCGCAGCCGGGGCCGATGTGAACGCGCAGGACAATATTTACGCCAACACGCCGCTGCATGAAGTTCCGGACGCGGCTAGCGCCAAGGTTTTGATTGCAGCGGGAGCGCAGCTCAACCGGCGTAACGTCGAGGGGCAGACGGCGTTGATGCTGACGCTCGATCCAGAGGTCACGCGGGTGTTGATCGAGGCGGGGGCGGACAAAACCGTGCGCGATAAGAAGGGCAAGACGGCACTGGATCTGGCGCGTGAGCTGGAGCTCACTGAAAAGATTGCGCTGTTGAAGTAATCAAGCGGCGGGATCGCCGTGGACTTCCACTTCTTCGGGTGCGACTCCGGCGAGCGCGGGTTCGGGCAATTTGCCAGCGTAATTCGCCCAGCCCCACCAGAACGCGGTCGACATACTGAAAAAGGCGGCGACGGTTCCGATGACGCGCGGGCTCGCGTGATCGGAGGCGAAGCCGGCAACGCTCATCGAAACCATCATGGTCATCCAGGTCCAGGTTTCAATGGTGGAGAAAACGCGTCCGCGATAATCGTGGGCGACGTGGCGCAAAAGCTGCGAGGAATTGCACACGGAGCTGACGCCGACGGCGACCCGGGACGCGCCTATAAAGAAGATGGCGGCGGCGAAGGACGGCGACAGGCTGAACAGCAAATAGAACACGCCGTGCAACGATGTAGCAAATCGAAACGGTGATTTTGTAGCCTTTGAAACTGAGGCGCGGGAAGATGCGGTGGGCGATGACGGCTCCGATGATGAGGCCGACGCCGGCGGAGCCCCAGATGGCTCCGATGCCGACGGAGCCGCGGCGGAAGACGACGTCGCCAAACAAGCTGAGCAGGATTTGCCCCGCGCCGCCGCCGCTGGCCCAGCCGACGTTGATCAGGCCGATGCCGAAGATGAGCGGGGTCGCGCGCAGGTAGCGCAGGCCTTCGACGTATTCGTGCCAGGGGCGGACGATGCGGTCTTCGGTGAGGGATTCGCGGCGCGTTGCACGCGGGCAGAAACCTCCGGGGACGCGGAGCTGCCAGATGCACGCGGCGGAGAACAGGAATGAGAACGCGTTGAACGCGAAGGCCAGATGATAGCCGCCGATGACGGCGATGCCTCCGAGGAAAGAGCCGATGGCGAGCGCGGTCCACTGCGTGAGTTGGGTGAGCGAGTTCGCGGTGTGCAATTCTTCGCGCGTTGCGATGGAAGGCAGAATCGCGGCGCGGCCGCTGGTGAAGAACGGGGACGCGAACATCAGCAGGCCGCTGAGCAGATAGAGCAGCCAGGTGCGGCCGCGCGGGATGGCGAAGATGAAGGCCAGGGCGACGGCGGCGCGCACCAGATCGCTCAGGATCATGATGCGGCGGCGATCCATGCGGTCGAGCAGGACGCCGGCGATGGGTCCGGCGGGGAGCATGGAGATGGCGCGCGAGAGCAAGATCGCGGCGACGACGAAACCCGATCCGGTGTTGGCGAGCGCCAGGCTGAAGACGGCGATGTTGTTGAAGTTGTCGCCGGCTTCGCTGACGACTTGGCCGGTCCAGGCAAAACGGTAGTTGCGATTGGAGCGCAGCAGCGACAGGAAGCCGCCGGATTTCAAGAGAGGACTTCCTCCCGCTGGGTGATGCTTTTGAGGTAATCGAGATCGAGTTCGTAGCCGAAGCCGGGGGCGGTGGGAACGGTGATGGCTGCCTTGCGCGCGAGATTTCAACCGGCGGGTGAATGATGTCGCGTTTCCAATAGCGCTTGCTGGCGGAGACGTCGCCGGGGAGCGTGAAACCGGGGAGCGTCGAGAGCGCGATGTTGTGGGCGCGGCCGATGCCGGATTCGAGCATGCCTCCGCACCACACGGGGATGCCGTGGGCGTGGGCGAAATCGTGAATTTGTTTGGCGGCGTGGAAGCCGCCGACGCGGCCTAGTTTGATGTTGAGAATGCGGCAGGCGTGAGTGCGATGGCTTGTTCGGCGTGATGCGGGGTGCGGATGCATTCGTCGAGGCAGATGGGCGTTTGGATTTGGGCTTGCAGGATGGCGTGATCGAGAATGTCGTCGTGGGCCAGCGGCTGCTCGATCATCATCAGGTTGAATTCGTCGAGGCGCTTGAGATGTTCGGTGTCGGCTAGCGTATAGGCGGAGTTGGCGTCGGCCATCAAGAGGATGTTGGGGAACTGTTGGCGGACCTGGCGGACGACATCGATGTCCCAGCCGGGTTTGATTTTGATCTTGATGCGCTGGTAGCCGGCGTCGAGTTCGGTCTGGATTTTATCGAGAAGCTGCGGGACGGAATCCTGAATTCCGATGGAGACGCCGCAGGGGATTTGGGTGCGGGCGCCTCCGCCGATGTGTTGTGCGAGCGGGACGTCTGGCGCGGCGGGCTTCTAGATCCCAGACGGCGGCTTCGAGTCCGCCGCGCGCCATGAAGTGGCCGCGGATGTGGGCGGTGCGGTCGTAAACTTCGGCGGCGCTTTCGAAATCGTGATGCAGAACGCGCGGGGCGACGTAATCGCGTGAGCAGGGGCCAGATGGAGGCGGTCCATTCTTCGTTGTAGAAGGGATTTTCGCCGGCGGTGACTTCGCCCCAGCCGGAAAGGCCATCGGAGATCACTTCGACCAGGACGATGGCGCGCTCGTAGGTGCGGCTGAAGCTGGTTTCGAAGAAATGCACCAGCGGCATCTGGATCTGGCGGAGGACGATGCGATCTATTCGGAAGGCCATGATGAAAATAGGTACGTGCCGAATTCGGGGGAGCGCTCGAAGCCGGTGACGGCGAGGCCGGCGTCGAGATTTTGTTGGAACAGGCGGGCGACGCGCTGTTGGATTTCGAGCACTTCGGCGGGCTCGGTGCGGCGGAGGCGGTCGAGGCCGGTGGGGACGGGGACGCGCGCGAGCGTCGTGAACTCCTGGCGCGGGCGGTTCAGATGCCATTCGGCGACGCAGCGATCGGTGGGCAGTCCGCCTGCGAGGCGGCTGGTGGTGATGCCGTAATGATTGGGAAGATAGCGGCGGATGATGGCTCCGAGTTTTTCGACGTTGAAATAGGCGTTCTTGATTTCGAGCGGGTCGAAAGTCCATTCGACCAGGTCGAAGCCGCGCGCGAGGGCGTCTTCGCGTTGGGCGAGTTTCAGCATGCGTCCGGCGCCGGAGTCGCGGTATTCGGGGAGAACGCCCAGCATGTGGCTGTGCAAATAGGGGCGCTCGACGGCGCGGACGCCGGGGATGGCGACGCAAAAACCGCAGAGGAAGTTGTCGTCGAAGGCGCCGAGCAACTTGGCCGCCGATGTCGCTGGCGACTACGAAGAAGCGGACGGGCAAGATGTCGAGATCTTCCCAGCCCCAGATCATGCGCTGGAGGTTGACGGCGTCGGCGAACTCATGGCGGCCGGTGAGCGCGCGGACGGTCATCATAGTTGGTTCAGTTTGGGTTCGTTGAGCTTGGCGGCTTGCCAGAGCGCTTCCATTTCGTCGATGGTGGCTTGCTGGGGCGTTTTGCCATGGGCGGCGAGGCCTTCTTCGACGTGTCCGAAGCGGCGGCGGAATTTGGAATTGGTTTTGCGGAGGGCTTGTTCGGGATCGACTTTCAGGAAGCGGGCGATGTTGACGATTACGAAAAGCAGGTCGCCGATTTCGTCTTCGATTTCAGCGGGGTTGCCGGTGGCGCGGGCGGCTTCGATCTCGGCGAGTTCTTCATCCAGCTTGTCGAAAACCTGGTCGATGTTTTCCCAATCGAAACCGGCTCCGGCGGCTTTCGCGGCGATTTTCTGGGCTTCGACTAAAGCGGGGAGCGAGCGCGGAACGCCGTGCCAGCAGGCCTTTCGGACGAGGCTGCGCCCTTGCTTTCTTTTTCGACGGCTTTGATTTCGTCCCAGCGGCGGAGGACGTCATCGGAGGTTTTCGCGTCGCCATCGGCGAAGACGTGGGGATGGCGGCGGACCAATTTGCTGTTGATGGCGAGAAGCGAATCGGCGATATCGAAGCGGCCTTCCTCGGAGCCATTTGCGCGAAGAAAACGGCTTGGAGAAGGAGGTCGCCGAGCTCGTCGGCGAGGCCTTCCCAATCCTGGGCGTCGATGGCGTCCATCACTTCGTAGGTTTCTTCGAGGAGATAGGGCTTGATGGTGTCGAAATTCTGTTCGCGATCCCAGGGGCAGCCGCCGGGGGCGCGAAGGCGCGCCATGATTTCGACTAGACGCGCGAAGGCGGGTCCGGCGGGCTGTTTGGTTTCGGGCATGGAAACCTCAGGTTATCATGCGGGTGTTGGGACACACTTCGGCTGAGAACACGGGTATTCGGATTTCAAAATCGTCTCGCGGTGGGGTGCTGGTTTAGGGCAACCCCACCGGAGTGGTAGAGGTCATGGACGGCTTGCTGGTCTTTGAAAAGTGACTGAATGAACCAGTTTTCTGCTCTCTCCCATTTCCTCCCGCGGCAATTTTTAACGATCACCAGAGAATCGATTCTCTCCTGTCCCGCCCTCTCCACAATGTTTCCAGGACGGCTAGCCCATCTCGCGATGGGCGCGGATACCAACTAAACTACGACGATTAGCCTGCGCAGGCTTGTACAACTGATTGCAGTATGCACCCGTGTTACGCGCACTGTGGAAATGCGAGTTGCAATGTCGTTGAATAGGCGTAGGATGTAAAAAAGGATTTATTTGGGATTGGCAAACATTTGGGAAATCATAATGTTGTGGAAAGGAGTGGTGATTTGGTCCGTCACTTTAATCGCGCTTTACCGGGCTGCGCCTCGCATCACACCTCATCGCACCGTACTTGCTCGAATCGCAATCGGATTTTTGGCTCTCATTTTGCCGGATGGCTTCTATAGTGCGGTCTGCCACAGACCCTTAGGGTACGATCCGAACCAAGGGCTTCTATTCACCACTCTTGACGTTGTCGCTGCCGGGGGAATTTTCGTCGCGTTGATCTACGGCGCGTTCGTTATGGTTGGTGAAGCGCGCCATTCATCCTCTTGATGGTCACGCCAGTTTGGCGGTTAATAGCCACTCCAGAATACCGGCGGGGGTGGGGCCGGTGGCTTCCACGTCGATGCGGACTAGGGCGCCTTTGCGGAAGTGGACCATTTCGCGGGTGCTGCCTAGGAGGTAGGCTACGGTCGAGGAAAATAGCGGCTCGTGGCCGGCTAGGAGGACGGCGGGTTCGCTGCGGTGTTCGCGGAGGGCGTTCCAGACTTCTTGCGGGGAGGCTTCGGGGACGAGCGCTGGGATGCGCACGATTTTTCCTTCGTAGCCTAATTCGTGGGCGGCGATTTCGGCGGTTTCTAAAGCTCGGCGGAGAGGGCTCGATAAGATCAATGACGGGCTTACTCCGGCCTGATGGGCGCGTTCTAGAACGCGGCGCAATTTGCCGCGGCCTTCGTCGGTTAGGCGGCGGTCCGCGTCGCGGCCGGTGGCGGAGCGGTCTTCGGCGATGCCGTGGCGTAGCAGGTAAATCTCCATAGGAATGACCATCATACGCGGTCTGGTATGCTGTAGGTAGAAAGGCGGTCCTTATATATGCCTCGCCGCTTGCAATTTATTGTTGTGGCTTTTTCCTCCGCTGTCGTCGCGCTGCTGTTGTTTGGAGCCGTGGGGCGGAGCGCTTCGCCGGATTCACCCTACACCAACTTGGGCGTTTACAGCGAAGTGCTGTCGCGCATCAAGGCGGATTACGTGGAGGAGCCGGACATGAAGGCGGTGACCGTCGGGGCTATTAATGGGATGCTGGAATCGATCGATCCGCATGCCAGCTATTTGAACGCCGATCAGTACAAACAGTATTTGAAGAACAAAGATACGAAGAAGGCTGACGTTGGACTGGTGCTGGCGAAGCGCTTCGGATACATGGCCGTCGAAGATGCGATTCCGGGATCGCCGGCTGCAAAGGCAGGGTTCAGCACGGGCGATGTGATCGAATCCATCAATAATGTTTCGACGCGCGATATGCCGCTGGCTTTCGCCGAGCAACTGCTGGAAGGCGATGCGGGGACGGCGGTGGAATTTGGCGTCCTGCGCGTGGGGCAGACGGAAGATAAAAAAATCAGCGTGGTGCGCGGGGCGATCAGCTATCCGGAAGTTACGGGCAAGATGGATGGGCAGACGGGCGTGATCGCGGTGCAGAGTCTGATGCCGGGACATGTGCGCGAAGTGGCGGCGCAGATTGCGGCGCTCGAAAAGCAGGGCGCGAAGAAGTTGGTGCTGGATTTGCGGCATTGCTCGACGGGTCCGGACGAGGAAGGGATTGCGCTGGCGAATTTGTTTCAGGACAGCGGGCTGATCACTTATACGCTCGGGCAGAAGTCGGCCCGGCAGGATTTCAATGCGCAGTCGTCAAAGGCTGTGACGAAGCTGCCGCTGGCGGTGATCGTGAATCGCTCGACGGCGGGCGGCGGGGAGATCGCGGCGGGAGCGCTGTTGAATTCGAAGCGCGCGAAAGTTGTGGGCGAGCGCACTTACGGGGATGCGGCGGTGCGGCGCGCGGTGTCGCTCAACGACGGCAGCGCGGTGATTCTTTCGGTGGCCAAATATTATTCGCCGGACGGGAAATCGATTCAGGATAACGGTGTGACTCCGAACGTGCTGCAAGCGGAAGCGGACGTGGCGGCTGCCGATGGCGCTGCCGACGATAGCTTGGCCGATGTCATGCCGGACGATACCAAGAAGCCGGGCGTTGACGAGTTGATGAACCGGGCACTGAAAGTTCTGGAGTAACAAACAACCGACCATGCCGGTGTACGAGTATCACTGCTCTAAGTGTGACAAGACGATCGAGGTCATTCGGAAGTTTTCGGATCCGCCGTTGACTGAGCATGAGGGCTGCGGGGGGACGCTGGAGAGGCTGCTTTCCGCGCCGGCGTTTCAGTTGAAGGGGACGGGGTGGTACCTGACGGATTACGGCAAGGGTGGGACCAAGCCGGCTCCGACTAGCGAGGGGAAGTCGGGGGAGTCTAAGGCGGCGGAGTCTAAGGATTCGGATAGTAAGAAGTCTGAGTCGAAGGCTGGTGGGGACAAGGGGTCGGAGAGTAAGAGCGAGACTAAGACGGAGGCGAAGCCTGCGGCTACGCCGGCTAAGTCTGATTAGTAGTGACTCACTGTGCAATTAGGTAGCGTATCAGTTTGAATTTGGTTAGAACGGCGGCGCAACAAGCTATTGCTTTTGGTTCATGGCGTCCTTCAACAAATCGATCATGGCTGCCTTGCTTTTACCTTCATACTTTTTCCTCAGAAGGTCGTGGTACTTGGGGTCTGTGTGCAGGAGCCCGTCTGCTCCGACAAATAACAATCCGGACCATGCGCCTACTATGCCGTAACGTTTCAAACCCGCCACTGAAGGCACCGTAGTCCGATCATCCTCTTTCAGAAAAAGGATGTACTGTTCACCTGGTTGGACAAGTGAATATTGCGTTGGTTGGCTCGTTGAGTCGCCGACCTTCCCTCCCATTTGAGAGATTACGATTGTTGGACCCTCAGCCGACCCCTTCAAAGCCCGAGCAATGCCGAGGACAAAATCTGTTTCGATCCAAGTTTGACCTGCTCCTCGGGAAGGCATAACTTTCTCGACAACCCCCTCGACAATCAGACTCGACATATCGGTCAGTTGCTTCAGCGATTGCGGCTCTGGGAAAACATCAACTGTTAGGAGCCCGATACCGCGCGGAACTGGAGGGGGGGCCAAGGATCGAGGGCCGGATGGGGAAGTCTGAGATTGAGCAACTAAATTCAGCGACGCAGCAATCAATACAATTCCGACGCAATGAGTTTTCTTGGTCATATCATGCGTGTGCCAAGCTTTGTTCGGCGGCTTGAGCAATCGTACCAAAAATAGCCCACCGCCGCGAATTTAAGCCATTGCGGGCACGGGCAGTTCTGCGATTGGGGCTACTAACCGCGTGAGACTTTTAGCGGTTTCCAATGTTCCGAGGTCAGGTGCTTGGCCATGAAGGCGATTTGGCCTACGTGGTAGGAGCAGTGGGTTAGCTGGCGGTTGATGGCTTGGAGGACGGACATGGGTTCGGCGCGGATGGTGATGGTGGGGGTGAGGTCGGCGTCGGTGAGGGTAGCTAGGGAGGCGAAGGCGCAGGTCCAGGCGGCTTCCCATTGGTCGAGTAAAGCTTCGCGGGTGGTGGGGGAGTTTTGGAATTCGGCGGTTTTGTCGCGGGAGGGTTTTTCGCCGTCGGTGGTAAGGAAATCGGTCCAGCGGGAGAGCATGTTGCCGGAGAGGTGGCGCACCATCACGGCGATGGAGTTCATGCGCGGGTCGAGGACGGTGGTGAGCTGCGCGTCGGGGACTTGAGCGATGGCGCCTTCGGCTAGTTTCTTGTAGTAGTGGAAGAGGGCGGTGGCGTTTTCGATGTAGGGCGACGACATCCTTCTAGAATATGCGCTGCTGGCGTTGCAGGGTGCCGAAGCTGCCGATGTTGGAGATGGCGAAGGAGACGTGGAACTGGGTTTCGTCGCGGATGCCTAGGTTGAAGCGGCCGTATTGGACGCTTAGGCCGCAGCAGTCGGTGTTGTAGGTCGCTTCGGTCTGGGAATAATCCATCACGCCCTTGATGTAATCGTAATAGGTGCTAAAACCGAAGCTGAAGCCTTTGCGGGTTTCGGAGCCGTAAGAAATCACGCCACGAATCTGGTTGGCGGCGGGGGCCAGTACGGGATCGGTGCCGGACTTGGGCGTGGCCCACCGATGACATGGTACAACTTGATTCGTCCATCGACCGAAAGGCTGCTGTCGACGAAGCGGTGGAGCAAAGGGTCATAATCCGCGCGCCATTCGAAACCAACGCGGGATTGCACGCGGAGGGCGCTTACGACGGGCGAGGAGCGGCGGATGCCGTCGAGAAAAGCGTAGCCGGTGAGGTTGAGCGAATCGGTGAACACGTTGCGCTGGCCGGGAACGATGGCGCCGCCGAAGGTGGGGTCGAAATAGCGGTCGTACCAAAGACTTGCCAGGTGACAAAATCGGTGATGACTCCGTTCTTGTCTTTGGCCAGCAGGCGGTTGGCGAGCGAAAACTCGACCTGATTGGTGTTGGTGAGCACGTCGGATTCGTCGAAGTGGATGATTTTGCTCGAAAGTTGTCGATGCCGGTGGTGTACTGATAGGTGATGCGGGGCTCGATCACGTGCTTCATTTTGTCGCCAATCCAGGCCGGCGCCTTGAAGACGCGTTCGAAGCGAGGGCAGGATTAAGGCGACGTTGGCGTCCTGGGAATTGCGCAGGACGTTCTGGCCGGTGACGACGCCGGGGGTGAGGAAACTCGAGCCGTAAGAGGTTTCGCGAATGCCAACGCTGGGGACGAGCTGAATTCCACCCGGCAGATGAAAGGCAGTGGTGACGCGGGGGGCGAAATCCAGGCGGTCGACGAACTGGCGGGTCTGATAGAGGGGCTGGCTGCGGCTCATGAGGCCGGCGCTCGAATCGAAGGAGAACCAGAAGGGGAAGCCTTTCACGTCGAATTGGTGTTCGCGCTGGGTGAAATCGATTTCGGGGAGCTTGCGGACGTCGACCTCATCTTTGGGAGTGGTGCTTTGATAATCGACGTTGCGCTGGGTCACGAAGTTGATGCCGTAGTCGGACCAGTGCTTGGTAAGGAAGCCGACGGAATGGGTTTCGGAGAACACGGCCTCGTTAAAAGATTCGGTGTACTGCTCGCGGAAGCCGAAGGAGGTAATGTAATCCAACTCGCCGCGGGCTAGCCAGCCGTCGCCCAGATCGGACTTGAAATGCGCCAGGACCTGGGAACCGCTGGGGGTGGGAACGATCTGGCGGCGGTCCGGCACGATGTCGGTGATGACGTCGAAGGTGGTTCGTTGAGTTGGGATCGCCTTCCATTTCGACGTGGTGGGCGAAGCCGGCCAGCGTAAAGTAACGCATTTGATAAGTAAGATCGTAGCTGCGGTTGATGGCCCAAAAGTAACCTGCGCCAACGACCTTTCCGCGGGTGGAGCTATTGCCAAAGTTAGGGATTAAGAATCCACTGCGACGCGGTTCTTTTTTAAGGGACTTATAGAAGTAAGGGAAGTAGATCAGCGGCATGCCCTTGAGATAGAACCAGGACTTGCGGGAGATGGCATGATCGCCGGGGACGATTTCGAAGGTAGGGCCTTTGAGACGCCACCAGGCGCCGGGCATCACGCAGTCTGTGAGGAAGCCGTCGTGGAGGATATAGTGATCCTCTAAACGTTCGGCCCATTTCCCTTGAAAATAAAAGGGAGTTTGCGTTACCAAAAGGCCGCGGCGGGCTTGGATGCGGGCGGTGGCGGTGCCGGTGACGTCGTAGAACTTTCCGGTCTCGGTGTCGACGTTGTATTCGGCGTGGTCGCAGTCCAGTTTTTCGCCGCGGATGAAGTGCTCGAAGTGGACGTGGCCGCGGGCTTCGGCGTCGCCGGTTTCGGTGTTGTAATCGAGCTCATCGGCGCGCAGCAGCATGTCGGAGGTTTCCAGGCGGACGGCGCCGCGGAGGTGGCGGATGGGGCCTTCGGCGTCCTGGGTGACGGACTCGACGTGAACGTGGTCGACGTCGGGAGCGTCCGGGGTGAAGGGCGCGAACTTTGACGTCGGGATTGGTACTGGTGGAATTCTGCTGGATGGGAGCGGGTAACGGAGGGCGGGAGGTTTGTGCCGCTAAGTGCAAGACAGGAAACGCGGCAATAAAACAAAAAGCGTGACAAATGTAGTGAAGTATGGTACTAAAGTTTATTGTACCGGTACGAAGCGGCTGGGAACGAGGGCTCAACTGGGCACCGTAAGAAAGTCCATTGTAGCAGCCGATAGAGTAAATACATTATGCAGTGTGTCCATTGCCGGGCTTGGAACGAGGAAGACGAACGGCGCTGTGTCCGTTGCGGAAGGCGCATGCACGCGCCGGCTGCGCGGCCCGCCGCCGAAATGTATCCGTTGATGGAAGCGACGGCACCGGCTTTCGAGACGTTGCCGGGCGGGCGTCCGTTGCAAGAACATTCGGGCGCGGCCGGCGGCTGCCGCTCCGGCGCTGGAGAACGCGCAGCCTTCGCTTTTCCGCGAGCCATCGAATGGGATGAAAGTGGTGCCGATTCCGACGCTGACGCCGCGGCCGCAACAGGTGGAACGAAAGCCGCGGGTGCACGGGCACGCAGCGGCCGGCGCGGCGCGCGGGGGACTTTCAGCAGTCTCTAGATTTTCTGGCGCACGCGGCGGCGGATCGTCCGCTGGGGACAGAAGTGGAAGCGGTGATTTATTGCGACGCTCCGGTGGCGTTGCCGGTGCATCGCTTGATGGCGGTGGCGGCGGACGCGAGCATGATCGCGATTGCGTTGGGATTATTTTTGGCGATCTTCTATTTGTCGGGCGGACGGCTGGTGTTCACGAGGCCGGCGATGCTGCTGTTCGCGGGCGTGATTGGCGCGGTGGTGTTTCTGTATCGTCTGCTGTGGTGCCTGGGCGACGGCGATTCTCCGGGCATGCGCTTTGCGGGACTGCGGCTGGTGGACTTTGACGGACGGCGTCCGGAACGCGAGCAGCGCACCATTCGGCTGGCGGCGTCGGTGTTGAGCATGGCTTCGGCGGGATTGGGTCTGGTGTGGGCTCTGGTCGACGAAGAGAACCTTACTTGGCACGATCACATTTCCAAAACCTTTCCGACTCCCGGTTAGGGTTTATTCCCACTTTCCACTCTCAGACGCGGCGATGGTAGGCTGAAGGGGTGGGTCGTCCTCTCGCTCGCTTTACGCCATCCCGGGTTTATATTTCGCTGACGCTGTTCGCGGTGTGCGGAGCCGTGTTCAGTGCATGGAACGCGCTGCGCTGGACGCCATCGTGGATCGCGGCGGGGCTGTTTGCGATTTCCGCGCTGCTGATGCTCGCGGTGACGCTGCGGCCGGCGGTGGAGATTCACGAGACGCATCTGGCGATCGGGCGGATGCAGATTCCGTGGCGCGAGATCCGGCGCATCGATCAGACGGGCTGGAACACACCGCTGGCGGTTATGCTGACGCTTGCGCAGCCAACAGCGGATCCTGCTGCTGTATCCGGGGGATCTGGATTCATCGAGCAGCCTGCTGCGGCATCTGCGGCGATTCTCGCGCGAGGCGCTGCTCGACGGCATTCCTTATCGCGAGTATTGGGGCGAGCACGCGACGGTCTGAGGCGGCATCCGATAAAGATGCGGAGGCGGCGGCTCCGGCGCGTTACCCGCTGCTGCACGCCGAGGATGAAGAAGAAGTGGAGCGGCTGTTTCAACGCTTGAAATCCGTCGGGCATTTGGAATCGAAGAATTCCGACGAGAAGTAATTTCCCTCACGTGAAACCCACATCGCGAGCCCGCTGGTGGCTGTCTGTGCTGGCGCTGGCGGTGATCGCCGTCATTTTCCACTCGCAAATTTTGGGCGCGCTGGGCGGGTATCTGGTGCAGGAGGATGCTCCGCAGAAGGCCGATGCGGCGGTGGTGCTGGCGGGGGATGCCTGGGGGAACCGCATTCTTGACGGCGGCGCAACTGGTGCGCGACGGGTACGTTCCGAAAGTGCTGGTGAGCGGGCCGGATGGGGCTTACGGCCTGCTATGAGAGCGATCTGGCGATTCCGTTTGCGGTGAAGCATGGGTATCCGGAATCGTATTTCGTGGCGGTGGAGCAACGAGGCGCGGTCGACGCGGGCGGAAGCGGCGGCGCTGCTGCCGGAGATCCGGCGGGAGGGCATTCGGCGGCTGCTGCTGGTGACCAGCAATTATCACACGCGGCGGGCGGGGCGGATTTTTCGGGAGGCGGCGCCGGATTTGACGATTGTGGTGGTGGGGGCGCCGGATCGGAATTACACTCCGCAGGGGTGGTGGCGGAGTCGCGAGGGGCAGAAGACTTTCGTGACGGAGTGGGAGAAGACGATCGCTGGGTGGTTGGGGATCTAACTAGGGATGGAGGCTGATGGTTGTTCCAAACTGGGAATTTCCAGTTTGGAACAATAATGAGGCTCCGTCCCTATTTGTTTTTAGTACCAGTTGCGGAGGCGGACTTCGATGCCGGTGCCTTTTAGGGCGGCTTCGAAGATTTTCAGGTCGGATTGGCCGTAGTGGTAGGGGTAAACGACTTTGGGGTGGAAGGCTTTCACGGCGTCGGCGGCGTCGGCGGGCGACATGGTGTAGGGCAGGATCATGGGGATGAAGGCTACGTCGATGTTTTTGAGCGCGCGCATTTCGGGGATGCCTTCGGTGTCGCCGGCGATATAGATGCGCAGGCCGCCGTAGGTGACGATGTAGCCGTTGCCGCGGCCTTTCTCGTGATAGGGGCCGTTCTTCAGGTTGTACATGGGGATGGCTTCGATGGTCCAGGGGCCGAACTTTTTGGTTTCACCGTTTTTCATGATGACGCCGTCGGGGACTTTGCCGGCGGCGGCGCCCGGGATTACCACGGTGGTCCCGGTCTTGCGGACTTTCGCCAGGCTGGCGGGGTCTAGATGGTCGTCGTGGATGTCGGTGATCAGGACGAGATCGGCTTTGGGAACTTTGTTGAAGTCGGGCGGGGCTGCGCCGAAGCCGCTGATGGCGGGATCGACTTCGATCACTTGGCCACCGGCTTCCAGCGTCAGGCTGCCGTGCTGGATGGGAGTCATCTTGAGGACTCCGGCGGAGGTCTTGAATTCTTCGGTGGCGGGGGCCGCGAGCGCGGCGGCCGCCAGGCACATGGTGAGTAGCGCGTATTTCATGCGGTCATTATACGACGCGATATAGTGGCTCTAGCGATGTTGCGTATTGCTTTGGTTGTTGCTCGCGTGCCAGTCCCTTGTTCGCGCAAAACGCTTGTCCGGCGTGGAGCGCGTGCGAGCTGAGCCTTCGATTTAATGCCGCAGGAAAACGCGGCGCAGGCCGAGCTGCGAGCGGAGTTCCGCTCGCCCCGGCACAAGACTTATTTGCTGCGGGCGTTTTTGGACGGGCGGAAGCTGGTGATCCGGTATGCTCTGACGGAGGCGGGGGCTTGGGATTACCGGCTGACTAGCAACCTGCCGCGGCTGGATGGGCAGATCGGGCAATCTGACGGCGGCGGAATCGCGAGTCACCGGGATTTGTGCGGGTGGCGAACGTGCATCATTTCGCTACCGAAAATCTCAAGCCGCATTTATGGATGGCGGCGGCGGTGGATCGGTTTGCGGAGATGCCGCGGGGTGAGTTCGACAAAGCGATCGAGCAGCGGGCGCAGGAGAAGTTCACACATCTGCGGGTGACGATCGGCGCGGAGACGGATTTGCGCGAGGCTGCGGAGCGGGTGCGCGCGATCAATGCCAAGGGGCTGACGGCCGATCTGGTCTTGTCGGCGATTCCTGTGGATGCGCGACCGCGCGAGAGCTATATCACTGGCATCGTGTCGCAATTTTCGGCGTTCAACATTACTTGGGCGGGGGCTCCGGCGTTTGAGGAGACGGCGCATGGGCGGGCTCTTATCAAAGAGGCAGGGGCGCTGCTGCAAAAGTTGGATGCTTACGATCATCCGCGCACCACGATGGCGACTACGACGTCGGCGCCGTTGGCGGGCGATGGGTGGATGAATGTTTTGAGTTACGGCAGCGCGGAGCAGAATCTGGGTGCGGTGGAGCATCAGTTTTATCAGCTACCGGCGGTGAATACGGGGATTCAATCGCGGCAGGATTTGTGGAACGCGACGATGAACGGGCAGTATCCGGCGTCGGGTGCGGGTCCTTATATGAAGGCCTGGGCGGAATTCATGGGCGGGAATCGCTACTGGGAACTGGAACCTTACTTCGACGTGGATGGCGGGCGGGCGGTGGCGCTCGAAGATGTCGAGTACATCGTTTACGTCGAAAAGCCGGGGCTGGTGGAGTTGACGGTGGAGAATCACAGCTACGATGTGACGTGGATGAATCCGGCTACTGGCGAGTTGATCAAGCAGAAGGATTATAAGGGGGCGCATTTCACGGGGGAGCCTCCGGATAAGCTGCACGACTGGGTGCTGCGGGTTTCGCGCGAGGGTCATAAGGAAGGGATGCTCAATTCCTATAAATTCGATTCGCGGCCGGTGCCGGTGCAGGAGGTGGAGCAGAATCCTTTGAAGATTCCGTTTGAGATTACGGCTCCGGCGGGGACGGAGCTGTCGCTCGCGAAGCCGGCGCCGTTCGCGATGAAGATCAAGCGGGACACGCGGGCTACGCGTTCGTTGCTGGTGGAATGGACGGCGGAAGTGCCGCTGGATGGTGAAGGCTATCGGGTAGTGGGAACCGGGCGAGAGGGGACGCTGACGCTTCCCCGCTCCCTGGCGAACCAGTACCCGGCGACGGTTAGTTTGCGCTTGATGCTGCTGAACGCTAACGGGAAGGCGTACGCGCTGGACAAAGTGTACAGGCTGACGCCGTGAGCCGGCACGTATTGGCAATCGATACCACGGGGGAGTTCGGAAGTATTGCGCTGGTGGGCGAGTCGGGGCGTGATCGAGGAGGTCGCGCTAGATTCGCCGGATGGGTTTGCGCACGTTTTGTTCGGCGAGATCGAGCGGTTGCTGGCGCGGCACGGGTTGGGCATCGAACAAGTGGATGCGTTCGCGTCAGCATCGGGACCGGGTTCGTTTACGGGGGTGCGGGTGGGACTGACGGCCGTAAAGGGGCTGGCGGAGGCTACGGGGCGCAAGGTGGTGGCGGTGTCGAACCTGGAAGCGTTGGCGTGGTTTGGGTCGCGGCCATTGCGGGCGGCGGTTTTGGATGCGCGGCGGGGCGAGGTTTACGGCGGGGTTTACGATGCGGGGCTGCGGCCTGGTGCAGGACGAAGTGGTGGCGAAGCTCGAGGATTGGCTGGCGGGGCTACCTGGCGGGCGACCTCGAAATCGTGACTCACGGGCTGCGGCTGGAGGGGGAATCGAGGCCGGTTTTGGAGGCTCCACGAAGCTTAGCGGGATCTATCGGACACATCGCCTTCGACCGATTAGGGAGGGGGGAAGTACTGGACCCTGCTGAGATCGATGCCAACTACGTCAGGCGCTCGGACGCCGAACTGCTGTGGAAAGACGCCCGGCCCCGGCCGTAACGCGACTGCCTTGACGCGTGCAAAGGGCTGCGGATATACTCGAACGGAGTCGACAACCCGCGCATGATCTACTCTTACCCTCGGTTGCGCGTAACATCATGTAATGCCGGATGTAATGCAGTCCGCCTTCCGCTTGCCGGCGACCCCGGCGCGATCCCACTAAAGAGGTTAAATTAATGGCTAAACAGAGTACTCAACACAAACTGGACCGGGTCCGTCCGCCGCGCGTGCACGTGACCTATGACGTTGAGGTCGGCGATGCGATCGAATTGAAGGAACTACCATTCGTTATGGGAGTCCTGGGAGATTTTACGGGCCAGCCGACGGAGCCGCTGCCGCGTTTGCGGGACCGTAAATTCGTCGAGGTGAATCCCGACAATTTCGACAGCGTGCTCGAGGGCATGAAGCCGCATCTGTCGTTCTCGGTGGAGAACAAGTTGAGCGAGGATCCGAATGCTCCGCAGCTCAAAGTGGATCTGAACTTCAAGAGCATGGACGATTTTGCGCCGGATAACGTGGCGCGCCAGGTGAAGCCCTTGAAGGAGCTGATGGATCTGCGGACTAAGTTAAGCGATCTGCGCGGCAGCTTGCAGGGCAACGACAAGCTCGAAGAGCTACTGCTGGATGCGGTGGGCGACAAAGACAAACTGGACAAGCTGAAAAAAGAAATGGGTGACGGAGGATCCAATGGCTGACGCAAAACAGGGTGCGGCCCCACAGGCCACCGAACAGGTATTAGAGAAAGGCCTGCTCGACCAGATCGTCGAACAAGGCCGCATGGCCAAGGATTCCGGCACCAAGGAACGCGGCAAGGACTTGGTCAAGGAGTTCGTCGCGCAGGTGCTCGAAGGGTCGATGACGGTGACGCGCGACGCCGAGACCATGATCAACGCGCGCATCGCGCAGATCGATCATTTGCTGTCGATTCAGTTGAACGAAATTCTGCATCACGCGGCGTTTCAGAAGCTGGAGGGAAGCTGGCGCGGGCTGCGTTATCTGCTGGACCAGAGCGAGACCAACGATCAGCTAAAGATCAAAGTGCTGAACGTCTCGAAGAAAGAGTTGCTGCGCGACTTGCAGCGGGCTCCCGAATTCGATCAGAGCGCGCTGTTCAAGAAAGTTTACGAAGAGGAGTTCGGCATTTTCGGCGGCGCTCCTTTCGCTTCGCTCATCGGCGACTATGAGTTTGGAAAAGGGCCCGAGGATATGGAACTGCTGGAGCGGATCGCGCAGACCGCGGCGTCGGCGCACGCGCCCGTTTTTGATCGGCGGCCAGCCCGGAGTTTTTCAATCTGGAAAGCTATGCGCAGCTGGATGCGCCGCGCGATTTGTCGAAGGTGTTCGACACCACGGAGTACGCGAAGTGGAAATCTTTCCGCGCCAGCGAGGATTCGCGCTACGTAGGGCTGACCTGCCCGCGCGTGCTGGGCCGGCTGCCTTACGGCAAAGACACCAAATCCGTCGACACCTTCCATTACGAAGAAAACGTGGACGGCACGGACCATTCGAAGTATCTTGTGGACCAACGCGGCGTATTCGCTGGGCGCGCGCCTGACCAACGCTTTCGCGCTGTATGGCTGGTGCGCGGCGATTCGCGGCGTGGAAGGCGGTGGACTGGTGGAAGGGCTGCCGGTACACAACTTCTATACCGACGAAGGCGACGTGGCGATGAAGTGCCCGACGGAAGTCCCGATCACGGACCGCCGCGAAAAGGAACTGGCGGATCAGGGATTCATTCCGCTGGTGCACTGCAAAGGCACCGACTACGCGGCTTTTTTCAGCGTGCAGAGCAGCCAGAAGGCCAAGCTGTACGACAAAGATGCGGCCAATGCGAACGCGCGGCTGTCGACGCAACTGCCGTATATTTTCGCGGTGTCGCGCTTCGCGCACTATCTGAAAGCGATGATGCGCGACAAGCTGGGCAGCTTCATGTCGCGCAGCGATTGCGAGCGCTGGCTGAACCAGTGGATCCAGAACTACGTCACGCCCGACGATAACGCTTCTCCCACGTATAAGGCGCAGAGGCCGCTTGCGCGACGCTGCCGATCGAAGTCTCTGAGGTTCCCGGCAAGCCTGGCGTGTATCGCGCCACGGCGTTCCTGCGGCCGCATTTCCAGCTGGATGAGTTGTCGGTTTCACTGCGCTTGGTAGCCGAATTGCCGGCCAGCGCCCGTAAGTAACTGATCCCGATTCTTGATGTTTAACGCGAGAATGAAACAGGAGGAGACACATTCAATGGCAGTTGATTATTTTTTGAAGATAGATGGTATCGACGGTGAGAGCAAGGACGCGAAACATAAGAACGAAATCGATATCGAGTCCTTTTCATGGGGTGAGCAGCAGGTGGGCACCTCTCACGCCGGCGGCGGCAGCGGCGGCGGCAAGGTCAACATGGGAGACCCGCAGTTCACTTCGAAGTATTTGAGCAAGGCGTACTCCAAAACTGTTTCTGGCGTGTGCGAACGGCGAGCACATCAAGAAAGCCGTACTGGTCTGCCGCAGGGCCGGGAAGGACCAGCAGGAGTACCTCAAGTGGACCTTCAGCGACCTGCTGATCTCTTCTTATCACACCAGCTGGGCACAGCGGCGGCGACGGGCTTCCCACTGAATCAGTTCACGCTGAACTTCACTAAGATCGAAGTCGAGTACAAGGAGCAGAAAGCCCGACGGTACGCTGGGCGGGGCGACGCAGGCGGGCTACGACGTGGGGGCCAACAAAAAGGTCTAGTACCCTTTCAATGGCTGCTCAGGAGCTATTTCGAGCCGGAAAACTCAATGAAGCGGTGCAGGCGCTGGGCGTCGAGGTCAGGGATAACCCGACCGACGTCCGGCGCCGCACTTTTTTATTTGAGCTTTTGTGTTTCCAGGGCGAGTACGATCGCGCCGAGAAGCACTTGAATCTATTGGCGGATGCGACGCCCGACGCGAAGATGGGGGCGATGCTGTACTTCTCCGCGCTGCACGCCGAGAGGCTGCGGGCGGAGACTTTTCTGAAAAAAGATTACCCGTCCGTTCCCGCGATTGCGAACGATCGCGGCGGAACGCTGAACGGAAAACTTTTCGAATCCTTTGAGGATGCCGATCCACGGGTAGGCGCGCGTCTGGAAGTATACGCGGCGGGCGCTTATTTGTGGATTCCGCTGGCCCATGTGGAAGCGATCGAGACGGAAGCTCCAAAACGTCTGCGCGATTTGCTGTGGCTTCCGGCGCTGGTGCGCACCGGGCCGGCTTTCAAGGGAATGGAACTGGGCGAAGTGCTGCTGCCGGTGCTGGCTCCGTTTTCGGCCAAGCGCAGCGACGACACGATCCGGCTGGGACGCGCCACGGAATGGGCTGAGGTGGACGGGCAAGCGGTGCCGTTCGGACAACGGGTCTTCGACGTCGATGGCGAGGAAGTGCCGATTCTGGAGATTCGCAAGATCGAGTTCATGCCCGCAGCGCAAGCCGCTTCGTGATGCCACGCCATGCCTCTGCGCGACGATCTACTTAACCCGATCCCCGGAGACAGCCCGAGCGGCACTAATCTCCGCTACGCTCCGGTCTACGACAAGATCAAGGAAGCGCGCCGGCAGGAGGACGACGCCCCGCAGGGCGAGTGGCAGCGCGAGCGTAAAGTCGCCGACTACAAACTGGTGATCAAGCTGGCCGGCGAGACGCTGGCAACGCAATCGAAAGATTTGCAGTTGGCTGCATGGCTCACCGAGGCGTACCTGCATCAAGAAGGTTTCTCGGGATTGCAGCAAAGCCTGGGACTGTTGCGCAAGTTGATAGAAAATTTCTGGGACACGCTGTATCCGGAAGTCGAGGACGGCGACCTGGAACTGCGCAGTGCTCCGCTCGAATGGGTGGGAACGCGGCTCGACGATCCGGTGCGCAAGGCGCCCTTGACGCGCGGCGGATTCAGTTATTACAAGTTCAAGGAATCGCGCTCAGTGGGCTCTGAGGAAGACGCGGCGCAGAGCGACCAGAAGCGCGAGGCGCGCGAGGCGGCAATTGCCGACGGCAAGGTCACGCTAGAAGAGTTTGAGAAGGATTCGGCGGGGACGTCCACGGCGCAATATGAAGCGTGGGTCGCGGCGATGGACGGCAGTTTGGAATCGATCGATTCCCTGCGCACGCTGTGCGATGAGAAGTTCGGCAATTATGCGCCTAGTTTTACGCCTCTGAAAACGGCGCTCGAAGAGGTTCGTAACGCGGCGAACCAGATTCTGCAAAAGCGCCTGGATCAGGAAGGGCGGCGGCCCGAGCCTGAGGAAGCCGAAGCGGAACCGGAAGTTGCCGAAGTTAGCGGAAGCGACGGCGGCGCGGCGGCGCCAGCACGGAAAAAGAAGCTAGTTGCGGGAGTGGAGCCACAGGATCTGGATGACGTGACGGCGCGGCTGGCCGCAGTGGCGCGCTTCCTGCGGCAGCAAGATCCGTCGAACCCGGGACCTTATCTATTGCTGCGCGGGTACCGTTGGGGCGAGGTGCGCGGATATGGCGAGTCGCCCGATCCGACGGCGCTGGTGCCGCCGTCATCGGAAGTCCGGCAGAACATCAAGCGGTTATCGCTCGAAGCGAATTGGGGCGAGGTGCTGGAAGCGGCGGAAACCGCGATGGCGGAACCGTGCGGGCGGGGGTGGCTGGATCTGCAGCGCTACGTGGTGCGGGCGGCGGAGGAATGGGGTTACTACAACATTTCGAAAGCCGTGATCAGTGAATTGCGGGCGCTGCTGGCGGACGTGCCTAGCTTGCCGCATTTGACATTGATGGACGACACGGCGACGGCCAATGCGGAGACGCAGGCGTGGATTCGCGATGTAGTGCAGGTGGCAAATGGCAGTGCGCCGGCGGAAGTGTCCGCACCGTCCTTCGATGAGCCAGCCGGCGAAGAGAGTGCGGAGCCTGGGGAGCCTACGCCGCCGGACACGTTTACACTGGCGGTCGAGGCGGCGCGATCCGGGCGCGCCGCGGATGCAATTCAGATGTTGTCGGAAGACATTGCGCGGCAGCAATCGGGACGGGCGCGGTTCCAGCGAAAATTGCAACTGGCGCAGATCTGCATGATGACCAGCCACGAGGCGTTGGCGCAGCCGATTCTGGAAGAGCTGGTGCGGTCGATTGAGGCGCATAGGCTTGAGGAGTGGGAGGCGTCCGACGCGGTGGCGCATCCGCTGGCCATGCTGTACAAGTGCCTCAGCAAAATGGATGGGGACCCGGCAGTCAAGCAAAAACTCTATGCGCAGATCTCGCGCCTGGATCCGGTGCAGGCTTTGGAGTGCGCGCGTTAAACCATGGCGAAAGCGGATTCCGATCTCACCGTTACGCCATCGTTGATCGACCGCTTGATCGACCGCGATCCGCGGGTGGAATCCGATCCGCATACTACCCGCGCGCAGAGCATCCGGCAATTGAAGGCGTCGCTGCGGCGCGATCTGGAATGGCTGTTAAATACACGGCGCACTCCGGACGCTGCGGGGGACTCGCTGGCGGAGGTTTCGCATTCGCTCTTCAACTACGGGCTGCCGGACTTCTCGGCGTTAAGTCTTAATTCTCCGCGCGATCGCGGGCACTTGCTGGTGGAACTGGAAAAAACCGTCGCCATCTTCGAACCACGCTTGAAAGAAGTGCGGGTGACGCTGGTGGACGCTCCAGGAAATGCTTCGCGCGTGGTGCATTTCCAGATCGAAGGCATGCTGCAGATGGACCCGTCGCCCGAGCAGGTGTCCTTCGACACCACGCTGCAACTTTCGAGCGGCGAATACCAGATCCGGGGCGAGCGCAGTGCGTGACGATCTGCTGCTGTATTACGAACGCGAGCTGAATTACCTGCGCCAACTGGGCGCGGAGTTCGCCGAGAAATATCCCAAGATCGCCAGCCGACTGGTGCTGGACACCGAAAAAGAAAGCGCCGATCCGCATGTGGAGCGGCTGCTGGAAGGGTTTTCGTTTCTCGCGGCGCGGGTGCATCTAAAGATCGACGATGAGTTTCCGGAGATCACGGAGGCACTGCTCAGCATTCTCTATCCGCACTACATACGGCCGATTCCATCGATGTCGATCGTCGAGATGCATCTGGATGTGGACCAGGGCGGTGCGGCTTCGCCGCAAAAGTGGCGCGCGGTTCGATTCTGAATTCGAAGCCGGTGGGCGGAGTGCCGTGCCAGTTTCAGACTTGTTTCGAGACTACGGTGTGGCCTTTGCGGATCACGGCGTGGGGACTGGACTTCGCCGGACCGGCTATCGCCGGCGGTGAAAAACGCGGAGGCGGCTTCGGCGATTCGGATTTCGTTTGAGGGACCGGCGGATGCGCAGCTGGCGCAGATGGATCTGGATACTTTGCGGCTGCACATCGCCGCGGATGCCAACGTGGCGCACACACTTTACGAACTGCTGTGCGCGAACACGGTGCAGATTCTGGTGCGAGATACGACGCCGAACTCTCGGGTGCGGCCGGTGGCGCTGCGGCCGGAGAATCTGAGGCCGGCGGGATTCGACGAGCGGGAGTCGATGCTTCCCTACCCCCGACGCAGTTTTCCCGGGTATCGTTTGTTGCAGGAATATTTCACGTTTCCCGAAAAGTTGTTCTTCTTCGACGTGACTGGGCTGCGCGAGGCGTGGCCGCTGGGGTTCAAGAATCGCTTCGAGCTGGTGTTCTTGTTTTCGCCATTTGAGTTGAGCGAGCGGCGGCAGATTCTGGAGCTGGGGGTTTCGGCGAAGACCTTCCGCATCAATACAACACCGATCGTGAATTTGTTTTCCCAGACCGCGGAGCCGATATTGTTGGATCAGCGCCGGTACGAGTATCCGGTGATCCCCGACATCCGGCGTCCGCTGGCTACTGAAGTCTTTTCGGTGAATGAAGTTTTGAGCATTCATCCGCAGTCGAACGAGGTGCTCAACTTTGAGCCGTTCTATTCTTATCGTCACGCTACGCTGCGCGATAAGCAGCAGACCTTCTGGCTCGCGCACCGGCGTCCTTCCGGGAAGATGGGCGACGAAGGCACGGAAGTATCGATTTCTTTGGTGGATCTGTCGGCGCGGCCGCTAATGCCGGATGTGGACACGCTGACGCTGCGGATCACGTGCACCAATCGCGATTTGCCGGCCCGGCTGCCATTCGGCAATGAGGCGGGCGATTTCGATCTGCTGGGCGGAACCGCGATCAAGCGCATTGTGGCGTTGCGTAAGCCTACGAATTCCGTGCGGCCTCCTAGCGGGAAAGCGGCGCTGTGGCGCCTGATTTCGCATTTGTCGCTGAATTACTTGTCGCTGGTGGAGGACGGGCGTGAGGCGTTTCAGGAGATCTTGAAGCTGTATAACTTCACGGGCTCGGCGTATTCGGAAAAACAGATTGACGGTATCGCCAGCGTTACGAGCGGGCGGCACTTCGCGAGGTTGGTGTCAGAGAACGGCGTGACCTTCGCACGGGGCACGCGGGTCGAGATGGAATTCGACGAGGATCAGTTTGTGGGCGGGGGCGTGTTTCTATTTGCTAGTGTGGTCGAGCGCTTTTTGGGCGAGTACGTTTCGCTCAACAGCTTCAGCCAACTGGTAGCGCGCACACGGCAGAGAAAAGAAATCCTGAAAGAATGGCCGCCGCGCGCGGGACAGGTGATTCTGCTGTGACGCCCGCCGTTGCAAATCGCTATAGTGCCATCGAGGCCCTGCTGCGCAAGACGCCGCAGGAATTTCAATTCTTCCAGGCGGTGCGGTTGCTGGAGCGGCTGTACCCGAACCGGGCGCCGGTGGGGCGTTTTGTCAGTCCCAGCAAGGAAGTGGTGCGGTTCTCGGCGCACGCGTCGTTTCCCTTCCCGGCGAGCCAGATTCAGAATATTGACTGGGCGGATGGCAGTGCCGCGCCGTGCGTCATCATCAACTTCATGGGGCTGACGGGGCCGTCGGGCGTGCTTCCTCTGTACTACACCGAGTTGATTGTCGAGCGGCTGCGGCAAAAAGACCGGTCGATGCTTAACTTTTTCGATGTTTTCAACCATCGCATGGTGTCGCTGTTCTATCAGGCGTGGGAGAAGTATCGCTTCGCGATCGCTTATGAGCGCGGGGAGCGCGACCGTTTTTCGCATCACTTGATGGATCTGATTGGGATCGGCAGCAAGCGTCTGGAGAACCGGGTGGGGGTGCGTGACGATTCCCTGCTGTTCTATGCGGGGCTATTGTCGATGCATACGCGGTCGGCGGCGGCTCTGGAGCGGGTTCTCGCGGATTATTTTGAGATCCCGGTGGAAGTGGAGCAGTTTGTCGGGGCCTGGCAGGGATTGCGGGATTCGGACTTGTGCCGCTTCGATCGGGGGTTGGGTGTTTCGGAACAGTTGGGCGGCGGGGCCATTGTGGGGGATGAGATTTGGAATCAGCAGGCGGGCGTGCGGGTGAAGCTGGGTCCGCTGGGGCTGACGCAGTATCTGGACTTTCTGCCGTCGGGTACCGCTTACGACTCGGTCCGCTCGCTGGCGAAGTTCGTGTCGCGCGGGGAGATCGATTTTGAGATTCAATTGATTTTAAGAAAAGAGGAAGTGCCAGCCTGTGAACTGGGGCTGGAAGACTCGGTCGCGCCGCGGTTGGGGTGGACTTCATGGGCCAAAACCAGGCCGCTGCGGCAGGATGCGAATGATACAATTCTACGCGGATAAAGCAAGAGGACGGGACATATGAGCGTCAATTTAAAAAGCTTGATTGGGAAGCTGAACGATAATACGCGGGGAGCGTTAGAGGGAGCGGCGGGCTTGTGCTTATCGCGCACGCACTATGACGTCGAGGTAGAGCACTTCCTGCTGAAGCTGCTGGATGCGGGCGGCAGCGATGCGGTCAAGATTTTTCATCAGTTCAGCGTGGACACTTCGCGCCTGCAAAAAGAGCTGGAGCGGAGCCTCGACAAGCTGAAGAGTGGGAATGCGCGTACGCCGGCGATTAGTCCGTCGGTGTTGAAGATGCTGACGGAGGGCTGGACGACAGGCTCGATCGATTTCGGCGCGACGCAGATTCGCAGCGGGCATGCGTTGTTGGCTCTGTTGGAGAACACGGAGCTGGCGCGAATTGCTCGCGATATCGGCAAAGAATTGCAGAAGATCCAGCCGGAGTTGTTGCGCAAGGATTTCGCGGCGATTGTCGCGGGGACGCAAGAAGACACGGACGCGCAGGCGGCAGCGGAGACTCCGTCAGGCGATGGGGCGGCGGCGCCGCGGGCGGGGGGGAAGACTCCGAACCTGGATCAGTTCACGGTGGATCTGACGGGGAATGCTCGCAAGGGGAAGATCGACCCGGTGCTGGGGCGCGATGCGGAGATCCGGCAAGTGATCGATATTCTGATGCGCCGCCGGCAGAACAATCCGATTTTAACGGGTGAGGCGGGCGTGGGCAAGACGGCCGTCGTGGAAGGCTTCGCGCTGAGGATCGCGCAGGGGGATGTTCCGCCGCCACTGAAGAACGTGGATGTACGGACGCTGGATTTGGCGTTACTGCAGGCGGGCGCGGGCATAAAAGGTGAGTTTGAGAATCGGCTGAAGGGATTGATCGAGGAGGTGAAGGCTTCGCCGACGCCGATTATTCTCTTCATCGACGAGGCGCATACGATGATTGGCGCGGGGGGGCAGGCGGGGCAGAATGACGCTGCGAATTTGCTGAAGCCGGCGCTGGCGCGGGGAGAATTGCGGACCATCGCGGCGACTACGTGGAGCGAATATAAGAAGTATTTCGAAAAAGATCCGGCGTTGGCGCGGCGTTTCCAGGTGGTCAAAGTGGAAGAGCCCGACGAACACGTCTGCATGGTGATGATGCGCGGGATCGTGGGGTCGCTTGAAAAGCATCACAACGTGCGCATTTTGGATGAGGGTGTCGCGGCGGCGGTGCGATTGTCGCAGCGGTTTCTGGCCGGGAGGCAATTGCCGGACAAGGCGGTGAGCGTGCTCGACACGGCTTGCGCGCGGCTGGCGTTAGGGCAGAACTCGATTCCGGCGGCGATTGAAGATGCCACGCGCGAGATTGACGATCTGGCGGTGCAGACGCGGGTTCTGGAGCGCGAGGTTTCGACGGGCGCGGATCACGCGGAGCGGCTGGAGGCGATCGGTAAGCGCAAGGCTGACGCGGAGGCGCGTTTGAAGGCCTTGAACGAGCGCTTCAGAAAAGAACGGGATCTGGTTCTGAAACTGCGCGATATCCGGGCGAAGCTGGAAGAACCGGGGACTCCAGGCGGCGAGCGCGAGAAGCAGCGCAAAGAATTAGACACGCTGACGGCCGAGTTGGTGGCGCTGCAAGGCGAGAATCCGTTGATGCGAGTGTGCGTGGATGGGCAGACGATTAGCGAAGTGATTTCCGCCTGGACGGGCATTCCGGCGGGCAAGATGTTGAAGGATGAAATTGCCACGGTGCTGACGCTCGAGGGGGTGCTGGGCGGGCGTGTGATCGGACAGGGGCACGCGTTGGAGCAGATCTCGGAGCGCATCCGCACATCGAAGGCGAGTCTGGAAGATCCGAGCAAGCCGATCGGGGTTTTCATGCTGGTGGGTCCGAGCGGGGTCGGCAAGACCGAGACGGCGCTGACGCTGGCGGATTTGATGTATGGCGGAGAACGCAATCTGATAACGATCAACATGAGCGAGTTTCAGGAAGCGCATACGGTATCGACGCTGAAGGGCTCGCCTCCGGGATATGTCGGCTACGGCGAGGGTGGCGTGTTGACGGAAGCGGTGCGGCGGCAGCCCTTACTCGGTGGTGCTGCTGGATGAGGTCGAGAAGGCGCACCCGGACGTGCTGGAGTTGTTCTTCCAGGTATTCGATAAGGGCAAAATGGAAGACGGCGAGGGGCGTGAAATCGACTTCAAGAATACGATCATCATTTTGACGTCCAATGCGGGAACCGATACGCTGATGAAGCTGGCGGCGGATCCGGAGACCATGCCTAGCGCTGACGGGCTGGTGAAAGCGTTGAAACCGGAACTCGACAAAATCTTCAAACCGGCGTTTTTGGGGCGCATGGTGATCATTCCGTACTTCCCGATTCGCGACGAGGCGCTGAAGAAGATTATCACGCTGAAGCTGGGCAAGATTCAGCGGCGGCTAATGGAGAACCATAAGATCGCCCTGAACTACACGGACGCGCTGGTGGATGAAGTGGCGCGGCGCTGTACGGAAGTGGAGAGCGGAGCGCGCAACGTGGACAATATTCTGACCAATACGCTGCTGCCGCAGGTTTCGCGGCGGATTCTGTCCGGAATGGCCGAGGGGCAGAAGCTTTCGGCGATTCAGGTGAGCGTGGGACCCGATTCGGCGTTCGTTTACGCGTAAGACCTTGTAGGGACTGTCATGGCCTTCCTTGAAGCGAACCGGTATCTGTACCTCACGACGCCGCTGGGCGATGACAAGCTGCTGCTGCGCAGTTTCGAGGGCGATGAGGCCATCAGCAGGCTATTCAGTTTCGAGCTGGATCTGGAGGCCGAGAATACTACCAGCGTCGACTTCGACAAGCTGATCGGCCAGAAGGTGAGCTTCGGCATCGAGGGTGCGGGTCCGGGGCAGACGCCGCGTCATTTCAGCGGCATCGTGGTCGAATTGGGCCAGGGGGCGCGCGATCAGCGGCTCACGACTTATTCAATGACGGTGGCGCCGGAGATCTGGAAGCTTTCCTGCATCATTCGCAGCCGGATTTTTCAGCACATGAACATTCCGGATCTGCTGAAGAAATTGTTTACCGGCTTCGATGTGACTTATGAGATCCAAGGGACGTTCGAGCCGCGCGAATACGTGGTGCAGTACCAGGAAAGCGATCTGGACTTCGCGTCACGGCTGATGGAGGAAGAAGGCATTTATTACTTCTTCAAGTTCACCAAGGGCGCGCATAAGATGGTGCTGGCGAATACGCCGCAGTCGCATCCGGATATTCCGGGAGGGTCGCAGGTCATTTTCGACGCGGCGGAGGGCGGCGAGCGCGACGAAGAACGCATTTCTTTGTGGACCAAGGAGCAGTATTGGGGTTCCGGTAAATACACGCTGTGGGATCACCATTTCCAGCTTCCGCATAAAAAACTGGACGCTGAGCAGATCGTGATGGATTCGGTACAGGCGGGGAAAATCACGCATAAGCTGAAGCTCAGCGGCAATGAAGAGATGGAGGTCTACGAAAATCCGGGGCGATATGCGCAGCGCTTCGATGGGATCGACAGGTCGGGCGGAGAGAAGGCTGCGGATCTGCAGAAGATTTTCGACGATAACAAACGCACGACCGGCATCCGCATGCAGCAAGAGGAGACCACTAGCCATCCTGATTCACGGCGAAAGCAATCACTGGCAGATGACGCCGGGACATAAGTTCACGCTGCAGCGTCACTTCAATGCGGATGGGCAATATGTGGTGACCGCGGTGAGCCATGAGGCGAGCGAAGGCGGGTTTCACTCCGACGGCGAGAAAGAAGAAAAAGAAGAAGAAGACGACGGCGAAGACCATTACGGGAACTCGTTCGACTGCATTCCTTATGCGTTGAAGTTTTTGCCGCCGCGGATTACGCGACGTCCGCTTGTTTCCGGTCCGCAGAGCGCGCTGGTGGTGGGGCCTCCGGGGGAGGAGATTTTCACCGATAAATACGGACGCGTGAAGGTGCAGTTTCACTGGGACCGCGAGGGCAAGAACGACGCGGATTCGTCATGCTGGCTGCGGGTGGCGACGTCGTGGGCGGGGCAGAAATGGGGCTCGATCCACATTCCGAGGATTGGGCAGGAAGTGATTGTCGGATTTCTGGAAGGCGATCCGGACAGGCCGCTGGTCACGGGAAGCGTTTATAACGCGGACATGATGCCGCCTTACGATCTGCCGGCGAATAAGACGCAGAGCGGTATAAAATCGCGCAGTTCGAAGGGCGGCGGGTCAGCGAACTATAACGAGATCATGTTTGAGGATCTCAAGGGCAGCGAGTTGATCCGCACGCATGCGGAGAAGGATCAACTGCTGGAGGTGGAAAACGACCGCACGGTGATTGTGGGCCACGATGAATCGATCAAAGTGGAACATGACCGGACGGAGAACGTCAAAAACAATGAGACGGTGACGGTGGAAGGCGCGCGCAAGCACTATGTCGCCGGCGAGGAGCAGCTACAGGCGGATGGCGATCTGCATTTGACGGCGAGTCAGAATCAAAATGAAAAAGTGGGCATGAGCTACAGCCGTCAAGTGGGCATGAACACGTACGATAAAACCGGCATGAACTACGCCATGGACGCGGGAATGATGATCCATCTGAAGGCAGGGATGACGGCGGTGATCGAGGCGGGGGTGGGGTTGACGATCAAGTCGTCGGGCGGCTCGATCGATATCAATCCGATGGGCGTGTTCATTCAAGGGAATCTGGTTTTCATTAATAGCGGCGCGGCGAATTTGAGCGGATGCGGGTCGTCGCCCACTTCACCGACGTCTCCGGGCGAGAAGAAGCTGGAGGGAATGAAGAGCCCGGAAGCTTCCTCGGCAGCGGCGGCGGCGGCTTCGAGTGTTGCGCAGCAGGTGCAGCAGCAGGCGCAGCAAGCGACTTCGATGGCTACCAATCTGGTGCAGAGCGTGGGCCAACAGGCGTTCGGAGCGGTTTCGCAAGCGGCTGCGCAGGCGGTGGGGGCTGCCGAACAAACGGGACAGGCCACGGCGGCGGGAGCGCAGCAGGTGTTGGGGCAAATCAACTCGGCTGTAGCGCAGGCGCAGAAGTCGGTTGCGAATGCGGCGGACCAGGCGCAGAACATGGTGAATACGGGGATGAACGCGGTGCGGACGGGCGTGCAGCAGGCGGTGAATCAGGCGAGCACCGCAGTCTCGCAAGCCGAGGCGCAAGCGGCGCAGGCGGCACAGGCGGCGCAACAACAATTGCAGGCAGCGGCGCAGCAGGCGCAAGCGGCGGCGCAGCAGGCCGCGGCGGCCGGTCAACAGGCCTTGAATCAAGCGCTGCAGCAAGGCCAGCAGATGCTGAATCAGGCGCAGGCGATGGAGCAGCAGGCGCAGCAACAATTGCAGGGCGCGGCGAATCAGGCGCAGGCGTTGGCGAATCAGGCGCAGCAAGCGGGTCAGCAGGCGTTGAATCAAGCGTCGCAACAACTGAGCCAGGCGGCTAACCAGGCGCAGCAGACAGCGCAAGGGGCGGCGAATCAGGCGCAGGCGGCTGCGAATCAGTTGGGGCAAACGGCTTCGCAAGCGGCTGCGCAGGGGCAGCAACAGATTGCCGATGCCGCTGGGCAAGCGCAGCAGGCGGCGCAGCAGGCGCAACAAGCGGCGCAGCAAACTGCGGCGCAGGCTCAACAGGCGGCGCAGCAAGCGGGACAACAGGCGCAGCAAATGGAGCAGCAGACGCAGCAGCAGATGCAGCAGGCGACGCAAGCGGCGGGACAGCAGGTGGGGCAAGCCGCCAATCAGGCAACTCAGCAAGTGAATCAGGCCACGCAGCAGGCGACGTCGCAGGCGCAGCAGGCGGGGCAGATGTCGCAACAGGCGGCGCAGCAGGTGCAGAATCAAGTGGGGCAGGCTTCGCAGCAGGCCGCGCAGACTGTGGGGAACACGGCCAGCAGTGCTTATACGCAGGCGGGCAGCTCCGTGAATCAGGCGTCGCAAAACATGTCGCAGGGCATGAAAGGATTGGGAATCTAATGCCGCCGGCCGCACGCGTTACCGACATGCATGTTTGCCCGATGGTGACGGTACTCGTTCCGCATGTGGGCGGGCCTATCCTGCCGCCGTGCGCGACTACGGTACTGATCGGCTTCTTGCCAGCCGCGCGCATCACCGATCTGGCCACCTGCGTGGGTCCGCCAGATATTATCGTGATGGGATCGTCGACGGTATTGATTGAATATTTGCCAGCAGCAAGGATGGGAGACAGCACGGCGCACGGCGGCGTCATCGTACTGGGTTGTTTCACGGTCATAATCGGGGGCTAAGAACACAATGCTGGTGATTCTGGAAGCCACGGCGGGGCCGGCCACGGGGCGCAAGATTCAAGTGGGCGCGGGTACGATTTTGCGGGTGGGGCGCACGGCCAAGTCCGATTACGCGCTGGGTGAGGATTCCTATCTTTCGGGCCAGCACTTCGCGATTGAGTGCGATGGCAAGCAGTGCACCATTCGCGACCTGGGTTCGAGCAACGGCACTTTCGTGAACGGCGACCGGGTGACGGAGCATATCGTCAAGGACGGCGATTCGGTGGCGGCTGGGGGGAGCACTTTTAATGTACGCATCGATTTATCGGGCAACGCTCCGCATCCGGTACGTCCTCCGGCGGCGCGCACGCTCACGCTGCCTGAGTTCGGCGCCGTGGAGAGCACCGGTCCCACGCCGATGCCGGACGATTCGCCGACATGGCCGGGCTTTTCGCGCGGGCAATCGGTACTTGCTGAATACGCTTTATCGCGAAGGCGAAGCGGTGTACGCGGTGCTGGATGCAATCCGCGATGCGCGCATTCCCGCGTTCCTCGACGCTTCCGGCGAAAAATACGCGCGGGTTGACGATGAGAATCCGGCATCGCCGTATCTGGTTTTGGTGCCGGGGCGGTCGCGGCTACTGGATGTGCTGGTGAAGGACGGATGGAATCACGGGTGGGGCTTCTATTTCTCAGCGTCACTCGAATTCGAAAATGCGCTGTGGCATTGGCGGACTTTCGTCACACTGCACAATCGAAACGGGCAGGCGGTTACTTTCCGTTTCTGGGATCCGCGAGTGCTGCGCGCCGTGGTTCCCGCGATGACGGCGGGGGAAGCCGCCGGATTCTTTGGACTGATCTCGCGCTTTGTGGTGGAGGGCGACAAGCCTGGTCTGGCGGTGGAGTTCACGTCCGGGGCCCAGTGGAATCCAGCAACAGGCGTTGGTGTTGGTGTAATGGTATCGTTAAACTTCGCATGAAGCGCTTACAGCCGGTCATCTGGATGAAGGGCACGCTGCTGAGCCCGCAGTACCTGCAGACGCAGGATCGTTTCCTCGAAAATTCGCTCAAGTTTCAGTTGGACGGGTTGAGTTTCGCGCCTTGGGGCTTTCGGCGGCTGCAAGTGAATCAGGAGGCTTTGGCGTCGGGCTACCTGGCGATCGCGGATGCGGCGGGGATTTTCCCGGACGGGCTGCTGTTCGATATTCCGGATGCCGATGCGGCGCCGTCGCCCAAACCGCTGGCGGATTGTTTCGATGCCGATCAAAAGACGCTGGACGTGTTTCTGGCGATTCCTCATTTTCGCGATCGCGGGCTGAACGTGTCGATGCCGCAGACCAAGGCGGACACGCGCTACTTGTCGGAGATCGCGATGCTGCGCGATGAGAACTCGGGATTGGGCGAGCGTCCGGTGCAGGTGGCGCGCAAGAATTTTAGGATTCTGGTGGAAGGCGAATCGCAGGAGCATTCGTCGGTGCTGCGGGTGGCGCGCATTGAACGGACGGCGGCCGGGCTTATATCAGTTGGATCCGAAGTTCGTTCCGCCGCTGCTGGATATTACGGCTAGCGATTTCCTGGTGTCGATTCTGCGGCGGCTGGTGGAAATTCTGGCTGCTAAGAGCAGCCAACTCGCCGGGACGCGGCGCCAGAAGAACTTGAGTCTGGCGGATTTCGGGACCTCGGACATCGCCAATTTTTGGCTGCTGTACACCATCAATTCGCACTTTCCGCTGCTGCAACATTTGTTCGAAATGCGGCGCGGGCATCCGGTGGAGTTGTATGAAACCATGCTGTCGTTGGCGGGGAGCTTGACCACCTTCTCGAGCACCATACATCCGCGCGATTTGCCTAAGTACGAGCATGACGAGCTGAGTTTTTGCTTCGAGGATCTGGACGAAAAGATCCGCCTGCTGCTGGATACCGTGGTGCCCAGCAATTTTGTGTCGCTGCCGCTGAAGTTGACGCAATCTTCGATCTACGCTACGGCGCTGGCGGACGACAAATATCTGCGCAACACCAAAATGTATCTGGCGGTGCGAGCGGAGATGAACGAGGCGGAATTGATCGGCAAGGCTCCGTATCTGGTCAAGGTGTGTTCGGCGAATCACATCGAGCATCTGGTGCGGCAGGCTTTGCCAGGGGTGCCGCTGACGCATTCGGCGCGTCCGCCTAGCGCGATTCCGGTGAAGTTGAATTATCAGTATTTCAGTGTCAGCCAGACGGGTGTGGCGTGGGAGGCGGTTACGCGGGCGCGCAATTTGGCGGCGTATGTGCCGGGGGATTTCCCGAATCCGCAACTGGAACTGATTATTCTTTTGCCGGAGGCTTGAGCTAGGCGGGCTAGAGCCGGACCGGAGGTCCGGCGTGGACGGGGACGTCCGCCCTACTATTCGATGTGAATGATGCCGCGGCGGATGGCTAGCGTCACGGCGTGGGTGCGGTCGGAGGCGCCTAGCTTCGACAGGATGTTTTGCAGGTGCATCTTCACGGTACCGGCGGCGGTGCCTAAGCGGACTCCGATTTCTTTGTTTCCGAAACCTTTGGCTACGTATTGCAGGACTTCGATTTCGCGCGGGGTGAGCGCCACTTGCGGGAAGTGCTCGCTCAGGCGTTCGGCGACTTCGGGCGGCATCAGGCGTTTGCCGGATTGCACGACGCGAATGGCGCGCACGATCTCGGTGTGCACCGACTCTTTCAAGATGTAGCCGCGCACGCCGGCTTCGAGCGCACGATAGATTTCCTGATCGCCATCGTAGCTGGTGAGCGCGATGATTTTAGCTTCGGGATCGATCTGGCGAATTTGTTTAGTGGCTTCAATGCCGTCCATGCCGGGCATGCGCAGATCCATCAGCGTGATATCCGGATGAAACTGGCGGAACGCGTTTACCGCCTCCTGGCCGCTGCCGGCCTCGGCTACCAGCTTCATGTCGGTTTCATTCGCCAAGATCGCAGCGATCCCCTTACGCACCAAGGGATGATCATCCACGCACAGAATTCCAAGTGTCTGCGTAACCGTACTCATCACACTGCCTCCAACCTTCCCTCATGCGACGGCACAGGAGTCCGCGGATTCACGGGCATGCGCAGCGAAACTTTGGTTCCCTGCCCGGGCGCGCTGGACAAATCCAACTCCGCGCCAATCTGACTGGCGCGTTCCCTCATGCCGACCATTCCGTAGTGCCCTGCCCGTCCGTTCCCTTCGCTGCGCTCCATGCCGCGGCCGTCGTCGCGAACCGAAAGACGCAGGTCGTTGGCGGAGCACGCCAGCGTGACCTCAATGGTGCGCGCGCCCGAATGCTTGATCGAATTCGTAATAGCCTCCTGCACGATGCACAGCAGATTGTATTTCACTTCCGCGGGCAGTTCCTGCTGGCGGTCGTCCAGGTTCAATTTTAAGCGGATATCGCGCTCCTGTGTGAGCTGGCGCGCCGCGTCGGAGATAGCCACGGCCAGACCCGAACTGGAACCGGTGCCGCCGCGCAGCCCGGCCACGGAGCGGCGCGTCTCCTGCAGGCAAATACCCGCGTCGCGAATGATCTCACCGAGCGCCTGTCGATCTTCCTTGGCGGTCAAGCGATTGGTGAAGGCGTGCATCTGCATGGTGATGCCTGAGAAACCCTGAATCAGGGTGTCGTGCAACTCGCGGGCGATACGGCTGCGCTCGGCGAGCACCAGCACGAATTGTTCACGTAACTGCTGCACGCGGAAGCGGTAGGCGAGCCACGCGAGCAAAGCGGCTACCACCAGGCACAACGGAATGAACCACGTCCGCTGATAAAATTGCGGGGCGACTTCGAAATCGAGCGCCGTGCCGGTCTCATTGCAACTGACAAAGGCGCCGCACGCCACCACCCGGAAGCGGAACTTTCCGGGCGGCAGGTTGGTGTAGAAGGCTTCACGGCGCGCGCCGGCGTTGGTCCAATCGCGATCGTAGCCCTCCAGCATGTAGCGGAAATTCATGCGCCCGGGGGCGAGATAGGTGAGCGCGGTGTACTGGAAGGCCACATTGGCCCGGCCCGGGACCAAGAGTTTTCACGCTGCCGGGATCCACATCTTTCCCGTCGATGGTCATGTTTTCGATCACCACCGGGGGAACGGTTCCGGGACGAATGCCTTGATCGGAAGCAAAGACCAGCAGCCATCCGGTGGCGGAAAACCACAGGCGGCCGTCTTTGGTACGCACGCCTACCGGCTCGACGCCGGGCGTTCCCTGGATGGTGCGCAAACCGTCGAGTGGGCTATAGGGCGTACTGGCAATCTTGGAGACTCGCTTGTCGGCGAACTTGAGCAACTCTTTACGATCCACCCAGAAGAAGCCTTTGCCGCAAGCCATCCACAGGCGGTCTTGCGCGTCGGTTACGAAGCCGTAGATTTCGCCGTCGTATAAACCGTCGCGCACCAGGAAGCGGGTAAGCTTGCCGTCACGCAGCATCCCGAGTCCGGCGCCGTTCGCACCCATCCAAACAATGCCGTCGCGATCGGTATAGATAGCGTTGATGTCCTGAAATAGCGGCAGGGCGCCGGGAGGGGTTTCGAGCTTGCGTACACCGCCCTCGGCAAAGGCATAAACATTTCCGCGCTCGGCCGCGAATAACATGCCGCCGTCGCGGGTCTCACCGATAGCCACGATGGGGAACGGCAGCTCTTTCGCCAAAAAAGGCACCTGGATGAAGCGACCGCCCTGAAAAACCGCGGGACCGTTTTCGGTGCCGGCCCATAGGTTACCCGCATGGTCGCGGAACAAGGAGCGGATTTGGTTGGTGGGCAAGCCTTGCGCGGTGGTGAAAATTTCCTTCACCTGTCCGTCCTGGAGGTGGATGGCGCCTTGACTAGTTCCCGCCCACAGGTCGCCGGCGGAATCGTCGGCCAGAACATTGATACGCGCGCGCGGGAAATTCGGAAGCGACGTAAAAGATCTGCCGTTGAAGCGGCTCAGAACGCCGTCAAGCGAGCCGGCCCAGAGTATGCCGCAACCGGTCCTGGAACACAGGGCCCATGTTGTCGTTGGGAAGACCCTCGCTACGGTCATAGCGCGAGGCGGCGCCGTCGAGGAACTGGTTGAGGCCGTTCTTGGTGGCCACCCACAGAGATGCCTTCGCGGTCTTCGTAAACTCCGAATACAGTATTTTGCGAGAGGCCATCGCGGTAGCCGTAGCTATCGATGGAGCCGTTGCGCACGCGGCTGAAGCCGTTCCGGGTACCGACCCAAACCGAACCGTTCTGGCCCTGGCGCAAGCGTCAGAATCACGTCATCCGCCAAGCCGTCCTTTTCTGTGTAAAGCTTTTCAACTCCCGCGTTGTAGCGGACCAATCCCTTGCCGGTGCCCACCCAAACGCCGTCGTCGCGGCACAGCAGGCTGCGCATCTCGCGGTTGCCACTGACGGATTTGAGCGTGACACGCGTGAATGCGGAGCCATCCCAGGCCGCCAACACTTCGCCGCCGGCGATCCAAATCTTGCCGTCACTGGCGCGGCAGCCGATGATGGGGCGGTTGACAATCTGCGCGGACGATTCGTGGACTTCAACGCTGCCGCCCGCGATATGAACCAGTCCGGTGGCGGTGCACGCCCACATGTCACCGCTCGGAACCGGGCACCAGGCAGGAGAAGTCCCGCGTAGGCAGGCCGTCTTTTTCGGTGAACACTTTGACGTCGTTGCCGCTAATGCGGATCAACTGGAAATCGTTGGTGGTGATCCACAGGCGGCCGGCGGTATCTTCCACCATGGCTCGCGCCCATATTTCGCCCAGGGAATTCTCTTGCAGGGCGCGCACGGGCTTGAATTCCACTCCGTCGAAGCGAACTATTCCGCTCTGCGTTCCCACCCACAGATAGCCGTCGTGGGTTTGGGTTACGACGTAGATCGAAGCTTGGGAGAGCCCCGCCTGCGTTTGCCAGGTGCGATGCAGGTACTGAGTGAGCTTGTGGTTAGGATCGAGCCCGAGCGCCGTACTGCCGCAACCCAGCGCCAGCACCAGCCAGGCACAAGCACGCGAACCCGTCATATTCATTCCCGACTATTATTGTAGCCGCTGCTGGCAGCGCCAGCGTTAATGCAGGAGCAAGGCCGTGGCGGCGATTCCGGCCCCCACCAATCCGCTGAACATGGACGCGAGCCACATGGGGCGGCGCTTGGTAAGAATCGCCAGCGACGCCAGGACGATCGCGATCTCCAAAAACACTTCGCCCAAGTGGGCCCGCAAGGCTCGCGCCCCGTGCAGGTGGCTCTCTTCTTCCAGTTTCTTGGCTTCCGCCTGGATTTCGCCGCGATCTTTGTCGTAGCGCTCCATATTGGCCGCGTACTTATTGATCGCGGCCGGCCCCGCGGAAAGGGCCGCCATCATGTCACGCGCGATATCGGATTCATAGCGGCGGATGTCCTTGGCTTGATAGAACGACCATTGGTCGGACGCCTTTTGCTGATTGAGCAGCTCTTCCGTCGTGAGCACCTGCCCTGCCACCGATACGATGGCCATCACGGCCGCCATCACCGCCATGGTGAGCGCGACTTTGCGATCAAACGGCTCGCGGGCTTTTTCCGCGTTTTCTTGCAGTTCTTCGTCGACAGACATGGTCTATTCTCCCCGTTGGTGGTCTTAATAACGTTCCGCGTCACTGGTGGGAGACAGCGGATTCAGCGGCGCCGTCACCCCGTTCACAGTCGCTCCACTGTATCCGAATCCCGCGGCGTTGCGTACAAAATCGTAAGGGAAGTTCAGCTTCGGGCGCGATGCTTCTTCGAGGGCTTTCAGATGCTCGGGCGCAAGATGTACATCCAGGCCGCCCAGGTTGTCGTCCAATTGCTCGACGGTGCGGGCGCCGATGATAGTCGAGGCCACGCCCGGCTGCGATTGCACCCAGGCCAGCGCCGCGCGGGCGGGCGTAGTGCCCAACTTTTTCGCGACGTCCAGCAGGACATCGACAACGCGGAAAGCCTCTTCCGTGAAGGCTCGGCTCACGAAGGCACCGCGCGTGGGCTTTGCTGTGGCGGCGTTTTCGCGCGTGTACTTGCCGGTGAGCATTCCGGACATCAGCGGCGACCAGGGGGTGATTCCTAGTCCGAACTCCAACGCCGCGGGGACTAGCTCGCCTTCGATGGTGCGTTCCAGCAGGGAATATTCGAGTTGTAGAGCGATCAGGGGAGTCCAGCCGCGCATCTTGGCGGTCACCTGCGCCTGCGTGACTTTCCAGGCGGGCGTGTCGGAGAAGCCGATGTAGCGGACCTTGCCGGCGGCCACCAGATCGTCCAGCGCGCGCATGGTTTCTTCGATCGGCGTGAAGCGGTCCCAACAATGCATCCAGTAAAGATCGATGTAATCGGTCTGCAAGCGCCGCAGGGATTGCTCGCACGCGGACGGTCAGCGATTTGCGGCTGGCGCCGCCGCCGTTGGGATCGCCGGAATACATGTTGCCGAAAAACTTGGTGGCGATCACCACTCGGTCGCGGCGCGAGGGAGTGCGGCCAATGTGATCGCCGATGATTTTTTCGGAGTGGCCCTTGGTGTAGACATTGGCGGTATCGATGAAGTTGCCGCCTTGGTCGAGATAGCGGTCGAGCACCTGTTTCGATTCCGCTTCGCCGGAGCCGAAGCTCCAGTCTTCGCCGAAGGTCATGGCGCCGAGGCAGAAGGGGCTCACGCGGAGTCCGCTGTTTCCGAGAGAAACGTAATGGTTGAGTGGCATACGAATTTATCTGTTACCACCTTACAGGAATCGCCACCTGCCAGTATGCGCAGTTTTTCGCCTCACGCGAATTGTTACAATATAACGTTTGCACCCCAGTACCGCTGCATCGGAGGCTGAGTGAGACCTACCAACACGGACGACCCGAGTTACTTCCACAAGGTCGTCGATTGCCAGTGGGCGTGTCCGGCGCACACCAACGTTCCCGAGTACATTCGTTTGATCGCGCAAGGGCGCTTTACGGACGCCTATATGCTGAACCGGGAGTCCAATGTATTTCCCGGGATTCTAGGCCGCACATGCGACCGCCCTTGCGAACCGGCGTGCCGGCGCACGCGTCTGGATACGAAACCGGTGGCGATCTGCCGCTTGAAGCGCGTGGCTGCGGATCAGAAGGGCGACGTCAGCGACTTACTGCCGCGGGCGCCTGAGCAGAAGAATGGCAAACGTGTTGCGTGCGTGGGAGCCGGACCGGCGTCGCTCACAGTCGCGAATGATTTGATGCCGCTGGGCTACGAAGTCACGATTTTCGAGAAGTACGACAAGCCGGGCGGGTTGATGCGCACCAACATCCCGTCGTTCCGGCTGCCGGAAAGCGTGCTGCAATTCGAGACGGACGCGATTCTCGATATGGGCGTCGACATCCGCTACAACTCGCCTGTCAACAGCATGAAGGAATTGCTGGGCCAGGGGTTCGATGCGGTGTTTGTGGGCAGCGGAGCGCCGCGCGGCAAGGATCTGGAGATCCCCGGGCGTCACGACACGGATCGCATTCATATCGGCATCGACTGGCTGGAGTCGATTACGTTCGGCCACATCGATTCGATCGGCGAAAAGGTTTTGATCATCGGCGTCGGCAACACTGCGATGGATTGCTGCCGTTCTTCGCGGCGTTTGGGCGGGAAAGATATTAAGGTGATGGCGCGGCGGCCGCGCGGGTACTTCAAAGCGTCGCCGTGGGAGCTTGAAGACGCCGAGGAAGAAGGCATCGAGATCGTTATCAATCACGCGCCGAAGCGGTTCGTGATCGAGAACGGGGTTCTGAAGGGCATGGAATTCGAGCGGCTGGAATGGGACGAGAAGGCTGCTAAATCCAAGGTCATCGAAACGATTTTCCTGCCTGCGGACGATGTGATTCTGGCGATCGGACAAGAAAATTCGTTCCCGTGGATCGAGCGCGATCTAGGCATCGAGTTCGATAAATGGGAAATGCCGGTGGTGGACGAGAAGACCATGCAGTGCTCGCGCCCCGGCGTTTTCTTCGGCGGCGATGCGGCTTGGGGGCCGAAGAACATCATCTGGGCGGTGGCGCACGGGCACGAGGCGGCCATTTCGATGCACGCGCATTGTTACGGACAAAGCGTGACCGAGCGGCCAGCCGACCACATGAATCTGATCAGCCAGAAGATGGGGATCAGCGAGTGGAGCTATCACAACGATTACAATCCGGCGTCGCGCCAGAAGATGAAGCACGTGGATCTGGTGCATCGCTTCGAGCAGTTGAACGTCGAAGTCGAGCTGGGTTTCAACGCCGAGCAGACCGCGCGCGAAGTGCAGCGCTGCCTGAACTGCGACGTCGAAACGGTGTTCACCGCGGCCAAGTGCATCGAGTGCGATGCGTGCGTCGACATCTGCCCGCTGCTGTGCCTCACGATTACGCGCGACGGCGAGGAAACCGATATTCGCGAGCGGTTGTCGGCGCCGGCGGTGAATCCGGAGCAGGCTCTTTTCGCCTCCACAGCACTGCCGCAAACCGGGCGGCTGATGTTGAAGGACGAAGATCTGTGCGTCCATTGCGGATTGTGCGCCGAGCGCTGTCCCACGGCGGCTTGGGACATGCAAAAGTTTGAACTACAGATTGCCTACGCAGGCAGCGCGGTGACGGAGCCTGAGTTGTCGCACGCGTGATAATTAAGAATAGAGAAAAAAGGATAGAATCGTGCATCAGCTTCTACGCACCCGCGTGAACGATTTCGCTCTCAAGCTAGCGAACGTGAACGGCACCGGATCGGCCAGCGCCAACAGCCTGCTGATGCAGGCCATCTTCCGCATGGGGATTCCGGTATCCGGCAAGAATCTTTTCCCGTCCAACATTCAGGGCTTGCCTACCTGGTACGAGATCCGCGTCAATAAAGATGGCTACACGGCGCGGGCGCTTGATTACGATCTGATGGTGGCGATGAATTCGCAGACTTACGCGCAGGACGTCGCAGAGGTTCGCGAGGGCGGCTATCTGCTGTACGATTCCACGTGGCCGCTGGATCCGCACTTGATCCGCGAAGACGTAAATTATCTGGCCGTACCGTTCTCGAAGATGTGCAATGAGACCTTCAAGGAAGCGCGCGAGCGCATTCTGATGAAGAACATCGCTTACGCGGGCACGCTGGTGGCGCTGCTCGACGTCGACATGGGCGTGGTGGAGCAGCTTCTCGACGAAAAGTTCTCCGCCAAGAAGGCGATGCGCGAGTCGAACACGAAAGCGCTGCGCCTGGGCTACGATTTCGCCAAAGAACATTTGCAGTGTCCGCTGCCGTTTCATCTGGAGAAGATGAATGCGAACGAGGACAAGATTCTGATCGACGGCAACACGGCCGCGGCGCTCGGGTGCGTTTACGCGGGAGCGACGGTGGCAGCGTGGTATCCCATCACGCCTTCGACGTCGTGCATGGACGCGTTCAAAGAGTTCTGCGAGAAGTACCGCAAAGATCCGGAGACCGGCGACAACAACTTTTGCATTATCCAGGCGGAAGATGAACTGGGCGCGATCGGCATGGTGATCGGGGCGTCATGGAACGGGGCGCGCGCTTTTACGTCGACTTCAGGTCCCGGGATTTCGCTGATGAATGAACTGTTGGGACTGGCCTACTACGCTGAGATTCCGGCTGTGATCGTCGATGTCCAGCGCGTGGGCCCGTCGACCGGTATGCCGACACGTACGCAGCAGGGCGATGTCATGGAAGCTGCCTATGCTTCGCACGGCGACACCAAACATATTCTGCTGTTTCCGTCGAATCCCGCGGAGTGCTTCGAGTTCGCTCCTAAAGCGTTCGATCTGGCGGAACGTTTTCAGACTCCGGTGTTTCTGATGACCGATCTGGACATCGGCATGAACGATTGGGTGGTGCCGCGGCTCACCTGGGACGGCAGCTACGTGCCTGATCGCGGCCGCGTGTTGAACCAGGAGCAAGTCAGCCAGTTGGCTAAATTCCAGCGCTACCATCCGGAAGACGAAAACTTTGTAGCGGCGCGGACGCTGCCCGGCGTGCATTCGAAGGGCGCGTTCTTCACCCGCGGATCGGGCCACAACAAATACGGCGGCTACACAGAAACGCCGTCCGAGTATCAAGAAGTAGTCGACCGCCTGCTCAAGAAGCACCAGGCCGCTGCGAAATTCGTTCCCAAGCCGGTGATCGTAAAGCAGCCGGGGGCGCGGGTGGGAATCATCACGATCGGCGGCTGCGATCCGGCGGTACGCGAGGCTGTGGATCTGCTTGCCGCCCGCGGCATCGCGGCCGATTACATGCGTATTCGCGGCTTCCCCTTCGATTCGAGCGTCGAAGAATTCATCATGCGCCACAATTTCTGTTTCGTTGTCGAGCAGAACCGCGATGCTCAACTGCGCTCTCTGCTGGTGCTCGAAACTTCGGTGCCGAAGGACCGCCTGCGTTCCGTGCTCAGCTACGGCGGGTTCCCGCTCAGCGCGCGCCACGTGGTGGAGCCGATTCTGAGTCAAGTCCCGCCGGAGTTGCACAACGTCGCGCCGAAAACTGATTCGAATTTGCGGACCGTTACGTCCGATTCCTGGGAGTAATCCACCATGCCGTCGATTGCCAAACCGATAGCCGTTCACCCCAGCCTGCATCGCAACGCGATTGGACTGAACCTTCGCGATTACGAAGGCGCCATGTCCACGCTGTGCGCCGGCTGCGGCCACGATTCGATCACCGCCGCTATCACGCGTGCGCTGTGGGAGCTGTCGATCGAGCCGCACATGATCGCGAAGCTTAGCGGGATCGGCTGCTCGTCGAAGACTCCGACTTATTTCGTCAGCGGCGCTCACGGTTTCAATTCCGCGCACGGGCGCATGGCCGCCATCGCAACTGGCGCCAACGCCGCCAACCGCGAGCTCACTTACATCGGCATTTCAGGCGACGGCGATTCGCTCTCGATCGGACTTGGCCACTTGTGCCATGCGATCCGGCGCAACGTAAATATGCTGTACGTAATCGAGAACAACGGCGTCTATGGATTGACTAAGGGACAATTCTCGGCGTCGGCCGACGTCGGCTCGAAGAGCAAGCGCGGCGAAGCGAACCGCATGGCGCCGATCGATCCCGCGATGCTCGCGCTCAGCATCGGGGCTACTTTCGTAGCTCGCAGCTTCTCCGGCGACAAGGAACAATTGGTGCCGATACTGAAGGCTGCGATCGCGCATCGCGGCTTCGCGCTGGTGGACGTAATTTCGCCCTGCGTAACTTTTAACGATCACAACGGATCGACGAAAAGCTACCTGTATACTCGAAAGCACATGCAGAAAACTACGGAGGCCGATTTCGTTCCGCCGGCTTCTGAGATTCTGGCTACGATTGGCCAGAGCGGCACCACCACCGTCACCATGCATGATGGCAGCGTGGTGCGCTTCACGGCGGTTCCCAAGGATTACGATCCGACCAACCGCCAGCAAGTGCTAAATTATCTGCAACAGAATCACGACGCCATCGCGACGGGTTTGCTGTACGTCGACGAGAGCGTCGCGGACCTGCATGAAATGAACCGCACTCCTGCCACGTCGCTTTCGCGGGTGCCGCAAGAAAAGCTCTGCCCCGGCGCAGCCGCACTCAACGAATTGCAAGAAGATTTCCGGTAGGAGGATGGTGAACTCTTGGGTCTGTCGATTGGTGTTTTAAAGGAAACGCTCCCGGGCGAGCGGCGGGTGGCGATCACGCCTAAAGTGATCGACGTGCTGACGAAGGCGGGCGCGGAAGTATTGGTCGAGGCGGGAGCCGGTCTCGAATCCGGCTATCCGGATGAAGATTACACGGCGAAAGGCGCCAAGATCGCGCCGAATGCCGCCGCCGTAGCCGAAGCGGTGCAGATTCTGCTGACGGTCAGGGTGCCCGCGCCGGGCGGCCTCGTGAAAAAAGGACAAATCGTTATCGGAATGGCGGACCCGCTGAGCGATCCGCAGTTAGCCGGGCAATACGCGCAAGCGGGCGCGACGCTGTTCTCGCTCGAATTGGTTCCGCGCATTACACGCGCGCAGAGCATGGACGTGTTTGTCGTCAATGGCTTCGATCGCCGGATACAAAGCGGTGCTGCTGGCGGCTAGCGCGCTGCCGCGTTTGTTCCCGATGATGTCGACGGCGGCCGGCACCGTTCCGCCAGCGCGAGTACTGGTCCTTGGCGCTGGAGTTGCGGGGCTGCAAGCCATTGCCACAGCACGACGCTTAGGCGCGGTGGTTAGCGGCTACGACGTCCGCGCGGCGGTGAAAGAACAAATCGAAAGTCTGGGCGCGAAGTTTGTCACCATCACTCTGGGGGCGAGCGGCGAAGGCCAAGGCGGCTACGCGCGCGCTCTTACTGAAGACGAAATTCGCAGCCAGCGCGAGCAGATGGCCGCGGTTCTCAAGGAACAGGACGTGGTGATCACTACGGCTGCTGTCCCGGGCCGAAAAGCTCCGATCCTGGTTACGCGCGATATGGTGCACGTCATGAGCCGCGGCTCAGTTATCGTCGATCTAGCGGCGGAACGCGGCGGCAATTGCGAGCTGACTTGCGCCGGCGAAACGATCGTCGATCACGGGGTCACTATCATCGGACCCGTCAATCTTCCCGCTACAGTGCCCAACCATGCGAGCCAGATGTATGGCCGCAACATCGTCACATTCCTCAAGAACATGATGACCAAAGAGGGCGCGCTGAATATCGACGTCAACGACGAGATCACGCGCGACAGCTTAGTGGTGCGCGATGGCGCGATCGTGAACACGCGAGTCCAGGAATTGCTAGGCTCCCCCGTCCAGGCCAGTTCTTGAAGCCAGATCCGAAACCCCACCTTGAGAGATAACTTATGAGCAACGAGATTGAGATTAGTCTGTACGTTCTAGTGCTGGCCGTTCCCTTGGGTCTGGAGCTGGTGCGCAAAGTGTCGCCGCTGCTGCATACGCCGCTGATGTCGCTGACCAACGCGATCTCGGCGATTTCGGTGGTTGGCGCGATTCTGGTTTCGGGCAACGGCAACGCGCCCTTGCTGAGCAAAGTGCTGGGGACTATCGCCGTGATGTTCGCCACCATCAACATCGTCGCCGGATTTCTGATCACGGACCGCATGCTGAAAATGTTCAAGAAGAAGGAGACGCCGTCGAAATGAACGACTCCTTCTGGCAGGCAGCGTATATTATCGCTGCGCTGTGCGTGGTGTTTTCGATCAAGTGGTTGAGTTCTCCCGTGACCGCGCGCAAGGGCGTGCTGGCGGGTGAATTTGGAATGCTGCTGGCGGTGATCGGCACGCTGCTGCGTCACGAGGTGGTGAGCTACGAATGGATCGCCATCGCGTTCGTCGCCGGCGCCGCGGTGGGCGCGCCGCTGGCGTATTTGATGCCGATGACCTCCGTGCCGCAGTTGACGGCGCTGTCGCATGCTTTCGGAGCGCTGGCTGCCGCGCTGGTGGGATCGGCTGAATACTATACGGACGTCGCCGCGGGGCACCCGACGACGGGATTCAAGATGGTCGCGCTGGTGATCGAGAGCCTGCTGGGTTATCTCACCACTACCGCGAGCGTGATGGCGTTCGGGAAATTGCAGGAGATCGTGCCGACGCGGCCGATGACTTACAAAGGGCAGAACGTCGTCAACCTTTTGCTGTTCGCCATCGCCGGGGTGTTGGGCGTGTGGATGATCGCGGCACCGGCGCCGCCTTGGGTGTTCCCTGCTTTCACGGGATTGTCGCTGCTGTTCGGAGTCTTGCTGATCATGCCTATCGGCGGCGGCGACATGCCGACGGTGATCGCGCTGCTGAACTCCTATGCGGGAGCTGCCTGCGCCGCAATGGGATTCGCTTTAGAGAATCGTCTGCTGATCATTGCCGGAGCGCTAAACGCGTCGTCGGGCTTCATTCTGTCGGTGATCATGTGCAAGGCCATGAACCGGTCTTTCGCGAACGTCTTGTTCGGCGCGTTTGGCGCGGCGTACCACGGCCACGGCTGCGCAGGCTTCGACTAAGCCGGTGCGGTCGGCCACTCCGGAAGATGCGGCGTCGATTCTTGAAAGCGCGCGCCGCGTGATCGTGGTCCCGGGTTACGGAATGGCGGTGGCGCAGGCGCAGCACAAACTTCGCGAACTGACGGACATCCTGAACAAGCGCGGCGTGCAGGTGGATTTCGCGATACATCCGGTCGCGGGGCGCATGCCGGGGCACATGAACGTGCTGCTGGCCGAGGCCGACATCCCTTACGACAAGCTGCATGAGATGGAAGACATCAATCCGGATTTCGCGGAAGCGGATGTGGCGCTGGTGATCGGCGCCAACGACGTGGTCAATCCCGCGGCGCGGCATGACACGACCAGCCCGATCTATGGCATGCCGATTCTGGATGTCGACAAAGCGCACACCGTGATGGTGATCAAGCGCAGTATGAATCCGGGGTTCGCGGGCATCGACAACGAACTGTACTACATGGACAAAACTCTGATGCTGTTCGGCGACGCCAAGGGATTTCGTCGGCGAGATCGTCAAGGCTCTTAGCGCGAACAAGTAGTTACTGTTCGTGCAGCTTCTTCGCGGCGTCGGCGTAGGGCTTCGTTGCCGGGTAAGCTTCGTTCCAATGCGGAACCGTCAGCGCCTGCGCTAATCGCAGCACCGCAATGCCGACAGCTTGATCCACCTTCGCCATGTTGTCGTAATCGATCTTCTGCCATTCATCGCCCACCGCGTGATAATCCGGGAACTCGTAGGTGACGCTCAGAGTATGCGCCGGAATTCCGGCTTTAGCAAGCGGCCCGTTGTCGCTGCGATTGAAATATTTGTCGCTGGCTTCGGCGACCTTCGTGACCGCGATTCCCACGCGCTTTCCCGGCGTCGACAAGAATCGGCACCATGTCAGAAAAATCGAATCCCGTGACATTCGCGCTATTGAGGTGCGGGCCTTCCGGCGCGTCGGTACGGCCTAATTGCTCGAGATTCAATTGGGCGACGGTCTTGGCTAGCGGCACCAACGGATGCGTCACGTAGTAGCGCGATCCGCGCAATCCCTTCTCTTCCCCGCAGAACAGAATAAACAGGACGCTGCGTTTCGGACGCGGATGCAGGGACGCCAGAGCGTTGGCCACTTCCAGCACTGAGGCAGTTCCGCTGGCGTCATCGTTCGCTCCATTAAAGATGCGGTCTTCGCCGGACTGCGCCAGTCCAACATGATCGTAATGCGCGCTCAAGATGACGTAGGTGTCTTTGAGCTGCGGGTCGGAGCCGCGCAGAATCCCGGCGACGTTGCGCGACTTCGGTGAATCCGCATCCTCCGGGCGCAGCACGACGGTCTGAAAATAGCCATCGTCGCCAGCGGGTTCCAAACCCATCCGACGGAATTGAGAGGCGATATATTCGCCGGCGATATCGAGCCCGCGCGACGGGGTATCGCGGCCTTCTAGCAAGTCGGAAGCGAGAAATGACACATCGCCGCGCAGCGAATTCGCCGTGATATGGCCCGCGACGATGCGCATCTCGGGCGTGACTTGGGCCCAGCCGACCGCACAGAACGCCGCGAACAGCACGGCGGCGCGCACACTAGTCATCGTTGAATTCTTCCAGCCACGCCATTTGAATCGCTTCGAGTTTGGATTCGTTGGATTTCTTGGGATCGTCGTCGAAGCCGTCCAGCTCGGTGATCCATTTATGCAAGTCCGTGAAGCGGATGAACGACGGGTCTTGATCGGGATACTTGTCGCGCAGCGCCAGGGCGATGTCTTCGATGTCGGTCCAGCTCAGCTTAGGCATTAGATTTTGGTTCCCTTCAGGGCGCCGCGCACGGCGGTGTTCATCATGTTTTCGGCAAGCGTGTGCGTCGAAGCGTTCAATTGGTCGATCTTCTCGCGGATCAGCAGATGATCGTTCTGGTTATAGACCGTCAGCAATTCTTCGACATCGCGGTCGATCGCGGCGCGTTGATCGGCTGGCAGTTCGTTGAAGGCTTCGTCATTGCGGGCTTTTTTGACGGCGGCTAGAATCGAGTCGGCCTCGACGCGCGCTTCGCGCACTTGCCGTTCCTTGAAATCGTCCTGCGCCTTTTCGAAGGATTCGAGAATCATCGCTTCCACTTGCTGGTCCGACAATCCGTAGGAAGGCGTCACGTCCTGGCTGTGCTCTTTGCCGGTGCGAGCGTCGCGCGCGGTGACGTTCAGGATGCCGTTGGCGTCGATCAGGAAGCGGACGTCGATGCGCGCCAGTCCGGCTGGCATCGGCGGAATGTCTTTCAGATCGAAGCGGGCCAGGCTGCGGCAATCTTTGACGAGTTCGCGCTCGCCCTGGACGACGTGGATCAGGACGTTCTTCTGGCCGTCGACAGCCGTGGTGAATTGTTCGGTGGCGGACGCGGGGATGGTGGAATTGCGATGGATCAGTTTTGAAACCAGGCCGCCCATGGTTTCGATGCCCAGCGACAAGGGAGTCACGTCGAGCAGCAACTGATCCTGGACATCGCCCGAGAGAATGCCGGCTTGCACCGCCGCGCCCAGCGCCACTACTTCATCGGGATTCAGTTCCGTATGGGGGCGCGCGCGGAAGAGCTTCTCGACTTCCGCGCGCACCAGCGGGATGCGCGTGGAGCCGCCGACCATTACGACTTCATTGATGTCCTCGACGCTCACCTTCGCGTCGGCGATGCAGGCGCGGCAGGGCGCTAGCGTGCGCTCGACGATGGGTTGGATCAGGCGGTTGAAAACATCGACGCCGATCTCGCGTACATACCGCTTGCCGCCGTATTCGAATTCGATCACGGTGGAGGGGACGAACGACAGCTTTTCTTTGGTCTGAATCACGGCGCGCCGCAGGAGCTGCACGGCGTCGCTTTTGGTCGAGATGTCCTCGCCCCACTCCGCTTGAATGTCTTCGAAGGCGATGCGCAGCAGCAGATTGTCGATGTCGTCGCCGCCCAGGTGGGTGTCGCCGTTGGTCGCCAGCACCTCGAAGATGCCCTCGTGCAGGCGCAGGATCGAGATGTCGAACGTGCCGCCGCCGAAATCGTAGACTGCGACGATGCCTTCTTTGCGTTTATCGAGGCCGTAGGCTAAAGCTGCCGCCGTGGGTTCGTTCACCAGGCGAAGCACGTCGAGTCCGGCGATGCGGCCGGCGTCTTTGGTGGCCTGGCGCTGCGCGTCGTTGAAATAGGCGGGGACGGTGATCACGGCTTGCGTGACTGGTGGTTCCTAGTTCTTCTTCGGCGTCCAGTTTAAGCTTGCGGAGAATGTACGCCGAGACTTCGGGCGGGGTCATCACCTTATCGCCTAATTGCAGCTTCAAGACGGGGCCGGTGGCGTCGGCCAAGTGGAAAGGGAACAGTTTCAGCTCTTCCTGAATGTCTTCGGCGCTGCGTCCCATCAGGCGCTTTACGGAATACACGGAGCGCTCGGGATGCGTGATCAGCATCTCGCGCGCTTCGGCGCCTACGATTACATCGCCCGACGGTGTTACGGAAACAATGCTGGGCACGATGCCGCTGAGGATGCGCGGGCCGGTCGGCTCCATCACGGCAATCAGGCTATTGGTGGTGCCCAGATCGATGCCTACGATGGGCGACTTGCTCCTTGCCAAAATCAATTTGAAACGTGGACATTCAATTCCTTTTCGACGTCGCGGATCAGGTTGGCGATGTATTGGCGGCGGTCGAGGACGCTGCGGATGGCGAGCAGGTGGGAGGCGTCGTGGCCTTCGTCGTAGCGGCCGAACAGCACCGCTAGGCCGTGATCGATTTCGTCGCGCATGTGGTGGAAGCGCTCGCGGGCTTCATCGAGTTGGGGACGCGCCGATTCGTCGCCCGCGCGCAGTTCTTCCAGCGCGATGTTCATTTCGAAAACTTCTTCGAGCAATTCCGGAGGCACGTGCTTCGAAGGCGCGATGGCTTTTTGCTCAAGAAAATACTCGGCGCGCGCGATGGGATCGCGCAGCGTGCGAAAGGCGTCATTGAGTACGGACGTCATTTCAAGCGATTTCTGCTGTTCCGCGGCGCTCGCCCGGCTGAAGCGGTCGGGATGCCACTGGCGGCTGCGCTCGTAGAAGTGCTTTTTGAGTTCTTCCGAATCGAGCGCGAGCTTAGGCGCGAGCCCCAGCGCATCGTAGAACTGCATCAGGCAGAAAAAGACGTCCCGCAGCCGCAGCTTTTTTTGGCGTTGGGATTCTCAAACACAAATCCCGACTGCATCAGCGAATCTTTCCAATCGAGCGTCATGCCGTCGAGAAACACCAGGCTCTTGGGGTCGATGAAGACTTTGACGTCGTCGAAATTCAAAATCTGATCGGTCGGCCGCGGCTTGACGTCGAACTTGAACTGATAGCTCAAGCCGGAACAGCCGCCGCCCAGGACGCCCAGACGCAGTCCTCCGTTCACTCCTTCGCGCTGGAATGCTTCGCGAATTTTACCGACTGCTTTGGGAGTGACCGTGACCATAGGAAATTAGACTCGCGCGGCCGTCTCGGCCGGAACCGGCTTGGCCTTGGCCTTGTAATCGGTGATGGCGGCCTTGATCGCGTCTTCCGCCAGCACCGAGCAGTGAATCTTCACCGGCGGCAAGCTCAGCTCGGTGACGATATCGGTGTTCTTGATGGCCAGCGCTTCGTCGACGGTTTTGCCGCGCAGCCATTCTGTGGCGAGCGAAGAACTGGCAATGGCGCTGCCGCAGCCAAAGGTCTTGAACTTGGCGTCTTCGATGACGCCGGTTTCCGGGTTCACCTTCACTTGCAGCTTCATCACGTCGCCGCATTCGGGTGCGCCCACCATGCCGGTGCCGACGTTGGGATCGCTCTTGTCCATCGAACCCACGTTCCGCGGATTGTTGTAATGGTCAACGACTTTGTCTGAATATGCCATGGTGTTTTCCTTTAACCCTATTTAGTGCGCCGTCCACTGCACTTTGGTCAAATCGATTCCTTCTTTGAACATTTCGTAGAGCGGTGACAGCTCGCGCAGCTTCTTCACCACTTCGATCACTTTGCCCGCGACGTAATCCACTTCTTCTTCGGTGTTGAAGCGGCCGAGTCCGAAACGAATGGAGGAGTGCGCCAGATCGTCACCGGCGCCCAGAGCTTTCAGCACGTAGCTCGGCTCGAGGGTGGCGGAGGTGCAAGCCGAACCGCTCGATACCGCGATTTCATTGATCCCCATCAGCAGGCTTTCGCCTTCGACGTACGCGAAGCTGATGTTGAGGTTGTTGGGCAGGCGATGTTCCAGCGTGCCGTTGATATAAACTTCGTCGAGCGAATTCATCAGGCGGTCCTTCAGCTTGTCGCGCAGGAAGGCCATGCGTTTCGATTCCGCCGGCATTTCCGCTTGCGCCAGCGCGCAGGCTTCGCCTAAACCTACGATGCCGGGCACGTTCAAGGTGCCGGAACGCATGCCGCGCTCATGGCCGCCGCCGTCCATTTGGGCGGTGAGTTGGACGCGCGGGATTGCGGCGCCGGACGTAGAACGCGCCCACGCCCTTCGGGCCGTACATTTTGTGCGCGCTGATCGACATCAGATCGATGTTGTCGTCGAGCACGTTCACGGGAACCTTGCCCACTGACTGCGTGGCGTCTGTGTGCAGCAGCACGCCGCGCTCGCGCGCGATCCTGCCGATTTCGCGAATGGGTTGCAGCACGCCGATTTCGTTGTTGGCATGCATGATGCTGATCAGCACAGTTTTGTCGGTGATCGCGGCTTTCAACTGATCCAGATCCACCAGGCCGTTCTGCTGCACCGGCGAGATACGTCACGCGCGTGCCGTGTTTTTCGAGGCGCTTGCAGGTGTCGAGAATCGCCTTGTGCTCGGTGGCAGCCGTGATGATGTGGTTGCCCTTTTCGGCATACATCTCGGCCACGCCTTTGAGCGCCAGGTTGTCGGACTCCGTTGCGCCGCTGGTGAAAACGATCTCCTTCGATGTCGCGCCGATCAGGCTCGCCACCTGCTTGCGGGCCTTCTCCGTCGCCTCCTCCGCTTCCCAGCCGAAGCTGTGATTGCGGCTGGCCGAGTTGCCGAAGATGTTGGTCAAGTACGGCCGCATTGCCTCAAACACGCGCGGATCGACCGGCGTGGTGGCGTGATTGTCCATGTAGATGGGTAGTTTCATGCTGTTGCCGTTAGGTAGTCCCAGAAAGCCTCGTTAGTTGGATGTTTTGGAGCGGCGGGCGGACGCTCGGAATTTGCATCTCTTCGCTCGCCAGATCCGCCAGGGAAATATTCGCCAGTAAACTCAGGATGCCTTCATGCACTTTGCGCAGCGGCTCGCGCACCGGGCAGAGCGCGGTCTGATCGCAGCCGGCGTGCTCCGTGAAGCACTTGGTCAGGATGATGGGGCCGTCAATGACGCGGATAGCTTCGAGAGCCGAAATGTTCTGCGCTTCGCGCGCCAGGCGGTAACCGCCGTTAGTTCCCTGCTCTGAAATCAGCAGGCCGCCGCGCGCTAATTTTTGCAGAACTTTCGACAAAAGCGGCAGCGGGATGCCGTAAGAATCGGCGATGTCTTTGGCGGAGGCACTGGCACGCGACCGCGCCACTGCGAGATGGCGCAGGGCGATCAGGCCGTAGTCTGCCTTTTTGGTCAGCTTCAACATCCGACCTAAGTATATCAGACCAAATTGGTCTTGTCAGATCATATTGGTCTAAGATCCGGTTATCTGGCTGTACGGTATGGGTTTATTTTTTGATTACGTGGACTTTGTAGAGCTTGAAGTCACCGTCGTAAACGGTGGCTTCGATGTTGTCGCCGACTTTGGCGGTCTTAAAAACGTCGGCGTTATCGACTTCATACTTCATGGTCATGGCGCCCATCCAGCCTTCGACTTTCTCGCCGTTGACGGTCATGCTTTTGGAGGCGGCGTCGAGTGATTCGATCTTGCCGTGAAAGGTGTAGGTTTTCTTGGCGGCTTGGGCGTGCAGCAGGCGCGCGAGGGCTGGCATGGCGGCGGCGGATGGAAAAAGCTCGTCTGGTCATATTTTGTTTATACCGCGCTGGTGGTCGCGGATTGGTGCGGTGGGCGCGCGAGAGCTCCAGAATGCGATCGGCGGCGGCGTGCGGATTGTCGATAGAGCGCATGACGATGCGGCTGGATTCTCCGGCGGTTTCAAGCGACAGATTGCCGATGTTGAGCATGCGCTGGCCTAGCGTTTGATCGACGCGGACGTCTTGAATTTTGGTCAGTTCCATGGTGCGCGTACTTTTTGAGAAGACGCCGGATTCGTAGCGCAGGCGGTCATCGAGGATGGTGAGCTTAATGAGGCGGCGGCGCATGTGGCGGATCGCGAGCATGACCAGGCCGAGTGCGGGAATGAGCAGCAGCGCCCACATTCGCTGATCCTGGTTGTGGTTCGCCAGCAGATAGACGGCGATTCCGATGGCCAGCAGCACACAAATAAGGTAGCCGAACTTGATGATCTTGACGGAGGTTCGCAATTCCACGGGAGCATGATAGCACTGTAACCGTCGCTGGTCACGTGACCATATATCGTTACTCACGGAAGTGCAGGGCAGTCCACTGCCGCGCTGATTCCAATGCCTTTCATGATTCGGCCCTTCCCTTGCCCCGGGGATAAGCATGAAAACGCTCAAACCGTACTTGTTGACGCTGGCGGCAGTGGTTCTGGCTGCATGCGCCACGTTCGACCAAGACCGCCGGACGTTTCCGGCAGCATCCGCACCTCGCTCGATCAGGCCGGCTTCAAGGATGTCTCCACCAGCCAGGATCGCGACAAGGGCGTGGTGACTTTGGGCGGCCATGTGGCAGCCGATGCCGATAAAGCGCAGGCCGAATCCATTGCTCGCTCGTTTGCCGGGAACCAAGTGGTGGCGAACCAGATCGCGGTGATTCCGGCAGGCGAGGGGAGTGACGCGAAGAAGATGAACTCGGATCTCGATAAGGGCATCGAGGGAAATCTGGACGCGGCTCTGATTCAAGACCGTCTGCACGACAGCGTGAAGTACACGGTGAAAAATAGCGTGGTCACGCTCACCGGCGATGTCGATTCACAGTCCAAGCGCGCGCAGGCGCAGGACGTGGCGTCGACGGTTCCGAATGTGCAGCAAGTGGTGAATGAACTGCAGGTAAAAGGGCAGAAGGCGACTTCTTCGAATTAACATGACTAAAAGTGAACTGAATGCTTTCCGGCGCGTTTTGAACCACCGCGAGTTGGATTTGGGAAACAGCAATGGGATTCGAGAGGGCCTGGCCATCGGAACGAGTTCGGATGAGCTCGACCGCACGCAGGATGCGAGCGACCGCGACTACGCCATGAGCAGCCTGGAGCGCAATTCAGACCGGCTGCGCGAAGTACGCTCGGCGCTGCGGCCGGGTGGAGTCGGGGACCTTCGGAATTTGCGCGGGCTGTGAAGAGAACATCAATCCCAAGCGGCTGGCTGCGATCCCTTGGGCGCCATTTTGCATCGCCTGCCAAGAGGCGGCCGATCGCGAGCAGGCAGAGCCCGTGTTGGTGTTAGCGGCTTAAAAGGAGAACGATATGCTTTGGACATTAGTTGCGGTATTTTTGATTCTGTGGCTGCTCGGGTTTAGCATGAGCATCGGCGGGGGATTGATTCACATCCTCCTGGTGGTGGCGGTCATTCTGATCGTCTTCAATTTGATCAGCGGGCGGCGCGTAGTCTAGATCCTCCGTCCGCCCAAGTATTGCGATGACCGCGAGGCCAACACTGAAGAGTGCGGGGAAGCACACTCGCTCTCCGCAGTTTCGGAGGTTCTTCAGCCGGCTGGGGCCGGGCCTGATCACCGGCGCGGCCGACGATGACCCTTCAGGAATCTCCACCTATTCGGTGACCGGCGCGGCGTTCGGGTATGCGCCGCTTTGGACCGCGCTATTCTCCTTTCCGTTGATGACCGCCGTGCAGATGATGTGCGCGCGGCTGGGGATGGTGACGGGCGAAGGGCTGGCCGGCGTGATACGGCGGCAGTATCCGCGCTGGGTTCTATGGAGTGCTTGCGCGCTGTTAGCGGTCGCGAATACGGTGAACATCGGGGCCGATCTGGGCGGCATGGGCAAGGTCACGGAAATGGTGACCGGCATCAGCAGCTACTATTGGACGCCTTTCTACGCCCTGCTGATCGGCTCTTTCCTGATCTGGTCTTCGTACTACACTATCGCGCGCATTTTCAAATGGCTCACGCTGGTGCTGTTTTCCTACGTGCTGGCGGCGCTGTTCGCGAAACCCGACTGGGCGGCGGTGCTGCGCGCGACCTTCATTCCGCACATTGAATGGTCGGCGGCGTATTGGGCCACTTTGGTGGGACTCTTCGGCACCACCATTTCTCCGTACCTATTTTTCTGGCAGGCTTCGCAGGAAGTCGAAGAAGAGCGCAAGGAAGGAGAGTTGACGATCGAAGCGCGGCGCGGCTCGACGAATGCGGAACTGCGGAAATCGCGCACCGATACGATTACGGGAATGTTCTTCTCGAATCTGATCATGTACTTCATCATCCTGACGACTGCGGCCACGCTGCACGCTCACGGCAAGACCACGATTTCGACAGCGCGGGATGCGGCCGAGGCGTTGCGGCCGCTGGCTGGGGCCGGAGCGTACTGGCTGTTTAGTCTGGGGCTGATCGGTGCAGGCATGATTGGGGTGCCGGTGCTGGCGGGATCGAGCGCATACGCGGTGGCGGAGGCGGCGGTCTGGCGGGGGTCGTTAGCAGATCGCAGCGATCGCGCGCGCGAATTCTACGGGGTTATCGCGGTGGGTTTGGCACTGGGTCTAGCGTTGAATTACGCCGGGTTCAATGCGGTTTCGATGCTGTTTTGGGCGGCGGTGCTGAATGGCGTGCTGGCGCCTCCGCTGATCGTCATTGTTCTGCTGCTGACCAGCAATCCGGCCATCATGGGAAAGCGCTCGAACCCGCGCTGGCTGGCGACGCTGGGATGGATCACGGTGGTGGTGATGACGCTCGCGAGCCTCGCGATGTTTGTTAGCTGGAAATGACCTCACCGGGTCAGATGACGGCCTGCGGTCGAACGCTAGTTACCCGGCCACGCGGATTCGATCATCATTAAGGCTGAAGTGAAATAGTCAGAATCGAGGACAGGGCCGCGGCTAGCCGCTGCGCCCAGGTTGCTTGTCCTTTGGCATCAGCGATTTCGTCTTGGCGGAATTCGATCTGCAGATACGGCAGGTTTCGGCGCATGGCGTGGATGGGGATGGTGTAGTCAAACGCCGGGTCGAGATCGTAGGGCTGATTGTCGCCGACGGTGATGTCGCTGATGCAGCGCAGCGTGGTTAGCAGAGGGTCAACCACGCTGCGATCGGTGTGGCTCGACAAAGAGATTTGCCATGGCCGCGCTGCTCCGGCGAGAACCGGGGTCATGGAGTGAATGGAAAGCACGAAACGTGTGCGTGCCCGTGAGGAGCGCGTCGATTTCTGCATGGTAGGGCGTGAACCACTGCTCCATGCGCGATTGCTTGGCTTGCTCTGTTAGATTCTGGTTACCTGGGATCGGCGTGCCATCGCTGATTTCCGGAATGAGATCGACGGCGCCCGGGTGTCGATTGCAATCGATCACTAGACGCGACGTGCCGCAGAGAACCGCGGTCGAATCGAATAGGTTCGATAGTTCACGGGCGACGCCGGCGGCTCCGATGTCCCAGGCAATGTGGCAGGCTAGATCCGAAGCGTCGAGGCCCAGGCCATTGAGTTCCGCGGGCACGTGATTGCTCGCGTGATCGCACAGGATCATAAACGGGCCCTGAGCGTTGCGGCGCAGGACTTCAAACGCGGGCTGGCTCATCTGCGGTTACGCTCACGGTGACGTCCATAGCCGAGGAAGGACGATGCCGCGCCGATAAAAGTGCCCCATAGCGGGAGCACTTGCTGCGGGTCCCAGGCGACGGCGACGCGAATGAGATTGCGATTGCCGACGATGCTGTTGGTGGGGTCGAAATCGATCCAGCCGGTGCCCGGCAGATAGGCCTGCATCCACGCGTGAGTTGCGCCTCCGCCCAGCGTGGTGCCGGCGGCTTCCCTGCCCGGGACGAAAATGTACCCGCTGACGAAGCGCGCGGCCAATCCCAGGGAACGCACGGCTTCCATCATCAGCACCGCGAAATCGCGGCAACTCCCGCGCCGGCTGTCCAAGGTCTCGCTGGGACTCTGCACGCCTTTCTCCTGCGGCGGGTATAGACGAAGTCTTTCTTGATGCCGAGCGTAATGGAGCGAAGCAGGCTCATCGTGCCGGTGGTTCCGGACGGATTCAGAAACTGGTGCGACCCAGCGCTTCACCTCATCGCTAGGATAATGATGGGCCAGCGCGCGGCCGAGGTTGGGCAATTCATCGTCGGAATAATCGAACGGATAGGTTTGCGCGTATTCTTCGAGCGGATAATCGGGCACACTGGTTTCGACATGTTCCAGCGTGACGGTGCTGTCGAAGCGCAGTTCTTCGGTTTTGCCTTCAAAGGTGGCGACCGCTACCGAGTTATCGAACGCGTCGTGCAACCAGCGCAGGGCTGGCCGGATGGGGTGTAATGTGCAATCGCGATTTGAGCAGCCGGAGATCGTGACTTTCGCGCGGACGGAACATCATGCGGTGTTCGCCAAGGCCCACTGGGCGAGAGTAGCGATAGACCGTGACGTGGCGGACTGTGAGAAGAGACATTCAGGCGCTGACGACGTTCTCCACTACTTCATCCGTCCAGACCTGGAAGCTTTCGAGGGTATTGGGGCCGAAGGTGGTGGCGATAGCGACGTCGGCGGCGTCGCGGCCGCGGGCCATGAGAACGCGTCCGATGCGCGGAGTGTTGTTGCGGGCGTCGAAAGTGTGCCAGGCGCCTTCCAGATACACTTCAAACCAGGCGGCGAAATCCATCACGCCATAGGGCGGAGGCGTGCCCATGTCACCCAGGTAGCCGGCGCAATAACGGGCTGGAATATTCATACAGCGGCAGAAGGACGACGGCCAGATGGGCATAGTCGCGGCAGACGCCGCGGCGCTCCTGAAAGGCTTCCCAGGCGGTCTTGGTGGGGCGGGCGTTTTCATATCCGAAGACAATGTGATTGTGGACAAAATCGCAAATCGCTTGCACGCGCTGCCAGCCTGGCGTGGTGTGTCCGAATAACTGCCAAGCCGCGTTCGATAACAAATCCGTTTCGCAGTAGCGGCTTCCCATTAAGAATACCAGGGTATCTTCGGGAAGATCTTTTAGATCGTGCTGACGGGCGGTGGGAACGATGACATCGGTTTCGCCGGTATCATTTACTACGCCGGTAGCGCTTAATTGCAGGCGGCCGGCGGGGGCGACAATGCGCGTGCACCAATTGCCAAAGAGATCGCGATAGGAGGTGAAGGGGATAACCGGGTTGGTTTTCAGATGATCTGGAATGACGATGTCTTCGGCGCGCGAATAATGGATGTGCAGCATCAGGATCATGGGCGTCTCGCGCGGACACTGGTAGACGATTTCATAGCCGACGCGAATTTGCATACTGATTTCCCTTTAGAGCACGTTATTGGCCATGGAATGGGTCTGCGCCAATGGTGCCGCGAAGTTCTTCTAGATAAGATGCGCTACTGACGCGCGTTAACTGGCAGTCGACCAGAGCTTGGCGCTGGCTTAGATCGACGCCACTGGCCGTGCTGGCGCGAAATGCGGCGAGAGCGGCGGCGTGGCGTTGCCACAACGCGATGTCACGGGATTGTTTCACGCTCAGGCGTTCGCAATACCAGTCGCTGGCGAGCATGGCTTCGCGTTCGAAGAGGGCGCGGATTTCGGGGTGATCGATTCCCTTCCCTTGATAATTTCCGCCGGCCATGATGTGGAGCAGCGCTTTCAAAGGCGGGCACGCGGCGGCGACGCTGCCGTCTTCGAAATAGTTGAGCGCGACGCGCTGCTGGGTTTCGACAATGGCGTCGACACCGGCGGCGTAGAGGTCCAGATCTTGTAGTTCAGGGCGCAGGATCTCGTCGGGGAAGACGGAGCCGGGGGTTTCGAAGATGCGTCCCAGGAAGCGATCGACGAAGAGTGGCGTGATGCGGTAGCCGAGACGGCTGGCGAGTACTTTTCGGCCGTTGAGTTCAACGTCGTCTATTCGCTCAAGAAACCCCTGGTCGATCAGAAATTTGGGATCACGTTCGGCTACGCGCATACGGCACCAGATCTCTGGGACGAGGAGGCTGACGTCGTGATCGACGCGATAGTTTGGGCCGACGTAGCCGGCTGAAGTCGTGAAGCCGGCATATCCGGTGAGGATCGCGGAGACCAATGCATTGTTGAGATCGACGACGGGCCAAAGGGCGTTGAAGGGGCCTTTGGTGAGGGCACCTTCGCTGCCGAAGCCTACCATCGATGGGGATTTGCCAGTGAGACTGGAGATGAATTCCATGAAGAGCTCAGGGAGCTCCTGATAGTGAATGGGTCCGTAGACGGCTAGCGGCGGAAGGCCGAGTTTGAGGTCGGGCGGATTGTTGCGGCGGCCCGCTAGGACGGCGTTCACGGGAAAATGAACGGCGCGAGCGGCGGGGATTCCGCGTTCCAGGCGCGCGGCGATTTCGGTTAAGTAGGATTCCCGCGGCGCGGTGAGATCGGGGCGCTTCTGCAGGTAGCGCGGGTTGCCGCAGGGCTTGCCGTTGACAATGCGCGGATCGGCGGAGGAAACCACGTAGCTGCCGTTGCCGTCAGCGACGAATTCTTCAAACAGGCGCTTCATGGGTTCGGTGTAGCGATCGAACTCGACTACGTGATCGACCATGCTGCGGGCCACGGCGGCGGTGATCGGCTCGTAATTGGAGAGAAACACATCGGGGCTGGCGATGTCGGCTTCGGCTTGGCGGTCGGCGCCGCGATGGATGGCGTCGTCGGGGCGTTGGAACAGGAGCGTCTCGCAATTCGCGACGAGTTTGACGCTAGGGTTGGCGTATTCGGGATCGAGGTCGTTCAGGCTCTCTCGCGGCAGGACGACGGAGGCGGTGATGTCGTCTTCAAATTGGACCTTGTCGGCGGGATAGAAGTCGGGGCGGAGTTTCGAGATGCGCCAGGAGCCGTCGGGATCGTAGCCGACGCGCAGGTAATTGCTGACTAACTTCTGGTTGTCGAACTTCAGTTCGTGGGCGAGATAGCCGTTGATGCGGTCGACGGTGAAGTGTTCTCGCCAGTCTTCGCCCCATTCGGGACGGTAATAGCGTTTGACGGTGAATACCAATTGGCGGGTGGTCTGCGGGAGTTCGCGGAGCCAATGATTGTATTCGCCGGTGTATTTTGGGGAGGGCGTCAGAAGCTGAATGACGGAGCCGAGGGAACGCTCCGGGCTGAGGATGGGACGCTGCTTGCGGGGGTCGGCGGATTGGTCGTTGAAAATTGCCGAGCAATCCATCTTTAAGATTTCAGCGACTTGCTCCATGTCGCGGTGGTAGTCGCGGACGAAGACGGGGCCTTGCAGCAACGCGTTAGCGATGGATTTGGAGATCTCGGATTTGCCGCCGCCGGAAACGGTGCAGGGCTTATGGCACAGGGTGCCGCGCGGGCGCGTGCCAACGAGGCGCCAGGAGGTCCCGGCGAAATGTTTTTCCAGGCGCACGCGGAAGCCGGAGGGGAGGACGTAGGTTGCGTCTTTGCTGAGGGTCAGTTCGTGAGCGTCCCAACTGACGCGGCCTTCGCGAAGCTGGAAGACGGCGTTCTCGGGCACGTAATGAATGTCGGGATAGCGGCGGTCAATGGCGTGGCGTCCGGGAAGGACTTCGACCATATCGCCTAAGGTGCACATGGCGTCTTCGAATGAGGTTTTCTTGAGGCTAATGGTGCGTCCGGCGTCGAAGTCGTGTCCTAAGACGTAAGCCGCGGACGCCATGGCGCCGCCGGCGTGTTCTTCTTCGGAGAGTCCGAACAAATTCGCGGCGTAGCTGATTTGGGTTTTGACTTCTTTCTTCCCGTAGCCGTAGTAGTTGTCGGCGATGACGGTGACCATCACTCCGCGTCGATCGCGGGCGCAGATTTTGAAAGCGTTCCCGCCGTTGTAGATTTCATCGGGATCGCTCCAGCACATGCCGTCGCGTTTTTGGCGTTCGCTGGCTTTGGATTCGTGGGGCAAGCCGAGGGCAACCTTTTTCATCCCGACGATGTGGGGGGCGATGATGACGCAGCCGGTGTTGCCGGTCCAATGGGCGGGGTCGAGAGCGGCGTCGTTTTCGGGGAGATGCGGGTCGCCTGCGTTGCCAAAAATCGATTCGACGAAATCGAGGTTGCTCACTAGGCTGGCGGGGGCGAAGAAGCGGATCTCCATGGTTTTTTCCGGGTCGTTTCCGGTGGCGGGACAAACCAGGGGGCGCAATAAGAGTGATACGAAGAGACGGGCTTGCTCGGGCTCGCCGGCGGTGTAGGGGAGCGTCATCACTTCAGGCGGAGGTTGGAAGGCGGCTTTCAATAAAGCCGCGAAAGTTTGCACGGGCACGGCTTGCTTGTCGGCGGGAACGGGGAAGCCTTCTTCGGCGATGTGGAAAACTCCTTGGGTAGTGCGGCGGTCACTCGCGGGGTTGTGGAGGACGCCTTGCGCGACGCGATAGGAGCGCAGATACGGCGACGAAAATGTGCTCTCGTTCGGCGGGAGCGACATGAGGCGGGCCAGACCGGGGCGATCGAGGATGAAAGTGTCGGCGGGTAGCGGCGGGGCCGCACCGTGCGTGTAGGCATCCAGAAATGCTTGAATGCGGAGATCGGCGGGGCATAAGTACTGGCCCAGGAGCTGATCTTTCTGACGGTGACTGCGCAGCAACGGGCCGACGGTTTCTAACAGAGTGGAACCGTTGCCGGTGGTGGGTTGGCCGAGTGCAGCTAGTTTTATATCGAGGTATTGGGCTAGTTCGGGCATACGCGTCAGGCCGGTTGGTTGACTGACGGGGTCGGGCGGGGGACGTGCGCGCGGAAAAGTTTAGCTTAACACGGATGTGCGTCGACTATTTCGAAAAACACTTCGGCTGCGGTCGTGGGAAACTTCAGATCGTATCGCGGCAGGCTGGACGCGCAAGCAACCCATGGGAGTGGTGAAGGAAACGGGCGGCTGTTGGTTCATTTGGCCCGCTCGGCGCAACAACACCGATGCTGGCGCCGATCTTATAAAAGTATCCAAATGAACCTCGCTTTATTCCCGCGCTTAGTATGGACGCCGCCGTTGCTCGTCACGGTGAAGACAAACGCGAAGCGATTGAGTTGAGGGAGGATGGAGCGGAGAGAGGGTTAGTGACGGCAAAGCTATGTGGTGTCGGTTATAATGTAAACTCCAGTCCCAGAGGACGGAAGGACCCTGTTCTGTCCGCGCTGCGTTGACAGCGTACCGCGAAAAGGGAGGTCCTGAGTGCGGTTCGGTTCGTATCAAACCCAAGGGTTCCAGGATGAGATGTTCGACGGCGACGGCGTGGTGCGGCCGGAGGCGCGGCTGCTGCTGGACACCATCGAATCACTGGAGGACGGGCAACTGATCCGGTGCCAGCAGGCGGCTGAGCGGCTGCTGCTGCAGATGGGCATCACCTTTAATGTCTATGGTGATTCGGCGGGTGCCGAGCGCATTTTTCCTTTCGACTTGATTCCGCGGATCGTGCGCGCGGAAGAGTGGGCCTGGATGGAGCGCGGGCTCAAACAGCGCATTCATGCGTTAAATGTATTCATCGATGATATCTATCACGATCAGAAGATCTTGAAGGACAAGATCATTCCTGAGGAAGTGATCTATTCGGCTACCTTTTACCGTCCGCAGTGTGCGGGGATCAATCCGCCGCGGGGGATCTGGTGCCACATTACGGGCACGGATCTGGTGCGGCATAGCGATGGGAACATTTACGTTTTAGAGGATAATTTGCGGGTGCCGTCGGGCGTGTCGTATGTGCTTGAGAACCGGGATTTGATGAAGCGCACGTTTCCGCAGGTGTTTGAGGGGTCGCGGGTGCGGCCGGTGGACGATTATCCTAGCAATCTGTTGGAGATGCTGGAGTCGATTGCGCCGCCGGGCGCGGCTGATAAACCTAGCGTGGTGTTGCTGACTCCGGGGATGTACAACTCGGCTTATTTCGAGCATAGTTTTCTGGCGCAGCAGATGGGGATTCAGCTGGTCGAGGGGCGCGATCTGGTGGTGCAGGATGACATCGTCTGGATGCGCACCACCAAGGGTCTGCGCAAGGTGGATGTGATTTACCGGCGCATCGATGACGATTTCATGGATCCGCTGGCGTTCCGCAAGGATTCGCTGCTGGGCGTGCCAGGGTTGGTGGATGCTTATCGCGCCGGCAAAGTAGCGCTGGCGAATGCTCCTGGGAACGGCGTGGCGGACGATAAAGTCGTTTACGCTTACGTTCCGGATATGATCCGCTATTACTTGGGCGAAGATGCGATTCTTTACAACGTCCCCACGTTTCTGTGCTGGCGTGAAAAGGACCGGCAGCATGTTCTGCAGAATCTGGACAAGCTGGTGGTGAAGTCCGCGAATGAGGCGGGCGGGTACGGGATGCTGGTGGGTCCGCATTCGACGGCGGAGCAGCGGCAGGAATTTGCGGAGCGCATTACGGCAAATCCGCGCAACTATATCGCGCAGCCGACGCTGGCGCTATCGCGCGTGCCGACGCTGGTGGACGATCACTTTGAAGGGCGGCATGTGGATCTGCGGCCGTACATTCTTTACGGGAAGGAAATCAAAGTTCTGCCGGGCGGGTTGACGCGGGTGGCGCTGCGCAAGGGGTCGCTGGTGGTGAACTCGTCGCAGGGCGGCGGCAGCAAGGACACGTGGGTGCTGGCGGGGCAGAGCGGAGGGGAGGCGTGATGACGGAAAATCCTCCGCTGTTGAGCCGCGTGGCGGATTCGGTGTTCTGGATGGCGCGCTACATTGAACGGGCCGAGAACGTGGCGCGGTTTATCGGTGTGAATCTGAATCTGCAATTGGATTTGCCGATGGAACCGGCGCAACAGTGGCAGCCGCTGATCGACACGAGCGGCGATACCGAGGAGTTCAAGAAGCGCTTTGGCGAGGCTTCGCAGGCTAGCGTCATTGAGTTTCTGACTTACGATGCGGCGAATCCTAACTCGATTGCATCGTGCTTGCGGCTGGCGCGGGAGAACGCGCGGTCCGTGCGCGAGACGATTTCTTCGGAGATGTGGACGCAGGTCAATAGCATGTATCTGGAGATGCAGATGCAGCGGCGGATGCCGGACCCGGGACAACTACCAGAAGTGTTTCGTACGATCCGCATGGGCTGCCATCTGTTCCAGGGGATCACGGACGCCACCATGTCGCACAACGAGCCGTGGCATTTCGTGCGCATGGGGCGGAAGCTGGAACGCGCCGACAAGACTTCGCGGATTCTGGACGTGAAATATTTTATTCTGCTGCCGTCGGCTCGGGTAGTGGGGACGCCTTACGACGATATTCACTGGTCGGCGGTTTTGAAGTCGGTCAGCGGATTCGGCATGTACCGGAAGAAGCACGGGCGGATTTCGCCGCGCGACATCGTCGATTTTTTGATTATGGACCGGGACTTTCCGCGATCCATACGCTTCTGCATTCACTCGGCGGATGAATCCCTGCATGCGATCACAGGGAGTCCGCGAGGATCGTACTTTTATCCGTCGGAGCAGGTCATGGGGCTGCTGCGGGCGGAGCTGGATTTCACGCCGGTAGATAACATCCTCAACGGCGGGCTGCACGAATATTTGGATTCGTTACAGGAGAAGATGAACACTGTCGACAAGGGCATTTCGAACGATTTCGTGACGCGGCTGCCGGTGGGGCAAGCGGCCGGGGCGCACGCGGACTGATCCCGGTATGCCGATTCGCGTTGCGCTACATCATAAAACTAGTTACTCCTACGACCGGCTGGTTCATCTTTCTCCGCAGGTGATTCGGCTGCGGCCGGCTCCGCATAGCCGGACGCCGGTGACAGCTTACTCGCTGAAGATCGAGCCCAAGGGGCACTTCCTCAATTGGCAGCAGGACCCGTTCAGCAATTATCTGGCGCGGGTGGTGTTTCCGGAGAAGGTGCGGAACTTTACTGTCGAGGTGGATCTGGTGGCGGAGTTGACGGTGATCAATCCGTTCGACTTTTTTCTGGAGCCTTACGCGGAGAAGTTTCCTTTCAAGTATGAAGCTGGGCTGGAGCATGAGCTGACGCCGTTTCTGGCGGTGAAGCCGGCGGGGCCGCAATTGGCGGCGTTTCTGAAGACGGTCGATCGCAGTCCGACGGCGATGATCGATTTTCTGGTGGGGTTGAATCAGAAACTGCAGCAGGGGATCAAGTATGTGATCCGCATGGAGCCGGGGGTTCAGTCAAGCGAGGAGACGCTGGAGTTGGCGAGCGGGTCGTGCCGGGATAGCGCTTGGCTGTTGGTCGAGGCGCTGCGGCACTTGGGACTCGCGGCGCGGTTTGTTTCGGGATTTTTGATTCAGTTAAAGCCGGATATTACCTCGCTCGATGGCGCGCCGGGGGCGGATCGGGATTTCACGGATCTGCATGCTTGGACGGAAGTGTATTTGCCGGGCGCGGGCTGGGTGGGGATGGACCCGACTTCGGGATTGTTTGCGGGCGAGGGGCACATTCCGCTGGCGGCTACTCCGGAACCTTCTTCGGCGGCGCCGGTTTCGGGGAACGTCGATCCTTGCGAAGTTACTTTTGCGCATGAGATGGCGGTGTGGCGGGTGATGGAAGATCCGCGGGTCACGCTGCCTTATACAGAAGAGCAATGGGAGCGGATACTGGCGCTGGGATGCTCAGGTGGATCGCGAGATTTGCGATGGGGACATCCGACTGACCATGGGCGGGGAGCCTACCTTCGTGTCGATCGACAACATGGAGGGCGCGGAGTGGAATACGGCGGCGCTGGGTGCGGAGAAAGCGCAAGCTCGCGGGAGGGTTGCTGGAGCGGCTGCGCGAGCGGTTTGCTCCGGGAGGGCTGCTGCATTACGGGCAAGGTAAGTGGTATCCGGGGGAGCCGTTGCCGCGCTGGGCGCTGGGGTGTTACTGGCGCAAGGACGGGACGCCGCTGTGGCGGGATCGTGAGTTGCTGGCGCGGGATGATGTCGACTACGGATTTGGCGTCGCGGAGGCGAAGGTTTTCGCGGAAACGCTGGCGCGGCGGTTGGGGTTGGATCCAGATTACGTTGCGCCGGCGTTTGAGGATCAGTTTTATCATTTGCATCAGGAGCGGGCGCTGCCGGTGAATGTGGAGCCGAAGGACAATCACCTGGAAGATCCGCTGGAGCGGGAACGGATCCGGAAAGTTTTCGAGCGCGGGCTCGATACGCCGGTCGGGATGGTGCTGCCGCTGCAGCGGGCCATGGGGAAGAGCGGGCCGGAATGGCAAACCGGATTGTGGATGCTGCGCGGCCAACATTTGTTTTTGCTGCCGGGGGATTCGCCGGTGGGGCTGCGGCTGCCGCTGCCGAGTCTGCCTTGGGTGGCGGCGGCGGACGTGCCGGTGGTTCATCAGCCGGACCCTGTGGTGGCGCGGGCGCGGTTGCCGGTTCCTAAGCGGGATGTGACGATTCCGCCTTCGATGCAATCGCGGAAGCCGACGGAGCGGGATAGAAAGCCGGGGGTGGGCGAATCGGCTCCGTGGATCGTACGGCGGGCTTTGTGCGTCGAGCCGCGCGGTGGACGGCATGCACGTATTTATGCCGCCGGTGGATGCGGCCGAGGATTACGTGGATTTGCTGGCGGCGCTGGAGGACACGGCGGCGCATCTGAAGATGCCGGTGGTGATCGAAGGGTACACGCCGCCGCACGATGCGCGGATTGAGAACATCAAGGTCACGCCAGATCCGGGCGTGATCGAGGTGAACGTTCATCCGGCGCGGAATTGGCAGGAACTGGTGGACAACACTACGGCGATCTATGAAGAAGCGCGGCAGATGCGGTTGGGCACGGAGAAATTCATGCTCGACGGGCGCCACACCGGCACCGGCGGCGGCAATCATTTTGTGCTGGGGGCGGCTACGCCGGCCGATAGTCCGTTTCTGCGGCGGCCCGATTTGCTGCGCAGCATGATTGGGTATTGGCTGAATCATCCGGCGCTGTCGTATTTGTTTTCGAGCATGTTTATCGGGCCTACCAGCCAGGCGCCGCGCGTGGATGAGACGCGCGCGGATAGTTTGTACGAATTGAAGATTGCGTTCGGGCTGATTCCGAATCCGGGCGAGGGCGACGTGTCCGCCCTGGCTGGTGGATCGGATTTTCCGGCACATTTTGGTGGATTTGACGGGGAACACGCATCGCGCGGAGTTCTGTATCGACAAGCTGTATTCTCCGGATACCGCTACGGGGCGGCTGGGGCTGCTGGAGTTGCGCGGGTTTGAAATGCCTCCGCATGCGCGCATGAGTCTGACGCAGCAACTGTTGGTGCGGGCGTTGATCGCGTGGTTCTGGAAGGAGCCTTACAAGCAGGCTCCGATCGCTTGGGGAACGCAATTGCATGACCGGTTCATGCTGCCGCATTTTACGAGCCGCGACTTCGAAGACGTGCTGGAGGATTTGAAGCGCGCAGGGTATGCGTTCGAAGCGGAATGGTTCGCGCCGCATTTCGAGTTTCGCTATCCGGCGTTGGGGCGGGCGCATCATGCGGGGATCGACATTGAAATTCGGCAGGCCACGGAGCCCTGGTATGTGCTGGGCGAGGAAGGCTCGCCCGGCGGGACGGCGCGCTATGTGGATTCGTCGGTGGAGCGGGTTCAGGTGAAGGTGGAGGGGCTGACGAGCTCGCGCTATGCCGTGACTTGCAATGGGCGGCGGCTTCCGCTGCGCGTTCACGGGCCGGCAGGGGGAGTATGTGGCGGGGGTGCGGTACCGGGCTTGGCAGCCGCCGTCGTGTCTGCATCCCACGATTCCGGTGCATGCGCCGTTGATTTTTGACGTGGTGGATACTTGGGCGGGACGGTCCGTGGGCGGGTGCTCGTATCATGTGTCGCATCCGGGCGGGCGGACGTTTCGAAACATTTCCGGTGAATGCGAATGAGGCGGAGGCGCGGCGGGCGGCGCGGTTCTTTCCGTTTGGGCATACGCCGGGGCCGATGGCGGTGCCAGTGGCGGAAGAGAATCCGGACTTTCCTCTGACGCTGGATTTGCGGCGTCCGGCGCCGCGCGGCGGGGCGGGGATTATTTGAGCTGTGTGCACACTAGGGAAAAGTCGTGCACATGGGATTTGCGATGAATCGTCCAAAAACTCAAACCGAGGCCCGGCTGGATGCTGCGTGGCCTTACGCGGCGACGCAGGATTTCTACGATGAGGTTCTGGGCGCGAACGAGGAGGTGCGCGCGCACTGGCGGAAGCTGACGGAATCGCTGGCCGCGATGGGGCATGACGGGTTGGCGCGGCGCTGGCACGAAGGCCGCCGCCTGATTCACGACAACGGCATCACCTATAACATTTACGGCGACGACGCAGAATCAACGCGCGGCCGTGGCAGCTGGATCCGATTCCGCTGGTGATGGACCCGGATGAATGGAAAGCCATCGAGGCCGGGATCACGCAGCGGGCGATGTTGTTCAACACCATTCTGGCGGATCTGTACGGGCCGCAGCGGTTGCTGCGCGAGGATCTGCTGCCGCGCGAACTGGTGCTTCCGAATCCGGCTTTTCTGCGTTCGTGCTGGGGAATCGTGCCGCAGGGCGGCGTGCATTCTGCATATGTATTCGGCGGATCTGGCGCGGTCGCCGGACGGGCAGTGGTGGGTGTTGGCGGATCGCACGCAGGCGCCTTCGGGAGCGGGCTACGCGCTCGAAAACCGGCTGGTGAGCACGCGCGTGATGCCGGAAGTATTTCGCGCATCGCATGTGCGGCGGGTGGCGAATTTCTTTCAGGCTTATCGCAACGCGCTGCAGCGGATGGTGCCGGTGCGGCGGGAGAATCCGCGCATTGTGGTGCTGACGCCGGGTCCTTATAACGAAACTTATTTCGAGCACGCGTTTCTGGCGCGCTATCTGGGCTACACGCTGGTCGAAGGCGGCGACCTCACGGTGCGCGAGAACCACGTGTATTCTGAAGACGCTGGGCGGGCTGCTGCCGGTGGACGTGATCGTGCGGCGGCAGGACGATCATTTCTGCGATCCGCTGGAACTGCATGGCCGATTCGATGCTGGGCGTGCCGGGGCTGGTGCAGGCGGTGCGCTCGGGAACCGTGTCGGTGGCGAATGCGCTGGGATCGGGGCTGGCGGAATCGCCGGCTTACGCGGCGTTTCTGCCGGGCTTGTGCAAGGAACTGCTGGGCGAAGAACTGAAGATGCCGACGGTGGCGACGTGGTGGTGCGGCCAGGAAAAGCCCCTGGCTTACGCGGCGGAGCATCTGGAAGATTTGGTGATCAAGCCTACGTTTCCGGGGACGGGCGAGGATCCGATTTTCGGCGCGGAGCTGAGCGGCGAGGAGCGCGAGCAATTGATCGCGAAGATGCGGGCGCAACCCGGGGCGGTATGTGGCGCAGGAGCAGGTGGCGCTGTCCACCGTTCCGGTGTGGGAAGGGCGCGCGCTGCAGCCGCGGCATCTGGTGATGCGCGTTTTCGCGGTGAGCACGGGGTCAAGTTACTCGGTGATGCCGGGAGGGCTGAGCCGGATTTCGGCTTCGCTCTCCAACATGGTGGTTTCGATGCAGCGCGGCGGTGGCAGCAAGGATACTTGGGTGCTGGGCGATGGGCCGGCGCCGGAGTTCAGTTTGCTGCGGCCGCCTACGCATCCGCTGGAAGTGAGCCGCGCGACCTTCGATTTGCCGAGCCGCGTGGCCGACAATTTATTTTGGCTGGGGCGTTATACGGAGCGAGTGGAAGCGGTGGTGCAGAATTTCGCGCGCGATTCTGGGACGGGTGTTTCAAGAAGGCGATGTCACCCGCACGGCGGGCCTCAACTTGGGCTTGCATGTTTTGCAAGCGCTCGGGATATCTTGCCGGAACGGAGCGGGGCGGGCACGCCGGAGCGTGAGCTGCTGGAGATGATGTACGATCCGGCGAGCTGGCTGGCTTCTAACGTTCATCAGGTGCGCCGGGTGGCGGGATTGTTGCGGGATCGCATTTCGGTAGACGCCTGGTTGATTTTGAATCAGCTCGATCAGCAATTTTCGGCGGCGGCTCCGGCTGAGATGCTGCAAATGGGCGCGGCGCAAGATCGTCTGGATCGCGCGATCATCACGCTGTCGGCTTTCGCGGGACTGGTGATGGAGGGCATGACACGCGGCGATGGCTGGCGGTTTTTGGATATCGGGCGGCGCCTGGAGCGCGCGCTGCAGATGGCGGAGCTGTTGCGTAACAGTTTGGCGGAGGATTCGCCCGCCGATGTGGGCGTACTCGAAGCGGTGCTTGAAATCGCCGATAGCTCGATCACGTACCGATCGCGTTATTTGACTTCGCTGCAGAACGATCTGGTGCTGGATCTGCTGCTGGCGGACGAAGCCAATCCGCGGTCGATTGCGTTTCAACTGGCGCGGTTGCAGGAGGATGTCGATCAGCTTCCGGCGAGCCACACGGCTATTCGGCGGCCTACGGAGGCGCGGCTGGCGCTCTCGCTGCTGACCGGCGTGCAGCTTTCCGATGTGCGGGAACTGGTACGCGATGGCGCTGCGGGGCCGTCGGCGGCGCTGGAAGCGTTGTGCGCGCGGCTCATTAAAGAACTGAACCAACTTTCGGAAACCTTGACGCGGGCGTATTTCAGTCATTCACCGCAGTCGCGGCAGTTGGCGGCTCCTTGAGAACCCGATGAAGCTTCAAGCCACTCATACCACGCGGTATCTGTATAGCGATGTTGTCTCCACCTGTCACTCGGAGGCGCATCTGACGCCGCGGGCTTGCCTGGGACAGACGGTGCTCGATCATCGGCTCAGTATCGACCCGGAGCCGGATTTTTCGGCCGATCGCGATGATTATTTCGGCAATCCGGTAACCATGTTCTCGATCAGCCAGCCCCATCGGGAACTGACCATCACGTCGCGCTGCACGGTGGATTTGACGCCGGCGGACACGCCGAAATTGCAGCTTTCCCCGCCCTGGGAAGAAGTGCGCGAGCGGGCGCGGCGGCGCGTTCTCGAACACGACTTCGAAGCTTCGCAATTCGTATTCGAATCGCCGCTGGTGACGCTGGGCAAGTCCTTCGCGGCTTATGCGCAACCCTCCTTCGAAGCGGGGCGGCCGTTGCTGGATGCAGCTAACGATCTTTCCCGCCGCATCTATGAGGAATTTCAATACGACAAACGGGCGACGACTATTTCGACGCCCATCGATGAGGTCCTCGAAACCCGGCACGGCGTGTGCCAGGATTTCGCGCACTTGATGATTGCGTGCCTGCGCTCGCTGGAACTTCCGGTGCGCTATATCAGCGGCTATTTGCGCAACGATACGAATCTCACGGGCGCGGAGGCCTCGCATGCCTGGGTTTCGGTGTGGTGCCCGGTGCTGGGCTGGCAGGGATTTGATCCGACTAACAACACCATGCCGGGCGGACGTCACGTTACCTTAGCGTGGGGCCGCGATTATTCGGATGTGACTCCGGTAAAGGGCGTCGCGCTGGGCGGCGGCGAGCACGTCATCAGCGTTTCAGTAGATGTTTCTCCGCTCGCTGAGCGGTGATCACCCGTCTAAAAAAATATTAACCTCTCCGTAGTTTATCTGTAATCCGCATAGCTTAAAAAGCGTCTTAAAAAAATACCGTTCCGGCTTGATTGCTGGGCTTCTAACTACGTGGCTACTATCAGTAAGTTCTTGTAATTTGGGAGGATAGGAAAGTTTTCATGAATATTTTAGTGCTAGGCGGAGATGGCTACTGTGGTTGGGCAACAGCTCTGTATTTGTCTGCCAAAGGGCATAAAGTATCCACTGTAGATAATTTCGCGCGGCGGCAATGGGACCACGAATTAGGAGTCCAGACGCTGACCCCGATCCGTCCCTTGGCGGAGCGTCTCAAGACCTGGCACGATGTCACGGGGAATCATATCGAATCGCTGGTAGGCGATGTTACGGACTATGATTTTCTGGCTTCGGCTATTGAAACGGCGGAACCGGATGCAGTAATTCATTTTGCGGAACAGCGGTCCGCACCGTATTCGATGATCGACCGCAAGCACGCGGTTTCGACGCAGGTGAATAATGTGGTGGGCACACTGAATCTGTTGTTCGCGATTCGCGAACTGCGCCCGGATTGCCACCTGATCAAATTGGGAACGATGGGAGAGTATGGGACTCCTAACATCGATATTGAAGAAGGCTACATCAATATCGAGCATAATGGGCGCAAAGATACCCTGCCTTTTCCAAAGCAGCCACCCTCGTTCTATCACTTGTCGAAAGTACACGACAGCCACAATATTGTGTTCGCCTGCAAGATCTGGAATTTGCGCGCCACCGATTTGAATCAAGGCGTGGTCTACGGGACCCTGACGGACGAAGTGGAACTTGACGAGGCGCTGATCAACCGTTTCGATTATGATGAAGTATTCGGCACGGTACTGAATCGCTTTTGTGCCCAAGCGGCCGTGGGACATCCGCTCACGGTTTATGGAAGGGGTGGGCAGACGCGCGGTTTTCTGGATCTTCGGGACACCGTGCGGTGTATTGAGATTGCGTGCATGAATCCAGCGGCTCGCGGCGAATGCCGTGTCTATAATCAGTTCACCGAACAGTTCTCCGTGCTGGAGCTGGCCAAGATGGTGCAGGCCGCGGCGCGCAAAATGGGCTTGCCCGTGGAGATCGACTTCCTGCCGCCGCCGCGCGTCGAAGCCGAGTCCCATTACTACAACGCCAAGCACTCCAAACTAATCGATCTGGGGCTGGAGCCGCATTATCTTTCGGATTCGCTGCTCGATTCGCTGATGAACATTGCCGTCAAATACAGCGACCGCATCGATTCGTCGTTATTTCTGCCGCAAGTGGAATGGCGGAATCCGCGCAATGAACGGAAGCAGCGGCAGGGCGCGATGGCCGCCGTCTCCTGGGGCCAAGGCAACGTTTGAGCGCTGATCCGGGGAACGCCAGCGCTCGGCAACGCCGCCTGGTTTATTTGGCGGTTCTGTTGATTTCGGGCGCGGTGTACCTCGGATGTATCATTTCCCCTCCCTCATTAATGGACGATGTGGATGCCGTGCAGGCGCAGATTGCGCGCAACATGGTGTCTTCGGGCGATTGGGTGACGGCGCGGCTGGATGGGGTCGCGTATCTTGAAAAAGCTCCGTTGATCTACTGGGCGATCGCCGGTGCGTACAAGATCTTTGGCGCCACCGACTGGGCGGCGCGGATTCCGATTGCACTTTCCGCGATGGCACTGGCCTGGTTGACGGCGGCCTTCGGCATATGGGCTTTCGGGCGGCGCGCGGGGTTTTACGCGGGGCTAGTTATCTCCACCTGCATCGGGCTGTTTCTGTTCACACGGATTCTGATTCCAGATGTGACCATTACGGCCACCATGACGCTCACCATGTGGGCGTTCTTGCGGGCGATCGACGAGGAAGAGCGGCGGCCGCGGCTGTGGGCGTTGCTGCTGGCGGTGAGCATTGGTATCAGCTTGCTCCTCAAAAGCCTGATCGGACTGGTGTTTCCAGCGGGAGCTGCCCTACTCTATTTATTGTTCACGCGGCAGTTGCTGATGGCCAGCGTCTGGAAGAGGCTGCGTCCAGTTAGCGGGCTGCTGATCATTTTGACGATCGCGGCGCCTTGGCATATTCTGGCGACCTTGCGAAATCCGCCGTATTTCGATCTGACGTTCCGTAGCGTCCCAGGGGAATATCACGGGTTCCTGTGGTTCTTCTTCATGAACGAGCAGGTGCTGCGGTTTCTGAACCTGCGCTTTCCGCGCGATTACGACACGGTTCCGCGGGTGTGGTTCTGGGGTTTACATTTGGTGTGGCTGTTTCCGTGGAGCGTCTATTTTCCGGCAGTGGTGAAGCTTTCTTTCAAGCCGACCGATCACGCGGGGAAGACGCGGTTGCTGGCGCTATGCTGGACGGGTTTTTTGCTGGTCTTTTTTACATTCTCAACCACGCAGGAATATTATTCGATGCCATGTTATCCAGCGCTGGCGCTGCTGCTGGGATCGGCTATGGCGGCGGGGGGCGATTGGGTCCGCTGGGGGACGCGGGTGCTGTCGGTAGTTCTGGCGTTGGCCGCTGTGGCGTGCTTCGCGCTTTTGTTCGTGGTGAGAGGGCTGCCTTCACCAGGTGATATTTCTACAGCGTTGGTGCAGAATCCGGATGCTTATAAGCTATCGATGGGGCACATTGGGGACCTCACGATTCCGTCGTTTGCGTATTTGCGGATGCCCTTGTTGGTGGCGGGAATCGCGTTTCTGGTGGGGGCGCTCGGGACGGTGAAGGCCACTGGGCAGCGGGCTTTTTTGGCGGCGGCTTTAATGGCGGTCCTGTTTTTGCACGCGGCTCGACTGGCGCTGGTGGTGTTCGATCCGTACATGTCGTCGCGGCCGCTGGCGCGGGCTTTATTGCAGGCGCCGGAGGGTCAACTGGTGATCGATCATCATTACTACACGTTCTCTTCGGTGTTCTTCTATACCAACCGGACTGCACTTCTGTTGAATGGGCGGACGAATAATTTGATTTACGGGTCGTATGCGCCGGATGCTCCGAACGTGTTCATTGACGATCAGCAGTGGAAGCAGAGGTGGCTGGGGGAGCAGCGATATTACCTGGTGGCGAACGACCCGGAGCGGCCGCGCTTCGAAAAACTGGTGGGCGGGGAGCATCTGGTCACAGTGGCGGAGAGCGGGGGCAAAATGCTGCTGACGAATCATCCGGTGCATTAAGATAGTTTGAAACATGCTTTCTTACTGGTTTCTCGGGGTGGCCGCGATCCCTTTCATTTATTACCTGATCGTGATCGTCAGCTCATGGCGGTATTTTCGCGCTGCCCGAAGGCCCGCGGAGAAGGCTGGGGAGTTCACTCCGCCGGTAAGCATTTTGAAACCGATGCGCGGGGAGGATCTGGGGGCTTACGAAAACTTCGCCAGTTTTTGCCGGCAAGATTACCCGGAGTACGAGATTTTGTTGTGCGTAGATCCGGATGACCGTGCGGTGATGCCGCTGGTGGAGAAGCTGCGGCGAGATTTTCCGCAACAGGACATTCGGGTGCTGTACGGTTCGGGTCGCGTGGCCACCAACGACAAAGTGGCCAAGCTGGAGCGCATGGTGGGCGAGGCTCGGCATGAGGTGGTGGTGATCAGCGATAGCGACGTGCGGGTTCGGCCGGATTATTTGCGTCAGGTTACCGCTCCGCTGGCTCGGCCAGATGTGGGGGCAGTGACTTGTTTTTATGTTCCGGCAGAAGACAAGACTTTTACGGACCGGCTACAGAATATCGGGATGATGTCGGATTTTTATCCTGGGATTTTAGTGGCTTGGCAACTGGATGGAATCAAGTTCGCGCTAGGGCCCACGATTGCTACGACGCGGACGCAATTGGCGGGGTTCGGGGGTTATGCGGCGATTGAAAATCGTCCGGCGGATGATTTATTGGTCGGGCGGCTGATTGCAGATCAGGGTTATGAGGTGGTGCTGTTGCCGTACACTATTGAGACCGTCGCTGATTACGCGTCGTTTGGCGAACTGCTGCATAAGCGTCTGCGCTGGATCATAGTGATGCGGAATTTGCGGCCTTGGGGACATCTCGGATTGATCTTCACGTGGGGATTGGCATGGACGCTGGCTGGGGTGGCTTCGCATCCGACGGCCGCAGTGGCGCTTGGATTCCTGGGTACTTATGCGGCGCTGCGTGTGGCGATGACCGCGCTGATCGCAGGGTGGGGGTTGCGGCAGGCTGCGTTCTGGACGAATCTGTGGATGATTCCGCTGTGGGATGCGGTGGCTTGCGTGATCTGGCTGGTGAGTTTTTCGCGCAACAGTATTCGCTGGCGCGGGGCTGATTATTACATCCGCGACGGGCAACTGGTTCCGGTTTCGACTCGCTAACGGGCTAGCAATACGATTCCGGCCAGCACCACGAAGGACCCGGCGCCTCTGCGCAAGCCGATGCGTTCCTTCAGGATCAGTTTCGCGAGGATGGTTTCGACGATGAAGCTTCCGGCCGAGGCGGGGACGGCGAAGCTTAGGGGTGCGACCTGCACTAACGCCATGAATGTGAAGAATGAGACGGCCAAACAGGTGATCGATAGAATCAGATTGGTATTGAGCAGGTTGACGCGGGCCGCGCCTATGCGCTTCATCTCATAGCTTTGCAGGAGATCGCTGGCCACGGTGGCGGCGATCACAATGGACAGCAGGAGCCAGGTCATTTCGGGTGGTCCTTGGTCGTGTTTTGGGGAGTGGAACCGACTACTGCTACTCCGATGAAGATGAGTGCAGTCCCTAGCCAGCGCTGCGGGGACACTTGCTCGTGCAGGATGAATCGGCCTAGGAGCGCGGCGAAAACGTAGCCGATGGCGGTGAGCGGGAGGACAAAGCTGAGGTCGGCTAGCCCGAGGACGGCCATGCGGAGGAGCATCGCCAGGATCAGCATGGCGACGCCGGTGGCTACGAACGGGCTCAGCATGGCGCGTAGGTAGGTGAGCGGGTTCAGGGCGAGCGACTCCGAAAAATGTTTGGTGCCGAAGGCAAGAGCCAGGTTACCGAAGGCTCGCAAGACCACAAAGGCGGCCAGCAACGAGTACGTTTTCACGAGCCCTGCGCCTGCCGGTACTGGCGGGTTTTAGCGGTGTGGAATCCGGCCAACATCCAGTTGTCTGTTTCCGCGCGGCCGCCGTAGGCGCGGCCTAGCCAAAGTGCGTATTCGGCGGTGGGGGCTAGCGCCATGGCTTGTTCGAAGGAGTCCGTGGCTTGTTTCCAGTCGCCTAGCATGTAGTGGCTTTTGCCCATGAGGCAGTGAGTGGCGGCGTTGGGGGCTGGGTCGGACGTGAGTAGCTGCAATGAGGCGGTGTGCCGGTAGAGGTCTTTGGCGCGGTCGAGGAGGTCTTGGGACGCGCTCGCCGTCATGCTCAGCAACAAGAGTATGGCAAGAAGATTCAATTTTCTATTGTAACCGCCGAGTAACCGTAGCAAAGCGCACAGCGTCGAAATAGAGAATGATGACCAGGCGAAGCGCCGTCTTGATGGGGTTGGGACTTGGCGGAGCCGCGCTCCTGCCGGCGTGGGCTAAGGATTTCTGGAACGAGAAGAAGGCGGCGGATTGGACCAATGACGAGATTCAGCAGTTGCTGAACAAGTCGCCTTGGGCTAAGGACGCCTCCATTTTCGATAGTGCGGCGCATAAAGGGTTGTCTACTGCTCCGCGGACGGCGGGGTCGAGCCGGCGCAGTGGGGGGAGAACCATCACCCCAGGAAGCGCGACGCCGGCGCCGGGTTCCCCAGCTAACTGGAAGGCGATCGTTCTCTGGGAGTCGGCGCTGCCCGTGCGGGAAGCCGTCAAGGCTGCTAAGAGCAAAGACGTCGAGGAAAACTATATCCTGGCGCTAATCGGTGACATCCCGGGCGTGGGTGTGCCATCGGACGACGATGAGCCGGCGGAGCGCAAGGCGAAAATGGATAATCTGATCGAGAACACGCGACTGGAGCGTAAGGACGATCCGCTAGAGCTCCAGCAGGTGAAGATAGCGCCGAAGACGCCGTTCTTGCCGGCGGGCACGCTGTTCTACTTTTCGCGGGTGCTGCCGATTATGCCGGAGGATAAGCAGGTTACATTCGTCACCAAAGTTGGTCCGTTGGAAGTGAAGTGCAAGTTCACGCTGCGGGACATGTTCTATCGCGGCAATCTGGAGCTTTGACTGATACCTGTAGAATGTCGCCGTTGCGGGCTACGATTTCGTAGAGCACGGGATTGACGAAGAATCCGAGCAGCGGTGTCGCTGCCGACACCGGCCAGGGCGGCTGGGCAACGACAAATCATTCAGGCACGCGAGATCGGCGTGCCTGCGAATGGCTTGATCCCCGTTACGTTAATGAAGTGCCAGTTTCTGCACCCTTAAGTTGCCGATCTCGCCAACATACAGAGTGTTTTCGCTGCGGCAGTCGATCGCATTGACGGTCCCAAATTCCTTTGGCAACTTCCCGGCTCTGCCGAACTTGCCGGTCACGGTTCCGTCCAGGCGCATTTTGTAAATTTCACCATCGCGATCGATGTCGTTGGGCGGGTTGGAATTGGAGACATAGAGAACAGGGTTCGCACCCTTGGTCATGCAGAGGGCTTGGGCATTCCCGACATTGGTGAAGGCCATTTTGAAACCGCCGTCGTTATCGAAAACTTGCACGCGTTTGTTTCCGCCGTCGGCGGCGTAGACATTCCCCTGCACGTCTACCGCAATGCTGCGGACGTTGGCGAACTCTCCGGGCGCGGTTCCCTTCTTGCCCCAGGACTTGACGAACCTGCCGTCCTTATCGAACTTCGCTATGCGCGCATTGGCGAGGCCGTCGGCGACGAAAATGTTGCCGGCTGCATCCCAGGCGACATCGGTGGGGCGGTCGAACAAGTCTGTCGGCTGGCCCGCGCCATCGCCGGCTGCCGGAGGACGCGCCGGAACCGGAACAGACTCCGCTTTACGGCCCAGCAACATGGCGAGGCGTCCTTGCGGATCGAATTTAATCACCATGTTCGTCATCTGATCCACCACCCAGATGTTGTCATTGGGATCGATGCGAACCTGGGAAGCGAACATGAAACCGTAGGAGTTCTTGCCAATCTCGCGGACGAACACGCCGTTGCGGTCGAACTCGAAAAGGCGCGAACCGCCATGGGCGAAGGGGCGCGCGGTGCCGATTGAGATCGTGGGATGTCCGGTGCGCGTGTAGACATAAATGTTGCCGTGCGAATTGGTGGCTACACCGGCCACTTCACCGAGATAGAGTCCGGCGGGGAGCTGTAGAGCGTTGGGTACGGAATCGAACTTAATCTCGGGGACGTCCTTCTGCGCGTAGGCGGGAACCCAAGCGACCAAGGCTACAGACAGTAGAGCTTCCATCGGAATTCTCATATTCGTCTCCTATCGCGCGGCTCCGGCGGTGATCTTGGGCTTAGCCGTGGTGGGCTGCAGAATCAATTTCTGCACGCGCCAGGATTCTATTTCGCCCGCAATGATTTCGTTGGGATTATGGCAATCCATGGTGTGAACCACCTGGAAGCCGGGAGGCAGTTTGCCGGGGTGACCGAACTTGCCTAGCACGGTCCCATCGAGTTCGGCTTTGTAGATCTCGCCGGTGATGTCCCACGATCCCGGCATGTTCCCGTTGGGATTAGAGTTGGAAAAAAACACGTATTGATGCGGGCCTGGGGAAATGCAGAGCGTCCAGCCGACGCCCAGGTTGGTGATTTCGCGCATGGGCTTCAGGTTATTGTCGAGCACCTGATAGCGGAAATTACTGCGGTCAGCGACCCAGACGTTACCCTCGGCATCCACTTGTAAGCCGTGCGGGAGATTAAACTCTCCCAACGCGTTACCAGCCTTCTCGCTGCCCGCCTGGGCGAGGAAACGGCCGTTCTTGTCGTACTTAACGACGCGGTTGTTGCAATAGCCGTCGGAGACAAAGATATTGCCTTGCGGGTCCCACCCGACATCGGTCGGCCGGCAGAAAATATATTTCTGCGCCGGTTGGTTCGGGCCTGGGGGTGCCGCCTGCGCGCCGTCGACGGCTGGCGGCCGGCGGCCAAGCACCATCAGTACCTTTCCGTCCGGGCTGAACTTCGTCACCATATTGGTGCCCTCGTCGACGGTCCAAATATTGTCGTCCTTATCGACACGCACGGAGTGGGCAAATTCAAAGCCGTAATAACCGTTGCCAATTTCCTTGACGAAATTCCCGGCTTGGTCGAATTCAAACAAACGGGTGTTGGCGCTGCGATGATACACGAAGAGGTGGCCTTTGGAGTTGGTCGCCACCGCCACGGACTCGCCCAAATATTCGCCCGGCGGCAGCTTCAATAAATTCGGCGCCGAGGTGTAGGGAATTTCAGGTACGTTTTCGATGGTCGCCTTGCGCTGCGCAAACGCGGGCATTGCGGCCAGCACCGCCAGAGCCACTGTCAGAATCCGTGTCATAGAAGTCTCCTGGAACTCTCCCATCGAGTTTATATCAGGCGAAACGTCGTCGACTGCCGAGGGTGGCAATGACCGCTGATGCTGGTACTGTAAACACCGCTAAAAATTTCCGTTGACCGATACGACCGGTCGTGCTATTCTCTCGACATGGGAAATCTAGCATCCACCCGCGAGCGGATTCTCGAGCAAGGACTTGCCTTGGTGAGTCAGGCAGGGGTCGAGGGCGTCACGCTCGGGGTGCTGGCCGATCAAGTGGGGATGTCGAAAAGCGGCCTATTCGCGCACTTTCGCTCGAAAGAAGAAGTGCAGATTCGTTTGCTGGAACATGCCGGCGCGATAGGGGCGGCACTCATCATCGAGCCGTCCATGAAGGAACCCGCGGGACTTCCCCGCCTCACGGCACTGGTGCGGAACTGGCTTGGCTGGGCTCCGCGCGCGGGCCTTCCGGGCGGGTGCCCGGTGGCGGCGGGGCTGTTTGAGTTTGACGATGTGGAAGGTCCGGTGCGTGACAAGATTCTGGAAATGGAAGCGCAGTGGCGCGGCTTGCTGGTGCAAACCGTAAAGGATGCCTGCTCTCTCGGGCAGTTGCGGAGCGATTTGGACGTGGCCCAATTCGTATGGGAATTGTGCGGCATTTATTTGAGTCATCACGCGGCGCAGCGTTTTCTGAAGTCGCCCGACGCAGATCGGCGTGCGCAGACGGCGTTCGCTGCGCTGCTGGAACGAGCCGCGCCGGTTAAGCGCAAGAAAAAATAATCTCGTCTTTGGTGAAGTGGCGGATAGAGGCATTGCGAAAGACGATCTGGGTAAACTGTGTCAGTTCATAAGCCAAAGGTGGGTAGCTATGAGAACCGCAAATTTCGATATGCCGATTCAATACCTAATGCCGATTGTAATCGCGCTGTTGTTTATTCTGCTGGTTTCGCTGATCAAAGAACCGGCGCGCCAGAAGATCATGGCGGTCACGATCGCCGGGGCCGGCGCCGCCTATTTGAGTGGAGGCGGATTGGGGCTGTGGGAAATGGCCTTCTGCACTGTACTGAGTATTTGCGCCTACCAAGGTCTGCGTTCTTACAGCTTCATTGGGATCGGCTGGCTGCTGCACACAGGTTGGGACATTCTGCACCATCTATATGGCAACCCATTGCTGCCGTTTAGTCTCACGTCGTCCTTGGGCTGTGCCATCTGCGATCCGGTAATTGCCGTCTGGTGTTTCGCGGGTGCACCTTCGTTGTGGGAAGTGTTAAGAATACCGCGAACTACTTGAAGTGCTGGACGTCCTTCTCGTTTTCCTGGCAGAAGAACTCGAACAGATCGGTATCGAGTTGGATGATCTGGTTGACTTTGACGGTCCACGGCTTCGTGTAGGCTTTGGAGTCGTCGACGGTGATCTCGAGTTCCAAGTGCCCGTAGTCGGGACGCCGGAAGCGCTCGGTGATTTTCGCTGCGCCCGTGTACACGGCGCCGCGAAAATCCAGCCAGCCGTCCTCTGGAAAATGCCGGGTTTCGACAACCAAGGTGTCGCCTACCCATTTGCCGACAGAGTAGCCGTACCACCAAGGTTGCGGATCCACCGGAAGTGAGCGGCCATCTGTGAAAATCTGGCGAAAAATCCCGTCTTTCTCGTTCAGAACGGCGAGCAGTTCCGGAGTCTGCAGGATTCTGCGCGGGTAGGGATGCGTGTCCAACTGGACGATTCCGATCGGCCGGCAGTGTGCATCGGGATTGCCGCGGCCAAAGTCGGCCATGCGCGCCTTGACCAAATCAGCGGCCCAGGGCCGATAGGGCAGACCATCCTTCATACCCCAACCGATATCCATGAACTGGGCCGGCAGCGGGAGAAATTCGTCCTTGGTGCCAGGCGGACATTCTCCGCTGCAAGGCGGATTGCTCCATACTCCGCTGAAGTCGGGTTTGCCGTTGGCCATGCGTGGCGCTGGGGCGATCAGATTCGGCTTACCGTCGCGCGTTTTGGGAACATGCGCCGTAGGATATTTTTCCCACTGCGCCACCACTGTCAGCGGGCAAAGTCCCAGCAGCGCCATTATCGCAATCGTTATGCGCATTGGTTTCAGGTTACTAAAGGCCGAATCCAATTGCCGGGACGGTACCACCCATCACTCGGTCTTGAAAGAGCTGCTGAACCCCGAGCATGATATCGATTGGACCGTGTTATCACCTCCCATGGCAATCGTGTCCGGGGAGCGCACGGAGAAGTTCCGGCTCGGCCTGGACGATGTTATTAGTGATGCCCGATCGATCGAGCAAACTTTCGCTTGAAGATTACGCGGTGGCCATGATCGATGAGTTGGAGCAGCCGCGGCACGCCGGACTCCGATTCACGGTGATGACTGACTACTCAGTGGCAGGGGGCGCATTGGCGAGAATGGTGCCGTCAGACTTGGTCACGCGCGCGACCAACCCGGTTTTCGAGCCATCTTTTGCGGGACTAAAATCGATGGTCACGGAATCCCCCACTTTGATAGAACTTTTACTCCAGCCAGCGCGCTCCAGGACGCCGGGAGCGCGGCCTTCGATGGCCCATACCGTTTTCGCACCCTTCCCGTCATCGACGCTCAGTCCGATCCAGGTATGCGGATTTACCCAGCGGAACTCGGTAACCACGCCGGTGAGAGTAATGATTTTGTTCACCTCAAAGGCTACATTGCTGTGATGCGGCAGCGCCGGGGCGGCGCCGAGAAGCATTGCCAGCACTGTCAAAACCGGTATGGATCGCATCTTCATTACATTTAATCTCCAATGCTTAGATCTACGTATATCGTTCCTCGTTAGGATTATACAGGTTCAACCGTCGCTGTATCATGGAAGACTAACTTTTAACGGACTCGAAATGGCAAGCCGCAACGTAAAGAGATCCGGGAACCTGAGCGAAGTCCGGGAGCAAGCGTTTGCAGAAACGATCCGCTCGATCCCGGTTGGAAAGGTTGCAACCTACGGTCAGGTGGCTGCCGCCGCAGGCTATCCTCGCTACCATCGCGCCGTCGCGCACTTTTTGAAAGCGGCGATCCCAGGTGAGCTTCCGTGGCAGCGCGTGCTAGGCGCCGGTGGCGAAATCAAGCTAGGTGGGCGTGCGGCGGCGGAACAAAGGCTGCGATTAAAGATCGAAGGCGTGACCTTAGCGGGCAAACGTATCGATCTCACGCGGCATCAACACGTCTTCGAGTGAGATCTATCCGTGCTAGATTGAGTGCAATGTTTACCGCCCGTTCCCTGGCAGCTTTTGCCGCTTGCGCCGTGCTGGCTTCTGGCGCGGAACTACAAGGAACCTGGAGTGCCACCTCGCTCCGCGGATACTTGGCGGGAACTTGGACGGCGGAAGATCATCAGAGCGCTGGCGTGACGGGCACTTGGACGCTGCAAGATGCAACCGGTAAAATTTTACTACAAGGTCGTTGGTCTGCCAGCAAGTCTGCTCAGGAGTGGAACGGCGCGTGGAGGTCCACTGTCTCAGGCACCAGAAATGAATTCGCGGGGACGTGGACTAGCTCGGTGTCGGCCTCGACCCAAGCCCGCCTAATCGAGATGTTTGCGGCCGCGTTGCGCGGAGTAGTCTCCGGAACGTGGCAGGCGGGTTCCTCCGGCACCTGGTCCATCCGGGCAGCGCCGTAACGGCGCCAATTTTTCTTCATTCGGGCTGTTGACTTTATCACGGCAAGCGGTAAACTGGACTCTACCTTCCCCCGGGTTCCAATCCCCCCAATTGGATACTATGCTGCGTGAGCTGTGTTCAAAATGTGCTCTAGCCAGAGTTGTCATTCGCGATTTGGAGTTCTATCTCGCCTGAACCACGAGCGTGCAGCGCAACGCGTTCCTTGCGCGATGCCTATCCCCAGAAGAGAACGGTTGGAACCAGTAGGAGCATATCCGGCTGGAAGGATTGAATGAATCCCTCGATTCAAGGAAAGCGCATCTTATGGCTGTTATCAAACCGCGAAATCGCACCCTCATCTTTCGCCTGACGCAGGAAGAATACGCGACGCTACAAGCGGCATCGTCAGAAAAAGGGGCGCGTAGTCTTTCGGAGTTCGCGCGGGCCCAGCTATTCGGTTCGCTAGAGACGCCTGCGTTAGGCCAACAATTGGGCGAGCTCAGTAGCACGGTGGCGCGCATCGCACAGATGCTGGAAGGAAACTAATGCGTTTCGCAATTCTATTCGCATTGTTCTCGGCATGTGGCATCGCGCAGGTGCGCCCGCAGTTGATGGAGGAGGCTGGCCGCGAAAATCTTCCATCGCAGAAACTGGGGGTTGACGATCTGATCGCCGTTTCCGTCTACGATGCTCCGGAACTTACACGCACGGTTCGCGTGGAAGCGGATGGCACGATCCATCTGCCGATGCTAACCGACGGGGTGAAAGCCGCGGGCCTCTTCCCGCGGGACGTAGAAGGCACCTTGGTCGACGCACTGAAAACCGAGCAGATTTTAGTGGACCCAGTGGTGAAGGTGACCGTCGCGGAATATCACAGCCGGCCGATTTCAGTGATGGGCGCCGTGCGCAAGCCGCTCACGTTTCAAGCCGTAGGCACGGTAACGCTGCTCGATGCGCTGGCCCGCGCTGAAGGGCTCAGCCCCGATGCAGGCATCGAAGTCCTGGTAAGCCGTCCGCAACCTTCGCCGGATTCGCGCGGCGAAGTCATTTCCACATTAGTAGAGCGCATTCCGCTCAATCGTCTGCTCAAGGATGCCGACCCGGCCGTCAATTACCAATTGCATGGCGGTGAAGAAATCCGCGTCCCCGAAGCGGGCAAAATCTTCGTGTTAGGCAACGTGAAAAAACCGGGGGCCTTCGCGGTGCACGAGGCCGGCGATAATTCGGTCCTAAAAATGGTGGCCCTATCCGAGGGCGTACTCCCGTATGCGGCTAAGCAGGCCTACATTTACCGGCGCGATGCCAACGGGGATAAGCACGAAATCGAAGTCGAGTTCGATAAGATTATGCAACGCAAAGCTCCCGACATGGTTCTGCAAGTGGACGATGTCCTGTATATTCCCGACAACAAGTCCCGTCGCAACGCCGTAAATGTGATCGATCGTATCACTGGTTTCGGCGCCTCCACCGCCTCGGGCGTTTTGATCTGGCACTAGTACCGGGCACCTGACATGAAAAAGCTTGAGAATCATTTGCCGGCGCTCGCGGAAAGTTTCCAAGTGCGCCCCGGCACCGCTGACCTTGGACGCGGAATTCGAACCGCGAGCGACGCATGTACCGCTGGCCCATTATTTATGGATACTCCGGCGGCAGGCTTGGAAGATCGTAGCCTTCGTAGCGGCCACGATTTTGGCGACCCTGATTGTGTCGCTGCGTTTGACTCCGATTTATGAGTCGACGGTGTCAGTGGATATCGACCGGCAGGTGCCGACCGGCGTCCTGGGCGAGGAAGCAACGCGCAGCGCTACCAATGATGCCGATCAGTTTATTGCGACACAAGTAAAGTTGATCGAATCCGACTCAGTGCTGCGCCCCGTGGTGGACAAGTACCGGCTGCGCGAAGTGGAAGAAGACGCGCTCGAAGAAGCGGTAGATCACTCTGCCACTAGCCTGGAGGCGCCGGTGATTCTTAAACGATTGAAGATTACACGGCCCCCGAATACCTACATCCTCCAGATCAGCTATCGCTCCTCCAACCGCCAACTCGCCGCCGACGTGGCCAACGAAATCGCGCTGTCCTATTTGGCGCACACCTATCGCATCCGCTACCAGGCCACCGCCAGTTTAAGCGATTTCATGGAACGGCAATTGGAAGAGCTGAAAGCCAAGATGGAAAAGTCTAGCGCTGCAGTGGCGCAATTTGAACGCGAGCTCAACGTCATCAATCCGGAAGAAAAGACCAGCATACTGTCGGCGCGCCTGCTGGAACTCAATAGTGAATACACCAAAACGCAGGCCGACCGCGTCAAGAAAGAGGCCGCCTTCAACTCGGTACAGAGCGGAACGCTCGAAGCAGCGCAGGTTTCCACCCAGGGTGACGCCCTGAAGAAACTCACGGAAAATTTGAACGATGCACTGGAAAAATTCGCCGAAGTGAAGAATCATTACGGATTGAATCATCCGGAGTACAAAAAAGCCCAGACCCGCGTCCAGGAGTTGGAATCGCAAATCGCCAGCACCGGAGACAGCGTCCGCCAGCGTGTCGAGGTCGAATATCGCGAAGCAGTGAACCGCGAAGCAATGATTTCGACTGCGGTGCAGGAGACCAAGGCCGAGTTCGACCGGATGAATTCACGCTCCTTCGAATACCAGACGCTGAAGCGCGAAGCCGACGGCGACAAGAAGTTATACGAAGAACTGGTGCGCAAAATCAAAGAGGCAGGCATCAACGCCAGCTTCCAGAACAGCTCGATCCGCGTGGCCGATCCTGCACGGCCCGGATTAAAACCGGTGTTTCCGAAAATATGGTTGAATCTGCTGCTGGCTTTCCTATCCTCAACGTTCCTGGCCCTGGGAATTGCGGTTGTGAGCGATGTTCTGGATAACACCGTACGCGATCCGGATCAGGTGACGCGCCTCATGAAGACTGAAGTGATCGGATCGCTGCCAGCAGTGAAAGATTGGCGGCGCAGACTGAGTCCGATCAACCCGCATTTTAGCGCTGGCCGTTTCGCTGGGTTGCAGCTCAACGGCGACAGCGCGGGTCCGAAAAATCTAGCGGTCGTAGTTGGTGAAAACGGCTATCAGGCGCTTTCCACCTACGAAGAGGCGATTCGGACGCTCCGCAATTCTATTTTGCTCACCGATTTCGACCGCCGCCTGCGCAGTATTCTGCTGACGAGCGCATCCCCATCGGAGGGAAAATCCACCGTGGCCGCCCATCTGGCCGCGACCCACGCTGGACAAGGCAAGCGGACATTGTTGATCGACGGGGACCTACGCCGGCCGAGTGTCCATCGCCTGTACCAGGTGCCCAATAGCGTGGGCTTGTCAAACGTTCTGTTGCAGCAGATCTCTTGGCGCGATGCGCTGGTGCAAATGCCGGAACCGGTAGGTCTAGACATTCTGCCAGCGGGGCCCTCCACGCGCCGCGCTTCGGATTTAATCGGCACCGGACTGGCCGAATTAGTGGAGGAAGCCGCGCGCGAATACGATCTAGTGGTGTTAGACGCGCCGCCCCTATTAGGCTTCGCCGAGCCGCTGCAGATGGCGAGCGTTGTCGACGGTGTAATCGTCGTCGCCCGGGCTGGCGACACCAGCCGCACGGCGCTTGCGTCTGTGATCACGACGCTGGCGCGGCTGCGCGCCAACCTGGTGGGCGTGGTGCTGAATGAAGTTCACCGCGAAATCAGCCCAGGCTATTACTACTCGTATTACAACCGCTACAGCAAATATTATGCGGAACGGAATGAAGCGAAATCCTGATCTTTCGTCAGAGGAGGCATCTTGAGCACACTGCACGAGGCAGCCATACGTCAGTACACGGAGCATTACGCACGCCTGAATCCGGCGGGCCTGGAAGCTGACCGGGTCGCACCCCGCACCTACCGGAACATGGAGTTAATGTATGGTCCCCTAGTGGACCGGTTACCGTCGGGCGCGGCGGTCGTCGACATCGGCTGCGGAGCCGGATTCTTCCTGCGCTGGCTTTCCAAACGACCGGGCCTCCGTCTACTCGGCGTAGACGCTTGCGAGGGTCAGGCGGAATGTGCCCGTTTGGCTGCTCCGAACGCCCAGATTGTAGTGCAAGATGGCCTCTCTTTTCTCAAGGACAAAACTTCGGTTTATGGAGCGGTCTTCTGCATCGACATTGTCGAACACATAGAGACGGACGAAGACTGCTTTCACTTCTTGCGAGGTATCCAGCAGGCTCTCGAACCCGGTGGCTTTTTCGTTTGCAGAGTTCCCAACGCGGCCCACGTCTTGAGTTCCTATTTCCGCTACGTAGATCTAACCCATCACCGTATCTTTACAATCCACTCGCTGCGCCAGGCGCTTACCGTGGCAGGCTTTCGCGATATCCGGTTCATTCCGCACTGCTCGTCCAGTTGGCTGGGCAGACTTCGCCTGGGGCTGGAGTATCTGCTTCATCGCGGGCTGTTTCTGCTGTGCGGTTATCCGAAGGAAGCTATTTACACAGAGAATTTAGTTGCCGTCGGTTTCAAGGCTTGATACTTTGCCGCAGCCGAGAAAACTTCTGTTGCTCACTTCTAGCCTTGCTCCGGGCGGCGCTGAAACTGTGGTGATGCAGCTCGCGATGGCGCTGCGCTCGAGCGGGTGCGTTGTGACCGTGGCGTCTATGTTGGAGCCATCCGCGTTCGTCGATGAATTACGCGACGTTGGCGTACACGTAATCTCGCTCGGAATGAGTCCGCGGCGCTTTAACCTCACAGGAATCTGGAGGTTCTTTCGCTACCTTCGCAAGTTCCGTCCGGACATCATCCATGCCCACATGTTTCATGCCAGTATTCTTGCTCGGATCGCACGCTTTACAACCGGCATACCCGCCGTTTGCACCATCCACAGTGAAATAGAGTGTTCCCATCGCAAGACTTCCGCTAACCTCCGCGAATGGTTATATCGCGTGACGGATGGCGCCGCCAGCCAAACCACGGCAGTCTCTGAACGCGTGCGGCAGCGGTACGTGGAGAATAAGATCGTTCCCGCCCACCGCATCGAAGTAATCAACCACGGCGTCGATGTAGAGCGATTCCGACCGAATGCGGAACAACGCAGGCAGAGTCGGGAAAGCCTCCTGTGGGGCGGATCCTTTGTATGGTTAGCCGCTGGACGCCTGGTGATAGCTAAGGACTATGCCAATCTACTCGAAGCGTACCATCAAGTGCATCGCGAGTTTCCCAAATCCCGGCTGGCAATCGCGGGGGATGGTCCACTGCGGCCCTCGATTGAAGAACTGATCGCGTGCCACGGGCTGGAATCGGCCGTGTCGCTGCTAGGCTTACGCGCAGATGTTCCCGAACTCATGAATGCGTGCGACGCGTTCGTGATGTCCTCCGCATGGGAGGGCGGCCCGTTGGTTCTGTTAGAAGCTGCGGCATGCGCGCGGCCTGTGGTGGCTACGGAAGTCGGCGTAGCTCCGCAAATCGTGATCCCTGGGAAAACCGGATTTCTGGTTGCTCCGCGGAATCCCACGGAACTGTCCCACGCCATGAAACAGCTCATGGAAATGACGCCGGAGCAGCGGGAACAGACAGGTGCAATGGCGCGTTCACAGATAGTCGACAGATTTTCGCTGGCTTCGGTTTACCGCCGTTATCAGAATCTTTACGAAGGAATGCTGGCGGCGTCCTAATGACAAGGGCTTTGGCGCAAAATAGATGGATCGCAATCGGGTTCGCCCTGATCGTCAGCGTAGGCATCGCGGTCGCTGTGTCACGGCCTGCATTGCAGGTGTTCATTGAGAATGCGGGCGTCAATATTCCCACGGGCGATGTAATTGTGGATTATGTCCAAGGCATCGGCTGGGCATTCGTTCTGCTGCTATCGATCCTGCTGTGGCCGGTCCCGGTGGCCCACAAGAAGATGTTGGTTTCGGCCTGGATCGTGCGCTGCCTTACAGCGCTGTTGGTGATGCTGCCCTATGAGCAAAAATATTACGGCTTGGATTGCTGGACGTACTTCCAGCAAGCTCATGCTGGCTTAGCGGAGATCATACCGGGGTTGGGACGCGGTGGAACCGAAGTCGTCACGGGACTTGGGGCGCTTCATCTCATCATCGGTCCGGACTCCTATCATGCGATGAAATTGTCGTTCGCCATGTTTGGACTGGTGGCGATCTATTTGCTTTACCTGTCTGCCGAATTGCTGGTGGGGCAATTCGCGCCGCTCCTTTTTTGGGGGCTGACGTTGTATCCCAGCGTGCTGTTCTGGTCGTCGATCCTGGGCAAGGACCCCGTCATACTAGCCGGGATCGCACTCCATATTTGGGGTCTGGTGAACGTGCTGGTGCGTGGAAGACATGGATATTTGGTCGCTGTCCTGGCAGGTATCGGCGCCGCCAGCGCGATTCGTATCTGGATGGGGCCGATCCTAATCCTGCCGTGCCTACTTATTTTCGGAGCCAGAGTAAAACACATTGTATGGCGCGCCGCCGCCGTAACACTGGTTGGACTCGCCTTGTTCAGCCTAGTCCCCCTCACCGCGGACCGTTTGGAACTCGACAAGGCCTCTGATGTTTTTGAAGCCACTAGAAACGTCAGCCGGGGTTGGGAGCGTGCCAACTCTTCGATTCGCGTAGAGGGAGAGCCGGAATCGTTGTGGGACCTGATTCTTTTCACTCCAGAGAGCGTTTTCATCGCCTACTTCCGGCCGCTTCCCGGAGACGTTCCGAACCTCTTTGGATGGCTCGCCGGATTTGAGAATTTGCTCTTGCTGCTCGTTAGCATTTGGGCGCTGTTCCGCTTGCGCTTGGTCTACTTCCGTCAGCAATTGTTTCTTTGGGGGCTCGCGCTATTGCTGACCTGGGGATTGGCATATAGTGTTCTGTCCTATAAGGACTTGGGCTCTGCAGTCCGCTATAAGTTGCAAATTATGCCAGTTCTGCTCGGCATGATCGGCTTTCTACTGCGGCGTCATTCCGCTAGGGCTGTACCGCGTGCGGCGTACAACCCGAGTGGCAGACTGGTTCTTTCCTAGAGATTGAGGATGAAAGTTTTACTGGTATTGGAAGCGACGCTGGGGGGAACTAGTCGTCACGTTCTGGATCTTGCCGATGAACTGCTGGAGCGCGGCATGGAAGTCCATTTCGTTTATTCCACTCTCCGTGCGGATGGGAATTTTCTATCGGGCCTCGCCTCCCTCAGGGCCCGCCGTCCTGCTTTCCATTGTCATTCAATCCCCATCACACGGGAGTTGAATCTTTCAGATATTTCTTCCTATGTGAAGCTATCCCGGTACGTACGCGACCAAGGTCCCTTCGACGTGATTCATGCTCATTCGACGAAGGCCGGCTTCTTGGCCCGGTCCCTCCTGAACCGGGGGCGTGCTCGGATGGTCTATACTCCGCACGGACTGATGACCATGGATCCCGCACTCACAGGTATGCGCCGACGTGCCGTGTGCAGCCTGGAATCGATGCTGGCGTATAGAAGCGACGTAGTCGTTTCGGTTTCAGCTACCGAACGCCGCACGGCGGTGCAGACGGGAATTCTTCCATCAAAGGTAATCGTCATACCCAACGGCATTCGCTTGATCCCTCCAGATATTCAGACGAGGTCTCGCAAAAAGATTCGCGATTCGATGGATCTGGCATCCGACAGCGTTTGTATTGGATTCGTGGGCCGATTGGTTCCACAAAAACAACCGGACCGGGTGATTGAAGCGTTTGCGTCGCTCAAAAAACGGACTTCCCGCAACGTACATCTGGCAATGATTGGTAGAGGGCCGATAGAGACAGAGCTTCGTCAAATGGTCACCGGTTTGGGGATAGAAAACAGTGTTCATTTCTTTGGAGAAGTAGACGGTGCTACGTATATGTCAGCCTTCGATGTTCTAGCACACGCCAGCAGCTTCGAAGCCTTTGGCTACGTTTTTGTAGAAGCGCTATCGGTTGGCGTGCCGATTGTTACTACCCGTGTCGGCGGTGTCGAAGAATTGATCTCAACCGCAGTCACCGGATATGTTTGCGATCCATGGACCCCGAGCACCTTTGCCGATTACCTCCAGCTTTTGGTGGAGGACTCCGAGCGCCGTGCGACCATGTCGGTCGCGGCACGTGAGCGAGCAGCTGAATACACCGTTGCAAAGATGGTTGACTCCACCGTTGAACTTTATAACCGCCTGTGTGCGCGCGCGGATCTCGCGCAGGTCTCGCTGGCGACCTACGAAACTCTTCCCACCAACCCCGAATGAGCACCGCAGCGCGCGCCCCGATTTCCGCCAAGCTTGTAAAGCGCACCTCAGCCGCGTCCTGGGCCGTGGTTCTAGGAGACGTTGCAGCGCTACAGGCTTCCTTGGCTCTGGGCTACTCCGTTCGACTATTGCTGGCGTCCTGGTTTACCGCTCCGATCCGCGCGGAGCAGTTCCTAGCGGTCGCGGCGGGCATCTTGTTACTCCCGGTCATTAACTATCAGATCGGCTTGTATCCCGGATATTTGCTCGGACCCGTAGAGCGGCTGCGGCGTAGAGTGCTCGCCACCCTCGCCGTGTTCGGCGGTTTGGTCGCATGGGATAACATTGTCGCTCGCGGAGTTCTCTCGCGCGGCATTCTTCTGTCCACGTTTCTCTTCGCATTAGTGCTGCCGCCACTGGCGGAGTCGGCCATGCGCGCGTTCCTAGCAAAAGGTAAACGCTGGGGCATGCCGGTGGTAATTCTGGGCGCGGGTGACACTGGGCGGACTCTGGTTAGAACCTTATCAAAGCAGCCCCAGCTGGGATTGAATCCCATAGCGCTTCTGGACAACAGTCCAGCTTCCTGGAACTGCACAGTGGATCACGTTCCGGTGGCCGGACCGCTGGGTCTGGCTCCGGATTTTGAACAGCGCGCTGAAGCCGCCATTTTGGCCCTCGCCGACATTGGAAAGGAAGATGCCGGAGCCCTGCTGCAAGAGTTGAATTTCCCACGCCTGATCGTGATTCCGGATTTGGCCGGCGTAGCCAGTCTATGGGTGACGGCGCGCGATCTGGGCGGCTCCCTAGGGTTTGAAATCAAAAAGAATCTCATGGTCCGCCGCAATCACGTGCTCAAGACTGCTATGGATCGGGCCATCGCCCTGCCCCTATTTCTAGCCAGCTTGCCGCTGCTCTTGCTGGCGGCCGGGTGGATCAAACTCACCAGCCGCGGCCCAGCATTCTACCGCCAGCAGCGCGAAGGCATCGGTGGCGAAGCGCTGACTGTTTGGAAACTGCGCACGATGCTCGTAAACGGAGACTCTTTATTGGAAGATTGGTTCCGTGCCCATCCGGAAGACCGTGACCATTGGAACCTCCACTTCAAGCTGCGCCGCGATCCGAGAGTCTTACCCGTTATCGGACGTTTACTGCGACGGACCAGTCTCGATGAACTGCCCCAATTATGGAGCGTACTTAAAGGCGAGATGAGCCTGGTGGGTCCGCGCCCTCTTGCCGACTATCATACGGAGCATCTTTCTCCCGAGTTCCGCAAACTGCGCACACGGGTGCTTCCGGGCCTCACCGGTTTGTGGCAGATCTCGGCGCGCAGCGATGGCGACCTAACGGTGCTGGAAGCGCTCGACACCTATTACATCCGTAACTGGTCTCTGTGGATGGATCTGTATATTGTGGCCCGCACATTCGCGGCAGTGATGAGCGGGCGCGGAGCCTACTAGCGGCCAAAATGTTGCTGGCGGCGATTCTTTGCTTCGGAATTCTCACGCTATGGGTCCCGGCCCGTTGGCCCCTGACCGTTTTACAAATCGCTCTGTTCGCTTTGGCGGCTGTGCGGATTGCAAAAAGACGTTCGCTCGGCCTCAATGTCCCCGGCGTCTTACTTGCGGCGGCCGCCGCGTGGGGCGCCTTGCAGGTGGCCCTGGGCTGGTCAATCGATCGCGCCACTACTCTCGATGCTACGCTCAATTGGATCACCTATCTAACTGCCTTTGCCCTAGCCGCCGAGCTCTATCGGGACGCACAACTGCGGGAGCGGTTTCTGCGTGCCGTCTTGATCTTCACCAGCACCCTCGCGGTGATCTCGATCTTCAGCTTTCTCACATCTCCCATTGGTAAGGCGTTTTGGATTTTCGAAACCGGAATAGACTGGCCTACGCTCGGTCCCTTCGTCTACCAAAACCAATATGCCGCCTTCATCGAAGCGATCTTGCCTCTAGCCATCATCGGTGTCATTCGCGATCGCCAGCGTTGGGTGCTGTACGCACTGATCGTCGCTACGCTCTTTGGCTCCGTGGTCACGGGAGGCTCGCGTACTGGCTCGATTCTCTGCCTCTCGGAGATTTTCGTCATCCCGCTGATCGCGTTCTGGCGCGGAATGATTCGAGGCCGCGTGCTCGCGCGCGCACTCCTGGGAAGCTTAGCGGCGGTCGTCGTTTTGACAGGAGTGGTGGGATGGGAACGGCTGTGGGAACGCCTACAGGAGCCCAATCCGTATTCGCTGCGCCAAGACCTAGTATTGTCCTCCGTGAGCATGATGCGCAGCCGCCCGCTCACCGGCTTTGGACTGGGGACTTGGCCCGAAGCCTATCCAGGTTATGCGCGCTTTGATGACGGCCGCTTCGTCAACCAGGCGCACAACGATTGGATACAGTGGGCCTCGGAAGGTGGCCTGCCCTTTTTGGCGCTCATGCTCGGAATCGCCGTATGGAGCGTGAAACCAGCGCTGCGTTCGCTATGGGGCGTGGGAATGCTCAGCGTGTGGCTGCACGCGCTACTCGATTACCCCATGCAACAGAGACCCGCCCTAGCGGCATTTTTCTTTGCCCTACTAGGGGCTCTAGCGAGTCAGACCCACTTCCCATTTCGCGAACGGCCCCGTCGCGTAGACGATCTTACCGCCCACCATGGTTAACAGGGATTCAATCCCGCCGATCCGCTCCACGGGCACCGTCATGTAGTCCTTGGTAAGCACGGCGAGATCGGCAAATTTGCCGGGTTCGAGCGCCCCTCGCTTGTCATCGTCGTGCGAAAACCAGGCACTGCCCTGCGTGTAGGCGCGCAGAGCATTCGCACGGCTCGGCGTTTCTTCGGGACCGCGCACCCCGTTTCCACTCACCGTCTTCCCGTCCAGCGCCCACTGCAAGGCCGTAAACGGACTGTAGGGCGCCACTCGATGAGCATCCGTACCCGCTCCTACCGGCACCCCGATTTCCCGCGCCGTTTCCACCGGAGGCATCCGCCGCGCCGCCTCCGCGCCAGCTCTGCGTTCCGTTTCGTCACCCGAGAAGTACATGGCATCTTGCATGGTCCAGCCCATGCCCAGCGCTTTCATGCGACGCAGGCTTGCGGGAGACGCATCGTTTAAATGCGCAATCGACCAGCGCAGATCCTTGATAGAAACCTCGCGATCCACCCGCTCGAAAACCGTCAGAATAGCGTCAACAGCTGCGTCCGTGCCGCAGTGAAACGTGAGCCCATAGCCGCGCCCCGCAGCCCACTTCGCGATTTGATAAAAGCGCTCGAGGTCGGCGGGCTTGGGTTTTTCAACGTTGTTGATGGCCCAAACGATCTGCTCGCCGATGCCGTTAAAGTGCATCATGTCGTCGCCAAAACCCATCGGCATCAGTCCGAGATATTTTTGATATTCCTCCACTTCGTGAGGCGGGTTGAATCCGCAAATCGTGTAGGCCACGCGCACCGTGAGCTGCCGGTCGTGCCACACTTTATTAATCGCGTCATAAGTTTCCGGGGTCACGTTGTTGCCGCAAGGATCGCTCACGCCCGTCATGCCCAGCCGGTTCAACTCACGAAAGAATTTCTTGGTGCCTTCCACCTGTTGTTCCAGCGTCGGCCTCGGCAAGCGGTCAAACAGCGGAACGATACCGCCCGTAATACCACCCGTTAGCTTGCCACTGGCATCGCGGTCGAGTTTTCCACCGCCCGGAAGATCCGCGTCGGACTTGATATTTAAAGCGTCCAACCCGCGCTGGTTCAGCAGCGCCCAGGCGTACAGCATCTGGACGTACGCCGGATGATCGCCTGCCGCCTCTGTCAACTCCGCCTGTGTGGGAAGACGATGTTCCTTAAACTGCTCAGGCTTCCAACCACCGCCCACGATCACCCATTCGCCCGGACGCTTCGCTTTTGCCGATTCGCGAATTCTATTCAGCGCTTCGGCCAGCGACGGCACGCCCGCCCAATTGGATTCGCTGGCGAAAAACGACGCCGCGCGGATGGCGTGCATGTGCGAATCGATCAGCCCTGGTATCACCGTGCGCCCACTCAGATCGATCACACGCGTCTTCTCACCCGCTAGCTTGCGGATCTGCGCTGTGCTCCCGACAGCAGTAATCTTCCCGTCACGCACCGCCAACGCCTGTTGCGTGGAAAACTGCGCATCGGCGGTTAAAATCTTTCCGTTGATGAGTACGGTATCCGCATCCTGCGCGAGCAGGGCTGCGCTCCACGCAAGCGGTAGCAGGCAGAATAGTTTCATAGGCGTTGCCACTGCACAGTATACTGCGTGGAAGCGCCCACGGGTGTGCACTTCGACAATCAGGCAATGATGTCGTGAATGACTTCTCCGCCCGTATCCGTCAACCGCATCTTGCGGCCGCTGTAATCGTAGGTCAGCTTAGTATGGTCGATGCCAAGTAAATACAGTATGGTCGCTTGCAGATCGTGCGGGTGAACCTTCTTCTCAACCGCGGTGAAACCGAAATCGTCGGTGGCGCCGTAGATCAAGCCCTTTTTGATCCCGGCGCCGGCCAGCCAGATCGAGAAACCGCGCCCATTATGATCGCGGCCGTTGACGACCTTGCCGTCCGGCGAGGTATTCGAAGTTTGTACCGCCGGCGTGCGTCCAAACTCAGTACCGCAGACCACCAGCGTATCTTCGAAAAGACCACGCTGCTTGAGGTCCTTGATCAGCGCGGCATAAGCCCGGTCACCTTCACGCGCGGCGTTGACGTGCTGCATGATATCGTTGTGCGAGTCGAACGGATCGTTCTTGCCATGATACAACTGCACCATGCGTACGCCCTTCTCAATCAGGCGCACCGCCATCAGGCAGCCTAACGCCGGACTGCCGGGGCCGTACATATCGAGCACCGTCTTCGATTCCTTACTGATATCGAACACTTCGGGGGCTTCGGTTTGCATACGGTAGGCGATCTCCATACTCCGGATGGACGCCTCCATTTCCAGATCTTTGCTATGCTGCATCTTGTCTAATTTCCCCAGGAAGCCCAGCTCTGCATTCTGGAGGTCCGCCTTACGCGCGGGGTTCGACAAGTTCGGCATGGCCTTCTTCGCGTCGAAGGTCTCGCCGTCAACCCAGGCATTGTTCACCAATGTGCCCTGATGGATAGCCGGCAGGAACGCCGAACTCCACATGGGACTGCCACCGCTGATCGGCAACGCTGGCACCAGCACCACAAAGCCGGGCAGATTCGCGTTTTCGGTCCCCAAGCCGTAGCTGATCCACGAGCCCATGGACGGGCGCCCCACCACATTCGAGCCCGTGTTGAAAAGCGTAGTGGTGGGCTCATGATTGGGGATATCGACGTACATCGAGCGGATCATGCAGAGGTCGTCAGCGACCGAACCCACATTGGGCCACAGGTCGCTGAAATCCATGCCGCTCTGCCCGTATTTCTTAAACTTAAACGGCGACTTCATCAAATTGCCTACGCGAAAGAAACTCACGGGCGTCGAACCTGGCGTCGGTTGGCCGTCGTACTTATCGACCATCGGCTTGGGATCGAAAGAATCGATGTGCGATACACCCCCGTTCATGAACAGAAAAATAACGCGCTTGGCACGCGGCTTAAAGTGCAGCTTGCCCGTCAAGACCCCGGGTACTCCAGCCTGCGGCTCGGACGCCGTCTGAGCCAGCGCCTTCTGCGTCATGCTGGCGAGGGCGGTCAAGCCGAAGCCTTGCCCCAACATCGACAGCGCCTCTCTTCGAGTCGCCGGCTTAGGATCATGGTTACAAGACATTTGTTATTTCTCCTTTCAATTAGGCGGCAAGCTAGTTGATGTACAGGAATTCGGTGGAGCTGAGGAGCGCCCAACACAGCGACTTCAGCGGCGATTCTTTAGGAGTCTTGGGCTTCTCCATCGCGACGTTCTTGTATTCGGGCTGAGCGGAAGCTGCCCGAACAAGTTCAGGGCTGTGCATGAACTCGATGGACGCTTTCAGTTCTTCGGCAGATGGCGGCCGCTGATAGACGATCTCGAATGCCTTGTTCACGCGGCCCTCCTCGCTAGCTTCCGCCCCAATCCTCTCGGCCAGCGCCTCTGCCTGGCTGTGGACCATGGGACTGTTGAGGAAAAATAACCTTTGCTGCGGAATGGTAGTGGCGAAACGCCGTTCGACGGAAATGGTTGGTGTGAGGAAGTCGAAGGTCAACTGGAAAGTGTTGGGAAACATCCGGCTCGACACGCCATAGACTCCTCGTCGCGTCATGCCATCGGCGAGCTCCTGCGACGGACCGCCAAGCTGCGTGAGGTCCAGTTTACCGGAGGCTGTCAGTAGATAATCCCACACTCCTTCCGCGTCCAGGCGGCGGGTATTCGATTTCCAATAAAACCTGTTGTCAGGATCTTTAACAGCATCGGCTTCGATCGTTTCGGCGCTGAGTTGATAGGTGCGCGAAGTCATGATTTCTTTTTGCAGCTTTTTGATCGACATGCCTTCGTCGCGGAATTGCATCGCCAGATAGTCCAGCAGTTCGGGATTCGAAGGCGGCGTGCCCGCCAGGCCGAAGTTGTTCTCCGTCAGCACAATGCCCGAGCCCATCAGCCACGCCCATACGCGATTCACTATGACGCGGTCAGCGATGGGCTGCTTCAGAATGTCATCGGCGAGTTCCAGTCTCCCGCTGCCTTTACTGAAGGGTTTCGCGGCGCCATCGGAAAGCATGGATAGAAAAGCCCGCGGCGCATCCTCTCCGAAAACATCTGGGTTCCCGCGGACGAAGACCTTCAGGTCGACAGGTTGATCCAGCTCGCCTAGTCCATAGACAAACGGATAGTGCTCACCCATCGCCTTCTTGAAAGCTTCGATGTCTTCCTTCATGCGTCCGATTTGCGTCGACCAATCCGCCGGCAGCCGCTTCTCCAGCGCGTAGTCCGTGAACTTCAGCAATCCGGGAGGCCTTCCCTTCCCGAAACTGAACGCATCGGCGCCGTCCCCAATCTTGCTGGGATCGGGTAGTTCGAAATCGAATAGATCTGTCCAAAGCTGGCCTTTCTCTTGAGGAATCCCTTTCAGATCCAGCAGAAAGCTCTTGATCGTGCGCTTTTTATCGTTCGGTAGAGGGTCGAATAGTTCTTTGGCGTTGGGGTCCGTGATTTTGGCCAGCAGAGTTTCATTCTCCTGCTTGATCTTGGCCTTTTCTTTATCGATCCCGTCCGCCAACTGATAGAACTCGTGTGCCAATTGCTTGGCCTCTTCGAGCGTTCCGCCTCGCTCGACCATGGCCTGCCAATTCTTCAGATAGCTGTAGTTGAGCGGCGCCTTCTTCAAAAAACGAACCCAACGCTCGAGCAGTTCCGAATCCAACTTGTACTGGTTCGCGATGCTTTCCACGGCGGCGTTCTTCTCACTGCCCACCCGCCACGCCGCCACCATATAGCTTTCGGTCTGCATCAGGAGCAGAGAACTCTCCAGTTCCGTAGCCTTCTCGATTACATCTTTGAGCGCTTTCTCTTTCTCGTCCAGCTCCTTTTTCTTCTTCTCGTAAGCCTCAGCGACCGGCTTGTCCACCAGCGGATAGGCCTTGTACGGAGAGCTGGCAAACACGCCCGCCAGACGATAAAAATCCTTCGTCGGGATGCCGTCGTATTTGTGATCGTGGCAGCGCGCACACGCGACCGTCAGGCCCAGGAACGCCTTGGTCGTGACATCCACCTTGTCGGCCCAATCGTCGGCTCGCTCAATCTGCGGCGCCATATTCGTCATGTGCCACACACCAAGACCATTCATTCCCAAGCCAGGAATGGCCTTGTCGCGTACTTTCTCGTCCATGAGATCGCCGGCGATCTGCGCGCGGACGAACATGTCATAAGGCATGTCTTGGTTGAAGGATTTGATCAACCAGTCGCGATAGGTGTAGGCGAATTTGTACTGCTCGGTGCGATCCTTGCCTGAAACGTTGTAGTCGTCCTCCGCATAACGAACCACATCCATCCAATGCCGCGCCCACTTCTCTCCATAGCGCGGCGAAGCCTGCAAGCGATCGATTACTTTCTCCCACGCATTCGGGGACTTGTCGGCCTCAAACGCCGAGACCTCCGCGTAGGTGGGCGGAAGCCCGGTCAGGTCATAAGTCGCGCGCCGGAGCAATGCGCGGCGGTTGGCCAGCGGCGCGGGCTTCAATCCCTCCGCTTCCAACTTGGCAGCAACGAAGCGGTCGATACCATTCTGTGACCAAGCCGTATCTTTCGCCTTAGGCGGCTCGGTTTTCCGCAGACTTTGTATCGACCAGAGATCGCGCTGGGCCGGAGTCATCGAATACTTTGAGACTTGCGCCTCCGGCCAGACCGCGCCGTCCTTCACCCACTTGATCAAGTCGGCGATTTGATCCTGAGGGATGGACGTGCCGTTCTTCGGCATCATGAGCGCTGGATTCGTCCGGCGGACCGCCGTGATCAAGAGGCTTTTCTCAGGATCGCCGGGAACGATCGCCGGGCCCGACTTTCCGCCCTTCAACAAACCTTCGCGCGAGTCAAGCCGCAGGCCGCCCATCTGGGATGTCGTGTGGCAGTTGAAACATTGGAACGCAATTACCGGTCGGATCTTGTCTTCAAAGAACTTATTTGCGGCGGCGGAAACCTCAACCTCGGGCCAATAGGCGCCGTCTTGCACCCATCTGACGAAGTTGCTAATTTCGGCGTCCTTCAGGGCCGCTCCCCCGAGCGGCATGCGTTTCGCCGCATCGGTCTGGCGAATCCGCGAAATCAGAGCGCTCTTGTCCGCGTCGCCGGGAACCACCGCCGGGCCAGACGCACCGCCTTTCAGTAGGTCCTCGCGCGACATTAGCCGGAGGCCGCCAGCCTTGGCATCGTTGTGGCACGTCGCGCAGTTCTGGACCAGGACCGGGCGAATGTTATTTTCGAAAAACTCTTTCTTGGCCTCTGCCGAAGTTTGCGGCGTTTGCGCGAACAGCGCTGCCGGAACCACGATCCACGAAAAAGCCCGCACAAGCGCGGCTTTAGGTCTGCGAAACGACATCATTTCCTCCCTCGCTACTGTTGCAATAGGAGTACTTCTTGGGAACTGGCGCCCAGAGCAGACCCTGTCTGGAACCACGAGGTTGGTCGCCAACGCGCTCTCGGTTGGTTAGCGCCATTATAACCGACATGCTGCAGTCTGTCAAATTTATCCTTGACAAAATCCGCCATCTACGAGCAGATCATGAAGTTACCTCCACGTTGGAGGCATTTCCTGCCCTTGTCGTCCTAAGCTCTACCCCCGTTGGTTTGTGTGATTGCCCATTAGCCGCAATAGGTTTCAGCAATTAGGGAGGACGTATGTCTTGTAATCACACACCGAAACCGTTAAGCAGGCGCCAAGCCCTTTCGATGGTGGGCGGCGGCATGGGAATGGTCGCGCTCTCCAACATGGTCAGCAGTTCCTTGCAGGCCGCCACTCCTCGAGATGGTGGGCACGAAAGGGGCGCTTCCGCAGTTGCACTTCAAGCCGCGGGCCAAGCGCATCATCTTCCTGTTCATGAACGGCGGCGTTTCGCACGTCGATACTTTCGACACAAGCCGATGCTGGAAAAATACAACGGCAAGCCGGCGCCCGAAGGCAACGTCCTCACCGCGCGCAAGACCGGCAACCTGATGATGTCGCCGTTCAAATTCAAAAAGTACGGCGATTCAGGACTGCAAGTCAGTGAGCTATGGCCGAACGTGGGCGGGATCGCAGATGACATCTGCATGATCAATTCCATGTATTCGGAGATCCCCAACCACGAGCCGTGCATCACCTTGATGAATACCGGTTCCAACATCATCGGCCGGCCTTCCATGGGCGCCTGGATCACTTACGGCTTGGGTCTGGAGAACCAAAATCTGCCCGGTTATGTAGTGCTTTGCCCTTCGCAGCCGATCACCATCGGCAGTCCGCTGTGGAGCGCGGGATTCCTGCCCGCGATGCACCAGGGCACGTACGTCAAAAACGAATGGATCGAGGGCGAGCCGTTCCAGGCCGCCAAAGTGATCCCGAACGTAACCAACTCCGCCGTCAGCGAGGCGGTTCAGAAGAACAACGTCAGTTTTCTGCGCAAGCTGAACGAACTCAACATGGAGGCCGTCGGGAAAGCAGGACTCGCAACTGGACGCCACCATTAAGTCCATGGAAACCGCTTATCGCATGCAGACCGAGGCGCCCGAAGTGTTCGACGTCAGCAAGGAAAATAAGGCGACGCTCGATATGTACGGCCCCGGAAGCACGGCGTTAGGCAGTCTGATGGCGGTTCGTCTTGCAGAAAAAGGCGTGCGAATGGTGCAGGTTTACTACAGTAAGGGCGACCCCTGGGATGCGCACACCGACATTTTGTCCTACCGCAAGCTGGCCAAGGATTCCGATCAACCGTTCGCCGCAGTCGTCAAGGATCTAAAACAGCGCGGTCTGTTGGACGATACCTTAGTGATCTGCGGCACGGAATTCGGCCGTACGCCCGCCATTCAAACCTCGAACGAAACCGTGGGCGGCGGCGTGGTAAATGGACGCGATCACAATCCCGGCGGATACTCTCTATGGATGGCCGGCGGGGGCATTAAGCGCGGCATTACCTACGGTGCCACCGATGACTTCGGCTTCATGGCGGCCGACAAGAAAATGCACGTGCACGACCTGCACGCGACGATCCTTTATCTGCTCGGCATCGACCATACCAAGCTCACGTATCGATACAGCGGACGCGATTTCCGTTTGACCGACACAGCGGGCCAAGTCATTCACGACATCATTGCCTGAACCGTCTAGCGAAAGGACTAACAATGCAACGAATCGCCTTGGGATTATTGCTTTTACCGCTCATGCTCGCCGGACAGACGCAGGATGATAGCCGCGAGAAGAAAGATTTCTTTGAGAATCGCATTCGCCCCATGCTGGCGCAGAGTTGCTTCGCCTGCCATACCAACTCTCAAATGGCCGGTCTGCGCCTCGATTCGCGCGCTGACATTCTGAAGGGAGGCGTATCCGGTCCCGCGCTGGTTCCCGGCGATCCTGACAAGAGCCTCATCGTTAGCTTGGTGCGCGAGGGCAAGATGCCTAAGAGCGGCCACCTGCAAGATCAGCAGATTGCCGATTTAGCGAAGTGGATCAAGGATGGCGCCTATTGGCCGGATCCCCTTCCCGCCAACGCCAGGCCTTATACGATCACCGCCAAACAGCGCGAATTCTGGTCGATTCAACCTCTGAAGCACCCGCAGCCGCCAGCAGTGAAGAACGCCGCGTGGCCCCTCAACGACGTTGACCGTTTCATCCTCGCGCGTCTGGAAAAAGAAGGTCTGCAGCCCGCACCCGTCGCCGACCGCCGCACGCTATTGCGCCGCGTCACCTACGATCTGACTGGACTGCCGCCCACTGAGGAAGAAGTGAAGGCCTTCGAAGCCGACAAATCTCCCAAAGCGTACGAGACCGTGATCGATCGTCTGCTCGCTTCCCCGCACTACGGTGAAACGTGGGGCCGGCACTGGCTCGACGTAGTGCGCTACGCCGAAGACGACTACAATATCGGCAACCAGCCGCTTCATATGGAGCAGTACAAGAACGCCTACGTCTATCGCGACTGGGTCATCAACTCGATGAATCAGGACATGCCCTACGACCAATTCGTCAAAGCCCAGATCGCCGCCGATCAAATGGACGAAAAGGTACGAGCGAGGATGATACCCGGTTTGGGTATGAACGGACTGGGTGTCTGGGCATTCGATGCAAATCCGCCCGTCATCCAACGCGCCGACGAATGGAACGACAAAGTCGATACCACTACCAAAGCATTCCTCGGTCTCACCGTAGGCTGCGCGCGTTGCCATGATCATAAGTACGATCCGATTCCGACTAAAGATTATTACCGTCTGGTGAGCGTGTTCGCCAGCACCAAGTATCACGCTTATCCACTGGTTCCGAAAGCCGTGGTCGATGACTATGAGGCCAAGAAAAAGGAACTCGATGAGAAGGAAAAGGCCAAGAAAAAGTATCTTGACGATCTGGCACGGCTCTACGCGCAAAGCCTGCTTTCACAAACCGAAGACTACATGGTTGCCGTATGGCGTGTGAAAACGCAAAAGAGGCACGGTAGCGGGTATAGCCGAACAGTACAAGCTGGACCCCGAGATGCTAGAGCGCTGGGTCCGCTTCACCACCAAGCCAACTTTGAATTACTCCACTATGAAGCCGTGGCAGGCGCTCCTCGCACGCGGCGGAAGTTTGGATGAGGCTCAGACGTTTGCCCACGAGTTCTACCAGAAAGCCATGGCCGTGAGCAAGCTTCACGACAAACTCGAGGCAGAAAACGAGATCGAGCTGGCCAAATATAAACTAGAGGACGATCAATACGACCACCTTCCCAACGGCCTAAAACGCAAGCTAAACCCCAGCCAAATCGACCTTAAGGGAATGGACCGCGAGGACAGCTATTTGTGGCGCGATATGTTCGACAAGGATCTGGGCGAGAATCCCGACAACATAGACAAGCAGGAACAGCGCCCACCCGCTCTTCTCAAGCTGGAAGACTGGGCCCTCGAAAGACGCCTCAGTCCGGACCTCGCGAAATATGTTGCCAGTTGAAAACCGAGATCGAAGAGTTCAAGAAGGCCATGCCCGCGCCGTATCCCTACATCGATGGTCTAGAGGACGACAAGCAACCCACCAACGTAAGGGTATTCTTGCGCGGCAGCCCGTACAACTTCGGCGAAGAAGCGCCGCGTGCATTTCTTTCGATCCTGTCGCCCGGAGAGCCCGAGCTCTTCAAGCAAGGAAGCGGCCGCATGGAGCTGGCGGAAGCCATCGTGAAGCAGCCGATAAGCATGCGCGTGATCGTGAATCGCGTGTGGCGCTGGCATATGGGTAGTGGGATCGTCGACACTCCCAATAATTTCGGGCGAGTGGGGGACCCGCCCTCCAATCCTGAACTCCTGGACCATTTGGCCTCGCAATTCGTCGATGGCGGAATGTCCATCAAAGCGCTCCACAAGGAAATCCTGCTCTCGCAAGACTTATCAACTCAGTACGGCCGATTGACGAAGACGACCGCCGCGAAAGACTCCGGCAACCGTCTCTACTCGCACGCCAATCGGCGGCGCCTTGAGGCCGAAGGTATTTGGGATTCGCTATTGACGGCGTCCGGCAAACTGGATCTCAGTAAAGTGGGCGGCCCCTCGGAAGACTACGGCGAGCAGATGATCCGCCGCGGCGTGTACGGCAGCATCAGCCGTGTCTTCCCCAATAATTTCGAGACCACCTTCGACCTCCCCACGCCCACGTTCTCCGCCGAGAAACGCTACGCCACCAACGTACCGCTGCAACGCCTGTTCTTTCTGAACAGTCCCTTCGTAGAACGGCAGGCCGACGGTCTGGCGCAGCGCGTCCGCGACGCCGGCAACGAAGAAGCGCAGGTCCGGAAAGCTTTCACGATCGTATTTCAGCGCGAGCCAACAGCGGCGGAGTTACAAGCGTCGCTCGAGTTTCTTCATCAGCCCGTTGCGGAAACACCGCAGACTCCGATGAGCAGGTCCATCGCCGCCAAACCGCAGACTCCCAGTGTGGATTCCGCCACACCGGTCGCGCCCTCCGGTTTCCCGTTGAAATGGCTGTGCTGGGCGCTGCTAAGCTCGAACGAATTTCTCTTCGTCAACTAGATGGAACAGGCAGCACGCATTCTATTAGCGCTCTCGTTAACTGCCGGCGTACTGGCCGCCGAGACAACCGATAAGAAGAAACACTCGCCCCCCGGCATCAAGAACGCCGGCGTTCAGCGCCCGATCGCGAATCTTCATCCGGACGCCGTTTTCCCGATCCCCGGTTCCCCGGATTGGGTCTTGATCTTGCCAGATTCCGTGTGGATCGGGAACAAACCCAAGAACACCATCACGCGCCTCGATCCCAAGACCAACATGATCGTGGCTACCATCCCGGCGGCCCAGTTGCCCTGTTCCGGTTTAGCGGCGGGTTTCGGAAGCGTATGGGTGCCCAGTTGCGGCGACAAGACTCTGCTGCGCATCGACATCGCAACCAACAAAATAGCGGCCACCATACCCCTGGGACCCGCGGACAGCGAAGGCGCAATCACCGCCAGCGAAGATAGCATCTGGTACTTGACGGATACCAAAGGAGTCCTGTCGCGCATCGACCCTGCTAGCAATCAAGCCGTTGCTGCCATCGCTGTGCCTCCCGGTTCCTTCGCCGCCCAATATGGTGAAGGCGCGGTGTGGGTCACCAGCACGGCGGGCAACACTTTGACACGCGTGGATCCTAAAACAAATCTTGTCACTAGCACCATCAAAGTCGGCCCCAGTCCGCGCTTCCTAGCGGTGGGCGAGGGCGCCGTCTGGACCCTCAACCAAGGTGACGGAACCGTCTCGCGTGTGGATCCGAAGACCAATCGCGTCGTCGCCACCATAGAGACGGGTGTTCCCGGCGCGGGCGGTGACATCGCTGTGGGCGCCGGCTCAGTGTGGGTGACTATGGACGAATTCCCCTTGATGCGCATCGATGTCGCGACCAATACGGTGGTCCACCAGTGGGTGGGGCTAGGCGGCGATTCCCTGCGTGTCGGCTTGGGCTCAGTGTGGCTGACGAACCATAAAGAACAAAACGTCTGGCGATTGGACCCAACACAGCCCTAGGAAGTGGCAAGCGATGGGTTTCTGGATCACGCTGGATCTTGCGGTTGCTACCGGGCATTTCCCAGAGCCGCCACAGCACCGGGCATACAAACATTTTTCTCCAAAGATATTCTAGGCTCTCTTCGTCAGTAGCCGTGCAAAATCGGCTTCCCCGCGTCCGGCTTGCCGCGTTTGTCCACCATCACATGGCCGCCCTTGATCACTACCTCGGCGGTGAGGAAATTCCAATACCCTTCGAAAGGATTGCCGCCCAGCACCACAACATCGCCCAGCTTGCCCACCTCAATTGTTCCCAAGTCTTTTTCTTTGTCGATAAATTTCGCCGAGTTCGGCCCCATGATTTTGATGAGATCGGGAACCGAGAACACGAGATTCAGGCTCTTGAGTTCATGAGCCAGCGCCGCCGGAGCGTAGAACACTGTGTCTGTGGCGTAAGAAACGTCCACACCCGCGTCGTAGAGAGTGCGCAGGTTCACCGGCATGTAGCCCGCCTCTTGACCCACTCCTTGGCTGTCGACAATCCCCTCCGGCCACGGCTTTCCGTCGCGAAACTTCGGCTTATTGTCGTGGCTGTACACGTCGAAATTCGGCGATCCGAAACCGCAGATGGACGCGACCTGGACACCGGCAGCGGCCACCTCCTTGGCCTGTTCTTTCGTGACCCAATTGATATTCTGCGAGTGAACTTGCTTGCGCGCGCCGAAGCGCGTCGAGTCCACCAGAGCGAGATCGCTCACGGCATGTACCTGAAACTCGACGCCCAGCTTCTTCGCCTCGTCGATGCCGGCAGCCAGGTTTTTGGTTTCCTGTTCAGTCGGATGATACGGCCAGACCACGTCCGGATAATGCACCTCTGCGATCGAATCAGCTCCGTCCTTTACTACCTTGTCGACGGCCGCCCGCACCTCGGCCTCATCCTTCATGCGGGCCGTGGGAACGCCGCCCGATGCAATGATGCGGGGGCCTTTGATTTCCCCCTTCTCGATCTTGCGTTTCAATTCTAGAATGCCCGCATTGTCGTCGCCGCCGGATTGCACCGTGGTTACGCCGGATTCCAAAAGCTCACGCATCCGGTCCGGCGCTTGTTCCTTCATCCACTGCGCTACGCGTTCCGCCCCGCGCGCCTGAATAATATGGCGGTGGTCGTCGATGTATCCCGCGATCACGGTCATTCCAGTTGCGTCAATGACAGTCGCACCTTGCGGAGCAATGGGCGCGACGCCCGCGGTCACAGCAACGATCCGGCCCTTCTGGATCGCCACGACGCCCTTTTCAATCACCTGTCCGGGCCCCACGATAATCCGCGCATTAGATATGACCATATCCTGGGCCGCCGCGCCGCTCGTCAGAAGGAAGCTTGCGGCTAGCCACAGGGATGGCGCTGTGATGGTTCGATTCATTGGGAATGTTCTCCTGGATACCTCATGATGGCCTTTTCTAAGCATAAACTTGCTTTGTTTTTGTTGGTGATCCTATCGGTCTTCGTATTCCTACGCAGCGGGAGCACGACCTTCATTCCGAGCAGGGCGAACGTCACTTTAGAACAGCTCACGGCTTGCCAAAGCTGCGCCCTCCACCAGCGCTTCTAGCTTGGCCCACATCACTGCCGCGGGAACCCGCTCGATCACATCCAACTGAGCAAACCCGCAGTCGGTTCCGGCGATGACATTCTCCGCACCTACCAACTTGGCGTAACGGACGATGCGATCGGCCACTAGACGAGGGTGCTCCACTGTGACAGTGTGATGTGTAATCACTCCGGGAATGAGAATCTTCCCCTTCGGAAGCTTGCCGCCCTCCCAAACGCGCCACTCGTGCTCATGCCGCGGGTTGGCCGCCTCAATCGAGTAAGCCCCCGCGCGCACCTGAACGATAAAACCAACAATATCTTGCAGCGCAGCGTCGGCTAAATGCGGAACGTGCCAGCTTCCGAAACAAACGTGATAGCGCACACGGTCTTCCGGAATACCGCGCAGCGCATGATTCAAAGCGTCCACCCGCAACTGGGCCCATTCACGATATCGCTCCGGACTCTGCCGCACCAGATGATCGAACATATTTGCCAGCACCGCGTCATCCACCTGCAGCAATAGACCGGATTGATGGATTTCCAGATACTCCTGCCGCAGCGCCTCGGCTAGCGCAAAAACGTAATCGTGATCTGATGCGTAATATTCATTGACGCCATCGTAAGCGGTGCTGGCGGGAGCCACTGCCGTAAGAAAAGCTTCTTCAACCTTGACATCCCGCAACGCTTCTTGGAAATTGGCGATAGCCCGCCGGATCGGCGCCCGGCTACCGTACTCAATAGGCCCCACGCACGCCTCAGTGGGCCTTCCCGTCAACACACTCGGCATTTCACGCCCAATGAACTCAGCGAAACGCTCCAGGTCCCGGCCGAGCCAGGTCACCGGACGGAGCTGGTCCGGTCGTATCTCGAACCCGCTGATCCGGTCCAGAATGTAAACCGACCAACTGGACTTGCCAAACTCCCCATCGCTGATAATGTCCACGCCCGTCGCGGCCTGCTTTTTTACCACTTCGGCGGTTGCCCGTTTGAGGATCTCCTCGTAATTTTCGCTCGAAGGCATCGGCGCCGCGCGGTCCTTGCCGGATCTAGAAAGCGCCTTCAGTTCGGCAGTACGCACCAGGCTTCCCACATGCGTCGTCAGAATCCGCTTCTCGCTTCGCTTCATAGGTTTTCAGCAGAATACCACGGGAACGCGCTCTGACTATACTGAACTGTTAGGAGCGAGCCGGGCAAACCCGGAACCTATATCCTGCGCGCGGTGGTCAGCGATGGGTCCATCTTCACCTATCAGAACTTGGCTGTCTCCGTTACGCGTTAGGCGCGTCGCCCTGCGAGGGCGTTAAGAGCATAACCTCATGACAAGTATTCTTAGTGGCATCCGCGTTCTGGACCTCAGCACGATTGTGGCTGGTCCCGCCACCAGCATGATCCTGGCCGATCTCGGTGGGGATATTATTAAGGTCGAGCGTCCCGGGACCGGGGAAGATGGGCGCGCAATGGGGCCGCATCGCGGAGAATGGGGTGCCTACTTCACCGCGCTCAATCGAGGCAAGCGTTCGATCGCGCTCGATATTCGCCAGGCCGCCGGCCGCGACGCTGTGCTGCGTATCGCTTCCACCTGCGATGTCTTCCTCGAAAATTTTCGCGGCGGGAAGGCGGCGCAGTTCGGACTTGATGAAACCGCAGTCCGTGCACGCAAGCCCGGCATCATATATGCTTCCCTATCCGCTTATGGACCCAGCGGCCCCGACTACAAGCGGCCCGGCTATGACGCCATCCTACAGGCCCGCACCGGCATCATGAGCGTCACCGGGGATGGCGGCGAGACGCCGGTTCGCTCCGGCGTTTCCATTCTCGACATGGGCACCGGCGTTTGGACGGCACTCGGGATCCTGGCGGCGCTCTTCGAACGCCAGCGTTCCGGGCACGGACAGCGTGTGGATGCATCGCTCTTTCAGACCGGCGTAATGTTCATGTCCTATCATTTGCTGCACCGTCAGTTCGCAGGCGTCAATCCTAAACCCCAAGGCTCGCGTCATACCGCATTCGCGCCCTACGGAGCTTATCCCGCAAGTGACGGAGCGATCATGATCGGCATCTCCAGTGACCAGGCATTCCGGCGGCTTACAGCAGCGCTGGCTCAGCCCGAACTCGCTGACGATCCGCGTTTTCATACAAATCAGGATCGTGTGCGGAACACCCCCGAGTTGGATCAGATCCTCTCTAGCGTGCTCGCGCAACATCCACGATCCCATTGGATGGAACTCCTCGACGCTCACGACATCGCGAATGACCCCGTGCAGACGCCGGACCAAGTGCTTGCCGACCGTCAAGTCGCTGCCCTTCAACAACTCGAGCAAGTCGAGTTGCCCGGGGAAGACAGTTCCCTCGTACCGCGTCTTCCCCTCGGCTTCTCACTCACCCCGTCGGCGATGCGGGGACCACCGCCGCGGGTTGGAGAACATACCAAGGAAGTTTTACGGGAAGCCGGGTTTCCTGAGTCTGAAATAGAGGATTTGCTTCGCACCTCAATATGAGTTACGGACGATATTTCGAAGAGCTTAAGCCAGGAGAAACATTCCGCCACTGGCCCGGCCGCACGATTAATGAATACGACGACACGTTCCTGAGTTTACTGTGTATGAACCAGCATCCTGTGCATATCGACGAGCACTATGCGCGCGGGACGCAGCATGGACGCCGCTTGGTGGCTGGCCCCACCGTGATCAGCATCGTCATCGGAATGACGCAAGCCGATGTGGGTGGCCGCGCTGTCGAAACTCTGAGCTATGCGGACATCCGCCACGCGGCGCCGGTGTTCCATGGCGACACGCTGTACGCCGAATCAACAGTAGTAAAAACGCAAGCGCTAACCGGCGGTCGCGGGTCTGTGGTGGTGGAGACGCGAGCGGCCAACCAAAGGCAGGAGTTGGTTCTGAGTCTCACGAGGAAGATTATCGTGCCGTCGAATGGGAAGGGAGAACAGTAATGCAGGCGACCAATACGGAGCGGGAACTGATCGTCGGAACAGTAAGAAAATTCGTGCAGAACGAAGTCATTCCCGTAGCCTCTGAAATGGAGCATCGCAATGAATACCCGCACGCGCTGGTAGAGCAAATGAAGGAAATGGGTCTTTTCGGCGTGAACATACCGGAACAGTACGGAGGCGTGAACGCAGACACCACCACGTTTGCCATGATCTTCGAAGAACTTTCGCGCGGATGGCTGGGCTTGGCGGGCGTATTGGGAAGCAACTCGGTAATGTGCGACGTGCTGGTTCGCTTCGGCACAGAAGATCAAAAGCAGCGCTTCTTGCCTGCCATGGCCAACGGAGAAAAACGCGGTGGCATTTGCCTTACCGAATCGAACGCAGGCACGGATCTTCAAAACATAAGCACTACCGCGATTCGCGATGGCAGCGTGTATCGCGTCAACGGCTCCAAGATGTGGATCACCAACGCCCGCCATGGCAACACTTTCCTGCTGCTGGCGAAAAGCAATCCCAAGTCGCAACCACCGCATCGCGGCATGAGCGCGTTCATCTTCGAGAAGGGCGCGTCCGGTATGGTGGTGGGCCGGGATATCGATAAGCTCGGCTATAAAGGTGTCGAAACCTGCGAGCTTCACTTCGACAACTTCGCGATTCCCGCCGATAATCTGATTGGCGGCGTGGAGGGCCAGGGCTTTAAGCAAGTGATGACGGGCCTGGAGGCGGAACGGCTCAACGTGGCCGCGCGCGGCCTGGGCATTGCGCGCGCGGCATTTGAGGAAGCCATCAAGTATGCGCAGCGCCGCGTGACTTTCGGTAAAGCCATAGCCGAATATCAGACCATCCAAAACAAGCTCGCCGATATGGCGACGCGCATCGAGGCCTCGCGTCTCTTGATCTACTCGGCGGCAGAAAAGCGCGACCGCGGCGAGCGTTGCGACTTAGAGGCTGGGATGGCCAAACTCTTCGCCACCGAAACGGCTGCTGAAGTAGCCTTCGAAGCCATGCGAATCTTGGGCGCCAACGGTTACTCCAAAGATTTTCCCGTCGAACGTTATTACCGCGACGCGCCGCTGGTAGTAATCGGCGGCGGCACCAATGAATTGCAGCGCCTGATCATCGCGCGCAATCTCCTCAAAAAATACAAGGACAACGGCTAATATGGGCGATCAGCAACGGCCTTTTGGCCGCTATTACGATGAACTCGAAGTGGGCACAGTTTATAAGCACTGGCCGGGCCGGACCGTCAGCGAGTACGACAACACCTTATTTGCCCTGCTCTCCATGAACCAGAACCCGCTGTTCATAGACCAGGAATACGCGCGCACGCAGCCGCTGGGCCGATGCCCCGTGGTGGATACCTTGGTCTTCAGCTTAACTGTCGGCATGAGCGTTGCGGATACTACCGGCAAAGCCATCGCCAATCTTGCTTACGAAAGTGTGGAGTTCCTGCACCCTCTCTTTCCTGGCGATTCGTTGTATGCGGAATCCGAGGTTCTGGAGAAGCGCGAATCCGTCAGCAAACCGGACCGCGGCGTCATCGGCATCGAAACTCGCGCATACAACCAGAAGGGCGAACAAATTCTAGTGCTCCGCCGGCACTATTTGGCTCCCAAAGGAAAATAGCAATGAATCCCCAACCCGCCATTACTCTACAGCCGGAATATACACGCCAGTTGGTCCATTTCCTGTATCAAATCAAGCCCGAGACCCTGCCTGCGGAGGTAATGGATCGCGCCCGCTACTTTTTCCTCGACTATCTAGCCGTCGCGATCCGCGGATCGCAGGAGGAGTCCGCGAAATGCGTGCAGCGGATGATCCAGCGCATCGCCGCACCGGGGCGAGCGAGCGTTCTCGGCACTCCTCTACGCACCTTGCCAGGATTCGCAGCTTTCGCGAATGGAACAGCCTCGCACGGCATCGAAATGGACGACACTCACAGCGGTGGATCCATTCACCTCGGAACGACGATGTATTCCGTGGCGCTAGCCATCGCAGAGTCGACGCCGGACATTTCGACGGACGCCTTCCTCGCAGCCGTGGTCGCTGGATTTGAGGCAGCCGCCCGCATCGCCATGGCGGCCCAGCCAAAAGAGCAGTACGCTTTAGGCTTCCATCCCACGCAAACCTGTGGTGTATTCGGAGCGGCCATCACAGCCGCAAAACTGTTCGGCCTCACGGAAGAGCAAACACTTGCAGCTGTCGGAATCACTGGCAGCATGGCCGCGGGCAGCATGGAATTTCTAGCCGAAGGTGCATGGACCAAGCGCATCCACCCTGGCCTAGCCGCCCAAAACGGCATTCAGGCCGCCCTGCTCGCAGCCGAAGGCTTTTCCGGCCCACGGCAAATTCTCGAAGGCCGTGACGGTTTCCTGCACGGATATTCCCGTCATCCAGTTCCGCAGCGCCTGACAAAGGGTCTGGGAGATTCCTACGAAATCCTGCGTACCGCCGTAAAGCCTCACTCCTGCTGCCGCTATATGCAGGGACCGATCGACGCCATTCTGGAAATCGTGCGCGAAAACAACCTCGCGGAGCCCGGCATCGTGAAGATCGAGATTGCGATTCTGGAAGCCGGATGGAACATCGTCTGCGAACCGCGCGCCCAAAAATATAACCCCCAGTCGGTGGTGGACGCGCAGTTTTCGATGCCCTTCGGTGCCGCCGTAGCAGTTCTCCATGGCGCCGCGGGACTCGACCAGTTCACGCTGGAACAGGTACGCTCGCCAAGTGTCGCCAAGGTCATCGGCAAGGTGACGCTGGTGAAAGATTCTGGCATCGAGCAAACCTTCCCAAGAGAATGGCCCGCTCGTGTGGCCATCCAGTGCGGGGACGGACAAAAGTACGAGAAATTCGTGCGCTACCCCAAAGGCGACGCGGAGAACCCGTTGAGTTGGAGCGAAATGGCGGACAAATTCCGCTCCCTCGCCGGGCGCGTGCTGCCACCCGATCGCTGCGAGCGCATCATCCAGGAACTCGCCACCGCTAAGCCGGCTGCCTTAGCTGCCCTTTGCCGCTAAGCCGATTGAACTCATGGAACTCCATCATCTCCGGGAAACCCGTCGTAATGCCTACAGCCTGTAAATGCGCCAAGGCACGTTGCGTTGTATGGTCCCGGGAGGGAAACGCAGACCTTGACCTTGACGGCTAAGGAACCGCGCGAGGTCCCTGCTCCCCAGCGCCATCTCCCTGGGAAGCATCGAAGCGTGGTTCTTCGCTTTTTTCGCATAAATCTTTCAGGGGATGTTGCCAGTCGCTTGACATCGCTCCGCTTACCTGACACGATCACAAAATGCAGAACTTATCCGTTCGACTCGGGCGGCGGTCCGCACGCAACGGACTGCGTCCATCAACGTCGGCCTTATCGCTGGCCGGCCTCCTGTTCCTCGCCGCAGCCACGGCCAACCTCGCAACCGCCCAAACCAGCGCCCCGCGTCGGACCGTCTGGGACGGTGCGTACACAGAGGCTCAAGCCGCCCGTGGCACAATGGCCTTCAATCAAAGCTGCGCCGGCTGTCATGCACTCGGCGCACAAGGCAAGGCGCCCTTGGCGGGTGAAGCCTTCTGGAAGAGTTTCGCGCAAAAAAACGTCGGCGATCTGCTTGAGTTCGTCAGCAAATACATGCCGAACGGCACTCCCGGCTCCCTCAATGAGTCCGCCTACAACGACATCGTCGCCCTCATCCTGAAATCCAACGGCTTTCCCGCGGGCACCACTGAACTGGCGCGCAATAGCAATGCCGACGTGCAGATCATCCCGAAGGACGGTAGCACCGTGCTCCCCGCCGATACGCTGATTCGCGTAGTCGGCTGTCTGTCTCGCAGCGGATCTGACTGGGTGGTCAGCAGCGCCACCCCCCCCGAACGGGCAGAGCGTCCGGGCGGCGAAGATGCCACCAGGCCACTCGGCAGCCGGACCCTGCCGCTCAAATTCGTCCTGACCCCGCTCGACCCATTAGCCGGTTCCCGCATCGCAGTGACCGGGCTCCTTATTGGCGCCGACGGCGCCGATGGCATCAATGTAACAACGGTGAACCGCGTCGCTCCAAAGTGCCCCTGAGGCCTGGAGACGGTGAGCGGAGGAGCTAAGCCTGCCCACGATCCTGCTGGTCCATCAGTTGCAAAAAAGACTCGGCTTCGGCATAGCCCGGGCGGAGCTGCAGCGCCTGGTTGAAATCCGCTCGCGCCCGCGCCCGATCGGGCTTGTAGAGCAGATGATACAGGCCCACGAACAAATGCGCCCTGGGGTCTAGCGGCCTCAGACGCACGATGCGTTCGGCAATTTCGGTCGCTTCCTCGAACATTTCAAGCTGGTGATATTCCGCCGCCAGAAAATCGAGCCGCGAGTCGTCGGCCGGGTCGGCGGCGATCTCTTCCTTCAGGATCTCGATATACCAGTGGTTCCTGCGGCGGCGCGCTTCCCGGTCCGAGGAAAACGTGTGATCGATGCGGATGTCCGTCTTCAGCAGTCGCCCGCCTCCTGCCAGAATCGAGGCGTCGATGGTCTCATGAACGCGGCCGCGGTACCGATGGTTCGGCCGGTTGGGAAAAAGCCGGACCACGTAATCCGTGAAGGGACTTTCGGAGTCCGACGAGTGATTGTGCCGCTCCAGGAAATATCCCGCGTTTTCGTCCAGAGCGATGAGTCTTTCGATCGTGGGCGCACTCGCCCGATCCAGCGTCTCGTCCGCGTCGAGCATCAGGATCCAGCGGCCGCTGGCGCGCGCGATGGCGTGATTGCGGGCGGCCGCAAAATCGACGATCGTGAAATCGAACGGGATCACTTCCGCCCCGTAGCGGGCCGCGATGCGCGGCGTTTCATCCGTCGAACCGGTGTCGACGACGATCAGCTCGCCCGCCAGCCCCCGCACCGAATCGAGACACCGTGCGAGGTTGCGCTCTTCGTTCTTCACGATCATGCAGACACTGAGCGCATTCGGCATAGGCGGATTTCTTTTCCGATTATCCCCCATGACCGGCTCCATGAAAAAAGGGCACACCTCCTTCGAGATGTGCCCTCTTCACGGCGAGGCCTGTATGGCCTCGATAGGCTTCACTTACAGATCGATTTTGCCCGTACTCGCTCCTAGACTATCGATCTCCACGCCGCCCACATGCGCCAGCGCCAGCAGCAGGTTCGCGGTGGGGGCATCCTTCGCGACGATGTGCCGGTTGCCTTTCATCCGGCCGCATGCCGCCGCCCACCATCACCGCCGGTGGACTGTTGCGGTCGTGCACGTTGCCGTTGCTCATGCCGCTGCCCCAATAGAGCACCGCGTGATCCAGCAGCGTCCCGTCGCCCTCTTTCGTGGCCTTCAGTTTGTCGAGGAACTCGGCGAACTTCACCATCTGATAAGTGGCGATCTTAGCGTACTTCGCCAGCTTCTCCGGGTCGTTGCCATGATGCGAAATAGTGTGGTGCTGCTCGGGAATGCCGATATGCGCATAAGCGCGGTCGGTCGCTTCATGACTGGTCATGAAGGTGAACACGCGGCTGATGTCGCCTTGATACGCCAGGTGCATCAGGTTATAGGTCACGTTCATGTGATCGTCGAACGCATCCGGCAAGCCCACCGGCGCTTCTGGATTGCCGGTGATGGTGCCGAGACGGGTTTCCATGCGGTCGAGCTGCTGCTCCACTTCGCGAATGTTGCCGAGATACTCGTCGAGAATGGCGCGATCTGGCGCTCCCAGAGAGCGCTTCAGTTTCGCGGTTTCCTCGGTCACCGAGTCGAGCAGGCTCTCCTTCTCCTTGAGGCGGGCAAAGCGCCGTTCCGTCGAATCCGTCTCGCCGAACATGCGCTCGAAGGTTACGCGCGGATTGATCCCTACGGGCAGCGGGCTCGTGTCGTCGCGCCAAGCGAGGGTGTTGAAGAACGTGCAGGAGAACCCGTCGCAGGCGCCGACGGCGGTACCCATGTCCTCGGTGCCGACTTCGATGGAGCGCAGGGGCGTATCGCCGGCCATTCTTATCCGCGATGAACTGGTCGACGGTTTTCTTGGATTGAATCTTTCCGAACGCGTCTCCGCTCTCGCCGCGGTTGCCGGCCGGCCCCACGCCATTGAGGAACGCCGAACTGGCGCCCAGATGGACAGAGGAGCCCCAGGGCGCCTTCATCTTGCTGACCGTGACCAGTTGATTGCGGAACGGCTCCAGCGGCTGCATCACCGGCTTGAACGCGAAGTTGCTTCCCTCCGCGTCAGGATGCCAGGTATCGGGATACACGCCACACGGAAAGTAGACCGCGCCGAAGCGGAAGGGCGAGGTCGGCGCTGCGGAGAGCGCTGGGACCATCGCGTCCAGGAAAGGAAGTGCGACCGCGGTGCCTAAGGTACCACGCATGAACGTGCGGCGCGAGAGATGCTTCTTCGTAATGATCATAGCTACTCCTTTTAATTTGTTTAGTGAATTTGATCGTGCAACTTTAACGGGTTCAGCGGGCCCCTTGACATTTTCCGCCGGTTCCAACTTGGTGCGCATCTGGAACGGTGCGCTTTCAATAATACCTACGACAATGGAGGAAAGCCTATAATCGTTCTGCGCGGCCTTCTTCACAATCCGCCGGACCACCGGCATGTCACTGGGCTCGAGACCGCGGCCCAGCGCGTACGTCAGCAACTTTTCCGTAACCACGGTCATGAAAGCGTCAGGCCGGCCCACTATGGCCTGCCGCAGCGCCACCGGACCATTGACCTGTGATCCGTCGGCGAGCGTGCCAGCCACGTCGAGCGGCGCGCCATCGGCGCCGGTATCGCGCCACTGCCCCACGGAATTAAAGTTCTCCAGCGCGAAACCAGCCGGATCGATCACGCGATGGCAGCCCGCGCAGGGTTGGTTCTTGCGGTGCAACTCCAACTGCGCGCGCACCGTCTTTGCAGCCGTCGACGCGCCCTTGTTGCTTTCTTCGAGCGAGGGAACATTCGGCGGCGGAGGAGGCGGCGGCGTGTTCAGGAAAGTGCTTAGCACATACTTCCCGCGGAAAACCGGTGAGGTTCTGGTCGCGACCGAAGTCATCGCCAGGATGCTCCCTTGCCCCAGCAGACCGCGGCGGTTGGGATCGGTGAGCTTTACCTTGCGGAACTGCGGGCCGTAGACGCCCGGAATGCCGTAGAGCCGCGCGAGCCGCTCATCGACGAAGGTGTAGTCCGCGTTCAAAAGGTCGAGAGTGCTGCGGTCGGTGCGCAAAATGTATCCGAAGAATAACTCGGTCTCCTTGCGGAATCCTTTGCGCGTATTATCGTCGAAATCCGGGAACATCAACAGGTCCGGAACCGCTTTTGCTTCCAAATTCCGCAGTTGCAGCCACTGCCCCGTGAAATTTTCCACCAGGGCGTTGCGAGCGATCGTCGGTAAGCATGCGCTGTGCTTGGGTCTGCGAGCACTCCCGGCTCCCGCAGCCGTCCCGCAACCGCCAGGTCCAGCAGCTTTTCATCGGGGATGCTGCTCCACAGGAAGAAGGACAGGCGCGAGGCCAGTTCCACGTCGCTGACCGGATGCGCCAGCGCCGGGGCGAACGCCCGGCGGGATCGTTCTCGATTCGATACAGGAAGTACGGGCTCGAAAGAACGCGCGCGACGCCCGAGCGAATGCCGTCGTCGAAACTTCCGTTCTGCCGTGACTTCTTGTAAAAGGCCAGCGGGGCCTCAACGTCAGCGGCAGTGACAGGACGCCGGAACGCGCGCCGCGCGAGATTGGTCAGGATCTTCGTCGCGCAGGCCGTCTCGTCCAGATTCCCGGCGGGCCGCGCCCTTCGTCCCGGGACGGTAGCGCCGTGCCGGTGCCCGAAGCAGACGCGGGATGGCAGACGAACAACAGCTTCCGGCTGGGTCCTTCGCTCACGCCGCGCACGTTGTAGGGGCCATCGATCGAAACCGTCTTTAGCTTCGGCAACCCGCCGATCATGTGGATTTCCTGGCTGTCGCGCCGCGACGGCTGCCACACGTCCTGGAACTGGAAGGGCCGTTCTTTCCAGGTGAATCCGACCTCATGCGGACCCGCCGTAACCCGCACGCGTCCCGTCATCCTTTTATCGATAACAGGTTGCATCGCGGCCAAATCAGCGCTCTGGAGTTCGTGATCTTTGGGGCCGCCGATAGGCGCCGAATACACTTCAGCCCCATCTACCGTAATCACAAATGTGTACGGTACGTCGTTTCCTTCGACGCCCGCGTAGCCTTCCTGGATGCCGCGCACCAGGCGGCCCGACAGTTTATACTCGGCGTCCGCCGGGAAAACGTAATGCACCACCGTCCCGCCGAAACGTTCCCAGCGGCAGACCGTCGATGTAACCGTTCTGGCTGAATTCGCGCGGGATCGAATGCTCCGTGGTTCCGGGCTTCACCTTCGGATCGCCCACGGCCATCGCGCTGACCCGCTCCGCCGCGTTCAGGTATCCCTCGAGCAGCAGCGGCGACGTTTTGAGCGACGTCGCAATATTGTCGAACCCAAAGTCCGCGCCGTCGGTCGGCAGCAAATCGGACACGTCCAAGTCGACTGCCAGCAGATCGCGGACCGCGTTCGCATATTCCGCGCGATTCAGACGATGCACGACGAAACGGCCCGGGGTGCTGTCGGCTTCCCCAGGCGCGATCGAGCGATCCGGCGAGCCAGCCCGTAAAACCCGCATACTCGGCCTCGGTCGGACGCGGCATGCCTGGCGGCGGCATCGCCCGCACACTCAACTTCCGCAGGACTCTCTCCCAGGTTCCCGCATGGCCGATCAAATCGTCGAAGCCGCGCTGCCTGCGAGATTGACCGGATCGTCGCCCGGAAACGCCGTGCGTTGCTGTTATGACACGAAACGCAGTACTTATCGACGCATCGCCCGGTACTTGACGGCATCTGCATTACGCTGGCGTTGTTGCGGTGCGTCGACGGCGCCGCCGCTGCTGCGTGGGCTGGCGCCGCGACCTGCGCGAGCCGGCTCGACTCGTGTTCCACTTCCGGTCTGTGCTACCAGCAGCGCAGCGACGCCAAAGTAGGCCGCCGCCGCCGTGATTGCGATTTTTCCTGCCATGTTTTCCGGCTTTTTCATTGTTCGCTCGTCACCGCCCGCTTCCGGATTGTTCTTCGCTTCTTCTTATCCTTATGCCGCCCTCTTTCTTGCCGGTAGGAACCGCCGCCGGCGGAGGCACAGGCGCCGGATCATTGGGGCCAAGGTGCATCAGTTCCCGCAGGGCCGCGACAACCTCCTCTTTCGAATCGCTCTTGGGATGATACTGCACATCCATCATCTCGAGCGCGTTCGGCGGCTTAGGCTTCTCGGCCAGAAGCAAGGGTGTCAGATTGTCTTTATTAACCGCGTCCAGTTTCGCACCTGCCGCGGCAAGCGCGCGAATGATCGCTACCTGCTGCTCTTGCACGGCCTGGTGAAGCGGCGTCGAGCCATCCGGCGCCTTGGCGTTCGGATTGGCGCCGGCTGCCAGCAGAAGCTTCACTGCTTCCGAGCGGATCGCGGCTGCCCGGCTCGCGGAACGGCGGCGCAACCAGTCGGGCAAATCCGGGACCCGCTGCGAACGGAGCGCCTAGGCCGCCTTTCAAGGCAGCCATGATCGGCGTCTTGCCCGCGTTAGGATTCGGACGGCGCAAGACGTGCTTCCCCATCCTTAGGCTTCGACGTCGGTGGGACTCCATTCGAGCTTCGCGCCACTAGCCAGCATCAGCTTCAGGACTTCCACATCGGCTGCCGTGGCGGCTCGATAAAACGGCGTGCTGTTGATCGTCGCGCCGCAGCATAGCGTGGTCGAGTGCAAAGCGCCGATGAACGGTTTGTTCACGTCGGCTTTGAGATCCAACAGCGCCTTCACCAGACTTAAGGAGGTCATCTTATTCGGATGACTCGGTTGCAGCCGCGAGCCGTCGTGCGCGCGCATGTCGGTAGTCGCGTCATGCATGTCCACGGCGAAGAACAAGGACCCGTCGTTGGGGTCGGAGCCGCGATCGATTAATTCCTTAGCCAGGTCGAAGCGGTCGTTGACAATGGCCACGATGGCCGCGCTCGCGCCATCGCCGTTCGTAAGCTTCAGATCGGCGCCGCCATCGATCAGCGCTTTGGCAACATCCGTGTAGCCGTCACGAACGGCAAACATCAGCGCCGTAAAACCGCCCGAGGGATGATCCGCGTGTGAGCGCTCAGTGAGCGTCGAGACGTGCGCCTTGAGGTTTGGATCCGCACCCGCGGCTAGCAGCGTCTTGACAACCTCCAGGTGACCTTCGGCGGACGCCCACATCAACGCGGTCTCTTCTTGAAACGGATCCGCGGCGTTGACGAACGAGCCACGATCCAGCAGTAATTTCACCGCCTCCACCTTGCCGGTGCGCGCCGCAGCCATCAGCGGCGTCTCACCTTCGGCGTGCCAGCGCGTCGGTTGCGCCCCCGCATCGAGCAACGCCCGCATGACCTCGACGTCGCCATTGCGGCTCGCCTGCAGAAGAGGGGTTACGCCGTAATGGTTCGCCGCGTCCACCGCGGCTCCCGCCGCCAGCAGCGCCTTCGTCATTTCCACGTCCGAGTGAAACGCCGCCCACAAGAGCGCGGAGGAGCCGTCGTTGGCGGCCGCATTTACATCCCCGTGATCCTTGATCAGCTTGCGTACCGCGGAGCAGATCGTCGGCCCTGGCCGCGTCTGCCACGCCGCTCACGTTCGGAGCAGCTTGCAGAAAGGCACTGGGCCTCACCAATACCAACCCTAGCGTGAGCGGCAGGCACCACACTATGCGCCCCACGGGTCTTGCCATCAATCTTTTCGCTAATCGCATCGCTGCACCTCCCTCTCCACTCCCACAACCCTACGCCTATGAAAGATATATCGTCTTGACGAGGAATGCAAGCCCCACTTGGGTAGTCCGGACATGCGGAAAGCGAAGGCGGGACAAACCGTGCTCCGATAGAGCAAGTAAGCGCTTCCCCAAAACCCAACGTCTCCTCCGCGCGGGCCACTCAGTCGGTGTGCTTACCTTACTAACTGTGCAATGCTTTAAGGTCCATGAAAACTGCTCCACGCGCCGGATTGCAGGAAACCGCGGGAAGATTGCGGACCCACTCTTACGGGATCGTTCGCAACGCGCCGTGCCCGGTGCTGAGCGTTTGACGACCGCATTACACCGTTAGAATGAGACTATGCTCCCGGCAAGCGGCGGAGTTGCCAGTTCCCCTGACGCACGCAAGCCGGCAGAGTCCCGCCGCTGGCTAAAGCGGCGAGTCCCTCGGGAGCAGCTCTATCGGCTGGCTCCGGCGCGCACCAAACCTAAGCGCTATGGCGCCGTGGATTTCCCAGACCGGGTTCGGCACGTAGTGCGGGCTTGGTGGACCTGGCTCGCCGCGGCCATCGCGCTTGAATGGGCGGGCCATTGGGGATTTGCCATCGCCTTCGGCGCGGTGGCTTTTTTCCAATATCACACTTCCTCGGAAACTCATCCTGCCGTATTTCCCCTGGAAGCGGATCTCGATGTCGACTCAATGGAATTCCAGAACACCATCGAGGGCGTTACCGGCATGCCCTTCGTTCCCGGAAATCATGTAGCGATTTATAACAACGGAGACGAATTCTATCCCGTGATGTTGGACGCCATTGAAGCTGCCGAACGCTCCATCACTATGGAACAGTACATCTACTGGGATGGAGAAGTAGGGCGCCGCTTCGCCGAAGCATTCGCCGAGAAGGCGCGCCGAGGAGTGGAAGTTAAGCTTCTGTTGGACGCCATCGGTTCGTCCACACTCGGCCAGGAGATCTTTCATATCTTGGCGGCCGGCGGTTGCCAGCTCGCCTGGTTCCGTCCGATTCATTGGTACACGCTGCATCGCGCAAACCGGCGGGATCATCGCAAATCGCTGATCGTGGACGGCCGCGTCGCCTTCACGGGCGGCGCGGGACTCGCCGACCACTGGCTGGGTGCAGCCGCCAACAGCCGCGAATGGCGAGATATTCAGGTGGCCATTACTGGGCCAGCGGCGCTGGCGCAGCAGAGCGGTTTCGCGCTGAATTGGCTGGAGACCACCGGCGAAATTCTCAGTGGAGAACGTTTCTTCCCCGAGCCGCGCAATGAAACCGGCGAAGACGGCGGTGTGAAAGTACAGACCATCCTCAGTTCCCCCGCGTTGGGAGCGGGCTCCGTGGGCACCATGTACCTGGCGGCATTGCAATCCGCCAAGCGCGAACTGCTCATCGCCAATCCTTATTTCATTCCCGACGCTCGCGTGATCGATATGCTGGCAGCGGCCAGACAGCGGGGGGTCGCCGTGAAGCTGATGGTTGCCGGCGAACACATCGACGCCTGGTGGGCCCGCCACAATGGGGTCCGCCTATACGGACGCTTGCTCGAAGCCGGCGTCGAAATCTACGAGTTCCGCCCCACCATGCTGCACCAGAAAACCATGTTGGTGGATGGCGTGTGGGCCACAATCGGCACGGCTAATTTCGACAACCGGTCTTTCGCCATGAACGAGGAAACCAATCTGTGCTTTCACGACGGCATCGTCGCAGAAGAGCTTCGCGCGATTTTTACCGCCGATCTGAAGCGCTGCGACCGGGTGGATTTCGTCGCATGGAAACGGCGCGGGCTATGGCAGCGCTTTCAGGAACAATGCGCCTCCGTGCTGGAGGACCAGATCTAATCGTGCGCACCTTCCGCCTCGCCACCTACAACATCCACAAAGCTCGCGGCATCGACGGACGTGTGCGCATCGAGCGCATTCTGCGCGTGCTGCGCGAAGTCGGGGCCGACATCATCACACTGCAGGAAGTGATCAATCGGCAGGAACGAACGCCCGAAGAGTATCAGGCGCGCTATCTCGCTGGCGAGCTAGGATACTTCTACGGCGTCGGGGAAACGCGCAAGCACCGCGACGCAGCCTACGGCAACGTCACCTTGAGCCGCTGGAAATTTGAAAGCGTTAACCACATTGATTTAAGCATCGCAGGACGGGAACCCCGCGGAGCGCTGCGCACCGACATCCGCGTGGGCTCCGAAATCCTGCACGTCTTCAATGTGCACTTGGGTACGGCCATTCGCGAGCGGCGTGAGCAGGCCCGCCTGATAGACGAACATCTGCTGAAAGCGCTCGATGTTCCCGGTCATCGCATCGTGATGGGAGACTTCAATGATTGGAACCATGGGCTGGTAACCAAAACTCTATCCAACGAGTTTCACCTTACCGATCTCGCCCAACATTTGCCGCGCACTCGAGCCTACCCTGCCCTGTTACCACTGGTGCATTTGGATCACATCTATCTGGATCATGAACTCATGATTCAGAAGGCGCGCTTTCACCGGAATCGTCTTTCGTTGATGGCATCGGATCACTTGCCATTGATTGCCGAAGTCGCGTTCCGCAAGCCGAAATAGTAAGGGCCGCGGCTCTTACGCTGCTGCACTCACAGAAATGTTTTTCTTTTCACCACTAACACCCTTGCGGGCCTTGATCCGCAAGATGCCCTTCTCCAGCGTTGCCGTAACTTTGTCGGTATCGATGGGGTCCGGGAGTTCGAAACGGCGAAAGACATCCTTGGAACCGAACTCGCTCCACAGAACTTTATCTTTCTCGACCTCGCGTGTCTCCTTGGTCGCCGCGCGTACGATGATCTCGTTCGGGATGGCGGTCACTTCAATGTCCTTGGGGTCGAAGCCCGCCAGGGCGAAGTCCACTTCGTACGTCTCGTCTTTTTCCGAAAGCTCGGCTGCGCTCCATCCGAAGAGCTCGTGCTCTGCGGCAAACCAATCGTCCAATGCCCGATCCACCTGGCCTCGGTTTAGAAACAATTCGTGAGCGCGCCGCTGCACCGCGTCAAAACGCTTTTCAAGCTCCGCGAAAATTGGCAGAGCCTGCTTGACGGGATCCTTGATTTTTTGAACAGTGATGTCTGGCATAAGTGCCTCCTTCGGCAATGTATCCCGCACTTTGACCACCAAGGCCGCCGGATGAAGACCGGCATCGAATCTCAATTAGTTTGTGCGCAGTTTGCCGCGATAATCGCAACTCGGCCCTGGTTTGCGCAACAGCGTGGGTGTTTTCACGCAAGCAGGGCGTGAAGTCACGACAATCTGCGCACCATCCAGCGTGTCGCTTTCAACCTGAGCTATTATCGCACCTCGGGTCCTAAGGGCGCCCGTTCAATGATTTCAATACGAGTACCCCAAGGATCGGTGATGTAGGTGAGGGTGCTGCCGTTGGGAGCCTTGCGAACTGGCTCGTCGAGCTTGATACCCTCCGCTTCGATCCGCTTCAGGAATGCGGCATGGTCTTTCACGTCGAATCCGATGTGATCGAGCACACGCCCGCGAGTCGGGGCCTGCGGCGCATCGGCCTTGGTGAACCGAATCTGCACTCCAGGGAGATCCACCACCGGGGCGCCGTTGCGGGTGCCCGCTTTACCTCCAAAGGTCTTCATATACCAAGACTGAGCTCGGGGGATTTCCGCTTCCGTCAGAAAGAGGTGGACATGTTCACCGCGGATCGGCATAGACTGCGTATTGTCTTCCAGGATTTCTATGCGCACGCCGTCCGGCGTCTCGACAAAGGCCTGGTCCAGGCGATTGTTGTTGCCTGGGAGCACAGGCACGCCCGCTGCCTTCCACTGCGCGGCCCGCGCCTGGACGTTATCGACGATGAAGCCGACATGGTTTATTACCGAACCCTGGGTCCCGCCGTCTCCCTTTTCGTTCCCGAGGTTCAAATTGATATAGAGTCCGGGAAACATAATCAGCGGGTTTCCGCCGGGCATGAACAGTTTGCCGCCCATGGCAAGAAAGAGTTTCTTGTTTGCTTCCAGATCCTTTGAGACTATGTGCCAATGACCCATGGTCACGCCAGTCCCGTTAAAAGGGGCCGGCTGTGCGGTTGCGGTGCCTGCGGCTAGCACCGAAGAAAGCAAAACAACTACGAACCGGTTCATTTTCACGGATACCTCCCGTTTGAGCTGGATTCGAGCGAATCAACCATGCCCGAAACCTACTCACAATATCACGTACCTTTCCTGCCAAGGACGGCTGCGCCTCGGCTTGAAAGCTGGATCGCGTCCGTCGCCGCCGGCGTGCAATCATCGGCAGCGGGCGTGACGCTGTTGGGGATCGCCTAGAACCGCTACGCGGATTTGGCAGCGGTCGCGCCAGCGACACGGCCCATCACGGCTGAAGAAGACAAGCCCGAGCCTCCCGGGTAGTTGAAATAGAAAAGCCCTCCGACCATTTCGCCCGCAGCAAACAGCCCAGGGATCGCTTTCCCGTCCCCATCGAGCACGCGAGCGTTGAGATCCACGCGAACTCCGCCGAAGGTGAAGGTAATACCGGTCGTGACGCCATATGCTTCAAATGGCGGTTCGTCGATCGCCCTGGCCCAGTTGGATTTCGGAACCGCAAGGCCCGTCGTCGAGCGCCCGTCCTTCACCGATGGATCGAACGGCACATCCTTGCGGATCGAGGCGTTGTATTCGGCGACAGTCGCTAGCAAACGCTCTTGATTGATGCCGTCCAGTTTTTTTACCAACTCGGGCAGCGTGTTCGCGATCGCGCGTGTCGATTCCTTGGCGTGATATTCAGGAGGCAGCAGCGGAATACTCTTCGAATCAAAAATCTGCCAAGCGATTCTGCCTGGTTGCGCCATGACGATCACACCGAGTTTGGCATAGATCAAACCGCTCAGATCTTCCCCTTCGTCGAGAAAGCGCTCTCCGCGCTGATTCACGATAATGCCGTAGTTAAAGCTATCGCGTTTGAAAACCGTGGTGAGCGCGAGATCGTTCTGATCGGGGGCGTTCATGTCCCAGTTCGTCGTATGGCAGCCGGACCAGTGACCGCAAGGCATCGCTCCGGCATCGAGCGCCATGCGAAGACCATCCCCGGTATTGAAGCGGCTGCCACGCACTTTCGCGAGGTCCCAGCCCGGACCGAGGTAAGCCGCGCGCCACTGCGGGTTCGCTTCGAATCCGCCCGCGGCGAGCAGAACCGCATCGCCTGTAATCTCCATTCGGCGCCGGCCACGCGCAACGCGAACGCCACGGATGCCGTCATCGCCGTCAATGAGCGATACGGCGCGAGCGTCGTATTGGATATCAATGCCCTGCTTTTCTGCTGCCGCGAACAACACATCGCTGATGGCTGCGCCCTGGTTCCAGGTGCCGGCTTTCGGGTTATAAGGGACAACGCCAAAGCCGCGAAGCCACTTGAGCGTCTCCGCGCTTTTATCGACAACCAGTTGCGCAAGCGCTCTGTCGGTCCGTCCCTGGGTCACTTTTTCCAGATCTGCGAGATATTGCTCGCGTGTAAGGCCGCGCGTACCGGGCTCGCTCACCGCGCGAATGGCGCCATTTGAAAAACGTGTGTTACCGCCGCGTTCTTCTCTCGGGGCGCGCTCCAGCACCACTACCGAAGCGCCCGCCTCCCGGGCGGTCAGAGCCGCGGATAGCCCGGCGATGCCGGCGCCCACCACCACCAGCTTGCGCAGTCCCTTTTCCGGAGGCGCGGGTGCCTGTGGCGCTGCCAATCCCGAGCTCTGCGTTGCCAGCGCCGCCGCGCTGTATGCTGTGCTCTTTAAGAACCATCGCCGATCGACGGGATGTCTCTTACCGCTCATCTTTTATGCTCACGCCGAAAGCATATCAAAACGCAACGGCTATGAAGACCTTCGAGCCACGAGTCGCCGGATTGACGCCAGTGATAGTATTGAGATCGCGACGATTCCCAACGGTGCGGCTTGAGGAGAAATACTGATGAAACCGACTCGGATTCCTAAGATAATCACCCGGCGGCTAGCTCCGGCAGCCGTGTGCCTGCTGACCCTCGGGCAACCATCTTTGTACGCCCAATCCCAGACGATGAGCATTACGTTGACCGGGCAATCGATGATCCGGACGGACATCCGCGCTCATTCACCAGAAGCAGTGCCGGTGATTCAGTCTCTGCTGAAGGGCGACGTGATATTCACGAATTTCGAGACGACCATCTTCGATCCGCGCAAAGGACAGAAGTCCACCGACGGACGCTTCGTCTCCCAGCCGGAGGCGATGGAAGCGCTGCGGACGTTCGGCTTCAATCTCCTGTCTTTGGCCAACAATCATTCCTTCGACCTGAAAACGGCCGGCGTCCAGAACGTGCTGGAAGAATCGGCTCGTTTGAACATCGCTCACGCGGGCGTAGGGAAAACGATCGACGAAGCCGTGGCGCCGGGCTACCTGAAGACTCCGAAAGGAACAGTAGCGTTGATCGCCATGGCCTCGGGCTTGGTGCCGGACGGCGGAAGCGCCACGGCTTCGCGGGCCGGCGTCAATGAGTTGCATGTATCCGGCGACAAACCGAGCGACGAAGATACGCGCCGCATTCTCCAGAGCATTGGCGAAGCCCGCAAGAAAGCCGACCTGGTGATTGTCTATGAACACAATCACATCTTCGCCAAGCCGTTTCAGACCATAATGCTCGAAGAGTTGCCGGAGAGGCTGGCGCCCCCGGAATGGCTGAAGAAATGGACTCACGCGGAGATCGACGCAGGCGCGGACATCGTCGTGATGCACGGGGCTCCCCTGCTGCACGGCGTTGAGATTTACCACGGGCACCCCATCTTTTTCGATCTCGGCAATTTTATTTTCCAGGTCCCGCCGCCCGATACGCTGCTCGACGAGCCGATCCTGTGGGAGAGCGTCGTCGCCTACGTCGAGTTCCAGGGCCGGAACCTGCAATCCATCAAGTTCCGCCCGATCGTGCAAAACAAGATCGGCGAGGGGCAGCCCGACGTACATGAGGAACACACCGACAATCTGTTTCGTCAGACACGTGGCTTGCCGAAGCCTGTAACCGGGGAGCAGGCGCATTACATATTAGAGCGCTTGGTCGACTTGTCACGGCCGTTCGGAACGACGGTCGTGGTGAACGGCGACATCGCGGAGATCAAACTGCCGTCCGGCAAGTAGGCCGGATCGGAGGGCTGCGCACGTGGGAGTCGAAACAGTTTCACGCCCTTCGCTGTACTCGTTGTTCCCACATTCTAAACGAAGACCCCCGATACGTTGCGAGCCAAATGCGAATGGCGATTTGAATCTCCTGCTCCTGCCAGGAATCTGCCATTGTCAGGTGAGTGGGTTGCGACGAACGTCGGCAAACCCGCGTTAGGCCCACAAGCTGCAGAGAGGATGTTCATATGGGAACCCCGAGTAAATCGGAAGCGAAGCCTGAGTCCTCCACGCCGGCGCCCTCCAAACCTCCTGACATTGCCACCGCCTCGGTTCCCGATACACTCGCGGCCCTCCACGTGAACCCGGACACCGGGCTTACGCACGCCGACGTGGAGCTCCGCCGCAAGGAAAACGGCTACAACGAAGTGGCCGAAAAAAAACGCCATCCGGTCCTTAAATTCCTCCAGAAATTCTGGGGAATCTCGGCGTGGATGCTCGAACTGATCATGATTTTGTCCGCCGTGCTGGGGCATTACTCCGACCTCGCTGTGGTAGGCGGGTTGCTGGTTGTCAACGCCGTATTGAGCTTTTCGCAGGAGCAACGCGCCGCCGGTGTCGTCGAGGCCCTGCGGAAACGCTTGCAGGTTAGCGCGCGCGTCCGGCGCGATTCGAGCTGGCAGGTCATTCCGGCCCGCGAGTTGGTCCCCGGCGATATTGTTCGCGTGCGTACCGGTGACATTATTCCGGCAGATGTGAAACTCCTCACCGGAGCGTTGAGCGTGGACCAGTCGGCACTCACCGGCGAATCGAAAGACGCCGACAAGTCGCCTGGCGAAGTACTCTCGTCGGGGTCCGTCGCTCGCCGGGGCGAAGGCAACGGTGTGGTGATGCTGACCGGCGCGAAGACCTACTTTGGCCGCACCACGGAACTTGTGCAGGAGGCTCGTCCGAAACTTCATATCGAAGCGGTCGTAGCCAATGTTGTCCGCTGGCTCTTCGTCATTGTTGGCGCGCTGCTGGGCGTCGTGGTCGTGCTGTCGCTGCTTCGGGGCGCACCGCTCATCGAAATGATCCCGCTCATGTTGGTCCTGCTGATGAGCGCGGTACCGGTCGCTCTTCCCGTCATGTTCACCGTCAGCATGGCCCTCGGGTCGAAGGAACTGGCCAAGCGTGGCGTTCTGGTTACCCGCCTGAGCGCGGCTGAGGATGCCGCGACGATGGACGTGCTCTGCGTGGATAAAACTGGCACAATCACAATAAACCAGCTCGCCGTTACCGGCGTGATCCCGTTGGCGCAGGCGAAAGAAAATGACGTGCTGTTCGCCGGCGCGCTTGCATCGCAGGAAGCCAACCAGGACCCGATTGACTTGGCATTCCTCGCCGCGGCGAAAGCGCACCGTGTGTTCGATGGCCTTCCCGCCGTCACGCCCGTCTCCTTCGCGCCCTTCGACGCGAAAAGCCGGCGGACGGAAGCTGTGGTCGAACAGAACGGACAGCGGCTGCGCGTGCTGAAAGGCGCCGTGCGCACCGTCGCCGAGGCCTGCGGACTCAAGCCCGCGGAAATTGAGGCGCTGGAGGTTAGCGTCAGGGCGGCGGCCGCGAAGGGCTATCGCACGTTGGCGGTGGCCCGCGGCCCCGAGACGGGCACCCCGGCTCTGGTCGGACTAGTCTCGTTGTACGATCCGCCGCGGCCCGACGCCAAGCAACTCATCGCCACGCTCCTCGACCTTGGCGTTCCGGTAAAGATGCTCACCGGCGACGCATTGCCGGTGGCGCTTGAGATCGGCCAGGGTGTCGGATTGCCCAACATCAGGCGCGTAGCGGACCTGAAAGCTGCGGGAGCTGCGGCCGGAAACGCGGCCGTTGACTTGCTGGCGGGCGCAGACGGTTTTGCCGAAGTGTATCCGGAGGACAAATACATCGTTGTGCAGCATTTACAGGCCGCAGGGCATGTAACCGGAATGACCGGCGATGGTGTCAATGATGCGCCCGCCCTTCGTCAGGCCGAAGTGGGAATCGCGGTCAGCACCGCCACGGATGTGGCCAAGGGAGCGGCCAGCGTCGTATTGACTGAGGCGGGGCTAACGAACATTGTGGCGCTGGTCGAGCAGGGTCGGACAATTTACCAACGCATTCTGACGTGGATCGTGAATAAGATCAGCCGGACAATCCTGAAGGCTGCTTTCGTGGCTATTGCCTTCGTGGTAACGGGCAAGTTCGTTGTCTCCGCCTTCACGATGCTGCTGCTGGTCTTCCTGACGGATTTCGCAAAAATCTCCCTCGCCACCGATAATGTGCGCCCGTCGAAGAAACCGGAAACATGGAACATCGGAGGCTTCATCCTTGTGTCCGTGGTGCTCGGCCTCGCGATGGTTGCCGAGACACTCTTCCTGTTATGGATCGGCTGGACGAAATTCGGTTTGGCGGCCAATAACAATGCTCTCTACACCTTCAGCTTTTTGATGCTGCTCTATTTTGCCGTATTCTCCGTCGTGTCCGCGCGGGAACGCCGCTGGTTCTGGGCGACCCTTCCCAGCAAGACCTTCCTGTTCGCCCTCTCTGCGGACGCCATTGCCGGCACGGTCCTGACGTTCGTAGGGTTGCCGGGACTCATGCCGTTGCCTTCGTGGCAAATCCTAGCGGTATTTGTTTATGCCATGATCTCTTGCCTGGTTCTGAACGACGCCATTAAGGTCGCAATGATCAAATCGCGAGTTCCTAATGCCGTCGCCGGGAAACCGGCCGCTGTGCCAGGCGGACCTAGCTTGTGATGCGACCGCCCGGTGACATCATGTCCAGGATCTATTAAATGATCCGGCTCTCCCAGACATCGGTTGGGCGGAGGTGGTTCGCGTAGCATCACAAGGGATGATAGCGGAACGAAAGCCCTAGTAGGCTCACAATTTGTCCTTGCTCGTGACCTGGAATGTTCGTGCGCCGCCTCGCTAACGTTCGTCAGTTGGAAGGGTGTCGGCGAGAGGAGCCCTTTGACGAGGACTCGGATCCAGGCGGCTCACGGAACGGTTCTACTAAAATGCGCTCGTAACGCACTTCCAGCACGTCCAGGTAATCCGTACCGCCCGGCGCTTGGAGTAAAACGCTGTCGCCCGCTGCCGACTTCAGCAACGCGCGCCCCAGAGGCGACACCCAACTGATGTGGTTGCGGTCGAGATCGACTTCGTCGGTACCCACGATGCTCACCACTCGCTCCACTCCCGCGGCATTGGCATAGCGCACGGTCGCGCCGAAGAATGCTCTCGTGGCCGCTTGCCCCGTTCTCGGAGTTTCCGGGTTCACCACTTCCGCAGCTTCGATGCGCTTCCGGAGAAATCGAATTCGCCCATCGATCTGCCGCAGCCGCCGCTTGCCATACTGATAGTCGGCGTTTTCACTGCGATCGCCGTTACTGGCAGCCCACCTCACTACCTCCGTCACGGCCGGGCGTTCCCTGGTGAGCAGAAACCGGTGTTCATCGTGGAGGCGCTGCAGCCCGCTCGGAGTTATGTAATTCTTGCCTGGCGTCGCGGGCTCGTCCGCCTTTGGTTTTCTCGTAAACCCTTTTCGCATCTCGTAGTCCTTCAGCGTAAATCCACCGGGGCAACGTCACGCTCAGGAAATGGGCAGTGCCGTGCTTTATTCATTGTCGGAGCCGATAGCACGGTGCGTTATCCTTACGTGGGGTTCGAGGAAAACCGATGTCCGCGAACGCCGTTTGTGCCAATCTCCGAGTAGCCGACGACTCGCTCGGGGACTATGAGAATGCTTTTTCCGGGCCGAGAGTCAGCCGTACGTGAGGTCGGTGCTCTGTCCGACCTCGATAATATATCCGTCAGGATCGCGGATGTAGCAGCGCGTCTCGCCGTATTTGGGGATCGGCTCCGTGATGAACTTCGCTCCTCGACTTTTCCATAATTCATAGCACGCTTGAATATCCGCAACGCGGAAATTCATAAAGCTGTTGATGTGGTTTGGGTCGGGGACACTGAGCGTTACCGTAGGCTTATCCGGGGTCGGCCCGCCTCCAACGTTCAGAATCATCCAGATATTCGCAAGTTGAAGGTACCCGGGCGCGTTGCCGTCACCCAAGCTCAGAATGCGAGCGCCGAAGACCTTTTCGTAGTAGCGAGCCGATCGCTCGATGTCGGCGACGGTGAGAAAATGTGCGATGCTGATCCCCTCTCTCGGGGGCATCTCATAGCTCTTCTGCTCGATTTGTACGCTGCTCATTTGACGACTCCAATTCCAATATCGTACATCTGGCAGGCCTGCCCAGGGGCAACCTGGCAGGGAGGAAGCGCAGCTCATAGACAGCCCCGGGGAACGGTACGCTCTCACCCATCAGCCCTGATAACCACCACTATCGGAGTGTAATAAAACTCGCTTCGTTACGATTCGGAATGGCGGCAGGATCGCGCAAGTCACAACGGCCGCCTGAATTGATTCCCGCCGTGAACCTACCGATGCAATGAGAATCCGGATGGTAAAGCTGCCTCAAGATTGATTTGTTCTCCGGTGATGGGGTGGTGGAATTTCAAATATTGGGCGTGCAGGAAATATCCTCCATCGCCGGGAAGACCGGGGAGATTTTCAAGAGGCTGGCCGGTTGAGCCGTACAGCGGATCGCCTACCAGGGGATGGCCGATGGATGCCAGATGGATTCTGATTTGATGAGGGCGGCCCGAATTTAGGCTTACCTCAAATGTTGTGTTGCCGTTGCTAGGGTACGCAACGCTGCGTGAGATCACCTTTGCCAATGACTTTGACGGTTTGCCACTGGGGTTGGCGGCCCACACGGAACCGATCAGCGGGTGCGGTACGAGGCCGATGGGCGTGAGGATTTCGTAGGCGTCGTGCTGTGCAATGTTTTGAGCCAGCGCCCGGTAGATTTTTTGAATTTTAGGTGTGTTCCAGTTTGCGAATAGATGAGATGCCGCCTGCGGTGTTTTGGCGAAGAGGACGATCCCCGTCGTGGCTCGGCCCAACCGGTGGACAGGGTTTGCGTTGGGGGTCCGCCTTTGCACGCAGCGCAGGAGGGTGTTTTCCATGAAGCCGCCGCCGGGGAGGGTGGGGAGCCCGCTGGGTTTGTTTACGGCCAACAGATGGTGGTCTTCAAAAAGCACTTCGAAGTGCTGAGGGGAGTCTGGTTCGACCCAGGGTGGACGGTTCCAGACAAGGGTTTGGCCTAAAGTGACCGGTTCGCCTCCGGTGGCGGTGGTGCCGTTGAGGGTGACTTCGCCGTTGTTCAGTTTTTGTTGCCAGGCTTGTGGTGTTGAGTGGGGGTAAAGGCTTGCCAAGTGGGAGAGTAGGGTTTGTCCATGGTATTTGCTGCTGATGATTGTGGTGTAGGCATACCCCCGGTTTGGCATCTAGTTTGAGTGTATGCTATGGCATCTCCTACGATGACTCGCCTCTTGGTTCGTATTCTTAAGGATTTGGCCTAACAGATATCCGATGCTTATTAGAAATGGCACTCCTCACGATTGCCGCGGCGGCTCTATGCTGGGTGCCGGCTTTCTTGCATTCCGAGTTCAGGTCGATGTTGATGTTGCAGAAGAATCCGGAACCCAAGTCCGTGCGTTATCAGCAGCAGCGGCACGATGACGGTCGGAAGGAAGAATGCGGCTCCTAACTGCCCCGCCAAGAGTCCGGAGTGATTCGCTTGGTAGAAAGCGTTGACGATATCGGCAAAGCCCCACAGATTGAAGATCCATCCGGCGGCAACGCCGGCGGCACTGGGCAACATTTGCAGCGCAATCAACGCCAGTATCGCAGCAATGATGTCCCCATAGGCCGCGGAATGTGCGAAGGCAGCCGGCAGATAGGGTGACACCACGCCGGGAATTAAGAATGCCAACCCGATGAAGCGGAAGCTGTGCAGGATAAGCAATGGCCGCAAGGCCTCGGCGCGTTGCCGGTGGCGCAGTTCCGGCCAGATATAGCGAGCGGCGACGATCCCCCACGCGATCAAACTGAATACGATACTCACGAAAAACCAGATCATTTGTTGTGGCATGATGAAGTCTCCTTTTTAGAATTCCAGCGATTGACCGCGGCTGTTGGCGGCGGCAGGGGCCTTCCCGTGGCCGAGGGCCGCGGGACTAAAGTTGTCGGCGATGGCGTGCTCGCGCCGCCACACCTTCGAGTCGGTCGCGAACTGAGGCGCAGACGGGAACGGACGCCGCAGTTCGCGGTCATAGCGGTCCAGATCGAACCCAGGTGCGAGTGGGGCCAGCAGGAACTGCACAAACTCGCGAAGCCAATTGCCGAAGGTCCGCCGGTTGCGGTGCTGCGCCGCGTAACGATGCGCGATCGTCTCGAAGTCTTCAGCGGGGCGGCCAGTCACATCGAAGACGTCCGTCGTGGGCGCCCCGATTTCGAACGCGCCCCGCTTGTGATCTTCAATGTAGTAGCGAATGCCACTGAACACATCGATCGGATAGCCGCTCATCCGTGCGGCTTTCATGAACAGCCAGGCCGGGGTCGGCACGACCTTAACGGATCGTCCGGCGGCTCGGCCGATGGCCTTGGCCATGTCCTCCGCGCCGAGAAGCTCCGGTCCGGAGGGGCGGTAGCTTTTTCCTGCGTGCCGCGCGGGATCGATCAGCGCCGCGACGGCAACTCGCGCGATATCTTCGTTGGAAGGTGGCGCGTTGCGGCTATTGCCGAACATCCAGGGAAGGATGCCGAGCTGCGCGGACGCCCCAATCGTCACCAGGTAGTCGTCAGCGAAGAAGCCTGGTTTGATGATCGTGTGCGCGACTCCGGGAATCGCTGAAAACAGCCGATCGACGAGCCAGTGCTGGCGGGTCATGAGCGAGGGATGCGAAGGGCTCGCCAGCCATTGCGTCATGCCGACAATGTGTTCGAGGCGGGCTTCCTTGGCGGCGACGGCGAACGCGGCCGCGCCCTGAGTCATGTATGGATGGGTAGGCGGACAATAATAGGCGCGCTGAACATCCTTTAGCGCGTTGGCCACGCGTTCAACATCGCTCATGTCGGCTACCGCAATCTCGGCCCCCTGCGCCTTCAGTCGCGCGCTGCGGCCATCTTCTCGATGCACGAGGGCGCGAACAGGGTAGCCCGCCTTCGGCAGTTCGCTGGCGACAACGCTCCCGGTCTTTCCGGTCGCGCCGGTAACGATAATTCTTGGCGTGATCATGATCATCTCCTTCTCGTAAGAGTACGACAGTACTCTTTACAGGCAAAAAAATTTACGCTTGCGCGAAGAGCCTTATGAAAAAGCTCCTCGCTTCCGCCAGCAATTCCTCGCGCTTTTCAGGCGACACATTCATTCGCACACTCGTCAACACGCCAGCCATGCTAGGGAACAATAATTGAAACTTCGTCAGTTTTTCCTGTCGCGTCCGGCCGGGAACAAACGGCATCAGCCGCTCACGATACGCTTCTCGCACCGCCTCAATCCGTTTCCGCACGGACAACGGCTTTCGTGTGAGCTCTGGCCCGAGCGCGGCCAGCACACAACCCATTCCCGGCGAATTCGCATGGCCTGTGCTCAGATACCGTTCGATGATCGCCCGCAGAGCTTGGCCTTCGGGCACGGACTTTGCAGCCTCCAGCATGCCCGTTCCCATCTCATCGAACGCTCGCGCTACCGCTTCAACGAAAAGGTCATCCTTGCTCGCAAAATGCCGGTAGAAGCCCCCTTTTGTCAGGCCCACCTTCTTCATGACTGTTCCGATGCCACTCGTGTCCCCGCCATGCTCCCGGATCGAGCGGGCAGCCATGGCAAGAATCTTCTCCCGGTTCCGCGCTTTGTGTTCCGGCGAATATCGCATGCCTTAAGAGTATGATCGTACTCTAACGTCTGTCAAGACCAAAATTGATCTCGCTAACCGGCGAACTTCGGAAAGAGTGAGGAATGGTGGACCATGGAGACGAAATTTCTTGGCTTGCGGCACCCTGTGGAACTGCGCTCGCGATTCGGCGAGTGGGAACTCTGTTGGTTGGGCGGATGGAACAAACTTCGGCACTCTTTTTGAGTGATGCTCATGAAGGTACCTTTTTAAGCCACGATCTAAGACGTCGTGATGACGCATCTGAGTCCGCCACCGCACTACGAACTTTCGTCCGCCAGCTCGACAGGAACAAGATCCACCCTTCGCGCGTTAGCGATCCATAGGCGAATATTGTCGACAAAACCCTCGACGGGCGCGCAACACGCTCCTGAATACTTCCGTGTTTTTCAGGACCGCCGATCGCGGTTATATCCGCTCAGGCAAGTTTGATGGATCTAGCCCCTGCAGGCACCTCGGTTATCTACCGTTCAGTTGGGCCTGAGACCTGGTCCGTTTCCACAGTGCGAACAGACCCAGCATCCCGGTACCCAGCAAAACCAGGGAACTCGGTTCAGGAACCGCCGCTACGCTCAGTGAGATAGGGACCCCTGCTCCCATCACGTTCGGTTCCAGTTGGGTCGTACCAAGGGAGTCGCCCGCAGCGTACGACGGAGGCGCGCCGGGGGAAAACACACCGTCGCTCCACAGCTCCGCGGTATACCCGCCGGCTACGTCGAAGACCAAGCCGTAGGAGTCGAGCACACCGCCCGCAAACGGATAATCGGCACACACCAGCGGTGATAAACCATCCGGATAGAACAGGTTGTCAAACGATAATCCCGATATCGTGAAGGCAGGAGCCGGAAACGGCGGTGCGGAAGCAGGAGGAGGAGCCAACTCAAGCCCCGTAATCGCGCCGGAGAAGTTCGCCCCGGGGTTCGTGTCCGAAAAATAGCCACTGATCCCGATCACCGTATCGGTTCCTGGGGTTGAAGTGGGGGCTAGGTAGAGAATTCCAGAGCCGCTCAGACCGGAGCCGCTGAAAGAGAACTGGAACGAATCCGCCATCGCAGACGGCGTGGTCGTTGCAACCAGGGCCAAGGCCAGCAAACCGGCCAGCCATTCAATATAGAACCTTCGAAAAATCTTCATTTGTACCTCCATGTATGCCATTGATCTCTGCGGGAGTGAGCCCGCGTGTTCAGGTAGTATGTTGAATCCCAAAGCTGATGTCATAATGGAATTCAAAGGAAAACATGATGGTTGTCGAATTTTTGCGGCGTGCGACGACATCGGGTCGAAAAAATGGAGTGGTCGACGGGGGCCCGCGCCATGATCTACGGCTTTGATCATTTTCAGGTCGACGACGCGGACTTCCGGCTGACATCGAACGGAACGCAGATTCCGCTGGAGCCCAGGCCTTTTCGTCTGTTGCTCTACCTCATTCAAAATAGCCATCGCCTCGTCCGTAAGCAGGAGATTCTCGACACTGTCTGGCAGGACGCCGCAGTTACGGACGCTGCCCTCACCCGCGGCATAGGCCTGTTGCGCAAGGCATTGGGGGACGACAGCCGGGCGCCCCGGTTCATCGAAACGGTTCCCACGGCGGGTTATCGCTTTATTGCCGGGGTCTCCGTACTGGAACCGCCTCCGCGGGCCGCACTACCTGTCCTCGCGTCTGCGGTCATCCCGGAAACTCAGCCGGTTTCCGGGCCCCATCCGCAACCAGCCGTGGCGCATCCGCGGCTGCGATCCGCTGCACTGGCCGGCTCTCTCCTGCTGCTGGTAGCCGTCGCCGGGGCGCTGATCGAAAAGCGACTGCATGCGGAAGGGTCAATCCGTTCCCTCGCCGTTCTTCCCTTGGAGAACCTCTCCGGCGATGCCAGCCAGGATTACTTTGCCGAAGGCATGACCGACGAGATTACCACGGATCTGGCTCGAATCCACGGTCTCCGCGTCGTCTCGCGCACGTCCGTCACGCTGGCCAGAAACCGGGATAAATCGCTCCAGCAAATCGCCGGCGACCTCAACGTCGATGCTTTGGTCGAGGGTTCGATCGTTCGCTCCGGCAACAGGGTTCGTATCACCGCCCAGCTTATCGATACACGCACGGACAAGCATCTCTGGGCCCAGAGCTTTGAGGGCCGCGCGGACGATATCTTCTCTCTTCAGGACAGCGTCGCCAGCCAGATTGCCGAAAACGCACGCTTTACCCTCCTGCCGGCGAACGACAGGCAGCAAGAACCGGTCCCGATTGTCGATGCCGCCGCTCACGACGATTACCTCCGTGGACGCTTTTTCTTTCAGAAGCAGGATATGCCTCGCAGCGCAGCCTACTTTCAACAGGCCATTGCGGCTGATCCCTCTTATGCATTGGCGTACGCCGGGCTTGCAGAGACGCTGGATGCCGAAGCTACTCTAGGACTCTCGAATTCAAAGGAGATTATGCCTAGGGCGGTGGCCGCTGCCACCCGCGCCATCCAACTCGACTCAAGGAATGGCGCAGCCTACACCGCCCTTGGAAGCATTCAAACGATCTATGAGTGGAACTGGCCGGCAGCGCAGCTGAACCTCACTCGCGGCCTCGCACTCAGTCCGAGCTACTCTCTCGCAGAGATGAAGTACGCCGTTTACCTCGATGCGGTGGGCCGTTCTGAGGATGCGGTGAGCCATATGCGCCAGGCTTTGGCCCTGGATCCCTTGTCCTTTTTTATGAATCGGCGCCTCGGCGCGACCCTTTATTATGCGCGCCACTACGATGAAGCGCTCATACAGTTGGCCCGCGCTAGTGAGATGGAGCCCCAACTGCACGGTTCCGTCGATAACTACATCAGCTGGGCCTACGAAGCGAAAGGCATGCGCGACGAGGCGGTCGCACACGATCTTCTGGCTCTGCGCAGCGATCGGCGGCCGGTCGACACGTCAAGCCTGGAGTCCATCTACAGACAACACGGTTGGAACGCCTATTGGACCGCACGCCTAGAAGCTTTACGTACCTACCGGGATGAAGGTTGCGCTCCTTACGATCAAGGAGTGAGTTATCTCCGGCTCGGGAATCGAGATCGTGCCCTCTCCTCGTTCGGCCGCGCCGTCGATCGGCATTGCTTCCGAGTCGCATTTATGAAGGTGGATCCGCAACTCGACTCGATCCGAATCGACAGCCGTTATTCCGGCTTGCTTCAGCGAGTGAACCTGGCCGTCCAATAGCGATTCGACAGCGTCCGGTACGCGGCGGGAATGCAGGGCGCGCAGCTAACGTGCCGGCCTAACGAAAGATCCTTCTGGGCGTCGGGCTTGGGTGAGGATGCGCGGCCGGTCCAGCCCGCAAGTCGACGCGTTAAATAACGGGGTGCCCAAAATCCAGGAACGGAGAATTCCAACCATTTCCAGCTCTAGCCCTCGGAACTCCAGGGGTTGCTGGTAGCGGAGACGGTCGGAATCCGGCGTGGACGAGGGAAATAGGCACTTTGCCGTTAACTAACGGGCAGAGAAGTTCGAGCAAAATTGTTGGCTCCCCCTCGTGAATGCTTTTAGAACTTTTTGCTTCCGTCCAGGCAACACGGGCAAGGCCCTCTTCGAGCAGGTTCAGCACCTGGCGATCTTTCCCATCGGTCTCTCATCGCAACGCACGCCACTTCGTCCAGTCTGACGCTAGTTCTCTTTTACGATGTTCGGAGCGGGTCATTGCTGACACCTCACCGGCTCTTTTTTAGCTTGGTCCTGTATATCACAAGGTCGTCGCCGATTACTGGCTATTTGGAACTTTGCTTCATTGCCGAGTTTTCGAGATACACCACGCCGGTGTGGATTGAGATGTTGACGAATTCTGCGGCAAAGGCACGTCCGATATCGTCTTGTTCGATCATTCCGAACCGTCCCGGGATGAGTCGTCCTAACCACGCGACGTAGCCGGGGGTGTGCGCATTGCCTCCGATGATGCCTGGGCGGAATATCGCCAGGCGTTTGAAGCCAATGCCCTGCACCGTTTCTTCTTTTAGCCCCATGACTCGCACGTAGCGAATCCTGCTGTTTGCTGCGCTTCCCACGGCCGAGAGCAGCGCAAACCGCTCAACGCCTCCGTCATGGCAGCCACGGGCAAAGCCACCGACGACCCCAAGTTCGAGGGCCTTCAATTTCTCCTCGCTCCACTGCCTACTGCCTTTCCCGACGCCGACACAAGAGGCCCCGTAGACAGGGTCACCGAGCGCCAGCATGCTCCGCGCAAGCGTCGACACTTCGGCGGGGAACTCTGCCGCCGCCGTATCCACGATCACCTGCCGCAAACGATGGTCGGCGGTCAGAGGAGTCGCCTTGCGATTGACCATCACGACTTCAACGCAGGACGGCTCGGCGACCAGCGCCCGCACCACCGCGGCTCCGACCTGCCCCGTGCCGCCGATGATCAAGACGCGAAACGCCATAATAGACGTCGTCATACATAGATGATAGGACTGCTGATCCGGCTGCTGGTCCCCGTAAACACTATGGCGTTACTCGGGAGCCATGGTCTGATCCTTCCGCTATGAAGAAGTAGCGTTCGGGTGTCGTCGTGGTTGTTACGCCTGCGTGCGGCCGCTCAGTGATCGACAGGCAGCCCCACGACGATCAGAACCGTGTAGTCCTGCTTGTGGCAGCCGTTCACGGCAGGCATGGCCGCCCCCGGATTCACAGGAAAACCCTTGGCGGGAGCGTTCGCAGGCGAGCACGCGTTAGCAGCCTTCGCCGCCGGCGTGTAGCGTGCGGAGCGACATCCGAGATGGGTGACATCGTTGAGGGTCGCGCCGTCGGCGAGTTCCCACCGCTGATTGCCGTTTTTGTCCTTGGGGTGAACTGTCAGCACGGTCATCACCTCGCGGTCACCCGTGACGAGGTATTTCCCAGCAGCCAGCGGAAAGGTCGGCTTCTCCATGATCAGGCCGTGTTCTTCCAGCCACCAATCCGAAGCGTCGAATTTCCACTGCGCCGGCGCCACGCCGGTCGCCTTCAATTGAGGGTAGTGGTCCAGCTTGCATGCGCGCGGGCCCGGGTCCTGGTTCCAGAAGCCCCATGCTTCGGCGCCATTGCCGGAGGTGGCCGCGGGGTCTCCCAGTGCGGCGATGAACTGCGGCTCGATGCGCTTGAACTTCGAGAGGTCTGCGCCTGACGCGTGGCCCGCCGCCAACATGAGGGATCCCATAGACAGGAGCCAGCGGCTTACCGACGGTACGAGGTGATGGATATTCATATGATTGCTCCAGTTGGACGACCTGATGACATCCTACACCAACGCGCGCCCCGAAGCTGGCCTCTTCGTGCGTTTGCCGAGGTCTTCGCGGTTGCAATTGAGATGCGGATAACGCGCCATTCGGAAGTTGGAGGGTCAGAAGTTAGGTTCCTCACTTGAAATGAAATCACCTCCGCCGTTTCATGGAAATCAAAGCTAAGCCCCCCCGGACTAGGACGAGTTGCCAAGATGTACGATTCTGGTTTGAATGCCCGAAACGCTCTCACCAGAAGACAGTAAGGAGTTGCTCGGCCTTTGTCGAGCCGGGAAGCTCTACGATATCGAGAAATGGATAGCAGACGGCAAATCGATCCGTACGTCGCCCCAAATTAAGAAGCCCCCGCTCCAGGTGGCCATGGACCTTGGCTTTCACAGTCTCGTTGAGCTGCTGATTCGCAACGAAGATAGAGTAGAGGTCAAGAACAGAGCGCTTGCAGAGGCGATTGAACGAAAACGAGTTGACTTGGTGGAGTTGTTGGTTTCTTACGGAGCGGAGATCCGGTCGGTCCCACTCTGCGATGTGCTTCTGACGTGGGAACCGCAGATGATCCAGTTTTTCCTGGATCACGGGGCTGACGTCATCACGGGCGCACCGTTCGCCTGTGCTTTCCGCGAGAGAGTACGAACAGCATTGCGTCCGTATGTCGAGTACAAGAAGGCGCATTCCGAGCTTGCGCCGGCACTCCAGGAGCAGGCTGATCGTGCCCTCCGATATTTCTGCTACGAGGGAGACTTGAAATGGGTAAGTCTGCTGCTCTGGGCGGGAGCGAATCCACGATCACATGGACCTGACATGGATGACCGCTGGGTGGACGATCCGGAGTGCCACACGACAGCTCTTAAGGAAAGTTGCTCGAAAGGAAATCTTGATGTTCTGAAGAAACTCAAGCCCGATCCGCGCAGCGACGATTTATCGGAGCTGCTTTCGAGTGCGGCGCTGGCGACTTCCAGGGAGGTCACGGAAGATCTATGGCCAGGTGATCAGGTTCGGACTGACTGAGAAGCTTGACCGAGTTGAGATCGCCGCCCCGGCTAAAGGAGGTCTACTTGAAAGGGTGCTGACCTATGGCGGTAAACCGGTCACGCTTGAGCCGTCTGGCCGACTCTCGATCGAAGTCTGGACGGAGGGGGGCTATAACGTACGAAATTGGAGAGACGGGAAAACTCAACGTCTGGAGGATCAGCTCTCCCGCGTTGTGGCGGGCTTTATGCGGCTGGCATTGGCTGACAGGGCTGAGCAGCGACGCCGAGCGGCCGAGGAACGTGAGCGTCAACGGATCGCAGAAGAACGCACTAACCTTGAAAAATCGATCAAGGCCGAACAGTCGAGAGTGAACGCATTGCGAAATGCAACCGCGCGATGGCTTCGCGCCGATCAGGTCCGGTCCTTTGTTTCCGCCGCTCGTGACGCAGCGGTTCAGAACGGTCAGATAGTCGCGCCGGGTTCCCCGTTCGGCGACTGGATCATCTGGGCAGAGCAACAAGCCGATCGGCTAGATCCTCTGAAAGAAAGCCCAGCGTCGATCATCGACCGAAAAACCGAACCTGCTCCATCGTACGCGGGCTACTATGGGTACGGTTATCAGAAACCAGATCCGCCGTTCCGCTTCCCTAAACCCATTTGGCGGATGAAGTAGCTTCATTCCCAAGGTCCGCCCGGTTTCCAGCGATGTTTGAAGGGGTTCTCCGACGCAACGGTGGAGAGTATTGGAAGCGCGAAGAGTCTGACTTCGTCGACAAGATGCGTCAAATCACCAGCACCTTCTCCAAAGCGGCTCCGGCGTACGAACGCGCGCCACTGGAGAGTTCGCGCAGGATCGTCGCAGTACGCTCGCGTAAGCCCGATGGGTTCGGCCTCAATTGTAGTTTTTCGGTGACGGAATGTCGCGCTGATCGCCTCGGCGAGACGCTCGCCCTCGAAGGGATACATGCGGGACAGAAGCGCGAGATCGTAGTAGTCTTTGATTCGGCTATTGAGCAATCCCAGTGCTGTGAGAGCTTCGAGTTTCTCTGCCACGACAGTCTCCCTTGGATAAGCCCGGAGCATGGGAGCAGGAAAATCGAGCAGGGTCGGATACTCAATCTCCGCCGGTCCCGGAGTAATGACATCGCCAAAGCCAATGTCGAGTTGCATCGGAATCCGGGCTCTCGCCAGGGTCGCGTGGAATTGGGCTCGAACACCTTCGTAGTCAGCGTCCTCTTTGATTCGACTGACCTCGATTGAAGCGCGATTAAATTCGATGCCGTCGGACTCAACAGTGATTTTGCACACAGACGCGACGATTTCTCTAATGTTATCGAGTTGATTGTCGGTTTTTCCAGCAAGATCGATATCCATTGTGGGCCGGGAGAGGGGTGCGCGCCAGGCAGTTAGTAAGAGGGCACCTTTCAAAATGAACTGATCTGCATACGGGGATCTTGCAAGCCGATACAGAAATCGTTCCATCGCGAAATACTGAAGCAGCTCTTGAAACGGTCGGTTTTGTGCGCGGGATTGATTGAGGAGGCGTTGCCTCACAGATGCGCCAAGGTCAGGTCCGCTCACAGGACAGCCTCAAGGTAGGGGCGCATAATCTTTTGGACGCGATTGATTTGCGCGAATTTTATGAGGGCCGCTCGGTTCGGCTTTGATTTACGTTCCCGGTACGCCCGTAGAGCTTCGATCGCAAGGTCGAGCCCGATCTTGTTACGGTATTTAAAACAATCAGCGATAGTTTTCTCTGGCGAGTAGATCTTTACCGAAATGCCGTCGATCGCGACGACCTCAACACCGGCACGGAAAGAAGGCTCGGGATACCAAAAGACCCGAAGAGGGATACCGTCGACCTTCGGGACTTGCGCATGGCTGGGCAGCGCGATGTCGACGGCATGCGGAACCTGAGTGGTTAGCCGGTGATATGCCAGCGCTGAAATGAGGCAAACGATGGCGCGAGGAAGGCGAAGCGCAATGGGAATCAGATCGGGGCTTGAGAGGGGCGGCGCTGCGGAGAGCCTGTAGAGGCCGCGGCCAAGTTGTTCGATCTCGCCAGCGTCCCGAAGAGCGTAGAGGGTGCGTGGATGAACGCCCAGCTGAATCGCTTTGCTTGTGCGGAGCATGCCCCCGTGTTCGCGGAACACTTGGCGTGCTTTGGAAAGTCCTGGATCAACAGTAGCCATGGATAGAATCCACGGATAGTATACCTAATATCCGAGCTTTTTATCCAGAGTATCAAGACTGTCCGCTAGTATCGTCTAACATTGCTGTATTTGAAGAAGTTGTGCTGCTGTTCCCGAACAGAGTCTCCTGAGGATCGGGATGGCTCGGCTATTCTCGTGCTCATCAACCGCTGACGCAGGCTTTCGTTCTCCGACTCCAGCTGTGCGATGCGTTTCTTAAGAGAGTCAATGTTATCACCGTCATTGGATTTGACGATGATGCTTTCGTCATGCTGCGTTGCTTTCGTCGTGGACCTCCGCTTTGTGACAGTGGAAGGTTGAGCAAGCATGCGTGCTTTCATCTCGGCACTCCGACGATCCAGTTCTTCCCTACGCATGGATAAATTATAAATCAAGATTCCGAATCGCTTGTTTTTTGTGTACACCCCATCGGGGATTCGAACCATAAAATCAATAGCTTACTAACTTGTGGTGGGATAACTTCTTTGTTTTCAATGCAAAATTAGTGGCTCCCCGGCATGGATTCGAACCACGATTCACGGCTCCAAAGGCCGCTGTCCTACCATTAGACGATCGGGGAAAACTCAGGCAGGTCTATTCCCCGTAATTTTAACATGACCCAGGCCGCATCCTATCGCGCCGCCGCCAGCGACGGTTGCGCCGCCGATCTCCGCCTGAAACTGCTTCACCTTCTCCGGTTGATGCAGCGCCTCATAAATCGACGCCAAATCCTTGCGCGCATTCTTCAACCAACTCACCGAAGGACTCGCCTGCTTGCTCAAAATGCGATACCCCGCCAGCGTCTCGCCCTCGGCCTCCTGATACCGCGCCTGCCGTAGCAGCGCCCGCCCCAACTTGATCCTCGCAATTCCCGTGTTCAAATGCTCGGCCGACTGCGTCTCCGTAAACCGCCGCACCGCTTCCCGGTACAACTGCTCCGCCCGCGCGAAATCTTTCCGCTCCATCTCCACGCTCGCCAGATTCGACACCGCGATCCCAATCAAGTAATGCCGATCGTGATAAACACTTTTATAAATATCGATCATGCGCCGGAAATCCGCTTCCGCCTCGTCCAGCTTGCCGTGCTTCAAGGCGACCGCCCCCAATTCATTCACCGTAGACGCCACTTGCGGATGCACCGCCCCGTAAACCCGTTCGCGAATCGCCAACGCCCGCTGCAACAGCGGCACCGCCTGCTCATCGCGATCTTGCTTGATCAGCGCCCGCGCCAGCAGAGTCAGCTTCGCCGCCGTCTCCGGATGATCGCTCCCATAAAACCCTTCCGTAATATCCAACGCCTGCCGGTCAAATTCCTCGGCGTCGCGATAGTTGCCGCGGTCGTACTGCGCCGCGCCGAGATTGATCAGATCCTCCGCCACCAGCGGATGCCGCTCCCCGTTCAACTGCCGGTGCATCGCCAGCGCCCGCCGGTTCAACGAATCCGCAACGTCATAGTGGCCCGCATAATAATGATTGTTCGCCAGCTCCACAATGCTCGCCGCCAGCTCCGGCGTCGCCGTCCCCCGCGCGGATTGCAACTTCACTGCGTCATCCAGCACCGCAATCGCCTGCGCGTACGCACCCCGTGCCTCCAGCACTTCGCCTAACGCCACCGTAGCTTTCGCCACCTCCGCATCGTCCGGCGGACGCAATCCCTTAGCCTTATCGAGCCCCTCGCGAACCAGCCGCTCCGCCTCCTCCAGCTTCGCCTGATCCACACGCAGCAGCCCCAGTTCCACCGTGCTCTCCGCTACGCCCGGGTCATTCGCCCCGAACAGCGCCTTACGCCGGTCCAGCGCCGACCGCAGCAGCGCATCCGCCTGCTCGAAATTCCCCAGCTTCTCGTACAGCCCGCCCAGCGTCTCGTATAAATCCGCCTGCACCGCCGGCTCCGCGTTCAGCGATCGCGCCTCTTGCACCCCATGATCGATCAGCGTAACCACCCGCAGATCCTGCGCCGGCCCGGCAGCTTTATCGCCGCCATCGAACAAATTCAGCATGAATTGTTGGATACGCTGCGTGCGCGCCGTCTGCGCCAGCGCCGCATTGCGCGCACTCGCCAGCCGAACCGTGAACACCACTACCAGCGCCGCCACCAGCACCAGCACCGCCGCCGCCGCCAGCACCACGCTGCGGTTCCGCCCCACGAATTTGCCCAGCCGGTAGCCCACCGTGTCCGGCCGCGCATCCAGCGGTTCGCCTTCTAAGTAATGATCCACATCCCGGATCAGCGCCTCGACAGATCCATACCGCCGCTCCGCATCCCGATGCATCGCCGTCAGACACAACACATCCAGATCCGCTCCCGCCCCCGGCTTCTGCGCCTCGCCCTCGACAATCAGCGTCTCCATCTCGCCCGGCGTCAAATGCGCCGGATCGAACGGCAGCCTCCCCGCCAGCAACTCATACAGAATCACGCCCAGCGAATAAACGTCCGTGTGAATTCCCACACTCTGCCCGCGAATCTGTTCCGGAGCCGCATACGCCGGCGTCATCATCCGCAGCCCCGTCCGCGTATGCTCCACGTTCATCGGACCGCCCGCCGGATCCATCTGCTTAGCGATCCCAAAATCCAGCAGCCGCACGCTGCCGTCCGCCTTCACCAAAATATTCGACGGCTTCAAATCCCGATGAATAATCGCATGCCGGTGCGCATAGTGCACCGCCTCGCACACCGCACGAAACAGCCGCAGCTTTTCGCGAACCCCGCACCCGCGCGCCCGGCAATACTCGGTGAGAGGAACGCCCTCCACATACTCCATCACGAAGAACGGAGTCCCATCCCGCAAAGTATCCGCATCATACAGCCGCGCAATCGACGGATGATTCAACTGCGCCAGCGTGCGCCGTTCACTCTCAAAGCGCGCCCGCCGCGCCGGCGACATCCACGCATCGCGCAAAATCTTGATCGCCGCCAGACTCCCCAGATCCTCGCGCTGCGCCAGGTACACCACGCCCATGCCGCCCTCGCCCAACATCTTTAGGACCCGATAAGCCCCAATCCGCCGCAGCCCCGCCGGCACGTCTTCCCCGCCCCGCCCGCGCCCCGCAATTTCCGCCACTTCGTCGATCCAGCAGCGAAGCCCCACGCGCGTCTTCGTCGAGCATCGCCAGCACTTCCGCCGCCAGCGAATCATCGCCCCCGCAAGCGTCAGCGAGAAACGCCGCCCGCTTCTCCGCCGGCCGCTCCGCTGCCTCATGAAACAGCGTTTGGATTCGCTCCCAGCGCGCGCTATCCATGTTGCTATCGAACATGTTGCTATCGAACATGTTGCTCCCGAATCTGATGCGCCAGCCAAGCCTTCGCCGCCCGCCAGTCGCGCAGCACCGTGGCTTCGGAAATCTCCAGCAGCGCCGCCGTCTCCGCCATGTCGAGCCCGCCGAAGAACCGCGCCTCCACCATCAGCGCCTGCCGCGCATTTAGCCGCGCCAGTTCCTCCAGCGCCCCGTCCAGCGCCAGCAATTCGCGATCCCCCGCCGCCAATTCCCCCGCGCTTTCGTCGAGCGTGATCGGCGCCACCCCGCCCCCGCGCTTATCCGCCGTCCGCCGCCGCGCCGCCTCGATCAACAATTGCCGCATCGCCCGCGCCGCGATGCGTTTGAAATGCAGCACCGATGTCGACCCAAACCGCGGCGAATGCGCCAGCTTGAGCCACGCCTCATTCACCAGAGCCGTAGTATTTAAGGTGTTGCTGGGATCCCCGCGCCGCACGCTCGACGCCAGCCGCCGCAGTTCCTCGTAGGTCAAGCTGAACAAATAGTCCAGCTCCCGCCGCTCCTCCGGGGTTTCGCCCAGTGCCCCGAAGTCAAACTCTCGCGCCATTAGAGAATCTCGCGGAGCCATGACGGTTTCTCTCTCCCGGTTGCGCACTGCTGGATGAAGCTTGCCGATGCCGAATGTTATCATCCGGCGCCGTTTCGAAGCAACCGAACCAGTACTATGAAACCCAACATCCTCTAGTCGATCGCATTCGCCGCCGCTAACCACCGCCGCGTTCGCCCAAACTCCCGCGCTCCAAATGGGAGCCATGTATCAATGCGCCCCCACGCAGGTCCTGAAGCTGCTCTCCTGCAATGCCGATACCTGCGATATCCAAGTCTATGTCGATGGAAAGCCCGCACAGCGCGTTCAACCCAATCGTCAAAAACTCACAGCCCTGCTCGCCCCCTGCCACGTGCAAACTCCGCAGGAAGCCCAAGCCGCCGTCCGCACCGCAAATCAGCCTGACGCCAACGGTTTCAAAATCGGCGACACCGTGCAGATCAACACCGCCTTCGGTTGGACCCCAGGCCGCATCACAGCCATCGCCGGGAATAATTACCGCGTCAACACCCAAGGCATCGAGGTCACCAAGACCTATCCCGCCGAATTGCACCGCACCGGCCCCCTTAACGATCGCGACCACGCCGCCGGCCTCTACGATATCCACGACCGCGTGCAAGTCAACGTCGAAGGCCGTTGGATCGATAGCGAAGTTCAGGTGGCGCAGGGGATGGAATACCAAGTCAAACTCCCCGGCAATCGCGTTGCCTGGGCCAAGCCCGAAAACCTGCGATATCTCGGACCCCAATTAAAGCCCACAGGCCCCGCCGCCGGCACGCCGCCTCGCCCCGGACTCGTAAGTTGCGCTGGAAAATTCGAAGGCCGCTACGCCAACAGCGGTCTAGGCAACATGACCATCATCTTCCGTTCCGGCAAAGCCACCCTCGCCGACCCGAGTGGCGGCGGCGGTGAAGAAATGGAATGCTGGACCGGCGGCGGCAAGATCTATATTCACAAACCGGGGGATCCCGCCAGTCAAGATATGCCGCTCGACATTAACAATGATGGATCTCTGGACACGCCCTTCGGCGAGATCAAAAAGAAAGGCAATTAAAAGAGGAACGCGTCACCACTCCGAATACGCGTTGCCTTCGAGACTCTTCAAATCCGACCCGCTGCGCACATCGTAAATCCCCGGCTGGGTCTGGTCGACGCTTGTAATCGCGTCTTCCATAATCACCCGCCAAGTCTGATTGTTCCCGGTAATCGGATCGATCGGAACCCCGCGCAGATACCCTTGATCCACCAGATCCTGCAACGTCTGCGGAGCTTTTTGCTTGTCGAAAGTGTACTCGTCAATCACCGTCCGCAGCGTAAACAAATTGTTCTTGAGCAGACTCTCTTTCGTCCGCGTCAGCGACTTCTGATACATCGGCACCGCGGTAGCCAGCAAAATCGAAATGATCGCCATAACAATGATCAACTCGATCAGCGTATATCCTGAACGCCGAAAAAGAGGGACGGAGCCTGATTTAGCCCGTGCCCCCCAACAAATCAGGCTCCGTCCCTTTTTTTCGCCCACGCTAAATCTCCGCATAAGGATTACCATCGCACCCCGCAGAATTCATAGCGTGATCGAAACAATACTCATCGAGAACCGCACGCCGCCCAAACAACTCATTAACCCGCTCCACCGACCGCCGCTGCGGGATCACCACAATCATCACACCCGTGACCAGCAAAACCAAGCCAAGCCACCACACCCGAAAAAGAGGGACGGAGCCTGATTTAGCCCGTGCCCCCCAACAAATCAGGCTCCGTCCCTTTTTTTCGCCCACGCGATCTCCTCTCGGATCCGTGTTCGTTACCACTCCGCATACGGAGTCCCATCCTTCGCCCGATCCGTACTCTTGCTATAAACATCAAAAATATTCTGCCGCCCCCAGCTCTGAGACTTAGGGTCGTCCTGCATGCTCCGGAATCCCCAATCGCGCGAATTCGTCATCGGATCGATCGGCACCCGCCGCAGAAACTTGATCTTCTTGCCATTGCGCATCCTGCAGCAGCTTGACCCCGTCCACCAGTTGATCCAGCGTCTCCGGATACCCTTCCGTACCCAGCTTCACATCGATCTTACCCGCCAGCGCCGCGTCTTTATAATCGTCGATCGCCTTGCGAATCTCGCGCAGCGCAAACGTCAACTGCCGTTCCTTATCGCGCTGCACTTTGTAGCGCGCCAGCGGCACCGCCATGGTCGTCAGCAGCGCCATGATGGTGAACGCCACAATCAGCTCCACCAACGTCAGCCCGCGCTGCTTCTTGCGCCGCATCTATGGAATCCGTACTCCCAACGCCGGCGGAGCCACCACGCCCACCGCCTGCGCCTGCGCATCCTTCAACGCCACTTCTTCCACCGTCAGCGGAGCCTCGCCCGATCCAATCGCCGTGAACGTCAACACCGCCAGCGTTCCCGGCCCCGACACACCCGGCGCCCCCGGCAGCCGCGAAATCGTAATCGAAGCCTCGCCCGCGTCATTGCGAATGTCTTTCGTCGAAGTCGCCCCGCCGCCGCCCTTCGAGAAAATGTCCCCCGGAGCGATATCCTCCAGCCGCAGCAGATCCGGCGTCATATTTAATGCGCAGCGGCGCCACTGACCCCAGATTCGCGCCGTTCTCCACCTGCACATTCACCGTCAGCGTCCCGCCATGAGCAGGCATCGCCGAAGGCTGAACACTCACCTTCACCGGAGCCCCCGCGACCGCCGCCACTACTGGCGCCGCAGCCAACGGCGACGCATTCGCCGCCACCGCACCCGGAACCGGAAACGGCATAACGGCGTCCGCTGTATTGAATTTGGAGCCGCCGCCACCGGAGCCGCCGGCGGCGGGAGAATATTGCGCACTAGCGGCAACCACCGGTGTCGCCGCCGCGCCAGGCTGCAAAATCGACCCCTGCGCTTCGCCCGGCTTGGGAGCGTAATTGATCTTCACCACCTGATCCGTCCCCGCGTAAATCCCGCGCAGATTCTCCGCCGAATAATCCGGCGTCCGCACGATATGCGGCACCAGCGCAATCATCAGCTCCGCTTTAATCTTGTCCGTGTGATTGCTGCCGAACAGCGTCTTCCCCAGCACCGGAATATTCACCAGTCCCGGAATCCCGTTCACCAGCGAAGTGTCCTGGGATTGGCTCAACCCGCCCAGAATATTAATCTCGCCCTCGCGCAAGCGGATGTCCGCCACATTGGCGCTCTGCTGAATGATGGGCTGCGAAATCCCGCCGATATTGATGTACTGCTGCACGCTCGACACCGTCACTTCAATGTGCAGCGTGACTTCACTCGGTCGAATGCACCTGCGGCGTCATATCGATGTTGACGCCCACATCGGCGTAGTTGAATTGCGTCGACACCAGGGGACTGATCCCCGCCCCCACGCCGCCCACCGTCGATCCGAAACTGCCCGTCGCATAAGGAATGCGGCTGCCGATCTTCAGCGTCACCTTCTGCCCGTCCGACGCGCGCACCTGCGGATTGTTCAACACCTTGGTCCGGCTGTCGCTCAACATCGCTTCCAGCAGCCCGCCCGGCAGCGTCGTCGAAAAATCCGAGGTCGAAAGATGCGCGATCTGCGCCAGCGTAACCGTATTGCCGTGTGCGTGGTCGGCGTGGGCGTCCCCGTCGTCCCCGTCGTAGTGGTGGTCGTGGTTCCCGGCAGGCGCGAAGTTAATCGGCACGTTCAACCCCGCCGTCCCCGCCGAAGCAATGGTAGCCGCCAGATCTCGCGTGCGTTCGCTGTTCACCTGCATGATCATCACGTCCACGACAACTTCGGATTTCGGCTTGTCCAGATCGTGCACCAGCTTCTCGGCCAGCGCAACTTTATCCACCGTATCGCGCACAATCATCGCCCGCTGCGCGTTATAAGTGAATACCCGCCGGATCTCCGCCACCGTCCGGATCGCCGTCGCGATTTCCTGGAACTCCTGCACCGAAGTGGCATTGGTGACGTAAAACACTTTCACTACATCGTCTTCGTAATCGCGCCGCTTGGTGACGTTGTCCTCCGCCACGAAAATCGTATTCGGCGTGATCGCCTTCCAGAACGTGTGCGTCAGCGTCGCCAGATAATCGAACGCCTGATCCGCCGTAGCATTGCTCAAATCCACATTGAAGTTCCGCGCCGGAGCCGCATACTGCGAATCGAACACCACATTGACGCCCGCCAGCTTCGCCACCGTGTCGTACAACACCTTGGGAGGCTGATTGTTCATCTTCAAAACCGGAATGATCGCCGTCATCGGCTTCAGCTCCGGCGGCCCTGTCATCGAATCCACCTTGTCCTGCGATTGCCGCCGCACCAGTTCCGCCGGAGTCAGCCCGCGGTCTTCCACCCTCGCGCCCGTCTTCGGCCCCGCCAGCATGGTCTGAATCCGCTTGACCTCCTGCAGCGCAATCGCCGAGGAAGGATCCGCCACCAGCGCCTTTTGAAATTCCTGCACGGCCTCTTCGAGCTTGCCCTCCATGCGCAATTTCTGCCCGGCCTTCACATGCATTTGCCCCGCTTCAAACCGCGCCTTGCGCATCGGCACCAGATAAGCAATGTCGCTCGGGTCCAGATCGACCGCCTTTTCGTACAGATTGAGCGCCTTGTCCCAGTCCCCGCGATCCTCCGCCGCCTGGCCCTCTTTAAGGAGCTTGTCCGCCTTACGGTTCTTCGCCTCCAGCCCCGCAACCAGCAGAATCATCCATAAAATTACGAATAAGTGTTTTGGCTTCATTATCTTACCGACTACCATCCTGAGCCAGCATGCTACACTGAAACTTCGGCATCACTAATTATGACGCCGATCCGGTCCATCCGTGGAAGAAAAAATCAAAATCCTCAGCGACAACCGCTCCGCCGGCCATAACTACTCGCTCTCCGACCGCATCGAGGCCGGCCTCGTCCTCAGCGGCACCGAAGTCAAATCCGCCAAAGACGGCAAAATCCAGCTCAAAGACGCCTACGGCGAAGTCAGCGATAACGAAGCCTGGCTCTGCAACGCCCACATCGGCCAGTACTCACACGGCAACATCATGAACCACGAACCGGTCCGCCGACGGAAGCTATTGTTACATCGGCAGGAGATCGTAAAAATGCAGAAGACCATCCGTGAAAAAGGGCTCACCCTGGTCCCCACCAAGCTCTATTTGAAACACGGCCTCATTAAGGTAGAGTTAGCCGTAGGCCGCGGCAAAAAGCTCCACGACAAACGCGAAAGCGAACGCGAACGCGAAATGAAAGACGAAGCCCGCGCCGGCATGGCAAGAAAGCGAAAAGAATAGATTTTCCGACGATAATGACGATGGGGTTTGTACGATTGGAACGGTTGGGTTCAATCCTCATGCTCGCGATCGGACTCTATACGATCATTCGAGCGTTTCGAGGCAAGGAATTTTACTTAGGGGGAATCGGCGGCACCCGAAGCTACAAGCCCCTACCGAATTGGATCGGACGACCGCTCATGTTTCTCTTCGGAATCGGAGCGATCATCTTGGGCGTCGGGGGCTGGTTTCAAAAATAAGAACCAACTAGAACCGCACCCGTCCAAGCTATATTTGAAGAACAGCAACGAATAAGAAAATCATGGAAACCAAGCTCCTATATCAACCTCTGAATGAAGTGGAAGCCGACGCCGTAGCCGTAGTGCTCTTCGAAGACGGCGACAGCATCCCCGCCGCCAAAACCTGGCTAGACGAAATGCGCACCTCCGGCGAATTCGTAGCGAAGCCCGGCGAGACCGCCACCCTCCACCACCCCCAAGGCCTGAAAGCCAAACGCCTCATCGCCGTCGGCGGAGGCAAAAAAGAAAAGTTCACCTCGGCTTCACTTCGGAAAGCCGTAGGCTCCGTAGTCCGCGCCGCCAAACAAAAAGGCGTAAAGAAATTAGCCTGGATGCTGCTCGATCAACGTGACGCCGGCGACGCCGCAGCCGCCGTAGAAGGCGCCATCCTAGGCAACTATGAACCCAACATGAACAAACCCTCGAGCGACGCCAAGCCCCTCGAGTCCTTCTCCCTAGTAGCCCCCGCGAAATCCCCCGGCCTAGAAGCCGCCCTCCAACGCGGCGTAATCCTAGCCGAATCCCAAAACTTCGCCCGCGACCTCGGCAACCAACCCGCGAACCTGATGACCCCCACCGTCATCGCCGAACAAGCCGAACAAATCGCCCACGACTTCCGCCTCGACATCGAAGTCCTAGACCGCGACCGCATGAAGCAATTAGGCATGGGCTCGCTCCTAGGAGTAGCCCAAGGCAGCGACGAACCCCCCGTAATGATCGTCCTAAAATACGTCCCCGCCACCGCGAAGCCCGGCGGCGATCACCTGGCCCTAATCGGCAAAGGCGTAACCTTCGACAGCGGAGGCATCTCCATCAAACCCGCCCAGGACATGGAGAAAATGAAGTACGACATGTGCGGCGCCGCCGCCGTCCTCGGTGCCATGCGCGCCATCGCCCAACTAAAACCCGCCATCCCCGTAACCGCCATCGTCCCCTCAGTAGAAAACATGGTGAGCGGCCGCGCCCAACGCCCCGGCGACATCGTGAAATCCCTCTCCGGCAAAACCATCGAAGTCCTCAACACCGACGCCGAGGGCCGCCTCATCCTGAACGACGCCATCACCTACGCCAAGCGCCTCGGCTGCACCCATCTAGTCGACGCCGCCACCCTAACCGGAGCCATCGTAGTAGCCCTAGGCCATGTCCACACCGGAGCCTTCACCAACAACGACGCCATGCTAGCCCGCGTCCTAGCCGCCGCCAAAGAAGAAGGCGAAAACATGTGGCCCATGCCCCTAGACGACGATTACCGCGAGCTCCTAAAAAGCGCCTTCGCCGACCTAGCCAACATCGGCCCCCGTTGGGGCGGAGCCATCACCGCCGCCTGGTTCCTCCGCGAATTCGCCGAAGACACTCCCTGGGTTCACCTAGACATCGCTGGCACCGCCTGGCTCGACGAGTCCGCCCCCAACCTGGCCAAAGGCCCCACCGGAGTCTGCGTCCGCACCTTCACCCAACTAGCCACCAGTTGGTCCAAATGACGAACATCCTAGCCGTAGGCGCCCACCCCGATGACATCGAGTTCGGCTGCGCCCACGTCCTCATCCAAGAGGTGCGCAAAGGAAATCGCGTCAAGCTTCTAGTCTTGTCGAGAGGCGAAGCCGGCAGCAACGGCACCCCCGACGCCCGCGAGTCCGAAGCAAGAGCCGCCGCCAAACTAATCGGAGCCGAAATCGATTTCCTGGACTTCGGAGGCGACTGCCACATCCTCCGCGCTCCCGAAAACGCCTTCAAACTAGCCTACGAAATCCGCAAATTCCAACCGTCCATCGTCCTAGCCCCCCACACCGCCGAAAACCAACACCCCGATCACGCCGTAGTAGGACACCTGGTCCGCGACGCCTCCCGCTTCGCCCGCTACGGCGGATTAGAATTCCTAAAAGGCTTTTCCCTAAAAGGCACCGCCCCCCACACCATAACCGCGCTCTATTACTACACAATTACCAAAGAATTCGGCCCCCCCGACCTAGTAATAGACATCACACCCGTAGTAAAAGACTGGGAAGCAACCATGCAATGCCACGCCGGACAAATGCAAACCCGCGGCTACATAGACCTCCGCCTCTCCGCCGCCCGCCACCTGGGCCTGTCGATAGGCACCGAATACGCCGCCGCCCTCTACGTAAACGACCCCATCCGCCTGAGCTCTCTATCCGACCTAACCCTAACCTCCCGCCACTTCTAGCAGGAGAGCAGGAAGAGCGGGAAGAGTAAGACGAGGGTGAAGAAGGCGCTCCTGCTTGGCTTCTTCCCGCTTCTGCTTTTCCTACGTTTCACACAACCGCAAAATGGGGACAGCTCCCAATTTCGCCGCCTTGCGAAACTTGGGGTCTGTCCTATTTTTGCCCCCCGCTCTAAACCAACTCTCCCCGCTCTAACGAAAATCTCCGCCCCCATTCTTTACATTCCCCAACAATAAAGAACCCTCTGCTATCATTGTCAGTTCATGATCCGCAATATCCGCTGCCTTTTGGCCCTGCCAGCGATCCTCTTCACCGCCGTTCACATTCACGCACAAACACTCAGCGTGTCATGCACCGATCCCGCCGGCCCGAATTTCCCCGGTGGTTACGAAAGCACTTGCATCGCCTCCGGAGGCGTAGCCCCCTACACCTCGGCCATCATAAACGGCCAGCTACCCTCCGGCCTCTCCCTTCGAAATGCATATCCTGTAGGAGTAACCATTTCCGGGCAACCCACGGCGTTTGGCCCCTACGCTTATACAATCCAGTTCACCGATTCCCAAAACCATACCGCAAGCGAGACCTTTAGCGGTACCACGACCGGCGAGAGTTGTATTCCGCCTGGGGTCTTGCCCGCCATTCCCCAGACCTTCGCCTTCGGGACCTCAGGAGGAGCTAGCTTCCTTACCTTCAGCCTCCCAAGATCATGCACGGTGACTGTCTCCGCCGATATTCCGGAGGTCACAATTACGCCTTCAGGGAATAGTGACATCCAAGGTGTAAACGTAACGATAATGCCCAACCCCGATCCGTTCCCGCACGTCGGAAATCTGAGTTTGAAAGAGAACGGCATAGTAGTGCAGACGTTCCCCATTTCGGTGAACTCGAGTTCATGCACTTTTACCGTAAGTCCAGCGTCCGTCCACATAAGTTCCGCCGGTGGGACTGGAACCTACACCATCACTAGCAATCTCCCGGCTTGCGTCCCCGTATTCGACGCGAGTACGGCTTGGGCCCAGGTGAGTTCCTCTGACCCAGGCATGTACTCTTACTTCGTCGAACCCGATTTTGGCGTAGCCCGCACGACTACGGTATTGGTCGGCTCCGACTTCGGAGTAGCGTCCGGGCCAAATGCGACCCTGACTTTCACCCAGGACGGCGACGAAGGAAATGGATCGTTTGTGGTCGATTGCCTTCTAAATGGAGTTCCGCGCGAGGGCGCGGCATTCCCAGCAGTGTGTTTCGCATCGCCGGCGAGTCCTCCATACTATACGTGGTCGCTCAGCGACAATCGAGCTGGGTCGATCACAGATATCGCGGAGGCCGTCAATTTTAATTTGGGAAACACCTTAGGTGCTGGACATTACCATTTCACCGTGACAGCTACTAACGCCAGCGGGCCTACTCCCAAAATGGCAACCTATACTTTGGATGGCGAAATGTTCCCGGCGCTACTAGGGAATAGCTGCACTCAAGTGGCCGGCCCGTCCCAGGTCGGCAGCGGCTTCGGCATCGCGTGCGTGCCCTCCGGAGGCACGCCGCCATATGTTTGGTCGATTAGCGCCGGCGCTCTACCTACAGGCTTGACACTTGCCCTCGTACCGGGCGGAGGCGCGACCATCTCCGGAGTTCCGGCGAATGCCGGCTCCTACAGCTTCACCATTCAGCGTACCGACAGCGGCACACCAACTGCGATGATCTCTTCCCAGGTCATTGCCGGTTACATCTCCCCCGCTGGTCCCGCGCCCACTACTCTCTCCGTCACCTGCAATCCGAACGTTTATGTGTTCTTGATCGAAGTCGGCATGCCGATGCCGCCGAACCTGTGCACTGCTGGTGGAGGAATTCCTCCCTATACCTGGTCGATCCACTCGGGATCGTTACCCGACGGACTCATGCTCGGCCCGTCGTCTGTAAGTTCTACTATGATTAGCGGAACCCCCACGTCGCCCATTGACTCAACTCTTTATCTGAAAGTCACCGATAGCTCGCCGAATCCACAATCTATTATCTGGAGCCCCAACTTCACTATCACTAACCCAGTGGGAATGAGTTGTCCCGGCGATGGTCCCAGTCTCATCGGACAATCATATGTGGTCCAATGCAGTCCCACTGGCGGCGGGTATTCGTGGTGGCATTGGTGGGTCAGTGCCGGTACGTTGCCACCCGGCCTCACCCTGACCACTGCTCCTGGTTTTTCCTTGGTCAGCGGCACCCCCACCACTCCCGGACCTTACAGCTACACAATCTCAGTCGCCGATGGTTTGACTCCCACGCCCGCCACCGCCAGCCAAACCTTCACCGGCGTCATCACTCCCTTCCCCCCACCGCTCGACACCACCAAAGTTTCCGGCTCCATGGCCCACTTAGCAATAGGCGACGGATGGTCCACAACCACCGTCCTAATGAATGCAGGCCCCACCTACGCCCAAGCCCACGTCAGCTATTTCGCCGACGACGGTAGCCCTCTATCGCTCACCACCTCCACTACCCAGATCATGCCGCCCCACGCCACCTTCGTGATCGACAGCGCCCCTCCCACCTCCGCCCCTCTGCAAGAAGGTTCCGCCAACCTCTCCACCGACGGCGACGTGAACGGCTTCATCCGCTTCCGCTACGCCCCCCGCGACCAGGAGGCCATCGTCCCGCTAGAAACCCGCAAAGCCGGAGCCTATCTGTTAGCTTTCGATAACACCAACGGCATCGCCACTGGCGTAGCCCTAGCCAACCTCACAACCGGTGCCGCCACCATCCCCGTAGTCATCCGCGACAACACCGGCGCGCAACTCAGCTCCTCTACCGTCCAACTGTCCGGCAAAAGCCACACCGCATTCGTGCTATCCGACCGCTTCACCAACGTCGCGAACCTCAGCGGCACCGTCGAATTCGACACGCCCTCCGGCGGTCAAATCAGCGTCCTGGGAATCCGCTTCCCTCCCGGCCAAAGATTCACCACAATTCCAGTAGTAGCCAACACCGATCCCGGCGGCGGCTCCCTAGCGCATCTAGCCGTCGGGGATGGCTGGACCACCACCGTCGAACTAATCAACTTCGGCGCAACCTCCGCCCAGACCCACCTGAAATTCTTCGCCGACGACGGCACCCCGCTAGCACTTCCTTTAACCTTCGCCGCCACCTCCGCCACAACATCCCAAGTAGATCAATCCATGCCCCCGCACTCCCGCCTGGTGATCCAAAGCAACGCCCTCGACACCGATCCCCTCGCCACCGGCTCCGCGCAATTAACCAGCGATGGCAGTGTCAGCGGATTCATCCGCTTCCGCTACGCTCCGAGAGATCAGGAAGCCATCGTCCCGCTCGAATCCCGCAACGCCGCATCTTATATATTGTCCTTCGACAACACCAACGGCTTAGTCGCCGGCGTAGCCGTAGCCAATCTCTCGCCCACCACCGCCGCCGTAATCCCCGTCATCATTCGCGACAGCACCGGTGCCCAACTCGGCTCCAGCGCCGTGACCCTAGCCCCCAACGCCCACACTTCTTTCGTATTATCTGGCCTCTTCAACTCCACCGTAAACCAAACCGGCACCGTCGAATTCGACGCGCCCGAAGCCTCGCCAATCAGCGTCCTAGGCTTCCGCTTCCCCGCCTCCGGAGCCTTCTCGACCATCCCCGTGCTAGCCCCCTAACCAGCAATCACTCCGCCCTCTTCACCCTCCCTCGCCCTATTTCCCACCACATACCCCCGCAACTCCCCGCCCCTCCCGCACCCCACCCCCACACTATGACCAACGATGCCCCGCCACCAAGACTCCGCCCACCTAGACCTAGGCGAAGTCTTCCGCCGCGTCCAACAAGAACTCCTAGCCCAACTATCCGTAGGCCGCCTCTTCGAACACGCCTCCACCGCCGGAGCCGCCTCCGAACACCTCTGGCTGGAAATGTTCGACCGCTATCTCCCCAAGTCCTACCGCGCCGCCCCCGCCTTCATCATCGATTCCACCGGCCGCCGCTCCCGCCAAATCGACATCGCCATCTTCGACCAGCTCCATTCCCCCCTGCTCTTCCCCCACGCCTCCGGAGTCCACGTCCCCGCCGAAAGCGTCTACGCCGTCTTCGAAGTCAAGCCGACTTTCTCCCGCCAATGGCTCCGCGACGCCGCCGATAAAGCGTCTTCCGTAACCGCCCTCCACCGCACCACCCGCCGCCCCAAACCCATCCTCTCCGGACTCCTCGGAGCCACCTCCGTCTGGTCCGAGTCCACCTTCCACGCCAACCTAACCCGCGCCCTAAAATCGACCCCCCTGGACATCGGATGCTGCCTAAAACACGGATCATTCGAACAAACCCGGACCCTACAAATCAGCTCCCCCGACGAATCCCTAATCTTTTTCTTGTTACGTTTACTAGAACGCCTACGCGCCCGCGGCCCAGCCCCCGAAATCAACCTAATGCACTACGCCGCCTCGCTGCGTTCTTTCCGCTAAGACCGCAAAATGGGGACAGTCCCGGATTTTCGCCGCCCTTGCGAAAACTCCGGCACTGTCCTATTTTTGCCCCACGCGAATTTGCCGATGAACCCCACTCCCGGACATCCGCAACCCCAGAGCACTGTTCTGGACCAACCAAGACTGCAAAATGGGGACAGCTCCGAATTTCGTCCCCCCTTGCTCCCCCATTGATTGCGTGGTGATTCAACCCTGCCCGCCCACGACCATTACCACATCTGGCGGTGAACTAGAGTAGCGTGAAGGCGAACGCGATGTACTCATTAATCTTGATCTACTTCATGTACAACGTATAAACAATGTATCTTACTGTATACACTCATTTTCTAATGTCATAGCAACTTGTAAGAAACAAGATCAATACGTATACTCGGCCTACTGCCCCTTCTTACCCAAGCCCTAGAGCCGGGCGAACTGCGGCCGTGGCTCGGATCCCATACCTTTGCCGGATACAATACAAATTGTGATTTAGTGTTTTAACTCAGTTTTTGCGCGGTTTTGACTCCATCTTCCAGTCGCTTTCAAGCCTGCCCGCCCACGACCATTACCATATCTGGCGGTGAACTAGAGTAGCGTGAAGGCGAACGCGATATACTAATAGATCTTGGTCGTATTCATAGAGTATGGATTATGTATGTAAGTTACTGTTAGTGCTACAAAAGAGATCTATATCCTATTTTTTGTAACAAGATTGTCGCAGATCTCTCGGATGCTGACTCGCCAATACCAGGCCCTAGCGCCGCAGTTGATCTTCCAGTGGAGTCGCAGAGCTGGTTCTGGGCGACTCTATCATGCGTCAATCCCTTTACTAGTCGGCATTTTAGCATTTCTATTTCGCGGGCGCCGCCACTAGCGCTTGCCACGCCATCCTAGACCGATGCAGTTCGGTTGCGTTCTGGGGCTTGACTACTGACTTGCTAGATCGTAATCTAGAGAAGGAGTCGAGTGATTATGGAAAAAACTGTGACAGTTACGGTAACGGAAGGGAATCGCCGAATAACAATCGAAGGTCCGGAGGACTTCGTTCGAGAAGAGGTCCGGCGCTTCACGTCTACGGAGGACGGCGCTCGAACGAATAGTGTTGCGCCCGTGGCGCGAATCGAACGGGATTTGATCGCAGAGAAGCGCCCTAGGAATCAGACTGAAACCGTCGCAGTGCTGGGCTTCTGCTTGGCAGAGAACGGCCAGGTCGAGTTTACGGAAGTCGACATTAAGCGAGCTTACCTTCGTGCCGGCATACGCCCACCTAAAGTTATTTCACAGGCACTTCGAGATGCGAGGAACAAATTTGACCTGATTGAGGCCGGAACGAAAAAAGGCACCTATCGGCTTTCCCCGCACGGTGATCGAACAGTCCGGTTCGATCTTCCTGCCGCTCAATGACTAGTTGCCCAGGAGAGATGAGATGCCTGAGTTATATAGAATTCGCGTGAAATACCCTGATTTAGAGGTCGAAGTCGAGAGTTCAGATCGCGAATACGTCGAAGCAAAATTGGATCAATATTTGAACATCCAAGTAGTGCGGGGATCATCGAGCACGAGCAGACCAACGGAGCCAGGCCCTGCTCGTTCTCGCCGTCAAGTTTCGATGAGCGAATTTGTGAAGCGCGTTAATCCACACAAGAAGAACGAAGTAGCTGCGGTGATCGCGTACTATCTCGAATATCACGCCGAGTCGATCGCGGAAGAGTGGAAACCGGATCAGGTCGCGGATAAGTTTCCAGATATCCGTAAGGCGAAGCCAGCTAACATGACCGATCTTTTGCAGAAGAGCACGTTTTTTATGAGCGGTCGGGAGAAGGGTACCTATCGACTTTCGGAGGACGGCGTGAATTGGGTGGAGGGCCGGTTAGGCGATGAGAGCTAAGATCGAAACTCTGCTGACAAACAACGCACCGGCCCCAATTGTTAAAGCGCTGCTCGATGCCTACGCGGAGCTCAAGGACAATTTCAACTTCGAGCGATTTCGCCCGTCTGAACTGGAAGGCGGACGTTTCGCGGAAGCCGCGATTCGAATCGTGCAGCATCTCGCAACCGGTTCGCACGATCCAATGGGAAAACCGCTACCGCGTTTCGATAAGATTCTAACGGTTCTCGAAAATCTTCCTTCGACCAACGCACACGAATCGCTCCGGATACATATTCCAAGGGCTCTCTTTAGTGTGTACGGAGTGCGGAATCGCCGCGACGTCGGCCACATTGGGGGAGATGTTAACCCTAATCGGGCAGATGCGTATTTCGTGGTTGCGGTGTGCGATTGGGTTCTGGCTGAATTGATACGGTTGACGTTCAACTGCCCGCTTATCCAAGCACAAGGGATGGTCGACAATCTAGTTGAACGCAGGGTCCCGATCATTCAAGATTTTGGGTCGTTCCCGAAAATTCTCCGAACGGATTTGAGCATTCCAGATCGAATCTTGGCTTTGGCATATAGAACTGGGGCAAATGGGGTAGCGCTGCACGACCTTCAAAAATGGCTGAAGCCAGCTAAACCATCGGCCGTCGGTGTCGCTGTGTTACGCCTGGATCGGAAGGCACTTCTACATCGCGATGGCGACTATTGCTTCATAACGCTTTCTGGTATTCGCTACGTTGAAGAAAACATGAGTTTCGTACTGGCAGGTTAAACCTAAAAGGAGCGCTCTACATGCCGAAGGCATCGCTGACACTTACAAATGGGACGATCGTGACTATCGAGGGAACGGCTCACGAGGTTCACGAGATGCTGTCCTTATATGGATCTGCAAACCCCAAGCAGACCAACAATCATGCGAATAAGCCCCCGTCGGCATCCGCAAGTCAGAAACTGACCGTTCCGCCTCAAGAAGAAGCCGCCGTCGAGATCGACTTGATGGCGATCGTGAACTACGTTAAGTCATGCGATGAGTCAGAGAATATTGAGAAACGGATACTTGATCAGACGGATCAACTCCCGCGGGTCCTTCTTCCAATGTATGTCGTTTACGAGCACATGAACAACGCACACGGTCTCACGTCGGGTCAAATCAGTAAGGTTACGGTTCAACTTGGGGTTCCTGTCAAGCTCTCGAACGTATCAAAAACCCTATCCGGATCAGCGTCGAAATACATTATCGGAGACACCGTGCGCAAGCATGGCCAGGCAGTGAAATACAAACTCTCGCGGCGCGGCCATGCATATCTGAAAGAAATAATCACTGGTCGCAAAGCGGAATAAATCGCCCGCTACTCACGTTGGGCTACCCTGCCAGACCACCTGCTTATACATCGAGTCTGGCGCGAGATCGATGTTCCCAGGCCACGACGCCCCAATACATAGCTGCGGCCCGTGAACCTAATGCGGTCGATCTTCTAAGCCCGTAATGCGCTGCTCGTGCGCATGGGCGATCCGCGCCAAGCTGTCGATACTTTCGATAACATGCGCTAGTAGAACCTGATTCTTTTCGAAACCCGCGTCTAATCGTGCGAACGCTTCGCGCTGGGTATGCACCAGCAACTCCACGGACTGAGATAGCGCCTCGTGGCGCTCAGTCAGCTTCTCCAGACGTTGGTCGATATCCATCTGACTTATAGTATATCCGAGGCCGGATAGTTCTCAGACATTCGCGCCTCAAACGCAAAAAACCCCCAGCTGGAGTTTATCCTCCGGACTGGGGGGCTTTTTAATTTAATCTGGGCAACGTCCTACTCTCCCACACACTCGCGCGTGCAGTACCATCGGGGCTGAGAGGCTTAACTTCCGTGTTCGGGATGGGAACGGGTGGATCCCTCTCGCTACAGTCACCCAAAACTGGTTTTGTTCAAAGAGCCGGCCTGTTAGGCACAGCTCTTTGACTTGAATATTGACGGGCCTGCCACAATTTTTTAAAACTATGAGCAACTACAAGCTGCCTAACACTAAAACTTTCTGTTTAACGCCCGGCGCCTTTCAGCGCCTAGCGTATTACTACCCTGTATCCACAGTAAAATTTTATGGTCAAGCCGAACGGGCTATTAGTAACAGTCAGCTCAACGCATTGCTGCGCTTACACATCTGTCCTATCAACGTGGTCGTCTTCCACGGCCCTTCTTAGCTTTCGCTTGGGAAATCTCATCTCGAGGAAGGTTTCGCGCTTATATGCCTTCAGCGCTTATCCCGACCAGACTTCGCTACCCAGCTATGCCACTGGTGTGACAACTGGATCACAAGAGGTCTGTTCAACCCGGTCCTCTCGTACTAGGGTCAACCCCTCTCAAATTTCCTGCGCCCACCACAGATAGGGACCGAACTGTCTCGCGACGTTCTGAACCCAGTTCACGTACCGCTTTAATAGGCGAACAGCCTAACCCTTGGGAGCTTCTACACCCCCAGGATGCGATGAACCGACATCGAGGTGCCAAACCGGAGCGTCGATGTGAACTCTTGACTCCGATCAGCCTGTTATCCCCGGCGTACCTTTTATCCGTTGAGCGATGGCCCTTCCATTCAGAACCACCGGATCACTATGTCCTGCTTTCGCACCTGCTTGACTCGTTGGTCTCGCAGTTAACCTGGTTTATGCCATTGCACTCAAAGGAGGATTTCCAAACCTCCTGAACCAAGCTTTGAGCGCCTCCGTTACTATTTAGGAGGCGACCGCCCCAGTCAAACTACCCGCCTACCAATGTCCTTCATCCCGATAAGGGACGTAAGTTAGAATCACAGAATGCTCAGGGTGGTATCTCACTGGTGGCTCCTCTGAAACCAAAATCCCAGATTCAAAGCCTCCCACCTATGCTGCGCAGAGCACCCCATAATTCATTGATAGGGTATAGTAAAGGTGCACGGGGTCTTTCCGTCTTGTGGCGGGCATCCGGCGTCTTCACCGGAACCACAAATTCGCCGGGCGGCATGTTAAGACAGTCGTCAGATCGTTACGCCATTCGTGCAGGTCGGAACTTACCCGACAAGGAATTTCGCTACCTTAGGACCGTTATAGTTACGGCCGCCGTTCACCGGGGCTTCAGTTCATAGCTTCGCCTTGCGGCTAACCACTCCCTTTAACCTTCCGGCACCGGGCAGGCGTCAGCCCCTATACGTCGTTTTCGACTTTGCAGAGACCTGTGTTTTTGTTAAACAGTCGCCTGACGTGCTTTGCTGCGACCCCCATTGCTGAGGGCACTCCTTATCCCGAAGTTACGGAGCTAATTTGCCTAGTTCCTGAACATACCATCACCCGAGCGCCTGAGAATACTCATCTCGTCCACCTGTGTCGGTTTGTGGTACGGATACCGACGTTCTCCTTAGCGGATTTTCCTGGCAGACAGTCGGGCGGATTTCCCCTTCCCAACCTCGCTTCACTCTGGAGTTAAACCATTACACCCAGAGCTTACGCGCTGCGTCCCCGCATCGGTCTTGATCGAACGTTCGTAGTCACGGAATGTTAACCGTGTGTCCATCGGCTACGCCTTTCGGCCTCACCTTAGGCTCCGACTAACCCTGAGCGGATTAACCTTTCTCAGGAAACCTTAGACTTACGGCGACCAGGGTTCTCACCTGGTTTTTCGCTACTTATGCTGGCAGAGTCTCTTCCTAACGATCCAGTGCTGCTCTCGCTACACCTTCACATCAGTTAAGAATGCTCTCCTACCACACGCTAGATAAATCTAGCGCATCCATAACTTCGGTACCATGCTTGAGCCCCGTTGGATTGTCGGCACCGACCCACTCGACCAGTGAGCTATTACGCTTTCTTTAAAGGATGGCTGCTTCTAAGCCAACCTCCTGGCTGTCTGAGCGAATCGACTTCCTTTCCCACTTAGCATGAATTTAGGGACCTTAGTTGATGGTCTGGGCTCTTCCCCTTTTGACGACGAAGCTTAGCCCCCGCCGTCTGACTCCCGCGCTACTCGTTTACGGCATTCGAAGTTTGGTTGAATTCGGTAACCTGGGAAGGCCCCTAGTTCATCCAGATCTCTACCACCGCGACGGACCACGCGAGGCTAGCCCTAAAGCTATTTCGGAGAGAACGAGCTATCACGGAATTTGATTAGCCTTTCACCCCTACCCTCAGCTCATCCGAGCTGTTTTCAACCAACACCGGTTCGGACCTCCATCCGCTGTTACACGGATTTCATCCTGGCCAAGGGTAGATCATCCCGCTTCGCGTCTTATCCCAGCGACTGAACGCCCTATTCAGACTCGCTTTCGCTTCGGCTCGCTTAAAGCTTAACCTTGCCACTGAGATAAACTAGCCAGCTCATTATTCAATAGGCACGAGGTCAGGCATTCCGCTTGCGCGGCATAGCCCTCCCACTGCTTGTAGGCATGCGGTTTCAGGTACTATTTCACTCCCCTCGCAGGGGTACTTTTCACCTTTCCCTCACGGTACTTGTTCACTATCGGTCGCAAGAGAGTATTTAGCCTTACCGGATGGTCCCGGTAGATTCCCGCAGGGTTCCACGTGTCCCGCGGTACTTAGGAGCCACTTGAAAGAAGATTGCATTTTCATATACGGGGCTGTCACCCTCTATGGCCGGCCTTTCCAGACCGTTCTATTAACACTTTCTTATCCCTCGTTTAACCGAGCAATCTGACAAGCTTTCGCCTGCCCGACTGCTAGATTATTGTGGTCCTGCAACCCCGAACTCTCCTTGCGGATCGTTCGGTTTAGGCTGTTCCGAGTTCGCTCGCCACTACTATCGGAATCACGGTTGTTTTCTCTTCCTAGGGGTACTGAGATGGTTCACTTCCCCCCGTTCGCTTCCTACGACTATGTATTCATCGCAGGATATCCAGTGTTCGCACTGGATGGGTTCCCCCATTCGGAAATCCCCGGATCATAGATTGCTTGCATCTCCCCGAGGCTTATCGCAGCTAGCCACGTCCTTCATCGCCTTCTTGCGCCAAGGCATCCACACGCATGCCCTTAGTAGCTTGACCATAAAATTTACTCTAAACACAGAGTAGTAATTCTAGTATTCATTTTTAGCGCTACCGGCCACCAGATATTTGGCGCACGCCACCTCTTGGAAGAGGCTTTGTGACTCCTGGTGACCTTTGCAACTTTGTAGTTGCCCGTCAATATTCAATTGTCAAAGAACTCGGTGATTTTCAGTCACCAGCACGCGTCGCATTTATGCAATGCTTGCGACGCCTGCTGATGCCTGAGGAAACTTCAAATTTATGGTGGGCCTGGATAGACTCGAACTATCGACCTCGCCCTTATCAGGGGCGCGCTCTAGCCACCTGAGCTACAGGCCCATTTTCTGAACCGCGCACAACGCTGATAAACCGCTGTGCGCTCCAGAAACCTGCGGCCGTGGGCTCGAGCTTGGTGGAGCTGGTCGGGATCGAACCGGCGGCCTCCTGAATGCAAATCAGGCGCTCTCCCAGCTGAGCTACAGCCCCGGAAAAAATTTGAATCGAGGCCAGTTGAACGCGGGACCACCGAGACCAGCTCGATGATCATAAAAGGTCGTGCGGAACTTGAGAAAGAGAACTGAGACTTGCTTACGCGATCCTGTAAACAGATCGCTTGGGCTTATGGACTGGAACGACTATCACTTACTTGGATCGGTTGTAAACTTCCGACCTTTTTTCGGTGATTCCAGCCACGTTCTCTTAGAAAGGAGGTGATCCAGCCGCAGGTTCTCCTACGGCTACCTTGTTACGACTTCACCCCAATCATGAATCATACCTTGGGCCTGTTTGATTAGGACTTCTAGTACAATCCACTTTCGTGATGTGACGGGCGGTGTGTACAAGGCCCGGGAACGTATTCACGGCATCGTTCTGATACGCCATTACTAGCGATTCCAGCTTCACGCAGGCGAGTTGCAGCCTGCGATCCGAACTGAGAACGGTTTTTTGCGATTGGCTCCCCCTCGCGGGTTTGCAGCGCTTTGTACCGTCCATTGTAGCACGTGTGTAGCCCTGGACATAAAGGCCATGATGACTTGACATCATCCCCACCTTCCTCCAACTTATCGCTGGCGGTCTCCTGAGAGTGCTTCCCTTACGGGAGTGGCAACACAGGACAAGGGTTGCGCTCGTTGCGGGACTTAACCCAACATCTCACGACACGAGCTGACGACAGCCATGCAGCACCTCGACTCCGGTCTCTTGCGAGAAGTCTCTGTTTCCACAGACTGATCCAAAGCCGTTCGAGCCCAGGTAAGGTTCTTCGCGTTGCGTCGAATTGAACCACATGCTCCACCGCTTGTGCGGGCCCCCGTCAATTCCTTTGAGTTTCAGCCTTGCGACCGTACTCCCCAGGCGGCATACTTAACGCGTTAGCTCCGGCACGAACGAAATGAATCGCTCACACCAAGTATGCATCGTTTAGGGCGTGGACTACCAGGGTATCTAATCCTGTTTGCTACCCACGCTTTCGTGTCTCAGCGTCAGAAGTGGTCCAGTAAGCTGTCTACACCACAGGTGTTCCTCCTGATATCTACGCATTTCACCGCTACACCAGGAATTCCGCTTACCTCTCCCACCCTCTAGCATTCTAGTTTCCGCTGCACCCTCCCAGTTAAGCCGGGAGATTTCACAACAGACTGGGAACACCGCCTACACACTCTTTACGCCCAGTAATTCCGAACAACGCTCGCTGCCTACGTATTACCGCGGCTGCTGGCACGTAGTTAGCCGCAGCTTCTTCTCCGGGTACCGTCATTATCGTTCCCGTCGAAAGAGCTTTACACCCCGAAGGGCTTCATCGCTCACGCGGCGTCGCTGCATCAGACTTTCGTCCATTGTGCAAGATTCCCCACTGCTGCCTCCCGTAGGAGTCTGGCCCGTGTTTCAGTGCCAGTGTGGCCGTGTGCCCTCTCAGGCCGGCTACCGATCTTCGCCTTGGTGGGCCATTACCCCGCCAACTAGCTAATCGGCCGCGGACTCCTCTTTCAGCGCATTGCTGCTTTCCCCTTGCGGGCTTATGCGGTATTGTCTCCGGTTTCCCAGAGGTATTCCCCACTAAAAGGTAGATGATCCACGTGTTACTCACCCGTGCGCCACTTTACTTAGGATTGCTCCCTTTCTCGTGCGACTTGCATGTGTTAAGCGCGCCGCCAGCGTTGATTCTGAGCCGGGATCAAACTCTCGTTTGAACCGTTTCGGTTTCGATGAGACCTTGCGGCCCATCTAGCCTGGCAGGCAGATCTCGTTTATTAAAAAACTTCGACCTACCGTGCCGATTTGTTTGTCGCCTCAGTTTGAACTCAAGTTACTGACGAATTAGTTGCTTACTACGCCCTGCCGACCACTCTTGCGAGCGGCAAACCGAACGCAGCAGCATAACTTCTACTTCGCGTCCAACCAGATTTTCAAAGATCTGCGCAGCCGAACCCGCGATCCTTTCGGAAAACGAATTCCCTGCCGGCCTCGAAAGCCGTTCGGACATGGCCCCTTGAAAAACGCGCAAGGATGACTCACATCCAGAAATTATGGGAACCTGAAAGAACTACTTCAGATGGAGGTTTCTAAACCACAGCAGGATTAACTCACTGCTGGGTTTTTTGCCTTCCCTACCCTGTTACGCTAGTACTATCGCTCTAGCGTACATCGTCTACACTAGCAAACCTTGGGCTACTTGGCAAGCTTTTTTTTAAAGTCTTGCAAAGAGCAGGTTTTGATCTCAACCCAGATCCAGGCTGCTGTCGTTCGACGGCTTGACCAGAATAGCAAATGGGTTACAGGGAGTGCAAGGGGGGAACGGAAAAATCTTTTTTTGGCTCGCAGATGGGAACCGATGGACGCAGATAGAACCAAGAATTCACTTAGTCTCACTGGTGACGACTACTCTTACGATGGCTTGATGAGTTTGATGGCGGACAACTATTGTTGTCGAGCCAGGCGCTACGCCGATGACGTAACCATCGGCACTTACGGTGGCGACACTGGGAGATTGAGATACGAACGTAGTCTGACTCGATTTGCTCAGATCAACAGCCGAACCATCGCTGTATGTACCGACTATGGCAATGGGCACTTCGCCCCCGATTCGTAGTTCCAACTGCGTAGGATCGACGGAAATACTCTGTGGCGAATCTGGGCGCTCGAAGCGGACAAAAACCGGGTCGGAGAAGATCGTATCGCCCGAGGCTGTGGTGCCGAAGGCGCCCACCGGATAAAGCCCTGGAATGCTCGGGGAGGGGACTGTAAAGGAAAACTGATATGGTGGGGCGGTGAGCGCTTGGGTGCTGGTGAGGTTCCCCGGCGCGATCAGCCCCACCCCCGTGAACGGGCCACCGGTGGCCGACAGGTTCACCACAACCACCTGGCCGGGATTCACTACTGTTCCGCCCGTGGGCGTTGTGATCTGAAGCGTTGCCTGTGCGAACAAACAAGCCGCTGATCCAGCGATTACTCCGCAGGCGACGAAGACGCGTGACATAGTTACAGGAAACCACTTTCGGCGCCTTTAGGGAAGAGGGCATGCCCGTTTTATTCGGCGGCATTCTACTTTTGCGTGTTGGAAATTTAGGAGGAGGGCTAGCTGCAGACCGGAAGCGTGGAGGTAGCTTAAGCATTGGGCCGGGTGCGTGGGGGCGAAGCGGTCTACGACATTTCAACTCGACGATTAGACAGCCTTCGATTACCAGATCTGGCGTATATTCTCTTATCACGGGTCCTTTGTAAGCCACGGAGTAGACCACCTGGGATCTGACGGATATGCCGCGCAGGGTTAAGTTCACTTCGAAGCGCTCGTTCGTAGAACTTCTCTAGAAAGCCGGCGCCTAACGTGTTGGAGACTTCGTAGGCTGCACCGATTACGGTCTCGGTTAGAGCGTTTAGGTCCACTTTAGATCGTCGCGCCCGGAGGGGAGAATTCTCTCCTATCTGTGTCCATCGATTCCCGTCTGCGAGCGAAAAAAAGAAAATTGGCTCGCAGATGGGAATCGATGGACGCAGATAAGAAACACCAGGCTAGGGCGGCGTAGGTGCGAAGGAGTCGCCTTTCGGCCATAAGCGCACATCTATCCTTCCGAAGCCGCGGATTTTTAGCCTTGATTGTGGGTTTCACTCCGCGCTGTGCCAGTTCTGTTATCCGTTGTACAATTGTTTGTCTGGAGCCGGTAGCACCTTTCAAGGCATTGAACGAATAGGTATGGGCTCTAATTTGGTTCTTCCGCTCGTAAGTGCCTGGAAAAGGGGCGCGTAGCTCAGCTGGTTAGAGCGCCTGCTTCACACGCAGGAGGTCCGGGGTTCGAGTCCCTGCGCGCCCACCATACAGCTTGTGTCCGGACCGGACACATAAGTAACAGTTGTACCTGACGGTGCCTTTTCACCGGTGGTTCGCCGCCGTCCAAACCTCAGCAGAGTTTTTTTTGGCTGTCAGTTTCAGGTCACACGGACGCGCGGCTGGGTGCCGAACTCACCCACAACGCTCGCCCGATCGAAATGGCGGCGTACCAGAAGCTCGATCACTTGGGGTACGGAATCCCTGGAACATGCAATCAGCAGCCCTCCACTGGTCTGTGGATCGCAAAGAACCCCACGCCACCACTCGGGCGCAGCGATGGGCAGATCGACCTCATGTCCGTAGCTTTTCCAATTCCGAATGGCTCCGCCCGTGCCGATTCCAGCCTCCACCAGGCGCTGGGCGTGGGTAAACAAGGGCAGAGCTTCAAACTTTACTTCGGCGCCGAGCGATGCTCCCCGGCACATTTCGAGCAAATGTCCCAGCAGGCCAAAACCGGTCACGTCGGTCATCGCATGGACGCCCGGGACACTTCGCAACTCGGCGCCGGCCGTATTGAGCTGGGTCATGGAGCGCACCATTTCCTCATATAAAGGTGCGCCGAGTTCCTGCCGCTTGAGAGCTGCGCTGTATATCCCGACGCCCAGACTCTTGGTCAGAATGATCTTGTCTCCGGCGTGCGCCGTACTGTTGCGTATCACGCTGGATGGTTCGACCAGGCCGATCGCAACCAGGCCGTAGATGGGCTCGGGCGAATCGATCGAATGCCCTCCAGCCACCGGGATTCCGGCTGCAGTGCACACAGACGCTCCTCCTGCCAGGATATCTTGCACAACATTAACCGGCATCCTATCCACCGGCATTCCTACCACCGCGAGCGCCATTATGGGCGTTCCGCCCATCGCATAAATATCGGATAAAGCATTCGTAGCCGCGATGCGGCCAAAATCAAATGGGTCATCAACCACTGGCATGAAGAAATCCGTGGTCGCGACGATGGCCTGACGATCGCTGATTTGATAGACGGCAGCGTCGTCGTCAGTTTCTGTGCCAACCAATAGATGTTCGACACCGGCGGCCATTGGCATCTTTGCGAGGATTTGCCTGAGGACAGCGGGCGAGAGCTTACAGCCGCAGCCACCTCCATGCGCCATTTCGGTCAGCCGGATGGATTGAATTGCCACGCGAGTCTCCTTGCGATCCTCCCGCGGTCAAGCGAGAATTCCGCAGCCTTTCTCATTCTGTCACGCGGCGGAATACTTCGTTTGCTTTGCGGATAGAATTGTAACCAGTCTGCTTCACAGGGAGGAACAGCGTTGGTTTCCGATCCAAACGGCTCGCCACTTTCATCGCTCCCCTCGGTCGAGCGGCTCTTGGTTAACGCCGGTTCTGCCGATTTAATTGCTAAGTTCGGCCGCACAGCGGTCGCATCCGCGATAAGAGCGGCACTGGCTTTTTCAAGGGCGGAGTTGCGCGCGAACGGCGCTAACGCGATTCCCGACCACCATTCTTTGATTCAAAGGGCCACCCGGCAATTGGAGGGTGACGCACAGCCCTCCTTACGAGGTGTCTTCAATCTCACTGGTACAGTTCTTCATACAAATCTCGGACGAGCCACGTTGCCGGAGGAAGCAATCGAGGCCGTTGCGCTAAGCTTGCGGGGGGCCAGCAACCTGGAATTCAACCTCGCCGATGGCCGGCGCGGTGACCGAGACATACATCTCGAACCACTTCTGTGCCGCCTCACGGGAGCGGAAGCGGCCACGGTGGTGAACAACAATGCCGCGGCGGTGCTGCTGGTCTTGAACAGCCTGGCGAATCGCAAAGAGGTTCCCACATCGCGCGGCGAACTGATTGAAATCGGCGGATCTTTCCGGATGCCCGATATCATGGCGCGCTCCGGGTGCCGGCTGCGTGAGATCGGAACCACCAACCGCACTCACTTGAGCGACTACGGAGAGGCCATCGGCCCAAAGACCGGACTCGTGATGAAGGTTCACACCAGCAATTACTCGATCGAGGGCTTCACGGCCGATGTGGCCGAGGCAGATCTCGCGAAGTTGTGTCACGAGCGCGGCGTTCCCTTCGCCGTGGACCTCGGAAGCGGCACCCTGGTTGATCTTCAGCGCTTCGGACTGCCGCACGAACCCACGCCGGCGGAAGCTATCGCGAACGGGGCCGATCTGGTGACGTTCAGTGGAGATAAACTTCTGGGCGGGCCGCAGGCGGGGATTATCGCAGGGCGCGCCGAGTTCATCGAACGCATCAACCGCAATCCGCTGAAGCGGGCTCTCCGCGTTGACAAAATGACGATCGCTGCTCTTTCCGCGGTGTTGCGCCTTTACTTGAATCCGGAGCGTCTCGTGGAGCGGCTTCCTACGCTGCGGCTACTCGCGCGTCCGGTGGAAAATATCCGAGAAATGGCCAATCGAATGCGGGATGTGGCCGCTCCGATGCTCCAGGGAATCGCTTCGGTGGAAACCATCTTCTGCCAAAGCCAGATTGGAAGCGGCGCGTTGCCCACGCGTACCATCCCGAGTGCGGGCCTTGCTGTCCGGCCTGCAAATCCAAAGCGCGGTTCCGGTACGGCGTTGGAGCGCATCGCTCGCGCGTTCCGCGAACTGCCGGTCCCCGCGATTGGCCGCACACAGGGCGGCGCGCTTATTTTCGATCTTCGTTGCCTGGAAGACGAGGCGGCGTTCGCCGATCAGTTACGATTGCTCAATCTTCATGGCTCCCGCGCAAAATGATCATTGCAACCGCGGGACATGTCGATCACGGGAAGACATTGCTGGTAAAGGCTCTCACCGGTGTGGACGCGGACCGGCTGCCGGAAGAAAAACAGAGGGGGATGACGATCGATCTCGGATTCGCCTATCTGCCCATTGCCGCGAACGAGACCCTGGGGTTCGTCGACGTGCCGGGCCACGAACGATTCGTCCACAACATGCTGGCGGGGGTGTCGGGAATCGACTTCGCCTTGTTTATCGTCGCGGCTGACGATGGTCCCATGCCGCAAACCAAGGAGCACTTGGCAATTCTGGATCTGCTGGGTGTTCGCAACGGCGCGATCGCCCTTACAAAAATAGACCGTGTGGCGGTTTCGCGTGTCCAGGAAGTTAAGAATGGGCTTACGGCCTTGTTTTCCCGGACTACCCTGGCGGGCTCGGCCATTTTCCCGGTGAGCGCGATCACAGGCGAAGGGATACAGGATCTCAAGGCGCACTTGCTGAAGACCGCACGGGACTGGCGCCCGCAAGGGGTGGCCGGCAATTTCCGGCTGGCGATTGACCGATGCTTTAGCATCTCCGGCGCAGGTTTGATTGTTACGGGGACTGCCGTAGCCGGTTCGGTGTCCGCAGGCGAGCGTGTAAGAGTTCTGCACGCCGGGATGGACGTTCGTGTCCGCACTATTCACGCACAGAACGCTGTGTCTCCTATGGGTAGGATCGGGCAGCGCTGCGCGATCAATCTGTCCGGCTCCGGCCTCAAGCGTGAATCGATCGAGCGCGGCGATTGGGTGGTTACCGGTGACGTTCCGGGGCCCGTTCGGAGGCTCGATGCGCGGCTTCGGGTTCTCGAAAGCGAGGTGCGTCCCTTGTCCCACTGGACTCCGGTGCATGTTCATTTAGGCGCGGCGGATGTCACAGGGCGGGTCGCGATTTTGCAGAGCTTAAGCCTCGCCCCTGGCTCCTCGGGCCTGGTGCAACTGGTGCTCGACAGGCCTATCGGCGCCCTTTACGGAGACGGACTGATTATTCGGGACCAATCCGCACAGAGAACCATCGGTGGCGGAAGAATCATCGACATCTTCCCGCCGGTTCGTGGCCGCGCCAAAGCGGAGCGCGTCGCTTTTCTCCAGGCGTCTGAGAATGACGACACGGCATCCGCATTTTCGTCTCTCTTGCGCGCCGCGCCGCGAGGGTTGAATCTGACCAGGTTCGCGCAGAATCGAAATCTGACGTCAGAGGAAGCTGGGCAGCTCTTCTCCGGGGCGTCGGTTAAATCCGTGGCGACGCCAGCGGGCGCGCTCGGTTTTTCTCCTCAGAACTGGAATGGTCTGAAGGCGGCGGTAATCGATACTCTCGCGTCGCTGCATCGCCGCGCGCCCAATGCGATTCCCAACGAAGAGCGGGTCTTATTGGAGACCGGGCTGCGCTTGCCAAAAGCGGTCACCTCACCTCTGATCGCCGAGCTCACGAAAGAGGGTGCCGTGGTACGTGAACCCGCAGGCGTCCGCCTCAGCACGCACGTGGCTCAGCTAAGCCCCGCGGATGCAGCCCTGTGGAAGAAAACCGAACCATTGCTGAACGAAAACCCTTTGCGGCCGCCATCCCTGCATGAGATCACCAACACTTTGGGGATGGACCCCAAGAACACCGAATCGTTTCTGGTTCGTGTGTCGCGCCTGGGGCTCTTGGTGAGAGTCGCGGAGAAGCGATTTTTTCTGCCGGACGGGTTGCGCCATTATGCCGAGTTCTCCCAGCAAATCGCGGCGGCAAATGGGGGTGTGGTCACCGCCGCTACGCTTAGAGATCGCGCGGGGCTCGGCCGGGGGCTGGCCATTGAAGTTCTGGAGTATTTCGATCGCATCAAATTCACGCGCCGCATCGGCGACGAACATCACCTGCTTCGTCCGATGTTGGCAGCATCCGGAGAGGGACATGAGGTCCGCTATAATCGTTCGGCAGTGGAAGAGAAACGCACCCCGGTGGGGCGCCCGGACTTCAAATCCGGTGAGAGGCGTTAGACGCTTCTGGTGGGTTCGACTCCCACTCTTTTCCGCCATCAGCCAGCCCGGTGTGAGTCCGCCTAACACCCGCTTGTCGCTTCGTAATTCATACGTCTAAACTGATGTTATGAATCGGTGGTCGATGGTCGTTGCTGCGGCGGTGCTGGGAGCGAGTCTCTGGCGGGCGCCTCTTTTGTCGCAGCAAGCGCCGCCGGAAAAATTCAACGTCGCCAAGCTCGGACCTCAAGTGGGAGAGAAGGTGCCGGACTTCAGGTTGAAGGATCAGGACGGAAGAACGCGAGACCTGCATTCCATCATGGGACCCAAAGGCGCCATGCTGGTCTTCGTCCGTTCCGCAGACTGGTGACCCTACTGCAAAACGCAGCTGGTCCAGCTGCAAAACCAACTCGAAGATATTCAGGCACAGGGGCTGGGTCTGGCTGCGATTAGCTACGACTCCACGGAGATTATCGCGGCCTTTAGCAAGCAGCGCGGGATAACGTTCCCGCTGCTCTCCGATTTCGGCTCGGCGACCATCAAGAGGTACGGGATCTTGAATCCTTTCGCGGAGCAAGCTTTTGCACCAAACCGCAACGATCCTGGCGTGAAAGCGAATGTGGAGAAGTACGTTTCAGTAGTGGGCGCGCGACCGGATCAGGTCGGGATGGCGCTCCCGGGAACCTTCGTGCTGGACCGGCAGGGGCGGGTCACGTCGCGATTTTTCGAAGATTTCTACATCGATCGCAATACGGTATCCAGCCTGTTGATCAAACTGGGAGGGAAGATGGGCGCAGCCGTCGCGGCCACCAAGGTCTCGACGAACCATCTGGACGTGACCATCTATTCGAGCGATTCGGCAGTGGCCCCTGGGAATCGTTTCTCCTTAGTCGTGGATGTGGCGCCGCACGCCGGCTTGCACGTCTACGCACCGGGAGCGGAGGCATCCGGCTACCGCGTGATTTCATTCAATTTGCAGCCGAACCCGCAGATACACTTGTTCCCGGTGGAATATCCGGCATCCGAGATCTACGATTTTAAGCCGCTCAACCAACGCGTGCCGGTTTTTCAAAAACCATTTCGCCTGGTGCAGGAGTTGCTGCTGGACGGTACGCCTGCCGGACAGGAGGCGCTACGGGGAAAACAGGCGTTGATCCTCACTGGGACGCTTCAGTATCAGGCTTGCGATGAAAGGATCTGTTATAACCCCGTCTCGATCCCTCTTACGTGGAAGCTAAGCCTGCGCAGTCTCATTCGTGAACGTCCGACGGTAGCGCGTTAGGGCCTACAGCCCCAGAAGATTCGATTCCAGCTTCGCGTATCCGTGATTTTCGGCCCAGATGTTTAGAGTCACGGTGGCCAGTTCATCGACAACAGGCACGGCGCGGCCGTTCCGCGTCAGATCGACGGACTTGATGTAGGTCTGGCAGCGATCGCAGGCCTCTACCCGCACGTGATCGAACTCCGCGGCCGTATAGACGGGAAGCCGATCTTTATCCTGCTCTCCGCAGTTGGGACAGACCACGCGCCGGAACTGCCATTCGGTGGAGCATAGCGAGCACAACAGCCAGCGTTTCGCTCCATCACCTTCGCCGCGCAACACGCCGGTAACCGGGCGTGCGCTGCAGAACGGGCAGGCTGCCTCGCTCGCCTCTGCCCGGGGTGCGTCCGCGGCAACGCTGCCTCGCGAGGCGAGGTGCTCGGCATACGGCTGCAGCAGGACGCGCGCATAGAACCTGCCGGCCTCACTGCACGCCGATTGGTTGCCGGCTGGATCGTCCCAGCACGCGAACAACAGTTCTTGCTGCGCCTCAGCCGATTGCAAATGCTCGGCGCCAAATTCGGCAAGCGGCTTCGGACCGGTACTCCACACCAGTTTGAGTAGAGCGGGAAAGTGAGCTAGCAGTGCGTGAATCCCAATCTCGTTTTTGGAGCGCAACTCTTCGTAGACCGGTTTTTGAAATAGCGCGAGTCGACCGTAGAAACTCAGAAGATCGCCGGCGGCGGGATGGGTCTTGACGAGTTCAGCGGCACGGGCGATGCGGTCATCGAGGGTCGCCTTCATTCCCCCGCCTTCATTCTTTGGAGCCTGCTGGGCCCGATACCCGCTCGTACCACAGGCGGTGATGCGTTCTGGCCCAGGCCGCCGAAACATTGCCGAACAGCATGGCCGCGCCGCTCCCTGGAACCAGGAATACGCTCATGTAGATGTGGACGATGTAGCCGCCAATGGTGATCAGCGCGGCGCAAACGTGAAGCAGCACCGCCAGCGATCGTATCCAGGCCACGCTGAAGGGGATGTATTCGGGAAACCACATGACCAGCCCCGTAATCAGCAGCGCCAGAGCGCCATAGTACATCAGCCAGTAAAACAGCTTTTGCCCGGCGTTGAAGCGATCCTGCGCCGGGACACGATCCTCGCGATTCTCGACATAATCTTTTACATTGTCCAGCCATCGCTTATCCACTTCGGTAATTGCCATGTCACGGCGCCACACCGAATGCATCCATACGGCCACCACCAGGAACCCGACGCCGTTGATCGGATGCCAGAAGCGCGAGGTCGCGCCACCGCCTAGCACTTGGGCGATCCAGAATAAGTGGGGCGAGTAAAACGCCAGACCCGGTCAGCAGCCCATAAGTGTAGGTCAGTGCCGTGAGCCAGTGCATGACGCGCTCATGGTAGGTGTAGCGTCGAATGGTTCCGGCCGGGCTCATTTCGCTTCCTCGCCTGGCTCTCCTTGAGCCTTCGGGCCTGCAACTTTCTTGGGACCAAACCGGACATAGTGCGCGGCGGCAGCGAAAATTCCAGCTGTGATCGCCAAGTCTCCCAGCCACTTCAGCGGGCCTTTCCAGATGCGCACCATCAGCGGAATCCGCGGGTCTTTGGGCAACCCGCCATAGGCTTCCGGATGGTTGATGTCGTGCAGCACATAGATCACGTGCGTTCCACCCACGCCGGGGGGATCGTAGACGCCCGCATTGCTGTGCGCGGTATGCTCGCGAAGCTGTTGCGAGCGTTTCTCAGCGAGTTCCTTCATGTCGTCTTTGCTGCCGAAATGCAGGCATCCGGTGGGACAAGCTTTAATGCACGCCGGCTCGAGTCCGGCGCCCACGCGGTCCGAACACAGCGTGCACTTGTGGACCTTCTTGGTTTCGGGATTGAACTTCGGAATATTGAAGGGGCAGCCCGTGACGCAGTACTGGCAGCCGATGCAATGATCCTGCTGGAAATCGACGATCCCATTGGAGTACTGTACGATTGCGCCGTCGGCTGGGCATGCCTTCAGGCAGCCGGGGTCGGCACAATGCATGCACTGATCCTTGCGCATCAGAAGGCTGAACGTGCCGTCCTCCGCGGTGTGCTCGTTGAAGCGGATCAGATTGTAATAGTTCCATGCCATGTCCGGCATGGTTTGGTAAGTGTTGTCGAAAACGGTTTCGCGGAACGGATAGCCATTCCATTCAAGGCACGCCACCTCGCAAGCTTTGCAGCCGATGCAGGTGGTGACGTCGATCAGTTTGCATACGTCGTAATCGTTAGATGTATTCTTTCCCGGTACGGTTCCGGCGTGTCCCGAGATGGCCTTGATTTCCAGGGGTCCGTTGCTCATCGCGTCCTCGTCACGCTTTCTCCAGCTTCACCAGGAATCCCTTGAATTCCGGAGTGTAGGCGTTGGGGTCGGTCACCGCCGGAGAAAGCAGGTTGGCGATCGTGCGCGGCACTTTCCCAGCGTCTTCCTGAATGCCCCGGTAGCCCTGATGAATGGGGATGCCGATCTGGTAAACCTTCTTGCCGTCGATGGTCATGGGGCGGATGCGGCGCGTGACCATCGCTTTCGCGCGGTAGGTTCCGCGCGCGCTTGTGACTTTAACGTTATCCCCACCTTTAATGCCGATCTCGCCGGCCAGTTCGAGCGGGATCTCAACGAACATTTCGGGAACCAGTTGGACGTTCATCGGATTGTTCTTCGTCCAATAGTGATAGTGTTCGGTCAGACGGTAAGTGGTGCAGACCACCGTGAATCCCTGCTCCGGCGTTCCGTACTTGTCCATGTCGGACTTGTACTTCTTGACCACCGGGTTGTTCGACTGCATTGCATGCAGGGGATTCGCAATAGGACTCTCGATCGGTTCGTAGTGTTCCGGGAAAGGCCCATCGGCCATGCCGGCGAGCGGCACGAACAGCCGGCCGACGCCCTCCGGATTCATGATGAACGGACCCATGTGATCTTTGGGCGGTGAATCGGCCTTGAAATCGACGACATCGACGCCGACCCATCTTTTCTGAGCCTCGTTCCACCAGACTTGACGGCGATCCGGATCCCATGGTTTGCCGGCGACATCGCAAGACGCGCGATTGTACAGCACCCGGCGATTCATGGGCCACGACCACGCCCAGTTCGGATAGATTCCCAGGCCCGAAGGATCTTCGGTGCCGCGCCGCTGCGTCAGCGCTCCTGCTTCGGTCCAGGAGCCACAATACAGCCAATTGCCGGATAAGGTGGACCCGTCATCGCGCAACCAGGCAAAGCCCGGCAACTGCTGACCGGCCTTGGTGGTCTGGCCCGATGCCTTGTCCATCACGTCCTCGACAGCGCGGCCATTTAGCTCCTTAGCCACTTCCACAAGCGAGGGATTCGCAGGGTCGGTATAGTTCCAGGCGAGGTTGAGAATCGGATCGGGAAACTTTCCGCCTTCCTTTTGGTACAACTCGCGAACTTTCAGAAAGATGCGCGCGAGGATCTCCTGATCCAGTTTCGCGTCCCCTGGCGTCGGCACCGCCGCCCATTTCCATTGCAGCCACCGTGCCGAGTTGACGAAGGTGCCGTCCTTCTCGGCGAATCCGGCGCCCGGCAGGCGATACACTTCGGTCTTGATATTCTTCGTCTCCTCCGGGGTAACGCCCGGAGAGTTCCAGAAACTGCTGGTCTCTTCGGGATAAATATCGCAGACCACCAGCCACTCGGCTTTCTTCAAAGCGTCGATGTTCTTATTCGAATTTGGGCCGATCGCCACGCCGTTCATCCCGAATGCCAGCATGCCTTTCACTTTTCCCTGGTACATCTCGTCCCAGATGTGCGCCCAGGAATATTCGCGGTCCACCTTGGGCAGGTACGAAAATGCCCAATCGTTTTTCTTCGCCGCAGCGTCGCCGTACATCGCCTTCATAAAAGAGACAGCAAACTTCGGAGTATTGGACCAGTAATTGAAGGAATCCCATTCGCCTGGCTTGGATGCCGTCGGGGTTATGCGTTTCATCCACGCGTCAAAGTCTTTGTCGCTTCGGATTGGGGACCTTGAGATAACCGGGCAAGTTATCGAATATGCCGGCCATATCCGTCGCCCCTTGAATATTGGAGTGGCCGCGCAGGGCATTCACGCCGCCGCCGGCGCGCCCGACGTTTCCCAGCAGCAATTGCAGCATCGCCGCAGTGCGGATGATCTGCGAGCCAAAAGTATGCTGCGTCCAGCCGACCGCGTAAATGATGGTGGCAACTTTCTTGATGTCGCCGTCTTTGCGGATCGACGTGAACAGATCGGCCGCCTTCAAGAACTGGTCTTTCGGGATACCGGTGATGCGCTCCACCATCTCCGGTGTGTAGCGCGAGTAATGCTTCTTCAGGAGCTGATAGACGCAGCGCGGATGTTCGAGCTTGGGATCGAAGGTGACGCTCGGCGGCAGCGACGCCGGTCCCGCGGAGGGCGCCCCTGCGCGTCCCAGCGCCTCATAGTTCCAGGTTGACTTGTCGTAGGTCTGCGTGCCGCTATCGAAGCCCGAATACAATCCGTCTTCGGCCAGCTTGAATCCTTCCTGGATCACAAAGGCGGCGTTCGTATGGTTGGCCAGGTACTCCTTGGCCACCCGCTGGTTCTCCAGCGCGTAGTGGATCATTCCGCCGAGAAATGCGATATCCGCACCTGCGCGGATTTGCAGGAACATGTCGGCAACCGCGGCGGTGCGGGTGAACCGCGGATCGACCACAATCATCTTCGCGTTGCGCTGGCGCTTGGCTTCCACCGGCCATTTAAAGCCGCAGGGATGGTTCTCGGCCGGATTCCCGCCCATGATCAACATCATGTCTGTGTTCTTGATGTCGATCCAGCCATTGGTCATGGCACCGCGTCCAAATGTAGGCCCCAGACTGGAGACCGTTGGACCGTGTCAAACCCTGGCCTGGTTTTCCAGGTAGCAGACCCCCAGGCTGCGCATGGTCTTGACCACCAGGTAGTTGAACTCGTTGGTGTCGGTGCAGCCGCCGATGAAGGCGGTACTCTCCAGACGATTCACCGCGCGGCCCTGCGCGTCCGCGACGACGAAAGTCTCGTCACGCGTTTTCTTGATGTGCCTCCCGATCTCCTCAAAAGCCCGATCCCAACCGATGTCTTCCCAGTGATCGGAACCGGGCCGCCTCACCTGCGGCTTGAGCAGCCGCCGCTCGTTGAGAATGTCCTGCATCAACGACGAGCCCTTGGGACATAACGTCCCCCGGTTGATCGGGTGGTCGGGGTCGCCTTCGACGTGGACTACCTGAGGCGTGACGTTCTTGGCCTGGTCGCCGATGGTGTGGATGATGACGCCGCAACTGACCGAGCAATACGGGCAAGTGGAGCGCGTCTCCGTGGTGCGGGCAATTTTAAGCTCGCGTGCCTGCGCGTATGCCGTTTTCAAATTGAAGCCAAGGACGGATGCCACCACGGCACCGGTTCCCGTGGCGAGGAAAGTTCTTCGAGTTGGCTTCACATGAACCTCTTTCCACCCTGGAAGTTTACACACTTTTCTTAACGGCCGATTGACGTTTGATTTATTACACACCTACGTGTATTCGCCGTCAAGGGTAATTTTGGCAGCACAACAACAAACTGAAACCTCGACTGGGTTTAGAGCGCCGGACGCCGTCGCGAAATCCCCGTTGCGCCAGGATCGGTTCGCGGCTGCGAAGGGCTGTTTATCAACAGGAATCGCCAGGGGTCAACGGTGGCTTCCGGCTCCGATACGGCGGGGTGGTTCGGCGGACGCTGGCACGAGACGCGCCTGATCGTCCTCAGTACACGCACCGTGGCAACAAGATCTTCGGTCCAAGTGTGGCCGTCGTGAGAACCGGGGCGCCATCAGTTCTCGGCGCTGGTTTTACGAGAGCGATTTGTGTGCGCGCTTACGAGTTTCCGGTTGCGCCGCCCGCGCTTTTGCGCTCCACCGTCCCAGCCGGTATTCGCGCTCGTAGTTTGACGTGACGTTACGGATCTTGACCGTCACTACGCCCGCGGGGTCGCACTTATACAATTCCTCGATCTCCTGCGTTTCGGCCTGGGGCGACTTTTGAATAGAGAGATTGTCTAACGAAGCATCCGCCAGCCCGGGATCGAACGGAAAGCGAATCTCGTCCGACACCGTGATGTCGCCAGTCGGCTGATTTTTGTCGTTAATATGGCTGGCTTCCAGATAGCGGAAATCGCCAATATTGTGTACCGGCCGGTAGCTGCGGCTGACCGTGATGCCGGGTTCGCCCTCCGCAGGCAGGCGCGTCCCGCGCGTGAAGATGGGATCCAGCATCACGCGGGCGCCCTCCTCGCTCTCTCGCCACACCGCGAAATTGCGGTGGAACATCTCACGCAGCTTATATCCAGACTCCGCGTCCGCCTGAATCGCCAAGCCGATCGCCGTGGCCGAGCGCATGTATTCGCTGCGCTTTACTTTCCGGCCGAATTGCTCGCGCAACACGCGAGCCACCGGAGGCAGTTCACTTCCTCCGCCGGTGACATAGAGAGCCTCAACATCGCGTCCATCGGCCAGGCGCGCGGCGATGCGAACCGACTCCTCCAACATCGGGCGGCATAACTCATAGAAATCGCCGACTGGCACGGTGGCCTGTCCCAGTCCCTCCCGGGCCGTATCCAGATCCACCACGATGCGGCGCGAATTCGGATGCAGTGCCTCTTTCTGGCGGCGGCATTCTTCGAGCAAGCGAAACACTTCGGCCAGGGTGAGTGAATACAGGCCCTCTTTGCCGGCCGCCAGTTCCGCTAGCGCCAGATCGAAATCATCGCCGCCGAAATCCGCGATGCCATCGGCGTCCAGCACCGTATGAACGCCTTCTCCCATTTCCACCAGTGAAGCGTCGAAGGTGCCTCCGCCCAGGTCGTAAACCAGGAGCCGGCCATTTAGCTTTTTCCGGTGCCCGTACTCGATTGCCGCCGCGGATGGTTCATTCAACAGGCCCAGCACCTGAAATCCAGCGTTGCGGAATGCGTCCATCGTAAGAAATCGTTGATTGCCGTTGGCGTTGGCGGGTACACCGAGCATGGCTTCGAGGGGCTCGGCCTCCCCGAACCGGGCGCGCAACGCTCCGTACAACGCGCGGGCTAACCCACCAATCAGATCAACCAACGGAAAGTCTTGGTCCCCAATCGCAAGATGCGCCCCGGGCCCGGACCACTCGAGATGCCGCTTCACTGAGCGCAGAATGGTCCAGTCCGGTTCGGCCTGCTTTCGCCAGGCATCCCAACCGAAGCGGATTTCGGCGCCACGCGCTGCAATCAGGGAAGGGATCCAGTCGGAAGGACCATCGGGAGCTTCGAAACCTATGATGGGGTAGTTCCCACGATCGGCCACGGCTGCAATGATTCGCGTTGTGCCGAAATCGATTCCCAACTTCACACCTCATCTTTGCATTTTCCCGGCGCGCTTTTCCAGAAGAAAGACGCGTTGCCCCAGGAGTTTGTCATCTAAATAACTTTCACGACGATCTATAATCGAGGTGAGGAGATTCCCCGCCGTGACCACCCTTGTGAATCCATCGCAACGCCTCAAACTGGATGCTGCCGTCGTTTCCTTGACCACTGTGCAGCGCGCCCTATGGCAGCTCGGGATGCCGATCCTGGATGCCGTCGCCGTCGTCAAATACAAAAAACGCGCGAAGCTCGCCATGCTCTGGCGCGCCATGCGCTGGCACCTCCTGGGCATGGCCGCATTGGTCGCGCTCATCTGTATCGGACGCCAGTGGGGCCACGTGGCAACCGTAGGCGCCGCAGCAGTTCTACTCGCAACGCTTTTTGCCTGGCTGGTGAATGCTTCGGAGCTTCTATGGCAGACGGCCGGGTACAGCACCTACCGTAGTTTGTATGCGGTTCCTCCTCATGTAGCAGCCGCGGCGGACGCTTTGTTGCGTTCCGGCGTCTCCGAAAGACAGATCGGCGTTGAATATCTGAAAAACGATCCCATCCTGTACGTGGAGGATGCCGAGCAAGGCCGCGGCGTCAAGCGCTACGATCTGATCATCTGGTAAATTGGCATCCGGCTAGGGCTGCCCGCTGGATGCGGCCGCGCTGCCCTTTTTCGGAACTACGCTGATCTCTCCGCTGTTTTCTAAGATGGCGCAATGAACTGCTTCCACGCAGGCGCACCCTGAGAAAGGTCTTCAACTCAATCTGCGCGGCGAAACCGCCGAGGCTCGGCCTCATCCAAAAGCGCAAACAGCGGAACCTGCTGGAGAATATTTGGGTAACGGAATTCTAGCGCCCGGCCAGAATCACACAAACATTCGGGCAAAACATAAGTTCTCTTTCCACGCAAGCCCATAATCGAATTGTCATGGTTAAACAGCGCCGCTAAAAAAATCAGCCGGCTAGGCGGTTTCCCTCCGCGAGCCTTGCAGCCAGCCCCGGCTCCAAACCCCGTTTGAAGCCGAGCAGAAACGGCCTTAAATTAACCGTCTTGAAACGATTTTGAAATGTCTCGCGCGTACACTCGGTAGTCTATCCGGGAGGACACATGGAACTGTTTGGGCAAACCATCTCCGTGGGAAGCGGGATGTTTCTCTTGTTGGCGCTGGGGATGGCGCTGAGCTTTGAGTTCGTGAACGGGTTTCACGATACGGCCAATGCAGTCGCCACCGTCATTTACACCCACTCTCTGAAGCCGTGGGTCGCTGTGATCTGGTCGGGCTGTTGGAATCTGATCGGCGTTTTGACTTCGAGCGGCGCAGTGGCTTTCGGCGTTCTGGCGCTCCTGCCGGTGGAACTGGTGTTGAACGTGGGCTCCGGCGCGGGATTCGCGATGGTGTTCGCCCTGCTGATTTCCGCCATCATATGGAATCTCGGCACCTGGTATCTTGGCCTGCCGGCTTCCAGTTCCCACACGCTGATCGGCGCCATCATGGGAGTGGGCTTCGCCAATTCATGGCTCTCCGGCAGCCACGAGTTCGGCGAAGGCATCAACTGGGCCAAGGCTACCGAAGTCGGCACTTCTCTGCTGGTTTCGCCCATCGTGGGTTTTTCCTGCGCAGCTTTGCTGCTGCTACTCTGTAAGGCGCTCATCAAACGTCCCGATCTCTACGCAGCTCCCGAAAAAGACAAGGCGCCGCCCTTGTGGATTCGCGGATTGCTGGTTCTCACCTGCACGGGCGTCAGTTTCGCGCACGGCTCCAACGACGGACAGAAGGGCATGGGCCTGATCATGCTGATCCTGGTGGGAATCGTACCGCTGAGCTTCGCGGTGGACCTCAGCACTAATCAGGCATCGATCGCGGATCTGGCGGCAACCACACAAACGATCTCGTTCCAGATGGACCGTCATGCGCCGGGCGTCGCCATGGGCGGATACCAAGTCGCCGCCGACGAGGTTTCCGCTTATCTGAAAACCAACGGCAAAGTGAACAACCGCACATTCGCTGCAATCGGAACGAAGTGCCGCGAGATCTCCGAGATCCTGAGCGGCAAAGACCTCACTGAACGAGCTCAGTCCGGACCAGCGCAAGATCCTCCGCAGCGATCTGTACCTTACCTCGGAAGGGCTGGGCAAGCTGATCAAGCAAAAGCAACTCCCTGATCCGCCGGAGACAGAAAGTCCGCCGCGGATCTGAAAAGCAACATGGACAAAGTAACCAAGTTCATCCCCACGTGGGTGAAGTTCGCGGTCGCCATCGCGCTGGGCTTGGGAACTATGATCGGATGGAAGCGCATCGTGGTGACCGTCGGCGAGAAGATCGGCAAGGAACACCTCACCTACGCCCAAGGCGCATCTGCCGAACTGGTAGCCATGGCGACGATCATGGCCGCCGATCAGTATGGTCTGCCGGTCAGTACGACTCACGTACTTTCTTCGGGAATCGCTGGAACCATGTTCGCAAACCGCTCCGGCCTGCAGACGGAGACGCTTCGCAATCTCCTGCTGGCCTGGGTGCTGACGCTGCCCGTCTGCGTGATATTGGGTGCCGGAATCTTCGCGTTCGCATTCAACGTTCTGCTTCGAGCGGGAATTAAATAGCAGACACCTAACGCCGTTACCGCGGAGGATGAGACATGGCAATCGAACGTACCGATTTGGATCGCTTGCAGAGATCCTACAAGGATGCGGTTGGTTTGTGGGTCGCCGCCATCCGCGAAAAAGAAAACCTGGCAACCCCGGATCACTCTATTGCCGCCTGGGAGCTTTGGGAGCAAGCCGGCTTCAAGGCAGACGAAGCCCGCGACCAGGCTAACGCCGCAAACGAAGCCTACAAGGACGGGCTGCGGCTTTTGGACTACTCGATTTAGCCAGCCGCTTTCGCATCGGCGCGGAGAGGATTGTGCCAGCGGCTGCTATCCTTAAGCGGAAGCTCGTCGGCCTCTTCCGGCTTCCCCAGCATCGACGGCGCGACCCTATTTGGTCATTCGGCGACGGGCTCAGCTCTGGTGGCATAGCCGTCGCCGGAGCCGGAGCGGCGCCAGTAGGCCTCGATTCCCTGCCCCAAAACAGACTCGCAGCGCAAAAAATTCCGGATTCAGACCGCTGGCTGCCCCTCCAACTCTCAGATTGTTCGATAGTTGTCGATTTGGCCCTTCATCGGCACTAGACTTTACGCCGTATGCCGATCTACCTAAGCCTCGCCCTGATACTTGCCGCCGCCTTTGCCGCCGGCAGCAGTGCCCAGCCGAGTCCGTTGGAGAGTCTTTGGGAAGTGCCACTGAAACCAGCGTGATCGGGTTCTTTGCCTGGTTCGGCGAGCTGGCAATTTTCTGCTGGCGCTTGGCTCGCGTGGCCTTCGTTCCCCCTTGGGAAGGCCGCGAACTGCTCCGCCAGATGGACGCGATCGGGTCGAAATCGTTGCCCTTGGTCGCCCTCGCCGGCGCCGCCACCGGCGTAGTCCTCTCCCTGCAAACGCGCGATACGCTAACGCAGTTCGGAGCGAAATCGATGCTGCCGGCGGTCATCATTTTTTCCATCGTCAAGGAGAGCGGTCCCGTCATCACCGGGTTGATCGTCAGCGGCCGCGTGGGAGCAGGAATCGGCGCCGAACTCGGCTCGATGAAAGTGACCGAGCAAATCGACGCCATGGAAGCCTCGGCTGTCGATCCCTATAAGTACCTGGTCGCGACACGAGTCCTGGCTTGCATCGCCATGCTTCCTCTGCTGACGCTGGCCGCGGATTTTTGCGGCATTCTCATGGGATGGCTCAGCAACACTTTGGTGGAGCCCATCTCCCTGCGGCTCTTCTTTAACACCGGCACGAAAGGAATTGCCTTCAGCGATTTCCTGCCGCCCACCTTTAAAACCGCGGTCTACGGCCTGATCATCGGAATCGTCTCCTGCTTTCAGGGAATGCGCACCGCAGGGCGGCACGGAAGGAGTGGGCAGATCCACCACCAGCGCGGTGGTTCTGTCATCGCTATTTCTGATCCTGGCGGATGTGGTATTGGTCCGGCTCATTCAGGTGTTTTACCCGTAACGGAATTTTATGGACCGAAAACAACCAAGCTGACATCGCCGTCGAAGGCCTATCGAAGTCCTTCGGTACTCAGAAAGTTTTGGACGGATTCAGTCTCAACGTGGCGCACGGCGGAGACCGTCGCGGTGTTGGGCAGAAGCGGCACGGGCAAAAGTGTGTTGCTGAGACTGCTGATCGGCTTGCAAAAGCCCGATTCCGGCCACATCCGCATCCAGGGGCAGGAGATCACGGGACTGGAGGGCAAGCCGCTCAACGAGATCAGAAAGAAAATCGGCTTCCTGTTTCAACAGGGAGCCCTGTATGATTCGCTCACCGTCGAAGAGAACGTCGAATTTCCTCTCAGCCGGCACACTACTCTAAGCGCTCAGGAACGAAAAAGCCGGGCGCTCGAGTTGCTCGCGAGCGTGGGCATGGAGCACGACGTGGAAAAGATGCCTTCGCAGATCTCCGGCGGAATGCAAAAGCGTGTGGGCTTGGCGCGCGCGCTTGCCCTGGGTCCGGCGATTGTGCTGCTGGACGAACCTACCGCCGGATTGGACCCCATCACCGCAGCGGAAATCGGCGCACTGATCTCGCAGTTGCAGCAGCAGCATAAAATGACGTCGCTGGTTGTCACCCACGATCTCCACGGCGCCAGGCATTTCGCCAATCGCCTGGTGATGCTGGACCACGGAAAGGTGCTGTTCGAGGGAAAATTTGAGGATTTGCAGAAGAGCACCGATCCTTTCGTCATGCAATATCTGAAGGACGCTGCCTAGGGGAATATCATGCCAAAAGAAGTGCGGCTCGGCCTTTTCATCGTTGTAACGCTAGCCATTCTGGTTGCTGGAGTATTTTTAATCGGCAACACGGAGACCCTGTTTAAATCCACCTACCGGGTCAAGGCGGAGTTTCAGAATGTGTCCGGCCTCAGTGACGGAGCAGATGTCCGCGTGGGAGGGATTCACGAAGGCACCGTAAGACAAATCCAACTGCCCAAGCAACCCAACGGCAAGGTGACGGTAGTGATGGATCTCGAGCGCGCCACCCGCGCGATCGTCAAGAAGGATTCGCTCGCCGCGATTAAGTCTGAGGGATTATTGGGGGACAAGTACGTAGAGGTTTCGTTTGGCTCCCAGGACGCGGCGCGATTGAAAGACGGTGAGACCATCGGAAGCGAGCCGCCGCTCGACATTTCGGACCTCCTCAACAAGACCAATCAGATCCTCGACACGACCAAGACCGCAATGGAAGGCGCGCAGGAAACCGTGAGCAACCTGGAATCGATCACTTCTAAGATCAATCAAGGCAAGGGTTCGGTAGGAGCTTTGATTAACAGCAAGACAGTCTACAATCAAGCCACCGCGGCGGCGACCAATCTCGCCGAAAGCACGGAAGCGCTGAAGCACAACTTCCTGGTGCGGGGATTCTTCAAGAATCGTGGATATGAAGATTCCGACGACCTGACAAAGTATCAGATTGCCAAGCTGCCAGCGGAACCGAGTGCGAAGACCTTTAGCTATGACGGAAAACAGCTTTTCGACAAACCCGACACGGCCAAGCTTAAAGACGAAAAAGTGCTGAAGGAAGCTGGAAGGTATCTGGAACAGACTAAGTTTGGCTTGGTGGTGGTAGCGGCGTACGCCGGTATGAAAGGCGATTCCGACAAGGAACGAAAGCTGACGGAAGCCCGCGCGTTTGTGGTTCGCGAATATCTTGTGAAAACTTTCAAGCTGGACGATACCCGCATTAAGACCATCGGCCTGGGAAAAACCGAAGCTGTAAATGAGGACCGCAAGCTTGAAATTCTAGTCTATCCGGAGACGAACAGGCCTCCGGCCCGCGCCAGGTAGCGCGCTATCGGCCAGCAAGCCAAAGCACAATTGCTGGAAGCTTACCGGAGAATGCTGGCGGCCCGCGCTACTCCACCGGCTCCCAGGAACGGTCGGGATCGAAGCGGGTGATCGGCAGCGGCGGCTTGCCGGCAACGGGCGCAATATCCTTTTGATAGACCACGCCGTCCTGATTCACGATGAACGTGTGAATTCCGGTCACTCCATATTCGGCCGGCCACGCCACCAGGCCGAATCCGCCGATCAGCTTGTCTTTAACGAAGTAATTGTGCGCTCCGCCCGGCGCATTGGGGCCCTGCCCCTCGAGAACCCGGAAATAATATCCGTGGTAGGGTTTGGCTTGCCCCTTCACGGCGCCGTCCCACGCGGCCTGGGCGAGGCCTTCGGGAACCAGCGGCTCGCTCGCGCCTTCCCAATACAACCCGTCATGCTGGCCGGGCGTGCTCATCAGACGCGGCGCGTACTCGAGCATGCCGTCTTTGTCGCGATCCTCGGAAGCGTACTTCATCTGCGCCTCCACGTAGCCGTGGCAAATCTCGATGGCGTCGAGTTCATCGGCTGCCGATGCGCCGCGCGCGCATCTCGACCGGGGTCTCGGAGGCGTCGAAGCTCCATTTGCCGTTGGTGCGGACAATCGGGACCGGAAACGGCCAGTCCTCGTCGCCAATCGCCAGGATCGCGCGATTCGGGTTCATGGGGGAAATTTCGAGCCGGTGTTTGGCGCGCGCGAGGCGCGCGAATTCGGTCTGTTCGTCGCGATCCTGCGCGGGGTCGCCGGAGGTAAGAATTCCTTTCGCCTGCGGACCGAAAATGGCCGCCAGCCGCGCGGAGTCGTGATGTTCCGCCGCATCGATGACGGCCTGCGCCGCGGCCTCGGGAGAATCGAAGCGCTCCTGCGCGAGCGAAGGCGCGGCGCATGCAATCGCCATCGCCGTGCAAATGGTACAGAGTCTGCCGCGTCATTGTGCTATCGCCTCCCACCGCCGCGCGCCGCCGCCGCCGCCAAATCCGCCGCCGCGCATCCACCTCCGCCGCCGAACGTGCGCCCCGCTCCCATGCTGGAGAAGCCGCGGTCGCTTTGCATGCGCGCCATCCCGCCGTTGTGATAACCGCCGAAGACGCTGTGATTGCCGGTCCAGCCGCGCTGCTCAAAACCCGGATTTCCGAAGCGCTGCTGCGGCGCCGCCTCCCGCGATTAAAACCCTGGTTCGTGCGATGCCCGCCAAATCCGCCCGGACCCGCCGCCGCCGAAAGCGCCATTGCGCGCAAACCGGCCCGCCACCTCGCGATTGGCATACGGCACGCCCAGCCGGTGTTCCGGATTATGCGATCCACGCGGAACTGCCCAAACGGCCTCCGCCGCCGAAATTCCGGAACCCGTAGCGATGGAAGAAGGAATGGTCCATGAAGATATCCGCCGCCATACCAGTTCGGAGCCCAGCCCCAGCCGCCCCAGCCCCAGCCGCCCCAGCCGCCGAAATAGAGGACCGAGATCGATGCCCGGATACCAACCCAAACCCACATCGATGCCAGGGTAAAGCAGCGGCGGGTAACCCCCATAGACCGGCGGTCCCCATACGTATGCGGGATTGTAATTCGGCACGTACCAGACATCCGGGTTGGCCGGCTGGATGCTGATCGCCGTCTGCCCATTCTGGTTTTGCGTGGTGACGGTCTCCTGCGGCGTCGAATGCAGCGTGCCTTTCGCCTCGGCCTGGGCGCGCATGCGCTGCACCGCCTGCATCACGTCGGCCTGCTGGGCCAGAAAGGCGTTGCCAAGCTGCGTGGTCCAGGCCGTATCCTGCGTCAAGCCGGGCGAGCACATCGGGGAACGCCACCAGCCCCTGTACGCTGGGATCCCAGTTCTGTTTCTTCGCCTCGTCCATGAGCTTGGAGGGCTTCCAGTTCGGATGGTCCCGCACCCACTGTTCGGCTTCGGCGATCTCGATCGGATAAGTGGAAGCGGCCAGCACCTCGCCCACCAGGGGATCGGGATATAAGGCGATCGGCGCCACCAGATCGTCAAGTTGCTGCGGCGACATCGGCGCCCCCGGAGGTGCGCCCGGAGGAGAAGAATTCTGCGGCGAATACCCCGCGGCCGCCCCAGGAAGAAGCAGGATTGCCGCCCACGCCGCCGTCACGCCAGCCAGGTGAAGTCTACTCATGGGTCATCTCTTTTAGTGTTCGCACTACCCCTCAAGCGCAAACGTATCGCAATACCGGAGGCCCGGCCATACCATCCCGCCGGTAATTCCCGGCGGCAGGCCCTAGTATTTTGGACCCCGCGCTCCGAAGAGAGCACGCGGCAAGAATCATTTCCCGTTCTTCGGCGGATAGCGATCGAACATCTTCTGCACAGACTTCTCCACTTGCTTTTCGTCGCCCTTCTGGGTATTGGAGATGTTGTCCTCCGTGGCTTGTCCGCGCCAGATCATCTGCTTCTTTTTCGCGTCCACCAGATCCACCGTCAGAATGCCCATCATCCGCGGCTCTTGCTCGGTGGTAGAGATGTCCGGGCCGAAGCCTCCACCGCCCCATCCGCCCCAAGCGCCCCAGCCTCCACCCCAACCGCCGCCCCAGCCGAATCCATCCGTGGTGGTGGTTGAATCCAGCACCTCTTGGCCCGCCATGTTATAGACCACCAGCAGGTCGGGATTCTGGTTCCCGGCCACCTTTCGCAATCCCTTCTTCGCCATTGCGTCATCGACGTATTGGTGCACCCACTGGCGATAGAAGCCGCTTCCCTGCTGTTTGCCCATATTCCAGGAGTACGTCTTGTAATCCGAAAACGGAGCGTTCATCTTCCAGTTCACCTTCACGCTCTGCGCCGAAACGGTCGCGGCCAGGCAGCAGCCCAGCCCCAAAATGACACTATGCAGTCTGATCATAACCGGCATCTCCTTACGGTCTCTAGATTGCGATCCCAATCGATTGCGTTCACGCCAACTCCACTTTTGCCGCTGACACCCGGAGCCGATCGGCTTCCATTCGTATCACCGCACTTTCCGTGTGGACTTGCGATGGAAAGACGATCTGGCGGAACAGCAACTTCGGCCCGGATCGACAGGAGTCCGCCGCACCTGACCCCGTGCTCCCGGTTTCCTTGGCGCCCCGCAAGATGACCATCTCAGGCAACAGAGTGACCTCGACGGTTTCCTCGGGCACATCAGACATCCCGATCCTCAAATGAATCGCTCGATCGGTCTCCTCGAATTCCTCTTGCGGAGGCACCCAACATACTTCCCGCTCTGCCCGTAGCCAATCATCGACAGAACTTCCCGGCGCCGCGCCACGAGCTTGGTAAAGATCGTAGGCTCTCCGTGAGATTTTATCCCGCAGTGCTTGGATTTCTTGCAGTGAACGTAACGCCGCAGCGTCTAGCTCGCAAAGCTTGTGAATCGATATCGTCGGCACGCCACCCTCCTCGCGAAACCGCATGTGGATGGCGGCGGATCCGCAATCGGCCGCCTCTCCACTCCAAGAGTGATCGCAATGCCACCGCGTTGACCATACCTGCCTCTCAGTAATTCCGGACGGAAGGCGTCAGTATCCTGTGCGCTAGCGATGCCCGCCGCCACCACCACCGCCGTGTCCACCACCGCCGTGTCCGCCGCCGCCATGGAAGCCACCGCCGCCGCCATGGAATCCGCCCCCGCCACCGCGGAAACCTCCGCCGCCGAAGCCCGTGTGGCCGAAGCCGCCCGACGCAAAGCTGTTTCCGCCGAAATGCGAAGCGTGTCCAGGGAAGCGGGCGCCGGGGCCGTGTGTCGGACGATAGCCCGGCCCGAAGTGATTGTAAAAACCGCCGTAGTATCCCAATCCCGGCGCGCCAAACGCGAACCACGGGGAATAATAGCCCCAGCCAAAAGGACTGTAGAAAATCCCATCGCCCGGGATAAAGGTATAGGCGTCAAATCCGGGGTCCCAATACCAGCCGGAATCCGCCCACACCCCCGGAGACCAACCGTAACCGCCGGCATACCTTTTAGCCGCATCGACGTTGGCGTCGGCCAGGTACGAGGAACGCAGGCTGGCCCAGCGATAGAAATCATCCTCATAGTTTTTGCGATCGAATTTCTTCGCCTTATGCACGGCTTGCGTATTGAGATTTAACTCATGTTCGCCGTTCACTTGTATTTGCTTGCCGTTGGCTTGCACCACCGCTTTTCCGTCGAACACGCGGATCTGGCCGTGGTCCGCGTCAATATCGTACAAACCCGGCTTGAGTAGTTGGGCGCTGGCGCCGCTTACATTGATGCGAATATTGTTCTCGGGCCGGATCGCAGTCACTTCCACCAGCGCGCGGCCCTTTTGCAGAAGCAGTATGGTATTCGCCAAATCCGGCGCTATCATATCCACGCTGCTGTTATTGCCGATTCTGAAAAAGACGCCCGGCGTCAACAGAATTTCCGCTCTGCCGTCTTGCGTCGACAGCGATTGACCGGCCCGCAATCTGACGGATCCCGCCGAAATCTCTCCCAGCGCATGCCCGCCGATAAAGGACTGTCCTTCGATGTAGTTTATGGTTCCAGGTTGCGGAGGTACGGCGCCCCAAGCGCGGCTTCCGATCAGCGCAGCCAGAATCAAGCCCATCGGAGCTTGCCATCTTGACCGCTTCATAGTGTTTCTAAGCCTCCAACTATGGGATGTTGCCCTCTAATCCCAAGTTGCTAGCTGCGATGTAGTAGAAATCTCTGTTTTTTGCGGGTAGGGAGCCGAAGTCTAGAGCGGATCGCAGTTGGTTCAGATGGCGCCGGTGTCTGACCTGCCGGTAAAAGTGGGAAGCCCGACAATCCACGCAGATTACCGCCAGCAAAAAACCAGTAGGAGCAGCATAGGATTCCCATTTCGCGTTACGTCCTGATTCCACGTTACGCCGGGCACTGCAGGGTAAGCCATACCCGCGTCTTAGTAACTTTGCGCCGGTAAACGTGGTACGTCCGAGTGTTCCGGGTCGCCCCACTACCATGCCATAGCGCCCGTAAATACCAGCCCCTCGGTATTGGGCATCGGAATTTGCTTGCCGTAGGTTAAAGACGGGCTTTGTTTTGGACTCGCTCAATCTCACCCTTTGCGTTCGCAGCGCTCTGCTGATATTGCTCGCCACTAAGCTTGTAGCGCAGGGCACCTGCAATCTTCTCGGCGAAGTGTACGTGACCAATCCCTTCGACCAAACTTTGACGATCAAAGCCGACGGTTCCGCCGACATCGCCACCGTCTCATTTTCAAACCGGACTCAGTTCGTCCAGGTAACCGTGGAACGCAAACCTGCGGGACAATTCGATCCCAAATATCTCCAGGTGGGCGATCGCCTGTGCGTCCAGCTCGCTTCGGCGCAAGCCAACACCGCCGGCCGGGTTCTGGTGATGAAACGCCTGGAAATCCAGGAGCATCAGAAGCAGCTGTTTTCAACCTGGGCGCGCAATAGCGCCTGGGGAGTGGTGACCGGCCTGAACCCTGAAAATCAAACCATTCGGCTGACAGAAGAACTCGCCGATGGCGCTTCGCAGCCGGCCACCGTGGATGCCAGCGATCCCGCCCTGTTTCGCCACTATTCGGCGCAGGGACAGGAGGGCAGAGATGTTGTCGCTAGCGCCTGGGCCGGAGTGAAAATCGGCGATCGCATCTATGTTCAGGGTACCCGCGCAGCAAGATCTCCGGATATTCGCGCGGCCGTCGTTATCGTGGGAGCAGTCCGCAACGTCGTCGGCACCATTGTATCGATGAACGGCCTCGGTGAGGTCATTGAAGTGCACGAGCTCGGATCCGGAAATTCCCGGCTCATCCAAACCCGCCGCGAGGGTATCTTTCGGGCGTCCCCGTTTGTCGAACCGGCGGTGGACCCGGCGCCGTCCGCCAGTCCGATGCCCTGGGACTTGTATCCCATCTCTTTCGCTGACTTGCAAAAGGGCGACACCGTCAGCGTGCTTGCCAGAGACGATGAAGGTTCCGGGCACACCTTCGCAGGATTGATGGTGGTGACAGGGTTCGGTTCCTACGGGATCAATGGGCTCCCGGCCGGCGCCGCGGCGTTCTGGTTTATTGATCCGCTCAAACCCGCCTCTCGCTGACCTAGCTCGCCGGCGCCTGGCTTATCGATCCATCGAAATCGAATCCACTTTGATGGTGTTTCCGTTCAGCTCGCCGGTTACTACGACACCCAAGGAAGATGTTTTGGCGTTGTTCCGCACAATTTCGGACGCCTTCGCGTTCCCTGCGGAGTCCAGCCTGAAACTGACTCCGTCGTGCTGCACAACTGCGAAAGATTTTGTCTTCGCGCCCGGGGAGCAAAGGCGGAGTTCTTGATTCTGGTCGCGATCGACGTACGTCAGCGTATCGGTCGGATTCACATTACGCTCTGCGATGGCAAAGCATTTGGAGTCGACTAAGGTTCCCTGCCAGTCTCCTGCGTAGGCGAATGCGCATGGCAGACATAACAAAGTAATAAGACGCATAGTGAATAGCATAAAATCTTTTCCAATCCCAAGATTATGCATTCGCTCACTATGGTTTCGCTCCGAGCCCCGGGCGCTCACTAATAGCTGATAGCAAGACCACACGTAACGAGAAACCAAATTCTCGTTGATGACAGCCCCTCGTGGGTTTTTGCCGTCAGTCTTTCTTCCACTCGCCCGAATAGCTCGCGGATGTCCCAAACATGATTCTGTTGCGGAAGACCTGCAGGTCGTGCTGCTGTCTTGCCCGGCGCCTGTAACCGGAAAACAGCAGCGCGGCCGCGCCGGCGACGGGTAGCGAAAACCATAATACAGAATGCATTTTTCCAACTCCTCTGTGGACTGCCACGCCTTCACGTTACTGGAGTCCCCGCCGTTCCACCATACCCGCGGCGCGGTAATTCCCGGCAGGCGTACCCCGGTAGCCGCCCTCCCAACTTCACGGCGTGCCAGACGTTTTCCAGAGGCTTCCCCGAAACGCACGATCGAAATCGATTCCGTTTTTCTCGAGAACGGTCCCTTCCGCCAGTTCCAGCGCGATCAGCGCCTTGGCGTAGCTCACCTGGGCTTGAATTAGGACCAACTGGGCCGCCGCTAAATCCCGTCCCGCCAGAATCACGCGGTAGGGGGTGGAAATTCCGTTCGCCAGCCGTATTTGCTCGCCGTGAAAGGCTTCTTGGCCATTCTCCACGGCTTTTTGGTCCGCTTCCACCTGAGCCCGAAGCTGCAGCATGCCAATGACGGCCGTGCGAGCCGTCTGTTCGGCTTGATTACGCGTTCGCTGCAAAGATACCCGGGTTTGCCGGAGTTCCAGACGATCCCGCACATCGTCCGCCTGCGCTGCCCGGTTGCGCATGTTGAACGTGAGCGACAACCCTGCCGAATACTCGGGATAAATCCATTGCGCCATTTGCCGCAGCATGGCATTGGTCCCGCCCGCCAGTGAGTAGCTATTGAAGGCCGCAAAGACACTGAAGGTCGGCAGCAAGTTATTGCGCGTGAACTTCTCGGCAATCTGCTGGTTGTCCATCGTTAATTGAATCAGGCGCAGCGACGAACGGTCTTGCGACGCATCTCTCACCGCCTCCGCCAGCTCCGGAATCTGCATGTCGTACGCGTCCGGCAGCCGCTCGGTCGGCACGATCCGCGCATCCGCCAGCTCCTGGCCGATGCTCTTGCTGATGACGCTTTTCAGGCGCACCTCCTGCATCTGCAAGTTGGTTTGCGCGGTCACTAGATCGCGCCGGTTGGCCGCCAGTTGCGCTTGTGCCTGCACGACATCCAGACGGGCCAGAATGCCGACTTCAAATCCTCTTTGATCGTCCTGCACCAATTTTTCGGATGCCGCTACCTCCTGTTGGGCCACCTCTACCTGCTTGCGCAGCGCGGCGAAGTCCCAATACAGATTCGCGGCGTTGGCAACGATGGCCTGCAAATTCTGGTTGAAAACCTCCCGGCTGATTTTACGGTCATTCTCCGCTACTGTAATGAACCGCCGGTTCAAAGCCATTCCGAAACCGTTCCAGAGCGGTTGATACACCTGGAAAGAAAGATAGGAAGTAAAAGCCGGATTGAACAACAGAAAGAGTTGCGTGGTGCTCTGCCGCTGCAAGTTGAAACTAACGCTGTAACTGGTTCCCCACGGCAGTTCCTGCTGATAGCGTGTCTGCAAGTCGAGTGAGGGCACGGTCACCGTTGACGTCCCCGCCACCCGCACCGTGTTGAGCGGACTCACCACGCGATCGTAGCTGAAATTCAGCGAAAAAGTCGGATCGAAGTTCCCGCGCGCGCCGATCACAATCTGTTTCGCGGCCCCTGAGATCGCGGCCGCCCCCGTGCCTGCGGTGGAGACGTTGGCGTTGTTTCCCAAACCCGCGCCGATGGCCCCCGCAAACAGCGCGGCCGGGATCGGCGCCTGCGGTATGCCGCGCGCTGCCTGCCCCGATCGGGCGCGCAATAAATCCGTTTGCGCCAGCAGGTAGGTGTACCGGTCGGATTCAACGTCCAGCCCATTTTCCACCACCAGCGCCAGAAATTCCGCCAACGATAATTCCAATTCCCCGTCGTGAATGGATTCCTCTAGCAACGGCCCGTTCTTTGTGTTCAGCGGCGGAAGAGCCATGGGCCGGTAAGGCGACCACAAACGCAAGAAGGACGGCCCGCGGCTGAGGACCTGGGTGTCGATAGCAGTCGCGTCCCCCGCTTGTCCGTGAAGCGGCCCGCTGCCCAGAAGCACCAAGGCCATCGCGATGGCCGAATCTCGCAACGCTCCCCGAATCATGCCCCTGCTATTTTCCTTGCGTTTGCGGCATACCCACGCCCTGATAACGCGGATAACGGAACGGCGGAGTGGGCTGTCGTGTCACTTCGCCGCTCAGCGCATCTTCAGTGTCGATGCCATTGCGTTCCAGGATAGTTCCCGTCGAACGGTCCATTTCTACCAGCGCCCGCGCATAGGTCGCCACCGCGCCGATGTCGGCCTGCCGCGCCACCACGGCATCGCGCTCTCGCAGCACCACCGTGTAGGGCGTCGAAATTCCAGCCAACAATTTCTTCCGCTCGGCATCCGCCGTTTGGTCCGCCAGTGCCACTGCTTCATGAGCTGCTTCCACCTGCGCCTTGCCCTGCACCAGACCGATCACCGCTTGCCGGACTTCCAGCCCGATCTGCTGCCTCAACTGCTGTAAGCTCACTTGCAGTTGCCGCTCCTCCAGCCGTGCCCGCAGGTTGTCCGCCTGCGCCGAGCGGTTCCGCAGCGGCACCGTCAAACTCAAACCGCTAGCGTATTCCGGATAGGCGGCAATCAGATCCTGGTTCAACGATGCCCCCGCGCCGGCCGTCGCCAGCGCTCCGTTCCCCGCGAGGCCGGAGCTGGCATAGAGTCCGAAGGTATTCACAGCGGGCAGGAGCCCGTTGCGCGTGAAACTCACAGTGACGTTCTGATTTTGCAGCCCCTGCTCGGAAACATGCAGGTCGGGCCGGACACGTACCGCCGTCTCCAGCGCCGCCGGCAAGTCCGGCATATCGGCGTCGCTTGGTTCCGGTAGCTGATCGGTGGTTACGATCTCAGCCGCATCCAGTTCCGGGTCTATGTTCTTGCTGAGGATGCTCTTCAATTGCGCCGCTTGCAGTTGACCGTTGGTCCGCGCAACGATCAAATCGCGCTGCGCCGCCGCCACCGCCGATCGCGCCGACGTGACATCCAGCACCGCCGCGTTTCCGATCGTCACCATGCGCTCGGTGTCCTGCAGCAGCACTTGCGCCGCTTCCAGCCCCCGCTGGGCGGCCGTCACCGCTTCGCCGGAAGCTGCCAGATTCCAGTACGCGTCCTCCACCTGCACCACCGTAGTGGTCACCTGCAAACGGAACAGCTCGTCTGAGGTTCTTAGATCGTTGCGCGCCACAATCATAAAGCGTTTGTTCGGCAGCAGCCCAAATCCATTCAGCAGCGGCTGATTGAAACCGAACGCGAACCGGCTGATCACCGCCGGGTTGTACAGCAGAAATTGCTGCGTCGACGCCTGCCGGATTCCATTCAAGGAAAACAGAAAGCTGGTTCCATCCGGCAGCATCTGCGTGTAGCTTCCGGAAAACGCCGTCGATAGCGTCGTCACGTGCGGGACCCCGGCCACCTGCACCGTGTTGAGCGGAGCCACCGTGCGATCCCAACTGGAATTGAAACTGATCGACGGATCGAAAGAGCCGGCTTGCGGAACCTGCACCGCGCCACCGCCGCCGCTGATTCCGCCTGCGCTCCCCACTCCGCCCGCACCCTGAAACTGGTTTACGCCCACGCCCAAGGCGCCCTGGCTCAACCCGCTCGGCAGCAGCGCTCCCGTGATGCCGCGCGCCGCTTGCCCCGAGAGCGTCCGCAACACATCCGTCTCGGCTACCGGACGCAGATACCGGTCCACCCCGATATCCAGATTGTTTTCGAGTGCCAGGCTCAAGGCGTCCGCCAAAGACAGCTCCAGTTTCCCGTTGTGAATTAGATCGTGGAGCCGCGGCGAGTTCTCGATGACCAGCGGAGCGATCGGCGCTTGACGGTAGGGCTTGATCACCCCCGGAAACCAACCCGGTCCATGCGAATAGTCCGGAAGGATCGCCTGCGAACCAAGCGCTCCCGCCTGCGCCAAAAGCAGTGGCGAGCAATACAGCACCGCGGCGATCGCAAGGGGCCGGGCACCGCCGGCACGCACACGCGCGGCACCTATCCGCAGGGACATGGCGCGAGTATAGCCGCGATAGGTGCCGCGCGAAAATACCGGAGATCCGGTATTTGACACCCGGTTGGATCGGTATTGAGGCTTACCGGCGTCGCGTCGTCAGAAATACCAAGCACAAGGTATTGGTTCCTTGGCTTCCCTCGAATATAGTGGATTCAATTCCCCGTTACGACACGGCGGGCGCCGACGATCCTACCCGGGACTGCGGCGCCCGCCTCCTCTATTCGTCTGCTCCCCCAGAACCACTACCAGTGAGGAACACCGAAATATACCGAGCGTCTAGTATGGGACCCGGCAGGAACTGGCAGTAAGCTTGAACCGGGGATTTCCACCGGGCGTGCGCGTCCGCTGCTCCCGAAGGAGGATTGCCGAATGCTAGGAGCGCGTTCCAGATCGTTCACGATCGGAACGGTTGTAGCCAGCAATCACCGCGGCGATCTTTCCAACTTGGATAGCTTACTCCGTGGCAGCGCCTGGAAACTGATCCAAGCGTCCACCTGCGGCGAGGCCAAACAGGCGCTCGGCCGTCAACGGGTGCCCATCGTCCTCTGCGATGTAGCGCTGGAGGATCAGCCCTGGCAAATGACCCTGCGGAAGCTTCGTGAGGCGCGCAGCGAGTGCGCTGTCGTTTTCCTGTCAAATAAGCCCGGCCCGGATTTCTCCCCTGAGACTGCCGAACACGGTGAGTGGGGTCGTTCCGGTTTGACCCTATTGGTTCGGCCCCTCAAGCGTGAACTGGTGTTCCATTCCTTATTCCTCGCGTACGGCCGGTGGCTTTCCCGGCTGGTTTATACCCAGGGCTACCTCGGCCGGTATGTCGCGGAGGGCGGTCCCGCTGGGCCGTTCGCGCTGAGTAAACGCAACACTGTGAGGACAAGATGAAAATTCCTCTGGCAACACTGCTGATCCTATCGCTGCCGGACTCCGTTCTGCTCGCGCAGGTCGCCCATCCACAGCCCAAGCACAACTCCCTGGTCGAGTTTAGCGGGGAGATTCGTTCGCTCTCCCGTAGGGTGTCCCCCGCCGTAGTCCAGATCTCAGTCAGCGGTTACGGCCCGTTGGACCAGGCCACCGGTCATTCCGTCAGCCTTTTTGGGCGGCAGGAATCGATCGGCTCCGGCGTAATCGTCGATCCCGACGGCTACATCGTCACCAATGCCCACGTCGTCAGCGGAGCGATACGCATAAAAGTAGCCTTCGCCGGCCTCGCTTCGTCGAATAATCCGGCTGACGATCCCGCCGAAATCGAAAGCGTCGAAGCCAAAATCGTCGGTGTGGATACCGAGTCCGACCTGGCCGTCCTCAAAGTAGACCGCAAAGGCCTGACCGCCCTCAAATTCATGAACTCGGATCGATTGCGGCAGGGAGATCTCGTGCTCGCTCTGGGCGCACCCATGGGGCTAGCGAACTCCATGTCGCTGGGAATTGTCAGCGCACCCGCTCGTTCGTTGGGCGAGCAGAATTCCATGGTCTACGTGCAAACCGACGCTTCCATCAATCCCGGAAATAGCGGGGGCCCCTTAGTAAACATGAACGGCCTGCTTGCCGGGCTGAATACTTTCATCCTTTCGCAGTCCGGAGGCAACGAAGGCCTCGGCTTCGCCATCCCTGCGAATACCGTCCGCGACGTCTATCTGCAAGTGCGCAAGAATGGCGAAGTGAAGCGCGGAGAGCTCGGCATATACGCGCAAAACATTACGCCAGTCATGGCCCGGGGTCTTTCTCTCTCCCGTGACCACGGCGTCGTGATCTCCGACGTCGAACCGGAAAGCCCTGCCGATAGCTCCGGTCTGCGCAGAGGAGACGTACTCCTCAGCTTGGACGCGAAAGCCATCGGCTCCACCAGCCAGCTGGAAAATCGCATCTTCCGCCGCCAGGCCGGCGAGAAGGTTCAGTTGGCCATCCTTCGCGGCAAACAGGAGCTTACATTCTCCCTCTCTGTCCGTGAACGGACGGACCCCAGCAGTATTCTCGCCCGCCTCGCGCATCCCGAGAAAAATTTGATCTCACGGCTGGGCGTTCTTTGCGTCCAGCTCGATAAGGACCTCGCCTCCATGATCCCCGGTCTGCGTCGCGAATACGGCCTCATCGTCGCGGCCAAAGCGCCCGGCGGGCAGTCGCAATTCATCGATCTTCAACCCGGCGATATCATCGACGCCGTAAATACGGTTCCGGTGGCTTTCATCGACACTTTGCAATCCTCGCTCGACGGCATGCAGCCAGGCGATCCCGTGGTCCTGCAAATCGAGCGCAACGGGCGCTTTCAATATCTCGCCTTTGAGTTGGATCGCTAACTTGCAGCCGGTACCGAAATCCTTCCCCGTGAATTACCTGGGTCCTGGTATGGAAGGGCACTTACGAACGAGGATAAGGTGGAGCTGATGAGACCGGAAAAGCACAGCGTGAATCATGAAAAGGCTTGGGCAGTCGTTCTGGCCGGCGGCGACGGTACCAGATTACGCTCTTTCACCCGGCTGATCGCGGGCGACGATCGTCCCAAGCAGTTTTGCACCTTATACGGAGGCCGCACGCTGCTGGCTCACACTCGTGCCAGACTCGCTCCCGCCATAGCCCCGGAACGTACCCTGTTTACCCTGGTCAGACATCATGAGAAGTTTTATAGCGAAGAATTGGCCGACGTCAAACCATCGCACATGGTGGTCCAGCCCTCGAACCAAGGCACGACCGTAGCAATTATCAACAGTCTTTTGCGGATTACCAGCCTGGCCGGCGATCCCATCGTAGCCTTCTTTCCGACGGACCATCATTATTCGCGGGAGCAGCGCTTTGTCTCCGCGGTTCGCCTGGCCCTCAACATTGCAAGCACCCGCCTCGATACCGTAATACTGCTCGGGGCCGATGCGGAGCATCCGGAAGTCGAGTACGGATGGATAGAGCCCGGCGCCAGTGTGCAGTGCCCCTTTACCAATTCCCTGGTAGGCGTTCGCCGCTTCTGGGAAAAGCCCTCAACGCCGGTGGCCCAGGCCCTCCTGGAGCATGGGTGTTTGTGGAATATCTTTGTGATGATCGGACGCGCCTCGGCTTTTCTCGACATGCTAAACGTCGCCGTACCGCGCCTGATGCAAGCCCTGGATTCCGGCACAGGCTGCTTACGCGCGGAGCTCTCCCTGCCCCCTGGAGATGAAGTCTTCGCCACGCTTCACCCAGGGGATTTTTCCCAGCAGGTGCTGTCCGTCTCAACCCGGCGATTAGCGGTTCTTCGTCTGGGCAATATTGGCTGGAGCGATCTGGGCACGCCGGAACGTGTCGAGCACGCAATATCCCGGGAGAGCGCCAAGTCACGCGGGTCTGTTCAAGATGAGAATATTGAGGACTTTGCTAAGACGTCTGTTTCCTAAGTCTGGCTCCCGCCCTACTACTTCTCAGAATAAGGACGGCGCGCCACCCTTAAATGCCTTCGAGGCCTGGATCCGCGGATATCGGCAGCACCTGGATCGAAACTGCGAACGCAACCGACCTTCCAAGTAGCCTCAGCCTCGCGTTCCCGGAGCCGTCAAGCCGCTTCCGCAATGGGCGAGTTCGGGCGAGCCACCACGCCTGCTTCACGCCCTTCACGATCCGCCGCTTCCTGACAGGACAAACACAGAGCCGCCCACGGCAAGGCAGCCAGCCGCTTCGCTGCAATCGGCTCCTCGCATTCCAGGCAGATTCCATATTCCCCGGTCGCAATCCGCTCCAACGCATACGCCACTTGGCGGAGCAGAAAGGCTTCGCGATTCAGCCTCTCCACCGTCAGTTCCCGTTCATTTGCCAGCACCAATTCGTCCATCGAGTCCGGAGTGCGTTCAATCGCAATGCCTTCAGGATTTCGATGCCCGGCCAGATCGTCGCGTTTGGCCTCTAGCTCCTTCCTGAAGTGTTCGATTTCATCCAGCGGCAATGTCATCGGGCTATCCTCACACCCACGTTAATTTAAGGAGCCCTCCCGCGCCATACCGCTGAATTTGGTTATTTGGCGGGCCTCGCAAGGTAGCCTCTTGGACCCGGTAGCGGCGCTGCTCTACTTGAATTTCGAGCCCGTGAATACCAGCGCCCTGGTATTCCGCAGATTCTCGATCGAGGCTAAGCTCGAAGGCGGAGAGATTCTCGAATACGGAGATAGCGAGGATGAGTGCTGCTCTTCGTTCGTCAGCGCCGGATGGGCAGAGCCGTGGAGGTCTGCGCATGACGCGCGTTTGGCAAATGGTCCATTCGTTGTTCAACGGTGGCGCGCCCCGCCGCGCGCCTCTACCGCACCGTGTCCCCGTGGTCGCCCTCATGGTCAATGAGCAGGATCGCCATGTTCTTACCAACGTTTTCGGTGCCGAACCGTTGGACGTCCGCTTTGCTGAATCTTGTGAGGAAGCGTATTCCGTCGCCAAGCAATTGACCGCTCCCGTGATCCTGCTCGATCGCGATTGGCCGGAAACCGAGTGGCGCGCCGCCGTCGAGCGCTTTACCGCATCGCCGCACCACGCGTGCGTCATCTTAGTGTCCGGTGTCACCGACGCGTATCTGTGGCAGGAACTTACCCGGCGCGGCGGCTACGATGTTCTCCCCAAACCGCTGCAGCCGGATAGAGTCGAGCGTACCGTTAAGCTCGCGTTGTCTTACTGGAACACCGCGTCGAAGCCGGCCGTGCCGGTCGAAGGCCTTAGGAAGTAAGTCGTGTGGCTTTCTAATTGGTTTAAGAAGCAAGAGGAAGTACCTTCGGCCGCGGAGCAGCGCCTGCGGATTTTAGCTCTCTCGATGGCGATCGACGACTGCATTTTACTGCGCTGCCTGGCGCAACAGCATAAGTGGGATCTCCACCTCACCCAGTCGCCGCGGGACGCCTTCTACTTAGCCTCGCAAAGCCATTTTGAGATCATCCTGTGCGATCGCAGTCAGCCTGGATATCCTTGGCGTGAAGTGATGGACCGCCTTGCAAAATACTCGCCGCGCAGTTGCATCCTGCTGGTCTCCCCGGTGAGCGACGACGCCCTATGGCGCAGCGTGCTGCAGCATGGCGGCTATGACGTGCTGCGGCGGCCGCTGCGCGAACCCTCCGCTCTGCACGCAATCCAGGCCGTCATGCGCTTTATTTCCTGGGAGCCGGATGTTTCTGCCGAGCTGTCCGCCCTACTCAGGAAATAATACCCTTTCGCACCGCGTACAAAATCAACTCCGCCAAGCTATGCAGATTCAACTTCTCCTGCAAATTTCGCCGATGCGTTTCCACCGTGTAAGGGCTGAGATTCAGCGCCGTGGCGATTTCCTTATTCAGTTTGCGCTCCGCCAATAGCTGTAGAATTTCCCGTTCCCGCGAGGTCAGCAGATCGTAGGCGTCCTCCGCTCCCCGCGTCCGGATCTCGCGGACGTAATCCTCCACCAGCATCTTGCTGATCTCCGGGCCGAAGAACGTCTTGCCTTGATGCACCGCCTTGATGGCCTCGATCAAATCGCCTTCCGGAGAATCCTTCAGCAGGTAGCCTTTCGCGCCCGCCTTCAAGGCTCGTAAAACGTAGCCTTCGTCGGAGTGCATGCTCAGAATCACCACTGCCGTATGCGGAAGCGCCGCGGTGATGCGCTGTGCCGCTTCGATCCCGCTCAAATTCGGCATCGCAATGTCGATAACGGCGACATCCGGCTGCGTCGCTTCGGCTTGTTCCACCGCCTGCCGCCCATCCGCCGCCTCCGCCACCACCATGAACTCCGGTTGGTTTTCCAGCAAAAGCCGCAACCCCCGGCGCATCACCGTGTGATCGTCAGCTAACAGTATGTGAATGGGTTCCACGCGTCTCCGTACTCCGTTGCTCCTCGCTGAACGGCAGCTCTATCGAGAGGATGGTTCCGTCTCCCGGTTTTGAATGAACGGTCGCCGTGCCTCCCAGCCGCGCCACGCGCTCTTGGATGCCCAGCAGTCCCACGCCCTTCATCTGCCGCACGTCGAAACCCTGCCCGTCGTCCTGGATGACCAGCGTCAGGCGGTCAAACTTCTGCTCCACTCGAATGCGGATGGCCGTCGCGTGCGAGTGCCGTTCGCAATTGTGCAAGGCCTCCTGCACCACGCGATACACACAGGTCTTGTATTCATCCGGCAGGTCGTCGGACTCCACTTCCGTCGCGACACTCACATTCATCGACGTCCGCTTCGCGCACTCCCGGGCCTGCCATTTGAGCGCCGGAATCAACCCCAGGTCGTCCAGCATCGATGGCCGCAGCAGCAGCGCCATGTTTCGAATCACCCGCACCGTGCTCTCCACGAGTCCCTTGACGGTTTCGACATGGCTGCGCGACTGTTCTGCCGAGCGAATCCCCAAGCCCGCCGAAAGATTGCGCAACTCCACCAGTACCGCTGACAATGACTGCCCCACTTCGTCGTGCAGTTCCCGCGACAGAGCCCGCCGCTCGGTTTCTTGCGCTTGCACCAGCCGAGCCGAGAGATCCTTCAACTGGCTGCGCGCATCGGCCGTTTCCTCATACCGCAGCTGAGCCTGATCCTCCAGCCGCAGAATCCTGCGCGTGCTGAAAGCTGCCATTCCGAGACCGAGCACCAGCGCGGCCACTAATGTCAAGAGCACGCGCGTTTGAAATCGCAGCAGCAGCGAAACCACTTGGTTATTCCCGGCCGTGAGCTGCTGTTCGTTGATCGTCGCGATTCTATCGGAGATCGCCAGCATGTTCTGCCGCCGCGGGAAAACCTCGTCCCGCAAAAAGGCGTACCCCGAACGGCGCCTCTCCTCCGGATTCCATCGAAACACCGGCGCCAGAATTCCCCAGTAATCCATCAGCTCCGAACGCAGCGCCGAATAATGCTGGGCCTCGGCCGGAGCGGTCTGGCGCCCGTACACTTCGAGCGCGGACTCCATGTGTTTGCGAACGTCTTCGAGGCTCGTGCGGTACACGTCCGCTCTCGCGGAATCCGGCTCCAGCAGGTAATCCCGCACGTATGTTCCGGAAAGGTAGACATCCGAACGGATGTCGTTTAACACGTGATTTTGCGAAAGGTACCGCCCGCGGATCTGTTCATCGCTCTGCCGGAACCGCTGAAACACCCGCAGCGCGTCGATTCCCGCCAACGCCATAATCAACAGCAGACCGCCAAAACCGATCAACAAAGCCAGACGCGAATTCCCTGAGCGGATCCCCGCTAGGCCGGAGCGGATGCCCGCTAGCGAGGATCCACCCTCGCCTTGCCTGGAATACAGCAGACTGAGCTTTCGCGCCCGCATCGAATTCCATGCTAACCGAGCTTTTGCCCTGCAAATGCAGACTACTAAGATTTTGTGGCAAAAATACCAGGTACCTGGTATGGGCGCAGAAAGGACGGTTATCGTATGTTATTGAAGTACAACAGTCTTGCTGCGCCCGCGCTCTTCGCAGTTCGCTGGCCGGAGTCGTGCAAACAAAAGGCAGATGAACCACCACAACGCGCTTTCATTGCAGGATCTTGAGAAGCTGGCTGACCTCGATACGTGTACGGTGTCAAATGCCATCGAACGTCTTAACGTACGATTGCGCAACGAGGGGTTCGTTTCCGGCACGGCGCACTGCCAGTTTCCGGACCTCGGACCCATGGTCGGTTACGCCGCCACCGGAAGAATCCGCACCTCCTCGCCACCCATGACCCATCGTTGTTACTATGACCGCATGGATTGGTGGAGCTACGTGGCTTCTGTGCCCGAACCCAGAGTCATTGTGCTCCAAGATGTCGAGCCAACCCCCGGCGTGGGCGCGTTCGTCGGAGAAATTCACGCCTCTATCGGCCGCGCCCTGAACTGTCTGGGCTGCGTGACCAACGGAGCCGTTCGCGATCTGCCCGCCGTCGAGGCCCTGGGCTTTAAGCTGTTTGCGGGATGCCTCGCCGTCTCCCATTCCTACGCTCATATCATCGAGTTTGGCGAGCCAGTCGAAATCGGCGGCTTGAAGATACAGTCCGGCGATTTGATTCACGGTGACCGCCACGGCGTGCTTACCGTTCCGCTCGAAGTCGCCCCCGCGATTCCGGGCGAGGCCGCCAAGATCATCCGGGAGGAGCGCGATCTGCTGCGCTTCTGCGCTTCCCCCCAGTTTTCGCTCGAACGGTTAGCGGAGCGCATGAATAGCGCGAACACCGATTGCGATGTGCCCTGGAGAGCGCGTTGAGGCAAAGGTTATGAGTTGGAAATCGTGGGAGATTTTTCGCGCCGTCGCGTTCGCCGGCATGTGCGTTGCGTTGGGCTCTTGCGGGAGCCCTGGCAAAGTCCAGGCGAACAATCCAGGCGCCCCCGGCTCGTCGGAGATCTCGGTGGGCGTGGTCAAAATCGCCAGGAAAAGTCTCGGCCGGACCCTGACGCTCTCCTCCGAACTGGTTCCTTTCCAGGAGATCGACGTGTACGCCAAAGAGTCCGGCTTCGTAAAGCAGCTCTTCGTCGACTATGGCTCGCGCGTGCAGGCCAACCAGGTCCTCGCCACGCTGGAGATTCCGGAGTTGCAATTGCAAGTCAAACAGGATGATGCTGCGATCAAGAACGCGGCCGACCAGATTACGTACGCGCAAAACCTGGTGAGCCGCGCCGAAGCCCAGCACAAAGTGCTGCAGTTGCAGTACGGCAGACTGGACGGCGTCGCCAAATCCAAGCCGGGATTAGTGGCGCAGCAAGAGGTGGACGATTCTGAGGGAAAGGCTCTCGCCTCTGCCTCGCAAGTCGACGCCGCCAAGTCGAACCTGCAATCGGCGGAGAGCCAACTGCAAGCCGCTCAGGCCAAGCGCGAGCGCGATCAGGTTCTGTTTGACTATTCGAAGATCACAGCGCCTTTTGCCGGCACCATCACGCAGCGCTTCGCGAATCTTGGAACCTTGTTACAGGCCGGAACCAGTTCCAGCACCCAGGCCATGCCGTTGGTGCGCCTTTCTCAAGACGATCTCTTCCGCTTGGTGATTCCCGTGCCTGAATCCTACGTCCAATACATCCATATCGGCGATCCCGTCAGCGTGATGGTCCCGTCGCTAAACCGGACCTTCCCCGGCAAAGTCGCCCGCTTCTCCGTCGACGTGAAAGAGGACACCCGCACCATGCACACCGAGGTGGATGTGCCGAATCTGAACCGTGTCTTGCTGCCCGGGTTGTACGCGCAAGCCACTATCAACCTCGAACAAAAAGCCAACGCCCTTGCCTTGCCTTTGCAGGCTCTCAGCCAGGCCAATAATCAGACCACCGTCGATATGGTGGATTCGTCCAACAAGATCGTAATTCGCCCGGTGGTGGTCGGCATCCAGACCGACACCGATGCCGAGATTCTTTCCGGCTTGAAGGAAGGGGACATGGTAGTCGTGAGTGACCGCAGCAGCCTGCGGGCAGGCGAGGAAGTGCGTCCCAAGATGACCGATTTAGTCCAGTATCAGGGCCAGGAAGATCAGAAGTAGGCAGGGCCATGTCCTGCTTTTCAATCCACAATCTGATCCTCGCCTATAGCAGGAGGCCTGCGCTAGCAGAGTAATTCACGATGCCACGTTTTTCCATTCGTAATCCCTATTTCATTGTGGTGATCTGTCTGGCGCTGGCCGTCGTCGGCGTCAATGCTCTTTCCCGCATGCCCGTCGATCTGTTTCCGCCCATCAACCTGCCGGAGGTCGTCGTCGCCACGTTCTACAGTGGCATGCCGCCGGGAGATATCGAGGTGGACATCACGAATCCGCTCGAACGCTTCTTCACCCAGGCCAGCGGCGTCGACCACATGGAGTCGCGCTCTCTGCTCGGCGTGAGCATCATCAAAGTGTATTTTCAGCCCGGAACCGACGCGGATTCTGACGTAACCCAGTTATCCAACCTCGCTCTAGCCGATCTGAAACGCCTGCCGCCCGGCACTTTGCCACCGTTGGTGTTGAAATTCGATGCCTCCAGCTTGCCGGTCTGCCTGGTAACGGTAAAAGGGGAGGGCCTCAACGAAACTCAACTTCACGACTTGGCTCAATTCCAGATTCGCAATCAAATCGCCATCGTCAAGGGCGCCGAAATCCCCGCCGTGTTCGGCGGCAAATACCGCCAGGCCATGATCTACGTCGATCCGTTTAAGCTGCTATCGCGCCAATTGAGCGTGATGGACGTAGTCAGCGCCGTCAACAACAGCAATCTCATCTTGCCGGCCGGCGACGTCAAAATCGGTCCCAGCGACTATTACGTCTATTCCAACAGCTTGGTGCAAAACGTCAAGGATCTCGACGATCTGCCGCTCAAGACCGTCGGTACCAGTTGGGTTTCGCTCGGCGACGTCGGCGAAGCCAAGGACGCCAGCCAGTTGCAATACAACATCGTCCGCATCGACGGCCAGAAGTCAGCCTATATTCCCATCATGAAGTCGGGCGGCGATAGCAACACCATCCAAGTAGTCGACGACGTCCGCGACTTGGTCAAGCGCCTGTTCGATCTGCCCGCGCAATTGGTCACGAATATCGTCTTCGATCAATCCGTATTCGTGAAGCAGGCCTTGAACACCGTGCTGCACGAAGGCTTCATCGGCCTAGTGCTGACCAGTCTCATGATTCTGCTGTTCCTCGGCAGCATGCGCGCCACCGGCGCAGTATTGCTGTCGATTCCCATCTCCGCGCTGGCCACCTTTGTGGTTCTCTACATGATGGGCAGCACCGTCAATACCATGATCCTGGGAGGCCTGGCACTGGCCTTCTCCCGCGTCATCGACAACTCGGTGATCTCGCTCGAAAATATCTACCGACACCTCGAAATGGGATCGTCGCCCGCGGTGGCCGCCGAGCAGGGCGGCGCCGAAGTAAATCTAGCGGTGCTGGCCGCGACCCTGGTCGACGTGGTCGACTTCTTCCCAGTAACGTTTCTGTTCGGCGTGAGCAAATTCCTGTTCTCCGCACTGGCGCTGGCGTTCTGTCTCGCCCTATTGGCGTCCTTCGTGGTCGCCATGACCGTGATTCCCGCTGTTCTGCTCCAAGTTTCTGAAAGCCATGCCGGGCGGTCACGGACACGGCGAAGCCGGCGCGCACGGGGATGCCGGTGAAGTTGGCCCTCAGGATCTTTCTCTAGGAGGCCGCTTCAATGCCTGGTTCAATCGCCAGTTCAATCGCTTGCTCGATTTTTACGAACGCTCCGTCCGCGTCGCACTGAAGGCCCCGGGATTGACGCTGGCACTCCTGCTGGCGGTCTTTGTGGCCAGCCTCACCATCTATCCCTTCCTGGGCCTCGCGTTCTTTCCGCAGACCGACGCCGGGCAGTTTACGGTGAACATCAAGGTCCCCACCGGAACCCGCATCGAAGTCACCAACGATTACGTGGCCAAGATAGAAACGCTCATCCACCAAATCGTCGATCCCAAGGATCTCAAGATGGTGCTCTCGAATATCGGAGTGGTCAACGACATCTCCTCTCTGTACACCACCAACGCCGGCATGTACACCGCCACCATACAAGTCGGCCTGAATGAAGGCCATGAAGGTCAGCAGCGCCGACTATATGGATCGCGTCCGGGAGCAGATGGCCGCCAAATTCCCCGATGTGCGCACCTTCTTCCAAAGCGGCTCCATGCAGGACGCGATCCTCAACCAGGGCCAGCCCGCGCCCATCGACGTCCAGGTCAACACCCGCGATCTCGGATCTGACCTACAACACCGCCCAGGATCTCGCCCGCCGCATCCGCCGCCTTCCCGGCGTGGGCCAGATCTATATTCCGCAGGACATGAATTATCCCTCGATCCGCATGGACATCGACCGCGTGCACGCCGGTGAGCTGGGCCTTTCGCAGAAAGACGTGGTCGATAACGTGATCACCGCGCTCAACTCCAACATCATGATCGCCCCGAATTATTGGGTGGATTATAAGACCGGCAACGACTACTTCCTCAGCGTGCAATACGCCGAGCATGGCAAGCCCTCCATCCACAACCTGGTGGACCTGAAGCAAATTCCCCTGCGCGCGCCCAATATGAAATCGCCCACCACCCTCGATTCGGTGGTGAAACTGGTCAATCTGCAATCGCCCACCGAAGTCGACCATTATCAGATTCAGCGCGTCGTCGACGTGTACGTCACTCCCACCGGAGAGGATCTGGGCAAGCTTCGCACCGGGATTCAACAAACCATCGCGGACGCCAAACTCCCCTCCAACATTCGCGTCACGCTGCGCGGCATGGTCAACAGCATGGATCAGTCTTTCAAGAGCTTCGGAATCGGCTTCATCCTTTCGTTCATGCTGCTGTTTCTCATCCTGGTGGCCCAGTTCAAGTCCTGGATCGATCCGTTTCTGATCATGCTGGCGATTCCCATGGGCTTCGTCGGCGTGCTCATTATTTTGCCGCTGACGCACACCACCCTCAACGTCATGTCGCTGATGGGAGTGCTGATGCTGATCGGCATCGCCGACTCCAATAGCATTTTGATCGTCGACTTCGCGCACAAGCTCGAAGAGCAAGGCCTGTCGGTTCGCCGACGCGATCGTCACGGCCTGCCGCGTGCGCCTGCGCCCCATTCTGATGACTTCGCTCGCCACCATCATCGGCATGATTCCCATGGCGATGAAGCTCGGCGAGGGCGGCGAACAATACACTCCCATGGCCCGCGCCATCATCGGAGGCCTGACCTCGTCGGTGCTGCTCACGGTGTTTATCGTGCCCGCCGCCTACCTTCTCGTGTACGGCAGAAAGGACCGTAATGCTGTCCCCCAGAATCAATAACGCTTTTTTATTCCTCGTAATTTTCGCGGGTGTCTGCGCGCCCGGCGCGCTCGCGCAGACTCCGCCCATGCCGAATCCGCCGGCGCAGAATTTGCCCAAACTGACGCTTGCAGCAGGCCGAGGCGCTGGCGATTCAAAATCATCCCGCAGGTGCAGGCCGCGCAAAACGAGGTCAACTACTCCAATCAGCAAATCGTCGAAAGCCGCGCCGCCTATTATCCCGACGTGACCGGCGATCTCACCGGATCCCAAGGCAACAATCTGGCGCGCATCGGCGCCGGGGACCTCTCGGCTTCGCGCCTCTTCAACCGCTTCGGTCAGGGCGTTGTGATTCGCCAGTTGATTACGGATTCCGGGCCGCACCTCCAACCTGGTCGAGCAGTTCGCGCTTGCAGGCCCAGGCCACGGCGCAAACCGCCCAGGCCACGCGCTACGACGTGCTTCTCCAGGTGAATCGCTCCTATTTCGATGTGCTGCACGCCCAAGCAGTGGTCAAGGTTGCCGAGCAAACCGTCAGCGCGCGGCAGTTGTTGAGCGATCAGGTGACCGAGCTCGCCAGGAACAGCCTGAAGTCGCAACTCGACGTCAGCTTTGCCGAAGTGAACGTGTCGCAAGCCAAACTGCTGCTGGTCCGCGCGCAGGACAGCGTGCAGCAGGCGCTCGCGGAATTGGGCCGCGCGATGGGTTCGGACCAGCCGGCGAACTACCAGCTTGCCGACGAGCCGCTGCCCTCCGGGCCCGCCCGCCACCGCCGATGAATTCATCGCCCAGGCTCTCGGCAATCGCCCCGAACTGGCCAGCCTGCGCTTTTCGCGCGACGCCGGCCTATAAGTTCGCCGACGCCGAAAAGGATCTCTCGCGTCCCACCGTCAGCCTGATCGCGGTGGGCGGGTTCCTGCCGTTCATCAATGCGCCTGAGCCTCCGGTCCGGTGCCGGCCGAATACGAAGGGGTTGGCGCCAACGTCAGCATTCCCTTATTCAACGGACATCTGTTCTCGGCCCGCCGCGAAGCTGCCGTGCAGCGCGCCCTGGAATCCGACCAGCGCTTGCGCGACCAGCAGCAGCGCATCTCCCGCGACGTGCGCGTGGCCTGGGCCAGCACCAACGACGCTTTCCAGCGCATCGACGTCACGGCGCAGTTTCTGCGCCAGGCCGCGCTCGCTCTGGATCTTGCGCAAGGCCGCTACAACTCTCGGATTGTCCTCCATCGTCGAGCTGACGCAGGCGCAATTGAATCTCACCGAAGCCGAGATCGAGAATCTCAACGCCAAGTACGACTATCAGACTCAGTATCGGCGCTGCAATACACCATCGGCTCGTTACGCTAGGTCTGATTGGAAGCCGTGCGCCAGAAATCGGACCTGCTCTTCTACGAAAAACAGCGTTTTTCACTGAAGCCGGATCGGCCCAGCCCTGGCTACGCCACCCTGCATCCTGCTGGGCCTGCTGATCTGGCAGGTCGTGCTGGGGCATCCCCGCTGGAAACACTCCCTGTCCAATGGAGATGTCATCGGTTGGACCATCTTTCTCTGGGCCATCTTCCTCCGCCTCATCACAGCGCGATTGGTTACCGAAGCCCGTGACGGAGAACTCGTCATTTCTCTGCGTGGTTTCTGGCGCTCGCGCCGCATACCGTTCAGTGAAATCCGCTCGGCCGAGAAGATTAGTTACGATCCCGTTCGCGATTACGGCGGATATGGAATCCGCACGGGCCGTTTTGGAAAAGCATATATCGCCGCCGGCACGCGCGGCGTCCGCATCAAACTCGCCAATGGCGCCGCCGTTGTAGTCGGTTCCCAGAGACCCGAAGAATTGGCCGCTTTCCTCACTTCCCACAGCGGCGCTAGAGGCGCCGCCTAATCGGCAAAGACATCCACGAACGCGAAAGGCGATCGAACTGACGAAAACTATACTCGACTCCTGCTTTCCGTTCCGGTGGAGACATTAGAGCGCGAAGGATACATGGTTCTGGCCACCAGCACCCTGGGGCAGGCGGTAGACAGGTTGAAGTCGAGCGAGCCTGATCTGCTGATAACCCGCACCTACGTGGAAGGTTTGCCAGGGCACGACGCGGTCCTGTATCTTCGCACGAAATGTCCCAAAATCAGGGTTCTAACGGTCGGGGGACTGCTCGACGACACCCGCCTTCGATACCCGCGAGGCGCTCGAAGGGTTTGACGTATACCCTCCGCCCTATCCGGCGGCCGACCTGCTTCAAAAAGTCAAGGAAGCCCTCAGTAAACCCCGCGTTTGAACTCCGAGCGCCTGCGGCGGCATATGGTCACGCCGGCACTAAAACTCCGCCCTCGCAGTGGTCACAAGATTGCAAACAGGCCTTTCCAGAGACATCTTCATGCAACGGAGTTTGGTCCACCTCGTGCAGGACAAGAGAGGTTAGATGCTTCCACGGAAGGCAATACCGTTCACAACCCATCGGAAAGCAGCGGAGTCGCACGCCGCCGCGCATGATCCCTTCCCGCAACGGCAGCGGAGGTACCAGCCGCGCGGTAAACCAGCCCGGCAGTCGCGGAGGAACTGGGATCCCGCAATGACATCCCCGCCTTCCCCCACCGGTTCCTGTGGGGAAGCCCTTTCTTGAATCATCGCCGCGGGAAACAGCCATGGCCCCTTCGCACATTGCTCCCGGTCCCGATCTAAGCGCCGCGTTGGCGAAACCTAAGGACGCGCCCTTCCCCCTGGGCGCCACTACCCACACCCCCGTGTTCTCTGGCGCGGAAACACTCGCGCTAGACCTGGCTCGCTGCGCTCTGGCAGTCCTGGCTCTCAGCCTTTGCGCCTGTCTTCACAAACCATCGCCGCCGCCCCTTACCGAGGTCACGGTCGGGACGCCGCTGCGCCAGGACGTTCCCGTTACTCGCAATGGATCGGAACCACCGTCGGCTTTATCGATGCGGAAATTCATTCCAAGGTCACCGGATATTTGCTGGCGCAAGATTATCAGGAAGGATCTCTGGTCAAGACCGGAGACCTGCTGTTCGAGGTCGACCCGCGCCCCTTCCAGGCGGTCGTCGACCAAGCCAAGGCACAGCTCAACGTTGCCAACGCCGGATTGACGCAGGCCAGAGCCGACGTAGACGCCGCCAAGGCCGAGATCGACCGGGCCGAAGCCGCGCAACTCAAAACCGAATTGGATGTAAAGCGCTATTCACCCCTCGCCAAAGACGGAACCGTGAGTCAGCAGGAACTTGACGACGCCGTGCAATCAAACCTCGCCAACCTCGCTTCGGTGGCGTCGGCAAAAGGGAAATACGACCGTTCCAAAGCGGCAGTCATTGCCGCGGAGGCGCAAATCGGAGTCGCGCGCAGTTCCTTGCAGGCCGCCAGTTGAATCTCGACTTCACAAAAGTGAAGTCGCCGGTCAACGGGCATTGCTGGAATTCGCGCCGCAAACATCGGCGACCTCGTCGGAACGGACCAACGAACACTTCTGACCACCGTTTCCCAGATCGATCCCATTTTGGTGCAGTTCCCCATCAGCGAGCAGGAATACCTGAAGCTTCGCGATTTCTTCCTGGCAAAAGATTCGCCTCTGCAATCTTCCTTGGAGCTCATACTCTCCGACGGCAGCGTCTATCCCATGAAAGGCAAGATCGATATCGTTGGCCGCGGCGTCGAGTCCTCGACCGGCACGATGCGGATTCGCGCCATTTTTCCGAACCCAGGGAACGTACTCCGTCCCGGCGAGTATTCCCGAATTCGCGCCGCCACCTCCATTCAAAAAGACGCCCTGCTGGTTCCTCAGCGCGCCGTCCAGGAATTGCAGGGCGAGTACGAATTGGCGTTGGTGGACTCAGCCAATAAAATCGCCTTCCGAACTGTGAAAGTCGGCGACCGGGTAGGGTCCTATTGGGTGATCGAACAAGGGCTCAAGCCAACCGATCGGGTGGTCATCGAAGGACTCCAGGACATAAAGACCGGACAAACCGTCGATCCCAAGCCTGCCAAGATGCCTCCTCTCAATGCCGGGGCGCCGCAGCAATCCCAGTCGAGCCGACTGATGTCGAAGTTCTTTATCAACCGGCCTGTCACGGCAATCGTGATCTCCATTCTGATCGTGATCGCTGGAATCATCATGGTCCAGCGCCTTCCCATCGCCCAGTTCCCCTCCATCGCGCCACCCGAAATCGTCGTCACCACGAACTATGTCGGAGCCGACGCGCTCACCATCGAAAGAGCGGTTGCCACGCCAATTGAAGAAGCCATGGCGGGCGTCGAAGGCATGCTCTACATGCGCTCGTTCAACGCCAACGATGGCACCATGAAGCTGCGGATCGATTTCGATCTCGACCTCGATCCCAATATCGCCGAAGTGTTTTCTGAGATCCGCGTCAACCGCGCTCTCCCCCAACTCCCCCCTTCGGTCCGCGACCAGGGAGTCACCATCGCAAAATCCCACGTCAGCCCCTTGATGATCATCGCCCTCTCCTCCCCCAAAGGCACGCGCGATGCGAAATTCCTGGCGAACTACGCCTACATCAATATCAGCGACCCTTTGACCCGAGTCCGCGGAATCGGCTCGGTGGTGGTGCAAGGGGCCGGCGCCTACGCCATGCGGCAATGGGTGAAGCCGGATCAATTAGCCAGCCTGGGCGTTACCGTTCCCGACATGGTGAAGGCGCTCGAGCAGCAGAATACCGTGAATCCTTCCGGCCAAGTAGGCGCGGAGCCAGCTCCGCCCGGCCAGGAATTCACCTACACGATGCGTTCGCAGGGCCGCTTGGTGACGGAAGAGGATTTCTGCGAACGTGGTCATTCGCGAGAACCCGGATGGCTCGATCGTGCGCATGAAAGACGTGGCGCGGATCGAACTGGGAACGCAGACCTACAACGTAATCGGGCGGCTTGAACGATGCACCCGCGGCCATCATCAATGTCTTTCAATTGCCCGGCTACAACGCCGTCGAAGCCGTGGATGGCGTCCGCGAAATGATGGCGCAGTTGAAAAAACAGTTTCCCGATGACGTGGATTACGTCGTGTCTCTCGACACCACGCTGTCGGTACGCGAAGGGATCAAGGAAATCGTTACCACGCTTTGGGAAGCGCTGCTCCTGGTCATCCTTGTCGTTTTCATTTTCCTGCAGAGTTTCCGGACCACTTTGATCCCCGCGCTAACGGTTCCCGTCTCTCTCCTCGGCACCTTCATCTTTTTCCCGATGCTGGGTTTTTCCATCAACTCACTTTCCCTCTTCGGCCTGGTTCTGGCGATCGGCCTGGTGGTTGACGATGCGATTGTCGTCGTCGAGGCAGTGGAATTGAATATGGCCGCGGGCCTCAGTCCCAAAGATGCGTCGCTGAAAGCCATGGAACAGGTTGGCGGCCCGGTGGTCGCGATCGCCCTGATACTGGCGGCCGTCTTCGTTCCCACGGCGTTCATTCCCGGCATCACTGGCCGTTTGTATCAGCAGTTCGCCGTAACCATCGCCATCTCGGTCATCATCTCGGCCTTCAATGCGTTGTCGCTTGAGCCCCGCGCTTTGTTCCCTGCTGCTCAAGCCGGCCCATGAATCCCACGGCCTGCTGCAGCGATTGTTCGGAGGATTCAACCGCGTCTTCGAGAAGGCCACCAACCGCTATGTCGGCATTTCCGGAGCCCTGATACGAAAGATGGTCCTCAGTCTCACACTTCTTGCCGTGGTCGCCGGCTTGCCGCGCTCCTGGTGGGCGGCCGACTTGCCTTCCGGATTCCTTCCCACCGAAGATCAGGGATTTTTCTATTTGAACATCCAACTTCCCGACGCCGCCTCGCTGCAGCGCACCGACGCCTTCACCAAAGAAGTGGAATCGGTTCTCAAGCACACCAACGGCGTCGAGTATTACAGCACGATCGTCGGCAGCAGCCTTCTCACCCAGACCAACGCCACTTACAGCGCCTTCGTGTTCGTCGCCCTCAAGCCGTGGGCCGAGCGAAAGACCAAGGAGACCGAGCATTCAATACGATCATGGATTCGGTCAACGCTAAACTCGACAGGATGCCGGCCGGGCGCGCCTTTGCTTTTTCGCCTCCCGCGATCTCCGGCGTAGGAACCTCCGGCGGCTTCAGCTTCATGCTGGAAGACCGCGTCGGCAAAGATGTCGCGTATCTCGCCGAAAACACCAACCGTTTCCTGGACGCCGCGCGCAAACGCCCCGAGTTGACCCGGCTCAACAGCTCGCTGAACGCCGATGTCCCCCAAGTACTGGTTCAGGTAGATAGAGACAAAGTTCTAAACAGGGCGTCGAAGTGGAGGACGTATACAGCACGCTGCGCGCGTTCATGGGCTCCCTATTCGTAAATTACTTCAACCGCTTCGGCCGCGCCTGGCAAGTCTACATCGCCGCCGAGGATGGCTACCGCTCTCAGGCCAAGGACGTCATGAATTTCTTCGTCCGCAACAAAGAGGGAGAAATGCTGCCCCTTTCCTCCGTGGTCTCACTCCAGACCAGAGCGGGACCGGAATTTACTTCGCGCTTCAACGAATATCGCGCCGTCGAGATCACCGGGTCCCCAGCTCCCGGCTACAGCACCGTGAAGGCCATGGAAGCGCTCGAACAGGTAGCCAATCAAGTGCTACCGAAAGGCATGGGCTACGACTGGAATGCCCTTTCCTACCAGCAGGACAAGGCCTCGAAGCAAGTGAGTCCCGCCGCCGTATTCGGTTTTTCGTTGCTGGTCGTGTTCCTGATCCTCGCCGCGCAATATGAGAGCTGGACGCTTCCCTTCAGCGTTCTTCTAGCCACTCCGATCGCGGTTTTTGGCGCGTTTCTGGCCCTTTGGATCAGAGGCTTTGACAATAATGTTTACGCTCAAATCGGCTTAGTCATGTTGATCGGTTTATCGGCCAAGAACGCGATCTTGATCGTCGAGTTCGCGCGTACCGAACGCATGAAAGGCAAGTCCGCCCTCGATGCGGCATTGGAGGGTGCGCGGATTCGCCTCAGACCCATCTTGATGACAGCTTTCGCTTTCATTTTCGGCACCATTCCCCTGGCGCTCGCCAGCGGCGCGGGAGCGGTCGCGAGGCAAATACTGGGGACGGCGGTAATCGGCGGCATGCTAGCGGCCACCCTGCTCGCCATTTTCATCATCCCCGTGACTTTTTACGCGATGGAACATTTGAAAGATAAAGTAGCCGCGCGAAGAGGTGCGCCGTGAAGTTCTTCTTAACATCGATCGTTGCTTTCAGCCTCCTGCTCAGCGGATGCTTGCTGGGGCCGAATTATCAGCGTCCCGCAATCTCCGCCCCGGCGGCGTTCCGCGGCCAATCCACGGCGGAACAGAGCTCATTCGCCGATCAGGGCTGGTGGGACGTCTACTCCGATCCGTTCTTGAACGCCCTCATCAAAGAGGCGTTGAAAAACAATTACGACCTGAAAACCGCCATCGCCCGCGCCAAAGAGGCCGAAGCGTATCGCGACGTAGCCCGGTCTGCATACTTGCCCACCGTGAATGAAGAATCCGGAGTGCAACGCGATCACGGCGTCTATAAAATGGAGCCCGACTTGAAGCTTCCCACTAAGAACCAAACCAGCACCGTCTTTTTGGGAGGACTCTCTGCTGCCTGGGAAGTCGATTTGTGGGGCCGCATCCGCAGATCCACCGAAGCGGCCAATGCCGAATATCTGGCGACGGAAGAAGGCCGCCGCGGATTGATGTTGGCGCTGATCACCGAAGTCGCCCAAACCTACCTCGAATTGGTGGAGCTTGACGGGCGCCGGGCCGTGGCCCAGGACAGCCGGGACGCCTTCGAATCCACTCATACCTTATTCAGTAAACGCTACGGCGCGGGAATCGTTTCGCGCTTGCAGGTCACGCGCGCCGAAGCGGCATTGGCTGCGGCGGAAGGCACCCTCAGCGATGTCGACCGGCAGATCGCGGAAAAGGAAAACGAGATCTGTGTGCTGATTGGGCGCAATCCCGGCCCGGTCGCACGAGCCGTTCCCGGCAAAGAGATGAATCCGCCGCCTACCGTTCCCGCCGGAATCCCCTCTCAATTGCTGGAGCGGCGCCCCGATATCCGCGAAGCCGAACAGAACCTCCGCAGCGCTTCCGCTAGAATCGGCATCGCCAACGCAAATTTCTTCCCGCGCTTTGGCTTGACGGCCCTGCTCGGAAGAGTCAGCCCCGAACTCTCCTCGCTCAGCGGCGGATCCGCGGACATCTGGGCTCTGGCCGCGTCCTTTTCCGGTCCCGTCTTCACCGGAGGCCGGCTCACCGGTGAGCGCCGGGCGGCCGTCGATGTTTTCGATCAAGCCAAATACCAATACTCGCAAAGCGCATTGCGAGCCTTCCGCGAAGTATCCGACGCGCTCATCGCTTCGCAGAAACTCTCCGTTGTCGAAGAACAGCAGAAGCGTGAAGTGGCGGCCCTGGCAGATTCCGTCGCCATTGCACGACGCCGTTATCTAGGCGGCCTCGCCAGCTATTATGAGGTCCTCGAAGCGCAGCAACTACTGTACCCAGCCGAGATCAGTCTGTCGGAGACTTCCCGCGACCGGCGTCTCGCGATCGTGCAACTCTATCGCGCCCTCGGCGGCGGATGGAATTTTGATAACACGCAGTGGGCCAACGGCAAGTAGCGACCCTGTCAACGCCACACCTACTTCCCAGCTTGCACCAGACTCCGGTACGCCGCCTCCACAAACATATCCGTGGTCCACGGACCCTTGGTCGCTCCATACAGCGGGTCGTAATCGAGCGTGGGCCGCGCCGCCTGAATCTGCGCCAGCGTCATGCCCTTCTTGATCATCGCCCGCAGGCGATCGCGAACAATGGCCACCATGTCACGATATTCCACCACATCGGCTTCGTCGCAGATGCGGCCGCGGCCCGGGATCACCATGGTCCCGCCCTCCTCGGAAAACGCGGGAATCGTGATCTCAAGAATCCGGTTAAGACCGTCCAGAATCCCCTGCAAACTCCCGCCGTGCGCCAGGTCGATCACGGGATAACGATCGGGATCGAGCAAGCCGCCTACCGCCAGCACATCGGAGCGCCGGAAGTACACCAGGCTATCGCCATCGGTGTGCGCAGCCGGCGCGTGCAACATCTCAACGGCTTCACCGTTGAAGTAGACTTCATCCTTTTCATTCGCGTAGGTTTCCGTGGGCCACGCATCGGATGGATAAACGGGCTGCTTCCCGTTCATGGCGCTCATGCGATTCAGCACCGCCTCGGTGGCGACGAATTCAGCTACTTGCGATGTGGCGCCGAACGGCGTATTCGTCAATTCCACATGCCGCGCCGATCCCGCGAAATTCGCCACCGCCACATTTCCGCCCACATGATCCGGATCGGCGCTGGTGTTCAACACCCAGCGAACGGGCTCGGACGTTAATTTCTCCACCGCGCTCACCAGCTTCTCCTTCGCCGATTCCGCTCCCGTATCCACCAGCAGCGTGCCCTGTTTGCCGGTTTGCACCAGCACGTTTCCACCGGCGCCCACAATTAGGTACACGTTGCCTTGAACTCTGACGGCTTCCACCGTCGATGGCGGGGCTGCCTCAGCCACCGCGCGGCCCTTTCCCACCGCACCCTTCGTGGAACGCTTCATGCTATTGCGGTACTCGGGGTACATCGTCTCGGCACCCCCCAGCGCCGCGTCCGCGGGGAGCTTATAGCGATTCGGGAACTCCGCCATGAAAGGATTCTCACCCGGCAGATAATTCGGCACGTCACCTTTGCGCCGATTCGATATTTCTTCAACCGACCGGCAGTGATACACCCACTGCGCATTTTCGCCGTGCAAATTCATTTCAAAGTCTTCTGACTTGATTAAGGGCTCCGTCAAATACACCGGATCCGTCAGGACGGTGACGTGCGTCAGATGGTCGCCGTGGCGTATGAAATGTTCCACCATCGTGGCCTGATCGCTTTGCGGAAGCCCGTTGCGCCGGATCCACCCCTGCTTGATGTGGGTAGTGTAAACCGTCAGAATCGGCCCCTCCCATTTGCCCGTCGAAAATCCCATCCACGTGTGCGGAGCCCAGGCCGGCGGATGCGGACGCCCGTCCATCCAAATCGTCCGGTTCTGCGAATAAGTGCCCAGGTAGTTGCGGATCGCTACCACCTGCTGCGTTTCCGGATTCTTCTCCGACCAAATGCGCAAATCCAGAGGGCCCCGATAAATATAAGGAGAAACGTGCACCCTGCACTGCTCCTCGGGCAGAGTCAAGCGCGACGCGTCCCAACTCTCCGCCTTCAGTCGCGCCGCATCGTTAATCGGCAGACCCAAATAATCGCCCAGTTCTGGCCCCGGAATTCGTTCCGGCTGGTCTTCGTGATAACGGGCAGCCCATTCTCCGTCCAGCAGAATCTGAGCGGAAGCCGGCCCCCAAGCCAGGAACGCGATCAACGGAATAGCGCGGAAATATTTTTTCATAAACGATTAACCGATGAGCATTGCGCATAGCCAGGAATCAAACCCATCCCAACTATCTTTTGCCGAATTCATTATAGTCGAGCCTTTGTGCGCCCGCCCCTGCTTTTTGCTGTATACACGGCGCGAGACGGCTGGCCTCGCCGATCGCGTCTGGACGATTGCGAACTGTTACGTTAGGAATGCACATGGCCGCCGACAATATCATCCTAGACGCCGGATACTTCTGTAAATCCTGCGGAAAGTTTTTCCCTGCCCTCGGCACTCAACATCGGGACACAGTGTGCGACAAGGATGGATGGGGAATTGAAACCGCGTTTACTTGCCCTTTCTGTGGCCAAGAATACAGATACCCATCAGAGGAGGTCACATTGGAAAGCGAGTCAGATCGTAGGGCCATGGGTTTGACCCCTTTTGAGTGGCCACCAAAGAAATGATGCAACGGAGGACATTACCCCGGGTTGGCTGAATCCATTCCCATCGGCGGTACAATGGAGTTGGGAGATTCTCCATGGACGAACTCACCGAATCGATCGTTGGAGGCCTTGAAAGCCGTGGAATCCCGGTAGACAAGATTTTATTGGCCCACCGCATCGCAGGCGTAAAGTGCCAGTATCCAACGCTGCTCGAAACCTTGGGTGACAAAGCCATCCTCATTGAAGTTTTCGATATGGTTCAGCAGGTCGCTGTCGCGTCGGGCGAGGCCATCGCAACCCAGCCTACGGCAGAGACTGCCGAATCCCCCGTTTTGGAATCCCCCGCCCCGGAATTAACTCAAGCAGCCGCAAGCGCCAATGAGGAAGCTGCTCCTTCCCTCCGCAGCGTCCTCGAAGAAGTACAGGAAGAATTGGTGCGCTTGCACGATCCTGCGAATGTGCGATTGCCGCAGTTTGAGGATAAAGGCTATTCCTGGAGCTTGACGCTCTAAGCCCGTTCGATCCGCATTCCCGTCTTCTCGGCCCAGAGTTCAGCCGCCCATGCGAGTTCGCTGATAAAGGGCGCCATCAGTTGAGCGAAGATCTGGTATTTTTCTCTCTCGCCCCCCAACAGTCCCACACGGTTTGAATGAATGTTCAAAACTCCTAACGGATTCGCCGCCTTGTTGCGTACTCTGGGTATGGTGAACGCCACAAAACTTTTGACACTTGCGCCCTCATCTTCCGAATAGTACTTCTTGATCTCCTCCAGGATATCCTTCTCAATCAGGAAATCTTCTTTATTAAGAAGGTCGATTTTCGCAACATCGCTATAGCCGTGAGCGGCATACTTTTGTTCCCCGAGTCCGCCGGCGAAAGCCCGCGGCGCACCCGGCAGGATCCGCCACTTGCCGGACAACGGCTTGTTCTCTACGATGAAGCCGATGTCTTTGATCGCGTCCGCTGCTCTGGGATTTGTCGCCGTCGCAGAGAGTTCTTTCTTCAGTATCAATATGCCATCGACCAAATCTAATTTTTCGTCGCACCACTTCGGTTTGAAGCGGACCACCTTCCAATACTCATCCTCGAAATAGGGATGCTCCCGCAGATTGGGCACGAAAAACATAACGTTGGCGGCGTAGCGCGCGCCAGAACCTACATCGTAGGATTCAGCCAGCGACGCCGTTGACGCCAGGATGAAACGGATCGCGTCCACCAGTTCGTCCAGCTTTATGTCGTTGCGGCGCATCGTAGCCGAAGTCGCGAGCTTAGCCATGTTGAATGACTGCTGCATCCAAGCCGCCCGGAACGTCGCATGCGGCAGCGTCTCCACCGCACCCAGCACCCTGTCGATGCTCCTCGTCGCGCCCGCGAGTTTCGTGTCCAAAGCGCTGGCCGTTCCACCCACCTCGTCCATGCGCGTTTTTAACTGCCCTGCCAACCCCTGAACTTTCCCCACGGCTTCCGAAAGCTCGTCCGCTTTTTGTCTAGTCGAAGCCGATACCTTACTTTCAGCCCGCTTTCGCGCACCGAAGGAGAGCACCCACGCCGCCACGCACACCCAGAAAATCAGAACCCCCAATGGCGCCGGAATTAAGCTTGAAAATGTATTTTGGATTTCATTGGTTTTCAGCACCACCACTGAAAATGCCAGGATGAAGACCACCACTTCGAAGGACCAGTGGCTGGCCACCGACGTCGCGAGCTCGCGAGCAGCAGAGCGTTTCGTTGTCGTTTTGCCGTCCACAGCTTCCTGATTCATGATTCTATCCGGTTCGTCGAATCTCAGCTAATGCCCAGCCATTATGTCATTCGGGCGATGCAGCCAACTCCACGCAGGCGTACGCTGTTCCAAGATGCGCTCCGTTGCTGTCCTTCTCCTGATGCCCCTCCTGCTCTGCGCCGCCTCCAAGGAACGGAATTGGAAAGTCGGCCACGTCACCGCCGATTCCTCCATAAGTGGCAGCCAGTACACCAAAGGCCCCGCCGCGGCTCAGCACGCCGCCGTCGATCCCCACGTCCTCCAGATCCAGGGCGATAATTCCCTCTACACCGCAAGTGAAAAACACGCCTGGAGCGGCTGGTGCCTGCTCATTCAGGGCGAACAAATCAAATACGCCGCCGACGGCCAACTCCTCTTCGTCACGGACGCCGATGGCCAGACATGCCAGCTCGATATTCTGAGCGAACAAAAAGGTCCCGTCCACTGAAGCCGTCAAGCCAGCTTTTCGAGCGTCAACGAATCCATCTCTCCGCCGAAGTATTTCCGTAAAGCGTCCTCGAAAACCTGCTTGTCAGGCGCCACGCTCGCGAACAACGTCATCGACGAGCGGAACTTCAAGTCATCGGGATACCCGAAAATCCGTTCAACGCTGCGCCCTTCCAGCGAATTCACCAGCCGCGTACACTCCCTCAGCCGCGGTCCCAGCACCGCATGCTTCAAGTAAGCCGTCGCCTCCTCCCGCGACGCGATCCCAAACGCATTCGCCATCGCGCTCGACCCCAACCCGCGCATCTGCGGAAAGATGAACCAGATCCAGTGCCCCTCCTTCCGTCCGCCGCGCAATTCCGCGCAAACCTCTTCGTACACTGCGTCCTGCGCCGTCACGAACCGCTGCAGGTTGAAAGGATCGGTTAGCTCGCTCATCGCACACCGCGCTTCCACACAGTAAACTTCGATGAGAGGACCATGTCACCCACTGTAGCGGCCCCGCTTCCCAAGCCCAAAAAACAGAACATCCACGTCTCGCCCGCCGTTCTAGCCGCCGCCGCGCAGGATAACGCCGCCCTCTTCCAGTCTCTTCATACCAACCCGCAAGGCCTCACGCAAGGGGAAGCCGAGGACCGCACCCGCACCATCGGCCCCAACCAAGTCGCGCAAGAACGCCCCCAAGGCTGGTTCATCCGCCTGCTCAAAATCATCCGCAACCCGCTGGTGATCCTGTTGGCCGCGCTCTCTTCGATTTCCTTCGCCACCGGGGACGTGCGCGCCGGCACCGTGATGGCCGCCATGGTCGTCCTGAGTGTCGCCCTCCGCTTCATTCAGGAAGCCCGCGCCGACGCCGCTGCCGCCAAGCTCAAAGCCATGATTCACGTCACCGCCACCGTCCTCCGCGATGGCACGGCCCAAGAGCGCCCGCTCCGCGACCTAGTCCCCGGCGACATCATCCATCTCTCTGCCGGCGACATGATCCCCGGCGATGTGCGCGTCTTCGCGTCCAAAGATCTCTTCGTAAGCCAAGGCAGCCTCACCGGCGAATCCCTCCCCGTCGAAAAGTTCCACGACCCCGACCCCGCGCCCGCCACTTCACCCACTGAACTAAAGAACGTTTGCTTCATGGGCACCAGCGTCGAAAGCGGCACCGCCACTGCCGCCGTCGTCACCACCGGAGTCAATACCTACCTCGGCAGCATGGCCCGCTCCATCGCCCAAGCCCCCGAGCCCACCAGTTTCGACCAGGGCCTCGACCGCTTCACCTGGCTCATGATCCGCCTCATGGCCGTCATGGTTCCCCTGGTCTTCCTCATCAACGGCTTCACCAAGCACGATTGGAAGAGCGCCTTCTTCTTCGCCATGGCCGTCGCTGTAGGCCTCACGCCTGAAATGCTGCCGATGATTGTTTCGGTGTGCCTCTCTAAAGGCGCGCTCGCCATGAGCCGCAAGAAAGTGATCGTGAAACGCCTCAACGCCATTCAAAACTTCGGCGGCATGGACGTCCTGTGCACCGACAAAACCGGCACCCTCACCGAGGATCGCGTCGTCCTCCAGCGCCACTGCGACGTCTCCGGCAAGGAGTCCGAAGAAGTGCTCACCGACGGCTACCTCATCAGCTACTTCCAGACCGGCCTCAAGAACCTGCTCGACCGCGCCATTCTCGACAGCTCCGATTTTCACGGCCAAGCCGCCATCGGAAAATACAAAAAGTTAGACGAAATCCCCTTCGACTTCACCCGCCGCATGATGTCCGTCCTGGTCGAAGACCCCCAAGGCAACGCCATCCTGCTCACTAAAGGCGCTCCCGAAGCCGTCTTCCACCAGTGCTCGCACTTCGAACTGGACGGCAAACTCTCCTCCATGGACCCCGCACTGATCGTCGGCTTGAAAGAGGAATACGAAAGCCTCAGCAACGACGGCTTCCGCGTCCTAGCCGTAGCCACCAAAGAACTGCCGCTGAAGAAAATCTGTTCCAAGGACGACGAATGCGACCTCGTGTTAAAAGGTTACGTCGCTTTCCTCGACCCGCCCAAAAGCAGCGCAGCAACCGCTCTGGAAGCCCTCCACAAACACGGCGTAGCCGTCAAAATTCTCACCGGCGACAACCAGCTCATCAGCCGCAAAGTCTGCCGCGACGTCGGCCTCGCCGCCGACCCCATGCTCCTCGGCGCCGACATCGAGAAAATGTCCGACGAAGAACTCGCCCCCGCGGCCGAAAAAACCACCCTCTTCGCACGCCTCTCGCCCGCCCACAAACAACGCGTCATCCGCGCCCTCCGCGGCAAAGGTCACGTAGTCGGTTTCATGGGCGACGGTATCAACGACGCCCCCGCACTGCGCGCCGCCGACATCGGCATCTCCGTAGACACCGCCACCGACATCGCTAAAGAATCCGCCGACCTCATCCTCCTCGAAAAAGATCTCATGGTCCTCGAGGAAGGCGTCATCGAAGGCCGCAAAGTCTTCGCCAACATCCTCAAGTACATCCGCATGGGCGCCAGCTCCAACTTCGGCAACATGTTCAGCGTCCTCGGAGCCAGCGCCTTCCTCCCGTACATTCCCATGGCGCCCATTCAAGTCCTAACCAACAACCTGCTCTACGATTTCTCGCAAATCCCCATCCCCGCCGACGCCGTCGATGCCGAACAAGTGGCCCACCCGCGCCCCTGGAACATCGACGAAATCAAACGTTTCATCCTGTTCATCGGCCCCATCAGCTCCATCTTCGACTACACTACTTTCTTCGTCATGCTCTGGGTCTTCAATTGTTGGGACCCCGCCCGCGCCAGCGTATTTCAAACCGGCTGGTTCGTCGAATCGCTCATGACCCAAACCCTCATCATCCACGTCATCCGCACCAACAAAATCCCCTTCCTGCAAAGCCGCGCGAGTTGGCCCCTTACCGCCACCACGCTCTCCATCATGGCCTTCGGAATGTGGCTGCCCTATTCCCCTCTTGCGTCCGCGCTGGGCCTCGCCCACCTGCCTCCGCTCTACTGGCCCATCCTCGCCCTGACCCTGCTCAGCTACGTGGTCCTTACACAGCTCATCAAAGTCTGGCTATTACGAAAGAACTGGATCTAAATACGTCGTGTACTGGTACTTATACCCGTTTGATTGGGTTCAAAAGGCACGGTTTTCCCGTTAGTATTGGGCGTGTACGGGAGTTCCCTAAAATCCCGGCTCGATTTCGGAGGATCACTTATAATGCGAAAGTTTTTACTGGGCGCGCTGCTGACAGCCAGCGTCTCCATCATGTCCGCCGGCGTCATTTACAATGAAGAAGCGCCCGGCGTTACCCTATCGGCGTGGCGAATGCCACAAATATCGTGAATTTCAACGCCTTACCCACCGGAGCTTTTAGTGGCGCCACCTCAATCGGCACCTATTCCTCGGGTGGCTCCATCGTCGCGCCCGACGCTTATAGCGGCGACGGCACCAATTATCTTTCGGTCGGCGCGCAAAGCGGCCATACCAGCTACACCCTCACTTTCAATAGCGCCCAGACCTACTTCGGTTTATATTGGAATGCCCTGGACTCCGAGAATAGTCTGACCATCTACAACGGGTCTACTGCGCTGATGACCTTCAATGCATCCACCTTCAGCAGCCTTTCGTCCCTCTACAAAGGCAACCCCAGCAACGGTCAGGACTCCAGTGAGGACTTCTTGTTCCTGAACATCTTCGGGACTTCCGGCACCACCTTCACATCCGTGGTCTTTCACAACAGCGGCACCGGCACCGGTTTTGAATCCGATAACCAAACGATTCTGGCCTCCACCGTGCCGGAACCGTCCACTTACGGCATGCTGTTCGCGGGCCTCTCCGCCCTCGGTATCGCAGCGCGCCGCCGCAGCGCGCGCAAGCTCTAAGCTTTTCGAGAAGTCATCCGGGGATCGCAGCGCTCGCTCGCGATCCCCTTCGCTTTTAGTGCTTGTGAGAACCCTTGCCCGAATGCCTGCCCCCGGAATGCCCACCCCCTGAATGAGATGATCCATGCGGCGCCGAGAAATGCGGAGCCGAAGAATGCGGAGCGGCGAAGTGCGGCGATTCGCGCGGCGCTGAAAAACCCCGGGCTGAAGAGCGTGACGACGACCCGCGCGGCACAGAAAAATTTTGCGGCCCCGAAGAATTCCTGAAATTGAAGTGCTCCGAACCCGCCCGCTGCGGCGCTCTCTCAACCCCAGCCGGGCCCCTGAAGTTCGACGCCATCGCCGAGCCCCGATAGTTCTCGCGCGAGCCCCCGCCATTCGACGCAAACCCTGACCGGTACGCTCCTGTGGATGCCCCACTCAACCCAGGCCGATGCCAACCATCGGAACCCAGCCGCGCGAAACTCTCGCCACCGGAATGCCAGGAACCGCTGCGTCCGGAACTCGACCCCCAAGACCCAGACCGCCCCCCGAAATCCCCGCCCCGATAGCGCGCAGCAACAAATCCATGCGAATACGGCACGCCCAACCGGTGCGCGGGATTGTGAGCCCATACCGCCCTTCCACCAAACCCGCCGCCTCCCACAAAACCGCCGCCGTAGTTGTGATAGCCCAGTCCGCTAAAAAACGACCCGTTGAGAAACAGGCTGTGCGTAAACCAGTTCAGCACCCATCCCCAAACGCCGAACCCCAGTCCCGACCCCAGTAGCCCCGATCCAATCGTTCCCGCCGCGCTCAATATTCCCGAGAACAATCCGCCGATATCGACGCCCGATCCAAATCCCGCTCCGTAATCCCCCGGCGGCCCGTAATAACCCGGCGGATACGAAAGCGCCGGGTACGCCCCCGCTACCTGCGGCCCCCAAACGGAAGCCGGATTATAAACCGGCGGATATATCACCTGCGGATTCGCCGGCTGAATCTGAATCGCCGATTCATCGTTTTGCGCTTGCGTGCTCACCACCTGCTGCGGCGTGCTTCGCAAACGCCCGTTGTTACTCGCTTCCGAGCGCAGCCTCTGAATCGCATCCATCACATCCGCCTGCTGCGCCAGAAACGCATTGCCCAGATCGGTCGTCCAGCGAATATCGCGCGTCACCAGCGCCATTACCTCCGGAAACGCCACCAGCAGTTGCACACTCGGGTCCCAATTCTGCTGCTTGGCCGCTTCCACCGATTGCTGGCTCGACAGATTCCGGTTCTGCTGCAGCCACTGCTGCGCCTCGGCAATTTCCAAAGGATACGTGCTAGCCGCCAGAACTTGGCTCAGCAGTGGATCGGGATAGAGCGCAATCGGAGCTACCAGTCTGTCCAATTGCTGCGGCGTCAAAAGCGGCGCCTGCGCATCCCCTTGCGCTTGCGGAAAAGATTGCGCCATCGCCACTGAACTCGCGCCGGGAACTGTTACGATACACAGCACCGTCAATGTCGTTCGCATCATGGGTTTCGAAATCAGCCGCATCATATGGAGTGCACCCTTTCCCCGGCTCCCCCTCTGTGCACTTAATTTGCCAGCATTAACCCACTGATTCTGCACGCTGCTCACGGCGCTGCTCCCGGCCGCAAACCACCGAACTGGTGCTCTTCAGCCACTCTTCGCAGTGCTCTTCGCGGTCACATCGTCGATCGCTAGCAGAATCATCCGCTCGTCATTCCCCTGCCGGATCTCGCGTGCATGCAGCAGCAATTTTTTCACACCGACGCCCTTGTAATCCTGCTCCACTTCGTAATCCCGCATCCAACTCCGCTTCGGTAAGACATCTTCCAATAATTGGCGCAATCGCGGAATGTTCCATTGCCCTTCCCCGATTTCGTAAATCAAGCGCCCCTCGGTGTCCCGGCTTTCCACTTGAAACATGGAATAGAACGACGGATTCGCCGTCCGCACCCGCAGCCCCGCATCCAGCACAATCAGCGGCTCCCGCACCACGCTCACCACCGCTTCCGCCAAATCCCGCGCCCGCTTTAAATCGTCGATGTCGACCAGCGTAGCGATCGCGCCTTCCACCGAATGATCCGTCCCCCGGTAAGGCAAAATGCGCAGCGATAGCCAGCGCCCCGTCGGACTCTCAATCTCAAGGCTCTGGTTTTCCACTCCGCCCAGCGCCGCCACCAGCATCTCGCGGAAATTCGGAATCCTTCCGGAGTGCAAATCGGTAATCGGCCTTCCCTGATCCGTCGGCAGCAGATTCAGTAGCGGCTCCATCGCCGGCGTGAACCAGCGGATCAGCAAATCTTTCCCCACCATTACCAGCGGAACATTGATACTACCCAGCAGTTTCCGCAGGTCGCTGTTCAGCGTGCTCTGCTCCAGGTTCCGCGCCCGCAATTCATCGTTGACGGTATTCAATTCTTCGTTCGACGCCTGCAACTCTTCCTTAGCCGTATCCAACTCTTCATTAGTCGCCTGCGCTTCTTCGTTGGCTGACCGCAACTCCTCCGCCGCCGCCTCCTGCGATTCGATAATCGATTGCAAATAATCCCGCGTGGCTCGCAGCTCTTCCTCCAGCCGCGCCACTTCCTCGGCCGCCCGCTTCGGTGCCTTCACCGCTTTCTTCACCACCGGCGTTTTACGCCGCGCCACGTCATCGAACAAAATCAGGAAACACGGCTCCTTGCTATTCGGATCGCGAATCGGCGAAACCCGTAAATCCACATTCCGCGCCTCGCCGCCCGTCCCCTGCACTCGCAGCCCTGTCTCCTTCACCTGAATCCCTTGTTGGCGAGCCTTGCGAATAGCCGACCGCAGCGCCGCCAGCAATCCCGGCCGCACCATCCGCGTCAAATCCGTAGTCGGCTCCCCCGGAGGAATCTGCAGATAATGGCTGGTCTCCCCGCGCACCTGCAACACATGCAGCCCATCGTCGACAATCACCCCCGCCGGTGCGTACTCCGCCAGCAGCATCCGGTCGACAAACTTTTGAATATTTTTCAGCGGACTCGAGTTCTCGGCCGCCGCGCTCTGCGGCACATTCAATCCCAGTCCCGTGTTCCCGCCGAAATCTCCTCCCACGAATGATGCGCCGAGTTTTTCTTCTTGGAATAAATGCGCTGCTTGCGGTCGACCATCTCAAACGAGTCCGAATACGTTCCCACCGATTCCGATGTCCCCAGCACCAGAAATCCACCGGGTTTTAAGGCATAATCGAACAGTGAGATGACTTTCTTCTGCAGCACCGGTCCCAGATAGATCAGCAAATTGCAGCAACTAATCAAATCGATCTTCGAAAACGGCGGATCTTTCGTCAGATTCTGCCGCGCAAAAACACACAAGCTGCGAATCGCCGGACTCACCTGATATATCCGGTCCCGCTTCACAAAAAACCTCCGCAGCCGCTCCGCCGAAACCCCACCCAGCGCATTCTCCAGGTAAATCCCGGACCGCGCCCGCTCAATCACCGGATCGCTCAAATCCGTGGCGAAAATCTGGATGCCGAACACCGCATCGTTCTCCTCCAGAAACTCCGTTAACGCCATCGCCAGCGAGTACGCTTCCTCGCCCGTCGAGCACCCCGGAATCCAGATGCGAATCGGTTCGTCCGCCGCCCGCCCCTTGATCAACGCGGGAAAAACCACCTCGTGCAAAATCCGGTAGGTTTCCGGCTCCCGAAAAAACGCCGTGACGTTAATGAGAAATTCCTGCGCAAGAATTTTAGCTTCTCCGCGATCGTGCCGCAGCTTCCGCGAATACTCCTTCAGATTATCGATGCCGTGCAGCGCCATCCGCCGTTCAATGCGCCGCAAAATCGTGTTGTGCTTGTAGTAAGTGAAATCGATCCCAGTAGCCGCTCGCAGCACTCCAAAAATCGGATTCAGATCCCCATCCGCCGCAACCTTCTCCGCCTCCGCCGCGTTCTCCCCACGGTGATTCAAGTACGGATGCCCCGCCAGTGCCAGCAGTTGCTTCGCGATCCCCTCCGGCGGTAGCACGAAATCGACCGTCCCCGCCGCGATCGCGCTGCTCGGCATCCCGTCAAACTTCGCGCCGCTCGGGTCCTGCGCAAAAGTAATCCCGCCCTCGGACTTGATAGCCCGCAGCCCAATCGTCCCGTCCGAAGCCGTCCCCGACAACACAACCCCGAACGCCAGGTTGCCGCGATCCAGCGCCAGCGATTCAAAGAAATCGTCGATCACCATATTCGCGAACGCGCGCCTCGACATGCCGCGCGACCGGATGCAAAACCCCTTTTTCAATCCGCAGATTCTCGCTAGCCGAAATGACGTAAACATGATTCGCTTCGACGCGCGTCTCCCCGCGAATCTCCGTAACCGGCATCGCCGATTTCCGCGCCAGTATTTCAGGAAGCTGGCTGGCATGCGTAGGATCCAAATGCTGAATCAACACGTAAGCCATCCCGCTGGTCAGCCGGCAAATGCTCCAGCAATTGCGTGAACGCCTCCAGCCCTCCCGCCGAAGCCCCCACCCCAACAATCGGGAAAGCAGACCCCGCACCCAGCGCCGCCGCCTTGCGAGTCACTCGCGCCGATGCGATTTTTCCGCCCGCCTTCTTAGCCATTTACCATTCTCCGCCTGCACAGATACCATCAAAGCATACTAGCCCTCCCCCCCTATAATCAAAGAGTGAGAATTGCCTATCTCGACGCATTTTCCGGCATCAGCGGCGACATGACCGTCGGCGCATTGCTAGACGCCGGAGCCCCCGCCGCAGCCCTGATCGAAGCGTTCAGACACGCTCGCGACCGGGGCTAAGTTTGAAATCGCCAAGACCCGCCGCGGCGGCGTAACCGCCTCCAAATTCCGCGTAATCGTCCCCCAGCGAAGCCCCCAATCCATCGCCATCTGAACCACATTCTCGGCGTGATCGACAAAGCCCCGCTAACCGATCGCGCCAAACAAAACGCCTCCGATGTGTTTCGGCGCTTAGGCGAAGCCGAAGCCCGCGTCCACGGCGTCCCCGTCGAAAAAGTTCACTTCCACGAAGTAGGCGCCGTCGATTCCATTGCCGACATCGTAGGCGCCTGCGTAGCGCTCGACCTTCTCGACATCGGCGAAATCCACACCTCAGCCATCAACGTCGGCAGCGGCACCGTCAACACCGAACACGGCCTGCTCCCCGTCCCCGCCCCCGCCACCGCAACTCTTCTAGAAGGCAAACCCATTTACGCCCGCGGTCCCGCCGTCGAACTCACCACGCCTACCGGAGCCGCCCTCGTCGCCACGCTCTCCGCGCACTTCGGCGCGCTTCCCGCCATGAGCATTTCGAGCATCGGCTACGGCGCCGGCGACCGAGATTTTAAGGATCAACCCAACGTCCTTCGCGTCCTGGTAGGCGACCGCACCACCGCCACCGAAGCCACGCTGGTCAGCGTCATCGAAGCCAACATCGACGATTCCAGCCCGCAAGTTCTCGGCTACGCGCTGGAACGTTTGCTCGAAGCCGGCGCCCTCGACGCTTCGTTTTCTCCGTTACAAATGAAAAAGAACCGCCCCGGCGCCTTGCTCCGCGTCATCGCAAAACCAGAACATCAAGAACAACTCGCCGACATCATCTTTGCCGAAACGTCCACGCTAGGCCTGCGCATTTACCCCGCCGAGCGCCGTGTCGAAGAGCGCCGCATCGTCGAAGTCGAAACACCCCATGGCAAAGTTAGAATGAAAGTTTCCGGCCACGGCGCCGCAACTCCCGAGTACGAGGATTGCCGCGCCCTAGCGATCCAAACCGGAACGCCGCTGCCCAAAATCATCGCAGCCGCGCAAGAAGCTTATTTGAAAGTCAGGAAATGAAATATTACCTCACCACTCCGATCTATTACGTAAACGCCGCGCCGCACATCGGCCACGCCTACACAACCATTGCCGCCGATACCATTAAGCGCTGGAAGCGCATGCAAGGTTACGACGTTGTCCTCGCCACCGGCACCGATGAGCACGGCCAGAAGATCGAGCGCGCCGCCGCGGCCGCCGGCAAAACACCGCAGGAATTTACTGACATCATTTCCGCCGAGTTCCAGCGCCAATGGGAAATCCTGGGCCTCAGCATCGACCGTTTTCAACGCACCACCGCCGCCAAACACGCCATCCAAGTGCAGGATTTATTCCGCCGCTGCCTCGACAACGGCTACATCTATAAAGGCAGTTATACCGGCCAATATTGCGTGTTCGACGAGCTCTACGTCAACGACGCCAAACCCGGCGACCCGTGCCCGGAATGCGGGCGCCCCACCGAAACCGTCTCCGAAGAAAACTATTACTTCAAACTCTCCGCCTTCCAACAAAAACTGCTGGATCTTTACGAGAAACAACCCGACTTCATTCTCCCCGAAACCAAGCGCAACGAAGTGCTCGCCTTCGTCAAAAAAGGCCTGTCGGATTTATCCATCAGCCGCACCTCGATTAAGTGGGGCATCCCCGTCCCTAACGATGAAAAGCACGTTTTCTACGTCTGGTTCGATGCGCTCACCACTTACATGAGCGCCGTCGCCGGCGAAGATCTGTGGCCTGCGGACCTGCATTTGATCGGCAAAGAAATCGTGCGCTTTCACGCCATTTATTGGCCCGCGTTCCTGATGGCCGCCGGCTTGCCTTTGCCGAAACGCATCTTCGCCCACGGCTGGCTGCTGTTTGAGAACGACAAGATGAGCAAATCGCGCGGCAACATCGTGCGCGCCACGCCCATCCACAAAGTGCTCGGAACCGACGCGCTGCGCTATTTCCTGCTGCGCGAAGTGGTCTTCGGGCAGGATGGCAGCTTCAGCTACGACGCGCTGGTCGGCCGCTATAATTCCGATCTCGCCAACGGCCTCGGCAACCTCGCCAGCCGCACGCTGGCGATGGTCAATCAATATCGTGGCGGCGTGATTCCGGTGTGCGACGGCAACCAGCAGATCGCGCAAAGCGCCCAGGAAATCACCGCGATCGCCATGGAATCGCTCGACCGCTTTGAATTTTCAAAGGCTCTCGAAAGTGTTTGGTCTTTGATCGGAGCCGTCGACAAATACATCGTCGAACAAGCGCCCTGGAAGCTGGCCAAAGGGGGCGACGCCGACGCCAAGCGCCTGGACGAAGTTCTCTACACCGCCGCCGAAGCCCTGCGCATCGTCACGGCATTGCTCGCGCCGATACTTCCCGAATCGGCCGCGAAAATCTGGGCGCAGTTGGGCTTCACCACGCCTATCGATCTCGTCAAAACGGTGGACCTCCATTGGGGACATCTGCAAGGCAACCAAGCGCTGGGAGCGGTGGCCACGGTATTTCCGCGCGCCGACGTGAAAGCTGCCATCGAACAAATGGTGGACCTCGAAAGCAAAGAAGTCGCGCGGCAGTCGGAATTGCTGGGCAAGAAACCGGAGCCGCCGGCCGCGGCTGCGTCCGGCTCGCCGCAAATCACCATCGACGACTTCGCTAAAGTCGACTTGCGCGTCGGCATCGTATTGGACGCCGCGGCGCGTCAAAGGCTCCGACAAATTGCTGCACTTGCACGTCGACATCGGCGAACCCGCGCCGCGCAGCATCATGGCCGGCATCGCCGGCGCTTACAAACCGGAAGCGCTCGTCGGACGCAAAGTCGTGATCGTCGCCAACCTCGCTCCCCGCAAACTGCGCGGCATCGAATCGCAAGGCATGATCGTAGCCGCCTCGCGCGAGGGCGACGTTCCGGTGCTGGCGAGCTTCCTAGAAGACGTACCCATTGGCGCTCGCCTGAAATGATCGATTCGCATTGCCATCTGGATAGCGAACAATTTAACGACGACCGCGAAGCCGTGATCGAACGCGCGCTAGCCGCTGGCGTCGAAACCATGGTCGCCATCGGCTCCGGCGACGGCCCTCCGGATCTCGAAGCCGGCATGCGCCTGGCCGACCGTTATCCATTTATATACGCCACCATCGGCGTTCATCCGCACGACGCCGCGAATGCCAACGCCGAAACTTACCGAGCGCTTGAGCGAACTCACCGCGCACCCGAAAGTCATCGCCGTCGGCGAGATCGGACTTGGATTTTCACTACGACCACTCGCCGCGCGACGTCCAGCGCGATGTTTTCGTCGAGCAAATGCGCATCGCCCGCGACGCGCGGAAACCCATCGTGATTCATACGCGCTCCGCCTGGGATGACACGATTACGTTGCTGCGCGAACACTGGGCCCCCAGCGGGCTGGGCGGAATCATCCACTGTTTTTCAGAAGGCCCGCGCGAAGCCGAGCAAGCGCTGGCGATCGATTTCCACATCAGCTTCGCCGGCATTGTCACGTTTCCGAAAGCCGCTGCCATTCAAGAAGCCGCGCGCATCACGCCGTCCGATCGCCTCTTGATCGAAACCGACGCCCCGTTTCTCGCTCCGGTCCCCAAGCGCGGCAAGCGCAACGAACCGGCTTACGTCGTCGAAACCGCACGCAAACTGGCCGAGTTGCGCGGCGTCACAGCGGACGAGATCGCCCAAACCACAGCGGACAATTGGCGGCGTTTGGCGTTAGACTGAAAGATCCTCATGGCATTCGGCAAGATCGGCCAAACTCTCTCCGCTCTCGAAATATTCGATCTGGTGCGCGCGGACCTCGAAAAAGTCGAGCGCGAAATCGGCCTCGAATCGGTGGCTTCCGTCGAAGCCATCAATTACATCAATCAATATCTGCAATCGGGCGGCGGCAAGCGCCTGCGGCCCATGTTGGTGCTGCTTTCCGGACGCATGCTGGGCGACGCGAATCCCATGCTGATCCGCATGGCCGCGGTGGTGGAAATGATTCACACCGCCACGCTGGTGCACGACGACGTGATCGATCTCGCTAAAACCCGCCGCGGCCGGCCGTCGATCAACGTGGTGTGGGGCAATCACACGTCGGTGCTGGCGGGCGATTGGCTTTACATGCAGGCGTTCCAGGTGGCCGTCCGCGAGCGCAATTTTCCGACGCTCGATCTGCTGATCAGCTTGACGCAAATGATGGTCGAAGGCGAACTGCTGCAACTCGAACGCATCGGCAAAATCGCCATCAGCGAAGCCGATTATTTCGAACTGATCGACCGCAAAACCGCCAGCTTGTTTTCGGCCTGCGCGCGTTTAGGCGCGATCAGCGCGGCGGCGGGCGAGGACGTCGAAACGCGCCTGGCGGATTACGCCTGGAACCTGGGCATCGCGTTCCAATTGGTCGACGACATTCTGGATTTCACCTCGCGCGAAAAGATTCTCGGCAAGCCGGTCGGCAACGATCTGCGCGAAGGCAAAGTCACGCTGCCGCTGATCTACGCGCTCGAAACCGCCGACACCGAAGAGCGCAAGCTGGTTGAAACCGTGCTTAGCCGACGGCAACTACGATCAAGTTCCGTTCAGCAAGATTCTGAACATTCTGCACCGCCATCAAGGGATCGAACGCGCGCAGGAACGGGCGCAGGCGTTTACCGAAAAAGCTCGCGCCATCATCGGCGAGTTCCCGGCATCGCCTTATCAGACGGGCGTTGACGGCGGTGACGGATCTGGTCACCGCTCGCGATCACTGATACAAACCGTTGGCGCGGATGTAATCCGGCGACCGCCGGCCTGGCAGTTCGGGCGGCGTTTCTCCGCGCGCCAGGGCATCGCGGATTTCCGAAGACGAAACCGGCAGTTCCACCGTTTCCAAGCGATGCACGCGCGCGCCCGGCGGCCTCACAATCTGATGACCCGGCCGCGCCGCTACGATAAATTCCACGGCGCGGATCACGTCTTGCCAGCGATGCCAGGTTTCGATTTCCGCGAACGCATCGGCGCCAATGATGAAAAACACATCGCCGTTATGCGGCCTTCACGCGCTCGATGGTGTCAATCGAGTAGCTCTTTCCGCTCGCCCTCTTCGAGCCGCGATGCGACGAAGCGCGGGTCGGCTGCGCAGGCCAGTTCCACCATGCGGTAGCGGTGCTCGAACGGCGTATCGGCGTGCTTGTGCGGCGGATTGCCGGCGGGGATGAAGAGCACGCGATCGAGCGCAAACTGATCCGCGGCCTGGCGCGCCATTTCCAGATGGGCGGAATGGATGGGATCGAAAGTTCCACCGAAAATCGCGGTCTTCATGCTTCCGTCCGCAGTCCGATCTGTTGCAGCAACTCTTCTTCTCTTTCGATTTCGATGCCGATTTTCAACCAGTAAAGTTTCAGCGGCGCCATGATTTCAGATGCGCCGTCACACAGATTCAAAGCGTCCTTTTCGGTGGTGACAATGGCTTCCGCGCCGCAATTCTTCGCCTGCGCCAGGACGCGCTGCAGTTCGGTGGGCGAATAAGAATGATGATCGCCGAATGCCCAGTGAAACACCAAGTCCAATTTCAATTCTTCGAGCGTACTCCAAAACGAGCGTGGATTGCCCAGTCCGCAAAAGGCAGCCACCTTTGTAAACCCTGGTTGCGCGACAGGTACCGCGAGCGTCGAATGAACGTCCACCCATTCGCGCGGGATCACGCGGCAGCGGAAGATCGGCGCGGTGCGGTTGTATCGGCGGAGCTGGCGTTCGAGGCCGGTGTTGTGATGGCCGGGCTCGGCGCGCGAAACGACAATGGCGGTGGCGCGAGCCAAGGCCTTCGGCAGGTTCGCGGCTGCGGCCCAGGGGAAAGACGCCGCCGCCGAAGGGATTTAGGCCGTCGATCAAAACGATGTCGTGCTGGCGGCGCAAGTTTGCGGTGCTGAAAGCCGTCGTCGAGCAGGAATACGCCGGGCGCGAAGTGTTTTTCCATTTGCAGGCCGACCGCGTAACGATGGCCGCCGATGCCGATGTGAGCGGCGCCTTCGCGCAGAAATATTTGCGCTTCGTCGCCGGTTAGATCCAAGCTGGCGTGCTCGCCGCGGCGCACCAGAACCAGCGGCTCGGCCGATTTGCGTTTGTAGCCGCGCGTGAGAATGGCGGGGTTGCGGCCGGCTTGCTGGAAGCGGACCGCCAGATGCGCGACCATGGGCGATTTTCCGACGCCGCCCATGGTGAGTCCGCCGACGCTGATCACGGGGGTTTTGAGCGAGCGCTGCGCGGAAAGAATCAGCGCGACGTTGGCGCGGTGGCCGAGACGCCAGATCCAGGAAAGCGGCGTCAGAACCAGGCGCGCGGGGAGTTTCGGAAGCGGGCTCGGAACGCCTTCGGAAAATGCATCCCAGATTTTGGCTGCGATGCGCTTGGTCACGCCGCGCTTGGCTTGCGCGAGGTCGCGGGCGCGCTGGCCGAGAGCGGAACCGTCCGCAAGAAGTTTGCTGACCGCCGGCGCAAGCTCAGCGGGGTTGTGGATGAGGGCTAGCGCGCCTGCGTCATGAAATTCTTTGGCGATCGCGGCGAAGTTTTCCATGTGCGGGCCGACGATGATGGGCTTGCCGAAGTAGGCGGGCTCCAGAATGTTGTGGCCGCCGCGCTGCGCCAGCGTTCCTCCCATGAAAACCGCTCCGGCTTTTTCGAAGAGCCCGGCAAGTTCGCCAATGGTATCGAGCAGGAGAACGCTGGGCAGCGGCAGCGGCGCGAACGCAGTGCGGCGGGTGAACGGTACGCCGGCGCGCTGCGAGTTTTTCGGCGACGATGGCGAAGCGTTCGGGCTTGCGCGGGGCTAGAATCAAGCAGCAATCCGCGGATGCGTCGCGGCGAGTTCCTGAAAAGCTTCGATAACGGCGTCGTCTTCGTCGATGTCGCCGGCGGCTGCGGGAGGCATGGTGCTGGCGGCGATCCACACTTGTTCGGGGTTGATTTCATCGATGAAGACGCTGGCGCTGCGACGCGGGGGGATTGAAATCGTATTTCAAGTTCCCGCCGACTCGTGACTTGTCCGGACGGCGCTCCGGCGATCAGCGTAGCGGCGGGCCGATCTTCTTCGGTTTGCACCAGAATCTCGTCCGGCTGCTGCAAGAACGTGACGGAAGAACCAGCTCCAGCGCTGGTAGCGCGGCAGGGCGCGGTCGGAGATGCGTCCGTTCACGATCAGCAAGGACGCGCCGGAGCGTTTGGCTTCGCGGTAAAGGTTGGGCCAGATTTCGGTTTCGAGAACGACCACTAGCGACGGGCGCAGTTGGCGCAGGACGCGGCGGACGGTGGAGCGGTAATCAAAGGGAGCGAAGAACACGCCGTCGGCTAAGCCTGCAAGCTTTTGTTCGGCGGTGGCGCGTCCCGCTAGCGTGGTTGTCGAGACGAATAATTGCACCGACGGGCGTTCGGCGCGGAGGCGGCGCAGCAGTTCGACGAGCGAAAGTATTTCGCCGACGGAAACTGCGTGGAACCAGATGGCTCCGCTGCCCGTCGTTTGAAGGGAGTGCGGCAAAAGGCCCAGGCGCTCGCCGATGTGGGCGAAGTACCTGCGGTCGCGCAATCCCCGGTAAAGTAAATACAGGGCGATCGCGGGCGTGAGGGCGATCTGCAGGAGCTGGTACAGGAAATATATGAGACGCGTGACGGGTTTCGTTCTTTTGAGTATAGCGACGGCGCTGGCTGCCGACAAGGACAAGCCGCGCTTTGCGCCGGGGCCGGCGGCGTCGTTCGCGTCGCATCAGACGCTGGATAAAATCACTATCGCGGCGGTTCCTTATTTGAGCGATGCGGAGACGGCCACGGCTTTCGGCAAGCTGAATCCCAATAAATACGGGGTGCTGCCGGTGCTGGTGATTCTCGAAAACGAAACCGGCAAGGCGCTGCGGCTGGATTTGGCGGCGGAGTTCGTGACGGCCGATAACAAGCATGTGCGCGGCGCTTTCGGTGGATGAGGTGCAGCATTTGCGCGGGGTGACCAAGCCGCCCAGAATCGCTGGGGGCAGGCCGCTGCCGATCCCTTTTCCGACGCAGGGCGAAAGGCGGGCCGCTGAATGTTTGGGAGATCGAGGGGCGGGCGTTCGTCGCGAAGTTGTTGCCGGTGGGCGAGCGGGTTTACGGCTTTTTCTATTTCGAGGCGGAGCATGAGCCGGGATCGCGCCTGTATTTGACGGGAATTCGCGACGCCAGCACCGGGCAGGATTATTTCTACTACGAAGTGCCGCTGCTTCCGCAATAACTAAAAATTGACGATGGCGGCGAAGGATGCGGGGTCGAGGCTGGCTCCGCCGACCAGCGCGCCGTCGATTTCTTCTTGTGCCATTAGGGCTTTCACGTTGTCGGGTTTGACGCTTCCTCCGTACAAGATGCGGGATGACGCGGCGGCTTCGCCGAAGTGAGTGGCCAGCTCGACGCGCAGGACGCGGTGGGCGTGGGCGGCGATTTCGGGGGTGGCGGTTTTGCCGGTGCCGATGGCCCACACCGGTTCGTAGGCGATCACAATGCGAGCGAATTCTTCGGGCGTCAGGCCGGCGATGCCGCCTGAGCATTGGGTGCGTAACACGGATTCGGTGGCGCCGGATTCGCGTTCTTCCAGGCGCTCGCCTACGCAGACGATGGGCGTTAGGCCGGCGGCTAGGGCGGCTTGGGTTTTCTTGAGTACCGTTTCGTCGGTTTCGTGGAAGTATTGGCGGCGTTCGCTGTGGCCGATGATTACCCAGCGGCAGCCGACGGAGGTCAACATGGGGGCGGAGATTTCGCCGGTGTAGGCGCCTTCGCGGAGCCAGAACAGGTCTTGGCCACCGATTTCAATCTTGGTGCCTTTGGCGGCCTCGACGGCTGCGGGGAGATTCACGAAGGGCGGGCAGATTACGATTTCGGCATGGGTGGATTTTGAGACTAGGGGGGCGAAGGATTCGAAAAAGGCGGAGGTTTCCGCGGCGGTCTTATACATCTTCCAATTGCCGGCCAGGACGGGTTTGCGCATATTTCAGCATACACTTCGGCTGTGCTTACTTTGAAATTCGAATCGTCTCGCGGTGGACTGCTTGCGCAGTCCACCGGAGTGGTAGAGGTCATGGACGGCTTGCTGGTCTTTGAAAAGTGACTGAATGAACCAGTTTTCTGCTCTCTCCCATTTCCTCCCGCGGCAACTTTTAACGATCACCAGAGAATCGATTCTCTCCTGTCCCGCCCTCTCCACAATGTTTCCAGGACGGCTAGCCCGTCGCTTTCGCAACGGGCGCGGATTCCAACTTAACTACGACGATTAGCCTGCGCAGGCTGTACTACGGATTCAGTATGCACGGGGCGGTGTGGGTTGAGGAAAGGTTGAAACGGGATGTGGTTGAATCGCGGAGTGTTAGGCCAGGCGGAGTTGAGTGTATTCTTTTATCAGCTCGAAGTTGGTGCGGAGTCCGGCTATTTGTTCGCCGCGTTGTTCTATGCGGGTGGGGTCGATTACGCCTAGGCGGTCGGCTGCCTTCTGCAAGTATTCTACGCGGGTGGGGTCGATGCCCATGATGCGGCAGCAGGTGGCGTCGACGGCCGCCAAATCTGAGCCCATTACTAGCACGCCGGCCTTCTTCGGAGTTCCTTGGATGGGGCCGTTGCCTTCCATGCCTACGATGCCGTCTACTAGCGCAAAGCTTTTTTGACCGAAGACGCGGGTGAGTTCGAGAATCGAATTGTTAATGCCGATGTAGTGGAGTTCGTTTTTCGGCCATCCGTAGATGGATCCGGGAACCAGCCCGAAGAAGTTTTTCATGGAGAGGGTCGCGCCAGCCCAGTGGTGGGTTTTCATTTTCGCTAGCGAGACGATTAGATCGGCGGAGAGAACGGAGTTGGGAAAGTAGAACGTTTTGCGATCGGCGAAGTTTTCGATGGGGCTTACATCGTCGCGGTTGAGATCGACGAACACGTCGTCGAACTTGGGGATTTCGGAGCGGTAGCGGGTGAGTTCGGCGATGGCGAAAGTATCGCGGCGGTGGCCGGGGCCTTCACCGATCTTCACTTCGGCTGCGCCTAGGGAGCGGAATACTTCTAGGGCGGTGGCTACTACGGCTACGTCAGTGTTGATGCAGGTCGAGGGGTCGAACTCCACGAAGTTCGGTTTGAGAAGCACGCGCTTGCCGGTGACATCTAGACCGCATTCGAGGATGCCGCGCATCATGGCATCGGCCAGGTCGACGGAATAAGAAGCGGCTTTGACTACGGCTACAGGCGAGGTGTGACCTGCTAGCGGGAGTTTGGAATTGGTTTCAGGTTGCATGTGGCGGCCTCCGCTGAATCCGGCGTATCCGGCTACGCTCGCCGCGCCGGCTGCGGCCAGGAATTCTCTGCGATTGCTGTCGGTCACGCGACGGCTCCGGTCGTGCATGAGTTGGTAGTGGCCTTCGGGGGCGGCCAGGGCTTCGACCGCGGTGATCATGAGATCGGCTGGCGGAGGGCCGGTGAGTTCTGCAGCGGGCTGGATGCCGTGGAGGCGCATGGCGATGGTCAGCCAGGCGCGGGCTAGCGGAGACGGCGTTTCGCCGATCTGGCGCTGAGCTAAGTCGAAGGCTTTGCCTAGGTCGCTGCGGCCTTGTAACGCTACTAGCGCCAGGGCGGTGGTTTCGGGGTAGGAGGGGAGGTCGACGCCTAGCGCGGCGGGGCTACCATAATTCCATCCGCCATCGCGCGAGCGCACGTCCATTAATTGGGCTTCGCCCTGGTGGATGCGATCGCGGAGGTCGCGGGTGGAGAGTTGGGCTGAGGCTTGTTTCAAGGCTACGAGGGCGTGCACGGTGGGTTCGACCCATCCGGAATTGCCGGGCTTCCAGGGCCAGGCTTTTAGGCTGATGTTGCGTTCCTGCTTCACGAGGCCGATGCGCGAGACTACGATATTGAACCAGTTAGATTCGATTCCGGTGGTGCCGACCAGCCAATTCACGCCGCTGCGTAGGGGTTCCCCCCACTCGTTGCGGGCAATGGCGATGGTGGCGCAGAGGGAGGTTCCCCAACTGGAGACGTCCACTTGCGACGATGGCTTCCAGCTTCCGTCGGGGAGTTGCCAGGAGGAGAGCAGTTTCCAGGCGCGGTCGCCTGCGGGGTCGCCAGTAAGAGCGAGGGCTGCGTAGGCGGTGGGTTCCAGCCAGGACGCTTTGCCGGGGAAATAGCCCCAGCCGCCGTCGGAATTCTGGTGTGAGCGCAGGGCGTCGAGGCGCAGACCTAGATACGAAGCGCTGGCGGAATGGAGGCCTGGCACAAGGGTACTATCGGCGGAAACCTTTGATTCCCTTAGTGCGATGTTGCTGTAGTACGAGGAGTTGTGGCGAAAGTACTATTTACTCGCTAAGGGGTTCTCTCTAGACTGAATAAGGTTACTAGCCGAGGCGCCTACGTGAATCAACTGCTTATTCAGTATTCCTACTTACAGATGTTGGACCTGTTGACGACGTTCGCTTTCCTGCTGCGTGGGATTCAGGAGGGCAACCCGATGGTGCGTTCGCGTTGCGGTTTTCGTCGCATCCGCTGGGGGGGTTGCTGGCGATTAAAGATGCTGGCGCTGGGGCTGGGGTTTTACTGCTGGCGGTGCGGACGGCAGCGGTTGTTGACGCGGATTAACATTTTGTTTGCGATTGTGGTGGCGTGGAATTTGGTGGCGCTGATTGCGGGGAGTATGGCGCCGGCGGTTTAGGGTTTAGCGCAACGGTAGGCGACGGACGCGGATCGAAGTCTCATCAGCGGAGACGGCGGCGCCCGCAGCAATTGCTTCCTCACAGACTTCGTAAATCGAGCGGATTAGCTGAGCTTGACCCTCGGCTGCCACTCGTTGCACTCGCAGACGGACCACTGATGGTTCCCCCGCACGCGATAGTGCCAAGTGAAGGTGGAAATCGTGATCGAGCGTGATGCACGTCCGGCGTTCTTGTCGCGCGAAATCCAAAATTTCAGAGTCTTCCGCGCGATCCAGACCGACCTCACTGACGTGTGTGGCGTCCCATCCTGCTAGACGAAGCAAAGCGGCTGCGCGTGGGGCCAAGCCTTGGTCCAACAGGACTCGGATCACGCGACGCGGTTCAGGTCTGATACTTCGTCGTCAACAGTGGCGGCTGCGTAGCGGAGCGCTTGCTGGAGGTCTTCTTCTTCCAAGAAGGGATACTCTTTCAAAATGTCTTCGCGATGGGGATGGGCTGCTAGAAGTTCTAGAACGCGGCGCACGGTGATGCGCAGGCCGCGGATACACGGCTTTCCGCCGCACTTTCCGGGCTCGACGGTGATGCGATCGAAGGTGTTCATCTGCGCCATGTCTCTAGTGTACCGGACCTGCCGTGCGTGCGTTCTTAGCTACTATTCTTCAATTCCTCGTCGGATATTTTCCCCATCTCTTGAAGTGGCTGTTAGTCGTGGCTGCGTATTGCGAAGTTGGCACATGCCTAATATGCCAAGAGAAGTTCAGATGATGGTAAGCGTGGCAAAGACCAACCTAAAGCTCCGCCTCATTCAATTTGCCGCGCAATGCAAGACCATGAAGTCGCCGAAGTTCTTCTATCGCTTCGGCAAGATGATCCGCCGGTTGAGGCGCTTTTTCTTCGTTGTCACCAAACCTCCCAGTGGCACGCCACTGTGTCAGCCGATTCCCAACCTGTCATTTTAACGGTTTGCTGCCCTTGGAGGGGAAGGAAGTATGTAAACGCGCTATCGCGTAGCCAGGGGATATTGCAGGGTTTCTAGGAGCCAATCCTTATTTGCTTTGACGTCTTCGGTGAGTCGGCGGACTAGTTCTTCGCGTTGGTCGAAGAGGCGGTAGCCGGGGCGGGGGCGGAGGTAGCCGCGAGCCTGTGGAAACTGCTCGAAGAGTTTTTCTTCGCCGATTTCGGCGGCTTTCGCGGCGTATTGCTTGCGGTTGTCTAGGAGGGCCTTGACCAGGAATGGCATCAGCGTCGAGTAATCGGCTTGCATGCTTTCGGTGGCTTGCAGGTAGGTATCCTTGTCTACCTTGCCCCAGGTTACGGCTTCGCCGGGCGGGCAAGAGGAAAGGGAACCGTCGGTTACGGGGGCACTGACGATTTGCACGTCGAAGTTGTAGCCGCGGACGTTGGGGATTCCTAGGATCTGGCCTAGGGCGGGTTCGGGTTGGAGGTTGTAATTTTTGGGGACGCCGCCCCCTAGCATCAGGGTCGCTAGAGCATTGGGCGGGTTGTCGAACAGTCCCCAGCGATGGTAGGCGCACGCTTCGTAAATTTCGGCGTGTAAGTCGAGATTGAACTTGTAGGAGTCGATTAGGCCCGCCTCCTTCATGGCCCAGAGCTTCATGGAATTCAGGAAAATGCTGCCGTCGCCGGGGGCTCCTACGAAGACGGGGATGGCCAGGCGGTGGCACGTCGAGAGCAGGCCGTGGGGGACTTGGTTGGCGCGTTCTTGGTGGGTGTAGAAGGCTCCTAGGCGGTGGCGGAGTTCGGTGCCGGTCATGGTGACGCTGGAACTCGGGGCGGCGGAGGACGGCGGTTAGGAAACGGTCCTGATCGAGGAGCACGTCTTCGTCGAAGGCCATGTCGGTGACGCGGATGGTGCGTTCATCGCGGAGGGCGCCGTCGTCGCCCCAGATGGGGACTTCGAAGATGGGGTCACGGTGGGCGTCTAGGGAGCGGTGGCCGTCGTGGTAGCAGACGGCGTCGGTGGTCGAGAGATATGCTACCCAGCCGGTTTCTAGTAGCGGGATTAGCCAGGCTTGGTGTTGGCCGGAGACCGTGACGGGGCCGGCTACGGCGATGGTGAGAGGGCAGCCTTGGCCGATAGCGTGGTCGAGGATGGTGTAGATGCGGCGGAGGAAGGCGCCGCCGAAGGCGGGGAAGCAGTGGATGATGAGGTCGCTGAGGGAGTCGCACTCGTCGACGCGTTTTACTTTTACTGGAGGCCGGGTCATTAATTTCGATCTTACTCGAATTGGCGGCGGAAGCTTTCTAACGTTTGTTTCAATTCGGCTACTTCGCGTTCCAGGGCGGACAGGCGGTTTTCTACGTCGCTGGCCGGGGCGGGCTCGGCGGACGGTTCTTGGGAGGCATCGGGGACGCCGCCTAGCAGATGGGTCCAGCGGCCGCGGGGCATAGGGGCTACCAGGGGCTCGGGCTCGCGGGTGGATAGAGATTCCAGGCAATGTTCGACGTCGGCTAGTTCGGTGAACTCGTACATGCGCTCGGTGCGGCCGCGGAGTTCTCCTACGGTTTGGGGGCCGCGCAGCATCAGCATGCAGAGGACGGCGGATTCACGGCGGCCTAGGTTTAACTTTTCGCCTAGCAGGTGGCCGTATTTTTCCACGCGGTGGCCGGAGCCGCTGATGCGGACGGCGAAGCCTTTATGGCGGAGGAGGGCTAGCGCCTGTTGAACTACTTCTTCGGTGTAGTTGACGACGGGGTCGCGGTTGGATTTTTGGTTGCAGGCGTTGACCAGCGCGTTGACGGTGAGCGGGTAGTATTCGGGGGTGGTGATTTCTTTTTCGAGCAGCGCTCCGAGGACGCGGACTTCGGCGGAGTGGAGGGGTTCTGTCATTTAGTTGAGCGACGCTTCCATGTAGCGTTGGCCAGGGATGGGCTCGCCGTAGTAGGCAGGGATGTCGTGGAAGCCTAGAGATTCGTAGAGGCGCTGGGCGGGCTGCATTTCGGGGAGCGTGTCCAGGCGGATGCGCTGGTAGCCCAGGCCGCGGGCGGTTTGGAGCGCGGATTCGGCTAGACGGCGTCCTAGATTGTGGCCGCGATGCCGGGGGCGGACGTAGAGGCGTTTTAACTCGCAGGTGGCGGGATCGAGATTGCGGACCGCTACGCAGCCGGCGGGAACGGCGTCGATTTCGGCTAACAGGAGCGCGCCGCGGGGTGGGCCATACATTTTGGAAAGCGCCGCCAGTTCTTGGGCGAAGCCTTGGAAACAGAGATCGATGGAAAGCGCGGCGGCGTATTCTTCAAACAAGACGCGGGCTTGCGCGAAGTCGGCGTCGGTAGAGGCTGGGCGGATGATTGCCTACTCTTTTCTTTGGTCGGCGGCGGGCGCGGGAGCGGCGGGGGCTCCGGCGGCGGGCGCGGTGGCAGCCGGGGGCGCGTGCAGGTTGATGGGCTGCGGGTTGGTGCGGCTGTCGACGTCGATGAAGTCGAACATCAAGAAGATGCCGAGGAACACGAAGCCGGCGATGGCGATCACTGCGTTCACTGGCTTGTCATGCAGCAAGTGCATGAAGATCAGTCCGACGATGGTGGCTTTTACGGTGGCGATAGCGAGGGCGATCACCACGTTGCCGGAGCCAAAATTGATGTAGGATGCGCCCACGGTGATCCCCGTGAGGATCAAAAGCACAAACAGCGTGGCTACGTATTTGAGGGTTTCGGCTTTCGGATTTTCGGCGTGTTCGGTAGTGCGTGCTCATGTGATTAAGTAGTACAGCGGGAAGAGGTAGATCCAGATCAAATCGACCAAGTGCCAGAAGAGGGCTACCAAGTCGACGGGCGTGTAGTATTTGTCGGAGAAATCGCCGCGTCTGGCGCGGATGGCCAGCCAGCTCATCAGGCCCATGCCGATCAGAACGTGCAGGCCGTGGAGGCCGGTCATCATGAAATAGAAGCTGAAGAAGGTAGCGTAGCCATGGCTGCCGACGATCAGATCGCCGTGATGGCTGTAGAACTTCCCGGGAAACAGGCCTTCTGAAAAATCGGTGGTGTACTCATAGGCTTTGATGCACATGAAGATACCGGCGCAGCCGACGGTCATCCACAGGTACCTCGCGCATTTCTTGCCTTGGTTGGTGCGCGCCATGAGCACGGCCATGACGGCCGTGAAGCTGGATACCAGCAGCACTACCGTGTTGGTCGCGCCCGCCCAGCGCTTCAATTCTTCGTGGGCTGCAACGAACTCTTGCGGATATCTGTTCTGCATCAGACCGAAGCCGGCGAACAAGCCGCCGAAGGTCAGGACTTCGGTTGCCAGGAACAGCCACATACCAATCTTGCTGGTATCGAACTGCTGCTCCATGGTGGTGAAGTGATGCTGGTGATGCGGATCATGCTCACCACCGTGACCGTGCGGGTCTTGATGGACATCAACCGAGGTTGTGCTCATACGTGCGTTACCGTCCTATGGCGGTAGTCATACGGTTCGTGTTCGAGAACCGGCTGTTCTTCAAAATTGTGGACCACGGGAGGCGAGGAGGATTCCCACTCAAGGGTTGTGCCGCCCCAGGGATTGTCGGGCGCAAGCTTGCCGACTTTGAGCGATGCCAGCAAGTAGATCGCGGTCAGGAACAGGCCCGAGCCCAGCACCCAGCTCCCGTAGGTGGAGAAGGCATGGATGGGTTGGAACTGGTCAAGATAGTTAAAATAGCGCCGGGGCATGCCCTGGCCGCCCATGATGAACTGGGAGCCGAAGGTCATGTTAAAGCCGATGAAGACCAGGGCGCAGGCGATGCGTCCCCACTTTTCCGAATACATGCGGCCGGTCATCTTGGGCCACCAGTAGTGCAAGCCACCGAGGAAAGCGATCACGGTGCCGCCCATCATTACGTAGTGGAAGTGGGCTACGACGAAGTAAGTGTCGGTGAGGTGGATGTCGACAGCGAGCGTCGCGAAGAAGATTCCGGTCAGGCCGCCAATGGCGAACAGGAACAGGAAGGCCATGGCGTAGAGCATGGGCGTTTCGAAACTGATGTTGCCCTTATACATGGTGGTAAGCCAGTTGAACATCTTGACGCCGGAGGGGATGGCGACCAAGAAGGTAAGGGCGGAGAAGATTACGTTGGCCAGATCGCTTTCGCCGGCCACGAACAGGTGATGGCCCCACACGATGAAGCTCAGCAGCGCTAGCGAGACGCTGGAGTAGGCGATGGCGCGGTAGCCGAAGATGGTTTTGCGGCAGAAGGTGGGGATGATTTCGCTGATGATGGCCATGCCGGGCAGAATCATGATGTAGACGGCAGGGTGCGAATAGAACCAGAAGAAGTGCTGGAACAACACCGGGTCGCCGCCGATGCGGGAATCGAAGATGCCGATCTGGAAGACGCGTTCGATCAGCAGCAGGACCAACGTGATTGCAAGAACCGGAGTGGCCAAGATCTGAATGACGGCGGTGGCGTAGATGCCCCAGATGAACAGCGGCATATCGAACCAGCCCATGCCGGGGGCGCGCAGTTTATGCGACGGTGGCGATGAAGTTCAGTCCGGTGAAGATGGAGGAGAAGCCCAGGATGAACACGGCCATGGTCATCAGGCCGACGGCGCCATCGGTGGTGGTGGAATAGGGCGTGTAGAAAGTCCAACCGGTATCGACGGCGCCGATCACCATGGAGCTGATAGCCATGGTGGCGCCGCCGCACCAGAGATAGAAACTCATCAGGTTGATACGCGGGAAGGCGACGTCCTTGGCACCGAGCATCATGGGGAGGACGAAGTTGGCGAGCGATGCCGGAATCGCAGGAATGATGAACAGGAACACCATGATGGCGCCGTGCAGCGTGAAGAAGCGGTTGTACATTTCCGCCGTCACCCAGTGCTTGCCGAACAGGGTGTGCTGAGGATTCAGCAGCGAGAGGCGGACTAACAACGCAAATATCCCGCCCATCAGGAACGCGGTGCAGACCGCGCACAGGTACATGATGCCGATGCGTTTGTGATCGACTGTCGACAGCCAGCTCTTGATGCCCTTGGTTTCGTTGAGATAATTTTTGACGGGCCGCGGCCGGTCCCCTAAGATTGCGCCGGATGTAAGTGTACGTTCCATATTTATGACCTTTACTGCAACGACTTTATGTATGCGATCAGCCCGCGAATTTCATTTTCGCGCAACAGGCCCTGGAAAGTGGGCATGATGGGCTCGTAGCCATCGACGATTTTGGCTTGCGGCTGCATCATGGACTCGCGCAAGTAGGCGTCGTCGACCAATACGCTGGTCCCATTGTTCAATTTGACGGGCTTGCCGTAGATCCCTTTCCAAGAGGGGCCCTTGCTGCGGGTGCCATCGACGTTATGGCAGGTCTGGCAGCCTTTCTGTTCGTACTGAATGCGGCCCCATTCTTCAGGGGTATGGTGCATCCATTCATCGCCGCCGGTCTCCATCCATTTCGCGAAGGCCGCGGGGGTATCGACGAACACTTTGGCTTTCATATCGGAGTGGCCCTTGCCGCAGTACTCGGCGCAGGTGGAAACATGCTCGCCAACGGTCTCGGGGGTGAACCAATATTCGGTGTAGCGGCCGGGGACGATGTCGCGTTTCACGCGCATGTCGGGGATGTAGAAATCGTGCAGCACATCTTCGCTGGTCATCACCAGGTGGATGGATTTGTTAACGGGGACGTGCAATTCGTTGACGGCTCTGGTGCCGTCGGGGAATTCAAACTGCCACAGCCATTGCTTGGCGGTAACCTGGATTTCCATGGACTCACCGGGGCCGACGGCGAACTGCATGTAGCCGATGATGCCCCAGAAGAAGAGTCCGACGCAGAGCAGCAGCGGGACCACGGTCCAGACAACTTCCATGGTGGTGTTGTGAGTCTGGTGCGGGGTCACGCGGCCGGGCTTGAAGCGATAGCGCCAGGCGAAGTAACACATCGGGATCATGAGACCCAGGAACATGACGACGCTCAGCCAGAAGATAGCCATGTACATGAAGTCGATGTGCTTGGCGAACTCCGAGCCTTGATCGACCGGTAGCAGTAACCTACGAAGCCACTCCATTATGCAAAACCTTCCTTGAGCCGGGCTGAGGTTCGTTTACGCTCCCAGCGGATCATCCGCCATAGGAAACCGGCGATGAGTAAGACGGTCAAGATCCCGCCGCCGCGCATCAGGTTCAGGGCAAACCAAACATAAGCTCCGGCTTTGGGATCGTAGTGATAGCAGAACAACAAAATCTTTTCGAGCGCCATGGTGGTGCGGCCCTCGGACGCTTCGGCTAAGGCGAAGCGGAGGTCACGCGGGCGGTAGCGGATGCCGTAGAGATAGCGGGCCATGCGGCCTTCAGGTGTCAACACCATGATGGCGGCGGGGTGCGCGTACTGCTGCTGGGCGGGGTCGTAACGATAGTTGAAGCCGACTTGCTTGGCGAGGCGCTGGGCGTTGCCGTCGCGATCGGTGAGGAAATGCCAGCCGGGGGCGGGGCGGTCGTAGCTGCCGAGGTAAATGGCTTTCTTCTTCTGCGCGACGTCGAAGGATTCGCGCGGATCGATGCTGATGGTGACGATTTCGTACTGGTCGCCGGGCGTCCAGGGGATCTCGCGCATGGCTTCGGTCTGCCCATTCAGGATCAGGGTGCACAGCATAGGGCAGTTGTAATAGACCAGGTTGAGAATGACGGGGCGGCCTTTGTGGAAATACTCGCCAAGCGTGACGGGGTAGCCGTTTTCGGCGGTGAAGGTCAGGTTCAAGTCGACCGATGCGCCTAAGTGTTCATCGACGCCGACGCCAACCAGTTGGGCCGGCCGCACATTGGCGGGGAGGCGCGAGGCATCGCCGATTTTGTCGAGGCCATGCTGCGCCGCGAGGGGAAGCGCCCTAGCGCGAACAAGACCAGCGTCCATGTGCGTTGCAGTTTCATTTATTTCTTAGCGGGCTCCGCAGGGGTTGCTGCGGCAGGGGTTGCTGCGGCGGGGGTTGCACCGGCGGGTGTCGCACCGGCGGGTGTCGCGGCCGCGGCGGGTTCTTCTTTCTTGATGGGCGTGTCTTTGGCCGGGTAGAACAGTTTGCCGGCGGCGGCTTCGGCGGCGAAGGTCTGCATGGCTTTGTCGATGGGCATGCGCACGCGGTTGCTGGATTTATCGAGATCGCCGTACATGTAATGGCTCAAGTTCCAGGCGTCGCGATTGCGCACTTCCTGCAAGGTCTCACTGGGAACCGTGAGCACGCGCTCAGTTACGGCTTCCTTGTAGATCTGCTCGAAGTAACCTTGCACGGCGACGATCACCAGAACCAGTCCGATAATGCTGCCGACGGTGAACAGCCAGATGGCTGGGGTATTGGGCTCGGTGTCGTCGAAGCCTTCCTTAGGATCGTGGTGTGCGATCGGGTGGTCGTATTCTTCATCCGAATGGCTCATCGTGATCCTCCTTTAAGCGTTCTCAAAATGCAGGCTCTGTTCCAGGCGCAGGTCGCCGACAGGCACCATTTTGTGTTTCCTGAAGCGGCTCCAGAACATCAGGCCGCAGATGCTGACAGTGGTCACCAGGGTTGCCAGATCCAGCCAATGGGGCTGAGGGCCATTCTTATAATACGTCGGCATGACGATCCAGTAGAGATCGATGTATTCGACAACCAGGCTCCACACGGCCATCGCGCCAATGATCTTCAGGCTGCGTTTGGCGGGGCGGCAGAGCAGGATCGAAAACGGAATGATAAAGCGGATGAACGGCATCGCCAGACTGATCGGCAGCCAGGCTCCCACCATGCGGTGCCGGTACCAGATGGTTTCTTCCGGGATGTTCGAATACCAGATCAGGAAGTATTGGGCGAAGGCGACGTAGGTGTAGAAGGCGGTCATGCAGAGCAGCCATTTTCCGAGGTCGTGATAATGCTCCTGAGTGATGGAGTTCTTGAGGATGCCGGCGCGGCGGAAGGCCAGGCAGACCAGGGTGACCACGGAGAAGAAGGAGAGGCCGCCGCCCGACAGCATGACTAATCCGAAGATGGTGGAATACCAGCTGGGTTCTAGCGACATCAGCCAGTCATAGGACGCGAGAGTACCGACGGCGACCGCCAGGAACAGGCCAGGGGCGCTCCAGCGGGAGGCGATGTACATTTGCTTGACGGAACGCGCGGTGTCCTGTTTGGTCGATTGGTGATAGATGGAGCCGGCCCACAGCGACCACAGGAAGAAATAAACGACCGTGCGGAGGATGAAGAAATTCGACGAAAGATAAGTTCCCTTGGTCCCCTTCATGGCGGGGGCAGCGGCGGCGAATGCTTGACTCGTCCAGGGGTAGATTTGATCGAGGCCGATGGCGATGGGGATGAACAAGATCAAGCCGACGGGCAGCGTGATCATGATGTTTTCCATGATGCGGCGCATGGTCACGCTCCAGGCCGAGCCGGTGAGGAATTGCACCATGACGAAGAAGAAAGCTCCCAGGCCGATCAGCGTGGTGTAGGCGAAGGCGACGGTGTAGGACTGGAACAGGCGCGCGGGATTGGTGATGTAGCCGGCAATGCAGCCGATGATGCCGAGCAGGGCGGCGAACACCAGGACGTTGCGTCCGGTATTCCAGCGGCTGATTTCGAGCTGGTAGTTGTCGGCTGTGAGCGGCGGCGTGTGAATGGGTTTGGCTCATGGTGTTATTTCAGAGCGGCGATGGTGGTTCCCGCCGGTACTTCATCGGGTTTGGAGTGAGCGGCGCGCTGCAAGGCTCGCACGTAGGCGACGATGGCCCAGCGGTCAGCGATCACGACTTGATATTGATAGGACGGCATGGTGCGGCGTCCGTTGGTGATGACGTTGAAGATGTCGCCGTCGGCGAATTGCACGACGCGGTCCTCGGTTAAATTCGAGGGCTGCCAGGTGGGGACGTGGGTCGGGCACGATGCCGTGGCCCATGCCGGTTTGATCGTGGCAGGGAGAGCAATAGATATTGAACTTGGTCTGGCCTTGCTCGAGGAGTTCGAGGGTGACCGGCACGGGGCTTCTTGCCGACATACATGCCGTTTTCTAGGCCGGTGTTGATAGGGGGAATCGTCGCGGTAGCCGTCGCGTGAAACGGTGTCTTCGGGCAGGCAGGCGGTTGGAGCGTCCATCGGCGAAGATGCCGACGACGGGGGCTTGGGCTTTGAACTTCTGCTGGTGCTTCATGTCGTCCCAGACTTGAATGGGGGTGTCGCGCTGGACGCTGGAGCAGCCCGCGAGCAAGACGCGGGGGCGGAAATTAGAGCGAAGAGCTTCATCCTTCCACTACCTCCACGTCGCCGGCGCCGACGCTGCGCAGATGTTCGGCGGCTTGCGCGGGGCTGAACTTGGGGTCTTTGGCTTCGATCACTAATATGAAGAGGTCGTCGGAGGCGCGGTGCGATTGCGAATAATTGAACGACGGATGGTAGAGGCGCGGGAGTCCGTTGATGGCCCACATGCCTAGGAAACTGGCGAAGGCGGAGAAGAGGACCGTTAGCTCGAAGGCAATTGGAATGGTATAAGAAAAATCGAAGTAGGGCTTGCCGCCGATGACCAGGCGGTAGTCGACTGCGCCTACGTACCAGATCAGAGTTACGGCGGTGAGGGCGCCCAGCGCGGAAAACCAGATGACCAGCCAGCCGAGTTTCGAAGGCGGGACGCCGATGGCGTCGTCGATGCCGTGGACGGGGAAAGGCGTCATGGCGTCGAGTTTGGTGTAGCCCATGTCGCGAATTTTTCGACCGGCTTCGACCAGGTCGTCGGGATTATCGAAGGCACCCATGGCGGCGTAGACTTTGTCGTCGCCGATGCCGATTTTATCTTTTAGTTCATCTAAGGTCATGGGCGACGACCTCCTCATCTTTGAACTGGTGTTTCTGTACGGCGAGCACGCCTTTCACTTCCGAGATCGCAATCATCGGCAGGAAGCGCGCGAAGACCAGGAACAGTGTGAGGAACAAACCGATGGTGCCGGCGAAGGTGCACATGTCGACCCAGGTGGGGTGGAAGTAACCCCAGGAGGTCGGCAGGAAGTCGCGGGTCAGGCTGGTGGCGATGATGACGAAGCGCTCGAACCACATGCCGATGTTGGTGGTGATGCTGATGATGAACATGACCCACAGGTTGTTGCGCATTTTCTTGAACCAGTAGAGCTGCGGGATGAAGATATTGCAGGAGTACATCGACCACGCTGCCCACCAGTAGGGTCCGAAGGCGCGGTTCAAGAAGGTGAAGCGCTCGTAGAGGTTGCCGCTGTACCAGGCGATGAAGAACTCAGTGGCGTAGGCATAACCGACCACCGAACCAGTCACCAGGATGATCTTGTTCATGTTTTCGAGATGCTTGATGGTGATCAGGTTCTGCAGGTTCAGGGTCCAGCGGGCGATCAGCAGGAGCGTCATCACGCAGGCGAATCCGGAGAAGATGGCGCCGGCTACGAAGTACGGGCGGGAAAATCGTCGTGTGCCAGCCGGGGATGACGGACGTTGCGAAGTCGAAACTCACGATGCTGTGGACGCTGAGCACTAGCGGCGTCGAGATGGCGGCCAGGATCAGGTAGGCTTTTTCGTAATTGCTCCAGTGGCGGGCGGAGCCGCGCCAGCCTAGGCTGAGGGCGCCGAAAATCCACTGCTTCAGCTTGCTTGCGGTGCGGTCGCGCAGGGTAGCTAGATCGGGGACCAGGCCGGTGAACCAGAAGAGCAAAGAGACCGTGAAGTAGGTGGAGACAGCGAATACGTCCCAGATCAGCGGGCTGCGGAAGTTCTGCCACAGGTTGAGATCCGTGTTGGGAATCGGGAAGAGCCAGTAGGCGCGCCAAGGGCGGCCGGTGTGGAACAGCGGGAAGATGCCGGCGCACATGACGGCGAAGAGCGTCATGGCTTCGGCGGAGCGGTTAATGGAGGTTCTCCACTTCTGGCGGAACAGGAACAAGATCGCCGAGATCAGGGTACCGGCGTGGCCGATACCGATCCAGAAAACGAAGTTGGTGATGTCCCAGGCCCAGCCGATGGGGCGGTTGTTGCCCCACACGCCGATACCGGTCGAGACCAGGTAGACCAGCATGGCGCCGAGCAATCCGGTGATGGATGCCGTGATCGCCAGGGTGATCCAGTACTTGGTCGGCGTCTTGACGACGTCGCCTTCGACGATGACACTGATCTGTTCAGTTAAATCGTGATAGTCATCGCTCCGCACTAGAGGCGGATTGACTTCCATCAATTGCGGATCTTGCAGGACCGCGCTCATGCAGTTAACTCCGGATTGGGATTGCGCAATTTCGCCAGGTACGTGGTTCTAGGCTTGATGCCGAGCTCGGCCAGCATGGCGTAGTTACGTTCCTGCTTCTTCAATTTGGCTACTCGGCTATTGGGGTCGTTGATATTTCCGAATACGATCGCTTCAGCGGGACAAGTTTGCTGGCAAGCGGTTTTGATTTCGCCGTCCTTGATTTCGCGGCGGCCGTCGCGCTTGGCTTTGATTTTGGTTTCTTCGATGCGCTGCACGCAGTAGGTGCACTTTTCCATGACGCCGCGCATACGGACGCTGACGTCGGGATTGTAGACCAGGCCGACGAGTTCCGGCTCGTGGCGATGGAAGTTCAGGAAGTTGAAGTGGCGCACCTTGAAGGGGCAGTTGTTGGCGCAGTAGCGGGTGCCGACGCAGCGGTTGTACGCCATATCGTTGAGGCCTTCGGGGCTGTGCGATGTGGCCTGCACGGGGCAGACGTTTTCGCAGGGGGCATTTTCGCACTGCATGCAGGGGATGGGCTGCTCGACTACTTCGGGATCGTTCTCGTCGCCGGAATAATAGCGATCCATGCGGATCCAGTGCATTTCGCGGCCGCGCAGGACTTGATCTTTGCCGACGACCGGGGTGTTGTTTTCAGCGACGCAGGCGACTACACAGGCATTGCAGCCGGTGCAGGAGGTGAGGTCGATGGCCATGCCCCACTGATTGCCTTTGTCGTAGGTGAATTCGGAGTAGATGGAGTGGATTTCGGGGACTTCCGACATCTCCTCGATGGATTTCGGATTCTTTTTGTATTCTTCGAGGGCGACTTCGCGGGCGAGCGGGCGGCCTTCCTGGTTGTCGCCGGTGCCGCGTTCCTGGGTTGTCGCCAGGGTCTCGCGTTTGCCGGTAGCGGCCAGGGTGAAGCCTTGGGCGAAGTAGAAGCCGTCAGCTGGTGCGGATGAGGTTAGCGTTGGCGCCAACGTCTTTGCCGACGCGTCCGCATTTTGCGCGGCCGTAGCCGAGGGAGATCGACACGGCATCGTCGGCGTGGCCGGGCTGGATCATTACCGGGGCTTCCAATTTGACGTTGCCGCGGGTTAGGGAGACGATGTCGCCGTCGGTGAGTTTCTGGTCACGCGCCAGCTTGGGAGAGATCATGGCGGCGTTGCCCCAGACTAGTTTCGAGATGGGGTCGGGGGCTTCTTGCAGCCAACCGTTGTTGGCGTAGCGGCCGTCCCAGGTGGCGGAACTCGGGTAGAAGCCGACTTCGATTCCGGTGGATGCCGTTTTGGTTTCGGCTCCTAGGGCGGTGGCTAGTTTCTTGGTGTCGACGGTTACTTTGATGGGGTCGACTGTTTTGGAGGCGGCTACTACGCCGTCGTGGAGGGCTTTGCGCCAGGCTTGTTCTTTGTCGCCGGTGAATTGGGCTAGCCAGAAATTCTTGACGAGGTCGTGAGACTTGGTGAATTTACCGGCGGTGACCCAGTTGACGATTTCGGCGGAGGTTTTGCCGCCGTACATGGGCTCGATCATGGGCTGCTGGATCGAGGCGGCTCCTTCGGAGCTGGCTTCGTCGCCCCAGGATTCGAGGATATGGGCTTCGGGAATGTGCCAGGTGGCGGCGGCGGCGGTTTCGTCTTCTTCGGCGCCCAGATGGATCGAGGTTGCGACCTTCGAGAGCGCGACCGGGAATTGCAGGTCGGCGGGAGCGGAGTAGACGGGATTGCCGCTGAGGATGACCAGCGTGGAAACTTGGCCGGCGGACATTTCGCCTGCTAGAGTCTTGAGGGCGTCGACGCCGGAGGTGGATTTGTCGATCACCGGCTTGGTGTAGGTTACGCAGGCGCTGCCTAGTTTTTCGTTGATGAGCGCTACCAGCGCGTTTACGCTAGCGGGCTGGCGGGGACCGGCTACTACTAACGCTTCGGGGCCAGCGGCTTTCAAATCTTTCACTACGGCGGCTAGGAATTTCGCGCGCTTGTCCGCGCCACCGTTATTGACTACATTCAGGCCGGGCATCGCACCTAAGGCTGCGGCTAAGTCGGTTGCGAACTGGAGGACGTCGGAGCCCTTCATGCGCAGGCGGTGGTCGGCGTTAGCGCCGGTGAGCGAGAACTGGCTCTCGACGGCGTACAAGCGGTTCATCTTGTCGAGATCTTCTTCGGATCCGACGCGGCGGCGTTTAGAGAAGGCCAGCGTGAAGAACGGGGTGGGAGCGTCTAGGTTTAGGAAATCGTGATCGAGCGAAACGACTACTTTGGCTTTATCCCACTTGGGGTGCGCGTAGAGGGCTGACCGAAGGCCATGTTGGCTCCGGCTAGTTCGTTGTCGCGCGAGAGGGCTTCGTATTCTACCCACTTGGCTTTCGGGAACTTTTTCAGGACTGCGGTGCGCTGCGAATCTAGCGTGGGGGACGAGACAAAACCGCTTAGGAAGCGGAGGCCAGTGCCGTCGCCGAGCGACAACTTTTGAACTGCGGCTTCTAGGGCGGGCCAGGTGGACTCTTTGCCGCCTTGCAAAACTTTGGCGGAGCGGTCGGGATCGTACATCCCTAGAACCAGAGCTTGCTGGATGGCGGTGGCGGCTCCTAGGCTGTGGGGATGGTCGGGATTTCCTTCAATTTTTGTGGGGCGGCCGTCGTGGGTTTCTACCAGCAGTCCGGTTACGTGGCCGCCGATGCTCATGACCGTCGCGAAGTGGAACGGTTCGCCGGGGAGATAGATGTCGGCTTCGGTGCCGGCGGAGTTGGGAAGAATGTGTTCGACGGGGCGGTTACAGGCTGCCAATCCGGCGAGGCCGAAGGAGGCGGCCATCAGCTTCAGCACCGTGCGGCGGGAATTGCCATCCAGCATTTCGGTGGCGTTGGCGGGGAATTCGTGGTGGACCCAATCGTGGAATTCTTTGGTATCGGCTAGCTGATTCAGGCTGCGCCAATACTTTTTCCCAGTGGCGTTGGGGGTCTGGATGTTAACGAGACTCATCGGTGGCACCCTGAGCAATTGGTCGGGGGATCTAAATGCTTTTGGGCGACGATTTCGGCGCCGATTTCTCTGGGATCGCGATCGGGAACCCAGTCGAGCTTGGTGACTAAGTTCGCGGGGCGCACATTGGGCGCGGGGTCGCGGTGGCACTCGAGGCACATGGCCATATTGAGCGGCTTCTCCTGATGGACTTCGATCATCTGGTCTATGCGGCCGTGGCAGCTCACGCAGCTTACGCCGGCTGAGAGGTGCGCCGAGTGATTAAAATAGACGTAGTCGGGTAGGCGATGAATTTGCACCCACGGGACCGGTTTGCCGGTGGCGTAGCTTTGGCGCACGGGTTCGAGGCGCGGGCTATCCTTCTTCACCTGGGTGTGGCAGTTCATGCAGGTACTGGTAGCCGGTACTGCGGCGAAGGCGGCTTTGTAGACGGTGGAGTGGCAGTAATAACAGTCGAGTCCAAGCTGGCCGGCGTGCAGCTTGTGGCTGTAGGGCACCGGTTGGACCGGCTGGTATCCTGTATCGATTACCGTCGGGTAAGTGTAATAGGTGAAGGCGGCGACGGCGATTACGGCTCCAACGCCCGCTACGGCACCTGCGACTTTTAGAATGATGTCAGAAGACTTCGGAAAGATAACAGCCATTGCGAGTGTTGATCTCCGGCTCTCAAATGCCTTGGTTCGAACTACGATTGATCGTGGGGACCAACAATATTTCTACCATAACGGCATCCGTTGCGCAACAGGAGTAAAAATTCTTGTTTAGCAGGAAAATTGAGATGGTCGGGCGGTTGTTCGGGAACCTGAAGGTTCGTCCGAAGTTGATGGTGCTGCATAACCTGTTTTTCCTGGTTTTGACGACGACGGCTTATTTCACGCTGATTCCTTTGTATGAGCAATTAGTTACGGATACGGGGGTGCATCAGATCGTTGCGGAGCATCCGGGGGCGAGCGCGCAGGCGGCGCGGCAATCCCAACGGTCGGCTTTGACGCAGGCGAAAATTCGGTTGTTTTTGGTACTGGGTATCTTATATATGCTGGCGGTGATTCTGCTGGAGTCGGTGATCATGCCGCAGTATGTGTACGATCCGCTGCGGCGGATGCTGAAGGCGGACTCGGCTACGCAGGCGGGGGACCGGGAGGGGGAGCTGATTCCGGAGTCAGAGATATTAGGGGACGAGATCGGACAGATTATGCGGTCGCGCAACGATACAGTGGAGACGCTGCGCAAGCGCGAGGACGAATTAGCGGCGGCGCTGCGGCGGATCGAGGAACAGGACAGGTTGGTGAGTTTGGGATTGCTGTCGGCTAGCGTGGCGCATGAGTTGAATACGCCGCTGGCGGTGCTGGCGGGGTCGATCGAAAAGCTGATCGAGACCAATCAGGACTCGCATACACAGGAGCGGCTGGCGCGGATGCAGCGGGTGACGCAGCGGCTGCGGCGGATCAGCGAGAGTCTGGTGGATTTTTCGCGGGTGCGCCAGACGCAGATGGAGGCGACGGCGCTGCGGCCGCTGATCGAAGAAGCGTGGGCGCTGGTGGCGATCGATGAGAAGTCGTCGCAAGTGGAGTTTGTGAATGAGGTGGGCGCGGAGCATCGCGTGATTGGAAACGCGGACCGGCTGCTGCAGGTGTTCGTGAATCTGCTGCGCAATGCGCTGAACGCGATTGGGGGCGAGAGGGCGGGGCGGATCGAGGTGCGCACGCGGCGCGAGCGGGGATCGTTTATGTTGACCGTCGAGGACAACGGACAAGGGATTCCGGCTTATGTGCTGCCGGACATCTTCGATGCGTTTGTCACTACGCGGCTGGACGCTCACGGGACGGGGCTGGGGTTGACGGTGGCGGAGGGGATTATCACGCAGCACGGAGGGACGATCGCGGCCAGCAATCGACCGCAGGGCGGGGCGTGTTTAGAGGTGAGTTTGCCGGCGGCGGGCTAGATCGTAGCGCCTAGTTCACGGAGGAGCGCGGCGCCATCGCCTCGATACGCGCTGCCGTGCTGGCAGGCGAGCAGGGATGGCTGGAGGTTCGCTAGACGTTCGAGGATAGCGGAGGTGGCGGTCGAGTGTGCGTAGTAATCCAGCATGCCGCGCATGCCTTCGCTGGCGGTTAGGATTTCGGATTCGGTGACGGGCGGCGGGTTGGCACCGGCTTGCGTGAAGAGGTCGCCGCAGAGCAGGGTTTTGGTAGATACGTCGAAGAGAACGCCGCAATCCCAGCCGTGCGGGACGTGCGGGGTGTAAAGCCATTTCAGGCGGCGGCTGCCGAGGGAGAACTCTTCTCCATCGGCGAACGCGCGGGCGGGACGGGTCGCGTAATCATTCAGCGATGTGAGCACGCCGAGTTCGCTGGCGAAGGGCGTGGCTTGGGGGGCTGCCGCGAGGAAGTCATTTAGGGCGCCGTACTCGTCGCTTTCGAAATGCGAGCCGCCGATCCAGCGCAGTTTCTCGACTGGCATCACTTTCTTTACGGCTTCGAGGGTGATGTGGAAAAGCTTGCGGAAGCCGGTGTGGAACAGAAGGGGTTCGTCGGCGGCGAGCAGATACGAATTGAAGGTGAAGCCGCCGGGGATTACGTCGAGCGGGGTGCAGATGCGATAGATGCCGTCGGCGACTTCGTCGACACGGGTGTTGGTTTCTGGATTTGCGATCATCTATTCTTTAGTTTATGCGATCCAAATTGTTTTTCACGATAGCCTTGATAGCGGCTTTTGCCGTGCCCACATTTGCGCAGAGCGATGTTCCGGCGCTGCTGCTGGCGCACTTGAAGACTTCGCGCGCGTTCACGCTGAAGGTGGCCGAGCAGATGCCGGAGGCGACTTACGATTTCAAGCTGACGCCGCCGCAGATGAGTTTTGCGGGACAGATGGTGCATTTGTCACAGGCGCTCGACGAATATCTGTCGGCTTTCAGCGGGCAGAAGGCGGCTCCGCGGAAACCGGCTTCGATGAATAAAAAAGATGTGATTGCGTTTGTGGGGCAATCTTTCAATGGCGCCATCGCTACCGTTTCTAAATTGACGGCCGCGGATCTGGCGAAGACTTTCACTACCGGCGACGGGAAAATGACGGGGCTCGAATTAGTGATGGCGATGTTCGATCACACGACTCATCATCGGGCTTCGGCGGAGATGTATCTGCGGGCGAAGGGGATTACTCCGGCGGAATATCAGTTCTGAACGAACGGCGCGAATTCATGGATTCGCAAGCAGAATGCCCGCTGCAGTTAACCGCGCGTAGGATTTGCTTCGCGGGAACGCCGCCCATACCGTTTCTACGCGTCGATCCATCCCGTACGCGCGGCCTGTGTGAAAATGACCGTGAACACTACGGGCAACGCTGCTCTAGTTCGGCCTTCAATGCGGACCAGGTTACGCCGTCACGGCGGTCTTGATCGAGTGAGGTTAAGCGGCGTTCCAGTTCCGCCTGCTGCGCACCGGTCAAGGGAAGTTGCTCGTGTTCGAGACTGTCCCAAAGCTGCGCAATCAGCGCGAGGCGCTCGGGTAGCGACAAACGGACAATCTCATCGGGCTTAAGCAGCTCCATAACTTTGAGATTATGCAACGGCGTACTGTACGGCAACGGGCGGGTACGGACGCCAGCGAAGAAATTAGCAAAGCTGCTAAAATCGTTCTTGACACGCGCCACGTGTCAGCTTACGGTACGGCATGATACGGTCCATTCGCCATCGGGGGCTGAAACGGCTTTTCGAACAGGATGACCCGAGGGGGGTAAATCCTGAACACGCCCAGACGCTGCGGGATATTTTGGCGACTATTCATGCCGCGCCCACGGTTGCCCACTTGAACCAGCCGGGGTTGCGGTTGCATCCGCTTAAAGGCCAAATGAAAGGCTTCTAGTCTATTACCGTACGCGCCAACTGGCGGGTGATTTTCCGTTTTGACGACGGCGCGGAGTATGTTGATTATGTCGATTACCACTGAGAGGAACCAGCCCATGACCATGAAAAATCCACCCCACCCCGGAGGCGTTGTGCTGCGCCAGTGCATCGAGCCTTTGGGCTTGACGATTACGGAAGCCGCCGAGGCCCTGGGCGTTACGCGTAACACGGTTTCCGAACTGGTAAACGGGAAGCGCGGCATCTCTCCCGAAATGGCCGTGAGGCTGTCCAAGGTGTTCGGAGGCAGTGAAGACGGCTGGCTGGTGCAACAGGCTCAGTACGAGCTCGCGCAAGTCCGCCGGGATCGCATAAAGCTGAAGCGGCTGCAACTGGTTTAGCGCAATCTACAGCAACTCGATAAACTCGTTGGTCGAAAGGTTTGCATCCCTAAGGATGCCTCGAAGCAACGGTTCCTTGATGGTTTTGCCGCGTGCATTGGCACCACGGTTCTCGCCCTGGTGGCGGGTTGAATCAAGATCAAGTGGCTGCCTTTTTGCCGATCCTCAACGAATCCGGCGCGCTTCAACGCCCGGACAACTTTTCGCGCGGTCAGAGACGGCAGCTTAGGCATTCATCAGGCGGGAACCGTCACTCGGCCTTGGAACGACGGACCTTTTACGGGAATTGCATCTCCGTGGGCTGCCAGGCTCTCCAGATAAACTGCGATGGCCTCTTTGACGTTGCGTTCCGTCTCTTCCAAGGTCTCGCCTTGGGTGTGGCAACCTGGCAGTACGGGAACGAATGCCACGTATCCGCCTTCAGGAGCTTGTGCGTAGAAGACCGAATAGGAGAAGGTCTTGGATTCCTTCTTTTTCATCACTTTCATTGTAGAAGGAGACAGTGGGATCAGCAAAGTTTGGACCCACGGCACTGTAAGCCAGTTTCTTTGTTGCCAAAGAGTTTCAGTCACGATATTCGTCCACGCAAACTACCCAACACCATTAATTCTCAGCGCTGAGAACTCACCCTTGACGGGGTCATAAAGCGCTTGCCAGCAGCAATTCCCACCGTCGGCAATGAGGACAAGCTGCTGACGCCAGTTCGCTTCAGGAAAGTCGCCACAAAAGGCGTTGATATAGATTAGCTTTCTGCCTTTCCTGATGACCGCGACATATTGGCGAAAGTACTGCTCCGGGTGAGCGATGGCGCTGGCAGGGCCGTTTTCGGCCCTTAGACCTGAAACCTGCGGAAGGCTGGCCTCCAGACCGTCAATGTCTATCTTTGTCGGTTGCCATGTGCCGCTCGTCGCGATCCATTTCGCAGCCTTTGCCGGAAGTAGGACGAATAGCATTGACGACTTTTCATTCGATAGGGGGATTGGATCGAGGGGAATTGAACTCGGGGCCGGAAGTTTTTGCGTCGGTTCGCCAGCCACAATCCAACGGCGGATTGCAAGATACGCAGAGAACGTCTGGTCAGGATAGATGTTGCCAGCAAGCCAAGCTATAGCGGCAATAACTATCAGGATTGCAATTGCCCACGGCGCTCGGCTGCCCACTGGCATGGTTCGCTAACATCATAACGCTTTCCCTATCGACGAGGCCTCTCCGGAAATGATTCGCAAAAGAACTTGAACTATAAGCGGGCCTGCCGGACTGTAAGCCGGTTTCTGTACTCTTCGTTGCCGAAGAGTGGCAGCCATTCCTCTTGGCCGGGGATTGCTCCCCGGCTCCAGCGACCTACCCGGAAGTCCTAACGGAGCGGACCGCTCCTGCTCCCCTATTTGGTCTTGCTCCGCATGGGGTTTGCCCTGCCGGCGCGCATTACTGCGGCCGCGGTGCGCTCTTACCGCACCTTTTCACCCTTACCTGGCAGTTGCCTGCCCGGCGGTATAGTTTTCTGTGGCACTTTCCGTAAAGCCCGCTTTGAGCGAGCCCCCCCGGCCGTTAGCCGGCATGTTGTCCTGTGGAGACCGGACTTTCCTCCCGCCGGCTACAGGTTTCCCCGAGCCGGCCAGCGGCTGCCCGTCCGGCAGGCCCGCATTCATTATGGGGGGTCGAAGGAGGCAGGGGCAAGCTGGACTAGTGGAATCGCCGCTGACTGACGAAACGTGTTCATGGTCTGGTGTATCTGCAAGGTATCGGTCAAAACGCGGAAGTTCGATCGTTACCTGCAGATGACGGTCGGTTTTGAGGAGAGGTAACAGGAGGGATACCTATGTTTCAACGTTTCGCCGCTATGCTAGCGGTGTCTTTACTTGCGGCCGGTCTGTTCGGGCAAGGGATCGATACGCAAGCTACGAAAGACGATTGGGAAGAGATTAATTTCGACTACAATTCGTCGGTTTTGGTCGATGGCTTCCCCAGCCTGCTGCGGCTGGGAGAACTGCTACAGAAGAATCCGGGATACAAAGTCAAGATTGAAGGGCATACCGATACCATCGGAGACAGCAGCTACAACAACAAGCTGGGCCTGGCGCGGGCGAGTGCGGTGCGGGATTTCCTGGTGAAATACGGCGCGCGCGGCGGGCAGATCGAAGTGAGTTCGCGCGGCAAGCTGGACCCTAAGTACGCCGGTGAGAAGAGCGGCTATGTACGCACCGATGAGGCGCGCTGGATGAACCGGCGCGTGGCGCTGACGGTTCTGGATGACCAGGGGCGAACCGTGGGAGCGGGAGGGGCGGGCGATGCGATTCGCGCGATCCAGCCGCCGGCTACAACGGCAGGGCTGGCGGATTGCTGCAGCGAGGTGTTGAAGCGGCTGGATAAGCTCGACGCCATCGAGCGGATGCTGATGGATCTGGCGGATCAGAATAAGAAACTGGCGGACGAGTTGGCGCGGCTGCGGGCGAATCAGGATACGCTCGCCGGGCGCGTGAATCAGCCGCCTCCACCACCTCAGGCACCCGTGGCGGCGGCGCCGACTACTGAGGAAGTGGCCAAGGCGGTGACGGATGCGATCGATAAGAAGACGCCTCCCAAGTTCCAATTGCTGGGGTTGAACGCCGGCGCCGACAATAACGGCGACCTCACGTTCACCGGCAACGGGCGGTACTTTGCTCCGTTCGGGAACAACTATGCGTTTCAGTCCCAAGGCGAGTACTTTTATACCCACGGCCAGCGCGAGGGCCAGTTCGATATGGGACTGGTCGACCGCATCGGCCGCTTTCAGGCGGGGCTGTTTTCGAGCTTCAAGCACGTTAATCTGACGGGCTATCAAACCGGCGGCACGCTGGGCGAGGGCGCGGTCACCTTGGAATACCTGTTTAAGTGGGGCAAGGTGGGCGTTTTCGGCACCAAGGCGTTTCTGGATGATGCACTGGTGAATAGCGTCAACGTGGTTACGCCCGCGGGCGTCATCATGAACAATCTGTTTACGGAAACTTACCTGCGGGTGGTGGATCAGGCCGGCATGAGCGGGACGTTCCCACTATTCGGCAAGAATTATGCCGAGGGGAATCTGGGCTATCTGCGCAGCACCACGGCGGGGGACCGCCTGGGTGGAACGCTGCGCTTTATTTTCCCGGTGAGCAATAAAATCGCGTTCACGCTCGAAGGCGGGTTGAACGAGACGCTGCTGGGCCCGAGCAATAGCGGGCGCGTGGTGGCGGGTTTACAGTTCGGCAGTCCCACGCGGCCGAAGGATTACCTGGATTCTCCGCACCCGGTGCCGGTACAGATTCCGCGCGTGCGTTACGAAGTGTTGACACGCACAGTGCGCAAGGGTAATGCGGCTCCGGTGGCGGATGCGGGGCCGAACCAGATCCTGCCGGGTGCGCAGACGGTGATGTTGGACGGGTCAGCTTCCTACGATCCGGATGGCGATCCGATCACGTATCAATGGGTGCAAGAGGCGGGACCGGGTGTTACGCTTTCGGCGCCCACCGCTGCGAAAACCACTTTTGCCGCTGCCGCGGGGCAGAATTACAGCTTCCGTTTAACGGTGAAGGATCCTTACGGCGCGCAGGGAATCGCGCGGGTGAGTATTACGGCGGGGACTCCGGCGGCTACGGCTCCGCTGATTGTGGCTTTCACGGCGAACCCGACCAGCATCAATGCCGGGCAGTCATCCACATTGAGCTGGCAGGTTTCAAACGCCGACACGGTGACGATCACGAGCTTGGGTACGGTGGCGTTGACCGGGTCGCAAGCGGTGACGCCGGCGACAACCACTACTTACACTTTGACGGCCACGCATGGGTCACAGACGGCGACGGCTAGCGCCACGGTCACCGTAAACGCGGCCAGCGGCGGCGGATTGCCGGTGATCGTCAGCTTCGCGCCGAACCCGGCTACCATCGACTACGGGTCGAACTCAGTGCTTTCCTGGGTGGTGCAGAACGCTACCACGGTGAACGTCAGCACGATTGGGACAGTGGGGCTTACCGGGTCGCACACCATCTCGCCGGCGGCGACTACCAGCTATACCATCACGGCTTCGAACGCTAACGGAACCGTTTCGGCTACGACCACGCTGACGGTGATTACGTCGGTGCAGATCATCTCGTTTACCGGGACGCCTTCCACCGTTTTGTCGGGGGGCACGTCGATTCTGGTATGCGAGACCAAGGGCGCTGTTTCGGTGAATGTGAATGGGATTACATTTAATACGCCTACGGCGGTGGAGTCAGTGCACGTTCCGCAAACCTTCACTTACAACTGCACGGCAACGGCGGCAAACGGGCAGACGGCTTCAGCGCAGACTACAGTGACTGTGACCGGGCCGATCGATCCGTAAAGGCAAGCTGATCTAAAAAATAAAGGGCAGGTCCGGAACTCGGGCCTGCCCTATTTTATTGCTGTTTAGGAACGGACTACTCGGTGTCCCGGGTCCGCTTTTTATGGTTGCGTTTGCGCGCTAGCGCTTCTTTGGTGCGTTTCTTTTCACCGGGTTTCAAGTAGAAGGAATGGCGTTTGATTTCCTTGACGATGTCCTCAGTTTGCACCTTGCGCTTGAAACGGCGGAGCGCGCTCTCCAGGTTTTCTCCATCCTGGACGTGTACTTCAGCCAATCGTAATTCACCTACCTCTCGTATCTGCTGGGAAATCCCAGGATAGCAGGAGGTTATCGGCCCTTGCTGAGTTTGCGGAAGTACTCGGCGACGGCGTCGGTGTAGCCGGGCGCTACGCGATCGGCGCCACCGCTGCGCACTTGGCCGGACTCGGTTTCGGCGGCGGAACGGCGCAACTGGACTTCGAGCGCCTCGAGTTTCGGCAGAATTTCACGAGCGATGCGGGCTTCGAGTTCGTCGGACGCGGTGTTGCCGATACTGAGGCGCGAGAGGTCGCGGCTGAGGTCCTGCACGTCGCGGGTAAGATCGGGGTCACCTTGCACGCGGTCGCGCAGATCGTTCATTTGGGCTTGGGCGTCACGGACCAGATTGCCGGGCTCGAGAGTGCCGGGGCCGCCATTGGGTTCGTAGATACCTTCCGGCTGGAAGCGGCCGAAGCCGTTGCCGAAACCACCGCCGAGGCGTCCTCCGCCACTGCGCGCACCACCTTGCGCACTGCCGCCCTGCTGGCCGCCGCCTTGCTGGCCCTGTCCTTGACCTTGGCCGCCTTGGCCTTGGCCACCTTGCTGACCTTGTCCTTGCCCTTGACCTTGTTGGCCTTGACCACCTTGTTTGCCTTGGCCGTTTTGCTGGGCGCGCTGCTGCATCTCCTGCATCTGGCTGCGCAGACGTTCGAGGCGCGCGAGTTCCTGCTCCATGCCGGGATTCTTGTCGCTGCCGGGCTGGGCGTTGGGGTTGACGGCGGCTTGTGCGGCTTTGAGATCGCGGCTGAGTTGTTCGAGGGACTGCGTGATGGGGGCTTCGCGCGGCACCATCAACTGGCCCTGGCCTTCACGAATGAAGCGCGCGGAATACTGCATGCGCATTTTAGTTTCGTTCTGCTGGATGTCGCTGAGGCCGTCGCGCACGCGCGCGGAGGCGGCGGGCTGGGTGCCGGCGAGATCGCGCGCGGCCTTCTGCATGTCGCGCTCGAGTTGGTCGACGGCTTGCGCCATCTTGTCTTTTTCTTCGGCGAGCTGGCGCTGTTGGGTGAGGCCAGGGCGCATCTGGGCGCCGGTGCGTCCCTGCTGGCCGTCCCCGAAGGCTTGCTTCAGGCGCTGCTCGAAATCTTTCTGTTGATCTTTCAAGCCATCGGCGCGCTGCGACAGTTCGTCCACTTGCGAGGAGGCCTGCTGCTGGCGCATGCCGTTCAACATGCGCTGGGCTTCGGCCAGACGCTCGGCGGCGCGGCGGGCTTCGGCCTGGGCACCGGCCGAACCCTGTTGGCCTTGCTGCGCGGAGTTCTGCGCGGAACGCATATCGTTCAAAGCTTGATTGAGGCGGTCGAGCGCCGACTGCAACTGCTGCTGGTTCTGCTGATTTTGCTGGCGCTGTTGATTGCGGCTCTGCTGCTGGCCGCCTTGCTGGCCGGATTGTCCGGACTGGCCGGATTGTCCCGACGACGATTGAGACTGTTGTCCTTGCTGCCCTTGCTGCCCCTGTTGCCCTTGCTGCTGCAACTGCTCCATCTGCTTGCGCAGCTCTTCGGCTTCGCGGCGCAACATCTCTTGCTGCCAGCGTTGTTCGAAGGACTGCTGCTTGCTTTGATTCTGCTGCTGGGCCAATTCCTTTTGGCGGCGCGCGAGGTCGCTCAGGCGCTGCAGGGCTTCGTCGGCTTCCTTCTGGCGCTGCTCGGCGGAACTGCCGCTGCGCTGGCCGGTCTCGTACTGATTCTTTTCGCGATCGAGTTCGAGGTCGAACATGCTGGACAGATCGCGTCCGGCGTTCTGACCGCCGCCTCCCCCACCGCCGCTGCCAAAGGCGATCTGGATGTCACGGAAGGTGGCTTCGGCGCGCAGCAGGTATTGCAAGGCGCGCTGCTCAGGGGCGAGGGCGTCTTTCCAGTTTTGACCCTTAAGCTTCTCGGACGCCGGCGTCATTTCGGCGGCGGCGGCTTCGAGGTCCTTTACGAAAGCCTGGAATTCCTGATTGGCTCCGGCGAGCTCGCGGCTGCGCGAGCGCTGGGCGAGCGATTCCGCCTGTTCCTTCAACTTGGTCTGCACTTCGGCCAGGAAGCGGGCGTTCTCGGCGGCTTTATCTTTGGCGTTGCCGCGCAGCTCGTTCCAGGTGGCCGCGATGATTTCTTTCTGACGCTGCGAAATCTCGCTGCCGTCGTCGTTGCTACCGCCGCCTCCTCCGCCGCCGCCCTGCTGCTGCGACTGCGTGTAGTTGCGTTCGAAGGGCTGGGCTTCGACAAATAGCATGTCGGTACGGGAGGTGACGCGCGCGTCTTTCGCGGTGGCGTACATGGCGATCACATCGCCGGGCTGCATCTTGTAATCTTCGAGAGCGATCAGGGTCTTGCCGGAGGCGTTCTTCACGCCGCTGGAGTTCGGCATGGCGACCACTTTTTCAGCGCCGCCGTTGACGGAGTAATGCAGTTCGACGCCTTGCAGCGCGAAATCGTCACTGGCTTCGACGGCGACGCCCACTTCTTCAATGGGGCTGACGCGGGCGTCGGAGCCGGGATGCGTGATCTTCACGGTGGGCGCGTTGTCGACGCGGGCTTCGATGAAATAGTCCTCGCTCAGGCGAACGCTTTCGCCCTGTTCTTTGGCGGCGAAGTGAAACACGCCGTCCTTCTGGATGGGGACCTGGGCGGTGAGGGTGCCGTCGCCGCGCGATTCTAGCGCAATGTGCGAGCCGTCATCGACCTCGATCAAGCCGTTGGTGAGCGGACGGTCAGTCGTGACGGTAAGTTCGGCGGTGGTGCCGGTGACAGCGCGCAGGTCGCCACCGGGATCTTCGACGACGTCTTTCGTTCCCAACCAACTGGGGAAATGATAGGTGACTTTGATGCGTTTGATGCCGGGGAGATCGACGACGTCGAGCTTGTAGGTTTTGGATTTCACGCCGGAGGCTTCGACGTAGTATTCGACGGGCTCGGGGAGTCCGGCAAAGAGGAACTCATAGGCCGTGCCATTGCGCGGGACCATCTGCGCTTCTTCCCATTTCGCGGTGCTGGCGTATCTCGCGAACAGGCGGACTTGCGGGGCTTCGAAGGTCAACTGCGCGGTGACTACTTGATCCGACTTGCGGCGGATGAGTTTGTTGCCGGGCTGGACAGTGATGTCGTAGAACTTGCCGGCTCCTGCGCGGGGCGATCCGGCCCATAAGAGCGATGCGCCGTATCCTAAGAAACCGGGACCAGCGAGAATTAGCCACAGCAGAACGGCGCCGGCGGCTCCGGCGGAGGTCGCCAGTGCGAAGATCGACTTGCGCGGGGCTACGCGTTCGGGTTGGGTTTGCGCGGCGACGGACATGGTGTCCATGGCCAGCAGGTCGAGCATGGGATTGCGTTTCTCGCTCTGTTCCACATACGTGAGCAAGCGCTCTTCGAATTCGGGGAAGGAGGTTTCGGCGCGGCCTGCGGCTTTGCGGCGGTTGAGGTGGAGCAGCGGGATCACGAGCGCGAAGCCGACGGCGGTGGCGAGCGCGATGAACAGCACTACGCGCGCGACGGTCATGCTGGTGGAGGAAAACGCGAGCGCGTTGGTGATCAGAACCAGGGCGATGGTCGCGCCCAACGCGACTCCGGCGGCGACGGCGGCGCCTTTCGACACGGCGAGCCAGCGCATGCGCTTTTCGAGACCCTGCAGATATTGATTCAGTTGGTCGCGCGTGTTCATGCCGCCTCCCTCTTCATCTCGTCCCGTTGAGGAGCCGAAGGCCGCAGAAACCCATCCGCGACTACCGATTCGGCTACCGCTACTCCTAACAATAACAATAAAATGTAGGGCCACAGGCCCCACGGTTTGTCGGCTGCGTCCGACGTTCCCGCGGCTCCGCCGGAGGGCGTGGAATCGCTGCTGCCGGTGCCTTTCCAGAGGTCCAAAGTCTCGGGCGGGATGGTCGCCAAGTCGGACTCGCGGCGGTCGGCGTGGGCGGCGATCAGGCTGCGGCGGCCGGCGGCGGTTTTGATTTCATAAAAGCCTTCGCGGTCGAGGGCGAAGTTGCGGGCCTTGACGGCTTCTTCGAGCGAGAGCACGCGTTTGCCGTCGGGATCGAGCACTTCGGCGGCGGCGCCCTTGCCTTCGCCGGTGCGCAGTTCAACGTAGGAATCGACGGGGACGTTGACTGGCTGTTCGGCTCCGCCACCGCCCAAGTAGAGCGCGGTTTGGGCAACGAACGGGACCCAGGAGGCGTGGATCGGGAGGTCGTTCAGGATGTTGTCGAAGGTTGACGTGAAAGCCAGCACCTTGCCCTCGCCGATGGCGCGTTCGAGAACCAGCGGGGTGCCATCGTTGAGTTTGGCCAGTACGCGTGATTTCGTGGCGGTCACATGGATGGCTTGGTAAAACTTGACGCCGTTGAAGCGGTCGACGCTGCGCAGGGCGGGGTGGCCGGAATCGATGTCGGTGACGGTTAAGAAGAGGTCGCCCTCGCGACCGGCGTAGCTCGACGCTTGGATGGCTTCGTCCAGCACGGGGACGCGTGGGAGCACAGCGGAGCCGGGCCCGAGGGCGACTAAGACGGAGCCGCCGGCATTCACGTAGTGTTCGAGCGCGCCTTCGAGATTCTGCGGGACGCTAGCGGGGTCGTTCAATACTACGAAAGCGAAGCTTGAGAGGTTGGCGGCTGCCGCTGATTCGGGACGCTGGGTGTCCATTTGGAATCCGCCGTCACCAGTGGAATCGAGCGCGGTCCGGAAATAGAGTTCGGCGCGCGGGCGACGGCCGTCGTCGATGAACAGGACTTTGCGCGGATCGGTGCGTTCGGTGGAGAAGTAATAGTGATCGTCGCCGGGGAGCGAATCGGCGGCGTCGATGCGGACTTCACCTTTACTGAATCCGTAGGGGGCTTCGAGGCCCAGGAATTCGACTTGGGCGCGGCCATTTTCGGGAACCTCCACAGTTTTGCTTTGCAGTTCGCGGCCGTTGAGTAAGAGGGTCACGTTGCGCTTGGCGGCGGGGGTGCCGAAACCGGTGACGGTAGCCTGGATCTTGACGCGCTTAGGATCGAAGACGCGGCGCGGGGCTACTACGTTTTCGACGGTCCAATTCTTTTCGGGGGCGCCGACTTGGTGGAAGACCAGCGTTGTGCTGGGAGCCAGGCGCAGGTCGGCAAAGCCGGGAGGCATGGCGGATTTTTGCATGTCGCTCACCAGGTGAACTTCGAGCGGCATTTTCTGACCTTCGCTCAACGTGCGCAGGTAGCGGGCGAGTTCACCATAGGACGCGCGGCTGTCGCTGGGCTGGACGTCGGCTACGGCGGACGCGCAGAGCACCGGGGTCGTTGACAACTTGAGTTAGCGACTGGACCTGTCCCGCGAGCGCGATTACTTGGGCTTGGTCGCCGGGCTTGATGATTGTTCAGAACCTGTAGCGCCTGATCTTTGGCGCGGGCGAGGCGGTCGCCGTCGCGCATGCTGAAGGAGCGGTCGATGGCGACTACCGTGAGCTTCTTGCCGTCGGACGCGGCGGCGGAGCGGCGGATGAAGGGGCTGGCGAAGAGCAGGGCCAACAACAGGATCATCAGGGTTCGCAGAACGAACAATAGGATGTGATCCAGGCGGCGATGCTTTACGGAACTGGTCTCGCGATATTCGAAGAACATCAGCGAGGGGAAAAGTTTGGGATCGGTTTTGTGGCGCTTCAGTAAGTGCAGCCAGATGGGCAATCCTACTGCTACGGCTCCCGCTAAAAACCAGGGAGTGAAAAAACCCATTTACATGCGCCCCCTGCGGATGGCCAAGTACTCGCGCAAGGCGGCGTCGAGCGGGCGGCCGGTGTCGATCAGGAAATAGTCCAAGCCCGCGCCTTTGGCTTTGGAGCGGATTTCTTCCAGGTGCGCGTCGATCTTCGCTGGGTATTCTTTGGACGCGTATTCGGGCGAGACTTCGAGCGTTGCGCCGGATTCCAGGTCTTCAAGCAGAGCCGGGTCGCGGAACTTGGGGCGGATCTCTTCGGGATCGAGAATGTGGAACAGCACCACTTCGTTGCCATGGAAGCGCAGCGGGGCGATGGTTTTGATCACTTGCTCGGGCGGTTCCCAGAAATCGGATACCACGGCGATGAGGCCGCGGCGGTGCAGAAATTCGCGCACGTGGGAGAAGGGTTTTTCGTAATCAGTCCGGTTGCCGACTTCGGCTCTTTCTACGGCGTGCAGCAGGCGCGCTAGTTGTCCTTGGCGCGTCGAGGGCGGGATGAAGTTGCGCACTTCGTCATCGAATACGATCAGGCCCGCGGCGTCGCGCTGCATCTTGGCCAGGTAACAGAGCGATGCGGTTAGGTAGCGCGAGTATTCCAGCTTGTCGATTTTGTGCGACGTGAACTTCATCGAGCGGCTGCAATCGAGCAGGATGGTCAACTGGCAATTGGTTTCGCCGCGGTAGCGCTTGAGATAGGCGCGTTCGGTGCGCGCGAAGACGTTCCAATCGACGTGGCGCAGATCGTCGCCGGGGGTGTAGGCGCGGTATTCGGCGAACTCCTGGCTGAAACCGAAATCCGGCGAGCGATGGAGCCCCGCGACGAAGCCATCAACTACGGTGCGCGCCACTAAATCCAGACCGGAGATGCCGGCAAGAGTGGTCGGGTCTAAGAAACGCTGCAGCATTCGGGGACGCCCAAGCGCCTATTCTCTAGGCGCGGGCATGGCCTCCAGCAATTTGCTCAGGATGTCGTCCTGCGTCAGGTGATCGGACTCAGCTTGGAAGTTCAGCAGAATGCGATGGCGCAGGATGGGCTTCATGAGGACCGTGACGTCCTCATACGTGACGTGATAGCGGCGCTTCATCAACGCCCGGGCTTTGGACGCCAGTACTAAGAACTGCGCCGCGCGGACGCTGGCTCCGAAGTTGACGTACTTCTTTACGAAGTCGGGCGATGAGGGATCGGTGGCGCGAGTGGCGCGCACCAGATTCACGGCGTAGCGCGCGATGGAATCGGCGATGGGAACCATGCGGACTACCTGTTGGAAGTCGAGAATTTCTTCGGCGGTGGTGACGGCCTCGGCTTGCGCGATGTGGGTGGTGGTGGTGAGGTCCAGCACTTTGAGTTCGTGGTCGGCCGAGAGGTAATCGAGCAGCACATTAAAGATGAAGCGGTCGAGCTGGGCTTCGGGCAGCGGATAGGTGCCTTCGAGCTCGATGGGGTTCTGCGTGGCCAGCACGAAGAAGGGCGGCTTGATGGTGTACTGATTGCCGCGCACCGTACAGGAGCGCTCCTGCATGGCCTCGAGCAAGGCAGATTGCGTCTTGGGAGGCGTGCGGTTGATTTCGTCGGCCAGCAGCACGTTCGAGAAGATCGGGCCGGGGACGAAGGTCCAGGTGCGGCGTCCGGTGGTGGGATCTTCTTCGATGATATCGGTGCCGGTGATGTCGGACGGCATCAGGTCGGGCGTAAATTGGATGCGGCGGAATTCGAGGCCCAGCGCCGACGCCAGCGTGCGCACCAGCAGCGTTTTCGCGGTGCCGGGAAGCCCGGTGATCAGGCAGTGTCCGCCGACAAACAGCGCGACCATGACTTGATCGATCACCTCTTCCTGTCCCACGATCACCCTGCGAACCTGGGAAATGATGGCTTCTTGAGCCTTCTGGAAACGCGCGATCCGTTCCTGCAAACCGGCGGCGTCGTCATGTTTTCTGCGGGTGTGGACATTTGGGTTATTATTCTTTCCCACTCAGTTCTAACAAAAGTTTTTGTGCCGGTTTAAAACCGGGCGCGGCTTCGAGCGAGGATATCACTTCTTCGCGCGCATCGTTCAGGCGATTTTCCATTTTGTAGGCGACGGCGAGTCCCAGGTGCGCGGCGGCGGGGTCGGTCGGCTTCAGGTTCAAGACGGCTTGATATTCGCGGGCGGCGACTTTGGCGTTGCCCAGATCGAGGCTGATCGCGCCCAGGCGGCTGTGCGCATCTTCGTCGGCCAGATAAATCAGGTTGAGGCGCTCCAGCACGGCGGCGGCATCTTTTTTGCGGCCTTGTTCCAGGAGGAGCTCGGAAAGCTGTTTGAGAGTTTCGGGATCGCGGCCGCCGACTTTCGAGTAACGCTCCAGCTCGGCCATAGCTTTGAGTTTGTCGCCTTTGGCGAGCCAGGCTTGCGACAGGAATTCGTAGACGTTGCCTTTTTCCACGTACTCGGTGTACATGTCGCGGATGGCTTCGCCTTCCTTAATGGCGTCGTCCCACTTTTTGTCCTTGATCAGGCCGGAGAGCACGCGCACGCGCTTGCGCCATTCGTCGAAGTTGTCGACGGTCTTCTGGGTCTGCGGCTCCAGCCACGCGAGGAATTTTTTGTCGAACTCCTCGGGCTTCATGTGCAGTTCTTTTTCGATCACTTCGGGAGTGGTCAGCTTGTCGCCGAAGTCGTGGAGCATGGCGATCAGCTCTATCGTAGCCCCACTCCTGGGCGATATAGCTGCAGATCTTGCCGCCTTGGAAATAGGACACCGTGACTTGTTCGCCGTAGGTCGGGTGCATGAAGCCGCGATCGAGATCGGCGACGGGCAGAAGCTTTTTACCCTTGATGGCGTTGATGGCGCCGGGGTCCAGGCGATCGCCCCAATCGGGCGAGGCGGCGGTTTCTTCATACACCGCGAGGCCTTCGGTGAACCAACGGGGGACACGGTGGTTGGTCATTTCCAGCGCGTAAACGTGGCTGAGCTCGTGCCACATGGTGCTGGCCCAATGCCACTGGCCGGGCGGGCGCGCGCTGGGGGAATCCATGGCGACTACGTAGCCGAAGGTGACGCCTAACGCGCCGAGGCCGGGCATGCCTAGCGTGCGGACGGCGAAGTCTTCGTGATTGGGATAGGCTTCGATCTGCACGGGACGCGTCAGCTTGTAGTGATATTTCTTTTCGTAGGTGGCGAGTGCGCGGTCGAATTCTTCCTGGAAATAGGGGTCGAGCAGCGCGGATTCTTTTTTGTTGAGACGCAGGATGGTGGTGGGGGTGCGGAAGGTGTCGTAGTTCTTGTAGCTATCGAGCAGGCGCAGCGAGTTCACCGTCTCCGGGTTCTGATAGCCGGCGTTGTAGGCTTGTTCGAGTTGCTTGCGGGCTTCGTCTTCCTGGCCCAGGCGCATCATATTTACGCCCATCTCAGAGCGCGCGCTGTTCAGAGCGGGATCGAGTTCGAGCGCCTTGCGGTATTGCGCGATGCCTTCTTCGTAGCGGCGGTTGATGATGAAAAAGTGTCCGGCGATGGCGTAGGCGTTGCCGTAGTGCGGATTGATTTCGAGGACCTTCGTCATCCAGGGGGACGTGCCTTTGTCATCGAGCAAGTCCATGGTGCCGAGCACCGCCATGGCGTCAAGCGCTTCGGGATAAATGTCGAGAGCCTTGTGCGCGGCCTCGGCGGCTTTGGGTGGGTTAGCCGTCTTCGAGGTGCACGCGCGCGATCACTTCGTAGGCTTCGTAAGCTTTGGGATCTGCCTTCAGGGCTTTCTCAGCGAAGCTGATGGCTTGGCCTTCGAACTGTTCGCCGGATACCAGCGCCATCCCTAAGAGCGCGGGCGCGTAGTCTTCCTTGATCTTGATGGCTTCCTGGAACAGGTCCTGCGCTTCGGACGGTTGCCAGTGATCCAGATACATGCGGCCCCAGCGCACGCGGGGCGCGGGGTCTTTGTCGCGCAGTTTGGTGGCGGCGCGGAAGGCATCGTTGGCGGAGCGGTAATCGCCCATGCCCCAGAAGCCTTCGGCTTGCACGGCGGGGTCGAGTGCGCGCGTCAGGCCCTGGTAGCAGGAGCGGGCATTGGGATCACCTTTATGGCGCAGGGCTTCGCAGCGGAGGGCATCGGGAGGCGTGGCGGGGGCTTGCGCGAGGAGGGGCAAGGACAGGACAAGCAACGGCAGCAGGCGTTTCATTTGTCGAGCGCCTCCTGGGTCTTGGCCAAATCGACTAACAATTTAGTCAACTCCTGGCGGTATTCGGCCACTGCCATGGACGCTTTGCGATATTTGAGTTCGTCGATCTTCTCTTCGATGCCCTCTTTTTCTTTGAGCAGCTTTAGTTTTTCGGGGTCCTTGGCCATGGCCACGGCGGAACCGGTGTGCAGCAGCGCGAACCTGCCGGCCAGGATGCCTTCGCCGTTTTCGACGGAAGGCGCTTTCACGCCTTCGCCTTTGCCGACATCCTCAATTAAAGGATGCTCAGTGGAGAGGCGCTTCAGTTCGTCATAGAACTTGGCGGTTTTCGCTTCGGCGTAGCGGAAGGCTTCGAGGACGGTGATCACTTCGTTCTTGTCGGCGTCGGCGGCGGGGTCGCGCAGTCCTTCGATGAAATACCGCGGGAAGACGGTAGCGTTTTTCTCGGTGCCGGCTTTGGTGGCGGTGATCAAGACGCGTTTGGATTTTTGCAGAATCGGAATGGCGCCGCCGCTGGCGCTGGTCATGTCGATGATGGCTTGCTGCGCAGGAATTTTATCGAGTAGAGATGCGAGTTCGGTGGCAGCGATGTCGGGGCCGGGGATGTTGAACTTGTAATCCGACTCATCGTAGCTGCCATGGCCGATCAGGAGCAAAACGAGATGATCGTCGGGCTTGGTTTGCTTGGCGAGATCGCCTAGGCGCGATTCGATGTTGGCGCGCGTGGCTTGCGCGCCGGAGATAGTGATGACTTGCGAGCCGGGTTCGCTCTTGAAAATTTTGTCGAGATCGGAAGCCCAGCCGGTGAAGCGCTGTTCGTATTCCGGTTCGCCGCCGAGGCCGGCGATGGTGAGGTAATAAGTTTCGGCTCGTAGGGCGCTGGCCGTAAGCAGCAGCGCGGCGGCGTAAGACAGCTTCTTCAAATCACACCCCACTTTCTGCGCAGCAGCCATTCTCCCGCGCGCAGGCCCAGCAGCACCAGGAAGACGATGGGCATGTCCCACAAGTCGCGAGTCTCGCGAACGGTGATGCCGGCTTCCGAGTAGCTAATGTCCTTACCCAATTTTTGCGCATCTTGCGGCGTGTAGTAACGGCCCCCGGTTTCGGAGGACAATTTTTCCAGCAACTCGCGATTTTGCTGGATGTGGAAATTCTCGGCTACACCGTCTTCACGGCGGAAGGTCATGGTGTCGCGGCCTAGTTCTTCGGTGCCGCGCGAGGCGGTGACTTCTACTAAATACGATCCCGGCTTAGGCGTGGTCCAGTCAGCGGTGTAGACACCGGACTCAATGGGATCGGGGCGCATCTCGATGGACTCGGCGATGCCGTCTGGTCCCAAAATGTGCGCTTCAGCTTTGGCGTCGGAAGCGGGCAGATAGGTGCGGTCGCGCACTTCGGCGCGCAGGCTGACGTGCGAGTCGTCGGAGATCAACTGCTTGGGCGTTGACGTCGTGACCTTGCGCGGTGTGTCGGACACCAGCCAGCGCAGCAACTGCTGGTAGAACATTTCGTGGCTCTTGTCGGCGAGCGGTTGCAGCATCTGCCAGCGCCAGCTTCCGCCGGTAGCGAAGATCGCAGTGCGGCCGCGGCCAAAGTTTTGCGTGACCAAGAGCGGGACGCGACCGCCGGTGGTGGGCTTGGCATCGACTAGAACCACAGCTCCCGGCTTAGGCTGGCCGGCGTCCTGGAAGTTCATTACGTAAGGAAGCTTCTGCCAGCGCTCGACGTTCTTGGCGGGGTCCTCTTCCAGGCGCGTAATCAGGCTGTCGCGGCCGGGCGCGGTCAGTTCGACGTTGGCGCCGACGCGGACGAAGGTGTTCTTGCGGTCCGGAAGAATGGTGGGCAATAGTTCCACGTCGGCGGACTGCTTCCAGCCGCCGTCCGAAAGCGCGTCCTTGCCGCCCAGGAACAAAATGCCGCCGCCGCGCCGGTCGACGAAATCTTTGAGCAGCGTTTGTTGGCCGGGAGTCAGATAGGGTGCGTCGACGCTGCCGATGATGATGCCGTCGAAGGCGAACAGTTCTTCCACTTTGGTGGGGAAGCCGTCCTTGAGTTCATCGGGATTCGCCAGGCCTTGGCGATAAATTTTGTTCTGCGTGGTCCGGAGAATCGTCACCAGATCAATCGTCCGGTCGTCTTCGACGGCGCGGCGCAGGAATTTGAATTCCCAGCGCGGTTCGCCTTCGAGATATAGGATGCGCGGCTTGCGCGCGTCGACGTTCACCAAGCGTGTCACTAAATTGTTCTTGGTGCTTTCTTCACCGGCGAGGGGCTCGATGGAGGTTTCGACGGATTTCACTCCGGCGGTGCCGGCATTGAAGAGAAGAGTTTGACTTTGCTCCTGACCGTCCTTCTTTAGCGTGACCATCTGCTGCGCCAGGATCTTGCCGCCTTCCTTGACGGTGAGCTTGGCCTTGTCGCCGGAGTAACCGTTCTGGTGAAAGCTGACGATCGCCGAGAGCCGCGAATCGGGGAGGGCGCGTGCGGGCACCTGCACGTCGGTTATTTCGACGTCGCGGGTGGCGTGTTCTTTGCCGAATCCAATGGTGTGGATGGGAATGCGCTGGCGGCGAATTTCCGAAATCGTTTCGAGGTCGACTCCGCCGGAATTGTCGGCGCCGTCGCTGGCCAGAACCACGGCTCCGATGGGGAGGCTAGCGGCGTCGGCGATCACTTGTTTCAGCCCTTCGCCGATGTGGGTGGCGGGGATGGAGGAGGTGAGCTGGTCGAGTTTATCGAAGCGGTCGAGGTGGTCGCCAAGGCGATAAAGTCGTACCTGAAATTTATCTTTTAAAGCATTGAGCAGCCCGGAGTTGAGGACCGCTTGGGCAGCGGCGCGGCGAGTCGCCCCACCCGCTTCATCGGGCTGCGCCATGCTGGCCGAATCATCGACAACGACGGCCACAATATTCTGTTGCGGACGCAGCGTGGCGACGCTCAGGGCCGGATGCCACAACATCGTCAAGAGCACGGCGGCCAGCAAAGTTTGCAACAGCCAGACGGTCACCGATTTGGCGCCGGCCATACGTCCGCCGGTACGGTTCCACACCAGGTATCCCAATCCGACCGCCGCCGCTAGGATCGCGACCACCAGCAGCCATACCGGCCACCCTCCCAGCAGCACGAAGGTGCCGCGCGAGAAGACCGACTGCGGATACTTGAAGAGCAGTTCGAACATGTCTCCCTAATGCGTCAAGTCGTAAGTCCAATAATTCACCGCGATGCGGTAAGCCAACGAGGCAAACTTTTCCGGATAGCGGGGGTCATCTGAATTCTCCCAGGCGTCACCGAGATCCATATTATGACAGATGACTACCATGAGCCTTCCTTTGTCGTCGTAGATGCCGCGCCACTTGGCTTGAAAGCCGTCGTACTCAAACAACGACCTGGTAAAGACGTACTGCATCCCCGGAACTTGAAAACGATCGTCTAGATCATATATGACGTGGAAGATGGGGTCTTTGTTATCAAGATCGACGATACTTCTGTCGGGAAAGACTTTATCGATACCGGCGACGAAGTTATTCCACTCGATGGTGCCGTGGAAGTCGTCGACCATGAGGAAGCCGCCGCGCAGCAGAAATTCGCGCAGTTGTTTTGCCTGTTGATCGGTCAGATTCCAGTAGCCGACTTCAACTGCATACAACGAAGGCCAGTTATAGACGTCGTCTTCGCCGTCGAGATCGACGACTTGTTCCACCGAACGCGTGTCGATGCGGGTCAGGCGGCGGATGCCTTGGAGCAAGTGGCGGTCAGAGCGCGGATAATCGACGGTCCAGCGGCGATTGCCGTCGGGGACTCCGTGGGGCGCGAGAAACGAGGGGTAGCGCAGGCGCGCGCGGGTCCATTCGGTGGTTTGTTGCCAGTCTGGAGGAAGCGGAAAGTTCTCGTACTCGATGCCGGGGTAATCTTTGAACGGTCGTTGCGCCCGCAGCACGCCCCAGCCGGTAATCGCACATAAAACTAGCCAAAGAAACGAGCGCAGACGCATTCGGGCTCTTTAAGATCGGCTTCAGGATAGCACAGGGGGTTGGAGCGGGCGACTGCCGAAAGCGTGAATGCGTGGGGGGAGTAGAATGGTGGTGGAGTTCTATTCCATGGCAAGCGATCTCATTCAAGAACGCCAGCAAACCCACGCGCTTCTCGAACGGTTGTCGGCTGAAAAGTTGAAAGTTGTGCGGAGCCTCCTCGAAGTCATCGTCGACGACGAAGAGGAACTGACCGAGGAAGTCACGCTCAGCAATGCGCCTATCGACGACGAACCTGAGACCGATGCCGAACGTGCGGCTGTGGCCCAAGCGCGCGCTTCTTTGAAAAGCAGCGGCGGCAAGGGCGTTCCACACGATGAGGCTATGCGCCGGTTGGGACTAGAGTGATCGGGAGGAAATGAAGGACCTGGAATGGTCCGAGTCTTCGCTTGAAGACATGGCCACCCTCGACACAGGCATCGCCCGCCGCATTCAACGGGCCGTCGAGCGGTTTGCAGCAACAGAAATCGGCAACATCAAGCGTTTGCAAGGAATCGATCCACCTGAGTACCGTTTGCGCATCGGCGATTGGCGCGTGCGATTCGTCCTAAACGCGGGCACGGTGCTTGTGCTCCGTGTTCTCAACCGCAAGGACGCCTACCGCTGACGACTAGTCGTGGCCTTTGGCTGAACGCAGCTCTTTGGGAATGTCCCATTTGTGAAATGGAAGATAGGTAAAGGGGCCAACGGAAACTGAAGATCGGTCCAGATCGAGGGCGAACTTCACTCGCATGTACCAGTCATCGTCTACATGATTCAGCGGCACGCTAAACAGAATATCGGCGCCAGGGGGAACCCGCAGAATACCGGCGATTTCAGACGTGTAGCCTGCTGGTCTATGTTTTGATTTTCGCAGTTTCTCACGTCGTTGAATCTCCCTCTTATCTCCTGGGCTGGAATAGATTTGCAACGTTGGTTCAATCTCTACCACCTCATCCATCAGACCGACTCCGAGTTCCCCGGTGGGCACGCTGAGGCTCGCAAATACAATTGGAATGCGACAGTTGTTAACAACCCTGAGCCAAAGACCAGTTCGGCTTTCTCCACTTTGAATTGGCTTCCGTGGCCCAATGTGATCGAACTTCAGATAGACATATGGCTTGGATTGATCGATGACTAAGTTCTCGACGCCACTGTTTTGTGCGAATAAATTCGCTGCCAGAAAGAGTAGGAAAAGAACTGACAATCGTCTCATCTTCCCGAACCTCTGATCCGATTTGCGGTAAATACAAAGCAATGCAATCCGAGAAACCTCAGTGCGTCAAATCGTAGATGAAATAATTCATCCCGATCCGGTAAGCCAGCGAAGCGTACTTCTCGGGATACATGCGGGTTGTCGGAGTGCTCCCAGGCGTCGCCCAGATCCATGTTGTGGCAGATCGCGACCATGATGCGGCCTTTGTTATCGCGGATGCAGCGCCAGTGGGGCTGCATGCCGGTGGCGCCCGCCTCATAGGTCAGGCCGGTCTCGATGAACTGGGCGCCGGGGACTTGGAAGCGGTCCTGCAGATCGTAGATGGTGTGGAAGATGGGGTCGTTGTCGGGGATGTCTTCGACGGGGCGGTCGGGGAACACGCGGCTCATGCTGGCCATGAAGGTGTCCCACTCGCGCACGCCGCGGTAGGGCTCGGTGCCATGGAAGTCGTCGCACATGAAGAAGCCGCCGCGCAGTAGGAAATCGCGGAGTTGCTCGGCTTGGTCGTCGGGCAGCGCCCAGTGGCCTACTTCGACGCCGTAGAGCATGGGCCAGTTGTTCACTTCGCCGCTGCCGTCGAGTTCCACCACTTGCTCGGTGGAACGCGAGTCGATGCGGGTGAGGCGCCGGACGCCTTCTAATAAGTGGCGGTCCGAGCGCGGGTAATCCATCGTCCAGTAGCCGGCGAAACCCAGAAACCGCCCGGTGCTGTGGAGGCCATAGCCGGTGATGTCGGGATAGCGCAGGCGGGCGCGGGTCCACTCAGCGGGACGATTGGCGTCGGGCGGGAGCGGGAAATTCGCGTACTCGATGGCGGGCCATTCGCGGAAGGGTTTTTGCGCCCACAGCACGCCGAGGGCGGCCAACCCCATCAAGCCGATAGCCAGTACAGTGCGAAAACGCATGGATGCGCGGAACCGGTCTCAGAATAACATAGGCGCCGCGGACGCCTGCTACTTGGTGGGCGCGTTTCCGATATCTTCGGGGCTTACTGTGTTGTTATTGCCCGCGGTCTTCCAGACGCTGTCGCCCCACCAGGGGTCGCCGTTGGTAGCGCGCCTGGGCGCGATGCGTTTGCCTTGATGGATTTCGATCTGGGCCAGGGTTTCATTGGCGGCAGACTCCTCGAACTCCAGCGTGATGCTCTGGTCTTTGCCGTCTTTATCGGTGAACTCGAAGTTGACCATGCGCTGCGCGGGATGTTCCGTCAGGAAGCGCTTATGCAGTTGCCAAACCTTATACAGAGGGGCGGAAGAAGGCACTACTTTGGTACCCAATTCCACGTTGTGGATGTCGTTGTAGGGCATCGGCAACACGGTCTTACCGGAACGGAAGACAGCTTGATCTTTCTCCAGCACCAGGATGCCTTCGGCGCCGGGGGAAACACCGTCGAGGTTGCCGACCACATAGACGGCTGGGCCGCCTCCCGATCCGGCTACGGCTACGGCTACGACGGACGAAAGCCACAGAATTGTGATACTTCTCATCTCCGGCGGATCGGCAGGATGTGCGGAGAACTTTAGTAGGGTGGGCCTCTGGCCCGCGGACCGACGTCCCCGTCGGTCCTGGTCGTAGTACGCCACTCGCCGGAACAGAGGTCCGGCGCGGACGTGGACGTCCGCCCCACTTTCGATTTAGTCGACGGCGCGGGCCTGGTAGATATCATGCAGGCGTAGCAGGCCTTGGCACACGTTGGTCGCGGGGTCGAGCACCGGCAGGACGTAAATCTGCGAGGGGCGGTCTTCCATCAGGCACAGGGCTTCGTGGACCAGGGCGTCGGGGCCGATGTGCACTGGCGAAGCGGTCATGACGTCGGAGGCGCGCAGCGGGCGGATGTCGTCGTGGTTGCGCAGCGCGCGGCGGACGTCGCCGTCGGTGATGAGCCCCAGCAGGCGGCGATCGTCGGCTACCACGCAGGCGGCGCCGAGGGGGCGCTGCGACATTTCGATGACTACATGTTTCAGCGAGTCGGCGGCCTTGGCCCAGGCGACTTCGCTGCCGGAGTGCATGACGTCACGGACGCGCAGGCGCAGGTTGTGGCCCAGTTGGCCGGACGGATGGAAGCGGCGAAAGTGTTCCGCGGTAAAGCCGCGGGCTTGCATGAGAGCGATTGCCAGCGCGTGTCCGAGTGACAGCGCGACCACGGTGCTGGCTGTGGGCGTGTAGCCTTCGGGGTCGGCTTCACGCTGTACGGAGGCGTCGAGAACTACGTCCATTTCCGCGGCTAGAGGCGAGCGCACGTTGCCTAAGAATGCCGATGAAGTGCACGTCGAATTCGCGCAAGGGAGGCGACCAGATCCAGCAACTCCGCGGTCGATCCGCTCTTCGAGATCATGACGACGGTGTCGCCCGTCTGGCACACGCCCAAGTCGCCATGGCCGGCTTCGGTGGGGTGCAGGAAAACCGCGGGCGTGCCCGTGCTCTGGAGGGTGGCGGCGATCTTTCGGCCCACGTGGCCGGACTTCCCCATGCCGGTGACCACTACTTTTCCGGCGTGGCCCAAGATCAATTCCACGGCATTGAGAAGGCTGTCGCCCAGGCGCGCGGAGGCGGCCAGGACGGCTTCGGCTTCGGTTTGCATGGCGCTGCGGGCGGCGGCCAGCCAGTGTGCCTTATCGGTCATCCCCACCATGATAGGGCACACTCATGGGGCCCGCCTCGATTACACAGGCGGTGCGATGGGACGCTGTGTGAATCAGTAGCGTTCGCGGCGTTGCGGGCGTCCGGCTCCGGCGCCGCCTTCACGTGGGGCCATTGGGCGGGCCTCATTCACCACCAGGGTCCGGCCCATGAGTTCTTTGCCATGGCACACCTCGACGGCTTGGGCGGCGGCGGCATCGTCATTGATTTCCGCGAAGCCGAAGCCGCGGGCCTGGCCTGTGAAACGGTCCCGCATGACAGTGATGGAATCTACGGCAACTCCATGATCGGCAAAGAAATTTTGCACATCCGTTTCGTTCGCTGTGTACGGAAGATTCCCCACGAAAAGCTTCTTCACTTTACGCTCCTCCTTGTAACTGGAGGCTGCAGCAGAGAGACACCGGGCGGGACGGAACGGTAGGACCGAAGAGCGGACGGAGACTCAACCTGACACTCCAATACGGCAGTAGTATGCCACCAAACCCCCAGCGAGTCAAAGGGAAAAACGCGGGTATTGAGGGGCAAAAACTGCCGTTTTGCTGGGTTTAGCGCTTATATCCGATCTTGCGCAGAAGGCCGTGGCGCCATTCCCGGTCGTTGGCGGATTCGATTCCTTTGGGTGAGCTGCCATCGATGACGCCCAGGATTCCCCGCCCTTGCTCGGTCTCGGCCAAGATCACTTCGACCGGGTTGGCGGTGGCGCAGAAAATATTGCACACTTCCGGAATCTCGCGGATGCGGCCCAGAATGTTGATGGGATAACCGTCGCGCAAGGCGATCACGAAGGCGTGTCCGGCGGCGAGGGCTTGCGCGTTTTCGGTGGCGATGCCTTCGAGCTCGGTGATCGTTGCCGTCGACGCGGATGAGGCAGGCGCCGGAGGCTTCGTTGAACGCGATGCCGAATTTCATCTGCGGCACGGTGTTGACGATGGCCTCGTAGAGATCCTCGACGGTCTTGATGAAGTGGCTGTGGCCCACGATGATGTTGCCGTTTTCGGGGATCACCAGGCGGACGGTTTTGAGGTCCATATGCCTTCTCACTATAAAATGAATCGTGCCGTCACATCCTAAGGGTCACCTGCAGCGGGGCCACTCGCAGAAGAAAAAATCGCCGCGCCTGATTCACGGGCGGCTGAGCGTGCATCGCGATGGCTACGGCTTTGTGACTCCCGAAGAGCCGGTGCCGGGACTCAAGGGCGACGTCTACCTGGGCAAAGAAGACGCCGACCGCGCCATGCACGGCGACCGCGTGGCGATCCGCATCAAGCGTCTGGAGCGCGACGGGCGCGCGCATGGCGAAATCGTGGAAGTGGTGAAGCGCGCGCACACTTCAGCATCGTGGGCGAGTTCCGCGTGCGCAAGCGCGGCAATTTTGTGGTTCCGCACGACGACCGCATTCGCCAGTGGATTGAGATTCCGGAAGGCATGGCGATTCCCGCCGGCGGCGTGTCCGTAGATCGCGTGGGCGCGCGTCCGGTGGAAGTGCATTCCGAAGAAGACTTGGACGGCATGATCGTCACCGCCGAGATCGTCGACTATGGCGACAACGGCGACCGGCCGGCGGGGCGCGATTATCGAAGTCCTGGGGCGTCCGGACGACTTCGGCATCGACGTCGAGATTCTGATCCGCGCGCACCACATCCCGCATCAGTTTCCCGAGGACGTGCTGGAGCAGGCGCGCGCGATTCCCGGGCCGATCCCGGCGGACGAGATCGCCAAGCGGCGCGATTTCCGCGAGTACGACATCGTCACCATCGACGGCGAGACGGCGCGCGATTTCGACGACGCGGTGTGGGTGGACCGCTTGCCGAATCGGTCACTGGGCGCTGCACGTGCACATCGCCGACGTGAGTTACTACGTGCGCCCGGGAACTCCGATCGATCGCGAGGCGCTGCTGCGCGGGACGAGTGTTTACTTTCCCGATCGCGCGGTGCCGATGCTGCCGCTGGAGCTGTCGACCGATCAATGCTCGCTGCGCCCGCACGAAGACCGCCTGGTGATGAGCGCGCTGCTTGAAATCGACAACCATGGCGATGTGGTGGCGCAGGACTTCACGCGCGGCGTGATCCGCAGCGCCGAGCGCATGACTTACACCGCCGTGCATAAGGTGCTGGAAGGCGATCCGGAATTGAACGCGCGCTACGCGGCTCTCGTCCCGCGCTTCCAGATGATGCGCGAGTTGGCGCTGCTGCTGAATAAGAAACGCCAGCGCCGCGGCTCGATCGATTTCGATCTGCCCGAGCCGCTGCTCGAATTCGACGAGTTCGGCGCCATGACGGCCGTCACGCGCGCGCCGCGCAACATCGCGCACCGCCTGATCGAGGAGTTCATGCTGGCCGCCAACGAAGCCGTGGCGGCGCACATCGAGGCCGCGGGCGAGCCCATGATCTTCCGCATCCACGACCGTCCCGATCCCAAGCGCGTGATCGAATTCGAGGAGGTCGCCACGCAGTTCGGCTACTCGCTGACGCCCGGGCGCGGCGCCGGTGAAGAAGTTCAAAACCGAAGTGGTGGCGCTCGATAACCCGCTGCTCACTTCGCGCAATTATCAGAAGCTCGTCGCCAAGATCGAGGGCAAGCCGGAGGAGCGCATCCTGAGCTACCTGATGCTGCGCTCGCTCAAGCAGGCGCGCTATAGCGACGTGAACGTCGGCCACTTCGCGCTGGCCGCCACCAGCTACACGCACTTCACGTCGCCCATCCGCCGCTATCCGGATCTGATCGTGCATCGCATCCTGGGCGCACATCTGGACGGCAAGCAGTACCAGGCGGACCTGCACGCGATCGCCGACCAATCGTCCGAATCCGAGCGCCGCGCCGCCGAAGCCGAGCGCGAGTTGGTCGAGTGGAAGAAGGTCAAGTTCATGATCGACCGCGTCGGCGACGAGTTCGACGCGCTGATCATTTCGACCACCCGCTTCGGATTCTTCGTCGAGTTGCAGGATATGTTCATCGAAGGCCTGGTGCCGCTCGATACCCTGCCCGGCGACCGCTTCGAGTACCGCGAGAACATTCGCAAGATCATGGGCGTGCGCCACCGCCGGCAATTTTCGATCGGCGATCAGATCGTCGTGCGCCTGGATCGCGTCGACGGCGTCGAGAAGAAGCTGACCTTCGGGTTCGTCAAGTTCAAGAAGTAGCTACTGAACCTTGGCGGCGGCTTCGGCGAACATTTCCGCGGCCCAGCCGAGTTGATCGGTGGTGTGCGCCGCGGAAACCTGCGTGCGAATGCGCGCCTTGCCCATCGGCACTACCGGATACGAGAATCCGATCACGTAGATGCCCTTCTCGAGCAGATACTCCGCCATGCGCGCGGCTTTGGCGGCGTCGCCCACCATCACCGGGACGATAGGATGCTCGCCCGGCAGAATCTGCAGACCCAGGTCGGTCGCCTTCTTGCGGAAGAACGCCGTGTTCTTGCGCAGGCGCTCCGGCAGTTCGTTCGACGCGGTGAGAATCTTCAAGGCTTCGAGCGAAGCGGCCACAATCGACGGCGGCACGGAATTCGAAAACAAGATAAGGCCGCGAGCGCTGCCGCAGCAGCGCGATGAGCGGTTTCGCACCGCTGATATAGCCGCCGCTGGCCCCGCCCAGCGCCTTGCCCAGCGTGCCCGTGAAGATGTCGACGCGGCCCATGACTCCCGCGTGCTCGTGCGAGCCGCGGCCCGGTTTGCCCGACGAAGCCGACGGCGTGCGAATCGTCCACCATCACCATCGCGTGATATTTTTCCGCCAGGTCGCAGATCTCGCGCAGGGGGGCGATGTAGCCGTCCATCGAAAACACGCCGTCGGTGGCGATCATGCGGAAGCGGGCGCTCTGCGCGGCCTTGAGCTGCTCTTCCAGATCCGCCATGTCGCGATTCTTGTAGCGGAAGCGCTGCGCTTTCGACAGCCGGATGCCGTCGATGATCGAAGCGTGATTCAGCTCGTCTGAAATCACGGCGTCCTCGGCGCCTAGCAGCGTTTCAAACAATCCGCCGTTGGCGTCGAAGCACGAGGAATAAAGGATGGTGTCTTCCGTCCCCAAGAACGTGGCGATCCCGTGCTCCAGTTGCTTGTGCTGTTCCTGCGTTCCGCAAATGAAGCGGACCGACGCCATGCCGTAGCCCCAGCGGTCGAGCGCATTGCGCGCGGCGGCGATGATGCGCGGGTCATCGGCCAGGCCCAGATAATTATTCGCGCACAGCACCAGCACTTTATCGCCGCCTTGCAGTTCCGCGTCGGGGCGCTGCGCGGAATGGAGCACGCGCTCCGGCTTCCACAATCCCGCGCCGCGAATTTCCTCCAGTTGCGCTTCGACGAAGCGCCTGATACGTGCCCAGCATCGCTAGATCAGCTCCTCCCAGTTGAGAATCACTTTGCCGCTCTGTCCCGAGCGCATCACGCGAAAGCCTTCTTCGAAATCGCGATAGCTGAAGCGGTGCGTGATCACTGGCAGAATGTCCAGGCCGGATTGCAGCAGCACCGTCATCTTGTACCAGGTCTCATACATCTCGCGGCCGTAGATGCCCTTGATGGTGAGCATGTTGAAAATCACTTCGCGCCAGTTGATCGAAATGTCTTCCGAGGGAAGGCCCAGCATGGCGATTTTGGCGCCGTGGGACAGGTTGTGGATCATGTCGCGAAAGGCGCTGGCGTTGCCCGACATCTCCAGGCCCACGTCGAAGCCTTCCGACATGCCCAGCGTCTTTTGCGCCTCCGCGATGGAGCGTCTGCTTCACATTCAGCGCCAGGTTCACGCCCATTTTGCGGGCCAGATCCAGCCGGTATTCATTGACGTCCGTGATCACCACGTAGCGCGCGCCGGCGTGGCGCACCACCGCCGCCGCCATGATGCCGATGGGACCGGCGCCGGTGATCAACACGTCTTCGCCCAAGCACATCGAACGTCAGCGCCGTGTGCACGGCGTTGCCGAAGGGATCGAAGATGGCCGCGGCATCGCGATTCACTTTCGGATCGTGCCGCCAGACGTTGGTCATCGGCAAGCGAAATGAATTCCGCGAAACAGCCGGGCCGGTTCACGCCCACGCCGGAGGTATGCGCGCACAGATGCCGCCGCCCCGCCATGCAATTGCGGCAGCGTCCGCACACTACGTGGCCTTCGCCCGAAACCAGTTCGCCGGGATGAAAATCGATGACGTTCGAACCCACTTCGACAATCTCGCCGACGAACTCATGGCCGATGGCCATGGGAACCGGAATGGTTTGCCGCGCCCATTCGTCCCAATCGTAAATGTGCACGTCGGTGCCGCAAATGCCGGTGCGGTGGACGCGGATCAGAACATCGTTGATGCCGATGGTGGGCTCGGGAATGTCCTCGATCGACAGCCCCGGCGCGGCTTGTGCCTTCACTAAAGCTTTCACTCGGTCTCCCGTGTCAGCAAATCGGTCAGTAAATGGATCAGAAATCCATTATCCAGAATTGGGGAGGACCGGTGCCGGTAAGCGGAGGACGCCCTGCTACTGCATCGTCGCCGAATCCCAATGCTCCACGATTTTGCCATTCACGATGCGAAACATATCGAACCAGGTAGTGGTGTATTTCTTGCTCTTGTCTTTAGGGTTGTCGTACTGGCGCACGAAGGAAAGCGTCACGTAATCGCCTTCGGCCTGAATCGCCACCAGGCCCGGCACGGTCGCTTCGATCGCTTGCGGCGGGCCCAGGCGGGTAAAGAAGTCCTTGAAGCCTTTGATGCCGGTCTCGGCGTTAGGATTGTGCTGGATGTAATCGTCCGTCATGAATTTTTCAGCCTGATCCAGATGCCGCGCGCGCAGAACCACGCGAAAGAAATCGTAAGCTACCTTCTTATTGGCGGCTAACTTCGGATCGCTGCTTTTGAGAAGCGCGGCTTGATCCGTTGCCGGAACCACCGGGAGCGCGGCAAAGAGAGGTGAGCAAAACATCGCGAGAGCAAACACAGGGTACAGCCGGTTCATATTTGGTTCTCCTGAGGATCTAAACTATCACAGCGAGCGAGAGACGCGAATTACGTCTCCGCCCTTCCGAGCCATTTGTCCACCAGCGGGCACTTGATAAGGCGAGCAGGCGCTCTACCAAAGCTCCGGGCGCTGCGTCCGCGATGAACATTTCGCGATGCACTGGTTTGACGAATTGCTCGGCCACGGCGTGGTCGAACATTTGTAACAGGTGATCGTAGTAGCCTTCGACGTTCAGAATGCCGCAGGGTTTGCGCTGCAAGCCGAGCTGCGTCCAGGTCAGGATTTCGCAGAACTCCTCGAAGGTGCCGTAGCCGCCGGGCATGGCGATAAAAGCATCGGAAAGCTCGGCCATCAGCGCTTTGCGCTCGTGCATGGATTCCACCACGCGCAGATCGGCAAGTTCCGTGTGCGCGACTTCTTTGGCGACCAGCCCGCGCGGAATCACGCCGATCACTTCGCCTCCCGCCGCGCGCGCCGTATCCGCCAGGATTCCCATCAGTCCGACGTTCCCGCCGCCGTATACGATAGTGATTCCGCGCGCGACTAAGCATTGCGCCAGCGCGGCAGCGGCGGCAGCGTAAGCCGGCCGCGCTCCCGGGCTCGATCCGCAAAACACACACACTCGTTTGATCATCGTCGTCAATAGATCGGCCTTTCCCCCGGCGGCCGCGTTTTCCAGCGGCGGTGAATCCACAACCACTGCTCGGGATGTTTGCGGATGGCCGCTTCCAGACGCGCGTGCACGCGCTGGGTGTCCTCTAACACGTCGCCGGTCATTTCCACGGCGGGCTCAAAGTGCAAAACATAGCGCTGTTCTTTATCCGACCACAGCGCATACCCGGGAACCACCGCCGCGCCGCTATGCTGCGCGAGTTTCACGAACGCGCTGCCGGCACAGGCTTTGACGCCGAAAAAGTCGATGAACACGCCCTGCTCCGGCGTGGTGTTCTGATCGATCAGCACTCCCACCGCATCGCCCGCCGCCAGCGCCCGCAAGATCCCGCGCGCGGCGTCTTTCTTGGCGATCGCACGGTTGCCGGAAAGTTCGCGGCGCTGCTCCACCAACGCGTCGATGCGGGCATTGTCGATGGGACGCACCACGATGTGCATCGGCGCGGTCATATAGGCGTGAGCGAAGGCGCTCAGCTCCCAATTGCCGAAGTGGCCGGTGGCTACCAGCACGCCTTTTCCCAAGCCATGCGCCTGCTGAAAATTCTCCAGACCTTCATAGCGAATCAATTCGTGAACGTTCTCGCGGGTGATGCTGCGGAAAGCGCGCGAAGCTAACGACGAGTCTCGCGATGGAATTGAACACGCCGGTGGTGATGCGCTCACGTCCCGCGAATCCGGCCATCTCCAGATTCTTAAGGGCCGTGCGGCGGAGGCGCGGCAACGCCAGGTCGAGCACCCGCACGTAGAAGCGAGCCAACGCGTGAGCCGTCGCCAGCGGAGTGGAGGACAAGGTCGCCAGCACGAAGCGCGCCAGCCAATATTCGACCGTCTTCACACCGGCTCACCCGTTCCAGTTCATTCGATCCAGCCGCCGCCGAGAACCAAATCGCCGGAATAGAAAACCGCGCCCTGACCGGGAGTCACCGCGCGCTGCGGCTCGTCGAAGCGGACTTCGATGCGCGCTCCATCGCTCGACACAGGATGCAGCGTCGCCGCCGCCGCGGCGTGTTTGTTGCGAATCTTGACCTCGGCACGCAGCGGAGCAGTGGGCGCGGCAATCGAAATCCAGTTGACGTCCTTGACTCCCATCGAAGGCCGCAGCAAGATCGTCATTGCGGCCGACGATCACGCGCTTCGCGGCCGGTTCTGTTGCGATCACGTACAGCGGTTCGGCGGCGGCCACGCCCAACCCGCGCCGCTGGCCCACCGTGAAACGATGCACGCCGGCATGCTCGCCCACCACGCGTCCGTCGGCAGTCACGATCTCGCCCTGCGTTTCCGCCGGCAGCGATTCCCTGCTCCTTGAAATAGCTGTCGATGAACCCCGCGTAATCGCCATTGGGAACGAAACAGATCTCCTGAGCTATCGGGCTTGGCGGCGGTGGGAATGCCCAGCTCGTGCGCCAGTTCCCGCACCTGCGACTTCTCCATGCCTCCCAGCGGAAAGCGCGTGCGCGCGAGTTGCTCCTGCTTGAGGCCGCACAAAAAGTAGGTCTGATCCTTGGCGCGATCGACGCTGCGGCGCAGCTCCCAACGTCCGCTTTCGCCGTTCCAATCGATGCGCGCGTAGTGCCCGGTGGCAATCTCACGCGCGCCGATGCCCTCCGCCATTTCGAGAAATTGATCGAACTTGATGAAGTTGTTGCACAGCGTGCAGGGGATGGGCGTGCGTCCAGCCAGGTATTCGTCGATGAACGGCTTGACTACCTGCGCCTCAAAACGCTGTTCGAAATTTACAACGTAATAGGGGATACCCAAGATCTGCGCCACGTGGCGTGCATCGTAGACATCGTCGAGCGAGCAGCAGCGCCCACGTGGCGCCTTCGGACGCGACCTCCGGCAGACGCTTCTGATTCCACAGCTGCATGGTCATGCCGATGACGCGCTCGCCCGCGCGGTTCAAGCAGCCCCGCGACCACTGAGCTATCCACGCCGCCCGACATGGCGACTGCAATCGTCTCGCTCAGACATAAGCCGGCGCCAGCTTTCTTAGACGCGATACGACTTGCACCACGGCATCGACCAACGCGTCGACTTGCTCTTCCGTATTCGACCGCCCCAGCGAAAAGCGCACACTCGACCGCGCCTGCTCCCGCGTGAGCCCGATTGCCGCCAGCACATGCGACGGCTCGGTAGCGCCGCTCGAACAGGCGGAGCCGCTCGATACCGCGAAGCCCTTGAGGTCGAGCGCAATCAGCAGCGGCTCGCTGTCGATGCCGTCGAAGCGAATGTTCGAAGTGTTGCTGACCCGCGGCGCATCCGCGCCGTTAGCGTGCGCGCCCGCCACGCGCGCGAGAATTCCCTTCTCCAGATCGATCACGCAATGCAGTTTCCCGGGCGGCCTCGGCGGCGCTCTCTTCGACACCCACTCCGCCGCGCGCCCGAAGCCCGCCGCTCCCGCCACGTTCTCCGTACCCGCACGCATCTTGCGCTCATGCGGACCACCGTAGAGGAGAGGCCGCACATCTACACCCTTGCGCACATACAGCGCGCCTATGCCCTTGGGTCCGTAAATCTTGTGAGCGCTGATCGAGTACAAGTCGACGCCCAGCTCCTTGACGTCCAGCGGGATCTTGCCCGCCGCCTGCACGCCGTCAGAGTGGAACAGGACTCCAGCGGCGCGAGCGATTTGCGCAATCTCACGGACCGGCTGGATCACACCCAGCTCATTATTCACGTGCATGATGCTGATCATTTTCGTGTCGGGACGAATCGCCGCGCGCACGGCTTCCGGGTCCACCACGCCACGGCTGTCAACCGGAACGAACGTCGCGGATGGCAATTGGGCAGCGGCTTGCAAGACGGCAGGATGTTCCGCAGTGGTAGTGATGACATGCCCGCCGGCGCCGAAAATCGCCATGTTGTCGGCTTCGGTACCGCCGCTGGTGAACACGATTTCTTCGGCCTTGGCGCCCAGCATAGCCGCCACCGAGCGCCGCGCGCGATCCAATTCACTGCGGGCTTCCTGTCCGAATTGGTGGATGCTCGAAGCGTTGCCAAACACCTCGGTCATCAGCGGAGCCATCGCCTGAAACACTTCGGGCGATACCGGAGTGGTCGCGTTGTGATCGAAGTAGTAGGCTGGCACGGCGTTCATTACAATCTTATCAGTACATGGCGAACCGGCTGATCACTTTTACCACCGATTTCGGGCTTTCTGACCACTTTGTAGGGACCATGAAAGGCGTGGTGGCCGGTATCGCACCGCACGCCCGCGTCATCGACATCACGCATGACATCGCGCCTTACAATGTGACCGAAGCGGCCTTTGTCATGGCCGAAGCGTGGCCGTACTTTCCCAAGGGCACCATCCACGTGGCGGTGGTCGACCCGGGTGTGGGCAGTTCGCGCCGCCCAATATTAGCGGAAGCCGAAGGACACTTTTTCATCGCACCCGATAATGGAGTGCTTTCCCTGGTGTTCGACGCCGCAGCGCACAAAGTCCGCGTGATCTCCAATCCGAAATTTATGCGCCGCGAAATCAGCCGCACGTTTCACGGTCGCGACATCTTTGCCCCCGCCGCCGCGCATCTTGCCAAGGGCACGAAACCCGCGGCGTTCGGGAAATTGATCCACGACTATGTTCGTACCTGGAGCGCTAAGCCTGTTCCCAAAGGTAAGGATTCGTGGCGCGGCGCCATCCTCAAAGTAGATCGCTTCGGCAATCTGATTACGAATTTCGCGGCTCGCGATTTTGCCGGCATCACCGCGCGCCCGTTCGAAATGCGCGCGGGGGCCAAGCATGTTCATCGTCTGGCGCTCACCTACGCGGAAACCGAAGTTGGCGATTTGTTTGTGATTGTGGGCAGCGCAGGTTATCTCGAAATCGCCGCCAACCAAGCTTCAGCCGCGGAACTCGTCGGTTGCAGTGCCGGAGCTTCAGTGGAGTTGGACTTGCTTTAGTGGGCGGCCTCCGGCCCGCGGCCGACGTCCCGTCGGCCAAACTCTCATGCTCAAACCAGCCGGACCTGAGGCCCGGCGCTGACGGGGACGTCCGCCCCACTATTCGCCGAAGAATTCGTGTGCGGCAGCCACTGTGTCGCGAATGTCTTGTTCGGTGTGAGCCGCCGACAAAAACGCCGCTTCGAATTGCGACGGCGCCAGGTACACGCCACGCTCCAGCATGAAATGGAAGAACCGCCCAAAACGTTCGGTGTCGCATTTCTTAGCCGACTCCCAATCAGTGACTGGCTCGGGCGAAAAGAACAAGGTGAACATCGCGCCCACGCGGTTGATGGTGGTGCCCGGCGGCGTCCACGCCGCAAGCTGAGCCCCGCGCGCTTCCAATTGTTCGTAGAGTTCCGGGTGCGTGGCAAGGTAACGCAGCATCGCTAACCCGGCGGCCACCGACAGCGGATTGCCCGACAACGTCCCGGCCTGATACACCGGTCCCAGCGGCGCGACCTTGCGCATTATGTCGGCGCGGCCTCCGTAAGCAGCAATCGGCAACCCGCCGCCGATGATCTTGCCCAGCGTAGTCAAGTCGGGCTTGATTCCGAAGCGCTGCTGCGCGCCGCCCAGAGCTACGCGGAAACCCGTCATCACCTCGTCGCAAATTAGCAGCGCTGCCGTGACGCGTCGTGAGTTCCCGCAATGCTTCGAGAAATCCCGGCGCCGGGGGGACGCAGCCCATGTTGCCTACGACCGGCTCGACGATCACCGCCGCAATCTGCGCGCCACGCTCAGTGAACGCCTTCTCAACCGCGGCGATCGAATTGTAAGGCAGTGCGATGGTAGTCTCGGCAAATCCCTTTGGAACCCCCGCCGTGTCCGCGATGCCAAGCGTCGCCATGCCGGAACCGGCCTTCACCAGCAGCGAATCGACATGCCCGTGATAGCAGCCTTCGAACTTGATGGTCAGGTCGCGACCCGTGAATCCGCGAGCCACGCGCAGCGCGCTCATAGTGGCTTCGGTGCCCGAGTTCACGAGGCGTAACATCTCCATCGACGGCACGATCTGCGAGATCAGCTCCGCGAGTTCGACTTCGCGCTCGGTGGGCGCGCCGAAGCTGGTGCCCGCTTCCATGGCCTCGCGCAGCGCGTCCATCACCGGCTGCGGTCGATGCCCGAGCAGCAGCGGTCCCCATGAGCCCACGTAATCGATATACGAATTGCCGTCGACGTCGAAAATGCGCGAGCCTTCCCCGCGTGCGATAAAGCGCGGCACGCCGCCCACGCTGCGGAACGCGCGCACCGGCGAATTCACGCCTCCGGGAATACGCGCCTGCGCCCGCGCAAACAACTCTTCCGATCGCGCCGTCTTCATAATCCGGCGCGCGAGCTCTCCGGGACCACACGATTCAGCAGCAGATTCGTCAGCACTTCCCGCAGCGTCCCGCTCAAGTTATCGAGCAGGCGCCCGCGCAGGTCGACGTACGGTTGCGTGCCCGCGAACAAATCCTGCATCAGCTCGCGGAAGCGCGGGCTGCGCCGCATGAATTGAACCATCCGCGCCGGTACCGAGTTGAACAGAAACGTGCCCAGGAACAGGCGTCGCGCCAGCGTGGACGCGAATTCCAGATCCAGCGCAAACTCGCGCGCCAGGATGGCTCGATACGCCGCCGCTTTTTCCAGAATCCCATGCGCGTCGTCGAGCACCACGCGGCTTGCCAGATCGCCCGAGCGCATCGCGTAGTACAAACCTTCGCCAGTAATGGGATCGACCAGCCCGCCCGCATCGCCCACCGCCATCCACCCTTCGCCCGCGACGCGATTGTTCTTCCATCCTGGCGATTCGAGCGATGGCAGCATGTGGCTATAAAATTTGGACCCGCGCCACGCCATGCCGCGCTCGTCCATGTAACGTTCTAGCCGGACCCGCAGGGCCTGGGCCGGTTCGCCTTTACCGCAAATCCCTACCGAGAGATGTCCGCAGCGCGGAAACACCCAGATGTAGCCTTCGAGCTGCGGCAGAAATTGAATGTCGATTTGATCGCGCGACGCCGGCACATAATATCCCAGCGCGCTCATGGTGTCCTTCGCGCTCCACTCTGTGCCTACGTCGCGCAGCGGATTGCGCGCGCCTGTAGCGACAATGCAAAAGTCCGCCTCGGCAATGCCCGCTTGCGTCCGCAGACGCCAGCCGCGCTCGCGACGCTCAATACTCAGCACGCGCGTTTTCTCGATGGCCGCTCCGGCTCTTTCCGCGCGCAGCAGCAGCATGCGGTTCAAATCCAGGCGCGAGTAAATCACCAGCGGCCGCGACAACGGCATCTTCACTTCGCCCGCATTCGGCGCCGCGAGCGTCGTGTCGTGGATCACCTTCTTCGGCGTGTCGTTGTCGATCAGGAACGGATACTGCTGATACGCCTTGTAGGTGAGCCCGCCGCCGCATGGTTTTTCCCACGCCAGTTTTTCGTCGAAAACGATGGTGCGCAGCCCCGCGCTTGCCAGCCGTTCCGCCGCGAATGAACCCGCCGGACCCCCGCCCAGCACCGCCACCGTTTTCATTGCCGGTTTTCCGCAGGAGGATGCCCCGGCGGCAAACCGCCCGGCAATGGCTGATCGCCGTGCGCATTTCCAGGACTCACCTGCCGCCCTTTGACGGCCCACTTGTCGCCCTTGCGCTCCAGCACGTAATCCATATTCATGCCGCCGCTGCCAGGAGGCATGCCCTTGGGGACGAACGAAACGCTAGCCCGCGCGACGTCCTTTTCAAAGGAAACCGAGCCTACGTTGACCTCCATGGCGCTCATGTCCAGGCCCATGGTAGGCGCACGCTGTTTCAGATAATCGACCACGCCCTGCTTCACGGCTTCCGGATTATCGATATTCTTAGAGCAAGCCGCTAGAAACAGGGCTGCCGTCGCCAGCGCGAAGGTTTTCACAGAAACGATTATAGCGAGCCTACTGTAGTAACGCCGCGATGCGGTCAGGATCGTTGGGAACCACGATCGATTGGTTGCCGAAGGTGGAGCGAATCTTCGCGCCGCTGGGAGTCTCGAGTTTTCCCGTGTGGTACTTGTAAATGTAATCCGGGTCCTTGAGGACATTCCCCGTCAGCACCGCCACCACGTCCGCGCTTTTGCCGATCACGCCCGCCGCGGTCAGCTTGCGGATCCCCGCGAGCGTCGCGGCGGAAGCCGGCTCGCAGCCCACACCCGCGCGTCCGATCATCGCTTTCGCGTCCGCGATTTCCTGCTCCGTGACTTTTTCCACCGTCCCGCGGGAAGACCGAACTTCGTGCAGCGCCTTGGGCCACGACACCGGATCACCGATGCGGATCGCCGTCGCCAGCGTCTCCGGATTGCAAACCGCGTGCAACTCGCCGCCCTGATGAAACAGTTCATAGAACGGAGCGGCACCTTCCGCTTGAATCACGGCGAGCCGCGGCATCTTTTGGATCAGCCCCAGTTCGTGCGCCTCCCGCAGCGCTTTCCCAAAAGCCGAAGTGTTGCCCAGATTCCCGCCCGGCAGCACGATCCAATCCGGCGGATTCCAATCGCGCTGATCCAGCATTTCGAAGATGATGCTCTTCTGACCTTCGACGCGGAACGGATTCATCGAGTTCAGCAAATAGATTCCCAGCCGCTCCGCCAGCACGCGCACCAGCGCCAGAATCTGATCGAAGTTCGCTTCCACTTCGAGCGTGCGCGCGCCGTATTCAAGCGCCTGCGCCAGCTTGCCGAAAGAAATGTTGCCGTGCGGCAGGAAGATCAACGCTTCGAGCCCCGCCGCCGCCGCATAAGCCGCCATCGAAGCCGAAGTGTTGCCGGTCGATACGCACGCCACGCGCTGCATCCCCAACCGCCGCGCCTGCGATGCCCCGCAGGTCATGCCGTTGTCCTTGAACGATCCCGTCGGATTGAATCCCTGGTGCTTGAAAGTGATGCGGTCGAGCCCGCCGTACTGCGCCGCGATGGGCGCATCGAGCAACGGCGTGTTCCCCTCCCGCAGCGTCACCACATGCGCGTTGTCATTCAAAAACGGAAACAGTTCGCGATAGCGCCACACGCCGCTGGTATCCAAAGGCGCGTTGCTCAACCGCCGCTGACGAAATAAATCGCGCAGCTCGGCGGCGCTCGGCCGCGGCCCGCTATAGGTGGCTTCGAGCAACCCTCCGCATTTCGGGCAGTTGTAAAGCACCTCGGTAATGGCGAACCGCTCGCGGCAGGACGCCTCGAAGCAGGTCAATTCGGCCTGCACGCAAGAAGACATATTCTTAAGTGTAGACCAGCATGCTTTCCGTTCATCTCGAATCCGGGCGCGTCGAAGTGCGCCGGCAGCCAGTCCCTCGCGTGCCCCAAGGCTTCGCCCGCATCCGTTTACTCGCAGCGGGCATCTGTTCCACTGATCTCGAATTGCAGCGCGGCTACTACGGCTTCTCCGGCACGCCCGGCCATGAATTCGTAGGCGAAGTGGTAGCCGTCTCCGATGGCGGCGCTAAGTGGCTCGGACGTCGAGTAGCCGGCGAAATCAACTTGGCCTGCGGACATTGCGACTGGTGCGCGCGCGGCCTCGGCCGCCACTGCCCCACGCGCACCGTTCTCGGCATCGTGAAACACCCAGGAGCGTTTCGCGAGTTCCTCACGCTGCCCATCCATAACCTGCACCGCGTGCCCGCTTCGATTTCCACCGAACAAGCCGTCTTCATCGAACCCGTCGCCGCCGCCTGCGAAATTCTCGAACAAGTCAAAATCCCCAAGGGCGATCGCGTAGCGCTGCTCGGCGACGGAAAATTGGGATTGCTGGTAGCGCAGGTCTTGCAAGCCCACGGCGCGCGCGTACACCTATTCGGCCGCCATCGCGACAAGATGCGCCTCGTCGAAAAAGCCGGCGTGACCACAGAACTGACGCCCAAGAGCCTTCCCGATCGCGCCTACCGCTGGGTGGTGGACGCGACCGGCTCCCCTGAAGGCCTCCGCGCCGCAGTGAAGATGTGCGAGCCGCGCGGGACCATCATCCTGAAATCAACGGTGCACGGACTGGTCACCATCGACACCGCCCCGGTGATCGTCAACGAAGTCACGCTGGTCGGTTCGCGCTGCGGACGTTTCGAGCCAGCCATCCGCCTGCTCGCATCCGGGAAAGTAAATGTCACGCCGATGATCTCCGCCGAGTTCCCGCTGGACCGCGCGCCTGAAGCGTTCCAGAACGCGGCCACCAAGGGAGTCCTAAAAGTTCTCCTGCGGCCGCCTCGATAAGTACTTTGTATCTAAAAGTACTTGACAAAACGGACTACCCTGTTACATAATCCCCCCATGATCAAGCGCTTGGTGGCTATTGCCTTTATCTTCATCGGGACCTCTATTGCCTGGGCAATTTTGGCGGGCACCATCGAGAGCCGCACTCATTCCTCGGATGAACATCTGCGCGGCCGCGCGCAATCGGTATGGGGCACGCCACAAATCCAGTACGCTCCGCTCGGAGAATATTGGGATTACAGAGAAATCACGCCCTCGTCCCGGCCTCCAGTGACATCGCCGTGGATTTGAACCTCGAATACCGGAAAAAAGGGCTGCTCTGGTATTCCACCTATAGAGTTGGGTTCCAGGGCGACTACGATTTCAAAAATCCCGACTCCGTTGCCCGTGCGATTTACGTCAGCTTGAAGCTTCCTGCGGCTCAGGCAATTTACGATGGCCTCCAGTTTTCCGTCGACGGGCGAACTATTCAGCCAGTGATAGCAGCCGAAAAAGCGTCCGTGAACCTGGATCTCGCGCCACTCCAAGCCGTCAAACTGGGCATCCGCTATCGTTCACAAGGCCTGGATTCCTGGAGCTACAGCTTCGGCGACAACGTGAACTCCGTCGAAAACTTCCATCTTCGAATGGCCACCGATTTCAAGGAAATCGACTTCCCGGATAATACCCTCTCGCCCACCGAAGAGCGTCGCGCCGGGCCCGGATGGCAATTGGATTGGAACTACAAGAATCTGCTTTCCGGCTACCGCATCGGCATGGCGATGCCCGCCAAGCTGCAGCCCGGACCTTTTGCGAGTGAGATCAGCACCTTCGCGCCCGTCTCGCTCTTCTTTTTCTTCTTCGTGATCTTCATCTTGACGATCACTCGCGAATGTCGAATTACACCCAATGAATTACTTTCTTCCTGGCGGCGGCATTCTTCGCGTTCCACTTGCTGCTGGCATATCTGGTGGATCATTTCGACCTTTACTTGTCTTTCGTCGTCGCCTCGGTGGTGTCGGTCCTGCTGGTGGTCACGTATTTGCGAATCGTCGTCGGCACCCGCTTCGCGCTCCGCGAGGCCGCGCTCGCGCAGATCCTCTATCTGGTGCTTTTTTCGTTTGCGTTTTTCTTCCGCGGCTATACCGGGCTATCCATCACCGTCGGCGCCATTCTTACGCTTTTCGTGGCGATGCAGATGACCGGAAAGGTTCGCTGGGCTGAAAAGTTTAAGTCAGCCAGGCCGGCTTCCGTGCCGCCATGGCCGATTCCGAACCAATGAGAGATTACTTCGCCACCGCGATCACGTTGCTCCACAACGCCACGAGCAACGCCGTCGCGCCCAGAAAGCTTCCGAACGGCAGCTCATAGGTGGCCGCGTCCTTGTGAGTCAGCTTGATATACGCCAACCCCAGCACCGATCCCGCGATCGACGCCAGAATCAATGTCATCAACGACAATCGCAGCCCCACAAACGCGCCAATCATTGCGATCATCTTGACGTCGCCAAATCCCAGCCCTTCGCGATGGCGTATCTTCATGTAGAGCCAGCCCACCAGCCAAATCGAACCGCTGCCCACCGCGGCCGCGAATGCCGATTCGCCCAGTGACTGCCAGCGCTCGCCCCAGGAATACGGGATGAACATCGCCGCGAAATAATGTTCCAACGGCACGAACGGCGCAAACGCCAAGCCCACTAGCGTGCCGCCTAGCGTGAACTCATCCGGCAGGATGCGCTCTTCCATATCGGAAGCAATCAGGGCGATCATGATCGCCGAGTAGATCGAATACTTCAGCGCCGGTAGAGTCAACCCCAACTTGCCCACGCACAAAGCGAAGGCAGCGCCGGTCGCGATCTCAACCAACAAGTAGCGCACCGGAATATGCGCTTTGCAATAGCGGCAGCGCCCCCCCAACACCACATAGCTCAACACCGGAATGTTGTCGTACCAGGCGATGGTCTTCTCGCACCCGGGGCAAAAAGAGCGCGCCGGCGTCACCACCGACAGATCCCGCGGCAGCCGGAAAATGCAGACATTGAGGAAGCTGCCGATCAGCAGTCCGGCCACAAAAGCCAGCAGCGCCAAAATCATCCCAAGACCTCTCGATAAGCCCGCATGGTTTTCTCTACCATTCCTTCGACTGAAAACTCCCGCTCGACCCGCTCCCGCCCCGCGCGCGACATCTGCGCGGCCAGCGCGGCGTCGTCCAGCAAGCGCCGGACGGGTTTTTGAAAATCGCCGTCCGTAACCAGGAAGCCGGTCTTCCCGTCCTCGACCGCCTCAGGCAATCCTCCCACGGCCGACGCCACCACCGGGACTCCCGCAGCCATCGCCGCCAGCGCCGCCGACCCCAGCCCTTCCAGATCGCTCTTATAAACGAACACGCTAGCCGTCGACAAATCCCGCCATAAATCACTCGTTAGTTCGACAGAAACGCCCGGAATCTGCACAGGCTTGGAGGCCAGAGCCACCACCCTGCCGGGCTGCGGACAGCCAAGCTCAGGAAGCGGAACACCGTCGTAAACTACGCGGATCTTATCGCCCGGCACCCCGGCTTCCGTCAGCCTTGCGGCAACATACTTCGAGACCGCCAGATACAAAGTCGCCCGCGCATACTTGCGCCCCGACAGAAATCCGCCTTTCACCGGAAACGCCACGCGCCGCGAAACCACCAGCGGAGCTATGCCAGCGAGCGCCGCCATCGTATGCGCCCGCGCATCGTGGACGTGCACCAAATCGCCCGCCGCGCCCCTGCCGCCAGCGCCCGAAACGACAGCGCACGAACCTCCACTTTGCGCCGCGCTGCCTCCGCGAAAAGCGGCGATCCCGCCCGCGCCAGCAGCACCGCATCGCTCAGCCGCTCGATCAAATACAGGGCCTGCCATTGCCCCCCGCGCAGCTCACGCCCCGTGTCGACGTGCAGTGTGCGCACGCTATCTCCCCGGGCTCATAAAGCGCACTTTGGCGTATTTCAGAAAATTGTAAAGCGCCGCCAGGTTGGCGATCGCCAGCCCTTCCACGCCATCGAGAAATCCCAGCTTTAGGAAGTACGTGCGGAAGAAAGTCCACGGCGGCTCAAAGATCAGACGCGCCCAAGTCACCTTCTCGCCCGCCTCGATCAACTGCTCGGCCGCAAGCGTCGTGTAGCGGTCCATGGTCCGCAGATGCTCGGACAATGAATCGCACGTGAAGTGCAGCAGGTTCGAATCCAAGTGCCCGACGCTGCCCTCCACCTTCACGGATTCGTGCACGTAATCTCCTACCCACTGCGCCTTCCGGCGATGATAAAGACGCACTTTGCGATCCGGATACCAACCCGAATGGCGAATCCATCGTCCCAGATAACGCGCCTGCCGCGGCATCGTATAAGCGTCGTACTGCGGACCCTGCTTCTTCACCCGCCAGATCTCTGCCTCGAGCGCTTCACTCAACGATTCATCCGCATCCAGCGAAAGAATCCAATCGTAGGCGGCCTGCTCACCGGCGAAGTTCTTCTGCTTGGCGTAGCCCGGCCAGGCGCTTTCCACCACGCGAGCGCCCAGCTTCTGCGCGATCTCCACCGTGCGGTCCGTCGAACCGCTGTCGATCACCACGATCTCATCGGCGCAGCGCAGACTCTCGATCGCGCGCGGCAGATTCCGCTCCTCGTTATAGGTGATGATGGTGGCCGAGATCTTCACAAACCGTTGGCCCGTACGGGCGACAGAGTGAACGTCAGGATCAAAATGATCAGCGCCGCGATACCCAGCCAGGTGCGCGCGCGCCCAATAGGATAGGGATCGTAGATCACCGGATGCCGCATGCCGAAGAAGAACAGCAGCACCGCCCACACCAGCCAGCTATACGCGAAAAAGATCCCCATGGGGATCAGCAGCGCCACAAAGAACCGCGAGAGCCAGCGCGTCTTTTCGCCCGCGAAGGCGTAAAGAATGTGGCCGCCATCCAGTTGTCCGATCGGCAGCAGATTCAACGCCGTCGCCAGCAGCCCCACCCAGGCCGCCCGTGCCACCGGATGCAGGTAGATGTCTTCCGGCACGCACTCCAGGAAACGCGATCCGTTCAAACAACTGCAGCAACAATGGACTGCCGAAAATCAAATCGCTGTGGTGCACCGCCCCCGGCGATACCCTCGATAACGACAACCCTACCGCCAGCGGCGCCAGCAGCACGACGAATCCCGCCAGCGGCCCGGCGATCCCGATATCGAACAAAGCACGCTTGGAATAAATCGCCGAGCGGATACGGATGAACGCACCCATCGTGCCGATCAGCGTCGGCGCCGGCAGAAAATACGGCAGCGACACGTCCACGCGGTAATAGCGCGCCGTGATGTAGTGGCCCATCTCGTGAGCCATCAAAATGGTCAGCAGCGTAAGCGAGAACGGCAGCCCGCGCAATAGGAACGAAGGCTCGTGCAACATGCGCACGTACCCGTGAAGGTCCCCGTCGAAACTGGAAGGCAGGTTGAAGGCGAAGCTGTGATGCAAAGCCCGCGCCCACTACCGTGGTACTCAGCAGCGTCAACAGAAACAAAAGAGCGTGAAGCCAATAGCGATGACGAGGCCGCGGTTCATCAAGACCGGTATCATCCAGGGCTTCGAAGAGATTCCCTTCGAAGGCGCCGCTCGGCTGCGGATAGCCGTTCGTCGACACAGTGTGGCTTATTCGAGCGCCTGCAATTCCTTGCCGGGTTTAAAGCGCACTGCCTTGCCCGGAGGGATCGCGACCTCAGCGCCGGTTCGCGGGTTGCGTCCGATGCCGGTCTTGCGCGGCCGCACATTGAAGATTCCAAAGCCGCGCAGCTCAATTCGCTCGCCGCGCCCCAAAGAGCGCTTCATGCTTTCAAAGACGGTCTCCACAGCCATCTCGGCCTTGGTCTTGGTGATGCCCGTCCGGTTCACCACTTCATTAATGATGTCGAGTTTGATCAAGTCCGCCTCCTCCGCCCCAAACCCAATGCTAGGATTGGAGTTAGCCGTTTGTCAAGAGGGGGAAGCTGACTCAGGCGGGAATTTTAGTTGGGGGCGGCCAAGTCTGCTCGATCTCGGCTGGAGTCCCGTGCGCAAACTGCGCGTTCAGGTGCTTGACTTGCAGCCTGTCGGTGACATTCAACCAGCCTCCGATGCGAAACCGTTCAGCCTGCGCCGCCCCTTATCTTGTCCGGTTCTATTTCGCCACCTCCCGTTTAAGTCGCAGCCGGCGCGAGCCATCTATCTCTTTAATCCCTTTCTCTTTCCGATTGCATTCTCGCTCCGATACCCGCGCGTGTCAATAGAGTTAATGTTCCGCGTGCTATTCTCAACTCAGCAAATGCAGCCCGAAGAACCCAAAACCGACGAACTCGAGCGCGCTCTCGAAAAAGCCCGCGCTCTGGGTATCGGACACCTCAAACGCCATATCATCTTGTGCGCCGAGCAGAGCGAACCCAAATGCGCTCCAGTTGAGTCGACCGAAGCGTCGTGGAAGTTTCTAAAGAAGCGCCTGGTTACAGCGGGCTTGATGGAAGGCGAGCAGTGCATGTACCGCACCAAGGCCAACTGTCTGCGGATTTGCGCCAAAGGCCCCATCGCCGTGGTGTATCCCGAAGGCGTCTGGTACCACTCCGCAACACCCGAAGTGCTCGAGCGCATCATCCAGGAACACTTAATCGGCGGCGAGCCCGTAGCGGATTTCGTACTGGCAACCGACAGCCTATCGGCCAGCAAATAACTTACTTCTTCACGAATTTCTGCACCGTGCTGTTGACGGTGTCGGCAACCCAAACCTCGCCGTTGGGACCTTCCGTCACCTCATGAGCTTCGCCAAACTCCCCCGGCCCTTTTCCAGGCTTCCCGACGACCGCCAGAACCTTGCCATTCAAGTCCATCCTCAGAAGCTGCCCCGCAAAGCCGTTCACCATATAGATGTAACGTTTGCCAATCGAAATGCTGCTCGGCAACCCAGCGTATTTCATTTCGCGGATAAATTTTCCGTCCTGATCGAAGATCTGAATCCGTTGATTTTCGCGATCGGCCACCCACACCAAACCTTGCGCGTCGATCGCAATCCCGTGGGCCGCGATGAACTTGCCGGGCTCGCTTCCCCGGCCTCCCCAGGACTTGATAAACTTCCCGTTGGCATCGAACTTCAGTACGCGCGGATCGCCGCCACCCGGGTTGTGGCCCTGCGATACAAACACGTCTCCGTTGCGCCCGATGGCTAAGCCGGTGGGCTGGTCGAAGTGGTGCGATCCCGTTGCTTCATTCCACTCACCCACTTCTCCGCTTCGTCCCCAGAGTCAACAGAACTTTTCCCTGCGGATTCAACTTCATCACCACATGCGCGTTCCACATCGGTGACCCAGATGTTATCGGCTTTGTCGATGAGCAACCCATGCGCCCGATTCAGCAACCCGTCGCCAAATAAACGAATGAATTTTCCGTGCGCGTCGAATTCCGCGAGCGCTTGCGGTCCGCGATTCAGGATAAATATATGCTGCTGAGAATCGAAGGCGACGCTGGCCTGCGCTCCCATGCTGACCCCGGCAGGGAGCGGCAGCGGATCGGCCACCACCGCCATGTCGAGTAGCGGAGCTTCTTGCGGGATCAGCAGCGCCGGATTCGTGGGCCGCTGCGCGAACGCAGAAACAGCCAGCAGAGAACAAAGTACAAGTTTCATGCGCTAAGCCACCTTTGCCTTGTGCATTACCGCTTCCGCCTTCTCGCGAATCTTCATGGCCACTTCATAGGGATCGCCCTGCTGAAATTCCGGCAGGAACAACTCCACCGAAAGCGCGCCCGAGTAGCCCTTTTCCGCTAGCTTCCGCAGAATCGCAACCAGCGGCGAAACGCCATCGCCAGGAATAAGCGCGTCGTGTTATCCAGCAACTCGCGCGGCATGTCCGGCACATCCTGAAAGTGCACGTGAGCCAGTTCGCCGGGATGCAGCAGATCCAGATCCTCCATCTTGCCGAGCCCGGACCAGAAGTGATAGCAGTCGAGCATCGGCCGCACGTTGGGATGCGCCGCCTCGCGGATCAACTTAAGCGCCGTAGTCAACGTTGCGATAAAGGTAGAGTTCCGCGTGAACTCGATCATCGCCGTCAGATGGTTTTGCTTGGCAGCGTCCCCGGCTTGGCGCAGACAATCCGGCGCACCTTTGTAATCTTCCGCCGTGACTTTTCGAGTGGTGACCGCCGGACAGTAAATCCGCTCGACCCCAAACGAAGCGAATTGCTCGCAGCGTTTCTTCCAGATTTCAAGCGAGGTCACTTGCGTGGCGCCCGGGAATCCACAGATCCGGCCCCACCGCCGCGCAGGAAACCACCGTCAACCCCAGATCCTTGATCACGCTTCGCGCCGCCGCCAACGTGTCCGTCTTCAGGAAATCGTCGAGCATCCGGTCCGTGATCTCGACGTTCTTGATCCCCGCCTTCGCCCAGCCCTCGAGCGATTTACGATATCCCGCCGCAAGCGAAGTGTTCTGATGCAGGCTCAGCGACATCTTGCCGCCAGCGCGCGCGCAAGGGCACAGCCGCAGCCGCCAGCGGGAGCGAGGAGTGCGGTTCGTCGGGAAAGCATGAGCAATACTATACCGCTTTTAGCTCACCGGCGAACCGCGAAAAACAGAGTAATGACAGGTTTAGTGGGCGACGCTAGAACTCGAATCGGTCGTCGTGGTCGACTTCACTTTGCCGTGATGCTTCTTGGTTTTGGTGGTCGAAACCGTAGTGTCTTTCGAGGCATTGCCGTCGGAATCCGCGGCCGTGTTCGTGGTCGTGGTTTGCGACTTCACGTCTTTGCCGTGGTCCTTGCTCTCGGTCTTGGTTTCGGTCGAAGACGATTGCGTAGGCTGATTGTTCCTGCGCCATCATCACGCCGGCAGTCAAGAGTGTTGCGTAGATAAGCTTTTTCATAGGGGGTCCTTTTTATCGAGATGCGAGGACAATCCTAAGTCCCAGCTCTGATAGATGAGAGACCAGCCAGCTCGCTTCTGTTACAAGCGCCTCCCAAGCCCATGAGTCTAAGGAGCGCAAATTCGCGCAAAGGAGTGCAAAACTTGCGGCAACCACTGCGCGGCGACGTCCGCATCTGAACAAGTGGACACGAGGTGCGCATGAAACTCCTGAAATCACTCACGACGCGGCGTTGGGCTGCTTTCTTCGTCACGGCGGCGTTTTCGAGTGCACTATTTGCCGCGCCGGTTGTCGATGGCGTCGGCAATTTTCAGAAGGTGGACGATCACGTTTACCGCGGCGCCCAGCCCACGTCCCGGGAAGGATTCAGCAATCTCAATAAACTCGGTATCAAGGTAGTGGTCGATTTGCGCGAGCCCGGAGACCGATCGGCGCTCGAAAACAGAATCGTCACTGCCGCCGGAATGAAGTACATCAGCGTACCGATGTACGGCATGGCTACGCCCAAAAATGAGAGTGTGCAAAAAGTTCTCGCGCTCCTCGAAGACAGTTCAGCCGGACCCGTATTCGTCCACTGCAGGCGCGGCGCGGACCGCACCGGAGGCGTGATCGCCTGCTACCGCATCGAGCACGACGGCTGGAAGAACGCCAAAGCGCTCGTCGAAGCGCGCTCCATGGGCATGAGCTGGTTCCAGAAAGCGATACAAAGCTACGTGCTGAAGTACCAGCCGCGGACTCTGGACGCCGCCGGGCGCTGGTCCCCGCTACAGTCCAGCCTTAACCGCGTGTACCGACGACGCGCACCAGCTTTAGCGCGGCCGAGTGACCGCTGACGATGGTCACGCCGCTCCGCCGGACTCCAAAATGCGCCGCCAGGAAATCGCAGAGAGCCTCGTTTGCTCTGCCTTGTTCCGGCGGCGCAGCAATTTTCACCTTCAGCGTGCCGTCGGCCATCTCTCCCACGATTTCAGATTTAGCGCTGCGGGGGATTACTTTCACCCGGAGCGTCATCGCGGCGACGATGCCGCGGGCGCTTCGGAAAGCTCCGCCGCCGCGCCGTCAACGTCTTCAAGACGCAGCCGGATCATCTTGCGGCCGTCGATTGCAGACTCGGGAAGTTCAAAGCGCGCGCCCGCCATAAGATCCGCCGTCTGATGCGGAGCAATGCGGTCCTGCAGGCTAAGCACCTGGTTATACTTCGGACCCAACAGCTTTTCGTATTTAAAAATATTTTCAATATTGACCTTCGAAGCCGTACGCCCATCGACAGCCTCGCCGGTAGCCGGTTCCAGATGCAGCGTCACGGAATTCACCACGAAGGGCACATTCGAAGGATTCGTAGCGCGGAAATCCAGCACCACCAGCGAAGCATCGCCGCCCAACGGCAGCACCCGCACCTTCAGGATCTTGCCCTCCAGCCGCAGATGCGCGCCTTCGGTGGTGGTGAACATCGTGAATATCAACGCGCCCACCACGGCCAGCCCCAACGCGAGGAAAATCCAAAAGCCCTTACTCATCATGATGCGCCATTCAATGCACAGTCAATCGCCCAGCAAGCGCCCGTAAGGTTGCAGCGTAGGGATATGATCGCACAGCGATTTGAGCGCCGCGGTCAGCGGGATCGCCAGCAGCAATCCGAGCGCTCCCCATAGCATGCCCCAGAACATCAGCGCGACCGTGACCACCAGCGGATTCAGGTGCACCCGCGCGCCTACGAATTTCGGATACAGCAGATTCAACGCCAGCAAATGCAGCATCGCCACACTCACCGCGAGGAACAAATACATGGCCGGCTCCTTTGACGCGGGCAGCGCCGCCACCACCGGCGGAATCAACGCCAGCGGCAATCCGATGTAAGGAACCAGACTGAGGAATCCGCTCACCGGCGCGACGATCAACCAATACGGCAGCTTGACGGAAGCGAACAGCAGCGCGCTGGCGACGCTCAGCAGAAGTCCCAGCATGAAGTTTCCGATGACGTAGGCGCGCACCATGTCGCCCAGGCCTTTCCAGGTGGCGGCGGCCGCTTGCCGGGTTTCGCCCTCGAACAACAACAGATATCGCGAGCGAATGTGATCCCGCCAGCTCAACAGAAAATACACCAGGAACGGCACGAAAGACGCCATCAGCAGAGACGTCGTAATAATCCGCCAGATAGCTGTAGGCGTAGGAGAACAGCGGCGTGGGCTCCTGCTGGATGTGTACTTCCTGAACCGCCGGAGGCAGCGGCAGCGACGGCGGCTCGGCCTTTTTCTTTTTGCCGCGGACGGTAGGTTCTGGCGGTTCGGTTGGGCGCGGCGTCGGCCTGCTGCGGCTGAAAGCGGCGCGGCACCAGGCTGCGGTAGATGCCGTTCTCGACGTTCTCCATGCGCGTGGCGACGGAATCCACCATTTCGTTGATGCGCGCGCCATAAGCCGGCAGGTCGCTCGCGATCTGCTGGCTTTGCAGATACAGCCCCAGCCCGGCCAGATACAACACCACCAGCGCAATGCTGCACACCACGAAACTGGCCAGCCCGCGCGGCATGCGCAGCTTCATGAAGAACACCACCAGGGGATCCAGCAGGAACGCGATCATCGCCGCGATGATCACCGTGATGAAGAAAACCCGTCCGAAATATAGCAGCGCGATGGCCGCCGCAGCCGCAAGAATTCCCACGCCCAACTGAAGCGATTTTTTTCTGCGTGGATGTGTTCTGAACCACCACGTGCGCCGTGAATATCCTTTGTCTATCACTATAATTTGGATAGATCGTGGAATTCCAGCAAAATACAGGGACCGGGCGAATTTTGGCGCTCGATCTAGGTAAGAAGCGCATCGGATTGGCGTTGAGCGACCCCTTGGGCATCTCCGCGCAAGGCCTAGACACGCTGCAGCGGACCACCATCCGCGAAGACATCGCCGCGCTCGAAGCCATCGCCCGCAAGCACGAAGTGCAGCTGGTTCTGCTCGGGCATCCCCTGAATATGAAAGGCACCGAAGGCCGCCAGGCAGTATATACACGCGACTTCGCCGAACGATTTATGGAGCGAACCGGACTGGCCGTGCGCTTCTGGGATGAGCGCCTGACCAGCAAGGAAGCCGAGCGCGTCCTGAAGCAAAGCGGCATCAGCATCGAGAAGCGCGCGAAAGCCATCGACCGCCTGGCGGCGGTGATTTTGCTCGCGAGTTATCTCGATGCCGGAGGCACCGCGTGAAGCTTCTCATCGCCCTGATCTGCGCGCTAGCGGGCCTGGCCGTAGCGACGCTCGTAACTCCCTATCAAGGATTCGCAGGCGAGACCTTTGTTGAAATCCCCCGTGGCACCGGCACCCGGGCCATCGCACAGGAACTGACTAAGGACGGCGTGATCCGCTACTCCTGGGAGTTCGAACTGCCTGCGCCTGGTCAAACCTTCGGCGAAGCTGCAAGCCGGCGAGTATCGTTTCGCCAAGCCGGCCAGCGCGCTGGACGTGTTCGACCGCATCGCCCGCGGCGACATCTATTTCGTCGAATTCACCGTGCCCGAAGGCAGCAACATTTTCGATATCGCGAAGTCGCTCGAAGACCGCAAGGCCTCATGTCCGCCGACGATTTTCTAGCCGCCGCCGAAGACCCCGCGCCCATCCGCGACCTCTCTCCCGAAAGCCAAGACGCTCGAAGGCTATCTCTTCCCCTCCACCTATCGTTTGTCCCACACCACCACCCCGGCGCGACTGTCGAAGATGATGACCGACGAATTTCGCAAGCAGTGGACCAAGCTGACCGCCGGCAAACACGCCGACCTGCGCAGCACCGTAACCCTCGCCTCGCTGGTCGAAAAAGAAACCGCGTCGCCCGACGAGCGCCCCATGATCGCCAGCGTCTTCCGCAATCGCCTGGCGCAAGGCATGCGCCTCCAATGCGACCCCACCACCATCTACGCCGCCCTGCTCGAAAATCGCTACCGCGGGACGATTCACAAGTCGGATCTGGCCAGCACGAATCCGTACAACACTTACGAAAACGCCGGCTTGCCTCCCGGGCCCATCGCGAATCCCGGCGCCGAATCGCTGCGCGCCGCGCTGGACCCAGCCGACACTCCATTCCTCTACTTCGTCGCCAAGCCCGCCGGCGGAGGCCACCAGTTTTCAACCACCATCGCCCAGCACGAGAAAGCCGTGATCGCCTACCGCCATGCCACGCAGAGGAAAATCCGCTGAGCTAGCGAGCTGGCTCGAGGAGCACCACCCCGCGCACATCGGCGAAGCGGAGTTCGCGCGACTGCGCACTGCCTTCGCCCCGGTGTCCGAAAGCTACCTGCGCAAGCTGCTACGCGAGTGCGGCGTGCCCCTCGACGCCATGGTCGAAGGCGTCCGCCAAGGCAACCTTCGACGACCTGGAAGCAAGCCTGCTCAAGCTGCTCGAAGAATACGAATCCGGCGACCCCGCCCACCGCATGGCCGTGCGCCGCCTGGTGATCACCGCCAAAGATCACGCGCGTCTGGCGGCGAGAAATCCAGAAAAGCGCTCGGAAAAAGAGGAAATGATTTTGTGGCTAACCACTTGGCTGGAAAACCCGCCAGTGTTCGCTGACTGGGTGCAGATCCGGCGACGCACAACGGAATTCAATTGGTAACCGTAATGTTCAATTTGTTCGAGCTGACGATCGCCTTACTCTGCTCATCGGGCCGGTGAAACTCAACCGAATATTCACCCGGCGGCTTCAGATCGTAAATATCGCTGAGCGTAAGATCGAACTCCGCAGTTTTCCCTGGCGGTAGCAAAGACATTTGACCACCACTCGAGCCAACCCTGCCTGGAATAATCTTCATCAAATTGCCCTCGGGAGCGTGCATAACAACCTCGAAATCAAACCACGCCGATTTTTCGCTCGCCAGCCGCACCCTCCGGCTCGACTGGTTGACCAGCGTAGCGTGCACCACAACGTGCTCTCCAGACTTCCACGAAGTTTGCGAAGTGGAGAGGTTGATCGAAAAAGACCGCTCCCCTTTTGGGCCTACCGCCGTCTGCCCCGGCGTACCCTCTCCAACATGCAATTTCGCAAATTCCTTCCCCAGATCCTTGCCGTATGCCTCGTCCGGATTGTTCCTGGACTTCTCGCCCAGTGAACTAACCACAATCAGCGCCTTCACCGAACCGCTAGCAGAATCCACAAATGCCAAGCGCAGCTTGAACTTCGACCGAGCCGTAATGAACGATGCGGCCCCGCTCGTGAGCGCGGTCAAAGCCTTACGGCCATCCGTGAGCAGAAAGCCTTCGCTATGGATAAACAGCAGGGAATCGGCCCGAGCCGCGCAAGGCAGCAGCGCCACCTCGTCACCCAACGTGTAACGGCCTTTCGCAACCTCCCGCGACTTCCTGTTCATCTGCACCGCGATGGTCGCGAACCGCTGCTGGACCTGGACCACGGACTGGCGCAACTGTTCCTTGCCTTCGAGCTCCTGCGGCGACAGATCATCGGCGATTTGGCCGCCAGCTTCGGTGATGGCGTGCTTCACGGCATTACCCAGCTCCGCAGCCCATGCCTCCGATTCCTTGGGAAGCACCTCGCCGCCCTTGAATCCGACTTTGTTTAGCTGCGCATCCACCGGCAGCACGCACACCTTGCGGATCGGGGCCGCATGAGGGTCGCTATAGCTATAGGTATCGTTCAGCGAAAAACCGGGTACGGCGCCCCACACCATGACGAACAAGGTCCACGCGATCCGACGCCGGCTCATTGGTTCTCGATTCCGTCGGGCGTCGCCCCAATCGCGCTTGCCAGCCGCCGCTCGATCCGCAAGCGGTCCGCAGCATCGGGCGGAGCCAGTCTCAAATATTCGCGGTATTCATGCGCTGCTTCCGGGTATCTTGCCTGCTCCTGGTACAACATCCCCAGCCCTCTGTGCGCGTCGGGGAATTCCGGAGTCTGCCCAATGGTTTTGCGATAGAGCGATTCCGCTTTCGCACGGTTCTGCTCCAGTTCCATCTTTCCCTGGGGCGTTCGCAGCAATAGCTGTTGCTCTTCGTCGGCCGTGAGTTTCAGCATCAGCTTGCGATCCAGGCTTTGGCCTCGATTCGAAAGTTCCTCTTTATCCGGCTGCGGCGGCCGTGCGTTGAGACTGCGGTAGCCGTCGGCCAGCAAAGTCCGGTCCGTCGCGTTACCGGGCTCCCAGTCGACTAGACGCTGCACCCGCGCAATCGCCGTGCGCGCGCGCCGGCTATCCAGATCCGCGACTGCGTTATAGCGCATGACCGGAGCCACAGCCGCAAGATACTCGGTCTCGCTCACCTCGCGCGGTTTCCCCAACCGCTCCACCCGGGCCATCGCCTTCGCCATCGCAATCCGGTCCTGAAGTTTTGGATGCGTGCGCCAGAACGGTTCCACCGGTTCAAATTCCAGCTTCTCGTCCAGATGCTCGAAGGCGTGGACCATGGCCTCGCCATCGTAATTAGCCTGCACCAGACGGTTGAAACCCGCCGAATCCGCTTCCCGTTCCATGTCCTGGCTGTATCCGAAAATCGTCGCGACCAGTAACACTTGACTGGCCGCCGCGGCCGAGCGGAGCGCAATGCCGAACACCGATCCGTACGGGAAATACCCTCCCGCGGCGCTCACCAGCGAAAGCACATTCATCGTCACCGCCTTCTTGCGGAGGCTGCGGTTTTGAAGATAAGTGTGGCGGTTGGTCACATGCGTGATCTCGTGGGCAAGTACACTCGCCAATTCCGCTTCGTCTGTCATCGCCGCTAGAAGCCCGCTGTTTACATAAATGGACCCGTTCGGCAGCGCAAAGGCGTTGATCATGGGATCGCGGGTCACGCGGAATTTGAAAACTACTCTCTCCGGAACCGCCGCTTCGCCCAAGAGCTGCTGCGCCACGCGCGTGACATAAGCATCGACGTTTGGATCGTGATAAACCAGTCCCTTTTTTTCAAATTGCTGGTCAAGTTCGTTAGTATCCGCCAACAGTTTTTCGTCAATGGAGGTGAATTGAAACGGCGGCGCGGAGGGAGCCTGCGCGCGTCCAAGCATCGCCAAAGACAATACTGCCAGCATCGGGGCGAAATATTTCTGCCGCTGCAACGTCTTAGGCCTCCTTTTGACCACGATCGGGTGCCGCGACTTTTTACTCTACCCGACTTAATACATCCTAGCGAACTCCATACAGAATGCGGAGAACCGGGTAATTAAAAAGGAAATGATGGCGCGCTCCTGAAACTCCCAGGCGTCCCGTGATCTGGATTACCGCCAAGGCCCGAGCGGAAAAAATTGCACACACCCGCATCCGTCCGCATCCGCCTAGGGGGAATTAATTCCACGCGGCCTATTGCGCGAGTTGCGCCAGCCGTTTATACTTCGTTTTTGGAATCATGATCGCCCGGACCCAGACCGATCGGAACCCGATCGCCCAACAATTTGCTGTTGGACGAAGTCGATCCGATGGCCCCGCAGCGCGAAGCGGCGCTGTTCTACGGACTGTTCCTGCGCGGCCACTCAGCAGACTCGCTGCGGCGCGATATCGACGTCCCCCGCAAGCTCCTCGACAAGCTGCTGAAGCGCCACCGCAACGAACTAGGAGTGCAAGCCAGGCTCCAGCGCGCGTACCAATACCGCAAACAAGTCCTGGCGATCTTCGACGAACTAGTAATCCGCGAACGCATCAAGGAACGCGTTCACTAAAAGTTCGGCCCACCGTCCCCCAATCCCAATTGTTTCCGTATCAGCTAGGCGAGAGAGTTTGGCACTTCGGCGTGCCGTGGTACAGGTGCGGAACGATTCGTTTGCGGATTGAAGTAAATATCGTGCCCGCCGGCGGTCCTCTTCAGTTCACACCCCCTGACGCACTAACCCGCGAATGAGCTCGCGGCGCTTCAGGAAAGAACTTCAATCTCCCGTGTCTCGACCTCGGCTGGTCCGGCGACGATTGCTCTTCGAGCATCAATCGATAAGCTTCTCGGATGTTACGTTCCAGTTCGTCGAGCGTAGCACCCTGACTAAACACGCCCGGCACTTGCGGGAGACGGCCAACATACCAGTCGCGTCCTTCCAATACTCCATGCGAAAACGAAGAGGTTGCGCCATACGCTCGCTAACTCAATTATACGTGCGCGAGCGTGCTAGATCTTCTCAGGTAAATGCAGTTGCGCCTTGCACAGCGCCTGATCGAGCGCCTTAGCCGCCTCCGCTTCCGTCCATCCGCGAGACGTCGAAAGCTCCGTAATCAGCATGTGCCTTGCGCGGTCCAGCATCTTCTTCTCGCGGAACGACAGCGGCTTTTCGGCTTGCAGGACCAGCAGGCTCTTCAACACCTCGGCGATCTCCAGAAGGTTGCCCTTCTGCATCTTCTCGGTGTTTTCCTTGAAGCGGTCCTTCCAATCAAGCTGGCGCTTGCGCCGGCCCTCGCCCAGATACTCGATCACACGCGCCAACTGCCCATTGCGCGTCACCTTGCGCAAGCCGACATGGTCGGCATGCGAAAAAGGAACCATCACAGTGAGGCTGCCAGCGGAGAGTCGGAGCAAATAGAAGCGCTCCTGCTGGCCAGCGAAAGCGCGACTGCTGATATTCTCGATAGTAGCCACCCCGTGGTTGGGGTAAACTACCTTCTCACCGACTTGGAAAGTCATTCAGGGACCTTACCTTACTACGAAGTGCCGGAATACAGTGAACAGCATCTTAAGCTGATCCTGCGTTTCTGTCAATGACCAAAAGGCGGTAACGGGCAGCGCGCGTCCTACGGTGTACCATAAGAGGACATCCGATGGAATCCGCCAAGACCGATCTGAGCAAAACCGACCTGAAGAAAACCGTCAACCTTCCGCAGACCGCCTTTCCCATGAAGGCCAACCTCGCGCAGCTTGAGCCTAAGCTGCTGGAACAATGGGAGAAGAACGGAATCTATCAGCAGATTCGCGAAGCCCGCGCCGGTCGACCGACGTATATTTTGCACGACGGCCCGCCCTACGCGAACGGCAACATTCACCTGGGCCACGCCTTCAACAAACTCTTGAAGGACTTCATCGTAAAGCTTAAGACCATGGAGGGTTATGATTCCCCGTACGTACCCGGCTGGGATTGCCACGGCCTGCCCATCGAAATCAAAGTCGACGGCCAGCTAGGTTCGAAAAAAGCCGGCATGACCGCCGCGCAGATCCGCGCCGCCTGCCGTAAATACGCAGAAAAGTACGTAGACCTGCAGCGCAAAGATTTCATCCGCCTCGGCGTTTTCGGCCGCTGGCAGGACCCGTATCTGACCATGTCGCCGCAATACGAGGCCGTCATCGCCGGCGCCTTCGTCGATTTTCTGGACCAGGGATACGTCTACAAAGGTCTCAAGCCCGTCAACTGGTGCATCCATGACCGCACCGCGCTAGCCGAAGCCGAAGTCGAATACGAAAACCACACCAGCCCGTCCATCTGGGTTCGTTTCGCCCTGACTACCGACCCGGCCGCGATCGATCCCGCGCTAGCCGGCAAAAAAGTCTGGGGACTGATCTGGACCACCACCCCCTGGACCATCCCATCGAACCTCGGCATCGCCTTTCACCCGCGCTACACCTACGCCGCCGTCGAAGTCGCGGGGGACGTTTACATCGTCGCTCAAGACTTGTTGAACGCCACCGCCGAAGCCTGCGCCTGGGATTCGCCAAAGGTCTTGACGACCTTCGAAGGTTCGAAGCTAGCGAGGACCGTCTTCCGTCATCCCTTCCTCGAACGCGATTCCATGGGCTTGCTAGGCGAGCACGTGACGCTAGAACAAGGCACCGGCGCAGTGCACACCGCTCCCGGTCACGGCCAGGAAGACTACGTAATCGGCGTCGAGAACGGCTTGCCCGTCTATTGTCCCGTCGACGGCGCAGGACGTTTCTTCCAAGCCGAAGGCGCACCAGGCAAGCTGCCCGAAGAACTCCTCGGCAAGACCGTGTGGGACGGCAACCCCATCGTCATCGACATCCTGAAGAGCAAAGGCGCCCTGCTTGCCACGCGCAAGATCGAACACAGCTATCCGCATTGCTGGCGGTGCCACCACGCCACCATCTTCCGCGCTACAGAGCAGTGGTTCATCGGCATGGACCGCAATAACCTCCGCCAGAACGCGCTCGAGGCCATCAAAAAAGTGAAGTGGAACCCGGCGTGGGGAGAAGAACGCATCGGCAACATGATCGCCACCCGCCCCGACTGGTGCATCTCGCGCCAGCGTGCCTGGGGCGTGCCCATCATCGTGTTCTATTGCGACGCCTGCCAGGAACCGCTAACAGATCGCAAAATTCTAGATCGCGTGGTAGACCTCATCCGCATCCACACCGCCGACGTCTGGTATTCGACCGACGCGGCCGAACTCGTCGGCCCCGGCACCAAGTGCACGCGCTGCGGCTGCGACAACCTTCCGCAAAGAAACCGACATCTTAGACGTCTGGTTCGATTCCGGCGCCAGTCACCTGGCGGTTCTAACTCCCGAGAACCACCTGCCCTGGCCCGCCGACATGTATCTAGAAGGCGGCGACCAATACCGCGGCTGGTTCCACAGCTCTCTGCTGATCGCAGTCGGCCTGCGCGGCGAAGCCCCCTACCGCGCCACCGCCACCAACGGCTGGACCCTAGATGGCGAAGGCCACGCGCTCTCCAAATCCAAAGGCGCCGAAGAAGTCGAGAAAGTCATCAACAAATACGGAGCCGAACTCCTCCGCCTGTGGACCGCATCCGTCGACTTCACCGAAGACGTGCGCTTCTCCGACACCATCGTCAGCCGCCTGATCGAAGCCTACCGCAAGCTCCGCAACACCTTCCGCTACGCACTCGGGAACTTGCACGATTTCGATCCCGAGCTCGACGCCGTGCCGACCGCAGAGCTGTTGGAAATCGACCGTTGGATTCTCTCGCGCACCGAAGACCTGATCCGCCGCGCCCGCGCGTCCTACAGCGAAAACGCTTTCCACAAGGTGTACCGCGCCATCTACGATTTCGCCACGACAGATCTAAGCGCCGTTTATTTCGACGTCCTGAAAGACCGCCTCTACACCGCCGCCCCCAAAAGCCACTCCCGCCGCAGTGGCCAGACCGCGTTATACAAAGTCCACTACGCGCTCACCCGCCTAGCCGCCCCGCTACTAGCCTTCACCACCGAAGAAGTTTGGAGCTACACTCGCAAGCCCGCCGGGGCCCCGGAAAGCGTCCACCTGGCGCTGCTTCCCGAACCCGAAGAAGTGGAGTCAGGCCTAAACGCCGCGAAACTAGCCCGCTGGGAGCGCCTCCTAGAAGTCCGCAACGTAGTATTAAAAGCGTTAGAAGAAGCGCGCCAGCAGAAAATCATCGGCACCTCACTAGAAGCGCGCGTCCGCCTTGCTGGAGCCCAACTAGACGACTACGCCGCCGATCTCCCCGCCCTGTTCATTACCTCGCAAGTGATCCTAGAACCCGGCGATGAACTGAAAGTGACAATCGAACGCGCCGAAGGCGCAAAATGCGACCGCTGCTGGAAATATTCCGTCTTCACCGGCCCCGCCTGCGAACCCTGCTCCGTAGCCCTGAAGGAAATTCTGGGATGAATCAGCGTGTCCGATCCGCCATCATCATCTTCCTGGTGGTGATGCTGGATCGAGTGAGCAAGCTCTACATCCGCTCGCACTACGCCGAGTGGGACGTCACCGTAGTCATCCCGCACATCTTCAACATCGTCCACGCTGAGAATCCCGGAGCCGCCTTCAGCATGCTAGCCTCCGCCCCGCCCCTCGTCCGCGCCGTCTTATTGGTGGGCGTCTCCATCCTGGTGATGACCATCGTCGGCGTAATGCTCTGGCGTCTTCCCAAAAACGCCGGCGCGCTCATGTCCATATCGCTGGCCCTCGTCTTCGGCGGGGCCTTCGGCAATTTGTGGGACCGCATCTTCCGCGGCTCCGTCACCGATTTCCTTCAAGTCTTCATCGGCTCCTACGAATTCCCCTCCTTCAACGTCGCCGACAGCGCCATCACCATCGGAGCCGCACTCCTAGTCATCGATTTGCTGTTAACCCGCAAACCAAACCCGGCCTAGCCATTTTTACCTGCCTCAGATTTGGCACCCGGCGTGCACCTCGTTCATAGGAGGTCCACCCCGTGAAGCGATTTAACCCTGCCCTTCTAACGCTATGTTTGCTGATCGCGCCCGCAGTGGTACACGCCGACACCTGGGATAAGAAAACCACCGTAAATTTTTCCCAGCCTGTGGAAGTCCCCGGGTACGTCTTGCAGCCCGGCAAATATGTCATGAAGCTGGTGAACCTTTCTGCTGACCGCCACGTCGTGCAATTCACCAACGAGCGCGAAAATCGCGTGTACGCCACCGCCAACGCCGTGCCGTCCTATCGCACCGAAGTGAGCGATAAGACCGTGATCACTTTCTACGAAGTTCCCGCCGGCCAGCCCGAGCCTATTAAGAACTGGTATTATCCCGGCGACAACTTCGGCCAAGAGTTCGTTTATCCGCAAGGACATTTCTCCGAAGCCGCCTCGGTCAACCGCCAGACCGGTTTGATTCCCGCCCGGGAAGCCGCCGCGACCCCGCCGCCTCCGCAACCGGCGAATGTAATCGCGCCCGTCCAGTCCGACGCTGCTGCCGTGTCGGAAGCTGCTCGCGAGCCGGTAACCGCTCCCGTGGAAATCGCACAAGCCGCGTCGCCCGCAGCCCCACAAGCGGAAGCCACGCCCCAGAATGACCCGCCTCCCCCCACCGCCTTGCCCGGAACCGCCAGCAAACTACCCGAAATCGCGCTTCTCGGATTCCTATTCATCGGGGGCGCGCTCACGGCCCGCAGCCTACGCCGCTCGTAAACCATGCCAGTGACCATCAAAAAAAACCGAGCTATCACCTGGATCGAAGCCTGCCTGTGGATCGTCGGTTGCCTCGCCATCGGCTACTGCGCCTTCATCTGGGGACGCGCCCAGTATGACCAGGCACAAGCCAACTGGGCCCTCAACCACGTTCTGCCCGGCGATCCCGGAACCGCTGCACCCAAGGGCGCCGCCGAAGGCAGCTTAGTCGGGCGCATCGACATCCCCCGCCTGGATCTTTCCGTGATCGTGTTCGAAGGCACCAGCGACGACACCCTGGCCCGCGGCGTAGGACATCTGCGGGGAACCGCCGCCCCAGGCCAGATAGGCAACCTGGTGCTGGCCGCGCATCGCGATACCTTCTTCCGCGGCTTGCGCGATATCCGCCAAGGCGACGAAATCTCCGTAAAAGCCCCCGACGGCGACTACCAATACAGCGTGGATTCCACCGCCATCGTCCAACCTACCCAAACCGAAGTCGTCCGGCCGACCGGCTATGCCACACTGACCTTAATCACCTGCTATCCCTTCAACTACATCGGCAGCGCGCCTGAACGCTTCATCGTCCGCGCCCACTTCACGAAATCAGTTCAGCAATCCTTCTAGCGCCGGCAGCGAAACCCCGCTCTCTTTCAACGCCGCCTCGTGGAATTCCTTCAGCGAGTAAGCCGCGCCCTTCTTTTCCTTGTAGTGCGCGCGCACATTCAGCCACCCCTTCCAGCCCACAAAGTAAGTCGGCAGTTGGCACGACGAAAGTTGCGCCCGCTGCAATTTCGCAGTGGCCTCTTCCTTTTCTTGATACGTGTCTTTAATCATCAAAGCGATCGCCTGCTGCTCCGTCATGTCCATCGTCTGCAGCCGCACATCCAGAATCGTATTCGCCAGCACCCGCAAAATCTGCTTGTCGAAAGTCAGACGCAATCCCTTGCTGTTGTCCAGATATCCCTCGTCCGACATCAACTGCTGCGCATAAACGCCCCAGCCTTCGACATAAGGAGTGTTCGAAAACAGCGAGCGCAACAGCCGCCGCGACACCGGCTGCACATCGTTGGCATATTCGAACTGCACGTAATGCCCCGGCATGGCTTCATGAATCGTCAACTCCTGCAACCCGAAATCGTTATACTCGCGCAGCTTCGATTCCGCGCGCGCAGCCGACCAGTTCGGCCCAATCGGCGTAACCCAGTAGAACGCCCCCAACTGCGGTTCCAGCGGAGGCGCCGGATTGAATCCCCCCACACCATAAATCCCGCGCAGAAACTCCGGAGTTTCCGTAACCTGCAAATTCGCGCGCGCCGGCAAAGTCAAAAGGTCCTTCTGCTTTGACGAACGCCGTAGCCTGCGCCAGCATCTCCTTGGCCTTCGGAATATAGTTCTCCCGAGTCGTATGTTGCCGCGCCAAGGCCTCCAGCGCCTGCTCCACTGTCTGCGGCGCGGATAATTTAGCCATGTCCGCACGCACCGTTTTCAAATCCGCCTCGGCCGCCGCCAGCAGTTGCTCCGGCGTCAGCCCCGAAGCCAACACCAAAGCGAATTTCTGCGCATACTTCTCCTTGCCCAGCCGCCAGTCTGAAGTTTTCTTCGACAGCGTATCCTTCAGAAACACATTGAAATCCCGCGCCGCCGCGATAGCTTTGTCGGCCGCCGCAGCGTAAGCCGCCTTGCGCGATTCCGGCGCCGCCGCGCGCAGGGTCTTATCGATCAACTCGATATTCCCGTCGTTCTCCTCCCGCGCCACACGATTCCAAACTTCCGGAGCGTCCGTCAAATTCGCCTTCGCCTGTTCGAACAGCACCGGCACTTTCGCCAGCCGGCTAGTGATGTGATCGAACCGCTGCTCCACCGGTGCGTAATTCAGCATGTAAGGCGTGAACAACGCGTTACCCACCAACTCCACATAAACCGTCGGATTATGTTTGAAACTCTGAATGGTATTCAGCTCCAGCAGACACAGCCCGATGTTGCTGTCGATAATGTCCAGGTCAGCCTTCTGTTCCTTATCCAGCTTGCTAGCGTCCAGCACCCCAGCCCGATTCTGAATGTCGGTACAAAACTGCCGCTGCTGTTCGAGCCCCGCGGCACTATAGTCGTCGAGCATCCCATCGAGCGTCATCCCGTTGTGCACGTGATACCCCGCCGCCGTCGCACTCACCGGCGACAACGCCAGGTCCCCGTAAATAAAATCCTGCGTGAGTTTTTCCGAATCCGCCAGCGGTGGCGGAGTTTTCGTACATCCCACCAGTAAAATCGCCAGCGCAAAAACAAAGGGAGGCCGCATGAGACCTAATATACGCCGGACGGTACACTATTGTGTGAGTTGGCAAGCAAGCGCAATCTCGCATATATAGCAGTGCGTAGCCGGATGCTTCGCCGCCGGCACACTCGCCGGTTGGACGGCTCTAGCCGCTCGCGTCGATCACTACGCCTACGACTTGATGACGCAAATGACTCCCGTGAAAAACGCCGTGGCGCAGTCGATGGTCGTCGCGATCGACGAAGAAACCTTACGCGCCCGCGGCGGCATGCGCAGCATCCGCCCCATCCTGACGGAAGCGCTACAGCAGATCGCCGCCGCCCAGCCCCAGGCCGTTGCACTCGACGTCCTGCTCGCCGACAAAAGCGATGACGCAGAAGACGCGCATCTCGAAGCCGCTCTTCGCAACACCAAAAATCTGATCCTGCCCTGCGATCTGGTAGACGGTGCGTGGGAAGATCCCCTACCCCGATTCGCCAGCGCCGCCGCAGCCGTAGGCCACGTGCATCCAGAAGTCGACCGCTACGATGGCGTCAGCCGCGAAGTGTCGCTAGAAGAAACCGTGAACCATCAACGCCGCTGGGCGCTAGCGCTTGAAGCCTTCCGCATCGCACGCGGGCAGCCCATCACCGAATCGCCCGGCGATGTCTCCGTCGGCAGCACCGTCATCCCCGCCGCCAGAGCCGACGCCGGCCGCCCCATGCTGATTCGCTACCTGCCCGCCGGAGTCCCCACCATCTCCGCCCTGCACATCGCCGAAAATGCAAATCTCCTGCGCGGCAAGACCGTCTTCCTGGGAGTAACCGCCCTCTCCGCCGCGCGCGACCGCCTCTTGAATCCCTACGGCCAAAACGTCCCCGGCGTAGAAGTCCACGCCCACGCCTTCGAAACCATGGCGCGCGGCGATTTCCTCGAACACTCCGGAGACCTGGCCCCGCTAGGATTATCCGATCCTGTTCGCCACCGCCGCCGGCCTAGCCTTCGCCCTGCTCTCCGGTTACACCGCCTACTCGATCGCCGCCGTCATCATCCTCACCTCACTCGCCGCGCCTATACTTTTTTTCCGCCAAGGCTTAGTGTTCCCGCTCTTCGGACCCGCCGCCGTAGCCTGGCTCTCGACTGCCGGCGCCGCCACCTATCAGCACTTCTTCGTGCGCCGCCAACTCCGCCGCAGCGAATCCGAAAAATCGCGCTACCAGCAAGCCATCCACTGGGCCGCCCACGAAATGCGCACCCCGCTCACCGCCATCCAGGGGTCCAGCGAAATCATGACCAACTATTCGCTCCCCGAAGCCAAGCAAAAACAGTTGAGCGAAATGATCAACTCGGAATCGAAACGCCTCGCCCGCCTGATCCAAACCTTCCTCGACGTCGAGCGCCTCGCCGAAGGTCAAATGGATCTGAAGCGCGAAGTCTTCGAAGCCGCCGAAATCATCGGCACCTGCATGCGGCGCGTCGAGCCCTTAGCCCAGCGCAAGCGACATCGCCATGTCGCTCGACACGCCCGTCGAAGGAACCCTCACCGGCGATCGCGAATTGATGGAGTACGCGCTCTACAATTTACTGACAAATGCCGTAAAATACTCACCGGGGGAAACTCACGTCTCAGTATTCGCGGAGCGCAACGGCGAAGAGCTGCGAGTTTCCGTGCGCGATCAGGGAATTGGCATGGATTCCAAAGAAATCAAGAATATATTCAAGAAATTCTATCGCACGCAGCGCGCCGAGCAATCCGGCGAAGTCGGCACCGGCATCGGACTGTCCATTGTAGAACAGATCGTGACCCATCACGGCGGTCGCATGGAAGTCACCAGCGAGCCCGGAAAAGGCTCGTGTTTTACCATGGTTTTAAAGAGCGCAATCGTGAGGAGCAGTGTTGCAGAAACTATTAATCGTCGAGGATGACCCGTCCGTTCGCAACACCATGGTCACCGTGCTGGAACTCGAAGGCTACCAGCCCGACGCCGTAGCCTCCACCCGCGAAGCCATCGAGCGCCTGGCAGCCGAGCCTTACACCATCGTCATTTCCGATATTTACCTCGACGAACGCACCGGCATCGACGTTCTCCACGCCGCCCGCAAACAAAATCCTCTGTGCGCCGTGATCCTGATGACCGGCCGCGGCAGCATGGAAACCGTCATGGCCGCCACCGAAGGCGGTGCCTTCGAATATCTGGCGAAGCCCTTCGAAATGGCGCAGATGATCGACACCATCCGCCGCGCCGAAAAATCGCTCGACACCGAGGACGGACGAAAAGGAAGCCGAAGCCATCGACGATCTGCCCGACACCGAAATGATCGGCAGCTCCCCGCGCATGATCGACATTTATAAGACCCTCTCGCGCGTAGCCCCCACCGACGCGACGGTTCTGATCGAAGGCGAGACCGGTACCGGCAAAGAGCTGATCGCCGCCATGATCCATCGCAACAGCAAGCGCGCCCAGCAAGCCTTTGTGCCCGTGGATTGCGGAGCCATCGCCCCCTCGCTGCTCGAAAGCGAACTCTTCGGCACGCTGCGCGGCGCCTACACCGGAGCCGACCGTGACCGCATGGGCGTGTTCGAAGCCGCCCACGGCGGCACCGTTTTCCTCGATGAAATCGGCGACATCGACCTCGGCTTCCAACTAAAACTCCTGCGCTTCCTGCAAGAGCGCGAAGTCCGCCCCCTAGGCTCCGCCCGCGCCAAGAAAGTGGACGTGCGCGTCATCGCCGCTACCAACAAAGACGTGCAGAAGATGGTCGAGGAAGGCAAGTTCCGCGAAGACCTGTGGTATCGCCTTAACGTCGTGCGCCTCACCGTGCCTCCGCTGTGCGACCGCGCCAGCGACATTCCCTTGCTGGTCCACTACTTCCTCAAACGCTACAACCAGCGCTACAACCTCGACGCTAAAATCATCGCCAGCGGCATGAAGGTCCTCGAAGACTATAGCTGGCCCGGCAACATCCGCCAGCTCCAGCACATGATGGAGCGCCTCACTATCCTCGCCCCCGCCGGCCGCATCGACGCGACTGTAGTCCAGAACGCCATCGAACAAATGGACTCCCGCGATCACGGCAGCGAATCGCTAGCCGACACCGAGACCGATCAAATCCGCCGCGTCCTCACGGCAACCAGCGGCAACAAAAGCCGCGCCGCCAAGATTCTCGGCATCGAACGCAAGACCCTCTACCGCAAGCTGGAGCGCATGGGATTGTGAAGTGGTTTGACCGCACATTCGAATTCACGTTCCCCGCCGAGCAACTCCCCAACTTAGTCGTTCGCCTGCAAGGTACCCCCGCGCGCCTGGAAGAAATGCTGCACGCCGCATCCCCCGGCGCCCTCCTCAAGAAACCCGAAGGCAAATGGTCCGCCCAAGAACACCTCGGTCACTTACTCGATATCGAATCCCTCTGGCAAGCCCGCGTCGAAGACTTCGCAGCAGACCGCCAAACCCTAACCGCAGCCGACCTCACCAATCGCAAGACCGACGAAGCCGCCCACAACACCCGCGCGCTGTCAGGAATCCTAGCCGACTTCCGCGCCGCCCGCCGTCATCTACTGGACAGCGTCGAAACTCTACAGCCCGCCGCCTTCTCCTGCTCCATTCCGCATCCCCGCCTGCAACAACCCATGCGCCTCGTCGATCACTTGTACTTCGTAGCCGAACACGACGACCATCACCTTGCAAGAATCCGCGAGATGATCACCACCGAGTGTTAGCATCGAAGAATGCAAGGGGTTGACCGCCGCTTGTTCCTGGCCTCGTTAGCCGCCGCCACGTATGCCGCGGAAACCTCCGCGAAGGGCCGCGTCTTCCCTTCCGTCGCCGTCCGCTACCCCGACCCCGCCACCGAATTCACCATCGTCCGCCTCACCGATCCCCAATTCACCAGCCTCCCTCCCCGCCCCCGGTAATCGCGGAGCCACCGCCCGCCAGTTGCTCTACGCCTCCGACTTCACCGGCACCTGGCAAGCCTTCCGCCTGGATCTGAAAAGCAAAGAATCCCGCCAGCTCACAGAAGCCGAGCATCTCGATCCCGCCTCCCTCGCGCTGCTCCAGAACGAAAAAGGCTTCTGGCACTTCGACGGCCCCAATCTCATCGAGACCACCTTCTCCGGCCTCAAAACCCGCGAGATTCATCGCATCCCCGACGGTTTCGAAAAACTCCCCGGAGCGAGCTATCAGCGATGACGCCCAATACGCGGCGTGGGTCGAGAAAGGTCCGTCCAGCCACCGCCTGCAATTGCTCCACATCCCGCACGGCACCGCTACAACCTTGCTCGAATCGCCCGATGAACTGAGCGAACCCCTCCTGCGCCCCCACGGCACGTCACTCGTCTATCGCAACCGCGGCGAGCTATGGAGCATTCACTTCGACGGCCAGCAGAACACCCGCCTGCCCCTAGCCGAAGGCGACACGCTCCAAGCCCAGTGGACCTCCGACGGCCACGCCCTCGAATATCTGAACCGCCCCGCCGACCCCAAAAAGCTGACCAGCATCCGCGAATGGACCCCCGAAACCGCCGCCCAGCCCGGCCAGCGACACCCAGGTTGCCGCCACCAGCCAGTTCGTCCGCTTCCAGGCCAACACCGACGCCAGCGTCTACGTCGGCGCCAGCGGCAGTAAAGCCTCGCCCTACTTGCTGTTACTGATCCGCGCCGCCCGCCGCGAGCTCACCCTGGCCGAACATCATGCCAGTGACCCCACCCTGGTAGCCCCCGCCTTTGCCCCCAACAGCCAGTTCGTGGTATTTATCAGCGATCGCCATGGAAAACCAGCAATTTACTGGATTGCTGTGGACAAATTGGTCGCTGAGACCGATGGTAGTTAGAGAGGGTCCGGTAGCACGGACCCTGGGAGGAACCATTGAAAAACCGAACCATGCGATTTCTGACCGCCGTATTCCTGCTGGCCGGCGCCCTGCCGCTGGCCGAAGCCGCGCCCAAGCGCAATTGCGGGAACCGTTGTGAGAACGACTATAGCTCCTGCATGGCGCGCGCGAAAGACCACGGCGCCCGGAAAGTCCTGCAAGACCGATCCACAAGACCTGCAAGCGCACCTGCATCTAGCCGGATTCGGTAAAGATTAGCGTCCCGGCAGTCGATTCTTATTAAGATGCGGCTGCTCGAAATCCTGATCATGAGCCTCGCCGGCGTGTGGCAAGGCGTGCGCCAGGATTTCAATTTGCTGGAAGTGGCGCTGGTCGCCGCCGGATGCTGGGCCTGGCGCAAGGGTTGGCGTCCGCGCTGTCAGCATGGCCTCCGCGCCTTTCGCCCGTACTGACTCGCCGCCCCGCGCTCACCGCCCTAGCGCTAGTGTTCGGCGTCATCGCGCTGCGTCTCGCGCTGATTCCAGTCCTGCCCGTCCCCGTCCCGCTGGTCACCGACGAGTTCAGCCACCTGCTGCTGGCCGATACCCTGGCCCACGGCCGCCTGGCGAATCCCACTCCGCCCTTCTGGCAGCATTTCGAAAGCCTGCACATCATCCAGCGCCCGCACTACGCCTCCAATTATTTTCCCGGACAAGCACTCTTCCTCGCCGCCGGAATGGTCGCGCTCCATAGCGCTTGGGCCGGAGTCCTTGCCGGCTCCGCATTTTTTTTGCTAGCCCTCTATTGGGCGCTGCGCGGATGGATGCCTGCCCGCTGGGCGCTCTTCGGAGTCTTGCTGGCCGCCCTCCGCTTCAGCATCGCCAGCTATTGGATCAACGCCTATCACGGCGGCTTCGTCCCCGCCGCCGGCGGCGCACTCGTGTTCGGCGCCTACGCGCGTCTCCGCCGCAGCGCTTCCTTCATCGATGGTGCAGCGCTAGGCGCAGGCCTCGCGATCCTCGCCACCACACGCCCGTTCGAAGGCGTCGCCTTCTCCCTGCCGTTCTTAGCAGCGTTAGCCTGGCAGTACCGCACGCGCTTCCTGCCGCTCGTTAAAATCGCAGTCCCAGCGCTAGCCCTAATCGGACTCGCGCTGGTCGGCTTAGGTGTCTACCTAAAGCACGTCACCGGAAGCCCCTTCGTCACCGCCTATCAAATCAGCCAAAAAACCTACGGCTGGCCCGTCGCCCTGGCATGGACCCCGCCGCCTCACATCGAAAATCGCCACCTCGAAATGGCCAACTACTACGCCTATGAAGTAGGCGAGCACGACAAGGTAGCGGACCCCATCAACTTCATCGAATACTTCGTGCTGCACCTCGAAGAATACTGGCGCTTCTTCTTCGGTCCCGTGCTGAGCATCCCACTCATAATGCTCGCCAGCGTGTGGCGCCGCAAAAAAATGCTGTTCGCCGGAGCTGCCGGAGGCATCTTCGCGATTCTTCTCGAAGGCGCAGCATCGCCCCACTATTTGGCCCCCGCCGCCGCCGTCCTGATCGCGATCCTGGTCGAATGCTGCCGCCACCTGCAAGCCGCTCGCATCCGCATTCTGCCCCTGCTGCCCGCAACCATGATCTTGGTCCTGGCCCTGCGCATCGCAGCCCAACAAGCCGGCCTCCCCTATACCCAGAAACTAAACTTCCAAACCTGGTGCTGCCGCGTCGAAGGCAACCAAAATAAGCCGCGCATCATAGCCGAGCTAGCGAAGACCCCCGGCAATCACCTGGTCTTCGTGAAGCCCAAAACCGATCCCGATAATCTCTATCAATGGATTTACAACGGCGCCGACCTCGCCAACTCGCGCGATGTCTGGGCCCGCGACCTAGGCGACTCCGAAAACGCCCAACTCGCTGCCTCGATGACCGGACGAACCGTTTGGATGGTCGACCCCAACGTCAACCCCGCCACGCTCGCCCCCTACGATCCCGCTACGCCGAAAATAGCTTTGCAATCGAGAACGCAGCCCCCGCCGCCAGCCCCCCAATAAGCGTCGTGCGAAACGCGCTTTTCCACGGCGACACCCCCGTGAAGCGCCCCTTCACGAATCCGAACACCGCCAGCGCCAAGATGGTTGCAGCCACCGAATAACGCAGCGCCACCAGCGCCTGCGGCGTGATCAGATAAGGAGCCAGCGGAATCATCCCCCCGGCAATATAAGACAGCGCAATCGTCCCCGCGCTGCGCACCGCCCTGCCCGGCTGCGGTTTTTCGAGACCCAGCTCGAAGCGCATCATCCAATCCACCCAAGTCGCCGGATTGCGTTCGAACGCCGCGAGTACATGCTCGCGCGAAGCGCGCTCCAGCCCGTACGACTCCAAAATTTCATGGACTTCTTCGCGCTCATCATCCAACCGCTCGACGATCTCCCGCTCCTCGCGCTTGTGCTCGCTAGCGTAATGATCCTCATCGCTGCGCGCCGCCAGGTACCCGCCCAGCCCCATCGCAATCGACCCCGCCGCGATCTCCGCCAGCCCCGCGACGATGATGATATGCGAAGCGTTCACCGCCCCCGTGAGTCCCGCCGCCAGCGCGAACGGCACCGTGAGCCCGTCCGCCATGCCGATCACAATATCGCGCACCACATCGGACGACTCGAAATGTTTTTCAACGTGGGGTGTGAGAGGCAATCAGCTCCGCCTTAAGATATCTGCCAGTATAAGATTCCGCCACTTCCGCAATCTGCTCCGGAGTCCCTTCCGCCACAATGCGCCCGCCGCGCTCCCCGCCCTCGGGACCGAGATCGATCACCCAATCCGCCCGCCGGATCACTTCCAGATTATGCTCGATGATCAAAATGCTCCCGCCCAACCGCAGCAGCCGCTCGAATGCGTCGAGCAGTTTCGCGATGTCGTCGAAATGCAACCCGGTCGTCGGCTCGTCGAAGATGTACAGCGTCCCTTCGCTAGTCGATTGCGACAAATGCGCCGCCAGCTTCACCCGCTGCGCTTCGCCCCCCGACAGCGTTGTAGCCGACTGCCCCAGCCGCAAATATCCCAGCCCGACATCGTCCAGCACTTGCAGCTTTTGCACCAGCCGCGGCGTAGCCGCAAAAAACGAAATCGCTTCCTTCACCGTAAGCTGCAACACTTCGTGAATGTTCAGCCCGCGATACTTCACATCCAGCACCGTCTGCTTGAAGCGCGTCCCCTTGCAGTCGTCGCACACCAGTTCGACATCCGCCAGGAACTGCATCTCGACCGTGACCGTGCCGTCGCCCTGGCAAGTCTCGCAGCGCCCGCCCGGGAATATTGAAGGAGAAATGTCCCGCCGTGTACCCGCGCCGGTCCGCCTCCGGAGTCTTCGCAAACAGGTCGCGAATCAAATCGAAGGCCTTGATATAGGTCACCGGATTCGACCGCGGCGTCCGCCCGATCGGCGTCTGATCCACCAACACCACCGCCGTCAGCAGCTCCGCGTTCTCCACTTTTTGGCAAGTCAGCTTCTCCGGCGCCAGCCCCCAAGCCTCGGCTTCATCCGGCGAAACCGGAGACTCGCGATTCATCCGCTTCATCAGATTCTGATAAATCACCTCATGCATCAGCGTGGATTTGCCGGACCCCGAAACCCCCGTAACCGCCACCATCATGTTCAGCGGAATCGTGACGTCGATGCCCTTCAGGTTATGCGCCTGCGCCCCCAAAAACCGAACCACGCGCTTCGGATGCGCCACCCGCCGGTTCATAAAATGCGAAGTCTGCAAATCCCCGCGCAAATATTTCGACGTTAACGAAGTGTTCCCCGGAGCCATCAACTCCTTATACGACCCCTCGAAAATAACCCGCCCGCCGTTCTCCCCAGCGCCGGGCCCCATATCGATAATGTGATCCGCCGCCCGCATCACTTCCGGATCATGCTCCACCACCACGATCGTGTTGCCCAAATCCCGCAGCTCATGCAGGATCTTGATCAGCCGCCCCGTATCGCGGCTATGCAATCCAATCGACGGTTCATCGAGCACATAACAAGCGCCCACCAGCCGCGACCCCAAGCAGGTAGCCAGTTGAATGCGCTGCGCTTCTCCGCCGGACAGCGTCGACGACAACCGGTCCAGCGTCAGATATTCCAGCCCGACATCGTTCAGAAACTTCAACCGCTGCCGGATCTCCACCAGAATCTTATCCGCGATCGCCGCTTCTTCCGTCGACAACTCCGCGTTGAGAAAGAACTCCTCCGCCTCGGCGATATTCAGCTTGACGACCTCGGCCATCGTCTTCCCGCCCACGCGAATGTACAGCGCCTCCGGCCGCAGCCGCGACCCGCCGCAATCCGGACACCGCGTATACCCGCGATACCGGCTCATAAACACCCGCACATGCACTTTGTACTTCTTCGTGTCCAGCCACTTGAAAAAGCGCCGCACGTGCTCGTAAACCAGCGCCTTCTCCTCCTCGCGCAATTCGCGAAACGGCACGTTCATCCGCACCTTCCCGCGCACGGCCTTGCGGAAGTCCGGCAGGTAGCCCGAATATTGCGGCTTGGTCCAAGGATCCACCGCGCCATCATCCAGCGACAACATGCGGTCCGGAATCACCAGATCCATGTCGTAATCGATGGTGTTCCCAAACCCCTGACACCGCTTGCAAGCCCCAAACGGACTGTTAAAACTAAACAGACTAGGCTCCGCCTCAACGAACTCCGTCCCGCAAAGCTTGCACTGAAATTTCTCGTTGAAGCGCAGCGACTCCACTTCCCCCGGCTCCCCAGCCTTCAGAAAAATCACTTCCCCCGCCTCGCGATAACAAATCTCGACCGTATCCACCAGCCGCTGCCGCACGCCGGCCGAGATCGCCAGCCGATCCACCAGCGCATAAACCGGCTGCGAGAAATCGACATCCAACAGCGATTCCGGCGTAGAAAACTCAAACACCTTCCCGCCCTGGAACAGCCGCGTGAAGCCCTTCTTGCGCAAATCGAACAACCGGTCGCGCAGCTTCTCCGTATCCGTCTCCGCGGGAATTAAAAACAGCGCATACCAGCGCGAACTCTCCGGCTGCGCCAACATTTTCGCCGCGACGTGATCGACGGAATCCCGCTCCACCAGCACCCCGTCAATCGGACAATAAGTCCGCCCCGCCCGCGCCCACAGCAGCCGCAAAAAATCGTACAACTCCGTCGAAGTAGCAACCGTAGACCGCGGATTCCGCGTAGTATTCTTCTGCCGGATCGCCACCGGCGGCGCGATCCCCTCGATCTCATCCACGTCCGGCTTCTCCATGCGCTCCAAAAACTGCCGCGCATAAGCCGACAGCGATTCCACATACCGCCGCTGCCCCTCCGCGTAAATCGTGTCAAACGCGAGCGAGGATTTCCCGGAGCCTGACACGCCCGTCATCACAGTGAGCTGGTCGTGCGGAATATCGAGCGAAACGTTCTTCAGGTTATGAACGCGCGCGCCACGGATGGAGATAAAGTCGTTCAAGCGTAGTAGGCCATCTTTTATTATAGAAGTTTGCATTTCACCCGCCATCCGTTCGCTGCGCAAAAAACTCACGCGCTGGTACGATCGAGCCAAGCGCGATCTCCCCTGGCGCAAAACCCGCGACCCCTACGCCATCTGGATTTCCGAAGTGATGCTGCAGCAGACCCGCGTGGCAGCAGTGATCCCGTATTACGAACGCTTCCTAAATCGCTTCCCCACCGCCGCGTCTCTGGCGATAGCCACCGGAGTCAGAACTTCTAACGATGTGGGCCGGCCTAGGCTACTACTCCCGCGCCCGCAATTTACAAAAGGCCGCGCAGCAAATCGCAGCGTCCGGAACCTTCCCGCAAAGACTACGAATCGATCCTGAGCCCTAGCCGGCATCGGCCCCTACACCGCCGCCGCCATAGCCAGCATCTCCTTCGGGCTCCCCCACGCCGTAGTCGATGGCAACGTAAAGCGCGTCCTAGCGCGCTGGACCAACGACGCCCACGTCGACGCCCAACCCCTAGCCGACCGCCTTCTAGACCCGCAAGATCCCGCCCGCTGGAATCAGGCGTTGATGGAACTAGGCGCCACCATCTGCGTACCCCGCACCCCCCATTGCCCGGAGTGCCCCGTGAGAGCCCATTGCGCCGCCTACCGCGCCGGCACCCAAAACGACTCCCGCTGAAACGCGCCAAGCCCCAACCAGAACAGTTAGAACGCACCCTGCTAGTAATCCGCCGCAACGGCAGCATCCTCCTAACCCCCAGCCCCCGCGTAAAAGGCTTCTGGGATCTCCCCGAGCACGTGCCCCAAGCCCGCGAACGGAGCCAAGCTAGGCGAGTTCCGCCACACCATCACCCACCGCCACTACCGCTTCACCGTAAAAGAAGCGACCACCCGCACCGCCCCCGCCGAGTCCCGCTGGCACACGATGAACGAGCTAGTGCAAATCCCCCTAAGCACCACCGCGAAGAAAGCCCTGCGGATATACAATGCGCTGTAGGAGGCCAATCCCATGCCCAACCCCATTCCCAAAGGATTCGGAACCGTAACACCATTCCTCACCGTAACCGACGCCGCCAAGCTAATAGATTTCCTGCAGCAAGCCTTCGCCGCGCAAGTGCACTTCCGCATGGACGCCCCCGACGGCTCCGTCCGCCACGCCGAAGTGAAGATCGGCGACTCCATGGTGATGATCGGCCAAGTCGCCGCCGGCCAGGAAATGCGCTCCATGCTGCATCTCTATGTGCCCGACACCGACGCCCTCTACCACAGCGCCCTAGCCGCCGGCGCCACGTCGATTCGCGAACCCGCCGATCAATTCTACGGTGACCGCAGCGCCGGCGTGCGCGACATGTTGCGGCAATCAGTGGTGGATGGCCACGCACATGGAAGACGTGTCCCAAGCAGAGATAGAACGCCGCATGGCCGCAATGGCCTGAATTAAAGTGGGGCGGGCCTCCGGCCCGCAGCCGACCTCCAGGTCGGCGCGCTGTTAAGCCGCCTCGCGCTCAATCCCCAGTTGGTCCGCAACTCTCTCGAGCGTCGCCACCAACCTCTCCACATGCGCCTCCGAATGCGCCGCCGTGCAGGAAATCCGCAACAGGTTCTGCGCCGCCGCCGGCCGCAGCACAGGATTAATATAAATCCCCTCCGCCAGCAGCGCCTTACACAACCTGCACAAACTAACCTCGTCCTGAATCACCACCGGAACAATCGCCGTCTCGCCGTCCAGCACCACAAACCCGCGCGACCGCAATTCGCTCCGCAGCAACTGTGCAATCCGCAGCAAATGCTCCCGGCGCTCCGGCTCGCTGCGAATAATCTCCAGCGCCGCCGCCGCCGCCGCCACCGAAGCCGCCGGCAAACTAGCCGAGAACACAAACGGCCGAGCCGTGTGCTTCAGATAATCCACCACCGCCCGCTCGCCCGCAATGAAGCCGCCCACAGACGCCAGAGACTTACTAAAAGTCCCCATCACGATATCCACGTCGTCGAGCACACCCAGATGCTCCGCCGCCCCAGCCCCCGTCGGCCCCAGCACCCCAATGCCATGCGCCTCATCGACATAAATCCGCGCGCCGTAATATTTAGCCAGCTTCGAAATTCCCCGCAGGTCGGCAATGTCGCCTTCCATGCTGAACACGCCCTCGGTGATGATCAGAATCCGCTCATCCGGCGGACAGTTTTCCAGACACCGCTCAAAATGCTCCAGATCGTTATGCCGGAACCGAGCCGTCCGCGCCGGCGACCGCAGCGCGCCCTCCACCAAACTCGCGTGCAAGTTGTGATCGCAAATCATAGCGTCGCCCTTTTCGGTCAATGCCGAAAGCGCCGCATAATTCGCCTGAAAACCCGTCCCGAAAATGACCGCCGCTTCCTTCTTCATGAAGGCCGCCAGCTCGTGCTCCAGCCTCACGTGCAGATCCAGCGTCCCGTTCAGCAGCCGCGACCCGCTACACCCACTGCCATACTTATTGATCGCCTGGATGGCGGCTTCCAGAACCTTGGGATGCGTAATCAGGTCCAGATAATCGTTGGACCCGAACATCAGCACCCGCCGGTTGCCTAGGCGCACTTCCCCCGGCTCGCAGCCCTTCCGCTCTTCAAAAACCTCGAAGTACATGTACAGGCCCGCGTCCTGCAAATCGTTGGGACGCGTAAAGTTCCTGCACTTCTCAAAAATATCGTTCGACCCGCTCGTCTTCTTCCGGGTAGTACTGCCGGTAGCCGATGCACGCATAGATCTCAATTCCATTCGTAGATTCGGTACGTCTTATACCGCTTTACGCCCATCAGTTCTGCCGACCGATTCATCAAAGTGTTATCTTCCAGTATCCACGACATTTCGCACTCGCCGTCATATCCCAGTTTCAATGCGTTACGTACTAGCGTAGCGTAAAATCCCGCAGCCACCCCCGTAGTGCGGTACTCCTCAGTAACCCCCAGGGCGATCACCCGGACATCTTTGATCAATCGTTGATGGTACAAGATTTTGAGGAGTCCCGTGGGAAGCAGGCTTCCCTCCGCCTTTTTGAGCGCGTGGTTGACGTTCGGCAGCGCCAGCGCGAACCCCACCGTCTTGCCTTTTACTTCGCCCAGCAACACCAGTTCCGGCTTCAGGATCTGCTTCATTTCCTTGCCCATAAGCACGAATTCTTCGCGGCTCATCGGGATGAAGCCCCAGTTCACGCTCCACGCGGAATTGTAAATCTCCCAGACTCGCATCACCTCGGCATCGAAATTCTTCACATCGATCGGCCGGATCTTAAACTCATGCTTCGCCATGGCCTTGTTCGCCACGCGCTCGATCTTCCGGACGTCTACCTGCGGCGCCAACCCTCCATAAGCGTACAGGTCCTTCGCCTTGCGCAATCCGGCCTGCTCCAACAACGCGGGATAATAGGTAGGATTGTAGGTCATCATGACCTTCGGGTCGGAATCAAACCCATCCACCAAAATCCCGCATTCGTAATTAGTGGAAGGGTTTACCGGCCCGCGCAAGAACTCGGCCCCGCGCTCCGCAGTCCATTCGCGCGCCGTTGTCAGCAACGCCTGCGCCACCGCCAAATCATCCACGCACTCGAAGAACCCAAAGAACCCGGCATTCTCGCCGTGAAACTTGTTGTGATTCCGGTCAATGATCGCCGCGATCCGCCCCACCACGTTTCCCGTCCCGCCGCGCCAGAAAAAACTCCGCGTCGGCGTTTTTATAGAACGGATGCTTCTTCCGGTCCAGCAGATCCTTAACCGCAATCCGCAGCGGAGCCACCCAATTCGGATTCCCGCGATACAGCACAAAAGGAAATTCGATGAATTCCTTCAGTGCCCGCTTACCCTCTACCGCAACGATGTCAATCTTTTGCGAGTCCGCCATTCGTCAAGACAACCTTCGGTACAAAGGCGGCGTCGCAAGAATCAGCACCCAGGCCAGCAGCATTCCCGCCGCAATATCCACTGTGTAATGATACCGAAGATAAACCGTAGAAAAAATGATGCAGACCGCGTAAACGAAATACACGTTCGCCCAGGCTTTCGAAAGCCGCCGGCTCCCCCACCAGGCCAGAATCACCAGTTCCGTGTGCCCGCTAGGAAAACAATCGTAAGCCGCCGATTCCAGCCGGTCGAGTGACGATTGCAGCATCCCGAACACAAACATTCCCTGCAACGGCACATGCTGCAGATCCCGCAGTTGAAACCGCGGCCCCCGCGCCGGAACCACAAAGTACCCGATATAGGACGCCAGGAATCCCGTAGCAATCACAAACGCATAAAACCGGAACTCCTCATATTCCCGCCGCGCCCAAAACCGCCAAGCCACAAACAGCACCGCCGGAATAAACAAGGTGTAAACGATCTGCAGAAATTCCGTGAAGGGGCGGTCCTGGATGCGCTCCAGCCAAACCGTAGGATTCGCGTGCCAGATATCGAAATCCAAGTGGGCCAGCCAAGCATCCGCATCCGTCCCCCGAATAGCCGGAATCAGAATCGACATCTCGCGATAGCAAATCGAAACGTACAGCAGCGGATACCAATGGCGGAAAACGCGGCTCACCCGCCCCGGCCGATTAACGGCCGCTACCACCACGCCCGCGCAGACTACATGCACCGCAAACCAAAACCACGCGGCCGGCACACGATCCCAGAAGCCCAGAATCAACGCCCCGACAAGCGCCAGGTAAGCCAGCACCACTTTATCGACAGCCCAGAATCGTTCCTCGGGATTCAGTATTTCAGCCAACCCGCCTCCCGATACCACGCGAGCGTCAGCGCCAGCCCCGCGTCGAGCGATGTAGGAGCCCTAAACCCAAGCTCGGAAGCCGCGCGCTGCGTATCGCAGGTCCAGTATGGGCACAGCGCCTCCGCCACTTTCTCCCGCGAAATAATCCCCGGCTTGCCAGTCAGCCGCGCCCACATCTCCGCCCCAAACCCCGCCGCGTAAGCAACAGTCGTCGGAACCCGCAGCACCCACGCGCCACGCCCCATAATCCGCGCCGCCGAGTCCTTCAACTCCTCCCAGGAAACCGGAGCCGCATTCGCCAAAAAATAAGTTCTCCCCGAAGCCGAAGAGGCTGCGATCAACCCCTCCACCAAATCTCCGACGTAGATCGCGCTAAACCACCGCTCCCCCGCGCCAAGCTGAAGCGCGATCCCGCGGTTAAGCGGCTTCAAAACCTGAAACACATCCGTATCGCGAGGCCCATAAACCACCGGCGGACGCACAATCACCGCATCCGGCAGCAGCCTCCGCACAATCCGCTCTCCTTCAAGTTTCGATTTCCCATAATGCGTAACCGGCCGCGCCTCGTCATCTTCCCCCACCGCCGTGCCATCCAAACTAGGCCCCACCGCCGCCAACGAACTGACATGCACCATCCGTATGCCCCGAGCCGCCACCGCCAGCGCCAACTTTTCCGTAGCGCGAACATTCCCCAAATAATAATCCTCAACCTTGAGCGCCTTAGTAGTCCCCGCCAAATGAATCACCAAATCGACGCCCTCGAGAGCCTCCTCCACCCCCGCCCCACTCACCAAGTCTCCCCAAACCACTGCAGCCGGCGTCGCCAATTTCCGCCGCACCAGACAGCGTACGCGATCCCCGCGAGAACACAGCGCCTCCACCAGATGCCCCCCAATAAACCCGGAGCCCCCGGTGACCAAAATCATTTAGACCCCGCGCTGATTCCCAAACAAATCGATGTGCAGCCGCGGTCCGTAGCGAAACTTTTCCCGCTTACAAATCTCCACCAGCCACTTGGACTTCTCGTAAATCGCCTCCGGACTAATTCCCTCCGGCATCAATACCACGCGACTCCGATCCGCCCCCGTCTCCGTCAGAATCCCCTTGATCTCCGCCAGATCCTCAGGCTCAGAAACCACAAATTTCAATTGATACGGATACTCCGCCATCAGTTGCTTCAGCACCTCCGGCTGATACCGCAACCGGTCATGCTGCGCTGCCCACTTGCCCCCCTCCCGCCGCGTAGGCGTGGAGTTCGCGAGCTTCGGACTGATGCTCATCAAATCGCAAGCCACTGCCTGATAAGCCGTCCCTGCCGTCTCCATCGTGATGTGGAACCCGAAATCCTCGCAGCCGCTCCGTAAGCAGCACAATGTCCGGCTGAATCATCGGCTCACCGCCGGTAACCACCACATGCGTCGCCCAATGCTTGCGCACCTCCGCCAGAATCCCCCCCAGCGGCAAATCCTCGCCTTCAGGTTTCCAGGAAGTGTAAGGCGTATCGCACCAAGTGCAGCGCAAATTACATCCGCTCGTCCGCACAAATACGCTAGGTACCCCAGCCAGCATCCCCTCGCCCTGTATCGAATAAAAAATCTCCGAAATCTTCATCGCGAAACCACCGGATCGCTGATCCCCGCCTCCGCAAACCCCTTCGCTCGCAGCAAACACGAATCGCACTCCCCACAAGGCCGCCCCTGCGCATCCGGATCATAACAACTATGCGTCAACCCAAAATCCAATCCCAACTCCGCTGCCAGCCGCACAATATCCGCCTTACTGAGCGCAATCAGCGGAGTATGAATCTCCACCCGCGTTCGCCCCTCTACCCCGCTCTTAGTAGCCAAATTCGCCATTGTCTCGAAAGCCTGAATAAACTCCGGCCTGCAATCCGGATACCCCGAGTAATCCAGCGCATTCACGCCAATAAAAATATCGGAAGCCTCCAGCACCTCCGCCCAAGCCAGCGCATAAGAAAGAAAAATCGTGTTGCGCGCCGGAACATAAGTAACCGGAATCCCAGCCCCCATTCCCGCCGCCGAACGCGACTTCGGCACAGTCAATATCCGCCGTCAAAGCACTCCCGCCGAAAGCCCGCAAATCAATCGCCGCCGTTCGCTGCTCCCGAGCGCCCAAAGCCGCCGCCACGCGCGCAGCCGCCTCCAGTTCCACCCGATGCCGCTGCCCGTAATCGAACGACAACGCATAACACTCATATCCTTCCCGCCGCGCCAAAGCCAAGCAGGTGGACGAATCGAGCCCACCGCTCAACAAACACACAGCTCTCAGGGTACTCATACGAAACCTAATTGTAACCACCACGCCCAAACCACGTCGGATGCTATTATCGTGCGATCGGCCCCCATATGAGCCTCTCCGCGCTCCCGCAGCACCGCCCCTTCGTACCCGAAGGCACCGTCATGAAGGAGTTCACGCTCCGCGCCGTGTTGCTCGGCTTAGTCATGTCCGTGGTCCTCGGAGCCGCCAACGCCTACCTGGGACTCCACGCCGGACAAACCATCGCCGCCACCTACCCAGCCGCCGTAATCGGCATGGCCTTCCTCCGCGCCTTTAAAGGCACCATCCTCGAAGAAAACATCGCGCGCACTGCCGGCTCCATCGGCGAGTCCGTAGCCGCCGGCGCCATCTTCACCATCCCCGCGTTCGTAATGTCCGGCTCCTGGACCTCCTTCGATCCCGCCCACGCCTACTGGAAAACCACGTCCCTGATGTTAGTAGGCAGCGTCCTCGGAGTCCTCTTCGTCTCCCTAGTCCGCCGCGCATTAGTAGAAGACCCCACTCTTCCCTTCCCCGAATCCGTAGCAGCCTCGGAAATTCACAAAGCCGGCCGCAGCGGTTCCGACGCCGCCCGCTACCTATTCTGGAGCATCGGCTTCGGCACCTTGATCCAAGCCCTAGGAGAATTTAAAGCTTACGCCGTCGATCAGGACTTCATCGTCCGCATCGGCCAAATCGGCAAGAGCTTTGTCCGCCTCGGACCCCAAGGCAGCCAAAACATCCTGCAAGCCGGAGCCATCTCCACTGTCTCCGCCCCCACTATCAGCCCCGCGTTAATCGGAGTCGGCTACGTAATCGGACCCGAACTAGCCGCCCTAAACTTCTCCGGCAGCCTGCTAGCCTGGGGAGTTCTAGTCCCCCTGATGATGTTCTTCATGGGCCCCGACCTCCAAAAATTCCTGCCCCCCGGCTCCGGCGACGGAGGATGGGCCGCCATGGCCGCCGCCGTCTGGCGCTACATCATCCGCCCCGTAGCCGTAGGAGGAATGATGGTCGGCGCTGCCTATACCCTGATCCGCATGGGCAAAAAATTGACCTCGAGCCTGGGCCGAGCCCTAGCCGAAGTCCGCCAAGGCGCCCCGCCCATGGAATCCCTGGTCCGCACCGAACGCTACATGGGATCGAAGACCGTGCTCTCCCTAATCGGCCTGGTCTTCCTGCTGATGATCGCCCTCTACTTCTACATCTCCGGCCAAATCGTAGCGTCGCTAGTAGCCGCCGTAGTCATGCTGATCGTAGGCTTCTTCTTCGCCACAGTCTCCGGTAACTTAGTTGGCGTAATCGGCTCCTCCAACAACCCCGTCTCCGGCCTGACACTCTCCACCCTGATCATCGCCGCCCTATTAATGGTGTCCCTAGGAGTCTCCGGCCCCAGCGGCGTAGCCGTCGTCCTCGGAGTAGCCGCCGTAGTCTGCGTCTCCTCAGCAGTAGCCGGCGAACTCATGCAGGATTTCAAAGCCGGCTACATCCTAGGCGGCACGCCGCGCAGCATCCAAATCGTAGAACTAATCTCCGTAGTCATCTCCTGCCTGGTAATGTACTTCCCCCTCTACATCCTGCAAATCGGCAACATCAAAAGCGGAGGCACCGGCTTCGGCGACCCTAAACTAGCCGCCCCCCAAGCCGGCCTGATGGCCGCCCTAGCGCAAGGCATTGTCGGAGGCGAAATGGCTTGGCCCCTAGTCGTCACCGGAGCCATCTTCGGCCTAGTCCTGATCATGTTCAAAGTAAGAAGCCCCATGCTGGTAGCCGTAGGCATGTACCTCCCCTTCTCCACCACCTGCGCCATTTTCGTGGGAGGAGTCATCCGCATGATCACCGACAACCGCAGCCGCGCCGCCCACAACAACGCCGCCCAAGCCACGCGAGTAGAAAACACCGGCATCCTAATCGCCAGTGGCCTAATCGCCGGCGAAGCCCTAACTGGATTACTCTTCGCCTATTTCAAATTCAAAGACATCGCAGTCTTAGAAATCTTCAAAGACCCGTCGTACGCCCTAGGTTTCGTAGTTCTCCTAATCATGGGATTCGCCATGATCCGCATCCCATTGGCCAACGCCGGCCGCCCCGAAGACCCCGCACCCCCCTCGGCGATGGTGTAAAGAAATCTTTGGCGCAGGAGAAAGTCACACATGGCGGAATCGAAGACGTTTCGCAGCACTTCAGGTTTTGGCAAACGCATTGAATATTGGGTCATCGGGCGAATGCTCAAGGAGGGAATGGACGTTTATGTTCCCCTCGTCGATGACCACGCAGTAGATGCGATAGTCCGACGCAAGGATGGCTCAATCGCCCTCGTGCAGATCAAGGCGCGTTCCCAAGACGTCATCGAAGGGGACTCAGCTCTCTTCGCTGCGATCACTCACAACCCTCGGGAGCATTACTGGTTCATATTCTATTCTGAGCGGATGGACTTGACCTGGATCATGACCTCGGACGAATTTATCGCAGAGGCAGTACAGAACAAGACCGGCAAGAATATTGGGAAACGTGGGCTCTGGTTCAACGGTACTCGGCGAAATAAGGAAACCGGTCAAATTGAAGAATACTGCAAGCCTCGATTTGAAAAGTACCTGGCTACTAATTTTGCGCGCCTTAGGGAGACGTTACCGTGACACGCACAAGCACCGCAAGATCCAGCCGACCGCTCAATGATGTAGCCTAAAAACATGGAAGTCCACCTGACTCCAGACCAGCAAGCCTTCATCCGCGGCGCCATCGAGAGCGGCCGGATCGAACGCCAAGAGGACGCCATCCGCGAAGCCCTGTCTCTATGGGAAGAGCGCGAGCGCAAACGAGCCGCGCTTCTAGCCACGCTCGACGATGCCGCCGCGTCCCTCAACCGCGGCGAAGGAATTCCCATCACGCAAGAATCCATGCGCGAACTGGTCTCAGATGTAAAACGTCGCGGCCTAGCCTGCTTGACCGCCGAGCAGCCGCCGCACTGATGGCCCATCGGCCTAGCGCCACAGGCCGTAGAAGATCTAGACAGCATCTGGTTCTACGTGGCCACCGAAAGCGGAAGCATCGAAGCCGCCAACCGATGAATCGATTCGCTTAACACGAAGATTTCTGTTGCTCACCCAGCATCCCTATGGGGCGCGTACGTGATGAAGACTTCGGCCCCCGGATCGCGAAGCTTTGCTGTCGGCGAGTACGGCGTACTCTATCGCGTTCAGGAACCAAACGTCCCAATCCTCCGAGTGGTGCACGGCCACCGTGACCTGGCAGCCTGGTTCTTGGAATCCTAATCGTGGGAATCCGCAAGTGCTAGTTTTAGATAGCCCCATGACCAAGATCCCCAGCCTCATGCAAGCCGCCGTTCTCGATCGCCCCAAGCACCCGCTGCAGGTCAGAACCGTTGCGACTCCCACGCTCCAACCCCATCACGTTCTCCTAAAAGTCCGCGCCTGCGGAGTCTGCCGCACCGACCTCCACATCCTAGAAGGCGAACTCCCCGCCCTAAAACCCAACCTAATCCCCGGCCACCAAATCGTAGGCGACATCGTGGACGGCGCGACGCCCGAACTCCCCCTAGGCACGCGCGTCGGAGTCTCCTGGATCGGCGGCACCGACGGCACGTGCCCCTACTGCCGCCGCCACCAAGAAAATCTCTGCGACACCCCCACCTTCACCGGCTACACCGTCGACGGCGGCTACGCCGAATACGCCCTAGCCCGCAACGATTTCGTCTTCCCCCTGCCCGCAAACCTGGACGACATCCACGCCGCCCCCCTCCTCTGCGCCGGCATCATCGGCTTCCGCGCCCTGCGCGTCGCGGGCGTCGAGCCCGGAGACCGCGTAGGCCTCTACGGCTTCGGCTCCTCCGCCCATCTGGCGATCGCCGTCCTGCACGCCTGGAACTGCGTAGTCTACGTCTCGACGCGCGGCGCCACCCATCGCGAATTCGCCACGAAGCTAGGAGCCAAATGGGTCGGCGCCGAAACCGATCGCCCGCCCGTAGAACTAGACCGCGCCATAACCTTCGCCCCCAGCGGCGACGTGGTCATCGCCGCCCTCTCCAGCCTCCGCAAAGGAGGCATCGTAGCCATCAACGCCATCCACCTCGACCGCATCCCCCAGTTCGACTACGACCGCCTGCTCTGGGGCGAACGCCAAATCCGCAGCGTAGCCAACATGACCCGCCAAGACGCCCGCGACTTCCTGAAAATCGCCAGCGAAATCGCCCTCCAGCCCAACGTAACCACCTTCAAGCTGGAGCTAGCCAACCAAGCCCTAGCCGCCGTCAAAAGCGATTCCGTAGACGGCGCCGCCGTCATCGTCTTCTAAACCCAAGAGAAGGTAATGTCGTCATAGGTGCCTTGCAGCGTGCTATTCAAAAATGCCAGCTTTGTATTCTTCCCATAGGCGATATCTACCCAGTTCCTCTCTGTTACGCCCTGCGGTAAGAATCCCAACTGGCTCCCAAGCCTTGGGCGAAAAGCCGCTCCGCCGCAGCTACTCGCTAAACAAGATCGGGCGATCTCCCTCCGCCGGAGATCGCCCGTCTAGCCGTCCTCAACCCGCTGACATCGCCTTCGGCAGTGACAACACGCCCAGTTGCTGGAACAGCGTCGCGTTATCCGCATACAGCCGCCCCCGCACCGCCTTGCCCTTGCGAATTTCCACCACGCTGCAAGCCTGCATGCTGATGCTTTTACCTGTCGGCGCAATTCCCGCGTAGCTCCCTTGATGCGTGCCCGTCGCCCGCATCCGCGTCACCACCGAATCCCCGCTGGCCAAAATCTGTTCAATCTCAATCCGCAGATCCGGGAAGGCTCTGATCAGCCCTTCCAGATTTTGCCGCACTCCTGCGCGGCCGCGTATCGGCCCCGGAGCTGTTTCTGAATGCCCTATGTAAGAATCGTCGATCCTGTCCAGGTATCGATCCAGATCCCGCGAATTCAACGCAGCGATCTGTTGCTCGGAAAATAGGATATTATCCTTCTCGGCCATCGTGGGCCTCCTTTTCTGAACGAACGGCCCGAGTATACTCCCGCATCACAGCAACCTCAAGGCTCCATTTCCCCCGCGATTCAACCACTTCCCACTTTGAACTTTTCCGTCTTCGATACACCCCCGTGCATACTGATCTCGTAGTTCAAGCCTGCGCAGGCTAGTCGTCGTTGTTTAGTGGAATCCGCGCCCGTCGCAAGATGGGCTTGCCGCCCCCGGAAACATTGGGAGAAAGGCGGGACAGGAGAGAATCGATTCTCTGGTGATCTAAAAAGTCGCTGCGGGAGGAAGTGGGAGAGAGCGGAAACCCGGTTGATTTGGGAGTAATTTCTTCTAGACCGGCAAGCCGTCCATTTCCTCTACCACTCCGGTGGGGTTGCCCTAAACCAGCACCCCACCGCGAGACGATTTGTAGGGCGGACCTCCGGTCCCGTTCGGCTTCGGGCGAACAGACTCAGCACAGCCGAAGTGTCGTTCGATATATACTGAACCCCATGAAATTCCGTCACACCAGCATCTTCGCCTTAGCCGGTCTGCTAATAGCCTCCGGCATCGCCATCAGCCAGCAAAAGAAACCTGTGCCCCCGCCCCAGCCCCATCTTTTCCACATCTGGACCGATGCCAAAGGCGACACCCACCTCGAAGAACTCAAGTTAGCCAATAATCGCCGCGCCATGATTCCCGGCGTCACCATGAATTTCTCGGGACTCCCAGCCGGTCCCAACGCAGCCCAACTGCATCACGCCCCCGCTCATCAATTCGCCGTAACCGTCTCCGGCAAAATCGACGTCGAAGCCTCCGATGGAACCCGAGCGCATCTCGACGTGGGCGATATGGCGTTCCTAGAAGACACCACCGGTAAAGGCCACAAGACGCTGGAAGAAGGAGCCGGCAGCGTTTTCCTCCGCGTCCCCGACGACTTCGACGTGAAAGCCTGGGCCCGCGGCGAGTAATCAGTTTTTCGCCAAAGAAATCGCCCGGAACGAAGTCACGAACTCGATCGCGGCAATGTTCCCCTGCGTGCCCGAATACTCGGCGCCCCGCTGAACGGTGTAGCCGAACTTGATCAATTGATACGTATTTGGGCGAAAGCCCGCCACGAATTCGTAGCTCTGCGCTCCCGGACCCACGCTGTAGCGCTGATACCCGATGCGTGCCGCCGCATACCAGCGCGGATTCAAGGTCCGCCGCACCTCCGCGTAACCCATTTGCTGCGTGAAATTGGGAATCGCATGATAATCCATTTGGAAGCGCTGCCATTCTCCCCAAGCGTTCCAATGCCCCCAACCCCATTCGACGTCCAGCCCCACCGCGCTCGCCGGCAAACTTTCAGGATCCGCCTCGCCCGGAAAAAAGTAAGGATATTGGCGATCCAGATACGGACCGTAATAAGCGGACGCGCCCACCCGCAATCCCTGCCGGATCGTATAGCCCGCTCCGCCCGCCCAGTTCCCGTATTGGTCTTTATCGAAAATGCTCCGCCGGTTTGCCGGAGACGAATTCACAAACTGCGCTCGCGCGTCAAACTTCCCAGCTGTCGCATCCACCTGCGCGCCCACCAAGCCCAGAAACGTGACCGGATTGTAGTAATAACCGTAAGCCGCCGGAATTCCAATCAGCGGATTTTGCATCGAATCATAACGCTGCAAGAACGCCCCAAACGCTGACGACATTTGCCCCACCCGCACCACCACGGACCGGTTATGCCCCCAAAAGCGCGCATAGCTGAGATTCAATTGCAGCAGCTCGCCCTTCACGCCGTGGCCCTGCGTTTCGAAATCCTCCGCGAAATACGGCCGCGAAATAATTTGATACGCACCCGAAATTGTCCAGTGCGAATTCAGCTTCCAAGTCGGATACAAAATCGCCCGCACCCCGCCCGTCACCGGCGATCCATCGCGCGGCGCATCCGACAGTTCCTGCGATTCCGCCGCCACCGCGCTCACCGTCGTGCGCAGCTCGAACCCGGAATTCGCCTCCTGCGCGCACGCCACGCCTGTGAACGAACACGCCGCGAACAAACACAGAACTGCGCAAACCCTCATGGTCTTTGGCCCTCGCGCGCCGCTTCCAGTTCCGGCTCCGCCACCGCCTGCGAAAGGCTGTGCAGCGATTGATCTCCTGCCAACGCGATCTGCTGCTTCTGCTGGTCGCCCAGCGCCGCAAATGCCTCCACCACCTCTGGATCCATTTCCGTCCCACACGCTTTTCGCAATATCGCAATCGCATCCGCGTGGCTTTTGCCGCGCCGGTAAGGCCGGTCCGAAGTGATCGCGTCATACGCATCCGCCACTTTCACGATGCGCGCATGCGAGCGGCGTTTCCTCGCCCTTCAATCCGTGCGGATAACCCGAGCCATCCAGATTTTCATGATGCAATTCGACGATGTTCAAATAGGGTTCCAGCCCTTGCACATTTTCGAGAATCCGTTTTCCGATGACAGGATGCTGCTGGATCAACTGGTTCTCTTCCGGAGTCAACCGGCCCGGCTTCTGCAAAACCAAATCGGAAATCCCGATCTTCCCCAAATCGTGCAATAGCGCGCCCGTCCGGATGGTTTCCAGTTCCTGTCCGGAAATCTTCAAAGCTTTCGCGATAGCGCACGAATATTCACTCACGCGCCGGCTGTGGCCCGCCGTATAAGCGTCCCGCGCATCCAGCGCCTGCGCCAACGATCCCACGAATTGCACGTACGCCAGCGTGAGCCGCTGGCGCCCCTCGCGAACCGCTTTTGCGGCGTAATTAAAGCCTCGCGTCAGATCGCGAATCTCCTGAACCCCGCCCGGCATTTCCGGAAACTCGGGCAGTTCGCCGGTCATCGCGCTACTTCGCAATTCCGCCGCAACCTCCGCCAGCGGCCGCGCGATGGCGCGCGATGAAAGCGCGCTGATGCCGAACATCGCCACCAGCGCAGCCAGGCCCGCCACCAAAAACAATTTCCGCAGGACCGCTTGCAGCGGCGCGCTGGCCGCGTCCACGTTTTGCAGGCTGCGTAAAACATAACTGTCCGCTCCCGCCGCGGCCGTCAATCCCAGCGGCAACGACAAGTAAGTTTGATTCCCAATGCGCGGTTCGCACTCGCTCCCAGCCCCGCACGCCGCCAACGCCTTCTCGATTTGCGCCGGCGCCGCATCGCGCGTCGCTGTCGCGATCACTGCGCCCTTGTGCAGCAACACCGCCGGCACGCCGAAGCGCGAGATGTCGAAGCGCCCCCCGACGGTCAGCGTGGCCACTTGCGCGCCCGCCTCCTCAACCGGAACCGACGTCACCTGGTAGAGCCGGTCGTCTACCGAAAAGAAACCCTGTTCAGGCGCCTGCTGCTGAAGCAACTTCACCGGCGTGAATCCCCCCGCGTAGCGCGCCACTGCGGCCAGCGGTTCCCCGTGCACTCCCGAAACCATGATGAAATCGAAGCCCAGCGAATCGCAAATCTCGCTGAGTTGGTCCTGCACCGTGTTGCGCGCCTGATCCTGCGCAGTGCTATAGGCCAGATCCAACACCGCGCTGCGCGCTTGCTCTTCGACCGACTTATGTGATTTTTCGCTGGGCGCCGCGGCGCGTTCCGTCGCAAGCAATTGCAGCCCCGCCTTTAAGGTTGAACTTTCCGCGACGCCTTGCAGCCATTTGCGGTCCCGCGCCTGATTGCGCGCCTGTTCGCGGGCGAGCGCCACCTGATTATCGCGCACCGAAGCTCGCAAACCGTCCCGCACCGTCGCGATCACCGACACGCGGATGGCCCAAAAACTCACCGCCAGCAATACCGCGAAAGGCACAAAGGAAGTGAGGAAGGTGCGTGTAGCAAACCGCATGTTCACCTGTGCGCCACGGGCTCGCCATCTTTACTTGCAACGTAAGGCAGCGTGAAACTCACGCCCACGTCGTTCTTTTCGCCGATGACAATTGTCTTGCGAAATGTTCCCGCCGTTTTATGCCACGCAACCACCGTGTAAGTTCCCGCCGGAATATCCGCCAGCGTGAAGCTGCCTTTTCCATCCGCCTTGGCGGCCCAGCGGTTCGGAGCCACCACGATTGTGGCCGACATGTTCGAATGCAGATGGCAATAAACCGCCACCAATCCCGGCGCCGGAAACGTCACCGTGCGCGATTGCCCCTCAGGATAATTGCCCAGGTCAAAACTCTTGACCTTGGAAAGCGAAAAGACATTGTGGAAGATGGGATCGAAATTCGGGAACGATACAGCCGAGCCCGCCGGGATCACCACCAGGTCCGGAGCAAAGCGCCGGTCGCGCTGCTCGATGGATGCCTTGACAACTTCGGGAGCCGCGTCAGCAGTGGGCGCGCCTTCGATATAAATCGCGACGTGCGAGCGCTCAAACGCCAGCGCGTCTTCTTCCCCGTCCGCGCCGAGTTCCACCGCCACACCGCGCTGATACATCCCCGCCGAGGCCGTGACATTCCGTCGCGTGAGCTTGCGCTCAATGATGATGGTGCCGTGAATATCCGCCCCGGCCAGCAGCGCCGCCGCCAGCATCACACCCGACGTTAACCTGATCCACATCCAGGCTTTCCATCGGCAGGACCTTATATATGGTTTACCTCAGCCTGCGAAAGACATTTACGAACGCGCAAAACTAAGGTTTTTCGCTTAGGTTTAGGCGGTCACCGCGAATGGGAACGACGCTTCCGTCTTCTCCCAGAGCAACGCCAGCGTGCCTTTATTGCCGCCGTCGCTGCGGACTTCAAAAGTGAGCGACTCCACTTGCTTGTCGAGCGGCTTGAGATTCATCTTCACGCGCCCGATGTCTTTGTTCGCGCGGTAATCCAGATGGAACGCTTTGGCGTCGCTATTGATAATGGCTTGCCAGTCCTTTTCGGTCGGCAAAACCCAGATCGCGTAGGTGCCTTTCGGTAGCTTCATTGCGCCAATTTCAAGCCCGCCTTCGAGCGACGTAATCGTCGTCGCCCAATTCGCGCCCGGGCACCACACTTCGTCGTAAGGCACCAATTCGCCATAAATCTTGCGGCCGCGCATGGAAGGCGAATAATAATTGATGGTGATTTCCTTGCCGCCCACCGTTCCAGTCACGGTCTTCGGCGGACTCGCCTGCGCGTGCGCGGGAACGGCCACGGCGGCGATGCCTACGCCGGATAAAAAGCCGGATTGAAAGAATGTGCGTCGCGTCATGACTGCCTCCTATTGCACCGTAATCGGGACGGAAACTTCGGTACGCTCCCAGGTCATCTTCAGCAAACCTTTATTGCCGCCGGTCGATAACAATTCGATCTTAAACCTTTCCACCGGCGCCGGGGTTTGCGCCAGCGTCATTTTGACGCGCCCCAAATCTTGCTTCTCATCGTACTCGGTTCCGAACTGGCCTACCTGCTTATTGACGATCAACAGCCATTCCTTGGCGCCCGGCAACGTGTAAATTGTATAAGCGCCCTTCGGCACTTTCAACCCGCCGATATCCAGATTCGCTTCCGTCTGAAAAGTGGTCGCGCTATCGGCGCCGGTGCGCCACCAATGTCCGTAAGGCACCAGCCCGCCCATGATCTTCCGCCCTCGCATCGACGGCGCGGAATAAGAGATGGTCAGCTTTTTTCCATTGATGGCGACGGTTGCGGTCGCCGGCGGGCTGACTTGCGCCGGAGCCGTCACGGCGCATCCCAGGAGAAGAACGAAGACAATCGTGGTCCACTTCATAGTTCTAGCGTAGTCCAGATTGCTAAAGTAGAGGATTGTCCCGCATTAGTTCGGCAACTCCGGCGTCCGCAACTCCCAGCGCTAACGATCACGTGCGCTGGAACCAGTTATATCTCGGCCTGGGCATCACCACGCTCGCGACTTTGATCCTGGAGCTATCGCTCACGCGTATTTTCTCGGTGGTGTTTTATTACCACTTCGCGTTCCTGGCGATTTCGATCGCGCTCTTCGGACTGGGCTCGGGTGGCGTGTTTTCCTACGTCGTCGTCGCGCGCCCGGGGCGCCTGTACACAAAACTGGGCGTGCTTGGGATTGGCCGACGCGTTGTGCGTAGTGGGATCGCTGTGGTTCATCCTGTCGCGTCCCAGCGAATTGGGATACGGCACGCTGGCGGCCGTTTACATCGCCAGCGCGCTGCCATTTTTTCTGGCGGGGACGGTGGTTTCAATCGCCATGTCCGAAGCCATCGAGCGCGTGGACCGGGCCTATTTTTTCGATCTGGCCGGCGCCGCCGCCGGATGCCTGGTGCTGATTCCGTTTCTGAATACTTTCGGCGGGCCCAACACCGTTATCTCCGCGGGCGTCTTCTACGCGATCGCGGCCGCCATCTGGTTTCATCAGGCTGGTAACTTCCGGCGCCGCGCGGTAGCGGTGCTAGTCGCGCTGTTGCTGGTGGTTTTGATGGTGGCGAACGGCCAAATGCATGTGCTCGACGTGCGCGTGGCCAAGGGTGAGAAGCTGCCGCCTGAAAAATTCGTGGCTTGGAACAGCTTCTCGCGCGTGGGCGTAACCACCAATCGCGGCTACACCAGCATTGTGATCGATGCCGATGCGGCCACGGCTCTGGCCGACAAAGATTGGGACCACCTCACCGCCAAAGAGCATCGCGATCTCTCGCACGACGGCCCGGGGTTTCCGTATTATTTGCGTCCGGGCGCGAAGACGCTGGTGATCGGCGCGGGCGGCGGCTACGATGTAGCGCGCGCTCTAGCGTCGGGCAGCCGCGATATCACGGCGGTGGAAATCAATCCCATCATCGCCAACAAAATCATGCGCGACCGCTTCGCCGAGGAAAGCCACCGCCTGTATTTCCGGCCTGAAGTTCATCTGGTGATCGAAGACGGCCGCTCCTTCGTACGCCGCAGCACGGAAAAATATCAGGTGCTGCAAGCGACCTTGGTGGATACCTGGGCCTCGACTGCTGCGGGCGCGTTCGCACTCTCGGAAAACAATCTTTATACAACCGACGCCTTCTACGATTACCTCACGCACTTAACGCCCGACGGCATGCTGGTATTCACGCGCTGGGGATTCGACCCGCCGCGCGAATCGCTGCGCCTGGTCACGCTGGCAATGAATGCACTGGCGCGCCTCGGCCAGACGCGATCCGGCGCGGCACGTGATGGTGGTCCGCGACGATACTTCGAAACTCTACGGCTGGGGCGCGCAGGATACGGTTCTGATTTCGCTCGAACCGTTCACCGACGCCGATATCGCCCATGCAAAACAGTTGCTTTCTGAAACCAAGCTGCAGGCCGTGTATTTGCCGGGCGACGGTTCGAACACACCTTTCGCGCAACTACTGACCAGTTCGAATCCGCCCGCGTTCTGGCGCAGCTATCGCTACGACGTTTCGCCGGTGAGCGATGACCGGCCTTTTTTCTTTTACACGGTGCAGCCGCGCGATCTATGGAACTTCGTCATGAACGCAAACGCCGCGAGCGCGGATTACAAAGTCAATCGCGCGATTCCGCTGTTGTTCGCGCTGATCGCCGTCAGCCTCGGCGCAACGCTGCTGATTCTGATCCTGCCGCGGCTGGTCTTAGGCACGCGCCTGCCCAAACAAGAGGGCGTGTTTTTGTTCCTGATGTATTTTTTGTGCCTGGGCGCCGGCTACATCTTGATTCAAGTGGCGCTGATTCAAAAATTCGTGCTGCTGTTAGGGCATCCGACCTACGCGTTAACGGTGATTGTCTTCTCCATGTTGGTTGCATCCGGCGCGGGCAGTTTTTGCAGCCGGCGTGTGGTCCGCGGCAGCGACGCGCGGCTGATGCGGGTGCTGGCGGCAGTCGCGATTTTGGTCGCTCTACTGGCGTTCGCGGCTCCGGCGCTCACGGCGGGCGCGGTGTCGTGGCCGCTTCCCGCGAAGATGCTCGTCACCGCGCTGGCCATCGCTCCGGCCGCTTTCCTGATGGGCATGCCTTTCCCCACCGGCTTACGGCGTCTGGAAGAACGCCACTCACCGTCGGTGCGCTGGGCATGGTCGCTCAACGCCGCGGCTAGCGTGCTGGGGTCGGGCGGAGCGATCGTGCTGGCGATCTACACCGGGCTGCAGGCGACGCTTTTGTTCGGCGGGGCGTTATATCTGATCGCGCTGCTGGTGATTCTGGCCACGCGCGTGCAACGCTCCTAGGCATAGGAGCTATATGACTAGATTAGCGGTGTTTTTGGGGATTTTCGGGCTGGGTGTGCTAGCGGCGCAAGCGCAGCAGCATCATGAAGATCCGGCGGATGGCGGGGCCATGCACCAAACCATGATGACGCCTTTCGTGCTGCCGGCCTTGCAGTCCGAGTTGGGTCTCTCCGCGCAGCAAGTCACTCAACTGGGCCAGTTGAAGCAAGAAATGCTCGGCAAAGCGAAAGAACTTTCCGGCCAGATCGCGGCCAAACGCAAGGAATTGGAAGGACTGCTGGCGGCGGGGACCTCCAAAGGAGAGCTGGTCAAACGGCTCTACGAAGAGATCGGGAGCTTGCGCGGGCAACAGCAATTTGCCGCCTACGAGACGACCCTCAAAATGAAAGCCGAGTTGACGGATGCGCAGCGGGCCAAGCTCGTGGCCATGAAGCCCCACGAGTTTCATCAGGCGATGATGTCGCGCATGACCATGAATGACATGATGGAAATGATGCCCTTCATGGGCGGTGACGGCATGATGATGAGCGGCATGATGATGAATGGGATGATGGGCCAAGGCCACATGACGATGCACGAAGGAATGATGGGCGCGGCCAAATAGCAACCCGGTTTATCATGCTCACATGGGCTCCCGCATTCGGTTCTCGACGGGGCTCTGCTTCGCCGCAGCGTTGTGCGCTTTTCAAATGCCGTTCCGCGAGTATCCGGGAATGGAATACAGCAACTTTCCGCTGCCCGCGGATTATCGGGAGCCAACCGAATTCGTGCTGGCCCGCTTGATGTATCCTCCGCATCCCTACGGCATGTTCGGGATGGGTTGGGGCGATTGGCGGCACGGGCGCACCAGTTGGACCAACGATTATCCGCGCGCCGATCGCCATTTTGTGGAGGCCGTGCGGCGGCTGACAAGCGTAAATGTTCGGTCGGTCGAGCAGCCCGTGAATCTGAACGACGGGGACGACGTTTTCAACTGGCCTTTCCTTTACGAAGAGGGCGGCGCGATGGCCTTGACGGACAGCCAGATTACGAAACTACACGATTACCTCGAGCGCGGCGGATTTCTGGTGCTGGACGATTCCTGGGGCTCGCGGCAATCGCAACTGCTCGACGAAGTGCTGCAAAAGATCTTGCCGGGGCGCGAGGTGGGCGAGATCGTGAACAGCGATCCGGTGTTTCACACGGTGTTCGATCTCGAGAACCGCGGGCCGATTCCGGGCCAATGGTCGCTAGGCGGGCGTCTTTATTTGAACGACGGATATGAGCCGCATTGGCGCGGGGTTTACGATGACCGGGGGCGGCTGGCGGTGGCCATCTGGTTGAATGTCGATACTGGCGATTCCTGGGAATGGGCCGACGAGCCGCGGTATCCGGAGCGCTATTCCGCGCTGGGCATTCGCATCGGCGTGAACCACATTATTTATGCGATGACGCACTAACGGAAGTCGGCTTCGAGCTCCTGAGTTGCATTTTTAGACTTCCTCTAAAATAGAGCTATATCGTCAACGCGTTTGTTACGAAACATTTCGGAGTAGGATTGTTTTATGCAAACTTTCGACTTGGTAGTCATCGGCTCCGGGCCGGCCGGGCAGCGTGCCGCGATTCAAGCGGCGAAATCCGGCAAGCGGGTCGCTCTCGTGGAAAAAGTGGAATGCATGGGAGGCGTGTGCATCAACACCGGCACTATCCCCAGCAAGACCATGCGCGAGGCGGTGTTGCATCTGTCGGGATATCAATATCAGAACGTTTACGGCGTGAACTACCGCGTGAAGGAAAAGATTTCGATGGCGGACCTGGCGTTCCGGGTGCAGCATGTAATCCGCACTGAGATCGACGTCACCATCTCGCAGTTGAATCGCAACAATATTGAGGTGCTGACGGGATACGCTACCTTCATCGATCCGCACTCGGTGCGCGTTACATCCACGCTGGGCGTGGCCGATATCAAGGCGGAGACTTTTATCATCGCCACCGGAACGAAGCCGGCGGCCTCGACGAAGGTGCCGATCAACGGGCGAACCATCATCAATAGCGATCAGGTGCTGGATATGCGGGAGATTCCGCGAACGCTAATCGTGGTTGGCGGCGGCGTGATCGGGGTCGAGTACGCTTGCATGTTCGCCACGCTGGGCGTGCGCGTGATCCTGATCGAAAAGCGCCCGCGGCTTCTGGAATTTGCGGATGCGGAAATGGTGGAGGCGCTCTCTTATCATCTGCGCGATCAACGCGTAACCATGCGGCTGAACGAAGAAGTTTCGAGCGTCGAGCAGACTGCCGACGGCAACGTGGTGGCGTATCTCGAAAGCAAAAAGAAATTATCGGGCGACGCGCTGCTGTACGCTGTGGGGCGGCAAGGCAACATCGATGAACTGGGGCTGGATAAAGCCGGGATCGTGGCGGATGCGCGCGGGCGCATTCCGGTGGATGCCAATTACCGCACGCAGCAGCCGCACATTTTTGCGGTGGGCGACGTGATTGGATTCCCTAGCCTGGCATCGGTCTCGATGGAACAGGGGCGCATGGCGGCGGCGATTGCCTTTCAGCGTCCGGCGCATACCAATCCGGCGGCGTATCCCTACGGGATTTACACCATTCCGGAGATTTCGTTCATCGGCAAGACGGAGGAGCAACTGACCGATGAAGACGCGCCTTACGAAGTGGGCGTGGCGTATTACCGCGAGATCGCGCGCGGGCAGATTCGCGGCGACACCACGGGGCGGCTCAAGATTATTTTCGATCGCGAGACGCGCGAGATCCTGGGCGTCCACATAATCGGCGAGGGCGCTAGCGAGTTGCTGCACATCGGCCAAGCAGTGATGGTGTTGAAGGGCACCATCGATTATTTCGTCGATAACGTCTTCAACTACCCAACGCTGGCGGAATGTTATAAGGCCGCTGCGTTCAACGGCCTTAATAAACTGTCGCGGTTTTAGTGGCGGTCGCGGTCGCGATCGGCCCGCTGGAAGTCGGCGGAGCGGACGCGTCCGCTGCCGAAATCGACCGAGCAACTGAAGCGGAAGAGATCCGGGCGGCCATCGCCGCGGCGGACTTCAAAGGTGCCGATCACCCAATCCTGGCGGCCAGGTTGATCATCGATGGTAGTGCGCCGGAAGTCGATGGGTGCGCCGCGCAAGCGGTCATTGGCCTGGGCGCGGACCGCGTCCTGGCAAACGCGAACGGCGTCGTCGACCGACATACGGCGATAGCCGCGATCACGATCGGGGCCGCGGTAAGGGCCGGGACCGCGATCGCCCTGGGGCGGAAAGCCGCCGCCTTGGCCTTGCCAGAACACGTCAAAGGTATAGCCTTCCGAGCCGTTATCGGGATCGTCGATTCGGACCACGGCGGGTCCGCCGCGGCGCGGATCGCCCACCAGTTTCTGAGAGCCGCGCCCGTCGACGCCCTGGAAGCGGAAATTCGCGGGATTGGGCGGCATGGGAGACGTGCACTCAAAGCGGCGCCATTGGGGCGGCTGGCCGAACACATTGCGGAGGAGAGCGCGGTCGCCGCGGATTTCCACTTCGGCCGCTCCGTCCACCACCACTTCGATGGTGCATTTGCCGTCAGGGCCGCCACCACCGGTAAAATTTGCTCTTCGTTCTATGGTTTGGCCATGGGCGATCCCGCCCCAAAGCCCCAAAAATGCCGTTACGCAGTACAGTCTTAGATACATTTATCACCCCTGCAGATAGTTCTAGCACACGAAAGGCCATACCGGAGAAACACTTACCCGGTCTGCGGCCTCCTATATATCGGAGCGTCTGGCTGTCACAATAGGAATAGAAAGACGGGAATAGAAAGAAGACGATGGAGACGGAACATACCCCTACGCGAGTCCTGGTGGTCGACGACGAAGAGAGCCAGCGGACGGCCCTGGCGGGCATGATCGCCTTGTGGGGCTATTCGGTGGAAACCGCGACTGACGGTCAGGATGCCCTGGATAAGCTGGCTAGCTTCCGGGCCCATGTGATTGTCACCGATCTCAATATGCCCCGCATGACCGGGCAGGAACTGCTGCAGCGGCTGAAGGAACAAGGCAACGGTCCGGCAGCGATTGTGCAGACGGCATTTGGGAGCCTGGAAACGGCGCTGTCGCTGATTCACGATCTGGGAGCTTTTTGGTTCCTGGAAAAGCCCGTGCAATCGCAAGCCTTGCGCTTGTTGATTGAGCGGGCGGTGGCACAGCAAGGGTTGGCGGAACACGCCGAGCGCCTGGAGCGCGAGTTGGGCTACCACGGCGTGCTGGGCGAGATGACCGGCGGGTCGCCGAAGATGCAGGAGGTTTTCGCGCTGATCCAGCAGGTGGCCCCGAGCCGGGCGGCGGTGCTGATTACGGGCGAGAGCGGGACGGGCAAGGAGCTGGCGGCGCGGGCCATTCATAATTTGAGCCCGCGGCGAAGCGCGTCCGTTTGTGGCGATCAATTGCGCCGCGCTGCCGGATACGCTGATCGAGAGCGAACTGTTCGGGCACGAGAAGGGCGCGTTCACGGGGGCGCTGGAACGGCGGGCCGGATGTTTCGAGCTGGCGCAGAACGGGACGGTGCTGCTGGACGAGATCGGCGACATGCCGCTGGGGACGCAGGCGAAGCTGCTGCGGGTGCTGGAAGACCAGCGGGTGCGGCGGCTGGGCGGGAAGACGGAAATTCAACTGGATGTGCGCGTGATCGCGTCCACCAATTCGCCGCTCGAAACGGCCATGCGCGAGGGCAAGTTCCGCGAAGATCTGTTTTACCGCCTGAACGTATTTCCGGTGCCGCTGCCGCCGCTGCGCGATCGCCTGGAGGACATTCCGGATCTGGTGGCGGCGCTGCTGGCGGATATGAATCGCAAGCACTCGACGAAAGTCACGGAGGCGGCTCCAGCGGTGCTAGAGATCTTGCGCACACATTCCTGGCCGGGCAACGTGCGCGAATTGCGCAACGTGATTGAGCGCGCGGCGATTCTCGCGGGCGAAGGAACCATCCGCGTGGAACATCTTGCCGCCCACATTCCAGCGGAAGCAGCGGAGGTGCGCGGCCAGCGGCGGCATCGGCTTCACTGGGCGGCGCTGCGGCGTCGAATGGCAGCGAACTGCGCATTCCGGTGGGATCGACCATCGAATTCGCGGAGCGGGCGCTGATCGAATTGACCTTGGAGCACACCAAGAACAACAAGACGCGCGCCGCCGAGATCCTGGGCATCAGCCAGAAAACCCTGTTTAATAAACTAAGGGAGTATGGCGCTCAGGACGCATCGGGCGCCGCCTGACGCTCAATGTCCCTGCGGCTTCGCCTGATTCTTCTTACTGTCGCGCTGGTTACTGTGGTGGTGGTGGTGCTCTCCGGGCTGTACCTGAACAGCCTGGTGGATTCGCTATCGGCCACGGCGCTCGACCGCGCGCAACTGGCGAGCCAGCAGGTGAACGCGTATCTGAACGACCGCATCAACCGCAATTCGCCCGACGACCAAGCTGCCCACAAGCCAACTCCGGATAAGCAGCAGGCGCCGCCGAGTTTCGATGAAACCAAAGAATTATGGCGCGCGATTGTGTCCAGCGATCCGGATGTGGCCGCGATGCTGTTCCGCACCATGGCGCTGTCGGCGGCGCTGGCGGAGATCAACGTGGCGGGGCAGGACGGGGTGATTCTGGCGTCGTCGAATCCATCGCGCGTGGGGCAAGCGCAGGCGCGCCTGGAAAATTTCGCGGATTGGCGCAACCGGTCGTTGTACCGGCGGCTGACGGATTTGATTGTGCGGCGGCCGGATTACCAGGTGGTGGTCACGCTGGGGGTGGATCAGCAGCCGATTTTCTCGATCCAGGTGGTGACCTCGAGCGTGTTCTTGCTGGACCCGATTCTGCCGCAGGTGAAGACGGTGGCGGAAGTGGCGGCGGGGGCGCTGCTGGTGTCGCTGCTGCTGGCGGGCTTCGCGACCAGCCGGGCGCTGCGTCCGTTGAAGCGCATCGAGGAAACCATTGACCGCATCGCGCAAGGGAACTTCAGCGGCGACGAGGCGCGAAGGCCGCAGAACGAGTCGCGGGAATTTGCGGCGCTCGAAAGCAAGCTGAATCTGCTGGGCCAGAAGTATAGCGGCGCGCGCGAGGACAACACCAATCTGAAGCGCAGCCTGGACGACAAGATCGCGAGCGTGGCGTCGCAATTCGATGTGGCTTCGCGGCTGGCGGCGATCAGCCGCATCAGCGGAGGCGTGGCGCACGAGATCAAGAATCCGTTGAACGCGATTGCGCTGCGCCTGGATTTGCTGCGGGCGCACGCGGAGGGCGCTGGACGGGGACATCATTCCGGAGATCGATGTCTTGTCGAAGGAAGTCCGGCGGCTGGATCGCGTGGTGAAGACATTTCTTGGATTTTTCGCGCCCGCTGGAGGTGCGATTCGCGGAGGTGGATCTGGGGGCGCTGGCGGGGGAAGTGGCGAATTTGATGACGCCGCAGGCTAAGGCGGCGGGCGTGGAGATGCACTTTGAAGCTCCGGCGGACGCGGCGCTAATCCGCGGCGACGCGGACCTGCTGAAGCAGACGCTGCTGAATCTGGTCACCAATGCGCTGGAGGTCATGAAGAACGGCGGGCATCTGCGCCTGAAAGTGGAGCGCACGGGCGATATCGTGGTGGCGGAAGTGGCGGACGACGGGCCCGGGCATTCCGCCGGAGGTGCGCGACAAAGTTTTTCAGTTGTACTTCACGACGAAGGAACGGGGATCCGGCATCGGACTGGCCCTTACGTACCGTGCCGTTCAGTTACATAATGGTACTGTCGACTTTACCAGCGAGATCGGCCGGGGAACTACTTTCCGCCTGCAGTTTCCTGCGTTGGTGCATCATGTCTAGATTGCGGCTGCTTCCATTGATTCTCGCGATGTCGTTGGGCACTACGTCGTGCTGTTCCAGAAGAAGACGGCCGCGCGGGTGTTTGTGCCGCCTCCGCCGCGGCGCGGCCCAGCGTGGCGAGCGTGGTGCCGGAGATTCCCGCGGCCCCTGAGGTCGAACTGGACTCGGAGATGCCGCAGATCGAAGGCTTCCCGGAGAGTTTACCGGCGAGCGCTGGCCCGCCGCCTCCGGCGCCGCGGCGGACACCTCCGCCGGTTCGAGCTACAGCGCCGCCCCCGGCGGTGATTCCGCCGGAGCCGCAAGCGACGCCGCCGCGGCTGGGGCAGATCTTTACAGCGGATCAGTTACGGGAATATAACCGGAGCCTGGATGAGAGTCTGGAGCGGGTGAGAAGAGTGCTGGGAAGTGTCGCGGGGAAGAATCTGAACCCCGAGCTGGCGCAGATCGTGGAGCGGATTCAGACCTTCCAAAAACAAGCAGAGCAGGCGCGAGAGCAAGATCTGGTGACCGCAGTCAACCTGGCGAGGCGTGCAGATCTCCTCGCGCAAGACCTTGTCAAGCGCCTGCCCTAGATGGCCGTCAGGTCGGAGGGGCTGGCGGCCAACTCGAAGGACGCCGCGCCGGCAAAGTACCAGCGCGGCGCCCGAACCCTTTAGATCTCCGGAACGTAAACGCGGACGTCGACCTTGCGGCCTTGCGCCCGTTCTTCACGGGTTTTCTGATCGCCTTCAGCCACGCCGGTGCCGAGCATGGTGATATTGCGCAGCGGAACTTTGTGGCTGGCCAAGTAACGGGCCACGGCCTCTGCGCGTTCCTGGCTCAACTCGTCGTTATAAACGGCAGAGCCGGTTTTATCGGTGAAACCCTGGATCTCAACCACGTAGCGGTTGACTCCATCCAGGGACTGCACGAAGCTATCGAGCTGAGCCTTGGCTTCATCGCTCAGGGTCTTGCGGTTGAATCCGAACAACACGGTGTCGGATTTGGTCATCTTGAACTTGCCGTTGCGGACATCTTCACGCAAGGTGTCGACCGACTTGGCGGCATTGGTGCCGACCTTAATGCCCTGCTGGCCCTTGGCATCGGCTGCGCTGGCTGCTGCGGCGGCAGCGGCGGCAGCGGCATTCGCGGCAGCGGCCGCGTTCCCGGCTGCTACGGCTTTCGCGTCGGTATCGGTGAGGCGCTCTTTAGTGCGCGACAGATCCTTATCCACGGCGTCGATCTGCGACGCGTTCGCGGCGAGCTTGGTATCCTGCTCCGTGTTCTTGGCTTCGGCGGTCGTAACGCGCTGTTCTACCGGCGCGATGGACTTGGCAACATATTTCTTGGTGGCGCAGCCCGTTCCCAAAAGACTTAAAGCAAGACCGCCTGCGATCAAAATACTAGTTTTCATTCGTCGATTCCTCCGGGCACTCAGATACCCGCAATTTTTTTACTCGCCGCGCGCTCGTTGTGAACCGGCTGCACGTTCCGGCCATCCGAGGCGCCCCAATCGATACGAGCCATCGTACCGCCTGCTGCCGTGCCGTAAACGGCCGAATCTACCGGACACCGGGGTCTCCGTAATTTTTCCCAGGTAGAAATCGGTAAATTCTGCCGAAGTACGCACGTAAAGCTTTGATTCCGTTCGGTACTGCACTGCACGGTGGGGATTACTGCACGCTGGGGGCCAAACTAAGGGTAATACCTTACAAAGCTAGGGGGGAGACGCGCCAGCGGGCGTAGGCGACGAAGATGGTCAGGACGCCGACCAGGAACGGGAGGAGAGCTAGGGTGGCGCTCATGGTTATCACGGTGGTTACGGTGGCGCCGATCATCACGATGGTCAGACCGGCGGCAGCTAGCGGCGTTAGGCCGGGACGGATGCGGAGCGCTCCGGGGAGAATGAGGCCGAGCGCTCCGGCGATTTCGGCTATGCCGATGAAGCGCAGGAAGAGGGCCGGCAAGGGGGTTTGCGCGGTCAACTGGCTGGCGGGCATGACCAGCTTTGTCCCGCCGGCGAATAGGAAAACCAGGGCTAGAAGGATTTGAACGATCCAGAGGGCGCGCGTCATATTGATTTACTGCCCAAATACGCGGCCAGTTGATCGAGGGTTCCTGTGAAGCCTTGCTGCATGGAGCTGTGCGCTTCGTCAAATGTTTTTTGTTCTTCGGGGGTGGCGTTGAGGGGGGCTCCGCGCAGGGTGATGGTGGTTTTGCCGTCGTGCTCGGTGAAAGTCAGTTGGTTGAGAACTTCGAGCGGCCAGGCGGGGTTCCAAGGGTTTCGGGTGGTGCCGCCTTCGGCGTTCGAGAAAGAGTTGACGAAGACCAGGCGCTCTGGCGGGACAATTTCGCGGTAGACGAACTTGCCCCACATATCGCGGCCATCCGGCGCGCGCATGCAGTAGTGAAATACGCCGCCGGGGCGGAGGTCGAGCTTCGCGGTTTGCATGGTGAAGTTTTTCGGGCCCCACCATTGGTTGAGGCGCTCGGGTTCGGTCCAGGCTTTGAAGACCAATTCGCGCGGTGCGTCGAAAGTGCGGGTGAGTTCAAATTCCTGGGGCACTAATCGACCTCCAAAAATTGGGCCAAGCGGGCCAGGGTTTGGTGGCCGCCTTCGATGGCGTGGTATTCCTTGACGACACGATCGCGTTCTTCGGCGGTAGCGAAGGTGGTGCGCATGGTCAGGCGGGTTTTGCCGTTGTCGTTTTCTAAAGTCACGGTGGCTTGAAATTTGGGGACGGGGCCGTGGAGGTAAACCAGGCGCTCGGGTTCGACGATTTCGAGATATTGGTTTTCGTTGAGGTAATCGGTGCCGTCGGGGCCGTGCATAATGAAGCGCCAGTGGCCGCCGGGGCGGACGTCCATTTCGTGCATGGTGATGGTGAAGCCGTTGGGTCCATACCAGCGGCCGATGTGGGCGGGGTCGGTCCAGGCGGCGAAGACGAGTTCGCGGGGGGCGTTGAAGGTGCGGGTGATGACGATTTCGCGGGCGGCCGTTAGTTCCAGGGCGAGTTTGTCTAGGCTTTGCGACCAGCCGGCTTCCATTCCTTCGAGCATGTAGGGGGCTTGCGGGACCAAGCCTTTGGCGCGGGTGATCAGAGTGAGTTTGGTCTTGCCGTTTTCTTCGGCGAAGAGGACGGTGGTCAGGCCTTCGAGTAATAAGTTGCCGGCGGTGTCGAGGGCATTGTTGGTGAAGACCAGGCGCTCGGGCGCGACGATTTCGCGATAGACGCCGCCGCAGGGATATTCACCGCCGTTGGGGGCGCGCATGACGATGCGCCAGGCGCCGCCGGGCTTCACGTCTAGCTCGCAGACGGGGTTGGTCCAATTCTTGGGTCCGAACCATTGGGCCATGTGGCGGGGATCGGTCCAGGCTTCGAAGACCAGATCGCGTGGGGCGTCGAATATGCGCGTGATGGTGACTTCTCGCTCCATGGGTTCGTGGAGCGGCTGGGCTATTTTTTGCGGGCATGTTTTTTCTCTTTCTTTTTTAGTTCCATTAGGTAGGCGTCGAGGCGATCGAAGCTTTCGTCCCAGAAACGGCGGTAGTGTTCGACCCAGCCGGCGACGTCTTTGAGCGGGGCGGCGTCGAGGCGGCAGGGGCGCCATTGGGCTTCGCGGCCGCGCGCGATGAGGCCGGCTCGTTCCAGAACTTTGAGGTGTTTGGAGACGGCGGGCATGCTCATTTCGAAGGGCTCGGCGAGTTCTGTGACCGAAGCTTCGCCGGTGGCCAGGCGCGCTAGGATAGCGCGCCTAGTGGGATCGGCTAAGGCGGCGAAGGTGTTGCTGAGGTGATCGGGCTGCATTCTAGTAAACTAATTGGTTAAATAACTACACGGTTAAATATACGCGGCGGCTGAATTTCTGTCAAGCGCATTTTTTGCGGCGTTGGATAATGAGAGCATGTCTTTTCCGGTGCAACGTCCGCGGCGGCTGCGGGTTTCGGAGTCTATGCGGCGCCTGGTTCGAGAAACGCATTTGGAGCCGTCGCAATTGGTGCTGCCGCTGTTTGTTTGTCCGGGCGAGGGGGTGCGCAATGTAATTTCCTCTATGCCGGGGCAGGCGCAGCTTTCTGTCGACGAGCTGGTGAAGGAATGCGAAGCGGTGCGCGCGCTGGGGGTCGGCGGCGTGATGTTGTTTGGGATTCCGGAGACTAAGGACGATCAGGCTTCGGGGGCTTATGCGCACGACGGGATTACGCAGCAAGCGGTGCGGGCGGTCAAGAAGGCCGTGCCGGAGCTGATCGTCATGACGGATGTTTGCAATTGCGAATACACGAGCCACGGGCATTGCGGGAAGGTGGTGGGGAACGACGTCGATAATGACGCAACGCTCGAGTGGCTGGCGAAGACGGCAGTTTCGCATGCACGGGCGGGGGCTGATATGGTGGCTCCGTCGGACATGATGGACGGGCGGGTGGGATTCATTCGCGAGGCGCTCGACGCGCACGGGTTTTCTAACACGCCGATTTTTGCTTACGCGGCGAAGTTTGCTTCGGTATTTTATGGGCCGTTTCGCGAGGCGGCGGAATCGACTCCGCAGTTTGGGGACCGGCGGAGTTACCAGATGGATCCGGCGAACGGGCGCGAGGCGATGCTGGAGATGGAACTGGATCTGGAAGAGGGCGCGGATCTGCTGATGGTGAAGCCGGCGGGTCCCTATCTGGATTTGATCCGGCAGGCGCGCGACCGGTTTGACGTGCCGATCGGCGCCTACCAGGTTTCGGGCGAATACGCGATGATTCATGCGGCGGCGCAGAACGGGTGGATCGATCTGGACCGGGCGATGATGGAGTCGCTCACGTCGATACGGCGGGCGGGAGCGGGCGTGATCCTTACGTACTTTGCGCCGGCGGTGGCGCGGGCGCTGGCTTAGTTACTACTGGCGCGGTTTGGGTTTCCAGAGTCCCAAGGGTGCGCCCGTGGGGTCGACGATGATGCTTAGCCAGCCCATGCCGGGAACTTCGGTGACGTCGCGCATAACTTTTGCTCCCAGCGATTTGGCTTTCGCGGTGGAGGTTTCGATGTCGTCCACTAGAACGTAGGCCAGCCAGGACGAAGGGGCGCCGGGTATCAGCTGCTGCATCATTCCGCCGCTGGGTTCTCTGCCGGGGGCGATGGTGGTGTAGGTCATGCCCGGCATTTGCATGTCTTCGAGCTTCCAATCGAAGAGGCTGGTGTAAAAAGTTTTGGACTTTGCCGACATCGGTGCTGCTGAGTTCCAGGTGTACGAAGGGGTTTGGCATGAATTGCTCCTTTTCTAGAATGTAGACGATTGGGGACGCGTGAAATCGACAGATAAATTGCAAAAATTGGCGTGGGGGCTGGTGGGGTGGTGCATCGTTTTCCTGGTGGTGCTGGCGGGAAAGCCTTCGTTCACGAACGCATCGCTGCCGGTGCGGGGGGTGGCGGACCCGGTGGTGGCGCTGCAGATGGCGCGCTCGGCGGATGACGTGGAGGCGGTGCTAGGCGACGCGCCTAGTCCGGACCGCGAAGTGATGCGGGTGAAACAGTATGTTGATTTCGGATTGATTGCGGGGTATTTCGGGTTGGCGCTGGTGATTGGCTTGGCGCTGCGGCGTAGTGGACGAGGGCGCATGGCTTGGCTCCTCGTGATTCTGGCGATCCTGGCTGCGTTCCACGATGTGCGCGAGAACCTGATTACGCTGCGGGTGGTGAATCTCGACTTGAGTCAGATTAATGCAGCGATGCTGGACCAGTTGCGGCTGATCAGCATCGGCAAATGGGTGTTCTTGGCGGCGGCCAGCGTACTGCTGGCGGCGGTCACGGCGCGGCAGCGGGCTTGGTATTTACGGACGGCCGCTGCGCTGGGCTTCGCGGGGGCGGCGTTGACGATTGCGGGGTTGTTTTATAACGCGATTTTAGTTTGGGGCGGGCTGCTGATGATTCTCGGGATGCTGCTGACCGCTGCTACGCTGAAAGGGATCACACATGAATCCGCTTCTTAACATTACCTTTCGAGTTCCTTTCGACCAGATCCAGGCGTCGCAGGTGGAACCGGCTATCGACGAATTGCTGGCCGATGCGAACCGGCGGCTGGGGGAGACGATTGCGAGTGTGGAGCCGCTGCATGCGCTCGACACCATGACGGAGCGCCTGGAATACGCGATGAACGTGGTGCGGCATCTGGAGAGCGTGGCGACGACTCCGGAATTGCGCGCGGCGTTCAACGCGGTGCAGCCGAAGGTCAGCGTGTTTTATTCGAGCCTGACACTGAATGAAGATTTGTGGAATGCGATCAAGCGGTATGCGGCTACCGCGGAAGGGAAGTCGCTGACGGGAGCGATGAAGCGGTATCAGACCAAGACGATCGATTCTTTCCGGCGGCATGGGGCGGATCTGCCTCCGGCGGGGAAGGCGCGGTTGAAGGAGATTGACGTTGCGCTGACGGAGGCGACGACTAAGTTTTCTGAGAACGTTTTGGATTCGACGAATGCTTATGAGTTGGTGTTGACGGACGAAAGCAAGCTGGCGGGGCTGCCTCCGGCGGCGGTGGCGGCGGCAAGGGCTTCGGCGGAATCGAAGGGGAAGGCGGGGTGGCGGTTTACGCTGCATGGGCCTAGTTATCTGGCGCTGATGACTTATCTGGATGACGGTCCGATTCGCGAGCAAGTTTGGCGGGCTTACAATTTGCGCGGGGCTGAGGCTCCTTTCGACAATCGCGGGCTGCTCAAGAAGATTCTGGATTTGCGGCGCGAGAAGGCGGTTTTGCTGGGCTTCCACGATTTTGCGGATCTGGTGCTCGACGATCGCATGGCGCATACGGGCGACACGGCGCAGAAGTTTCTGGACGATTTGCGGGTGCGGACGGAGCCGCGATTCAAAGAAGAGAACGCGGCGCTGGAAAAGTTCGCGGGCAAAGCGCTGGAGCCCTGGGATGTCGGCTATTGGGCGGAGAAGCAGCGGGCGGCGCTTTACGACTTCGATGAAGAGGCACTGCGTCCGTACTTCTCGCTGGATAACGTCGTGAAGGGGATGTTCGAAATCTTCGGGCGCATTTTTGGGATTCGCGTGGAGCAGGAGACGGGCGTTCCGGTGTGGGATGCGGAGGTCAAGTGCTACGCGATTTACGATGCTGCGAGCGGCGCGAATTTGGGGTCGTTTTACGCGGACTGGTATCCGCGGGAGAACAAACGCGGCGGCGCTTGGATGGATGCGTTGATCACGGGCAATCCTGGTGCTTCGAATCCTCACGACAGGCATCCGCATCTGGGGTTGATTTGCGGGAATCTGACGCCTCCGGTAGATGGCAAGCCGGCGCTGTTAACGCATCGCGAGGCGGAAACTATTTTTCACGAGTTCGGGCATCTGCTGCATCATTTGCTGAGCCGCGTGGAGGTGCGCAGTTTGGCGGGGACGAGCGTGCCTTGGGATTTCGTGGAGCTGCCTTCGCAGATCATGGAGAACTGGTGCTGGGAGCGGGAGTCACTGGATTTGTTTGCGCGGCACTGGCAGACGGGGGAGCGACTTCCGGAAGAGCTGTTTCAAAAGATGAAGCGTGCGAAGACTTTCCGTGGGGCTAACATGCAGATGCGGCAGTTGGGGTTCGGGATCGTCGATCTGGCGCTGCATCGCTTGTGGGACGGGCAGAGCGATGTGGTGAAGTTTGCGCGCAGTGTGCTGGTTCCGTTCGCGGCGGCGCCGCTGCCGGAGGATTACGCGATGATTACGGGCTTTACTCATTTGTTTTCGAGTCCGGTGGGATATGGGGCGGGCTACTATTCTTACAAGTGGGCTGAGGTGCTGGACGCGGATGCTTTCACGCGGTTCCGCAAGGAAGGGGTTTTCAGCGGGACGGTAGGGCGAGATTTTCGCGATAAGATTTTGGCGCGGGGGGATAGCGAGGACCCGGCGGTGCTGTACCGGTCGTTTATGGGGCGGGATCCGGATCCGAATGCGCTGCTGGAACGGAACGGGCTACTTTAGCGCGGTGGGGGGAATCACGAACAGCGAGAAGTGTGCGAGCATGCGGCCCATGAAGCTGTCGCGTTCCGATAGGTTGATCCAGGAGACGCGCTGCTCGTCGTCGTCATCGGCGAAGAAGCCGACGCCGCCGCGTTTCAGACGGGCATCGGTCCAGGAGCTGATGGCTTGGCCGTTCAAGAAGGTGACGAAACGATCGTCCTGCACGGAGACGCGCACGCGATAGTTTTCGCCGCGCGCGAGGGTGACTGGCAGCGGGAAGCTGCACGCGGTCAAACTCATGACCGTTCAGCATGGCGAAGTGCACTAATCCGGCGTTGGGCTCCTGACCGGGTTTGGCGATGACGATCTTCGCACCATAGTAATTGGCGGCGTTGCTGGCGCGGAAGGCCCAGCTCATACTGCGCTTTTCGATCTGGCCCTGGAATTCCATCTGATAGTTTTCGAGGGTGGTGGTGCGGTTCCAGATGCGCAGGCTGCCGGGCGCTACCAGCGTGGGCGCCGTCGGGATTTTCCAATCGCGCGGGTCGTCGGCATGCGTGGTGTTGGCGGCGCGCAGGGCGGTGGTGGTCCAATCCGAGATGCCGGCGCGGAAGTCCTGGTGGAGCGTGACAGGGGCGCTGTCGCGCACCCATTGGCCGACCGAACCGGCGGCGCGTTCGACTAATCCTTGGTGGTTTCCGGGATCGGCAGGGCCGGAGGGGAAGGAACTGCCGCGGGAAGCGGAATTTCCGGGAAGCATCAGCATGGCTAGGAGCAATGCGCCCAGCGTGAGAAACGCGAAGACGGAAGCGGTCTGGCTGGAGTTATTTCCGCGGGCCTTGCGGCGCGTTCTGGCAACCGACCAGATTTCCTGATCTTCTTCCTCTTCGCGGACCGCGTTGGCGGAGGCCATGCGTGCTTCTTTGCGGTGCTCGGCCGAGCAATATTGCCGGTCGACCATGGTCCGCAACCAACCGATCTCCTTGCCGCATAAAAAGCACAGCATATATAAAGATATGAGCTAATCTGACAGCCCGATTTTAACAGCCGCCCCTTCGAATGAAACCGGTCTAAGTGAAGAAACGCTAGGGTCCTGCCACTTCCCTCCCAGCTGTTCTAAGGCAAACCTCTTAGTTGGGGCCTTACATCCGTGATATGACGCACGACTGGAACTCGCACTATCAGGTATCTATTCGTCATATGACGGTGGTGACTTTAGGGGGTGCCACTAGCGATCAAACGACAAACGGTAGCCGACGCCGGGCTCGGTTTGGAGGTAGCGGGGGCGGGCGGGGTCCTGTTCGAGCTTGCGGCGGAGTTGGGCGACGTAGACGCGCAGGTATTGGGATTGTTCGGTGTGCTGAGGGCCCCAGACTTCGTTGAGCAACTGGCGCTGGGTGACGACGCGACCGGCGTGTTTGATGAGGACCTGGAGGAGTTTGTATTCGTTGGGGGTGAGGTGGACTTCCTGGCCTCCGACGGTGATGAGGCGTTTTTCAAAATCGGCTTGGACGTTGCCGAAGCGGACGATGGGGTCGGTTCCGTCGGAGGCGGGCGGGGCGGCGCGGCGGAGGGCGGCGCGGATACGGGCCAGCAGTTCGCCGACGGCGAAGGGCTTGGCGACGTAATCGTCGGCGCCGAGATCGAGCGCGGCGATTTTGTCTTTTTCCTGGCCGCGGGCGGAGAGGACAACGATGGGCATTTGGCTCCAGGTGCGGATCTCGCGGATGACGTCGAGGCCGTCGCGATCAGGGAGGCCGAGATCGAGCAGCACGAGATCGGGCTGGCGGGCGGCGGCTTGCGCGATACCTTCGGCGGCGGTGACAGCTTCGTGGAATTGATACTCTTCGGCGGCGAGCGTGGCGCGGAGGAAGCGGCGGATTTGGGGGTCGTCTTCGATGACTAGGATGAGGGGCTTCATGGACGAGCATCCACTTTCATCAGTGCATCGAGCGGGAGGCGGATGCGGAAGATGGCGCCGCCGCCGGGGCGATGGAGTGCTTCGATGGTGCCGCGGTGGGCGGTGACGATGGCGCGGCAGATGGCGAGTCCTAAGCCGGCGCCGCGGACGCCGTCCGATTTTCCGCGGTAGAACTTTTCGAACAGGCGCTTCTCTTCTCCGGGGGCGAATCCGGGGCCGCGGTCGCGGACTTCTAACTGGACGGCAGCGGGCGTAGCTTCGGCGGCGATCTCGATGGGGCTGGCGGGAGGGCTATATTTGGTGGCGTTCTCGATCAGATTAACGAGCACTTGCCCTAGTAGAACATCATCCACGTTGACCAGGGGCAGATCTTCGGGCAGCGAGAGCGACATCTCGCGTCCGGCTAGCTGCGGTTCTAGACGCTGCAGGGCGGAGCCGACGATTTCTTCGAGCGGGTAGAGATCGCGGCGGAGTTCGACGCCGGATTCGAGGCGCGTCATGTCGAGCAGATTGCCGACCAGGCGGCTTAGGCGCAGGGCTTCTTCGGAGATACTTTCGAGCAGTTCGTCGCGCACTTCGGGAGTGAGTTTATCGCTTTGCGAACGCAGCGTGGTGGCGGCTCCGGTGATGGAGGCGAGAGGCGTGCGCAGATCGTGGGAAACGGCGCTGAGGAGCGAGCTACGCATTTCCTCAGTTTCCATTTGCATGCGCGCGTCGTCGGCGGCGTTCTGGCTGAGGGTGCGCTCGATGGCCAGGGCGGTTTGATTCGCGAATAGGTCGAGGAGGTGTTGCTGATCGGGCTTTAGCGTTTCGCCGTGGGCGCCGGGGAGGATGGCCATCACGCCGACGATGCGGCTGACGCCTTTTAGCGGGATGTAGGTGGCGGCGGCATCGGGGAAGCGCTCCATTCCCTTCCCGGCTTTGCGGCCGTGATCGAAGACGCCTTGGGCGATTTCCTCTTCGGCTGTGGAGATCAGCAACTGGTTGGAGGTGCGTTTGCGGAAGGAGATGCGGCCGTCTTCGGGGAGGAAGATAGTGACGTGGGAGCCGAAGACTTGTTCGGCGACTTCAGTGGCGGCGAGGGCGGCGTCGAACACGCGGGTTTGCGCGGCGAGGCGGCGGGAGAGGCGGTAGAGCGCTTTGGTGCGCGATTCGCGATCGACGGCGCTGGCGGCTTGGGCGCGGATGCGCGAGGTTTGGGCGCTGATCACGAGCGCGACGGCGAGCATGCCGGCGAAGGTGATGAGGTATTCGTACTCGGAGACTTGGAATGTGAAGTACGGCGGGACGCAGAAGAAATCGAAGGCGGCGACGCTGAGGAAGGACGCCATGACGGAGGCGCTGCGGTTGCAGCGGGTGGCTACAGCGACTACGCCTAGCAGATAGACCATCGCGAGGTTGGTGGCGGCCAGGTAGGGGCGCAGAAGCAGGGCGGCTAGGGTGGCGAGGGCGACGATGAGAACGGCGAGTGCGTACTCGCGCCAGGAGGCTGGCAGGGCGCGCGGCTGGGGCTCGGCATCCACGAGGTCGACGGCGGCTTTCGTCCGTAGGCGTGGGTTCGGCGTGGCTGGCCACGTTTCCATTATGACGGGGCTAAAGGTGGAGGACGGAGCGCAAACCCGTGTCGACGGCGCGTTGCAGGCGCGGTGAAAGAGTGCCAGCGTGCTCGGTTAGAAAGCTGCGATTGAGCGTTAGGATTTGGGATACGTTCACGACGGAGTCGCGAGGAACGCCGGAAGAAGCGGCGGGCAATAGGACGTTGCCGGGGGCTTGGGCGAGTTCGACGCTGCTGGTGACCGCTGCGACGAGGACCGTCTGAATGCGACTGCGGTTGAACGAATTCGCTTGGATTACCAGGACTGGGCGCGGCTCGAGAAGATCGGCCCACCAGATTTCGCCGCGCTGGAGCGCGCCGGTCACGGCTACCAGGATTCCTTTTGGATTGATTTGAGTTGGGCGCGGTGGAGGACCAGGTCTAGTTTCGCGGGACAGCTCTTATAAATTTCGTTTAAGCGTTCTGTGATGACGCCGGATTGCTGGCGCTCCAAAAAGTCCGCAAGCGCTGTCGCGTACAATTTGCTCCGCGAAACCCGCAGGCGGCGCGCCGCTGCTTCGGCCGTGCGGAACCAGTCGTCGGGAACGGAGATCGCGGTCTTCATACTATCAGTATGACTGCCGTTATACCGGGGTGCGATCAGTCGTCATCTGGCAAGGGAGCGGCGATCTCGACCTCGCCTTCGTGGCGGTGAACCGTGCTTTCTACTTGCTTCAGGATGCGCAGGCGTTCGTTGCTTTGCAGTTCTTCGTCCAGACGTTGCAGGGCAACGCCGACTACGTCGCGGTGGTGGAGTTTAGAACCTACGCCTTCCTGTTCGGTGAGGCGCAGCCAGATGCTATGCAGCAGGTCGACGTCTTCGGGCCACAGGCGTGGGGGGTGGGGGCCCAGGTTGACATACGTCGAAGGACGGCCGGTCTGGGTTATTTCTAGCGAAAACGGGTGGCGGGGAGGGGGTTGGTGTTCCCAGGCGAGTCCGATGCGGTGCGCTAGTTCGTCGGACTCCATGCGCGGGGAGACGCCGACTACTAACTTCGAGGCGCGCAGGCTACTGGCGGTTTGGACGAGCGCATCGAAGGGGTCTACTGCGGGGACCACGAGGAGCTCGACGCTCTTGCCCTGCTTTTCGGCGAGCGTTACTACGTGGGAGAACAACTCTTGTTCGTAACCGGCGAAGAGCTGATCGTCGCGGAGTTCATATTCACCGGCGCCGGTGGAGAGCTGGCGGACGGTCATCACGACGATGTCGTGACGGCGCATGTTGGTTTTTTCGAGTGTCTTTTGCAGGTGATGCATGCGATGGTAATCGCGAACGGCCACCAGCACGCAGCCGGGGCGGGCGCGCAGGGTGGCGGCGGAGACTTGGGACTGGTGATCCAGGTTGAACTTTTCGAGATCGCTGCGGTGTTCTAGCTTTTTGCGGGCGTTGATGCGCTCGGAAATCATGAACAGCGTATAGAGAAGAATGGTGAAGGAGACTCCGTAAATGGTGGCGATTTTTTTAGAAAACAAGTTGGCGATGGCAACCAGGAACAGCGTGGATGTGGTCAAGCCCAGGCCGATGGGGATTTCTTTGCCGGCGATGTGAATGTTCCAACCCATTTTGTATTCCTGGTCGTGGCGCTGGTAGCGGAGGACCAGGACGCCCAGGGCTTTGAGCGCGAAGCTCCAAACGACACCGAAGGCATAGGCTTCGCCCAGGAGGAAGACGTCGCCGCGGCTGGCGAGGATCGTCAAGATCTGGAGGATCGCCATGGTGTTCAGGATGCGGTAGGTGGTTCCGAATTTCTTGTGGGGCTTGCGGAACCAGTCGAGCAGGACGCCGTCTTCGGCTACGCGATTTAAGACGCCGTTCACGCCAATGAGCGAGGTGTTGACGGCGCCGGCGAGGATCAGGACCCCCACGATGACGATGAAGACGTGGAAGACGAGCTTGAGGACTTCGGGGCCGGCGAAGTTCATGACCAGGCCGCCGATCATGTTGTCGTAATACATGCTGCGGGTTGCATCAGGGATGATCATCACGGCCAGCAGCGAGATGACGCCGGTGCATATTACGGCGTAGGTACAAACGATGTTCGCGGTGATGCGCAGGTTTTTGAGTTTGGGATAGGCGACTTCGCGGTAGACTTGCGCGAGGGTTTCAAATCCACTCATCGCCAGGAGCGAGTGGCCGATGGACACCATGATCACAACGAAGGAGATTTTGGCGAAGTAGGTCCCGCCTAACCAGCCTAAGGATTCGTTGGTCAGGTGGAGGTTCGACGGCGTGGGGAAGGACGGGAGTTTTGCGCCGCCGCGCATGATCAGCGTGATGGGGGCCCAGATGAGAATGATCACGACCATCACTGTGGTGATCTGCATAATGCGTAGGGCTTTGTGGCTGGATTCGGGGACGCCTTTGATATTGCTGTACCAGAAATAAATGGTTACGGCGACGCTGAAGAAGACGGCGAAGGTGTTGGGATCGGTGCGCCAGGTTTGATGCAGCGTCTCGGCCATGTCGTTCAAAAGGCGGCCGAGGTATTGGCCGGCGCTGACGGCACTGATGGGGCCGGTTAAGACGTAATCGACGACTAGAGAGGAAACGGAGAGTTTGGCTACGGTGGGTCCGATACTGTCCTTGACTACGATGTAGACGCCGCCACGCACGAACATGCCGCAGCTTTCCATGTAGACGGAGCGCACGGCATAGCTGAAGAGCATGACGCCCAGCACCATCCAGGGGGCGGGCTTGCCGATGGCTTGCTCGGTGATGCCTCCGATGTAGAACATCGTCGAGGCGAGATCGTTGAGCACGATGGCGGCGGCTTGCCAGAAGGTGATGAAGGTCAAGGCGACGGTGGTCGCGACCACTACTTTAGTAGTGGTTGTGGAGGGAGTGGTTGGAATACTAGTCTGCATGGGTGAGTATCACGCGATGTCCGTCACGCCGTAGAATCGCGGCGAGTTTTTTCTCGGGAGTGGGCCACCAGCGTTTGCGGCCTCCGATGACCACAACCGAATCGGGTTTGAGAACGCGGCGGATGGTTTCGGTTAGATCGCGGCACAGGTACATTTGAATATTGGTCTCGACGGGCTGCTCGCCGGCGAGGGCGAGGAGTTGCTTTTCCGCGAATTGCACGGAGACTGGCGGCGCTTTGAGTTCCAGCGGATAGGGGATCACTTGCGGGACGTGAACGGTGACGCGAGCGCCGAGGCCGCGGGCGAGTCCGCTGGCCGTGTGCAAAGTTTGGGCGGCGCCGGGAAGGCGGGTATAGACCACATTGACTTCGAGCTCCGGGCGGAGGACTTCGGGGAAGGAGACGGGCGCGGAAACGCGAACTGCGAGCTTCACAATTTCCAGCTTAAAGAGGCGCTCATCAAAGCCGCATTAAGATCCGGGCCGGGACTATAAAGATAGTGTAAAAATTGACTCCCCTGCTAAAATCGAAGCTCACGCCGGAATCATGTTCAAAAAAGTATTGGTGGCGAATCGGGGGGAGATCGCGGTGCGCATTGTGCGCGCGCTGCGCGAGGCGGGGATCGAGAGCGTCGCGGTCTACTCGGACGCCGATCGCGGGTCGTTGGCGGTGCAGATGGCGGATGAGGCGGCACATCTGGGAGCGTCGGCGGCGGCTGAGAGTTATCTCAACATCGGTAAGATCATTGCAGCGGCGAAGCGGCATGGCGTGGATGCGATTCATCCGGGGTACGGATTTCTGAGCGAGAACGCAGATTTTGCGGAGGCGTGCGAGGCGGCGGGAGTCGTGTTCATCGGGCCTCCGGCGGCTGCGGTTCGGCAGATGGGTTCGAAGACCGCGGCGCGGAAACTGGCGATTGCGGCGGGGGCTCCAGTGGTGCCGGGGACGGAGGCGGCTGTCGTCGGATTAGAAGACGCTAAAAAAGTTGCGGGCGCGTTGGGGTATCCGGTGTTGCTCAAGGCGTCGGCGGGCGGGGGCGGAAAAGGGATGCGGCGGGTGGATCGCGAGGGCGATCTGGAAGCGGCGGTACGCGATGCTTCTAGCGAGGCGTTGCGGGCGTTTGGCAACGGGGACGTGTATCTGGAAAAGCTGGTGGTGGAGCCGCGGCACATCGAGATTCAAGTGCTGGGGGACAGACACGGGCACATGATCCATTTGGGGGAGCGCGAGTGTTCCATCCAACGGCGGCATCAGAAGGTGATTGAGGAGTGTCCTTCGCCGCTGATGACGGAATATCCGGAGTTGCGGGGGCGCATGGGCGAAGCCGCGCTGCGGATCGCGCGGGCGGCGAATTATCACAATGCCGGGACGCTGGAATTTTTAGTGGATCGGGATCGCAACTTTTATTTTCTGGAAATGAACACGCGGTTGCAGGTGGAGCATCCGGTGACCGAGTTGGTCACGGGATTGGATTTAGTGCAGTGGCAATTGCGGATCGCTGCGGGGGAGCGGCTTACGGTTCGGCAGGAGGATGTGCGCTGGGAGGGGTCGGCGATCGAGTGCCGGATTTATGCGGAGGATCCGGAGCGGCAGTTTATGCCTTCGCCGGGGCGGATCACGCGGCTGAAAGAACCGGCGGGGCCGGGGGTGCGGTTGGATTCGGGGATCTATGAAGGTTGGGAAGTGCCGGTGGAGTACGATCCGCTGCTGGCGAAGTTAGCTGTGTGGGGGCTGTCGCGCGAAGCGGCTGTCGCGCGCATGAAGCGGGCGCTGACGGAGTACGTCATCGCGGGGATTGCGACAAACCGGGAATTTTTCGGCGAGATCATGGATGACGCGGGGTTTCGGGCGGGCGCGCTTTCTACGGCTTTTCTGGATGAGTTTTTTGCGCGGCGGCGGGCGCTTGCAGCGAATCCTGAAGCGGAAGCGGTGGCGGCATTCGCTGCTGTGCTGGCGCAGCGGAAGACTGGCGCGGCGGGGGCGAGTGGGCGCGCGCCGGCTTGGTTGCAGACGGGGCGGGAAACGCTGCTGCGATGACATACGAGATCGTCATCGACGGGAAAGCGGCTACGTTCACGACTGCGGAGGGGCGCTTCACTTATGGTGCGTTGGAGCGTGATTACTCGGCGGCGGCGGTGGGGGAGGGGGCGTGGTCGATACTGATCGAGGGCCGGAGTTATGCAGTTCAGGTGTTGGATGGAGGCGAAGTCTCGGTTAACGGGCGCGTGTACCAAGTTGAGGTTCTGGATCCGCGTGGGGCGCGCGGGCGGCGGAGCGCGGGAGAGAGTTCGGGGCCGCGGTCGATCACGGCTGCGATGCCGGGACGCGTAGTGCGGGTGTTGGTCGAGCCGGGGCAGGAGGTGGCGGAGGGGGAACCGGTGATTGTCGTCGAGGCCATGAAGATGCAAAATGAGATGAAGGCCCCCCGAGCTGGACGCGTTGCGTCCGTGAAAGCGGAGGCGGGCGTGACGGTTTCGGCGGGAGACATTTTGGTGGTGATCGAATGACTATGACCGAAACCTGCACTCTTTGCGACGGCACGGGATGGAAGATTGTGGAGCGCGCGGGGCTCTCTGGGGCGGAGCGGTGTGTGTGCGCGGCGGCTACGCGGACGCGGGATTTGAAGGAGAACTCGAACATCCCGCCGAATTATCAGGAGGCGTCGCTGGATAATTTTCAGATGCCGGCGGATAATCCGGTGGCGCGGCAGGGGCTGGGCACTGTGCTGATGCAGGTGCGCAGTTTCACGCGGGAGTTTCCGGCGGAGACGCGGCCGGGGCTGCTGCTGATCGGCGAACCGGGAACCGGGAAAACACACTTAGCGGTGGCGGCGATGCGGGCGCTGCTCGATAAGGGGCACGAGTGTTTGTTTTTCGATTATCAGAATCTGCTGGATCGCATTCGTTCGGGTTACGATGCGGCGTCGGGGGCGGCGGATCGCGAGGCTTATCGCGCCGTGCTGGATGTCGAGGTGCTGCTGCTCGATGACTTAGGCGCGCATCGCGTTACGGATTGGGTAGAGGATACCGTGACGGCGATCATCACGCATCGCTGCAATCAGAAGAAGCCGCTGATTGCGACTACCAATTTGACGGACGACGAACGCGGCAAGGATTTCACGATGCCGGGCGGCGAGAAGAAGACCATTCGTGAGCGGACTCTGGCGGAGATGATTGGGACACGCGCGCGGTCGCGGCTGCATGAGATGTGCCGGGTGGTGAAGATGCCGGCGGTCGAAGATTACCGTATGAAGCGGGCGCGTTAGGGCGGGCCTTCGCCTAGGCCGTCGAGCGCAAAGGCGCTGCCGGCGGGCGTGAAGTGCAGGGAATATTCGTTGCCGCGGGCGTGCCAGACGATGATGTAGTTGCCGTTGGGCAGGCGCTCGGGTTTCTTAGTGGCGATCTGCTTCTTAATCTCTGGCGTTAGGTAAACGTCGAAGCGGGTAGTCAGGTCGGCTGCGGATTTGATTTCGCGGATGGCGGGTCCGTTTTCCCAGGGTTGTGGGAAGCGCATGCCTTCGGCTACCGCTTTCGCGTCGTGCTTGGCGATGGCGGACTGGAATCCGGGCCACCATTTTTGGAACGCGGCGTCTGGGTTTTGGGCTGTCACGACGGTAACGGATATAACTGCGAAGAGAACTGCTGTTTTCAATCGTGTCTCCCGAATTCGAATTCCAGATGCGATTTGATCACTAAGCGCGGGGAGTCGGAGGTAAGGCCGACGCCTACGCCGAGACTCCAGACAATATTATGGCCGAGATCTAGATCGACGCCGGGGTAGAGTTGATGGACTTCGACGGGGTTGATTTCGGCGTACCACTCCAAATAGGGACGGACGCGGGCGGTCTTTTCTCCGTAGGCCACGCGGGCGGCGGGTTCGAAGGTCCAGCCGTCGTGAACGCCGGGGCCGTGGAGGGCTCGGGCTACTACGGGATTGAAGTCGAGTTGGTAGGCGCCGACGGTCCGTTCGAGGATCGGACGCAGTTCTACGTGACGCGTGTCGGGTAGGAACAGGGGGCGGACGAAGGAGAATTCTGCTACGAAGCCTAAGTCGACGGGCAGGTGCCAGGACTTGGGGGCGTAGAAATGGGGGAGTACGCGCCATCCGGCGTATTCGAGTCCTTGGCCGGGGATGACGCCGTTGAGTTGCATGAAGCCGAGGGAGATCTGGTCGGTGATGCCGCCCGTGAGCTCATAGGTCATGTGGAGTTGCGAGGGCGCGGTGGCGACGGCCCAGTAGTTCAGGTGTTGTTCTAGCGTGAACTGGAGGGGCTTGAGGGTTTCGTACTCGTAGACGTGAATTTCGAAGGGGTCCTGGGCGCGGGCGCAGACGGCTGCGAGTAGAAGCAGTCCGTGGCAATAGCGTCGCAAGCGGTTATGCTAACACGTGCGGCTGCCTGTTATACACTGGACAGCGGACCGGGAGGAACATGCATGGGAGCACGAGTTCTGATGGGAATCGCGGCGGCGCTGCTGGCCGTTGTGCCGGCGCTGGCGCATCATTCGTTCGGCGCGGAGTATGACGGGAACAAGCCGGTCACGCTGACGGGAGTCGTCACGGAAGTGCAGTGGACGAATCCGCACTTTTACTTTTTTATTGATGTGAAGGATGCGCAGGGCAAGGTGGCTAATTGGAAATTTGAAGGCTATCCGCCTACTGTGCTCAACCGGATTGGGTGGAAGCGCGGGGAGACAATGAAGCCTGGGGACACGGTCACGGTGTTTGGGTGGCGGGCGCGGGATGGGTCTAATTGGGCGCACTCGCGGGAAGTCACGTTTGCGAATACGGGGAAGAAGCTGCAATCGGGGCCTCCGGCGGGGAATGGCGATGGCGGGAGTACGCCTCCGGTGGCGCCATGAAGATCTGCATACTTATTTTGAGCGCGGTGGCATTGGGTGCGCAGCCTACGCCGCGGACGGCTAATGGCAAACCGGATTTGTCGGGGGTGTGGCAGCCGGGGAGCGACAAGCCGGGGACTTGGGAAGAAGCCAATCAAGGCGTCGGTGTGGCGGAGCCTGGGCAGCGGCAGGTTCGCAAGGCTGAGCGTCCTTCTTATCAGGCTTGGGCGGCGGCGAAGGTTTTGGATTCTTTTAATAAGCGGGCATTCGATAATCCGGTGGCGCGGTGTATTCCGCAATTGGATTTGGGAGGGAATGAGGGGTCGCTGTATCCGTGGCAGTTTGTGCAGACTCCGGATTTGATTGTGATTCTGGTGGAGTCGCGGCATGTGTTTCGATTGGTGCCGCTGAATGCTAAGCATCCTGAGGATCTGGATCCTAGTTATTTGGGGGACGCTGTGGGGCGGTGGGAGGGCGACACTTTGGTGGTGGATGTGACCGGATTCAAGGAGATCATGACAGGGTTGAATATCCACACGGATGCTATGCATGTGGTGGAGCGGTTTACGCGTGTGGATTACAACACGATCAATTACGAAGCTACGGTGGAAGATCCGAAGGCGCTGACGAAGCCGTGGAAAGTGACGAGTAAGCTGATGCTGCGGCCGGGCACGCGCCTTCAGGAATATGTGTGTGAGGAGAACAATCAGGACCCCGCACAGATGGAGCGCCTTCTTAAAGAGGGTGTCACTACCCGCAAGTAGGGTAAAAGAGCGGCACAGGTCTTCCTTCAATCATGCGCATCATGCTTCGGGTTCTTGCTGCGATCATCGGGGGAGCAACAGCGTTGATGGCGTTCGTCGCCTGGATGTTGTGGGGTCTCGGTCATCTCAGCCTAGTGACAGCTGGTTTCCCTAGAATCATTAAGTCGCTAGAAGTGGTGCTGACGCTAGTTCTCGGACCCGTAGCAGCGATTCAACTATGGCGACTGCAAGAAAGTGGGCGAAGAATTTCTCTAGTCCTGTCACTCTTCGCTATAACGGACCTGATCGTTTCATGGTTCGTTTCCGCAAGACCAGGAGATGCTTCTGGAGTTTTGGTCGGCGTCACGGCTAACGCCATTTTTTCTGCACTATTGCTTTCGCCCCAGGCGCGGCGTGCCTGTCAGGAATCGGATGTTAGGATTCCGAAGTAGCGCTACTTAATCTTTTTGATCCAGGCCAGGATCGGTCCGGAGACGGTTTTGTCGGGGGTGTCGATGGAGAACACTTCCGACATGTGGCTCTCGCCTTTTTCGAAGAGCATCGTTGGGCAACGGTCGGGGCCTTCCTTGCATAGTTCATCGTGGAAGGCTTGGTTGAAGGCGCTCATCTTGCCTTCTATGCCGGGGTCGAGTTCTGCTGTGGCCAGCATGATTTTTACTTTCGTCGTTTTGTAGGCGGGCAGAGTCGAGCGCGAGAGCTGGGTGGCTGCGTCTACTTGGGGTCCGCGGCCGCCGCCGGGAGCGTTGGGGCCACCGGGCTGTCCCATGGTGCGTCCGGGGAGAGCGCCGTCGGTCGAATTATTGGGGCCGGCGCCGCAGGTGCTGCCGGGTGCGGGACCATTGCCAGCGGGAGGACCGCCGCGTCCACCTTGGCCGCCGGCGGGTTGGACCGGGAGAATATTGAATTGGCCGGACATGAAGATCACGCCTTTCAGGCCGACGCCTTTGGGGCCGTAAAGTTCGGGGCGTCCTACATAGGTTCCTAGCGGTCCATTGCCGGCGGACTGGGCCCAGGCGAAGATGCGATCGGGGTTGCCTTTGTATTTCGCGATGTTGGCCTCGACCCACTGGATCATGGCGGAAACGTCTTTGGCGGGGTCGTCCCAATTGGCTCCGGGATGGCGCTGCATATTGACGAAGACCATACCGTTCTTGGTGGCCCAGCGGCCGATGTTGTCGTAGAAGGCGTTGGCTTCTTTTACTTGCAATTCGATTTTGTTGCCGGCGCCGCCGGGGACGTAGATCAAGACCGGGCGGTTCGAGCCACCTTTGTCGGATGTAAAAATATCGACAACGTCTTTGGGATTGGGGCCGAAGGAAACGTCGCGGGCGACGGTGATGCCGGGGTAGAGCGGAGTCGCGCTGCTGTTGATGTCGTTGACGGGCATCAGGGAGCGGTAGAGGCGCGCGGTGCAGCCGGGGTCGACGACCTGGCCGATCTTTAGGAGACCGGCTTCGATCTGCGGCGGGACCTGCGCTTGCGCTAATCCGGCGCATGTGGCCGCTATTAATGTGAGTGTCGTGAATTTCATTTCGGTTACCAGTATATTCAACGGCGCGGGGCGGGGGCGCCGCCGGGGGCTTGTACGGTGTCGTTCAAGTTGCAATCGGCTAGCGTGGTGCAGACGCAGAAGCGCTCGCATTTCTCGGGCGCGGGTTTGATGGGCTTGGGCATGGTCTTGCGGTATTCGGGATACATCGTTTTGGCGCCGCCTCGGGTGGCTTCGGCGGGGAGGCCGTACCATTCAGCCACTTCTGTCAAGAACGCGTTCTTACCGGGGAGATGGTGCGGGACAGAGCCGACGGGCGCGGGGACTTCAGCGGCATATTCGCAGAAGGACGGCGGGATTTTTTGGCCGGGATCGAGATACCAGTTTTCGCTGCGCACCAGGGGTTCGGTTAGCATGACGGGGTCTTCGACTACTACGATCACGGTTAAGAAATCGCCGTGGCGGGTCCAATGTTCGGTGACGATGCGTTTGTCGCTGCTGGCGACGCCGTTGCGGCGCAGGTAATTCGCTTTCAAGTGGGTGGTGCTGATGGTTAGCATGTTGCCTTCCCAGACACCGGTGGAGAAACCTTGGAAGGTGTGTTCGGCGTAGGCGGGGGGATGCGGGCGGCCGTCCATCCAGATGGTGCGCTGGCTGCCCCAGGCGGGCATGTAGGTGTGGAACGCGATTAGGTTCTGGGTGGTTGGGTCGATTTCGCGGGTTACGCGGAGGTTGCCCAGGCCGCGCATTCCGTAGTCGGAGGAGTGGGGGCGGCACTGGTATTCGGTGACTACGGAGATGCGATCGGCGTCGTAGCTGTCGGCACGGAGGCGGCCGGCGTCGCTGAGAGGGATGCCCATATAGTCGCCTAATTCGGGGCCGGGGAGGCGTTCGGGGCCGTCTTCGTGATAGGCGGGGGCCCATTCGCCGGTGAAATCTACTTGGGCGCAAACTGGAAGGGCTGCAAATGCTAAGAGTAGTGCGATGCGTTTCATTTCCGTTCTTCCTAGTGGGCTTTGCAGGGTGACGGGTCCCACTTTGAGCCGTCGGGTTCTTTTTTGAAATCGGAACTGGTGATCCAGGGGCCGGTTAAGTATTGGGGGTCGCGGACGATGGTGGTGACGGTAAACCATTCGTCGCCGTTGCGTTCTTTATGATAGTCGTAATATTCGTTGACGGTGGCGGCGGCGCTGTAGGGGACGCCGTTTTTGCGCAAGTAGCCGGGGCGGAGATTGGTCGTCAGCACTTCTAGAGAGCGGCCTTGCGCCGCCTTGGCGAACGGAAAATATCGGCACGGGATCGGGGATCTCGACACCGCGGGGGGCGCGTTCCCAATTCGCGACCGAGAAGCCTTGCCAGGTGCCTTCCCCGCCCTGCGGGGCTTGCGGCGCGGGTCCACCGGGGGGCGCGAAGTGGAACACTCGCGTTTGCGTGCCTTCGTCGGCTTCTAACTTCAGTGTGTTGTCGTCCTGCCAGGTGATGTGGACGCGGCCAGGGGCGCGCATGATGGCGGGGGCGCCGTAGGCTTTGCATTGCAGGCCGGCGGCTTCGTCTTTAGCGGGGTCCCAGGCATCACCGATTTTGCGGGCTTCGCGGTTGATGGGGATGCTGGCGAAGTCGCCCTTGATGGGCGTGACCATGCGCCAGCGCCAGTCTTCGCTGATTACGGAGACCCAGTAGCCGGTGAGGTCTACGGGTGCGGCGAGCTTGGCGGGTCGCGGAGGCTGCGGAGGGCCTGGGGGTTGGGCTTGCAGAGCCGCGGCGGCGATGAATGTCAGGAAGCAAAATCGGGATCGCATTTACTTGCCCCCCAAGCTTTTGTAGATGGACTCAACGAACATGTCGCCGGGGCCGTACTGCGGATCGTAGTCGAGCGTTAGTTTCGCGGCTTTCACTTGTTCTAAGTTAAGGCCGCGCTTGATGGCGTCTTGGACGCGGTCACGAACGATCGTTACCATGTCGCGATATTCGACTACGTCGGCTTCAGTGCAGAGGCGGCCGTGGCCGGGGATTACGCGGGTGCCGCCGTCTTGCAGGTGCTCGGGCACGGTGAGGAGCAGGATATGATTCAGGGCGTCAATTTCGCCTTTGATGCTGCCGCCGCGGGCGAGGTCGAGGAACGGATAGCGCTCGGGGGTAAAGATGTCGCCGACGCTGAGGACGTCGGAGCGGCGGAAGAACACGATGCTGTCGCCGTCGGTGTGAGCGGCGGGCTCGTGGAAGATGACTACGGCTTCGCCGTTGAAGAAGAAGTCTTTGGTAGGGGTGTCGTATTCGTCATTCGGCAGGCCGGTTTGGGGCGGAGGGGCTTGGCTGCCGGTCACTGGCGATGTCATGCGGTTCAGAACATTGTCGTGCGCGATGACGGTGGCTCCGCCGCCCATCACTTGCGACGCTCCGGCGGCGCCCATTTTCTGTAGCGGCTCGTTACCGCCGACGTGATCGGCGTGCACGTGGGTGTCGATGATGTAGCGAATGGGCAGGTCGCTGAGCTTTTTGATTTCGGCGGCGATGCGCTGGGCCAGAGGGGCGAACATGGTGTCGACTAACAGCACACCGTCCTTGCCGGTCTGGATGGTGATGTTGCCGCCGGGGCCCACCATCATATATGTGTTGCCTTGCACCGGGAGAACGTGGAGCTCGGCGTTTTGAAGGTCCGCGGCGGAGGGCGGCTGCGCGGAGGCCAAGGTGTACAGTGCACACCATGCTAGAAAGACTTTGCTTATCACCGTACCATTCTACTGCAAGGTCCGATTTACGCCCAGCTATAGCCGCTCTTTGAAAGCGGGATCGAGCGCAGGCGTTTGCCGGTGGCGGCGAAGATGGCGTTGGCGACGGCCGGGAGAATCGGCGGCAACGCGGGCTCACCTAAACCCGTCGGCGGATTGTCGGTGAGGTGCCAGATCACTTCGATCTCGGCAGGGGCTTGAGCCATGCGCACCATTTGATGTTGATGATAATTGCTCTGCTGGACGCGACCCTTTTCTAGCGTGATTTCCTGGGCCATCAATTCGCTGAGGCCGTCGACAATGGCGCCTTGCACGATGTTTTCGGCGGCAGCGGGGTTGATGATCTGCCTGCCGACGTCGGCGGCCATCCAGACTTTGTGGACTTTCACCTTGTTGTCGGTGACGCTGACTTCGGCTACTTCGGCGAAGTATCCGTAGTGGCTGAAGTGGAACGCTACGCCCAGGGCGTGGCCTGCGGGGAGCGCGCGCTTGCCCCAGCCGGCTTTGTCGGCGACTAGTTGCAGCACGGGCTTCATGCGCACGGGCTTGAAGTCCATCGCAAAGGGACCTTTGTCGGTGGCGGCGGTTTGGGGTTGGTCGAGTAGAGCTAAGCGGAAGGCTACTGGGTCCTTGCCGGCGGCGTGGGCTAGTTCATCGAGGAACGATTGGAAGACGAACGCGTAGGTGTTGGAGCCGGGGGCGCGGAGGGCTCCGGTTTTGATCCACAGCGGCATCAGCGTGTAGCCGAGGGTGAAGTTGGGAACCAGGCGCGCGGGAAATTCGTCGGAGCTGATGTTGCCGGCGGACACGAATTCCTTGTCCTTGCCGTAGCCGATGAAATGATCGTGCCAGCCGACGATTTTGCCGGAGGCGTCGAGGCCGGCCTTCAGATATTGGAAGCCGCCGGAGCGGTAGAAGTCGTGCTGCATGTCGTCTTCGCGGGTCCACAGGAGCTTGACGGGGGCGCCGATTGTTTTGGAGATCCACGCGGTTTCGACCATATAGTCGTTGGTGAGACGGCGTCCGAAGCCGCCGCCGCCGCGCTGCATGTGGATCAGCACGGAGCTTTCGGGGATGCCTAACGTGGTGGCTACTAGGGTGCGGCCGCCGGCAGGGATCTGGGTGCTGGACCAGATGACGATCTTGCCGTCCTTGAAATCCGCGACGCAGTTTTGCGGCTCCAGCGGGGCATGCGAAATAAAGGGATAGGCGTAGGCCGCTTCGACTACTTTGGCGGCGTTCTTCAGAGCGCTGTCGACATTGCCGTCGTTGCGGAGCAGGTTCGCGGGCGCTTTCTTCGAAATCTGTTCGGCGCGCTGGGCGAATTCGGTGCTGCTTTGGGTGGCGCCGGGTCCTTCGTTCCAGACGACCTTGAGTTGCTTGCGGGCGCTTTGGGCTTGCCACCAGGAATCGGCTACGATGGCGACGCCGGGTTCTAGAGGGACTTCGAAGCCCAGGACTATATTGTCCGGCACGTTGCCTTGCACTAAGAATGCATGCCGCACGCCGGGGAGTTTTTTGATGTCGTCGAGGTTCGCGCTGACGGGCTTGCCGTTGAACACGGGACACTTTTCATACACGGCGAAGAGCATGCCGGGCACGGTGAAATCGATGGAGTAGCTGGGTTTGCCGGTGACGATGGCGGGGACGTCGTAGCCGCGTTGCGATTTGCCGATGATCTTGTAATCTTTCGGGTCTTTCAGTTTGACGGTTTTGAGATCGGGGACCGGAAGAGACGCCGCTTTCGCGGCCAGCTCACCGTAGCCGGCGGTGCGATTGGATTTGCGGTGAATCACTTTGCCGGCGTCGGCGTTGATTTCGGATTCCGGAACTTTCCAGGTTTGGGCGGCGGCGGTGATCAGCATGGCGCGTCCCGCTGCGCCGGTGCGGCGCATGGGCTCCCAATTCATGGGAGTGGCCATGCTGCCTCCGGCCCACTGGCCGAAGTATTTGTTGTCGTCGAAATCGGCTTGGACGACTTTCACGGACTTCCAATCGGCGTCGAGCTCTTCGGCGATCAGCATGGGGAGCATGGTGCGGACCCCTTGGCCGACTTCGGGGTCCTTGGCGACGATGGTGACGACGCCGTTGGCGGCGATCTGGAAATAGGCGTTGGGGACGGGCTCGGGGTTCTTGCCGAAATTCTGCGCGGAGGCGCGCTGCGGCTTCACAAACAAGCCGAGCATCATGCCGCCGCCGGCTACCGTGGTGACTTTCAGGAACGCGCGTCGGTTAAGGTTGGTGGATTTCATGATGAGCTCCTACTTTGCTACCTGGGCGGTGGTGACGGGTTTCTTGTCGGTATTGCCGGTGGATGCGATGGACGCGGCTTTGTGGATGGCGGCGCGGATGCGGAGATAGGTTCCGCAGCGGCAGAGGTTGCCGTTCATGGCGCGGTCTATGTCGGCGTCGGTGGGCTTCGCGTTGACGGCTAAGAGCGCGGAGGCGGACATCATTTGTCCGGCTTGGCAGTAGCCGCACTGGGGGACGTCGAGTTCCATCCAGGCTTGCTGCACGGGATGGGAGCCGTCGGGCGAGAGGCCTTCGATGGTGGTGACGGCGTCGGTGACTTTGCCGACCAAAGTCTGGCAGGAGCGGACGGGCTTGCCGCCGACGTGGACGGTGCAGGCTCCGCAGAGTCCGGCGCCGCAGCCGAACTTGGTGCCTTTGTAGTTCAGAACATCGCGGAGCACCCACAGGAGGGGCATGTCCGCGGGTACGTCGGCTGTGACTGCCTTGCCGTTTACGGTCAGTTTATAGGGCATGGAGCGATTCCTCTCTCCAAAGTATACGTCTGTTACAATCGCGACATGCGGACGAGGCTGACGGTTCTGGTCTTGCTTTTGGGCGCGGCGGCGGGGGCGGACGACTACTCGCGGACGCTCATGGAATGGCGTGCGCAGCGCGAGGCCAAACTCAAAGCTGACGACGGGTGGCTGACCGTGGTGGGGCTCACTTGGCTGAAGGAAGGCGAGAACCGGGTGGGTTCGAATCCGGGGTTTGAAGTGCAGTTGCCGAAGTTGGCTCCGGATAACGTGGGGACGCTCATCGCTGAAGGCGCGGCAAGGTGCGCTTTCGTCCGGAAAAGGGCGTGGCGGTGACGATGAACGGGGCACCGTTAGTGGATCGCGATCTGAAGCCGGATGTGGACGAGCATTACGATAGGCTCGCTGATTGGGCGCGTGAAGTTTTTCATCATCAAGCGCGAGGATAAGCTGGGCGTGCGTATTAAGGACAACGACAGCGTGGCGCGGCGCGAGTTCACGGGGCTCAAATGGTATCCGCCGGATGTGTCGTGGAGGGTGCAGGCGAAGTTCGTGCCATGGGACAAGGCGCATGCCGTAACGTTCGATACGGCGGTGGGGGTGAAGGAGACGGACGAGAGTCCGGGGTACGTCACTTTTCAGCGTGGTGGGAAAGAGTATCGGCTGGAGCCGGTGGTGGATGATAACGAGCTGTGGTTCGTGATGCGCGATCAGACTAGCGGGAAGACTACTTATGGCGCGTCACGATTTCTTTACGCTGCGATGCCTAAGGATGGGGTGAAGCGGGCGGGAACGGTGGAGATCGATTTCAACCGGGCGGAAAATCCGCCTTGTGTGTTTACGGATTTTGCTACTTGCCCGCTGCCGCCGCCGCAGAACCGGCTGACGTTGGCGGTTACTGCGGGTGAGCAGATGTACGGCAAGCACCACTAAACTTTCCAGCGGTCGGCGTAATCGCGGGCGAATTCGCGGAAGGTATGGGCGGGGCGGCCTAGGATGTCTTTTACGGTGGTGGTGATTTCGCCGCCTTTGGATGCTTTGGCCCAGGCGTTGATTTCTAAGATTATGTCGATCATCCACTCGGGCATGTGGGCGCTCAGCATTCCTTGGCGGGCGGCTTCGGGGGGCACGTCTATATAGCGGATTTGGCGGCCGGAGGCTTCGGTCATGATGGCAGCCATTTCGGCGTAGGAGAGGTCTTCGGGGCCGGTCAGGGTGTATTCTTTGCCCTCATGGCCGGGCTCGGTTAGGGCTTTCACGGCAACCGCTGCGATGTCGCGGGTGTCGATATAAGCGGATTTGGCGTTGCCTACGGGGAGATATAAGTTTCCATCGGGCCGGGGCGCTGAACCTTCGACTAAATTTTGCATGAAGCCTCCGGGGAGGAGGATGGTCCAGGCCATGCCGGACTTCTTCAGGGCTTCGTCGATGGCGGCGTGCCACTTCCCTACCGTGGAATCGCCCAGGCTGCGGATCACAGAAAGTTTGACTATGTGTTTTACGCCGGACTCGCGCGCGGCGGTCAAAAATTCGATTCCCTCCGCAACGCAGTCTGGAGAAAGCGGCGGCACCATGAAGACGGCGTCGGCGCCGCGCGATGCTGTGCCCAGGGTTTCGGGCATGGTGTAGTCGAACCAGACTAGCTCGACGTTGGGGCCGGCTAGCGCGGCGGATTTTTCTTTGTCGCGGACGGCGGCGCGGACTTGGATACCTGGGCGTCCGGCTAGGCCGCGAAGGACGTCGCCGCCTACGGTGCCGGTGGCTCCGGTGACTAGGATGGTCTTCGCCATAAGTTACTCTTCGGTGATGGTGACGCTGGTGAGCGTGTCGCCTTGCTTGGTTTTGTTGACGACGTCCTGGCCTTTGAGAACTTTGCCGAAGACGGTGTGTTTGCCGTCGAGCCAATCGGTGACGATGTGGGTGATGAAGAACTGGCTGCCGTTGGTGCCGGGGCCGGCGTTGGCCATCGACAGCGATCCTACCTGATGCTTCTGCGAATTGCCTTTGAACTCGTCTTCGAAGCGATAGCCGGGGCCGCCGCGGCCGGTGCCGGTGGGGTCTCCGCCCTGGATCATGAAATCGCCTAGGACGCGGTGGAAGACGGTGCCGTCGTAGAATTTATCGCGGGCGAGGAACACGAAATTGTTGACGGTTTTGGGGGCGTCTTTGGGGAACAGCTCGCACACGATTTCACCGGCTGAGACCTTGAAGGTGGCGGTGTATTTCTTGTTGGGGTCGATCGCCATAGCGGGCGGGTTGGGATATTGTTTGGACATTCGCTTCAGTGTAGCGGGAAACTAGAGACAAGTGTTTCGACGCATTCTCATTTTCGTGGTCGGCGTGGTCGCCGCGGTTTATGTGTTTTGGACGGTGGCGCTGTTTGCGCTGCGGGTGGTGAATCCGCCGACTACGGGGGTGCAGGTCCAGAGGCGGGTGGAGTCCTGGGTGCGGCACACGCCGTATCGCAAGCGGCAGACGTTTGTCCCGTTGTCCAAGATTTCGCCGGAGTTGCAGCATGCGGTGATTTCGGCGGAGGACGGGCGCTTTTATCAGCATCACGGGATTGACTGGGATGAGACGGAGAAGGTGGCCCAGGAGAGTCAGGAGAAAGGCGAGTTGATTCGCGGGGCTTCGACGATTCCGCAGCAGTTGGTGAAGAATCTGTTCTTTACTACGCATCGCAATCCGCTGCGGAAATTGTTCGAGTACACGCTGGCTCCGATGGCGGATCGGATTCTCGGCAAGCGGCGGGAGTTGGAGTTGTACTTGAACGTGGTGGAGTGGGGGCCTAACGGAGTGTACGGGATCGAGGAAGGGGCACGGTATCACTATCACGTGAGCGCTGCGCGGTTGGATCGGGATCAGGCGGCTCGGCTCGCTGCGATTTTGCCGGCGCCGCGGAGGTGGCATCCGGCGCGCATGGATGACTACAGCGCGATTATTTTGGCGCGTATGGAGAAGGCGGGGTGGTAACGGTTAGGGGAAACCCATCCAGCGGTCAGACATGTCGGCGCCGTGGACAGAGTCGAGGGTGTAGACGGAGCCGTGACCTTGCGGGCACATGACTTCCTGGCCGGCGGTTTCCAAGAGAATTTGGCCGGGGACGCCGATGCGCAAGGGCAGGCGCATGGGCTGGAGGCAGACGCGGCAGCGGCCGGGTTGATCGCGCCAGGCCCAGATTAAAATCACGGCGATGCCGGAGTAGAAGAACCACGCGCTCAGGGCTCCGGTGCCGGGGCGCACTACGCCGCCGGTGAAGCCTAGCTGTGCTACTCCGCCGAACTCGAACACTAACAAGAACAGGGCGATCAGAGGGAGCATGGTCTTCAGCACAAAGAAGCCCCAGAAGCGCGAGACCATCCGCCAGGAGGCGCCGCGGCGGCGGTCGCGGAAGACATTGAAGCCGGTCCACAGAACGATCAGCGAGGTGCTCAGCAGCAGATCGAAACCGTAGGACCACATGGGGCGGTATACCAGATCGCCGATGGGCGTGGCACGCACGATGAAGTTGCGGCGGGCCAGGCTGACGCTCACTAGGATTTCGCGCAATTCTTTTTCGGCGTCGGCTTGGGAAACTCCGGGGCGCAGACGGCCGACGGCTCCGCGCAGTGCCAGCCACCAGCGGCTGGCGGGGACGGCGGGCTCGGGGCCGGCTTCGATCCAGACGGCGATCGGCGTTGAGAGGAAAGAGAAGCTGCGCGGCATGATGCCGGTGAGGCGCATGGGGCGACCGCCGATTTCGTAGCTCTGGCCGATGGCGGCCGGGTTGCCGCGCAACTCGGTCTTCCAAAAATCGTAACTGGCCAGGAAGGTTTCAGGGCCGTCGAGACCTTGGCCGCGGGACGGTCCTACGCCGAGCACGTTGAAGAATTGCGGACCCACTTCGGCGGCGATCACTTCGCGATGGCCGCGCGGCGATTGGAACACGGTGTTGGTCCACATATAGGTGGCCAGGCCTTCGAGCGAGTGAGAGCGGGCGCGGAATACGGCGGTTTCGCGGTCGCGGAAACCCATGCGGATTCCGAAGAACGGGGAGCCTTGCGCAAGCACCACTACGCGGTCGGGATCGCGATAGGTACAGGCCGTGGGTGAAATGCCGAAGCACGGGGAAGCCGCCGCTGGCTAGGGCAAGGATGAGGATTAAGGAAGCGCCTATGGTTAGGCAGACGCCGGGGCGTCCAAATTGTTCGGCGTTGAAGCGCGAGGCCAGAGCGGCGCTGAACGGCGCGGCGAGTGTGGGATTTTAGGGCGAAGCGGCTGTCGCCGGTGCCGGCGGCTGCGGCGCGGAGGGTCCACTCCCAGAGTTGTCCGGAATGTTCTTCGCGCCATTCTTCGCGCGCGGAGGCGGGCACCAGCTTTTCAGCGGTCCAGACCAACGCTCGGCATGCGAACGGCAACACCGGAAGAACCTCCCTGGGGAGTTTTATCCCTGAGAAACGGGCGTGCAGAATTCGTCGAAAGCTTTGGTGAGCAACTGGGCGATTTGAGTCGCGTCGCGGCGCTCGATATCACTGCGGTGGAGCATGTAAACCGGTTTGCCATCCTGGAAGATCGCTACGGAGGGCGAGGACGGCGGGTAATCTTTGAGAAGCGAGCGCACATGCGCTACGGCGGCTTCGTCACCGCCGGCGAATACGGTGGCGGCTTTCGTCGGACGCACGGGGTGTTGCAAGGCGAGTCCAATGCCGGGGCGGGCTTTGCCGGCGGCGCAACCGCAAACGGAGTTGATCACCATCATTACAGTGCCGCTGCCGGGAGCGAGGACCTGGTCCACTTCTTCGGGGGTGCGGGTTTCTTCGACGCCAAAGCGCGTGAGATCTTCCCGCATGGGGATTAGGAATCGTTCTGGGTATGCCACGCTTTCAATGTAGCAGGAATCGGATTCGTGTATGATACGGCGGAGGAGAAATCATGAAACGCATCCTGGCCGCTAGCTTGTTAGTGTTGTGCCCTTACGTTGCCGTCGCGCAGACTGCTCCGATTCAGGTGTTGGCTTCGAACGGCGTGAAGGCGGCGCTCGAGGCGTTGAAACCTGGGATCGAGCGGGCGGCGGGGCATCCGTTGAACATCGTTTACGGGGCCTCGGCTGGGTTGAAGCGGCAGATCACGGCGGGCGAGGCATTCGACTTGGCGATTTTGACTCCGGAGACTACTGCGGACTTGACCAAGGCCGGGAAAGATCGCGGCGGGAACGGCGGCGGATTTGGCACGCACGGGGGTCGGGTTCGGCATTCGCGCGGGCGCGGCGAAACCGGATGTGTCGACGTCCGACGCGGTAAAGCAGACGCTGCTGAAGGCGAAGTCGATCTCAATCGTGAAGGAAGGCGCCAGCCGGGCGACCATCGACAAAATGTTTGAGCGCCTGGGCATCGCGCAGGCTGTGGCGGCGAAGACTAAGCTCGAAAGCGGGACCGAAAAATCCGGCGAAAGCGTGGCGCAGGGACGCAGCGAAATCGAAATCGTGCCGCTTGAGCGAGGTTCCGTTGGTGGCTGGAGTCCAGATTCTGGGGCCGCTGCCCGGGGACTTGCAAAACTATCTGCACTTTCAAGCTTCCGTTGGCGCGAACGCGAAGGATGCGGCGGCCGCGAAAAAGGCGATTCAATTTCTGACTTCTCCCGCCGCCGCGCCGGTCTTCAAAGCGAAGGGGATGGAAGCGGGGCGCTAAGCGCCTGCGGCCATCGTTGAACGCAGCGCCGGTTCGGCGGCAGCTCTCTTTATACACCGCCGCGCCGGCCAGTGCCGCTACCACGCATTCGACGATCCCGGCTGCGGTGGTCAGGATGGTTAGGTTGGTGGCGAACAAGCCGTTGACGCCCATGAATCGCGACGTTGGGCAGAAGCACTCCGGCGACCCACAGGGCCAGTCCGGCGGACGATGGCGGCCTTGGGTCCGGCGCCGTAGCGCGGACGAATGGCGGCGTACAGCCAGATCGCAAAAATGCCATTGGCGAGGCCCAGAAGGTTAAGGCTCACGATTTGATTCATAGTGAACCCGCCGCTCTTGCCGAGCGCGGTCATGCCCGCGGTCCATTGCGGGGCGAGCAAGATCCCATCGACAATGTATCCCAGAATATCGAGCACGATGCCGGCGACGATGCCGCCCAGAACGATACGGCCTACATTGGTTTTGGTCATTATGACCTCCTGGGGGACAAACTATATTCCTATGCGGCGCTGCGCGCAAGGGGCCTGGTTGTGTTAACTGCCTTGGGTGCTGGCTTTCGCCAACTGCGAGGCGACTTTTGAAAAAATCGTACTGATGACTGGACCTAAGCCGGGGAGCACAGCACCGGCGGCGACTGCGATGAAGCCGGCCATCAGAGCGTACTCGATCAAGTCCTGGGCGTGAGTTTCTCTCCACCGTTTTAATCGACACAGGATATCCATGCTTTGAGCGTAAGAGCTTTGTGCCGACAGCACACTCGGCGAAGGTCCTCTGGACGCCCTACTCCCCTGTGGGGGATGTGGCCCTATTTCGACAAATTATAGGTTGCGGGCGTTGTCGCGAGGCACCATGCGGGCCAGCTCCAGGGCGCGCTCGCGGCGATTGCGTGGTCGCGCAACATTCCGCCGAGCGCCCGGCCAAGGGCTTGGCGGCCGCTCGCATGGGGCGCCCGATCTTAGTTCTGGCGTTTGCCGGGGGACGGGAGCGAGCGGCGGGGGGCCGGCGCGAAGACGATTCCACTGGGATGGCCGGAGTCGTCGCCAGTGACAATGGGGACCAGCGATTCCTGGCGCTTGTCGGTGCGCAGGTAATCGGTGATGGCACGGATGTAGAAGCGCAGGGCTTTCTGGGTGCGCGGCAGCTCGCGGGTAAAGAGCGGGTCAACGGATGCGAGATACTGCCAGACGGCCTCGGGATCGACGCCGGGGATCTCAATCGAGGCGGGCAGCAGAGGGGTTTCGTCCACGATTGTGAGTTCGAGAACCACCCGCCGGGGGTCGGCTAGCGATTCGTAGTTGTAATCCACGCTGCGGATCAAGCCGGATTCGAGCATGCGCGCGATGGCTTGGCGCACGGCTAGTTCGTCGATCTGCACGCCCGGCCGCAGACCGGTGAGAATCTGGATGGAATGCGGGGTGAAGCGGGTCCCTTGCACGGTGAGCTTGTCGATGGTAACGATTTCACGTGACGGAGGCGCGGACGATTGGGCGAGCAGGACAGTTGCGAGCAGCGCAAACAGCACTCTATCATCCTACCCGGGTCTTTGCTGTCCAGTCAGGGGTGTCTGGTCAGGACTGGCGGGTCAGAGCCGGCGATTCAGTGTTAAGGTCAAAGCAGAGCAGCGTGCGCTCGCAAATCCAACTCGGCAGCGTGTTCGGCATCAAGATCGGCCTGCACTACAGCTGGTTTTTGATCGCGCTGCTGATCGTATTTTCACTTTCCTCGCAATTCCGCGCCAGCAATCCCGGGTGGGGCGACAGCGTCATTCTGGCGATGGCGATCGGGACGGCGCTGCTGTTCTTCGTGTCGCTGCTGCTGCACGAATTGGCGCATTCCGTGGTGGCGACCTCGAATCAGCTGCCGGTGAAGGAGATCACCCTATTTGCGTTGGGCGGCGTGTCGCAGATTGAGAAAAATCCGACCAGCGCGAAAGTGGAATTCTGGATGGCATTCGTCGGGCCGCTCACCAGCGCGGTTATCGGCGCCATTTGTCTGGCTTTAGTGCGCGTGGTGGGCGACGCGCCGTCGAATCCGTGGATGGCGATGCTGCGGTGGCTGGGATACATTAACCTGTCGCTGGCGGCATTCAACCTTCTTCCGGGCTATCCACTGGATGGCGGACGCGTGCTGCGGGCGCTGATCTGGTGGAAGACGGGGGAGGCGGACCGCTCGACCCAACTGGCCGCGCGGGTGGGCCAAGCGGTAGCTTTCGTGTTTATTGCGCTAGGCATCTTTCAATATTTCACCGGCGCGGGCCTGGGGGGCCTGTGGATCGCCTTCATCGGCTGGTTTCTGCTGCAAGCGGCGCGGGAAAGCTATTCGCGGGTGGGGCTGTCGCATGCACTCGAGGGCGTGCGCGTGGCCGACATCATGACGCGGGATTGTCCTACTGTCGACGGCTGGCTGAACGTGCAGAATTTCGTCGAGCATGAAATGCTGCGCACGGGGCAGCGGTGTTTCATGGTGGTGGATCAAGGCAAAATCACGGGATTGGTAACGTCGCACGAGGTGAAGGCGATTGACCGGGCGACGTGGCCCTACAAAACCTTGCACGACATCATGCGGCCTTTGGAGGATTTGCAGTCGGTCACTCCCGATGCCTCGCTGACCAGCGCGCTCGAAGCGATGGGCCGGTACGATTTGAATCAGCTTCCGGTGGTGTCGAACGGGCAATTGGAAGGAGTCCTGTCGCGCGCGCAGGTTCTCAGTTATCTGCAGACGCACGCCGAGATTCGCGGCTAGGAGAGCGGTGGAGCGAAAGATTTTCTGGATCGTTTTTACGATATTAGGGCTGATAGCAGATTTCGTGCTGCCAATGTGGTGGGCGCTAGGCGCGACCATCCCCATCTGTTTTTTAAGCTGGTGGATTGCGTATCGAAGCGATTGGTTTTGACGCTGGCCCGTGAAGTGCTCTAGAGATTCCGAGCGGGTTTTGAACCCGAAAAGGAGTCCATATGCTGTACTACGCGTTAGTGTTCCTGGTGGTGGCTTTGATCGCGGGGTTACTGGGGTTTGGCGTGGTCGCCTTCGCGGCCGCCGAGATTGCGAGAATCTTCTTCTTCGTTTTCATCGTGCTGTTCCTGGTGAGCCTGATCTCCCATCTGTTCCGCCGCAGTAGCGCTTCGTAAGGCCGACGGAGGGTAGAGGACCTCAAAGTGGCCAGCGAGAAGATCAATCAACCCAAAGTGGCTGGGACCGACCCCCGCCATCACAGCATCATGCTGCGACAGATGTTGCATGAGGCGGGAAAATATGCCCGGGCCGACATCGACAAGATTCAAGACTCCCGGGCGAGGGTCCTGTTTGAGGTGACTGCTGAGGTGCTGGGAGGGCTCACAAAAGCCTTCCGAGATTACGAAGAGAATGGCGAACCGGCCTGGAAGTAACAGGCGCGCGTGTTGGAAGTCGAACTGCAAAGGAATATCGTATGACCACTAAATCTCTGCCCGATCAAGTTGCTGACGCTGCTTACCAAGTAAAGGATAAGGTCAACGATCTCAGCCGTTCCGCGACAGAAAAGATGGAGGCCACGCGGGTCGCGGCGGCCGGAGGGCTGGATTCAACCGCCTCGGCGCTACATAATAGTGGCGAAAAAGTGGCCGACCTGGCGCATGGGACGGCAGACAAGCTGAACTCCGGCGCAAAATATCTGCGCAATAATGACATGCCGGGGATCTTCAGCGACCTGCAGGCGGTGGTCAGAAAGAATCCAGGGATGTCGCTGCTGGTGGCTGGATTTGTGGGTTTCGCGGTGGCTCGCGCGTTAACCAGCAACGATTAGGCGCCCTGCTGAGTGGCTTGGTGCTCGCCGTTTAAGGACGGGATTTTCCGGGGAGGTGCCGGACTACGATCCGGTTCACCACCGTGCCGAACAAGGTTGTGGATCCCATTTAGAGCCGTCGAGCTCTCTCCTGAAGTGCAGCGCCGTAATCCAGTCGTGCTGTAAGTAAATTGGATCATGAACGCTGGTTGTAACCACCAGCGTTTCGGACCCATTCGGTTCCCTATTGATATCCCAGTACTCAGTGAGCTCAGCTTGGGAACTGTAAGGTATTCCGTTCTTGCGCAAGTAACCAGGGCGAAGGTGCGTCGTCACGGTTTTGATCGAGCCGTGCTTCGCGGGCGCATCTGGATTTGGCGATCGGCCCACTTCCCAATTGGCGGAGGTATTTCCTTGCCAGGTTGGCGCACCGGCGGGGGGATTCCAGTTGCCGAAGTGCAATAGTCGAGTTTGCTCGCCGGCGTCGATTTCCACCCTTAGTGTCTGATCATCCTGCCAGGCAATGTGTAGCCGCCCGGGCACGCGCATAATAGCCGGAGCTCCGTAGGACCGGCATTGCTCGCCGGCCGCTTCGTCCTTTGCTGGATCCCAGGTGTCAGCCGTTTCCCTCCCTAAGATGGTGATCGGCACACTAGCGTAGTCGCCCTTGGGCGGTGTGACCATGCGCCAACGCCAGTCCTCTGTGACAAGCGCGACCCAGTATCCCGTGAAATCCGTTTCCGTGGGAGCCGCGGCCTTTGCGGTGGTAGGTCTCGGGTTCTGGGCGTGAATGCCGGCCGTTGCACCGAGGAGCAACGCGCAGGCTCCGAGTATTCTCATTCCTCAGAACTTCCTTCCAAACGGATTTTCTGGAGTCGAGCCGCCGACGCCAATGCACTTAATCGAGTCGGTAGGCGCTCCTCCCTCCCAACCGCAACAGTAGCGCACACATTTGGCAGGGGCGACGTATTTGTCCTTGAGCTGTTTTCGATACTCCGGATACATCGTTTCCGCTCCGCCTAGCACTGCGGCCAACGGAATGTTGTACATTTTGGTGACTTCCCCTTGAAACGTATTCTGTCCGGGAAGAATATGAGGCACAAGACCGGTTCCATTAAGGCGGGCAACCTCCACTTCGGGCGAGCAGTGATAGGACTGCGAGGCGAGTTGCGCCGAGGGATCTAGTTCCCAGGTCCGGCTGACGACGTACGGTTCCGTCAAATAGGCAGGGTCCTCGATAAACGATTCGACCGTCAGCAGGTTCCCGTGGCGCATAAAGTGGCGCGTCAGTACGGCATGATCGCTAATAGGCACGCCATTTCGCCGCAGGTAGCCCGCTTTAAAATGCGTGGTTCGGGTCGTGAGCGTATTCCCTTCCCAAGTACCTGTCGTGAAGCCTTCAAATGGATGCGGAGCGGCGGCTGAAGGGTGCGGCCGTCCGTCCATCCAAACTGTCATAACCGCCAGATCGGAAGCACCGCTGATTTTCCAAGCAATCACTTTGTCGGTTGCCGGGTCCGATTCCGTCCACATCTTGATTCCGAATGGCCCAAAGGCAAGGTAAGTCGGAGGATACAAGGAACACTGGTGTTCGGGCGAAGCTAGTTCGGACGCCGAGTAGCTAAGCGCTTTGGCGCGGGCATCCTCATTCAGGGGCATGCCTAAATACTCGACGACCTCCGGACCCGGGCCTCGATCCGCGAAATCCTGATGCAACCTCGCGGTCCAGCTTCCAGATAGATCCACCTGTGCCGGAAGAAGTGCGCTGGACATTATCGCTAGAGTGAGAGGCTTGAAAAAGGAATGCATGTTCGCTCCCTCGGTTATCTTTTTTTACTGAGACTTTCGTAGATGGCTTCCACAAATGCATCCGCGCTGGCTGGACCAGATCTGGCACCGTAGCGAGCGGTGTAGCTGCGCGTAGGCGCGGCTTGTTTGATTTGATCGAGCGTACGTCCCCGGTCGATCAAATCCTGGACCACATCCCGGACGATCGTCACCATATCGCGATAGCCGACCACATCGGCTTGATCCATAATGCGCCCGTGCCCGGGGACGATATACGTACCGGCATCCTGACCGAGAAGCGGCGTGGAGATTATGGCGGTTTCCACCAGACGATTCAGCGCGTCGATTTCGCCCTGAATGCTGCCGCCACGGTCGACCTCAATGACAGGAAAATGCTCAGTGTCGATTAAATCGCCAACAGCCACAATATCGGAACGGCGGAAAAAAACCACGCTGTCGCCGTCGCTGTGCGCGGAAGGCTGCAAGACGATCTGAATCCCTTCGTGGTTCAGAAACATGTTTTTTTGATTACGGGCGAAGGTTTCCGTGGGCCACGATTCCACCGGGAAGGTGGACTTCTTGCCCGTCGGGGCACTCATTCGCAGTAGAACGTTTTCGTGCGCCAGAATCGTCGCACCCGTTCCCAGACTAAGCGCAGCGGGTGTCAACGATTCGCCGGCAGCTGCAATTCTTGCGTTGCCGCCCACATGATCCGCATCCGCACCAGTATTGATAATGAAGCGAATGGGACGGGCGGTTAATCTTCGTACAGCGGACAGCACTTCGTCCGACATTGCGCCGGACCCCGCATCCACCAGGATCACGCCGTCGGCACCCGATTGGACTGAGATATTCGCACCGGCTCCGGCGATCACATGAAAGTTTGGACGCAATTCGATGATGTCGAGACCGATAACCGGCTGCCCTGTCTGTTGAGCCCGCATGGTTCGGCCCAGCACCATCACCAAGCCCAGCGCCAACAAAAAGCGAACGAGTGCGCTGCCGTTCTTCATTGGCATTTGGCCTACCTCATTGAGCCTTGATCCGCTTCAAGACTAGCTTGTAGGCTCTCTGGCCTGTTCCCTCGCGGGCTCCGCTGACGCTGATTTCATCGCCCACAACCGTTCCGTCCGCGGTATTGTGAAATGCTTTTCCGCCGTTCGCGATCACCTCCGGGTCGTCTTTATCGTCGTGCAACACGAAGAACGAAATACGGTCGCCTTGGATGGTTCCATCAACGATTTTGTAGCTGCGCTCGCCCGGCCGGCCTTCGATGAAGCCGGTGAACCGGTCGCCGACAAGTTCGAACCTGAAGGTGGCCGCGCTTCCCGCCGACCAGCGGCCGCTTAAATCGGCTGCGCTAGCGAAGCTGCAAATAAGCAAGCACATGACGAATTGTTTCATACGATCACTTGCTCATACCCGCAAATTTCAAAAGCAATCATACACGGTTTTCTGGTTGCACGCGACGCGGGTTGGCGTAGAGTCGTAGAACCGCCGAGCCGATACCTATCTCCCAGGCCGCTCAAGCTCAGTGGTAGAGCAGCAGAATCGTTTCTCAAAAACCTTGTCGCCGCAGGTTGCATTCCGGAGCTTAAATGGCTGAAAAAATCTACAACCTGATCGAAACCGAGAACGGCGTGCCCACCGAAGCTTGGACGATGGGTGTCCTTCAATAGGATGCGGGCGCGGGTTGGTGTAGGATGTCATCAGGGGGAGCAATCGCATGACTATCCGCCACCTCGTGCCGTCCGTGAGCCGCCGGCTCCTGTCCATGGGATGCCTCATGTTGGCGGCCGGCCTGCAGCAGCCGGTTCACGCGTCAGGCGTGGACCTCTCGAAGTTCAGGCGTATCGAGCCGCAGTACATCGCGGCGCTAGGAGACTCCGGGGCCACCTCCGGCAACGGCGCGCAATCATGGGGCCTCTGGAGCCAGGACCCGGGCCCGCGCGGTTGCAAGCTGGACCGCTACGATCAATTGAAGGCCGCTGGCGGCGTGGCGCCGTCACAGTGGAAATTCGACGCTGCGGACTGGTGGCTCGAGGAACACGGCTTGATCATGGAGAAGCCGACCTTTCCGCTGCCTCCTGGGAAATACCTCGTCACGGGCGACCGCGAGGTGACGACGGTGCTGACAATTCATCCCAAGGACAAGGACGGCAATCAGCGGTGGGAACTCGCCGACGGCGCGACCCTCTACGATGTCACCCATCTCGGATGCCGCTCTGCCCGTTACAAGCCGGCGACGGCGAACAACTCGTGCTCGCCCGCGAACGTTCGGACCACGGGTTTTCCGGTGAATCCAGGGGCGGCCATGCCCGTCGTGAAGGGCTGCCGCAAACAGGACTACGCGGTTCTCATCGTCGTTGGACTGCCGGCCACTCACTGAGTGGCCGGAGCGCCTCTACGACAGATTCATAGCAGAAGGATCAGACTATTGCTCCCGAGTGACGCCGTAGTGTCTACCGGGACGGCGGGCGGATTGTCGGCGATCCTTCCAAGGGCTAGGGTTCAGCCTGCCGGCTCGATTCCGATTCTGTCGTTCACGGCCGATGAAGTCCTCTGGGTGCATCCGAGGTAGCGTTCTGAGGTCTGGACCGAGACGTGGCCCAGAAGGAATTGAATCTGCTCCAGTTCACCGCCGGCGGCCAAGCGGTCGGCAGCACCCCCTACCAACCCTTTTGGCCCAAAAGTGTTACCTATGTCTTAGGTACTACCGACTTCGCGTCAAGGTATTATGTGGTTGATTGACTTGGGTACTGGACTGCTCCCCCGTTGTTGGCGTAGAGCCCGTTTTTGGCGTAGAGCCCGTTTTTGGCGTAGAGCCCGTTTTTGGCGTAGAGCCGCCGGTACGTTCTGTTACCCATGTCTCCGGGCCGGACAAACTGAATGATGGTGGACCTGAAGGGATTCGAACCCTTGACCTCTTCCATGCCATGGAAGCGCGCTCCCAACTGCGCCACAGGCCCACGAGACAAGGTCTAGCGTCAATCTTAGCACACACCGCCTTTTTCTCTGATAGGATTTGGACTATGCGAAATCTAGCAATCTTCCTGTTATCGGGCGCGGTGTTTGCGCAGACGAATGCTCCGGCGCCGGTGGTGGGCATGCAGAACTTCATTCATAGCGTGGCGAACCTCGAAAAATCGGTCGCGTTCTATCGCGATGTTTTCGGATTGCAGATGAATGGGGAGTTGCGGCCGCCCAACGGGAACCCAACGGTGCTGGGCCTGGTGAATGCGCCCGGCGCTAAGTTTCGCGCGGCGACCTTCAAGATTCCGGGCGCGGCGTTTGGGTTGGAGTTGACGGAATTCACCGGCATCGACCGCAAGCCGGCGCAGCCGAATCATTGGGACCCGGGTGCGGCGGATCTCGCGTTGCGGGTGCGCGATGTCGATGCTGCTTTCGCGGCCCTGAAAAAGGCCGGGGCGCCGATCATCAGTCTGCCAGGTGCGCCGGTGAAGATTGGTCCGCCCACGGGCAAGATTCGCTCGGTGTTTACGCGCGATCCGGATGGCTACATTCTCGAAGTGATTCAGGCCGACCCCATTGCTGCGGATGCGCCGGCGGGGATGGTGATTACCGCCACCATGGGCTTGACGGTCGGCGATACTGAAAAAACTCTGGCGTTTTATCGCGACATTCTCGGCATGGACATCAAAGCAGGCACTGCTTTCGGAGGCAACAAAGCGATTCTCGACATGGTCGGCGCGAGTAGCGGGCAGGTGAAGCAGAGCGCTGGGATGGTCCCGGGCAGTACCGCCCGGATCGAGTATTACGAGTTCAAGGACATTACCCGTACGCCTTTCCGGCTACGGATTCCGGATCCGGGGTCGCCGGCGCTATCGTTGCGCGTGAGCGATGTGGATGCACTGCTGAAGCGCGCGAAAGCGGCGGGGATGAAGGTGATCACCAGTGGTGGCGAGCCGGTGAACTTGGGGATGTCGCGGAATGTGTTTATCGAAGACCCCAACGGGGTCGCGGTGGAGTTGATCCAGCGCGCGAATTAGTGCTGCGGCTGCGTGCCGGTGCGGGCGCGGCCGGTGGCCCCTAGCTCGCGAAGCTGCGCTTGCGCATTGCGCGCCAGGCTGTGAGTGGGAAAGCGCGTCAGGAAATCTTTAAACTCGGTCGCCGCTTCGGTGCGGCGGCCGCCGTGTAATAGGGCATCTGCCTTGCCGTACAAGGCGTCGGGAGTTTTGGGGTTGTCAGGGTAGCGCTCGAGCACGGCGTCAAAAGCCTGCACGGCATCGTCATACATCTTGGCGCGATTGTAGAGCTGGCCCACATAATACTGTGCCGAGGCGGCGTTTTCGGCGGTGGGGAAATACTTCAGATAGTCGTTGAACTCATTCATGGCGAGCTCATCTTTGCCGCTGGAATAGTCGCGGAAGGCGTTCAGCCACAAGCTGTCGGCGGACACACCCGGAGGAGGCGCGACAACGTTGGAGGCCGCCGGCGGAGCACCGGGCGCTCCCGGGGGCGGCGCGGCCGGAGGCTGACTGAGGGTGCGCACGGCGCTGGAGATATCCGACAGCTTGTTATCCAGATTCGCCAGGCGGCTCGATAGCGCGGCCAGGTTCTCGCGTACGCCACGCATTTCGTCGGCGGATTGATCCACTTTGGTTCCCAGCACGGCGATGGGCGCGGCGACTTTGGTCTGTTGATCGTTCAAGCGATCGGTGAGCGTGCGCTGCAGCGCAGTCATCGAGGCCGCGGCTTGATTTGACTGGTCGAGCGCCTGCTTGATCAGGCTTTCAAGCGCCGCCATCTTTTGATCCTGCGAGGTTTGCAGTTGTTTGATCTGATCCTGGAGTTGCGCTACGTCGCGCTGGATGGAAAGAATGTCCTCGCGTTTTTGCGCGAGCAGGCTGGGGGCCGACACCAAGGTCAGCCAGCAGCCCAGCGCAGCCAGTCGGGAAAACTTCATGCAGGAGACTCCTTCAAAAAAGGGCCACTAAAAAGGGGACGACCGGCGGCCGTCCCCCGTTTCACTTACTGCGCTGGCGCCAAGTGCGCGCGGCGATTGCGCTGGTAGCAGGCCTCGGTGGCGTCGGTGCACACCGGGCGATCCTTACCATAGCTGATGGTGCGGATCTTATCGGCGGGCACGCCTAACTGCACCAGGAAGTCCTTGGCAGCGGTGGCGCGGCGGTCGCCTAGACCCAGGTTGTATTCAGCCGAGCCGCGCTCATCGCAGTGCCCCTCCAGCACTACGCTAAACGATGGGTCCGCCGCGAAGGCGCGCTTCAACGCATCGGCGTCGTGGGTAAGCACTTGCCGGGCGTCGTCGCGGATGTCGCTCTTGTCGTAATCGAACAGAGCGTCTCCGGCGGTGGCGATGTCGGAGTTATAAATATCGATACCCGACACCCTCGGCGCGGCGCGGCGGCGGAGGCGGAGGCGCGGGCGGAGCGGTCACTTCGACCGTCACCGATCGCGTGTCATTGCCACCGGCGGAACTCGCGGTCAGCGTGTAGGTGGTGGTGTTCGTGGGGAACACTTGGCGCGTGCCGTTGGCCGCCACTGTGCCGATGCCGTTATCGATGTTAGTGTCGGTCGCGTTGGCTACCGACCAGGTCAACGTCGCCGACTGGCCGCGCTGAATGGAGCGCGGTTCCGCGCCAAAATTCGTGATGCGCGCCGCAGGGGCCGGTGGTGGCGGCGGCGGCGGTATGGTTCCTTGGTCTTCGGCGGTGGTGCGGGAGCCGGGACCTTCTTCTTGCACGCGGTCACCGTCATCATTAACACCACGGCGAACACCGCTGCACTCAGTGTTCTCTGATTCATTCGCATTGCTTTGACGTGCCTCCTTGTCTCATATGAGACGACTTATTTGCGACGGACTGGTTCGTAAACGGAGCTCCGACAACGTCTGCAAATTAGTTTACTCCGTTTGCCCACACCGGCTGAATGTTATTCCCCTGCGTGGTTAGTTGCTGCACATTGCTGCCGTCGGCCAGCATGGTGTAGATCTGGGTGGAGTTGCCGCGCTTCGAAGTGAATACCAGGTGCACGCCGTCGGGCGCCCACCAGGGGTTCTCGTTGCGTCCGCTTCCTTGGGTGAGTTGCACGGGCTTGCGGGTGGCCACATCCATGACGAAGATATTGAAATTGCCGGGCTCATAGCCGCGGGTCCAGGCAAAAGCGATTTGCTGGCCGTTGGGGCTCCAGGCGGGATTGGCGACGTCGCCCTCGCCGGTGGTGAACTGCTGCATGTCAGTGCCGTCGAGGTTCATGTGCCACAGCTGCTGGCGGCCGCCGCGGCCGGAGATGAACAGCATGTCGCTGCCGGTTTTGGGGTTCACCTTGGGCGAGACTTCGATCGCGCGCACGTTGGATATTCGGCGGAAATTTCCGCCGTCTGTACCGGCAATGCAGATTTGTACCCAGCCGTTAAGAGCGGTGGCGAACAGCAATTGTTTGCCGTCGGGGGTGAATTCGGGGGTCTCGACCACGGAGGAGACGGGGTTGTAAAACGGCATGCGCCGCCCGGTTTCGACGGAGTGTACGCGGATTTGCGGGTTACCGCCGGCGTAAGTGGTGAAGGCGAACAGTTTGCCGTCGGGCGAGACGGCGGGCATGCTGGAGGTCGAGTTGTATTGCGTCAGGCGCTGCTGGTGCGAGCCGTCGTAATCCATGGACCAGATTTCTTTGGCGCCCGACGCGGTCAGAAACGAAAAAGATCTTGGTACCGGCCAGGCTCTTGGCGCCGAACTGCTGCAGGATGTCAGCGGCGAAATCGCGCGCGACTTTCTTTGCGCCGTCGGCGTCGAGCGAGCCGAAGTACAGCTTGCCAATCACTTGCGCGCTGGTGACATCTTGTTGGCCAGTGTTGAAGAGCCATCCATATAGCACCAGACGGTTGTCCTGGACGGCGGTGTAGCCAAAAGCCAGATAGTTAGCGTTCACCGGTGGCCCGGACCAATCCGTCATCCACGGACCGTTGCGCACTGGCGGTGTTCCACGGCGCGCGTTGACGGGGACGGTGGGCGGCTTGAAATCCTGTGGGCGCTGCGGGACTTCGAGCGGGTACACGCTCTTCGCCACCATTTTCAAAACCCCGGCGTTGGAGAGTTCGTCCCACAGCGTGGAATTGAAAGTATCCATGTTGCGCTGTGCGTCGCCGGTGCCGCGCATGTCGGCGACTGCGATGGCCGGGCGTTCCGCCGAACTGATGGTGCCAACGATGTCGCCCTTTGCTTGTCCCAGCAGCGACGCCGCGGCTGCCAGCAGCAGCGTGAGAGGGACCAGAATCCTCGCGATAGATTTAGTGTTCATCGTTTCAACTCGAACGTGAATTCAACATGGGCCGAATCCTTATCGAATCCCGGAGGAATCGGCGGAAACGGGCTTGCTTCCAGTATGGCGCGTTGCGCGGAATAGTCCAGTGCGGAAATGCTGCTTTGTTGTACGATCCGCAAATTGCGGATACGGCCGTCGCGCATAAGGTCGAACGCCGCGATGACCACTGGCGCGGTTTGCACGCGCGCGTCGACGTCGTTGGTGTGCCATTTTTGCGCCACCAATTCCTGGATCTGCTGCGCGTAGCCGGCAAAGCGCGTACCGAGGGTGGTGTTGGCGCCCGTGCCTATACGGCCCGAACCCGGCATGGCCGAAAACAGCGGATTTGAAACCTGCGGCGCCTGCGTGGCGAATACCTGATTGCGGTCGATTTCCTTGAACGGCCGGAATTTCTGGTGTTCGCTAGCGACGTCGGCGGAGCGCTTCTTCTGCTTCATCTTAAGCGCGACGGCGTTGGGCGAGACCTTTTCTACCTTCTCGCGCTCAACGGGTTTGGCCGGCGCTTGCGGAACTTGCGACTCGGTATCGTTGGCTACTGGATTCTGCTCTCCGCTGTGCAGCAGCGGAATGGATTTTACGGCCTCAATTCCAATAGCTCCGCCACCAGCGTTTTGCGCGCCAAAAGAATCATGTTGCGAACTCACCCAACTATAGATGCCAAAACCGGCGACCAGCGTTACATGTAAAGTGAGGGCGGCGACGAAAGCGCGATTGAGCGGCTCCGGTTGGTCGAGAAGATCGGGATGGAAATTTTGCTCCATCAGCGGCCGGCGTTCTCCTGTGGTTTGGTAACGAGTTTTACCGCTAGATGCGCTTGATCGAGCGTGCTGATCACTTGGGCGATAGGATCGTAAACCGTGGCCTTATCGGCCATTACATAAACGCTTTTCTGGTTCTTGAAACGCCGCGGTACTTCAGTGGCGATCTGGTTTATGTTGATGGGCTTCTCGTTGAGGTACATCTTGCCGTTGCGGGTGATGCTGATAACCGGCAGGTCCTCGTTGGTGTCCTTGGTGTTCTTGACCTCGGGGACGTTGATCTCGAGCCCGAACTCCATCACGTGCGCGGTCAACATGAAGATGATCAGCAGCACCAGCACCACGTCGACCAGCGGCACGATGTTGATTTCCGAAAGCGTGCCGTTGCCTCCGCCAAAGCGGCGGCGGCCCAGACCGCTGCGAGACCCATTGCCGTTGCTCACCGAGAACGCCATAGAGTTTTAGCCTTCGAACATGCGCTCAGCTGCGTTGAGGAACTCGAGCGAAAAGTCTTCCATGCGGGTGCCCATCACTTTTATGCTATTCCCGAAATAGTTGTAAAAGACAGCCGCGGGGATAGCGGCAAACAAGCCTAGGGCGGTGGCGAAAAGCGCATTGGCGATACCCGGTGCTACGGTCCGCATGCTGGTAGAACCGGACAAACCGAGGGCTTGGAACGCTTCGATGATGCCGAAGACGGTGCCGAATAATCCCACGAACGGGGAGACGGTGGCGGCGGTCGCGAGCCAGCTCATGTTACGTTCCAGTTTCGAAATCTCTTCGCTGATGCCCAACTGCAGCGTGCGCTCGAGGGCGACCGGGTTGCCGATGCTGCCGCGTTTGGCGACCTGGCGGCGGATTTCGCCGTAGCCGAAATCGAACACGGCAACCAGCGGAGCGGCGGTGAACTGCTGGCTGGCGGCGGCAATCGCGTCCATACGGTCGGCTTTGCGAAACGCGCGCAGAAAACTCTTATTGGCGGCGGCGGCGCGGCGGAACGAAAATAATTTGGAGAAGATGACGGTCCAGGAAAGCAGGGAAAACACCAGCAGAACGCCCATCACTGCGATGGGGATCGGCTCCGAACTTCTGACCATCTCCCAGAAATTGACTTGCGCTAAGATGCCGAAATTCATCCCACTCACATTGTAAGCGACATTGCGGCAATAAAACAAAAGATATTCGAAATGTTTGCGCCAGGCAGCTAGATAAATGTGGGGCGCGGCAGTTGCCTATAATTCGGTAGAAGCCCTATGCTGCTGGAACTCAGCGTCGAGAACTACGCCGTCGTCGAGAAAGTGCGCGTGCGTTTTCATCGCGGGCTGAATCTGCTGACGGGAGAGACGGGGAGCGGGAAATCGATCGTGGTGGATGCACTGGCGCTCCTGCTGGGCGGACCCGCCGCGGCCGAGATGGTGCGCAGCGGGGCCGAACGGGCGCGTATATCCGGTATTTTCGAAGTAGACGGGCAAACGCTGCCGGACGGTATAGAAACCGAGGACGGCGAGCTGATCATCGAGCGCGAGATTCTGCCCAACGGTAAGTCGCGGGCTTTCGCGGGTGGACGTCCGGTGACGGCCGCGCTATTGAAAGAACTGGCGCGCAGCTTGGGCGATATTCACGGCCAGCACGATCAGCAGCAGTTGTTTTCGGGGAGCGTGCAGCGGGAAATGCTGGACGGATTCGCGGGCGCGGGCGAGCAAGTCGCCGAAGCGGGGTCGCTTTATTCGCGCTGGCACGCGGCTTCGCAGGAACTGTCCGAACTCGAACGCACGGCGCAGGAAAAGCTGCGGCAAGCGGATTTGTGGACCTTTCAGCGCAACGAAATTGAAGCGGTGAATCCGCAGGCTGACGAAGACACGCAGCTCGATAACGAGCGGCGCGTCCTGCGTAATGTCGTAAAGCTTGAGGAAACGGCTGGGGCCGCGTACGCTGCTCTTTACGAAGATCCGGCGAGCGTCACGGCCCAACTGCACGCCGTCGTCAAGCGCCTGGAAGAACTCGGACGCATCGATGAAAGCATGCAAGACGTGATCGCCACGCTGGAGCCGGCACGGATTGCCGTCGATGAGGCGGCGCATTCATTGAGTCACTACTTAGGAAAGCTGGAAGCGGACCCCACGCGACTCGAAGAGATCGAAGCTCGGCTGGCGGCGCTCGAAAAATTGCGGCGCAAGTACGGGACGACCATCGAAGAAGTGATCGCGTTCCGCGACGACGTAACCCAAAACCTGGCGGCCGTCGAGTCCTCCGGCGAGAGGCGAACGGCGTTGACGCAGGAAGTCGCGGCGCTGGCGGCATCCTATGAATCCGCGGCGGGGCGTTTAACCAAGCTGCGCAAGGACGCGGCGCGGCGGCTGGCGAAGGCGGTCGAGGGCGAATTGGCTTCGCTCGCCATGGACAAAACGCGCATGGAAATTCGGATTTCGCCAGCGGATTGGTCGGCTACCGGCGCGGACGCGGTGGAGATTCTGATCTCGCCCAACGTGGGCGAAGAACTGAAGCCGCTCGAGAAAATCGCGTCGGGCGGCGAGTTGTCGCGGGTGGCACTGGCGCTCAAGACCTGTGTCGCACCGGCGCGCGTTGAAAAGAACGCGATCCCGCGCACGCTGGTGTTCGACGAGGTGGACGCGGGGGTCGGCGGCAGCGCCGCGGAAGCGGTAGGACGGCGGCTGAAAAAGCTGTCGGGCGTCGCGCAGGTGCTATGCGTAACCCACCTGGCGCAGATCGCCGGATTCGCCGAGCATCATTATTGTGTCGAGAAGCATGCCGAGCGCGGGCGCACCATCACGACCATCGAGGAACTCGACGCGAAAGCGCGCACCCGTGAAATCGGACGCATGCTTTCCGGCGAACGCGTGACGCCCGAAGCACTAAAACACGCCGAGCAATTGATCAAACACGCCGCCAAATAGACAGACTTATGCGCCTGCTCCGTTTTATCGCCGCCATTCTAATTCTGGTCTTTCCAGCCATGGCCTGGAACTACTCCGGTCACAGGATCGTCGCCGAGATCGCCTACCAGCGGCTCACTCCGCAAGCGCGCCTGCGCGTGAATGAGATGATGCGGCGGCATCCGGATTTCGAGACGATCGCGCACGACGCCCCCGCGGACCCCGGCGCGCGCGCGCATTACGCGTTTGTGTGGGCGGCCTCCTGGCCGGATCAGATCCTCAGCGACAGCCGCTTTTATGATCCGGCTCGTGCGGATTCGCAGCCGACTCCGCTGCTGCCCGGCTTCCCTGACATGCAGCGGCATCCGACGTGGCATTACTACGACATTCCGATTTCCGGCGATGGGACTCCGGTGCTGCAACAGCAGCCGCCGCATCTTATGACGGAGCTTCCCCGTTTGCTCAGCGAATTGACGACGGTGAGTCCAATGCACGCTACCTATGACCTTCCCTGGCTCGTACACCTGGTAGGCGATTCGCATCAGCCGCTGCATGCCACCAGCCGTTACTTGAAATCGCAACCCAAGGGCGACGCCGGGGGGAATTTCGTGTACGTCCAGGGCGGCCCGAACTTGCATTCGCTATGGGACAACGCTGCGGCTCCCAAGGATTTGCCCTACGAAGACGTGGTCCGCTACGCGCGCGAAATCGCCGCGGAAAATTCTTCGCAAGTCCTGGGGTCGCTCGACCCAAAAGATTGGATGCAGGAAAGTTTCGAGTTGGATAAGTCTACGGTGTACACCTTCGGATTAGAAACGGGAACAAAGGATCACCCGCTCGTTATGCCTCCAGGTTACGAAGAAAAAGCGAAGTCCATTGCCCGACAACGAGTTGCGTTGGCGGGATACCGCCTTGCGGCAGTGCTGAACCGTCTGCTTCCCTGAAATTTCTCAGCAGCGATCGCGGGATGTCCCGCGACTTTTGAGAAACTTCGATTATTTGTGGCGATTTGCCGCTGCAACCTCTGTACAAGTAATATTTACGATGATAGTATCGTGATGTCCAGTTGTGGAGCATCTGACGATGTTCCACCGCGTCTCTTTCTCTAGGGCTGGAATGCCGTTTACCCGGCGACCACCCAAAAGTTCGGTGAGCTGCCGCCTTCGGGTAACAGTAAACCGGCCGGTGAGTATCTTCCTCCGAGTACTCACCGGCATTTTCTTTTTCAGTATCCACTTCATCCAAAAAATTGAACGCCGCTTGACGAGTGCCCTGATATACTGGGGTCAGGTTGTACTATGCGTCTCCTGATCGGACTCGCTGTTGCCGTAACGCTTCCATTAGTTGTCATGCTGGGTTATCAGCAGGACTCCGCACCGCGGGCGCCGGTTGACCCCACCCAGCCTGTTGTTTCCATTACACCGCGGCCCAAACCGCCGGCGGCAGATCCCAACGAATCGATTACCGATCGCCGTTCGGATATCCGTGTAGACACCACGCTGGTACTCATTCCGGTGTCAGTAACGGACCCTATGAGCCGTTTCGTGACGGGCCTGGACAAAGAAAACTTCAAGCTTTCCGAAGATAAGGTGGATCAGGAAATTACGCAGTTTTCGAGTGAAGACGCGCCGCTTTCGGTGGGTATTGTGTTCGACAGCAGCGGCAGCATGGGCGCGAAATTGCAAAGGTCACGGCAGGCAGTGGCTCAGTTTATGAAGACGGCGAATCCGCAGGACGAGTTTTTCTTGATCGTATTTAACGACCGGCCGGAACTCGTGCAAAGCTTCACCACTGAAACGGAAGAGATCCAGAACCGTCTTACATTTACGCAGGCCAAAGGCCGCACGGCGCTGCTCGACGGCGTGTATCTGGGGATGAACCAGATGAAGAAGGCGCATAACCCGCGTAAAGCCATCCTGATTATTTCCGATGGCGGCGATAACTCCAGCCGCTACACCGAAACTGAGGTAAAGAATGCGGTGCGGGAAGCCGATGTTCAGATTTACGCCATCGGGATTTTCGAGCCCATCGCATCGCGGGGCCGCACGGTGGAAGAAATGAGCGGACCGAGTTTGCTGGCGGAGATGGCGGAACAGACCGGGGGCCGGCATTTTGCAGTGGATAACCTGGCGGAGCTGCCGGATGTGGCCGCCAAGATAGGAATCGAATTGCGCAATCAGTATGTGCTGGGCTACAGTCCTAAGAATGCGGCTCGCGATGGAAAATACCGGCGCGTGCAGGTGAAACTTGTGAAAACCACGGGACTGCCGCAATTGCACGCTATGTTCCGGACGGGATACTATGCTCCGACGCAATAGCATCGCCGGCGCCTTGTTGCTGACCGCGGCTTGGGCGCTGGGCCAAAACGCTGCTCCCTCGACGCCTTCGGCGCAAAACGCCGCCGCGCCCCAGGACGAGATTCCGGTTTTCACCGCCGACAGCCGCTTGGTAGTAGTGCATGCCAGCGTCATCGACAAAAACAACAAGCTCGTGACGAACCTCCAGGAACCCGCCTTCAAGGTGCTGGAGAACGGCGTAGAGCAGCCGCTCAAGATTTTCCGGCGCGAAGATTTGCCGGTATCGCTCGGCATCATCATCGACAACAGCGGCAGCATGCGCGATAAGAAAAACCGAGTGGCGGCGGCGGCGCTAAATCTGGTGCGCGCTTCGAACCCGCAGGATGAAGTGTTCATCGTAAACTTCAACGACGACGCTTATCTCGACCAGCCCTTCACCAACGACATAAAGAAGATGGAAGAAGCGCTCGACCGCATGGAGACCAAGGGCGGCACGGCCATGCGCGACGCCATCAGCATGTCGATGGATTATTTGAAGGACAAAGCCAAGAAGGACAAGAAAGTCCTGGTGATCGTCACCGACGGCAACGACAATACCAGCAACATCAACCTCGAAGAGCTGATGCGCAAGGCTCAGCAAAGCGATGTCCTGATTTATTCGATCGGTATCCTGAGTGAAGAAGAGCCGCGGGAGGCGAAAAAGGCCAAGCACGCTCTGCACGATCTGGCGCTGGCGTCGGGAGCGATGGACTATTATCCAAAGGATCTGGAAGAAGTGGACAAAGAGGTACCGGAGATCGCGCACGAAATCCGCAATCAATATACGCTGGCGTACTCGCCCCTGAATCCCGCGCTAGATGGAACTTACCGCAAGATTACCGTCACGGTGAATGCTCCCGGACGCCCCACGGTGCGCAGCCGGAATGGCTACTACGCCAACGCCTCCGCCAACAAATAATGCCATCGGGCGAGGACGCGGGCTTTCGGGTTGATGCTCGGCGTACTGTGGCGGTTATCGAAAGGATACCGGCTGTGTCCATGGCGGAGCCCGTATCTGCGCTGGCGCATCGAAACTTATTCCGGCTTGCATGCGGAGCGTATCGGCGCGCGTGATTTCTGGCGGTTTGCTTGGACCAACCGCCGCGAATTGGTGCGATTTCTGGCATGGGCCGAGCGCATGGAGTCTCACCGGTAAGCGTTGAATCCGAGTTCCTGATTTTTTCCGCCGAGAAGCTGACGCAATTAATGGGACGCATCGAAACTTGCGTGGAGATGTTGACTCCCGAACAACTGTGGGCTGCGCAGCGCCGCGAATCGAATGCTGTCGGCAACCTGCTGCTGCACCTGAATGGGAATGTCCGGCAATGGATTCTGCATGGTGTGGGCGGACAGACGGATCATCGCCAGCGGGACACTGAATTCGCCGCTCCAAGGTGGCCCAGGGGCGCAGGAATTGCTGGCGCGCTTGCGGGGGACGGTGGAACAGGCGGTGACTTTATTCCGCGCGCTGCCGGCCGAGCGGCTGTTGGAACATATCCAGCCGCAGGGTTATGAGGGTACCGTGCTGACGGCGATTTATCACGTGGTTGAGCACTTCGCGGGACACACCTTTCAGATCATGCTGCTCACCAAGCAGTTCACCGGCGAGGATTTGGGATTCTACGCGCACTTGAGCGGGACGCAGCCGCGCAAGGACCCGCTGCCTTAGGCGCAGTTATCTTCTATAGATTTCGCGCCAGCCGGCCGTAGGAATGAGGACTCCCACAATCGTGCCCGCAAGAGCGCCTGCCACCGTCATTCCTGCCGTAACCGCATCGTCCAAGTTTGGCCCTAAGCCACCGGGGCCATTTCGCGCGGCGATGCCAACACCGAGTCCAGCCCCTGCTCCGATTCCCAGACCGATCAGGGCATTTCTTTTGCGATGGCCCGGTTTCCTGATCGCCACTCGCGACACCTCTTGCGGGGTGAACATCTGCTGCCCCTGGCCGGAAGTTACGATGAGCGTGTCGTCGCTAGCCCGGTCGATCTTGCCGCGGACGGTGCGCGGGCCGGCGGTGATTCGCACGTCGGTTCCCGCCGGGAGTGCCGCGACAGAATTCCAAGTCGTGGCGTTGGTTTGGGCAGCCACGGTCGCCATGGCGAGAATAAACGCCGCCACAAAGCGGCAAACTGCGGGAGTCTGAACATGGCCGCCAAGCCTAACACTTCCGCCCAGCAAGCGCCACGGTCTACAATGATCGCTATGAAGACCCTGCTGCTATTGATTTCCTTGCCCCTGCTGGCGCAGCAACTCCCGACGCATTTCGCCAATCTCAAGCAATTGACGGAAGGGGGGTCGAACGGCGAGTCGTACTGGTCGCCCGACAGCAAGCGCATCATCTTCCAATCGACGCGCGACGGGCGCACTTGCGATCAGGAATACATCATGAACGCGGATGGCTCCGATCAGCACATGGTGTCGACAGGCAAGGGTGTGACAACATGCGGCTACTTTACCAGCGATAACAAACACATCATTTACGCTTCGACGCACGAAGGTGGGGACGCGTGTCCTGCACCACCGGACCGCAGCAAAGGATATGTGTGGTCGATCTACCCCACCTTCGATATTTATCTGGCCACTGACCAGGGCAAGATCATCAAGAAGCTGACCGACACCCCCGGCTATGACGCCGAAGGCACCATCAATTTCAAAACCAAGAAGATGATTTACACGTCACTGGCCTCGGGCGATCTCGAGTTGTGGACCATGAATGAGGACGGCAGCGGCAAGAAGCGCATCACCAACAGTGAGGGCTACGATGGCGGCGCCGTGTTTTCGCACGACGGCAGCAAGATGGTGTGGCGCGCCTATCATCCCGATACGCCAGAAAAGACTGCCAAGTATCGCGAGCTGCTGAAAGAAAATCTGACGACGCCGATGAAGATGGAGCTGTTCGTCGCCAACGCCGACGGCTCCAGCGCCAAGCAGATTACGAATTTCGGCTGCGCCAGTTTTGCGCCGACATTCACGCCCGATAACAAGAAGATCCTGTTCGCGTCGAACAAAAACAAATGCGACTCGGGCTCGTTCGATCTGTTTCTGATTAATCCGGACGGCACGGGGCTCGAGCAAGTCACCGATTACGGCAAGTTCACTTCGTTTCCCGAGTTCTCGCCGGACGGTAAGTATTTGATCTTCGCCTCCAGCTATCGGAGCAAGGGCAACTACGAATTCAATATTTTCCGCGTGGATTGGAAGCCGTAGCGCCGTGCCAAATTCCCCCGTTCCCTCCGACGCGCTGGTATTTTTCGGCGCCACCGGCGATTTAGCCTACAAGCAGATTTTCCCGGCGCTGCAGCAGATGGTCATCCACGGCGAATTGACCGTGCCGGTGATCGGCGTGGCCAAAGCCGGGTGGACGCTGCGAACAACTCCAGCAGCGCGCGCGATCGAGCGTCACCGCGAACGGCGGTTTGAACGATGCAGCGTTCGCGAAGCTACTCGGCCTGCTGCAGTATATTGACGGCGACTATCAGGACCCGAAAACCTTTGAGCAGCTTCGCGACCGCCTCGGCAACTGTACCCACCCCACGCATTACCTGGCGATCCCGCCCAGCCTGTTCGGCGAAGTGGTGGAAGCGCTGGGGCGCTCGGGCTGCGCTCAGAACGCGCGCGTGGTCGTCGAAAAACCGTTTGGGCGTGACTTGGCATCCGCCCAGGAATTGAACGCCATCCTGAGCTCCGTCTTCCCCGAAAGCTCGATCTTCCGCATCGATCATTTTTTGGGCAAGGAAGCGGTCGAGAATCTCCTATTCTTCCGCTTCGCCAATTCGTTTCTGGAGCCCATCTGGGACCGCCGCTACATCCACAGCGTGCAAATCACCATGGCCGAGAATTTCGGCGTGCAAGGCCGCGGCAAGTTTTACGATGAAGTGGGCGCGATTCGCGATGTAGTGCAGAACCATCTGCTGCAAGTGGTCGGGTTCCTGGCAATGGCTCCGCCCACCAGCCTGTACCCGGATGCCCTGCGCGACGAGCAAGCCAAAGTGTTCCGCACGATTGTCCCGCTAACGCCGTCCACAGTGGTGCTGGGGCAGTTCGCCGGCTATCGCAATGAGCCGGGCGTGGCGCCGGATTCGCGGGCGGAGACTTATGCCGCGGTGCGTTTCGAATTGGACTACTGGCGCTGGTCCGGCGTGCCGTTTCTGGTTCGAACCGGAAAATGCCTGCCGGTGAAAGCCACCGAAGTGGTGGTGCGTCTGCGCGAGTCTCCGCTGTGGAGAGTGCCCTTCGGCGCCAACTATGTGTGCTTCCGCCTGGACCCGGATTTCCGCGTCAACTTTGGAATCCGTGTGAAGCGGCCGGGGTACGACTTGGTGCCGATGTCGACGGAGTTGTCGGTGATGAAGCTCGACTTCGACGGAGCCGTGAGCCCTTACGAACGCCTATTGACCGACGCCATGCGCGGCGATGGCATGCTGTTCGTGCGCGAAGACGCGGTGGAGACGGCGTGGTCCGCCGTCGACGGCGTGACGGACCGGAACTTGCCGCTGCATGAATACCAGCCGGGAACGTGGGGCCCTCCGGAAGCGGATGCGCTGGCCGCGGACATTGGCGGCTGGCACAATCCGGAATAATTGCTTACTGAATTTGCGTAAGCTCCGCCGTTTCCATCCGCTTCAACTGTCCGCAGGCCGCGTACACGTCCAGCCCACGGGGTTTGCGAATGAAACACGGCAATGACCGGCGGACGATCGCTTGGAAAGACGCGACACGTGCCGGGATCGGGAGTCTCGAAGGGAATGCCGGGGCCCGGGTTGAGCGCGATCAGATTCACCTTCGCGTTCAACCGCGCCAGCAATTGCACCACACGGCACGCGTCGGCGTCGGTGTCGTTCACATTCTTCAGCAGCACGTATTCGAAGGTCAGCTTTTCCCACGGGCGCAGCGGATAAGCTCGGCACGCTTCCATCAGATCCTTCAAATGATATTTGCGGGTGATCGGCATCAGCGCCTGGCGCTGCTCTTCGGTCGAGGCGTTGAGTGAGATCGCCAGCTTCGGCCGCAGCGGCGCTTGCCCCAGTTCGACGATCTTGGGGATGATGCCGGCCGTCGATAGCGTGATGCGCCGCGGCGAGAGCGCGATACCGGCGGGGTCCATCAGGAGGCGCGTGGCTTTCAAGACGTTCGCCAGGTTGAGCAGGGGCTCGCCTTGCCCCATCATCACGATGTTCAGCCGGTCGACGGGCGCTGTCCCGGCCGCTACCAGCACTTGACCCACGATCTCGCCGGCGGTGAGGTGGCGCTCCAGACCCAGCAGCGCGGTCAGGCAAAATTTACAATCGACGGGACAGCCGACTTGGCTCGAAATGCAGATGGTCGCGCGGTCGGCGCCTTCCTCAGCCGGCATCCACACAGTCTCGACCGTCTTTCCGTCGTGCAATTTCAACAGGTAGCGGCAGGTGCCATCGCTCGAATTGTAGCGGCGCTCAACGGCCGGCAAACCCAAAGGGAACTCTTGGGCCAACCGTTCTCGTAATGGTTTAGGGAGGTTCGAGATCGCGCCCACGTCTGCGACCCGCTGCCGGTAAACCGCATCATATAGCTGTTGGGCGCGGAACGCGGGAGGGGCGTCGGAAAGGGCTCCCAGAGCCGCCTGAATATCGGCAAGTTCCATGCCTACAATGGGTTGCCGCATATTATTAGTGTAGCATTCGTCGCGCGCGGTACAATAAAGACGCCTACATGACCAGCCGCAGCCGGACGCCCCACAAAATTCGCGAGATCGAGCGCACCGTACTGCCGAACGGCGTTCGCGTCGTCACCGAGCGCATGCCGCATGTGCGTAGTGTCTCGGTAGGAGTCTGGATCGGCACCGGCTCGCGCGAGGAGTCGCTCGAAGAGACTGGCATTTCACACTTCATCGAGCACATGCTGTTCAAGGGGACGAAGAACCAATCGGCCGAGCAAATCGCTCGCTCGGTGGATTCGATAGGCGGCGGGCTCGACGCCTTCACTTCGAAAGAACTGGTCAGCTACAACGTCAAGGTGCTCGACGAGCATTTGCCGCGCGCATTCGGCATAGTTTCCGACCTGGTGCGCCATCCGCTATTCGAGAAGAGCGATATCGAGAAGGAAAAAGGCGTCATCCTCGAAGAGCTCAAGATGGATGTGGATAACCCCGAGTACTTGATCCACGAAATCTTCGCCAGCAATTTCTGGAAGGGGCATTCGCTAGGGCGTCCAATTCTGGGGACGCGCCAGACCATCCGCAGTTTCGATCGCGATAGCGTGGAGCGCTACTACCGGCGGTATTACACACCTAAAAACATTTTGATCACCGCGGCCGGCAGCTTGACGCACAAGAAACTGGTGCAGCTTGCCGAAGACCATTTCGGTGGGCTCAAGACTCATTCGCTGCCCAAGGCCGACGGGCGTCCGCAGGCGCACGCTCCGCTAGTGTTTCGCGAGAAGAATTCGCTCGAACAGGTGCACTTGTATTTGGGAGTGCCGTCGATTGCGATGCCGCACCGGGATCGCTTCGCTTGCTACATTCTGAATGCGATTCTGGGCGGCGGCATGAGCTCGCGCTTGTTCCAGAACATCCGCGAGAAACAGGCGCTCGCGTACACAGTTTATTCCGAGCTCACCATGTATCACGATGCCGGCTGCATGATGGTGTACGCGGGGACGTCGCCCAAATCCGCGGGCAAGGTCATCGATTCCATCGTGCATGAGATGCGCGAGATCACGGATCACTTGGTGACGCCCGAGGAACTACGCCGTGCCAAGGATCATCTGAAGGGTTCATTCGTGCTGGGCTTGGAGTCAACATCCAGCCGCATGGGCAACCTGGCGCGCCAGGAATTGTATTTCCAGCGCTTCTTTTCGCTGGATGAGATGTTGGAGAGCATCGAAAAAGTGACGGCCGACCAGGTGCAGAAGCTGGCCCAGCAGTTCTTCGATCCAAAGCAAACGGCGGTCGCCATGTTGGGGCGGCTGGAGGGATTCCGCGTCCGCCGCCAGGACCTGAAGGGTTAAGCCACCGTTCACTACCGTTCGCATGAGATCCCTCCTTAAGATCGCCCTGTTGTTGGCACTGACGTTGACGGCTTGGGGTCTGGACACCAAAACCCTCAAACCCACCGGCTATGTGAACGATTTCTCGAACACACTGGACGCAGGGAGCAAGCAGACGCTCGAAGACTACTGCGCGAATCTGGAGCGCGTCACCGGCGTGCAAATGGCCATCGTGCTGGTGAATACGCTCGACGGCGAGCCGGTGGAGGATGTCGCCAACCGTTTGTACCGCGAGTGGGGCATCGGCAAGAAGGGTAAGGACGAAGGAATTCTGATCCTGCTCGCGGTCAAAGATCGCAAGAGCCGCGCGGAGCTGGGCTATGGAATTGAGCCCATTATCAGCGACGGCGCGGCGGGCGGCATTCTGCGCCAGATCCGGCCGATCCTTCAGCAGGGCAACTACGGCGGAGCTCTGCTAGCGGCGGCCGAGCAGATGGGAACCATCATCGCGCAATCGAAAGGCGTCGAACTAGGCGGCGCGGAGCCCTTAAGAGTCACCGGCCGCCAGCCGCGCGGAACATCGATTCCATTTCCGCTGATCCTCCTCGGCTTATTCTTCTTGTTATGGTTGCTGGGCCGCGGCGGACGTGGCGGCAGCGGCACCGGTTTCCTCACCGGAATGATTCTGGGTAACATGATGGGCGGCCGGGGCGGCGGTTGGGGTGGAGGCGGCTTCGGCGGCGATGGTGGCGGAGGCGGTGGATTCGGCGGTTTCGGCGGCGGCGATTCGGGCGGCGGAGGAGCATCCGGCGGCTGGTGACACTCCTGGTAACACCGGGCCGCGTACGTATATGGACGAACTCAAAGATTTGGTCGCGAAATTAGACTTCACCTACCATGACCGCCTGGTCTCGGTAGTGCTCTACGGCTCCGGTGCGTCCGGCAATCACAATCCGCACTTTTCCGATCTCAACGTGCTGTGCGTGCTCAAAGAGATCGGCCCGCGTGAATTGGGCGAGGGGGAACCGGTGATGCGCTGGTGGCGCGAACGCGGCCATCCGTCGCCACTGTTGATGACGGAAGAGGAAGCGCACAACTCCGCCGACAGTTTTCCCATTGAATTCCGCGACATGCAGGATCACCGCAAGGTGCTGCACGGCGTCGATGTCATCGCCCACCTGCACGTCGACACCAAAAATTACCGCACCCAAATCGAGCACGAACTTCGCGCCAAGCTTTTTCGTTTAAGACAGCAGGGGGCGCAAGTTCTGTCCGACCCGGCGAAACTGCTCAAGTTATGCGTCGACTCGGTACCGACTTTCTGTATGCTGGGACGTCATGCACTCCTGGCAGGGCGGATCACGGCGGCAGGTGGACGGCGCGAAGTAGTTCAAAAGCTCCGGGAGACCTTGGGGCCGCCGCCGGGTCCCTTTGATGTGCTGCTGGATCTCCGTGAGGACAAAGCCGGGGTGGACGCAGGCAACGCTGTCGATGTGTTTGCGCAGTATCTGGAGTTCATTCGTAGGATGGTCGAATATGTCGACCGGATGGAGGATCGCAAATGAAGTGGTTATTAGGCATACTCGCCGTGATTGTGTTGCTGGTGTTGGTGGTGGGCGGAAGCCTGGTGGGCTCGCGCAACGAACTAGTGACCGAGAAGAATGCTGTCGACGGCGCCTGGGCGCAGGTCGACGTGGCGTTGCAGCGCCGCGCCGATTTGATCCCGAACCTGGTCGAGACCGTGAAAGGTTTCGCCTCGCAGGAAAAGGCCGTGATTCAATCGGTAGCGGACGCGCGCGCGGCCCTGGGTGGCGCGAAAACGCCGGCCGAGAAGATCGCAGCCAACGGCCAGATCGATTCGGCCCTCTCACGCTTGCTGGTAGTAGTAGAAAATTATCCCAACCTGAAGTCCAACGAAAACTTCCTGCGCTTGCAGGATGAACTGGCCGGCACCGAAAATCGCATTGCTGTCGAGCGCCGCAAGTACAACGAAGTGATCCAGCAGTACAACACCGACATCGAAATCTTCCCCAAGAACATCGCTGCTTCAATGTTCGGCTTCCATCGCAACGACGCTTACTTCAAGGCCGAAGGCGCAGCAAGAGAAGCGCCGAAGGTGAAGTTCTAGCGGCGGCCCCAACCTATTCGGACGTTTCTTCTTCGTCGATTTCTTCTAAGCGCTCCGCCTCCGCGGCGTAGCGCTTGAGAACCTTGATGGAGCCGCCCGCGCTAAAACCAGCGGTGCGCAGGCGGCGGAAGGCGGACGCCAAATGCTTTTCCTCCTGCAGCAGCGCGCCCAAATTCTTGCCGCGAAATTTCCGCTGGAGAAACTGCTCGATCAAAGCGGTTTCATCGGAGCCCGAGTAAGCAGTCTCGGCCGCTTTCTTAGCCAGCTCTGGCGCCACCCGGCGTGCCATCAGATCGCGCACAACCCTGGTCTTCCCGAAGCCCTCATTGTCGCGCCGCCAATTTGCGAAGGATTCCGCGAAGCGCTGGTCGTTTAAGTAGCCGTTCTCTTTCAACCGGCGGATAACCTCGTCGACATCGCTCCGCTCCGCCGCGCGCCGCGTCAACTTCTGGCGCAGCTCGGACGTCGTCTGCGCGCGAGCGCCCAGGACGCGCGCCGAATAAGCCAGCAGCCCTTCGACGGTCAAGTGGAGCGGGAGGCTTGCGGGTTTTAGGAGACCGCGCGGACGGCATGCCGCCATTGTAGCGGAGTATTGCAGTGGCAAAAATAGAAAAGGCCCCGAGTAGCGGGGCCCTCTCATTAAATTGTAGAAACCTGGCGCTCGGCGGAGAGCGTTAGGGGCGATTGACGTTCTCGGCCTGCAGCCCTTTCGGCCCGGTCTTCACCTCAAATTCCACCTCGGAGCCCTCCTCCAAAGTCCGGTAACCGGACATCTGAACAGCCGAGAAGTGGACAAATACATCTTCGCCGCTGGAGCGCTGGATAAATCCATAACCCTTAGCGGCGTTAAACCATTTCACTACACCTTTTTCTCTCACTACGTGAATCTCCTGTTCCATTCCCGGCAAGCCGGGACGAATGAATCAATCGCTCATTCTGAACGCATAGCGGTAAGCTGAGAGCCCCTCCGGCTAATCCCCAGCCATGATCCATGCGTCAAAACTCCGGCTATTGTCGCATGGAATTCGCTCTTCTGCAAGGGCTAAAATAAGCGCTATCTCCCTGAGAATCCGGCATTAGGCAGGCCACGCCGTTTGACATTTGGGTCGAAACTTAAGTAAATTACTTTAGGCTGAAAGAGTCATTGTGGCGCGGTGCGGTTACTGTAAATCGGAGACCGGATTATTCGATCGCGGCATGCCAGTCTGTTCAGACTGCGCGAACCGCCTGGGGACGAAGCAGCCGACCTTCGACCGCGGAGGATAGCCTCGCCCGCTTGCAGCGCGAGTTGCAAGAAGCCACCGCGCGAGCGCATTTAGCGACCGACGCGTTCCACGCCATCATGGGCGATATCCCCAGTTCTGTTCCCCAACCCGACGGCACGCAGCGCATCAACAACGTCTACCGCGAGCTGTCGTTTGCCAGAAGAGAGATGATGCGGGCGCATGCGCGCCTTACCCATTTTCTCGACACCGGCGCCGTGCCCGAGAAGGATTTGGAATGAAGTGCCCAGCCCTCGCCGCGCGTCGTATACTGGTGAGCAAGTTTATGCGCTACTTCATTGTCGTTTCCGTCATCGTTTTTTTCGTAACACAGCATGCTTCGGCCAGTCCGCCGGCGCCATCTCGGGCGTGGTTCGCGATCCCTTCGGGGGATTGCAAACGGACGCCACCGTGCAAGCCAAGAACGCGCAAACCGGGACCGTCGTCAAAGGCGTGAGCAAAGCCGGCGGCAAATACACCATTCCCGATGTCGCGCCGGGTACCTATGATATTTCCGTGGCGGTCCCCGGAGTGAAGGCCTTCGAGCAAAAGGGCGTGACAGTAGCAGCCGCGAACACCCTGGAGTTGAACATCAAGCTCGAAGAAGGCACGCAGCTGAGCACCCTGGGCGAAGACGGCTTGGCGATTGCAGCCGACCGCAAGCGCCACAACCCGCCCTCCGGCCCCACGCCCCGAACCGTCGACGGCAAGCCCGACCTCTCCGGTGTCTGGTGGTCTCCGGTGACGACGGACCCCGGCAAAGCAGACTGGCTCCCGGGCGCAGCGGCGACCGCCAAGCAGCGACTCGATAACAACGCTATCGATAGCCCGCAGGCCCACTGCCTGCCCTCGCCCGTGACGCGCCTCGGCCCGCTCTTCGAATTGGCGCAGACCAAACAATTCGTGGTGGTGATCTCGGATGACGAGAGCCCCGGCTTCCATCAAATTCATCTGGACCGCAGCGCCCATCCCAAGGAGCCCGACACGGACCTGTGGTACGGCGACTCCATCGGCCACTGGGAAGATGACACGCTGGTGGTCGACCGCGTCACCTTCAACCCGGGCGTGTGGCTGGATCAACCCGCGCATCCGCATTCCGATAAACTGCACGTCATCGAGCGCTACCGGCGGCCCGACTTCGGGCACCTCGAAAAGACCGTCACCGTGGACGACCCCGGCGTGCTGGCGCAGCCGTGGACCTTCAAGCAGGTCGCCGACCTCGCGGCCGGCGAGGAAATCCGCGAGTTCATCTGTGCGGAAAACAACCGCGACGTGGTTCACATGGTGGGCAAGTAGTTAGTACGTCCTGCTCGCAGAGTACAGAAATGAAGCCGGCGCATTTCGCCATCCTATTGGCTGCGTCGCAGCTATGTGTTTTTTCGCAATCTTCGAATCAACTAGACACTCAACTGCGAGAGCAAAGCCGGGAACGCATTGCAGACTTACAGCGACAAATAAGCGCTCGCCTGACAAGTTCACTGGCCGAGCAACAATTAGCCGCGGCCTGTGCGGTAAATTGCGATCAGGCAAATTCTCAAGCTACGGTGCTCGTGAATCGCCTGATCGCACAGATCCACGATGAAGTCGATGCCTATATTTCCATTGCAGTAAGCACGACGCATTACCGCCCTCAGGCGGTTGCACAAGATTTGAGACAAGTACTGATCTCTCCGAACGATGAGCCGCCGTTTGCCTTTGTTTTGAACGCGCCTAAAAGTCGCTCTCTAATCGTCGTCTATGCTCTACACTACTGGCAACTGAAGTTCGCGCTCTCGTCAGTGCTGCCCGTGCCGTTGTAGACAGCGACTTTCGGATACGCACACAGCGGACGAGTGCGATCCACTTTGCCGTTGCGGACACGCGAAGCCTCAATGCGCTCAGGAGCTTTGGATTTCTCTACCCATTGCTCCAGTGCCTTGACGGCGTCGAATTGGTCGGTGCCGTCGCCGCCGCGGCAGTGTCCCATACCGGGGACCATAAACAGCCTCATATCCTCGGAAGCCTTCGCGCCGACCGTCTCGCGCACGTTGTTGAAATAGTTGACAGTGCCTTGCGGAGGCACCCCCGGATCGGCCCACCCGTGGTACATCAGCAGCTTGCCATTGTGCGCGAAGAATGGATTCAAGTTGGGATCAACCGAATTCACCGCCGGACCTTTTTCCTTTTCAAAGCGCATAATGTCGTCGACTTTGAAGTCCTTCAGATCCCAGTTCCCGTTGAAAGCCGCGTATTTGTACATCTCGACTGCCAGAGACATCGGTTTGGGACTGGCCAGCGTATTCCAACCCAGCTCACTCCCCGGCTCGATGCCAGGGAAAAGAGTCCAAGCGTTCCGTTGCGCGCTCGAACTAGCAATGCGCACCAATCCGCCGAGTACAGCATGCGCGCGGTCTGCACCTGCTCGGCATTCAGACAGTTGGGACCGTCCCCTTCTTTACACGCCAACACCTGCGGATCGAACTTGCATTTCGTAGGGTTTTCCAGCACGCCGTCCTTAACCCCGTCGAGCCCATCGCACGCCGCCAGCACCGCATTGTGAATCAGCGAAAATTTCTCCGCCGGAATCAGACTGCTCGGATTCCGATTGGCCTGCTGCGAAATCCATACCTGTACGCCCTGCAAGCGCGTCACATAAGCCGCGGGCGCGCCGGCGATGATGCCGTCATAATCGTCCGGATAACGCTGCGCCTCCGTGAACGCCTGGCGCCCGCCAGTGGAACAACCGTTCCAGTACGAATACTTAGGCGCACTGCCATAGAACCCATTGACGACGCCCTTGGCCGCCACCGTCATCTCATGCACGCTGCGATAGACGAAATCAGCCAGCTTATCCGGATGCCCGACGATGAAGTCAGGATTGTTGCCTTCGTGACCCGTGTCCGTGCTAGCCGCCGCATACCCGGCCGCCAGCGCCGTCGCCAGCGCAGGGTAGCTGATGCTGCCTGCCCAAGCGCCGTTGCCCACCGATTGCAGTTTCCCATTCCAGCCCGCCATCGGCAGCCACACTTCGATGCGGATATCGGAATCGCTAGCCGGCTTGAGCGACGCCGCCACGCGGCAAAACGCCGGCAGATTTTTGAACGCCGCATTGCGGATTCGCACCCCGTCCGGGCGTCGGCAGCGTGAACTCCCCTGCCGCAACCGGCTTCGCCCAAAGAATCGTCGCGTGCGGCAGCGCCAGCGACGTCAGACTCTCGCAAGGAGCCGCCCAAGCCATCGCCGAACCTACAACCATCCAGCCCGCAACCACGTGAAGACGCATATTCCCGACCTCTTTCAGCCGCTAAGTATATCAAACGGCTTATTCGGGCTCCTCACGGCATTTGCTACGCTTGATTGGATAGCGCGTGAGGATGTCGAAGAAGCTGTGGCTGTTGGCGGGAGGCATGTTGGTCTTCCTCGGCAGCATGGCTGCGTTCCAGCGAACTTTCCGCGAGTATCCCGGCATCGAGTACAACGATTTCCCCGTCCCCCCCGATTACCAGCACCCCGCCGAATTCATGTTCGCGCGCCTGATGTATCCGCCCTACACCGGCCAGGGCGGCTTCGGATTCGGAGGCTTCACCGTCAATAGCTGGCAGGAAGGCCGCTCCATCTGGACCCAGGATTATCCGCGCGCCGACCGCCATTTTCTGCGTGCTCTGCGGCGCTTAACCCGCATCGACGCGCGCTCCGTCGAGCAACCGGTGAATCTCGACGACGACGACGACGTCTACAACTTTCCGTTTCTTTACGCCGTCCAGGTAGGCCAATGGGACCTCACCGACGCCCAAGCCGTCAAGCTGCGCGATTTCATTCTGCGCGGCGGATTCCTCATGGTTGACGATTTCTGGGGCCCCACCCAATGGCAGACCTTCGAAGCCAGCATGAGCCGCGTGTTCCCCGATCTGATCCCGCTCGATCTCAATAACGAGTCGCCCATTTTTCACTCGGTTTACGATTTGGAAAACCGCTATCAAGTCCCCGGCGCGCGCTATCTCGAAACCGGATCGTACGAGAAATGTCAAGGCTGTCCCGCGCAGTGGCGCGCAATTTCCGACGCCAAGGGGCGCATTCTAGTCGCCATGACCGTCAACTCAGATGTAGGCGATTCCTGGGAGTTCGCAGACGACCCGCGCTACGAAGAGCGCTTTTCCGCGCTGGGAATCCGCATCGGCGTCAACTACATCATGTATTCAATGACGCACTAAAGCGGGGGGTCAGGCGAAGCGATTGAGCGCCAGATATGCGCCACCGGACTGTTATCAAACCCAAGTCCCTCTTTCGGCTGCTTGAAGTGGCGTCCGATGATGTCGCTGAATTGCTCGATCTGCGGATTCACACCGGGCTCGAACGAATACAAATCGTTTACCGTCACCATGCGCGCGTCCATATACCACTTGTGATTGCGCACCATCTGATACGCGGCTTCAATGTAAGGTTCCGGCTTGTAGTCTTCACCAAACAGACACCCGGTACAAGTCGGGATATTCATACCCCACCGACTTGTCCGCATAGAAGCGCAGCGCCTGATGATAGCGGATCGCGAACGCAACTTTCTCGGAAACATACGGCTCGTAAAGCTGCGCGCTCCACCAGCCATGATCCACCTTGATCAGTTCCTGCGCAGTGTCGTGGAGCAGGCAAGCGAGTACGATCTCCTCCGGACATGCCATTCTTCATCGCCAGATTCGCGCTCTGCAGCACGTGGTTCGACGTCACTTTGAAGCGCAGCTTGAAGAAATCCGCGAGCGTTGGCTGAGCCGGCATCGCGGGCAGCCGTTTCACATTGCCGCCGTGCGAGAGAAACAAGTTCCCCACCCCGCGGCGATGGCGGCGCGTTTCGATCTGCGCTTCCACCTCCGCCATGGTCGGATACTTGCCCGCAGCCCCGCCGCCGGTTTCGTTCAGATGCTGCATCAGGAAGTCTTCAAGCGCGTCGGCCTTGGCTTCCGAGTTCATCGAAGCCACTTTAGCTTCCCCGCCTAGATCGGCAATGAGAGCCTTGCGATCCACTTCCATAAGCGTTTAGTGCGGCGCTGTTGCGATCTGCGTGAGCACGGCTTCCGCGTCGGCCTCCGTAAACTCCTGCGTCTTCACCGAGTGATTCATCGAGCAGAACTTCGGCCCGCACATCGAGCAGAACGCCGCATCCTTGAAACCCTCTTCCGGCAGCGTCTCGTCGTGATAAGCACGCGCCGTCTCGGGATCGAGCGACAACTCGAACTGCTTGTTCCAATCGAAAGCGAAACGCGCGCGCGACAGCGCATCGTCGCGATCGCGAGCGCCCGGACGGTGCCGCGCGATATCGGCAGCGTGCGCGGCGATCTTGTACGCGATCAGCCCCTGCTTCACGTCTTCCAGATTCGGCAATCCCAGATGTTCCTTAGGCGTCACGTAGCACAACATGGACGCGCCATGCCAGCCGATCATGGCCGCTCCGATGGCCGATGTAATGTGATCGTAACCCGGCGCGAAATCCGTCACCAACGGACCCAGCGTGTAGAACGGCGCCTCGAAGCACAACTCCCTTTCTTTCTCCACCTGCATCTGGATCTGGTCCAGCGGAATGTGCCCCGGACCTTCGACCATTACCTGCACATCATGCTTCCAGGCGATCTGCGTCAACTCGCCCAGCGTCTTTAATTCCGCAAATTGCGCCGCGTCGCTAGCGTCCGCCAGCGATCCCGGACGCAGCCCGTCGCCCAGCGAGAAACTAACGTCGTACTTCTGGAAAATCTTGCAGATGTCTTCGAAGTATTCGTACAGCAGATTCTGCTTATGGTTCTTCACCATCCACTCCGCCAGAATCGCCCCGCCGCGGCTGACGATGCCGGTCACGCGGCGAGTTGTCAGCGGAATGTACTGTACTAGTACGCCCGCATGGATCGTCATGTAATCGACACCCTGCTGGGCTTGTTCTTCGATCACCTCGAGCATCACCTGGATGTTCAAGTCCTCGACGCGGCGCACGCGCGCCAGCGCTTCGTAAATCGGCACCGTCCCGATCGGCACCGGCGATTCCTGAATGATGGCTTTGCGGATGCGCGGAATGTCGCCGCCCGGTCGAGAGATCCATCACCGTATCGGCGCCGTACTTGATCGAGTAGCGCAGCTTCTCGACTTCACCGTTAATATCCGAAGTGGTCGATGAGTTTCCTATATTGGCGTTGATCTTGCACACCGACTCGACGCCGATGCACATCGGCTCCAGATTGGTGTGGTTGATATTAGCAGGGATGATCATGCGGCCCCGGGCGACTTCAGCGCGGACCGTCTCGGCGTCCATGCGCTCCCGGCGGGCTACATACTCCATTTCTTCGGTGATACGCCCTTGTCGGGCATAATGGATCTGTGTACGAATTTTGTCGCCGGCGCGGGACGCCACCCATGCTTGTCTCATACAGCCTTGATTATATGCGACCCCGCCCCGGAATGCCCGGTCAAAAAATGCCCACTGATGAAATCTTTATGTGTCAATCCACTACGCACGAATCCACCCGATCAAAAGTTTTGATTGGACCCCAGCCCGTCGACGCCTTACGCTCAAGTCATGGTGGTAACTGAGATGGGTTCGGAGAGTTCGAGTGCATCGGTACTGCACCGTGTCAGTGGGATTGTCAGTTCCCCGTTGTCCTTAGACGAGATGCTGGGCGAAATTGTCGGACTGGCGGCACGGGTGACCAGTTGCGATGCCTGCCTGGTGTATCTTGCGGAATCGGAAAGCGGCGAATTCGTGCTGCGCGCTTCGCTGCTGCCGCACATTTCTGACTTGGGAAATCTGCGCGTAAAGATGGGGGAAGGTGTCACCGGCTGGGTGGCTGAACATCAGTCGCCAGTGGCTTTAAGTTCGAAAGCAGCGGCCGACCCGCGCTCCAAGATCTTCCCGACCCTGGTCGAAGACACGTATCAGGCCTTCTTGTCCGTGCCCGTGATCAACAAAGGCAAAGCCATCGGCGTCATCAACATTCATCATCGCGATAAGCACGAGCACGAGCCCGAAGAGATCGCCACCATTTCCTTCATCGGCGAGCAGATGGGCAGCGCCATCGCCAAGAGCTTGCTCGAAGAAGAGAACGCGCGCTTGTCTGAGGAAACCGCCGAGATGAAGCGGCAGCTCGAGACGCGCAAATCTGTCGAACGCGCCAAAGGCATTCTGCAGAAGCGCCATGCTTTATCGGAGGAAGAAGCGTACCTGCGCATGCGCAACGAGAGCCGCCGCCTGCGCCGCCCCATGAAAGATCTGGCCGACGCCATCATTCTGTCGGAAGAACTCAGCCGCAAAGACAACAGCGCACCAGCCAAGTTAATCGAGCAGGCAATACAGCGCGCCACTCGTGCCACTTGGTTTGCGGTCTTGAGAACGCCGCACAGCGGCAGCCCGATCCGTTTCTCAGCCTCAGCCGGCGGGAGTCCGCCCAGCACCGGCACTAGCAATAATCCGCAAGCCACATCCTGTCCCTGACCGCGCAGCGTGGGCAGCACCCAGGCCGCCTGAGCGCGCGCGTCCTCGATAGAAGCCGCATCGCTGGTCGCCACCACAAACGCCGCTTCCGACATCTTCAGCGCCTCACGAGCCTCGTGTGCGCTCGCATCCGCCAGATCCAGGCACGTGACAAACGCCTCCGATGCCATTTCGGTGCCTGAAAAATCTGCCAGCAGGACGGCCCGGCCGTCTCCCTCCGCCGTCAGGCAAACTCCCACGGCTTCGGAGATCTTTCTGACCACCTTACGGCAATGGTTCCGGCGGCGCACCGAACCGCCTGCTGGCACAAAGGAAAAGATCGCAACGGTGGGTGCCTCCACCCCGGCCGCGTGATCTATCGGGAAAATGGACTGTAAAGCTGACACGCGCCTTACAATGCAGCCCGCGTGCCAGTCAGCAGTAGCGTGCCTTCAACAACTTCGCCAAAGTGGCTGAGACGATGTGTCCCTTAGGAGAGCCAGTTTGTCGCAAAGCCTCTTAGCGCCCGCCCGCCATCTCCCGCTTCATAATCTGCGCGTTATTCGAAGCCTGCCCCTGCATCGGGCCGCCCGTCGACACTGCCTTCTCGGTGTATTGGACCCCCGCCAGCATCTTGGACTTGTCCGCCGTCAGCTTGCCCATCTGATAGTTAGAAACCCCCAGATAGTAGTAGGCATAACTCAGCATGGTGGAATTGCCGCCGACCAAGGGAAGCGCCGCCTTGAGGTCACGATCGGCATCCGCCCAACGGCTCGCACCCGCCTGCAGTACACCCGCCGACACGTAGGCGCTCCCCAGCATGTCGTTCTTGGTCTTCTGCCAGTCCGACTCACTCATGCTTTCCGGCTTTTTCTTTCTGCCTAGAACCCCTACCAGCTTGTTCGCCGCCGCCAGTGCCGGACCCGGCGAGCTCCAGTTCCTGGCAGCCGCATCGAGCGCGTATTCATTTTCCGGGCGTCCTACCAGGATCTTGTTAGCTCCAGCCGCCGCCTTCGCCGCACCCTGCTTGCCCAGCGCCGCCAGATATTGCGGAGCCGCCGTATCGATCTGGTCGCTCTTGGGATTCTGCGCAATCAGCGCGTCCGTCAATTCGATGGTGACCGCCGGATCGCTAGCCTGGCTGGCGGAAACCGCGAGCGCATATTCCGCATACTCCTGAGCGTCCTTAGCGAACTGCTGTCGTCCTTTCCACGCGTCTACCTGACCAGCATCGCTAGGTTGCGCTTCCTTGGCGAGTTCTTGCGCCTCCTTAGAGGTCTCCGCCGCTAACGCCTTTACCTGAGCGTAGTCCTTCTTTTCGAACGCATCTTTAAGACTGGGGTAAGTGTCTTTGAGATCCGCCGCCCATACCAAGCCGCCCAACGCCAGTAAACCAATCACCGCAAGTCGCATGTTTCAAACGCCTCCACAAGAAGTTGATTATAACAGGTAGGGCGGGCCTCCCGGCCCGCAGCCAACGTCCACGTTGGCTCGCATGCGACATTATTAAGAGCGCCCCTCCATGCCCGTCAATCCCCTTTATTGCGACGTCAGCCTGCCGGTGCCGCTCGACCAGTCGTTCACCTACGGCATGCCCGAAACCCTGCGCCACCGCGTGCAGCCCGGCTGCCGCGTCCTAGCGCCCTTCGGTACTCGCACCCTAACCGGCCTAGTGATAAAAACGCACTCCGACCCTCCCAAGGGCGCCCTGCGCGATATCCTTCGCTTGCTCGACGAAGAACCAGCCCTCGACGCCGAATTACTCCAACTAGGCAAGTGGATCGCCGACTTCTACTGCGCCCCCCTAGGCGAAACCCTGCGCGCCATGACGCCCTTAGCCGGCGAAATCCGCCGCGGCAAAATGTACTCGCTAACGAAGTCAGGACGCGACGTAGCCCGCCAGCTTGCACCTCGGCTCCGACGAGGCCGACGATCCCGCAGCCACAGCGCTCCGCATGCTGGACGCACGCCCGCTCTCGGCATCGTATCTAAAGCAGAAAATCCAAAACGGCGCAGCAGTATTGAAATCTCTTGAAAAGAAAGGATTCGTAGAAGCCGAAGACGTAGCCGCCGAGCGCGACCCTCTGCGCGCCTCCGCCGAGCGCCTCCGCATCGAATTCCTAGCCCGTGCGGAGAAGCTTCCCAAAGCCGAGCGCGAACTGCTTTCGTATCTGGAACTGCATCCCGGCTCCCACAACTTGGGAGAAGTCGAAGCCTTCGTAGCCAAAGCCAGCACCGCCGCCCGTTCCTTGGCGCGCAAGCAATTGGTGCGCCTCACCGTAGAAGCCATGGCCGAAAACCACGGCCCCATTCGCACCCCGCACGCCCTGAATCCGCAGCAGCAAGCCGCCTTCGATTGCATCCGCACCGCGCTAGACCGCATACAATACCGCACCTTCCTGTTGCAAGGCGTCACCGGCTCCGGCAAAACCGAAGTGTATCTGAACGCCATTGAAGCGGCTCTCGCGTTAGGCCGCAGCGCGTTAATGCTGGTCCCCGAAATCGGCCTGACTCCCGCCGTAGCAGGCCAGTTCTACCAGCGCTTCCCCAAACGCGTAGCGATCCTGCACTCGGCCTTCAACGACAGCGAACGCGCCCAGGAATGGCGCCGCATCCGCTCCGGCGAAGCCGCAGTGGTCGTCGCGACCCGCTCCGGCGTCTTCGCCCCTGTCAGTAATCTAGGACTGATCATCGTCGACGAAGAACACGACCAAAGCTACAAGCAACAGGAAACCCCGCGCTATCACGGCCGCGACGTAGCGGTCATGCGAGCGCACCAAGCAGGCGCCGTCGTGGTGCTGGGTTCCGCGACGCCGAGTCTAGAATCCCGCTACAACACCGAGTCCGGCAAGTACACGCTCCTCGAACTACCGCAGCGCATCGAGCGCCGCCCCATGCCGCAAGTCGAATTGATCGACATGCGCCAGGAGTTCCTCGAAACCCGCAAACACGCCACCTTCTCCCGCGCCCTGATCGACGCCGTCACCGCGCGCCTCGCCAACGGCGAGCAATCCATGCTGCTGCTCAACCGCCGCGGCTTCTCCAGTTTCGTAGCCTGCCGCGCCTGCGGCGAACGCGTCGAGTGCGCCAACTGCTCCGTCACGCTCACCTATCACCGCCGCGACCGCCGCATGTTATGCCACTATTGCAATTATTCCGAGCGCGTCCCCGAGCGCTGCCCTAAATGCGATAGCGAATACATCCAGTTCATGGGCCTGGGCTCCGAGCGCGTCGAAGCCGAATTGAATGGCGCATTCCCCAAAGCCCGAATCGCCCGCCTCGATCGTGACGCCATCAACGGCAAGCGCGACTACGAAATCATCCTCGCCGGATTCCGCGATGGCGACTACGACATCCTAGTCGGTACCCAGATGATCGCCAAAGGCCATGACATCCCCAACGTGACTCTAGTCGGCATCGTCAGCGCCGACGTCGGCCTCGGCCTCCCCGATTTCCGCGCCGCCGAACGCACCTTCCAGTTACTAACACAAGCCGGAGGACGCGCCGGCCGCGGCGAAACTCCCGGAATCGTGCTGATCCAAACCATCAATCCGGATCACTACGCCATCCAATGTGCCGCCGCCCAGGATTACCAAGCCTTCTACGAAAAAGAAATCCACTTCCGCCGCGCCCTCAACTACCCACCCTTCGCCGCATTGGCGAACATCATTATTCAGGGCCGCGACGAAGAAGAAGCGCTCTCGCGCAGCACCGCGCTCGGACGCGTGCTGCAACCCGCCCCCGAAGGTATCCGCGTCATGGGACCAGCAGCCGCCGCCATGGCACGCATCAAAAACGAGTACCGCTTCCAAATGCTGCTCAAAGCCGCCACTCGCAAGCGCCTGAACCAAGTCCTAGGCGACCTCCGCCGCTTCGCCACCGCCGAAAAATGGAATCCGACTTCCTTAATCATCGACGTTGACCCCATGACCCTCCTGTGACCACATGAGCGACTTCCAAACCGTCAACGAAAACCTGCGCGCCGCCATGCGCTTCTTCGGCTACGCCACCGGCACCGGCGAAACCGCGTCCCTGCCCGGCGGCATCGCCATGTATTCGGGCCTGGATTACGGCGTCTTCAACATCGCCATGATGGACGGCCGTGTCTCCCACGCAGGCCTGACGCTGGAGCAGCGCCTGGTCGAATTCGCGCACTACTTCAAACACAAAACGCCGCGCTGGTCGCTATGGGTCTGCGAAGACTTGCTCGACCAGGCCACCCGCCGCCGCGCCCGCCAGGTCTTGGGCGATTTCGGATTGCGCGCCATCTCGCATCCCCCCGGCATGATCGCCCCGGCTCTCCTGCCGCCCACCGCTTCCCTGCCCCCCATCGACGTCCAACCCGTCAGCGACGCCGCTTCCCAAAAAGCCTTCACCGAAATCACCTCCATTTGTTTCGAAATCCCCTTCGGCATCGCCCAAGCCGTCTACGGACAGGACCACGCCTGGCACGGCGATTATCAAGGTTTCATCGCCCGCGCCGAAGGCCGCGTGGTTGCGATCTGCGCCATCGTCGCCGCCGCCGACGTCCTCGGTGTGTACTCGCTAGCCACCCATCCCAACTACCGCCGCCTAGGGTACGGCGAAGCCACCGTGCGCACCGTCGTCGCCGAAATGCAGCGCCGCACCGGCATCGAGCGCGTGGTCCTGCAATCGACGGAGGCCGGCTATGCACTCTACCGCCGCTTAGGCTTCCGCGACGCCACGCGCTTCACCGTCTACCTGACGAAGTAGAATCAAGATTTCGCACATTCAATGACCAAGAAACCATCACCGGGAGTTCAGGTAATCCCAGTCGAATTCATCGAACGCAAGATTTACCTTATTCGCGGGTACAAAGTCATGCTCGATGCGGACCTGGCCAAGCTTTATCAGGTTCCCACTAAAATCCTCAACCAAGCAGTGCGCCGTAACCTCGACAGGTTCCCGGAAGATTTTCATGTTTCAGTTGAACCGCGAGGAGTTGCAAAATTGGAGGTCACAAATTGTGACTTCCAATCCTGGCGCAAAAATGGGGCTTCGCCGCCCACCGTATGCTTTCACGGAACATGGCGTCGCCATGCTTTCGTCGGTACTCACCAGTAAACGTGCGGTCGCGTTAAACATTCTGATCATTCGCGCCTTTGTTCGCCTGCGAGAGTACCTGGCCACCCATAAGGACCTGGCCCGCAAACTTGAGGATGTTGAGCGGACCCAACAAGAGCACGGCGCACACATCCAGCAGATTTACGATTATATTGAACGGCTCATCGAACCGGTTCCCGACCAACCCAAGCGCCGTATTGGGTTTGCATCGCCGGGAGGACCGAAGGAATAGAGTCCACTGCAGACGAAGTAGAATCAAGACAGGTGTATGTGGTTCCTGTTCCTGGCGCTGCTGGCGCAATCCGCGAACGTACTCGAGGACGGCAACAAGGCGCTTGACGCCAAGCAGTACGACCGCGCGATTGAACTCTTCACCCAGGCCGCCGCCGCCTATCCCAAAGACTACACGGCGCACTTTCAATTAGCCCTGACCTATAGCTTGCTAGGCCGCGATCGCGACGCCATTCCGCAATACCAGACAGCCCTCGACTTGCATCCCGGCCTCTACGAAGCCGATCTAAATCTAGGACTGTCGTTGCTGCGTACCAACGACCCGGCCGGCGCCATCCCGCACTTCAAAGCCGCCGCCGAGCAAAAGCCCAAAGAGTTCCGCCCCGCGCTCGGCTTAGCGCAGGCGCTGTTGAACACCAGCCATTTCCCAGAAGCCGAAGCCGCCTATCGCAGCGCTCTACTCCTCGATCCCCGCTCCGCCGCGGCCGAGTCCGGACTGGCCACCTCCCTCATCCGTCAAAAACGCGCCGATGACGCCGCCCCGCACGTGCAGCAAGCCTTTGTGCTCGATCGCTCTTATCGTGCCGGCTTCGTCGCTCTCGCCCAGCTTTATGAATCGACGGGACGCACCGCTGAAGCCATCACCTTCTATCGCTTGTTCCCCGACAATCCGGAAGCGCTCGAGCGCCTCGGCGTCCTGCTCACGGAGAAAGGTGAAACCGCGGAAGCCATCCAAGCCCTCCAAGCTGTGATGGAAAAAATGCCCACCGACACGCGCCGCATCGAGCTAGCGCAAGCCTACGCGCAAAACAAACAAATGGATAAAGCGCAGGCCGTACTGCTGCCCGCCCTGCAAACCTCACCCAATGATTTCGATTTGCGCATGTTCTACGGCAAACTGCTGCGCGATCAACGAAAGTTCATGGAAGCGGCCGACCAGTTCAACGCCGCCACTCGCCTAAAGCCCTCTGCCGGAGACGCCTGGAATGAGCTCTCCGCCGCCCTGGTCCTGGGCGAACAGTATCCGCAAGCCCTCGCCGCCTTCGATCGCATCCGCGCGCTCGGCGCCGAAAATCCGGGCAGCCTGTTCTTCCGCGCGCTCTCGCATGACCGCCTGCGCCAGCGCCCCGAGGCCGTCGAGAATTACAATAAATTCCTAGCGATCAGTAAGGGGAAATTTCCGGATCAGGAATTTCAGGCGCGGCAACGGGTCCGTATCCTCGAAGCCGAATTGAGGAAGCAATAGCGATGTGGGGGTCGTGCGCGGTTCTGTTCACGCTTTTGACGGCCAACTTGTGCGCCGTGGATCTGGCATCTATTCAGCAGGAACCGAATCCCGAGCGCCGCAGCCAGTTGGCCATGGATTATGCCGGCGCTGCCCTCGATTCGGCGCGCAGCGCTTATCAATCGAGCGATCTTGAAAAGACGCAGAATTCGCTGACGGAAGTGGGCGCCGCCGTCGAACTCGCCTACGACTCATTGCAGCAGTCCGGCAAAGAAGCCCGTCGCGACCCCAAATTTTTCAAACGCGCCGAACTCTCGACACGCCAGCTTCTGCGCCGCATCGAAGGCCTGGCCGAGTCCATGAGCTTCGAGGACCGCGCCGCCGCCGAAAAGCTGCGCGATCGTGTGGCCGCGATCCACGATGATCTACTCCAAGACATCATGGCGAAAAAGAAAAAATAGAAGGAGACACGGGCCCATGCGACAAGCCATCGTCCTCATGCTGCTGGCGCTTCCGCTGGCGGCGCAGCAACGCGATTTCCTGACGCCCGACGAAGCCGATCAATTGCGCGAAGTGCAGGAACCCAACGAGCGTCTGAAACTGTATTCCAAATGGGCCCTGCTGCGCCTCGACGAAATCGAGCAAATGATCGCCAGCACCAAGCCCGGCCGCGCCGCTTTCATTCACGATCTGCTCGAAGATTACGGCCACATCGTCGAAGCCATGGACACCGTCGCCGACGACGCCCTGCGCCGCAAATTGAAAATCGACATCGGCATCACCGCGCTGACCGCCGCCGAAAAAGACATGGTGGCGCGCCTCGAAAAGATCCGGGATTCGAAACCCAAAGATTTCGCGCGCTACGAATTCGTACTGACTGACGCCATCGAAACCACCCAGGATAGCCTGGAGCTAAACGAAGCCGACCTTCCCGGACGCGCCGCCGCCGTCGTCGCCAAGGAAAAGAAGGAGAAGGAAGAGCGCCGCGCCACCATGACGCCCGCCGAACGCAAAGCCGAGGATAAGGAAGACAAGAAGGACGCGAAGCCCACCCGAAAGCCTCCCACCCTGCTGCGCCCCGGCGAGAAGCTGCCTGACCCCGACGCGAAATGAAAGATCCAGTCTGTGGAATGGAAGTGCAGCCGGAGTCCGCAGCCGGCAGCGAAGCCCACGCAGGAAAAACATACTATTTTTGCGGCAAGGGCTGCGCCACGAAATTCCGCGCCGAACCGGAAAAGTACGTGATGCGTCCCGCGGTTCCCAATCTAGTTCAGATCGGCAAGCCCGCGGCTCCACTAGTCACCTTCAAAGACCCCGTCTGCGGCATGCGGGTGAATCCGGATACCGCCGCCGGCAGCCATGCGCACGGAGGCGAGACGTACTACTTCTGCTGCACCCGCTGCCTCGATAAATTCCGCGCCGATCCGTCTCGCTATCTCGCGCCCAAGCCCGCGCCCGTCGAGCACCCCGCCGCCAAACAGTACACCTGCCCGATGGACCCGCAGATCGTCCGCGAAAAGCCCGGCACTTGCCCCATCTGCGGCATGGCGCTCGAGCCCATGGTCGCCGCGATCGACGAAGGCGAGAACCCCGAACTGATCGACATGCGCCGCCGCTTCTGGGTTTGCCTGTTTCTGACAGCTCCGGTCTTCGTCTCTGCCATGACGATGCACCACAACCGCAACGCCATGTTCTTCGAAATGGCGCTGTCCACTCCCGTGGTCCTGTGGGGCGGATGGCCGTTCTTCGTGCGCGCCTGGCAATCCATCGTCACGCGCAACCTCAACATGTTCACGCTGATCGGACTCGGCACCGGCGTAGCTTATTTCTACAGCGTGGCCGCCGTCCTGCTGGGCCGTACAGATCGTATACTTCGAAGCCGCCGCCGTCATCGTCACCCTGGTTTTGTTAGGCCAAGTTTTGGAGCTGAAAGCCCGCAGCCAAACCGGCGCAGCCATTCGCGCACTCCTAGGCCTCGCGCCGAAAACCGCACGCCGTTTTCGCCAAGACGGCTCTGAAGAGGACGTCCCGCTCGAGCGAAGTGAAGGTCGGCGACAAGCTCCGCGTCCGCCCCGGCGAAAAGATTCCCGTCGATGGTGTCGTCGTCGATGGCTCCAGTTCCGTAGACGAATCCATGATCTCCGGCGAGCCGATCCCCGTCGAGAAAACCGCGGGCGCGCGCCTCACCGGCGCCACCATCAATGGCACCGGGTCACTAGTAATGCGCGCCGATCGTGTCGGCTCGGAAACCCTGCTTATCGCAGATCGTGCGCATGGTCTCCGAAGCCCAGCGCAGCCGCGCGCCCATCCAGAAATTCGCCGACGTAGTCGCCGGTTACTTCGTACCCATAGTAGTCGCCGCGTCCGCGATCACCTTCATAGTGTGGGCTGTAGCCGGACCGCAGCCTCGCCTGGCCCATGCTCTCGTCAACGCCGTGGCAGTGATGATCATCGCCTGCCCCTGCGCGCTCGGCCTCGCCACCCCCATGTCGATCATGGTGGCTATGGGCAAAGGCGCCAGCAGCGGCATCCTTTTCAAAAATGCCGAAGCCATCGAGTTGCTGCGCAAGGTCGACACTCTAGTGGTCGACAAGACCGGCACCCTGACCGAAGGCAAACCGAAATTGGTTGCGATCAATCCCACCCCCGGTCACGACGAACGCGAAGTCCTCCGCCTTGCTGCCAGTCTAGAACGCGGCAGCGAACATCCGCTCGCCAACGCCATCGTGCAAGGCGCCGAAGCGCGCGGCCTAACGCTGGCGGCCGCAACCGATTTCGCGTCCGTCCCGGGAATGGGAGTCCGCGGAACCATCGACGGCGCGAAAGTGATCCTGGGAAATCGCAAACTGATGGAAACTTCCAGCGTCGATGTAACCGGCCTGGACTGCCATGATGTTCGTCGCCGTCAACGGCCGGCTAGCCGGCTCGATCACGCGTAGCCGACCCCATCAAAGCAACCACTCCCGAAGCCATACGCCAGCTCCACGCCGAAGGCATCCGCATCGTCATGCTCACCGGCGACAGCCGCACCACCGCCGAAGCGGTAGCGAAGTCGCTCGGCATCGACGAAGTCATCGCCGAAGTCCTGCCGCAAGACAAACGCGCTCACGTCCAACGCCTGCAGCAGGAAGGCCGCTTCGTAGCTATGGCCGGAGACGGTATCAACGACGCCCCCGCGCTCGCGCAGGCGCAAGTAGGAATCGCCATGGGCACCGGCACCGACGTCGCCATGCAAAGCGCCGGCGTGACGCTGGTCAAGGGCGACCTGCGCGGCATCGTCCGCGCCCGCGCTCTCAGCCGCGCGACCATGCGCAACATCAAACAGAATCTATTCTGGGCCTTCATCTACAACTCCCTCGGCGTCCCCCTCGCCGCCGGAGTCCTGTACCCGTTCTTCGGAATCCTGCTCAGCCCCATGATCGCCGCTGCCGCCATGAGCTTCAGTTCGGTGTCGGTAGTCGGCAACGCCCTGCGCCTTCGCAGCGTCCGCTTATAGTGGTAAAGTCTCAGATCATGCGCAATCGCCGCGAGTTCATCCAGACCGTCACCGGAGCAGTTCTCGCCAGCCGCGCCCTTGTGAACGCCGCACCCCAAGCCAGCGCAACAGTGGCGCGCCGCGAAGTTCGCGTCGGCGGCAAACGTGTAAAAGTAGTCGACGCACACGCCCACGCCAGCATCGCCGAAATAGCCGACGTAGTGAAAGGCACCCCCCTCGATCGTTTCGCTCGCGGCGGCAGGGCCCTCGGGTCCGGATCGTCATTCAAGAATTAGACAAACGCGGCATCGACCTGCAGGCGCTCGACATCAACACCTTCTGGTGGTACGCGCGCCGAACGCGACCTCGCCACCAAGATCGTGCAGGTCCAAGACGAGGGCCTGTCGAAATGGTGCGCCGCCCACCCCGACCGCTTTGTAGCCTTCACGTCCCCCGCCCTTCAATTCCCGGATTTAGCGGCGGAACAAATCGAGCACGCCGTCAAGAATCTAGGAATGCGCGGCGTCGCCGTCGGCGGCCATGTAGCAGGCGAGCCGCTCTCGATTCCCAAGTACGATCCCTTCTGGGCCAAAGTGCAGGACCTGGGAGTCATGGTCTTCATGCATCCCAACAACGCCGAGAACGTAGCGAAAAAAGACGCATTCGCGGGCTCCGGCGATCTCGGTAACATCATCGGCAACCCCCTCGAGACCGGGCTCTTCTTAACCCACCTGATCTTCGACGGCACGCTCGACCGCTTCCCCGGCCTGAAAATCTGCGGTGCCCACGCCGGCGGCTATCTGCCTTCTTATTTGGGCCGCACCGACGTAGCCTGCGACGTCCGCCCGAACGCCAAGTGCGTGAACAAAAAACACCCGCGCGAATATATGCACGACCAGATCTTCGCCGATTCCATGGTCTTCACCCCCGAAGGCATCCGCCACCTGGTAGCCGAAATGGGCCCCACGCAAGTGGTCTACGGCACCGACATCCCGCTCGTCTGGCCCGACACCATCGACGCAATCCTCGCGGCCGAAATCCCCGACGCGCAGAAAGAAATGATTCTCGGCGGCAACATGATGCGACTGCTGAAGCTGTGACGATGGCCTAGCGCTTCTTCAGCCCCGAAGCGTCCAACCCGTCACCCAGTTTCTTCGCCCACTGCCGCTCGATCGCCAACAGCGAATCGCGCTTCAATTGCTCCGCAGTGACGTTGGCAAGGTTGGTCTCCTCATAAGGATCGTCCGCCAGATTGAACAGATACGTCACGTCTTCGTTCTTGTCCACTACCAGCTTGTCGTAGCCGTGGACCAGCATACGCCACTCGTCCTTTTGCCCCAGCCGCCCTTCCGCATAGACCGCGTCTGGCCGCTCCCCAGGCTGCCCCGCCAGCAGCGCCGACAGATCGCGTCCCTGTACGACAGCGGGAATGGCCGCACCGCACCATTTCAGCAGCGTCGGCATAATATCCACTTGCGAAACTAAAATATCGTTTTGCGATCCGCCCTTCAGCACGCGGGGATAGCGAATGGCCAAGGGAATGCGAACGGTTTCCTCATACACGTAATCGTCGCCTTGCCCCGAGTGCGAGCCGAACTGCTCGCCATGCAGTGACGTGAAGATAACGATGGTGTCATCGTTCAATCCGCTGTCGTTGCCCCGCAGCGTGCGCCCCAGCGCCTCCAGCACCTCGCCGATATCGCGATCGCGCGTGCGCGCCCGTGCGTAAAACACCGCCATGTCCTCGCGCGTGCGCGCTCGCAATTCCGCGGGCACGTTCTCGCGCGTATGCAGATCGCCCGGGTTCGTGCGCTCCATCAAACCGCTACCGGCGTTCTCCATGTACCACTCCACGTAAAACGGCGCGTCGTTTTGCGAGTGAACGAAAGAGACAATCTCATCCGCCTGGCGCGTGTTAAACGACGCGGCACGATAACCGGCGCCGCGCAGCACCGTCGCCAGCGTGGGCGGTTCCGCCAGCGCAGCTTCGACCGGCGCATCCGGCATGGCGAGCGTATGCGGAAACACGCCCTTAAACAAACACAGTCGCGAACGTTCAGCGCGTGCATACGCAGCGTAAGCTCGCGAAAATGTGACTCCCTGCGCAGCGAACCGCGCCAGATTCGGCACCGACACATCCCTATCGCCGGCCCACGGAACCGCCTGTGCGCGCCAGGTCCCCCCGACGATCAAAATGACATTCGGCCTCCGCTCGGCTGCGCGAATCGCCTGTGATGCGGCGAGCCCCACGGGCGTTGCCAGAAAGCCGCGCCGGCTAATCCCCAAACTGAGACTCCGGATTCGTCATTACCTCCATAATGCCTGAATCCAGCGCGTCCCGCGACTCATCCCCTACGGTTAAACCCAGGTTTTTTCGACCGGCACGCCTCTCTCGCAAAGGTCGCACGACTTCGCATCCTTATAGTAGGTCGCGTCCAAATGGGCCAGCGAATAAAACGGCAGCGTACCAAAAGTGGCCGCGCCCGGCTCCGGCTGATGAATCAGCACCGCGATCGCCACCACCTCGCCGCCGCGGCTTTCCACCAGTTTCTTGATCTCCGTCATCTTAGCGCCAGTGCGCAGAATATCGTCCACCAGTAGCACCTTTTCGCCGGGCTGGATTTCCAGGAACTGGCGAAAACGCATACTTCCGCTATCGCCGTTGGGCTCAGCCCAATACACCTGCCGCGACCGCAGGGTTTCGCACATTCCGTAAGCCACCGGCAAACCGCCGGTAGCCGGCGCCACAATCGACAACTCCGGAATCAGAGCGCGCAGATCCGCGTGCGCACGAATCAGCCGGCTCAGTCCCACACTCAGAATCTTTGCCGATTGATAGTGCCGCATCGTCAGCGCAACCTGCAAATACTCATCGGTGTGCAAACCGTTGGGATATTCAAAATGCCCTCTGCGCAGGCCGCCGGTCTGCCGCAAAAGCTCGATCACTTCTTCTTGGGTCGGTACCAGATGCATATGAATTCGGTGAATGCGCTCCCTTCCCGCTCAGCGCCTGCGGGACGCTGCCACCGTTTATATTGTTCCACTTCTTGCAATGGTGGCCTCGAAACACGCGCGATGTCAGAATACCATTGCTCGGAGGCCCGCGCGCACAGCTAGGCGATATCCGCTTTGAGAAACTTCTGCGGCGCGCCCGCCGCCGCCGACACCGCTTCCGCCGCCAGATAACCGCTGCGCACCGCGCCTTCCATAGTGGCGGGCCAGCCGGATTTAGTCCAGTCGCCCGCCAAAAACAAATTGCCCACTTTGGTCCGATTCCCGGGCCGGTGCGCTTCCAGCCCAGGCTTAGCCGAAAACGTCGCGCGAATTTCTTTCACCACATGCGCTTTTTCGAGCTTAGCCTCGCGCACCGCGGGAAAGAACTCCGCCAGTTCCTTCAACGCCAGCGCGATCACCTCCGCGCGCGGCATCTCGCTCAGGCTGCGCGACGCGCTCACCACCAGTTGCACATAACGGCCCTCGTGCTTATTGAACATCCACTGCATCGTGCGATCGAGCAGCGTCGCGTGCGGCAGATCCGTCACCGGACGGTCAAACCACAAATGGATTCCCGTGATAGGCGAGTGCTCAAACTCACTCACATCCACACACAACTCAGCCGCCACCGCGTTCACCCGCTCGAACGGCAACGCACAAACGTAATAATCGCCGCGCACTTCCTGCTCGCCCGCCATGACGCCGCGCACCGCGCCGCCTTCGATCACCACCCGCGACACCGGCGCCCGCAGACGCAGTTCCACATTGCCGATCCGCTTCCAAGCGTCCCCACTGTAAAGACGCCCCAGCGGAACGTTAGGCACGCCCATTTCGTAAGCGTCCTTGCGCGCCAGAAATCCCAGCCGGAACACCTGCAACCCGTGCGCCGCCGCCATGCGATCCAGCTCTTCGTTGATCGCGCTCACCAGCACCTGCCGCCAGAAGCGCTCGATCGCGCGCGGCGGCTGGCGCTGTTCCTTCAGCCAATCGAGCATGCTGATGCGATCGAGATCCGTGCGCCGGATCTCACGTCCGACGGCCCGAATCGCCCGCCCCACCGCCACCTTCTCGCTGAAATTCAGAAAACTCAGCTTCAAAAACGATTCCGCAAAATGCGCCGGCGCCGGCAGCATCCCGGACCGCAGCACGCTCCGTCTTCCTCCCGGTTCGATGAACGTGAACTCGCGCGAAAAAGCGATGTCCTGCTCCACCCCCAGCCGTTGATAAAAATCCAGCAAGGTTGACGCAGCAGCGCAGCAGAATGTGCTGGCAGTTGTCGATGAACTCCGCTTCCTCGCCGTTGCCCACTTCGTAAGAGGTAGCGCGCCCACCCAGGAACGGCCGCGATTCCAGCACCTTCACCGAGTGCCCCGCCCCGCCCAGTGCAGCAGCCGCGGCAAGTCCAGCCAGACCTCCGCCTATGACGATGACCTCAGCCATCGCAATGCCTATTTTGAAAGGAAGAAACTAGAACGCTGACCGGAACCGGCCTGCGACGCCCGCCGCCACCGCCGCTGGTCAACTCGATCACCAGCCAGAGGACCACGGCCAGGAAAACGATGTCGGAAGGTTGGAAGTCCATGCGTGGTTTTATTATGGCGCACCGTACTCAAATAGGGCAAGTGACCTATGCTCCAGTACGACCTAACGCGCGCCCGCGCGTGCCCGCGCCCGCCCCAGTACCCGCACCACGTTTTCCATCAGCTTCAGGCCGCAGCTTCCGCCCAGCGTCAGGATCGATTCGGGGTGGAACTGCACTGCTTCCATCGGCAACTCGCGATGCCGCACGCCCATGATCACCCCGTCTTCGCTCTCCGCCGTGACCTCTAGTACGGCCGGGAGCTTCTCCGGGATAGCGTACAGCGAATGATAGCGGCCTACGTGAAATTCCGCAGGCAACCCCTCGAACACCCCCACGCCGCGATTGCGTACCAGCGATGGCTTCCCATGCATCGGATATCCCAGCACGCCCAATTCGCCGCCAAATGCCTCCACCATCCCTTGCAATCCCAGGCACACTCCGAACACCGGAATCTCCAGCTTCGCCGCGTAGCGCACCAACTCCGGCACTCCGAAATCGGAAGGACGTCCCGGCCCCGGCGAAACCAGAATCAACGACGGCTGCAATTTGTCGATTAACTCCAGTGGAAAGCCCGTGCGATAAGTAATGACCTCTGCGCCCGTCTGCCGAGCGTAATTCGACAGCGTGTGGATAAAACAGTCCTCGTTATCCACCAGCAGCAGCCGCACTCCGGAGCCCTCTTCCGCACGCGGCGCATACACCGGCTCCGCCTTCTTCTCCGCATTCAGCGCCCGGAAGAAACCAGTAGCTTTCATCAGACACTCGTTGTGCTCGCTAGCCGGATCGGAATCGTAAAGCAGCGTGGCACCGGCACTGTAAGCCGCCACCCCATCGCGCAAATGCACCGTGCGGATCGTAATCCCGGTATTGATGTCCCCATCCATCGAGATCATCCCCACCGCTCCGCCATACCAGCCGCGCGCCGTCTTTTCCAGATTCTCCACCGCCTGCGCCGCCCACTTCTTAGGAGCCCCAATGATGGTCACAGCCCACATGTGCGATAAAAACGCATCCAGCGAATCGAAGCCCTCGGCGAGAGTAGCCTCCACATGATCCACCGTGTGAAACACGCCAGCGTAAGACTCAATCAACTTCCGCCCAATCACCTTCACCGATCCCGGCACCGCAATGCGCGACTTATCGTTACGGTCCACATCGGTGCACATCGTCAGCTCAGACTCTTCTTTGCGGCGAATTCAGGAGCTCGCGAATGTTGTCGGCATCGCGCAGCGGATCGCCCGTGCGCCGAGCCGTCCCCGCAATCGGACACGTCTCGATGCGCCGCCCTTCGATGCGCACAAACATCTCCGGCGACGCCCCAATCAGTTGCTCCTCGCCCAACTGCAAAAAAAACTCATAAGGACTGGGACTCGCATGCTGAATCTTCTCGAACAGCTCCGACGGACTCCCCGAGTAAGGCGCCCGAAACGTCTGCCGCAAGCACTACTTCGTAATAATCGCCCTGCCGCATCCCCTCGCGCACAGTCTCGACCTTGGCCATGTACTCTTCAGCCGTGTGATCGCTAACAATCGCCCCAGGCTTAGCCTTCTTCGCCCGCTTCAGCTTTTCCCCGGTATGCGCCAGCCCGCGCGTCGTCACATCCCCCGCGAGCGAAATCGAACTGATACCGCTCGATCCGCTCCTTCTTGCGATCCATGAAATAAATGTCGTCGCACAAAAAGAGGTGCAGATCTTTGACGTCCTGCCGCGGCAGCTTGCGCTCGATAGGATCGAACTGCAGCAGCAGATCGTACCCGAACGCCCCCACCAACGCCAGCCGCGCGGACAGCGGATGATGAAACTCCTTCAACAGCGCCCGCACCACCGAAAACGCCGAGGGCTGCTTGCTCCGCTCTTCTTCCGAAAACAACTGCGGCAGCGCCTTCAATTCCCCGCGCAGCACCCCGTCGTCGTTCGAGAAACGTTCCCAATGCGGATGCGGCGCCAGAACCGGCTCCAGCAGCTGCGTAATCACTCGCCCCCGCTCACTCAGCGGACGAATCGTGATCTCCCGCCCCTGCGCAATCATCTCCAGCGGAGGCGCCACCGCCCCCACATCCCACCGCGAATAGCGCCCCGGAAATTCGTAACCGGATGAAAGATAAATGCCGCGCTGCGTGTCCATCTTCTTAAGCAGTCCCTTCAGCCCGCGGCTGTAGGACACGTTCGAGATCGTGCGCGTAACTGCAATGCCGCTCGGCGTGGAATAAGTTTCAGGACGCATAAAAAAACCGCGGGGATTAATTTGAGGATATCACCCCCACGCGGCCAACGCGGTCAACGAGTATTTTGTACCCGGGTGTTCTGATTGACTGCCGGTCGTCGCCGCGACCACATATCGTCGGTCACGCGGATCTCGTCATGAACCGGCCATTACCCTAGCCCGGTCCCCATAACATACTCATTGCGCTCTCTTTACCGCCAAATGAAAAGCTCCGCGGCCAGGTTGTGCCAGAGGCCCCCCGTATGCTCTTTTTGTCACCGGGGTATTCCCCCTTGGATGAACGGAGGAGATCCACAAATGAGAAACACATTTCAGAGATGCGCGGTCCGGATCGTCCTCGCGATCCCGCTCGCCGCGTTTTCTATAGCCCCTGCCTCGGCAGGTTCAATCCTTGGAACTGCGGGTGCATTTGCGATCCTGGGCGGTGCGGGGGTGGCCGTGAACGGTACCGGGTCCGTCATCACGGGAAGTGTGGGCGGCTGTTGCGTGGCTACCGCAGTCACCGGCTATCCAGGAGGTTTCACGGATTCTGGCGGAACCGTATACAACACTGGATCCCTTCCTACCGGAGCTGAGACTTCGGCTCAAGCCGACTTAGGCACTGCGATCACTGCCCTAAGCGGCGTGACGCCGGTCATTTCCGAATCGACCTTGAATGGCGTAACGCTCACGCCGGGCTACTATTCAATTGGGGCGATGACCCTTACCGGAACTCTCACTCTCAATGCCGAAGGCAACCCTAATGCATTGTGGGTTTTCGTGGAATCGAGCACGCTCACGACTGCAAGCGGGTCGAATGTTACCGTGATCAATGGCGGTTCAGGCGCCGGGATCGGGGTGTATTGGGTGATGGGGGCGTCCGCGAATCTCGGCGGAACAACGGGTCCCTCTACGTTTTACGGAAATATTCTCGCAAGTACCAGCATCACTGCGGGTACCGGCGTGACAGATTCGTGCGGTAGCCTCTTGACGACAACGGCTTCTGTGACACTGGCAGGCGGCGACACCATTAGTGCCGGTTGCCAGGGCGGCGGTACGCTTAACGGTACTACGATCACCCCCTACGCTTCCTCCGTTCCGGAGCCCGGCACATTTTTCTTCGTGGCGCCTGGTCTCGCCGGCCTGCTGTTCCTGCGAAAACGGCCGCGACGCTAGAGATTGGCCTCGCTTCTTTAAGAAAGTTGCGGTGAATCGTACAGGCCCCGTCTCAAGAACGGGCGCATGGCACCGATAAGGTTTGCGGCCCCGTGCGGGCCCAAACCTCATGCACCTCTCGCTGCGGGCAGTGCTCACCGTCTTGTGCGTCCTCCCCGCCCTGCTCCCGGCGCAGTTTTCCACGCCCACCCAGCCCGATTGCGACAGCTACACCCTGGCGATGCTGGCCGACGGCACGTTTGCATGCGAGCGCTACGCCGCCTTCCCCTGGTTCGCCGCCGGACAAGGCTGGTCCACCCAAGTGTCCATGTTCACAGCCCCGGAGTCAGGCCAGCTACGCGGCGTCCAGTTCCAGATCGGCCTGGGCCCCGGAGCCTCTGTCAAAGCCGTCTACGGCGGACTCGCCGGCAATTACGGAAACTTCGCGTTCGTGCAATCCCCGGTCCTAGCCGGAAGCTCCGCCCGCCTGGACATCCTCTCGGCGGCTTTCGCCGCCCCCGATTTAGCCATCGGCCCGCTCTGGGTTCAAATGGACGCTCCAGACGTCCAGACCCTGGAAGCCGCCAACTTGCAGCTTATCTTTCTATTCGCCGACAGCACCGGAAAATACAACACCCAACTAGCCGTGTCCCCGATCTTTAACGACCAGTCCGCCCCCGCCTGGATCGCCAGCTTTTCCGAGACCCCCATCGACAAGAAGGCCACCTCCGCCAACAGCAACGATTGCTCTTTCGCAGTAGCCAACCTCTCCGCCCAACCGCAATCCGTGACCGTGTCGTTGTACGACCAGTCCGGAAATCTGCTCACGCAGCAAACCACCCCCGTGCTAGCCGCCGGCGTCCAAAACGGCGCGCAAGTGATTCCCGGAGGCGTCTACGGCATCGACTTCGGAAGCTTCTTCGGCCTAACCAGCTCCGCGCTAACTTCCCCCACCGGGACCATCGACGGAACCGTTCGGTTCGCATCCTCCGCCGGACTCCCCATCGCCCCCCTCGTAATTCGCCTAGCCGGAAACAGCATCAGCACCTTCCAGGTAGTCCCCGTACAAACACCTATCCCGCCGGTTGAATAAATTCCGCGAACACTTCGTTCGAAAGCAGCACGCCGCGCGATGTCAGCCTTACCCGCTCACCAGCACGCTCCAGCAAACCATCTCGCACGAACCTCTCGACCACGTCCGCGAACCCGCCGCTCGCAATCCCCTCCCGCAAGCGCAGTCCCAAGAAAAACGATTCCGATAAAGGCTCAGCCGCCACCCGCTCAATCGCCCCCGGTGCCGCCATATAGTCCGCCGCGCCTTCCGGGTTCTGCCATCGCATCGTCCCGTCAAACGAATGTGCATCCGCCCCGAATCCCAAATACGGCTCCCTCTTCCAATACTTCAAATTGTGCCGCGACTCAAACCCCGCCCGCGCAAAATTAGAAATTTCGTAGCGCTCAATCCCCACGCGCGCCAGCCGCTCCACCGCCGTCTCATAAAAATCCGCGATAGCATCTTCCCCCGGCACGTCCCCCGCCCCATACCTCGATCCCAGCACCAACAGCTCGCGTCCCAGCCGGCTGTCCTCGTCCACCTCCAGCATGTAGACCGAAACATGCGGCACGCCCAACCGTTCCACCCAATGCAGTGACTGCGCCCAACTAGCCTCCGTCTGCCCCGGCAGCCCCGCAATCAGATCGACACTGATCGATTCAATCCCCGCGGAGCGCAGCAGCCCGATCTCCTGCTCCACAATCTCCGCCGTATGCCGGCGGCCCGTGCGCGCCAGCTCCTTCTGCACGAAAGACTGCACACCCAGACTCACCCGATTGATCCCCGCCCCTCTCCACGAAGCGATCTTCTCCGCCGTCAGCCCCCCCGGAGCCGCTTCGATCGTAGCCTCCGCCCACTCCCGCCCCGGAACCGCCGCGAGAATGGATCCCAGCGCATCCTCCGCCAACTGACTAGGCGTCCCCCCGCCCAGATAAACCGTTTCCGGTGTCCACCTCCACTCGGTAGCCCGCAGCTCCGCCAGCAAAACGTCCAGATACCGCGCTTCCAACTTCCGCGGAAACACCCCCGAAGCAAAGTTGCAATAAGTGCACTTCTGCGCGCAAAACGGATACGAAATGTAGACTCCGGCCACGCCTATAAACTCACTTCTTCGCCGATCTGCCGCCCGACCGCCGCGCCCACCAGTTCCACCAGCGTCTGCCCCGAATCCGCCGCCACAAAAGCCCCCCGCCCCGCGTCCCAATCCAGCTTGAAACTCTTCGTCTGCGCCGAAACCCATACCTGGCTCACCGGCGCGTTCGGGCTCACCACGAACTTCGCCGGAGGGTCCTCGAACTCAATCACCAGCGCCCCGCCATTGAAATCCGCCTCGAATTCGTGCCTCTCCCCAGCCGCCGAAAGCCGCCGGTACAGGTCTTCGAGCGCCTGGTCGGCGCGAGTTCTAAACTCTTGTTCGTCCATGGGTTTTGAGGGATCCTCTACCAGCATAGCGCGCAAAAAATCTGTTACTCTTGAACCTGCAACGCATCTAACCCAGTTCATGCAGCCCGCCTGTATCCGACACACTGACCTGCCTGGGACCTCCCAGCTCTTCGCCGATTTCGCTTATCATTTCGACCGCGTTTCCCATTTCTACCAGCACGATCCCCACGACCCCGAATCCTTCCGCCGCGCCGCCGCCCAAATTCAGTACCCCGCCGACCGCCGCGCCGCCATGGTGGCCGCGCTCCGAGCCCAAAACGGCGACAGCGAATCCCTGAACCGTTTAGCGCAGCCCGGAACCGTAGCCGTGGTCACCGGCCAGCAAGTAGGATTGTTCTCCGGCCCCGCCTACACAATCTACAAGGCCATGGCCGCCGCCCAAGTAGCCCGCCAGCTAACCGACCGCGGCATCCCCGCCGTGCCCGTGTTCTGGCTAGCGACCGAGGACCACGACTTCGCCGAAGTGAATCACGCCTGGGTCTTCGGCGCATCCGGCGAACCCGCAGCCATCCGCGTCGAAGCCCCGAAGGAATTCGCCGGCAAGCCCAAACCAGTAGGCGGCATTCCCCTTGCGAATCCCCCGCTCCACGAACTCCGCGCTGCACTAGCCGGCTTGCCCTACACCGACGAAGTCATGGGTCTCGTCGATCAAGCCTACCGCCCCGGAGCGACGATAGGCGCCAGCTTCCGCGCGCTGCTCAAATCTCTGCTCGCGAAACTGGACCTGATCTACCTGGATCCCCTCGACCCCGCCATCCGCAAAATCGGCGCCCCGTTTCTAGCCCAAGCCCTAACCGCCGTCCCCGATCTCAAGGCCGGACTCCTAGCGCGCAACAAAGAACTAACTGCCGCCGGCTACCACGCGCAAGTTCACGTGGACGCCAAGACTTCCCTCTTCTTCCTGCTGGAGAAAGACGAACGCGCCACCCTCCGCCGCAAAGATTCCGACTTCGCCGAACTCGCGGCACGCGCCGAACAAGTTTCCCCCAACGCCCTGCTCCGCCCCGTATGGCAGGATTATCTGCTGCCCACGGTAGCTTACGTCGGCGGCCCCGCCGAGCTGGCCTACCTCGCCCAATCCAAAGTGGCTTACGAATTATTGTTGGGCCGGATGCCAGTAGCCATGTCCCGCAGCGGCTTCACCATCCTAGACGCCCGCTCCCAAAAATTGCTGGACCGTTATCACCTGACCGTAGCGCAGGTGATGACCAACGAAGCCGCCCTGCAAGTCCAGATCGCCCAATCATTGGTTCCCGAAGCTGTCAGCAAATCTCTCGAAACCGCCACCGTCGAAGTAACCCGCCACATCGATCACCTGCAGTCCCGCCTCGAAGCATTCGATCCCACCCTAGCCGCCGCCGCCGCCAAAAGCCGCACCAAAATTCTGTATCAACTCGGAAAGCTAGGCCGCAAAACCGCCCGCGAAACCCTCCGCCGCGATCAACGCGCCCAGTCCGACGCAGGCCACTTAGCCGCGATGCTCTACCCGCACAAGCACCCGCAAGAACGCTTCTATTCGATCCTTCCCTTCCTGGCGCAACACGGCCTGGATCTAATCGATCGCCTCTCCGGCGCCGTCGAGCCCATGTGTCCCGACCATCGCGTCTACACCATCTAGCTCATGCGCATCAACACCGTCAAGCAAGCTCTGAAAGAGGGCAAGACCCAGTTCGGCTGCAGCGTTTCAATGTTGCGTTCCCCCGAAGTCCCCCGCATCCTGGCCGCCGCCGGACTCGCCTGGACCTACCTCGACTCCGAACACGGCGCCTTCGATTTAGAATCCCTGCAAGACCTGATCCGCGCCGCCAACGACTCGGGCCTCTGCCCCATCGTCCGCGTAGCAGATCTCCAATACGCCCTGGTAGCCCGCGCTCTCGACTGCGGCGCACAAGGCGTCCTCTTCCCGCGCGTCGAGTCGCCAGAGCTATTAGAAAAAGCCATCGGTTGGACCCGCTTCCCTCCCGAAGGCGTCCGCGGCTTCGGCCTCCAGCCCACGCACCTAGGTTACGAAGCCGCCACCATGCCCGAGATCATCGCGCACATGAACGCCAACACCATGGTGGTGCTACAAATCGAAACCCAAACCGCCCTTGATCGCATCGAAGAACTTCTATCCGTCCCGAAAATCGACGCCGTCATGATCGGCCCCGCCGACCTCTCCATTTCGCTAGGAGTTCCCGGCCAGTTCGAACACCCCAAACTAATAGAGGCGATCGAAAAAATCCGCGACGCCTGCAACCGCCACGGCATCGCCCCCGGCCTCCACATGCGGTCACTGAAGTTAATCCAATATTGGCGCGACCACGGCCTCCGTTTCCTAAGCTGCAACAGCGAAATCGGCTTCCTGCTCGACAAAGCCACCGAGACAGTGGCCGAGCTAAAAAGCTAACCCCGCCCGATCAACGGCATCTTCGTAGCCATCACCGTCATGAACTGCACGTTGGCTTCGAGCGGCAGCTTAGCCATGTACAGCACCGCATCCACCACATGCCGCAAATCCAACCGCGGCTCCGGTGCGACACCCCCATAAGGCTGCAGCACTCCCCCCGCCATCCGCTCCGTCATCGGAGTCGCAGCGTTGCCAATATCAATCTGCCCGCACGCAATATTATGCGCGCGCCCATCCAACGAAATAGATTTCGTCAGCCCCGTAATCGCATGCTTAGTAGCGGTATAAGGGGCGCTATGCGGACGTGGCGCATGCGCCGAAATCGATCCGTTGTTAATGATCCGCCCCCCGCGCGGCTCCTGCGACTTCATAATCTTAATCGCTTCCTGCGCGCACAAAAAAGAGCCAGTGAGGTTTACCGTCACCACGTTGTTCCACTGCTCAAATGTAAGCTCCTCCATCGGCACCCCAGGAGCGCTAATGCCAGCGTTGTTGAACAACAAGTCTAGCCGCCCATACGTTTCGACGACGCGCCCGAACAAAGCCCCCACCGCATCCGGCTGCCCGACGTCCGTCGGCACCACCAGCATCTCCGGCCCCCCGCAAGCGATCGACGCCGTCTTACGCAATTCCTCCGCGCGCCGCCCCGCGATCACGACCGACCACCCCTCGCCCCGCAGCCCCAGCGCCACTGCGCGCCCAATCCCGCTGCCCGCCCCCGTCACCACCGCGATCTTCATAAAGTCTTGGTAGACCCACCGTCCATGTCGATCATCGACCCCTGCAAGAATCGCCCCTCCGCACCCACAATAAATGCCACCAGCGCCGCAATATCCTCCGGCTCACCAACCCGCGTAGTCTTCGAAGCCGCAATCATCCCACGCTCGGCCGTAGCCAAATCCACACCCTGCTCCTTCGCCACCGCTTCCAGACGCTTCTGAAAACGCCCGGTCCGCACCAGCCCCGGATTGATGACGTTCACCTGCACGCCATCCGCGATCCCCACTTCCGCCATCGCCTTCGTGAAGGATTGCATCGCTGCGTTGACAGACCCGCCAATCGCAAACTCCGCCCCCGGCGTCCGCCCTCCGCCCCCGGAAATGTTGATCACCGACCCGCGCGTTTTCTTGAGATACGGCCAAGCCGCCCGCGTCAACCGCACCGCCCCGAAAAATTTGAGGGCAAACCCATCCGCCCAATCGTCATCCGTAAGTTCCAGAAAAACCCCGCGCTTCGTAGCCCCCGCATTGTTAGCCACAATGTCGATCCCATCGAATCGCTGAGCAGCGAAGTCCGCCAACTCCGCCGGACTCTCCGGCAGCCGCAGATCGAGTGCCATCGAAGTCGCTGTCCCGCCCGCCGCTTTGATCTCCCTCACCGCGTCTTCCAGCGCCGCCACATCGCGCGCGCACAACACCGTCTTCGCGCCGTCTTTGGCCAGACGCATCGCGATAGCCCGCCCAATCCCCCGGCTAGCCCCCGTAACGATCGCCACTTTCCCAGTAAGATTCGCCATCCCTACGACTCCCCCCGATTAATCATGAACGTCGACATCCCTTCGAAAAAATCCCGCACATATTTCTCAGCCTCCGGCGGAAACGCAGCCTGCTTGAGCGCATTGTCCATGAATTGCATCCAGCGATCCCGAGCCGCCTTCGTCACCGGAAACGGAATATGCCGAGCCCGCAGCCGAGGATGCCCGCGTTCCTCGATATACCGCTGCGGCCCGCCAAACCGATAAATCAAATAATCCCGCAGCCGCTGCTCCGCCCCCGCCATATCGTGCTTGGGATACATCGGCCCCAATATGTCGTCGCCCGGCACCTGCTGGTAAAACGCCGCGATCAACCGGGCAAACCCGTCCTCGCCAACCACGGAAAACACTTCCATTTCATCCATTCAAAACGATGCTAGCAGCCGCGCAGTGCCTAGTGAAAGTCGCGCGGACTGCTAAACTTACAAATGGCGGTTACGGTCGCATGCGTTTACGGATGATTCTCGCCGAAATTGCAATTTGCGGTTGCCTTGCAATCCCTGCGAACTGCCAAACCTCGCAGATTAGCAAGACCTGGGAACCCGGTCGCAGCCTCGCCGATAAATTGGATCCTTACGTCCAGCACATCGAGCATAAAGATCCTCGCGTGGAGTTCCTCGGAGATTATATACAGCGCGTCGAGGATCGTGTTGCCGCGGCAGCGGGCGTAAAGCCCGAGGAGATTCGCATCACCTGGGGAAGTGAATGGTATGGGTTTCGTCTTCCCCAAAATGTGCTTTATGTCAGCGTGAGCCTGCTGGGACGCGTGTCCAACGAAGGCGAACTCGCGGGACTGCTAGCCCATGAATTGGCACATGGCAGCGAAAAAAACGGGTTTCAACAATGCGCTCTGGCGATGGGCTATCTGCCGGTCGAGCGCAGCCCGCGTGAATCGGAACGGCTCGCTACCCAACGGGCGATGGTCTATATGAAGGCGTCCGGTTACGATCCCTCCGCCCTGCTGGATGTTTTTTCGCAGATCTCTTATGAGCAGCAGCGGTGGGCCAAAGCAATTGCCGCCGAAGATCTGCTGAAACTGCGATTAGCCCTGGAAGCGGAATCGAGCCTGTGGGCGGTTATGCAATGGACGGTTCGGAATTCGCCAGATTCCATGCAAGACTGCCTCGCGCCCAACAAAATGCCACGCCCATGATCGTAGTTCGCCCGCGTCAATGAAAGTCGTGTGAGACCCCGGCAGCCGCGTCCACCCGCAGCGCCTCCACGCGCGAAGCCTTCACCGACACCGACCCCCTCTGATTTTGCAGAATGCCCTCGATCAACAAAAACGGTTCCTCCACAATCGTCAACCGCTGCTCCGCAAACAGATCCGGCAGCACGATCGCGTTAGAAACCCCCGTCTCATCCTCCAGACTCACAAATAGAAACCCCTTAGCCGTACCCGGACGCTGCCGGCAAATCACGCTCCCCGCAATGCGCACCAGCACGCCATCCGCAATGCTCCCCAGCCGCGCCGCCGGGATCACGCCGAGCCCATCCATGTGTTCGCGATGCAGCCGCATCGGATGCATCCCAATGGTCAACCCGGTAGAACGATAGTCCGCGAACAACCGCTCCTCCGCCCGCATAACAGCCAGCGGCGACGTCTCCCCCTCAGCCGCAGCCGATTCCAGCAGTTCCCCCACCGGCCGCGCCGCAAGCTCAGAATCCCACAGCGCTTCCCGCCGGTGACTCGCCTCCTCGCGAATAAAATTCAGCGCCCCCGCTTGCGCCAGCGAATTCAATTCTTCCTTGCGGATCCCCGCCACCCGCCGCACCAGATCGCGAATGCTAGCAAACGGCGCGCGCCCCCGCTCCTCGATCATGCCAGCAGCGATTTCGCGCCGCAGCCCCTTAAGATAGTTGAACCCTAAACGCACCCACCACCCGCCGTCCCCTTGCTCCAGCGTGCACTTCCAAGCCGACCGCGTCACATCGATAGGCCTGAAATGCAACCCGTGCCTCTGCGCATCCTTCACTAACGTCGCCGGATGATAAAACCCCATCGGCTGATTGTTCAACATAGCCGCCGTGAAAGCCGCCAGATACCGGCACTTCAAATAAGCGCTAGCATAAGCCAGCAGCGCAAAACTAGCCGCATGCGATTCCGGAAATCCATAAGCCGCGAAAGACCCAATCGACCGCACAATCAAATCCTGAATCTCGGAAGCAATGCCGTTACGCGCCATCCCCTCGCGCAGCTTCCCTTCAATCTCCTTCATGCGTTTTTCCGAGCGCTTAAATCCCATCGCCCGCCGCAGCTCCTCCGCCTGCCCTCCCGTAAACCCCGCAACGATCATTGCCATGCTCAGCAGCTGCTCCTGAAATAGAGGCACTCCCAAGGTTCGTCTCAGCACCGGCTCCAATGCCGGATGCGGATACGTAACCGCCTCCAACTTTTGCCGCCGCCGCAGATACGGATGCAGCATCTTCCCCACAATAGGACCCGGCCGGATAATCGCCACCTGCACCACCATGTCGTAAAACCTGTCCGGCCGCAGGCTGGGCAGAAACGACATCTGTGCCCGGCTCTCCACCTGAAACATCCCGATCGTATCCGCCTTCTGCAGCGCCGCGTAAACTTGCTGGTCGCCCTCCGGCAAATGCGCCAGGTCCACTTCTTCGCCGTAATGCTCGCGAATCAGCCCGATCGATTCCTTCATCACCGCCATCATCCCCAGCCCCAGCAGATCCACTTTGACGATGCCCATATCGGCGCAGTCTTCTTTATCCCACTGCACGACAAACCGTCCCGGCATCGTCGCCGGTTGCATCGGCACAATCGAATCGAGCTGTCCCTGGCAGATCACCATCCCCCCGGAGTGCTGTCCCAAATGCCGCGGCAGATCTTGCACCCGCTCATAGAGCGAAAGAAACTTCTGCACCAGCGGCTGCTTCAAATCCACGCCCGCTTCGTTAAACTGGCTCTCCGAAGTATCCGCCGCGTCATGAAACCCCCAGTGCGGAACCACTTTCGCCAGACGTCCCAACGTCTCCTCATCGAACCCCAGCACCTTGCCGATATCGCGCGCCGCCGACCGCCCCCGATAAGTAATGACGTTCGCCGTCATAGCCGCGCCCAGTTGCCCGTAGCGCTGATAGACATACTGAATCGCACTCTCCCGTTCATCCCCGCTAGCCAGATCCAGATCGATATCCGGCCACTCCCCGCGCTCCTCCGATAAAAACCGCTCGAACAGTAAATTCATCCCCACCGGATCGACAGCCGTAATCTCCAGCGCATAACACACCGCACTATTCGCAGCCGACCCGCGTCCTTGCACCAACAATCCCTTCTCTTTGCAGAACCGGACAATGTCCCAAACAATCAAAAAATACCCCGCCAGATTGAGCTTCTCGATCATCGCCAGCTCCCGCTCAATCTGCCGCTGGGCCTTTTCGTAATACGGCCGATACCGCCGCCGCGCCCCCTCGTCTGCAAGCTGACGCAAGTAAGAATTCATAGTCTCGCCCGCAGGCACCGGATACGCTGGAAATTCATACCCCAAATCACACAGCGTGAATTGCAGCCGCGCCGCCAGATTCTGCGTATTGGCAATAGCCTCCGGCAAATCCGCGAACAACTCGCACATCTGCGCCGCACTCTTCAAATGCCGCTCGGCATTCTTAGCCAGCAGCCTCCCCGCCTCAAAAATAGTAGTCTTGTGCCGCACACAAGTAAGCGCATCCAGCAAATCGCGCTCGTCCTCCATCGCGTGCGAAACCCCATTGGTCGCCAGCAGCGGCAATTGCAGCCTGCGCGCGACAGCAATAGCGTCTTGGTTGTGTCGCTCCTCCTCGCGATCGTAATGCCGCTGCACTTCGACAAAAACATTGTGCCGGCCAAAAATGTCGACCATCCGCTCCACCCGCTCATTGCCGATACAAACCAGCCCCGCCGCATGTTCCGCGATATCTTCAGCCGTAGCCGCAGCACTCTCCTGATCCCCATGCCCAGTGCGCATTTTGATCTTGGTCAGCAGCCGGCACAAATTCTGATAACCCAGCCGCGACTCCGCCAGCAGCGCGTAACGAAACCCCTCCTCCGCCACCACCTCCGCCCCGATAATCGCCCGCAGCCCCGACTTCTGCGCCTGCTTATGAAACCGCACCGCCCCCGAAAGACTGTTCCGATCCAGCAGCGCCATCGCCGGCGCCCCCAACTCCGCCGCCCGCGCAATCAACGCCTCCGGCAGCGACGCCCCCTCCAGAAAACTAAACGCCGAGCGCGCATGCAGCTCAATGTAGTTCGCGCTAGTCATACATCCCCTCCAAAAACCAGCGCTCCGCCGCCGAGTACACCCGATACAATCCGCCGTTGCTCAGCTCCACGTCCCACTCCTCGCGATCCCACGGCACCTCCGTCCACCAGTCGCCCGAACCGCGCCACGGCCCCGCCGCAGTGAGAACTCGTTCCGCATTCACCGCCACCGGCCGCTCCGCCTTCACCCGCACCTTCGCCGCCAGAGGAGGCCTGTAGTACCGAAACGCAAATCGCAGATCGCCACCGGCTCGCTCCCCCCCGCCGCAGCCTCTGCGGAAAACGCCCGCATCACAAAAGCATCCGGCCGATGCGTGTCCAGCAACTCAGGCGACCCCACGTTGTCCTTCCCCAACAGCCCCGTCAACCGCGCCAGCGTCAAATGCAATTTCTCCGGAGCCGGCGCCTGCGGAATAAACAATCCATGCTGCAAAACCCGCGCCTCGGTAGGATTCAACAGCACCTCAACACTCACAACAGCCGCCTGCGGCGAATGCGCTTCCAGATCCAGTTGTAACTGCTTCAACACCACTTTCGACTCCCGCACCGGCACCGGAAACTCCAGCGTCCGCGGAACGTCATTCAACTTGAGCGTCACCCGATTAAACGACAACCCCTGCATCACTTCATTCAGCAGCGACGAAATCACAAACAACAGCGGCTCCAGCAGCCGTTGCGGATGCTCCAACTCCACCCGCCGCTGATAATTTTCCGCAGCCGCCATCACCCGCAAAGACCGCCGCGTTTCCCCGCGCGCCAGCCGCAGCAGCCGCTCGCCCTTGATCGCCGAAACGCGCAATGAACCCCAACTCCGGCAGCGCCGCCAGCTCCGCCAGCGTGCGAATCCCCCACCCGTCCAGCGTCTCGATCAACTCCGCTTCCGCCGGCAGCACTTGCACCGGCAAACTCCCCAACCGGTCCGCTTCTTTCCCTGGAGGAATCAAAGTGATCCCACGAATATGTCGCGCCGCCAGCATAGCCGTGTCCGGATCGCTCGATATCGCCAGGTTAGCCTGAATTCCCGCCTCCGCCCCGCGCCGCGCCACCACCGCCGCAATCTCCGGTGGAGTCCCAATCAGCCTCCCCAACCCCACAATCGAAAACACCACCATCCCCGGAGCCGTATCTTCCACCAGCGGTGAAAACGACGAAGCCAGTGCCAGCAAAGCCGCCTGCGGACTCGCCGGCGCAAACACACAAGCAAACATCGCTCACCCCGCCATCCGTAATTGCTTGCGCGGCGCCACTGCGCACTCGATGCCCTCAAAGACCGGCCCCCGCCACAACAGCCGCTCGCGCTTCACCTCCAGTTGCACCCGCGCACACGATTTCACCAGCGCCTGATCCCCCGTGACGATCAAACTGGTAGGCGTGTTTTCCACCGTGAGCCGGAAGCGATACCAATAAGACAAAGGAATGCTGTTCAGATCGCGCAGCGGCGCCTCACATAGATCCAGTACGACTAGGCCGAACCCTCCCGCGTGCAAAATCGTGTCCGCCGCTTTGAAGGCGTGACCAATGTGCCGGTTCGCGCGCACCCACAACAGCTGCCGCAAATTCACGCCCGCGCGCGTAGCCGAGAGCGGATCGAAAGCCCCCCTCCAATCCACCACCGCGCAGAACTCCTGCCGGGCGCTCGAATCCGCTAGCAAACTATGCAAAACCATAGTTTTACCGGAAGAAACCGCCCCAAATACTTCACTGATTGCACCCTTCGGAAGAGCTTCCATATTCGCTTTTTGTTCGCCTATGTATTGTGCGAAATATGGGCTCGAAAGTCAAGGCACGTTATACTGAAATTTCCCCTCCATGGATCTCTACCGGCACCAAGTTCGCGAGATTTCCGAATACGCGATGTTCACTCTGGACCCGCAAGGTATTCTGCGATCCTGGAACGCCGGCGTCGAGCGCCTCTTAGGTTATTCCGAAGACGAATGGCTCGGCCAGCCCGCCAGCATCATCTTCACCCCCGCCGAAAAAGCCATGGAAGTGTGCGAGGCGGAAATGCGCAAGGCCCTCGAATTCGGCTCCGCCACCGACATTCGCTGGCACCGCCGCAAAGATGGCTCCGAGTTCTTCGCCAACGGCTTCATGAACGTGATTCGCAACGATTCCGGCGACGTGCTCGGCTACGTCAAAATCATGAGCGACGAAACCGCGCGCAAACAATTACAGGATTCGCTGTCGGATTCAAACGCCGCGCTCGAACAGTTTGCCTACGTCGCCAGTCACGATCTGCAGGAGCCGCTGCGTACCATGTCGAATTACGCCCAACTCCTCAACAAGCGCTATAAAGGCAAGTTCGACGAAGACGGCGACCGCTTCTTAGGCTTCATCGTCGACGCCTCCCAGCGCATGAGCACCTTGATTCAGGACCTGCTCGAATACGCCCGCGCCGCCACCGAAGAAGAACGCCCCGCCTCCGTCTCTCTCGACGAAGATCTCGAAGCCGCCCTCACCCACCTCACCCAGGCCGTCGAAGAGAGCAGCGCCACCATCACCCACGACCCCATGCCCACCATCGAAGTCGATCGCGGACAAATGGTGCGCCTATTCCAAAACCTGATCGGCAACGCCTTGAAATACCGTAAGCCCGATGAAGCCCCGAAAATCCACGTCAGCGCCGAGCAAACTCACCACGACTGGTTGATCACCGTTCAAGACAACGGCATCGGCTTCGATCCCCAATACGCCTCCGGCATTTTTGCGCCCTTCAAGCGCCTGCATCAAGCTGGAGATTATCCGGGAACCGGTGTTGGACTGGCCATTTGCAGACGCATCGTCGAATCCCATGGCGGGCGTATCTGGGCCGAATCCAAAGCGGGTGAAGGCGCCGCTTTCCGTTTCACTCTCCCGCTTGCCGGAAGACCGCCCCGCGCGCACACCCCCAGCGTGCTCAACTCCACCGAGTTTCGCAAATCGGAATTCAGCTAACCCATAGAAAAAGGGCAGCCGCGAAAACGGGAGCCGTGTGATCGAAATCACGCTCCCGTTCAAGCTCCTGCCCTTAAAAGCAGTGAGAATGGGTGTCTGAATCTACTGGCCGCCGGTGCTCGACGCTACCGTCTTGCTCTGGCTTTCCGGAACCCACAACTTCACTTCCACGCGTCGGTTCATCTTGCGCCCTTCGCGAGTCTTATCGTCCGCCACTGGCCGCGCATAGCCCGCGCCCAACATCGAAATGCTGCGCACCGGAACCTGATGCTCGTTGGCCAGATAACGCGCTACCGCCTGCACCCGCGCCTCGCTCAAGGTCTCGTTATAAGTCGGTGAGCCCGTCTTATCCGTGAAACCCTGTAGCTCAATCACGTAGCGATCCATGCCCGAAGTCTGCTGGGCGATCTCATCCAGCTTCGCCTTGGCGTCCGGAGTCAACGTGTCTTTGTTGAAATCGAACAGCACCGAATCTTCCTTGGCCACCTGATACTTGTTCATGGCCTGCATATTTTGATCCAGCTTGGTCAACCCCTGCTCCGCGAAGGTACGCGCGCCATCGGCCGCGGTCTTCGCGCCATCGGCGGCTTGTTGCGCCGCGCCAGCATGCTGGTCCGCCATCTTCGCGGCCTGTCCGGCCTCGGTTGCCTTGGCATCGGTGTCGCGCAGCTTTTCCTTGGTCTGCGAAGCATCCTTGTCTAGATCCGCAATCTCCGAAGTGTGGCTAGCCAGCTGTTTGTCCTGATCCGCGTTCTTTCCTTCAGTGCCGCTTACGCGCTGCTCCACCGGGGCAACCGTCTTCGCCACATATTTATGGGTGGCAACGCAACCCGTGCCTAGAAGGCTTAATCCGAGCGCCCCCACCGTTAGAATTGTTGTTCTCATAGCGATCTCCTTTATTACTATCCTTCCAGGCAGCGTAACGAAATCCGGTAAGACTTGATTTCCGAAACCGAGGAGTTTTTTCCGCTTTTCCTCGTAACTGATTGATTCCGCCAAGCCACGCCTGTTATATTGCACGTGGGATACCATGGAACACCGGGAGGAAAGATGAAGTCTTATTTATGGGCCGCACTCTTGATGACGGCAGCTCTATCGCCCGCGCAGCAGCGTTCGTTCTATCAGCAAACGGACTTGAAAGGCCAGGAAATTGGCAAACTTACGGACAACGTCTACTATGCGCGAATGGACGATTATGTTTCGGCCTTCATGGTCACACCCGACGGTATCGTTCTCGTCGAACCCATTGGCGTCGAAATGGCCACCTGGTTAAAAGCCGAACTCGACAAGCGTTTCCACGTCCCCGTCAAATACGTAATCTATAGCCACTCGCATTGGGACCACGCCTCCGGCGGCTCCGTCTACGCCGGCACCGCGCGCTTCATCGGCCATGAAAACATGCTGAAGAATATTGCCATGCCTCCCGCGAATACGCCGCTCCCCGCCAACGTGCGCGCGCAGGATACCAACGGCAACGGCACCATCGAGCCCTCCGAAGCTCAAGGCAATCTCAAAACCATGTTCAGCATGTACGACGCCAATAAAGACGGCGTCTTGAGCGGCGCCGAGATCGTTCGCGGCCCCCTGCAATTCGTCAGCGCCCCCGATATCACCTACACCGATCGCCTCAACATCAACCTCGGCGGCAAGCGCGTCGAAGTGATACACATGCCGACCGTCCACGCCGACGACAACACCATCGTGCGCTTCATCGACGGCACCAACGTCTTATTCGCGTCCGATTGGATCACCGTCCACCGCCTCCCCTTCGGCCCCATCACCCCGGACGAAATGGACAACGTGAAAAAAGTAGAAGCGATGGACTTCGAATATTTCATCTGCAGCCATGGCCGCTTGGGTAAGAAGTCCGACGTCTCCGCCAACCTGCACTACCGCGAACAGCTTCGCGATGCCGTAGCCAAATCCATTGCCGCCGGACAAACACTGGAGCAAGCCCAAGCCAGCATCCTTATGGACGATTACAAGGATTGGGAATTCTACGCCGTCCAGCGCCCGCAGAATGTCGCCGGCACCTATCGCGCGCTAGCCAAGCGGTAAAACCCGCAGAACGAAGTTTCGTGGATCTTACGCAGCCACGGCCGCCCCGCGATGCATTCATCGAACCGGCCGTGGTTGAAGTAGATGAAGAACAGTTCGCGCGGATGCGCCGTCCATGACTCCCGGATTCGCTCCACCACCCGTGCCAGCGTAGCCCCGCCAAAGGGATTGAAAAAGAAAAATACGTTGGCGTCGTCCGGCACCGCAAACGCCGCCGCATCCGCATGATGAATCTCGACGCTTCCTGCGCGCCGCCGCTTCAGCCCCGCCAGATTACGCCGTGCGATCTCCACCAGTTCTTCCGAAATCTCCACGCCGATCACCTTGCGAAACGGATGCGCGGCCGCCGCCGCGAGCGCACGCCCCTTGCCCGCCCCGTAATCGACAAACACCACGTCTTCAGCCGGAAACGGAATCGCCGGAAGCGCCCAGAAGAGATATTCGTATTCCAGCGCACTATATTCCGCCGTGCGCCCACGTGTCGACACCCCAAACTTCCGCTCGCAATATCCGGTATAAATACGATGCCGGACTCGATTGGCGAACCCCATAGAAAACATCTTACGCTGTAGAGGTGAGCACCCCTCCCAGAATCGGATTCATCGGCTTCGGCGAAGCCGGCTACCACCTCGCCAAAGGCCTGCGCCAGTCAGGCATCGAGCACATCGCCGCTTACGATATTCAAAACACCGCCCAGATCCGCCAGCGCGCCGCCGAAACGCAAACCACGTTGACCGCCTCCAACGCCGATCTAGCCGCCGCCAGCGATATTATTTTCTCGACAGTCACCGCGAATCAAGCCGGCGCAGCCGCGTCCGCGACCGCTCCCCACCTCTCCTCGCGCCACCTCTACGCCGACCTAAACTCCGTCTCCCCCGGCCTAAAACAATCCCTGGCAAAAGTGTTCGACGCCACCGGCGCCCGCTTCGTAGAAGTCGCCGTCATGAGCGCCATCCCGCCCCACGGCCACAAAGTTCCCATGCTCACCGGAGGCCCCGCCGCCGCCGAGTTCGCCGCCATCCTGACCCCATACGGCATGAACATCGAAGTGGGAGCCGCCCAAGTAGGCTCCGCCGCCGCCACCAAAATGTGCCGCAGCGTCATGATCAAAGGCATCGAAGCCCTGCTTACCGAGTGCGTTCTCGGAGCCACCCGCTACGGCGCCGACGAGCGCGTCTTCTCCTCGCTAGGCGAAAGCCTCCCCGGCATCGACTGGGCTAAACTCGCCACTTATATGGTGGGCCGCGTAGTGATGCACGGCGAACGCCGCGCCCGCGAAATGGAAGAAGTAGCCGAAACCCTGCGCTCCGCCGGCGTCGACCCGATCATGGCCGAAGCCACCGTCCGCCGCATGGACTGGAGCGCCCAAATGAACCTCAAAGCCCGCTTCAATGGCAAAGACCCCGCCAGCTACCAGGAATTCGCCGAAGTAGTCGCCAAATCACACGTGCCCTAAAATCGCCCGCGGCTTATACGGCTCCTCCAGCCTCTTCATCTCATCGTCCGTGAGCTTAAGACCCAGCGCCGCAATCGCATCGTCAATATATTCCGCTTTAGTCGCCCCCAGAATCGGCGCCGTGATCCCCGGCTTCTGCAGTATCCACGCCATCGCCACCTGCGCGTTCTTCACGCCGCGCTTCTGCGCGACCTCCGTGATGCGGTCGACGATATCGAAATCCTGCGGCTGATAATAATCCCTATCCGAAAACGGATCCGTGCGCGACCGCACAGTTTCTCCCCCACCCCCGCGTTTGCGGTTCCCCGCCACAAACCCGCGCGCCAGCGGACTATAAGGAATCACCGCAATCCCCTCCGCCCGGCACATCGGCAGCACCTCCCGCTCATTCTCGCGATACAGCAGATTGTAATAACACTGCATGCTGGCGAAGCGCGCCAGATGCCGCGCATCGGAAATCATCACCATTTTCAAAAATTGCCACGCGAACATCGCCGACCCGCCGATGTAGCGCACCTTCCCAGCCCGCACGCAATCGTTCAGCGCCTCCAGAGTTTCCTCGATCGGCGTCTCGTAATCGAAGCGGTGAATCTGGTACAGATCCACGTAATCCGTGCCCAACCGCCGCAAGCTATTGTCGATCGACTTCATGACGTGCTTGCGCGACAGCCCCCGATCGTTGGGGTCCTTGCTCATCGCCATGTACAGCTTGGTGGCGATCACCTGGGTATCGCGGCCGCTCCCGAAATCCTTCAGCGCCCGCCCTAGAATTTCCTCGCTGACGCCGGTCGAATACATATCCGCGCCGTCGAAAAAATTGATGCCCTTTTCGATCGCGTGCTGAATCACCGGACGCGCATCGGCCTCCTCCAGCACCCATTCCCGCCACTTTTTTGACCCGTAACTCATGGCGCCTAAACACAGGCGCGAAACCTTTAATCCAGTGCTTCCAAATCGGACATATTCCATAGGTTTCTCTCGCAAATGCGATTTTAAAGGTTAACATGAACGAGATCGAGGACGAGTACTATTCCAGGCACGGAAAAAAAATGCTATAGTCGGGCTCAATAGCTGTCATGCCTCGGGATAAACGCCTCGCCATGTTTGCGCTAGTGTTAGTCTTGCAGGCTGGCTTCCTATGGGCGCAGCAGCCTAGTTTCCCAGGCACGCTCGAACAACTTCAGGAAGTACTCAAACGCTTGCAGGCCGAGGTCAAAAGCCTCCAGGAAACCGTCAAGCAACTCTCCCGCGAAGCCAAACACAATAAGAAATCCGATACCGTAGCAGCGGTCCCCGTTCCCGCGGCGCCTGCTCCGCGCCAGGCCTCGGTCTGGGAAAAAGCGCGCGAGGCATACAAGCAAGGTCTTCATCTGGAGGAACAGAAACAATACAAGGCGGCCATGGAAGCCTACGGCCAAGCCATCGACGCCGATCCCAAGAGTGACGCCGCCTTTCTCCATCGCGGGTATTGCGCTTACCAACTCGGTGACAACCCCGCCGCCATTGCGGATTTCTCACAGTCGCTGGTGGTGCAGCCCAACAGTTCGCGAGCCTATCTGGCGCGCGCCACCGCCTACGCAGCCGACGGCAACAGCGCCAACGCGCTTGCCGACGTGAATGAAGCCATCGCGCGCGACCCGCGCAATCCCGATAGTTTTCTTCTGCGAGCCCGCCTGAATCAGCAGAAAGGCGAGCATCAGCTTGCCGTGCAGGATTACGCCAGCGCCGCCGCGTTAGCCCCCAATTCCGATAAAAGTTATCTTGGCCGCGCCGTAGTGTTTCAAGCCGACGGGCAGCCGCAGCGCGCCCTCGAAGAATGCGAGCAAGCGGTGCGTGCAAATCCCAACGCCGCGGCCGGATATTTATGCCGCGCCGAAGCCTTCATGAAGATGAACGCCACGGCCCGCGCCGTCGAAGAAATCAATCGCGCCTTGGTAGCCGCCCAGGCCCTCAATCAACCCATGCCGCTGTTGAATGAACTGGCGCAGGCGATGCCTGCCGCCCCTGCAGCGCCCGCTGTTCCCGCTGTCCCCGTGACCGAAGTCGCGAAAGATCAGGCGCCGCCCGCTCCCGTGGCAGCGGCGCCTCCACCCATTGCCCCGCCCCCACAGCCAATAGCCAAGCCTCCAGCGCCAGCTCCCGAGGTTGCCGCTACTAAGCCCGCTCCCAATCCACAAGCCGCCGGCGATGCCCAACGCTTCCACCAACTGGGCCGTGAGCAAAATGACCAGGAAAAATTCGAGCAAGCGATTAAGATGCTGAATCGTGCGATTGAACTGGACCCGTGGCTAGCCACCGCCTACAACGCCCGCGGCTACGCTTATCTGCGACTGAAGAATTTCGAGCGCGCCGTGATCGATTTCTCGGAAGCCATCCGCCTGCAGCCCAACTATGCAAACGCCTACGTGAACCGCGCCGTCGCTCGCCGGCACTCCGGCGACACCAACGGCGCCGCCGAGGACCAACGCAAAGCCTACACACTCAGCGCCGGCGAGCAACGTCCCGCCGCCCCCAAGTCCGCACTCAAGCGCCCAGCGTTAAGGGGACAACGCTAAGCGGACAATTAAGCCGTCCGCATACTCTCCGATTTATCGCTCCCCGAAATAGCCGCCTGCGCCGCCGCCAACCGCGCGATTGGCACACGGTACGGCGAACACGAAACATAGTTCATGCCCACGCGATAGCAGAACTCCACTGAGCTAGGCTCGCCGCCATGCTCTCCGCAAATGCCGATCTCCAGATCCGGACGCGTCTGCCGGCCCAGTTTGATCGCCATCTCGATCAGCAGGCCCACGCCTTCCTGATCGATCGCCGCGAACGGATCGGCCTTGAAAATTTTCAAGTTCTCATATTCTTTCGAGAACTTCGTATAGTCGTCGCGCGAAAGCCCCATGGTGGTCTGCGTCAAATCATTCGTGCCGAAGCTGAAGAACTCCGCGTACTCGGCCACTTTGTCCGCCGTCAATGCCGCGCGCGGAATCTCAATCATGGTGCCGATCATGTAATGATGCTTCTTCAACCCGGCCTTCGTTAGGACCTCATCCGCGATCCTCTTCACGATGTCCCTCTGATTCTCCAGCTCCTTCGCGCTACCTACCAGTGGAATCATCACCTCAGGAATCACCTTGATTCCCTTCTTCGCGACGATCGCCACCGCCTCGAAAATCGCCCGCGCCTGCATTTCCGTGATCTCCGGATACGTGATCCCGAGCCGGCATCCGCGATGCCCCAGCATGGGATTGAACTCGTGCAGCTCTTCGACGCGATGCAGCAACTCCGGTAGAGCCTTCTTCAGATCGCCAACCGGGATGCGGTACATCTCCGACATCTCTTTCTTGTCTTTTGAACCCACGTAAGGGAACCGCGCCAGATCCACCATCAAGTCCTCGCGCTTGGGCAGGAACTCATGCAGCGGCGGGTCCAGCGTGCGGATCACCACAGGAAATCCATCCATCGCTTCGAACAGCCCCGCGAAATCTTTGCGCTGCATGGGCAGCAACTTATCGAGAGCCTTGCGCCGCGTCTTCTCATCGCGCGCCAGAATCATCGCCTGCACATGCGGAATGCGGTCCTCGGCGAAGAACATGTGTTCCGTGCGGCACAACCCAATGCCCTCCGCGCCAAACAACCGCGCCGCCTTAGCATCGCGCGGGATGTCGGCGTTGGCACGGACCCCGAAGCTCCCGCGGAAACTATCGGCCCACTTCATTAGCTTGCCGAAGTAAGACGAATTCGGATCAGGCTCATTGGTCTGCGCCTTACCCAAATACACGTTCGCAGTAGTGCCGTCGATCGATATCCAGTCGCCTTCCTTGACCGTGATTTTCTTGCCGCCTACCGTAGTCGTGAAAGCTTTGTCGCGCTCGCTGATCGTGATCGATCCCGCGCCCACAATACACGGCCGTCCCATGCCGCGCGCCACCACCGCCGCGTGACTCGATTTCCCGCCGACGGCCGTCAAAATCCCACGCGCCACGTCCATCCCGTGAATATCGTCCGGCGTAGTTTCCTTGCGGACCAGAATCACCGGTCCGCTTGCGGAAAGTGCCACCGCATCGTCCGCGCTGAAAGCACAGCGCCCCACCGCAGCGCCCGGAGACGCCGCAATCCCATTCGCCACCAACGTCAACTTCTTCAGCGATGGCGCATCGAACACCGGATGCAGCAGTTGATCGAGCTGATTCGGCGCCACGCGCAGGACCGCCTCTTTCTTATCGATCATCCCCTCCTCAGCCATCTCCACCGCCACCCGGACCGCCGCCGGACCCGTACGTTTCCCATTCCGGGTTTGCAGCATATACAAGGTCCCGTCTTCGATGGTGAACTCAAAATCCTGCATGTCGCGATAATGCTTTTCGAGGTTATCGGTGATCGTGCGTAGTTGCTGATAAGCCGCCGGCATGATCTTCTCCAGATCGTGAATCGGCTGCGGCGTGCGAATCCCCGCGACAACGTCCTCGCCCTGCGCATTCACCAGAAACTCACCGTAGAAAACCTTCTCGCCGGTCGCAGGATCGCGCGTAAAGCCGACACCCGTGGCCGACGTGTCGCCGAGATTCCCAAACACCATCGCCTGCACATTCGCCGCCGTGCCGATTTCATCCGGAATCTTTTCCATCTTGCGATAGTAAGAAGCCTTCGGATTCCACCAGGATCTGAACACCGCATCGCGCGACATCGCCAGCTGCACGTGAGCGTCCTGCGGAAACTCTTTCTTAGTTTCCTTTTTAACCAGCTTCTTATAATCTTCGATGATCGCCTGCAGATCCTTCGCCGTCAGATCCGTGTCCAGCTTCACCTTGGCCTTGTGTTTCCGCGTATCGAAGATGTGGTCGAACTTCTCCATATCGATATCCAGCGCCACTTCGCCGAACATCTGAATGAAGCGCCGGTATGAGTCGTAAGCAAACCGCGGATTCCCGCTCAGCTTCGCCAGCCCCTCCGTCGTCGCATCGTTCAACCCCAAATTCAGAATCGTATTCATCATGCCCGGCATGGAAAACCGCGCACCCGAGCGCACGCTCACTAACAGCGGATTGTTCGGATCGCCCAGCTTCTTGCCGATCTGCGCTTCGAGCTTCGCCAGCGCCGCCAGCACCTGCTGGTTAATCTCCGCCGGAACACTGTTCTTATTCTCGAAATAAATGTTGCAGACCTCAGTGGAAATCGTGAACCCCGGAGGCACCGGCACCCCCGCACGGCACATCTCCGCCAGCCCCGCGCCCTTGCCGCCAAGGATCTCCTTCATCTTGCCGTCGCCGTCGGCCGTGCCGCCGCCAAAGCTATAAACGTAGTTTTTCATGATTACTTTTGCTCTCCTGAGGTGACGATTTCCGAGAAATCGGCGATCGTCGAAAATTCGGTTAATAAATTGTGCAGCAAAGTGAGGCGGTTGTTGCGAACCCGCTCCACCTTCGCATTTACCAGCACTTTGTCAAAAAATGTGTCCACCCGCGGACGAAGCGAAGCGATCTGCTCCAGCGCCCGCCGGTAACTCTCGCCCCGCGCGGCATCGCGCACACGCACGAAGTCGCCGTAAAGTTCGCGTTCAGGCCCGTCTTCCAGCAACTCCTCATCGAGCACATCCTTGGGCTCGAATCCGGCCTGCTTGAGAATGTTCTGGATGCGCTTGAAGCTAGCTGCCAGCGGCTCGAAGTCTTCCGTGGGCCTCACCGCCGCGAGCGCCGTCAGCCGCGCTTCCACATCCGTCAGCGTCCCGCAGCCCGACGCCAGCACCGCATTCACCTCGTCATACTTAAAGCCGCGAATCTCGCGGAAATAATACTTGATCCGGTCCAGCAAAAATTCGCGCAGTTCGCCCGAAGCCAAATCGTCCAGCTTATATTCGAGCTTCGCCTCCACCAGAATCTTAACCACGCCTTGCGCCGCTCGCCGCAGCGCAAACGGATCTTTCGAACCCGTCGGCACGAGTCCCACAGCAAAACATCCCCGCAGCGTGTCGAGCTTATCGGCCAGCGCCACGATATAGCCCTCATGAGTCGACGGAATCTCGCCCTCCATGCTCAGTGGCAAGTAGTGATCGTAAATCGCCTTCGCGACCGCCTCGTGCTCTCCCTGATGCCGCGCGTAAAGCCCACCAACCACGCCCTGCAGATCGGTGAATTCCTTCACCATCTCAGTAGTCAGATCGCACTTCGCGAGCAGCGCTGCCCGCTGCGCATGATTATTCCCACCCAACTCATCCACCAGCGTGACCACACGATTGGTCTTCTCGAGATACGACCCCAGCTTCGCTTGAAACGTGACTTTCGCGAGATCCTCCACTCGGTCCGCCAACTTCTTTTGCTGATCGACATCCCAGAAGAACCGAGCATCGTTGAAGCGAGCCTTCAACACCCGCTCGTTCCCGCGCTTGACCAGCCCCTCGGGATCGCCGCTCGTGTTCATCACCGCAACAAAGTGCGGTGCGAGCTTGCCTGCGGAGGACTCCACCGAGAAATACTTCTGATGATGCCGCATCACCGTAGTGAGCACCTCAGCCGGCAGTTCCAAATAAGCCGGATCGAAATCCCCACGAATCGCCGTCGGATATTCCGTGATGAAGGTGAGCGTCTCGATCAAATCGGCATCCAGTTTCGCACCCAATTGTGTGATTTCAGTGACGATCTTCTGCCGCCGCTCCTCCGCCGACAAAATCACAAAGTTCTTGCGCAGCTCACTCTCGTAGGTCGCGAACGTCACCGGAATAGACGCCGAACCCAACTTGCGATGCCCTCGACGTCACACCGCCGCTCTTGACCCCGGCCAACTCAAACGGAATCACTTCATCACCGAGCAGCGCCACGATCCAGCGGATCGGCCGAATGAAACGCGGCCCCGTCTTGCCGCCCACCCAATACATGGTCTTCGGCCACTGAATGCCGAGTATCGTAGCCGCCAGCGTTTCGCCAAGAATATCGCGCACCGCGCGCCCCGGCACCAGCTTCCGCAGCTCGTAATAATCGCCGGCCTTCGTCATCGCCGACAATTCCACGCCGTGCTTCTTAGCGAACCCGCCCGCAGCTTTATCGCCAGCCGAGATCGGCGGCCCTTTGATGACCTGTTCCTGGTCCGGCTGTGCGCTCCGGGAATCCACCCGACTCGGACCACCAGACGCCGCGGTGTGGCATCCACTTGAACTTGTCGCGCCGAACAAATCCGCCGTTAGCAATTGATCGAGCGCGCCCGGAATCATCCAGTGCGGAATTTCTTCAGTCCCGATCTCTAGAAGAAAATTCATGCTTGCTGATCCGCCCAAATCTTCGCCGTCCCCACCGCCAGATCCCGCACCCGCTTGATCACGCCCACCCGCTCCGTCACCGAAATCGCCCCGCGCGCGTCGAGGAGATTAAAAAGGTGCGAGCACTTCAACACCTGATCGTAAGTGGCCAGCACCGGAAACCGCTGCTTCTCCGGATAGTCCGGATACTTCGCCGAGCAGTTCCTTACACTCAGCCTCGTACTCGCCCAGCAGCCGCCACAGCCGCTCCACATTCGCCATCTCAAAGTTGTAAACCGAAAACTGCAACTCGTCGGCCAGCCGCACGTCTGCGTACTTCACACCGCTGCGTCCACTCGATGTCGTAAACGCTCTCGACCCCCTGCAGAAACGCCACCAGCCGCTCCAGCCCGTAAGTGATTTCCGCCGGCACCAGATCCAGATCGATCCCACCGCATTGCTGAAAATAAGTGAACTGCGTGATCTCCAGACCGTCCAGCATCACCTGCCACCCAATGCCCCAGGCCCCCAGCGTAGGCGATTCCCAGTTGTCTTCCTCAAACTTAATATCGTGCTTAGAAAGATCGATGCCGATCGCTTCCAGGCTCCCCAGATATTGATCCAAAATGTCGTCGGGCGAAGGCTTCAAAATCACCTGCAACTGCTGGTGCTTATATAAACGATTGGGATTTTCGCCATAGCGCCCGTCCGCCGGCCGCCGGCTAGGCTGCACATACGCGACCCGGTAAGGCTTCGGACCCAACACCCGCAGAAACGTTTCCGGACACATCGTGCCCGCACCCACTTCCACGTCGTAGGGCTCCTGAATGATCGCCCCGCGCTCATCCCAATAGCGCTTCAACTTAAACAAGGTCTGCTGAAAAGTATCCATGAGGGCTAAAGGGCTTCCAATAAAGGCACCGTCAGAAATCTGCCGCTCAGCGTGCTGCTCCATCGTGCGAATCAATACCTTCCGCAGATCGCCGGCAGTATTTTTCGACCACGCCCGCGGACTCAAATCCGTAATCGGCTTCTCAAACATTTCGTGAACGATCTCCACCGTCTCCTGTGACACGCGCGCCTCCGGCCACAACCCCAGCAGCCGCACCGTCCACACCGTGAAGTAAGTGACCGCCGCCCAAGTCTCTCCGCCCGACCGCAAATGCGCCAGCATCGCCACCATCAAGCGGAAAAACTTCTCGTTCGGTTCATGCGCAGGCAACAGTTGTTCGGCGACCTCAGTGAAATAATCCAGCACCACACTCAACGCATACTCAGACTGCAATCCGAACTGCGATTCGATCAATTCGCAGCCAGAAAGACTGACCAGCTCCGCATTCTCCCGTTGGAAATAAGCCATCCGGACCTGCGACAACCGCTCCAGCCCCGAACCGAAAGGACTCTTCGGCCGCCGCGCCCGCCGCGCCACTCCACGCAATTTCCCCAGATCGCGGGTCAGAAAACTGACGATCAGGTCCGCTTCCCGAAAAGGGTAAGTGCGCAGGACGAAGGTCTCGCTCACCCGCGCAGGCATAGGCTAAACGCAATATTTAGGTTAGCATGCGCGACGTGGAAATGACTGACAGGTGGTCCGCTTATCGGAATTGAGTTCAGGATTACTCGCTCACGAGGACCTGGACGGCGATGCGCAGGTTCCGATGGTGGATGACAACGGTTGTCGATCCCGCAGCCAAGCCCTTGATCCATCCCTCCTTTTCGATCGATACGATGCCGGTAGAAGTGGTCTCGTAGGTGGTGAGGCTGGACCTGCTCAAATCGACGCGAGGATTGTCGGGGTAAGTCCCATATACCTGAATGTGCTCTTTTCCGCTCACATATGTGCTCGCTCCGAATCGGTCGTAAGGCGTGAAGAGGCTCTTTGGCGCATCGGAGCGCTCAATGTCAATCGATACCGGAAGAGAATCAATAGGTAAGGGCACGGAGGCGACTTTGCCTATCGCTACAACATCGCTGGGGCCGATTGAGGCTGATTCAGGTATGTTAAAGGTGAACCGATAGGGTTGGACCGTCGTATCCCCGCCCGCGCCGAAGCCTGGCATGAGGAACGCGCCCACGGCCTCAAACGGTCCTCCCGAGGCGGAGACGTCGACGGATAGTTCTTGGCCGGGACGGACTACCGCTCCCGGGGAGGGACTCGTAATCCTCAGTGCATCGCCTACCACGGTCACGGTTACAAACGCCTCAAGTCCTTGATGACGTGCCGTTACTTTCGCCATTCCGGGAGCCAGGCCCCGTAGCTGTCCCCACGATACAGAGACGATTCCGGATGGCTCCGTCTGGTAGGTCGTCAGGGTGGATTGGTTTAAATAGACTTCATTGGTGCCCTCGAAGGTTCCCTCTACAAACAAATCGCTTCCGCCGCCAACCGGAAACCGCAAAGGGTAGGCGTTGTCTTTGATCCTGATCTTTCGCGGAGGCGCCGAGGGTTCGACATCCAAGATGATCGTATCGCTAGCGACCCTCGAATTGATCCTTCCGCCAAAATCATAGAGCTCGGCGGTAATCGCGTAAGGTCCGGGGTTGATTACAGCCGGTATCTGGATCGGAAACTTGTATGGTGGCGCGCCTAAACTACGCCCGAGTCCAACGAGCACGCCGAGGCTTTCGCTGATTCCAACGAAGGAATACGGCCCTGACACCATCACTTCCATATCAATGGTTTGTCCTGGATGCACCACCACACCGCTGGCCGGAGAGGTGATCTTAAGCGTGGCTGGTTCAGGACGCCCCTGGGAATGAGCAATGATTGCAAACGTACCGAGGAGAACGATCGGGCGTAGCATGTCCGCTTGGATATCGGCAGAACGCTCGCGCAACATGAGGCCCCGCGCCTGTAGGATCCGAGGTGTCTCCGGGTTCAGTTTGGAGCATCCAATCGAGCGCCTACCGCCGCTCCGCCTCAATCGCCGCCGCCGGATCGTCCATAATCCCCATCTCGATATACACCGGCCGGATCACTCTCCGAATCTCCGGCAGCCGCCCGAAATACCACACCGACGCCAGCAAACACAGCGCCCCGCCCAGGATCAAAGTATTCGGCGCCCCCATCCACGACGCCAGCATCCCCGCGAACAAACTCCCGATCGGCAGAAATCCAAACACCGACATCGAGTAGAACGACATCACGCGCCCACGCTTGTCGTCGGCGACGATCGTCTGCAGAATCGTATTGCTAGTCACGATCTGCTGCATCATCCCGTACCCCGCCCCAAACATCAGCACCATCGACCACCAGAAGGACCGCGACAGCCCGAACAAAATCAGCGACACGCCCAGCATCGCCGCCGCGATTCCCAGCCACTTCCCCAGCCCCCGCACGCTGTCGCGCATCGCCAGCGCCACCGCGCATGCCAACGCGCCCAATCCCGTAGCCGCCGTCAAAAATCCCAACGTGTGCGCGCCGCCGCCCAGAACTTTATCGGCGAAGATCGGCATCAAGACCGTAAACGGCATGCCGATCAAACTCACCAATCCCAGCATCAACAGAATCCAGCGAATCGCCGGCGAAGAAAGAATGTAGCGCCATCCCTCCACCAGCTCATGCCCGACGTGCCGCGGCGGATTCCGCAGCCCCGGCAGCAGATTCTTCATCGCCAGCAGCGAATACAAAACCGCAATGTAGCTGACGCCGTCAATCAGGAAGCAGTACCCTTCGCCCACCCACGCAATCACGATCCCCGCAATCGCCGGCCCCACCAACCGCCCCGCATTCACGATCGACGAATTCAGCGCAATCGCATTGCTCAGCGCCGAGCGGTCATCGATCATCTGAATCACAAACGACTGCCGCGCCGGCGTTTCAAACGTATTGATCACGCCCTGCAGGAACGTCAGGAAAAAGATCCACGGCATAGTGATGGTATGCGTCAGCGTCAGCACCGCCAATGCAAGCGATTGCACCATCGCCAACGCCTGCGTGATCACCATCGCCTGATGCCGGTCCCAGCGATCGACCCAGACTCCAGCCAGCGGCGAAAGAAACAACGCCGGAATCTGTCCCAGAAATCCCACCACTCCCAGCAGAAACGCGGAATCCGTCAACCGGTACACCAGCCAACTGGTAGCCACCCGCGTCATCCACGTCCCGATCAGCGAAATGCTCTGCCCACCGAAATACAGGCGGTAATTGCGCGAACGGAAAGCCGGAAACGAAATAGTCACTCAATTCCCATTGTCGCCTATCGATTTCCCGGATCGCGCGCTCTTACGCAACCAAACGTAGCAATGATTTCCGATACGCCCTGCCGCTTTGGCGTGAAACAGCAGCAGGTCCAAATAGCGAAAGGGAAACAACAGCCAACCCAAGACTCCGTGAGCGACGACGCGCCACGCGCGAAACGGCAGCAACAGCTTCACGTACTCCAGTACAAACACCAGCAGGGTGGCGGTAGGCCCGGTACGCCAGCCTTCCGCAACCACCTCCATGCGTCCGCCAAGCTCCTTGATTCCATCCAGCGTGAATCGCCGATAGTCCTTGGGATATTCATGGAAAGGATGACAGAACGGCGTCACGATATGCACGTATCCGCCCGGCGCCAGCACGCGGTAGATCTCGCCTATGACCTTCACAGGATCGCGCACGTGTTCCAGAACCGCATCACACTCCACGCGTGCGAAGACACCGGCGGGAAACGGCAACTGCTCTGCATCGGCGGCGACATCGACACCCGGCAGGGCGAAGAGGTCCAAATTGACATAGCCCTCGACCACGCGCCCCGCGCCGCCGATGTACAAATTCCATCGGCCGAGAGGAAAGTCCTGCGGCTCCGCTGGGTTCATGACGAACGGCGCGGGCGGCTGTAGCAGACGCAGCAACCGGTCGCGCCAGCCACGCGAGAACCGACGCCGGTAGAGCGCCTCGAGAGCGTTGTCTGCGGTCTCCATCTCAGCTGTCCCATTGTCGCCGATCAACCGCCGGCTAGACGACCTCAATCACAAGCTGGCCGCCGTCCGCTGGGGATACGCGAACCAACGCCTCCGCCGGAATCTCGCCGTTCGCAACCATCGCCGCCAGCGGCTGCGTCAGTTCTCGTAAAATAGTCCGCTTCAGCTCGCGCGCTCCGTACTCGCTGCTGGTGCCCTTGTCGAGCAGAAACCGCCGCGCCGCCGCGCTCACGTCCAGTTCGAAAGCCCGCTCGCCCAGACGATGTTCGATATGCAGTTCCAACGCCGCGATCTGCAAATCGACGATATCGGCCAGCGCTTCCTCACTGAGCGGTCGATAAGTAACGATGGTGTCGATGCGATTCACGAACTCCGGCGCAAAGTGCCGCCGCACCGCCCCCATCCCGATTTGATGCAGCTTCTGCGCCGAGCCACCTCCACTCACCGCCGCCTGAAAACCGAACCCCGGACGAATGTGATCGCGCATCTCGCGGGCACCCAGATTACTCGTCAGAAAAATCAGCGTCCGTTCGAAGTTCACCGTGCTGTTATCGCCCAACCGCAGCACCGCTTTGTCCAGCACGCCCATCAGCAGTCGCGTCATGCTCGGCGCGGCCTTCTCGATTTCATCGAACAACACCAGCGCCAGATCCGACGACTCGCTCGCCACCGCGTCCCAGCTTCTGCTGCGTCAGCATCGGCGGAGTCTCACGATGCCCCAAATACCCCGGCGGCGCGCCGATCAGTTTCGCCACTTCATGCTCCATCTGAAATTCGCCGCAGTCCACTTTTAACATGTGCTTTTCGCGCCCATGCAGCACATCGGCCAGCGCCTCGACAGTGCGCGTCTTGCCCGTTCCCGTAGGACCCAGCAGCAGAAAAACGCCCGCCGGCCGCCCCTCTGGCGACAATCCCGCCTGATGCATTTGCACGTAAGGCACGATCTGCGTCAGCGCCTGCGGTTGTCCCACCACGCGCGTCATCAATTCTTCCAGGAGGTCGCCGGCGCCGGAACTGCCAAAGCGCGGCCTCATCGCTAGGGGCGAAATTCGCACGCTGCGCCCTCCTTTTAATAACCGTCCGATTATGGACGGCCATTAGCGGCCGCGCGGCCATCTTCATAAGCGGTAAGGCGTTGCGAAATAGGAGCGAACGATATCGCGGATGCGTGTGGCTGCACAACCGTCGCCATAAGGATTCGGAATCGCCGCCCGCCGCGCAGTACTCCGCCGCGTCATCCAGCAGCAACTCGGTCTCGGTAACGATGCGCTCCGGATCTGTCCCAGTCAATCGACTAGCGCCCGCCACCACCGCCTCCGGCCGCTCCGTCTTTTCACGCAGCACCAGCACCGGCTTGCCCAGCGACGGCGCTTCTTCTTGAATACCCCCGGAATCCGTAAGCAGCAAGTGCGCGCGCCGCATCAAATCGACGAAGGCAACGTAAGCCAGCGGCTCGATCAAATGAATCGCGCCGATTCCACCCAGACGCCGCTCCACCACCTCGCGCACATTCGGATTCGGATGCACCGGATAAACAATCTGCACATCCTCGCGAGCCGCCAGCCGGATCAGCGCCTCGCAGATGCCCTCGAACCCCTCGCCGAAACTCTCCCGCCGGTGCGCCGTAACCAGCACCAGTTTTTTCCGCGCATCCAGCGACGGCAGCCCCCGCGCCCACAGCCGCCCCGCGGCCAGCGCATCGCGCGTTTCGAGGACCGCGTCGATTCCCGTATTCCCCGTGATGAAAACCCGCCGCGCGTCCACGCCTTCGCGCCGTAAATTCGCAGCCGCAGTTTCCGTCGGGGCGAAGTGCAGCGTGGAAAGCTGCGACGCCAGCACCCGGCTCATCTCTTCCGGAAACGGCTGCCGGAAGTCGCCGGTGCGCAGCCCCGCCTCGACGTGCGCCACCGGCGATCCCGCGATAAAACGCCGCCCAGCGCCCCGCAAAAAGTAGTCGTGGTGTCGCCCTGCACAATCACCAAGTCGGGCGACTCCGACGCCAGAACCGGATCCAGCGCCGCCACCATGCGCGACGTCGACTCCGCCAGCGTCTGCCCCGGCCGCATCACATCCAGATCGTAATCCGGAGTAATCGCGAACGCCTGCAGCGTCTGATCCAGCAGACCGCGATGCTGCGCCGTCACCACAACGCAAGTTTCGAATTCGTGGGGGACTTCCAAGAACCGGCGCGCCACCGGCGCCAGCTTGATCGCCTCGGGCCGCGTGCCCAGGACGATCGCAATCTTCAAGGAGTGAATTTCATGGCAAGAGAAAGCAGGCAGGGAAACTATTTGTGCCGGTAAGTAATGCGGCCCTTGGTCAAATCGTAAGGCGACATTTCAAGCGTCACCCGATCGCCCGCCAACACCCGTATACGGTTGCGGCGCAGTTTGCCCGCCAAGTGGGCCAATACAGTGCGTTCCTGATCCAGTTGCACGCTGAACAGGCCGCTGGGGAATTTCTCAACTACTGTTCCTGTAACTTCAATACTGTCTTCTTTGCTCATTGTCCTCCCAGAAAGATTATAGCGCCCCAGCGGAGAGCGCAATGCGGAAGGCAGGAACAAAAGTGCGCGCTTCCGGAGCCGCCAGCCCCGCGCGCCGGGCCAAATCCGTCAACTCCCCGGGACTGAAAGCAGCCTCCACCGAAATCGCGCCGTCATACACCGTCACCGGATGCCAGCCAAATAACCAGCGCGTTTGCGATATGAAATAGTACGGCACCGGATGCCGCCACAGATCGATCATCAGCACCTGTTTGCGCGCCACGCGCCCGAACCCCGCCAGCAGTTCTACCACTTGCTCGTCCGTGAAATGATGCAGGAACAATGAGCTGAAAACATAGTCGAAACTGCGCGGCGCAAACGGCAGCACAAACGCATCCCCGACAACGCGCGACCCGGTGCAAGCCTCCAAGTGCGATTCGATATAGTCCAGGCTAAGTCACCTGCGCCTGCGGCCGCCACTCCCGCAAACACCGCCCCATATCGCCCGAAGCCGCCCCGACATCTAATAAGGTGCACGCCTCGCCCGGCGGAATCGCGCGATCCACCAGCTTGCGCAGCGTGCTATGCCCGCCCCAGTATTTGTTCACTCGCACCAGATCCGCCAAACTCGCCCGCGCCTCCTCTGGCGGAAGCGTATCCAGAATCTCCGGCTTCAAAACGCGCCCCTGCAAGCAATGCATTCGAATCTAAGATACCGTGGAAGAGGCTGGAAATGAGAAGAGAAATCGTCTGCTCCATTCTTTTCGTGCTCGCTTGTTGCAGCGCTCTTGGCCAGTCCGGCTCCATCACCGGTTTCGAACTCAAGCACAGAGATGCGCCTCCTCCAGAAATCCTTCCGCCGTTTGACACGTTAGAAGAGCAAGGCAGATATCTGGCGGTCAAACACTTCATGAGTTACCCCAGACCGCTGTCGCCGGTCGGCGACTTTACCCTCTGGGCAATGGGCGACGAGGTCGCCACCTATTTCAACCTCCTCCTGGAACGCCGCCCCCTTCTATCCGACGAAGAAATCTTAAGAGTTCTGGACATGATTCACACCGCGTTCCGCGAGCCAAAGTTTATTCGCCTGTGCTCGAATCGCAATCCCGAAAAAACTCTTGCGCTTCTGGACGCGCTGCAGGCCACCGCAGCCGATCGATTCGCCAAAGAAAGCATCGCCCCAGCAATGATTTTTTTTGCAAATTACGTTGCAAACGAGTCCCCGGTTTTGTCGCATCTTCCCTGCAACATTGGTCCGCCGAAGGTGGAGGTCGATCTGTCGGAGCCCGCCAACGATCTTCCCGCTGGTGCCATCGTTGACCCCTCTCCATCCACTCTCGGTGCTGCCATGCCCGCCTTTATTCGAGCGGAATTCGCATCAATAAGCGCCTATATGCGTCTTGCGAGACCGTTACAAATCGGCGACACCTATCTCGCCGCGCTAGGCGATGAAGCGGCATTTCACATCTACGGCTTCATGATTAAAAACTCGCCCCTCACCACGCCGCAGATGCTAATGGCATTGGACATCATTCATAAGTCCTTCGCCCATCCTATGCAGATCCAGAATGGCGCATCGAGGAGACCGGAAAAAACCATGGCCCTGTTTAAAATGTTTCAAGCCGACAAGATAGACCAGACAGTAAAAGATCGCATCGCGCTCGAAACCGACTACCTGAACAACGACATGCCGAAAATGATTTACGCTCCCTGGAAAGGAATCGCCGACCCTCCCATCTTTTTCCCGCGGCCGTGACCCGCCGCTCCCGAACTTTATTCCCACCAAAATCAACCACTTCCCGCTTTGACTTTCGCCCTACTCGCACCAACCCCATGCATACTGATCTCGCAGTACAAGCCTGCGCAGGCTAATCGTCGTAGTTAAGTTGGTATCCGCGCCCGTTGCGAAAGCAGCGGGCTAGCCGTCCTGGAAACATTGTGGAGAGGGCGGGACAGGAGAGAATCGATTCTCTGGTGATCGTTAAAAATTGCCGCGGGAGGAAATGGGAGAGAGCAGAAAACTGGTTCATTCAGTCACTTTTCAAAGACCAGCAAGCCGTCCATGACCTTCACCACTCCGGTGGGTTGCCCTAAACCAGCAGCCCACCGCGAGACGATTCCTGGTTCAATACCATTCTCAGGAGAAGTGTCTTTCGCTTTTTGCTATGCTAACGGTTCACATGGAACTGGTCACCGGACACATCGGTTGGATCGAAGTGATCTGCGGACCCATGTTCTCCGGCAAAAGCGAAGAACTCATCCGCCGCCTGCGCCGCGCCCGCATCGCCCGCAAACGCGTCCAGGTGTTCAAACCGGCGCTCGACAACCGCTATTCCGCCGACGAAATCGTTTCCCATGGCGACCAGCGCATGGAATCCGAAGTGGTCTCCAACGCCAAAGAAATGCTGGCCAAGCTCGACTGGCGCACCCAAGTCATCGGCATCGACGAATCCAATTTCTTCGGTCCCGACCTGGTCGACGTCACCGCGCAGCTAGCCGACACCGGCAAACAGGTGATCGTCGCCGGCCTCGACACCGATTTCCTCGGCCGCCCGTTTTCGCCCATGCCGGAGCTGCTCTGCCTGGCCGAATCCATCACCAAAACCCTGGCCATCTGCATGCGCTGCGGCAACCCCGCCAAACATACCCAGCGCCTGGTCGAATCCGACGACCTGATCGTCGTCGGAGCCGCCGGCATGTACGAAGCCCGCTGCCGCCGCTGCTTCGAGCCCGGCATTCCCAAGCAGGAAACCCTCGATTTCGCCCCTCCCGTCGGTGTCCACCGCCCCCAAAGGATGAAACCTTAGGCCGCGCTTAAGAGTCATAGAGAAATGTAGAGAACATTGTCGCCGCCCGATGTAATATAGATGTGAAGGAAAGGAGAGTCCCCTTGTTTTCAATCCGTGGAGATTCAAACCCGAGCGATCCTAACGCACCGCCGCCACCGGTCGTGGTCCAGAAGCTTCTGGTCCCCAGGTGCCCGTCATGTTGGTTCTCGTGATCCTCCTGATTGCCGCAACGGGCTACCTGTTTTATCTCGTCACCCAAACCCGCGCCGAATTGACGCAGACGCGCGATCAGTTGCTGGATGAGATTTCCAAGATTCACGAGACCACCGCCGTCACCACGCAAACCAGCCGCCGTTCCGTCGATTCGCTCAAGACCGAAGTCGATGCCGCGCGCCGCCAAGCCAGCCAACTCGCCGGCCAAGCCAAAGTGGATGCCGAGAAGCATGCCGATGAACTCGCCGCGAATCTTGCAAAAGGTGCAGACAGGAGCAAGCCCAGCGCGTCTCCGCCGTATCCACCGAAGTGGGCCAGGTGAAGGAGCAGGCCGTCGCCGCGAATACCAAAATCGGCGAAGTGTCGACCGATGTCGGCAACGTCAAGAGCGACGTAGCCGCCACCCGCTCCGAGCTGGAAAAAACCATCGCCACCCTGAAAGCCACGCAAGGCGACCTGGGCGTGCAAAGCGGCTTGATCGCCACCAACGGCAAAGAACTGGCGGCGTTGAAAGCCTTGGGCGAGCGCAACTACACCGAGTTCAAACTCACCAAGACCAAAGCCCCGCAAAAGGTGGGCGACATCTCGGTGCATGCTCGAAAAAGCCGACCCCAAGAACAACCGCTACACCATCAAAGTGATCGCCGACGACAAGACCGTCCAGAAGAAAGACAAGACGATTAACGAGCCGGTGCAGTTCCTGTTGTCGAAAGCCACCCAGCCCTACGAGCTGGTGGTCAACGACATCAAGAAGGATCTGATCAGCGGCTACGTCTCCGCTCCCAAAGTGCAGCAGACCCGCAATTAGCAGAAAGGGCGGACAGCTCACGTCCGCCGCGCCGGCTAGTCGGCAGCGCCACCACAAACCCGCTCTCCACAGCGTCGTCCACGATACGCGTCCAAACCACCCGCGCCCGCCCTCGCGCTTCGACGTGCGCGAACTGCACGTATTGCCCCGCCGTGAGCCCCGCGCACTCGATGGGCCATGCGAAATCCGCTGTCGCTCACATCCACCAACTTCCCCTGGATATCGCGCGACCCCGGCGCCTCCGGGCGCACCAGCACGTTTCCGCTGCCCGGATGCCGCTTCTCGCGCCGCTTTTCCGCGATCGAAACCGAGAGGCTCATGCCGACACCCGCGCTCCGATCGCTTCCGGACGATACACTTTCAGTTTGCGGTTCAACGTCCGCCGCGAAATCCCCAGTTGCGCCGCCGCCCGCTGCTGATGCCCGCCGCTCGCCGTCGAGCGCCTCCAGAATCGCGCGCTTCTCCAGCGATTCCAGATCGTTGGCCTTCGACCGGTTCCGCCACGGAATCATGCGCCGCGACCGTGAACGGCGAGATCGCCGGCGGAAATTTCCTCGCACGGCGCCAGCACCGCGGTCTTCGTGACTACGTTGCGCAGTTCGCGAATATTCCCCGGCCACGGCTGCGCTTCGAGCACCGCAATCGCGGACGCCGCAAAGCTCAACCGCGGATCCTGTTGCGCCAGGAAATAGCGCGCCAGCGGAGCGATATCGGCCACCCGCTCCCGCAGCGGCGGAACCTGCAAAGTGAACTGCGCCAGCCGGTGATACAAGATCCCCGCGGAAGCGCCCTTCGGCCACTGCCTTTTCCAGATCCTGATTCGTGGCCGCCACCACGCGCACATCCACCGATACTTTTTTGGTGCCGCCCAAGCGGTAATACGCCACCGAATCCAGCACCCGCAGCAGCTTCACTTGCATGCGCGGATCGAGCTCGCCGATCTCGTCCAGGAAAATCGTGCCGCCGCTGGCCATTTCAAACAAGCCGGGCTTCGACGTATCGGCGCCGCTGAACGCGCCTTTTTCGTAGCCGAACAATTCGCTTTCGATCAGGTGCTCGGGCAGCGCCGCGCAGCTCAGATCCACCCAGGGCTTGTGCGAGCGCAATGAATAATGATGCACCGCGCGCGCGATCAGTTCTTTGCCGCTTCCGCTTTCGCCGGTGATCAAAACCGTGGCCTGCGAGCGCGCCACGCGTTCAATCGTCGCCGAGCAGCGCGCGGATTTGCTCGCTCTCGATCACCGCTTCCATGCCCAGGAACGTTTTGGTCGGCTGCATCATTATTTGGGCTATCGCTCTGATATCCATTTGGCCAGCAATGCGCTCCGTAGTGCCCTCGACCGAACACCTTAGTCCACCTGAGAAATCCACCCCTGAAATTGGGACACTTTGTCGCATGACCCGCTCCCGCTCCAGGCCAGTTTGTCCGCCGCGCTTCGCAGATGCCGTGCCAACTCCTTGAAAAATAAGAGCGTATTCGACAGACTCGTGGCTGCCCACGTGCACTTCCGGCACTACTGGATATGACTGCCGAAGAACCGCGCCTCCCCGAATCGAGTGCGCTTCTATATCGGGTTCTTGTTCCTGCTGGGCGCGCATCGCGCTCGGCCAGGCGGTTGTCGGCTGGAATTCGCCGGACGTGCTACAAGTTCGCGGGCTTCCTGGCCATCGCTGTCCTGTCCTGCGGCGTTCGCTTCTCGGTTCCCGCGGTCGCCAGTCCGCTTTCCCTCAGCCTTCTGTTCGCGCTCTTCGGCGTAGTCGAACTCACCGCATCGGAGACCGTGATTCTCGCCTCGACCGTCGCGCTGGTGCAATGTTTCTGGAATCAGACAGCGCCGCCCCGGCCTGGAGCAGATTGCCTTCAACGTAGCGACGATGGCGCTGGCTGCCGCGACGGCCACCTGGATTTATCACTCGCCGTGGATGCTGGCGGATCACGCGCAGGCGGAACATCCGCCTGGCGCTGGCGGCTACCGCGTTCTTCCTATTGAATACGGTTCCGGTCGCTTTGGCCGTGTCGATGGCGGAAGAGATTTCGAGTTTGGTCGGTATGGCGCGAAGGTTACTTCTGGTCGCTGCCATATTATTTGGGCGGAGCCGCCGTGGCTCAGCTCGCCAGTTTTGCGGTGCATCTGGCGGGCTGGCCTACGGTGCTCGTCGACCGGCCCGGTGTTGTATTTGGTGTTCCGTTCTTATCGCTTTACGTCGCGCGCGTGGAAACGGAGCGCGATCACCTGGAAGCAGTGTCGGCGCTGCACCTGCGAACCATCGAAGCGCTGGCGCTGGCGATCGAAGCCAAGGACGACACCACGCACGATCACCTGGCGCGCGTGCAGGTTTATGCGCGCGAGTTGGCCCGCGAACTCGGGTCTTACGCGCGAAGAGCAGCAGGCCCTGCAGGCCGCTTCGATTCTGCACGACATCGGCAAGCTCGCCGTGCCCGAACACATCATTTCCAAACCCGGCCGCCTGACTCCGGAAGAATTCGACAAGATGAAGATTCATCCCATCGTGGGCGCCGAGATTCTGGAGCGCGTGCAATTCCCTTATCCGGTGGTGCCCATCGTCCGCGCGCATCACGAAAAATGGGATGGCAGCGGTTATCCGCACGGCCTCAAAGGTGAGGAAATTCCCATTGGCGCGCGCATTCTGGCCGCCGTCGATTGCCTGGACGCGCTGGCCTCGGACCGCCAATACCGCCGGGCTCTGCCCCTCGACGAAGCCATGAAAGTGGTGCAAAAGGAGTCCGGTACCTCGTTCGATCCGCGCGTGGTCGACGCACTTTCCAAGCATTACGTGGCGCTGGAGAAAAAGGCCAAGGCCCCGCGCGAGCACGATCCCGCCAAGCTTTCGAAAGACATCAAAGTGGAGCGCGGGCTGGCGCCGGCGGCCGGGTTTGAAGCCGCCGCGCCCAGCGCGAGTTCCGCAACATCCGGCGCTCCCGCGGCGCAAGCGCAGCGACTTCCTGAGCCTGATCGGCGCCGCGCGCCAGGAAGTGCAAGCGCTGTTTGAAATCTCGCAGGACCTGGGCAATTCGTTGAGCCTGGATGAAACGCTATCGCTGCTCGGTGTGCGGCTTGCGGCGAATTGTCCCGCATCACGGCCTGGCGATCTGGGTGCAGCGCGGCGGCATTCTGATGCCGGAGTTCGTTTCCGGCGACGATTTCCGGTTGTTCTCTTCCCTGCAAATTCCCGTCGGCCAAGGATTGTCGGGATGGGTGGCGGAAAATCGTAAGGCGATTCTCAACGGAAACCCGTCGGTCGAATCCGGATATCTGAGCGATCCTACGAAGTTTTCCGCGCTGCGTTCGGCGCTGGCGGTGCCGCTCGAAGGCAGCGGCGGCGTGGTGGGCGTGCTGACGCTGTATCATTCGGACCGCGACGCCTTCACCAAAGATCACTTGCGCATTCTGCTGGCGATCAACGCGAAGATCGCGCTCTCGATCGAAAACGCCCTGCGCTACCGGCAGGCGGAAACATCGGCCACCACCGACTATCTCACCGGATTGCCCAACGCCCGCTCCTTGTTTTTGCAACTCGACGCCGAACTATCGCGCAGCCGCCGCAGCAAGCAGCCGATGACGGTGCTGACCATGGATCTCGACGGCTTCAAACAGGTCAACGACCGCTTTGGGCATCTGGAAGGCAACCGTGTCCTGCGCGCCATCGGCGCGGGACTGAAATCGGTGTGCCGCGAATACGACTTGGTGGCGCGCATGGGCGGCGATGAATTCGTACTGGTTCTGCCCGGCGCGCGGCCCGGCGAACTCAACGCCAGATTCGAACAGCTGCGCACCGTGATCTCCCAGGTGTCGCACGAAATGTTTTCGGGCGACCTGCTGAGCATCAGCATCGGCACCGCGTATTATCCGGAAGACGGCGCCGACGCCGAAGAACTGCTATCGGTGGCGGACCGCCGCATGTATTCCGAAAAGCACTCGCACCGCGAACAAGCCAACGCATCTTTGCGAGTGGTGCGCGAGCGGGAATTCACTGGAAACGTTCTGGTGAATTAGCGCCGCTTCACTTCATATCCTGAATATCGCGCAGGTAGCGCGCCAGGTTGTCGATCCGTACGCGCCCCAGATCCACATCGGTGGTGACGCGCGAGAAGATCGGTCCCCATACGGGCATCTCGCTCGACCCGTGCCCGGTTGTCAATTCCTCACCGGCGATAATTTTCTCCACGCGCATAAGGGGAAACACGTCGTGGTTGCGAATAGAAATCCGCCGCAGATTCGACGGCGCAACCTTGAGCGACGCAGCCATGGGACCGTTGCCCTTGGCGTCGAGCCCGTGACAGGAGGCGCAATAGGATTTGAACAAATCCTTACCCTGGATGGAAACAATCAATTTCACTTCCGCCGGCTTTTTTGCGGTTTCCTGAGCCCACAACGGGGCGCCGCAAAATGCTGCCGCCGCAAACCAAACGCCAACCTTGAGCATATGTTTGCCTCTCGCTGCAAGTATACGTGCAAGCGAACGGCCCTTCCATTGCACTAGCACAGGCGTATGCGGAGAACCAATATGACTGCCACCGTCAACATCACCTCAAAATTCTTGAATATGGACGATCTTAAGCTGCTCTCGCGGCACGCCGGGCCTTGCGTAACTGTAAGCATTCCGGGATTTCAGCCGGGTGCTGGCGGCGGGAGCCGCCACGCGCATCTGCGGCATCTGACACAAACGGTTGCGGAGCAACTGGGTCATTTGAACCGTCCCGAGACGGGCGAAATGGCTGCCGCTCTGGAGCTGCTAGCAGGCACTTTAGACGACGGGCACGGCGGCCCGGGCGTGACGCTGTTTTGCGCGCCGGGCTTTACCGCCTCCTATGAGACGCCCGACGTGCGCGCCGACGCCGTCACGGTTGGGGACCGCTTCAATCTGTTGCCGCTGGTGGGCGCCGCGCTCATCCCCAGCCGGTTTTTCGTTCTGGGCGTGAGCCGGAATCGAATTCGCTTGTATCACTACGCAGACGGACGTGTGGAAGAATTGGCGCTGCCGGCCGGCGTGCCGCCGAGTCTTGAAGCGGCAAGCGCGTTTGACGAGCCCGAGCACAGCTCCGAATAGCTCATTCCGCCGGCGGGGCCTTCGGTGGGCGGCCTGCGCGGGGTACGCTTCGCCAGCACAGGCGATCGTGACTCGGAGGCGGTACATCTGCGGCATTTCTTCGGGCTGGTGGATCGCGGGCTCAAGGAGACGCTGAACGGCGAACCGCTGTTCCTCGCGGGCGTGCAAGAGGAGTTGGCGCTTTACCGCAAGACTGCGAAGTATCCGCACATTTTTGAAGCCGAATGCCACGGCAACGCGGAGCATTCGACGCTCGATCAAGTGGCGAAGCACGCAGCCGCCGGAGCGCTGCGGGAATATCGTTTGAACGCCGAGCGCGCGCTGAAAGCGTTGCCAGAATTTCGCGACAAGATCGCAGATCCCGACGGAGTCCTGAAAGCAGCCAGCGAAGGCCGCGTGCGGCAAATCTTCGTGGCCGAGGAAGGAGCGCCAGCCGAAGCCATTAATGCCGCCGTGGTGGAAGGTTTGCGCACCGGCGCGGATGTTTTCACTTATCCGGGAAAAGAACTGCCTGGATTTGGCGCCATCGCCGCGGTGCCGCGCTATTAGCGGAAGATTTGCCACCAGTGGCGCTTGGGACGCTGCGGTTTTGCGGCTTCCGACGGAGGATCAGGGCTCGCGACCAGGGGGCCTGATGGGCATAGAGCGGCGACTCAGCGTAGCGCCTCCCATTGGTGCCGACTTCGAGTTGTGTATCAACCTTCACTTCTTCCGAATTGCGAACGGTCACGACCAATCTCCTAGTTGCGAAACCTTGGGATGTGACGCTTATTTTAGACTCGCCGAACGGGAGATCAGTCCAAACAATCTCGCCCATTTCATCGGCCTGCTCGGTTCTTAGCGGTTTGTCACCCGCTCCTAGCAACGTGACCTTGGCCCGCGGGATCACGGCGCCAGATATATCAGTCACGCGAATGCGGACGCGGCCGGATTGCGCCATCAACGGAGAAATCGCGGTGAATAAGGCGCCGATCAGGATGGCGCGGCGACTGCGCGGCTTGGGGGGCGACTCACCCGCTAGAAAGCCACAGACGCGTCCGGACTTGCGTTGGAGTTCAGCGAACTCTTCAAATGAATATTGGTCAAGCGCGTGAACGTACGTTTGGCATTCGTCGCAAAAACGTTTTCGTCCTTCGCCGCTTAAATCCGTCCAGCGTTTCGCGCAGGGATTTAGGATGGCGAAGCGGGCGCTCACGCCCGTCATTATACGCTTACGCGGCTTTGAATTCGGGTTCGCGGAGCAGTTCCAGGAACGCTTGCGCGGCGGCGTGGAAGCGCTTCTTCTTGCGGTGAATGATGCCGAGCGGGCGGTAGAGTTCGGACGACCGCCAGCGGAATTGCGGCCAGGCGTCCTTGCAGTACTTCGTCGCGCAGGATGCGCGCCGGCAGAATGCTCACGCCGGTGCGGTGCGCTACGGCTTCCTTAATCATTTGCAAGTTGTCGAAGTGCAGGGTTTGCGTGACTTCGATTTCGTGCTCGCGCAGGAAGCGATCGACTTCGCGGCGGATGGGCAGGTCTTCGTCGAAGCCGATGAAGTCGACGCCGTTGAGGTCTTCGAGTTTCACGCGGCCGCGCTTGGCCAAGGGATGATCGGGGGCTGCCGCCAGCACCATTTCTTCCTGGCGCCAGGGGATCACGGTGATTTCGCGGCTGGGCTCGGGATAACTCACCAGGCCGAGATCGGCTTGATCGGCTAGCACCGCGGAATACACTTTTTCGGGGCGCAGGTATTCGACTTCGAGATGCGCCTTGGGCTGGCGGCGGGAGAATTCGTTTTCGAGCTGCGCCATCTCGCTTAAGCCCACCGAATAGATCGACGCGATCTTCACGGTGCCGTCGACATCGTGCTTTAACTGGTGCAGCGCGACTTCGAACTCTTCTTTGCGGCGCAGGACGTCGCGGCAGAAATCGCTGTACAATTGACCAGCGGCATTGACCACCAGTGGGCGGGTTGACCGGTCGAGTAGAATAATACCAAGCGTCCGTTCCAGGTCCTGCACGTGCTGGCTGGCCGCGGATTGGCTGACCTGATTCATGGCGGCGGCGCGGCTGAAGCTCCTCGTTTGAGCGATATCTCTGAAAAGTTTTAGGTTCTCGTAGTCCACTTGGATCCAGCATTAACATCACTTTGGCTAATATTGCAAGGCTACAAATTCTGTTGACGTGATATTGTTGACTAAGGTATTCTGAACCATGCCCTACCCTCCCGAAAAACAGGGACTCTATGACCCACGTCATGAGCACGACGCCTGCGGCATGGGCTTCGTGGTGAATCTGGATGGCCATAAGACGCACGAAATCGTGCAAAAAGGCATACAGATCCTGATCAATCTGACGCATCGCGGCGCTTGCGGATGCGATCCGGAAACCGGCGACGGCGCGGGGGTGCTGATCCAGATCCCGCACGAATTCTTCGCGCGGGAGTGCGCGAAGTTGGGGTTCACGCTGCCGGAGCCGGGCTCCTACGGCGTGGGCATGATGTTTCTGCCGGTGGAAAGCGCCCAGCGGTTGCTGTGCGAGGGAATCGTCGAACGCATTGCGCGTGAAGAAGGGCTGACGGTTTTGGGATGGCGCGATACGCCGCTGCATGGCGACGCGATCGGGCGGCAGGCGCGCGCGACGCAGCCTTATATCGAACAGATTTTCATGCAGAAGGGCGAGGGCGCCGACGGGCAGTCCCATGACGCAGGACGAGTTCGAGCGCAAGCTGTATGTAGTCCGGCGGCGCGCGGATATCGAGATTGCGGCCAGCGATTTCGACGACAAGGGATTTTTCTACGTTCCGTCGATGTCGTCGCGGGTGATCATCTATAAGGGGCTGCTGCTGGCTCCGCAGATTTCGGATTTCTATACGGAGTTGGCGGATCCGCTGGCCAAGAGCTCGCTGTGCATGGTGCATCAGCGGTTTTCGACCAACACGTTTCCCACCTGGCAACTGGCGCATCCCTACCGCATGATCTGCCATAACGGCGAGATCAACACGGTGCGCGGGAACGTGAACTGGATGAATGCGCGCGAGTCGGTGCTGCGGTCGAATTTGTTCGGCGAGGATCTGACGAAGATTTTCCCGGTGATTCGGCCAGGCGGCAGCGATACCGCTTGCCTGGATAACGCGGTTGAATTGCTGACGCTGGCGGGGCGCGAGCTGCCGCATGTGATGGCGATGCTGATCCCGGAAGCCTGGGACGCGGACACGCACGATGCCCGACGACAAGCGGGCGTTTTACGAATATCACGCGTCGCTAATGGAGCCGTGGGACGGTCCGGCGGCCGTGGCGTTCACGGACGGCAAGTGGCTGGGGGCGACGCTCGATCGCAATGGGCTGCGTCCGGCGCGCTACATGGTGACGACCAGCAACGAATTGATTCTGGCTTCGGAAACCGGCGTGCTGCCGATTAAGCCGGAGGAAGTGCAATACAAAGGACGGCTGCAGCCGGGCGAATGCTGCTGGTGAATCTGGAAGAGCATCGCATCGTTCCCGACGAAGAAATCAAGCACATGCTGGCTTCGCGGCAGCCTTATGGCGAGTGGCTGAAGGAAAAGCAGCTCACGCTGGAACAATTGCCGCAGCCGCCGCGGGTTTACGGATTCGATCCGGAGACGGTGCTGACCCGGCAGCGGGCTTTCGGTTATAGCGACGAAGACTTGAAGATGATTCTGGCGCCGATGGCGACCAACGGCGAAGAGCCGGTGGGATCGATGGGCGTCGATACGCCGCTGGCGTGCTTGTCGGACCGGCCGCAATCGCTGTTCCACTACTTCAAGCAATTGTTCGCGCAGGTTACGAATCCGGCGATCGATCCCATTCGTGAAGAACTGGTGATGTCGCTCACCAGCTACATCGGCACCGAGCGCAACATTCTCGAAGAGACGCCGATGCATTGCCACACGCTGAAGCTGCCGCATCCGATCCTGACGAATCTGGATCTGGAAAAGCTGCGGCGCGTGAGCTGGGGCGATTTTCTGGCGACTACGATTCAGACGTTGTATCGCGTCGCCGACGGCGAGACGGGCCTGGAGCGCGCGCTCGACGGGATTTGCCGGCGGGCGGATCAGGCGATTCGCGACGGCTACCGCATTCTGATTCTGAGCGACCGCGGCGTGGACAAAGATTTTGCTCCGGTGCCTTCGCTGCTGGCGTTGACGGCTCTGCACAACCATCTGGTGCGCGAGCGCACGCGGACGCAGGTGGCGCTGATCATCGAATCGGGCGAGCCGCGCGAGGTGATGCACTTCGCATTGCTGATCGGCTATGGCGCGAGCGCGGTGAATCCGTATCTGGCGATCGAGACGCTGGAAGACATGGTGCAGCGCGAGCGGCTGGGCAATGTCACGTTTGAGACGGCGCTGAAGAATTTCAAGAAGTCGATCAACAAGGGACTGCTCAAGGTCTTCTCGAAGATGGGCATCTCGACGCTGCAAAGCTATCGCGGCGCGCAGGTGTTCGAGGCGATCGGCTTGAACCAGAGCTTGATCGACAAATACTTTACCGGGACTTCGTCGCGCATCGAAGGCGTCGGGCTCGGACGTGCTGGCGCGCGAGGCGCAGATGAAGCATGCGCACGCTTATAAGCCGTTCACGCAATCGGAAACGGAGCTCGATCCGGGCGGCGCGTATCAATATCGAGTGCGCGGTGAGTTTCATTTGCTGAATCCGCTGTCGGTGTCGAAGCTGCAGCACGCGGTGCGCAATCAGAGCTTCGAGACGTTCCAGGAATACACGGATTTAATCGACAAGCAGAATCGCGATCTGTGCACGCTGCGCGGGCTGATGGAATTGAAGACGGCGAAAAAAGGCGTGCCGATCGAGCAGGTGGAGCCGGCTACGGAAATCGTCAAGCGTTTTGCGACGGGGGCGATGTCGTTCGGGTCCATCAGCAAAGAGGCGCACGAGACGCTGGCGATTGCGATGAACCGCATGGGCGGGCGCTCCAATACCGGCGAGGGCGGCGAGGATGAGGCGCGTTTCGAGCGGCGGCCGAATGGCGATTGGGCGCGCAGCGCGGTGAAACAAGTGGCTTCGGGGCGGTTCGGCGTCACCACCAATTACATGGTGAACGCAGACGAACTGCAGATCAAAATCGCGCAGGGGGCGAAACCCGGCGAGGGCGGCCAGTTGCCCGGGCACAAGGTGGATGAAGTGATCGCGCGCGTGCGGCATTCGATCGCGGGCGTGCCGCTGATTTCGCCGCCGCCGCATCATGACATTTATTCCATCGAAGATCTGGCGCAGTTGATTTACGATTTGAAGAACGTGAATCCGAAGGCTCGCATTTCGGTGAAGCTGGTGGCCGAAGTGGGCGTGGGGACGGTGGCTGCGGGTGTGGCTAAGGCTCACGCGGATGTCGTTCTGATCAGTGGCTACGATGGCGGCACGGGGGCTTCTCCGCTCACGTCGCTGCGGCACGCGGGGATTCCGTGGGAGCTGGGCTTGGCGGAAACGCAGCAGGTGCTGGTGATGAACGATCTGCGCAGCCGCATCATCGTGCAGACGGACGGCAAGCTGCAAACGGGGCGCGATGTGGTGATCGCGGCGCTGCTGGGCGCGGAGGAGTTTGGTTTCTCGACGGCTCCGCTGGTATCGATGGGCTGCATCATGATGCGGAAGTGCCATCTGAATACTTGTCCGGTGGGCATCGCCACGCAGGATCCGGCGCTGCGCAAGAAGTTCACGGGCACTCCGGAGAACGTGATCAATTATTTCTTCTTCGTCGCCGAACAGATTCGCCAGTGGATGGCGAAGATGGGCTTCAAGAAGATGAGCGATATGATCGGGCACACGGAGCTGATCGAGATGCGTCCGGCGCTGGATCACTGGAAGGCCAAGGGGCTGGATTATTCGCAACTGCTGTTTACGCCTCCGGTGCCGGGGCGCGTGAGCCGGCGCTGCACGATTAAGCAAGATCACGGGCTGGTGGCGGCGCTCGACAACCGGTTGATTGAGCTGGCGAAGCCGGCGATCGAGAACGGCACGGCGGTGGATTTCAAACTGCCGATTCGCAATGTGGATCGCACGGTGGGCGCGATGCTCTCGGGCGAGATCGCGCGCAAGTACGGCGGCGCGGGGCTGCCGGCGGAGACGATTCACTTTACGTTCTCAGGGCTCGGCTGGGCAGAGCTTTGGCGCGTTTCTGGCGCATGGCGTGACCTTGGAGCTGGAAGGCGACAGCAACGATTACGCGGGCAAGGGGCTTTCGGGCGGCAAGCTGATTGTGTATCCGCCGCGCAATTCTACGTTCCCTCCGGAGAAGAATATTTTGATTGGGAACACGGTGCTGTACGGCGCAACGTCGGGCGAGGCGTTCTTCAACGGCGTGGCGGGCGAGCGTTATGCGGTGCGTAATTCGGGCGCGACTTCGGTGGTCGAGGGCGTGGGCGATCACGGCTGCGAGTACATGACGAAAGGGCTGGTGATGGTGCTGGGCGAGACCGGCAAGAACTTCGCTGCGGGCATGACGGGCGGGATCGCGTTCGTGCTGGATGAAACGGGCGAGTTCACGAAGACTCGCTGCAATCCGAACAGCGTGGATTTGGAACCCGTCGAAGAGGCCAAGGACATCGAAGAACTGCGCTACTGGATCGCGCGGCATGCGGAAGAGACGGGCAGCCGCGGGCGAATTGGATTTTAGAAAATTGGGATTCGCTGCTGCCCAAGTTCGTCAAAGTATTTCCGCACGAGTACAAACGCGTGCTGGGCGTTCCGCGCAGGGCGGTGGCGGCGCATGGGTAAAATCTCACATGGGTAAGATCACCGGCTTCATGGAGTACGCGCGCGAGCTGCCTACGCGGCGGCCGGTGGCGGAGCGCGTCAACGACTGGTTTGAAATTTACCAGGACTTTCCCGGTCGAAAAAATTCAGCAGCAAGGCGCGCGCTGCATGGATTGCGGGATTCCGTTCTGCCACACCGGGTGTCCGCTCACCAACATTATTCCGGACTGGAACGATTTGGTGTATCAGGGGCGCTGGCAGGAAGCGGTGCGGGTGCTGCACTCGACCAACAATTTCCCGGAGTTCACGGGGCGCATCTGCCCTGCTCCGTGCGAAGCGGCTTGCGTGCTGGGGATCAATGAGCCTGCCGGTCGCGATCAAGGTGATTGAGCGGTCGATTATCGACTACGCGTACGAACACGGGTGGATTACGCCGGAGATTCCGGAGACGCGCTCGGGCAAGAAAGTGGCGGTGATCGGGAGCGGTCCGGCGGGGCTGGCGGCGGCGCAACAACTGGCGCGCGCGGGTCACTCGGTTACGGTCTTCGAGAAAGCGGATCGCATCGGCGGGCTGCTGCGCTACGGCATTCCGGATTTCAAGATGGAGAAGCATTGGATCGACCGGCGGCTTGCAGCAGATGGCGGCGGAAGGGGTCGAGTTCGTCACCAATGCGCATGTCGGCGTGAACTGGATCGCTCGAAAAACTGCGCAAGGATTTCAACGCGATTTTGCTGGCGATGGGCGCCGAGCATCCGCGCGATTTGAACGTGCCGGGGCGCGAGTTGAAGGGCATTCATTTCGCGATGGATTTTTTGCCGCAGCAGAATAAGCGCGGGTACGGGGACGAGGTTCCGGATCAGATTCTGGCTACCGGCAAGCGCGTGGTGATCATCGGCGGCGGCGATACGGGCGCGGATTGCCTGGGCACGTCGCACCGGCAGAAGGCGGCGTCGGTGCATCAGTTCGAGATTATGCCGATGCCTCCGGCGGAGCGGGCGCCTTCGACGCCGTGGCCGTTGTGGCCGCTGCAATTGCGCATGGAGAGTTCGCACGAAGAGGGCGGGCAGCGCGAGTGGGCCGTGGCGACTACGCATTTCACCGGCGACGCGGACGGGAACGTGAAACAGCTTCACGGGATTCGAGTGACGCCGGCTCCTAAGTTCGATCCGATTCCGGGAACGGAATTCACGATGGACGTGGATCTGGTGCTGCTGGCGATGGGATTCACGGGGCCTGTGAAAGCAGGGTCTGGTGGAGCAGATGGGTGTAAAGCTGGACGCGCGCGGGAACGTGGCGGCTAATGAGCAGGACTGGCAGACTTCGCTGCCGGGCGTGTTTGCGGCGGGCGATGCGCGGCGCGGGCAATCGCTGGTGGTGTGGGCGATCGCCGAGGGGCGCAAGGCTGCGGCGGCCGTCGATCAATACCTCAAGGGATAAAGCGTTAGACTGTAATTATGAACGCCCTGAAGCGCTTTATTCTGTGGGAATATCCGCGGGCGAGCTGGCAGTACGACGTGATCGTCGGCGCGATTCTGCTTTTCATTTTCGTCACGCCGAACTATATTTCCTTCCGGGATCGTCCTAAGCCGGCTAGCGTGGCGATTGTGCGCGGCGGGTACTGGATTGAGCCGCAGCAATTGGCGGGCGTGCCCGATAATCTGCTGGCGGCGCGCGCGGCGGCGGTGGTGAATGCGAAGTATAAGGCTCACGCCGTCATTGCGACCGTCGAGCCGATCTACGACGACGCTGAACAGGAGCTGAAGGGCTACCTGGCGTTCCCGCAACAATGAGGCGAAGTGAAAACCGCATTCTCCATTCTGATGCTGGCGGCTACGCTTGCGCCGGCTGAGCCGATGGCCGATGTGCTGGCGCGCATGGATCAGGCGGCGGGGGAATTCCATTCGCTCTCGGCGCAAATGAAGCGCGTGCAATTCACGGCGGTGCTGAGCGAGACGTCGGAAATGGACGGCGTGCTGCGCTTGCGGCGGGCCAAGGGCGGCACCGAGGGCGTGGTGGAGTTTCAGCAGCCGGAACAGCGGACGGTGTTCATCAAGGGCAAGACGGTGCAGATTTACTATCCCAAGGCGAAGACGGTGGAGATTTACGATGCCAGTAAATATACGTCCAACATGGACCAGATTCTGCTGATGGGCTTTGGCACTTCGTCGGCGGAGCTGAAGAAGTCTTACGACATTCAAAGACGGCGGCGCGCAGAAGATCGGCGGCGCCGATACTACGCGGCTGGAGTTGACGCCGAGGTCGGACGGAATTGAAAAAGCTGATTACCAAGATCGAGCTGTGGATTCCGGAAGGGCAAAGCAATCCGATCCGTGCGAAGTTCAGCGAGCCATCGAAGAACTATGAGCTGGTGGATTACTCGGACATCAAGGTGAATCCGGCGCTGCCCGAGTCGGCGTTCGAGTTTAAGCCGCCCGGATAAAGTCAAGAAAATTTATCCACAGAAGTGAAGGCTTCCACTTCCTGCTGGCTGCCGATGACGAGCGGCGTGCGTTGGTGGATGGAGTCGGGCTGGATTTCCAGGATGCGTTTTTCGCCGTCGGTGGCCAGGCCGCCGGCTTGTTCGGTGATGAACGCCAGCGGATTGGCTTCGTACATCAGGCGCAGCTTTCCGGTGGGGTGGCTCTTGGTGGGCGGATAGAGGAACACGCCGCCTTTGAGAAGCGTGCGGTGGAAATCCGCCACCAGCGATCCGGCGTAGCGCGAGCTGTACTCGCGCCCCAGTTCGCCGCGGCGCAGGCGTGCCAGGTAATCCTGATAATGCGGCGGAAAGGCTTCGGCGTTGGCTTCGTTCACGGAATAGTATTGGCCGCACTTGGGCATTTGCATGTTGTCGTTGCAGAGCACGTAGGCTCCGATGCCGGGATCGAGGGTGAAGCCGAAGACGCCGCGGCCGGCGGTGTAGACGAAGATCGTCGACGAGCCGTAGACCACGTATCCGGCGGCCACCTGCTTATAGCCGGGCTGGAGCGCGGCGCCGGCGTGATCGTCTTCAAAACCATCGGGGCGGCGGAGGATGGAGAAGATGGTGCCGACGCTCATGTTCACGTCGATGTTCGAGGAGCCATCGAGCGGATCGAACACCACGATGTAGCGGCCGGTTCCGGGGGCGCAGTCGAAGACCACGGGCTCTTCGTTTTCTTCGGAGACCAGCATGGCTACGCCGTCGCGTCCGGCTAGCGATTCGAGCAACGCCTGGTTGGCGTAGACATCCAGCTTCTGCTGCACTTCGCCTTGCACGTTGACGTCGCCCGCGGAGCCGAGCGCGTCCATCAAAGCGGCGCGGCGGATGCGCGCCTGGATCATTTTGGTGGCCAGCGTCATGCCGGACAGCAGCCAGGAAAACGTGCCCCTTCCGCCGAAGGCTTGCTGCTGCTGTTGGATGTGTTGCTGGACGGTGGTGATCATGCAATCTCCAGATTAGCGAATGTAGAAGCCGGAGGCGTCCGACTCTTCTACTTCTACTATCGTCACTGAGCGCACTTCGCTCCAGCGCGGGCCTTGACGGAGGCGCGACTCGAAGTCGTCAAGATGCCGGGGAGTGCCGTTGGCATGCACTTCGACATCGCCGTTGTCGAGGTTTTGCGCCCAGCCGGTGACGCCCAAGTCGCGCGCGGCGTGCTGGGCGAAGGCACGGAAGCCCACGCCTTGCACGCGGCCGGAGATTACAAAGCGGCGGGCGGCAGTGGGCCTCATGCCCGCTGATTCTACCGCATGTTATGATTCGGCCAGAATGTCTGAAACGGCCGCTCAGGCGGGGCTGCGGGTGGCGGCGGGGCTGGCGTTGATTTTCGATCTGGATGGGGTGATTGTCGATTCCATGCCGGTACATGAATTGGCATGGCGGCGTTACCTGGAAAAGTTGGGATTCGACGGCGGCGATATTCCCGCGCGCATGCACGGTCGGCGGAATGACGAAATCGTGCGGGATTTTTTGGGCGAGAAGATCGATCATGACATCGTGCTCGCGCATGGCGCTGCTAAGGAGCGGGTATTTCGCGACATGCTGGGCGGAGCGGCTGCGCGAAGCTCTGGTGGCGGGGATCGCGGAGTGGTTGGATCACGTCGGAGGGCGCGCCGATTGCGCTGGCGACGAACGCGGAGCGGGCGAACGTCGATTTCACGTTGGACGGGGCGGGGTTGCGGCGCTATTTCGACGTGATTGTGGACGGATCGGAAGTGTCGCGGCCGAAGCCGGCCCCGGACGTCTATTTGCGCGCGGCTGAGCTGCTGAAAATTGCGCCGCGCAATTGCATTGTCTTTGAAGATTCGCCGGTGGGCGTGGCGGCGGCGGTCGCCGCGGGGATGCGGGTGGTGCGGCGTGCGAACGCATTCGAATCCGCTCGACGGCGTTGCGTTTTCCGTTGCGAATTTTCTGGATCCGCAATTGGATGGCTGGCTCTCCGCGCAGAGGGCCGTTTAACGCATGGCGCTGCCGCCGTATTTCTGGCTGGTCGTGCTGGTGCTCGTCGCGCTCGGCGTGGCGATCTGGTGGGCGCGAACGCAGCAGTTGGATGCGCAGCGGCGGTCAATGCGGGCGTTCTACAGTTTGAGCGAACAAATTTTCGCGGCGCCCTCGCCGGCGGAGATCGCGGAGAGGCTGGCGGAAACGCTGCCTTCAATTTTGCAAGCGACGACCGTTCGTTTGTACTTGTGGGACCGGCGCACGGCATCGCTCGAATCGGTGCCTACGGCGGCCGATCCGGAGCCGGTGGCGTTTCCGCTGGAGGGCTCGGTCGAAGGGCTGGCTGCGGGAGCGGTGAAATGTTTTCAGACGCGGGCGCTGATCAATATTCCCGGACGTGCGGCGCAATCCTCTGGTGAATGCGGGATGGAAATCCGGCATGTCGCGTTCCGCAATGTTCGCTCCGCTGCTGGCGCAGCAGGATGTGCTGGGCGTCATCGAAGTGGGCAGCATGCGGCGGCTGGGTTACTTCACGCCGGAGGAGCAAGCGACGCTTGCATCATTTGGCGAATCAGGTGGCGGCGTCTTTGAAGTTGGAAGAACAGCAGGCGGTGCGCGAGCAGCTGTTTCGCAGCGAAAAGCTGGCGGCCACGGGGCAGTTGATTTCGGGCGTCGCCAGCGATCTGCGCGCGCCGCTGGAAAGGATTCAGGAGCTGGCGGCGTCACTGATCGGCGCCGATGGCAGTGCGCAAATCGAGCGCGGGTTGAAGCAGCTGACGGCCGAAGCCCAACGCGCTTCGGAGATCGTATCGCGCCTGGTGTCGTTCGCGCGACCCGCCGAGACCGGTGCGCGGCTGGTGGATGTGAACGCGCTGGCGAGCGGACTGATGCAGTTCCGCGAGCCCGAATGGAAAGCGCTGGGACTGCGGGTGCAGAACCATTTGTCGCCGGAACCCGCGCTGGTGTTGGGGGTGCAAGGGCAGATCGAGGAAGTGTTTCTGAATCTACTGGTATCGGCGGAGCAATCGGCGGCGCGCTCGGCGGCGAAGACGCTGGAGGTCATCGAGCAGCCTGCTGGCGGGACGCGTGGTGGTGGAAATTCACTATCCGGATGATGCGGCTGAACCGCCGGCGAGTGGAGGCGAATCTGGAGGTGTGCCGCGCGATCGTGCAGAATCACGGGGGCGAGCTGCGGGCGCGGAGAAATGGCGGCGGCATGAGTTTCGATGTCGATCTGCCGCTTGCGCCGGGCACCGATTCGCGGCCGGTACGCAAAGCGCCGGCGGCGCGCGCCGGGTGCTGACGTTGATGCTGGTGGATGCGGATCTGGGGGCGCAGCGCCAGCTTCTGGGGTTGCTTTCCGCGCACGGTCATCGCGTGGTTCCGGCGCGCGCCGGAGGAAGCGGGGGACCTGGCGCATCGCCTGCGTTTCGATGGCGTGGTGTGGGCGCTGCGGCCGGGCGGCGCGAAATGGAGCGACTTCCAAGAGCGCCTGCGCGAGTCGATCCCGACGTTCGTGCTGGTCAGCGACGGCTACGATGCGGATCTGGCGGCGAGCCTGCAGGAGAGCGGCGGCTACTTGCTGGGGCGGCCGCTGAGGAGCCGGAACTGGAGCGCGTGTTGGGGGCGGTGGAGGCGCGCACGGCTGCGCGCGCTTAGGCCACGTTTTAGACAGCGGCCGGGCAGGCCGGCCAACTGGCGCAGGACGTAGGGCAGAATTCCGCCGCTGCGATAATATTCGGCTTCCTGCGGGGTATCGATGCGCACGATGGCTTCGAAGGTTTTCGCTCGAGCCGTTGAGCGTGGCTGTGATCTTCGCGCGCGATTTACCGGCGGAATCGACGGCGGCTGGAATGCCTTCGATCGCGAACGATTCCTGGCCGGTCAATCCTAGCGATTCGCGGGTTTCGCCTTCGGCGAATTGCAGCGGAAGCACGCCCATGCCGACTAGGTTCGAGCGATGAATGCGCTCGAAGCTCTCGGCGATCACGGCTTTCACGCCCAGCAGCAGCGTGCCTTTGGCGGCCCAGTCGCGCGAGGAGCCGGTGCCGTATTCCTTGCCGGCGATGACGAACAGCGGCGTGCCTTCCTTTTGGTAGCGCACGGAGGCGTCGTAGATCGACATCTGCTCGCCGGAGGGAACGTGGCGGGTCCAGCCGCCTTCGGTTCCGGGGGCCATTTGATTGCGCAGGCGGATGTTGGCGAAGGTTCCGCGCACCATGACTTCGTGATTGCCGCGGCGCGCGCCGTAGGAGTTGAAGTCGCCGGGCTTGACGCCGAGCGACATCAGGTATTGCGCGGCTGGGCTGTCTTTGGCGATGTTGCCGGCGGGAGAAATGTGATCGGTGGTGACGGAATCGCCCAGCATCGCCAGCGCGCGCAGGCCGTGCAGGTCTTGGACGAAGGTCTTGGGGTCGACCATGGCGTCGAAGTAGGGGGCGCGTTTGATGTAGGTGGAGGCGTCGTCCCAAATGTAGAGATCGCCTTGCGGGACTTTCATGCCGCGCCAACTCGCGTCGCCTTCGAATACTTCGGCGTATTGTTTCGCGAACATTTCGCGGTGGACGCTTTTCTTCACGGCGGCTTGGACTTCTTGATTGGTGGGCCAGATGTCGCGCAGGAAAACGTCTTTGCCGGAGGGGTCCTGGCCGAGCGGCTCGTGGGTGAGATCCATGTCGACGCGGCCGGCGATGGCGTAGGCGACTACCAACGGCGGCGACGCGAGATAGTTGGCTTTGACTAGCGGATTCACGCGGCCTTCGAAGTTGCGGTTGCCGGAGAGCACGGCGGCTACTGTGAGTTTCCCTGAGTTCACGCCGGCGGCGACTTCTTCGGGCAGCGGGCCGCTGTTGCCGATGCAGGTGGTGCAGCCGTAGCCGACTAGGTTGAACTTCAGGGCTTCGAGCGCGGGCAGCAGGCCGGCTTCGCTCAGGTAATCCATCACTACTTTGGAACCGGGCGCGAGGCTGGTCTTCACCCAGGGCTTGGAAGTGAGGCCGCGTTCGACGGCTTTCTTCGCGACCAGGCCGGCGGCTACCAGCACGGACGGATTCGACGTGTTGGTGCAACTGGTGATGGCGGCGATGACTACGCTGCCGTCCTGGATGGTGGCGCCGGTACCGTTCATTTTGATGTCGGCGGTTTTGGGCGCTGCGCCCAGGCCATCGAGGAAATTCTTTTTCACGTCGGGCAGGTTGATGCGGTCCTGCGGGCGTTTGGGTCCGGCTAGCGACGGGACCACGGCGGCTAGATCCAGGGAAAGCGTGTCGGTGAAAACGGGGTCGGGTGCGCCGGCGATGCGGAACAATCCCTGCTCTTTTGCGTAGGCTTCCACCAGAGCGATGTGCTCGGCGGAGCGGTTGGTCAGGCGCAGATATTCGAGCGCTGCTTCATCGATGGGGAAGACGCCGATGGTGGCGCCGTACTCGGGAGCCATGTTGGAGATGGTGGCGCGATCGGCTAGGCTGAGGGCGTTCAGGCCGTCGCCGTAGAACTCGACGAACTTGCCGACAACGCCTTTCTTGCGCAGCATCTGGGTGACGGTGAGGACCAGGTCGGTCGCGGTCGCGCCTTCGGGGAGCTTGCCGGTCATCTTGAAACCGACCACTTGCGGGAGCAGCATCGTCGCGGGCTGGCCTAGCATGCACGCCTCGGCTTCGATGCCGCCGACGCCCCAGCCGACTACGCCGAGGCCGTTGATCATGGTCGTGTGCGAGTCGGTGCCGACTACGGTGTCGGGATACGCGGCGCCGTCCATGGTCATGACCACGGACGCGAGGTATTCGAGATTCACCTGGTGCACGATGCCGGTATCGGGCGGCACGGCGCGGAAATTCTGGAACGCGGACTGGCCCCAGCGCAGGAATGAATAGCGCTCCTGATTGCGCTGGAATTCGAGCAGCGCGTTCAACTGGAAGGCGTCGTTGGTGCCGTAGTGATCGACTTGCACGGAGTGATCGATAACCAGATCTACCGGGACCAATGGGTTGGCTTTCTTGGGATCGGCTCCCATTTTCTTGAGAGCATCGCGCATGGCGGCTAGATCGACTACGCAGGGCACGCCGGTGAAATCCTGCAGGACCACGCGGGCGGGGCGGAAGTTGATCTCGCGCGGCGTCGGCTTTGGTGTCCCACTTGGCGACGTATTCGATGTCGGAGCGCTTGACGGTGGTGCCGTCTTCGAAGCGCAGCAGGTTTTCGAGAAGGATCTTGATCGAATACGGGATGCGGGAGAGATTGACGCCGGCTTTTTCGAGGGCGGCGAGGCGGAAAATCTCGTAGCGTGCGGCCGCCGACTTGAAGCTGGCCCGCGGCGCCAAAGGAGTTCAGACTTGTCATGGGATCAATTCCATTTTAGCGCGATATAATTGGGTTGTGAGCACGAAGACGCTGATCTCGGTGGCGGAGTTCGACCGGCTGGTGGAGCCCGATGAGCTTCGTTATGAGCTCGATGAGGGAGAGCTGATCGAGATGACCAGGCCGCGCGTCGGGCATAACCGGGTCGTGATGAGGATGACCCAGTTGCTCTTGCAATATTTGCAGAAGAATCCGGCTGGGGGAGTTGTTCACGTCGGACAATCTTTTCATCTTAGGGCCGACTACTAAGCGCGCTCCGGACTTGTCTTTTATTTTGGCTGAGCGGGCGTCGAAGATAGATCCGGCTAAGGACATTCAAGGGGCGCCGGATCTCGCTATCGAAGTGTTGTCGCCCTCCGACAAGGCTGCTGCGATGCGGCGCAAAGTGAAACAGTATTTCGGCGCGGGCGCACGCGCCGTGTGGCTGGTTTACCCGGCATCGCGGGAGGTCGAAGTGTGGGAGTCCGCTGTCGGGTCCGGCTCGCGTAGTGGGTGAGAATGAAATACTGGAGCTTCGTGACCTTCTGCCGGGCTTTTCTCTAACGGTTCGTTCTCTTTTTTAGCTTCGGTCATGTCAGGCCCGCGGCAGCCGACGGATCACGAGCGCGAAGCCTTAATCCAATTCGCCCGGCTGGAGATTTCGCTCGACGATCTTTGTAGTCGTTTGCAAGGAATGCTGACTGTCGAATTCGGCTCAACGGAACGCCGACTGACGTCTCATTTCCTTGCTACCGAACCAGGCATCCAGATTGAGAAGAAGCTCGTCCAGCACGCGGTAGTTCAGCAGAGCAAGGGCGCGATCACGGCGCGACAATTGTCCGATTGGGCAGCGATGTTGATCATGAACGATGCCTATGACTGGGAAGGGCTTGACGAACAGACTGTAGATCAATTGAACGAGTTCGCTTTACTCTAAGCCAAACTTTACATGTACTCGGGCACTTCAATTCCCAGCACGGCTAGCGTGCGTTCTAGCTGCGTGCGGAAATATTCGGTCATCCATAGGAGGAAGGTTTTCTTTTCCGGGTCGGGTTCGTCTAGGACGTGGAATTTTTGATAGAAGCTGCTGAAGGCTTGCGCTAGGTCGAAGGCGAAGCGGGCTACGTGGGCGGGCTCGCCGCTGGCTACGGCGCGTTCGACTGCGAAATCGGCTTTGGACGCGGCGAGTAACAGCTGCCAGCAATCTTCGTCTGCTAGCTGGCGGGACATTACTTCGCGAGTGAGTACGCGTGCTGAAAGTCTGGGAGCTTTTCGTTACGTTCTTTCAGCTTTAGTAAGATCCGGTTTGCGCGGAGGGTGGCGTATTGCAGGTAGGGGCCGGTTTCGCCTGTGAAGCTGAGGGCTTCGCCGAAATCGAACGCGATTACGGAATTGCGGGTGTACTTCAGCATGAAGTAGCGCAGGGCTCCTATGGCGATTTGAGCGGCTGCTCGGCGGCGGGATTCTGCGGGCTCGTCGGGCTGGCGCGAGGTCACTTCGTCTAGCGCTTTCTCGATTAGTTTGTCGATGAGGTCGTCGGCTTTGACGCCTAGGCCTTTGCGGCCGGAGACTTCTACGTAGGGTTTGCGTTTGTCTTCGTCGGAGAGTTCGATGCCCATTTCGATGCAGGTGCGGGGGGAGAGGGCTACCATCTCGTACGAAAAGTGGATGCTGTTGTCGGCTTGCTTCGGGAAGTCTAGCGCGCGGAGGCCGGCTACTACTACGTCTTGTAAATACGACTGGCGGGAGTCGATTACGTTGTAGACGCGTGAGCCGGCGCCGAAGTGGGGGGAGTTGGTCGCTTGCGGGTCGACAGTAGAGGACCAGACTTCGTGGCCGTTCGGATAGGTGTGCCATTTGAAGTAGTGGAAGTCCTTGCCTAGCAGGCCGAATTTCCAGAGTTGGTAGGCGATGTCTTTGCCGACGTAGGTGACGGTGCCGTTGGAGCGGACGATCACTTTGCTGTCGTCGTCGCCTTCGACGGAGCCTTCGCGGAAAGCGGAGCCGGGCATCACCCAGCAGCCGTTGTTCTTGCCTTCGGTTTCGAAGTAGATGGCTTTGCGGGCTTTCAAGAGTTCAAACGCGGTGGCCCAGAATTGCAGGTGCAGGATTTCGCTTTCACGCGGGAGGACGTCGTAAACGATGTTGAGCCGCCACATGGTTGCCAAGTGCGTTTTGACGATGGCGTCGGCTACCAGGTGGCCTACTTCGGCGTCTTCACTCGATCCTTGCTCGATTTGATGGAGCATGTCGCGGCGCCACTGCAGGGCTTCGGGGTGGTCGGCGTAATATGTGGAGATGCGGGCGTAGAGATCCCAGCAGAGGTAATCGAAGCGGGTGGTTGCGATCAGGTTCTTCACGTCCGCTAGGGATTTGTTTTCCAGGTGGCGGAAGGCGACGACTACATCGGCGACTTGGACCCCAGTGTTGTCGATATAGTTCTGCACTTCGACGTTACGTTGCGTGGCGCGCAGCATGCGGACGAAGGTGTCGCCTAGGATGGCATTGCGCAGGTGGCCGATGTGCGCGGCTTTGTTGGGATTGATATTGGTGTGTTCGACGATGATTTTGCCGTCGGTGGGGGTGGCGGCTGCGGCGGCGCCCGAAAGCAGGCCTGCGGCGTAATATCCGCGATCCAGGCGCAGGTTTAGATAGCCGTTACCGGCGATCTCGATGGCGGAGACGCCTTCGATCGATCCGACGGCGGCTGATAACTCGGCTGCGATTACCTTGGGCGGTTTCTTCAGCTGGCGGGCCAACTGGAAGGCGGCGGGGACGGCGATCTCACCGAACGAAGGCTGCTTGGGCTGCTCGGTTTGCGCGGGGCCAGCTACGCCGTAGAGTGCTTCGATGCGCGCGGCAAAGGCTTCCGCGATGCGTTTTTCTAGAAGATGAAACATGGAAAGAACCAGTATGCCAGTACCTGCAAGCTACAATGGAGTTGTGCCTAAAGTTACCTTCGTAGACATTGGCCGCACGGTGGAATTTGAGTCCGGAAAACTTCCTTACCAACAGCATGGGAAGCCGGAATCGATTCTCGACGTGGCGTTGAACTTTGGCATTCAACTGGAACATGCCTGCGGCGGGAGTTGCGCTTGCACTACTTGCCATGTGCATATGAAAAGCGGGGCTGAGGTCAATCTTTCGCCGATGGAAGAGGACGAACTCGATCGCGTGGAGACGGCGGGCGATCTTACGCTCGAATCGCGACTGGGCTGCCAGGCGGTGGTCAAGGGCGATGTGGTGGTAAAGATGCCGGCGTGGAATCGCAACTACGTGAGTGAAGGCGGGGGGTCTTTGAATTTGGGTGACGCGATTCCTCCTCCTAAGCCACCTGAAGCTCCTGAACCTCCGGGGCACTAACGCATCACTGCTGTCTCAGTATGGTATCGATCAGCGTGCCCGCCAGGTCTTCGGGTTCGGTGATCTTTACGCTTACGCGCTGGCCTTCCTGCACGACTTGAATTCCATCGAACACGCGCGCCAGTTCGGGGCGGGTCTTTGGCGTGATCATGCGTCCAAGGCCTAGGAATCCTTGGAGCCCGTCGTGAACCTGCTGGGCGTCTTGCGCATTGGCGGCGACTCCGGTTAGAGTGCCTTTTGCGCCGTCGGTGAAATCGAAATAGAAAGTGCCGGACGCAACCAGGCCGAGGACTTTATTTACGTTTTGCAGATTGCCGGTGAGCGGAAGGTCGACGGGTCCGCCTAAATACGCTCCCCAGAACTGCGTTTGGCGGGGGATTTCTTTGGTGAGGGCTTTCAGGCGCTCGGGGAGGCCGGTGAGCGAACTGCGCTGATCGACCAACCAGCGCAAGGTGGGGGTGTCAGCGATGGCGATGGTGCTGGAGTTGACCATCAGCATGGCCTGCTGTTCGTCGCCGAACAGTGTGAAACCTTTGTAGCCGAAGCGGTGCACGCCTTTGTTCGAGAAATCGGGCGCCATCAGTTCGTCGGCAAATTTGCCGCGACCCAAGACGAAGCTCTGCTTGCCAGTGGAAACGAAAAGCAGGTTCCACAGGCTTTTTTCGGGGTTGATGCCGGTGCCGCGGGCGATGCGGTCGATGATCGAAATCTTGCCGCCGCTCAAATACTTTTGGTAAAGCGGGGTTTTTACCAGGTTCTCGACACGCAGGCCGACTAGCAGCGTGGTGTCGGCGGGCACTAGAGACGCGAATTGAGGATCGATGAAGACGCTGGTTTCCGTGGGTAGCGGCGAACAGCCGGCCAGCACCAGGGTCGCGATCAAAAGGCTATTTCGCAGACGCAACTTTTTCCACCGCTTTCATCACACGCAGAAAATTACCGCCGTAGATTTTGCGGATGTCTTCGGCGGAGTAGCCTCTTTCGAGCAAGGCCCGCGTGAGGTTGGGGAACTTGGAGACATCTTCCAAGCCGACGGGAACGCAATCGATGCCGTCGAAATCGCTGCCGATGCCGATGGCGTCGATGCCGGCGATTTTGCGGATGTGATCGATGTGGTCGACCACGTCGTCGATGGTCGCGCGAGGAGGCTTGGTGTTTGTCAGGAAATTGCAATAGAAGTTCACTTGCACAACGCCGCCTTTTTTGGCGAGATCGATGATCATCTGGTCGGTCATGTTGCGCGGGACGTTCGCCAGGGCACGCGAGGCTGAATGCGAGGCGATCAGGGGGGCGGTGCTGACGGCCAGGGCGTCGTAGAACGTTTTGTCGGCGACGTGCGAGATGTCTACCATCATGCCGAGGCGGTTCATTTCGCGGACGACATCTTTGCCGAAATCGGTTAGGCCGTTGTGATGGGTCACGGAGGCGTCGTTAACGTCGCCCGACGAATCCGCCCAATTATTGGTGTTGGTGTGCGTCAACGTCATGTAGCGCACCCCGCGTCCGTAGAATTCGCGCAGTTTGTCGAGGCTGTCTTGAATCGCGTGGCCGCCTTCGATGCCGATGAGCGCAGCGATCTTGCCTGACTTATGCGCAGCTTCGATTTGCGCGGCGGTGGTGGCTAGCACGAAGTCATTGGGATAGCGATCGACGATGTCGTAGCGAATGACGTCGATCATTTGCTGCGCGCGGACGTAGGCGCGGGGGCCGAGTCCGAAGTTCGCTCCGACGTAGGCGGCGAAGAACACGGCGCCAACGCCGCCTGCTTTGAGGCGCGCTAAATCGGTCTGGGCCATGGGCGAGGACGCTCCGATGTCGACGACGGCTCCGGTGAAGGGACGGTCCTGGCCGGCTTGCTCGGTGGGGAAATCGTTGTGGGTGTCGATTAACAGCGCCGAGGCGTGGACGCGCTTCACTTCGGCGTCGGTCACTGTGCGTTTTTGCGCTGCTAGTGTCATGGTTACCAGTAGGGCCGTTAGAATTCTATTTCGCATCGCGCCAGTTGTCTCCCACGCCTACGTCAACTACCAGCGGCACATCCAGCCGCTCGACGCTTTCCATCTCCGATTTCACCATAGTGCGCACGACGTCCACCTCTTCGGGGGGGGCTTCGAACACTAATTCGTCGTGGACCTGCAAGAGCATTTTGGTTTGCATGCCGCGCAAATGTTCGTGGATGCGGATCATGGCTAGCTTGATCAAGTCGGCGGCGGTGCCTTGCAAGGGGGTGTTGACGGCGGTGCGTTCGGCGAAGTTGCGCGCGTTGGGATTCTTGCTTTGCATGTCGGGAATAGGGCGCTTGCGTCCGAACATGCTTAACGCGACGCCGGTGCGGCGGACTTCGGCAATGGTCGCGTCTATGAAGCGGCGGACGCCGGCGTAGCGTTCGAAATAGGCGCGGATGTAGAGGTCGGCTTCTTTGCGATCGATGCCTAGGGATGACGCGAGGCCGAACGCGGTCTGGCCGTAGACGATGCCGAAGTTCACGGCCTTGGCGTTGCGGCGCTGCTCGGACGTGATCATTAACGGAGGGACTCCGAAGACTTCCGCAGCGGTGCGGGTGTGGATGTCTTCGCCGTTGCGGAAGGCTTCAACCAGCACGGAGTCGTGCGACATGTGGGCTAGCAGGCGCAACTCGATTTGCGAATAGTCGGCGACGATGAGTTTCCAACCTGGGCGGGGCACGAAGGCGGCGCGAATTTCTCGGCCCAGCTCGGTGCGAATGGGAATGTTTTGCAGGTTGGGGTTGGACGAAGACAAGCGGCCGGTGGCGGCGCCGGTTTGATTAAAAGTAGTGTGGAGGCGGCCGGAAAAGGGATCGATCAGCGCGGGAAGCGCGTCGACGTAAGTGCCTTTGAGTTTCGAAAGTTGGCGGTACTCCAAAACTTTTCCGGCGATGGGATGTTCGGCGGCGAGGTCTTCTAGGACATCCGCCGCCGTTGAGATTGCTTTGCCTTTGCCGTAGCGAACGGGTGCGGGCAGGTTCATGTCTTCGAACAAAACCTTGCCTAATTGTTGGGGGGAACTGATGTTGAAGGATTTTCCGGCCAGCTCGTAAATTTCGGCGCTGAGGCGGGTTATTTCTTCTTCCATGCGCGCGCTGAGAACTTTGAGCTGGGCGGGATCGACGGTGATGCCGGTGGATTCGAGGTCGGCCAGGACGCGGATCAGGGGCAGGTCGATTTTTGAATATACAGCGGCTAAATCAGACGCTTCGACGGCGGGGCGGAGCTTGTTGAATAGCGCGAGGATGGAGCTGGCTTCGGCGGCGGGGCCGGCGTCTAGAGAGTGGCCTAAGTGGCGGTCGGCTAGAGCCGGCAGACTACACGAGGAGGGATCGGCTGACAGCAGGAAGCCGTAAAGCATCACGTCGTGGGTTAGGTTCGGGCACTCGCCGAAGCGGCGGACAAAGGTTTTGATGTCGTGAGCGACTGTGGCACGGTCGGGGAGCGCATCGCCGAACGCGATGGAGCAGGCTTCGTCGCGCGCGGCTAAGCCTACTACTGTTTCGGACATCATCTCGCCTACGGCTACGGCGATGGGCTCGGACGCGGGGATGGTTGCGAGCCAGGTGTTGAGCTCATCGTGCGATTGCAACTGGCGGTATTCGCGTGCGGGCTCGGCGGCGGGCTCGGACTCCGCCATCTCGCGTAACAGGCGGTTGAATTCCAGTGTTCTGTATAGTTCGCGCAACTGGCTTTTGTCGGGTTCCTGCGCTTTCCACGACTCGAGCTCGAAAGGAATGGGAACGTTGGTGTGGATGGTGGCTAATTGCTTGCTGAGTAAAATCTGGTCACGATGATTTTGCAGGCTTTCGCGATAGGTGCGCTTTTCGACTTCTGCTGCGTGCTCTAGCGCGCCTTCTACGGAGCCGAAGCGAGTGATTAAATCTTTCGCGCCTTTGTCGCCGATGCCGGGGGCGCCGGGAATGTTGTCGACACTGTCGCCTTTGAGCGCTAGCAAGTCCGCTACCTGGGCGGGAAAAACGCCCATGTACTTTTGGGTTTCTTCGGCGTCATACCAGAGGTCGTCTTTCATGGGGTTCATCATGCGCACTCTGTCGTTGACGAGTTGCAACATGTCTTTGTCGCTGGAGACGATGGCCACGTCAATTCCCTGCTCCGCGGCGCGGCAGGAGAGCGTACCGATGACGTCGTCGGCTTCGAAGCCATCGTACTCAAGGACGGGGATGCGCATGGCTTCGAGGGTCTTGCGGATCTAAGGGAATTTGTTCAATCAGATCCGGAGGAGTCTCTGTGCGGTTGGCTTTGTACGCGGCGAAGGCGGCGTCGCGGAAGGTGGGACCGAGGCTCTCGAAAATCGCCACCAGGTAATCGGGCTTGTGGACCGATTGCAGGCGCTTGACCATGTTATGGAAGATGTAGACGGCTTCGGTTTGGATGCCCGACGAAGTCCGCATGGGGGGCACGCCGGAGCGGGCACGCGCGTGGTAGGCGCGGAAGATGAAGCCGAACGAATCGATCAAGAAGAGGCGCGGCACTTCAACCATAGTAAGGGTTGCTCTTGGCACCGATCCAGCGCTAGAGTAGCCGCATGAGGGGGCGGCCGGGGGCTAACGAATTCGCGGCGTCACTATTCGACCTACGTCGACTGCGTCACCAGCGACGATATTCTTGACACGCTGCAATCGCAGCTCGATACAACCCTGGGTGTGCTGGGCGGGATCTCAGAGGAAAAATCGCTGCATCGCTACGCAGCGGGTAAGTGGTCGATTCGTCAATTGCTGAATCACGTTAGCGATACCGAGCGGGTGTTCGTCTTTCGGGCGCTGTGGTTTGCGCGCGGGTTTGACACAGAGCTGCCGGGGTTCGATCAAAACGTCGCGGTCCCGACGGCGGCGGCGGAGCAGTTTTCCTGGGCCAGTCATGTGGAGGATTTCCGCGCGGTGCGGACGGCCACCTTGACGTTCTTTCGCAATTTGCCGGAGGAGGCTTGGAGCCGGAGCGGCGTGGCGAATGGGGATCCGGTGACGGTGCGAGCGCTGGCTTACATCGTCGCGGGACATGTGGCGCATCACATCGCCATACTTCAGGAACGATATCTTTAATGCCGGCGGAAATTGGCTTCACGACCTATGGAGAAGGACCCACGCGGGTGCTGGTGCTGCACGACTGGTTTTGTGATCACTCCAGTTGGGAGGGGGCGCTCCCCTATCTCACGCCGGGGCGCTTCACCTATGCTTTCGTGGATTTGAGAGGGTATGGGGCGTCCAAGAAGATCGAGAGCGACTGCACTCTACAGCCGCCGCTGCTGGCAACGGCGATCGAGCGTTTTTTACGGGAGTGAGGTCAACCAGCGTTTCGCCAGTGCGGCGGGGTCATCGGTTTGAGGATTGACGGTTTCGCGGGCGGTTACTTCGCCGTTGACGGAGAATACGGCGCTGATTCCTTCGGCGGTGGGGGCGAGTTGCAGACGCTTCTCTTTGGCGTCCAGGCGCAGCGTTTCGCCGAGCCAGGTGAATTGGACCAGGACGCGCTGGCCGTGGCCGATGGCGCGGCATTGGGTTAGCAGCTCCGATGTAAACGGGGAATTCTTCAAGGCGTCGGCGTGGGGGGCTCGCTGCAGGGCTGCGGTGCGCTCGGCTTCACGGCGCTGCTGTTCGCGCTTGACCTTTTCTGGGTCGCGCTCGTCTTGCTTTTCGAGCGCCTTCAGATTGTTCTCTAAATTATCCAGGTAGCCCATGCACTTTTTAGTATCGCTTGCAACACCTCGCGCCCGCGATACGTCCATCGGCATGGTACGCTAGACCGGAAGAAATCTAAGTAAGCAGGCTTACACTTCATGTTGATCCAATTCGTCAATCCGCTGAATTCGTCGGCGTTGGCGTTTCCTATTCTCGAATGCATTCATATTGTCGGTTTCGCGCTGTCGATTGGCACTATCGCGATCGTCGATTTTCGGCTGCTGGATATCGGGATGCGGCGGCAAACGCCGGCGCAGTTGGCTAAGGACACCGCCGTGTGGACCTTGGCGGGGCTGGGCATCATGCTTCTTTCAGGGATGGCGCTGTATTCTTCCGACCCGGACATGTATTACTTGAACTACGCGTTTCTGGGGAAGATGCTGTTCCTGATTCTGGCCATCATCTTCAATTACACGATTCATCGGAAGGTGGTCGCGTCGGGAGCGTCGCCGGGGAAAAGAAAATTGGTGGCGTGGATATCGATCCTGTTGTGGATGGGGGTCGTGTTCGGCGGAATCTTTATCGGGTTTTTGAATCCGACTCTCAATCTCAAGAAAGTTTGATCCATGCTCGAGTTTGCTCAATTCATTCAACAAACCGCGTTCTTCACAGAGCTGCGCGGGTCGGGTTACGTTTACCCGGTGATACTGTCGCTGCATATGGTAACGATCGCATTGTTCGGCGGGATGATTTTGATGACGGACATGCGGCTGCTGGGTCTGGCGATGCGCAGCTACCCGGTGTCGGACGTGATCGATCAATTGCGCACACCCAAACGGGTGGGTTTCGTGGTGATGATTACGCTGGGCGTTCTGATGGCGTGCTGCAAGGCCGAGGAATATTATTACAACGATTGGTTTCGTCTGAAGATGGCGCTGCTGGTGGTGGTGGGGCTGCATGCGCTGATCTTCCGCAGACGCGTGTATAGCCGGGCGGCTGAACTGGATCACCTGTCGCCTTTGCCGGCGGGAGCGAAGCTGGCGGCGGTTATTTCGCTGGTACTGTGGGTCGGCATCGCTTGTGCGGGACGCGGGATCGGTTACATCGAGCCACCGCTGGATAAGATTCACGCTGGATTGCTGTCGCCCTCACGCAGCGGTCCCGGCGGTGTACCTTCATTAGGAGGCATGGCATGCTGGCTTACGATCCGTCTACAAATCCGCTGAACAATAACGACTGGGCTTTCCCGCTGCTCGAAATTCATTCACATTGCTGGATTTGCTTTTTCGATCGGCACCATCGCCCTTGTGGATTTGCGGCTGCTGGGCGTTGGCTTGCGGAATCAGTCTTCGGCGCAACTCTTGAAAGACACGATGCCGTGGACGCTGGTGGGGTTGGCGGTGATGCTGATGACGGGGCCGCTGATTTTTTCATCGGACCCAAACATGTACCTGCACAACCAGTCTTTTCGGTTCAAGATGGGCGCGCTGCTGATTGCGATTTTGTATAACTACACCATTCATCGCAAGGTGGCGAAGTCGAATCCTACGGGAGCGCTGGGGGTGGTGGTGGGCGGCGTATCGCATGCTTGCTATGGGTGTCGGTGGTATTCGCGGGATTGTTTATCGCGTTCGTCTAAAGGGCCGGCTATGACTCTTCTTGCGATTTTTCAGTGGCTGCAGAGCACGGAAGTGGCGACGGCGCTGCGCGAGTCGTCGTGGGTTTATCCGATCGTGATGGCGACGCACCTCACGGGGATGGCACTTTTTGGCGGCATGATTTTGATCAGCGACATGCGCCTGCTGGGGCTGGTGATGCGGGGATCTAGCGTAACGGACGTGGTGGGCGGATTGCGTCCGTGGAAACACTTTGGCCTAGTCTTAACGGCCACTTGCGGCATTTTCCTGGCGCTTTCGAAGGCCGAGTTTTATTATCACAACCCGTTTTTCTGGGCCAAGATGGCGTTCTTCATGTTGGTGATCATTCATGCATTGGTGTTCCGCAACAGTGTTTACCGCAACACGGCGGCGATCGATCGCGCTGCGGTGATTCCGACGAACGCGAAGGTGGCGGCGTGTCTGTCGCTGGCGTTATGGCTGGGGATTGTTTCCTTCGGACGCTTGATCGGATACTACGAGATCAAGCCCTGAGGTCACGCAGCGCCAGGTTTCGAGCGCCACTACTAAAGTGGTGGCCAAGGTAATCGCTCCGAGCACTACGTGGGACACAGCGAATACTAACGCTGCGGTCTTATTGGTTTTGGCGGATCCCATCGAGATCACGGTGAGTCCCAGGAATATTTGCACGAAGATGACTACGCCTAAGGTGATCGCGGCGGGACGGAGGGTGGGGTGCTCCTGCATCATGGTGACGCACACGACCAGGACCAGGATGAATACCACCACGACCAAGGCGCCGATGATGTGCGTCATCACGCCGATGAAATCGTAGCGGAATAGGGCGCCCAGGGCGACTTGGATCACTACCAGGATCAAGGTGTATCGGGCGACGCCGCGCAGCGGAGGCCAACCTTTATCCGGCAAACAGATGGGCGGATGCTGCCAACTTTTGGATGTGCCGACGGCAATCGCCACTACCAGCGCGAGCAGGAGCGGCGCTAGAAAAGCGTGCAGCATGCTGACGAGCGGAGACGCGGCTCGGGACATCTCGCCGAGACCGGCATCCGCTACTACGCCGGCGAGAACGATCCAACCCAGGCGGCGCAGCCACGGACGCTTCTCGGCGGCCATCAGCCAAATTGCCAGGCCGATGACGAGAACGGCTACGGCGCTGGCTACGATGCGGTGAAGGGCCTACGGGAGTTCCTTCTTGGCCGGCGACGATGGCTCCGGTGACTTCGAGGTAGACGAAGGCTGCGGACACCAGCCAAGCGTAGAGGTGCAACCCAAGGTTTCTCATCCTGCCCCGGTTTAGTTTAGCGCGATCGCAGTAGGAAAAAGAGGGACGGAGCCTGATTTGCAATCCGCTGCGCGGCTGGAGAGGGGGGCGGGCAGTGCGTTTGAAAAATCAGGCTCCGTCCCTCTTTTTCCGGCTTCGTGCCGAATGGACACATACGGCGGGAATAGTGTCTCTTTTTAGACACACATAAATGCTTCCAAGTCTTTATTTTTCTTGCATGTAACCTTGGCGGCACATTTGTTCGTTTGTTACTATGGGTTAAAAGCGGCTCCCAGTGGAGGCACTATTTGCAGTTTGAGAAAACGGTAAACCGGCCAGCCGAGGCGTCGGGAGTGGGACTGCACTCGGGCGTTCCCGTCCGCATTCGAATCCTTCCGGCGCCGCCCTCGACGGGCATTGTTTTCGTGCGCACGGATCTGGAGGGCTTTACCATTCCAGCTAGCTGGCGATACGTGCAGAAGGTCAGCTACGCGACGAGCCTGATGCGGCAGGGGGTGCTCATTTCGACGACTGAACATCTGCTGAGTACGTTTTATAGCATGGGCATCGACAATGCTTTTGTCGAGATCGATAACCTGGAAGTGCCGATCCTGGACGGCAGTGGCCAGCCGTTTGTGGATCTGATTCGCGCGGCGGGGATTCGCGAGTCGCGGCGGCGTAAGCGCTATTTGCGGATTCGCAAGCCGGTGTCGGTGGAAGGAGGGGGCAAGCGGATTACGATTCTGCCTTCGGACCGTTTCCTGCTTACATGCGAAGTGTTTTTCTCGCATCCGTTGGTGGGGCGGCAGACGTTGGAGATGGAAGTTACTCCGGAGGATTACGCCGAGCAACTGGCACCGGCGCGCACTTTCGGTTTCGAATACGAGCTGCATCAGATGCGTAATATGGGGCTGATCCGCGGGGCGTCGCTCGATAACGCGGTGTGCTTCGATCACGATTCGATCCTCAATCCCGGTGGATTGCGCTTTCCGGACGAATGCTGCCGGCACAAGGCGCTCGATTTGATCGGCGATCTGGCGCTAATCGGCAAGCCGCTGCTGGGGCATGTGATTGCGGAAAAGGCGGGGCATGCGATGCATTTCGCGCTAGTCAACAAGATCATGTCGGACCCCACCATTTACGAGATCATCACGCACGACCAAGTGGCTCCTAGCGTTGCCATGGTTTCCTAGTGTAAGTGAAGCACCTTCCTAACCTGCTCACCGCGGCGCGTCTGGCGCTGACTCCGTATTTGTTTTGGCTGATGGTGCGGCATGAGTACCGGACTATTATTCCGTGGTTTATTGCGATCAGTGTAACCGACGTGGTGGACGGGTTTCTGGCGCGGCGGTTCAACGCATCGTCACGGCTGGGGGCTTATCTGGATCCTCTCGCGGATAAGGTTTTGCTGAGTGGGACGTTTCTGGTGCTGGCGCTGACGGGGGCGATGGAGAGTTGGCTGGCGGTAGTGGTACTGGGACGCGATGTGGTGATTCTAGCGGCGGCTGGAGCGCTATATTTAGGCACGGGGCGGCGAAACTTTCCTCCTTCGCCTTGGGGGAAGCTGAGTACGTTTGTGCAGATTCTGTTTCTGTGTTTCCTTATCGGTTATCTATCGGGGATCGCTGTGGCGCCGGCGGTTTCGGCGCTCAAATGGTTGACGGTGGCGCTGGTGGTGGTCAGCTTGGCCGACTATGCGCGGCGGGTAGCGGTGGCGCACTAGACTTCTTCGGTTTGATGTTATTACAATGGTGATAACTATGGTCGAACTCAAAGTTCGCAAATTCGGTAACTCGTTGGGCGTGATCCTGCCCAAGAAAGTCATCCAGCGGCTTCGGACGTCTGAAGGGAAACGCATTCTTCTGATCGAAGCACCGGACGGCGCTTTTCAGTTCGTGCCATCCGACGCGGAGTTGGAGGAGCAGATGAAAATCGCGCGTGAGGGCATGGCGCGCTATCGCAATACTTTGCGCGCTTTGGCCAAGTGAAGGAACCAATCTGGGTGGCGCGCAAGACGGTTGACGCTATGCACCCAATACTGCTCGCGGAACATGGCGGAGCGCCAGGCCTGCGTGACGCCGGCTTGCTCGAATCCGCCTTGGCCCGGCCACGCCAGATTTTCGCTTACTCTGAGTGCGATCTTCCGCAACTGGCCGCTGCTTATGTCGCGGGGATCGTGCGAAACCATCCGTTCGTCGACGGGAATAAGCGCACCGGCTTCATGACGGGCTATGTGTTCCTGGAGCGCAACGGATTTGAGTTCACCGCTTCCGAGGCGGAGGCGGCGCAGGCAGTACTGGAACTGGCGGGGGGCAGCATCGACGAAACCGGCTTTGCGCTCTTCTTGCGGGACCATAGCAAGCGCATTCGCAAGCGCGCGAAATAGGCGCAGGTCCTTTACTTCCAATCAAATAAGGTGTTACGCTCAAAGGATTCATGCGTACAGTCGACTTGATTCACCGCAAGCGGGATGGCGAAGAACTGTCCACGGAAGAAATCGCCTACGTCGTAGACGGTTATACCAACGGTACCATTCCCGACTATCAAGCTTCCGCGTTCTTAATGGCGGTGTTTTTCTCCGGCATGACTGACCGTGAAGTCAGCGCTCTTACCGAGCGGATGACGCAATTCCGGGGAGAAAGTGGATCTTTCTTCGATTCCAGGGGTTAAGGTTGACAAGCATTCTACCGGGGGCGTGGGGGATAAAACCAGTCTGATTGCGGCTCCGCTGGCTGCGGCGGCGGGCGTGATTGTGCCGATGATTTCGGGGCGCGCGCTGGGGCACACGGGCGGTACGCTGGATAAGCTGGAATCGATTCCGGGTTTCCGTACGAATCTTTCGCTGGACGAATTTCGCGCGCAACTGGTGCAGCACGGGCTGGCATTTATCGGGCAGACTCCTGAGGTGGCGCCGGCGGATAACCGGTTTTATGCGCTGCGCGATGCTACGGCGACCGTCGAGTCGATTCCGCTGATTGCTTCGTCGATCATGTCGAAGAAGCTGGCGATTGGGCTGGACGCGCTGGTGCTCGACGTCAAAGTGGGCGCGGGCGGGTTCATGAAGCGGCAGGTGGATGCGCGGCGGCTGGCGCAGATGATGGTGGGCATCGGGCGGCGCGCGGATAAGCACGTGCAGGCGTTGATTACGGACATGAATCAGCCGCTGGGTTACGCGATCGGCAATGCGCTGGAGGTGATGGAAGTTTCGCAGACGCTGCAGAACGCGGGGCCTTCGGATCTGACGCGGCTATCGCTGGAACTTGCGGCGCGCATGATTTTCCTGGGCAAGCTGACTACGACGCTCGATGAGGCGCGCGAGTTGGCGCAGAAGAAACTGCTGGATGGGTCGGGCTATCGCAAGCTGAAGGAAGTGATCGCGGCGCAGGGCGGGAACGCGCAGGTGCTCGACCGCTTCGAGCTGCTGCCGAACGCTACTGGGGCGCGCGAAATTAGCTCTCCGCGAGCCGGGTACATTAGTGCGATCGACGCCGAATACATCGGGCAGGCATCGGCGATGATCGGCGCGGGGCGCGATACCAAAGAAGATTCTATCGATCCGGCTGTGGGCGTGATTCTCGAAGTGAAGGTCGGGTCAAAAAGTGGATGCGGGCGGCGTGCTGTGCCGCTTGTACTTCACGCGGGAGGACAACGTCGACGAAGCCGCGCAGCTGGTCGAAGACGCTTTCCGCATTTCCTCTAACGCACCTGAAAGTCGTGAGCTGATCCTCGAAGTCGTCGGCTAGACCGGACATCCGATTCATGCAGCGTTTCACGGGAATACTGGGGATTCTCGTAGTGATGGCGGTGGCGTACTTGTTTTCGAACAATCGCCGCGCTATCCAGCCGCGCGTAATTTACTGGGGGCTGGGGCTGCAGATCGGCTTTGCGTTTCTGGTGCTGAAGACTCCAGTGGCGGAGTGGTTCAAGGCGCTCAGCAGCGTCATCAATAAAATTCTGGGGTACTCGATCGAGGGCAGCAGGTTTGTGTTCGGAGATAAGCTGGGCGCGCCTAACGATCAGTTCGGGGTGGTGTTCGCGTTTCAGGTGCTGCCGATCGTCATCTTCATCGCTTCGCTGTTTGCGATTCTTTATTACCTGGGCGTGATGCAGATTTTCGTGCGCGCGATGGCGCTGCTGATGCAGAAGGTGATGCGCACTAGCGGTGCGGAATCGACTAGCGTGGCGGCTAGCATTTTTATGGGGCAGACGGAGGCTCCGCTGACGATTCGTCCGTTTCTGGCGGGGCTGACGCAGAGCGAGTTGTTCACCATCATGACGAGCGGGATGGCGCATGTGTCGGGGGCGGTGATGGCGGCGTACGTTTTGATTGCGCATGTGGAGATTCGACATTTGCTGACCGCCGTGATTATGACTTCGCCGGCTACGCTGATGCTGGCGAAGATGCTGATGCCGGAGACGGAAGAGCCGGCTACGATGGGCGGTATTAAAGTTGAGGTGGAGCGGCCGGGGGTCAACATTATCGATGCGGCGGCGCGCGGGGCGGGCGACGGGCTGCATCTGGCGCTGAACATCGGGGCGATGCTGATCGCGTTCATCGGGCTGATCGCGCTGGTGAACGGCGGGCTGCACGCGATCCACGATACGCGCCATTTCGGATGGCTGCCGGACTCGATGCAGGGGATTCTAGCGATCATTTTCGCTCCGATCGCCTGGCTGCTGGGGGTGCGCTGGAATGACTGCGCGGCTGTCGGGCAACTGCTGGGGACGCGGCTGATCCTGAATGAATTCGTGGCGTTCGTGGACCTGGGGAAAATTGGGGCAGCACTCGATCCGAAGTCGTTTGTGATCGCCACCTATGCGCTGTGCGGTTTCGCTAATTTGAGTTCAGTAGCGATTCAGGTGGGTGGGATTGGCGCGCTGGCGCCTTCGCGGAAGTCGGATGTCGCGCGGCTGGGGATGAAGGCGGTGGCGGCGGGGACGATGGCCAACTTCATGTCGGCGTGCATCGCGGGGATGTTGTTATGAAGCCGATCGGAGTGGTGCTGGGCAGCGGGTTGGGGGCGTTTGCGGAGACGTTGCAGAATCGTTTTGAGACGCCTTACGCGGAGATTGCGGGATGGCCGCGGTCGACTGCGGTGGGGCACGCGGGGAAGCTAGTCACGGGGCTGTTGGGCGACGTTGAAGTGGTGGTACTCTCGGGGCGCGCGCATTATTACGAGGGCTACACGGGCGAGCAAGTCTCGCTGGGGATTCGCGAGCTAGCCAAGCGCGGAGTCGATCGCGTGATTCTTACGAACGCTGCGGGCGGGATCGATCCTGAACTGCATCCTGGCGACTTGGTGTTGATTTCGGATCACATCAATTTGATGGGGACGAATCCGCTGATCGGGGCGAATGACGATTCGCTGGGGCCGCGGTTTCCCGATATGACGGAGGCTTACTCGCTGGAATATCGCGAGATCGCCCGGCGGACGGGGGCGGAGTTGGGGATCGATCTGAAGGAAGCGGTTTATGCGGGGCTGCTGGGGCCTAGTTATGAGACTCCGGCGGAGATTCGGTTTTTGCGGACGATTGGCGCGGGGTTGGTGGGGATGTCGACGGTGCCCGAGGCGATTGTCGCGAATCACATGGGGATGAAGGTGCTGGCGATTTCTTGCGTGACTAACATGGCGGCGGGGATTTCGGCGCAGAAGTTGGTGCACCAGGAAGTGCTGGACGTGGGGGCTCGGGTGCGCGATACGCTGATCCGGCTGTTGAACGCGGTGATTCCTAAATTAACTTAGCCGCCCCAGTCTTCTTGCCATTGCTCGGGGTTTTCTTGGCGGAAGCGAGTGGTCAGTTCTATGCACTGGCTTGCGGCTTTACTGGTGGACGGGTCTAGGACGATCACTTCGATGTTGCGGCTGCGCAGGAAGCGGATGGTTTCGTCGCTCGCGGCGTTGGTGGCGTCGCCGATCACTACGCGCGGGATGCCGAACTGGACGATGGCTCCGGTACACATGAAGCAGGGCTGAAGCGTGGTGTACATCGTCGTGTTGTGGCGATTCTTCATGCGGCCGGCGTTGCGTAGGGCGGCCATTTCTCCGTGGATTATGGGGTTGCCTTCTTGCACCAGGGCATTGTGGCCTTCGCCTAGCACGCGGCCGGTAGCGTTGTCGACCAGCACGCCTCCGATGGGGCAGCCGCCTTCGGCGTAACCTTTCTCAGCTAAGCGAAAGGCGCGCTGCATGTAGGATTCGTGGGAATCGTAGGGCATTACGCCGCTTGCGGGAGCAATTGGATGTCGCAGATGGGCGAGGTGACGATCAGGCCTTCGAACATGGGGTGGCGGAATTCTAGGTGCATGCCGCGGCCGAGGTACGCGGTCTTGATCATGGAGCCGCCCCAGTTGGAGCCGTGGATGCGGACGAGCACGGGCTCCGGGCAAAACTGTGGATGACCGGAGATGAGCGCGTTGCAATCGCGCTGCATGACGATGGTGTACTCGCGGTTCCGCGTTTCGACGCGCAGCATGCTCTTGGGCGGGAGCTGCCGCAAATCGACACCACCCTCGATTTCGCTGCGGATGATGTTGCCGTTGATGTGATCGCTTAAGTTCTGGTGCTGGGCGAACATGGCCACTCTTATTTTACAACCATGTTTTGGGGCGCGGGCAGTGGCCGAAATTTTGCGTTAGGATCATTGCATAATGGCTCTGGACAAATTCACTGCTACACGGGAACTGTTGTTACTGACCGTGTTTCGCAGAGGGGATGGTTGGAGCCTACGTGTCGAAGAAATCGACGATCCAGATGGCGCTTGGGCTCCTGACACCATCTATCCCGAGGAAGGCATCGCCAAATCTAACGCCATTACGGCGGTCCAGGAATTATTTGGCTATGGCTACACCAGGCAAGATTTCCAATGGGAACCGGCCGAGGCAACCCATCTATAACGACGCACTTTTGCTATACTGAACTTTACGCCTATGAGTCCGCGTGTGTGGTATCGGCGTGGACCTTTCCCCGCAATTCCGTTGGCTGTCTGGCGGGAGCGCGTGGCGAGACGGACAGGTGGCCGAGTGGTTAATGGCAGCAGACTGTAAATCTGCCGCTCCTTGCGAGCTACGGAGGTTCGAATCCTCCCCTGTCCACCATTAGTTTTGTGTTTGGCCGTTGTAGCTCAGTTGGTAGAGCGCGTCCTTGGTAAGGACGAGGTCACCAGTTCAATCCTGGTCAACGGCTCCAGTTTTGGCGGAGAAAGACGCCCGGTGGGGATGGTTACCTGCCGGGCGGTCCGCGCCTTAGTTAAGGAAAAGAAAACATGGCGAAGGAAAAATTTGATCGCAGCAAGCCGCACGTAAACGTGGGGACGATCGGGCACATCGATCACGGCAAGACCACTTTGACGGCGGCTATCACGAAGACCTTGGCGAAGCATAATCCGAAGGTGCAGTTCCGGAGCTTCGATTCGATCGATAATGCGCCTGAGGAAAAGGCTCGCGGAATCACGATTGCGGCGGCGCACGTCGAATACGAAACGGCCAAGCGGCATTACGCGCACGTCGATTGCCCGGGTCACGCGGATTACATCAAGAACATGATCACGGGCGCGGCGCAGATGGATGGCGCGATCCTGGTTGTGGCGGCGACGGACGGTCCTATGCCGCAGACGCGCGAGCATATTTTGCTGGCTCGGCAGGTGGGCGTGCCTTACATCGTTGTCGCTTTGAACAAAGTCGACATGGTGGATGATCCGGAGCTTGCTGGAGCTGGTCGAGCTTGAAGTGCGTGAGCTGCTGACTAGCTATGGATTCCCGGGGAACGATCTGCCGGTCGTGAAAGTCAGTGCGCTGGGCGCTCTGAACGGCGAGGCGCAGTGGGAAAAGACGGTGGATGAGTTGATGGAAGCGGTCGACAAGTACGTTCCGATGCCGGAGCGTGTGATCGATCGTCCGTTCCTGATGCCGATCGAAGACATCTTCTCGATCCAGGGTCGCGGCACTGTGGTCACCGGTCGTATCGAGCAGGGGATTTGCAAGGTCGGCGAGGAAATGGAGATCGTGGGTTTCCGCGATACTCGCAAGACGGTTGTTACCGGCGTCGAGATGTTCAAGAAGCTGCTTGACGAAGGGCGCGCTGGGGACAACGTCGGACTGCTGCTGCGCGGTATTGAAAAGGACGACGTCGAGCGCGGGCAGGTGATCGCGAAGCCGGGTTCGATCAAACCGCACAAGAAGTTCAAGGGCGAAGTTTACGTTCTGAGCAAGGATGAGGGTGGCCGTCACACTCCGTTCTTTAAGGGTTATCGTCCGCAGTTCTACTTCCGCACCACGGACGTGACTGGCGTGGCTCAATTGCCTGCTGGGATGGAAATGGTGATGCCTGGGGATAACGTTCAGCTGGAGATTGAGCTGATCACGCCCATCGCCATGGACAAAGGTCTGCGGTTCGCGATTCGCGAGGGCGGACGAACGGTGGGTGCCGGAACGGTCAGCGAGATTATCGAATAAGAGGTTAGTCAAATGGCGCGCGAAAATATCACATTTCAATGCACCGAGTGCAAGCGTAAAAACTACACCGGCATGAAGAACAAAAAGACGTCGACGGAACGGCTGGAGATGAAGAAATTCTGTCCCTTCTGCCGTAAGCATCATCCGCACAAGGAGATTAAGTAGCCGGGCCGCCAAGTGTTACACTGAGGTTGCTGGCCCTTGGCCACTATTTGTAGGGGCATAGGCTAACGGTAAACCAGCGGTCTCCAAAACCGCCTTTGGGGGTTCAAATCCCTCTGCCCCTGCCAGGCTTTCCAGATGGGAATTGTTGTTCAATAGGACGAGTAAAAATGGCTGATTCACAAAGCATCGCAACCAAGGCTGCCGGCTGGCCCGCGCGTACCAAGGATTATTTCGAGGAACTGCAGCTCGAGATGAAGCGCGTCACTTGGCCGAGTTGGAAGCAGGTGCGGGCCACTACCGGAGTGGTGATCTTCGCGGTGTTTGCGTTTGCGGCCTATTTCGCGGTGGTGGACACGCTGGTCGGCCGCTTTATCCAGAAGTTATTCGATACGTTTACCAAGTAAAGGCCGGCCATTTATGCCCGAAGAAATGCTCCCCGAAGAGAATGTGTCGCAAGAGGCCGAAGCGCCTGCTGGCGAAGAAACCGGACAGGCGGCTGTCGCGGTTGACGAAGGGCCCCCGAAGCACTGGTACATCATCCATACTTACTCGGGATTCGAGCAGAAGGTGGCGGACTCACTGCGCAGCCGCGCGGAGGCGTTCGGGTTCGATCATCAGATCGGGCAGTTGCTGATTCCGACGGAAGAAGTGGTGGAACTGCGCAACGGGAAAAAAGTAACCAGCAAGCGGATGCTTTATCCGGGCTATGTGCTGGTGGAAATGGAAATGAACGACGAGTTGTGGCATGCCGTGAAGGCCACGCCGCGCGTTACTGGGTTTGTGGGCGGCGGTGAGAAGCCGGTGCCACTGACCGCCGACGAAGTGAATTCGGTGCTTTACCGCCAGGCAACTTCGGCGGAGCGTCCGCGGCCCAAGCTCAGTTTCGAGAAGAACGAAAACGTGCGCATCATCGAAGGTCCGTTTGCCAACTTCTCGGGCAAGGTGGACGAGGTCAATCCGGAGCGCAACACGCTGCGCGTGATGGTGACCATCTTCGGACGTTCGACGCCGGTCGAATTGGATTTCTTGCAGGTCGAAAAAGCTTAAACGAAATTTAGGAGTCAGTCAGAATGGCAAAGAAAATTACCGCCAACGTGAAATTGCAGATCCCGGCCGGGAAGGCCACGCCGGCGCCTCCGGTGGGAACCGCGCTTGGTCCGCAGGGCGTGAACATCATGGAGTTCTGCAAGGCGTTCAACGCGAAAACGTCGGCGAAGGATCAGGAAGGGCTAATCATCCCGGTGGTGATCACGATTTACTCCGACCGTTCGTTCACGTTCATTACGAAGACTCCGCCGGTGCCGGTGCTGATCAAGCGGGCGGTGGGTATTGCGAAGGGGTCGGCTGAGCCTAACAAGAACCGTGTGGGCAAGATTACGCTCAAGCAGGTGGAAGAGATCGCCAAGATTAAGATGCCAGATCTTAACTGTTTCACTGTGGAGGCGGCGATGAACTCGGTTAAGGGCACGGCGCGCAGTATGGGCGTGGACGTCGAGGCTAAGGTTTAATTCGCGAGGCACTGCTACATCCAGCAAAATAGCCTAGCCCCGCGTGCGCGATAATACCCGTAGAGGCTTGAGCATGCAAGTTCACTTGGATGTCCCCGAGGACGTGGCGCAGCAGTTCGCTGGCGAGCCTGGTGGAATCACTCGAGCGGCGCTCGAAGCACTTGCGGTTGAGGGCATCCGTTCCGGTAAGTTGACCGTGCATCAAGCGCGTAAAATGTTGGGCATTGCTTCGCGCTACGAGATGGATGGGTTTCTCAAGGCGCACGGCGTGCTTCTGCCAATTGCTATCGACGACGTAGTTACCGATACTAATACCGCTAATGCATTCTCGAAATGACGGTTGTCGTCGCCGATACATCGCCTCTCAACTATTTGGTGTTGATCGGCCAAATCGATGTACTGTGCCGTTTATACGGTAGAGTCGTTGTACCTTCGGAAGTACTCGCCGAATTAAGCTACCGTTCCACGCCGCGCGTGGTGTTGGAATGGATTCACTCTCGGCCTGAGTGGCTGGAAGTACGAACTCCTCGCGGAGACCAAAATGATTCAGTTTTGCAGCAGATCGACCCCGGGGAGCGCGCGGCGATTCTCTTAGCCGAAGAAGAGCCCGACGTCCTGTTATTGATCGATGACGCGGCGGGCCGCATGGAAGCCAGCCGGCGTCACATTCCAAACACCGGAACGCTCGGTGTTCTCAGAGCCGCTGCGATGCGTGACCTCTTGGATCTTCCGCGGGCGCTGACGCGACTTGCCGCAACGAATTTCCGGGTCTCACAGGCTCTTATCGACGCTCTCATTGCTGAAGATTCGAAGCGCAGACAGACCGGTTAGAGTTCGTCGTCTCGGGTTTCGCGGGTTGCTAGCAGGCCGATGATCGTTAAGACTGCGGCGGCGAATAGGTAGTAGCCGACGTATTGCAGACCGTAGTTCTTGGCGAGGCCGGTGGCGATGTAGGGGGCGAAGCTCGCGCCGAAGATGCCGGCCAGGTTGAAGGTTAGCGAGCTGCCGGTGTAGCGCACTTGCGTTGGGAAGAGTTCGGACAGTACGGTTCCGAGCGGGCCGTAGGTTAGGCCCATCAAGGTTAGGCCCAGCGCCATCATCAGCATTGCTCCCGGCGTTCCAGCTAGAAAGAGGGGCGCCATTATCAGGCCGAAGGCGCCAATGGCGCAGGTCACCCACAGTAGTGTCCGGCGGCGGCCTCGTTCGGCTAGAATCCCGCCGATGGGGATGGCGGCGGCGAAGAACAGGATGCCGATCAACTGCATCACTAGGAATTTTTCGCGGCTGTAGCCCAGCGCTGTCGTGCCCCAGGACAGTGCGAAGACGGTCATGAGATAAAACAGGACGAAGGTCGCTAGCGATAGCAGGGTTCCTGACAGCAGGGGTCCCGGGTAATCGCGGAAGACGGTGAATAGCGGCACTTTCACGCGCTCGCGGCGGGTTAGGGCGTCGCGGAAGACGGGAGTTTCGGTGATGGTGAGGCGCACGTAGAGTCCTACGAGCACCAGCGCTGCACTGGCTAGAAAGGGGATGCGCCAACCGAAGGCGAAGAATTGCTGGTCGGTGAGCCATCGCGAGAGCACCAGAAAGATGCCGCCGGAGAAGAGGAATCCGACGGGCGCGCCGAGTTGCGGGAACATTCCGTACCAGGCTCGTTTGCCGGGGGGCGCGTTCTCGATCGCCAGTAGAACGGCTCCGCCCCATTCGCCGCCTAGGCCGAGTCCTTGGCCGAAACGGCAGAGTGCTAGAAGCAGTGGTGCGGCTACGCCGATGGTTGCGTAAGTTGGGAGCGCGCCGATCGCTACGGTGGAGAGGCCCATGGTGAGGAGCGCGGCGACTAGCGTGGTCTTGCGGCCGACGCGATCGCCGAAGTGGCCGAAGAGCGCGGAGCCGAAGGGGCGCGCGAGGAACGCGATCGCGAATGTCGCTAGAGACGCGAGGCGGGCGGAGGCGGGGTCGGACGCGGGGAAGAATAATTTGGGGAAGACCAGGACGGCGGCGGTGGCGTAGATATAAAAGTCAAAGAACTCGATGGTGGTGCCGATCAGGCTGGCGAACAAAACCTGGCCTGGACGGTTGAGAGACGCTCCAACACTGGGGGCGGTTTGCGCATTGGTTTCCTCGATTCGCATGCAACGCATTGCGAGTATAGCAAGGTGGAAACGGGCGCTGTCTTACTTCCGCTGCTCCTTTAGGATGGCGCGGAACATGGCTTCTTCGAGGTCCGCTTCCCGGCGGCAAGTGGCGGCGTCCATGAAGGGGTTCGGAGCGCCTGGCTTGAGCTTGGCGTACTTCTCTTCGAGGTTGTACTCGGCGGGGTGATCGCCTAGTTGGATGTCGCAGGGCAGCGCGCGCACCACTTTGAAGGAGCGCTCGAACTCGGCTGCTATCGGCGGGGTTATGGGCGTGGGGGCGCGGAGGCTGCATCCGAAGACTACGTTGTAGGTCTTCCCTGCCTCTTGCGCTGTGGTGGTCCAGGTGGTGCAGCCGCGGGTGTGGCCGGCGGTTAGATGCGCTACCAGCGTGGTGCCGCCTAAGGTCACCGACTCGCCGTCGTGCAGGGCTTTGTCGATGGGATGTTTCTTGCCGCCAGGCTGGATGGCTTCTAGCGCGGGTACGTCTTCGGCCATGGCCATCACTTGGGCGCCGGTTAGTTCTTTGACGAGTGCATCGCCTTCCTGATGATCGCCGTGGGCGTGGTTGCCTAGGAGGATCTTGACATCGGAAAACTTGAAGCCTAGCTGCTTGACGGATTTCTCTATAGTTCGGACGTTGCGCTCATAGGTGCTGTCGAGCAGAATGTTTCCTTGCGGGGTCACGATGAGGAACGAGCTCAGGGTTTTGGTTCCAACGTAATAAATGTTGGCGATGATTTTGTGCGGAGGAAACTGGCCGGTCTGATCGGCCTCCGTGCGCATGTTGCGTTCGACGATGGAGCGCGGCGTGTAGGTGTGTCCTTCGAATGTGATCGATGGATGATCGGGGGGCTGCTGGGCTTGACCTATCACGGCCAACAGAGGCCAGCGCTAGCGAGCGCTCTTCATTTGGCAGACGGCAGAACTACGGTCACGCGTCCGTTCACGATGGGGTTCCGGTCGTCGGGTCCGCCGCAGGTCTCGGGGTCCGCCACCCACGATCCGGGTTTCATTTTGCTGTAGTGCTTGGTGTAGGTCCAGGGCTTGGTGAGAGAGACGGGATCGGTGATGGTCACTTGATTTTCGATGGTGTTGGCATCGATCTGGCGGTAACGCTCGTCGAAGCGCGCCTTTTCGCTGAAGGTTACGGGCGTGAAGTCGCCCCAGATTCCGGATTTGACGAAGATGGTTTCGACTACCAGAGTCTGGCCTTCCCAGTGGCCGATGGAGGTACCTCTGAGGGTGGGCCACATTTCGTCTTCGGGGGGAAACTTGCGGCCATCGGTATAGATGTGGCGGGTTTCTTTGTCGATGATCATCCAGGTCTTGGCCGGCGTGACGATGAACTCGTAGTCGAAGGGCGTAACGGTGAGGTGCGGCATTCCGGCCGCGCAATAGAGGGTGTGGGTATCGACCAGCGGATTGGGATAATTGGCGTCGCCCTGATGTTCGGCGCGGATCAGATTTTCTTTGTACTTGGCTTCCCACTCGGCGTTGTAGGGCGGATGGTCGCGCGTGCCGGGAACGAAGGAGGGGGCGTTTTCGACATCCAGTAAGGCAGGCGAGCCTTTCAGGCGCCAGACTCCGCTCCAGTCAGGCAGTTTGGAAAACTGTTCCAGACGCGCGGGTGTGTTCATGGTGGTTTGCGCAGAGGCGGAACCCGACAATAGAAAGGGCGTGATTCCGAGAAGGGCGATGGAGATTTTGTTCATGGTTTTGGCCTAGTTTTGGGGCGGAGGAGGATCGTTGGTGGGGGAGCCGCCGATGCGCGTGCCGTCCGCGAGCTTCACCGAAATCAGGGAACCGCCGTTCCGGCCGTCGCGCAGCGGGTGCGTGATGACGGTGATCTGGTCGCCTGGTTTCAGGATCCTGGGTTTCCAACCCTGACGGGCTAAGCTCGATGGCGAGCCGGTTTCGATGCTCCACTCCACGGTATTTCCCGAAGCATCTTTTACGTTCATCTGAATCCAGGAGTGCGGGTTCAGCCATTGAAACTCCTTGACGGTGCCACTGATCGTGATTTCTTTGGCCATATCGAACGCGGCGAAGGAGTGATGAGCGAAAGCCGGCGTGATGCACAGCAAAATAGCCAAGGGAAGTTTGTTCTTCATATCATCGGTAGTGTACGTCAGCCCGAACCGGGGGGCAACCCGCTAGAAGGAGAATCCGGCGAGGAGTTCGATTTGGTTGGGAAGAGTGCGGAACTCGCGCAGGGTATCATCGGTAGCCCAGCGCGTATAGCGCAGCGCCGGGGCAATTCTGAGCGCGCGCCAATGCGTCTCGATGCCGGCTCCGGCTGTGAAGCCGATGTGTGAGGGATAGTAGCCGTTGAAATTTCCAGAGAGCCGGAAGGACGGGCCGACCTCGACAAAGGGCTGGAACTGGTGCGCCGAGGGTAGCTTTACCTTGGCGAGCACGGGCAATTGCCAGGTGATCACCGAAAAGGGCGATGCTTCGTCCACTGATTGCGCTCGAATCGGCCGGTATAGACCATCGACTTCGAGCGAAAAACGCTGCGTTAGATTTAACTCCGTCATCAGACCTGCGACATAACTTTGCGATTCGGAAAGCGGCTGGCCGGCGCGCAGTTCCGGAGCCAGCGCCTTCAGAAAGACCAGGCCGGCAACCGCCCCGGCGTGGAACTTGCCTCCGAAGATATGCGATGACCCCGGTGAGGTGACGTAGCTGACGCCAGTAAGAAGTTCGATCTGATCGGGCTTCGTGTTGGCCACAGCCTGTGGAAACGGCGGCTCGCCGGCCCAACGTGTGTAGCGAATCGTCGGCGAGAGGCGGAAGCGGCCTAAGCGGAACTCGGCGCCCAACCCCGCGGCGAAACCATAGGCGGATGGCTCGGTGGAATCGGGATTCTTTCGCACCCGCAACGATGGACCCAATTGCACAAAGGGTCGTATCTTCGATACTGGGATTCTGTATTTCACGAGGAACGGGAACTCCCAGGTTCCGATTTCGCCGGAGTCGCTTCCGGTCATTTTTTGACCGCCCGGGGGAATGTACGCGCTTTTGAGTTCAAGATTGCGATGTAATGCGTCGACTTCAATGGACAGTTCCTTCGCTAAGTCCACTTCTATAGTCGGGCCGACGATCAAACTGTGGGCATGTGAAAAGAGCAGAAATGTGGAGAGCCCACTGGGGTAGCTTGAGTCGACATATTGGCTGCTGGAAGTGCTGAAGTCGTGAGTGAGGTTGGTACCGCCGATAAAGCCGAGTGACAGCCGTTGGGCGAAGGCCCCCGTGGATGCGACATGAAACAACGCCGCAACCATTACCAACCGATGGAAAGCGGGATGGCGCATTATCTCCCGACGTTATGTTTGAATAATCGGTTCCAATTACGGACATAATAACGTGAAATACCTAGAATTCGCACGGTAGGTGAATTTTTGGCGAATTCACTGGGTTCGTTTGGTTGTGGGCAGTACCACATTGACAGCGCCGCCGCCGCCATGCGAAAATCCAACCGCATGTTGTGCCGCCTTGTCTGCGTGGTATTGACTTTGGGCGCCTTCCCTGCCCTAGCGCAGTCACAGCGCTGCGAGGAGTTGAACCACCTTTCTTTGCCGGGGATTGCGATTCGCTCGGCTACGCCGGTCGCGGCCGGCATGTATGCGCCTCCGGGAGTGGCGGCGCGCGCGGTGCCGGGGCTTTGCCGGGTGGTGGCGACGGTACTTCCAGAGTTGGGGTTCGAGGTGTGGCTGCCGGAGAAGTGGAACCGCAAGTATATCGGGGTCGGCAACGGCGGGCTCGCGGGTAACATTGTTTATAGCGCGATGTTTAATCCGGTCGAGCGCGGGTATGCGGTGAGCAGCACCGATACGGGACATGTGACTACCAACACCAACGATGGCGTGTGGGCGCTGGGGCACATGGATCGCGTGATCAATTTCGGGCAGCGCGGCGTGCACGAGATGGCGATCGCGAGCAAGGCCATCATCAAGTCCTATTACAGTGCTCCGCCGGCGCACTCCTATTTTCAGGGATGTTCTTATGGCGGCAAGCAGGCGCTTACGGAAGTGCAGCGCTATCCTACCGATTTCGACGGTGTGGTGGCGGGAGATCCGGCGAACTGGTGGACGCGGCATTATTCCGGCGGACACATCTGGATCGCGCAGGCGGTGGACGGCGATGGCTGGCTACCTCCGGCGAAGGTGCAGTTGCTAGGCGATGTGGTCAACGCGGCTTGCGACGTACTGGATGGCGTGAAGGACGGAGTGTTGAACGATCCGCGGCGGTGCCACTTCGATCCGGGTCTTCTGCAATGCAAGAGCGGCGACCAGCCGAATTGTTTGACGGGCGCGCAAGTGGCTGCGGTGCGCAAGATCTGGACGGGGCCGCGCGATGCTGAAGGTCAGCAACTTTATCCGGGATTGGAACCGGGCGGCGAAGCAGGGCCGGGCGGCTGGCTGCAATGGATCACGGGGACGGCTCCGGGGCGCGGATCGCATAGCGCGCTGGGGCTGCCGTTCATGAAAAATGTGGTCTACGAAAATCCGCAATGGGATTTCCGAAGCTTTCGCTACGATCCGCCGGCGCCTGGGTTTGAGAGCGATGTTGAATACGTGGACGACAAGGTGGGCCGGATCTTCAACGCTGTCGATCCGGATCTGCGGGCATTCCGGGCGAATGGCGGGAAGCTGATTCAGTATCACGGGTGGTCGGATCCGGACATTCCGCCGGGGAACAGCATTAACTATTACGAGAGCGTGGTGCGGCGCGCGGGGCGTAACAATACTTATGGGCTGCGCGACACCAAAGAGTTTTACCGCCTGTTCATGGTGCCGGGGATGCAGCATTGCGCGGGCGGGCCGGGCACGCCGCGCTTCGACGCGTTGGGCGCGCTGGAACAATGGGTGGAGCAGAACAAGGCTCCGGAGCTGATTCTCGCTGGTCATGCTACCAACGGGTTGATCGACCGCACGCGTCCGCTGTGCGCGTATCCGCAGGAAGCCAAGTACAAGGGCAGCGGCAGCACCGACGATGCGGCGAATTTCGTGTGTGCCATTCCATGAACAAACTTGCTGTTTCTGATCGCGCTTCCGCTGGCTGCCCAGCAGCCTTGTGAGAACCTTGTGAAGCTGGCGCTGCCGGATGTGGCGATTGCATCGGCTACGCCGGTGGGGGCTGGGGATTTTCAATTGCCATCAGGGCCGATGGCCAAAGTTCCGGCCTTTTGCCGCGTGGTGGGATTGGTGAAACCCGAGTTGAAGTTCGAACTGTGGCTGCCGGCGCAGTGGAATCGCAAGTACATTGCGGTGGGCAACGGCGGCATGGCGGGGTCGATCGTTTTCGCTGCGATGGTCGATCCGCTCAATCGAGGTTACGCTACGGGCAGCACCGATACGGGACACACTAGTTCTAACGACGATGGAAGCTTGGGCGCTGGGGCATCTGGACCGCTTGATCAATTACGCGTATCGCGGAATTCATCTGATGGCGCAGGCGGATAAAGCGATCGTGCAAGCGTTCTATGGCGTGGCGCCGACGCACTCCTATTTCAACGGATGCTCGTTCGGAGGCAAGCAAGCGTTGACTGAGGCGCAGCGTTATCCGAAGGATTTCGACGGTATCATTGCGGGCGATCCGGCCAATAACTTCACGCGGCATTATATCGGTGGGCATCTGTTTGACGCGCTGGCGATGGATGGCGACGGTTATATTCCGGCGGCGAAAGTTCCGCTGATCGGCAATGCGGTGAATGCGGCTTGCGATGCGCTCGATGGCGTCAAGGACGGGGTGCTTAGCGATCCGCGTCGATGCCACTTCGACCCGGCGAGCTTGCAATGCAAGAATGGCGACGCTGCGGACTGCTTGACTGGCGGACAAGTGGCGGCGATTCGCAAGATTTGGACTGGGCTTAAGGACGCTGACGGGCAGCAAATCTATCCTGGGCTTATGCCGGGGGGCGAGGCCGATCCGGGTGGTTGGGTGCGCTACTTGAGCGGAACCGGGCCGGGCAAGGGGCGGCATGCGGCGCTGACGAACGCGTTCTTCCGCTATATGGTTTTCGAGAATCCGGAGTGGGATTACCATAGTTTCCGTTACACCACGTTGAAGGGTTTCGATAACGACATGGAAGTGACCGAGGAGAAGGTCGGGGCGATGTTCAATGCTACCGATCCCGACCTGCGGCCTTTCCGCGCCAATGGGGGCAAGCTGCTTCAGTATCACGGGTGGTCCGATCCGGACATCCCGCCTACCAATAGCATTAATTATTACGAGAGCGTGGTGGCGGCTCTAAATAGCGATGCGATTAGCGATGCGGGCAGTGCGGGGGGGGCTTCGTCGAGCGGCACTCGCAGCGGCGGGTTGCGTGACACACGCGAGTTCTATCGCCTGTTCATGGTGCCGGGGATGCAGCATTGCACGGGCGGTCCGGGAACTTCGCGCTTCGATGCACTGACGGCGCTGGAGCAGTGGGCGGAGCAGAAGAAGGCTCCGGAGCAGATTCCGGCGGCGCATGTGACCAATGGTAAAGTGGACCGCACGCGCCCGCTGTGCGCTTATCCGCAGGAAGCGAAATACATGGGCAGCGGCAGCACGGACGACGCGGCGAACTTCACTTGCGCGTTGCCTTAGAGCGCTTTGAGCGGAAGTCGGTCTTCCTCATGAGATACTGTACAGGGTCGCATCTATATGTCTACAACAGAATCACGCCGCCATGTTTTGGTATGGGTCGCGAAGGAATTTTTGGAGTCAGAGGGGATGCTGCACATCCTGCAGGAGTCGGGTGCGGTGCCGGGGCAGGAGAAGGACTGGGAGAAGATCGTCGAGGCGTGCGAGAACTCGGGCGGGTTTGCGCTGGCGGGAAAGCTAGTGGATGTCAATCATGGCGCGGGCATTTGGATTTCACCGCCGGGCGATGCGGGGCTGGAAATCATGATCCCGTGGCATTCGGTGCGCAGCGTGGTGACGGCTGAAGAACAGCATCAGATCAAGATTTTTGGTTTGGTTAAGGAACTGGCGAAACCGCCGGTCCCGTCGAGCCCCCGCTCGCTGTGATATTGCGGCTTAGCCTGCGTAATTCTTCAGGTAGGCTAGCGTGATCGCCCAGGCTTCGCTGGCGGCGTTGGCGTTGTAGCTGGCGCGCTCGTTGCAGAAGAAGCCGTGATCGGCGTCGGAGAATTCTAGACTCGCGAAGGGTTTGTTGGCGGCGCGCATGCCGTCGGTCACCATCTTCACGTGCTCGGGTTTGATGAAGCCGTCGAGTCCGCCCCAGAAGAACAGCATGGGGGCTTGGATTTCGTTCAAGCGGCCGAGCAAGCCGGGGTTGAAGGGGCTGGGGGCGATGCCTCCGCCGTAATAGGAGATTCCGCAAGCGAGGGGAACGGTCATGGCGGCGAGGGTCGAGGCAGCGGCCGCCCATGCAATAGCCGGTGGCGGCGGTGGGGAGTTTCTTGGCGGGGCTGGCGGCTTGAATCCAATCGAAGGCGGCGCGGATGTCGGCGGCGAGGCCGGCGTCGGTGAGCTGCTGCATGTGGCCGATGCCTTGCGCCATGTCGGTGTAGCCGCTTTCAAAACCGGGGCCGGAGCGGTGGAACAATTCGGGCGCGATGGAGAGGTAGCCTTCGGCGGCGAAGCGGTCGGCTATATCGCGGATGTGCGGGTTGATGCCGAAGATTTCCTGGAAGACGATTAAGCCAGCGCGCGGGGCTCCTGCGGGGCGAGCCACGTGGGCGCGCATGGTGGTGCCGTCGTCGACTTTGAGATTGACAATTTCTGAAGTGATAGACATGGGTGCTCGACTATTATAGCTTTGCGTAATTCGCCAGATAGGCGAGCGTCAGGGCCCAGGCTTCGCTGGCGGCGTTGGCGTTGTAACTGCCGCGCTCATTGCAGAACGAAGCCGTGGTCGGCGTCGGAGAATTCTACGCTGGCGAAGGGCTTGTTGGCGGCGCGCATGGCTTCGGTGACTTGGTGGACGTTTTCGGGCTTGATGAAACCGTCGAGTCCGCCCCAGCAATAGAGGATGGGCGCTTGGATTTCGGCGAAGCGTCCGACCAGGTTCACTTTGTAGAACGGGTGCGGGGCGATGCCGCCGCCGTAGTAGGAGATGGCGCAGGCGAGCGGCGCGACCATGGAGGAGAGGCACGCTACGCGGCCTCCCATGCAATAGCCGATGGAGGCTACGGGGAGCTTGGCGCCGCCGGACTGCTTTATCCAATCGAAAGTGGCTTTGATATCGGCGGTGAGGCCGTCGTCGGTGGTGGCTTGGGCGTGGGTGCGGCCGGGGTTCATATCGGTATAGCCGCTTTCGAAACCGGGGCCGGTGCGATGGAACAGCTCGGGGGCGAGGGCCAGGTAGCCTTCGCGCGCGAAACGCTCAGTGACGTCGCGGATGTGGGAGTTGACGCCGAAGATTTCCTGGAAGACCATGATGCCGGCGCGCGGGGCGCCTTCGGGATGCGCTACGTAGGCGCGCATGGTGGTGCCGTCGTTGACGGCGAGGTTTACAAATTCGGTTTTGATCGCCATAGGATGTGAGTGCGCCTATTCTAACAAAGGCGTGTTGTAATAATCAGCATGACGAGAACGGCGCTGTGGTTGGTTTTCGGGGCAATGGCGTGGGGACAGAATTTGCCGCTGGGGCAGATTATTGACGATGTGCCCTGCAAGGGCGATGCGTCGCAGCATTACTCGTTGTATCTGCCGTCGCACTTTACTCCGCTGCGTAAGTGGAGCGTGATTCTGGCGTTCGACGCGGGTGGGCGTGGGCGGCGCGCGGTGGAGCGCTATCAGGCGGCGGCGGAAAAATACGGGTACATCATTGCGGGATCGAATAATTCGCGCAACGGGCCGTGGGAAGTGAGCTTGAACGCGGCGAAGGCGATGACGGCGGATGTCGAGCAGCGGTTTCCGATGGATCCCAAGCGCATTTACACGGCGGGGATGTCGGGCGGGGCTCGCGTGGCGATGAAGCTGGCTATGGACTCGGAGAGCATTGCGGGGGTGTTCGCTTCGAGCGCCGGGTTTCCGGACGATCCGCGCGCCGAGGTGCGCTTCCCGATCTTTGGCAGCGCGGGGACGGACGATTTCAATCATCAGGAGATGCATGAGCTGGATCGCGATCTGAAGAGTCCGCATCGGGTCGAGGTGTTCGATGGGGGGCATGCTTGGCTGCCGGTGGAATTGGCGATGGATGGCGTGGAATGGATGGAGATCCAGGCGATGAAGGCCGGCCTGCGCGATCGCGATGCTAAGGAGATCGACGAGATCTTTGCGAAGCGAGTGGCGCGCGCGGAGGGGCAAGCGAGGAACGTCGATAAGATGCGAGAGCTGCGCTCGATCGCGGTGGATTTCCAGGGGATGAAGGATGTCAGCAAATTCACGGAGCGCGCGGCGGCATTGGAGCGGCAGGGGGACGTGAAGGACGCGCTGAAGGCGGAGCGGTTGGAGGAAGAGCGGGAGTTGCAGACTACGGCGGAGGTGTATCAGTTACGCGACCGGATGAACAATCCTGCCGGGTTTCCGAAGCTGAAGGCGCGGGTAATGCAACTGGTGGAGCAATCGAAAAGCGCTGAGGATTCTACGGACCGGCGAATTGCGCGGCGGGTGCTGACGGGGTTGAGCGCTTCCTCGCGAAGCATTCATAATCCGGAGTTCCAGGAATTGCTCAAGCAGATTCGTCCGCCGGGGGCGGCTGGGCAGCCTTAGCGAGGTGGTTTAAGAACGGTTCTCCTAACTTCACTAGTTTCTGTTCCAGGCGTTCGGTGCAGTCGCAGTTTTCGCAGGCCCAGGGTTCGGAGCCATTGTGGTCGCGGCACTCGCGGCGGTCGTGGGCGTCTTGGACACGGGCGAGGTCGAAATAGCGTTCCCAATAGGGGCGCTCTTCTTGCAGCGGCGTGGGGCAGTAGCAGACTTCTACCCAGCGGGCGGTTTGGTCGGGGCAGAGGCGGGCTTCGCGCATGTTGCGCAGGTATTCGCCTTCGGCTACGGAGCCGCGGCCCAGGGTTTGGTTTTCGATGGCTTCGAGGAGGGCGCGCTCGCTGCCGGGTTTGACGCGGGCGCGGACCAGGTAACGCATGGCAACTTCACTTTACGCTGCGCCTGGCTGCGATCAGCAGGGCTACTCCGACGATTGCGGTGATGGCACCGTAGATCGACCAGCGGATCTGGCCATACATGAAGCTGCCGGGGAGGATGCGGAAGCCTTGCAGAATCCAGATGCAGCCAAAGATCACCAGTATGATGCCTAGGGAATTTAGAGCGGGTTTCATTGGATGGCGGGCTTCACTGGCTTCATTTCTATGCGGTGGGCTTGGTATAGATAGGTTCCGCGATTGAGCAGGGTGTGGATGGGCTGCGGGGAGGCGTCGAAGGTTACTTGGATTTTCTTAAGCTCCGGGCGGATAGAAGGCGGGGCTCCGTCGGCGGTGCCGCGGGTGGAGGGCGGGAGGCGATAGTAGTAGACAACTGAGGGCCAAGTGTGGGTGTGCGGGGGTTCGGATTGGCCGGGTTTGACTTCGATCTCTAGCACGCGCACGTAGGCGTTTTCGAAGGGGACTTCGATGCTGGGGTCGTGGATTACTACGCCGTCGGTGGCGGGGAGTTGCAAGTCCTTGGAAGGCTGGCAATCGGCTTGTTTGTCTTCGATGCTGAGGTAGTGGGCGGGTGGGACATGATCGCTGGAGAGTGTGCCGGTCGCCAGGTGGTTTTGAAGTTTCGGACTTCGGGGACGGCGCCGGGGCGCGGGGCTGTCTTCGATGATGAGCTGCGGGCCAGGGGTGGGAGTATTGGGATTCGTCGGCGCCGGCGGGAAGGGTGACTTCGATGACGCGGACGCGGTCGTTTTCTAGCAGGAGTTTGTGGGATGTGGGCGAGAGGACTAGGGCGTCGTGGGCGTCGGGTTTCGCAGTGCCGCAGGGGGCGGCTGGTAGCAACGCAGGCGAGCGCGAGTCAGTCGTTAGCAGGGCGCGGATCATATGAAAAGATTCTACCGCTTGGGGGAGGGTTCGACCGGAGGTCGAACGCGGACCGGAGGTCCGCCCCACTTGCGGAGTCTTGTTCATGATGCCGAAGGTGAGATCCAGGCGCGAGGATTGGGGGAGGCCGCTTACTTTTCTGGCTAGGGCCAGGCAGCTTTGGGCGAAGGGGCTGGCGGGGTCGACCAGGCGGGATTCTACGATGGCGTCGCGGACGTGTTTGTAGTCGTTGGGAAGAGTGGCGAAGACTGGGCGGCCTAGAGCTTCTTCGATATCGGCTAGGGGGAGGCTGCCGCGTTCGCGGCGGTTGAGCAGGATATGAACGCGGTCGCGGGGGATGTCGTAGACTTCTAGTTCGGCGCAGCGTTGGCGGGCCATGTGGAGCGAGGGGAGTTCCGGGGTGGCGACTATGAAAACGCCGCGGGCGCAGCGGACGACTTCGGCGGAGGCTTCGTTGACTAACTCGGGAAGATCGACGAAGACGAAGTCATATTGATTTTGGACAAAGCGGAGGAGTTGGTAATAGTCGGCCCACACGGGGTTGGGGCCGCGGTGGTTGGGCTCGGCTAGCAGGATGTGCATGGCGAAGGCGTCGATGTATTGTTCCTGCCACTCGACGGACGTCATGGAGGCTGCGCTGTTGCAGACGCGTGCGGCAGACCGCGGTGGGGCTCCAGGTTGAGCATGACGGCGAGTGAGCCGGAGCGGCGGTCGGCTTCGAGCAGGAGAACCTTTTGATGAAGCTGGTTGGCCACGGCGGCGGCGGTGTTGAGGGTGACTACGGAGCATCCTCCGCCGGCTTTGGCGGGCAGGAACGCGAGGATGTTGGGGTTGGTCACGGGCTGGTCGCGATGGAGCGCCTCGTAGGCGGTTTTTTCGAGATCGAGGGAGGTGAACGGGCACGGGCAGCAGATCGACGATGCCGGCGGCTTCAAATTCGGCTTGTTCCAGGCGGTTCCAGGGCTTGCGAAACCCGATGACGATGCCGCGGAGGTCAGAGGCTTGGATATATTGCGCGAGAGCGACCACATCGTTGGGGTCGCCGGCGGTGCGATCGCGGTCGTTCCAATTGCTGAGGTCGAGCAGGATTACTTCCGGATCGAAGCGTTTGAGAGACGGGATCAGGTCGCCGGCTGGAGGGATGGGCGTTTCGGCGATGACCAGGTTGAACTGGTTGGATTCGGCGACCAGTTGATCGATGACGTAGGCGGCGTCGGGGTCGGGGGTAAAGAGGGCGAGGCTCAGCATAGATACGCAAAGAGCGTATCGGCCTCCCGCTGGTGATTTAGAGGCGGATTAGGCTTCGAGATCGCGGGCGCGCTGCTCCCATTCGGCGGAGAAGCGGAAGACGTTTTCGGCGGGGGGCTGGGGCGAGAAGGTTTCGAGCCAGCGCACGGGCTCGCGGCCGATGTTGGAGAAGGAGTGAACGCAGCCTACGCTGGTCCAGAGGACGTCGCCGGGTCTGGCAAGGTAGCGCTGGCCGTCGAGGATGGCTTCGACTTCGCCGCTGAGGATGAAGTAGGCCTCTTCGAAAGTGTGGTCATGGAGGGCGATGCTGGCGCCGGGCAGGTATTCGAGGAACAGCATGCGGTGGTGGCGGGCTCCGAACTTTTCGTCGATCATCCACTGGAGGAAAACGTTGTTGGCTCCGGGGAGGGCGGCGCGGGCTTCGGGGGTGGAGGGGATTTGGGAAACGTCGAAGTGGCCGAGCAAGCCGGCTGCGGGTTGGACGTTGGTAGGCGATCGAGGCATTTTTGGGGAAGAAAGTATCGCGCTCTTTCCCGGCGGGTTTGGGTTGGGGAGCGGCCATTCCTAGCCAGCGCAGGGGGGCTTCGCCGGCGTTGCGCCAGGCGTGGACGGTGCCGACTTTGAACGCTCCGAAATCGCCGGGGCCGAGGCGGTGGGCGTCATCGTCGATGGCCAGCACGGCTTGGCCTTCTAGGATGTAAAAGCCTTCTTCATAGGAGTGAAGATGCGGCGCGACGGTGCCGTTGGCGGCGAGGTGGTTCAGGCTCAGACCGGTGTGCACCGATCCTGAAGTGTGATCGACGAGCGAGGCCACTTGGTAACCCTGGCTGTGATTCTGATAGACGGGGTGCGGTGCTGAGAACGACGTCGGCCGATCGACGGAAAAGATGCATGCCACTCATGATATATGGACGGGCCGGAGTATACTAGTCCCTTATGGAACTTGGACTCAAAGGGCGTGTGGCCGCGATTACCGGCGGCAGCAAGGGCATTGGTAAGGCGATCGCGCGGGGGTTAGCCGCAGAGGGAGTGAACCTGGTGCTGCTGTCGCGCGGCAAGGAAGTGCTGGACAAAGCGGCGGAAGAAATACGCAAAGAATATGGGGTGAAGGTTCTGGCGGTGGTGACGGATATCACTAGCGCGGAGTCCGTGAAAGCTGCTGCTGCGGCGGCGAAGAGCGAGTTTGGCACGGTGCATATCGTTATTAATAACGCAGGCGGGCCGATTCGGCGCATGGACCGGCAGATCACTTGGGCGGATACGGAATGGATGGAGGACATCAATCTCAAGACCGTGGGGATGCTACGCGTGACGCAGGCGTTTCTTCCGCTGATGCCGAAGGACGGGACGGGCCGCATCATTAATAACAGTGGCGTCGCGTCGAACTTGATTTGGTCTCCGGCGTTGACGCACGGGATTAATAATGCGGCGATGAATCAGGCGACTACTTATCTGGCGCTGGATCTGGCGGGCGATCAGATTACTGTGAATGCGATCGTCCCGGGACTGGTGGGGACCGAGGCGCGCGAGGCATGGGCGGAGAATGCGTCGAAGGCGGCGGGCGTGAGCAAGGCGGATTTTCTGGCGGCGTTCTGCAAGCGGATGGGGATTCTGTCGGGGCGCTGGGCCACTATGGACGAGGTCGCGGATACGGTCACGTTCCTGGCTTCAGACCGCGCGAAATATATTAACGGCGCGAAAATCGTTATCGATAGTGGAATGAGCGGGAACGCTCGGCCGGCTTAGCGCGGCGGCAATTCAATCTGGGGGGCAGTCATGATGCGATCGATCAGTGTTGGTTTGCTGCTGGTGCTTGCGGGCGCGGGATTGCAGGCGCAGGAGGGGGAGAAGGTATTTCAGACTATCTGCTCGAAGTGCCATCGCGATGGGGCTCCGGATGCACCGGCGCCGTCGACGCTGCGCAGCTTGCCGGTGACGACGATTCTCACGGCGCTTGAGTCCGGGAAAATGATGGCGATTGGCAAGACGCTCTCGGGCGATCAGCGGGATGCGGTTGCGAAATATCTAGGGACGGCGGGCGCGGAGGCGATTCCATTGTCGGCGCATTGCAGTGGCGCGGCTCCGGCGATGAAGGGTGCGCCGGGATGGACTTCGTGGGGCATCGATGCGTCGAACAGCCGGTTTCAATCGGCTAAGGCAGCGGGGTTGAGCAGTGCGGATGTGCCAAAGCTCAAGCTCAAGTGGGCATTTGGATTTCCGGGTGTGACTACGGCGTTTGGGACTCCGACAGTATATGGCGGGCGACTGTTCGTGGGTAGCGCGGATGGCACGGTGTATTCGCTCAACGCCCAGACGGGCTGCATTTACTGGATGTATAAGGCCAACGACGGCGTGCGCACGGCCATCACGATTTCGGGCGACGGGCAGACGGCGTACTTCGGGGATCTGCATGCTTACGCGCATGCGGTGAACGCGAATACGGGCGTGCCGCTGTGGAAAGTGCATGTGGAGGAGCATCCCGAGGCGTCGATCACGGGGACGCCGCGCTTGGAAGGCGGCCGGCTGTATGTGCCGGTGTCGGGCGGCGAGGAAGAAGTGGCGGCGGGCAATCCAACGTTCGTGTGCTGCAAATTCCGCGGAAGTCTAGTGGCGCTCGACGCCAAGACGGGCACGCAGATTTGGAAGAGCTACACGATTTCAGAAGAGGCGAAGCTGACGGGAAAGACTGCGAACGGGACTGAGATTTGGGGACCGGCAGGGGCGTCGGTGTGGTCTCCGCCTACGGTCGATGCTGCTAAGCACGCGGTGTATTTCGGTACTGGAGTGAACTACACGCAGCCGGGCACGAATACCAGCGACGCGGTGGTGGCTTTGGATTTGAATACCGGCGAAAAGCTGTGGGCGCAGCAATTGATGCCGGGGGATGTGTATAACTTCGGCTGCACTACCGAGCAGAAGTTGAATTGTCCGCAGGATTCGGGAAAGAACCTGGATATTGGGGCGTCTCCAATGTTGAAGTCGTTGGGCCGCGGAAAGCGCTTGTTGGTAGTGGCGGCGAAGTCGGGGATGGCTTACGGGCTGGATCCGGACAAGCAGGGGACGATTGTCTGGCAGACGCGGATCGGTAATGGCGGCGGGCAGGGCGGCGTGATTTGGGGCGGATCGAGCGACGATAAGGTTGCCTACTATTCGATTTCGGACTGGAATCCGGGGAAACCGGAAGCAGGCGGGGGCGTGGTGGCGGTGGAGATCGCGAGCGGGAAGATTTTGTGGACGACGCCGGCGCCGACACCGGCTTGCTTGGGTAGCAAGGGATGCAGCGCGGCTCAGCCGGGGGCTACTAGTTTGATCCCCGGCGTAGTGTTCGCGGGTTCGCTCGACGGGCATTTGCGCGGCTACGATACGGCCAGCGGCAAGATCATTTGGGATTTCGATACGCTGCAGGATTTCATGACGGTGAACGGGATCAAGGCGCGGGGCGGGGCGATTAATGGCACCGGTCCGACAATTGTGGGCGGGATGCTGTACGCGAATGCCGGGTATTCGCGGTTTCCAGTGATGGCGGGCAACGTTTTTCTGGCATTCTCGGTGGACGGGAAATAAGGCAATCGACCCATTGCCCCTAAACTCTGGCACGCGGCGCAGCCCGCGCCCATCAGGAGCGCCACAAAAACCACCACCATCGCTTGATCTTTCCGAGTGTGTTCACGCGTCGGTTTGATCCCGACGGCCTGTCCCGCCATTACCGTCACGTTTTCGGGACCCGGTAAGTTGGCGCTGTACGCCGGCTGCCTGCCGGACAGGAAGTGTTCACTGGGCACGGCGCGTGCAATGTTGCCATGACCGTGTATTGCGTCAATCGCTTTTTGTTTGATTCCTGCTATCTGAAGGTGATACTGTGATACGGTTTTTGATTCGGCGCCGCTACTAAAGCAAATCTCCGCCGTGCGAAATAAAGAAAGGCCTCATGCTCAAAGCTAGTCTCGACAAGATTCTACCGACGACAATAACGGGTTCTCTACCTCGTCCGAGCTGGTACACAGAAAACCTCGGCACCAGGTCGTTTCTGGATGCTATGGTCACCAGCCGCTTCCGGGAACAATACGTGGATACGCTCTCCGCATATCTGCGCGAGCAGGAGATCGCGGGCCTCGACATCGTTACCGACGGCGATTGCCGGTTTGACCAGGATATCGGCGGGCAAAGCTGGACCAGTTATCCGCCGCATCACATGGAAGGGTTTGACACGGCGCACCCGAAGCTAGCGAAAGTGGGGGCTGGCGGGATCGCGTTTCCTCGCGGCCATATCCTTCACGATTACCTGGAAGCGCGCGTGATGCCGAAGCTGGTGGGACCGGTGGGCCGCGGCGAAATGCAGTACACCGAGATTTGGAAGGCAGCGCAGCGTCTCACGGCCAAACCGGTCAAGTTCGGCACGGTGACGCCGGAACTGGTGGCGTTCGCCGTCCAAGACGAGCATTACAAAAACTTGCCCGACCGCATCATGGCGCTGAGCGACGCCTTCAACCAGGAGTTGCACGATCTAGCGGACGCCGGTTGCCAGGTGATCCAGATGGAAGAGCCGCAGATCCATCTCCTCGCGGCGCGAGGCATCGTCGACAGTGTCATCAATCCCGAGTTCATGCTGAAGGTTTTTAACAATACTGTGCGCGGCTTGCGCGCGAAGACCGAAGTGTGGTGCCACACCTGCTGGGGCAACCCTTCGCAGCAGCGAATGTTCGCGAAAGTGCAGAGTTACAAGCCCGCGCTCGAGCTGCTCAACCAAGTGGACGCCGATGTTATCACGTTTGAGATGGCGAGTTCCGGCGCGACGGAGCTTGAGGATGTGGGCCGCGTCATTCAAGGGAAGAAGATCGGCATCGGTGTCATCGATCACCACACTTTGCAGATCGAGTCGCCCGACGATGTGGCATCGCTGGTACGGCGGGCGTTAGAAGTGATTCCGCCCGAGCGCCTGATCCTCTCGTCGGATTGCGGCATGGGGCGCGAGGGAATGAGCCGCCGCCACGCTTTGTATAAAATGGTGTCTCTGGTGCAGGGCGTCAACATTGTGAAAAAGGAGCGTGGCCTGCCCACGGCTGTTTCGCTCGCCGCCGATCCTGCATTTTCGCTTTTGAGGACGAGCTAGCATGATCGATGCCGCTATCGTCGGCCTCGGCTGGTGGGGAAAGACACTGGTCGAAGCCGTTCAAAAGGATAGTAAGGAGATCCGCTTCGTTGCCGGCACCACGCGTACGAAGACGGCCGAGGTTCAGGCGTTCGCTGACGCGCAGAAATTTGCTTTAGTCGATAATTACGAGGCGCTCCTCGCGAATCCGAAGGTGCAAGCGGTGGTTCTCGCCACGCCGCATTCGATGCACGCGCAGCAGGTGATCGCGGCAGCAGGAGCCAAGAAGCACGTCTTCTGCGAGAAGCCGTTCGCGCTCACGAAGGAGAGTGCACAACGGGCCGTGAGCGCGATGAAGAATGCGGGTGTCACACTCGGCTTGGGCTACAACCGGCGGTTTCATCCAGAGATGGTGAAGCTGCGATCGCGAATCCGCTCGGGCGAACTCGGCACCATTCTGCACGTAGAAGCCACCATGACGTTCCCCAACGCGCTGTTGCTCAAGCCGGATGCCTGGCGGGCGGACCCTCATGAGACTCCCTGTGGCGGACTCACCCCGATGGGCGTTCATGCCATCGACGGGATGATCGATCTGTGCGGTCCCATTGATCAAGTATTCGCCCAGAGTTTCCGGCGCGCTGTGCCGGTGGAAGCCGACGACACGACGTCAATCCTTTTTCGGATGAAGGAGGGCATGTCGGGATATCTGGGGACGATGACGGCGACCGGGCCAGGGTTCAGTTTTCAAGTTTTCGGCTCCAAAGGATGGGTGCGTCTCGAAGGCATGACGCATGTGGCCGGCGCTTCCTCCGAAGAGCGCCGCACGCGGCTATTCGGAACCTGCAAATTCCAGCCCATCAAGGGACCGGCGGAAACTTGGGAGGCCGAGCGGCTCGACGTCACGCGTGCATCCCTCGAAGCCTTTGCGCAGGCAGCGAGTGGCGGCCCGGCGTATCCGATAACGGCGGAAGAAATGATCCATGGCGTGGCCGTGACCGAAGCCATCGTACGCTCCGCATCTTCAAACAAACTCGAAAAAGTATGAATCTAGGCCGCCTTGGACATCTAAGTTACTCGACGCTGGTTCACCCCGGAGACAATTGGGAACAAATGCTCGACAGCCTGCGCACCTATGTGCCGCGGGTGAAGGCGAGAGTGTGTCCCAACCAGCCTTTCGGGCTGTCGCTGCGTCTGGCGGCGCCTTCCGCCGAACTGCTGAAGCATGACAAAGGCGCGCGCGAAGAACTGCGGCGTTTCCTTGCAGAGCACGATTTGTATCTCTATACGGTGAATGCGTTCGTCTACGGAAACTTCAAGAACGTTCGCGTCAAAGAAAACGTCTACGAGCCGGATTGGCGCACCGAGGAACGCACGCAGTACACCATGAACGTCGCCGACGTAGTGGCGGAGTTTGTACCGGAAGGCGTCGCTCCGTCGATTCAAACCGCGCCTCTCGGCTTCAAGCCGCGCGTAACCGGGCCGGACGTAGTGGCCACCTACACCGAAAACGTTCTCCGGGTGGTCGCGCATCTGATCGGGATTGAAGCGCGCACCGGCAAGACCATCACGCTCGCGTTCGAACCCGAGCCTTACTGCTACCTCGATAGCACCGACGAAACCGTCGCCTATTTCAAGAACTACCTGCACACCGGTCCCGCCGCGGAGCGGCTCGCTAAGCTGGCGAACCTTCCGATTTCCAGTGCCATCGCCGCGTTACGCCGCCACTTGGGAGTGGTATTCGACATCGGTCATCAGTCGGTCGGCTACGAAGACATTCCCACTTCATTACAGAAGCTAGTGGATGCGGGTATTCCGATCCTGAAATTGCAGGAAGTGGCCGCCGTGCGCGCGGCGGAGGTGACGGACAAAACCGTCAAGGCGCTGGAGCGTTTCGCCGATACAGTGTACCTCACGCAAACGGTCGAAAAGAAAGACGGCAAGCTCACGCGCTTTATTAATTTGGAAGATGCTTTCGAAGCGCGCAAGAAAGATCCCGGCCCGCGCGAATGGAGAACCCATTTTCACGTCCCGGTTTTTCTGGACGACCTGGGCGGCGATTTCGGCACTACACGCTTCGGCATCGAACAGGCACTCAAAATGCACAAGGAGAAGCCACTGTCGAGCCAGCTTGAGATTGAGACCTATACCTGGGACGTATTGCCCGATCACTTGAAGACCGGCGACATTGTCGACTATGTTTGCCGGGAGATCGAATGGGTGCTAGGACAACTGGATGATAATTCATGAATGTCGGCTTTATCGGTCTCGGCCGCATGGGCCAGGGAATGGCTCGGCGCATCCTGAGCGGCGGCCACAATCTGGCCGTGCACGATGCCGTAGCGTCACAGATTGCAGACATCGTGGCCGCTGGCGCGACCGCGGCTGCGACGGTCGCCGACGTCTGTAAAGATCGGGACGTCGTGGTGACCATGCTGGTCGAGGACGCTGTCGTAACCGACGTCGCCCTGCGTCCGGGCGGGATTCGCGATTCGCTTCCAGCGGGCGCGATTCATTTGCGATGGGCACTTACGGCGTTGGCGCGATTCGCGCGCTCGACAGCCGCGCATGCGGACGCGAAGCAGTTTCTGGTGGCAGCCCCGGTCCTCGGCAGACCGGATATGGCCGCGTCCGGACAGCTTGGAATTGTGGCTGCCGGCCCCGAGCGATGCCGTACGCCGCTGCCAACCGCTATTTGACGTGATCGGCCGGCGCACATTTCACGCAGGAGCGCCGCCCGAAGCCGCCACCGTCATCAAACTCGCCAATAATCTGGTGCTCGGCTGCGCGATGGTGGCGATGGGCGAAGGGTTCTCGCTGGTGCGCAAGTACGGGGTTGAGCCGCAGGTCCTATATGACGTGATGACGGAGGGACTCTTCTCGGCGCCCGCCTATAAAGGATACGGGAAGACCATGGTCGATCAGACTTACGATCATGTCGGCTCCCCCATCACGGTGGGTCTCAAGGATGCCAATCTGATACAGGCCGCGGCAGATCTCGCGCGCGTTCCATTACCCGGTTTTAACGTGTATCGCGACCGCCTTCTCGGTGCCGTCGCGCATGGCGACGGCGACAAGGATCAAGCGGCGCTCGCTCGTGAACAAGCGCGCGCGTGCGGTCTCGAATAACCAAAAACTTTGGCCGCGGGAAGAGGTATCGGCGGCGCGACTTCTACTGATTCGCGACGGCGACTTCGCGGCGGGAGCGGCCCTTTCGCGCGGTTCCTTCGCGGTGATATACTCGCTTGCGGTTGCGACGAATTAGCATCCGGTCGCAGTTTCGCGGAGGTGAGCAAACGATGAAGCGAACTATAGGATGTGCGGTGTTGTGCGGGTGGCTGATGACTAGCGGATCGTTACTGGCTCATCATTCCCTGGCGGCCACGTACGATGTGAAGAAGGAAATGGAACTGTCGGGGGAGGTCGAGGCGATCAAGTTCACGAATCCTCACGGCTCGCTCACGATCTTAGTCAAGAATGCGGACGGTACAACTACCGAGTGGGTGATGACCCTCGGCTCCGCCACCGCGCTTGCGCAAAGGGGGATCGGTAAAACCGGACCGAATGCTCTCCATCCGGGGGATAAGATCACGGTGAAGATCCTGGGCGCGAGGGATGGAAGTCCGCTGGGGTTTCTGAAGACGGTGACCTATCCTGACGGGCACGTGGTGCAGATCTCCGCCGGTGGCGCCAACGACTAGACCAAACGACAAAACCCAACGACTAAACGACAGCAGGGGAGCATCATGGCTATTCGACAAAGGACGATTTTCACCAGAGTCGCGATCGGAATTGCTTTGACACTGAGCGCGCTGTCGACCGCGGCGGCGCAGGGTCGGGTTGCCGAACCGTACACACCCACGGCGGACGCCAAAGACCTGAAGGCCGTGCTCTTCAGATGGATGTGGGGCATGGGCATGCTGAAGGGCCATGATGAACGCGACATGGTCGCATCCCTCGAATATCAGGCGAAGGGCACCATCCAAGTTGACGGACAACCGTGCACGCTCACCAAGTATCGTGCGAGCACAAACTACCAAACCTTCAGCCAGCGGATTCAGTACGCCTGCACACGGCCGAATGGAGAAACGTTCTCGAACATAGAGGTGGTGAGCGGACTGTACGCATGGAACGAAGACACGCCTGGGGCGCAGATCGGTCCCACGAAGGGGAAGGTCACTCCGATGCCGGGGAGCTGTGCAGGAGCGGCTGGTCCGAATTTGGGCAAGTCCCCAAGGCGCAGCCAAGGCTGCGCTAGCCGGGACAACCGAGACATTTTGGTTAGGGGCCAACCCCGGCACTCTTTTCGCGGACGGTGCCGCGAAGGTGGGCCAAACAGCGGTGTCGTGGGAGGGCGGTAAGCCGGTCGTGACGTTCCCGGTTCCCGGCGTGGCGGGGGCGACTGCGACAGCTACCCTGGATGCGAAATATATGACCCAGCGCGTGGTGGTTACGCAGGGCACAAATCAGACCACGGAGTTCACCTACAGCGACTATCAAGATTGGAACAACCCTTTGAACATGATCGGGGTGCTTTACGCCGGAAAGATGGTCGAGCGCCGCAACGGGGCGCTGGTTCGCGACCTGACGACGAACCAGACGGAGACGGGTAACGTGTATGTGGTCGCGCCTGTTCCCGCCAGCGTACAAACTGCCATGAAGGTCAATGGGGCAGATCCCGCGCGGCGTAATGGCGAAGGCGGAACCTCCGCTAAACAAGTCTGCGCCCACGCCGCGGCTGGGTGGGCATCCTGATCTGTCGGGCAACTGGGCTTATACCGACTGGATTGGAAACTACATGACCGGAGGTGGACGCCGCTGCGGCCCCGGGCAGCCTAAAGACTGTAGCCGGGATACCAATCAGACGGAAGATTTTGAGCTCTACTCGCCGTCGCGGTTCGGCAATCTGGGACGTCCGATATACAAGCCGGAACACTGGGATAAAGTTCAACAACTCGACATGTGGACGAACAAGTATGACCCGGTGATGACGTGCCAACCGCTGGGTGTCCCGCGCGAGGGCCCGCCCAGGCGCATCTACCAGACGGATAAGGATATTACCTTTCTTTATTTTGGAGGCGATGCCGGAGGCGGATACGGCGAGTATCGTGTGATCCCGATTGACGGCCGCCCGCACTCAAAGGCGTCGGAGTTGGATATCACATATTTGGGGGACACCGTGGGACGTTGGGAGGGTGACACGCTGGTGCTCGATTCCGTCGCGTTTACAGATTCGACCTGGCTGGGGCGCGGCGGTTTCTTCCACTCCGACCAGATGCACGTCGTCGAGCGCTTCACGCGTCAAGGCGATGCACTGCTGTACGACGTCACGGTCGAAGACCCTGAGGTGCTGGCGGAACCCTGGGTGTTGCCCACGCGAACCGTCCGGCTGAACGCGAATCCCGATGCGGGTCTTGTCCGCGAGCGCGGCAACTGCGAAGTCTACGAGACGAAGTCCATCACATCCCAAATTCGCCATTAGAAACCGTGGGCATGCGTCGCTAGGTTCCGATGCTATTGTGCCCGCAAAGATGTGGGCGATGATGACCTTAACGGGCGGCCGATGCACTGGAAGAGTGAACGATACGGACGACTGACGAAAACGACCGGTAGGGCCGGGAACGCCCATTGATTGGGAATCGGCAGCTCCCTGGGCTTCAATGCGAAGGATAGGACGCGCTCAAACAATGTCGTAAGCGCGATCACCGCGCTGGGATCGGCCAAGTCCCAGCGGAAGCGATTCCGGGAGTTATACAGGTTGCTCAACGAAATCGGTGCCCAATTGCTTTGGGCCAAAGTGTTACCTATGTCTTAGGTACATTCTGTTACCCATGTGTCCGGGCCGGACAAGAAAAGGGCTGGAGCTGGCGGAGGGAATTGAACCCCCGACCCTCTGATTACAAATCAGATGCTCTACCTACTGAGCTACGCCAGCCTGCTTGGTCTATCTTAACATTTGGGGTGCGGCTTCCCCCATTGTCTTCCCCCGTAGAATTTACACGACACGTGCTCGCTCCGGTTTCGGCTCTTCGTCTCTCCGCCCCCCTTCTTTGAGCGCGGGCACATCGGGCGGTGGCGGCGGCGGGGGAGCAACCAGCAGATTCGCCAGCAAATACCGGCCGCGGACGGTGACCGAAGTGCGATTTGGGTAAGACGTCACCGCCAGTATGCTCGCTTGCCCGAGGAGTCCACCGCGCACGCCATCGCTGAATTGCACCCTCCGGAAGCGGCTTCCGTAGATATTGGGAATGCCATAATGCTTGGCCATGCGCTCGTTCACATAGCTATAATCGGCCGTCAGCAAGTCCATAACGCTGCGGTCTTCCCGTAGTCGGCTAGCGACGAAAACCTGCGTCTCCTGGGCCATCGCAGCTCGCAGATTTTCGTCGAATTCTCGGTATAAATCCGTATCGGGGACGATCCCGGCAAGCTTGCTCAAACCCAGCCAGCGGTTGGCAAAGCCGTCCATGAATGCCCGCGACCGAGGATCGCGAAGCATGCGCTGAACCTGCTGCTCGAAAACTTTCGCTTCCTTCAGCGGTCCGCGAATGGCCAGATTCCGCAGTTCGTCATCGGGAACGCTGCTCCAAAGAAAGAAGGATAGCCGCGATGCCAGATCCAATTCGTTGAGACGATAGGACGACCTCGCCGCCACATTCTCCGGTACACTTTCCACGCGGAATAAGAAGCTGGGGGGAACTTGTCGGCGACTTTCTCCCACGAATCCGCACGCGTAGCGATCTGCGTAATGTCTGCGCTATGCAGCTGCACCGAAGAAAGCTTGTCAAGGGTACCGCTCTCCTGCGCCTCCTCAGCGGACTGAGAGTTATACTGGCTCGTAAGCCAGGAAGCTGCATGAAAGCTCGCAAGGGTGTTTCTCCAGACAGCGGCCGCCTATCCGGCACGGATTCACCCGACAAGTGTTCAAATCAGTGAAAACCCTTGGCGTTCGCTTATGCGCTCTGCTGCTGGTGGTCAGTGCTTTCTGGGGATGCAAGCCCACAACCCGTGCGTCATCAGCGACTCGCCAGATCGGTTGGCGGCCCATTGACTCATGGAAGGGCCGGGGTGACACCCAAACCGATTCCTTCAATATCGAAAGTACGCAGTGGCGGATTAAGTGGGAGACAAAGGGTGCGGCGCCGCCGGGCGCCGGATCGTTTCACGTAGTGGTTCACAGCGCGGTCAGCGGGCGGCCGATCACCGAGGCCGTGGATCACCATGGAGACGGCAAAGGTGTCGCGTATGTCACCGAAGATCCGCGCCTCTACCACCTGGTCATCGACTCGAGCGGCGTCGATTGGTCGATCGCGGTTGAAGAAGCGATTGCCGGCGACATAAAGCGACAATAACCCCCCTTGTTTCCATCGACCAGAGGTGTATAATTTTGTCGGCCTTGCGCTTGGAGGTGAAGTGGATGCCAGACAACACGATGAAGACAGAAGACGCTCCGCGCGGGGTATCCCGGCGGGAAATGATCAAGGGTGTCATCGCGGCGGGAGCGGTCTCCTCATCGGCCTACCTGTTCCGTACCGCCATTGTGCGTGCGCAGCAACCGGCCGCCGGAGCAGTAGAGCGTTTGGTGACTCTCACTGTCAACGGCCAACAGCGGCGCGTGGACGTCATGAAGCAGGAGACGCTAGCGACGACGCTGCGCTACAAGCTGGGACTCACCGGCACCAAGCTGGGCTGCGACCGCTCAGAATGCGGCGCGTGCACGGTGTTGATCGACGACGTCCCGCATTATTCGTGTTCCGTATTGACGCACAGCGTGCGCGGTAAACAGATCGCGACTATCGAAGGATTGGCGGACGCCAGCGGCAAGCTGCATCCGGTACAACAGGGTGTGATCGATGAGCAAGGGTTCCAGTGCGCCTTCTGCATGTCCGGCTTCATCATGGCGACAGTTGGATTCCTGAAAGTGAATCCGAATCCGACACGCGCGGAATTGGCCCACGGCATTTCCGGCAACTTGTGCCGTTGCCAGGATTACGACAAGATCCTCACCGCCATGATGCGCGGCGCGGAGAACCTGAGGAAGGTGAGCTAACATGCCTGCCAAAACAACTCCGAGCCAACCCGCTTACAAATTGATCGGACAAAACTACGCCACACCCGATCTGGTCGCGAAGGTCACCGGACGCGCGAAATACGCCGAGGACTATCGCGCCGAAGGCATGCTGTTCGCCAAGCTCCTGCTCAGCCCCATGCCGCATGCGCACGTGCGCAGTATCGATGCGTCCGAGGCGCTGGCGATGCGCGGGGTGAAGGCGATTCTGACGGTGGACGATCTGCCGGCTCCGGCCGATGCTGTGACCGATCTGGGGCAAGTCATCCCGGCGAATACGCTGGGCGAGCGCGGGCTCACCAACGATCCGGTGTATCAGGGCGAGCCGATTCTCGCGGTGTGCGCGGTGGACGAATACACCTGCGCCGAGGCCATAGAGAAGATCCGCATCGACTACGAACGCTTGCCGCACGCGGTGGATCCGCTGGTCACGCTGCGTCCGGGAACGGCCAACGCGAGAGTGGAAGGCAACGTGTGGGTACGGCCGGTGGCAACGGCTCCGGCTCCCGGGCAACCTCCTCCGCCTCCGCCCGCGCCGCAGGTGCAGGAGCTCAAATGGACCGACGCGGACTTCGCGGAAGCCAAAGACGGGCAGCTCCCTATGGGCAAAGCCACCGACGAGTGGGCTTACGGCGATTGGCAAACGGGACTCAAGAACGCCGACCTGGTGTTGGACGAGACTTTCGTGACGCCCAATACCAGCCACCAGACGCTGGAAACCCGCACCGCGATGGCGTATTGGCAGAACGGCAAAGTATACGTACATTGCTCGACGCAGAGTACCTCGCAGACGGTTCCGGCGCTGGCGCGCTGGCTGCATATGGATGCGAGCGACGTCGTGGTGATCAGCGAATACACCGGCGGCGGGTTCGGCAGCAAAATCACCAGCTCCATCCAGGCCATCATTCCCGCGCTGCTGTCCAAAAAGACGGGTGCGCCCGTGATGATGCGCGTGAGCCGTGAGGAGGAGCACTATATTGGCAAGGCGCGGCCCAGCATCCACGGCCGGCTTGAAAGTCGGATTCACCAAGGACGGCCGCATCACCGCCGTGGACATGTTTGTCATTTGCGACAGCGGTCCTTACGATCCGCAGGGCGATGCAAATCAGGCGGGGCGGCAGCTCTCCCTGATGTATCAGCCGCCGGCCATGCGCTGGCGCGGTCTTTCGGTACTGAGCAACACACCGCCGCGGGTTTCGCAAAGCCAGCCCGGCGGATTCCAGGGAATTGTGTTGATGGAACCGGTCATGTCCAAAGCCGCCCGCAAGCTGGGCATCGACCAGGTGGCGATTCATAGGATGAATGCGCCGGAGGGCAAGGCGCTCATCGGACCTCCGGTAGGAGGCAAGCGGCAGTACGTGACCAGCGCGTTCATCAAGGAAGCGCTCGACAAGGGGCAAGTCGCGTTCCGCTGGGACGAACGAAAAGCACAACCGAAGCGCAGCGGCACTAAGGCGCGCGGCATCGGCGTAGCTACTAGTTGCTTCGTGGGTGGCTCGGTCGGGTTCGACGGGCTGTTCGTCATCAAACCGGATGGCAGGCTTTATATTCAATCGGGCATTGGCAATCTGGGCACGGAGTCGGTCAGCGACTGTCACCGTGTCACTGCTGAAATTCTGGGTGTGCCTTGGGACAAATGCGAAATTACGTGGGGCCATACCGGGCGGAATCTGCCGTGGAGTTGTCCGTCAGGCGGCAGCCAGACGACGCATGCCATGACGCGCGCGGCCTACGTGGCGGCGATGGACGCCAAGGACAAGCTGCAGCAGATTGCGGCCAAGGATCTCGGCGGCAAACCGGAAGATTACGAGGTCGGCGGCGAGCGAGTCTTCCACAACGGCGGCGGCGGGAGCATGAGCCTGGCGCAGGCGGCCAAACGAGCCGTGGAACTGGGCGGTATTTACGACGGTCACGAACTGCCTAAGGGCATCAACAAATTCACGGTGGCTTCGGCGAAGGCGCTCTCGGGCCAGGGATTGCTTGCGGTCGCGCGCGATACCATGCCGCGCGACGGACTGACGCATTCCTATGTGGCGGGCTTTGCGGAAGTGGAAGTGGATCTCGAAACCGGCAAGTATCAGATCCTCGATTACCTTGCCGTGGCAGACGTCGGTAGGGTGATTCATCCGCGCGCTCTGGGCGGACAGATCCTGGGACGCTCCATGCTGGGCATCGGCCACGCTCTGGGACAGAAGTGGGTTTACGACCAGCACTACGGTATCCCGCTGGCCAAACGATTTCATCACTTAAAGCCGCCAACCATTCTGGACGCACCGGCAAAGATGGCGTGGGACGCGGTGGGCATTCCCGATCCCGAGACGCCTATCGGGGCGCGCGGCATCGGTGAGCCTCCCGTCGGCGCCGGGTGCATGGCGATACTCAATGCGCTTTCCGATGCACTGGGAGACGACGTGTTCCGCCGCGCTCCGGTGCTGGCGGATACAATTCTGGCTTCGCTGGAAGCGGGCCGGCCGATGGAAGAGGGCCTCACGGCCCACATATAAGGAGAGCGGAATATGGCAATCGTACGCGATATTATGCCGGCCTTCGAGCTCTTTCAGCCGGCCACGGTTGACGATGCGCTGCGCCTGCTCGCGCAGCATGGCACGGATGCCTGGGTGCTGGCCGGCGGCCTCGACAGTTTCGACTGGTTGAAGGACCGCATCAAACGCCCCAAGGTTGTCATCGATCTAAGCCAGGTTGCCGAACTGCGCGGCGTGCGCGAAGTGGGCGGGGGCTTGGAGATCGGCGCCATGACCACCCTTACGGAAGTGGTGCGGCATCCGGTGGTCAAGGCGAAGTTCAGTATTCTCGCGACGGGCGCGGAGTCTGCTGCGTCGCCGCAGATCCGCAACCAGGGCACCATCGGCGGCAACGTTTCGCAGGATGCGCGCTGCTGGTATTACCGCGGCGGCTGGAAATGCTATCGTGCCGGCGGCAACATTTGCTTTGCAGATACGCCTACGGCGATCAACCGCGAACATGCGATTCTCGGCGCCGACCGCTGCGTGGCGGTGAATCCATCCGACAGCGCGCCGGCGCTGATCGCGCTCGATGCGCAGATGGCGATCCGCAACCGGGAGGGTGAGAGGGTGGTCAACGCGGAGGACTATTTCGTCGGGCCGGCCATCGACATCACACGCATGACGGTGTTGAAGCCGGGGGACCTGCTGACCGCGATTCGCATCCCTGCGACGTGGGCGGGCGCACAGTTCTACTTTGAGAAAGTCCGCGACCGCGCAGTCTGGGATTTCCCGTTGTTGAACGTCGCTTCCGCCATGGTGGTGACGGGCGGTAACATCGAACGTATTCGCATCGCGGTGAATGCAGCCGCAGCGCGCCCCCTGCGGCTCACGGCTGTGGAGGACGCGGTGCGTGGCAAACCGCGCAATGCATCCACCGGCGAGATGGGCGGCAAGATTGCCGTCGCCGGTGCGGAACCGCTGCGTTACAACGGCTACAAGGTCCCGCTGATGCGGAATCTCGTGAAGCGCGCCATTAGCGGCGTGGAGGAGGCTAAGTGGGCCTAGTTGAGTTCGCGACAAGTCCCTGGGGGCAGTCGGTTCCCATTCATATTTCGTTTTTCCTGATCTGGGTCGCGGCTATCGGCGGCCTGGCGTTTCTCATCGTTCACGCGATCTGGGTGCAATTCATCGCCAGGAAAGAAGCGCCCGCGGAAGCAATTGCGCCGGAGGTGGCGGCGAAGATTCCGGAGAAAGTGGCCCGGCATGGTGTGGCCGCGCGCCTGTTCCACTGGGTGATGGCTGCGGCGATGTTCGCACTCTTGATCACCGCGTTTCTTCCCAAGGTTGGATATCCATTCCCCTGGGTGACGTATCACTGGATCGCCGGGCTGGTGTTGACCGCGTCGATTGTGTTCCACATTATCCACGCGACATTCTGGCTGGACTTCTGGTCTATCTGGCCGGATTCGATCGACATTGAAGACGCTAAGCGCCGCTGGCTGAGGGCCACCGGCAAAACGGCGGCCGCTCCGCGTAAATTCGCGAAGTACCCTATGGAAAACAAGATGTACCACGCCGTGATCGTGCTCGCCGGGCTGTCGGTGACGCTAACCGGCGTGTTCATGATGAAGCGTGTGCGAACTCCGTTCTTTACCCGCAATCCGTATGTTTTTAGCGATATGACCTGGGGCTTGATGTATGTACTGCATGGCCTGGCGGGCGTGGGACTAATCGCGCTCATCATGGCGCACGTCTACTTTGCGCTGCGTCCCGAGAAGTTTGCGATCACCAAATCCATGGTCTTCGGTTCCATCAGCCGCGAGCACTATCTGGAGCACCATGATCCGGAGCGTTGGGCCGCCACCAAATAATGCACAACCGACTTGCGGAGTTCTGCAGTTCCATTGAAGAGTGCTATGAGTTCATGCTGGCGTATGCCGGGCAAGGCCTGGCCGGTGGTGGACAAGACGGTCTGATCCGTGATTTTCTGGGCCGTGCAGCACATGCGCTCGCGGGGCTGGAACAGGCCTACGTGTCCGCCTTTGGGCACCAAGCCGGACCTTATGCTGCGTTTCAAGCCGTGCTGGCGCGCGACGCCCGGGATTCGCTGGCGGCAGTGGAACTGGTGCTGGCTCAGCCCACCATCAGCTCACAGTTGATCGACAATTTGAACGCTTCCATTCATCTGCGGGCGCTGCTGACGGACTTGTTCCTGGTCGATGAAATCCTTAAGAGGAGCGGGAATCAGCAGAGCGCCGTGGGCTGAAGTGGGTCGCGCAATGGCAAATGGCGTATGCGTGGCGAGGGGAACAAACGGTAAATTATAAGTCGTGCGCACTACTGACGCCTTCGCAGTCGCAACGTTGATGCTCTGCAGCTTCCCGGCGGCCGCCCAAAGCGACATCGTCGGCTTCTGGAACCAACCGGCGATTGGAACAGCCTTAGGACCTGGTATTGCCGCACTTTTTGGCTTCGAAGAGGATTCTACCGAGCGGGCGGATGGCCCCGCGCTAGTCGATTATCTTGGCATTCCGCTCAACGAAGAGGCGCGCGCACGGGCGCTCAGCTACGACGGCGCGCTGTTGGGTGTGCCGGAGCACCAGTGCATGCCGCACCCGGCGACTTATTCCTTTTGGGGGCCCGCGAACCTTAGGATTACGGAAGAGTTAGATGACAATCTTGACGTAGTGGCGTATCACGTGGCCGGCACTTTCCGGCGCGCCGACCGCACCGTCTATATGGATGGCCGTCCCCACCCGCCCGAATACGCTCCGCACACCTGGGCCGGATTCACCACTGGCAAGTGGGAAGGAAACACGTTGGTAACGACAACCACACACATCAAATGGGGATGGATCCGGCGCAACGGAGTTCCGTCAAGCGACCAGGCGACGGTGACTACTTTTTATACGCGCAATGGCAGCGTCCTCACGGTTACGTGGATGGTGCACGATCCCCTGTATTTGACCGAGACTTACACTAAATCGTCCGACTTCATCGCGGCGCCGCGGGTTTCGACGGCTCAATTCGGCGTGCCCGCGGTGGGCCAAGCCGGAGACATCTTTTTCAAGTGCTTTCCGGGCGAAGAGACGGTGATCAAACCCTACTCCGTCCCGAATTATCTGCCTTGGGCGAACCCGTTTATCCACGAAGTGGCCGACAAACTCCGCGTTCCGCCTGAGGCGATGCTGGGCGGCGCAGAGACTGCCTATCCGGAGTATAGGGATCGATTGAGGCGCGTTCGATGAGTTATTCGAAGAGAGCCTTGGCATGCGTCGCCGTGCTTGTCGTTGGGGCAATCCCGCTGGCTGCGCAGGATAAAAACACTGGCCCTGTTCATGCCTTCAAAGTGCAAGGAAGTGTCTGGCTTTTGACGGGCGCGGGGGCCAATATCGCGATGCAAGTTGGAAAAGAGGGCGTCCTTCTGGTGGACACGGGCGCAGCGGGCATGACCGATGCCGTATTGGCCGCCATCCGCGAGGTAAGCGACGGTCCGATCCGCTACCTTATTAATACGTCGCTCGAGCCCGATCACATCGGTGGCAATGCGGTGATCGGATCGTTACCCGGCGGCTCCACCGCAGGCCAAGGCCGTGGCCCCACGCCCAACATGATCGCTCACGAAAATGTTTTGCTGCGCATGAGCACGCCGGGACCCGACAAGAAATCGCCGTATCCAACCGGCGCATGGCCGACCGACGGGTACATGGTGGCGCGACGCAATTTGTTTTTCAACGGAGAAGTGGTGGATATCATTCACCAGCCGGCGGCGCACAGTGACGGGGATACCATCGTGTATTTTCGCGCTTCAAACGTCCTGGTCTCGGGCGACATTTTTACCACCACGAACCTGCCCTTGATCGACCGGAAGCAAGGCGGCAGTTCCAAGGGGATACTGGACGCGCTTAACGCGATGCTGGATATTACGGTCCCGGAGAACATGCAAGAAGGCGGCACCTACATCATTCCGGGGCACGGCCGTGTTTGCGATGAAGCAGACCTGGTGGAATACCGCGATATGCTACACGAGATCCGCGATCGCGCACTGAACCTGGTGAATGTGCAAAAACTTACTCTGGAACAGGTGAAGGCGAAGCGGCCTGCGCTCGGCTGGGAAGGGCGCTATAGCCGTCCCGAGTGGACCACCGACGTGTTCGTCGAAACGCTCTACGCCGAATTTAAGGAAAGCACGCGCTAGCGAGGCCTATGCACCGCCAATACTCTGGGAGATGGCTCCTGATCCTCGCGTCTAGTTTGACGATTCCCGTTACAGCCGTGGCACAGCAAACGATCTACCAGCGCTACGCGCCGATCGATCTGACGGGCACCTGGGTCTCGGTGGTCACGGAGGATTACGCGCAACGCATGCTGGCGCCTGTGAAAGGCGACTTTTCGAGCCTGCCGCTGAATGGCGTCGCGCAGAAGGCTGCCAACGCCTGGGATCCCGCGCGAGACTTGGCCGCCGGGGAGGCGTGCAAGAGTTACGCGGCGCCGGCGCTCTTGCGCATTCCGGGACGATTGAAGATCACTTGGCAGGAGGGCGGCAACACGCTACGTATCGAGACCGACGCAGGCGAGCAAACCCGATTGCTGCAATTTGACGGCGCGGAGCCGCACGGGGAGGCCGGCTGGCAAGGTTATTCGGCGGCATCCTGGGAATACGCGGGCGGTTTTGATCCGGCGAGGGTGAGTTCCGGCGGAGCTCCGCGACGTGGACGCAACCCTCCACCGGCAACACCCCAGGGAGGTTCGCTCAAGGTGGTGACTACTCACCTCAAACCCGGTTACCTCCGCAAGAACGGAGTTCCGTATAGCAAGGACGCGATTCAGACCGAGTATTTCAACCTGCATGCGGATCCCTATGGCACCGATTGGATGATCGTAACGACGATCGTGCACGATCCTGCCTATCTGATGGTGGACTACATCACCAGCACGAACTTCAAGAGAGAGCCGGACGACGCGAAGTGGCGGCCGCGGCCCTGCACCGTGGAGTAACCCGAGGTACCAAGCGATGCGCAGCCTGTTATTCGCTCTTATGCCGCTAGTGGCAAGCGCGGCTCAAACCGCATCCAGCGGAGTTACCTTCGACCGCGACGTGCTTCCGATTCTGCAAAGAAGGTGCCAGGTGTGCCATCGTCCCGGGGAAGCTGGGAGGGGGTCGTTCCTGACCTATGAGACTACGCGTCCCTGGGCGCGCGCGATTAAGGCCGCGGTGCTGACCCGAAAGATGCCGCCCTGGTTCGCTAATCCGGAATATGGACACTTCCTCAACGACCGGCGGCTGACGGACGTGGAGATTCAGACCTTGGTTTCGTGGGCCGATGCCGACGCGCCGGAGGGCGATCCGAAAAACAAACCTGCTCGTGTGAAATGGACCAGCGGCTGGAATCTCCAGCCGGACGTCGTGTTTGAGACACCCAAGGCTTACACGGTGCCAGCGCAAGGAGTTCTCGATTACGTGTACATCGTCATTCCGACGAACTTTGAAAACGATACCTGGATCACGGCCGGGGAGATTCGTCCGAGTGACCGTTCGGTGGTACATCACGTGAGCGCTTTTTGGCGGCCACCGGGGTCGAATTGGTTGAAGAACGCCAAGCCGGGTGTACCGTATGAGCTTTCAAAAATGGGCGTGGTAGACGCACAGCTTAGGCCGGCAGCAAATGGGTCGCCACCACGGCAGCTTGAAGACGGCGCAGAGTTTCTGATCGGATATTCACCGGGCATGCCGCCGCAGGACTTCAGTACGGACCATGCGGCTAAAGTGATCCCCGCGCAATCCGACTTAGTGCTCGAGGTGCATTTCACGCCGAATGGCAAGGCTGCGACTGAAGAACGTATTCAAGTCGGTTTCGTGTTGGCGAAGGTCGAGCCTACACGGCGGTTCGTAACCATTTCCAATTGGTCCTGGAAGGTGGCCATTCCTGCGGGCGACCCTAACCACGAAGGCCACGCTTCCATGCGTTTCAATGAAGCCGTGGACCTGGTCTTCCTGCAGCCGCACATGCATCTGCGCGGGAAAGATATGTCGGTTCGACTGGTGTATCCGGACGGGCAATCGCAGATCGTGCTGGATGTGCCGCACTACGAATTCGACTGGCAGATCGTTTACTACGAGGCCAAACCGCTGCACGTTCCGAAGGGAACGCGCATGGAGATCACCGCCCATTGGGACAATTCGGCAAACAACCCTTTTAATCCCGACCCGCGGGCAGATGTTCACTTGGGTCCGCAGAATACTGACGAGATGTTAGTCTGTCACACCGGGTTTACGGTGGACCGGCGCGCTTCGCTCTCCAATCTAGTTACGATTGAGAGCGGGTCGAATTAGCGGCTTTTAATCCGGCCTTCGTATCTTGCCGCTGCCATCGGTGATGCAACCCAGAGCGTTGGCAGGATTGGGATTGCCGCCTCCCCAACCGCAGCAATAGCGCGTGCACTTTTCGGGGGGTTGGTATTGGGCCCGCAGGCGTTTCCGGTACTCGGGATACATGGTCTCTGCGCCACCCATCACGGCTTCTTGCGGGATGTTATAGAGGCGGGTCACCTCGTTCACGTAAGGGTTTTTTCCCGGCAGGAAGTGAGGAATGGGACTCTGGCCATCGAGTCGCGCTACCTCGGCCTCGGGTGTGCAGGGCGCGGGAACCGGACTGAGATTCGCATGTGGATCTAATTGCCAGACCCTGCTGAGAACGTAAGGCTCTGTCAGATACACGGGGTCGTCGACAAACTGTGTAACGGTGAGGAAATCGTCGTGCCGGATGAACTGCGCGACCATACTCGCCTGATCGCTACTGGGAGTTCCGTTGCGACGTATATAGCCGGCCTTGAAATGCGTGGTGTAGGTGGTGAGCACATCTCCCTCCCATTCGCCGGTGGTGAATCCAGAGTTGGTGTGCGGCGCGTACTCGGGCGGGATGCGGGCGTCCGTCCATCCAGATGGTCAGGATCGCGCGATCGATGAGTCCGCCCACTTTCCAGGCTAACGTCTTGCCGGTGGTCGGATCGGTTTCGGCCCACATCTTGATCGGGAACGGGCCGATCACCAGGTACGCGGGCGTATAGTACAGGCATTGACGTTCGGGCAGCGACAAAATCGAGGCTTGATATTTGAGAGCTTTGGCACGGCCTTCCGCGTTGATTGGCAGTCCTGAGTAATCCACCGGTTCCGGGCCAGGACCACGCTCCTGCCAATCCTGGTGTTGGCGGGCGGCCCAATTGCCGCTCAGATCTACTTCCGCGAAGATTGGAACACTTGCCAGCACAGCCAAATATGGAATCAAGATACGGCGGTTCATGGCTTCTCCTGTTTCTTTCCCGCTAGACTCTGATAGACCGCCTCGACAAACATGTTTGTGGTCCAGGGGCCTGACTCCGCGCCATAGCGCGAGCGGTAGCCTTGCGTAGGGTTGGCTTCCTTGATCTGTGCGAGCGTAAGGCCTTGCTTGATCATGTCCTGAATGACATCGCGGATGATGACGACGGTATCGCGGTACTCGACGATGTCGGCCTGATCGCAGATAAAGCCGTGCCCAGGGATGACGGCGGTTCCGCCTTCCTTCCAGGCGAGCGGAATCGAGGGGATCGCGAGTTTGATGAGCTGGTTTAGCGCGTCGATCTCGCCTTGAATGCTGCCACCCTTTGCGACATCGATGACGGGGAAGCGCGTGGTGTCGAGAATGTCACCGGCCATGATCACGTCGGAACGCCGGAAAAATACCATGGCATCGCCGTCGCTATGCGCGGCCGGCTGGTGCATGACAACGATGCCTTCATCATTGAGGTACATTGCTTTCTCGGATTGGAAAAAAGTCTCAGTGGGCCACGCGGCCGAGGGATACGCCGCCTGTTTGCCGGTGGGAGCACTCATCCGTGTGAGGACGGCCTCGGTGGATTGAATGGTGGCACCCTCGCTCACCGCGCCGCCCGGACCCGTGTTGGTCTTGGCGGTGAAATTCTGCCCCGCGCGGGCAAGCGCTTCGTTTCCGCCGACATGGTCAGGGTCGGCGCTGGTATCGATCAGGTAGCGGATGGGTTGGGGCGTCAGTTTCTTGATGGCTTCCAGAACCTCGCCCGCCATCGCGGCGGAACCGGCATCGACCACCACCACTCCATCCGCGCCGATTTGCACGCCGATGTTGCTGCCAGCCCCCGCAATCAGGTAAAAATCCGGGCGGACCTGGTAGACTCCCACCTTTTGCGCCGAAGCGATGCTGGCGGCGAAAGCAAGCATCAGAAACGTTGCGGCAAAGCCTCGATGGTAGCTCATATGCTCCTCACCAACGCGCCGAGCAGGGTTGCGGATCCCACTTCTCGCCGCTCGCTTCTTTCTTGAAGTGCAGACCGGTGAGCCAGGGAATCTGCAAGTACTGCGGATCATTTACGATGGAAGTGATCACCAGCCACTGCTCGTCTTTATGATTGGCCGAAAGGTGGTGCTCGGTGAGCACGTCCCAATATTCGGTGAGGACGGCATTGGCGCTATAAGGGACTCCGTTCTTGCGGAGATACCCGGGCCGCAGGTGGTCGGTGGTGACCTTCAAATTCCCGGCTTTCGCGGTAGCTTGCGCGTCGCCCCCCGCCGGCGCGCGCGGAGTCTCCCAGCGTGCGAGTGAGTCGCCCTGCCAGGTGGCGGCTTTCTGATCGCTCTTCCAATTTCCGAAGTGTAGCAGCCGGGTTTGCGTGCCCGCGTCCACTTCCACTTTGAGCGTGGCGTCATCCAGCCAAGTAATGTGTAGGCGCGCCGGAATACGCATGAGCGCCGGCGCGCCGTAAGATTTGCATTGTTCTCCGGCGGCTTCGTCTTTCGCGGGGTCCCACAAGTCGGCCGTCTTCTTCGCCTCGGCCGTGATGGGAATGCTGGCGTAGTCTCCCTTGGCGGGCGTGACCATGCGCCAGCGCCAATCCTCGGTGACGACTGCGACCCAGTAACCGGTAAGGTCGATGGGCGCAGCCGCCTTCGCCGTGACGCCTCCTTGGGCCAGCACAGTGCCGCGGGCGCCCAGCGCGAGCAGCACAAGCGCTGCTCCAGTTATGATTTTCCGTGACATTCTAGGACACCGTGATCATGGCCATGAAAGTGGTCCGGTCGATCACTTCCCGGTAAGCATCCAGCGTTTTTTCGAGAGGATATTGCGCCGTGACCATCGACTTGGCGTCGAACTTCCCGCTCTCGATGAGCCTCACGTAGCGCGGCAAGTCGCGCATGCTGTTCGTGCCGCCGTACTGACTGGAGTGATGCGTCTTGCTGCCGTTGGTCCACTGATTGATGGGAAAAGCGACCGTGGCTTGGGTGGGATAGCCGACCCCGGTGGTGCAGATGTGGCCGCCTGTGGGACAGCACTGCCAGATCTGCTGCAGTTGCAAAATGCCATCCGGATCGGGACCCGCTTCGACCTTGGGTTTAGCACGGTCATAGCCTACTGCCTCAATGAGAAGATCCGGCCCTATATTGGCCGCAATTCCGCCGCGGTTGGCCAGACGATTGCGTCCGCCGGCAAACGGCCGGTCTGTCCCGGCGCACATGTCCTTGATCTTGGGGACCAGATTCGCTCCCTCGGCGTTGGGGTCCAGCGCCGTGGTCGCGCCCAGCTTCAATCCCAACTCGCGGCGGGTACGGATTGGCTCCACCAGGATTACCTGCGCCGCACCCATGATGCGCGCGCCCTGGACGGCGCTCATGCCCACGGGGCCGCCGCCCCAGATGGCGACATTCGATCCCGCCTCGACCGGCGATAAAGTCATCGTCATGCCCAGACCGCATCCCGATACGCAATGCAATGATGCCAACTCCAGGGACGAAGCCTTCGTGAAAACCGGAACCACCGCTTCCTCATACGCCACCATTAACTCAGCTAGCCCGCCGATATTACCCGCGCCGAAAACTTTGTCACCGTTTTTCCGGGTAGCGAGCGGGAAGGCCTTAGCGTTGGCTCCGGATTGGCAACGGTCGGCACGTCCACGCAAGCAGTCGTAGCAAACACCGCATTGCGGCGTCACCGGCACAATCACGCGGTCGCCCACCTGCACGCGGCGGACTTCGGGACCCACCGCTTCCACGATGCCGACGCCACCGTGGCCCTGAATGGTCGGCTCCTCCGGATCGTTGACAATCACCGGCGCCTGCGGCCCCAGTGGATCCGGCCGGCCGCCGTCCTGGGTGCCGAACATTCGCACCGTCATGGTGTAACAGCACTGGCTGACTTCGGTACGCACCAGCACCTGGCGCCCGCTGATCGGCAGCAGCGTCAGTTCCTCAAAGTGGGTGGTTGCCGGACCGAAGCCGGTGGATACCCAGCCCTTGAATTTCCGGCCCGCGACAGTGCCGGTCTGCTGAGCCGGGGCCCGGCCAGCTTGTCCCGCCAAAGCCGCGCCGGCGACGGCGGTCCTCAAAATATTGCGCCGGGATACGGGTGAAGAAGGCTTTTGTTCCATGGGTCGGGCTCCTTTCTTAACGTGCGGTGCACGGTGACGGACTGAACTTCGAGCCATCGCTTTCCTTGCGGAAGTCGGTAGTGGTGACGAACGGAGTCGCCAGATAGACGGGGTCGGTCACGATCGTCGTCACAGTGAACCATTCCTCGCCGTCTGGTTCCTTGAAGGCGTCGTAAAATTCCTGAACAGTGGTCTTGTCGCTATAGGGAACGCCATTCTTCCGCAGGTACCCCGCGCGAAGCTGCGTGGTGGATACTTGGAGGCTCCGCGATTCATTCCCCTCGACAGTCACGCCGAGCCCGCCGCGGGCGCCCCGGCCCGGGCCCGGTTCCCACTGCGCGGATGAGTAGCCCTGCCAGGAAGGCGCGGCGTTCAGGGGAGGCTGTCCACTAAAATGCAAGATCCGCGTTTGCCTGCCGGCGTCGGCCTCGATCTTCAAAGTGTTGTCATCGACCCAGGAGACGCGCAGGCGGCCGGGAACGCGCATGATCGCCGCGGCGCCATAGGATTTACATTGGAGTCCGGCGGCTTCGTCCTTAGCAGGGTCCCAGGCATTGACGACTTTGCGGCCTTCCTGGTTGAGCGGCACGCTGGCGGAATCGCCCTTGAGAGGAGTCACCATGCGCCAGCGGTAATCTTCGCTGACGATCGACACCCAGTTTCCAGTGAGGTCTTCAAGGGCGGATGCCTTGCCGGATTTCTGTACCGCCGCTGCGGGAGCCTGGGCCAAGATCGAGCCCCCCAGCGCACCCATGACGACGATGGCGAATAGTGTGCGTTTCATTTCGCCTCCGACGACTTCAGGCTTTTGTAAATGGCTTGGACGAATTGGTCTGCTTTGACGAAGCTATTGCTCTTGACGTACTCGGTGTCGTAGTCGAGCGTCGGCCGCGCGGCCTGAATCTGTTCAAGGGTCATGTTCTTGCCGATCATGGTGCGAATGCGGTCGCGAATGATGACTACCATGTCGCGGTATTCCACCACGTCAGCTTCATCGCAGAGCCGGCCGTGGCCGGGGATGACGTAGGTTCCACCTTCCTGAGTCTTGCCGGGAATGGTGAGATCGAGGATATGGTCGAGCGCGTCGATTTCGCCGTTAATGCCGCCGCCGCGCTCGATGTCGATGAACGGATAACCGCCGGGCGTGAAGATATCGCCGGTGCTCACGACGTCCGAGCCGCGGAAAAATACGATGCTGTCGCCATCGGTGTGCGCCTTGGGCTCGTGATAGATGACGATGCCCTCGCCGTTGAAGCGGAGGTCCTTGAAGGGAGTAGCGTACTCATCCTCCGGCAGTCCGAATTGCAGCGGAGGCGTTTCCTTGCCCACCGGCGAAGTCATGCGGTTCAGCACGTTTTCGTGGCCGATGATGCGCAGCGCCTGGTCCCCTTCAATGCGCGCATTATTGCGGGCGTCGCCGGCTAAGTTCGACTTCTGCCCCGAGAGTGCCACGTTGCCGCCGACGTGATCGGGATGCACGTGGGTATTGATGATGAACAGGATGGGAGAGTTGGTAAGCTTGCGAATTTCCGCGATGACATTAGGGGCGGCGTCGGCGAGTCCGCTATCGACCAGGAGCACACCTTCTTTGCCGATTTGCACAGTGATATTGCCGCCCGCGCCCGCGAGCATATAGATATTGCCTTGCACCGCCAACATCTGAAGGTGAACGCTGGGGTTGGGCTCCTGTGCGAAGACCAGTACAGCCGCCGCGAGCGTTTGAAGCAAAAGTGTGGATGAAGTTTTCATTCGGTTCTCGCTTAGCGGCGTCCCGGTTCGCGTAGGCATGTGTTGGTTCCGCCGGCGCCGCAGGCGCAATAAAGCTGGCACGCTTCGAGCGGGTGCTCGGGCTTGCCCATCTTCTGGCGGTACTCCGGAAGCATGGTCTCGGCGCCGCCGCGCACGATATCGTAGGGCAAGCCGTACTCGTCGGCCACCTCATGCAAGAAAGGATTGGTTCCCGGGAAGTGAGCCGGCACGTAGTCGGCTCGCGGCTTGGGCACTTCCTGCGCGTATTCGCAGATATCGCGGCCGACGCGCTGGGTGGGATCGTTCACCCAGGTTTGGCTGCGCACTAACTTCTCCGTAAGAAAAACAGGATCGGTGATGGCGGTGGTGACCGTCAGATAATTTCCGTGCCGCACCCAATGCTCGGTGAAGGTGGCCTGGTCGCTGCGTGGCAGGCCATTGCGGCGTAGGTAGCTCTCCTTCAGATGGTCGGTGTAAACATTCATCATGTTGCGATCCCAGTTGCCGGTGGAGAAGCCCGAAAAGGTGTGGGCGGCAATATCGGAAGGATGCGGCCGGCCATCTATCCAGATAGTACGCTCCATTTCCTGAAAGTTCATGCGGGTATGCCAGGCGACTAAACGCTGCGTGACCGGATCGAGAATTGCATCGATGCGCATGTTGGCCAGCCCGCGCATGGAATAATCGCCGCCATGCGGCCGGCACTGATACTCGGGCACCACCGAGATGCGATCCGGGTCGTAGCTGTCGCCGCGCAACCGAGCCGCAGCGTTGATGGGGAGCCCCATATAGTCGGCGAGTTCGGGACCTGGGAGGCGTTCGGGCAAATCTTCGTGGAACAAAGGTACCCATTGGCCCGCGAAATCGGCTTGTCCCAGGGCCGGCACGCTGAGAAGCGTGGGCATTATGAGCCAGGCTGCCAAGCCCGCTCGATCGAACTTCATTGCTTCAATTCTCCTTCGACACTCTTATATACAGCCTCAACAAACAAGTCAGTGGTCCAGAAACCAGAGGTGGCGCCCCAATGCGGATCGTAGTCCTGCGTGGGTTTGGCGGCTTTTACCTGCTCCACAGTCAGGCCACGCTTTTTCATATCCAGGATGCGGCCGCGGATGACGGTCACCATGTTGCGGTAGTAAGCGACATCGGCCGCATCGCACAGGCGTCCGTGTCCTGGAACGATATACGTTCCACCGTTCAACGCAGCGATCTCCCCCTGGATGCTGCCGCCGCGTGCCAGGTCGATAAACGGGTAGCCGGTGACGAAAACATCGCCTGTGCCGATCCCATCCGATCGCCGGAAAAACACCATGCTGTCGCCATCGGTGTGGGCAGCCGGCGGGTGCACGATGCGGACGCCCTCATCGTTAAAGAACAAATCCTTATGGGAGCCGTAATACGAATCGTTAGGCAGCGTGCCGAAAGGTGTGGCGGGCCGCCCAGGGCCCGGTGCAGTTAACCGCGCGACCACGTTTTCGTGTGCAACGACACGCGCGCCTTCGCGGGCACCGGACGTCAGATTGGTCACATCGCCCCCAGCCAGTGTTTCGCCTTGCTTCGCGATCGCCTCGTTGCCGCCGATATGATCCGGATGAACATGGGTGTCAATGATGTAACGGATCGGCCTGTTGGACAACTGCTTAATGGCAGCGAGAACTTCGCCGGTCATCCGCGAGAGCCCGGTGGCTACCAGCAGCACGCCCTCATCGCCCGCCTGTAATGCGATGTTCCCGCCTGCGCCGGTAAGCATGTAAACGTTTCCGCGAACTCTTTGCACGTGGATAGCTGGCTCGCCGCTTGGTCCGGTTTTTGCGGGCTCCAGTGCCGCTGAATGATGGGCCTCTGGTGCAGACGCAATATTCACCACGTCTTCCGGATACATCGTCTCCGCGCCGCCGCGCACCGCTGCTGAAAAAGCGTTCATAAGCGGGGCCCGGAGCAAGGCGACCTGCTGCGGCAAGAGCGAGACTGTTAAAGTGTCCCGCGCTGCCGGCGGGAGTTTCTTTTGGGTGCAGGCAGACGCCAAGAACATCACGAATAGCACTGCGCCGATTTCAAATCGCGAAAATCGCCGCCAGTGAGTAAGCCGTCGAAGGCGTGTTGTCCCGGCACGTATCACGCTCGGCCTCCTGCTATCGGACCCGATAGGAGATCCACCGGCCCGCTAGTTTATCACAGCCCTTTCGCTGAACAGAAGGTTTTCATGTAAACTGACTTGAACCGAAAGCGTTTGTGTTGACATCATGATGAAGATATCGTGGCTGGGCTTATTTTTCCTCGCGCTGACTGCGGCTGCGCAGCCGAATGCACCCGGTGAAAAGTCCTTTGAAATGCGCTGCACCGTCTGCCATGGGGGCGACGGTAATGGCAGTGAACGCGCTCCCAGCATTCTGGCCTTTGTGGCATCGCATTCGGATTCTCAAATTGCGGCGCTGGTGCGTGCAGGCGTGAAAGCCATGCCGCCGCACGATATCGCCGATCTCGAAATGAAGGACTTGCTAGCTTATGCGCATACACTACAGCCGATTCGCGGAGCGCGGACCGCGCGGCGCATCGCTGTGAAACTGCAGAACGGACAAACGCTGGAAGGACAGGTTCTGAATCAGACCAATTTCGATCTGCAACTGAGGGCTGCCGATGGCAAGGTCCATCTCCTCAGCGCCAGCGCGGGTGGAGTGTATCGCGAGAGTCCAGTTTCCCCCAAGATGGACTGGCCGCGCTATGACGGAAGCTTGACGGGAAATCGCAACAGTGTACTCGACCAGATCGACGTGAGCAACGTACAGCTCCTGACCATGAAGTGGATGTTCCCGGTAGCAGATGCGCCGCGTCTGGAGGCCACGCCAGTTGTAGTGGATGGCGTGATGTACGTGACAGCGGTGAATGCTGTTTATGCGCTCGATGCTACTTCCGGCCGGCAATTATGGGTTTACAAACGCGCGGTCTCGCCGGGGTTGTTGGGAGAAGCGGCGGGCGGAGCCAATCGCGGCGTGGTCGTCGAAGGAGAGCGGCTGTTCATGCTCACCGACAACGCACATTTGCTCGCCTTGAACAAAAATACCGGCGCGCTGCTGTGGGACACGCCTATGACGGACTGGCCGAAGTCGCAGTACAGTGCCACCGGCGCTCCGCTCGTGGTTGACGACATGGTGATCGCCGGCGTGGCGGGTGGCGAAGAAGGGGCACGCGGATTTGTGGCGGCGTACCAGGCTTCTACCGGTGAGGAGGCGTGGCGATTTTGGACCGTCCCTAAACCCGGCGAGAAGCTGTCGGAAACTTGGGTCGGCAACGCGCTGGAGCATGGGTGCGGTGCCACTTGGCTCAGCGGCTCCTACGATCCCACGCTCGATTTACTGTATTGGTCCGTCGGAAATCCCTGTCCGGATTACAACGGAGATGAGCGCAAGGGCGACAACCTATATAGCGACAGCGTGCTGGCATTGAAGCCGAAAACCGGGGAATTGAAGTGGTATTACCAATTCACTCCGCACGATACTCACGATTGGGATGCGACCGAGCCGCTCTTACTCGTGGATGAAACCTTTGCGGGGCGGCCGCGCAAACTATTAGTGCAGGCCAATCGCAACGGGTTCTTTTTCGTCCTCGACCGGACCAACGGAGAATTCCTCTTGGGCAAACCCTACACCAAGTCCACTTGGGCCAGCGGCTACACCAATGACGGCAAGCCAATCCTTTTGCCCAATTCCGATCCGTCGCCGCAAGGGACGCTCTCTTGCCCGGACTCGGGTACAAATTGGATGTCGGCATCCTACAACCCGCCCCTGAAGCTTTTCTTCTTCGCCGCTAGCGACACGTGCGGCGTCACACGCGCGATCCCGGCGCCGTTTGAAATGGGTAGCCGGTTTTTCAATGGCACCAATAGCGGGGTTCCCGGCGGCAGCAGGTCCATCCGCGCGATCGACATTCAAACCGGCAAAACGGTGTGGGATTATGTGCAAACGCCCGGCGGCAGAAGCGCTTCGGGAACTCTTTCCACGAATGGCGGACTGGTTTTTGCGGGCGAAGACAGCGGGGTGTTCACTGCGCTCGACGGCAAGACTGGCAAGCCGCTTTGGCATTTCCCGGTCAACCAATCTTTCCGCGCCTCGCCGATGACGTATATGGTGGGCGGGAAGCAATACGTTTCGATTGCCGTTTCGGCGGGTTTTCTCACCTTCGGTCTGCCATGAAACTCCTCGGTCTATTGCTCGCGTTCTCACTGATGTCTGTCGCACAAAACTACACCGCCCGCCGAACGTCGGAACAGGGCGTGGCAGTGATCCATCTGGCGGACGCCGCCAAGGGCATCGAAGTTTCCGTGGTTCCGTCGCTGGGCAATCGTGCGAGCGAAATGAGGGTACACGGGAAGAACATTCTGTACTTTCCGGTATCCGATCTTGCCGAGTTGCAAAAGAAGCCGAATCTGAGCGGAGTGCCGTTTCTAGCGCCCTGGGCGAACCGGTTAAGCGAGGAAAGTTTTTGGGCGAACGGCAAGAAGTACACCTTCAACACGGCGCTGGGCAATGTACGCGGACCGGTTCCGATTCACGGGCTCCTGGCGAACTCGGATCTGTGGGAGGTGATGGAGGTGGGCGCAGACCGGAAATCGGCCCATGTGACCAGCCGGCTCCAGTTCTGGAAACATCCCGAGTTGATGGCACAATGGCCCTTCGCCCACGAGTATGAAATGACCTACCGGCTGGCCGATGGCGAGCTGGAGGTGAAAGTCTCCGTCAAGAACCTCAGCACGGAGTCGATGCCGATCGCGCTGGGATTTCATCCGTACTACCGCATCCCGGACATTCCGCGCGATCGCTGGATCGCCAGCATTCCGGCGCGCAAGATCGCCATCACGGACAGCCGTTTGGTGGCGACAGGGGAATTCAAACCGTTCGACCTGCCGAATCCAACACCCCTGCTGGGGCACCCGCTCGATACCGGCTTTGCGGATCTGGAGCTGGATGCCCAAGGCCGCGCACATTTCTCGATTGAAGCCGACGGCAAGAAAGTGGAAACAATCTATGGTCCAAAGTATCCCGTTGCAGTCGTTTATTCGCCGCCCGCGCCGGCAGGGCAAACCGTGGATTTCATCTGCATTGAACCCATGACGGGAATTACCAACGCCGTTAACCTGCATCAGGAAGGCAAGTATCCGGAACTGCAAACGGTAGCGCCCGGCGCCATCTGGACAGAGAGCTTTTGGATTCGCGCGAGCGGTATTTAGAAATGAGGAATGCATGATTCGATTCCTAGCGAGTCCGGCCCTAATGGCGGCGCCAGTTTTTGCGGCGTCTTCGAGCGAGTGGTTGACTTGGGGTTACGATCAGGAGCGCACCGGATGGAACCAGGCCGAGCACCGGCTTGGCTGTTTTGCCCCGGCTCATTAGCACGGGCAAGGGCATCAAGCCGCTTTTGATCGATGCACCCATTCCTTGACCGCAATGGCCGCGTTGCCCGCGCGAGCGCAAGCCGCAGCGCTAATGTTGCGAACTTCTCATGCACGGAAACGGGCGCACGGGTCGCATACAGGTGCGGAGCAGATCAATCTTTTAGGGCTTTGATAGGGGGCTGCTGATTCGCTTCGATCAGTGCGACCAGCTTTGTAGATCTGGCGTCTTCTTGCGCCTGCAAAGAGGTCAGTTTGGATTTGGCGTGCAGCATGTGTGCCGCGATATGAGCTGGGCGCCGGTCTCCTTGATAATCCGCAATCAACTCCTTTAGGATCTGGCTGAGAATTTCTTTGGGTTTTGCGAGCGTGTTAGCAATGGGAGGTCAGGCCGTTTCGGAAGTCCATAAACCATTGACAGGATTGGTTGCGGGGGAAGGATTTGAACCTTCGACCTTTGGGTTATGAGCCCAACGAGCTACCAGACTGCTCCACCCCGCAGATCTATGGTAGCGGACGTTGAAGGCAGCGTCAAATTTTCAGGCGAAGAATTTACGGGGGGATGATGCCGCGCGCGCTAAGCAGTTCGTCGCGACTCGCTACTCGCGACAGCTCCAAAACGGCGGTCGCGGCGATGAAATTCGGCTACTGCGCCGGCCAGATCGTCGGGCCCGAATTCCGGCCACATACGCGGTCGTGAACACGATCTCGGCGTAAGCCGATTCCCACAGCAGAAAATCGCTCAAACGCTGTTCGCCGCTGGTGCGAATCAGCAGATCCACGTCCGGTCCCAGAAGTTTCGACCACTCTTCTGGATCCTGCGCTGCGCGCCTGCGACGCCGCTTCTATGAATCGCCTGGCGCGCCGAATAATCGATCGCCAGACGCAGCCGCAGCTTGGCTCCCGCCGCGGTTCTGCGCTCCGCTTCCTCGATCATGCGCACCACGCTCAGCGGGAAGGCGATCGCGCCGGCCAATGGTTTCGAGACGCACTCCATTGGCGATGCAGCGTGTGGTTTCCTGCGTCAGGTAGTGCCCCAGCAAGCGCATAAGCGCGGACACTTCGCGCGGCGGCCGCCGCCAGTTATCGGCTGAGAACGCATACAGCGTCAGAACTTTGATGCCCAGCCCCGGAGCCGCTTCGACCGCGCGCCGCACCGCCTCGACACCTACCCGATGCCCCGCCACGCGAGGCAGTCCGCGCGCGTTGGCCCAGCGGCCATTACCGTCCATAATGATCGCCACATGCATCGGCTGGTTTTATCTCCCCATCGCCTGGATCAGGGCTTCCATATGGTCCAGATATTTCTCGAAAGCCTTGCGGCCCGCGGGCGCCAGCGTGTATTCGGTCCGCGGCATCCGGCCCTCGAAGCTCTTGCTGCAGACGATATACTTGGCCTCTTCGAGTTTGCGCGCATGGACACTCAAGTTTCCGTCGGTGGTTTTCAGCAGTTTCTTTAGGTCGTTGAAAGTGAGCGAAGTGTTGGCCGCCAGCGCGCTGATGATCCCCAGCCGGATGCGCTCGTGGATCAAGCGGTCAAAATCCGGAATCGCCGGACCCGCGGCTTCGCGCCGATGAACTTCCGTCGGCCGCGCCGCACCGGCCGAGCGTCGCAGCAGCCTGATTCTTACCCGCCATATTTCCTCGCAATCATCACTCCGAAAAGAATATGCAGCCCGCCGAATCCCAGGCCCAGCCATAAATTGCTGAGCGCCGGCGGTGACAGCAAAGCCGCTGCGCCCAGCACCAGAAAGCCGCCTCCCATGATGGGGACCACTCGCACCGAAAACGCGCCGCCCGTGATCACTCCGGTGCCATACAACAGCAGCCATGTGCCTGGAATCAGGTGCATCAATCCCGCGCGCCACAAAGCGAAGGTCAGGACCGCGCCCGCGAACATCGGCGGCACGAAGCTAAAAGCGAACTTGCGCGCTGGAGCCGACCACATTTCGAGACCCGCTGCGCGCGCCTTCTGCTGCATGGCGATCACACCGATCGCAATGGCGACAGCTCCCTCCACCAACCAGGTCGCGAGCCAACGATTAGGCGAGATCTGCCACCCGGCCACTACCGCGGCCGCCACCGCCGTGATGCCCATGGTAACGCCGCCCCAGCCCGGCACCGCTGTAAACGATCCGGCACGCTCCATGGTTTCGCGGATGTAGCGCAGGTTGTCGATGGCGTGCGAATGCATCGCGAGCGGTTCCGCGGCGCCATCGCGGATGGACCGAACCTTAGCCATGGGTCTATCCTAAGCGCTCTTTAGCGTCACTGTCAAGTACTTTGCTACGCAAAGAGACACGCTTTGTTACCATGGTCGATTACCGATGCAAGCCCCCATGCAGGCATTGTTCGAGTCCTTGCCGGCAGGTCACGCCGATGAAGCCCTGGCCCGCGCGCTTAACCCCGCACGCCTGCCCGCGCACATCGCCATCATTATGGATGGCAACGGACGCTGGGCCCGCCGCCGCGGCCAGCTGCGCGTCGCTGGACACAAAGCCGGGATGCGGCCGGTTCGCACCGTCATCGAGACCTGTTCGCAGATGGGTATCCAAGCGCTCACGCTCTACGCGTTTTCCATCGAAAACTGGAAGCGCCCGCGCACCGAAGTCGAAATGTTGTGGCGCTTGCTGCGCACTTATCTGCGTCTCGAATTGCCGGAGATGATGCGCCAGCAGATCCGCATGAACGCCATCGGCCGCCTGGATGCCCTGCCCCCGCAAGTGCACTCGGAGCTGCTCGATGTGCTGGCCGAAACGTCGGCGAACCGCGGGCTGCAAGTGAATCTAGCGATCAACTACGGCGGACGCGCCGAATTAGTCGACGCCGTAAAGGCCCTGGTCGAAAAAGCCAGCCGCGGCGAAGTCACCGCCGAGTCGATCGACGAAACCGCCATCTCCGCTAATCTCTACACCGCCGGTATTCCCGACCCCGACCTGCTCATCCGCACCTCCGGTGAAATGCGCGTCAGCAACTTCCTGCTGTGGCAGATCGCCTACGCCGAACTGTACGTCACCGAAACCCTGTGGCCTGACTTCACCCGCGCCGATCTGCTGCGCGCCATCCTCGATTATCAGAAACGGGACCGCCGTTTCGGCGGCCTGGGTGGCCTGGTGCCCGTCGGCCTCGAACCCCGCTATCGCGAAACTCTGGGCGCTCCCGTCCGATGAAGCGCATCGTTACCGCGCTGATCCTGATTCCGTTCGTCGCCTGGGTGACGCTCGCCTCTCCCCAATGGATCTTCCTAGCAGTGCTAGCGATCACCGGGTTACTCGCCTATTCGGAATTCGACCATATCGCCGCCGCGCAGGGCATCGCGCGCGCCGGCTTGCCCGGGATGGCCGCCGGATTGGCGCTGCTCTTTGCTTCCAACACCACGGTCATCGTGGTGTTGATTGCGATGTTGGGGATGACGCTGGCCCTTCGCGTCAACAATCTCGCAGCCGCCATGCCCGTGTCCGCAGCATTCACTCTCGGCATCATATATATATTCGGAGCCTGGCATTGCGCAGCCGACCTGCGCGCCGTCAACCCGCACTGGCTGTTATTTGCGATGCTGCTCAGTTGGGCCGGAGACATAGCCGCGCTCTACATCGGCCGCCCTTTCGGCAAACACAAAATGGCGCCGCGCGTGAGTCCCGCGAAATCCTGGGAAGGCGCAGCGGGCTCCGTCGCCGGAGGAATGCTGGCGGGCGGTATCTACGCCCATTACCTGATCCCCCAAGCCCCGCTTGCCGAAGCTCTGGCGCTAGCCGCAGCCGGCAATATTGCGGGCCAGTTAGGCGATCTATGTGAGTCAGCCCTAAAACGCGGTGCCGGTATGAAAGACAGCGGAACGCTCCTCCCCGGCCACGGCGGCTGGCTCGACCGCATCGACTCCAGCCTGTTCAGTGTGCCCACAGTCTACGCATTATTGAAACTCTTCTGAAACCCGCTCAGACCGAAATATGCGGCTGAAACCCCGCCTTCTGAATCGCCTCCAGTGCCGCCGCCCGCTGCGTCACGTCCCCATCCACCACCGCCGAGCCCAGGCCGACTTCCCGTACCTGCAGCCCTTCTAGTTGTTCCAGCGCTTTACGGACCCTCCGGACGCATTCAGCAGACTGCATCCCCTCAATCATGATCTTCATAATCCATATTAGACGGATAGCTATTATGCTTTCGTCCGAACTTCGCTATAATGAGGGTGTCCGCATTTAGACTTTGGTGATCCGTCAGGAGGTCCCAGTGAAGCGCACTGGCTCGGATGATGCTCTGCGTTGTTCCTTCTGCCACAAAAGCCAGGATGTTGTCGGGAAGCTGATCTCCTCTCCCTCCGACTATCCCAAGGCGTATATTTGTGACGAATGCATTGCCGTCTGTAATTCTATTCTTGAAGACGACCGTCACGATCAGCATTATGCGTCTCCCAATAAGCTTCCTAAGCCACTGGAATTAAAGGAGTATTTGGATCAGTACGTAATCGGTCAGGACGCCACGAAGAAGAAGCTCGCCGTCGCAGTTTATAACCACTACAAGCGCATTCAGATGAATAAACAGCGCTCGGGCGAAGTGGAGCTTTCGAAATCCAACATTCTGTTGATCGGGCCCACTGGCACCGGCAAGACCTTGCTGGCGCAGACCTTGGCGCGGATCCTGGACGTACCTTTCGCGATTGTCGACGCGACTACGCTCACCGAGGCCGGCTACGTCGGTGAAGACGTTGAAAACATTATCCTGCGGCTGCTGCAGAACGCCGATTGGGACGTGCAGCGCGCCCAGCAAGGCATCATCTATATTGACGAAATCGATAAAATCGGCCGTAAGGACGAAAACCCCTCCATCACCCGCGATGTCTCGGGCGAAGGCGTCCAGCAGGCGCTGCTCAAGATCCTCGAAGGCACGGTAGCCAACGTTCCCCCGCAAGGCGGCCGCAAGCATCCGCATCAGGAATTCACCCCGGTCGACACCACCAATATCCTGTTTATCTGCGGCGGGGCGTTCATCGGACTCGAAAAAACCATCCAGCGCCGCGTCGGTACCCGCACCATCGGCTTCTCGAAGCACGAAGAGCCTGGCCGCGAGAATTCAGCGTCCCCGCGCCGGCAGTTCCGGCCGCCGCGATCTGACTATGCTCGAACAAGTCCAGCCCATGGATTTGATTAAGAGCGGCTTCATTCCCGAATTCATCGGGCGCCTGCCGGTAGTGGCAGTGCTCGAGGACCTGAGCAAGGAAGCGCTCGTCCAGATCCTCACCAAGCCGAAAAACGCGATCATCCGCCAGTACCAGAAGCTCTTCGAATTTGAAAATGTTAAGCTGAAGTTTAGCGACGACGCGCTCGAAGCCATTGCCCAGCTCGCCATGGAGCGCAAAGTGGGAGCCCGCGGCCTGCGCATGATCCTCGAAGACCTCATGCTGGATCTGATGTACTACTTGCCCACGTATAAGAAGGTCCGCGAGTTCGCCGTCACCAAAGAAATGGTGCTGACGCAGAAAATTAACGTGACACTGCTCGAAAAAGCGGGATAAGCCGATATCTCGCTTGAGAGGTGTAGGTTTTTCCCGTTTTCCGGTCCCAGTCCCTTCATAACATGATCACTTCCAAAGAAAAATCAGACACTCGCCGGTTGCCGATGATGCCCATCCGGGACGTCGTGATCTTCCCGCATATGATGACGCCCTTCGTCGTCGGCCGTGAGTCGAGCGTGCGTGCTCTCGACGAAGCGCTGGCCGGCGACAAGAAGATTTTTCTCGCGACCCAGCATGACGCGAGCGTCGACGAACCCCGCCCCGACGAAATCTTTTCCGTGGGCACGATCGCCAATATCGTGCAGCACCTGAAGCAGTCCGACGGCAACATCAAGGTGCTGGTCGAAGGCGTCGAACGCGGCAAAGTTCTCTCGGTATCGGAAGACGACGGCTACTTCAAGGCCACCGTCAAAACTTTTCAGTTCAAAGTCGAACAAGGCTCGCAGTTGGATGCGCTGACCTCGCGCGTCACCAACCTGTTCGAGCAATACGCAAAGATCAGCCAGAACGTAAACTACGACACCATCGTAGCGGCCATCCGCGGCGACGATCCCGGCAAGCTGGCCGACACCGTCGGCGCGAATCTGCAACTCGCCATCGAAGAGAAGCAGGAACTGCTTGAAATCTTCGATCCCATCGACCGCCTGACCCGCGTCGCCGAGATGCTGGACATCGAGATCGAGAAGTTGAGCGTCGACCGCACCATCCAGGGCCGCGTGAAGCGCCAGATGGAAAAGGCGCAAAAAGAGTATTACCTCAACGAGAAGATCAAGGCCATCCAGAAAGAACTGGGCCGCGGCGAGAAGAGCGAGTTCGACGAGCTCAAGAAGAAAATCGAAACCGCCGGCATGACCAAGGACGCGCACGAAAAAGCCATGGCGGAGTTGAAGCGCCTGGAGCAGATGCCGCCGATGTCGGCCGAATCGACGGTCTCGCGCAACTACCTCGACTGGCTGCTGGCGGTGCCATGGAAGAAGAAATCCAAGGAAATCCGCGATCTGGCGTTCGCCCAGCAGGTGCTCGAAAGCGATCACTACGGTCTCGAAAAAATCAAAGAGCGCATCCTCGAATTTCTGGCCGTGCGCCGCTTGGTCAAAGATCCCAAAGGCTCGATCCTGTGCTTCGTCGGAGCCCCCGGCGTCGGTAAAACTTCACTCGGCATGTCCATCGCCAAGGCCACCGGACGCAAGTTCGTGCGCCTGTCGCTCGGCGGCGTGCGCGATGAAGCCGAAGTCCGCGGCCATCGCCGCACTTACATCGGTGCCCTGCCCGGCCAGATCATCCAGATGATGAAAAAAGCCGGCGTGCGCAACCCGGTGTTCATGCTGGATGAAATCGACAAGATGTCGACCGACTTCCGCGGCGATCCATCGGCCGCGCTGCTCGAAGTTCTCGATCCCGAACAGAACTACATGTTCCAGGATCATTATCTGGACGTCGAATACGATTTGAGCCAGGTATTCTTCATCGCCACCGCCAACGTGCTGCACACCATCCCGCCGGCCTTGCAGGATCGCATGGAAGTGATCCGTCTTTCGGGCTATACCGAACTCGAAAAGATGGAAATCGCGAAACGCTTCCTGGTTCCCAAGCAGATGAAGGATACCGGCCTGAGCGACAAGCAAATTCAATTCGAAGACGCCGGCATTCAGGAATTGATTCAGTTCTATACACGCGAGGCGGGCGTCCGCAATCTGGAGCGCGAAGTCGGCAACGTGTGCCGCAAGATCGCGCGCACCGTCGTCAACGCGCAAGCCGACAAGGCCACCAAGAAGAAGGAAACGCCGTTCGTCAAAGTGACAGTTACGCCGGAGAAGGTCAACCAACTCCTGGGGCCGCAGAAGTTTCGCGAAACGCAGTCCGATAAGAAGAACGAAGTGGGTGCTACCGTGGGCTTGGCGTGGACCGAAGTCGGCGGCTCGATTCTGACCACCGAAGCCGCGATCATGGAAGGCCGCGGCAAACTGACGCTCACCGGAAAACTGGGCGACGTCATGCAGGAATCGGCGCAGGCGGCGATGAGTTATGTACGCAGCCGCGCGGGCGCGCTAGGATTGCCGCGTGATTTTTATCGGCATCTCGACATTCACTTGCACGTTCCCGAGGGTGCGATCCCCAAGGACGGCCCTTCGGCCGGCATCACCATTGCGACCAGCATCATGAGCGCGCTGACCAGCATTCCGGTGCGCGCCGATGTCGCGATGACCGGCGAGATCACGGTACGCGGACGCGTGCTGCCTATCGGCGGCTTGAAAGAAAAGCTGCTGGCGGCGCATCGCCAGGGAATCCGCGAAGCGATTCTGCCGCAGGATAACGAGCGGGATCTGCCGGACATTCCGGAGAACATCCGCAACGACATGAAGCTGCATTTTGTCACCTCGATGGATCAGGTGCTGCGGCTGGCGCTCGAAAGCGAACTGGATATGGCGCCCATTTCTGCCATGCAAACCGCCGCGGAGATCGTGGCCCAGTCGCGCGACGAAAAGATAACGCACTAGGGGCTGGGCTCGCCGCCCGGGGTTTTAGGACACTACCCCTTCCGATGTCAGCAAGGTTTATAATAAGTGCAGCCAAGCCGGATCAGTTTCCGCTGGAAGATCAAGCGGAAGTTGCGTTCCTGGGACGCAGTAACGTCGGCAAATCCAGTCTCATTAATGCGCTGGTAGGAGCCGACGGGCTGGCCTACACCAGTTCTCGGCCGGGCTGTACGCAGTCGGTCAATTTCTTCCAGCTCGATGAAGGCTTTCGCTTTGTCGATCTTCCGGGGTATGGTTTCGCAAAAGTTCCCAAACATATCACGAAGGAATGGAAAGAGCTCATTGAAAGTTACCTGCTGGGGCGCGGGAATTTGCGGCTGGCGATCCTGGTTTTGGACGCACGGCGGGGTTGGATGGAACGCGACTGCGAGTTAAAGGACTGGCTCGAAGCGCATGGGCGGCCGTATCTGGTGGTCGCCACGAAAGCAGATAAGTTGAAAACGCAGCAAGAACGGCACTTGAGCCAGCAGGCTCTCCGCAATGGACACGCGGGAGAAGTGCTCGAATGCTCGGCCACCACCGGCCGGGGAGTGAGGGAAATTTGGCAAGCGATCTCGAAAATCAAGACCAGTCACTAGATACCGGCAATCAGGCGCAGCCGCCGGCAAAGGCGGAAGGCGCCAAGGAGACCAAAGCCCGGGCTCCGCGAGGCGAGAAAGCCCGCGCCGCCGCCCGCTCAGGTGGAGACTAAGCCTCCTGCCGAGCCGGAACCTGAAAATGACCAAACGAACCCAAGCGAGACGGCCGAGGCGCAAACTCCCAGCGACCAAACGAACCCAGCGGAGGCCGCCGCCAAGCCCGAGATGACGGGGCGCCTGTTCGATCCGCGCCGCCGCGCCACCGCCGCGGGCCAGCCGAATCGCGGCAACGCTCTCGATCTGGTGGAACTGAAGGACATGAGCATCCAGAAGCTCAACCAGATCGCCAAAGATCTGGGCGTCCAGGGCTTCGCCGGACTCCGCAAGCAGGAACTGATCTTCAAGATCCTGCAAGTGCAGGCGGAAAAGAGCGGCCTGATCTTCTCCGAAGGCGTGCTCGAATGCCTGCCCGACGGCTTCGGCTTCCTGCGCGCGCCTGAATACAACTACTTGCCGGGTCCCGACGACGTCTACGTCTCGCCCTCGCAGATCCGCCGCTTCGATCTGCGCACCGGCGACACCGTCAGCGGCCAGATCCGCCCGCCCAAGGAAGGCGAGCGCTACTTCGCGCTGATCAAAGTCGACGCCATCAACTTTGAGCCGCCCGAGGAAGCCCGCAACAAGATTTTCTTCGACAACCTGACGCCGCTCTATCCGCAAGCGCGTCTGAAGATGGAAACCGTCAAGGACAACTTCTCGGGCCGCGTGATGGATCTGCTGACTCCCATCGGCAAAGGCCAGCGCGGCTTGATCGTGGCCGCGCCGCGCACCGGCAAGACCATGCTGCTGCAGTCGATCGCCAACTCGATCACCGCCAATCATCCTGAAGTCTCGCTGATCGTCCTGTTGATCGACGAGCGTCCTGAAGAAGTCACCGACATGCAGCGCTCGGTCAAGGGCGAAGTCATCAGTTCCACCTTCGATGAACCCGCCGCGCGCCACGTGCAAGTGGCCGAGATGGTGATCGAAAAAGCCAAGCGTCTGGTGGAGCATAAGAAAGACGTCGTCATCCTGCTCGATTCCATCACCCGTCTGGCGCGCGCTTACAATACGGTCGTCCCGCCGTCGGGCAAAGTGCTCTCGGGCGGTGTCGATTCGAACGCCTTGCAGCGTCCCAAGCGCTTCTTCGGCGCGGCGCGCAACATTGAAGAAGGCGGATCGCTGACCATCGTCGCTTCCGCGCTGGTCGATACCGGCAGCCGCATGGACGACGTCATCTTCGAAGAGTTCAAAGGCACCGGCAACATGGAAATCCATCTGGACCGCAAACTGATGGACAAGCGCGTGTTCCCGGCCATCGACATCTCGAAATCCGGCACGCGCAAAGAAGAGCTCTGCTGCCGAAGGAAGAACTCAACCGCGTGTTTATCCTGCGCCGGGTTCTGAACCCGCTCTCGCCCACCGAGAGCATGGAACTGCTGATCGACAAGCTTTCGAAGACCCGCAGCAACGGCGAATTCCTCGCCGCGATGAGCGGCTAGAGCGCAGCAACTTCCCTTCGCATGGGCCGCATCCGCGTTCTCTCCGACAACGTCGCCAATAAAATCGCTGCCGGAGAAGTGGTTGAGCGGCCGGCCAGCGTCGTCAAAGAGCTGCTCGAAAACTCGCTCGACGCCGGGGCCACCGAATTCCGCCTGGATGTCGAGGCCGGCGGCCGCCGCCTGATTCGCCTGGCCGACAACGGCATGGGCATGATGCGCGACGATGCGCTGCTGGCCTTCGAGCGCCACGCCACCAGCAAACTCTCCGACGTCAAAGATCTGCTTTCGATCGCCACGCTGGGGTTCCGCGGCGAAGCGCTGCCCTCGATCGCATCGGTATCGCGGCTGTTGCTCGAGACACGCGCACGCGAAGAAGCCGTCGGCACCACGGTCGAACTCGCGGGCGGCAAGATCCTGCGCTGCGAAGACGCCGCGCTCGCCGGCGGCACCATCATCACGGTGCGCGACTTGTTCTACAACGTCCCGGCGCGCAAGAAATTTCTGCGCACCGAGCAGACCGAAATCGCGCACGTCGCCTCGCTGATCACGCATTACAGCCTGGCGCATCCCGACAAGAGTTTTCTGCTGCGCCACAACAATTCGGAACTCTTGGATGTAACCCCGGTCGGCACTCTGCGCGAGCGCGTCTATCAGGTCTTCGGCAGCCAGATGCTCGAAGATCTGATCGATCTGGGCGATCAGTCGCGTGCCTTTCCGCTGCCTGCCGATGACGAACAGGGAGGCGCCGCGCCGTTTCCGCCTGCGCGGCTTCGTCAGCGGCCCGCAGGTGCAGCGGCTCAATCGCAATTCGATTTATCTGTTCGTCAACGGCCGCCTGATCCGCGACCGCCTGCTGCTGCACGCGCTCTCCTCCGCGTATCACAATCTGATGCCGCCGGCTTGCTATCCCTTCGCGCTGTTGTTTCTCGATTGCGATCTGGAGGAAGTCGACGTCAACGTGCATCCGTCGAAAACCGAAGTTCGCTTCCGCCACGGATCGTTGGCGCACGATTTCCTGCGCGACACCATTCGCGATGCGCTCATGGCCCAGCGTCCCGCATCGCGGATTCCTTCGCCCGCGCAGCCAGCCGCCGTACTGCCCTACTCGGAGTTCACACAGCGCGTGGAGAACATGACTTTTCCGGCGGTGGCCGAACCGGAAAACCCGTCCGCACTCCCCGAATTCACGCTGCACCGCCCGCCATCGCCGCCGCCGCGCTTTGATTTCGCGGATGCGCCGGCGGAAGCGCCGCGCACGGATAGCCGTTCCCGATACGCACGGGCCGCTGTTCCCGGGCGGCGTTTTGCCGGAGCACGAGAGTCTGGACGCTCTGAAAGACTTGCGACCGCTCGGGCAGATTCACGACAGCTTCATCATCGCCGCCGGACGCGACGGACTCTGGATCATCGACCAGCACGTGGCCCACGAACGCATTCTGTTCGAGCAGGTGTTAGCGGCGCGCGGCAAAAACGCGGTCGAGACCCAAGGCCTGTTGATGCCTCTGGTGATTCAGCTCACTCCGGCGCAGCAGCTCGAATACGCCCGCATCGCCGAAGAGCTCAACGCGCTGGGCTTCGACACGGAGCCTTTCGGCAACCGCACCGTCGCGGTGAAATCCGCACCCGCCGGCATCGGCGCGAGCGATGTCGAGAAGGTGATCTTCGAGATTCTCGAAATCTCCGAGCGGGAGCTGCGCAAAGCCTCGATCGACGATCTGCGGCGCGGCATGGCCGCATCGATCGCCTGCCGCGCGGCGATCAAGATCAATATGAAACTGGAGCCCGCCAAAATGGACTGGCTGTTGCGCGCGCTCGCCGCCACTTCCTCGCCCATGAGCTGCCCGCACGGACGCCCGATTGCGCTGCGCTACTCCACCCGCGATATCCTTAAGAGTTTCCACCGCATATGAACCGCTATCTCCTGGTGATGCTCGGCGCGGCGCTGGGCGGCTTGTCCCGCTACTTGGTAGGAACCGCCGTGCTGCAACGCTTCAACGCACGCTTTCCGGAGAATGTCTTCCCGCTGGGAACCCTGGTGGTGAACGTCACGGGATGCTTTTTGATCGGCATTCTGATGTCTTTGTTCGTGGCACGGGGCGATCCTAATCCCAACCTGCGATTGTTGCTGGTGACCGGCGTGCTCGGCGGCTACACCACGTTTTCCAGCTTCGCGTGGGAGAGCTTTGAGGCCATCGACAAAGAACAGATCTGGATTGGCTTGGCGAACATCGTTCTGAGCGTCATGCTGGGATATTTGGCGGTGTGGTGCGGCGCCTGGATTGCGCGCGTGCTTCGATGAAGCAGCGCATCGTCGTGGTCGGCGGCGGCATCGTGGGCCTGGCAACCGCGTGGCGCCTGACCGAGCGGTTTCGCGGACGCTCATGTGACGGTGCTCGAGAAGGAAGCCGCCGTCGGGCGCCATCAGAGCAGCCATAACAGCGGCGTGCTCCACGCGGGACTCTACTACAAACCTGGATCGCGCAAGGCGCGGCTGGCCGTGCGCGGCATTCGCCAGATGGTGGAGTTTTGCCGGAGCCGCTCGATCGCGCATGACGTGTGCGGGAAAGTGGTGGTCGCGGTGACGCAGGACGAAGTTCCGCGGCTGCAGGCTCTGCTCGAGCGCGGCACCGCCAACGGCCTGGAAGGTCTGCGCTGGCTGACACCCGAGCAACTGCATGAGATCGAACCGCATGCCGCCGGCGTCGCGGCGGTGCACGTCCCGCAGGAAGGCATCGCCGATTATCCGGCGCGTGTGCCGGGCGTTATCCGACGAGATTCAGGCGCGCGGCGGCGAAGTGATCACCGGCGCCGAGGTGAGCGCCATCGGCGCGAAGGTTCGGTGTGGCGCGTTCACAGCAGCGCGGGCGATTACCAGGCTGAACGCATCGTCACCTGCGCGGGTCTGCAGGCGGACCGCGTGGCGGCGCTGACAGGTCAAGCGCGCACCATTCACATCGTGCCTTTTCGAGGCGAATATTACGGCATCCGCCCGGAGCGCCAGTATCTGGTGCGCAACCTGATCTATCCGGTTCCCGATCCGGCGTTCCCTTTCCTAGGCGTCCACTACACGCGCATGATTCACGGTGGGATCGAAGCGGGGCCCAACGCCGTGCTGGCGTTCTCGCGTGAAGGCTACCGGAAGTCCGATCTGCGCGTGCGCGATCTAGCGGACGCCCTGGCGTTTTCTGGGCTGTGGAAGTTTCTTACCAAGTATCCGAGCATGTGCTGGATGGAAGTGCGGCGGTCCTTCAGCAAAGAGCTGTTCTGCGCCACGCTGCAGCGGCTGGTGCCTGAGATCCAGCCGGCGGATCTAGTCGCGGGCGGAGCCGGCGTGCGCGCGCAAGCGATGACTCCCGAGGAGCGCTGGTCGAGGACTTTCATTTCGTCGAAGGGCCTGGCGAACTGCACGTCGTCAATGCGCCGAGCCCGGCGGCAACGGCATCACTCGCTATTGGCGAAGAGATCGCGGAAGCACTCGCGCGCCAAGGCTAGGCCGCGTCGATCAGGATTTGCGTCAGTTCCGCCGGCATATCCGAGCATGACGTCGTGACCGCACGGGACACTCAGCGTTTTCCAACCTGCTGGCCTTGGCTTTTTGAAAGAAGGGCGGAAACGGCGAGTGGTCGTAGCCAGTGGCGAGAATGTAAGTGACGTTGCGAACGCCGCGGCCTGCGCCGGTCAAACGAATTTTCTGCTGAAAGGTCGCCAGCGGCTGCCAGGTGCACTGGGCGTTCATCCAAGCCAGGTCTTGCGCATTCACATGAAAGAATTCTCCGGGTATGGGCGGGACTTTCCAACCGTCGCCCGGCGCTCGTCACGCCAGTCGAGTTGCTGCTGGCGCTGGTCTTCAGGCAGGAGGTCATGCAAACACTGGCCGTCTTCGAGAAGGAAGGCATCCAGGTAAACCAGAGACCGAACGCGATCCGGAATGCGATCAGCCACTCCGCTAATCACAGCGCCTGCGTAAGAGTGTCCGCACAACATCAACGTCCGATAACTCTTCCCAACGGATGAGATTCACTACGTCATCGATATGCGTGTCAAGATTCATAGCTGGGCGAAAGCAGATGCGAGCGTTCGGCAAGCCCGGTCAAGGTCGGCGTGAAAACGTGGTGGCCTTGATCCTGCAAGATCGCCTTGCGCACGCGCTTCCAACACCAACTGCCGTGCCAGGCTCCATGGACCAACACGAATATGCTCATTTTTCAAGACTCGCTTTTGAGCGCGCCCTGCAGTTTCGCGGCGAAGGCCGATGACGGCTGGGCTTTCGCGATCAGCGCGGCGGCGGTGGGCAGCGGAGCGGGCGGCGGCGGCCGGCTCTTCGGGTTCCACCAAATACTGCTGCTTCTTGAGAACCATGCGTTCGAGCGCGGGATTGTATCCGGTCCATACGCCGGTGGCTTGGCGGTCCTTCGCGATATGCGCGCGCATGGCTTCCATCTTCGAATCCAGGTTGTCGATCTGATGCAGCAGCATCGCTTCCAGAAACATGGGCACCTTGGGCGAGCCGAATTCGAGCGAGCCGTGGTGGCTCAAGATCATGTGCTCGACCAAGTCGCGCAGCAGCGGCGGGAAGCCAGGAAGCTGGCGCAGCGCGTCTTCCACCATGCGGACGCCGATCGAGATATGGCCGATCAACTGGCCTTCGGTGCTGTAGCCCAGGCTGCGCGCGTAGGTCAGCTCGCGGATCTTGCCGATGTCGTGCAGGATCACGCCGGTGAGCAGCAGATCGAAATCGATATCCGGATAATGCGCGGCGGTGACCTTGGCGAGCTGGCACACCGAGAGCACGTGCTCGATCAAGCCGCCGATCCAGCCGTGATGGATGGATTTCGCGGCGGGCGCGGTGCGGTAGGCCAGCGCGACGGCTTCGTCGGCGAAGATGGTTTCGATCAGCGCCTTCAAGTGCGGGTTGGTCATCGACGCGATCCAGCCCTTGAGCTCCGCGAACATTTCGTCGCGGTCGCGTTTGGAGGCGGGCAGGAAATCGGCGATGTCGATCTCGGTCTCGGCCAGCAACTGCAGACGGTAGATGGTGAGCTGCGGCTTGTTCTGGAACAACTGCACCATGCCTTTGACTTTCAGGAAGCAGTCGCGTTCGAAGGTATCCATCACCTCTGGAACGTTGTCCCACATCTTCGCGTCGAGGTCGCCGCTGCGATCGGCGAGTGTCAGCGAAAGATAGGGTTCGCCGGTCTTCTTCTGGCGAATTTCTTTGTGCTGGACGAGAAACACGCCCTGCACGAGCTGATTCGGTTCCAGCTCGGAAACATAAGGAGTCTTCATTGTTCTGGGGCCGCGGCGGGCTTAACGCGACGACGAGGTGCCGGTGTTCTGCGTGCTGGTGCCGGGGATGGGCACCAAGCCCAGCAAGCGGCGCTTGCGTTGTTTGGCGGCAACCTGTTCCTTGGTGATGGTTTCGGGTTTGATCTCGGCCGGGTCTACCCACGCGGTATTCTTGCCGGGCGCGGCGCCGCTGTCTTCATAGCCGGGCTTGATTTCGAGGAACGCGTTCACGCGGAGTTCAGTGAGATAGCGCCGCAGTTCCGGCTGCGAAGCGCGGATTGAACAGCTTGTTGGTGATCTCGTTCTGCACTTCTTCGAAGCTGGCGAGGCCGGCCTTTTGGTGCTCTTCCACTTTCAGGATCAGGAATCCGTTGCCGACATTGATGGGGTCGGTGACATAGCCGCGCTGCTGATCCCACACCGTCGCTTCGATTTCGGGGCGCAGCTTGCCCTTTTCGTAGGCGCCGATATCGCCGTCCTGCTGCGCGCTGGCGGCGTCGGAATTGTTGTGCGCGAGTTCGTCGAATTTCTCGCCCTTCTTGCCGCGGGCCGATAGATCCTTGGCTTTTTTCTCGGCCGGCCGTCGCGTCGGTGCCGGGTTGGATGGCCACCAGGATTTCGCGCAGGAACACGCGCTCTTCGCGCTTGAAATCGTCTTTATGGAGTTCGTAATAGTCCTGCGCTTCTTCCTTCTTAATCTGAATTCTGCCGGAAACTTCCTGGCGGATCACGCGATTGGTGAGCAGGTCGTTCTTGCGATCGTTCTTGTAATCCTCGTAGGACATCCCGGTTTGTTCTTTGACGAACTGTTGGAACTTGTCGGGATCGGAGATCTTGGCGTTGCGCTGGATGTCGGCAAGCTGTTTGGCTACTTCGGAATCGACGTTGAGATTCAGTTCCTTCGCTTTGGATTGCAGCAGAAGCTGATCGATGCGCTCGCGCAGAATGTTCTTTTCGGCGTCTCGTCATGGCATCGGCCAGGCGCTGCCCGGTGGCGCCCTGCTCGCGCAGACTGGCTTCGAGTTGCTTGCGGGTGCGGTCGTAGTCGCCGCGCGTAATGATGTCGCCGTTCACTTTGGCGATGATCTCATCGATCACCGTGATTTCGGCGGCGGACGCGAGGCCGGCGGCTGCAAGGCTCACGAGGAGAAGCTGGTAACGCATAGAGTGATTATAGCGCCTCGGGTGCGGCGTTCGACGCCGGCGCAGGGTTTCCGAGCGAATTCTCCAGGAAAGTCAAGACGCCGCTGGGACGTTTCGGACGCGGAATTGAGCGGCAGACGCAGCACGCCGGCGGGGGTGAACTGCGCGCCTTCGACGGATGACACCAGCGCCATGAGACGGGCCGGATCGATTTTCGAGCCTGGGTGGAATTTGATTTGTACGGCGCTGCCGCGGCGGTCTATGGCTTCGACTCCCAGTTTCTCGGCTTCGGTTTTGAGCAGGGCGAAGGCGAAGAGCGTGCCGACGGCGTCGGGGGGCGGGCCGTAGCGGTCCTCTAACTCGGCGCGGAAGGCGGCGGCTTGTTCGGAGTCTTTCGCGTCGGCGATGCGTTTGTAGGCGCGCAGGCGCTGGTGCTCGTCGGCAATGTATTCGGGCGGGATGCGGATATCCAGGCCCAGGTTCAAGGCCGAGTGAACTTCGAGCGGCGTTTCTTCGCCCTTCAGTTCCTGAACGGTTTCGTCCAGCATCTTGAGATACATGTCGAAGCCGACGGCGGCGATGTGGCCGTGCTGTTCGCCTCCCAATAGGTTGCCGGCGCCGCGGAGTTCAAGATCCAGCGCGGCGATTTTGAAGCCGGCGCCGAGATCGGAAAACTCGCGCAAGGCGGCCAGGCGCTTGCGGGCGATCTCGCTCAGTTCCGTGTCGGCGGGAACCAAGCAGGTACGCGTAGGCGCGGCGATTGGAGCGTCCCACGCGTCCGCGCAATTGATACATTTCCGAGAGGCCGTAGCGCTCGGCGTTTTCGATAATGATGGTGTTCGCGAGCGGAATATCCAGGCCATTTTCGACGATGGTGGTGCAGACGAAGACGTCGTATTCGTGGCGCATGAAGCCGAGCAGGACGCGTTCCAGTTCTTCCTCGCCCATCTGGCCGTGGCCCACGCCGATCTTCGCGTTGGGCACCAATTCCAGGATCGAGGCAGCGCGCATGTAGATGGAATCGACGCGGTTGTGGACGAAGTAGACTTGGCCGCCGCGGCTGATTTCCTGCTCGATGGCGGTGCGGATCAGGTTGTTGTCGAAGTGCGCGACTACGGTTTGAATCGCCAGGCGGTCTTTGGGCGCGGTCTCGATCACGCTCATGTCGCGGATGCCCAGCATCGACATGTGCAGGGTGCGCGGGATGGGCGTGGCGCTCATGGTGAGCACGTCCACGTTCTGGCGCATCTGCTTCAGGCGCTCTTTGTGGCGCACGCCGAAGCGCTGCTCTTCGTCGAAGATCAGCAGGCCCAGATCGCGGAACTCGATGTCTTTCGACAGCAGGCGGTGCGTGCCGATGGCGACGTCGATCTTGCCTTGCGCCAGTTCTTCGACCGACTGCGCAAGTTCTTTCTTGGGCACGAAGCGCGAGAACATGGCGATGCGCACCGGGAACGCGGCGAAGCGGCGCTTGAAGGATTCGAAATGTTGGAAGGCGAGCACGGTTGTGGGCGCGAGCACCGCTACCTGCTTGCCGTCGCCCAGCGCTTTGAAGGCGGCGCGCATGGCGATTTCGGTTTTGCCGAAGCCTACGTCGCCGCAGAGCAGGCGGTCCATGGGATGCGGCGATTCCATGTCGCGCTTGATTTCTTTCGCGGCGGAAATTTGATCTTTGGTCTCGGTGAACTCGAAGGCGTCTTCGAATTCGCGCTGCCAGTTGGAGTCCTTCGAAAACGAGTAGCCTTCGGCCACGCGGCGCTGGGCGTAGAGCTTTAACAGCTCATCCGCCATGTCGCGCATTTTGGCTTTGACTTTGGTTTTGCGCTGGGTCCAGGTGGCGCCGCCGAGGCGGTCGAGAGGCGGGCCGGATTCGCCGCCGCCGCGGTATTTCTCGACCAGGTCCATGCGCGTGAGCGGCACGTAGAGCTTGGAGTCGCCGGCGTATTCGAGCAACATGAAGTCGCCCTTTTGCTCGCCTTGCACGATTTCGCGCAGGCCCAGGAATTTGCCGACGCCGTGCGTGGTGTGGACCACGAAGTCGCCGGGCTTGAGATCGGCGAGGTCGGCCGCGAAGACGCTGAGCTGGCTTTTGGTGATGCCGGGGCGCGCGATCAAGTCTGACGGATCGAACAGGTCTTCGGAGCCGATGAAGGCGATGTTGGAATCCGGGAAGATGGCGCCGCGGCGGACCAGCCCCTTGATCAGATAGGTGTGGGCGACGGGGCCGGCGAGATAGGCGCGCTCGGCCAGATACGGCGAAGCGGCTTCGTTGGGCGCGAGCCCCAGTTGGAAGGGCACCGAATATTCGCGCAGGATATCGGCCAGGCGTTCGAGTTCGCCGTTTGAGGGCGCGAACAGCGCGACGCGGTAGCCGGACTCCACCATGTTCTTGGTTTCGGCGACGGCGACTTGCATGCTGCCGTGGAAGGCCATGGTGGGGCGCGTGGCGACGTGCGGTGTTTCGGGATTCAGATCGAGCTCGCGGAAGGCGATTTGGCGGCGCGCGGCTAGCCGGGTTTCGATGTCTTCCCAGTGCAGGAAGCTGGCGGCGGCGAGTTCGGCGGAGTCTTCCACTTGATCCAGGCGCTTCCACAAGCGCTCGGCGGCGCTGCGGATTTGCTCGGGCTCATCGAGCACGACCAAGGCGTGCGCTTCGAGATCGAGCAAGGTCTGCTCGCGCTGGTCTTCGAGTGCCGCGGCGAATTCCCAGCCGGGATAGGCGGCTCCGGTGCGCGGCTGCTCGGCCAGCGGCAGCACTTCCACTTCGGTGAGCTTCATGACGGAGCGCTGGCTCTCGACATCGAAGCGGCGGATGGATTCGATTTCATCGCCGAAGAATTCGATGCGCAACGGGCGCGCGTTCTCGGCGGGGAAGACGTCGAGGATGCCGCCGCGGATGGAATATTCGCCGGTCATCTCGACGGGCTCGCGCTTCTCATAGCCGATCGAGACCAGGTGAGCTTCGATGGTTTCGAGCGGCAGTTCTTCGCCGATGCGCAGTTCGACGGCCAAGCGGCGGTAGTAATCGCCGGCGTGGGTGCGCAGCAGAGCCGAGCCCACCGGCGCGATGGTGATGGGAACTTTGCGCGGCGGCCATGCGCCACAGTCCGATGGCGCGCTGCTCGCTGATTTCGGTGTGCGGTGATAGGTTCTGGCCGGGCAGCACGTCGAGCGCGGGCAGTAGTTGGGGGCGGCCGGCTTCGGGGCGTCCGATCAGCAAATCGAAAAACGTCTCGGTGAGTTCGAGCAGCGTTTCCGCGCTCTGATTGCCGTCGGTGACCACCAGCAGCGGGCGTTCGGTGAGCTGCCACAGCAGCACCAGGTAGAGGGCTTTGGCGGTGGGCGTCAGTCCGGCGAGTGCCAGTTCGGAATCCTCCTGGCGCAGCGCCTTGGTGAGGACCTCCTGAAACGCCGGATGGCGGCTGAGGGTCTGAAAAGGTCGCGGACCGCGGGGTGCGTCACGGGAGCGGCTGGCGCGCCAACAGTTCCTTCTCGATATTGGTAGTGGAAAAGCCGGGCTCGAGCGCGAGCGCCATCACTTTGCCGCCGGCGGCTTCCACCTCTTCACGGCCGGCGATGAAGTGGGCCCAATCGGCGCCTTTGATCAGAACGTCGGGCAGGATTTCGGCGATCAGCTCGCGCGGCGTGTCTTCGCCGAAGAAGGTGACGGCATCGACAGACTCCAGCGCCAAGGCCATGCGGGCGCGTTCGGTCTCGGCAAGCAGGGGGCGGCTGGGGCCCTTGAGCCGGGCGACGCTATCGTCAGTATTCAGGGCCAGGATCAGGATGTCGCCAAGCGAGCGGGCGCGTTCCAGCAGGCGAATATGGCCGGGGTGCAAAATGTCATAGCAGCCGTTGGTAAAAACCACGGTTTTGCCCGCTTTTCGCCACTCGCGCGCGGGCGGCGACCAGCTCCGGGCGAGTGTAAAAGACTCCCATAGCGATAACTTTATTGTAACCGCGCGACCCCATTGCCCCGTCCCATGCGGAGAGAGTAGAATTAGCACAGGTGATTTCAGTTATGCGCCTCACGCTTTGCTTCGCGGTTTTTTGCTCTATCGGCTGCCTGACGATTCCGGCTTCGGCTCAGGACGCGAGCTCCCGCCCCCGATAAGAAGAAGGACAAAACCGTCGCCAAGCCGATGACGGACAAGCAGCGGCGTCAGCAGCAGGAGAAGCTCAAGAAGGAACTGGAGACTCCCTACAAGAAGTGGCTTAACGAAGACGTCGTCTATATCATCAGCGATGAAGAGCGGAAGGCTTTCAAGGCCTTGCAAACCGATGAGGAGCGGGACCAGTTCGTGGAGCAGTTCTGGCTGCGGCGCGATCCCACTCCCGACACCGAAGAAAACGAATACCGCGAAGAGCATTACCGCCGCATCGCGTATGCCAACCAATATTTTGCGTCGGGCATACCGGGGTGGAAGTCAGACCGCGGCATGATCTACATCAAGTATGGTCCGCCGGATGAGCGCGATCAGCATAACGGCGGCACCGAGGAGCGTTCCTTCCAGGAAGGCGGCGGCGAAACCAGCATGTATCCCTACGAGGACTGGCGCTACCGCTACATCGAAGGGTTTCCGCCCAACGTGGAAATTGAGTTTGTCGATACGACTATGACGGGCGAGTTCCACATGACTATGGATCCGTCGGAGAAAGACGCTCTGACGAACGTCCCCGGCGCCGGACTCACTTTGTGCGAGCAAATGGGGCAGTGCGACAAATCGCAGCGCTTCAGCCGCACCGATGGTACGCATTTGGGAACGCAGCCCGGAACCGAGACCGCCGAACATGAATGAGTTCACGCGGCTGGAGCAATTCGCGAAATTGCAGGCTCCTCCGGCGGTGAAGTTCAAGGATCTGGAAGCGGCGGTCAATTCGACCATCAAGTACAACCTTCTGCCGATGAAAGTGCGCGCCGATTTCATTCCGGTGACGGGATCTTCGGTGCTCTCGAACATCACCATTCAGTTCGATCGCAAGGATCTGCAGTTCAAACAAAAGGGCGGCGTCTCAACCGCGGCCGTGAACATTTACGCGCGCATCACTTCCATGGCGCGCCGGCCGGTGAACTGGTTTGAAGACGTGGTGACGGTGGATGTTCCCACCGATATGCTGCAGCAGGCGGCGCAGGGCGCGTCCATTTATCAGAAGAGCGTGCCGCTGGCACCAGGCCGCTACCGCTTGAACATCGCGGCGCGGGACACCGTGGGCGGCAACACCACCAACTTCGAAATGGCGCTCGAAGTACCGCGCATCGAAGACGACCGCCTGGGACAAAGCTCCCTGATTTTGGCAGACGTATTGGAAAAGGTTCCCACCAAGAGCATCGGCACCGGACAGTTCGTGATCGGGACTTCTAAAGTTGCGGCCGCGGCTGGGAGACACCTTTAAGCGCGAAGAGAAGCTGGGAATTTATCTCCAGCTCTATAACTTCGAGCCCGATGAGAAGACCAAGAAGGCGGATGGCACGGTCGAGTACGTGATCACCAAGAACGGGTCGAATGAGAAAGTTTTCGAGTACACCGAGGATCTGAGCGCGCTGACCGGCGGCGCTTCGCAAATGGTGATCGAGAAACTGCTGCCACTGCAGAGCATGGAGCCGGGGCAGTACACGCTGCGCATGAAGGTGACGGATAAGAAGCGCAACCAGACGCTGACGCCGTCGGCACCACATAATGATCAAGGTAGTCGACAAGTGGCGAAACCAGACGTTGACGCCGTCGGTCGACGTCTACGGTGACATGACCGTTTGCGGTAACATAAGCAGTGGTTGTCGGCCGGCCAGGGTAACCGGCCAAGGAACTGGAGCATGAATGCAGCGGACCACCGCACCCACTACGTTGTGGATCGCAGCCGGCCTATTGTTAGGCTTGGCTAGCGTCAGTGCCTCTGCTGCGTCCTTAAACCCTCTCTCCGGCGAAATTCTTGGGCAAGTCAAAAATGCCACTGGCGTGGCGCAGATGGGCGCTACTGTCTATCTCTACAACCGCTACGACGAACTGGTTCGCAAGGGCCTGAGCAATGAGCAGGGCCGTTTTGTTTTCGATGCGCTGGCTCCCGACCTGTATTCAATCCGCGTGATTCTGGCCAGCTTCGTCCCGGCTGAGCGGCGCAATATCTCGGTGCTGCCGAGTTCGGAGAATCGTCTGGATATCAATTTGACAGGCGTGTTCAGCACCATTGGCGTGACCAGCACGCCGGCGGCGCCCGGTACTCTGATGACCGACGACTGGAAATGGGTGTTGCGGACTTCGCAAGCGACCCGACCGGTATTGCGGTTCCTACCGGAACTGGGGCCGCGGTCCAACTCAACGTCCGAATCGGCGTCCTCGCGATTCAGCCACACCACCGGCGTAGTGGAGCTTTCGGCGGGCGACGGCCAGTCCTTTGCGCGGGGATCGCAGCAGGATTTAGGTACGGCGTTCGCGATCGCCACTTCGCTGGCGAGTTCGGCGCGCGTCCAATTGAGCGGCAACGTGAGCTATGCCGGGAGTTCGGGACTGCCGGGCGCCGGCATCCGCACCAGCTTTTCGCGGTCGACAACCGATGGATCGAACCCCGAAGTGGTGGTGACCATGCGGCAGCTGTATTTGACGCAGCGGTCGGGATCGGGAATCGCGATGGGTTCAGATAGCGGGCCGGTGCTACGCACCATGTCGGCGGCATTTCTCGATAAGGCGGAGTTGTCCGATAACCTGTATTTGGACTACGGCTTCGATTTCCAGTCGGTTTCTTATTTGGACCGCATCAACTACGCGAGTCCATTCGTGCGCGCGACGTTTGACACCGGCAATCAGGGGCGCGTGCGGGTGGCGTTCACTTCCGGCGGACAGCCCACGGAACTGCTGGCGCGGGACGGCCAGAAGTCCGGGCGAGTTGCAGCAGGATCTGGCGGCGCTGGCGCTGATGCCGGTCCTGTCGCTTTCCGACTCGCACGTAACGGTCGAGCGGACACAGAATTTGGAGATCGGATACGATCGCGTTGCCGGGAGCCGGACATTTTCGCTTGGGGCGTACGAGGAGACGGTTTCGAACGCCGCGTTCATGCTGTCGGCGCCGGCCGACTTCCTGCCGGCCGGCGACCTACTGCCGGATCTGAGTTCGAGAAGCAGCATCTTTAACATTGGTTCCTATCATCGCACTGGTTTTACGGCTGGCGTCAAGCAGATGCTGGGCGATCACGCCGAGGTAGCGGTGGCGGTGGGGCGCACGGGCGTTTTGACGGCGGCCGGCGGCGGCGATCAATCCTATGCGGATTCAGGCTTTTTGCGCGCCGGGATCGGCCAAGGGCAGCGCGCCTGGGTGACGGTTCATGTCGAGGGAACGCTTCCGCGCGCGGGAACTCGCATTGCCGCGAATTACGGATGGACAGACTTCAGCGTGCTGATGCCGGCGCATACTGTTCGTCGACGCAGGATGTGAATCAGGACATCGGCGTCAATGTGTATATCCACCAACCGCTGCCCATCGGCGGGATGCCATGGCGCCTGGAAGCTTCGGCCGAATTACGGAACCTGCTTGCGCAGGGTTACTTGCCGCTGGGTGACGCCAGTACCCACAGCGTCCTCACCAATTCCCCACGCTCGCCTGCGCGGCGGATTGAATTTCATTTTTTAGGAACACGCTCTGCTGGTCGAGGCGATGCGTGCGTTAAGACTGCGATGCGTTGCGCCTTTCGCGTGGTGCGAACGCGCCACCGTGACGTGGTGCTGCTCGAACGGCGGAGCGCAATCCCGGGAATCTAGGCGGGCTGCTGCTGCGTCATGCAGTGCAGTGTGCCTAAACCGAGCACCAGATCGCGGCACGGAATGCCGATCACTTCACGATGCGGGAACAGTCGCGCCAGGGTGTTGAGGGCTATGCGGTCCTGCGGGTCTCCGAAGGTGGGCGCGAGGATCGTTCGGTTAGCGATGTAGAAATTGGCGTAGCTGGCCGGGAGAAGTTGTCCGGCGAAGTAAACAGGTTCGGGGCACGGCAGCGTGACCACGCGAAGATCGCGACGGCTGCGTAGACGCCCGAGATTTTCTTTCAAGGGCTCGTGGTTGGCGCTGGATTTATCGGGCTCGACTACGGCGACGACGGTGTCTGGCGAAGTGAAGCGCGCGATGTCGTCAATGTGGCCGTGGGTGTCGTCGCCGGCTATGCCGCGGCCGAGCCAGACGACTTCCGTGGCGCCCAGATAGTCCGCGAGAGCACGTTCGATCTCGCGCCGCGAGAGCCCGGGGTTGCGCGCTTGGACGTCGGAGAGCAGGCACTCTTCGGTAGTGAGTAACTTCCCCGCCCCGTTCACGTCGACGCTGCCGCCTTCAAGAACCAATCCGGGTTCGAAGCGCGCAAGCTTTAGCTTCTTCGCGATGAATCGTGGAAGCGCATCATCGGCGGCGTAATTTGGGTACTTAGCCCAGCCGTTGAATTTCCAATCGGTGACGGCGAAGCTGCCTGCCCGATTCTTGACGAACAAGGGGCAGGTGTCGCGAGTCCAACTGCGATTGGTGGCGTGATGGAAGAAGTCTACGGCGTTCAAATCCGCATGACACTTTTTGAGAATGCGGCGGACACTGTGCTCGGCGTCGGCGTTCTCGACCAAGATCCGAACGCGCTCCACGCGGGCGAGCAAACGCACGATTTCGCCGTATAGCCACGGAATGGGAGCGAACTTTCCGGGCCAATCCGATGATTCATGCGGCCAGGCGAGCCAAGTGGCGGCATGCGGCTCCCATTCGGCCGGCATGCGGTAGCCGAGCTTGCGCGGCGTGGGTTGCATTACTTCCCGAGCCATCTATTTACAATCGGCGCGTAGGCGTCGATACGGCGGTCGCGCAGGAAGGGCCAGTGCTGGCGAACTTCTTCCTGGCGCGCGGGGTCGCAGTCGGCGAAAAGAATTTCCTCCCGGTCCACGGAGGCTTGTGCGATCACTTGGCCGAAGGGATCGGCGACGAACGACGAGCCCCAGAATTCGATGCCGTGGCCGGGCGGTCCCTCGTAGCCGACGCGGTTGGCCGCAGCCACGTAGATGCCATTGGCGATGGCGTGGGAGCGTTGAATGGTCTGCCAGGCGTCGAGCTGCGCTGCGCCGTATTGCTCCTTTTCACTGGGATGCCAGCCGATGGCGGTGGGGTAAAACAAAATGTTCGCGCCGCCGAGTGAGGAAAGCCGCGCGCCTTCGGGATACCATTGGTCCCAGCAAATCAAGGTGCCGATGCGGCCGAAAGGCGTGTCGAAGTTGAGGAACCCGAGATCTCCGGGCGTGAAGTAGAACTTTTCGTAGTAGAGCGGGTCGTCGGGGATGTGCATCTTGCGGTAGATGCCGGCGATTTCTCCGTCCGTGCCGAGAACCGCCACAGTGTTGTGATAGAGGCCGGCCGAGCGGCGTTCAAATAGCGACGCAACGATCACGATTTTCAGTTCACGCGCGAGTTTCCCCAGCGTCTGCGTAGTCGGGCCGGGAATCGACTCGGCTAATGCGAACAGGTCGTGATTTTCTTCGCGGCAGAAATATTGGGAGCGGAAAAGTTCCTGGAGGCAGACGATCTGCGCTCCGCCGGCCGCGGCTTCCCGGATCTTCCATTCGGTCTTGGCCAGGTTCTCATTGGGATCGACGGCGCAACTGGTTTGGATCAAAGCAATCCGGAATTTCGCGGGCGGCATTAGCAACCATTGTGACTGATCGGCCTCACCATCGTCCAGAATGCGCGTCTATACTCGAAAATATGCGCCCTTTGTTGATACTTGCCATTGCGGCCACCCTGCTTCCCGCCGCTGATTTAGTCAAAGAAGGCGACCGTTGGTGGTCCCATATTCAGGTATTGGCCGATGACAACATGGAGGGCCGCAACACCGGTTCGCCCGGCCATCTGCGGGCGGCGCGCTTCGTCGCCGGCGAGTTCGAACGCGCGGGCCTTAAGCCTGCCGGCGTCAACGGCTATCTGCAGCCGGTCAAGTTCAAGGTGGCGCAGATTGATGAAGAACATTCTAGCCTGGCGATCGAGCGCGCTGGAAAAACCATGCCCTTGAAGCTCGGCGAGGACGCCAACTTGACCGTGCGCGCGTCAATGGCCAAAAAGGTTGATGCCGAGGTAGTGTTTTGCGGTTACGGGCTTTCCATTCCCGAATATAAGTTCGACGACTTCGCGGGCTTGGACTTGAGGAACAAAATTGTTGTATACCTTGCGGGAGGGCCGTCCGACATACCGGGAAATTTGCGATCGCACTATTCATTCCGCTCGGAACGCTGGAAAGCGATTCGCAAAGCGGGCGCTTTAGGGGTGGCGGCGATCGCGAATCCGAAAGCGATGGACATCCCCTGGGGACGATCGACCTTGGCGCGCTTGAACCCGACCATGGAGCTCGAGTCTGCTTCCGATACACCCGGCCAGGAATTCGGCGCGACGATCAACCCGGCGCACGCCGAGCAGTTCTTCGCTGCCTCCGGCCATACCTTCGCCGAGTTGCTGGCATTAGCGGATCAAGGGAAAGCGCTGCCGCGTTTTCCGCTCAATATCCGGCTGCTGGCGTTGGAGGAAATGAAAACGTCGGAGGTGGAATCGCAAAACGTGATTGGCGTGCTGCCGGGTTCGGACCCCGCACTCAAAAATGAGTACGTGGTCTTCGGAGCGCACCTGGACCACTTGGGGGTCGGCGCACCTATCAACGGCGACAAGATTTACAACGGGGCGATGGATGACGGCTCGGGGATTGCATCGCTCATTGAGATTGCCGACCTCGCTAAGATGGAGAACCTGCGGCCGAAGCGCAGTATTTTGTTTGTCGCGGTTACGGGCGAGGAGAAAGGCTTGCTGGGCTCGCAGTACTTCGCAAGCGCGCCCACGGTGCCGCTCAAGAACATCGTCGCCGACATCAACATGGATATGTATCTGCCGCTATTCCCGCTGAAATATTTGCAGGTGATGGGGCTGGAAGAATCCACACTGGGCGCGGATGTTCGAGCGGTAGCGGAGAAGGACGGCGTCATTGTGCAAGCCGACCCCGAGCCGCAGCGCAACCTTTTCATCCGTAGCGATCAATACAATTTCATCAAGCAGGGTGTGCCGGCGGTGACGTTTAAGTTCGGTTACTTAAAGGGATCGCCCGAAGAAAAGCTGGCCAAAGATTGGTTGCGGGACCGCTATCACGCGCCTTCCGATGACTTGAATCAGCCGGTGGATAAACCGGCGGCGGCAAAGTACAACCGCCTCATGCTAGATCTGGGGATGCGCGTCGCGGATGCGAACGCGCGACCGCATTGGAACACGGATAGTTTCTTCAAGCGGTTTGCCAAAGACTAGTGAGTCATCGCGTATATGACGTCGTTCACCGCGATGCGGATAGCCAGCGCACTTTCCTTTTCCGGATAATACGGCGAATCGGCAAACTCCCAGGCGTCGCCTAGATCCGAGTTATGCGATATGGCCACGACGATGCGCCCTTTGTCGTCCTTGATCGCACGCCAGTGGGCTCCGCGGCCGCCGTCCGAACAGTTCTTGCAACCATCGCGCAGATGTTCACTGCCGGGAACCTGGGGACGATCTGTGATATCGAAGACCGCGTGGAAGTAGGCGTCATCGTCGGGCAGTTCGACGATCTCGCGGTCCGGGAAAGCGAAGCGGATGCGTTTGGCGAATTCTGCCCATTCCGCGTTGCCGTGAAGGTCGTCGGCCATGAAGAACCCGCCGCGCTGGATGTACTCGCGCATTTTTGCGCCTTCTTTTTCGGTGAGGGCCCACTCCCCCACTTGTACCGCGTAGATCCATGGGAAATTGAATGCGTCGTCGTCATCGTCGAGCGCGACCACCTGCTCGACGGAGCGCACGTCGATGCGGGTGAGGCGGCGCATGGCTGCGGCTAAATGGCGGTCGGCACGCGGGTAATCCTGCGTCCACAGCGACAGGCCCCGGCGGTAATCGCCTTGGAATCGCGGATAGTAGCCGTCCATCGGCCCCCCGCCGGGGTACATCAATCGGGCGAAGGTCCATTCGGCGGGGACCTGGTAATCCTTGGGCAACGGGAAATTGTTGTACTCGACGGCAGGGTATTCGCGCCAGGGTTTTTGGAAACCGTACACCACGCCGAGAAAGATCAGGGCGCAACCGAAAGCACTCAACATTCCCCGCAGGCTCATGCCACCTTCAACCCGAGAATAGCACCCGCTACCATAGGAACGTGGAGTCCGCTACGGTCAGACGCATGGCCCGTGAATGTGGTTTCGAGCTTGCCGGAGTGGCGCGCGCGGAACCGCTGACGGAGGACGTCGCACGGTATCAGGAATGGACGGCGCGCGGCATGGCCGGCGCGATGCGGTATCTGACGGACCGGCGGGCTGATGTTCGGATCGATCCGCGAAACCTGCTGGCAGGAGCGCGCAGCGTGATCTGCGTTGGCAAACTGTACAACCAGACGCCTCCCCCGGAGCGCGAGGGCCATGCCATCTTTTCGCGCTACGCGTGGGGCCGGGATTATCACGAAGTGTTGCGCGAAGCGTTAGAGCAGTTGGCGCACAAGCTGGGCGCAGTCGAGCCGCACCGGTGGAAGCTTTGCGTGGACACGGCTCCGCTGCTGGAACGCAGCTATGCACGACAGGCGGGGCTGGGGTGGATCGGACGCAACACCTGCCTGATCAACGAGCCGTTGGGCTCGTGGTTTTTTCTCGGTGAGCTTGTAACGACGCTGGAGTTGGAGCCGGACCGGCCGCCTCCCGACCGCTGCGGTTCCTGTACCCGCTGTATCGACGCGTGTCCTACGCGGGCGTTGGTGCCGGAAGGTGACGGCTGGACGCTGGACGCTCGCCGCTGCATCTCCTACTTGAATATCGAGCTGCGCGGACCGATCCCGGAGGAGCAGCGGGCATGGCTTGGCTCCCGCGTTTTCGGCTGCGATGTTTGCCAGGAGGTGTGTCCCTGGAACGCGCGCGCGCCGGAGACCACTGAACCGGCGTTCCGGCCGTCTTACGATCCAGCGCCTCCGCTCGAAGAATTAGCCGCGCTTTCGGCGGAGCAATATCGCGAACGCTTCCGGCAAACACCCGTCATGCGCGCGAAGTACGAAGGCTTGTTGCGCAACGTTGCGGCGGCGATGGAGATCCACGAATGACGCGGCTCCTCACATGGTTATTGTTGCTGCCGGTGGCGGCTCTGGCACAGGGGGACCCTGGATACCAACATTTTTACAACCTCGAATTTCGGGAGGCGCTGGCCACATTTCGAGCGGAGGTGGCCGCGAATCCGAGCTCGCCCGACGCCTACAATCACGTCGCGCACGCCATTCTCTATCGGGAAATGTTCCGCTCCGGGGCGCTCGAGAGCGAGTTGGTTACGGGGTCGAACCCGTTCCTGCGCCGCGAGGGTTTGAACGTCAGCAAAAGGGATGACCAGGAATTTCAGGATTCCATCAATCGTGCGCTGGCGCTGGCGGACGCGAAACTCAAGATCAACCCTAACGATATCCAGGCGTTGTACGCTCAGGGCGTGAGTTACGGATTACGCGGCAACTATCATTTTTTGGTGCGCAAAGCGTACACCGATGCCTTGCGCGACGCCACGGCTTCCCGCAAGGCGCACGCCCGCGTCACTGAACTCGATCCCAATTTCAACGACGCGCGGCTGACACAGGGCGTTTACGATTATGTGCTAGGGAGTCTGTCGCCAACCTGGCGCATGCTGGGATTCTTCGCCGGGTTCCGCGGCGATCGCGAGCGCGGCATTGAGACGCTGAAGCAGGTGGCGCAAGTGGGCAAGAGCAATCGCGTTGACGCTGAGATTCTGCTGTGCGCGGTGTACCGCCGCGAGCGCCGCGCGAAAGAAGCCGTGCCGCTGCTCTCCGATCTGATCCAGCGCTTTCCACAGAACTTCCTGCTGCGCTTGGAATTGGTGCAAATGTATGGCGACTTAGGCGAGAAAGATAAAGCGCTGGCGGTGATCCGTGACGTTGACCGGCTCAAACGCGACAAAACGCCGGGCTATGAGCGGCTGACTGACGAGAAACTGCGCTACACACGCGGCAACCTTCTGTTCTGGTACAACGATCTGGATCTGGCGCTCGAAGATTTAAGGGCCGTCACCGCCAATCCTTCGGCGGTGGATCTCAACACCGGCCTATACGCGTGGCTGCGCACCGGCCAGATCTACGATATGAAGAAGAAGCGCGAGGAAGCCAAACGCGCGTACTTGCAGACGGTGGCAATTGCACCCACTTCGGACGCCGCAAATGCCGCGCAGAATTATTTGCTATCGCGCTATAAGCGGTAAATGGTGACGCCGGTCAAAAGCTTCGGATAGAAGTCCGTCGATTTCTGCGGCATTACGCCGCCGGTGAAGGCCACGCGCGCCATGCTGTCAATCGCGGTTGGGTCCAGGAGAAATGCTACCTGTGCGCCTCTTTCGCGTACTTCGGCCGCGGCGGCATCCATGCCGCGTACGTATTGGAGGTGCTTCTCGTCTCGAACAGCATCTTCGCCAATGCTTAGCCAACTACCGAGGATCTCCTGATGCAGCACCATCACATCCAGTTCGCCGTCCTTACGCGGGCGGAGTAGAAGGAATGTTTCGGTGGGGGTCACCACGCCGATGCGAACCATTTGCGGCGCCTCGGCGTGCAACTCGCGTTTGAGTTCTGTCAATGAGGCGAACTTTTTCACCGACCAATCGTCCGCGGCGTGGAAGAGCAGCTTTTGAGTGCTGAAACCTTCCAGATTTCGCAGCACTCGATGCGTGGCCAGGATTTTCAATCCCGGCGAATACATGTTGACGAAAGTCATCATCACGTATTGCGCGGCTGGATCGTCGGGATGTTCATTGCGGTAGTTGAGCGCCGTTTCGTAGCGATGGTGCCCGTCGGCGATCAGCAATTTCATGGGCTGCATCAACGTTTGGATGCGGGCCAAACGAGCCGGATCGGTAATGGCCCACAGCCTGTGCCGTGCACCGTACTCGTCGGCTACGTCCAACAGCGGCGCGCCTTGCGTGGCTTGATCCAGTTCCTTGTCAACCGACCCCTCGCGATCGGGATACAGCATGAAGATCTGTCCGAAATGCGCGCGCGTGTGATGCAACACTTCCAGGCGATCCTTCTTGGGACCGGAGAGAGTCTGCTCGTGACGGTAGACCACGCCAGCCGAGTAGTCTTCCACCTTGCCGAGCCCGATGAATCCTTTGCGAGTCAGGCGCTCGCCGGTATCGGGGACCTCGAAATCCTGAAAATAGGCATAGAAACCGGGGGCCGGGTCCTGCGCCAGAATTCCTTGCTGAATCCAGTCCTCAAAGTAGCGGGCCGCGCGCGTGTAGACGTTGTCTGCGGCGCTATCGGAGTCGCGTTTCTCGCCCAAGATGACGCGCACCAGATTATAGGGACTCGCAGCCAGGTAGCGCGCCTGCATCTGCGGATTGATCTTGTCGTAGGGCTGCGTGATCAGTTTAGCGGGATCGCCGGCTTTCGCGGAGTAGCGATAGGGTTGGAAGGGTTTTACGTTCGCCAACTGACAGGATAACTTAGAGCGGAGCTTTGTATGCCATCGGCGACGTAATTAGCACCGGACGAGGGTTTACGAAAGTCTGCGTGATCCACGGCGAAAGGAAGCGATAACGGTAGTTGACGATTGCCACACTCAATATCTCGTCGTCCGGGTGCCCGGTCGAAGACGGCTGATAGCGCACCTGCACATTCTCGCGCGTCAACCCCAGATAGCCGGCCGTCGTGGCGCGAGGTGCCTCAGTCTGGTCAAAGAGGATCAAGTTCGTCATCTGCTCCCCGGTGCCGTCCCAAGGCCTCACCACACCCCAGCGTACGGCAGCGCGAACCCGTTCGACTAGGGTCTGGTGACTCACCAGCACCAGTCCGCAATCGACCACGGCAAACAGCAGCGACATGAAGACCAGAAGCGCCAGAGCCCCTTCGACCAAGGTTTGCCCGCGCTCCGAGCGTCCGCGACGTTTTTTCACGGCTCACTCTCCGTGGGAGCGAACTTACCGACGTAAGGAAACTGCACGGAAGGCCGTCCGTTGAAAGTGTACGACCGGTAAATCGCATCCATCGTATACCCCTTGATCGAAACGTTCACGTTTAGGGGGGCGCCATCGCCCGCCAGCTCCCAGCGCACTTCCACTTGCGCGGGCGTTAACTTCGGCAGCACCGGAATCGAGCCGGGGGCCGCTTGCGGGTCGCCATACACCACCATGTTGCGAATGGCCGCGTTCCCGCGTTCGACATCCTGATCGGTGGCCGCACGGTAAGTCCGCTGCGCGGCGTAGCGCGCGCCATCGCCGACGGCAGTCACCAGCTGGTTATACGCATAGAAGGTGTAGCCGAACTGAAAAGTTCCCACTAGGCAGGAAACCATCACGCCCGCCGAGACGGCGAGCTCCAGCATGGCGTGGCCGCGTTCGCGCTTCATTGGGTGAGCCTCACCGGCTTGGTTGAAGCCACCGCACGGGCCGGAACCGTAAATTGCTGCGGACCGCCCACGGCGCGCAGAAACATGATTTCCACGTGATTGTCGGGCGCCGTCACCCGAGCGAAGCGGAGTCCGGCTATGTCCTTCGGCTCCGCGTCCCATTGTTGCCCATCGGCACTGAATTCTGTCACCACGCCCGTGAAGTTTTCCGTCCCAAGATTCCAGCGGTTGGGCATGGCCGTGACCGCTGCACGCGCACGTCCGAGACCCGCCCCGGTACCGTCCAGTTGCTTGGCCGCGGCCATCGCAGCGGCATCCGTAAAAATCTGGGCCTCATTGCGGGCAATGTAAACGCGCCCCATATCGAACGCCATCCCGATGACGGCGAGCAACAGGAACATGCACACCGACATCGCAATGAGAATGAAGCCTTTTTTACGGTTTGGACGCACCACTAAATAGAAGATCGGCTGAACCGCCCGATTCTTCAGTGCGCGAGTGAGGGAATCGCCTTAGGCGCCCGCGATCTTTGCGACCACAAAATCGCTCCGCCCGCTACCGCCAGAACCACCGCAATCCACTGGGTGATCGAGAACGGCAATCCGAAGGGCAGCGCCTGCTCGTGGAAGCGCGTGAATTCGATCCCGAAGCGCAACACCGAGCTCAGGATCAGATACAGGCCGATGATCGTCCCCGGGCGGTGCGCGCGCCCGAAGCGCCAGTAGAGAAACCCGAACAGCAGCGCCTCGGCGCCCATCTCATAAAGCTGGGCCGGGTGCAGGGAGACCCTCAGCGGGACTCCAGTCAGCGCATTGGCGTCGGGATTACGGAAGGTCACAGCCCAGGGCAGATCGCATTCCTTGCCCCAGCAGCAGCCCGCCGCGAAGCAGCCCACCTTGCCGATAGCGTGGCCGATGGCGATCCCCGGCGCGAATACGTCGAAGGTCTGGAGCCACGGCATCCCGTGACGCCGCACGTACCAGAAGGCGGTCGCCACCGCTAGAATCAAACCCCCTTGGTACACCCCTGCGGCACGCAGAGTCGCGATCGAGAACATGTCGGCCGGATTCTTGCTGAAGTGATCCCAATCGAAGATGAACATCAGGAGCTTGGCGCCCAGCAGTCCCGCCAAGGCGCAATAGACCACCAGGTTGATCACCAGTTCGTGGTTGATACCGGCACGCCGTGCCAGCCTAGTGGTTACCCACAGGCCCGCCAGGAATGCCAGAGCCACCAGGACGCCGTACGTGGGCAGGAAGAAGTCGCCGTATTGGAAGAGCTTCGGGAACACCCTAAGCCCACCATACCACTGCTGAAGTTACTCCCGCAGGCTTTACTGGGCCAAGCGCAAAATCTGCGACGCCAATGCCTGGAAAGCTCCGTTCAGGGCCGACGTAGTAGAGGCATAAATGTATTTACCGGTAGGCTGCGTCGGATCATATTGGCACTGTGCGGTGCAACCTGAGTTGCCGATCCAGCCGGGATCGTTCGCTACTCTCTGCATCAGTGTGTTGTCGGCGGTATTAAAGCCGACCGCGTAGAAGGTGACTGGTATGTTCGCGTTGGTGCGGTAGCTGTGGGCAGCGTCATCAACTGCGTTAAAGGCGGCGTCACGAACTTGGGTGGCAACTTGATTTGCGGGGCTGAGCACAATGCGGGTAGCGCCATTGATGGTCGAGGTGGTGGGCGGGTAATACGAGGTATTCAAATTGTTGCCATACACATCCCTCGTGGGTATATAGGCGAAGTCAGATGCGGTGTTGTAGGAGCCGGGCCACGCGCATCCCGGCGCGTTGCCACTGCCGACGTACGTCGCTGTTCCACCCCCTTCACTGTATTTAGTTGAAGTCCAGGATTTGAACAATACTGCGATACTGGTGGACGGCGCGTCGTATCCTCCGAGAGCGCCGACCATTCCGCCCCGAATATCGGACGTGAAGTAGGCCGGGCCGGGCTGGGTGGCAGAATAGTAGGGGGCCGAGGATTGGCCAGAGGCCAATGTCGTCAGTGTGTAAGCGGGGGTGCCGGCAGTGCCCTGCCAATAGGGGATACTCGCCACTGTAGCGAATCCGGAGGTACTGACCTTTTTGTTGTTGACATCTAAACAAGTGCTGGAGTTAGCGAGTGCTACCTTTGTGGCAGTCGTGCCTACCGCCCAGTTCGTGCTCTCCGCGAAATTTACCGTCACTGTGTTCGGATGACCGTCAGTCTCGAACACAATTACGTTGAGCGCCCCGGGCTCCGCGGCTTTGTAGAGCTCGTTGTAGGCTATGGAAATAGCGGACGCTGTGTTGGTTCCGCCGCCGCAGGTAATGGAATCCAACTCGCCCGTGCCGGTATTCGAGCCGGTGGCGCCGATGGACGTTTCAAAGCCGAGCGCGGTCCGGAAATTAGTAGTCGGGACACTGTGCAGGTAGGCGTTATCGGCAAAGGAAACCGCGCCAATCATATCGCGCCCCGCGGTGAACTGCCCGGTGAATAGTTTCGCAGCATCGATCAGGCCGCTGCAGGCGCTTCCCATGGACCCCGACCGGTCGAGCACCAGCATCGCCACCACGTCGCGGCGCGACGCGAATCCCTTGCCGACGATGTGCGTCGTAGGCGATCCAAACCATCTCATGAAGTAGTTGGGAGCGTCGATAGCGGCCGTGACATCCACGTGGCGCAGATGAGGATTGGAGGTATCGTCGTAAACATGGACGTGGGTGTCGTCGGGCGCCATATCGGTGCTGGTCGCGCCCCAGTAGCTGTTGGGAAAGTTCGAGTAAAACCAATTATTGGCGTTGTGCTGCGCATCGCTGACCTGGCTGGCGGTATTCGCGCTGAGCGAAAGCGCCCGGGCGGCGGCGAGCGAAGCTCCATCGACGGAAGCTTGTAACTGTGCCTTCAGCGCATAAATAATCCCGACATCCACAGCCAAGCCGATCATCGGAACTACCAGGACCATGGATACCGTGCCGACGATCAGCGCGGTGCCGCTTTGTCTCAATTTACGCTTGCATGGCTTCATAACGGTAACTCCTAGAAGAAATATCGTGCGTACACGCCATTGCTGTTGTAAGCGCCGCCCATGCTAAATTGCGGGGTTTGAAAGTAACCTTCGACGACGTAAACCACCTGGCCGTCCACTAGCGCGGTTCGCGAGGCCGGACTCAGCGGCGTGATCCACATGGCGATCATCGCGGCTTGGCCGCTAGCTCCCAGCTTGTCGTTGGAGTTATTCCGGTAATCGATCACCGAGCTGTCGACTTCGCCGTCAGCGAGGAAATCCCCGGTGGGAACCGAAGAGGGGTCTCCCAATACGCTAGCGACATTGCCGGCAATTAGATTTTTATTGCCGATTCTGACTCTTTGCACCCACACGAAGTTTCCAGCGTTGCTGCCGCCGCCGGTTCCCACGTACATGATTTTGCTGATCCAGATAATGCCGTCGCCGGAGGTGCCGGTATCGTCCCTGGTCTGGGTGCCGGATGTGTATGTCGGAGACTGCAAATTCAAACCGGTGGCCAATTCTTTGGTAAGGGTCTGATATCCGCCATCCGAAAAATCGGCGCCGTGGATGTACATATCCGCCATGTCACGGGTGGTGTTCTTGGCCTGAATCGTCTTGATGAGGTTCATCCCCACGACGAAGGTGCCCAGCAACAAAGGGGTATAAAGACATAAAGCCACCAAGCCAAATTCCAGGATTTCCTGGCCGCCCTGGCGTTTCCGCCGGCGCTGGAGTGCGGGGGCTGTCTTCGGTATCATGACTTGGCTCTCGCTTGCGGGTTCCATGTCTGCCTTACTGGCTCACCGAGGTCACGCCTACCGGGTAGCCTCCCAGGATGTCAGCCGCCACTACCTTGAAGGTGAGAGGAGACGTAGTATAGAGCGGGCCGGCTAAGCTGCCGCTTAGCGGCGCCATAAAATTAAACGAAATATTTTTCACGGTAACTTCCACTACGTTGCCGGGGGTGTTGGAGCCGGCAGTCAAATCCGGATTCATGTAGCTGACAAAAATATGCTGCGGGCTGTCGGAAGCTGTTACAAATCCGAAAGCGTACTGCTCGACCACACCCTCGATCGAGGCGGTCTGCCCGAGCGATCCCGAGGTCTGGAAGGTAATGGCGTAACGCACACCTTCGCGCACCGCATTTTGCAGCGTGGACCAACGGAACGTCATCACGCACAGGTCAATGATCCCGAACAGCAGCGCGAACATGGGCAGCAGCGTAAACACGGACTCGAGCATCGCGTGGCCGCATGATTTTCGTTTCCGGGCAGGCGTCACTTTGAGACGGGAATTCATTCCATTTACCTTATGTTCCATAATTGTGCGGGCTACCCCTCTTCTTCAATCGGCAGTACGTGCAAATCCGGCAGATGATTACGCTTAGACTAACTCGGGGGATCACCTTAGTCCTTGATTAGTCCTATAGCTGAATTACGATGTATTACTGGAATCGGCAGAAGCCGGAATCGGCGTTAGGATGCGGCTCTTGGCAGGCCACATGTTAAACTGAAACTGAAGCTTCCCAAAAATGCGGCTAGGACGAATCATACTCGCGTTATTGGCGCCGCTGGTTAGTTTTACGCCGGCGTTGAAGGCGGATCTTGCGGCAACCGGCAACCCCGCCGCTGCCGATTCGCTGGCCGGCCTATTGCGTGCCGCGGTTCCCACGGCGACGGTTTTCGCTGTCGAGACCGGTCATGCGATCTCAGGCCGGGCGCCTCACGCTGCCGCTTCGAGTTTCACGCCGCATGTCGTGATCCAGGCGAAGACGGTGTGGTCTCCGGCTACCGAAGCGAGTCTCCGCCTTCTCGCGCGGCGCTACAACCGCCCACAACTGCGCTGCTGAATCCTCTTCCCTTCCCCGCGGCCCGTCGCCCTCGAGCAGAATCACGGTTAGACTGAAGGAGAGCAGCAAATGTTGGTAGCCTTTATCATCTTAGGCATTGTCGTTGCGGCCGTTGCCGCAGTCGTTTTCTATATGGGGCCAGAGACGTTCCTGGCCAAAGTCTTCGGCACCAAGCACGCGCGCGACGTGAAGGCGATGATGCCTCTGATCGCGGCCATCAATGAGTTGGAGCCGCAGATGCAGGCGCTGACCAACGAGGAACTGGCCGGCGCAGACGGTCGCCTTCCGCGAGCAACTGGCGCAAGGCGCGACGCTCGATGATCTGCTGGTTCCCGCGTTCGCCGCCGTGCGCGAGGCCGGACGCCGCTACCTCAACATGCGGCATTTCGACGTGCAGTTGATCGGCGGCATCGTGCTCCATCGCGGCAAAATCGCCGAAATGAAAACCGGTGAAGGCAAGACGCTGGTGGCGACGCTGCCGGTGTATCTCAACGCGCTGGCCGGAAAAGGCGTCCACGTCGTCACGGTCAACGACTACCTGGCCAAGCGCGATTCCGACTGGATGGGGCGCATCTATAAGGGTCTGGGCATGACGGTGGGCGTGATTGTCCACGATCTGAGCGATCAGGAACGCTACGAGAATTACCGCTGCGACATCACCTACGGCACCAACAACGAGTACGGCTTCGATTACCTGCGCGACAACATGAAGTTCCGCAAGTCGGATTGCGTGCAGCGCGAGCACTTCTTCGGCATCGTCGATGAAGTGGACTCGATCCTGATCGACGAAGCGCGCACGCCGCTGATCATTTCCGGGCCGAGCGAGGAATCGACCGACAAGTATTACCGCATCAACCGCATCATTCCCAAGTCTCGTCCGCGGCGAAGTGATCGAAGGCAAGGAGCCGGGCCAGAAGTGGACCACCGGCGATTACACGGTAGAAGAAAAAACCCGCACCGTGGCGTTGACCGAAGAAGGCGTACTGAAGGTAGAGCGCTTGCTCAACTTGAGCAACCTGTACGACGCCACCAACATGGAAATGAATCATCACGTGCAGCAGGCGCTGAAGGCGCACGTGGTGTTCCAGCGCGATCGCGATTACCTGGTGAAGGACGACGAAGTCATCATCGTCGACGAGTTCACGGGACGCATGATGCCCGGCCGCCGCTGGTCGGACGGCCTGCACCAGGCCGTCGAAGCCAAGGAAGGCGTGAAGATCCAGCGCGAGAATCAGACGCTCGCCACCATCACGTTTCAGAACTACTTCCGCATGTATAAAAAGCTGGCCGGCATGACCGGAACGGCCGACACGGAAGCCGCCGAGTTCGACAAAATTTACAAGCTCGAAGTCACGCAGATTCCCACCAACAAGCCGCTGCGCCGCATTGAAATGCAGGACGTGGTCTATCGCACCGAAGAAGAAAAGTTCCGCAACGCCGCCAAGGAAATCGAGGAGTTGCACAAGAAAGGCCAGCCGGTGCTGGTGGGCACGGTGTCGGTCGAAAAGTCCGAACGCCTATCGGGAATCCTGAAGAAGATGGGCGTCCGCCATGAAGTTCTGAACGCCAAGAACCACGAGCGTGAAGCTTCGATCGTCGCGCAGGCGGGCCGCAAAGGCGCCGTGGTGGTCTCGACCAACATGGCGGGACGCGGAACCGACATCCTGCTCGGCGGCAACGCCGACTTCCTCACTCGCGAGCGTCTTCGCAAAGAGAACAAGGACCCCGACGCCGTCTACAACGAAAACCGTCCGGAATGGGACGCGGTCTTCAGCCAGATTCAGGCGCAGATCCAGAAAGAACACGATGAAGTGGTGGAACTCGGCGGCCTGCACATTTTAGGCACGGAACGCCACGAATCCCGCCGCATCGACAACCAGCTCCGCGGCCGCGCCGGACGCCAGGGCGACCCCGGCAGCGCGCGCTTCTACCTCTCTTTGCAAGACGACTTGATGCGCATCTTCGGCGGGCATCGCATGCAGAATCTGATGCTCAAGCTAGGCATGGAAGAGGACGTGCCGATCGAAAGCAAACTGATCACCAAGCGCATCGCCGCCGCGCAAAAAGCCGTCGAAGCCCAGCATTTTGCTTCGCGCAAACACGTGCTTGAGTACGACGATGTCATGAACAAGCAGCGGCAAGCGGTCTACAGCATGCGCAATAAGCTGCTGGATGGCGAAGACCAGAAGCCGCACGTTCTCGAAATCATCGAAGGCGTCGTCGCCGGGTTTATCGATGTGCGCTGCCCTGAAAAAACCCACCCGTCAACCTACGATTGGGTCAGCCTCGAATCCGACATCCTCACTCAGTTCGGCGTGAAGATCCATACCCAGGAATTGCAGAAGCTCGACCGCCGCGAAATTGAATCCGCTATTCACGACCAGCTGCTGAAGCGCTACGCCGAGAAAGAAGAGCTGATCGGACCCGAGCTCATGCGCGAAATGGAGCGCGTGATCATGCTCAACGTCATCGACAACCAGTGGAAAGACCACCTGCTGTCGATGGACCACCTAAAAGAAGGCATCGGCATGCGGGCCTACGGCCAGAAGGACCCGCTGATCGAATACAAGAAGGAATCCTTCGTCCTGTTCCAGGACATGATGGACCGCATTGAAGACGAAGCCGTCCGCTTCCTATTCTTCATGCAGCGCAGCGATGGCGACGGACCACGGGGCCGCCGGCGCAGTGCCCAACGTGCCGCATCCCGAGTTGTGGGAAGACGAAGAGGACGAACTGGAGGGTGAGCCTGAGCCGGCTGCCGTCGGCGTCGGCAGCGAAGACCACCGCCGCGCCCAACAAGCCGCGCAGACTTCCGTGATGGATCTGACGCGCACCATCCAGCGCAAAAAGGAAAAGGAACTGGCCGCACTGCAATTCGTCGGTGGCGATTCGACGACGACGCAAAAACCGGTGATCGCCAAAGACAAAGGCGTCGGACGCAACGACCCTTGCCCTTGCGGAAGCGGGAAGAAGTACAAGAAATGTCACGGAGCCTGAACCCGGTAATCGCGCTCGCAGCCGTTTCTACTGTGCGCCGCTTCGGCCAAGCGGCGATCTTCCCGGACCAGATCGGACCCTTCCAAAAATCCGCGCCGAAAACTATCGGCATCCCAGACCAGCCGCTCTACGACGAATACGGCCTGGAAGAAACCGAAGCCGCCGAGTTCACGGCTCCCGACAAGCGCCACTTTTCGGCCGTCGGCTGGCGGCTGCATGATTCGACCGGCGCCTTGGCGTTATTCCAGCTCCATCGCCCTCCCGGCGCCGCATCGGCCGATTTCGCGCCCTTGGCGGTGCGGACTTCGGACGGCATCATTTTCGCCTTCGGGAACTATGTGTTCCAGTTCACCGGGGATTATCCCGACCCGGCCGCTCTGACCACGTTCTACGCGCAGTTGCCGAAATTGGAAAACTCACCGCTACCCGCGCTATCCACGTTTCTGCCGAAGGGTGGGTTGATCGCCAACTCCGAACGCTACATTTTGGGGCCGGTGTCCCTGCAGCGCGTGGAGCCTTCCATCCCGCCGTCGGTGGCCGGTTTTCGCATGGGCGCGGAAGCCCAATTCGGCAAGTACCAGACCCCCAAAGGGCCACTGGATCTAATCATTTTCAATTACCCTACCCCGTCAATGGCGCGTGAACAAGCTGTGGAATTCCAGAAAATTCCGGGTGCGGTCGTCAAGCGCACCGGCCCCCTAGTAGTGGCCACCCTGAACCCTCCCGACCCAGACGCGGCCGAGCGCATCCTGGGAAAAATCAATTATCAGGCCGACGTGACAGTGAACGAAACCACTCCGCAAAGTGAGGTCAAGGGCTTTGCGAAGATGATTCTAAACATCTTCGTGCTGGCCGGGGTAGTTCTAGCTCTATGCATCGTCGGCGGAGTAGGATTCGCCGGCTACCGAATTATGTCAAGAAAAATGTGGCAGAAAGAAGTGACGCCTGCCATGATCGTGCTGGGAATCGACATTAAGGCGGCTCCCAGCAAAGAGTAAGCCTCAAGATTCCGGGCCCTTAGACGCAAAATAGGGAATCATCGGAGGGCTTTTCCCACAAGTTTTGCACAACAGCCTGGGCGGAGTCGTTTTCGCTAAACCCTTTGGATCAAGATAGTTCCGAGAGCATTTCTGGCCGGGACTTTTTTACTTGACTTCGTTGGTGCGAAATCCTAAGATCCAATCACACACAGGTTTTGGCGGTTGCGAAGCCGTCGAATCTGATTCTCCCATGTACATCCCTCTGTGAAGAACAGAGGTCACGAAATGCTCACCTTCGGGTGGGCATTTTCGTTTTTAGACCGCGCTAAGAAGCCTCAGGCGGCCTGAGAGCGTCCCGGGCGCAGTCAGGGATATCTGGGTGACCCGACAGTTCACAGCCGTTCTCAGCGCGCGGCATCGGGTAAAACGTGACCACTTGAGGCCAAACGGCCACATATGGTCAACAAATGCTGGATCCAGCGCCTGCCCAACGCCGTTTGGACCGGCTAACCCTTTCCTCTCAAGCCTTTTGCGAATTGGGCCCCCCGGTGCTCTATTCAGAGCTGAATAGGAGTTCTCTCGATGCGCAAAACCCTCGTAACCGTTCTGGCAATAGCCGGCACCATGAGTAGCGCCGCTTTCGCGGCCGATAGAGAAATTAAGGTCGACGACCGGCTGGACGCCTCCGCCGACACACTAACCGATATGATGCACGCCGCCGACAAAGGTATTCCCCAGGATCTTCTGGACAAGGCACACTGTGTGGTAGTGGTGCCAGGCATGAAAAAGGCCGGATTCATCTTCGGCGCGAAATACGGCCGCGGTTTCGCGGTATGCCGCCGCCACGGCGGTTCCGGCTGGAGCGCTCCGGCGGCGATGCGCGTCGAAGGCGGCAGCGTCGGCTTTCAGATTGGGGCGTCGGAAACCGACATCATTCTGCTGGTAATGAACGACGGCGGGATGAAGCACCTTCTCTCGGATAAATTCACAATCGGCGGAGAAGCGACGGCGGCAGCAGGCCCGGTGGGCCGTGACGCGACTGCGCAGACCGACGCAATGTTGCACGCGGAAATGCTGTCCTACTCGCGGGCACGCGGTTTATTCGCGGGTATTTCGCTTGAAGGCGCCACGCTGCGTCCGGATGAGGATACGAACCGCGAACTTTACGGCCACCCCTCAACCAACCGTGAAATCCTGACGGGCGATTTCAAGACTCCGGCGGCCGCCGCCAAGTTTGAACACGCTCTGCATCGCGAATCCGCGCAGCGAACCAATTAGTTACCGCGGTGGCAGTTCGCGCATCTTCTGGCGGGCCGCGATCTCTTCATCGGTCAGACGGGCGTCGTAGATCGAGCGGGGTTCGATGGTCCGCGCCACCAAGGTGGCGGTGGCGACCGCGAGCAACATCGGCAGGATGAAGGAGCGGTCCCGGCCGGTCAGTTCCATCATCAGCACCACGGTGGAGATGGGGCCTTGCGTAGTGGCGGCTAGAACAGCGGCCGCACCCAGCAGGGCGAATAATCCAAGGGGAGCACCGGGCCAGAGCCAGGACCAGGCGTGCCCCAGTACAGCTCCCAGTAACGCACCGACAGTCAGCGACGGCGTGAACAATCCACCGGGGGCGCCGCTGCTGACGCACAGCACGGTAGCGGCGGGCTTGAGGAGTAGCAAAAGCATTAGCAGAGCTGGCGCCACTTGGTTCGTAAACGCGAGTTGCGATACGTCCCTGCCGTTGCCCAGCAATTGCGGGAACTCGATCGAGACCGCGCCCAGCAGTCCCAATCCCAGTAACGGCCGCACCAGCCTATGCCATCCCTGCGGTTTGCTGCGATCTGCCCATGTAATCGCCCGAACGTAGCCCACCGATGCCAGTCCTGCGATGGGACCGGCGATTAGCGCCCACACCAGGCACGAAGTGGAACTGCCGTAAGCCGGAATCACGTACGTGGGCACATCGGGCAACGCTATCCAGGAAACGGCCGTGGCCACCAGTGACGCGAAAAGAGCCGGCAGCACATAGCGCAGCGCCAGTACTCCGCGCATGACTTCCAGAGAAAAGAGGGCACCGCCCAAAGGCACGCCGTAAGCCGCGCTCATCCCGGCTCCCGCTCCACAGGCCACCAACAAGCGGCGTTGCTCATCGGATAAACGCAGGCGATCGGCAAAGAAATTGGCGAACACAGCGCCGGCTTGCTTGGGCGCGCCCTCGCGTCCGAGCGATACGCCCATGCCAACGATAATCACCGACAACACGGCGCTGCCCAAGGTGCGCCAAGCAGGCATCCGCCCGGCATAAAACCAAATCGCGGCCGTGGTGTCGATGCCATTGGCGCTCGACAAGTGCCTTAAGAGGAGCTGCCCTGCACCGGTAACCACACCCGCGCCGATCAGCACTAGAACATGCCGCCACGCAGACGCCTGCTGGGCCGCTTCCAACAAATTCGTGCCGGTGCCGCCCCACACCGCGCGCTGCACCAATTCGAGCAGCCTCGTAAGCGCCGCAGCGGCGAGACCGGTGCCCGCGCCCGTGAGAAGGACCGCAAACCAAAAAGGCGCTGCGCCCGGACGGGCCAGTGTGGAGGGTATCGTGGCGGACGTCATCAATCCATTTATATAGTCGCACCGACGATGAGAGCCGGTTGCGATAATGCAATCGTGGACAATTCCTTACTGAAGACAACCATCCTGCTATTGGTCTCCGATCCGGTCGTGCGCTCGGTTCTTCAGGAGACCTTAGAACGCGCCGGTTATTCGGTGCTGTCCACCGGGGACTTGGGGCAGGCGGTCGACCGCTTGAAGCACAGCCAGCCTGATCTTTTGCTGACTCGTACTTATATCCAAGGATTGCCGGGCCACGATGCCGCCGTCTACCTGCGCGGCAAGTGCCCGAAAATGAGGGTCCTGATGGTAGGCGGACTGCTCGACGACCAGCGCCTGAGTTACCGCGCGGAATTGGAGCACATTGAGGTTTTCCCCAAGCCCTACAGCGCCGCCGAGCTGCTCGAAAAGGTCAAGGACGTTCTCAGCAAACCGCGCGGTTAGACGGGGCGCAAGCCGTAACCGTTTCGGAACACACGCGCGGGCGAGGCCATTCCTTGCTCACTAGAACAGGTTCAGCGAAGGAGTCCCTGAAGGTAATCCGAGGCTGCCGCGTCCCCTTCGGGCGGCGCCCAAGGAGCAAACTCCTTGTCGGTGCTTGGATTCCATGGGCCAGGCTTTACTTCGTAGCACACCGCATATGGCGTCAAGGAAGTCATACTGTGCCAGATGCCTGGGGCGAGGTCGATCCCACGCGCGACTTGACTCTCAGCCGCGGAAACAGGAATCCTCTGCGGGAGTGGTCCCGAGCCGAGAATGACAGTCTTGTCAAGGGCTCCGTCGTCCTTGAAAAGGAACATAGCCAGATAACCCTCCAAGACAATGAAAGACTCGGCCTTGGGCGGATTCTTGTGACGGTGAGGCATTACGTATGTGCCGTAGCCAAAGACATTGAGGAAACGATGCGGGTTGTCCTCCGGGCCGGCATGAAAATTGTGGTTCGTGCGCAGCCTAGGGGAATACTTGGCCTTCTCTACCAAGGACTGAATCAACGAATCGGTTAGCAATTGCACAGGGTTTGATTCCATACCGTATTCTCCATGATAGAACTTCAATCAGAGTTCGGTCCCATTTCTCATTCTCGGATTACCGGACCGATCCTCCTGCCTGTTCAAGGCTTGGATTGTTACTTGCATCCGCAGGCGAGGCGCGGCTACTCTGGAAACAGAGTACACTGCGCATAGAAGATTAAGGCGCTCCGAAACGCGTCGCCGGTTTCAATGCAAGTTGGTCCTGATTCATGACATTTGAATCATAAGCAAAAAAATGTACGAGAAATTCTTCCGGTTGACAAAGACGCCGTTTTCGATAGTGCCTGATCCGAACTGCGTACATCTGGTTGGCCAGCACGCCGACGCCATCAGCGGCTTGGTGTTCGGGGTATTGTCACGCAAGGGATATCTGGTGTTAACCGGTGAAGCAGGACTGGGGAAAACAACAGCTCTGGGGGCTATGTCCCATCTCCTGATCGATGCCAATGTACAATCCAGCGTGATTTTGAACCCGATTTTGACGGCTCCCGAGTTCATGGAAATGGTGATGCTCAACTTCGGGTTCAAGCAGATTCCCGAGAGTAAGGCTCAGCGGTTGAGGATGTTGCAGGATTTTCTGGTCAGTTCCGATGAAGACGGGAAGGTTTCAGCCTTGATTGTGGACGAGGCCCATAAGTTAAGCGCCGACTTGCTTGAGGAGATCCGGCTGCTAGGCAACTTTGAGGCGGCCGACCATAAGCTGCTGCAGATCGTATTGGTGGGCCAGGACGAACTGAATGAACGGCTTAACCTTCCTGAACTATGGCAGTTGAAGCAGCGGATGGCGCTTCGGATGACGCTGCACAGGCTGGATCGCGATGGCGTTGACCAATATGTTCAATTCAGATGGGGTAAGGCTGGCGGGGCGGATCCCATGCCATTCACTGACCAGGCAATTGACGCCATCGCTGGCTGGTCGCATGGGATCCCGAGATTGATCAATGCCATCTGCGATAATGCATTGTTGATCGCATTTTCAGAGGTGAGTCAAACCGTGGACGTTCAGCAAGTCCGCGAGGCATGCTCGGAACTTGATCTGCCAACTCCAGCGGTCAAGGCTCGACTAAGACCTATCCCGGTGCTTGCTCCGACGCTGCAAGCCGTTCCGCAGCCCGGTCCTGTCGCAGTGGACTCTCCCACTCAGCATAGTGTTCCCAGCTTTTGGGAAGATTCCAGACCTTCCCTGCTCAAAAAATGGCTTCGCATGGGCTCCTAAAAAGCAACAAGACTCTCGCAGATAAATCTGCGGGAGTCTTGGATTGCAAAGGCTGCGAATCGGCTAGTTGAGTTTAGCGGAGAGGCGCCGACGGAAGAAGTACAACAGTACCGCCAGGCAGGTGAAGTCGAACCCAAAAGTCGCGATCGTCGAGGCTTCATCTGTTCTCACAGTCTGCACAGCCAAGAACTCCTGCGGTGGCCCGCAGCAGCTTTGGGTTCCCGTCATCGGCGTATAAACCGACACGTTCGAGAACTCACCAGGATAGTACGTCTGCGACGCGGCTTGACTCAGTAATCCGCCGGAACCCCAGATCGCATTGTAGGTGGTGGTGTCATGATACGAATTCAACCAATTTTGTACGCCCGTCGGATCAAAAACGGCCCAGATCGCGTAGGAAATTTCACCCATCTGGGTAGGGTCAGAAGTGGCGAGTAGCTGCCCAGTAAGCCACGCTGCTTCGTTGTACGACTGCTGCTCATTATAAGGGTAGGGTTGAACGAGGGGGTCCGAGTCGGTCGCCCACTTAACATTAGGACTCAAGCTCGCTACCGTGGAAACCGTTGCCTGCCAAGTCTCGCCAATCGAGACCTCATCGGCGAAGTCATCGCAGATTACCGTTGTGGATACACCGTTGATCAAAGCCGTGTAAGGGCTTATGTACACGCCATCCAGAACTATGTTATTGCCAGCGGAGGACAGCTGAAAGTTAGCCGCCCACGCAAGATTAGCGCCCACCGAACTTAAGAAGAGTGCGGTGCCTAGTGATAGTAGTTTACGTTTCAAGTTCTGCTCCTCCGAACAGTCATAAATCCCCTAGCTCGAATGTAAAGTTAACACAGAATACATCTGCCTGTAAATCCCTGAATCGAGAGTCTTCGTACTATGTCGTACTATCCAACAAGGAAACTGCGCCGGCTCGATTACGCGCCCCATTTGCGAATACGGTAGGGATTGAGTACTGATAGTACTTGATCTTGCGGATTTTGTTTTCCTCGCAATATTCCTTGTATACTGGCTCCAGGTCGGACGCAGGAAGCCCGGTGGCAAGATAACGGTGAGAAAAATGATGAAGATAGTGACCAATAAGCGGCATTTATTAGCCCTGAGCCTGCTTGCATTGGCAGCTTGCTCCAGCGATCCGAGCGTCAGGAAGCAAGGATACTTTCAAAGCGGTAAAAAGTACTTCGATCAGGGCAAATACCAGGAAGCAGTCATCGAGTTCAGAAATGCGATTGAGATCGATACTAAGTTTGCAGAGGCTCACCTTCAACTCGCTCACGCTTATCTCCGCTTGAACGCCACCGGCGACGCGCTGCGCGAACTTCAAGAGACAGTCAAACTCGCGCCCCAGAACTCGGGGCCGAAGATGGAACTGGCCCCCCTGCTCATTACCCAGCGGCAGTACGAGCAAGCCGATTCGTTAATGCGAGCGGTGCTCAAAGCCGATCCTCAGAATGCTCAGGCTCATGCGATTTTGGGCCTGCGGTATCAGGCTGTGCACGATTTCCCAAACGCGATTCAGGAAATCAAAAAAGCCATCCAGTCGGATCCTAAACGTGTCGAGTATGGCGCCGCTTTGGGAGCCGTTTACCTCTCCGCAGGGCAGCCATCTGATGCGGAAGGCGCCTACAAGAAGGCAATTGAGGTAAACCCGCGATCTGTCGAGGCGCACGTCAATTTGGGCCAATTCTACTTTTTTCAGCGCAGAATGGCGGACGCAGTTGGCGAGATGCACGCTGCCTCCGCGCTGGATTCGCGAGCGGTACCCCCCAGAGTCTTTCTGGGAAGGATCTACACTCTGAGTGGCAAATTTGACGATGCCGAAAAAGTCTATCGGGAATTAAAAACCATAGCGCCGGATGATCCGCAAGTTTATCAGGCTTTGGCGCTGTTCTATGCTTCGACCGGCCAAAAACCAAAGGCGGTCGGCGAGTTACGGTCGCTACTGGCTAGCAAGCCGAAGGACGCCGGCGTCAATGCACTGTTGATTGAGAACCTGATCGATCTCAACCAACTCGCTGAGGCAGAAACCCTTAATACGGAGGTGCTGCGCACCAGGCCAACAGATCCGGCTGCACGGTTGTCAAACGGCAGGATCCTTCTTCGAAAAGGAAAACCCCAGCAGGCAATTGCTGAGATCGAGCAAGCCATAAACGTCGATCCCAAATCCGCCCGAAGTTACTATTTCCTGGGGGTAGCGCAGGAGGCTGCAGGTTTGTCAGGATTGGCCAAAGGATCATTTTCACGCGCCCTTGAATTGAATCCGGCAATGGCAGAGGCGAGCAGCGCCTCAGCTACCATTAACGCGCGAGAAGGCGACTACGAAAAGGCCAATCGATTGGCGACGCAATCTGTCAAGGCGAACCCGAATTTGCCGCAACCTTATGTAGCAAGCGCCGAGGCTTCTCTCGCCGGAGGGGACGCCCAGCAAACGCAGGCGCACATTGAGGAAGCGTTGCAGCGCGATCCGACTTCTTTGACTGCCTTGTCAACGATGCTCAAGCTTTACTCCCTTCAGGGGAGGAGCCAGGAGGCCGTACAGCGTCTTACCAAATTGATTCAGCAACATCCCGAGAGCGGTGGTCTTCACTTTCTGCTGGCGGTCGCCTATTTTGACTTGAAAGACCTAGACCGATCGGAAGCAAGCTTGAAGCGGGCAATGGCCCTCGATCCGATGGTTCCCGGCGGGCGCACGCTCCTCGCCAACATCGATTATTCAAGGGGTTCCATCGAGAAAGCGCAGTCCGATTACCGGAGCGCGATTGATGCCAATCCGCGCGCCGTTGCGAATTACCTGGCGCTCGCTAGCCTTTACCAGAGGCAAGGGAATTGGGACGAGGCGAAAAAACTCTGCGAGAAGGCGCATCAGATCGATCCATCTTCTCCCGCCGCTGCGGCTCAACTCGCATTTCTCTATCTAGAACACGGGGGCGACGTAAATATCGCTCTTAATTTGGCGCAAATGGCCAAGCAGAGGTTGCCCAACTCGGGGGCCGCGAACGATATTCTCGGATGGGCATACTACAAACTTGGATCGCCGGAAACGGGACTTGTTCAGCTCAAAGAAGCAGTCGGGAAAGATCCTGGGAATCCCATCTTCCTTTACCATCTGGGTATGACGTATATGGCGGCCGGGCGTCGGCAGCCTGGGGAGCGGGCACTGCAGCAGGCATTGAAGAATCGTCTCTATCCCCCTTATGCCGCCGATGCGCAAGCGATGCTTGCCAAGATTACCAAAGGGCGTCCCTGAGCCGCTCTCCACTCCAAAGAGTCGAGAATGCCAAGACCGACTTCATCGTTTGGTAAAATATGCCGATGAGTGGGAAAATGCAGAAATATTTTCCGGTATGAGAGAACTCAGGTTCCGTCCGTAGACAACTTTTTAGTGCAGTGCTAACCCTTCCAAACGTGCCAGGAGTTCGCGAGACACCGACCCCAGTCGTCTCGAAAGAGCCGCTACGATGCAGTCCAAGCCTTTAGGATGACACAAGACTGTAAAAATTTCTCTCGAAGTTTGCCGAGCGGTCCATGGCTGCTCTTAGCCGTTTGAGATGTTCACTGGCCTCTTGGACTCTCCAGAAAGCCTCTTTAAATTCAGGAGTATCCAGGGCTTTCGTCATATCAGCTACGGCCATCGTCAGCGCGAGGGCGGCAGTTTTGTAATCTTGGGAAAACAAAGCGGTGTCATTTTCCATAATTTTTTAACGAGCATGTACCTGGCCATTCTCTTCTGTCCCGGCGCGGGCAGCGGATGAGGACATTACGAAGAGACGGGAAGGAGACCGCACATCCCATCGAGCAAACCGATAGTCCATTACGTATGAACCATTGACAAGTATCAATAGTTTCAGTCATTCTAGGACTTCGCTTAACGCTTTATGAGGGGCGTCTCTTAGACGGGTGAATTTTACGGCAATGATTGTTCAAAATCCCAAAATGCCACTGGTCGGTCAAAGTCAGCCCTGGTACGCGCTGCGGGTCCGTTCTAACCATGAGCGGGTCGCAGCTATGCACCTGCGCGAGCAAGGCTATGAGGAGTTTTGCCCAGCCTACAAGGCGGAACGCCAATGGTCTGACCGAAAAAAGACTTTGGAGCAATTCCTCTTCCCGGGTTATGTATTTTGCCGCTTGAACCCTGACGATCGCCTGCCTGTTCTTATGATGCCCGGGGTGGTGAATGTTGTCGGTTTTGGCAGCCAGCCGGCAGCGATTCCGGATCAGGAAATCGAGCATGTTCGTACGATGGTTCGCTCCGGACTTCTGGTAACGCCGTGGCCGTTTCTAAGCGTAGGACAGACGGTCGTGCTCGAGCGGGGGCCGCTGGCTGGTGTGGAGGGCATTCTCCAACAAATCAAGAAAACGTTTCGCCTCGTGGTTTCGGTTCAGATGCTGCAACGGTCGGTGTCTACCGAAGTCGATAGAGCCTGGGTAAGACCTATAAGTGCGTCACGTATCAGCGGTCCTCTGACCTCTAACGCTGAAACACTTTCTAGAACTCCCAGCCTCCGATGAATAACTCCCAGCCTCCGATGAATAAAAGAATGATGAGATTCAGACTTGCTGCGCCCCTGGCGATCATGAGCATTGCCGGCTTTGGCCAAATCCAACCGCCTGGAGGCTTAGCCCAGCAAAACCAACCTTTGCAGGGGAATGTCTCGATTCGCCCGGACTATGTGCTGGGACCAAATGATCAGATGCTGATTAGAGTCCCACAATCGGATGAGATCAACGAAAAGCCGTTCCGAATTGCTTCGGATGGCTTCATTGATTTGCCCCTGGCTGGCCGAGTCAAAGCGGAGGGTCTCACCGTTCAGGCGCTGGAGGCGGAGGTTACAAATAGACTCCGCGAGTACATCCGCCAACCTTTAGTGAGTATCACGGTTACCCAATTCCGCAGCGAGCCTGTCTTTTTTGTGGGTGATTTCAAGGCTCCCGGTATTTACCCATTGCAGGGCCGGCGAACGCTTGTCGAGATGCTCACCGCCGTGGGAGGAACTCAACCGAACGCAAGCCAGAGAATCAAGGTCACTCGACGGGCAGAGTACGGACCGATTCCCTCGCCGAACGCCATAGTGGATCCCGCCAGAAAAGTGAGCACACTTGAGGTAAGTTTGGACAGTCTTACACAAGAGATCAATCCGGCAGAGGATATCGTTCTGCAATCGTACGACGTCGTCAGTGTCGAACGCGCGGAGCGGATTTACGTGAGTGGGGAAGTGGCGAAGGTTTCGGCAATTGAACTTGGCGACCGCAGCTCAATCTCAGTGGCTCAAGCCTTGACGGAAGCAGGCGGTTTCACGCAATTTGCCATTCGCGATAAAGTTCGCGTTCTTCGCCCGGTTTTAGGCACTAATCGGAGAGCCGAGATCAACATAGATCTCAAGAGGGTATTCGAGGGTAAGGATGTGGATTTTCCGCTACAGCCCAATGATGTGGTCTTTGTCGCAAGAGACACGAGACGAAGCGTGCTGGTGCCGGTTGGTACGGCGATGCTTGCGTCGCTACCTTACATTCTTGTTACCCTTCTCATTCGGTGACCTTTGACCCAACTCTCCTACGCCGATGAAATATTCTTTACATAGAACGTATCAACTGGCGAATCGCTCATTAACTCAGTTTTTGGTGCTGCTTCTGGCATTGCCATCGACCGTTGTGGCGCAGTCGCAGGTACCCGCTGTTCCATTGGGTCCTGCGCCCACCACGCAAAGCCTCAAAATAGTTCCACTTGCGGGCGATGGCGAACTGAATGATCTGCAGCGCAAGATTATGGCTCCTCTTGTCGTTCAAGTGCTGGATCAAGCGAGCAGGCCTGTTGAAGGTGCCGATGTAACATTTCGTTTCCCGCTAACGGGTCCTGGTGTGATTTTTCCGGATCAAAGGAACTCCACCACGACCAGGACTAACGCTGATGGTCAGGCCGCTGCTATCGGCTGGACAGCAAACGGCACGGCGGGACGCTTTCAGATTCAAGTGACGGCTTCCCGGGGCACCGAATTTGGAACCGCAAATCTTTCCATGACGAACGTAACCACTCTCACGGACGACGGAAAAAAGAAACACAAGAGCCTATGGTCTTCCAAGTGGACCAAGATTGGGGTGATCGCTGGTGCCGCTGCGGTAGTTGCGGTTGTTATTCTTGTGACCCGAAGCAGTGGAAACACTTCCAATAATACCGTCACTATCACAGCTGTACCGGGTTTCCCCACGATCGGAGGAGCACCGTAGCTCATGTTCCGGACGTCTGTCGTTTTTCCGTTGGCTCTGTCCATGGGTTTACTTCTCGCCCAGCATTCACCCCTCAGCGGTCCAGTCGAAGGATTCGTGTTCGATGCTCCTACTCAGAGCTTTCGGGCGATATCGGGAGCGCTCGGAGCCGCATCTCTGGGATCGGTCCTGCTCAGTGGGTTCGATTTTGGGGCGGTGGCCCCGCGGCAAAACTATGGCATCGCGTACCAGAGTGGACAATGCCTCCTGGTTTCTGGTCTGGATTCTGCCCAGCCCTCGAGCGCAATGATTTCGGATTCTTGTACCTTACCGGAAGGCGTCGCTTGGTCCGGTGACGGCACTGTCGCGGTTCTGTATTCGCGAACAGGAAATTGGCTTCAAGTAGTAACAGGGCTTCCCACGCAAGCGGTCGTGAATACTCCCATTAGTGTCGCGCCCTTAGGAGGCTCCCTTTCTGCAGTTGCTTCAGACCGCACGGGAGCGCTTGTCTTTATCGCAGTCACCGGGAGTTCCGCGGGCGTCTACCAAGTCCAAAGCGATCAGAGCCTGGTTCCGGTATTATCGCTGGCCCAGCCGCTGGCTCTGGCAATTTCCGACAGCCGCCAGGTTTTGTATGCTCTCGAAGGAGCGGGCAACCAAATCTTTGAGATGAGTTTGACCGATCTGAGCTTTCAATCTTGGGCGCTCAGTGGATTGCTGAATCCAATTGCCCTAATTCCTGCGCGTGGCGCGATGCAGCAACCAGTCTTATACGTTGCCGGAGGCAGTGACCAATTGCTGGTCGCCTTTGATGCGGCTAGCCATGCACCCAGCGCATACGTTCCTCTTGATTTTTCGCCGGTCGTAATAGAACGCATTGGCACCCACAGCTTTGCACTGCGAAGCCGCGTGAGCAGCACCGATCCGTTGTGGACTTTTGAGGACACGTCCGAGCCACCGTCGGTGTATTTTATCCCTGCGACTCCCCTTATAGGTGCCGGAGGGTTGCAATAGATGACTCGGCATCTAATCCCCCGCTGCCTTATTCTCTTGGCAGCATTTGCAATTTCGGCATCGGCTCAGTTCACTTACCAGATAGATTCGACCCCGCCAACTGCCTTGAGTCCTGGCAATACCATAGCTTTTCCGACGACTCTACTGGGGGATCAGGCCAACCTGGTCATTCGAGTTACAAATTCGGGAACAGCCAATGCCGCCGTCGCTACAATCACCACAAGCGGGACGGCGTTTCTAGTGTCCACAGCGCCGCGGTTGCCGGCAACATTGCCCCCTGGAGGGGCTCTCACATTCGTCTTGACGTTTGCTCCCGCGCAGGCCGGAACGGCGAATGGAACCTTAGTAATCGATTCGAACAGTTTTCTGCTCACGGGAGCCGGCCTGGCATCCCCTCTCGTATTTTCCTACGTGACATCGGGTACGACGATTACGCTCAACGCAACCAACACTTCGGTGGTGTTTAGCCCGGTGCCGATCAGCCAATCGGCCCAGTTGGTCTTCGACGTGAGGAACGCCGGAACTTCATCAGTGGTGATATCGAACATCGGTATTGGCCAGACCGGCAGTCCATTCTCGCTTATTGGGCTACCCGCGCTCCCCGTTACCTTGGCCCCCGGAGCCGATTTCCAGTTTACAATCCTCTACCAGCCCACCACGCTGGGATTTTCCAATGGAACGCTGCAAGTGGACACGACTGTTATTCCGCTGATTGCCTCAGGAACAGCGCCCCCAGTCCTGCCGGCGTACACGATTGGCGGAGTCAGCGGGCAAGTCGCGCCGCGATCTCAGCCCAAAGTAAACCTCACGCTCGCGAGCCCGTATCCAGTAGCATTGTCTGGAACGCTGACAATGACAGTTTCCGGAAACCTTCCCAACGATCCCGCCGTTCAGTTTGCCAGTGGGGGGCAATCCGTGGCATTTGTCATTCCTGCCAATAGCACCAGTGCGGTGTTCGGCAGTTTAGGCACGGCAATCGGTTTTCAAACCGGTACAGTTGCCAGCACTATTACCTTCACGCCTTCCTTTGCAACTCAAACCGGTCAAGTGGATTTAACCCCGGCTCCGCCGGCCACACTCCAGGTCGCGGTGGCTCCGGCGGCTCCGACATTGATCGGCATCCAACTCACCGGTGAGACGGCAAACGGTTTTTCGATCGTCGTGACAGGCTACGCGACAACGCGCACACTCACTACGTGGACGGTCCAATTTGCGACCGTTCCTGGCTTTGTCATGGCACAATCGCAGTTCACCATCAATATCCAGACGGTCGGGAACGTTTGGTTTCAGAGTACCGCTTCGCAAGCGTTTGGCGGCCAGTTCACCATCACTGTACCGTTTACGTTCCAAGGCACGCTGCCCTCAGGCGCCCCGGTGCTGAGTGCGCTCGCTTCCGTTTCTGTGAACGTGAACAATGAACTGGGATCTTCAAACATTGTTCAGGCAACATTACCGTAATCTCGCTGGGGGCCTTTGGTTCCAGTGTCAATGCCCGCAAAGATTCGAGGCTATCCGGTTCGTCCGTATTCCTTTGTCTATTCCCTCGGGGTTCACTGCGCAGTAATCGCGTTCCTTGCCTTTATTTCCAGTTTTCCGGGGCCGCCGTCAAGGCCCGTGTACGACGAACTAGTCAAGCCGAAAGAGCACAAAATCATTTTCTACGACTTGCGCAAAGTGTTGCCAGAAGTTGCACCCGTCGAGAAGCTCGGCCGATCTCAGACGCCTCGCGGGATTGAGGTATCGAAGCAGGCCATTATCGCCACCTCGCCTAAGCCCATTTCAAAAAAGCAATCTATTTTCGTGCCGGCTCCCAAGATCTTACTTCCACGGGATGTGTCCGTACCCGATTTAGTGGCCAGGAACGCGACTTCCCTTCCCACGCTCCCGCCACCTCCAAAGCCGGCGCCAATTCCACCGAAGGCCTTTGTGCCTCCGCCGATCAATCGCCAACCCAAGCTGCCGGTGCCGCTTCCTACGGTCGATGCATTGGCGCCCTCCATCAACCCTGCATCCGTACCTGCACCACCTCCTGCAATCGGCGGTATTTCGACGCTCTCAAGAATCGCGGCTCCCCGCCCGGACGCACCGCCGGTACCCACAACGACCAATGGGAATGCGAATGTCGACGCCGCCATCGCAAACCTGGATCCATCCAAAAATCCAAATCGAACTCTCCCTGAAGGGGAGCGCCCGGGTCAATTTTCGAAGGCTCCGAATCAGGGACCGGCAGCTACCGGCGAAGCGTCGTCAACCGCGTTGATAGTGCCAAATCTGAGTATTCGAGATCCCGGAAACACTGCCGTTAAGATCCCGGAAGACAAGCCAGCGAGGAAGACCATACTGTATGAGGAGCGGGTGCGGAACTTACCACATTCAACTTTGTCTGTTCCCCTAAGATCCGCCAGCAGAACCATTCCCGCAGCGGTCGATGCCCGCTTCGGGGGCCGCAACGTCTATACCATCGTAATACCAATTGAAAACATGCCGATGTATAGCGGTGACTGGATTGTCTGGTTTGCCGAGCGCGATCCACGTCCCGGCGAGACTCCACTGATGTACGCCCCCATGCCGTTTCGAAAGCTTGAGGCGATCGAAGAGACGGCAGCCGGCAATCGAGTGCGGCAACGTATCCAAGTGGCCGCAATTGTGGGCAAGGATGGCAAACTGAGTAACGTTGCGCTGGTCACAAATGCTGGGCCAGCAGTGGAACACGCCGCCACCCAAGACGTAGCGTCGTGGGAGTTCAAGCCCGCGACGCGCAATGGAGTCCCCATCGACGTAGAAGTCGTCATCGAGATCCCATTCAATCTTCCTTCCCCGGCGTCCTCGAATCCATTGCCCTGAAACCTCGGGTCCAACCCCAGCACCGGGCAGGCAATACGACTCGGTCATACGCCTCTCGTACTGCGGTGTACGTGCAACTCCCATCTCTCCGTAAAATCTGGTACTGACGATGGCTGCGTCATGTACATTGTCGGTGCGCGGTACTACTCGCCGCTAAGATTGGCTTTGCTTATAACTGGACTTCTGGCAGGAATAAGCCCTGTGATTGCACAGCAGGTGACACTGTCTTTAGGCTCCGAGAGCACGACGCCTGGTTCGACTGCGACGCTGGCCCTGTCCATGACAGCAACCGGAGGAGCGCTCCCGACCAGCCTAGAGTGGACTATGAACTACCCGGCAGATATCACAGCTGCGACCGTGGCGGGCGGTCCAAAGAGCGCATCGTGTTCTAGCACCGCTGGGTCTACTACATGTTTGATGTTCGACCTGACCACCAATGTAATTCCTAACGGAACCGTAGCCAGTGCCACATTTACGATCTCCCCGGGCAGCCTAAGCACGAGCATACCGATCACGTTAAGCGGCCTAATGGCTGCCGACTCCGGAGGAAACGGGATTTCCTCAACCGCTACGGGTGGGACGATCACTGTGATTCAACCCACACTCGTAACGCCGAGCAGTGTAGCTTGTAACCCGGCGAGCGTGAACGCTCCGGGAACCTCGGCATGCACGGTGACGCTGAGCGGAGCCGCCCCGAGCGGCGGACTAGCGGTGGCATTATCCAGCAATAACGCCAATGCGACCGTCCCGGCGAGCGTGACGGCCACTGGCGGAGCCACCACGATCGGATTCGCCGCAGCCGTCGCATCGGTGACCGCCGATCAGACCGCAGTGCTGACAGCCAGCGCCAACGGCACTTCGCGGACCTTCTCGTTAGGTCTGGTAGCCCCCCGTCGGACCATCTCCGGCACGGTTAGTCCCGCCACGGTGGGCAACGGCGCCACGGTAACGCTAAGCGGAGCTGGCAGCGCAGCGGTCGCTGCGGATTCTTCGGGAAACTACACCTTCAGTGGGCTGCTGAATGGCTCCTATACAGTCGCTTCGAGCAAGAATGGGTTCACGTTCAGCCCCTCCAACCAGTCTGTCTCAGTCAACGGAGCAAATATTACGGGGATTAATTTCACGGCAGTTCAAACGTACGGATCACCCGCCATCGATACACAAGTATGGAAGGACCAATCAAAGGCAAGTTCCAAGGTCACATCACCGGCTTTCTCTACCAGCAATGGAAATGAGTTGCTTCTCGCTCTCGTCGCAGCGGATTACAAATTCGGAACGAACACTAGCGTTAGGAGCATCTCCGGGGCGGGCCTTACGTGGGTGCTTGTCAACAGAACTCGCACCCAGAAGGGTACCGCTGAAATCTGGCGGGCCTTTGCGCCGACGCAACTTAGCAACACGTCGGTGACTGCGACTCTCTCGCAAGAAGTCACATCCTCGATGACAATAATAAGCTTCGTTGGCGTCGACACTACAGGCACAAATGGTTCCGGGGCCATCGGCGCGGTCGGCACAGGAAACGCATCAACGGGCGCACCCAAGGCATCGTTGGTCACAACGCGCAATAATTCATTGGTGATTGGGGTCGGAGTCGATCCCCAGAGAGCCATCGCCCGAACAGCGGCAGCCGGTCAATACCTGGTACATCAGTACCTGGCGTCAAATGCTGGAACGTATTGGGTTCAGAGTCTAAGCGGTCCGACTGCGCTCAGCGGTACCAGCGTGACCATGAACGACTCCGCTCCGACAAGCGATGCTTACAACTTCAGTATTTCCGAGATACTGGGCCAAGCAGTGGCAACCGGCACACAAACCTCGACGGTTACAGTAGTCACGTCCGCGGTAACGGCCGCCCAACCTTTAACGCAAAGCCAAGTCCAGGCAGCGCCGTCGGCGGCAAATGCGGTTACTATGTCAAGCTCGGCCACTGGCGTGGCGGGAAAGACCTGTAGCCCCGGCGGGCTAGTGACCCTTTTCGGCACGGGTTTCACGGGGCAGGAACCGCAAAGCGCAACGTCTTATCCGCTACCCACAAAATTGGCGGGAGTGCAGGTCAAGATCAACGGCGACCCGGTGCCACTGGTGTTTGCCTCAACTTCACAGATCAACTTTCAATGTCCTCTTCTGCCCCAGGGCTCACCGCTAGAGATCACAGTAGTAAAAGCTAATGGCGTACTCCTGCCGCCTGTTCACAGCACAATGTTAGCTGCGGCTCCGGATTTGTTCACCTTGAACGGTACGAACGCGAGTGGCGCAAACCAAGGGGTGATCCTGATTACATCCACGAACGAGCTCGCGATGCCCAATACGACGGGCACGGCGAGCCGACCAGCACTTCCGGGAGAGAGTCTGACTATCTATGCGACCGGCCTCGGAGAAGCCCAAGGTGTCGTGCCCATAGGAACACTGGCGCCAGCGGATCCCCTGATTCTGCTGAAGAACAAGATTACGGTGGTTATTGGAGGCATCGAAATAGATCCTGATCTCTCGACACTCGCTCCGGGGAGGGTGGGATTGGATCAGATCAACGCTCAGTTGCCGCAGGGTGTCCCCACTGGGCCGGCCGTTTCTCTCTATATCCAGGTGACTATGCTCGACGGCACGGTGGTTCGGAGTAACGCGGTAACGCTGGCGATTCAGAAGGCGACGTCCGTGGCGCAAAACGCTATCCCGCATTAACGGATAGGGGTTTTTGCCGTAACCAACCGGCATCGAGAGACTCTCTGGTAAAGCAGCACGCCACCCCATGTTCCCAGGGTGTTCGTGATGATGTCTGTCATGCCGGAGTCCCGGGTCGGAAGGTACGCCTGCAAAATCTCGATGGTGACACTGACGACGCCTCCAAGAAAGACAGTCAAAAGTGTCGCACGCTTGATCTGCAGCGCTGAAGCGTAGGCATAAAAGCAAAAGCCGAGAGGAATGAAGCCGACAATGTTCTTGAGTACTGCGGACCAGTAACTGCGAGACATGCTAAACTCCTTCCACAAGGGCTCCATGAAGATCTTGTTCACGACCATGTATCTTTCCGGAATATACAGGTCGATACCTGATTTGACCTGGTTATGAACGATCCTACCCGTGTGTTCATCAAAAAGATATAGTGCAACATTGTGTTCTTGCGCACTAACTTCGGGCCGTCCATTTTTCGTCCATGTATCGTAGTGTTGAAAAGCCTGCGATGCGTTTAGCTCGGCATCATAAATCCCAACGCCACGGATCTGGCCTGCCCAGCTATCGGGTTGCAAAGGGGAGTCACCCAACAGGATTTGGCCTGTGAAAGCGTTCTTCGGAATCCGCAGCGCCGAGTCCTTTCCCGCAAACCTGCCAGCGACATATACTTTCGTTCCTTGCTCGCCAGAAGTGATCGTTATGAAGACCGGCCTTGCGCGACGGAACACCTCCGGCACATAAAAGTTTTTGGTAGCTGTGTTATGTGGACCATTCGGGATCTCGGCTTGAATGCGGAGATCGGTGAGAGACTGGCGCAGCCTGAGCTGGTAAGGGTTCTCAGGAGCATAAAACGCCAGCAGGGTAGCCGAATTTTGATAAGGGCGCGGCTGTGCCCAGATCTCAATCGTCCAACAACTCTCGTCTCCTCCGCTGGGCATCTGGAACGTAGCTGGGCTGAGAACCGTCCCCGAATTTCCGAAAGAAAGGCCGTTGGAGCCTCGTAACCATGTGACCTGGTTTTGGGGCGAATGAAAGGGCCACAGACCCAGGGTCAGGATGACGCACACCGCTGCGAGACAAACTGCACTTAACAGCCGCTTGCTCCTTAGCGCGTGATAATTGACCACGGGACCAACAAACGCTCCTCTCATGCCGACCTAGTGGTCGATGAGAACAGGATGTCACATCCGCGGCACCGTTCGGCCCCATGCGATAAATGGCTCGCGCTCAGCTTGTCGGAGGTTGTTCTAGTTTGGACAATCTGTGCCAAAATCGACGGGGCCGCGCTGGCTAAGATTCCTCCGATACCAAGAATCGTCGTTTGGCCGTGTTTACCGGCTGGAGCGAAGCCTGGGCTTTTGGTGTCTCCACGAAAAGGTCCTCGATCGCAGAGTTTGCGGGAATCTCCCGATCGACGGTATAGTCCTCCAGCCGGCAGGCGATACCAAACCCTTGTCTTGGTCCCTTTGGCACAATACGCACGACTTCTACTTTACCTCGGAGGACCACGTCGATCTCCGGGGGGTAGCCCGTCTCTTCACCCTGGACGATCAATTCGCATTCCAACCTCTCGTTAAGCTCAAACGGGTGTTCTGAAGTGAAATAGAAGCCCTGACAGCTTATATCTTCCGTCCGGGCAACGACCGCAGTTCCTCCCAGACGAAACAGACGGAGAAAACAGGAGAGTCTCAGGCGCGGACGACGACGGCGGTCACGCACCTCCTCATTCTTTCGGCTTGTGAGCATTATTCTTGAAACATTGCTTAGATCTAACGACACGGTTAGCGAAGCCCTCCTCCACCACTTCCACCACTGGTCTGTATCGACTTCGCGGATCTGACCTTTTCCGTCAAGTTCTCTATCGTGATCAGAAGTTCACCACGAAGAGGTGCCCATAATCGATAAATTCTTGGCCCACTGTATTGGCGGGACTTTAGGCTCTAGGACAGTCTCTCATTGCCAGTGTGCCGTCCATCGAACATGTCCTTCGAACTGACACTGGCCGTCGAAAATACCGCGGATCGCCGATTGTAACCGACAGAAAATCTAATGCAGTTGGCTTAGTTTTCGCTGCTTTAATAGTCTGCGATAGTCTGCCTGGCCTTCGACGGCGCTTCCAGTTCTTGGGTCTCAGAACAATTTGAGACATGCGGCAATCGTCAGCGGTGCGGCCACGACTAGGGTCGACGGTTCAAGCTTCGAGGCCTTCAGCCCCTGCCGATCGATTTGGGGGCTTCGATCCCGATTATGGACGTCGGCTTTTCCTGTCCGGTGCCAGTTCTGTTTCCGAATCGTTCAGTACGGTACAAGAACCAGAGCACGAACCCCATTAGAGCGATCGCGATCACCGAGAATACTGCTCCACCAAAGCGGTGGTGAAGGCTGCCGAAGAAGAAACTACGGTCCACATATACTCCGAGCCAAGAGATTATTGCAATGCGAACGGCGTTCTTGAAAATAACGATGGGAACGGTAACAACAGCCAGAACCAGTTGGCTCCAGGCAGACCGGAGAAACAAGTAACCGACCACAATCGCACTCAGCAGCAGCGAGAGGCTGGAACGTATTCCGCTGCATTCCTTCGCGATCTCTATGTCGATGCCGGGAAGAGAAAAAGTGAAGCCATGCCTGAGGAAGGGCATACCAATCACTTTGAAGACGCCAGTGGTCATCTCTGCAGATGCCATCTGCAAGGCCGCGACGGCTCTATCCAGGACGTTCGCTGGGACGGGAACAGCCAGGAAGAGAAACAGGAGAGGGAAGGTTGCCTCCCGAAGGCAAGCAGGACCAAAAAATAGCGCGCCTAGTCCAATCCATGTGAGAAGCACGCCGCAGGCCATTACGGAAAGATGTTCGCTCTCGCCAAGCCCGGACCATCCCATAGGAATGACCGCTAGGCAAAATCCGACGAGAAGAAGAGGGATCCCGCTTTGACGGCTATACCGCGAAACCCTAAGAAGACGTTCCCGCCGCATCCAGATAAAGAGTGCGCTCACCACGGGGACTATAACGATGTGCGTGTATCGCTCGTCCTCGATTGCGAGGGCTGCCATTTTTGTCAGAAGTCCACGGAATAGGGCCAGTGATGCAAACCAGGCAATCAGGAACAATATGGTTCGTGTCTTCGCTTGAGCGGGGGCGGATTCGACCCGTTGAGCCGAAGCAGAATTCGTCATGTCATTGATCATTTAGGCCAATGCCTCAGAGACATACAGCACCGCAGAAACTCCTCATATCCTCTCGAACCGGCGTGGCCACTCACAAGTAAATGAAGCGGAGCGCAACCTATGGCGAGCGCGTTCGACGGCTCCAGCTAATTGGGATTGGCACTTGCCCTGCCATTCGGGTCATCGCGACAATTCCCTTCTATAAGAAAGACTTAGGAGCTATTGACCGCCCTGAGCAACTGGGCCGATCGGGAACAGATGAAGACAATTTGCAACTTCATCCCGATAAAGGCGTCGCGCGTCAAACGTCGCGTCGGATCAGGCCTCCAAGAACTGCAAATCCTCTCCCGCTCAATTGAGTTTAGTTCACTCCCGAACTACCGTGTGTAACTCAGCGTTCCTAGGTTGGTAACGTTTAGCGGCTTCGGTGTATCCCTAATTATACACGGGGCCTTTCGTCCAGGCCACTAAGGCAGTTTATTTGCAACAGATCCGGTTGCGCTGAAACCGTTGCTCTGGTAGCCGGGTTGTTCGGTCTAAAGAGTTGGGCGCGGACAACCGATAATTAGTAATGATATGTGCTACAACAACGACCGTACGGTAGGCAGATGCCCCAACGTCGCATTCGAGGTACAGATAGCTATGGTCCTAAGCGCCATTTGCCGCTGGGTTTCTGAAGCCAAAACTCTTTCGGCCCTCATGGTGGCTGGTTTTCTTATCTTTGCTTCTTCTGCATGGGGGCAGGTCAACTTGGTCCGAGTGGCCAACTGTGGAGCAGGGTCCTTTCCGATGAGTTGTGCCGTGACTGCCACTGGAACAGGAAATCTGATCGTTGTCGCCTGGGCGGGCTACCGCGGCTTTGGAGCATCTACGGTTAGCAGTATCACCGACAATGCTGGAAACCTGTATGTGCAGGTGCCCAACGCGAGATCCGTGAACACGGGCACGAACGTTAGCCTTGATTTTTGGTACGCGAAAAATAGCAGCCCGGGGGCTACAGCATTAACGATCACGCCGAATACTACATCTCAAGGTGCCGCTGTCATTTGGGAGTTTTCGGGAGCTGACGCTACGGCGCCCTTCGATAAAGCGTCTGTGCTGAACACTCAACCTGCCACGACCACGCCATCCGGGGCTCCCGTGACGATCGCTGCTCCCAACGAAGTTATTGTTTCCGCTACACTTGAAGGCTCAACTACTGGACTTGTTGCAGGCAATCCCTTCACGGCGGATTCTACCTTAGGCGGAGATGGGTACGCCCATCTTTTCACCACCGCAATCGGCACTTACCAAGCAGTCTGGAACGATAACTCCACAACCTTTAATAGCAGCGCGGTTTCCTTTAAAGCGGCATCGAGTGGCGGCAGCGCACTGAATGCGTGTGACTTGAATGCTGATGGGGCAGACAATATCTTAGACGTGAATAAAGCCGTGAACATGACCCTTGCTCTGTCACCTTGCACTGCGGATATCAATGGAACGAATGTATGCAATATCGTTACGGTCCAACGCGTAGTAAACTCAAGTCTACCGGGCGGGGCGTGCGTTGTGGATGCCGCTTCTGTGCAACCTACGGGACTTTCCTGTAACCCGGCCAGCGTCAACGCACCGGGCACTTCCGCTTGCACGGGTGCACTAAGTGCAGCAGTGCCCAGCGCAGGTCTTACCTTAACGCTTTCCAGCAACAACCCTAGTGTGACCGTACCCGGAAGTGTAACCGCCGTTTCAGGAGCTACCACGTTCGGATTCACGGCGAATGTGGGGTCGATTACTGCTAATCAGACAGCCGTACTAACCGCGAGCGCCAATGGTGCATCGCCAACAGCGTCACTAAACTTAACTGCACCGGCGCAACTATCGGCTGTCAGTTGCTCGCCAGCGTCGCTGGGAAGTGGGCAAACCTCAACTTGTACCGTTACGTTGACCAAAGTAACTGCCAGCGCCACAACCGTCAGTCTTTCAAGTAACGTGAGCACACTGAGTGTGCCAGCTAGTGTGACAATCAACGGGACCAGTAGCGCAACTTTCGTCGCGACGGCTGGCACAATTGGCAGCAGTCAGACGGCCATCATCACTGCAGGGTTGAATGGGATCAACAGCACAACCACTGTGAATCTTTCACCAACGGTCGTCTCCCACTCTGTGACCCTTACTTGGGCCGCAAGCACCTCCTCGAATATAGTCGGTTACAACATTTATAGGGCGGCCACTTCAGGTGGCCCTTACGCGAAGCTCAACTCGTCCCTGATCACGAGCCTAAGTTACGTCGATACAGCCGTCCTAGCCGGGCAGATCTACTACTACGTCGGGACTGCCGTCAATGGAACAAACGTTGAGAGCGCGTACTCCAATCAGACCCAGGCTACTGTGCCCACGCCTTAACGAAGCTTCGATCTGCAACAACGATTAATTCTTGTGGTAATGTCCGTAATACGCGGAATAGTGCTGATTTAGAGCCGGGCCCAAGTCGAATTCCTTCACAGAAATAATCGGAACTTAGGACTGCGGTTCAGATCACCTCACGGGGAGGGAATGGTTGCGGTAACTTGCCTCGAATATTCGCTCTCTTTACCCAAGGCGTCCACAGAGGTTATTACGTAGTAGTAGGTCTGTCCGGCTTCGACACCGCTATCGGTGTAGCGTGGCCCGGAGGTCGAGGTCGAGTTTACCTTTGTATATGGTCCTCCCGAAGTGGTACTTCGGTAAACGTTATAGCCAACCACCGTAGACGTGCTCGCGACCCAACTCAATGTCGCGCTGTGGAGTGACCAGATGGTGACTAGCCCGCCCGCATCCGTGATGGTCATGGGTGCCGCGTCTCCGGAAATACCTTCTGCGTGGTCAATCGTTATCGTGGCGGCTCCCAGACGGGACCCGTCTCGGATTTTGAAACGAAGGGTTGCGATGTGGCCGTTGCCGACTGGTTTTACCCCTCCCGCAAGAATACAAACATATGAGTAGACCTTCGGTGTGGCGCAAGTGAGGGACTTGCCCGAGTCCTTTGCTGCGCCGCTGGCGCTCGGCCCTTCCGCCTCCAGGAGTTGAGCTGGAAAAACCGTTTCCCATTTCAGGGAAGCAGGCTCCTTCCCGGCCGGCGCCTCCAGCGAGATCTCTACTGCAACCGTTTCGCCCGGTGAACCCTTCACGGAAGATACCCGCAGAGATTGCCCGCGAAGCCCCAGACAAGCGAACAAGAACCCGAAAGTGCTCAACCAGAATCGCGTTTGGAGCCGGAGCTTGCCGATCTCACGCGCCTGTTTCATTACGCAGCTCATTTTTCGTCAGAAGGAGCAAGACAGGCGAGCAAAGTCGGAGCCGAAGTTGACCCCATTGCATTCGGTTTGTAGCGGCTGGATGCACTGGCCCCCTAGCTATGCTAGCCGAAATGCCGGTACATCGCCCTGCCCAATGCGCGAAAGAGGGCGTCAGGCAAGTGGGGTATAACATGTCTTCCGATTTGTTTCTTCCAACCTTCAAGCGCAAACACTGTCGGCTCAGCGCGGGTTGACAGCGATATTTTCGAATAGATTAACTCCCGGCGCTCCGCACCCCAGCGATCCTTGAAAGTGATGAGTCCTGGATTCTCCCAGTCGGAGCGGCCCAGGTCAAACAGTCTCAGGTGGTCTTGTTTTGCTTCCTGGATCGCTCGCCAAAGCAACTGATGCATCCCACCAAGGCTATGGAACTGTGCGTCCGAACACCCGTACTTGTAAACCATCGAATCTTTGAACCGAAGCGTGAGAATCGCAGCGACAGGCTGCCGATCCTTATACGCCACCCGAATCTTCAGCCCTGCTTGAAAGCACTCAATGAGGTTGCGAAACCAATTTATCGGCTGCGGAAGAACCCCATGGCGCCGGCGCGTGAGCAGAGAGAGCCGTATAAAAGCGTCGAGAAGAACGCTGGATATTCCCTCTTGATACGTGAGACCATCTCGTTCCGCGCGGAGGATCTTCCGTTGTGTCGAATTTTTGTGAAGATTACTAAAGAGCTCTCCGATGCTTGGCCGCAGATCCAGAAGATGCAAGCAGTGCGTAGCGAACGGCTGAGAAACCCTCTCCACGGTAGCAAGAGGCCGGATCGGACGGAGTTCGATAGAGCGCAGTCTCTCCTTCTGTAGCTCTTCCCCCAAAGCAGCCTGGATGGAATTCCAATCGAACTCAGGGTCGGTTAAGACGTCACAGTGGTCAGAGAACGGAAGTGAAACCAATCGCCGGCCGGTCAGCCAGCTCTCGACCCGGCAAAACAAAACAGCGTTTCGTAATTCCCCATTCGGAGGGGACGTGGTAAATGCAACCGGGTCATATCCGTGCGTTCGCCGAAGAGCCTCAAGCCAAGCTGATGAATGAAAAACAGAGGCTAGGGGATGATTCCGCAAGAACCCATCCCACCGATCGTCGGACAACGGGTCGAACCGATACACTGGTCCCGAGTCTCGCGCCGGCAACGGACTGCCACGATTTTCCAGCGACACATCTTCGATGAGAGAATTCATGCCTGACACCTCTGCAGCCAGGCACGGAGGGGCTCCGCAATTGCGCGAGGTGAAAGGCGCCACTTTCACACTGCGACGGAAATCCTTGGAGCGCGATCGCACAGGGGCTGATTCCAGCGGTAGCGGGTTTTGCTATAGTGTTCAGCGATCCGCCCGAACGCGCGCTTGATGGACGGTTCGTCCGGTGTTGGAAGAAGCAATCAAGCGATGATTTGTGCCAAAGGTCGGGAGAGGAACCGTCTGCATTCCGCTTCTGCGCTCACGACCTAACACAGTGGCGGGAAAAATGTGGTGCGTTGCCGAAGTCAACGAAGCCTGCATCAGGCGAATGGAGGAGGCCCTGGATGTCTCCGAACGAACTACGGAACCACCGGCTGTCGGCTTAGACGCGAACTGCTAAAGAGCCGGAGCAATAGATCGTCCGATGCTCACTTCTTACTATAGCGTCCGTGGTACTTGGAGTAGAGTTGAGTGAGGTCCTCCGCCCCATTCAGTATAATTCCAAGGATATACTTCTTTCCGATGGCTTTGACAGTTTGGTCGATCGCTTCGCGCGAGGTACAGCCAGCACGAGCTACAAGTAAGGTAGCATCGACTTGGCGGGAAAGCAGCAAAGCATCGGTGAGCGCAAGAACTGGAGGCGCATCGACTAAAACCCAGTCGAAATGAGACGAAACCGTTTGTATGAACGCCGTCAGGGCCTCTGACTGCAGCAGCTCCGTTGGATTGCTTCCTGGCGTCCCAGCCGACATGAAATACCACCCGAAAGGTTCAACCCTTCGGGTATGCAATAAAGGGTCCGATGCACTTTCCAAACACTCCGCCAGTCCCGGCGCGGATCGGAGGCCCAGAGTGTCCGTCAAACTTGGATGATGTAGATCCGCCTCCACCAGCAGGACCGATTGCTTTCCTCCTTCCGCTAGGGCAGTTGCCAGGCTGACTGCCAGAGTCGACTTGCCGTCGCCCGGCCACGGGCTCGTGATAACAAGGCTACGAAGCTTGGCTAATTCCCGGAACTCGCGAAGTCTCATTCGCACAAACCGAAAACGATCGGCGCTTGCTCCCTGAGGATCTGTGACGAAAGGAATCCTGCTTCCCCGTGGCAGCTCAGCATGCTCAACCGGCAAGCTGTCCACAGCGGAAGTACTCCGAAGTTTTTCCTCTTGATCGATTACATCCGTGCGAAATCCAGAATCCTTCCTCCTACCGGACTTCCACATAAGCTCCGAGAAGTTAATCACGATTGAATGGTCACAGCCTTAAAAGCCCTTACCCTTTGCGAAACACGTAGAGTTCACTGGCGCACAGTGCCAAAATCATCGCACCAGCTAACAGGCACTCGCCTGCCACCCTCCACCCTCGAGCGCGCCGCTCCGCAGGCGTGAGGACAAATGGCAGGCCCACCACTAGCGGGACTGTGAATGCCTCAGCAAGAATTCTTTCACTATAAAAAGCACTGCTTCGCATCTCCATTAGAAACGCAAGCAATAGGCCAAGAACGATCCCACCAGCAACTCCGCCGAGGCATATCTTCAATCGCTTAGGGCCGGACGGTTTAGAAGGTAGAGTTGGTGGGTCAACGAGCCGAAAGTGTTGGCCTCCCTGATTCTCTTCTAACGTGGTCGTGAGTTGCGATTGCATCTGATTCTTCCGCAACTCGTCGTAGTCCTTGTTATACGCATCACGAACACGGAGGATCTGTTGGAGCTGCTGCTCACGAACGGGCGCCAAGTTGAGTCGCGCCTGGTATTGTTGGACTTCCACCCTGACGCCTTGCTCCCGCTTCAAGAGGCTATTCATCTCAGCCGCGTTGGACGCAGCCTGCCTAATACTTTCGGAAAGCGCCAAATCGTCAGATGAACCTGCAATCTGAGAGTCTCCCGTTATCGTTCCACTCTTTATCATATCAAGCACAGATTTTGCAGTCGCAATTTCGCGATCCTTCTTTATAACCTCTGAATGTCGAGGCGTGAAGTTCTTCAGCAGGTCCGCCCTTTCCGACTGGAGGCGGGCAAGGCGATCTATCAGCGTAGTCTGAATAAACGCTTGCTGCTGCTGCAACTGTGATAATCTCGCCGTCAAGGTGTCGAGTGTTCCTTGCAGCCCGGTAAGTGCCAACATGTTTGTTTGTTGCTGTTCCGGCAACTCCCCTGCATTCTGGGCTTCAAATGCTTGCAGCAGCTGCTCTTGATCCGTCAGCCTTTGCTTGGCTGCCTCCAATTGACCACTTAAAAATTTTGTCGTATTCGTGGCCTGTTCTCCTCGGGTCTTGAGGTTCTCTTCGATGAACAACGAGGTCAAGCGGCTAGTCACTTGCTGGGCCACCTGCGGCGTTGCCGCGGTGAAAGCGATTGTGAAGGCCTTGAAATCAGTTGCTTCGAGGGGCTCGATGTCGATTTCCTTCCGCATCCGGTCTACAAGCAGCTCCGGAGTCTCGGATGCCCTCTCAACCGGGTACAGACCGATGTCATTGATGATCTGAAGGAGCCTGGAAGCGGATAGCACTTCCAGCTTCAAAGCTTGCACGGCATCCGCTGGCGCAGGCGTGCTGTCTGGCTCGACATAGCGTTGCGAAACTTGCTGCTGTACGAGGAGCAGCGTCGCCTGGGAAACGTATTTGTCAGGAAGCTTCAGCGCTACGACAAAGACAGCGATGGGAACGCAACAACTGCTAGCCAGGAACCACCATCTACGACGTTTAAAAGCGCCCCACGTCTGTGCGATAGTCTGAACTACGCTGACTTCACGTTCAGCGGCACCTACCGTTCCTTCAGTTGTAGTGTTTTCGGCCATATCTCACCCAGGTAAACTACCAGACGCTTCATTCCCCGGCATTATTTCGTAAACAATGTGCTCGTTTTCAATCCTAGCAAAGGCCATGCGCGCGCGTTGGCGGCCGGCGCCAAGAATGCGCCACTTGCCTCCCTCCCAAACTACCTCCATAGCATTCCGTTCTCGCCACCACCGATTGACGTCGCCGGGCCGGGCAAACCAGAGTTGGTTCTCCCGGCGGAGTTGCATAAGATGCGTAAGCAAGCTCCTGTATACGTTGAGCGCGGGCTCCGCCATTATATAGTCGGGATGAACAATGAAGCTCAGGAGGCCATTTCTCTTTAAAATCAGCTCGACCTGCGCCTTCCACAGGTCAATCGAGTAGCTGCCAAGGATGTTGAGGAGAGAATAGTCCTGAATTGTGGTCAGCGGAAGCTCAAGAACGTTTCCAATAAAATAGGGGAACACCGTGCAGCATCCACCGCGCTGCGGTTCGAGATGCGCAACATTCGGGACGGACATATCATAGGAAATGCGAAGCTGGTCATACCAATCTACATTTCTGTACATACAGCCGGCTCGAAATCCGTCAGCGCCATAGGCTGCGAGGAATCCATTAATCCGCTTTGATTTCTTGAGGAACCTATTACGGTTTCCAAATAGGTTGCCACTGTGATCGAGATCGTGGACATTTACCTCGCAGTGTCTCTTGCGAATATTGTCGATTAGACTTGTGGGTACGTTGTAACGGCCCTCTGGCACGAGTTGAAAGGAAGATCTGATGTCAAACGACTCATCGATATCAATCAGGCTGGGGATGAAAGCAAGCCCCGCATCCGTTTCGACGTCGTGCGTTACGATCGTCGCGGCCGAAGCACCGTCCGGCCAAAACCAGATGAACGGGATCTTCTCCAAGTTCTTCACACGAATCGAATGAATGAGGAGCCCCTCTAGAATTCGTTCGACGCTGGTGTCAACGGGCCATTTGGGAAACGGAATCGCCTCCCAATCCCGGAGAAATGTCCGTTGGAGCCGCTTTTTGAGATAGGAGTTGAGGACCGGTCTTATGCGGTAATAAACCTTTCGAGCGGTTTCGCTGGAAAGCAGTGTACTAGTCGCGATTTGCGGTCGTACTGTGTAGTGCTCATGACGCAGGTTGTGAATGAGCTGCGCGGCGTCTGCAGGCGATCGAAGTTTTGAACCCCCGGGGGGACTTTGGTGCAGCCATTGACAAGCGTCATCCGATGTATTTTCGAACGAGTGCCGGTTAGGCCGTTTTGCGGCCAACGGTGTTTGGATCACCGCGCGAGGAGATCGAAAGAAATCCACTAGCGCGTCAGCGGACGGGTCCGATGAGGAAGGGGCGCGGCGCGTCGGCTCATATAACGTCGCTGTGTGGGCCATGGGTCGTTTAGGCAAGGGACGAAGCGGTGAAAGGGCGTCTGAAAGTCTGCTCGTGGGTTACAGGGGTCACGGTAGCTGGCGAAATATTGCTTGTTGCCTTTGGCCGCCAAAGGAATGTCTTTCCGTTGGCAACGAACGGGATAGAGACCTTCGCTGCGTCATCCATGGCGCCTCACTTCTCGGCTGAGCGCCAGTGTATAGCTCAGTTCCAAGGTTATTCCCATCGTACGCAAACCATCGTCCCATGCGTGCTTGTATTGCTATCGGCACTTCCCATACTTTCCCGTAGGTCTGGTATGATCCTGGCCATTAGAGGCTTGACCTGTGCGCCTCGTATCAAAACACCTGCTCTGCTTTGTTGCCGCCGCAGCGCTTACTTCGTCTTGCTCGCGCAGTCTCCGGCGGTTCCGCCACAAAATTGCGCCGAAGCTCAGAGCAGTACGGCTCCATAGAAACCGCTAGCATCTTCGACACTGGTTCCTCTTGGACGGTCATTCAGACTCGCTTCGGGTCACCCTTCCGCGTAGAAGATCTGTCGCCGGAATAACGAGATCCGGATGGACAAGGCAGGGCGGCCCGGATCGCGTAATGTCGCTGCGTGGCCCATGGCTTGTTTATGCAAGGCGCGCAGCCATCGTGTGGAAACGAAGCGCCAAAGTGGATTCGTCGATCACAGGGGTCACGGTAGCAATCCAAATACTGTTAGTTGAGTTTGACCTGCGATGAATACCTTTCCATTGGCAACGAGTGGAATCGAGAACTTCGTCGCGAGATCCAAGGTGTCACGGCTCTCAGACTGAGTGCTGTCGTAGAGTTCCTTAGCGAGATTGTTTGCGTCATACGCGAAGAGCACGCCCGGACTACCCACATCGTTGTCCGCGCTGGCTCCGTTATTCTGCAAAGCCCAGAGTATTCCGTTGGTGCTGCCGTTAGCTGAGATGGCGAAGGATCCCCCGCGAGCGCCGTACGTCGCAGCGGATTGGGAAGTTGGTGTGGTTGACAACAACCCGTTAGTCAGCTGAAACGCCTTTATAGCGTCGTTTACCGCGCCGAAGTAAACATAGCCGTTGAAATAGACCGGCGTGCTGAAATTTCCCGTCTCTTCGTTTCCGTTCGGTAGCACGCCCACTAAGGTTTGAACAATCTGGTTATCGCTACCAGAGTTGAATTTGCCCATATTGTCACGGTTGATAACATAAATCGTTCCGGTTTTGCCGGACGTGATGAGCAAGTGCGGATAGGGGCCGGTGGTTTGATCAACCAGCATTACTGGACCGCCTGCCCCGAGATCGAAGTTTTGGGCGGACATGTTCGCCTGGTCATGAGGCGTGAAGTAGTCCACCACGGTTGCGCTGGGGCTGAGCTTTACGACTGTGTCGCCGAAGTCGACGCCGCCCGTGTTGGCATCAAAGTCGCCATTGCTTGTAACGAAATAAATGTCTCCAGTAGCATCCGTAGCCAGCCCTCCGCCGCCTTGCCAGATGCCACCTCCGTTACCATTTGGCGTGACGTTATATTGCATGGTTTGCTTGAGCGTCGTGGCATTGTAGCCCAAAACCCATCCGTGCCAAGGAGTATTATCCCCATGAGAGCCGAATGAGAGGTAAACGACGCCACCATTGAGGAGAAGCGCAGGTCGCTGGTTTTCGCGCAGCGGATCGAAAGCTACGTTCCCGCCCGAGGATCCGCTACCGGTCCCTGGCAGGCTTGCCTGAATCGCTACTGGTCCCCCAAACTTCTCGGCACCGGTTGTGATGTCAAGAGCATGCAGGCGTTGCACCCAGGTACTGATGCCCTCTTTAGTGGCGGCAACTACATACATTGTTCCGCTAGTCTGATCGATGACGGGCGTGCTCGTGATCCCAATTTGGGTTGGGATGTCACCGCATTCACCCGTATCACCGCAGGGAACTATCGTGACGCCAGACTTGAGAAAACTCACGTGCCAGAGTGGGTTGCTGCTTAGTCCGTCGGCGTCAAAGGCGTAGATGCTGTCGTTTTCGGTGGCAACGTAGACGACATTGTGAGTGCCCTGCCCGGGAATACTAACACCGGCCACATAAAGCGGTGAGGCGAACGCGATTCCGTCCAATGCGTACGAGTAAAGCTTTCCGAATTGCGTTTGGTTCACATTACTCAAGGTCAAGACCGTCTCGCTGAGGTTCTGGCCGGTCCGCAGGTTGTCATTGTGATAGGTGTAGGTTCCGGGGTAATTGGTAATGTAAACCGTTGCACTCGCCGACTGTGTGCCCGATATCGTTGCTGTGACCGTGTGAGTGCCAGCGGCAGCCGGTGGAGTGTAGAGACCCGCACTCGTGATTGTGCCGGACGATGCCATTCCTCCGACAGCGCCGTCGACCATCCAGGTGGGAGTTCCGCTGGTTGCGCTGAACTGCTGTGTTTGCGTGGGCGTCAGTGCTGTGACAGCAGGATTGACCGCGAAGCCCGTTCCTGTGCCGGTGATACTTATCGATTGCGGACTGCCCGGCGCATTGTCAACAATCTGCACGCTGGAGCTGCGAGATCCCGTAGTGGTCGGCACAAACGTCACATTGATGGTGCAAGTGACGTTTGGTGCCATTGTAGCCGGACAGTTGTTGGTCTGCGCAAAGTCGCCAGAATTACCGCCCGACACTGCGATTGAGCCGATCGACAGTTGTGCGGTTCCCACATTGGTCAAAGTCACTGGCTGGGGATTGCTGCTTCCTCCAGTCGCTTGGCTACCGAAGCTAATACTGGTGCTGCTGAGGCTCACCGAGGGTGTTGGGCCTAAGGGGACCGTGCGGAAGGCAACCATCTGCATGATCCATTGCCCGGAACTAAGCGGCGCGGTCGCGCTGTAACTGCCCGTCACAGTGACCATCTGATCTTCGGCGATATCGCTGTCCGGCGAGGTCATCAGGCGGCTCGTGAAGCCGCTGCCCGGACCGCTGGTGGTGGTCAAAACGATGTTCGCACCAAACAGCAGATCAGTCGCATTGGTAGTGGTTACCGAGCCGCTGCTGCTGGTGGCGCTGTTGCCACTGCTGGCGGCCGTTACATCGACAGGATTGTTCGGGATCCGCGCCGCTGTACTCAAGTATCCGAATGTCGGGGTACGCTGCCGCGACCGAGAAGGTCACGGTCACGATGTTCGCTCCGGCGGCCGCTGATGCGATGTTCTTAGCATAGTAAATGGACTGGCTGAGGGCGCCGGTCATCACCGTCGGCCCAACCGCACGTGTGTAGGTGTTTCCGCTCTTGTCGGTAACTGTGCCGACCGTGGCAGTGCTGTCATTCCACCCCACCACGACGACGCTGAGATCCCCGGCCGCCTGTGCGGCGGTGAATGTGACGCTGACACTGGTCTGGGGAGATTGCGGGTTGGCGTAGTTCCCCTGCACGTAGGAAATGGTCGTGGAGCCCGACCCTGTGGTGGCGGTCGCCACATTCGAAAATGGACTGACGTTCCCTTCGATGTCGATAGCTTCTACTTGGTAACTGCTACTGGAACCAGCCGGCAGACCCGTGTCGCTGTAGGTCGTGCCAGTTGGGGTGGCAATTTGCACAAAGTTGGTGCAACCCGCACCTTGGCACCGCTGCACCACGTAATTTGCGAGCCCAATGCTACTCGTGGATGCCGTCCAGCTAAGATTGATCTGGCTGTTGCCGACAGCGGTCGCCGTAAGATTGCTCGGCGCCGTAGGCGGCTGATTGCCCACGGTAGTGTTCGTCGCGATATTGGAGAACGGACTCAGATTCCCACCATTATCGACGGCCTGAACCCGGTAGCTATACGTCGTGCTCGCCGACACAGCGGAGTCAATGTAGGTGGTACCGGTCGAAGTCCCGATTTGCGCGAAGGTGGTGCACCCTACGCCCTGGCATCGTTGCACTATATAATCTGCAATCCCAAGACTGCTGGTTGACGCTGTCCACGACAGATCCATCGGCCCCTGCCGATCGGCAGCCGCCGCCAGATTTCCTGGAGCCGTGGGCAGCGACCCCGGCGTATTCACGGTCACGACGCTTGAATAGGGGCCCGTCGCTCCGGTGCTGTCTTGGGCGCGAACGCGGTAATTGTAGGTGCTAAAGCCGGCCAAACCCGAATCGGTGAATGTGGTCGCCGAGGTCGAGGCGATCTGGGCGAAGCTGGTGCATCCGCCTCCCAGGCAGCGCTCCACCAGGTAAGTCGTGATGCTTCCGGGAATTTGGGTGCCTCCTATTTCGGCGGACGGCGTCCACGATAATGTCGCCATACTCGGATTGTTGGCGACCGCAACCGTCGCCGCCAGCCAGGTTTGGCCTCCGATGAAGAAACTGGCGGCGTAGGTCCCCGCAGTCGCTGCCGGGCCAGTTTCTGCGTCGAGATAGCTCGAGGATGCCGCGCCAACTTCGGCAAAGCCGGGTCCGGCCAGGAAGCTAGCGCCGGCGGAATCCTGCGTAAATCCAACGAGTAGATCGTTAAGGCCGGTGGTGGTGACGTTGGGGCTCACCACAGTTCCGGTTTGCGTTCCGTTATCGCTGCCGATTAGAGACGCCGCATCGATCGGGGAAGTGATGTTCGAGCCCTTCCCAACGACGACGGACATTGCTAGAGGTTCTGCAGCCGACAGATTGATTGTGATGGTATGACCTGGTCCCACGATCGGATTCTTTGCATACCAAATTTGCGTTCTCAGATCGGATCCTTGAGTCGTGCTGGTCGGCCCCGCGATCGAGGTCCACGTGTTGCCAAAGCTGTCGCTCGGGGTAAACGTCACCCCCGCGAAGGAAGAGGCAGCCAGGACAATCACGTCGCCGCCGGTGCTATTGAAGGGGGCGCTGGTATGGGATGTTTGGGAGCTTCCATCGACGTCGCTCTGCCCGCCGACGACGATGGGGCCACCCGCCATTAGATTTTCGGGCGCGGAGGGCAACGACGGCGTCGAAGCCGGGGTCGTGACGCCCACGACGGTGGAATAAGGACCCATGTTGCCGGAGGCATCCTGAGCTCTTACACGATAGCTGTAACTGGTGGAGAGGGACAGACCCGTATCGTTGTATGTAGTGGACGAGGTCGTTCCTATCTGGGCGAAGGTCGTGCATCCAGCGCCCTGACAACGCTCCACCAGATACTCGCTGATGGTTCCGCCGGTCTCGGTTGATGCCGTCCACGACAGGGTCGTTTGATTCGGACTATTGGCTGAAGCCACCACTACGGATTGCCAGCTTTCGGGTGAGTCGATGGTAAATGCCGCAGCGTAAGTCCCCGGGGTGCCCGACGGGCCCGTTTCAGCATCGAGGTAATTGGAGGACGCCGCTGCCTGTTGTGTAAAGCCTGTGCCGGGGAGGAAGGTAACTCCCGAGGAAACTTTCGCAAAGCCGATGAGTAGATCGTTAGCCTGACTGGTGGTGATACTTGGACTGACTACGCTGGTGGTTTGCGTCAGATTGTCACTTCCGATCAGAGATACAGCGTCGAGCGGGGAGGCGACGTTAGCGCCCTGCACAACGATGATAGACATCACCAGAGGTTGCGCGAAGGAAAGACTCATCGTGATGGTATGACCTGAGCCGACCGTCGGATTCTGTACATACCAAAGTTGGCCCCGCAGACCAAATCCCATGGTGGTGCCGGCATTGGTCGGCCCTCCGATGGGGATCCAGGTGTTACCGAAGTTGTCACTGGGGGTGAGAGTTACGCCCGAATGCGACCCAGCGAAGAGGACGATCATGTTGCCGCCCGTGCTGTTAAACGAGGCCGTGGTATGCGATGTAAGGAACGATGAATTATAGTAGCCTTGGACTGCGGCTACTGTCGGTGCGGGGCCGGCGTCAATTGCGGACAGACTGCCAGGAGCCGTCGGCGCCGCCGTCGAATAAGTGAATGCCGCCGCCAAACTCCCGCTCTGGTTCCCGAGGTTCGTTATCGTAACCGTTACCGCACCAACACTTCCCGCCGGGGTTGTGGCCGTGATGCTGGTGCTACTCGCTACCACGACGTTGGTCGCAGCCGCTATTCCAAGTGCCACGGTCGCTCCCGCGGCAAAGTTCGTGCCTGTGATCGTCACTGCGGTGCCACCTAAGGTCGAGCCAGTGTTCGGCGCTACGCCTGTAACGGTCGGCGTTCCTATGTAGGTGAACCCACTGGCTAGACTTCCGCTCTGCCCGCCAACAGTTACTTTCACAGTCACCGCGCCAGCGCTTCCCGCAGGCGTAGTCGCCGTGATGCTAGTGCTGCTCACCACCACTACGTTGGTGGCCGCCGCTGTTCCAAACGTCACCGTCGCTCCCGCAGCGAAGTTCGTACCCGTGATCGTGACGGCTGTCCCTCCCGCCACCGGTCCACTGTTCGGCGAGACGCTGGTGACCGCCGGAACAACTGCGTAAGTGAACCCATTCGTAAGACTTCCGCTCTGGCTGCCGACGGTTACTTTCACCGTTACCGCACCGGCGCTTCCCGCAGGAGCCGTGGCCGTGATGGTCGTGCTGTTTACCACCACGACGTTCGTCGCCGCCGCTGTCCCAAATGTGACGGTCCCTCCCGTGGCAAAGTTCGTTCCTGTAATCGTGACTGCTGTACCTCCACCGGTCGAGCCGGTATTCGGCGCTATGCTCATTACCGTCGGGGCAGCCACATATGTGTATCCGCTGGCCACGCTTCCGCTCTGGCCGCTGACTGTTACCGTCACAGTCACTGCTCCGGCGCTTCCTGCAGGAGATGTCGCCGTGATACTCGTGCTACTTACCACCACTACGTTGGTAGCCGCCGCTGTTCCGAACGTGACAGTTGCTCCGGTGGCGAAGTTTGTGCCTGTGATCGTGACCGCCGTCCCACCGGCTGTCGCGCCGCTATTCGGAGTTACGCTGGTCACGGTCGGGGCGCTCGTCCCTCCGGACGGCGTGCGGAAAGCGACCATTTGCATGATCCACTGCCCGGATGAAAGCGGCGCCGTCGCGCTATAGCTGCCGGTAGTCGTGACCATTTCATCTTCCGCGATATCGGCATCCGGCGAGGACAGAATGCGTTTCGTGAAACCGGTACCTGGACCGCTCGTCACAGTTTGAACCAGGTTTGCGCCAAAGATCAGATCGGTCGCGTTGGTCGTTGTCACGGCTCCGCTGCTACTTGTAGCGCTATTGCCGCTGCTGGCAGCGGTCACATCCACAGGGTTGTTGGGGTCTGCCCCGCTGTACTCCAGGATTCTAATGTCGGGGTAAACCGCAGCGGTAGAGAACGTGACCGTAACAATGTTCGTTCCCGCGGCGGCAGCGACGATGTTCTTGGCGTAGTAAATCGATTGAGATTCGACTCCGGTCAGAATAGTCGGACCCACCGCCCGAGTATAGGTGTTGCCGCTCTTGTCGGTGACTGCGCTGACCGTAGCCGTGCTATCGTTCCAGCCCACCACCACCACGTTGAGGTCCCCGGCTACCTGTGCGGCGCTGAACGTGACAGGCACGCTGGTTTGGGGCGTTTGTGGATCTGCATCGGCGCTCTGAACGTAGGTAATTGCTGTCGCTACCACGTAACTGAATCCGTTTGCCAAACTTCCGCTCTGCGCTCCTGTGTTGGTCACCGTCACCGTTACCGCGCCGGCGCTTCCCGCTGGAGTTGTGGCTGTGATGGACGTACTGCTGGCGACCACCACATTAGTCGCGGCCGCCGTTCCGAAAGTCACCGTAGCTCCCGTAGCAAACTTCGTGCCGGTGATCGTTACGGCTGTCCCTCCGGTCGTCGCCCCGCTATTCGGTGAGACACTGGTCACTGTCGGCACGCCAACATACGTGTATCCGTTGGCCAGACTTCCGCTCTGCCCGCTTACTGTCACCGTCGCCGTCACTGCTCCGGCGCTTCCTGCGGGAGTTGTCGCCGTGATGCTGGTGCTGCTCACCACCACTACGTTGGTTGCCGCCGCTGTTCCAAACGTCACCGTCGCTCCGGTGGCGAAGTTCGTGCCGGTGATCGTGACCGCCGTCCCTCCCGCCACCGGCCCGCTATTCGGCGCCACGCTGGTCACAGTTGGAATAGCCGCATAAGTGAACCCATTCGTCAGACTTCCGCTCTGCCCGCTGACTGTTACCGTGACTGTCACCGCACCGGCGCTTCCCGCCGGCGTTTTGGCCGTGATGCTGGTGCTGCTCACCACCACGACGCTGGTGGCAGCTGCCGTTCCGAACGTCACCGTCGCTCCAGTAGCGAAGTTCGTACCGGTAATCGTGACTGCTGTCCCGCCTCCGGTCGAGCCGGTATTCGGCGCGACGCTGGTCACCGTCGGGGTAGCAACATAAGTGTATCCGCTGGCCAGACTTCCGCTCTGTCCGCTGACTGTTACCGTCACAGTCACCGCACCGGCGCTTCCCGCCGGTGTCTTGGCCGTGATGCTGGTGCTGCTCACCACCACGACGCTAGTGGCAGCTACCGTTCCGAACGTCACCGTTGCTCCGGTGGCGAAATTCGTGCCGGTAATCGTGACCGCAGTGCCGCCTGCCGTCGAGCCGCTATTCGGTGCGACGCTGGTCACCGTCGGGGTAGTAACATAAGTGTATCCGCTGGCAAGACTTCCGCTCTGGCCGCTAACCGTGACTGTCACAGTCACCGCACCGGCGCTTCCCGCCGGTGTCTTGGCCGTGATGCTGGTACTGCTCACCACCACGACGCTGGTGGCCGCCGCTGTTCCAAACGTCACCGTCGCCCCCGTGACGAAGTTCGTACCGGTGATCGTGACCGACGTACTGCCTACTGTCGACCCCGTATTCGGGGTCACGGTCGTTACCGTCGGCGTGGCTACATAGGTGAATCCGCTGGGCAGACTTCCGCTCTGTCCACTGACTGTCACCGTTACCGTCACCGCGCCGGCGCTCCCCGCCGGTGTTTTGGCTGTGATGCTGGTGCTGCTCACCACCACGACACTGGTTGCCGCCGCTGTTCCAAATGTGACCGTCGCCCCCGCGGCAAAGTTCGTGCCGGTGATCGTTACCGCCGTCCCGCCCGCTGTCGGCCCGCTATTCGGTGCCACACTTGTCACGGAGGGGATAACTGCATAAGTAAACCCATTGGGTAGACTTCCGCTCTGTCCGCTAACCGTTACTGTCACCGTCGCAGCACCAACACTTCCCGCAGGAGTAGTGGCTGTGATGGTCGTACCGTTCACTACCACCACGTTCGTAGCCGCCGTGCCCCCAAACGTCACCATCGCTCCCACAACGAAGTTCGTCCCGGTGATCGTGACGCCTGTTCCACCCCCTGTCGACCCACTAGTCGGAGAAATACTGCTCACTGTAGGCGTAGCTACATAGGTGAATCCACCGGTCAGAGTTCCGCTCTGCCCACTGACCGTCACGATCACTGTCGCCGCACCCGCGCTTCCCACCGGAGTGGTGGCGGTGATTGTGGTACTGTTCACCACTACTATGCTGCTCGCCGCCGTTCCGCCAATTGTCACCGTCGCTCCCGCCGCGAAGTTCGTTCCGGTGATCGTGACCGCCGTCCCACCCGCCGTGGGACCGCTATTCGGTGCGACGCTGCTCACCGTGGGCGGAAGTGGGCCTCCCGCCGGAGTGCGGAATGCCACCATCTGCATGATCCACTGCCCGGAACCAAGTGGCGCAGTCGCGCTGTAGCTGCCCGTCACAGTGACCATCTGATCTTCGGCGATATCGCCGTCCGGTGAGGTTAGAAGGCGGCTAGTGAAGCCGCTGCCGGGGCCGCTGGTGGCTGTCACAACTATGTTGGCGCCAAACAGCAGATCCGTCGCATTTGTGGTGGTTGCCGAGCCGCTGCTGCTGGTTGCGCTACTGCCGCTGCTGGCAGCCGTTACATCGACTGGATTGTTCGGGTCCGCGCCGCTGTACTCAAGGATCCGAATGTCGGGGTACACTGCGGCAACCGAGAAGGTCACGGTAACGATGTTGGCGCCAGCGGCAGCTGGCGCGATGTTCCTAGCATAGTAGATGGACTGCGAGATGGTCCCACTGACAGACGTCGGGCCCACCGCGCGCGTGTAGGTATTTCCACTCCTGTCGGTGATGGTGCTGACTGCGGCGGTACTGTCGTTCCATCCGACAACAACCACGTTGAGATCCCCAGCTGTCTGGGCCGTTGTGAACGTGACCGGCACACTGGTCTGAGGAGATTGCGGCGTCGCATAGTTCCCCTGCACGTAGGTGATCGTGGGTGCAGCGATTGCTGAGGCAGAATAGAAACAGCATACTAACGCGCCGAGCGCAAGTAATCCAAGGTTGCCTTTCCTGACGCGGACAAAGACGTGGCCGAAGAGCGTTGTTTTCATAGTATTTGAAGTTTTGTGGTTTGCTGCCGCCTGTTACAGGGACCGTATTGATGCCGACGTCGAATTATTTTAATAACACTTATGCATCGGCCTCATGCTGAGGTCGGTTACTTCCGCCGTGGACGGAAGCATAAGAGCGTTTAGAACGACCGATGCCACATCCTCCGGTTGCAGAAGCAGCTCTGGCCGATAAGAACTTCCTTCGCGCTCGCAAAGAGCCTGTTGCATAGGCGTCGCGGTTCGCCCAAGGTAGACACTAAGTACTCGAACTCCCTTGGGGTTTACCTCCTCGCGCAGACTGTCGGCGATCGCCTTCAGAGCATGCTTTGTGGCGGCGTACTGCCCAATCTCAGGCCGTTTTGCGTTGACACCAACACTCGAATTAACGAAAACCACCTGCCCGTGTGATCTTGTCAACAGAGGTAGAAGCCGTTGCGTCAGCATATACGGTGCTCGGACATTGATAGCATATTGGATATCCAGGTCTTCAATCTGAGCAGCTTCAATCAAATCCTGACGAGCGACGCCGGCACTATGTACGAGAAGATCAAGTCGACCGATCTCCTCGGCAAAGTTCGCCAAAAAGCGACCGATGCTCTCCTCAGAAGCCAGGTCGACTCGAAATTGATCAATCGCTAAAGAAGACCTATGCCAAGCTCGTTTTTCCGAACCATCGCTGAAGCGGCGCCCAATCGCACACACCCGCGCACCTTGCCCGGCGACCGCCAAAGCAATAGCCTCTCCAATCCCACTACTTGCTCCGGTCACAACGGCGACACGACCCGCTAAATTGCCTTTACTCACGAATACCTCGATGAAACACGGTTAGCAGCCGCTTTAGCCGTTCGATTCTGCCTACGCATATCCGTCACGACTCAGCGCACCCGTTTTCTGACCACACTAAGCAGGCCGTGTCTAGTTCGCCGACTCGACCATAACAGCGACCATTACAAACCATCTACTTGACAGTTCTTGAATCCCTATCTCACGCCTGGATTACCGCCTATCTCCCGATCAATAACGCTGCAATCCGGTCATACTGCTCATTCAGAGCTCTTCTAAAACCACTGACCTGCTCATCAATATGAACCCGTCGCTGCGATGCGACGCGTTCCGTCAACAATTCCGTGCACTGCGTAATCAATCGTTCGACATCAATGTGCTCTATATCCTGACAGTATTGCGCTAGGCCCACAGAGTTCACGAGATCAAGTACCTTTTCGTGATAAGAAAGCGCCACAACAGGCTTCGATAACATCAAGCCCAACAATATATTGTGAAAGCGACTTGCTACTACTATATCCGTGTCGGACACTTGCGACAAAAGCTGACCAACTGAAGAGGCGGGCTCGTCTATTAGTGTGTTACCGTCGCAAGTCCAGCCGCGTTTCTCTATAAGCTCTCTGAGATCCCGCCTTACGCTGTTATCGTACGCCACGTCCCCGATTAGGAGCCGAATCTTGTATCCCCGCTCCAATAAGCCCACGATTGCCGCGGAACTCCTTGCCAAATATGTCTTATAAATGCCTTCCCTATTCTCCATCATACCTGTGGGGCTATAGTAATTCATTATTCCATACCCCACAACAGCGCGACCGTCACCTGGTTTCCGTTTGTCCGGAAGCAAAGCATAAGGCAAACTAAATACAAGGTCCGGATAGACGGCGTCTACCCTTCGCTTAAACCCGATAGCCTCAAGGTATTGCCTCGAAAAGACGTCTCTGTAGGAGCGGTAATCCCCGAGTCGAAGCGCAGTTTTAACCATTAACCGGCTCAGTCGGTTATGTATCGGCCCTACCCCGACACTTACGAAGAACAGGGACCGGCCCGACAGCTTTGCAACCAGCGACCACCGCAGCAGATCGTAATGAAGACCAAAGGGCCGAATCCCAAAGTCTCCAAGCATCCCCAGGCCAATCACCATGAGAGCACTGGTGCCCTTCAGTGCTTTGAAGGCTTGGTACCACCGAAACGGTTCTTCGAATACCAGGAATAAGAGCTTGAGAACTCTGATGACGGGTTGGAGAGCTGGCGGAGTGCGAGGTAACGGGTCGGTAATTTCGCTTGGCTGGGTCCCAGCAGGTGCGGTCCGCGGCGCGAAGCAGCTGTTGAAAAGGCGTCGGAATGAAAGGGAAGGGCGGATGGGAAATGCACAAAGGCGATGCTTTCGTTTGGTCTCCTCTGGGCCGGAACAGATACAGATAATATCCGCGCTTGGAATCATCGCGGGAAAAGCGTAAAGAACGGCGTCCAAGGTACACTCATTTCCCAGGTTTCCGGTACCGAAGGTTCCCAGGAGCGCGATCTTGGGTTTGCGAGGACTAGTGTCTGCTGGCATAGACGGCCGTCATGTCCTGTAAGCGCTTTTCACGCTCCGCTAGAAGAGGAGAGGGCTCAGCGCCTGCGAGCGTCAAAAGGTCGCGCCATCGATACACCCAGTCGTGTCGTAAGAGCGCCTCTCTGGTGTTTCGTTCGCTGACCGCCAAAAGGCGCTCGGGGTCCGCCCTCATGGCATGGAGTGCTTCTCGTATGTCCGAGCCATCCGGACTGACTTCCAGGACGGCGTCAGCCCAAGGAAACATCTGTGAGAATGCCTCACAGTCGGGACGCTGCCCGACCATGACCGCGCCTGCAGCTGCTCCCTCAAAATAGCGATAGCCAACCTCTACTTGTCCGCCGGTGTGCGTCGCCATGTCCATTTTGGGTGGGGCGACGACGAAAAAATTACTTCGCTTCGTGATGTTGGCAAACAGTTCGCGGTGTTGGCGTGGATGAAGCGTCTCCATATTTGCTCCGCCAAACGTGTCGTAGACGTAGAAAATCTCTCGGCCCTCGGCGGCGCGTAGCAACGCCTGGTGCATGCCGTCCCACCTCCGTCCGATGCTGTATACATCGACTACGCGGGGCATTACGGCCGGTGCTGGTGAAAAGCGGATGGTATCGACGGCGCCGGGCAGCCAGCGGCATTGCTTGTTGATAGCCTTTGAAAGGCATTCCACGGAGCCGCTGGTTCCGACGAACACGTAGTCGAAGGCGTCTAAGGCGGCAAGCAGGTACCGATAGGAATGCAAGGAGTGCGCCCAAATCTCATCGAGCCAGCATACGGTTGTCTTGCAGCGATCCCTCCATCCTTCGATTGCATTCAGGTATACGAGGTCCCAGGAGTCTTGACAGACCGCAATGAAGAGCTCATAATCCTTCGCCAATCGTACTTTTCGGAGGCCTGGGTTGAGAAATGCACACCGCCTTGTAATGTCGTGGTACAAAATTCTTCGCTGCCATTCTTTCAGGGTTTCAAACCCTGTCCCTGCTTCGATCTCGATGAAGTCCACAGAGTCAACTTCCGCGAGTACATCCTGAGCTTCATATAACCCGCACAGGAACGCTTTCTTCTTGAAAGCCCGCCAGGTTGGCATGCATATGCGTGAGTGGCCTCGATTCTCGGCCGGCGGCTTTGTCCTCGGCCCCCGCACCGGCGAATTTATCGTCCGGGGGCCGGAAGGCGTTGGCGCGTGTGCTGCTTCTCGATGTCGGAACAAGCTCATTCTTGGAGATTCACGATGCCGTTCTTGGGTGGTTTATAGCTCAGCTGTTCCCCAGCCGAAATGCGGATGCATAGCGGAGCTTCCAGTCGACCCGGTCCCTAAGAAACGGTTCCAGGCCCCAATATTTCCACGGCCAGTCTCGCCTGACTGACGAGTCGCCATCGTGCATCTCTTGAAGCAGTTCCGGAACGGGCGTCCAACCTGATTTGCGCGCCACCTTGGTGCGGACTTCCAGATCGACTCCGGAAGCAAAAAGATAGCCACCTGGCTTTACCAGCTGTGCAAGGCTGCGCAGGCACCGTTCAGCGTCCGGCGGGGGCATATGGCAGAGGAACTTGTTCGCCACCACGATGTCCTGAAGACCGAGGGTTTTCGCCGCATTTGGGTCCCCGGCATCACCCACTCTCCAGTGGATGCCTTCCTTGAGCCAGGGCTTGATGGTCAAGTGGTCCTCAGCCCTGTCAAACATAGCGTCAATTTCCTCCTTTGTGAGGCGTTCAAAAATCGGTGAGTGCACGATCTCGTGACCCGTGAGCGAATAGACGCCGGTCCTTGCCATGTCCACGACATCCTGTGATATATCCACCGCTTCGATCGTAATTTTTAAATCGGGTCGAGCGGCCTTGAGAATCCACGAGATTGAATAGACTTCTGCTCCGTTGCTACACGCCAGCACGGCGATCTTAACAGTGGATCCCTCGGGGTACTGGCTAACCAGCATGCGCATCAATTCCAGTTCAGGCCGGTTACGGAGAAAGAACGTTCCATGGTATTGCCTTCTGGAGGAACCCTTCTTCACCAGCGTGTGAAGAAAGAGACCGTAGGTGGTCATCGGGCGAGTGTTCCTGGCTTGGGACGGCAGACACTTCCAGATCGGTTCGCTCACGGCCAAACAAAGCCTCCGAGCCAGCCTGCGAAGCAGGTTTTCCTTTGGTAGGTTGCCCAGAGAAGCGGGGGTATTGGTTTGAGGTGACTGAAATGAATCCGTGTGGCTCGGGAAGGGGGTTCCATTTTCACCTAATTCCCGTTCCGGCCTAGCCTGGTGTTGATACGGAGGAGGGTTGTTCATGTTGTGATAACTTTGGGCGACGCGCACAAGCGCTGACTTCGACAATATCTAGCCCACCTCTACGGGTGTCGTTTCAACAGCGGGAGAACGTTTGAGCATGCCCTTCACGAGATCGATATAGAATACCCTTTGGCCCGTCGCGTACAAAAGCAGACCCGCATACGTGACCAGAAGAATCGTGGAATCCAACGCCAGGCGTGGTAGAGACGGCAAGGAATCCCGGTAGAAGAAGCGAACGCTAAGCGCGAACACCGCAGCGACGATGATCGAAACAGCGGGACGGCTGGCTGCGGCGAGCACGTCCCGAAAGGAAATGTCGGTACCGTGCACTGACCAGGCGACAACCGGACCGACCCAGAGAATCATGACACCCGAGTATGCCATCGCGACCCCTTTCGGCCCATGCGGCAACCCGATCAAGTAGCCCCCAATCAGAGGAACAGAAATAGCCAGAGACATGTTCAATCCGCGACGCACCAGCCCCAGGGCCGAAACTAGCCAAGACATCGGGTTCGCAATCGCAAAGGTCAGAATGGTTGGAGCCAGCAAACGGAAAATCGGCGCTGCGTCCTTCCATTTCGCCCCTAAGAACACGGCCACGATATCATCTGCGTAGAGCGCACAGGCAACCGTAATCGGCAACGTCATGGCTAACACGATCGAGTAGCCTTTGAGGAAGTACGCTTTGAGGCGCTCAGGCTCGCCCTGAAGACGGGACAGCGCGGAAAACGCAACCTCTCCGACGGCCGAATTCAGGTTATCGGTGGGGATGTTGCTGAGTTGGTAGGCTCGTCCGTAAAGCCCAATCGCATCGACGCCCCAAAACCGCGCCAACAGGACTTTCTCGAAATTACTCGCGATGTACACGACCAGACCGTTGACAGTCATGGTTCCGCCAAAACGCAACATCGAGCGGATGCCTGCGCCTCTCTCGGGCCGGCCGGGAACCCAACTGGTTTTCACCCAGAAACCAATCGAGGTCACCAGCGGGATAACGATCGTACTCGCGACAAGGGCCCAGTATCCTAAGCCGGACGCGGCCATTCCTACACTGATCGCCGTACTAATGAGCATCGCGACCGTGTTGATCATGGCGATTGTTGCAAATCGCATTTCCCGCTGGAGGAGAACACCGTGTTGTATTCCGATCGCATTGAACACAAAGCTGGTCGCAAGGACCGCGGTGACGGCCTTGACGCGTGGCTCACGATAGAAGTCCGCAATGGCTGGAGCGGCAGCCACCAGGAGGACCGCGAGACCTGCGCCAACCAAGAGGTTGACCCAGAACAACATCGATAATTGCTTTTCTGTAACTGTTTCTTTCTGAATGGCTGCGGACGAAAGCCCAAAATCCCGAAAAAGGTTCAACACCCCGGTGAAAGCCGTGACCATACCGACCAGCCCAAATTCCTGCGGGCTCAGAAGTCTGGCCAAGATCATCAGCGAACCAACGCGTACCACCAAATTTGCACCTTGTGCGCCCACTCGTGCCAGGCCGCCACGAATTGTCTTTTCCTTTAAATCTTGCATTACGTCCCGATTGTTACCTTGCGACAGTAAAACGCTTCGGCGAAATTACTGGGCGCGTTGCATTCCATGCCACGCAATCTCATGAGCGACAGGAAAGTGTCGGCCTGGAACCAGCGTTTTGACCGTTGAGATTCGAACGTATCCATAATGTAACGAACCTTATTCTGGTAGGCCTCTGCTTCGAGTGGGACAAAAACATTGGGTTGTCCCAAGTCGCCGTCGTACTTGGGGATCTCGTATTCCAATATGAGGTGATTCCGGAACGTGTTCCACGTCAACTCGGAGATCAGGCGGTGATCCTGATGCGCGTCTCTCTGGTAGTGTGTGAAAACCAGGTCTGGCGAGATGTCCTGCTTCAACTCTTCGAAAACCGCCTTTACCTCGCCTCCGGCGTAAGGCATGAATCCGTCGGGAAACTTCTCCAGGTACGGCCCTCTAAGTTGATGCCCCACGAACAAGGACGCAGCCTTTTGTGCCTCCGCTTCTCGAACTCCGGCTGCACTGAACACGACCCAGTGAAAAATATAGTTAGGGTACTGTTTGGCCAGCTTGAGAATGCTGCCGCCGCACCCGATCTCGATGTCATCTGAGTGGCAACCCAGGCATAGAATCTCCAAGGGCAGAGACCCCTCCTTGGCTAGTCTGAGTGGGATCATGCGCTGACTGACGCTGTCTCCATCTCACTTGCGCGCCCCCCGCGGGCCGACCGCCAGACCTTCCACGGCGCAGCCTCCTGGTTCAGGTCTTCCAGACGCTGCTTGTCTTTGAAGGTGTCCATGCATTGCCAGAAGCCGTTGTATTTGTAAGCCAGCAGGGCCTGCTTCTCGATCAGCCGTTGAAACGGTTCGCGAACCAGCTCGTCGCCCGGACGAATGTAGCTGAAGATCTCTTTGCGCATAACGAAGAAGCCGCCATTGATCCAGATGTCGCGTGCGGTTGAGCGCGGAGAATGTCCGGTCACCGTGCCGCTATCGTCCGCGCTGCACGATATCGAAACTCGCGGTAGGTTGAACCAGCAGCAGCGACAGCGATGGCGTTGCTGTGTCTGGAACGTCGTCAAGCATGCGGGCAGGGGAACGTCGCTCAGTCCGTCCCCATAGTTCGCCAGAAAGATGTCCTCGCCGTGCAAGGTAACGGTTCGACCGCCTTCAGCCGCTCGCCGATCGTTGGCATTGGCTCCGGTCTCGACGAAGGTGATCGTCCAGTCGTCAATATCGCGGTTCAAGAAGTCGATCTTCTTTCCGCCCTGGGACCAGACAAAATCGTTGGAGACAGACTCGTCGTAGTGCAGGAAGTAATCCTTGATCACGTTGCCTTTATATCCCAGGCACAGGATGAAGTCCTTGTGGCCAAAATGGGCATAGTACTTCATCAAGTGCCACAAAATCGGCCGAGTGCCGATCGTGCACCATTGGCTTGGGGACATCGTCGGCGTACCCTCTGAGCCGCATGCCGGCTCCGCCGCAAAAGAGAACTACTTTCATGGTTCAATCCTCCTCGCTTCCGGAATCAATAGACAGTCGACTGTTGGGATCGGCACCACAAACTGCCCGCCCCAATCCCGGACGAACTGGAGCTGCTTCATGATTTCATCCTTCAGGTTCCAGGGCAGAATCACAACGTAGTCCGGCTTGGTCTCACGGATCCGGTCCGGATGATAGATCGGGATGTGGGTTCCGGGCAAGAACCGTCCTTGCTTATGAGGACTCCGATCCACTGTGTATTCGATCAGGTCCTTACCGATTCCACAGTAGTGCAGCAGCGTGGCGCTCTTTCCGGCGCTCCATAACCCGCCACCGACTTCCCTTCGCGCGCGGCCTTGAGCAGAAACTCCACCAGCGCCAGCTTGGTTTCCTTTACCTGTCTGGCGAAGCTGTCGTAACCTTCGGCAGTGGCCAGCCCGGCGGCTTCCTCTTCGGCGATGAGCTTCGAACGCTTGGTTCGACCGGATGAGTCCGGTCTTCAGCGCGGCAGGCATAGACGCGGAGCGAGCCGCCATGCGAGGGCAACTCTTCCACGTCGAACACCTTCAGCCCGTGCGCTTCCAGAATGACGGGCAGTCGTGAGCATGGAGAAGTACGAGAAATGCTCGTGGTAAATCGTGTCGAACTCGTTGTGCTCGATCAGCCTGAAGAGGTGCGGAAACTCCAGCGTCAGGACCCCCGTCGGGCTTGAGCAGGATCTTGAGGCCTTCCACAAAATCATTCAGATCCGGGACCTGCGCCAGCACATTGTTGCCCAGCACCAGGTCGGCGCAGCGGCCTTCCGCCGCAAGTTCCTCGGCCAACTCTGTCCCGAAGAACCGCACCAGCGTAGGCACGCCCTTGTCAATCGCTACTTTGGCGACGTTGCGCTGCCGGCTCGATGCCCAGCACCGGCACATTCCGCTGGACGAAATATTGCAGCAGATAGCCGTCGTTGCTTGCTACTTCGACCACAAAACTGCCTGTCGGTTCAGTCCAAGCTTGCTGGTCATCTTGCCGCAGTATTTGTCCGCAGTGATTGAGCCACGAATCGGAATAGGAAGAAAAATAGGGATAATCGCTGAAAATATTTTCGGCACTCTCGTACTCGTCCAGTTGCACCAGAAAACATTGCTCGCACACATAGACGTGGAGTGGGTAATACATCTCGCCCCGATTCAGATCCGCGACCGAGGGGTAAGTCTCGCAAAGCGGAGACATTCCCAGATCGACAAAGGTACGCTGCAATCCGGCGCCGCAAAAGCGGCACGTTTTGGTTTTGGTTTTGGTTGCGGTCTGCGGCTCTACAGGTAAAGTCATCATTGCCATATGTTCCTCAGTCTAATTAAGCGCCGCGGCGGTCTCGGCGAACTGTCTGGTCCACCGCAGCGAGGCGTCCAAATTTCTCGCTGTGAGGAGCTTTTGTATTTGGCTGATTCGCGTGTAGCGGAGCGCTCTGGAGTTGAGTGGCGCTGAGCCCTTCGCGGCGGTACGCCTCATACAGCTCCTGAGCGCCGCTCCGGGCCGTCCACTTCGGATGAAAATTGGGGAGGGCTCGCTGAATCTTGTCGCAACTCACGCGATAGCACCGTTTGTCCGGGCCACCGCCCGGTGCATACTCGATCGAGCATCCGGGGACAACTTCGGCCACGATGTCGGCGAGCTGGCTGATGCGATAGTTCTCCGACGTCTGACCCACATTGAAGGTCTCATTGTGAATCGCAGCTTGCGGGAGCGGCAAGAACTTGGGCCATGGCCTCGATGATGTCGCGGATATGCACGATGGGGCGCCACGGCGTGCCGTCGCTTTTGATGTAAACCTTCCCCGTTGTATATGCCGCCGCCACCAGATCGTTCAGCACCACATCCAGGCGTAACCGCGGAGAGGCTCCGTAGGCGGTCGCATTCCGCATGTAGGTCGGGCTGAAGTTATCGTCGGCGAGAGCGGATAAATCGCGCTCGACAAACACCTTGGATTCCGCGTAGGCCGTCACCGGGTTGAGGCCGGCGGTTTCGTCCAGAATGGCATCGCCAGCCGCGCCGTAGGTGCTGCATGAGGACGAGAAGACAAACCTACGGACACCCGCCTCCTTCGCCAACTCGGCCAATCGTACGGAAGCCCGATGGTTGATGTCGTAGGTAAGATCACCGTTGAGGTTGCCCAGCGGATCATTTGACAGCGCGGCCAGGTGCACCACGGCCTCAAAGCCTTTGACATCACTCCCTGTCAGATCCCGCACGTCTTTGCGAAGCTCGGGAATGTCTAAGGGCGGCTTGCCGAAATCGCAGCCGTCAAACAAATCGGTATCGAGGCCCACAACCTCGTGACCAGCGGAACGCAACATAGAACTTGCAACCGCTCCAATGTATCCCTTGTGGCCAGTTAATAGTACTCTCATTACGTCTCCCTCTAAGTGCACTTCACTTTCCAAAGATTCGCTACTACGAAACACTGTGATTCTATAGGCAGCCGCCATGTTTCTGCATCTTTCCGAGGTCCCCCAAAACGGGTAATTGCCCCGAATTGTGGCGCTGGAGACCTGGAACCGATCTAGTACTCGGCAGGAAAAAGTTTGCTTCTTACTGCGGCTCTGCAACGACCAACAGCAGGCCGCTGTCATGCAGCAGTTCCGCCGCATTGGCTATGGTCCGGAATGGAATATTGGAGCGTTCGGCGATATCCAGCAAGGAGTTCTCACCATCCGCGAGATTCAAAACCCAGAGACGCGCCGAAACGTCGAGGCCAAGTCCATCGCCCCCGGTTGAGCGATAGAGCTTTCGCCGGCCAAGCTGCGGCTCACAGTAAGGATTTTGGTTGCAATACCGCCGATTATTTTCAAGTACGTCCACAACAGTCGCGCAGACCTGGAGTGAAGCCGCAAGCTGCTTGGGCTTGATAAAGTCAAGGTTGTCGGCCGAAGTATGGTACTCGGGAAAGGTTCCCCAGACACTTCGCATCAGGCAGCCGACTGGAAGGTTAAATCCGGGAGAACAGTATTGCCGCTCGTCGTAGCCGTATGGCGAGAACTCCAGAACTTCCGATGACTCACCCTGGTGCTTGAGAACGTGCGTCACCGCTCTGTCAATGATTGCATTTCCACGCCGGCTCTTCTTGTAATGGAATCCTCCCGCATCACCGATGCAGGTCAGAACCAACCCGTGCCGAATCCGGGCGGCGGTCTCACGGTTGCGCGCGAGCCATGTGATTGCACCGATTGTTCCGGGAATGAACAGAAACCGGTAGGAATAATGGAGGTCTTGGTGGGATAGAAGCTGTGCCAGGCGGGTCGCCACCGTCAGGCCGGATAGATTGTCATTCGCCAGGGAGGGGTGACAGGCATGACAGGATATGAGGACTTCTTCCGGCGTACGGCCACGCAGGTAACACTCGCCGTACGTTAAGTTGCCACTTTCCAGACTGGAGTCGATACAGACTTCGTAGTCGCGTTCCTCGAGCGCCAGCAGTTGGTTGTGAGAAAGGCAAAATCCCCAGTTTTCCTGGTAGTAGGACGTGCGATAGGGAATCCAATCAGGTCTATCAGGCAGAGTGAACAGATGGGGCCGGAGCTCGCTCAGCGGCATCGTCGCGTGTACGGGAGCACTGTAATTCAGGACATGGAGATTGAACTTTTGAAAATCTACTGCCCGCGGGCCGCCCGGGGTCCGGATGTAAGCGTCTCGAATGTTCCACTCTTTAGGGACGGTCCAATCAAAGACCTGAGTGCCCGTAGGGACGTCAACGATTTGAAGCGGTATGTGGGCTCCGATCAAATCCAGTGTGTGTCGGATTCCGTTGCCCGTGATGCTTCTGCAAATCGGGTAAAGTTCCGATGCAAACGCATGCAGGCCGGGCCCGCTATCCGCCAGGCTGCTTTCATTGGGGACGTTCAACTTGCGCACAGCGACGTCTCGAAGTTCGGGTAGGTCCGATCGCGTTCCGAAATTACCACCGGATCCACTGGCCACGCGATCTGAAATGCTGGATCGTTCCACCGGAAGCCCTGCGCGGTCTCGGGATGGTAGAATTCCGATATTTGGTAGAAAACCTCGGTTTCATCCTCCAGCGTGAGGAACCCATGGGCGCAGCCTTCAGGGATGTACAGCATACGGCGATTCTCCGCTGTCAATTCCGCTCCCACCCAGCGTTTGAATGTAGGTGAATCGGGCCGCAGATCTATTGCCACATCGAAAATCGATCCGCGAGTACAGCGCACGAGCTTAGCTTCTTGATAAGGCGCCGCCTGATAATGCATTCCCCGCAAAGTGCCTCTTCGGATATTGAACGAAATACTACACTGCGCCAGCTTTGTGTTTAACCCGTTGTCTTGGAACTCCTTTTCGCACCAGGACCTCGCGAAAAAACCGCGCTCATCATCCCTGAGGTCAAGGGCAATCTCCCAGACTCCGGGCAAGCTCGTCTCAAGAAAGATCATGCGATCAGAATTCCGCCGGCTTGGTCGCCGCAGCGGAGGCCTTACTCTCGGTACCGCCAGCGCTCCTGGAGGATTCCGGCGCTGCTAGCCGGCGGGTTTCCCTTTTGCCGTTTAATGCCCGGTCGTAGGCCGCCAGCAAATTAGTCACAGAATATTTCCACGCTAATTCACGTTCCACCCGGTCCCGGCCGATTGCACCCATCCTGCTTCGCTCATCGGGATTGTCGAGTAACCAGGTGATTTTGGCGGCAAAATCCGGTACCTGGTTCTTGGTGTCGGCGTAGAGAGACGCGCCCTGCGCGCTGACTCGCCCTTCCTTCAAATCAAACTGAACGATCGGCTTGCCAAGCGCCATGTACTCCATGATCTTGATCATAGTGGAGGTATCGTTCATTGCACAGGGCTTGTCAGGATTGACGCATACGTCGGCGGTGGAAAGAATGTCAAGCAGCTGCGCATCCGGAACCCGTCCCGTGAAGTTCACTATGTCTTCCAGGTGCATGTCCGTCACTGCCTTTCTCAGAGCCGGGAGGCCCGGACCGCCCCCCACACACGTAAAGTGAATATCGCGGCGTCCGAGGTTTTTAATGTGCTGAGCGACGTCCAAGAGGATGTCTAAACCCTCTTGTATGCTCATTGTCCCCACGTATCCAACCAGATATTTCTTTCCGTATTTAAGAGTTGGGTCCAGCGGAACAGCCTTGAATGTTTCAAGGTCGGGTCCGTTCCGGACAACAAAAACATCCCGAGGATCTTTCTTCCCCCGGGTCGTGGCCACATCGCGGTAGCTTCCGTTGGTCGCCATAACCACGTCACTAAAGTAGTAAGTGAGCTTTTCCAGCCACACTTGGACGCGGTATACGAGTCCTTCTTTCCCATACTTTGAGAGATAGAGTTCTGGATTGACGTCGTGGTGATCGAATATGTAGCGCACTCCAAAGAGCTTGAACGGCAGGGCGACTAAAAAGATGTCGTCCGGCGGGTTGCAACCCTGAATTACATCGAAGCCGCGTGTCGCGAATATCCACCAAGAAAACGGGAACTCCCACAGCAAAGCGGACGCATATTCCCAGATATACCCGAGAGCGCTGTTGCCTTCCTTCGGGAGAGGGTGCCGATAGATATGAACTCCATCGAGCACCTCGTGCCAGCGTTCATATCCTTTTCCCTGAGGGCACAACACACTAACCGTGTAACCGACCGCATGCAGCGACGTAGCCTCCTTCCAGACGCGAGCGTCAAAGGGCACGGGCAGATTTTCGACAATGATCAGAACCTTGCGTGACATGCTGTTTTTCCGATTTACAGGCTTCCGTAGAGACCGGCCAGTGCGCACAGCATCGTAGCTTGTCCCCAGTGCAACGTAGGCGTCTTGTTCACGATCAAGCGGGAGTAGCGGCGGTAATAGAAGTAACCAGTGGAATCCTGCATTTGTTTTATGGTTTGGGTCGCGACTTTCAGAGCCAGGGCCAGACTGTCCGGATCCCGATGGCGAAAGAGAACCAGGGTATCGATTGCCTGTGAGGAGCACTGGATGTCGAATGGAAGCGACTTGTGGGAATAGTAGCGGGGTGTACCGTCCTCCAGAAAGAAGGTTTCCTTCCAGTAGGCGTAGCCCTTCATCATGGATGCGTCGAAGCGGTCGTCACCCGTACCTGTCCCGTAATGATGCAGGCAGTCGAGGACGTAGGCGGTATGGAAGTTGTCCACCCAATGAAGATTCGAAGCTTCCCCGTAGTACCACGACCCGTCCGGCCGTTGTTTATAGGCTGAGTACTGAATGGCCTTCTCGGCGAGGTCCCGATAAGCGCTGGTTCGGGTGTGGGAATACGTCCGTGCCAGCAGGCTGGCGCCTAAAGTATTTGAGTTGTGAACCTGCTTGTTCATTCCGGGGATGTAACTGATACAGGACCCGTCGGAATCCGTGAAGGTTTCAAGGTCATTGAGGATGTGCTCACAGGAGCTGACCGCGACGTTCAGGTATTCTCCATCGCCGTATTGATCGTAGGCGTCCAGGAACGCATGCCCGATCAAGGACGTCCACACGACAGTGGGCACGCCCTTCGCCAGGTAAAATGTCCGCGACTGATAATCAAAATGATTTCCCCAACATGCGCCGCTGTAACCAGGCGCCTGATTTTCTTGAAGCCATCGCAGTGCCATTTCTGCCTTATTGCGCCACGTGGTTTGTCCGGTAGTTTCATGAAAACGCATAAATCCGCGGGCGATGAATCCCATGGCTTTCGTGGAGTAACTGGGTTGCACTCCCAGCAACGGGCGGAGATTGAGCGGGAACCGGCGGATTCCCTGTTGCAGGACGGTTCGCAGAAGGTTACTCTCAAAAGTCAGGGGCCGAACGAATCTCGCATTCAAGCCGTCGAAAGTGTCATAGCCACGATACTCATGCTCCTCCAGCCAGCGCGCCAGCCGGACAATTGAATCGTAGAGCTGATCCCGCAAGATCTTGCTTTGACCTTGAGGTAGGACACGGTTTTCTGAGGATGTGGTCATAGTGGAATCCTTGCACTTCGAAATCAATTGTGCGACAAGCGGCCGGTAAGCGTGCGACTCTCGAACCAGAACATGGTCCGGTCCCAGGACCTCACCGCCGCCCATTTTGCGCTTGGAAAGGCAATCTTGGCCCGCTTGGCCCATTCCCAGCCAAAAAGCTTTTGGATCCAGGAATATTTCCAGGACAAGCGCGGCTCTTCCAGGTGGCCGCCAAGACTGCGGGCCACTGTCTGGGCCTCGGCCACCAGGTCGCGCCTTTCCGGATAGAATGACGGCAGCCAGTTCTGAATGTAGGTCACACAGGCGGCGCGCACGCGATCGCTGTCTTCGAGAGACCGAAGATACTGGATATGCGAAAGCATGGAACGCCACTGAGCCGCCATTTTCGCGTCCGAGCGCCCGATGTGGCTGAGGCTTCCAGACCCGGGTTGGCGATAGTATACTCTTGCGCCCGGAACGAATCGCACTCCATCGCTCAGCGCCAGTAACCGGGAAAAGTATTCTCCGTCGTCGTCCACCTTCAAGGACTGCCACGGCCCGGCAATTTCCGTGAGTTCCCGGCTCACCAGCCACGTCGCGGTCTGCATGTGGAGATTCATCCGCATCTTGCGGTACAACCACTCCGCCGGCGATAGGTCGCACCATAATGGAGTGGGAGTGAAGCGCGTCCGGCTCGACCGGTAGAAGAAGGGTCCCCATTCCCCCGAAAGCAGGATGCGTTTGGTAGCTCCCTGGGTCACGGCTTCCATCTGCCGGAAAATCTTGTCTTTCCCGAGGAGGTCATCTGCGTCCAGCCATTGAATGTACTTTCCTTGACTCAGGGCAAGACAATGGTTTCGGGCGGCCGCGGCGCCCTGGTTTTCCTGGGTCGCCACACGAACGCGTGTCGATTGGAAGCGGCGGGCGACCGCGAGCGTCTGGTCCCTTGATCCGTCATCCACGACGATGATTTCCGTCCGCTCCCAAGTCTGCTCCAGTGCGGAGCGCAACGTGTCGGAGATCCATGCTTGCGCGTTGTAAGCAGGAATCAGAATGGATACCAAGGGTTGCATAACAAGCTGCGAGATCGTCCGCTAGATCGTAACGCCTCTCGGGCGGGGCAGAGAACCCGTCCTACCAGCAGATGCCGTCGTAAGCGCCATCACTCCGGCGATCCGCGATCCGCACAAAGTCGACCAGGACCTGTCCGTCCCGAATCCGCTCCAGTACTCCGCCAAACTCAGGATCCTTGTTGCCAATGACCACCGTGTCGGAACCTTCGAGAACCGCGTCAAGACTGTCCACCATCAAGCGCGAGATATGGGGAATCCGATTCAGGATAAAATCGCGATTGGCGCCCACCAGCTTCGCCAGGTTCACGCTCTTGTCGTACAACCGCAGCTCGTATCCCTTGCCGATCAGGCGTTCAATCACCTCGATGACGGGGCTTTCCCGCAAGTCGTCGGTACCCTCCTTAAAGCTGAAGCCGAGGATTCCCACGCGCCTGTGCCCTTTCTCCACGATGAGTTGCATAGCCCTGGCGACCTGCAGTTCATTACTCGGCAGGATCGAACTGAGAATCGGCAACTCCAGGTCGTGTACCTTGGCCCGGTAAGCCAAGGCTCGCAGATCCTTCGGCAGGCACGAGCCTCCGAACGCAAAGCCCGGCTTCAGGTATGCCGTGGAGATGTTCAGCTTCCGATCCTGGCAGAAGATATTCATCACGTCATGGGAGTCGATTCCCAGACTCTTGCACAAGTTCCCGATTTCATTGGCGAAACCGACCTTGAGCGCATGCCAGCAGTTATCCACGTACTTCACCATTTCAGCGGTTTCCAGGTCGGTTCTAATCAACGGCGCATTCAGCCCTCCGTAGAGTTTTGCCAAGGCATCCCCGCTACCTGGCTGATGTTCGCCGATGACCGTCTTTGGCGGACAAAAGAAATCCTGGATGGCCGACCCCTCCCGCAGAAACTCGGGATTGTGACAAACGTGGAAATCCGTGCCCGCCCTTTTCCCTGAGAACTCTTCTAAGACCGGGATCACGATCTGGCGCATCGTTCCAGCCAGAACTGTGCTGCGGATGACCACCACGTGCTCGGTCTGTTTGTGCCCGAGCTCCTCGCCGATCTGTTCACAGATGCGCCGGATGTACCTGAGGTCAAGATTCCCGTTCGCCTGACTTGGCGTCCCGACGCAGATGAAGGAAAGTTCTGATTCACGGATCGCCTCGGCGTGGTCCATCGTTGCGCGCAACCTGCCACACTCTGTTTGGGCGCAAATGAGTTCGGCGAGACCGACCTCGACGATGGGCGAACTCCCGCTGTTGATCAGATCGACTTTTGCCGGGACGGGATCTACGCCGATAACATCATGGCCTCCCTGCGCCAAGCAACCGGCAGAGACAGCTCCGACATAGCCCAATCCGAAAATGCTAATTCTCAAGATATCCTCTTCGTTTCTTCTAGCTCTCAAGAGCCAGATTATAAATCACTTACACAGACCTGCCTCGCCGCCGACCCATGGTAGAAGCCGCTGGCCGGGCGTTGGCATCATCGTGCTACCATCAGGATTTCTGATAGTGATATCGTTAGATCGTTTCACCCGCAACTGGGGTGAGATAGTACTCTCCCTGCCTAAAGGCCCAGACTGCCTCGGCCGATAAGATGACTGGAGCGCTCAGCTTGTGCAGTTCACGTCGGAAACGCTAGGCTGGGCGGGGTAATCTGATAGTGAGCGTCCTTATTATGAAAATCTGCCCTAAGGAAGGAACCCGTCAATGAAGTTTCGTCTTCTCTTCTCACTAGCTGCGCTCGGCTTATCTGTCCATGCGCAGTCATGGTCCGCATTTCTGGATCCATCGCGGGCCATAGCTTGGACGAGTGCCGGATTCACCATACCGAGCTACACGACCAACTGTTCAACACAGCCCGCTTTAACCGCGAATAGCGTGAGCGCGGCAGCCGCTAACACCACGGCTATCCAAAACGCCTTGGCCTCTTGTAATGCAACACACAACGTCGTCAGTGTGCCTTCGGGGACGTATTATGTTGCCGGGTGGACCTACGGCGCCCAAGGGAAGCAGGTCGTGAGAGGTGCCGGTGCGAGCGCGACGCACATCATCCTCACGAACGAGGTAAGTTGCGGTGGTCTGTGGCATGGCGTGTGTATGCTGGCTGCAAACTGGACCTACGACGGCAATTCCAACGTCCTGCCGCCTACAGGAAGTAATCAATGCACGTGGAGTTCGGGATACGCCCAGGGGACAACAACCATTACTCTCAATAGTTGCGGTGGAACCCCTCCCGTAAATCAAATGATCATCCTCGATCAAGCCAACGACACCTCCGACACGAGCGGCGTCTACATCTGCAATAGCGAGACCACGGGCTGCTCGCAGAGTGCCAACGGTAGCTATGAGGGCAGGAAAGTCAACGGGGTGTATCATTCGCTACAGCAGGCGACCTACGTCACGGGAGTGACCTCTCTTGGCGGAGGTTCTTATTCTGTCACCGTATCGCCCGGAGTGTATTTCACGAATATTCGCTCCAGCCAATCCCCAGGCGCGTGGTGGCCGGGATTCGTGCAGAACGATGGACTTGAAAATCTGACTCTGGATGCAAGCTATCAAAGCGGTGGCAGCTACCAGGTCGGCGACGGCACCTTGGGAATATTCAGTTGCTATCAGTGCTGGACCACGAACGTGATCTTCCCGACCTCCGCGCGGAACGCGGTGTTCCTCTATCAGACGGCTAACGCCGTGATCCGCAACAACTATTTCTACTCCACGCAGTCGCACTACACGGAAAGCTATACGATTGAGCCCCATGCCTCTTCTGCGTTCCTTGTCGAAAACAATATCTTCCAGCAGGTTACAACTCCGCTCGCGTTCGTCGGAGCCACGGGGGCGGTAGTCGATTATAACTTCAGCCTCAACGATATCTTTTCCGATGGCAGCTACACGTGGGGAGCTTACGCCTCGCACAACGCCGGCAACAACTTCAACCTTTTTGAGGGGAACAATTTCTACGGGATCTGGATCGATGACACATGGGGCTCCACGAACCAAGTAACAATCTTCCGCAATATGCTCTCTGGTTTCCAGCCTGGAACTTCGAACAATACCGTTCCCATCCTCGACTATAGCTATGTCCGTGGTGTCAACGTCGTCGGAAACGTTCTAGGTCAGCCGGGGTATCAAACTGGATATCAGGTTTATGCAACTTCTCCGACGGTCGCCACCACCGGGTCGCAGGATAACAGTATCTATGCGCTCGGATGGGGATGGTGGAGCGGATGCGGCAGTGGATTTCCCAATTGCGATCCGTTGACCTTCTCGACGATGATGCGTTGGGGCAATTATGACACAGTGAATGCCGCAGTCCGGTGGAACTCCACTGAAGCCTCTCCCGGCGCCGTAACCTACATGAATGCGAACTTCACGTCGTCGTACTTTACCTCTCTGGCACATACACTTCCGGCATCCCTCTACTATTCATCTACGCCTTCCTGGTGGCCTTCGGGCAAGGCCTGGCCCCTGATTGGACCGGATATTTCCAGCGGTAATCTGGGAATCTGCACTGGAACGTACTCCGGTTGGCAGGCCACGTCCTCAAGCCAATGTACCGGCGGCAGTCTAACCTCCGCGTGGGCATCTCATGCAAACTCGATTCCCGCGCAAGATTGCTACTTAAATGTCTTGAACGGGCCTCTCAATGGATCGGGGAACGTACTCGCTTTTGATGCCAGCCTCTGCTACCAATCGTCCACGTCCGGGGGAGGGCCTTCCAGTCCGACAGGACTAACGGCAACAGTAAACTGAGGGCAAACCCCGGGGACCATGGCCGCTGGCTCTACCTTGAAGAGCCAGCCACCGCCCGGAGAACGGGTCCGGCCTCGGCGACTCTCACGCGGACTATACGCGCGGAACGCACGCCGTCGCGACCAAGTAGTCGCGCCAATGGGGAACAAGATGTAAGGGGTATCCCAGCAAAGCCAATGGCCGATAGAGCGGGTTGGTCGGGGAATGATGCATCTGGGAATACTCTACCCGAAATTCCGTGAACCCGGCCCTCTTGAACTGCCAATCGAGGTGATCGCGGCTATATTCGAGGATATGGCTCAAAGCCACGTCGTCATCTGGATATCGGAAATAGTCAAAAATTCGCTTACCGAACGCCATGAAGACCAGATTTCTAAGGCGATAAAGATTGGGAGTAGTGCAGATGAGTACGCCACCGGGCCGCAAAACTTGCCGTATTCGTTCTAACGCCAGATGGCCTGGTATCGGCAAGTGCTCGATCACTTCAGAGAAGAAAACGAAATCGAATCTGGCGGAAAAGGGCGGCTCAGATTTGAGCAAATTCCAGTGAGCCGTTTCCACGCCGTGCTCCGCCATGTATGTAAGGTGTGGGCCGGGAAGGTCCGCGGCGACCGCGCGGTCGTTCCATAGGTTCATCGCCAGAAGGGCCAGCTGCCCTCCGCCTATATCCAGGACATCGATGGGATGAGGCGGAGCCAAGGCAGCAAATCGGCGCATACATTCCTTGTACCGCGACCGATATCGCAAATAGTAGGGTCGCCCGCCAAATTTGAGATCATCCTGACAGATCAAGCGTTCATAAACTAAGTCGAAGTCCTTAGGCTTCCACGGTCTGGCCATTCGATCCTCCTTTCGGAATCGTGGGGAATACAATTTGCGGGGCGCAGAGTTTTTTCAGCTCAAGATCAGCTAGCTGGATCCAAGTGCAGCATCTTAGGCGGCACGAGCACAGGCTTCGGGGCTCGCCCCACAGCCCAATTCAGAACTCGAGTAGTGCTTTCTGCCTTCGCATCCCAAGTTAGGCACTCCCGAGCATACGCCACGCCCTGGCGCCGTAAGCGATTGAGGAGGTCCCGATTGCTCGCGAGTTCGCTCAAAATTTTCTCCATTCGCGACACCATATCCGCTTCATTGGTAAGGGGCACCTTGTAGCCCACCCCTGGATGAACTATGTCGCCCGGGCCGCCGAAATCGACGACCACAGGGACGGCGCCGCACGCCAGAGACTCGAATACGACGCCCGCACCGTTGTCGCGAAGGGTCGGAAACACGAACACATCGGCGGATCGCATGCGGTTTAGAACCTCCGCGTGGCTCAGCCAGCCGCAGAAGGAAACCGCTTTCTCGATTCCAAGCGAGGTTGCGAGCTCCTCGAGACGCTTCCGTTCCGGGCCGTCCCCGACTACCGTGAAGCGCGCCAGGTCATTTCGCAAAATGGGTGCGGCCCCCCTCAACGCAAGATCACAAGCCTTCCGCGGAACCAGACCGCCGACGAAAAGTAGTTCAAGTTTCGCGCCGCATTCACGCAATTCGTTGTTACAGACGGAGCGGCCGATCCCGGGCTCCGGAACGAAAAACAGTTTGTCTTGATAGGTAGCGAACTCGGAATACGTTTGAGATGAAGCGGCTATGATCCCGGTGGCATGACGATAGGTAGACCGAGCAAATGGCATATATCGGTACAGAAGCCTCAAACTGGCCACCCACTCTCGTTGGTTGGCCAGCTGAACAAAACCGCGAGGCCACGGTAGGCCGCCATTGAGCGGCCCGAGCACGAAAGGTATCGGTCCGTTCCGCAGGAAGAACGCGAAAGGACTCGGCAACACCGGTGACATCGGCACGAGACGAAGAACGACATCGAACTCGCCCGCAAAGATCCGGCGCCGCAACTGCCGCCAGGCGCGCCACTCAAACCCAATGGAAAACGGATACCTGAAGATGGTTAACGCCTGACCGTCATAATTGGATTTGAAGATCTTGCGAAAACCCCACTCCCAGATGCGGTCAAGCAGGGGCGTCCGTACTACCTCGATGGCGCGGAACGGCGCCTTCGCCCGCCGCAACGAGTCCTCAACCGACGCTCGGGCGACTAAGGTGACGTCATGTAGATTGGCAAGTGCCGCCGCGTGGTTGTAGGTGACAAAAGGAATGCTGACTGTCTCCGGGTCACAGTCCGGCCCCAACAGCAGAATGCGTAACCTAGTCACAAAGCCTCCACCATGTTCGCAGTTTCTTCCCGCCGGCTATACATCGCCACAAGTGAACTCCTCAAAATTAAGGTCAACGATTTCTCCGCGAGCGCACGCCGAGCAACTTGGCTTACGAACGAACCTCAATTACTTCCCCACCCATCCTGATCCACCGTTCGCCAAGGCGTGCCAATCGGAGTTGCCGTCGGAATCGTCCAACTGCCAGCCAGAGCCACGATGGTCGGGGCCCTTCCGTACCCGAGACTGTTTTGCCGTCTTTTCGCCAAACAGGCCGGCGTCAGCCCCGCTCGCGCTAACCACAGCGAGCAATATAAAAATCCACATCGGACTTAACGTTCGAAATCCGGCTTCCGTTATGCTGTAAATCGCACCGCTGATAATATACGCGAGCATCAAGCCGCCAAGTTCTCTGCTACGCCCAAACGCGTTGCCTGCTCGCCAGCAACCGGTTATGAGAATGACGGCGATCGAGCATACCCCCATCCAGCCCAGGTTCAGGTAAACCTCTATGTAGCCATTGTGCGCTTCGTTGATCCGCTCAGAATGGAACCAGTGCAAGACGTTCAAATTGTGGTGAAAGATCACCGCATTGGGGCTGCTCCAGAAACTATCGAATCCCACACCGATCATTGGATTGGACACAGCGGGAAACATGGCAGCCCACATGTCCGTTCGTCCGGAGAGGTCCCCTCCCCGGCCCAATGCGCTCACGACGTGTCCCGAACCGCCCAGAAAATAACCGCCCACTCCCGCAAGAACGAGGAGTCCGCAGAGCAAGTGCACTCGGGAGGGCCGCTTTCCTATCGCAGGCAGAGAGGTCACGAGCATAAGGCCGCCTCCAATCAAAAAGCATGCGAGGGATGTTGACGAATGGGACAGGAGCAAAAGGGTCAACCCAAAGCCAAGCAGGACCGCTTCACCGGCTAGCCGCCTACTCCGATTCGGTTCGTCCCTATCTACGAATAGCCACCGGACATTCCATAAGACCCCGAGTGAAAGTACATAGGCCATAAGGCCGAGCATGTTCTTATTAGTAGTCACTCCGGTGTTGTAAACGGTTCCGTCGGCAGCCACGAAACGGCCCAGATCCGTAAACTCAATCAAACAAATAGAAAGCGGAAACAGAATGAAGCAGACTCTTGAGTAGAGACGCCGCACGGCCACTAGCGGCAGAACATCCGTGGTGACGATGAGGACCATGACCACGTCTCCCACGTCCTTTGTCCACCGTTTTAGCGCAGGAATATGGTTCGGAGCCCACGCTACGCTAAGGAAACAATATACCGAGTAAACAAGGATCGGCGTGATTACCCTGAGATAGGCGGTCGTCTCCTTTCTGCGACCGAGGAGAATGACGATACCAATGAGCAGGAGCACTCCGATGACAGCCGCGTCCGCAGGACTTCCCTCCACGGTTGCCAGAACGCTGAGATCGGTACCTGCCGGAGTGTCGATTCCAAACCATTGACTAACACTTCTCGAACTTGCGAGTGCAATCCAAACGATCGGCACCCAAAGCGCTGGAGAATTTCGTGTCGGCGTGTTCGTCTGCATTGGGAATAGGGATCGAGCGAGGCGTCAACCGAACACTGCTCGGTACAGCGTATCAATACCCTCGGCCTTCGATCTTCCGCGATGAACGATCTCTACCGCGATGACCGTCAGAGTCAGAGCTGCCGCGAAGGATACGGCCAACCCAGCGCTTCCGAGGCTCAGATGCCGGAAACCAGCCTGGAGGAACTGCAATATAACGATCTGCGATATATATCCCCACAAAGAGTACTTGCCTAGAAGACTAACTTCATCCCGAATCCGGTTCAGCTTGCCGTCCATAGTGCCAACCAGGTAAATGATCATTACGCTTAAACACGTTCCTACGACTTCGAGCGGATAAGGGACACCCCATGCCGTTATCGCTATCGTATAAAAAAAATATGCACTTACGAGCGCGTACGGGTGCTGGATCGCCCTGTTGATCGCGGAAATGGGACTGAATCCTGCCAGAAGCCCCAGCATTCCGATCGCTACCATCTCCAGGTTGGGACCTTTTCGGCCATACACGTCCAACACCGCTATGGCTCCAAATAGGATAAGGCAAGCAGCGTGAAAACTATATCTGAAGACGCGTAGCGAGAGCATCAGAGGTGCGGACAACATCAGCAAGTAAGCGATCGGGACTAAAACATAAAAAGCCACGACTTTGCTGGTAAAATCTCCTGTTACGAATGTTGCCAGCAGGGCCCGCGAATCGAGCAGAGCGGGAGCGACGCTCCGATGCGACAGTATCGGGAGGAGCCACATCCGCGCCACGTTAAGAACCAAGAAGATAGCGATCAGCTTGAGGCCCCTACCGAAGAGCCTCCTAGCAAGCCGTGGGTCGGAGGCGTCATATTTCGAGAGATATACGTTGGAAATCATGAAGCCGGCGATGAAGATGAACGAAGGCGTCAGAAATCGTAGATATTGATAATGTGGCCATTGAAGACCGATGAAATAGTTAATCCAATGGTATACCACCATAAAAACGACCAATGCGCCCTTCGTGAAATCCAGCGCGGCAATGCGCGTAGCGGCCGCCGGCGTTGCGGTTCTCTGGATGTCGCGCATTGCGGCGCGTTGCCCGTTGGCGAGGGCGTCGGCTGTCCTGGACATTCTGAGGTCAGGCCCTATGTTGTAGCGATGAACTGGCTGGTTAGCGCCGGAAGACTTAATAGCTTGGCAGCCGTCATTACGAGCCGAATCGCACTCTACGAAGCATGCCCGACCAGCTTGCAATATACATCTTTGGTTAGGTGCGCCACCGCATCCCAGGAGTGCCGGGAAAAGGCATACTCCCTAATTCCCTGACGGCGGTTTTCGAGTTCTTTATACAAATCGGTCTCAAAATATCGCAGAATGGTGCTGGCCAGGTCGTCTGGATTCCGTGGTTTACAAACAAAGCCCGTTCTCCCTTCGACGATATCCTCGGAGAAAGAGCCTACATCGGTGGCAATGACTGGCAGGCCGTAGGCGTATGCCAAAAAGAGAATTCCGCTCTGGAAGATTTCGGTATAGGGTAAAACCGCGACATCCGCAGCCTTGAAGTAGGTTTCGATCTCGGAATCCGGAATGAAGTCGATTTTCCGCAAGATCTTGTTCCGGTGGGGATCGCGCTCAATCGCTTGATGGATCGATTTCCAGTAATCTTCGTGCCCTTTCTTGCGTTCGCCCGCGATGATCAACCGGTAATCCCCGCGCGGCGCGATTTGGCAAAACGCGGCCACCAGATCATCGAGACCCTTGTACTGCTTAATGGCGCCGAAATACAGGATCGCTTTCTCGTCATCGCGCAACCCAAGCGTTCGCCGCGCTTGTTGCTTGGTAAGTTTTGAAAAAGGCACGGCGTTGTTGATGCCGTAAGGAATGATGGTGACCTTGTTTCCCGCCACGCCGAAGTCAACGGCAAGTTCATCCTTCATCTTCCTGGTGTGGACGAAAAGGTGGTCGGCAAGCTTATACTGGCACTTCAATGTAATTCGGTTCAGCCAAGAGTCGGTCTTATCGCGTCTACCAGCATTCACGTTGTGAGCCGTAAGAGCGATTTTCTTGCCCGCTAACTTATAAAACAGCATAAGTGCTGTTCTATCGAAGATCTGCAGTTTGTTATTCCAGAGGATGTGAAATATTTTCGGCTCGGGAGCAAGGGTGTATCGAAAGAGCCGAGTATAGAAGAGCAGGATTCTGGCGGTTTTTTTCGCAAGACTCGCGTTCTGCTGGGGGCCGTGAAGATTCCGGAAGGACGCACGCGGATTCGCTTGAAACTCGGGGCCGTCGATTTCGTCGCTTCCAATGACATCCAGAGCCAGATTCTGCTCCAGCAAGGCCGTTCCAAGGCCAACGGCGTAATGCCGATCCTGGCCGCCAGTGAGCAATCCGATGTGCAGAGCGGCCGGGCGGGTCCCGGCTTCTACCCGGAGTTCCGGGAGGGCTGGAGGCAGCGGTTCAACCACGGCCGCTTCTCCGATCCCTCTTGTGTCATGTTCAGTCTGCATCAGGCGATGTGGGCTGTGGCGCTAAGCACTGGGTCGGAACTGTTTGTGGATTGTGCGTCAAAGAACCGCCGGAACAACAACTCCATCGTCAGCAGCTTGTGGATTGCGGTGGTCGAGTTGCGATTCCCTCGCAGATGCCCCTGGACCATCGTTTCAACATTCCGGGCCTCCAAAAACGGCCGAGAAAGAGTGCGTCGATCAAGCAGAATCTCCCGCACATAGCCGGCCAGCGCGTCCCGATACCAGACCCGGTAGTGCAGAAACTTGTGGCGTCCCAAAAAGATCCGTTCCAAATGCAGCGGAGATATCCAGGAGTTCATTCGCGCCGCCAACTGCGGCATCCCGTAGTCGCAAGCGTACTCGGCCTTGAACGTAAACTCGAAGTAAGCTCTCGCTAGAGCGGATGTCAGCGGGCCAAGCGTGCCGCCCACTCCGCGATCCGACGCAATCCGCCGTAGCGCGGGACTTCCGTCACCGATCAACCGCAGCCGGACGTCCTCGCTGGCTGAGGGAATGGAAGGTGCGCGGTAGACAGCGGCGACAAAATCGTTTGCCAAAAACGGTGAGCGTACTGTCAACTGGGTTTGTTCGAGTCCCAGCACGCCGTGGTGATACCACGGGGACTGCCGGAACGCGGCGAATGTTACGGGGTGCACGCGTCGAATGGCTGCATAGGTGTGGTGTGCGCGGCGAACATGAGCAACCATTTCGCCGTGAAAGAGTCCGTCGGCTGGCAGCATCGGCTTGAACATCACCGCGTGGCGTACAATCTCGCTGCCATAGGTGCCGACCACCTTGGCCGGCGCAATCTGACGGGCCTTTTCGCTGACGTAAAGATCGGAGGCACGGTATACATCCACGCCCCCTTCGGTCAGGTAGACCGTCCTCTCAGCGTAGTCCTGAAAATTGCTGAGGAACTCGTTCCCCACTGTGATCGCCTGGTGTGTCTGGCCGCAGGCATCCGCGACTTCCCGTGCAATTTGTACATCGCGGCAATCCCGGAACATGCTCCCAAAGGTGTACGTCGGTAGTGATCCGGCAGTTGCCTTATACTGGGCCAGAATCACCCGCGTGTCCATTCCCCCAGTGAGTGCAACTGCGGTGCGCTGGGGACCTTCAAAATAGCTCGGAAGCGTCTTGACAAGCGATTCGCGTAGCCCTTGGTAGTAGGATTCGGCATCCAGTGGCGCCTGATCCTCCCACTCCTTGGGGTTGAAATAGGTTTCCTTCTGCTTCAACGCCGAGTTGCTGAAAGTCCAGCGCGAAGCTGCAGGCATGACGCTGATGTCCTTGAAGATGGTGCGATTCTCAAGTACACAGCTACAAGCCAGAAACTCTCCGAGACCCTGCGGTGACGGTACTCGCAAATCGGGACGCGCCGCTAGGATTGCTTTGGCTTCCGCCGCAAAATAGAAAGCGCCGTCCGATTCGTGGTAGCACAGCCGATGCATTCCGTAGCGGTCATTGAAAAGCGTGACAGATTTGCTCGTAGACTCCGCCAGAACACCGTGAAAGACTCCGTCCAGACGCGACATAAATTGAGGATCATTCGCGGCAAGACGGACGAGAAAAGAGGCCTGGCTCGAGTCGCCTTCGCTTGCCAAGTTGCGGTGGCCGTACTCTTCTCCGGAAAAGATCAACGTCAGATTCTGTCTTTCGTCGCGCAACGGCATTCCATCGGAGAAGGAGTCTTCGATCACCGTCCACCCTGCGTAAACCCCGAGGGATTCGTCGATCCAAGTCCCGACCCTGTAAAACGGCTCGTGCCGCATCTCCGCGACCATCCGCAAAAGCTGCGGCACGGCCCACTGGCGCGGCCTCTTCGTAATCAATCCCGCAATCCCCGGCACGGCTTCTCCTAAAGCTCCCTTTGAAGCAAGTTCTTCGGCTGAGTCTGCTGCAGTCGTTGCATGACGATCGACAGATTCACTTGGTTCCTGCGACCCACAACGGACTGGTAAAACCGCGAGCAATCTGAAGATCGCCGGCTCTACGCAGAATCTCCCCGCTAGTCAGAAACCGGTATTCCAGGGGGTTCACTGGATGTGTTTCAACCTCGACAATCGATCGCCGAGCAATCGAAAAAATGTCGTCGATGCGGCTCTGTGGTTCGAGGGGCGGAAGCGAAAAGAAGTAGTCCGTAAGCTGGTGCCGCTTTCCTAGCACGTGATCGATAGCCCGCCGGTAGAGCCGGTTAATCCAGCTCTTTTCGCCGCGCCGAAAGGAAAAGTTCCTTCGCACGATCGTGGCGGCCGGCAATAGCGAGCCGAATAGGACATTGGCGCAGAGATGCATGTGGTGATGTCCATCCAAGCGTCGTGGCCTAGTACCGAAGGTCCTCTCAAACTCGTCCATCTGGGCCGAGGCTACGCACTTGAATGAGGAGGCCAGTCCCGGATGATACATCGCCGGTGCCAGGCGGCTTTTGCGCAGATAGTGAATAATCCGTGCATGGTGCTCCCTCAGCCGCGAAGGGCAATCAACCGCCGAAAATGGAGTCGTGAAGTTCAGATGCAGGCCACAATCGATCTCGTGTTCCCTGGCCAGGTTCGCGGCCCGCTCGGAATCCTCCATGAACATCATCGCGCTGGTCGAAGACACCGTGCCGACGGTTACGCACTCGAGAATTCGGTCGGTAGTCTCGGCGTCCCGCCCCCAATCGTCGGCATTAATGATCAACGAGTTGGCGAGACTGCTGCTGGAATTCGTCGCTGCAATCACTGCCTGAGCGGAGTAGGGCGAGAGAGGACTGGGTCTCGATCCTGCCACGGAAACCTCTATTCGGTCGCCCGTGGATCTAAATAGGAATCTGAAGATCGGGGCATGATTAGTTTTGCGCTCCGGCCGCCCAGACGAAACAGTTTCTTCAGCCGTCGCATCTGTTCCTGCCTGTGGAAGGCAGTCAGTTCCTTCGGCACCGGACGCTCCAAACGGCGAAGCGTCGCCCAAATGTATCCGGCGCCCAGCGCTACTCCCCCGACGCAGATAGGCGGCGTCGCCATCTGATAGGCGGCGCGGAAGAGCTCCCACACGGGATGATTGCCGATAACATAGTCCTTAATTCCATACTTGAATCTCGAACTGAGCACTCCGTGTTGCGCAGTCCCTGTCTCCCGATGATGAAGGCATACCTTCTCGGTCCACGTCCGCGTTTTCCATCCCTTCATGCGGGAGCTGATTACGGCGATGTGATCGATGGAGCCGCCCTTTACCGGCACATATCCGCCGATCGCTTCAAAGCACTCACGGCGAAACACTTGACAGGCCCCTGAAACATGTTCGATATTCACGAATCTGTAGTCGTACATGCGCCCGGAAAGCTCTTGAAACGGCGTACCCGTCAAGCCCAGCAAAGGGTCGTTCGACAATTGCGTGAGCAGGAACTGGAAGTAATCCGGGTCGAACGAGATGTCGGCGTCCAGACTGGCGATGACCTGGTAGTCAAGGTGCTTAACCCTGGCGTATCCAGCATTGAATGCATGCACCTTGCCTGCGAAGTTCCGCTCGGCCCGCTCCGGCATCCGTAACAATTCGATCCACGGATAGTCAGCGGCGTACCTCGTGACTATTTCATCTGTTCCATCGGTGGAACCGTCGCTTACGATCACCCACTTCAGCGGGGGGACGATCTGCCGTACCACGGACTGGAGGGTCAGCTCGATGTATTGAGCTTCATTCCGTGCCGGCGAGACAATAACGTAGGCGGGCGGTATCGGTGTTGTCGGATGCATGCGCTGGATCGACGGTTTCACAGACGGCAAGGTGGGGTTGTTCTTAATTTGGATTGGAGCCGGCGGGAGGACTTCCACGCTCCATCTGCCGATTACAATTCGGCCGCTCTGGAATTGAGCTACACCGGCTTAATGAAACTTCTTAAACAACAACGTCCGGGCTCGCACTCCAGCGGAAATGACCGAATGCGGCAAAATGCCGATAAGACCCCGATGAAAATTCATCATCATGCAGAGCCTTCCCCAAGGCGTTATAGGGACAAAATACCTCGGGATCAAAACCTCCTCGAATCCATTACGAATCTTAAACTCACGCAAGGAGGTGTCGCGCTTGTTTCCGTAATTATAAAGCCCATAAGTGATGCGCGAGATGCCGCGCGCCTCGCAGAGTTCAACCGCCCTGGCGACCAAGGCATTCGCCGGCCTCTTATCAAAGTGACTTGGCTTCACGGTTAAATTCAGTATTGCCGCTTCACTTTGTTGATACACAAGATGCAGAAAGCCGATCATTTCCTCGCCAGAATATGCGCAGACGAAATCGCATCTTCCACTGAACTCCCCATAGCGTTTCCAAGTGTCCTCGGAGCTAAGTCCATAGTAGGCATTCTTTAGGCCTTGGCGAAACGGGGAATCATTATTCACTCCCCGAATCCCTTCAACGACCTTGTCGTCTAACTCTGTGACCGTGATCGCCACGGAGCGCTTCTGGGAACGCCTCACGTTCTTCCGAGTCTCTTGCGGCAAACCCTCCCACCATTGTTTGAAGGTTACAAGGGGTATGGCCGCCACACTCTCCCATTCCATCGGGTAGGAACACTTTGCATGGGATTCGGGGGATCGTTGGGCAAAGGTAAAAATATCCGCCTTGAGTGTCCGACTCCTCTCATTGGTTAGGGCCGCTATATATGCTTCAGGATCCCCTATCGCGCTCTCTCTCATTTCTTCGCCGCGAATCTTAGCGATCTTTAGCCACTTACCCCTGGTGATTAGTATGTCCCCATTGACTTCGATCCCGGGAACGGTAACCCATCGACCTTTCGTTCTCACTTCAACCGAGCGACTAGTCGGGATTGAACCTGTGTATGGGACGTCTGAAGTCATCTGACTTTCCATCGGAGAGAATGCTTCTTGCTTGCCGAATATTTCGGCTGAGTTAGAAAGGGCAGATTTATCATCTCAGACTGATGAAATCGCTCATCGGTTCGATAGCTAGCGCGCCCCCAATTCCACTGCCGAGTTCTGCCGTAGTATTGCGGCGAAGGAGGTGAGTTCTCGCGCCACCCTCTGCTGCTGGCTGGAAGTCAGCTGTGGAAACATTGGTAGGGACACGATCTCCGCAGAAACTTTCTCCGAAATGGGGAAATCGCCAGCCTTATAGCCCAGAGATTGGTATGCCTTCTGCAGGTGCAGGGGAATAGGGTAGTGGATTCCGGTACCGATGCCAACGGACGCAAGTTGCTTCATCATCTCATCCCGGTTCTCGACCCGCACAACGAAAAGATGATAGACAGCCTTGCTCCACTCCGGCTCGTAAGGCAACACTACGGTCGCCTCTTGGCCCGGGAACAATTCTTTGTAGCGCCCGGCCGCGGCGCGGCGCAGTTCAGTCCAGTCGGGAAGGCGTTTCAGCTTCACTCGTAGGAATCCCGCTTGGATCGAGTCCAGACCGGCCGTTGTAGCCTTCGATGTCGTGATAATACTTCTGAGCCTGCCCGTGGTCCCGCAACATGCGCATTTTCTGGGCGAGCTTTGCGTCGTTCGTCGTCACCGCACCGGCTTCACCACAGGCCCCGAGGTTCTTGCCTGGGTAGAAACTGAACGCCGCTGCGAGACCCATCGATCCGGCTTTGCACCAGCGATTCTGCTTCCGCGAAAAATATTCAGCTCCGTGTGCCTGGCAGGCATCCTCGATTACGATCAGGTTGTATTTTTCGGCGAGTTCCAGGATCGGGTCCATGTCGGCCATCTGTCCGTACAGATGGACCGGGATTACTGCCTTCACCCTGACGTTTGTGTTCCGGTCGATCAAATTTCCAGTAGCCAGATCAACGTCGCATTCTGTTTCGATATATTGCCTGAGCTTTTCCGGATCGAGATTGTATGTGGCCTGATCAATATCCACGAACACGATCCGCGCCCCGGCCTGCGAAATTGCTTCCGTCGTCGCGATGAAAGTGTTCGGTACCGTGACAACGGCATCACCAGGTCCCACGCCGGCGGCGATGAGCGCGAATCGGAGCGCATCCGTGCCGCTGCTTACGCCGACACAATGCTCGGCATCACAGAACTTCGCAAAATCTTGTCTCAAAGCCCTGCACCATGGGTCCGCCGATGAATCCGGCACTGTCCAAGGCGGCATTGAAGACTTCGCACAGGTCCTCTCTCAACTCCGCATGGGGAGTGACCAGATCTAGAAAAGGAATTCCATTGTTTCGCTCATTTTGTGGCCCTCCGCGCCACGGATGCACCGCTTCGCAATACTCTGGCTGGGTTTCCCGCCACGATACGTATCGGCGGGAACGTCTTTGATCACTACGCTGCCCGCGCCCACCAAGGCGTTCTCCCCAATGGTTACGTTCGCAAGAATCGTTGCCCCAGACCCGATCGAGGCGCCCTTTTTCACCAGCGTCGTCTCGACCTTCCAGTCTTTTTCGGTTTGGAGCTCGCCCTCTTCCGAAGTTGCCCGAGGATAACTGTCATTGATGAACGCCACGTTGTGACCCACAAACACGTTGTCTTCAATGGTCACACCCTCGCAAACGAACGTGTGGCTGGAAATCTTGCAGCGTGCACCAACCTTGGCGTTCTTCTGGATTTCCACAAAGGCACCGACTTTGGTGTTGTCGCCAACCTCACAGCCGTATAAATTTACAAACTGGGACAACTTTACGTCCTTACCCAGCTTGACGTCTGGCGCAATGCATCGGTAGTCGCTCACGCGTATACCGCCTCCCCTTTGCGCTTCAAAGACTCTTGGGCGGCCTCCAGCATCCTCACCACCCGCAGCCCTGCCATTCCGTCATTGAAAGGCGTCTGTTGGTTCTCGATGCAGCCGACAAAGTACGCCAATTCGGCTTTCAAGGCTTCCACATTCTCGATTTTAGGAGCCCACATGTCTCCAGAACGGTAGCTGACCAGCAAGTCATATACTCCTTCGCGACTGTTCATTTGAACACCCCGGTCGTAGACTTTGATCTTCTCGTCCGCTTCGAGGTCGTTCCACACCAACATTCGCTTCTCGCCACCGATCAGCGTGGTCCTTACCTTCACCGGTGACAACCAGTTGACATTGATGTGCGCAATAACGTTGTCCGGGAAATAGGCAGTGAGATACGCAACGTCTGCCAGACCATTGACGTGTGAGCTCCCGGTGGCGACAATTGCCTCGGGCGGCTGGCCGATCAGATAGTCGACAATCGCCAGATCGTGAGGAGCAAGATCCCACAGGACATCCACATCGTGTTGGAATAGGCCCAGATTCACTCGCGTGGAGTCGTAGTAGTACAGCTTGCCGAGCGTACTGTCGTCGATCAATTGATGAATCTTCTTCACGGCGCCGGTAAAAAGAAACGTGTGATCCACCATAATCTGGAGGTTCTTTTTCTCGGCCAGCTCGATTAACTCTTCGGCCTGAGCCGAAGTGGCCGTGAACGGCTTCTCTACAAACACGTGCTTGCCGTTGAGAAGTGCCGCCTTCGCCAATTCGAAATGAGTCCAAACCGGCGTAATTACCGCGATCGCATCGACGTCCGGGGACGTCAAGAGCTCTGCACTATCGGAAGTAACCGAAATGTCCGGATAGGCCTGCTTCACCCGTTGCAAGGACGCGGGATTCTTGTCGCACACGGCTACTACGTTTGCCGTATTGAGACTGCGAAGGTTGCGAACAATGTTCGGGCCCCAGTATCCGTACCCAATCACGCCAAATCGAATCATCTATGTATCCTCCGGTTAATCTATGTGCCTGTGATCAACGCATCACAGCTCGTGAAACTGAAGTCTTACTTAATACGCGCCATCCCCAGCAAAAACGGCCATGGGAGTTTTCAACAGAATCTTGATGTCCAACCACAGGGACCATGATGTCGCGTATTCCACATCGAGGCGGACCATATCGTCAAACGTCGTCCTACTGCGCCCTTTAACTTGCCAGAGGCCCGTAATCCCGGGCTTTACTTCAAGCAGTCGGCGCCTGTGCCAAATGTCGTAACTTTCGACTTCGTAGGGGATGGGGGGGCGTGGTCCTACCAACGACATCTCGCCCTTTAGGACGTTGAAAAACTGGGGCAACTCATCCAGGCTCGTTTTCCTCAAGAATCTCCCCACAGAAGTGACTCGCGGATCGTTGGTGAGTTTGTAGACAACCCGCTTTGCCTCGCCTGGGTGTTCCGCTTGAGTCTTTGCGTCGCCGATAGTACCCTCAATCAAGCTCTTCACGTACTCTTGGTGAACCGCGTGGTTATTCCCCACGTACATCGATCTGAACTTCAGGAAGGTAAACGGGTTTCCGTACCGCCCCACGCGGCGCTGTCGAAACAACACAGGGCCGTTCGATGTAAATTTGATCGCAATGACAATCGCCACCAATACGGGCGCACCGAGACTCAGTGCGCAAATACTGCCCAAAATATCGATGACTCTCTTGGCAAGAAGCGCGGTTTTCTTTGTGGCATGAGGCTGGGATAGCTTCGGGTGCAAGACGGAGTCACCCGAGCGATTGCTATGTCCTCCGTCCCAATCTTCCGGAAAAACGTGGAACGACAGCTTGACTCGATTCGCCTGGTCAACGCCCAGTATGAACTCGACCAGCCCACTGATCTTGCTCAACAAGATCTCCGCAATGGGCCGCCGATCACTGGAACTGATCTCGGTAAAGATGATTCCAACCACAGAGCCAAGTTTGTACCATCCTCCCACGTCGGTCTCGCGAATCGAACGCGACAGCACGGAGAGAAGTCTGTCGCAATGCTCCCCTTCGTCTCCTCCCGCGAAAAGGGCCGGCGACTCAAGAAGCACGAGGACAAAGGGCCTTCGGGAACGTTCTGTTCTCTTTTGTTCCTGGCGCAATCTGCCAAGAAAGCATTCTTCAGCAAGAAATTCAGCCTTCTGGAAACCCTTGGGGGACGCAGGGGACTTCAGGCCTGACTTCTCAGGACGCTGTCGGAGGAATTTCTGCAGCATCAGTTACTCTGCCTCTCGCAGCCCTCGACGTCCGGCGCCAGCCAGCTATGATCGATTTCCACAGCAATCGACCGCTCTAGAGCGGCTAGGCTGACCACAACCCGATGTCGCTCCTGGCTGTTTACGAGAAAGCCTTCCCGGCCACTGAGCGGGCCGCTTCCCAGTCGCACGCGCTGCCCCGACTCCAGAAAGGGCCATGGCTCGACGTTCAGATCCGATTGGATGGCAGTCCGAATTATGGCGATCTCGGCATCGTCTATGGGAACCGGGATCTTACCGATGTCGACAACGTGAAGCACACCCGGAATCGTCAAAATGGGGAACCGCCGTTCCGCTTCAAGCCGGCAAAAGACGTACCCCGGAAAGAGCGGTAGGTCGACCGATTTCGAGCGATCTGACCATTTGTGCCGGGCGTGGTAGAACGGAAACATTACTTCGTATCCCTTGCAGCGAGCCGCGGAAGCCACTGACTTTTCAAAACGGGATCTCACTCGAAATGCGAACCACTGAAGCACTTTGCAACTAAGTGGTCAGTATTTGGGCAGTCGGGCAAGCTACCGCCCTTTCAGTCCCATTTCGTAATTTCCCCCGACGAGAAATTGACGACTGCACTGTACCTCTGACCACTCGCTTTATAGCATCTAAACTGCCAAACTACAAACCCAAAAGAAACAACAACATAGAATATGTTACGGCCTCAACTCTAGCAGCAGAAACGGATTGAAGGAAGACGATTGGGACTTCCTCCCATACTTGCTCTTTACGAACCCTGTGACAACGGAGGGAGGATCGATTTCACCAGCCGCTGGTATCACGGCTAAACCTACCAATATTCCGGCGATTTTGAATATCTCCATTCGCTTCAGGGGGTCCAATTGTTCTTTAAATTTCAATAGCTTAACCAGTATCCAGTTCTTAGCGACCCGTGTCAATGAACTTTAGGTCCTAGAACCCTCGTGCACCTGCTCGCCAAAGACGACGGGGAACACCTACAACATAACGATTACGTTACATTCCGTACCGCAACGTGCCCGGCGTTTTTGGGGCCCGACGTGTCGCGTAGGCCTTCGCGGTGGGCTCCAATCCTGGGTTCCTGGGCAAAGGTTTGACGATTTGGGATATTCTATAGCCGGACCGCGTGGTGATGGGATTGGACAACGTCGATGCACCCCACGAACATGCCAGCTTCTACCAGAATAATGGCCGTGCGGCAACGTACGATTTCCGTAATATCGAGTCCGTGGACTTGCGAAAATCTCCGGGAACCGAGGTGGTGATAGCCAATGCAACGGTACGCGTTTTTACAGCTTCCATCCGTTTAGTAATCGGCAAAAACCGGGTCACAACGAGATTAGGCATAGGAGCAAGTTAGAATTGACGGAAGTGGCCGTCCTGAACTTACTCCCGCGCCCCTCACTGTATTTGGTTGCGGTCGCCTGCCTCAGTATCGGCTTGGCCAGTACGTGTGCCGCTCAATCGGACTCACTATCACTCTCGCAAAGTCAAAACCCAACCGCTGGTTTTGTTTCCCTGAACGTGATCCTCACAGCCTCCCCGGGAGCCCAACCCGCCGCTATCCAGTGGACCCTGAATTATCCAGCATCCACCGTTGTTGGACTCGTGGCTGCCGTCGGCCCAGCCGCAAGCACGGCTGGCAAGATGGTCACGTGTGCCAGCAATCTATGCTTGTTGTACGGGTTGGACTCCCGAGCCATCCAAAATGGCGTTGTCGCCGTCTTAACGTTTCAACTCGCCGGTAGTCCATCCAGCCAAATCGCCTTTCAGCTTGAAGACGCCTTAGCGGCCTCCCCAGAAGCCGATCAAATGTCGGTGAGCACCTCGAGTCGCATTGATCTCCGTCATTCCCCCATCGGGATTTCCGCCCAGCGTTAACGCAAGCCTTGTGCTCGCGGGCTCCGCCGCGGAAGCGGCATGGTCCAGCGGGTGGGACACCACGATTAACCTCGTCAACACCGGCACAGGAACGGCTAACGCGCGACTGCAACTTTTTGATAGCAACGGGAACCTGCTCACTCTACCCCTGCTATTACCGCAAAGCTCAGGGCCTCCGGCAACACTCTTGGCGTCCTCTCTGGATCAAACGCTCCCCCCGCGGGCGACGCTAATCGTCGACAACCCAGGACTTAATCCTCAGGCTACACAGATTGGTTCTGCACAACTCTCCACTGATGGCAACGTGAGCGGCTTCATCCGTTTCCGATATGCACCTAGAGACCAGGAGGCGGGCCTGCCGCTGGAGACCCGCAAGGCAAGTTCCTACGTGCTGGCTTTTGACAATGCAAACGGCAACGCCACAGGAGTGGCCCTTGCGAATTTGACGGCCGCGGCGGTGAACGTTCAAGTCGTGATCCGGAACGATGCAGGAATACAGATCGATTCCACGACTCTTTCGCTCCCAGCCGACGGACAGACTGCTTTCACATTGGGCGACCAAATCGCGAGTACGGCCAACTTGACCGGGACAGTGCAGTTCAACACCCCCACCGGTGGCCAGATCAGCGTGCTGGGTATACGCTTCCCACCGAACGGCAAGTTCACAACGATTCCTGTTGTCTCAGTAACTGATCCAGGTAACGGATCGATGGCGCACATGGCTGTGGGAGGAGGATGGACAACCACCCTCCAATTGATCAATTTTGGGAACGCGACCGGCCATGCTCATCTCAGCTTCTTCGACGATAATGGCGCAGCCCTCGTCCTTCCGATTACCTCGCCCGGCAGCACGCAAGCGACTGCTTCCCTCGACCCGTTGCTGCTGCCCAACGCCACGCTGACCCTCCAGAGTTCTGGTGTGGATGGTTCTCCCGTCCAGACTGGTTCTGCGCGCTTGACGAGTGACGGTTCCGTGACCGGATTCATTCGATTCACCTACGGCCCGCGCGACCAGGATGCGATCGTGCCGCTGGAAACACGTAATGCAGCGTCCTATATCTTGGCGTTCGATAATACCAACGGCCTAGCTACGGGAGTCGCCGTCGCAAACAATACGTCGGCGCCTATCAATATAGCTGTAACTATACGCGACGCTACGGGAGCGCAGTTAGGACTCGAAATCATCACCATTCCAGCCAATGGGCATAGCGCCTTCGTGCTCTCCAATCGCTTCACTCAGACCGCTAACCAGAACGGCACCGTTCAATTCGCGACGCCGGCCGGCGGGCAGATTAGCGTGCTGGGGATGCGATTTCTTGCGTCCGGGACCTTTTCGACTATCCCCGTGGTCACTCCCTAGCACTGCGGCACCCCATGCTATTCTGTCCCTGGAGTGTTTAGCCGCCATTATCGAAAAGAAAAAGGCATCTTTAGCCTTCTGGACTCGGTCCTAGTCTCACTAGCGTTTGTTGCCGCGTACTTGACTCGCGCCCATTTGCGCCCCGGCGGTATATTCCACTTTGTCTTCTATTTCGATTTTCCGTTAATAGTTCTGCTGCTGCTAGTATCGGTCGCCTCCTGGTTGGCGATCGGCTACTGGTTCAACGTCTATGAAAAGCTCGACTCGGCTCATCCCCGCGTAGTCTTGCGTGACACCTTCCGGCAATGCGTTTTGGGAGCCATCTGCCTGGTATTAGCGGAGTACATGTTGCGTTTGGATGTCAGCCGCTCCTTTATTCTAATATTCGCCTCCTATGCCTGGATCCTTCTGTGCTTCTTCCGAATCAACGCCGCGCGCATTATCGGCATCGTGCGCAGGCAACTCGGAACAATCCATTCCGTGATGGTAGTGGGGACGGGTGAGAGCGCGCGTCACCTGGGCGAAGCTCTGGAAGGTTCGTCCCACTACGGCGTTCGCTTGCTCGGCTTCCTCGACGAAGAACCGTGTCAGATCCAGTTGTCGCAAGATTACGAGTGCTATCCGCTTAGTCAACTCCCCCAGTTGCTGCGGCGGCACGTGATCGATGAAATCATCTTTGCGGTGGATAGCGCCAAGCTAGACAAGATGGAAGAGATTTTCTTGTTTTGCGAAGAAGAAGGCGTGCGCACGCGTGTGGTATTGGACTTCTTCCCGCACATCAATAGTCAGGTCTATCTGGAACACCTCGGAAGTAAGCCTCTCTTGACATTTTCCGCGGCGCCCCACGATGAAATCCGGTTGCTGCTCAAGCGCACCACCGATCTCGTCCTGGCGGCCGCAGCGCTAGTTTTGTTGTTGCCCTTTATGCTTGTACTTGCGCTGCTGATTCGGTTAACCTCACCTGGACCAGCCATCTTTCGCCAGGAGCGCTGCGGACTCAATGGCCGGCGCTTCACGTTCTACAAGTTTCGCTCCATGTGCAGCAATGCGGAGGAACTGAAAGCTTCGCTCATGCACCTCAACCGTAAATCCACCGCTTTCAAGATTCCAGACGACCCTCGATTGACTCCGCTTGGGCGGTTCTTACGAAAGTTCTCTATCGACGAATGGCCGCAGCTTTGGAACGTCGTTAAGGGCGACATGTCGCTGGTGGGCCCTCGTCCACCGGTACCGGAGGAGGTCGAGCAATATCAGAGCTGGCAGCGTCGCCGGCTGCGTATGCGTCCAGGACTCACTTGTTTGTGGGCGGTAGCGGGCCGCGACAAACTTGATTTCGATACTTGGATGAAATTGGATCTCCAATATATCGATAGCTGGTCGTTGGAATTGGATTGGGAAATCATCCTACGCACCATTCCTCACGTGCTCACCGGTCACGGAGCGAATTAGACTGAGACGCCCTGTCTAGGCAGGTAGCGAGATCTTGGTAGCCCGCTCTTCAATCGACAGCTTCTTCATCTTATAGAGCAGCGCCTTATATTCGATGTTCAAACGGGCAGCGGCCTGCTTGCGATTCCAGCGCGTCGATTGCAAAGCGTCTAGAATTGCGTCAATTTCCGCCTGTTCCTTTGCGAGCATGGCGCCCTCTAAACGGGATGCCGGATCGTTGGTCGCCTTCTTCCTGGGTAGGCTGATGGCCAACGCGTGGTCGGCCCGCGGCGCCAGTTGAATCTTTCCGCTGGAGGCCAATGTATCCAATTCGTTTACGATGGCTTCCGGTTCGCGCATCACCATCAGCTTTCTCACGATATTTTCCAACTGCCGGATGTTTCCTGGCCAGTGGAACGCTAGCAGCGCATCCTTCAACCGAGGAGTTAGGAAGAAAGGTGGGGCCTGGCGAGAACTATGCTTTTGGATCAGAAACTCCGTGATACTCAAGATGTCATCCTGCCGGTCCCTGAGGGGTGGCAAGTTCAGGGTAAAGACATTCAAGCGGTAGAACAGATCTTCTCGGAATCTATTGTTGCGGATTGCCTCTTGCAGGTTCTGATGGGTTGCTGCCATGACGCGCACATGGACGCGCACGCTGCTCTTCCCTCCCAGGCGGCGGAATTCGTGATCCTGGAGAACCTGTAGGAATTTTGCCTGGAGGCGGATATCCATATCGCCGATCTCATCCAGCAGGATGGTTCCTCCGTCGGCGAGTTCGAAAAGCCCCAACTTTCTCTCAAAAGCGCCAGTGAACGCACCGCGCTCGTAACCAAACAACTCACTTTCCATCAAGTCTGAAGGAACCGCCGCGCAGTTCAATTTTACGAACGGTCTGTCGGCGCGAGTCGACATGGCGTGCAGCTGGCGCGCCAGAACCTCTTTACCGGTTCCGGTTTCTCCCTGAATCAGCACCGGTACGTCGCTTCTAGCTACCTTGGGCAGACACGCCTTCAACTCGCACATCGCGGGGTGGTTGCCAAAGAACATCTCTCCGCCGGCATTCGGAGACGGATTGAATTCTGAGCCCTCAACGTGCGCGGCTCGTTCGATGGCTCTGACTAGGTCTTCATGGTCTACCGGCTTGGCTAGGAAGTCCGTCGCACCGTTCTTGATGGCTTGAACCACATTCATCGGTGAGGACAGGCCGGAGAGCATGATTACCGGCACGTCCGCGCTGATCTGGCGGATTTCGCGTAGTGTCTCGAATCCGTCCTTATTCGGCATAATGATGTCAAGCAGGATCGCGGCTACCGGATGACCTGTGAGCAGATAGCGCAAAACTTCTTCGCCGTCAGCTGCCGGTTGGATGTTATAGCCCCGGCAACTCAGCATCACCTTCAAATAGTCGCGAATTTCCGCATCGTCTTCTCCGACGAGAATCGTACTCCGTATCTCCCCTGAATTCGTCATTTTGTTCAACTGCCTCCGATAAATCTAAATGTTTGACGGCCTCGGGATATTTCCCTGAGGCTCCGACCGTCTATAGGGAATCACAAAAGCAAACACTGCACCTTCCCGCCCGGACTCGACCCAAATATGACCTTGGTGCCGGCTGAGAATCAATCGGCAGATTGCCAGGCCTAGACCACCCCCAGAGCGGTCTTGCGGCCCAGAATATGAGGTGTATTCCTCGAAAATGAGTTCGCGCCGTTCACGAGGAACTCCCGGACCGGTGTCTACGACATCTACCCGATACGAATTCGGGGATTGTGAGCCGCTCACCCGGCGTTCGAGGGGCCCGGCTCCCCCTCTTAAGAAGCGGCGCTCCCAAAAATACGGATATCCCCGCACTTCGATAGATCCGTTCCGCGGAGTGAACTTGCAAGCGTTATCGAGCAAATTAATCAGAACCTGCTCTATTTGTGAGGGATCGAAGAACAAAGGAGCAGAAGGTACGGCAACATCCTCGGCAAACACGGAAATCTGCTTCTCCCGCGCTAGCGGAAGGATCTCATGCACAGCCTGCTTGATACGCTCACGGACATCGCCCTCGCGGAGTTCGAGTTCGGGGCTGACGCGGGGCCCAATACTCAAGTCAAACATGGCGGAAGTCATGCGTGAAAGCCGCTTGGTGCTATGCTGCATGCGCTGGAGGGCTTCCTTCTGCCGCTCGTTCAGGGGGCCCAATTCTTCAGCGGCAAGAAGCCCGCAGAACCCAGATAACGCAGTGAGCGGAGCCCGAAAGTCGTGCACGGCTCGAGCAATAAAATTAGTACGCTGCTGGTCGTACTCTTGCAGTCGCAGGTTTGCATGCAGCAAACTCTGGAGAATCTCGTCGCGAACGGCTCGAAGATTACCGATTTCGGCCATGGAATCGTCAAAGCGCCGTCCGGGACTCTTCCCTATACCTACTGAACCGAGAAACGTTTGGAGCATGCCGCGGGTCACGGGTTTCAAAATGATGTTTCCGTCGGCGGTAGGCATTTTCGCCCGTAACGATTCAATATCCGCAGCATCTACTAGGTATAAGACATGAGGAGACTGGGGACCGAGTGGTACGGTTATCGGGCGGGCGGGATCGTAATCCCAAAGGCAGAATTCGGAATTCGGTATTTGGTCGGGGTTGGACCCGACTCGCAACTCACAAGAAGTCTCCCCCAGATCACGGAGGATTTCACGGCAAAGTCGGATGAGGTCCGGGTTGTCTGTGACAACACTCAACGTCACTACGGAACTGACCGTAATGTCGTCGTCGGCCGGAACCTTGACAGGAAGGGCCATTTATATCTAGACAGTCGCAAGGCCCGCCGCCATGCAATTGGCAGGACCTGATGAAATGCATCAGGCTCCGCCACGGCCAATTGGCGGACCCCGAGCGTCTGTTCGTTTTCCTCCGTACTCGCGTGTCGGCCCTCGCGGACCGCATCAGCCACTGCGTTTAGCGAGCGGGACCTTCGCTGCACTTTCCCCGACCGCTTCCTTCCGATCTGCGCCGGAACACCACTCTACCGTCTTCTTGAGCCAAGGCCCCCAAAATCCGGCCTCAGATCAAATCTTCCAAAACATTTCCAACGGGTAATGAATGTTCCTAGATCATAGGATACTCAGGCCGCGCTGTCAATGCGAAAATCTGTCGGTAAGAATGTCAGGTTTTGGTACTTAGTACTAATCTTCAAATACTAAAGCCGCAGCAGTGTCTCAAATGGTGGCTTCTAAGTTATTGATTATGAGTGACGATTCTGTTCCAAGAACTTGCACTAAATTTTCAAATTCGGGACGTCGGGGTACTGCTCGCGGAAGTGGCCTGACGAGAATCCATAGTACCCCTGTAGGTATGTGGTAGTATGCTTGACTACGCCAGTGGGGGTTGCAGGGCAAGGATTCACTATGACGGATGAGTTTTGCCCCTTAGGGCGTTCCAAACCTGTGAAGCATGCGAGGCTGGTTGTGAACATTCGCGACGCCCTCACAAATTTGGATTCTGCCAAGATTCTCCGCCTGTAGCAGAAACCGATCCGCTAGGCCTCAAAGACAGCTTCAGAAGGCACTTCGAGAGCACTTACTGCAAGTAAGAACAAAAACACGACCGCGACTTTGACCATGAGAAATTGTAGGGACGACTGTAATTTCGGTCAAGTACTGAAACTAAATCGGTACTGAATCCCTTTCTTGTGTGCCGCGGATCCGTCCCAGCGAAACGGCGCTCCCTCAGGTGAAGTGTAATCATCAGTTGACTGAAGAGAAGAGAAATGAATCGTGACACCGAACGTCGACAGCGGAATCCACTGGGCGTCGGCACATGCCTGCGCCCAGACCACGGACGCACTCGACCCGTGAAGTTCAGCGGCGCAACAGACCGCCATGGTACTAGAGCTATGGTACGAGAGTTGCTTTGCTCACGCCAATAAATGGCGGTTTTGGCTTGTAAACGTACTACTCAGTGTAAGTAGTACCGAATAGTGACAGTAGATTTTACTTGGGCGCCAGTTCTTTCCGAGAGCTAGTGGCTCGAGTTACCTCCCCCAGGTAGTACTCGCTGCACGTGTGTAAGCCGACGACCGCTTAAGAAGTAAGACAGGTAATAAGAATGCCGGAGTACCCCCCTAGGGGATTATTCCATCTAGTCCGGTACTACCCTCCGGTCGATCTGTTGTGTTATGGCGAGGAAAATTTTAATGAAAGCATCCCTCATGTTTCTGCGACGGCTTCGACCCTCGGCTATCGCAGGCCGGATGCGCGTGGCGATCTGCATCGGCCTCGCGATCTTCGCGATCAGTCAGGCGAGCGCACAACAGGTGTCGCTGTCTTTAGGCTCCGGGAGCACTACGCCAGGTTCAACTGCGGCATTAACCTTGTCCATGACGACCACCGGAGGAGCGCTGCCGACCAGTCTGCAGTGGACGATGAACTACCCCGCAGATGTCACAGGCGTGACGGTGGCCGTCGCTCCGAACCCTAATTGGATTGGCACTCCAAAGTCTCCATCGTGTTCCAGCGTTTCCGGGTCTACCACCTGTCTGATGTTCGACCTGACCACAAATGTAATTCCCAATGGGTCCATCGCTATCGGTACCTTCACAATCTCCGCAGGAAGCCTAAACACAAGCGTTCCGATTACATTAAGCGGCCTGTTGGCTGCCGACGCTGTGGGAAACTCGATTCCCTCCTCAGGTACGGGTGGGACGATTACCGTGGTTCAACCCACACTTGTAACGCCGAGCGGCGTGACGTGTAACCCGGCGAGCGTGAATGCGCCGGGAACTTCCGCCTGTACGGTGACGCTAAGCGGAGCCGCGCCCAGCGGTGGACTAGCGGTAGCATTATCCAGCAATAACGCCAATGCGACCGTACCGGCGAGCGTGACGGCCACTGCGGGAGCCACCACGGTCGGATTCACAGCCACCGTAGCATCGATCGCCGCGAATCAAACGGCCACTCTCACCGCCACCGCCAACAGCACCGCGAAGACCACCAGCTTGAGCCTGGTCGCGCCAGCGCAGTTATCGAGCGTGAGTTGCGCGCCCAGTACGTTGGGAACGGCGCAGACCTCGACCTGTACCGTCACGCTGAACAAAGCGGCATTAAGCACCACCGTTGTAAGCCTATCGAGCAACACCGGGGTGCTGACGGTGCCTGCCAGCATGACCATCGCCACCAGTGCCAGCAGCGGCACTTTCACCGCGACCGCCGGCACCGTCAGCAGCAACGCGACGGCTACCGTCACGGCGACACTGAACGCGCAGACGGCGAACACCACGGTGAGCCTGGTGTCCACGGTGACGCCGAGCGGCGTGACGTGTAACCCAGCGAGCGTGAACGCTCCGGGAACTTCCGCCTGTACGGTGACGCTAAGCGGAGCCGCTCCGAGCGGCGGACTGGCGGTAGCATTATCCAGCAATAACGCCAATGCGACCGTACCGGCGAGCGTGACGGCCACTGCGGGAGCCACCACGGTCGGATTCACAGCCACCGTAGGATCGATCGCCGCGAATCAAACGGCCACTCTCACCGCCACCGCCAATAGCACCGCGAAGACCACCAGCTTGAGCCTGGTCGCGCCAGCGCAGTTATCGAGCGTGAGTTGCGCGCCCAGTACGTTGGGAACGGCGCAGACCTCGACCTGCACGGTCACGCTGAACAAAGCGGCCTTGAGCACCACCGTTGTAAGCCTATCGAGCAACACCGGGGTGCTGACGGTGCCTGCCAGCATGACCATCGCCACCAGTGCCAGCAGCGGCACTTTCACCGCGACCGCCGGCACCGTCAGCAGCAACGCGACGGCTACCGTCACGGCGACACTGAACGCGCAGACGGCGAACACCACGGTGAGCCTGGTGTCCACGGTGACGCCGAGCGGCGTGACGTGTAACCCAGCGAGCGTGAACGCTCCGGGAACTTCCGCCTGTACGGTGACGCTAAGCGGAGCCGCTCCGAGCGGCGGACTGGCGGTAGCATTATCCAGCAATAACGCCAATGCGACCGTACCGGCGAGCGTGACGGCCACTGCGGGAGCCACCACGGTCGGATTCACAGCCACCGTAGGATCGATCGCCGCGAATCAAACGGCCACTCTCACCGCCACCGCCAATAGCACCGCGAAGACCACCAGCTTGAGCCTGGTCGCGCCAGCGCAGTTATCGAGCGTGAGTTGCGCGCCCAGTACGTTGGGAACGGCGCAGACCTCGACCTGCACGGTCACGCTGAACAAAGCGGCCTTGAGCACCACCGTTGTAAGCCTATCGAGCAACACCGGGGTGCTGACGGTGCCTGCCAGCATGACCATCGCCACCAGTGCCAGCAGCGGCACCTTCACCGCGACCGCCGGCACGGTCAGCAGCAACGCGACGGCTACCGTCACGGCCAGCTTAAACGGGCAGAGCCAGCCAGCCACCATCAATCTGGCGGCAGCCGCCCAACTCAGCGGCGTAACCTGCTCACCGGCAACCGTAAATGCTCCCGGAGCCTCCTCTTGCATCGTCACCTTGACTGCGGCCTCTTCTAGCGCCGTCAGCGTTAGCCTATCGAGTAACAACACCAGTGTCACCGTACCGGGCAGCGTAAACATCGGCGCCGGCCTCAACAGCGCGACGTTCTCTGCTACCGTCGCGACCATCGTCTCCAATCAAACGGCATTGCTTACGGCCTCCCTAAACGGTGTTTCCCAGCATTTCACGCTCACCGCTAATGCTGCAGCACAACCTGCACAGCTCACTTCCCTCGCCTGTGCACCTTCGGCACTCGGCAGCAACGCGTCGAGCACGTGCACGGTAACATTGAACGCCACCGCCTCTAGTGCAATGGTGGTGTCGCTCAGCAGCAACAACGGATTACTCTCGGCTCCCTCTAGCGTGACTGTCCCCTCCGGCCAAAACAGCGCCACCTTCACAGCGACTTCCGGAACCGTGACCAGCAGCCAAAACGCCACGCTTACGGCTAGCTTGAACGGCCAAAGCCAAGCCGCCACAATCAGCCTAACGCCAGCCGTTCAACTCAGCGGCTTGAACTGCTCGCCGGCAGCGGTGACTGCTCCCGGCAGCTCTTCTTGTACCGTCACCCTGACCGCGGCCGCTCCCGCTGCTCTTAGCGTCACGTTGTCGAGCAACAATACCAGCGTGACCGTTCCGGCCAGTGTGAATATCGGCGCGGGACTCAGCAGCGCCACGTTTACCGCGGCCATCGCGGCGGTTGTATCCAATCAGGCCGCTGTACTTACGGCTACCTTGAACGGCGCCTCGCAGACCTTCACACTTACGGCCAATGCGAGCGGCCCGGTGCAAATCACATCACTGTCCTGCACGCCTTCAGCACTGGCGAGCAGCGCGTCAACCACCTGCACAGTGACTTTAAGCGCCGCTCCCACTAGCCCGACAATCGTATCGCTCATCGGCATCAACGGATTGCTTTCGGTACCCGCCAATGTCACCATACCGGCCGGAAATACCAGCGCCACCTTCGCGGCCGATGGCGGGAAAGGTAAGCAGCAGCCAGAACGCCACGGTAACAGCCACGTTGAATGGCCAGACACGATCCGCCATCCTAAGCCTGGCGCCCGCAGCGAACTGCCAGGAATTCCAGACGTCTCCTGGAGGTCAGTGCATGATTCAGGATGTCCTTCCGTGGGTTACATTCGGGGGCGGCTGGCAGAGCCGGCTGAACGCAGGAAACATCCCTAGCGCCTCCGGCGGTGGAACCATCCAGTTTAGCTTTGTGCTTCTTCCTGCTGTTCCCGTTACGGGCGGCGTGCAGAATCACCTGCCAGCCGTTTTCACGGACAATCAGACCGGGCAGCCGCAGCTCGCCGAAACCGCGAGTTACACCCTCGCCTTGGGGCAATCCGTAGCCATCAACTTTCTATCGCCGCCAGCCGGCTGCGACCTTCATGGCCAGAACTGCGGGAGTTCGCCTGACCCGAATGCCTTGGCATATGGCTCAGTACTGGTACAGTATGTCGCCGACGACCCAGCTTTTTTGAGAGGCATTGCCAAAGCCCAATTGACCTTCTTGCTGGCCAATACCGCAAACGGTGCCTACGGCTGGCAAACAACGGAAAATGAAGTGCCTACCGCCAACCTGTGGACGGCGCCAGTCGCGGTAAGCGCGAACCCGAACGCGAATCCTCAAACGAATCAACAAGCTTCTGCCGCCCTCGCGAATCCAGGGTCCGCCGAGATCACGGTGCGAGGAACGCTCTACAATGCGAACGGCGGGGCCGTAACCTACCACGATTTTCAAATCCCTGCCCTTGGAGTAGCGGCCTTCGCATTTTCTAGCGACCCCAATGGACCATCCGGCGGTTTCGGAAATGCCATGTTCCCCCTGGGCCAGGATTTCAACGGACAAGTTACCTTTCAGGTCATTTCTCCTAGCAACGGTTCTGTGTCGGCAATGGTGCTCCAGGACGTGGGAAGCAGTATGTCCACTGTCGCACTCAGCTCGCGCGGACCAGCGTCGGCCGCAGGGACTGCGAATACCCTCTGTGCAGAATTCGCAACGGCACCGGATGGCACTTGCACGGTCCAATACTACTTCCCATGGGTTGTCTTCGGCGGCGGTTGGGAAAGTCGTTTGAAAGCGGCCTATCCTCCTAGTGCCACATCCGGGCCCGTGCAGCTTCGCTTTACGCTGCTTCCTGTCGTATCGGCTACCGGCGGTACTCCAAACCATCTGCCGGCATATTTCGTCGACACTCGCACAAGTCAACTGCAGGTTCGCGAGACTGCGACGTACACGGTGAACGCCGGCCAGTCGGTCAATGTCAACTTCCTTTACCCGCCCGCGAATTGCGACATCCACGGTCAAAATTGTGCGAGCCAAGCGGACCCCAATACCCTTTCGTACGGTTCCATGCTGGTGCAATATTCTTCTACCGACCCCGCTTCACTAAGAACGCTCGCCAATCCTCAGTTGGCGTTCTTGGAGCGGCCAAACGGCCAATCCTACTCCTCGCAGTTAGCGGAGCAAGGAGCCCCTACCGCAACTTCCTGGACAGCTGCTGTAGCTGTTAGCGCCAACTCGAATGCCAATCCTCAAACCAGCCAACAGGTTTCGGCGGCGATCACGAATCCCGGACAGACCGCGGTTACGGTGAGAGGCACGCTCCGGGATCAAAACGGCACAGTCGTAACCTACAATGACTTCCAAATCCCGGCCTCGGGCGCGATTGCCATGGTCTTTTCCTGGGATCCAGCTCAAGCCTTCGGCGGCTTCGGGAATGCCATGTTCCCTAATGGCCAAGATTTTAATGGGTGGGTGACATTTGCCGTAACTTCCCCGAGCGATGCAGGGATCAGCACGATTGTACTGCAGTATATCGGCGATACGGTGTCAAGTGTCAATGTTCAATCGTTCCCGTAACCCATGGAACGCGCTATTGCAGAGTACCCACACCATGAGCGTGTAAAAGGGCATCTGAGTCATAATGTCAGGCCACTAACCGGCCGATCAGGAAGCATATGGAACGTCGACTACATCAGCGTAATGAGGTTCACTTCGAAGCAAAGGTGACCAGCTTGACCACGCGGGCCCAATCCTCTATAGGCCGTGTGTCGGACCTATCGAAGTCCGGAATCAGCGTGGTTCTGCCGCTCCAACTCTTATCAGGAGAAAGCGTTAAGTTGGAGATCGCGGACAGCATAATGTTCGGTCGCGTCATATACTCTAATCCTGAGAGTTTGCTTTTCCGGGTTGGAATCGAGGTTGAGCGCGTCGAGTTAGGCGTCTCCAGCCTCGCGGACCTTCTGCAACGAACTCTAATGGGGGCCATGCCCGGCCTACCTGGGTTAGAGCCCTCCGAAACTCACCTCTGCTGATCCTTAAATTTGGACACGACTGTTCCGAGGGCATCATCACTCATCTCGAGCCATTTGATCGCCACGTGAAAACCGCTAGCGCACTCGCGCCAGTTTGAAGAGGCTGTTGTTAGAGTCGCTTCGCGACTTCAAAACCTTTGGTGCTGCTGCACACCGTTTTAGATGGCGGAGAGGGGGGGATTCGAACCCCCGGTAGAGCTTTTGACCCTACGACGGTTTAGCAAACCGCTGCTTTCGACCACTCAGCCACCTCTCCGTTCTTAACGCACCTGATTTCAGTGTGTTGTGGTCACTGTCCATACATTATACTGCGATCTTCGCTCGTCGTGGAACGACTGTCACTATTTTGTCACAGGTACCCAACCGCTCTACTGCCCGGCGTTTCGTCTCATCGTTGGAGTGCGCATACCGCATCGTTACGCTGATATTTGCGTGTCCAAGCAATTCCTTCACGGTCACGATGTCCACGCCACTGCGCGTCAGCCGTGAGGCAAAGGTATGCCGGAACATATGCCAGGTGACCTTGGGAAGTCCTGCCCGCTTCACGGCCGCCAGTAGAGCGCCCTTCACGTCCTTAAACCGATCCCCGGTCATGGGGTTGTGAAATACATAACGGCCATGCTTGGGCCGTCCCTCGACGATTCCGAAAGCGGTTTCGTTCAGGGGTAGACTCAACGCCTTCTGGTTTTTCTTTACCATCATCTTTAAGCGTTTTTGCTCTATATCTACGTCCTCCCATGCAAGATTGAAAATTTCGTTCGTGCGAAGGCCGGTGTTGATCGCAAACAGGATCATCTCTCTCAGATAGGGCGGCGAGGCTAGCAGGAGCCTGCGCTCTTCATCCTCGCTAAGCGTCTGGAAGCGGTAATTGTTCTCCGGCAGAAACTTCACCAGCCGGACGGGATTCGTTCCCTGGTGTTGTCCCCATCGTTCCGCAATATTGAACATATGTTTGAGCAAAGCCAGTTCCCGGTTGGACGTCGCCGGGCATACATTCTTGACCCGAGCCTGCTGGTATTCCTCGATCCGCAGCGGTGTGATATCCCGCAGCTTGGACGGCCCGAAGAACCCTTGTAGGTTGCTCAGCATCTGCACATCGCGCTTCCATGAACGCTTGTGAGCTTTCGCATACTCGATGTATCTCTCACCGAACTCCGGCAACGTGATGTTTACCGGCTTGACGAAAACCCCTCGTTGCACTTCTGACACGCGAAGAGCCAGAATCTTTTCGGCCTCGCGCTTGTTTGCCGTACCAGTGCTTTCTTGAACTCGAACACCGTCAGCGTGATAGTCTGCGTACCAAACCCGGCCTCGTCGGTAGAGTGCCATAACAGCTCCTTCTACCTCCTGCCAGCCTCATTTATTGTAGGACACTGACGGAGGGAATCAAATACCTTATCGGGGTCGAACCGCAAGCATCGGCCCGCTTTGATATAGGGAATGCGCCGCAGGTAAACCCAGTTGTAGAGCGTACCTTTGGCGATGCTGAGGCGGCGCGACAGTTCGTTGATGTCGATCAGCGTGCGAGATGCTTTCGGATCCCGAGCAATGAGAGGAAGCTCTTCGCGAGCGAATGCTATATCTGGCGGCTTTTCGCGGCCGGGATTGGTCAGGGGGAAGTGTTGTCCCATGCCCTTTTGTAAGGGACGTCTTGAATTCCACCAAATGAGTTGCGTTCGCATTCCCACAATGGCCGGTGACACGTTTTCCAAACATCTCTTCCGAGCGCGTTCACGACCGGCTCGGTACCAACCATACTAGAGATGCACACGCGGGCGATTGATATCCCGGCTGGTGCGATTCAAGCAGGTTGAAAGCGGTGCATTTTCCATTGACTTAAGGCGATATATCGAATACGATTCTCTGATAAATGTGAAGTTAATCGGAAAATAAATGCACACGATCTAACATCAGGCGGATTTATGCCGAAAGCAGTTGCAAGTCACCAGCAACCCACCTCCCCCGGGTCACCTGGAACTGCCTCGGTAGATGAGCGGACTCGACGGAATCCGCCATTGAACGGAGGAACGGTTTCACGGCGGCCGCGGGCTGGAGGCATCTCCCCGACAAGTGTGCCCGGGAGCGCGATAGCGAGGAATGCGAAGCTCCTTCGGGCTCATGCGTTCGACACATGGCCGCCCGAACTCGACGCAGATCTAAGGAAAACATTAGCCTTCAAGAGACATGAACGCGAAGCGATCGAACTCATTCGAGCATTTCACCCGGAAATTCCCGAGAATCTGATTTGGGCTCGGATCGTTTATCTTGGCCTATCTGACCGCATTCGGCCTCCACACCGAAAACACATTTGGAGCCAAGAGGACGATAGTATTTTGTGGCGCGACTACGGTCGTAGCCGTAACGCCTCGCATAACGCGATCGAAGAGATTCTTCGGCGCCATCCAGAGTGGTCGCGTGATTCGGTGGTCTGGCGCGCTCACGTCTTGGGGCTGAGTTGGACTGGGCGTGTGGCCCATCAACGGTGGTCACCCGCTCTCGATCACCGGCTGCTATCGCTCATGGGCTGCCCGCTTGATACGATTTCACGCCGCCTAAACCGGTCAAAGAAATCAATTCAGGCCCGACTGCGCCGGTTGGGGTTCGCCTCCGATTTCTTCGGCGGATTCAAGACCAAGGACCTCATACTTGATCTACGAATCACCGGAACAACTGTGGTCCGTTTGGCTCGCCTCGGCTGGATTAAACGTAAGGCAGGGCGTGTGAGCGAGGAGTCCCTGCGTCAACTATGCAGAAATCATCCAGAGGAAATTCCATTCGAGACTCTCAATCGAGAAGTTCAGAACTGGCTCAAGCTATCGATGGATTACGGCCGTGGCAGCTCGCCCGTGTCACCTAAGCCGCCATCAAAAGAGTCAGATTCCCATCGAGTAAGGTTGAATCGGTCAGCAGAGGCTGAGTGATTCTACGTGGTAACGAAGCTATCCGCAGCGCGGAGCCACTCTTCAAAGTCAGGGTATACTCGCGGCGGCTGTTTGCTCCAAGCGGCGTCGCACTCAGCCCAATAAGCAGCAATTCTTTCTGCACGGAGGTGGTCCCGTGCTGCAGTACGCAGTTCCTCAACGCGTAAACTATGGCCGACCTCGGCAACCGTGCGGGACTCAATCCAACTTAATAATTCCCGCCACAACCAAGTAGCGTGCTCGGTGGTTCCAGGTGCCGGAGCATGAACTGCCCGATCACCTAAGAAGCCGGGACATCGTTGCTCAATGGATTTGGCTATGCTGCTCGGGATACGACGAGCCGACTCAACGACGGCGCGAACCCAGTACGCAAACGCCTCACCCTCGATGTATCGCGGAACGAGCGCAGCCGTCGCGTTCGGGAGAGCCACGCTTCTGACTTCCTGGATCCATTCTTCGAAACTTGCGTACTTGGATGGCTTCTGGTTTTGCCACGCTGATTCATAGCGAGTCCACAACGTCCATGCGTCCTTTGATCTCGGATCCTGGCCGGAATAGTAGTGAAGAGCTTCGATCCAACCTCCGTCGCGCGCGGCCGTGCAGATGTGATCGTCGATCCAAGAGATAAGATCCTCCCAGACAGATTCATGACTCCGAGGGCTCTGGCGTGAACTCCCAAAACCGGGATACCGGTTCTCAATAGAGGCCAGGAGCCATTCAGGAATCGCCCGCTCGGCGTCCGCGATTGTCCGGACCCACAATGCGAAACATTCATGCTCAATTAAACGATCGACGGCCGTTGCGATGTCTCGCCACGGTACCTTGAGCGCCTGCTCGCGCATACGGCGATGTACGGCAACCTGGCGAGCCGCTGTGGGTCCGTCCGGAGGAGTTATGGATGTACGGCTCATCGTAATAACATTCAGCCTAAAGCAACGCAACTCCGATCGTCAGCTTTCGGCATCAAACAAGCGGCTTTAGCTTAAAACGATCGATCCCTTGATGCAAGCTTTTTCATGCGAATCGCTTGGCCGTGACCCTGTCTCGCGGAAATAACAGAACCACGGGCATTTACCGCAATATCCCCTCTCGACGGTATGGAACACCCGTTTTTCAAGTTCGGTTGCGTCGAGATTTTCTTGCGACCGGCACGGAGGGGATGTCAATCCTTCGGCTTAAAGCGATGATGTTCTTCCAAGCAGGAGCTAAGATGCTGTGCCCCTGTGAATTAGTGGTTGCTTCGCGTTACACCGTCAGGGCGGTGCTCCCGTCGCGCTATCCCAAGCCACAAGCACTTTCGCCAATTGCCGTAAACAAGATTCACCCTTAGGATCGACGACAAACATTGCTTCGTGGATCGCCTGGAGGACCATCCTATGAAGAACTGGACAACAAAAGAAGCGAAGTTAGCTATGGAATGGGCACGTACGCCGGCAGAAGAACGTGAGCCAGTAGGCGAGCTCGCCAATCGGTTAGGAAGGACTCCAGCGGCGGTTCAAGAATTCCTCCGCAGGATGCTACCGCCGGGTCAACGGCCATGGGTAGAAAAACCACGCTGGGCCGCGGCGGAGATTGACGCTATAGACCAAAGCGACGGAATCGTTGCCACGCGATCCCGCGCAGCAGTCAAGAAGTACAGACAACGGCATGCGGTCGACGATGACCGCGCGGATGAAGCAGAACGGGCGTCGCTTACCGTGTCTCAGGTGGCTTCAGACCTGGGCCTCTCCCCAGCATGTGCGTAACCGAGGAGGCTTGCGTAATCGTCCCGCTACCGGATTGTGAATCGGACAGCGGTAGCGATAAAGCATTTCCATTGGGATCGAAGAATTTCAGCGTCGCCGGCGCGGCGCTGCCCCCCGCGTTTACCAGCACGAAGGTAGTCTGCCAGCCGTCCCCCCCGAGGCGAGAAACGCAAACGATCCCCCACCGGTTCCGACATTCGCCAGCGCGGGAATCGTAGTGAGGGTATTGGTGGACGACGTAAGTGGCGTGGTGCGGATGCCCAGCATGCTGATCTGGCCCCCCGCCGGTGTATCGAACTCGATGGTGCCACGTTTATTCGCCGTCACCGGGAACTCACTCGGCACCACAAACGCCGTATGGCCGTTGGCGCCCAGTGCGATGGTGGCTCCTGGGGTTCCAATGACCGTGCCGGTGTCGTCGCGGATCACGATGCCGATGTTGGCTGCCTGCGCCGACACATTTGCGACCGCCACCGCCAGCACCACCCCCCCCGTGTTGTCGAACGCCAATAGATAGGAGCCGGCGTTGCGCGTTTCCATCGGAACGACAGCTTCCTGCGCGCCCGGAATCAAATGGAAAATGGCGAACCCATCCACCGGGCCCGTGGCCGCCAGTTGCACCGAGCCCACCTGCACCGGAGGCGTCTGCGGACCGGCCGTCGTAACAATCAACGATGCGTTCGCCGCCGAAGTCCGGTCGAAGGAAGCCGCCAGAAGCGGCCCTGCTCCGGCACTCTGTTGGGGGAACGTCACGGGCAGAGCAAGAGGACCGTTGCCGCTAGCGTCGGCCGGGGCGCCAAAGAAACTCAAGCGCGCTGTCGCCGCTGCCGTGCCCTTGTTCACCAGCGTAAACGTTGTCAGCCAGTTCTCTTTGGCCGCGAGGTGAGGCATCGAGCCGATCAGGTTCAGACCGGCGATCGAGGCCGCTTCCTGATCGATGGTGTACATTTGACCGGCGATGGTAACGAAGTGGAAACGTCGCCGCCGGAGTTCGGTGAAACTTGGAAAGTCACGGCGCCGGGACCGAAGCCCGAACCCGCGCTGGTCAGCGAAACTCCGGGGGGTAATGCACCGACGCTCCACGGACAGCCAGTCTGAGTCGTGATCATGATTGACCCTGTCCCGCCCAATGCCGTGAAGGCTTGCCCGCCCGAGCTAAGCGAAAAAGTACAAGACCCGATTGTGAAGGTAGCAGGATAATAAACCATAACGAAATATTTTTGGATGATCGAACTTGTAGACTGGAATCCGTAGTCGAAATTGAAGGTCCACTGCAACTGGGAAGAGCCGTCCGCGGGAGCATAGCCGGTGCAGGGGGACTGGCTGTTTCCGGTTTGGTCCCTCCCGCAACCCCAATAGAAGAAGGGTTGCAGATTTTGAAAAAAGCTGAAACTCCCGGTCCACATGAGCCTCGTGTCACCCGAAGCCATGTTCAAATCCGTGAACAAGTCTTGCAGAACTTTGGACGATGCGGGCATCTGCCAGGCGGATGAACCCAGATACTGGCTTTGGTTCATCGCTTGTATCCACTGAGTCGCCGTCTGGAACAACATCGCGCCCCCGCTAATCTTGGGAACGGTAATCGTACGGGAGGCGTAGGTGATTGTAATGTCGCCTGTGAGGCCGAAGGCGTTTGAGGCAGCCAGATTCGCGTTGGCAGGCCAAGTATATCCAGTGTTGCAGTCATACACGGCGTTGCCCGAGGCCGGTCCGCTGGTATAAAGGGCCACTGCGCCGCCACCGGTGGGACAGGAGGGAGGCACTCCAATCGCGCCGTTCACCATCGGCAGCCCGTAATAGTAGGTATCATTTATCGCTGTTCCGCCCTGGATGCCGTTGGCGAACGAAAACATTTCCTGTCCGCCGTTGCTGGTGCCGCTGGTGCCGCCGTTGTTTTGAAGGGCCCAGTAATATGAAGGCTTCATGTTCTGGAGAGGCGCGACGGCCGCGGCAAAACCCGGAGCGACGCTCGCTGGGAAAATCTGTTTGAGGCCCAACGAATACAGGTTCCCAAGGGCGCTGGCCGTACACTGGGGGCCGAAGGATCCTCCATGTGTACCAGTATCCGCGCAGGTGGGGTCCATCAAGGGCGCCACAGGTAGCTGCCAATTATTGTGACCAAGATAGCCCGAACCATTGCCGTAAGCGTTCAGCGCCGCGACCCATTTTTGCGCGGTAGCGAAATCCATCGAGCCGTTTGGATTAATTCCGCTGACGCCTAAGCTCGCCCGCATAGTCGGGTCGGCAGCCAGGTTGGCGTCCGCGAGCCAACAGAGGCCCTGATTCGGGTCATAGACAATGGTTGCCGGCGTCGTAGATGCCGATCCAAGAGTTGAGACCATCTGGGTGGTCTGGCAGGGATTGTTTTGGGCAAACCCGATTACCCTGGTGGAAGTCAGAAGGAAAAATATTGCAAAAGCACAGTGCCGTATGCCGCGCATAACCTGAATCAGAAAGTCTCGCTCATCGAGACTCGTTACCATGCAACTGTTAATTGTAGTTCGAATTGGACGACAAATAGAGCCTCAGGGGCTTCGAGCCGATGTTTTCGGTTGGTAACAAACAGGGAGGGCGCCTGAGAGTTTGAGAGAACGACAGTGGGAATCGCGCGGGAGAAAGAGGAAGTGCTGGATGAACAGTACCGCAGGTTTTTTGCCCTTATATCGGTATCCCTTGTACAAGCCCGTTAATCATCATTATCGGAAGGTTACGCGCTTCGCCCGACCGGCACATGCACGGTTTCAGCGTTTTTGGTCCAAGTGACACACCCGTGATCGAGGCTCCAACCGACGCGCTGTAGCTTAGACTTGCACTCTCGTTCCTACTACCATGCACGATGCCGGATCGCGCATCTCGGGCGACTATTGCTTTACGATCTCGACCCGGCGATTGCGCGTGCGCCCATCCGCAGAGTCGTTCGAGGTCACAGGAGCGTACGGTCCGTCGCCAAACGATTGCAAGCGGTCCGTGGCCAAGGCGTACTTCGTGGTCAGTTCATGAACCACAGCGACCGCGCGCAGCCGCGAGAGATCCAGATTCCCGGCCAAGGCTCCCACATTGTCGGTATGACCGACGACGTAGAGTTTAAGCTTCGCATCCTGCTGGAGCAGTTTCACTACCTCCTGCAAAGCGGTGGCAGACTCCGGTTTGACCTCGGCCTTGCCCGTATCGAAGAGAATGCCGTTGACCACCATATGGCCATTCGCCGCGAGGCCGCCCGAGAGGACCGCGGCTGTAGCTACAATCTCCTGAGTCAATGCCGTTTCAATCACTACGGTCTGCTCGTAGTTAATACCGCTAACTTGTTCGCGAATCCAGGTCTTACCCAGATGAAAGACAACGTCGTTGTTACCGGGGGCGTTGTACTCCAGGGTGTAACCGGCGGTTTTTAGTGCGGTCGTGAAATTACGCATCAGTTGATCGCTACTGGTGGAATCCGGGCCGCGATAGTACAAGTAATGAAATTCGCCTTCCACCTTCTTAACCGGTTTGCCCGGCCCCATCGGCAGAGAGACGATGCGGTCCGCACTGTCGTCGCAACCGCGAAATGTACTCCCCGGATAGCGTGTGACCAAGGGCGAGTCCTTGCACTCCTGGGCCATACAGCAGGAGACCAGAATGGCGGAGACCCCGAGTGAAACAAAAAAGCCAAAGTGTGTTTTCATCTTTCGTTGATCGTATCACGCGGGCGTTTCCAGCTAAGCCCTTCTGCAGAGACGCTACGAGAAACGCGCTTGGCTTCGCCGATCCATTTGGCCGAATTGTTTGAATGTATAAGTCGAGGTGAGGAGCGCTCGGTGTACAAAGAGCTGAACTCAGCGTGGCGCTGATTCAGAAGTCAAACCAAGGGGGCTCCTCAAAGGACAGTATGTATTACATCGGCTTGGACGTTCACAAGAAGATGATCAGTTATTGCGTGAAAGAGGTCAGCGGCCAGATTCATTCGGAAGGCACACTCCAGGCGACGCGAGCGGAACTGGACGGGTGGATGAAAACACTCCCGCAGCCCTGCGCCGCAGCGATGGAAGCAACCATTTTCACTGGCTGGATATACGATCACCTGCTACCCCACGCAGCTGAACTGAAAGTAGCGCATCCGCTGATGCTGCGCGCCATCGCACTTGCTAAGAAGAAGAATGATCGCATCGATGCCGGCAAGATCGCCGATAGCCTCCGCTGCGACTTTCTGCCGGAGTGCCACATGGCTTCCACCGCCATCCGCGAGCGGCGCCAGACCCTGCGTTATCGCAACTTGCTGGTTCGCCAGGCGGTACAGCTAAAGAATAAGATTTCGGGTTTGCTGATGGAAACCGGAGTGACCTACAACCGGCAGAAGCTGCACAAGGCAGGCTACTTCCGGGAGCTAATGGCGACCAACCAAGACGTCACGAGACGCCTACGGCCGCTACTGAAACTGTGCCGGGAGGCTCTGGAACGATTGCAGAAGACCGAAGGCGCCTTGATCCGCTCCCTGAGCCGAGATCCTCTTTTGGCGCAGAGGGTGGAGCGACTCAGGACGATTCCCGCCGTCGGCCCGATCACGGCGCTGACCTGGGCGCTGGAGATCGGTGATGTAAAGCGCTTCGCCTCCTTGAAGCAGGCGATCAGCTATTGCGGACTGTGTGGAGATGAGAAGAGTTGTGCGAACATCGCCAAGCGCACTCGGCTTTCTAAGCAACGCAACAAACACTTGCAAACGGTACTGGTGGAGGCGGCCAAGATGGCTCCCCGACACCGCGCCGATCTGGCACTGGTCTATGAAAAGGAGAAGCAGAACGGGAATGCGAATCGCGCGACGCTGGCGGTGGCACGTAAGATTGTGGCGTACTTGTTAGCCGTAGACCGCGGCGAACGCGATTTCGTGGCCTTAGAAAATTACAAGCGCACAGCCGCCTGAACCGGGTTGTGCAGAGAAAAAATAGCAGGATGCTTCGGCACGCAGCCTGCCAGGTCTCGCCGTTTGCCGACTGAGCGAAGGAGCAGATGCTTCCGAGGCTCCCTTCGAAATGTTTCGAGACTGGCAGGGAACACAAACTCAATCTTCTGTGAAGGCCACTAGTGGCCGGAGACAGCACATGGATGTCTGGTTCTGCGTATGGCAGGAACCCCGCCGACAGGCACATATGCGAGCTGCGAGTTCTGCTTTGCTTCGTCTAACGCGCTCCTCCTTAGCGCGTGTCAGGACAATCGTTTTTTCTCTTGACAAGGACTTATCATAAATGTCGGCAAACCGTCGAAGTGGTAGTCGCTCTCCCGAAGTCGGCTTCTGGGAAGACCGAAGCTGCAAGCTGAAGACCTCGGCGCTCAGTCCAGTGCGTAAACTTTCCCGGCCTGCGTTGTAAGCCTTACCGAAGAAGATTTTCGGCTTTACTTAAAGTCGCACGGCTGAAGGTTCAACCAATTGGCAGAATGCGTGCACGGGGAGCCGCCAACGGTCAGTTGGCCCTGTGCCGCAGGGTTAGGTAAGCCAGAAAAATTACTTAACACCTGCAGGACAGTCCTCAAGTCGTCGAAGTACTGTCTACGTTTTACCAATAGGCCGTTCTGTTGGACCTTGTATTTGGATGAATGATTCGCTAGGGCGTAACGGAATGGATAGAGCGCTTTCTCGGGGAACACTATGGTTCGTGTTCAAGGTCATTCCCACCGCCATGTTGTTTATTGTCTTGGCTGTCTGCTTCGCCGTGTGGCAGAGCAACCCGGATTCCCCTCAACCCAGCCAGTCCGATCAAGGACTGAGCAATCAATCTCTAGGAGATTTATGACGCGAAAGATCACGACGATAGCCGTATTCTTGTTGGCTTGCCTGGGTGCAGCCGGCCAAACCCCGCTCACCTACACCGTACCACCCGGAACGTCTTGCACGACCACGCTGAACGGCTGCACGCTGCATAATCTGACAACGGCGGATCCCACAGTTACGCCGTGGGGCTGGTTTGCGGGCGGGACTTACTACACACAGTTCGATTTCCAGATTTACCAGGGACAGAATGCGGCGGCGGGTGCCACGTACTGTGATGGCACTGGGGTTTACACTCAGATTCTAAGACCGGATTTGGGAACGAATTACGTCGAATGGAAGCTCGACTGCACCAGCAACTCCTGGACAAACGGTAGCGGGGCGGGCGAAGTTCCCAGTGGGCCGTACCACATTGTCGTAGACTTGATCACTCACTGGTACACACAAACCGTAGTTGTCTATCGGTGGCGGGAGACGATTAAGGTGTGGGCAATCAACGAGGGAACCATCACACTCACACCCATCAAGTAAGAACACATCAGAGAAAACGTGATATTAGCGTTACTCTTGTCCACGAAGGATGTTTGCGCGGGATGGCCTCCAAAGTAGTCGCTGATAGTTCCAGCCCTATGTCTCATTAGCGGAAACTATATTTTGCCGTACCTGGCTCGTGGGCTATCATCCGTCTTCAGTCTCTCAATCTTCCCGAGAGCGTCCGCTCTGTGCCCAATACATCTGGTTGTGGCACAGATTGAACGGTATCTCTTCGGCTCCTGTTCCTATCGGCATTCGTTGAGGTGGTATTTAAGGGTTTAGGTACATCGACCCTGCCACCGCTCTTGGCGATTGACGACCGGGTCGCTGGTGCGAAGGCTGTTATCGTCAGCGATCGCTCCGCCTGGCGGGTTGATGTCCCGCAATCGGGCTTGCTGGAAGTTTTGAGCGTGTACCCTATAGACTCGTCGACCCTGAAATTCCAGAACGAGCGGTCTTGCAAAAAAATAGCTTCCGGATGCGCCGTGACTCAGGAGTTGACCGCCAACAAATGGCAGCACGGGTCCCCGGGAGGAGGACGTTACGGTCAAGTGACCGCAACGTCCCAGGGCCAGCGTTGGTTTGCGCGACGAAACGAAGTGCTTGCATGCGGGCGCCCCGAGCTCCGGCCTCAGGTTAGTTTCGTTAGAACAAGCCGGGCAGAACCGTCGTGCCCTCCATCTTGACCGCATCGAGGGCGTTAGGATCCAGTCCCAGGATCTGGAGGATGGTCGGAGCTACCTGCTTGGTTTCGACAAAGCTGTAGTCCGTACTTTGGTCGATGCTCGGGTTGGATACCAGCATCATCACATTTGTATCGTCGTTGGCGAAGCCGCCGTGCTCCGCCTGCTTCTTACCGCTTGTGGTGTAAACCACGCCGACGTTCGGAGCCACGATGATGTCCGGCGTCCGTGAATCGGTTAAGGGCGAGTTGTAGTTGGTGGTGATCGAGGGGCCATAGAAGATCTGGCCGATTCCCGCCATTGCCGCGTTGGCTTCGAGCAGCGCCACCGCCGCCAGGGTGTCGTTCGAGTTCTTGAGCCAGATCTGCGAAATGTCATCCTCCGTCGCACCCAAGCCGCCGGACACGCCGGCTGGGCAGGGCGGTGTTCCACCAACTAACTCGCACGCTGTTTCAGCGACTAGACCCGCATTGAAGAGAATCGTAGTCGGAGTGATGCCGCCCGTCCCCGAATGTCCCGGAATGCCGAAGAAACGGTTGGGATCGATCGGAGACTGGCCGTGTTTGGCGGTGATGATGATAGTGGTCGAATCAAAAAGACCTTGATGCTTCAGCGCCGTGACCATCTGGCCGATGGCGGCATCGGCGAATTCAATCTCGTTCAGCATATTCGTCGTCGCAGTGCCGGCGGCGTCCATATAGCCGCCTTTCACGCCGTTTTCGATGAGCTTCTGTCCGACGCTGACGGCCTGAAAATTCATCCCGAAGATAGCCGGTACCGGGGCGTTGGCGCCGCCCAGATGGGTCTTGCCGTTGATCCAGTTCAACACCGCGTTTACCTTGAGCTGGTCATAGCAGCGGATCTCGACGAAGCTGGTGGTCCAGTCGCCCCCGGTGGGGTCAATAATCGAGCTGCAATCGTCCCCGAACGCCGTCACCGTACCGGTCGGCAGAGCGATGATGTTGGAGTTCACTTCAGGCGAATAGTAATCGTCCACATTGACGGGCAACGTGCCATCAGAGTGGCCCGAAACGAGGGCGTAAACGGCATGCTTGTCGGACCAGGCGGTGTAGCCCCCGGCATCGTGAATCACGCCGTAAATCGAATTCGTCCGGATGAAATTCCAGGGATAGACCGGCGCGCATTTTTTGAACGGATCGCGAATCAGCCTTGCGGGATTAATGGACATGATTCCGCCGTCAATCAAGCTGTAGCCGGCGAAGCCGCCGTTGAGCTTGGTCTGATCGATCTCGTCGCCTTCTTCGTATTCGGTCGTGGTGCCGTTGTTCTGTTTCTCGATGCACATTCCGGGAGGGTTCCCGTTGCCCGTCTCCACAGCCGGGGGCGCCAGGATGCGATCATAAGCGACGTCGTAGAATCCTCCCACGGACTTCGGCGAACCGCCCGTCACCAGCGCGAGCAAGCCGGGGAAGGAATCGGAAGGCTTGGACGTGGACGTTCGCGGATACGTGATGCCACTCTTTCCCAGCGCAGCCATGAACGGGCAAGTGTTCTTGGTCACGCAGTTCTCATAATCCAATGCGTGCATGCCGTCGATGCTGATCAGCAAGACATGCTTGCCACCGAAGCTCTTTTTGCCATTGTTGCCTTGGCCATTTCCATTGCCTTGGCCGTTGTCTCCCGCATAGGCTTGTGATATCCCAAACGCCGCAATAGAGAGGGCTAGAAATACTGGTCTGTATCGTTTGAACACGTATGAATCTCCTGGAGTGTAACAGTAGCGGCTGGATTTTACGGTGCGATGAAATGACCGTGAACTCTGGATATCAGCAATCGACTGTCTGCACTATCTTTCGGCTGGCTGCAAGCACCGCTCGCGCTCACGATCCGTCGCCAAACAGAACGGATCCGGTTCATCGACGCGGCACGACAGGCCGATTACCCGTCGAAAGTCGCTTAGTGTAGACCTACCGGCCGCCACGTGGACGTGTAAAGGGCTAGTTGTGGAAGTTGCACAAATTGGTCGAGCGATCTTCCGCTGCTGGACCTCGCCAAAGGTAAAGTTGCCCATAGTCGCACGAATTTCCATTAACATGCTCATTGGAAACACGTTGCTTGGATAGGGCCCGTATGGTCGGCGACTCGTAGAAAGCTCGATGCGGATGCCCAAAGTGAAATGCCTATACTGGCCACTTGACCGGAAAACGCACAAACCGTACAAGCGCCAGATTTTGTCAGGCCGCAGGCTTCCGATAATAGATGGGATGAGAAGACCGGTCTCCAGCGGGATGCGATACGCTCCCCATGAGAGGCGCACAGGAGGTGCGGAAAGGAGACCGGCTGTGGAAAAGATTAGCACTGCGAAAATGAAGCGCCAAGTGGCGGCGCGAACGAAGAAGCGGACCATCGGGATGGACTTGGGAGACCGATGCAGCCGATACTGCGTGCTGGATGAAAACGGGGATGTGATCGCAGAGGGAAGCGTGGCGACCACGAAGCCAGCGATGGAGAAGCTGTTTGGAGCGATGGTCGGATGCCGCATTGCCATCGAAACCGGGTGCCATTCGCCGTGGGTGAGCCGGCAGCTGCAGGGGTTCGGTTACGAAGTAATCGTCGCCAATCCACGGAATGTGCGTCTGATTGGTGAGAGCACGCGCAAAGACGATCGGCTGGACGCGCGGACGCTGGCGCGTTTGGCCCGTATCGACCCGAACCTTTTAGGTCCGGTGCGGCACCGCGGTGCGGAGGCTCAGGCGCACCTGGCGGTCATCCGGGCGCGTCACGCATTGGTCAAGGCGCGGACGCTTCTGGTGAACGCTGCCCGTGGATTGACGAAGGCGTTCGGAGAGCGATTGCATAAATGCGACCCGGAACAGCTCGGCGTGCATGCGGTGAGTGGGCTAAGTGCGGAGACCCAGGCCGCAGTGGGACCGCTGTTGGCGGAAGTTGAGACGCTGAATGAGGGCATCGCTGCTTACCAGCGGCAGATCGAACGACTTGCCACGGAGCACTACCCAGAGATCGCGTTGTTGAAACAAGTGAAGGGTGTGGGTACATTGAGCGCTCTTACGTTCGTGCTGACTGTGGACGATCCGCATCGCTTCCGGCGGAGTCGAGATGTGGGTTGCTATATAGGTTTACGCCCGGGACGCCGCAATTCCGGGAAAAGTCAACCACAGATGCGAATCAGCAAGGAAGGCGACACCCACTTAAGATCGCTGATGGTACAAGGTGCGCATTACATTCTCGGTCCGTTTGGAAGTGATTGTGATTTACGGCGGTGGGGTTTGAAGCTCGCCGAGCGCGGAGGCAAGAACGCGAAGAAACGGGCGGTCATCGCGGTGGCGCGCAAGCTGGCCGTGCTGTTGCACAAACTGTGGGTGAGCGGCGAAGTTTATGAACCCTTGCGCAATAACAGTGGGGTTGTCGCAGCCGCGTAACCGAAGTTCCGTTGTGGTCGGAAAAGGCAAAGCTAAGAACATCGCCGAGGGAGGGTGACTGCGGGTTAATTCCGGCTCCTGGTTCACATCGTGAAACCAAGAGAGCGATTAATAGGTCGCAGCACCCACTGAAAACGAGAACGCCCAACTTGCACCGGGCGCAAGCCGCCCATTAAGAGTGCGGATGGAAGGATGGCGACAGGTCGGCGGTGATGTTCGCATAGGTACAAAATGGAGCAGTCATGAAAAACACTGGCTAGGAAAGAAAATCACCCTTGACACTGACTGGTCTTCTCATGGAAGGAATTAACGGTCCTCATATATGGCCACTTTCGGCCTCCTGTCGCTCAAATAACTTCGCCACGCCGTAGTCCGCTTCCCAAGCGCTTAAGCTGCGAAGTTGAGTGAGTTAGAATCGGCTAGCTGAGGAAACACGTGACATATTTGCAGCGATGGATTTTGCGACCGCAGACCACGTGGCTGCGCAAGGCGTCCTTTCAGCTTCACCTGTGGAGCGGGATCGGCATTGGCCTCTATGTGCTGTTGGTCAGCTTAACCGGCAGCGTTCTCGTTTACCGCAATGAGCTCTATCGGGCAGCGACACGCGACCCGATCATCGTGACTGAGAGGGGCGCACAGTTAACGGATGAGCAATTGAAGGGGGCAGCAATGCGCGCTTATCCCGGATACTCCATCGTTGTCATAAGTCGGGCAAAGAATCCCGATCAAGCCGTCAGCATTTCTCTCGAAGGCCGCACCGGTCGCAAAAATCGCCTCTTCAATCCGTATACGGGAGCAGACTTGGGCGATTCGGTGCCGCTCGGGATCTGGCTGGTTTCCAAGCTTCTCGAGTTACACGACGATCTGCTCGCTGGGCCAACGGGTCGCTCACTCAACGGTATCGGGGCGCTCCTGATTGTCGTCCTCGCATTCACGGGAATCGTAATCTGGTGGCCGGGGATCAAGACGTGGCGACGAAGCCTGACCGTTCACAGGAACGTCGGCTGGCAACGCTCAATCTGGAACTTGCACAGCATGATCGGTTTCTGGAGCTTTGGCTTCATCCTGTTGTTTGCGATTAGTGGAGCCTACCTCGGTAACCCAGAGCGAGTCCAAGACCTTGCCGACCGAATCGAGCCGCTGACTGCCGCTAACGCGCGGTCGCGGACCGTCGACCAGGTTATCTATTGGCTCGCTTATTTGCATGTGGGTCGTATTAACGGGATAGGACTTCCTTGTAGCGGTCCCGGACTCTGCGACGCGACGACGAAGTTGACTTGGGCCATCATCGGGCTCGCGCCCGCGGCGATGTTCGTGACCGGCGCGATGATGTGGTGGAACCGTGTGGTGCGCAAGAAACTAAGATGAATCTCGCGGACAAATAAATTGCCTTGATGGACAATCAAGACTGAGGTGACGCCCGGGATCGCTACCGATAATGTGACTTATCAGGCGGGTGACGCCGACTCCACGAATGCGTGACAATTGATGCGTGATCAGCAGTAGGTAACGATTAACCCATGGTTCTGCGAGACGGCAAAGGCAAGCGAAGTAAATCATCGAAACGGGCTAAAGGGGATCGCGAAGCGCTTCTGACATCGAAACTGCAGAAACAATCGCTCAAAGTACACGGCGATCCGCTCGACCCTCCAAAGACGGCGCCGGCGAAACAGAAGGGGAAGTGAGCCTGGATGAAATTCATCACCGTAGGACGTTTTGTGATCAATGCCAATCTGATTATGTCGATCGAGGTTTTCCGTCCCGGAAATGGCAGTGATGTAAAAATCACTGGACTGGAACACGCCATCAGGCTTTCAGATCAAGAAACGGAAGCGCTGATTGGTCTCATAACGCCTACGGGCGGCGTGCCGGTTCCTCTTCAAGGCGGCGATATCGATTGAAATGGGCAGCAACGTGGAGAATTAAAAGAATGGGAACGCCGCAAGATCCTCCGTATCCGATGCCACCTCCTCCTTTCCCTGTGCACGACCCTGATGCTCCGCCCGATCCCGATGGCGATGATCCGAAGCCGGACCCGCGCCCCTCTCTGGCCAAAATCGGCCCACGTGACTGTCGATAATGGTGGATATCGCTATATTTCAGCAAGGTTCGCCAAGAACCATGACGTCTTCGAGAGGCCGCTTCAGAAAGTTCGCCTCACTTGCCACGGCTCTCGTCAAAGAAGTCGAAAATGCCCGGAAGCGCGGCGTCGACGATGGAGCCGTGGGTCGCTCCGGCAACTTCGAAGTATCGGGGATGGATGCCGATCTTCTCCATAGCGGCAACTTGCTTGCGGGCACGCTCCGGCAGCGCAAGGGTGTCGGCGCTTCCCTGGGAGACGATCACTGGAATTCCGCGCAGATGTTCAAAAGGATAATCGGTGTTCAGAAATCCGCCGGCCACCGGAGCGAGCCCGGCCCATAGCTCGCGATATTTGTTGCCGAGATACCAAGTGGCGAGGGCGCCGCGCGAATGACCCATCAGGTAGATGCGCGAGCGGTCGACTGCGTAGTCCTTGGCCACGAGTTCCGTCACATTGAGCACGTCTTGTTCGCTCAGTTCGTCGGTCTGTCTGCGCTCGGCGTCAGTTATGTTGCCGCCGGCTCGTGCCGCCATGGGAATTCCGATATCGTAATGCTGCCCGTAGCTTCCCCCGGGCGCGTACCCGAGAGGAGTTACAACGATGTACCCGTGCTTTTCAGCTAGGTCCTTCAACATCCCGTGGCCCCAATCCATCAGCGTGTCCTGAGTGCCACCGGCCCCGTGTAGGCACACCATCATCGGGAGCTTGGTTTTCCCGTCGAATCGCGAAGGCACATACAGGCGAAACGGGACTTCTTTGCCGGCTTCTTGGAAATAGTAGTGCCGGTGTTGGTCTCCCGTGGCTCCGAGTATTTGAGGTGGCTGGCCAACAAGCAGCGCGGCGAGTGCGGCCATCGCGAGGGCGATTTTAAACAGGTGCGTCATGTCTCAGACAGTTTACCGCCAGCGCGGCCCATCGTCACCCCCCAACGATGAACTAATCAATTTATCCTGGACGGCGGGTATCGGAAGGCGACGACCCTGAAAGACTTCTGCTATTGCGAAAGGGCGGCTGGGCCGGCGGCGCTCAAGCAGAAGCAATGCTGGATAGAGCGTAAAGGAGCAAGGAGCCAGGTTACTGCGCGCTTTCACCCACAACAACGCACCCAACAACACCGTAAACGGGTGATTCCGCGATCCCACATTGGAAGGCGAGGTGCAATATGCGATGCAGGGCGGTTGCGGAAGAAATGGCGAGTTAGGGTTTTCCTCCGAGATTCTGGCTTGCTCGCACCGCCCCAGAGGATTTAGGCAATGCAGTATTTGATAAGCTTCGCAGCCCAATGTCCCCACTGCAAAAACGAAGTGAGCCAAGGCCCACGAGATCCAGGTGAGATTCGACGATTACTCCAAGAAGACTGCCTGAGCTTCTATTGCGAGCTCTGTGATCGCGAATGGGAACCAAGCTTCCAGGAGTTGGCCAACGTTGAACTGTTGTTGGCAGAACCCATTATGCGAGCTAGCCGCTCTAAGTAAGGGGAAAAACGTGTCTTTGACCAAAGCCGAATACGAACGAGAATACGCCAATGCGCTTGAGCGCCTCGAACAAATGGGACATCACATCGGAAATCCTTATCGCTCACTTGATGGTGTGCGCATAGTTCGAGTGGATAAATTTTCTTGGACTGACGATGCGGTCTTTGAAGAGGTTTGGGGGAAAGATAGAGCTGCCGCCATCGCCGTAGCCCAAACAGCTTAACCAGAGTTTGCCCGGCAGCCTAGCGTGGGCGAAGGTTTTTGCGCATTTGCCTCATCAGACTAACCGCCAAGCGGCTTCATCTGGTGTTTTGGCCTTCTTTCTTCTTCGGCACTCACTTCCGCTTCTTCGTCGCCGGCACATTCTTCGGAGGGTCCAGCGGATGGCCGTGTACTTTGAGCGATTCAGCCTGAAGTTTGGACAGCAGCTTCAGCTCGCGATCGATTGTTGCCTGATTGGTTCGCTTGAGGCGTTTTCTCTTGCTGTCCCGCAAGACCATGCACCAAATTAGATCGCTCTCGAATGCCAGGTGTTGCGGCCTCTTTTCAGTTCTTCGCCTTGACTTTCGCCTTCGTCCGCACACTGAGTGAGGAATGCCATCGAGAAAGAGATGACGCGAGCGCATTCTCGTCTTAATGAAGTTTTTGATCACGGGCGGAATCGAAAAGGGGAGCATTTTTCCAAAGGCTCCCCCTCTGATACCAACAAGTAAAGTCCCTTCGCGTCCGATGGGAGGGCACCGTGCGGGAAATCCCGCCGGGTGGCATCTACACAATAGAGAGGCTTACCAATGGAAAGGTTTCATCCTTTTCCCGTAAAACGAATAATCAGTTCCCCGCACTGCCGCGGATGGCGGTCGTACGGAATCCACAATCGGCACCGGCGGATGACTTCCGTGATCGGCAATTCGCCCTTATTCTGTACCTGCTGCGAACTCATCTCAGGCCCTCCCACCGCGCCAAATTTTGTCTATTGGATAAATGACTATGAAGCCAAACTCGCGCCGAACCTTAACTATCCGCGTACCGCTTGGCCTCCGCGAGGTCTCTTCGAAGTTCTTCTGCCGTGCGGCGTGGGCCGTAGCCGGGAGTATCGCGCTGGATGCGCCATCCTTCTTTTAGCGGGCCAGCGTCCACGGTGTCGAAGCCGAACTGATCGAGTAATCGAGCGACAGTGGCCTTTGCACTCTGATCATCACCGGCAATAACCAGCGCGCGACGATTCTTTGTTCCCGCCGGTTGCCCGTCCGTCGTGAGCGCGGCGGCATAAATATGGTTGAAGGCCTTCACTACCTTCGAAGTTGGCAGATGTGCCTGCAGGAGTTCGGAGGTTGTCGTCGATTCATTATCGAGCTCGGGTATGTGGCCATCACGTTGAGGATAGTAATTATTCGTATCGATTACGACCTTGCCCGCAAGCGGAGCGACTGGAACAGTCTTGTACTCCTTCAACGGTATCGTGATGACAACGATTTCTCCAGACTGCGCGGCTTCAGTCACGGTCGTCGGCCGAGCGTTAGGTCCAAGCTCAGCGATGAGTGCCGACAGCGTAGAAGGTCCGCGAGAATTACTGATCACGACGTTGTAGCCACTTGCTATGGCAAGACGGGCGATCTGACTTCCAATGTGCCCTGCGCCGATCACTCCTATTGTTGCCATGACACTTATATCCTCACACATCCCATTTACACACGGATCAACATATTGGCGCCCGCAAATTCAGTAATGAACCACATGACGATTATGTTCGTTATCGGGACCTTTCCCCAGTCTGCTGGCGGCAATTTCCCACAACCCGACTTCTGGCCCGAGGTGGTGGATAGGTCAACACTGCGCGACAGGTCGCTCCCCTATCGGCACGGTTACAATATCACCAAGGTGAAAGCCGCCCAGCGTGCCGCCGTCATCGAGCCCCTATTTCTTGCGATGCTCATTTCCGCTAGGCTTTGGGTTTTTGCCGATTCTGTTGCAGCTTGTGCGCGAGTCCCTCGGCAAAGTTGTGAATGCGCTCTTCCTTCACTGAACCTACTAGGATTGCTGGAGAGAAGATGACGGAAAAGAACGACACGAGCGATGTCGTCAGGGCCGCGACGCCGACTGCGGCTAGCAGAAGTAGGGCCATGACGCCGATGCCAATCGCTGGCGCCGCAGCGATGGTGATCACCCTCTGTAGGAACCCAACGTCGGGGTCGTTATTACGTAAGGCAGAACGAAACCCAAGCAAGATCGCAATGCCAATCGCGACAAACGACACCCATCCTTGCGAAAACGATTTCTTCAGCACATACCAAGTAGCCCTCGGGATCTGCATCAGAGCCCCCGGCAACGATTGCGATGAGGGTCTGTTATAGAGTCTCTGGGTTGCGCCGGCAATATCCTGCGCTCTCTCGGCCATCGAACGAGACGCGGAATAGGAGCGTGGGGCCTCCGGCTTTTGTCCCGTGGTAACGATCAAGAAGAAATCCCCCGCCAACGCTAAAGGCTGGATCTCACTCGCGTATTTTATGAATTTGTCGCTTACCTTGTGGAAAAATTCCACATGAAAGAGTTCCGACAGGGCCGCCGAGACGAATACAAGCAGAACATAGCGAGCGATCCGCCACGCCAGACTCGACGTTCGTGGCGAAGAAGCCGAGGTAGCGCCCTCGGACGAACCGGCGGCAGGAGCTTCCATGACAGCTCATCGTACCTCCTTTACTACCCTTTAGTGGCAAACAGGAACCGGCGTTGCGTTTTTCCGACCGGCTGCCTTCCGTGAGCATCTTGCGCTCTTCTCTCCACCACAATCTCCGCCGCCCCCGGAGTCTTCAGGAAAAATCGGCATTCAAAACCCATAGCTAAAAGTCTCGTGCGCACCGCACCAGCCGCTTCCTTCTTACGACTCTATCCGAAGCGTCCCGGCCCACGCTTGGTCCTGCTGCTCCGCGTTTGTCCGCCGGGCCGCTTCCGATAGAGATCTAGCGTCATCCAGGCACAAATTGCTGTTTGATCGCCTAAACTAAGCTGCATCACTCATATGCCGCTTTCTGGGGGTGACAAACTCGGTCCCTACGAAGTCCTCTCCCCGCTCGGCCTCTCCCAGGAACGGAGGATGCACGCAATCCTTTCTGGGCGCCCGACAGCAGGTTGATCGCGTTTGCCGTCGCATATGGCCTGAAGCGCGCGGATCTGGGCGCTTGGGAAAAGGACGCTGCATGACAGCAGATTGAATTTTTGCGGATCACAGGCGAGGTTGGTTGGCCGATAGTATAGTTGCTGGTAATACCCGATATGGATATATTGAAGATGCTCTCTGATCTACGCCAAGAGCGTGAACAGCTTAGCGAAGCGATAATTGCACTGGAACGGCTCGCGAGAGGTCTTGGCAGGCGGCGGGGGCGTCCGCCAGCCTGGATGGCCGACTCGAAGAACGCACCAAAGAAACGTGGTCGTCCGCCAGGAAGTAAGAATAAGTAGACAGAGACCCGATACCAGACGTGCCCCATCTGTCGGCAGCTGGCCATCTCTCTTAATGAATTTATTTGGGAACACGTCCACAATCAATCACGCTCTTCGCGATTAGACGATTCGTTAGCATCAGCCGTTCTTTTCAGCTTCATTTCTCATTCGGTAACGCAACACGTCGCGGCTGATGCCGAGTAAGGCAGCGGCCTTGGTTTTGTTCCCACCGGTTTTTTCGAGTGCTTGAAGGATCAATGCCCGTTCGGATCGTATTAATGAAAGACCCGCCGGCAGTATCTGTGCGCTTGCACTTTCGTAATGGGCAGCTCCGCGCTGGAATCGTTCGGCGACGAACTTTATACTCCCAGGTTGAATCAGACTCGTTTCTTCCAGCAACACTGCCCGCTCGATGACATTACGCAGCTCGCGCACATTACCCGGCCAATCGTGGGCGTTCAATATCTGTCTCGCGGCCGACGAAATTCCCTCAATGTGGGCTTTATACTTGCGATTATGCTCGCCCAGGAAATGGATTGCTAGCGGAAGAATGTCTTCGGGATGATCCCGCAATGGCGGCGGCGCAATCTGAATCACACTCAACCGGTGAAATAGATCCAGCCGGAAAGTGCCGCTCTGCACCGCGCCGGAAAGATCGCGATTGGTGGCGGCGACTACCCGTAAATCGACGTTAATGTCTCGCAAGCCGCCCAGCCGGCGAAAAGATTGTTGTTCCAGAACCCGCAGGAACTTGGCCTGGACTGCCGGCGATAAGTCGTCGATCTCATCCAAGAACAAGGTTCCGCCGTGGGCTACTTCGAGCAGCCCTTTCTTCTGGCTGCGGGCATCGGTGTAGGCGCCCGGTTCGCGTCCGAATAACTCGCTTTCAAGCAGAGTCTCGGGAATGGCTGAACAGTTGAGCGCGACAAACGGTCCATCGCGGCGGGTGCTGGAATAATGCAGGAACTGAGCCATCAGGTCCTTGCCGGTTCCGCTTTCTCCTTCTATCAAAACCGTTGAGGCCTCGCTCTTGGCGACGCGTAATGTGAAAGAGAGCAGACGTTTCATGGGCTCCGATACAGCCACGATATGGAATCGCCCGAATTCGATCGCATGAGCCTTCCCACCTAGCGTGCTTTGGGAGCGGAGCAAAGAAGGTTCGGGTTCCGCGGCGCCGGCTTCCAACATAATTACGCCACCGCCGGGCCCGCCGTCCGCACCGCTCAACGGCGCGATATTGCCGGAAACCCGTTTCTGGCCGCCGTCCTTGGTGATCAGGACACGGTCGCGGATCTCCACCACCGCTCGTTGCTCCAGTGCCTGCTCCAGCGGCAGCGCCAAATCCCGGCCAGTGGCTGCATCCGCAAGCCGGAAAACCTGCCTCACGGGAGTGCCGGCCGCTTCTTCCACGCTCCACCCGGTTAGATCCTCCGCGGCCCGATTCATCATCCGAATCGCCCCGCCCTGATCCACAGAAGCAATACCTAAACGAAGCGCGCCCAATACATCCGTCACGTGCTGCTCCCGGCTGCGGGAACGGCGATCGTGCCAGTGCTTATACAAGGCCATCTCCACGCTGGCGTGCAATTCGGCCTCGTGAAACGGCTTTACGATATAGCCCAGGGGACGCGAGTGTTTGGCGCGCTCCAAAGTATCGCGGTCCGCGTGCGCGGTCAAATAAACCACTGGGAGGTCAAAGCGTTCCCGCAGAATACGCGCGGTCTCCGCTCCGTCCATGTCGCCCTTGATGCGGATGTCCATCAGCACCAAATCGGGTTGATTTCTTTCCCCCTCGCGAATGGCTTCTTCGCCGCTTGAAACCACGGCGCTGACTTGATACCCCAGATCCTTGAGAACTTCCTCCAGGTCTTCGGCGGTGATACGTTCGTCTTCTACGATCAAAATCTTGTTAGCCAAGATCGATCTCCTGCCTTCTTTACCGATAATTCGCAGCACGTCGAGAAAACATTCGGACGCTACACGCGAGCCTTTCGAATGAGATCCAAAATCTGGATGCCCATGTCGAATTCACCTTCAGCCGGGATGGAGTACCGCACCTCGCCGAGTATAATCGCTTCCTCAATAACCACCTGAACCATAGCCCCGCGCGCGACAAACTGAGGCGCGCGCAGTTTTAGGCCATTCCGAGAGACACCCATCATCTGTACTCGAAACTTTTCAGGCGAAAATGGACTGAACGCCTGCATTTTTCCGGGACTGTCGAAGGGAACGCGATGCTCGCGCCTCTTTTCAATTCCTTTGTAATTTCCCAGGTGCCGATTCTTCAGCTTGAGCAGCTTCAGAAAGACCCCAGTCACGTCGGATAGCTGATTAGTGCACGAACTGCAATCCGTCAAATGAGATTCAACAGCGGAAAGTTGATCCGACGGCAGTCGCCCGAGAAAATAGAGTTCTAGATCTTCGTCAGACACATGCATAATTGGCATAACTTTACGGAGCATTGGTCTACTGAGACGCCCTCGTTAGTCGGCACCTCCAGGAGCCTCACGATCCGGCAATTCCTTTACCGGCATCTGCGAAGAAGGATCGTCACCGCAATCCCCTCCGTCCCGGCACCACGTACGGATACGGCGCCGCGAGCCTGTTGGACGATATTCCAAATTGCTGGCTAGGCGTCGACTCCGCTACCCGTTACACCGAGCTCGATCTGAATGTACGACCCCGGCGATACGTTCATCTCACTGGCAGCCCTTGGTCAAGTTCGACGTTCGTATGGCGGGGCAGTCTCAATGGTTAAGCTCGCCTCGCCGCATACCTGCGGTTCTAGCGGTGTTTTTTATGGCGCGGAATCGGGTGGAGGTAATGTTAAGTTCCCGGCAGATTTGCTCCCCGGTTTCCTTGTCCACGTAATATCTGCGCAGGGCCTCTCTATCTACGACAGCGATCTTACCGAGCAATTCTCTGATGGCGCCCACACTCTTGATGTTCACGGGCGATTCGTCTTCAGAGACCAAATGGGGACAGGCCGTTATTTGAGAGCCAATGTATTCGCGCAAGACGGTTAGGACGTAGGAAGCAAGGCGGTTCGGATCGTCGATGGAAGCTTCTCGGATGTTCTTGATGACAAGAGAGAGCACCTCCCGTTGTCGACTTTCAAGCTTGTGTTGACCTAACCCCTGGCGCAGAAAGAAGTGGATTCCACCTCTAAAGATGTCCCCCAACCGGAAAACCGCTTCCTCATCACCCGCTCGAATTCCTGCGACGAGATCCGCCCAGTCGACAGGCCGACTGTTTCCTTGCGTAGGTCCTTCGACGTTCATCAGGTAGACTCCCAATTCTGCGAGATCCAGGCCCCGCCCGGCCATCTACAGCCGGTGAGCACTCGGAGGAAGATACTCACCGGCCGGATGAGCGGGACCTAAGAGGGAGTCTAACGTTGAGTCGCACGGTGCGCTATAGGGAAAACCGGAATTATTCCGTAAGAGTTGCAGGTATCGCCGGGTCGTGATTTGTACTACAATCAACGCGCGTGAGGAGCTAAATGGCAGGGTCTTACGATTACCGTTTGGTAGCATTGTCCGTTCTGGTCGCCATTCTGGCCTCGTACACCGCGCTCGATCTTGGTGCAAGGGTAACCTCTTCTCGCGGGAATGAACGGCTTTGGTGGATGATAGGGGGCGCCGTGTCGATGGGAATCGGCATTTGGTCGATGCACTATCTTGGGATGTTGGCCTTCAGTCTTCCGGTCCCAGTGCGATACGACTGGCCCACGGTCTTGCTATCTCTACTCGCGGGCATTCTCGCTTCTGCGGTGGCCCTGTTTGTTGTGAGCCGGCCGGCCATGGGATTGCTCCAAACTTTGGCCGGCGGCATTCTTCAAGGCGGGGGCATCGTGGCGTTACACTATACCAGCATGGCATCCATGCGCCTGCCCGCAACATGCCGCTATTCTCCCATACTGGTGACACTTTCGGTCGTGATCGCCCTCGCCGGGTCCCTGATGTCGCTCTGGTTGATATTCTTTTTTCGGGACCGCCCAATTGGTTGGAGATTGCGGAGGGCAGCGAGCGCACTGCTGATGGGGACCGCCATCGTCGGCATGCACTACACCGCCATGGCCGCTGCTAGTTTTACGAGCTATGCGACGATTCCGGACGTGTCACACGCCGTGAGCATCTCTTCCCTCGGACCTGCCGGTTTTGTCGCCGTCAGCGTGATGGTCCCCCTTCTTACGCTGCTGGCCTCGCTGGCGGACCGGCTTCAGAAGGAGAGCGTCCTTCTGAATGAGCTTTTCGAACAGGCGCCCCAAGCCGTGGCGTTAACCGACGTTCACGACCGCGTCGTACGCGTGAACAAGGATTTCACGCGGATTTTTGGCTACTCTCCAGACGAAGCCTTCGGCCAGCGCCTCAGCCGCCTGATCGCACGCGAGGAGTCGCAAAAGGAAGTAGGAGAATTCGGGAACTTGGTGAGGCGGGGGCAAAGAGTGGATGCCGAAGCCATTCGCCAGCGCAAGGACGGCAGTAGTGTACACGTTTCCGCGGTCCGTGTGCCGGTTACGATACCAGGCGAACAAATTGCAGGCTACGCAATCTATCGCGACATTACCGCGGCGAAGCGGGCGGAAGGAGATTTGCAACATTCCCTGGAGCAATTGCGAGCACTAGCCGCGCGGCTGCATTCCGCCCGCGAAGAAGAACGGATCAGAGTGGCGCGGGAAATTCACGATGAGCTGGGACAGGCTCTAACGGCGATCAAGATTGACTTCACGTCGCTGCTTCGTGATCTTCCCGAGGACCAAGGGATTGCAGCGCCGCGAAGTCAATCTATCTTGAAACTCCTGGATCAGACGATTCAATCCGTGCGAAGAATCGGAACCGAACTACGGCCAGGAATATTGGACGACATGGGTCTGGTAGCGGCGCTGGAGTGGGCTGCCGAAGACTTTCAAACTCGAACGGGCACGAGGTGCCAAATCAACCTTCCGGATGTGGACACTGCGCTAGATCCTGAGCGCGCCACAGCACTGTTTCGCATTTTTCAAGAGACGTTAACCAATGTCGCCCGGCACGCGGACGCAACCCAGGTGGACGTGCGCCTGGGCAAAGAGAATGGCAATCTGATTATGGAAGTTGACGATAATGGCAAAGGCATCAGCGATGAGGAGCTTACGGCCAAAACGTCGCTGGGAATCTTGGGAATGCGGGAGAGAGTTCTATTGCTGGGCGGCATGCTGACAATCAGCGGTACTCCGGGAAAGGGAACGACTGTGAGAGTCCTCATTCCGTCCTCCAGGCAGGGCGCGGAGTAAACGTGATCAGGGTTCTGATTGCCGATGATCATGCCATCGTGCGCGGTGGACTGAAAGAACTCCTGGTTCGTCACTTGGAAGGCGCGGTATGCGGCGAAGCTGAGAATGCGCAGCAGGTTCTTGCCCAAGTGCAGCGCCAGCCTTGGGATGTGTTGATCCTGGACATCACCATGCCGGGAAGAAGCGGCCTGGACATTCTTAGTGACTTAAAGCTGTTGCAGCCAAAACTCCCTGTTCTGGTTCTCAGCGCACACCCGGAAGACCAATATGCCAAACGCGTGCTAAAAGCAGGAGCCCAGGGCTACCTAAAGAAGGAATCCGCGCCCGAAGAACTGATTCAAGCCGTGCGCAAGCTGCTTGCCGGCGGCCGGTATGTCAGCCCGACGCTGGCGGAACAACTCGCGGGGGACTTGCATGCGAATGCGGACCAACCCGCCCATGAGTCTTTATCGGCCCGAGAATTCGAGATTCTGGTGATGATCGGCTCGGGGAAAACAGTGAGCCAGATCGCTGAGGAACTTCATTTGAGCGTGACGACCGTTAGCACATATCGTGCGCGCATACTGGAAAAAATGAAGATGGCAACCACGGCGGAACTGATGCGCTACGCGTTTCGCAATAATCTTGTGGACTAAAGAAGCTTTAAATTGGCCTATTGTCCACTTGAATCCACTCTTCGTGAACTCGGTACAAGCTTGTAGTGTAAACGGCTACAAGCGCTCCCGCGTTAAATGTCCGCTTTTTCGTAACCTGGCCCAGTAACTTAATGCGTTTGAAGTGGATAGCCGGTTAGCTCCTGGATTGTCGGCCACTCGGAGAGGGCTAAGAGACGGCGGTAGGCTCACAGTCGCCATTCCTGGCGAGAAATCCCCTTCGCACCAAGATCGGTTCGTGGGCGCGAAGGGCTGTTATCAATAGGAATCGTCAGGGGGCAACTGCGGCTTCCGTCTCGATGCGGTGCGGTTCCTCGGGTTACACCCCGGCCCTTCTTCAGAACGGAATGGGAGCGTCAGGCATCCGTCCATAATCAGGGCAAGAGGCAGTGGAAGACCTCAACATCAGTATCATTAAAGTCTTATTTTCAATAGATTTAGCGATTCAAGCGTCGTTCTCGTAAAAAATGATATTGACATGAGCCACCAAATGGCCCTATAGTCGATCGTGATAGTAGACTTAACGTCAGCCCGATAGGCACCTTGTGGTTTGCTTCGCTGGCTAGGCCGCTAGGATTGCGGTCGCTCAATGTCAAAAGGAGCGCTCATGTCCACCCATCGAATCCACAAATCGTCAAGCTTAGTTCAGTTCGTAATCGACGTCGCTAGCCATCTCCACCCAGTCACCTGTTGTTGTCGTTAGCCCATTTCGGCCCGGGTCTTTAGAGAACCGGCGGCCTTCCCTTGCCATGACAAGCTCGTGGGGGACCGGCAACCAAATCTATCCTGTTGGGTTCAAGAGGAGAATTGCGTCACCATGCGGAGCGAACGAGAAATCATTGTTGAGATCACGCGAATCGGACTCGTCTCAAAGAGTGTTGATGAAGCTCTGAAGGCAGCTCAATCCGTTTTAGCGAACGAAATCGGTGGTTCAACCCTTCTGTTAGTAGACCTCGCCGAGCTGGGCATTTCGTCACGGGCTGCGAAGTTTGCCTCTGAGTTCCTGGATTCCCGCGAATTCCCATTCAGGGGGCTGTATACCGCGCCCCTAATGCTCGGGAGCGAGAGAGCCGGCAGATTGATCGCGTGTTTCGGTTCCTTCGAGTCCCCTGGTGAGTTCCTGCAGCGCCTCACTGCCCATGTCGCCTTGCAATTTGGACAAATGCTCGCGCGCATACACCGCGAAGTGGCTTCCCAGGCGGAGGCCGCCTGATGGAGTGCAAAAAACTGAGCCGGCTGCTACGATCCCTCGCCACGGCCGTCCCCCTCTGGCCCCACGAAACTGCGTTCGGCTCCGGGTTTTCAAAAGAAGATCCACCGTTCAAGGTTCTGCTGGTAGTTGCGCACCCGGATGATGAGTCGGAATGCGCGGCGGTTGTCTATCGGATAACACATGAACTTGGTGGGGCCGTGGATCACGTCGTCGTAACCAATGGCGAAGCCGGCACGCAATATTCAGGAGCGGCCCAAGCGTATTACGGGCTGTCGCTGAGCGAAGAAACATCTGGACGGAAGCGCCTCGCGCGGCTTCGCCGCAAAGAAGTGATGGGCGCAGGCAAGATCTTGGGTATTCGGAATAGTTACTTCCTCGACCAGAAGGATACCGGCTTTACTTTCGACCCGCTCGAAGGATTCCATGCCTGGAACGTCGAGCGGGTTCAACAGGAACTCTTTAGGTTATTGAGACGTGAAAGTTACGATCTGGTCTTGGTGCTCTTGCCTTCGGCCGATACTCACGGTCATCACCAAACTGTCGCCCAGCTCACATTGGAGGCAGTCGCGAATCTGGAGCCGCGAGATCGACCCGCCGTATTGGGCGCGCGGACAGTAACCTCCCAAACGGGGCTTCCAGAAAGCTTTTCGGAGTTGGACGGATTCCCACTGACGCGGACGACTCACCCCGAGCCGGCCTGGACCTTCGATCGGCGGACTCCGCTGCAATGCCATCACGGGCTCGACTACAGCATCGTCGTGAACTGGGTGATCGCCGAACACAGATCGCAGGGGATTTTCCAAATGGAATACGGTCGAAGAACGCAAGAACATTTCTGGCTGTTCGAGATCGGCGGCCCGTCGGGAGCGGCCCGGTGGCGCAGTTTTCTGCGGACCGTGGAGGAATGTCCTGTCGGCTGGGCTGTGCGCGAAGCAGGGTTCGAGAAGGCATTCAGCGCCTAATGCCGGACGATATGCAGCAATTGACGACAAAAGCCAAGCCCTTCCAAAATAGCCTCTCTGCGCTCGCACAGGTCGCTATGCGTGAGGCCGGGGCGGACGGATACGCTTTTTTCCAGCGAAACGCCGAAGCTCCCAGATTTCTGCGTCAAGACGCAGGCGGCAGTGTAATCACGGAAGACCTCTTTGTGAATCCACTCGTTGTCACTTATCCCTTACAGATAGACGGGCTTCTAGCGTTTGCCTTTCGTGACGATGTTCGCTTACGGGAAGCTCGACCAAAACTCGATCGCATCGCGGGAACCATTGAAGCCGTATGGCGAGCCGCTCATACCGTAGAGGAATACTCGCAACTCGCCAATTATGTGGCTGAGTTGGAGACCTCCTTGATGGACACCAAGATCGCCGACCGAACCCTCGGGTTTCTCCTCACTCGCGGCCAGGATCCAATCGAAGCGATCACCCGGCACGTGGAAGGCGTATTGCGCGAAACCTCCACACGGCGCACACTGCAACAGATTTCGCAGGAGCTAGAAGAAGAAGTGGAAGAGCGGCGGCTGGTGGGCCGTGCCAAAGCAATCCTGCAGAAATCGCAGGGAATGTCGGAAGAAGAAGCCCACGCACACCTCCGCGTGGTGAGCAGGAAATCACGCAGAAGGCTGAAAGATGTTGCGCGCGAGGTGATCGAGCAGCATTTAGCGGAGGAACCATGCACGACTAAATAGTTTCGCCGCCAACGCCGCCTTTTGACTAGCCTCTCTTGTTCGCCGACTGCGCATCTGAGAGGTTCCCAAGCTTGGAGGGTTCCCAGAGCAGCCCTAGTCTCGCCACGACGCACACAATTTTTAGTGACTTCGAGGGAGACTGCATGAAATTTTTTATTTTTGCCGTTTTGATTTCCTGTATGACATTTGGCCAAACATTTCAAGGTACTTTGCGAGGCCGCGTCCTCGACCCCGCTGGCAGCCCGTCGGCAGGGGCCAAGGTGACCATTACGGATGAGGCGACGCAGGTTGGCCGCGCCACGGTTTCGAATGACCAAGGGGATTACGTATTCACTGCGGTCAATCCGGCCACCTACACACTAAGCGCGGAGGTCCCCGGGTTCAAGAGGCTGGAGCGAAAGGGAGTCGCCATCGCAACCCAGGCCGTCGTCGCCATCGATCTCGCGCTTGAAATAGGCCAAGTCAGCGACTCAGTGAACGTGGTGGCGGAGACGCCCCAGTTGCAAACCGCGGACGCGTCCACTGGTCAAGACATTGACGCACAAAAAATCACGGACCTGCCGATGCTCGGGCGCAATCCGTTCTTCGTGGGTAAGTTGGCGCAAACCATCGTGTATGTCGCGAACCCTCAGTTCTCACGTATGCAGGACCAGAACGGGAATTCGCAGGTTTCCATCGCCGGCGGACCGCTGCGCACCAACAACTATCTGTTGGACGGTATTTCGATCACGGATTCTAACAACCGAGCGGTGATCGTGCCCTCGCCCGAGGCGGTTCAGGACATGAAGGTTCAGGCGAGCACCTTCGACGCCGAAGTGGGCCGCACGGGGGGCGGCGTTTTCAATACGTATCTTCGCGGCGGCACCAATCAGCTGCATGGCAGCGCCGTTGGCGATCTTCGGGAGACGTCCTGGCAGGCCAACGGTTTCTTCGCAAACAAAGCCGGTCAACCAGTGGCGTACCAGCCCTTTACAGATTGGGCCTTTTCCTTGGGCGGCCCCGTGATTATTCCCAAAGTCTATGATGGCCGCAACAAGACCTTCTTCTTTGCCTCAGACGAAGCGTACCGTCAACAGACCGGCTACACCACGTTGCTCTCTGTGCCGACCGCACTGGAACGGGTAGGGAACTTCTCGCAGAGTTTTACGAGAGCGGGCGCGTTGCAGACCATTTACGACCCGCTCAGCACCAATCTAACCACCGGAACGCGTACTGCGTTTGCGAACAACATTATTCCGGCCGGCCAGATCAGCAGTATTGGATCGCAACTGGCATCGTATTATCCGCTGCCCAATTTGCCCACCCCTTTTTACGGAGCTCCCAACTACGCCTTCACGGGAAGTTTTCCGAATCGCGGCGACCAGAGGCTATTCAAGCTGGATCACGAATTTGCTCCGTGGATCCGGGGATCGGCATCTTATGTTCACCAGAAGACATTTGAGCAGGATTTTCCTAATAACATTTTTCCCAACGTGGCAACGCCCAGTCAGTCCTATTGCTGCGACCGGAAAATTGACGCCTCTCAGGCCAATGTAACCATAACGCCGAATCCCACCACCGTCATTGCGTTGCGTTGGGGATTCAATCGCTTCTACTCCAGGACTACGCAGGAGAGCGCGGGCTACAACCTTACAAATCTGGGGTTGCCGCAATTGGCGGCCGTCACCACTAATACGGCGTTCCCCGGTATCCAATTGGGTGGGAACAATCTCACTTCTTGCACCTATTCTTCAACGAACGCGGATTTTGCTAATTTCGGTGGAGGCTGCGCCAACCAGGACGTCTTCTACTCGCGCAGTTTCAACGGCACGATTTCCAAAACTCTAGGACGCCATAGTGTGAAAGCTGGCTTCGAGTTCCGTACGCTTCACGATGCGGGAACGCCGGCGGCGGGCCCCACCAGCCTGGGCTTTACCGATGTGTTCACACGAGCCAATGCGGCATCGGCCACCAACGGAACCGGAAGCGATCTGGCGACCTTGCTCCTCGGTTATCCCACCAGCGGCCAGATGTCGGTGGTCGGGAACTTCAATGACTTTATCCGGTATTACGGAGGGTTCGTCCAGGACGACTTCCGCGTGATGCCCAAGCTGACTGTCAATTTCGGCATCCGTTTTGAATTCGAATCGGGGGTGCAAGAGGCCAATAACCACTTGATCGCGGGGTTTAGTCCCACCCTGGCGAATCCGCTTTCTACCGCAAGCTTCCCGGTGTTCGGTGGTGTTTCCTACGCCGGGGTTGGGGGCAATTCGACGCAAACCGGCAATCCCTTGTCATTCAAGCCCGGACCCCGCTTCGGATTCGCTTATGCGGCGGAAAAGAACACGGTGATCCGCGGAGGCTACGGCATCTTCTGGGTCCCCACGTTCTTCAGTTTCCAGAATGCGATCGGGTACTCCCAAAGTACCTCCATCATCGCGTCCACTAACGGCAATAAGACTCCCGCCGTTTCGCTCTCGAACCCGTATCCGAGCGGACTGCTGCAACCCACCGGCAACTCGCTCGGATTGCTTTCGGGTGTCGGACAGGCCATCACCGTTTTCGATCCGAACACGAGTTCGGCCGGATACGTCCAGCAGTATTCACTGGAAGTGCAGCGCCAGGTTCCGGCGGGATTCGTATTCACAGTCGGCGCTCTGGGTTCCCATTCGCTTCATTTGCTGGAGTCGGTCAGCAGTTCGTCGCTGGGCCAGAACATTGATCAACTGAACCCGTCGTACTTTTCCCTAGGGTCCGCTCTTACGCAGAGCGTCCCCAATCCCTTTTATGGCAACGGCGGTGTGGGGACTGTAGGGACGGCAACCGTAACTCGCGCCCAATTGCTGTTGCCGTTTCCGCAATATAGTTCAGTGACGCTGGCCAATTCGAACACCGGAGCCAGCCGTTATTACTCCTTCTATTTCCGCGCGGAACGCAGGTTCTCACGGGGGCTCAGCGTGCTCGCTTCCTACACTTGGTCGCGCAGCGAGGATGACCTCATCGGGCAGAGCGGCGCGGGCGCCAGCCAAATCGTTGCGACCGCCGGTCCGCAGAATGCCTACAACCTGAATGGCGAATGGAGTTTGTCCACGTTCGATTCGCCCAACCGCTTCTCGACGGCGATCACCTATGAGTTTCCTTTCGGAAAAGGTAAGCCGTTCTTGAAAAACAATCGCATCTTAGATTACGCCGTGGGCGGATGGTCGTTCAATGCTTTCGCCGTTGCTCAAACCGGCTACCCGCTCAACGTTACTCAGACTAATAACAATAGCGTCATCGGCGCAGCCGTGCAGCGTCCGAATGCGACGGGCGTGGCTCCGGCCACATCCGGTTCGACAGAGGACCGCCTCAACGACTGGCTCAATGCAGCGGCATTTTCCTCGGCTCCGGCCTACACCTTCGGCAATACCAGCCGCTTCCTGAACGTCCGCGGTCCAGGATTGTTCAACCTGGACTTCTCCGTCTTCAAAACCTTTTCCATCAAAGAACGGGTCAAGGCGCAGTTCCGGGCGGAGGCGCTCAATGCCACAAATACTCCGTATTTCGGCACGCCGAATACCAACATCAGCAGTTCGTACTTCGGAGTGATTACGAATCAGGCCAACTTTCCCAGGCTGCTGCAACTCGGTATTAGAGCGACATTTTAAGTCCGCTCGGAAAGGATCATTAGCGTGAAGCGTCAAATGTTTTCTGTGGTTCGAATGATGGCGATGGGCGGGCTGATATTCGGCTCGCTCGCGCTGCCTGTGCACGCGCAGATCGCCGTCAAGAACCAAGGCTACGTGCCGTTCAGCGAGGAGCCGATAAACTACCGCGCAGAGGTTCACGATCCCGTCGCGAACCTCCAGACACGCTTGGACCGCGGCGAAGTCACTCTGAAGTATGAGCCGCAGCATGGCTATCTGAAGTCAGTCCTCGAACAACTGTCGATTCCAGTCAGTTCGCAAACGCTGGTATTTTCCAAGACCAGCTTCCAGTACAAGAAGATTTCGCCGCAAGCGCCGCGTGCGCTGTATTTTAACGACGACGTGTATGTTGGCCAGGTTCACGACGGCAAGGTGCTGGAGTTTGTGTCGTTCGACTCCAAACAGGGAGCGATTTTCTACATCTTGGACGAGCAGAAAGCCGATCATCCCCTCTTCCAGCGAGCCGAGCTCGATTGTACGCAATGCCACGTCGCCGCCGGAACGCGCAACGTACCCGGCGTGCTACTGCGGTCGATTCATACCAATCCGTCCGGAACACAAGCGGTCAGAGCGGCCGCCTTCCTCACTGGGCAAGAAAGCCCTCTGAAGGATCGCTGGGGCGGCTGGTACGTTACTGGCACGCATGGCGGCCAGACTCACATGGGAAATGTTGTGGTGGAAGATCAGGAGCATCCCGACCAATTGAACCGCGCGGCGGGAGCCAACATCACCGACCTCTCGAAGTTCTTTGACGTTTCGAAGTATCTGATCCCTGACAGCGATATCGTTGCGCACTTAGTGCTGGCGCACCAGACGCAGATGCACGATCTGATCACGCTGACGAACTATCAGACGCGGCTGGCCGTATACAAAGAAGCCGCGCGAAATAAAGCGGTGGGCGAGACGGCCGCCACGCTTTCGGATGAAGCCCGCAAGCAATATCAAGGGCCTGCCGAGGAGTTGGTGCGATATCTGCTCTTCACCAACGAGGCAGTTTTAGAAGAGCCAGTTACGGGGTCTTCAAGCTATACGAAGGAGTTCGCCGCCCTGGGTCCGCGCGATCCACAGGGCCGTTCGCTGCGGGATTTCGATCTGCATAAGCGCATCTTCAAGTATCCCTGCAGCTACCTGATTTATTCCGCGGCGTTCGACGATTTGCCGTCGCCCGCCAAGGAGTACGTTTATCACCGTTTGTTTGAGATTTTGACCGGCCGCGAACAAGGCTCCGAGTTCGCGCGACTCACCGGCGAGGATCGGCGAGCGATCTTTGAGATTTTGCTGGCCACGAAGCCAGGCCTGCCTGAGGAATGGAGCCAGTACGGCAAGCAGGTTCATTTAGCCAAGAAGTAAGAAACATCACAGAGAAAGGACCACACGAATGAAAATGTATTCGAAACACGCGATTGCTCTAGCAGCGATTCTTGCCGGTGTCAGCGCATTCGCCGCAGGCACCGACTCGCTAGAAGGCCCTTGGGATGCCACGCTCACCGTCAAGACGACGGTGATTCCGTTCCGCCTCGATATCTCGGGCTCCGGAGCCAACTTGAAAGGGACGCTCTACAACGGCGATGACAAGGAATTCACTACCAGCGCCAAATTCGAAAACGGCAAGCTGGTGCTGGATTTCGCGCACTACCTTACGACCATCACTGCAACCGTGAAGGATGGTCAGCTTACCGGCAAGATCGACCAGCGCAATGGCGAAGTCGGCGGTTCGGCTTTCCAGGCGAAGCATTACGTGGCGCCGCCCGCCGTATCCGCAGCCAGCATACCTTCGATTGACGGCGTCTGGGAGATTCCGTTTGAGGTCGGCAAGGAAAGCCCCAAGGGTGAAAAAGCATGGCGGCTGATCGTCAAGCAGAATGGCGTGGAAGCTTCCGCCGCGATTCTGCGCGTGGATGGCGATACCGGCGCGCTCACGGGAACCTACCGCGACGGCAAGTTCTCACTGAGCCACTTTGACGGCTCCCGCCCGGGCTTGATGGAAATCACCGCGCTGCCGGACGGAACGCTCCAGGTTGTGCAGAGCGGCAGCAATCGCAACGGCAAGCTGATCGCCTATCGTCCGGAAGTGGCCCGCGCCAAGGGCCTGCCCGAACCGTCCAACTACACTACGCACACGACTCCGCGCGATGCGAACGAAGTCTTCACCTATAAAATGCCGGATGTAAACGGCAAGGTTCTCTCCAATGAAGATCCGAAATTCAAAAACAAAGTCGTACTCGCGATCTTGACCGGGACCTGGTGCCCGAACTGCCACGACGAAGCGCAATATCTAGTCCAGCTCTATAAGAAGTATCGCGACCAAGGGCTCGAGATCGTAGCGCTCGATTTCGAAGAACCCGAACAACAGGACGATCTGGCTCGTGTACACGCCTTCACCAAGCAGTATGGAGTGGAGTATACGTACCTGATCGGAGGAGCGCCGGCTGAGATGTGGGAGAAAGTACCACAGCTCGTAAATCTCAACACTTGGCCGGCGACGGTATTCATCCGCCGCGACGGGCGCGTGGATCACATTCACGCTGGCTTCGCAGCTCCTGCCAGCGGCGAGTTCAACGATCAATTGAAGAAGGAGTTCACCTCCACCATCGAAAGGCTGCTCGCGGAAAACGGCAAAGCGCTCTCCGCCAGCGTTTCGCAGTAAGTCCATCGGCAAAAGGGGACTGGCTTGCTGCCGGTCCCCTCCTTTTTATGAAGTTCAAAATCTTTTTAGTTCTGCTAAACACGTTGGCTTTTGCTCAAACGGCGCCGACGAACGTCCTCACCTATACTCCGGCGCAGACCCTGACCGTCAAAGCCGGGAGCACAGCAGACGCAACTCTTTCACTGAAGCTGGACCCCGCCTACCACGTAAACAGCAACACGCCCTCGGACCCGTATCTGATTCCGCTGCGGCTGACGTGGAATCCGGGAACGCTTGAAACCGTCGAGATCTTATTCCCTACGCCGCGAACCGAAAAGTTCGGTTTTTCTCAAACTCCACTCTCGGTTTTCACCGGCGAATTTAACATCACTACCCGCTTCAAGGCGCCCAGCGCAGCCGCCTTGGGCACAAGCGGACTTACCGGCAAGCTGCGTTATCAGGCCTGCAACGATCGCACCTGCCTGACTCCCAAGACCATTGAAGTGACGATACCGATCGAGATCGTGAAATAGGAGGACGCGATGTTGAAAATCTACAAATGGCTGGCGACGGCAGTTCTGCTATCGGCGATGGCGCATGCTCAGCTCACAGCTCCCGACGTCAAATCCACAAAGCCAGCGCCGCGCACCTCTGACGGCCATCCCGATCTCAGCGGCTACTGGAAAGGAACGCGTGACACCAAGCCCGGTGGAAACATCGCCAAAGATCTCCCCGGTTTGAAGCTCCCATTGACGCCGGCGGGAGAAGCCGCCTGGAAACACAATACGACAGCCACGATCGATCCCGACAGTTTGTGCATCATTGGCGGAATTCCGCGCCACAACGCGAGTGGCCTACCTTTTGAAGTTCTTCAGGGCGCGAATAAACTGGCTTTCCTTTATTGGTACAGTTACTACCGCCTCATTCCCCTGGATCCGAATCGCAAACACTCGGAAGACCCGGACCCATCCTTCTTCGGCGAAGAATTGGGCCACTGGGACGGTGACACCCTCATAGTCGACTCCGTCGGCTTCAAGGACGAAAAAGTGTGGGCGGATGAGAATGGCAGCCCGCATAGTGATGCGCTGCATGTGGTCGAACGGTGGACGCGTCCCGACTATGATCACATTCACGTCGAAACCCTGATTGAAGATCCAAAGTTTTATACCAAGCCGTTCACGTACGCCCGAACCTGGGTGCTAGGAAAGCCAGGCGAGGAGGTCCACGAATATTCCTGTAGTGAGAACAATGTTGACCGCGATCATCTGGGATTCGGTCCCGGTCCGATCCGTGCCGACGGGACCCGGGGCTACGACGATCTGAAACCCCTGCCACCGCCCCTGGCAGCGCCCGCGAAACAGTAGACCAAAGGAGACACCTAAAGAATGGCCGACGAACCGCTACAACAGACCGCACTAGGCGATGTAGCCGCTAGACAACTTGCGAACGCAACAAAAACCCTTCCCCAGATGGCGCGGATCACCCCGCGCTGGCTCACGCACTTGCTGCAGTGGGTCCCGGTAGAGGCCGGCATTTATCGCCTGAATCGGGTGAAGGACGAATCGAGAGTCACCGTTGATTGTTCTGACCGCGATGAACGCGTCCTGCCACAGACTTACGTGGACTATGAGGAACACCCGCGAGAGTATATGCTCAGCGCGGTCAATACGGTGGTCGATGTCCACACGCGTGTTTCGGATCTCTACAGTGCGCCCTTTAATCAGATCACGGAACAGTTGCGCCTGACCATCGAGATCGTCAAGGAGCGGCAGGAAAGTGAGCTGATCAACAATCGCGAATACGGCCTGTTGCACAACGTGGCGGAAAAGCAGCGAATTAAAACCCGCACCGGAGCGCCAACGCCCGACGATCTGGACGACTTGATCTCCAGGGTCTGGAAGGAGCCCGGTTTCTTTCTCGCGCATCCCGGAGCCATCGCCGCGTTCGGACGCGAATGCACGCGCCGCGGAGTGCCCCCGCCCACCCTCTCATTATTCGGCTCGCAATTCCTGACGTGGCGTGGCATCCCCCTGGTCCCTTCCGACAAGGTAGCCATTGAAGACGGTAAAAGCAATATTCTTCTTGTGCGCACTGGCGAACGCCGCCAAGGTGTCGTCGGCCTGTACCAGCCGAACCTACCTGGCCAGCAAAGCCCGGGCCTCTCGGTTCGCTTCATGGGCATTAACCATAGAGCGATTGCTTCCTATCTGGTTTCTCTTTATTGCTCGCTGGCGGTGCTCACGGAAGATGCACTGGGTGTCTTAGAAGGCGTGGAAACGGACAAATATCATGAATACAAATGGGCGTGATCCCGATTTACCGCAGGGCTGGCCCGATGTCGACGCGCTTGCCCGCTTAGCGAATGAATTGTTTACAGCGCGGCCCGGTGAGAACGCCGGCGCCAACTCTGCCATCGATCCCATCTATATGAGTTCGATGCCCTACGACCTCGGTGGAGAAGTGCCGCTTGCCAGTTCCATCCCGTCACCAGTGGAACTGCCCGGTGAAGCGGAATTGAAACAGATCCTGGACGCCATCGCGCTGGCTTCGGCAGACCCAGTCACGGCCGCGATGCCTGGTGCTCCATCATTCTACTTTGTAAACCCGCAGCCTCCCTCAGGCGATGCGCAGATGTCTTCGCAGTGGGTCAATGCACCGTTCGATGTATTTCGCATTCGCCACGACTTTCCGATTCTTAACGAGCGCGTGAACGGACGCCAATTGGTGTGGCTGGACAACGCGGCGACGACGCAGAAGCCCCAAGCCGTCATCGATAGGCTGAAGTATTTCTATGAGCACGAGAACTCGAATATCCATAGGGCCGCTCACGAACTCGCCGCCCGGGCCACCGACGCCTACGAAGCGGCTCGCGATAAAGTGCGCGGCTTTCTGAATGCGGCGTCCTCGAAAGAGATTGTATTCGTCCGCGGCGCCACTGAAGCCATCAATCTGGTGGCGCAAAGCTGGGGGCGGCAAAATATCGCCAAGGACGACGAAATCGTAATTACTTGGCTCGAACACCACGCCAATATTGTTCCGTGGCAACAATTGGCCGCCGAAAAAGGAGCGCGTCTGAGAGTCGTCCCCGTGGATGACACTGGCCAGGTTCTTCTGGACGAATACGGCAAGCTCCTGGGGCCGAAAACCAAGCTCGTATCCTTCACTCAGGTTTCCAATGCGCTAGGAACCATCACTCCTGCCAAGCAAATCATCGAATCGGCTCACGCAGTGAGCGCCAGAGTTCTGCTAGACGGCGCGCAAGCTGTTTGTCACATGCCTGTGAATGTTCAGGAGCTCAATCCGGATTGGTATGTATTTTCAGGTCACAAAGTCTTCGCTCCCACTGGAATCGGTGTGCTGTATGGCAAAGAGGCGCTGCTCAATGAAACACAACCATGGCAGGGCGGGGGCAACATGATCAGCGACGTTACCTTCGAGCGCACACTCTATCAGCCCGCGCCCGGGCGATTTGAGGCCGGCACCGGGAACATCGCGGACGCAGTCGGCCTTGGCGCAGCGATTGATTACGTCAACACAATTGGACTTCACAAGATCGCCGAATATGAGCACCAGCTAGTTCTCTATGCCACGCGTCTGCTCAAGGAAATACCGGGACTGCGCCTGATCGGCAGCGCTCCAGACAAAGCCGGAGTGCTTTCCTTTACGCTCGCCGGCCAAAGAACGGAAGACGTCGGATCGGCTCTGAATCGAGAAGGCATCGCCGTGCGGTCGGGACACCATTGCGCGCAGCCCATCCTGCGGCGCTTCGGAGTGGAGAGCACTGTTCGTCCGTCGTTCGCGTTCTACAACACCTGCGCCGACATAGACGCGCTCATTGCCGCGCTGTTACGGCTGACCAGTCACCGGGCACTGCTTTAGGAGCAAGCATCATGAAAACACAGTTGATCGTTCTCGCATTCATCGTGGGCCTCGCCGGAACCGGAACCGCGCTCGCCCATCATTCCTTCGCGGCCGAATTCGACGGCAACAAGCCGATTAGAATCGAGGGATCTTTATCCAAGATTGAATGGACCAATCCGCACTCCTACTTCTACGTCGACGTCAAAGACGACAGCGGAAAGGTGGTGACTTGGGGATGCGAAGGTGCCAATCCAGGAGCCCTTTCGCGTCGCGGATTCAAGAAGGGCGACGTAAAACTTGGAGATAAAATCGTCGTGGACGGCTACGCGTCGAAAGATGGCTCTCATCTTATGGACGCCCGCAGAATCTATTTGAACGGCAAACCGATTTTTGGCGGTACTGAGGGCGACGGCGGCCCGGGAGGGCAGTGATGCAACCGTAACGGCCGTGCCGTTGGACTCAAACATGAGCTTACATATTGAAGAAAGCACTCGAGAAGACGTACTGATCCTGACGCTGACGGGACAAATCACATTCGGCGAGGCCGATGACATCCGCCGAAAGATCAGCGAACTGGCGGTCGCCGGTCATCTGAAGGTTGTGTTGGACCTGAAGGACGTGTTTTATATTGACTCTACCGGCCTTGGTGCATTGGTTGGCGGATATGTCACACTTCAAAACAAGAAAGGTACCGTCAAACTGGTGAATCCCAATAAGCGCAATCTGGAGTTACTTTTGATGACTCAGTTGCACACGGTGTTCGAGGTGTTCGATCAGTTGGACGATGCCGTAAACAGCTTCTTTCCGGAGCGTCAGAGCAAACGCTTCGACTTCTTGACTCTACGCAGGAAATAGATTGATCGAAATGCAGAGAGACAACGCCAAGAGTGCCACCCGTCAGAACTATTAGTCGGGCGTTTTTGCAAGGCAGAAGAAACCCGTGTTTTACGACAGCGGCGTTCCCGGTAAATGTCACGGTCACGCTTGCATCCGGAGGATAGTATCGCATCCGTTGATCTTTCTTTGCCGTGTACCTACCCGCACCCGCGGCCCGGCTAGCTGTTGTGAAATCCCCTTCCCACCAAGAATGGTTCGTGGATGCGAAGGGCTGTTATCAACAGGACTCGCCAGGGGTCAATGGCGGGTTCCGCCTCCGGTACAGCCGGGTAGTTCGGAGGACGCGATCGCTTTTGTCGGTACTGATCAAACTTCCCATGTGTGGACTATCGGACAGCGATTGAAAACCAGATAACTTCAGTACGTGGAAATCAAGGCTCGGATGTTCCTGAAGGGCTAAGCTTGCCTGCATCAGACAGATGGGGGTTACTCTCGTCACTGCTCTAGTCTGATGACCTGCATAGAAAGAATCTTGGAGTAAATGTCTTTCCAAACCGCCATGTCAGTGGTAAACTGCCCTTAGCTCGCCTGCGAAACAAACGGGTTTTCCGGGGCCTACCCGGGACCCTGTCCGTTTCCCATTATTAAGCTCCCTGCGGAGCTAATTCCCAAGTTGATTTGAGAGTTCGATCCTTGCCTCGTGCGCAGGTGTCGATCCTTAGTCCGACAAAGGAGCCCTAGTGGCGGAAACAGGACACGTGTATCTGGATGAGCTTCCCTTGATGGAGAGCGCCTTGCTCTCTACCGCGGCCCGCTCCCTGGTACAAATCGAGTTTGAGCCCAGACCGTTAATCCCGGAGCGTCCCCTGGGGACCGGCGAGCAATATCGTTTTCACTTCGATATGACGAAGTGCATTGGTTGCAAGTGCTGCGTAGTGGCTTGTAACGAACAGAACGGCAATCCGGCGGTAATCAATTGGCGGCGGGTGGGCGAAGTAGAAGGTGGGCATTACCCACATACCCAGCGCCACCATCTGTCGATGGGTTGCAATCACTGCCTGGAGCCCTCTTGCCTCATCGGTTGTCCCGTGGAGGCCTATACCAAAGACCCAAGAACGGGCGTGGTTCTGCACCGTGCCGACACCTGCATCGGCTGTCAGTATTGCGTTTGGAATTGCTCTTACGGAGTCCCGCAATATAATGCCGAGCGTGGTGTGGTCGGCAAGTGCGACATGTGCCATAACCGCCTGGGCGACGGCGACGCTCCCGCGTGTGTGGGAGCCTGCCCGGAAGGAGCAATCGCGATTGAAATCGTGAATATCGCCGCCTGGCGCCGCGACTATCTGTCGGCAGACGCGCCAGGGCTGCCTTCGGCGGACGATAGCATCTCAACTACTCGGATCACGCTACCGGACGATTTGATTCCCGACACTGGTCGCGTGGATACACAGCGCATGGAGCCCGAGCATCCGCACTGGCCGCTGGTGTTCATGCTGGTGCTCACCCAGCTTTCCGTGGGCGCGTTCGCGGTGCTGTGGCTGCTCGACATGCTGGGCCGCGGTACGGGACTGACGATCACGGCGCTAGCGTCGCTTACGCTTGCAGGCATAAGTCTGGCGGCCTCAACCCTTCATTTGGGTCGGCCCATTTATGCGTTTCGCGCGCTCAAAGGCTTGCGGCGATCATGGCTGAGCCGCGAGGTGCTAACGCTCTCGCTGTTCGCGGGCACCGCTTCGGCATTTGCCGGAATGTTGATGTTCAATGTTCCGGGCCGCAGCGCCATGGGCCTGTGCACTGTTCTGGCCGGACTGGCAGGCGTCACGAGTTCCGCGCGCATTTACGTTGTTCGGGCCCGCCCGGCTTGGTTCAGTGCTTATACGCTGGTCGAATTCTATGCGACTGCGGTGCTCTTGGGCCCGCTATTTGTACAGATATTGCTGGTTCAGATTCTCGGCGGAGCAATCCCGTCCTGGGTCCGGCTCGCGGCAGTCGCGGGTGCTTCGACGCAGTTCCTCACGCAGCTTCTAAAGTTCCTGTGGCTTTCGCGCTCCGAAGTGTTCGAACTGCGGGCTTCGTCGCTGTTGCTTTCAGGTCAACTGCAAAATCTGTTTCTGACCCGCCTGGCCATATTGGCCGTCGGCGACGTATTGCTGCCGCTGGTCGCGGCACGAGGCTGGATGATCGCCGTGGCGTTCGCCCTGGCACTCGCCGGGGAATGGCTCGGGCGCTATCTGTTCTTTGTGAGCGTGGTCCCCAAGAGCATTGCCGCCGCCTTCACGTCCGGAGAAAGGACAGCCCCATGAACTGGAAGCGCACGTTGGGCCTCGACAATCTGAGCGAAGAATATGGCTTCGCGCGCGATGAGTCTACCGGTTATACCTCGGCCAAAAAGATTCCAGACCATTGGGTGCCGACTACGTGCGGCTATTGCTCGGTCGGTTGCGGCATTGAAATTGGCGTAAAGGATGGCCGCGCGGTCGCTTCTCGGCCGTTCGCCATGCATCCGGTGAATCGCGGCAAACTATGCCCCAAGGGCCTTTCCGAGCACTACACATTGGAGTCCGAGAATCGCGCTCAGTACCCGCTGCTGCGCCAGAACGGCAAGTTGATGCGCGTCAGTTGGGATGAAGCATTGTCCGTGATGGCCGACCGCTTCCGTGCCACGCAAGAGAAATACGGACCGGAAGCGTTGGGTGTACTCAGCACCGGGCAGCTAGTCACTGAAGAATTTTACACGCTGGGCAAACTGGTGCAACTCGGCTTCGGCACCAATAACTACGACGGCAACACCACGCTCTGCATGGCCAGCGCCGTCTCCGGTTACAAGGTTTCGTTCGGTAGCGACGGCCCTCCCGGCGCTTACGAAGATATGGAGGCCGCCGACGTAGTCCTGCTGATCGGCGCGAATCTAGCCGATAATCATCCGATTCTCTGCCAGTACTTGGAAGCGAATCGCAATAAGACTCTGATCGTCGCCGATCCCCGCGTTTCGAAGACCGCCATGATGGCGGATATTCATCTGCCGCTGAAGCCGCGCTCGGACCTGGCGCTACTCAATGGCATCGCCCACATTCTGATCCGTTACAAACTGATCGACCGTGAGTATGTCGACAAACATACCGCGGGCTTCGCTGAACTTGAACGCTTCCTCGAAGCCTATACGCCGGAACGTGTGGCCGAGATCACAGGCTTAAGCCAGGAAACCATTTTCAAGACGGCGCTCTTGTACGGCCGCGCCAAAGCCGGCTTCATCGGCTGGACCATGGGTGTCAATCACAGCACCCTCGGCACCGCCACGGTGAACGCGATCTGCAATCTGGCTCTGCTCACCGGACACATCGGCCGGGCCGGCGCTTCGCCTTTTTCCATTACCGGCCAATGTAATGCCATGGGAACACGGGAAGCCGGATTCGCTTCGAGTCTTCCGGGTTATCGCAAATTCGAGAATGCCGAAGACCGTGCGGATTTGGCAGCTATCTGGACCATTGACGAATCGCGCATCCCGGTCAAACGTGGCTTGGCGTACCCCGATATCGTCGAGGCAGCCGTGGCAAAAAAGATCCGCGCGCTGTGGATCATCGCGACCAATCCCCTGGTTTCTTACCCCAACCAGGATATTCTGCGGCACGGTCTCTCCAATCTCGACTTCCTGGTGGTCCAGGATGGTTACCATCCCACCCCCACCACCGAATTGGCGGACCTAGTGCTGCCCGCGGCGATTTGGGGCGAAAAAGAAGGCACCTACACGAACTCTGAACGCCGCGTAAGCAAAGTGAACAAGGCGGTCGCACCGCAGGGTGAAGCCCGCTCTGACTTCGACATCTTCCTTGCGCTTGCTGAAAAGCTGGGATGCCGCGAAGAGTTATACCCCGGGTGGACCACAGTCGAGGACGCCTTCAACGAATGGCGCCGCGTCTCGCAAGGGCGGCTGTGCGATTACTCGGGCATCAGTTACACGTTGCTGGCCGAACAGGGCGCGGTTCAATGGCCGCTAACGGAGGGAGCAAATCCTCACGCCACATCGCGCCTCTACGCGGATGGCCAGTTCCAGACTCCGGACGGTCGTGCCAAGCTGGTGTGCACTGACTGGGCTCCGTTCCCGGAACAACCTACAGCCCCGTACCCGTTTGTCCTGAATACCGGCAGGACCGTGGAACACTGGCACACACGCACGAAAACCCGCGAGGTCCCGATTCTCGAACGCCTCTCGCCGCGGGCCTGGCTCGAAATGAATCCGCGCGACGCGAAAAAGCTCGGACTGCGCAGCCACGATTCGGTGGACGTCGTCTCCCGCCGCGGCCGCGTGCGCGAAGTAGAACTCCGCCTTACCGAGATCACAGCCCCCGGCCAGGTGTTCATGCCTTTCCATTTCGCTGAAACCAACGTGAATGAGGTAACACAAGACGCCTTCGACCCCATCTCGCGCGAACCGAACTACAAACAATGCGCGGTGCGGGTGGAGCGTTCAGGAGTGCACGCATGAAACAACAACTGGTAGTGGTCGGCAACGGCATGGCCGGAGTGTCTTGCGTCGAACAGATCCTCAAGCAACCGCACAATTTCGATATCACAATTTTTGGTGACGAGACCCACGTCAACTACAACCGCATTCTGTTGTCTCTGGTACTCGCCGGCGAGAAATCCGCTGAGGATATCGTCATTAACGATATCGACTGGTACCAGACCAATGACATTCGTGCACGGCTGGGTGTAAAGATCGCAAGCATCGACCGCGACAAGAAAATTGTGATCGACGAAAACGGCGGAATGACCGAGTACGACAAGCTGATCCTGGCCACCGGAAGCAGCGCCTTCATCCCGCCCATTCCCGGCGTCGACAAGAAAAACGTGCACGTGTTCCGTACCTTGGACGATACGCGCGCGCTGCTTGAAAACGCGCAGCCGGGTTTGAAAGTTGCCGTGATCGGCGGCGGACTCCTCGGCCTCGAAGCCGCACGCGGGCTACAGGTGCGCGGTTGCCAAGTGACGGTGGTGCACTTGATGGAAACGCTCATGGAGCGCCAGTTGGATGCTACCGGCGGCGATTATTTGAAACGTAAGATCGAAAGCCTAGGCATTCGTGTGATGCTCCCGCAGCAGACGGCAGCATTGTTCGGCAACGGGCGTGTCGACGGCCTGCGCTTCGCCTCGGGTGAAGAACTCGACGCCGATCTGGTGGTCATCGCCGCAGGAATCCGGCCCAATGCCGAACTGGGCACGCAAAGCCGGTCTCGAAGTTCATCGAGGAATCGTAGTCAATGACTACATGGAGACGTCCGATCCTCACATATACTCGGTCGGCGAATGCACCGAGCATCGCGGACAAACCTTCGGACTGGTAGCGCCTCTCTTCGAACAAGGCCGTGTGCTGGCTTCCACGATCACAGGAAATCGCGAAGCCGTTTTTACCGGCGCATCGCCCGCCGCGAAGCTCAAAATTATGGGGGTCGACATTTTCTCGGCCGGCTCCATCGATGAGTCCGTGCCCGGCGTGGAGACGGTGCGTTACGAAGACCCGTCGCTCGGCGTGTACAAAAAGCTGCTTCTCAAGGACAACCAATTGCTCGGCGTAATCCTGGTAGGCGACATCGAAGACGAGCACACTTACTATGGACTGGATGCGCAGCGGAACGGACATCACGCCGCACCGCCGCCAAATTCTATTCCCGCCGCGTGAGGCCGACCCCGGCCTCGAAGTCGCCGCCATGCCCGACAGCGACATCATCTGCGGCTGCAATGGCGTCCGCAAGGGCGATATCGTCCAAGCGATTCATGCCCACGGCATTACCACGCTAGCCGGACTTAAGGAACGCACGCGCGCCTCTACCAGTTGCGGAACCTGTACCGGGCTCTGCGAAAAGCTCCTCCGTGCCGTGACTCCCGATTTCCAGGAAGAGACCAGAACCACGTTGTGTTCTTGCGTGCCCTTCTCTTACGAGCAATTGCGCGACATGATTCGCGGACAAAAGCTCAAATCCGTCGAGGAAGTGCTGAACGTCTACGGCAATCGCAAGGGCTGCGAAGTCTGCAAGCCCGCGCTGAGCTATCTGCTCGACATGGTGTGGTGCGGGGATCACGACGAGGACCGCTCCGCACGCTTCATCAACGATCGGGTCCACGCCAACATTCAAAAGGACGGCACGTTCTCAGTTGTGCCGCGCATGCGCGGCGGCGTGACTACGCCCGATGAATTGCGGCGCATCGCCGATGTCGCTGACAAATATAAAGTGCCGATGGTGAAAGTAACTGGCAGCCAGCGCATCGATCTGCTAGGCATCAAGAAAGCCGATCTGCCTAATGTATGGGCCGACTTCGGGATGCCCTCAGGGCAGGCGTACACAAAAGGCGTCCGCATGGTGAAGACCTGCGTGGGCACCGAGTTCTGCCGCTTCGGCGTGCAGGATTCTACCAACGCCGGCATCGAACTGGAACGTCGCCTGGAGAATCTGTTTACGCCGCACAAGTTCAAGATGGGCGTGGTGGGATGCCCGCGAAATTGCGCGGAAGCCACCGTCAAGGATTTAGGTCTTGTCGGACAGGATGGAAGCTGGCAGGTGGTGGTGGGGGGAGCCGCCGGCAAATCCGTCCGCAAGGCCGACCTGCTGATTACCGTCGAGACCACGGAGCAGGCGTTGGAAGCCAGTGATCTTTTCTTCCAGTATTACCGCGAAAACGCGAACTACCTGGAACGCAGCTACGATTTCGTCGAGCGCCTAGGCATCGAGAAGATTCGCAAGGACACCGTTTACGCGCCCGAAGCAGAAAAAGTGAAACTGCTCGATCGCTTGGCCCGCTCGAAAGCGCTGGCAAAAGACGCGTGGCTCGAAGGGCGGGCTCCAGTGACTCCGACTCAGTTCGTCCAAATTCAAACTATCCAGACTCAACCCAGGGAGGTTCAATCTGCATGACAAGTGTTCACGCGTGGACGCCCATCACGGAAGCGGAAAACATTCCTTCCCGCGAAGGGCGGGCTGTGATCGTCGGCGATCAAGAAATTGCGATTTTTCATTTGGAAGATCGCTATCTAACCATCGGGAATAAGTGCCCGCACAAGGGTGGTCCTTTGTGCGACGGCATCGTGTCCGGCACCACTGTCGTGTGCCCGCTCCATGGGCGGCGCTTCGACCTCGAAACAGGGATGCCTGTGCGGGCCTCCGAACCCTCGTGCGTCGCTACGTTTCCAACGCGCGTTGAAGAAGGCATCATTTTCGTCGATTTAGGAGGCGAACTCAAAGGCCAGGAAGAAGCCGCGTAGTTTCGTTTTTGTGAAGTCCCCTCCATGTTGAGGACACATCATTCAGCCGGGCGGATGCGAACGGGTGTCCCGAAATGCTCGATGAATCTCCCCGTACGAGCCGATTTGAATTGAATTCAAAAAATCCAAGGAGAACCGACTCAAATGTTCCTTCGCAACAAGGCCACCCGCATCCGCCTGGCCGATTTTTCCAGTGCTCCGATGCGCGCCTTCCACATGTCGTGGTTGGCGTTTTTTCTGTGCTTCTTTGGATGGTTCGGCATCGCACCGCTGATGCCGGTCATCCGCCAGGAATTCCACTTAAGTAAAGCGCAGATCGGAAATCTCACCATCGCCTCTGTCGCCATCACGGTGCTGGTGCGCCTTTTCATCGGTTTATTGTGCGACCGCATTGGTCCACGCCGTGCCTACACCTGGCTGCTAATCGTGGGCTCTTTGCCCGTGATGGCAGTGGGCTTGGCGCATGACTACACCACATTTTTGCTGTTTCGCCTCGCGATTGGCGCGATCGGAGCATCGTTTGTCATCACGCAGTACCACACGTCGGTGATGTTCGCGCCGAATGTTGTCGGGACTGCGAATGCCACCGCTGCGGGCTGGGGTAACCTGGGCGGCGGCGTCACCCAAATGGTGATGCCACTGTTATTCACCGGATTCGTCGCTCTCGGCGCGGGCGCCTGGTGGGGCTGGCGCATGGCAATGTTCGTGCCGGGAGTTATGATGTTCCTGGCCGGAGTCGCCTACTACAAACTGACGCAAGACACCGCCGACGGCGATTTTGCCGAACTTCGCGCCCGAGGAGAACTGCCTAAACGTTCCGGCCTGGAGGGCTCCTTCGCGACTGCTTGCCGCGATCCACGCGTATGGGCGCTATTCGTGATCTACGGCGCGTGCTTCGGAATGGAGCTGACCATCGACAATATCGCGGCATTGTATTTCACGGACACCTTTCACCTGGCGTTGACCGCCGCGGGAATCGTGGCGGGCACTTTCGGCATGATGAATCTGTTTGCCCGCGCTTTGGGCGGCATCGTCAGCGATCGCTTCCATCAACGCTGGGGACTCCGCGGGCGCGCGCTGCTGCTGGGAACCACAATCTTCGGCGAAGGGCTCGCGTTAATGCTGTTTTCGCAGATGCGCCTGCTGCCTTTGGCAATCGCCGCGATGATGCTGACCGGACTGTTCATCAAGATGTCGAACGGCGCCACGTATTCATTAGTTCCGTTCGTCAATAAACGCGCCCTCGGCGCGGTAGCCGGGATCGTCGGGGCCGGCGGCAATGTTGGTTCCGTGCTGGCGGGATTCTTGTTCAAAGGCAGCATGCCCTGGACCCAGGCACTTGTTCGTTCTGGGCGCGACGATTTCCGTGATTTCGGTTTTGGCGTTCGCGGTCCGCTTCTCGCAAGGAGAAGAACAGTCCGCGCGGACCGAGATCGAAGCGCGGCTTAGCGGTGAGTTGGCGACTGCCGCGGCGATGGGAGACTAACATGCGCCGCAAACTTTTACTTATTTTGCTCGCGACCAACGCCGCGTTTCGGACAGTCCGCGGACCAGCCCATGAAATTGGGCGACGTCACCGTAACGGGAACCCTGCGCTTGCGGGCCTACGGCTGGGATTGGTTCCAGTCCGCCTCGGGTAACAACGCCTATGGGTATTCGGGCAATCTTCTCCGCGTGAATTTCGCCGAAAAGCTTAAAAAGTGGGATTGGGATGCCGAACTGGCGGCTCCTTTCCTTCTCGGGATGCCGGACAACGCAACGGCGGCGGCTCCGCAGGGCGCGCTCGGACTCGGCTCAAACTACTACTCGGCGAACGGCAACAGCCGGTACAGCGCGATGGTCTTTGCGAAACAACTCTATGTCCGCTTCAAAGGTTTGGGCGCAAGCGAGGCCAACACTCTGCAAGTGGGGCGCTTCGAGTTTAACGATGGCTCCGAACTCGCGCCGAAGAACGCGACGCTGGCGGTACTCAAGCGCGATCGCATCAGCCAGCGGCTGATTGGTTCGTTCGGGTGGTCGGACGTCGGACGCAGCTTCGACGGCTTGCATTATTCCTATTCCAAGCCCACCGAACGACTTCACCTTCGTCGCGGCGACGCCCACTCGCGGCGTTTTTCAGACGGACGGTTGGGGATGGAACCGCGTGGGATTCGGCTATGCTGCGTACACGCACGAGTGGGGCAGCGGGAAACACGCCGCCGACACGCGCGTCTTCATGCTCGACTACGACGATTGGCGGCACATCCTCAAAACAGACAATCGTCCCTTGGCGCTCCGCCGCGGCGACACCGAAAATATCCATATCCAGACCTTTGGCGCGCATAGTCTGCACGTTTTTACCACCACGGCCGGGACCATTGACGCGCTCGCTTGGGGAGCAGGGCAAACCGGCCGCTGGGGAACGCAAACGCAGCTTGCCTATGCTGTCGATTTCGAGGGCGGATATCAGCCCGGGGCACTCCCTGGGCCTTTGGCGAAGCTGAAGCCGTGGTTGCGGGGCGGCTTCACCATGGGTTCCGGCGACGGCAATCCGAATGATAACCGGCATGGGACTTTCTTTCAGATCTTACCCACGCCCCGTCCCTATGCGCGCTTCCCGTTCTTTAACATGATGAACACGGAGGACCGCTTCGGGGCGCTGGTCCTGAGGCCGCATGCGAAGATTACGGTATCGAGCGAGTTCCACTCGCTTCGCCTTAGCAATCCGAATGATCTCTGGTATAGCGGCGGCGGCGTGTTTCAGCCGTGGACGTTCGGTTACACCGGCCGCTCCACCAGCGGGCGCCGCTCGCTGGGCAATCTGTACGATACAAGCGTCGAGTACCGCGCCACCCGCCGCGTCACCTTCACGGGTTACGTCGGCTACACGCAGGGTTTGGCAATCATGGAACAAATTTATCCGCAAGGAAAAGATGGCAAATTCGGATATTTGGAGGCCCTGTTTAAGTTCTAAAAGAATTCAGCTCCCGGCGCCGCGTTGCGCCATACTGAAACCAAGCTCGTTCTTGTCTTGAAACATGCCATTTGCAGGACTCCGCGTTCTCAGCCTAGAAAGCCGCCGCGCCAAGGAAATGGAAGCTCTCATCCGCAAGGAGGGGGGCGATCCATTCGTGGCGCCATCGGTGCAGGAACGCGCGCTCGACGACACAGGCGAAGCGATCCGTTTCGTGGAGCAGTTGGAGACCGGCGAATTCGACATGGTGATATGCATGACCGGGGCGGGACTCACGTTTCTCCGTGATTTGGTTGCTCCGCATGCCTCTGTTTCACGGCTCGGCGCCGCGCTGGGCCGTGTCACGATCGTGTCGCGCGGGCCTAAACCACTGCCGGTTCTGCGTGAGTTGGGGGCACGCGCGCAAGTGGTTGTTCCGGAGCCCAATACGTGGAGGGAAATCGTGGAGGCTGTGGCGGCGCGCCCCGAGCGGCGGATTGCTGTGCAGGAATACGGGCGCCCGAATTTGGAGATGAATGCGGCCCTCGAACAGTTGGGGGCTTCGGTAACACCCATTGTGCTTTACCGTTGGGAACTCCCAGCGGATGTCGTTCCTCTTCAAACAGCGGCGCGCGGCTTGGCGAAGCGCCAATTCGACGCGATTCTATTCACATCCTCAATCCAACTCGACCATCTCATGATGATCGCCGACGATCTCGGACTCCGATCCGATGTATTCACCGCCTTGTGCGAATACACAGCCATTGCGTCCGTCGGCCCCGTAATGACGGCCGCCTTGGAGGCTGCCGGCATACCGGTTGAAATCGTTCCTACCCACCCCAAGATGGGCGCCCTTGTGAAGGCAGCGTCGGAAATGACTGATAGCAATCCTGGTTCAGAAACGTGCGACCTTCGATTCTACTCGTTCGCTCGATTCTGCTTGAATACCGTGAGATCGCTCATGCGTTGGGCATGACCTAGTAAAGAGTCAAGTGCCGGCGCTAGAGCGTGATGTAACGGTGCACCTCATTGTCCCTTAGGAGTGATTGTTGGGCCAAAATCGCGTTCAGGAATGTTGCTCCCAATAAGTCAGTCAGGGTCTGGCAATCCAGCGGGACAGCACTTGTCTGACGGCCTGCCTTGGTAGCGCCCGATTCCTGTTGCGAAATCCCCTTCGCACCACCAAAGTCCAGACATCGGCGCTAGGAGCGCGGCATATCGTACCGAGAAAGGCGCTTCGCGCCGCTAATGTTCATTTGGACGAGAACTCGGCATCTCATAGAATGCTCGTGACGTGACCCCCTTAAACCGTCCGAGATGGAGTACGATTTCGGACGAACGAAAGGGGAAAGCGGATGAGCAAGAGCAAGCACAGCGAGGCGCAGATCATTGCGGCGCTGAAGCAGGTGGAGGCGGGGCGAGCGGTGGAGGATCTGGCTCGCGAGTGCGGTGTGTCCAAGCACACGATCTACGCCTGGAAGTCGAAGTACGGAGGCATGGACGTGAGCGAGGCGCAGGAGGTCAAGCAGCTCCGCGAGGAGAATACGCGACTGAAGAAGCTGGTGGCGGATCTAAGCCTCGACAAGGATATGCTGCAATCGGTGATTCGAAAAAACTCCCTGGGCTCGTAGAGAAGAGAGCGGAAGTGCGGCGCCTGGTCGACGAGTTTCGTGCGAGCGAGCGCCGCGTCTGCTGGCTGATGGAGATTCCGCGCATGAGTTACCGGTATTGCTGCCGCCGCGACGACAGCGCGCTGCGCGAAAGGCTGCTGGCGCTGGCTCGCGAGAAGCCGCGCTTCGGATACCGACGGCTGTGGGTGATGCTGACAAGCGAGGAGAGAGTCAATCACAAGCGCGTGTGGCGAGTGTATCGCGATCTGGGATTAAGCGTGAAACGGACACGCCGCAAACGGCTGCAACGTGCGCTGCGGCCTCGGCCCATATTGACCGCGCCGAACCAGGAATGGGCCGTGGACTTCGTTAGCGATGTCTCCGCGGGCGGGCGCAGGCTGCGGATCTTCACCGTGGTGGACAGCTACACGCGGGAATGCCTGGCGCTGGAGGTGGATACTTCTCTGCCAAGCCGCCGAGTGACGCGCGCGCTGGCCGAGATCGTTGATCGGCGTGGCGCGCCGGTGGCGATTCGAAGCGACAATGGACCGGAGGTCAGTTCGCGACACTTCCTGGCGCCGTGCACATTCAGCCGGGCAAACCCACGCAAAACGCGCACATCGAAAGTTTCAACGGCAGGCTTCGCAACGAGTGTCTGAACGTGAGCTGGTTCTGGAACCTGTTCGATGCACGGGCGAAGATCGCGGCCTGGCGGGAGGACTACAACTCGCGACGGCCACACTCGGCGCTAAGGTACTTGACGCCAGAAGAGTTCGCGCGGAGGGCCGCTTCGCCTTCTTTACCTTCGAATATCACACGTCCGGCTCTGCCTCAAGGCTTCCCTGACGGCTCCGCCGTCGCACTCGCGCCGGCTCCAGCCTTGACCCAGATCCGGCCCCGCGAAGAGGGACTTATATGACGGCGAAGCGGCAGATTGAATCGAGCATAAATTCGGGTACGATGTTGGACGGAACTGGGGGGGCATGTCACTCCGCGCCCCGTTCGAGAATGACTGGGAATATCGGCTGTTGGCTCCTGTCAATGGAGGGCAACTAATTTCGCGCGATTCGCTCAGATGGCTAAGTTCGCGTTTTTGATGGTTGCGAAACAAGACTGTGGGGCCCCGCAGCTGCCTGACAGGTAGATCCGTTCGATCCTCTAAGAAAAGCCTCCGAACAGATCAGGTGAAGTATCTGAATCGTGAGTTCACCTTTTTCCCGGAGGGTGAACTGATTTTTGTGTAAGAGGCGTTCTTCGAGAAGATAAGGAGAACGCAATGGAAGAACGAACGAAGTTAGAAGCAGCCCTGGATGAGTTGATCGAGGGCAAGAGCGCGGAAGAAATCGCAGGTCCGGGCGGGCTTCTGAAGCAGTTGACCAAAGCCCTGTTGGAACGGGCGATGAACGCGGAACTCACCCAGCACCTGGGCTACGCGAAGAATGAGCCGGAAGGCCGAGGCAGCGGAAACAGCCGCAACGGGCGCAGCCGGAAGCAGGTGCAGGGCGACTTCGGCAAAGTGGAGATCGAGGTTCCAGGGGACCGCAACGGGAGCTTCGAACCGCGTGACTGCGCCCTTAATGGCGTTCGCTTTGCCCTTGCTCGATACCGCAGTGGCCATCGCTCGCCGTTTCTTGCGTCGTCAGCCGATCATGGCAGGAGATTCTTCGCACCTGCATCATCGCCTGCTGGCCCGCGGCTTGACGCCCCGCAAGACCGCGCTGATCCTCTATGCGGTATGTGGTGGCGCAGCCGGCTTGTCGCTTTTGGGCAGCGTCGCCAAGGATCAATACCGCGGCCTCATCATCCTGGTCTTCTGCGCTGCGGCCTGGATCGGTGTTCAGCACTTGGGCTACGTGGAATTCGCCCTTGCCGGCCGGATGGTTGCCGACGGAATATTTCGCAAGCACCTCGGCAATCAACTCGCATTGCACTCCTTCGAGGAAACCTTGGCGGCGGCGGCCACTGACGACGACCGCTGGCTCGTTATTTGTGAAGCATGCCGGGGATTCGGGTTCAGTCGCGCTGAACTATGGTTGAACGGACGGCGGTTCGAAGCGAACTTAGCAAATACCAACGGCGATCCGGTTTGGAATCTTGAGATTCCTCTTGCAGGAGGCGGACATCTGCGGCTGGCTTGCTGTTTTGGTGATGCACGGCTGCCCACCGTATTGGCGCCATTTGCTGAATCTCTGCATAGGCGCGTGTGCCGGGATGAACTTGGGTTGTCTAGCAGCGCCCAACAAAATTCTTCTGTTGCAGGGGTTTAGCGTACGGAATTTGCAAAATCCTCTGAACCCTGTCCGAACATCGGTAATATCGAGTCGCCACTGTCGGGATTCAACCAAGTCCACGGCCGCCTCACCTATGATCAGCTAAGCGATGAATTCGTGTTCCGAACGCTGATTCTGGATGTTTGATTGCGCCGCGTGATCGGCTGGGCGCTGGATGGCACCATGGAAATGAACCACCCCTAACCGCGTCGCGCATGGCGCTTTGCCGCCGCGTCGTTTAAGCGGGCCCGTTGCATCACTTCGACTGCAGCGGGCCGTACGGCAGCGGCGACCACCCGGATTTGTCTGAATGCCAACGGCATAAACCTTTTCGAGGAACTCGCGGATGGAAGCGCGAGCATCGGCCAAGTCGCGGTATTCGATGTGCCGTCTCGGTGAGTTGCTCTTCAGTCTGACCCGCCTGCGCTTCACCAGTCGACCACCGATATGCTGGAATGTCGTCTTGCCGACCGAGAAGTCTTACTCGAACGGCCAACTGTGTCTTAACCGTTTGGGTCAGCCGAGGGGGCAAGCGCAATCCGGAGTTGTCTCACCAATCCCATCAAATCTACCGGAGTTATGTCTGTAGCGTCATTAACCGCGGACGATTGCGTGAATATTCGAGTTGAGGACAGCCATAGCTTCGAAGAACGTTCGGTAATCCGAACGATTAACGAAGCAGCGTTCGGGAGGCCGGACGAAGCCGATTTAGTGGACAATTTGCGTGCCGACGGCCACGCGCTTATTTCGCTGGTGGCTCAGCTTGATGCTGGTCTCGTCGGCCATATCCTGTTCAGCCGGACGTGGATCAGAAGCCCGACCGGCGCGTTAGTCTCGGCGATCGCGTTGGCGCCCGTGGCAGTCCTTCCAGAGCATCAACGCAGGGGCATCGGCGGACGATTGGTTCGGTATGGACTGGATTTGCTGCGAGGTTGCGGTGAGAAGATCGTCATCGTCGTTGGGCGCCCCGGCTACTATCCAAGATTCGGTTTCTCCACGGAGAAGGCCCAATGGCTCGAAAGTCCTTTCCCAAAGGAAGCCTTCATGACGATCGAGCTTAGTCCCGGCGCTCTCGATGGTGTCCAGGGCCCGATAGTCTATCCGGCCGCCTTTGGAATCTGAAGCAGAAAACATCCGCCGGATTGAAGAAAGTGAGATTCACCCGACGAAACGCCATGGCGTCAAACGAATCAACTTGGCCGTCAGCAAACCGTCGCACTGAACCTCAAGAGCTAAGCTGGTACTGGAGATGTGTCGCAGATCGGAGTGAGCTAGATGGAAATCAACGCGAACGAGCGGAAAACAGAACGGCAATCTCCATCTGCCGACGAGCAAGTTGATCGCGTAGGAGAGGCATCGCGAGAGTCATTCCCCGCAAGCGATTCGCCCGCTTGGGCCATGGGCATGGAGCCCAGCCCGAAGCTCGACATCTCGAACGACGAAGTGAATAGCCGTTTCGAGGTGCAGACTGGGGATGGGAGCGCGTTCCTCTCATATCGGCTTATGCCAGCCAAGCTGATCCTCGTCCACACGGAAGTCCCCACCGAGTTCGCGGGACATGGAATCGGAAGTAAGCTCGTGCGTGCCGGCATCGAATTCGCGCGCGAGCAGGGGCTCACTGTGGTACCGCTATGCCCGTTCGCCACCGATTACATGCGGCGGCACCAGGAATATGTGGATTTGGTGCATCCGGATTATCGAGCCCGGGTTGTTACGACGCGAGCAACCCCTTCAGCCGGTCTTTCATGATCTTGTCGCTCGGACTCTTGGCGGACGACGCGGCGGAAATAAGCCTCATAGGTCACGTAATTCCTGAGCACATCAAGGATAAACTTCTCCTCGATGGCCTGCCGCATTGTGTAGTCCTGGTCGAGATGCTGATTGACCTAAGTATTCTGCTGCCTCTTCTTGTAACCGGTCCGTTTTGAGCACGCCTTTCAGCTCCGTCGCGCTCTCGCCGGATTGCGAACTGTGCGCCTCGTCCACGATTACCGCGAATTGGCTTGTCCTTCGTGGAAATTTCTATGCCGACACGATCCTCCTTCCTCAGCTTCTCCAGCGTTTCAGCGATGAAGGGAAACGTCTGCAGCGTGGTGATGATGATCGGCGTCCCGCCCGCCAGCGCCTGAACCAGTTGCCGCGTGTCCTCATCAATCTTCTGCACCACGCCTTGCTTATGGTCGAACTGGTAGATAGTGTTCGGGAGCTGCTGATCCAGTACGCGACGGTCCGTCACTACGATAACCGAATCGAAAACCTTCTTGTCGGCCTGGTCATGCAACGACGACAGCCGGTGCGCCAGCCACGCGATCGAGTTGGATTTCCCCGAACCGGCGGCGGCTTGGCGACGAAAGGTGCCGGAGGATAACGCCGAACGTCAGGAACGAGGTTAGTATCCGCAGTTTTGAATTTACAATTCTCGGGGAACCTTCGGCATTCGTGTGCCATCCAAGTCAGGCCGTGCAGGATCGGCGGTCGCAACGGTCTCCTTAGGAGTGATGCACCAACATCCCAGACCTATGGCTGTTGATTCACGGTGAAGCAGCAAATCCAAAACTGAATAGACCACGCAGACGCTTGCCTGCTCGGCTATATGTGCACTCGGAACGCTCCCAAGCTGTGCGCCGACATCGGCAAATAGCCTGAGAAGATTCCCGTCGAGCCTGCACCATCTATCGTATGACCCTCGCAATGAGACTCGAAATCTGGCGCCTGTACTATCACCATCCCAAATGGGCCGTCATCACTCACCCTGCGGAATCACGAGTAAAAGATCGGCCTGACATCGTTCCCTCAATCGTCAATGCCGACCCCTAAGGAAAGGGCGGAAAAGAAGCGCCTCCTGGCCGAGCGCAGTGTCGAACGGACTATCGGAACCAGTTCACGCGGCATACTATCTTCTGGTTGCCGCGACGGAGGCACTCTCAACGTCATCGAGGTTCTTCAGGTCTAAAGTCGCGACCATGCGGCCAAATGACAGGCTTCCTGGACGAAACCGTGTAAGAAGGTCGAATCGAGGCTCTGGAAATGTACGGCATGAAACGGGCTAATAGGAGGCGTTGTGTTATGCGCAGTCGGACCAAACGCGGCTTGTTTGGGCAACACAAGGGCAACGGTGGGGAGAGAATTGGGACTCCGCGTGGGGGAATGAAAAGTGTCAGTTGACCGACTGGGTCTCCGGGGAATCGACGCGGAGCTCTGGGGTTGGCCTAGCTTAGCCCTGAGAGGCTTCCGCGTCATCCTGAATAGGTCCCAAGCGCTCCGTCAGTTACTTATCTTTCTGGCGACAGCAACTTACGTCTGGAGTGCCACCGTGACGGTGTGCGGCACCGGCTGCACCACGATCTCCCTGCAAGCCGCGTTGAATTCGCTCGCGAACTGTGGCGACACCATTCAAGTCAAGAGTACGGAGACGCAGATCGGTAACTTCACCATCACCTATCGCGGCTGCGCGGCGAATCCGATCACTGTCACGAGCGATCGGGCCGCGTGGCTTCCCCCGCCCGGCGCGCGCATCACTCCTTCGCATCTCGCCAATATGGCACAGATCAAAACCCCAAACACGAACCCCGCCCTCGCCAGCGCTCTGGATGGAATGATGCGGCCGCCGGCAGGATGGATTTTCATCGGTATCGCCTTCGGCAGCACCTCAACGAACGGAACATTTGAACTGGTAGGCTTCAACGGAAGCGGCACGGCTGCCAACTCGTCCCAGATTTCCGACCAGATCACCTTCGACCGCTGCTATTGGGCGATGCCGACGATCCAGGCTGGCGGCGGAGTTCTTGATGCGATCCGCGCTGACGCGACGAATCTCACGGTAAAAAACAGTTTCTTCGGAGACTCGTTCTATCCCGGCGCCGTGGAGAGCCATGCGATCCGCGTGCTCACAAGCTCCGGGCCGGTCGCTGTGATGAATACCTTCATCATCACGGCTGGCATTCCGATCTTTACTGGCGGCAGTGTTCCGTCGTATCCGGCCTACATGGAGAACGGGCTCACAGCGCAATACAACTATTTTTGGCGGCCCTATAAGTACAATGGCGATCCCGCGCAGCCTAACGCGGCCGATTATGTAGCGTTCGCTTCGGGTCAGCACCGCACGGGGCCCCACACGATCTCGGGCGTCTCGAATACGGGCATTCTTACCGTCCCGGATTCGCCGCCTTTTGAACCGTCGAGCCTGTTGACGATCGCCGGGGTAGGCGGCTGTACCTTCGCCAACGCGTCCAACTGGCGCATGACGCAGTTAACTTCGACCACCTTTCAGTTGCTCAACTTCCCCGGCTGTAACTCCGCTTATACCAGCGGGGGTCACGTCGACGATTATGCTATTGACGTATGCACTAAAAACCTTGGGGAACTGAAGTGGGGGACCGGGATCACTTGGCAATACAACGTAGGCGAGAACTCCTGGTGGGCGAATCAGTGTCTTTCGCAGTACACCGGCTTCACCGATACCCTACGCACGAATTGGGATTGGAATGTCACCACCCCGAGCATCGGCACGTTCTCTATGGGCGATGCAACCCACATCACTTGGAGCGGCACGTATCGAATTCCTGGACCGAACGGGAACATAGATATCGATGACAATGCTCTTTGCCTGAGTCTACCGACGACTGGAACGGAGTGCCATAAGATTGCCAGTTACAGTGGGGCTTCGATGGTTATGTCCACTGCTTTTTCCGCCGCTCCAGGAGGGTCGCTGAATGGGTGGATCGTCTACACGGGGAGCGCCAAGCTTGAAGACGTAACCTATTCGCACAATGTGCTCAAGAACGTCGATGAGGCGTTTTCGGTCCTGGGCGTAAGTTTCGCGAACGGAGTGGGAGACGCAGGATTCGGCAAGACCAACACGGTCTCGCAAAACCTCTCCTTCGTAAACACCAGCTATATCTCGGGCTACAAAACCATCAGCCTCGTAGCCGCCGAGGCCGACGAGTCCTGGAATCCCTCAGGTTTCAACTTCGATCACAACACGATTCATAGCCCGTACGGCTTCGCGAATGGCTCGTTCGTCTATGCGAGCGGGGAAGGTTGCGGCGGAGGCTGCGCCACGACCATCCAGCCCAAGTTCACGAGCGGAGCGATTACGAATAATCTGTTCGCTGTTTCGGCCGCGGGAGGAAACGGCCCGTTCTCGGGGGACGGGGTCAATACTATTATCGACACCGTCAACGCTTACTTCGTGTCCACCAACGTCAAAAACAACGTGCTGCCAGGGGCGGTTCTGGGAACCAACTCGGTCACGGGCGGCAATGCGGTGTCCGGGAATATCCTTACTTGGACGGATCCGTTCGGCGGCCTAGCATCGAGCGGGATCTTTAACGTCCAGTCATCGAGTGGGTACTATCACGCGGGTACGGACGGCGCGAGTCTGGGTGCGGACTTCACCCAACTCCCGATGGTGAACAATGTCCAGGTGATACCGGTGTCCTCGACGGGCGCCTCGCTACAGTTCGATTTGAGCGCGCCCATCGCCGATGTGAAGAATACGCAGGTCTGCGTTCTCGAGGTATCAGCGAATCGGAATCTGCTTTCCGACTTGGGTAGTTATACGGTGACTGCCGATCTTGACCCCACCGTCACCATTGGCGCCGATCTCTCCACTCGGTCCGATGTTGTGGTTGCCGGGAACCACGTGACCTGGCCGCTAAAAGGTCTGAGCAGCGGTTTCTACTTCGGGCGTCTGATGTGTTACGGGGACACGGAATGGTTCACATTCACGGTGAATGGAGGGACGCTCACCTGCGATCTCAACCGCGATGCCCTTTTCAACGTGCTCGACGTGCAGTTGATGACCGACCAGGTGCTCGGCATTACAGCCTGTACAAACAATCTGAGCGAAACCGGCTCCTGCAATGTGATCGACGTTCAGCGGGTAATAAATGCCGCGCTGGGATTTCCCTGTGTAATCGGGCAGTGAGTAAAGCCCCTTCCCATGACGCGCTAAACTCGAACTTCACTCAGCGTATCTTCAACGCGCCAACTTTACCTTCGCAAGGCGTAAACGACCCCGCACCTCAGGCCAGCGTTCGAGAAGCGGGCCTGTCCTGGTGGGAAATTCGTCAGTGATGGACCGGCGCCAGTTCGATAGAGTTAAGAAACATCCGCAACTCGCATGATCGCTAATCACCCGGCGACGTACTGGGAACACGCGAATCCTATCACAACGTCGGGTATCGATGGCCATACACATGTGTCTCGCCGGAAGGGATAGCGGCTTAAGCAAGGCTACCTCGCCGAAATCGTGACGTGGCCTGACGTGCTGGCTACGAAATTCGACGTGCCACCGAACTGCGCTTGGTAGGAGTGATATCCCGCAGCAGGGAGCGAGGCAATAGTGAGGCTGGCCCGGCCCTGCGCGTTGACGGTGCCGGTACCGATGGGCGCGCCGTTATCGAAGAAGGTTACAGTACCCGAACCCGGTATGCTGTCGCTATAGGTGGTTACCGATGCCGAGAGCGTGAAAGACCTTCCGGCGGCGGGGTGATAATTGGAAGGCGTCAACTGAACTTGGGTGAGCGCCGGTGCGACCGTGAAGTTCTGCGTGCTGGGTCCCGCCGCGGCGAAATTGCCTTGTTGCGCATAGGCGATTACCACTGTATGAGGACCAGCGTTGGGCGTAACCAGCGAGAATTGCGCGCTGCCGTTGGTGAGCGGCAGACTGACGGGGGCGCCGCCGTCGAAGGTGTAGGTTATGGTACCGGCCGCGCTGCCGGCGTTCGAGCCGACGTTGACGTTGCAGTTGTAATTGTAGCCAAAGGGGAATGAGGCGTTCCCGCAACTCGCTGAGAGGTACGCGGGGGCTGGGTTTACCTGCACTGTAACTTCGTTCGAGGTGCTGGGCGGATTGTTGCTGTCACCGGAATAGACTGCTGTCAGCGCATGTGTTCTAGCGGTCAGCCCGGTTTTAATGTACCAATTGGCACAGCCGTTCCCTTCGAGAGGCAAAGTGGCCAGGAGATCAGTGACCAGATTGATGCCGTCCAGAATCCGCACGATGCCGGTGGCAGGAGTGTTAGTTGCCTGAGTCACGCAAACGGACACGTTGGCAGTGCCGGGATAAACCAATGTTGTGTTGGAGACCTGAAGCTTGGCCGCGGAGGGGATAGAACCGGGCAAGAAAAGATCCGAGAGATCGTTGGCTCTGCAGGCGTCACGAAGGCAGGTTCCAACACCGAAGATTTCCTGCATCGTCAGCAGGTCTGAAGAATGGGTGTAGAAAATATTATTGGTGTAAGCGTTCCCTTTGGCGAGAGGTGAAATCACGATTTCGCCCAGCGTCCGGCCGGGATCGTCACCGCCTTCTGACTCATCCCACCAGATAATGATGGTTCCATTGTTCTTGTAGGCCGGCGAAGCCATAATCTGAGGCACCAGTATCGAGAGAAAGCTATCGCCCTGAGCGATGTTGGCCGCGTCGCCCGTGTAGTACTTTCCGTTGTAGGTAAATCCTCCATTCAGCGCGGTGTGCTGGTCATTATATTGGTCGGGCGTAATCCAGTTGTAGCGTGCAACCGTGTTGCCGCTCAGGTCAGACAGCAGCTGTTGCAGGGGCGCATAGTTGGCTGCCAAGCGGTTGGTTGGATTCGGGTTCTTGCCGCCACTTGTGCTAGTGAAGAAGAGCATTGGATTGTGTTTGGCAGCATAGTTGTATTGGTAACTGGCATTGTATGGATTCATCCCGCTCGTGAAGTTTCCCGATTGGCTGCTGAGCGGCACGGTATACAGACTTTTCGCCAACGGAAGGCCGGTGACCACACTGATGTCTGCATCTTCCTGATACGACTTCCAGGAACGGCCGAACGTTTGCAAAAAATTGCCCAGACTTTGATTCGTTGATTGTTCGGCTCCGCCCGGGCTAAATGGGTCGTTGTCATTGAATACCCCGAGATTCGAGCCCGCTTCCGCCCAGATGTAATTGGGCTCGGACGGGTGAATGCCCGCAGCAACGTTCTGATAGTTGCTCGCGTAAGAGACTTGTGCGGCGTTGGGATCGCCAGGCGTAACTAGGCTGTTTATATACGGCGCAGCAGGGTTGCCGTAGACCTGCGATGGACTCGTTTGTGAGATCGGCTGGACCCAGTTGTGGCTCCCCATCGCAATGACGAAGACGACGGCACCTGCGCTTGCGCTCGTTGGTACATTCAGACTGATTGTCGCCGATTGATTCACTTCGTTGAAAACGGCCGTAATTATTGCGGTTTGACTGCTACTGACGTTTCCTGCGATCACCTCAAAGTTTGCAGTGCTTTCGCCGACCAGGACCGTCACGATTGCCGGCACAGTGACAATTGAATTATTACTACCCAATGCAACAACAGCAGCAATCGACGTGGTTTTATTTAATGACACCGTGCAGGTGCTGGCTGTACCACTGCTCAAGGCGGTGGGAGAGCAGGCCAAGCCAGCCAGCTGGACTGGCGCAACCAGATTCAGCGTGACTGAGGTCGTCATGCTACCCGACCCAGCGGTAATGATGGCAGCCTGGTCAATGCTAACCTCCCGCGCGGTGGCGGTGAAACTAGCGGCGGTCTGACCCGAAGCAACTTTGACGCTGGAAGGCACGACAAGCTTCGGGTTATTACTCGAGAGCTTGACGGCGAATCCTTCCTGGAAGGCTACGGAGGTCAGCGAAACCATACACGATGCATTGCCGGGGGTATTCACCACAGCAATCGTGCAACTTATTCCACTCAATGTTGGCGGTACTGCGCGAAGTGAGACTGTACCGGAAACCGCTCTGGTCGGAATCGATTCACCTGCCCCAGATGTGGCGACGACACTGGTAATTAGAAGGGGGATCGTCCGAGTGGGATGGTTCGAACCGATCTGGAAAGTTGCGATCGCCACCGTTCCATCAGGTATGGCCGTTCCGTTTAGTCCGACGACTAAGCATAAGTTTCCCTTGCACGATAAGGCCTTATTAGCACTTGTGCCAGAACTTCCGATGTCAACTGCAAAGTCGATAATATCATCTGAATAGCTCAATGACCATTCGATACCCGCGACCACGGCCCCGCCCGTGGACGCGATTGTGATTGGAAGCACGACTGAACCCTGCGGCGTTTCCGTGCCCGACGCGACCGAAAGGGTAACCGTTTGGCCCAGAACAATCGCGCTCAACCCGTTCATGCTTAAGATTGCGATTCCGAAGAACGACAGTTTTTTCACAAATATTTCGACCTCATGATCACGGCCAGTTGGGGAACGGATGAGTTGGCTGAGAGCGACACGCATAAATCAAATCGCGAACGCGCTTACGACGTCGCATCAATTGACCAAGAAGCACACCGAACGCAGCATTAGTATCGCCGCGGCGCCATGAAGAAGGCGTTGCCTGAAACGCGTCTTCCAGCAAGGCCTCGGGGAACGTGGCCACCGCCGTCAGCCAAGGCTCGAAAGAGTCAATTCCTCGCACATGCTGGAACACCGGGCCTAAGTAGGGGCCTCGGATTGGTGAGTCTTCAAAGCGCCAGTTTCCTCCATTGAATACCTGCCCGTTATCGATCATGTGAGCTACCAGCGAAAACGGCGAGTAAACGCCTGGGACTCTGACAAAAACTGACTGGCGAGAGTCCGTATTCCCGAGCCATTTGTCGGCGACGAGGACCCCGCAGAAGTCACGTAAGTTGACAACACTCGCCAATGTTGTGTTTGGCTGAAGGACGTGATTCATCTGGACGGGATGACCCACAAAACGCGAGCCAAAATGGGGACCGCATCCAGGAGCCTCACGGCTCGACCGAAGTTCAATATAAAGCTGCGGGTTGTCACGAATAAAGCAAGGCGAGAACTCTACGAGGGAAGTATTCGGGGTCGGAATGTTAAGGTAGCGCAAAACCGTTGACGTGATCCACTCGTTTATTAAGATGCGAAGGTGTTGGGGGTTGTTTGTGAATTTAACTACATAGGTGCTTCCGTCCACCGATTCGATGAGATGGGCTTGCGCTCCCCCCCCCATTTTCCGAATGAAACGGTGAGCTTCAACGTAGAGTGAAAAATTGCCGTCCAAATGACTTAGTGAAAGGAGACAACCTCAAATCTCAATGGGGAATTCCTGCAACGGGCGGGTAATGAGGGTAATGGTAATTGAATGGTTGTTGAGACGGACGGTCCCTGCTGGACCCGGCCTGTGTTGATCGCGGCCATATTTGTGAATATTCATAGGGACGCCCAACGCAGTATTGAGGTGGAGATCAGGGTGCCGGATTGGCACCGTCAGGCTCAGAGTGTACTGACTTCGCCGTGTTGCCCGAACCCTTGGCAACGTCGCTTCGGTTGCCTGTCGGCGACAATCCGGGCATCGACACGCTACCGGACAAGGCGATAACCGGAATCGACCGACCGTCCACGGACCCTGCGACAACCCCGGTGATCTTAATGGGGATCGCCTCAGAGGAAGGATGCGAAGCGATCTGGAAAGTCGCTAGTGCCACTGTTCCGTCAGGAATAGTCGTTCGGTTTAATCCGATAATTACGCATTTAGATCCATTGCAGGATAAGAATTTTTGAGCACTCATACCAGAAGAGCCAATGGCGACCGCGACGCCCGTGATATCCGCCGGATAGGTCAACGACCATTGGACAGTCGTGGTTTGGGCTCCTTGTGTGGACGCGATGGTTATTGGAATGACGACAGTGCCACCCGGCGCTCCCGAGCCTGACGCAAGCCTGACGCTAACACTTTGGGCCAAAGCAATCGAGTTAAGCCCAATGACACTTATGATACCGATTTGGAGAAACGATGATTTTCTCATGAATATCGCATCGGCAAAACGCGAGATACCATCTGGCTCAATTTTAGAAGAAACGTTTTTGTGCTTCATGCCCGGTGACCTGCGCCCCAGCACTCGCCCGAAACGAAGTATGATTTCGGACGGACGAAAGGGGAACGAAGATGCCGAAGAGCAAGCTGAACACCGAGCAGATTATCGGGGTTCTGAAGCAAGTTGAAGCGGGCCGCAGTGTGGCCGAGGTCGCCCGGGAAGTGGGGGTTTCGCTCCACACGATCTATGCCTGGAAGGCGAAGTACGGCGGCATGGAAGTGAAAGAGGCCGAGGAACTGCGGTCGCTGCGCGAGGAAAATCACCGGTTGAAGAAGCTAGTTGCCGACCTGAGCCTCGACAAGGACATGCTGAAGTCGGTGATTCAAAAAAACGGGTACAGCCAGCGGGTTTGAGGGCGCAACGCGAAGTAGGTCGGGAGGACGCCAGGCATCTACTGGCGAACTTCCCGGCGAGCGTTCGCCGGGCCTGCGAGCTGACCTTGATTCCGCGATCGACGTTTCGATTTCAGCGCAACACCACTCGCGACGAGCCACTGAGAACACGTTTGATTGAGCTGGCGCAGGAGAAGCCGCGCTTCGGCTATCGCCGGTTGCTGGTGCTGATGCGGTGGGACGGCATGGTGGTCAACCACAAACGCTTGTTCCGAATCTACCGCTCTGCTGGATTGAGCGTGAAACGGAAGCGACGCAAAAGACTCGTGCGGGCTTGTTCGCCGCGAATGCGGCCCACCGCACCGAACGAAGAATGGTCGCTCGATTTTGTACACGATAGGCTCGCCAGTGGACGCGCGATCCGCGTGCTCGGGGTGGTGGACACGTTCACGCGCGAGTGTCTGGCGCTGGAAGTGGATACGAGCTTCGCAAGCCGGCGTGTGACTCGGGTGTTGGATGAAGTCATCGTGCAACGCGGACGCCCGAGGCGTTTGGTCATGGACAACGGCAGCGAACTGACCTCGCGGCATTTCCTGAGCTGGGGCACGGACTGGAAACTGGAGTTGGCCTACATTCAGCCGGGAAAGCCCGTGCAGAATGCGCACGTTGAAAGCTTCAACGGGAAGCTGCGCGACGAATGCTTGAACGTGAGCTGGTTTCGGAATCTCTGGCAGGCCCGCGTGCGCATCGCCGCGTGGAGGAAGGAATACAACACAGCGCGTCCGCACAGCAGTTTGGGATACAAGACGCCACAAGCTTTTCGGGAATCGTTCACTCCTTCGCCTCGCACTGTGGAACTGCCGCAGATCCTCGCGCCCGTCAAGGCAACCCTCCGGGCGCCTACGGCGGCCTTGACCGGCGCTGCGGTCTGCGAGCCCGAATCTAAGAGCGAGGCGGAGGAAAAAAGTGGGCTGAACCAAAACGGAGTTGTTGTATGATCATCTGGGCGAGTTAAGGGTGCAGGTCAAACCCTCCGGGCGCCTACGGCGGCCTTGACCGGCGCTGCGGTCTGCGAGCCCGAATCTAAGAGCGAGGCGAAGGAAAAAAGTGGGCTGAACCAAAACGGAGTTGTTGTATGATCATCTGGGCGAGTTAAGGGTGCAGGTCAGGGTTATGAGCGGAGTATGCGCTGGTAACTAATTGAAACCTCAGGCACGAGTGGCGCTCGAAGTAAGCCTAAGGAACGGTTGGTAACGGTTAATGGGGTCCTAAAAGGGGCTTGATTTGATCGTTGGGAAATATACCCAACGATCTTCCACGTGAGAAACATTCGGCGCGGGTTCGGAAACGAAAGCGATTCGAACTTGCTCAAAATGTTTCGCACTCCGTAGCGACTGAGAAACTCTAGGTTTAACGGTCTTTCGGATCACTCACATAGTGCTGGCGGTCCGCTAAGTCGCAGATAGGATCTCTGTCACACGCACGCACTATGAGTTCATTTGGGCCCCCAAGTCTGAACCAAATAATCGAGGAGTGCCGCCGTATCATCAGCCGAAATTTCCAATCCCTTGGTTTTCATACGATCGACGACACCCTGCCAACCGGTCTTGCTCAAGTTCTGAGTCTGAACCCGGTCCAAGTCGTGACATGTCGTGCAACTCTTTTCGAGAATTTGCCTGCCGTTGGTGCTGCTAATTTGGTTTCCCGGTCCCTTCGGCACGAGACGAGAAAGACCAGCGCTCGAGAGAATATAGATCGAGCCGTCGGGGGCTTGGCGAACATCGCGTACACGTAACTTGCGATCAGTGAGCAATCTTTCCTCAGCAACTACGTGATCGCCATTCAGCACGAGACGCACCAGCGCTTGGCCCTCCAGTGCACCTATGAACAGATTCCCTTTCCATTCGGGAAACTTATCCCCGGTATAAAAGAGCATGCCGGAGGGTGCGATGTCCGGATACCAGAAATATACCGGTTCCTCAACACCCGGCATGGAAGTGGCTCCGTTCCCCACAGGCACATTCTTCCGTCCATCGGTTCGCTGAAAATCATACTGAACTCCGTAGGACACGTCAGGCCAACCGTAGTTCCGGCCGGGCTTTATGATGTCGATCTCGTCGCCCCCCTGTGGTCCGTGATCGGTAACCCAAAGTTCTCCCGTCGCGGGATTGATGGCGGCACCTTCCGGATCGCGAAGCCCGTGAGCAAAGGTATCCGCCAACACGGTGGCACGGTTTAGCCAGGGATTGTCTTTCGGAATCGAGCCATCCCGATTAATTCTCAGTACGCGGCCTGAAAAGTTGCGGCCAATGTCTGGATTGTCGGTAAAATCATGCTCGACTCCGTCATACTTTGAATCGTAGAATCGCCAGCGGTCGGCACCGGTGATATAGATAGTTCCATCAGGAGCAAATACGATGCGACGCTCCGCACCCACTGCTAGGATGTCAAAATCCTCTAAACTCTTGTTGTCCTTGCTAAGGCGGGCGCGGCCAACTCGTTCCTCCCCAATTGCGATAGTCCGACGCTCAACCAGGGATTTACTCCAGACCCTCTGATAGAAGTATTCAGTGGGCCAAATGGCCGGATCCTCGCCTTTGGGAGGAGCGAAATACGTAAAGTAGAGCAGACGATTTTGAGCGAATCCGGGGTCCAGTACTACGTCATGCAAGCCCTGCGCAGCAACCACCTTTATGGGCGGCAACCCGGTGAGGGGCGCTGAAACCACGCCGTCCGGCCTTACTATTCGCATGATCCCCACACTCTCGGTGACTAGAAAGTTGCCGTCTGGCAAAAACGCGAGGGACCAGGCCCCGTTCAGTCGGCCCGTCACCGTCTCGAGTGTAATCTGCGTAGACGGTTTTGCAGGTGGTGGAGCCTCAGTCTGGCCAAGGAGTGCGGGTTTCGGCTTTTTTATGATCGCAGGAGTGTATTGACTAGTTCTGGCTGGAGTTGACGGGGTCTGAGCATAGGAAGAAGGAACTATCAGTGTGGTGAGCGCAAATACTATCGTCTTCATCACTTTCGTCATTGAGCACATCCTTAGTTGGAGTTTCGGACCAATTGACCGGCGAGTGCCCGCGAGTTTCCGCGTGGATGGTTATTCTGTGCGTGTACCCATTTGCTGAATGTCTCCTTAGCGGCGAAAGGATTCATGCGAACGCCGAGCACAGATTGAGCCGTAACCTCCGCGCCCAGTCGCCGTAGGGTGTCGGTAGTGTTTGTTGTTATGCGATCACCCATATCTTCTGCAATCGAATCGTCGACTACGAGTACGGGTAGACTCTGCATATCTGATATCGGCAGCGACCAACCGGGCACTGTAGGGAAGTAGCCCCGTATACTTACAACGCCGGCAAGGAACTCAGGCATAATACCAGCTATGTTCAAAGCGAGGACGGCACCCTCGTCAAAACCCAGTAAATAGATGGGTCGGATATCTGGGATTTGACGTTCCAGAACATCCACAACGAACTGCTCCACGTACCACAAATTGTCACCAAATCTTACGGGCTCAGGTCTTCCGTCCTGCAACGGATACCAAGAGTAACCTTGATAATCAAGAGTGAACTCTGCCGTATAAGGAATGAGAGATCTAGGGGCTTCGGCGGCCACGACATCAAACGCAGGCGCTGCAGCCCGGCAGAGTGGAATCAATTGCTCAAGATCGCCGCCACGTCCATGCAAAGCAAGGATCGTGCCGGCATAACGTCCCATCTCCGAAGGAAATTCACGGTAGGACAAAAGGCTTCGGCTCATCACATTCCTTTCTGCAGGCCCAAACACAGATTCCCTACTTTTCGCTCTTGACGGATTCCGCCGCAGCATTGCGTCCGGCGATCTGCCCGAACGTAAGCGCCGAGCCAATGGTGCACCCACCCGCCCAATAGGCTTCGCCAGCCGGAGCTCCAATACAATTTCCCGCACCATAGAGCCCTGGAATGGGCCGATCATCCCCATCCAACATCTGCGCTTTCGGATTGATCTTTGGTCCTCCCTTCGTATCCACCGTGCCACCACACAGGATCACCGCATAGTACGGCCCTCGCGGTGATAAAGGGCACATCGTAATGTTGGGATACGTGTTCCCTTCCCGTCTTGGTCCGTGACCGGAAATTTCGTGGGTTGCCTCGCCACGATGAAATTCCGGATCAACCCCAGCCACGGCATAGTCGTTGTATTTCGATAGTGTGATCCTAAAATTGGCATCGAAACTAGAATCGAGCCGGAATCGAACTCTCTCTTCAAGTTGAGCTAAGCGATTGTCAATGACTCGCGATAGTTCTTCGAAAGTGTTTGCGCTCAGCAACCAAGGTGCAGAGGCGCCTTTTGCCGGTATTGGTTGTTGTCGGGCGTACAGATCTCGGGTCCTTTGGTCAAAGATCATGAAGAGCAACATGTTTCGGTATTCCACACGCACAGGGTCCCAATCGAAGAAAGCCTGACCGCGATCATTGTATCGCTTCATTTCGTTGACAACGCGAGTACCGTACTTGTTCACCACAAGCATGCTGTCCCCAGGATTGCCGCCACTCAGGTTCGTTGCCGTGGTCTGAAGAGCTAGCTCGAGCACCTGCGGATGCCACCAGGCGTGGGCCATATTCGTGAATTTCGCTCCGACAGCTCCCGCGATGTAAATCAAATCCCCTTCATTGGTCACAGGCCCGCAGCCAGAGAAAACAGGACCGCGCAGCATCTTCATTCTCAGTTCGCGGTTATGTGTAAATCCGCCGCTCCCGAATATCACTCCCTTACGTGCACGAATCGCCACGGTTCTCTGCCCTTCATCCGTGGTTGCTTCTAATCCGATGACTTGCCGCTTGTCATTTAAGACCAAGCGAGTCGCGCGGTGGCGCAGTAAGACTGGGATCGAACGCCTATCGAGGACGACTCTGAGCTGCCTGAGCAGTTCAATGCCACTCATCATTGGTTCACCTGTTGTCAGGTTCTTCGGCACGAGTTGCCTACCCCGGGGAGCCGTATCTTCCGGCAGATGAGAATAGTAATCGGGCCACCCCTTACCCTCAAAATCTAGCCACGGCGCGATTTGAAGAGCCCCCATTGCCACCAGCCCATCGATGGCGTTGGACGCGTTGTCGTAAAAGGCGGCGATCAAGTTATACTCATTCTCGAAGAGCCCAAAATTGGGAGCCTTCGCTGAATACATAGCGGGGTAGGCCGTTCGTGCATAGTACCGGATAGCATCCTCGCGAGGGTCAGCAACTCCAGCCCTGCGCATGAGCGCATTATTAGGAATATGGAACACCCCCGCGGAGATGCCGGTCGTACCGCCATAAGCAACACCCTTCTCGACTAAGAGCACTTTGGAATCACCCTGCGAGGCAAACAATGCTGCTGAAGAACCGGCGGCGCCTGTGCCCACGACCACGACGTCAGCTTCATGATCCCAACGACCTTGCGCGTAAGCTTTGGATTGCGCAAAAACCAAAGCGCTTGCCATGGACGCCGACATCGGTGCACCAGCTCCGGACGCCGTGAGGAAGCCCCGGCGGGAAATCCGCGAGGTGTATGCCCGAACGTCTTGATTATTAATTTCTGACATGTTTTCTTGCTTGCCTCGTAGGTGGAACGGAAAAAGCTACGGTCGGGATTGCCACTTCGTCCCGGTCGTTAACGTCAGAACACTATCTTTAGCGCAAGCTGCAGTTGACGGGAGGTGGAAACTGTCGAAGTAATCTGTCCCGCAGTCGAAGCCGGTGCTTCCGAGTAGGCGCCGCGGTCACTGAGGCTGCCCGCAAAAGCCGTGCCGGAAGGCATGCCGAAATTCGGGTGATTAAATACATTAAAGAGCTCCACGCGAAATTGCAATAGCCCTTGCTCTCCAAGGAATCCCAATTTGGTGTCCTTCACAAGCGACACATCCGTATCTTGCAACCCAGGCCCGCGCAAGATTCCACGTCCCTCGTTCCCGATGGTGGAACAACTAAGCGCAGGTTTGTTAGGGCAAGGAACCACTGGCTGAAGTGAGAACATGACCGGGTTATACCACTGACTGACACTCCCCGTGATCACAGTAGCCGCATTGAAGGGGACGAATGTCTTAGACGTGGTATTGACACTACCATCCGGACCCGCCTGGCCCGGGGCAACCGTCGCGGTATTCACGTTGATCAACTCGGCGACAGCATTCGTTGCGGCGGAGCGGCTTATACCCGGAACCGGAGAGAAAGGGAAGCCCGTCTGAGCCGATACGATAGAGCTCACCCACCATCCATTGAGCAATTTTCCAGCTACTCCATTGCGACCTACACCGGGTAACCGATAGACGACATTTAGCCGGAAATTTTGTCGAAGGTCCCAACAGGAAGGTCCTATATTGTCTCTGACGGGAACATATGGATTTTGGCCGCGTTGAATACTGGGAATTGTGCAATCGCCGGTATTGCTTTGTCCCTCACCGGTATCCTCCGAATGGGACCACGTGTAAGCCGCCTGGAACTCTAACCCTCGTGTTAGCCTCTGGTTAAGTGAAGCTTGGAGCGCGTTATACCAAGACTTGCCAATCGTGGCATCCATGGAGAAACTGCCAAAGTTTGGATTCAGCCGGCAAGATGGAACGGCACCGGCGCACGCAGGCGTAAGTGTTGACCAGTACATCTGGCCACTCGGGCTAGTGTAGGTCGGCGTCGTGGGGTTGCCTTCCGTTTCAGACCAAAGGTTCGCACCTCGGGTGCCAACGTAGGCGACGGTCACGGCCGTGTTTTTCAGCAACTGCCGCTGAACGCTTAAGTTGAACTGCGTAATCCGAGGTTGATTCTGTTGGTAGGAAAATCCGGCAACGGCGGGCGCGATCCCTGCCGCATTAAGAGTATAGGGAAAAGTAAACACTGCATTCGTTCCCGTATTGGTAATGGTGCGATATTGTGCCGTTGGCGGGAAAGAGAACGCATTTTGCGCAAATCCTCCTCCCCAATTACCGACGTCATAATAGATGCCGAAGGCACTCCGGATTGAAGTCTTGCCGTCGCCGAAAGGATCCCACGCGAGCCCCAGTCGTGGACTGAAATTCTTGAACGAAGCATTCTGAAAAAGAGCTCCCTGCGCGGGCGCCGTATCAGTTAGAATGTTCCGAATCGCATACGACTTTCCGTCCTTCTCCTGCGGTATCGTGTCGAACTCGTAACGCAGGCCCAAATTCAGAGTCAACTTCGATGAGATGCGCCAGTCGTCTTGGGCATAGAACCCAAAAGTAAAAAACTGCCAGTATCTACTTTGATCCGCGCCAGGGAGCCTGGCGGAGAAGCTTGAGGGAATGCCCTCTAGAAATGTTGCGAGGGATGCATAGGAAGCTGCGCCTTCTGGATAAACGACGCTATCTAGATATTCATCCATGCGATTCATCAACGTTCCGAATTTAAGCGAATGCTTACCTCGCGTATAGAGGATTTCATCAGATAGACCGTAGGTCGTGAGGAAAGCCGCATTCGAAGGCGGCCCATTGCAGCATCCGATGCCCGTGGGTGACAACCCACCGATGGTGAGAGTCCCGAACGGCTCACCCGCCACCAAGCTTGGTAATCCGGGGGGGAGCGGCTGCGCGTACTCAGCCGAGAATTGCCGATTGGTCCTTGCAAAAGACAAGCGTACCGTGTTCAAAAGGGTTGGACTAATGATGTGGTTTTCAGAGGCAGTCACGAACTGGTTAAAACTCGTTCCGCCGAGCCTAAATTGCGGGAAGGCGACCCCGCCGGTGCCGGTGCTTGCAGACGTCAAATTGGTGTTAGGAGAGTCGATCGTACTTTGGTCGGTCGTGTATCGAGCAAAAAAAGTATCCGACGTCGAAAGGATCTGGTCGAACCGCATCTGCCCGAAGTTCACGTCTGTTTTCGAAGTTGTCGGGAACTGAAAATTGTTACCGGATGTAGGTAGGGGAAACAGCGCCAGCATAGCGGCGATCTGCGGATTCACGATCGTTACTGATGGAGTTGAACCCAGTTGCGGACATTGAGTATTAGTGATCACGGCGCCAGCTGTGCCGTGGCAGCCTGCTGCAGGCACTTGATCGAGCCCCGAAAACCCTATGTTCTGCCTCAAGGCCTCATAAACACCATAGAAGAACGTCTTATCTTTCTTGATGGGCCCCCCGAAAGCACCGCCGAAATTATTGCGGTGGTAGGGTGGCGCGCTCGCGCCATCGAAAAAATTCCGAGCGTCCAGATCATTGTTTCGAAGATATTCGAACGCTTCCCCATGAAAGGCATTTACGCCGCCTTTGCTAATCATTACCATCTGGCTTCCCATGGTCATTCCATACTCCGCGCCGAAACCATTTGTGATGACCTTAAACTCCCTGATCCCGGCGATCCCCAGCGTAGACCCGGACAAGGAGGCGGTCGACTGGTTCGCGGCTGTCGTCAGTGGAGTTCCGTCAAGTGTATAGTTATTCGATATCAGTGGCGCTCCATTGCTGCTAAATGCGGTACCTGGCGTTCCAGCCGTACCCACGGAGTTAGTATTCTTTGCGACACCGGGTTCGAGAAGGCTGAGATCAATATAGTTTCGGCCGTTGAGAGGCAAGTCAGCGATTTTTTGGCTATTGACGAGCCCCCCGAGCGCGGCATCGGAAGTTTCGACAATCGGGGCGCCGCCCTCAACCGTTACACTTTGCGTCACCGAACCCACAGCTAAAGCGAAGTTCAAGGCAACGATATCAGCAACATGAAGTTCCACTCCAGGTCTCACAACCTGCTGGAAGCCCTGCATCTCGACGATCACTCTGTAGGTTCCAGCCTGCATGTTTGGCAGGCTGTAGAGCCCGGCCTCATTGCTCTCTCCTAGAGTCTGGGATCCCGTCTCCGTGTTCACCGCGGTTATTTTGGCTCCCACAAGGGTGAGTCCGCTCGAGTCAGTCACTCTGCCGTTTATCGTCGAGTTAGATCCTTGGCCGGAAGCAGGTAGTGAGCCGACTGCCACCATAAAGCTCAACCACAAGCTAAAGCATGCTTTCCTATTCGTCATGTCTACCCCTCGTAGTAGCGGATTCCCTGCTGATGGAGTATTCAGACGAGCGGCCTGGTTTGTGCCATTCAGTTAACGGAATAGTGGGGACCTTGGAGGCTAGCTTGCCGACTCCCTGATTCGTCGTAATCGCACACAGAAAAACTGGCGTTATGCGATCGCGTCCCGCGATTCGACGCCGACGTATCCGCGTCTAACTTGTCGATTGAATCACCATCCAGATTTTATTCCGGGAGACATTGTTTGGAAGATCGATTCTTGTTCGTGAATCTCACCGTTACGGATTTTCATCATCTCAAGCAGATCCAAGCTGTGGGGCATAAAACCAGGCCCTGGACAGACCGATCCATACATCGGCGTATTCACGCATTTCGAGGTCCCGTGCGAGTTGTAAATCGTAAATGCCGCCACAACGCCTCTCTCCTCGTCCACCACAGGGAACCGGCGATCGGTGATATTGTCGGAAGCCCAGATACCCGTGTCGAATTGCTCCCGGCAGCCCATCGCGGTGAAGTTCGGCAGCGTACGCCCTGTCATTGAGACGTAGTTTGAATGGCGGTCAGGATTATTTACGGTAGCTTGGCCATTTTCGATTCGGTGACAATCCTCGGCGAAGGGAACAATCTGTCCGGTGCCGCGCTCAATTCCTTCATAGTATGCATTTGTAGCAGCGATCATCTTCTCACGGGGCACCCTCTCGGACGGTTTCAAGGCCTCTGAAAAGGCCGGTCGCGCAGTTTTTAACTTGTAAGAAGAAATATCGGCAACCGGGCTCCCCGGCTGGGGGCGAACCAGGATCGTCTCCACTTCTGAAATTTGTTGGTCTTCGACGCGAATTCGAAGGGTGAACAGGTCTGCTTGGGGACCTTCCTTCAAAATCCCAAAAAACACGGCTTGCCCCGACTTAGGGTCCGCAAGCCGGATGCGGTAGTCTCCGACCTCGGTCGCCGTCCTCCATACGCCTTCACCGAGCTTCAATCTAACGGTATTTTCTGTAAATTTTGCAATCATGCTCGTAGGCGCCCGACCAGGATCGTGAGCCGTCAGGGCATTGAGGTATTTATCAACGTACCCATCGAGGCAGACTCGGTTGCAAGAGCCTAGATTGGTGCGCTTGCCCTCACTCCCTGTCTGAGCGAACCCGATTACCACGAAGGCAATTGAGACCAAAACACCAGTACCGAAAAAGCCACTCAGCTTCAACCTCAAGGCTACCTCCAGCCTTCTGAATTTGGTAACGTTGGGTCCTGCTTCACCTCGCATTGGTCCTACAATCACCAGCCAGACTTAATTCCGGCGGACATTCGTTCCCAGATGGATTCCTGTTCGTGAATTTCGCTATTCCTGATTTTCATTAGCTCAAGCAGATCCAAGCTGTTGGGTTTAAAATTAGGGCCGGGGCAGACCTCTCCATATGCTGGAGTGTCGGCACATCTTTTGGCGGCATGCCCATTGTAAATCGTAAATGCCGCCACAACACCTCTCTCCTCGTCCACCACAGGGAACCGGCGATCCGTAATAGTGTCGGTCGCCCAGATACCCGTGTCGAATTGCTCCCGGCAGCCCATGGCCGCAAAATTGGGAAGAGTACGCCCGGAAGGCGACACGAAACCATAGCTGTAGTTCGGGTTGTTCACTAGAGCAACACCGTTTTCGATCCGATGACAGTCCTTTGCAAAAGGCACTATCTTCCCGGTACCGTGCTCGATCCCCTCGTAGTACGCGTTAGTGGCTGCGATCATCTTTTCTCGGGATACCCGCTCGGACGCAGTGAGCGCTTCCGCGAAGGCTGGTCTGGCAGTTTTCAGGTTGGGAATCGCGACAGCAAACGGAGTTCCCGGCGTGGGGCGGACGAGAATCGTTTCGGCTTCAGTAATTTGCTGGCTTTCGACCTTGATCCGAAGCGCAAACATCGCTGCCTTACCGCCCTCTTTCAACACCCCGAAAAAAACAGCCTGGCCAGCGCTGGGATCAGCGATTCTAATTCGGTAACTTCCTATGTCGGTCGCCGTCTTCCATGCTCCCTCCCCAATTTTCAGTTGCACTGTATTTTCCGTGAATTTCAACCGGTTACTGGTGGGTACCCGAGTTGCGTCATGGGAAGTGAGTGCCGCGAGATACTGATCGAGAAAACCATCCAAGCACGCCCGATTACACGTCTTTTGCCTGGAAGTGCCTTCCTGACTGCCGCTTTGGGCGAACCCGACAACTGCACAGGCAACGATGATTATGAGTAATCCGATGCCTACAAGGAACCTTCGTCTAAACTGCACCAGAACCTCCCAGTTTCTCGGTGGGCCAACGTCCAGCATCGCTGGAATTCCAAGGCCTGCCTGCTCTCCCTTAGCTTGCCGCATGTGCGACGTAGTAGTATGCCGCGGCTTGGCTCAGTTTGTGCCAATTGGTCGGGTCGGGCGACCGCTAACAACCACATGAATTTTGTGCGCCCAGCTGGCACAGAATGTCACGTTGGTATGTATACTTTTGGGGTAGATCAGGCACGTGGTTGGTGATTTTGCAAGATAAGTTTCATGAAGTAAACCCTTTTCTCGCGGCAAAGAATCGTGTAAGATTGCGGGGAACTTTGGGCGAGTTCCTTGTGCACTCGGGCCAGTCGCAGTTTCGAAATCAGGGAGTCGTGATTCAGGAAAATACAAAATTGCCTCTAAGATATTCGAGTCTTGCGTCCTTGCCCGATGAGGATCTAATGGCCGAGATTCAACAGGGTCATTCCGACGCGATCGCGGTGCTATTTGATCGCTATCATCGCCTCGTCTTGAACGTCGCAGCGCGCATTTTGCGAGACGCGAGCGAGGCAGAAGATCTGATGCAATCCGTTTTTCTCGAGCTCTTGCGATCTGCCGGACTATTCAACAAACATAGGGGAACAGTCAAAGTATGGATTCTGCAGTATGCATATAGCCGTAGCTTCAATCGGAGGCAACATCTAAGCCGTCGCGACGCGCATGAGCTTCATTCTGCGCCAAGTGAAGAAACCGGCAGCCCTGCATGCTTATCGCGACTCGGCCCGTTCGAATCTGCACGTGCAGTGAACCAAGCAATGAATCAGCTAAACGGAGTTCAACGAAAAATCATTGAACTCGTATTTTATGAAGGCCTGACTATGCGCGAGATAGCAGATAAGACCGACGAATCGTTCGACAGCGTGAGGCACCACTACTATCGCGGAATGGAGAAGCTGAGATCAGTTTTGCGCGAAAAGCGTGACATTCGAAATACAGTTGAGGAGTACCATCCTGAAGGGGTCCCTGTTCATGTCAAATCATGACGATTTCAAAATGCTGAGTGCGCTAGCAGCGGTCGGCCAAATCTCGTCTGAGGAAGAGCAGACCCTACGGGAACACCTCGCAGTCTGCGTGGATTGCCGCGAAGCTCACGCCGAATGCCTGCAGATAGTTGCGTACGACTTACCGGGCACCGTGGCTGAGCTGTCGCGATTCAAATTCAGGTTTCCGCGGTTTCGGAACGGCACAACGGTACGCGAACGCTTCTTGAATCGGGCGCGCTCGGAAGGAATTTTCTTCTCGCCGGAGGTCCAGCAAACCTCCACCAACTCATTGTCGCGTTGGACCTCATGGCAATGGCCCACAGCGGTGTTGGCACTCAGTCTGCTTGCGTTGGTGGCGGCGAGCGTGACCTTACGGCGCAGTTATTCACGACTCGGGCACTCGAATTCGCCAAATGCTTTTGCTGTTGGACAAGGGCAACGCGACAGCCGAGCTCTAACGGAGCTATCTGGGCTTCATAGGCAACTCGAGGCAGAATCCGCCGAGTTAGATCGTACCAACACAGAGAGAGTTGTTTCAGAAGGATTGCTTCGCCTGCAGCTCAATCACGCACAACAACGCGTAGAGGTGCTTTCCGCTCAACTTCAGCATGTACAGGAGGAAAGTAGGGCTGTTCTCGCAGAGCTCCAGCGGCGCATAGAAGAGAACAGTAGGCTTTCTGCCGAAATTCAGGAGGCAGTTCTCGAGAAGTCCGAAGTCGCCAGTGCTAACCAAAAGGGCGATGAACTGGTTGCGAACTTGCGATCCCAAATCAAAATATTAGATCGCGAACGAAATCTTTTTCTAGCGACCTCGGCAACACAACAGGCGCGTATCCGCCAATTAAGTGAAGATCTCGAGAGAAGAGGTAGCGATCTCGATCGAGAGCGCCAACTGATGTCTGTGAGTAACGAAGTACGACAACTCATGGGTGCTCGTAAGCTTCACATCATAGACGTGAACGACTTAGATGGTCGTCGCAATCCGAAGGCTTTTGGGCGCGTATTCTATGCAGAAGGGCAATCCTTAATTTTCTATGCCTTCGATCTTCCAGGTAGCGGCGTTCAAACAGCGAACCTTAATTTCCAGGTGTGGGGTGCGCGGGAATCTAGTTCCCAATTCGCGCGCAACCTAGGAACGCTGGCTGACGACGATCATGAGCAACGTCGATGGGTATTGAAAATAGATGACCCAACCCTCTTCTCAGGAATCGATTCGGTCTTCGTGACCGCTGAATCCAAGAGTGCCAGCGGCCAGCCTCGGGGTAAGAAATTATTGTATGCCTATATCGCTGGCCAGCCGAACCACCCTTAGCGGGCTGGGCCTAAGTTCATTTGAATCTCTTTGAAGTACTGCCCATCGAGTTTTGCGTCCCTTTTTGATTCGACGCTATACTGAGCTGCGCCAACAAGAAGTCCATCTCCGGAACGCAGTGAATCTCCAATGCGCCTCATTGGCATTGGAGTGCGCTTACGGGTACTACCCTAATACAGTCATGAATCTATCCATCGGGGGCTGACAACACTCGATATTCGGAAGAATCGGCGGATCAGCGGCTAGGGAACCTATATCAGAAGGGGGTCCACATTCCCAATTGTACCCAGCCGGTATTGATCGTGCCATCGCCATCGGCACCATATAGATAGATGTTCTTAAGGCCACTGAAGGTGTTTTTGAAAGTGATGTACAGCGTGATGGTATTCGTGAGGCCTGAGATCGTAACCGAAGAGGCGCTAATTGTGCACTGGCTGTTTTGCAGGCTCAATGGAGAACCAACCGACATTTCGTCGGCGCCCGTGATATTGTCCCACTCCAACTGGATCGTTCCTCGGTTGCGATCGTAAATGACGAAGCAGGAGTTTTGATAGGACAAAGAATGGGCGAATAGCATGGCGGCTGTGGAAAGATTCGCCGCATTCTGGCTGTCAGAGAAGACAAAGGTGAAGTCTTGCGCAGAACCGCCGCTTCCGCTCGGTGAAACCAAATCGGCGGAGGGAACCGGGGCGCTAACTGTGGTCACAGTATAGGTTCCCATTTGAACCCAACCGGTATTGATCGTGCCGTTACCATCGGCACCGTAGAGGTAGATGTTCTTAAGGCCGCTGAAGGCCTCCTGGAAGGTGACGGTCAGAGTGATGGTCGTTGTGAGCGCCGACGTGGTGACCGAGGTTCCGCTCACTACACACTGGCTGTTTTCGAGAGTCAGCGGGGAGCCAACAGGCAGTGCATTATCCCCGGCGACATTGTCCCACTCCAGTTGGATGGTTCCCTGAGTTCGATCGTAAATAATGAAGCAGGAATTTGGATAGGCACCTGATGAAGAAAACAGCATAGCAGCCGCCGAAAGATTGTTCGCACTCTGGCTATCGGAGAGGACAAAGGCGAAGGTTTGGGCTGTGCCCGAGTTCGCACTTGGGGATACAGAAACGGCCGAAGGCACCGGAGCACTCGCGAAGGCCACCGTATAGGCGCCCCTTTGTACCCAACCCGTGTTGATTGTTCCGTTGCCGTCTGCACCATACATGTAGATATTCTTCAACCCGATGAAGCCGCCTTCGAAATTGACGGCCATCGTAATGGTTTCCGAGAGAGCTGAAGCCGTGACTGTAGTTGCTCCGATCAAACACTGACTGTTTTGCAGAGTAAGAGTGGAAATGATGGGCTTCGCGTCTGTGCCGCTAACGTTATCCCATTCGAGTTGGACGGTTCCTGCGTTCTGATCAAAAACAACGAAACAGGAGTTGGGATAGGTTACCGATGACGAAAACAGCACAGCGAAAGTGGAGAGATTGGCGGCGCTTTGACTGTCCGAGAAAACGAAGGTGAAGATTTGTGTCGTACCTGTGCTTGCGCTGGGCGAAACAGAAACAGCAGATGGCACAGGTGGGACGTTCAGGCTAAGCGTTACCGATTGGTTTAACCCGTTGAAGCTGGCGGTGATGATGGCGTTCTGACTACTCGTTACGTTTCCGGCGGTCGCCTGAAAAATAGTGCTGCTCTGTCCGACCGGGATCGTCACCGTCCCAGGCACAGAGACGATTGCATTGTTGCTGCCGACGGATATAAGAACTGTAACCAGTGTGACTTTATTCAACGAAACCGTACACGTGCTGGACACACCACTGCTCAAGGCAGCAGGCGCGCAGGCCAGCGAGCTGATCTGGGCCGGGGCCACCAGGCTGATGGTATTGATCAGGTTCACTCCCCCAGCGCTCGCGGTCACAATTGCGGACTGATTGGCGCTTACTTGGGCGCCGGTTGCGGTGAAGCTACTGGAGGTTTGTCCGGCGGCAACGGTTACGCTCGAAGGCACGGTGAGGTTGGTGTTATTGCTCGAAAGCGAAACTGGGAATCCACCCGCAGAAGCGGCGCCGCTCAAGGAAACCGCGCAGGAGCTCGTGCCCGGAGTATTGATCGTCAAAGGGCTGCAGTGTAAAGCGCTGAAAGAGACAGACATGGGTAGGGTTATGCTACCGGCGGTTCCGCTGGATGGAACGGAAGTACCCGACGGCGATGACGTGACGACGGCGGTGATTTGAATGGGGATCGTTTGGGCTAAAGGATTCGCGGCTATTTGGAAAGTCGCCGTTGCCACAGTTCCGTCCGGGATGATAGTTGCGTTTAGGCCGGCCACTAAGCATAGATTCCCGTTACAGGTTAAGGACTTTTGAGAACTGACCCCAGAACTTCCGAGGACAACAGTCACACCCGTGATATCCGTCGAGTAGGTGAACGTCCATTGAATATCCGTGGCTTGTGCTCCATCCAAAGAGGTGATCGTGATTGGAAGGAGAACAGAGCCACCCGGCGTTCCTTGCCCCGATCCGAGAGAGAGAGTAACACTTTGGCCTAGTGCGATGTTACTGAATCCAAGTATGCCAAGGAAACAGATACACGAGGATAGGACTTCTCCCACGAATACTCATCGGCGAATATCCCAACGAGTCTGAAATAACATTGGTTGCCGAAGCACCCAAGCGTTTTGGCCGATCACCGAATTTAGTATGAGAATAATTCGGGATTATGCATTTGACAAAGCATCATGATAGAAATTGACAGGCCGGTTTCGCCCGCGTTAAAATCCCGCCATGAACATCAGCGGCAAGGCGGGGTTTTCGCGGCGGGAACTGCGGGTGATTGGGCTGCTAGCGAAGGGTCTAACGACGCAGGACCTTGTAGCGAAGCTAGGCGTCAAGAAACCCCGTGGTGCTGAACTACATCCATTTTGCCCACAAGAAACCTGGGGTGCGGACACGTCCCGAATTGGTGGAATGGGCGAAGGATCGCGGACTGTGCAGGCCCAAGTGGTTGAAGCCGGCGGTGCCGTACGTGCGGAGTCGGAAGATGCGGGGGTTCTTCGGATTAATGTCAAAAGATATATCAGAGTAGTACCCCTAGCCCTTGACACCATTGAGAGGTAAGAGCATCGTGGCAGCATGCAAATGTCGGAGACAATGGCTCTCCTTCGTGCCTTGAAGGAGCTAAATCAGGGTGTTGGGCGGATAACTAAGCTGCTAAGCGAAGTTCTCGCCGTGGATGCAAAAATCCATGTCGATCCGCCGAAGCCGTTGGTCGTTATGAAAAGGCGCATAAAGTTGTAAGGCAGGCTGAGAGTCTTGAGTGCCGTTGTGCACTATCAAGTACGCCATCGCTTAGCATCTGATTGGACTCAAGGTGCTGGCTAGGCTTAAGGTGGCCGGGATTCAATTCCGTTTCTCGGCCCATCTTATAACGTGAGAACTTTCCACCTGAATCGGTACTACCAAAGTGATTCTTGTTAGCGCAGGGATCGCCTTCAAAAACGGGCCGCAGCGACCTCAATCTTGCGGCCCCGTTTTTTAACCTGAGATTGTTTCGCCCAGATCGGCACTATGAGGATAAGGCTACGCTGGCAGCACTGGACCGTCTTGCTGGCGAAAGCTTCACAAGAGGGCCGGGGTTTCACTTCCCCCGGCCCATCTTAAAAGCATGGGAGTTTGATAGTAGTGTTCCCGCCGGGAGTGGATCACTGGCCCGTCGGGGTAACGCTTGTCATGCAGCCACCGCTGCAAGCGCATATGAATTTCGCTGTTTTACTTTCCGCAGTTGCGGCCTTGGCCTTGGTCGCTCTTCTGGCGCACTGGCTAACGCCAGCGCCGGAGGTTCACTAAGACGGCCGGGGTTGGGGTTTGAGATCCTTTTCCCCGGCATATCTTAAGGGCATGGAATTGTGATAGTGGTTTTCCCGTGCGGAGTGGACAACTGGCGCGGGGTAACGCTTGTCATGCAGCCCACGCTACAAGCGCATATGAACATCGTCGTTTTACTTTCCGCAGTTGCGGCCTTGGCCTTGGTCGCTCTTTTTGCACACTGGCTAACGCGAACGACGGAGGATCGGCTTCGTATCCAGAGTTCTGAGTTCGCATTCCATTAGGGCCGACTTCGACCGCTTTAGCCCCGATTCGCGAGGAGCTGCCGGATGCAGCGGGCTGTAGTTCCTTGGGCTGAACCGTGCCGAACGAAGGCATGGCCTTTCGGCCTAACGTGACATTCTCGCGGTCCGGGACAGTTCTGGAACAAGGCGTGAATATCCATGCGATTGATTCAGGATGGCGAATCGTAAAAATGCCGCAAATCCGTGAATCTCTAACTTCTGGCAGATTCGTGCTCGATAGGTCTCAACAGTCTTGGAAGAAATGTTGAGATTGCGCCCAATTTCGTCCGTGGACAGACCCCCGGCGGTCAAACGCAAAATATCTAACTCCCTAGCTGAAAACTTCGACCCGCTTTTTCCGCGATGCGATGTGGCATTAAGTACTTGTTCAATTAAGTCTCGAGAGAAATATCGTCGCCCTTCGGTTACTACTCGAATCGCTTTCGCAAGATCCAAAAAGGGTGCCGTTTTCATCACGAAACCATCGGCTCCTTCGCGCAATGCGGGAAGACCACAATCATCCTCAGTCGATGAGGTAAGCACAATTATCTTAGTCGCAGGGTAATCGCGTTTGGTATGTGCAAGGAAAGTAAACCCACTACCGTCGGGAAGTCCCAGGTCTAAAAGCACCACATCCCAGGAGGCACGCGTCTGGATTATGGCTTCTCGGATAGATCCCGCTTCGCCAAAGACAGATTTAACGAACTCACGATTTAGGCATTCTATGATCCCTTGGCGAAGAATCTGGTGGTCTTCGACTAGTAGGATGCGCATAATGGAACCTCGTTTCTCACACGCGGCCTGTAACCGCAGGTCGCTTGAAAGTGAGGCAGCGCAGACTTCCAAAGGCTTAAGGAAAGGCCTTAAGCCTAAGTGTTAGAGTACAATTAGCACGGTTGCCTATGCTATGTCAAGTTAAAAGTCTCTTTATGTAGGCTGATTGCGAGCCTATATACAGCTCTGCCCCGACAGAAGATTCAGGAATACACCGCTATTATGAGATCACTTCCTGCGCTTAACTTAGGTCAGGTCATCGTTGTGCAGATGCCTCGGACGGAGTGGGTAATTCGGAGGAGCCCACTCCGGCACGCTAATGGAGTGAGGTCGGGCAAGCAGGAGATGCAAGAGTGCGTGAATGGTCGAAGTGAATCAGGATCAGAGCGACAGCGTAAAAGCGCCAACCTTTTATTGCATTCAGCGTTCTGGAAAAAGCAGAAGCCTCTCGAATGCGGATGGGACCGGAATGGAGATCCATTCCTTTGCCGGCCCTGTTTGTGAACCTTACACAGCCGCAGCGGGATGCCACGAAGTAAGTGGAGAATGTGGTGGAAGTATCTCAGTAAATATCCCACGAAAGTCGTAAACTGTCTCCTAATATGCCACAAGACAGTGGCAAAAGGTTTGGGACATGATATTCTCGACGACAACGTAGGCCGAACGCTGCGAATGCCCGACCTCAGAGCCTCTTCGACGACAGAGGCTTAGAAGAGGGGTGCAATGGCCGAGTGCAAGTGGATTGATGACGACCTCATCGAACTCCATGCGATGGGTAGAGTCGAAGACGGCTTCGTTCGTGAATACCTAGATTACTGTGCTTCTTGCATCGCTCGTGTCGCCGCAGTCCGGGTCTGGATTGAGACCCTGAGCCGCGGCTTACGCAGCCTTCAGGAAGTTTCAGAGCAGCGTAGGGAGGCAAACGATGACGATTCAAATCGACAGGATGGATCATGACGGCGTACGCGTCCGCATCGGATCGCGATCTAGCGAAGATATTGAAAATACTGAGGGGTTTGAAGCCGTTTGAAGTTGAGGCTCTAAATCGGTTCTACGCGCAGAGGCAAGATGCTGCAAGGGTAGCGGAAGCCCTGGGGATGGACCTCAGCCAATTCCAAGAACTCAAGTCTCGAGTTAGGGAACGCTATCTGGCTTTGGAAAAGCCCAACTGAGGGGTCGTTGGACTTAGCCCGGATTTTCGGTGAGATTAATTTCTTCCGAGCCGCACCGCCTTGCGCCACCTACACACTCCCTTGTCGGACGCGAAGGAATGTGATGGGTGGTGCTGGGGCCCAGCTTCCGTTTCATCAGAGGAGGACTGGCTTCATTGCTCACTAGTCGCCAAGAGGCGCTTTTCGGGGATATATCGGACCCGGAAAATCCGGGATGATGCATTTGACAAAGCATTACAATAAAACTAGACGGGCCGGTGCTTCCGCGCTAAATCCCGTGTTTTCGCGGCGGGAACTGCGGGTGATCGGGTGGCTGGCGAAGGGTGCCACAACGCAGGATCTTGTGGCGAAGCTGGGCGTCAAGAAACCCGTCGTGCTGAACTACATCCACTTTGCGTATAAGAAGGCCGGAGTACGGACGCGCCCGGAGCTAGTCGAGTGGCGAAGGATCGCGGGCCATGCAAGCCCCGTTGGTTGAAGCCGGGCGTGCCGTACGTGAAGAATCGCAAGATGCGGGGCTTCTTTGGGCTGGTTTAGGTCGATTCTTTCCAGCCAGTAATTCGATACACCAATTCTCGGGATTCCTGCTCGCCAATATCCATCGCTTCTTCCAGCAACTTTACCAGTTCGCCGATGGTGTACACCTCGGTTCCGGAAATGACGTCTTTGGCTCGCTCTATCTGCAGGGCGAGAAGGGTAGGATTCGGTCTTCCTGCGGCAGCCATATTAAAAATAGTAGTGCAAACCGTCAAAGGTTCTCCTGAGAATTTTCCACCCAGATAAGCACTACCTAGTGATTCTTAGCGCAGGAATCGCCTTCAAAAACGGGCCGCAGCGACCTCAAACCTTGCGGCCCCGTTTTTTACTCTGAGATTCTTTCGCCCGAATCGGCACTATAGGGATAGGGCTACGCTGGCAGCACTGGACCGTCTTGCTGGCGAAGCTTCACAAGAGGGCCGGGACTTCACTTCACTTCACTTCCCCGGCCTATCTTAAAAAACTGAGATTATTTTGCGTGAACTCGCACTATTTACCCAAGCTACCGTTGGTGTCTTTATGTCCATTCAGATGCCGACGAGACACGCTAATCCACCCTCATTCGGGCCTGATCTTCTAGTCGGAGGAGAAGGCCCGGATTTTTAGACCTATGCGCATCGCTGCAATCATCATCGGGGCGCTGATCGTGATCGTTGGGGTTGTTATCGTAACCCGACGAAAGACGCCGGAGGATCGCGCAGGACGGCGCGAGCGGGCTTGGTATCCGGAATTCTAGGCTTCTCAGCGGCTCCGGAGATGCCGGCGCCACCTATTTGGGCGGAAGTGCGCTCTACCGTGATAGAGTGCTCGAAGCGCCGAGGCGGTTTGTATCCCGATGCGAAAAAGAACGCGGCGAGCGTAAGCTACCGGGAATCTGTTCCGGAATCAGAACAAATTCACGTTCTATGTGTGGCTCGGCAATTAATGAGGCATGCTCGATGGCGCAGTCAATTACTGGGGCTTCTTAGAAGGCCTTCGGTCCTGAGTTGCCAATGGTTCCAGCAGCGGCGCCGAAGACCTATTCAATCCTGCTAGCAGATAGCCAGACTCTGATCCGAGAGGGGCTCGCGGCTCTCTGCCGGACGCTGCCCAACTACCGGATCGAAGGGCAATGTTCCGACGGCCTCACGGCGCTGCACATGATTCTAGAGAACAGACCGGATATCGCGATCCTCGATCTGAGCCTTCCCGATTTGTTCAGCGCCAAGATCCCCCGAAAATTAAGGGACGCCGACGTCCAGACATCCGTCGCGGCGCTCTCCGCGCATAAAGACAGTGATACCGTCCTGACTGTTCTGCGCTGCGGTGTTAGCGCGTTTCTGCTCAAATCCGGACCCGCCGACCAACTGCTGGAGGCCTTTGAGCAGATCCTCGGCGGTGGCATATACATCTCAAAGCACTCGAACTCGATGGGATCTTCAGCTCCTCGCAATCATTCGAACGGGCTAAATCCCTCGACTCCTTAAGCCATCGTGAAAATCAAGTTTTTAGTCTTCTGGTTGAGGGAAAGCGTGCCAAGGAAATCGGAGCGCTTCTTTGCCTGAGCCCTAAAACGATCGATACCTACCGTGTCAATCTAATGCGTAAGCTGGACATTCACAATCTCGCTGGACTAGTGAGATTCGCAATGCAACGTGATCAGCCGCGCGGCGGTCAGACATCCACGCAACAAGTGATTACGGCAAAGCCGACCAAGTAGTCTCGCGAAGCGTTTGGGGGGAATAAAACGCGATTTCCTCTAATCGCTGGCACGAGGCGCACGCGCCCAGAACTCGTGGAATGGGCGAAGGATCGCGGGCTATACAAGCCCAAATGGCTAAGGCCGGGGGTGTTGTACGTTCGAAACCGGAAGATGCGATGGTTCTTCGGGCTTATTTAGTGAGAGGATTCCGCCCGGATCGGCACTACTGAGGTGATTCTTGTTAGCGCAGGGATCGCCTTCAAAAAACAGGCCGGGTGAGTTCGCATCCGGCCATGTTTTCATCTGAGATTACTTCACCCCGATCAGCACCATAACGATAAGGCCACGTCAGCATGCACTGGACGGTGTTGCTGGCGAGCTTCACGCCGGGCGCACTACTGGCGCACACGACCTTTCCAGTGGAAGTGTTTCAGCGTTTCTTGGATGCTGCCGGCGTCTCGTTTGAGGATATACGCCAGAAACTCTCGGGCAGCCCGGACGGGTGGGACGAGCGCGCACTTTCGGACCTTCTTGGTTCCACGATCTTTGCAACCGATTTCCTTGCCCTCCTCTATGAGCGTAGGATCACGCACAACACCAGTCCGTGGACCTATCTTTTAAGGGTTGATAATGCCCTAAGCGCGGAAGAGCTGGCTAGTGATATCGTCACGCTTAATTTGGACGTCCCAGACGAAGACGATCCGCGCAGAATACTGGCTTATTGACCTGTTTTGACGTTTCTGATTTACTGTAACTAGTTTCCCCCGCTTCCTAGTCCGAAGCCCTCCGAAACACAAATAAGTAATTTCAATGTCCGTGTCCGAACGCAAGACGAAAGCTCTTGCTTTCGCGATCGCACTTGTGATCTCCGCCCTCCCAGCATCAGCGCAGACAACAACCCCATCCCCAATGCTGCTTCAAATGCCAGTTTCGGCAACGAAACACCTCTGTCTGGTATCACCGCAGCCGGTGCCCTACAGACTCAGCCCTCTGGTACCCAACCGACGTGCAACTCAAGCGATTCACATTCTGGACTATTGCGGGCGGCACTGGCGTGAAGGACAACGTTCAGGTCTGCGCGAAGGACGCCCTGAACGTCTACGCCTGTCGCGCGATCTATTAACCATTTCCTCTTTCGTAACCAGTTTCAGCACCCCTTCATTGGCGTGCTTTCGTTTGCTTCGCTCGAACCTCGGCCTTCGACGCGCCAGCGCGGTACACTTCGTTGGCCCATGTAAACATCTCGTCCTTGGCCCTGAAGAACGTCCAGCGCAAAGTGTAAACGAATGCCAGTCCTGTAGAGACGCTCTCAGGCACGTCATGGGAAACAGTGAGGACGACTTTATCGACGTGTTTCAACTCGACCCGACCAGACTGAAGAGGAGAATCAGAAATCACCTCCAGGTAACAGCGCAGAAATGTGATCCATGGAGCCGACGTTCGGATCGGATCGACCGGCAAGTGATGGTCGATGAGGAAATGGATCAACTCCTCCCGGAATACGTCCATTGAAAACTTTCGACCGATTCGCGCTGCAACCTGTTCGTTCGTCTCCTTGCGTTCAATCGCATCATTTATTTCGCCTAGGAACTCCCGTGCCGGAGCACGATCTAGTGTGGTGTGAAGTGCCCAGTCGCAGTAGAACTGGAGCGGCAGATAGCGCGGACGATGTTCCGAATGCTCGATCAGTTTTCTGATCTCGACGAGCACGTAAACGACCTGCGCTTCAGTCTCAATCCCCTTCCGCAGTTCGGCGTCAAGTTTTTCGATGATCGCGTGTCTCACACGAAAAGTATGATCCTTCCCCTCAAGCCGCGGCAACGTCTTGCCAGTCTCCTGCTGGCTCCATATAATTCGCGAGAAACGTGCTCGCGTCTGCGGATTGCGATCCCACCTGACCAGAATTCGTTACGCGGCACTATTCCCGAAATACAGATAGGCAGTTGTTGTATGGCGAGGAAAGTAACAGCTTACAAAATTGACTACAGTCCACTTTTGCAGTGTAGATGATTCTCGCTCAACTGATTGACAAAACGAGGCTTTTTAAGAACTTGGACGTACCCATGCCTTTGGGCGCAGCTTCGCCCCGGAGGGAATATCGCTGGATATCACTAAACCGCTCTCGATATCCGCAGTCACAAGGTTTGCACCCACGCACACATCGTGCACACAAATCCTGGCTAACATCGCTTAATCCAAACAGAATACGGAGTCGGCAGTCTGGCACCCACTGATCGGCGAATCAGTGTCCACCATCGAGCTTTGGTCTAGTCAAAGGTTGAGGCGCGATCTGATGCGGAGTTACACAGTTCTGATCACCCTCTGACTCGTTCAGCACGAACGATAAACCTGTTCGGGGCGGCGCCGACAAAGTAGAAGGGATGACATGTAACCAGGGTCAGGATCTCGCCGTCGGTGGGATCCAGAACTGCAACGTCCTCCGGAGTGACGATCTTCGTGGACACAACCCGGTAGGGATACTCGCCTTGCAATGTGGTTAGCGTAATAACATCGTCAAGCTGAATATTTCGCAGCGGCCGAAAGAACGTATCACGGTGTCCGGTGATACCCACGTTGCCCGGTTGCCCCGGCAGCGCGGTACCGGGAACATGACCGGCCGCCCGCCGGAGAGTCTTGCCATCATCTCCTTCGATGATGATTGCGGACAGGCCAAGACGGGCGATTTCAATGCGGCCAATAAGTCCGCTCATTGCGGGAGCCTTCGGGATCTCTGGCGGTCTGAGCAGCTTGGCTTCTAGTGAGGCACCGCCCAGGGCGCGCTGCTCTTCGAGCAAACGCTCGAGATTACTGCTTTCGCGGTCCTGGAACGCGCGAGTATCCACAAGAACGAACGCACAATAACCCAGCAACGCCGCTGCGCAGACGAAGAGCCCACCCTGCGACCAACGCAATATTCCTTTCAGCGATCTTTTTGATACAACTACTCTCATTTGGTATCCCTGCTGGGCTGAAATGCTCCTCCGGCTCGATAGCCGGCCCGGGTACGCACCGATAGGTTCCCATTTCCGTTCATTCGCGCGGTAAGACGAACCTTGTGGTAAGTCCCATCCCGACTCGCGTTCGGGGACGAATAGCCGATCGTGTATTGGTCACGGATGTCCCGGGCAATGCGTTCGCAAGTTTGTACCGTTTCACTGAGCCTAGTGGGAAAGATTGCTTCGCCACCGGTCTCCTGAGCCAGGCGCTGGAGCACCTTCGGATTCCGGTCGGGATCGTCCGGCTCGAAGATTCCAATCGTATAGATCATGGCACTCGATTGTTCCGCCATCTTCAGCACTTGGTCCAAGCCGGCCTTGCTCGCGTTGTCGCCACCATCGCTGATAACAATTAGAACTTTCTTGTCACTAGTGCCTTGCTGTAGGCGCCTCAGCGCCTCGATAATCGCATCGTAAAGAGCCGTCGTGCCGATTGCTGGCGCTCCCCATATCGCGCCGCCCAGTTGTTCGGCGTTATCGCTGAAGCGTATCCCTATCGGAAGGCCCAACGAAACAGTTTCGTTGAAATTCACGACAAACATCTGATCGTGAGGGTTACTAGAATGGACGAAGGCTTGGGCCCCGGCAGTCACATCCGCAAGTTTCTCGCGCATGCTGCCGCTGTGATCAATGACCAGGCCGACCGTGACGGGCGTGTCTTCGTGGCGGAATAGACGGATCGCTTGCAGCCGGCCATCTTCAAAGGCCTGAAAATCCTGCTGGCCGAGTTCCATGACCGTGTGACCCTCCCGGTCGCGCACGGTTGCCTGTAACACCACCAGGTCGACATCTACCGAAATGCGGAAATTTTCCTGATCTCGATCGTGGCTTGGCTGTACAACTTGAGAAGCGGCAAATCCGCTGAGAATAAAAAGCAGGACCGGAAGCACAACCGCTCTGGTTGGGTTGTGCTCGCGGTCCGAGGATGGCTTCGTCTTCACGGTAACGGCCCTTCTGCTTTCGACTGGCACGTGGCTGTTGGGCCTGTGTCAGACTCCAACACTACCGCACCGCCAGACAATCCATAATGCTTTTTACCGTTCGCGCACTGCTACTAAACGGAGAGTCAAGCCGCCCCCCAATGCAAATAACCCAAGGATTGCGATTAACGGCAGTGGACTGGCGGTTTTCGGTAGCTCTGGCGCCGAGGTGCTTTGCGCCACCAGCGTCTCGGCAGCCGGCGGAGGCGTCACTGCTTGTGCGATTTCCACCTCTTCTCCGGATGGTTTCACTGCGGTGACGGGCGCTTGCTCCAGTTCCGCGATGACTTGCGGTTCTGCTGGTTTCGCAGCTTCCACATTCACGCTAGCCGGCATTTCGAGAACGGGTGTGGTGCTGGTTTTGGCGAACTCGATTGCTTGGGCTTTGGGGTAGACAAATTCCTCGCCCCATTCCTTGCCAGGATAAAACCATGCACGCAGCGCTTCTGGCTGGCCGGCCGGTCTTTCCCGGAAAGTGATGACAGTCTTATCGGTGGCTCTCATTCGAAGATTCGGAATGGCCAGGATCGTCGCGTATACCGTCAATTCGTCGTTGCTGAAGATCTGGACGATATGACGGTTGGACCCCGATTCCACGACTTTGAACACATAAGTTCCCGGCGGCAACACGCCAAAACCCGGCTGGTGAACCGCCGGAATCTGTACTGGTCCGCTAAATGTGATCGTGGTCTTCTTGTCCCACGCGTCCGCCTTGGCATTCGGTGAAAATGTAGCGCCCAAGAGCGCCAGACAAAACATCGTTGGCACTAATTTAGAGAATTTCATTTTACTTTCCCTCCTCAACTACTTGTTACTAGTGACCGCCCTGGAGATCGCGTTTTTTGGCGCTCCGGCACGTTTACACACCTAGCTACAGGCATTTTGGTGTCCATGCAAGTACGCCTTCTTGGAGTGAGGGACGCGGCGCTTCTGCGACCGTCGCCTCGGGTCGCGAATAGGTCGTGTTTTGTTTACGTTTTCCAACGCATTACTTACCTTATTGGAGCCTTGGCGGGAACGAAAACCGCAAATGCACCGATAGCGCTTCACGCACCGATGTGGACCTGTTGGGGGATATTCCGCAGCGCCGACCATGGGTCGCCGCCTGAGTGCGCCACGAATCATGGCAGGAGGATTTCATTTGCGATCACCGCCTGGCCCAACGAGAGGCCGCCGTCATTGGGCGGAACACGCTGATGCAGGAAGACTTCAAAGTCACGCTGGCGCAGCTCTTCGGCAGATTGTCCGAGCAGCCGCAGATTCTGGAACGTACCACCGCTCAGGCACACCCGGTTCAAATCATCCGATTCGCGGATTCGCACGCAGGCGTCCACGACTACTCGCGCCATGGTGTAGTGGAAACGCGCCGATATCGTAGCAACGGGAATCCGGGCCTGGAAATCCTCCACGAGCGCCACGATGGCGGGGCGCATGTCGATTTCAAAAGGATCCAGCCCAATCAATGCAAACGGGTAGTACCCGGTCTCTTGCGACGCCGCCATTTCGAGTTCAATCGCAGCTTGCCCTTCGTAGGTGGTCTCGTGACACAAACCCACAATCGAAGACACGGCGTCAAACAGACGTCCGCAGGAAGAAGTCTCAATTGTCTGGACATTCCGCGAGAGCATTGTCTCGACTACAGCGATCCTATGCCCCGTAATCTCCTCAAAAATCGGGAGCGCGAGGGAGGCAGCCTGGGACCCGAACGCGGCGCGCAAATAAGCGAGCGCGCTGCGCCAGGGCTGGCGGACCGCGCTATCGCCTCCGGGCAGTGGAACATAGCGTAAGTGCCCGCGACGCTCAAAACCGCCGAAGCTGCAGGCAAGAAACTCGCCGCCCCAGATGCGTCCGTCGAGGCCATATCCGGTTCCGTCGAGAGCAACGCCGATCACCCGGCCGCGGAGACCATTGTCCGCCATGCAACTGGCGATGTGCGCATGATGATGCTGGACGCCGATGGTCTTCAGCCCGGACTCCTCGAGTGCAAAGCGAGTGCTCAGATAGTTGGGATGCAAATCGTGGGCTGCGGCCACCGGTGTGACGCGGAAAAATCGCTGCAAGTGGCCCAGCGTCTCGCGGAAAAATTCCATCGTTTCCAGGTTTTCAAGATCCCCGATGTGCTGGCTGACTATGGCGTAGCGATCCTTGGTCAGGCACAGGGTGTTTTTCAACTCGCCGCCGCAAGCCAGGATCTCACGCAGCGGCATCTGCAGATCTATGGGCTCAGGTGCGAAACCGCGCGATCTTCGCAGCGGATACTGCCGTCCCTCAAATGTCTGGACCACAGAATCGTCGACGCGGGTTTGAATATTGCGGTTGTGGAACAGAAAGTGATCCGCCAGACTCTGCAGTCGCGGCCAGGCTTCTTCGTTGACGCTGACAATGGGCTCTTCGCTTACGTTTCCGCTGGTCATCACCAGCACATCGAAACCTGGCGACCCTTCAAACAACAGGTGATGCAACGGGGTATAGGGCAGCATGACGCCGAGCATGGCCGTACCTGGCGCGACGTTCGCAGAGATATCACCCAGCAAACCAGTTCCCTGCCGGCGCATTAAAACAACGGGCCGGGAAACGCCTGCCAGCAAGCTTCGATCTGTCCCGGAGATCTCGCAGAGCCGCCCGGCGGTTTCAAGGTTCCTGGCCATGATAGCGAACGCCTTCCCGCTGCGGCGCTTCCTTTCGCGGAGCAGGCTCACGGCGGTGTGGTTGGCCGCGTCGCAGGCGAGGTGAAACCCTCCCAGACCCTTGATTGCCACAATCTCACCGTCCTGCAGCAGGGTCTGGACGCGCGCCAGAATCGCATGGCTGCCTTTTCCGGCTTCAAACCTGGGCAGAGATCCGGATGCAAGTTGCTCCGCCGAAACCAGGGCTAATGACGGGCCGCACTCCGCACAGGCGTTGGCCTCGGCATGAAACCGCCGGTTGGTTGGGTCTTCATATTCGGCCTGGCAACGGGAGCACATTGGGAACCGCTCCATGGTGGTGCGCGAGCGATCAAAGGGCACGTCGCCAATGATGGTGTAGCGGGGCCCGCAATTCGTGCAGTTCGTGAACGGGTAGCCGTAGCGCCGGTCATCGGCCGTTGTAATCTCGCGAAGGCAATCCGCGCAGGTGGCGACGTCCGGGGGCACCAATGCGAATCTCCCCGTGCGAACGATGCTTTCGCGAATGACAAAATCGCTCTCATAGCTGGGATGAAGATTCGTGATCTCGATCTCATCGATGCGCGCAAGGGGAGGAAGTTCGTCGGCGAGCGCACGCAGAAACTGCTCGACGGGCGCCTCACCGCCTTCCGCGTCGATGACCGCGCCGCCGGAGGAATTAAGCACCCATCCCCGGATCGCGAAGCGCTCGGCGATGCGGTAGACGAAGGGCCGGAAGCCCACGCCCTGCACCACTCCACGGATCTCGACCCGTTTGCGTATATCAACGGCCTGCGAGAGCTTCACGGTTAGCCCAGGATTCTAACTGCGCGATCACCACATCGAGCAGGGCGGGGAGCACGTTTTGCACGGGCGGCGTGAGTTCCGCGCCCCAGTCCGTGGACATCGGCTGCACACCCAGCACCACAACTTCTTCGGGCGACTCGCCCAATAGCTGCATCGCGACCATCAAATCGGCGAATCCAAGCTGATGAACGGTCGCTTTGCCGGGAAGACCAGCGAGCGCCTTCCCCTCGAAGCGTACCAGTGTGCCCGGCGCTTCGCCCACGTCGACGGCATCGATCACCAGCAGCCGTGGGAAGCCGGAGAGATGCGGCATAAGGCTCAGTCCCTGAGTTCCGCCATCGAGGAGCGTCACCCCGCCAGCGACGCGCGCGTCCTGCTCCAGGCCGCGAATGGCATGCACACCCAGGCCGTCATCGGAAAAGAGCAGGTTCCCCAACCCCAGCACCAGCACGCCATTGCACGTCTGCGTCATCAACGGCTCATTTCAGCTTTCTTTTCGGCTTCGTCTAGTTCGTCCACGGGAACCACTTTGTATCCGATGAAGATGCTGTCCATCAGGCCGCGCTTTTCTTCGCGGGAGATCAGCATGCACAGGTGCACGTGAAAGATCCCAAAGGCGAAGAACACGAACATCAGGAAAAAGTGAATCAGGCGCAGATTGGGAAAGCTGACCAGCCGGGGGGTCCATCCGACCAGAGGATGAAGAAGAGCGGTCTGCCGCAGCCAGTCATACATCACCAGCCCGGTGATGATTTCGACTACCGCCATTGTATAGATTCCCAGATACGAGAACGCCGCCATCGCATTGTGGCCTATCTTGGAAATCGGCGTAGGCCGCATGAAGGCGTAAAACTTCGACACCTCCAACATTTCCTTGAACTGGGCGGCGTGCAGCGGCAGGTATTGATTCCAGCGGTTCCATCGGTTTCCCACGAAGAACAGAAAGAAGCGCAGGAGAAACAGCGCAATGAAAAGCATCCCAAAGGCTTCATGGACAAACCGAAACCAGCCCATCATGAACGGATAGTTGACCTGCCCTACGATAAACGGATCGTGGATGTAGTACCCGGTGAAGGCTAGCACCGCGATCGAAAGAACCATGCCCCAATGGAACAGGCGGATCGGATACTGCCAGACGTAAACGGCGTCGACCGGTCCGATCGGGGGTTCCGGATGCCGGCGATCTGGATTCGGTGCGGATGCATGGGCTCCTCCTTAACTCACCCTGGGCAGTGAATACTCGCGTCCCTGTGCATCGATGACGTGCACCGCGCAGGCGAGACACGGGTCGAAGGAGTGAATGGTGCGCAGAATCTCCAGCGGCCGCGAGGGGTCGACGACTGGCGTGGCCGCGAGCGACGCTTCATAAGCGCCGCGCTGCCCTTCGCGTCGCGCGGGCCGGCGTTCCAAGTGGTCGGCACCACTGCCTGATAATTCTTGATCGACCGGCCTTGAATTTCAACCCAGTGCCCCAGTGAGCCGCGCGGCGCTTCATGCCAGCCAAAACCCGTTGCCTTGGCCGGCCAGGTGCCCGGGTCCCAATGCACCGGATTAAAAATCGCGACATTGCCGTGATCCATATTTGTGGCCAGTTTATCCAGCCAGCTTTCGAGTTCAACCGTCACGATCAACTGCGCCTCCAAGGCACGTGCCGCAAGCCGGCCTAGCGTGGAGAAAAGCACCGCTGCGGGGGCGCATTCAGTTTCTTGAGCACGCCATCGACGGCCGCGCGAATGTCCTTTTGTCCAGCCGCATAGCCAACTATCATGCGGGCAAGCGGACCAACCTCCATCGGCTTGC
>CAVUZF010000003.1:0-954313 GCA_963745995.1 Bryobacterales bacterium
AATCAGACCTCCGATCGGTCGGCTTAAATCGAACACGCGCTCCAGAATCGTGTTCTCGCTAGCTCGAGCCAGCAGCCGCAGATAGTCGCTCGATCTGTTCGTCCACATCTTGCAACTCGAGATCGAGCAGTTCTCGCCAGATAATTCGCTCTTCGGCAGACTTTCCAAAGAACCGATCTTGCCGGTGGTTGCGCACCAGCTGGATACCTTGCAAGCGATTGAATGCCCGCTTAAGCCTCTCATGAGGGTTCAGAAGTTGGAGGGGCCCCTCGTGAGCCGGGAGCGCCGTCGTGAGGATCGGGGTCTTCTGGTTCATTGATTCCACAGTTAGTGCAACTAGTGTTCCAAGTCGCCTAGACAGGTCACTCACTCGGATCCTGCAACGAGCCGTTGGCGGAGCGCATTGATTTGCTTCGGCGGATCAAGCGATCGCGGAATCAGCGGGAACTGCCTCGACTCTAGCGATTGAGAGAGCGGTCTTAATGGCCGTATCTGGGTTTAGTGAAATAGAGTCAATCCCTAACCCCACCAGCCACTCAGCGAATTCCGGAAAGTCTGAAGGCGCCTGCCCGCAAATGCCGATCGGCTTGCCGGCGCGCTGAGCGGCGCGGATCGCATCCTCAATCAAACGTTTCACCGCGGGATTGTTCTCGTCAAAAAGCCGCGCCACGGTCGCGGAGTCTCGATCGAGACCCAGTGTGAGCTGCGTGAGATCGTTGGAGCCGATCGAATAGCCGTCGAACACCTTCAGGAATTCACTGGCGAGCACGACGTTCGAGGGGATCTCGCACATCGCGTAGACTTCGAGGCCGCCTTCACCCTGTGCCAATCCGTTTGCGCGCATGGTTGCGATCACTTTCTTCCCTTCGTCCACTGTGCGGCAAAACGGAATCATCACCTTGAGGTTGACCAATCCCATATCCTTGCGCACACGCGCCAGCGCGGCGCATTCCAGGGCAAATCCGTCTGCATATCCGGGATGGTAGTAACGGGACGCACCACGGAAGCCCAGCATCGGGTTCTCCTCTGCGGGCTCAAATTCCTTACCGCCCAGGAGACGTGCGTACTCATTTGTCTTGAAGTCGCTGGTTCGAACGATGACTGGTTTGGGATAAAACGCCGCGACAATTCGCGCTACCCCCTCGCTGAACCGGCTGATGAAGAATTCGCGAGCATCCTCGTTCCCGATTCTCTCGCGGATCTGCTGGGCCGCGGCTTGATCTTTCAACTGATGAAATCGCGCCAGCGCCATCGGATGAATACCGATGTGATTGGTGACGATGAACTCAGTGCGCGCAAGTCCCACGCCCGAGTTGGGGATGAAAGAGAAACGGAACGCCTGGCTGGGATCGCCGACGGTAAGCATGATCTTCGTTCGCGTTGCCGGAACCGACGCTGCGTCGATTGTTTCGGTCCCAAAGTGCAAACAGCCCGCATAGACGTGCCCCTCGGAGCCTTCCGCGCAACAAACCGTGGCTTCCTGCCCTGTGGCTAGGCGGTCGGTAGCGTTGCCCGTCCCGACGATGCACGGGATGCCGAACTCTCGTGAAACAATCGCTGCATGCGCTGTGCGCCCGCCTTGCTCGGTTACAATTGCGGCTACGCGGCGCATCACGGGTTCCCAGTCCGGGTCAGTGTTTTGAGCGACCAGGATTTCTCCGTCCTGTACTGAGCCTAACTGGGCTATGTCACGCACCACTCGCACGAGGCCGGCGCCAATCTTTTCGCCAACGGCTTGGCCGGATACGAGCGGCTTCCCGGGTTTGTCTTTCAATCGATACACGGAGGCCGCGGCGCTCTGAGGCTTGGCTGAGTGGACTGTCTCTGGGCGTGCCTGGACGATGAATAGCTCTCCGCTGACTCCGTCTTTCGCCCATTCAATGTCCATCGGTAGTTTGCGGCCAGCGATTCCTGAATAGTGCTGCTCGATCAGGCAGGCCCACCGGGCGAGTTTCATTACTTCGTCGTCGGTTAGACAGAACCGCTTGCGGTCTTCATCGGGAATCGATTCGCTGCGAGTGGTACGAGTACCTTGACCGTAAACCAAGCGTACCTCCTTGCTGCCAAGCCGCCGGTTAATAATCGCGCGGTATCCGTCGGCGAGCGTTGGTTTGAAAACGGTCCATTCGTCGGGCGTAACGACTCCCTGTACGACGAACTCTCCCAGCCCGTAGGAGCCGGTGACGGTGACCGCATTTCGGAATCCGGATTCAGTGTCGAGTGTGAAGATGACTCCGGAACTTGCCCGGTCAGAGCGCACCATTGGCATCACGCCAACCGACAACGCCACCTTCAGCTGGGAATACCCGAGCCGTGCGCGGTAGCTGATCGCCCGGTCGGTGAATAGCGAAGCGAAACACTGAAGTACCGCTCTGAGAAGCCCTTCGGGGCCCCGAATGTTGAGGAACGTTTCAGCCGCGCCGGCGAAAGAAGCTTCTGGAAGGTCTTCTGCCGTGGCGGAAGAACGAACGGCCAATTCGGGCTCGCGGCCGAGGCGGGCTACCAGGTGCCGGTAGGCTTCCAGAATCGATTGCTTCAATTCGTCTGGCAGAGGGGTCTCGACAACCGCAGTACGAGCAGCATGACCCCGTTGAGCCAACTCCTCCAGATTCTCAGGGTTAAAGCCGCTAAGAATCTTTTCTAGACGGGCTTTGAGGTCCTGTTCCGCAAGCAACCTCCAGTAAGCGTCTGCCGTTGTCGCGAATCCGTCCAATACACCCACTCCTTGCGGCTTCAGTTCGCGGAATAGCTGACCGAGCGATGCATTTTTCCCGCCTACCCTCGGCACGTCCTGCATTCCAATCTGGCTAAAGTCGAGCGTGTAAGTAGGTCCCATGCGGCTGACACTGCAACCCGGGGACCAAAGTTTCATACGGCCCGGCTGGTCCCGAAGCTACGAAAAGCTAAGGGCTTGGGTGTTTGAACACAACTACTCGTTCCTATTGCGCAAATTGCCTCACAAGACCCCGCTCCGGCAACTAGGCTTCGAGCGGTGAAGCCGCGGGTTCAACCGTAATCTTGTTGACGATGCCGCGCACGCCCTTCACCTCTCTCGCGCAGGCCTCAGCAGCGGTCCTCTGAGAGTCTCGAACCACGATCCCCTCGATCGTGATAAACCCCTCCGCCACTTTGATTGCGATTTGATCATCGGGGACTTCGAAATCCGCTTTCATTCTGCGCCTGACGTTCCTCGCAATCTCGGCATCGGTTCGCAAGGTTGTTTGGACCTTCGTTTTTGTCGTCGACATCTGGATGCTCCCCCTAGAGTTCTTTCGTTACGATTCGCATCGGGTGTGCGCCAGCACCCTTCTTGTCGTCTCAAATAGGCGCCACGCCCGGGGCGGCTTGCTGCTTCTGCCATGCATGCCCGTCGTAGTGTATAGCTGAGGTCATTTTCTGATTCTCACGTGCTCGTAGTTCATCGGCATTCTAATATGCGAAGGCGAATCGCCTCCCTCTTTCGTGACCGCATCCGGTTGGTGAATGCGCTCCTCCCGCATCGCTCTCATGGTGTCGATGATTTCACGGTCGCTGAGGCCCGAACGCCCACCACCTGCGCGAAAGATGATGTCGTCAATGGAAAGAATCCCGACCAATTGGCCGGTTTCATCAACGACAGGCAAGCGACTTACTTCCTGTTTGCCCATCGTCCTCAAAGCGTCCCGCACATCGTTGTCGGGACCGCAACTGATGCACCCCGGAGGTGAAACATCTCGCGCACGCATCTCCGAGGCCCTGACGTTCTTTCATCCCAAGGGCAATACAGATATCCCGATCTGTGATGATGCCCCTGACTCTTCCTGAGACATCCACAATCGGCAGTGCTCCGCATCGTTGCTTCCGCATCACTTTCGCTAACTCCGCAAGATTGTTTTCCGGACGGCAGGAATTCACGTTCTTGGTCATCAGGTCTTTCACTAGCATGGCCACCTCCTCGCTATATGAGTGTCAGACTCTGCTCTTACAAGTGCACGCGTAAGCCCATCGTCAGATTTCCACACTCGCTCGCGCTGCTTGTTTGCGCTACGCCGTACCCTCCCAGTACCCCTGATGATCAGCGCAAAGGCAATCGGTTTGGCCCTGAAGCTGCACAGGGTTCATGCGAATAATCCGTGTGAACTAGCAAGGAGGTGCGCGCATGTTACTTCCCGTTCAAGTGACGTTTCGAAACATTGAAGATGTGGCCGGTCTGGAGGAGATCATCCAAAAAGAGGCAGCCAAGCTTGAGCGCTTCTACGATAGGATTAGCAGTTGCCGGGTGGTGGTGGAATGCCCGCAGCGAGCCGAATCCAGCAAACTCTATCATGTGCGGGTTGATTTGGGTCTGCCGAACGGTGAACTGGTGGTGAAGCACACGCCCACAGTCCATGGAACGTTGCAGGACAACAAGGTCGAAGATTCCAGGCAGGAAGCTGAATCCGCTCTGCTCCAGAAGAGTCCGCAGCGCGCCATTCACGAAGCCTTCCATGAAATGCGCCGGCGTCTACAGGACTACTCGCGCCGTCAAGTTGGCGCTATAAAGGACAAGCCGAAGCTCTCCGAGGGGCAGGTGACGGAGATCTTCCCTGATGAGGAGTATGGCGTCCTGGAGACTACGGACGACCGAAATATCTACTTCAATAAGGCAAGTGTCCTTGATGGCCACTTCGACCGGCTTCGTGTCGGCACACGCGTGCGGTTTGCCGAGGAGATGGGGGATAAGGGGCCACAGGCGAGCACCGTAAACATTGTACATCCGCGAAAGCAGGCTAAAACGGCTGCCGCAGTCAAGCTGTTGCGAAGTAAACCGGTATTGACGAGGTCGAAGGAATAAGGAAACATGTTTGCACTCAAGATCCACGCCTTCGCCGATGGCGGTGCTATTCCGAGTGTCTTCACTTGCGAGGGTGACAACATCTCGCCGGCGCTGGTTTGGGCTGGGGAGCCAGCCGGAACGCAAAGCTTCGCTCTTGTGATGGATGACCCAGATGCGCCTGCGGGAACGTGGAATCACTGGCTATTGTGGGATATGCCAGGTGCCATCCACTCGCTGCCTGAACACTATCGAGCCCCCCACGCTGTTCGCTCGGGGACGAATGACTTCGGCAAGACCGGCTATGGAGGCCCGTGTCCTCCCAAGCGCGGCGGACCCCATCGCTACTTCTTTCGGATTTACGCGCTTGATACCCCGGCTCTCGGGGTGCCTCAGGGTGCCCGCCGAAAGCAACTGGAAAGTACTCTCCAGCAGCATCAGCTCGGCATCGCAGAATATATGGGGCGATTCGAACGGATGTGATAGATCCTAATTTAACGGCCTTAACTCGCGCGGCGTTAAGTGTAACGCCTGTTCCATCGTTGGAACTAGTGCGTCTGAAGCGCGGGCTGCGCTGCCGACGAAGGCGGTAACTCCATCCCGTTCGAGGAAGCGCTGAACTTCAGCGTCAGTCACTTGGCGGAAATCGACGTACCATTGGCCGACTGCCGCAAAAGGCTCCGGAGTCGCGAGACAAACGCACTCGTCGGCTTCGTCCCTCAGGCGCTCGCACGCCTGGATTGATCCGACCGGCACCGCGATCAACATTCTAAGGGGCTTCAAACTACGCACATAGCTGGCCGCGACCAACATAGTCGATCCCGTAGCTAATCCATCGTCCACGAGTACGACGGTCCGTCCATGCAGGTCTAAAGCTCGGCGGCCTCTGCGGTAGAGCTTTTCGCGGCGTGCAACCTCAGCGCGCTCCCTGGCAATGACGGCATCGATTTCGTCGCGGGGAATGCGGAGTGCTCGAACCAATTCCTCATCAAGCGTTTGAAATGAACCACTCGAGATCGCGCCCATTGCGAGTTCCGGCCGCCAAGGGACCCCTAATTTACGGACGATTACAACGTCTAACGGCGCAGCTAAGGCCTTGGCGACTTCCAGCCCCACGGGAAGGCCGCCCCGAGGCAGCGCCAAGATGACTACATCCCCTTGCAGCTTATAGGTAACGAGTTCGGCGGCCAGCAGACGCCCCGCCTCGGCGCGATCGGCAAATGGAAGCCGGATCATAATAGCCTCCTGAGGATTCGTGTCTCCTTGTCTTGCAGTGCATGTCGGCGGCCACTTCGCTTCCTCTATTCCTTCCTGACTTCGTTCGTTGGCCGTTCTATGGTGGCGGGGTTGGGACAATGCAGCTCTCACGGCGCGTTGCCCGGATCGAGCCACTGATTCGCATCAAAGATTAACTCATAGCTCTCGGACGGCTTCCTCCACCTGTCTTGCGAGAGCGGGATAATCTTCCCCACTAAGGCGCAACGGCTGTCCGAAAGCGATGTCGACTGGACCCGGCCTTGGGAAGTGCTGGCCGCGGTGGAGGATTTTCTCGACTCCACGCAGCCTGACGGGTACGATCGGCACGCGCAACCGGGACGCGATGAGGCCTATGCCGGGTTGAAACGAGTGGATCTCGCCGGCTTCGGTTCGCTCGCCTTCGGGGAAGAAGAGAACGGACCATCCTTCGCTGACTAAGTCGCCGAGATACCGCAGCGATCCACTGGCGCCGGTTTCGGTCTGGGGCAAAGGAAAGGCGTTGAAGAACAATGCCAGAATCCAATACAGCAAGCTGTTCCCGAACCATTGCAGCTTCGCATGCCGTTCGGGGTGAAAATGCGCCTCGAAAAATTCTTTCCACATTGCCACGCCCGCCCGATAGCGATATCGCGCGGGGAGAGCCGCCAGGATACAGGGCGTGTCCATGTGGCTTTGATGATTCGACGCGAAGATGACGGGCCCGCTCAGTGTCGCCAAGTGCTGCCGGCCCTTCACCCGAGCGCGAGCAAACAAACGTGTCAGAGGCAGCCACAAGGCGAATAGCGCAGCATTCCGGACGATGCGCGCCGGCCACGACCTACTCCAGCAGGGAAATGTCACTGGGAGGGGCGTCGGGGCTACTCGGGCTCAATTCGCCCAGTGTGCGGGAGCCGGCCAGAGCGGACTCGTCAACGCTTGTATCGAGGTGTCGCTCGAGATCAATCATGAGTTCGACCCTATCCAGAGAGGTCAGTCCTAGTTGGTCCAGAGTCGTGCTTTCTGTAATGGCGCGGCCAGGCGCATACCGCGCCACGACATCCAGCAAAGGATCCCCGGACGGCAGAGGCGGCGTTAGGGCGCCGGAGTCTACCCAACGTTGGATCTCGCCCCGCTTGATCTTTTCAGTACCCGGGGTTCTCGGCAAGCGGTTACCCGGCCAGACCGAGAGGCCGCGAATCTTCTGGTGGTCTTCCAACTGTTGGTTCGCGAAGCGAACAACCTCTTCCGGTGATTTTCCTCGTTCAACGACAACCACCGCGTGCGGATGCTCCCGGCCGACCACAGCCGATTCGCGCACGCCGGGAATTGCGTTGAGGACCCGCTCGACGTCTTCAGGAAACACTTTGAGTCCCTCGGGCGTGACGATGACCTCTTTCTTGCGGCCTCGGATTCTGAGATGGCCAGTGTCGTCAATGACTCCGATATCTCCGGTATGTAACCACCCGTCGCTAAATACCGAGCTGGCCTCCGGGGTTGCACCGTAATATCCGGGAGTGACGCTGTCACCTCGAACCAGGATTTCACCGTCTGCCGCGATCTTGATTTCGGTACCCTCAACAGGCCGCCCGACCGTTCCTTTTCTGACAGCGAAGGGATTGTTAAAGGCGACAATGGGTGCCGTTTCAGTGAGCCCGTACCCTTGAACGACTAGGAACGCTAAATTGGACCAGAACTCCTCGAGTTCTGCCGGGAGCGGGGCGGCGCCGGCCACGAATGCCCAAAACTTCCAGCCGAAGTGCCGGTGAATTTTCCGGTAGCTCCACCAGCGCCGCGTCCAGTGGGTGCCGGGCGGAGCCGGCGCTGCGGCCTCTGGAAACTGCTGTAGTACATGCTCGCGGAGAACCTCCAGGAGCTTGGGCACAACCACTGCGACCGATACGTGCCGGCTTCGAATCTGCCGTACAATTTCGTGAGGGCTGTAGCCGCGCATGAACACGGCGACGCCCGGGATCAGAGGTAGCAGGAACATGGTCAATGCTTGACCGAACATGTGACTGAGAGGAACTAGGCTGAGGAACCGCAAAGGAAATACCGGGCGGAACCATTTCACGTACTTGGTGATGATCATCTCGGGAGAAGCCAGATTCGACAGGATGTTGCGATGGCTGATCAGGACCCCCTTGGGTTCACCCGTAGCACCTGAGGTGAAGACGATTTCGGCAATATCGTCCGGCTGGAGCTCCACCGTCGGTCGTGGGACACCACGATCCGTCCAGTCCAAATTTGAAAGCCGCCAAACGGCTGGCGGCTTTTCCCACCCCTGAAGAGCGACCTCGTCTCCAATGAGAATGGCGCGGGCGCCTACCCTTTCGTGCACACGCCGCAGAAAGTCGCCGGAAGCACGATAATCGATGGGAACAATCATCACCCCGGCGAATATACACCCCCAAAAGGCGGCCACCCACTCCGGCCTGTTTTCTGACCAAAAGATGATCTTCTCGCCTTTACCGATGCCCTCGGCTTGCAGCCTGGCCGAAAAGTTACATGCAGCGGCACCCACCTGAGCGTAGGTATAGGACCAACTCCGGTATCCATCGTCGTGCTGAAGATACAGTACGTGAGACTCGGCAAACTGCGCGAAATAATCAGCAAGGGTTAGGCCGGACGGTCGGTTTGAACCTTCGAATAGCATGGACTCATTAATACCGGCTGCAAGGCAAGCGCCAAGGCGTTATGGCCCCTATCAGGTGCCTTCGGTATGTTACGTGCACGTGGCATTGATAGCCTCCACGGCAATGCCACGTGGCGAGTGGTTAGGGAGGTGAGTGATATCGCCCAGCAAACAGTCTGGGTGAAGGGAATCATTGTGCCAAGTCCCGCATGGGGTAGAACTATGCGAAAGGAACTCGACGCGGCTAGCGAATTTGCGGTGAGCGCAGGACAACTCCTTCTTGAGCACTACGAACCCTCCCCGGAAGTAGAGTGGAAGGACAGCTGGCGATCCGGTAACGCAGGCTGATCGTCTCGCAAGTGAATTTCTGATCAGCGGGCTCAGAAGCCGTTTCCCCAATGACGCGATCATCTCAGAGGAGGAGCCCGACGATCCTGGCCGTTGTCGAAAATCGCGCGTATGGATTATCGATCCCATGGACGGGACCAGCGAGTTTATCGAGCATCGCAGCGAATTCGCAGTGATGATCGGGCTTGCAATGGAAGGAGTACCTGTTCTGGGAGTCATTTACCACCCGGCAACACAGAAGCTGTATTGCGCGGCCGATGGCTTCGGTGCAGTCCTGAAGAAGCAAGGTAAAATGCTTCCTTTGCGCGTATCCCGCGAGGTCGATCTCCGGTTCGTGACAATCGCTCTGAGTAGATCGCACCATTCGCCGTCGATTGATGCGGTGTGCAGTCGCCTCGGAATCACCCAATCGATTCGATCGGGTAGTATCGGGCTCAAGGTAGGACTCATCTGTGAGGGACGCGCTCATCTTTATCTGAATATGAGTGGGCGTACATCGCTGTGGGACACGTGTGCCCCAGCCGCGCTACTCCGGGAGGCCGGTGGGCGGATGACGGATCTGAAGGGAATGCCGCTGGTCTACAACACTCCCGAGCTCCGCCACCTTAACGGGATCATCGCGAGTAACGGAACCATCCACGATAGCGTTGTGAAGGCTGCCAGCGGTGTCTGAACTGGGCATCAATGAAAAAGTGGCTTTCCTAAGTAAGCCCGAAGCGTATGCGGGCCGGCCGACCCGCGTCGAGCGGACGGAAACGCACATGTCCTGGCTATTCTTGACGGAACGGCATGTCTGGAAATTGAAGAAACCCGCGCGCTACGACTACCTCGATTTCAGCACGGTTGAAGCTCGAAAGGCGGATTGTGAACTTGAGGTCGAATTGAACCGGCGGCTGGCGCCGGACGTGTATTTGGGCGTTGTTCCTTTGGTGAGCGATCCCCACGGCCGGCTGCAGCTATGTGGCGAGGGACGGATCATAGATTGGCTCGTCATGATGCGCCGGCTTCCCGAAGATCGAATGCTCGACGTAGCGCTCCGCACGCGCACGGTTAGCCACGATGATGTCCGCAGGGTTGGCGTCTTGCTGGCGAGATTCTACAAACAAGCGAAGAAGATTCCTTGGAGTCCTGCGGAATACGCGACTCGGCTGGAAACTACGACCGCAGAGTGCGCAATGGAGTTGTGCCGGCCAGAATATGCGTTACCTACCGCGCTGATCGAGTCGATTCGCGCGGATCAAATGAGCGTCATGAAGAGGGAAGCCAGAATGTTTGACGACCGTGTTCGACAGGGCAAGATCGTGGATGCTCACGGAGATCTGCGTCCTGAACACATCTGTATTGGACCCGACCCGGTGATCATCGACTGCCTGGAGTTCAACGCGGATTTTCGGGCGCTAGATCCGCTATCCGAATTAGCGTTCCTCAGCCTAGAATGCGAGCGGCTTGCAGCGCCGTGGGTGGGTGAATCGATCCTGGATGCGTATCAATGCGAAACCGGGGATCGGCCACCTAGCCCGTTGCTGGCCTACTACAAGAAACACCATGCTCTTGTGCGGGCGAAAATTGCAGTCTGGCATCTCAAAGATCCTGACGTGCGGGACCCCGCCAAATGGATTGGCAAGGCGAAGGACTATCTTTGCCGCGCAGCCTCACTCGAGGAGCTCCACAATTGACCCATCGGAGTGGATGCGGCGAATCGCTTCCGCAATTAACGGCGTCGTATCCAGTACGACAAGTTTGTTCCGGACAACATCGGGATGGAGCCTGAACGGCGGGATCGTATTGGTGACGACAACTTTCTCCAAAGGGGCCTCAGCGAGCACCTGACTGGCATTGGTCGCGAAGACGCCATGAGTTGCCACGGCGTACACGGTCTTTGCGTGTCGGGCTTTGCACGCCTGCGCAGCACGGGCAAGCGTAGTTCCACTGCTGATCAGATCGTCAACGATAATCGCAGTTCTGCCCGCCACGTCACCTACCACTGCCTCGCCGCTCACGACACCGGCACTCCGGTACTTCTCCACAAAGGCGCCTGTAACCGGTCGGCCAAGCGCCGCGCTGAGAGCCTCGCGAAACGACTCAGCGCGCTTCACACCTCCCACATCTGGCGAAACCACAACCACCTCTTCGTTGTGAATGAGCGGCACGAAATACTTGACAAATAAGTTCTTGGCTTCCAAGTGTTCCGTGGGGATACGAAAGGCGTTCTGAAATGCAGCCAGGTTGTGGACGTCCAGAGTCACAAGCCGGTCGAGTCCCATCGCTTCGAACAATTCGGCAACGTATCGCGTGGTCACCGGATCACGAGATTTGCTCCTCCGATCCTTGCGTGCGTAGCAAAGATATGGGATCACGGCCGTGAGGCGACCGGCGGAAGCGTCACGAAGTGATCCAAGAAAAAAGAGTAAACGGGCGAGCTTATCATTAACACTCTGGTCCGCATCGCCGTAGAGGCTTTGAATGACAAAGACGTCCTTCCCCCGGACTGATTCAAGGGAGCGTGTCTTGTGTTCTCCGTCCTCGAAATCTCTTTCCTCGTGCGCACTGAGCGAAATCTCCAGGTTGCTGCATACGCGCTCCCCAAACTCTCGTCCGGATTGGAGAGTAAAGACCGCAATCTCTTCATGACTCATCGCATTTCCTCCATTGGAGCGCACTCACCGGAATCGCACGCTCGAAGAGCAAGAGTGCCTCACGCCCATAAGCGCACACAGCGATACCAAGTCAAAGGTTGGCACTCTTCCCGAAAGCACGACAATGGCCGTTAACGTGCCTTTTAGGAAGCCGGAAGCCGAACCCACGGGCGTATGTTACTATCTGGAAACTCTAGGGAATTGACAGGTGGTTGACCTGGTGCTTTTGCATACGGCGCTTGTATCGTAGGCGAGCGAAAGAGGCGAGACTATGTTGCCATTTAAACGGATTCTTTTCCCGGTCGACTACTCGGACCACTGCAGGTCCATCGTCCCCTACGTCCTAGAGATGGTCGGACATTTTTCTGCTCAACCGACGTTGATTCACGCATATGGAGTTGGTGCCCTTCCATACACGGAACTGGCCGTAGCGGACCTAGATTGGCCAGAAACAGTTCGACGGCGCGAAGAGCAGCAATTGCAGGAGTTTGCGACGAAAATGTTTCCCGGCCTGCACGTGGACTGCATCATCGAAGAAGGAGAGCCCGGAAGAGTCATTGATAAAGCAGTGCAACATCAAGGAACGGACTTAGTAATGATGCCGACGCACGGTCGCGGACCGGTGCGGCGCTTACTGCTCGGCTCTGTCACGGCTAAGGTGCTTCATGACGTTAGTGCCGCCGTCTGGACCGGAGCCGGTCGAATGGTTGACAGTCGCCCCCACCGCAATTCGTACAACTCCATTCTTTGTGCGGTAGATCTCAGCGATGAGACCGAGGCCGTCGTCATGACGGCGGCGGCATTGGCCGCCTCTTACCACTCCCGCCTTTCTCTGGTGCATGTGGTGGAAGTTCCGCCTCCTAGCTTCGACGCTGATTTTACTCCCTTCAAACAAGAGCTCATCGATGCAGATAATGAGAGGCTTCAGGAATTGAAGAACAAACTGGGAATCGAAGCCTCTCATACCTGCATCGATGGCATGACCGCTGACTGCGTTTGCCGGGAAGCAATTCAAAAAGAGGCGGACCTGATCGTGGTTGGCCGAGGCCGGGCCCAGGGAGCCTTGAGTAGAATCTGGTCTCGGCTATATGCCATCGTTCGCGAATCACCCTGTCCGGTTCTGAGCATTTGAGCAGCTTAACCCACGAACGCGGAACTGGGAGGTTCCTATGAAATCCTATGTGCAGCCCAGACGATCCTTAGTGAAGGCAATCACTTTCCGGGCGCTGGTTCTCTGTTCCGATTTCGCCGTGATTTTTCTCATCACGCATCGTTGGGACACGACCCTTGGGCTGGTGATCGCCACTAACCTTGCTAGTACCAGCCTGTATTTCCTTCACGAGCGTCTATGGAACAAAATTGATTGGGGACGGACCGCGCAAGACGAATCGCGCGCTGGCGCTCTGTGAGCCTCATTCCCGTACTAAGGATCGCAAAGTGCTTAGTGGGACGGAACGCAGGCTAGGTACCTGAAATACACTCAAAGAGGATGACACTCCGCGTAGCATGCAATTGGGGCTGGGAGGCTGACGAAGACCCGGTCCGCTTCGAGATGGATGGCCAGCAGCATGTGGTAGAAGAAGTGCTTGATCAGTGGCACGGCACGGATGCAACTTTCTTAAAGGTGCGGTCGGACGACGGCAATTTCTATCTCCTCCGCGGTGCAATGTCCCCGCGAGAAAACTCCTGGAGCTTGGAATCCTTCCGGCAGAGTTGAGAATCCGAATGGAAGATTCCGCGGTTCCGCGTGCGCCGATGGACGAAAGCACTGTGCTTGCGGTGGAGAACCTTACAGTCACCCTGGATGATGTCGCAATCCTGCACGATGTCTCTTTCAGCGTGAGTCAGGGGGAAGCACTAGCCGTGATCGGACCTAATGGAGCCGGCAAGACCGTCTTGTTTCGCGCGCTGTTGGGACTTCTTGGTCACGAGGGACTGGTGCGGTGGCGTCCCGGCGTTAGAATCGGCTACGTTCCTCAGAGATTCGCTATGGAGCGTTCGGCGCCCATTACAGCGATGGAGTTCTGCCTCCTGAAGTCACCCCGTTTCTGGCGGCCCGAGGCAACATTCATTCGTCGAGTCCACGATGAGATTGCGCTGATGGGCCTCGACCGAAACATTCTGCAAAAGAACCTCGGGGAGTTGTCCGGCGGACAGACGCAGCGGCTGTTGATTGCCTGGGCGATGCTGCAGAAACCGGATGTGTTGTTGCTAGACGAGCCCACGGCTGGCGTCGATTCCGGCTTTGAGGATACGATCTATTCCCTGATCCGGCGCGTTCAGACCGAGCGCGGAATGACCATCCTGCTCATCTCGCACGACCTCAGCGTAGTCTACCGCTACGCCCAAAAGGTGGTGTGCCTCAACAAGAGCATCGTCTGCCAAGGCCCGCCGGTCGAGGCCTTGAATCCAGAAGCACTCACGATCCTTTACGGCGACACAGGCTACTATCACCACGAGCGAAGCCCCGGTCACTGAGGAACATGCATTCGCCCTATCACGCCTCGTTCTGGATCGCCTTGCTGGTCGGAATCGCGTCCGGCAGCGTGGGACCGTTCGTCCTTCTGAGACGGATGGCACTAGTTGGTGATGCGCTGTCTCATGTGGCGCTGCCAGGGATCGCGCTGGCCCTAATGTATGGTCTCGATCCTTTCTACGGGGTGGTCGTCTTCCTGGTAATAGCCGCCCTTCTGATCTTCTGGCTTGAGGGGAGGAGCCGCATTCCCCCGGATGCAATCGTAGGGCTTCTGTTTACCGCCAGCTTGGCCATCGGCATTCTGATCATCCCGAACGCCGACGTCATCGAGTCACTGTTCGGAACCTTCCCTGTGCTCTCACTGCCGTTCCTGCTGGCGATCCTGTCGAGTGCGGCGGTACTGTCCGTGCTCTGCTTCGTTTTGGCGAGGCGCTTTGTGTTCCTGATCATTTCCCCGGATCTGGCCCAGGTGCATGGCCTGGGCCGCCGCTACAACTTGGCGCTGTTGCTGGTCTTCGCGATGATCGTGGCGTTGGGAATCAAGCTGGTTGGAACGCTCTTAATGGGCGCGCTCACCATCATCCCGGCCTCCATTGCGAAGAACATTTCCCGGAGTATGCGCGGATACGTGATCGTCTCGTCGTTGCTGGGCGGCGCGATTTCCGTCGTAGGCGTCTGGATGGCTGGCGCTTTCGGGCTTGTGCCGGGCCCATCCATCATCTTATTAGGCGTGAGCCTGTTTCTGCTGAGCGTCGTTGTTGGGCGCAAGAACGCCATGTGAGGGCACCCGCTACTCCCTTTGCACTACGCGGCGACCGGCGGGCCGGAACTCTTGGGCTGTGCCTGGATCTGCTGGAGTAGACCTAGCAGGGCAAGCCCTGCGAAGCCCGCACCGGCATAGAAAGTGGCTGGGGCGCCCACGCGGTCCCACAGCTCGCCTGCCACTACGCTGGATATCAGGAGCGCTATTCCGCTCACGAGATTGAAGAGACCAAAAGCAGTTCCCCGCGTCAAATTTGCCCCGATGATGACCACGGACCAAAAGGCCGGCGGGAAGGCGCTAAACACGGGCCCCAGTGGTGCACGTAACGCCGGCGGCTTGGAGGACGCTGGCGGCTCGCGTACAAATACGGCCAGGACGGTCAGAGAAATGAATGCAGGTAGGACGGCGACCCAAAACACGAAACGGAAGTTGCCGCCGCTGGTTAGCATCAGAAACGCGGCAGCCAGCGGACCAGCTACTGCGCCGATAGTGTCGAGGCTCTGGCGAAGTCCATAGCTTGCACCCCGTAATTGCTCGGGGACCAGGTCGGCGATTAGAGCATCTCGGGGCGCATCGCGGACGCCCTTGCCGACCCGGTCGATAAGCCGCGCGGCGAACACGACGCTAAATGTGCCCGCGACTGGGAAAAGCGGTTTGGTGAGTGCCGCGATGCCATATCCTACAAGCGCCAACACCTTACGCTTGCCGAGCCAATCACTGAGTGCCCCCGAGAAAATCTTGACTACAAGAACGGTTGCCTCCGCGACGCCCTCCAGTGTGCCGATTGCCGTTGCGCCAGCGCCAAGCGCCGACATCAGAAAGATCGGTAGCAAGCTGTGGATCATCTCGGAAGAGATGTCCATGAACATGCTGACGAAACCGAGCGCCCATACGCTGCGTGGGATGGCGTGAACGCTCTCCGCCGTCTGCGTATCTCGAGCGGGCCCGCTCACGATCTCCGGTTAAGCTCCATTCCCCTAACGTCCAGCCGGAACATAGACTCGATGCGAAGCGATGAGTTCCACATCCGGCACTTCAGTCCGAAGTTTGATGGACTGGAAGGAGGCCTTCTTGTCGGGTTTCACCAAGAAGGTCAGAAGATATTGATGAGACAAGTGCTGCGCCAAATCTTCCAAATAGGGTGCGAATGAAACCGGTGGTCCGAATCCCATCACATAAGCCTCAGCACCGGTTTCCTCGGCAAGTTGCGCGAGGTGGTTCTGACCCCAGTTGGCCCGCCAGTAGCTATGGCCCGCGTGCCCGATCCCCGGTGTATAAATGGCGTAGACAACGATGCCGGAGCGCTGTGCGTCCTCGGTCGCGGCATCGGCATATGGATTCGATGGGCCGATTCCCCCCGGCGGGTCATCGCCGCTGGTGATCATGAGCACCTCGCGGCGCATTGAACCGGCCGGCCAACGCTTGATCAGATCGCTCAAGGACAGATAGGGACTTGCCGTAGTCCCGATCAAAGACATGGGAATTCGGAGTGCTACGGTGGCTTTGGCATGATCCAAAGTCGGAGTTTGCCGGATTTCGACGATCCCGTTTCGCAAGTAGCCAATCCCGATTGCCACTGCCGCCGGTTGTTGTTCAATGAAGCGGCGAATGTCCGATAACTGTATGCCTACGCTTGAACTCACCGCGTCATCCACTAACACATACAGTTCCAGGCCGGCCCGGTCTCCTTGAAAAGCCATCCACTCAGTAACTTGGGCGCGATCCTTTCCTTCGAACACCATGATGTCTTCACGGTCAAGCGCCGGCATATTCTTGCCTTCGTGAGTTTCGACTGTGACTACCATTCTCACCGGAACTTCGCTAACAGGGGCCTTATTTTGGGCAACTGCGAATACCGAGCTTATGGCTAAACTGGCTGCCGCGAAATTCAAGGTTTTCATTTGTTCCTCCCGCTCCTTCGAGTAAGCAACTTGCACGACGCAGGCCAATTGGGTATTTGCCAGAAGCGGATTCCGATTGCCCTTCTATGGCATGGATGCGATAAGTGGGCCTGCGTGATAACACGCAAGTGGACCCGTCGAGGGAGCGCATTGGATTGAAAGTCCAATTCGATTCTGTTGGGCCAGCGATGCAACGAGGCAACAAACACTGGTCTGGGCAGGGGAATCGATTCCCATCTGTCCTGGCCTCTCGCGTGCAGAACCATTTGAAGGAGTAAATGCCATGCCGATCGGTGATGTTTGTATTCGTGATGTTGTGGTCGCCACTAAGGATGTAACAGTTCAGCAAGCTGCCGTTTTGATGCGTCGACATCATGTCGGCGATTTGGTGGTAGTGGTGGAGGGAGCCAACGGTGGCAAGGTTCCGGTTGGGATCGTTACTGACCGGGATATTGTCGTAAGCGTGGTGGCGCCGACACTAAATGCGGCAGTCTATACAGTTGGAGATCTCGTGGCGCGGGACTTGGTGACCGTAGCGGAAGATCAGGGCGTTTTCGAGACTGTTCAACAGATGCGAATGACTGGGGTCCGGCGAATGCCGGTGGTTGATCGCGCAGGCGGCTTGGTTGGGATCATTTCGGTTGACGATTTGATTCAACTGCTCTCTGACGAAATGAATGAGCTTGCCAAACTCATCGCGCGAGAACAGGTTCTTGAGGCGGAGAGCAAACGCTAGAGGCGACAAAGATCGCTAAATAAATGATGCCGACACTCAAAGGCAGCCAAACGCTGGAGAACTTGAAGACGGCCTTCGCAGGCGAGGCCCAAGCTAACCGACGTTACCTCTACTTCGCCAGGCAAGCAGACATCGAGGGTTACCCTGAGATTGCGGGCCTGTTTCGCGATACCGCTGAGGGCGAAACGGGCCACGCGCAGGGCCACCTCGATTGGCTAAAACCCGAAGGCGATCCAGTCACCAATCTGCCGATAGGAAAAACCACAAGCAACCTTGAATCCGCGATCGCTGGGGAAACACGAGAGTACACGGAAGTGTATCCCACGATGGCCAAGATCGCCCGGGAAGAGGGCTTCACAACAATTGCCGATTGGTTCGAGCGGCTGGCAAGCGCCGAAAAGAACCATGCTCTTCGCTTTCGTAAGGGGCTCACGTCGATCAGCTAGCCGACCGTCAGATGCTACAACGGTTGGAGGACGCGTGCGTTTCCACGACCTTCTATTACCGGTCAGGCCGTCAAGAAGTGAGGGGAATGGAACGCAACCTGCTGTCCTATTAGCCGAGACAGGAGCGCGGAAGGAGAGGGCATGACGATAGGAATTCAGTTCAAGGAAGTTTACGTCCATCTCATTGAAAATGAGCCCGCATTGGTGTGTACGGTCCGATATGGCGGATTGATCGGGAAGTCTAGGTGCTTTCCTCTGGAGATAGGGCGGGAGGTCCCACCAGATCTCGATGAGGAATTGTTGCCGGTCGTTCGAATCCGCAGGCGCCGCGGCGAGAGTCCGCATGGCGGCCGCTAGTCGATTGAGCATGCACGTCCATCGACGATACAGATGGTCGGCCTTTGTTTGTCTTTGCATTCTTCCCATGTCTTCCTGCTTTGTACGCAAGCGAGTCGTTGCGCCAGCGGGCTATCGTCCGAGCGCTACGTTGATCAGTGCCACCAGGGATGAATTGATCGAGCGTGTCCACCGCATCGCCGACCCACTCCAATCATTCGACATGAGGATGGAGATGTCGCCATCCGTCGGCAGTCTGTATGTGGGCGAGGTCAAGGACTATGCGACTTTGGGCGGATATATCCTGTTTAAAAAGCCAGACGATATCCGCGTACTGGGCTTGGACCCTATGATTGGTAGCACAGTCTTCGACATGACCTCCTTCGCGGATACGTTTAGGATCCATATCCCGAGCAAGAATCGGTTCATCGAGGGCAGGAATGATGCGCCCGCTACTTCCAAGAAGCAATTGGAGAACCTGCGGCCGGTCGCGTTCCTGACTTCTTTGATGATTCAGCCGCCGGACGCGAAGACCGATATCACGCTCCTGGAAGAGGACACTAACGAGCGTGAAGCGGTTTATATTCTCCTGATCATTCGGCGTGGCACCGACGAACCCTGGCTTGTCCGCACACTCCATTTCGACCGCCACAATCTTGAGATTGTACGGCAGAAGACTTTCGACTCCACGGGCAGTGTGCTGAGCGATACCAAGTACTCAGGTTGGAAAGACTACGCTGGAGTTCCGTATCCATCGGAGATTGACATCAAGCGCCCGCAGGATCATTACGAAGTCGTGTTGAACGTACTCAACCTGAAGGTCAACTCAGCGGATGTGACCGCAGAGAGGTTCATTCTTAACCAGCCTCCAGGCACCGAGTTGCAAGAATTATCGAACCAGTAGACAGACTGCGTTCGTACGGCTTAGATGCTTACAACAGGACAGGGCGAGCGTGTAATGATCGCGTACGCATTGGCGCCTAACTTCCCACCGGCCTCGGAGGCGCGGCTACGGCCAATCACCACCAGGTCGGCGTTTAGACGTTTTACGGCCTCGCTGAGCGTACCAGCCGGCGACCCTTCCAGGACCTCTATCTCTGTCGCAGGGCTCCCGCCAGGCAGCAGCTTTTGAATTTGCTCCGCGATTCCCCTTCGCGCTTCCTCGCGCCAGTTCTGAATCCAATAGCCCTCCATGAACGGGCTGGAGATTGGAATCACGTGTGCCGCGGTCAGACGTGCGTGAAACTTCTCGGCCACTTGTGAGGCGAGTTGCAACACCACGGAACTGCGTGGGCCAAGGTCAACTGCGCCAAGCACCTTTTGGATACTCACATTCCTGGTCGCCGACTCAGTTTCCAGATGTGTGCTCGTCCACACAGGGCAAGTGGCATCGTGCAGAATCTTCGCTGTCACGGAACCCAGCAGAAATCGGCGAAACGGACCGTAACCATGCGTCGGCATCATAACAAGGTCGAAGTGCCCGTTGCGCACATAACTGAAAATGACTTGCGCCGGATCACCTCGTTCAAAGTAAGGGACCACCAGGCAATCACGAAGTCCTCGGGCCACGAGTTGGTCCATTTTCTCGCGGGCTCTTGCGACTAGACTCTCGTACTCACTATTCGCGGATGCGACTTCGAGTGCGTTAAGTGCTGTAACCTCGGATTGGAATTGCGCCGCCATCGCCCGGACCGTTTTGGCAGCTTCCTCGCAACGCTTAGAGAAGTCCACTGGAAAAAGTATTTTGGAAAACATAAATCATCCTCTGTCCGTTCTCAACGGCCTACACTCCAGAAGGAAACGTCTCAGCCGGTTCGCCAATACCCCACTCGGCGGTTAATTCCAGTGGTTCGACGGCTCGTGTCTGGTCAAAGTGGATGACCGCGTCAAACTGATCGGAAAGGCTCGCATGGAAATAGTGACTAGCAAACTCCGACTCAGGACGATAGATGACACCAATCGCCCGCTCGAGTCGGGGTTCTCGCAATCCTCCGGCAACATTGCTGTCGGGCGGCAGGGTGAGCGCAAATGCTGGTATCCCAACGCCGTGAAATAGTTCCTCGTAGCTGCCCGGCATCGCCGGACGCACTCGTTTCCGCTCGGCCGGATCACCCCAGTTCGACGAGGCCGTCACTGTCCCCGTATACGTGCTGAAACCCACCAGGACGCTTTCCGGGCCATGCTTTTGCCGGACAAGTTGTCCGAGATTCCACTCTCCGGCTTGGCCCATCTGTGTCGCACGCGCGTCGCCAAGGTGGGAATTATGCGCCCAGACCACTACCTTCGTGTCGTGGTTGGGCTGAGTTCGGCCTTGAGAAGCAAGGTGTTCCATCAGGGCGCTGAGCGTCTCCGCCATGTGCTGGTCACGCAAGTTCCACGAGGAAACACGGCCGCGGAACATGGTCCTGTAATACTGCTCGGCATTTTTCACAAGGCGGGCGTTTTGTTCGGCATAGAAGAAGTCCTCGGCCGCTATCCGCCCGTCACGGCGGGCGTATTCCGCGGCGCGACGCTGCAACTCGATCAACTGGCCGATCACTTCCGATTCACACGTGGGACTCAAGCCGAATCCCGCGGCATAGCCATAGGCTTGAGGATCTTCGCCGAAATGCTCAAAGCACGCGTAGCGGTAACGAGCGCGCTGTGCTCCCACTGGATCCACCTTGTCTAGGTAATTGAGGACCGCTTCGATCGACGTGTGCAAACTGTAAAGATCCAGCCCGTAAAAGCCAGTCTTTACCGAGCCGGGCGCCAGGGAGTCATTGTGACTACGCAGCCAGCCGACGAAGTCAAGAACATCTGCGTTGCGCCACATCCAGGCGGGGAAGCGCCGGAACCCGCCGAGCGCTTCGACGGCATCGGCATCCACGTTCTGACCTTGTACATAGCGGTTCACGCGATAGGCGTCCGGCCAGTCGGCCTCCACGGCGATTGCAGTAAATCCCTTTTCGCGGATGAGGCGCTTGGTGATCTGCGCCCGTTCCCTGTAGAATTCATGCGTCCCATGGGAGGCCTCGCCGAGCAGAACGAAGTGAGCATCGCCTAAGAATTTCAGTAGATCATCGTAATCTGCGGGCGATCCAGTCAAAGGACGAGCGGCATCACGCACCAGGTCCGTGACAATGGGCAGAATGGAATCGAGCATAAATACCTCCGGTGTTTCTCTGCATGGAGGAGCAACTGGACAGCCAACTTGGCACCTCAACTGCTGGTGTTAAATTCGTGAGATCTCCTAGTTCAGCCGTGGAGCACGTCACCGTAAAAGTGCCCATCGATGGCATCGAACTCGCTGCCGACGTTGCTTTGCCAACTCGCACGCAGGGCCTTGTAGTTTTCGCCCATGGGAGCGGCAGCAGCCGGCGAAGCCCCAGAAATCGGCACGTGGCTGACGTACTCAACGAAGGAGCAATCGGCACCGTCTTGATCGATCTTCTTACGGAGCAGGAAGAGGCTGTGGATCTGCGAACCGCCGAGTTGCGTTTCGACATCCCCTTGCTAGGCCAGCGTCTGGTGGCCGTCACGGACTGGATTTTGCGCCAAGACCATCTGAACAAGTTAGGACTCGGATACTTCGGTGCCAGCACCGGGGCCGCCGCCGCACTGGTCGCGGCGGCCGAGCGTCCGATCGTAGTACATGCCGTGGTTTCCCGGGGAGGCCGGCCTGACCTCGCCGGTGCAGCACTGGCAGGAGTGGTTGCACCGACCCTGTTCATCGTCGGCGGAGAGGATCTGGTGGTCTTGGGTCTCAATTACTCAGCGATCGAAAAGCTGCCTGCCCGAACTGAGCGTCGAATTGAAATCATTGAGGGTGCCACCCACCTGTTTGAAGAGTCTGGCGCCCTGGATCGAGTAGCTGCGCTCGCGCGAAACTGGTTTCAAAAGCATTTCAAGACTGCGCAGCCCTAGAGCCCTTACGGAAGTATCGATCGGCTAGCGCCAGGAAACATCCGTCCACGTCGGCTGTAGTTGAGTTGGGTGGTGACTCAATTTGGCTCTTAGAGGATCGTTGCCTGCCTCGGACGTCGTTGGGGGATTACAAGTCATCCGGCTGACCCGATCTGCGGCATTTCACCCAGACCTGCCCAACGCTTGCTCAAGGGATGATTGACCGCTGTTGAATGTCGATCGTTTGGGCTCCACGTCCCACTCTCCACGCTCGGAACGATACCCCGAAACACCCGGTCCATTAGTTCTATCGTTCCATTCCATTGCCGGATGGCGTCAAAGCGGACCAGGCTAAGGATTGAACGACGGCGTGCTGAAGGTCTCAGTGCCAGTACCGGAAGCGAAGAAGACCGTCCGTCAAGTAACGGTTGCGGAAGGCACAAAGACGAAACCCCTAGCGGCTTGAACAGATCGTAGTAGCCGCATGGATATCGGAGGATATCGAAGGACGAGCCGCCGTGAGAACAGCGCCTCGTCGCATTTAGACGGTTGCTTCTTCCCCACGCGTTAGGGTCTGCCAACTTTCTTCGCTGATCGGCAGCAGAATACGCGAAGGATGGCGAGGGTCGTGAAAGATCTGTTGGTACGCTGCATGAAAAGTCACGGCGTCGCCCAGTGGTTCGCCGGAACCGAGGTTGCGGGCATAACGCGGGTGGGCGCCGCTGGCGACGATTACACGTACGCAATGCCCCTGCTGGTATCGGTAAGCAGTGGGCCAAAATTCGATGTGTATATGGCGGATCCCATCGCTCAGGGGTTCGGGATGATGGGGGCGAACACGTAAGTAGCCATCGCAAACGTTGGTGCATTGACCTTGGGGATTGACGTCACAGAGGACCAGAAAGAAATCAGTGTGTTCGAGGCTGGAATGAAAATACAGCTCCACGGACACGGGGCCGATGACATCCACGCTGGTGCCGAGGGGCTTGCCGGTGAAGAGCAAGACATCGGAACGGTTTTCGAGCAGGCCCATATCGCCTGATGGACGCACACCACTGAGCCTTGGGCCATGCACCGCAGGCGTCGGATCTGAAGGATCGTAGATGTAACAGTCGGGCTCGCTGGGTTCCGGTGGTTGTGTGGATAATTCACCATTGGCAGAGAAGTAGAGTGCCGCCGGATTAAGGCCTGGGGGAGGCCACGAGTCATACTCGCGCCACTCTTCCGCGCCCATTACATAGAGGCGCACCGGCGCGCGCCTCGGTGCAGGTTGATCGAAAAGTCGTTCGCGAAATAATGGAAGAGCCTGGCGCATGCCTTCTCCCCACGCGTCAGCGGCAGAATGGACCCAAGGTCCGATAGTCAGCGACGCGCGACGATGAGCCGCTTGCATGGCGATATAATCCTGGATCTGCCAAGGAAGAAAAATATCATACCAGCCGCCTATCATCGCTGTGGGCGGAGCCACCACGACGCCGTTCGCGTAGTTGATGGGCTTCCAAAACAGATCACTGGGTTCTGCGTGTTCGACCCAGTCCTGCCACCAGGAAACGTGGCGGCCCAACGCAGATTGGTCCACGTCTCTTAAAGGCAGCGAATCCAAAGCGGGTAACGCCGGTGCGGCATCTCGTCTTTGAGCAAGCTGCCCATCCACCAGTAGAGGCAGGGTGCCCATGAGATCTGGCTGCGTAAGCTGAAGCGTCCAGATCAGGCATCCTTCGAGCGTGAATCCTCCAAACGCGTAGGTTTCGGCGCGAGCGTCAGACAGAGTCGCGTGCAGCACCATGGCGGCGATTTGCTGACCCGAGGCCACCACGGCCCAAGCTGCGTTCCCCAGATAGCTCGTGCCAAGTAGAGCAATCCGGCCGCAGTACCAAGGTTGGCGGGAAAGCCAGCCGATCGTGTCCGCTCCGTCCTGTTCCTCATGAAATAACGGATCCAGGGGGCCTCCGGAACCACCAGTCCCTCGGCAGCTCTGTAGCAGGACCTGGAAGCCACGTTCGGCGAGGATCAGAGAAAGGTCCCGGAATTGGTGGTCGCGGCCGTAAGGACTGCGAATTAGGACAACAGGGAGACGCTCGCCGCCGCGCGGATGGTAGCGATCAGTGAGCAATTCGACGCCGTCGGACATCGCGATTCGAATACCGCGACATTCGACGATATCGCGTGTGTCAGGACGCGGAAGATGCCAAAGCCGAGCAAGAATCCGACTGCCGATACTCATCGAGCCGCCCTCATGCTCGAGAATCCTGGGCCGTGCGGTCAGGGAGAGTTGCCATCTCAGTTTCGTTGTTACGGGTGGAGATCTCCGTCTCGTGCCAGGTAGCTCTGCTGTATTAGCTTCGCGACCAGCGCTGTCCAGCCCTGGTGGCTAGCTCCCAGCCCCTGACCATTCTCGGCATGGAAGTATTCAAAGTAGGCGAGACAATCGCGCCAGTATGGATCACTCTGAAATTTTTCCGTTCTTCCGTAAAGAGGCCGCCGGCCTTGATCGTCCCGGAGAAAGAGTCGAGTCAATCGGCGCTGTAGCTCCAGGCTCACCTGCCACAGGTCCAAGCGGCGGCCGGAGCCGGTTGGGCATTCGATCTGAAACTCATCGCCGAGAAAATAATGGAACTTTTGGAGCGCCTCGATGAGAAGGAAGTTGATCGGGAACCAGATGGGTCCTCTCCAATTCGAGTTGCCGCCGAAGAGCCCGGTTTGCGACTCCGCCGGCTGATAGTCGATTTTATTCTCATTCCCATTGAGTCGCAGCGCGTAGGGATGATCGCGATGGTAGCGGGAGAGCGAACGGATGCCATATGGAGAGAGAAATTCGGACTCGTCCAGCATGAGACTCAGCACCGATTCCAAACGGTCCCGGTTAACCAACGACAAGAATCTCCGGATGCTCGTAGCCGTTGTGAGCGTCTCAACATAATCCGCAAACTCTGGCAGATTGTCGATGAAATATTGCATCCGGCGCTTGAATCCAGGCAGCGTATCAATCAGTTCGGAGTCGAGCGTTTCAACAGCCAGCAATGGGATTAACCCCACCAGGGACCGCACTCGCATAGGCTGGGACTTCCCGCCGGGCGAACGCAGGACGTCATAGTAGAACCGGTCAGTCCGGTCCCATAGCTCAATACCCTGTCCGGCTATATTATTCATCGCGCGCGAAATATAGACAAAGTGCTCCAGGAACTTGGAAGCCACATCTTCGTAGGCGGGATTCTCTCGCGACAGCTCCAGCGCGATGGTCATCATGTTGAGGCAGTACATTCCCATCCAACTGGTGCCGTCGCATTGCTCGATTACGCCGCCATTTGGCAATATTCCGCTACGATCGATCACTCCAACGTTATCGAGTCCTAGAAATCCGCCCTGAAAGACGTTGTTGCCCTCCGAGTCTTTGCGGTTCACCCACCAAGTAAAATTGAGAAGCAACTTATGAAAGGCGCGTTCCAGGAAGCTACGGTCCCGCCGCCCGGAGTGTCTTTCTTCAATCTTGTAAACCCGCCACACCGCCCAGGCGTGAACTGGAGGATTCACATCCGAGAAGTTCCATTCGTAAGCCGGAAGTTGCCCGTTGGGATGCATGTACCATTCGCGCAACAGCAGAAGTAGTTGCTCTTTAGCAAAGTCCGCATCGATAAGTGCCAGTGGAATACAATGAAACGCAAGATCCCAGGCTGCATACCAGGGGTATTCCCACTTATCCGGCATGGAAATCACGTCGGCATCATTTAAGTGAAGCCAGCCGCTGTTCCTTCCCCGTCTTCGCTGGCGGGGAGGTTCTGGCCCGGACGGATCGCCTCGCAGCCAGCGCCGGACGTTGTAGTGATAGAACTGCTTGCCCCACAACAAGCCGGCGAAGGCCTGACGCTGGACCAATTGCTCATCTGGTGTCAGCCCATGGGGGGCGATTGCTTGGTAGAACTCGTCGGCCTCGCAGCGGCGTCTTTGAAAAAGCTCGTCGAAAGCGCTGCCAAATGGGTCGGGGCCAGGATTGACCGTGAGCCTTAGCTTCACGGTCGCATTCTGCCCGGCACCAATGTGCAGCCGGTAATGGGCGGCGGCCTTTGTTCCGAGGCCCTTTGGATTCACTGTTTCCTTACGCCCTCCAACCAGAAAGTCGTTGATTCCATCCTTTACATAGGGGCTGTGGTTTCTGACTCCAAACAGCCGCTCGAAGTTGGTTTCATTGTCGGTAAACAGGAAATCTGGCTTACCGTCGCATAATAGCCAGCGCTCAGCCATGTCAAAGTGACTGACGCGGATCACGCGCATGCTCTCGCCTATTGTGTCGCTTGTTAGTTGAGGAACACGCGCATCCAACCCCCACGACCAGGTGTTTCGAAACCAAACGGTGGGCAAGACGTCGATACCGGCGGCATCGGAGCCTCGATTGAACACCGTGACTCGGATGAGAATATCTTCGGGCGCCGCTTTCGCATATTCCACGAAGACGTCGAAGTAACGGTCCTCCTCGAAAACCCCGGTATCAACCAGTTCGTATTCGGGCTCCGCGCGGCTGCGGCGCCGGTTCCCCTCGATCAGCGCCGCGTAAGGGAATGCCGCCTGCGGGTACTTGTACAGATACTTCATATAGGAGTGTGTTGGCGTCGAGTCAAGATAAAAGGAATATTCCTTGACATCCTCTCCATGCTTCCCCTCGTTGCCGGTGAGCCCGAAAAGGCGCTCCTTTAGAATCGGATCTCGGCCATTCCAGAACGAAACCGCGAAGCAGATGAACTGGTGGCGATCACAGATCCCGCCTACGCCGTCTTCATTCCAACGGTAGGCGCGAGATCGGGCATGGTCGTGAGGAAAATACTCCCACGCGGTTCCGTTAGGCGAATAGTCCTCGCGTACGGTTCCCCAAGCTCGTTCGCTCAAATAGGGCCCCCATTGCTTCCAGGGGATGCGCCGCTCACGCGCTTCCGCCAGCCGTAGATGTTCTGGCGTCATATCTTGGGTCCGGGATCTAAACGTTGCAGATATAGCCTTTCTCGGCCAACTTGATCATTACGCGCCGGGCAGCGGTTTCTGGCAGCTCTCGAACGCCGTCCACGATTAGCTCCGGTTTCTCAGGTGGCTCGTAGGCGGACTGGAGTCCAGGCACGGTGTCGGCTTCTCCCGCACGAGCCTTGCGGTAGATTCCCTTGGGGTCCCTCGCGACGCAGATTTCCAAGGGGCATTCCACATACACCTCGATGAAGCGGGAAATTTGCTCCCGCGCGGCATCTCTGTACCGGCACCGATTCGCCGTCGCGTCGAAGATAACCGGAACTCCGTGCTTTGTGAGGAGCGCGCCAATATAGACCATCTGCCGATAGAAGGCTTCCCGCTCCTGTTCATCGTAGTGAGGCCGGACAGTTAGGACTTGACGCAGGACATCGGATTCAAGCACCGCAACATCAATGCCCCGGTTCGCAAGTTGAGCTTTCAATGAAGTCACAAGCGTCGATTTCCCGGAAGCCGGAAGGCCGGTGACCCAAACTGCGAAGGTATTCTTGGGCTTAGGTTCCACAATAAAGGTTCACCTCTTGCGGATCGAAGCTGTCACATTCCAATACCGCGAAAATGAACGTCAGAAGTGTTTTACGCACGGTATACGGCAGCGTGGGGTACCAGAGTGGACTGGCCATCACGAGCCCACGGAAGGCGAGAAACGGCGCTACCACCTTCAGCATTTCACGATCTTCGCTCTTTTCGAGGTAATGTTGCCAGAAGCGAAGAAACAACGATTCCAAAGCTCCTTCCAGGCGTCCGCTCCTCTGTAATGAGAAGAACAAGTAGTTCATCGTAAGGGAGGCAACATCGTCGGCAGGGTCGCCGAACTCGCCGCGGGAACGATCCAGCAGGGAGAACTCCGCTGCGGATCGAAAGAGGATATTCCACGGGTGAAAATCTCCGTGCACCTGCCGTAGCCGGTGCGTGCGGTGCTTCAGCCGCCACCGCCAAGTCACGCACAGGTGTTCGATCCTCTCGAGCACGCTGGCAGGAAAGAGTGGATGCGGAGGGTAGGAGTCCGTTACGCCCATGATGCACTCGCCGTGACCTACTAACTCGCGGATGCGCCGCGCGTAGAGTCCCGGATCCGTTCCAGGAACCTGGTGGATCTCCGCAAGGTACTCGCAGAGCGCGTCAGCGCGGGCGAGATCGAGTTCCATGAGCGCGCCATTATCCCGAAGTCGCTCCAGATCGTGAGCATAGCTCTCGCCTTCGGCATACTCGGTCAACAAGCAGAACTCCTTCACATTGCCGAGCGAAATGAGGCGGCCGTCCGGCTGAGATCCGGATACGTCAAGCGACCGGATATGACGCGGAAGGTGATTGAAGGCTTGATTCTCCCAAATCAGTTCTTGAGCGCGGTCTGCCATATGTTCGTGACCAAACGGACCAGGGCTCATGGTGTGCAGCACTGCGGATTTCCGCTCGCAGCCGTTAATTTGATAGTCCACTCTGACTGGAGTGCCGTATCCGTAGCCCTTGATTTCCTTGCCCTCATGTGGGCCTCCGAGTACGTCCAAGGCGATGACCGTTGCTCGCGCTCCGAGCAGGGCGCTAAGATAGCGCTCAATCTCTTCTCGCGTCAAGTCAGGCACGGATAGTCTCCCCCTTATAGCTTCGCCTTGCAGTTTACGCACCATAGAGGATTTTCGCTCATGAGACTCTGGATCGTGGAACATCACATGCAAGCAGTATTGCTGATTATCAGGGTAGTCTTAACCATATTGTGAAGTTTTTAGTGCTGGCTCTCGATTTCGATGGCACAATCGCCCAGAACGATGTTCTCGATCCTGACGTGCGTAAAGCGATAGGGGAGCTTCGGGCGCAGGGCATCGTGGTCGCGCTAGTCACAGGCCGAATTCTTGAAGATCTTCGCCGGGTCGCGGGGGACCTGCATTTTGTGGATGCGGTGGTTGCGGAGAACGGCGCTGTGATCCAGTTTCCCGACAGCGGATACTCTGCCGTCTTAGGGCAACCGCCTCCACCGAGCTTGCTGACGGAACTCCGACAGCAGGGCATTCCCTGCGCGGTGGGACGATCCATAGTCGAGGCGGACACGCGCGAAGCCCCACGAATTCTTGCCGTGCTGCAACGACTGGAACTGCCGCTGGTTCTTGTCTTCAACCGTGGTCGTGTCATGGTTTTGCCGCAAGCTGTCAGCAAGGCGACCGGGCTTCGCGAGGTACTTGCAATTCTGCGCCTATCGGAGCATAACGCAGTAGCTGTCGGCGACGCAGAGAATGATCACGAATTGCTCCGGGCATGTGAGGTGGGGGTGGCAGTCGCCTGGGGCAGCGAAGCCCTGAAGGCATCCGCCGATTACGTGCTTCCTGGCGACGGTCCTAGCGCCGTGGGCAGCTACGTTAGGGACCTCGCGAAGCGTGGTCGTATCCCGGTACCGTTGAAGACCCGGCGTCGTCTTTTGCTCGGGCACGCGGAAGACGGGCGCCCGCTGGCGCTCTCAGCCAATGGCCGGACCGTGTTGGTGGCTGGCGATCCGAAGTCCGGGAAGTCGTGGGTGACGGGGCTGCTGTGTGAGCAACTGATTCTGTATGGCTATTCCCTCTGTATCCTCGATCCGGAAGGCGACTATACTTCGCTCGAGGCGCTTCCCGGAGTGGTTGTCTTTGGCGGCGCGGATCCGCTGCCACGGCCTCGAGACCTGCTCCGGACATTGCGGCACGCCGACGTTAGCATCGTAATCGATCTTTCGCACACGCCTCACGAGGAAAAGATCGAGTACCTGCGCAGTGTTCTGCCGGCGTTGGCGACGCTTCGGCAGCATACCGGGTTGCCACATCGGATCGTCGTCGATGAAGCGCATTATTTCTTGCACGACCCCGACGTTCGCGACTTGTTAGACATCGACTTGAATGGTTATACATTGGTTACCTATAGAGCGTCGAAGCTGCACAGCGAGTTACTGGCCGCCAGTCAGGCCGTCATCGTAACGCGCGAGTCCGATCCTCGCGAGGTTGGTGCGCTCTATGCGCTTTGCCGCAAGTGTGAGAGCCATATGGCGGAGCAGGAATGCCGGCAAGTACTTGGGAGCCTTGTCATAGGAGAGGCAGTTGCACTGCCCGTGACAGAGGAAGCTGAGGGAGCCGTTCGGCGAATTCGGCTAGCGCCGCGACTAACGCCTCACGTCCGCCACTTGACTAAATACGTCGACATCCCGGTGGCAGAGAGTCGCGCCTTCGTATTCTGGCAGGGGCAGTTCGCCTACGGGCCGCCGCGCTAGCACGCTTCGCGAATTCGTGGCTGTGCTGGAACAGTTCCCGGGCGGCCACTTTCGATGGCCACTTGCGCCGGGGCGACTTTTCGAACTGGATCGCTAATGTGTTCGGCGACTATCCGTTGGCCAGTACGGTTAGGCGGATTGAGGATAACTACTGCTCCAGCAGAATACCCGACGTAACGACAAATCTCGTCGAAGCCATTCGCTCACGTTACGAGTTCGTTGCGCCTGAGGCTGAATAGGCCGGTGTCATCTCCGCTGCTCCCCAGCCTCGTCGGGATCGTTCTAGCAAGGCTTCGCGGGTGTTCCACGCTAATGGGGTATTGACGTTTTCAACCAGCGAGAATTCAGCAAGTGGCCAGTGAACTGCCCGGAGATGGCTCAGCGCTTCGTGCATTCTCAACGATCGATATTCGATTAGAGACTGAACATCAGCGAGAGTTCGCCGATGATATACGGCACAGAGCGGATGGAGCCATCGGCTGCCTTGGGAACCAGGACCGCCGCATCGGCTTCCTCAGCAGCGTCCAGCAAGCTGGAAAGGAAGCCGACCGTCACGCTCGGCATGTCGCAAGCGACGACCGGATTCCAATCGGCCGGGCTCGTTTTGAGCGCAGTGTAAACGCCGGCAAGTGGTCCGCAGTCTGAAATCGAATCCGCCTGAAAGCAGACGAGGAACGCGTAGCGCTCCGGAGGCAACACGATCACACTCCCCGCCACAGCGCTCACCCGCGCGGCGACTACTTCCAGAAGTCTGGATCTCCCGATCGCAAGAAGTGCCTTACCTCTGCCCATCCTGGAACTGGCGCCGCCCGCAAGCACAAATCCAGCCTGTGACACGCCCATGAGACGATGTTAGCAACACGCTCATTAGGCGTCGCCATATTCCGGCGCAGGCGCGCGCTCTGGCTTCTTTTCGCGGTCTTCGGTCATTGTCGCTTCGGTTAACAGAAGAGTGCTCGCCACCGACACCGCATTTTCCAGGGCTACCCTTACAACTTTGGTAGCGTCGATGATACCGGCCTCGATCAGATCCACATACTTGCCTGTAGAAGCGTCCAGGCCATTACTTCCCTTGCCGGAGCGCATGTGGTCGATTACTACTCCACCGTCTAGCGCGGAGTTCTCGGCGATCTGGCGGGTAGGCGCTTCGAGGGCTTTCTTGAGGATGCGCAGGCCGGTCCTTTCGTCCTCGTCGCATTTGGCTTCCTCCGCCTCGACTGCATCAATCGCCCGCAGAAGGGAGAGACCGGCGCCAGGAAGCACACCTTCTGCGATCGCCGCCTTCGTCGCGGCGATTGCATCTTCGAAGGCCTCCTTCAGCTTCTTAGCCTCGGCTTCGGAAGGAGCACCAACACGAATCACGGCCACTCCGCCAGTCAACTTCGCCAGTCGCTCCTGTAATTTCTCTTTGTCGTAGTCCGAGGTACTCTCTTCGATCTGCTTGCGCAGTTCCCGACAACGCCCCTCGATCGCCGATTTCGCGCCTGCGCCGCCTACGATGGTGGTGGTGTCCTTGTCCATCACTACTCGTTTAGCTTTGCCGAGCTGCTCGATCGCGACCTTTTCCAGTTTGATTCCTAACTCTTCCGCAATGAGCTGGCCCCCGGTGATAATGGCGATATCCTGCAGCATCGCCTTGCGCCTGTCTCCGAATCCCGGAGCCTTCACAGCCGCGCAGGGAAGCGTTCCGCGAAGTTTGTTCAGAACTAGCGTGGCCAGGGCTTCCGCTTCGACATCCTCTGAGATGATCAGCAAAGGTTTCCCCTCTCGAACGATCTGCTCAAGGAGTGGAAGCAGGTCCTTCACGTTGCTGATTTTCTTTTCGTGAATCAGGATGAGTGGCTCGTCCAAAGCCGCTTCCATACCTTCGGGATCGGTAACGAAATAGGGGGAGATAAAACCGCGGTCGAACTGCATGCCTTCGACAATTTCGAGCACGGTCTCCGTGGTCTTGGATTCTTCCACGGTGATGGCGCCCTCGGCGCCAACCTTTTCGACCGCTTCGGCCACCATATCGCCGACAGTAGAGTTATTGTGCGCAGAAATCGTGGCCACCTGCGCCTTTTCACGCTTGCTGGTTACGGGTCGGGAGAGCGCCCGGATGGATTCGACGGCCGCTTTGAGTCCACGCGTGAGCCCCCGTTTCAAATCAACAGCACTGGCCCCTGCCGCAACATTCCGAACCCCCTCGGCTAGAATCGCATGCGCCAGAAGCGTCGAGGTTGTAGTGCCATCGCCAACGGCGTCTCCTGTACGTTCGGCGGCCTCCCGAACCATTTGGGCGCCGAGATTCTCCTCTGGATCCTTTAGTTCGACTTCCTTGGCGATTGTCACGCCGTCGTCACAGACGATCGGGCGTCCGAATTTCTTCTCGATCAAGACGGACTTGGACTTCGGGCCAAGGGTCACGCGAACCGCATCGGCAAGGATACCGGCGCCTCGCAAAATGCTCTGACGGGCCTCTGCACGAAACTGGAAGCGTTTGGCCGGCATGGATTCTCCTTTGGAAGTCATTCATTGCTGCAAGCCAGATGCCATCCCATGATGTCATGGAACCTCGCTTGCACAGCCCTCTGCGGGGGTGCCCCATGAAACTGACACTGAGCGTGATCAAAGCCGATATCGGCTCAATTGGGGGCCACGTGGCTCCATCAAAACGCCTGCAGGAAACTGTTCAGGCCGTCATCCGGGATCGGGCATCTGCCCTGCTTCTCGATCACTACATCAGTCACACGGGCGATGATATCGCCATCCTGATGACCCACACGCGCGGGGAAGGAGATGAGCAGATTCACAAGCTTGCCTGGGACGCCTTTCGCACTGGAACTGATGCGGCCCGGCAAGAGGGTTTGTACGGGGCCGGTCAGGATCTCCTGAAAGATTCGTTCTCTGGGAATGTGAGGGGAATGGGTCCGGCTGTCGCGGAGATGGAAATCGAAGAGCGGCCGAACGAGCCATTTCTCTTCTTCGCTGCCGATAAGACCGACCCTGGCGCTTACAACCTTCCACTCTATCTGGCCTTCGCCGACGCCATGAATACGCCGGGCTTGATCTTGTCACCCAAGATGTCCAAAGGATTCCGCTTCGTCATCATGGACGTGAACAACACGTCCGGGGATCGCGTGATTGAGTTGAATGCACCGGAGGACTTGTATGACATCGCGGCGCTGCTGCGCGACCCGGAGCGCTACGTGGTGGAGTCCGTTTGGTCCCGCGCGAGCGGTGAGCAGGCCGTGGCCGTCGCCACATCGCGTCTGCACAACATTGCCGGAAAATATACCGGCAAAGACGATCCGGTGATGCTAGTGCGCGTGCAAATGAACTTCCCGGCCACCGGCGAGGTGCTTGCCCCTTACGCAATCGGCCATTTCGTGGCCGGATGCATGCGTGGCTCTCATCAAATGCCATTGATGCCTGTGACGTTGAACAGTGGTATCAGTTATTTCGATGGTCCTCCGGTCGTCAGTTGCGCCGGGTTCTGCGTGCACAATGGCAAGTTGACGGAGCCCATCGATGGGTTTGCCCAACCGTTCTGGGATACGGTTCGAGATCACGTCGCCAACAAAGCGATCGATATGCGGCGACAAGGATTCGTAGGGACCGCTATGCTGCCGATGTCGGAATTGGAGTACACAGGAATTGCGGAAAAGCTGAGTGCATTGGACAAGCGTTTTGGCATTCGTTCCACAGCGCCCGCTGCTGTACTGGGTTGATTCGCACTTGGTTTGCGGTTTATGGTTCGCCGTTTTTTTATCACCCCGGGATTCCACACCGGTTTGTTGATTTTCAATATCCTTACGGGCATGGTTTCGGGCGCCCGAGACCCGAAGGAAGCCGTCGGTGACGTTTTATCGGGCGGGTCCGGTTTAAGCTTCACCGCTCAGACCAGCCAAGTGATTTCACGGTGATGCGCAGCGGCTACCGGTCTTGCTGTGATTGAACGACGAAATTTTGCTTCGAGCGTCGATTGAGCTCCTCTCGGGGCTTTGAAACGGCGACCTTTAACGGAGAAAACCTATGAGCATCTCGCGGAAAACCACCAAGTCCGAGGCTTCCATCAGCGCGATGGATGCCATCTTTCATCGCCGTGCCGTGCGTGATTATGCGCCTAAGAAAATTGATAAGGCCGCCATCCGCATACTGCTAGACGCCGCTGTCCATGCTCCTACCGCCGTGCATGAGGAGCCATGGGCATTTGCCATTGTTCAAGACAGAACTATACTGAAAAACCTCTCGGATAACGTGAAAAACCTGCTCGCCAGGGGCGCTGACAGTATTCATCCTCTCCTGGGCAGCCATGCGTTTGATCGCTTCACAAACCCGGAGTTCAATGTGTTCTATAACGCCGGAACGCTGATCGTGATCTACGGGAAACCTCTGGGGCCATTTGTTGTCGCCGACTGCTGGCTGGCGGCGGAGAATCTGATGCTTGCCGCCTTCGCAAATGGGCTTGGCACTTGCCCGATCGGCCTTGCGGTTGCGGCGTTGAATACGCCGCAGTGGAAGCGCGAATTTGGCATCCCAGTTGAAATGACGCCCGTCGCGCCGATTATCGTGGGTCTGCCCGCGGGGGAAACGCCGCCCGTACCTCGCAAGCCGCCGGAAATTCTTTCCTGGAAATAATGTGGGTGGCGAGGCTATCCTTACGCTTGTCTGAGGTATACCGTCTAATCGAACCCGGTCCGGTGGTTCTGTTTTCGACCATCTCGAAGACATGATCGTTGTCATTGACGGCCGCTCGGATACCAGCAATCCCCTTCACTGACTGATTCATCAGACAAACTGTGCAAACAAATATGCATTAAATCGACTCCAGCGCTATCTGCGGTGAGCGGAAGCAGACGCCCCAAATTCGTGTAACTCTTAGACAGCACCCAAGAGCATAGAGCAAATGTAGGCTCGTCCCGTGCTTGGGGTGCAAGAGGTTCCGGGCAGTTGGATATCGCGCGACGGGTCCGAACCCCAATCATGTCACGATTGGTATCTAGGGGCAAAAGGTCAGAGGTTCGAGTCTCTCGGGCGTACTGTCTAACGTCTGATTCCCCTGCAACCCGCCTCTAGAATTTGCAAATTGCTAACGCGGGACTCAGAAGTAATCAAAACCAAGAGGAACGTACTGGACTTTAGTAAGCTACAAATCGATTACGTCAGAATACGAAATAGCGCTGTCGCTACGTGATACATTCGGCAGTGAGGCTGCGGTTGCCCTATTTCTGACAATCTATGTCATCACATCCCTGACGTCCAAGCGGGCGATATCCAAAGAAGCTGAATTCTGGCTCGCTGCCATTCTATACTCCACCAGTTGCAGCTTCAGCAGACGGATGCGTCACAAATGTAACCCTGCAGAAGTGGCTCCCCAGGATCATTGCTGTTGGATCGATTTCCGTTACACACTCGGATCGCATATGACTGCGGGCGGTCGGGATGTTCTGGCTAAAATATACGCCAACTCGAACATAGCTCGGTGGTTAAAGCAAACTGAGCATATGACCGCGTTTGATCACGCCGTCATGATCCTTTGTTAACGCTCGGTTGATAGAGACTAGCTAGGTTGTTGGTGGGGCATGCCTAGGTACCGGACGTCACTGGGGCCCATATTTTGCAAGAATTTCAGCTTTTCGAAGGCTTCAATGTTCGAAAGGTTCCCGCCAAAGGTGGAAGCGGCGTCTGCCTCGCGTTCTCGCTCCGGGCGCTTCACGGCGAAGCGGGCGAATAGAATTTGCGGAAAAACATGAGAAACAAATTCTCTGTCTGCGAGTCGAACTACGGAGGAGTAAGCCGTTATGCCAGAAAACATTCCTTACGGTCGAATAACCCAACGACCTTCGCCGGTTGCAGACGTTCACATTCTGTGGATGACGGCCGGGCTTAGTTGCGACGGCGACTCCGTATCGATCACGGCCGCGACGCAACCGAGCATCGAGGATGTCGTCCTTGGGGCCATTCCCGGCCTTCCCAAAGTTCACCTCCACAATCCTGTGCTGGCCTATGAGACTGGCGACGATTTCCTAAAATACTGGCACTTGGCCGCCGCCGGAAAGCTTGACCCATTTGTCTTAGTTGTCGAGGGTTCCATTCCTAACGAAAAGATAAAGAGCCAGGGCTACTGGGCTGCCATGGGAACGGATGCCGGCACGGGTCAGCCCATCACCACCAGCGAATGGCTCGACCGCCTGTCTCCTAAGGCACTGGCGATCGTCTGCGCTGGAACCTGCGCTACCTATGGTGGAATCCACGCGATGTCGGGAAATCCCACCGGGTGCATGGGAGTGGAGGATTATCTTGGTCACGGGTGGCTTTCGAAAGCGCGAATTCCCATCGTCAACGTCCCCGGCTGTCCCGTGCAGCCCGACAATTTCATGGAGACGCTGCTGTATCTTCTGTATCAAGTAGCGGGGTTAGCGCCCATGATTCCGTTGGATGAGGTGGGGCGCCCTAAATGGCTTTTTGGCAGAACCGTACATGAAGGTTGCGACCGCGCAGGCTACTACGAGCAGGGAGACTTCGCCACCGAATACGGTGCGCCCCAGTGCATCGTGAAACTCGGCTGTTGGGGGCCGGTGGTGCAGTGTAACGTACCCAAGCGCGGGTGGATGGCGGGCATCGGGGGATGCCCGAACGTCGGTGGCATCTGCATTGGATGCACCATGCCCGGTTTCCCCGACAAGTTCATGCCGTTCATGGATGAGCCGCCGGGTGCTCGCTTGTCGAGCAACATGTCGGGAGCCTACGGGCGCATTATGCGGGGGTTGCGGTCGATCACCAAGAATACGCTGAACAAGGAGCCAAAATGGCGGCATCCGCGGCCAGAGCTTACGACCGGTTACCGGCCGAGAACGTACTAGCGGGAATTTGAGAAGAGAGGATTGAGGTCAAATGAGCACAGTAACCACACCCCACGCCGGAACGCCCGCCGGGGCCAGAAAACTGGTCGAGATGAACTGGGATCCGATCACTCGAATCGTCGGAAGTCTCGGGATCTTCACCAAAATCGATTTTGAAAACCGTCAAGTTGCCGAATGCCACAGCACGTCGTCTATTTTTCGCGGCTACAGCATTTTTATGAAAGGCAAGGACCCGCGCGACGCCCACTTCATCACCAGCCGCATTTGCGGGATTTGCGGCGACAATCACGCCACCTGTGCTATGTACGCGCAAAACATGGCGTTCGGCGTCCAGCCCCCGGCGTTGGGCGAATGGATCACCAACCTGGGCGAAGCCGCCGAGTATATGTTCGACCACAACATCTTTCAGGACAACCTGGTCGGCGTCGACTTTTGCGAACAGATGGTGAAGGAAACCAATCCTAAAGTTCTGGCCAAGGCGGAAACCACGCTGGCGCCGCATTCGAATCTCCATGGTTTCCGGACCATCGCCGATATTATGCGCGAACTCAACCCTTTCACAGGCTCTCTCTATAAAGAAGCCCTGCAAATGAGCCGCCTGACCCGGGAAATGTTCTGCTTAATGGAAGGCCGCCACGTCCACCCCTCCACTCTTTATCCCGGTGGCGTCGGAACGGTCGCCACCGTCCAGCTCTTTACGGACTATCTAGTCCGGCTCATGAAGTACGTCGAGTTCATGAAGAAGATGGTTCCTCTTCACGACGATCTTTTCGACTTCTTCTATGACGCGCTTCCGGGTTACGAAGAGGTTGGCCGCCGGCGCATTCTCCTCGGTTGCTGGGGTTCCTTCAACGACCCAGCCCACTGCGATTACAAATACGAAACCATGACGGATTGGGGCCGCAAGATGTACGTAACACCTGGCGTGGTGGTCGACGGCGAGCTGGTCACCAACGATCTGGTGGACATCAACCTCAACATGCGGATTCTGCTCGGCAGCTCGTATTACGACGATTGGGCGCGTTCCCAAACCTTCGTGAAGAAGGACCCGCTGGGCAATCCCGTCGATCAACGGCACCCCTGGAACCAAACCACGATCCCGCGGCCCCAGAAACGCGATTTCAGCGACAAGTACACCTGGGTGATGTCGCCGCGCTGGTATGACAAGCGTACCGAAGATTATCTTGCTCTCGACACCGGCGGCGGGCCGCTCGCGCGCTTTTGGTCGACCGCGCTCGCCGGCAAAGTGGACATCGGCTACATCAAGGCCACCGGCAAGAGCGTGAAAATCTACCTGCCCAAGACTACCTCCCTGCCCGAAGTCGAATTCGAATGGAAGATTCCGAAGTGGAGCAACACCATCGAACGCGATCGCGCCCGGACCTATTTCCAGGCCTACGCCGCCGCAGCCGCGCTTTATTTCATGGATCGGGCACTAAAGGAACTGCATGCCGGACGAACCACCACCTGGTCGGATTTCAAGGTGCCTGAAGAAGCCATTGGCTGCGGCTTCCACGAAGCCGTGCGCGGCGTGCTTTCGCACCACGTGGTAATCCGCGAAGGCAAGATCGCGAACTATCATCCCTACCCGCCAACTCCGTGGAACGCGAATCCGCGTGACGTTTATGGCACGCCCGGTCCGTATGAGGACGCGGTGCAGAACACTCCACTGTTTGAGGAAAACGGGCCCGACAAGTTCAAGGGCATCGACATCATGCGTACCGTGCGGAGCTTCGATCCCTGCCTGCCTTGCGGCGTGCATATGTACCTAGGCGGCGGCAAGGTCTTAGAGACCCATCATTCTCCGATGTTCGGGGCGAGCCATGCGGGTTAGAGCCGAACGCATTGACGAGCTGATGGGCGAGCTCGATGCAATCGCCGACCCGCGTGTGCAATCCGTCGCCCGAGAGCTCCTGCAATCGGTTACTGAGCTGCACGCCGACGGCTTGGCGCGCGTGCTCGAAATTCTGGCGGATTCGCCCTGCGCCCAGGTCATCGATCAACTTGGAGATGACGAACTGGTCGGACCGCTGATGGCCTTGCACGGGCTTCATCCGCTGGAACTTCCGGAGCGAGTCGCGCGCGCGGTCTATGCGGCTCGCGTCACCCTAGAGAAGCACGGCGGCGAACCGCAATTGTTGGACGTCCAGGATGGACATGTGCGGGTCCGCCTCCGCTCCCAGCCGCAAGGCTGTGGCTCCTCACCCGCTGCCTTGCGCACGGCCCTGGAGGACGCTATCTATGACGGCGCGCCGGACCTGATGTCCCTTTCCATCGAGGAGGAAACGATCCCGCAGTCGGGCTTTATTCCGATTGCGGCATTGATGAGCCCGACTACATGATTCCTACGCAAACCAGAAAGTCGTTACGGCCTTTCGAGGCATTGCGCCAACTCGCCCAAAAAGAGCCGCTTGAATACTGCAATTTCTGCAAGGCACTGATCGCCCCACGGCATCTTCATCTATTAGATTCCGCCAACCGGCGCATTTTATGCTCCTGCCCGGCCTGCTCCGTCGTGTTCAGCGGAACCTATAAGCGAATTCCGCAGAGGGTGCGCTTCCTTAAAGATTTTCGTTTGCCGGATGACCAATGGGACAGCTTGAATATCCCCATTAACATCGCGTTCTTCTTTCGCAACGCGGATCGCGTGGTTGGACTCTATCCAAGCCCGGCGGGAGCGATTGAATCCGCGATGTCCGAGGAGGGCTGGCGCGAGATCGCAAAACAAAAACCCGAGCTCAACGAGATGGCGCCTGAAGTTGAGGCGTTGTTGGTGAATCGCCTGGGCCCGGCGAAGGGCCATGACGGCCCCGGCTACTACATCCTGCCGATTGACGAATGTTTTCGCCTGGTCGGTTTGGTGCGCATTCATTGGCGTGGCTTGTCGGGTGGAACCGAAGTGTGGCGCGAGATTGGCAAGTTCTTTTCTGCCATGAAGGAGCGCTCGTGCCAGCCTTGAGCTTCACGGTTCAGGACGTGACCGTAACGCCGTTTGCGGCCGCGCCCACCCTCGGATTTCAGATTCAGATTATCAATGACGGTAGAGAGGCGATCCATACCGTAGCTCTGCGCTCTCAAATTCAGATCGAACCCGCGCGCCGCCAATACAGCGCTGAGGATCGCGAACATCTGCTCGATCTATTCGGCGAAGTCAGCCGCTGGGGCCAAACACTGCGTCCCATGCTGTGGACCCACGCGAACGTCGTCGTGGCGTCTTTTCAAGGAAGCACGACTTGCGAACTCCCCGTCACCTGCACCTTCGACTTCAACGTCGGCGCCACAAAATATTTCTACGGTTTGGAAGACGGCGCCGTCCCGGTTTGCCTGCAGTTCAGCGGCACGGTTTTTTACGAAAACGAGAATGGTGTGCTGCAAGCCGCGCCCATTGCCTGGGATCGAGAAGCCAGATTCGAGTTGCCGGTCAAGAGCTGGAAGAAAATGATGGACTCCTACTATCCCGACAGCGCTTGGCTGTGCTTGCGCCGCGACATTTTCGACCGCCTTAGCCGCTACAAAGTTCAAAATATGATTCCCACCTGGGAAGAGACCTTGGAGCGCCTTTCTCTAGCGCTTCCGGAGGCCGCGCACCGATGACCACCATCGATCAGATCGCGAACGCGGTTCTTTACGAGGGATATATTCTGTATCCCTACCGCCCGTCCTCCATAAAAAATCGGCGGCGCTGGAATTTCGGCGTAGTGCATCCGCTGAATTGCAGCAACGATCCGTGCGTCATGCAAACCGAATGTCTGGTCCAAGGAAACGCGGCTACCGTTTTACAGATTCGCATTCGCTTCCTGCAAGTGATCACGAAACAGGTTGCCGAACTTTCCGCTTCCTCGAGCGACGGCCTCCAGTTCGTAGCCGCCGCCGAGATTGCGGGGAAGTTATATCAAACCTCTCAAGAAGCGGTGGAACGCGAGATTTCCCTAGCCGATTACTCCCCGCGAGATAGCACCTCCCAACCGATCCGGAAGACGTTCCGCTTCCTGCCCGATCTCAGAATCGAGGTCTTGAAAAATCCCTCTGGACAAGCCGCCGGATTTCTACGCCGGAGCAGCGAATACTTGGAAGGCGCAATCGAGGTCTCCGCGCGCGAAATTCAGGACGGCCTGTACCGGGTCACGATTCGCATATTGAATCTTACGAATTTCCGAGGCCCACGGACCGATAACGATGCCGCAATCCTGCAAGCAATGGTGTCGACGCACACCATCCTAGGCGTAGCCGGCGGCAGCTTTGTGTCGCTGCTGGAGCCCCCAGAAGATCTCCGGGAAGCCGCCGCGGGATGCCAGAACCTGCATACCTGGCCCGTCTTAGCCGGCGAAAAAGCAACCCGCGATAGCCTTCTCTCATCGCCCATCATTCTCTACGACTACCCGGAAATCGCGCAGGAAAGCCCAGGAGACCTATATGACGGCACTGAGATCGACGAGATCCTGACCCTACGGATCATGACCATGACCGACCAGGAAAAGCACGAAATGCGCCATTCTGACGAGCGCGCGCGCCAGATCCTGGAGAGAACCGAGTCCCTCCCTCAAGAATATTTGGCAAAACTACATGGCGCGCTCCGCGGACTCGAGACGAGGACTCCATGAATCAATGGGAATGGCAGGTTCTCGAAGACAAGGCCCCGATCGACTCGGCCGAAATTGAAGGCATACGGGTCCGTTGCGGCTCCCGAGTGCGGCTCCGCCCCCGCAGCGGCGGCGACATTCTGGATCTGGCGCTGTCGGGGAAGATCGCCACCATCGAAGCCATGGAGCAGGATTATGAGGGCAAGCTACATTTCGCCGTGGTGATCGATGACGATCCCGGCCGCGATATGGGTCTGCTCCGGCAGCCCGGCCATCGCTTCTTTTTCGACCCCAGCGAAGTCGAGGTCTGGGAGGAAGGTCCGGCATCATGAGCAGCGTACAGCCCAGGATCCTGATCGCTGGAATCGGCAACATCTTTCATGGGGATGACGCATTTGGCGTAGAACTGGCGCAGAGGCTCCTTCGGCGCCGGCAACCTGATGGCGTAAAGGTGGTCGACTTCGGTATCCGCGGATTCGATTTGGCTTACGCCTTAATGGACGGCCCTGAAGTGACCATTCTTTTAGACGCGACGCCACGCGGCGGCGACCCTGGCACGCTCTACACCGTAGAGATCGACCCGGCGGCCATTCCGTCGAGCGAGACGCCCGAAGCGTCCCCCGTAGCGTCGATGGAGGCGCATGGCATGAACCCGATGCGTGTGCTCCGCATGGTAAAAACCATGGGCGAAAAACTGAACCGAATCGTATTGATCGGCTGCGAACCCCTCACCTTAGAACCCGAGGAAGGCGCGCTCGGTCTCAGCCCCCTTGTCAGGGCCGCCGTCGAGCGAGCAGTGGATGTTGTCGAATCGCTAACCCTAGAGATCATGAGTGAGCTCAAACCCCAGCAGGAGATGATCGAATGTCAAAAACTGAAGTGACTGCGACCCGCAAAACCGGCAAACCCGGCGAGGCCAAGGACCTGTTTTTCATGCTCGGCGGCTTGGCCTTGATTGTTGGAATTGTGGCTAGAAAAAAACATCTGGGTTATGGCGGACTGTGCGTAGTAGCGAGCGCGGCCATCCCCGATCTCATCCGCTACGTAAAAATCAGCTCGATGTAACCGGGGAGCCTGCTTGTGTGCCTCGCTATTCCAGGACAGATTGTTGAGCTCCTAGCGGAGCGCGATCACCTGGCGCTAGTCGACGTCGTCGGCGTGCGCCGCAAAATCGACGTGGGGCTGCTGGCCGACGAGAATCCTCAACCCGGGGATTGGGTTCTCATTCACGTAGGCTTCGCCATGTGCCGCATCAGCGAACAGGATGCACGCGAGCAAATGCGCATCCTCACCATCATGGGAGAAGAGGCCGCCGCACTCGAAGAAGCCTCCGGCTACGGCATTGACGGCGCCTGGGCGGGAGGCGCTCCGTGAAATACGTCGATGAATTCCGAGACGCCGACCTGATCGGCAGGACCGCCCGCGAGATCCGCCGCCTGGCCGTTCCAGGCCGCCACTACCGAATGATGGAAGTGTGCGGAGGTCATACTCATGCGATTTATCGTTTTGGGCTGAAAGACCTCTTGCCCGAAAATGTCGAACTCATCCACGGCCCCGGTTGCCCAGTGTGCGTCCTCCCCATGGGACGAATCGATGACGGACTCTTCATGGCCGCGCAGCCGGATGTGATCTTCGCAGCCTTTGGCGACATGATGCGTGTTCCGGGCACGCTCGGGAGTCCGCTCGAACACAAAGCGCGCGGCCGCGATATCCGTATCGTCTATTCGCCCACGGATGCCTTGAAGCTGGCGCGCGCCAATCCTGACCGCCAAGTCATGTTTTTCGCGATTGGTTTTGAAACCACCGCGCCCTCCACTGCGCTCACCCTGTTGCGCGCACGCGCGGAAGGCCTCCGAAACTTTTCGGTGTTTTCGAATCACGTAACCATCATTCCCGCCATTCGCGCCATTCTCGATTCGCCGGATATGCGCATCGACGCGTTTATCGGACCGGGCCACGTTTCCACCGTCATCGGGTGCCGGCCTTATGAGTGGATTGCCCGGAACGAACGCCTGCCGATCGTGGTCTCCGGATTCGAACCTCTGGATATCCTCCAATCCATCGTCATGATCCTGCAGCAGCTCAAAGACGGCCGCGCCCAAGTAGAAAATCAATATGCGCGCGTGGTCCCCTGGGAAGGAAACCGGGCGGCTCTCAAAGTTATCGGCGAGGTTTTCGAACTGCGACCTTACTTTGAATGGCGCGGCTTGGGATTCATATCTCAATCCGCTCTGCGAATCCGCGACTCCTTCGCCGAGTGGGACGCCGAGCGGCGCTTCGCGACCCCAGGCGTCCGCGTGACCGACCCCAAAGCCTCCCAGTGCGGCGAAGTCTTGAAAGGCGTTCTAAAGCCCGCCCAGTGCAAACTATTCGGGAAGGAATGCTCGCCCGAGCATCCGGTAGGCGCCCTGATGGTTTCCTCTGAAGGTTCCTGCGCCGCGTATTTCAACTATGAGCACCGCAAATCGGAACTGGTCACGGTATCCCAATGACTAACGGTGTCGCCCCCATCCGCTTTCGCGACACGCAGATCGAAATGGCTCACGGAGCCGGTGGCAAAGCCAGCCGCCGCCTGCTTGAAGGTCTGTTCGCCCCCATTCTGTTCGAAAATTCCCGCGAACCGTTAGGCGATGCGGCTTTCGTTCAAGTAAACGGATCCAAGATCGCCATCACCACCGACAGTTTTGTGGTCAAACCCATTCGCTTTCCGGGCGGCTCCATCGGCGAACTCGCCGTGAACGGAACCGTTAACGATCTGGCCGTATGCGGAGCCCAAGCGACAGCCCTGGTCACAACCTTTGTCCTCGAAGCGGGCTTGCCCACCGAGATCCTCGAAGCCGAGATTCGCGCCATGGCCTGCGCGGCCCAACGCGCCGGCGTGGTCATCGCCGGCGGCGACACCAAAGTGGTGGAGCATGGGAAAGCCGATCGGATCTACATCTCATCCTGCGGCGTCGGCTTTCAGATTCCGGGAATCAATGTTTCTCCCAAAGCCGTCCGTCCCGGTGACCGCATTCTTCTTTCGGGTCCGATCGGCGACCATGGCATCACTATCCTGCTGGCCCGCGGCGAACTCGATCTCGAAGCCGATCTCCGTTCCGACACGCGATCCGTTCTGCCTCTCATCCAAGCCATGGCCGAAGCCGCGGCACCCGGCATTCGCTGGATGCGCGACCCAACTCGAGGCGGCGTTGCGACCGCATTGAACGAACTCGTACGAGATTGCCGGCTAGGGGCCGCGATCGCCGAAGACCGGCTTCCCATTCACGACGCGGTCAGAGGCGCTTGTGAACTACTTGGATTAGATCCGCTGCACATCGCCAACGAAGGCCAATTTTTAGCGGTAGTGGCGCCCGAATATGCCGACGCCGCGCTAGAAGCGCTTCATCGCGCCCCCGGCGGCGAGGAAGCCGCAATCATCGGTGAAATCCGCGAACGGCCGCCAGGTACTGTCTTGGTAGCGACACCTTATGGCAGCGCGCGAATCGTGGACATGCTGGTTGGCGATCCCCTCCCGAGGATCTGTTGAATCATGATGACGCTTGCCCCAGAACGCGAATGCGCGCAAATCGAGCAGCGATTGCTCGATCGCAACCCCCTGTTTGAAGAATTCTTTGCGGGCGAATCGGTACGGATCGCGGAAGCCTCCCGCGCCATGGCGGAGAGGTTTCTGCGGGGCGGCAGATTGCTGGCGTTTGGGAGCGGTCCTTACTCGACTGATGCGCAGCACGTTTCGGTCGAATTCGTGCACCCCGTAATCGTCGGGAAACGGGCCCTGCCGGCGCTTGACCTTTCGCCGATGTTCCGCTCCTGGCTCCAAGCTCTCGTTCACCCCGAAGACATTGTCATGGGTTTCGGCCCGCCAGACGGAGACCCCGAAGTGCAGCGCGCGCTCACGGAAGCGCAAGCGCGTGGGGCGATGACCATCGCGCTCCCCGGTTCCGAAGGCGACTATGCCTGCGCCCCTGGGATTCGGCACCCCTTCGCCCATCAAGAGCTGATAGAAATTCTCTATCACACACTTTGGGAAACGGTTCACGTGTTCCTGGAACATCGCGAACTCGGTTTCGACACCGGCGAGGCCGGCTTTCTTTATCCTTTTCTAGGCCAAGCCAAGCAGGAAGTGACTGCCATCGTCGCCAATGTAGCCGCCTCTATCCGTACCAAGGTTGCAGAAGATGCGAAGCTCCGCGATCAAGTGGCGCGCGAGGACGCCCAGCAGATCGCCAAAGCGACCCTGGCAATTCACCGCTGCGTAGCCGGCGGCGGCAAATTGATTCTGTTCGGCAACGGCGGCTCAGCCACCGACGCCAACGATTGGGCCATCGACTGCGTGTGTCCGCCCCTCGGTTACCGGCCAATTCCAGCGATTTCACTCGCGCTCGAATCAGCCAACATCACGGCCGTTGCCAACGATGTCGGCGTCGACGTGGTCTTTTTGCGCCAGATCGTCGCGCAAGCCCGCTCGGAAGACGTCGCCATCGCGATCTCCACTAGCGGCGGTTCGCGGAATATCATCGCGGCATTAGAGGAAGCGCGCAAGCGCAAACTCATGACGGTTGCTCTGCTGGGGAATGATGGCGGCGAGGTGGTGCGCCGGGGCCTTGCCGACTTTCCGATAGTAGTTCGTTCCAGCTACATCCCTCGCATTCAAGAGGTGCAAGCTTCCATCTATCACGTGATGCGCGAGGCTTGGGGAGAAATCCGCCATGGCTAAATTGGAACTGTACGGGACCAAGACCTGCCCCTACACCGAGGACGCCCGCGATTGGCTCGAATGGAATGGTCGCGATTTCATCGAATATGACGTCGACGCAGACCACGAAGCCTTCGAGCGGATGCTAGCGCTCACCGCGGGGCAGCGTACCGTGCCGGTCTTGGTTGAAGAGGGCAAGGCCACGCAAATCGGCTGGCAGGGAAGGGGATGCGTGGTGTGACCACGGCGCGCTCCATCCAGGTGCGAGGAACGGTGCAGGGCGTCGGCTTTCGACCGTTCGTTTATCGAATCGCCCAAGCCAATCATCTGGCCGGCTGGGTCCTGAACGCTGAGCAGGGAGTCGACATCCACGTCGAAGGAAGCGCCGTCGCTTTAGCCGGCTTCGTTCAAGATTTGCAGTCCCGCACGCCGCCCGCGGCGCGCATTACCGCAATCGAAGTGCACACCGCAAAACCGGCCGGGCTAACCGATTTCGCTATCCGCGACAGCCAATCGAATGGTCGGCCTACCGTCCAGATCTCGCCCGATTTACCACTGTGCGAGTCCTGCTTAAACGAACTATTCCATCCGCACGACCGCCGCTACCGCTATCCCTATATCAACTGCACCAACTGCGGCCCCCGCTACACCATTCTGCATGCGCTGCCCTACGATCGCATCCACACCACCATGCAGCCGTGGCCCATGGATTCCTACTGTGCCGCGCAGTTCGAGCATCCCTCCGACCGCCGCTTCCACGCCCAACCTGTCGCGTGCCCTGCCTGCGGACCGCATTACTACTTTCAATCCGGCGCCGAAATCGTAAATGGCGATGACGCCAGCGTCCGTCGCGCAGTAGAACTTCTCCAGCGGGGCGGCATCGTCGCCATAAAAGGAATCGGCGGCTATCATCTCGCTTGCAACGCCGCCAATTCCGCCGCGGTCGGCGAACTCCGCCAACGTAAGTTCCGCCGCGAGAAGCCGTTCGCCCTAATGGCCAAGACCATCGAAATCGCCCGCAGTGCGATCGATCTTTCCGAAGAAGCCGCGAGCCTCCTGGTATCCGCAGCGCGCCCGATCGTAGTCGCGCCCTCCAAGCGAGCCTTGGAGGGAGTCGCGCCCAATAACGACCACCTCGGCGTGATGCTACCTTACACTCCGCTGCATCATCTCTTATTCGATGCTGGCGCGCCCGGACTGCTGGTGATGACCAGCGCCAACCGCTCTAACGAACCGATCGCCTACCGCGATGAAGACGCCATCGAGCAGCTATCCGGCATCGCCGACGCATTTCTAATTGGCGAGCGTGCCATCGCCCGCCCCGTCGACGATTCCGTCGTTTGCATCGGCGCCTTCGGCCCGGCCATCCTGCGGCGCGCACGCGGCTACGCGCCGAGCGCGGTTGCGAATCTGCCGGTCACTCGCCCCATCCTGGCCGTCGGCGGAGATCTGAAGAACACCATCACTCTGGTCGTCGAAGGCCAAGCCTTCATGAGCCAGCACATCGGCGACCTGGAACAATACGGAGCCTTCGAAACTTTCCACAACTGCGTGCTGGATTTTCTATCGATGTACCAAGTCCCCTGTCAGGATCTGCTGGTCGCCCACGATCTACACCCCGGATACTTCGCCACCGCGCACGCGCTCGCTCTGCCGGCCGCCGCTTGGCGCGCCATCCAGCATCATCGCGCCCACATCGCCTCCGTACTCGCCGAACGCGAAGCCTGGGACCAACGCGTCGTCGGAATCGCCTTCGACGGTACCGGCTATGGAGACGACGGCGCCGTTTGGGGCGGCGAGATCTTCACCGGCAGCGTCCAGCAAGGATTTGCCAGAGCCGCGCACCTTCGCTACGCGGCGCTCCCCGGCGGAGACGCCGCAGCCAGAAACCCGCTGCAGGCGGCTGCCGGATTTTTCGCCCAACTGGATTCCCCCGGCGCCGACCGATTGTTCGACGCCGATCCTCGTTACCGCGACGCCGTCCGCCTCGTCGACACGGGCACGCGCACCTTCCAAAGCAGTTCGATGGGACGGCTATTCGATAGCGCCGCAGCCGCGCTAGGATTCACGCGGCCCATCGGCTTCGAAGGGCAAGCAGCCATGTGGTTGGAACACCAGGCACGATCGGCCGTTTCCACCGATGCCTACCCTTTTCCCTTCATCGACCGGCGATTGGACTTTCGTCCCCTGTTGCAGGCACTCCTCGCGGACCGCCTGCGCGGACGCGACATCCAGGAGATCGCTCGCGCCTTTCACCGTGGAATCGCGCATGGCGTGAGCGCCGCCGCACGCCAAATCTGCGAGGAGAACGCCATCGGCACGGTCGTACTCTCGGGTGGCGTATTCCAGAACGGCCTGCTGCTCCATGACCTGAAATCTGTCTTCGATGCCAACGCCCTCCGCGTCTGGACGAACCACATCGTTCCGGCCAATGACGGCGGCATCAGCCTGGGGCAATCCGCATTAGCGGCATTCGGCGGGGGGCAACAGCATGCATGAATTGTCGATCGCGCTCAGTATCGTCGACGTCGCGGAAGAAGAAATTGTACGCCTGGGCGCCAGCCAAGTGATTTCCATCCATCTCCGCATCGGAGCTCTCTCCGGAGTCGGAAAACAATCGCTCGCATCCGCCTTCGAACTAGCAAGCGAAAACACACCCTGTGCAAAGTCCCGTCTGGTGTTCGAGGACTCACCGGTCCTCGCCTACTGCCCTGCCTGCCAGCAACCCCGGCCGGTCGCGTCTATCCAGCAATTCACGTGCTCAATCTGCGAAGGCCCGGTGGCCGACGTGATCCAGGGCAGAGAACTACAAGTTACCGCGATGGAGGTCGAATGATTGCCAGTCAACCCAGAATGGTCGCCGTCCGCCAGAACATTCTGAAGCACAACGATATGGTCGCGCGCCAACTCCGCGGCCGCTTCCAGCAAGCCGGCGTAAGTGTCATCAGTCTGGTGTCGAGCCCCGGCTCCGGCAAAACCGCTTTCCTGGAGCGGACGCTAACCCAACTGCGCTCTAACTACCGGGTCGCCGCGATTGTGGGCGACCTCGCCACGGACAACGACGCCGCCCGCCTGGCGCGCAGTCAAGCGTTGGTAAAACAGATCGCTACCGACACCATTTGCCACTTGGATGCGCAGATGGTTTCAGGGGCCCTATCGGGTTGGAAGCTCGACGATCTCGATTTTCTATTCATCGAAAACGTCGGCAACCTGGTGTGCCCATCCTCCTACGACCTCGGCGAAGGTCTGCGTGTAGTGCTGCTATCGGTCACCGAGGGCGAAGACAAGCCGTTGAAATATCCAACCATCTTCAATACTGCTGACCTCGCCGTGATCACCAAAATCGATTTAGCCGCAGCCGTTGAATTTGACACGGCCCAGGCGAACTCCAGCATCCAGTCGGTTCGTCCAGGAATGCCAGTGCTTCAAGTTTCCGCCAAAACCGGACAAGGAATGGACCGCTGGCTCGAAGAGATCGTCTCCTTCCGGAGAAAATAGGTGATTGTCAACGACAAAGGCGAGCCGGTCGAACAAGGGGGTGTTGTTCCTCAACGCGTCGCAGGTGGTTAAGAGCCAGCCTGTTGCGACGGCAGTACGATCCCAGCCACCCTCGGTCGCTGTTATGGGCCGATCGAAGAAGATCTGTCCGGCCCTGAGACATGGGTAACAGAATGTACCTAAGAGGTAACACTTTTGGCCCGAAGCGGCGGGAACTGCCGCGTGCGAAACAGCGTCTACCCAAGGAAACGAAGTGAGCCCAGCGAGCGAAACACTTCAGCACAGACGGATAGCGAAATCCCTCTTGAGAGAGTTTCCCGGAATCTGGGTTCGCCCGTCTTGGCCGAAGGAGACGATGCCTCCCAGGCTCGCCAATATGCCGGAACCGTTGGGTAGAGGGCTGAGATGATTGGTCAGTTTAAACACACCTGGTACCCCCTTTGCGGCGAGGCCAGCCGAGTCCTTATCGCTCTCGCTATCCACGACGCCTTCGAGCGTCACGCTGTGGCTCTTGACGATGATGTGAATCGGGGGCACGGCGCCCATCTGGTACTTCTGCAGCGACGCTTTCGAATAGATAGCGCGATATACGGCAAACCGAATGCGGTCGTCCGATTGGGAAACGGGCAGCACTTCGATTTCGTTGTCCACGCCAGTTACGCCTTCGATGCTCTTCACTGCTTTCTCCGCGTCACTCTTCACGAGCGGACGCGTTACCTGGCCGAATAGCGTCACTTTCGACCCGTCAATGCGGTAGGTCAGGAAGTCAAACACGCGGTAACCCGGCAGAGTGACAAGTTCATGCCGCACCTCCCGGGCGATTTGGTTCGGCGACCCATCTTCCGCGCCTCTTGCGGTCGCGCCTAGCCAAACCAGCGAGCAGCACGCTGCAACCTCCAGCCATCTTCTCAACCAGCGGTCGTACCTGAACATTTTCTTCATATCGAACGAAGACCTCTTAAACTGCTTTACCATTCCATCCTCGTCGTGGAGAGTTCATCGATCCAACGGTGTTGAAGCACGCGAAAGGCCACATTCACATGCCCTGCCGCCGGTGAAGGCCTAGGCCGTTAACTAAATATGGTCGCGTGACCAGCCATGGTCACCGCCGAAACTTTTTCTAATCGAGGTGCAGCGTGGCGACACCGCAATTCATTCGAGACCCTCCCGACCGGACGCCCGGGGTCAGGAGCGTATCCGCCCATCCGCCTTCCCAATGCCACGTCTTCCAGTACAATCGCCGGCGGTGGAACTTCATTGCGCGCAATAGTATTCGCTACTTGCGGCATTCCAAAAATGAGCCCCGGCCCGTGCTTTGTTCTGACCGGTTCAAGGAAAAGAGTGGTGCGTTTCATTCGCCATGACGCAGGCGAGTGCCTCTTTCGCGGTAGAGACTGGGTGTCTACATGCAGAAGCGAGGCGGGTATGTGGCTCGTCCAGATCGCAAAAGCAAGCGCCATCGGAACACCACCGACCGTCAGAAACATAAGCTGCAATCAAACGTTCAGAAGGAGATAAGATCATGACAGAAAAACACATAGCAGTATTTGGTATTTACCAAACCAGAAATCAAGCCGAGAGGAGCGTGGACGACCTACTGGGCGCCAACTTCTCCAGTGACGATATCTCGGTATTGCTTCCGGAACATCAAGGCTCCAAAGATTTTGCACACGAGAAGAATACAAAAGCGCCAGAAGGAACTACCGCCGGAGTTACGGCCGGCGGAGCGATTGGTGGAACGCTTGGCTTATTGGCCGGGATCGGCGCACTTGCCATTCCGGGAGTCGGTCCGTTTATTGCGGCCGGCCCGATTATGGCCGCCCTGGCCGGCCTCGGAGTCGGGGGTGCCGTTGGTGGTCTGATTGGCGCCCTCGTCGGAATGGGCATCCCGGAGTACGAAGCCAAGCGATACGAAGGACATATCAAGGAAGGCGGAATTCTACTCTCCGTACACTGCGATACATCTGATGAAATCGTCCGCGCGAAAGATGTGTTAAGGCATACGGGCGCACAGCATATTTCTTCAACGGGAGAAGCCGCCGCGGACCGCCCAAGGGAAAGCAAGGTCGTGTTGCATCAGTAGTTGAGGCTAGGACAACAAGCCCTGACAGGCACCGTATTTTTGACGGCGTTTTGACGTTTCTCGTCTCATAGTGGATATAGCCGGGAGCAGCGCCGGTGTAGAATGCTAATCGAGAAGCCACCCGCGCCGAAACGGCAAAGCCGTGCGCAGACGAAAAGGGCTGAGCGAACGGAAGTCATCCCCGGTCGGCAAGGCCGGCAGATAGACCTGTGATCGGCACTACCTCCTCTAGATATGGTGACCTGGAAGGCGGTTACCTTCATCCGCCAAAAGTAATCAAATCAGGCAATGAAACTCACTACCGAACCTCTCCCTAACCAAGCTTTTGGATCGCCCGGCATCGAACCCAGATGGACGCACGGAGAAAAGGACGGCGTAGGAACTGCTTATGCGGCATCGAGCCGGGTATGGTTTACTTTTTGGAACGGCATCGTAACCGAAGTCTATTACCCGCGGTGGACCGGCCCCAGATCAGGGACCTGCAGTACCTGGTCACGGACGGCAAGAGTTTCTTCCACGACGAAAAGCGGAATCTTGAGTCCAAACTGGAACAGTTGTCGGACCACTGCCTGGGCTACCACTGCACGAATTCGGATCCGGCCGGGCGTTATGCCATCGTCAAAGAGATGATCACGGACCCGCACTAAGCCTGCGTTCTTCAGCACACCAGGCTGACCGGCGACGAAACGTTTCTTTTCAAGCTGCGGCTCTACGCCCTGTGCGCCCCTCATCTGAGGTAGGGGGCTGGGGCAACAACGGCTATGTTGCGCGCGTGGCGGGCCGAACGGTCCTGATGGCCGAGCGCAAGGGAACTTGGCTGGCGCTGGCGGCCACGGTTCCTTTTTCCCGCGTATCGTGTGGCTACGTCGGCAAAAGCGACGGCTGGACGGATCTGCCTGGCAATTTTCAAATGGACTGGGAATTCGATCAGTGCCCTCGACGGCAATATCGCGCTCACAGGAGAATTGGACTTAACCAACTCCCGCGAATTTACCTTGGGACTGGCCTTCGGCAAAAGCCAACATCACGCCGTTTCCACCCTGCTGCAATCGCTGAGCACTCCCTTCACGGAATATTGCAAGCGATACCAGGAACAGTGGGCGCGCTCGGGCGCGAGCGTCCTCCCTCTCGACAAGGTCTCAGGCGATGGCGGCAACTTATACCGCGCAAGCTTTAGTTTGCTGCGCGCTCACGAGGACAAGTCGTACCCTGGCGCTTTTATCGCTTCGCTATCGATTCCTTGGGGCGAGGCCGTGGGCGATGAAGACCAGGGCGGCTACCATCTGGTGTGGACCCGCGACATGGTCAACAGCGCCAACGCGATGCTGGCAGCCGGAGACCGTGCCACACCAATCCGGGCCCTGATTTATCTCAACGTCTCCCAGCAGGAGAACGGAGGCTTCGCCCAGAACTTCTGGATTAACGGCGATCCTTACTGGCGGGGAGTCCAACTCGATGAAGTTGCTTTCCCCATTCTGCTCGCCTGGCGGCTCCAACGGGAGAAGGCCCTGCAGGATTTCGACCCCTACCCGATGGTCTTGCGCGCGGCTGCCTATCTCGTCCGCCACGGTCCTGTGACTCCGCAGGAACGATGGGAAGAGGTCAGCGGTTATTCCCCCTCGACGCTTGCGTCGAACATCGCCGCGCTGATCTGTGCCGCTTGCTTTGCTCGCGAAAAAAGGGATGAAGCGACCGCGAAATACCTGGAAGAATACGCCGATTTCCTCGAATGCCATGTCGAAAGTTGGACCGTCACAACCCAAGGGACCCTGCTTCCCGGTGTGGCCCGGCATTACTTACGAATTCTTCCCGAGCGTGCTGACAATCCCACCCCGGACGAAGATCCGAACCAGGGGAGCATCACCATTGCGAACCTCGCGCCCGGTGCGCCAAATGTTTTCCCAGCCAAGGAAGTGGTGGATGCCGGTTTTCTGGAACTGGTGCGTCACGGAATCCGCAGAGCCGACGATCCCATCATTGTCGATTCCCTCAAGGTGGTCGACGCCGTGTTGAAAGTGGAGACTCCGTTCGGCCCCTGCTGGCGCCGCTATAACCACGATGGCTACGGGCAGCGCGAAGATGGCGGCCCTTTTGTCGGCTGGGGACAAGGGCGTGCGTGGCCGCTGCTCACCGGCGAGCGCGGGCACTACGAACTGGCCGCCGGGCACGACGCCAAGCCGTTTCTCCGTGCGATGGAAGGCTTGGCTTCGAACACCGGCCTCTTGCCGGAGCAGGCGTGGGATGGCCCGGATCAGCCCGAAATCTACATGTACCTCGGACGGCCCACGGGCTCCGCCATGCCGCTAATGTGGGCTCACGCGGAGTACATCAAGCTGCTTCGCTCCGTGAGCGATGGAAAGGTGTCCGATCTGATTGCCGACGTCGCGAAACGCTATCTGGGTGGGCGCGCGGGTCGCCAATTATTTGAAGTCTGGAAGTTCACCCGGCAGGTGCGAAGCGTTCAACGCGGCTATGTGTTGCGCATCCAGGCCCAGGCTGCCTTCCGCTTGCACTGGTCTGGCGACGAATGGCAGAGCGTGAAGGACACTTCCTCTTCCGGCACCACGCTGGGAGTTGAGTTTGTGGACCTTCCCATTTTGGCGGCGCAGAGCGCTCCGATCAGGTTCACGTTTTTCTGGGCCGCCAGCGGTTCGTGGGAAGGGCGCGACTACATGGTGTCAGTTAGCTGACCGATGTACGCTCCCTCTACATACGCGGCCGCCCTCTTGATGATGCTGTTCAGCATGTTGTGCTGGGGCAGTTGGGCCAACACCCAGAAATCGATAAGACCTGGCGCTTCGAGCTGTTCTATTGGGACTACATGTGGGGACTCCTGGCCTGCGCCCTGCTGTTCGGCCTCACGCTCGGCCGCACCCACCCGGCCGCTGCCGTCAGTTTCTTCCACAATCTCGATCGGGCGAGTGCCCGCTCGCTGATCGAAGCTTTCGCGGGCGGGATGATTTTCAATCTCGGCAACTTGCTCTTAGTCGCCGCGATTTCAGTGGCCGGCATGGCGGTTGCCTTTCCCTTGGGCGCTGGACTGGCGCTGGTGATCGGTGCGGTTCTCAATTACGTCGTCTCGCCGGCCGGCAATCCGTGGCTGCTGTTTGCCGGGATTCTGCTGGTCTGCGCAGCCATCGCCGCCAATGCCATGGCCTATCGCGGACTGTCCAAGGGCGCGAAGGCGGAGACCAAAGGTATCGTCCTCAGCCTGCTGTGCGGTGTGATCATCGGGCTCTTCTATCCCTTCGTCGCGAAAGGCTCTGACGGGAGAGCATCACCTGGGCCCATACACCGTTTATTTCGTATTCGCGCTGGGCGCGCTGGCGTCCAACTTTCCACTGAACTACGCGTTCATGCGGCGGCCGGTGAGCGGATCGCCGTCTATCGCTTGGAGACTATTTCCGTGGCGGCCCCACAGCTCATTTGTGGGGAGTAGCTGGCGGCCTCATCTGGGGCACCGGGACCATCTGCAGCTTTGTCGCTGCCTACACTCCCATGGTGGGGCCGGCCACCTCATTTTCGCTCGGCGAGGGCAACACCATGATCTCCGCGGTCTGGGGCGTTTTCGTGTGGAAGGAATTTCGCGGCGCCAACGCTCATGTAAAGCTCTTGCTGGCGCTGATGTTCACTCTTTTCGTTCTGGGGCTGCTTTCCATATCGTTAGCGCCCGTGTTCCGATAGAGACACATGGCTACGAGCAATCACTACGACGTAATCATCATCGGCACGGGAGCCGGAGGTGGAACGCTGGCCTACCATCTCGCGCCCTCCGGAAAACGAATCCTTCTGCTCGAACGCGGAGGCTACTTGCCTCGCGAAAAAGACAACTGGGATGCCCGAGCCGTCTTTGTCGATTCAAAGTACCGGGCCAATGAGACCTGGCTCGACAAGGACGGCCAAGCGTTTCATCCCGGCATCCAATATTACGTCGGCGGCAACACCAAAGTTTATGGCGCGGCTTTGCTGCGGTTCCGTGAGCGGGATTTCGGAGAAGTCATCCACCACGGCGGTATTTCGCCAGCATGGCCTTTGCGCTATGACGACTTTGAATCCTATTACACCAAGGCTGAGCATTTGTATCACGTCCACGGGCAGCGCGGCGCCGATCCCACGGAAGGTCCAGCCAGCGCACCGTATCGTTACCCGCCCGTGAGCCACGAACCGCGCATTCAGGAATTGTTCGACGATTTCCGCCGGCTGGGGCATCACCCGTTCCCGCTGCCGCTCGGCATTCTGCTGGACGAGGCGGAGGGAAAGCCCGCTCCACACCAGCGCTTGCGTGCGCTGCGCCGCGTTCGACGGATTTCCGTGCCTGGTCAATGGCAAAGCCGACTCTCAGGTGATGTGCGTCGATCCGGCCCTGCAGCACTCCAACGTCGAACTGCTGACCGGCGCTTATGTCGAGCGGCTAGAAACCAACGCGTCGGGTACCGTAGTGACCAAAGTAATCGTCACACGCGCGGGCATGCGGGAGGACTACTCGGCGGATATCGTGGTCGTTTCCTGCGGTGCGGTCAACTCGGCGGCCTTGCTTTTGCGCTCTGCCAATGAGAATCATCCCGGCGGCCTGGCAAACAGCTCAGACGTAATTGGCCGCCATTACATGCGTCACAACTGCTCGGCTTTCATGGCCGTTTCCAAGGATCCCAATCCCACCGTGTTTCAGAAGACGCTCGCGTTGAACGATTTCTATTTTCGTAGCGGCGATTGGGAATACCCTCTGGGTGAGATTCAAATGCTGGGCAAATCCGATGGAGAGATGCTGAAGGGAGAAGCGCCCGGCTGGGCGGTCTGGAAGCCTGAGTTTGCCCTCGATTTTCTGGCGGAGCACTCGATCGACTTCTGGCTGCAATCGGAAGACTTGCCCGATCCCAACAACCGCGTGACGATCAATCCAGATGGACAGATCGCGCTAAGCATTCAGGACACGAATCTCGAAGGACACAAGCGCCTGACCGCAAAGTTGAAAGCCATGCTCACGGACATCGGCTGTCACGATCGGTTAATGCACCGTTCGCTTTATCTGGGCAAAAACATTCCGATCGCAGGCACCGCGCACCAGGCTGGAACCGTGCGCTTCGGCCGCGATCCCAAGACCTCGGCGCTGGACGTGAACTGTAAGGCGCACGATGTGGACAACCTGTACGTGGTCGATGCAAGTTTCTTCGTATCGATAGCGGCCGTGAACCCCAGCCTGACCATCATGGCGAACGCGCTGCGAGTGGGCGATCATTTGCTGGAACGGCTGGGCAAATAGAAGGGATGGAAAACTTGTGAAAGCAATCGCTATCGTTCCGGGCACCGCCGGCTCAAACCTGGTAGATCGTCCCGAGCCTTCCATCGCCGCCCAAAATGAAGTCAAAGTCCGAATCATCCGCGTGGGTATCTGCGGCACGGACCGTGAGGAGGTTTCCGGCGGCCGTGCGCAGGCCCCGGATGGTCAGAAGGAACTGGTCATCGGCCACGAGATGTTCGGCCAAGTGGTGGCCGCGGGCTCTTCCGTGACTCGCGTGAAGCCCGGCGATTACGCCGTATTCACGGTGCGGCGAGGATGCGCCGAATGCGCCTCCTGTCTCATGAACCGTGCCGACATGTGCCGGACCGGCAAGTACAAAGAAAGAGGTATCCGGGGGCTAGACGGATACCAAACGGAATTCGTAGTCGATCAGGAGCAATACCTCGTGCGGGTGGCTCCCGAGTTGGAGCCTGTCGGGGTCTTGCTGGAACCGCTTTCCGTCGTCGAGAAAGCCGTCGATGAGGCGTTGCGCGTGCAAACCGTCCGCTGTCCCGACGCCGCGATTACTCCCGACTGGCTCCATGGGCGCCGCTGCCTGGTTGCCGGATTAGGGCCGGTTGGCCTGCTGGCCGCCATGGTTTTAGTCTTGCGGGGCGGGGAAGTCTACGGTCTGGATGTAGTCGATGCCGGCACCGCACGCCCTAGTTGGTTGAGCGGCATCGGCGGGCACTATATCGACGGCCGCCAAATCCCGGCGGACCAGGTGGAGAAGAAGATCGGCGGCATCGATTTCATCCTCGACGCCACCGGGATTGCACCGCTGGAGTTCAACCTCCTCGATGCGCTGGCTCTCAACGGGATGTACGTGCTCACCGGCATCCCGGGCGGCGACCGGCCGCTGCAAATCCCGGGCGCCGAATTGATCCGCCAATTGGTTCTCGACAACCAGGTCATGCTAGGCAGCGTCAATGCCGCGCCCGGCCACTTTCAAATGGCCGCGGACGATCTGGCGCAGGCCCATCTGCGTTGGGGCGCTCAAATTGCCGGCTTGATCACCAACCGCTATTCGCGGGATCAATTTGCCGGACTGAAGGATCAGCATCGGCCGGATGCAATCAAGGAAGTGATCGAATGGGCGCAACCCTAGCCGGGCGCTACCGTAATCCGCTGACCGTCACCCCGCTTACGGGCTATGCTTCAGATGCGCGATGAGTCCGGCGGGATCGTCGGTAATGATTGCATCCACTCCGGCGTCCACCAGACGGTCCCAGTCCGCTGCCGTGTCGGCGGTCCATGGCACAACAGGGATGCCGGCGGCGTGCGCGATACGCACTTGCTCCGGCGTAACCAGATGATAGTTCGGCGAAATCATGTCGGCGCCCGCTTCCTTAGTGATTTCGACGAAGCTCCTGGCGGGGCCCTCATATAAAGCCGCGAGTTGGATTTCCGGGGCCTGCCTCCTCATCTCATGCAAGGTCCGAAAATCGAACGATTGCAGGATGATGCGCGATTCCAGATGGTGTTTGCGCACAAGCGCCAACACTAGGCGCACGAATTCGTCCGGCGGAGGGGAGAGTTCAGGACGCTCCGCGAAGATTTTGGTCTCGATATTGAATTTGAAGTTGCCTTGGGGAGCCAGCGCGAAAACTTCTTCCAAAGTGGGCATGCGAGTCCCGGGAATGGCTTGTTGCCGGGGAAACGCGGGATTTTGAATTCGTCCGCAGTCCCACTGTTTTACTTCAGCCAAAGTGAGTTCGTGAATCGCCGCCATCGGCTGTGGCCCTGAGCAAACCGGCGGGTGCAGGATCGGATCGTGCGAAACCACAATCACTCCGTCTTTCGTGACGGCCATGTCGAGTTCCAACACGTCCACGCCCTGAGCAATGGCGTACTCGAATGCCGGCAGCGTGTTCTCGGGACGCAAGCCGCGCGCACCCCGATGTCCGTGGACTTCTATTCGGCGAGCCGGTTCGCTAGCCACGATATGCGTCATAACCAGGCATAGAACGAAAAATCGAAACGGCTTCACGACGCCAGCATAAAGCAACCTTCCTACAGTGTCGTGACGATCGTCAAGATCCCTGTTAACCGATTTGTAATCTCTGCCAGATCAAGTCGACACGGACCTGCGCTAGAGTCGATGTGGCATGACTGTTCCTGCAAAGAAAACCGCTGAGTGCTCTTGCGATCTATGCGTCCAGGGAGCGCGGCTTGCCGAAGACTCTTCGTCCGCCTCGGAATACCGTACCTTGTCCAAGCGGGAACAGCCTGCCCAGGTTACCGTACCTGTCCGCTTGGTTCCGCGGGTGCCGTTGGCTTCCTGACGAAGCCGGGTACAATCGGAAGTAGCCGCGGATGACCCTGAAAACGCTGCTCGCCAAAGCCAGCCCCGCGCGTTCCGGCGATGAGTTGGCAGGTCTCGCCGCTGGGTCGGCTGAAGAGCGCGTGGCGGCGCAGATGCAACTCGCCGATACGCCTCTGAAGCGTTTTCTGAATGAGCCGGTCATCCCCTATGAGGACGACGACGTCACGCGGCTGATCCTCGATTCGCACGTCGCGGAGGCATTTTCTGCTATTTCGCATTTGACGGTGGGCGAACTGCGCGAATGGCTGCTGAATGAAGACGTGCAGGATGCCATGCTCGCGGCAGTGGCCCCCGGTCTCACTCCGGAAATGGTCGCGGCGGTATCGAAAATCATGAGGGCGCAAGATTTGGTGGCGGTCTCCGCAAAACGCCGCGTCGTGACGCGCTTCCGCGATACCCTCGGACTCCCGGGGCGCTTGGCTACACGCCTGCAGCCCAATCATCCCACCGACGATCCGCGCGGCATCGCCGCTAGCGTTGTGGATGGATTGATGTACGCGAATGGCGATGCCGTGATAGGCGTCAATCCCGCCTCCGGTGATGTTGGCAGCGTAGAAACACTGCTGCGGATGCTCGACCACATTCGAGAGACCCTTGAAATTCCCACGCAGGTCTGCGTTCTGGCGCATGTGACCGCGCAAATGGAAGCCTTGCGGCGTGGCGCGCCGCTGGATCTGATGTTTCAATCCATTGCGGGGACGGAGGCCGCGAATCGCGCTTTCGGTGTCAGCCTCAGCATGCTCGATGAGGCGGATCAGGCAGCCCGAGAGTTAGGGCGTGGGGCTAACGTCATGTATTTTGAAACCGGACAAGGGAGCGCGCTTTCCGCCAACGCGCACCACGGCGTGGATCAGCAAACTTGCGAGGCGCGCGCGTATGCGGTGGCGCGTAGATACCACCCGCTCCTGGTGAACACAGTCGTGGGATTCATCGGACCCGAATATCTCTTCGATGGGAAGCAGATCCTGCGCGCCGGCCTGGAGGATCATTTCTGCGGGAAAATGCTGGGGCTGCCGATGGGCTGCGATATCTGCTACACGAATCACGCTGAGGCGGACCAGGACGACATGGATGTGCTGCTCACGATGCTGGGCGTGGCCGGCTGCAATTATGTCATGGGCGTTCCCGGGGCCGATGACATCATGCTGAATTACCAAAGCACGTCGTTTCACGATGCGTTGTATCTCCGCTCGATGCTAAAGCTGCGCCCGGCGCCGGAATTCGAAGCCTGGCTGGAGCGAATGGGAATCCTGGAAGATGGACTTCGCCTGCGCGCGGCGCGCGCTCTGCCTGCTGCGTTTGAACGGGCGCTTGCATGGTAGTTGAAAATCCCTGGGCGGGGCTGCGGGAGCTAACAGCGGCCCGCATCGCCCTGGGCCGCTGCGGACATAGCCTGCCGACCCGCGAGCTGCTGGCGTTTCAACTGGCACATGCCCGGGCGCGCGACGCGGTGCACCGCCCTTTGGATGCCGCATCGCTGGCGATCCGCCCGGCAATCGCGCTGCGGAGTGCCGCGATGGATCGATCGGCCTATTTACGGCGGCCCGATCTCGGCCGGCGGCTCGCGGCGGAGTCGGCACAACTCCTGACAGGCGGCGATTGGGATGCCGTTTTCGTGGTGGCGGACGGATTGTCGGCAACCGCGATACACCGGTACGCTGCAGCGGTGATCGATGAGCTGATGCCGCAGCTCGCAGGCTGGAATATTGCTCCGGTCTGCATCGTCGAACAAGGCCGCGTGGCCGTCGGCGACGAAATCGGCGAGCGAATGGGCGCGCGGCTCGTCGTTGTGCTCATCGGAGAGCGCCCGGGATTAAGCGCGTGCGATAGCCTGGGTGCCTATTTAACTTGGACGCCGCGCGTTGGCCGCACGGACGCGGAGAGGAATTGTGTTTCGAATATTCGTGACGGCGGTTTGGAGCCCGCGCTGGCGTCGCGGCGAATCGCCCAACTCATGCGCGCCGCGCGCGGGCAGGAATTAACGGGAGTCCGTCTCAAGACCGCGACGCTACCTGACCCCAATCCGCAGCAAGTTGCATCCGGAGGCAAAGATCGCCGCCCCCGGGATCGAGATTATTAAACCGCCAGGGTTTTCGAAGATATTTCAAGTCTTGCGGGAGCGGGGCCAGCACTTTCGCACCAGCGCTGAAATCGCCAGCATGAGGAACGTGAACGAAATCGCGAACAAGAGTAACAGGACCAGTACGGCGCCTCCCCGCAGGAACACGTTGCGAATCGAATTCCAAGCGTAGAACGTGTACGTGCCCCAAACGGCAAACAGAATCGAGCCGAAAAGAATTCTAAGAAATGCCCCAGCCGCGGAGACCGCAGCCTCCGCGAGGCTCAACTGTGGCTTGAAGGTATACGGAATGGCGAAACGCTCATAGGAAGATCGTCCCGGGTCATCTTGGCTGTCGTGATTTCGATCGCAGACCAGCAACTCGCGCAACTTTGCCATAAAGGAGATTTTCACCGGATCTGGTCAAATTATCGCCGAAAGACCGCGAAGTTGAACATGAGACCATTGTGCCTCCCTTATAGGCTTAAAACAGGGCAAGGCGATTCCCGAATGATCGAGTGAGTATGCTCTTTCAAACGGCCGGCGGATTCGCCGATTTCACCGCGTCCTATAACCACTAGATCGGCGCTGCGTTCGATGGCAGCGTTGCGCACTGCTGTGGCGATCGCAGCACTCTCCAAATGGACCTCGGCCGAAGTACCGGCTTCGCTTTGGAGCTTCTCAATTTCAGCGCGCGCGAAATCCTCCATATACATGGGCGGTTCGATTTCGCTATACCTTCCGAGCAACATTTCCGTAACTGGAATGCCGTGCGCGATACCCAGCGTCGCGCCAAAATGGCGCGCGAATTCAGCGGCGAAGCGAAGCGCGCCAACACTTTCAGGTCCCAAATCGATCGCACAAACCACGCTGCGGATGGGCAGATTTCCGTCCGCCAGGGCCGCTTCCCGATGCGCGTCGGTCCACACCGGAATCGTGAGATCGTGCAGCACTTTGGTCGTGATCGACCCCAGCAGGGCGGCGCGGAAGCGGCTGCTGCCCCGCGTGGGCATCATAATCAAATCCGCGTTCACGGTCTTGCTAATTCTCTCGATCAAGTCCGCCGGATCGCCCAAGTCCGACACGATCGGGATATCGAAGCCGGGGAATTCCGTCTGCGCAAAGTTCCGCAGGGATTGCCCCGATTCCTCGCGCACCCGGGGAATGTCGACTTCGACAACCGCCTCTGGATCGGGCGCACCGTACCATTTCAAAGGATCGTCCACAGCGTGCACTAGAGTTACATCCGCGTTGAAGGAGGCGGCCATGGCGCGGACGTGCTTCGCAGCCGCGGCACATCGATCCGTAAAGTCCACAGGAAAGAGAATGCGTTGAAAGGCAGCTCTAGGCGTGGGGGCCGCGCTCTCTTTTGACATTCGGAAGCCTACGAACTGATGCTACGCGCCGTTCGTGACAACCAGATCTCAGAAGCTTGACGAACAGATTTCGCTGGGTTGCCCTATTCGTTGAATCTCCTGCGGGCGAGATCCATCAAGGTCTGATGAGTTCCGCGAGCCTCCGGGCCTCCGCTGCCCGCTCCGGGACGCAATTGCACATAGGTCCCGTCGCTTTGCAGCGTCCAAGCCTGGCGCTGGTCGCGCAAGCCTATGTCGAGGATCTCCCACAGCTTGCCCTTCGCGGCGGGTGCCAGTATGGGCGTCGCCACTTCCACCCGCCTTGAAAGATTGCGGTACATCCAGTCCGCCGAACCAATGTAGAAGTCGCCGTCGAGGGGATTTTCCTGCCCGGCCGCGAAATGGAAAATACGGGAATGCTCCAGAAATCTTCCTATGATCGAACGGATGCGAATTCCTTCGGTGCGGCCCGGGACGCCGGGCTTCATGCAGCAGAAGCCACGCACGATCAGGTCCACCTGCACGCCTGCGCTGGCCGCTTCGCAGAGAATCTCGGCCAACTCCGGGTCTTCGAGTTGATTCATCTTCGCCACAATGCGGGCGGGACGATTCCCGCGCTGATTCTCGATCTCGCGCTGAATAAGCTGCAGGAAGCGGGTCCGCATGGAACCCGGGGCGAGCAATAGCTGCGTGAATACCGGCGCGCGCGAGTTCCCTGTCAAATAGTGAAACAGGTTGACGACTTCGCGCGTGATGGACGGATTGCACGTAAGCAGGCCGATATCGGAATAGAGCCTGGCCGTTCGAGTATGGTAGTTTCCCGTGCCGATGTGGACGTAGATTTTCAGTCCGAAAGACTCTTTGCGAACAACCAAGGCCAGCTTGGCGTGGGTCTTTAACCCGGGCACGCCAAACGTGACGTGCGCTCCAGCCCTTTCCAGTTCCGCGGCCCAGTGAAGATTGCGCTCCTCATCGAATCGCGCCTTGATCTCAATCACGCAGGCAACCTGTTTTCCCGCTTCAGCGGCTTTGATCAGGGACTTCACGAAGGGCGTATCGTCTCCAATGCGATAAGCCGTCATCTTGATCGAAACTGTTTGTGGATCGTCAGCGGCGGCAGCGATGAAATGTTCTACGCTCGCTTCGAAGCTTTCGTAGGGATGGTGCAGCAGAATATCGCCCGTTCGCATCGCCGCAAAAATGTCGTCATGGTTCTCAATCGCCGCCACTGCGAGTGGATTCCACGGGAGATCGCGCAATGCCGGAATAGGCAGGCTCGCGATTTCGAATAATGTGGTGTAGTCAATTTCTCCGGGGAGGTCGTAGACGTCCAGCGGAGAGAGGTTGAAGCGCTGGCACAGCATTTCCCGAATCGAAGGATCTGCGCCAGGCGCGAAATCGAGTCGCACCACAGGCTCATAGCGGCGCTGCCGCACTTGTTCGCGAACCACGTCCTGTAGCGCTTCGTCGGTATCGTCGTCGATCTCGATTTCCGCGTCACGAGTCAGCCGGAAGAGCGTGGTTCCCGTCAATCTCATGCCTCCATAGAGCTTGTGGGCATTGCCGCGGATAATCTCGTAGAGCGGCAGCATCAGCTTTTCTCCAGGCTTGACGTCGGTCTCGAGCGCAACCCATTGCTTCACGACTCCCGGCACCTTCACCCGCGCGTACATCAACTCTTCCTCGTCGTACAGCATGAACGCGAGGGAGGTCGATAGGTTCGACAGGAATGGGAACGCGTGGGCCGGATCGAAAACCAGAGGCGTCAGAGCGGGGGAGATTTGCGAATCGAAATACTGATCCGCCTCCTCTCGCTGCGCCGGAGTCAGATCGTCCCACCTGCGCAAGAAGATGCCATGAGCCGCCAACTCGGAAACAATGGCGCGATAACATTCCTCCTGCCGCTTTAGACTCCGCATCAGCTTTTCGCGCAGCGCCGCCAGCATCTGCACTCGTTTGGGCGTAGGCGATTTCCGGTAAACTGCGATTCGCTTCATGAAGAATTCGTCCAGATTCGACGTGAAAATCGCCAGGAACTTAGCCCTTTCGAGCAGCGGCGTCCGTTCGTCGGACGCTTCGGCAAGTACCCGATCGTTAAAATCCAGCCAGCTTAGATCGCGATCGATCCAAATATCGGAGAGTGAGGAAGACACCTCCTGGTTGAGAATACCCTCGTCTCCGATCGATACCATTGCGGATGCGGCGCACATATTCAACCTTTCTGAAATACAAAGTTCACTGGATCCGGGCGATCGCTGCTTGTTCTTTCGCGATCCAATTCTGCGGAAGCGGCAGGTAACCGAGCGCGGCGGCTTGTTTCTGGCCGGAGCTCAGCATCCACTGCAAGAAAGCCATGATCGCGCTGCGCTTGGCGCTGTCCACAATGTGCGCCGGGAATACCAGCCACGTAAACGATGCGATGGGATAGGAGCCTGCTCCAGGTGCGTCTACTATCGAGACTTTGAAATCGCCCGCCGGTTCCATGGCGTTCGTGGCCGCGGCAGCAATGCTTTCCAGGCTGGCCGTGACGAACGCGCCGTTCTGGTTGCGAACTCTGCCGAAGCTCAGATGGTTCTGCAGCGCGTAGATGAATTCGACGTAGCCAATCGCGCCCCCGAATTCCTTCACCATTTTCGCTACGCCATCGTTGCCGTTCGCTTCTCGCCCCACTGGCCACCTGGGCGACAGGCCCGCGCCCGTCCGGGTTTTCCATTCCGGGTTGGTTTTTGAAAGATAATCCGTCCATGCGTAGGTGGTGCCGCTCCCATCGGCGCGATGGATCGCTACGATGTCGAGATTCGGCAGATGACGGCCTCCATTGGCTCTCACTAGCACGGGGTCGTTCCACTTGGTTATCTTCCCGAGATAAATGCCGGCAAGCGCTTCCGGCGTGAAGGCGACATTGTCTCCGAGCCCGGGCAGGTTGACGATCGGCACCACGGCGCCCACTACCGAGGGAAAAAACAAATAATCACCTTCGTCGTGCGGGGCCAGCTCGCGCAGGATCTGCGGATTATCGGAGGCTCCGAAATCGACATGGTTCTGCAGCAGACTGCGAATCCCGGCTTCCGAGCCGATGGCATCGTACTTGAACTCCACGTTGGGCGTACGACGCTGATAATTCTCAAACCACTTGGCATAGATTGGATAAGGGAAGGTGGCGCCCGCGCCCGCGATGGTTACGGCCGGTTGCGCCGGAGCAACACTCGCGAAAAGTGCCAACAGGAATAGGATGGGGAGTCTCATTTCAACACCTCCGTAAGGTGTTTGACGATTTGCCTGGAAAGATCTTTGGAGATGTTTTCTGAGGCGGGGCCTAACGTCACCAGGTAGGACCACAGCGTATCGCCTTTCGTGTTTTTCAGTTCCACCGACAGAAAACCCGCGTACACCGGCTCGCCGTTTGAAGGCAAACGGCCTGAGCGTGGATTGAGGCTGCGGTAGCCCTTGATCCAAGTTTCTCCATCGCCGCTCACAATCGCGTCCGCGTCCGCGTCCGAGGCGACGATCGAAGGGGAGCCCATCCTGCGCAGCTCGGCGATAAGTTCTTCACGCAGTCTTACGGAACCGGCTTTTGCGGGAAAGCGCTCTACAAAAATACGCTTGATACCGGCGAGCTTGGTGTCTACCTGATCCGGCAATACTGGTTGCGCCATGGCGCTGAAGCATGCAGCCGCGGCGAGCCACCTTCTCCTGAGCATCTGCATGAGCGAATCACCCCATCATGACATCCAAGCCAGACGCATAGATTTCATGACCGTTACAGAAGTGTGAATATCGCGTTATATCGCCTCTGATTTCTTGACACGCTCATTGCCGTCCCCAACCATGGGAGAACGTGCGCTTCGTACCCGCCCTCCTTGCTCTTATCCTTCCCCCACTGATGGCGCAAGAGGGACCGGCGCCGGCATCTTCGGCCGCCGGCAGCGACTCGTTTTGGAACCGCATTTGGATCTCAGCGCAAGCGAACGTCATCCGGCAACAACACTCCTCCTTCGCCGCCCTCTATTCCGGTCCGAATAGCTTTGTCCCTGAACGTGAGCGTGCGACGTCAAGAGTGGAAACCCTATATACGGGCTTCCAGCTAACAAATCGCCTGGAAATCCTGGCCGACGTCGAAAGTGCCGGTGGCGCCGGCCTCAGTAGCGCTCTGGGCATCGCCGGTTTCACCAACGTGGACGTGGTACGCAATCCCACGTTGGGAGAAGCTCCCTATTTTTCGCGCGTCATGCTCCACTACACCATTCCCCTGAGCGCTGAGACTACGGAGGCTACGCGCAATCCGCTGGCACTCGCGTCGACGGTTCCAGTGCGGCGTTTGGAGCTTCGCTTCGGAAAGATGAGTACTGTCGATTTCTTCGATCTGAATTCCGTCGGCAGCGACAGCCACCTTCAGTTCATGAACTGGGCGGCCGTCAACAACGGAGCCTTCGATTATGCCGCGGACACTCGCGGATACACCTACGGGTTTGTCGCCGAATACTACGCGAAGACCTGGGCCGCGCGCTTCGGCGAGATGCTCATGCCCACGGTAGCCAACGGCATCGATCTCGACTGGAATATCGCGCGCGCACGCGGCGAGAATTTCGAAGTGGAGTATCACGCCGCGTTTCTGCCCAAGCGGGCCAGCGTCGTGCGCGCCCTGGCATTCGTCAACCACGCCAATATGGGTAGCTACCGCGAGGCGATCGATGGTTATCTAAGCGGCAAGGATTCCGTTCCAGACGTGACCCTATACCGCCAGCAGGGGCGCGTGAAGTACGGATTCGGGTTAAATGCCGAGCAGGAGATGGCGCCCTCGCTCCGAGCCTTTGGTCGTCTGGGGTGGAACGATGGCACCAACGAATCGTATGCCTATACCGAAATCGATCGAACCGCGGAAGCAGGCGCCGACTTACAGGGGAACCGCTGGCATCGCTCGCATGACAAAATAGGCGCCGCCTTCGTCGTGAATGCAATCTCCGGCGACCATCGGCGTTACCTGGCCCTGGGAGGTCTGGGCTTCATTCTCGGCGATGGCGGGCTCAACTACGGGCTGGAAAAGATTTTCGAAACCTACTACACCGCCCACATCTGGAAAGGAATCTCGGTCGCAGCCGATTACCAGCATGTCCAGAATCCCGGCTACAATCGCGACCGTGGCCCCGCGTCCATCCTCGGATTCCGGATTCACGTCGAGGGTGCAATTCCGTTTGAGCGCTTCCAAAAATAGAATTATACCGATGCCGCTTTGCCAATCTCCAACGAACCGTCCTGGTCTTCGTGGTGCACGTCTTGATTGTGTGCGCGAAGTTCGGTAGCGATATGCGCTCGCCTTTTCCGGCTCGTGAGAATCTCACTCTCCAGGTCTTGAAAAGAGTGACCGGCCGGGGGACCAGCAAGACAAGCGCGCTGCCGGAGCGTCGCAACTGCTTCGTTCTCGCATTCCTGGCTAAGTTCGCGTTTGAAAGCATCACAGACGGGGCATTGCATCGGGGGATACCTCTTCGGTCCATTCTAGACGAGCTTTGGGTTGGGCGAACTGGACGAAAACATTCCTACCCTTGAATGTTTTTTGCAAAAGACACCTATTTGAGAACAAGTTGTAACGCATGGCCTCCTATCCTGAAGATGGCCGACTCCTAGTTCGCGCTGCTGGCCGGAGGAAACTGTGAGATTTTCCAAGGTATCGTTCCTGTGGCGGAGTTCAGAATGCACGCGCCCGTTCGGCACGGGAGTCTGCCTGCACGGCCATACCATGCATTCTGAAGAATGCCTGTCGTTTTTGCCGCGCTACTTGCATCGGGTTCCAGGAGTTTCGCAAGTAGTCGGCCGCTACCAGCGGGGTGCGCGGCCAGCCGTCGATTTCTCACGCGCGTTCTGGACCCCGCCCCTCAGTCCGGCCTGCGCACTTCGGCTGGAGCAGGCACAGATTGCCCAGCTGGGCCTGCACGCGCTGGTGTCTCTTACCGATCACGACAACATCGAAGCCGGCGCCGCTCTGCAAGTCGCCGGCGGCGAGGATCAAGTCCCGATATCGGTGGAGTGGACCGTGCCTTTCGCCGGCTCTATCTTCCACCTGGGGATTCACAATTTACCTCCAGCCGCGGCTCGATCCTGGATGTCCGCCATGGTCACGTATACGACAACTCAGAATGAGTATTTGTTGCGGCACATCCTGAGCGCTTGCGCCGCGATGCCGCAAGTTCTGGTGGTTCTCAACCATCCATTCTGGCTGGAGGAAGGCGTTGAGGAGGCCGTTCATCCACAAGCTCTCGATCGCTTCCTGCGTGAGAACGTGCAGTGGCTTCATGCCTTCGAGCTCAACGGCACCCGCAAATGGCATGAGAACGCAGCGTCTATGGAATTGGCCCGGACGTTCTCGCGGCCCATTGTCTCCGGCGGAGATCGCCACGCTTGTGAGCCTGCGGCTTGCATTAATTTGACCAATTCCCGATCGTTCTCTGAATTTGCCGCCGAAGTGAAGGCCGGCTACAGCTCGGTTGTGTTTCTCCCGCACTACCGGCAGCCGATGGCATTCCGGATTCTTGAAGCCAGTTCCGAAATCCTGCGGCCGTATCCCGTGTTCCCGGGCCGGGAGCGGTGGATCGATCGGGTCTTCTATCGCAACGAAGACGGCATCGCTCAGACGCTGGCGGCGCTCTGGAAAAATCGTGAACCGTGGGTGGTAATGCCGCTGAGCGGCGCTTTGCAGTTCCTGGCAACTGACCGCGTGCGGATGGCGCTCCGGCTCTTAATGTCAAGGCAGGTGGAGACTTTGCCGTGAAAACTGTGCTATCGCGCATCACTCTCTCGCTGCGGGACCTCTCTCCCGAAAACGCTGCTCTGCTGCTCACGGTCGGTTTAGTTCTAGGCATTTTTCCCGTGTACGGCTTTCCGACGCTTTTGTGCATCCTGGCCAGCTTGATAGCGCGAGTGAACTTTGCGGCCTTGCAGATTGTGAATCAACTCTCGTGGCCCGTGCAGATCGCCATGCTGGTGCCGTTCGCGCGGCTGGGGTCGCACATCGTCGCGCCCTCGAGTAGATTCGCTATGACCATCGCGGGCAGGTGGGAGACAGCCGTTCTGCAAGCTGTCACTGGTTGGTTTTGCGTTTGCATTCCGCTGGGGCTATTGCTGTATTTCTCGCTGGTGTGTATACTGCGGCGCAAGGTGAACTTCAAGAACGCGGAAGCGAATCTTGTAATCTAACAATAGTTATGACCGTGACCGAAGATACGATGAGCAAGCTGGTGGGAGCGCTGCTTCTCGAGTTGGTGGACGATGTTCCCAATAAGCCGGGTTTCGCATCCGTCAAAGCGGATCTTCTTGCAGCTAGCCAATCCTACGAGTATGCGCAGAAGAAGGACCTGGCCCTGCGCTTTTATCTGGCATTCCGCTCGCTGCTTCATCTGCAAGATCGCATAGATAAGTTCGAGGCCGCGAAGGCCATGAGCGCGGCGGCAGGATCTGACCTGGGACAGAACGCCTCCTACCAGCAGCAGGGAACGAACGAGAACTATTCCAGTCCGCAGTTTGATGGGTCGAATTGAGTGCCGGAATTCGATGCCGCTGCGCATCGACAGGAGATAGCTGCCGCGCCAAATATTTCGATGCCGACTCCAAGCGCCGGTTTTAGGCGGGCCATCCTAGCCGCTGCTCTACTCCTTTCCAGCAGAGTTACACTCGCCGTTGAGCTCAGAACCGAGACCATCGACGCATTCAACAACTTCGTTGCTTCGGTCGAGATGCGCCTGGAACCGCGCTTCAGTGGCCAACATTTCCTTTGGTCCGACGAATACCCGGGTGTGCGGCAGCAGCTCCTCAACGGCGCGGTAATCGCACAGCCGGTGCTAGGAAATGGCATCGTTCCGCTCAAGGGCGGCTTGGTCCAGGATTGGAGGGGCGCGGTGTTCATTCCTCACGCCGCCTTGCGGGAGGTCCTGTCGATCGCGCAGGATTTCAATCACCACCAGGACTTCTATAGGCCCGACATTGAGAGTGCCAAAATTGAATCCCGCCAAGGTGACGAATTCCTGGTCTTTATGCGGATCGTGAAGGCGAAATTCCTGCTTTCCGATGTACTGAACACCGAGCAGGCCATCCAATTCACGCGCTTGGATCCGCAAAGAATTTACAGCCGCACCTATAGCAAGCGCATTAACGAGGTCGCCGCGCCGGGACGATCGGCGGAACACGAGTTGCCCATTGGTCAGGATCGCGGCCTCTTGTGGCGTCTCTACGGCTACTGGTTTTACGAAGAGCGCGATGACGGCGTCTATATCGCCTGCGAATCGATCACTCTTACTCGCGATATTCCCTTCGGCATGGCGACGTTACTCGGCCCTGTGATCCACGATCTTCCAGGTGACGCCCTGCGCAAGAGCTTGGAACAGACTCGCAAAGCTGTTCTGGCTCAAAAGAGCAGCTTCAAGCCGAACTGAATCTGCCTCGCCGGCAGCGTGGTGGTAATCGTACCGAATGACGAGCTACCGAAAATGTTGCTCGGCGGCCCGAAATTCGTGTGGTTCAGCACATTAAAGAACTCGCTGCGGAACTGCAATCTCATGCCCTCCGTGATGCGGAAGTTCTTGTCGACCGCCAAATCCCACTGTTCCAGGCCGGGGGCTCGAAACGCATTGCGGCCCAGATTGCCAAAGGGAGCGTTCGCGGGCGGCGTGGTGAAAGTGTAACCCGCGAAATACGTCAGCAGACTCTGCCCGGTGCTCTGGCTGGCGGCGCTGCCGGAGACGTTGGGACGCTGGAAGGCTTGTCCGCGATATTCGGCGGTTAAGCCGGTCACGTCGTTCGCCGCGCTCGGTGTGTAATATACATTGACCGGCAAACCGGTACTGGCTGTATTGATCGCGTTCAACTCCCAGCCGCCCAGCACGGCGTCGAGCGCCGGATGCAGGTTGCCAAGGAACTTTCGCCCCTTACCGAAGGGAAGCTGATACACCACGCTGGTGACGTTGACGAACTTCGCATCGTAACTGCTGGGGCCCTCTTCCGCTGCTAGATTGCGGATGTTTTGTGGGTTCGCTCCCGTGAGGTTGGAGTAATATTCCAATGCCTGTTCAGAATCGCCCATCGCGTTTCCCCAGGTGAAGGAATTCAAGAAGTACAAGCCCTGTGAGAAACGATGTTCCAGGCGGGCCGAAAGCCCATTGTAGTGATTATCGCCCGCGGGATCCACCCAGGTGATGGGACCGAAACTCTGGTCTGGCCGCCGGGCTTGTACACCCAGAGTTCCGCCGGCTACATTCGGCGCTGCCTGGTTGTAATCACCGAGGATTGGTAGCCGCAAACTGTGGTTGCCGTTATAAGCCAGCTCCAGAACGGTGTCTTTCATCACTTCGCGTTGGATCGAAAGCACCCACGATTGCACGTAGGGCCAGCGGGTATCGGCGGGGATGTAATCGTTATTGCTGTTGATGGGATTGAAGGTGCTGGCGATCCCCGCGTTGAAGCCATTTTGCGTCGTAAGGAAACCGGGAGTGCCGGGCAGCGCCGTCTGGTTGAACGTTCCGAAAATAGCGAGCGGGCCATTGATGCCTTCAATCGCACTCCCCGGCCGGTTGAAGAACGTGTAGCTGATTCCATACCCGGCGCGGATCGAAGTCTTCGAGTCGAGGCTGTACGCCACGCCCAGGCGCGGCCCGTAGTCTTTGTAATCCGGATGCACCAGGGACCGGTTATAAAGGCTGCCGCCGGTGGCGCGCACCAAAGAGTTGGTGGTGGGATCGAAGTTTGACCACAGATTGTCGCGGTCGTAAACAGGCGTCGCAAACTCCCAGCGCAGACCGACGTTCACGGTCAGCTTCGGCGTCACACGCCAATCGTCCTGCACGTATAGAGAATGAACTTGTTGCCGCATATTGGTGACCAGGTTGCTGCCTTGCGCGATGGCACTAGGGAGTCCGAAATAGAAGTCGGCGAGGTCATAGCTGGTTGCATCGTTAGCGGGAGTGCAGCCGCATTGCGCCGCCGTCGGCTTGCTGTATTGGTTGTTATAGGTATCTTGCCCATACAGGGGGTTGATGTCGAGGACTTCCGTGCGGATCGCCAGGAACTCATAACCAACTTTGATTGAGTGCCTGCCTTTTACAAACGAATAGTTAAGCTTCGGGTCAAACGATGTCGGGTTCTGAAACTGTGGGTTGGTCGCTTGCCTGCCGATGGTCGGATTGCTGAATCCTGTGATGACCTGGGTTGGAAAGCCGCCCGCTAATCCCGGCGGCAGTCCCTTGATCCCGAATTCCGCCGCAACATCCGCGCCGCCCAAGTAAGGCGGGGTCTTTCCGCCCAGCACGTGACTAAATCCGAAGCGCGCCTCTAACAAGGAGGATGGCGACAGCGCCCAAGTATAACCAGCCGCGGCCTGCTGCTGAATCGCCTTAATGAAACCGTTGCCGTCGCCGCCGGAAGCCCCTGGATCGGCCGGCCCGAAGAATGCGATGTCTTTCCTCTGGCTAAACCGCAAGAATGCCGTCATGGTGCTCTGGATCTGATAATCCAGCTTGGCATCGTATTTATCGCTGTAGTCTTGGAGCGGAATGGTTTCCTCTAAGTTGTTCGAGCGGTTTCCATTGATCGGTGCCGCCAGACCGGCCAGTGCCGCGGCGGCAAATGGATTGATTTGCGCAACCGGGATCTGCGTACCGGCCTTGTAAACCACGCCGGTGAGCGGGTTGACGACAGTGACGGGCAATATCCCCAGGCGGTCGTTGGTGCTCGGAACGGAATAGAAATTCAGATAGCCTTGCTTCTGCCGCAAGCCCTCGTAGTCTCCGAAGAAAAATAGTTTGTCTTTGATGATGGGCCCGCCGATGGTGGCGCCGAACTGGTTCCGGTGGAACGTGGGCTGCACGAAAGTGGAAGGCCTTTGGCCGAAAACGTAGCCGATCGCGTTCAGATCCGTATTCCGCAGGAATTCGTAAGCAGTGGCGTGAAATTGATTGGTTCCCGAGCGCAGCACGGCGTTGACGACGCCCCCGCCCACGCGTCCGTATTCGGCGCTGAAGTTGCTGGTGATTACTCTGAATTCCGCCAGAGCGTCCGGCGAAGCCTGCACCACTTGGCTGGAATAATTTTGATTGCTCGGCCCGTAGGAGTTGTTGTCCACGCCATCCATCAGAAAATTGTTATACGTGCTGCGCATTCCGTTCACGTTGAAAGCACCTTCGCGCGGCGTCCCGGTGGGCCCAAGGGATATCGCGGCCGGGGAAACATGAACGTTGGTGGACAGTAATGCGAGGCTCGAATAGTTGCGGCCGTTCAGCGGCAATTCCACGATCGCTTGCGTGCCAATCACCTGGCTGTGTTCGCTGGTGTCGGTCTCGACCATGCTGGCTTGGTCGCTTACGATGACGGTTTCGGCCACCGATCCAACCTGTAGAACAGCATCCACACGCTGGCGGGCATTCACATTTACGGCGATGTCGGCGGAGGAGAACTTTGAAAATCCTGTCAGGGTCACGGTAATCGTGTAACGGCCCACTTTCACGTTAAAGAAATCATAGTTGCCGCTTTCGTCGGTGGTGGCCTTCGCTTCTACCCCGGTATCCTGATTGATTAGGGTCACCACTGCATTCGCCGTCGGCTTCTGAGTGGCATCTCGAACGGTGCCGAGAACTTCGGACGTCTCAAACTGACCGAACGCAAGCACCCCAAAAAACATCAGTCCCGCAATTACTTTGGTACTAGGCATGTCATACATTGCCACAGGAAACATAACCGGCATGTGAACGAGCGGCGACAATTCAGTGAACGCTGCCGCAGTGAAATTGTCACTGCGCTGGAACCGGAATTTAACGCGAACGCGTTATGCTGGTCGATACATGAAACGGCTGATGCCACTGTGCCTGTGCTGGTGCGCGGCAATCGTAAACCTGGCCGCGAAGCAGCCGCTGGTGGTGGTTTCCGTGGACGGGCTCGACAACCGCTACCTGACGAACGCCGATCGGATGGGTCTCAAGATCCCGAACCTGCGGCGTCTCATGCGCGAAGGACAAGTTTCGCGCGGCATCATCGGAGTGGTTCCCACCATCACCTGGCCGTCGCACACAACCATGATCACCGGCGTCGATCCGGTCAAGCACGGAATCCTGGCGAATTGGCGCCCCCCGGGCGAAAAATACCTGGACTATTCGCAAATTAAAGTGCCTACGCTGCTGGGCCTGGCGCACGCGGCGGGGCTCACGACGGCAACCATCAACTGGCCGGTTTCGGTGAACGCGCCGGTTGACTGGAACGTGCCCGAATATTTCCTGAAGCGCAGGGGCGGTGGGGAGGATCGGCGTTCGGTGGAAAGCAAAGCCAAACCCGCCGGCCTGTTCGACAAAATCGCCGATGCCTACCCTTCGTTCGCGGAGGAGTGGATGTATGACCGCAATCGCACGCAAGCGGCGATGTACATCTTGCAGCATGAAAAGCCGTACCTGTTGCTGATCCATCTGGCGGACTTGGACGCCGAAGAACACGACAACGCTCCCTACACCCGCGAATCGAAAGCGATTGTCGAAAGATCCGACGAATTGATCGGCCAGATCTTGTCCGCTATGCCGGAGGGGTCGGCGCTTGCGGTAGTGTCCGATCATGGTTTTGAAAGAGTCAATACGACCGTCGATCTAGCGCCGCTCGCGAAGGAGCGGGGGGTAACGAATCTCATTCAAGGCGGGGGGATCGTGGTTGCTCCGGACGAACATGCCGCGGAGTTCCTTCGGCAGATCGCAAAGGATGCGCGTTACGGGATCGGGCGCGAAATCGGGAAAGAGGAGATGGCGAGGTTTCCATCGTCGCTGCCGCCGAATCCGGCGGCGGTATTTGAATCCGCGGAGGGATTCATGTTCTCTCCCTCACCGAAGGGTGAGATCTTCTCGCATCCCGAAGAAATCGGCAACCACGGCCACTGGCCGATGCGCTACCGCGCGGTGTTTATTCTTTGGGGGAAATCGATTCCCCATGAAACACTGCCGGAGTTTTCAATGAAAGAGATTGCCGGCAGGCTTGCGAGTGTAATCGGAGTTCGCTTTTAGAAAAAGCATCTAACGCTGGGATTTTCTTCGCTAGTGACCAAAGTCCTCTGTCGCCGTGGCGGCCGCACTCACCAAGAAGTAGCGGCCGTAAAGGTAAAATCGCCACCCGTTATTCGGGACCGCCAAACAGGCGTGCAGTGCGGCCGCAATCTCGCCGAAAGTTTCTATTTGTCCATCCGTTCGCTGAGCTGGCAGAACCGCCGCCCCGCCAGCCACAACCCAGTCCAAACCAGCACCGCCGCCCCGCGTTGTAACTCGTGAAAGGCTCCCAGCGCACTACCTCCGCGCTCCGCCGGTTCAGCGTAAGTTGTGACCGCTGATCCGGACGCCCTCCGTTCCCCGTGTCGATGGTAAAAGTCAGCGGCCCGCGCGCCGGCAGCCGCAGCGTCACGCTCCGCCATCCAGGAACCTGCTGTTCCGCGCGAGCCCACAACCCATTGAGTCCCTTGATGCTCGCCTCACCGCGCGCGCCCCCACGCTGTCCGCCCTCCGCGCGCTGCACTGGAGCCGCATTCCCCGTTAGCCGGTACAACAAATTATTTGCCCACGGATAAGACATCACCACACCGCTTAGCACAATCCCAAACAGCGGAATAGCGCACCAGATTCCAATCACGTTGTGCCAGTTGAAATCCCGCGCGCGTCCCCCTAACCCGCCGCGAAACAGCGCGACGGCCTTCACGTTTTGTAGCGACCACCGCCGCGGCAGCCATAGAAACGGTCCCGACACCACCAGCAACAGAAACCCAAAATTACACGCCCCCGTCACCGCCCGCCCCGCCGCGCGATGTTCGCCGCCCGCGCCCAGCCAGCGATGCCAGTCCTCCACCTTCTGAAAAAAGGAGCGCGCCGCCTGTGACGCCTCGCCCAAAACCCCGCCGCTATAGACGTCCACCAGGAACACATGCTCCCGCCCAAAACTCACTTCGGCCGGTGCGGCCGCGTCCGCACGCAGCGTGATCGCCGATGGCATCCCGCCATTCTGCGCCGTAACGCGCTCCAGCATCGCCTCCACCGGCAATCGCGCCGCGCCCACCCTCGGCGGCGTCGACCGAAACCCGCGATCCGCCCAACTCGTGATCTGCCGCTCATAAGTCAGCAGCACGCCGGTCACCGACATCAGCAGCACGATGATCCCAACCACGCAGCCCGTCGCCAGATGAATCCAAAACAGAGTCTTGCGCAAGCTCATTGAAACCTCACACCTCCGCCCAGCGCCGCAACAGATTATGGTAAACGCCTGTCAACTGCACTGCCGGGCCGCCGCCGTTCAGCCGTTGAATGCCCATATCCAGATCGAACAGCAGCGTGCGCTCGCCATCGTCCCGAACCATGCTTTGAATCCAGAAAAAAGAAGCCAGCCGTGCCCCCCGCGTCACCGGCCGCACATGATGCAGGCTGGTCGATGGATACAAAATCAAATGTCCTGCGGGAAGCTTGACGCTGTGTGTTCCATAAGTGTCTTCCACTGCCAATTCGCCGCCGTCATATTCGTCCGGATTGGTCAGGAACAGCGTTGCCGAAAGATCGGTGCGGATGCGATGCGGCGTCCCCGTTACTTGCCGGATCGCATTGTCCACATGCGTGCCGAACGATTGCCCGCCTTGATAGCGATTGAACAGGGGAGGGAACACCCGCGCCGGCAGCGCCGCCGAAATGAACAGCGCGTTTTTCTCCAGCGCCGAAAGCACCATCGTCCCCAACTCGCGCGCCGCTGCCGACCCCTCCGGCAATTGCATATTGTCTTTCGCCCGCGCCGACTGATGCCCCGCCGTGACCCGCCCATCCACCCAATCGGCCTGCTCGAGCGCCTGTCGCGCGCGCAACACCTCTTCTGCCGTCAGTACATCGGGAATCGCAAGCAGCATATGCGCCTAAAACAGGAATCTCACGCCGATGAGCGCCGAGCGCCCCGGCCCCAGCACAATATGCCCAGGATGCAACTGATCGTAGTAATACCGGTCCGCCAGATTATAAATGTTGGCATGCAGCGTGATGTGTTCCGTCAGTGGACGCTCCGCCATCACATTGAACACCCAATAGCCCGGCGCTTCCTTCACCAGTCCCGTAACCGGATCGAGTGGCACCGTGGAACTCGCCGTTCGCATGCCAACAAAATTCCCGCCCGCGCCAAAAGTGGTCCGGTAAGGCAGCCGGAACGTCTGCCAGAAATTAAACGTGTGCCGCGGAACATTGGCCAGCTGCGCTCCGATCGCCCCCGGGTAAGCGTTCGACGACACCACCGCCGAATCCAGATAAGCATAGCTGACCTGCGCGTCCCAGCGATTGGTAATGTGTCCGTTCATCGCCGTTTCCACTCCGCGCACTCGCTGGCCGCCGGCCAGAACATTGAGCAAGGATTGTTAGGATCGGGTTCGCGCGCGTTGTACTTATCCGTATTGAACACCGCGCCGCGCAGCGAAATCCGCGGATGCGCGAAATCCCATTTGACGCCCGCTTCGACGGTGCGATTCTTCTCCGGCGGCAGACTGACCGTGGCCGCGCTCAGTGAAAGCGATTCCGCCGAAGGATTGAAAGACGTTCCCGCCGAAGCGTAAAGGCTCGCGGCCGCAATCGGCTTATACACAATCGCCCCGTGCCACGAAGGCATCAGGTCGAGACGGTTGAACGCCGCCGCCGGGGCGACCGACTGCGTGTAGTGCGTGTCGAAACGGTCCAGCCGCATCGAGCCCGAAAGCACCCAGTGCCGCCCCATCTTCATGCTGTCCGTGACATAACCCGCCACAGTGTTCGAACGCGTGCGCACGTTGCTGCTGGGCGCAGCCGTGCCGAAAAACATCTGCGTGGGATCGGGATTCAGCAGGCTGGTGGTCGGAACGCTCGTGAACTTAGGCCGGATGGGATCGGAATCTTCGCGGTCCAGTTCAAATCCGCCCACGGCATCGTGCTGAATGAAACCGGTCCGGAAATGCGCCGTCAGATCCGTCTGATTCGCCAGAAAACCCTCGATACTGTTAGACGTCAGCTCATTGCGATTGACCACGATATCCGCCAGCGGCGTAGCCAAAGTCGGCGCAACCCCCGCGGTGGTGGTCAAAGTAGCCTGCGGCTCGGTGATGCGCACGTCGCGGTCGTAGCGCGCATAGCGGCTCTGATTGCGCAGCGTGAAATGTGCTCCGAAGTCATGCTCGGCGCGAACCGTGCCGATGTTGTCGCGCGTGCGCAGATAGTTGCCGCCGTTGTCAAACCCGTAATAGTTGTTGCGCGATACCGGAGCCGGATTGTTGAACAGCCACGGAATCCCATAGTCCGGAATGTCATCGGCCTGCTGGTGGAGTCCGCTGAGGATGATGCGCGTCGCCGTGCCCAGTCCGAAATAGAGCGAGGGCGCAATGCCGTAGCGCTTGTTGTTAACCACCGGCCGTCCCGCCACGCCGCCTTCATCGCCCATCAAGTTAAGCCGGAAAGCGGACTGCGTGCCCAGCGCCATGAAAGGTACGTTGAAGTCGGTAGTCAGGCGGCGCGTACCATCCGTGCCGCCGTCGAATGTTCCCGAGAACATGCGATTCATATTGGGGAATTTGGTGGCCTGATTCACCACGCCGCCCGTCGACCCGCGCCCGAAGTTGGTGGACTCCGGACCCTGAATCACTTCGATCTTCATCCAGGTTGAATGGGTCGCGATAGTAACTCCCAAAATCGCGCATGCCGTCGATATAGAGATCGTTGCGCGCGCTGAAACCCCGGATCGTCAGATTGTCTCCCTGCGTTCCGCCTTCGCCCGCCGCCATGCTGATGCCGGCCACGTTGCGCAGCCCGTCGCGCAGTGTGGTGACGCCCTGCTCCTGCATGGTTTTCTGCGAAACTACATCCACGGTCTGCGGCGTATCGAGCAGCGGCTCCGTGAATTTGGCGGTGGAGGTCTGCAGCGCTTCCACGCTGGTGACTACGTCGACAGAACCGTCCACCGTCTTGAGGTCCAGCGCCACTTCACTGCCTGAAGTAAAGCGGTAGGTTACGCCGGTTTCGGCCAACAGCTTTTCGAGCGCCTGCTCGGGGGTGTAGAGCCCAGTGACGCCCGGCGAAGCAACATTCCGAATCCCTTCCTTGGACACCGTCGCCTTGATTCCCGTGACCTGCTCGAAAGTCGCCAGCACGCTATCGAGAGACCCGGCCGCGATTTCGAAACGCCGCACCGGCTGCGCGCCCTGCGTCTGCGCCACCGGGACGTTCCCCGTCCCCTTGCCGGCCACATCCTGCGCGCGAGCTACATTGAAAGTTTTGCTGCCCACCGCCGAATAAGCCACTAGCGTTCCCATCGCCGCCCAGCGGTAAGCCGCCGGCCAACTTTTCTGAACGCTCTTCTTGTTACGCGGCGCCTTGATCTTGATCCTCATTACAATCCTTCTCCTGAATGAACGAAAGACTTCGTTGGCGGTCTTATAATGAGGAGGTCGCCGGCCTCCGGGTCGTCGATGCGCGGGTCCCTGCGGTGCTTCGCAAGAGTCTTCCGTGGGGATCCGTTTGCTGTCTAATGCTGTAGCGCTGCTGCCGTCCTGCTTTCCCGGTCCTCCTGCCCAGTTGAAACTTCGTTGCCGCAAGCGCGGCAGTTCCCGCCCACCTCCAGCCGCGTCACACGGATGCTGAAACCGGCCTGTTGCGCGATCTCAGCTTTCAGCCCCTCAAACAGCGGGCTCGAAAATTCTTCGATACGGCCGCATTTGAAACACGCTAGATGCGCGTGATTGCGCTCCGTCTTGGCCTCGTAGTAATGTTTCTCGCCATACAAGTGCATTAGGTCGAGCTCGTCAATCAACCGGAGTTTCTTCAAAAGTTCAAGAGTTCGATACACCGTGGCGCGGTCAATATTGGGCTCCCGCTGGCGCGCCAGTTCCAGCAGCGAAGCGGCATCCAAGTGTTCGCTGGCTTCTTGAATCGCTTCCACCAGTGCGCGCCGTTGCGAGGTCAGACGAATTCCCTTGGAAGCCAGTTCCTCGAGTAACGCGCGGCGCTCAAATTGCGATTTCAAGCTTCTCTCTCTACTTGCGACCCAGTCGCATCGTCCCCACCCCAGATGACACACGATTGCAGGAACGGCATGCTGTTTATCTTACGAAAGGCCCTCCGCGAAGTCAACAGAAAAATGCAAATCAGTTGCAACTGAGGAGACTAGTACCGTTTTCAATGCGCTTATTCGCATATTTATTTGGTTGCTGCATGCAGGAAGAAACCTTGCAAGACTCCTGCCGTAAACGCCGGGGTTTAGGATAGACTTGTTCAGCGAGGATCATGGATGCGGTACATTTTTGCGCTGCGCTCTCTTTCTGCGCTTGCACTTTTGCTGAGCGGCTCCCTCGCCCTGGCTCAGATGAACACCGGTGAGCTCTCCGGCAGCGTCGAAGATCGGTCCAACGGCGCGCTCCCCGGCGCCACCATCGTCGCCGAGCATCTCGACACCGGGCAGAAATTTACCGCCCTCACCAATAGCGTGGGCGAATACCTGCTGCCGCAATTGCCCGTCGGCGTGTATTCGCTCACCGTAAGCGCCATCGATTTCAAGCCAGCCTCGCTGCCGCGCCTGGAAATCCACGCCAGTGACCGATTGCGCCGCGACTTCATCTTAGAGGTGGGCAACGCTCGGACATCGTAACCGTGTCTGGCTGACTCCAGCGGCGTCGAACTCTCCTCCGCCGAAATCCGCGACGTGATCGGCCGCCAGCAAGTAGAGGACTTGCCCGTGAAGAGCCGCCAGTTTCTAGATCTCGCCATGCTCAGCCCCGGTGTCGTGCAACCTCCCGGCGGCACGCGCGGCGATGCCATGCAGCAAGCCGGAACCTTGGTGAATGTCCTCGGCCAGCGCAGCGGCCACAATCTTTATTTAATGGACGGCGTCGCCATCACCGACGAGCATTTCAACAACATGGTGATCGCTCCTTCCATCGATGCCATCGAAGAATTCAACATCGAGAAGACTTCTTACGCGCCCGAATTCGGCGGCAAGTCCGGAGCCGTCATCAACGTCGTCAGCAAATCCGGATCGAACAACCTCCACGGCAGCCTGTTCGAGTTCGTCCGCAACGACATGTTCGACGCCAAGAATTTCTTCGACTCCGCCTCCGCTCCCATCCCGCCCTTCCGCCAAAACCAGTTCGGCGGCAGCTTCGGCGGACCCGTTCGAAAAAACCAGACATTTTTCTTCTTGAGTTACGAAGCGCAGCGAATCCGCAAGTCTCTCACGCAAACGTTTTCCGTTCCCACCGCCGCCATGCGCGCCGGCAACTTTTCCGGACTCCCCACAATTTACGATCCCACCAGCAACCGCCAGCCCTTCCTGAACAATCAAATTCCAGGTCCACAATTAGATCCCGTAGCCGTCGCTCTGCTGGCGCAAGTCCCTCTGCCGAACCTGCCCGGCATCGCCCAGAATTTGCTCGCGACCGGAGACCAGCGCATCAACGGCAACCAATACAGCGCCCGCCTGGACCATCAGTTCTCCCCGCAAGACACCACCTTCCTGCGCGCCTCGCTCTTCGATGCCCGCGAAGCCGATCCCTTCGGCTCCAGCGTCCTGCAAGAAACTTTGCTCCCCGGTTTCGGCCGCGACCTCAGCACCCACGCCATCAACGGAGCCGCCAGTTGGACCCACGCCTTCAGCGCCAACGTCCTCAACGAAGCCCGCTTCGGTTTCCTCACCGTCGACGGCGGCCAGACCAGTCCCAACGCCGGCAACAATTTCGCCGCCAGTACCGGACTCCAAGGGGTGACTACGAATCCGCTCGACCTGGGCTACCCGCAAGTTTCCTTCGGCGGCCAGTTCACAACCATGGGCGACCCCTCGCTCTTCACCTTCCGCGACAACCGCGACTTCGAATACTACGACAACGTGATCTGGCACCGCGGCACCCATACCATTAAGTTCGGCGTGTACCTGATGCACTTCAATCTCGATACCGCCAATCCCAACGGAGCCCGCGGAGTTTTTTCCTTCACGCCGCGCTGGACGTCGTCCGCTCCCGGCCTCACCAACGGCAACGCCTTCGCCGATTTCTTGTTAGGCGATCCCACCACCGCGCAAGCCGGCCTCGGCCGCGCCGCGCTCGACGCCAACTACCAACTGGGGCCACTTGTACATTCAAGACAACTGGCAACTCGACCTCGAATTTGAAAATCGACTTCGGCATCCGCTACGAACACAACCAGAACCTGACCGACGCCAACAATCAAATCGCCGCCATCGATACCTCCGTTCCCGGAGGCCGCTTCGTTCTAGCCAGCGCCGCGTCCGCAAATCTCGCTCTCCTGCCCATCCCCTATGTCACCGCCGCCTCCATCGGTTGGAACAACAGTTTGCTATCGACCAAGCCCCTGCGTTTGGCCCCCCGCGCCGGCCTGGCCTGGAGCCCCGGAAACTCCAAAACCGTCTTCCGCGCCGGCTTCGGCATCTATCCCAACCAAGCCGCCTATAGTATCGTTACGAATCTCGCGCAGAACCTGCCGTTCTTCGTCACCAAAACCGTCAACTCGCCAGTGGCACTCGCCCCAACCTTCAACACCGAAAACGCCCTCGCCACCAACGCCCTCGGAACCGTAGGCGGCAACAACCTCGATCACAATTTCAAAATCGAATACAACGAAGTCTGGAACTTCAACCTCGAGCGCGAAATCACGTCGAGCACCGTGCTCTCGCAGCCTACATCGGCTCCCGCACCGTCCACGCCGACAGCGGCACCGTGTTGAACGTTCCGGTCCCTGGACCTGGCGCCATCGCCGCCCGCCGCCCGATTCCGCAGTTGAGCCCAGATCAGCGACATCCGCTGGAACGGTTGGGCCACGTACAACGCGCTCACCCTCGCCGCCAAACGCCGCTTCACCCGAGGCCTGCTGTTCGACGCCAACTGGACCTGGTCGCATTCGATCGACGATGCCTCCGATCCCGGCACGACCTTGAACGAAACGAATATTCCGCAAAATGTTTACGACCTCGCGCAGGAAAAAGCCAGCTCGAGTTTCGATCACCGCCAACGTCTGGTCGTGAGCTTCATCTATCAATTCCCGTTTGCCAGAAGGCCCGCAGGCTGGACCCACGCTCTGCTAGGAGACTGGCAAGCCGGTGGCAATTTCACCGCCCAATCCGGCGCGCCCTTCACCGTGAACACCTCCAGCGACCAGGCCAACATCGGCTCCGGTCCCGCCCAGCGCCCCAACAGCTCGGGCAATCCCAACAACGGCCCCAAGAACCCGCAAGAGTGGTTCGATACCTCAGTCTTCTCGCTGCCCGCGCTCTATACCTTCGGCACCGCGCCTCGCAACGCCGTCATCGGACCCGGCCTCCTGCGAATTCGACCTCTCGCTGCAAAAAGACATCCGCCTCAGCGAAGCTTCCAAGCTCCAGTTCCGCGCCGAAGCCTACAACCTTTTCAATCACCCGAACTTCAACATTCCCAATCGCGCCGCCTTCACCGCGAACTTCGGCAGCATCTCTAGCGCGCAAGATTCGCGTCAACTGCAATTCGCACTCAAGCTGCTATTCTAGGCCCGACTGGCCTTCCAGTTGCTCGCTCATCAGGACCCATGAGTGAATTGGATTCTACCGGCCCCGGCCTTTACCCGCCCCCGCGTGGCTTCGCAGCCTGGTTCGGAGGCCTCTGGTGCCGCCTGTTTCACCGCCGCGTCATGCTGCCGATTCATGGTTATTATCAATGCCGTAGATGCTTCCGCCGCATCCCCATCTCGTTCGAAACCGGAGACGGCGGCGACCACCGCTAGCGCTTCGCCCGTGCAAGCCATAATAAGGTTTGCGTCCGTTCGAGCCCCTATTCAAAAATTCCCACCTGGCAACCATTGCCGGTAATTTCTGGCCGCGCCCCCAGAGCGAACAGCGCTGGCCCGTCACCGACGTCTTCCATGAGCCCGAGCCCGGCGTGCAAATCTTGATCCGTTCGCAGACGCCCGAGCACCCCCGCGCCGAATTAATTCTGATCCATGGCCTGGAAGGATCGAGCGAGTCCGGTTACGCCCGCAGCATGGCCGCCGCGGCGCTGGCCGCAGGCTTCGCCACCCATCGCTATAACATGCGCGGCTGCGGCGGGTCCCCGTGGCATCCCAAAGCCAACTATCATTCCGGACAGACCGGCGACTTGCTGCATCTGGCGCGCGAACGCCAGCGCGCCAGCGGCTTGCCGATCTTCGCCGTCGGCTATTCGCTTGGCGGCAACATCGTTTTAAAACTAGCCGGCGAGTTGGGGGAACAAGGCCGTGAGTTGTTCGCGGGGGTCTGCGCCGTCTCCGCCCCCATAGACCTGGCCGCATCGGTAGAAGCCACCGGAAAGCCCCAAAACATTCTCTACCGCCGCCGTTTCGTCAAAAAATTGAAAGAACGAGTCCGCCTCCGCAACCCCCTGGCCCCCGACCTGTTCCCGCTAGGCCCTCTTTCGCAAGTCCACACCATCTACGATTTCGACGACCTCTACACCGCCAAAATTTTCGGCTTCGGCACCGCCGACAACTACTACCTCACCCAATCCTCCAACCAATTCCTGGAACACATCCGCATCCCCACACTTTTAGTGCAAGCCAAGGACGACCCCATGGTCCCCTTCGAAATGTACGCCCACCCCGCGTTCACACAGAACCCGAATCTTCGTTTGGTAGCCGTAGAGCACGGCGGCCACCTAGGCTTCCTGGACCGCAGTCCCCCCCGCCTCTGGCTAGACACTTTGCTAACCGATTGGCTAGTGGGGCGGATCTCCTGATCCGCGGCCAACGTCCACGTTGGCCTCGCCGTTTCCCCGAACAATCCCGTCCCCACGAACGTATCCTGATTACATGGGTGTGTCGCTCCTAGAAGCCGTCCGTCTCGCCTTCGAATCCCTGCGCGCGAGCAAACTCCGCAGCGCCCTAACCCTGCTAGGCGTCATGCTCTCGACAGCCACGCTGATTGCCGTCATGGCCATCATCCACGGCATGGACGTCTACGTGGCCAGCAGCGCCTCCACCATGGGCACCGACGGCTTCCGCGTTCTGCGCGCAGCCTTCGGCGGTTATCAGGACGCCAAGAAATTCTTCGAAGCCCAGCAGAAAAATCCCCAGCTCACGCAAGAAGAATACGAGTTCGTCCAAGCCCGTGTGACGCTAGTAGGCGAAGCCGGCATCTCCGGTACGCGCCTGGGCACCGTCACCTACATCGCCGACGCCGTTCCCGGAGTCGCCATCCAAGGCGTGACCCCCAACGCCGCCGTCATGAGCAACACGCAAATCGACCTCGGCCGCTTCTTCAGCGACATCGACCAGCAGCGCCATCTCGCCGTAGTCTTCATCGGCTCCGACCTCAAAGACCGCTTCTTCCCCAACGTCGACCCCGTCGGCAAAACCATCGCCATCGAAGGACTCCCCTTCGAAGTCATCGGCACCGCGCAGCCCAAAGGCAGCCTCTTCGGCCAGTCGCAGGACAACTACGTCTCGGTCCCCGTCAGCACCTACTTCAAAATCTACGGCGACCGCTCCGGCATCGGCTACAACTTCCAGGCGCGCAATCGCGATACGCTCCAGCAGACCGTCGACGAAGTGCGCACTCTGATCCGCACCCACCGTCACCTGACGCCGCAGCAGGACGATAACTTTTCCGTCATCTCCTCCGATTCGTTAGTGACCCTGTGGGATTCGCTCACCGGCTCCATCGCCGCCATGGCAGTCGCTGTCGTCAGCGTGTTCATGGTGGTGGGCGGAGTGGTGATCATGAACATCATGCTGGCCGTGGTCTCCGAGCGCACCCGCGAAATCGGCGTGCGCAAAAGCGTAGGCGCGCGCCACCGCGACATCCTCACGCAGTTCCTCTGCGAATCGTCTATGCTGTCGGGAGCCGGCGGCTTGCTCGGCGTCCTGCTCGCCTGGACCGCCGCCGTCTTGGTACGCACGCTCACCCCCGTGCCGATGGAAGTCCCGGCGTATTCCGTGCTGCTCGGCGTCAGCCTCTCCACCATCGTCGGATTATTCTTCGGCATCTACCCAGCCCGCAAAGCCGCGCGCCTCGACCCCATCGTCGCCATGCGGACCGAGAGCTAACCATGAAACTGCTCTTCTCCGTAATCGTCCTGGCCCTCGACACCCTGCGCGCCAACAAAGTGCGCTCGTTCCTCACGCTGCTCGGCGTCATCATCGGCACCGGAGCCATCATCGGCGTTGGCTCCATCCTAGCCGGCCTCGACAATTCGGTAGCCGGTCTGATCCGCAGCCTAGGCACCAACTCCATCCTGGTTTTCAAATTCCGCCTGGGCCCCTCGTTCGGCGGACGCACGCCCGAAGAGCTCCTGCGCAAGCCTCTCACCTACGAAGACGCGGTCGCGATCGCTGAACGCTGCCCCTCCGTCGAACACGTGAGCCCGTACCTGTTGCAGCTCAATCTCCGCGGCGTCAATCTCGACCATGCCCGCTACCAAGGCAACGACGCCTACCAAATCCAACTCGGCGCGACTGACGAATATTACACCACCAGCGGCCAAGGCGACATCAAGACTGGACGCTTTTTCAGCGACGCCGAAAATCAGCACCGCATCGCGGTAGCGGTGATCGGCGAAGACGTCTACGGATCGCTCTTCGGAACCCAAATCGCCGAAGGAAAAAAGATTCTGGTGGATGGCCGCGAAGTGGAAGTAGTGGGAGTCCTCAAGCGCCCCGCCACCTCGCTACCCGGCCAGACCGACAACCGCGTTCTGCTGCCCTATTTCACGATGCGCAAGATGTTTCCGCAGACCCAGGAGAATTTGTTTTTCGTGCAGCCGCGCGAAGGCCGCATGGCCGCCGCCATCGACGAGCTGACGGCAGTGCTGCGCCAGCGCCGCCATGTCCCGTTTTCCGCGCCCGATAATTTCGCGATTTCCACTGCCGAGCAAATGATTGAACAATTCCGCCAGCTCACCTTCGTAACCGGACTGGTGATGGTGGTCCTCAGCTCGATGGGCTTGTTAGTCGGAGGCATCGGCGTGATGAACATCATGCTGGTGTCGGTGACCGAACGCACCCGCGAGATCGGAGTCCGCAAAGCCATCGGCGCCCGCCGCCGCGACATCGTGCGCCAGTTCCTGACCGAGGCAGTAGTGCTCACCAGCGTCGGCGGCTTACTAGGCATGACGCTCGGCTGGATCGTCTCCATCGCCAGCCGCTTGGCATTCCCGAACCTACCAACCCTGGTTCCTCTTTGGGCCGTGTTGCTCGGCATCGGAGTCTCCGTCGGCATCGGCCTGTTCTTCGGCATCTGGCCCGCCAGCAAAGCCGCCCGCCTCGACCCCGTCGACGCCCTACGTTACGAGTGAAAGCGGAGACGCTGACTCAAAAACTTAATCCGATTATGATAGACTTCTGCAATTGGCCGCGCCCCAAGCTTACGTCGACTGGACCAACGCACACTTAGGCTTCAATCCACGCTCGCAAGCCAATTCCAACGCCTTGTCTGATTTCGTAGTAGCAGATCTGCGGCAAAGCTGTCCCGAGATCGAAGCCGCGATCGACTCGAAAGCGCTTGCCGTGGTTCAAAATCCCGGAGTGATGACTAAAGTCGCGGAGCGCTCAATCGACCTGGTACTTCGTGAGAACGCCACGAAATCGGTCCGTGTATCCGTAGAGCACAAGACTATCATGACGGCGCATGGCAAAGCGCGGAAGAACAGGTATGGCGATATCATCGCTTACTGCAATCACATGCACAATCACTGGAAGGAATCTATTGCCGGAGCTATCGTCATCGTGAATACATCTCACGTGTACTCAAATCCAGATGTGTTCGCCAAAGACCTTGTTCGACCTAAATTCAAAATGGACAAGGTCGTAGCCGATACGGTCAAAATCTTTGGTCAAATTCCATTGCGAGAGCTTCCTGAGGAGCCAAACGACCAGCCGGAAGCGCTTGCGGTCATCGTCATGAACTACGACGGTGTTAATCCAGCCACACTAGTGGATTACTTTCCAGACGAAAACCAAGTTCGATATGAGCAATTTATACAGCGAATCGCGCGCCTGTACGTCCAGCGTTTCAGCCGACCGCGATAGCGTGCCGGGAGTCAATCAATGAATCAACTTCTGCATTCATGCGGGCTTTCGCTTGCCTGAAGTAGCCAGGGTCGATTTCGATCCCGATGCTGTTGCGGTCGCATCGCGACGCCGCAATAAGAGTGGACGCCGTTCCCATGAATGGATCAAGTACTGTGTCGCCTACGAATGAAAACATCCTTACGAGGCGATAGGCGACCTCGACGGGAAAGGGCGCAGGGTGATGCTTCGTCGATTCTCCCGTTACGTCCGACCAGAACGAGCGGAACCATTTTGCATATTCATCCTTGCCAAGCCTGGATTGATCCCGTTGGTCTTCAGTGGGTTTCCGATAGCCACCGGGCTTTCGCAGCATAAGGATGTATTCCATGTCGTTCTTAAGTATCGCGTTCGGTTCGTAGGGTTTTCCAAGAAAGGATGATCCGTTCTCAACTTCGTAATTTGCGTTGGCGATTTTGTGCCAAAGAATTGGTGTTAAGTAGTCCAGTCCAACTCTACGGGCACGAACGCTAATGTCAGCGTGGAGAGGCATCACCATGTGACGGCCGTTGTTTTTCCTGCGAGCGATACAAACGTCTCCCACGACACAAGCGATCCGTCCTCCGGGGACTAGGACACGAAAGCAATGTTTCCAGACTTTCTCGAGTTCGTCGTGAAACTGCTCGTAATCCTCGACTGCTCCGAGCTGGTCCTTATGTTCCGAGTATTCCTTCAAGGTCCAGTAGGGCGGGGACGTCACGACTAGGTGGATAGATCCATCCGGAATGAAATCCAAGTAGCGGGCGTCTCCTTGATATAAAACGTGAGTGGTCCTGGTAGTTTGAAATTTGGCCACAGTCTGCATCACTCGAATGATACCGCGAACCCCAACGTTACAACGTCTAAGATCAACCCGAGAGCATGACGTGTAGTGCTAAGTAAGGCCACGGGTGGACCCTGCGTTACGAATGAACCGAAGTCAGCACCGTATGCACGAAGTGCAGCTTCGCCACCGCGTCCCGTGACAGCACGAACGGATAGAAGTCCGGCAGCCCCATGCTGCGCGACAACTCGTTCAACACCACCGTAACCCGCCCCCACGCATTCAGTAGTTCCAAAAACTCGACGGCATTCGGCGCCTCCGGCTGCGCCAGCGAATCTGTCATGAAGCTTTCAAACGGCAGCTCCACCGATCGATCGCCAAACGAAAACTCGACGCCGTCGCCAGCGTGTCTACCAAATGCAGATAGTGGGCCCACGTCTCCGCCCAATCCTCCCACGGATGGACGCTCGCGTACGCGCTGACGAAATGTTCCGGCCAATTCGGCGGCGGACCTTGCTGATAATGGTTCTGCAAGGCCTGCGTGTAGTCCACGAGTCTCATCGCCGAACAGCGCGCGAAATGGTTCGAGCCATGTGGACCCCGCAATCGAGCGGTCCCAATAATAGTGTCCCGTCTCGTGGCGCAAATGTCCCAGCAAGGTGCGGTACGGCTCGTGCAATCCGCCCGCACGTACGCTCCCGCGTCGAATCTTCGGCTTCTTCGATATTCAAAGTGATGATCCCGTCGGCGTGCCCCGTCATCACGGGCGGTCCGCCCGGCAGGGCGCGCAGCAGATCGAAGGCGAGACCATGCTCCGGATCTTCACTCACGCGCGAAACCACCGGCAGGCCGAACGCCAGGAGCGAAGAGATCAGCCTCCGCTTGGCCATTTCGATGCGCCGCCAGCACTCGGCATTTTCAGGAAAAGATAAATCAGGAAGGGTGCGATTCAAGCGGCAGGATATACACAGGCGCTCGTCATCGCCGATCAGCCAATTGCACGCCGCCGCCGTTTCGAGATTCTGGCAGCGTCGATACGTTTTGCGCCCCGCGCCCGACCCTCGCGGCAGCAGCCACGTATCTGGCGCCGGTCCTTGTGAAAGCCTGAACAATCGCCCCAGTTTCGGTTCGTATCCCAAGGCCGCGCCGCAACCCAGGCACACGGAGTTCGGAAAGAACACCGGCCGGCCGCACTTACAGCGGTAAGCGCGCCGAGCCCCGACAATTGCCACAGCCTAAGCAGCCAGCGCGAATTCATCGCCGTCGTTTAGGTCGCGCCGGTCGCGGGCTTCCTGGCACTTCACGCACGTGCGCGCCCACGGAATCGCCTGCAAACGCCGCGGCGAAATGGACTCCTCGCAGTCTTCGCACATGCCGTACTCTCCTTTGCCCAAGCGCGCCAATGCCTCGCGCACTTCGCTCAGCATCCGCGCATTGATGTTCATGCTGTGGACCAATACGTCGCGATCCGTCGCCATACGAATAGTATCCAGCATGTCGGCCGAATTTTCGATGGCCAGGCCGGACCGGTCCTGGAAACCGGCCGTCAATTCCGCGAGCTTGTGTTCCAGGGCCGCTCGCTGGTTGCGAATTTCTGTGGGTGCATTCATGACGCTGACTTAAGCAAGCGAATGACCAAAAAGTTTCGCTCCAAAGTCCAACAAAAGCCGGGAAATCGTGCGTCTCCGCCTGCGTGGACTTTCCGCGAAACTGCACAAACTGCTGCAAGAGTGTGCGCGCGGGTGTAGCCTACGAGTTATGAGGTTGGCCGCAATCGCACTTGCGCTTCTTCTGGCCGCCGCAGCCTGCGGCCGCGGACGATCCCTTCGCGTCCAGCGCCCGCGCCCGCGTCCTCATCTTCGTCCGCACGGACTGCCCCATCACCAATCGTTACGCTCCCGAACTGCAGCGCCTGTCAGAGGAATTCAGCATCCGCGGCGCCGGGTTCTGGCTGGTCTATCCCGATCCCGCCGAGACCGCAGCTGTCGATAGATCGACACCGCGCCGAATATCATTTTCCGGGAACCGTTCTGCGTGACCCGCGTCATTCTCTCGTGAAGCTCGCGCACGCCACTACCGCGCCCGAAGCCGCTGTCTTCGACTCGGCGGGACATCTTCAATATCACGGCCGCATCGATGACCGCTGGGTGAATCCCGGCACCGCTCGCCCCGCCGCGCGCACGCACGATCTCGAAGACGCCATCGCCGCCGTACTCGCCGGACGCCGTCCCGCGCAAGCCGCTACGCCGGCCGTGGGATGCTCCCTCGCGGACATCGAATGAGGCGGCTGGCTTTAACGCTCGCGTTTTCGCTGCCGTCTTACGCGGCGACTTTCGCGCACGATATCGCGCCCATCATTTATCAGAACTGCGCCCCCTGCCATCGCCCCGGCGAAGCTGGACCCTTCTCGCTGCTCACTTATAAGGACGTGAAGAGCCACGCCGCCAGATTGCCGATGTGACGCGCCGCCGCTACATGCCGCCGTGGGCTCCCGAAGCACGGCTACGGGCATTTCGCTGGCGAACGTCGGCTCACCGCCGCGCAGATCCAACTCATCGCCGCCTGGGCCGCCGCCGGCGCGCCCGAAGGCAATCCGTCGGAAACTCCCGCGCCGCCGGATTTCAAGGAAGGCTGGCAGCTCGGCACTCCGGATTTGATTCTTGAAGCGCAGGCCGCCTACACCTTGCCCGCGTCCGGCCCCGACGTTTATTGGAATTTCATCATCCCCGCCGCGGTGACAACCACGCGTTACGTGCGCGCCATCGAGATCCGTCCCGGCGACAAGCGCCTGGTGCACCACGCGAATCTTTACGTCGATCGCGCGCGTTCCACGCGCCGCCAGGAAATCGCCGAGGGCCAAGGCTTCCCCGGCATGGACGTCGCCATCGACCGCGCCGATCGGCGAACCCGACGACGGACATTTTCTTTTTTGGAAACCCGGCGGCACTCCCTATGTAGAGCCCGACGGTTTCTCCATGCGGCTCGATCCGGGCGAGCGATCTGGTTTTGAACGCGCACCTCCAGCCCACCGGCAAGCCCGAACAGGTGCGGCCCTCGATCGGTCTCTACTTCACCGATCAGCCGCCGGAAAAGTTCCCGATGCTGGTGCAACTGGAACACGATGGCGCGATCAACATCCCGCCAGGTGTTCCCGACTTTCTTAGTCTCTGACGACTTCCGTCTGCCAATGGACGTCGATGTTTTGGCCGTCTACCCGCACGCGCATTATCTGGGACACGTGCTCGAAGGCTATGCCACCTTGCCCAGCGGCGAACGCAAATGGCTGATCCGCATTCCCAACTGGGACCCCAACTGGCAAGGGGCGTATCACTATGACAAGCCAGTGTTCCTGCCGAAGGGGACTGTGGTTTCGATGCGCTTTCACTACGACAATTCATCGTTGAATCCGCGCAATCCGCATCAGCCGCCGCGCCGCGTGCTCTCGGGAAATCAGGCCACAGACGAGATGGGACACCTGTGGCTCGAAGTTCTGCCGCGCAACGCGCCCGGTGAAAAAGGCGACCGCCGCATGGAATTGCAGGAAGCCGTCATGCGCCATCGTCTGCGGAAATATCCCGACGATTTCACCGCGCTCTTCCAACTGGGCGCGCTGCGCCAGGCCCGGCTCGATCCTGTCGAAGGGATGGCCATGCTGCGCGCCGCCCTGCGCATTCAGCCAGACCACGCCGAGGCCCACAACCTGCTGGGTTCGGCTCTGGTCGCGATGGGACGCAATACCGAAGCTCTGGAACAATTCCGCGCCGCCGTCAAAGCGCGTCCGGATTACGGGAATGCCCGCTATAACCTGGCGCGAGCGCTCGCCCGGGCGGGGAAGCCGGAAGAAGCCGTCGAGAACTTTGAAATCGTCGAGAAACAGTTTCCCAGTGACGCGAGCGTTCGCCACGAGCTCGCCGCGCTCTATCTGCGCCAGAACAATTTCGCCGCTGCCGTCGAGCAATTCGATCAAGCGCTGGCCATCGATCCCGCCGACGCCGCCGCCCGCAAAGGCCGCGAAGCCGCGCTCCACCAGGTGCCCGCGTCCGCCCAAAAGAAGACCGAGCAAGCCGGCGAGATCCGTTGGGTGGAACCGCACAAACCGCTGCCGGCATTCACGCTCCAGGCACTCGACGGAAAAACCTGGAAGCTGGACGACCTCAACGGCAAGGTCGTCGTGATCGATTTGTGGGCCACCTGGTGCGTCCCCTGCCGCGCCGAGCTTCCCGAATTTCAAAAACTCTACGAGCAGTGGAAGGACCGCCCCGATGTCGCGGTCATCAGCTTCAACGTCGACGACGATCCAACGGCGATCGCTCCCTACGTGGCCGACAACCACTATACCTTCCCGGTACTGCGCGCGAATACGCTGGTCGATGATTACCTGACCGTGGCCTTCATCCCGCAAACCTGGTTTCTCGACGCCCAAGGGAAACTGCGCTGGATCCACGAAGGCTACGCCGCAGATGCAAGGTGGCTCGATACCCTGACCGGAAAGCTCGCGGAAGTTTTAGAGGGGCGTTAGCGTTTCAAGTCTTCCGGTATAATCCCGTGGTTCAGAAAATCATTCAGGCGCAAAGTAGCTTCCATCATCGCCCGGCGCGCGATGGTGAGCTCGCGCGAGGCATTGTGCAGGCGCTGGCTGCCATCCGGATGCGGCACATTGCTGGGAATGTCCTCTACCAAAGCATGGAACGCTGCATTGGCGGCTTCCGCGCGTTCCGTCGCCGCGGTCGCGTCGCGCATTAATTTGGCCGCGATCGTGTGTTGTGGGACCGGCGCGCCGGCACAGTCGACGCAGACCGGCGTGCCGCCATCGTGCAACTCGAGTTTCCTTGCGGCAGTACGCGCATAGCGCCATGAAAATACCGTACCCCGCGATACTTGCACTGTCAACGCTAGCGTTTTAAGTGTGCCGGAACGGTTCCGTGAACCAGGAAGTCGTTGAGGCGAGAATCGGCGTCCGTCATTTCCCGGCGGGCGACTGACAGCAAGCGGCACACGTTGAGCACGCGCTGCGTTCCATCCGGATGCGGTAAATTGCTGGGGATGTCTTGCATGACTTCCCGGAAGGCTGCATTCGCCGCGTGGGCGCGCTCCTCCGCCGCCGTTACATCCTGCTGCAAAGCTGCGTAGATCGCGTGGTGCGATAGGGGGTGGGGTTTCGCGGCGCGTGCCTCCGAGCACGCAACGCAAACCGGCGTGCCGCCATCGTACAACTCGATTTCCTGGCGGCAGTACACGCACAACGCCATGAAGACACCCTACTCCCTCGCTCTCGAACTGTCAATGTTCGCGTAACTTCCGGCCCAGGGAAACGCGCCTTTCTATTTGCAGGTGGCATTCTTATGTTTAGAAATCTGTTACTCACGACGGCGCTTTTGACCGCCGCTTCTTCGCTGGCGCTGGCGGCGGACCTAGACGGCAAATGGACCGCTGAGGTCCAGGGAAGAGGCGGCAACACGCAAACCCAGACGCTGACGCTGAAGGCGTCCGGCAACGCGCTGACGGGTACTTTCGAAGGCGCGCGCGGCGGTGCGGTGGACATTTCGGACGGCACTATCGACGGCAGCAATGTGTCCTTCAAGGTGGTCCGCGAGTTCAACGGCAACCAATTCACCCAGCAATACAAGGGCACGCTGTCGAGTTCCGGCGAGCTCACGCTGACCGTCTCGGGCGGCGGGCGCGGCGGGCGGCAAACGCGGCGGCAAAGGCGGTGGCCGTGAGGTAGTTTTTAAGAGAGCGGGATAGCGGCCAAGTTGTTGTGCGCGTAGCGCACGACTATGCTGTTTAGCCCTCCCATTCGCACTCCGGGCGAGATACAATAGGTGCCGGTGGACCGTACGCCAAGGAGGCACGAGCGGATGAGGATTTCGAGCATTTCTATTGCGGGTTGTTTTCTGGGAGTGGCAGCGTTGGCCGCTTCGAACAATGTGACATTCAATAAGGACGTCCTGCCGGTCCTGCAAAAGAACTGCCAGGAGTGCCATCGCCCGGGTGAAGTGGCGCCGATGTCGCTGCTGACTTACTCGGACGCGCGTCCTTGGGCCAAGGCGCTCAAGGCCGCCGTGGTCACGCAGAAAATGCCGCCCTGGTTCGCCGATCCCAAATATGGGCACTTCGCCAATGACCGGCGCTTGAGCCAGGAAGAGATCGACGTGATCTCCGCGTGGGCCGACAACGGCTCGCCCGAAGGCGACGCCAAGGACAAGCCCGCTCCGCTGACATTCGCGCAGGGCTGGAAGATCAAGCCCGACATGGTGATCGAGATGCCGGAAGCGTATCCAGATTCCGGCCAAGGGCACCATCAATTATCAGTACATCCGCGTGAAGGGCAACATCACGCAGGACCTGTGGGTGGAAGCCGCGGAAATGCGTCCCAGCAATCCCAAGGTTCTGCATCACGGAAAAGTTTGGGTGGTGCCGCCCGGTTCGAAGTGGATGGCGGATGCGATCCCCGGCAAGCCCTATGAAGGCAAAGAGACCGGCCGCAACGACGCCATGGACGGCAACGACATCCTGGGCAAGTTCAATCCCGGCCTGGGCGCGCAGAGCTTCGATATCGACGGCTCGGCGAAGATGATCCCGAAAGGCTCGGACTTCGTTTTCGAGCTGCACTACACCGCCTCGGGCGTCGCCACTTCGGACATTTCGAAGGTCGGGTCTGGTGTTCGCGAAGAGCAAGCCCACCACGCGCTATTACCTGTCGCCCGGCACTCCCGCGGCCTTGAACATGGTGATCCCGGCGGGCGATCGCGAACGCCGAAATCGTGGCCGAAAGCACCGTGGGCGTGGATAACGCGAAGCTCACCTACATCCAGCCGCACATGCACCTGCGCGCCAAGGATTACGAACTGCGCCTGATCTATCCGACCGGCGAAACGCAAACGGTGTTCAAAGGCAAGTGGGATTTCGACTGGCAGTTGGGCTACGACCTGAAGGACCCCATCGTGGTTCCCAAAGGCACGCGCATCCTGACCATCGTGCACTACGACAACTCGCCCAACAACAAGTGGAACCCGGACGCCACCAAGACGGTTTTCTGGGGCCCGCAGAATTGGGATGAGATGCAGTCGAGCTTCCTGGGTTTCCTGATTCCGTCGAACACGGATATCAGCAAGATGTTGAAGGCGTCGGGACCGAGCACGCTGCCGCGCCCGAAGGACGGCCGCCGGCCCCACGCTGAGCATGGTGGAACTGCCGAAATAGTTTTCCCTACACTGACGAAAGAGGGGTGGCTTCGGCCGCCCCTTTTTTATTTGCCGGCGAGCAGAGCGGAGCGCGCGCTTTTCAGTGCGTTGCGCAGGTCCTGCCGGGCGTCGTGCCAGTAGCGCGAGAAGACCAGACTGCGCTTGTGATCGACGTAGTAGGCGAGTGCAGCCGGAGACGGCGAAGCCCGCGAGCAGCGTGCCGATCAGTTTGGGATCGGTGACCAGGCGCACCAGCGCAGCCAGCAGCGGGGACCACTGAGCGGTGACGGCGTCGTAGAGCAGAGTGCCGGCGTTTTTTAGAACCGTCCACGGATTGCGGCGCGAGCCGGCGCCTGCGGGGACTGACGCGGCCAGGATCACCGCCAGACAGGAAAGCACGTAGAGGTAATAGGCGATGCGTCCGATGGCGATGGTGCCGCCGGCTTTATTGAGATCGATCCGGACTTGGCGAAGGCTGCATCGACCGCGCGCTTTCGCCGCGGCGGCGCGAACGGTCGACGGCGGCGTCTTGCTCGGGGATCGTTGCTGGGCGTGAAAACGATTTCGGCGCCGGGGGCGAGCGTGCCGGGGGCGTAACCGTCGGTGCCGTGGGCGATGCGTTCGAGCACGCTCAAGTGAATCGATGGCGCAGACGTTTTGCTGCTTCGCACAGGCGCTGCATGTTGCGCGGCTGCCAGCGGTAGAAGACGCCTAGTCCGGCGCGCGAGTCGTACATTTTGTCGTCGACGTTGCCGTGTTCCCAATAGTTTTTGCGGTCGTCGGCGAGAATGCGCAAGCTCATGCGCCTGCGCTTTTTCGATCATCCAGTCGAGCGTGACTAGCGACATGCCTTGCTTGGGGTAGCCGCCGCCCACGTTCGAATGGACGCCGGCGAACCAGACTTGCTCGATATTGGGTTTCGCTTCCCACAGCACCGGCTGGAAGGCGGCGCGGGCTTCGTCGATGCTGAGGGCTTGCGCGGCCCAGTCGACTTGATCGCTCAGTTTACGATCCGGAAATTTGAAGCGATGGAAGACGCGCATTGATGACGTCGCTCGTATGGAACGGGCCGCCGACGGCGTCGACGGTGTCCCACACGCCGATGAAGTGGATGCGAATGTCGCCGGGGAGACTGTGGGCTTGCTTGAAAGCCTGCATCGCGTCCGAGGTCGCGCTGGTGCGAGTGGAGCAGCTGCCCCAGCCAGGTTCGATACGAACGGCGGTAGGTGCTGTAAGCTTTGCCGACGGCTTTTCGCAGCGCGTCGGTGGTGGGCAAAGCGTCGCGATCGAGGATTCCGCATTTGGCGATGAGCCCGGCGAGTGTGCGCACGGTGAACGCGCCGCGGCTGAAGCCGAAGAGATAGATGCGGTCGCCGGGATCGTAAACGCGCACCAGATCCATATAGAGATTGCGGACGTTCTTTGCTAGGCCGAAGCCGAAGGCGCCGCCCAGGAGTTTCAAAGGCAGGAAAGTTTCGGTGCCGACGCCGTCGTCGTAGAAGGCCACTTGCGGGTCGAGCGCGGGGTTGGTGCGGTGGCCGTTGAGGTCGATGGCCTCGAACATTTTGAAGACGTTGGTGCCGCGGCCTTTGATGGCGGTGTTGCCGGTTCCGTCGGAGCAGATGATGATGTTCTTTGCCATACGCGGCAAATTTATCACACGCCGCCGCGTCGTCTGGCAGGTTGTGACGTGCAAATGTTGAAAACAGGGACAGTACACTGGTTCTTGTGCGCGTTCTGATCTCGGCGGGTGAGGCTTCGGGGGACCTCTATGCTTCGCGCGTGGTCGAGGCGCTGAAGGCGCGGCATCCTGGGGCCGAATTTTTTGGATGCGCGGGGCCGCGGATGCAGGCGGCCGGGGTCGAGGCGGTGGTCGATCAGCGGTCGCTGGCGGTGGTGGGGATCGTCGAAGTACTCGGGCATATTCCGCGGATTTATGGCGAGTTCCGCAAGCTGGTGCGGGCGGCGAAGACGCGGCGTCCGGATCTGGCGATCCTGACGGACTCGCCGGATTTTCATCTGCGGCTGGCTAAAAAACTGCACGCGCTGGGTGTGCCGGTGGTGTACCTGATCGCTCCGCAGGCGTGGGCTTGGAGGCGGGGCAGAGTCAAAACGATGCGGCGGACGCTCGCTCGGCTGCTGTGTATTTTTCCTTTTGAAGAGGCGTTTTTTCAGAAGTATGGGGTGGCGGCGAAGTTCATCGGGCATCCGCTGGCGCGGATTGTGAAACCGTCGCTGACGCGCGCGGAATTGGGGCTGGCGCCCGGACGAACGGCTAGTGGTTTTGCTCCCGGGAAGCCGTCACGGGGAGGTGGCGCGGCATATGCCTTACCTGCTGGATGCGGTGAAACGGCTGCGATCGGTCCCGCAATTTGCGATTTATTTTGGCTTTGCCGGCGGGTTTTGGGGCTGAATCGACAACTTTTTGGGAACCCGCGCGCGCGGCATCCATCCAAGTGAAAGAGGGGTCCACGTGGGATTGCCTGGCGCACGCGGAGGTGGCGTTAGCGGCGAGCGGTACCGTTACCATCGAGGCGGCCTTGCTGGGCGCACCCATGGTGACCTTTTACCGCGTAAACGCGTTAAGTTGGATACTAGGGCGCTGGATGGTGAACGCTCCGTTTCTGTCGATGGTTAATTTGGTGGCGGAGCGGCAGGTGGCGGCGGAGTTGATCCAGGGCGATATGACGGGCGAACGGATCGCGGCCGAGGCGCTGCGGTTGCTGGGTGACGAGGGCGCTAGGCGTAAGATGAAAGCGGATCTCGACGAAGTGAAGCGGCGGCTTTCGAGCGAACGGGATCCGATGGAAGTGGCGGCGGAGTGCATCGAAGCGGTTTTAGTGGAAAATGGTATTAAGCAATGAAGTCAGCTAGGGTTTTCGCATTTGTGCTGGTTGCGTTGACGGGGTTCGCGCAGGACGCGCGGGAGCGGCAGCAGGCGCGCGCGCGCATCGATGTGCAGACGGTGGCGCTCGACGCGCAGATCGATCCCAACGCGCAGACGCTGAGCGCGACTGCGAAAGTCACCTTCATTCCGCTGGACAATACTTCGAGCGTTACTTTCGAATTGAATAATGCGCTGAATCTGACGCGCGTCACGGACGTCGAAGGACGGCAGATTACGGCGTCGCGTTTCGGCGAAGACATGAGCGTGCGGCTGAGCTTGCCGCAGGTGCTGCCCAAGGGGCAGCCGGCCACGCTGGTTTTCGTCTACAGCGGGAAGCTGACGGGGCAGGAAGATTCGCCGGTATTCGGGATCAAGTTTGCGGCAATTACTCCGGATGTGGCCTACCTTATGTATCCGGCGCGCTGGTTCCCGGTGAACGATTACACGGCGGATCGTTTTGCTTCGGATTTCAAAGTCACGGTGCCGGACGGCTATCACGTGGTGGCGAGCGGAAACGGCGTGGTGGATCCGAATGCTCCGGCGGGGATGCGCACGGAGCGGTTTCAGTTCACGCAGGCGTCTTTCCCGGGCAGCATTGCGGTGGTGCGCGGCGAGCCGAAGACGGTTTCGTCGGACGGCGTGACGACGCAGCTCTATGTGCGGCAGGGCACGGCGGTGGCGCAGGCTTACGGCGAGGAAATCGCCAAGTGCATGGTGTTTTTCACGGACTTGTTCGGGTTGCCGTTCAAGAAGAACTTGGTGGTGGTGGAGACGGAGGCCGGGACTCCGAATGGCTATGCGGGGCCGGGGATTATTTTCCTGGCGCCTAAGGCGCATGACGCAGCCGGTGAACGTGCGGCTGGTGGCGAACGAAGTGGCGCGGCAGTGGTGGGGCACGCTGGTTTCGCCGGTGACTCGCAACCATATGTGGATCGAGAATGGGCTGGCGCGCTACTCCGAGATCCTGTATCTGGAGCACGTCAACGGTGCGAGCGCGCTCGACCAGGAAGTTCACGATACTTACGTCGAGGCGCTGACGGTGGATCAGCCGCCGTTGATTCAATCGGCGCGGCTGGAAGATTACTCGCCGGAATTCTGGGCGGCTACGGCCAGCAAGGGCGCGGCGGTTTTGAACATGCTGCGGTTCATTGAAGGCGATGACAATTTCAACAAGACACTGAAGGCGCTGCCGGAGCGCTATGCATGGAAGAGCGTCAGCACGGACCAGTTCCGCAAGCTGGCGGAAGAGTTCGCGGGGCAGAGTTTGCAAGGGTTTTTCATCCAGTGGATTGAATCGAGCGGGGCTCCGGAATTCAAGATGGAGTACACGGTTTTCCGCACGCAGAAGGGTTTTCGCGTGATGGGCAAGATCTCGCAGGATCTGGATACGTTCCGGATGCCGGTGAAGCTGCACGTCGAGACGGAAGGTAATCCGGAGGAAAAGACCATTGAGGTGGTCGGCACTTCTTCGGAGTTTGCGATGGAGACTTTCGGGAAACCTAAAACCGTTTCGCTCGATCCTAAGGAACAAGTTCTGCGCTTTGACGATGCGATGCGGGTGGCGGTGGCAATCCGGCGCGGGGAGCAGTTTGCGGAAGTGAGCGAGTTCGGCGAGGCGTTGAAGGAATACCAGAAAGCCATCGACGTGCGGCGGAATAGTTCGCTGGCGCATTACCGTGTCGCGGAGCTTGTTCTTCTTGCAGAACAATTATCAGTCGGCTGCGAACGGGTTCCGCGAGGTGCTGAATGGGGATCTCGATCCGAAGTGGACCGAGGTCTGGGCACACATCAACCTGGGGAAGATTTTCGATATCACCGATCAGCGGGATCGCGCGGTGAACGAATACCGGCAGGCGCTGCGCACCAAGGACAACACCCAGGGTGCGCTTGAAGAGGCTGGGAAGTACATCAACGCGAAGTATCAGCGTCCGCCATCTACGAACTAAGAATTATTAGCTCGCAGATGGGAACCGATGGAAAACCGATAGGATGTCAAAGACCTGTTGGGGCCCCACAAATCGTCAGTAACCCTTGAGACTCTTATGGAGTCCGCACGACCCAGTAGATCGTACGCGAGAGGGATGGCGTTTGAGGTGCGCCATTTCTCCCCATTGATCTAGCGCTGGCGGCGTTGCTCGAGTATTTCTACCGCCCTCGCGGCCGGGGTGCCCAATGGGTGGGCCCGACACTGCACTCAATTTACGACACGGTTCTGCGAGCGGGGCAGAGTGGAAACGGTAAATGGGTGTAGGCCGTGCTATTTAGGGGCTGCGGGTTTTGCGAACTTGCTGGCGTCGATGGGGACATTCGGTTTTAGTTCGCTCAATTCCGTGGTGGAGCGGCCGTCTAGCCAGGTCGTGGTCCATTTGAAGGGGAACTTGGTGCCGGCTACGTCGCGGTAATCGGAGTAGTCGGTTTGCGTGGGGTTCAGGCCGACGGGCGAATCGGTGTAGCGAACGGCGCGGGAGAGCAGGCCGGTTTCTTTGTCGAAATACAATTTCAGGCGGGAGCGACCGGGGCTGGTGCCTTGGACTACCAGGACGTCGCGGTCATCGATGGTGGAGGGGAAGCCTACTCGCCAGGTCATGAACATTTTTTTGATGTTCGAGGGGAAGGTCAGTTCGGCATCCACTTTCAGGGCGTCCAGGTCGGAGCCGCTCAGGGGGAGCAAGGTTACGGGCACTTCAGTCGAAGGGGCGGCGGACCAGGCTCCGCGGCCATCGTAGACAGTCGTGCTGTCGCCAACTTTGCGATGGATCATGGTGGTGCGCTGGTTGGGGGCCTTCGCGAAAACTTCTACGGGGCTTTTGTCTTGCTCGGCGTATCCTTGAAAGCTGCCTTTGGCGGTGAAGCTGGTTAGGGTGCCTCCTAGCGCCTTCAAATATTTGTCGAAGATTTGGTCGGCGGGCGGGGCTTTGGGGTCGGCCTCGAAGATGTCGTCGGCGTCGATGGAGATCGGGGGGCCATAGAGATCGGCCAAACTGGGCGTGGTTCTGGGGCGTTCGTCGCCGCGATGGCAGGAGTAACAGGTTAAGGCGCGGCGTCCGCCGAAGTTGGCCTTATTCATCGACTGCATCATCAGAACCATGCGGCGCGCCATTTGTTTGTGGGCGTTGTCATCGGCATATTTGGCCCAGTTGCCGCCGGCTTCCTGGACGTGGCAGTAGGTGCAGTTGACGCCTAGCGAGGCGGAGAAGAAGCCCATGGTTTCCATGAACTCGCTGACGGGGATGCCTTTGAGGACCTGGATGTTTTTGAACACTTCTTCGGACAACTGCGGTGGTTGGGCGTTGGCTGCGGCGCAGAGGGCGGTTGCGACGACGGCGATCAGGGCGGGTCTCATGGAAACGTTTCCGGAATGAAGTTTAGCACAGGAGTCTGAGGGCTCCCTGAAGTTGTGATACATTACACTTTGCGATCGTTTGCAAGAGGAGGCATCCATGTTTAGTTCCTTGATTCCGCGACGGATTTTGTTGGGGGCGGCGATGGTTTCGGCGTTCGCCTGGGTAGGGTCGGTGAAGGCCGGCGACTTGAATCCGGCGGCGATCAGCATCAAATTGCCGAAGGACATTCCGTGGGTGGAGAACGAGAAGTCGGGATCGGCGAACGCTGTGCTGGTGGGCGATCCGGCGAAACCAGGGTTTTACGCGGTGATGACGAAGTGGCACGGGGGGCATATGAGCCGTCCGCATTTCCATCCTAATGACCGGTACATTACGGTGCTGTCGGGGACTTGGTGGGTGGGGACGGGGACTAAATATTCTCCGGACACGCACAACGCCGATTCCGGCGGGGAGTTTTGTTACGCACTACGGGAAGCAGATTCATTATGACGGGTCGAAGGAGGGGATACGGTGCTGTTGATTATGGGCGAGGGGCCCGCTACTTCGACTCCGGCTGAGGTGAAGTAACGGCTTTGTTCGACCGGAGGTCGAACGCGGACTGGAAGTCCGCCGCACTTACGGACCCCGAAAGATTAATCTTCGTTTAACTGTGAGTTTTAGGGGTTTGGGCTAAAGTCTGCTATCCTGCGAAGACGATCTTCGCTTATGCTGTTTTGCCGTCTGCTCATCGCTTTCATCCTTTCCTTTTCGGTGTTGTTTGGCGGATGCAGTTCGCCGCGGCCGGTGGCTGCGGAGAGCGCTGCTCCTAAGGATAACAACTACAAAAGCGACGTTCCGCATTCGCGCGAGGCTAATGACGCGGCGCGGTTTTTGGCGGGACTGCCGGGGACGGCGGGGAGTCCTTACGCGGCGTTGGAGGCGACCGACGCTTGGAAGGAACATCAGCGGCTGCTGGATGCTACCTGGAAGGAAGCGGAGGCGGAGCAGTTTCCGGGGTTGCGCAAGTTTCAGGCGATGAACTGAGCGATCCTGCGCTGGCGGGGCGCACGGTTTTCTATCCGTTTAGCGGGCCGGATGCGCTCACGGTTACGTCGTATTTTCCGCACAATCCGTTGTACGTGATGGTGGCGCTGGAGCCGGCGGGAACGCTGCCGACTGCGGGGCAGATCGGCAAGAAAGAATTGCCGGCGTATCTGGCGGCGATTCGCGAGACCATGGCGTCGGAGCTGGGGCGCAGCTTTTTTATCACGCGGCAGATGGATCGCCAGTTCCGCGGGCAGGTGACGGACGGGCTGCTGGCTCCGATTCTGCAATTGCTGGTGCGCACGGGGCACACGGTGCTGGGCTTCCGCTATGTGCGGCTGGATGAGGCGGGCGAGGTGGTCGATCGCGCTGTCGATTACAAAGCGCCGACGCGGTATGGCAACAAGGGCGTCGAGATCGAATTCCAGACGGATGCGGATTCATCGCTGCATCGGATGTTGTATTTCTCGGTGAACATTTCTAACGACCGGATGAAAGAGAACACGCCGTTCCAGAAATATTTGTCGCGGCTTACGGGCGTGGTTTCGATGCTGAAGGCTACCTCTTATATGCCGCATCATGCGGGGTTCTCGATGATCAGCGACGCGCTGCTCGCCGATAGCTACGCGATTTTGCAGGACGACTCGGGACTGCCTTATAAGAAGTTCACGCCGGAGCAGTGGAAGGTGCAGCTGTACGGGGATTACAACAAGCCGTACGGCAGCTTTAGCTGGCTGGAGCAGCCGGATTTGCGGGAAGCTTATAAGGCTGGCGGGCCGAAGCCGCTGCCGATGCATGTGGGTTACGGCTACCGGCGGATCACTTCTAATTTGCTGCTGGCTACGCGGCTGAAGTAAGCATCATCTTCCCTGGCGCGAGATGTGGCTGAGTTACCGTGACACGCACGATATTGACATCGAGCAACTTGCAGCCCTCTTTGCCAGCGTTGGTTGGCAGGCCAGGGCGGCTGATCGTGCTCGATTGCGACAACAAGTCATGGGGGCAATGTTCGTTGTATCCGCCTGGGACGGTGACAGACTTGCAGGGTTCGCACGAGCAATATCGGATGGAGCGACCAATGCTTATATCAGCACGGTTGCCGTACTGCCGACGCATCAACGGCAAGGAATCGGGCGCGAGCTTATCCATCGGCTGATTAGAGGGCGTGAGGGACTTCTCTTTGTACTGCACGCCGGTGCCGGGGTGACGGAGTTTTATTTGAAATGTGGCTTTGAGCGCGCAGAAAATATGCTGCGAATCCCGCGGGCGTATTGAAGCTGAAGTGAGCGCTACTTCTGGCTCGCGGCTCAACGCTTGATCCAGATCCCAAATAATATCGTCGAGATCTTCGAGGCCGATCGACAGGCGGATCATGTCGGGCTCTACGCCTGCGGCTTTTTGCTCGGCGGCGCTTAACTGCTGATGCGTGGTGGAGGCGGGGTGGATCACCAGGCTTTTCGCGTCGCCTACGTTGGCCAGATGCGAGAGCAGCTTGGCGTTGTCGACTAGCTTGCGGCCGGCTTCGTAACCGCCTTTGACTCCGAAGCAGAACACGGCTCCGGCGCCTTTCGGCAGATACTTTTTCGCCAGGTCGTGATATTGGCTGTTGGGGAGGCCGGGGTAATTTACCCACGCGACGCTCTTGTGGCCGGTCAGATATTTCGCGACGGCCATGGTGTTCGACACGTGGCGGTCCATGCGCATGCCCAGGGTTTCGATGCCTTGGATAAATAGGAAAGAGTTGAAGGGGCTTAGGCAGGAGCCGATGTCGCGCAGGCCTTCGACGCGGGCGCGGATGATGAAGGCGATGGGTCCGAAGACTTCGCTGAAGTTCATGCCGTGATAGGCGCGGGAGGGCTGGTTGATTTGCGGGAAGGCGCCCTTTTTCCAATCGAACTTGCCGCCGTCGACGATCATGCCGCCGATGGAGTTGCCGTGGCCGCCCATGAATTTCGTAAGCGAGTGCACGACGATGTCGGCGCCGTGATCGATGGGGCGGCACAGGTAGGGCGTCGCGAAGGTGTTGTCGACGACGAAGGGGATGTTGTGTTCGTGGGCGATTTTCGCGATGGCTTCGATGTCGAGCACGCCGCCGCGGGGGTTGGAAATGGTCTCGCCGTAGAGGCACTTGGTTTTGGGCGTGATGGCTTTGCGGAAATTTTCGGGATCGTCGGGGTCGACGAATTTTACGTTGTAGCCCATCTTGCGGAAGCTGACGTCGAATTGCGTGTAGGTGCCGCCGTAGAGGGTGGTGGCGGCTACCATTTCGTCGCCGGATTCCATGCAGGCTGTTGATGGTGATGAACTGCGCGGACTGGCCGGAGGACATGGCGAGGCCGGCGACTCCGTTTTCGAGCGAGGCTACGCGCTGCTCTAGAACATCCGTGGTCGGGTTCATGATGCGCGTGTAGATGTTGCCGAATTCCTGGAGCGCGAAGAGTTTGGTGGCGTGCTCGGAATCTTTGAAGACGAAGGACGTGGTTTGGTAGATGGGGACGGCGCGGGCTCCGGTGGTGGGGTCGGGCGCGTAGCCGTGGTGGAGCGCGCGGGTGTTAAATCCGAAGTTACGATCTGGGTTGTCGGGCATAGGGACTATTCTATATGCCCGACAACCGCGAAAGGAGCGGGGCTAGCGGAGTTCGGCCATCATGCCGTCTAGGCTGGCGTCGACGTGCAGGTCGCGCGAAGTGGAAATCGCTGCGCAACATTTTTTCGATGTCGGCGCGGGAGTTTTTGGCCACCAGCATCTCGTGAACTTTGTTGCGCAGGGTGATGGTGGAGTCGCGGAATTTGGTTAGCTCGGCTTTATTGGTGACGACGCCGTGGCCGGGGACAACGGTGTCGAAGTTCAAGGGCCAGGGCGCGGTTGACGGTGGCGGTCCACTCTTTGGCGCTGCCGCCGCCGGAGTAGTCGATCAACTGCGGGGTAGCGTCGCCGAAAGTGAACATGTCGCCCATGGCGATGGCGCGGTCGTCGGGGAAGTACGCGACGATATCGCCGCCGGTGTGGGATTTGCCGAAGTAGAAGAGCTCGACGTTCTTGCCGCCCAGGTAGATGTGCATGTGGTCGCGGAAGGCCACGTTGGTCAGGCCGGGCTGTTTGAGATCGACCATGTAGCGGCGGGCTTGTTCGGAGGCTGACGATCTGGGCTCCGGCCATCTGCATGGCGACGTTGCCGCCGGCGTGATCGAAGTGGTGGTGGGTGTTGACTACGTACTTGACGGGCTGGTTGGTGACCTTCTTCAGCTCCGCCATGATGTTGTCGTGATCGGCGGGGAATTTGTCGTCGACCAGGACTACGCCTTCGTTGGTGATGAGGCGGTGGTGTTGCCGGGGACGAAGTCGTTGTGGATCACGTAGAGGTCGTCGGCTAATTTTTGGGTGGTGAGTTTGGATGCTGGTGGGCCCCCTTGCTGGGTGTAGGCCACTACGCCGCCTAACAGGAGGGCGGCTGCGATCAGACGGAGAGCGGAACTTTTGCGCATGTGGGTGAGTTTAACAAAAACTGAGTGGGAGTGTGCGCTCTATCCTAGGCCGCTCTTTTGGGCGGCAACTTGGTTTCAGGCTTCGGCTTTAGCGCCCACCGTTGGCGCATCTGTTCCACGGCGGCTTTTCTTAATTTCTCACGTTCCGCGCGAAGGAACGCAGCGAAGGTTTGTGGGGGCATAGACAAAGGGCGGGCTATCGCTTCGAGGACCGCTAGAACCTGTTCTTTGGCGGCGGTGAGATCAGGCCCGCGATCAATGTGCGCAATTGCGATGGAACGAAGGGCTTGGCGAGAAAATGCCATCCTTCATTGAGTACCAGCATGCCTTCCGTGAAACCTGACATTAACAACACCTTGATTTGAGGGCGGTCAACCGTGATTTGAGTGGCGACATCTATGCCAGTCATTCCCACCATCGAGAAGTCCGATAAGAGAAGATGGATCTCTTCTTTAAAGTCCTTCGATTGCTGAACAGCGTCTATGCCATTGCTGGCGACAAGAAGGTTGTAGTCATCCTTAAGAAATCCGGAGACGAAGTTTAGGACGATCTGGTCATCGTCAACTACCAGAATCGTCCGACGGACGGTCTGGGGTCCGATTGTCTGCTGCATCCGGCCACCTCCCAATTCTCGGCAGGAGAGGGGCGGGCCAATCGCTTAAGATAGACCGCGCTCGAGTGGAGAGAACTAAGTCAATTATTACACATAATCGAGAGCGCCATTCGGCAGGGCGCCGCCATAAAAGTAAAATAGTTCACTGGCTTTATTGCATTTCAGCGATGATACCATCGAGGCCGCGGGCGAGTTGCAGGGGACCCCAGTGGAAATCGGTTTGCAGCATTTTGCTAATTTCGTCTTTGCTTTTCTTCTGGACGTCCATTTCGTGGACGCGATTGCGGACGTCTACGGTGGTCTGGCGGAATTTGGCCATTTCAGCCTTGGTGGTGATGGCGCCGTGGCCGGGGACTACGGTGTCGAAGTTGAGTGCCAAGGCGGAGTCTAACGTTTTGGTCCACTCTTTGCCGCTGCCACCGCCGGCGTAATCGATCAACTCGGGAACGTTGTCGCCGTAGGTGAACATGTCGCCGGCGGCGAGCACGCGCTGGGCGGGGAACCACACGACGCTATCGCCGTTGGTGTGGGCGCGGCCGTAGTGGAACAGTTCGACGTTCTTTCCGCCGAGGTAAATATGGGTGTGTTCCTGGAAGGCAAGCGTGGGGAGGCCGGGCATTTTCCCGTCCACCATGTTTTCGCGGGCGGCTTCGGAGGAAATAATTTGCGCGCCGCTGGCTAGCATTTTGGCGTTGCCTCCGGTATGGTCGCCGTGATGGTGGGTGTTAATAATGTAGCGGATGGGTTTGTCGGTGAAGGTCTTGATTTGCGCCATGATGGCGTCGTGATCGGGGTCGAATTTATCGTCGACGACCACCAGGCCTTCGTCCGTGACCAACACGGTAACGTTGCCGGCGAGGCTGCCGACGTTTTCGATTTCGTAGAGGTCGTTAGAGATTTTATTGGTCTTCAGCGTTGAGGGTGGGCGCTGCTGCTGGGTGTAGGCGGCCCACACGCCGCCGAGCAGTAACGCGGCTGCCAGCAAACGGAAGACGGAACTTTTGCGCATACGGAGAGTGTAACAAAGCGCGATTCATGCCGGAGTACCGTTAGCGGGTTTTCTTTTTGTCGCCGGTGGCGGCGGCGATTACGGATTCGCGGTTGCCGGAGGTCCAGGCGTCTTGGATTTGCTGCTCGGTGAGGCCGGCGACGCGGCCGGTGAGGATGAACGCGGGGAGGGCGTGTTCTAAGGTCTTCCAGCGGGACATTTCGGCCAGGGCGGGGAGGGCGCGCTGGCGGAGCTGGCTTAGCATTTGGGCGTCGCGGGTGTCGGTCAGGATTTCTAGCGCCTTGAGGGCGCGCTCGCGGTCGGACCAAGAAAGCGAGTTGAGCATTTCGATGAACCAGGTGGGCTCGAGTTTGACTCCGGAGTCTTCGTGGAGGCGGGCGTAGACGGCGAGGGCGACCAGGGCGCGGGCGGCGTTGCTGCGGACCCCGGGGTCGGCGTCGCGGAGGGCGAACTGGAGGTCGGCGGCGACTTGATCCTTCTTAGGAGCGTAGCCGACGATGGCGGCGGCAATGGCGCGCTGCTCGTCGTCGGAGGAATTGCGCAGGACGTCGCGCAGATGGGGCAGATTTTTCGCGGCGACATCGGGGAACTGGAGTTGAATTTCACGAGTCAGCGGATCGGCCATGAGGGAGTGGCCGTGGGTGAGATCTTCGGCGGTAGAGCCGCGGCGGACAGCCTCTTCGAAAGCGTCGAAGAAACGGCGGTAGAGGGCGATGATTTCAGGCGACAGCATCACTTCGCCATCGGGAGGCTCGCGCAGGTCGAAGTGGGCGGCGCCGCGTTCTTCGATGCCTACGTAGAGCACCATGCGGTTGCCGTCGCAGCAGACCGCTTCGAGGTGCGATTCGACCACGCCGGGCAGGGCGTCGAGCACTTCCTCGACGGTGGCTTTGGAGCGGGGGAAGGGGTCGCCTTCCTTGAAGCCGAGGGATTTGCGGACGCGGTCCTGCGTGAGTTTATTCAGGCCGTAGAAATCGATGACACCGACCGTCGGGGGCGTTTGCGCGGCGGCCAGGCCGGCTAAAAGCGCGATGGGTAAAAACAGCCGCATTGAGTCTTTAGACGTGCGGCGCGGCCATTACGCTACGCCTGTTTCTCGGCCAGGGGTCCGATGAAGGGCAGCACCCAGCGCTCGCGGTTATAGGCTTTGTACATCAGCATCAGCCACAGAATGAAGAATCCCAGGAAGGCGACCAAGTGAAGGACGATGCTCAGCATGGCGCCCAGGAAGGGGATGGAAAAGAGGGCGAAGCCGACGATGGTGAGCACGATGTAGAAAGCGATCCAGGCTATGTTCAGGAAGATCGACTGGAAGGCGTGGAAGCGGATCAGGCGGTTTTGGTTGTAGGGGGCCAGGACCAGGAACAGGATTCCGGTGAGGAGTCCGAGGACGTAGCATAGGGCGCAGGCCAGGTTTTCCTCAAGGCCGGCGGATTGGGCCACGGGGGTTGGGCCGGCGGCGGCTGGGAACGGGGACGCAGGCTGGGGGCGGGGGCGGCGGTGGTGCGGACTGGCTGGCCGCAGGGCCCGGGGCGGCTCCGGCGGCGGCTGCCGGGGCACCACACTTCGCGCAGAATCTTCCTTGTACATCGGCACCGCAGTTTGCACAGAACGCCATGGGATCTCCTCCGCTCTCAAATGTACTCGAAAAGCGGGCGGGGGTGCAATGGAGAAGGGCCGGACGGAATTTAGAGGATGAAAAACTGCGCGGGTGGTGAGAGCTGTTGCCTGGCGATGAGGCGGGTTCAAAGCTGCGCGATAAGGCGCAGAGGGGAGCGGCCACGCTCACTTACTGCACGCGAAGTCTTGAAGAACAATAAGTTACAGCGTGCAATCGTGGCCGAAGAATTGCCCCTCCGATCGAGGAGAACGAAAAATAGATGCGACTTAGATTTTCACTACTAGCGATCGCCGGATCGATGGTCCTTGGCACGTCTTGCGGATCGCGGGCAGAATACCGGACGGACGCGACGGTGAAGGACATCATGGATTCTGTGGTGGACCCTAATGCGGACTTCCTATGGGATTCGGTTTCTTCGGAGTCCAGCATAGAAAAGGGGCTCGTCGAGAAAGCCCCGAAGACTAAAGAGGAGTGGAAGGAAGTGCGCCGCCACGCCATCGCGCTGATGGAAGCGGTGAATTCACTGCGCATCCCGGGGCGGGCTGTGGCGCAGCCGGGCGAAAAAGCGGATGATCCTCGCGTGGAAGAACAGCCGGAAGCCATCCAGGCGATGATCAATCGGGACCGGGACAGTTGGAGTAAGGCTACCGATGGTTTATACGACACCACGGCGCTCCTGCTCAAAGCGGTGGATGCGAAGAGTGTCGATGGGATTCTGGACGCGGGCGACCGCATCGATAAGGCGTGCGAAACCTGCCACCTGAAGTATTGGTATCCCAAACAATACGATCTGCTGCAGAAGGCCCGGCCGTCGGCTTCCGAGCGGGGAAGCAAGTAAAAGCCGGATCTTTCCGAAGAACTGCGCCAGCGAGTTAACTGATGATGCCTTTGCGGACGGCGTAGAGGATCAGGTCGGGGACGCTGTGGAGGTTTAGTTTTTGCAGGATGTGCGTGCGGTGGGTTTCTACTGTGTAGAGGCTCAGGTTCAAAAGGGCGGCTACCTCTTTATTGCTGCGGCCTTCGGCTACTAGCTGGAGGACTTCGCGCTCTCTGGCGGTCAGGAGCTCGTAGGTGTCGTCGGCGCCGAATTTGGCTAGGCGGTGGATGTAATCCTCTTTGAGGAGCGCACGGACGCCGGGGCTGAAGAAGGACTTGCCTTCGATGATGGCTTGGATGGCGGAGACCAGGTCGGCTTCGGCGGAGTCTTTCAGCAAGTAGGCGCGGGCGCCGGCTTTGAGCGAGCGCAGCACGTAGCTTTCGTCGCTGTGCATGCTGAGCATGACGATGGCGGTGTCGGGATCGCGGTTGAGGATCTGGCGGGCGGCTTCGACGCCATTGAGCTGGGGCATGGCGATGTCCATGACAACTACGGCGGGCTTCAGTTCGGTGGCGATGTCGACGGCCTGGCGGCCGTCGGCGGCTTCGCCCACTACTTCGAAGTCTTCGTGACGCTCCAGCAGCAGACGCAAGCCGGCGCGCATTACGGTGTGGTCGTCGGCGAGTAGAATACGAACCATTGCTTTAACTGGCGAGGGGCAGTTCCACGGCCACGGTGGTTCCTTTACCGGGGCGGGAGCGCACGCTGAGCGCACCGCCCAGGTGGTGCACGCGTTCCTCCATGCCGACTAGACCCAGGCCGCGGATGCGGCGCACGTCGAAGCCGTGGCCGTCATCTTCGACCGAAAGCAGAATCTTGGAGGTTTCCTGGCGGACTTCCACCATCACCTTGCGAGCCTGGGCATGGCGGGCGCAGTTGTGGAGCGCTTCCTGAACCACACGATAAATGCAGGTCTTGTGGGCATCGGGCAGTTCGCCGGCGTTTTCATCGGCGGTAACTTCGACGCGCAGGCCGGTGCGTTTGGAGACTTCGCGGGCTTGCCATTCGAGCGCCGGAACCAGGCCCAGATCGTCCAACATCGACGGGCGCAGCAGCAGGCTCATATTGCGGATCACGTTGACGCTGGCTTCGGCCAGGCGCTTGATGGATTCGACGTGGCGGCGGACTTCGGTGGAATCAGGCGGGACGCGCGCGGCGGCGTTGCCGGCTTCGACTAGGAGCGCGGAGAGCGACTGGCCGACCTCATCGTGCAATTCCCGCGATATGCTGCGGCGTTCTTCTTCCTGCGCGGCGACCAAGCGGGCGGAGAGATCCTGCAATTCCTGATGCGCGCGCACGCCTTCGGTGTAGCGCTGCTGCAGCTCATTTTCCATAAGCAGGGTGCGGCGCACGGTGAAGGCGGCGAGTCCGAAGCCCACGGCCAGGGTGAAGCAGGTTTTGAGGAACGTACGGAAGCGCAGGCTTTCAAAGGAGGCGCTCAATTTGGTATCGGCGGAGTCCATCACCACCTGGTTGATTTGATCGATGCGGTCGATCAGGCCGAGCAGCGCGGTGCGCCGTTGGACTAAATCGCCGGAGGAATAAGGATTGGTTCCGGGCCGCGCAGGGAGCACCAGGGTTTCGCGGAGCTTCCAATAATCGGCAATTTCGTTGCGAAGTTTCTGGTACAAGAGCGGCCTCGCCGGGCTCCATGGAGGCCGCGCTTTGCTCCAGGGCGCGATCGGTTTTGCTGCGGATGTCGCTCCACTTCTGCGCCTCGGTCGCGGGCGGCCTGGGGGTCGGCTGCCAGCAAATAATCGCGCAGAACGATGGACGATTGATAGACGCCGGAGCGGACTTGTTCGAGCAACTGGATGCGGCGCAGGTAGGCGTCGCGCATTTCGCCGGCATGGACGTTGACGTTGTGGATTCTGAAGATGGAGTCGGCGCCGCCGGCCAGCATCAGCAGCAACAATCCGCCAAAGCCGGCGAGTAGCAAGCGGCGGCCGTGCGCGAGTAGAGGTGCTGTGCATTTCCATTTCAGTCTACCTGACGGACAGATCGGCGGAATACTGTCTCAACAGGATTGTGAGCTTCGGCGCGGATGGGGCCTACTAGAAGAGGACCGGTTTCGAGCCTCTCCCCGACGAGGGTTAAACGCGTGTTGAAAAAGCCGCTTATTATTGTTGATTTTTGCAAGTTTTGTTTGGACGGCGGCGTGCCATAAGGCAGTCCCCGTCGCGGCCCGGCCACCGCAGCCAGTTCCGGTGGCGGCCGCCCCGCAAACGACTACCGCACCACCGTCCTCAGGTGCGGTAGCGTCCCAGGGCCGGCCGGCCGTTCAGAGTTCGCGTCCCAGTGGCATTACCGCTGAGGACCGGGCTGAGCTGAACGGCCGGCTGGCTCATCTGGAAGACGCGCTGTTCGATTACGACAAGAGCAGCATTCGCGCCGATGCGGCGAGCGCGCTCAAAGAAGACGTGAGCGTGATCCGCGGCGATTCTGGCGAAAGATCCCAACGAGAAATTGCGCATCGAAGGGCATTGCGACGAGCGCGGGTCTGAGGAATACAATCTGGCGCTGGGCGACAAGCGGGCCGCAGGCGGTGGCGCGAGTTCTTTCGAGACCATGGGTGTTCCGCAGGCGCAGTTGACGGTGATCAGCTACGGCAAGGAAAAGCCGGTGTGCAGCGAACAAACCGAAGACTGCTGGCAGAAGAATCGCCGGGCGCATATCGTCGCGCAAAATAACGCTAGATTCTCCTAACTAGGCACGCAGATCGCAGCCTCTCCCCGAACGGGAGAGGCTTTTTTTTGCAGTCTATTTTTTGTAGTCCATTTTTCGAGGCGCGGCATTGCTACACTGAGCGGAACGGAGGTACACGCGCATGAAGTGGTACTACGCCGCGGCCGGGACGCAAGTGGGGCCGATCGACGAGACGGAATTGAACCGGCTCGTGACGATGGGCGCGGTGCGCGCGGATACGCTGGTGTGGCACGACGGTCTGGCGTCGTGGCAGCCGCTGGGAGTGGTGCGCGGAATGGCTCCGGCGGCAGCGGTGGTGGCGGGGCGGCACTACGGCGGGTTCTGGATTCGCTTTGTGGCGAAGCTGATCGACGGCATCATTTTGGGCGTGGCGGGTTTAATTTTGTTCGTCCCGGTGATGCTTGCTGTTCGGAGGCGGGGCAGCGCTGAGCACGGGCTTAGGCGGGGTGCGGGGTGGCACGATGTTTGGACCCGCGATGGTGGGCGCGTTGGCGATATCGAGGTTGGTGTGGCTGGCGTTGAGTGGCTTCTACGACGCCTACTTTCTGTCGGCGCATGGGGCGACTCCGGGGAAGATGGCGCTGGGGCTGAAGGTGATTCGGGCGGACGGCGGGCCGATCTCGCCGATGCTGGCGGTGGCGCGGCATTTTGCGGAGTGGGTGAGCGCGATTATTTTTATGATCGGCTACATCATGGCGGGGTTCGACCCGGAGAAGCGGGCGCTGCATGACCGGATTTGCGAGACGCGGGTGATCTACGCGCGCTAGGCGGGGGCTTGCAGTTTAAAAGTACCGTACTAGGTAGCCCATTAGCACCATTGCGCCCTTGCGCTGAATATGGTGAAGTGAAGGGGTGATGAAATCCCGTAAACTCTTGTTATTGCTGCCAGTTGTGTTTTTTGTGGCGTCCTGCAGCCGGGACCCCAAGGTGCAAGCGCAACGCTACGTGGAGAACGGCAACAAGTTCTTCGAAAAGGGCAAGTACAAAGAAGCGTCGATCATGTACCGGCGCGCCTTGCAAAAAGATTTGAAGTTCGGGGAAGCGTATTACCGGCTGGCGCTCACCGAAATTAAACTGGCGGCTTACGGAGACGCGGTGCGGGCACTGCGCCGCGCGGTGGAATTGCAGCCCGACAATGCCGATGCCTCCGTGAAGCTGGCGGACATCTACATGGTGGCGGCCTACGCAGGACAAGGGCAACAGCCAGGAATACCTCAAAGAGGCCAAAGAGCTGGCCGACAAGCTGCTGCAAAAAGACGCGAATTCCTATGACGGACACCGCATTGAAGGGCAGATCGCGCTGCTCGAGAACGATGCCGCCGGGAGCGGTGGCGCAACTGAAGGCGGCGGCGCAGCATCAAGCCGGATGAAACCGATCTGGCGATGGCCTATTTCCAGGCGCTGGCCGCCAATAAACAAACCGACGAGGCGGAGAAGCTGGCGCTTGAGCGTGATCGAAAAGACACAAGAACTTCGCGCCCATGTACGACGTGCTGTACTTCCACTACATGACGGACAAGAAGCTCGCCGAGGCGGAAAATATCATGAAGCGGAAGGTGGAAAACAATCCGCAGCAGGCCAATTTCCGGGTGCAACTGGCGGCGCATTATTTGTTCACGCAGCAGAAAGCGCCCGAATTCGACAAGACCATGCAGGCGCTGAACGACGAAAAGCAGTATCCGGAAGGCCATCTGGTAGCGGGCGATTTTTATTTCTACCGGGCGCGCGACTTCGATGCGGCCCGCAGCGCAGTATGAAGCGGGAGAAAAGGCGTTTCCCAAGGAGCAGGCGATTTACCAGAAGCGGCTGGTGGAACTGCTGGCCACGACCGGCAAGAACGCCGAGGCGAATCAGTTGCTGGCGGCGCTCCTCAAGGACAATCCCAAGGATACCGACGCCATCGCGATGCGCGCGGCGCTGATGTTGACCACGGGGGATCGCGGCGCAGATCACTCAGGCGGTCGAACGATCTGCAGTCGCTGGTGGCCAAGACGCCCGGATAATCATTTGCTGCGCTTTAATCTGGCGCGCGCGTATCTGGCCAAGAACGATGCGGAGCAGGCTCGCCTGCAACTGGAAGCGGCGATCAAGACTTCGTCCCGATTTCGTGGTGGCGCGGGATATGCTGGCGCGGGTTTACCTGCGCGAAAAAAGATTACGCCAAGGCTTTGAAGGAAGCCGAGGAAACCATCGCCCTGAACAAAAGCGATGTGCAGGCGCGGCTGACGCGATCGAGCGCGCTGATGGCGATCGGCGACGGGCAAAAGGCGCGCGAGGAGATCGATACCATTCTGCAGGTGGCTCCCGAATAATCCGGATGCGCGCTACCAGTCGGGTTTTCTGGCGTGGCAGCAAAAAGATTACAAGCGCGCCGAAGAGGCGTTTGCGGAGCTGAGCAAGGCCAATCCCAAGGACTCGCGCGGATTGCTGGGAGTGGTGGAGACCATGGCGAGCGAGAATCATCTTCCGCAAGGCATCAAGCTGGTGGAAGACGCGCTGGCGAAAGAGCCCGGGCGGCGCGACCTGGAGCTGGCGCTGGCCAATCTGTATGTCCGCGATATGCGCTACGATGCGGCGATCAGCTGCTATGCAGGACCTGTTGAAGGCGGATCCCAAGTCGGGCGATTTGCTGCTGCGGCTGGCGGAAACGCAGCGGCGCAAGGGCGACATTAATGCGGCTATCGACACTTTCCGGCGGGCCAGCCAGGCGACGCCGACGGATGCGCGGCCGCTGCTGCAACTGGGTCTGCTGCTGGACGGCACGGGACGCCGCGACCAGGCCAAGCCGATCTACGAACAGATTCTGAAAATACAGCCGGACCATCCCATCGCGCTGAACAATCTGGCGTTCATCAAGGCCGAGGACGGGCAGGATCTGGACGAAGCCTTGACCATGGCGCAGCGGGCGCGGCAGGGCATGCCCAACTCGCCCGACATCATGGACACGCTGGGCTGGATTTACCTCAAGAAAAACCTGAGCGACGATGCCATCCGTACCTTCAAGGAATTGGTGACGGCGGATCCCAACCGGGCCGCGTACCACTATCATTACGGCATGGCGCTCTTGCAAAAGGGCGACAAGCTGTCGGCGAAACGGGAACTGCGAGACGGCCATCAAGTTCAATCCGTCAAAAGACGACGCCGGAAAAATCCAGAAGTTATTGGCCAGCATGTAGGCGGGCGACTCATTTTGGCGAGCCGGTCTCCGGATGTCCCCTACATTGCTCCGTTTGTCATTTTCCTGGCGCTGATCGGGCTGAACCGCTTATGGCCCATGGCGGCGCTGGCCGACGAAATTCTGCGGCTGGCGGTGATGCTGGCGGTGTTGTTTCTGGTGGCGCGTCCGCTGCTGCGGTCCAGGGCACAGGATTTCCGGGTGCAGAGCTGGGGCGTGAGTGTGCTGGTGGGCGTGGCGATCTTCGTCCTGTGGATCGCGCCCGATCTATTGTTTCCGCACTACCGGTCTTTCTTCCTATTCGACAACTCCGTGGTGGGCACGGCGCGAAGCTCGCTTACAGAAGCCGCGCGGCATGACGTTCCGGTGCTGTTTCTGCGGACGCTGCGGGCGGTGGCGATCGTGCCCATCGTGGAAGAATTATTCTGGCGCGGATGGCTGCTGCGCTGGGTGATCCATAACGATTTCGAGAGGGTGCCGCTGGGCAGCTTATACGGCGCTATCCTTCTGGGCGGTGGCGCTGCTGTTTGCGAGCGAACATGGTCCATACTGGGACGTGGGCCTGGTGGCGGGAATCATTTTCAACTGGTGGATGATTCGCACCAAGAGCCTAGGCGATTTGATTTTGGCGCATGCGGTGGCGAACGCTTGTCTGAGCGGATACGTTATCGCGGCCGGGAAATGGGAATATTGGCTTTGACGAAGACTGCGCAAGCAATGGAACAAGGTATCGAACACGTACGGCCGGGGGCTTCGGCGGCGGCTGCTAAGGTGGCGCTGTTCGACTTCGACGGGACCATCTCCGTCATAAGATCTGGCTGGGTGGACGTGATGGCTCCCATGATGGTGGAGATTCTGCTGGACTTGAAAACCGGGGAATCCGAAGGGGAACTGCGGACGCTGATTCAGGAAATGATCTGGCGGACTACGGGCAAAGAGACCATCTACCAGATGATGGATTTCGCGGATCACGTGACTAAGCGCGGCGGGCAGGCGCTGGATCCCAAGGTCTACAAGAAGATGTATCTGGACCGGCTATGGACGGTGATCAGCGGGCGCATTGAGGATCTGAAGCAGGGCCGGGTGGCTCCGGAACAATACATGGTGCCGGGGGCGCGCGCGCTGCTTGAAGCCCTGAAGGGGCGAGGGCTCAAGATGTACCTGGCTAGCGGGACCGATGAAATCTTCATGCGCGAAGAAGCGCGGCTGCTGGGCGTGGTGCCGTTTTTCGAGGGCGGCGTTTTCGGGGCGCAGGACGACTTGAAGAGTTTCTCGAAGAAGATTTTGATTCAGCGGATTGTTTCGAGCACGGACGTGCGCGGCGAGGAGATTGTGGGCTTCGGCGACGGCTATGTGGAGATCGAGGAAGTGAAACTGGTGGGGGGCGTCACGGTCGGTGTGGCCACCAAAGAGCCGGTTTGCGCCGAGGTGGACGAGTGGAAGCGGCAGCGGCTGATTGGGGTGGGCGCGGATTACATCGTGCCTAACTTTTTGGCTCGCGAGAGACTGCTCGGTTCTTTATTTGCGTGAGCATCTTTCGGCGTGAGCACCCTGGCGATCGACATCGGCGGCACTAAGTTTACGCTGGCGCTGTTTGAGGGCGGGCGGATGACGCGGCGGGAGTCCCATGCTACCGATCGCGAGCAGGGGCGCGAGTGGATGCTGGGGCGGATCGCGCACATTCTTGCCGGGTGGAGCGGCATTGAACGCTGCGGCATTGGCTTCGGCGGCCCGGTAGATTTTCTCGGACAACGCGTAGCGCTGTCGACGCACGTGGGCGGGTGGGGGGACTTCCCACTCTCTCAGTACGTACAAAACTTGCTGGGTGTCCCAACCGTCATGGACAACGACGCTAACGTAGGGGCGCTGGGCGAGGCGGACCATTTATTGAAGGGGGGCGCGGGCGGCGTATTACCTTTGTTTTACGTGACGCTCTCGACGGGGGTTGGCGGCGGATTGATCCTGAGCGATGGCAACGTGTATCGCGGCGCGGATTCGTGGGCGGGGGAGATTGGGCATCTGACGGTTCAGCCGGAGGGGCCGGAGTGTTTGTGCGGGGCTCGCGGGTGCCTGGAAAGAATGTGCAGCGGGTTGTGGCTGGAGCGCGATTACGGGCGCCCGGCTCGGGAGTTGTTCGAGGACCCGGCGTTCGTCGAGCGCTATGTCGTGAATCTGGCGCTGGGGCTGAAGGCGGCGATTATGTTGATCAATCCGGCTCGCATTGTTTTGGGGGGAGGGATCGCCAAGGCAGGGGACGCGTTGTTGGTACCGTTGCGGGCGGAGTTAGGCCGGCAGATGACAGCGTGGTCGGGAGCGAGGGTCGAAGTGGTGAGGGCGCAATTGGGCGATGACAGCGTGCTATGGGGAGGGCTGGCGCTGGCTACTTCTTAAATAAGCTGTCGAACGCAGCCCGGGCGTCGTCGGCGTTGCGCGGGGCTGCAATATTTGCGGCGGGGTTGGTGGACGCAGGGGGCGGGGCTGCCGAATCGCGCGCGACGGTTACACGCGGTTTGAACAGCGTGCAATCGTTAGCTTGATCCTTTACAACGATGCGTACGGGGACAGGCTTGACGCACTGGAAGCGCGTCGAAGGCTCAAAGTACGCGCACTGTTTGCAGCAGTGCAGCGCGCTATGGCATTTGGGGCATTCGGCCGGAAAATCGGAACCCGCCGGAAGCGTGGTGGAACAATTGAAGCAGCGCGCGGCGGCTACCGCCTGCACCAGCCGCGGCAGGCGCGGGCCGGTGACATCGATAGGAGGACGCGGGCCGGAGGGGCGGGGGCGTTCGTCACGGCGGTTGTCGTTATTTCCGGAGAAGTCGCGGTTCGATTCCTGATAGCCGCGTTGCTTGTACTTGCGATCAGCGTCCATGTTGCGGATTGGCGCTCCTTGAAATGTGAATGCAGCTCACGCGCTGCGGATGGAGACCGGAAAATTTTAGATGCGAGAGGCAGAGCAACCAGACTTGGGGTACTTGCGGGACTGGATTGCTCACTAACTGCCTAAACCACTATGTACCACGGAACGGCCGCGGAATCCAGTTAAATCTTTTGTGCTGGTTGGTTATCGGTTCAAAGCCGTACATACTTTAGACGCCCGAGGGGGATGAAGCGTTCCAGGATTGATAGATCGATAGTACTGGTAGGCCGACGTGGACGTCGGCCGCGGGCCGGAGGCCCGCCCCACGGCTGATGTCTAGGCCATCCACTTTATGGGGGCGTTGCAGGGACGGTTTAGGGGATCTGTGTAGTGGTTGGGGGTGACGCGCACGGAAAAACCCAAGCGGCCGGTGGTTAGGGGGGAGAATTGGCGCCCAAACATAAATACCGTTCCTTGTTGTTCTTGAGGATCTAGCGTTACCACTTGCGCTTCTTCTAAATCGCCTTGCGGGCCGATTTTGCCGACCAGGGCTTCTACGCGGACGTCCGCTGCCGACAGGCCGGCCAGATCGATGCGCGCGCGCAGGGGAAGAGAGGCGCCGGCTAGCACGGGAGTGTCGGGGCCGCTGCTGGCTTCGAGGAAACAGACTTGCGGCCACAACTGTTTTACCTGCTGTCCCCATACCGCTTGCTGGCGGGCGGCGGCGAAGTTTTCTCGGGCCATGGACTCCCAGGCGCGATGGGCGGATTGGTAGAACTGAGAGTGGTAATCGTCAATCATGCGCTGGCAATTGTAGTTGGCGCTGACATAGCGCAGGCATTGTTTGACGCGCTCCATCCATTTGGTGGGGACGTCTTCGTCGCGGGCCTCGTAATACATTGGCACGATTTCGTTTTCGAGCAGGGAGTAGATGGCGGCGGCGTGGGCATCGTCGCGGTCCGGCGAATAGGGCTCGCGGTTGCCGATGGGCCAGCCGCCGGAGTCTTCGGCGGCTTCGTCGAACCAGCCGTCGAGAATGCTGAGGCTGAGCACGCCGTTGATACCGGCTTTCATGCCGCTGGTGCCGCAGGCTTCTTCGCCGCGGCGCGGGGTATTCAGCCAGAGGTCGACACCTTGCACCATTTCGGACGCGACTTCGATGCCGTAGTCTTCGACGAAGACGACTTTCCCTGAAAGCTCCGGATCCCGGGAGAGCTGAACAATTTCGCGAATTAATGTTTTACCCGGAATGTCTTTGGGATGGGCTTTGCCGGCAATGACGATTTGCACGGGCATGGCGGCGTTGGTGAGAATTCGTTTGAGGCGCGGGAGATCGCGGAAGACCAGAGTTGCTCGTTTATAGGTAGCAAAGCGGCGGGCGAAGCCGATGGTGAGGACGGCGGGGTCCAGGAGTTCGGCGGCGCGCTCGACAACGGGCGCGGGGGCGTTGCGGGCCAAAGCGCTGGCGACGGCGCGCTCGCGAACGAAGGCTACCATGCGGCGTTTGCGGCGGCGATGGGCTTCCCACAATTCACTGGCGGGGATGTCGGCGGTCTGGCGCCAGATTTCGGGATCGTTGTGGCCTACGCGCCAGTCAGGCTGGAGGTGCTGATCGTAGATGGTGGCGAGGTCGCCGTAGATCCAGGATGTCAAGTGGACGCCGTTGGTAATGGCGGCGATGGGCACTTCCCAGACGGGCAGGCTGGGCCACAGGTAATCCCACATTTCCTGCGAGACCTGGCGGTGCAGGCGGCTGACGGCGTTGCGGAACGCCGAGGTTTGCATGGCGAAGACGGCCATGGAAAAGGGTTCGTAGGAATCGGCGCCGGCGGCGCGGCCCAGAGCCAGAAAAGAATCCAGATCGATTCCGGATTTCTGGCAGAAGAGCGCAAAGTGTTCGCGGACCAGGCCGGCGTCGAAGCGGTCGATGCCGGCGGGGACGGGGGTGTGGGTGGTGAAAACGTTGTTGGAGCGCGAGGCGTACAGGGCTTCGTCGAAAGTCAGACCTTGATCCGCCATCAGGACACGGATGCGTTCGATGGCTAAAAACGCGGAGTGGCCTTCGTTCATGTGATAGACGGTGGGATTGAGTCCCAGGGCTTTGAGCGCGCGCAGGCCGCCGATGCCGAGAACGATTTCCTGGCGGATGCGCTTGAGGTCGTCGCCGCCGTAGAGCTGGTTGGTGATCTCGCGATGTTCTTCGGCGGGATTCTGCGGGATGTTGCTGTCGAGCAGGTAAAGTTTCACGCGGCCGACCTGGATGCGACCAGACTTTGAGGAAGACTTCGGCGCCACTGAGATCGATGCTGACCAGGAGTTCACCGCTGCCATCGGGGCGCGCTACGGGCGTGATGGGGAGTGAATAGAAATCGTTCACGGGGGTGCCTTCCTGCTGCCAGCCATCGGGGTCGAGTTTTTGCTGCAGGAAACCGTTTTGGTAGAGGAGGCCGACGCCGACCAGCGGGAGCAGGGCGTCGCTGGAGGCTTTGAGATGATCGCCGGAGAGGACGCCGAGGCCGCCGGAATAAATGGGGAGGCAATCGAGGAGTCCGTACTCCATCGAAAAATAGGCGATCAGCAGGGAATTGGGAGGAGTGGCTTCGAGATAGGAATCGAGGATTTCGCAGGCGCGCTTATAGAGGGATAGATAGCGGGGATCGGCGGCGGCGCGTTCGAGGGCCGCTTGTTCGACGCGGCCCAGCATGACTACAGGGTTGTGGTTGGAGGCTTTCCAGGCGGCGGGGTCCAGGCGGCGGAATACGGCGCGCATGGAGTGGTTCCAGGACCACAGTATGTTGAGGCCGAGCTCAGGCAAACGCCGCAGGGCCGGGGGCAGGGCCGGGACGACCAGGATCTCGCGCGTGGGACGAATTTGAAACGACATGAACTCCTAAGCTTCCGACAATTTTTAAGGATATCAAAGCGGAGTGCCGATCATTCTTTAGAGCTATGCTGAAGACTATCCGCATGAATCGATACCGGGCGTTCAGGTGCGCTGCGGCCGGCCTAGGCGATGTTGCTGGGGCTGGCAGCGGCGGGGTGTGGGAAGTCACAGAAGACGATTGTGGTGGGGTCGATGAGCTCCACGGAACAAGTGGTGCTGGGCGAAATCGTGGCGCAGCATCTGGAGCACCGGCTGGGGCGCAAGGTAGACAGGCGGCTGGATCTGGGCGGGAATACGCTTGGCGTATCAGGCTTTCCAGAGCGGCGAAATTAGTTTGTACGCGGCGGACGCGGGGACGATTGTGACGCAAATTTTGAAGGAGCAGCCGGGGGACGATGCGTCCTTGATTTTCGCGCGGGCGCAGGGAGAGATGAAGCGTACGGCGCAGGCGGAGCTGCTGAATCCGCTAGGACTGGACAATTCATTTGTAGTGGTGATTCGCGCGGATGATCCGCGGGCGGCGAAAGTGTCGACGTTGAGCGAAGCGGCGGCGGTCCAAGACGGATGGATTCTGGGCGCCACGGCGGAGTTTCAGCAACTGAACGACGGGATGCCGATGCTGACGCAGTATAAGCTGCCGATGAAGGCGGCACCGCGGAGCATGGATGGTGGACGGTTGTTTAAGGCGCTCGAAGACGGGATGCTGACGATGATTGTGGCGCATGCGACGGACGGCCCGCTGACGCAAAAAAACTGGAAAGTGCTGAGCGACGACCGCCACGTATTTGTGCCCAAGCAAGCGTCCCTGCTGGTACAGGGGAGCATGCTGATGGCGCAGCCGGACGTGCGGCCGGTGCTCGACGAATTGTCGGGCAAAATCACGACTGAGAAGATGCGCGAGCTGGATGCGCAGGTGGACCTAGGCCAGCAGCAACCGAAGGACGTGGCGGCCGCGTTCCTGGCGCAGAGCGGACTGTAACAGGGGGGGCCCAGTTCACAGGCTCGGCATCGCGTTTCCCGCCGGAAACCCGCCATTTCGATGGATTTTGGGACGTTTCCCGGGCGGGCATGAGATAATGAAGATCATCGCCCGCGATATCCGCTCCATCCGATAAAACTTTGATGCACACTGACCACGATCGTCTCCAGCCTGCGTTTGGATTCACCTTTGAAGACCTCTATAGCCGCGAAGGATTAGTGCGGCTGGACGCGGCGTTTTGTCACCAGTTACAGGGAACCGACCAGGCGCTTTATGAAAGGCTGACGGAGGCTCGTAAAGATCCGGCGGCGCTGGCGCGCAAGGCGCAATCGGAGTTGATCATCGCGCTTGCTCCGCACGTGGAGGATTTCATCGGTGAGCTGTTCGGCATTGCGCCGGAAGTACGGGCGCTGCAGGCGAAGCACGATGCGCTGGGTCCGTTGTATGCGTTGAAGCGGAAGTTCGTCCAGAAGAAAGCCATCAGCGGGATGACGGCGGAGAAGGCGGCGGCGATTCCGGGCGCGAAACTGGCGGCGGAGTTGGAGGCGCTGTTTGGAGAGCCGTTGACGGAGCAGAGTTTCGTCGAACATGTTTCGCGCTGGCTGGATGCGGAGGCGGAGCACGCTGCGCAGTTGGGGATTGCGCAGCAATATGCGGCTTGGGCGGCGCTGGCGCCGGCGGGGCGGCACAAACATCTGCACGGGGTTTTGTTCCGGGTGCCGCATAAGCTCGATATGGAACATCTGGTGCCTGTCGAAACAGTGCACGCAAATGGCGTCGCGGAACTGGCGCTGCCTAAGGAGCACTGGCGGCATCGCGAGGGATTCAAGCTGACGGACGCGGGGATGAACCTGACGGCGGCGCTCGATCAGGCGCATTACTGCATCAAGTGCCACAACCAGGGGAAGGACAGTTGCTCGACGGGGCTCAAGGAAAAAGAAGGGGCGTTCAAGTCGACGGTGTTTGGGATTACGCTCGCGGGGTGTCCGCTCGACGAGAAGATTTCCGAGATGAATCTGGTGAAGCAGGACGGGAATTCGATCGGGGCGCTGGCGATTGCGATCATCGATAACCCCATGGTGGCTGGGACGGGGCATCGCATCTGCAACGACTGCATGAAGGCATGCGTGTTTCAAAAGCAGGACCCGGTGGATATTCCGCAGGTGGAAACGCGGACGCTCAAAGATGTTCTGGAACTGCCGTGGGGATTTGAGATTTATAGTTTGCTGACGCGGTGGAATCCGCTGAACTTCGCGCGTCCGGTGCCCAAGGCGGCGACCGGATACAAAGTTCTGGTGGTGGGGCTGGGGCCGGCGGGATTCACGCTGTCGCATCATCTGATGAACGACGGGCACGTGGTGGCGGCGGTGGACGGACTGAAGATTGAGCCGCTGCCTGAAAACATTTCTGGCGTGACGCCGTTGGGCGAGCGGGTGCCGTTTCGTCCGATTCGCGACGTGAACGATTTGTATGAGTCACTCGATGACCGCGTGATGGCGGGGTTTGGCGGGGTGGCGGAGTACGGGATTACGGTCCGCTGGAACAAGAATTTTTTGAAAATTATTCGGCTGCTGCTGGAGCGCCGCGAGGAATTCCGCATGTTTGGCGGGGTTCGCTTTGGCGGGACTCTCACGGTGGACGACGCGTTCGAACTCGGGTTCGATCACGTGGCGTTGTGCGCGGGGGCGGGACGGCCTACGGTGATCCCGATGAAGAACGGGCTGGCGCGCGGGGTGCGGCAGGCTTCTGACTTTTTGATGGCGCTGCAATTGACGGGCGCGGCGAAGTCGAACTCGCTGGCGAATTTGCAATTGCGGATGCCGATTGTGGTGATCGGCGGGGGGTTGACGGCGGTCGATACGGCTACGGAGTCGATGGCGTATTACGTCGTGCAGGTGGATAAATTTTTGGAGCGTTACGAGACGCTGGCCGCGGATAAGAGCGAGGCGGAAGTGCGTGCTAGCTGGAGTCCGGAAGAGACGGCGACGGCGGACGAGTTTTTGACGCACGGGCGGGCGATTCGGGCGGAACGGGAACGGGCGGCGCGGGAAGGACGCGATCCCCGGCTGATCGAATTGATTCAATTCGTGGGGCGGCGTGACGCTGGCTTACCGGCGGCGGATGATCGATGCTCCGAGTTACACGCTGAATCACGAGGAAGTCGCCAAGGCGCTCGAAGAGGGCGTGCGGTTTGCGGAGAGTGTTACGCCGGACGAAGTGGAAGTAGATCAGTACGGCCACGCTTCGGCTTTGTGGGTTTGGGTGAAGACGCAAGCGGGGGAACGCGTGCGCATGCCGGCGCGATCGATCTTGGTGGCGGCGGGGACGCAGCCGAATACGGTGCTGGCGCGCGAGGATGCGGCGAACGTGTTTCTGGACGGCAAGTGGTTTCAGGCTGTCGATGAAGATGGGCAGCCGGTGAAGCCGCAACGGTTGGCGAAGCCGTCGAAGGTTTCGGTGTTGATGTCGATTCGTCCGGATGGGCGCGGGATCAGTTTCTTTGGCGATCTGCATCCTTCGTTTGCGGGGAACGTTGTGAAGGCGATGGCTAGCGCTAAGCAGGGGCATCCGGTGGTGTCGCGGTTGTTGGCGCGGCGGGCGCCTGCTGGGACCGCTTCCCGCTGATCTGCTGCATAAATTGAATGGGGAGCTGCGCGCGAAGGTGCGTGAGGTGGTGCGGTTGACGCACAACATCGTCGAGGTGATTGTCGAGGCTCCCATGGCGGCGCGGGCGTTTTTGCCGGGGCAGTTTTATCGGTTGCAGAATTTTGAGACGCTGGCTCCGCGGGTCGCGGGTACGGTGCTCGGCATGGAAGGGATTGCGCTGACAGGCGCGTCGGTCGATCGCGAGAAGGGGTTGTTGTCGACGATCGTTCTCGAAATGGGGGGGTCTTCCGATTTGTGCGCGCTGCTGAAGCCGGGGGAGCCGGTAATCCTGATGGGTCCGACGGGAACGCCGACGCATACGCCGGCGGAGGAAACGGCCTTGTTGGTGGGTGGCGGGTTGGGCAACGCGGTTTTGTTTTCGATTGGGCAGCAACTGCGCGCGAACGGGTCACGCACGATTTATTTTGCGGGTTATAAGAAGATTGCCGATCGCTACAAGATCGAGGAGATCGAGCGCGCGGCGGATGTGGTGGTGTGGTGCTGCGACGAAGCGCCTGGATTTACGCCAGGGCGGGCGCAGGACAAGGCCTTTGTCGGCAACATTGTCGAGGCGATTGTGGCGTACGGGCGCGGGGATCTGGGTGAGGCGGAGATTCCGCTGCATGCGGTGGACCGCGTGATGGCGATCGGTTCCGACGGCATGATGGCGGCGGTGGCGCGAGCCCGGCATACTGTGCTGGCGAAATACTTGAAGCCCGATCACGTGGGGATCGGCAGTATCAACTCGCCGATGCAGTGCATGATGAAAGAGATTTGCGCGCAGTGTTTGCAGATCCACAAGGACCCGTCGACGGGCGAAGAAACTGTGGTGTTCAGTTGCTTCAATCAGGACCAGCCGCTCGATCAGGTGGATTGGGCTAACTTGCGCACGCGGCTTTCGCAGAACGGCGTGCAGGAAAAACTTACGAAGCAGTGGATCGATCGCTGTCTGCGGGAGATGGGTGCACGCGAAGCGGTCGCGGTGGGCTGAGCACGAGTTCCATTACCAGGGCGGGCTCGGTGGGGTCAGCGTAGTAGCGCGGGATGGTGCGGACCGTTTTGAAATGGAATTTGCGGTTGAGCGCGATCATGGCGGCGTTGCTTTTGCGGGTGGCGATCACGATGCGAGTGAAGCCGTGGCGGCGGGCGTAGGCGATCTGCCATTGCTTCATCAATTGGCCAAGACCGCGGCGTTGGAAGCGCGGGAGGATGCCGGTAGTGGCGACGTAGAGCGTGCCTTTGGCGTGGAGCGTGTGTTTGTCGAAAGCGCAGCAGCCGGCTTTGACGCCGTCGATCAGCAGCCAGTAGGGCTCGCATTGTTTCCAATACTCGGCGGGGAAGACATCGGCTTTGCGGAAGACTTTGCGGTCGAAAGTCTGCAGGGCACGGAGTTCGGCGGGGATTTCCGCGCGTCTGAACTCGGCGTTCACTGGGGCGCGGGCGTGATGTTGATCAGCTTGTCGTTGCGGCCGGGGCGGCTGTCGCGATCCAGGAAATAGTTGACCCAGGAACTGGTGCCTTTTAGCGCTAGATTGCGCGGGGGCACGTAGGTTTTAAGTTCGTCGAGGCGGCCGCCGTCGCGGGCGCGCTCATAGGCCGTGACCCACACGCACTGTTTGTCTTCGACTTCGCAATGTCCGTTGAGAGTGCCGCCGCAGGGGCCGTTGCGCAAGTTCTTGGGGCAGGTCTGCGGACAGACATATTCGGTGTATTCGAGGACGCAATTGCCGCAGGCCTGGCAGCCGAACATGGGCAGCTTCATGGCGAATTCGGCGCGCTCGAGCGCTGAGGACAGCGACGGGTGGTGGTCTACGAAGTTCATGGCTTCGGTAACCATGGTGCGCAGCGGTCCGGGTTTCTTGACGTTGAAAATCTGGCCCATGGTGTCGAGGACTTTCGGCAGCAGGGCTGGGGCTTTGTGGTGCGTCTTTGGCTGCTCGAAGAAATAGAAGCCGTCTTTCGGAGCGTAAGTGATTTCTTCGGCTAGCTCTTCCCAGCGCGGGGCTAGTTCTTCAGAGCGCTCGATGATCCAATGGATGCGCTTGGCCATGTGCTCGCCGCCCAGGTAGGCTCCGGCGTAGCCTAGGCCCTTCACGATGGCGACCATTTGCGCGGCGCGTTCCAGGCGGGCGGCTACGCCTTTGTCTTCGGCTTTGGCTTCTTCGCGGATGCGCTCGACTAATTCGGGGGAGACCCAGCAGCCGGGGGGCTCGCCTTTCGACATTTTTTCCGCGGCGCGCTGGTTGAGGACGTAGACGTTGCCTAAGATGGGGGTCTTCAGGCCGCGTTCGTCCATGTAGCGTTTCAGCTCGCGGAATTTTTTGGCGTCGAAACCGAGTTGGGTGATGGCGTAGTCGGCTCCGGCGGCGATTTTCTTTTCCAGCTTCAGATATTGATAGGCGCAATCGGCTTCGGTGTATTTGAAGGGCGAGACGGCTACCGATATATAGAACGGCATTCCGTTTTGGCGCAGCTCATTGATCATTTCGACTAGCTGCACGGAGTCGAGATGGAAGTACGGTGTGGAGGTGGCGGCGGTGGCTTTGGGATAATCGCCGGTGATCGCGAAGACGTTCTGGATGCCGATGGCGTTCATGTCTTCGAGGGTGGTGCGCAGGTCCAGGCGATCGCGGCTGACGCAAGTGAGATGAATGTTGGGCTCCAGGCCGCGAGCGCGGGCGGCAGCGCCGATGCGGACCGGGTTCTGGCCCAGGGCTCCGCCGGCAAAACTGGTAATGCCTCCCGCGACGATAGTGGGGACGCGCGCGAGGTGCGAGGCGATTTCGAGCAGGCGCGCTTCACGCATGGTGGCGCTGGCTACCAGTTCGACGAAGTAGCAGAACTGGCCGCCGGTGAGGGCGTCGCGCACGGGGTTAGGATGCGCTAGCGTTGCCACGGACGAGTTGGACGGCGCGAGACTAGTTTCTTCTACTGGCATACATTATAGAGGTGTGCGACGCTTTGCGGTAATGGAAGGGGGCGAAGTAGACGTCGTAGCCGCTCTGCTCGCCGATGCCTTTGAGGAGCGCTCCGTTGACCCAATTGACGATGGAGCCGTCCATCTTGCCGGGGCCGCGGAAGGCTTTCTGGTATTCGTGAAAATCGCGAACGAAAATGTCTTGCACTTGCAAATAACCGCGGGGGTGCAGGAGCGGGAGGGTCTGCAGGAAACTTTGCAGGGCTCCGGAACTGAGATGGAAACGGAAATCGCGCGGGGCGGAGGCGAGAACGTTTTCGACCATGGGGAGGTCGACGCCGGCGGGGAAGGGCGAGTCCTTCATAGTTTCGACGCTTACCAGGCGGTCTTCGAGGCGCACGGCTTGCCAGACTTCCTGCCAGAAGGTCATGCCGAGGGCGTGATCTCCGAAATAATCCGGGCCGCTGCCGAGGAGGCGTTCGACGCTGGAGCGGAATTTCTCGACGGGAATCTGGCAGCGTTCGCCAATGCGCTGCATGTCGGCCAGAGGAAGATAGGCGCGGGACTCGACTAAATAAAGTTTGCCGTTGGCGCGGAAATATTCTTCGTCGGGCAGGTTGTCGTAGACGTTGGTGGTGTGGACGTGCAGAATCTTGTCGCGCAGGAAGCCGAGTGTTTTTAAGGGCTGCAAGCGCGTCGAGCACCAGGAAGCTGCACAGGTCGACGTGCTTCTGGACGGCGGGGCGGGACTGGTCGAGCGTGATGAGCGCGTAGTCTCCGAGCAGAACGCGCAGGCGCGGATAGTAATTGGTGCCGCGCTGCTGGTCGAGGGCTTGAAACGCGTCAAGCCACAGGCCGCAGCGGGTGCCGGTTCCTACGCCGATTTCCAGGAAGTAAATTTCTGGCGGCAAGCCACCGTTTTTGTCCAACTCGCGGAGAAGGGTCCAGAAATCGGCTACGCCGTCGGCGATGGAGGTGGCGTGATGCGCGTCGGAAGTGCCGCCGGGCAAAGCTCTTTCGTAGCCGCGGCCGGTCCATTGCTCCCATTCGGTGAAGTGGTTCCAGTAAAGCTGATTGAAATCCCAGGCGATGCTGCGGCGGAAGGATTTGAAATCTTCGAGCGGCAGGCGATCCGTGTCCTGCGAGTTGGAGCGCGAGAAGGCGCGCAGAATTTGGCGGTAGAGTGCGCCGGGCTCGACTTGACGCGTGTCGATGCGGAGTTCTGAAACCGGTGCGCCGCCGGCGTGGCCGTTATGGGTTTCGGCTAGCAGCACGGGCTCACGGAAGTTGTTTTTGTATTGAATCCAGTCGAGCTCGATTTGAAAGCTGACCAGTTGGTCTTGCGGGATGCAGCCTTCCTGCACCAGGAAATGCAGAGTGTCGGTCACGTTCTGAACGTTGACGCCAGCTTTTTCTTGAAGGTGATTTAACCGCAGGGGCATAGGGTTCCAGAGAGGTCGATCCGGATTTAGAATAGCGCGTTTCTTTCGCGGCGGGGGGACACCGTGCGCAGGGTGTTTCGGATGGCGCAAAGGGGAGGTGTACGGTGTACATCTTCGCGCGCTGGGCCGGGAATCGATACATTAAAGAAGATGAAAATTGTAGCGCTGGTTTTATCGTTAGCGGGGCTGGTTTCGGCGCAGTGGATTAATTACCCCACACCCGGAGTGCCGAAGAATGCGGATGGGACGCCGAACTTGAACGCGCCTACGCCGCGCGGGGCGGATGGCAAGCCGGATTTTTCGGGCGTGTGGCTGCTTGAGAAGAATCAGCCGTGTCCGAAGGGTGGATGTGTGGACATGGAGATCACCAAAGAGTTCATGAACATTGGGTGGAGCTTGCCGGACGGGCTGCCGTATCAGCCGTGGGCGCTGGAGTTGCGCAAGGCGCGGATGGCGGAGAATTCGAAGAGCGATCCGGGGGCGAATTGCCGGCCCACAGGGCTTTTTAAGCTGACCATCAATCCGTTCTATCGAAAGTTTTTGATGCTGCCAGGGCTGGTGGTGATTTTGAATGAGCGCGATTCGGCTTACCGGCAGATCTTCACGGACGGGCGTCCGCTGCCGGTGGATCCCACCCCAACGCCGAATGGTTATTCGGTGGGGAAATGGGATGGCGACACGCTGGTGGTGAATACGATCGGGATTTCGGACGGGGAATGGCTGGATCGGAACGGAGACCCGTTGACGGATGCGGCGAAACTTACGGAGCGGTTTCGGCGCTTGAACTACGGGACGATGGAGATTGAGTTTACTGTAGACGATCCTAAAGCCTATACAAAACCCTGGACTGTGAAGATCAAGCAGTTCATTGCGCTCAACACGGAGCTGATCGACTTCTTCTGCATGGAAAACGAGAAGGACGCTCCACACGAGGTCGGCAAGTGACATTGTCGGATGATCGCTTGCGCGATCACCAGATCTTGCATTGCTGGGCGCGGACCATGGGCTGTCCGGCGCGGCAGGCGAAGGCTTTGCCGAATTCGGGCATGTTGGAGACCACGCCGTTGATGCGGTACTCCTCGGGCGAATGCGGATTGGTGATGGCGTTGGCGCGTTTGCTCTCGGTCCGCTCGTCGCCGCAGGCCCATTGCGCCATGCCGATGAAGAAGCGCTGATCGGGCGTGAAGCCGTCGATGGGCTGGAGCGTCTGATTTTTGGTGGCGTCTTTCCAGGCGATGTAGGCGAGCAGAGTGCCGCCCAGGTCGGCCACGTCCTCGCCTAGAGTTAGTTTGCCGTTGATCTTGATGTCGTCGATCACGTTGAAGGTGGAGTATTCATCGGACACGCAGGCGGCGCGTTTGGCGAATTCCTGGGCGTCCTGCATGGTCCACCAGTCTTTCAGATTTCCTTTGGCGTCGAACTGGCGGCCCTCGTCGTCGAAGCCGTGGGTGAGTTCGTGGCCGATGGTGGCGCCGGTGTTGCCGTAGTTGGGGGCGTCGTCCAATTTCGGATCGTATAGAGGCGGCTGCAGGACGCCGGCGGGGAAATTGATGTCGTTCATCTGCGTCGTCGTAGTAGGCGTTGACGGTGGGCGGGGTCATCTGCCATTCGGTGCGATCAATGGGCTTGCCGATTTTGGCTAGCTGGCGGCGGCTCTCAAAGGTGGTGGCGCGTTCGACGTTGCCGTAGTAATCGTCGCGCAGGATTTTGATGGAGCTGTAATCGCGCCATTGGTCGGGATAGCCGATTTTGTTGGCGACGGCGTGGAGTTTTTCGAGCGCGCGTTTCTTGGTGGCGGGGCCCATCCAAGGCAAGCGTCTCGATTTCCGATTGCATGGCCCGCTTCGATTTCCTTGGTCATCTGGACGGCGCGTTTTTTGGTGTCGGGGCCGAAGGTTTTGGCTACGAACACTTGGCCGAGGGCTTCGCCCAGGTCGTCATCGACGCGCTGCACGCAGCGCTTCCACAGGGGCTGCATGGTTTCGACGCCGCGCAGGTAGTGGCTGTAGAAATCGAAATTCGCGGTGACGAAGGCGGAGGAGAGTAACGGGGCCTTGGCGTGGGCCAGGTGCCAGCGCAGGTAAGTTTTCCAATCGTCGAGGCTGCGGGTTTTGAGTTGCGTTTGGACTTCGCTGAAGAACGCGGGCTCGGTGACGTTGAGCGGCGGGACGCGGGCAAGATCGACGGTCGCGAAATAGGATTTCCAGGGGAAAGCGGGGTGAGCTGCTGCAATTTCGCTAGCGTGAAGGGGTGGAAAAGCTTGTAGGGATCGCGCTTTTCGACTCGCGTGAGCGAGGCTTTGGCTAGCGCGGTTTCGATGCTCATGACGGTTTGGGCGTCGGTCTTGGCTTGCGCGGCGGGCTCGCCGAGCAGTCCAGCATCTTTTGGACGTGTTCGATATAGCGCTGCGCGGATTTCTACGGATTTGGCGTCGGTCTTGGTGTAGTAGTCGCGGTCGGGCAGGCCCAGGCCGCCGGCGCCTAGGAAGGCGATGACGCGGGAGGAATCGGCGAAGTCTTGGCCGGAGCCGAAGCCGAAGAGGAATTGGCTTCCGGCGGTGGTGAGTTGAGTGTGCGCCAGAAACGCGGCTAGATCGTTCAGGGATTTTAGGGCGGCTACCTTATCAAGTTCTGCTTGGAGCGGCGCGGCTCCGGCTTTTTCACGTGCGGCTTCGTCCATGCAGGCGTAGAAGTAATCGCCGATTTCGGCTTCTACGGGGGTGCGCGTCGGAGAGGGCTTGGCGGCTTGTTCGAGGATGCCCCACAGGAAGCGCTGGTTCTCGGTGGCGAGTTTCGAATACACGTTCCAGCGGGCTTGGTCGGGGGGGATGGGATTGTTTTTGATCCACGATCCGCAGGCGTACTGATAGAAGTCGGTGCAGGGGTCGACGGCGCGGTTCATGGACGAAAGATCCAGGCTGGGGCTGTAGGGGATCGCGGTGAGGGGGGTGTCTTGGGCCCAAGCTAGAGGCGCTAACGAGGTCAGGAGGGCGACGAAAATGAATTTCATGGGCGGAAGTCTCATGGGCGAAATTCTACGCTGCGCACCAGGCGCACGGCTTTGTTTTCGAGTAACTGGGCGATGACGGGTTCGGGCACCGGCTGATCGGTTTCAATCAGGGTGATGGCGGTGAGAGGGGCGCCGGGGCGGTCGGGTTTTTCTTGACGGCCGAGCGAGAGGGCGGCGATGTTGACTTGGCCTTTGCCCGTTACGGTGCCGATGTAGCCGAGGACTCCGGGGACGTCTTCGTTGGTTAGGAAGAGCAGGTGGCCGGCTAGGGTGGCTTCGCAGCGGATACCGTCTACGGCTAGCAGGCGCGGCTTGTCCATTACGATGGCGCCTTCGACGGTAGTGACGCCTTTGTCGGTTTCGAGTTCGATGCGGAGCGAATCCATGTGGCCGGTGGGGCGTTCGAAACGTTCGGCGTAGCTGAGGCCGCGGTCGGCGGCTAGTTTGAGGGCGTTCACTACGTTGGCTCTGACGGCTAGGGAGCGGCTGAGGACTCCGGCGAGTCCGGCGTTGCGGATCAGGCGGGTATTCTGCGGGGGAAAATTGCCGTGGTAGACCAGGCGCACTAATTTTGGATTCGCCGTGGCCACGTAGGCGGCGAAAGTGCCGAGGCGCTCGGCCAGCACGGCGTAGGGGGCAACGGCGCGATAGGCGTCTTCGGACATGGCGGGGACGTTGACGGCGTTGACGGCTACGCCTTCGTTGAAATATTCGATCAGATGTTCGGCCAGGCGGACGGCGATTAATTCGGTGGCCTCTTCCGTCGAGCCGCCGATGTGCGGGGTGGCTAGGACCTGATCCATGGCTAGCAGGGGCTCGCCGGCTTCGGGGGGTTCGGTTTGCAGGACGTCGAGAGCGGCTCCGGCAACTTTGCCGGATTCGATGGCGCGGCGGAGGGCGGCGACGTCCACTAATTCACCGCGGGCGCAGTTGACGATTCTGACGCCGTGCTTCATTTTCGCGAAGGCTTCGTCGTTGAGCATGCCCATGGTTTCGGTGGTGAGGGCGACGTGCAGGGTGATGTAGTCGGCTTGCGCGACGAGTTCGTCGCGGGTTACCAGGGTGACGCCGAGGTCGGCGGCGGCTTCGGAGTTTACGTAGGGATCGTTGGCTACGATTTTCATTTCGAAGCCGCGGGCGCGACGCACCACTTCGCGTCCGATGCTGCCGAGCCCCATGACGCCTAGTGTTTTGCGGCGAAGTTCGGTGCCGAGAAATTTTTTGCTCTCCCAACGGCCGTGGCGGGTGGCGTCGATGGCTTGCGGGATTTGGCGCGCCATGGCGAGCATCAGCCCCAGCGTGTGTTCGGCCACTGCGACGGCGCTTTCGCCGGGCATGTTCATGACTAAGATGCCGGCGGAGGTGGCGGCGTCGAGATCGACGAAGTCGGTTCCGACGCCGGGGAAAGCGATGACGCGGAGTTTTTTCGCGGTCTCGATCTGGGCGGCGGTGACTTTGGCGGTGCGCGAGGCTAACAGGACTTCGGCGTCGGCCAAGTGCTGGGGGTATTCGGTGGGGCTGGAGGTGATGATTTCCCAGCCGGGTTGTGCTTTCAGGATATCGATGCCCGCTGCACGCAACGGCTCCGCGATTACGATTTTCATGGCTCCCTAAACCGTCACTGGCTGTTTTGTGGCGGCGTAATGCTGCTGGACTGCGGCGACGCCGGCGCCTAGTTTCACTGGAACACCGTTGGCGTCGAGGATCAACTCCAATTCGGCTACCAGGGCGAATAAATCGGCTACGTCGAAGTAGCCCAGGTGGGCGATGCGGAAAAGACGGCCCTGCATCTCGCTTTGGCCGTCGGCGACGATGGAGCCGAATTTCTGGCGGAATTCCTTTACGATGACGCTGGAGCTTAGGCCCGGTGGGGCTTTAATCGCTGTTACGGCGCCGCTGGGGGACGCGGGGGCGAAGAGTTCCAAGCCCAGGGCTCCGCAGGCGGCGCGGGTGGCGGCGGCTAGTTGCTGGGCGTTGTTTATGAGTTCATTCATGCCGAGAGTCTGAATATATTTGAGGACTTCGGCGAGCCCAAGAATCAGGGACGTCGCCGGGGTCCAGGAGGATTCTCCCTTGGCGGCATTTTTCTTTTCGCGGCGCAGGTCGAAGTAGTAGCGGGGGAGTTTGGCGGATTCCATCGTCGCCCAGGCTTTGGGGCTTACCGATATGAAGGCGAGGCCGGGCGGGAGCATGAAGGCTTTTTGTGAGCCGCCGATTACGAAATCGAGACCCCAGGCCTCTATGTCAAGTGGCATGGTGCCGATGCCGGTGATGGCGTCGACGATGAAGAGCGCTGGGGTGGCCTTGACGATTTCGCCCATGGCGTGGACGTTGTGGGCTGCGCCTGTCGAGCTTTCCGAGGCTTGGACAAAGACGGCTTTGGCGTCGGGATTTGCGGCTAACGCTTTCGCTAGGGTGGCGGGTTCGACTACTGAACCGTAGGGGGCGGTTAGGACTAACGGATTCAGATTGTAGGCTTGGGTCAGTTCCACCCAGCGCTCGCCGAATTTGCCGGCGCTGCAGACGATCGCGCGGTCGCCGGGGGAGAAGCAATTGGTGATGGACGCTTCCATGGCGCCGGTGCCGGAGGAGGCTAGGATCAGGACGTCGTTGGTGGTGCCTAAAACTGTTTTCAGGCCGGCTAGAACGGATTGGTAGAGGTCGCGGAAATCCTGAGTGCGGTGGTGGACTTCGGCCCCCATCATGGCTTGCAACGCTTTGGGATAGAGCGGGGTGGGCCCGGGCGTCAGGAGGCGTTGCTTCTGGATGGGCATGGGCTGAAATTCCAGAATAGCAAAGGGCGTCGGGCGTATAATCGCGACATGCGAATTTGCTTAATTTTATTGGTGGCGGTTACGGCGCTGGGGCAGGGGATTTCGGGAGTGGCGGCGGCGGACGCCAAGGTTGAGCTGGTGCAGGACGGGTTTGTCTTCACGGAGGGCGCGCTGGGGACCGCTGACGGCGGGCTGTTCTTCTCAGATCTGCAGGCGGGCGATAAGACTTATCACATGGACCCTAGCGGGAAAATTGCGGTGTATCGCGAGCATAGCCGGGGCACGAACGGGCTGGCGTTTAATCGCGCGGGAGAACTGTTGGGGGCGGAGGGCGACGGGAAGCGCATCAGCAGGATCGGTGCGGGTGGGATTACGACTACGCTGACGGAGGGGATCGCTGGTATGCCGTTGATGGCGCCGAACGATTTGATTTTCGATGCGAAGGGCGGCGTTTATTTCACGGACCCGGGGCCGCGGCCGGTGGTGGCGGGCCGTAAGGCTTACGTTTACTATTTACCGGCGGGGGCGAAGGAGCCGCGCATTATCGACGACGGAATTGCGCGGCCTAACGGGCTCACGCTGACGAACAACGGCAAGAGGCTGATTGTCGACGATACGGTGGGCGAGACGGTGTTTGCTTTCGATGTGCAAGCGGATGGGTCCGTCAAGAACAAGCGGGCGTTTGCGCACATGCGCGATGTCGAGGCGGGGAAGGAAAGCGGCGCGGACGGCATGGCGATCGATAGCCGGGATCGCATCTATGTTACGTCGTCGACGGGGCTACAGGTGTTCGATCGCAAGGGGCGGTATCTGGGGACCATTAAAATTCCGCGGCAGCCGGCGAATTTGGCGTTTGGAGGTACGGGGAAGAAGACGCTGTTTATTACGGCGCGGGAGGGGTTGTATCGGTTGAACATGTTGTCCGAGGGGCCGCGGCGGTTGGGAAAATAGAGAGTGGGTGTTCGTGAGATCGCTGGGGCTTTCGTCGGAGCGCTAGGTTGTTATGGATGCTGGCGGGGGCTTGCGCGGTTGGTGGCTGCGCGGCGGCGGTGGCTGCGCTACTGGTGGCCTACGGCGATGCTCGCTTGGTGCTGGTTCATGTTGTGGGCGGCGGCATTTCCGGCGGCTAGCGGTTGGCTGGGATACGCGCGCGATCCTCTATTCATCGCGTTTTTCGGAGTGAACTTGCCAGAGGCTGTATTGGGCAACGGCTTGCTGGCGGTGTTGATCGATGCTCGGGGCCTTGTGAAGGGAAGCGTGGCGAGTGCCGCGGTGTGGGCGTTGTGGTACGGGGTGATTCGGGTTTGGGAGTGGCGCGCGGCGAAGAAGCCCGTGGTGGGGCTGGGGATCGGCACGCTAGAGTAGAGTCATGAGATTCACCTTGCTGCTGGCGGCGATGGCGCTTCCCGTGTTCGCGCAATCGCACGGGATTACTGACGTGGTCGCGGCGGGCGTCGAGCCTGAGCTGGTTAAAGACGGATTCATGTTCACCGAGGGTCCGGTGGGGACGCCCGATGGCGGGCTGTACTTCACCGACATCCGCGCGAATAAGATTTACAAAATGGATCCCGAGGGCAAGATCACCACGGTTCGCATGAATACGGGAGGCGCCAATGGGCTGGCGCTGAACTCGGGCGAATTGTATGCGGCCGAGGGCACCGCGAAACTCATCAGCCGCGGCAATCAGAACGGGCGCAACACGACGGTGATCGATGTTAGCACCGCGCCGCTGCTGGGGGCTCCCAACGATCTCATCTTCGATGTTAAGGGCGGATTCTATTTTACCGATCCTGGCGATACGCCGCTGTTCCCCAAGGTGCCTGGCCAGTTCGGGAAAGTGTACTATGTGGCCACTGCGGTGGGGATTCCGCCGTATCCGATCGATGACAAGATCGCGCGGCCCAACGGCCTGACGCTGACGCTGGAGGGCAGGTATTTACTGGTGGACGATACGCTGGGCGACACCATCTGGTCGTTCGACGTGCAGCCGAAGGTGAAGAGTGGCAAGGGCGGTGGTATTAAGAAGACCGCTTTCGCGAAGATTACTTTGTTGACGGATGGCGAGAGTCTGGCGGACGGCATGGCGATCGATCGCGAGGGGCGCATTTACGTGGCTACCGGCGCGGGGATTCAGGTGTTCGACAAGAGGGGCAAGTTTTTGGGGAACATCAAGGTGCCCAAGCAGCCGTCGAATCTGGCGTTTTCGGGGCCGGACAAGCGGACGCTGTATATTACGGCGCGCGAGGCGGTTTATAAGTTGAAGATGCTTTCGCAGGGGCCGGAGCGGCAAGGAAAATAGGGGCGCTATTGAGTGCGAGTTTCTTTCAGGATGCTGCGCACGTCCCGTGCAGCGTGTAAGACGCGGATAATTTGCAGCGGCTTCGAATTAGGACGATAGACGATCAAGTACGAGTAGACCAAGAAGAAGCGTTCTCTTCCGTCGCAAAGGTCCTGCCGAAAGTGGCCGATCCCAGGAGTGCGTGAAAGCTTCCGCATGGCTGCGGCAAGCCGGTCCATCACGCGCTTCGCGGCTGTTAAGTTGTCTTCTGCAATGTGATCCCAGATTTCAGTGAGATCCCGCGCCGCTAGAGAGGCGTGAGAACGTAAGCTGTCATCTAGTGGAGGGCTGGCGGCTGGTTCCTCGCCGCCGGATGCCGGCGAGCGTCTTCGGGCCGTCGACGAATTCTCCGCGGTCGGCTTGCCGTGCGCCGGCGGCGATGGCTTGCCGCAGGTCCGACAGGCGCATTTTCTTTAGATCCTCGCGTTCCTTGAGCAGGCGCAAGCCTTCCCGCAGGACTTCGCTTTGGGACTGGTAATAACCGGTGTCGACTAGATCGGCGACGAATTGATCGAAGACGAGGCCTAGGTTCACGTTCATGTCCCCACCGTAGCGCCGCGGGTTGTGATTGTCAATTATTGACAATTGTGGTTAATCGGAACGTGGCAAGAGGAGTTTATGCGCAGCCAGCGCAATCCGTTTGGCGAGCCGTGGAATTTAGCATGAGTTGATGATAATGTATTAGCTATGATTAACAGGGCTGCCTTGCTCGCATGGGGGCTTTCCTGGGCTCTGGTAAACGCGCAGTCCTTGGGCGGCGCCGGAACACTGCGGGGTACGGTGCGCGATGCCAGCGATGCCGTGATTCCCGGCGCCACGGCCGTGCTGTCCAATCCGCTCACGGGATTTTCGCGGGAAACGCAGACGGGCAGCGATGGCGCTTTCACGATCAACGGTATACCGCTGAACAGCTACCGGCTGGAGGTGTCCGTGGCGGGCTTTCAGCAGGCCGTTGTAGCGGTCGCTATCCGAACGGGAATTCCGCTGGAGGTTAACGTCCGGCTGGAGTTGGCCAGCCAGCAGAGCAGTGTGGTGGTGGAGGCGAACGCCGACAATCTGGTCGAAAACAAGGCGACACCCAGTGACACCGTGGACCGGCAGCTTCTGGAGGTTTTGCCACTGGCGTCTCCCGGGTCGGGACTGAACGATGCGATCATCTACACGACGCCGGGGGTGGCCGCCGACTCCAACGGTTTCTTTCATCCCTTGGGCGATCATGCGCAAGTGAGCTATGTGATCGACGGGCAGCCGGTGTCGGATCAGCGCAACAAGGTTTTTTCGACCTCGATTCCGGCCAACGCTATTCAGTCGATGGAGGTGATCTCGGGTTCGCCGCAAGCCGAGTATGGCGACAAGACCAGTCTGATTATCAATGCCACTACGCGCTCGGGACTCGGGCAGAAGCCTGCGGGGAGTTTGATCGCTAGCTATGGCTCCTTCGGCGCGGTGGGGGAGGACGCTACGCTCAGTGTGGGCGGAGCGCGTTGGGGCAATTTTATCGCGGCGAACTCGGAACGCAGCGGGCGGTTTCTGGATACGCCGGAGCTGTGGCCGATGCACGATATCGGCAACAGCGAGACGTTTTTCGACCGCGTCGATTTCCAGCCAGGCGGAAGGGACGCTCTCCATTTGGATCTGCTGGCGGCGCGCAATTGGATGCAGATTCCTAACACTTACGATCAGCCGGACCAGGATCAAAGGCAGAAAGTAGTGTCGTTCAATATTGCGCCGGGATATCAACACACGATCGATGCGAAGACGCTGCTGAGCGTGAACGCGTACGCGCGCCGGGATCAGGTCCATTACTATCCCAGCCGCGATCCGCTGGACGATTCACCGGCCACTTTGGCGCAGGACCGTTCGCTTACGAATTACGGGGTGCACGCGGATCTGTCGCATCTGCAGGGACGACATAACTGGAAGGCCGGGGTGAATGCGACGCAGACGCGCCTCGACGAGGCCTTTAGCTTGGGCATTACGGACGCGGCGTACAATTCTCCGTATCTGAGCGGAAGCCTGCAACCGAATCCGGCATTCCTGAGTAGTCTGCTGCCTTACGATCTGACGCGCGGGGGACACCTCTATCAGTTCAGCGGAAGAGCCAACATCAATCAGTTCGCCGTCTTTGCAGAGGATACCGTGACGCTGGGCGATGTCACGCTGAACCTGGGCTTGCGGTTCGATAGCTATCACGGCCTCACGGAGGGCAACGGCGCACAGCCGCGGGGAGCTTTCTCGTATTTATTCAAGCCGACCAAGACGGTGATTCGCGGCGGTTACAGCCACACCATGGAAACGCCGACGAATGAGAACTTGGTGGTTTCGAGTTCAACGGGGGCGGGCGGTTTGGCGAGTAATTTATTCAGCGGCAGCGCGGAGCAGCGGCCTATTGCGCTGGGCAGCCGCAATCAGTACGACGCCGGGATTCAGCAGGGTCTGGGGCGATGGGTGCTGCTGGATGTGAGCTACTTCCGGAAATACACGCGCAACGCTTTCGACTTCGATGCGTTATTCAGCACGCCCATTACGTTTCCGATCGGGTGGAAGCAATCCAAACTGGACGGGGTTTCGGCGCGGATCAGCACCATCGACATACACGGTCTGCGGATGTACGCGACCATGGGGCACGCCAACGCGCGGTTCTTCGGTCCTGAAAACGGCGGCATCATTTTCAATTCGAACCTGACGATTGGTGCTTACCGGCAGGATCACGATCAGGTGTATCAGCAGAACGCAAACCTCCGCTATCAGAAAACCAAGAATGGGTGGTGGACGGATTTCACCTGGCGCTACGATAGCGGACTGGTGGTGGGCGCGGTGGATAACCTGGCTAACGCTCTGGCATTAACCGCGGATCAGCAAGCGGTCATCGGATTGTATTGCGGCGACGAGCAGGCGACGCTGACGCAGCGCATTACAAGCTGCACTTCGCCCCACTATGGCGCGGCGCGGATCAACATTCTGGCGCCGGGAACGGAGAATGACGACCGCAATCCGCCGCGCACCAAGCCGCGCAACATTTTGAGTCTGAGTGTGGGGACGGATAACTTGTTCCATACGGAGCGCGTGCGTACAATCGTCCGTTTTACGGTGGTGAACTTAACGAACCAGGCTGCGCTTTATAATTTCTTATCGCCGTTCAGCGGAACGCATTGGGTGGATCCGCGCTCGTATCAGGCGCAGCTCGGCTGGGCTTTCTAGCTAAGCTAGGCGCTTTGCTGGCTGGCTTTGCGGGCTTCGGCGGCATCGTAGCTTTCGCCGTAAATCGAGGGGACCTTCGCTCCCATGGGGCGAAGATACATCGACAACTGGCCGCGGTGATGGATGGAGTGTTGCTGCACGAAGCCTAGGTACATTACGGCGGGTAACTGGAACATGCCGCGGAAGTCCACGACTTTGAGGAGTTGGCCGGGCGTGAGATGGCTTAGTTTTTCTAGACGGGCGGCGAAGTTTTCGGCGTACCAGTTTGCTAGCGCGGCGGAGTTCTCGATCGATCCCGGGCGCGGGCGCGGGGTGAAGTCGAAGGCGCCTGCGGCTACGGCTTCAGTGAAGAGCATTTCGGTGGCTACAATATGCCAAGCCAGATCCAACGCGCTTTTCGAAACGCTGTCGGGCCGGTAATCGCTTTTGTCTCGCGGGATGGCTTGGATGACGTTCTTCGTGATGGCATGCTCGTTTTTGAGTCCGGGGAGATATACGGCTTCGAGCAGGAAGGTGGCTTGATCGGCTTGAAGTGGCTGCATGCGTCAAGGATAGCGCTACGGGTGGCGGTGTAACACGTGCACGGCGATGTCGGGCCAGAATTCGCGGAAGGCGTTGGTGAGGGCATCGCGCAGGATGGCATAACCGAACTTTTCGGCGATCTCGGCGGGGGTTCGCGTTTGACTGGGGTAGTACGAGAGTGAGATGCCTTGGGCAATTCCCCGGCCCACTAGTTCGGAAGTATTGAAGGTGTTGTGGCCTTGATAGTTCGGTGTGATGGCGACGCGGGACAGGGAATAGCCGAGCCGCTTCCACTTGCTGCCCTGGCCCATGGCATAGTAGCGCTCATCTTGATGGAGGAAGGTGGGGAGCGCGAAGATCACCAGGTAATTACCCACCGTTTTGTCGGCGAATCCGCGCCAATAGTATCTCGCGAAGCCGTCGATTCCGTTGCCCAGCGGGGGGTGCGCCTCGGTCCCTTCCGCCAATAGCGAGGTAAGGCCGACGAAGATAAACGAAGAGTAGTCGAAGCTGTTGCTGGTGGCGATGCCGAAGGCTTCCCTGGGGGTGGGCGGCGGAGGGATGGTGCCGGCGCCGACCGCGCGGAAATTAGGCATGATACCCAGAATCCGCTTGGGCTGCCCAGGTGGCGGAGTATTGTCCTGGCTCTTTTGTTCCGGCGCCGGCTGCGCCGAATTGCCGGCGGGAATGGAGGAGCCGGATTGATCCGCGGCGGAATTTTCATTGAGCGCGACGTTCTCCTGGCCGAACGCGGCTGTGCTCGCCGCCAATAGAAGCAACGCCAACGGCCACCGATAAACGCGAAGGGATGGTCTACGCGAGCGTCTAGATAACACGTTCATACTTGGCCTTGCGAAGAATTGCCCCTGCAGATAATATAGCGTGCTCATAATGTTGGTTGACGTACTAAGCTAGTATGCGATGGCTCTTCTCGAACAAATCCAGAAAGACATGACGGCCGCAATGAAAGGCCGCGAGGAAGCGCGGCTGGACGCGATCCGCATGATTAAGGCGGCGCTGCAGCGCTACACTATCGATACCGGCAAGCCACTGGACGAGGCGGCGGAGCTGCAGATCCTGAATACGCTGGTAAAGCAGCGGCGTGAGTCGGCGGACATGTTTCGTAAGGGCAACCGGCCGGAGCTGGCGGATAAGGAAGAAGCCGAGCTGAAGCTGATTGAGTCTTATATGCCATCGGCGCCCACGGACGCTGAGATCGACGCGGCCCTGGCTGCGGCTATTGCCGAAACCGGGGTCACGTCGCTCAAGCAAATGGGCGTGGTGATGAAGGCGGCGCAAGCGAAGCTGGCCGGGAAACGCGTCGACGGCAAGGCGCTGAGCGAACGCGTGCGTAGCAAGCTAAGCTAAGGCCTTCTGGTTTACTGCGAACCGAAGTGATAGCCGACGGCGATGGTGGCTTCCGGCACTAGATTGCTTCCAAACTGATCGGTCAGATTCGGCACATAGTGCAGATCGAATTGGGGGCGGACGAAGAAATGCTCCTTGATGGGGATTTGAACGCCGGCTCCAAAGTGAATCTGGAAGTGAGTGGAACTGCCGAGGGGCGAGTTGGACGTGGTGCACACGAGCAGTTCCGACGCAGCCGCTTTGCGAGAGTATGAAACCCGTGGTTGCGGTGCCGATTCCGCCTTGCAACTGCAAGATGGCGCGCTTGCTGACAAGGGGCTCATAGATGCCGTTGGCATCGAAAAACGTCTCGCGGGATCCGAGCGGGCCGTAATCCTGGTGCACGGGCTGGAAATTGATCTCCGCTCCGACTCCAAAATGTTCGCGGAGCATAATATCTCCGCCAAATCCCAGGAAGAAACCGCTGAGTTTGGGTGTGGCCTGGCAGAAAGGGTCGCCGCTATTGACGATGCAGCCTCCCAGGGCATTATTTGAGTTGAGGTTGTCGATTCCGGCGCCGCTGGCGGAATCCCAGGCAGTGCCGAAATTAATGTTCACGTCCAGGGCCGCCTGCGCGTGCGCTAAAGCGGGGAGGAGAAGCAGGGGAAGCAAACCCAACATTTTTTTTATATGCATGTGTTTACGACGCTTTCACGCGGGATGTCGTTTCGCGGGAATTTAGCCCTTATATTTATCGCGGCACTGGATAGAGCAGAAATAATACGTCTGGCCGCCTACGGCTTTCTGGAAGGCGGTGGCGGTGGAGATAAAGGTGCCGCAGACCGGGTCTTTTTTGAGCTCGCCGCCGGAGGGGGGAGAAGAAGGGCGGGAACCGGGGGCTCCCGCCTGCGGAGAGGAACTGCTGGACAATCCACTAACAGCTTTGGAGATAATTCCCAGTACAGATCGTAGCACGCTCAGCGCGAGCACGAAAACGATCAGATACAGGAAGGCTCGGAACATCTACCGAACTTACTGCTTTTTCTTCTGCTGCGACGGCGCGGCCTTGAAATTGGTCTGCACGGTGGCTCCCATGCTGGCCATCATGGCTTTCGCGGTGTCCGCGTTGGGGCCGTTGGGCGCCAGATCCAGATACTTCTGGAAGGCTTCGGCGGTGCCCGGCGGCGCTACCGTCTTGCCGTTATCGATGGTAGCTTTGCCGATCAGCGAGAGGCCGTATTGGAAGTAGGCTTCGGCATAGTTCGGGTCCAGATCGATGGCTTTCTTGAAAGCGGCGGCGGCGGGATCGAGGTTGCCGGTGTTGACGTAGACGGCTCCCAGGTTGAAGTAGAACTTGCCGGCGCCGGCGGGATCGATTTGCGCGGCCTTGGTCAGCTCAGCCTGGGCTTCGTCGTACTTCTTCTGTTGGCCGAGCACCAGGGCGTAGTTGTTGTGATAGGCGGAATCATTGGGGTTGATGGCGATGGCCTTCTGATAGGCTTCGGCGGCTTTGGCCAGGTCGGCGTCTTTGGTGGCGGGGCTGGCTTTGGCGCGGCTCACGTAGGAGTCAGCCAGGTTGCCCCAGACTACGTGCTGATTGGCGTCCACTTCGCTGGCTTTGGTGAAGCCGTCAATGGCGGCGTCCCATTGATTGGCGGCGGCGGCAGTTTTGCCGGCGTTAAAGGCGTCGTTGAGGGCCTTATTCTTGGCCATCGCGGCGACTTGTTCTTTGTTTTGTTTTTCGATTTCAGCTTTCTGCGCGGCGGAGAGGGCGCGTCCGCTTTCGTCTACTGTGGGCGGGCCGGCGGCTTCGGCTAGATCGAAGCTAATATCAGAGGTTTCGCCCACTTTCGTGCGGACGCCGTTCTTGGCGTCTTTTTCCTGGCCATCCACGAAAACCGAGATCTTGTAATTTCCGAGGGGCAGGCCGCCATAGAAGTAATGGCCCTTTTTATCGGTTTTGACGGTGTAATTGCCTTTTACGTCCTGGCGCTCCAACTTGACCTGCGCGCCCGGCAGCGGCTTGCCGTCGGGACCCTTTACGGTACCTTCAAAGGCAGCGGTCTGGCCCCAGCCGGTGATGGCAAAGATGAGGCCAAGCGGCAGAATCAATAGGGACTTTCGAAGTAGTGACATGAGCAAAAATACCTCCAGAACTCTTAGTGGATGGTTTCCATCGTCCAGGATACTACAGCGTCTTGGAATTCGCCTACTAGTCGGAGCCCTTCGCGCACAATAAAAAGACGCACCCTTCAGGCCAAATGGCACATCCAACCATATGAACTTCGGTTCATGTATAAAATAGACAGTAAAGGGTCATGGCATGGGGCGGAGACGTGTATGCGGGGAAATGTTTTAATCATTGCCGGATTGTTGTTCGCGGGGGGCTTGGCGGCCCGGGCGGAGTCGTTGGCCTGGACGCGGGCGCATGAGCTTTATCAGCGTACCGATTACGCAGGGTCGCTCGAAGTTTTGGCGGGCAGCAAAGAGCAGGATGCTGCTGCGTTTCTGCTGATGGGGCAGGATTATTTTATGGTGGCGCAATATAAGAAGGCCAGTGACGTTCTGGAGAAGGCGGCGGCGTTGGCTCCGCAAAACGCCGAGTGTTTCCTGTGGTTGGGGCGCGCTTATGGACGCCGGGCGGAAATTGCCAATCCATTTACGGCGCCGGGGTACGCGTCGAAGGCGCGGCAGATGTTGGAGCGGTCGGTTGCGCTGGATCCGACTAGCCGGGAAGCGGTGGGGGATTTGTTCGATTATTATCTGGACGCGCCGGGGTTCCTAGGCGGCGGGGCGAACAAGGCAGCGGCGCTGGCGGAGCAGGTGGCAGCGCACGATCCGGCGGAGGGGCACTATTATCAGGCGCGGTTAGATGAACATCGTAAGGAATACGATTCGGCGGAACAGCATTTGCGGACGGCGCTGGAACTGGCTCCGCGACAGGTGGGACGCGTGATTGCGCTGGCGAGATATCTTTCGGCGCACGGGCGCAACAAAGAGAGTGACGCGCTGTTCGATCAGGCGGAACGGATTGCTCCGGGAGATCCGCGCGTGATTTACGAGCGTGCATCGGCTTACGTGCACAGCGGCCGCAATCTGGATGAGGCGCGGCGGCTGCTGCGGCGATACTTGCAGGCGCCAATTACGCCGAGCGATCCGCCGAAGTCAGAAGCGGAGTCCCTGCTGCGGAAGATCGGAGCTTGATGTTCACGGGCGAGGCGCTGCGGTTTAGCTTTCAGGCGCTTCAAGCTAACAAATTCCGGACGTTTCTTACGGCGCTGGGGCTGGTGATCGGCAATGCGTCGGTGATTCTGGTGGTGACGATTTCGCTCACCAGCCGGGATTACATTCTGGATCAGATTCAACGCATCGGGTCGAACCTTATCTACGCGCAGTACGAGAACGGCAATAATCTGGCGGGTTCGGCGTCGGCGGCGGATTACGTCAAGATCGCCGATGTGGATGCGGTGCGTCGAGCAACTGGGGTCGCGGATTGTGGCGGCAACGGGAGTGATGAACAGTTTCGACCGCATCCGCATTCAGACGGGCGAAGAGGACGTGGCGATTATTGGGTCAGACCAATACTATCCCGAGGTTCGTAATCTGGATTTACTGTCCGGGCGATTTCTGGACGAAGCGGACGTGAATCAGCGGCACCGCGTGGCGTTGCTGATGGAGCGGCTGGCGCGGCGGTTGTTTGGGAGCCAGAGTGCGGCGGTGGGGCAGACGGTGAAGCTGCACGGCTTGCAGTTCACGGTGATCGGGACTTTTAAAGAGAAGACGGAGAGCTTTGGGCTGTCGGAGTTGTCGGGCGAGAACGTGCTGATTCCGATTACGGTGCTGCGGTATTTTGCGCCGATTGAGCGGATCGATCCTCTATATGTGCAGGCGCGCGATGCGGGGGACGTGCTGCCGCTGACGGATGCGGTGAAGTCGATTCTGGAGTCGCGGCACCGCGCTGGTGCAAAATACCGGGTGGATAATTTAGCCGCGATTCTGGATGCGGCGGGGCGGATCGCGAATGTGCTGACGGTGGTGCTGATTTTGGTGTCGGCGCTGGCGCTGGTGATTTCCGGGATCGGCATTATGAACATCATGCTGGTTACGGTGACGGAGCGGACGCGGGAGATTGGGCTGCGGATGGCAGTGGGAGCGGCGCGGCGAGATGTATTGGAACAGTTCTTAGCAGAGGCTGTGATCATCAGCATGACGGGCGGGGTGGCGGGGATTTTGATTGGCGTGGCGATTCCGTTGAGTGTGCGGTTTTTTACGGACGACTTCGCGGTGCCGATTTCGCCGTTGTCGATTGCGGTGGCGTTCACGGTATCGCTGATAGTGGGGCTGGCGTTTGGACTGCTGCCGGCGAACCGCGCGTCGCGCTTGAACCCTACGGAAGCGCTGCGCTACGAATAGCAGCTCGCGGGAGTGGGTCCGTTTGAAATCACCTCTCCCTTTCTGTATGCTCAGGCAAGAGAAAGTTATGCCTCGTACTCGATTCGCCATCACAACTCTTTGTATTGTTTGGCTGTCGTATCAGCCGTTCGCGGCCCTGGCGCAAAGCCAGAATCCTTCAGGTGTTAGGACGAGTCTGAGGGATACGGACCCTGTCGATGTAGGAACAGTGATTTCTCGTGAACCCGACTCTGTTACCGTCAAGAACGATCTATTCACCAGGGTTTTTCGAATAAATGCCCAAACAGAAATCGAGCGAGTCGATTCTTCCCAGCTTCGTGTAGGAGATCAAGTAGCTATCCGTTGCCACTTCGATGACAAAGGCATTGCAATCGCAGACTTGATCGAAGCCAACGTGGACCACTGGCAAGGCGTAATAACAAAGGTACTGAAAGACACTGTCTACATTAAAAACGGGCCGCCTCTTAAGGGAAGTGCTAAGGTGATTTTCGATAGCAAGACCGAATTCGGTTACTGTGCCGGTGATACCTTAAACGTGCCTTGTACTGTAGATGATCTTAAGGTCGGACGCCATCTTGACACGGTCGGCTTCGTTCTGGGAAAGAGCGAGATACGCGCCACGAGAGTGCTTAACATCCAAAGCCATTGATCCTGTCAGACGGATGGCGAAAAGAAATTTCGGCCGCGGCAGAACGTTGCAAATTTCAAACTGATCCGCCACCAGCCCGCGGCTTTACACTGAGGGGGTATGAAACTCTCCTCATTCGCACTCTTATTGGGCTTGTGCGCTTCCGCCCTATCCTTATTCGGAGAAGTTCGGGTTTTGACGTTGCGGCAGGCGCTCGATCTGGCCTTGGCGCAGAATCCGGATTTGCTGCTGGCGCGGCTGGATCAGCAAAAGGCGCGCTATCAGGTGACGGTGACGCACGATCCGTTCTCTCCTAAAGTTTTCGCGGGCAGCGGGGCGGCTTGGAGCACGGGGTTTCCGAACAGCATCGACGGCAGCGCGCCGTCTATCGTGACCGTCAAAACGCAGATGGCAATTTTCAACCGTCCGCAGAGCTATCTAGTTGCGCAGGCTAACGAGGATACGCGGGGAGCGGGGGTGGACGTGGCGCGGCGTCAGGAGGAAGTGATTTACCGTGTGGCGTCATTGTATTTAGATGCGGAGCAGGCGGCGCGCAGTTTGGATGCGGCGCGGCGGCAGGCGGAGAACCTGAAGCGGGTGCAGGAGCTCATGGCGCAGCGGGTGGCCGAGGGGCGCGAGTTGGAGATCGAGTCAAAAAAAGCCAACCTGGCGGTGCTGCGGGCGGGGCAGCGCGTAGATAACTTGGCGATGGACTTGACGACGGCGGAGACCTCGCTGGCGCAGGTATTGGGTTTTGGGGCGGACGATCGGGCGCGAGTGACTCCGGAGGAACGCGCGCCGCTGGTAGTGCCGGTGTCGGAAGAGGCTTCGATCGAAAAGGCGCTGGAGGGCAGCAATGAGTTGAAGCGCCTGGAATCGAGCATGCAGGCGAAGATGCTGGAGATCAAAAGTTATCGCGCGGAGCGGCTACCGAAGGTGAACTTAGTGGCGCAGTATTCGTTATTCGCGAAATACAATTACCAGGATTATTTCGCGAAGTTCCAGCGCAATAATGCGCAGTTGGGGGCGTCGATCGAGATTCCTCTGATCGTCGGGCGGGCGGCACAGGCGCAATCGCTCGAAGCGGAGGAGGACATTGCGAAATTGCGGGTCGAGGTAGGGCGGACGCGGGCGCGGATTACTGGGGATTTGCGGGTGGCGTATCAGAATTTGAAGAGGGCTGAGGCGAGCCGGGATGTGGCGCGGGCGGATCTGGATGTGACGCGGGAAGAGCTGACGATCGATCTGGCGCAGATGGACGAGGGGCGGCTGCCGCTGGCTACGGTGGAGGCGTTACGGGCTACGGAGAATGAGAAGTGGGTGGCTTATTACGAGGCTCAGCACGCGGCGGAGGTGGCTCGGTTGAATGTGTTGCGGCAGACGGGGACGTTGGAGGCGGCGTTGCGGTAGTTACGGAGACCGGACCGGAGGTCCGGCCCGGACGAGGACGACCGCCCCACTTATGAGATGCGGACTAACTGGGCGATGGTTTCTAGGTGGTAGGTTTGGGGGAACAGATCGATCAGGGTCAGGTGATCGATGCGGTAGCTGGTCAGGGCTGCTAGGTCGCGGGCCAGGGTGGCGGGGTCGCAGGACACAATGGTGATGCGGGGGGGAGCCAGCCGCTCTAGTTGAGCTACTACGGATTTGCCTAGGCCGGTGCGCGGGGGGTCGGCTAGAACGAAGTCGGGGGTTTCGGCGAAAGTGCGGAGGAAATCTTCTACTCTGGCGCGTTCGGTCTGCAAGTGCACGCCGGCGCTTGAAGCGTTTACTTCTAAGTCGCGGGCGGCGCTCACTGCGGATTCTACGGCGATGACGTGCTCGAAACGGGCCGCTAGCGGGAGGGCGAAGAGGCCTGCGCCGGCGTAGAGGTCGAGTGCGGTTTTGCCGGCGGCGTTTTGCAGGGCGGCGTCTACCAGGGGCTCGATCAGGAAGCGGTTTACTTGGAAGAAAGATCGCGGGCTGACGCGGAAGGTTCCGAAGGAAGTCGCGTAGTCTATGGCTACTGTGGATCCGCACCAATCATAGAAGGAGCGGGCTACGGGGCGGTCGGTCTCTAGGGCGTTCACTTGGATTTCGGTTTCGTTGGTGAAGATTTCCAGCGATTGGACGAAGCGGGGGAAGCGGGGGTCGCTGAGGCGGTCGCGCATTCCGGCTAAAGCTTGGTTTAGGCGCGGAGAGGAGATGGGGCAATCTCCGGTGACGGGGACGAGGGTGTGGGAGCGCGCGGCCAGGTAGCCGATGGCTCGGTTGGCGATGTGGAATTGGGCGCGGTTGCGATAGTTGAGCGGCGGGCCGCTGATAGTGTCGATGTCGGCGGTGTATTCGATCTTACCTACGCGGCGGAGCTGTTCGCGTAGGATTTCGACTTTGCGGGCGAGTTGATAGGCGTACGGCGCGTGTTGGTAGTGGCAGCCTCCGCAGTGTGTGAAGAGGGGGCATGGGGGGGCGACGCGGTCGGGCGAAGGGGTCAGCACTTCGCCCAGGCTGGCGTGGATGCCATCGTCGACGTCGAGGCGTACGGTTTCGCCGGGGAGTGCGAAGGGGGCTAGCACCACGCGGCCGTCCAGTCGTGCTAGTGCCTCGCCGCCGTACACCCATTTTTCGATCACCACCGAATTTGCCACTGGCGCGGACACATCGTTTACGATAGAAGTTCTCCTCATCCAACATGAAAGCAAGAGTCCTCTCCGGCATACAGCCCACCGGCAGCCCCCACATTGGAAATTATCTTGGCGCGTTGAAGAACTGGGCCAAGATTCAATATGACTACGACAGTATCTACTGTATCGTGGATCTGCACGCGATTACTATTTACCAGAAGCCGGAGGAGCTGCGCGCCAAGATTGAAGAGCTGGCGGGAATGCTGCTGGCGATTGGGATCGACCCGCTGCATTCGTCGTTGATCGTGCAATCGGCGGTGCCGCAGCATGCGGAGTTGGCGTGGATGCTGACTTGCGTGACGCCGGTGGGGTGGCTGGAGCGGATGACGCAGTTCAAGGCGAAATCGCAGGCGCAGGATACGATCGGCGATGGGCTGCTGCAATATCCGGTGCTGATGGCGGCAGACATCCTTTTGTATCAAGCGGCGATTGTGCCGGTTGGCGACGATCAGTCGCAACATTTAGAGCTGGCGCGTGACATTGCGCAGCGGTTTAATTCTCTGTATGGGGAAACGTTTACGATGCCGGCTACGCATCTGCCTACGGTGGGGGCGCGGATCATGGGACTGGACGATCCGGAAAAGAAGATGAGTAAATCGGAAACGGGCGGCGGGCATGCGGTGAGTTTGCTGGATCCTCCGGCTACGATTCGCAAAAAGATTATGCGGGCGACTACGGATTCGAATCCGGAGGTGGATTACGAGGCGATGGGTCCGGGGGTGCGGAACCTGCTTAGTATTTTTCAGGCGTTCAGTGGGTGGAGCGATGCAAATACGCGCGCGCATTTTACGGGGATGCGCTATGGGGATTTGAAAAAGCAAGTGGCGGAGGCGGTGGTGAGTGCGCTGGAGCCGGTGCAGACGCGGTACCGGGAGATCATGGCGGAGCGCGGGTTCGTGGCGCGGGTGCTGGCCGATGGAGCGGAGCGGGTGACGCCGATTGCGGAGGACACGGTTAATAAGGTGAAGAGGGCGATGGGGCTATATACGGCGTAAATATTTGCGATGGTGGTTGGACGGGCCTTGCCGCTATGATGGAAGCGTATCCAGATGCCCCTGGTATTCGAATGGGACGCCAAGAAGGCCAACAACAACTATCGGAAGCACGGCGTGAGCTTCGACGAGGCTTCTACAATCTTCGATGACCCACTCGCTTTTATCTTTTTTGATGAAGATCATTCCGTGAGTGAAATGAGAGAAATCATCATAGGCCATTCGATCACGAAAAGGTTGCTGATACTGTGCTTTACGGTGCGCAACAACGAACATATTCGAATCATCAGCCCGCGGCTAGCGACTCGGCGGGAACGGAGCGACTATGAAAACTACCTCCAGAAATGAATCACGAAAGGCCTCGGACACATTGAGGCCCGAGTACCGTTTCGACTACACGAAAGCTCGACCGAATCGATTCGCTGGGCGCGGTGGTTCCAGGTCGGTGGTGGTGCTTCTCGATCCGGATGTAGCCAAGGTTTTTAAGAACGCCGAATCTGTTAATGCTGTGCTACGTGCGATTGTGGCCGCGGTGCCCAGGAAGCAAAAATCCAGCACTAAGTAAGTGACGAGCCCAACACTCGAACATGCCAAAGGCGATAGGCCGTAATCACAGCATGACTAAGGTCCGTAACACTGGAGCACGGCGGCGCTACGATCCTATTTCATTTGTGAAAGCCGTGCGTAGAGCTACTGGGGAAGGACTGGCCAGTGCAAAACAAAAGTTGGATCTGGTTATGGAAGGTCAGCATATTGAAATAGATGTTGCTGATGATTTAGTCGACGCTTTCATCAGTGAAGCGGAACGGACAGGTTTTACTGCTCACTTTGGCAGGTGATGGTCAGATGAACTCACTGCGAGAGTAAGTTCCCACTTGACTCGCTGGGGCGTGCGCGGTACAAACTATTAACTATCCCCCGAAGGAAACGATGAGTTCCGCAACCGGAGTGCAGACGGTGGCGGCGGCCCCTGAGGCGCAGTCCTCGGTAGCGGCGGTGGCTTTGGAAACCATCGCGCACGAGTTGCGCCAGCCGCTGAGCGCCATTGAGTCGATCGCGTACTACTTGAGCCTCGTGCTGCCGCGCGATGGCGGGCCGGCGCGGGAGCAGGCGGGGCGGTTGCAGCAACTGGTGGAGCAATCCAACTGGATTCTGACTTCGGCGCTGCAGCTTGCCGATGCTTCGCCGCTGGCTCCGCAATTGGTGGATCTGGAGGAATTGGTTACGCGGGCGGTGGGGGAGGACTTCGCCGTCAGGTTGGAGCTGGCTGGGGGACTGCCGCTGGTGCGGTTGGATCCGGGACGAGGGCGGGCGTTGGTTGAGAACTTGCTGTTGCTGTTCCGGCAGGTGGCTAGCGATTTGCATCCGGTGCGCGTTCGGACAGCGAAGAGTGACAGCGGCGTTTTGTTGGCGATGACGAAGGCCGTGCCGGGGTATCGCTCCGAGGCTGGGCTGGGGCCAGGGTGTGGGTTGAGTATTGAGAGCGCGCGGCGCGTGGTCGCTTTGCACGGCGGGACTTTCCGCATTCACGTGGACGCGGTGAGTGGGGTCGGCGTCGAGGTGGTGCTACCATGAAAATTCCCTTTCATGGCAGTGGCAGTCCCAGATATTCTCGCTAGAATTGTCGATCACAAACGCTCCACGCTCGCGCGCTCTCGTAGCAATCGCGGGGAACTGGAGCGGCTGGCGGGGGAGCGGTCTGACGTTCGGGACTTCCGTGCTGCGCTTACGGCGGCGCCTCCGGCGATCATTTCTGAGATCAAAAAGGCGTCTCCTAGTAAGGGTGTGTTCACGGAAGACTTTCGGCCGGCTGCGATTGCTAAATTGTATGCGTCGGGCGGGGCGGCGGCGTTGAGTGTGCTGACGGACGAGGAGTTCTTCAAGGGGAAGCTGGGGGATCTGGAGGCGGCTCGCGCGGCGGTTACGATTCCGGTTTTGCGGAAGGACTTCACGATCGATGAATTCCATGTGATTCAGGCTGCCGCGCATGGGGCGGATGCGATCCTGCTGATCGCGGCGATTTTGGATGTCGCGCAGATGCGGGGATTCCGGGAACTGGCGGCTCGGTATGGGATGGCGGCGCTGGTGGAGGTCCATGACGATCATGAGTTGGATGCGGCGCTGGAGTCTGGGGCTGAGATCGTCGGGGTGAACAATCGCAACCTGCATACGTTTGAGGTGACGCTCGATACTGCGCTGCGGTTGGTTACCAAGATGCCGGCCGGGGTGATCAAAGTCGCCGAGAGTGGGATTCATTCGCGGGCGGATGTGGAACGGCTGAGTGGCGCGGGGTTCCATGCGTTTTTGGTGGGTGAGCACTTGATGAAGTCGGCGGATCCCGCCGGGGCGTTGCGGGAATTGCGGTCATGATGGTGAAGGTTTGCGGGATCACGCGGCGGGAGGATGCGCTGGTGGCGGCGGAGGCGGGGGCGTCGGCTATTGGATTTATTTTTTATCCGAAGAGTCCGCGCTTTATCACGCCGGAACGCGCCGCAGTGTTGGGCGAGGGGTTAGATGTATGGAAGGTCGGGGTTTTTGTGGATGAGTTGCCGGTGACTGTCGGGGCCGTTATGCGCGCGGCGGCGCTGGATGTAGCGCAGATTTATGGCGGGAGCGTGGCGCCGGGGACGCGGGTTTGGCGGGCATTTCGGGTGGCAGAGTCGTTGACGTGGGAGGGCGAGGCGGAGGCGATCTTGCTGGACGGAGTGAAGAACGGGGTGTCGTTCGACTGGTCGCTGGCGCGGGGTGTGGCGGAGAAAGTGATTGTCGCGGGCGGGCTGGATTCATCGAACGTCGCCGAGGCGATTCGCATCGCTGAGCCTTGGGGAGTGGATGCTAGCTCGAAACTCGAAACGGCTCCGGGGATAAAGGATCACGATAAAGTGCGCGCCTTCGTTAAGGCTGCGCGGGAGGCAACATGGTAACGTCGCAGCCGGACGCGACTGGGCACTTCGGGCCTTACGGGGGGCGGTTTGTCCCTGAGGTCTTGATGGCGCCGCTGGAGGAATTGGAGCGGGCTTACTGCGAGGCGTCGGCGGATCCGGCGTTTCAGGCGGAGCTGGCGGACCTGCTGCATAATTATGCGGGGCGTCCTACTCCGCTTTACTATGCCAAGCGGTTGAGCGAGACACTCGGGGGAGCGAAGATTTATCTCAAGCGTGAAGACTTGCTGCATACGGGTGCGCATAAGATTAACAACTGTATCGGGCAAGCGCTGCTGGCGCGGCGCATGGGGAAGAAGCGCATCATTGCGGAGACTGGCGCGGGGCAGCACGGGGTGGCGACTGCTGCTGTGTGCGCATTGTTTGGGCTCGAATGCATCGTCTATATGGGCGTCGAGGACATGCGTCGGCAGCGCCCCAATGTGTTTCGCATGCGGTTGATGGGGGCGAAGGTGGTGGGGGTCGCTAACGGCAGCCAGACTTTGAAGGATGCGATCAGCGAAGCAATGCGCGATTGGGTTACTAATGTTCACGACACTTATTACTTGTTGGGGTCGGCGTTGGGGGCGCATCCTTATCCAGTGATGGTGCGGGACTTTCATCGGGTGATTGGCATTGAGGCGCGAGCGCAAATTCTGGAGCGTGAGGGGCGACTGCCGGACGCAGCGGTGGCTTGCGTCGGCGGAGGCAGTAACGCGATTGGGCTGTTTCACGCTTTCATCGGCGATGAGGGTGTGAAGTTGATTGGCGTCGAGGCGGGGGGACGGAGTGCACTGCTCGGTGAGCATGCGGCGCGGTTCTCAGGCGGGTCGCCCGGTGTTCTGCACGGGACGCTTAGTTATTTGTTGCAGGATGCGGATGGACAGGTGGCGTTGACGCATTCGGTTTCGGCGGGGCTGGATTATCCGACGGTGGGTCCGGAGCACGCTTGGTTGCATGACCGGCAGCGGGCGGAATACACGTCGGCTAGCGATGCTGAGGCGCTGGCGGCGGCGCTGCAGTTGGCGCGCACGGAGGGAATTATTCCGGCGCTGGAGTCGGCGCACGCGATTGCGGAGGTGCTGAAGCGGGCGCCGGCAGCGAAGGGGCAAATATTCATCGTTAATTTGTCTGGGCGCGGCGATAAAGACACTGACATTTACCGCGAGAATTTACCTGAGCTTGATGCCGACACGAATTGAGCCTCTTTTTGCCGCGGTGAAGGCGCAGCGGCGCGCGGCGCTGATTGCTTACGTTACTGCGGGGGATCCTACGCCGGAGCGAACGCCGCAAATTGTGGCGGCGCTGGAGCGCGGCGGGGTGGATTTGATCGAGTTGGGTGTGCCGTTTTCCGATCCGATCGCGGACGGGCCGGTGATCCAGGCGGGCGCGGAGCGGGCGCTCAAGGCTGGCACTACGCTGCATAAGGTTCTGGAGATTGCGCGGACGATTCGGGAGTCGTCGCAGATTCCGCTGCTGTTGTTCACCTATTTGAATCCGGCTATGCGGTATGGGTTTGAGAAGTTGGGTGCGGATGCGAAGGCGGCGGGGATCGATGGATGTCTGCTTACCGATTTGAGTGTGGAGGAAGCCGAGCCTTACGTGAAATCGATGCGGGCGGCGGGGATGGATACGGTGTTTCTGGCGGCTCCGACTAGCACGGCGGAACGGTTGAAGCTGGTGGCACAATACTCGACGGGCTTTGTGTATTTGGTTTCGCGGACGGGAGTGACGGGGGAGCGGGCAGCGTTGTCGGAGGCGCTGGGGCCGCTGGTCGCGTCGATGCGGGGGGCTACGAAGCTGCCGCTGGCGGCGGGGTTTGGCATTTCGACTCCGGAGCAGGCGGGAGTGGTGGCGAAGATCGCAGATGGCGTGGTGGTGGGCAGCGCGTTTGTGCGGTTAATCGAAAAGCAGGCAAGCGACGCTGAGATCGAGGCGTTCGCGCGGTCGCTGCGCGAAGGCATGGACCAATGACACAGACGGAAGCTCAAGCACTGCTCGCCGAATGCCGGCGCAAAATCGATGCGCTGGATCTGGAATTGCGCGAATTACTGAACCGGCGCGCGGGGATTGTCGACGATGTGGTGCACGCGAAGGAAGCGCTGGCGATGCCGGTTTACGAGGCTTCGCGCGAAGAAGACGTGGTGCGCAAGGTGACTAGCGGCAATGCGGGACCGCTCAGTGACGAGGCATTTCGCCACATATTCGAGACGATTATGCGGGAAATGCGGATGATTCAGCAGGTATATCTGGATCAACGGCGGGGAAAAGCGGAGTGAACGGGGAGTGGCGCGTCGTCACTGTCGCGGGGGTGGGGTTGATCGGCGGGTCCTTCGCGCTGGCGCTGCGGCAGGCGGGGTTTGCGGGGAAGATCATCGGGGTTAGTTCGCCGGCCACTGTTCGGGCGGCGTTGGCGCGCGGCGCGATCGATGAGGCGTTGCCACTGGCGGAGGCGGCGGCGCAAGCGGACGTCATTTATTTAGCGCAACCGATCGCGCGGATTTTGGAGACGCTGGATGCGTGTCGATGACGCGGTGCGTCCGGGCACGCTGATCACGGATGCAGGCAGCACGAAGCGGGCGATTGTGGAGCGGGCGCGGGAGACGATCCGGCGCGGGCGGTTTGTGGGCGGGCATCCGATGGCGGGCAAGGAGGCTCGCGGGGTGGAGGCGGCGGATGCGAATCTGTTTCGCACGCGGCCTTATGTGCTTACCGGAGCGGATGCGGAACTCGAACGGTGGATCGAAAAAATTGGCGCGCGGCTGGTAAAGCTCGATGCGGCGGAGCATGACCGGCGGGTGGCGCTGGTTTCGCATTTACCGCAGTTGCTGTCGACGGCGTTGGCTTCGTTAATTGCGGATCAGCCGGAGGCGGCGAAAGTGGCGGGGCCGGCGGCGGCGGATTTGACGCGGCTGGCACGGAGTCCGTATGAGATTTGGCGCGATATTTTCTCTACGAACGCAGAGGAAATCGACCATGTGTTAAGGGACGCGATCGCGCGGCTACAGATTTTGCGTGAGGATCTGCAAGTGGAAGCTGACATGCAAGCTATATTCGCGCGCGCTGCTCAGGCGGCGTCGCAATTGAGACAGTCCTGATATGCTGGGAGTGCAAAGGAGTGACACACGATGGACGACGATAGCAAGATGTCTTTTTTCTTTCTAGGACTGGGGCTGGGGGCGGCCTTGGGTGTTTTGTTCGCTCCGAAATCCGGGTCCGAGACGCGCGATTTTTTGATGTCGAAGGCAAATGAGAGCGCGGATTTGGCGAAGCGGCGGGCGCAGGAATTGAAGGACCAGGCGGCGGAAACGATTGAGCGGGGCAAGTCTCAGGTGCAGCGGCACAAGGAAAGCTTGTCGGCGGCAGTCGATGCGGGTCGCCAGGCTTATCGCGATACGGTGAATCAACCGCTGCCTGAATAGGCGCGCCGGTTGGGACCCATATGGACGAACATACTCTGCTTACGGTGATGACGGTGTTCGTGATCGTCGCGGCGGTGGCGCTGTTGATCCAGGCGGCGATGCTGGCGGGCATTTTTATGGCGTCGCGGGGGTTGCAGCAGAACGTGCAGCGGCTGATGCCTAAGATTGAGAGCGTGCTCGAAGTCTCAAAGCAAACCATCGAGGACAGCCGTAAGCAGATCGCCGATATTACATCCAAGACCAGCGAGATTCTGGAGACTACGCGGCAGCAAGTGCACCGGATAGACGAGTTCCTGGACGATGCGGCGGCGCGCGCACGGGTGCAGATGGACCGGGCCGAAATGGTGCTGGATGACGCGATGGTGCGCACGCAGCGCACGGTGGCTGTGGTTGAGGGGGGGATTTTGAAGCCCATCCTGCAGGTGCAAGGCGTGGCAGCGGGGATTAAGACGGCGCTTTCGTTTTTATTGCGCGGGCGTCCTAATCCGGAAGACGCCCACTCCGACGAAGAGATGTTTATTTAGGACTGCCGCAGAGAGCAGTGGCCGACGGGGACTTCGGCTGCGGGCCGGAGGCCCGCCCCACTCGATTACGATATCTGGGGGGTACCTCAGTGCTCGAAACTCTAAACCATTGGCAGGAAACTTGGCGGGGCGTGCAGCATATAGGAGTGGCCTACGTATTGACGGCCTTGATCGGGTGGGACCGAGAAAAGGAAGCGCATAGTGCGGGGCTGCGTACTTTCCCCATTGTCGGCATGGCGAGTTGCGGCTACTTGATGGTGTTGGGAAGCCAGCCGGATCGTGGCGGCGCAGTCGCGTGTTTTGCAAGGTTTGATCACGGGCATCGGGTTCGTGGGAGGGGGCGCGATTTTGAAGGAGGGCGCCACCGTGAAGGGAACCGCCACCGCCGCTAGCGTTTGGAATGCCGGCGTCATCGGAGCTGCTGTTGCGATGGAGCGCTATGAAATCGCGATTCTGCTTTCCGTTCTCAATTTATTTACGCTGCGCGCACTGCTTCCGCTCAAACAACGGCTCGACCGAAACGCTGGCAATGGAGACTGAACCGCTCTAGAGCGGCGCTTTGCGCAGGTCTTGCGCAACTTCTTCACCTAAACCGGTAAATCCGGCTGAATTTCGCGCGCACGTTCCAGGGCGGCTTGGGCATGCGGCAGGATATTGTGCTCGCCGATGTGTTCTATGAAGTCGGCGCGCTGTAGTATTTTCGCGGGTTGGTGGCGGGCGCCGCAGAGCAAAAGGGTCCGGCCGGATTTCTTCAAGCGTTCGGACAGAACTTCAAGCGCATGCAGGCCGGTGGCGTCGATGGCGGTCATATGGCGCAGGCGAAGGATCACGATGGGCGCGTACCGGTTCAGACTCCGCGGTTTCTTCGAGTAACTTTTCGGTGGAGCCGAAGAGGAAGGGTCCGTGGATGCGCAGGATGGTGACGTAGGGCGGCACTTGTTGGTCCTGCAACTGGTGCGGGCGTGCGTCTTCGACGTCTTCGGGAGTGAGGACTCCCACGGTGGTGGTTTGCGCTACGCGGTAGATGTACAGGAGCGCCGCTAGGGCCATGCCGACTTCGACGGCTACGGTCAGATCGGCCATTACGGTTAAAGCGAAAGTGATGAACCACACGGAGCGATCGGCCGCGCCCAGGCGAACGATGGAGCCGATCTCGCGCCATTCGCCCATGTTGTAGGCCACTACGAACAGCACGGCGGCAAGCGTCGCCATGGGGACGAAGCGGGCTAGCGGAGCCAAGACCAGAACCACTCCCAAGAGCGTTATCGCGTGGATCATTCCGGCTACCGGAGTTTTGGCGCCGGAGCGGATGTTAGTGGCGGTGCGGGCAATGGCGCCGGTGACGGGGATGCCGCCGAAGAGGGGGCTGGCGATATTGGCGACGCCTTGCGCTACTAATTCGGCGTTGGAGTTGTGGCGGTCGCCGCTCATGGAATCCGCGACTACCGCGGAGAGCAGGCTTTCTAACGCGGCGAGGATGGCTACTGTCAGCGCGGAGGGGAGTAGCGGAAGGATGAGGTCGGCGCGGAATTGCGGGATGTGGATGGGCGGGAGGGCGCGGCTGATGCCTCCGAATTTACTACCGATGGTTTCGACGGGTAAGTGGAAGAGCGCGGCCACAAGCGTTGCGGCTAGCAGAGCGACGATCGAACCGGGGACGCGCGGGAAAAGTTTAGGGACGAAGATGATTAACGCTAGAGAACCCAGGCCCACTGCCAGCGCGGGCAGATTGGTGGTGCCGAGGTGGTCTCCCAGCGCTCGCATGCGCGCGAAGAACTCACTGGGATTTTCCTTCATCGTGAGGCCGAAGAAATCTTTGATCTGCGTAGAGGCGATGAGCAGGGCGATGCCGTTAGTGAAGCCGATCACGATGGGGCGCGGGATGAAGCGCACGGCTGCGCCGAGTCCGGTGAAGCCGAGGAAGAGCAGAATTACTCCGGCCATCATGGTGACCATGAACAATCCGTCGAGGCCCTGCTTGGCTAAAATTCCGGCGACGATCACTACGAACGCGCCGGTGGGGCCGCCGATTTGAACCTTCGATCCGCCCAGGAACGATATGAGAAATCCGCCGATGATGGCGGTGTAAAGGCCGGCTTGCGGCGTGACGCCGGAGGCGATGCCGAAGGCCATGGCCATGGGCAACGCGACTAATCCAACGGTAATTCCGGCGATCAGGTCAGAGAAAAAATCGCGGCGGCGGTATCCCGGGAGGGTAGTCCACAACTTCGGCTTCCAAGGGGAATAGGAAGCGAGTAAGTGGGAGATGAAGGACAACTTAAACCATTATATCGGTGATTGCGGGCGTAGCTGCGATATCAGTTATGGCTGGAAAATACTGCCAAGGGGCCTTGACAACGTTGCCAATTTGGCATATATTGCCTCCCAGACTTCGCGATGCGAAGGTTTTCAGTCGGCTGTGTTCCACGGAGAAGAGAAGACTGAGGGGCAAAGGAGAACCTAAGAGGGGTCATGAGAACTAGAAATCTAGTGCTAGTGGCGGTTGCTCTGTTGATGGTTTGCGTGCCGGTCCTGTTGGCGCAAACTGCTTCCACGGGTGCGGTATCCGGAACGGTTACCGATCCGTCCGGCGCTTCGATCCCGAATGTGATGGTAACTTTGACTAGCACCGATACCGGAGCGGTACGCAACAGCGTCACCGGCGCAGACGGCGCTTACAAGTTCGGGTTGATCCAGCCCGGCAACTACAAGATCAAGTTCAGCGCCGCCGGGTTCAAGCCCATCGAGCTGCCGGGCATTGTGGTTCAGGTCACGGAATCCGCCGTGGTGAACCGGGCGCTCGAAGTGGGCGCGCAGACGGAGCAGGTCACGGTCGAGGCGAACGTGGAGGCAATTCAAACTAGCAGTTCGTCGCTGGGAACGGTGGTGGGCAACAAGACGGCGACGGACTTGCCTTTGACAACCAGGAACTACACCAACCTGATTGGCCTCTCGGCGGGCGCCAACGCCAGCGTCAACAATGCCTCCGGTTTCGGCAAAGGCGGTGTGGACACGGCGGTCAACGGCATGATGACCCAGGACAACAATTACATGATGGACGGCGTCGCGATGACCAGCCAAGAGGGTGGGAGCGTGGTGCAGGGATTCTATAGCGGCCTGGCGATTCCCAATCCGGATACGCTGCAGGAATTCAAGATTCAGACTTCGCTCTACGACGCCGGTTACGGGCGCAATCCCGGTGCCAACGTGAACGTGGTGACCAAGTCCGGAACCAATTCGCTTCACGGCTCGGCTTATGAATTTTTCCGCAATACCGATCTTAATGCCACGGATTTTTTCCGGAATCGTACGTGCGGCTTGACACCCAGCATCTGCGCAGGCCAAGCCGTCAAACAAACGCTGAACCAGAACCAGTTCGGGGGCGTGATCGGCGGTCCTATCAAGAAAGACAAGTTTTTTGTGTTCGGTGCGTATCAGCAGACCTGGCAGAAGAATGGAGCGGCGTCCCAGGGTTTCAGTAGCGGCGTTACGCTGGCTCCGATTCCGATGATCAATCGTGGGACCACCTCCATCTCAGGTGTAAACAACGGCCAGGCCAACACGTTCCAACAGGCCTTGGGTGCAGCGTTCTGCCCCGCAAATCATCCGGGCAACAGTGCATTCTTGACGAATCCGGGAGGAGCTGGCGCGGGCCAGGGCACGCAGGTGGCGTGCGACGGGTCCAACATCAGCCCCTATGCGATGCGATATCTGCAAGGCACGACGTTGGCCGGTACTTACGCTATACCCGGTTCCGGATCCGCGAATTTCCTGCCGGGCGTTGCCTATACCAATCCTGCGTATGACAAAGAATACCAGGGCATGCTCAACTTCGACTACGTCGTGAACTCGAAGAACACGATCTCAAGCAAGTATTTCCGTTCGTACGAGCCGCAGACCATCAACTTTATCGGCACCGCTGGCCCGGTGTTGCCAGGCGAACCGAGCGTAACCGACTATGGGTATCAGAACGGAATCCTGAAGCTGACTACGATTGCCACCAGCAACATCGTCAATGAGCTGCGGGGCAGTATCCTGCGCAGCACCAACACGCAGACCCAGAACCCAGGCTCAGGCATGAATGCAAGCAATATCTATCCCTCCTGCAGCAGCGTGGCGGGGCAGAACATCGCTTGCAGTTCGGGAGCGGGCGGACTCTTGGGAGGAATCAGCCCGCAGCCGCCGCAGATCGTGATCAATGGACAGTTTCTGGCATACGGCGGAACCAACGATGTTATTCACAACCAGACAACGGTCGGCTTTGGCGACCAGGTTTCCTGGACGAAGGGAAAGCACACGATGCGTTTCGGCGGCGAATGGGAAGATACGCGCTGGACGTGGGTGGGCAGTTGGCTATCGCACGGGATCATGGATTTCCAGACCTTCGACGATTTTCTGATCGGCCTGCCGGGAGGCTGCGGTGCGGCCGCTCAGCCCAACGCGGCCAATCCGCTGGGTTGTAATGGTTCGGCGAACAGCAATGTTTTGAATACGTCCAACTTTGACGTGAACAGTTCTCCCAGTGGCATCGTACACGGCTACCGGATGAAAAACGGCGACGTGTTCTTCCAGGACGATTACAAGGTCAGCCAACGCCTGACGATCAATATGGGATTGCGCTGGGAATACGACGGGAATCTCTCGGACAAATACGGGAACTCGGTGAATTTGTGGCCATCGGCGATCAACGCGGTTCCGGTGCCGGCGACCACGCAGTTACCGACTCCTGGCGTTCCGCTGTTTCCGGTTGGCGGCAGCTATGCAGGATGGGTGACCACTTCCAATTACAACGGGCCGATGTTCCCGGGCATCATCAGCAGCGGACAAACCATCGCTACGAAGAATGGAATTCCGATGGATGATTTCGCTCCCCGCGTAGGTTTTGCGTACCAGCCCACTTCGAGCAACAAGCTGGTATTGCGCGGCGGATTCGGCTACTTCTACGACCGCATCGACGGCAATCTGCTGGTACACGCGATCGAGCAGAGTCCGCCCTATGCGCCTACCCTCGATCAGGGTGCGAGCACCAACCAGTTTTCCTCGCTGGCGGCTCCGTTTGAACAGTACACGCTGGGAGAATTTCCCGAGCGCTGGGTGAACTTCACACCTGGGCTGAAGCCGTTCTATCAGTCCTCCAACATTACTGAAGCGGCCGAGGCGCAGGTCATCAAGACGCCTTTGGTTTACTCGTACAACATGAATTTGCAGTATGAATTCGCCCCGCGCTGGGTGCTTGAACTGGGCTATGTCGGTTCGCATGGAATCCATCAAGCGCAGAACCTGCACCTGATCAATGAGGCGGGGCTGGCTTCGGCGACGGCTCCGATCAATGGGATCACTACCAACACCACCTCGAACGCGTCATTGCGCGTCCCCTACCTGGGTTTTGGCCCGACGGGCTTGCAGTACTTCGAGACCAATGGGGACATCAAGTACAACAGTCTCCAGGTCACGGTGCGCAAGCAGCTTTCCTACGGTCTGACTTTCCAGGCGGCTTACACGTGGAGCAAAGCTTACGCCGACTTTCTCGGACCGGGCGGGTCCAACAGCGGAGACCCGAACAACTTCGCGCAGCAATATGGTCTGAACACGCAGTACCGGCCGCAGCGGTTGGTGCTCAACTACAACTACACGATTCCCACGGGCAGCATGAAGGGGGTAGCGAAGGCCGCGCTCGGCGGATGGAGCTTGTCGGGAGTCACGACGATTCAGGACGGCTTCCCGCTGATCATCGCAGACAGCCGCGGCGGAAGTGTTTACGGTCTGGCGAATTCGCCACCCGTCGAACTTTCCCGCGCGCAAATCGCCGCAGGAATGACGTACGCCAATCTGGTAACGCCGGGATCGACCGAGTTGCGGCTGGGCGGCGCCAGCGGCGGTCCGGGCTACATTAATGCGGGTGCGCTGACGACGATTCCGATCATCGGGGCTACGCCTGGAGTTGCGGGAACGGGCGGCACGGGTTGGGGGAACACCGGCATCGGTCCGATGCTGGGACCCGGGCAGTTCAACTTCGACGTCACGTTGGCGAAGAGCACCCGGGTGGGCGGCATCCACGAGAACGCCGTGTTGCAGTTCCGCGCGGAGTTCTTCAACCTGTTCAACCATCCGCAGTTTGGGAGCGCCGGCACCCAAGGTGTGGGTTTTGCTCCGGTTAACAATAACCTGGCAACCTCAACTTTTGGCTCGATCACCAGCTTGTCGGTGAATCCACGCCTGATGCAGTTGGCTTTGAAGTACGTATTCTAGGGACGGTAACTCGATCCTTCGGGACTAAAAAAGAGGGACGGAGACTCTTTTTGTCCGCGGTTTCAATCCGGTATTGAAACTGAGGGCAAAAAGAGGCTCCGTCCCTCTTTTTTAGAGGACGTCGGCGAAGCCGCGTTTTAGGTGGCGGAAGAAGAGTCCGCCGAGGATGAATACGGCGCAGGAATAGGCGGCTAGGACGGCTAGTTCCTGCCACGGGGGCCATTGGGCAGTGAGAAGGCGGTAGCGGTAGGCTCGCACTACTGAGGTCATGGGATTCAGGCGGATCAGGCTTTTGAAGGGCTCGGGGATGCGGTCCTCGCTGATCATGATGGGCGTGAACCAGAACCAGAGGGTCATCACCACGGCCAGGATCTGCACGGTGTCGCGCAGGTAGACTTGGAGGCTGGAAACGAACCAGCCGACTCCTACGGCGAAGCAGTCCGATAAACACCATATATAGAGGTAGCAGCAGGACCATGGGGCTGATAGATTTCAGGACTATGGCTGAGGCTGCCATCACTAGCAATAACGCAATGAGATGGTGGATTAGAGATGAGAGGAAGATCGATACGGGGACTACTTCGGCGGGGAATAGGGTTTTGGTGATCAAGTTGGCGTGTTCCACCATGCTGGGGGCGGAGCGCAGCACGGTTTCCTGGAACAGGAGCCAGGGGAGCATTCCGCAGAATAGAAACATGGTGTAGTTCTGCGTCACGGAACCTGGGGGCAGCGTTGTTTTGAGGCAGATCTGGAAGATGAAGGTCCAGCTCAGGAGCAGGACCAGGGGGTGGACGACGCCCCAGATCCAGCCGGCGGCGGAGCCTACGTAGCGCTGCTGGAAGTCGCGGCGGACGAGTTGGACAACCAGCGAGCGCTGTTGCACTAAATTGCGCACAAAGTGGCGGCCTGGAATATGCTTCACGATAAGAGTGTAAACTGATCGTGTGCGCTTTGTCCTTCGCGCGGTCCCCGTTTTTACCGCGGCCCTGTGGATTTTGCCGGCGATGGCTGCCGGGCCGGCCCCCCCAGATCTCGGCAAAATAAGCTATGCGGTGGAGTGGCGCTTGATTCATGCGGGGGACGTGGTGCTCGACGCGCACGATTCCGAGGCACACCTCAAGCTGGTTTCGGCGGGATTAGTGTCGGCATTGTTTAAGGTTGACGACAACTATTCGGTGCATTACGAGCAAGGGTTCTGCGCTAGCGGGAGTTTGCTCGATTCGATGGAAGGCAAGCGGCATCGGCAGACTACTGTTACTTATGACCGGAACCAGAACCGGGCGTCGTGGGTGGAACGCGACGTGCTTAAAAATAATCAGGTGACGCGGACGGCTCAGGTGGATACTCCTCATTGCGTGCACGATGTGCTGGGCGGGATTCTGGCGCTGCGGGGGCTGACGATTGAGCCAGGGCAATCGGCGCAGGTGCCGATGAGCGACGGGCGGCGGGCGGCGCAGGTGAAAGTAGACGCGCAGGAGCGGGAGGAAGTGACCACTCCGGCGGGTACGTTCAAGACTATTCGCTACGAGGCGAACCTGATGAACGGAGTGGTGTATCCGCGCAAAGGGCGGGCGTTCGTTTGGGTGTCCGATGACGCGCGGCGGATACCGGTGCAGATCCGGCTGAGGCTGGCGTTTCCGATCGGGACGGTGACGCTGCAGTTAGATAAGGACGAGGGAAAATGACGCGTAGCTCGGTGGCTTCGATGGCGTTGCTGCTGCTGGGGGCGGGAATTGGGCAGACGCAGGGGCCGGGAGTGCCGTCGTCGGATGCGCTGATGGCTCCGGCGGCGGTGAATCAGTTGTGCGGGCGGCTGGGCGAGTTAATGGAGGCGGGCGGCGTGGCGGTGCCGGACTTGCTGCGGGCGGCGGCTCCGACGATCGAGAATACGCGGCAGGATTGCATTCAATTGCGGCTGCTGCCGGGGCGCGGGCGGACCACTTATTCGCTGCTGATGAATCTGCGGTCGTATCTGGCGCTGGCGGATTCGGTTCCCAAGCCGTTTCCGTTTCCGGAGGCGGCGCAGAAGCAGTTGACCGAGTTGCGAGATGACGCGACGCGGCTGGACGCACATTTCCGGGCTTTGATCGAGAACCGGGATCGGCAGTTGGCGAGTCCCGATCCGGCGAATCTGTCACGGTATGCGGACGCGAATCGTAAGCTGGGTCCGGCGGCGGCGGGCAAGCCGCGGGTGGTGTTCTTTGGGGATTCGATTACGGATTTCTGGCGTTTGAACGAATACTTTCCAGACAGCGGATATGTTAACCGCGGGATTGCAGGGCAGCTGAGCGGTCACTTGTTGCAGCGTATGAAGGACGATGTGATCGATTTGCATCCGCAGGCGGTGGTGATTTTGGTGGGTACCAACGATTTGGCGCGCGCGGTTCCGCTGCACGATATCGAGAGTAATTATCAGACGCTGGCGGATTTGGCGGGGGCTTACAAGATTAAAGTGATTTTTGGGGCGTTGACGCCGGTGAGCGATTATCACAAGGATCAGGAACCGAGCTATGAGCGGACGCTGCAGCGGCCTCCGGCGCAGATCAAGGCGTTGAACGAGTGGCTGCAGGCGTTCTGTTCACAGCGAGGTTATGCTTATGTGGATTATTTCGCGGCTACGGTGGACCCAATGGGGCAATTTCAGGCGGAAATGTCGGATGACGGGCTGCATCCGAACGCCAAGGGGTACCGGGTGATGGCTCCGCTGGCGGCGGCGGCGATCGATAAAACTTTGGCTCCGGTGGAGACTCCGCAGAAACCTAAGAAGCGTGGAATTGCGTCTATTGTTAAGTAGATGAGACGCTATATACAATTTGTGTGCCTCATTGTGGCACTGGCGGGCGCGGCTTCGGCGCAGATGAAGATGTCCGTCGAGCAACTGGTGACGTTCGTCAAGTCTTCGGTGCAGTTAAAAGAGGACGACCGCAAGGTTGCGGAGATGGTTAAGAAGATCCAATTGTCGAATCAGTTGGATGCGAAGACGATTGAATCGTTGCAGGAGTTGGGGGCCGGGCGGCTGACAGTGGCGGCGTTGAAGACTCTGCGGACGGATTCGGCTAGCCTGCCCGCTGCGCCGGTGCCGGTGGTGGCACCTAAAGTGACGGCGGCACCGATTCCGACTCCGGATTCGGAGACGCAGGAGAGGGTGCTGGCGGCGATTACGCAGGGCGCTCTTAGCTACTCCGAGGGGCTGCCTAACTTCATCTGCATGCAGGTTACCCGGCGGTATGTCGCGCAGAACGGGAACGACAATTTCCGGTTGACGGATACGATCGCGGAAAGGTTGAGTTATTTCGAGCATAAGGAAGACTACAAAGTTATTTCGGTGAATGGGACTCCGGTTTCGAATCGCAAGCATGAGCAATTGGGCGGGGCTACTTCAAGCGGTGAGTTCGGCAGTATGTTGTACGAGATTTTTAGTCCGGAGAGCCACACCGAGTTTCAGTGGGAGCGGTGGGGGAAGCTGCGGGAACACGTAATGAACGTTTACAGCTTTCGTGTTCGGCTGGAGAATTCGAAGTACAGTATTACGGCGGAAGAAGTGAAGCGGACGATTACGGTGGGGTATCACGGGTTGATCTATGCGGATCGCGACACTAACAACGTGATGCGGATCACGATGGAGGCGGACGACATCCCGGAGGATTTTCCAATTCGGAGCGCTTCGGAGACGCTGGACTACGACTCGATTTCGCTGTCGGGCGTGAAGTTCATTTTGCCGCTGAAGGTGGATATGCGGATGCGGGATGGACGGAATACGATGAAGAATCAGGCGGAGTTCCGGCTGTATAACAAGTTCGGGGCGGATACCAGTATCATTTTCGGCGATGCGCCGGAGGCTTTGCCGGAGGATAATAAGAACACGGAAGGCAAATGACACGCAGGGTGGCACAACTGGGGCTCTTGGTTGTTCTCGCCATCGCGGTTCAGGCGCAGAGTAAGCTGACGGTTGAGCAACTGGTCAGCTTCGTTAAGTCTTCTGTTCAGTTGCGGCATGAGGACCGCGCTATCGCCAGTTTCATTAAGAAAAACGTAAAACTTTTGAACCGGTTGGATGCTCGGCAGGTGGAAGAACTGCAGGGGATGGGTGCGGGTCCGCAGACTGTGGCGGCTCTGAAGAGTTTGATCACGGAGTCAGCCAGTTTGGAGGCGCCGCCTCCACCGGCTCCGAAACTGGTGGTGGCGGGGCCGCCTCCGCCGGACTCAATCGAGCAGAAGCAAATTCTGGCGGAGATCACGGAGGGGGCGCGGAACTACGTCAAGGGGCTTCCCAACTTTATTTGTCTGCAGGTGACGCGGCGGTATGGGGACGCTAGCGGGCTGGAAAATTTCCGGCTGATCGACACGATTGCGGAGCGGCTTAGTTATTTCGAGCAGAAGGAAGATTATAAAGTTGTTTCGATCAACGGCGTGCCGGTGACGGGCAATGTCAAGCACGAGCAGAAGCAGGGGGCGAGTTCTTCGGGCGAGTTTGGGACGATGCTGAAGGAGATTTTCGATCCGCAGACGGAGACTGAGTTTAATTGGGAGCGCTGGGCGACGCTGCGCGGGAAGCGGATGTACGTGTTCAGCTTTCATGTGCAGCAGTTGCATTCGCAATACACCATTTACTCGGAGGCAGTGCAGCGGACGGTGATCGCGGGGTATCACGGACTGGTTTACGCGGATCGCGATACCAAAATGGTGATGCGCATCAAACTGGAAGTGGAAAATCTGCCGGTGGATTTTCCGGTGCAGAGCGTGGACTTGGATATGAATTACGACTTCATGAAGATTTCGGGGCAGCCTTATTTGCTGCCGTTGAAGTCGGAGATTCGGTCGCGCGAGGGGAAGTTTTTGGTGAAGAACGAGGTGGAGTTCAGGTTGTACAACCGGTTCGGGGCGGAGACGAACATTCAGTTTGGGGACGTGCCGGACGCGTTGCCTGAGGATACGACGAAGGAAAGCCCGCCGGTAGAGAAGTAGGCGGTTTCAAAACGGGAAATTCCATTTTGGGGCAATAATCAGGCTCCGTCCCTATTTAAAAACCAGGTGTTTAGGACTACGTTGCGGACGAACCAGTTGGTGGTTAGGAGCAGGCGGGCGGCTGGGCCGATTAGAGCCGACGGAATGTGGCGCCAGGGTTGCGGTTTGTGGGTGCGGTAGTCGCTTAGGCGATTCGCAAGGATGTCTTTGGCGGCGAATAGGCCGGATTCAACGGCGGGGCGGATGCCTTCGCCGCTTTGCGGATAGGCTAGACCGGCGGCGTCGCCGATTAGGAGGACTCCGTCGCCTAACACTGTGCGGGTCGAGGTTCCTTCCAGGAGATAGGCGTGGCCGTGCATGGGCGGGACTTCGAAAGAGATCCGGCCGGTAGATTTTAGGAACGCTAGGAAGCCGGCTACGTGGGCGGTTAGGGTGTGGGGATCGGCTCGGCCTAGACCGATGTTCATGATGTTGCCTTTGCGGAAACACCAGCCGTAGCCTTTCATGTCGGGACAAAAGTACAATTCCGGCTTTTCACTCTTCACGTTGCAGGCGGTAGGGTCGATTTCAAATTCGACTTCTTGGGCTACTACGGCGGGTTCACCGGGTTTCTTTCCTCCTACCAGGCGGGCTACAGGGCAGAAGTGTCCACCGGCTCCGATTACGGTGCGGGCGCGGATTTGATCGTTCGCGATCCAGTCAGAGCCGGAACGTTTTAGGCTGGTTAATGAGGTTCCTAGTATTAGACGGGCGCGGGAGCGTCTTAATAAGTAGTCGTCGAATTCGCGGCGGCGAATGCCGTAGCTTACAGGCTCGCCATAATCGGTTTCGACGGCTGGGCCGCCGATGCGGCCTACTCTAAAGCTGGTGATGGGCTGGAGCAGGTGGTGGGTCGCATATTCAAGCGGGTCGATTTCTAATTGTGCTAGAACGGCGGGGGTGATCCAGCCGCCGCAGATTTTATCGCGGGGAAAAATCTGTTTATCTAGAATTACTACGTCCAGGCCTGAGTTGCGAAGGGCCCAGGCGCAGGACGAACCGGCGGGGCCGCCGCCTACAATCAGGACGTCGCATGCATCCATTTGGAGTCCTTTACGCCGGTGTATAGCGAGTCGCGGGTCCAGGTGACTGGCTGGCGGGCTTGGCCTGCGAAGGAGATTTGGAATAGCTGTAGGGTACCGGCGCGGAAGGCGGCGATGGATCCTGCGAGGTAAAGGCGCCAGGCGCGTTCGAACCAGGGGTCGTACATGGCGGCTACTTGTTGCGACGATTTGTCGAAGCGTTCGAGCCAATGCTCCAGGGTGCGGGCGTAGTGAGGGCGGAGGTTTTCGACATCTACCACGGCGTAATCGTGCGGTTCAAGGATGGTCATCGCCTCGTTTAGGGTGGGGGCGTAGGCGCCGGGGAAGATGCGTTTGCGGATCCAGCGGCTAAACACCCCTTTGTGGCTTTTGCCGATGAAGTGGAGCAGCCCGCGACCGGAGTCGCCGATGGAGCGATGAATGACGTCGCCGAGGTGGGTGAAGTTGTTGACGCCTACGTGTTCGAGCATTCCTACTGAGGCGAAGGCGTCGAAGGTGCCGGAGATATTGCGCCAGTCGTCTTCGATGAATTCGACTTTGTCGCTGAGGCCGAGTTCGGCAGCGCGCCGGCGGGCGTAGGAAATTTGTTCGTGAGAGATATTGAACGCTTTTACGGAGACTCCGTAATAGCGCGCCATGTGGAGCGCCAGGGCGCCCCAGCCGCAGCCGGCTTCTACTACGCGCTCGCCGGGTTTGAGCTGGAGTTTGCGGCAGACGTAGTCGAGCTTGGCTTCTTGGGCGGCTTCGAGGGTCGCTGACGGAGTTGGGAAATAGGCGCAGGTATAGACTAGCTGGTCGTCTAGCCAGAGGCCGTAGAATTCATTTCCTAGATCGTAGTGGCGGTGAATGTTATTGCGGGAGCCGTTGAGGGTATTGGACTGGCGGCCATCCAGCACGTGGGAGGTTAGGCGCTGGTACCAACCTTTGTCGGCGCCGCCGGGCCAGGATTTGTAGACGACTTCGAGGGCTTCGGCCAAGTCGCCTTGGACTTCGATGCGGCCGTCGGAGTAGGCTTCGCCGAAGGCCATTTCGGGGTCCAGCATCAGGCCGATTAGAGCTTGGCGGTCATGGATGAGAATGGTGGCGCGGGGGGAGACTCCGGGAGGGGACATCTCTTCGCCGTCTTTGAAGGCCAGGCGGATGGGGGCGGGGCCGATGGCTTTGAAGACTTGGCGCAGCAGCCATCGTTCCGTCCTGGGAAAACCGCGGAGGTTGTTTCTTACTGCAAGGTTCGGTTGGCTCATTTTGTCCCCGGTTGAGCTGCGTAGGCCGGCGGGAGAGCCACATTGCAGTGGGCGGCGGCGGAGGCACGAACTGACATCGACTCTCTCCCCGGACTGACGAGTTTTATCACATTTGGATGACGGGGGCAAGCCAACGTGGACGTTGGGTCGTGTCCGGTTTCTGTGTTGGTCAAACCGGGAAACGGGAGGCGTTTAGATGACCTCCCATGACCTTTCCAAAAAGAGCTTGACTGTTACGTATTTAATCCGTACCATAAAAGACGGAATACGTAACGGGGAAAACGTGGACGAATCACTCAAGGCGATAGTTGAAAAGTTGATGGATCTCGAAGCTGAAAGAGATCGAATCAATGACGACATCCTAACGATTCGCCGGACCCTCTCGCTCGCCGGAATCGACTCTCCGCTACGGCGGATGGGGGATTTTCAAACCGAGCGCGGATACAAAAAGAGCCGTCCGTTCGCCGGGATGGCGTTAAAAGATGCTTGCCTTAGGGTCCTGATAGACGGACTCGGCGAATGGTTCACGAAGTCTCAGGTTGAATACATGCTGAGTCTCGGCGGTTACGAGTCCGACGCGAAAGATCCTAGTAACTCAGTTGATATCACGCTTCGCAAGTTAGCAGAGTTGGATGCGTGCGAAGTCATCAGGCAGCGCGGAGTGTTAGGGAACAAGTACCGCGTTCCCAAGAAGGAATCCAATGATCTAAATTCGAGGGCCACCAAGAAGTAGTGTTTTGTGCGGGTGTGGCGAAACTGGCAAACGCAGCGGTCTTTAACACCGCCGATCCGGCTGGGTCTTGTGGGTTCGAGTCCCGCCGCCCGCATTCCAAATCAACCGGCCCGCTGGTAGCTGGAAACTACCAACGGGCCTAAATCCACACAGCCGAAGCCGTAAGGACCTTTTCAACCCCATTATCGGCTTACCGGCTGTGAATCGCAAGAGGAGATTCACAGATGACGTGCCACAATTGCAAAACCACTTGCGGGCGCTATGGACGCGACCGCTACGGACACCAGCGGTATCGCTGCCGTCAGTGCCGCAGAACCTTCCAGGATGCGCGGGAGAAGCCGCTAGACGGCATGTACTTGCCGGTCACAAAAGCTGAAAGCATCCTGAAGCTCATGGTCGAGGGTTGCTCGATCCGCAGCATTGAGCGGTTGACGGACGTGAACCGCGATACCATCCTGCTTCTGCTAGTCGTGGCCGGTGAAAAGTGCGACCGGCTTCTATCGGATCGGATTCGCGGCCTGGAAGTGTCGGACGTGCAAGCCGACGAAATTTGGGGATACGTGTGGTGCAAGGAAAAGAATCGGCCCACGGATAGCCCGTTCATCGGTGACGCCTATTGCTTCGTTGGAATAGAGCGGAATACTAAACTGATTCTGGCGTGGCACCTGGGACGGCGCACGGCACAACACACGATGGAGTTTACCGAGAAGCTGCGCGTTGCGACCGCTGGTGAATTTCAAATTACCACGGATGGCTGGCCGCCCTACCGTGATTGCGTTCCCTACAGCCTGGGCAAGCGTGCGGACTTTGCAACGCTGGTGAAGGTCTACCGATCCGACCGCGAAGGTGAAGCGCGTTACGCTCCACCAGAAGTGGCTGCCACGGTCATCACTCCGATCCATGGCAGACCCGATCAGTCCCGCGTGTGTACCTCACACGTCGAGCGTCAGAATCTTTCGATCCGCATGGGAATGCGCCGCATGACGCGGCTAACGAACGCCTTCAGTAAGAACTGGGAGAACCTAAAAGCGGCCTATGCGTTATGGTTCGCGTATTATGACTTCTGCCGGGTCCACCAAACCTTGCGGGTGACTCCTGCGATGGAGGCAGGAATTACGGATCACATTTGGGAGATCGGCGAATTACTTTCCCGTTGATAGCATATGGTTCTAGGTTTCCGGCCCATAGATCGGCCACTCTAAAGTCAAAGGAGATTTCCTGCCGTGCGTCTATCGATAAACTTCTTAGACAATCCACTTGACCAGCCTGATCTCCTGAAGATTGGCTACCCTTACGAAGTACTGAAAGACCGCCAGTATTCGGGCGAGATCGTTGTGCTAGAGAATCGGCAGTTTGCGCGGTGCGCTTTTCGTAGTTGTACGCTGCTGTATTCTGGAGGACCATTTGCCATGGTCGATTGCGAAATAGACTTCCAAACCATCGTAAGACTAACCGGAGCCGCCGCAAGAGGACGCGCACTCCTAGAGAAGTTGCGAATGGGACAGCCTCAATCGCCGACTGAGATGGGTGATGATTAGGAACTTCTTGCATTGGGTACACTCCAAGAGTTAGACTTTAAGTGCGCCGAAGAATTTTGAAGGGGCCAGCCTGCCAGGGCTGGCCTTTTGCTTTTGGCTTCAGCCTACCACAAGCACGCTAGGATCGGATCTTTATGATAATATCGCCGAAGTGACCACCCTTAGGCTCATGAGATTGATTGGGATTGTGGCTCTGTCCCTCATAGCCACCTCACAACTCACAGGAGCCGATCTTCTCACCGGCGTATCGGCCTTTCAGAAGGGAGACTATGCCACGGCACTGCGGGAACTCAGGCCGTTGGCTGAGAAAGGGGATGCGGCAGCCCAAGCCATGCTTGGCCTAATCTATTACCAGGGCAAAGGCGTGCAGCAAGACTACAGGGAAGCCCTGAGTTGGTATTTCCGAGCGGCGGATCGAGGAGACACATCGGCTCAATTAGCGCTCGGTTCCATGTATAGTCAGGGGCAGGGCGTAGAGCAAGATCTCGTTCTCGGTTACATGAGATTCAGCCTTTGCGTTGACGATCCGGATGTCGGTGCCAACTGTAGAAAAAATAGGGACGGTGCCAGTCGCCTGTTAACTCCAGCGGAAATTGCGGAGGGCCAGCGTCTCGCAAGAGCGTGGAAGCCAGGGACGCCGAAAGGTTCGGGGATATCGGCGCAAGCCGGAACGCCTATTACAAATTCAGCCTCTCTCCCAATTGGCGAGTACAGGTTGGGTGTGTTGATCCAGGGCGTCAATGGCTTAACAGAGTTTTCTCGGGCTCAGTACGCAGTCATTGGGAGGATGTTCGATGGAGAGAGCGATTACAATGCCCCCTCGGTGGAATTTCTGAAGCATCGCTGGAACGTTTCACTCGGAACGGTCGCAGGTAAAGTCTATAAGATTGGCCTTTACTTCAACCCGGACGGCAAGGACATGGTTGGTGCGTTAGAAGACGTGAGACAGTATTGCCAGCAGCATCTTGGCAAGCCTTCCGAACAACACGATTCCACTTTCATTTGGGATACCGCCGATGGAAGTGTGATGTTGGAACTCGTAGGAACGGAGATATTCCACCAAATAAACCTATTCGAAACTTCTAGGGCTATGAGCGGTTTTACGCTGAAGCGCTAATGGATGCTACATTTCTCTAGCGCGTTTTCTTGGGACGAGTGGTTTTAACCATCCTAGCGTTTGAGGAACGCCATCCACCTCGTAGCGCTTTCATCTGCCTGTCGGTGGTCTGCCTGTCGGTGGTCGCCCGTGCTGGCGCTTGCTTGTTATCGTCTGCCATTTCGTTGCACCTCTCTACACGATACTAGCGCAAACCAATGATCGGGGAGAGTGCAAATACCAACACAGAAACCGGACACGACCTGGACGTTGGGTAGTGTCCTAATAGCTCTATAAGGACACTACTGGACGTTGGCTGCGGGCCGGAGGCCCGCCCTACGAAACCTGGATTTGTGCGTTCACGGGGTCGGCATAAAGTGTAAATCGTTTGCCAGGTGCGGGTTGGCGATTTGGAATTGGGGAGGAGATTGAGATCTGGGTGATAGGCTGCTTTCGCGAGGGGAATTCAGAGAGCACATGGGGAAGACGGAAACGAACTTGGGGCGGGCGGAGGTTATCAAGGGTGTGCTGGAGAAGATGGAAAAGCAGATGAGCGAAGAAGGGATGAAGGCCACTATGGGGGATTACATACGGCTGGTGCAGCTTCACAAGGAACTGGATGAGGAGTCGCCAAAGGAGATCAAGGTGACATGGGTGGAGCCGAAATCCGGGAGCGGGGAATAGAGTATCATCCGCTGCCTTCGCAGCGGAGGTTTCATGATTCGACGGCGCGGTTCAAGGGGTTTTCGGGGCCGATTGGGTCGGGGAAGAGTCAGGCGCTATGTCAGGAGGCGCTGAAGCTGGCGTATCTGAATCCGGGGCGGACGGGGTTGCTGGGGGCTCCGACGTTTCCGATGCTGCGGGATGCTACGCAGGCGGCGCTGCTGGAGATTTTGGAGCGGAACCGGATTCCGCATGAGTGGAATCGTGCGGAGAATTTTTTGGTGCTGCGCGAGACGGGGTCGCGGATTTTGTTTCGGGCGGTGGAGGAGTTTGAGAGATTGCGCGGGTCGAATCTGGCGTGGTTTGGGCTGGATGAGTTGACTTACGCGCCGCAGCAAGCTTGGCTGCGGTTGGAGGGGCGGCTGCGGGATCCGCGGGCTTCGCGATTGTGCGGGTTCGCGGTGTGGACTCCTAAGGGGTACGACTGGGTTTATGAGCGGTTTGTTGAGACGCGGGTCGAGGGGTACGAGACGGTGGAGGCGCGGCCGTTTGAGAACCGGTTTTTGCTGGATAAGATTCCGGATTATTACGAGCGGCTGAAGCACAGCTATGACGGGCGGTTTTACGAGCAGGAGGTTCTGGGGCAATACCTGGAACTGTCGGCGGGGCGGGTTTATTTTGCGTTCAGCCGGGAGGGGAATGTGGCGGAGGTGGAGATTGCGGTGAAGCAACCGCTGTTGTGGGCGCTGGATTTTAATGTCGATCCGATGTCGTCGGTGGTGGCGCAGGTGGATGGAGAAGAGGTGAGGGTGCTGGACGAGATCGTGCTGAACCGGGCTAGCACTTACCAAGCTTGCGAGGAGTTTGGGAATCGGTTTGCGGAACATGCGGCGGGGTTGGTGATTTATGCGGACGCTAGCGGGGCGCGGCGGCAGACTTCGGGGACTACGGACGTGGAAATTTTGAAGAATTTTTTGAAGGACCGGCAGTATGGGGATGTGCGGTTCAAGATTCCGAAGGCGAATCCGGCGGTGCGGGACCGGGTGACGCTGATGAATTCGAAGTTGGAGTCGGCTGGCGGGGAGCGGAGGCTGGCGATTCATCCGCGGTGCAAGGAGTTGATCAAAGACTTCGAGCAGGTCACTTACAAGGAGAACAGTCAGGTGATCGATAAAGATCGCGATCCGAAGAGGACGCATTTGTCGGATGCGCTGGGGTATTTGGCTTGGCAGGAGTGCCGGGGCGGGTTGAAAGTCGGGCGAGCAGGGGCAGCGGTTGGTTTAGGAAAGAGGATCACGTGTTGGATATCGATCGGGAGCATCCGCAGTACAGAGCACGGAAAGAAGTCTGGCGATGTTATCGCGACCTCTATATAGGGGGCGAGCAGTTCAAGTTGAATGCGCAGCGGCATTTGATTCCTCGGCAGAAGGAGCCGGGGGATGTTTACCGGGAGCGGTTGACGCGGGTGTTTTACGAGAACTACGTGGGGTCGATTGTGGACTGGTATGCGGCGACCTTGTTTCGCAGGGAACCGGTGTTGACGTTCGAGGGGACTAACGAGCGCGGGCAGGCGTTTTTCGGGGAGTTCGTGGAGGATGTGGATCGCAAGGGGACGGCGCTCGCGGACTTTTTGCGGAAGCAATTGGTGGAGGCGATGGTGGCGGGCGCTAGTTACGTGCTGGTGGATTTTCCGCGGATGGGTGAAGCGCCGGGGAATCTTGCGGAGGAAGATGCGCTCGGGGGCTTCGCGGGCTTACCTGGTGGATTACCGGGCTGAGGACCTTATTAATTGGAGTCTGGACGATTGCGGGAACTATGAGTGGGTGGTGCTGCGGACTGAGGTTACCAGGCAGGATCGGGTAGAGGATGTCGAGTGGCTGACGGAAAAGCGGTGGGCTTACTACGACAAGCAGAACTTCCGCCTGTACCGGCAGATTTCGAGTGGCGGGGGTTCGGGCGGCGTCGAATTGATCGATGAAGGGGTGCATGGGCTGGCGAAGCTCGGACAGGTGCCGCTGTTTGGGCTGCGGATTCCGGAAGGATTGTGGATGGTGAATCGGGCGGGGTCGCTGCAGTTGGAGCACTTCAATAAGTCGAATGCGTTGTCGTGGGCGCTGACTATGGGGCTGTTCGCGATGCCGGTGGTTTACTCGGAGCGCGAGTGGAGCCAGATGGTGGGGGAGAGTTACTACATTCAGCTTGGGCCGGAGGATCGGTTTGGGTGGACGGAACCCGAGGGCAAGGTTTATCAGATTGCGGCGGATAATCTCACTAGTTTGCAGGAGGAGATTTATCGGGTTTGTTATATGCCGCAGGCGGGGGGGCCGTTGGGTCAAGGGCGGGAGGCAGTCGGGGGTTAGTAAGCAACTGGATTCTTCGATTACGCAGGAGGTTTTGCGGGCTTATGGGGACGCGGTTAAGGATCAGGTTACGGCGGGTGTTGAAGGCGATCGATGCGGCTCGGGAGGATGGCCTGGCGATTGGGGTGGGCGGGTTGGATGAGTTCGACATCACGGATTTTGCTGTTGAGGTGGATGATGCGCAGAAACTTTTGGCGCTGGGGGCGGAGTCGAGCACTTTGAAAAAAGAGGTGCAGAAGAAGTTGGCTCTGAAGTATTTGGCGGATGCGCGGCAGGATGTGAAGGATCGGATTGTAGCGGAGATTGAAGCCAATGGATGACATTCGAGAGATTGTGACGGCGGTGGTGCAGGAGTTCATGCCGCAGAAGAGCGAACTGGAGGAAGAGCGGAAGAAGCGGGAAGGGCTCGAGGCGCGCGTTGGGGAGTTGATGGCGCGGGCGGAAGAGGCAGAGCGGAGCGCGGCGGTGCGGGCGGAATTGCAGCGGCAAGGGGTCGCGAAATTGGATTTGGCTTATAAGGCGATTCGGGATGAGATTCATCGGGGCGAGGATGGGACGCTGATCGCTCAGGGTGGCGGGGGGATGCGGGAGCATGTGGAACAGTTCGTGAAGGAGAATCCGGAGCTGCTGCCGGCTCGGCTTGCGGGTGGGTCGGGCGCGGGTGGGGGGCAGAGGAATTCGCCGGGAGAGATGCCGGTGGAGTTGGAAAAGATTCGTCCGGGGATGAGTCCGGAGGAGTTGAGCAGGGTACGGCAAGAGATCGCGCGTGTGGCGTCGTTGACGCTGCGCGGGTGGTAGAGGAGAGAGAAACAGATGGCAACAATTACTTCAGCAAATGTGGCGAGCGCGATTGTAAAGCTGGTGGCGGCGGATGCGCTGCCGGCGTTGATGGGGAACCTGGTGATGGGGAACCTGGTCAATCGCGATTACGAACCGGCGCTGGCGCAGGCGGGGGACACGATTAACGTCCCGATTCCGCCGGTGCTGGTGGCCAATAATATCGCCGAGGGCGGCACGGTGCAGACGCAGAATCCGAATCTGGGCAATGCGCAGATCGTGTTGAACACTCACGCGGAAGCGACGTTCCAGGTGCCGGACGTGACTAAGATTCTGGCGGTGCCGGATCTGTTGAAGCTGTACATGCAGCCGGCGGTGGTGGCGTTGGCGGAGCGGATCGAGTCGGATCTGCTGGCGTTGTATCCGTTGTTCACGAGCAATACGGCGGTGGGAACGGGTGGGACGGCACTAACGGAAGCGGTGGTGGACTCGGCGGAAACGGCGTTGTTCAGCACCAAGGTTCCGGCTAGCGCGGCGAAGTTCTTGGTGGTGAGCGCGAGTGCATATTCGGCGCTGCGGCAGATTCCGCGATTCAGCGAGTACAACTCGGTGGGCGAGGCGGGGCTGCGGGTGATCGTCGATGGCGCGGTGGGCAAGATGAAGGACTTTTACATTTTCCGCTCGCAGTTCGTGCGCTACGACGGGGAGCAGTCCGGTGACTACGCACAACTTGGCGTTTTCGAAGAACGCGATTGGGTTGGTGGTGCGACGGCTGCCGCAGCCGCTGCCGGGGACGGGGGCGATTGCGGAGTATGCGGAGCTGGGGAACTTCGGGATGCGAGTGACTATGAGCTATCAGCCGAATACGCTGGCGCAGCAGTTCACGGTGGACGTGCTCTATGGGGTGGGCGTGCTGCGGAATAATTTCGCGGTGCAGGTGAATAGTTAGGGACCGACGAGCGCGACCAGGAGGTCGCGCGCGGGCGAGGACGTCCGCCCCACTTGGCATGGAGGCGGAACGGAGATGGGGGCGGGCTGTTATGGCTCGCCCTTTTTATTGTAGGGGGACTGATGGCACTGCTGACGGATGGGAATCCGAACGATACGGAAGGGCTGCGGGTGTTTGAGTCGGCGATCTTGGAGGTGGCTGGGGTGGAGGGGATCGATCTGAACGCTAAGTTGTGTCTGGCGACGGAGGAGATCTCGCAGGATGTGCTGGATATGTTGCTGGGGCACACGCCGGTGCCGTATTTTGATTGGCGGAGAGCAGCGGCGGCGGCTGGGGGTTTCGGATGTGGTGGTGAGTCCGCAGATGAAGCGGTGGCAGGCGCTGCATACGCTGGCGGTGGTTTATCGGGATGCTTACAACAATCAATTGAACGACCGGTATTTGAGTAAGTGGGACGAGTACCGGGAGCTGGCGCGGGGGGCTAGGGAGCGCACTTACGGGTTCGGGATTGGGCTGGTGGCGGCGCCGATTCCGCGGGCGGGGACTGCGGTGCTGGGCGCGGGGACGGGGGCGCTGGCGGGGGCGCTTTACTACGCGCAAGTGAGTTGGGTTTCGGCTTCGGGGCAGGAGGGGAGCGCTAGTCTGCGTAACGAACTTTCAGACTTCCGACAACAGCGCGTTGACGGTGGCGGCGGGGAATGCGCCGGCAGTAGCGGTGGGATGGAACGTGTATGTGGGGATGACGGTTTCTACGGTGACGCTGCAGAATAGTGCGCCGTTGGGGATCGGTGCGACTTTTACTTTGCCGGGGTCGGGATTGGTGAGCGGGACGTTGTCCGGGGGATGGGCAGGCGGCGGAGATGTCCGTCACGGGCGGGCGAATTTTGAGGCGGGGTTAGCGTCATGGCGCAGGCAGCTAGTATTGCGGCGGGGAAAGTGGTGGCGATGCTCACGGATCCGGTTGCAGGGGTAGGGCCGGTGTTGGCGGAGATCGCTGCGAATGCGGGCGTGGAGTTGCCGGGGATCGCCGCGGAGAGTGTGATTGCGCAGAACGCTCCGGTGGCGTTGATGGAGAAGAGTTCGGCGGTGAAGTATCCGGTGGTGTTGGTGTATGCGGACCGGGTGCAGAATCTGTTGACGGAAAAGTTCCGCAATTTTTCGGGGAAAGTGCGGGCGGTGGCTGAGGTGCGGGCGTCGCAGGATCGCATTGAAGGGCTGGAAGAGAGAGTGCGGCTTTACGTGGATGCGGTTACGCAGGTGCTGGATGCGAATCGCGGGGACTGGGGACAGGGGATGTTTTTTACGGGCGGGTACGAGGTGAAGTTCGATCCGGTGCAGCACGGCGGGCGGAATGTTTTGCAGGTGGCCAAGGTAATTTTCGAAGTGGATTTGTCGAGTTGAGAGGGGCGGGGTTCAATGTCGTGTTACGTATCGTCGAACAATAATCGGTTTTTTGTGGCGCTGGAGAGCCTGCTACGGGACAGTGCCGGCGATCACTGGGCAGAACCGGATTCCGGGCGTGAAGCTGGCGGCGAAGCAGGTGCTGGAGCAGAATTCGCGCCGGGACAAGTCGGGGAGCCGGACGTTTGTGGGGCTGCCGAATCAGATTCGCAAGCGGACTGCATTCCAGCTCAACACTTTTATGACGGACTGGGTGAGCGGGCAGGCGGCGCCTAGTCATGGGCCGTTGTTTCAGGCGGGGATGGGTGGGACTCCGCTGGCGTTCGCCGGGGGAACGGTGGCGAACACGAGTGCTACTACGCAGATCGCTTTTTCGGCGGCGCATGGATTGAGCGTGGGGCAGGCGGTGGCGAATGCGGGCGAGATTCGATTCGTGGCGGGGATTCAGGATTCGTTGACGGTATTTCTGGTGGCGCCGTTTACTGGGGGCGTGGCGGCGGGGACGGTGTTGGGGGCGACGTTGACGTATCCGCTGGGGAGCGATTTGGGGAGCGTTTCCATTTTCGATTATTGGGATCCTAGCGATGCGCGGTGCAAAGGATTTTGAACGGGGCGGCGGTGGATTCGCTGAAGGTCAAGGTGAATGGCGACTATCAGGAGTTTGTGTTTGCGGGGCCGTCGCAGGATTTGATCGACAGCGCTAGTTTCTCTAGCGGGCAGGGCGGGTTGACGCAGTTTCCGGCGGAGCCGTCGAGTGTGGGATTCGATTACACGATTGTGCCGGGGCATTTGGGGCAGGTGTGGATGGGGGCTACTCCGGCGCAGTTCTTTACTCTGACGGGTGCGGAATTGGGATTGAGCAACGACGTGCAATTGCGGGTGAAAGAGTTCGGTTCGGATTTCGCGCGGTGCATTGCGGCGGGGGAGCGCCAGGTGAATTTGAACTTTAGTGTCTTTGAAATGGTGGATGCGCAGACGTTGGGGTTGTATCAGGCGGCCCGGCAGCGGTCGCCGATCTCGGTGATGTTGCAACTGGGGCAGCAGAGCGGGCAGTTGTTCGGGGCGTACATGCCGGCGATGGTGCCGGAGGTTCCGCAGTTTGACGATTCGGAGACGCGGCTGCAGTGGAAATTTCAAAACAGCCGGGCGCAGGGGGGAGTGAATGATGAGCTCTACATCGCATTCGCTTAGGGCGGAGGCGGAACATTCGTTCGATAGCGCGGTTTGGTTCGATGCGGAGTCGGCTGTCGGGCGTGAGATTCGCGATTGCGCGGTTAACGTTTGGGCGGAGATTGGATCTGGCGCGGCGGATACGGGAGATCGGACGCAAGGCGGAGTTTTTGGCGGCGGGCGCGGAGGCGCGCGACAAACTGGAGGCGGCGGTGGTGGGGGCCGAGGTTGATCGAGCTTATTTGGAATGGGGGTTGCTGGCGGTGGAGGGTTTGACGATTGACGGGGAGGCGGCGAGTCCGCTGACGGTAGTGGAAAAGGGTCCGCTGGAATTGGCTACGGAGATTTTGGGGCGCGTGAAGGCGGAGTGCGGGTTGAGTGAGATCGAAAGAAAAAACTGATCGTCGCATTCCATTTTCTGAGTGGGAATCAGGCCGGGTGGAAATGCGAGCCATGCAGACGGCAGGGGTTGGAAGGGATGCGGCGGTGCGGGTTTATTGCGGAGGAGCAGCGCGGGGCGCGCCGAGTGGTGTGGGCGAGGGGGCGGGCTGCGACGGAGGAGTGTCCGCGGTCTTGGGTGACGCCAGAGAGTGTCGGGTGGGTGGAGTGGTTTTTCGCCTCGAAGAGTTTTGGCGGGGGCGCGTTGGCGGCGCTGCGGGCGAAGGAGGCGGACGTGATGTTGACGCTCGAAAAAGAGTGGCGGGAGGCGAGGAATGGCAACCAACAGGATTTCTGACGGGTTGGCTAGTTTGTTGAAGGCTAGCGGGCTGGGTAGTGGGGATTCGGTGGGCTCGCAGATGACTGGCATTGCGGATCAACTGCAACAGCAACAGTCGATCAATGACGCGCTGATGCAACAGACGGTGGCGGCGATGACGCAGCCGGCTAGCAGCGGGGGCGGTAGTGGGGGATCGACGGGGAGTTCGATTCTCAGCACGATCGGTGGGGTGTTGGGGGGCGGGCTGGGGCTGGCTCCGCTGGTGTCGGGGCTCGCGGGCTTGTTTGGCGGGGGTGGCGATTCTAGCACGCCGGCGGCGCTGCCGACTTATATGGCTCCTCTGCCTATCAATATGGATGCGGGCTTTAGCGAGGGCGGGGGCGGGGCTTACGGCGTGGATGCGGCGCAGGGCGGGGCGCCACGAGCGATGACGAGTTCGCCATCGTCGCAGATTACGGTGCAGGTTCAGGCGATGGATAGCTCGTCGTTTCTGGATCACAGCCAGGATATTGCGTTGGCGGTGCGGCAGGCGATGTTGCAATCGACCGTGTTGAACGATGTGATTCGGGACGTGTAGCGTGGCGACATTTCCAGCATTGAAAACAGGGGCGGTGGCGCAGTATGGGTCGAGCCGGACGCGCGGGTTCTCGACGCAGGTGTTCCGGTTTCTGGATGGCAGCGAGCAGCGGTTTCAGGAATATGGGGCGACCGCTGCGGACGTTGGACGATCCGGCTGAGTTTACTGGATGAGGCGGAGCTGACGGCGTTGGAATTGTTTTTTGCATCGCAAGGGGGACGGGCGGGGACGTTTGCGTTTACCGATCCGTGGGATGGGACGGTGTATGCGAATTGCAGTTTCGGTGACGATCAACTGGCGACGCAGTATGCGGGAGCGGCGCGCGGGGCGGCGAGTGTGACGGTGAAGGAGAACCGAAGTTAATGCTGGTTTTCCCGCAATTGACTACGGGCGCGGCGGCGCTGTATCCGGTAACTAAGCAAGGGCTGCAGCGAAGCGTAGTAAACACGCTGGCGGGCGGGAACACTGTGGTGTATGCGGATCCGAACGGAGCGCTGGCGGGGTGGCAATTGCGCGCTACGGGACTGACGCTGGCGGAGTGGAATGCGATCGAGAGTTTGTTTGAGCAGACGTCGGGGATGGCGGAGACGTTTACGTTTTTGGATCCGGTGGGGAATCTTTTGCTGCAGAGCGAAAATTTTGCGGCGGGGGCATGGACGAAGGGCGCGCTGGTGGCGCTGACTGCGGGGATCGGCGATCCGTTGGGGACTACGCGGGCTACGGGGTTGGTGAACGCTGGAGGATCGGCGGCGGGGTTGGCGCAGGTGCTCGACGTTCCGGGAAATTTTCAATATTGCTTGAGCGTTTGGGCACGGAGCACTTCGGGGTCGGCGGTGACGTTGGCGATCGCGAATGTTAGCAAGAGCTTCGCGTTGGGGACGCAGTGGAGAAGGATCTTTCTAGCGGCGAATCCGGGATTGGCGGTGGCGACTACCGTTTCGTTCAGCGTGATGGTAGCGGCGGGCGGGTCAGTGCAATTGTTCGGGATGCAGGCGGAGGCGCAACTGGGGCCGTCGGATTACAAGATTACGGGCGCGGTGGGCGGGGTGTATCCGAACGCGCGGTTTGGCTCGGACCAAATCACGGTGACGGCGCAGGGGACCGATGTATACGATGCGGTGATTCAGATTGTGAGCGCGGGGAGTTAAGGGATGCCGACCATCGATCAATATAAAGAGCAAGAGACGCCGCCGACTCCGCTGTTTATTTTCGACTGCGCTGCTGGCTTCCGGGAACACGGAGCGGTGGAGCACGCATGCGGTCACGGTGGGCGGCAACGTGTATGCGGCGCGGCTGCTGAAGCACAATCTTGCGGCGCTGGTGGCTTCGTCGAACGAGGGGCTGGACGGGGCGCAGAAAATTTCGGTCACGCTGGCGAATGCGGATTCGCATTTTTCGCAGATTGAGCGGGAGACGGGATTTCGCGGCGGGCAGGTTACGATCCAGTTTCTGTTTTACGATCTGACGGCGAACGCGGCAGTGTCCGAAGCGCGCGTCATCTTCCGGGGGATCGGCAGTATGGCGGACGAGATTACGGAATCGACGTTTCGCGTCAGCTTCACGAACCGGCTTAATCTGCAGAGGATTGTGCTGCCGGAGGTGCGCATTGAGCGGCAGTGTCCGTGGTCGTTTCCTTCGACGGCGGCACAGCGGGTGGAGGCGTTGAATGGGGGGCCGAAGGGAAAATATTCGGCGCTCAACCGCTGCGGGTATTCGGCGGATCAGACGGGGGGCGTAGGGAATCTGGACGGGACGACCGTTTTCACGACTTGCGATTACACGCGGACGTCGTGTGTTGCGCGAGGGATGTTCGATACGGATTCGGCGAGCCACGTTACGCGGAACTTCGGCGGGATTGAATTTGTGCCGGCGCAGATTCAGGTGCGGAGTTTTGGGGAGAGCGGGACGCAGCTTTCTTCGCTGATCGATAACCAGGCGCGGTATAACGATTTCGTTCCGCTTGGTGTATGGGACGGCGTGGTATCAGCCACCGATTACATTTGCGCGCAATGACGGCAATCTGACGCACATGGAAGTGCTGCTGGGGATGGGGGAGATTGCGGACGTCGTCAAGGTGGTGGTGAACGGCGTCGAGATTCCGCAGGGGCAGAGCGGGAAGAACATGACGGCGACCGGGTGGTTCAATCTGGTGACGCCGGGGACGCGGAACGGAGCGTTCAATCTCGACTTTGTGGATGCGTCGGGGCAGCCGTTGGGCGATCCGTATGGGAGTATGGCGCTGCTGAGTGTGGTGGTGCCTAATCAGGTAAGCAGTGCGCAGATCGCTGCCGACGATCGATGTGCTGTTGATGGGGTTGATGCTGGAGCGCTTCGACACGAGTGGAAATTCACTGGGTGAGAGCTTCACGAATAGTCCGCCGTGGGTGCTGCTGGACGTGTTGCGGCGCAGCGGGTGGCTGACGACGGAAGTGGATCTGGTGAGCTTCGCTTCGGCGGCGGCTTATTGTGACGCGCAGATTGCGACCACCGATCTGTATGGCAATGCGATTTCGATTCCGCGGTTCCAATGCAATCTAGTAATTGAGTCGACGGCGGAGTGCGGCTGAAGTGGCGAAGGGGATTCGCAAAGGGTCGTCGCTGATGCTGGGGTATGGGCAGAGTGGCTTGCTCGAACTGCGGGTGGAGAACACGCTCGCACTGCAACAACCGGCGCTGCCTAGATGGGAGCAATAGTACAGCTACGCTCGACGGCGGGTGGCCGGCTTATGAGTTCAGCGATGGGTCGGCTGCGTATTCGGGAATTCTGCGGAAAGCCAATGGCGATCCGGCGATACGGTTGTGGGCGCCGGACGGGGCGGACTGTTGCGAATCGGCTTACGGTGGAGTTTCAGGACGAATTCAATGAATACCAGCAGGACAGCTTGGGACTGGTGGACGTGGACGATGCGCTGTTGACGCAGCGTGAGGTCAGCGCAACGTTCGGGGCGCTGGGATTGCCGAACTTCGATCAGGCTACGCGCATGATGCAGTTGCAACTGGACAAGGCGCTGAGCGGGTCTACGTTCGTCGAATTCTCGACGACGGTGAAGGGTGTTGGGCTGACGCCGGGGGATTTGATCAGTCTTACTTATCTGAAGGAAGGCCTGGAGCGGCAGCCGTTGCGTGTCGTGCAGTTGGCTCCGGGACACAACTTCGAGAGCGTGCAGGTTACGGCGCAGTGGCACGACGATGAATGGTACACGACGGGGGACGCGGGCACGCTGGGTGGGCGGCGGCCGGGTGGCGCGGGGTTGGGATTGCCGATGCCGCTGGTGGGGAGCGTTGTCGACAGCAACGGGATCGAGCAGTTTGGGATTTCGGAAACGGTGATCGAAGGGGCTGCGGGGAGTGCGGTGATGTTGAGCGTGGGGTTTGTGGCTCCGGCGCTGCCTGCCGCTACTAGCGCCGCGATTCCTTTGGTGAGTCTTTCGCCGACGGTGGCGGCGACGGGGGGGACGCTCGCGGGCAATCAGAATTTGTACTATGCGTTGACGGCGCTCGATTCGAGCGGAGCGGAGAGCGGGTTGTCGTTCACGGTGCGGGCGGCGATTCCGGCGGGAACGAACACGAATGAAGTGTCGCTGACGGGGCTGAGTTTTTCGCCGGGGACGGCGAGCTTTCAATGTTTACCGGGGATTGAATCCGTCGCAATTGTTGCGGATTGCGGCGAACGTCACGGTGGCGACGGCTTATACCGATGTCGGGGCGGCGCCGCAATTGGTGGGTCCGCCGGATGCGAATTACGATCATGCGAATTTTTATTGGCGGCGGGAATTGCAGCCGGAGGCGGGCGCCACTGTTGTTCACGGGGACGACGATCGGCAACGGCACGCTGGGGATGGCGGTGAATGAGTTCGCCGGGAAGTCAGTGCGGATCACGCGCGGCACGGGGGCGGCGCAGGAACGGGCGGTGACTGCGAACGACGCAAGCACGGTAACGGTGGCACGGCGTGGACGGTGATTCCGGATACCACAAGTTTCTTCGTGATCGCGGACTCGGCGTGGAATTTCGGGGCGGTAGGCGCGAGTAGTCCGGTGCAGATTCAGGTGCCGAATTGGGGCGGGCAGACGGTGGAGATGTCGGGGCGGTCGGCGAACGTGCTGGATCAGGAGAGCCAGTACGAATTGAATCCGCTGACGCGGTGGCAGATCGGGAGCGGCGGCGGGAGTGGGCGACACGGGCTTTCCGCCGCTGCCGACGTTTGTGTTGAATCCGGCGGGGCAGGGGACTATCGATCTCTCGGGAATCACTTTTCCCACACTGGTGAATACGCTGACGATTGCGGCGGGATCGCTCACGCTGTTTTATTTCGATGAACTGAACGGGCCGCCGGCGGTTAGCTTGGCGGCGGGGATTTCGGCTACGGATGTGACGCTCACGTTGAATGTCGCTGAGCACGCGCGGCGTTGGACGATTTCATCCAGATCGATGCCGAGATTTTTCAAGTGGAGAGTGTGCGAAGCGGCGGGCTGCAGCTGACGATCACGCGGGGCGCGCATCAGAGCGTGGCGGCGGCGCATGCGGCGGGCGCGGTGGTGTATGTGCTGGAGCGGAAGACGGTGATTGTGGCGTTTCTCAGCGCGTTTTTTCGAGTCCGGCTAGCGCGGACTATACCTACTCGATTTTTCTTCCAGACGTGCGCGTGGCGGCGGCGGAGTTTTACGTCAGCTAATATGTTTGGCACGAGTCCGGTGATGCATGTTCCGTATTCGGCTACAACGGATGGCGGGTTGCGAACGCTTTCCGGAGGGCAGATCGCGCTGCAGGTGGACGGATATCTGGCGGTGCAGACGGATGCGACTCCTCCGTTCGTCATGGACGAAGCGCATGTTCCGCGATGACATTTTCGCAACTTTGCGGGAGGCGCCGTCGGGCGGGGCGGTGACATTGCTGGTTCGGCAGAACAGCGCGACTTACTGTACGCTGACGATTGCGGACGGGGCAACAGTCTCGAATACGGTGAACGGGCTGGGCATGCCGCCGCTGGCGAGTTGAGCGCGCAGATTCATCTGGACGTTATCAATGTTCCGGGCGCGGCCAACACGCTGCCGGGGCGCGATCTGACAGTGACTATCCGGCTCTAGAGATGCCAGAACAAATTCAGAAGCTGAGTCCGCATCGGGACTTGCAATGCTTTTTTTTCCAGCCTTCGGCGGTGGCGGCGTTGAGCGGCGCGTCGGCCGACGGGATTCACGGTGTCGGGAACGTGGCGGCAGCAATTCGATTGGGCGGTGATCGAATGGAATCGCGATAACGTCTATGAGCATCCTTTGTTTCGCAATCTGCCAGATGGGGATTTGAGCGGGCTGACGTTCATTTACGACGAGACGCGCGACGAACTGCATTCCGCTGGATTCGGCATTGTATGCGACGGTGGATTGGCCGAGTCTGCGCGTGTGGGCGACGCCGGCGGGTGGCAGCGAGACGATTTATTACGTGCCGCTGGCTGCGCATGCGGCGCGATTGCGGGAAGCTATCAGTGCGCTTACGCGGACTTCACTCTATCGGGAACGGTGACGCGGGCGACTACGTCGGACTGGCGTTTCTTGACGGAAGCTTATACGTATCAGATGTTGAGCGGGGACACGCTGGCGAATCGGCGGCGCTGGCGATCACGAACAGCGTCAATGCGTTTTCGGCGCTGTTGAAGGCGACTTTGAGCGGGTCGACGATTCGGGTGTATTACACGGGCGGGGCGACGATTGCCGCGAGCACGGCGGGGGCGAATGGAAATCGGTTTGCGGTGTACTCGTATTCGACGGGCGCGGCCATTGTGGGATGCGGAGCGCGAAGAATTTCGCTCATGGAACTTCGCCGACTGCATGGAGGGTGACACTGGATTTCAGCGCGCTCCAGGGGACGATTACTCCGGATCTTACGGGGACGCTGTACACGATTCCTACGAATCTTATTCGCAAAATGCGGTGGACTTATGCGGCGGATTTGCAGGCGGGCGCATTCGTGCGCAGCGAGTTCAGCGTGGTGGTGACGAACTGGACGGTGACTGGGACGAATCGAACTTATTCCGTTGCGGGGCCCGGGAGCCGGAGGATGGAGGACCACGATGCGTCGATGGTGTTTAGCGGGACGTGGACGGAGGTGCGCGGCAATTATTCGGGCGGCACGATTCATACAGACGACGACTCCGGGTGATTCGCTGAGCTGCAATTATCAGGCGACGCAGAGCCACACGCTGTACGCGGGACTGCGGTACACGGGGAACGGCGGCGTGGTTTCGATCAGCGTGGATGGGGCGGCGGCGGTGTCCGTGAATACTGGGATTCCAGGGGAAGACGCGTTGTTCCGGTATTCGTTGGGGAGTTTGGGCGTGGGGTCGCACACGGTGGTGCTGACCCACGCCGGGCGCGACTGGGACGGCGATCTATTTCGATTTTCTCGAGATGGCGTCGGCGGCTAGCGATCTGCCGGTGGTGGCGAGCCAGGCGGGTAGTTACGCTGGCGACGGACTGGGATACTCTGCATTGCATTTCGCTCCCGCCGGAGCGCACGGCTTGGATGCTCAAGTCGTTGGGGTTCACCGGACGCGCGAATCATTATGTGGGTGCGTTGTGGTTTTACGAACTGGTGCGGAGTGGGCACGTTTATGCGTCGGCGACGGTGACGTTTAGCGGGACGCCGGCGGCTAATGCTTACGTGACGTTGACGCTGGGGGTGACGGGGCAGCCGCCGTCAGTCGGATACGGTTTTGCAGAAACTGATTCATGTGGGCGATACGGCGGCTACGATTGCGCTGGTGTTCGCGCAGGAATTGAATCGTGGATACACGGGAGTGTGGGCTAGCGTCGGCGGGGAGCGTGCTTACGATTACGGCGCGGACGATGGGACTGGCGGGGAACGCGAACACGGTGGCCGCGTCGACGACTAGCGGCGGATTTACGGCGACGGTGTTCGGGATTGAACTTCACGGCGGGCGCGGATGGAAATTGGCGGACGGATCTGACGGCGAGTCCCGGCGCTGAATCGCGCGGTGCGGGATTGGAGTGCGGCTTACTTTACGGCGCTGTTGGGGTATGGGATCGACGCGGCGGCATCGTTCAGCATGGAGTTGGGGAATGGTGATCCGTCGGTGATTGCGGGGATCGCGCAGACGGGGTCCGGCGGGCGATCCGATTCTGCTGCCGACGCCTTCGCTGCAGACCAATTTTTCTCCGACGAGTCTGGCGTACTGGCAGGTGGTGTACGAAGAGATGGCGGCGATTCAGGCGGCAGCGGGGCTGACTCCTTACTTGCAGTTCGGTGAAGTGCAGTGGTGGTATTTTCCTAACGACGGGCTGGGCACTAATTTTTCGGGGATGCCGTTTTACGATGCGTGGAATTTGGCGACGTTCGCGGCGGCTTATGGTCATGCGATGGCGACTATCACTCTGAATACGGTGGACCCGGCGGCTTATCCGGATGAGGTGGCGTATCTGGCCGACGACGATTGGGAACTTCACTTCGGCGATTATGAGTTTCGTGCGGACGACGCTCAGCGGGATGCCGGTTCGAGGTATTGTATCCAACTGACGTGAACCAGACTGCTTTCAATCAGGCGATCAATTTTCCGGCGGCGGCGTGGACTCCGGCGGCACTCACGTGTTTAAAGACGGAGGCGTTCGGGTTTACTTTCGGGCGGAATCTCGATATGAGCTGGGCTACGCTCGATTTCGGCGATTCTCTGGGTTTCGCGGCGGCGCAGCGGAGTCATCTAGTGGGCGTTGGGGATTCGACTACGGCTTGGCTCAAAGAAGCTGCGTGCGGCGGAGGGAAAGCGTTTCGAAAGTGTGGTGCTGTTTGCGATCGATCAGTTCTCCCTGATCGGTTACGAGGTGCCTTTGCCCGACGGATTGCGGAGGAGTTTTCGCACCGGGGGATGATAGTCTCGTAGGGATGAGACTCGAACAGATTCAGGCGGCGCTGCGAGACGAAGGGCTCGACGGGTGGTTGTTTTTCGATCACCATCGAAGGGATCCGCTGGCTTACCGGGTGCTGCAGTTCACGCCAGGATCGATGGTGACGCGGCGCTGGTTTTACTACATTCCTGCCAGTGGCGAACCGCGCGGACTGGTGCACAAGATCGAGGCGCAGACGCTGGCGCCGCTCCCGGGCAGCATTGCACTTTACGCGGGTTGGAGCACGCTGGTGGATGGACTGAAGACGCTCATTGGCGGTGGGCGCCGCGTGGCCATGCAGTATTCGCCGAATTGCGCGGTGCCGTATGTCGCGATGGTGGATGCGGGGACGGTGGAGCTGGTGCGCGGGCTGGGAGTGGACGTGGTCACTTCGGCGAACCTGATTCAATTTTTCGAATCGCGATGGACCGAGGAGCAGTTGGTGATGCATCTCGAGGCGGCGCGAAAGGTGGACGCGGGTCGAGGCGCCAGGCGTTCGAGCGCGTGGGGACTAAGTTGCGCGCGGGCGAGCGCGATCACCGAGTGGGAGATGCAGCAGTTCATCCTGGCGCGATTTGCGGAGGAGGGGCTGACTACCGATCATGGGCCGGATGTGGCGGTGAACGCGAACGCTTCGAATCCGCACTATGAGCCTAAGCAAGGACGCTTGCTCGGAAATCAAGCGCGGCGATTTGGTGCTGATGGACATGTGGGCCAAGCTGGATCGTCCGGACGCGGTTTACTACGACATCACTTGGGTGGGATTTTGCGGGAGCGGAGCCGCCGGCGCAGGTGGAACGGGTGTTCACGGTGGTGCGCGATGCCCGCGATCTGGCAATCGCGCGGGTCAAGGATGCAGTTAGCGAGAAGAGAGAATTGCGAGGCTTTGAGGTGGACGACGCGGCGCGGGAACATGTGCGCGCGCAGGGGTTCGAGGAGTTCTTTTTTCATCGCACGGGGCATTCAATCGGCACTGAGGTGCACGGGTCGGGCGCGAATATGGATAACCTGGAGACGCACGATGAGCGCAGGGTGATTCCGTGGACCTGTTTTTCGGTGGAACCGGGAATCTATCTGCCGGAGTTTGGAATTCGCCTGGAAGTGGATGTATTCGTGGGGGATCGCGAGGCGCGGGTGACGGGAGAGGTCCAAGACAAATTGGTTCTGATATGATGTGGAAGAAAATCATATGAAAACCTTCCTGATCTCCCTGCTGGCTTGCGGAATCGCGCTGGCGCAGACGCCGGCCGCCCCGAAGGCCGCGCCGGCCGCTAAGAAAGCTGCTCCGGTTGCGGCGCCGGATTTGTTGAAGCCGGACACGCTAAAGGCGCGGGCTCCTGAAGTTTACAAGGTGAAATTCATCACCACCAAGGGCGATGTCGATCATTCAAGTGAATCGGGCTTGGGCGCCGCTAGGGCGCGGATCGTTTCTACAATCTGGTGAAGAACGGCTTCTATAAGGATGCGGCGTTCTTTCGCATCGTTCCGAGATTCGTGGCGCAGTTCGGTATCCCGGCGCGGCCGGAAGTGGCGGCGGCCTGGGATCACGCCTACATTATTGACGACCGCGTGACGCAATCGAACAAGCGCGGCACGCTTGACGTTTGCGACCGCCGGCCCCAATACGCGCACCACGCAAATCTTCATCAACTTCAGCGACAACGCTTCGCTGGACACGCAAGGGTTTGCGCCGTTTGGCGAGGTGATCGAGGGCATGGACATCGTCGACAAGTTTTTCGCGGGCTATGGCGAGTCGCCGGATCAGGGCCGCATCACGGCGTATGGCAAGGCGTATTTGGATAAGAGCTTTCCCAATCTGGACCGCATCGTGAACGCTACGATTATGCCTGCGGACGCTCCGGCGCCCGCGGCTGACGCCAAGAAGTAGGAAATCGAAGTTTCGACCCTCGTTGTGGAAAAGCTCTGCAAATTTTTGATTTGCAGTTTCGCCTATGCAAGTGGGTAATCTGGAACGGTCACGGAGCTTGTTATGGCCACTGTCGATCTAACTTTTGAGAGGGGACTTCCCGCCAACGTCGATGCCGAGCGTTTTGTGCTCGGGTCGATTCTGCTGAATCAGGACACCTATTTTCAAGTCGCGGGCGCGGTTGAGCCCGAAGACTTCAGCCTGGAAAAGCATCGCCGCATTTTCGGGCGCATGAAGGACCTGTACGACCGCGGCGAAAAAATCGATCGCGTCACGCTCGCCAATGAGCTGATGAAGCAGGGGCAGCTCGAATCGGTGGACGGGTTCTCGTACCTGATTTCACTCGACGAAGGGCTGCCGGCGCTCAGCAATCTGGACAGCTACATCCGCATCGTCAAGGACAAGGCCACGCTGCGCAAGCTGATTTTCAGCGCGCAGAAGGTGATCGACCGGTGCCTGATCGGCGAAGAGGAACCGGATGAGATTCTGGCGGGCGCCGAAGAATCGCTGCTGAAGCTGGGCGAGGCGCGGTCGGGCGAGAGGCTGGAATCGCCGGCCACGGTGATCAGCAAATTTCCGGGCGGCGTGAATGCGTTTTTGGATCCCAGCCAGCGGGTGAGCGGGCTGAGCACCGGGTTCGCCAAGTTCGACGAGATGACGGGCGGGCTGCACGGCGGGGAACTGCTGATTCTGGCGGCGCGTCCTTCGATGGGCAAGACGGCGCTGGCGCTGAACATCGCGCAGCATGTGGCCACGCATCCGCAGATGCGCAAGCCGGTGGCGGTGTTTTCGCTCGAAATGTCGTCGGCAAGTTTGCTGACGCGCTTGTTGTGCTCGGCGGCGCGCGTCGATCAGCACAAGTTTCGTGCCGGGTATCTGAACGCCGATGAGCGGCGCAAGCTGCAGGTGGCGCTGGCGGATTTGACGGAGTCGCCGCTGTTTCTGGACGACACGGCCGGCGTGAATCTGATGGACATCCATTCGAAGCTGCGGCGGATGCAAGCGGAGCACGGCTTGAGCCTGGTGGTGATCGACTATCTGCAGTTGATGAGCAGCCGCGGGCGCAGCGAGAATCGCAACCAGGAAGTGAGCGCGATCTCGCGCGGGCTGAAGTTGATGGCCAAGGATTTGAACGTTCCGTTCCTGGTGCTGTCGCAGTTGAGCCGCGCGGCGGAGACGCGCATCGGCGATCACAAGCCGCAGTTGAGCGATCTGCGCGATTCCGGATCGATCGAGCAGGACGCGGATCTGGTCGCGTTTATCTTCCGCGAGGAAGTGTATAAACGCGATCGCGAGGACTTGCGCGGGTTGGCCGATCTGATCATCGCGAAGCAGCGCAACGGTCCCATCGGCAATGTGCCGCTGCGGTTCCTGGGGCAGTTCACGCGGTTCGAGAATCGCGCGGAGGATCTTCCTGAGGAGCAATCTCTCTGACCCATTAAAGTGTTTACACAAAGGGGTTTAAGAACATAACTTCATGAACTTGTTGTGATGCGAGTGCATCCATAGTAGTGAGGGCGAAACGCCCCAAGGAGAATTAAAGTTATGAAAACCCTGATGACTACGTTGTTACTGGCGGGAACCGCACTGATGGCGCCCAGACCGGCACCACGCCGGCTCCGGCCGCTAATCTATCCACCGCCGCTCCGGCGAAGGTGAAGAAGCATCACCACAAAGCGAAGACGGTTGCGCCGGCGAGCGCGGCTACGAACGCTGCTCCGGCTGCTTCTGCTACACCGGCTGCCCCCGCGAAGAAGTAAGTTTCAGTAACGGGGACGGATTCGCGGCGGCTGGACATGGGTCCTGCCGCCGCCGTGGCCTCGGCATCCTCAAAAAAATGTGATAGTGTGTACCGAGCATGGAGGTTTGCTATGGGAATTAGACATGCTTCGGTTTTGGCCGGCTTGGTGCTGGCAGCGCTCCCGGTGATGGCTCATCACTCGTTCGCGGCGGAGTATGACGAGAAGAAACCGATCACGCTCACAGGGAGCGTAACCAAACTCGAATGGATGAATCCACACGCGCGCTTTTACGTCGATGTGAAGGATGCCAGTGGGAAAGTTACTAACTGGGAATTCGAGCTGGCGAATCTCAACGCGCTGATCCGGCGCGGATGGACGCGCACCTCTCTCAAGCCTGGGGACGTGATCACGGTGGACGGCTACCTAGCCAAGGACGGATCTCCGCTAGTGAATACCAAGAGCGTCACGCTGAGCGACGGGCGAAAGGTATTTGCGGGATCATCCCTGGACGGCAACGCTGTCAAATAGTGTTCCATGGAAGAGAAGCTCTTTGGTTCTCATATCGGCAACGCGCGATAAGAACGATGAGCGTGGCCGCGTAACTCGCGCTATTTCCCGGGCAAATGCACCAGGTCCCGGTTGTTCTCGTTGCACACGAGCTCCAATAAATCGGTATCGACCATGAGCGATAACGGTTGGGTGAAGCTCCAGGGTTTGGTGTACGCGATGGGGTCCGTGACGGTGGCTTGGACGTCCATGTGCCCGAGGTCGCGGCGGTGGAAGCGTTCGGTGACGCGTAGAGACTCTGACGACGGGTGACCCACTTGATCGAGCCATGCTTTTCCGTTGAAGCCAGTGGAGTCGACGACCAGGGTGTCACCATCCCACTTCGCCACCGAGTAACCGAACCATTGCGGATTGGGATCTTTGGGTAGTTCGCGGCCATCCATAAAAAACTGACGAAATTGGTCGAAGGCTTCGTAGAGTACCACGATGACGTTGGGCTCCTGGAAAATCTTGAAGGGGAGCGGTGTGGCGTCAATCTTTGGAACGCCCTGCGGCAGGCAGTTGGCGTCGGGGTCCTGGGCGGAAAGTGCGCCGTCCTTGCGCTGGTTGTAGATCGCTTGGGCCCACGGGGTCATGCTGACTTCGCCGGGCTTGAGGCCGGCGGTGGCGTCTCTGAGCTTGGGAGGATCGGCGATCCAGATTCCTGTCAGGTCGGGTTTGCCGTCGGCTCTGCGGGGCGCGGGCGCTGACAGATTCGGTTGACCGTCCTTGCCGCGTGGAATGCTTTTGTCATTAAGCTTCCATTGCGCCGACAAGGGCAACAGCGGCGCGACCAACAACATTGCGACCAATCGTGATTTTGTCATCATGGATGTTCTTCCTGGTGGATTATACATCGGTCGCTTGGTTGCGAGGGGACGCGTCAAATGGGAGACTGATCCCATGAACATCCATTGCGCACGCCCGTGGTGTTGGCTTGCGGCGCGATTGCAGTGTTGCTGCCTGCGACCGCGTCCGCGCATTTTAAGTTTCTGGAACCGCCGTCGACCTGGGTAACGGAAAATGGCGGGAAGGGTGTTCCGCCTTGCGGCGAGGGGATTCCTTCCGGAGTCGTGACGAAGGCGCAGGGTGGGCATGCGCTCACAATTCGCTTGCAGGAGTTCATTCCGCATCCGGGGCACTATCGTATTTCGCTGGCGGTGAATTCGCGTAACGAATTACCTAAAGATCCTGAGGCTGAAGTGGACGGCAGGGGATGGTCTGTCAGCGCGAAGATCGATCCTAATCCCAAGCCGCCGGTTTTGGTGGACGGCGCGTTCGCTCACACTACTACGCCGCGCAACACGGAGTGGAAGATGGACGTCATGCTGCCGAATCTGAGCTGCGACAAATGCACGCTGCAGGTGATCCAGTTCATGGCCAACCACGGCCTGAATCCGGGAGGCGGCTTCAATTACCACCATTGCGCGGAACTGCAGATTACGATGGATCCCTCGCTGCCGCCGGCTGACAAGAGTTGGATGAGCCTGCCGCAGAACGAATTTCCGAAGCCGGCTGCTCCAGGGCCGCCTCCTCCGCCGGGCGGCCGCGGCAATTGAGTACTGCCGGCGCAGAACACGTACGACGAGTTTCGCTACAACAACCTCCCTATCCTGCAGACGCATCCGAGCCGGCTGTGGGTGCTGGCGAAACTGGCGGGGCTGGCACCCGCGCCGGTCGAGACATGCAGGGTGCTGGAGCTGGGCACTAGCGAAGCGGCCAACATCATCGGCATGGCGGTGACGCTGCCGAATGCGCAATTCACGGGCGTGGATCTGGCGGGAGAACCGTTGGCGCGGGGCCAGCGGGTGATCGACGATCTGGGGCTGGAGAATGTCAAGCTGCTGCGCATGAACCTGCTGGAGATCGATGAGTCGCTCGGCAAGTTCGACTATATTCTGACGCATGGCATTTATGGGTGGACGCCACCGGAGGTGGGGGCGAAGGTTCTGGAGATCGCGCAGCAGTGTTTGACGCCCGACGGGATCGCGTTCGTCAGTTACAACACGCATCCGTCGGGGCACATACGAAGACTGGTGCGCGACATGATGCTGTATCACGCGGGGCGCTTTGAGAATCCCGCGGAGCGGCTGCAGCACGCGCGCGCGTTCTTGAAGGTGTTGGCGCTAGGGCGTCCGGAGCCGGATCCTTTTGACGCGGCGGCTGCCGATTACGCCAGAGTTCTGCTGGAACATACGGACAGTGCGTTGTTCCATGACGATCTGGCGCCGGTGTATGAGCCGGTGTACTTTCACGAATTCGTGGCGCACGCGAAGGCTCACGGTCTGCAATATGCTGGGCGAGGCGAGCGGTTACGATACGCCGCGAAACTTGAAGGCCGAGGCGATTGAAACGGTGCGGGGGATGGCGGCGGGCGATGCGATCGCGGAGCAGCAGTATCTGGATTTTTTGCGCATGCGCGGTTTTCGGAAATCGCTGTTGTGCCGTCAAGAAAGAAAGTTGAAGGCGGAGTGGGACGCTACGCGCATCGTCGGTTGTTATGCGACCACCGCCGCCAATGAAGATCCGGACGGGGCGTTCAGTAGTGCGGATCACATCCGCCTCACGACGACACATCCAGTTCCGATCGAGTACATGCGGCAATTGATTGAATCGCGGCCGGTGGCTTTAGAGGTGGGGCTGGAGCAGGCACACGTGGCGCTCGAATTGTTCAAGGTCGGGCATCATTGAGTTGCAGGCGACTCCGGGAATCGCGGTGGTGGCTGGGGAGAAGCCTTGTGCAAGCCCGCTGGTGCGGTATCAGGCGGCGAACGGGCAATCGCCCGTGACTACGTTGTCGCATCGGGCGATTGAAATCGAGGGCGAGGACGCGCGGCGGATGCTGACGCTGCTTGACGGAACGAGGGATCGCGCGGCGCTGTGCTCGGCGATGAATTGCACGCGAGAGCGGTTGGATACGGAACTGCGGATGCTGGGCCGGTTGGGGATGTTGGTCGCGCAGCCCGAAGCTAGCGGTTAACGTAATCCCACTCTGCCGCGCCTCTTTGAGCTAGCGCCGGCACGTCGGCTGGCAGCAGGTAACGCTGGTTGGCGAGCGATTTCGCGGCGGCTTCGAACTTTCCCAGATAGTCTTCCTTGCTGGCATAGCGTTCTTCGATGGAGAGACGCGGGTCGCCCGACTTCATGCGTTCGGCTTTGGTTCGGGCGAAGGGGATGAACGAGCCGATCTGCGTGGACAGCATTTCCGGAGCGCCTACTTCAGGGGCGCGCAGGTTCCAGCCGGTATAGGTGGCGAGAGGCACCGCGAGTTCGGGCATGCGGATTCCGGCGATATCGAGGCCGTCCTGATCGACTTGCGGAACCATTAAAGGATAGGGCTGGCCGAGCTCGGGCGGCTCCTGCGTGGCGATGCCCTTGGTGCGGAAATCGGGGCCGTAGTTGGATGGATAGGCCAAGTGCATGGTCTTCGGAAAGGCTACGCCGGGGATTTTGGGGAATTGCACGCTAGCGAGGGGCACCAGTTCATGCGCGGCTACGTGGGGATACTTCGAAGGCGGCGGTTCGACGCCGTCTTTCACCCAGGCGTCCATGGCGGCTAGCAGGGCGCGGAAGGTCCAAGTGTAGGGGTTGGGGTTCGGCAGGTTCTGCGTCGCGCGGCGGGCGGGAGGAAACTGCGCGGGACCGTGCTGGCCGCCGCTGAACATATAGATGCGCGTGGAGGGCGCCAACTTTGCGTCGCCGGTTCCGTCGAGCGTGATGTGGATCGAGGGACGCGGCGCGGCCGTAGTATTCGTATTCGGAATTCATGTAGAAGATCTTGGGCCAGAACTCGGGCGGGAGCGAATGTGTGAGCAGGCCGTCCTTCGCGCCGGTCTGCGGGTCAGTTTGTTCGAGGTCGGTGAAGGGGAAAATATCGACGGGGGTCAGCGTGTTTTGGAATGGATTGCTGTCGCGCGAGGGCTGGGCGAAGCGCATATTGAAGCCGCCACGGCCACCGCCTGCAACGTCGGCGAGCAGGCCGTCGAAGACTTTGCGGCCGCGATCGTCCCGATTGAACCCGAAATACAGCATGGTGCGCAGAAAACGGCCGCTTTGCGAAACGCCGAATCCATAGGCGCGTTTCATGGTGACGTTGGGCGCGGGCGCACCGGCCACGAAGCCGCCGTAGCGAAGCCAGGAAATCATGTCACGCACGGCGGCGAAGCCGGTGCCGGCTACGGGCGGGTTCTCAGATGTGTAGACCAGTTCGTAAATGCGTCCGGGCTCGACACCGTTCTTGGGCACGATGGTGGTGCCGTCTTCAATGTGCCAGTCGGCGCGCGGGATGGTGGTGCGCGGACCTTCAACCTGATCGCGCACGGTGAGGCGGAGATGGGGGTCGTCGGGATTCAGAACGGTGTAGGGTTTGTGATTGCGGTCGGCCACGCTGTAGCGTGTTTCCTTGCGATCGGGCGTGAATTCGGCGCGCACGATGCCTTGGACGCCTTCGACGATGGGTGGATAGAGATACACCAGGTTCGGCCTATCCGGCATGTCGAACTGCCAGCCGACCCAGAGCAGCGTGTAGCCCTGATTCATCAGCAAGCCGTCGCCGAATTCGTCGGCGTTGCGCGGGTCGAGCGAACCGGCGGCGCGATTGAAATAGGTCAACATGCTTTTCGAGCCGCGGTTGGAGACTTCGTAGAGCACCGTGCCGTTGCCTTTCTTCGGATCTTTGGGACGGAGGAGGAAGACGTCGGAGGAGAACTCCACTAGTCCATCCTGGTTGCGCGGAGCCTTATCGATGTCGGCGATGGCTTGGTTCGCGGGGAGCTTGGGGTTAATGGCGAAGTAGGCTTTGCCTACAATGCGCTCATAGGGGCCGACCGCGCCGAAGGCTTTGCCATCGAGGACGTCCGAACGTTCCTTGACTTCCAGGCGGACCACACCAGCGTGGGCTAACGCGGCGGCAAATAACACGGCGAAAAAGGTTTTTTTCATGGCTGGCTCCTACTCGAATTTTTTTCCGCCAATGTAGACGGCGCTGACGGTGCGCGTGTTCAGGATGTCGTCTAGAGGACTTTTGTCGAGGACAACCAGGTCGGCCATCTTGCCTTTGGCGAGCGTGCCGTAATCCTTGTCGATTCCCAGGATCTCGGAATTGGTTTTGGAAAATGCCTGGATGACTTGCATGGGTGTCATGCCGTACTTCACCATGAGCTCCATTTCCAGGTGCTCGAAAAAGCCTTCGAAACGGGTGGGGGCGGGACCGCTGTCGGTGCCGAGCCCAATGCGAACGCCGCCGGCGTTGACCATTTTGGCGAAATTCTTGGAGGCGATTTCGAGGTCGCGGCGGTTGAGAGCTAGATCCTTGAGCTTGGATTGCTGATCTTTGAGTTGGGTTTTGGCGAGTTCGATGCGGGCGGGATCGGAGAAGCGGATCAAGAAAGGATCGTTCAGCCAGGCGGGGGAATCGGCGTAGACGAAGGAGGAAAGTTCGCGCACCAGCGTGGACGTGATGCCAACCTTTTTGGCTTTCATCTCGTTGATGAAGGCGTCATCCACTTCACGATCGCGCACTTGATGGGCCAGCATGTCGATGCCTTGATCCATGAGAAGCTTGGCGTCGTCGTAATCGTGGATGTGCGCGAAGGCTTTCATGTGGCGCTTGTGGGCCTCATTGATCACGGCGGCAGTGATCTCGGGACGCAGCTTCATTTGCGTGTTGCGGCGGTTGTCAACCACTACTTTGACGGCGTCCACGCCTTGCTTGTAGAGTTCTTCCACTTTAAGACGGGCAATGTCGGGGGTGGGTGCGTCTTTTTCGAATTCGAAGCGATGGCCGACGGTATAGGCGCGGGCGCCTTTGATATCGCCATGGCGCTGGTCGTCGCGAATTTTGAAAACATCTTCGCCATCGCCGCCCATGCCAATGGTGGAGGTAATGCCATACTCGGCGAAGTGGCGGAGCTTAAGGGCCGGATCGTCGCTGATGTGCGAGTGGGCGTTGATGATTCCGGGGATGATGGTTTTCCCGGTGAGGTCTATCACCTGCGCGCCTTCTGGAAGCTTAACTTTGGAGGCGGGTCCTATGGCGGCGATGCGCCCGCTGGAGATCACAATGGCGGCGTCGGGCAAGGGAGCGCTCCCGGTGCCGTCGATTACGGTCGCGTGCAGGAGCACGGTTTGCGCGGGGGCACTCAGAGCCGCGGTTAACGCTAGGAAAACTGCATATCGCATACGCTTGACCATGATACATTGAACCCATGAAACGTAGAACCTTCATGGGGACGGTCGCGGTGGCGGGGATTGCGCCGCAGGTGAAGGCTGAGGAGACCAAGGCGTCGTCGAAAGACGTCACCCGGAAATTGGCGCGTTACGTGGTTGCGGCGAAGTATGAGGACCTGCCGGCTCCGGTTCGCAAAGAAGCGCAACGGACGCTGCTGAATTGGGCGGGGTGCGCGATAGGCGGCTCGCGGCACGAGACGGTGGATATTGCGATTTCGGCGCTGGCTCCGTTCGCAGGGCCGGGGCAGGCTACGGTTCTGGGGCGCAAGGACAAGTTGGACGTGCTGCATGCGTCCTTGATGAACGGGATCAGCTCGCACATTTTCGATTACGACGATACGCATTTGCGGACGATTATTCATCCGGCGGGGCCGGTGGCTTCTGCGATATTGGCACTGGCGGAATACCAGCCGGTATCTGGGCGCGACTTTCTGAATGCGCTGGTATTGGGCGTGGAAGCCGAGTGCCGCATCGGCAACGCGGTGTGGCCGAATCATTACGACATCGGCTGGCACATTACCGGGACCGCGGGTGTGTTCGGGTCGGCAGCGGCGGTGGGGAAACTCCTCAAGCTGAATGAACAGCAGATGGTGTGGGCGTTGGGGCTGGCGGCTAGTCAGCCGGTCGGGCTGCGCGAGATGTTCGGGACCATGACCAAGAGTTTTTCTCCGGGGAGGGCGGCGCAGAATGGATTTACGGCGGCGCTTTTGGCGTCTAAGAACTACACCTGTTCGGACAAGGGAATCGAGGCGCCGCGCGGCTGGGCCAACGTATTGAGTACGGCGCATAATTACGCGGAGATCACGGAGAAGCTGGGCCAGACTTACGAGATTTCGATTAACACTTATAAACCGTTCGCTTGTGGGGTGGTGATTCATCCTACGCTCGACGCTTGTATTCAGCTACGCAACCAATACAAGTTGACTGCCGATCGGATCGAGCGCGTGGAATTGAAGGTGCATCCTCTGGTGCTGGAATTGACCGGTAAGAAGACGCCGCAGACGGGGCTCGAAGGAAAGTTCAGCGTGTACTACGCGGCGGCGGTGGCGTTGATGCAGGGGGCTGCGGGGGAGAGGCAGTTCAGCGACTCGTTGGCGAAGGACCCGGCGGTGGTGGCGCTACGCGATCGGGTGGTGACGACGATCGATCCGGCAATCGGGCCGGAGCAAGTTCGGGTCATCGTCACGTTGAAAGATGGGCGCAAGCTGGAGAAATACATCGACAACGTGATCGGCAGCGTGAAGAATCCGATGTCGGATGCGGCGCTCGAAGGTAAGTTCGCGGATTTGGCGCAGGGTGTGATTCCGGCGGCGCGGGCGCGGAAGGTCATGGACTTGTGTTGGGGCGTCGAGAAGCTTGCCAGCGCGGCGGACGTGGCCGAGGCCGCAGGCGCATGACGCCCACCGTTATTTGTGATACGTTGCTGTCCAAAGGAGGCGGCAATGTGGAAATGGCTGGCTCACTATTGGCGCTTATTGACTAACTGGAAGCACCGGGGACGCAACGCTCCGCAGCCTTATTACCGCTCGAATTTGCACGGACGGCATCGCTGACGGAAGCTACTTCTTCACGTATTTTTTGAGATCGTTGGGAACCACTTCGGCTCCGTAAATCACGCCCTTGGAATCGACGGCGACGCCTTCGGCGGCGCTGGTAGTTTTGGCTGAGTCTACGGGATCGGGAATGAAGGCGGTGACCTTGCCGTCGCGCAGACTGCCAACGCGGATGCCACGCTTCCAGCCCCAGTGGTTGCGCGAGACGGCTTCAGATTCGGAATCCGCCACGTAGATGACGTCGTTCTTGTCGATGGCGACCCCGCTGGGACGGCTGAACTGGGTGAATTGCTCGATGAAGTTGCCTTCCTGATCGAAGACTTGGATGCGATTGTTGTTGCGGTCGCCTACCAGGAGGCGGCCTTTGGAATCGAACGCCAGGCAATGCGGTAAGTCGAATTCGCCCGGGGCGATGCCCTTCTTGCCCCATGACTTGATGTACTTGCCGTCTTTGGAGAATTTCGCGATCTGATTGCCGCCTTCTCCACCATGTCCCTGTGCGATGAACATGTCGCCGTTGGGAGCGAACGCGATGGCGGTGGGCTGGTTGAGATTGTTGGGTCCCGATCCGGCGACACCGGCGGTGCCGAGCGTCATTAGAATTTTGCCTTCGGGGGAAAATTTGAAGACTTGGTGACCCTTTCCTTCTTTGCCTTGGATGTCGGTCACCCACACGTTCCCATCCGCATCGATGGAGATGCCGTGCGGCATTATCATTAAGCCTCCGCCGAAGTTATGTAGCAATTTGCCGGAGGGGTCGAATTCGAAGATCGGGTCCAGTTTCGAGCCAGCGCAGGCGCCGGCGATGAACCCTTTGGTCCCGCAACGTTCGGCTACCCAGATATGGCCGCGTTTGTCGATGGCGACGCCGCCGCTGGAGCCGAAGGTCCGTCCTTCGGGAACTTTGAACCAGCCGCTAATGGTGCGATAGGGGTTTGGAGCGGAATTGGTGGGCGGGCCAGTGGGAACGGGCGGATCGAGGTGGACCGGTTCCTGCGCGAACAAGGCTACGGCACACACTGCGCACAAAGTTCCGGCGAGTGACAGTTTCATGCTACCTCCTGGTAGATCTTACTATGGCAAGATGTACAATGAGGTTCGGGTAACCAAATGTCATATTTAAGCGGTCGCCAATTCGTTCAACTTCCTGGGCCTACTAATGTGCCGGAGCGGGTCCTGCGTGCCATTTCACGGCCTACCATCGATCATCGAGGGCCGGAGTTCGGACGCCTGGGACTTGAAGTCCTGGAGGGCATGAAAGAGATCTTCCAAACATCGGGAAAGGTGGTCATCTATCCGTCTTCCGGATCGGGGGCGTGGGAGGGGGCGTTAACGAATACCCTCTCGCCGGGCGACAAGATTCTGATGTTCGAGGTCGGCCAGTTTGCGGCGCTGTGGATTCAAGTGGCGCAAAAGCTGGGGTTGGATGTCGACGTCGTGAAAACCGACTGGCGGCATGGCGTGGATCCCAAAGTGGTCGAAGCGAAGCTGAGCGACGATCGCAATCACCAGATAAAGGCCGTATGCGTGGTGCAGAACGAGACTTCATCGGGCGTCACCAGTTCGATTGCAGGAGTACGCGCCGCTATCGATCGCGCAAAGCATCCGGCGCTGCTGTTGGTGGATGCTATTTCCTCGCTCGCGTCGATCGACTTACGACATGACGAGTGGGGCATCGACGTTACGGTAGGCGGCTCGCAGAAAGGCTTGATGCTGCCGCCGGGTTTGGGGTTCAACGCGATTAGCGAGAAGGCGCTGGCGGCGTCGAAGTCGGCCAAGCTTCCGCGATCGTACTGGGAATGGGAGCCGATGCTCTCGCAGAACGTGAACGGTTTCTTCCCTTACACGCCCGCGACCAATCTGCTTTACGGATTGAAGGAATCTCTTCAAATGCTGCGCGAAGAAGGACTGCAGAACGTGTTCGCGCGGCACCAGCGTTTGGGAGAGGCGACGCGGCGCGCGGTGAGTGCGTGGGGGTTGGAAAATGTGGCGCTCGATCCTAAGGAATTCAGCAATTCGGTGACGGCGGTTTATACTCCAGCGGGGCACTCGGCGGACGAACTGCGCAAAGTTTGTCTCGAGCGCTTCAATATGCCTCTAGGCACGGGCTTGGGCAAGTTGAACAACAAGGTGTTCCGCATCGGACACCTGGGTGACTTTAACGACCTGATGCTTGCGGGAGCCCTGAGCGGTGTCGAGATGGGTTTGGAAATCGCGGGCGTTCCTCATCGTAAGGGCGGCGTGGCGGTGGCGCTTGAGTTCTTGACTGAATCGCACCGGGAAGCGGCTGCTACGGCGCGCATTTGATGGATGTCGAGTCGCTAAAACGCGCGGCGGGGGAAGCGGCGGCAGCCTTAATTGAAGACGGCATGGTGGTGGGGTTGGGAACGGGCTCCACTGCGAAATTCGCGGTCGAAGCGATTGGAGCGCGCGTCCGGGCGGGTCTGAAAATTCTGGGCATTCCGACTTCGGAACAGACCGCGGCGCAGGCTCGCTCTCTCGGCATACCGTTGGGGGAGTTAACCGCAGATAGACGGGTCGATCTGACGATTGATGGCGCCGATGAAGTCGACATTCACAGTCTGGACTTGATCAAGGGCCGGGGCGGGGCGTTGCTTCGCGAGAAAATCGTGGCCAGCGTGAGCGATCGTTTCGTGATTGTAGTGGACGAATCGAAACTGGTGGAACGGCTGGGTCGAAGTGTGCTGCCGGTCGAGGTGGTTCCTTTTGGCTGGGAGGCTACGGCGCACAAACTACGCGAGCTGGGCGCGATACCGACGCTCAGGAAAGGCGGCGGTGGTGAAGCGTTTGTCAGCGAGGGCGGCCACTATATTCTCGATTGCACGCTGAGCGGTAAACTTTCTCCGGCAGCGCTGGGAATGGAGCTCGACGGGGTGGTTGGCGTGGTGGAGCACGGCTTGTTCCTGGGGATGACGTCACGCGTGTTCGCGGCGAGGGCGGACGGCGTGGGAGGACTCACTCGCTAGCGTCCGCGGTACACTTTCGGTAAAGGCTGTTCCATGTCCATCAGACCCGTTCACAGGCTTGTAAAATCTAAACCGACACTCGAAGGCGCGGGGGTACATCTCCGGCGTGCCTTCGGGTTCGGCAACACTTCCGACTTCGACCCATTTCTGCTGCTTGACGATTTTCGTAACGACGTTCCGGCGGATTACCTTGCGGGTTTCCCGTGGCATCCGCATCGCGGGATCGAGACGATCACTTATGTACTCGCGGGCAATGTCGAGCATGGCGACAGCATTGGAAACCGCGGTGTGATTGGTGCCGGCGATGTACAGTGGATGACGGCGGGGCGGGGAATTATTCATCAGGAGATGCCCAAGGGCGATACCCTGGGCCGGATGCATGGATTCCAGTTATGGGGAAATCTTCCAGCGTCGCTCAAGATGACAGAGCCACGTTATCAAGAGGTCAAGGGGCCCGATGTGCCGGCGCTAACCGATGATGACGGGACACACGTTCGCGTGGTGTGCGGAAGTTTTTGGGGAATGAAGGGACCGGTGGATGGGGTTGCGGCCGATCCTATTTATCTGGATGTGACGGTACCGGCGGGGAAGCGCAAAACGCTGCCTGTCGAGACTACTCGCCACGCCTTCGCCTATGTTTTCGAGGGGAGCGGAAAGTTCTCCAACGCATCAGGTCCGCAAGCGGTTCCGACGGAACGAGCTGGCGCGCTGGAAGTAAAAGCGCCGACACTGGCAGACAACCGTTCGCTGATTCTGTTCGACCGTGGCGATGAAGTGGAGGTGGAGGCGGGCGAGGACGGCATCCGCTTTCTACTGGTCTCCGGTAAGCCCTTGCAGGAACCGGTGGCGTGGCAAGGCCCGATCGTGATGAACACGCAGGAGCAGCTTCGGCAGGCGTTCCGCGAACTTCAGAACGGTACGTTTCTGAAGGACAACGGCCGTTTATAGGTGGAGCAGCCGCATCGCGTTGCCCTTCAAGATGCGGTCGCGGTCGGCGGCAGCGAAGTTGAACTGATCGAGGACTGCCGAAGGATATTCGATATCCTTGGCGGCGAAGTTGTCGGTACCGACGACGATGCGGTCGAATCCAACCAAGCCGATGAGGAAGCGGAGCGCTTCCGGATAATAAATCAAATAGTCGTAATGGAAGCGGCGCAGGTAGTCGCGGAAGGGGTGTTGGATCGAGGTTCCATGATCGGTCATGTGGAACAGAAAATGCTCTACTCGTCCGGCCAGATAAGGAAAGGCCCCGCCCGCGTGCGGCAGGACCATCTGCAGGTTGGGATATTTGTCGAGCGTGCCGGTGTAAATGAATTTGCTCGCGAGAAAAGTGTGTTCGATGGGAGCGTCGATCCCGGCCGCGAGAGGCGGGGGGCCGGCGGTTCTGCTGCCGCCGAAAGTGTTGACCACACCATCCATCTGATGAAAAATGATCGGGTAATTCAGTTCTTGAATGCGCGCCAGAACCGGGGCAAAGCCTGGATCGAAGATATAGTCTTGCTTCTCGATCGAATCTGGAAGGTGGACGGCGCGCACGCCTGGTTGTCCGGCTACGCGGGTTAGCTCCTTCAATGCGAGTTCGGAATCGCGGATCGGCAGCTCCGCGGCGATCACAAAGCGGTCGGGATATTTTTGGTGAACTTGAATGCCGGTGTCGTTGATCACTTGCGCCAGATGTGCGCCTTGTCGCGCGGAAACGCGCTGCCAAGGCATCGAGCCGGAAAGCGTGAGGCAATGCATGAGGTCGCCGTGGTCATCCATCCACTGCCGGCGTTTGTCGAGATCGTAATCCAGCGGATAGGGATTGGCGAGGGGCTGACCCAGATCGGCCAGGGCCCTGTTATACGGCTCCGGGGACCAATGCGCGTGCATGTCGATCGCCGAGGGCTTCCCCACGCCGCCTTTTCCAGGACGCGCCGCCCACCAGGGAATATTCTGCGATGAAGGAACCTGCGCCGCATTTGCCATGGCGATGGTGGCGGCCGCACCGGCACCGGCTTTGATGAAATCGCGACGTCTGATCATGGATTCTCCTCCTATTTGACTCGGCCCTTGAATCCTTGCGCCAGCATGGGGATGCGATAAATCGATTTAGCGTTGTTGCGGACGCCCTCGGGCGTGCGGAACTCTTTTCCATCCGAGCCCAGCGCACCGGCACCCACCACGTACAGCGTCTTCTTGTCTTTTCCGGAAAAGGCCGCGCTGATCACGCTGCGCGGCGTCGGGATCACGCCCAGGTATTTTCCGTCCGGGCTAAACACTTGCACGCCCGGACCGGAGGTAACGTACAGCCGTCCTTCGGCGTCGATGGCCATCCCGTCTCCATTGCCACCCGCTTCCAATTTCGCGAACTCGCGCTGGTTCTTGACAGCGCCATCCGCCTCGACATCGAACGCCACCAGAGTGCCGCCGTTGGTTACGTAAAGTGTCTTCTCATCGCGGCTCAAGGTGATTCCGTTGGTGCGTATGTTCTCGCCGATACTGCTGACTTTACCGTTGCGATTTACATAATAGGTGCCTGTGCCGTTGAAGTACACGCCGCCTTTTTTGTCCGCGATTAGGTCGTTCAGACGCCCCAGACTTTTGCCGTCGAAATTGTCTGCCAACCGTTTGCGCATGGGAGCTAATACCGCTACCGCGGTAGCCTCCGTGCACGGAGGTCCTTGCCGGCCGGGGTCGGTACAGGTTCTCTCCACCGCCAATAGCTGGCCCGTTGAATCGATGGACAAGGCTCCGGTGCCGTGCGTGTCCTCCAGGAAAACTGAAACCTTGTTGTTGCGATCGAGCTTACTGATGCGGTTCGGCTGCTCCTGCGCGAACAGCAAACCGCCGTCGCCTGAGGCGATGATGCCGTCGGCGTTGTCGGTTCCCTGCCAAGCCAGCGTCCATTGCGCTCCCTGCGCCACCACGCCCGGGATAGCGGCGACGGTAACTTCGCGCACCCCCTCGGGCTGTGCGAAGCCGCGCCCGCCTCCGCGTTTTTCCTGCGCCGCGATGCCACCGCCCGACGCTAACAGACAACCGAGGATCATAAGGAAGCGTTTCATCTCCGCCAGTATATATCCCCAGTCCTTCCAGGCCCAAGGACTGCTTAAAACACTTTATGTTAAAAATGTTGTGATGCTTTTGAGTACCTCCCGAACGATGCGTGGGGGCTTCGCCGATCGCGCGGCGCTCCCGAAGGGGACCAACGGACGGACGCTGTGCCGCTGGTGCAGTCTTGAAGTTCCTGTCCGGCGGTTTACATTTTGTTCGGATTGGTGCGTGCACGAGTGGCGTCTCCGTTCCGATCCCGGGTATCTTCGCGAACAGGTACTGCGACGGGACCGGGGTATCTGTGCGATCTGCCGCGTTGACACCCGCGCGGCTTATGGCGAGCTGCGGCGTTCTCGTGGGACTCACCGGCTGCGACTTCTCGCCAAATGGGGACTCAAGAGGCTCAGCCGCAAGAGTCTGTGGGACGCCGATCATATCCTGGCTGTCGCGGAAGGTGGCGGCGAGTGCGACCTGGAGAACTTGCGTACCCTGTGTCTGCTTTGCCACCGCGGCCAGACTATCGAGCTACGGCGCAGGCTGGCGTCGGCATCTGCTTCGTCAGCGTAACTCGAGGCCTTTCCCGGCGGACGCCAGAAGCCGCAACCATTCGATCATGCCTACGCTATTTTTCGAAGAGATTTCGAGCACGGGCATGCCGGGCCGCGCTCGTTGGATGTTCGAGCGCGCCGAGTCCAGATCGAATTCGACGGCATCGGCCAGATCCACCGGTTCGAGGGTGCGACCGATGCTGGCATCGTCCTTTGCCAGACAGGGTTAGTTCATCGGGGGATCAGCCGGGATTCCTCAACAGATGTATACTGGCCCGTGGAAACCATCGATTCGAATTGGAACCGACGAAAGGTGATACGAACATGGGCAGAACAAAGTTGCAGTATTTTGGCATCGCGGGAATCGCGGCGGGGATCTTCCTTGCTGTGTGGCTGGGCCGAGGCGCCGCCCAACAAGTGCCTGGCGCGCCGAAGAACGATGGCGACGATATCAGCGGTGTAGTCACCAGCGCTAAGGGACCGGAAGCCGGCGTGTGGGTGATCGCCGAAACCACGGAACTGCCGACTAAACTAGTCAAGATCGTCGTCACCGATGATATGGGGCGCTACTTGGTGCCGGATCTTCCGAAGGCGAGCTACAGCGTATGGGTTCGCGGCTACGGGCTAGTGGATTCACCGAAGGTGAAAGCCAACCCAGGCGCTACCCTGAACTTAAAAGCAGTCGTAGCGCCGGACAAGAAGGCTGCCGTTGAATACTATCCCGCGCTGTACTGGTTCTCTCTACTGCAGGTGCCGCCCAAGACCGATTTCCCCGGTACCGGGCCAAGCGGAAACGGCATCGCTCCCGGCGTCAAGAGCCAGGGCGATTGGATTCGTCAGATCGTCAACACGGACGGCTGCACGGGCTGTCATCAAATGGGGGACAAGGCCACGCGCGAGATCCCGCAGAGCATTCTCAGCCAGACCCGTGACTCGAGCGCCGCGTGGGACCGCCGCATTAAAGCCGGCCAAGCGGGCGGTGGGATGAGTGCACGCTTCTCGCAGGTCGGCCGTCAGCGCGCGCTGGCGATGTATGCGGACTGGAGCGACCGCATTGCCCATGGAGAACTGCCGTCGGCAGCACCTTCGCGCCCGCAAGGTAAAGAGCGGAACGTGGTGGTCACTCTTTGGGACTGGGCTGATCCCAAAGTCTATTTGCATGACTCTATCGCAAGCGACAAGCGAAATCCCACAGTGAATCCCAACGGCCCCATCTACGGAGCGCTCGAAGAGAGTGGCGATTATCTGACCGTGCTCGACCCGGCACACACCGCCACCAGCAAAATAAAATTGACGGTTCGCGATCCGCACACGCCGAGCTCCGCGGACACGCCGCCCTTGGCCCCGTCGCCCTACTGGGGTGAAGAGGTGATCTGGAACAGCCAGACCTCGGTTCACAGCTTCTCGATGGATAAGCAGGCACGCGTGTGGGCCGCCGCGCGCGTCCGTAAGCCGGAATCGCCGGCATGGTGCGAGGCGGGATCGGACCATCCCTCGGCAAAGTTGTTCCCGATCACTCGGGGCGACCGTGGACTGGAACTCTACGATCCAAAAACACAAGAGACGACGACCATCGATACTTGCTTCACATGGGGACATGTGAATTTCGATAACAACGATGTGCTGTGGTCTTCATTCGGGCCTGCCGGCGTCGAAGGCTGGTTCGATACCAAGATCTGGGACAAGACCCATGACGAGAAGAAAGCGCAAGGCTGGAGCGCGTTCGTCCTCGATTACAACGGGAACGGGAAGCGCGACGCCTACACTGAACCCAATCAACCGGCGGACCCAACCAAGGACAAGCGCATCAACGTGTCGTTCTACGGCGACTCGCCGGCGCCGGACGGTTCGGTGTGGGGATCGGTTCTGGGAATGCCCGGCGCGCTGGTTCGTTTCAACCCGGGATCTCATCCGCCGGAGACAGCGCTGGCAGAGTACTACGAGGTGCCGTGGAACAATCCGAAAGCGAAGGCGCAGGGTTTCGCCCCGCGTGGCATGGACGTCGACAGCAAGGGCGTCGTCTGGACGGTGCTCTCCAGCGGACAATACGCGAGCTTCGATCGCAGCAAATGCAAGGGCCCGCTCAACGGCCCAGCCGCGGCGACCGGACAACATTGCCCGGAAGGTTGGACGCTGTATACGTTCCCTGGTCCGAACTATAAGGGCGCGGTGGAGAATGGCAGCGCGGATTCAGCCTACTATAACTTCGTTGACCGCTTCGATATGCTGGGCGTCGGCAAGGATGTGCCGCTGGCAACCGGCAATCTTTCAGAAGGATTGTTGGCGCTGGTGGACGGCAAGTTCATGACGCTGCGCGTACCGTACCCCATGGGGTATTACGCGAAAGGCTTGGATGGACGCATCGATAATCCGAACGGCGGTTGGAAAGGGAAGGGCATCTATACTCCTATCTCGACGCGAGCGCCATTCCACATGGAGGGCGGCAAGGGGACTACGCCTAAGCTTGTGAAGTTCCAGATGCGACCGAATCCGCTGGCGGACTGACGACGCAATGGAAAAGCGGAGTTAAGCTTGCCGGTAACAAAACATTATGCGGGCCATCCACTAGCGTAAAATTCTCGCTGTATGCGATGGGCCACGGCGAGCTTTTGCGTGAGAACAAATTTGCTGGGATAACTTACTTTAGCGCCGGAAGTTCGGGCTTGCCTGCGGGAGAGTGCTCATCGACGGCGATGGCAAAATAGCCGCTCACAGCATAAGTGTTCATCACGGCCACCATGTCGATCGTGCCGCGCTTGCCCCACAATTCAACAGCTTTCGCGAAGGTGGCCGAATCGACTTTCTTGTCATGGAGCATCTGGCGGCCGAAACGGATGACGGTGGCGTCTTTTTCATTCAAACCGGCGAGCGGGCGGTTGTATCGAACGACGTCGATCAACTTGGCGTCGAGTCCACCCTTGAGACCGATGGCCTCATGTGCGTTCCACTCGAGGTTGTAGTTGGTTTCGCGGCAGGCGACCAGAATCGCGAGTTCACGCGTGTGGGGATCGAGCGTTCCGCCAGGCACGGCGGCGTCATGGAGATCATGCAGCGCTTGCCCGACCGCAGGGTTATAGGAAGCGAATGCGAGAGGGCCGCGGAGGATCTCATCCTTGCCGGCGCCGGGTAGAGTGTCGAAAATCTTCTGGCCCTTCGCGTCCATGTCGGACTTCTTCAAATACGGCAGGCGAGCCCGCGATTGAGAATCAAGGTCCGCAGGGAGCTGCGATTGAGCATATGCGATGAAGGACGCCGAGGCTGCAAGCAGAATTGCAGCCCGCCAGTGCGCGGATGGGAAATGGGTCATAGGTATTTTCTTCCTTTGTCGATTCTACTACTGCGGCAAGGAAGATGCCGTTCCCATTGTTGATGACGAAAAGGGGATTTGTTGTGACGACTCTAAAAGACTTGGTCACGGGCAACAACCGCGCCTCCCCTGGCCGAACAGCACACCCGGGGTTTCCCCAAATTATCCATCCTGGAGGCCCTTCGGTTTTCCTTTTTTTAGGCTCCGACCCGGATTTCCACTTGGAAGAAGCCAGGAACGAGAAGGGATCTCTCGTTCATCTAATGAGGCTGCGGCTCTGTGACTCCATTAAACCGATTCCGCTCGTCTGCTTGAACTTTGCGGCGCATCGGACTGGGCTCAACACTGAGGGCCTTCTCTAACCGTGCAATTCGTTGTCCCTGTGCCGAAATGCGTAAATCTTTGGCCAGATTGGATCTATGAGCTCCGGCCCTGAGTCCTAGGGCATACCCAATGAGGAAAGCGCCGGCTGCCAGTAGAACCGAGCCGGCAATCCATCCCGCTATGTGTTCGAGTTCCAAGATCGTCGCGGACGCCTTTTAAGTAGACAATCTCTCAGGAAAAATGTCAATCGTCATGTCGCAAAATCGACTGGCCCTAGGGTTCCCTCAAGTCGCCGCTTGGGCCTGACCTAGTCGGTACGCCGTCCCTCACCATGCGACATGCTGCACGCGTTAGTGTTGTGGTTCGTCTGGCTCTGGCGATGCTATGGTTTCGGAATTAAGCATCTCCCGGAGCCGTTTGTGTTAGCAATTACGCGTAGTAGTGCAGGAGACGATGGACTTCGATCGAAGCCTTTTTGGGGAGGAACTTGTATGCGGGGATCTGATCGTCCGCGATGTACGGCTGCTCGGTGGCAGGCCCACGGGTAACGAGGTCCTGGAAGTCGACGACAAGACCCCCATCGACTGGCCGATTGCCTGGGCTCGGCAGAGGGCGGATGCATACGGTGGGGACGCTTCTTTGAAAATTCTGGCGCACGGATTTGCGCAAAAGCTGCCCTATGCTGCGACCAAAACCTACAGGAGCGGAATCGTCACTCAAACACCCATTTTTAGCCAAGGCGGAGCGGGCGTTGAGTTTTGCATGGAGAACATCCGGCTCGATACGCTAACCCGGTTTATGCCGCTGAGCGGAAAACTCAAAGGCATCGACTTGATGGGTTGCGGGGCCGCCTACACTACTCCTGGCTTTGCAGGAACTGACGGCGACGGCAACCTTCTGTGTTACCGGCTGGCCCAGATCACCCGCACCTATGTTCGGGCGTCAACTGCTACGCAGATGTATAACGTACGCGTTCCGCTCTGGATGCCGGTTGATTTCGGCGCATGGGAGGGTACCGTGATTACATACGCGCCAAACGGAAGCGTCTACAAGGTAGAAGCCGGGGTGTCGGCCCCTACAAGTTGCCCCATCCGTCCGTCCACCCTGTGATTTCGCTCTGGATTCTCGAAACTGCGACAAGACGAAAACAACCGACCGCGCGGATCGGATCCGCTGTCAAGGCCGGCACTACTTGATCAGCTTTGCAGTCACCAACCCTCCTAAGCCGAGAAGAACAATTCCCGCTAACGCGCCACCGAGAAGCCATTCATTTCCGCCTTCGCCCCCCAATCTACTCTGACTGATCGGTTTTAAAGTTACCGGCCGCACTCCTTCGTCATATTCAGCCGGTTGTTCAGTGGCGCCGCTCAAGTGTTGGGTAAAGGCCGCCGCTAATCCAGCCACTATCATTCCAGTTCGAATAAATTGAGAGGTTTGCATGCTCTGTGCTCCTTGAATTTTAGCCAGCATCTCTTGGGCCATGCCACGTAGCGCCACGACGATTCCAGGCGTTCTAAGCATGGAATGGATTCATAGCCTTCTCGACGGGATTCATAAATGCTCGCCCCGTTGGCTAGGGTCGTGGCCGAAGGTCGGCAGCCGCGGTCGACGCACTTCGAGGATCTGGTCCGGGTCTCCGACGCCGGTCAGGCGAATCCCCAGCGCTTCGGGAATGTCAGGTTCCGTGGCGGTGGATACACTGTCTCACTGCCGGACATCGCGAGCACAAGCGCACCATATCGTGATTTTTGGGGTCCAGACAAGGGGTTTGGAAAGGTCTAGTGGCTGTAAGTCTTTGTAGACTTTGGTCGGGCCGCCGGGATTTGAACCCGGGACCTCTTGCACCCCAAGCAAGCGCGCTAGCCAGGCTGCGCCACGGCCCGATTTGTAACTCATTTTAACACAAAGGGTTCGAGGGATCGAAGATTTTTGCGTTTTCGTCCTGCGCGCCGTCGCGGACGAAGGCTGATTCAAGCCTCCGTGAGCCAGTAGAAGAACGCAACCGTGGGGAATGCCGCGCCGGTGAACACTACGCTCCTCCAGCCGCCGTGAGTGTAAGCCAGTCCTGCCAGCGCCGACCCTACCGCGGCGCCGCTCATGAACATGGCGATGAATAAAGTATTGATGCGGCTGCGCTCGGCGGCGTTCAATTCGTAAATAGCCTGCTGTCCCGTAACCAGGTTGGAATTCACGGCGAGATCCAGTAAAATCGCCCCGCCCACCAGGGCCCACAATTGATTTTCCAGCAGTGTCAACGCCAACGCTCCAATTGCCAACAGCAACGCGACACAAGTGATCCAGCGGCCGTATCCACGGTCGGCCCAGTGCCCCGCGACGGAAGTGAATAGCGCGCCCGCCGCACCCGCCAGCGCGAACAGCCCGATTTGCGTTTGTGAAAAATGCCACCTTGGCCCGGAGAGCAGAAACGTGATACCGGTCCAAAAGATGCTAAAAGTCGCGAGCATGCACGCCTGGTAGATTCCGCGCCTTCGCAAAACCGGTTGTGTCCGAAAGACCCTCGCCAGCGACAAGATCAACGAACCGTAGCTCTGCTGCAGCGCCGGTGCGCGTTGTGGCAGGCGGAGCCGCAAGATCACGATCATGGCCCCCACCAAAGTTGCCGACGCGATGTATACGGTTCGCCAGCCGAAGGCGCCCGAAACGATTCCCGCGAACGCCCGCGCGAGTAGGATGCCCATCAGCAGGCCGCTCATGACCTTGCCGACAATCTGTCCGCGCTTCTCGGGCGGCGCCAGGTGAGCCGCGAACGGCACTAGCATTTGTGCGATGACGCTGCTGAATCCCAGTGCGAAGGAAGCGGCGAGAAGCGCCGAAAATGATCTCACAGATACCATCGCCAGCGCCGAGAGCACCGCGCCTGAAAAGATGACCGTGATAGTCCTGCGGTTTTCCAGCAAATCGCCCAAAGGAGCCAGCAGGAACAGTCCGAACACATAGCCCAGTTGCGTCAGCGTCACGATGGTGCCGGACTGCGCGTCGCCCACGTGAAATTCCCGGCCGATGACGCGCGTGAGCGGCTGCGCGTAATAGATGTTGCCGACCGCCAGGCCGCAGCCCGTCGCGAACGTCAGAACCAGCGCCGGAGGGAGCGGCGCAGGCTTGGCAGGGGGTGCCTGTATCCGCGTGGGCATGAACTGTTATGATACCTGGACGATGGAGGGAAATAACATGACGATACACCGTACCTATTTCGCGCTGGCTGCGTTGGCCGCAACGGCCGCGTTCGCGCTCGCGCAGGGACAGCCGGACTTTTCCAAGGTGGAGATCAAGGCCACCAAACTGGCCGACAATTTCTACACGCTTGAGGGCCAGGGCGGAACCATTGGCGTGCTTACCGGTCCCGACGGCGTGTTCATGGTGGACAGCCAGTTCGCGCCGCTCAGCAGCAAGATCGCGGCGAAGATCAAAGAGATTTCGGGCGGCGCGCCGATCAGGTTCATGATCAACACGCACGTCCACGGCGATCACACCGGTGGGGACGAGAACTTTGGCAAGATGGGCGTCACCATCATCTCGCGTCCCGAGTTGCGCAATCGCCTGGCGCATCCCAATCCGGGTCCGAACGGCCAGCCGGGAACGCCGATGCCAGCCGCGGGACTCCCGCTGCTCACCTATACGGGCACGCTGACGTTCAATATGGATGGCGAAGAAGTGCACGTTTACGCGATTCCGCGCGCGCACACCGACGGCGACACCATCGTCCAGTTTGTGAACGACGACATTATCATGACCGGCGACTTTTACCGCTCGGTGCAGTTCCCCAATATCGATCGCGCCAACGGCGGGTCACTCCGTGGTCTCGAAGACGGCCTGTCGCGGGTGATCGCACTCTCCGATCCGAATACACGCATCGTGCCCGGTCACGGGCCAATGGTCGATCGCAACGCCGTGATGGCGCACCGCGATATCGTCATCGCAGTCCATAAAAAAGTGGCGGATCTGATCAAGCAGGGCAAGAGCCAGGACGAAGTGATCGCGGCCAAGCCGGCAGCGGAGTTCGCCTCCAAGATCAAGGAAGTGGGCATGACGGAAGACCGCTTCGTGGGCCAGGTTTATGCGGAGCTGAAGGCGAACTAGCTCAGGCCGCAGTCAGGGCCAAAATCAATTCTTCCATTACGATCCGGTCGTCGGGCCGCGCGTCACGAAGCGCGCGGTCCGCTTCAAACAATTTCCCTACCGCGCGTTCCAGTTTACCTTTCGAAAACGCGCCCACCGTTTGCTCGATCTGCCGGGCACGCTCCGGCCACATACGCGCGCCTAGCTTGCTGAAGTGTGCTTGAATCTGACTTGCGCTGCGTAAGCCCGCTTCGCGCGCCGTCAGCGCCGTGCGGAACTGCGTCGCTAGAAAGGTCAAGGCCAGAGGCATGTACTCGCCTTCACGCGCCAATGTGTCCAGTGTTTCGAGCGCGCGGGTGCGGTCACCTCTTCCCAACGCCGCTACCAGGGCGAAGATAGTGGTGGCTTGCGCGTCCGGCACCAGTGCCGCAATATCGTCCGCTGTCACTTTGCGCGAGCCGCCAGTGAACAAGTACAGTTTTTCAATCTCGACCGCGATTCGCGAAGCGTCACCGCCGGTGGCATCGAGCAGCAGTGCCAACTCCGCTAATCCCAGCTGTAATCCCGCCTGCTTTGCCAACGTCTGTGCCAGTGACCGAGCGGCCTCGGGCGAGAACGGACGAAACTCCACCTGCGCCGGTATCGCAGCAAAGTATCTCTGGACTCTCTCGATCCGAGTCTTGTCCTCGCCTTCGAAACCGTAGCGGCTCGATTCGAGAACCACCACCGTTCCCGGCGTAGGCTCACGCAGATATGCTGAGAGTTGATCCCCATCGCCGGCGTCCCCGGTTTCGTCCGATTCGGCAGCGGCCGCACGCCCGCGCGGCAACACTGCCTCGGCGCTACCGATCCAAATCACGCGCCGCGATGCGAATAACGACAGCGCGCGAGCGTCATCGAGCGCCGCCGCCAGCGGAACCTCGCTCAGATCCACCCGTGTCAGCCCGCTGTCTCGATCCTCAGGCGATGGGCCCAGGACTGCAACCAGCAACGCCCGCCGACAGCGTTCCCGCTGGTACGGCTCCGGTCCTAGAAATAGATACACCGGAGCTGGTCCGTTCTTTTCGAGACTAGTTAGAAATTGGTCTGGCGTCATTTGTGCCGGCGCTAGAAGCTATTCAAAATCGCGGACACCACCTGTTGCGCCGTCTGCTCACTGGCGCGCGCCAGCGCGGCATCGCTCTCCTCGAAAAACGCTGCTGGGTCGATCGAAATCTGATAGCGCTCGCGCATCTCGAAGTTCGGACGTGTGTAAAGTTTCTTGCCGGTGGCGCGTTCCACCAAATCCAGGCGCATGGTGACGTGCACCTCAACGGCGCTCGCGCGGCCCGTGGTGGGATCGAATACCGTGGGAAACGAAGTATAAGTCAGAACGCTGCCGTTGAGTACCGCGTCCGCGCTGTCCGGATCAGAAGTAATACGATAGCGCGTACGCGCAATGAATTCGCGCGCGATGGCTTCCGGTAGTTGATCCGTCAGTTTGTAGCGCGTGGTGGCATTGCTGAATGCCGGAATTGCAATCGTGTGGACAGTCTTCGGAACCAGATCCGCGTGCCCGCCGGTATGATATCCACAGGCGGATACGAGCAGGATCGCGCACGCCAAAACAACTCTCATCGCAGGAAACCTTTCGCCACCGCCAGCGCGTTTTCGGCCGAGAGCCGCAAGTTGTCAGACACCATCCACATCCAGCACGCCCGCGCTTGATTCGGATCCACGGCAATCGCGCCCACGCTCAGCCCACTGATTCCGGCGATGCTGACATTCGTGGGTGGATCGTCGGACCGTACGTCAAAACCCGCTGCAGCCAGACCTTCGGCCAGCGCCGCCGCACCTGGATTCTCTTCAAACTCCACCCATATGGAAAAGCTGTGGCCGTGGAATACCGGAGCTTGAATCAGCCGCAGCGACGGCATGGGAATCGCCGGATACAGAGCCAACAGGGACGCCACATGACGCAGAATGCGCTCTTCCACACCCTCGAGCGGCTCCTCCGCTTCTTCGCCGTAGCGCGCCAATAGGTTGAACCCCAACTGCGCGTCGAATACGTCAGTCTTCAGCTTCTGAAACGACAGCACACCCACTGTCTGCTGCCGCAATTCATCCAGACCCTTTTTGCCGCGCTCGCTGGCCGGCTCGAACACATGGATGATGGAACGTCGCACGTTGCCGATCTTTGCCAGGCCCGCCAGCAGCATCGCGCAGGCAATCGCCGCCGGATGCGCGATCACGGGAATCAAACCGGGCTCGGGCAGGGAACGCGTCGGCTCGGCTGAAGGAGCCCGCAAGCGCGCGTGCGGCTGTTCTTCCAGGGCTCCGGTCAAATCGATCAGCACCGGCCCATCCGCCGGGTTGAGCTTTAAAGCCCTCCGGCTGGATGCTTCCGATCCCGCCAGAAACGCCACCTTTGACCCCGCCAAACTCTGCGCGGTGAGCGGTACCAGCGCCAGCACTTCTTCATCGTCCACTCCCAGCATGGTGGCATTCTCGGCAGCCGCTGAAATCAATTCGATATGCGGCGAGGGCTTCGCGGCTTCCAGCAATTCACGCACTTCTTTGGCCAGCAGCGAATCGCCGCCCACCAGCGCCACCCGCGAACGCACTGTTTTCTCAGCCAACCTGGTGCTCCGGTTCTTGCGGAGGCTGCGCGATGCGGCCGCAATCGCCGCCGTATGCTGCCGCCAATGCGAATCGCGATGCCGACGCCGACATAACTCACTGCCAGCACCAGCAGCACCGGCTTCGAGAAATTCCATACCAGGAAAATGAGCACGCCCATCAAAACAATTGTCAGCGGCGAGCGTGGGTGAGTGAGACTCAAATCCTTGAAGCTGGGGTAACGCCAAGTGCTCACCATCAGGAACGACAGCAGTCCCAGCATAGCCAGCCACAATACCGAAATGATCCAGTAATGGACCGGCTCGCTTCCTGCCGCGTAGATCACCGCCGCCACCGCCGCAGCCGCGGCCGGAATGGGCAGGCCCACGAAATATTTCCGGTCCGGACGCCCTGGATTTTTCGGAATGGGGTTCTTCTGAATATTGAAGCGCGCCAAACGGGCCGCTCCGCATAGCAGGAACAGGAACGCCACGAAGTAGCCGGCGTCACGCAAATACTCAAGGATTCTGGGATCCACTGCGGGATCGACAAACTGTACGCCCCAGAAAAATGCAAGCACGGCGGGCGCGATGCCAAAACTCAGGGAGTCGGCCAGAGAATCCATTTCGCGCCCAAAGTCACTTACCGTATTCGTCAAGCGCGCGACCCGTCCATCCAGCCCATCCAGAAATACCGACCATCCAATCGCCACCGCGGCGTTTTGAAAGTGGTGCGGCGCAGCGGCCGCATCGTTGATCATCGCCATCGAGGCTTGAAAGCTTTCGATCAGCGCGTAAAAACCCAGAAATACATTGCCGGCCGTGAACATCGTCGGCAATGCATAGGCCGCGCGCCGGGGACGGCGGTCCGGCGAGCGCGGATCGATCAATCGGTCGCGCCAGCTCTGCTTGGTCATGCGGCTCCTTTAAAGCGGGCCAAAATGCCCGATCCGCCGGTCACCCGCTGCCCGGCTTTCACCAATACTTCCCACTCCGGCCCCAGAATTACATCCATGCGCGAGCCGAATTTCATCAGGCCAATACGCTGGCCCGCCTCCACCACGCTGCCCGCCTTGACGTAGCACAGCAGACGCCGCGCGATCAGTCCGGCAATCTGCTTGAATACCACGCGCGTCGGATGCCCGTCGATCACTCCATCCACGGTAATCACGTTCTGCTCATTGGCGGCGCTGGCATCTTCCTTGCTCGCCACCAGAAACTGGCCCTTCTTATAAGTCACGCACGCGACCTTCCCGCCAATCGGCGTGCGGTTCACATGTACGTCGAACACATTCAGAAAGATGCTGATGCGATGCCCGCCCGCATCGTCCGCTATCACCGCCATTACTCTTCCATCCGCCGGTGACACCGCATATGGCCCCGCCGGAACCTCGCGATCCGGGTCGCGAAAAAAGTTCAGACAGAATGCTGCCAGCAGGTAAAAGGGAATGGCGAACGGCCAGCTTAGCAGCCATGTGACCACGACTCCCGCTGCGCACAACCCCAGCGCGTAGTAAATGCCGTAGGAAACCATTTCCAGTTACTATTGTCGCATTCCGTATGAGGTTTGACGCCGCTTTACTTCTTCAAAACTTCGTCCGGAATCACCACGCGCGTCGGGATCTGCCGCAGGTTAGCCGTGAAGTTCCGTTCGTCGCCCGCCGTCCGCACCCAAATCGTTTGCGGAGGGCCCTTGGCGAACTGCACTTCCACCGGCGTGTCCAGCGCGAAATCGTCGCCTGCACCCGGATTGACCCCACAGTCCCGGAAAGCTTCACCGCGGGCGCCACTCCCTTGACGCTGTAGCGCAGCTTCAGAGCCGGAATCCCAGTCGAATATACCCAGTTCTCGAAGAACGTGTCGATCACTTCCGGAGCCATGCCCTTCGGCCGCAACTCGCGCGCCAGCGCCATGAAATCGCGCGGTGGTAACCGATTTGAACTCGTAGCGGCGCCGCAACTCCGCCAGTAGTTTGAAGAACGCGTCATCCCCCATGCGCCGTCGCAGCATGTGCAAAATCCAGGTGCCCTTGCCGTAGCTGATCACCCTCCAGGCGCCGTTATTCGGCCAGCCCGGCAGGCGTTCGCCCCATATAATAGGACCGGCCGCTTCATACACTGCCCCGTCCGCGTCCTTGCTTAGTAACTCCGTGCGGTAGGAGTTAAGTACGCTGGCCATTTCCTTCACGCTCTTCTTTTTCTCCAGCCACAGTAGGGAAGAATAATTCGCCAGCGCTTCGAGCAGCCACTCATCCTCGATCCGCCGCGACTCAATGATGCTGCCCCACCACTGGTGCGCCACTTCATGCGGAACCATCAAGTCCGAGAAAAACACCTCCTCGCGCGCACTGCGCAAAGCCGCGGGCCGCGACAACGGATCGATGTACGCAAAGGTAGAAAGGTAAACCAGTCCCGGAAAGCCCTGCCCGAAGGTGCCTGGGATCGGCGCCACCGTCAGCGTCTTCATGACCGGAGGCCCGAACAGTCCGCTGAAAAATTCGAGTGATGCGGCAACATCGCCTGCCACCGTGCGTAATCTCGCCAGAGGATCGGGCGGGATCACCACCGGCACTGCCGTCTCCGGAGGGCGGGTACCACGCGGGCGCATCAACCCATTGGGCGCGCCGGCGGCGTCAGGAGTCGAAAACATCGCCTGCGGACGCAAAGCCCTTTCCAGATTCCGGTTTCCGTAAACCTCATAGTTGACGCCCGCCGACTGTGCCTGCCACTTTTTCGTACATGCCCAGGTTGAACCCAGCAGCGGCAACCGCCACCGTCATGTTGCGCCGCGTGATGCGCCAGTCGCCGTCGATGCGGTCTTCCACTGCATCGCCGCCGGCCACTAACGTCAGGCGCTTGGGATAGCGGAACGTAAGATCGAAAGTGGCGAACTGCCCGGCCATGTGGGGATACCAGGAACCGCGCGCGCTCACGAAATAAACTCCGTCCCCACGCGTGGCGATCACATTGCCTTGATGTTCGAATTCGAATTCATGCTCGCTCTCCGGGGCCAGGTCCGCCGGCGCCACCGCCAGGAACTCGAACTCTTCGCCGTTACCGGTGATGCGGCCGCGCTGCGAATCGTCGCGCATCAACTCGGCCGGCGCGCCGTCGATTCGCACTGCGCTCACTTGCATCGCGCGCGCCATTTCAAAAGGAAACACCCGCACGCCATCGTGCCCTGTCCGCAGGGTCACGCGCGTGACCGCCTTCACCGTCAAATCGCTGGCGATTTCCGTATCGATGCGATAGTGAGACAGCTTGAATTCCGGCGCCGGAGCCGCGCCTGCCGGAGTTGCCTTCGCGCGAGAATTGCCGCGGAATGAAATCTGTCCACACATTGAAGTCATCGTGTCCCTCGCGCTCGACATGCTGCCGCACCATCATCCGATGATTTGCGCGGGCGTCGGAGAGAATATCGAAGTTCCCCAGCGTCTTTCCGCTGACCGCGAAAAATACCATCCCCGTTTCCCGGCTTCGCGCTGACCATAAGTCTTCCACCAGCCGCATTTGCATCGGCCCGGAAATGTTGCCGACAACCGGACCCCACTGCTCGGCCAGCACCGCCCCCATTTCGGGAACCTTCTTCGCGCCCTCTGCGTGTTCCAGGCTCTGCAATAACCGCTCCACGGAACTTTCCGTCGCCACTATAAGCACGGCTCGAAGGTGCTCGTCCAGATTGGGGGACTGCGTGAAGCTAGCCAGCGATTGCCGCTCGCTGCGCGTGGGTGGGATCACAATCGCCTCACCATCGCCGCCTTCGACCTCGGTGGTAAACACAGCCGCCAGCCGCTGTCCCAGCACCGGTTTCGAAAAAATCAGATAGCCATCGTTTAGGTACAGCTTGATATCGTCTTTGACAAAGCTCAGATCCCGAACGCGATAACATTCAGCGGGATCCAATCCATTCTCGCGAATGGTTTTGGCCAGGTCCGCCGCTGACCCTCCGGGAGAGGGCGGACTGGACTGGAAACCGCTGGCGGCCCTCAGTGCAAGCAGGAGTAACGCGACGCGAGACACGTAACTCCTAGTTTACTTTCCGGGCCGCCGCTCGCAAGCGTGCAAGCGCAGACGCCCGAACCGGCGAAGGCCTTGGCGGCCTAAGTCACTCTGAGAACGATAATCCCGACGAGGGCGCCCACTTTTCGGATTTTCCGGGTACGCATGATATATTGGGGGTCCCGGGGCCCGTAGCTCAGTTGGTTAGAGCGCCTGCTTGACACGCAGGAGGTCACAGATTCGAGTTCTGTCGGGCCCACCACTATTCCTCGTGAGACTTCTGCTCAAGTTCAGCGTGATCTTCACCCTGGTTTTTGGAATCGGGATTGCTGTCGCTGGGTGGTTCACCTACCGCCGCCTCCAAGACGACGCGCGAACCGAGGTTCGCGATCAAGCGCGCCTGATGATGGAGGCCATGAGCAGCGTACGCAACTACACCAACGTGCAGTTGAAACCGCTGCTGACGCCGCTCGAAGATCGCGACAAAGTCTTCCTGCCCCAAACCGTGCCCGCCTTCGCCGCCACCGAGAACTTTGGCTACCTGCGCGCCCGTTTTCCCGATTATTCCTATAAGGAAGCGTCGCTCAATCCCACCAACCTGCGTGACCGTGCGGTCGATTGGGAAGCCGATGTCATCGCATCTTTCCGCAACTCGCCCGGCTTGCAGCAACTCACCGGAGAGCGCGAATCGGCCACCGGCCCTTCGCTCTTTTTCGCGCAGCCCATCCGCGCCGGTGCACCGTGTCTGGTGTGCCACAGCCAGCCCGCGCAGGCTCCCGCCGCAATGCTGGCGGTCTATGGCCCCTCGAACGGCTTCGGCTGGAAACTAAACGAAGTGGTGGCGGCGCAGATCATTTCCGTGCCGATGGCAGTGCCGTTAGCGGCCGCGCGGAATGCCTTCCGCGAATTGCTGGTAAGCCTGATTGGTATCTTCCTGATGAGCCTGCTGGTGTTGAACCTAACCGTCTATTTCACCATCGCACGCCCCGTAGGGCGGCTCTCACACATGGCGGATCAGATCAGCCTGGGACGCCAGGATGTCGCCGAATTACCCGTGACAGGGCGCGATGAGATCGCGCAACTCGCCGGCTCGTTCAACCGCATGCGTCGTAGCTTGGCCGCGGCGATGAAGATGCTGGGCGATCAGGACAACTAGGCCTGCAGCCGCTTGAGAAATTCCTCCCGGCTGCGTTCGTCCGCAATCTCCGCCGCGAGCGCCTCCCGTAGTTCTTCGAAGGACCGCACGCGCCGCGCCGTCTGCTTCACCATCACCGCTGCCATCGGTCCCATGTACCCGGCCAATGCCGTGCGCGCCCGTTCGAGTTCTTCCGCGGTGAGCCGGGCCATCTGCCGGGAAGAAGACGGGGGAGTCACGGCCGGCTTCAGCCCGGACCCCAATCCGAACGAACTTAAAAAAGTCGCGCGCTCCGCCGGATCCGGAATCTGCTCGGCAAGCTGTGTACACAGCGCGGAAACTGTCGAATGCCGGCGAGCCGCCTTGGCCACTAGGTTCCTTGCGATCGGACCAATGGCAGTCGCGAGCCGCGCCTCCACTTGCGCCAGTTCTGAGTCCCTGATAAGGGGAGCACCGCTTTGCAATGCCACCGTCGCCGTGGCTGGAAGATCCGCGCCGAACAAAGCATCGCGCAGCGCGCTTTGAAATGCTTCCGCAGAGGCAAAGCGCTCCTCCGGTGTTTTTGCCAGCGCCTTCATCACCACGTTCGAAATCTCTCTCGACAGCCCAGGGACCAACTCCGCAGGCGACGGAGGTGTGGTTGTCAAGTGCGCGTGCATCACGGAATACGCCCTTGTGCCTTCCACCGGCAGCCGTCCCGTGAGCATTTCGTAAACCGTCACGCCGAGTGAATACAGGTCCGAGCGCTCGTCGACCGTATTCGAACGAATCTGTTCCGGCGACATATAATGCAACGACCCCACCGCCATATTTGCCTGAGTGATGCGGTCTTCCGTGGCCGACCGTGCGATTCCGAAGTCGGTCAGCTTGGTGATCCCGTTCGCCGTCACCATGATGTTGGCGGGTTTAATATCGCGGTGAATCACGCCGTGTTTGTGGGCGTAAGCCAGCGCCCCCAGGACGTCGTCGGTAATCCCGAATGCGGTTTCAAAAGGCAGTGGGCCTTGCCTCAACCTTGCGTTCACGCTCCAGCCGTCGATCAGCTCCAGGATCATCAGCACCTGCTCACCCGAGCGAACCGCCGTGCGCAATTCCGCAATATGGGGGTGGCGTAGGCTCGCCTGCACACGAATCTCGCGCAAGAAGCGTTCTGCCGCCTGCGATTCGTTGTCCGCGCCCGGCAGCACAACCTTCATGGCCTCTTCGCGCTGCGACAGAAGATTGCGCACGCGATAGACCGCGCCCATTCCGCCTTGGCCGAGGACGGCTAGGATCTGGTAATCGCCGATGGTGTCGCCCGCGCCCAGCATTCTTCTGTTATTGTCCGCTCTTTGAAATCCCCTTGAACGTCAGCTTTTGCAGTCCGCGGTTGGTGAGCGCTAGATACAGGTTACCTTTCGAATCCGTTTGCATCTGATGGCCGCCGCCGATCACGCCTCCGCCCTGAATGGTGGTCACAATCTCCATGGTCTTGCGATTGACCACCACGATATCGGTGCCGCCTCCCACATAAAGAAACTGTTGGTCAGGGTCTGGCGAAAGTGCCAGATCGCGAGCGAACGGTTCCGACCCGCGCACGAGCTGATGAATGAATTTCCCTGCCAGCGTGAAGGTCTGCACACGCCGGTTCTCGCGGTCAGCCACATAAACAATGCCGTCATTCGATACGCGGATCGCATGGACGATGCTGAATTGATCGGGTCCAGGCCCATCGGGAACGCTATTCAAACTCGGCGGCGGGCATTGGTCCTTATCTACCGGTTTATTGCCGAACGCACCCCACATCCGCTTGAAAGCGCCGCTGTCCGCATCCATCACGATGACGCGATGATTGCCATAACCGTCAGCGACGAACACCTCGTTGGTCTTCGCATAAACCACAGCGTCGGCCGGCTGATGGAAGTTGTTGGTATCGGCGTTGCCCTTGCTCTGGGTGCTGTGGCCGATTTGCTTGACGAACTTGCCATCCTGCGTGAACTTCAAAAGCTGATCGTCGCCGCGCGGTTGCAGACCAGGCAGCGCGCGGGCCGGACAATTGTTGCCGCCGATCCACACGTAGCCTTTGTAATCGATGTGGATGCCATGCTCGCGCTCCGGCCATTCGTAGCCGCTATCCGCGCCGCCCCAGCCTTTGACGAAATTGCCGGCGCGATCGAACACCATCACCGGAGGGGCGGCCATCTTCGACTGATCGGCCGGCAAGGTGCGCGGACGGTGCAGCACCCACACGTTATCCTGCGCGTCCACCGCGACGCTCGACGCGTCGCCCAACTTCCATTTCGCGGGAACCTTGGGCCAGGACGGATCCACCTCGAACACCGGCACCGCCGCTGCACCGGCGATCCCCACGAAAGCCGCCGTCAGAACCGCGCCTCGGAAAATGTTGGACGTCATGCTTCAGCCCCCTTCGGGAGTCCATTCTACGTCATCCGCCGGCGTCTAGGCTCAGGGATAATGAGGTCAGGTGGCGTCCTCGCCAAACATCTACATCGCCGATGTGGGTTTCGCCACGCGTTTCTGGAGCCGCCTGCGCGCCGCCTTCCAAGTCTCCTATGAAGAGAACTGCTTCGGCATCGCCAAGGGTGCGGCGTATTCTTCGCTGCTTGCATTCTTCCCGGTCATCACGACCATCGCGGCGGTACTGGTGCAAGCCAACGCCGATGCCGTAGCGCGCACCATCGCCCGCTTGCTCTACGACGTCATCCCGCCGGGTACCGAAGACGTGGTGCGTACGCTGTTCACCGTCCGGGGCACCCGTCCCAACCACGCTGTTGGTAGGCGCGGTCGTGCTTGCGGTGTGGGCCAGTTCCGGCGTGATGATGAGCTTGCAAGAGGGATTCCAGGCAATCTACCAAATTCCCAGCGGACGCTCCTTCGTCAAGGAGCGCGCGGTTGCGATGTGGCTGGTGCTGACCTCGGCGATTCCGTTGCTGGGGGCCTCCGCGCTGATCGTTTTTGGCAACCGCGCGCGCCGCTCGCTGATCTACTGGTTAGGACTGACGCGCGGCGACGACGATCTGCGCGGCTGGGTCAATCTCGCGGGGCAAGCGTTAAGTTTCGCCATCGCCTTGGCCGCCATCGTTTTCATCATGGCGCTGGTTTACTACTTCGGCCCCAACCGCAAACAAAGTTTTCGCGGTGTGCTTCCCGGCGCGATTTTGGCGACCATTCTGTGGCTGCTTTCCACCTTGGCCGTGGGCTGGTATCTGCGCGACATCGCCAATTACAACGTGCTCTACGGCGGCGTCGGCGCAGGACTCGCCTTGCTGGTGTGGAGCTACGTCTTGTCCGTCATCACTTTGTTCGGCTGCGCTTACAACGCAGTATACGAACGGCGCTAGCATGAAGGCAATGCCCCCTCCTCTCTCTCCCGAAGAGGTTCACCGTCTCGACGCGCACTGGCGCGCCGCGAATTATTTGTCGGTGGGACAAATCTATCTCTACGCCAACCCGTTGCTGACCGAACCGCTGCGCATCGAGCACATCAAGCCGCGCCTACTGGGGCACTGGGGCACCACCCCGGGCCTGAACTTTATTTACACTCACGCCAACCGCCTGATCCAGAAATACGACCTGAACATGATCTACATTTGCGGCCCGGGGCATGGCGGTCCCGGCATGGTCGCCAACACCTGGCTCGAAGGCAGCTACACCGAGCGCTTCCCAAACATCACGCGCGATGCCGAAGGGATGCAGCGCTTGTTTAAGCAATTCTCGTTTCCCGGCGGCATCCCCAGCCACGCCGCCCCGGAAACGCCCGGTTCTATTAATGAGGGCGGAGAACTGGGTTATTCGCTGCTGCACGCCCACGGCGCTGTGTTCGACAATCCGGATCTTCTCGCGTTGTGCGTCATCGGCGACGGTGAAGCCGAAACCGGAGCGCTCGCCGCTAGTTGGCATTCCAATAAGTTTCTCGATCCGGTATGCGACGGCGCGGTGATCCCGATCCTCCATCTGAACGGTTACAAGATCGCCGGCCCCACCGTTCTTGCCCGCATCCCGCGCGAAGAATTGACACAGTTTCTCGAAGGCTGCGGTTATCGCCCCTACTACATCGAAGGTCACGAGCCCGAGCCCATGCATCAAGCCATGGCCTCCACCCTCGAAAACGTGGTTCTCGAAATCCGAGCCATACAAAAAGATGCGCGTGACAAGGGCTTTCGGAAGCGTCCCACTTGGCCCATGATCGTCATGATCACGCCCAAAGGTTGGACCGGCCCCAAGGTCGTCGACGGCGTCCAAATCGAAGGTACCTTCCGCGCGCATCAGGTTCCGCTCGAGCAACTAGCCGAAAAGCCCGCCCACATCAAGATTCTCGAAGATTGGATGAAGAGTTACCGCCCCGAAGAACTCTTCGACGACATCGGCAGCCCCGTCCCCGAAGTCCGCGCGGCGGCGCCCGAGGGTTTGCGCCGCATGGGAATGAATCCGCATGCCAACGGCGGTCTGCTGCTTAAGGATCTCCAACTTCCCGACTTCCGCGATTACGCCGTAACCGTTGCGAAGCCCGGCGCGACCACCTCAGAAGCCACCCGCGTGCTCGGCAATATGCTGCGCGACGTGATGAAGGCGAATGCCGGCTCGCAAAACTTCCGCGTGTTCGGGCCCGACGAAACCGCATCGAACCGCCTCAACGCGCTCTTCGAAGTGACCAACCGCACCTCCACCGCCGTTATTTTCCCTAACGACGATCACATCGCGCCCGACGGCCGCGTGATGGAGGTTCTGAGCGAACACCTATGCGAGGGCTGGCTCGAGGGCTACCTGCTCACCGGGCGTCACGGATTTTTCTCCTGCTACGAAGCCTTCGTTCACATCATCGATTCGATGTTCAACCAGCACGCCAAATGGCTGAAGGTGACACTCGGTATCCCCTGGCGAGCGCCCATCGCGTCGCTGAACTATCTGCTGACGTCCCACGTCTGGCGTCAGGATCACAACGGTTTCAGCCACCAGGACCCCGGCTTCATCGATCACGTCGTGAATAAGAAGGCCGACGTAGTGCGCGTCTATCTGCCGCCCGATGCCAACTGCCTGCTATCGGTAGCGGATCATTGCCTGCGCAGCCGCAACTACGTGAATGTCGTGGTAATCGGCAAGCAGCCCTCACCTCAATGGCTCGATATGGATGCCGCCGTCGCCCATTGCACAGACGGCATGGGCATCTGGCAATGGGCCAGCAACGATCACGGCGGCGAGCCGGATGTGGTGATGGCCTGCTGCGGAGATGTTCCTACGCTCGAAACTCTCGCCGCCGTCGATCTCCTGCGCCAGCATCTACCGGACCTAAAGATCCGCGTCGTCAACGTAGTGGATTTGATGGCCCTTCAACCCGCCAGCGAACACCCACACGGATTCACCGATGACGCCTTCGACGCCATCTTCACCAAGGACAAGCCGACCATCTTTGCATTCCACGGCTATCCCTGGCTGATCCATCGCCTAACTTACCGCCGCTACAACCACGATAACCTGCACGTTCGCGGCTACAAGGAAGAAGGCACCACCACCACTCCCTTCGACATGACGGTGGTAAACGACCTCGATCGTTACCATCTTGCCGGCGATGTCATCGCGCGCGTCCCCGGGCTCGAGGGCAAAGCCGCCCATATCAAGCTGAAGCTTCGCGAACACCTGATCGAGCACAAGCTATACATCGCGCGCTATGGCATCGATATGCCGGAGATCCGCAACTGGCAGTGGCCCTCGGCATGAAGATCCTGGTGGTGAATGCGGGTTCTAGCAGCCTGAAATGCTGGTATGACGATCTCCGCCAGGACGCTCTTGACGCAGCCCCCCCACAACCGCAGTGGAGCACGCACGTCGACTGGGTTGAGAAGGCTGACATCGTAGAGTTATTCGAGCCGGTATTGAAGTCCCTGCCGGGCGCGGTCGACGTAGTGGGTCATCGTATCGTTCACGGAGGACGTTTTCGTGCCAGCGCCATTCTGACGCCGGAGGTCCGCGCTGCCATCGCCGAAGAGACTGTCATCGCGCCCGCCCACAATCGCATGGCACTCAAAGCCGTCGACGTTTTGCAGCAGCACTTCGGGCCAAAGATGACGCAGATCGCGGTATTCGACACGGCCTTTCACGCGACACTCGCGCCCGAAGCCTACGTTTATCCAGGTCCCTACTCTTGGTACGAGGCCGGGATCCGCAGATACGGATTTCACGGCATCAGCCACGGCTACGCTTCCCGCCGCGCGGCTCAACTGCTCGGCCGCGACCCGTCCGGTTTGCGCGTCGTCACCTGTCACCTGGGCAGCGGAGCGTCTCTTGCCGCCGTGCGCGACGGAAAAAGTATCGACACCACCATGGGCTTCACGCCGCTGGATGGCCTGATGATGGGCTCGCGCAGCGGCTCTATCGATCCCGGCATCCTGGTTTATCTGTTGCGGGAGCACCACTACACTGCCGATCAGCTCGACGATATTCTGTACGAGCAATCGGGATTGCTAGGCATCTCCGGCGTCTCCGCCGACATGCGCGAGATCCTAGCGGCGATCGATCGCGGCGACTCGCGCGCCCGTTTGGCGTTTGACATCTATACCCACCGTCTGCTCCGCGAAATCGGTTCGATGCTAGCGGTGCTGGGCGGAGCCGACGCCTTAGTGTTCACCGGAGGCGTAGGCGAAAACTGCGCACCTCTGCGTGCGAAAGTTACTCAACAGCTTGGAGTCCTGCCCAAGCTAGAAGTGCTCGTGATCCACGCCGAAGAAGAGTGGGAAATCGCGCGCCAATGTTTTGAGTTGATGCAGCCTCTGGCTACTTCGGAACCGTAAGCGACTGTTCGCCGTCGATGTAGCCGATATACTGCGACCCCTGGGCGGCAGCGATGTCCTTCGATCCCGTCTTCTGCCCGTTGTCGGCGGGTCGCTGCGTGACACCATCGGCTTTGCGCGCCGCCAAGGCACGGACAGTGATCGGGCGTCCGCCTGCGCCGTCCGCCTTCGTCAGTTTAAAGCTGAGTTTGGACCCGCCGATGCCGAACACCTTCTTCTTGCCGGTATCCGAAATCTCGCCCTGGACAGCCGCACCCTTGGCAATCACTGTGACCCCGTTCACTTTGAAATCCTCGGTGCTCGTAAAGCGCACCGGCCGCCCCATTTCGGCGTCTGCGGGAATGTCAGCGGCCAGCGTAATGCGGAAAGGCATGGCATCAGGCACCATCACACTCACGGTCTGCGGCGCAACAGGAACAGGAACGGGAGCCGGGGCCGGCGTCGGCGTTAATGTGGCAGCGGGGTTGGTGGCGATCGGCACCGGAGTCGGTGTCACTGTCGGGGTAGGTATCGGCGTCACCACGGCAGTCTGTGCCGGTTGCGAAGTTTGCTTGGCGTTCTGCGGCGTGTTTCCCTTTGCCGGCGCTGGTGGGGGCAGCGGCACCCGTTTCGGGTTCCGCAATTGCTCGATGATGAGCGGTGAGACACCGCCCTTGGTCAGACGAATTACTTCCGGCGTCGACAAGTCGAACTTGGTCTTGTCCGCCGCGCGAATCTGGCTAAGGATTAGATCCGTCGGCACTTTCTCTTTCACCATCTGCAGGACGTTGTCGTTAGTGAGCGTCGTATCCGGAGGCGGCGGTGGAGGCGCCGGTTCGGGCACTACCACCGGGGCCGGTGGAGGCGTGTGCGCAGCCAGTTCAGCGGCTACTTTCGCCGCGGCGCGCTTCTTGATCATGAAAAATGCACCGCCACCGCCCGCCAAAAGCACCACCAGCACCGCGGCAATCCCGAGCAGAGCCTTCGAATTGGAAGACGACGCACCAGTGAGCCCCGAAACCGCACTGGCCTTCCCCGAAGGCGGAGCCATGCTGGGGGAGGACCCTGACGGCGCCGTCACTCGCGCGGTGTAGAGCGACCCGGAGTCCGATTCGCGCTTCAACGCCGAAAGGGCCGTCTGCACTTCCTTCATGCTCTGCCAGCGGTCTTCAGGCAGCTTGCGCAAGCAGCGCTGGATCACCGTTTCAAGCTGCGGCGGCACGTCCGGGGCCACCATCGACATGGGCTTCGCTTCGTCGCGCAGAATTGCCGATAGCGTTGACAGGCTTGATTCGCCTTCGAACGCACGCACTCCTGTTGCCATCTCGTACAACACCACACCGAACGAGAAAATGTCCGAACGCGTATCCACCTTCTTGCCCTGCGCCTGTTCCGGCGACATGTAGCTGACCGTGCCCAGAATGGATCCCTCTACTGTCATCGGCGCCACGTTGGCAATGGTGCGTGTGCGATCGTCGCCTGTATCCGGCACCGGTCCGCGGTCCGTCAGCTTAGCCAGACCGAAGTCCAGAATCTTGACTAAGCCGCTGTCGGTCACCATTGCATTCGCCGGCTTCAGATCGCGATGTACGATACCCGCGGCATGAGCGGTGCTCAGCGCGTCGGCCATTTGCAGCGCGTACTTGATCAGCAGAGGAACGCGCAGTCCGCCTTTGGGGATCAGGTCGTTTATGGTCTTGCCCTGGACGTACTCCATCACCATGAATTCGGTGTCGCCCTCGGAAATGACATCGTGGATGGTGATGATACTGGGATGATTCAAGCCGGATGCGGCTTGCGCTTCCTGCAGAAACCGCCGGCGGCGATCGGGATCTCCGGACTTGGCGCTGGGCAATACTTTAATCGCGACCGTGCGGTTCAAGCGAGTGTCCAGGGCTTTATAGATCTCGCCCATGCCACCCGCGCCCAATTTTTCGAGCAACTGATACTGCTGAATCTGCCGCCCTACCATGCCACGCTCCCCGGGAAGATTCTAGTTTGCCACACTTGGGAGGCTATGGGGAGGGGGCTCTCCTTCAAAAATCCGGCGGGCTCACGGCTGTAACCCGATCGTCGGTGAGCTTTACACTGCCTGTCAGGACATTGCCGGCAGGCGTCTCGCCTTTGTAGTTCAAAGTTTGATAGTCGATCACGGCGTCTACCGATGTGGGTTTGCCCAGGATGTCCTCCACTTGGGCGCGCGACATTCCCTCTTCAACCCTCGCCCAAGCCTGTGGATTGTGCCAGGGTGCCGCTAGCGGCTTCGGGGGAACTTTTAGCTTCTCCTCGACTGGAGGCCGCTCCGGCCCGCCGGCCGCTTGTAGCGTCCGCAAAGCTTTCTCCAGATCCGCGATTCGCCGGTCCTGTTCCCGTACAACGCGTTTGAGGAGTGCGATGTCCGTCAGCGCATCCTTTAACCGGCTTTCCGTGCTCTGAGGTTGCGCCGGGGCCTGCGTGGGCGTGCTCTGACTAAGAATTAGGGGCGAGGTTAACAGCCCCGTCAGCCCGAGCACACCCACGGCAGTAATGCGGTGCATGAGAGCTTCTAGCTTAGTGGAAAATCCCCAGCAGGTACGCAATCAGCAAAATCACCAGGATCGTTCCCAAGCCGACTCCCGCGCCGCCGCCGGCGCCCCAGCGCGAATGGCCGTAGTAGCCGAAACCGCCGCCAAAAAGCAAAATCAAAACGATGAGTAGTATCAGCATGTTCCGTTTTTCAGGGAAGTTACTTCTCGAGCACTTTCTCGATTTGCCCGACCTTCTTTTGAACTTTGCCGCCGATTTTCTCAGCCTGGCCTTCAGCCTCGAGATTCGGATTCTTGGTCACCTGCCCGGCCTTCTCCTTGATCTTGCCTTTCGCTTCGTGGAGCGTGCCTTCCAGTCTGATCTGTGGAACTCGGTTTCATGTTTTCTCCTTGTAATGGTTGTTAATTCGTATCGAAATCGCCCGCCAGATGCTCGATTCCATCATTGGCGTAATAGCGTGCTGCCAATGGACCCGCCATTTCGATCACTTTCCACGCCTCGTCCTTGGTTTTCGCCAGCGGACAGTGGACAGCGACGAAAGCCGCGCCCCGTTCCGCCAAGTGAACGTCGCTGTCGTGCGATACCTGCTCGGTAGCGAAGAAGCGGGAGATCGCTTGCATCAGGAAACTTCCGGGCCCGGTCTCTTCCTTCGTCAGTTCGAGGACATCCGCGCCCGCTACCGCAATCGCTTCATCCTCGGCGAATCCGGCCAGCCGCAACTTCGCCAGTCGCCTGCTGCGCGGTCCTAAAATTCCGGAACACCGCAACCAGGTAGTGCTTCGGATAGAACACTCCGAGTTGCGTATCGGACTCTTTGAAAAACTCCTTCAGCGTACTCATAAGCTTACCTGCGCGGCTGTCCATGCAGGCTCCGGCCCCATGAGCAGGATCTCCTTGCAGGTGCGCAGAAGTTCTTCTTTGCGAAACGGTTTAGCCAAAAATCCGCATTTTCGCTGCTCTATTTCCGTGCGCAAAACGGGTTCCGGACAGTTGCCGGAAACATACAGCACCGGTAAGGCAGCATTAATCGCCGAGCATTCGCGCGCGAGTTCCAAGCCATTCATCCCAGGCATGTTGTAATCGGTGACCAGTAGGTTTACCGGAGGGCTGGATTTACGGAAGATCGTTAAGGCCTCTGCTCCGCTGCTGGCCGACGAGCACATCATAGCCGCCGTTCTCGAGAATTCTATACAGAATCTTTCGCAGCGACAGATCGTCATCCACAATAAGGATCCGTGGCCTCTCATCTGAGTTCTGGTGCGCGTAACGCGATGGTTCCATCTGCCGTCTCCTGCCCGCTCAAAAATGACCAAATAGCGTCATCTTAGCCGTTCTTCGTCTCGTGGCTGGATTTCTCGGGACGAAACTTCTCACTTAAGTTCTCTAGAATCTTCTTCATATCGTCTGCGTGCTCTTCTTCCTTAGCCATAATCGTTTCGAGCATTCGCCGTGTAGTCGGGTCGTCATTTCCCAGATAGCGGATGATTTCGCTGTACGACTCGACCGCGATTCTCTCCGCCACTAAGTCTTCCCGGACCATATCCAGCAAGGTCTTACCTTCGGCGTATTCGGAATGGCTGCGGCCCGTCATTCCTTCGGGATTGAAGTTGGGCTCGCCGCCCAGTTGCGTGATACGCTCCGCCGCCAGATCGGCATGGCCTTGTTCCTCTTTGGCGTGCTCCAGAAACTCCTCGGCAACCGCCTGGGCGTGTATTCCGGTGGCCATATAGTAGTGCCGTTTGTAACGCAAAACGCATACAATCTCGGTCGCCAGGACCTCATTCAATATGCGGATAACTGTTTCGCGATCAGCCGTATACGCACTGGTGACCGCACCTTCCTCCATGTGCTGGCGGGCGCGCCGCCGCAACTCCTGAATGTCGGACACAAAGGGTTGATGGACTTCCTTGAAGGGTGTTTGGCTCACGCATAGGCCATTGCACGAATGGGGCCATCGTAAAGTGGGTTCGAGTTGCATCACACCGGTGTACACTTTGAACATTGGAGGTTTGTATATGAAAGCCTTGCGTTGGCTGGGGATCGTCGTAGCCCTCCTCCTGGTGATCGTTCTCGCGATCCCCTTCCTGATTAACGTGAACCAGTTCCGGCCGCGTCTCGAAGCCGCGCTTACTCACGCACTCGGCCGCGAAGTGAAGTTGGGTGACCTGAAGCTTTCCATTCTTTCGGGCAGCGTCGAAGCCTCCGACCTCGACATCGCCGACGATGCCGCCTACAGCAAAACTCCCTTCGTCCGCGCCAAGTCATTGAAAGTCGGCGTTGAACTCGGACCTCTGCTTTTCTCGAAAAAACTGAACGTGACCGGCATAGAAATCCAGGAGCCCGAAATCGCCCTGGTCCAGTCCGACGCCGGTGCGTGGAATTTCGCGAGTTTGGGCACTAAGACCCAAGCGAATCCGCCTCCCGCCGCTGCCCCGCCGCACCTCGCCGTCCGACTCGATGCAAGATTTAACCGTCAAGCTAGTAAAGATTACCAACGGGCGTCTATCGGTGAAGACCGCGGGCGAGTCGCAACTCAAGGTTCTCGAAAAGGTCAACATCGAAATAAAAGACTTCGCCGCCAATGCGTCCTTCCCGATTTCATTCTCCGCGGATATTCAAGGCGGCGGCGAAGTGAAAATGGATGGCAGGGCCGGCCCCGTCGACACCAACGACGCCTCCGAAACGCCCTTCGATGTGACCATCAAGCTGAACAAGCTCGACATCGCCAAAGCCGGCTTCGTGCGGCCCTCCACTGGATTTGAAGGATTGGTTTCAATCGATGGCAGCGTTTCATCCAGCGCGCACATTTTGCAGTTGAAGGGCTCGATTCAAGCCGAACACTTGAAGCTGGCGAAAGCCGGCAAGCCCGCGACGAAAACCGTAGGGTTCGACTTCGTGCTGAACAACGACCTGCGCCAGCGCTCCGGTGCCCTGACCCGCGGCGACGTACACATCGGCAAAGCCACCGCGCGAACTCACCGGAACCTACGTCATTCAGAACAACAACACCGTCCTGCACGTGAAGTTGGCCGCGCCCGCCATGCAAGTGGAGGAACTGGCCGCCATGCTGCCGGCGCTCGATATCGTTTTGCCGCAGGGTTCGTCGCTTGAAGGCGGCACCGCCGCCGCCAACGTCACCGTCGATGGCGAGACCGACAAGTTAGTCTCGGACGGCTCGGTGGCGATCCAGAAGACCCGTCTCGCCCACTTCGACCTGGGCAGCAAGATGAGTACGGTGGCGAAGCTGACCGGCATCAAGATCAGTCCCGACACTGATTTCGACAACATCAGCGCCAGCGTGCATTCAGATCCGAGCGGCGTGAAAGTCCAGAAAATTTCCATCGTCGCCCCGGCCATCGGTGAATTGATGCGGCGACGGAACCGTCAGCCCCACCAACGCGCTGGATTTCAAAATGCGCGCCAATCTTCACACCGGTGGCGATGCTCGATATCGTGAACCCTTCGGGCAAAACCTCGGTTCCCTTCTCGATTCAAGGCACCTCCGCGGAACCCAAATTCGTGCCCGACGTCAAAGGGCTCATCGGCGGAATCGCGGAGCAAAAATTGAAGCCGCTCACCAACTCCGAAATCGGCAAAGAGGCCACCGGTATCATGGACCTGTTCAAGAAGAAGAAACCGAACTAAGGGGATCCTGTGAGCACTAACGTCTCAGCCACGCCGCCTTCGGCCTACGACACCATCCGGACGCAACGCACCATCCTGGGCCATCCGGCGGGGCTGTTCGTTCTGTTCTTCACCGAAATGTGGGAGCGTTTCTCCTACTACGGCATGCGCGCGCTGCTGGTGCTCTACATGGTGGATTACCTGATCAAGAACGTGCGCGCGGGCAGCGTCCATGTGCTCGGATTCCTCCCCTTGCAGCGCGGCATCGAAGCTGTGTTTGGACCGCAGAACGTGCAGCCTCTGGCGTCGCAGATTTATGGCATGTACACGCGCTCTGGTGTACCTCACGCCTTTATTCGGCGGCATGATCGCGGATCGTTTACTGGGACAGCGTAAGACCGTGGTGATCGGCGCGCGTCCTCATGGCCATCGGCCAGTTTTTTCTGGCCGCGGAGTCGATGTTTCTGGTCGGCCTGTTCTTCCTGATCGTCGGCAACGGCTGCTTCAAGCCCAACCTCGCGACCCAGGTGGGCGGCCTCTATCCTCCCGGCGATCCGCGCCTCGACCGCGCCTACAGCATCTACTACATGGGCGTGAATCTGGGGGCCTTCTTCGCGCCGCTGGTCTGCGGCACGCTTGGGACAAAAATTTGGCTGGTCCTATGGATTCGGCGCAGCCGGCGTAGGCATGATCTGCGGGCTCTTCTTCTACTTGTGGGGCCAAAAGTTTCTCGCCGAAGACCATCTGACGCGCGGCAAAAAGACGCACGCCGAAAAAGTCCCTCTGACTTCGCGAGAATGGAAAGTCATCATCGCTTTAATGGTGCTGGTGATCCTCAACGCCCTGTTCTGGGCGGTCTACGAGCAGCAAGGCAACACCCTGCAAATTTTTGCGGATCGCAACGCTGACTGGCACGTGTTCGGATTTGAAATGCCATCCACCTGGTTCCAAGCCGTCAACCCAATGTTTATTTTCGCTTTGACGCCGCTGCTGATTTCCTTCTGGGGCTGGCAATCGCGCGCCGGAAAGGAACCCGGCAGCATCACAAAAATGGCGATGGGCTGCGTGCTGCTGGGAATATCTTTCGTGCCCCTCATCTATATCGCGCACGGCCTCGGCGAGACTCAGAGAATCAGTTTTCTGTGGCTGGTCGGCAGCACGTTGGTGCTCACCGTCGGCGAACTGTATCTTTCTCCCATCGGACTATCGCTTGGTGTCGCAGGTGGCTCCGCCGAGCCTGGTGAGCATGCTGATGGGCATGTGGTACCTGTCGAATTTCATCGGCAACTATTTCACCGGCTACCTGGGCACGTTCTATGAGAAGATGCCGAGGGATGCGTTTTTCGTATTGCTGGGCGGGCTGGCACTTGGCCGCGGGAATCGCGATCTTCGTGCTGGGCAAGCCACTGCGCAGCGCCATGGGGAGGAAAGTGTGAAGGCGGTTTTCTTATTGATTTTCGCCGCGATGCTGTTTGCGGCGCCGGTGAACGAGCAGGCGGCATCGAGCGGCGAGGCGTGGCTGAAGCTGATCGACAACGGCAAATACGCCGATAGCTGGAAAGAGGCGAGTTCATATTTCCGCTCGCGCGTTCCTCAAAAAACCTGGGTGAGCATGGTGCAAGGCGTGCGTGCGCCCCTGGGTTCGTTGGTGTCGCGCAGCCAGCCGAGCGTCACCTTCGCGAAAGCGCTGCCCGGATTGCCCGGATGGGAATTACGCGGTAATGCAGTTTCAGACGTCCTTCCAGAAGAAAGTCCAGCGCCGTGGAAACGCTGACCGTGATGGCCGATGGCGATCAGTGGCGCGTTGCCGGTTACCTCATCCGCTAAGCGAATCTCATGTCTGACTGGAAAGAACACGGAATCCGCATCGTGCGCGCGGGCGAACTGGATACCAATACGCCCCAGACGCCCGGCATGTCGCGCGCGGCCGCCATCACGCACGCGCGCACCGGAGCCAGCAAACTATGGGCCGGCACCGTGGTCGTAGCTCCGGACGCCCGCACCGGCGCGCATCATCACGGCGAGCTTGAGACCGTCCTCTACATCGTTCGCGGCCGCGCCCGCTTCCGCTGGGGTGATCACCTCGAATACGTGGAGGAAGCCGGCCCGGGCGATTTCATCTACGTGCCTCCTTATGTTCCGCACCAGGAAATGAACGCACGCGCCGACGAACCCGTCGAAGCCGTAGTGGTGCGCAGCGGGCAGGAGCCGATCGTCGTCAACCTCGACATCGCCAACGCCGAACCCGCGCCTCCCGCCGGCGGCGATCCCTTTCATTCGAACGGCGGTGGAAAATGATTCGCGAATTGCTGCTGCTCTCGCTGGCCGTGACCGCCGCTGCGCAGGACCCCGTGAAGCTCAGCCCCGATTACAAAGTCGAGATCGACAACGCCTGGGTGCGGGTGCTGCGCGTGAAGCATCCACCGCACGCCAAGATCGCCCTCCATGAACATCCCGCGACGGTAGCCGTCTTCCTCACAGACATCCACGAGAAAATCACCGCCGCCGACGGCACGGTTCGCAACCTGGACCGCAAAGCCGGCGAAGTCGGCTTCAACGAAGCCAATAAACACGCGGAAGAGAACGTGTCCGGCCAGCCCCTCGAAGCCGTCATCATCGAATTGAAATCCGGCGCTCCTAAATCGCCGCCGATCACGCTCGACCCCGTGAAGCTCGACGGCGAGCATCACCTGGTGGCGTTCGAAAATGACCGTGTTCGCGCGATCCGCACCATCCTGCCGCCGCATGTGAAGTCCCCGATGCATGAGCATCCGCATTATGTAGTGGTGTACCTGACGGACCTCCACACCACCATGAAATTGGGCGACGGACGCATCGTCGACAACCCCCGCCACCCCGGCGACATCGCCTGGCGCGACGCCCTGAAGCACCAGACCGAGCAGATGGGCGACAAAATCGCGATGGAGATTCAAGTCGAAATCAAGTGAGCGCGGCTGGCTTATTCCCGGGGTTTTCAAGCGGCATTGCGAACGCCGGCGGCATTCAGATCCCCTACGTAATGGCGGGCAGCGGGCCTCCGCTGCTGCTCTTGCACGGCCATCCGCAGACTCACGTGATCTGGCATAAAGTCGCTCCGGCCCTGGCGCAACACTTCACCGTAATCGCCTCTGACCTGCGCGGCTATGGCGACGCCAGCAAGCCCCCCGGCCTTCCCGATCACTCCACCTACAGCAAGCGCGAAATGGCGCGCGACCAGGTGGCTTTGATGCGGGGTCTAGGCTTCGAACGCTTCTCGCTAGTAGGCCACGACCGCGGCGGACGCGTCGGCCACCGGCTGGCGCTCGATCACCCCCGCACTGTCGACAAAATGATGCTGCTCGACATCTCGCCCACGCTCGCGATGTACGAACAGACCAGCATGGAATTCGCACGCGCCTACTGGCACTGGTTTTTCCTGATCCAGCCCGCGCCGTTGCCCGAGCGTTTGATCGGCGCCGATCCCGAATTCTACTTGCAGGATTATATGGGCAAGCGCAGCGCCGGCATGAGTCCCTTCACGCCGGAAGCCTGGGCCGAGTACCTGCGAGCCTTCCGCGACCCTGCCTGCATACACGCCATGTGCGAAGATTACCGTGCCGCCGCCAGCATAGACCTGGTGCACGACTGCTTGGATCGCGACGCCGGAACAAAGCTGAAGTGCCCGCTGCGCGTTTTGTGGGGTATCTACGGAACTATCGAGAAATGTTTCGATCCTTTGGCGGACTGGGGCCGTGTCGCGGAAACCGTCAGCGGACGCGAGCTCGATTGCGGACACTACATTCCCGAGGAAGCGCCCGAAGCCTTGCTCGGGGAGATTCAACAGTTTTTCAAACCAGGAGAACATGGCACAGCATAGAATCGCCGTCATCCCCGGCGACGGTATCGGTACCGAGGTCATTCCCGAAGGCATTCGTGTACTCGATGCCGCGGCACGCAAGTTCGGCGTCGGCTTGCATTACGACGAATTCGATTTCGCGAGCTGCGACTACTACGCGCAACACGGCCAAATGATGCCCGACGATTGGAAAAGCCAGATCGGTAGCCACGACGCCATTTTCTTCGGCGCCGTCGGCTGGCCCGACAAGGTGCCCGATCACATTTCGCTGTGGGGCTCGCTGCTGCTGTTCCGCCGCGAGTTCGATCAATACGTCAATCTCCGACCGGTGCGCCTGATGCCCGGAGTTGCGAGCCCACTGGCGAATCGTAAGCCTGGAGACATCGACTTTTACGTGGTGCGCGAGAACACCGAAGGCGAGTACTCATCGGTAGGCGGGAAAATGTTCGCCGGCACCGACCGCGAGATCGTCCTGCAAGAGTCCATTTTCAGCCGCGTCGGCGTCGACCGCGTCCTCCGCTACGCCTTCGAACTGGCGAGCCGCCGTCCCAAAAAGCACCTTACCGCTGCCACCAAATCGAACGGCATCTTCATTTCGATGCCCTATTGGGACGAACGCTTAGCGGAGATGGCTCGCGCCTATCCCAACGTAAAAGTCGACAAATTCCACATCGATATACTGACCGCCCACTTCGTCCGCAACCCGCATTGGTTCGACGTCGTGGTGGCCTCGAATCTCTTCGGCGACATCCTGAGCGACTTAGGTCCCGCCTGCGCAGGCACCATCGCCATCGCGCCCTCCGCCAACATCAACCCGGAACGCAAATTTCCGTCGTTATTTGAACCGGTGCACGGCTCGGCACCGGACATCGCCGGGAAGGGAATTGCGAATCCCATCGGCCAGATCTGGTCGGGCGCCATGATGCTCGATCACCTGGGTTACCCTGCCGCCCACGACGCCATCGTCCGCGCCATCGAACGCGTAACCGCGGACGGCCCGCGCCCCCCCGACATGGGCGGAAAAGCCACCACCGCGGAGGTCGGGAAAGCCGTAGCCGAGGCGTTGACTTGAACCCGGCGATTCTAATGCTCGCGACCCTTCTCGCGCAGAGGCAGCCTCCGGGCGTTTTCGTCGCAGACAACCTGTTGGCAGCTCACAATGCCGTGCGCAGCCGCGTGGGCCTCAAGCCCCTCGATTGGTCCGATGACCTCGCCGCGTTCGCCCAGCAGTGGGCCGACTATCTAGCCGCCAACGGCAAGTTCTTCCACCGCAGAAAACCGCCCTATGGCGAGAACCTGTTCGAGATCAGCGGCGGCGGAGCCTCCCCAGCGCAAGTCGTGAACGACTGGGCCTCGGAAGCGCGCGACTACCAATATGCAACCAACACCTGCCGCAAGGTTTGCGGTCACTACACCCAAATCGTCTGGCGCGACACCAAGCGGGTAGGTTGCGCCGTAGCCCGCAGCAATCGCACCGAAGTGTGGGTCTGCAACTATGATCCGCCCGGCAACCGGATCGGCAAACGCCCGTATTAGGGCAGTCCCAGCAGCGCCGCCGGGTTCTTTTTGTCCATCACGTCTAAGTCGCCGTTGCTGATCCCCGCCTTGCGCAGGATGTCCAGAAACTGCACCCAGCCATCGGTGTGCACCGGATTCGCCGCTTGCCCCAAGTCGCTCGACAGGATAATGTGCTCAGGACCAATGGCTCGTATAGCCTTTACGTATGCCTCGACTGGAATCCGCTCCTCGACCCTTTGGGTCGGCAGCAGCGCCGCCCCGCACAGTTCAATGTAGGCCCCCATCTTCGCTGCTTCCTGCATGTCCGGAATGCTCATATTAGTGCGCGCGCTCATCGGATGCGTCAGCACAATATGCGTGATCCCCATCTTCTTCGCCTCGCGCGTCAAAAGCAGATTCTCCGCCGCCGACGAATGCCCCGTCGCCAGCACAATGTTTTCCTTAGCGATGATGCTAAGCACCTCGACAGTTTCCGGCAGCAGTTTCCCATCGCGCTGGACGGACGCGAACGGCCGGTTCTGCTTCAAAAAATGCACTTCGTTTTCCGAGTCGAAGGTGGGCATCCAAACGATGCGCAGCTTCTTCCCCTTAAACGCCGCCGCTTGCCGCACCGCTTCCGGATTCACCCCGCCCACCGCCCGGTCGAGCGCAATGGCCCCGAATACGTCAATGCCCGGCACCACTTCGCTCACCAAATAAGCCGCCTGCACCGTCGCCGTGTAATGATTCTTCAGCACGATGCCGCGCATCCCCGCCGCCTTGGCGATCTTGGCGAGTTCCAGCACATCGATCTTGCGCGCCGCGCTATCCGGGTCGCCGTGCGTGTGGATATCGATGATGCCCTGCAATTGGCCGAAACCCATCCCGGCCGAAATCACAAGCAACAGCAGGGCGCGCATAAATTACACTCCCTCGACGGCCACCATCTGGGTATCCGCAATGCTATGCCGCAAACTCTTCAACGGCTGATATTCCGCGTCGCTCAACAGCGCTTTGACGGCCGCTAGATCGGGAAACTTCAGCAGCGCAATCCGGCTGGGAACCCACGTGCCCTCGAGCACTTCGGTCGCCCCTCCCCGCGCTAGATATTCGCCTCCATGCTTCTTAACTAGAGGGGGAGCCCCTATCTTATAAGCGTCATACGCTGGCAGATCCTTGATATTAATGTTGACGATAACGTAAACGGCCATAGCTAAAGAGTATATCCGTTTTGCATAGTACTTATCGTCAAAAGGTACCATTCCCGGCCTCAATAAAGGCTTTAACCTCACGGGATTGCGTGTTAGGATCGATATAGAGAGTGAACAGAGACCTAGCAAATGTATAATGCGTTCTTTGGATTCACCGAGAGCCCTTTTAACCTAAGCCCGGATCCCGCCTTTTTCTTCCGCAGCGAGCAGCATGAAGAGGCGCTTGCCAACTTGGTTTATGGGGTCCAAGCCCGCAAGGGTTTTATCGTCCTAGCGGGTGAAGTCGGCACCGGCAAAACCACCATGTTGGAGTGCCTGCGGGATTACCTGGAATCCCAGTACATCGAATTCGCCTTCCTCTTTAACTCGCGGGTCAATACCGAGCAGTTTTTCGAGATGATCGCTTACGATCTGAATCTGCCTTGCGAACGCACCTCGAAGACCGAAGTCTTGTTTGCTCTCAACCAGCTCTTAGTCGAACAAGCCCAGCTCGGACGCACGGTGGTGCTGATTGTCGACGAAGCCCACAACCTAGACTGGGAAGTGCTCGAAGAAATCCGCCTGCTGGGGAACCTGGAGAACCGCAACGGCAAGCTGCTGCAGATCATCCTGGCCGGGCAGCCCGAGCTCGATCGTAAGCTGGACGCTCCCAATCTGCGCCAGTTGAAGCAGCGGATCGTCCTGCGCTTCAATCTGCAGCCGTTCACGCTGCGCGATACCGTGGAATATATCCAGTCGCGCATGGAAAAGGCCGGAATGGCGCATCAAACCGTATTCCCGGAGGGTTTGCTGGCTGAAATTCATCTGCGCGCCCAGGGCACGCCGCGCCTCATCAACGCCATCTGCGACAACCTGCTCTTGAGCGCCTTCGCCGACGAGAAGAAAGTCTGCACCACTGAAATGCTGGACGAGATCTCCCGCGACCTGCGCCTCGAATGGCCCGGCAGCCGCCGCGCCCGCTTCCGCGTGCAGGACGAAAACTTCGAGCGGGCTCCGTCCTAAGCGCGAAGCGAGTAGAATAAGGCTAGTGAGCCTCGAAAACACGACGGATTCCGTCACCCCCGAACCCCAGGCACCACCGGAAACGCCCGCCCTCATCGCGGAAGCACCCGCCCTCGAAACGGCTGAGCCAGTCACCCCCATCGAGCCGCCCCGTGGAGCCATCGCCGAGTGGGCCATCACCATCCTGCTGCTGCTGTTCCTCACCACCACTCTGGTGCAGGCTTACGTGATTCCGACAGGCTCCATGGAAGACACGCTGCTCATCGGCGACCACCTGCTCGTCGACAAAATGGCCTTCGCGCCCAGCGGCCCGATCAGCAAACACCTGCTGCCCTATAGCGACGTCAAGCGCGGCGACATCATTGTGTTCCGCTACCCCGTCGACATCAGCATGACCTTCGTGAAGCGCGCCATCGGCATACCCGGCGACCGCATCCGCATCGTCAATAAGGAAGTCTACCGGAACGGCGTCAAGCTCGACGAACCCTATGCCGTGCATAAGTCCGATCAAATCGACCCCTACCGCGACAACTTCCCTAGCGAGCCTAACTCCATGGTTTATCCGGGCGCGGTAGATATGTTGACGAACCATGTGGTCAACGGCGAAGTGGTGGTGCCACCGGACAGCGTTTTTGCCATGGGCGACAATCGCGATTCTTCCCTCGATAGCCGCTATTGGGGGTTTGCTCCGCGCGAGAATATCATCGGTAAGCCCCTGATTATCTACTGGTCGTATGATGCGCCGACCGACGACTTGCAAAATCCCTCCATCGGTCTGGAGCACATCAAAGACATCGGTTTGCATTTCTTCAGCAAAACCCGTTGGCGCCGGACGTTTATGCTGGTGCATGGGTATTACAAAAACTAACGTCGTATGAAAAAGTTTGCCGATTCCACGCGGGACTTCATCCACGAGTGGTCCCTGAATATCCTGATCCTGCTGTTCGGAACCACCACGCTAGTGCAAGCCTTCATCGTGCCCACTGGATCGATGGAGTCGACAGTCCTGATCGGCGATCACCTTCTGGTCGACAAGCTCTCCTACGCGCCCGCCGATCCCATCAGCAAGTATCTGCTGCCTTACACTGAGCCCAAGCGCGGCGACGTGATTGTATTCCGCTATCCCATGGACATCCGCCAAAACTTCGTGAAGCGCGTGATCGGAGTCCCCGGAGACCGCATCCACATCATCGACAAAGTAGTGTACGTGAATGGCCATGCTCTCACCGAGCCCTATACTCAGCACATCGACGCGCACATCGAACCCTACCGCGACAACTTCCCGTCGCAGCCCAACGGCCCCGTGGTCGACCGCGCCCAGCAAATGCTCGCAGCCAACGTGAACAACGGCGAACTGGTGGTGCCCGCGGAAAACTACTTCGCCATGGGCGACAATCGCGAGAATTCGCTCGACAGCCGCTATTGGGGGTTCGTGCCGCGCGAGAACATTATCGGCAAACCTCTGGTGATCTTCTGGTCCTATGACGCCCCCACCGAAGAATGGGCCGGCGACAGCGGCAGCCACTACGTAGATCTGGCAAAGAACTTTTTCACCAAGACGCGCTGGAACCGCACCCTAAAGCTGGTGCGTGGAATTCCGATCCAGTAGTCTGTCGCATCTCATGCCGCATAACTATGGTCTGATCCTGGCCGGTGGCCGAGGCACCCGCTTTTGGCCGCGCAGCCGCCGCGCCCGCGCCAAGCAAGTCCTGAAGTTCTTCGGCGAGCGCACTCTCATCCAACAGACGGTGGACCGTCTGCGTCCCGTGCTGCCTCCCGACCGCATCTGGATTCTCACCAACCACCACCTGCGCGCCGAAATCGTCAAGCAGCTTCCCGAAGTTCCCAAGCGCCAGATTCTGGCCGAGCCCGTGCAGCGCAACACCGCCCCCGCAATCGGCCTGGCCGCGCACATCCTGCAATCGCTCGACCCTGACGCGTTGATGGGCGTCTTCCCCGCCGACCACGTCATCGCCAAGCCCCGTGAATATACTCGTCTGCTGCGACCCGCCTTTCAATCCGCCGCCCAGGGCAACATCGTAGTGCTGGGGATTCAACCCCGCTGGCCCGAGACCGGCTACGGCTACATCGAATTTCCCGTAGGCGTCCAGCCCGGCGCCCGCAGCGCGCAGCGAGTAGTCAGCTTCCGCGAAAAACCCGACGCATCCACCGCCGAACAGTTTCTAGCCGCAGGAAACTTCTATTGGAACGCCGGCATGTTTTTCTGGAAGACCTCGGTTTTACTGGACTCCCTGCGCCGCTTCCTGCCCAAGACCGCGCAGCTTCTGGCCGGCTTGCCGCCGTTCACCAGCCGCAAGTTTTCCGAAAGTCTGGCTGCAGTGTTCCCGAAGTGCGATAACATCTCGATCGACTACGCCGTCTTAGAACGCGCCTCCAACGTAACCGGCATCCCGGCCGGCGACATCGGCTGGAATGATGTCGGGAGTTGGAACGCCGTCTACGAACTCCACAAACGCGACGCCCAAGGCAACGCTCTGCGCTCAGCCTCTATCGTCGAAGGCAGCACCGGCAATTACATCGACGCCGAAGGCAAGCTGGTAGCGCTGCTGGGCGTAAAAGACCTGATCGTAGTCGACACCCCCGACGCCCTCCTGATCGCCGACCGCAGCCGCGCCCAGGAAGTCGGCGAACTAGTCAAGCGTTTGGAAAAAGCCGGCCGCGAAGACTTGTTGTAACGCTACGCAGCCTCCGGCCGTTTCGCGTTCTTAAACACCCGCTTCAGCACTGCGATCGCCCGATCCACTTCCTGCTCGGTAATGATGTAAGGCGGCAGCATCCGCAGCGTGAAATCATGCGTGCAATTCAGCAGCACCCCTTGCTCAATACAATCCAGCACAATCTGCTTGCAAGGGAAATCCAGCTCCACGCCGATCATCAGCCCCACGCCGCGCACTTCCTTAATAAACGAATAGCGCCGCGAAAGCTCCGTCAGCCGCATCCGGAAATAGCTGCCGACATCGGAGATGTGCGGCAACAGCCCGTCCAGCACATCGAAGAACTCGAGCCCCACGCGGCAGACCAGCGGCCCACCGCCAAACGTAGTCCCGTGCTTTCCCGGACCAAGCCCCGCCGCCGCTCGCTCATTCGCCGCCACCACTCCTAGCGCCAGCCCGCACGCAACCGGTTTGGCCGCCGTCATCACATCGGGCATCACCGGCGGATCCAGCAACTGGTAAGCAAAGTACACGCCGGTGCGCCCCACCCCACACTGAATCTCATCGAAAATCAGCAGCGCGTTATAGCGGTCCGCCAGCTCGCGAGCCTTGCGGATGAACTCCTCGGTCATCGGATAGATGCCGCCCTCGCCCTGCACCAATTCGATGATGATGCCGGCCGTGCGTTCGCTCACTACTTGCTCCAGCGCCGTGATGTCGTTGCGCGGCACAAAGTGCACCCCTGGCATCAAGCGGCTCAAAATCGCGGCGATAACTTTGCTGGCCGGTCACCGACAGCGCGCCGATAGTGCGCCCGTGAAACGAATTATCCAGCGCGACAATCTCGAATTTGTCCGGCGAGATGGCATGGCCGTGAGCCTTCGCCATCTTCAGCGCAGCTTCGTTGGCCTCCGTGCCCGAGTTGCAATAGAAAATACGCGCCAATCCACTGGCCTTCGAAAGGCGCTCCGCCAGCGGCCCGGCGTACTCGTGATAGTACAGGTTGGAGGTGTGCACCAGCCGTCCCGCCTGCTCGCGGATCACTTTAGTGAGGCGCGGATGCGCATGCCCCAGCGCGTTGACGCCGATTCCAGCCAGCAAATCCAGATAGCGCTTGCCGGCAGTATCGTAAACGTAGCAACCTTTTCCGCGCTGCAGAACCACCGGATAACGCGCGTAGTTTTGCAGCAGGTATTGCTTTTCTAAATCGACGGCCGTGGGCGATAGAGTAGCGGCTTCCATCTACTGATTATAGCGAAAGAGCGCGCGAAACCCCTATGCTACGATCAGTTCTGTGCCGCGTTTCGATTCCTCCATCGCAGCCTTGATCGATCATACTTTGCTGAAGCCGGAAGCCACCGAATCCGACATCCGCAAGGTCTGCGCCGAGGCGCGCCAGTACGGTTTCTTTAGCGTCTGCGTGAACCCCTGCTGGGTTCGTTTGGTTGCTGAGGAATTGCACGGTTGTGCCACAAAAGTATGCGCCGTGGTTGGATTTCCATTAGGGGCCAACACGATGGCGATCAAAGCCGCAGAAACCACGGCGGCGATCGTCGATGGAGCCCACGAGATTGACATGGTCCTCAACGTCGGCGAGCTGCGCGGCGGTAACGTCGACGCGGTCCATGCCGACATCCGGGCCGTAGTCGAAGCCGCCCACGCCCGCGGCGCCATCGTCAAGGTGATCCTCGAAACCGCGCTTCTGACCGACCCGCAAAAAGTCGTCGCGTGCGAACTCGCGAAGGCCGCTGGCGCCGATTTCGTCAAGACGTCCACCGGCTTCGGCTCCGGCGGAGCCACCGTCGAGGACGTTGCGCTGATGCGGAGAACGGTTGGTCCGCAAATGGGCGTGAAAGCCTCCGGCGGCGTGCGCACGCTCGAAGACTTGAAGAAAATGGTCGCCGCCGGCGCCAGTCGCATCGGCGCGAGCGCCAGCGTAAAGATCGTTGAGGCCACGGCGGCTTAGTCCGCGATCCCCATGGCCGCCCCCCGCAAAGCCGTTGAAGCGTTCCGTGAACGCGCCGAGTTGCTCGACTTCCTGCTCGAAGTGTCTCGTATCACCTCTGAGACTCTGGACTTGGACAAGCTATTGGCAAACGTGGCCGACATCGTCAAGGTTGTCGTCCCCTACGACTTATTCGCCATCCTGCTCTATAGCGAAAGAAATCAGGGCCTGCGCATTCGCTATTCGATAGGCCACCGCGAGGAGATCGTGCGCAGCCTGGTCATCGGACTCGGCGAAGGCATCGTCGGAGCCGCCGCGCAAAGCCGCGAACCGGTGCTGGTCGAGGACGTGCGCAGCGATCCGCGTTACCTGGTCGCGCTCGACGCCGTACGCAGCGAGCTTGCGGTCCCCATGATGGCGCACGGCAAGCTGGTGGGCGTGATCGACGTGCAGTCGACGCGCGGCCCGCGCGTTTCACGATCAGGACCGCCGCATCATGCGCCTGATCGCCTCGCGCGTCGCGGGATCGATTGAAAACGCCAGTCTCTATCGCCGCGTTCATCAGCAGAACCGCACTTTCCGCACGCTGGCGCAACTTTCGCAGGAGTTCAGTTCCATTCTGGATCTGGACGAACTGCTGGGCAAGATCGCCGCTTCGGTACGCACACTGATTAACTACGATGCCTTTAGCATCCTGCTGGTGGACCCGGACAAGAAACTGCTGCGCCATCGCTTCAGCGTCCGTTACGACCAGCGCGTGGACCTCGACAATATCTCTCTGGGCACTGGTATCACGGGTGCCGCGGCCGAGTCGCGGCAAACCGTGCGCGTGGTAAACACCATGCAGGATCCGCGCTACATCGCATCGCAACCGGATATTCATTCCGAGATGGCCGTGCCATTGATTGTTCAGGACCGCGTCGTGGGCGTTCTCAACATGGAGAGCGAACGCATCGGCAATTTCACGGAAGAGCATCAGCGAACCCTCTCGCTGCTGGCCCCGCAGATCGCCAGCTCCGTCGAAAACGCGCGCCTGTATGAAGAATTAGCTGGCCGCGAACAGCGCATGGATCAAGACCTGAAGGCCGCGCGCAAATTGCAAAAAGTCTTGTTGCCGCGCGAAGCGGATATCCGCGGGCTGGATATCGCGATCCGTTCGCGGGCCGCGCGCGAAATCTCCGGTGACGTTTACGAATTTTTTGAGCAAGGCGACGATTACGCCGTGATCGCCTTCGGAGACGTCAGCGGCAAAGGCGCGGCAGCGGCGCTCTACGGGGCCTTGATCAGCGGATTGCTGCGGATTTTAACCCCGCGCCGGCGCAGTCCCGCGATGCTGATGCAGTCGCTCAACGAAGCGTTGCTTGAACGCAAAGTCGACGCGGTCTACGCCACGCTCATGGTTCTGCTATGGGAACCGCGCACCCACCGCATGACGATTTCGAATGCCGGAGCCGAGCCTCTGCTGATCTCGCGCGGCGGTCAGATCATTACGGCCAAGGCCGAAGGCATGCCGATCGGGCTTCTGGAACATCAAACCTACGATGAAGTCAGCTACCAGGCGGAGTCCGGCGACACGCTACTGCTGTTTTCCGACGGCGTCGAAGATCAGTTGAACGCGAACGAAGAACATTTCGGACGCCCTCGTGTCCAGCGGCTTGCTTACCAAGCATGACGCCGAGACGCCGCGTGGGATCGTAGATCAGATTTTTGCGGATCTCGACGAATTTCGCGATAGCGTCGTGCTCACGGATGACCAGACCGCGGTTGCCATGAAGGTGATCGGATGAACGCGTTTACTTACCGCGAGCACGCCCTCCACTGCGAAGGCGTTGCTTTGGCGGAGATCGCCGCGCGCGTAGGTACCCCCTGCTACGTCTATTCCGCAGCAACGATCTTGGAAAACTTCCGCGCGTACGACGAAACTTTCGGCGATCAGCCGCACACCATCTGTTACGCGATGAAAGCCAACAGCAACCTGGCCGTGCTTAGCTTACTGGCGCAAGCTGGAGCCGGATTCGACATCGTTTCCGGCGGCGAATTGTTTCGGGTGCTCAAGGCCGGCGGCGATCCGGCCAAAGTGGTTTTCTCCGGCGTCGGCAAGACCGCGCCCGAAATTGACGACGCCTTGCAGGCCGGCATCTTCAATTTCAACTGTGAGTCGGAGCCGGAATTGGCGCTCATCGATGCGCTGGCCCACCGTCGCGGTGTGAAAGCGCGGGTCGCCTTGCGGGTGAATCCCGACGTTGAGACCGATACCCATCACTACATTTCCACGGGAAAGCTGGCCCATAAATTCGGTGTCGGCATCGCCCAAGCCGAGGACATCTACGAGCGCGCCCGGACCCACGAAAACCTGCTGCTCGAAGGCGTGAGCTGCCACATCGGGTCTCTGCTTCTGGATCCGGCGCCCTTGATGGAGGCTGTCGGTCTCGTTCTCGCGCTGATCGACCGCCTGCGCGCCAAGGGTTTCAACATCCGTCACGCGGACCTGGGCGGTGGACTGGGTGTCGCCTACAAGCCCGAAGAAGTCACGCCGTCAATCGAAGAGTTCGTGAAATGCCTGAAGCAGCGCGTCGCGGGGCACAACTTGCACGTCGTACTAGAACCGGGAAGGTCAATCGTAGCGGCCGCCGGCGTTCTGCTCACCAAGACCTTATACCGCAAGCAGACCGGCGAAAAAGAATTCGTGATCGTGGACGCTGCGATGAACGATCTGATTCGCCCCGCACTCTACAGCGCGCATCACGAAATTCTGCCCGTGCGCCAGAACAACAACCGCAAAATTCGTGCCGACGTGGTGGGCCCGGTCTGCGAAACCGGCGATTTCCTCGCGCGTAGTCGCGAGATGCCCGAAGTGCTGCCCGGCGATGTCCTGGCCATTTCGACCGCCGGCGCCTACGGGTTCGTCCAGTCGTCCACCTACAACGCCCGCCGCCGTCCCGCCGAAGTGCTGGTCGAAGGCGACCGCTGGCGCGTGGTGCGCGAGCGCGAATCCTACGACGATCTCATCCGCGGCGAAACGATTTAGCGGCCGATCGCCATCAACTCGACAGCCGCCGTGGCGTCGGTAGATGGCAGACCTTCAATCTGTAAGGCAGCGCCCGCCGGCGGAAGCGCGCGATCCAGAAATTCCCACTCGATGCTCTCGAGCTTATTTGCGTTGGGCCTCGTCAGAGCGTAGGTGCCAGTCCAGAACACATCCTTGAAGCCGGCTCCCAGCGGCAGCATGGTTTTCGCCAGACGCTGGTAGGCCAGGCGGAAGTCGGAGTCCTGATCGCGGAACACCAACTGCGTTGCGGTCAGCACCAATTTGCGGCGCGTTGACCAGCGCTATACCGTTTCCCAACACCAGTGGCGACGCGGGTGCTGTTGCCAAACGTGCGACGGCTTCGCATAGCGCTTGCGGCTCCAGGCCGAGCCGTTGCATCTGCACGAAGTTCGCTGCAGCCGAAGGGAACGCAGCCGCCACTGTGAGGCGCGCGGCCTGCACATCATCGAGCGAACTCAAGAAGCAAGTGACGCGCAGGACGTCGGCCGCTCTGACGCTAGCACCCTGCAAAAACTCTCGCAGTCGAACGACTGCCGCCGCCGCATTCGCGCTCTCGCCAGCCGAGACGAACGCTATCCCGCTCGGATTCACCACCTTCTTTTCCGACGAAATCGCTTCCATCACCACCTGCGCTCCGGGCAACGGCAGCGCGCCCACCTGAATGGTGCTCACCGCCGGCAGCGTCTGCTTTCTCTCCGTGAACTCCTCCGCCACAATATCTTTAACACGCCGCAAATCGCCCGACCCGGCGACGAACGCGCGAACTTTAACGATCGAAGCCCCGTGGTTCAAGCGGGCCAGGGCCTTCAATGCGTCGCGCACCTGCTGCGACAGCAAGCCCTTGTCGGATAGCGGCGACACCTGGAACGACAGACGTCCCGACTCGGCCACCACCGCCTCAGGAGTGTCGGGCAGAACTTCCAGAACCTGCGGCCGCGGTTCCTCGTCAGGTTTGTTTCTATGTTTCTGCGCGAATAGACCTCCGGCTAACAGCAGACCCAACAGCAGAATCAAGAGGCGGCGCATGACCACTGACAACATGACAGATTTTAGCACCGGTAGCCGCTCCAGACAGAGCCATTTGAAATCGCAGCCCATAAGCGGCCATACTGGTAGCACACATGTACCTTTCTGAAGAATTCCGCTTAAAGGTTGGCTTGGCCGAAATGCTGAAGGGCGGCGTCATCATGGACGTCACCAACGTCGAACAAGCCTTGATCGCCGAAAAGGCCGGCGCCTGCGCCGTGATGGCTCTCGAACGCGTACCCTCCGATATCCGCAAAGAGGGCGGCGTGGCCCGCATGGCGTCCATCCGCATCATCCGCGAGATCATGGACACGGTGTCGATCCCGGTAATGGCGAAAGCCCGCATCGGCCACTTCACCGAAGCCCGCGTGCTCGAAGCGCTCGGCGTCGATTACATCGACGAAAGCGAAGTGCTCACACCCGCCGACGAAGAGCACCACATCGACAAGCGCGATTACAAAGTTCCGTTCGTCTGCGGCGCGCGCAATCTGGGCGAAGCGCTGCGGCGCATCGCCGAAGGCGCTGCCATGATCCGGACCAAGGGTGAAGCGGGCTCCGGCAACATCGTCGAAGCCGTGCGCCATATCCGCACCATCGTCAAGGAAATGAAGCAGCTCACTGTGCTGGGCCGCGAAGAGCTGGTGCACGAATCGAAGAATCTGGGCGCGCCGCTCGAACTGGTCGAATGGGTCGCCGCCAACGGCAAGCTGCCGGTGCCCAATTTCTCGGCAGGCGGGATCGCCACGCCGGCCGATGCCGCGCTGGTCATGCAGCTCGGAGCCGAAGCCGTGTTCGTGGGCAGCGGCATCTTCAAATCGGAAGACCCCGACAAGCGTGCCCGCGCCATCGTCAAGGCGGCCACTTACTATAAGGACCCAGTGAAGCTGCTCGAAGCCAGCGAGGAGTTGGGTGAGGCCATGCGCGGCCTCGACGTTTCCAAGCTCCCCGAAAGCGAACTGCTGCAGACGCGTGGCTGGTAACGCGCAAAAAAACGCCGGGATTCTGGCTCTCCAAGGCGACTTCGAAGCGCATCGCCAAGCAATCGAGCCGTGCCGGTGGCCACGCCGTCGAAGTGCGTACCCTCGCCGATCTTGAAAAATGCGATGGCCTGATCATCCCCGGCGGCGAAAGCACCACCATGCTCAAGCTACTCGATCAGGAAGGGCTCACCGAACCCCTCAAGCGCTTCAGCGAACACAAACCGGTTTACGGAAGCTGCGCCGGAGCAATTCTGCTCGCCCGCGAAGTCACGAATCCCGCGCAGCCCAGCCTCGGCCTCATGGACATCGCTGTCGAGCGCAACGCCTACGGACGCCAGGTCGACAGCCGCATCGCACATATTCCGATGCCCGAGGGCGGCGACCTCGAAGCCGTCTTCATTCGCGCCCCCATCATCCGCAGCCTGGGCGCAGGCAGTGTTGTACTCGCTCAATATAACGGCGACCCGGTGTGGGTTGACCAAGGCCGCAACATGGTAACAACCTTTCATCCGGAATTGACCGGCGACTTGCGCGTCCACCGCCGCTTCCTCGACAAATTGTGACGCCGCCCTTAGTTCAATTCACTTCCGCCGACGCGCCCTTGCTGCTGGAGTTATCGGAAAGCATCGGCTGGCCGCACGAGATTGGCGACTGGCAGACCACGCTCGCCGCCAGCCAGGTTTTCGGCCATCGCGCCGCGGACGGGAAGATTGTGTCGAGCGCCAGCATCTACCAATTCGGTCCCACCTTGTCGGCCTTAGCCGTAGTGTTGGTGCGCGAGGATTTCCGCCGCCAGGGATTGGCGCGCGCGGCCGTGCTGAAGTGCCTCGATCAAGTGCCCGGCATTCCTCAAATGCTGGTAGCGACACCGTTCGGTCAGCCGCTCTACGAATCTCTAGGATTCAAAATAGCCGAGCAGATCGTCCGCCTGATCGCCGAGGAGGGTACTTCGCTGCCAATAACCGGCGCGATCAAGCCAATGACAGCCGCCGATTTGCCGCGAGTCCTTGATCTAGATCGCAAGATTTACCAAGCAGATCGCAGCCAGGTTCTACAGCATCGCTGGAAGCAGACGGGAGGCGGCGTCATGCTCACTGACGGCAGCGGATATGCCTGGAAAATCCCCCAGCGCGGCGGCTTGGTGCTGGGCCCCGTAGTCGCCAGCACCCCGCAGGACGCCGCCAGCTTGGTAGCGCACCTGACGGCAGACTTCCCCGGCCGCATCAAAATCGAAGTCCCCGAGCGCCACACCGAACTGATGACGATGCTGACGGGCGCAGACTTTGTCGTCGACAGCGCCCGCCCTCTGATGCTGAAAAACGTGGAGCAACTCCCCGGCCGCCGCGAACTGCTATTCGGCCTGGCGTCCCTAGGCTTCTGCTAGTTCAACAGTGGGACGGACGTCCCCGTCCGCGCCGGCCCTCCTGGTCCGGCCTCTCGTTACTTCAACGCCGAAAAGTCAGTAGGATCCATGAACGTCCGATCCACCTTCTCGACGATCTTCCCATTAGCCTCGGAAGCCTTCGCCACCTTCTGCCATTCCGGATCGTCGCCGAATTCCTTCCAGTTCTTAGTGGCCGCCTCGCGGCTCGGGTGCGCCACGATATAGATCAGCGTGTTATCCTTCATCGGCGCGTCCTCTGGAACCCAATAACCCACGCTGTGAATGCCATGCTGGTCGAAGATCCGCCGCGTGTCCTCGCGGAAACGGCTCACTAGCGCCGGCAGCCGGCCGGGCAGCGTGTGGTAGATACGTAATTCGTAGACTCGATTGCTGTCGGCCTCTACTTTCGGAGCCGCCGTCAAGCGGGCCGTAATCCAGGACCCAGCGGCGAACGACACCGCGGCAAATGCAAAAACGCGGAACCAGGTAAGTTTCATAGTTCCCGATTGTATCAAGTCGGCCATAATTCGGCAGTGGCCTCGGCTGTTGGCCCAGGCTAGAATGACTAGGGTTGTTGAAGCGGTTTTGTTAAGGAGTTCCGCCATGAAATTAAAGACAGCGGCGATCGCCATGCTGGCCTGTGCGACGGCATTCGGGCAGTCTCCCGAAATGTCCGTCATTACCCGCGCCACCGAGGCGTTGGGCGGTAAAGACAAGATCTTGGCCGTGAAAACCCTAGTGATCGAAGGCTCCGGCATCAACCCGAATGTCGGACAGAACCCCCTCCCAGACTCCCCGCTGCTCAATTGGAACGTTCCGGAATTCAAGCGCAGCCTCGATCTGGCGAACGGACGCATGGGCGTCGAACAGCACCGCATCGCGGCATTCGATTTTGCGCTCGCCACCGACGTGCACCAGAACATGGGACTCGACGGTGGTGTTGCCTTCAACGTAAATGCCGACGGCACCGCGCAGCGCGTGGGCGAAGCTGTCGCGGCCGATCGCCGTATAGAGATGTTAGGGAATCCCATTACCATCGTCCGAGCCGCCTTAGATCCCGCCGCGAAACTATCGAATCTGCGCAAGAAAAGCGGCGAGCAGAAAATCGATATCACTACTGCCTCCGGCGACAAACTCATCCTGGCCGTGAACGCTAAGACCGGCCTGCCGGCATCGGTGAGTTGGGTGAGCTCCAGTGAAAACCTCGGCGACGTCGTCAACACCACTTCGTTTTCGAATTACGAAACCGTCGACGGCTTGAAACTTCCGAAGCGCTATGTGACCAGTATCGATTTCCGCAATTGGGTGACGGCAGACATTCAGGTAGCGAAGAACACTGTGGATGGGACTATCGCTGATCTGTCAGCCCCCGCAAACGTGAAGGCCAGTCCGGCCCCACAGCCGCAGCCGGTGAGCGTGGACGCACAGGCAGTCGGCAAGGGAATCTGGTGGCTGGCCGGCAACGGCAACGCCCGCAGCATCCTGTTTGAGTTCGACGACCACCTGACGCTGTTCGAGGCGCCCACCAGCGAGGCGCGCTCCAAAGCCGTCATCGACAAAGCGCGCTCGCTTGTGCCCAACAAGCCTTTGACCGAAGTGATCGTCTCGCATCACCACTTCGATCACACCGGCGGTCTGCGTACGGCTGTTGCCGAAGGGCTGGTGGTGATCTCGCACAAGGGCAATGAGGGAATTTTCAAGGAAGTTACTTCACGCAAGGCTACACTCAAGCCCGATTTGCTCACCGCCAGCGGCAAAACCCTCAAGTTCCGCGGCGTCGACGACACCTTGGTGCTTAAAGACAAATCCATGGAAGTGGTGATCTATCACGTGATAGACAACACCCACTCGCCGCTGCTGCTGATGGCTTATGTGCCGCGCGACAGAATCCTCGTCCAAGGCGATCTGATCGACGTCGGCTGGACCCAACACCCGTGGGCCGAGAATTACGCCAAGAACCTCGAACTACGCAAGATCGATTTCGCCAAGGACGTGCCCGTCCACGGCAAGATTCAGACGCACCCCGAAGAACTGGCGGCCATCGCCGCTATGAAGAAACAGTAAAGGAGAAGGACTATGAAACTGTGGATCAATCTCAATCTGGCTTTGGCGCTTGCCAGCGCCGCATATGCGCAGGACGCGAAAACTGTTCTCGAAAACGCTTCGAAGGCCATGGGCAACCCCAAATCCATCGTCTATTCGGGCACCGGCTATAACGGATTCTTTGGGCAAGCTGTGCAGCCCGGCTTTTCCTGGCCGCAGCGCGAATTAACCGCTTACACTCGCAGCATCGACTACGATCAAAAGTCCTCCAAGGAAGAGTTTGTATTCAAGGAACAGGTCTTCGGCGGGCAGCGTCAGAACAACGAAGTGAATGGCGATAAGGCGTGGGCCGTGGGCCCCAACGGCCCCAACCCGCAACTGGCGGCTGCCGAAGACCGGCAACTGCAAATCCTGCTGACGCCGCACGGCTTCCTGCGCGGCGCGATAGAAGCGGGCAACGCCACCGCTAAGTCGAAATCCGAAGGTGGCAAGAAAGTAACCGTCGTGTCCTTCACCGCGCTGGGCAAATACAAAATCGACGGCACCATTGACGCCCAAAACATGGTGACCAAGGTAGAGACCACCGTTCCCAATCCCCTGTTAGGCGACATGGCAGTCATCGCGACGTACAGCGATTACAAAGATTTTAACGGCGTCAAGTTCCCAACCAAGATCAAACAGACCCAGGGCGGTGGGGCGGTCACCGATCTTACCATCGCCGATGTGCGGCCCAACGCCAACGCCGATTTACCGGTTCCCGTGCCTGTCGCCAGCGCCTCAGCGGCTCCTCCGGCGCCGGCCCCTGGGCAAAAGCTGGCCGACGGAGTGTGGCTGATCCCGACCTCACATAACAGTCTGGTGATCGAATTCAAAGACTTCATCACGGTGGTCGAAGCCCCCCTCACCGAACAGCGCTCCCAATATGTGATCGCTGAGGCCAAGCGCTTGGTACCCAACAAGCCCATACGCTATCTGTTCAGCACCCATCATCACTTCGACCATTCCGGCGGTCTGCGTGCCTATGTGGCCGAAGGAGCCACCATCGTCACCGCCGATGTCAACAAATCCTATTACGAACAGGTGTTCAAGATGAAGGCCACAATGGCGCCGGATGCACTGGCAAAATCTCCCAGGAAACCCAAGATCGTCGGCGTCAAAGACAAATACGTAATTACCGACGGCGACCAGTCGCTCGAAATTTACACCACCCAAGGCGATGGACACTCCGGTGAGCTTTTGGTCGGTTATCTGCCGAAGTCCAAGATCCTGATCGAAGCCGACAGCTACAGCCCGCAGGGTCCGGGTGCTCCGGCGCCGGCGACTCCCGCGCCCAACGCCCTGGTGCTCTACGATAACCTCCAGCGCCTGAAGCTCAGCGTGGATCAGATCGTGCCGATTCACGGCCGTCCCGTTCCGTACGCGGATTTCCTGAAGGCGGTCGCGAAAGGCTAGACCTTCTGCACGCGCCTTAACATAAACTGATCCGGCTTTTAAAGAGCCGTCGCGCAGCTTCTTCCAGTCGTCATTTACATAGATCAGGCGGCCGCTGATGTGATTGGATTGCTCCGACGCCAGAAACAACGCAAGCTCGATTTGTTTTTCCGCGGTAGTCCCGCCCGTCAAACGAATTTGCTGGGCTTCTTCTATCTCACGCCACCCGGCGCGCTCGCCGGCCGCCAGAATCTGGTCCGTCATGTGCGTGTAACTCGCCCCCGGCGCCATGCAATTAATCTGCACGTTGTGATCGCGAATTTCCTCCGCGACGCTTTCGACAAAACTCACGACGGCGGCCTTCGTGGCGGCGTAAATCGCCAGATTGGGCCGCGCCTGCGATCCGGCCCGCTGGTAAGCACAATGATTTTCCCGCTGCGCCGCTCAATCATCCCCGGCAGCACGGCGCGGGACGCATTTAAGACGCCCTGCAAATTGGTGTGAATCACCTCGTCCCAAACTTTGGGATTGCTTTCGGCAAACGGCCCGATCGGCCCCTGCATCCCCGCCGCACATACCAGCACCTGTACCGGACTGCCGAAATGAACCCGCATGCGTTCGACGGCAGCCGCTACTTGTTCGTAATCCGCCACATCCGCGCGGATGCGCAGCGCATTGCCGCCGGCATGTTCAATTTCCAGCTGGCATAAATCCAATTCCGGTTTGCTGCGAGCCAGCAGGCCTACGCGGGCGCCTTTGGTAGCGAATCCGATAGCCAGACGCTTGCCGATGCCACGCCCGGCTCCCGTCATCAGGACCGGGACAGTCTTGAAGGAGTGCACACCATCACGGTAGTACAAATCGCGAGAGAAGGGCGGCCTGGTGAGAGACTTAGGGCTGCGAGGGCTCAATCTCAGCAGCTTGGATTTCGTAGGTGGTTACGATTTCGGCAGTTGCACGCACCGTCGCTACTGCGCTGCAGTACTTGTCGGTCGACAGCGCAATCGCCCGCTCCACCGCCTCCTTCGACACGTTATGCCCGCGGATCACATGCTTCAGTTCGATCCTTCGAAAGGCGCGCGGATGTTCCTCCAGTCGCTCGCTGCGGATCTCGACATGATACGCCGTCACCTGCTCGCGCTTCTTTTGCAGAATCGAAATCACGTCAGCCGCCGTGCAACTCCCCAGGCCTGTGATAAACAACTCCAGCGGGCCCGGCGCTGATTTGCGCCCGCCTTTGACATCGATGGCGAGGGCATGGCCGCTGGGAGTGGTGGCGATAAAGAATTCATCGCCGGCATACTGGATGATGGTGGGTGGAGGCGCGGGATTCATCCCTTACATCAATAACACACGTTACACTGTTAGCTTCGCTGGTATCCAACATGCCGGAAACTCTCACCCTCGCGCAGATTCAAAGTGCGCGCCAACACATCGCCCCCTGCGTGCGCCGCACGCCGCTCACTGCCAGCGTTGCTTTAAGTGAGCGCCTGAGGACCAACGTCTATGTAAAGCTCGAACTGTTCCAAAAAACCGGTTCCTTCAAAGTGCGGGGGGCGTTCAACAAAGCGCTGGCTCTCACGCCCGAAGAACGCGGCCAGGGACTGGTAGCCGTCAGCGGCGGAAATCACGCGCAAGCCGTAGCCTACGCCGCCCGCACGCTGGGTTTGAAATCCGTCATTCTGATGCCCGAGTCTACACCGCCAAACTACGTCAACGCCACCCGTGGCTACGGCGCTGAAGTCAAGTTCGCCGCAAACGTGGGCACAGCTTTCGCGGAAGTCGCCGAATATCAGCGCCAAGGTTGGGCCTACATTCACCCTTTTGACGATCCCGTCGTCATGGCCGGGCAGGGAACCATAGGCCTCGAAATTCTAGACGACGTCCCCCAAGTCACCGACATCGTCGTTAGCATCGGCGGCGGCGGCTTGATCGGCGGCATCGCCACCGCTGTCAAGTCGCTCAAACCCTCGGTGCGCATGTGGGGCGTCGAAACCGAGGGCGCCGATTGTATGGCGAAGTCGCTGGCAGTCGGCAGGATCGTGACCCTGGAGGCGATCACATCGATCGCTCGCACGCTAGGCGCCCCCGCGCCGTCCGAATTCACGCTCCAACTAGCTCGCGATCTCCTCGAAAGCGTCACCGTGGTGAGCGACACCGAAGCGCTCGCCGCCCTGCGTTTTTTGCTGGAGCGCTTGAAAGTGCTCACCGAGCCCGCCGCCTCCTGCACCTTGGCTGCGGCCGATCGCCTGAAGGATCAATTTTCGAAGGAACGCCACGTGGTGTTGGTTCTGTGCGGCGGCAACATGCCGTTCGAGGATCTAGCCCGTCTGCCGGGTCCCCAATCCTAACAGCACGCAGCCCACTAAGATCAGCGCCAGCCCCACAAACTTTCCGCGCGTAAATGGCTCGTGGAAGAATATCCGCGCCCAGATCATAGTCCAGATGTACCCGCTCGAAACCATCGGAAACAAAATGCTCAGCTCGCCGCTCTTCAACCCAATGATGAAGAACACCGACGACAGCAGATACCCCGCCACCCCAGCCGCCAGCGGCCAGTTGGTGTAGAGCGACCGCAGGTTCTTCTCCAAGCGCTTTGATCCGGCTTTGAATCCCAGCGAGCTGAAGCTACCGATGAACGATCCGAACGTTACCCACGCAATGGAGGAAACCGGAGTCGTCATTTATGAGACCTCAATCCCAGTACGCCGACACCCGCCATGATCGCGCAGATGCCGCCGATCTTATACGGATTCATGACCTCGCCAAATACCGTCACGGACAGAATTGCCACCCACACGTAGCTGAGCGAGATCAGAGGGTAAAGCACCGAAAGCTCGCCATGGCGCAGCGCCAGCACCATCAGCGCCGCGCCGATGCCGTACAGCGCCATGCCACCGATCAACGGAAAATTAGTCAGCAGGCCGAGCAGTGTGGGGTGCAGTTTGAGTTGCACGGTCCCAAACTTGAGGAATACCTGGGCAGCCGCTGACAGCAGCGTAAACACCAGAATCATCAGCAAGGAACGGCGCTTTTGCTCAGAGGTCGAAGCTGTCACGGAAACCTTACCTAGAATAACGGAATCCGGCGGCGGAGGAGTTGTGGTTCTGCTCACGGCTCTCTAACAGATCGGAAAAGTTCCGGGTTTCCTTTACTCGCCGCTCTGTTGCAGCAGCTTAGCAACCAGCGCCGTCCAGCCGGTCTGATGATTGGCGCCTAGTCCCGCCCCGCTGTCGCCGTGGAAATACTCATAGAACAGAGGGTAATCGCGAAAATGGGGGTCGGTCTGGTATCTTTCAGTCCCCCCGAATACCGGACGCCGGCCCTGATCGTCGCGCAGGAACAGCCGCGATAAACGCCGCGACAACTGGGCCGCCACGTCGCCCAAATGCATTCGCACTCCCGAGCCCGTAGGAAACTCCACCGTAAATTCTTCACCGAAATAAAAGTGGAAGCGCTGTAGCGATTCGATCAGCAAATAGTTCACCGGGAACCACACTGGGCCGCGCCAGTTAGAGTTGCCTCCGAACAGCCCCGTGCTCGACTCCGCTGGCTCATAACCCACCCGATATTCATTCCCGTCCACCTGCAGCGCGTAAGGATGCGCTTCATGAAATTTCGAAACCGAGCGAATCCCGTGCGGCGAAAGGAACTCCTTTTCATCCAGCAACTTTTCCAGCACCTGCACCAGGCGTGCGCGCGATACCAGACTCAGCAAATGCCTCTGTTCGACCCCGTGACGCATCAGCGGAGCCAGATTCTGGCACAGATCCGGCCGGTTGGTGATGAACCAGTTCATGCGCTTCTCAAAGCCCGGTAGCGATTCGATTAGACCGGATGCCATGGTGTCGACGGCGAACAGAGGAATTACGCCCACCATCGACCGCACGCGCATGGGAATGGATCGCCCGTCTGGCAGGCTCAGACGGTCGTAGAAAAACCCGTCTTCTTCATGCCACAAACCCTCGCCGCCCATGCCGTTAATGGCGTGCGCGATGTACAGGAAGTGCTCGAAGAACTTGTTCGCGATGTCTTCGTAGAGTGGGTCGGCGTTCACCGCCAACTCCTGCGAAATGCGCAGCATGTTCAAGCAGTACATCGCCATCCAACTGGTGCCGTCGGATTGCTCGATCAATCCGCCGTTAGGCAGGGGACGCGAGCGGTCGAATACTCCAATGTTATCGAGACCCAGGAAGCCACCTTCAAAGATGTTGTTGCCCTCTGAGTCCTTACGGTTCACCCACCAGGTAAAGTTCATCAGCAGCTTGTGGAATACGGTTTCGAGAAACTCGTAGTCTCCGCGGCCGGTGAGCTTGCGGTCAATCGTAAAAACCCGCCAACAGGCCCATGCGTGCACCGGCGGATTCACGTCGCCAAAGGCCCACTCATAGGCCGGAATCTGCCCATTGGGATGCATGTACCATTCGCGCAAAAACAATTTGAGCTGCGATTTGGCGTTGTCGGGATCGACCAGCGCCAGAGGGATCATGTGGAATGCCAAGTCCCAGGCGGCGTACCACGGGTATTCCCATTTGTCCGGCATAGTGAGCACGTCTTCGTTATAGATGTGCACCCAGTTGGAATCGCGCCCCTTCAAGCGCGACGCCGGCGGCTTGGGCTGGCCCGGATCGCCCTTGAGCCAATCCGCCACGACAAAGTGATAATACTGCCGCGACCACAGCAGCCCCGCCAAAGCCTGCCGTTGCACACGCTTGCCGTCTTGCGAAAGCGTGGGGTTGGCGAAGGAGTAGAACTCCTCAGCTTCCGCCATGCGCTCCGCAAAAACGCCGTCGATATCATGAATCAAGCGCGACGCCTCGGTGCGCAACGTCAGCCGCAAGCGGATGGTTTGAGTTTGCCCCGCCGCTAGATTGAATTGGTACCAGGCACAGGCTTTGGTGCCGCGTTGCGCCGGATTCACAGCATCTTCCTGGCCATGGACCACCCGTTGATGGAAGGCGTCCTTCGCGTACAGCGGCGCGCCGGGATGGCCTTCCCAATTCCACAGAGCTTTGGTATTGGTCTCGTTCTCGGTGAACAGAAGCTGCGGCAGCCCCTCCATCTTTAACTCATACCCGCCTAATTCCGGTTCGTTGATCTCGATCCGGGAGCCGCTCGCCCACGACAGCAGCGGCTTTTCCTCCGTGCCTCCCCAGGACCATTGGTTGCGGAACCACACATGCGGCAAGACATGCAGCGGCGCCGTGTCCGGCCCGCGGTTGGTGACCGAAATACGAATCAGGATGTCGTTGACTTCGGCCTTGGCGTACTCGACGAAGACATCGAAGTAGCGGTCGTCGTTGAAAACTCCGGTGTCGATCAACTCAAACTCAGGATCGTTGCGCGTGCGTCGTTGATTCTCTTCGAGTAAGCGCGCGTAAGGAAACTCGGCCTGCGGATATTTGTACAGGCACTTCATATAGGTGTGGGTGGGTGTCGAATCCAGGTAGTAATAGCACTCCTTGACGTCCTCGCCGTGGTTCCCCTGGGTGCCGCTGAGTCCGAAGAGGCGTTCTTTGAGGATGGGATCGCGTTCGTTCCACAGAGCGAGGGAAAAGCACAGCCTCTGATGGTTGTCGGAGATTCCGGCGATGCCGTCCTCGCCCCAGCGGTACGCCCGTAAGTGCGAGTGCTCGAACGGGAAGTATTCCCAGGCGGTGCCGCCGGCGCTATAGTCTTCCCGCACTGTCCCCCAGGAGCGCTCGGCCAGGTAGGGGCCCCAGCGCCGCCAATACTGTTCCCTCCGGGCAGCGGCGATCAGACGAAGTTGCTCCGCGTTCATAGCCTGATTCTAGCTGGAAAGCCTGTAGATTCCGCAGTTGGCGATTTAACGCTGGGTTCGTTTGGTAATTTCAGTGCGATAACGGTCGCGTGATGACGCGATTCGCTGCTGCTTTCCTGCTTCTGATGACGACCCGAGTTTGCGCGCAGACGCCGCCCGAGGCAGTCGCCAGGGTGATGGTGGGCTTGGAACAAACCGCTGCCGGTTCAGCCGCGCCCGTGCAAAAAGCCGCAATCGGCCTGTTTTTCAGCGAGCCGTTGACCGCTCGCCTGTCGACCTGGGGCGACCTGCGCCTGAGTTCGATCCCCGTGGACGTGCAATCGACGCTCGCCACGCTGCCCACGGACGCGACCAAGATCGCTACCTCGCTTCCTTTGAATCAACTCGTGCGCTCCGGCGAATTCCTGGTGGGTGTCAGTTATCAGGTGGCTGGCGGCAAGAGCCCTTGGTCGTCGCTTTCGCTCATCGGGAGCGAAGGCGCTGCCATGCCCCTGTCACCCACCGGTAACCGCTTTTACCGCCAATATTATGGCGGCGTTCGCGTGCAATCCGCGCAGCACACGCACGTAGTGGACGTGTCGCTGGGACAGAACGAGGCTATCACCGGCGGCACGCTGCGCGGCATGGTGATGCGCGTGGATGGCTTCTATGCCCTCCCCGTAACCGGCGGCAACTTCCTATACCTGTTTGGAACGGTAATGGTGCGAACCTCGCCGCGCCCTCCTTCTATTGGCGACTCTGGCGTAGACACTTACCGCATCGGCGTAGGAGTCGACGTCATTCAAATGTTGAAAGCATTGCGCACCAACTGAAGCCGCGGCCCTCCGGCAAATACCACAGTCACCACATCGCAGCGAACTCGCTCCCAAGATGTGTCGGTCTTGCGGGCGTAAGCCCGGGCCAGTCGGCGCAAGTGGGCGCGCTTGTCATCGCCGACAGCTCTGTCCGGCGGCCCAAACTCGTCGCTCTGCCGCGCCTTCACTTCGACGATCACCAGCGTGTCGCCTTCCCAGGCGATCAGATCGGCCTCGCCATCCCCCGCCGGCAGGCGGTAGTTGCGAGCGACAATCGTGTAGCCGTGCCGCCGCAGAAAGCGATGCGCCAGATCCTCGCCGCGCCGTCCCAGCGCTTGCGTAGGAGTCCAGCGACGCCGCCGCGCGAGGTGTCGGAGCCAATCGAAGAAAACGCCCAACATCCTTAAGCTAGTGGCAGCAGCGTATTGAAACTCTCTAAGGGAGAGCCTTGAGTCGCCATTCGATCAGCTTCCCGCGCACCACGTAGCACAGATAGTACTCCCAGAAGCGTCGGAAACGTGGCGAGGCGTTGACCGCCAGTTCGAAGCCCAGGTATCTCCATAGCGCTAGCAGCTTGACGCGCACCGAGATCTCCTCGAAGCGCGCGCTCGAATAGTAGCCGAAGCCAAATTCCTTCTCGGTGAAGTAACGCAGCGAGAAGCTGGTCAGGTGCCAGCGGTGGGTGGGGTCGCAGAACGAGCTGAAGTCGGTGTAGTGCGGCGTGGCGATGAACACTTCGCCGCCGGGGCGCAGCAGGCGGTGGAACTCCTCCATGGTCTTGATGACGTCGGAGACGTGTTCGATCACATGACTCGCATGCACCTTATCGAAGGAGGCATCGCGGAAGGGGTAGGGAAGGCGGTCGAGGTCGCAGAGGACGTCGGCGCGCGTCGATGGATTGCGGTCTATGCCGATCGCACCGGGAAGTTTGTTGATACCGCAGCCGACGTCGAGTATGCGCACAAACTCAGATTGTAGCGGTTAGCAGGCACTCTGCGAGGATGTCGACGGCGCAATCGGCTTGTTCTCGCGTGAGGATCAGCGGCGGTGACAGGCGGATGGTGTTGGGGCCGGCGCCCAGCACCAGCAATCCGCGCTCGAAGCACATCTGGACCATGCGGTCGCGCAGTGCCGGCGCGCGCTCCTTGGTGGCTTGATCCTTCACCAGCTCGATGCCGATCATCAGCCCCAGCCCGCGAACGTCGCCGACGTTAGGAAAGCGCTGAGGGAACTCGCTCAACCGCGCTTTCATGTGTGCGCCCACGGTGGCCGCGTTATCGACCAGCCCTTGTTCCAAGAGCTCGATGGTCGCAAGCGATGCCGCCACCGACACCGGATTGCCGCCGAAGGTGGACGCATGCGACCCCGGCGGCCAGTCCATGATCTCGGCGCGCGCAACGGTAGCGCTGAGCGGCATGCCGCTGGCGATGCCTTTGGCCAAGGCGACAATGTCCGGCACGGCGTCAAAGTGTTCGGAGGCGAACATCTTGCCGGTGCGTCCCATGCCGCACTGGACCTCATCGAAGACCAGCAGGATCCCGTGGAGGTCCGCGATGCGGCGCAGCTCGTCGAAGAACTTCTTGGGCGGGACTAAGTAGCCACCTTCGCCCTGGACCGGTTCGACCACGATGGCGGCGACTTCCTCGGGTGGAAGCACGGTGCGGAAAAGCGGGTCCTCGATAGCCTTGGCGCACTCGACCGCGCAGGTGTCGACGGTCTTGCCGTAAGGGCAGCGGTAGCAATCCGCGTAAGGGACGTGGTGGACTCCAGGCATCACCGGGAAGAAGTTCTTGCGCTGTCCGCTGCGGCTGCCGGTGAGCGCGAGCGACCCCATGGTGCGCCCGTGGAACGCTCCATAGAACGCGACGAACTGCTTGCGGCCGGTGTGGTAGCGGGCGAGTTTGATGGCGGCCTCGATGGCTTCCGTACCGGAGTTGCCGAAGTAGACGCGCCTGGGGACCCCGCCTGGGGTCAGAGCCGCAAGCTTCTGCGCCAAGTCCACCATGTTCTCGTAGTAGAAGTCGGTGCCCGACATGTGGATCAGCTTCGCGGCCTGGCGCTGGATAGCCTCGACCACCTGGGGATGGCAGTGGCCGGTGGCGACGACCGCGATGCCGGCGCTACAGTCCAGAAACCTGATTGCCATCAACGTCTTCGACTATGCAGCCTAGGCCGCTCGCGGCTACCAGCGGGTAGGAGCGGGTATAGGAGGGCGAGATGAACTGGGCGTCGCGCTCGATGATGGCCTTGGCTTTGGGGCCAGGGAGGGGTGTGATCAGGTTTGGCAGTCCACTTGCCATAGCTAAATGCATGATATCACTGAATCTTGTGAAGGGAACCCCAAAAAAATTGATAGTTATGCACTAAGATTATTGCACTGCATTGACATCATGTGTTATAGTTCATACAGATATGGACTTCAATCGGTTCACTGAAAAGCTGCAAGAGGGCATGCGCTCGGCCCAGGGCATTGCGTCCAAACGAGGTCAGCAACAGATCGACGTAGAGCATCTACTGCTCGCGCTGCTGGGGCAGGACGGCGGACTCACGCAATCGCTCTTTGCCAAGGCCGAGGTGGATCGCGCGCTGGTGCATCAAAAGCTGGTCGAGGAGCTCGATAAGCTGCCGCGTGTCTCGGGGTCGGCGCCCGGTATCGACAAGTTGTATGTGACCAAACGTCTGCAGGACTTGCTCGACCGGGCGGAGAAGGAAGCCCAGCATCTTAAAGACGACTACATTTCGGTCGAGCATGTCCTGCTCGCCGCGACTACCGAGAAGGTTTTCCGCGATCTCGGCATCACGTATCAGCGGATTATGCGGACGCTACAGGCGATCCGAAGGGGGCAGCGTGTGACCTCACAAAATCCGGAAGCGACTTATGAGTCGCTCGAAAAGTATGGCAGCGATCTGACCAAGCTGGCGGCGATCGGCAAGCTCGATCCGGTGATCGGGCGCGATGAAGAGATCCGCCGTGTGATCCAAGTGTTGTCGCGGCGCACCAAGAACAATCCGGTGCTGATCGGTGAGCCGGGCGTGGGAAAGACGGCCATTGTCGAGGGCTTGGCCCGGCGCATTGTGCGCGGCGACGTTCCCGAAGGGCTGAAGAATAAGAAGATCGTTTCGCTGGATATGGGCGCGCTCGTCGCGGGCGCTAAGTTCCGCGGCGAATTTGAAGAGCGCCTGAAGGCTGTGCTGAAGGAAGTGCAGTCGGCCGAAGGCAACATCATTCTGTTTATCGACGAGCTGCATACGGTTGTCGGGGCGGGGAAGGCCGAAGGCTCGATGGACGCCGGCAACCTGCTGAAGCCCATGCTGGCGCGCGGCGAGCTGCATTGCATCGGCGCGACTACGCTCGACGAATATCGCAAACATATTGAAAAGGACAAAGCGCTGGAGCGCCGTTTCCAGACGGTGCTGGTGGATCAGCCGTCGGTCGAAGACACCATTTCCATCCTGCGCGGGTTGCGTGAGCGCTACGAACTGCATCATGGCGTGCGCATCAAGGACTCGGCGATGGTCGCGGCGGCGGTGCTGAGCAATCGCTATATCGCGGACCGGTTTCTGCCCGATAAAGCCATCGATCTGATCGACGAAGCGGCGGCTAAGACGCGCACGGAAATCGACTCGATGCCGGCGGAACTGGACGAAATCACGCGGCGCCAGATGCAGCTGGAGATCGAGCGCGAGGCGCTGAAGAAAGAAACCGACAAAGCTTCGCGGGACCGGCTGGCTAAGCTCGAAAAAGAGCTGGCGGATCTGAAGACGGGTTCGGCCAGTTTGCGGGCTCAGTGGCAGGCGGATCAGGAAGCTCTCAAGAAACAACGCGAAATCCGCGAGCAGATCGAGCAGACCAAGGTCGATATCGAGCAGGCCGAGCGGGCTTACGATCTGAATAAAGCTGCCGAACTGAAGTACGGCAAGCTGACCGGGCTCGAAAAGCAACTCGAGGCGGGCCTGAGTTCGACGGCGCTGTTGAAAGAAGAAGTGGACGAAGAAGACATCGCGCAAGTAGTCAGCCGCTGGACGGGTATTCCGCTCTCGAAACTGCTCGAAGGCGAAATTCAGAAGCTCACGCACTTGCCTGAGGAACTGCACCAGCGCATCGTCGGACAAGACGAAGCGGTGGATGCGGTTTCGGACGCCGTCCTGCGCGCTCGCGGAGGATTGAAAGATCCCAAGCGGCCGGTGGGCAGCTTCCTGTTCCTGGGACCCACGGGCGTGGGCAAAACCGAACTGGCGAGAGCTCTGGCGCAGTTCCTGTTCGACGACGAGCGGGCCATGATCCGCATCGACATGTCGGAGTATCAGGAGAAGCACACCGTCGCGCGGCTGGTGGGCGCGCCTCCGGGATACGTGGGTTACGACGAAGGCGGACAGTTGACGGAAGCTGTGCGGCGGCGGCCGTATTCGGTGGTGCTGCTGGACGAGATCGAAAAAGCGCATCCGGACGTGTTCCATGTGCTGCTGCAGGTGCTCGACGACGGGCGGCTGACGGACGGGCAGGGGCGCACGGTGGATTTCAAGAACACCATCGTCATCATGACCTCCAACGCGCCTAAGGAAGAATTACGCAATATCTTCAGACCCGAATTTTTGAATCGTGTCGACGAGATGATCACGTTCCACAGCTTGACCGATGCACAGCTTAAGAAGATTGTGCTGATTCAACTGTCGGGACTGCGGGCTCGGTTGGCCGAGCGGCATATCGGCATCGAATTGTCGGATGCGGCCGTGGAGTATCTAGTGAAGGTCGGCTACGACCCGACGTTTGGCGCGCGGCCTTTGAAGCGCGCGATCCAGAAAGAAGTGGAAACTCCGCTGGCGCGGCGGCTGGTAGGCGGTGAGATCCGTGACGGCCAAAACGTCCGGGTGGATCTGGGCCCGGATCACGAACTTACGCTTCGCAGTAGAATCGGCGGCGCGTGCTGAAGCATCTTAAGTAAAGAAAAGAGGAGACCAAATTATGAGCGACCTGGAAAAAATCCGCATCCTGCCGTTGCTGCCGTTGAAGAACTCGGTGCTGTTTCCCGGGTTGCTGATGCCGCTATCCGTCGGCCGGACGTCGTCGCTCGCCGCGGTGGAGGCTGCCGTTGCGACCGAGGACAAGGAAATCATCGTGGTGGCGCAGCGTGATGCGTCGTCCGATTTGCCGGCGGCGGCCGATCTGTTCACCATCGGCACGCGGGCGGCAATCCGCAAAGTGGCGCGGCCCAAGGAAGACCACATCGACATTCTGGCGTTCGGCCTGGAGCGCGTGGTTATCGTAAAGGTTCACGAAGAAGGTGGGCACCTTTCGGCGCGTTATCATCCGCTGCCGGCGCCCGACGATTCGAGCCGCGAGACTGAGGCTCTGACGCTGTCCATCATCGAAATGGGCACGAAGTTCATGGGGCTGATCCAATCGCCGCAGGCTTCTCCACAGGAGCTGGCGCGATTGTTCACCTTCCAGGAAGATCCGCTGAGGCTGGCTTACACAGTGGCTTCGCTGATGAACCTGGAAGCCGTCCGCGAACAAGCGTTGCTCGAAGCGACGACGCGCGTCGAAGCGCTGCGGCTGGTGCACGGCTGGCTGTCGCACGAAGTCGAAGTGCTGGAATTGCGCAACAAGATCACCGAGGATGCGCGCGGCGAGATGTCGCGGGAGCAGAAAGAATACATCCTGCGGCAGCAGAAGAAAGCCATCGAGCAAGAACTGGGCGAGAAGAATCCCGACCAGGCTGAAGTCGAGCAACTCCGCGAGAAACTTGCCAAAGCTGACTTGCCGGAGGACATCCGCAAAGAAGCCGAGCGTGAGTTGGGGCGGTTAGAAAAACTGCCGCCTTCGCAGCCGGAGCATAATGTGATCCGGACTTGGCTCGAATACGTCATCGAACTGCCGTGGAACAAGCGCAGCGATGACAATTTGGATCTAGCGCGGGCGCGGCAGGTTCTTGACGAAGATCACTTCGGCATCACGAAGGTGAAGGAACGCATCCTTGAACACCTAGCGGTGCTGAAGCTGAATCCAGAGGCCAAGGCTCCGATTCTGTGCTTTGTGGGTGCACCGGGCGTGGGTAAAACTTCGCTGGGGCAATCGATCGCACGGGCGTTGGGACGCAAGTTCGAGCGCATGAGTCTGGGCGGTCTGCACGACGAAGCGGAACTGCGCGGGCATCGACGGACGTATATCGGCGCTTTGCCGGGGCGGCTACTGCAAGCCATGCGGCGGGCTGGATTCGCGAATCCGGTGTTGATGCTGGATGAAGTGGACAAGCTGGGGCGCGATTTCCGCGGCGATCCGGCGGCGGCGCTGCTGGAGATTCTGGATCCGGAACAAAACAAGACCTTCCGCGATAACTATCTGGACTTGCCGTTCGATCTTTCGAAGGTCATGTTCGTGACCACGGCGAATACGCTGGATACCATTCCGGCGCCCCTGCTGGATCGTATGGAGATCTTGCGGCTTTCCGGCTATAGCGAGGAAGAGAAGGCGCAGATCGCGCGCCGCTATCTGATTCCCCGGCAATTGAAGCAGACCGGGTTGACCGAAGAGAGGGTTCAGATTACGGAACCTGCTCTGAAGAAAGTCATCTCGGCTTACACACGCGAGGCTGGCGTGCGGCGGTTGGAACAAGCAATCGGGCGGTTGACTCGGAAGGTCGCGCTGAAAGTGGGCGAGGGCGAACCGGGGCCGTTCGAGATTCGCGTGGAGGAGATTGAGGATCTGCTGGGTCCTGAACCGTTCTCGCCTGAGCAAGCGCGGCGCGAATTTCCTGCTGGCGTGGCTACGGGTCTCGCTTGGACGGAATCGGGCGGCGATGTTTTGTACATCGAAGCTACCTTGCTGCCTGACGGCAAGGAATTGACCATCACCGGTCAACTCGGCGAGGTGATGCAGGAGTCGGCTAAGACGGCTCGGAGCTACGTGTGGAGTCATGCGGCGGCGCTGGGGATCGATCCTGCTAAGTTCCTGAACGCTGGATTGCACATTCACGTGCCGGCGGGGGCGATTCCTAAGGATGGGCCTTCGGCGGGCGTGACGATGACTACGGCTTTGGCTTCGCTCTATTCTGGAAAGCCGGCGCGGAGTGACACGGCTATGACGGGCGAGGTTACGCTCACTGGGTTGGTGCTGCCGATCGGCGGCGTCAAGGAGAAAGTCCTGGCGGCGCGGCGCGTGGGGATCAAGCGGGTGATTCTGCCCAGAGGGAATCAGAAAGATCTGCGGGATCTGCCCGACGAGGTTCGCCAGGAGATGGAGTTTATCTTTGCGGATCGCGTGGAGGACGTGTTGCAGGCTGTGATTCCGGGGCTGATGATGGCTCCGGCGCTGGCGGCTTAAGAACTGTTCGACCTGGAGGTCGAACGCGGACCGGAGGTCCGCCCCACTGGGGCAATTCGGTAAGATGGCGTCATGAGGACGCTACTTTTGCTGGCTTGCGCGGTTAGCGTTTGGGGGGCGGAACCTACGGTCGCGGACGCGAAGAAGTTTCTTGACGACGCTGACAAGCGGCTCTTCGATTTGAGTCTGGACATGAACCAGGCTCAATGGATTCAATCTACCTACATTACTGACGACAGCGAGGCGGTGGCGGCTCGGGCTAACGAGCGCGGCATTGCGGAAGCGGTGCGCCTGGCCAAGGGAGCGGTGCGCTTCGACAAAGTTAGTCTTCCGGCCGACATGCGGCGCGAGATGAACTTGCTCAAGAATGCGCTGGTGCTGGCGGCTCCCGCCGATCCTGCGAAAAGCGGCGAGGTCACGCGGCTGGCGGCTTCGCTCGAAGGCACTTACGGCAAAGGCAAGTATTGTCCGGAGAACGCAGTGGGCGTGGCCAGGCCGTGCATGGACATTGAGGCTATCACGCGGGTGATGGCGAACAGCACCGATCCGGCTGAACTGTTAGATGCCTGGCGCGGATGGCATCGCATTTCGCCTCCGATGCGGAAGGATTTCTCGCGCTTCGTCGAGCTGGCTAACGAAGGGGCGCGGGAGCTGGGGTTCAAGGATACGGGGGCGATGTGGCGCTCGAAATACGACATGCCGGCGGACGATTTCGCGCGTGAAGTAGACCGGTTGTGGGAGCAGGTGCGGCCGCTTTATGTCTCGCTACACAGCTACGTGCGTTGGAAGCTGCGCGAGAAATATGGGGATGCGGTGCCGGCGAACGGTCCAATTCCGGCGGATCTGCTGGGGAATATTTGGGCGCAGGATTGGGGCAACATTTATAAGCTAGTGGCCCCGGCGGAGGCTGACAAGGGCTACGATCTGACGGAGATTCTGAAGAAGCGCGACACCAAGCCCCTCGACATGGTGCATTACGGCGAGAACTTTTTCAAGTCGTTGGGATTCGCGCCGCTGCCGGCAACATTTTGGGAGCGGTCTATGTTTACCAAACCGCGCGACCGGGATGTGGTGTGCCATGCCAGCGCCTGGGATATCGATTCGCTGGAAGATCTGCGGATTAAGATGTGTATCGATATTACGGAAGAAGATTTCACGACCATTCATCATGAGTTGGGGCACAACTTTTACCAGCGGGCTTATGATAAGCAGCCGTTTATTTTTCGAGACAGCGCCAATGACGGGTTTCATGAGGCGATCGGCGACACCATTGCGCTGTCGGTGACGCCGGAGTATCTGGTGAAGATCGGGTTGCTGGATAAGGCTCCGGACGCTTCGAAGGACATCGGGCTGCTGCTGGCGAGAGCGCTGGATAAAGTGGCGTTTCTACCGTTCGGGTTGATGATCGATCAGTGGCGCTGGAAAGTGTTTTCGGGCGAAATACCGGCGGATCAATATAACAAAGGCTGGTGGGATTTGCGGCTGAAGTATCAGGGGGTGGCTCCGCCGGTTGCTCGCAGCGAGCGCGATTTCGATCCGGGGGCGAAGTATCACGTGGCGGCGGATGTGCCTTACACGAGATATTTTCTTTCTTACATCATGCAGTTTCAGTTTCACCGGGCGTTGGCGAAAGCGGCGGGGTGTCCGGCGGCGGGGAGCGATACGCCGCTGCATCGGTGCTCCATCTATGACAACAAAGAAGCGGGGCAGCGGCTGAATAGCGATGCTTGAAATGGGCGAGAGCAAGCCGTGGCAGGATGCGATGTTCGAGTTGACGGGGCAGCGGAATTTGGATGCTACGGCGATTCTCGACTACTTCGCGCCGCTGAAGAAATGGCTGGACGAGCAGAACCGGGGCAAACCGGTGGGCTGGTAAGCGAAAATAAAAGTATCCATGACAGGTTCTGAAGTCCGACAGAAGTTCCTCGACTATTTTTCTGCCCGCGGGCATCGCGTGGTGCGCAGTTCCTCGCTGGTTCCGGCGAACGATCCTACACTGCTGTTCACGAACGCGGGGATGAATCAGTTCAAGGATGTGTTCCTGGGGGAGGAGCGGCGGGATTACACGCGCGCGACTACTTCGCAGAAATGCGTGCGGGCGGGCGGGAAGCACAACGATCTGGATAACGTCGGCTACACGCGGCGGCATCATACGTTTTTTGAGATGCTGGGGAATTTTTCGTTCGGGGATTATTTCAAGAAGGATGCCATCGCGTTTGCCTGGGAGCTGATCACTAAGGATTACGGGCTGCCTAAAGACAAGCTCTACGTTACTGTTTTTCGCGAGGACGATGACGCGGAGGAGCTATGGCAGAAGGTCGCTGGCGTTCCCAAGGAACGGATTTTCAGGCTCGGCGAAAAAGATAACTTCTGGCAGATGGGCGAGACGGGGCCTTGCGGGCCGTGTTCGGAAATTCATTATGATTTCGGGCCGGAGGCGGGGGCGGGGAGTTTTCCCGACGATCCGGGAGAGCGCTTTGTCGAGATCTGGAATCTCGTCTTCATGCAGTATGACCGCGACGCGCAGGGGACGTTGAATCCGCTGCCTCGGCCTTCGATCGATACCGGCATGGGACTGGAGCGGATCGCGGCAGTCAAGCAGGGCGTGTTGTCGAACTACGACACGGATTTGATCAAGCCTATCGTGCTGCGGGCGGGCGAGTTGATCGGTTGCGCGTTTGGGGAGCAGGCGGCTACGGACACGGTGCTCCGGATCAATGCGGATCATGCGCGGGCTACGGCGTTTCTGATTCACGATGGCGTGGTGCCGTCGAACGAGGGGCGCGGTTATGTGCTGCGTAAGATCATGCGGCGCGCGATGCGGAATGGGCGGATGGCCGGGGCTACCGATCCTTACCTTTACAAGCTCACCGGATTTGTCGCGGAACATATGCGCGATGCTTATCCGGAAATGATGGAGAGTGTGACGCGGGTGGCTCGGGTCGTGAAGGACGAGGAGCATCGCTACGCCACCACGTTCCAGGTGGCGGAGAAAATCTTCCAGGATGAGGCCAAGGCTGTGGCGGGTGGCGTGCTGCCTGGGGTGGCGGCGTTCAAGTTGTACGACACCTATGGACTGGCGCTCGATGAGCAGGAAGATATGGCTCGCGAGTTTGGGCTGGCGATTGACCGCGAGGGCTTCACTGCTGAGATGGAAAAGCAGCGGACGCGGGCTCGCGCGAGTTGGAAGGGCGCGGAGAAGGCGCAGGTGCGCGCGGAGTATCAGGCGCTGCCAAAGACGGAGTTTGTGGGGCGTGAGACGCTGGAGGCTCCGGCAAAAGTGGTGGCGGCGTTCGATGGCGAAGTGGCGTTGGATCGCACGCCATTCTATGCCGAGGCGGGCGGGCAGGTGGGCGACTCCGGTGTGTTGATTTCGGCGGCTACGGGCGATGCGGTCGCTGTTGTGGAATCGGCTTACAGCGGCGCTCCTGGAAAGACGATTCACAAGGTAAAGGTCATCGGGCCGGTGAAGGTGGGCGATGAGGTGATCGCTAAAGTGGATGCGTCGGCCCGAGAATCGACCATGCGCAATCACACGGGCACGCATTTGTTGCATGCGGCACTGCGGCGGGTGCTGGGATCGCATGTAAAGCAAGCAGGGAGCGTGGTGGAACCTTCGCGGCTGCGTTTCGATTTCACGCACTATACCGCGATGGATCGCGATGAAGTTGACGGAAGTAGAGCGGCTGATGAATCAGGAGATTCTCGCCAACCGCGTGGTGCATACCGACGTGATGGATCTCGACCAGGCGCTTTCGACTGGGGCGATGGCATTGTTCGGTGAGAAGTACGGCGAGCACGTGCGCGTGGTTTCGATCGACAGCTTCAGCAAGGAGCTATGCGGTGGCACGCACGTTGTGCGTACCGGCGATATTGGGCTGTGCAAGATCGTTTACGAAGGCAGCATCTCGGCAGGGGTGCGGCGGATCGAGGCGATCACGGGTGAAGAAGCTTTGCGCAGATTTCAATCGGCGCAGGCGCAACTCGCGGGCGTCGCCAGTGTGGTGCGGGCTTCAGAAGGCGACATGCTCGAACAGCTTGAGAAGCTAGTGGCTAAAGAAAAGTTGCTGGAACACGAAGTCCAGCAGCTCAAGACTAAGATGGCGCAGGCGCAGGCGGGCGATCTGGAGAGTCAGGCGCGCGATATCAAGGGCGTGAAGGTTCTGGCGGCTCGGGTGGATGGGTTCGATCGCCAACAGTTGCGGACGCTGGTGGATTCGCTGCGCAACAAGTGGAAGACGGCGGTGGTGGTGCTGGGCGCTGCCGACAATTCGAACGTATCGATTGTCTCGGGCGTAACAAAAGACCTGACGGCGAAGGTGCATGCGGGCAAAATCGTGGGGGCTGTCGCACAAGCGGTGGGCGGAAAAGGCGGCGGACGTCCGGACATGGCTGAGGCTGGGGGCACGGATGCAGCCGCGCTCGACGGCGCGCTGGCTGCGGTCTATAAGAGCGTCGAGGGGATGCTGTAGGCTGTGACGTACGACGCGGTCATCGTTGGCGCGGGGCCTACGGGGCTGGCTTGCGGCATCGAGTTAAAACGTCGCGGGCTGAAGGCGGTGCTGATCGACAAGGGCTGCGTCGTCAACTCGCTGTATCATTACCCGACCAACATGGTGTTTTTCACTACGCCGGAGCTGCTTGAGATCGGCGACATTCCGATGACATCGCTCAATGAGAAGCCGGTGCGTGGAGAGGCGCTCAAATACTACCGGCGCGTGGCGGATCATTACCAGCTGGATATCCGGCAGTATCAGCATGTCGAGAAGATCACGGGCGAGGACGGGCGCTTCGTCACGCATGCGGTAGATAGCCGGGGATGCGCGCAGCAGTATGAATCGCGCAAAGTGATTTTGTCGATGGGCTACTACGATGTCCCTAACAAATTGAACGTTCCTGGTGAGGATTTGCCGAAGGTCATCCATTACTACAAAGAGGCGCATCCTTACTACAACCACGATGTGCTGGTGGTGGGCGCGAAGAACTCCGCCGCTATCGGGGCGCTCGAATTGTGGTGGACGGGAGCGAGGGTGACCCTGGTGCATCGCGGGGCGGGCATTCACGCGAACGTCAAGTACTGGATCAAGCCGAACATTGAGAACCGCATTAAGAACGGCGAGATTCCGGCTTACTTCCACTCGACAGTCGAAGAGATTCTGCAAGACTCGGTGCGCTTAAGGACTCCGCAAGGGCCAGTCACGCTGAAGAATGATTTTGTTTTTGCCATGACGGGGTACCGGCCAGACACCAAATTCCTAGATGCGCATGGGATTCATTTCGATCCGAAATCGGGGCGGCCATTTACGGATCCGGAAACGCTGGAGAGCGACCGTAAGGGGATGTATTTAGCGGGGGTGTTAGTGGCGGGGATGCACACCAACGAGATCTTCATCGAGAACGGGCGCTTTCACGGCAAAAAAATAGCCGAGGCGATTGCGGCGCTCAAGTAAACGCGACAGCCTCGGCTATTTTTTAATTGGTCTTGGCGGGTGCAGTGGTGCTCTTAGCTACCGTCTTCGGGGCGGCCTTGGCGCCGGGCGCTGCACTGCCAGTTGCGCCACCTTCCTTGACAATCTTGTCGAGGAATTGCGCGCAAGGAACCTGGCTCCTGCAGTTCCGGAGAGCCGGTAGCCGCGCTTTGCGCCACGACGTTGCCTTTCCTGTCGATAATGGCAACTTGCGGCACCACCCAGCGGTCGAGCACAGAGAGCCCCAGGTAGCTGACCACCTGGTCGCGAGTGGCGTAGCCGACCGGGAAGCCGACATTGAATTCCTTGACGAACTGAGCCGCCATGGCCGCATTGGTATCGTTAAAAACCGTACCCAGGAACACTACACCGCGCGGGGCGAACTCCTTTTGGAGTTGGGTGAGATCCTGCGCATAGCGCTGGCAATGGGGACAAGTCGTGAACATGAACGGCATCACCACAATCTTGCCCTTCAGGCTGGAAAGCAAAATCTGTTGGCCGGACGGTTCGACGAAGGTAAATTCCGGGGACTTGCGCGGCACCGGGGGAGTGGCAAAAGCCGAAACGGTGAGCGCCACAAACGCGGTAGCAGCCAAGGCTCGCATAAGGTTTCGCATAGGACCAGTTTACCTCAGACCTTCTGTAGATTGGACGGACGTGCCAGACAAGCGTACCGTAAAGCGGCCGGAATCGCCAGTGCCGGATATCTCGGTCGGTGTGGCCGACGCCACTTCCATTTTCTTCCATTTTCCTTTGAGAACACGCTGGTAGAGTTCAAAGTAGGTGCGGGCGGCTTCCGAGGAATCCCATTGGGAGATGTAGGAGAGCACGGGATAGCCTTCCTTCTTATTCTCGTAGAGCCGGAACCAGCCGGCGCGCCAGTGTTGGGCGGCTTCGGAACCTTCGCTCTCACCGACGAACTGGCGCAGCAAAATGGCATGGTCGAATTCACCGACGGCGCCTTCTATGATGGGGTGAAACTGGGCGGCCTGCAGTTTGCCCATGATTTTGACGAGGCTCAAGGGTTCAATCATGGCGGGCGCGGTCATATCGAAGTACGCCGTCGGGTGCATAATCTGCTGGGTGCTGCGCGGACCCTTCGCGAACACAGCTTCGAAGGCTTCGCGGCCCAGTTTGCGATAGACGGCGTCCTGGAAGCGCGCGCCGGCGTTATAGGGGAACAATAGCGACTCGCGCATATACAGCGGCGATTTATCCAGGACCGGGAACTCGCTGTTGTTGTCATGCTCGGAAGTTAATTGGTCGAGCATTTTGAGGGGCACTTCGCCTTTGCCGCCAGCGCGCTTCGATTCGTAGGCCCAGGTGAGCCATGTGGCTTGGCCTTCCATCACTGCCTCGCGCGCTGTCGATTCATCGGAATCGGGCGAGCCTTGGTTGAGATATTTGCCGAGCGAGTGTTGCTGGTCGGCCAGCGCATGAGCCAACTCGTGCACCAGGGCCATCTGCTGTTCTTCGCCGGCGGGGGTGGAATCGATGATGTAGAGGCGCTTCTTTTTGTAATCGTAGAACGCGGCGGCTTGTTCGCCTAGCAAGTCCTCGGTTTCGCGGGCGAGGTTGAAATCCTGCGGGACCAGGCCGAACATCTTGAGCGCTAGTTCCTCGGCGCGGGTTTCTTTGTCGTGCGCGCTGTCTTTGATGTGCGACGACAGGTAGTGTTGGAATTTGTCCTTGCTCAGGATCTCCGACGGCACCTTTTTTTTGACGGGCCAGCCGGTGATCTCGGCGAGCGTCGCCACCATCTCGTCCACCTGCGAGAACACTGTGGGCGCGGTTTCCGCGAAAGCGGTCGCAGCGGTCAACAGGGCTACAACGAACAGGCGAGGGGACATCGGTCGCCACCAGCGTAGCACGAGGGCCGTTGGCTACTTCTTGGGTTGCGGCGGTTCGGTGTTGAGCTTCTGCTCGTAGTGATCGGGAATGGTGGCGAGTCCTTCGACGATGTGGACCTGGTCACGCTCGCCTTCAAAGCAGCCGGATTCCATGATCTGGTAATCTTTCGCGGCGCGCTTGAAGGTGAACTTCATTTTCCAGGGGCGGGTGAAGACTTTAGGATCGTCTAGCGTGGCTTCGTACTGGATCACATCGCGGCTGATGGGCGTGAAGCGCTCGACCACATGGAGCGCATCGCTGTGAAAGTGGCCGGCCATGTCGAACACGCTTTTGTCGTTATTATTAGTGACGTCGACCACTAATGTATTTCCTTCCCAGTGTCCGCGCGAATCGCCCATCCAGGCTTGGTATTCCTTGGGCGGATGCTGTCCTTGCATGTGGATGACGCGGTAGGCGTGCATGTTCTCATGCACGATGGCGATCTCGTTGGGATTCTCGAAAATCTGGAACGCGAAGTACATCGCGTGCGGTACGCCTTCGTAGTGGCACTTGCCGGTGGGATCGGTTTCCATGTGCTCCAGGCGGTACTTCACTTGTTCGGCGGCCCAGGGCTGATAGGGCAGCACGCCGCCTTCGACGATGCCGACCTTCGATCCGGCGCCTAGAAGGAATCCGGGAGGGTGGGGAAGAATCGAATACGCAGCGCCATTGGTCTGCGGTTGCCACAGGCCTTCGAGATCGGGGAGGCCTTCGGGAGTCCGCTGCGGCGTGTAGGCGGCGGTTTGGGCGAACACGGTCGCGGTCAGCGTGAACAGTGCTGTACAAAGGATTTTCATGCTGTTCCTTATTTCGGCGCGGGGCGGTAGTAGGGATGGATGGCGCGTCCGTTATCGCCTTCGATGCATTCCTGCTCGTGCAATTCGAAACCCTGTTCGGTGATGCGATGCAGGGGCATGGCGATTTTCCAGGGTCGCGAGTAAGTCTTGGGATCTTCGATGGTGGCTTCGTAGGCGATAACGTCGGGGCCCAGGCGGGTGTAGCGTTCGATCACGTGTAGTTGATCGCTATGGGTGTGGCGAGCGGAATCGAACCAGGTCTTGTCGTTGAAGTTGGTCACGTCGACCACCAACGTGTCGCCGTCCCAATGTCCGACCGAATCGCCCAGTTGGAAGTCGATATCTTCGAGGTGCGGACGACCATTGGTTTGGATGATGCGGTGGTCGTGCTGGTATTCGTAGAGGAACACGACGTAGCCCGGGCGCTGCATGATTTCGATGGGGAACGGCATGTAGGTGATGCGCGGAACGCCGGGCATGGAGCAGTGCGCGATCGGATCGACGCGGTCACCTTTCTGTTCGCGCTCGATCGCTTCGGGCAGATAGGGGAGCTGGCGGCTGTCGGCTACCTCGCTCACATCGAAGGAGGCGGCGTTGCGGGTGATCCAGATTCCTTGCAGGTCGGGTTTGCCGTCGATAGTGCGGGGGGCGGTGTAGGCGGACTTGTTTTGCGCAAACCCGGAACACGCGAACGCAAGGAGGGCGATGAGAAGTTGGCGGCTCGGCATGTGGAGTTGCTTTAGCCGGGGTTGGTTTCACTACCCAGCGGAATCACTTTGCCGTCTTCGAAGATCACGTTATGGGCGTTGCCGGTGTGGCTGCCGTCCTTGGCCAGATAGCCTTGGATGGTGACGGTGGTCCCGGGCGCGATCATGCCCTTCTTGTACCCGCGGCGATAAAGCGAATTCGGGCCGGCGGTCTCGAAACCCCAATTGACTACGTTGCCTTTTTCGTCCTTGACGTCGATATAGATCCAGGAATGCGGATTAGTGAGGTCGAATTTGGTGACGACGCCGGTCATCTTGCAGGGCTTGTTGATGTCGTACTCGGCGGCGAAGGAATGGTGGGCCAGCGCCGGGAGCGACATGAGCAGCATCGCAGTGCAGGCCGCCAGCATTATAAACTTGGATTTCATTACGGGAGTCTCCCGTGGATCAATATAGGTGTTCACGGGAGCCGGAGTCAATCGCCAAACGGCTGAGAGGATTGCGCTTTGCGCATAGGTGCTATACTGAAACTTCTTCATGGCAAACGCAAAAGTTAAAGAGAACCTGTATCAAGCTGTGTACCAGGGCAGCGGCACCTTCCTCATCACCAAGCCCAAGCGCAAGGCGGCGAAACGGCGTCAGTCGAAGTTGAAGGGCACGGTCCGCGGCGCGCGCAAATCGTAGGCGTCTTCTAAAGCAGCGAGGGAGCTCGCGCGATTTGGTGGAACGCTCCTCAGTGAGCGGGTGGGATTTTAGGGTGGGCTCGATGGCGGGTTGGTAAGGCAGAACCTGTGAAGTGGCTTGCTCCCTTTACTGCTGCGACCTCAACTTACACCGCGATCCGGGCCTGAGCACTCGCTTCTTTCCTGCAACCTATTCAGAACAAGACGCAAAGAGTTCCAGTATCGTTGTGATCTGTCAATCCTCATTGACCGAGAATCACGTTTATACCAGCGATAATGAGACTCGTCTTTGCGGGCGCGAGTTTGTTGACGAGTTCCGTAAGCAGATCACGGTCGAGCGTCAGGATTTGTGAAACGTTGGCGACAGAGTCCTTGGGTAACCCGCTTACGGGCGCGTCGATCAGAACATTTCCCGGGGCGGCGGCCCACTTGAGATTGCTGGTAAGCGGTACGCACACGACCGTGGCAATGCGGCTTCGGTTCATGGCGTCCCCTGCACCACTACCACCGGTCTTCTGAATCCGGGGCCCGAGCCGGAAGGGGAAGGCAGATCGGCCCACCAAATCTCGCCTTGCGAGATCACAAGGCATTCACCAGGTACGCGCTTGAGGGTGCGACTGGCCGCTGCCGCCGAGAATTTGTCCGGTTGCGGGCTCCATTTCGGCGCAGACACGATCCATGGCGTCCGTGATTTCGTCAGGCTGCGTGCCGTGCGACGTATTCCCTGACGGCATCGCTGAACAACTGGCTCCGCGATTTCTTGGTGCGCCGGGCGAGCCGTTCGGCGACCTTGAACACGTCGTCCGGAATGGAGATCGCCGTCTTCATACTTTTAGTATAACCGACGAGACGAATAACGTTCGGCCATTCCCGTGCCGTGAAGGCCGATTGTTTCAGAACCAAGCTGAACTCTAGCTAGTCGCCGAAGCTGCCGACTTCTTCCTGTCTTCGTCGGCAGGCTTGGGAGCGGCCGGGGCGATGGCGCTGAGCGGAACCATGCCAGGAGTGGGCTTCTCGCCCAGCACGTGTTCCTTGTACATGGCCAGCATGCGGGCGTTTTCGGCGTCTTCCTTCTGCTTGGCGTCGCGGGCGCGCTTCTTTTCTTCGCGAGCGGTTTTGGCGATGCCCAGATCGTCGAGATCGTGCTGCCGTTCCTTGTTGACGTCTTCGGCGCGCAGCACCAGGTTGTGTTCTTTGCTCGGCAGGTTGACGTTCTTGCCGCCGGCGATGATTTCGTGACGGCCCTTTTCCTCGTACCACTTGGTGAGGGTGGCGGTCATGTGCATCTTCTCGATGATGTTGCGCCAGCCGACGCCGGTGTTGTACGCGCAGAAGGAAATCTCGCCTTCCTGGGTGGCGTAGGGAATGATGCACTGTTCGGTGCGGCGGAAATCGTAGTTGAACAGATCCTGGAACCACATGCCGGCGATGAACAGGAAGTTCCAGCGGTCGCGGCGGCGCATTTCGATGTCGTCCATGGTGCGGTCGCCGGTGACCTTGCCGTACTTCTTGCCGGTCATGCCGAAGCACTTGTCGAACTTGGCGATCAGATCGCTCAAGCGGAAGTGCGTGGGGGCTTCGTAGGGATTGTAGTTGCGGAGCAGCGCCAGCGACACGCCGAACACCGACATCTTCTTGCTGCGCGCGCCGTCGTTGATCTTGGCGACGTCGCGAGCCAGACTGGTCGGCGTTCAGGAACGCGGTCACCGGGCGGTATTCCTTGGTTTCCTTGTCGCACATCACGGCCATGCCGATGCCGCAGTTGGGATGGCAGCCGCAGCTCAACTGGCCCCAATCGGCGTTGGGTCCGTGAACCAGATCGGCGAAGTCGGAGAACGTGCTCATGAAGGAGATGGGGAACCAGTCGCGTACCGGCTCGCCCAGGCCCGTCTGATTCTTCACGTCGTGCGCCAGGTTGGCCAGCGTGTAGCGCTGCGCGTGGCGGCGTTCCGGAGTGACGGCTTCGTCGCGGCCGGTGAAGGACACCGGCTGGAAGCTGAGGAACGGAATCTTCTTGGGATTGTCGAGGGCGAAGCGCACCACCGCGCCCACCTGCTCATTGTTCACGCCGTTGATCAGCGTGATCACGGGGACGATGTCGACGCCGGCGCTGTACAGGTTCTCGATGGCGCGCAGCTTCACGTCGAACAGGTTGCCGACGGCGCGATGCGAGTTGGCTTCGTTGCCGATGCCGTCGAATTGCAGATACGCGTAACGCAGACCGGCTTCGGCGGCTTCTTTGGCGAACTCCGGGCGCTTGGCGAACTCGATACCGTTGGTGGCAGCCTGCACGCTCTGATAGCCCAGCTTGCGGCAATAGCGGATGGCGTCCAGGAAGTACGGCGACAGCGTCGGCTCGCCGCCGGAGAACTGCACCGAGAGCTGGCGGCGCGGCTTGATCGAAATGGCGTTGTCGAGCAGCGTCTTGATGTCTTCCCACGTCAGCTCATGCACGAAGCCGACCTGGTTGGCGTCCATGAAGCACGGATCGCACATCATGTTGCAGCGGTTGGTGAGATCGATGGTCAGAACCGAGCCGCGGCCGTGCGTGATGGTGCTCGAACCGTGGTCGTGCAGCTTTTCGTCGTTGTGCGCGCGGATGTCGCGGCCGGGGAACACGTCTTCCAGATGCTGGCTGAAGGCCGGATCGATCGACATCAGGTCTTCGAAGTGGCCGTGGATGGGGCACTCCTTCACCATCACGATCTTGCCGTCCTTCTCGATGATCTTGGCCTTGATCTCGCCCAGCTTTTCGTTCTTCAGGATCTCGACCGGCAGCTTGCCGTCGAGGATCTGCTGGCGGATGTCGGGGATGCACTTGGGGCAGAGCGAATCGGTCTCGCGCGGCCAGCCCAGCTTCGGCTTCTGCTTCTCCCAGCTCTTGAGCAGCGGCTTGTCGGACCACTTCGGGGTGAACGACGGGTTCGGGTTGATCGAATTCAGCTTGTCAAAAACAAACCAGGCCGCATTGGCGGCCACGGCTACTGCTTTTTCAACGTGCTTGATCGGCTTAGTCAAGGGGCGATCTCCAGAGCGTAGGATTGAAGTTCGTTAACGAGTACAGAAAAACCAGTATAGGGTTCCCGGGTACCAGCGGACTAGCCTATTAAAGCGAAAGGGCGTTAGTTGCATTGGATGGGGCTTTTAGGGATTGAATGGGCGGCTGGAGAACGGCCAAAAAGCATTCAAAAGCAATGACATAGCGTGAACTGGGCGCGGCGAGTCACATCTTCCGGGCGCTGACTTGCATCCAAACCAGTGACCGATGCCGCGAGAGGCAAAAATTTCCAAAAGCCGAAGGCGTGTGTTGAAACTTGCGCACTGCGGCGCTATCCTTAACGGTTGCCCCACCTTTTCAAACCGCAGGAGTCAGACTCAACATGTCTAGCATTGATGTTCCCCTAAAAGACGGGGGATTCGGTAGCACCCGCCGTACGGACAATTGGTGGGTGGAACCCATTCTGGTGTTTCTGGGTTACATGGCCTTCATCGTCTACGCGACCTGGGCGGCGTTCCAGGGGAACAATTATTTGTGCACCACGCAGTGCGGCGGAGCGGACTATTTGTCGCCGATGTATTCGCCGCTGCTCTACACTTCGGCGCCTGCCTGGTGGCCGGCGTTTCTGCCGTTCTCGGCGGCGATGTTGATCCTGCCGTTCCCGGGTCTGTTCCGCTTCACTTGCTACTACTATCGCGGCGCTTACTACAAGGCTTTTTGGATGGACCCGGTCTCCTGCACCGTCGGCGAGCCGCGCAAGACCTATCGCGGCGAGAAGAAGTTTCCGCTGATTCTGCAAAACGTTCATCGCTACTTCCTGTACTTCGCCATCATCTTCGTGTTCATCCTGCTGTTTGACGGCTACCGGTCGCTGTGGTTCACGGGCGCGGACGGCGTCAAGCATTTTGGGATCGGCGTGGGATCGCTGGTGCTGATCCTGAATCCGATTCTGCTCGGCGGCTACACCTTCGGTTGCCATTCGTTCCGTCATCTGGTGGGCGGAATCAAAGACGTTCTGTCGGGTTCGCCGGGGCGCAAGAAGGCTTACGATTGCGTGAGCTGCCTGAATCGCGGCCACATGAAGTGGGCCTGGGTGAGCATGTTCTTCGTGGGCTTCGCGGATGTTTACGTGCGCCTGTGCTCGATGGGCGTTTGGCACGATTGGAGAATTCTTTAGTCATGGCGGAGTTTCCGGTTCACGAATACGACGTGCTGGTGATCGGCGCGGGCGGCGCGGGATTGCGCGCGGCCATCGAATCGTCGGCCGCCGGCTGCAAGACCGCCGTGATTACGAAGTCGCTTCTGGGCAAGGCGCATACGGTGATGGCCGAGGGCGGCATGGCGGCGGCCATGGGCAACGTGGACGATCGCGATAACTGGCGCGTGCATTTCGCCGATACCATGCGCGGCGGGCAGTATCTGAACAATTGCCGCATGGCGGAGCTGCACGCCAAGGAAGCGCCGGCGCGGGTGCACGAGCTCGAAGCCTGGGGCGCGATTTTCGATCGCACGAAAGACGGCCGGATTTTGCAGCGCAATTTCGGCGGGCATCGCTATCCGCGTCTGGCGCACGTGGGAGACCGCACCGGACTCGAAATGATCCGCACTTTGCAGGATCACGGCATTCATCAGGGCATCGATGTTTACGCCGAGCACACGGTTCTCACTCTGCTGATGGACGGCAACCGCTGCGCGGGCGCGTTTGCTTACGATCGCGAGCGCGGGCGCTTCAAAGTGTTTCCCGCAAAAGCGGTGGTGCTGGCGACCGGCGGCGTCGGCCGCGCTTTCAAAGTCACCAGCAATAGTTGGGAATACACGGCGGACGGCCAGGCGCTGGCTTACAACGCGGGCGCTGCGCTGCTCGATATGGAGTTTGTGCAGTTCCATCCGACGGGCATGGTGTGGCCGCCCAGCGTGAAAGGCATTCTGGTGACGGAAGGCGTCCGCGGCGAAGGCGGCGTGCTGCGCAACAAAGACGGCAAGCGCTTCATGTTCGACGATATTCCGGAGAACTATCGCAGCTCGACCGCCGATAACGAAGAAGAAGGCTGGCGCTATACGCAGGGCGACAAGAGCGCGCGGCGTCCGCCGGAACTGCTGACGCGCGATCACGTGGCGCGCTGCATCAATCGCGAAGTGAAGGCGGGACGCGGGAGCCCGCACGGCGGCGTGTTCCTCGACATCGCGTGGATCAAAGAAAAAATTCCGAATTCGGTCGAGCACATCAAGAAAAAGCTGCCCAGCATGTATCACCAGTTCAAGCAGCTCGCGGATCTGGACATCACCAAGGAGCCGATGGAAGTGGGTCCGACGACGCACTACATCATGGGCGGCATTCAGGTGGATGGCGATACGCAGATGAGTTCCGTGGCGGGATTGTTCGCGGCGGGCGAATGCGCCGCGGGACTGCACGGAGCCAATCGGCTGGGTGGGAATTCGCTCTCCGACTTGCTGGTGTTCGGCAAGCGCGCCGGCGAGTACGCCGCGAAATTCGCCAAGGAAAACGGGGCAGGGAAGCTGGACAACGGGCCAGGTGGATGCGGCTGCCAAAGCAGCGCTGGCTCCTTTCGAGCGCGGCGCGGCAGGCGAAAATCCGTTTGCCGTGCAGAACGAGCTGCAGGACTTCATGCAGGATCTGGTGGGCATCGTGCGCATGGAAAGCGAAATGCAGCAGGCGCTCGAAAAGATCAAGGCGCTGCGGGCGCGCGCGGCGAAGGCCGGGATCACCGGCAATATCGAATACAACACCGGCTGGCACACGGCGCTCGATCTCGACAACATGCTGGTGATTTCCGAGATGATCGCGATGGCGGCGATCGAGCGCAAGGAAAGCCGCGGCGGGCATTTCCGCGACGATTATCCCGACAAGAGCGCCGAATGGGCCAAGTACAATCTGCGCATCAGCAAGGGCGCCGACGGGCAGCCGCACCTCGAACGCGTTCCCGTCGTGCCGCTCACCGACGAAATGAAGCAAGTGATCGAGGAGAACAAGTAGCATGGCCGATCAAGCGACCTTTCGCATCTGGCGCGGCGAGCGAGGGCAACGGCAAGTTCGTCGATTACACCACGGAAATCTCCAGCGGCATGGTGGTGCTCGACGCCGTGCATAGCATTCAGCACAAGCAGGCCAACGATATCGCGGTGCGCTGGAATTGCAAGGCGGGGAAGTGCGGATCGTGCTCGGCCGAAATCAACGGCAAGCCGCGGCTGATGTGCATGACGCGCCTGAATACGCTGGACCTCACGCAGCCGGTGACTGTGGAGCCGATGAAGACTTTCCCGCACGTGAAGGATCTGGTCACCGACGTTTCCTGGAATTACCGCGTCAAGATGAAGATCCAGCCGTTCAAGCCGCGCAAGCCGGACGCGCCCGACGGATCCTGGCGCGAGCAGCAGGCCGACGTCGACCGGCCTCAGGAATTCCGCAAGTGCATCGAGTGTTTCCTGTGCCAGGACGTGTGCCACGTTCTGCGCGATCACGATTTGCACGATGAGTTCATCGGCCCGCGGTTCCTGATCTATACGGCGCAATTGGAGATGAATCCGCTCGATACCGGCGACCGCCGCAAGGCGCTCAAGGACGAGCTGGGCATCGGCTATTGCAACATCACCAAATGCTGCACCAAGGTGTGTCCGGAAGAAATCAAGATCACCGACAACGCCATTATTCCGCTGAAGGAACGCGTGGTGGACGTGTTCTTCGATCCCATCGCGAAGCTATTCGGCAGCGGCAAATAGCGTTACTGTCTCCATTCCTCCGGGTTCAACCAGTCGTCCGCATCGGCCGGGGAATCGGGCTGCGCGAGATACGCTGTCCGCATGCGCTCCTCTTCTGCATCGCGAATCGCTCGCTGCCGCTCGATGGCCGGAACAATCCGGTTCGAACTTCGCATCCCTACGCCCGCGTCAGAAACACCGGCAGCCCCACCTTCCCTGCGTAATTCGGGCGATAGCGCTCGGTGTTGTACATAGTGGCAACGTCCAGCTTACGCGGGCCGAGCTTGGGATCCGGCAGCGCGACCATGGCGTAGCGCCCTTCATGAATTCCCGCCATCAAGCCGCTCTGGCCGGCCAGGGTGGCTTCATAGGCCATGTTCCCGAAGGTGGACGCGATCAGCTTGTCCATGAAATCCGGAGGGCCGCCGCGCAGATCGTAAGTGAGATCGCTCACCACCGTCTCGGCGCCGGTGCGCTGCTGGATTTCCGTGCTGAGGGTTTCCGCCACGCTGGCTTTCTTGCGATGGCCGTAAGCGTCGGGCTCGCCGTATTCCTCCACCTTGTAGCCTTCCCATTGCGCGCCCTCGGAGAGAATCACCAGCGCGTAATTGCTGGGATTGCGCCGCTTGTCGGTCATCAGCAAATCGATCAGCTTTTCGAGCTTCACTTTGTACTCGGGAATAACGCAACGGATTGACGTCACCCAGGCCGTATAGAGCGCGGTGTAGCCGGCGTCGCGTCCGAAAACGCGAAAGATGCCGATGCGTTCGTGCGAGCCCACGGTGGTCAGCTGACGGTCAATGGCGTCGGAGGCGCGCGTGATGGCGGTCGAAAAGCCCACGCAGTATTCGGTGCCCTGGACGTCGTTGTCCATGGTTTTGGGCACGGCGATCACCTTCATGCCGAGCTGGCTCAAGCGGTGAGCGAAGCTGAGCGTGTCGTCGCCGCCGATGGCGATCAGGGCGTCGATGCCCAGGCTTTCTAGGTTGGAAATCACCTGGGCGCTCATGTCCCACCTTCCATCGGTCTGCGGAAAGCTATCGCCGGTCAAGAAATCCGGCAGCTTTTTCATCTTCGACGGATTCGTGCGGCTGGTGTGAAGCATGGTGCCGCCGTCGCGATCGATGGTGCGGGTGTTTTCGCGGTTGAGTGGAAGAATGTAGCGCTCGCGGCTGGCGCGGATCGTTGAGATTGACGTGCGTCAATCCTTCCCAGCCACGCCGGATGCCGGTGACTTCAATACCGTTCTCCGCAGCGCGGTAAACCACGCTCTTAATGACGGAGTTGAGGCCGGGAACATCGCCGCCTCCGGTGAGAATTCCAATGCGACGAGGTGCCATGCACCATTGTAGTTTTCAGGCGAGTGTTGCATTTCGCCAGGTTACGCGTGGCGAGATTCAGCCAGCGCGAAACTTCCGACCATAGCGCTACTTTAGAAACGGGTTTGGAGAGGAAGCCTTGCATGCCATGCCGCTGGCACTGTTGGCGAATTTCGTCGGAATAGTTGGCGGTCAGCGCCAGGATGGGGACGTCTGCGTAGCCGGGAAGCTTGCGAATGGCGGCAGTGGCTTCGAGCCCGTCGATCTTGGGCATCTGCAGATCCATCAAAATCAGTTCGTAGTGGCGCTCGGAGGCGGCCCGGATGGCATCGGCGCCGTCGCAGGCGGTATCTACCTGGACCGGCCGGCCTTTCAGTGAATGCTTCAGAACTGTCCGGCCCACGGGATTGTCTTCCACCGCAAGAATCGCGGGGCCTTCGCCCGAATGGTGTTCGGCCAAGGCTGCCGGCTCCGCGACGGGGCGCAGCGGCAGGTTGACCGTGAAAGTGGAACCCTTTCCCAATTCACTTTCCGCTTCGATCCGAGCCACCCATCAAGGCAACTAGTTTTTGGACCAGAGCCAAGCCTAAACCCAGTCCCGGATAGTTTCGCGACAGGCCATTGTCCACCTGATGGAAAGAGTCAAAGATGTGGCTCTGGCGCTCGGGCGAGATGCCGATTCCGGTGTCGCGGACGGCGATTTTTAGATTGTCGCCATCCCGCCAGAGGGAGAGCTCAACACTCCCGTGATGGGTGAATTTTATGGCGTTATCTAACAGATGATTAATGGTTTGTTGAACACGGGCCGCGTCGCCGATCACCGTTGTGGGCAGCTTAGCGTCAACAGTGAGAGTTAAACCGATGCCTTTGGCCTGAACCTTTTCATTCTGCTGGGCTACTACCGATTTCACCAGCTCCGCCAAGCTGAATTCGGTTTCGTCCAGCTGCAGATGGCCGGCAGTAAGCGCCGAATATTCCAGGGTCGCGTTCAGCAGGTGGAACAGGTTTTCGGCGCACAAGGCGGGCCGTGGACACGTAATCCCGCTGTTCTTCGTCGAGTTGGGTTTCGAGCAGCAGATCCGTCATGCCCAGGATGCCGCTAAGGGGCGTGCGGATTTCGTGGTTCAGGTTCGCCAGGAAAGTGCCCTTGAGGCGGTCAATTTCCGTGCGTTCCGTGTCGCTGAGCGGGACGGTCGCCATTTCCCTCAGTCCATCGGCGGTTTCCGGGCCGAGGATTAGGGGGTTTGCCCGAGCGTAAAACTTCGCGGCGCCCGTCCGGCTAAGTGTCCGGTTAAGGCTTCTTGGGCGGCGGCGCGATCAGGGGCGCGGTCGCGGGAGCCTTGGGCTGCCCGGGGTTGGCATCATCCTTGGCCTCGTCGCCGAAGGTGATCTTGGTTTCGGCGCCGAACTGCTTATAGTCTTCGTAGCGAATGGTCTGGCGGATGCGCTGGTCGAGTTCCTTGAAGTGCAGCGTGTCGTTGGCGACGGTATAGGTGGGGAACCAGTATTTCCCGTCGATCTGCTCGCGGTAGGTCTCGAATTTGGGGAACTGGTTGTCGCCCTTGCGGCTGGCGGTACCGACGCCGCGGCCGTAGGATTTGACGATCTGCAGGTCGCGGTCGTCCACCCACACTTCGCCCGAGAAGTAGCGCTGGTTGCCCTCGATCTTCACCGGCTTGACGGCGAAAACGTAGCAGCCGATCTCGTCCACGTTCTGGTGGCCCAGGTAGCGGATCAGATACTTCGGCAAGTCCGGGGTTGTCAGAACAAAGGGCTGTACGCTCTTCATGTCTTCCATATCTTCCGGCGTCAGAAGAATGTTCCGCAGCGAAGGCACCGGCGAGCGGACCACGTGTTCCGTGCGTTTGCCGTCAGGGCTGAAGACAATGTCCGAAACGGTTTCCCAGCGGCCGGTGATGGCGCCGTTGTCGTCGAGCTCCTGGATGCGCGCGGTCTGGCGGTAGGTGTAGGCTTCGCGCGCCTTGGAGAATTGCAGTTCCTTGGCCGCGAACTTCTGCACGATGTCGTCGATCTGCGCCTGCGAGAGTTCGTATTTATTCTCGGCGGCGAGGGAGGCCGCGCCCAAAATCAGGATCAGGCTGGAGACGCCAAGTGTATTGCGCATAGCTACCTTTTACTATAGTCCTGACGAAACGCGCCGGGACGGAGGTTTCGCGGCCTACGCCCAGAATCCCTTTCGCGATGGTCAGCCGCTGCATATTGCTGGTGCCCTTCGTAGATGCGGCCGATTTTGGCGTCGCGATACAGCTTTTCGACCGGGAAATCCTTGGTGAATCCCACTCCGCCCAGCACTTCCACCGCTCGCGAGGCCACGCGCTCGGCCACCTGCGACGCGAAATACTTGGCCATGGCGGCTTCGGTAACGAACGGCAGTCCGGCGTCGCGCAGGCGAGCCGCGTTATAGGTCATCAGCCGGGAGGCTTCGACATCCACCGCCATCTCGGCCAAATCGAATTGCACGCCCTGGAAATCGGCGATAGCGTTTGCCGAACTGCTTGCGCTGTTTCGAGTAGGCCAGCGCATGATCGAGCGCTCCTTGCGCGAGTCCGGTCATCTGCGCGGCGATGCCGATACGGCCTTCGTTCAGTGTTTCAATCGCTACCTTATATCCCTTGCCGACCTCGCCCAGCAGGTTCTCCTTGGGCACGCGGCAGTCGTCGAGAATCACTTCACACGTCGAAGACGCGCGGATGCCCAGCTTGTCTTCCTTCTTGCCGATGGCGAGTCCTGGAGTTCCGCGCTCCACCAGGAAAGCCGTGATGCCGCGATAGCCTTCCGCGGGATCGGCATTCGCGAAAACCAAAAACAAACCGGCTTCGGCAGCGTTGGTGATCCATAACTTGCGGCCCGTGAGCCGGAAATCGCCGCCATCGGCGACCGCGCGGGCCGCCAGCGCAAACGCATCCGATCCCGACCCGGCTTCAGACAGCGCGTAGGACGCTACCGTGTCCCGCGCGAGTTTGGGCAAGAAGCGGCGCTTCTGTTCGTCGGTGCCCCAGCGCCGGAGCGCGGAGTTGCACAGTGTGTTTTGCACATCGACGATCACCGACGCCGACGGGTCCACTTTGGCCAGTTCCTCGATCGCCAGAATGGTCTGGAAGAAAGTGCCGCCCTGTCCGCCGAATTCTTCCGGGACATCTACCGACATCAGTCCGAGATCGAACAGCTCCTGCAGCAGATCTTTACGAAAGACGCCGGCATGCATCCATTTCGCGCACGTGCGGCGCGAGCCTTTCGCGCGCGAACTGACCCACGGTGGATTGAAACAGCTCCTCTTCATCGCTTAACCGAGTGAGGGGCTGCATGACCCTATTTTAGCTGGGCTTTACACTGGGCACATGGACGATCTTCAGACGCCTCGCCGCGGATTTGCGCGCGCGCCGCGTGTCTTCGCGGGAGCTGGTGACGGAGTCACTGCGCGAAATCGAGCGGCTCGATTCCAAACTCAACGCCTTCATCACAGTGACCGGCGAAGCGGCGCTGCGGGAGGCGGACGAGCGCGACCGGGAGCTCGCCAGCGGCATCGACCGCGGCCCGCTGCACGGCATTCCCATCGCACACAAAGATCTGATGCGGACCAAGGGCGTGCGCACCACGGCCGGCTCGAAGATTTATGCGAATTACATTCCCCAGCGCGATGCCGCCATCGTTTCCAGGCTGCACGAAGCCGGCGCGATCTCTGTAGGCAAGACCGGACTGCACGAACTGGCCTACGGCATAACCTCGAACAACCCGCACTTTGGAGCGATTCACAATCCCTGGGATCTCGCGCGCATTCCCGGCGGATCGAGTGGCGGCTCGGCAGTCGCCGTGGCCGCCGGCATGGTGCTCTTTGCCACCGGCACCGATACCGGTGGATCGATTCGCGTACCCGCGTCCTTCTGCGGTATCGTGGGCCTGAAGCCGACTTTCGGACGCGTCAATATCCGCGGCGTGCTGCCGCTAGGCTTCTCGCAGGATCACGTGGGTCCGCTGACGCGTACGGTTCGTGACGCCGCCATCGCGTTTCAGGCGATGGTCGACGATCCAACCGATTATGTTCCGCCGGCGAATGCAAATCTGAGCGGACTCCGCATTGGCTGGCCCAAGAACTTTTTCATGGAACAAGTGGACCCTGAAGTCGACGCCGCGGTTCGCGCCGCCTTCCAGACCGCCGACGCTGTTCATGCACGCGTCGTCGAGATAGAAATGCCTGACATGAACGCGCTGCGCGCTGCCGCGGCCACATGTCTGTTGGTCGAGGCTGTCACTGTTGTACGCCCGTACCTAGATCGCCGCGCGGACTTCGGCTCCGACGTGCTGGCGATGCTCGATCAGGGCAAAGCGATTCCGGCCATCGACTACATCGAAGCGCAGCGCACCCGCCGCCGCATCGGCCGTCAATTCGCCAAGCTGTTTGAAGAGGTGGACTGCATCTTCACTCCCACCACGCCGATCACCGCGCCCAAGATCGGACAAACCAGCGTCGACATTCGCGGCGCGACCGAAGAAGTCCGCACCGCAGCCACGCGCTTCACGCGCGTCATGAACGCACTCGGCTTGCCAGCGATTTCGATTCCCTGCGGCTTCAGTCGTAGCGGGCTGCCCATCGGTCTGCAAATCATCGCTGCCGCGCGGCAGGAAGATATTTTGCTGCGCGTCGCCGCCGCAATGGAAGATTCGATGGCGCTCACTGCCCGCGTGCCTTCCCTGATCGCTGCGAAGTAGAATGAGAGCCGATATGAAGGCTATTGCCCTGCTCGCACTCTTGGCGTGTCGGCTCTCGTGCCAAGCCATCGATGCGCAAGCTCAGATTCTGGCCACGGATGCACAATACCGGGATGCGGTATTGCGCGGCGATGCGGCGAAGCTCGCGATCCTCTTTGCCGATGATATTCTGATCGTGCACTCAGACGGGGGGACGGACACGAAGGTGAAGTTTTTGGATGCGATTTCGTCGGGACGTCTGAAAATGACGTCTTATGAGCGCAGCGACGTCCAAGTCCGGACCTACGGGTCGACAGCCTTGCTGTTTTCGAGAACCGCAAAGGCATTTGCATACAGAGGCAAACCGGCAAAGGCCAGCGACACCTCGATCGTTACGTTTTCAAAGGTAGGAAGACAGTGGAAAATCGTGGCCATGCAGAACACGCCCCTGAACGAGTGAGTCGCTTACCTGCATTCATAGACCACTGGTGCCGCGGCCAGTCTCCGCAACATCGCGGGGCGCGTTCGATAACCTGGGTCGACTGCGATCTTCTGTAATTCGCGTTCCGCCAGCCGCGCGACGTCCGGCGATTCCGGACGAAACCCCAGCTTGTAGTAAAACCAGAACGAGCCCGACTCGATCGCCTCTTCGTTCTCATGCCCCAACTGATATGGGTCGATGAAAAATGAACCCACGCGAAATCGCTCGTGAAACAGCTTCAGCAAACGCGCGTACAGCCATGCCGTCTCGCCCTGGCGGAATGTGTAGTACAGGTTGAAACCCACTTCCATGCATCCGCCTTTTTTCCGGCGGGGCCATAGCACCTCGACATAACCAATCGGCACGCCGTTCTTGAAATACATGCCGGCGCAGTATTCGCGCTGCGGCAGTTTCCATTTGCGAGCGACGCCGAAGAAGTAGAAGTCCATGCCGCGGCCGAGATCGGCATGAAATACGTTGGCGGCGTCGGGGTACAGAAATCCGTACAACTCGCGATAGCGCACGGCGGAGGCGTCTGTGATGACGTCCAGCACTCGCCGCGCGTCTCGCGGCAAACGACGGACCGCGATTTTCGGCGCCGCGAACTCGGCCGCGATCGACACATCCTTGCGCGCCAGAAACGGACCGTCATGATAAAAAATCATTCTTCCGCGGAAGCCGCGCGCGTGAACGGGACGCTGCCGAATCGGCCAGTTCCCAGCGCACCGGCAACTCCAAGCAGGTCGTAGACTTCGGGCGTCACGCGTTCGATCAGCCACGGCAAAGTGCCGCCCGCTTTTTCGTACCAGCCCCGCCAGTCGGGATGCGGACCGATGGCCCAGTCCTCGAACGCGTCCGGAATCAGGCGCGCCAATATCGGACCCAGGCGATCGGCGTGCTGGTATTGATCCCAATCGATGCGCACGTTGCCGCCGTGCCGCTCGGCCAGGCTCTTTGCGAAGGGATAACTGAAGTTGGTTGACAGCCCCGTGCCGGCGATGCCCGAAATCTCGGAGTATTCAAATTCTTCGCGCGGCATCCCGCGCAAACGCTCGGCGAACGAAAACAGAATTCGATCCGCCTCCCGCAACACGCGCAGCGCTCTGCGGATACGCTCTCAAAAACAGCACCGTCTCGTGGAATTGAATCAGCTCTTGTGGATCGCGAAAGCGCATTCGCCCGGCCCGTTTCAGCAACGCGACTACTTCACGCGCGGCTTTCGCGCCGAACTTGCCCTTGCATGCTTCGAGCCCCGCCACCGCAGACATTCGCCCAGTTTAACCGATGCTAAAGTAGAGACACATGCAGACTACGAGCAATGTCGCCGAACTCGCCGCCCTCTGCAAAAGCATGCGCCGCGAGGTCATCGAAATGATCACGGATGCGAAATCCGGCCACCCTGGCGGATCGCTTTCGGCTGTCGAAGTCGTTGTCACGCTGTTCATGGATGTGATGCGCCACGATCCCGCCAACCCTAAGTGGAAGGACCGCGACCATTTCATTTTGTCGAAAGGCCACTGCTGTCCCATCCTCTATGCGGTGATGGCCGAGTGCGGCTACTGCCCCAAAGATCAGCTCAATACGCTACGCAAACTGGGTTCGATGTACCAAGGCCATCCCGATGTGCGCTTTCTCCCGGCGCTCGAAGCGAGTACCGGATCGCTCGGCGAGGGCCTATCGCTGGGGATCGGCATGGGCTTAGCGGCGCGCCTCGACAAGAGCCCTTCGCGCACTTACGTGATGTTGGGCGACGGCGAAATTCAAGAAGGCCAGATCTGGGAAGCCGCCATGTTCGCCGGTTTCCATAAGGTAGACAACGTCGTCGCGATCGTCGACAGCAACCGCATCCAGCTCGACGGCTTCGTCAAGGACATCATGGATGAAAGTCCGCTCGCCGAAAAATGGTCGAGCTTCAACTGGCATGTGATCGAAGTGGACGGCCACGATATCGCGGCGCTGCAAAAAGCCTTTGCCGAGGCCGCCGCGATGAAGGAACAGCCCACCGTGATCATCGCGCATACGGTGAAAGGGCAAAGGCGTCTCGTTCATGGAAAACAATCCCAAGTTCCACGGGACGGCTCCTACTGTCGAAGAAGAAAAGCGAGCTCTGGCCGAGCTGGCATAGGAAAGGACACCGCCATCATGCCTGCCAAAACCAAATTCGAACTGAAGCCTGGACTCGCCACTCGCGAAGCCTTCGGCAAAGCGCTCGCGGAACTGGGCAAAGTAAATCCCAACGTCGTGGTGCTGGATGCCGATCTTTCGAAGTCCACTTACACCGCTGAATTCGGCAAGCTCTTCCCGGACCGCTTTTTCGAATGCGGCATCGCAGAAGCCAACATGGTGGGGATCGGTTCAGGCCTGGCGTCGGTGGGCAAGATTCCCTTCGCGTCCAGCTTTTCCGTGTTCCTGCTGAACAAGGGGTTCGAGCAACTGCGCGTCACCGCGGCGTTTCCCAACGTGAATTTGAAAATCGTCGGGACGCATAGCGGTATTTCGATCGGCGAAGACGGACCGTCGCAGATGAGCGTCGAGGACCTGAGCCTGGCCTGCTCGCTGCCGGGTTTCACGGTGATGTCGCCGGCCGACGAGGTCGCGACCATGGCTCTGGTCAAGCGCGCCGCCGAAGTTTTCGGCCCCATGTTCATCCGCACCGGCCGCCTGAAAGTGCCCGTGATTTATGCCGCGGACCAGGTGTTTGAGATCGGCAAAGCCATCCAGCTTGATCGACGGCTCCGACGTCACTTTGATCGCCACCGGCCTGATGGTGGCCGAATGCATTCGCGCCGCCGAGACGCTCGAGGCCGAAGGCATTTCCGCGCGCGTGATCGACATGCACACCATCAAGCCGCTGGACCGCGATGCGATCTCGCGCGCTGCCCAAGAGACCGGGGCACTGGTGGTTGCGGAAGAACATCTGCATGGACGCCGGCCTGGGCGTGCGCGTGGCCCAAGTGGTCGCCGAGACCCATCCCGCCGTGATGGAATTCGTCGGCATCGATAATACCTACGCCGAATCCGCCACGCCCGATCAGTTGCTCGACAAATACGGTCTGCGCGCCGTGAATGTAGTTGCTGCCGCCCGCCGCGCTCTGGGCCGCAAACACTAAATTCGAACATGCCGAAAAACTCCCCCGCGGATGAACTGGCGCTGGAGTGCGTTGGTGCTTACACCGAACTGCGCCGCGCCGCCGGCGTTTTGCATGACGATGTGGGCTCCCTGCTCGCGGTAGCGGGCCTCCGTCTGCAACTGCTGTGCATGGATTTTCCGGATGCCAGCGAGCGCGCAGCGGAAGTGTCGGAAGCCATCGGCGGCGCGATGGAACATGTCCGCAAGCTGAGCCGCGCTCTCGAACCATCGCCCGTCCGCCGCACTGGTTTGAAGAACGCTCTGCTGGATCTCGCCGAAGCGTTTAACGGAGTCACCGTGCGCTATACGACGGCGGTGGCGCTGCCATCCGTGGATGCCGACGCCGTCTACCGCGCCATCGCCAATTCCGTCGCAGCGGCGGCGCGCGCGCCGGGAGTCACACGCATCGCGATCTCCGTTTCCGGTTCGCGGGCCCTGCTGGCCCGCGTCGAGCACGACGGCCTCCAGCGTGCCGCGGACCGAGAACTGGCCGCCACCGCCTTGCTGGCCCGCCACGCCGGCTTGCGCTTCGAAATAAAAGCGCGACAATTAAAAACAAGACGGGGTACAATTGTTGTCATCCAATATGCCGGTCGACGTCCTACTGGTGGATGACCACAAGATCATGCGGGATGGCATCAGAGCCATTCTGGAGCGCGATCCCGAATTTCGCGTGGTGGGGGAAGCCGAATCGGGCGCTGACGCCTTGCAGTTCGTGAAGCTGCATCGCCCCGAGCTGGTTCTGATGGACATCGGCCTGCCCGGATTGAACGGCGTCGAGACCACCGCCGAAATCCTGCGCCATCATCCTGAGTGCAAGGTCGTCATCCTCTCTATGTATGACGACGAGAACTCGGTGGTGGGCGCGGTGCGTTCCGGCGCACGCGGTTTCATTCTCAAGAAAGTCTCCGATAACGATTTGGTCGAAGCCTTACGCGTGGTCGCGCGCGGCGGCGCGTACCTGAGTCCCCAAGTGTCTGATCGCCTGTTGAACCGCATTCAAAAAGGCGACCTCGAATCGAAGCAACCGGCGTCCGTGCTCGGAGGTCTTTCGCCGCGCGAAGTACAGGTCCTGCGCATGGTCGCGGAAGGCAAAACCAGCAAGGAGATCGCCAACCTTCTGGACTTGCGCGAGCAAACCATCCGCAGCTACCGCAAGACCATGATGAAGAAACTGGGCATCAACAATGTGGCGGGCCTCACGCAACTCGCGCTGTCGAGTGGCTTGACGCAGTTGTCCAGCGACGCGGCGCACGGCGCAAATGAGTGAGCGAATCGCCCGTCAGTCCCCTTGGGGACCTTTACTGGTCGCCGACGCCCACGTACATTTTTTCTCGCACCGCTTCTTCGAACTGTTGGCCGCGCAGAAGCCCGGACTGACGCTCGAAGCCATGCAGGCGCAACTCGAGTGGAAGCTTCCGCCCGCCGAGCCTGAGAAACTTGCCGAATTGTGGGCCCGCGAACTGGACCGCCAGGGCGTCGACCGCGCCGCTCTTATCGCCAGCCTGCCCGGCGATCACGATTCCGTCACCGCCGCCGTCCGCGCCCATCCTGACCGCTTCTTCGCCTGGGCCATGGTCAATCCCCGCTCCTGGATGGCCGAAACCATTTCCGGCGTTCGCGCCGCCTGTCTGTTCCCCGCCATGCACGGTTATTCCATGCACGATTCCATTGTCGAACCCGTGCTCGAATGGGCTGGCGCAAGGCCAGCGCGCCGTCTTCGTCCATTGCGGAGCCTTGAGCGTCGGCGTGCGCCAAAAGCTGGGGCTGCCCTCGCCGTTCGATCTGCGCTTCTCGAATCCCATCGATCTGCATGCGGTGGCCGCGCGCTATCCGCGGGTCCCCTTCATCGTTCCGCACTTCGGCGCCGGATATTTCCGTGAGGCCCTGATGCTGGCCGACCTGTGCCCGAATGTTTACCTCGACACCTCCAGCAGCAACCGCTGGATGCGTTACCAGGAATCGCATGTGGACCTGCGCCAGGTCTTCCGTCACGCGCTTGACGTGGTTGGCCCCAAGCGCCTGCTGTTCGGCAGCGATTCTTCGTACTTCCCGCGCGGCTGGCATCACCAGATTTTCGAGGATCAGAGCAAGGCGCTCTACGAACTGGGCGTGAGCCTGGCCGACGCCCGCGCCATCTTCAGTGAAAATCTACTGAGAATAATGGCCGCCTGAACCGACGATCCAGTTGTGACTGGCATATTATTTCGCAGCGGACGGAAAGACCCGTTTGTGTACCCCGTCCATCCCGCGCCCCGCACAGCGGTGCTGGTTCCCTGGTTTAAGGAAAGCGCGCTGAGCAACCGCCCGGTGCGGGTGTTCCCGCACGGCTGGAGCGTCGAGGCGGCGGTCTTTGCTCCCGCTGCCGTCGCCGGCACTCTCGAACAATTGAACGTTCTTGCGCGCGCCGGCATCCCATCGCTGACGCATTCGATCAATATTCTGGGACGGCCCGAGCATCACAGGATGACCGATGCGGATCGCGAAGGTCTGTGGTCCGCTTTCCGCGTGCCGGTCTTTGAGCAGGTCATCGGCAAGTCCGGAAAGCTGCTTGCCGCCGAGTGCGAGGCCCACGATGGATTGCATGTCGTCTCACCGTCCTTCTCACTGCATGGAGAACCAGTAGACGAATCACCTTGCCCTTGCGGGCGCAAGACTCCTCGCATCGGTGTCACTCCCAGGGCTGCGTTGGAGCGCCGCATCGCAGCCTACGCAAGATAAAGCGGAACCGCTGCTGGGCTTTTCGAACACCACCACCTCGACGTCGCCGAACGCTCCTAACTTACGGCTGTGCCAACCCTCCAATTCGGGCCGCTGCGAAAAGAAACGCCGCCACCAGTCGACGTTTAGCTCTCCGCCATAGATTACGAACCTACCCGAAGAAGCCAGAGCGCCCCCAGCAATGCTGGCTGCGTATCGCTCTGCTTCGATCGAGGTGGTGTACGGCAACAGATAGGGTGTGCCACCCACTGGATAAGTGAGCAGGTGGCAATACAGAAAGCCGGGGAGGCTGTAGCCGGGTTTCCACACCGGGTATCTTGCTTCGATGAATGGGCTGGGATAAACCACGGGGGTAGTCGGGCTGAATTCCCAGGCTGCGGATTTCGCGCGCAGCCTCGCGCCAGTTGGAGCCGTGATGCAGCGGCGCCAGGTGCGGAACGCCACCCATCAGCAGCACTACCCCGGTACCCAGAATCGCCGCTGCAGGCTTCCAGAAATCCCCCGGGATAAAGCAGCCGGCCGCAGCGGTGGCCGCCAAGGCCGCTCCCGGCAGAGATAACCAGAGATAGCGGGTCACGAAAACATTGTTGCCCGTAAGCAGCGAAAATGCGAACAACGCCAACGGCTGGCACGCCCACCAGCCGAGAATCAACATCCAAGCCGACCCAGCGGGTGGTTTCTGCCGCGGCCATTTGAAGAGAAGACCCATCAGCCAGGCACCCGCGCCCGCGCCTGCCACCAGCACGAACTTATAGGACCCGCCGAACTCGCGCCAGGTAGGCGGCTGCGTGAAAATCACATGCGCCTTCGTCTCGGCGAGCAACTTCAGAGTTGTCAGCCAGTACGGGAATCAGCGCGGCGCCCACGACCGCATAGACCGCGGCCACGCTCCACCACGACACCGGCGTTTCCCCGCGCAGCACTCGCATCGATGTGTATGCGGCCAGTACCAGATAAAACGGCCACAGGATCAGATGCACGCGCCACAATAGCGCCGCGCAAACGATGTAACCGAGCGCATCCATCCAGCGCGCCCTATCCAGCCACCGCACCAGAAACCACGCCGCCCCCAGCGCGATACAGGTGGCCAACGCATAGGGCCGCGCATCGGCCGCCTCATAGTTGATACCGCGCAGCGTCAAAGCAGCGAATACCACGAACCAGCCCGCGCCCGGCTGAATCAAGCGCATGGCCAAGCGCGCCAGCAGAAACAGCGCCAGCCCCATCGCTAGCGTCGACGGGATGCGGTAAGCGACCTCGGAAAAGCCCCACAAGCGCTCGGCGGCCCACGGGAGCCAGTAATAGACCGTGGCAGCCAGTTGCGGAGCGGCTGCCAGTGAAGGATGCGATGGGCCGAAATGCACCACGAACGCCGTCACCATCTCGTCCACCCAGAAACTGGACGGCAGCGGCAGGATCCACAGTTTGAACACGGCGGCGGCCGCCAGCAGACTCAACGCCAGGAGGTAGCGATGATGAGTTCTCATTGACGATCCGCTAATGTGATGGACACCACCTGACGCTACTCCGCCAAAAACTTCTTGGTCTCACGCAAAAAGATTTCCAACTGATCGTGATGCAGCCAGTGTCCGGCCTGGTCCACTTTCACGATCCGTCGATTGGCGATCTCCTGCGCCAGCGGATCCGTCTCCGGGTCCTTCGCGAAACTCTGCCGGCCCCAAAACAGCAGCACCGGGCAGGAAATTTGCCGCAGAATCTCCGCCGCCTCTTGCAGATTCGCGCCGTACGGAGGAAACAGCCGCGCGTAGTTATCGAACTTCCAGATGATGGACCCGTCGGCATTCCAATTCGTCCCATGCAGCGTCAGATGCTTGGCGACGTCGTCCGACAGAAACGGGTTGGCTTCCTTCATACGGGCCACCGCGGCTTCGAGGTTCGGATAACTGTGCTGCGTACGATTCTCCACCGCGCGCACCTTCTCGATCCAGCGCCGCATGCGCTCCGGCGCGGTATAGCGCGCCTCCTGCAGCGGCAGTCCCAAGCCCTCGATCGCGACTAGCTTCGCGACGCGCTCCGGAAACACACCCGCGTAGAGCAGTGTTGTGATCGCTCCTAAAGAATGCCCAATGATGCGCACCGGAAACTGGTTGATGATATCCGCCAGCACTGAGAGATCCAGAATGTGTTCGGCGATGCTATACAGCGCTCCCGGAGCCCACGCGCTGTTGCCGTGTCCGCGCAGATCGAGCGCGTAAACATGGTAGTCGTCGCGCAGCGCCTTCGCTACCCAATCCCAATTACGCGCATGATCCAAGCCGCCATGCACCAGGATCAACGCCGGCTTGCCCTCCGTCCCCCAATCCCAGAATTGGAGCTTCAGCCGGTCTGAATAAAAGAAATGAGAAATGGGTTCCAAGATTCTCTTATGTTCACACGCCGGGCGGTGCATTCGACGGATGCACATGGAGTCCCGCCATCCGGTAAGCCTCGATCAATGCCCCCGCAGCCGGACCCATTGCGGGAGGATGTACCGCAACGTCACTCTCCAGTTGCACCAGCATCGCAAAGCGTTCGCGCAGGATGTCGCTGCGAAACACACCGCCGATATAGGAAATACGCGCGCGCTCGCCCCGATGAAACAACTGCCGGCGGACGGCGGCCACGAAAGTGGCCAGCGACTGACCCGCGCCGTGCAGAATGTCGCGCGCGACAGCGTCCCCATTGCGCGCCGCTTCATCCACCAGTGTTGCGTACGATGCGATTCGCGCCCGCGGATAGTCGGGTGTGTAGAAGCGATGCAATAAGTCATTCACATTGGCTGCGCCAGTGGCATCGAGCAGTGTTTCGCGTAGCGCGGTCGAATGCCCCCAGCCCTCTTCGTGACGCAGCGCGGCCCGCACCGCCTGCCGTACCAGGTCGAACGCGCCGCCCTCATCGCCGAACACGTATCCCCAGCCGCCTGCGCGCGCGGTGCGGCCCTCCGCATTGCGGCCGTAAGCGATGGAACCGGTGCCCGCGATCGCGATCACGCCCGGCTCGCCGCCGGTGGCACCCAGCAACGCGATCACCGCATCATTGGCGATGCGATATTCTTCCGCCGCCACCAACTCCCGCACCAAGCCTTCTTTATCCGCGGGGCCGCCGCTCAAACCCAAACAGGCCGCCGAGAAATGCACTTCCGTCAATTCTGCCGCCTTCAGCGCCGCGCCCAGTGATCCGCCAATCGCGTCGCGAAAGCGCGCATGGCTTTCCGCGGAGCTCACATGGTTGCAAGGTCCCGCATAGCCGACGCCCACCACCCGCCCGGCCTCGTCTCCAATCAGCGCCGAGGTGCTCGATTGCCCCCCGTCCACGCCCAGGAACCAGCGGCTCACGGATTCACCCGGTATAAACTCGCCCCGTACGCGTGCTCCAGGAGCGTCCACCCCCAACTTTCCGGATATGCCGCGTAATCTTTCGCGCCGAAGTCGTCATCTTTGATCAGAAAATAATCCACACCTCGAAGATGCGCCTCGTACGTCGCCGCCCGCCGCAGTAATCCGGAATACACGGCCTTTCGCAATTCCAAATGCGAAGTGACCGGAACCCAGCGTCCTGCCGTGTCGGTGGTCTCCAAATTCATCCGCGCTTCCCATTCGTCACCCGACAATTCGACGCGCACCTGGTCCACCAGTTCATCCTGCCCGAAATCCACCGCCATCCACATTCCCGGCCGCAGCGTATCCCAACTCCTCCAGCGCGTGGCCTCGGAATTGTCGAACGCACGTTGCACTCCCCACGGATCGGGCCAAGCCCGCAAGCGCCACTCCGGCCGCCGCGGCAATTCCATTCCATCGTGGAAAAACCGCAGCTCATGGATGTTCCACTGCTCCTGGCGTACGGTCGCCGCACCCGTTTGCACCACCCGCAGCCCCCGGTACTTTTGCTTGGGCACCGAAAAAATCCACACTCTATCCGGCTGCCAAGGTTTGGCCCACGCCATAGTGAGCGCATCGCCGATATCGTTATTCAGGGCGCCCCAATAACTGACCAGCACCTCGCGGTTGGTGTAGGCGTCCGCTACTCCCGTAAACGAGAAGACCACCTTTCCGGGAGGAACTTGTGTTTCGAGCATACGCGCCCATTGATAATCCAAGTGCTCCGCCAGGTAAGTTCCCTCTGGGATGATGCGCAGCGCCGCCTTAAAAGGGATCTTGTGCAGAGACCAAACCCCGGCGTCGCTGTAGGTTCTCAGGACGGAAGGCCAGGAAGTCACCGCATGTAACAGTATCACTGCCACCAACAAGACCGGAGCCGCCGCCTCCAGCGTGAGTGCCAACGCCAGCGATAAAAACGGCAAGCTCGAAATCAGAAAGCGCGTACCGATGTTGCCGAAATAAGTGGCCAGCAGCAGTGCGCAGGGCAGCAGCAGCTTGCGTCCCGCCCGGTTGCGCAGCGCCAGCAGCGCCAGCGGAGCCGCGAGAAAGACCGGTCCCAGCACCCCCTGCGTAGCCAATCCGCGAATGGTCACTTCCAGCGGCAGCGCCCACAAGCTTTTCAAGCGGTAGTCTCGCATTTGCGCAGTCCAGACCCTTTCCACGGCCACGTAGAAATACGGATTCGGAAACCACTGGTTAGCAAACGGAGCCACCGGATTATGCACATAAATCCAGTTCTTAATCATCCAAGGCGCGATCATGATGAGCGAGCACCCCACAACCGTCAAAGCAGGCCGCCATTGTCGCGTGCGCCAGATGACAAATCCGACGGCGTAAACAATCATGACGAAGGCCGTGTATTTCGCCGCATAGCAATACCCGGCCAAAAGACCGATGACGATCAGGGTGCGCTGGTCGCGATTTTCATCCCACAGTTGCGTCCAGTAAAACACCGAGAATACGATCGCTGCCGTCGCCACATCTGTATAGGCCGTGGTCCCGTCAATTCCCACCACCGGACTCGCATACACCAACAGCGCCGCCGCGGCTCCCGCCAGCGGTTTGCCGATTCGTTTCCCATAAGCCAGCACCATCAGCGCCAGCGCGATGAGAAACGTGAAATGCAGCAGCGCCGCCGCCGAATGATGCCCGATAGCGAAGGCCGGAACGTACAGCATGTCCACCCCGCCGCTGAAAGTCGCCAGCATGTTGGTGGTGATCCGCTCGAATCCGCGCGCCCGCAGATACCGCGCCGTCAAGCCCAAGTGGTAACTGGCACCATCCGGACTAATCTCCGGCGCCCAAGCATTGAACAGATACAGCGTTGTGAACACCGCCGCGATGACGCCGAACACATAGCGAACGGCCCCGGGAATCTGCGTTCCCGGCGGCGGTTCCTCAGGCGCAGGCAATCGCCAGTCGCCCGTGCGCAGCGCAATCCCCACGCAAGCAGCCAACAGCAGCCACAACACCGGCTTATAAGCGATGTGCAGAGCCAACACCGCAAAAATCGCCAGATGCAGAACGGAAGCGCCCAGCACGAACGCCAAGGGAAATTTCTCGACGCGCCGCAAACCCACACCCACCCGCGCCGCGATCACCGAACCCAGCGCGTAGCAAGCCGCCGCCGTAAAGACCGCCCCCGCCAGCGCCACCAGAGCTCTCATTTTTGTTCTAAGCCCGTCTGTTCTAGTCCAACGACACCAGAATGAAACCCAGCGGTTTCGCATCCCGCTCAGCGGGGATCCAGACCTTGTCGATTTCGAGCGGCGAGGGTCGTATACTTGTGGGCGTCCATCCATTCCGCAGGCACCGCTTTCTCGAAACGTTGGCGGCCCGGAGCCGAGTAGTGGACCTGGTCCAGCAAATGATCGTTCACGAAAAACGATACCGTCACCGGACCGGTTTGGGTAAAAGTAGCCCCCGGGATGGCGAAATCGACCATGTAGCTGAGCTTCTGCGTGGTTCCTGGAAACATGCGGACGGTTGGCCGTTTGCCGGTCCAGCGCCAGGTATTGGCCTCCAACGATAGTGAGATGTCCTGCACAAAAAGCGTCTCGGCGTCCGCGTCGGCCATGTTCAGCACGCGCACGACGCCGATCGGAGCCTCAAAAACCGGGCGCTGCGGAGGCGGGGCATAGGGCTCTGGCAGATTGCCGCAGCCGCACAGAAATCCGCTCAGTGCCCCGCACAAACTGAGCCATCCGGAACCAGCAGTCACTTTCCAGTTACTATAGCGAACCGCCGCGCATCGGCGTGCGACCCTGGCAAACCAAACCGGCCGAAGTCCGTCTACTTAAACTCGGGAGCATGTTAGATTTGTTAAAGAACACCATGAAGTATTGCCTAATCCTTTCATTTGCTTGTGGCCTGTCGTTCACTAACGTATTGGCCCAGGCGCCCCCTCAGACGGACGTCCCCGACGACGCCGTGGTCGCGAAGGTGGACGGGATGCCGGTCACCGCCGGCGAAATCCGCAAGAACCTGATGATCATGCCCAAGGAGTTCGTCCAGCTCTTCAATCAGAATCCGAAATACGCGGTGCAGCAGTTATTCATGCTGCGCTATCTGGCGGAAGAGGCCGAGCGAACCAAGTTGGGGGACGAAAGCCCCATGAAAGAACAACTGGCTTTCCTGCGCGCCAACGCCATGGCTTCCGCCATGGTCAGTCACGAGCACAACTTCTATAAGGTCACCGATCAGATGATCAAGGAGTTTTACGATCGCAACCAGGCGCGCTACCAGCAGGCCAAGATCAAAGTGATTTACATCGCGTTCAAACCCTCCGCGCCGGTCGTGGGAACGGTCCCTCAATCCCAATCTCTTGAAGACATCGCGCGTTCGCTTTCCGAAGGCGCCGCCTCGAAGACCCAGCGCACTGAAGCCGACGCCCTCAAGCTAGCCGAGGATCTGGTTAAGCAGATTCGCGGCGGCGCGGATTTCGCCAAGCTGGTGGCGGAACATTCCGAAGATCCCGCCTCGAAAGCCGCCGGCGGAGACTTCGGCGTAGTGAATACCAACAGTTCTTATTCCGCTGACGTCAAAAAGGCGGTGCTGGCGCTGAACGAAGGCGAAGTCACGGACCCGCTGCGCCAGGCCAATGCCTTCTACATCATTCGTGTGGAAAAGAAGACCACGCAGCCGATGGACGAACTGCGCGGCGCGATTGGCGATGAACTTCGCCAGTCTCATCTGAACGATTGGCTCAGCAGCGTGGGCAAGAAGTTTGAGCCGCAAGTGGAAAACGTGCAGTTTTTCACGCAGACGAAAATGCCGGTTCCCGGAGCGCCCGCCGCGCCCCCGCCTCCCGCGCGTCCCGTGAAATAATTTGTGCTTCCCCAGTTAGCGGGCCGCCCTATTCGCGTGGAGGTGCGCCGCTCGCTGGGCTCGCACCTGGCCGCTAGTTCCATTCCGCGCCGCGTGATTCTGCTCGATGCCGCAGTGTTCGCGCGCCGCGGCGAATTCGAGCGCATCCTGATCCACGAGCTGTTCCATTTCGCCTGGGTGCGGCTTTCAAACCAGCAGCGCCGGGCGTGGGAGGACGTCCTAATGCGTGAGTTGGCGGCGAAAGGAGCGGGCGAGCTGGGTTGGAGCGCCGAATGGCGCAAAGATACGCTGAGTCCCAAAGATATCCGCCGCCGCACGCCCCGCTGGCGCCGCTATGCCTGCGAAAGCTTCTGCGACACCGCGGCGTGGCTGTTTGCCGGACTCCGCAAAACATGACGAATTCACGCTTGCCAGCCCGCTGCGCCGCCTCCGCCGTCAATGGTTCACGGACGCCCTGCGAAACGGGCGTGATACTTTAAAGGTGTGATGAGCCGAATCCAGGTTGCTGCGGTCTCGTTGGCGCTAGGACTGTTCCTGGCAGCCTGTTCGCATCCCCCTCGCGAACTCAAATCCGAAGCCCAACGCCAGAACGCGCCCAACTTCACGCTGAAGGATGCCGACGGCAATCCCGTCCATCTGACGGATTATCGCGGCAAAGTCGTCCTGGTGAATTTTTGGGCCACCTGGTGCGGGCCTTGCGAAGTGGAAATTCCCTGGTTCGTCGAATTCGAGCAGAAATATAAGGATCAAGGTTTCGCCGTCCTGGGCTTGTCGATGGACGATGACGGCTGGAAGTCCGTGCGGCCTTACATCGCGTCGCACAAGATCAACTATCGCGTCATGATTGCCTCGGAAGTGGTGTCGCAGCAGTTCGGAGATATCGAGTCGCTGCCCACTTCCTTTGTGCTCGACCGCCAGGGCCGCATCGCCACCAATCACGTGGGGCTGGTGGACAAACGGGATTACCAGAATGAAATTCTCAAACTTCTTGAAGTTCCAAGAACTGCTGCTGTGCGCGACGCTGATGCTGCCGCTGGCCCTCTCGCCGGCGTTACGGGCGCAGGCCTTCGCGCAGGGCAACGTCCTTAATTACACGCCGCCGCGCAAAGTGGTGGCGAAGCCCGGCGCCACTGTCGATTCCGCGCTGCCGCTCGACTTGCGCTCCGGCTATCACGTCAACAGCAACATGCCTTCCGACGATTATTTGATTCCGCTGCGTCTCACCTGGAATCCCGGGACCCCTCGAAGCCGCCGGCTTCTCTTTCCCCAAGCCGGAGATGCAAAAATACAGCTTTTCCGAAAAGCCCCTATCGGTCTACACCGGCGAATTCCAGATCGTGACGCATTTCAAGGCGGCCGCGAATGCCGAGCCGGGTCCTAAGACCTTGACCGGCAAGCTGCGCTATCAAGCCTGCAACAGTTCCATGTGCCTGCCGCCCAAGACACTGGACGTATCGCTGCAAGTCGAGATCGTGAAATAGCACTAGCGAAACGCCGCCCGCATGGCCGCGCGATCCAGCTCCTGGCCGCGCAAATAAACCTTGGCGATCTTGCGGGTGTTCGCGATATCGCTGAGCGGGTCTGCATCCAGCACCAGGAAGTCGGCGGCTCTTGCCGGCGTCGAGCGTGCCGTGATCGTTCAGCCGCAGGAACTCAGCGGAAGTCACCGTCACCGCCGTCAGCGCCTGCACTGGCGTCATGCCTGCCTCTACCATCAACTGCAATTCGCGATGCGTGTTGTAAGCGTGGAAATAATCCGGCACCGCGCCCGAGTCCGCGCCGAAGCCGATCACAGCGCCCGCCGCGTTCAGCTTCGCCAGATTCCGCTGCATGATGCGATAGGTCTTTTGCGCCGCCGCCACCGCCGCCGGTGTGCGCTGCGCATAGGACGCGCGTACGCGATCCACCAGCGCCGCGGGGGTGGTCTCGCGATACAGCGGATCATCTAGCCAAGCCGCTGGTTCGGCATGCGTGCGCGATTCAGCCAGACCCAGGTTGGGCATCATGAACACATGGTGCTCCTTGACCAAGGCGATCGACTCCTCGTCCATCTCCTGATCGCGCACCAGATGAGCGAACGCGTCGATGCCCGGCGCGCGCCAGCCCCTTCGCGTCCTCCAGATAATACACGTGCGCCACCACGCGCGTGTGCAGCTTATGCGCTTCGTCGATGATCGCGCGATAAATCTCCGGCGGAGTCTTCTTCACGGTGCCGTTGCGATCGTCCACCCAGACTTTGATGAAGTCCACCTTCTTCGCGACTTGCTCCCGGACGGCCTGGCGCGCCTCCGCCTCGGTAGTCAGCGCGTAGGCCGAAGGCTTCAGCTCCGCATTGCCCGGACCCGCATCGGGCGAAGCCATCCCTTTGCCCGCTGTAAATAGCAGCGCGCGCCCCGGCGCCCGTTCCGCCCGCAACTGAAACGGCAGATCGCCCAAGATCCGTTCCCATCGAAAGCACCGCCGCCACGCCCGCATAGGCATAGCGATCCAGCTGATCGATCACATTCTGCGCGCGTGAAATTCGCAGCCGAATAAGTAATCCCCTTCTGATAACCCAAGTGCACATGCGGATCGAGCAGCGCCGGCATCACCGTCTTCCCGCTGAGGTCGACGCGCGCCGCCCCCGCCGGAATCTTCAGCGCGCCCTTCTTGCCCACTTTGACGATGCGCCCGTTCTCCACCAGAAACGCCGCGTCATCAATCGGCGCTTTGCGCGCATCCACGATCAAGCGGGCGCCTTCAAACACCACCGCGTTTGAAGCCGCCGAAGCGAAACCCACACACCACATCAGAACCAGAGATTTGGCCAGCACCCTATCAGCTTACATCCAACGCCCGCGTAGCCTCCTCCAATGCAACGAAGGCCAGCGGCCGCAGATCCATGCCATACATACTGCGCAGCGCCACCGTCGCCCACTTCGCAAACGGTTTCACCGCTTGCATCCGGTGCGCGGTTCCCAGGTCGATCACGGAGTTGACCACCGCCGCCTCATCCCCCAGCAAGCCTAGAAATTGCCGGGGCTTTTTCTGCACCGCGCGCAGCACGTCCTGATGCCAGCGCGGCGCATACCGCCGGGCCAGCTCCGGACGTCCGCACTCATGCAGCCGCCGCTCCACTTTTGCCAGCACCGCCTGCAGCGACGATCCAATCAGATGGAACGCGCGTAGGCAGCGTTTCCTCATCCACCACGTCGTAAGTGAATTCCGTGCGCGGACGCCCGCGGCAGGGACGGCTGGCCGCATACACCAGCAGCGGAAACGCCGCGTCGCGATCTTCATAACTCGCCGGATCGCGGAAATAGATTTCCGGAATCCACGTTCGCAGTGCCTTCTGCAACGCCTGCGACACCGCTTGCCAGGTCTGAAAATAGCGCGGCTGCAGCTCGTCCGGCGCATTAATCCACGCCGGATGCGTCGCCACCAGCATCGCCGCGCGGTCGCGCAGAGCGGCAGCGGGATTCGGCGGAACGCTGCGGATCACGTCGCCCTCGCGCTCCAGCACCACGCTGCGTAAGGACTCCGCGCGCCGCCGCGATTCCCTGCCATCCAGGAACGGAAGATGCAGCGTCAGCGGCCCATCGTCGTCCCCGGCCAACTCGAGCACGCGCCCACGGATGACTGCGTCCAGCTCATCCGCATCCACCGGAGTCCCCAACTCGCATCCGGATTCTTTCAGCCAATACAGTCGAAAGCGTTTCGTCATACGCGCCCGATTGTAGACGCCGCCTGCAACAAACCCACGCCGGCGAAATCTGCTAACCTCCATGGCGCTCGCTACATACAACTTTGCAGTCTGCTGTGACTCGCGATTTGCTACCCTCAAGGTAGTGATGCCCGCGGCTGGAATTCAGAACTCGCTCAGAGAACGCGGAGTGCGGCTCACGCGCCAGCGCCGGATTCTGCTCGACCTGCTGGATCGCTCCGGCAAACACCTCAACGCCGAAGCGCTGTATCAGTTGGCCAAGGAAAAAGACCCCAAGCTGAATCGCGTCACGGTCTACCGCACGCTCAAGCTTTTGAAAGCTCGGCGGCCTGATCGACGAGCTCGATCTGCTGCACTTCGAAGGCGATCAGCATTATTACGAGAGCCGCCTCAAGCAGGAGCACGCGCATCTGATCTGCCTGCGCTGCGGCAAGATCGAAGAATTTTTCGGCGAGCCGCTGCAAAAAATGCGCCGGCAAATGGAGAGCAGCCTGGGCTTCAAGATCGTTACGGCGCGCACCGAAATGGGCGGCTATTGTCCCGGATTGCCAGTCGCAGCTCGCGCAGGACTCGGCCGAAAAGACGCGCGCCGAACAAGCTGGGTAATGGCTGAGCGTCCTGCCGCGGTACTTCTGGTTCTCGCGCCTTCCGGCCAGCGCAGCCGCGTGCCGCTGGAAGCCATGCCTTTCACGCATCGGCCGCCAGTCCGGCAATAGCTTAGTGCTGCGCGATAACCGCACCTCGCGAAATCACAGCCGCATTGTCTTCGAGAACGGCAACTACGTCATCGAGGATCTCAACAGCCGCCACGGCACCTGGGTCAACGGCAAGCAGGTCGCGCGGCACGTCCTGCATAATTCCGATCGCATCGAATTCGGCGTGCAGCGATTCCTACCAGCTCACGTTCTCCGTCGAGAAGCAGGACATTCAACGGTTGCTCGAACAGTTCGGATCCAGTTCGCGCCTCGCGTTGCCGAAGATCAGGGCGCCGATAATCTGGTCAAGCTGCGTTCGCTGGTCGAAGTGGCGCGCGCGCTGCAGAATTCGCTCTCCACCAAAGAGGTGCTGACAGCGGTAGTGGACGCGGCGCTGGCCGTCACCCGCTGCGAGCGCGGCTTCCTGCTGCTGCGCCCGGAAGGCGATAAGAACGCCGACCTGGACGTTACCGTCGCCCGCGACAACACCGGCCGTGAGCTCGAAGCCGACGAATTGCGCGTTCCCCGCCATCTGATCCGCCGCGCCCTGGCTTCGCGCCGCGATCTGCTCTCGATGTCTTTCGATCCTTTCGAAGAGCAAGGCGTGCGCCCGGAGATGACAGTGGCGCAACTGGAGCTGCGCAGCGTAGTATGCCTGCCGCTCATCCGCCTGCGCAGCGGCGCTCCCGACGACACCCGCGCCGTCAGCGCCATGGAAGACACCGTCGGCCTGATCTACATGGACTCGCGCGTGTCGCCCGCCGATCTTTCCTCCGGCAACCGCGAGCTGCTGCAGACCCTGGCGATCGAAGCCTCCACCATTCTCGAAAACGCCCGCCTCATCGAAGAAGAGCGCGGCAAGCTCCGCATGGAAGACGAACTGCGCCTGGCCCGCGAGATTCAACAAGGCCTGCAGCCCTCTTCGATGCCGCAAACCGGATGGTTCCGCGCTGCCGGCTCCAGTTCGCCTTCGACGCAAGTGGGCGGCGATTATTTCGACGTGCGCGAAAATTCGCCCACGTCCTGGACCGCGGTGGTGGCGGATGTTTCCGGTAAAGGCGTCGGCTCCGCGCTGCTCGCCAGCCTGCTGCAAGGCACTTTCCTGATGGCCTCCGGCGATCCCGAACACATCGCCCCGCGCATGGCTCGCCTCAACGAATTCCTGTTGCAGCGCACGCGCGGTGAAAAATACGCGACGGTGTTCTACTGCATCCTCGAAGCGTCGGGCCTGCTGAGCTACAGCAACGCCGGCCATTGCGCGCCGTTTCTGGTGAGCCGCGACGGGCGCTTGCAGCACACTCAACACTACTTCGATGCCGGTGGGCATGCTGGAGGAAGCGCCCTTCCAGATGCTGCAGCGCCAGCTGACTCCCGGCGACAAACTAGTGATCTACAGCGACGGACTGACGGAAGCCGAAGGCGCCGACGGCGCGTTCTTCGATACCGAGCGTCTTCGCAAATGCCTGCGCGAAAACGCCGCGCTGGATGCCACCGGATTGCACGCCGCGCTGCTCGAAGCCGTGAATCAGTTTACCGAAGGCGGCATCGTTCGCGACGACATCACCGCGCTGGTGATCGAATACACCGCGTAGTTTAAGCGCGATCGGCGATTTTTTGATTGGCCAGTCCCAGCAGCGTGTCGCAGCACCCGCTCATCCGAATGGTAATATCGCGCAGGGTAGAGCCTTGGAAGCGCAACCGCGGTGTTTGCCCGTGCACCGGGCAGCGCAAATCCCGCAGCTTGCGAGCAGTGCGTTCGCGGAATTCTTCCACTTGATCCAGCGAACTGCGCTGCGTGGCGGCCGCAATCACAAAAACATTTTAACATCGAATTTGTTTTAGCAATGTGGGGCGGGCCTCCGGCCCGCGTTCGGCCTCCAGGCCGAACTGCGCTACCCTGGAACTCTCAGATGGACTTTGTCGAGCAACTAAAATCTTCCATCGACATCGTCAAGGTGGTCGGCGAGTATGTGCGCCTGCGCCGCGTTGGCGCCACCGGCCGCTATCTGGGCCTGTGCCCGTTCCATCAAGAAAAAACTCCGTCCTTCAACGTCAACCAGTCGCGCCAGTTCTACAAATGCTTCGGCTGCGGCGCCGGCGGCGACGTTCTGAAATTCGTCATGGAAGTCGACGGCCTCACTTTTCCGGAAACACTAAAGCTGCTCTCCGAGCGCCACGGCATCCCCATGCCGCAGCGACCCGAGTATTCCGATGCCGATTCGAAGCTGCGCGGCGCGCTCCATGAGATGCACGCCATCGCGCTCAAAATGTATCGCGCCGCACTCCACGGCCCGCAAGGCGGCGAAGCCCGCGCTTATCTTGATCAGCGCGGCGTCAGCGCCGACCTGATCGAAACTTTCGAGCTGGGCTATTCTGATCCGCAAGGCCAGGCTTTAACGCGGAAGCTACAAGAGGAGCGGTTTTCGCCGGAACAAATGGAAGCCTCAGGCTTAGTCCGCCGCCGCAACGAAGGTACGGGCCACTTCGATGCCTTTCGCGGCCGCCTGATGTTTCCCATTCACAACGAATCCGGAAAAGTAATCGCGTTCGGCGCCCGCGCCATGCGCCCCGACGATCAGCCGAAATATTTGAATTCTCCCGAAACGCCGATCTACCGCAAGACATCCACCTTGTATAACCTCCATCAGCGCGCGCGATGCCATGCGAAAATCCAACCGCGCGGTGCTGGTCGAAGGCTACATGGACGTCATAGGGGTCTATGCGGCGGGAGTAAAAGAAGTAGTGGCCAGTTGCGGTACCGCTTTAACCAATACGCAAGTCCGCGCCATTGCACCGGCACGCCGATACCGTGGTGGTGAATTTCGATCCCGACGATGCCGGAGCCAACGCCGCCGAGCGCGCCATCCAGCTTCTGCTCGACGAAGGTCTGCACGTGAAAGTACTCGCCTTCGGCGGTGGCGCGGGCGATGCCACGCATGCCAAGCTGGATCCTTATGAATACGTAAAACAGTTTGGACGCCGACGCCTATCGCGCCCAGCTCGATGCAGCCAGCAGCTACTTCCACTGGCTCGCCGACCGCGCCCGCGGAAAATTCGACATGCGCGGCGCCGATGGCCGCATGGATGCCTTCAAGTTTTTGCTGCCCGCCGTCCAGAAAATTTCCGATAAGCTCGAACGCGCCGCCGTGGCCAGCGATCTTGCGGGCTACTTAGGTGTCGAACCCGGACTGGTGCTCGAGCAATTCAAGAAGGCCGCGACGGAACGGCACGCCCCCGGACAAGTCGCCGCCGCGCAGCCCAAACGAGCGGCGGTCCAGATCCCGGCGCTCGAACGGATCTTATTGAATACGCTGCTATCGAGCGACGAGACGCGCCAGCAGATTCTGCCGCGTCTTCCTGCGGCTATGACCACGGGCTTCGTCACTCGCGAAGTCCTCGACACGCTAAGGCAAATGGCGGAGGCCGGCTCAGTCAATTTTGCCGCCCTGGATGCCCGCCTGAGCGAGGCCGGACGCACCCTACTGCACGACATTGCCGCAGCCGATGAGATAGGAGATGACAACGAGTGTTTGGCGCAGGCCGACGCGTGCCTGCGGCGGTTGCAAGCCAATTTCCAGCGCAGCCAGCTCGACGAATTGCGCGCTCGCGTGAAGACCGCGGGACGCGAAGGACGGTCTGAGGAAGCGCTTCACTGGACCGCCGAGTTACAACGCCTGGAAGAAGAAGTCAAGCGTGATGGGTAGCTGAAGAGTGCAAAGGATGCGGTAGAACGGTGTTGTACACTGGTGGCTACCGCGTGACGTGAGTTCATGCAATCGGATTCGCGAGTGATGGGGTCGAGGTAAGCGTGGCAGGCAGCGAAAAATTCGGACGGATGAAGCAGCTCATGAGCGCGGGCAAGCAGAAGGGCTACGTGCTGTATGACGAAGTCAACGATCTGCTCGCCGAAGATTACCCGGGCGGCCGCGAACTCGACGACCTGCTCACCGAGCTCGACACCGCCGGCGTCGAGATCCTCGAAGAGCCCAAAGCGCGAGTTCGATAAAAAAGCTGAAGAAGCCGAAGAGCCCGGCGAACTCGATCTCGTACAGGAACTCAACGACAAGACCAACGATCCGGTGCGCATGTACCTGCGCGAAATGGGATCGGTGCCGCTGCTCACGCGCGAAGGCGAAATCGAACTCGCCAAGCGCATCGAGCGCGGCCAGGCCGCCGTGCGCAAAGCCATCTCCCGCTCCGCTCTGGTAATTCGCGAAATTCTGGCCATGCCGGAGATGCTGCGCGAAGATCCCACCGTGATCCGCGACGTGCTGATCATGCCGGACCTGGTAGTCGCCGACGAAGTTCTTCCCGAACGCGCCGAAGAACTGCTCGCTGTCATCGCGGAAATCGATAAGAACTATCGCAAGGCCCAGCAATTCCGCCAGAAACTGCAAGCCATCTCGCGCAGCATGAAACCCAAGATGCACCGCACGCTGCGCTGGAGTCTGGCGCGCACCATGGTGGTCATCTCGCGCCTGATCCGCGGCATTCAATTTACCTCCGGCACGCGGCGCGCGCTCGCCAGGAACCTGCGCGAACGTGGTGGAGCAGTTGCGCCCCATCGAGCGCGAAATCGCGCGCCTGCAGCGCAAACTCGAAACGCCCGCGAACGGCGCCAACGGTGCATCCACCGTCTTGCGCAAGGAGCTTAAGCAGCTCAGCCAGCGCATTCAGCAGCTCGAAGAAGAATCCGGCGCCACCGCCACCGAGCTCCGCCGCACTTTGCAAATCGTCGAGCGCGGCGAGCAGGAAGCCGAGATCGCCAAGAAGCAGTTGATCGAAGCCAACCTCCGATTAGTAGTCTCGATCGCCAAACGCTACACCAATCGCGGCCTGCAATTCCTGGACCTCATCCAGGAAGGCAACATCGGCCTGATGAAGGCCGTCGACAAATTCGATTACCTGCGCGGCTACAAATTCTCCACCTACGCCACCTGGTGGGTGCGCCAAGCCATCACCCGCGCCATCGCCGATCAAGCCCGCACCATTCGCATCCCCGTGCACATGATCGAAACCATCAACAAGCTGGTGCGCATGCAGCGCCAGTTGCAGCAGGATCTCGGGCGCGAGCCTACCACCGAAGAGCTGGCCGTCAAGATGGACCTACCCGTCGGCAAAGTGCGCAAAGTGTTGCGCATCGCTCAAGAGCCGATTTCGCTAGAAACCCCCGTGGGCGAAGAAGAAGAATCGCACCTAGGCGACTTCATCATCGACCGCCGTGTGGTCTCGCCCTCGGAAGCCGTCATCAACTTAAACCTGCGTGAGCAAACCGCCGAAGTCCTCAAGACCCTCAGCCCTCGCGAAGAGAAAATCGTGAAGATGCGTTTCGGCCTGCAGGACGGCAGCGAGCACACCCTCGAAGAAGTCGGCCAGCATTTCGCCGTTACCCGCGAGCGCATCCGCCAGATCGAAGCCAAGGCGCTGCGTAAGCTGCGCCACCCCTCGCGCAGCCATCGCCTGCGGGCTTTTCTCGATACCTCAGTTCACGAGTAAGCGATCGCCTACGGGCCCCAGTCGATATTTTTCTGGCTGACCACGTTGTCGCGAATCTGCGCCATGAACTCTTGCTTTTCAGCGCCGCGCAGCACCTGCACGCGATGCTCGCCCACCGGCAGCGAGAAATTCGCCGGCGTTTTGCGGGTTTGCTCCTGGCCGTCGATGACGACGGTGAGTCCGGGTGGATTCGTCACCAGGCTCAAGATGCCCGCGGTCGCTTCTAGATTCACAATCAGCCCCGGATCGCTCGGCAGCGTGAACACCCGCTGCGCATCGCGATACCCCGCGTTCTTCAGCAGCAGCGTATGCCGCCCCATCGCCAGATTTAAGTTGCAGGGCGTGGTGCACTTCAACTCGGCGTTCCCGTCGAACACCGCCTCCGCGCCCGCCGGCATAGTAGTCAGCTCAAAAGACGCCTCGGTCGGCCCCGGCGGCGTTTTCGGTGCAGCCGGCTGCACCGCAACCGGAGCGGCCGCAGGTTGTTGCACAACCGGCTGCGCGGGCGCAGGGTCTGGCGCAGGCACAGAGGGAATCGCGGAATCCACCACGAGCGGCGCCACCGGAGCCGCCGGTTGCGTCTTCGGCCACAGCAAAAAAATCGCTACGCCGATGCACCCAGCCACGAGCACCCCAATGATCAGGATATTGCGCCCCGTGTGCCGAGCCTTGGCGGGCGGCGCCGCCTTCTCCACTACCGGCACGGCAGCCGGAGGAATGGGAGGCAAAGTCTCAAGCGCAGCCTGTCGAAGCGGCGCCGGCTCGAACTTCGGCAGACGCATGTCCTCCGTCGGCGGCAGCGGACGCTTTTCCGCCACAGGCGGCGGTGGCGTCACTGAACGCGGAGCCCCAACCGTCTCCGCCAAATTCTCCGCTACCGTCGCAGCCAGCGTGCTACCCATCCCGTCACCCGATCCTGCCGTCGGCATGTTGTGGCTGACCCCGCGCGGCAGCGGAACCCAATTCCCGCAGGCATTGCACGCCGCCGCCAGCGCGTTGACGAAATCCACGCACGTATCGTAGCGGTCAGCCGGATTTTTCGAGAGCGCGCGCCGCATCACCGTCTCAACGTCCGCCGACAGCGTCCCGTTCACACGCTGCGGCGGAGCCGGTTCCTCGCGCACGATTTTGAACAACAGCGTTGGCAGGTAATCCGCGACGAATGGTTTCTCACCCGTCAGCACTTCATAAGCAATCACCGCGAGCGAAAACTGATCCGCGCGCCCCGAAATATTTCCGCCCTGCACCTGCTCCGGCGACATGTAGCTGGGCGTCCCCATGATCGTCCCCGCCTGCGTCATCTGCTGCGAAACGATTTTCGCCACGCCGAAGTCCGTGACCTTGGCGGTGCCGTCCTCGTGCACCATGATGTTCGCGGGCTTGATGTCGCGGTGGACGATCCCTTTCTTATGCGCGTAATCCAGCGCCGCCGCCACCTGCCGCAGAATACTGAGCAGGGTTTCCTTGTCCGGCGTCTGTGCGGACTTCAGCATCTTATCGAGCGGCGGCCCGTTCACCAGCTCCATGAAGATGTACGCCAAGCCGCCTTCTTCGGCGATGTCGTAAATGGTCACAATGCCGGGATGCGACAAGATACCGGCCGATTGCGCCTCCCGGAACAGGCGCTCGCGCAGCCGTTCGCGCTCGCTTTCTTCGGTGAGATCGCCCAGGCGAATGGTCTTTACCGCGATCATGCGCCCAATCGCAGGATCTTGCGCTTTATAAACCACACCCATGGCGCCGCGGCCCAACTCGCCGACAATCCGATAGCGCCCGATATTCTCCACGGTTGTTGTGTCCATTTTACCGCAGCCCCGCAAGGTACAATGGTCCGGTATGAAAATCAGCGATACACTTCTCCCCGAATTCGATCACGAGGTCAGCACCACGCGCAAGCTGCTGGAGCGCGTTCCCGAAGACAAGTGGGATTGGACTCCGCACGAAAAGTCCATGAAGCTCGGCCGCCTCGCCTGCCATGTGGCGGAGCTGCCGTATTTCGCAACCGCTAGCGCCAAATCCGACAGCATGGATTTTGCCAAAGGCGAATACAAAGCAGTGGAGGCCGCCAACCGCCAGCAATTGCTGGATGCTTTCGACCAGCAGGCCACCGACGCCCGCGCCGCCATTGCGGCATTGAGCGACGAGGAACTGATGAAGCCCTGGTCGCTGGTGATGGATGGCAAGGCTTTGATGACCATGCCCAAAGCCGGCGTTCTGCGCACCGTCATGATGAATCATCTGATCCATCACCGCGGCCAACTGTCCGTGTACCTGCGCCTAACGAACACGCCGGTGCCCTCGATCTACGGACCGTCCGCCGACGAAGGAGGAATGTAATGGCGATCAAAGACGCATTGTTACCCGAATTCGATCACGAAATGGCGACCGCCCGAAAGGTAATTGAGCGTGTTCCCGAAGACAAGTTCGGCTATAAGCCGCATGACAAGTCGATGAGCATGGGCCGCCTGGCTTCGCACATCGCCGAAATGCCCAACTGGGCCACCAGCGGCATCACGATGGAATCGCTGGATCTAGCAGGCGGCTACAAACCCTTTGAAGCGACCTCGCGCGCCGAACTGCTCGCAGCCTTCGATAAAAGCGTAGCCGGCGCCCGCAGCGCCATCGCCGGCGCCAGCGACGAGACCCTCATGAAAAATTGGTCGTTAAAGAATGGCGACAAGACCTTGATGACCATGCCTAAAATCGCCGTAGTCCGCACCTTCGTGATGAACCACGTAATCCACCACCGCGGCCAGTTGTCCGTGTACCTGCGCCTAAATAACGTGGCCGTCCCATCCATCTACGGCCCCTCCGCCGACGAAGGCAGCATGGGCTAACAAGCTTGACCCACCATATGTGTCCGGTCTTTTCGCTCTTGTCGGGCCGGACTTGGTGGTTGCTGCTCATCGCCGGCTGGTTCCTGACCACCGGAGCTTCGTTAGGAGCGCCCAAAGAGTATCCTCCGAGGGCGTCTCTGCGACTCAGCGTGAAGCCGCATTCCGCAGCTACAAACGTTTTCCTGAAGCTTTTAGTCACTAACAAATATCGCGGCCCGCATGTCGATGCGAGTAAGGTTGGCTTAATGGTTGGGCCAGATGACCTCGTCTGGACCAGTTGCCCCGGGCCGATCACGGTTTTTATTACAGGCGAAAACGGCGATCCAGTCCTGCTGAAGCCCCGCTACAATCCGCACCCGGCCCCGCCCGACCTTCCGCTTTGCTCCCGGAATGTGTTTGAGAAAATTTCGAAAGGAGCAACGGCGATGTGGGAAATTCCGCTCACCGATTTGGCCGACTTTCATGCCCCCGGCATCTATGTGATCCGCTTCCGTGCGCAGTTTGGCAATACCATCGTAAAGGATGGCGTCGCCATACCGTACATTGTATTTTCAAATTCCGTACGCGTGACCATCGCTCAATAGCACCTTCTTTCCAGAACTTGCGTTGATGCGCTGCTAAACTGGAATTTCAGCCCCCCATGGCCATCCAAACCCTCTTCGGCACTCCTCCCTCTGGCGCCCCTGCGCCCGACGGTACCAGTCTCCTCGACCGCCTGAAATCCGGCATCCAAAAAACCCGTTCGGGGTTAATGGAGAAGCTAGAAGACGCCGTCAGCGGACGCAAAGAAATCAACGCCGACGTCCTCGAAGAAGTAGAGTACGCGCTCATCACCGCCGACATCGGCGCCAACACCACCGCCGAAATCCTGGAACGCATCCGCCAACGCGTGGAACGCCACCAACTCGGCGACATCACCGAAATCAAAGCCCTGATCCGCGAGCACCTGCTGGAAATCCTCGAAGCCACCGAACGCCCACTCCCTCAAGTTGCCCAGCCCCCGGCAGTCATCTTCGTAGTAGGAGTCAACGGAGCAGGGAAGACCACCTCCATCGGCAAGCTAACCCGCCGTCTCCAATCCGAAGGCCGCAGCGTCCTGCTGTGCGCTGCCGACACCTTCCGCGCGGCAGCCATCGAGCAGCTAGAAGTCTGGGCGCAGCGCACCGGCGCCGAGCTCATCAAGCAGCAGACCGGAGCCGACCCCAGCGCCGTAGCCTTCGACGCCGTGCAAGCCGCCAAAGCCCGCAAAGTGGATTACGTGATCATCGACACCGCCGGCCGCCTCCACACCAAAACCAACCTGATGGCCGAGCTCGAAAAAATGCGCCGCACCGTGTCGCGCGTCATCCCCGAAGCCCCGCACGAAGTGCTGCTGGTGATCGAAGCCACCACCGGCCAAAACGGTTTGGAACAAGCCCGCAAATTCACCGAAACCAGCGCCGTTACCGGCATCATTCTGACGAAACTGGACGGCACCGCCAAAGGCGGCGTAGTAGTGGCCATCTCCCGCGAACTGAACCTGCCCATCCGCTACGTCGGCGTAGGCGAACAACTAGACGACCTGCTTCCCTTCGACCCCGCACAGTTCGTGGCATCATTGTTTGATTGAACTCTTTCCTAGACGAAGCCCTCGCACTAGCCGCCCAAGGCCAAGGCCGCGTGAGTCCCAACCCTGCCGTAGGCGCCGTAATCGTGCGCGATGACGCCATCGTAGGCCGCGGTTTCCACACCTGGTCCGGGGTGAAACACGCAGAAGTGATCGCGCTCGAGGAAGCCGCCGACCGCGCCAGCGGCGCGACTCTCTACCTGACCCTGGAGCCGTGTTCCCATCAAGGCCGCACCGCGCCGTGCGTCGACGCCATCATCGCCGCCGGCATCAAGAAGGTAGTCGCCGCCATGCAGGATCCCAACCCCCAAGTGCACGGCTCCGGCTTCCGCGCCCTCCAAAACGCCGGCATCGAAGTGGAAATAGACTCCACCTACACCGCCCGCGCCACTCAACTCAACGAAGCCTTCGTGCACTTCATGCGCACCGGCCGTCCCCTGGTCACCGTCAAAGCCGCTGTAACGCTTGACGGAAAAATCGGCGCCCCCGACGACAACCAGGGTTGGATCACCAGCGAGTCCGCGCGCGCCCACGTCCAAACCCTGCGCCATCATTCCGACGCCATCCTCACCGGCATCGGCACCGTACTCGCCGACGATTGCCGCCTGACGGACCGCACCGGCGAAGAGCGCAGCCGTCCTCTTCTGCGTATAGTTCTGGACTCTCTCCTGCGCATCCCCGCCGAATCGAAGATGGTGACCTCCGCGCGCAACGACGTGCTAGTGGTCACCACGTCAGCCGCCTCCTCCGAGCGCCGCCGCCGTCTCGAATCGAAAGGAGTGCGCGTAGAAGTCCTCGAAGGTTCCGACGGCCGCGTCGACCTGGATGCTGTAGTCACTCTGCTAGCCCAGGAAAAATACTTGTCGCTGATGATCGAAGCCGGCAGCCGCGTAAACTGGACCGCCTTAGAATCCGGCATCGCCGACAAAATCTACTTCTACTACGCGCCGAAAATCCTAGGCGGCACGCAATCGTTACCAGTAGCCGGAGGCACCGGCCGCCGCCGCCGCTCCGACGCCATTCAGTTCCACGACGTCAAGCTGCACCAAATCACCTCCAACGAATTCGCCGTGGAAGCCCTGCTGGAAAAGGGCAGATGACAGAAAATGTTCACCGGAATTATTGAAGAACTAGGAACCGTTGTCTCCGCCGGCACGCGCCTGGTGATCGAATGCCGCACCGTGCTCTCCGACGCGAGCGAAGGTTCGAGCATCGCCGTCAACGGAGTCTGCCTAACCGCCCTAGCTCTCACCCCGCACTCTTTCGCCGCCGACCTAGCCCCCGAAACCCTCTCGCGCACCAACCTGGGCGACCTTGTGCAAGGCGCCCGCGTAAATTTAGAACGCCCCGTTACCCCGGTGACGCGCCTCTCCGGCCACATCGTGCAAGGACACGTCGACGCCACCGGAGTCCTCACCGCTCTCGATCAACTAGGCGATGGCAATTGGTGGCTAGAACTTCAAGTCCCCGCAGGCCTCGAGCGTTACCTGGTCCACAAAGGCTCCATCGCCATCGACGGCATCAGCCTAACCATCGCCGCTCTCGACGGCCCGACGCTAGGCGTAGCCATCATCCCTCACACCTACACCCACACCACGCTGAGTCAAGCCAAGCCTGGCACCCGCCTGAACATCGAAGTGGATGTGCTCGCCAAGCACGTTGAAAAACTGCTTACTTCCGATCGAGCCCGAACCGGCCGCTGAAATAATGTGGCGGACGCACATCAAACCCACCGCCATGTTCCACACCCCGCAGCCTAGGATTCCCAGATTCGTGTCGCAATATTGAATAGTACTCGACATCCAGTATCAGTACTTGACGGCAATTTAGATTGGAAGTAAAATCCGAAAAACAAAGCTGCGGGAGGTGATGATCCCAATGAAAAACATGTTGTGGCGTTTCCTGGTTTTAATCCCCATCTTGATCGGAGCTGATGTTGCACAAGCGGATACCATAACCTACACATTTGTAGGGCAGTTAGGAACTGCCGGAACGAGTTGGACCTTGGTAGACACGAACGGGTACTTGACCGTCCCTTCCGGAAATGTGATTGGTCTAGTGCAGACGGCCACCGACCTCATTCTTGACGCCCCGATGACTGGCCCACAAGATTTTGGCCCTCTAACGAGCATCACCATCGGCAAGCCGCCGAGTGAGCCAGATTACTACGGCATCGTGCTGGCATCGAGTTCCTTTACGCTCTCCCCACTCTTTATTCCGAAAGCGGACTTCACAATTCCTGGGACCTACGAATTAGCAGACCTCGTAGAGGTTGAAGACGGCTTGCCAGCCGACCAAGGGACACTAACAATCGCCGCTACCCCGGAACCGAGTTCCGTAGTGCTCATGCTGTCTGGGATAGGGCTCGGGTTGATCCTAATGATGCGAAAGCGAAATTCTCACCGAAGTACAAACTAACTAAAGACACGCCGATGTATTAGGTTGCCGCCGACTACTGGAACCTTGGCGCCACGATCATCCCCTCTTTAAGAGGTTTATCCGAAGGCAGCGCGACAGCATCGCTCTCACTCAACCCCTCCACCTGCGTCCGCGTAGTGTTGGAAACCCCCAGCGTAATCTTCTTCCAGGAAAGCGTATTCCCCGCCAACGCAAACACCCCCGCCTGCCCCAACTCCCGCCGCACCGCTTCTTTCGGAATCGTGAGCGCGCTAGCCACCGCTTCCGTATTGATATCCACGTTCACGTTGGTCCCCGGCAGCAGTTCGTTGTGCGGATTATCGATCACGCACAACACCTCGCCCACCTGCCGCGTCCCCAGCGCCTCAATCTGCGTCGGAGTCTTATCCACCACGCCCTTCCATTGCTTCCCCGGCACCGCGTCCCAAGTGATCGTCACCGCCTTGCCCCGCGCCACGCGCCCCAGATCCGGTTCATCGACGAACACCTTTACGCGCACCCGGTCCAGTTGCCCGATCGACGCCACTAAATCCCCCGCGCTCAAATACGCACCCGGCTTCAAGTCAAACTGATAGACCGTTCCCGCGATCGGCGCGCGCACTACGCTCTTGCGAATCCGCTCCTCCGCCAACGCCACGGCCGACTCCGCATCCCGCAGCCGCGCCTCCGCCGCAGGACGATCCTGCGGATTCACCAGCGCCCCCCGCCGCTGCTCCAGCGAATGAATCTGCGTCTGCGCCCGCTCCACCTTGTCCTTCGCTTGCGACACTTCATAAGCCGTCGCCGCCTGCTTCGCCTGCAGCCGAACCAATGTGTCGTATTCCTTCTGCGCCGCCGCCAACTCCAATTTCTCGCGATCCATCTCGCCCGCGATCGTGCTCAAATCGGTCGCCCGCCCCCCGCGCTCGATCACGTCTAATTCCGCCTTCACTTGGCTGACTCGCGCCTGCGCCGCCACCAACTCCGCTCGCGCTTCCGTCGAATCCAGTTCAATCAGCGCCGCTCCCGCCGCCACCTGCGCCCCGCGCTGCACCATAATGCTCGTCACCGGACCATCCCGCTCCGCCCGCGCCTCGGCCCACTCAATCGGTTCGATCTTCCCATTAGTGGGCACCGTACTCGCGATAGGCTCGCGCACCACACGCGCAAACGCCAGCTCCGGAGGCTGATTGCGCAGCGTGACTGCATACCACACGCCACCCGCGGCAATCGCCAACGCCACCAGCAAAAGCAAATGCCGCAATTTCACTGAGGCCTCGCGCAATAATCAAACAAAAGCTGCCACTCCGCACGTTGAATCTCCCGTGCCGCGCGTTCTTGCGTCGACCCCGGCTGCAGCCGCGCCCGCTCGCAAAACTGCACGAAGGCGTAGGGGTCCCACTGCCCAATGCCAAACTCAGCGTTCGGATGCCGCTTCAAGATTTCCTTCGCCGCTGCCGCCAATTCCGGATACACCGCGTGCTGCCCCACGCGCCGGAACCAATAAGCCGCGTTCCCCGGGTCCGGCTCCTGGCGATGCAATATCGCATGCCAGAACTCGCCCTCATGCGTCTTTGGATCGTCAATCAAATGATGCGCCTCTTCGAAACACGAAAAATATAGCCACAGCCCCGCCATCGGAGCTTCCGGTTCGCGCGCGCCCGGAAACAATTCCGCCGCTTTGCTTGCGCCCAAGGCTTTCCGAGCCTCCTCGGAAGTGCACGGCCCGCACACCAGCGGCGCGCAGCGTTGTCCATTCTGATCCATGGCGAGAATGCGCGCGACCTCAGGTCCGTATTTCTGGGGATCGAAGTCCATGCGCCCCTAAGTCCATCCATTATTGTAAGGGGTATCGTAGAGGTTGGCGTCGAAATCGGCACTCGTACTTTCCGGAGGCGGCATGTTCGGCGCATGGCAGGCAGGAGCCTGGCGCGCCCTCGCCCCCACCTTCAAACCCGACCTGATCGTTGGAGCCTCCGTCGGTTCCCTCAACGGCTACGCCATCGCCTCGGGCTGGAGCGCCGGGGACCTATGTAACTGGTGGATGCAGCCTGGCGTAGCCGGCTTCGACCATCTTCCCGAAACAGCGCGCAAACTAATCGCCGACCGCCCCCTGCAAATCGGATACGCGGTTGTACTCACCGACATGCTCCGCCTGAAGCCGCGTACCTTCACCCCGCCCATCCGCGCCGAACACCTGCTAGCCTCCTGCGCCGTTCCCGGAGCCGTCCGCCCTCGCCGCATCGACGGACGCTGGTATTTGGACGGCGGCTTGCTGAACCCGCTCCCCGTGTGGGCCGCTGTAGAACTCGGCGCTACGCGCATCGTCGCCTTGAACGTCCTTCCGGAATTTCCCTCGCCCTTGCTCCGTCCCTTCCAGAAATCCTTCCGCTTCTGCTTCGGCCACAACCCTCCCTTACCCTCTGGCGTAGAACTTACCACTCTCATCCCCCAGCCCCCGCTCGGCTCCTTCCACGATGCTATTTATTGGAACGCCGAAAACACCGCCCGCTGGATCGCACAGGGCCACGCCGCCGCGAAGACAGCGATATACTGAATCCAGTCCCAAAATCTGGGTTCTCGAAAATAGTACTAGACAGATTGAATTCTGGAGGTTATCCAATGAAACGTACCGCAACGATTTTTCTTAGCGTGCTGGCCCTCTCGGCCGCCGCGCTCGCCCAAGACCAAGCCGCCATTGACAAGGCCCTGTTAGCCGCTCCCGGCAACACCAAAGCCAACGCTGGTGTCATCAAATGGAAGTCCGATGGCACCTATGAGACCCTGAAGAAGGGTACCAGCACCCTGGTCTGCTACGACAAGTCCGGCCAGCCCAACATGCCGCCCTTCATCGTCGAATGCACCAACATGGGCAACCTGCCTCGCGCCGCTCAGAACATGAAGATCGAAGCCATGGGCGACAAGGCCGAAGGTGCAAGCCGCATTCGAGGCCGCCGAGAAAGACGGTACCCGCGTGAAGCCCGAGTTCGGGTCCGTCTGGTATCACTTCATGGGCCCCGACCAGGAACACGCCCGCACCCATATGACCATCGCCGTCCCCGGCGCGACGCAGCGTCCCTCGGTTTGCCCGACAACAACAAGTCCGGTGGCGTCTGGATCATGAATGCCGGCACCTCCACCGCCCACCTCATGACCCCCGGCGAATAACAAGCTAAAGCGGACTATGAGTCCGATTATGAAACCCTTCCTGTTAGGTCTGGTCGCGACGGCGCTCTTCGCCGTCGCGGCAGACCAGCATTCCTTCACCGGCGTCATCACCGACAGCATGTGCTGACCGAGGCGATCATTCCCACATGCAAATGGGCTCGAACGACGCCGAGTGCACCATCGCCTGCGTGCAGATTCACGACGCCAGCTACGTTCTCTTTGATGGCAAGGAAGTCTACACCCTCAGCGATCAGAAGACGCCGGAAAAATTCGCCGGTAAAAAGGTAACCGTCAAAGGCACCCTGAACGCCAAAACTAAAACCATCCAGGTAGACTCCATCGCCGCCGCAAAATGAGAAGCACTGTTCTAGCATTCGTCCTGCTAGCCGCCCCCGCCTTCGCGCAGAAGGCCGCTTACGCGCCTCCCCGCACTCCCGACGGCCAACCCGACATCGGCGGCGTCTGGACCAACGTCACCATCACTCCGCTGGAGCGCCCCGCCGAACTCGGCGGCAAACAGTTCTTCACCAAAGAAGAAGCCGCCGCCTACGAGCAGAAGACCGCCCAGCAAAGCAATCGCGACCGCCGCGATGGCCCCGCCGACGCCGACGTCACCCGCGCCTACAACGAAGCCTGGTGGGATCGCGGTTCCAAAGTCGTCCCCAGCTTGCGAACTTCACTAATCGTCGACCCGCCTGATGGCCGCCTGCCCGCGCTGACTCCCGCCGCTCAAGAAGCCGCCCGCCGCCGCGCCGCAGCCTTGCAGCGCCCTGCTAACGGTCCCGAAGATCGCCTGATCCGCGAACGCTGCATCGTAGGCGATAACGTGGGCCCACCCATGATGCCCAGCGCCTACAATAACAATTTCCAGATTTTCCAAAGCGCGAATTACGTAGCGATTCTTTCTGAAATGATGCACGACGTCCGCATCGTCCCCCTCGACGGTCGCACTCACCTTGCGTCGAACCTCCGCTCCTGGCTCGGCGATTCGCGAGGCCGCTGGGATCACGACACTCTCATCGTAGAAACCACCAACTTCAACGGCAAGATCTCCTTCCGCGGCTCCGACGAAAATCTCCGCGTAGTAGAACGCTTCACCCGCACTGCGCCCGATCTGATCCTCTACGAGTTCCGCATCGAAGACCCGACGGCCTTCACCGCCCCTTGGTCCGCCGAAGTCCCGCTCCGCTCCACCAAAGGACCCATCTACGAATACGCCTGCCACGAAGGCAACTACGGCATGATCGGCTTACTCTCCGGCGCCCGCGCCCAAGATGTAAAGGACGACGAAAAGAAGGCCGCGCAGTCCAGCGGCAAGTAGCCCGCAACCGGCCGCCCGCTAGGACTGGGGCGGAGCCGGCGTGAGCCCGTGCCTGCGCATGATCTCTCCCAATTTTGCGCGGTCCGGCGGACCGCCAGCGGCTGCGTTGATCACCTCTGCGGTCTCGCGGAAATACTGTGGACCGATCGCCGCCGGTGTGATCACGCATAGCGCCTTCACATCCTGGCTCCCGTTGTTATCGAAGCGGTGAATCGCTCCCCGCGGAATGCAGAGTGCCTGCCCCGGCCCCACGTCGATCGGTTTTCCGTCGACAGTCCAGGTCAACACGCCGTCGATACCGTAGATGGTCTCCTCGTAATGCTCGTGGCTGTGCGCGGGCGCAGGCAGACGCTGCGCGCCTGGGACTACCAGTTCAAAAGCTGCGATGCTGCCCGTCGAGTTACCTCCGGTGAGCAGGAAGCGCACCGTCAGCGGCCCCACACGTATGGTCTCTTCGGCAGGATTGACATGAAGGTCAAAGGTCGGCTGTGCCATGGGGATCTAGACCCTCACCTTTTCCCGCCAAGCGATCCGAGCCCCTTCCGCCATCGCTTCAAGCTTGGCCCACACAATCGACGGATGCTGCCGCGCTACCGCCGATGCCTGCGCGAAGCCGCAATCCGTGCTGGCAATCACGTTCTCGCGCCCCAGAATATTGGCGAAGCGCGTAATGCGCTGCGCAATCACGTAAGGATGCTCCACGTGCGCAATCGCGTGGCTCACCACTCCCGGCAGAAGTATTTTCCCGTCCGGCAGCTTCACGTCCTGCCACACCTGCCACTCATGCTCGTGCCGGGGATTGGCCGCTTCAATCGAATACGCCTGCGCCTTCACCTTCACCAGCAAGTCGACGATCTCGCGCAGCGGCACGTCGCTGGTGTGCGGACCGGGCCAGCTCCCCCAGCACAGATGATAGCGAACACGGTCTTCGGGAATACCGCGCAAGCCGTGATTCAGCGCTTCGATATTCATCGCCACCCACTTCCGGTAATCGCGGCCTTGCGAGCGAACACGGTCATATAAGTTGGTGAGAATAGCGTCATCCACCTGCACAATCAACCCGGCGTCGACAATCGCTTGGTAGTCTTCATGCAGGGCATCGGCCACCGCGAACAAGAACTCTTCTTCTGTTTTGTAGTGCTCGTTTTCGTAATCCACCCACATGCTGCAAGGAGCCACCACCGGCAGAAACGCCTCTTCCACCGCAACGTTTTTAAGCGCCGCCTTGAAATTGGCGATGTCGCGCCGCATCTGCGCGCGGCCCACTTCGGTATGCACCACCGGCCCCACGCACACCGCACGCGGGAACGGCTGTCCGCGTTTGTCGAGCGGCCCCGTTTCGTCGTAGAACTCCGCAAAACGCTCTTCGCGCTCCGCCCCCAGGAATCCGGGCGAGCGCCGCTCCGACATACGGATTTCAAAACCGCTCACCCGTTGCGTCAAATACAACCAGCTCGGTTTGCCGAATTCTCCATCGCTGACGACGTCCACCCCGGCCGCGGCCTGCTGTTTCACCACCTCGGCCACCGCCGTGGTCAGCTCGGCTTCAAAAGCCGGCGTGTCGACTGCTTCTTTCGCCGCCAGCGCCTGAAAATATTGCGTGATCTTCTTGGGACGAACCATACTGCCGACATGCGTGGTCAAGAATCGTTCCGTGCTGCGTTTCATAGCTTTCCAATATACTCCCGGCTGGTGCTGCAATGGTGACTACATCGCCTGCGGAAGCCGTCGCTCGATCGAAGCCTGGAAGCGGATCGTAGCCCGAGGCCGTCGTGGCCTGGGCCGCCCGGTTATCACGCCACGGGATGCGACCTCGGCCGTGTATCGTGCTCCTGACCCAACCCGCATGAAACATTTCCATCCTGAATTGTTTTGCGCGATAATAGTCCACAGCCATGCCCAGCTATCGCATCCACCGCCTGAGAAATCACTTGCACCAGTCCTTCCGTCTGGCGCCTCACGTAAGCGGTACGGCCCACGTCAAGCCGCGCGACTATGAGCCCGCCGAGCAGATAGAATCGGTCGACGCCGCCACACCCTACGCCGCCTTCTTCGCTCTCAAAGACACCGAAGGCCCCTTACTCCCCGGTGACCTCCTTGAGGCCGAAAACGGAGCGCTGCGCATCTACAAATTCGTAGGCTTCGAAGAAGCCCAATGGCTGCTGCCGGAAACTAAGCCCGACGCCGCTGCCGAACCGGCACTAGCCACTTCCACCGTCGCCTAAGACGCCGCGACAGCGTTACACTAGTCTCTTAGATGGATGGAAGTAACGGGCGGAGATTAACTCGTTCGCCCTGGTATCGTATCTTACTGGACCGCTCGCTGATTTGCTGGATGAAATCCGCCACGATTTCGCCCCAGACTCGCGTGCCAAAGCTCATTTGACGATCCTTCCCCCGCGCCCTCTAGCGTTCTTCGGCAGCCCCACCGCCATTCCCGACGCCCTCGCAGCAGCTCCAGACCCGCCTCCAGAATTTCACGCCCTTCGACGTCGAGTTGGGCGACATCGAAGTCTTCCCCGACACCTACGTTATTTATGTGTCGATCAAGAGCGGCTTCGAAGAATTAGAGCGTATCCATCAGGCGCTGAATGCCGGTTGCCTGTCCTGTCAGGAACCTCACTCCTATCACCCGCACGTCACCGTGGTTCAAGAACTCGCGCCCGTGGATGTCCTCAACGCCGCGCAATTCGCCCGCTGGCGCTGGAGCGAATTTAAGCATTCGCGAACCCTGCGGGTCGACCGCTTAACCTTCGTTCAAAATACCAATGGAGAATTCCTGGACTGACCTGGCGATGCTGGACCTAGGCAGTCCCGTCATCCGTCATGCCTGAAATCGCCATTCGCCAAGCAACACCCGCCGACGCCCCCGCCGCCGGTGTCATCTGCTATCAAGCCTTCCACGACATCAACACGGCTCACAATTTCCCGCCGGATGTCCCCTCTCCCGAAGCCGGCGTGGGTTTGATGACCATGATGTTCTCGCACCCCGGCTTCTATTGCGTGGTGGCCGAATCCGGCGGACGCATCATCGGCAGCAATTGTCTAGACGAGCGCTCCCCCATCGCCGGAGTCGGCCCCATCACCGTCGACCCCGCCGCCCAGAATGCCGGCGCCGGACGCAAGCTGATGGACGCCGTCCTTCAGCGCTCGCTCGAGCGCAAGTTCATCGGAGTCCGCCTTCTGCAAGCCGCCTTCCACAACCGCTCACTATCGCTTTACACCAAGCTGGGTTTCGACGCCCGCGAGCCCATCTCCACCATGTCCGGCCCGCCCATCCGCAAAACCATGGACGGCTTTCACGTCCGCCCCGCGCTCCAAGTCTGATCTAGAAGCCTGCAACCGTGTGTCGCGCAAAATCCACGGCCACGACCGCGGCGGCGAACTGGCCGACGCCATCGAGCAAGGCACCGCGAAAGTAGTGGAGCGCGCTGGCCGCATCACCGGCTACACTTCGTCGATGGCCTTCTTACGGACACTCCATGGGCGAAACTGTGCGACGATCTCCAAGCTCTGATCGCCGCAGCGGACTCCTTCGCCGGCCCCGGCATCCTAGTCCCCACCCGCAACGCCCCTCTCTTCCGCTGGTGCCTGGAGAACGGACTCCGCGTAGTCCACCCCATGACTCTCATGTCGATGGGAATGTATCAAGAGCCCGCCGGCTCCTACCTGCCGTCCGTCCTTTATTGAATGAAGGAACGCGAACATCAATACCGCGTTACCACCACCTGGACCGGCAACCTAGGCACCGGCACCAGCGATTACCGCGCCTACTCGCGCAATCACGAAATCAAAATCCTCGGCAAGCGCGCCCCGCTCCCCGCCTCCTCCGATCAAGCCTTCCGCGGCGACCCCGCCCGCTACACGCCCGAAGAATTGCTGGTGGCGTCGCTCTCCAGTTGCCACATGCTCTGGTTCCTTCATCTCTGCGCCGACGCCCGCATCACTGTGATCGAATACGAAGACGCCGCGCATGGAACCATGGCCGAACACCCCGACGGCTCCGGCGAATTCACCCGCGTGGTCCTCCACCCCCGCGCCGTGATCACCGACCCCGCCCGCATCGCCGCCGCCATCGCTCTTCACCACCGCGCCCACGACCTCTGCTTCATAGCCCGCTCCGTAAACTTCCCCGTCGCGACACGAGCCCGTAGTAGTAGCCGCCTAAAACATCTCCAATTGCCCAGCCGCCGCCTTCCCCGGTTTCACCGTTCTCCCTAATTTGGTCCGGCTCCCGATCACCCCCACCACCTGCACCTCCTTAAGCGCCACCCGCGGCACAAAAATCCTCTGATTCTGAAAACTAGGATCCGGCGGCGTAATGAAAAACCCATGCGGCTCCAGCAACATCAAGTTGTTAGCCAGCATCCCCTCCGTCGAATCGTTATCCAGAAATACCAAACGAACCCAGAGCCCCGGAGCCTTAGGCCGGCTGGCGAAGGACCGATGCTCCCGCCAAGTGTCCCCGCCATCGAAATCCCGAACAAAACAAACGGCCTTCACCTCCGAGTAAGGAAACCGCAGCAGCGTCCCCGCCGGCGTCAGCAACTCCACCGAATCGTCCGTAAAGCCCCCCGGCGTCTGTACGAATCCCTGCACCGATTCGCGCTCAAAGCGGGTCACGAACACCTTTTTGTTGGTCGTTAGAGCCACTTACAAGTCTTTTTTGGCGCTTTTCCTTCCAAACAATTTTGCAAGTATTGTATCATTGGCACAATGCAAGCGACGGTGACCCCGTTTAGGCCGCTTGCTCCAAGCATCCAGGCCTATCTCAATTTCTGCCGCGTCGAAAAAGGTCTGGCGGCGAACTCTTTGCATTCCTATCAACTTGATCTTAAAAGACTTAGCGAATCGGCAGACAAACCCGTGACGGAAATCCACGCGGCCGACCTGTCGAGCTACGTCGAATCTTTATACGGCCAGGGCCTGTCGGCGCGCTCTATCGCCCGCCATATCACTACTTTACGCAACTTTTACCGCTTCCTGATCCAGGAAGGCCAGGTCACAGCGGACCCCACCGAGTTCCTGAAGCAGCCCCGCCAGTGGACCACGCTCCCCAAGTATCTGAATCGGGACGAGCTTGACCGCCTGATCGCCGCCCCCCCTGTGGAAAAGTCCACCGGCCTGCGTGACCGGGCCATGCTCGATCTGCTCTATGCCACCGGCCTCCGCGTTTCCGAGTTGTGCCGTCTGCCGCTCGCTGCGGTGGAGCGTGAGATGGGAGTCCTGCGCGTCACCGGCAAAGGCAACAAGCAGCGCATGGTGCCGTTTGGGGAAGCGGCCGGCCAGGCGCTCGACAAGTATTTGGGGAACGCGCGCGCGCGGCTGTTGAAGGGCCGCGCCAGTAAGTATTTGTTTGTGACCGCGCGCGGCGGCGCAATGACGCGGCAGTCTTTTTGGAAACTGCTGCGCGGTTATGGATTGAAAGCGGGGATTAAGCGAACGCTGACGCCGCACGTAATACGGCACAGCTTCGCCACTCATTTGGTCGAAGGCGGCGCCGATTTGCGCAGCGTCCAGATCATGCTGGGCCACGCCGATATTTCCACCACGCAAGTTTACACGCACGTCGCGCAGCGGCGTTTGCGTGAGGTAATCGAGCAACATCATCCCCGGGCGTAACGGACCGGGCAAGGGAATTGAGGGCAGTAGCCAATGGGCGATTACATGTTCATGCTGGAGAGCCACCTGAGCGCCGGCCAGTACCGCGTGGTCGGGCAGATGCGGGAGCTCGCCGCCGAAGCCGGCGCCAGCGTATTCCTGACCGGCGGCGCCATGCGCGATACGCTCGGCGGCTTTCCGGTTCGCGATCTGGATTTCACGGTGGAGGGCAGCGCTCTCAAACTTGCCAAACTGGCCGAGAAAAAGTTCGGCGCGAAAATCGTTTCGACCGACGAGCATTTGAAATGCGCCGACCTGCTGTTCCCCGGCGGCGTGACAGCGGAACTGGGCACCGCGCACAAAGAGACTTTCGCCAAATCCGGCGCGCGCCCGCAAATCACCCCCGCGACCATTCATGAAGATCTCCGTTGCCGCGATTTCACCGTCAACGCCATCGCGCTCTCGCTCAACAAAGCCTCGCTGGGACTGCTGATCGATCCCACCAACGGCATCGGCGACATCGAGCGCAAAGAACTGCGCACCATTCACAATTACTCTTTCTATGACGCCCCCGAGCGCATGCTGCGCCTCATCCGTTTCAAAGCGCGCTTGGGTTATGCCATCGACGAACGCACCCGCGCCCATTACGAAAACGCCCGCGAAGCCGAAATGCTGACCAAGATCACCACGGAAGCGCTCGGCGCCGAGCTGCGCAAAATGGCCGAAGAGCCCAACACCGGCGATTTGATCGAAGGCTTGGAACAGGAAAAGCTGCTGGACCTGTATTCCACTGCGCTCAGCGGCGCTAAAACCAATCTGCCGACCTTCCAGAAACTGCAAAAAGCCCGCCAAATGGCTCCCGTAGGGATAGAATTCAAAATCCATCCCCTGCCGCTGTTTCTAAATGTCCTCTTCGAAAAACTAAACGCCAAGGAACGCGCCGATCTCATCAAGCACGCCGGCTTGACCAAAGCCGAAGTCACCGCCTCGCAAAAGCTGGATGCCGTCGCGAAAAAGCTGGAGCGCGATTTGAAGAGCGCCAAGCTCCAGAAAGCCTCGCAGCTCTATCAAGTGATGGTGAACGCGCCCGGCGAAGCCGTGATGTATCTTGTCCTCCACTCCCAACAGCGCATCGTCCAGGACCGCATCAAGAACTACTTCCAGAAGCACCTGCCCGCCTCGCTCGAAATCACCAACGAAGTAGTAGCCGCCACCGGCGTCGCCGTCGGATCCCCCAAGTTCCAAAAGACCAAAGAGCAGATGATCCTGACGCGTCTCGACGCCCGCCCCAAGAAGGTCGCGCCCGAGCCCGAGCCCGCGCCCGCCCCGCCCATGTCGAGTTTCGCCCGCGGCCCCAGCGTGCGCCATACGCGCTAGCGTCTGTCCTGTTTTCCGTTTCCTGCCGATGTGTGAGGTATGGAAGCTCCCGAGACCGCCGCGCAAGGCATGCGCGAAGCGCGCCAGCAGCGCCAGGCCATCATTTCCGCGCTGTATCAGCAGCGCCGCCTGCACCCCGCCCAGCCCGGCATCACCCTCGGCCGATATGGAGCAGACCCTCAAGATGTCGAAAGTGGAATTGGAGTTCAGCTTGTGGTATCTCACCGAAGGCCTGTTCGTGAAGCGCACCGACAACGGTACCCATTCGATTTCTCTCAAAGGCGTCGACCTCGCCGAAAATATGATCGAGCGCCTGCCAGTTCTAAAATAGAGCTGGTGTTTAAAGAATCCCTCTCGCGACGCCGCGCGCTCGTCATCGCACCGTTCGCCGTGGGTGGATTCGCAGCACTTCTGTTACGCCCGGTGAGTAACGATGCAAATGTCGAAGTCAGCATCGTAGAATTCGACGACAGCGGAAACAAGACCGGGGTTGTAGTCAGGAAAAAGGTCACGCATTCCGATAGCGACTGGCGCCGCCAGCTCACCGCGCAACAATATTGGTCCGCGCGCCGAGGCACCACCGACACGCCCTTCACCGGCACCTACTATCAATCCGAAGCCGCGGGCCTCTACCGTTGCGTCTGCTGCGGCAACGCCCTCTTCAGCTCCGCCGCCAAGTTCGACTCGGGCACCGGCTGGCCCAGCTATACCTCGCCCATGGCTGCCGAAAACATCTACACCCAGCCCGACAACAGTTTCCTTATGCACCGCACCGAAGTCCTGTGCCGCCTGTGCGACGCCCACCTGGGCCACGTATTCGACGACGGCCCGCCGCCAGCCGGACTCCGCTATTGCATAAACGAATCCGCCCTGCGCTTCACGTCCTGAAACCCCTCATAGTTCCCGGCATCTGGCCGATGACGCTCCTTTAGGAGGACGTGTGCGTTCAGATTCCGAAAAACGGCGGCAACCCCGATCGCCTGCCAGCAAAACTCAGGCTGCCCTTCTCATCGATGGCTCGACCGCCAAGTTAGTGGATTTCAGTAGCGGCGGTCTGCGCATTGAGCTGGGGCAGGCTCTCACCGTCGGCTTCACTGTGCAAGTCAGCGGAGAAATCGAGGGCTCCGCCGCGCGGCTCCCGCTGGCCGGCCGCTGCCAGGTTCGTTGGTGCGCCGACATAGGGAACGGCCTCTATCACGCCGGATTATCCTTCGAGAAAGCCTCGGATCTTCCGCGCGCCGCTACGGAAATGTTGGGCAACGGCGCCGACCACTACGAAACCCTGCAAGTGAGCCGCCGCGCCGACGCCGACACCATCCGCCGCGTGTATCATCTGATGGCCCAGCGCTACCACCCCGACAATCACGAAACCGGCAGCGAAGAGCTGTTCCGCCAAGTGGTCAAGGCCAACGAAGTCCTCAGCGATCCCGCCCGCCGCGCCGCCTTCGACGTCCAGCTCGCCTCACACGACCAAGCCCGCCTCCACCTGTTCGAGAACTGGCAAAGCTCACGCGGCGTGCAGTCCGAAGTCCTCAAGCGCCAGGCCATATTACGCCTGCTCTATAACAAACGCTTCACCGACGGCGATCAGCCCTGGATCATCCTGCGCGATTTCGAAAACCTGATGGGCTGCCCCCGCGAACACCTGGAGTTCAGCTTCTGGGTCCTGCGCGAAAACAAACTGGTCACGCGCGGCGACAACGCCCGCTATGAAATCACCTATCAAGGAGTCGCCGCCGTCGAAGCCGAAGAAACCAGCGGCCAAGGCGCCCCCCATCCATCCACTACTGACCGCGCCCGCACGCCCCAGTTAGAATCGCCCCAGTAGAATCGATGATGAAGCCATTCTTTATCGGAATGATCCTTGGCTGGATCATCCTGCCGGTGATCGGATTCCTGTACCTGCGCTTTGGCTACGTGCCGGTGGCCGTGAACGGTCCCGTAATTCCCTTCGAGGAACTCCTCGCCGGCACCGCCGTCCAGGCCAGGATCGCGCGCGATGCCCCCACTAAAGCCGCTTTCCCCCCCAGCGAAGAGAACCTGGTAGCCGGCGCGAAAATCTATCGCGAACAGTGCGTCGAGTGCCACGGCCAGTCCGGCTCCACTCCCTCCATCGCCTCCAAAGGCATGTACCCGCCCCCGCCGCAGTTTTTCGAGCGCAAAGTGATGGGCAACGATCCCGTCGGCCAGAATTATTGGATCGTCGCCAATGGCATCCGCCTTACCGGCATGCCCGGCTACCGCGAGTCCCTCAGCGAGCTTCAACTCTGGCAAGTCAGCCAATACCTGTCAAACCGCGGCAACCTGCCCGCTTCCCCGAAGTAAAGCCGAGTCAAAGGGATACGCTTCGTGGGATACAATATCCAGAATTCAGTAGAATTGGCTCCTGTCTCAAGATAAGTGCCATAATATCAATCAGAAAGGTGTTCGATTTGAACGGCGATCCGTTTGCAAGAGAATTGCGCGGAGGAGTGCGCTAGTTTTGCGTCTGAGTTAGGGCTCGATCATGAAGGAACTTCGGCAACAGCTCGTCAGTGCGCTGCTGGTGATCGTCACGGTCGCCGCGGTGGTAGCTGCTGCCATCAACCTTCAACAACAGAACAAATTCCACCTGCCGGACGACGGCGTCACCTGGCTCGATCAAAGTCAGGGCGACGGACAGAACTCGGCCGTGGTCGCCGTCTACGTGGCTCCCGGAAGTCCCGGCGAAAAAGCCGGAGTCCATAAGGGCGACCGCCTGGTCTCCATCGCCGGCCTCACCATCGAACGCGCCCTTGACGTCACCGCCGTGCTCGCGCGCTTGGGCTCCTGGAAAAAAGTCGAGTACCAAATTCTTCACAACGGCATCGAGGTACCGAGCAACGTGATCATCGGTGAAGCCGAGCGCGATTCGACGATTTTCTACCAATACGCCGTCGGCGCCGTGTACCTGGCGATCGGGTTGTTCGTGTATTTCCGCCGCGGCAGCGCCCCGCGCGCCCTGCACTTTTTCATCCTGTGCGTGACCAGCTTCATCCTGTTCACCTTCCACTATTCCGGCAAGCTGAACAATTTCGACAAAGTCGTTTACCTCGGAAATCTGGTAGCCGGGTTCCTGGCGCCCACGCTGTTCTTGCATTTCTGCTGCGTATTCCCCGAACCGCAACGCTGGATCCGCCGCCGCGGAATCGCGCTCCTGCTGTACTTGCCTGGACTCGCCTTGCTGACCGCGCACCTCGGTTTCGTGTACGGCTGGGCGACGGCCGCAGTGCCGATGCTCGAAGTCCGCTGGCTGCTCGATCGTGTCTGGCTAGGTTTTCTCTGCACCATGTATTTAGCCGGAGCAGCCGTGTTGACCTCACAGTTGCGCCACGCCGACGATCCCGTAGTACGCCGTCAACTGACTTGGCTGCGCAACGGCGCTGTAGCCGGCATCGTTCCCTTCGCCGCGATTTACGTGGTGCCATATCTGATGGGCGTTGCCCCCACGCACGCCATGAACCTGGCCGTGCTCTCGCTGCCCCTGATCCCCCTCACCTGGGCCTACGCGATTCTGCGCTACCGCCTGATGGACGTCGACATCATTTTCCAAGAAGGCTACGTCTATACGCTGGCCACCCTTTGCGTCCTGGGCATCTTCTACAGCGTGATTTTCTCGGTAAGCAAGACCGGAGACCTCAGCGGCACCGCGATGGTAGCACTCATCCTGATAGCCGCCTTCGTTTTTCAGCCCATCCGCAAATGGATCCAGGAACAATTAGACCGCTATTACTTCTATAAAGACCGCTACGATTACCGCCGCACCCTGATCGAGTTTGCGCGCGAACTGGGCTCCCCCGCCGACATGGGCGAAATGCTAGAGAGCGTAGCCGACCGTCTCATCCGCACCTTGGGCATCCGTCACGTGGCGTTCTTCGTCTGGAACGAATCGGAGGAAGCCTTCAACCTCGAACTAGCCAGCAACCGCGACGGCCGTAAAACCGACAGCGTTCCCTACGGCCTCGATCTCAGCTTCTTGACCCCGAATCCCAGCAAGCCGTATTTGTTTTTCGAGCGCACGCGCAACTTGCTCGATGTCGTCTCGCACGACTGGCCCGCCGGTGTGCGCCGCTCCATCAAAGAATTAGAACTGACGTATTACCTGCCGTGTTCCGCCCGCGGCCGCACCATCGGCTACCTGGGCGTGAGCCGGACCGAGAACGGCGATTTCCTGTCGAGCGACGACGTAGAACTTCTCGTCACCCTGTCGAGCTACGTAGGAATCGCGGTAGACAACGCCATGCTCTACCGCTCGCTCGCCGGTAAAGTAGAAGAGTTCGAACGCCTGAAAGAATTCTCCGAGAACATCGTCGAATCCATCCACGTCGGCATCCTGGCCGCCGATCTCGACGACCGCGTCGATAGTTGGAACTCGCAGATCGAGCGCCTCACCGGAATTTCGCGCACCGAAGCCGTAGGCCGTAAGCTGAGCGAACTGCTGCCCGCCGAATTGTGCGACGAACTCGACCCCGCCCGCGCCACCGGCAGCATTCACAACATCTATAAGTTCGTCATGCGCCCCCGCGCCGCCGACCTCGACGCCGTCACGCTCAACATCGCCGCCGCGCCATTGATCGCACGCGACGGAGCCCGCATCGGCCGCCTCATCATCTTCGAAGACATCACCGACCGCGCCGAACTCGAGCGCCGCCTGGTCCAAGCCGACAAACTCAGCTCTATCGGCCTGCTGGCTGCCGGCGTGGCTCACGAGGTCAACACTCCTCTCGCGGTGATCTCCACCTACGCGCAGATGCTCGCCAAACAGATTTCAGGCGACACCGAAAAAGCCCCGCTGCTCGAAAAAATCGCCAAGCAAACCTTCCGCGCGAGCGAAATCGTAAACTCGCTGCTGAACTTCTCGCGCACCTCGACCACTGAATTCGCCGCCGTAGACCTGAACAAAGTCATCAGCGAAACCGTCAACCTGCTAGAACATCAGTTAGGTAAAGCCCGCATCGAAGTCAAACTGGCGCTCGACGAAAAACTGCCGCGCATCAAAGGCAATCCCGGAAAATTGCAGCAGGTGTTTCTCAACCTGTTCCTCAACGCCCGCGACGCCATGGAAAACGGCGGCGCGCTTGCCGTCAAGACCGCTTGCTCGGAAGACCGCCAAGTGCGCGTAACCGTAGCCGACTCCGGCGCCGGCATCTCCGCAGAAAATTTGACTCGCATCTTCGACCCCTTCTTCACTACCAAAGCCGCCAAAAAAGGCACCGGCTTGGGACTCTCCGTTAGCTACGGCATCGTCAAAGAACATGGCGGCGAAATCGAAGTCGCCAGCGAGTGGGGCGCCGGAACGCGCTTCGAACTCTCCTTCCCCGAGCCCGCTCCCGAAACCAAGCCCGCCCCGCGCGCCCCCAGGACATGGTCCGAACCTGTGCCCGTGCAGGCGATTTCGACATCCTCCGTAAGCGCCGTCGCCTCGCCCAGCGAAGCCGTCGCACGATCGAATAACATCATCCAGTAATGGCCAGCGCTCTTCCCGATCTTCCGCCCGATGTCGCGACCCCGGAATTAACCCACGGCCACATTCTGGTGATCGACGACGAACCCGATATCCGCGAAAGCCTCGAAGTCCTCTTATCTTCGGAAGGCTATCGCGTCGAGCTAGCCGGCAACGCCACCGAAGGCCTCAAACGCCTGGAGTCCTCCACCTTCGACCTGGTCCTTTTAGATCTCATGATGCCCGACAAAAGCGGCATGGAAGTGCTCGAAGAAATCCGCGTCCGCGACCGCGAAACCCCCATCTTCCTGATCACCGCCTACGGTTCCGTCGAAGTCGCCGTCACCGCCCTTAAACGCGGCGCCAACGATTATTTTTCCAAACCCTGGGATAACGAAAAACTCCTGATCGAGATCGACCGCATGATCTCGAAGCGCCGCCTGGAGCGCGAAAACACCGAACTCAAGCGCGCCCTGCGCCAGCGCTACAGCTTCCCCAACATCGTCGGCAAGAGCGAGCGCATGCTCAAGATCCTCGACCTGGTAGGCCAGGTAGCCGCCTCGCGCGCAACAATCCTCATCACGGGCGAAACCGGCACCGGCAAAGAGCTGATCGCCAACGCCATCCACGCCTACTCCGTCCGCGCCGAGCACCCCTTCGTCCCCGTACACTCCGGCTCCGTCCCCCCGGATCTCCTGGAATCCGCCCTCTTCGGCCACGTCAAAGGAGCCTTCACCGGCGCCGTCTCCTCCCGCAAAGGCTATTTCGAAACCGCCAACCGCGGCACCATTTTTTTCGATGAAATCGGCACCATCTCGCTCGAAACCCAAACCAAACTCCTGCGCGTGATCCAGGAGCGCGAGTTCATGCCGCTAGGTTCCACCGAAAACATCCGCGTCGACGTGCGCATCGTAGCCGCCACCAACGCCGACCTCAAGAAACTGGTAGAAGAAGGCCGCTTCCGCGAAGACCTGTACTATCGCCTCAACGTAATCAACCTCGCGCTCCCCCCGCTGCGCGAACGCAAAGAAGACATCCCCGCGCTCGTCGACCACTTCTTCACCAAATACTGCCGCGAAAACGACAAACTGCTCGACGAAGCCGGACGCTCCCGCCTCACCTTCGAACCCGACGCCATGCAGATCCTGATGGACCACGCCTGGCCCGGCAACGTCCGCGAACTAGAAAACGTAGTAGAACGCGCCGTCGTCCTCGCGTCCCAGTCCCCCGTCCCCGTGGACGTCCTCCCCGAACACTTGCTCGAATCCAAAGGCCTCCGCATCCGCCATGACGAAAGCGGCCGCCTCCCCTCCGACGCCTCCCTCTTCGAAATCGTAGCCGACTACGAGCGCCGCAAAATCATCGAACAACTGGAAGCCTCCGATTGGAGCCAAACCGCCGCCGCCGAAGCCCTGCGCATCCCGCTCTCGACGCTCAACCAGAAGATCAAACGCCTGAATATCGACGTCCGCAAACGCTCCGGCGCGTAAAACTTACCCGGCGGGGTTTTGGAATAGTACTTGCACTCCGAAAGTCATGGCTAAGCAAGTGCCCTTAGAGCGTAATTGGTGTTCCGAGCTAGTGTCCGTCGTCCGCGTCAACCGCACCGGCGCCTCTGAATCGATCCCCGGCAACCTCGAAGAAATCGGTGAACGCAGCGCCCTCGTTCTCGCCGAATCCCCGCTTCCCGCTCAAAGCAGAGTGCATATTGCCTGCCGCACCCATGTGCTGCGCGGCGTTTCCAAGTCCTGCCAGTACGACCCGCTCCTCGGTTATTTCATCGAAATTGAACTCGCGCCTGCATCGCGCTGGTCGCGAGCTTGGTTTTCCCCACGCCACCTAGTGACGCCCCGCGACCTTGAACTAAGGCTTTCAGCTTAGAGTGGCGTCTCAGGTTCCTGAGAAAGTTGTGCTCGCAGACCCTGCACGCTTCACACTTTTTTTCGTAAGGCCCGCTTGCGCTATGCCGAAAAGCGTTTGCGCCGAGCGAAAAAAGAGTATATGTTAAATAGGTCAAATTGAGGGGGCAAACCATGGGTGTTTCGCGCCGTAACTTGTTGTCGATCCTTGCGCTTCTATCGATTGCTGCTGTCGGTGTCGCAGCCACGGATACCAGACTGGCCGATGCAGTCCAAAACGGCGACGCCTCGACCGTTCGCTCGCTCCTCAAATTGCACGTAGACGTCAACGCCCCGCAGGTCGATGGCATGACCGCCCTCGGTTGGGCCGCTCACAATGACGACCTTGAGACTGCGGAACTCCTGATCCACGCCGGAGCCAGCCCCAAGACCGCGAGCCGCTACGGAATTTCGCCGCTTACCGAAGCCGCCACCAACGCCAATCCCGCCATGATCGAACTGCTGCTCAAAGCCGGCGCCGATCCCAACACCGCCTTGCCCGAAGGCGACACCGCGCTCATGCTGGCCGCGCGCACCGGCAAAGTGGAAGCCGTCAAAGCGCTGCTCGATCACGGCGCGCAAGTCAACGCGAAAGAAGGCTGGCACGGCGAGAACGCTCTGATCTGGGCAGCCGGCGAAAATCATCCCGAAGTCATTCGCCTCCTGCTCGAACACGGGGCCGATCCCAACTCCCAAGCCACCCACCTGATCTATCCCGACATGAAAGCCGCCCCGGCGCAGGTTTTATCCAAGCTGCCGAAAGGCGGATTGACCGCCTTGATGACCGCCGCGCGCGAAGGCTCTCTCGAAGCCGCGCAAGCCCTGCTCAAAGGCGGCGCCGATCCCAACAAGCGCGACCCCAACAACATGTCCGCTCTGCTGATCGCGATTTCAAACGCGCACTACGATCTGGCGAACGTCCTGATCCAAAACGGTGCGGATCTCAACGACGGCTCGCTGGCCGTAGCCGTGGACGTCCGCAATTCCGAGGTGCTGCGCGCTGCCACCAACCACGCCGACGAACTCAGCGCCATGGACATTATTAAGGCGCTCATTGCGAAAGGCGCGAAGCCCGATTCCGTACTGAGCGATCCTATTCCCGCGAAGAAAGCCCTGGGCGGCGCTCCCAACGCCCCTATGGATGCACCCGGCTTCTATCGCGCCGCAAAGTTCGGCGATCTCGAAGTGATGCGCTTGCTGCTCGATAAAGGCGCGGACGCCACCCACGCTTTGAAAGACGGCAGCACGCCGCTCATGGTGGCTTCTGGATTGGGCGCCAAGCCCGCGCAGACCGTTGATTACGAAAAACAGGTGAGCGAGGATGACATGCTCACCGCCGTCAAGCTCTGCCTCTATCACGGAGCCGATATCAACGCCGCCGACGGAACCGGCATGACCGCGCTCCACGGCGCCGCGCTAAAGGGTGCCGATAAAATAGTTCAATATCTGGCGGACCAAGGCGCCAAGCTCGACGCCAAAGACAAGCGCGACCGCACCCCGTTCGATGTAGCCCGCGGAGTCGCCGCAGGCCCCCCCGGAGCGGGCGGCGGCGTGTCGCGTAATCCCACCGTTCACGCCAGCACCGCAGCCCTCTTGCGCAAACTGATGGGTCTGCCTGACGATTACGTTCCGCCTGAGCCCACTAAACTCTCTCAACTGAAACCACAGGACGAAAACAAGGGTGAATAGTACCGCATACAAGTTATTGGTCGCGTTCGTGGCGCTCGCCCCGCTCGCGAGCGCACAGAGCACACCCGCGCAACACGCGGCGCTACTGAAGCAATATTGCGTCTCCTGCCACAGCGAGAAGCTGAAGACCGCAGGTGTGGTTTTAGAAAACCGCGACCTCTCCAAAGTCCCCGCCGATGCCCAAATCTGGGAAAAGGTAATCCGCAAAGTGCGCGCCGGCGAGATGCCGCCGCAAGGCCTGCCGCGTCCCGATAAAGCCGCGTCCGACGGCCTGGTTACTTACCTCGAAACCACGCTCGATACCGCAGCCGCCGCGAACCTCAATCCCGGCCGCACTCTGATCCATCGCCTGAACCGCACCGAATACGCCAACGCCATCAAGGACCTGCTCGACGCTCGACGTCGACGTGTCCTCGCTGCTGCCCCCCGACGATTCCGCCGACGGCTTCGACAACATCGCGCAGATGCTCACCATCTCGCCGGTGCTGCTTGGAGCGCTACCTATCCGCCTCCGCGAAAATCACGCGCTTCGCCGTGGGCGATCCCGCCGCCGGCGTTGTCACCACCGCCTATCGCCCCAAAGCCGATCTCTCGCAGGACCAGCACGTCGAAGGACTCCCGCTAGGCACGCGTAGGCGGCGTGGTAGTGCATCATAATTTTCCGCTCGACGCCGAGTATTCCTTCGAACCTAAACTCTCGCGCTCCATTCTGGCCGTAGCGCCACGGCCTGGAAGACCCGCATGCGCTCGAAGTGACGCTCGACGGCGCACGCGTCAAGCTGGTCGCACTTCGGCGGCCACAACGACGACGCCCGTTCCCGCGCCGGCGCCACCGAAACTGCCGATGAGATCGACTCGCGTTTTGCCTTCCGCATGCGTGTCAAAGCCGGACCGCACACCGTAGGCGTAGCGTTCCTCCGCGAGCCCCCCGCGCAGACCGCCGAAGTCTGGCAGCAGTTCCAGCGCACCGCTCTCGACAACAACGAAACCAAGGGCGCGCCGCATCTCGACAAGGTCACCATCACCGGACCCTTCGAAGCCACCGGCCCCGGCGACACGCCCAGCCGCCGCCGCATTTTCATCTGCCGTCCGCAAGCCGGCCAAGAAGACCTACCCTGCGCCAAAAAGATTCTTAGCCGCGCTGGCCCGCCGCGCCTATCGCCGCCCCGTCAACGATAATGACATGGAAGAAGTCCTCAGCTTCTACCAGCGCGGCCGCAACAAAGGCACCTTCGATCAAGGCATCGAGATGGCCATGCGCCGCATCATCTCCGGACCCGAGTTCGTCTTCCGCATGGAAACCGACCCGGCCGATGCTGCTCCCAACACGCCCTATCGCGTCAGCGATCTCGAACTCGCCTCGCGCCTGTCGTTCTTCCTGTGGAGCACCATTCCCGACGACCAGCTCTCACGACGCCGCCGTGCAGGGCAAGCTGCACAACCCCGCTGTCCTCGAACAGCAAGTCCGCCGCATGCTGACCGATCCCAAGTCCGACGCCCTGATCAGCGGTTTCGCCGACCAGTGGCTGCTACCTGCGCAACCTGCGCGGCGTCGTCCCCGACCCCGAAGTCTTTCCCGATTTCGACGAGAACCTCCGCCAAGGGTTCGTGCGCGAAACCGAACTTTGTTCCAAAGCATCATGAAGGAAGACCGCAACGTCGGCGACCTGCTGACCGCCGATTACACCTTCGTCAACGAACGCCTCGCCCGTCACTACGGCATCCCGGGCGTCAATGGCGACCGCTTCCGCCGCGTCGTCATCACCGACGACGCCCGCAAAGGCCTGCTGGGGCAGGGAAGCATTCTCACGCTGACATCGGTAGCTATTCGCACCTCGCCCGTAGCCCGCGGCAAATGGATTCTGACCAACATTCTCGGCACGCCCCCGCCGCCTCCTCCGCCCAACGTTCCCGCGCTCAAAGAAGACAAAGGCGGCAAGGTTCTCTCGATGCGCGAACGCATGGCCGAGCACCGCGCCAATCCCTTCTGCGCCACCTGCCACAAAGTGATGGACCCCATCGGCTTCTCGCTCGAAAATTTCGATGCCGTGGGCCGCTGGCGTGCCAAAGATGGTGACGCCAAGATCGACGCCGCCGATGTCATGTTCGATGGCACCAAGGTAGACGGTGCCGTGGGCCTGCGCAATTTCCTGGTAGCCCGCCGCGAAGTTTTCATCTCGACCATGACCGAGAAGCTGATGACCTACGCCCTCGGCCGCGCCGTCGACTACTACGACATGCCCGCCGTCCGCAAAATCATGCGCGACGCCTCGCATAACGACTACAAGTTTTCCTCCATCGTGATGGGAATTATCAACAGCCCGCCCTTCCAGATGCGGATGAAGCAGGCTCAACCGAACGAAAGCGCCACAGCAGTCAAGACCGGGGCGGAGACCGCTTCGGCCCGCTAAGATTAAAAAGGAGACCGGAACCATGATCATCACCAAAAAGCATTTGCACCGCCGGACGTTCTTGAAGGGAATGGCAGGAGTCACGGTCGGTTTGCCGTTGCTGGAGTCCATGATTCCCGCGCTCAGCGCCCAGAGCAAGGTGGCCGCCAAGCCGCAATTCCGCGCCGCCTTCGTCTACACGCCGCACGGCGTCATTCTTGACAAGTGGGTCCCCAAAACTACCGGCGCCGGTTACGAAATGACGCCCATCCTGAAGCCCCTCGAAGCCTTCCGGGACCGCTTCATCGTCCTCAGTAACCTCGCCGAGAACAAGGGCAGGCAAGCTGGCTCTGGCCACGCGTCGAGCAGCGCCACTTGGCTCAGCGGCGCCATCTGCAAGGACACCTCGGGTGAAGACGTCCACGCCGGCACCACCATCGATCAAATGATCGCCAGCAAGATCGGCCAGGATACGCCCATCCCCTCGATGGAACTCGGCATCGAAGACGTCTCCAACATGGTCGGCCAGTGCGATGGCACCAGTAGCTGCGCTTACTTGAACACCATGTCGTGGCGCACCGACACCACGCCGCTGCCCGCCGAGATCAACCCCCGCGTAGTCTTCGAGCGCATGTTCGGCGACGGCAGCTCGGCCGCCGAGCGCTACGCCCGCATCCAGGATGACCGTAGCTTGCTCGATTCCATCACCAAGGCCGCCTCTAAGCTCCAGAGCAAAGTAGGAGCGCAGGACCGCACCCGCATCAGCGACTACCTCGATAACCTCCGCGAGATCGAACGCCGCATCGGCCAGGTCGAAAAGCGCAACACCGATATGACGCTTTCGGTGCCCGACGCCCCCGTCGACATTCCCGAGCTCTACGAAGACCACGTAGGCCTAATGTTCGACCTGCAGGTGGTCGCGTTCCAGGCCGATGTCACGAGAATCTCCACCTTCATGATGTCGCGCGAGCTAAACAGCCGCACCTATCCGCAAATCGGCGTGCCCGATCAACACCACTCCGTTTCGCACCACCAATACAACCCCGTGCAAATGGAGAAGCACCAGAAGATCAACACCTATCACGTCCAGCTTTTCTCCAAGTTCCTGGACAAAATGCAGAACTCGCCCGACGGCGAAGGTTCGCTGCTCGATCACACCATGATCCTCTACGGCAGCGGCATGGGCGACGGCAACGTGCACAGCCACGATCCCATCTCCGTCCTGTTGGGCGGCGGCGCCGCTGGTCAACTCAAAGGCAAGACCGGCCGCCACATCCAAAACGAAAAGGGAACGCCCATGGCGAACCTCCTGCTCGCCATGATGGAAATCGCCGGCACCCCTATCGAAAGCATCGGCGACAGCACCAGCAAGCTGGCGCTCTAAACCCATTCCCATTTCTCCCCTGCTTCGACCGCGCCATGTCTTACGGCGCGGTCGAACTGTTTTTATCTCCCTCGGTAACAGGCGGTAAACTCAGGGAGTGGAAACCACACTCGCCTTTGGAAAAGAGCGTCTCCCGGTCACCATACCGGACCGCTATCAGTGCCAGGTCCTCGCCTGGAAATCCGCCGCTCCCTTGACCGACGCAGCGGCTGCGATCGAAGCCGCTCTCGACGCCCCCGCCGCCGGACCACCGCTCTCCGCCGTGATCGCCGGCAAAAACTCAGCCGCCATCTCGGTCTGCGACATCACCCGCCCTGCGCCGAATCCAATCGTCCTGCCGCCCTTGCTCAAGCGTCTCGAAGCCGGCGGAATCCCCCGCCAGAACATCACCATCCTGATCGCCACCGGCCTGCACCGCGCCGCCACCGACGCCGAAATCCGCCACATCGTCAGCCCCGAAATCGCCGCGAATTATAAAATCCTCAATCACGACGCCCGCCAGCGCGATCAGCACCGCCGCCTCGGCACCACCCTCTCCGGCACCCCCGTGTGGATCGACGAACGCTTCATCGCCGCCGACCTGCACCTAAGCCTGGGCTTCATCGAGCCCCACCTGATGCTAGGCTTCTCCGGTGGTAGAAAACTAATCGCCCCCGGCCTGGCCGCCCAGGAGACCATCAAGGAACTCCACAGCTCGCGTTTCATGCGCGACCCGCGCGCCCGCGAAGGCTCCATCGACGACAACCCTCTGCACGCCGAGCTGCTCGAGATCGCCCGCCTGGCCCGCCACGATTTCCTGATCGACGTCGCCCTCTCGCACGACCGCCGCATCGCCGCCGTCTTCGCAGGCGAGCCCGCCGGAGCCCACCGCGCCGGCGTCGATTGGGTCCGCAACTCGCTCACCCAGCACCTCGATCAACCCGCCGACGCCGTCATCACCACCGGCGGCGGCCATCCGCTCGACATGACATTTTACCAGTGCATCAAAGGCATCACCGCGGCAGAAAACATGGTTCGCCCAGGCGGCCGCATCCTCATGGTCGGAGCGTGCTCGGAAGGCGTAGGCAGCCCCGAATTCAGCGAAATGATGACCCGTTACCCCTCCGACGGCGCCTTCCTGCGCGGCATCGAAGGCGTCCCCGTCACCATCGACCAGTGGCAGCTAGAAAAACTCGCGCTAGTCACGCAGAAAAACGAAGTGCTGTATTCCGTCCCCGGCCTCCCGCAGGAATATCAGGCGAAAGTGTGGGGCCGCGCCTACCCGCAGCCGCAGGAAGCCGTCGACGCCCTCTGCGCCGGCCTGAGCCCCGGCTCGCGCATCGCCATCGTCCCCGAAGGCCCCTATGTTTTAGCGCAACTGCGAGTGTAAAGTTGCAATGCACTCCTAGGAGATCATGATGAATCGGAATGGGATGCTGGTCGCTATCGGAATGACAATTGTGACGCTAATTTTGGGAGCGCTTGCGAGCCCGAATCGAACGATCATGCTAAAAACCAGCGCCATGATGGGTATCTCTGCCGCCGTGATCCTGTCCATTATGTATTTCGTCACCTCGGTGGTTCCAAAAATGAATGCCCCGCTTCCGGAAAGTGACGGCATTCAACCCCCGGTTGCCCGCGTCACAAGCCGGTTTGTTCTGCTCCTCATTTCATGTGCAGCGGCCATAGCTGCCGGCATCTCGAACCTGGTTCGTTCTAGTGGGCCTCCAAACTCCCGTTGGGGAATCGTGTGCCTTGTCTTCGTGGCGCCATGGCTCGCCTACTCAGCCCTGCGAGAATATAGGCGCGCCGGTAACGACAAGCCCTCCCTCCCTGGTCTACAATAGCGAAGATATGAAATTTGCAGTGATTGTCGATTACGATCCCAACGATCCCAAGGTCCCCATTGTGCGTCCGCCGCACCGCGAGTATTTGAAAGAGATGTTCGCGAGCCGGCAAGCTGATCGTCTCCGGACCCTTCACCGAAGGCGGCGGCGCCCTGATCGTTTACGAAGCCGCCACCAAAGAAGAAGTCGCAGCGCTCATGGCCGCCGACCCCTTCGTCAAAGAAGGCGTGTTCAAGTCCTGGGTCGTCCGCCCCTGGAATCCGCTGTTCTGCAATCACAGCTTGCTGCCCGCCTAATCGTGGCGATGCGGATGCGTGTGCGGGTGCGAATGAATCTCTCCCGATGCATGCCGGTGCCGATGCGCGTGAATCATATTGGTCCGGCTCAGCAGCGCCTGATCGCGCAATAGCACCGCCGGCTCCCCCGCCGCCGCGACCTTGCCTTCGTGCAGCACCACGCAGTGGTCCGCGATGTCCTCGACCAGTCCCAGATCGTGAGTGGTCGTGATCACCGTGCGCGCCCCATCGCCCCAGGCAATCAGCATGTCGATGATCTGGCTCTCGCTGCGCGGATCGAGCCCCGCCGTCGGCTCGTCCAGCAGCAAAACTTCCGGATCCAGCACCAGCACCGAAGCCAGCGCCACTCGCTTCTTCTCGCCGCCCGACAAGCGGTGCGGCGGCCGCCCGCGCAGGTGCCCGATCTCCATCAGATCCAGCACCGCCGACACTCGCTCGACGATCTGCTCTTTAGGCCAGCGCAGTTGCAGCGGCGCAAACGCCACTTCATCGAACACCGTCGGATTGAAAAGCTGCACTTCCGGATTCTGAAACACCAGCCCCACGCGCCTGCGGAAATCGAACGCAAATTCATCCCGCTCGAAGGCCTCCGCTGTGAGCGCCCCGCCGTGAAACGAGACCGCGCCCGAATCCGCGAAGTACAACCCGTCGAGCAACCGCAGCAGCGTGGATTTTCCAGACCCGTTAGCCCCCAGCAAAGCAATTCGCTTGCCGGCTTCAAACGTCGAGCGAAACATCCGCCAGCGCCACCACCGCGTCATAGCGGTAGCAGACCTGGCTCAGCTCGAATACCGCAGCCGCCATGCCTTCAGCGCCCCCACCACAGCGCGCCCGCGCCGAGAGCCACGAATCCGCCCAGCCAGCACCAATCCGCCGCGCGCGCCCGGAAATCCGGCAGCACATGAACTTCGCCCCGGAACCCGCGCGACTGCATCGCCAGATGCACATCGCCGCTCAGTTGAAAGCTTTTACTCAACAGCACTCCCACCGCCGAAGCCGCGACGCGCCGGCTCTCGATCGGCCCCAGTTCGCCGACCGTCCGGCTACGGCGCGCTTCAAACATGTCCAGCGCCGCGCGCAGAATCTCAAAAATATAGCGGTAGGTCATCCCCAGAATCGCCACCACCACAATAGGGCACTTCAAAACCCGCAGCGCCTTCAACACCAATGCCCACGGCGTAGTCAGCACCAACAACGCCGACAAAGTAGCCGCCGTCTCCGCGCGCAAAACCAGATACTCCGCGCTGCGAGCCCCTTGCGGAACCAGCACAATCGCCGGCAGCGCAATCGCTCCCGTGAACAGCAGTACCGGAATCCACACCCACCCCGCGAGCTTTGCCCAGTCCAATTCCCGATAGCAGCGCGAGCCCCAGCGCCAGCAAGAAAATCGCGCCAATCGCCGCCAAGCGGTGAGAAGCAGCGACGACCACTACTAGCACCATCAGCCCCACAACCTTCACTCGCGGATCTACCCGCTGCAGCACTCCACGCGACTCCGCCGAACGTTCCGCATCCGCCGCATACTCCGCCGCGCGCAGCAAACTCTGCAGCGTCCGCTCGATAAAGCTCTTCCTCCGCCGCAGTAGCAGGCCAACTCCCGTGATCGCCACCATCCCCAACACCGCCGAGACCCCATACCCGACGCCCGCGTTCTTCAAAAACGGAGGCGCATATTTCGCGAACGGCGCACTCCACAAATGCGCCAAACTCTGCATCCCCGCAGGCGCCTTCACGAATTCCTCTACCGACCATTCGCCCCACGCGGACCCCGCCGCCAGAATCCCCAGCGGCGTCAGCACCGCCAAGATAGCCAACGCGACCCACAACGGTTTGGTCGCCAGTCCCCTTTGCTCGTTCGCGCGCAACAGCCCCGGTTCGAAGCGTTGCAGATACGCGACCACGCCCCCCGACAGCACCATCTCCGCCAGCCCCGCCACCGTAAGATGCCCTGCCATCATCGCCGGAATCGCGATCCGCAGCGGATACGGACAGTACAGTGCCGCTCCCGACGCATCGCGATACAGCAGCGGCTGCAACCCAAGTTCGATCGCCGCCGCCAGCGCGCTCAAGTTGATCGCCAGATATCCCGCGAGCCCCGCCGCCAACACCCGCCGTGGCGATTCAATCGGAGCCCGCCCCGCCACCAGCCGGTAAATCCCGTAAGCCGCGAGCGACCCAAGAATCGCCATGTTAAAACAATTCGCGCCGATGGCAGTGATCCCGCCATCGCCAAACAGCAGCGCCTGGATCACCAGAGCAATCGAAATCGCCAGAATAGAAGCCCACGGCCCCAGCACAATCGCCGCGATGCCCACGCCAACCGCATGCCCGGTCGTCCCGCCCGGCAGCGGCAAATTAAACATCATCACGATGAAGGAGAACGCCGCGAACACCGACAGCAGCGGCACCATGTGCGTGTTCAACCCCCGCCGCATCCGCCGCAGCGCGATCCACCAGAACGGCGCCGACCCGCCGTAAAATGCAGCGCAAGTAGCCGGGCTGAGATAACCGTCAGGAATGTGCATCGCGAGGCGGTCTATGGGACTTTGGTGAGTTGCGCTAACACGAATTGCCGTGCGGCCGCGATGTCCGCAGCATCCCCCGCAGCTTCCAGATTTTGCAAAAGCGTCAAAGTCTGTTCGGCGCTCGCCTGACGCACCTCGAACGACCAGCGAATGACGCTTAATACCCGTCGAGTGTCGTCCACATCCAGCGTGCAAGTTCCGATGAGTTTTGTGAGATACGCAGCCGCACGGTCCCCCATCCGGCGCGATGCCGAAGCGTTGATTCGCTCCGGTTCGATCAATAATCTGTAGACCTTCGACATCTGCACGCTGTCAACGGTAGCGCGCCCGGCGTTAGCCGCCGTAAAATTCGCATTCAAACACGTCCTCCCCACCTTCAGCTTGGCAACCTGATCGAGGACGAAAACTCTTTCGTCCACGATCTTTTTCCGAACCGCTGCTTCGCGAGTCTGCGTGTCCAGATACTCCAATAGCGGCAGGGTTGCCTTCGGTTCCCGGTCCGCAACGCGCTCCACCCAAGCCGGCGATTCGAAGGACGTATGCACGATCATCAAAGCCCGGTCAATTCCAGGCGCATCGAGATTCATCTTAGCGATAAGTCGGCTCAGCGCCCCTGCCGCTGAATCACCGGTTCGCGACAGCGCCTTCATCTCGGCACCGGTGATCATCCCGGAAGTCATCAAATGCGTGACGGACTCGTCAACATTACCGAACTGCGCCAAGCCAACGCCCGGCAGAGCAACGAGAACCATCAGCCATCTCATACGAAGTGATTATAGCCCCGCGCTGCCAACGGCTGCCCCTGAAATTCCACCGCACCTGCCTTGCCCTTGACGATCCTCCCGATCAGCGTCGTCCCTGCCGGAGCCTTTGTCCGCGACGGTAGCGTGAACACCAACTCGTAATCTTCGCCCCCGTGCAGCGCCCGCTCGAGCGTGGCCCCGCGCACCACCGGCACCCGCTCGACTACGGCCCCCACGCCCGATTCCACACACAGCCGATGCAAGTCCAGCGCCAGCCCGTCACTCAGATCCATACAAGAAGTAGCCCGCCCCCGCAGCGCCCGCCCCAGTTCCAGGCGCGGCCGAATGCGTCCTCCCCAAGGTTTCCCCAAGCGCCCGGAGACGTACAGCAAATCGTCCACCCGAGCTCCCCCACGCCGCAGAGCCTTCCCGCGCGGAGCTGATCCACATACCATCACGTCGCAATAAACTTTATCGCTGTGCGCGAGATCGCCCCCCGCCAGCACCGTTCCCGTCCGCCGCGCCAGCGCCAGCAACCCGCGATAAAACCCCGCGATAAATTTTTCTTCCCGCGCCGCCAGCGAAACCAAACAGAACCGCGGATCGCCCCCCATCGCCGCAATGTCGCTCAGGCTACGCGCCAGCGCATTATGCCCCGTGATCGCCGCCGCCTGCTCCGGAAGAAAGTGAATCCCTTCGATCGATTGATCGCAAGTGAACAGCAGTTCCTCCCCGCCGCGCGGCCGGTAGATCGCGCAATCATCGCCGATCCCCAGTACAACGCCGTTGCCAGCCCGCGCCAGCCCGCGCAACCGCGTGACGATGTCCAGCTCACTCATGAAACACGAGGCCCGACGGTAACTCCTCACCGAAGATCTTACCCATCGCCGCCAGATCCCCGGTAGGCTCCGCTTCCAAGTTGAGATCCGGCAACGCCCGCCGAACAGTCTCAAGCGTATGCGGAGGCAGATCCCGTGTAGCATCCCCCGTAACCCGCGCCAACGCCGCCACCGCATCAGCGGACTTCGGAACCTTCAGCAGCGCATCCACCCACCGCGATACCGTCGCCGCCGGCAAGACTTGATTAATCGGACCGTAGAAAAGTTTCCGCGCCCCCAACCGCGCCAAACACCACAGCCCCGTCTCCACAAAATCACCTTTAACGACGCGCCCCAGCAGTTCATCCCCCAACTGCGTCTTCGTCTGCAACGGCAGCAATTCCAGACTAGCCGCCGCCCGCCACATCTCCCGCAGCAAACTCGGATTCACCCGCTGCGGCTTCTTCGACCCCCGCGGCAGCAGCGTAGGCGAGAGCCGCTGAAACACATCCGTCTGCTGATTCTTGTTCAGCCCCCCCGCCACACGCCCCCAGAAAATCCACCACTCGATTTCGTTCTGCACCTGATTCGCAAACGTCAGCCCCGCCGCATAAACCCGCCGCGCCTGCTCGATGCGAAAGTCATCGCCCGGAAATCCAAACCCCGGCCGCAAACAAAATCCGCAAAGATTCAACCAGCGCAGCTCATGCGCCGCGCTCCGCTTGCGAGACTCCGCCAGCTCCAACATCCCATCGCCCAGCTTGCGAATCGCCGACACCGGCCACGAGTTCCGCCCCAGCCCCAGCGCCTGCTCCAACCGCGCCGGCAACTGCGAAGCCTCCACCGTGTCATCGACGAACGCCGCCGGAATCAGCTTCTCCGCCGCCGCCAGCGCCTCGTCGCTGATCACCGCCCCCGGCCGCGCCGCCAGCTCCGCCACCGCCCGACGCAACTCAAACTGCAACCGCCAGCGATGCTCACTCTCCTTCGAGTCCGCCCAAATCTCCAGCGTCCCCACCTCCGTCAGCTTAGCGCCAAGCTTCACCGGCACCAGCCGCTCCCCGGCCTTGCCAAACCGCAGCACCGCGTTCAACGGAGCATGCAAATGCGGCTCGCCCTCCACCGCTTCGCGCGGAAACTCCACCACGTCGCCCGCCCGATCCTCCGTCCGCGCCCGCGAACTGTACAGCCGGAACGACACCGCCTTGTTCGCCACCAATTGCAAATTCCCCGGATCGATCTCCACACTCGACCCCTCTTCCGAACCCCGCGGCACCAAACACAACGTCCGCAGTTGCTGCCCATCCCCGCCCAGCCCAATAAAGTAAGCGCGCGGCAACCCGCCCCGCACCAGCAGCCCCTGTCCCGTCGAACGAACGTAAGAATAATAAGCCGCCCCCACCGCCACAGCCAAATCCAAATCCCGATTGTCGAGGATCAACGGCCGCCGACCATACCAGTGCTCCAGCACATCCGCCACCCGCTGCCGCAAAATGTCCGGAATAAAAAACCCGCCGTTGAACAAAATCGCATCCGGCACCGCATCCCCCGCGCCCGCCAGAAACGCCGCCAGATGCCGCGTCACCGCCGGATCGGAAACATACGGCAGCCCCAACTCGCGAAAAGGACTCCGCTCCTCTTCCTTAGGCCGATCCCCCAACTCGCACATGGGCAAAAAACCATCCAGCGCCAGCTCCAAAACTTCTTCGCGAGTAATCTCCGTCTTCAGCGTCCCGCCCACCAGCGACGACCCGCCCCCCAGCACCGTAATCTCCGCGCTAGCCAACGTAGGATCCGCCAGCAGCCTCTCCTTCGCCGCCGCACACTGCCGCCGCAACCCGCTGCGCTGCCGGATCGACAGCGTCTTGCCCAGTTTCGCCTCCACCAGCCAAGCCAGCGTCAAGTCAAGGTTATCCCCGCCCAGCAGCAGATGCTGACCCACCGCCGTCCGCGTGAAATCGATGCGATCCCCCTCGCGCGCCACGCGAATCAAAGTGAAATCGCTAGTCCCGCCGCCCACATCGCAAACCAAAACCGTCTGCCCGTCAAACAGACTCTTCTGTGACCGCGTTAAATCATTCGCGATCCAAGAATAGAACGCCGCCGCCGGTTCCTCCAGCAGCGTCAGCTTCTCAATCCCCGCCTCCCGCGCCGCCATCACCGTCAGCTCGCGAGCCTCTTCATCGAAACTAGCCGGCACCGTCAGCGTGACATTATGCTCCGCAATCGCCGACCCCTTCTCCTTCGCCCAAGCCTCCGCCAAATGTTTCAAGATCCGCGTCGACACCTCGACCGGCGACAGAACCCGCCCACCCTCCTGAGCGTCCCAGGGCAAAATCTTCGCCGTACGATCCACAGCCGGATTCGACAACCAACTCTTAGCGGAGTTCACCGACTTAGTCGGAACAATCGCCCCCTGCTCCCGCGCGTAAACGCCGATATATTCCTGATCCCCCAGAAACAAGAAGGAAGGTAACGTCCGCCGAGCCTCAACGCGCCCCTGCGCCACATACTGCGGCACGTCGAGCACGTGAATCGTTGGGTAATCCGCCTCGTCCGTAGAATCGATATACGCCAGCGCGGAATTAGTAGTGCCGAGGTCGATGCCGATATTCATTCGGACTATTCGACTTCAATCTCAGCCGGAGCCACAATCATCCCCGGCGCCGCCGTCGGCAAATCGACCTTCGCAGCCTGCCACCCCTTATGCCGCAGCAGCCCCCCCGGAGCCTTCCCGTTAGCCGGCACATTCCCAATCAACTTGATCCCCCCGAACGCCACGCCGTCGGTCTTTGTATAGGTGCCCTCAACCCCGTCAATGACGGGTTGAAACTGCAAATACCGCTCCAGCGATTGCCGCGCCTGCGCCTGCACATCCCGCACCGCCGCCCCGACTTGCTCATCCGAGTAAGCCCCGATGTCCTCCATCAAGAAGTCCACTAGCCGGGCATCGCGTTGCAACAGCGAAAGGATCTGCACCGCCCCATCCGCCGGCCCAGCCTGCGGTTTCGGAGGCGGAGCCGCCTTCACCGCCATAGGCTTCGAGTACCCAAAAGCCAGAGCAATGTCAGGCGCCAACGCCCCAGAGAACAAGATAGAGAAGAAGCTGCGAAATGCAAAAGAGATTCTATTCAAGATCTTTCCATTTTACCTTGCGAACGTCGACGGCATGACGCGCTGTACAGTTGATATGTGCACAAACGAAGTCCCAAATCGCCACGCGCCGCCAAGGCCGTAGTCGAAGAACGGAAACATTTGCAGCTCTCCCAGCGGGACACTCCACTGGTTCTGAAGCTGCTTAAGGCTCCCCCTTTGCCCAATGCAAAACTGCGGGCTGCCGCGAAGGCGTTACTAAACTCAAGAATGCGTTGAAAGACTCAATCAAAAACCCCGCCGTTGCTCTCGTTCCAAATGCGATAGCCTTCCAATTCTTCATCGGTTACCGGCGAATGTTGAATCCTCAGCGGTAACCACGCAGCAAAAGAACCGCGTGAGAGAGGAAGATGCCCAATTCCAAACCCGTCTGAATCGTCTATCTTCCCAAAGGTGAGTATTCTAGGATCGACTAATTGGGGACGCTGAGAATACCGATTCTTATAAAGCGCAATGTGGATAATTGATTTGTCGACCTTCAGAACTTTTGCAATTTTGTACCCGCCCTCGCCGGACTGGACAGAGCACATGTCACCGTCGCGAAGGTCCGTCGGAAGCCTTCTAATCAACCACCACTGCGCCAACGCTTTCAGTGCACCCGGCATTCTTATCTACGCTAGCAGTTCCACCATGTCCCTCCGATACGCGGTTATGTCCTAACAGATCGCATTTGGGATATGGCCGAGCTACGGACGTCGACATATCGCGGTATCATTCTGGCAGGATGGGTAGACTAACGTGTAAATTCCTGCGTCGCTGCTTGTGGTTCATCCTGATCGTGTGCGCATTGTTTGACGGCATGTTGGGAGAGTCCGCAATCTCTGGCTACGGCGATTGTTGTGGAGTTCAGAAACTAGATGGAACATGGTCATTTCCGGGTCCTGAGCCAAGGCTCTGGCCATGGATCTGCGGATTCATCCTTATTCAAGGGGCGCTCATCCTGGCAATCATTCGGCTACGCGATAAAGAACAGCCACGATCTCTGTTTACGCAGTGGAGATAACTTCAATGCACTTTTAGAACACTACCCGACACGCCGTGCCGCACTTCCCCATAATGATATGCTCAAACTGGCTACATGACTGCCCGGACCCGCTTCTGCCTAGTGCTATGCGGCATCGCCGTCTCCGTCACGGCGCTCTACGCATTCCAACGCGAATTCCGCGTCTACGCCAGCCTCGAAGGCTACGACAACGTCCCCCTGCCTGACGATTACCGCGTCCCCGCCGAATTCGTCTTCGGCCGTCTCATGTATCCGCCCCACCCCCGCGCCCGCTTCAGCCGCCCCATCGGCTACGGCGGACGCTTCGACTGGCGCGAAGGCGGCACCAGTTGGTCCCAGGATTACCCGCGCGCCGACCGTCAATTCGCCCAAGCCCTCCGCCGCCTCACGCGCACCGACACCCGCTCCGTCGAACAACCCATCAACCTCGACGACGGCGATGACGTCTTCAACTGGCCCTGGCTAGCCGCCGGCGAAATGGGCGACTGGAAACTGACAGACTCGCAAGCCGCCCGCCTGCGCGATTACCTCCTGCGCGGCGGCTTCCTCATGCTCGACGATTTCTGGGGCACCGAGGAATGGGACCGCTTCGAAGAAACCATGAAAGTTGTTTTCCCCGACCGCCAGATCGTAGAAATCGACAACGAAGATCCCGTCTTCCACTCGGTCTACAATCTGGATGACCGCTATCAAGTCCCCGGCCAATGGGGTCTAATGCGCGGCACCACTTATCGCAACGATGGCTACCGCGATTACTGGAAAGGCATCTACGACGACCACGGCCGCCTGATGGTGGTCATGGATTTCAACTCCGACGTCGGCGATTCCTGGGAGTGGGCCGACTCCCCCCGCTACCCCGAAAAGTATTCCGCCCTAGGCATCCGCATCGGCGTCAATTACGTTGTCTATTCGATGACGCACTAGCGCCCCCGCACCACCGCCGCCTCCCGCAACTTATCCAACTCCCGCCGCGCAATCCCAGCCCACTCGCTCGACGGATCCAATTTCAAATAAGCCATCCAGTGCCGCACCGCCTTCATATTCTGCCGAGCCCCCTGGTACAGCAGCGCAATGTTGTAATGCGCGTCCGCATAGTTCGGCGAAATCCGCAACGCCGCCAGATAATGCTCCAGCGCCCGCCCGCGGTCGCCGCACTCATCGCACAAATTCCCCAGATCGAAATGCGCCAGCGCATATTCCGGATCGGCCTGGGTAGCCAGCGTGTAATACCGCTCCGCCATCGTGAAGTTTCGCGTATTGAAATAAACCGTTCCCAGATTCACCAGCGCCCCCGCCGACCCCGGGTCCAGTTCGATGGCCTTCTCATACGCCTCGATGATCTGCGCCGCCGGGGCCCCTGTGGCCTCCAGATCCAGCCCGCGCTGGAACCAGTGCTCCGCCGCCTGCCGCTGATCCCGCTCAGCCTTCGGATTCTCTTTGGGACGAAATTCCAGCAGCCGGCTCAACTCGCCCGGATCGAAATCCAGCAGCAATTGCCCCGACTCCGCCTCCATCGCCAGACCGTCTAGATCCACGTGAATCTTTTTCCCGTCAGCGTAAAGCTTCAGTTGAGTGAGCGGATCGTCCACCCCGCGCAGCTTTTTCGTCAGCGCCTGCACCGCGCGCCGGATCTGCTGCGGCGGCACCTTGCTCTCGCGCAGCTTGATCAGCGTGCGCAGCGCCAGCAATTCGCGGAACCCGTAAATGGCCACCGGCTCCACCAGTTTCTGCCGCTCCCAGGCCTTGAGCTGTCTTTCGGAAACGCGCAGCAGCCGCAAAGCCGCCTCGCGAGTAAAAGATTGACTCATCGCCGCATGTGCCACGCAAGAATTCTAACAGGCCAGAGACCAGGACTGATACAAGGAAATCGCGGCGACACCCGCCGCCCCGGCCCGCATGCAGTCCCGCGCATTCTCGCGAGTGATTCCCCCCAGCGCCAGCACGGGAATGCGAACCGCCCGCACCGCCTCGGCTAGCGCGTCGATCCCCCGGGGCTCCAGCACCGTTCCCTTAGAGCGCGGTGCGAACACCGGACCGAACACCACGTAATTCGCCCCGTGCTCTTCAGCCTCCCGTACTTCCTCCACCGAATGACAAGAAACCCCGATCATAAATCCCTTGGGACAAGACGCCCGCCAGCGCCGCGGAGCCGGCGACCCCCCAGGCAAATGGACTCCATCCGCCCCCGCCGCGAGCGCCACATCCATCCGCGAATTTACCAGTATTTTCGATTGATGCGGATTCGGAAGCCCCAGCACCAGCACCGTCAAATCAAACAACTCCCGAGCGGAAAGATCCTTTTCGCGAATCTGAATCCACTCCACCCCCGCCGCAAGATTACGCGTGATGTTGTCGAGCAGATTGGTAGCAGCCGGCAAAGTCCGGCGATCAGTGATATAGCACTGCATAAAGCGGCGAAGCCCGCAGCTTTCAGTGTAAGCGCCGCTGTGCTATAAAGGGCACTGCACTTATGGAAGAGCGAGCTTTTTTCCGCGAGTCCGAAACCACTAAGCCGGCAACTCTTAATTGCCCCTTCTGCCGCACCGCCGATACCTACGAGCTGCGCTGGATGCTGCGCAAGAAATTGGATCAGGTCCCCCGCGGCGCCGACGAACGCGACCGCGCCCGCTTCGCCAAATTCGCCAGCTATATGGTTCTGCTTGGACGACAAAGCCATGTGCAAGAACATGCGCTGCCGGAAACGTTTCGATATCTCCGGCGTCAAAACGATGGCATTTATCTAGCGCCAATAACCCCAGCGTCGTCAGCCACTTCCCGCTTTGACTTTAGCCCCCGAAGCACCACCTCCGCGCATACTGAATCCGTAGTACAGCCTGCGCAGGCTAATCGTTGTTGTTTAGTGGAATCCGCGCCCGTTGCGAAAGCAGCGGGCTAGCCGTCCTGGAAACATTGTGGAGAGGGCGGGACAGGAGAGAATCGATTCTCTGGTGAGTTAAATTGCCGCGGGAGGAAATGGGAGAGAGCAGAAAACTGGTTCATTCAGTCACTTTTCAAAGACCAGCAAGCCGTCCATAACCTCTACCACTCCGGTGGGCTGCCCTTAAAAGCAGCCCACCGCGAGACGATTCCGAAGTCTAAGATCAGCACAGCCGAAGTTTGCGCGTTGTGGGGCGGCCCTCCGGCCCGCGTTCGGCCTCCAGGCCGAACTATGCTCAAACCAGGTGCCCTCAGTTGAAGCGCGCCCGCCTATTCTTCGGCGCCAAGCCGCGCCCTAGCAGTTCCCCGAAGTCGCACGCTGAAATCAGGCCAGCAAATTGGCCTTCGCCAGCGCCATGCATTCGCCCACTTCGATCCAGCCCTGCGTCGGCAGCGTAGCCGCCGGCAATCCGTTCTTCGCCAAATGCAGCCGCATCCGATGCCCCGCCAGCGGCACACGCAATTCCGTGACCCGCCCCACCGCAATTTCCGCCGGCACGACGCCGGTTTCAAACTCGACTTCGATTTTCAAATCCGCCTGTGCACCGTCCAGCCGCACCGCCACCGATTTGCCGTCGCAGCCGTAGAACATTTCCCAAACCGGCGGAGCGCCGCCATGCATCGCGCCCGAGCGCGGATCCGGCCGGTAGCGCCCCGCACCCATCCATTCGAAATACGAAGTGATTTCGCCATCGAGCGTAATACGAATCGGATTCTGCGGCGTCTCATGAATCTCGCCGGATTGCTCCAGCCGAAGAATGGTGCGCGAAAGCGCCTCCGGCGGAACCAATCCCAGCGCGCGGTAAACGTTCACCAGATGATCGCGGTAAAGCTGATCGAACTCCGGGCGGTTGTCGGAGCCGTGCTCCGGCCCGTACCACCAATTCCAATCGCTGCCCTCGGCAATCAGCAGCTCTTCGTAAGCCAGCTTGCGAGCGCTTTCCGGGACGCCAGGCGTTTCGTCATAAGCGCGCCGCGCTGCCAGCAGCAATTCCCAAGCCTGGTTGTCTTCTTCCGCGCCGATCCAGATATTGAAATTCGCGTTGATCCATGAGCCTGGGAAAATGCCGTGGAGCGGCTCGGCTTCGAATTTCTCGAGCGCTTCTGAAACCGTAAGCGCTTCGAGCCCCGGATCTTCCGAGATGCGCCGGTACAATTCCCGCAGGAACGGACGGCCATTGGCTTCGTACCATTCCCAGGCGTTCTCGCCATCGAGAATAATCGGCACCAAACATTCGCGCCCTTCGGTGTTCTGGCGAATGCGATCTAAAAAGTGCCCCGCGGCGTCGTGCGCGCTCATCCGCGAATATTCGAAACCGATCAGATCGCTCAGATACCGATCGCGGAAGATCATTCTCATTTGGTGTTCTTCCTGCTGCCACAAATAGGCCTTGTACGTGACGTCCACGCCCGCGTCGCGGTTGAGCGTCCGCGCCAGCACGCCGTTATCGCTGGCGGCCCAAGTGAATCCGGCATGCGCCGCCAGCGCCAGGGCGTTATCGGAAACCGACCCTTCCGACGGCCATAATCCCACCGGCGCGACGCCCAGTTTGTCGTAAATATAGCTGCGGGCGCGATCCAGTTGTTCGCGCGCGTCATCGGGATACGCGAAACGGCTGGGCAGCGGCAGGCCGGGGCTCGCCACCGCGGCGATATCGGAATTGCAGATCAGCGGCAGAATCGGATGATAAAACGGCGTAGTGGAGATTTCGATCTGGCCGCGCGACCCAAATTCCCGATAAACCGGCAGCACGCGCGCCAGCGCCTCGCTCTGCTTCCGCGCCACCATCGCCTGATCGGCGCGCGAAAAGTCGCGGCTCTTGCGGATCAGCGCGATTAATTCCGCATCGCGCGCCAGCAGATCTTCGTCGAACCAAACCAGCAGATGATAGATTTGCAGGTCGCGAAAATCCTGCGCGGAGAAGTGTTCCTTGCGTGATTGTTTTCCGTGCAGTTCGAGATAACGGGGATAGCGGGAGATCAGCCGATCGTAGTTCGCCTGGAAGAAATACTTCAGAATGAAGTTCTGCTGCGCCTCGCTCAAATCCTCGGCGGGCGCGAGCGCGCAGTCGAGAAACGGGTCGGAGGCTTTTCCGGAAGCGTATTCGTCAATCTGCGCAATCATCGACGGCACCAGATTGAAGGTCTGATGAATGGACGGGAAATCGGCCAGGATTTCAACCATCCCAGCGTAATCTTTGAGCGCGTGGAGCCGGGTCCACGGCAATTTATATTCTCCGCTCCACAAGTCTTTGTAGAACGGCTGATGCATGTGCCAGAGAAAGCAGACGGTTGTCATTTAAATCAGTCTTTGCGAGTCATGGGGCGCAGATCGAGCAGCGCTTCGACGCGCCGCAAGTCGCCCACGACGATTTCCGTTTTGGCTGCGTACCGGCTCTTGGCGACAGCGCTTTTGAGCGCCGCCAGCGCGTCGTCGCTCGTGATTTGCACGATGATTAATCGCGGCATATTGCCGTTCAAGTCGGCGGCGAGCGCTGACGTATCCGGCTTCGTGAAGGACTTCGCCGCGGGATCGATCGCCTGCCCGTTGCGGACGAAAACTCCGTAATTCGCAACCGTGAGCCCGGCGGCGCGGGCGTTGGTCCAAAGATAACCGGCGGGCGGCGAGTTGGCCGGGTCGGCGATGTCGAAGTTGGGCCGGCGGCCGAGTTTCACGGTGAAATCTGGCGCGAGCCCGGCAATCGCTCGCATCAGCGCTTCCGGCTGGTTATCGCGGATGACGTAGATCACGTGTTCGGCGGGAGCGATTTCCGGTTCAGGCGGATCGGTCACGGGTCGGAACATATCGCCCAGCGCTTCAACCGTGTTCCCGCGTGCGTTGGCGACCCAAACGCGATCTCCGCTGACGCGCACAGCCGCCGGATAAGCGCCCGCCGGCAAAAATCCTTCCACCGCGCCGCGAACATCGGAAACATCCACCGACGCGACCACATTCGCGTCCGAGCACGCCACGTATAAATGTTTCTGATCTGCCGACAGCACCAGCGCGCTAGGCGTCATGCCGAGCGGCGAGAGCGGCGCGGGCGCCACGTGAATGGTTTCCGCGAGATTCATGGTTTTGTTGTCGCCGATTGAAACCACGAAAACTTCGTTGGTGTTCGCGGCCGCGACGAACAGCCGGTATTTGCCCGCCGGCGCGGCTTGCCCTTCTTCCGGCATTGGTTGATAAGAACTCAAAACCATATCCGACGTGTGCAAGCCGAGGCGAATGCGCCCGATTTCTTCGCCGTTGGCGGCGTTGTATTGGTAAACCGACGCGTCGGCCCAGCTCGAAACGAAATACGAGCGGCCATCGGGATGGAACAAAATGCGGTACGGGCGGCGGCCGGTCTTGAAGCGATCGATGACGCGTCCCGACTGCGGATTGATCACCACGATGGCGTTGCCGAACAGATCGGCGGCGTAGATGAGATGGCCGTCGGGCGACATGGCGACGTCGCCGGTGAAATCGGCGGACTTCATTTCGCGCGTGAGTTTGAGTTCGCCTTGCGCGTAGCCGAACTCGTAAACCACGCCGCGCGATCCGCCGCCGGCGTAAACGGTTTTGCCGTCCGGCGCGAATGTCAGGCCAAGCCAAGCGTCGGGCAGCGGAAGTTCTCCGCCATTCACCACGCTGACGGATGCTTTCGCGCCGCCGTTCAGAACCAGCACGCGTCCGTCCGGCGCGACCGCGAGCGACATCGGGAAGTCGAGCGCGAGCAAGCTTAGCGCAGTGGCCAGGAATAGAATCAACTTCATCCGGAGAACCTTTGTGCAATGGGCATGCGCCTTCCGACACCGAAAGCTTTGGTGGTCACTTTCAAGCCCGGCGCGGCTTGCTGGCGTTTATACTCGTTGCGGTCCACTTTGTTGACGATGTCTTGCACCATCTCCAGCGGAAGCTTCAGGCTGGCGGCGATTTCGCGCGGCGTGCGGTATTGCTCGACGTAGGCTTCGAGGATCGGATCCAGCACGTCGTACGGGGGCAGGGAATCCGTGTCCTTTTGATCGGGGCGTAGCTCGGCGGAGGGCGGTTTCGTAAATACGTTTTCTGGAATCGCTCCGTTGTGGCGCTGGTTCCCGACGCGCGCCAGTTTGTAGACCAGCGTCTTGGGAACGTCGCTGATCACGGCCAGGCCCCCGCACATGTCGCCATAAAGCGTGCAGTAGCCCACGGCGAGCTCGCTCTTGTTGCCGGTGGTGAGCACCATCGCTCCGGTTTTGTTCGACAGCGCCATCAGCGTGACGCCGCGCAAGCGCGATTGCAGATTTTCTTCGGTGACTCCCGGGGGCGTTCCTTGAAACAATGGGGCCAATTCTTGTTCGAAACGCTCACAGGCGCCCGTGATTGAAACAATCTCGAAACGGATGTTCAATTTCCCCGCCATATCGCGGGCGTCGGTGATGCTCGACTCCGACGAATACGGTCCGGGCATGCCCACGCCGGTGACGTTTTCTTTGCCGACGGCATCGACGGCGATCACCGCCGTCAGCGCGGAGTCGATGCCGCCGCTCAGGCCGATCAGCACTTTCGAAAAGCCGCACTTGCGAATGTAGTCGCGCGTGCCCGAGTACGAGTGCCTGATAGGCGGCTTCGCATTCGTCGGGGAAGTCCTGGTGAAGATCGCCGGTGCCGGCGTCGAGATCGCAAACGATAAGGTCTTCTTCAAAAGAACGCGCGGCGGCGATCACTTCGCCGGCGCTGTTCATGGCGAAGCTGGTGCCATCGAAGACCAGTTGATCGTTGCCTCCCACCTGGTTCACGTAGATGACGGGCTCTGCGTAGCGGCGGGCGGCGGCGCGATAAATGCTGCGGCGAATGGCGCGCTTGCCCAAGTTGTAGGGCGAAGCGTTGATGCAGATCAGCATTTGCGCTCCGGCTTCAAACAGTTCTTCGACGGGATCGCGCTGGTAGAGGCGGTCCTTCCAAAAGCGACGGTCGTTCCAAGCGTCTTCGCAAATGGTCAGCGCCACGGGAATGCCGCGCAGCGTGCACAGATATTCACGCTCGGCGGGGCGGAAGTAACGGGCTTCATCGAACACATCGTAATTCGGCAGCAGCATTTTGCTTTGCCGGAAAACGATTTCGCCGCGCTCGATCAGGGCGGCGCGGTTGAGGGCGCGCTTGCCGGTTTCGGCTTCGGAATGCCCGACGTAACCGCAGATGACGCTGAGGCCGAGGTCGGCGGTTTCGCGGGCGAGGCGGTCGAGCTGGCGCTCGCAACTTTCAAGGAACGCGGGTTTTTCGACCAGATCGCGAGGCGGGTAGCCGGTGAGGGAGAGCTCTGGGAAACACCACCACTTCGGCGCCGCGAGCGGCCGCATCGCGCGAGGCGCGCGTCATGCGGTCAACGTTCCCCGCCAAATCCCCTACCGTGGGATTCAATTGCGCTAGAGCGATGCGCATAGAAATTCTATTGTAACTGCAGCGGGCAGCGGGTTAGCGGTGTTGGCATGGATTGGACCGCGCGGTGTAGTACATTACCGTGGTAATGTAAGATATGGCACTGGCTCATTCGAAGGTCACGGCGCAGGGGCAGATCTCCGTGCCGAGCGGCGTCCGACGTAAGCTTGGCATCGGTCCCGGTTCCGTTTTGGAGTGGGACGAAGAGGGCGACAAGATCGTTGTGCGGCGGTCGGTGCGGTTTTCATCAGAAGACATTCACCAGGCGCTGTTTCCGCAAAAGGCGCCGAAGGCTAAAACGCTGGAGGACATGAAGGAAGGGATCCGGCGGCGCGCCCGGGAGCGTTATGCGGGCCGTTGACACCAACGTTTTGGTTCGCCTGATCACGCGCGACGATGCCCGGCAAGCCGCCTCCGCCGAAGCCTTCATCCGGAAGGGGGCGTGGGTTTCACTGCTGGCGCTGACGGAAGCGGTGTGGGTTTTGGCGGCGGTGTACGAACGTAAGGCTGCCGGCCTGGTCACTGCAATCGAGATGCTGCTGAATCACGAGCATCTGGTTTTGCAAGATGCGGACGCGGTCGAGGCGGCGCTGGATTTATTTCGCTCCCGGCCATCGCTGGGATTCTCCGATTGTTTGATGCTGCAGGTGGCGTGGAAGGCGGGGCATTTACCGCTGGGGACTTTTGATCGCGGGCTCGGCAAGGTTGAGGGGGCGCAAAAGGTGTAGCGTTTACTCAAACCATCTTGCGGGCGGTCAAACGTCATAATAGTGAACAGCAGCGATGCCACGGTTTGAAATTGACTTCCTCACAGAATACACGGACGAAGCGCTCCTAGAAGAACTTCGCAGAACTTCTGCCATATTGGGAGAACACCCCTTAACGCAAGTGGCCTTTACGAAGACTTCACGCAAGGTTCATGCCCAAACTCTCATCCGACGATTCGGGACGTGGAAAGACGCATTGGCCAAGGCTGGATTGGAGCATCGTTTTCGTACACGGATTCACACCGAACAATCTTCTTTAGAGAATATCGCAGAAGTTTGGACGCATTACGGCCGTCCACCCGAATACCGCGAGATGTTTCGATCGCCATCAAAAATTCAGGGCAAAACGTATATCTATCGCTGGGGAACGTGGCGGAAGGCGCTCAAAGTGTTTGCGGATTGGGCAAATGCCGAAGAGTTGTTGCCAGCGACGCAGACGGAAACCCATCCACACTCGCCAGCCACAACAAATCGGACGGAAGGTGATTGTCGGGACGTTCGTCCTGGGCTCAGGTTCAGGGTCTTTAAGCGAGATAACTTCCGCTGCGTTGCTTGTGGTAGAAGCCCCGCAACTCATCTAAACATCGAACTTCACGCCGATCATGTCTTGGCCGTCGCAAATGGGGGAAAGACTTTGATTGAAAATCTTCAGACACTATGCCAAGGCTGCAATTTAGGTAAGGGCCGAACTGCGTTCTCCTGACAATGGTCCGAACAAAATCTCATCAATTTGCTCGTTAGTAAGATGCAGCGTTTTCGGGCGGCCGGTGCGGATTACCGGCACCGGGTGTCGTTTGCGGCGGTCCTTTGTCGGAAGCGCGGGGTCGCGCTTGGGCTCCTCTAGTTTGCGCTTCTTGCGTACCCGCATGTTTCCAGTTTAAGGCTGGTTCGACGAATCCACGTATTCGGCACCGGGGGGCGGGGTGAAGCGGAACATGGCGTCCTGGATGGCGGGGTCTTTCTTTTCGTTTTCGAAGGTGAAGCGCAGGACGGAATTGTCTTGGCCTTTTACTTCCAGGCGGCGGATGGTGAAGTCGGGGGCGGCTAGAAATGAGACTTCGCTGTAGGGAAGTTTGTCGGACTTGGGGATGGCGGTGATGAAGACGCCGCCGTCTTCTGCGTGGGCGTGGAATTCGCGGAAATCCTTGTTGAAATCCAGGCGTCCTAGCAGGAAGGCGAGCGGCGCGCGCATGTCGTCGGTCTCCTGGAACTTCATCTTCTCGGCGCGGTTGTCTTGTGGGGTGTAGGAGTAGATGAACTTGCCGTCGGAGACGAATAGTTTTCCGGCGGGGGCAGTGTATTGCCAGCGCATGCGGCCGGGCTTGCGGAGAAAGAGCTCGCCTTTTTCGACGCGGGTGCGGGCGCCTTGTTGATAGCTCTCGGTGAAGGAGAGTTCGAGAGTTTGGGTGCGGTTGTAGCGCTCCTCGATGCCTTTAAGGATGCGGGGGACGTCGATGATGTCGGCGGCTTTAAGGAGACAGGCGCTCGAGAATCCAAGCGCCGCGATGCTTACGATAGCGCAGGCGGTCATGCAAACGGTGCGGCGCTTGCTGCCAGAATTCGATTTCATCGGGATGGACACAATAACCTCCCCAGTTTATGGGACGCGGCGGGGCTGCGTTAGGATACTTGGCGGCGAGTTCGGCATAGCGGGATTCGAGCACGGCTCGCGATTTGATGACCGCGCTTTGGCGGGAGGCCAGGGCTGCCAGGCGGCTCTCACGGGGGCGCGTGGCGAAATAGGCGTCAGATTCGGCAGCGGGGAGTTTCGTCACGCGTCCGGTGACGCGGATTTGGCGGTGCATCGCGTTCCAATAAAAGACTAGGGCGGCGCGGGGATTCGACGCTAGCTCGCGCGCTTTGCGGCTTTCGTAATTGGTGAAGAAGAGGAAGCCGCGGGCGTCCACACCTTTTAACAGGACCATTCGTGCTGACGGGCGTCCGGCGGGCGTGGCGGTGGCGAGCGTCATGGCGTTGGGCTCCGGGATGCCGGCGCGTTCGACGGCGCGGAGCCAGCGGCGGAACTGCTGGATGGGATCAGGCGGGAAGGTGCGTTCGGAAAGGCGGGCCAAATTTTAGTGTATGCGCTTTCGGGTAAGCTGGAAGTGCCATGGAAAAAATCAAGAAAACCGACGAAGAATGGCGTAAGAAATTGAGTCCGGAGCAATATCATGTCGCCCGGCAGAAGGGCACGGAGCCGGCGTTCACGGGCAAGTATTGGGATCACCACGACGAGGGCACGTATCGCTGCGCATGCTGCGGGGCGGAGCTGTTCGACAGCTCGACCAAGTTCGATTCGGGCACGGGGTGGCCTAGTTTCTACGCGGCTTTGGACCCCAACAGCGTGCGCACCGAGACCGATACCAGCCATGGCATGCGACGTGTAGAAGCGCTTTGTGCTCAATGCGATGCGCACCTGGGGCATGTGTTTCCCGACGGTCCGCGGCCTACGGGAACGCGTTTTTGCATGAACTCAGCGTCACTCGATTTCAAGAAGAAGGAGTAGCGGGCGTAAAGGTCCGGTGTGGGATTGCCGATAGCGTTCCTGAGTAGTGGTACGTCAAAAGGAGCATCCCCGTGGATTTTTTTGGAGCCTTCATCAGCGGCATTCTCTCGCTTGTCGTATATATCGTGGTCTTCATGGGTGTGTACAAGCTGTATTACATCGCGAAAGATATTCACGAAATCAAAGAGTTGATGGAGCGCAAGCTGCGGAATTCGGCGGACGGGGCAGCGCCGGCGCGCGCGGTTGCGCCCGTAGTGACTTCGGAATTAACCAAAAGTTTGAGCGACGAGGATGCGGCCAGCGCTTACGCTGAGCAATTGCTGCGGGCGGTAAGCGCGGAGTCGCCAAGCAGGGCCAACGAAACGCAAGAAGTTCGTTAATTCGCTAAGACGCCGGCTCTCACTTTTGTTACACTGAAGTTTCCTGCTATGCGCTTCGGTGTCGTCGTGTTTCCGGGTAGCAATTGCGATCACGACGCTTGGTATGCCGTCTCGCACAATCTAGGCCACTCGGCCGAATACATCTGGCACGATTCTAAAACTCTGGGCGCGGTTGACGCGGTCATTCTGCCGGGAGGGTTTTCTTACGGCGACTATTTGCGCTGTGGGGCGATCGCGAAGTTCTCGCCGGTGATGGCGGCGGTGCGCGAGTTCGCCGATACCGGCGGGCTGGTGCTGGGGATCTGCAACGGGTTCCAGGTGTTGGTGGAGAGCGGCTTATTGCCGGGGGCGCTGCTACGCAACCGGGAGTTGAAATTCGTGTGCCGGCCGGTGACGCTGCGGGTTGAAACTACCAATACGCCGTTTCACGAGTGCGGCTACCAAGGGACAGTTGCTGAAGGTTCCGGTGGCGCATGGCGAGGGCTGTTACTTTGCCGACGACGCTACGCTGACGATGCTGCGGCATGACGATCGCGTGGTGCTGCGTTATGTGGATAATCCCAACGGGTCGCTCGATGACATCGCCGGCATTTGCAGCGAGAAGCGCAACGTGATGGGGATGATGCCGCATCCGGAGCGGGCCTCCGATGCGCTGCTGGGTTGCACGGACGGCAAAGTGATTCTGGAATCTATGATTCATTCCCTCTCGGCTGCCGCTGCATGAGCGACTTGACGGCGGCGGAACTCGACAAGGTTCGGTCGATCCTCAAGCGCGAACCTAACGAAACAGAAAACGGCATCTTCACGGTGATGTGGAGCGAGCATTGCTCTTATAAAAGCTCGCGCATTCATCTGCGGAAGCTGCCGACCAAGAGCGATCGCGTGCTGGTGGGGCCGGGCGAGAACGCAGGCATCATCGACATCGGCGGCGGGTATGCGATTGCGTTCAAGATTGAATCGCACAATCATCCTAGTTTTATCGAACCGTTTCAAGGGCGCGGCTACCGGCGTCGGCGGGATTTTGCGCGACATTTTCACGATGGGGGCGCGGCCGATTGCGGTGATGGATGCGCTGCGCTTCGGGCGGCTGGACGATCCGGAGATATGGCGATCGCAACCGGCGCATTCTCGAAGGCGTGGTCGGCGGGATTTCGCATTACGGGAATTGTTTTGGCGTGCCGACGGTGGGCGGCGAGACGGTTTTCGAATCTTGCTACAACGGGAATCCGCTGGTGAACGTGTTTGCGCTGGGGGTGTTTCGTCACGACGAGATTTTCTTCGGGCGCGCTACCGGCGTGGGGAATCCGGTCATTTATGTAGGCGCGAAGACGGGGCGCGACGGGATCAAGGGCGCGTCAATGGCGTCGGCGGAGTTCGACGAGGATTCTAAGGACAAGCGTCCCAATGTGCAGGTGGGCGATCCCTTCATGGAGAAGTTGCTGCTCGAAGCTTGCCTGGAGGCCATGCGCACGGGGGCGATCGTGGGCATCCAGGACATGGGGGCGGCGGGGTTAACGTGCTCCACTTGCGAGATGGGAAGCCGCGCGGAGACCGGTATCGAGTTTGATTTACAGTTGGTGCCGCAGCGCGAGACCGGGATGACTCCTTACGAGATCATGCTTTCGGAATCGCAGGAGCGGATGCTGATTGTCGCGGAAAAAGGGCGCGAGGATGAGGTCTTCGCGGTGTTCAAGAAGTGGGGGCTGGACGCGGTCACCATTGGCGTCGTCACCAATGACGGGATGCTGCGGGTGAAGGATCACGGCAAAGTCGTCGCTGAAATTCCGAATCGGGAGTTGGCGGATGAGGCTCCGCTGTACGATCGTCCGCACAACGTGAAGCCGTACCGGCCGGCGCCGATGGAGGCGCCCGAGTTTAAGAGTCGCGATTTGAACGCGGATTTGCTGGCGCTGGTGGGGTCGGGCGATTTGTGTTCCAAGCGCTGGATCTGGCAGCAGTACGATTACACGGTTCGGACCAACACCATTGCGGGGCCGGGCGGGGATGCGGCCATCGTGCGCATCAAGGAAACGGATACCAGCGTGGCGATGTCGCTCGATGGCAATGCGCGATATTGTGCGCTCGATCCGCGCGAGGGCGCGAAATTGCTGGTGGCGGAGTGCTGCCGCAATCTTTCGAGTGTCGGCGCTACGCCGGTGGCGGCTACGAATAATCTGAATTTCGGCAATCCGGAGCGGCCGGAGATTATGGCGCAGATCGTTGAGGCGATCGAGGGGTTGAGCGAGGCTTGCGTTTTCTTCGATACGCCGATTACGGGTGGGAACGTCAGCTTGTATAACGAAACGCTGGGCGAGGCGATTTGGCCGACGCCGGTGATGGGGATTGTCGGGCTAATGAAGACGGCAGAGCCGGTGACCATTCCGTTCAAGCAGCAGGGGCGGACGGTGATGTTGCTGGGCGGGCTGGGGGATTGCGACGCTACGCATTTTGGAGGCACGCAATACGCCAAAGTTGTTTTAAACAATATGTGGGGTTTGCCGCCGGCGCTGGACATGGGCTACGAAAAGCGCGTGCAGTCGGCGATTCGCGAGATCGTCAACCAGGGGCATGCGGAGTCGGCGCACGATGTGAGCGATGGCGGGCTGGCGGTGGCGTTGGCGGAGTGCGCTGTCAACGGGATCGGGGCGTCGGTCGAGATCAAAACCGATCTGCGTCCGGAGTTTGCGCTGTTCCACGAAGGGCCGTCGCGCATCTTGGTTTCGACCACGGTTCCGGAGAAGATCGAAGAAATCGCGCGCAAATATAAGGTGGAAGCGCTGCGCATCGGCGTTACAATGAATGTAGGGTTACGGATAGGAGACGGTTCCGTGACATGGATCGATTCGCCTGTGGACCGTCTCAAGCAAGTTTGGGAGAATGCGCTGGCAGAGGAGCTGGCACCCGTACATGTTTGATAAATTCCACGACGAATGCGGCGTGTTTGCGATTTACGGGCACCCGGAAGCTGCCAACCTCACTTATCTAGGCCTCTACGCCTTGCAGCATCGCGGGCAGGAGAGCGCCGGTATCGCGTCGAGCGACGGGCGCCATATTCACAATCACAAGAGCATGGGGCACGTGGCGGATATCTTCACGCCTGAGGTGCTGGGGACGCTGCCGGGGGAATTGGCGATCGGGCACACGCGCTATTCGACGGCGGGCGACACGGTGCTGTTGAACGCCCAGCCGTTTTCGGTGGCGTGCAATAAGGGGCAAGTCGCGGTGGCGCACAACGGCAACATCACGAATGCCGGGGAGTTGCGGCGGGAACTGGAACGCGAAGGGTCCATTTTTCAGGCTTCGAGCGATACCGAAGTGATTCTGCATCTGGTGGCGCGGTCGCGCGAAAAGACTTTGCCGGGGGCGCTGCGCGAGGCGCTGCTGCAACTGGAAGGCGCGTTCTCGCTGGTGTTCCTGGCGGAAGACCGCATTATCATTGCGCGCGATCCGCATGGGTTCCGGCCGCTGGCTTTCGGGCAGATGGAATTGTCGGGCGGCTCGGTGTGTTACGTGTTTGCATCTGAGACTTGCGCGTTCGATTTGATCAACGCCGTCTACTTGGGCGATGTCGAACCGGGCGAGATGGTGATTGTCAGCAAGGACGGGATGACGCGGGAGCGCTATGCTCCGGTGCGGACGCATTCGCATTGCGTGTTCGAACACGTTTATTTCTCGCGGCCCGATTCGTATGTGTTTGGGCGCGCGGTGGAGGAATCGCGGGAGCAATTGGGGCGGATGTTGTCGGTGGAACATCCGGTCGACGCCGATATCGTGGTGCCGGTGCCGGATTCCGGGGTGGCGGCGGCGTTGGGGTATTCGTCGGAGTCGGGGATTCCGTTCCGGCAGGCGCTGATCCGTAACCACTACGTCGGGCGCACGTTCATCGAGCCTTCGCAGGCGATTCGCGATTTCGGCGTGAAGCTGAAACTCAACCCGGTGCGGCATTTGCTCGAAGGCAAGCGCGTGATTCTGGTCGACGATTCGCTGGTGCGCGGGACGACCAGCCGCAAGATTGTCCGCATGGTGCGCGGCGCGGGCGCGCGCGAGGTGCATTTGCGCATTTCGTGTCCGCCGACGATTTCGCCGTGTTTCTACGGTGTGGATACGCCTAGCGTGGCGGAGTTGATCGCGGCTAACAACACTGTGGAAGAGATTCGGCGCTTTGTCGAGGCGGATTCGCTGGGGTATTTATCACTGGGCGGGCTGCGCGAGGCGGTCGCGGATCACAACCACGACTACTGCTATTCCTGTTACACCGGCAACTATCCTACGGAGCTGGTGAACATTCAGGAATTGATGAGCGCGAAAGACCGCACGAACCTAGGCTCCTATTCCCGCCGCAGCAATGCCAGGCCGGTCACCGGCACCGATCAATAACGCGCCGGCGATACGGTTCGTCCATGTTGCGTAGCGCGGTTGGCGGGCTAGCAGTGAGGCGCGGGAGGCGGCGATCCCATAACCGCACAGCACTATGAATTCGCAGATGGTCGAGGTCAGGCCCAGAATCACGACTTGCGGAAGCACGGCGCGGCGCGGATCGATGAACTGCGGCAGGATCGCCGAGAAGAAGACGATGGCTTTGGGGTTCGACAGCTGGAGCACCAGACCGTCCGCGAATAACGCCAAGCGCCGGTGGGGATCGCGTCGTGCTGGGCTGCTGCTCAGTGGGGACTACGCTGTGATGGCCCAGGATCGCACGCGCACCTAGGTAGACCAAGTAGGCGGCGCCAAGCCATTTTGCGAAGAAGAAAAATTGATACGACGACGCCAGCAGTGCGCCGATGCCGGTGGCGGATAACGCGAAATAGATGGTATTTGCGCCGAGAATGGCGAGGATCGCAGGAAGGCCTTGGCGCGCTCCCAGGCGGAGCGCGCTGGATAGGACGAACAATACTGCCGGACCCGGCGTGAAAGACAGGATCGTTTCCGTGGCGGCGAAGAGCCACAAGGTGGTCCAGGTCACAAAGCGGTGTCGCCGCGGTCGTCGTTGCGGATGCGGATGGCTTCGGCTACATCGAACACGAAGATTTTGCCGTCGCCGATTTTTCCGGTGCGCGCGGCGGCGGCGAGGGCCGTGGTGATTTCATCCAGGCGGCTGGAGGGCACCACCAGTTCGAGCTTCACCTTGGGCAGCAAGTCCACTTGATATTCCATGCCGCGGTAAACTTCTTTGTGGCCCTTCTGGCGGCCGTGGCCGCGGACTTCGGTGATGGTCATCCCATCGATGCCGATTTTCTTGAGAGCGTCTTTCACGTCTTCGATTTTGTGCGGCTGGATGATGGCTTCAATCTTTTTCATAGTCGTCTCTTTCTACGCTTCGAAGTTATAGCCTTCTTCGCCGTGCATGCCCAGGTCGAGACCTTCGATCTCGTCCTGATCGCTGGCGCGCAGGCCCGTCACCGCGTCGCACACTTTGAGGATAATCCATGTGCCGACAATGGCGAGTCCCCAGGCGATGGCGGCGCCGATCAGGTTGTTGATCACCTGGCCGGGGTTGCCGTCGATCAGGCCCATGGGTTTGCCCATGCGCATATCGTTCACTTCCTTGGTGGCGAAAACGCCGGTCAGAATCGCTCCCACGGTGCCGCCGATGCCGTGGACACCGAAGGCGTCGAGCGCGTCGTCGTAGCCGAACTTTTTCTTGACTGACGCTGACCATGAAATAACAGACTACGCCGGCGATCAGCGCCGATCAGCATGGCGGGCATGGGCGTTACGAAGCCGGAGGCCGGGGTGATGGCGACCAATCCGGCGACGGCTCCGGAAATGCCGCCGAGCATGCTGGGCTTGCCGTTGTGAAGCCACTCGACGATCATCCAGGCGAGCGCTGCGGCGGCGGTGGCGAAGTGGGTGGCGACGAAGGCGCTGGTGGCGAGGGCGTTGGCGGCGAGCGCGCTGCCGGCGTTGAATCCGAACCAGCCGACCCACAGCAGGCACGCGCCGACGGTGCTTAAAACCAGGCTGTGCGGGCGCATGGGATCGGCGCCGTAGCCTTTGCGTTTTCCTAAATACAAGGCGCACACCAGGGCCGAAACACCGGAAGTTATATGGACGACAGTTCCGCCGGCGAAATCGAAAGTGGAGACGTGGCCCCAGGTGGCTCCGAGGAAACCGTTCTTGCCCCAGACCATGTGGGCCATGGGCAAATAGACGATCAGCAGCCACAGGATCATGAACAGCAGCATGCCGGAGAATTTCATGCGCTCGGCGATGGCGCCGGAGATAAGCGCGGGCGTGATGACGGCGAACATCAGCTGATAGATCATGAACGTGCCCTGCGGAATGGTGCCGGCGTAGTCGGCGTTGGGGTCGGCTCCGACGCCGTGCAGGAATAGGTACTGCAGGCCTCCGAAGAAGGGAGTGCCTTCGCCGAAAGCGATGCTATAGCCGACGACGGCCCAGATCACGCTGACCACGGCCATCATGGCGAAGCTGTGCATCATGGTCGAGAGAACGTTTTTGCGGCGGACTAAACCTCCGTAGAACAGGGCGAGGCCGGGGCCTGTCATCATCAGCACCAGTGCGGCGCTGGTGAGCATCCAGGCGTTGTCGCCGGCGGATTGCGCGGCTTTGGTGGCTTTCTCGAGGTCGGCGAGGCGTTTATCGAGGTCCGCCGCAGGTTGGGCCGCAGCGAGGGTACACAAAGAGAAGAACAGCAGGGACAACTTAGTCATGAAAACGCTCCGTGGCGTGAAATAGCAACTTGGCTAGTATACGGGCGGAATGCCCGTATCGCTTTCGAACCTTTTGATGGTACCAATTAAAACTTTGGATTAGCCAACGGTGCGCGAGTTGAGCGGCTTAGTACAATCGAGCTTGATGCGGGTGTGGTGTGTGCTGATATCGGCGTCGGTGCTGAGCGCTGGGTTGAGCGCCCATGAACCGGTGCGCGCGCGCCACGGAATGGTGGTGGCGGACGAGCCTCTCGCCGCTGATATAGGCGTGGCGGTGCTGCAGAGCGGGGGGAACGCGGTGGACGCCGCGGTGGCGGTGGGCTTCGCGCTGGCGGTGACGCATCCTTTCGCTGGGAACCTGGGCGGCGGCGGATTCATGCTGGTGCGGTTTGCCGATGGGCGCTCGACGTTCATCGATTTTCGCGAGCGGGCTCCGCAGAAGGCTTCGCGCGATATGTATTTGGACGCGCAGGGGAATCCTACGCGGGAGTCGCTCGAGGGGTGGCGTTCGGCGGGCGTTCCGGGGAGCGTGCGCGGGTTTGAGCTGGCGCAATCGAAGTATGGGAATAAGAAATGGGCGGAACTGATCGCTCCGGCGATTGCGCTGGCGTCCAAGGGATTTCCGCTTTCGTATAAAGCGAGCGAGGGGCTGCGCGGGGCGCGGAATTTTGCGGACGATGCCGAATCGAAGCGAATCTTTCAGCGGGGCGGGGCGTTTTACGAGGCTGGGGATGTGTTTGCAGCAGCCGGAACTGGCGGCTACGCTGCAGAGGATTGCGGTCGGGCGGGGCGCGCGAGTTTTACGAAGGCGAGACGGGGCGGCGGCTGGCGGCGGAAATGGCGCGGCATGGCGGGCTGATCACGCTGTCCGATCTGCAGCAATATCGGGCTGTCGAGCGCACGCCGCTGACGGGGAAATATCGCGGTCTGGACATCGTGACGGCGCCGCTGCCGAGTTCGGGTGGGATCGGGATTTTGCAGATGCTGGGGATGCTGGAGGGCAGCGGTTACGAAAAATCAGGGGCGGGTTCGGCGGCGGCGATTCACTACACGGCGGAAGTGATGCGGCGGTATTTTGCGGATCGCAGCTTGTATTTGGGCGATGCGGATTTCGTGAAAGTGCCGGTGAAGGGGCTGCTCGATCCGGCTTATCTGCGCGAGCGGCGGGCTTCGATCGATCGGGATCGGGCTACGCCTAGCGATCGAGGTGAACGCCGGGAAAGCCGGCGGGGCGCGAGGGGACGGAGACCACGCACTACTCGATCATCGACGCGGCGGGGAATGCCGTGGCCGTTACTTACACGCTGAACAATGGTTACGGCAGCGGGATTACGGTGCCGGGCTTGGGTTTTTTGCTGAACGATGAAATGGATGATTTCACTTCCAAGCCGAATTCGCCCAATCTGTATGGGCTGGTGCAGGGCGAGGCCAATGCGATCCAGCCGGGCAAGCGGCCGCTGTCGGCGATGTCTCCGACCATCGTGGTGCGCGACGGCAAGCCGTTTCTGGTGCTGGGCGCGCCGGGCGGGCCGCGCATCGTCACCGCGGTATTGCAGGTGCTGCTGAATGTGATCGACTTCCACATGAACGTCCAGGACGCGGTGGACGCGCCGCGGTTTCATCATCAATGGAAGCCGGATAAGTTGTATCTGGAGCCGGGGATTTCGCCGGACACGGTGGCGATTCTTCGAAGGCATGGGGCATCAGGTGGATTACTCGCCGGGCATAGTGCTGGCGCGGGTCAATGCGATTTTGAGCGACGGCGGGTGGCTGCAAGGCGCTGCCGATTCGCGCTGGGTCGGCAAAGCTGCGGGATACTAGAACTCTAACCGCCATGCAACGCGCGCTCTCGACGCACCTTCTGGTAAACCATCGTCTGACGACGGTGTGGCTGGAGCGGATTTGGGACGCGGGCATTCCGTTGGTGGAGTTGTTTTGCGCGCGCCAGCATCTGGATTATCGCAACCGGGCGCAGATTTCCGAGCTGGCTTATTGGTTTCGCGATTCCGAGTTGAAGGTGCACTCGCTGCATTCGCCGATGTACAACGACGAGGTGAGCGGGCGGTCGGGGCCGCAGGCGGTGATCAATATCACCGAGCCGGTGAAGAGCAAGCGCATTCCGATGCTGGATGAAATCAAGCGCGCGCTGGAGATTGCGGAGACTGTTCCGTATCGTTACTTGATCCAGCACATCGGCGTCACAGGGCAGGAATACGACGAACGGTCCGTCGACGCGGCGTTTACGGCGCTCGAGGAGATTAGCGTTTTCGCACGGCAGCGCGGGGTTGAGGTGCTATTGGAGAATACTCCGAATGAGTTGGCGAGCGCGGAGCGGCTGATGTTGTTTCTGGGCATTACGCATTTGGATTTGAATATCTGCCTGGACGTGGGGCACGCGCATATGAACGAAGGGGTCGAGACCGCGTATCGATTGCTCAAGAGCCGCATCCGCTCGACGCACGTGCATGACAATAATGGGAAGGAAGATCTGCACCTGTTTCCGATGCTGGCAGGGGGGCAGGGAACGATCGACTGGCTGGGCGCGATGCAGCTTTTGCGCTCTCAGGAGGACCGCTATCCGCTGTTGTTGGAATTGCGCGAGGTGCCGGATATGGGTCCGCCGTTCGACGCGCTGCGGCGGGTGTTTGACACGCTGGAAGGTTTGAAACCGAATGACGAATAGAGTGACGATCGCGGAAGTGGGGCGGCACGTGGGCGAGTCCGTCGAAATCGACGGCTGGCTTTACAATTTGCGGCGCAGCGGGAAGATTTGTTTTCCGCAAATGCGCGACGGCACGGGCATCCTGCAATGCGTGGCGGTGAAGAGTGCGCTGCCGGAGGAGACTTTCGAGGCTCTGAAGGATTTGACGCAGGAGTCTTCGTTCACAGTGCGCGGGAAGATTCGGGCGGAGGCTCGGGCTCCCGGGCGGGTACGAGTTGGACGTGGAATCCGCGCACATCGTGCAGCGGGTGCCGGAGGACAAGCCGTATCCGATCACTCCGAAAGATCACGGCGTCGATTTTTTGATGGATCACCGGCATTTGTGGCTGCGCAGCCGACGTCAGCATGCGGCTTTGCTGGTGCGGCACGAGGTGATTAAGGGCATTCGCGATTATTTCGATTCGCACGGCTTCATGCTGGTGGACACGCCGATTTTCACGCCGGCGGCTTGCGAAGGCACCAGCACTTTGTTCGAGGTCAATTATTTCGACGAGGAAAAGTTGTATCTGGCGCAGTCCGGGCAGTTGTACAACGAAGCCACGGCGATGGCTTTCGGCAAGACCTATTGCTTCGGGCCGACGTTCCGCGCGGAGAAATCTAAGACGCGGCGGCACCTGACGGAATTCTGGATGGTGGAGCCGGAGATGGCTTACGCGGATCTCGAAGACGTCAAGCGGGTGGGCGAGGAGATGATCGTTTCCGTCGTCGGGCGAGTGCTGGAGAATCGGCAGGAGGAGTTGAAGCAGTTGGAGCGGGACGTTTCGAAGCTCGAAGCGATTCAGGCTCCGTTCCATCGCATGAGTTATGACGATGCGGTGTTGAAGCTGCAATCCAAGGGCAGCGAGATTCAATGGGGCACGGATTTTGGGAACACGGATGAGACGCTGCTGACCGACGATCTCGACCGGCCGGTGATTGTCGATCGCTTTCCGTCGGCGGTGAAGGCGTTCTATTTCCAGACGGCTCCGGAGCGGCCGGAAGTGGCGCTGGGGGCGGATTTCATTGCTCCCGAAGGGTTTGGCGAAATCATTGGCGGCGGGCAGCGCATTCACGATTTGGATTTGCTGTTGCAGCGTCTGAAGGAACACAACTTGCCGGCGGCGGACTTTGAATGGTATCTGGATTTGCGGCGCTACGGGTCGGTGCCGCACGCCGGGTTCGGGATGGGCGTCGAGCGGTTTGTCGCGTGGATGTGCGGGCTGGAGCATATTCGCGAGACCATCGCGTTCCCGCGGATGCTGTACCGGACGCGGCCGTGAAGCAATCTCACATCGCGATCATCGGCGCGCCGATGGATTTGGGAGCGGGACGCCGCGGGCGTCGATATGGGGCCGTCGGCGCTGCGGCTGGCGGGGCTGAATGAGAAGCTGACGTCGCTGGGTTACGAGGTTGAGGACTTGGGCAACGTGCTGGTGGATCAGCCGGAGAGCTTGCCGGTGGGCAATCCGGGGGCGCGTTACCTGCCGCAGATCGCGCATACTTGCACGCGGCTGGCGGAGATGGTGGAACAGGCGGCGGACAACGGGCGCGTTCCGCTGGTGCTGGGGGGCGATCATTCGATTGCGATCGGCACGGTGTCGGGCATGTCGCGGCACTTTCGCAAGGCGGGGTTGAAGTTGGGGCTGATTTGGATTGATGCGCATGCGGATATGAACACTCCGGCGACGAGTCCCAGCGGGAACGTGCATGGGATGCCGCTGGCTTGCTGCATCGGGCTGGGGCCGCGCGAGCTTACGCACATTGGCGGTTCGGCGCCGCAGGTGGAAGCGACTTCGGTGGCGCTGATCGGGCTGCGCAGCGTGGATGACGTCGAGCGCTTTAATGTGCGCGGCGCGGGGGTGCATCCGTTCACGATGCGCGACATCGACGAGCGCGGGCTGCGGGCGGTGATCAGCGAGGCGATCGAGATTGTCACGGCGGGGACGGCTGGATTTCATCTGTCGTTCGATATGGACGCTGTCGATCCGCGCGAGGCTCCGGGAGTCGGCACGCCGGTGCGCGGCGGCATCACGTATCGTGAGGCGCATCTGGCGATGGAGCTGATCGGCGATAGCGGGCGCATGACGTCGCTCGAAATGGTGGAAGTGAATCCGGTGCTGGACGAGGCCAACCGCACGGCGCTGCTGGCGGTGGAGCTGGCGACCAGCGCGCTGGGGAAACGAATTTTATGAAACTTCGGGTGGCGGTTCTGTATGGGGGGCGCAGCGGGGAGCACGAAATTTCGCTGCGCTCGGCCGAGTCGATTATCGCGGCGATGGACCCGCAGCGCTTTGAGGTCGAGCGCATTTTCATCACCAAGGAAGGGCGCTGGGAGCCGCGTGCGATTTCGCCGGAGCCGGGAGGGAATCCGGGGATCGACGTGGTGTTTCCGGTGCTGCATGGGACTTTCGGCGAGGACGGCACGGTCCAGGGGCTGCTGGAACTGGCGGATCTGCCGTACGTGGGCGCGGGGGTTTTGGGGTCGGCGGTGGCGATGGATAAAGAAGTCACGAAGCGGCTGCTGCGCGAGCGCGGACTGCCGGTGGCTGAATTTATCGTGTTGACGCGCGGGGCTTACAATCTGGAAGACATCTGTTCGCGGCTGCCGTTTCCGATGTTCGTCAAGCCGGCGAATCTGGGATCTTCGGTGGGGATTTCGAAGGTGAAGACCTGCGAGGAACTGGCGCCGGCGCTCAAATTCGCCGAGGAGTTCGACCGCAAGATCCTAGTCGAGCGCGGAATCACGGGGCGGGAGTTCGAGTGCGCGGTGCTGGGTAATCGCGATCCGATCGCGGCTATTCCTTGCGAGATTCTGCCTTCGCGCGAGTTCTACGATTACGAAGACAAATATATTCTGGGCACATCGAAGACGGTTCTGCCGGCGGATTTGACGCCGGAGCAGACGCGCGAAGTGCAGCGGCTGGCGGTCGAATGCTACAAGGCGGTGCATTGCGAGGGGATGGCGCGCGTCGACTTCCTGCTCGAAACCGCGACCGGCAAATTCTACATCAACGAGCCCAATACCATTCCCGGCTTTACGTCCATCAGCATGTATCCGAAAATGTGGGAAGCGGCGGGTGTGCCTTACGCGGAGCTGATCGGGCGGCTGATCGATCTGGCTCTCGAAAGGCACGCGGAACGGAAAGCCACGCGGTTTCACAGGTGAGTATGCGGACGTTTGCGGCTCGTCATCTTGTTGCTTCTGCCCGTTGCGCTGCGGGCGGATGACGATCCGGCGGCCTGCGATGGCCGATGGATGTGAAGAAGATCATCGATATTTTTGTGACGCTGGATGAGCAGGCGGCCGATCCGGTATCGCCCGATCAAGCGATCTATCAGGGCGCGATTCCAGGGATGCTGCGGACGCTCGATCCGCACTCGATCTTTTTCGATCCGGAGCAGTTTCAGCAACTGCAGCAGATGCAGCAAAGCGAGTCCAAGGGCTTCGGGACGATTGTCAGCATCGTGCCGGGGCGCGTGACTATTTTGCAGACGATGGAGGGGTCGCCTTCGGCGAAGTCGGGGCTGAGCGCGGGGGATGAGATTTTGGCGATCAATAACATTCCGCTTTCGCAACTGGTTCCCGAGCAATTGATTCAACTGCTGTCGCAGGCGCGGCAGCAGGCAGCGGTGCTGGACGTGCGCAAGCCGGGGAACGCGCGTGCGTTCCGGCTTACGCTTTCGCCGGAACTGATCGATGCGCCCAGCGTGGACCGGGTGTTTATGCTTTCGCCTGGAATCGGGTATCTGCGGATTAAGAGTTTCGACGAGCCTACCGGTAAGCTGGTGAAAAGCAGCATCGACGCGCTAGGAGGCGCGGAGCTCAAGGGGCTGGTGATCGATTTGCGCGATAATCCAGGCGGTGCGGTGAAGGCGGCGGTGGAGGTGGCATCGCTATTTTTAAAGCCCGAGCAAACGGTGTTCACGATTCGCGGGCGTAACGAACAGAAAGAGGAGGTCAAAGTGCCGGCGCTGGCGCAGCCTTACGCTTTTCCGCTGGCGGTGTTGATGGACGCGAAGAGCGCCAGCGCATCGGAAATCCTGGCGGGCGCCTTGCAGGACCATGATCGCGCCACCATTTTGGGCGAGCCCAGCTACGGGAAGGGCATTGTGCAGAACGTGTTTCCGTTGTCGGGTAACAGCGGGCTGGCGCTGACAATTGCGTTTTATTACACGCCTAGCGGGCGTTCTTTGCAAAAGCCGCTGGAAAGCGGCTCGCTCAACGTGGCGGCCAAGGCTACGCCGGGAACGTTTCATACCGATGCGGGGCGCGTGGTGCGCGGCGGGGGCGGCATCCAGCCGGATCTCACAGTTCAGCCCGCGCAAGTTAGCCAGTTGGTGTACGTGCTGGATGCCAGCGGGATACTGACAGCGTTTCGCGGGCGAGTACGTGCAAGCGCACGACATTCCGGACAACTTCGACGTGACGTCCGATTTGCTGGATCAGCTCAAAGTATCGCTATCGCAGCGCGGGATTCAGCCCGGCATCGGGGAATGGCTGCGCGATCGCGACTTGATCCAGAGCAAGTTGAAACAAGAAATCGTCAACCTGAAATTCGGCGTGGAAAAAGGCGATCAGATGGAAATGCAGCGCGATGCGGTCGTGCTGCGAGCGGTTGAGAGTCTTAGCGCGCCGCCGCGGTAGCGCGCCGCGATTGCACGTAGTGGATCAGGAGCGGCAGCAGGCTTACGAACACGATCAGCAGCACAACCTTTTCAAAATTCTTGCGGATCAAGGGAACGCCGCCGAGATAATATCCGGCCAGGGTCATCGATAGCACCCAGCCCAGGCCGCCGAATACATTGAAGGAAACGAAGCGGGTATAGGGCATGCGGCCCACGCCGGCCATGAAGGGTGCGAAGGTCCGGACGATGGGGGCGAACTTCGCGTAGATCAGAGTCTTGCCGCCGTGCTTGGCGTAGAAAGCTTGGGTGCGGGTGACGTACTCCTGCTTAAACACGCGCGAATCCTTGCGCGAGAAGATGGCGGGGCCGGTGCGTCGGCCCAGGAAATAACCGCTCTGGTCTCCGGCGATCGAGGCGGTCACCAGCAGAGCGGTGATCTTAACGATATCCAGATCGCCCGCGCCGCAAACCACTCCGACTGTGAAGAGCAAGCGAATCGCCGGGCAGGAACAGGCCCACCAGCAAACCGGTTTCGGCAAACACGACGAAGGCCAGTAGGCCGTAGCCAAGCCAGCCTGTCAATACTTGCGTCAACAGGTGGATCAACTGATCCGGATCGGTGAGGCTCCGCCAAACTTCGAGAACGAAATGCACAGAGGCGCCAGTTCGTCCCTAGCGCGAAGGATGGTAAGAGGCCGCCAGTTGCTGTATGGCGGCTTGATGGATTTTCAACTTGCCGTCCTTGCGCACTTGCTCCAGAAGGCTGTCCTGGAACAAACCATACATGACGCGCGCTTTCGCCTGTTTCAGATCTTGCAGGGCCGAATCGCGCTCATTGGAGTAGTTTTTGGGATCGGGCGTGCTGCGTTCCAGCACCTTGTATATGATGTTGCGGCCTTGCACCGATTGGGGGCCGTTGGTGGAGCCCACCGGTTTGGTGAAGGCTTCGGGCAGCACCACGGCGTTACCTAATCCTTCGATGGAATCGTTGGCCGTAAAGTCAGCGGATTTCACGAGATTCAGCTTAAAGTTTTTGGCGACGGTTTCGATGTCGGAGCCCGCATGGATCTCGGCAGCCGCTTTGAGGGCGGCTTGGTTCGCCAGCGAGATGGATTCGTTGGTGATGTAGCGGTCACGGACTTGGGCTTCCACATCGCTGAATTGCGCGGCCATGGGCGGAGTCTTTTGATTGAGCACTACCAAAGCGATTTTGTTTCCAGAAATCAGCAGCGAGTCAGAGACGTCGTTGGGCTTCATGCCGGCGAGGGCCGCGCCGATCTCCGGAGCCGGGCCGAGAGAGGGAACCGGCTCACCCACTTTCGCGTCTTTCACGGTGATCAAGTCGAGATCGAACTGCTTGGCGACATCCGCGGCCGCGGCCGGGTTCTTGACCAGTTCGGCGTGAGCCATATCGACGGTCGACTGTATCTTTTCATTCACGCCTTGCTTCTTGAGTTGCTCGGCGATGCTGTCCTTCACTTCTTCGAAGGGCTTTACGCGGGCGGGTTCTTTCGATTCCACCTGAATAATGTGATAGCCGTACTCGGTAGTGACCAGGTCGCTGGTCTCACCCGGCTTGGCGGAAAAGGCAAACTTCTCGAAGGGCGGCACGGTCTGGCCGCGCACGATGAAGCCCAAGTCTCCGCCATTCTGGGCGGAGCCGGGGTCCTGGGAATTCTTCTTGGCGAGATCGGCGAAATCAGCTCCGGCCTTTATCTGCTTTAATAGATCCTCGGCTTTCGCCAGGGCGGCTTTCTTTTCGGCATCCGTCTTGCCTTGCGTCATCAGCAGAATGTGGCGCACTTTGACGCGCTCGGGGGTGCGGAAGCTATCCATGGAGGAAGCGTAGGCGGCGCGCAGTTGAGCGTCGGTGACGGTCATGCTCTCGGCCATCTTGGCCTGGTCCGCCACCAGCACTTGGAAGGAGCGCTTTTCGGGAAGGGTGTAGATGGCACGGTCACGTTGAAAGTTCTGCTGCAAAAGTTCGGTTGTCGGCTTCAACTGATCGCGGAATTTGGCCGGGTCGAAGGCGATGTATTCGATCTTCGCGGTCTGATGTTTCTTGATCAGGGCCTGGTCGATTTCGGCTTGCGTGACTACCACGCTGGCCATGGCCATGTTCTGCACTTTGCGCAGGAGCAACTGCTGGCGCATCATGTCGACTCCGCCGGCGAGCGTGAGGCCCTGCTGGGTCTGCAGCGCCTGCTCCAATTGGTCGGGCGCCACCAGTTTTCCGTCTTTGAAATATTGCGGGAAGACCGACATCAGGCCGGTGAGCACTTCCTCGTCGGTGACGGTCAGGCCCAGCTTTTCGAATGCGTAGGTGGCGGCGCGATCCTGCACCATTTGATCCACCAATTGCGGAAGATAGACTTCGACGGCATCGCGCGGCAACTGGCCACCCTGAACCAGGCGGTCCGCGGCCAGCTTGGCGTCGTCGGCGGTGATGGTGCTATTGCCCACTTCGGCCAGCACGTTGTCGGCGCCGGAAGTGGAGGCGCTGGTTAGACCGGTGCTGGGGATCAGGTACGTGACCATGGACGCGGCCACAATGAGCAGCAAGCCTCCCAACATATACTTGGTAAATTTGGCGCCGCTTCGAAACAAATTGAACATGGTTTGTAAAACTCCTACGTGGGGCAAAAACCGCCTAATGTTTATTGTACTCCAGGCTCGGAGGAAAGCCCGAATGGCTAGAAGTACTGGAACCCTTACCTGCGCGAACAGCGAGAATTCATTGAAACATTTGACGCACCGAAAGCTCTAATTAAATTGAGCCTTGGGCGGGGGCTCCCATGGGGTGAGCTTATGGCATTTGGATTGCCGGTAGTGTACCGGGAGGAGCAAAGTTGTGGGTGGCAGGGAATGCTCCATGACTAGTCTCGTGTACTGTCAAGAAGCTAGAGAGCTTTTGGACGCCTTTGGCGAGACGGTTCGTGAACTGACCAGACTTCACGAAGAGCAGTTCCAGGCGATTGTCAGCGGCGATTTGGATAGTACGCGGTTTGACGATCTGATCTTTATGGTGAATGAACGCAAGCATGAAGCGAAGTACGCATACCTTCACCATCTGGAGACTCACAAATGCTCAAAATTCGATGCAACCACTGACTAAGAGTGAACGAGCCAAAATTACCGATAGCGTGCACAGTATCCAATCCGCGCGAGCGTCTCTCGCGGATATCGATGAGGCAAAAGTTCCCGAGGTCGACGAGATACAGGATTGCCTGGAGAACGCCGACAAGAATCTACGCGAGGCCCTAAAGGACACGCCGCAGAAGAAAAAACCTCTTGCCTAAGGAAGCAGGCAACCCAATCCGCATTCTTCATGAACGGCACGAACGGCCCGCTCCAGGCCTTCGCGGCGAACGACGATGGCGATGGTCAGTTCGCTGGAGCCTTGGGCGATGGCGATGATGTTGATGCTATGCCGCGAAATCGCCGTGAAGATGCGGCCCGCTAAACCGGGAGTGCCGCGCATGCCTTCGCCGACGACGGCGATCAGGCCGACGTTGGAATCCACTTGGATGGGTTTCACGTAGCCGTGCGTGAGTTCGAGTGCGAAGGTTTCTTCCATATGCTCGAGCGCGGCTTTCAGCTCGGACTGGCGGACCAGGAAGCAGAAGCTCTGGCGGTAGCTGGAGCTGGTGATGGCGAGCAGCTCTACGCCCGCGGCGTCCAGGGCTTCGAGCGCTTCGGCCATCAGGCGCGTGCCGCTGACTCCGGCGCTGGCGGGCTCGATGGCTACCAGCGCTACTTCGGCCATGGAAGTCACGGCGTGCGGGCCGCCCGCGACTTCGCGGCCGAGCTGGGCGACGATGCGCGTGCCGGGTTTTTCCGGAGCGAAGCTGTTCTTGCTCCACACCGGAATCTGGCGTTCGATCAGCGGCGCGAGGGTGCGCGGATGCAGCACCTTGGCACCGGCGTAGGCTAACTCGGCGGCTTCGCTGTAGGTGATTTCGTCGAGCACGCGGGCGTCGGGGATCAGGCGCGGGTCGCCGGTCATGATGCCATCGACGTCGGTCCAGATCCACAGTTCTTCGGCGTCCATGGAGGCGGCCAGGATAGCGGCCGAGAAATCCGAGCCGCCGCGGCCGAGCGTGGTGGGGCGGCCGTCGAGAGTGGCGGCGTTGAAGCCGGTGATGACGGGGACCACGCGCTGATCGAGCAGCGGGCCCAGACACTGCCGCGGCTTTTTCGCGGGTTTCGTCCATCAGCGGGGTGGCGTTGCCGAAGACGTCGTCGGTGGCGATCACTTGCGCCGCGTTCACGGCCGCGGCGCGGGTTCCTTGCGATTCGAGATAGGCGGCCATGAGCAGCGCCGAGAGGCGTTCGCCGATGGCGAGGGCGCGGTCCACCGAAGACAGCGGACGCTCGCCCAGCATCAGGATGCCCTTCGCGATGCGCGAGAATTCGGCGATCAATCCGCTGCACGCCGTCGAGCGCGGTTTCCTGGAAACCTTCGGGCAGCAGTTCGTGGCAGCACTTGAGATGGCGCTCTGTGAGCGTTTGAATATTGGCGTCGAGGCCCGCTTCGTCGCCCGCTTCGGCTTTGCGGAGCGTGTCGAGCAAGAGGTCAGTGACTTTCGACATGGCCGACACCACGATCGCCACAGGGCGATGCTGGTGCTGTTCGGTGGTGAGACGCGCGGCCACGTCGATGCGTTCGGCCGAGCCCATGCTGGTGCCCCCGAACTTCATCACGAGAAGATGACTACGGCTATTCAATGATGTCCCTTTCCATTGGAGGTGCGTTCGCGCACCAGTTTCAAAATCGCTTCTTCTACTTCGCTCGGGCGAGAGGCGCGTGGTGTCGAGATATTCGGCGTCGGGCGCTTGGGTCAACGGGGCTTCGGTGCGGGTGCGGTCGCGGTGGTCGCGCTCGGCGATTTCCTGGGCGATCTCTGCGACGGCGGCTCCGGTTTCGGTGGCGCGGCGTACGGCGCGGACTTCGGGTGCGGCGTCCAGATAGATTTTCACTTGCGCGTCGGGGAACACGACGGTGCCGATGTCGCGGCCTTCCATCACGACGGATTGGGTGGCACCGATGCGGCGCTGCTCTTCGCGCATGGCGCGGCGGACGCCGGGGGCCATGGAAACTTTCGACGCGGCTTCGCTGACGCGCGGCTCGCGGATGGCGGCGGTGACGTCTTCGCCGTTTAGCCGGACTATCGTTTGGCCTGCGGTTTCACCAGCAGCAAATTCGATGCGTGCTTGCTTGGCGAGCTGCTCCAGGCGATGAAGGTCGTCGAGATCGACGCCGACTCGCAGGGCCCACAGCGCGACCGCGCGGTACATGGCTCCGGTGTCGATATAGGTGAAGCCCAGGCGCTGGGCGATGGCGCGCGCGATGGTGCTTTTGCCGGCGCCCGCGGGCCCGTCAATCGCAACAATCAAGCGTTTTTGTGTTTCGGCGGCGATACTTCTCAGTATCCCACGCGGCTTTGAATTTACTTTGCGCTGGCGGCGGTTTTCTCGGTCACGCGGAGCGCTTCGATTTGCTGGCGATATTCGGGATACATGGTTTCGGCGCCGCCGCGCGTGACTTCGTAGGGCAGTTTGTATTTGGTGGCAAACTCATGCAGAAACGTATTGGTGCCCGGCAGGTGATGCGGGACCGCGCCTAATTCGCGGGGAACCTCTGTTACGGATTCGCAGGGATAGGGCGCGAGTTCCTGGTCGCGCGTCCATACCCAGTTTTGCGAGCGGACCATGGGTTCGGTGAGGTAAACGGGATCGGTAACGAATTCGAGCATGGTCAGGACGTCGCCGTGGCGGATCCAATGTTCGACGAGCACACCCTTCTCGCTACGCGGCACGCCGTTGCGGCGGATGAAACCAGGCTTCAGGTGGGTGGTCGTCACAGTCAGCATCTGGCCTTCCCACTTGCCAGTGGAGAACCCCTGCCAGGTGTGGGCCGCGTATTCGGGTGGATGCGGGCGGCCGTCCATCCAGATGGTGCGCTCGGGCGCTTGCCAGGCGATGTGGGTGTGATAGGCGATCACCTGCTGCGTGGCAGGGTCGACCTCTTTCCAGATGCGCATGTTGGACGGGCCGCGGGTGCCGTAGTCGGCGGGATGCGGGCGGCATTGCCACTCGGGCAGCGTTAAGAGCGAGGCGTCCCAGGCGTCGGCTTTGGCGCGGGCGGCGGCGTTGATGGGCAGTCCTAAATAGTCGCCGAGTTCGGGGCCGGGGCCGCGCTCGGGCTGGTCTTCGTGCTGGCGTTGGCCCCACTCGCCTACAAGATCCACTTGCGCGTAAAGCGGCGCGCCGAGGAGCGCGACCAGACTAAAAATTCCGAACAGCTTCATTCCATAACCTCCGGGAGCAACCGCCTCAAATTGTGTCACGGCGCGGCGGAGCGGGTCAAGCGTGTTCGGCAGGCGCATGCGATAGAATCCGGTCATGACTGAAAACTGTTGGCGCATTGTTTGTGGTTGGCTTCGCGGTGGCCTTCGGCGCCGTTGTTCCCAATCGGCAGGCGGATGTTGTGGAGACATCCAAGGGTCCACTCAAGATTACGCCGCTGTATCACGGCAGCGTGATGCTGGAGTTTGGCGGCAAGATCATTCACGTCGATCCGTGGGGGCAGGCGGATTACTCGGGACTTCCGCAGGCCGATCTGATTGTGATCACGCATACGCATGCCGACCATATGGATGCCGCGCTGCTCAAGACGCTGCGTAAGGAGGGGACGATTCTGGTGGGGCCACCGGCGGTTACCGATACCCTGAACGGCACGGTGGGCGACACCGATGCGATCAGCAACGGCGAGAAGAAGACTTTTATGGGCGTGGAGATCGAGGCGGTGCCGATGTACAACTTGAAGCTGGGGTCGGGTCCGGGTAAGCCGTATCATCATAAGGGCATCGGCAACGGCTATGTGTTGAGCTTCGGCGATACGCGCGTGTATTTTTCGGGCGACACCGAGTGCGTGCCGGAGATGAAGGCGCTGAAGAATATCACCATCGCGTTCGTGGCGATGAATCCGCCGCGGACCATGCCTCCGGCGGAAGCCGCTGCGTGCGTAGCGGCGTTCCAGCCCAAGATCGTTTATCCGTATCATTACCGGGGACAGAATACGCAGGAGTTTGCGGACGCACTGAAGGGCAGTCCGGGCATTGAGGTGCGCTTGCGGAAACTGGAAGGAGAGCCATAGATTATGGAGATCGATGCCGGTCAGGTGATTCGCGATGAGGCGGAATTAGCGGCGCTGTATCCGCCGGCGCTGGAACGGTCCGTTCGCAAGCAGATGGATCATCTGGATGACTACTGCCGCGCTTTTATTGCGGCGTCGCCTATGGTGATTGTGGGTACGCAAAGCGGGACCGCGGACAATTCGCCGCGCGGCGACGTGCCGGGATTCGTCAAGGTTGCCGACGATCACACGCTGCTGATTCCTGACCGGCGTGGCAACAATCGTCTGGATTCGCTGCGGAACCTGGTGAAGAATCCGGCGGTGGGGCTGTTGTTCTTGATCCCGGGCATCAACGAAAGTTTTCGCGTGAACGGCGAGGCGGTGATCAGCCGCGACCCGGCGTTGACGGAGCAGTTCGTGATGCAGGGGCAAGCGCCGCGCACGGTGATTGTGGTGAAGGTGAAGGAAGCGTACATTCAGTGCAGCCGCGCGCTGGTGCGGTCTGACCTGTGGAATCCGGCGAAGCATCCCGCGCCGGGATCGCTGCCGAGCATGGGGACGGTGATGGCCAAACACACTTGCGGATTCGTGGATGCGAAGGCCTTCGATGAAGAAGCCAAGGTGCGGGTGCCGGCGACGTTGTACTAAGGGGGTGGGTGATGAACAGAAGAACATTGTTGGGCGGCGCGGGGGCGTTGCTGGCGCAAGCGGTGTTATCGAATGCGCAGAGCGGCGGCCCAAAAGTACTCTTTACGCACGCGCTGCCGGACTTGAATTTGAAGGACTGGTCGGTGACCGCTGTGGAGGTTTCTTACGCTCCCGGCGAGAGTTCGGCGGCGCACCGGCATCCCGGCATCACCATCGCGTATGTGCTCGAAGGAGAGATTCGCTCGAAGGTGGGGGACGATCCGGAGAAGACTTACGCTACCGGCCAGATGTTCATAGAGACGCCGAACCAACTCCATGGGGTCTCCGGCAACGCGAGCAAAACCAAGCCGGCGCGGCTGCTGGCGATTCTGCTCGCGGAAAAAGGGAAACAGCTCACTACGCCGGCGTAAGCATCAGAATCCGCCGTGCGGGCGGTAGCCGGGCCTGGCTTGCACGCGATATTTCTTGCCGGCGTCCGACAGTATTTCCACCGAAATCTTGCGGAAGCCTTCGTTGGGGTTGGTCTGCGGATAATACGTCACGGTGTAGGAATTGCCCAGATCCTCGCGAATGGCTTCGAAAGCTTCCACTTGCTTCTGCCAGGTTTTCGCGAAATAGGATTTGCCGCCGGTGCCGTTGGAGATGCGCTTGAAGACGTTCGAGGACACCGGGTCCTTGGTGACCTCGTTGGTGGAGATCACGTAGATCGGAATGCCTTCGTCTTCGGCCACGGCGCGCACGTCGTCGGGAGCCACCATGCTCGCGTTGTCGGGGCCGTTTGAGAACACGATCACCACTTTGCGTCCGGGCACGCGGGCGGCGTCGCGCAGGGTCAGCAGCAGGCAGTTGTAGAGCGCCGAATCGTCGCCGGCTACGGCGTTGCGCAGGCCGGAGACGGCGTCGTTGCGCTCTTTCGTGAGCGAAGCGGCGCGGGTCAGATTGCGGCTATAGGTGTAGACGGCCACGGAATCGGCGCGGTCCAAGCCGCGCACGAAGTCGGCGATGGCGTCGGAGGCGTAGACGAAGCCGCGATACATATAGTTGCTGGTGTCGAATAGGACGAAGACGTTGGTGCCGACGACGGAGTCCGGGCGGCCTTCGACTTTCACTTGTTCCGTGATCTGCATGGGGCGCATGGAGCCGTCGGCCTGGACTTCGAGCGGCGGCTTGTTGCCTTCGGCGAAGCTCGACAGCTTTTGCGGGATGCCGTCTTCGAGGATGCGAAAATCCTTGGGTTGCAGGCCGTTTATGTAGTGGCCCTTGTTATCGGTGACGGTGAACGAAAGCACCACCAAGTCCACTTTGACGCGAAATGTGGGACGGTCCTGCGCCACCGCCAGCACTACTAATACGAAGATGAGACCAAGTCGCCGAAACACTGCTGCTGTCCTCCTGATTCCGATCCGCTACTCCGTCTTTTGACTTTGTGCAACCATCTGTTTGCGCGCTTTTTGGCGCACGTCGTCGCCTACCAGGCGCAGCGAGCGCAACAGCGCCGGCCAATCTTCAAGATGCGTGGCGAAGATGCGCTCCACCGTTTGCTGGGTCCATTCGGGCACGCGCAGGTTCAACTCCGCGGGGCGCATGTGGACTTCGTCCGCCAGCGCCGCGTAGAACAGCAGGTTCGACTCCCAGCTCTCCGCCAGAATGCGGCTGGAGTAACCCATCAGCGTGGGGAACGTGCGCAGGTTGAGCAGCGCCGGTTCATACGAAGTGGAAAGCAGGGGTTTGGGCGTGCCGAACGCGTGCGAGATGGTGCGCGGGTCGAGCTCTTCGGGAGCTTCCGCCGCCAGCATGCGCAGGTCCTCGGCCAGCGCGGAGTCATGGTCGTTCGGCGCCAGTTCGCGAGCAACCAAATACATTTCGGAGGGCACCACGTTTTCGGCGGCGCGGCGGACGTCGCCTTCCGCCAGCATGCGCTCGATTTTTTTGAGGCGCGACGGCGGAACATAATGATCCAGCACGGCGACAACGCGATGGCGCTCGGCTTCGTTCAAAGACGACTGCGCGAGCGCGGATTCTGCGTACGCCATGTTCAATCCCACCCAATGCAATTGCGTGGGGGTGACGTTCCACCAACGCGGAATCACGGCGGTCAAAATCATTTGCGGAACCAGATCGCCCCAGATGAGCGCTTGTTCGCGGGAGGGAATCAGGAAGTTTTGTTCGGCGTCGGCGAGCGCGTAGGGCAGCGCGATCAGCGAGCCGACCAGCCGTCCGCCGGCGTTGCTGGGCCAGCCGCTGCCCAACACTTCGGTGGCGAGCCAAGTGCGCTGGTGATCGGGACTGCCATAGAAATCGTGGCTGCGCACGAAGGCCGGGTTGGTGAACAGCACCTGCGCTCCGGGCGGGGCGTAGTGCACGTAGTTGAGTCCCACCAAGGTGTCGCGCAGCACTGGCGCTAGGGCGGCGCGCACGTCGCGGAGTTTCTGAGGATCGCTGCCGGCCTTGTCGATGGCGGCGCGCAGATTCAACTTGCGCTCGGTTTCGATGTGTTTATCGGTCCAGTAACCGGCGGAGGCTTCGGTCCGCTCGCGCGTGTTGAGGGCGGTGCGCGGCAATTGAATTTCCGTGATGCGCGCGGCCAGGCGCGCCACGGTGGCGCTGTCCAACTTCTGTCCGGCGGCGGCGGTTTCCAGGCGATCGGCCAACGTCAAGATGGTGTCGAGCGAAACCAAGCGCTGGGCTTCGAACACGCGCGTCATGTCCTCAATCATCTGCGTGTGGGCGTCGGAGAGCGCCACATCGCCCGCGGCTTTGGTGCCGGCCAGCAGATCCATGATGTGATCCTGCTGGGAACCGGTGCTGGGGGCATGGGCGGCTGCGAGCAGTTTGACGAGGCCCTTTTGTCCGGCATCGAACACGTCTCTCTCGCTCTGGACTTTGGCGAAGCCCTGTAGCACTCCGCTGAGCGCGCTGTCGGCTTCGGCGGGCGGAATGCTGCGCTGACGCACGAACACCTGCCAGAATCCGGCCAGCGCCTGCAGGGTGCCGGCGGCGTCGGCGCGAAGCGCGATGTCGCGAATCTGCGTGACGCCGTTGGCCGCGTCCAGATACGCCAGGATGGTGGCGTCTGAAATCGCCGGGGCTTCGGCGAACAACGGGTACTGTGCGCCCAGCGCTTTGTAATCGCGCACCAGGCGGTCGACGGTGTTGGTTTCGAGCGGCTTGGAACGGTTGCGCTCAATGTCGGTGAGCGCCATGAAAATCTTCAACGCCTCGTTCTCGACGATCTTGCGCGAGAGGCCGAACATGGCCTCAATCACTTCTTCGGAATCCTTCCAGCCGGGGGCGGCTTTCGCCAGGCGCTGGTCATATTTCGCCTGGGCTTTTCCGGCGAATAAGTTCTTCCACACATCCAGGCCGCCGGGCAAGTGCGGCTTGCCGTCGGCATCCATGCGCAGGCGGGTGGTGAGCAGCACCATGTCCGTGTTGGCGCGGAACACGGGACGCGCCGGGCCGGGACTGGTAACTTTGCCGCGCATGGCCAGGTAAAAGCGCTTGAGGCGCTCTGGCTCTGTGAGATAAACCTCCACCGGGCCGTTGATGCGGGCGAGCGAATCGTAATAGGACGCGAGCCAGCCGTCGTCCTTCTCGACCAAGCGTTCAAAAAACGCGGCGCCTTTTTCGGGCGACACGCCCACTAGCTCAGCCCACATTTTTTCGGAACGCGCGCCGCCGGGAACCACCGCTTTGCCGTCCCGGACCTCGAACATGGAGCCGAAGAAGTCCAGCACGTGCGCGTAGATTTTCGCTTTGGCGGCAGGCAGGTCTTTGTGGATCTGCTCTGCGGTATCGGGATCGAGCGCCGCGATGGCGGTATATAAGCGGCAGATGGAGGGATCGCCCAAGAAGAAATCGATGAACTCCGCCGGCTTCGCGCCCGCCGCTACGGGCTGCCAGTATTCGGGTCCATAAAGGATGGGCACGCGCGATGGGTGATAGTCCAAAGTGAACGGACGATTGGTGCGCAGCGCGGCTTCAAGATCGGATAGCGGGAAGCCCGAGTCGATGGTGAGAAAGGCGCGCGACGGATTCACGGTTTCAAGCGCGACATCGGAGCCGCAGCCGCCGCGCATGCGATAGCCTAGGATGCGCAGCAGGTCGCCGGTGATCGTCGATTCGCACATATCTACCCGCAGAATCTTTTCGGGGCCGGCCAGCTTTTCGAGCTCGCGCCCTTGCGATAGATAGCGGATGACGAGTTTAAGGTATTCGGTGGGCTCCAGAGACTCGCTGGCACGCGTGGCCGAATAGCCGTTCAAGGTAATATTGTGCGCAAGCGAGGCCATCACGTCTTCGGGCGCGATGTCGGGCGAGATGGCCGCCATGCGCGCGAAGGAACGCAAGGGGCCCGGAATCTCAACGTAGTTAAAACGCGGAGCGACCGATGCGGGGGGCAGGCTCAGGCCGGTGCCTCCAGCGGAGTGGAAGGCGTCCAGGTGTTTTTCGGCGCTGGAGCGGTCTCCGGCGAGCAGGTCGAGCTCCGCCAGACGCCGAGCGGCACGGGCGCGTTCCGCCGGATTCGCGCCATTGCGGTTGAGCAACTGCCAAAGTTTTTCGTAAGCGGGGCGCGCCGCGGGATCGCGGTGCTCGCCTAGAAATTCCGCGTAAGCTTCGAGAGCCAGCGGATCGTTCGGTGAGGCGTTGGCGGCTTTTTGAAGTTGCTCGCGAGCCTCGGCTGCGTCGCCTTTGGCTTCCAGCTTCCAGGCGTCACCGCTCGGGCTTTGGGCATCCAGGTGGTGGACCCCCAAATTCATCGTCACCACGACACAAGTGGCAAATATCCTATAAAGCCGCATCGCGCGTCTCCCCTCGTCGGCTGTGCGTCCGTACAAGCGGCAGGGCCCACCCAATTTCCCTTAGCATCCGCCGGCGGAGCGCTATCTGTTGGTCACTAATGTATCACTGTGTTGAAGCAGTTTGGGAACCCTGAAATCTATCCCGGAGACCAGCTCCGCCTCTGACCGCCTGTTAGACTATGAACAGGACGAATCGTTTCATGATCGTTCGCATAAAATTGCGGCAGGGGCGGCTTTTTAAAAAGGCGCCGGGGAAGAATCGGCATCTGGCTTTGGCCGGAGGCGCGCTTTTAATTCCGGCGTCTCTGATGGCTTACGTGCTGGGCTTCTGGCGTTTGGCGTCGGATATCGGTGTGACCGGCGAGTTCGCATTACGCGGCCTGTTTTCGCACTGGCAAATCTGGATCGTGACGGCCGTGGCGCTGCACATCACGGCTTCCGTGCTGACCCGTTATGGCCGCGGCGGCGATTTTCACTTGCCCAGCGCGCTGACTTTCCGTTTCGGCGCGGGTCCGGAGCCTTCCGGTCCTGCCGAGGGCCCAGCGGAACGGCAGGATGTGCGGCGCGCGAAGGCTTCTTAGACGTTCCGGTTAACGCTCGTAGTTCTTCCGCGTCGAGCGGGCGATACTTTCCAATTTCAAGAGGTCCGATCTCGATTCCGCCGATCGCTGTGCGCACCAGCTTCAGCACTTTCGCTCCCAGCGCTTCCACCATGCGGCGCACTTGCCGGTTGCGTCCTTCGGTGATGGTGATTTCGAAGAAGCTATATTTGGCGCCGTCGCGGATGCGCTTCACGAGCGCGGGGCGGGTGGGGCCGTCCGATAGCGTCAGGCCCTGGCGCAACTGGTCGAGTTGGCCGTCGTCGAGCAGAATGGACGCCTTCACCAGATACGTTTTTGGCACCTTCGATTCGGGGCTAGTGATATGATCGCCGAAGACGGAATCGTTGGTGAGGATCAGCAATCCGGTGGTGTCCTGGTCCAGGCGGCCCACGGGAAACACGAAGTCCTTCACGCCGGTGAGTAGATCGTAAACCGTCGGACGGCCCTCCGGGTCCTTATACGTGGTCAGGTAGCCTTTGGGTTTGTAGAGCAGCAGGTATTGTTTTTGGCGTGCTGTGAGCGGACGGCCATCGAGTTCGACGCGGTCCCGTTCGGGGTCGATCCACACGTCCGGCGTTTGCACCTTCTTGCCGTTCACGGTGACGCGGCCGGCGCCGATCCAACTGCGCGCTTCGGTGCGCGAGCCGACTCCGAACTTGGATAGAACGCGGTCCAGCGTTCGCTTGTGGTTGTCTTCCGGCGTGTGCACTCTTTATGATCCCAGTAATGATCGAATGTGTGCCGAACTTTTCTGAAGGGCGTGAGCCGGCGACCATTGCGGCCATCGCCGGCGCGGTGAAGGAAGTGCCCGGCGTGGCGCTCCTCGGGTTCGAGTCCGACGCCGACCACCATCGTAGCGTGATCACCTTCGCGGGCCAGGCTGAGGGGGTTTTCGAAGCAGCCGTGCGCGCGGTTGGCAAGGCGGCGGAGTTGATCGATTTGCGGCGCCATATGGGCGTGCATCCGCGAGTGGGTGCGGCGGACGTGGTGCCGTTCGTACCTCTCGATGGCTCGACGCTTGAGGATTGCGTCGCGCTTGCGCACCGCGCCGGGACTGAAATCTGGCGGCGCTTCGGCGTGCCGGTCTATTTTTACGAAGCGGCGGCTAAGGATCCTGCGCGAAAGCGTCTCGAAAGAACCCGGCGGACGGGGTTCGACGGGCGTCCGCCAGATGTTGGCGATATCGCCGAGCACCCCTCAGCGGGGGCCGCGATGGTGGGCGCGCGCCATTTCCTGATCGCTTACAACATCAATCTAGCGACGCCCGACGCGTCTATCGCCAAACAGATCGCCTTCAGGATTCGCGAGTCCTCCGGCGGTTTCCGTTTCGTGAAAGCGATGGGCCTGCATCTAGCGTCGCTAGGCCGCGCGCAGGTCTCGATGAATCTGACCAACTTTGCCGGGATTGCGTTGGATGACTTGTACGCTGCGGTCGAGGCGGAGGCCGCGCGCCTGGGGACTGCCATCGCCGAGAGCGAGCTGATCGGCTTCATCCCCCGCGCCGCCTACGAACGCTCGCCGGCTTTCTTTGACCGCATCCGCGGCTTCAGCGAAGCGCGCATTATCGAGAACAGAATCGCGCAGTTGCTACAATCGAAGTAGTGCTTGTCAGCATTGATCCCAAACCCCGTGCTCCGCGACCGGCCTGGCTGCGTGCGCCCGCGCCGGTGGGCGAAAACTATCACAATCTGAAGAAGCTGGTGCAGAAGCTCGATCTGCATACGGTGTGCGAAAGCGCCGCCTGCCCCAACATCGGCGATTGCTGGAACCGTCGCACTGCGACGTTCATGATCCTGGGGAACGTGTGTACGCGCCGCTGCGGGTTCTGCGCGGTGCAAAAAGGCGGACCGCTCGCCGTCGATTACGACGAGCCGCGCCGCGTGGCCGAAGCCTGCGCGGTCCTGGGACTCAAGTTCGCCGTCATCACCAGCGTCAATCGCGACGACCGCAAGGATGGCGGCGCCGAACTGTTCGCGCTGACCATCAAAGCCATTCGCGCGCGCCTTCCCGAATGCGGCATTGAGGTGCTGACTCCGGATTTCCAAGGCTCGCACGCGGCCATGGACCTGGTGCTCGAAGCCCGGCCCGACGTGCTGAATCACAACACCGAGACGGTGCCGCGCCTGTACCGGCAGGTGCGTTTGGGAGCGCGCTACGAACGCTCGCTCGACATGCTGGCGTACGTGAAGCAGCAGCGTCCCGAGATTCCCGCGAAGTCGGGGTTGATGCTGGGCTTGGGCGAGACGCTCGAAGAAGTGCATCGAGTGATGCGCGATTTGCGTAAGAGCAACGTCGACATTCTCACGCTGGGCCAATACCTGCGGCCGTCGCTCAAACACCTGCCCATCATCCGCTACGTCAGCGTGGAGGAATTCGCGGAGCTGAAGCGGTTGGGGTACGAGCTGGGATTCAAGCATGTTGAAAGCGGGCCGCTGGTGCGCAGCTCGTATCACGCGGAAGAAGCGGTGGCGTCGTAATAACCTTTCAGCCCTATGCTGAGCCCCGCTGACCTGCTGGACATGGCGGAGTCTTTTGCAACGCGGATTCCTCTTGATCCTGCCTACACTGAAGAGCGCCAAATCAGTTGGGAGCTATTGGGGCGAGCGTTCCTAAACTCGGCGAATCCTGAGGCAGCCTTGCGAGCATTGCGGCAATTAGGCGTGGGGGAAGAACAAGCCGCGCTGCGTTTGGATTTCGCGAGTTGGGCCTCCAATCACCCCGATTCTGCTCTAGGCGTCCAGATTCTACGGGAGACTGTGGACGAAATTTCACAATGGGAAGCTTGGTTCACCAGAATGGAAAACTTAACGGCACTGCTGTTCCAGAACCCACTTCCGTCGGGCTGATGACCCTTGGCCTGTGCGGATTGGTCGGCTTCAAACGACTCAAGCGACTCAGCTAAGGTTAGCCATCTATTTGGCCGTCTTGGGTCGGAAAACCAGAGATGTGCAAGCCCCAGTCCAACACCCCCCGATGCCGAGCTCCGTGGATACGCAGTCACAGCCACCGATGAAGGGTCTTGAACGGATTGAGCTTAGTTCTGTTGCAAAGAATGGTTGTGAGCAACGCAGCGCACAGAATCATAGAGGCTGTTGTGGGCTCAGGCACAAAATCTACTTGGCCGGAAGTCGTATAGGTGAAGTTCGTCGAGAAAGTGTTAGCATCCCAGGCTCCGGATTGGAGGCGAAAAGTATCCGTAAACGGAACTAATGCGCCGACAGGGGAACCAAAATACTGAAAGCCCGTGTAGCCGTTGTCGAAGTTGCTATCCAAACGAAGAAAGCCGGATAGAACGGCCTCAGTCGAACCAATAGTTGCTTGAAGAATCAACGGCCCTCCCGCGCTGAAGATTCCATTTGTCGAATGGCTGCCGCCGTCGAAACTTGAGAAGACGACGAGCCCTGGAAATAGGGACGGCGTGACCGGAGACAACGTGTACAGGACCGTAGGGCCGATTACATTCACATTGGTGATCTGGAGACCGTAATTCGCAGTTGAGCCAGCACCAGAGTTCCAAGAAGATCCGTCGTCCACGGAATAGATCTGGGGGTTAATCCCGAGGTATAGTTCTTTGAACCCGAAGTTTGGGTACTGGTAAGACCCTCCGGAGGAGAAGGTGAACGAATCAATTGCTGCGCCACAGGTAGAAATACTTGTGAGGATGGACGTGGCGAGCAAACATAATGCGTTTATTCGCATAAATTGGATATCGTTAACCTATGATTTCCATGTTGGCCTTCTGGCGCAAAAAAATTATACAGCAGTCTGTTCTTTTAACGCAAGGATTTTGGTGAAATAACTCCGTTGGCATATCGTCTTTTAGGTGGGACTGTCCTTCGGCGGATGGCCGACGGTCTGGAAGATTCGTTCACTAAGACGTTGGTTTTGACTACCTGGGCGTTGCTTCTCTCAGACCCTGAGCCGCGCCGGGCTCTGCTCAGAGAGGCCGAAGAAATCGCGGTCGAGACTCATTCCGGCAATCGTGACTGGGCGCTCGGCCATGTCTCAGGTGCTTATCGGGCATCGGGATGGGAGAGTGATGCACTACGGGTCGGTTCTCATATCGAAAGAGATCTCGATGACGCGGACCGGCTCATGGACAAAGCCAGGGCGCTCCTTGCTGAAGTCGACGAATGGAGAGCCGCGCCCGAGCCTCCACCAGATTCGGCCAACGGCCGTCTTTCGCGTTTTCTAAACTATCGCTACAACGATTTGAAGGTTCGCTGGCTCACGGATCAGGCGGCGCTAGGTGGGTTGGACGATCCGCAGCTCGAAGCGCAGGTTGCCGGGGAGCCCTTTCAGCGCATCGAGCCGCCGCGACAGCCCAATATTCACAAAGATCCTTCGCATCTGGCGTCTTCAGAGTTTGCGGCCTTCTTTTTTGCCAGGGCAGTCGCGCTGCGAGATTCTGACGAGGATCTGCTCAGTGGCGATTCCCGCTATGAGACGGAGATCGATTCCGTGGCTTTAGTCGCGGCGGCTACGCGGCTATTCTCGGATTTTGGAACCGTGGGGCCGCTCTACGGGGAAGATCAGATCGAGCAAGGACTCTGGTTTCTTTTCGGGTTTCCTTACTTTTTCTTCGATGAACTCATGAAGGACCAGGTTCCGGAAGAAGCGAAGACGACTTGTTTAGAAGCGATGGTGGCCCCGTTCCGCGACTATTTGCAGGTGACGCGCGGCTATAGCGGCAGTGCGTTCCACATGTGGTGGGATCATTTCCGCGACTGGGACGAACATCGCGACTCGGTACCGGTGTGCAAGCGAGTCTTGGCACAGATCCTAGCTCTTCCGTATAAAGAATGTCAGTTCGCGGCGTTGCACGGGCTGAATCACCTGCCAATGGACGCGGAAACCTCGGCCATGATTGATCGCTATCTGGATGAACACCGAGCGGAGATGACGGCGAGTGAAATCGAATGGATCGAAGCTTGCCGCGAGGGAAGGGCACTATGAAGTCGGGTCCTTGCGCAAACTCTTCCGCGAATGGCGTCTTTGGTCGCCTTCGGTGACCAGGCCGGGCAAGGCGGGACAGGCCAGTACGAAACCGCCCTCTTCAGCAGGTTCAAAGACAACCGTGTATATTCCGTCATGGTCGGTCCCGCTTCGAGTCTTTAGCGCGTCAACACCGGAATTGAAGTAAACGCATTCCCATTCGCGCGAATGCCCAGCACGCTGATCTGCGCGCTGGCGGAGTCGAACTCCACGGTGCCGCGTTTGCCGGCGGTCAATGGATAATTCGTGCCCAGCACAAACGCCGAGTGGCCGTTGGCGGGCAGCGTCAGCGACGTAGTCTGTAACACTGTACCAGTATCGTCGCGCAGGATCAGTCCCACGCTGGCGCTTTGGGTCGAGAGATTCGCCAGCGCTACGCCGGTGGCGAGCGGGGCGGTATTGTCATAGGCCAGCACGTACGCCGGGGCGTTGCGAGTTTCGAGCGGCGCGGTGGCTTCTTGTCCGCTGGGATCGTAGCGGAACAGCGCAAATCCGTTGCTGCCGTGCACGCTAGTCAGTTGCGCCGAACCGAGCGAGACCTGCGTGCCGCCCTGCGTCTCAATCACCAGCGTCGCTCCCGCCGCTAGTGTCTGTGTCATTGTGGCGGACGTCATGGTGGCTCCGGTTTGCGGGAAGGTGAGCGGCAGGGTGAGTGGATTGCCGCTGTCGTCGAAGAAGCTCAGGGTAACGGCGTTCGAAGTCTGCGGCGCCGAATTGGTGACATAGAAGATCGATCGCCAACCTCCGCCCGCAGCGATGTGCGCCATGCTGCCATGCGCTGTACCTCCTGGGGGCGCCACCGGAATGGTGGTAAACGAGTTGCCGTTGGCGCGAATTCCCAGCACGCTCATTTGTCCAAAAGGTGGCGGAACGAAGGTCACGGTGCCGCGCTTGCCGGCGGTGGCGGGATATTGATCGCCGAGCGTGAACGCGGTGTGGCCGTGCGCCGCCAGGGAAATCGATCCGCTGGCGATCTGCGCGCCGCTATCATCGTTAATCGTGATGGGCACCGTCGCGGATTGCGCCCCCAGATTCGCCACGGCGATGCCCGTGCCCAACGTATTCACCAGGCTGGTGTTGTCGAATAGCAGCATCAGGGGGCCTGGGGTGGTCGTCATCGGCACCACTGCTTCCTGTCCGCTGGGCCCGTAGCGGAAAATCTCGTAAGCATTGACGTTGCCGGTGGCCGAAACATCTCCCCAGCCCACGCTCAACGCCTGGCTCAAGGGGCCGGTAGTATCGAGCAGCAGCACCGAGTTCGCGGTGATGCTTTGATTGACGGTGGACGCGTTCAGCGGCGCATTGCTGCCTTGCGGAAACGTGAACGGTAAGTCCAACGCGCTCCCGCTGTCGCCAAACAGATTGAGGGATACCGGAGTAGCCGTGGCTCCTAGATTCACCAGCGTGAAGGTGGTTTCCCACCCGGCGCCGGATGCCAGATCGGCCAGCGATCCGCCGTAGTTGACGGTGTGCATCGCTGTTTTGGAAGCGCCCGCGAATTTGCTGTCGCCCGCGTAGGTCACCGTGATGGTCTTGCTTCCCGGGCTGACGTCGTCAAGAACACAACTGCCCGTCGCCACCGGAACGCTGCAGGTGGACGCGCCGTCCGACACCGTGACTTGGCCGGTGGGCGTTCCGCCCGTCGCCGTCAGCGAAAAGTTCACGGTGTATGGCTGCGCTACGTGACTGGGCTCGGGACCGATGGCTCCCACGGTGAGCGTCACCGGCAAAAGCGCGGACCCGCTTACCACCAGCGTAAAGGTGGCCGGATGGCTGATGGCGCCGCTGGTGCCCGTCATGCCGAAGTTGTAAGTGCCGGAGGGCACAGTGGGCGCGGTGGTTACTTGAAACATCGCCGTCGATGTGGAGGGAACGATGGTGCTGGCAACGGCACCCGCCGGCAGTCCACTGAAGGTGAAGCTGACCGCGCCCGAAAATCCCTTCACGGGGATGATGGTGGCAACGAAGCTGCCTGTGGAACTGCCGGCCGCAACCGGCTGCGTATCGGTGGACGCCCACAGGGCAAAATCAGGTCCCGGCGACGCCGACAAGGCGCACCCGCCGTTACGCCCATCGACCACGCATTGACCCAATCCTGCTGGATCAAATAATTGTTTCCACCCAGATTCATATTGGCTTGACTGCCGTTGGATACCGTATAAGTGGTGCCGAAATTCCAGGCGCACTTGTCGGCTATTTCATTGCCGGCCGCATCGTACCAGGCATCCAGATTAGGATCGGTAACGGTCTCCTCTAGTTCGTGCGACGATGGTACTGGCCATGGCGTCGGCTCCCGGATTGTTGTTGGGACTATTGGTTTGGTTCTGGCCGGGGGCGCAAACACCCATATATGAAGGGGAGGGGTTGCCAATGAAGGCGTAATGGACATTGGTGCTGTTGATGGTTTTGAACGAATGGTAGCCACAGAACGACGTTCCGAAGCCGGAAACGGACACGTCCCCGGCGGTCAGCACCATATAAATTCCATTCGTGGCATCGAGCGGCAGTTGACCGGCGGCGAGAGTGTCCGATACAATCCCCCCGATATCCGAACTGCGCAGCGATTTGCCCCTGCTGTAATTGTTCTGAACGCTTCCCGCCATACTCACTGAGTTCGAAACGCTGTTTCCGCTGCTATCGAAATAACCGGTGTTGATGTTGAAGTAGGGGGAGCCTCCGATGCTGCCGAGCAGAGTACTTAGAATGCCCACCGTCCCGCTGTCAAAGGTTCCGTACCAGATGACGTACACGTGGGTAGTTCCCAGCAGAACCGAGCCGCCCCAATATTGGATCTGGTTTCCGGTGTCGAATTGCACGGAGGAGGCATTATTGGGCCCCGCCGAGCGAATGCGGTCGCCCATGCCGTCGGGGTGCGGCGCGCAGACTCACCATCTGTTCCTGAGCTGCTGCGGTGGGCGCGGCGATTCCCGCGGCCATGGACAATCCTAAGATCACCCTGCGCAGGGCGGTGGCGTGGAACGATTTCAGCATCTTCCTCCGGTACTCCAGTATCTGCGCGCGACTGCATCATAGACGCTGGAAGTATCATAATAAGTTTCGGCAGAATCCTTTTAATTTAGCAGGTGATCGATGCGCAAAAATTCACTGCTTTTCCTGACTACGGCGACGACCTTAGTGGCGGCGTGCGCGCTGCTGTGGATTCGTCCCAGTGCGGTGCACGGCCAGTCCAAGCCGGGTTACGGATTCGCTGCGGTGCCCGGAGAAAAGGGCGGTTGGGATCTTACGGGACCATATGAAGTGGTCCCCGGCTGGCCCAAACCCATGTCGCAGTTGCCGGGTCACGAGAAATGGGGATGGGGGGCGGTTGAGGGCATCTTCGCCGAAAGTCCCAACCGCATTTTCATTGCGCAGCGCGGCGAGCTGCCGGTGTTGACGCGCCCCGCCGGCACGCCGGTGCCGCAGTTCGGGCCGAGCCTGTCATTTCCAGTGGCGGAAGTGCCCTTCCGTAACGCCTCGCAAGGCCCCGTGGCCGCGCTGCCCGGAGGCGGTGGGCCCGGCCAATTGCCGGAGGACGCCGATAAATACTGGAAAGGCACGAAGGGCGTCGACGCGCGCTGGGAGCACAACTTAGTAGTGGTCGATGCCGACGGCAACATCACCGAGCAGTGGACCCAGTGGGATTCGCTCATCAAGCGGGCCCATGCGGTTTACATCAATCCTTACGATCCCGAGAAGCACGTCTGGGTCGTCGACGATTACAGCCAGGCCATCTTCAAGTTTTCGCACGACGGTAAGACGTTAGTGCAAACCATCGGCACGCCGGGCGTCAGCGGCGCCGACGACAAACATTTCAACCGCCCCACGTTTCTGGCGTGGCTGCCCGACAGCACGCTGTTCGTGGCCGACGGCTACAACGGCACGCGCGTCGCGAAATTCGATAAGGATGGAAAGTTTTTGCTGGCCTGGGGTATGAAAGGCAATCCGCCGACGGAAACCCGCCCCGGGTATATGAACGTGGTGCATGGCATCGCGGTCGATCCCGTCGGCCGGCGCGTGTACGTAAGCGATCGCGGCAACCGCCGCATGCAGGTGTTCGACGAGAACGGCAAGTTTCTGGACCAGTGGCCTTTTGCAACGCCGTCGTCGGTCAACTTCCTCTATATCTCCGCCGATCGCAATCTGTGGGTTTTCGACGACACTACTTCTAAGGTGATCAAGTTCGATCTCGACGGTCATCTGCTGTATTCCTGGGGAAGCCTGGGCGATTTCCCGGGAGGCCTGTTCAACATGCATGGCGCGAGCGTCGATCAGCAGGGTAATCTTTACATCGCTGAGGTGGCCAATGGCCGCGCGCAAAAATTCCGCCCGCGTCCGGGCGCAAATCCGGATTTCCTGGTAGGCAAGCCGGTTTACGCCGCCTGGAAGTAGAGCATCTAAGTAATGAATTCCTTTTAACTTTCGGAACTATTTTCGGCTACCCTCACATCAAGACGATATGCGGCTTCGACCTTTCCCTCTTTTGACGCTGGCGTTTTTCGCGGCTAGCTTCGCTCCGGCGCAGCCTCCGCCGGACGTTGGGCCGGATCAACAGGGCGGTGTAAATCAGGCGGGCGAAGATCCGCCCAGCCGTGCCGCGCGTCTTAGCTTTCTCACCGGCACCGTTTCGTTTCAGCCCGGCGGAGTGGAAGATTGGGTTCCTGCCGCACTCAACCGCCCGCTCACTACCGGTGACCGTCTGTGGACCGAAGCCGGGTCGCGCGCCGAACTCAACTTGGGCTCCGCTGCGCTGCGCTTGAACGGCCGCACCAATTTCACGTTTATCAATCTGGATGACAGCATCACTCAGGTGCAGCTTTCCACCGGAACTCTGAGCGTGCGTCTGCGCCGCTTGGAGGACCGCGAGACTTTCGAGATCGACACGCCGCAGATTGCGTTCACACTGCAGCGTCCCGGCGAATACCGCGTCGATGTAAACGAGCAGGGCGACGTCACTCTGGTGACCGTTCGCGCCGGGCAGGGCGAAGCAGCGGCCGGCGATCAGGTGCAGCCGATTTACGCGCGGCAACAGGTGCGCGCCAGCGGAACCGGGGACGCTCCGGTGGTGTTCGATGAACGCGACGCTCCGGTGGCCGACGGCTTCGATAATTTCTGCATGGATCGCGACCGCCGCGAGGACCGCTCGGAATCCGCGCGCCACGTTTCGCGCGACATGCCGGGCTACGCCGATCTCGACGCCAACGGCGTGTGGCGTGAAGATCAACAGTACGGCTGGATCTGGCAGCCGCGCGTCGATCCGGGCTGGGCTCCCTATCACGACGGCCATTGGGTGTGGATCGCTCCCTGGGGATGGACCTGGGTGGATGACGCGCCGTGGGGCTACGCGCCGTTTCACTACGGGCGCTGGGCCAACGCTGGCGGCGTGTGGGTGTGGGTGCCGGGACCGCCCGCAGTGCGTCCGGTGTACGCCCCGGCTTTAGTCGCGTGGGTTGGCGGCCCGCGCTTCGGCGTGAGCCTGGCGATCGGAGGAGGCGCGGCGGTGGGTTGGTTCGCGCTGGGGCCCGGGAGAGTTGTGGGCGCCCGCGTACCGCGCCAGTCCACGCTATTTCAACCAAGTGAATATCTCGAACACGGTGGTGAACCGCAACGTCAATATCACCAACGTGTATAACAACGTTTACGTAAACCGGTCGAGCACCAACTTTAATTACGCGAACCGCAACGTGAATGGAGCGGTGACCGCGGTTCCGCAGAATGCCATGGTGACGGGACGTCCAGTGGCGCAAGCTGGGGTGCGAGTGCCGCCGGGCGCCATCGGCGCGGCGGAGATCCAGCGTGGAGCTCCGGTCGCTCCCGAGCGCGACGGCGGTTTTCGGCGGTGTAGGGCGTACGTCGTCCGCGCCTCCCCCGGGACTCGCGAACCGGCAAGTGGTGGCGCGCGCCACGCCGCCTCCCGGGCCGGTGCCGTTTGCGCAGCAGCAAGCGGCGCTACAGCAGAATCCGGGACAGCCGCTGAATCGCTCGACGCTCAACCAGATGCAGCGGGGAGGGCAGCAGCGCCCGCAGTATCGCCAGGCGCAAGTCCCGCAAGCCTCGCCCAACGTGGGGGGTGCACCTGCCCCATTCAACCGTCCGAACCGTCCGCAACCGGTGCAGCCCACAGACTTCCGAATCCTTCCCGCGCCGCGTGGAGCAGACCGATCGCCCGGCACCGGCCGAGCGCAGCATTCCCGCCGAGCGTTCCGCGCCGGTCGAGCGTTCCGCGCCGGTCACGCCGCGCGCGAACCAGACGCCACCTAATCGGGAGACCCGGCGCGTACCGCCCAAGGGCAAAGAACCCAGGCACGAGAAAAAGAGCGAAGACAAAAAGTAAGTAGCGGGTCTTATTCCGGCATATTGCGGAAAATCACTTGACAGGCGGCGATTAATCCCCGATCATTATCGTCTATGCGCTGGTTTGCTGCGGCCATCCTCACCTTGTTGCCTACTGTGCAGGTGGCTACGGCGCAATCCAATCAGGATTTTTCGGGCACTTGGAATCTCAATCCCGCGCGCAGTGAAGTCCAGGGTTCCGTTCCCGTGGACGCGACCTTGAGGGTGATGCAAGACGCTGGTTCCATCATTTGGCCTGGCAACGCTATTGTTCACGTTTATCCTTTGGACGGCCGCGCCGAGAAGCGCCGGGTGGGAGACTCTGACTTCGGCACCACCACGAAATGGGAAGGCGCGGCGCTGCTGGTGAACACCATCGTGAGCGGGCCGCAAAACTATACCGTGATGGAGCGCTGGACGCGCTCGCGCGACGGCAACACGCTCACCATCCGCCAGACCGTCGTGCGCCTGCGCAACGAAACCGAATCTACCTTGGTGTATAACCGTGCGGGCTCGGCTCCGCCCCCGATCGATCCAAAGGGCGTGACCGCTACCCGAACCCTGATCCCGGCCCAGCCCACGCCGTCGGCGCCCACGGAATTCGTAGTGGAACAAGGCACGCGAATTTTGTTGCGCTTGACGAGTTCCGTAAACACCAAACGCACGGTCCCCGGAGACCGTGTTTATCTCGAAACAGCCGTACCCGTCTTCGTCGATGGGCGCTTGCTGATTCCGCGCGGCAGCTATGTGACCGGAACCGTGACTGAGTCCAAGGAAGCCGGACGCGTGAAAGGGAAAGCGGCGCTGAACCTGCGCTTCGATAATCTCACCTTGCCCAACGGCGTGACGCGCGACTTCCGCTCGCGCGCCGCCAGCGCCGATACGCGCGGGAATCTCGACCGCTCCGAAGGCCGCATCGAGGGCGAAGGCGACAAAGCCGGGGACATCAAGACCGTCGGAGAAACCACGGCCGCTGGCGCCGGCATCGGAACCATCGCCGGCGCTGCAACCGGGCACTACGGATTAGGCGCGGGCATTGGCGCCGCAGCCGGTGCCGCCGCGGGACTCGCCGGCGTACTCAGCTCGCGGGGCGCTGGAGTGGTGCTGCCGCCGGGGACCACCATGGAATTGGTGCTCGACCGCGAGCTCCGCTTTACGTCCGAAGACATGCGGCCGGCTCCGCGCTGACTGGGGAACTTTTTCCACCTCGCTTTCGTAACCAATTGCAGGAACCTACCATGCTCACTTTCCTGCTGTGGTGCCTGCTCTTTATCGTGTGCTGGCCGCTGGCCATCCTCGCGCTGCTGCTTTATCCGATGGTGTGGCTGATTCTTTTGCCGTTCCGGCTGGTCGGCATCGCCGTCGAAGGAGCGCTGAAGCTGGTGTGGGCGGTGGTGACGCTTCCGTTCACAGTGGTCCGCCGCCTGGCTTAATCAGTAGGCCAAAATGCGCGCGGCTTCTTCGACGATATTCTCCACTTGCGGAAGAATCTCGTTTTCGAGCGAAGGCGCATAGCCGATCCAGGTGTCGAGCGCGCCGATGCGGCCCACCGGAGCGTCCAGCCGTCCGAACAGTTCGCTGGCGATGCGCGCCGAGATCTCCGCGCCGAATCCCCAGGAGAGCGTGTCTTCGTGCACCACCATCACGCGGCTGGTCTTTTCGACCGACGCTTGGATGGCCGCCCAATCGTAAGGATTCAGCGTCCGCAGATCGATCACTTCCACCGACGCGCGCGGATTCTGCTGCTCAATCTGCAGCGCCGCCTGCAGCGACTTCTGCACCAGCGCTCCGAAAGTCACGATAGTCAGGTTCGCGCCCGGCTTCACCACCTTGGCCTTGCCGAAGGGAATCAGGTAATCGGGGCCCGGGTGCTGCGTGCGATTGTATGGCTCGCGATACAGGCGCTTGTGTTCCAGGAACAGCACCGGATCTTCGCAGCGGATGGCCGTGCGCAGCAGCCCGCAGGCGTCTAGAGCGTTCGATGGAAAAACCACGCGGATGCCGGGGATGTGCGTGAACACGGATTCCGCCGATCTGGCTGTGATAAATCGCCCCGCCGTTGAGGTATCCGCCGGTCGCCACGCGAATCACCATGCGGCGCCGCCCAAGCGTTATTCGAGCGCCAGCGCAGGGATGCCAACTCATCGCGGATCTGCATCATAGCGGGCCAGATGTAATCTAAAAATTGAATCTCAACCACGGGCTTTAACCCGCGCATCGCCATGCCCGACGCGCGTCCCACGATGGCGGCTTCGGCGATGGGCGCGTTGAACACGCGGCGCGAACCATACGCCGTTTGCAAGCCCTGGGTGGCTTTAAAAACGCCGCCTTTGCCTTTGACTTCTTTGAGATGTTCCTCGCGGCTGCAATCGGCCACATCCTCGCCGAATACGACGATGTTGCGATTGCGCGCCATCTCTTCGCTGATGGTAAGCGTGATGGTGTCGACCATGGTGCGCGGATCGCCGGCACACTTGGCTTCGGTCTCGAAGGCGCTCGACGTGGGATCGACATCCTCCGAATACAGGTACTGCAGCGCGGAACCTTTGTGCGGTTGCGGAGCCTTCAGCGCGCGCTCGGTCACTTCCTGAATTTCGAGGTCGACCTCCTGCATCAACTGTTCGAGAGCGTTGCGGGTGAGGACGCCGCTCGACACCAGGTAATCGGAAAAGGTCGTCACCGGATCGCGCCGCGCTTCGTCGGCCCGCTCGGCTGCGGTCTTATACAGCTTCTCGTCGTCGGAAAGCGAATGCGAATAAGGGCGCGTGCAGAAAGCGTGCACAAACGCCGGCTTGCGCTCGCGCCGGCAGTAATTCACGGCCTCGGCGAAAGTGCCGTAGGACGCCACGAAATCAGTTCCGTCGCAGCGGAAGCTGCGCAGGTTGGGATGGCTCGATACCAGCCTCGAAATATCGCCGCCGGGAGTTTGATGCTCCACCGGCACCGAAATCGCGAAGCCGTTGTCCTGCACCAGGAAGATCACGGGTAGCGATTCGAGACAGGCCGCATTGATGGCTTCCCAGAACTCGCCTTCGCTGGTGGCGCCTTCGCCGACGCTCGTCAGCGTCACTGCGTCGGACGCCGGATCGAGATAGCGGTTCGCATGCGCGCAGCCCACAGCCGGCAGCAACTGCGTGCCGGTCGCCGATGAGGGCGAAACGATATGCAGCTTCGCCGAACTCCAGTGCGACGGCATCTGGCGTCCGCCGGATGACGGGTCGGATTCCGCGCCGACGGCTTGCAGCAGCATGTCTTCCGCCGTCATTCCCAGGGCCAGCGACAGCGCGCGATCGCGATAGTAAGGAAAGAACCAGTCGTGCCCAGCGCGCAGCGCCATGCCAGCCGCGGTTTGAATCCCTTCGTGCCCCGCGCCGCTGACCTGGAAGAAAATTTTGTTCTGCCGCTTGAGCAGAATCTCGCGGTCATCGATGCGCCGGGACATATACATGATGCGAAACGCGCGAATGAGATCGGAGGCTTCCAAGCGGGTTGGAAGCTCGCGAAGTTCAGGATCGGTGGCGGCGCTGGTCAGCATAATAGCCCTAATCAGTGTAGCAATCGGGCGGCCACCGGGGCACCGAAAGCGGACCCCTTAGGCGCCCGCGTAGTAGCCGTCGCGGGCTTGGACCACCAGCCCCTTGGGCTTCACGGTGACGTGAATTTTCCGGTAGCCGCTGCCGCCCGCCTCCGGCGTGTAGCCCAGGCTGTACTGACTGCGCAGTTCTTCGTCGATCTGCTTGAAGATGTCCTCTAGCGGATGCTTTTTCGACACTTCGAAAAACGTGCCGCCGGTTTCTTTGGAGAGGCGCTCGAGAACTTTCTTGCCGTCGGGCCGCGATTCCTGTGGGATCCGATTTCCGCCACGCCTCCCGCCGCCACGGCCCATGCCGCCCCCGCCGAATACCGGGCCGAAGCCGCCAACCCTCGGCTCCTGATCGTCGGCGAATAGAATCGAATAGACCAGGGTATCGGCACGCTGCGCGGACTCAATCGCGCCGGTCAGAGTGGTTTTGCTGCTGCGATCGACGCCATCCGATAACACGATAAGGGCTTTGCGCCCGGCTTGCTTTTTCAAGACTTCATCGGAGGCGAGATATACGGCGTCATAGAGCGAGGTCCCGCCACCGCGTCCTCCGCCGCGCCGGCCGCCACCGTCGCTTCTGCTTCCCGGATCGTCTCCGGGCCGCTTCAGTTCCGGAGCGTCCAGCGAATTGACACCGGCTTCCAGGTCCTTGCGGGATGAAGTCAAATCTTTAACCAGTTCCACATCGCGCTCGAACTGAATCAGGAACGCGCGATCTTTGTCTTCGCGTAAAACTTGATTCAGAAATGCGGTACTGGCCTTACGCTCCTCTCCCAGCATGCGCCGCTGGCTCTGGCTGACGTCAACCAGTAGGCCGAGCGTCAGCGGCAAATCGGTTTCCCGCGCGAAGTAGCGAATGCTTTGGGGATGCATGTCTTCTTCGAGGGCGAAGTCGTCTTTCATGAGATCGCGCACGATTTCGCCCTTGGCGTTGCGGACGGTGGCCAGCACGTTCACCACTTTGACGTCGGTGGAAAAGGTACTGTCTTTTTGCGCCGCTTCTTGCGCGAGGGCGGATGAGGCGGCCCATAACGACGCGGCCGTTCTGAGCCAGTCGCGCCGCGAAACTGGTCCGCCCCCATACGCCATCAGTCCCTCCGACGTATTTCAGCGGGATTGGTTTACAAAAAAATATTAGCGGGGGAGCGGCTGCGGCTGGGGTTCCATGCGAACCACGCCCTCGCGGTAATCGATGGTGAGTTTCATCTGGCTCAGCACCGGCATCCCCAGGATCCCCGCGAAGCCGACACCCATGTCGTCGCTCATTTTCGTCAGATCGATCGCGAGCAGGTCGGGATTGCTCTGGCGGAAGCCTGCGAATGCCAGCGAAATGTCGTTGGCCCGATTGACTTCGGCGACTTTGCCCTGCACGCCTTTGACGATGGCGCGGTCATCTTTATAAATCTTGCTGGACTTCCGTGCGACCGCCGTGTCGATTAAGTTATGCGTGGCGCCGGAGTCAATGAGAAAAATAACCGGCGCTTCGCCGTTGGCCGATGTGGGCAGCGCCAAATGGTTGCCGAAGCGCAACACGCGGAAAAAACCTTTGGGAACCGTGTCGGCGGCATCGGCAGCGTCGTCCTGATCTGTCAGCGCGCCCGGCCGCGTGTCGAGCGAAAGTTCCAAGCCGGTGAAATCGATTCCGATCACAAACTGGCGGAAGACGTCCGCGCCGATCAAGCCGTCAAAATCCGCCGACTGCGCTCCCCGGAAGACTGACACCGGATAATCGGCGAAGGCGACGTCTCCGACGCGGACCTCCGCTGCCAGATATTCGAAAGCAATGCCGGCCTTATCGTCGCCGATCCCTTTGGCATCGCTCCCCTCGCCTCCCAGAACTTGCAGCCCCGCTTTTTCAGCAGCCTTGGGCGCTATGGAAATGCCCGACGCGCCGGTATCCAAGAGCAGCCGGAGCGTCTGCCGCTGATTGAACTGCACGCGCAGGTGGACGCCGCGGCGCTTGTTCAGGCCATCCATAATCCAGAACATCTTCACGCGTGTGGATTCATAAGGCGTGATGAGGCGCCGCAGTTCCCGTCCAGCCGCCGCCATTTCGGCAGCGATGCGCGCGTGCAGATCGCGCGCCTCTTCGCTCGAGGGATCGAGCAGTGCCAGCACGCGTTCGAGTTCCTGGATGCGATCCGCGCCTTTAAGCGTATTCGCGTGGGCCCGCATCAGCACCGGGTCATGGGGAGCTTGCGCGTACGCCTGCAATGTGAGCGCGCGGGCGGTTTTATATTTAGAGATGATGGCAAAAACCGACGCCATTCCTTGCAGAGCGGCGGGATCGCCGCCGCGCAATTTCAACGCCGCGCGAAAATGCGCTTCCGCTTTCACCAGTTCGCCTTTGCGGACCAGAGCGATCCCGGCGGCGTCCTCGGTCTGCGCGTTTTCAGGCGCGCGCTGCAGGCCCTGTTCGGCGTAGGTGTAAGCTTCCGTGGGCTTGCGCGCGGCCAGAAGGGCACGCACTACACCGTAATAGGCTTCGGCATTGGCAGGCTCTTTGGCAATCACGGCCGCGAATAGATCCGCCGCTTGCGTGAAGCGGGCCGAGGTCAATGCCGCGCGCGCCTCGGTCAACTCGTCAGACGCCGGTGCCTGATACGCCCAAGCGGACGAGAACGAAACAAGCAAAGCTGTGAGCGTCGCGGGTCGCATCATCTAGATCAGAAAGTGTACGAGAAGCCGACCAGCGGCACTACCCGGGCGCGCAGTCCGTCGTCGTTCATTTGGATCAGGACGTTGAACGAAACCAGCAGCGTTCCAATCGGATTCACCTTAAAGCCCAGCGAGCCGTTGGTGATGTTGGCGTTCTCTCGCGCAAAGGTCGTGTTGGCGAATTGCGCTCCGTTGGCCGCCGTGAAGGTAGAAGCCGTGACGCCTTGCGCGTGAAAGATTTCCTCCCCCAGCACGTCGGCCGCGAAGGAAAATCTCTTATTCACGCCGGCGTCGAAGCCCACGGCGTATTCAAATTGATTGGGCAGGTGGCCGGAAGTGCCGGTGAAAATATCGCCGGCCAGCGGGCTCGAATCGTTCCATTGATAACCTACGTTGACGTGCGGCGTGATCCTCTTGGTGCGGCCCGAAATGGCGATGAAGGGCTTGAGCCCAAGCGCGCCCGAGCCAAGAAAGTTGTAGGCGTCGCCCGTGGGTAGCCGCACGTCCAGACCGAGCGCGATCCAGGCGGGATTGGTCTTTAGGGCCGTGCCTTTTATGCGCACCAGAACGTCGCCCAAGCCGGAGGCGGAGCCCGAGTTTGTGAACGTCTTATGATTGGTCGGGTTGCCGTTGGAATCCAGAAAATAGTGGATGGTGGGATCGTTGGCAGTTCCAATGCGCTGGATGGTGGCCGCGGACTGCACTACCAGATTCGCACTCACGAACGGCAGGGCCACCGATACGTCCACGCGGTCGCTCAATCCATAGGTGAAGAACGCCGTCGACTGGTCCAGCTTTGTATCCAGAAAAGTATTCGTCGTGATCAGATCTTCCTTGATGATCGGGTCCGGCGTAGTTTGCGCATGCTGGAACACGCTATTGAAGTTATGCAGGCTGATGCCATCGAGAGTACCGAAGCGGAAATGCTGGAAGCTGAAGCCGGCGAAGAATTTTTCTTTACCGATCGTCTCGGCGCGTTCCGCGAGCACCGGCCCGAAGCTTTGCGCCGACCGCGTGTAGACCCCCAACGCCGGATCGAACGAATACGTGAATCCAGAGGCCGGCGAAGGCAGCGGCAGCGACGTCAATTGACTTCCGATCGCACTGTTAAAGGGTCCGAAGTTGTTTTGGAAAGCACTATCGAAGTGCGCTTCGTGAGTGGGATTCGGCAAGGTCAAGCCGTCCGGGCCAAAGAGTTGCGGAATCACGAAAGCCAACTTGGCGGAAGAGTTGGCGGGTGTTTGGGCCACGGCGGCCACGCTGAGACCGGCTAATACAAATAGGGTTCGGAACACTCTTTAGGTTCTCCTTCGATGATGTTTTGTGCACCGGCCCCGTTACTTGCCGGCGATGTCAATGGACTCGATCACCATGCCGTTTCCGGAACGGCGCAGGTTGATGCGTACGGTCTGATCCTGTTGCGGGAGAGGGCCGCGCTCATCGGCGGCGGCCATGGTGCGGCGCGCGCGGACGGTGGCGCCAGCGGCGGTAATGTCGGCCTCGCCCAGGGGTTGAATCTGCAACTTAATACTGCGCGCGATCTTGAAAAAATTCTGGAACGCGCTCAACTCGTTGCGCCCCAAGCTGGGCCAGATCGCTTTAAGCGATTCCGAATCTTTGTTTTCAAAAGCGGTGCGGTAGCGGTTCAGGGCGTCTTCGACGGCGCGCCGTCCCGCGCTGAGTTCCGCGGCGGCCTTGCGTTGCTCTTCGGCGCGGCGCGCGGCCTCTTCGGCCTCCACGTTTCGGTTGGCAGCCGGAGCCGGCGCCGGGGCAGCCGGAACCACCACCGGTGCGGGCGCTGGCGCCGGAACATTTGCGATCGCTGCTGGTTTGGGAGCTGGCGCCGGCGGCGGAGCCGTCACAACTGGCGCCGGCGTTGGCGCTGGCGCTGCCACAGGAGTCGCTGCCACGGGAGTCGCTGCCGAGGGAGTCGCTGCCGAGGGAGTCGCTGCCGCGGGAACGGGCGCGGGAGCGGGCTGTACGGCCGGCGGCGGTGGCGCTGAATTCGAAATTTCCTTGTGCGCGGCCGGAGTGGGCGCCGGCGTTTTGCTCGCGACCACCGGTGCGGGCGCGGCACTCGGCCGTGCGGCGGACGCGGCAGGTGGTGCGGTAGTCGCGGTGGTTGTCGCGGTAGGGCTTGCGGCGGGTGTTGCGGTAGGTGTTACGGCCACTACCGGCGCCGCCGGCGGCGGAGCGGTAACGGGACGCGACGTGAGCCGCCAAGCCGCCACTGCTACGATCACCACCACGGCAACGCCCGTCAGAATCGGTACCAGCACGGAGCGCTGTTTCGCGGGCGAAGGCGGCGCCGCAGCCGTACTCAGCGGTGCTACTAATTTTTGCCCCGTGTCGGGCGTCCCAGCAGAGCCGGTGGGCACCATCATCACGGTCTCCGCCAAACGTTCGGCGCGCGGAGGCGGCAACGGCTGTTTCATCGCCTCGCTGATCGGCATGGGCATGGTCCGCTGGATCGTCACTCCGGTCACCGCGTAGGACAATTCATCGGCGAACTCTCGGCAGGAAGCGTAGCGCGCGTCCGGATCTTTGGCCAGCGCCTTGCGCAGCACCGTGGTAACTTCGTCGCCCAGATCGTGGCGGTGCTGCTTGACCGGCGGCGGATCGACGCTCATGATCTGATGCATCACGCTGGCCCACGAATTCCCCTGGAAAGGCTTCTGGCCGGTGAGCATTTCATACGCAATCACGGCCAGCGAAAACTGATCCGAACGCCCGGTGGAGGGCTTGGCCGCGATCTGCTCCGGCGACATGTATTGCGCCGTGCCGATCACCATGCCGGTGCTGGTCAAGCCAATCTCGTCGTCGAGCATCTTGGCGATGCCGAAGTCGGTCACCTTCACCATCCCGCTCGACGTCAGCATGAGATTCGCCGGCTTCACGTCGCGGTGCACAATGTTGTTGGCGTGCGCGTAATCCAGGGCATCGGCCGCGCCGCGAACCACCGGCAGCACCAAATCCAACGGCAGTGGACCGCTCTCCGCCATCTTCTCGCCCAGCGTCTGCCCCTGGATGAATTCCATGGCAATGAACATGATGTCGCCGCTCTCGCTGAAATCGTGAATGGTGACGATGTTGGGATGCGACAGGATGCCGGCAGAGCGCGCCTCCCGACGAAAACGCTCGCGCAATGCCGCGCCGGAAGCGGATTTCGCATCCGTCAGGATGGTCTTGATGGCGACAGTGCGGCCGATGCCCGGATCGAGCGCGCGATACACCACGCCGCAGCCGCCACGGCCTAGCTCACCCAAGATCTGATAGCGTCCTAACGTGTCCACGACGATTAGAGATAGTGTATCGCAGGCTGGCTGGTACCTGAGTCCTATAATTGGACCGCATGCCCACGAATCACGCCGCAACCGTTCGCGAGTGGCTGGCAAATGCCGAGTCGGTTGCCGTTCTGACGGGCGCGGGGATTTCAGCGGAGAGCGGCATTCCTACCTTCCGCGGGCCCGGTGGTTTATGGCGCAGCTATCGCGCCGAGGATCTGGCCACGCCGCAAGCCTTCGCGCGCGATCCGCATCTGAGTTGGGAATGGTACAACTGGCGGCGCGGTATCATCGCCACCGCGGAGCCCAACGCTGGACACGCCGCTCTGGCGGAACTCGAACGGCGCCTGCCGCGCTTCACGCTGGCTACGCAGAACGTCGACGGCTTGCATGACCGCGCGGGCAGCCGGCGAATCCTGAAAGTCCACGGAGATATCTGGACGCTGCGCTGCACTGCCTGTGAGCGCGAATGGCGCGATGGCCGGGCCTCGCTCCCGGAGCTTCCGCCGAAGTGCGAGTGCGGCGCGATGGCTCGTCCCGGAGTCGTGTGGTTCGGCGAAGGGCTTCGCGAAGACGTATGGAGCAACGCCGTCGAAGCCGCGCGCGCGGCGCAAGTGCTGTTGGTGATTGGAACGTCCGCTCTGGTTTATCCAGCCGCGGGGCTGGTACAGTTGGCGCAATCGGCCGGCGCGAAGGTGGTCGAGATCAACATCGCGGAGACGCCGGTTTCGGCGCAGGTGGATCTCTCCTGGCGCGCCTCCGCTACCGCTGCGCTTCCGCAGTTGATACAATCCGCGTGATACAAGTGAGACCTGTGCAATGAAACACTTCATACCTTTTATGTTGTTCTTGGCCGGCGTCCCGCTGCTGGCGCATCACTCGGTGCAAGCGGAGTTCGACCTCTCGAAACCCATCACCGTGACTGGAGTCGTGACCAAAGTAGAGTGGATCAATCCGCATTCCTATCTGTACCTCGACGTCACCGACGGCGCCGGGAAAGTGAAGCATTGGTCCTTTGAGATGGCGGGCCCGGGTGCGTTGCGCAAGGCGGGACTCAGCCGCGCGGACCGCGGCGGCTTGAAAGTGGGCGACACCGTCAGCGTGAACGGCGTGCTCGCCAAGGACGGCACCGATTTCGCGTTGATCAAAGATGTGAGCCTTCCTGACGGCCGTAAGTTCACCATCTGGAGCGGCGACCCGAGCGACAACAAATAGGAGGCGATCATGCGGCTATCCTTTCTAGCGGCGTTGCTGTTGGTTCTTTCAGTGGACGCGAGAGCCCAGGTGGACTTGACGGGTGTCTGGAACGGCACCACCGTAAACGGTCCGCACATCAAATCCGACGATCCATTGGTCACGAATCTACCCGCGCGCGATGGCACGCTGCTGAACTTCGAACGCGACGGCACGCTGATTCGCCGGGCCAATCCCAACAAGCCCATTTACAAACCCGAGTACTGGGAAAAAATTCAAAAGCTCGACCAGAGCGAGAACGAATCCGATCCTTCTTATGGCTGCATGCCCGGAGGCGTTCCTCGCATCGGTCCACCCGCGCAAATCGTGCAGACGCCCAAGCAAGTCGTGTTCTTGTATGTGAGTCCGCCCGCGCAGGGCTGGGGCGATCCGTACCGCGTGATCCCGACGGACGGCCGCAAGCACACGCCCCTGCAAGATCTCGACGGCACCTGGAAGGGCGAATCCATCGGCCACTGGGAAGGCGACACGCTGGTGGTCGATACCATCGGTTTCAACGACAGCAGTTGGCTCGAGATCGGAGGTTACTTTCACAGCGAGAACCTGCACGTGATCGAGCGCCTGCGCCGCGAAGGCAACAATCTGATCTGGCAAGCCACCGTCGAAGATCCCGACGTGCTGCTGAAACCCTGGGTGATGAATCAGCGCGTGCAGAAGTTGAACCCCGATCCGCTGGCCGAGCTCGCGGAATCGCTGCCCTGCGTGGAGCGCGATCTGTCGCATCTGGTCACTAAGGAACATCACTAGGCGATGCGCCGCTACTTTCTGGTTGCGCTGTTGCCACTGATTGCCCATGCGCAAGACGCAGCCGCCACCATCAAGACCGCCGAGTACGCGCTCGGCATGATCCGCGGCCCGCAGCGCATCGACGCCATCAACACTGTGGAATATTGGGGCACCGGCACCGCGGCTTATCACGCGAGCATCAGCTATGCCGTCCCCGCGATGCGTGTCGACATCACACGCGCCGGCCAGCGGCAAATTCAAGTCGTGAGCGGCGAGCATGCGTGGAACGAATCCGTGCCCGGCGCAGGCTTCATCCCCGGCAGCACTGCTACGCCCGCGCCGGAAGCGGTCAAGGACCGTCTATTCGAACTCTGGACCACTCCCTTCGGCGTACTCAAAATGGCCGAACGCGCCGGCGCGAATGCCCAGATCACGCACATCGCTGCCACCGTCATCACTTTTCCTCTGATGGGCGTCACCGTCAAGGCGACTCTCAATGGCAAAAACCAGTTGGTGCGGGTGGAAACGCCGCAGACGGAAATTACCTATTCGGACTACAAAGATCTCGGCGAAATCACCAGCGATGTTCTTTTTCCCATGCACATCGTCAAGAAGCAGCAAGGCGCGACGGTGCTGGATCTGACCATCACGAAAGTGGACGCCAACAACCCCTACGTAGTTTTCCCGGTCCCCGAAGTAGTCGAGCGCAGCCGTTGACCCGCATGTTATTCTGAGAGAGATCTTGGTAGAGGAGCGAGGGCCATCACTAGCCCGGTGCGCAATTCCGGCGAATCCCGGAGCGTCTGGTGAAAGGGGCAGCCTTGCCGAAATCGCGGCGTAAAAGATTCGGCGCGCTGCGGTTGGGGGGTCTGGTCAACACCGGCCCACTGTCATTCGGAACGTAGAAATGCGACGGGCCGGGTGGAGCGCTATCGGGAAGCGGCAAAAGCTGTCTATATAAGGTCCGGGCTCACCGGCCGCCGCGCACCCCGCCTCCTCCTATCCCCCGAGTATAGTTATGAATGCTTTTGAATTAACGCGCGCGCTGATCGATATCGATTCGGTAACGCCCAATGAGGAGCAGGTCGGCGTGTATCTGGCCGACTACCTGTCGGCGCTCGCCGCGCGCACCGGCGGCCACGTTGAGCGCATCGAAGTGGAGCCGCATCGCTACAATGTACTCGCATATTGGGACGCGCCGGTGGTGACGCTCTCGACGCACATCGACACGGTCCCGCCGTTTTTCCCGTCGCGCGAAGATGACGAATTCATCTGGGGCCGTGGCGCCTGCGACACCAAAGGAATCGTCGCGTCGATGATCTTCGCCGTGGAGGCGCTGCTGGCCGAGGGTGAGCGGCGCGCTGCGCTGCTGTTTGTCGTCGGCGAAGAACGCAACAGCGCCGGAGCGCTGGCCGCGGCCAAAGATCCGCGCGGCAGCAAGTATGTGATCAACGGCGAGCCCACGGAGAGCAAGCTGGTGCTGGGATCTAAAGGCGCGCTGCGCTTTGAAGTTTTAGCGCAAGGAAAGATGGCGCACTCGGCGTACCCGCATCTGGGCGAATCCGCCATCGACAAGTTGCTCGACGCGCTGGAGCGTGTCCGCAAGATTGCGCTGCCGAGCGATCCCGTGCTGGGGCAGAGCACGCTCAACATCGGTACCATCCAAGGCGGCCGCGCGCCTAATGTGATTCCGGATCATGCCATGGCCGAAGTTTTCATTCGCCTGGTCGACGATGGCGACAGCACGCGCCGCGCGGTGGCCGAGGCCGTCGCCGGGAAAGCGGAAGCGAAGGAAGTCCTGTGCATTCCTGCAGTACACATGGGATCGATCCCGGGTCTGGAGACGACAGTGGTGGCTTTCACCACCGACATTCCCGCGTTCAACGGGGCCTGGGGGACGCCGTATTTGTTCGGGCCAGGAAGTATTCATGTCGCCCACACCGACCAAGAGCGCATTGCGAAGCGTGAACTGGTGGCGGCGATTGAAACGTATCAAACGATAGCGAGGCAACTGTTAAAACCATGAACGAAAAATACAAAGTCGCGATTGCGGGCGCCACCGGAGCGGTGGGCGTCGAATTTCTGCGCTTGCTGGAAGACCGTAAATTTCCGGTTTCCGAGCTGCGTCTGTTAGCATCGGCGCGCTCAGCCGGCAAGACCATGCGGTTTCAAGGGCATGACGTATTGGTGGAGGAGTTGGCCGAAGACAGCTTCGCGAACATCGACATCGCCTTCTTCAGTGCCGGCGGATCGATCTCGAAAAAGTACGCGCCCATCGCGGCGCAGGCGGGCGCGGTGGTGGTGGATAACTCGTCCGCATTCCGCATGGATCCCAAAGTGCCGCTGGTTATTCCGGAAATCAATCCGGAGGCCATCGCGGGGCACAACGGCATCATCGCGAATCCGAATTGCTCGACCATTATCGCCATCGTCCCGCTGTGGCCGATTCATCGCAAGAACCGCATCAAGCGCTTGATCGCCGCAACTTACCAAGCCGCTTCAGGCGCGGGCGCTGCGGCGATGGAAGAGTTGCGTGAGTCGACGCGAGCGCATTTAGAAGATCGCGAGTATGCGAATACCGTACTGCCGCATCCCTACGCATTCAATCTGTTCAGCCACAATTCGAAGATCGATCCCGCCACCGGCTACAACGAAGAAGAAACCAAGATGGTGCAGGAGACCAAGAAGATTTTCGGCGACAACGAGATTCGCATCAGCGCGACGTGTGTCCGCGTGCCGGTGCTGCGCGCGCATTCCGAAGCACTCACGTTCGAATGCGAGAAGCCCATCACGCCCGCCGAAGTGCGCGAGATCCTGGCGTCCGCGCCCGGCGTCAAACTGATCGACGATCCTGTGAATAATTATTTCCCCATGCCCAAGGACGCCTCCGGACAAGGCGACGTATTAGTAGGCCGCATCCGCCAGGACACCAGCGACCCAAGCGGCAAATCGATCGCGATGTTCGTGGCTGGCGACCAGTTGTTAAAAGGCGCAGCGCTGAACGCCGTGCAGATCGCCGAGGTGATGGTCGAGAAAGGACTCCTGCAAGGAGCCGCAGCAAAAAGATGATCGTGATGAAATTCGGCGGCACGTCCGTCGAATCGGCAGAAGCCATCGAACGTATTGCCGGCATCGTGCGCGGACAACTCGCGCGGCGGCCGGTAGTAGTGGTGTCTGCAATGGGCAAGACCACCAACAAACTGCTGGCCATCGCCGACGCCGCCGTAACGGGCCAGCGCGAGACCGCGTTGACGTTACTCGAAGAGCTGCACCACTTTCACAAAAAGGAATCAGCGGGCCTAGGCGTGGAAGATCAGGTCGACGCCCATTTTCAGGAATTAGCGGAACTAGTGAAGGGCATCGCCGTGATGGGCGAGATGACGCCGCGCGCTACCGACGCCGTCTCCGCTTTTGGCGAGCGGCTGTCGAGCATCATCGTTACCGCGCGCTTCCGCAGCCTGGGAATCGACGCGGCACATTTGGATTCGCGCTCCGTAATCGTGACCGATCGCCGCCACACCCAAGCCGCGCCTCTCTTCGCGGAAACATACCGCCGCACATGCAATACGATTCCACCGCTCGCGGCGAAGCACGTAGTGGTGATGGGCGGCTTCATCGGCTCGACCGAAGGCGGCGTGACCAGCACGCTAGGCCGCGGCGGGTCGGATTACACAGCATCCATCGTAGGCGCGGGCATTGGCGCGGAAGAGATCCAGATCTGGACCGATGTCGACGGCATGCTGACCTCTGACCCCACCATCTTGCCCGGCGGCTACCGCGTGAAGCAGTGCTCCTTCGCGGAAGCGGCCGAGCTCGCATACTTCGGCGCAAAAGTGTTGCACCCGGCGACAGTACTGCCAGCCATCGAAAAAAATATCCCCGTGCGCATTCTAAATTCGCGCCGCCCCCAAGTGGAAGGGACGCTGATCACTGCGGAAGCCCCGCGCTCGACCAGTCCCATCCGCTCGATCGCGTGCAAACGCAATATCACGCTGGTCAACATTGTCTCGACGCGCATGCTGATGGCGCATGGCTTCTTGAAGCGCATCTTCGAGATCTTTGACCGCTACGAAACGCCGGTCGACATGCTGGCTACCTCAGAAGTGAGCGTGTCGCTGACCATCGATAACACCAATTCGCTCGCAGCGATCACAAAGGAGATCGAAGAGTTCGCCGACGTCACGGTGGAAGAAAACCAAGCCATCGTCTGCATGGTCGGCGACAACATCCGCCACACGCCCGGTGTCGCCTCGCGCGCTTTCGCCGGCCTCAAAGACATTAACGTGCGCATGATTTCGCAAGGTGCATCGCTGCTGAATATCAGCGTGGTGGTAGCGGCGGCGGACTTGAAAGGCGCGGTAGAATCGCTCCACCGGGAGTTTTTCACCAATCCCGACCCGGCGGCGTTTGAAAAATGAAACTGGCGATCATCGGTTACGGGAAGATGGGTCGAATGGTGGAGCAACTGGCGCCGGAGTACGGCTTCCAGTCGATAGTCGCCATCGATATCGGTGACGATTTCGCTAAAGCCGCGGGCGCCGACGCGGCCATCGAGTTCACCACGCCCGAAGCCGCCGTGAGCAATATTGAAAAGCTTGCCGCCATGAAATTGCCGATTGTGGTGGGCACTACCGGTTGGCTCCCGCACATCGACCGCGCGCGTGCAGCGGTGGAAAAGAACGGCAGCGCGCTGGTGTGGAGTCCCAATTTTTCCGTAGGCGTCAACGTATTCCTGCGAGTGGTGCGCGAAGCCGCAAAACTGCTGGCGGATGAGAAAGAATATGGCGCGTGGGCCTGGGAGATCCATCACGACACCAAAAAAGACGCGCCCTCCGGAACCATGATCAAGCTGGTGGAAGAGATGAAGGCCGCCGGCTACGCGCGCCACATTGATGTAAGTTCCAGCCGCGCAGGCCGCCACCCGGGAACGCATGAGATTGGCTTCGATTCCGCGGCCGACACCATCACTCTGCGCCACGCCGCGCGGTCGCGGGAAGGGTTCGCACGGGGGGCGCTTAAAGCGGCACAATGGATTGTGGGGAAGCAAGGCGTGTTCGAGTTCAGCGACGTTTTATTTTCTAAGAGGTGACTTATGTTTTCAGGATGCGGTACAGCGCTGGTGACTCCGTTCAAATCGGATCTGTCTCTGGATGAAGCGACCATGCGCAAGTTAGTCCAGCGCCAGATTCGCGAAGGCATCAACTTCTTGGTGCCCTGCGGCACCACGGGCGAAAGCCCCACGCTCACGCGCGACGAACACCTGCGCGTGGTCGAGATCACGGTCGAAGAAGCACAAAAAGCCAGCCGCAAAGTTCCCGTGGTCGGCGGCGCCGGCGGCTACAACACGGCCGAAGTCATCGAGCTCGCGAAGGAGCTGCAACACCTGGGCGTCGACGGACTGCTCTCGGTGACGCCCTATTACAACAAGGTCACGCAGGACGGTCTGTATCGCCACTACAAAGCCATCGCCGACGCCGTTCCGCTGCCGATCATTGTTTATAACGTACCCGGCCGCACCGGCGTCAACGTCGAAACGTCCACGCTGAAACGTCTCTCAGAGATCCCAAATATTTGCGGAGTGAAAGAAGCCTCCGGCAACATCAGCCAAATGGCGGCGGTGTGCCACAACCTGCCAGACTCCTTCGACGTGCTGTGCGGCGACGACGCGCTGACCATCCCGCTATGCGCGCTCGGCGGACGCGGTTTGATCTCGGTAGTCTCGAACCAGATCCCGGGCGAAATGACCAAGCTGGTGCAATCCGCCATGTCCGGCGACTTCGCAGGCGCGCGCAAACTGCAGCGCCAGTGGTTCCCACTCATGGAAATGAATTTCGCTGAATCGAATCCGATTCCGGTGAAGGCCTCGATGGCAATGATGGGCTTGCTCGAGCCGGTTTACCGCCTGCCTATGTGCCCGCCGCTGCCGCAAACGCAGGCTCGAATTGAAGTGGTACTGAAGCAAGTAGGGCTGCTCGCTGGCGCACTCGCGGGGGCCGGGAGCAGAAATGCAAACTGAGATCGAACACCTGTTCGACCACAAACCACCCAGTTACACTCCAGAACATTTTGACCTCTTCTACCAGTTCAAGCACAAGCTGAACCTGGGCGAGGTGCGCGCGGCCCAGCCCGACGCCTTCGCCAAAAACGGTTGGCGCGTGACGCCGTGGGTGAAGAAGGGAATCCTGCTGGGCTTCCGCATGGGCGCGATCGTCGATATGTCGATTGACCGCTCGCGCCAGCCCTTCTTCGACAAGGCCACTTACCCGGTTCGTCAATTCAGCGCCGACGACGCGGTGCGCATCGTGCCCGGCGGATCAAGCATTCGCGACGGCTGCTACATCGGGCGCGGCGTGACTTGTATGCCTCCCATGTTCGTCAACGTCGGCGCGTACGTCGGCAATAACACCATGATCGATTCGCACGCCTTGGTCGGAAGCTGCGCGCAGATCGGCGGCCACTGCCATATTTCCGCAGCCGCGCAGATCGGCGGCGTGCTGGAACCGGTGGGCGCGATGCCCGTGATCGTCGAAAATCACGTGATGATCGGCGGCAACTGCGGCGTCTACGAAGGCACCATCGTCAAGGAACGTGCCGTGCTCGGCAGCGGCGTGATTTTGACGCGCTCGACGCCGGTGTATGACGTAGTCCGCGGCGAAGTGCTGACGGCCACCGACGAAGACCCGCTGGTGATTCCCGAAGGCGCGGTAGTGGTCGCCGGCTCGCGCCCCATCAGCAAAGGGCAGGGAAAAGACTGGGGAATTTCGCTCTACACGCCAGTCATCGTGAAGTATCGCGATTCGAAAACCGACGAACGCGTCAAGCTTGAAGACTTGCTGCGCTAGGGAAATCGGGGACAGCAACCCCTTACGGGCTAGTCAGCGGACTGAAGGATCGCGAAGGGGTTACTGTCCCCAATTTCGGTCTCAGTCGCACCGTCAAGATCCAAAAAGCGCGGGTCGAGCAATCGTCCGGTCTGAATATTGCCCATCGCCGAGAGCATCGTTTCTTTCAAATGCGGATGCTCTTTTTCGAGCTCTCCGAACATATCGCGTAATGTCCGCCGCACCGTGCCCGTGCGCTGCGAACAACCGCAAGGGATGACCGGCGCGCCCAGCGATTCCGCGAAACGCGTGGTCAGGTCTTCGGTGACGTATACCAGCGGACGGATCAGACGGAAATCGCGCTGGCGCGAATACGTGATCGGCGGCAGCGCACTGATCCGCCCCGTGAACAAAGCATTGCGCAAAAACGATTCGCAGAAATCATCGGCAGTGTGGCCGAACGCGATCACATTCGCGCCGAGGCCGCGCACAATCTGATACACCGCGCGGCGCCGGTAGCGGCTGCATAAATCGCACCCATGATCCGGCTGCTCGTCGATCAAACGGATGGAAGGATTGTCGGTATGATAAGTCCAGTCCACGCCGCGAGCTTTCAGATATTCACCAAACGGCTGGATCGGTCGTAAAAATTTCCCCTGCTCCACCGTAAATGCGCACACCGTGAAATCGATGGGAGCGCGCTCTTTCAACAGCAGCAGCGCCTCCAGCATGGTGACGGAATCCTTGCCGCCCGACAGCGCCACGGCCACGCGATCGCCATCGCGAATCATCTTGAAGCGCGTAACGGCCTCGCCCACTTTCCGCAGCAATATTTTTTCAAGTTCCAAAACACCATTATATGGGGGCACGGCTGCTACAGTGGAATTACATGGCGAATTTGTACGATTTAGATCCCGGCCCGGAAACGCCGGAGGTCATCCGCATGATAGTCGAGATCCCCAAGAACTCGGCCAATAAATACGAGTACGACGGCAAGCTGGGTGTCTTCCGTCTGGACCGCCCGCTGTATTCACCGCTGCATTATCCCGGCGACTATGGCTTCGTCCCCGGCACGCTGGCTGACGATGGCGATCCGCTCGACGTCCTCACTTTGATGTCCGAGCCCAGCTTCACCGGCTGCCTGATCGAAGTTCGTCCCCTGGGTTATCTGGAGCTGGTAGATTCCTCCGAGCGCGATCAAAAGATTTTGGCTGTTCCCAAAAGCAGCCCCCGCTATTCCGAGATCGCTACCGTGGATCAAGTGTGGCCGCACATGCGCCGCGAGATCGAGCACTTCTTCACCATCTACAAGGAACTCGAAGGCAAGGAAACCCGCATCGAAGGCTGGCGCGGCCCCATCGATGCGCGCAAACTGATTCTGGATTGCCGCCAGGCTTACCTCGACGCCAAAGCCGAGACCGAATAAACTGGGGATTGAAAATCATGCGAAACCCGACCTGTCTCTTGGTCCTCGCGCTGAGCCCGGTGCTTCTGCTGGGCCAGAAACGCGACGATATTCTTTCCATCCAGCGCGACGTCGCGCAGTTGCAGGATCAAGTGAAGCAGTTGCAGGCCTCGCAAGATCAAAAGATGGCTGCGCTCGAAGGCTTGATCCGCCAGGCCCTGGAACAATCCAACAGCGTTTCGATCGCCGCCGGAACCTTGCAGCGCACGCTCACGGACCGGCTCAACGAGCAGCAGGCCAAAGTGGAAGCCCCCATCGCGATACTGGGCACCAAGATCGATCAATCCGCCGACGAGATGCGCGCCGTGCGCGAGAATCTGGCGGATTTCATGCGCCGCCTGGCGGCGCTCGACAACAAGCTCGCCGATATATCGAGCGCCGTGCGCACGCTGAACACGCCAGCCGTGGCGCCGCCCCCGCCCGCCGCCAGCGCGACTCCGGCCGCTCCCGCTGCGCCCGCCGGTGTCACCGCCGAAACCCTGTGGAAGAAGGCCGTCCGCGACTACACCGCTGCGAAAGACAAGCAAGCGCTAGCCGAGTTCGCCGACTTCCTGAAGTATTTTCCGGACGACGCCAACGCCCCCGAAGGCCAGTACTACATGGGCTTGATTTACGATCACGGCGAACAATATGATGACGCCGCGCAAGTCTTTCAGGCGGTGGTCGAGCGTTACCCGGACAGTCCCAAAGCCGCCGACGCCATGTACATGAAGGGCGTCGAATATCAAAAGGGAGGCAGCGACAAAGAAGCCATCGCCGCCTACCGCGCATTCATCAAGCAATATCCCAAGCACGTCAACGTGCCCAAAGCGCAGGCCCGCTTGCGCGCACTCACCGCCGGCTCCGCCGCAAAGTCGACAAAGAAACGGAAACAATAGATGACGCCAGTCGATCTCTCCAAGCTTTGGGAAGAACACACGAAGCATGAATTCGCCACCCGCGACACCGAAGCCACGCTCGCCACCATGGTCGAAGACGCCTATGTAAACCACGTCCCTGTGATGACCGGCGGCTTCGGTAAAAGCGCGCTGCGCCATTTCTATTCGCGCGATTTCATTCCCAGCATGCCGCCCGACACCACGCTCACGCCCATCTCCCGCACCGTGGGCGACGACCAGTTGGTGGACGAAATGATTTTCTCTTTCACGCATACGCAGGAGATGCCGTGGATGCTGCCCGGCATTGCCCCCACCAACGCGCACGTCGAAATAGCACTGGTGGCCATCGTGCGTTTCCGCGACGGACAACTCGCGCACGAACACATCTATTGGGACCAGGCCTCGGTGCTCAAACAGATCGGCCTGCTCACCGATCCGTCGCTCCCCGTCCGCGGCGTCGAGTCCGCCAAGAAAGTAGCCGCCGGGGCCAAGGCCGCATCCAAAATCGGCTAGAATGGTGAAAGCCACTCAAGCCGGAGTGTCGGAATTGGCAGACGAACCGGACTCAAAATCCGGCGCACTTCACTGGGCGTGTGGGTTCAAGTCCCACCTCCGGCACCACCTTTTTTCTTGTAAATTTACAAAAACGATCCTCTTCACGTACTCAATACGTACCAACCCTTCCTCCAACCTCGCCTTTCTGGATTCCGGGCAAAGCTGAACGGCATTCCGGAATGATGCCGGGCAGATTTCCCACTACATTAGGGTTTGGCATGACCGGTGAACGTGTTCTTCCCCAACTCGATGTGCAGCCTGATTGAGGGAATCCACACCGGTCCTCTGTCGCGGTTGTAAGCAGGGTTCGAAACATGCTGAAGATCAAAAGTTGCAAAGACTCCAGGGAACACACGCGCACTGTAGTAAGTCTCGGAGATGTATTCGGGCCCATAACTGAGGCGTCCATCTCCAATCAAAAAATCATAGCCTCCGCGCGCCAAATATAGGGCATGAACCCCCGAGAGCCCACTGGCCGTGAGTTCAGTTGCCAATGTGTCAAATGGCCTGTGCCATCGCTCGCCGGCGATCGAGATGCCACCGGTCGCTAAGCGGTCGATTGCGGTGAATGCGAAGCTTTCGGTCTTTCCATCGTTCCACCCTAGCCGCGCAAAGACACCGATGTTTTTCGTAATCTCCTGTTCCAAGTTGACTCCGAATCCATATTTGAGGGTTCCATTGCGGCGTGTTGAGGTTACATCGGGAGTACCCCCACTCAGTTCCGCTTGACGAATCGCCTCGGCGTAGTTGCCCGCATTGGCGTGGTTTTCGTAATTCAGCAAGCGGATTGTACCCGTGTGTCCCCGCATTAAATATCGATATTCACCCTCGAACACGTCACCTCGATTCCGAAAAAGCCTACGATCGAATCGAAGTCCATTCGCGACTCGCGGCATGGCCGCGCTCGCGTAGCGGAATGACCAGTGACGAGTGTGGAGTTCATGCACCCATCCCCAGGTGTAGCCTCGAACGTCAGCTGGATAGTCCCACGCTCCGTTGTACATGACCGCCCACCCCATAAATTGTGTTCGCGGATCGTGCGAATACCGGTTGTTGTCGAAAAAGTCTGTAAGCGTGAAGCGTCCCGCCGTGACCGTATACCGGTTCACGGGGCGCTGACCGGCGAGCTGGTTTTCTTCGCTTTCGAACGTCTCCTTTTCATCACCGAGCGCAAAATCATGAGAAATGTACAAGCGAGCCACATACGGCTTCGGAGTCGCCGATGCGACGCGTGGCAACTCTCCATTTGATGAGTTAGCCAAACCGTCCACGCCGCTGAATCCTCTACCGCCAGCGATTTCCGGGTCGAAGTACAGGACTGTGTTTTGTTCCAGGCGAAGGCCGAAGAACAACGTCGTCGTCAGCGACACATCTCGCTCCATACGGTCCTGAAGGCTAAATGGACCTGAGTAAGGTGAATGAAATGTGCCATGGTATTGCCCTATCGATGTTGCTTGGTAAAATAGATTCCAACGCTCCGATTCGACCGTCGCATCTGAATGCGTATTTTCTTCTACGTGTGGCGGCAGAGATTGCTCCTGCGCTCCAAGTGTCAAGCTGATAGACATCAGCATGACTGTGTAGTAAGCGATACAGCGGTAGCCGACTCCGCGTTGGGGTCCACGACTAAAAGTGTAAAACGTCAATCTAAGCGCCCTCTGCTTTCCTATGTTTCGAGGGAATCGCTCGTTGTCGATCCTTTTGCAAAAGCTGGATCTCGTGTTCAAGCGCCTGAGCCTGCTTAACGAACTCAGTGACCATCCGATCTTCGCCCTGAGAGAGGGGGCAGCCTCTAGCGTTGCTTGCCTCAACGATATCGCGTGCTAGCCGAAGCAGTGCCGCATGTTCCCGTTCTTTCTGAGCGATTAAGATGGTGTGTCCCATTGTTCAGAACCTCATGAGGCGCGAACCACTTCTTCACTTGTCGTAATGCATGCATCCTCGGCGTCAACCGCCGCGACCACTTCCCACGAAATGGCTGTGACTCCGGCTTCCAGTGAAAGCCTCGTCACAATTTGTTCCAAGGCTTCTTCCTTCGGACCAATCGCCTTCAGATACGCCTTCACATTCACGCGGGCCAAAAGTTCGTCATCGAGACTGTGCAAGGCGATGAGAGCCAACGGCGTACGCCCGACGTTTTGAATCAGCATGGTTCGAATATTGGCTTCGTCCGAGGTTCGGCAGGTACATCGCAGCCGGTAGAGAATTTCGTGTTCCGCCGTCTGTAGCGGAGTGCGATTGATCCGATAGGCCATCGGGCGAAGGATCAGGTTGGCTGACAGCACTCCCAAGGTTCCTATAGCGGCGAAGTCAAAACGCCCTAAACCGGCCAGAGTCCCCACTGCTGCCGTGCACCACAGCGTAGCAGCAGTATTCATCCCACGGATATTGAAACCATCCTTCAGAATGACGCCACCACCGAGAAAGCCTATACCCGAAACGACGTATGCGGCCACTCTGCCTTGGTTGCCGTCCCCTGCGATCAGGCCACCCATCATGACGAACATAGCTGATCCAACGGCAACGAGTCCGTTTGTCCTTAGTCCGGTCATGCGCTGCCGCCACTGGCGTTCCAGTCCGATCACTCCGCCCAGCAGAAGCGCGGCAAACATGCGAATTCCAAAGTCTATCCAGTTCATGGGCTCTCTCCCTTCCCCTCCGTGTCTGGGGCGGCATTTCTCCGCCTGTCATTAGATCTCGCCGAATACACCTGCCAGGTCTAGCACGTGATACAGCACGAGTAACGTCATAAGCACCAAGTAGCCGCGCAGAGCCAATAGTGATATCCGCACTGCCAGTGTCATCCGCATGGGGCCGAGATGCTTTGTCTCTATTTTTTGTTCCTGAACGTCATCGAGCGGGTGAATCACCAGACAGTCGCTCTCGTTCACGGTGTTGTCTAGAACCATGATCAAATCCTTTCTTGTGAAAGCTTTCCACATACCGACCCGTCAACCAGTCGGAAATAGCTTCGGGGCCACTACTTGGCTCGCCAATACGAGCGAAAGTGCGAACAGCACGACGATGATTGTCCAGTTCACGATGTTGTTCCAAGGCTTATTGGCGAACCGCTCACCTAACATTTCTTTGTCATTCAATAACAGCTGCAGAAAGATGATTGCGGACGGAAGCATTATGCCCGCTAACACTTGGACGCTTAAGATGATCAGCTGGAGTGGAGCCCTCGGGATCAAGACCAAACCGGCAGCCGTACCCACACACAACACATAGACGCCATAGAAACCGGGAGCGTCTTTGATCGACTTCTGCAGGCTGTGCGGCCAGCCTTTCACCTCTCCGTAAGCCCAAGCGCTGGATAATGAAATCGCGGTAGTCCCGAGCGTCGCCGCATTGATCATCAGCAAGAGTATGCCCGTCCGAAACCAGGGCCCGAAGACCTTGCCAAGGTCAGTCGCCATCTGTGCCGGATCGGTGAACGTGAGTCCGTGACGCAGCGCCGCATTGCCGGTCAGCATCATGCAACCAGCGACAATGATCGTGAAGGCTGCACCGATGAGGGTGTCCAGCCGGGCCCATTTCAAGTCCGCAAATCGCAGCCGCTTATCGGCGATGCAGCTCTGCTGAAAGAACAACTGCCAAGGTGCGATGGTGGTTCCAACAATCCCTACCACCAAGAACACGAGCCCAGCGGTGAGTCCTCCGGCCGGAATGGCGGGAACGAATGTATTTCTCAGAAGTTCACCGTTTGAGGGACGCGCGTAGAAAGCAAGCGCGAACCACGCAAGATCGAGAAGACATAGAAACACAACAATTCGCTCCCAACGGCGATAGCTTCCGGTGAGTACCAGCAGCGTGAGTGCGCAAGCCGCCACTGGAACACCAACTTGCGGCGAGATGTTCAGGTGTTCAAGGGCTAGCGCAATGGCTGCAAACTCCGTCACCAGCGTCAGGAAGTTCAATAGTTGTAGGTCCACTAGCGAGAATAGTCCCCACCACTTTCCAAATCGCGTATAGATCATGGCGGCGTGTCCTTGGCCGGTGGCTATGCCCAGCCGCACCACCATCTCTTGAATGAAATACGTGATGGGCAATAACAGAACCAGTAACCACAAGAGATGAGTACCGTACTGGGCCCCGGCTTGGATGTAAGTGGATACCGCTCCGGCATCGTTGTCCGCCTCCATCACGATCAGGCCCGGACCGAACGCCATGAGGAATGTGAGTACATTACGCGCCCAAGGATTGCGAACGATTATGCCGCGTGCGGGTGCTGCTGGATTCGTGAACGAATGGATAGCAGAGCGATTCATCGGAATATCCCGTCGCTAAGGACAACAGACACACGATCCCTCATACCGCAACGCTCAGGCCGACTAAAGCCAAAGCGGAGCGGCATCGATGTGCGAGATCGCAAGCCAACTACAGTCGATTGTTTTCAGCGGTGAAAATTGAATTTCAGACTCGCTATTCGCAAGTCCGAACGAGGAATCAGCGAAGTCTCAACGAATACTGAGCATAATCATACTCAGCAAAGCCATATGCGCTATGGAAGACGGAGGCTCCGCTGATTCGGTACTTGTTATCTCCTCGCACCGCAGCAGACTGTTGCTGCCATCAGACATGAATGGGCCTCCTTTCTTCTGGAAATTGTTGAGTAGCGAATCGCGACTCTTGATTAGGGTATACCCGGCGGGGTATGCTTGTCAAGGAATTTATCCAGGTTTTCTATGGCTCACACAACAGAAGAGAAAAAGAAGTTGCTAAATCGCGTGAGAAGAATCAGAGGTCAGGTCGACTCTATCGAACGGGCGCTTGACCAGGAGGCGGAGTGTTCCGATGTCCTGCATAACATTTCCGCCTGCCGTGGGGCGATGGACGCTCTGATGGCCGAGGTCATCGAAGGACATATTCGCTTTCACGTCCTCGATCCAAAGACCACGGTGACCGATGAACAAGCGCAAGCGGCTGACGATCTGATTCACGCCCTCCGCGCCTATCTGAAATGAGTAAGGCGGCAATGGATCGCCCAAGTGCTATGCGGAGGCATGGAAGGAACTATGGAAGCTGCACGAAGTTGTGTACTCAATACGTACCAACTTTCCTCCAAAAAACGAGGAAATCGCGCCTATCGTGTCAATTTGAAAATCAATAACGTGCGTCGTATCAATACCGGGGAGTGATCTCTTGTTTCAACCAGCCCAAGTATTTCATTCTGAAGCCGGAACGATTCGGTAATCTTTCCCTGCACTGTTCCCGCCTTCTCAACCGTCTACTTCCTAAGAAGGAGTTCCACGATGAGCCAAACCAAAAATCAACAGAGTCGGCAAGACACCCAGCATGGCCACCAGAACCAACCGCCCAAGAAAGGCCAGAACCCGAACGACCCGCAAAACCGGCAGGCCGAGCATTCCCAAAAGATGGGCGTAAACGACACCAAAGAAGGCGAACAGCGCCAAGGCATCGCCACGCCGCACGACAAGGAAGAGAAGCAGAAAGAAGAGCAAGCGAGCCGATAACGCTTCCTCCCGCATCGATTCATCGCTCCCACCCGAGAAGGGGGAGGAAGCCTTTGGGCTCGGCCGATCCCCCGGCGGCAGCGAAGGGAAAATTGGCAAGTGCCGTTTCCCGTCTTCACAATTTTGCTCTAGAATAGCTCGCAGGAGGAAGCAGCGATGAAGACCATATGCATTCCGAGCATTTGTCATCCTTATGCTAGTCTCTGTTGCGATGCCGCTATCTGCGCATCACTCGTGGCCCGTCAGCTTTGACCGGCTCGTGACGGTGAAGGGCACGGTAGTCGAGTTCAGGTGGGCCAATCCGCATCCCATGATCACTCTTGAGGCTCAGTCCACCGACGGCCGGACCGAGAAATGGGAGATCGGCGGCCCCGCCATCATCCGCATGGAGGCTAACGGGTGGACTAAGACCACCGTGAAGCCCGGCGACGTGATCACGGGCATCGGCTACCAGTTTGCCGACGGCCAGAAGATCCTCAGGCTGGAGCGCGTCGTATTGGCCGACGGTAAGGAAATCCGCCTCTACGGCCGCTAGACAAGTAGATCGCGCGCCGCAGTCCCTACTCGGAATTACAAAGCCAGTCGCATTGTGCCGTCTGATACCACACCCGTTTATTCCTGCCGCAACAAACTACTACACTAGAAAACGTACCTTTCTAAAGGTAAAAGTATCTGGAACGGAGACTGGCTGAGGAGAAGCGGCCGTCTGAAATACACTTGCCCGCACCTCATCGCCGTTTAGTTATGACCTTACCCTTCGGGGGGAATTGAATGGAATCCAAATTAATCAAAACGATATTTTTCGCCAGCGCAGTCTGCCTGGCCGGAGCAATTCTCACGCACGATGCCTTGGGTGCCGACACGTTGGTGTACGCTGCCAGATCCGGCGGAGCGGTCGGCACGCTGGACCTGAATACCGGAGTTTTTTCGCAATCGTCCAACACCCCCGCGGCCGTGGCCGGACTCGGCGAGTATGCCGGCGTCCTTTATGGAACTAGCGCCACGTGCGACTGTCTGTTCCAGTTCGACCCTACCACCGCCGCTATGACGGCTGCGCCGCACACGTTCAATCAAAGTAACAGTGGCTTCGGCGCGCTGAACGGCTTCGGCTCCACTACCGCTGGTTTGTTCGCGATCGGCGCCGCCGCGGGGAGCAACAACATACTTTACTCCGTGAACGCGGCTACCGGCGATCCAACGATGATCGGATCGACCGGCGTGGTCGCCGGAGGCGGCACCGGGAATCTCTCAGCTTCCGACGATTCAAACAAGCTGTATTGGGAGGTTCGACTCAACTGTACGGATACGCTCTATAGCATCAATCCCTCGACCGGCGCGGCCACTACCATTGGTTCAGCCTCGTCGTGCATACTACCCGCGACGCCCGGCAACCCGACGGCGCTCGTCTTCACGGGCGGCACACTGTGGGCGAATTTTTACACCAAGGGGTTTGGAACCATCAGCACCGCCAGCGGCGCTCAGACCTTGATTTCTACCAGTACGCAACCCACCTTCGCCGCCTTCGCTCCGTTTCCTCTGACACCGCCAACGCCCGTGCTGGTCGGCTCCATGGCACATATCGCGGCCCAAGAGAACTGGACCAGCACTTTCACGCTGGTCAACAAGGGTGTCGCCCCCTCGCAATCCACGCTGAGCTTTTTCGGCGACGCCTCTGACCCTACCGGCGATGGTCCGCTCCCTCTGCAGTTGGTGTTTCCGCAGCAGGGTACGGCCAACATATACCTGAGCAGTAGCTCTAGCCAGACGCTGGCGGCCAATGCATCTTTGATCGTGCAAACCGCGGGTCCGCAAACGCCGCCGGTCCTGGTCGGTTCGGCACAACTCGCGGCCGCCGGGCTGGTAGACGGCTTCGCCATCTTCCACCAGATTCCAACCACGCAGGAAGCGGTGGTGCCGATGGAAACCCGCAATGCGAGCTCCTACCTGCTGGCCTTCGACAACACCGGCGGAATTGCGCTGGGCGTGGCGGTCGATAACGTTTCCACCTCGGCCGGCAACGTGGGCGTAATCGTCCGCGACGACAAAGGCGAGCTGCTCACCACTAGGTCGCTCGCCATCTCGGCCAACGGACACACCTCCTTTAAGCTTGCGGAGCAATACCCGGTGACGGACGGCATACGCGGCACCGTTGAGTTCGATACGCCTCCGGGCGGCCAGATCAGCGTGCTGGGCATCCGTTTCACTCCGCCCAACAATGCGTTGACCACCATTCCCGCGCTCGCCAACGTCGGCACCGCCGGCGGAAGCATCGCCCACATCGCCACCGGCAACGGCTGGCAGACCACCTTCGTGCTGGTCAATACCGGTACCGATTTGGCGCCAGTCACCCTCAAATTCTTCGCCGATCTCACAGGCGGCCCGCTCACCATACCGGTTTCGTTCCCGCAGATTCCTGGGGGGACCGTCTCGCTGGTCTCATCGGTCTCGCAACCGCTCAACCCCGGAGCGACCCTGGTGATCCAAAGCGCCGCGCCTCTTTCGAATCCCACACCGACCGTCGGTTCCGCCCAGCTCACCACCACCGGCAACATCGGCGGCTTCGTAATCTTCCGCTACAATCCCAATGGACAGGAGGCGGTGGTGCCGCTCGAGAGCCGCAACGCTAATAGCTTCGTCGTGGCGTTCGATAATACTGCCGGCACCGCCACCGGTATCGCGGTCAATAGTGTTTCTCTACAGACTACGGTTGTGCCGGTAGTTGTTCGCAACGATAGCGGCACGGAGATCGCTACCGATACCATCACCCTGCCGCCCAACGCGCACGTGGCCTTCACACTGGTAACCGATAAGTATCCGCAGACCGCCAACATCCGCGGCACTGTCGAATTTGGTACACCCGTCGGCGGACAGATCGGCGCCCTGGGCATTCGTATTCCCCTTGCGCACACGTTTACGACGCTACCAGCCCTCGCGAAGTAAACAACTCGCATCACGAGTTTTGCAGCAACGCGCTAAGCGGCCGTCCTCGCCAAAACCGGCTTAGCCCTCCCCGCCGCCCGGATCGCGTCGGTGATCTGCCCGCGATGGGACATCTGATGCAGGGCAATCGTCAATAGCGCTTTCCCAAACGTCGCGAAGTGCTCTTCGAGTCCCTTCGGCTGCCAGGGCGTCGGCTTATCGAGATCCGCCTCGGTCATCGCTTCGAGAATCTGCAGATTGCGCTCCCGGAGCTGCACATACCTCTCGCGCACTTGCGCGAAAGCCGGGTACTGCGCCGCGTCCGTGCTGGGAACCGTGTCCGGCCCGAAAATCTCGGCCCAGTGCGCCACCGGATTGCCGCCGCCGCCCAACATCTCGTGCGTGAGTCCCTCGACGAATGCCAGGTGGCCACCCACCCACAGTGGATGGCATCCGCCATTCTCCGTCGGAAATGTTAGCGCGGCATCTTCCATGCTTGCTAACGATCGCTGCGTGGCTTGGTCGGCCAGAGTCAGCGTGTAAAGAATTGCGTCTTTCGTATACATACACTTCTCCTGTTTGTGATTTACGCCTCGGAATAATCCGCGGCTTTTACTTGTCTTCAGGTCGTTCGGACGGGGGGCGCGGGGAAGCGCCGCCTGTCTGAAGGTCGTCTTTAAGGCGGAGCAAACTGTCCGCCCAGTATTCCTGATAGCGGCTCACCCACCTCTCGTATATCTGGCGGATGGGAACCGCATTCAGCGAGTTCACCCGCTGTCGTCCTTCGTCGCGGGTAAGAATTAAGCCGGCGTCACGAAGTACATCCATGTGCTTCATCACGCCGAAACGCGTCAGATGCGGAAACGCCTCGACAATCTCCGTCGTCTTGCGCGGACCCCCGCGCAACAGGTCGAGAATCGCCCGCCGCGTGGGATCGGAGAGCGCTTTCCAGACCGGGTCGAGGTCGTTCGCCATCGCTGCCTAAGAGACATCCTTGCTGATGTTGTCGAGGTAATGCTTCCAGCCCTTGCTCACGCCCTGCCGGTGCGTTTCCTCCAGCAATCCAATGGACCGGTGACGCAGCGTAACCTTGGTTCCACCCGCCACCTGGTCCAGTTTAATTTCCACATGGTTGAGCGCGGGATAAGACATAAACATGGGTCCGCTCAGTTCGAGCAGCACCGGAGGTTTGATCACTTGCACGTGGCCCCACAGATGGCCGACGCCGTTGCCCCGGTCACGAAACCAGCGGCCTCCCGGCCACTGTTCCAGAATCATGTTCATGGATTCGCCGTTGGGATTGGTGCTGCCCTCCCCAAAGCGGTGCAGGACGGATTTAAAGACGTCGCCAATATCGGCTTTGAGTTCGATCTGCTGGGCGACGTCGAGAGTCATTTCATCGAATTTCATGGCGTTTCTCCTTACGTGACTAAATAGTAACGTAAGTTAAAAGTTACGTCAAGAGAAAGTTTCGATGCGGCTGGAACCCTGGCGCTGATGGAGGAGTCCAACCTCGCATGATCCGCCCAGCTACTCTGCTGCTTTGTTCGGCGATTGCTGTCGCGCAAACGCCCCAGGAAAATCCCTTCGACGCCGCAAATCTAGCACACTCGCAAGCTCGTCAGAAGGGCCAATTTGCCGTCGCGACGACGCAGCGCGAGGCGATGAATAGCCTCCTCGAAACCCAGGCTGCAGGCGATCCGCTGTTCGCCGGACGCGCCCAGACCCTCGCGCAAATTTACGATAGCGATGGCATGAGCGCCAAGAGCCGGGCGGTTTTGGAGGAAGCGCTAGCGCGCGCCCAAGCGGCCGGAGCTTCCGGCGCGGCGCGTGTGTCGCTGCTAGTGGGCCTCTCTTCTTTCTGGGAGCGGGACCGGAATCTGCTGAAAGCCGTCGCGTATATGGAGCAGGCAGTCACCGTCGCCGAGCAAACACCGCAGAGTGAGGACCGCAAAGCTTCAACCAATTCCCGATGGGTGGTTGCCGGGCAGTTTCGAACGGACTTCATCGCCTCCCCCGGTATATCATCGCGACTCGGGGGCATAAGCTCCGGGTTTGCTCCGACCCTGGACCGCACATCTCTTTACACGCGGCTCGCCGACTTCTATCAGCGCCTAGGGCGGCACGATCAAGCCGCCGCAGTGCTGGTGAAGATCAAGGCGCTATCCGCGCGACCCGACAATTGGAATCTGGCTCAGTATTATCAGCAGCACGGCAACCTGGATCAAGCCGCCGCCATTTATATAAAGCAGTTGGAGGAGTCAGCCTCCGATCCCCAGCAGATGCTTTTCCCGGCGCAGGCGCTGGCCAGCGTCTATGAGCAGCAGAAGCGTCCCGACGATGCCGCCGCTGTGCTCCAGCAAGCGGTCACCGCATTCGACACCTCCGGCAAACCGGAGTTACTCGCGCAGACCCCGGCATTACGCCAGCGCCTGGCAAGCCTGCTCTATGAGAACGGACACGCAGAGGCCGCCGATCAAGCGTTTCCGCCCCCGGTCGACAACGGCGCCGGGGCGTCGCAGTTCATCGTTAGCTATGCCACCTATCTCGGCGCAACCAAGCGTACTGCTCTGGCAGAAACTTTGCTGGCCGATTATCTGGCGGCGCACCCCGCCTTGAATGACGGTGAGCAGGGAAATATTCTGAATTCGCTCGCGAATCTAGCGGCCTATGCCGGTGACACGAAACGCTCCGAAGAGTATGGGCGGGAAGCCCGTGAAAAGTTCCGGCCGAAAGAACCGCCCGCCGAAGTTTCGCTCATTGGACCCGCGCTGCAAAAGGCTCAAACCGCGGCCACTACCGGCAATACGGCGGAGGCCGTCGCTTTGCTGACAGAAGCCATCACCCAATCCGCCAGCGCGCGCGATCGCGACAGCTTGGGACACATGGGCCCGACTGTGGCAAATGCCATCGCCATTAAAGCTGCAGTGCAGGCGGATGAGCTGTTTCGCAATATCGCAGATGTTACGCAAAGCTGGTCGGCCGACACCATGTCGCCGTGGCTCGCCGCGCTCGAAAGCTATCCGCGGTTTTTGATAGCGCAGCAGCGCGCTGGCGAAGTGCCGCTGGCAATCGCACGCTACCAGGCCGCGCTCAAAACAGCCCACGGCCCCGACACCGGCTGGCTCGAAGAACCACTCCGGCTGACCATTGATATGGAGCGCGGACGCAACTCGCCGCAGGCCGCCATACCCGCCGCGCAGAACCTGCTCGCCCTGGAAGAAACTCTCGACGGACCCGTCAGCGAGTCCGGTTATCGCGCCACCGAAACCTTGGCGGACCTCTATCGATCGACCAACGACAACGCCCGCGCGCTGCCTCTCTATCAGCAAACGATCGCCATAGCGGACTCCCTTTTCCCCGCCGACGATAGGCGGCGAATCCAGCCTCGCATGAACGCCGCCATGGTGCTGATCGCCGAACGCCGTCTCGACGAAGCCGAACAAATGGTGCTCGAAGGTATGGCGCTCCCCATCCCCACGCCACGGGGAAGCACCGGCTTCGCACCCTTGCTAAAGCAGATTCAAGCCCTGCGCCACGTGCATTGAGTCAAATTTTAAAACCCTTGACATCTTCGCCCTTTATTCGCTATTATCAGGTAGCGAAGAAATAGCGAACACGGAGATTCTCCCATGTCATCCTCCCCTCGCGTCGGCACCGCAGGCTGGTCCTATCAACACTGGAACGGTGTGGTCTATCCCAAGACCCACCCTCCAGGGTTTCATCCCCTGGAGTTCCTGGCCCGCCGGCTCAACACGGTTGAAATCAACAGTTCTTTTTATCAGCCACTTAAGCCGGAAGTTGTGAAGTTATGGATTAGGAAGGTGGAAGCGAATCCGCACTTCCAGTTCACAGCCAAACTCCATCAACACTTCACCCACGGCCGCGTTCTCGAAGACGCCGAGATCGCCCAATTCAAAGAAGGACTGTGGCCGCTCCACCGCGCGCGCAAGCTCGGAGCCCTGCTGATGCAATTCCCCTGGTCGTTCCGTTTCACGCCCGAAAATCGCGAATTCCTGATCCGCCTGCGCCGCGCGTTTCACGAGTTCCCGCTGGTCGCCGAAATGCGCCACAGCAGTTGGCTTGCTGAGGAAGCCATCGGCACTTTCCTCGATTACCACGTCGGTTTCTGCAACATCGATCAGCCCGAATATACCAGCGCCATGCCGCCGACAGCGTATCTCACCAGCGGCATCGGCTACGTGCGCTTGCACGGCCGCAATCCCAAAAACTCCCTGGGAGCTTTCGACCGCCAATCCCCCGCGCGCCTGCGCCAGCATGACTACCTCTACTCGGAAACCGAGTTGGAAGAGTGGTCCAAGCGCATCGAACGCATCAACCGCTACGCCGAAGCCACCTTCGTGGTGTTCAATAACGATGCTGCCGGCAAGAGCGTGGTGAACGCGCTGCAACTCGAATCCATCCTCAACGGCCACCCCGCCGCCGCGCCCAAAGAATTGCGCCGCCGCTTTCCCATGGAGCTCGAACGCTTCGGCCCGCGCCACTTCGAGCAACAATGCCTGTTCGACGCCGCCTGACCCAACAAATCGCTACAGTGGAGGAATGAGGATTCCGTTCTACCACGTCGACGCCTTTGCCGACAGTCCCTTCGCCGGCAATCCCGCCGCCGTTTGTCCGCTCGAAGCCTGGCTCTCCGACGCGACCCTGCAAGCCATCGCCGCCGAGCATAATCTTTCCGAAACCGCCTTCTACATTGCGCGCGGAACGTATTACGAGCTGCGCTGGTTCACGCCCGAAGTCGAAGTGGACCTGTGCGGCCACGCCACCGTCGCCTCCGCGCATGTGATCTTCGACGTGCGCGGCGAGAACAGCGGAACCCGCGTGACGTTCCAATCCAAGAGCGGCGAACTCGGAGTCGACCGCTCGTTGGAGCAGGGAAGTCCCCTCTACGCCCTGGATTTCCCCGCGCGCCCGCCGCAGCCTCTCGAAGCTCCCGCCGGTCTGGTCGAGGCGTTAGGCGCTAAGCCGCACCAGGTCCTGAAGGCTCGCGATCTTCTGTGCGTCTTCGGCAGCGAAGACGAAGTCCTGGCGCTGAAGCCCGACTTTGCGAAAATCGCCGCGCTCGACAGCTTCGCCGTAATCGTCACCGCGCCCGGCAAAGATTGCGATTTCGTGTCGCGCTTCTTCGCGCCCGCCAAAGGCATCGACGAAGATCCGGTCACCGGCTCAGCGCACTGCACGCTGATCCCCTATTGGTCCGCGCGCCTCGGCAAAACCGAACTGTTCGCGCGCCAGCGTTCGCGCCGCGGCGGGGAATTGTGGTGCCGCGACCGCGGCGACCGCGTCTCCATTGCCGGCCGCGCCTTCCTGTATTCCGAAGGCGTCATTGAACTGGAGTCGTGACGCCGCCCACCACTAACACCGGCGCGTCCACCTGATGGCGCACCGCGTTGATGGTGTTTCCGAACATCAAGTCCTTCACGCCGCGATGCCCGTGCGCCCCCATCACGATTAAATCCGGCTGAATCTCGCGGGCCTTGCGCACAATCGCGTTGGTCGGCGTGAGCCCATGCTGAATGCGTCAAATCCGCCGCAATCCCCGACGCCGCGAGAGACTGCACGATCGCCGCCAAAATATTCCTCACCCGAAATAATTTCTTCGGTCGACGAGAGCGCACCGAACAACTGGCTGGTGACGCCCTCTTCGACGTGCAGCAAATGCAGCGTGGCCCCATGCGAACGCGCCATCGCCACCGCGTGCGCAATGGCCGCGCGATCGTGCGCCGAATGATCCAGCGGCACCAGGATGTTTCGATAATGCGGCACCGGCAGGTCCGCTGCCACCGCTTCTCCCGTGCTGACGGCTTTCGGAACCGGCGTCGCCGTCGCCACGAATGTCACCCGAGCCAGCAGCGCCAGCACCGCCAGCAATCGGCAGCCCCGCCACCAGCGCATGCCACGCGCTCTCCGCCATCCACGGGCCGATCGTCGTCGCCACCAGCCACAAATTCAGCGCAATGATCAGCGCCGCCGAGCCCCACGCCAGCACCCGCACCCAAGCGCGATTGGCAAACCCGCCCATGCGCCGCGAGTCGTTGGTGAAGCGAATCAGCGGGATCACCGCGAACGGCAACTGCATGCTCAAAATCACCTGGCTCAGGATCAAAAGCTTGTAACGTGCCGTTGTCGCCCAAATAGTAAATGGTCAGACACCGCGGGGATGATCGCGATCGCCCGCGTCACCAACCGCCGCAGCCACGGCCGCAGCCGCAGACTGAGGAACCCTTCCATGACGATCTGCCCCGCGTAAGTTCCCGGTGAGCGTCGACGATTGCCCGCTCGCCAGCAGCGCCACCGCGAACAAACTCCCCGCCAGCCCCATTCCCAACAGCGGCGTCAGCAGCAGTTGCGCCTGCTCGATCTGCGTCACCATAATGCCGTGTTTGAAAAACACCGCCGCCGCCAGCACCAGAATCGCCGCATTCACAATCAGCGCGCCGTTCAGCGCCAGCACCGAGTCGAACAGATTAAAGCGGCAAGCCTCGCGCCGCTCCGCCACCGTTTTCCCCAGCCGCCGCGTCTGCACCAGCGCCGAATGCAGGTACAAATTATGCGGCATCACCGTCGCTCCCAGGATGCCGATCGCCACATACAAGCTGTCGTTGTTCAGGCGCGGCAGAATTCCCGCCGCCATTTCATGCCACACCGGCCGGGCCCATACCAGTTCCACCAGAAAACACCCGGTCACGATCGCGATCAAGCTCAGGATCACCGCCTCAATCAGCCGGATTCCGTAGCGCGAAAGCCACAACACCAGCAGCGTATCGAGCGCCGTGACCAGCACGCCCGCCAGCAGCGGCAGCCCGAATAACAGCCGCAGCGCAATCGCCGCGCCCAAAACCTCCGCCAGATCGCACGCCGAGATCGCGATTTCGCACAGCACCCACAGCGCATTGCACACGCGCCGCGAATAGGATTCCCGGCAAGCCTGCGCCAAATCCCGCCCCGCGACGATCCCCAGCCGCGCCGCCAGCGTCTGCAGCAGGATCGCCATCAGGTTCGAAACCACCAGCACCCACAACAGCCGGTATCCGAAGCGCGCCCCGCCTTCCAGATCCGTGGCCCAGTTGCCCGGATCCATGTACCCGACGCTCACCAGGTAAGCCGGCCCCGCAAACGCCAGCATCCTTCGGAAAACAGTGAGATTCGTGGTAGAGACGCTACCGTGCACCTCCGGCAGCGAAGCCCCAGCCGTGATAGCTCCGATTTCATCACGACAGTTAACTATAGTTTACACCAAGTAGGGCGGGCCTCCGGCCCGCAGCCAACGTCCACGTTGGCGGTTCTTTTTCCGGGAACCCCGCGCCTCCCGTACCCGTAGAATGATATAGGAGGCCCGATGACCCGCCTATCATTCCTTCCGCCCCTAGCGTTTCTGCTTGCAGATTTCGTTGCAACCACCGCCCCCGCCGCCGTCGATCCCACGCTTCTAAACCTGGTGATCCCCCGAAGCCAAAGTCCTCTACGGAATCCAAGTCCAAGCCACCCTTGCGTCGCCCTTCGGGCAATTCGCGCTCTCCCACCTGCCCACGAACGCCGTAACCCGTTTCGCCGCCGCCACCGGATTCCAAGTGCAGCGCGATCTCCAGGAGGTTGTAGTCGCCAGCAACGCCACCGACGGCAGCGACGCCTTGATTCTCGCGCGCGGCGCCTTCCCGTCCGACAAGTTCATCGCCCTGGCGTCAGTAACCGGCGCCACGGTTTACGACTACCACGGCGTGTCGGTGATCACGCCGCCCGAGCGTAACACCAAAGTCTTCGCGTTCCTCGACCCCTCGACGCTAGTGATCGGCACCGAGCCAGCCCTGCGCGACGTCATCGACCGCCGCGCCGCCGGCGCCGTTTTCGCCGGCCCGCTCTTGCAGAAAGCCAAAGACGCCAGCGCCGCCGCCGACGCCTGGTTCGCCACCGTCACCCCGTTGGTCGACATGATTCCGCCCACCACCAACGGCGGCATCTTCAATCCCGCGACGCTCCTGCAAAGCGTGATCGAAACTTCGGCCGGATTGCATTTCGATAACGTAGGCGTGACCCTGTTCGCCGAAGCGTTAACGCATTCCGACACCGAAGCCCAGGGTTTGGCCGCGGTCTTGCGCCTAGCCGCCGGCATGGTGAAAGGAACCCCCGCCGCCGCATTGCAGAATGCGCAGGTAACCGCCGCCGGCCCGGTAACGCGCATCACGCTGAGCGTGGCCGAGCACGATCTGGAACGCTCGTTCCCGTCCACCGCCCCACGCCGCGCCGCGCGAGTTGCTTTCTAGCGCCCCGCGGTGATGCCCAGACGGCTCTGCAAAATCACCAGCGTCCGCTCGAGTTGCTGAATCCGCGCCGCCTGCTGGCCGTTTTGCGTGCGCAAGCGCGTGACCTCGTCCTGCAAGGCGTCCCGCTCCACTTTGATCGCGTCCATCTCGCTGGCATCGATGCCCTCCGGAGGCGTCCCCAGAAACCGTGACGCCTCTTCCATGCGCCCGCCGCCCGGCGTAGTCACCGTCAGCCGAACTTCCACGTCCCCGCTCCTGCGCATGTACGTGTAAGCTTCCCTGCGCCAGCTCACTCCGGTTCAGCGGAATGCTGCGCTTCTCGCCGCCGTCGACGATCTCCAGAGTCCCCGCCGTCGCGCCCGCGATGCTTTGCGAAGCGTGGTTCCAGGTGATCTGCAATTGTCCATCGCGCTCGATCACGCCGAGCGACAACGGCTCCGCGTGCAACTGCGGACCCAAAAATCGCAATCCCACCACCGCCAGCACCAGCGCCGCCGCCACCACCGCAATGATGGCCCACGGAATCTTGCGCCGCGTATTGGGATACGGCGCATATTGCGGAACCGCGCGCGCCGGCTGCCCGAACAGAGGAGCTTCATATTCAACCCGCTCCGGCGGCGCCTCCACCGTCTCCACCGTTTCCGGCCGCGCTGGCGTAGCGCGCCGTGGCAATGCGCTCGCCCGCCGCCTCCACCACCGGCCGCCGCTCCCGTGGCGGACGATCCAGCACTCCCGCCATGCGGTCCGGGAAATTGAATTCCTGATAACTGCGCTCGCCCTTGACGCTGCCGTCCGCTTCGCGCACGAAAAATCCCGCGCGCATCGTCCCGCTGCGCCCCGGATGCACCACCATGGTGACTTGCCACGGCTCCGGAAAGAACGCGTTATAAGTATCCAGATCGGATTGCTTGCAACGTAACGTCGCTGCGCGTGTGCGAGAGGAACCAGCCCACCACTACCAGGCCCTCCAGCCGCATGTCTTCCTTGTCCCGTGCCAGTTGCGCCGTCAGCGCCGCGCGATCGTTGTCTGAAAGATGAAAAGTGGGCCCGCGCGCATGCTCGCAAGCGATCTCGCGCATGGCGGTCACTTTTACAATGCGGTCCTGGCGCGTGCCGTAAAGCACGCCGCCCACTTCGATGCCGCCGCGCTGCAGCCGCTGAAAACCGTCCGCCACCACTTGCCGGATTTCATCGATCACGATCAGCGAATACTCGACGTCCACCGGACTTTCCGGAACCACCCACGATCCGAATTTCGCGTCGCTCATGTAAACCGTCCCGGCCAGCGCCCCGGCAAAGGCGTGACCGTCAGCGCCACGCCGTTGGTATTCTCAGTGTCCTGATCGTCCTCGTGCAAGTGATAATAATACGTCACTACGCCCATGGCGCACGCGATCAGGATGGCAATCGCCAGGCACGCAATGGCGACACCGTTCCAGGCCCGCTCGCGCGATACCGCCGCGACGGTTCCCAAAACGATCATCAGCGCCAGCGCGAACGTCAGCACCAGCTTGTCGTACCACGGCATTAAGTCCAGGTGATCCTGCCCGCCCACCTGGCCCCACACCACCGTGATCGCCAGCAGCGCCAACAGGAACTCGCAAACGTAGGCGATGCGTAGCATGGGCAGGCGGCTGGTTGCCTTTTCCGGACTACGCGACAGCCTTGGCTGCTGCCAGCGCCGCTTCGTAGTTGGGATGATCGCCCACTTCCTTCACGTACTCCACGTAGCGCAGGTTGTTGTTTTTATCCACCACGAAAATAGCCCGGCTGAGAATGCGCAGATCTTTGATCAGCGTGCCATAAGCTTCGCCGAAAGATCCGCTCCGGTGATCGGAAACCATCTTCACATGGTCCACGCCGAACGCGCCGCACCAGCGTTTCTGCGCAAACGGCAGATCCATGCTGAAGGTGTAGATGCTCACGTTCGGCAGCTTGCCGGTCTCTTCCTCAAAGCGCTTGGTTTGCGCGTCGCATACCGGAGTGTCGAGCGACGGGATCACGCTAAAGATGCGAATGCCGTCGCCGGTGGTCGCCAGGGTGACCGCTTTTAACCCATTGTCGACCGCCTCAAAATCCGGGGCCTTGTCGCCAACTTTCAATTCCGGCCCGAGAACCGTCAGCGGGTTCCCTCTAAGAGTAGTTGCTCCAGGTCTTTCCATATAGCGGTTATTCTAGCAACTCATCGAGCGCGGAAGCACTGGTCACCGGAAGATTGCAGGCAAAATTCTCGCAGACGTAAGCGGTGGCGGCGCCGTTGAGCGCCGGCATCGGCCGCGCGGATTGCTCGCCGCGCATAATCACCGCGCCCGGCAAGAACCGCCTGCGAATCGCAGCCAGCATCTCAATCATCGCCGGATCGTCGCGCGGCCCCGCCAGCACAATCTCCCGCGGACGCCCCAGCGCAAACGAATGCGCCACCAACATCTGCGGTACGCCTGTTCCCGCTTCCTCCATGCGCGACGCGAAAGCCCGTAGCGTATGCTCTGCCGCCGCACGAAAATCGGCACGATCCGTCATGCGCGCCAGCCGCAGCAGCAGCATCGCCATGCCCGAGTTCCCGGAAGGCTCGGCCCCATCGTAATCGTCCTTCAGTCGCAGCAACGAGCCGTCGTCAGTGGTGCTGAAAAACCCACCGTTCTCCCTGTCGGCAAACAACTCGATCGCCCGCTCCGCCAGCCGTACCGCCCAGTCGAAGTCCCGAGCGTCAAAAGTAGCTTCGTATAAATCCAGCAATCCCAATCCGCAAAAAGCGTAGTCGTCCAGGAATCCATCGATGGCCGACTCCCCACCGCGATACCGCCGTAGCAGAATTTGCCGTCCGTCATCCCATAAATGCCGCCGCAGAAAATCCACCGCCGCCCGCGCCGCCTCCGCATACTTGGATTCGCCCAAAATCTGCGCGCCTTTCGCGAATGCCGAAATCATCATCCCGTTCCACGACGATAAAACTTTATCGTCCCGCAGCGGACGCGGCCTCCGCGCACGAATCTCCAGCAGTTTCGCCGAGGCCTGCTGCAACTCTACCCGCGCCGCGGCGTCTTCTACCGCGTGCGCCTGATAGAGAATGTTGGCGCCCCGAAACTCCCCGTGCGGATCTTCCTCTACGTTCCCACCCGCCTCGACCCCATAGCGATAACAAAACATCTCCGCCACGCGCGCCCCCAGCGCCTCCTCGATTTCCTGCTTGCGCCAAATGTAAAACGCACCCTCGCTTTTGTGATGCAGATCGGCGGGATCGGAAGCGCTGTCGGCGTCCTCAGCGGAATAAAACCCACCGCCCGGGTCCGTCATATCGCGCAATAAATAAGTGAAGATGTCACGAGCCGCCGCCGCATACTGCCCGTCGCGCGTAATCTGAAACGCCTCCAGATACGACACCGCCAATTGCGCCTGGTCGTACAGCATCTTTTCAAAGTGCGGCACGAACCAGCGCTCATCCACCGAATAGCGATGAAACCCGCCGCCGATCTGATCGTTCATCCCGCCCTTCACCATCTCGCGCAGCGTGGTCAGCACCATCTCCAGCGCTTCTTCCTGCTTGGTTTCCGCGTAATACCGCACCAAAAAATTGTGGATGCTGGGCCGCGGAAACTTAGGCGCCCGCCCAAATCCGCCGAGCTGTGAATCGAACGTCCGCCGGAACCCCTGGAACGCCCGATCCAATACTTCGCGCCCCGCGCGGTCAGACTTTGCGCCCAAACTCGAGTACTCGCGCAACTGCTCGATCACCTTATCGCCCGAGTCCTCGATCCGCGCCCGATCCTGCCGCCACGCTTTCGCCAGTTGCTCCAGCACCGCCTTAAACCCCGGCCGCCCGTAGCGATTGTCCGGCGGAAAATACGTGCCCCCAAAGAACGGCTTGCGCGCGGGCGTCAGCCACACCGACATCGGCCACCCGCCGCTCCCCGTCGAAGCCTGCACAAACAGCATGTACATGCGATCCACATCTGGCCGCTCTTCGCGATCCACTTTGATCGCCACGAAGTGCTCGTTCAAAACCCGCGCGATCTCCTCGCTCTCAAACGATTCGCGCTCCATCACGTGGCACCAGTGGCAAGTGGAATATCCCACCGACAAAAAAATCGGCTTGTCTTCGCTCCGCGCTTTGGCGAACGCCTCCTCGCCCCAGGGATACCAATCCACCGGATTGTGGGCGTGCTGTAAAAGGTAAGGGCTCTTCTCCAGAGCCAGGCGATTGGTGGACAGAGGCGTCGGCACCTCTTTAGCTTAATTCGTAGCCGCGCGTCGCCAAGTCCGTCAGGATAACTTCGGAATCCTTGCCATGCGCCGTGAACACATGCTGCACCGATTGGCACACGTGTTCATAACCCCGTTCATAGAAAACCAATATGGACGGCCCGGCCCCGCTCAGCGCGCACCCCAGCAGCCCCTTCATGCGCAGCCCGCAGATTTCGTTCAAGCCCGGCACCAGATGTGCGCGATACGGCTGATGCAGGCGGTCTTCCAGCGCCGTCGGAAAAGCATCGGTGGTTCCAGTCGCCAGCGCCGTGATCAACAACGCACTGCGCTGAATATTGAAAATGACATCCGCCCGCGAGTAACTCTTGGGCAGACGCGCCGCGCCTCCACCGTAGGCAGCAGAAAATCCGGCACCACCACGGCAATCCCGAAGCGCGGATGCAGTTCCAGTCGAGCCGCATGCGTCACATCGCTCGCGTCCGTCGCGCTCGCCACAATCGATCCGTGCACGCAAGCCGCCACGTTATCCGGATGCCCCTCGATGCGCGCGGCCTCGTCCAAAACCCGCCCCCGCGTCCAGCGCAGCCCCAGCATCGAACTGGCGATCACGACCCCGGCCGTCAATGCCGCGGCACTCGATCCCAACCCCTTGCCCAGCGGAATCTGATTGTCGAGCTGCAGTTCGATCGTCGGCATGGTCTGCTGCAGATCGCCGGCAATCCGCACCGCCGTCTGCCAAATGAGGTTGTCTTCGCCGCTCGAGATGAGCGCCTCATCGCGCCCACTCACGCGAATACTCAGTTTGTCCGCCGCGCGAAAGCGGCACTCCAGGTAAACACCCAAAGCCAGCCCCAGCGCGTCAAAGGCGGGGCCCAGATTAGCGCTGGATGCGGGAACTCGCAGTTTGCGGAAAGCCAAACAGCTATTCTGACACGGAGCCCCCCAATCCGGCTAGAATTGCAGGTATGAGCGCTACCACCACCGCCAATTTGGGCGACAGCAGCTTCGACCTGCCAGCGTGGAAAACCGTAGTCGGCCACGTCGCCGCGATCTCCGTCGCCATCATCTTTTTAGCCACCGGCATCGCCAAAATGGTGGTCCCGTTTCTGGTCCAGACCATGTTCGAGCAACTGTTGGTGCCCGTCTGGGGCAGCATGCCGCTCGTGATCCTGCTCGGCATCGCCGAAACCCTGGGAGGCATCCTGGTGCTGATCCCGCGCTACCGCCGCTGGGGCGCGTGGCTCATCGCATTGATGCTGGTCGCCTTCATGGGCTACATCGGATTGCGCTATCAAGCGCTGGTCGGCCGCGATTGCAGTTGCTTCCCGTGGCTGAAGCGCACCGTCACCCCCGCGCTGTTCGCCGAGGACGGAGCCATGCTGTTAGCCGCACTGCTAGCCGCGTGGTTCTCCCGCAAGCCCGTGAGTCTGCGCTTCCCAATCGTCGCGCTGGTAGTGATCGCCGTATTCTCGGGAGCGAGTCTCGCCTACAACAACATGCATCAGAGCGGCATCCAGGTGCCCGCGACCATTACCGTCGACGGCCAGCCCTACAACATCCGCCAAGGCAACATCTTCCTGTTCTTCTACGATCCCGCGTGCAGCCATTGCGAGGAAGCCGCGCGCCACATGTCCACTTATGGTTGGAAGAAAGACGTGACCGTGATCGGCTTGCCCACCAACGATCCGCAGTGGGCCGCATCCTTCCTGCACGACACGAAACTGGTGGCTAAGACCTCGACGGATTCAGCCTTGCTTCGCAAACTATTCGTGTTCACCTCGCCGCCTTATGGCGTGGTGCTCGAAAACGGCCGCGTGAAAAGCATTCTCACGCACTTCGACGCGCCCGAGCCGCAGCCCTCGCTGCAACAGTCCGGCTTCGTAGATTAGCGTTCTTGCACCAGCGACACGTTGCGGATCTCCAGCGATCCCTCCGCCCGCACTTCGCCCGTGGGCCGCTGATAACCGAGAACAATCGGCATCGACGCCGCACCCGCCGTAAAATGCACGCTACCGGCGTGCCACTCATCCGCGCTCTCGACTACGCCGTGCGCCTGACCCACGCGCCATTCGATGCCCGTAGGCAACCCCAATCCCCGCGTTCGCGCCTCCCAATGGAGCGAATACCGTTTGCCCGCCTCCAGCACCGCGAATTGCCGCAGCAGTTCGCACTCTTCCGGCTGCCGTCCGGAAAACAAAATGCGATGCGCGCCGGGCAGCGAAATATTCGTGACGCCGGGCGGATGCGCCAACCGCCAGTCGAAGCCATGCCCGCCCGGTTCCACCGCAAAATCACCGTTGGTGATCAACGCGGTTTGCCGGTGTCCCAGTTGCCCCCACAACTCGCGCGCTTCGGCCACTTTTCCGGAATCGATAAGCACGTCGCACGCACTTTCCAGCAGAGGAACATCCGCCGGCCTCCGCAGCGCCGCCAGCTTCAACGCCACCGGACCCGACAGCCTCCCGGTGTTGCTCCATCACGTACGATAAGTAGGCCGCCAGCACGTCATGCTGCTGCGGAATCGCGCGGCTGCAACACCTCGTCCGGGTCCTGTGAAACCCGCCAGCACAAATCGAAAGCCAAGCGCCGGTCCCCATAAGAATGTTCGAGCGCCGCCCGCATCCATTTCCAGAACTCCTCCCACCGCTCCCGCCGGAAATAGAAATTAGCCAGCGTCCAGCGCGGCTCGAATTGACGGTCCACGCGAGCCGCCTCCAGCAGCCAAGCTTCAGCCTTCGCAAAATCACCGCGCGTCTCCGCCGCCAGCCCCAAGCGAATGCGCGGCTCCGAAGAAAGCGGATTCAGACGAGCCGCACGCTCCAGCAGCGCCGTCGAATCCACTCCGTCATAATCCAGCTGCAGCGCGCGCAGCAAAAGATAACTGGCGCGATCCGGCAAAATCTCCAGCGCACGCGCCACGCCTTCAGGAGTTTGCTTGCGAAATGCCGCGTCCGCCACCGCCAGCCGTACGGAATAAAACACAGCGGCCATGAGAATCGACAACGCGGCAACAGTAACAACGCGACTCACGTAATACACCTGAATGACGAAATAATTTCTCTTGATGAAGGTACGAACCAAAAGTATACTCGGATCAGTGCGCACCAGAATTTTTTTGCTGGCCGCGTCGCTGGCGTCTCTCAGTTTCGCCGCGACTCCCGGCACAAACCAGTCCTCCGCGATCGGTATGGTTACCGCCAGCGGACATTTTAGGTTGGACCGCTCCGAAGTCTGGGGCAACGCCACGCTGTTCGACGGCGCTCGCATCGACACCGGCGCCGCGTCTTCGGAAGCCGCGCTCCGCAACGGCGTAAAAATTCAACTGGGCTCCGCATCCAGCGCGAGCGTCAGCGAAAATCGCCTGACCCTTACCAAAGGCGTGGGACAAGTAGCCGCGCCGGAGAGTTACGAAGTCAGCGCCGGTGATCTCTCCATACGATCCGCCGCCGGCAACAGCCGCGTGCGCGTGGCGTTTATCCCCGGAGGCAATCTTGAAGTCACCGCACTGAGCGGCGCCGCGCGCGTGGCGAACCGCACCGGCTTGGTGCTTGCGTCCGTGCCCGCCGGACGGCAGATGACTTTCGCGATGCAAGCGGCTGCCGCCGGAACGATCACGCGCACCGGATGTTTGCTGTCCAAGGATGGCCGCTTCCTGATGCAGGATCAAAACACTCAGGAAGTGGTCGAAGTGCGCGGCGATAATCTTGCCACGAACGTCGGCAACCGCGTAACTGCCACCGGAACGCGTAAGCGCCTTGCGCCCCGCTGATCGCCATCGCCACTAGTATTCTAAATGCGAACGCCGTCGTCCTCCAGCAAACCGGCGGCTGTTTGAGCGTTGCCGCCGCCCTTGACGCGCAAACCGAGCCCACCAACGCTGCCGCCGCTCCCAGCCAGCCTGCCGCGGCTCCCGGTCAAGGGCCCCCGGCAACGGCCGCCAAAACCGGCATGTCCACCGGAGCGAAAGTAGCGATCGTAGCGGTAGTCGCTGGCGGCGGTGCCGGCGCCGCCATCGCTTTATCCGGCAAAAAGAGTTCCACTAGTCCGTAAACTTCTGTGCCGCCGCGCGCCGTAAACCGGCGTTCCGTTCGATCGGCGCCAGATGCAATCCCTCCACGGAATTCGCCACCTTCGCGCAACGCGAACGAAAGTCATCTATTCTTTCCTGCGCCTGTGGAACCACCGCCATCCGCCCGTACACTTCGGCAACCGCAGCCGCATGCAATTGCAAATCGAATTGGTTCAGGGCGAACACATCGTCGTAAACCGCCGAACCCCACAATTCGCGATACCGCTTTTCGCGATGGGCGCTTTCAATATGCGCGGCCGTGACATTCTGCCGCGTGTAATGAAGATCGATTTGCGGAAACGCCGGCCGCAAAAAATATTCCGCGGCCACCAGGCTGGCATCGAACTGATCCACCACACCCGGGATCGCCATCTTGCGCACCACTTCGAATCGCGCGGCTCAAATCTTCTTCACCCGCGGGTCGCGTGAATCTTCCGGACCTGGCCAGTTGCAGGACTTGTACGTTGCTCACCAAATGCGGCGAGTGATCCACCAGGTTCCGCAAAAAGCCGGCCGCCGAATGGTTGTTCGCCATTTGGCATAGCATCTCGCCTGTATTCGCCTGGCGTAAATACGAGTACATTGACTGCAAACGATCCAGCGGATGCCGGATAAAGCATAAGTCAAATATCACGACATTCTTGATATTCGGCAGCGGGATACCGTAAATGATGGCTCGATACCGCCTTAATATCAAGATGGGTTGATAAAAAGACACTTAGCTCGTCATTATCCAGCTCCGCGTCGGGCGTAAGTCCGTGCAGAGTGGCGAATTCTCCTCCGAATTCCCGCTCCAAAATAGACCCAATCGTGCTCCCTGCATTCTTAAAAAAATGATAGTGGACCACGACGAAACGGGGGCGCGGCACTTCGAGTGTAAAGTCGAGGCGCATGAATCTCAGACGACGCCCACCGCCGAAAGATTACGTGCCCCGCTCTATAATAGTGTGTGTCTCAAGCCACCAACCTCTTCGTAGAAAAAAACCAGCCGCGTCTTCTCGAGGAGCTCAAGACCTTCCTGCGTATTCCCAGCGTAAGCACTTTGCCTGAGCATGTCCCCGATGTGCTGCGCGCCGCGCATTTCGTCGCCGACAGTATGAAGACCGCGGGACTCGAAAATATCGAGGTCATTTCCACTGCGAAGCACCCGTTGGTTTACGCCGACTGGCTGCACGCGCCCGGCAAGCCCACCGTGCTGTGCTACGGCCACTACGACGTGCAGCCGCCCGATCCGCTGGACGAATGGATCTCGCCGCCTTTCGAGCCCACCGTGCGCGACGGCAACATCTACGCGCGCGGCTCGGCCGACGACAAAGGCCAGATGTACATGCACATCAAAGCCGTCGAAGCGCTGCTCGCGACCACCGGAACCTTGCCCGTCAATTTGAAATTCCTGATCGAAGGCGAAGAAGAAGTCGGCGGCGAATCCGTCGCAAAATTCGTCGCCGAAAATCCCGCGCGCCTCAAGGCCGACGTCGCGCTGGTCTCCGACACCGAACTGTTCGCCGAAGGCTTGCCCACCCTATGCATCGGTCTGCGCGGCCTCATCTACACCGAAATCGAAGCCCGCGGCCCCTCGCGCGATCTGCATTCCGGCGTGTACGGCGGCGCCGCGCCCAACGCGGTGTTCGGCTTGATCGAGTTGCTGGCGAAGATGAAAGACGCGAACGGCAAAATCCAGATCCCCGGCATGTACGACGACGTCGCGCCGCCCACGCCCGCCGAAAAGCGCAGTTGGGAACATCTGCCGTTCGACGAAAAAGATTATCTAAAAGACGAAGTCGGTTCGACGCAGCTTACCGGCGAGCCCGGCTATTCCGTGTTCGAACGCACCTGGGCGCGGCCCACGCTCGAAGTTCACGGCATCGCCGGAGGCTTCACCGGAGCCGGCGCCAAGACCGTGATCCCCGCGCGCGCCACCGCGAAGGTCAGCATGCGCATGGTGCCCAACCAGGACCCCCAGAAAATCATCGCCGCCTTTAAAAAGTTCGTCGCCGAAAACACGCCTGCCGGAATTCAAACCGAAGTGCGCGTGCTCAGCGCCGGCCCCGCCATCATGGTGAATCCCGATCATCCCGCGATCCACGTAGCCGCGCAGGCCTTTCGCGATATCCTGGGGAAAGAAACCGTTTTCATTCGCAGCGGCGGGTCGATTCCCATCGTGGGAGATTTCGCGAAACACCTGGGGATTCCCACCATCCTCATGGGCTTCGGACTTCCCGACGATGGATTGCACTCGCCCAACGAGAAGTATAAAGTGGCGAACTATTACGCCGGGATCATGACGATTGCCCACTTTTTCGAACAATACGGACAGTGACGCGGTCGCCGGGAAGCGTGACGGCTTCCCAAACCGCTCGCTGCGGCTCTCCCGCGGCTCAAAGCGAAAGCGTCGTCCGCTCGGCAGGCGTCGTTTCCATCGCCGTCCTGATGAGCCGCGTCACCGGCCTGCTGCGCGAAAGCGTGATGGCCCGCCTGTTCGGCGCCGGCCTGATCTACGACGCCTTCATGTTGGGCTTCCGCATTCCCAACCTGACCCGCGATCTTTTTGCCGAAGGCGCGCTCTCGAGCGCGTTCGTTCCCACCTTCACCGAATATCTCGCCAATCGCGGCAAGGAGGCCGCCGCGCGCCTGGCAAACCTGGTGGCGACCGCCCTGATTATCGTCGTAGGCGCGGTCTGCGCGCTCGGCGTGATCTTCGCTCCGCAACTGGTTCATGTGATGGCTCCAGGGTTCGCCGCCGTCCCCGGCAAATTTGAACTTGCCGTCACGCATGACGCGCACCATGTTCCCGTTCCTGCTGCTGGTCGCGCTCGCCGCGCAAGCCATGGGAGTCCTCAACGCCTCCAACAAATTCGGCGTCCCCGCCATGGCTTCGACGTTCTTCAACATCGGCTCCGTGGGCTTCGGCGTAGTGCTCGGCATCTGGCTCGGCCCGTCCCTGCACCTGCGGCGCATCGAGGGCATGGCGATCGGCGTAGTGCTCGGCGGCGCTCTGCAACTGATTTGGCAGTTGCCTTCGCTCTATCAACTGGGATTCCGTTTTCGCGTAGCTTTCGATTGGAATCATCCCGGCCTGGTGCGCATCTTCCGCCTGATGGTCCCGGCGATCCTGGGCAACGCCGCCGTGCAGATCAACGTGATGGTGAACACCAACTTCGCGTCCACCATCGCCGATCCCGTGCGCGGCATGGACGGCCCGGTGAGCTGGCTCAGCTACGCGTTCCGCTTCATGCAGCTTCCCCTGGGCCTGTTCGGAGTCGCCATGGCCTCCGCCACGCTGCCCTCGATTTCCCGCAGCGCCGCTGCCGGCAACATGGAGGAATTCCGCCGTACGCTCTCGAAATCCCTGGGCATGGTGTTCCTGCTCACGTTGCCTTCCTCGGTAGGCCTAGCGGTGCTCGGAAAATCCATCATCGGAGCGATCTATCAAGGCGGCCGCTTCCAGCTCTACGACACCCAACAAACCGCTCTGGCGCTTTCCTTCTACGCGATCGGCCTGGCCGGCTACGCGGCGCTGAAAGTTTTGAACCCCGCCTTCTACGCGTTAGGCGACGCGCGCACGCCCATGCTGGTCAGCCTCGGTTCCATCGTGGTAAATTTCGCCACCGCCGCCACCATGATCCGTTTCGCCGGTCTGGGCCACGCGGGCCTGGCGCTGTCGACTTCCGTAGTCGCGCTCTTCGGCTTCTTCCTGTTGTTCGAAATCCTCCGCCGCCGCATCGGCGGAGTTTACGGACGCGAGCTCGCCGGCGGAATCGGCAAAGTCTTAATCGCGTCGCTCGTCATGGCCGGAGTGACCGCGCTATCCAGCCACGAGATGGAACGCTGGCTCGGCGTCTCGCAACTCGCGCGCCTGGCCGATCTGGCAGTTTCCATCCCCTTGGGACTGCTCATCTTCTACGGCATGTGCCGCGCCCTGGGAGTACACGAAGTAGACATGGCCATCCGCGCCTTCACCCGCCCCGTCAGCCGCCGCTTCCAGCGGAAACGCGCGCTCTAATACTCCGCGCTTTTTCTACCGATAACAACCCCATGAGCGGTCTGCTTGTCGTGTTTCTGTATTTGCTCGCGGCTGACCCCGCAATGAGTCCGACCTCTCGCGATCACCTGCAGCGAGCCACCGAACTGGTCCACATAGGACGCCCCGAAGAAGCATTGCCCTATTTCTCGCAAGCCATCAAATTGCGCCTGGATAATCCCGACGCCTGGATGGGCCGCGGCCGCGCGCTCGTGACCCTCGGCCGCTATCGCGATGCCATCGACGATTTCGACGAAGCGGTGCGTCTCGAACCCGCAGCAGTAGAACCGCTTCTCGAACGTGGCTACGCCTTTGGACAAGCCGGCGACTTCCGCTCCGCCAGCGAAGATTTGACGCGCGTACTGCGGATCGATCCCGCCAACGCCCCGGCCCTCACCCTGCGCGGGGCGGCTTACGCCAAGCTCGGATGGTCGGCCAAAGCCACCGAAGATTTCACGCATGCTTTGGAACTCACTCCCAACGATGCGCAACTACATTTGGCCCGTGCTACGTTGTACGCAGCCGACGGCCGCAACCGCGAAGCGCTGAACGATCGCGAAGCCGCCGTGCGCCTGCTTCCCAAATCTCCGGAAGCCCTGCTCGCCCGCGGCGGAAGCTATCACGCCTTAGGCATGCACGCCCAAGGACTCGCCGACCGCAGCGAAGCCATCCGTCTGAACCCCGCACTCCCTGAAGCCTGGTGCGCCCGTGGCAGCGCCTATTTCCTGTTGGGAGAGTTTGCGAAAGCCGCCAGCGATCTCGAACACGCCCTGCAGCTAAAACCGGATTACGAGGAAGCCAGCAACGTCTTAGCCAAAGCGCGCCGTGAACTGGCGCCGCCCGCGCCCGTCGCGGTTGCCCAGGAAGCTCCCGTCGAAGTGGCGGAAGAGATCGTCCCAGCCCCGCTCCCAGTCCCCGAACTGAAGCCGGCACCGCTTGCGAACGCGACCCCGCCACCCGATCCCAAGGCCGCCGCCCTGCACAACCAGCGCGGCCGCGACCTCATGTATCAGGGCCACTACCAGCAAGCCATCGAAGAACTCACCGCCGCCATTGAAGCTCAACCGGATCTAGCGCTGGCCTACAACGCGCGCGGCTTCACCTACTACTTAATGCACGACAACCGCGCACGCTCTGGCAGACTTCGACGCAAGCTATCCGCCTGAATCCCACCTACGCCAACGCGCTAAACAATCGCCGCCTCGCGCTCAGCGCGAAGAGATAGCCAGCAGTTTCCCGATCCCCGCCGCCGGCGTGCGCTCGCCCACATAGAATGTGCCGAACAGCGCGTACACCGCGCTCACCTGATCGAAGCGCATTTCGTAAATCAGCTTCTTAAACACCAGCGGGTCGTCCGCGAACAAATCCACGCCCCACTCCCAGTCGTCAAAGCCAATCGATCCCGAAATGATCTGCTTCACCTGTCCCGCGTAACGCCGGCCGACCGCCCCGTGCTCGCCCATCTGCCGCTGGCGCTCCGCCAAGGGCAGCGTGTACCAATTCTTGTCTTCGCCCCGCCGCCGGTCCATCGGATAAAAGCAAATGAATTTGTGCGCCGGCATTTCCGGAAACAGCCGCGGGTGCATCGCGGTCCGCTGCCGCGCCAGCGTCTCTTGAATTTCCGCGTTCCATTCCGCAGTGAAGGGCTCGATCCCGCGCTCGGCCAGTCCGCCATACACCTTCGCCGTCGATTCATACAGCCCCAACTCGACTACCGATAAGTACGACGACGTTTGCTCCAGATAATCCCACAGCGCCAGCTTTTGCAAACACCGTTCTACCTCGCCCAACTGTTCGAAGTTCTGCCGGAAATGCACCAGCAGCAGATCGCCCTTGTGCCCCAGCAATGAGAAGACGGCGCTCCCGGCGCCTTCCATCGCCGCCAACGCCGCGGCCGCCTCGCCTAGAATCTCGTCCCGGCGCACTCCCGCCAGCCCCCGCCAATCCGCCCAACGGACCTTCAGCATCTGGTGCAGCAAACTCGACCCCTCAAGAGTCAAAGGAACTGCCGGCAAATTTTCAAAGTTAGACATCGTTTTCAGAATCGCACGAAAACCCCTCGGCGGCACGCGTGTTAAGATGATGTTTCATGCACCCAGATACGCGTCTGGTGAGTCAGCTTCAGGCCATTGATTTGCGGATGGCGGAGCTCGAAAAAGAAGTCGCCGCGCTTCCCAAACATATCGCCGTCATCGAGAAGACGCTCGAATCCCACCAGCGCCGCCTGGAAGCCGATCGCGCCGCCCTCACCGCCAATCAGAAGGACCGCAAGAAGCTCGAAGGCGATGTCCAGATGAACGAGCAGAAGATCTCGAAGCTGCGCGATCAAATGCTCGGCGCCAAAACCAACGAGCAATACCGGGCATTTCAGCACGAAATCGAATACGCGCAGAACGAAATCCGCAAAGCCGAAGACCGCATTCTGGAGTTGATGTCGGAATCGGAATCGCTTGACGCCGCTGTCAAAAAAGCCGAAGCTGCACTCAAAGAAGAAAAGCAACTCGTCGAGGCGGAGAAAACCCGCGCCCGCGAGCGCACCGCCGCCGATCAAGCGCAGTTGAACCAACTGCAAGGGGAACGTACCGCCGCCGCCGCCCAACTCCCTAAAGCGACGCTCACGGAATACGAGCGCATCCGCAAAAAGTGGCATGGCGTGGTCATTGCCGAAGCCACCAGCGGCCGCTGCGCCGCCTGCCAGATCGTGCTGCGCCCGCAATATCTGCAGGATCTGAAAAAAGGCGACCAGCTAATGACCTGCGAAAGCTGCGGCCGTTTCCTCTACTACAACCCGCCGGTGCGCGTCGAAATGACGCCAACCGCGTAGTTACTACTGAATCACGTTCAACAGCCCGGAGTTGCCAGCCGCTGCCGCAACTTCTTTACGCGGAGGCGCCTGTAATCCCGGCATCGGTTTCCCTGAAAACAGCTTGCGGCAAGGCACCGCCAGCCAGCGCGCCCAACGGTTCGCCCGGTTCCGGCGCGCGCTATCCGTAGCAATGCCCGTGCTGGCATACATCTGCCGGTACAACTTCGAAACGAAAATGAAAGCCAAGCGCGCCCGCAAATTCGGGGTGCAGTTCGACCGCTTCCATACCGCCTTCATACTGTAGAAGCGATCCCACACGCTCTGCGTCCGCGCCCGCATCTCTTCGGACGTCATGGTCGGATGCGGCATGAACATCTTCGGCCGCAAGTCCGGGGGAATCAGCCAATAGCGCGTGATCGGAGTCCCCTCCACCGTCGGCACATTCTCTCCGAATGCCTTTTCCCAGCGCTCGAAATCGACGGTGCCACAAAACGGTGTCAGCATCACGAACTGCGCGAACGTCAAGCCCGACTTATGCGCCAGTTCGAGCGTCGCGTCAAAAGTATCGGCCCGGTCCGTAGACAAACCGAAAATGAAGGATCCCAGCACATGGACGCCGTGCCGCTGAAACTCCTGTAGTTGATGAACCAGCTTCTCGCCCGAACAGTTGAAGTCCTTGAAGACCGCTTTCAGCCCTTCCGCTGTGACAGCTTCCACGCCCACCAACGCGCCGCGAATATGCGCCGCCCGCATGGCGTCCAGGAACCTTCCGTCTTCAGCCGATTCCATGGTAATTTGCGTGAAGAACGTCAGATCGCTCGGCAAGTCCGCCAGCCGCGCCATTAACTCGAAGCGCTCTTCGCGGATCGCGTTCAACTCGTCAACCTTGTGCTGATTGCCCTGCCGCTCCGCATTCTTGATATCGGTAAGCGACACCGGATAGAAGTTATCGTCCGCCAGGGCGATGAAACGGAATCCCAGCCGGCGCAGCGCCACGATCTCTTCAATCACCACGTCGGAACCGCGCTGCCGCGGCTTCTGCCCGTCGGTGCGCCACACCGAACAGAACGAGCAGTGCTTCGAACATCCGCGCACCGTCTGTACCGACGCCCACATGTAGCGGTTCGGCGGCAGCAGATCCCAGCGCGCCGCTTTGAACTGCTCCGCCGCCACCCGCCCGCCTTCATAGATTTTCTTAGGCGCATCGCGCGCGCAGTCCCGCAGCGCTTCGCCCCACGCCAGATCGCCGTCGCCCTTCACTACGGAATGCGCCTGCCCCAATTCCAGCGCCTCATCCGGATAGAGCGACGCATGGATGCCGCCGAATACCACGTAGGCGCCACGCTCACGCGCCAAACGTCCCACGGCGTAGCCCCGCAAGGCATTCCCGGTGTGGATGCCGATGCCGACGACGTCGCCGGGTGAAATGCTTTCTGGAAGCAGACTCTCTAGAGTCTCGTCACATATCTCCGGATCGCCAAATTCGCATGGCGTCGCGGTCGCCAACACGTACAGCCAACGCGGCGTGATGACGGCGGTTCCGAATGCGGAATCGCTGGGGTTGATTAAGTGGATCTTCAAAGGTCCTTTTCTGTGAGCCTTGGCGCAGGGTACGGCCCAATGGAGAACACGCCTCCAGCCGCAACCGGATACTCAGAGTCCGGGGTGCCAAGGTCTTAAGTCTATCATCACTCGGCACATCGGTTCGGCCTACCTCGTATTTGCCCGAGTACCACTACCGCGGGAGTACTGGATCTTCCGTACGAAACGATTCAAAATTGCCCTAAAATTCCCGATTTCACGCGTAATAGACTACTGGCCTGCGTTATAAGGTTAAGAGAGAAATTGCCCGCCCCCATCGGAGAGTGAATGAAGAAGCAGTCGCGACAGAAGATTCCGGACAGCCAGCTCCAGCAGTTAGTGCGCCGATTGTTGCGCACCAATCAGCCGGAAACGGACACTCCGGTAATCATCTCTCCGCTCGAGGGCGAATATTTTTCCTCGGTTGGCCGCTTGCTGGAGCGCAGCCACTGCCGCGTCTCCGCGCTAGTCGATCACGCCCTGGAACGTGAACGCGCCGTCACGGTTTTTCTACCCGAAAACGCCTACGTCGCGGAGGTGATGAAGTGCACAGCCGAAGGCGGACAATTCACCGTGGAGTTAGAATTGATTCAGTATCAAGACACCACGTCTGTGTAAAATAGAAACAGGCGCGGGAGTAACTCAATGGTAGAGTCACAGCCTTCCAAAGCAGTATAAGCCCTTCTTATATTGTTGAAAACAAAAGACTTACTGTCTTTTTTTCGTGTGAATTCCGTGCACTTTTGGTTACAGCGGGGCAGTTTGGTTGGTCCTGAGCGTGATTGGGCGTGGTTGGATGTGATGGCCTTGAGGTAAAGGCATTCGGCCTCTATTTCGATGCATCCGGCTTCACCATGCGGGGTTTCAGTGTAGCCAGCCCTTGTAAACGTAATGGGCCGGTCTGCGTGGGCTTGGTCGAGCCATCGTCGGTTCTCAGCATCTCGGCCTTTGGTGGGCTATCTTCCTTGTGTTCGCGTAGATTTTCGTTCAGGTACTGGGCGAATGTTTTCATGCAGAGTATTTAGACGGAACCCTCGTTAGGACTGCGAAATTGTTCGGCGTGACTAATCCCGCTAGGGCTTTTAATACCCTCTAGCGAAATCGTTCCGCTGTCAGGATGCTTGTGGCGCTTTGCCCGCTGCCGCTCAGGTGACGAACCTGCGTTGTATTCTAGACAGTGTTAACCGAATTCCATGAGCCAACCGATGATCGCGAGTATGCAGGTAATGATCGGCGTTGCGGTCTTTGCCGCAGGTATCGTTCTGGGCTGGCTGGTCACCAGGAGTTCGCGAACTGGACTTGATACCTCGCTGCGGGCGCAGGTATCGAGCCAGGACACCGAGTTGCGCGGTCTCCGCGAGAGGGTAAATCTCCTCACGGCCAAAGAAGCTGAGGTTTCTGCCAGGCTCCAGAGTGAGCAATCTGGAGCAAAAGGGCTGTATGCCACGCTCGAAACTCAGATTCGCACTCAAGACTCCGAGATGAGATCGCTTCGTGCGCAGGTAACTTCGCTGACCGCCGACAAGACCGAGTTGGCAACCCGATTAGATGCGGAGCGAGTAGGATTAGCAGAGAAGTTACGATTGCTGGATGACGCCGAAAAGAAACTAACCGATATTTTCAAAGCGATCTCTGCCGACGCCCTATCTCGGAATAATCAGGCATTTCTAGATCTTGCCAAAGTGAAGCTCTCTGAGGTAGAAGCAACAGTTCGGGGGGATCTGGAAAAACGTCAGCAAGCGATCTCAGAGCTTGTCACACCTGTGCGTGCATCCCTCGACAAGGTCGATGAAAAGATCCAGTACCTCGAACGCGTGCGAGAAGGAGCATATTCCGAATTACGGGAACAGGTGCGCAATCTAGGCGATGGCCAGACCAAGCTACAGACGGAGACAGCCAAGTTGGTTACGGCGTTACGCGCTCCCGCCGTTAGAGGACGTTGGGGTGAAATTCAGCTTCAGCGAGTCGTTGAAATGGCGGGAATGGTCGAGCATTGCGATTTCTTCACGCAACCCACCGTTGACGGGGAGGATGGCCGTCTACGACCGGATCTTCTTGTTCGGTTACCTGGAGGCAAGTCGATTGTTGTGGATGCGAAAGCTCCTCTTGCGGCTTACCTGAAGGCGATGGACGCGGTCGATGAGCATTCACGAAAGACTTTTATGCAAGATCACGCATCGCAAGTGCGGGCACATCTCCAAGCACTTGGGCGTAAGGCATATGCGGCGCAGTTTCAGCCTGCACCAGACTTCGTTGTGCTCTTTCTACCGGGAGAATCTTTTTTTAGCGCGGCGCTGGAAAATGATCCGACGCTCATCGAATTTGGTTTGGATCAGAATGTTATTCTCGCAACGCCCACAACTCTTATCGCATTGCTGCGGACTGCATCCTATGGTTGGCAACAAGAATCGTTGGCCCGTAACGCGGCAGAAATCAGCGCCTTGGGGAAGGAACTGTATCGGCGCATTTCAGGAATGATTGAACACTGGACGAAGGTTGGGGTAAATCTCAGCCGCGCTGTTCACGCATACAACAGCGCCTCAATAACCCTGGAGAGCCGCGTTCTCGTTAGTGCTCGGAAATTTGAAGACTTGAAGACGGCCCCAGGTGGGTTCGAGATAAAGGCGGTAGCGCCGGTCGAACGCACGGTGCGGGCGCTTCTGGACGGGAGTGTTGGTGCTACGGATGCAGAGGACGGGCTGGCTTCTACGGAAATTACTGTTTCAGAGGAAATCCCCGAAGACAACCCGAAAGCGCAGTTCCAGCAAGATCCTAGTGCCGTCGATGACAACAGCGGTGACGTTCCCCCACCTGATGCAGCAACACTCGACTCAGCGCATGAGCCGGTCGCAACCCCTTGGTGGCAACAGGGCTAACCTCTGATAGATCGGTTTCGGAGCCGGTCTGTTCACGGGTGGTGCTCACGGCAGGTTTTTCTGTCGCCACCATGGAGGTTGATTCGATTGCGTTGATGCCGGAGGGCTAGGAGCAACGGGGGGATTGCCGGGAGAAATCTGTTTTGATGCAACGGTCGATGTGGGGGGAGTCGGTGTGGATGGAAGACCTTTCGGTCGGCTGCGAGTGAAATACTTGATGAAGTAAAGTCCCGTTCCAGGGATGCCCACAGAAAGATACCGTGTCCCATTAGCAGCGACCCCGATGCGAAAGCCGGGAAACCCCCAACTATAGCCGATCCCAGATCGGGAGAGCCATCCCCTAAAGGGACCCACTCGATACACTTTTCTGAATCGCCATCCCATTGTTTATCCTCGTGCGCCCAATGCTCGGGCACAATAATGGCGGAAAGTGAGGCGTGCATATACTTCCTGATCCCGCGCCGCCTGGTCTCGACGCCAGCACATCTCTCGAATACATTTTGCTGCCGCGCCAAGATCCTTGTTGATGTTTTCCAATTCGCTTGCGTACTCGTTACGAAGGCGCTCAGTCTCTGCTGCAATCTCACTCATTTGGACTCGGAACTGTTGTTTCCATTCTTCAGTCCGTTTTGTGGCTAATTGTCGTGCCTGCTGCTCTTCGCCAGAGAGCACATTCCGTTGCGCTTCAAATTTTTGCTCGATCAGGGGCGTTTTTTGACGAACCCGAGTCTCTTCCAACCCAAGCTCGGCTTCCAGAGTTCTCTTCTGTTCGGCATATTTCTTCCTTATTTGGTCCGCTGCCGCTGCGAATTGAGGCCGGTCGCCGGCGAGATTTTGCTCAAGCTGGTGGATCGGAGCCTCGTAGCGTCGTTCGATGTCCGCAGTCTTATGTGAAGGCAATGCTTTCGGAGCTTCCCGTGGCCGAATAGTATTGATGTCAAGCCACGATACCCAGCCGTGAAGAGCAGCCCGTTTTGTCGCGCCAATTCCAGGAACATTGATAGGCCGTGACGCGACATCTGCGGCAGAGAAGAACCCAGCTTGGGCGAGTCTGCGCTTGAGTTCGGTGCCGATTCCAGGTATCGAGTTCTCGGCAATTCGATACCTGTGTAGGTGACTAAGCACAATCTGGTCTTGATATTCTTTTAGCGCCCGCCGAAGCTCTGAATCCCGGTTTGTCGTGATTTGTTGCAATTGCGCCTCCAGACCTCTGATTTTTTGCCCGAGACCCCAATCAAGCTGGTTCAAGTCCTTTTGTTGCTGGCCTGAGATCGCATTGATCTGCTGTGATAACTTCGCCGTAGTCTCCATAAGTTGGCGCTTTTCATTTGCCTCGTCACTAGCCAGCGACCGGCGCTTATCGTGTAGTTGCTGCAATGCGTTCTTCAGCCAGGCGTCGATCTCAGCAAACTTCTTGGTTTCTCCTGCCTGAAGGGTATTCTGCGCCAGATTTGCCTTTTGAATCGCCGCAGCGAGGTTATCTTTGCGTTGTCGGCGGCGCTTCTTTAGATTCTCGTGCCCCATCCTATTTGCGTCAACGCAGCGGTTTGCATCCCGCAGTTGAATCACCGACGCTCGGACAGCATTAAAGACCGGCTCTCGGAAGTAGCGCAACCGCCAAAATGAGATGGTAGTGCCTGCTGCGATCACCACATTCAGGAGATAGAGTGCAATAGTTCCGGCTATATCGGCGGGCGACTGCCAAGCCGCTAGGCCAAATGCGAGGGCAAACGCCACCACTGCAAATAAACGGTCAACGCGCATTCGATTCTGAAATGAGCCTACGTGTTTTTGCGGTTCAATATGATCGACTATCCATGATGGGTCACCGATCTCGTTTTCCTCTTCCCCTACTACCGGAACCACGGGAGAAGTTGATTGGGACTCGCGGAGATGATCGCTGATCCAGTCTGGAACTGTCGCGGAGGAGCCACTACGTTGCGAAGACCGTGGTGTGATTGGATTCTCAGTGATCGCTGGAATCCGGGAAGGCGGGAGCCACAGGAACTCTTCAAAACGTTCAACGAGATCACGGACATCTTCGTCAGGCAGGGTTCTGAGGAGACGAAACGCCTCTGATTGCTCGGGAGCAACTAGATCCTGTTTGCGAAACAGCAAACACTCATCACCACTTTTTAGTGCCTGCCAGAGACCGGGACGGACAGATAGAGCGAGGATCGAAATATAAATCAGCCAGGCTGAAAAGTTGTCGAGGTAGCTACCGAAGTCCAAATCGGTGCGTTCGGGATGCTGGTAGTTTCGGTGCCCGTTTTCAAGGCCACGGCTTCCGTCTAACGATGGAACGTACATTCCATCGTAGTCCACAAGTTTCAAATTGCCACCAACTACGAGAACGTTTCCATGCTGAAGATCGCCGTGCGCGATATTCGCGTTTCGTAACTCCCCAAGCAAATGCGTCCAAGAAGACGCTAACTGTTGGAGAGCAATTGGTGAACTGAGATTTCTCTCAATGTATGAAATTAGCGACTCGCCTTCAGTCCACTTCATTTTGAGAATGGGGTACCAAGTGGCACCGACGCGGATGCCGCGAGTCATGTAACGAAATGTTACGAAGCATGAAAGGGGGTGACTGGTTAGGTAGGCAGCGATTGCGGGATAACGGCGGGCATACTCGGGGTTATCGTATCGGAAACACTTCACGGCATAGGGTGTGCCGTTTGAGAATATTTTGTATACAGCCGCAAAGTTGCCAGAACGTGCCTTGGGAATTCCAGTTGGGTACGATTCGACCTGTCCGATCTGAAGGTCCGTATCATCGAAAGCGATTCTCGGGTTTTGAATAGCTTCGTTGTAATCCTGGTCGCTTGGCCAAGGCATAAGGGAATCTCATTCAAAAGTGACGCTCACCAGCGTGCAGTCGTCATTCTTAATTTCCTTTTGTTGTCGAAGGTCGGTTATCCACTCCGAAAATGAAGGGTTGCGGGTGAGCGTGATCTCCGTGAGCAATTGCCACGGCAAGGAACCGGCCTCGTGTTTCCCGAGAAACCAGCAAGCAAGCGCATCGGTCATCAAGTACAGGTGATCTCCCGGTTCAAAGTTCCCTGTTCTCGACCGAATTGCGTCCACGACCTGACCATCGACGTTTCCAGTAGCAAGCAGGACAGGACTATTGGAAAATTCATCGGATCGTGAGATCGGAAACGCATCAACCAACTCTCGGTTCCGAATTTGAAAAAGGCAGCAATCACCACAAGCAATGGCTTTCCACGTGCCAGAAGAGGAATGCGATGGTTGGCAAAGCTCCACCCCGATCAGGGCTGCGTAGGTTCCAGATCGGGCCTTCTCCTCCACATACCAGGGCACTTGTCGCTGCCGGATTAGCCGCCGCCAGATTCGAGCCTTTTTTGCAACCTCTTGGGCGAACGCCTCACTCGTGATATGCCGCCGTCCCCACGACCTAGCTAAAATGTTGGCCCATAGGCCACTGAATACGGCGTCGGTTGCGCCGTCCGCCGCCGCAATCCGAAAAGGGCGATCTTCCTCGTAGGAGTCGAGGGGCCAAAAAGCGTCTTCATATTCAGCAGGAGAATTACCATCCTTTTGATGCCAAAAGACGTTCACATAGGCTTTCATAATTCCGCCGTTCATTCCCGGACGGAATCAACGAAGATTGCTGGGACGGGTACCTATATCGAGGGCCTGGATGACTAGAACCATGTCGCCATTGAAGACATAACCACGCGCTCCTTCCGAAACATTCATCCCATGCTGCGAGTTCGCAATCGAGCGCATGTTGTAGGTTAGAGTACTGGCGCATTCAAAGAGCATTTTGGCGTACTGATTCGGAAGGGAATCACTGGAATCCGGGAACGCGATTGCAGTCGATGACGCATCGCTCGAAACGTGAATATTGAAAAGAAGCACATTCCCGTCAGAAGACCGCTGGCTTGTTAAGCTCTTCATTACTTGGGTGGGGTCGCCGTCTGTCGATTCGCCATCAGTGATGTGGATAACTACAGGAGGAAAACAGTCGGGGTGCTGTTGCAACCAACGCTGGATAAGACTCTGCGCCTGCGTGAGAGCGTTACACATCGGTGTACCGCCGTCCGCTATGGGGTCAAACCAGATCGGCATTTTTATCTTCTGTTCCAAGATGCCCCCGGCTCCATCGTCCGACTTCTTGATGCGTTCCTCGACTCGGGCTGGCATGTTTCCCACGTCGCTAATCGTCACGAGTTCTCGACCTGCAAGCGCACCCGCGAAAGCAGGTCCAACTCTATTGCCGTAACCGATCACGCCAACACTGAAATAGTCTCGTACCCCTTCTTCTTTTGCACAGCGAATTACCAGATTTTGTAGAAGGTGATTGATGGCATCTGAAAGTGCGTCAGCCTTCCGTCGATTGGGAAGATCAGGAAGGCCCTCGCCCATCGAACCTGACTGATCAATCACGAACACGAACAAGGTCGGGTTTGTACGGCTTATCTCAGCGGAGTACGCCATTTCTCGTCCTTTCGACTTTGGTGTGCCTTCTATGCTACTTCAAAACATCGGCAGAATGCCGTTTGTTCTCAATTCTTTATTTTTTTTCAGGAATTATCGCTTATTTCCGGTGGTCGCCCCGGCTTGGCAATCGCCCTACTTTTGGTCTAGGAAAGCACTCGGCAATGGGATGCTGCCGCGCTCCACGAAGAACCGACCGATCAGGATGGCCGCGCTCGGGGTGGCGCAGAGTTCTCCCAACACTTCCCATCTCGGTTAGGCGCATGGCTCTATTGTGGCGCTTTCCAGCTTCCGAAAGCGCCGTGTTCCGAAGAAGGGATGAACGAAAATACAGGCGAACTTAGGCCGCTACCACATGTCTCGCATCTTGGGCCGCTTGGCACCTTTTTTCAAATTCTCCCTCTTCTCGATCACCCGAAGATTGTCCGGGGTGTGGCTTCCACCCCGCGCAAAGGGCCATACGTGGTGTATGTGGTGCTTTTTCCCGTCATATCTTTCACCCTTCAGGTCTCTAGCTATAACAGCCCGTGCGACCGATTTGGGAATGTACCTTGATCGCCTCCGGCCTGCCTGTTGGCCTAGAAACAGAAGTGCTAGGAGAACGGAAATCCCTTGCTCCTGGGATGGCATGAGGTCCGTTCGCGCCCGCATCGCGCTAAGAACGAACAGTGAAAGACAGAAGACGATTGCTGCGTGCAGCAGATTCCGCAGGAACAGCCTTGCGCCTTCACGGGCCAGCCGAAGGGCACGGAGCCAATACACGCAAAAGAGTGCACCGCCAAAAAAGATGACCCAGTCAGCGTTGGGATTTCCCGTAACATGAAATGGTGGCTGCATACTCTACCGACAACGTTTATTTGGCTGTCTTGACGTATGCCTTGACCTTCTTGCCCGTCTTCGTTTTGTACCCGGAAACCGCCTTCACCTTTTTCGTCTTCTTCGTACTCCGGCCAACGAGCGCACCGATGGCCAGTGGGATGAGTGGAAGTGGCATAGGGATGAGAATACTGGAAGCCCGTTAGCGGCGCAAGGGTCGATTGTTGGATCGAATCTTTTGCAATGTCGCGGTGGGCCGCACGGTGCACGTGAGTTTCCGCGCAAAGAGCGGCGGCTAGTGTACTCGACTATCTCGCGGTTCATGAGTTGACGCATCTAGTCGAATCGAACCACTCGATGAAATTTTGGTTGACGGTGCGGTCGTTCTGCCCGGAGTTTCAATATCACAAGAAATGGCTCCGCGATAACGGGTGACGTTTGGGCATCCCGGAGATCATGCCTGCTCTCGAAACTCGGAAACACTGAGATTATTTGCCTCCATGTGGAAAGATGCAAACCGCAAGATGGGCGAGGGGGGGGGGTTGACTAAATCACTCAACCCAGATATTATTGCCTTGTGACGTTTGGCAGCCTGTTGCGAAAGTTAAGGGACGAGAGCGGAAGCGGTATAAAACGCCTCGCGCCCGATCTGGGTGTGTCGTACACATATTTGAGCAAACTGGAGAATGGCGCCACAGCGCCCTCGAATGAGTTTATCGAGCGTGTAGCGAAATATTTCAGTTACGACAAGGATCACCTTCTGCTGGCTGCGGGTAAGGTCCCGGAAGAAATCTTAGAGATCCTGAGGGAGAATCCCGATGAGGCTCTTCAATTCTTGAAGGAGCGATTTGGGGCCAAGCCGAATGGGTCTGAAAGATAAGCGTGAGACATATTTGCGTGTTATCGAAGCTCAGTCAAGACTGAGCGAACGCTTTTCTGACATCAAACGTATCGGGACAAAGGGAGGTGATGGAACCTTTTCTTTGATTTTCGATGTCTTGGATGAGCACTCCAATAGGCGCGTAGCACTAAAGGTGTTCAATCCGCAGTATTACAAGGATAGTTACCGATGGCAGTGTTTCAAGCGTGAACCTGAAGTGCTAAAGCAGTTTCATGGAGCAGCGGAAATTCTTCAGTGGATCGCGCCTATTGATTCGTTCTCCTTTTCATACGAGAAAGACGATTTGGTTTTTGAAGAGGAGTTTTCATATTACGCAGTAGAACTGGCCTCTGGTGACGCCGAGTCCGCTGTGATGTTGAATAAATGGACATGGCTTCAAAAGTTGGATCGGTTCCGCGCCATGTGCCGCTCAGTCCAACGTATCCACGCAGCAGGAGTTGCGCACCGGGATATAAAACTTTCCAACTTCTTAACGCATGAACTTCGAACAATGCTCTGTGATTTCGGAACGGCGCGATCCCTGGTGGATGGAACGGATTCCATCCTGCGCGATTACACGCTCCCGGTGGGCGACATGACATATGCGTCTCCAGAGTTATTTGCGGGTATGCAGGATGCTGACCCCACGATTTACTTCAAGAGTGATCTCTACGCGCTCGGCGCGACCTTTTTTGAGTTGTTAACACGAACACCGATGAATCCGCATTTATTTGACGACTCGTTCACCGGGGACCTCGCCAGGACAATGGGCGCTGTCCCACGGTCCTCTCGAACGCGAATCTATCATGAATTAGTCCCTACCTTGGAACAGGGCCATCCACTCCCCCCCATTCAAGATTTCGTGCCTGACATCCCCAAAGGGATACTCGAACCTATCGGAAAACTATATCGTGGACTTTGTGCTATTGACTATCGGCGTAGGCTTTGTGACTTCAATCGGATCTTCTCGTATGTGAACCAAGCAACCATCATTTTGAATAATGAGCGTGCGTACCAACAATGGCGCCAACGGCGTGAGCAGTATCGACGGAACGCCGAATTGAAACGATCAAACAGTCTTAAAAGACGTGGGGTATCAGCGTGATTACGGCATCTTCTCCCGAATTTTCAAACGTCCAACTTTTGGTGCGCGAACCAGAGTTCGAATTGAGTGCACCGCCAAGTGCATCCGGCATTATTGTTTCGCCCATGAATGTTTCAAATGCGGACGGGACGGTATTGATGACATGGGACGACCGTGCACCTGGAGGTGATAACGTTCCGCTAACGGATCGAATGTTCGATGGGTTTGTACGCACAGCGAGAAAGGTGTTGACGCGCTTTCCTGATAGTGCTCGTGCGAATACAAACGTGGCAATTGCTCTCATCAAGCGTGGCAACCTATCGGAAGCGATCGACCTCTTGCAAAGAGCTTCAGCCATTGATCCTAGTGATGATTTAGCAGCGTTAACTTTGGGGGATGCGCTTGTAAAGAACGGACAGACCAGAGAGGCTGAAGACGTACTGAGAGGATTGAACCAGCGTCGGCCCGAGAACGTCCGAGTGCGGCTGGCATTAGCTAATGTGGCTCTGCGAAGAAACGCATATGAAGAGGCTAGGCAATATCTATTACCTGTTCTGACACACCCAAAGGAATCTGCGCGGGTGCACTATATGCTTGGCATCGTAGAACTCAATGCGGGAAACATGGCCAGGGCCATAGGAATGCTCCGCAGAGCCACCCACTTGGCGATTAAGGAGTCGCGTTACCATCATACGTTGGCTGTGGCCTTTGCCATCCAAAAGAAGTATTCCCAAGCTGAAGCTGAGTTTAAGGCCGCGCTCTCGCTGTCTCCTCGATCCAGCGAGACAATCCACGCATTAGCGCACGTGGTGCTTAACGGCAGAAATCCTGATGAGGCGATGCGCTTGCTTGTGCCTTATGTGGAGGCTAATCCTGGAGACATCGAAGGCCGCATACTGTTAGCGCGTGCATATCGTGAGGCTGGGCGACATGCGATGGCTCGGTCAATCCTAAAGACTCTTTTGCAAGAGCATGACGCACGATTGACTATAGACCGCAGAGTAGGACTTCTCAATGATATGGCTGTCTCCTATCTGGCCGACCGGAAACCAGAGGAGGCGGAAATAGCTTTACGCCGAGCCATCGAAATTGGGCCACATTCATCATCACTGCCCTACGAAAATCTCGGTCGAGTTTACCTATACTTTCTCGAACGACCCGAAGCTTCTTTACCTCCGTTGAGAAAGTCACGGCAACTATTTCCAGCGTCTCAAATGACCAGTGTGATGCTTGCAATCGCGCTGGCATCCTGCCAAGACTTGGAGTCGGCCCTTCAGGAGCTAGTACCTTTATGGAAGAGAGGTGACGCAGAGGAATCTGTGTATGTATGCCTGGGTTGGCTCTATCAAGACTTGGGCAACTCGTCCACTGCGATCTCCGTACTCAGCGAAGGTCTCGCCCGTTTTCCTGGGTCGCTACTGATAATCAATAATCTTGGTTATGTATATCTAATGATCGGCGATGTAAAGAACGCACGACGGGTTCTCAATGAGGTCCCGAAAGATTCCGCACTACCCATGGCGTTAGTTGCCACATTTGGCCTTTTGCGGCTGTGGGAAGGGAATGAGCAACAAGGGCGTGAGATGTATGAACGTGCCGAAAAAATGGCTACTGAAATGGGACACTTGGTGGGAAGCGCACGGAGGGTGAGGCAAAAAAAGCACCTCGAATTAGCCCGAATGTTCATTAGGAACGAGAACGGTGTCGCTGCTGCTGCCGAGATTCGCAAGGGGCTTGCGATGAAAGATTTCCCCCTGTCATTTCGAAACGACCTAATACAGCTTGCCGTGGAACTCTCAATTAGCGAACTCGGAAATGGGAGTAAGAGCTAGTTGGCGAGAGGGGCTATGCAACACTCAGTCAGTGAAACCGAGCGGAAGGTCATCGATATTCTTACCCAGCATCCGGTCACAACAGACGCCCATGGTGCTCCAATCTACGCTGTAGATCGCGCCATGGGCTGGGCGACCGCTGACACCAGGAAGTTCGTCGATAGTCTGGTTGAGCGCGACCTGATCCACTACATTCCCGTAGTCCGCGAAGGATCGAAGTACGATCCGAAGTCATACTGGAAGGAAGGAGCACGCTAAAGAGCGCACGAATGCCTTCTCGTTGAAGTCATGGAAGAACGGCAAGTAACTGTTTCCGAATCTCAGGCCGATCAAGGATCTCGACACACATGATGATACCGCCCACTACGTCGAGTATGAGCCAGCCCTTCTCAGGAGCCAGTACAACATTGCGAAGACCTGGACCGAACGAGCCTTCGGGCTTCGGTTGCGTGTAGAACGTCGCGCAGAAATCCCCATCGCAAGGACAGCGTTCCACGATTCTCAATTTTGGAACCTGAGCAGCAAGTTCGTAATAGTTTTGTTCCCTCAGCGAGGATTCAAGTTCCTGTGCAAGCTGCGGGATTGCATCGACTACGAGTTCGCTCCCGCAGCGGGCGCAAAGGGTTCTCCTCCAACCCCTAACGTTCCGCAAGATTCCAGGCGCACCGCAGTCTTCGCATATCTTGACCGACTCCTCACAGGCCAGAATCGCCCGCTCCCACATTTCATCCGTTTGGGCGTTGATGTAAAATCGAAGCCCGCCAAACTTTTCTTTCACCTGAAGCACTTCACCATCCCAGCCGAGCGCGAACAAATCAGCAACCAGACGCTCGATAGTGCCAGCCCATCCAGGCCCAACTTTATTCTGGAGATCGGTTAGCGAGGCTGGAATCGCGGCACCTCCATACTTGATTGGCCTACTGGCCAAACGCTCGGTGTTGCTTCTGGGTTTGAACTTGGCAAATATCGATCCAAGGATGGCCAACACCATTCTGCGTGTCATAAATCTCCTCTGCCGCGCCAAAGGCTCACGTCGCGTTCGATCCAGTTTCGTCTGCTCCGTACATCGTGCGCCTCAATCTCTGTAATGGGTTTTTCTCTTTATCTGGCGGCTCGTCTTCGCGGCACTCTATGGTTCGGACCTCTCGAATCCAGAGGCGACACCATGTGCACCCCATCCAACCTTCGTCCAGCCCGAAACGAACGTCATGTCCGCGCCGCTCACAAATTGCAAGTTCAGCGGGTTAAGCATCATCGACCTTACGTGCGTTTGGGTATCGTTGGCGATGAGCTTCAATTTTTGCTGCCGCTTTACGCTGTTTGCTCGTGCGTGTTTCGGTATTCTCCGCAATCCAGGCATACAATGCCTTTTCTGGATAGAGCTTTTTGCGGCCCATAGAAATGTGGGGCACGATTGGCGCAAGTCTGGTCGTATGGTCGTAAAACCATTGTTTGTTTGTTACCCGTAGAATTTCTCCCGCTTCTTCTTCGGTGAGAAGTTTGTCGTTTTCAAACCGATACTCTGCCGGAAGGACGTATGGCAGGTCTTCGGCGGTCTTCGTTGTTGGGTTCGGCCTGAGTAGGCCACCTACGCGCTCTTTCATTGGGTTCGGTCCGACATTCGCTGTACTAATCACGGTTCTTCAATGCGGCCTTGCGTTCGAGCGTCGTGGACGTAATTATCTGAGCAGCGATCCACGAATACAGTGCACGCTTCGGGTAGCGAGTATCACGGCCTAGTTTTATGTGCGGGATTATCGGATAAGCCCTTGTGGTGTGGTCTCGAAGCCATTGGAGGTTCACCTTGAGGATCTTCATTGCTTGCTCGTCATCGAGCAGTTCATCAGGGTCAGCTTGGTCAAGTTCGTACTTCTTGCCGTACACCGTTTCTGTAACCGCCTCCCGGTTAGGTGGCATCACGTCGTTTTCCGCATTCTGTTTATTCGGTTTGAGGGAATTGTAGTCGGGGACAGGTTTGTTCATTGGTATTTCAAGCCTGGAGTTTGCTTCCAATGTTTACGGCTCGGCCCCAGTGGTGATTTCCCACGACAATCTTTTTATCACGATACTAGTTTGAGTGTCAATACATTTCACAATATAAATGTGTCTTGTACAACTCTCAAACTACGTTCATAAGTCACAGTATGGTTTACTTCCATCTCATAGTGTTGCTGCGACAAGATAAGCATTGTGTCTTCGCTGCGGCAGAGGTTCGGTGACCGGCTTCGTGACTTGCGTTTGGCGCGGCGTTTGACGCAAGATGAGTTTGCCGAACTGATGGGCATTTCGGCTAATTTCCTATCGATGATTGAGCGCGGGATCAACTCGCCATCGTTCGACAAGCTGGAGACAATTTCTTCCAAGTTGAATATGACGATCAGTGAGCTTTTCGATTTTCCGAGCCAACCCGGAACCCGTAAGAGAGCCAAAAAACCAAGGATGCGCACCAGGAGCCTACCTAAGGCAACGACTGATGCGCCGGTCCAAAACCAGACCAAGAAGAAGTGATTCTTGGGGTCGTCCACTAATAACTTGTTGTAGAGTCACGGCCCGCAAGGGTAGAGTCACAGCCTGGGACTACTTGTACGGATCGTTGTCTGGTACCCGCATCATTCAGGCGGAACCAGTTAGCGACGTTTCCCCACGTCTCCTTGTACTCGATGCTGCCCGTTGTAACCAAAAGTGCACGGCGTAGCACAGTTTCGATGGGTGGGCTGAAAGTTGGTTGTTACTCAGCGTGTGCGGATGTAATGATTTCAACTAGAGAGATCCTTCGTGGTCGTCTAACACCTTCATTTCTGGGTCCAAGAATGATCTAAGCTTGGCAACGGAGACCTACTTTGAGACAATAAAAGCTGCGTGAGCAGCTGCATTTGTCGATGAGGTGCCTCATCGAGAGGGGCATTTGATCCGGGGAAGTCAGGTTTTGGCGAAGGATTATGCGATTGAAAAAACCTAAGTTATTGATTGCAGGAAGGATGGTTGAAGAGAGTCCCAAGTTGCAGGCTGTGACTCTACCTCGTTTTTATCTCTGCAAGTAGTTGATTATAAAAGGGCGGGAGTAACTCAATGGTAGAGTCACAGCCTTCCAAGCTGTTGGTTGCGAGTTCGATTCTCGTCTCCCGCTCCATTTAACAGAGTCCTTTTCCGAACACGTGGCGGCAGCGTAGCGCCCGCTGGGAGACGGAAAATCATCGCTCCCACACCGATTACGGCAAGTTGGAAGCAGAGGATCGGCAAGCGTATTGCGACTGGCGTCACGATCATTCGTAAAATTCGTGACGCCAGTTCGCTAACCCGCCCACTCCTTTACGGAGTGATCAGCAACGTCGTGCTTGGCAGATCCCCCGGCGGCAGCGAAGAGAAAATCGGCGCCGCTTCGTAATTCAGCGACAAGCTGATAATCGGAATCGTCGAAGTGATCTTCACGAATCCCGTGAAGCTCTGGAGCCCCAGCAGCGGACCGATGTTCGAAGCCCCATGCGCCAGTGGCCCCAACGTGACGTTCCCGCTCCCCAGCCGTGCCCCGCTATTGTCGTATACGGTAAACGTGATGGTTGCCGACTGCGTCGGCGAAGGATTTGCATACGCGATTCCCGTGGCCGTTTGCGCGAACGTAGCGAACTCGGTAGTGGCCGCTACTTCCCCATTCACCCCCGCCTCCGCAACCGCCACGCCGTCTGACGTGAACTGGCGGAACAGCATCGACGCCTGCACTGGCCCGTTGCAAGTACCTATCGCCCAGCCTTCGATTACGTTCCCGGTGTGCGGCGCTGTGGTCGGATCATGAATCGATCCGCCCGGCGCGAGCGTATCGGTGCGCGTGGTGACGGTACCTTGCGCGAACGGAACCCCCAATGGCGCGCCGTTGTCACCATAGAAATTCGTGATGCACTGCACCGTTTGTTGGGAGTAGTTGTTATAAGTCAGAGTGCTTTCCCAATGTTCGGCGAAGGCGAAGTCGGAAAAGTAATAAGTGTTGCTCTCATTAAATTGGGCAGTCCCTGTTGTCGGTCCCGTAATCGCCGACCCGTTGGCCAGACCCACCGGCCCTACCGCGCAAGGGGTCACCGGCGTACCGCTGCAAACCGCGGCCTGCGTATAAATCAGGCCGAAAGTAGCGCCGTTGATGAAGTTGCTATGGGCGAGGAACGGCACCACCTGAGTTCCACTGGAGGAAACCAAGGTCATGTTCATAGTCGCATCCGAGGGGATGGAGGAAAAGGTAAAGTAGTTCGAACCTGCAGACTGCTGGACTGCCAGCAATGGAGACGCGCCCGTGCCGCTATAAACGGTGGCCAGACTATAAGTGCCGGATTCAAGGCCGGGAGTGCTGCTGGTAAAAGAGCCGGAGAGGATGCAAGTGGTAGTGGTCGCCGCAGGCGTGCAGGCGCCCAGGGTCACAATGTAGGTGCCCAAACTCGATGAGTTTGGTCCGGTCCCGTTCAGCGTCACGTTCTGCGCGCTTTGTCCCAGGTTCAGCATGACTAACGAAGCCTGTGCGGCCAAGGGGGTCAACAGCAGCCCCGCTAAGAGCGCAAACTTCGAGCTTTTCATTACAACGTTCATGAATATTTTCTCCTCCGAGATGTGGAAAGGCTTACGACTGCCCAGCGCCCCAATGTTAGCTCAATTTCGACCGGTGGGGCGGGCATCCTTGCCTGCGTTCGGCCTCCTGGCCGAACCAAGCCGCCCGGTTGCTACCATTTGAAATGTGATCAGAAGCGCCCTGCTGCTAGCATTCCTCGCCCCCGCCCTGGCCTGGGCACAGCAGAGCGTCATTCAAGTGAGCGTCGACGCCCGCGATGCCCCGAGCAAATTGATCCACGTCCAGTTGACCATCCCCGCGGCTCCCGGCCCGTTGACCTTGCTCTATCCGCAATGGATTCCCGGAGAGCACGGCCCCACCGGCCCCATCGCCGATCTCGTCAGCCTGCGTTTTCACGCTAAGGATCAAATCGTAGCGTGGCGTCGCGATTCCACCAATCTCTACGCCTTCCACGTGTACGTCCCCGCGGGCGCTAGCGCCCTCGAGGCCGCCTTCGATTTCATTTCACCCACTGACGCTGGCGGATTTTCCGCAGGCTCGTCGATGACCACCGAGCTGGCCGTGCTGAGTTGGAATCAATACGTGCTTTACCCCCAGGGCACCGTCGCCGATCAACTGCGCTACCAAGCCAAACTTCGCTTGCCGCATGAGTGGCGCTACGGCACCGCGCTCCCTGTCGCCAAAGAGTCCGGCGACGAAGTCGAGTTCCGCCCGGTCTCGCTCACCACGTTGGTCGATTCGCCAGTCTCGACCGGAGCGCACTATCGCACCGTCGAGCTAGGCGCATTCGACGGCGCCCCTCACTACATGCACATCGCCGCCGACAGCGAGCGCGCGCTCGCGATCACGCCCGAGACCGTCGAGCACTATCGGAAGTTGATCGCCGAAAGCGGCGCGCTCTTCGGTGTCCGCCACTACCGCAGCTATCATTTTTTGCTGACGCTAAGCGATCACGTCGCCAGCTTCGGTCTGGAACATCACGAATCGAGCGATGACCGCCTGGACGAACGCATGCTGATCGACGATGTCCTGCTGCATTATCACTCCGAGCTGCTGCCCCACGAGTACGTGCATTCCTGGAACGGCAAATATCGCCGCCCCGCCGGCCTCGCCACCAAAAATTACGACGAGCCCATGAAAGGCGATCTGTTGTGGATGTACGAAGGACTAACCGAATATCTGGGCTCGGTGTTGGCCGCCCGCAGCGGACTTGAAACGCCGGACCTGTTCCGTGAACGTCTGGCCTATGTCGCCGCACACCTGGCATATGAGACTGGACGCGGCTGGCGCTCTCTAGCAGACACATCTATCTCCGGACAACTCTTGTTCGACGCGCGCGCCGACTACGCCAACTTGCGCCGCGGCTTGGATTTCTACGGCGAGGGCCAACTCGTCTGGCTCGAAGTGGACACGCTGCTGCGCAAGGTGAGCCACGGAACGAAATCGATTGACGATTTCTGCCGCGCGTTTTACGGAGGCGATGCAGGTCCGGCGGTGAATCCTTATACGCTCGATGACGTAGTCGCCGCGCTGAATCGTGTAGCGCCTCACGATTGGGCCGCGTTCTTCCATCAGCGCGTCGACGCCGTGCAGACGTACGCGCCGGTAGCCGGTATCGAAAACGGCGGCTGGAAGCTGACCTACAACAATGTCCGCTCCGATTACTGGAACACCACCGAAGACGAAGAGAAAGTGACCGATCTGATGTTGTCGCTAGGCGTGCGCGTGAAGAGCGAGGGCCTGGTCGAAGACGTCACCATCGGCGGCCCCGTGCAGAAAGCCGGAATCGCGCCCGGCGCCAAAATCACATCGGTGGACGGCCGCGCATTTTCCCCAACGGTATTGCGTGAAGCCGTGGCCAGCGGTGAGCCCATTGAGTTGATGGTCAGAAACGGCGAGCACATCAGTACCCACCGTGTGGATTACTTCGGCGGCGAAAAATATCCGCATCTCGAACGCCAAAACGGAAAACCCGATGTGCTAGACGAGATTCTGCGTTCGCTGGTGAAATAAATCAAAGCCCCATGATGTGGTAGCCGGCGTCGGCGAACAGCACATCGCCCGTCACCCCGCGCCCCAGATCGCTCGCCAGGAACACCGCCAGGTCCGCCACTTCACCCGGCGTCACATTGCGGCGCAGCGGAGCGTGAGCCTCCACCGCCTCCAGCACCTTCGAGAAATCCTTGATCCCGCGCGCGGCAGCGGTCTTGACCGGCCCCGCCGAGATCGCGTTCACGCGAATATTCTGCGGCCCCAGGTCCGCCGCCAGATAGCGCACCGACGCTTCGAGCGCCGCCTTAGCCACGCCCATCACGTTATAGTTCTGCACCACGCGCGTCGATCCCAAATAAGTGAGCGTCAACATCGCTCCCCCGCCGGTCATCAGCGGAGCCGTAGCGCGCGCCACCGCCACCATCGAATAGGCGCTGACGTTCTGCGCCAGTAAATACCCATCGCGCGAAGTTTCGACGAACGGCCTCGACAGGTCCGCCATATTCGCGAAAGCGATGCTATGCACCAGCGCATCCAGCCGTTCTTCGGTCGCGGTTAGCTTGGCGAGATCTTCATCCTTAGTGACATCGCATTCGAAAACGCGCTCCGCCCCCAGCGCAGTTCCCAACTCTTCTACCGGCTTCTGCAGACGCTCACCCTGGTAAGTCAGCAGCAGCCGCGCGCCCTCGCGCCGGAACGCCTGCGCAATCGCATAAGCCAGACTCCAACGATTGGCTACGCCCAATACCAATGCAGTTTTCCCTTCGAGCAATGAAGACATGAAATCGCATTGTACACTACGAGTAGTCTTCTCAAGTTTTGGATCTCTCCACCCCACTCATGTATCTGAAAGGCGTCGGCCCCGCCCGCGCCGCCATGCTAGAAGCCAAGGGTCTCAAGGTCGTGGAAGATCTCCTTACCTACGCCCCCTTCCGCTACGAAGATCGCAGCAACGTAAAATCATTAGCCGATCTGGCGCCCGGAGAAATGGCGACCGTGCTCGCCGAAGTGCGCACCACCAAAGTGTCCGGCTTCCAGCGCCGCAATCTCGGATTGTTCCAAGCTACCTTCACCGACGCTTCGCGCGGAGTCCTCGCCGGCAAGTGGTTCCACGGCGCGTACCTCGCCGACGTGCTGGCGCCCGGACAGAAAGTCGCGCTCTACGGCAAAGTCGAGTTCGATACTTACTCGGGAAACCTGGCGATGATGCATCCTGAGTACGAAATCCTGGCCGAGGATGAAGACGGCGACGCCTCGCTGCACACCGGCCGCATCGTGCCCGTCTACGAGGCTGCCGGCAAAGTAAACACGCGTGCCCTGCGCACTCTGATCCACCGTATTCTAGAAAGCGTCGCGCCTTTCACGGACGATCCTGTTCCCGAACACATCCGCGCACGTCTGAAATTACCGGACCGCTGGACGGCGATCCGCGAACTGCACTTTCCGGCGCCCGATTCCGACCTGCGAGTGCTCAACGCCTTCCGCTCCCCTTCGCAGTACCGTTTGATCTTCGAAGAATTCTTTTGGCTCGAATGCGGCTTGGAACTCAAGCGCGCCAAAGCCCGTCTGCGGCCCGGAATCCAATTCGCCTTGACCGACCGCGCGCGCGAGCGCATCAAAGCCATGCTGCCCTTCCGCCCCACCGGCGCGCAGAAGCGCGTCCTCGCCGAAATCGCCCACGATATGGCCCAGCCGCATCCCATGTACCGCCTGCTGCAAGGCGACGTCGGCAGCGGCAAGACGCTGGTCGCTGCCGAAGCCGCCATCATCGCCATCGAAAACGGATTCCAGGTAGTGGTCCTCGCCCCCACCGAAATCCTTGCCACCCAACACTTTTTCTATTTCAAAAAATTGTTCCAGAAGCTGGATTACGTGACCATTCTCGTCACCGGATCCTCGTCCGCGCGCGAAAAAGTGCAACTCAAAAAGTTAGCCGCCGCCGGCTTGGCGCACGTCGTCGTAGGCACGCATGCGCTGCTCGAAGCCGACGTCGAATTCAAGCGCCTCGGATTAGCCATCGTCGACGAGCAGCATCGTTTCGGAGTAGAACAACGCCAGGCGCTGCTAGAGAAGGGAACTGACAAAGGAACCCCTCCCGACGTCTTAGTAATGACCGCTACCCCGATCCCGCGAACCCTGGCGCTGACCATCTACGGCGACCTCGACGTCAGCGTCATCGACGAACTGCCCCCCGGCCGCAAGCCCATCGTCACCAGCCACGTCACCGAAGATAAGGTCGAGCAAGTGTACAGTTTCCTAAAACAGCAAATCGCGCTGGGACGCCAAGCCTACGTCGTCTACCCAGTGATTGAAGAATCGGAAACGCAAGCCATGAAGGCCGCCCAAAAGATGCACCAGCACTTGTCGGAACTGGTGTTCCCCGGACTCAACGTAGGCCTACTGCATGGCCGCATGCCCGCCGCCGACAAAGAATCCGCGATGGAGAAATTCCAACGCGGTGAGACCAAAATTCTCGTTTCGACGACAGTGATCGAAGTAGGCGTCGATGTCCCCAACGCCTCGGTAATGGTGATCGAGCAAGCCGAGCGCTTCGGTCTAGCGCAAATGCATCAGTTACGCGGACGTGTCGGCCGCGGCGCCGAGCAAAGCTACTGCGTCCTGGTCACCGCCAAGATGAGCGAGCTGGCCCGCGAGCGCGTCCGCACTCTCGTCGACTCGGGCGACGGCTTCTACATCGCCGAGATGGACATGAAGCTGCGCGGCCCCGGCGAATTCTTCGGTACGCGCCAGTCCGGTTTGCCGTCACTGCAGATCGGCAGCATCGTACGCGACGCCGACGTGCTCGAAGTCGCGCGCAACGAAGCCGCCGCGTTCGTCGCCCATCCTCCCTCTGAGCAGGACCTGCGCCGAGCCGTCACCTTCATTCGCGATCACTGGCAGCGCCGCTACGGATTGGTGCAAGTAGGCTGACGCCATGCGAGTCATTGGAGGAGAATTCCGCCGCCGCACGCTCAAAAGCCTTCCCGGCATGGACGTCCGCCCCACACCCGACCGCCTGCGCGAAGCTCTCTTCAACGTGCTAGCCCCGCGCATCGAAGGAGTCGTCTTCGCAGACCTCTACGCCGGCACCGGAGCCGTAGGCATCGAAGCGCTCAGCCGGGGCGCCGCCAAAGCGATCTTCGTCGAACAAAAGTTCGCCGCCGTGCGCGCCATTCGCGACAACTTGCGATCGCTCGAAATCCAAGACCGCGCCGAAGTGCGCCAAGGCCGCGCCACAGCCATAATCCCGCAAATCGAAGCCGGCATCGTGTTCCTGGACCCGCCCTACGCGCTCGAAAACGAATATACCGCCGCGCTTGAACTGCTGGGCGCCAATCCACCCGTGCTAGTCATCGCCCAACATCCGCCGCGCCTGAAGCTAGCGGAGAGTTACGGCGCGCTCCATCGTACGCGCCTCTTGAAGCAAGGCGACAACGCACTCAGCTTCTACGCTATGGACTAACCGGCGATGAAGTATTGGATGCGCCCACCGAGTTGGTCAACGTCACCGTCACCGTAGTATAAGGAACCGTTTCCCCCACCGGCCCCGTGAATGAGAACTGCACCATCATAGTGAACGTGCTGCCGTAGTTAATCGAATTGGAACTCCCGTACCAAGTGGTGAACGCGCTCGTGAGCGGCACCGTAATATCCGCCGAAGCCAGCGTGGTGCCCGTCGGCGAAGTGAAATGGAATAACGCGCTGGTCATATTGCGCGGAGTCGAGCGGCCCGTCACGGAGATGCTGAATCCGCTCGTGGTCACCGCGCCAGGCGTTACCCCGGTGATCGCCGGCACCGCGGAATTGACGGGGATGGTGCTAACGATCGGCGTCGAGGTGAGCGAGGTAGTTGTGGTGATCGTAATTGTCCCAGCCACGGTGCCAATGATCACGGGCACGTTTGCGGAGGTCTGACCCGCCGGAATAGTGAACTGGGCCGTGAATCCACCGGTGGCGAACTTCGCATCGTAGGTGTTCTGTGGAATTCCAGACAGGGGCGTGAAGGTCAACGTCATGGTGCCGCTTATATCCGATGAGTAGGCACCGCTGAGCGTCACGGTAGCGTTAGGTTGCGTTGCCGCTACGCCAATTGACGGAACGTTAATTGTAACCGACGGCGGCGGAGCACTGACCACGATCGTGAACGACTGCACCACAGGCGGCACCACTGCGGTAACCGCCCCAGGAGTTGCCGAAATCGTGAACGTCGAACTCCCCGCCGCCGTCGGCGTGCCGCTAATCAAACCCGTCGACGCATTCAGTGTCAGACCCGCAGGCAGCGTCCCCGCCGTCACCGCCCAGTTGGAGATCGCCACTCCCGTCACCGTCAAAGTCGTCGACGTGTAAGGAACGTTGACCGTCCCACTCGGCAGCGAAGCCGGACTAATCGCCGCCGCCGGTGAGACGATGATGCTCAGCGCCTGCGTCGCGCTCAGTTGGGTTGCCGAATCGGTCACCTGAGCCACGAATGAATACGTGCCGCTGGCCGTCGGCGTGCCCGTGATTTGTCCCAGCGAGTTCAGCGTCAGCCCTGGCGGCGGAAGGTTTGTCCCCTTCACTGACCAGTTCAAGGTACCCGTTCCGCCCACGGCCGCGAGGGTTTGCGAATAGGCTGATCCCACCGTCACGCCCGGCAGCGTGGCCGTGCTCACACCCAGCACGTTCAAGGTGAAAGTAGCGAAGGTGTCTGCGCCGGAAGCATCCGTCACCACCACCACCATCTGGAAAACCCCTCCGGCCGCCGGCGTTCCCGTCAATTGACCGGTGCCTGCGTTGATGCTCAACCCATCCGCGTTGGTTCCGTTTTGCAACGCCCAGGTGTAGTCCGGCACCCCGCCTCCCACTTGGAAGGGGCTAAACACGTAAAAGCTGCCCACCGCTGCTTGCGGGTGAGTGACCGGACTCAGCGCCAGCGGCGTTCCCAAGGAAACATAGAGCGTGTATTGCCGCGCTGCCGTGAAGTTGGTGCTGACTTCCTGGGAAAAAATGGTGAAGGTGAAGGCGCCTGCCTTCGTGGGCGTACCTTCGATGGCGCCTTTAACAGAGTCCAAAGTAAGACCGGGAGGCAAGGTCCCGCTGATCACCGACCATGAGAACGCCTCGTCAAGAGCGGGAGAGGGGTGGAATTGCTGCGGCGAAATTGTCTGCCCAACCACCAATACACCGCCTCCGACCGGTAATGTCGTGGGAGTAATCGAGAAGGGCCCAGGCTGAGCCCAGGCGCCGATCGACGCGGCCGCCAGCAGCAACGCGAGCAGCGCAGCTCGCCGCCCAGTCATTGCTGGCCTCCCGCCTTGGAGTTCGGCGTCACGGGAGCCGCCAATGGCACGAACCAAACATCATTGGTAGAAGCTTCGAAGACTTTCAACGCGCCACCGTTCACACCTGTCACCCGGTACAGCGAGCCGCCCATTCCCGCCAGCCCGCTCGGCATACAGTCGCAATTGCCTCCGGCGCTGCTGCCTGCCGTCAAATCGAAAGTCGCCAGCGCGCCCAGATTTCCGGCGATCGACAGATAGCGGTTATCGAACGACACCGCAAAGCCCACCGCCACTTCGACGGGTGTCGTATTCGCCGGATCGTTCGGCTTGTTGTAAAGGACGTTCGGCACCACCGCCCCGCCGATGTCGGAAACGATCACTACTTGAGAGGCCGTGATCACCGCCACATCGGCGCGTCCGTGAAAGAAACATAGCGCCTCCGCCGGGCCCGCCACGGGCAACACCGACGCGCTTCCTGCGGGACCGAATGCATAAACGTTATTCGACCACGCCCCCGCCACCCATTGGCCATCGTCGCTCACCGCCAAGCCCGCTGGAGCGCTGCCCAGAAAAGAAGCATCGATGTCGCGGACCGTAGGAACCGTCGCCAATCCGCTGACCACTTGAACGTGATCGTTGGCTGAAAACCACAGCGCCGCAGCGGTTCCACTAGGGCTGAACACAATGCGATCCGCGCCGGACGCGGCGCCGTTCACGTGCGCCGTGACGCCCGTAGCAGGTGTCAGCAGCAACAGCGCGCCGGTGTCGGCGGCAATCGCCAGCGCGCGGCTCTGATCCGGAGACATCTCGATCAGCGACACCGCCCGGTCAGGTGCAACCGCGCCGCCCACCCACCCGGAAGCCGGAATCCCATAGAGCGTTCGCAGCGCTCCGTTGTCGGGAAGATAGCCCATCACCGGCCCACTCACTTGGGCTGACGCGCCCACCGCCAGCATTCCGAAGATCACGATACGTAGCAAGTTCGTTCGCAGCATTATTGTGGCCCTCCCACAGTGACGGTTCCCGGAGTGATGGTGATGGTTGAAGGAGTAGTGGGCGTCGAACCGCCGCCGCCGCCATTACCGCTATTGTGGTTCGCGATAACCACGCCCGCTGCGACTGCCCGCGCCCACCACCGCGCCGATGATCAATAGCTTCGTAGCCAGGCTCATTCCTCCCACCGCCGCGCCGCTGGCGGCGACCCCCAGCACATTCGTCTGATTGATAATGGCGCTGGCCGTTTGCCCCGCGAAAGACGCCGTCACCCGGATCTGCATGGGCCCGGCCTGATTGTTGAAGCGAATGCCGCGCGCTACCGCCTGGCCTTGGGCGTTGGTCGTGGTGGTGAGAGTGCTGCTGCCGTTCGCGAAGGTGCCGCCCGGCCCGTCGTTCGGCAGGAAGAAGATGATCGCGGCGCCGGCCACCGGTTTGTGATTCTCGTCTTCCACCTGCACGATGGGCTCGCGATTCACGCGCTGCTTCACATTGTTAATCGCGCCCTCGCCTTCGACAATGATGATCTGCAGGCTCGCGGGATTTTGCGCCCAAGCAGGCATTCCCGTGAAATGAAACAGCAAGAGCACGATCAAGCACACAGCGTGCGCAGTTCTGGGATGCATAGTACCTCCGAAAAGCCAAAGTACCACTGTACAGGAGGTTCGCGCAGCGTGGGAATGGAGATGGAACAATCAAAAGATGGCACTCAGAATCGAGCGCGCCACTGAGCGGGATATCCCAGCTATTGTGCGCCTGGTGCGGCGTCTGGCGGAGTATGAAAGGCTGGCGTACGCGATGGTTTCGACCGAGGATGACTTTCGGAGAGCGCTGTTCGGCCCGCAGCGCAACGTGGAAGCCTTGCTGGCGTTCGCCGCGGATGCGCCGGTGGGATTCGCGCTCTACTTCTACAATTTTTCGACGTTCCTCGGCAAGCGCGGCATTTATCTCGAAGACCTTTTTGTCGAACCCGAATATCGCGGGCAGGGCATTGGCAAGGCTCTGCTACAGAGCCTGGCGCGCATCGGGAAAGAGGAGAACTGCGGGCGCATGGAGTGGTCCGTCTTAACCTGGAACCAGCCGTCGATGGATTTCTATCACCGTCTGGGGGCCGTCACGTTAGAGGACTGGCGCACCTTCCGCTTAACCGGCCCCGCCTTCGAGCGCCTCGCCGAGCATGGCTAAATCCGTTTTGCAAACGTTGCTGCGCAGCGAACTGGCGCGCGCCGGCGATCCGAAGAAGACCGCGGCCATGCAGGCGTACATGAAGTCCGCGATGCCGTATTATGGCGTGCAGACGCCGGCGCAGCGCGCGATCACTCGCCTCCTGTTCGCCGCGCACCGCTTCGAAACCGCCGCCGAATGGCGCGCAGCGTGCCTCAAAATCTGGCGCGAAGCGGAGTATCGCGAGGAACGCTACGCCGCGATCGAGCTGACAGGTTTCAAATATTATCGCGACTGGCAAACGCTTGACACGTTGCCGATGTACGAAGAGATGATCGTCACCGGCGCTTGGTGGGATTACGTCGATCCAATCGCCTCCGCCCGCCTGGGCCCGCTGCTACGCCTGTTTCCCGCGCCATTGCGCAAGAAAATGCTGCAGTGGAGCCGCAGCCCGAATCTCTGGAGGCGCCGCAGCGCCATCCTCTGCCAACTCTCATTCAAAACCGAAACCGACCTCGATTTGCTCTATACCGCCATCGAGCCGTCGCTAGCATCCAAGGAATTCTTCTTGCAAAAAGCCATCGGCTGGGCGCTCCGCCAGTACGCCTGGACCGATCCCCGCGAAATCCGCCGCTACGTCCGCGCCAACGCCGCGCGGTTGAGCGCACTCAGCATGCGCGAGGCGCTCAAGAATATTCGCAAAGGCTGACGCGCACTGCACTAGCCCGCGTTACTCTTCTTCTTCCTCTTCGCCCGTCTTCGCGGCCTTAGCCGCAGCCACGATCTTCTCCGCCTGCGGCCCCGGAACGAAATCGTAATGATCGAACTCCATGTGGAAAGTGGCCCGCCCTTGCGTCATGGAAATCAGATCGTTTTGATAATTGAGCATCTCCGACATCGGCACGTGAGCTTTGATAATCTGCGTCCCGCCCTTGGTATCCATGCCGGAAATGCGGCCGCGGCGCCCATTCATGTCGCCCATCAGATCGCCCGCGAATTCCACCGGCGCCTGCACTTCGACGTTCATCACTGGTTCCAGCAGCGCCGGTTTCGCCTGCTCCATGGCCGCCTTGAAAGCCTTGCGGGCCGCGAGTTTGAACGACATTTCCGAAGAATCGACATCGTGATACGATCCGTCGTAAACCACCACCTTGAAATCCACCACCGGGTATCCCGCCAGATAACCTTTCTCCGCCGTTTCGACGATCCCTTTTTCAATCGCCGGAATAAAATTCCGCGGAATCGCGCCGCCGAATACTTCGTTGGCGAATTCGAACTTGCCGCCGCGCGGCAGCGGCTCGATGCGAATCCAGCAATCGCCAAACTGCCCGTGGCCGCCGGTCTGCTTCTTGTGCCGCCCCTGCACGTCGGCGCGCCCGCGTACCGTTTCGCGGTAAGGAATCTTGGGAGCATGCAGGTCCACATCCACGCTGTAGCGCTTCTTCAAGCGGCTGACAATGATTTCAACGTGCTGCTGGCCGCTCCCCGCCAGCAAAAATTCCTTGGTCTGCGGATCGCGATAGAAGCGCAGCGACTGATCCTCTTCGAGAATCTTGTGAATCGCGTTGCCCATGCGGTCTTCGTCGTTGCGCGTCTTCGCGGAAATCGCGTACGCGATCGACGGCTCCGGCAACTGCACCGGCGGATACGCGATCAGCGACGCCTTATCCGCTAGCGTATCGCCCGTCAGCGTGTCCTTCAGTTTCGCCACGCCCCCGATATCGCCCGCGTGCAGCTCGGTGATGGGGTTGATGGCCTTGCCCAGCAGCGTGCCGATATGCGACAGCCGCTCCGCCCCGCCGTTGCGCGCGTTCACCAAATTGGCGTCGTTCCGCAAAATGCCCGACACCACTTTGAAATAAGATACGCGCCCGGCAAACGGATCGGCGATGGTTTTGAACACGAATGCCGAGAGCGGCTCGGAATCCTTAACTGCGCGTTCTTTTTCCGCGCCATTGAGCGTGCCCTTCCACGGGCCCCGCTCCGCCGGATTGGGAAAATACTCGAAGGCAAAATTCAAAACCAGATCGCTGCCGATGTTGTGCAACCCGGAAGCGCACAGCACCGGAAACATGCGGCGCTGGCGGACGGCCTCGCGCAAGCCGTCGTGAATATGCTCCACCGGCAGCGTGCCCGTGTCGAAAAACTCTTCGAGATAAGCGTCGTTGCCCTCGGCCACCATCTCCACTAGCGCTTCGTGCGCGGCCTTGGCGGCCTCGGCCATGTCCGCCGGGATGTCGCTCTCTTTGCCCTTGCCGTCGCCGTCGCGCGTGTAGGTGTAGGCTTTCATCGCCACCAGATCCACCACGCCCTTGAAGTCTTTCTCGGACCCGATCGGTAAATGCACCGGAATCGCCGTGCGCCCGAAAAAGGACTGCACGCTCTCCAGCGCCCGTTCAAAACTGGAGCGCTCGCGGTCCAGCTTATTAATGACAATACGCGCGCGGCAAGCTCGAAGTCCTCGGCAGAAGGACCACACCTTCTCGGTCTGCACCTCGACGCCCGCCACGCCGTCCACCAGGATCAGCGCCGAATCCGCCGCCGCCAGCGACGCTTTGGTGTCGTTGATGAAAATGTTGAACCCGGGCGTGTCCAGCAGGTTGATCTTTTTCCGGTTCCACTCGCCCGCCGCCACCGCCGTTGAAATCGTGATCTTGCGCGCGATTTCTTCGTCGTCGAAATCGGTAAGGGTTGCGCCTTCATCCACGCGCGTCAGGCGGGCGGTGCCGCCCATCGAATACAACAAGCCCGCTACTAAAGAGGTTTTCCCGGAATGCCCGTGACCGACCAATGCCACATTCCGGATATCGCTGGTCTCGTAAACTTTCACAGGATTTACGCTCCCTTGTAACCGAATCGCAAACTGTGGATCTTATCACAACCGGGAGCGTGTTAGTCCACGAAGAACGGCGTCTCACCTTCACCGCGCAGGACGACATCGAAACGATAAGCCGGCAAGCCCGCAACGTCGAGCGAAGGATCGCGCCGCGCGAACAACCGCCGCCGAAGCGCTGGATCGGAAACGCAATCGAGCACCGGATCGCGGACCGCATCGGGCGCATCGGGAAAGAAAATGGTAGTGAGCAAACGCCGCGTGAGCCCGATCCCCAGCACCGTGCAGTTGATGTGCGGAGCCCGTACGCCGTAAGCACCCGGCAAAACAGTTTTGAATCGATACCAACCGTCTTGCGCCGTGCGCGCGCGCCCCCAGCCCCAGAATCCTGGATCGGCTTCAGCGGCCCGCGAGTCCAGCGGATGCCGAAAAACGCCGTTCGCATCAGCCTGCCAAATTTCGAGCACCATATTCCAGGTGGGCTTCGCGCCCAGTTCCAGCACCCGCCCTGTCAGCAGAAGATGCTGCCCGCGCGCCGTGTGCCCATCGCGCCCCGTGAGGTCTTCACTGCCGTCCGAAAACTCGCGCGGGAAAATAAGGACCTGTCGTCGATCCCGGCGAGACTACCTGCCTCATGCCATCTCCGGAGTGCGCCGGTGCCCGCGCAAAACAAAATCACGCCGATAGCCGATGTAGCTGAAATCGCCCATCACGGTATCGGTGTATTCAAATATCAAACGCTCGCGGACCTCCTTATCCGGCACCGCATTCAGCAGCAGATCCTTCTCATTCAACGGCTCGCCCGGAAAAAAGATCTGCGTGACGAAGCGGTTCATCCAACTCGATCCCACAATCGAAAAGTGAATGTGCGGCGGACGCCACCACCATCCCGAATACAGCACCGGATACGCGCCAGGCTTGATCGTGAATACCTGATAGCGCCCTTCCTCATCGGTAACCAGCCGGCCCTTGGCCGATGAAATGAGGGTCGATCGGCGCCACGTGATCGTCCATCTCATGAATGTATTTCCCAGCGGCGTTAGCCTGCCAGAGTTCCATCACCACTCCCGCGACCGGCGAGCCATCCTCATCCGTGACGCGCCCGCTCACCGAGATCAATTGCCCCAGTGCGCGCGGCCCGTTTTCGACGGCTCGGCACAGATCCAATGCACCCACTTCCCACTTGCGCGCCAGTTCGATAGGTCCCGTCCGTTCTGAAAGCGTCAGCGGACGCGCGAATCAGCGGCGTTTCCGGCACGCGCCTGGAACTAGCCGTGTATTGATCGATCTCCCGGAACATTTGCGTGCGGTCATCGAGCGGCTCGTAATCGTAATCCAAGTCTCTTTTCATACAACGCTAAAAGATGATATCGAAATCCCCGCGATAGCGCCGGTGATAGGTTCCGAAGAACGTCCCATACTGCGGGCCGTCGGTATTCGCAAACACCGCCAGCGCATTGAAGTGGTTGGTCAGGTTCAGCCCCGTCAGCGAAAGCCGCACCGTATATTTCGGGGTGACTTTGAAATCTTTCGCCACCCGCATGTCCACCGAAAAATAATTGGGATAGCGGCTGGAATTGGGAATGCCCACGTAATTCTGTAGTGCGTTCACGCTGGTATAAGGAAAGCCGCTGCGGTATTCAACCATGCGGCAGGATCTGCAGTTGCGGGCGCTTCACGTTCACGCTGCCCCACCACAGGAAACGATTCGGCACATCCCCAGGCAGATTCGCGTACACGTCGGGCCGCACCAATGGATTTGGAAAATTGCCGAGATATCCATCGAAGCTGTTGAGGCTGCCCTCCGAACGGCTGCGCGTATAGGAGAAATTCATCTGCTGCCCGTCCTTCCAGTTGAATTTCGCGGTGGCTTCGTACTGCCGGTAGCGCGAGGCGCCATCGCCGTTCAGTACGATTTCGTTGCTGTTACCCAATACCTGCGGCTCAAACACCACCAGCCCCACGGAGCGGTTGTCCGAGTAAGCGCCGCGCAAGTGGAACCATGGTGCGAAAAGTGTGCTCCACTTGCACCGTCCAGGTAGCGCCGCGCGGTGAGAAGCCCCCGGCCACCTGCTCCCCGTTAACGAAAAACGAGCGCGGCCCCGTCAAGCTTCCAATCACATTCGTGTATTCGATGGGCGATCCCACCACCGAGCCGTCCGGCGCAAAAAACGTCACCGTTCGCGTGGGATAGCGCGAAAAAGTGTAGACGTCGAGCGGCACGTGATCGTAAAACTGGCCGAAGCCCGCGCGAAACACGGTTCGCCCGCTCGGGAAGCGGAGCAAACGAAACACCCGCGCGCGGCGCGATGCGCAGGCTGTCCGGCAGCCGTTGATGCTCCACGCGTCCGCCGAAATCGAAAGAGACCCGCGGGCCGAGCGACCAGTGATCCTGCACGAAGACCGTGACTTCCTGATCGACACGGCTGAACGGATTGCGGTTGGAAAAATCGATGCGCTCCAGCAACAATCCGGCGGCGTTCACGATATTCACTGGACGGTAAGTGAATTGCCCGTCATCGCTCGATCCGGTCAGCGAAGTGCCCATCTTCAAAAGGTGCGTGCCCCACGCCGCGCAGCGGCACCGGCGACCAGGTTTCCAGCCACTCCGTGCGCCGTGCATCGCGATTCTGCACGCCGAAATAATTGCCGCTATTGCCCAGCGGAGATAGCACCATGTCCGCCATCGCCCTGCGAGCCAATCACCACATTGAAGCGCTGCATCGAGAGGCTGCTGTCCAGAATGCCGCCGAAAAGTCCCCAATGATCCGCCAGCGTGCCCACGTAGGTGTGCTGCGCGTAAGTGGGCGTCACCGGCTTCAGGATTGAAATAATCCGGGTTCACGAAGTTGGTGTGCTGCGGACTCATATGAAACGTCGCCGTCACAATTTGTTTCGGCGAAAGCACCAGGTCAAGTTGCGTGAAGGAATTGAACCACTCCTTTTTCGATTGATTGTGCGGGTACGGCAGTGTCAGGATGGACTCGCGCTGAAAATTGTATTGCAGCGCCGTATTCAGATACAGACGGTTGCGCAGCAGCGGACCGCCCAGTACGCCTCGCGGCGAGACATCTTTAATGCCGCACATATGCCAGCTGCGAATGCAGAAATCGGGGAACGGATCGTTGAGGTCGGCGTGCCACATCTCCCCGCCGCGGCGCGTTTCGACGGCCACCACCCCATTCGTGAAGCGTCCGTATTGCGCCAGGAACGGCGTATTCAGCACATTCACTGACTCGATGCTGTCGATCGGAATGGTTTGTCCGAACTTGCCGGTAGCCGGATCGGTAACGTCCGTCTGGTTCACTACCAGCGCACTGCGGTGCTCGCCCGAGCCGTCGATATTCAACTCGCCTTCGGCCGAGCGCACGATCCCCGGCACCAGCGGCAGGATCTCGGCCACCGAAGCCGGATTGGTCGGCAGCACCTTCACCTCATTCAGCCGCACCTCGGTGCTTTGCGTCGAAGTTTGTTCGATGGCGCCTGCTGTCGCCGTCACATCGACGCTCGACCGCTGCGCCTGCGGCGTCATGGTGAGCGTGATTTCCAGGTGGCCCGCGTTGGTTATCGTAGTCGCGCGGGTGGCGGAATCGAATCCATCTTTGGTGGCCGAGACATTCACCGGACCGCACGGCAGGCTAGGAAAATCCACGGCGCCCAGCGACAACGTGCTCGATTCTCCCAACGTGTCCTTGCCCGCCAACGATCTTCACGCTGGCGTCGAAGATCGGCCCGGCTTGCGAATCCACCACGAACACGCGCAACTCACCCGGCGCGCAGGTTTGCGCCCACACACAACAACAGGGAGCGAACACAACTATAGCGGCGAGCGTGGGCCAGCGATAGATGCTTCACCGTAAGGCTATAGAATAGCGAAAAGGCTATTGCTTGGGAGGCAGTCGCTTGCGATAGTTCGGCCGGTACTGCTCATGGCACGTCACGCATGCCGTATTGAGTTGCTCGTTCAACGCGAGTACCGCATTCAGATCCTTGGCCTGCGCGGCTTTGTAGGCCGCCGTGCCCACGTCGATCAGCAGCTTCGAATCCTTAATCCAATCGCCTTGATCGCGCGCCCGCCGGTCCATCATGAGCAGATTGCCGGACTCGGCCAGCGTCAGCGCGTTCATGCGCACCACGCCCCACTCATGATCGTTTTGCGGGGCGTTGCGCTCGATATAGAAAATCGCGTCGGACGTGGGGTAAATGATGTCCACCATGAGCTGGCTCATATTGCCCACCGGCTGAAACGACGATGGCGCCTGGGCCACAGCCAGCACCGCGACAAAAAAAATGGCGAGTTTTCGCATGAGAGTTAGAGGAATTCTACCACTGCGGTCGCTGCAGCGCTCACAGGGTCCGGTAAACAGCCTCGACAAACTGGTCGGTAGTCCACGCCCCGCTGGCCGCGCCGTAGCGCCCGTCGTAGTCGCGAGTCGGCCGCGCCAGCCTTCACTTGATCCAGCGTCATCCCCTTGTGCTTCATGTCCTGGATGCGATCGCGCAAGATGGTAACCATGTCGCGGTACTCGACCACATCAGCCTCGTCGCAAAGCCGCCCGTGCCCCGGAATCACCATCGTGCCGCCTTCTTGCTGCTGCGCGGGAATGGTGATATCGAGGATACGATTCAGCCCATCGATGAAGCCCTGAATCGTCCCTCCGCGCTCCACGTCAATGCGCGGATAACCGGTCGTATCGAAAAGATCGCCCGTGCTCAACACGTCCGAGCGCCGGAAGAAAACAATGCTGTCACCATCGGTGTGCGCCGCGGGCTGATGAATAATCTGCACCGCCTCGTCATTGAAAAACAGTTCCTTCGAGTCATTGAAATACGTGCTAGTGGGCCATCCTTCCGCAGGAGCCGCCGCCATGCGATTCAGCACATTGATATGCGCATACACATCAGCCCGAGGCTCGGCGCCGGCGATATCGGCGAACAATGCTGATCCTGCGCCGCCCGCGCCCACCGGCCTGCCGATTTTCGCGAAGGCCGCGTTGCCGCCAACATGATCCTCGTCCGCACTCGTGTCGATAACACACCGGATCGGTTTATGCGACAGCTTCTGAATCTCCGCGACAATCTTCGGCGCCCATGCGGCCAGCCCCGCATCCACCAGCAGCACGCCCTCCGGGCCCACCGACAACGTGATGTTGCGCCCCGCGATCGACAGCATATAAATATTGCCGCGCACCGGCAGCACTTCGATGCCCGCGCCTTCGTCCGCGACAGCACGCGTAGTAGCGAACGTCGGAGCCGCAAGCGCAGCCGCCAGAGTTCCACGGAATTCCGGATACATCGTCCGCGCTCCGCCGCGCGTTGCTTCAAACGGCAGCTTTGCGCGAACCGCGAACTCCGTGACAAAAGTGTTGGTCCCCGGCAGATGATGCGGCACCGCGCCCTTCGGACGCACCGCTTCGATGGTGACATCGCAAGGAGTCGCCGCCACGTGCTGCCCCAGATCCGCAACAAAATCAGTAGTCCGAATAAACGGCTCCGTCAAATAAACCGGATCGCGATCGATCGTGACGATCGTCAAATGATCGCCATGGCGGATGAAGTGTTCCGTCATCGTAGCCAGATCGCTATGGATGACCCCATTGCGCCGAATGTACCCCGCCTTCAAATGCGTGGTCTCGACAGTGAGGATTCCGCCCTCCCACTTGCCTGTAGAAAATCCCGCCCAAGTATGCGCGGCATTCGCGGAAGGATGCGCACGCCCATCCATCCAGATCACCCGTGTCGCCCGCCCGAAGGTTCCGTAAATCGTGTAGCTGACGATGTCCTGCGTGACCGGGTCCGCTTCCTTCGAGACCCGCAGATTCGCCGGACCGCGAAAAGAATAAGTAGCCGGATGTGGATTGCACTGCCGCTCCGGCATCGAAACCAAATCAGCGTCCCAACTATCCGCGCGCAGCCGCAGCGCATCGTTGACCGGGATGCCTAAATAGTCGCCCAACTCCGGTCCCGGGATGCGCTCCGGCTGGTCTTCATGGAATCGCGGCGCCCACTCACCGACGAAGTCGGTCTGCGCGAGCGCCGGCAGCGCCGCTCCCAGCAACAGCCCGGCGATGATGCTACGCATCATATTTTTCGAGCTCCAACTGATCCCCCACCGCCGTCCGCGATTTCTGGATCATGCCCACCGGCAGTTCAATCGTCGAGTGCGCGCGGAAACTCAAAGCGATGCGGCTCTTGACCATATTGGGCCGCAGCTTTCGTCACCACCCGCTTCTTATTAATGAACACCACGTCGATCGCAAACTTCATGAAAAAGCTGTGGACGCCCTCGCAAGGCACGATCCACAGCCCTTCGCCCTCCGCCAGCCCCGTATGCTTCAACAGCCCCCGCTGCCGCGTGGCGCTGGTGTCGGCGATATCGGCCCGGTCGGCCAAAATCGTGTTTTTCGTCAGGTTGCGGACTCGCAGTTTCAAGCGCCCATTATAATAGAAGCATGGAGAAGGCCACATTTGGAGCGGGCTGTTTCTGGGGCGTGGAAGCCGCGTTCCGGCGTTTAGCAGGCGTGAAATCGACGCAGGTCGGCTACGCCGGCGGCAAACTCGACCACCCGACGTACGAAGACGTCTGCACCGACCGCACCGGCCACGCCGAAGTAGTCGAAGTAACGTTCGATCCCGCGGTGATCAGCTACCACGACCTGCTGGAAGTCTTCTGGAACAATCACAACCCGACCACGCTGAACCGCCAGGGCCCGGACGTAGGCGCCCAATACCGCAGCGCCATCTTCTTCCATTCGCCCGAGCAGGAAGCGGAAGCGAAGGCCTCCCGCGAAGCTGCGCAGCAGCGCTTCCCCAGGCCCATCGTGACCGAAATAACCCCCGCCCAGACCTTCTGGCCCGCCGAAGACTATCATCAGCAATACCTGGAAAAACGCGGCCTGGCGCAACTGCCATATATAAGGAGCAGAAAAATAGGGACGGAGCCTGATTTCGCCCGTGCCCGCCAACAAATCAGGCTCCGTCCCTATTTTTCTAACAAATGAAAATCGGTTTTGTAAGTCTAGGATGCCCGAAAAACCTCGTCGATACCGAGGTAATGATGGGCCAGCTCACCGCGTCGCGGCCATGAGCTGACGCCGCACCCCTCCGACGCCGACGTCATCGTCGTCAACACCTGCAGCTTCATCGATCCCGCCAAGCAGGAATCCGTCGACACGATTCTGGAAATGGCCGAGTACAAGAAAACCGGCCGCGCGCAGAAGCTGATCGTCGCCGGCTGCCTGGTGGAACGCCACCGCGGCGAAATTCAAAAGAACATGCCCGAAGTCGACGCGGTCATCGGCACCAACGAACTGGAAAACATCACCGCGCCTGTGCGAAGGCGTCGAGCCCCGCGCCAATCCGCTCGACGCCTATCTCTATCACGACCTAACGCCGCGCGTGCTCTCCACGCCCAAGCATTACGCGTACATCAAAATCGCCGAAGGCTGCGATCATCCTTGCACCTTCTGCGTGATTCCGCAGTACCGCGGCAACTTCCGCAGCCGCCGCTTCGAGTCCGTGATCTCCGAAGCCACGCGCCTGTTTTCGCAAGGCGTCCGCGAGATCAACCTGATCGGCCAGGACACCACCTGCTACGGCGAAGACTTCGGACTCAAAGACGGCCTGGCGCAACTGCTGGCCCGCCTCGCGCAAATCGAAACCGCGCACGAAAAATGGGTGCGCTTCCTCTACGCCTATCCCAACAAAGTCACGCAGAAGTTGCTCGACACCATCGCCGAGCACGACGCTCTGGTGAAGTACATCGACATGCCGCTGCAGCACGCCAGCGCCCCGGTGCTCAAGCGCATGAAGCGCGGCGCCAGCGGCGACATCTTCCTCAAGCTGATCGAGCGCATCCGCAAAACCATCCCGGGCGTAGGCATCCGCACCAGCATGATCGTCGGTTTCCCCGGCGAAACCGACGCCGATTTCGACGAGCTCTGCCAGTTCGTCCAAGCCGCGAAGTTCGACCGCCTGGGCGTCTTCTCCTATTCCGACGAAGACACCAGCAAGAGTTTCGATCTCGACGCCAAGGTGGACGCCCGCACCATTTACAACCGCAAGCGTCACCTGATGGCTCTGCAACGCAAGATCTCCCGCGCCAAGAACCGCACGTTGATCGGCCACGAGTTTCAAGTCTTGGTCGAAGGACCCACCGAAGATTCCGAACTGGTCTGGGAAGCGCGCCTGTCGACGCAAGCTCCCGACATCGACGGCGTCTGCTACATCTCAGATCCCGGCGAAAGCCCGCTGCGCTCCGGCGACTTCCGCACCATGCGCATCGTCGAAGCGCACGATTACGAGCTCACCGGCGAACTAATCGATGCGCCCGTCGCAGCCGCGCGAGCAACTATTTCAGATTGCATGAAGATGCCCCATCTGCGAAAAAGAAGTGAAGCTTGACGATCCCGAGATGCCCTTCTGCAGCGAGCGCTGCCGCATAATCGATCTGGGCAATTGGGCGTCGGAAAAGTACGTCATTCCCGGCCCGCTCGATTCCACACGGTCAGGACGAGGACGAAGATTGAGCGGCCTCGCGCGCTTATCATCGCCACATGGTTTGGTTGCGGCTACGCGCCCAAAGCCCCCGGCACCGCCGGATCGCTCGCCGCCGTTGCCATCGCCTGGGTTCTCCACGTTTACGCCGGTGTTCCGGCTCTCGTATTCGCAGCGTTCTCGATCCTGCTAGCGCTCCCGGGAATCTGGGCCGCCGGAGTGGTCGCGCGCGACCTCGGCAAAGAAGACCCGCAAATCGTGGTGGTCGACGAAGTCGTCGGTCAATGGATGACGCTCGCCGGCGCCACCGCGCTCAACTGGAAAAGCTGGCTGCTCGCGTTCGTCCTCTTCCGCCTGTTCGATATTTGGAAGCCCCCGCCGGTGCGCCAACTGGAGCGCTTTCCCGGCGGACTCGGCATTATAGCCGACGACGCCATGGCCGGCGTCTACGGCGCGCTTGTATTGTTCGCGGCTGGATGGTTCAATCTTTATTAGTAGTTCCGTTGCCCGTTGTCGGTCCCTATGGCATTTCGAAAATCCTCCGATCCCCGTCCGCAGATTCTGGAAGTGTCGCCCGCGGCGGCGATCCCAGGCGGCGAATTTCAAGTCCGCGGCAAGAATTTCGCCGGCGCCGGACGCGCCTCCGTCACCATCGGAGCCGCCCCCGCGCCGCTCGTCGTCGGCTCGGATTCCTACCTCATCGTGCGCGTGCCCGACAACGCCGTCGGCGGCCAACTGGTGGTCAGCCAGAACGGCGACATCAGCACTCCGCGCCCGCTGCAAGTGGGCGTGCAGATCGCCGACGGCCTGCATCCCATCGCCAACCCTGCCGTCGACAGCCATGGCAATATCTACGCCACCTTCAGCGGATCGCGCGGCCAGAAAACGCCGGTGTCGATTTTTCAAGTGGAAGCCACCACCGGCCAAACCGTTCCCTTCGTCAGCGAGCTGATGAACGCCAGCGGTCTGGCCATCGATGCCGACGACGTGCTCTATGCGTCCAGCCGCCAGGAAGGCAAGATCTATCGCGTGTCGTCGGCGGGCAACAGCGCGCTCTACGTCGAAGGCATGGGCGTCGCCACCGGCATCGTCTTCGATCCCGAAGGCAACCTCTACGTCGGCGACCGCAGCGGCACGATTTTCAAAGTCAGCCGCCAGCGCCAGATTTACGTGTTCGCGACGCTCGAATCGTCGATCTCCGCCTATCATCTGGCCTTCGGACCCGACAAATATCTATACGTCACCGGACCCACCACCTCCAGCTTCGATTGCGTCCACCGCATTTCGCCCGCCGGCGAAGTCGAGGTGTTTTATCGCGGCCTGGGCCGGCCGCAGGGCATGGCGTTCGACGCGCAAGATAACTTTTATGTCGCCGCCTCCTTCCAAGGCCGCCGCGGCGTAGTGCGCATCACGCCCGATAAGCAAGCCGAATTGTTCCTCTCCGGACCCGGCATCGTCGGCCTGGCATTTGCTCCGGGCAGCGATCTGGTACTCGCCACCAGCGGTGCGCTCTATCGCGTCCACGTGGACATCGACGGACGGCGCCCCGCGTAATGGCCGACGCGGAAATCATCGCGGTCGGTTCAGAATTACTGACTCCGAACCGCATCGACACCAACTCCCTGTGGCTCACCGATCAACTGAATAGCTTGGGTGTCGAAGTGCGCCGCAAGGTGGTCGTAGGCGACGATCGCGAACTGCTGTCCGCCGTGATCCGCCAGTCTTTGAAACAGGTAGACATCGTGATTTTAAGCGGCGGCCTGGGCCCCACCGAGGACGACGTCACTCGCGAAGCCGTCGCCGAAGCGCTCGGCCGCCCGTTGGTTTTCCGCCAGGATCTTGCTCGACGCGCTCACCGAACGTTTCCAGCGCCTGAATCGCAAAATGGCCGACAACAATCGGCGCCAGACCTTCGTCGTCGAAGGCGCCGAGCCGTTGCCCAACGGCCGCGGCACCGCCGCCGGCCAGTGGATCGAGGACGGCAGCAAAGTGGTGATGCTGCTGCCCGGGCCCGCCGCATGAATTGAAGGCCATGTTCATCGGCCGAATGCCTGCCGCGCCTGCAAAAGAAATTGCCGGCGCAGGTGATTCGCACGCGTTTTTATCGCGTGGCCGGGATGGGCGAATCGGATCTGGATCAACTGATTTCGCCCGTATACAAACCTTATGCCAACCCGGCCACGACTATCCTCGCCGGCGCCGGCGACATCCAGATTCATCTGCGCGCGCGCGCGCGACACCGAAGCCGAAGCCGAAGCCCTGCTCGCCGCCGTCGGGCCGCGCATCGAAGAATTATTAGGCGATCGCATTTATTCGCGCAACGGCGCGAATATCGAAACCGTGGTCGGCGAGCAACTGCGCGCGCGCAGCGCCACGCTCGAGCGTCGCCGAAAGCTGCACCGGCGGATTGCTCGGCGATCGCATCACCTCCGTCGCCGGCAGCTCCGATTATTTCGTCGGCGGATTTCTGGTCTATACCGATGCCATGAAGACCCACCTCCTCGGCGTCGATCCACAACTCCTCGCGCGGCACACCTCCGTCAGCGAGGAATGCGCGAAGGCCATGGCCGCAGGAGCGCGCAATCGCACCGGCTCGACATACGCCGTCTCCGTCACCGGCGAGGCGGGCCCCGAGAGCCAGTCCGGCGCGCCCGTCGGCACCGTCATCATCGGCTTCGCCGCGCCCGACGCCGAGCCGCAAGCGATGCGCTACGTCCTCTTCGGCGACCGCAACGGCGTCCGCGCCCGCGCCGCGCAATGGGCGCTCGACGATCTGCGGCGTGAGCACGGCGGACGCTCCTGAACCTCGATGCCAGCCAAGCCTTTCGCTGCGCACTTTTAAGAAACCTCTTTGAGCCCGGCGCCATCTGCTAAACTGAAGAACCAGCGTAAACATTTGGTGGTCTGTGCGTGCGGGCGCGTGAATTTCGCGGTCCCCCTTCCGGCCCAACATCTGAACTGAATGAGGAACTCGTGAAGTCAAGTTTGAAGACTGTCTTACTTTGCCTGCTGCTCGCAGCGGCGGCTGGCTGGGCCCAAAACCAACCTGCGGCCCAAGCACCAGCTCAGACACCGGGTCAAACTCCCAGCCCGGCCCCCACCCAGACCCCGAATCCGGCACCCACCGTGCCGTCGGCCAACGAGCCCACAGCCGCCACGCCCTCCGCCACCCTGCGGCCGCCGCAAGAAGTTTCTTCCAAGGTCAACACTGGAAGCGGATTATCCATCGAGCCGTATTATTGGCTCCCCCGCGGTTCGGCTCCGCTGGTGACGCGGCGGCGCTGGCGACACCACGGGCATGCCGGGCGACTTCCAATACCTGAGCAAGCCTGGGAACGCCATTGGTGCCATGCTGATCATTCCGGTCTCGCCGAACGGTACTTTGCGCGGTTCCTACTTCCAAGACCAGAGCACCGGATTCTCCGTCGCCACGCCGAATTTGAATCTGTTCGGACAAACCATCACCGGCGGCGATCTGCTCGCCACGCGCTATCGCATCGAAGCCTTCAAGTTGTCCTACGACTACCTGACTTACTTCTGGAAGCGCGGCAACGCCGAAATTCGCCTGAAGACTTTGTACGAAGTCCAGCGCATCAGCGTGTCCAATGAAGTGGACGACTTCCAAACCGACTCCAGCGGCGACTTGGTAAACATCAACCCCGCCACAGCCACCAAATCGTTCTTCTTCCCCACCTTCGGACTGGGCATCGAACACACGCTCTCATCGCATTTCCGCTGGGAAGCGCGCGCCTCCGGTTTCGCGCTGCCGCACAAACAGGTGCTGGGGGATCTGGAGGCCACCCTCGCGTTTCGCGTGAAGCATTTTGAATTGCTGGCCGGAGGGCGCTACCTGCATTACAAGACCAATCCGCAAGCCGACCAGTACGACATCGGCAGTTTGTGGGGACCTTACGTGGGCCTGCGCTATTACTGGAAGAAACAGTAATCGGCGTCCGCGCCAGCGCCGCATAAATCTGCGCCACCAGCCTCCCCGCCTGCTGCGGCTTGTGCGGACTTGGCATCCACCACCGGATATCGTAGCCGCGCCCGGCGCCGCTTCCTCCCGCGCCACGGGCGTCTTCGAAATCAAGCGCACGTGATATCCGCTGAAGCCGTAGGTGCGTTTGTAGAGCGCGCCGTCCTTATCCTGCACCAGCAACGAAAATCCTTTCTCCGGCGGGCCGCTCGCCTTCTTGTCGGCGAGGCACGTCCGCCAGTACTACCGGGAAAAAGCCGGTCACGTTGCGCTCGATAAACGCGGTCTCATAACGATGCCGGCTCTTGCTCCACACGAACACGCGGAAGCTGTCGAACTCGGCTGTCTTCAGGCTGCTGGCCGCCGTGGTCCACAGCCAGTTGTGCTTCACTTGGTCGCCATCCTGGACATCGCCGATGGACAAATACGAAGTGATGCGATTGCCCTCCGCGTATTGCGCCACGTCGTCGGGAACCGACATATATAAATTGCGCGCCAGCACCCAACCCGCCGTGCCGTCCTTGGTGCGCACCAGATCCCAGTCATCGAGCGGCGGCGGAGGCGGCGCTTCCGGAGCCTGATAATCCGGCAGATCGCTGGCGCGCGGCCGCGACATCTTTTCCCAATCGGCGGGAGGCGCCGGAGGAAGCAGGCGGCGGCAACAGCATCGCCGCGGCCTTCTTTGACTCTTTCGATTTCGTCGCCTTGGGAACCGCTACGGCCTTGGCCAGCGCGGCCGCTTTCGGCCGCGCCGCGACCCGCGGAGTCGCACGATGCGCCAGCACTTCCACCGACCCGCCTTCCGGAATCTGATGGAAGCTGGGCGAGGAACGGTTGGGCTCGCTATGCATATTCAGCGCTTCGAAAACCGTGGCCGCGCCTTGCGACGGCAGTTTGCGGGCGTCGTCTGCCAGCTTGCGGAGATCGTCCATCTGCTGCGCGCTCAAGCAGCAGATTCGCGTCCACCCAGCCTTCGATGCCTTCGACCGTGCGCACCCGCACCAGGCGGCGGCGGACTTCGATGATATCCAGCCGGTCGCCATGCTTAACTTCGGTAACGCCTGGAGATTTCGCCGCCAGATCCTGCCGCAGATTCATGCTGACGGGACCCACGTAAGCGATGCCGATCGCCGGCAGCTCAGAAGTGCTGGCGTTTCGCTTCGACGAATGGCAAGCGGCGATAAGCAGAGCACCGCAGATCGGGAGCAGCAGCGCGGCGCGGCGCGGGCCGAAAAATCGGGGAATGACCACAGACGTTCTGAACGTTAGTCTAACAGTATGGACCTAACTTCATCCACGAAGCCTTCAACCGATTACTACTGCCCGCGCTGCCAGCAGCCGGTGAGCGATCCGCTGGCCTGCGGCGATTGCGCGTCGCTGATCTGCCGACGCTGCGGAACGCCGCTCGAACGGGTGGACGAACTCGGAATCGGATAAAATCCAACAATGACTCCTCAACCGCAAGCACCGCCGCCGCACGCAGGCGTTCTTCAGATCCTGATGGGCCGGAGGGTCGCAAGCATTATCTCCGTCGTTGCCAAACTAGGCATCGCGGATTACCTGGAGGCCGGTCCGAAGACCGCCGAGGAATTGGCGGGCTTGGTCGACGCGCACCCCGCGTCGCTCTACCGCCTGCTGCGCGCCGCCGCCAGCGTGGGCGTGACCGTGGAAGGCGCGGACGGAAAGTTTTCGCAAACGCCCATGTCCGATGTGCTGCGCAGCAAGGCCAATCCCAGCCTGCGGGCTTTCTCGATAATGGGCAGCATGGATGTGGTGGCGCGCACCTGGGACAACCTGGAATACAGCATCCGCACGGGCAGGCCAGCCGTGGAGCAAGTGTATGGCAAACCGATCTTCCAGTACCTCCAGGAGCATCGTGATGAAGCGGCCCTCTTCAATGAAGCCATGACCGCGATCTCCACCATCGACAGCGCGCCCGTGGCGGAGGCGTATTCGTTCGAAGGCATCCATTCGCTGATGGATGTCGCAGGCGGGCACGGCCTGTTGCTGGCGACCATCCTCCAGCGCAATCCGCGGATGAAGGGAACGCTTTATGAGTTGCCATCCGTGCTTGAAGGCGCCGCCAGCGGCCCGCTGGCTCCCGTGATGGATCGCTGCACGCTGGTCGCAGGCGACATCTTTACGTCGATCCCGGCCAGCCAGGACGCCTACATCATGAAGCACATCATTCACGACTGGCCGGACGATGTTTGCGTCAAAATTCTGCAATATTGCCGCAAAGGTGTGAACCCGGGCGGCAAACTTCTAGTGGCGGACGCCGTAATTGAACCCGGCAACGATCCCCAGTTCGGCAAAATCCTGGATCTCGAAATGCTGGTTCTGCCGGGCGGCCGAGAGCGCACTGAGCAGCAGTTCCGTGAGTTGTTTAACGCTGCGGGCTGGCGCTTGAGCCGCGTGATTCACACGCGATCCCCGGTGTCGATCGTCGAAGGCGTTCCGGCTTAGATTTTATTTGACGGCTTTACTGAAATCCGCCGCCTGCCGCGCGGAGCCGGTGAGTTCTACAATGTGCATCCCGGTATTCGCGCGGTCGACGGCGTAAATGTAGCCGCGGTCGTCGACGTCGACATTGTTGGTCTGAATCGCCACTTTGCAGTTCTGGGCCGCGCCTTCGCCGACGCAGCGCTTGTCGGTTTTATCGGTGATGGCCGGAATGTAGTAGCCGATTTCCTTGGGCTTGTAAGGATCGCGAATGTCGACAGCGCGCACGCCCGCATTGAAATGCGCCACGAATACTACGCGATTAGCGTAAACCGGCGTCAGGTTTTCGTTGGTGGAATGCGTGCCGAAACGCCCGCCGGCGGAACAGAAGTTGCCGCTGTCTTCAGGAACCGTCCAGGTCGAAACGCCCACCGGTTTCGATTCCGTAGTGATGTCGAAGATCCGCGCCATCTGCCGGCTATTCGTTACATTCGTTGGGAGTGGTCTCGCCAATCAGCAGCATGAAATCTTTCACCTTGCCGAACTTTTGATTGGCGAATTCGGAAAGCGGCATGCGCAGCATTGGAACGATGTTGTGCGCTCCCATGTCGTCGGGCAAATCGACGCGGGCAACGATGGGATATTTCAGATTCTCTTCAGTCGGTTCTTTGGGGCCGTTCAACAATTTTTCGCGATCGACGAATCTCGATCACGCCGTCGCGCGCGTTGTCGTAAGCCAGATACACGCGATTGCCTTTGGGTCCGGTAGAAAAAGCTCCGTGCAAGCCTCCCGGCGTGGGGCCTTTGGCTCCCGGTTCCTGCCCCGGCAAACCGAAATTGCGAATGAACACGGGTTTCGCGGGATCGCTCAAATCGTAAATCTGCATCATGCGCGGCGTGCGCCAGCCCACCGGGCCGGAGACCAGATACGCGATGCCGGTGTCGCATTCCCACCAATTCTTATGAGTGTCGCGCAGGCCGCTGACGACCACGGTGATGCGGTTGGGCTTGGCCGGGTCGGTCACATCCCAGATTTCATGCGCGCTGTTGCCGAAATCGCGCAGCAGATAAAACTTGCCTTTGTCGCCATGCGGCAGGTCGTTGCCGCTGCACACGCGCACCATGGACGCGCCGCCGAATTCGCCCGCGCGGTCTTTCGGCTCGCCCGGGAATGTGAATCAGATATTTGGGATGCTTGGGATCGGTGACGTCGACGATGGAAGTGCCGTTGGGCTCCATCTTGCCGGTCTGCGGGTTCATCGCTTCGCCGCCGTGATGGCCGATGTAGGCGATCCAGCGGTCGCCTTGCTTCTGGATCACGGGTTGATAGGCGCTGCGCGATTGCAGGTCGTTATAACCCACCAGATCCATGTTGCTGGCGCGAGGCGTGCGCTGCGCCGCCGTGGGCGGAGTCAACGTTTCCGCGGCGAGAAGACCGCTAAGCGCAAGCCGAGTGCAAACCATCCCGAACTTTTTAACATAGCGGTCCTCATTTCCTACGGCGTCTGCGAAGCAGCGTAAGCCGAAAGCACCAGCAGATCTTCTTCGCTCAGATTCGCGACCACCGGCTTCATCAGCCCGGTCCACAAGCCCTTGCGCGCGCCCGTGCTGCATGTCGTACATCTGCCGCATCAGGTAGCTGGGCGAACGGCCCGCGATCGACGGCACCGGCCCGATGCCTTTCAGATCCGCTCCGTGGCACACCGCGCACTGCTTGGTTTTCGCCAGCGCCTCGCCCTTCTTGATGCTGCCCACCGGCGCGTACGCGATGAAGCCGGAGTGCGGGTCGCGCAGCACTTCGGTGGCTTCCGCGTTCACCGGCACTTCGATGATGCGCTGGCCCAGCGGCTCTTTCTCGTCGCCTTCGAGCGCCAGGAACAAGCCGCCTTGAATGCGCGTCTTCGGCGCCGTCTTCGATTCCACTACTTTGATCCACGGCGTGGTCCACTTGATCGCGCCAAAGTATTCGGCGGCCTGCTTGATTTCGTCTTCCGTCATGCCTTTGGCGATGGCGATCATGGCGTTGGTGTTGGCCTTGCGCGGCTCGGCGCTCTTGCGGTCGCCGTTTCTGAAATCCATCATCTGCTGGATGAAGTACGCGTTGTTTAATCCGCTCACGCCGGCGTTTTCAGCGCGGCCCTTGCCGTTGGGATAGTGGCACAGCGAGCACGCACGCACTTCAGGCTTCTTGCCGTGGGCCACGATATCGGGCATCTGCGGATGATCTCCGGGATACCAATCGGCGGGTCCGAAGCCATTGGCGATCTGCGCGCGCGTGAACTCCAGATTATTGCCGGGAAGATGGCGCGGCGTGGTGTCGGGCGCGGGCGCCGCTGCGGGGGCGGCCGCTGGAGCTGCCGGCGCCGCGGGTCCCGGCGGAAAACCGTAAGCCCATCCCGGAGGCCCTTCGGCGAAACACAGCGCCGCCGTAAGCAACGCACACGGCTCCCGCAATTACAATTCCCCTTACGCTTTTCATAGCAGCTCCTTTTGCGGGCAAGATATGTTTTTCAACTACTTGGTATTGTGCGCCAGCTTGCTGCACGCCATCTCGGCGCCGGACGGATCGATCGCGCCGCTGCCTTCTTCGATGTGCACGATCTTGCCGTCTTTATCGATCACGAAAGTGGTGCGGTTGGCCATGCCCAGATTGGGCAGCAGCACGCCGTAATCCGCCATAACCTTGCGGCTGGCAAAATCGCTGAGAATCGGAAAGGCGACGTTCAACTGCTTGGCAAATTCTTTTTGCGACGGCGTGTTATCGCCGCTGATGCCGAAGATTTTCGTGGACGCGCCTTCGAACTTGCTCAAGCTGGCCTGATAGCCGAGCATTTCCTTGGTGCAGCCGCCGGTGAACGCGGCCGGGAAAAACGCCAGCACCACGGGCGCTTTGCCGCGGAAACTCGAGAGCGTGACTTTGTCGCCGGTGGTCGCAGGCAGCGTGAAATCGGGAGCCACATCGCCCACCTTCAAGTTGGTGTGCGGCGGCGTCACGGCGTTCTGCTGAGCGAACAGGGACGCGCCCAACAGCGTTCCTAGAAGTGCGATGGTGAATGGCCTGATCATAACAGTGGTTCTCCAGTCTGCCGTAGATTATCACTTGCCCGGAGGCCCCGCAAGGCCCTTTAGGCCAGGCTTCATTGGCTGACCAGCTTGAACTTTTGAATCCGCCGGCCGCGATTTTCAGCCACGTAGACGTTGCCTTTGGAATCGACTGCGATGCCGTGCGGCTGGTCGAATTCGCCGGGAAAATGTCCGGCGCGGCCGAAGCTGGAGAGGATTTTGCCGGACTCGCGATCCAGCACTTCGATCAGCGCGCTGTTCTGGTTAATCAGATACATGAAGCGCTGATTGGCGATCGCGCGAGAGATCGAGCGATACCGCCGCGCCGCCGCTTTCTTTCACTTTGCCGTCGGCCGGCGGCGTGTACGGCGTCCACGGAATCTCGATGTTCTTTTTGAAGTTTCCCATCTTGTCGTAGACCTGCAGGCGCGCATTCGTCGCGATTGCAAACATAAACCAGGCCGTCGTTGGAGACGCTCAGGCAGTGCACGGTCTTCATGCCTTCCGGCTGCCACTGGCGCAGAAATTTTCCCTCGCGATCCAGCACCGCGATGCGCCGGTTGCCGCCCGCGCCTTCGCCATCGGAGACGTAAATGTCGCCGTTTTTGGGATCGACAAATATGCTGGATGGCATAAAGAATACGGCCGCATTGGAATTGAGCGGCTGGCCTTTCACGGTGCCGTCGGAGGAATCGAACACGCCTTTCTTGCCGATTTGCAGGAGCAGCTTGCTGCCGTCGTGCGAATATTTCTGGATCATGCCGGAGGGCGCGCTGCCGATCCACATGTTGTTGTCCTTGTCGAAAGTGCAACTGTGCAGGCGCGGATCGAGCAGTTTCGGTGTCGCCCCAGGAATTGATCAGCTTGCCCGCGGAATCGAGCTCGATCACCGGCGGCGCGAGATGCCCGGCGTTCAAGTCGCCTTCGAGCACGTCCTGGCGGTTGAGCAGAAACACGTGATCCTGCGCATCCACGCACACGCCGCCTAAGCCGCCGATGACCCAGCGATCCGGCAGGGGCTTGGGCCAGGTGACGTCGACTTCGTACTTAGGCCCGCCGCTTTCCGCGCGCGTGGCCGGGAGAAACAGATCGCAGCCGCCATCGCCAATGCCGCGCAGGTCGTCGCTCTATCAGAATTTTCATAATGTTGTTCCCTCAAACCGGAAGGTCCATTGTAGAGGAGCGCGCGGAAGAACGCGACCGTGCATAATGTCTATATTCGGGGAGGCCGGACATGGCCGGACAGCCATTTCAATACCAGCAAAGTAATATTTGGATACAACAGGACTCGGTGGCTTATCGCAATGAGGTCGTCCGTTATCTCGATCTCATCCGGACCACCTACGCTGGCCGGGTTTTGTTACGGTTCATCGGTGCCACACAGAAGGGCATCTTGATCTTGCCGTACAAGCCTACGGCCAAGGATCCTGTGAACGCTTACGCGCAGCCGCAATCGGAGCGCGATTCGTACACCAAGGGCTATTCGGTTATGCGAGGGTTCGATATTCCGGGCTTTGGGACCATCCAACTTCCCACGGCCGTGTTCGGAACGGGTGCCGGAAGCGATGTGTGGCTGAAGTATCATCCGGCAACCTGGCGGCAGTACATCATCAACACAGGAGGCATCGCCCCTGGCAGCGGACCAGGTGAAGTCCTGTTTCATGAGCTGATCCATGCGCAACGCATGCTCGAAGGGAAGTTCATTCGCACCACGGTGCTCGAACATATCCACATGGATGACTTCGAAGAATTTTGCGCGATCGTCGCTGCGAATATCTACCGCTCGGAGCGCGGCTTCGAACTGTTGAGGTCGGACCACTGGGGCAACCAAGCCATACGCGGGCCGAGGGCTGACCAGGTTGAATACTACAACGTCTATAAGGCTGAGTTCGAGCGCTGGTACGGTTCACAACCGAATTTCTGCCGGGCTCTGGCGGAGAGTCCAGCGAAATTCAATCCGCTGCGGATCGCGGTCACCAGCCAAGGGGTGGAGGTTTATACGCCGATGGCTTTGCGCCAAGGCGGCTGAGCTGGACTGAGATGTACTAAGGGCGGCTGAGGTTCGGGGCGACGGCTAGCGCTTCGCGCGCTTTCACGAAGAGGTCGTACTCGCTCATCAGGTCGCGGAACACGGCGTCGCCGATCATGTGGTAGCCGGGGGCGGTGAGGTGCGTGTAATCGCCTTGCGCCATCCCGGCTAGCACCCATTCGCGCATGGAGCCTTTGCCGCCCATCTTCGCGCGCTGGTCCCAGAAGGCGCAGCCTTGCGCTAGCGCGGCTTGGCGTTCGGCTTCGACGATCATGTCCATGCCGTCGAGCGTCACCCAGCCTTTGCCGCGCACTTGAATCGAGCGGTCGGGCGGGCCGATTACTAAGATGGTCGCGGTGGGGGCGTCGGCGCGCAGGCGCTCGATCAGGCGGGCGAACATGTCGCGATAGGTTTCGATCGTCCAGTCCTTGTGGCCGGCTTCGTTGGTGCCGTAGGAGAGCACGATCAGCGCGGGGTTGCGGCGCTCGATATTGGACTTCAGCACGTCGTCATTCCAGTTGAGAATCATGGACGCCTGCGCGCCGTTGATGCCCAGCGCTTCGTAGGTGACGCCGGTGGGCTTTTCCGCGACCCATCCGAACAGGCGCACGGGCGCGTGATCCAGCGTTTCTGCTTCCAGGCGGTGCTGGCCGGGCTCGGCGTCGTAGTGGAAATAGCTGGGGGCGCTTTCGCCGTCGGTCGAGATGCGCTCGACGGGCATGCCGTTATCGTAAATTTGAATCGCTCCGCCGCCGGGCTGCTGCAGGTAATAAAGCTCGAACTGCTGGCCCTCGGCGAGCAGGTACACGGATTGGCGCGGCGTGCTGGTGGACATGCTGACGCCGCCCAGGCCGTAGATGCCGTCGCCGCTGCGGCCGACCAGTCCATCGCTGTGCCAGCCGCGGGTCGAACCGCTCTTGACGTCGAAGCGGCGGTAGGAATTCCAGGGGCGTCCGGCCAGCGAATAGCCGCTGCCGCCGTCGCCGAAGGTCTGCTGGAGGTGTTCGCGAATATCGCCGGTCCATTCATCGGCGGCGACGTGCGAATCGCCGTAGTGCAGCGCGCGCAGGGGGCCGGTGAGTTCGCCGTGCTGCTGGCGGTAGAGCTGTTCGAAGAAGGGAACCAGCGCGGCGGCGTTTTCGACTGGAAGCTCGCGCGCCTTTGGAAACTTTTTCGATCACGCCTTCGTGGGCTTCGGCGCGCGTGGCGGCGCTGACGGTGGAACGCGGAGCGGGCGGGCGCTTGGGCGGTTTCTTGGCCGCCACTTTCTTGACGAGCTTTTTGGGCGCACGTGGGTAGCGCTGGCGTTGCGCGGTCTGCGCGGCGGCCGCTAGGGCCACGGCAACGGTCAGCGCGACTGCCGGCAGAATGCGCATCAGGGGCGTTGGCTCGCTTCCTTGCTGGTTCTCTCGGCCTGCTCGACGATCTTTTGTTTCAGCTCTTGCAATTTGTACTCGTTGAAACCCTCGCGCAGGGCCGTGAACAAAAGCTCTCCTACAATTCTCGCACCGGCGGGCATGGGATGGATGTAGTCCGAGCCCACCAGGCGCGGCTCGGACGTGTACCAGCGGCCCATGGTGCCGGCGCCTCCCATGGCTTCGAAGGTATTGAAAAAGGCCACGCCGGTATCGGCGGCGATTTTCGATTCGGTGGCCACCAAGCGCGGCATGGTGGGAATGGTGTCGATCTCGCCGCTCGGCAGATTTTGGTGCCGCGATCCATGGGGCTCATTAATAAAATGGACGCTTCGGGCATCGCGCGCTGCAGGCGGGCGACGGCTTTGCGCATTTCGCGGCCCCACGTGGTGTCGACGAAATTGGGGAAGCCGCTTTCGTTGGTGCCGTAATTCACGATGATCAGATCGGGCTTGTAGTGGCGCAACTCGGCGGCCCAATGGGCTTCGTTGAAGGCGTTCGAAAGCAGCGTGACATTGGCGCCGTTGACGCCCAGGCTGCTGTAAACCACGCCGCTGCCCTTGCGGAAATCGGCTCCGTAGAAGCGCACCGAGCCGCTGGTGACCTTCAGCGTGATTTCCGCCGCGCCGCGAGGGATCTCGAAGGACGCGAAGCCGGGAGCGAACGCATCCTCGCCGGGCGTCGAACGTGGACGAGCCGGTGCCGATGGGTTGGCCGTCGGCCTCGACAGCGAAAGCGCCGCCTTGCGGCTCGATCAGAGTAGGCGATCTCGACGCTGCGATGGGCGGCGTCTTTCACTTTCCAGCGCGCGACGGCTCCGGGAGCGCCGCGGAAACTGACGGCGCCTAGACCTTGCAAGCCGTCTTTCAACGGCGAATTGCCGCCGATGTCGATCTTCCAATTGGACGCCGACATCTCGACGCCGCGGCGGTTGTACCAGGCCCACGGGCGCGCGAGCAAGACGAAGCCCACGCCGCCGTCGCCGAATTCGTGCTGGAACAGGGCGCGGGCGTCGGCGGTGATGAGGTCGGCGGTGGTGGGCGAATCGCCGTAGTGAATGATGTGGACGCCTTCGCCTTTGAGCAGCGCGGCGTAGAAATGATCCAGCACGTGCGTTGGGATCGAACAGATTCTTGGGCGCCTTCGCCACCAGTTGCTGGTTCAGCGTCTGGCTCAGGTTGCCGGGGGAGGCGAGCGGATCGACTCGGGCTTCCGCAGGCGCGGACTTCACGGGCAAGCTGAAAACGGTGGCGGCGCTCTTGGGCTCGATCGACATGTAATTGCTTGAGCGAGGGAAACGCCTGCGGGACCAGCAGCAGCGCCACGAAGGTGAGCGACGGTGAGCGTGGTCTTAACTGGAATCTCTGGTCGCATCAGAATTTCGTATAAATGAACGGCGCCGCGCCGCTTTGGACCACGTTTTGCAAACCCAGCACCAGCAGCGCCAGGACCCCTGCCTGGGCATAGAACGGAGCTTGGACGTAAAGGGCCTAGGCTCCAGTCATACCATTTCTTGGGAACGTAATGCGCCAGCGATGCCGATCAGCAGGACCAGCGCCAGAGGCGCCGAAATATTGGCGAAGGAGGCGGTCAAGCGACGCGATGCGGCTGAGGATCGCGAGGGCCGTCTCGAAGTTGGGCGCGCGGAAAAAGATCCAGGCGAAAGTGACGTAGTGGAAGGTGAGGACGATGCTGCCGTAGCGCCAGAGCGGGCTCGCGACGCGCTTTGGTCGTTCCGGATTGCGTCTGCCACAGGCGCACGAAGGCCAGTCCGAAGCCGTGCAGCGCGCCCCAGATCACGAAGTTCCAATTGGCGCCGTGCCACAGGCCGCCGATCACCATGGTGATGACCAGATTCACGTAGCTGAAGATTTTCGAACGCTTGCCGGGGAGCGAGAAATACAGATAATCGCGCAGCCAGTTGGAGAGCGAGATGTGCCAGCGGCGCCAGAAATCGGCGATGTTTTCGGCGGCGTAGGGGCGATTGAAATTGGGCGGCAGCTTGATGCCGAGCAGCAGCGCGGAGCCGATGGCGATGTCGGTGTAGCCGGAGAAATCGTAATAGATCTGCAGCGCGTAGGCGTAGACCGCGATCAGCGTTTCGGCGCCGGTGTAAAGCGTGGGGAAATCGAAGACGCGGTTGACCAGGTTGCTCGAAAGGTAATCCGCGATCAGCAGCTTTTTCATCAGGCCCATGCCGATCAGGAACAAAGCGCGGCTGCCGTCGGCGGGGTCGAGCGGTTTGCGCTTTTCGAATTGATCGATGAGCGAAGAAACGCGCGTGATGGGCCCGGCGAGCGTGGTGGGGAAGAAGGAGACGGCGGCCAGATGAGCCAGATAACTTTTGGTGCCTTTGGCGTCGCCGCGATAGATGTCAATCGTGTAGGTGAGCGCCTGGAAGACGTAGAAGGAAAGCGTCAAGGGCAGGATCAGCGTGTGCGCGGGGGCGTAGCGCAGTACGGCCAGCAGGCCGATGTTCATGACGATGCTGGCGGTGACGAGCAGCGCGGCGAACCCACGGAGATTTCGAAGATTGCAGGCCCAGGCCGAACAGGAAATCGCAGGTGGAGGCGGCGGGGATGAGGGCGAGGTAATGGAGATCCCATTTGGCGTAGAAGAAATAGTTGGCGAGCAGAATGACGGCGAGCGCGACGCGCGCGTACGCGGGCCAGCGGCCAGTAGAGCAGAAAAATCGCCACCAGAAAAACGAAATAGGTTGACGAGGAAAGGAGCAACCTCCAGGATACACGGAGGTTCGGGGGAATAGAGACACTTCGGCTGAAGGAAATTGGGCTTACGGATGGGAACCGATGAAGACCGATAGAAGGATCGTCTCGCGGTGGGCTGCTTTTAGGGCGGCCCACCGGAGTGGTGAAGGTCATGGACGGCTTGCTGGTCTTTGAAAAGTGACTGAATGAACCAGTTTTCTGCTCTCTCCCATTTCCTCCCGCGGCAATTTTTAACGATCACCAGAGAATCGATTCTCTCCTGTCCCGCCCTCTCCACAATGTTTCCAGGACGGCTAGCCCGCTGCTTTCGCAACGGGCGCGGATACCAACTTAACTACGACGATTAGCCTGCGCAGGCTGTACTGCGAGATCAGTATGAACGGGGGTGGTGCGGATGGGGCTAAAGGTAAAGCGGGAAGTGAGAGAATCGCGACGGGATCGAGATGCAGAGAGAATACGTGAATGGTAGATCTGGGACCTGACGCAATTGGCGGCCGATATGCTGCCGGAGCGCGAGAAGAGACTCCGGCTTTCGCGCGAGCTTGCGAAGCTCAATCCCATTGAAGAAAAGAGCATGGCGGAAGAGGGGCTGGGGGACGTTGAAGCGACCTACTTGGCGGGGTAGGCTTTGGTGAATTTGTTGCGGGGGTTGAAGAGGGTGAAGGAGCCGTCTTCGGAGGCGGACAGCTTCAGGTACGTGCCCGGGCCTTGCTCTTCTAGATTCGCGATGAAGGGGTCGGCGGGATTGTGGTCTTTGCCTCCGGTTACCGAGAAGTGCAGTTGCCAGATGTCTTCCAGTCCTGGCATGGCGTGCAGCAGGTTCCAGGCGTCGGGGAGGCCGCCTTTGCGGGGGCCGTTGTCCATCACGATAACGCGCGGGGCCAGGGCGTAGACGGATTTCGGCGAAACGTGCGTGGCATGGTGGGCGGTCAGGTAGACGTCCACCTTTCCTACTTTGTTGTCGGGGCATTCGAGCGCTAGTTCTTCGTTCCAGACGATGTCGCCGGGATCGACGAAGCGGAACTTGCCGTATTGAATGAGCACGCCGGCGGATTGCGGGTTCTCGCCGGTTTCTCCGCCGACGGGGGAGAGGCCGGCGCAGTAGGGATTGGGTTCGCCTTTGCGGTCGATGTGGCGTGCCGGCGGCGGTCAGGACGGTGATGTCGAGGCCCTTGATGGGGATTTTGTCGCCGGGGGCGATGACTTTGTGCAGGGAAGCGCCGATGGCTTTTTGATACGGCTCGGGATATTTGTCTTCGTCTTCGACGCTGGGGCCGTGGTCGAGGAACGTCGCGACCGGGAGGCGCTCTAATAGGTTGGGCACGCCGCCTACGTGGTCGGCATGGAAATGGGTGATCAGGAGCGTGTCGATTTTCTTGACGCCGGCAGCTTTGGCCGCGGCGGAGATGCGGATGGCGTCGCGTCCGCTGTTGCCGGCATAACCGGTGTCGATTAAGAGGGCTTGGCCGGAGGGCGGGACGATGAGAGTTGACTGGCCTCCTTCGACATCGATGAAGTAAATGTCCAGGGTTTTGGCGGCTTGGGCGGAGGCAGCGAGCGCGGCCAGAAGGAGCAGCTGTACTAGGACCAAGCCGGATGGGGGGAACTTCTCTCATGCCCGTATCGTACAGGATAATAGAGTCGGACAAAAATCGAAATGCCTTTTTGTTGCAAATGCGGAAAACCGGCGGGGGACGCGGACAAGTTCTGCGCGGTTTGCGGGGCTCGCGCAGCCGGTTGCGGCGGGTGGGTCGACCGCAGGGGCGGGGAAGGCTGCGCACGCGGATTTCCTGGGGGAGATGAGCGGCAAGAACGCGGCGCTGTTGTGCTACATCCCGTGGCTGGGATGGATCGCGGCGATTATTGTTCTGGCCAGCAGGCGCTACCGGCGCGATACCGCGGATGCGCGCGAGGTGCGGTTTCATGCGTTCCAGGGGTTGTACTTATTCGTGGCGTGGCTGATCGTCGATTGGGTGGTTTCGCCGGCGTTGCGTTTCAGCATGATCGGGATGGGGCATGCGTTCGGGCCGCTGGGCGGGTTGCTGCATTTGCTGGTCCTGGCGGCGTGGATCGTGATGATCGTGAAGGTGAGCCATTCGGAACATTACCGGCTGCCGATTATCGGGGAAATGGCGGAGCGGTCGGTGGAAGAGCAGCGGGCGTAGCGAGTTGACATCATGATGTCTATTCTTATAGCATCAAGATGTGCGGACGACACTTTCTCTGGATGACGATATCGCCAATCTTCTAAACCAGGAGATCCGGCGTTCTGGCGTTTCCTTCAAGGAAGCAGTCAACCACTATTTGCGGCTGGGATTGATCGCGAGCAAGGGGCCAGCGCGGAAGAAGTTTGTGGTGAAGCCGTTGGCGATGGGTTTGCCGCCGGGTCTGAGCTACGACAATGTAGAAGAATTGATCGAGGCTCTTGAGGGTCCTCTGCACCGGTGATCGTGGTCGACGCGAATCTTCTGCTTTACGCTTACGACCCCGGGTCTCCTCATCACAAAGCGGCCCGAAAATGGATCGCGGCGGCGTTTTCGGGTAGTGAGATTATAGGCATTCCATGGCAAACGGTGGGGGCCTTTCTCAGGATCACCACTAACTTCAAACTGCCGGGTCAAGGCGTCACCTTAGAACGTGCCATCGAAGTTGTCGACGTGTGGCTGGAGCAGCCTAATGTCCGGTTTCTGGCTCCCGGCGAACGTCATTGGGATCTATTGCGTCAGATGATGACCGAGGGTCAAGCGCGCGGGCCGCTGCTCACGGACGCGCAACTGGCTGCGATCACGATTGAGTATGGCGGTGTTCTGCACACGACCGATCGGGACTTTGCGCGGTTTCCGGGGCTGCGGTGGGTGAATCCGCTCGCCTAGACCGTTCCGAAGCGTTCGGCGGCGCGGGCTTTGGCTTTCAGGGCTTCCTCTTCGCGGTTTTTGGGTGGGGCGGTGGTTTGGAGGGAGTGCAGCAGGCGGGTGGAAATGGCGGCGATTTCGTCTACGGCTGCTTGGAACGCGGGCTCATTCGGCTTGGACGGCTTGTTGAGGCCGCTGATCTTCCTTACGAACTGGAGCGAGGCGGCGCGCACCTCTTCGTCAGTGACGGGCGGGTCGAAGTTGAAAAGCGTTTTGATGTTTCTGCACATTTCGGCCTCAAAGCGATTATATAAGTTGCGAGGAATCGGACCCTCGCGCCACTAGTATTCGATGGCGCTTTCGCGGACTCGCTCGGCGGCGGTATTTGGGATCGACGCGCATTTTATCGACGTCGAGGTGGATATGTATCCGGGGGCGGGGCGGGATTTCATCACCGTCGGCATGCCGGATATGGCGGTGCGGGAGAGCCGCGAGCGCATCAAGAGCGCGCTGCTGAATTCGGGTTTTGGGTATCCCAACAAATCCGTCACGATCAATTTGGCGCCGGCGAATCGTTAAAAAAGAGGGCGCGGGGTTCGATCTGCCGATGGCGCTGGGGATTTTGGGGGCGATGGGGGTGGTGACGCCTCCCGACGATCACTTGTTCGTGGGCGAGCTTGTCGCTCGATGGCACGCTGCGGCCGGTGCGCGGCGCGTTGTCGATTGCGGTGGCCGCGCAGCAAGATGGGGCTGCGAAATCTGGTGGTGCCGGCGGAGAACGGAGCGGAGGCGGCGATGGCGGGGGGCGTGCGCGTGTTCGCGCTGCAGCATCTGGCGGAGGTGGTGACGTTCCTGCAACAGCAGGATAAGTTTCAGCCGGTGGCGCGGACGCTGACTGTGCGCCGGGCATGGAGCGTACGGCCAGCATTTCGGATTTCAAAGACGTCCGCGGGCAGAGCACGGCCAAGCGCGCGCTGGAGGTGGCGGCGGCGGGGTCGCACAACGTATTGATGATCGGGCCGCCGGGATCGGGAAAGACGATGCTCGCGAAACGCTTCCCGGGGATTTTGCCGCCGCTGACTTTTCAGGAGGCGATCGAGACCACGCAGATTCACAGCGTGGCGGGGACGCTGCCGAAGGGGCGTGGGGTGCTTGAGTGTGCGGCCGTTTCGCGCGCCGCATCATACGGTGTCGGATGCAGGATTGCTGGGCGGCGGCTCGGGCGTACCGCGGCCGGGCGAGGTGAGCTTGGCGCATCACGGCGTTTTGTTTCTGGACGAATTGCCGGAGTTCGCGCGCAACGTTCTGGAATTGCTGCGGCAGCCGCTGGAGGAGCGCTCGGTGTCGCTGGCGCGCAGCTACCATGACGCTGACATTTCCCGGCGAGTTTTCTGTTGATCGGCGCGCTGAATCCTTGTCCTTGCGGATTTTTTGGCGATCCCACGCGGGAGTGCCGCTGCACCGGCGCGATCATCCAGCGCTATCTGGGAAAGCTGAGCGGGCCGCTGCTGGACCGCATCGATCTGCACATCGAAGTCCCGGCGGTGCCGTATCAGGAACTGCGCGGCAAGGACGCGGGGCGTATCTTCGGCGGCGATGCGCGAGCGGGTGTGCGCGGCGCGGGACTGCAGCAGACGCGCGGTTATTATAACGCTCACATTCCGGCGGGCGAGCTGCGCAAGTTGTGCGAGCTGGACGCGGCGGGCGAGCGCACGCTCGAAATGGCGGTGCGGCGGATGGGGTTGAGCGCCCGCGCGCACGATCGCATCTTGAAAGTCGCGCGCACTATCGCGGATCTGGATCACGCGGCGGGCGTCAGCGCGAAGCATCTGGCGGAGGCCGTGCAATACCGCAGCCTGGACCGGAATTACTGGCAGTAGGCGGCGCGCTCGCCGTCGCGGATGCGGATGGCGTCGGCGAGCGGATAAATCACTACGGTTCCGTCGTCCGCGGCAAGGTAAGTGCGGGCGGCGGCTAAGAGCGCATCCACCACGTCATCAACCAAGAGGGAAGACACCAGCACCTCTACTTTGGCGCGGGGGACGGCGGCGGTCCACTGGCCGCCGCGGTAGGTCGACTTGAGCGCGGCGGATGGGCCATGGTCGCGGGCTTCGGTAACGATAACGCTGGGAATTTCGAAAGCTGCCAGTGCGCAACAGACCTCATCCAGCTTATGGGGTTGAATCAACGCTTCCACCTTGAACATGACGTTGCCGTCCTCCGTTGTCAGGTTAGTCGGAAAGCCTAAGGAAGTCATCAAACTTCCGTGAGGAAAAGATAAATTACGCGAAGCTCGCTGCAACTGGATCGCAGGGCGTTACGTCCACCCCCTTGACACCAGCGCGAGGAGGAATATGATTCACACGGAGGTCGTAATGGGACTGACTGACACTGTTCGCGCGGTTCTCGACCACAAAGGAATTGGCGTCTGCGCCGTGGGGCCGGAGACGCCGGTTTACGAAGCCCTGGAAATCATGGCGGACAAAGACATCGGCGCTTTGCTGGTGATGGAGGATGCCGATCTGTGCGGAGTGTTTTCGGAGCGCGATTACGCGCGCAAGGTGATTCTGCAAGGCAAGGCCTCGCGCGACACTACCGTTGGTGAGATCATGACGAGCCCTCCGATCGTCGCGACGTCTGGAGCAGAGCGTCGACGATTGCTTGCGCGTGATGACGGACCGCCGCATGCGGCATCTTGCCGGTGGTGAGCCAGCAGGCGGTGATCGGAGTGCTGTCGATCGGCGATCTGGTGAACTGGATCATCCGCCGGCAGGAAGAAGAAATTCATCATCTGCATCATTATATTGCCGGCAGTTATCCGGCTTGAGAAAAGTGACCGCTGAGGTAACCCGGAGCGGCGCGAATGCGTTTAAATAGAAGTAGTGTCTCGCTTCAGCCTTCTTCGGCAGTGCCCTTCTGTGCAGCGCCGTATGGCATGATTTTGCCCTCCGCTGTGGGCGCGCAAGGTGCTGATAACACTGAAGTTATTGCATCGCAACCGGCTAGCGCCTGCAGACAGCGCCGCGAGCGCCTGCCCAGCCGATCGACAAGCGTATTTTTGGCGTCCTGCCCAACTACCGGACGGCGGACGGCACGGCTCCTTTCGACGCCCATTACTGCGAAGCACAAGTTCTATATTGCCGCCAAGGATTCCTTCGATTATCCGGTGTATTTGACGGCGGCCGCTTTCGCCGGGACTGTATCAGATGGAAAATCAGAACCCTCGTTTCGGGCAAGGCGTGAAGGGCTACGCGAAGCGCCTGGCGACTTCGTATGGCGATCAGGCCATCGGCAATCTGATGACGGAGGCGATCTTCCCGAGCTTGCTGCACGAAGACCCGCGCTATTTCCGGATCGGATCGAGCGGCGGCAGCAAGTGGCACAGGACCGGGTATGCGATCACGCGGGTGTTTGTCGTTCGCACCGATAAAGGCGGCTCGACTTTCAATTTTTCAGAATGGCTGGGCAACGGAACAGCCGTGGCGATTTCGAATGTGTATTATCCCGGCGATACGCGCAACGTCGCCGATAACATCCAGAAGCTGGGCGTCGCGGTGGGCACCGACGCCTTTTCGCAAGTGCTCAAGGAATTCTGGCCGGACATCAAGCGCAAGCTGTTCAAGAAGAAATCCTGACGCCTGCGCGTTGCCGCGGGCGCAGCGTTTGCTACAATCCGTTTCGATGAGCACAACGGGACTCTACCCACCGAGCGACGAGTTCGTTCGCCAGGCGCACGTACAAGGCATGGAAGGTTACCGCGAGCTGTACCGGCGCGCGGAGCAGGATCCGGAGGCGTTCTGGGGCGACATCGCGGCGCGCGAAATTCACTGGTTCGAAAAATGGAAGCAGGTGCTCGACTGGCAGCCTCCGTTCGCGCAGTGGTTCGTGGGCGCGAAGACCAACGTCTCCTATAATTGCCTGGACCGGCACGCGGCGTCGCATCGCAAGAACAAAGTCGCGATTTTGTGGGAGGGCGAGCCGGGCGAGCAGCGCGTCGATCACTTATCAGGAATTGCTGCGGCTGGTGTCGCGCTTCGCCAACGTGCTGAAGGCGCGCGGCTACAAGGCGGGCGACCGCTCCATCATTTACATGCCGATGATTCCGGAGCTGCCCATCGCCATGCTGGCGTGCGCGCGGCTGGGGATCACGCATAGCGTGGTGTTCGGCGGATTCTCGGCGGAGGCGTTGAAGGCGCGCATTCAGGATCTGGGCGCGACGGTGGTGATCACGTGCCGATGGCGGCTACCGGCGCGGCAAGGAAGTGAAGCTGAAGACCGGCCGTCGACGAAGCGCTGACCGGAGTGTCCGGGCGTGCGCGACGTGATCGTTTACCGGCGCACGGGTTCGGAAACCGCGATGCAGGCGGGCCGCGATTCGTGGTGGCACGATCTGGACGCGGAGCTGACAGGGCCGGAAGCGGAACACTGTCCCGCGGTGCCGCTCGATAGCGAGCATCCGCTGTTTGTGCTGTACACGTCGGGGACTACCGGGAAGCCCAAGGGGATTCTGCACACGACCGGCGGCTATCTGACGCACGTGACGGCCACCATGAAATGGGTTTTCGATCTGAAGGACGAGGACACCTACTGGTGCTCGGCCGATATCGGCTGGGTGACGGGGCACAGCTACATCGTCTACGGGCCGCTGTCGGCGGGGGCGACTTCGGTGATGTACGAAGGCACGCTCGATTATCCGCAGTTCGACCGCTGGTGGCGGCTGGTCGAGAAGTATCGCGTGAGCATTTTCTACACTTCGCCGACGGCGATCCGCGCGCTGATCCGGCAAGGCGATCATTGGCCGGATGCGCACGATCTTTCGAGCCTGCGGCTGCTGGGGTCGGTGGGCGAGCCGATCAATCCGGCGGCTTGGGAATGGTACAACCGCGTGATCGGCAAGGGGCGCTGTCCGATTGTGGATACCTGGTGGCAGACGGAAACGGGCGGGATTCTGATTGCGCCGATGCCGGGCGCGGTGCCGGCGAAACCGGGGTCGGGCACGCTGCCGATGCCGGGGATGATTCCGGACATCGTGGATTTTCACGGCTATCCGATGGAGCCCGGGCACGAAGGGTTTCTGATTTTGCGGCGGCCGTGGCCGGGGATGATCCGCAACATCTGGGGCGATCCGGAGCGTTTCAAGGAACAGTATTGGAGCAAAGTTCCGGGCGCGTATTTCACCGGCGACGCCGCGCGCTGCGATCACGACGGGTATTACTGGATTCTGGGGCGCGTCGACGATGTGATGAATGTGAGCGGCCACCGGTTGAGCACGATGGAAGTGGAGTCGGCGCTGGTGAAGCATCCGGTGGTGGCGGAGGCGGCGGTGGTGGGCAAGCCGCACGAGATCACGGGGCAGGCGGTGTGCTGCTTCGTCACGCTCAAAAAAGGGCAGGGCGGGCGATCACGAGAAGCTGGGGCAGGAGCTGCGGCAGTGGGTGGCGCATGAGATCGGCGCGTTCGCGCGGCCGGAGGAGATTCGGTTTACCGATGCGCTGCCGAAGACGCGCAGCGGCAAGATTATGCGGCGGCTGCTGCGGGAGATTGTGACTTCGCACACGGTGACGGGGGACGTGACGACGCTGGAGGATTTGAGCGTGGTGGCGAGTCTGGCGGCGCAGCAAGACGAAGAGTGACAATAGAGGTGTGCCCAGGCCAGAGGTAGTCATCCTCGGCGGCGGATTCGGCGGGCTTTACGCGGCGAAGGCGCTGAGCGGTCACGCGAAGGTCACGCTGATTGACCGTCGCAACTTTCACTTGTTCCAACCGCTGCTGTATCAGGTGGCGACCGGCTCGCTGTCGCCGGGGGAGATTGCGGCGCCGCTGCGGTCGCTGGTGCGCGGGTACCGCGATACGTTTGTGCTGCTCGATGAGGCGGTAGGTCTTGAGGCGGAGAACCGGCGCATCGTATTGGCTCACGAGCGGCCGGTCGAGTACACGCATTTAATCGTCGCGACTGGCGCTAGCAATACCTATTTCGGGCATGACGATTGGCAGAGCATCGCGCCGGGGCTCAAGTCGATCGAAGACGCGACCGCGATGCGGCACAAGATCCTGTCTGCGTTTGAGGCGGCGGAGCGTGAACCTGATCCTGCGGTGCGGCGCGCGTGGCTGACGTTCGTGGTGGTGGGCGCGGGGCCGACGGGCGTGGAACTGGCGGGGGCGCTGGCGGAGATTGCGCGCGATACGCTGCGGCGGGATTTTCGCAATTTTCGTTCGGAAGACGCGCAGATTCTGCTGCTGGACGGGTCGCCGCACGTGCTGCCGGCTTATCCGGAGGACTTGTCGGAGCAGGCGGCGCGGCAACTTATTCGGCTGGGGGTGCGGCCGCGGACGCGCGTGCAAGTGACGGCGATGGACGCGGAGGGGTGACGCTGCGGACTCCGGATGGCGAGGAGCGGTTGGCGTCGCGCACGGTGCTGTGGGCGGCGGGCGTGCGGCCGTCACGCTTTCGGGCGAGTGCTGGCGGAACGCGCGGGCGCGAAGCTGGATCGGCAGGGACGGGTGATGGTGGCGCCGGATCTTTCGATTCCGGGGCATCCTGAGATTTTCGTGATCGGCGATCTTGGCGGTTCTCGAGCAGGACGGGAAACCGCTGCCGGGAGTGGCTCCGGTGGCGATGCAGGAGGGGCGTTACGTGGCGGGGCTGATTCGCGCGCAGGCGGAGGGGCGAACGTTCCGCCGTTTCACTATCACGACAAGGGAACCTGGCAGTGATCGGACGCGCGTCGGGCGTCGCCGATTTCGGGCGTCTGCATTTCCACGGCTGGCCGGCGTGGCTGCTGTGGCTGTTCGTGCACCTGATGTATCTGGCGCAATTTCGCAATCGCGTGCTGGTGTTTATACGGTGGGGCTTTCAGTACTTGAGTTTGACCGCGGCGCGCGGTTGATCACGGGGACTAGCATTACCCGCGCTGCAAGAGAGGCCGCAGTTCGCGGACGTCCTTCACGGTTTCCAGCGCCAGAATCTTCTGGATCAGCTTTGCGGATTTGTCGGCGCCTAGAAACGGCGACATCAGGTCGCGGGCCTTGCTGACGACTTCTTCGCGGGTCATGGGATTTTCGGCGGTGCCGCGGACGGCTTCGACTCGTTCGGTCAGCTTGGTGCCGTCGGCTAGCGTCACTTCGACGATCGAGACTCGCGCGGGATGCAGTTTGTCGAGCGCTGCGTCGGCAATCAATTCTACTTTGGCGCGCTGGCGCAGGACCGCCGCGTCCTGCATGCGGGGTTTGTCGTGCGCGGCCGCGAAGGACGCGGTCTTATCGAGCAGCATCACCGCCACCATGTGCTGCAGGCAGATGTCGGGCATTTCGCGGTTGTTCACGGTGTTGGCGTCGCTGGTGGCCATGCGAACCACCACCTTCTGCACTTGATCGGCCTCGAAGGGATGCTTCTTGCGCATGGCTTCCAGCGCGTCGAGCGGGGCTTGAATGGGCGAGCCGACGGTCCACTTCTTGATGTTGGTGCGGGTGATTTCGTAGCGCTCGCCGAGCTTGTCGATCAGGCCTTGGGGATCGGACTTGGGATTGAACGCCAGCAGAAAGTTGTCGGAGCCGGACATGATGTCATCGACGCCGGTGCCGCCGATCTGGATGAGCAAGCGCGGCGCTGACGCCGTTGCGCGCGGGCCAGCCGGCGAACACCAGCGATTTCTCGATGTGATCGGTGTCGCGCTGCCAGGCGGCGATGCCGGCGGCTTGCTGGCGCGGCGTAATCCAGAATCCAGCGCATCTGTTGGGGATTCAAACCGGCGACGCATCCGGCTGCCGCCGCGGAGCCGAAATCGCCGGCGATGCTGTGCGAGCTGTGGTGGGTTGTCCATCTGGTAGTCCAGAGCGCCGAGCGTCATGGTGACGCGGGTGCCGACGTCGTAGCCGAGCGCCACGGCGCGCAGCATGCGCGTGCCGTCGGTGCCGAACTGTTCGCTCGCGGCGAGCGTGGCGGGGACGATGGAGCAGCCGGGATGCGATTGCGAGGGCGCGTGCGAATCGTCGGTCTCATCGGAATGCGCCAGCATGCCGTTGACCATGGCGGCTTCGATGGGTCCGCAGAGGATGTTGGTGCCGACGACGGTTGCGGTCTTTTCGCCGGTGTGGGCTTTCGCCATGGCTAGCGCCACTTTGCCGGGAGGCAGTTCGGTGCCGGAAACCATCGCGGCTAGCGTGTCCAGAATGTGATGCTTGGTTTTCTCGATCACCTCGTCGGGAAGCGCGCGGCCCGCGGCTTCGGCCATGTAGTTGCCGAGCTTGACGATCACCGGGCTGGGCGGCATTGGCGGCTCGGGCGAAGCGCAAGAGGAACTGCCAGCGCCGCCGCGCGGTTTTCAGGAGAGTTCGTCTTGTGGTTTGCATGATTTTTCCTTATTTCATCTCATTCTTGAAGGTGACGCCGCCCTTCATCACGAACTTGACGCGCTCCATTTCGGTGATATCGGCGAGAGGGTCGCCGGAGACGGCGACCAGGTCGGCGAATTTGCCTTTCTCGATGGTGCCGAGGTCTTTGCCCAAATCGAAGTTCAAACTTTCGGCGGCGTTGGTGGTGGCCATGCGCAGCGCGTCGGCGGGCTTCATGCCCCATTTGACGAACCAGGCGAACTGCGAGGCTTGCACGCCGTGTCCTTGGAAGTAGCTCCGCTGCCGAAGACTTCCTTGACGCCTTCTTTCAGCAGGCGCTTGAAACTCATCTCCTGCAGGGCGAAACGCGTGATCTTGCCGTTGGTGGCTTTGAGGTCCTTTACTTCGAGGTCGTCCATCAGATCCCACAGGGTCTGCATCACGGGGCGCATGGTGCCGTCGGCGAGAGGCTGTCTTGAACAGGCGAATGGTTTCGTCGTCGAGGCCCGCGGCGCCGGTCACGCCGACGATCACGTGCATGGGGATGTCGACGCCGGCTTGCGAGGCAATTGCGCAATCCTTCGCCGCCGTAGGCGTGGCAGGCGACTTTCAAGCCGTGGCGGTGGGCTTCGTCGACGATGGCTTGATTTTCTTCGAGCGTGAGCGAGGGCACGTTGATCATCTTGCCGTCGGGCGTGAAGGCGCCGGCGCCGGCGGGCTGCGGGAAGCCGCTGCCTTCGTAGTCCTCGGTTTCGTAGACCTTGATCCAATCGACGCCGTAGTGGGCGTGATCGCGAACGGCGGCGCGCGCGGCCCACGGGCCGTTGATGCTCTGCGCATTCTGCCACACAGGGGCTCCGGGGCCGAAGCCGAAGGGCGTGACGGTGGTGGGAGACGGATAATAGGCGGCGCCGCGGGGGTTCAACGCCGGTCCGGCGACTTGCATGCGGGGGCCGGGGACCAGACCTTTATTGATGGCGTCGCGCAGTTCGACAGTCGCGTAGGTGTAGGGCGAATTCATGTCCTGAATGGTGGTGAAGCCGGCGTTGAGATCTATCAGGGCGTGGTGCAGTCCGATGAAGGCCGCGTGCGAGTCGTTGGGATCGGGGCCTTGGATCAGGTGCACGTGGCGGTCGATCAAGCCGGGCAGCACGGTGGCGCGGCTGAGATCGATCACCGGCACGCCGGCGGGAATCTGGATTTTGTCGGCGGGACCGACGTCGATGATGCGGTCGCCTTTAATCAGGATCACTTGGTTCGTGAGATTGGTGCCGGACTTGGGATCGAACATGCGTCCGGCGCGCACCGCGACACCTTGCGGCGGCGGGGCCTGCATGTCCATGCGGCTGGCGTCCCAGGCGGGGATTCCGCGCGTTTGGTCTGGGCGAAAAGGGCGAACGCGCACAAGCCGAGCGCGATTCCGAATAGGGTTTTCTTCATACGGGTTCCTGGATCAGTATACCGTTTGCGGGCAAGCTACACTTGAGTTCAGTGGAGCGCTTTCTCGTTAAAAATTTCGGGTGCCGGGCGTCGCAGGCCGATGGCGCGGCGATCGAGGCTGGGCTCGCGGCGAAGGGGCTGGCGGCGACGGCCGAGGTGCAGGATGCCGACCTGGTGGTGCTGAATACTTGCACCGTGACGGCGACCGCGGATGACGAAGTGCGCCAGGTGGTCCGGCGCATTCATCGCGAGAAGCCGGGCGCGCGGATTCTGATCACCGGCTGCTATGCGCAGCGCGCGCCGGAGGAACTGGCCGCGCTCGAAGGCGTGAGCCTGGTGGTGGGGAATTCGCACAAGACGCGGATTCCGGAATTCGTGACGAGCTGCGGATTATCACGGGCAGATCGAGATCGGCGATATTTTCGCGCAGACGGATTTTCTTTCGGCGCCGGTGGAGGATGCGGCGGGCGATCGCACGCGTCCTAATCTGAAGATTCAGGACGGGTGCAATAATCGCTGCTCGTTCTGCATCATTCCTTACGTTCGCGGGCGCAGCCGCAGTGCGACGCCGGAGAGCGTGGTGGAGCAGGTGCGGGCGCTGGCGGCGAAGTATCGCGAGGTGGTGCTGAGCGGGATCAATCTGGGTCGCTGGGGGCGCGATTTCGGGGGGCGGACGCGGCTGGCGGATCTGGTGCGGCGGCTGCTGGACGAGACGGCGATCGAGCGGCTGCGGCTGAGCTCGGTCGAGCCCATGGATTTCTCGGACGACTTGCTGGAGCTGATGGCGGGCTCGCCGCGCATCGCCAAGCACGTGCATGCGCCGCTGCAATCGGGCTCGGACACGGTGCTGCGGCGGATGCATCGCAAGTACCGGCCGCGGCATTATGCGGATCGAATCTTGAAGGCGCGGGCGTTGATGCCGGAGTGCGCGGTGGGCGCGGACGTGATGACCGGCTTTCCCGGGCGAGACGGATGACGAGTTTGCGCAGAGCTACGCGTTCATCGAGAGCCTGCCGTTCACTTATCTGCACGTGTTCACTTACTCGGAGCGGCCGGGAACGCCGGCGGCGGAAGTCGGCGGCGCAGGTTCCGATCCGCGGTGCGCAAGGAGCGCACGCGTGCTTTGCGCGATCTGGCGGCGCGCAAGAATCTGGAGTTCCGGCGCTCGATGGTGGGGAAAACGACTATCCGTGGTCACGCTGGATAAGGGCGGGGCGCTGAGCGGCAACTATTTGAAGGTGGCGCTGGCCGCGCCACGCGCCGCGAATCGCATCGAAGAGATTCGCATCGGCGGGCTGACGAAGGACGGGGTATGCGAGGCGGGTGCGCTGCCGGTATTTGCTTAGCGCTATAGAAGCCGAAGTCGGCAAGCGGGTCTCGATCGATAGAACACGATCTTCCACAGTTTCCAAAGTCCGCAGGTTGACAGCAGTGGATCTTTTCAATGCCTCGTAATGTTAGCTTCGCTCTCGTCGGCGATCCGGCGCGAACTCGAGTAACTACGATTCGCGTCCCATCTGCTCAATCTCTTCTATCCAAGTCATGATTTCTCCTTCCGGCCAGTGCATATCTCCGCCGGCTACATTTCTCGCCGATTCTCTAGCGATTTCGAGATCGTGACTTCGTCGGAGAACTCGATGTCGCTGCCTACCGGAATGCCCATGGCGATGCGGGTTACCTTCATTCCCAGCGGCTTCAGCAAGCGCGAAAGATAGACGGCGGTGGCTTCGCCTTCGACGGTCGGATTGGTGGCCAGGATGATTTCCTGCGCTTCGCCGCGGGCGATGCGGTCGAGCAGGCCTTTGATCTTGAGCTGCTCGGGGCCGATGCCGCGCAGGGGAGAGATGGCTCCGTTGAGCACGTGATAGATGCCGGGGAAGGTGCGCGTGGTTTCAAACGGCAGGATGTTGTGGGGCTCTTCGACCACGCAGATCTGGGTGCGGTCGCGGTTGCGGATCGCGGCAGTAGGGGCATAGATCCGAATCGCTGATGTTGTTGCACTCGGCGCAGATGCCCAGGTTGTCTTTGACGTCGAGCAGCGCCGTGGCAAGCCGCGCGGCGTCGTCGCGGGCGGAGCGCAGCACATGGAACGCGAGCCTCTGCGCGGACTTCTGCCCGACGCCGGGCAGAGCGGCGGAACTCGTCGATCAAGCGCTGCAGCGGCGCGGCAAAGTCGGGCATGGGAGTTTAGAACAGCCCCGGAGGCAGGCCCAGGCCGCCGAGCATTCCGCTCATTTTCTTCTGGCTTTCTTCGTCCACCTTCTTGGTGGCCTCGTTGCAGGCGGCCTGGACCAGATCCTGCAGCATCTCGACGTCGCCCATCACTTCGGGGTCGATCTTGACGCCGGTGACGTTCTTGTGGCCGTCCATCTTGATGGTCACCATGCCGCCGCCGGAGGAGCCTTCGACGCGGATCAGCGCGACTTCCTCCTGCATCTTCTGCTGCATCTTCTGGGCCTGCTGCATCATGGCTTGCATGTTACCGGGCATCTTCATGGCATTCTCTCGCACTCAGTTGTCTTTCAAATTTCTAACGGTGCGCACTTGCGCGTCCGGGGAAAACTTCTTGGAAACGTTTTACTTCGGGGTGCGAGAGCGCGCGGGCGGTGGCTTCGTCTTCGCGCTTCTTGGGCGGCGGCTGCGGCGGGCGCGGCTTGAGGCGCCGGCTCGCCGATCTTGATCGTGACTCGCACCGGCCTTCCGGCGATGCGTTTGGCGGCGGCTTCGAACTCCGGCTTGCTTGAGGTAGAGCTGATACATCTTCGGCGTGGTGAATACCAGTTCGTTGGGCGACTCGGCGAGTTCGGAATGTTCCAGCGCATCGGCGACGTGCGTGAGCTTGGCTTCGAGCAGCGCGGCGTGCAGGCGGGAGCGGAGATCGCCGCCTCGAGCGAGCGCACGGGCGGGCGCGGCACTTGCTGGGGCGCGGGCGGCGCGGGTTTGGAGGCAGTCGCGGCGCGGGGCGGGGCCACCGCTCGCCCAGGTTCGCCAGCGCTTCTTCGATCGGCTGCAAGCGGCCGGCTTGGACCATCCGCAGCAATCCCATTTCCAGGTGCAGGCGCGGCTGGAGCGAGCTTTGCAGAGTCGCGGAAAAGGTCGAGCGACAACTGCAGGTAGCGCGTCAGGTCTTCTTCGCTAAACGGCGCGCCGCCTCGGCCAGTTTCTGCTGCTCGGCCGGCGATGCCGCCACCAGGCGGGTCTCGCTGCCGGCGATTTTCACCACCACCAGGTTGCGGAAGTGGCGCGCCAGCTCGCGGGCGAAATGCTGCAGGCTGCGGCCGTTGGCTTCGAGTTCGGCGACCACGTCGAACATTTTTTGCGAGTCGTTCTTCGGCCAAGGCGCTGGTGACGCGCCCCAGCGACTCGAGCGAAAACATGCCCAGCAGCGCGCGGACTTCGGCGGCGTCGAGCTTATCGCCGCAGCAGGCGATGGCTTGATCGAGCGCCGAGAGCGAATCGCGCACGCTGCCTTCGCCGGCGCGCGCCAGCACGGCCACGGCGTCGGCGTCGGCCGTGATGCCTTCCTGCTGCATGATCCATTCCATGCGCGCGACCAACTCGGCGAAATCGACCGACCGGAAACTGAACTGCTGGCAGCGCGACACGATGGTCGAGGGAATCTTGTGCGATTCGGTGGTGCACAGCAGGAACACCACCCACTCGGGCGGCTCCTCCAGCGTCTTCAGCAGCGCGTTGAAGGCTTCGCTGGTGATCTGGTGGGCTTCGTCGACGATGAAGACTTTATAGCGGTCGCGCGCGGGGCGGAAGCGGACGCTCTCGCGCAGCTCGCGCATTTCGTTGATGCCGCGGTTGGAGGCGGCGTCGATCTCGATCACGTCCATCGACGACCCGGCGGCGATCTCCAGGCAACTGGCGCACTTGCCGCAGGGCGTGGGCGTGGGACCTTGTTCGCAATTCAGGCAGCGGGCGAAAATGCGCGCGACGGTGGTCTTGCCGGTGCCGCGCTGGCCGGAAAAAATGTAGCCGTGCGCGATGCGCTGCTGCGTGATGGCGTTTTCGAGCGTGGTCTTGACGTGTTCCTGGCTGATCAGCTCGTCAAATGCCTGCGGCCGGTACTTGCGAGCGATGACTTGGTACATGGGGAAGCGGTTTGCGGATATGCCAGACCCCGGGTGATCCGCGGCACACGGGTTAAACCGCTACCGTTGCTTCCTTCCGGACCTGGCGGGGTTTGCAGCCGCCCGTTGCACGAAGCCCGGAGCCTGACAACTTCCTATGCTAGCAGATACTCTCCATTGTTCCTGGCGATGTGGGGCATATCGCGCAACACGTGGTTCTAAATCTCTATTTTCATGAGGTTGTACTTGGTGACGGAATTGCAAAATATGTTGGTTGAAGAATACCTCAGATGAGGCGCATATTCGCACTGGCGGTAGCAGCGGTTCTGCTTGCGGTTGGCGGCCCTTCCGCGAAAGGTCAGGAAACGCTGACGCCGGGCGTGGTCGCTGCACCTTGCCTGGAGCCGCCGCCGATGGTCCGTTGGGAAGACTACCAAGGTCCGCTCCACAAAACCGTGGCCGCGTTCACGCGGAAGCTGGAACGCAGGACCGTGCATCCGCCGCACTATAAGCCGGGCACGGTTCTGTGTTCCCTGGAGTTGGGCGACAAGTTTCTTCTATTTGCGCAGGATGCGGTTGACCCGCTGTCTTTTCTCTACGCTGGATTCAACGCGGGGCTGGACCAAGCGTCGAACCAACATGCCAGCTATGGGCAGGGCGCCGCTGGATACGGCCGGCGTTTCGGCGCCAACCTACTCAGCCAGACGTCCTATAGCTTCTTCACGGAGTTTGCCTATCCGGCGATTTTCAGCGAAGATCCGCGCTACTATCGCATGGCCCACGGCAGTGCGAAAAAACGCTTGCTGCATGCCGCCGAACACGTCTTTGTGGCGCATCGCGATAACGGTAAAGCAACTTTCAATATGTCGGAATGGCTGGGGACCTCAAGCGCAGTGTGGCTGAGCAACGCGTATTACGCGGGGGGGCCGCGCGGATTCGCTCCGGAGGCGCGCCAAGTAACCTATGCTGTGCTGCAGGATGTTGGTTGGGACGTGCTGCGCGAGTTTTGGCCGGAGATCGCGCACAAGCTCAAAATGCCTTTCCGCGACCGGCGGGAGCTCCCTTAACAACGCCACGGAATACTCTGAGAAAATCTGCCGGTTTCCGCCACTATTTCTCAGGAGTTATCTGGAAATAGTCCATGAATACATATAAGATCCTGATTGCCGAGGACGAAGGCTTGATCGCTATGGATATCGCGGCGCATCTGGAAGCCCTGGGCCACACCGTCGTCGGCACGGTGAGCACGGCGGCGGAGGCGATCGAGCAGGCGCCGAACGCGCAGGTGGTGCTGATGGACATCCGTCTGGATGGGCCGGTCGACGGCATTGAGGCCGCCAGCAAGATCCGCGAACGGTATCGTCTGCCGGTGGTATTCTTGACCGCGCAGGCCGATCCGTCGACGCTGGAACGCGCCAAGCTGGCGGCGCCCTTCGGCTACATCCTGAAGCCGCTGGCGCACGCGGCGCTGCAGCCGAGCATCGAGATCGCCATGTACAAGCACCAGATGGAGGCTCGTCTGGAAGAAAGCGAAGCCTGGATGCGCGCCACATTGGCGTCGGCGGCGGACGCGGTGATTGTCACCGATGCGCAGGGGCAGATCCGCTTCCTGAACCCGGCGGCGGAGGCGTTGGTTGCGCGCGGCGCTAGCGAAGTTTCGCAGATACTCCCCGAAGATCCCGTGCCGCTGGCCATCCTGCAGGATGCGCCCGTGCCGATCCATACGCAGCTTGCCGAACAGTGGGTGGAAGGCTACGCCACGCCGCTCAAAGCTTCCGGGGCGGTGATCGGCGGGGTGCTCACGCTGCGCAATGTCACGGCGCGGCGGCGCGAGGAGCAGCGCCTGCGGCAGCTCGAAAAGGCCGATACGGCGGCGCGGCTGGCGGCAGGGGTGGCGGACGATTTCGCGAACCTGGCGGCCGTGATTCGCAAGCATTCCGACCAGCTTCTGCGGCAGTTCGCCGATTACGCGCCGGTGCATACGGCGATCGAGGAGATCCAGCAGGCCGCCTCCGCTGCCGAAAAAATCACGCGGCGTTTGACGGATCTGGGCGCGCGGCCGCCGGGGCATCTGCAGGTTCTGAGCCTCAATGGCGTCCTGCGGAGGATGGCGAAGTTCATCCAGACCATTGCCGGGGGACAGATCGCTGTCAGCATTCGTCCGGGGGATCGCGTGGGAAAGATATTCGCGGACTCGGCGCACACTGAGGAACTGATCACGAAATTGGTTCTGCACGCCGTGAAGTCGCTCGCCGGGCGGCGGACAGTTGAGCATCGAGACCTCGGCCGCCGGCGATCATATCTCGCTTGCAGTGACGCCCCACGGCGCCCTTACCGATTTCGAAAGCGTGGATCTGTCGTTGCTGCGCTACTTGGCGCCGGACGGCAGCCGCCTGGAAGCGTTTTTCCTGCAATGGACCGAGCCGGAGCCGGCTGCGGCGGCGCCGTCTACCTTATTGCTGATCGAGCCTCGCGAGCGCATCCGCGCGCGCTTGCACAATGTGTTCGAAGCCAGCGGCTTCAATTTGCTGGAGGCTGACGACGACGCGCAGGCGGACACGTTACTCGACCTGCACGAAGTGGACCTGGTGATTGGAGGCAGCGCCGAGCGCGACGCGGTACAGGTGCTGCGCCTCACGCCAGCCTATACCGAACAGCAGATCCTGGAGCAGGTGCGGGCGCTGCTCGATCCGCCGCTCACTTTTTCCGCGACGTCGTAGGCGCCGTAGAAATCGAGAACAGGTCGTCGGTCAGATCCTGGTTGAAATTCACGGCCTCCGCGAAGATCTGATAGATTTTCTCGCCGTTGCGCTCGCGCGTGATCTGCTGCGGCCACTGAATGCCATCGTTGTCACGGTAGCGGTCAAAGCGCGTGACTTCCTCGTCGCGGTCTTTGGTCTTGGGGTCCAGGCGCGAAAAGGATTGCTTCACGGGCAGCTTGGTGATCTGGTGAAAATACACCGTGCACCACGAAGTTCTGGGCGTCGATGACGTCAACGATCTCTACCGGCACGCGGTCGACGACATCCGAGCCGCGCGATTCGAACTCCATGCCGGCTTCGTGCAGGCGCTGCCGCAGAATGTAGAAAATGTTGTGCAGCGTGGTTTCGCGGTAACGCTCGAAATCTTCCGTGGGGAGCGCTTTCGGACCGCGGTAGGTGATATTCGCTCCGCCGTCTTCACGCAGGACCACCGCCGAATCTTCGTTCTTTCCGAAGGACTGGCGCTCGCGCACTCCCAATTCGTGATTGGATTTGGTGGGGTCGACCGTGAGGTAGCGCGTATAGATTTTCGCGATCGAGAGGCCGGAGAGAGCGTCGCGATAGAAGGAGTACGCGCGTCCGCTTTCGACGCGATCCTGCATTTCGAGAAACTTGTCGCCACCCAGCGCCGCGATGGCGTCCGCGATCACTTGTTTCCCTTTGGCTCCCGCGGGCGTTTCGGCGCGGGCCAGCGCCGCCGCCAAATAGAACACGATGAAAGCGCGTTTCAGCATTTAGTTCTTCGGCAGCGGGCGGAATACTCAAGTCGATCTGCTGCACTTTACCGGCGTCGCTCAGCGGCTTGCCGAAATCCTTGGGATTCCCCACCGCCACGATGCTGAGATTCGCTGGGTTGATGTGTTCGCTGCATCACGCGCAGCACATCGGCGCGCGTCACGGCAGTGACTTTCTTTTGGTACTCGAACAGAAAATCTTTAGGGTAGCCGAAGTATTCGTACATCATGCACCCGGTTCAGAGTCTTGGCCGGGCTGTCGAAAAAGAACACGAAACTGTTGAGCACGGCGTCCTTGGCGGTCTTAAGCTCCTGCTCGGTCACTTCGGCCGCGCGCATCTTTTCCACTTCCGCGCGGGAGGCGATAATGGCTTCGGTGGTGGTGGCCGATTTCGTGCTGCCCACGATGCGGAACGTGCCGGGATGATCGTAGTTGGCGCCCCATCCCGCGCCGATCGAATACGCCAAGCCCATTTTGGTGCGGATCTGCGACATCAGACGGCTGGTGAATCCGCTGCCCAGAATATTCACAGCGACTTCGAGCGCCGGATAATCGGGATCGCGCAGCGTGCCGCTGAGTTCGCCCAGCGCGAAGAAAGTCTGCGTGACATCGGACTTTTCAGCCAGGAAAACGCCCGGAGCCGGCTTGGCCGTCACCGCTGGAAACGCCGGCACGGGCGGCTGCTCCGCATTCCAATCGGCGAAGAGTTCTTCGAGCTGGCTCGCATCTCCGGCGCCGAAAAATCGCCGTAGATCGCCAGCATGATGTTCTTCGGGAAATAGTAGCGGCGGTAGAACTGCCTGCAAGTCCGCGCGCTGGATGTGCGCCATGTCGGCGTGTTCGATGTTCCATCCGTAAGAATTATCGCGGCCGTAGATGACGCTCGAAATTTCGCGCTCGACGATGCCCTGCGGATCGTCGTTGCGGCGGTCGATGCCGCTGTGCATCTGCGCGATCGACAGATCGATTTTATCCTGGCGGAACTCGGGATCGGTCATCACTTCCTTAAAGACGCGCAACACCGTGCCGGCGGTTTCCTTGAGCCCGGAAAAACTGATGCTGGCATTGGTCTCGCCCATGTTCGATTCGACCGAGGCCGCGATGTTCTCCAGCTCTTCGTCGATCTGATCGCCGGTTTTGGCGCGCGTGCCGCCGGAGCGCAGAACATCCGCCATCACGCTCGACAGGCCGCGCTTATCCGGCGGGATCGAACAGGTTGCCGGTGCGGACCAAGGCCAGTCCATTGATCAGTGGCAGTTCGTGGTCTTCGAGCAGGAACACTTGCATGCCGTTTTTGAGCGTGAAGGACACCGGCTCGGGAATCTTCACCTGTTTCAGCGGCGGATAAACCAGCTGCTGATACGAGGGAATGGTTTGCGCCAGGGCGGCGGTGGCAAGCAATGCGCCGAGCAGAAGACGCCGCGTCATTTTGCGCCGCCTTCCGGGACGAAGGTGTACGCAACGGTCAGGTGTTCCGGAACCAAATAGGTTTTAGCCACGCGCTGGACATCCTCCGCGGTCACTTTGTTATAGTCGTCGAGCTCGGTAAACAGCGTGCGCCAGTCCCCATAGTTGACGTAGTAGCTGCACAGCTCGACGGCGAGCCCGGTATTGCTGGCCAGCTTGCGAATCAGCTCGGCGCGCAGTTTGGTCTTCACGCGCTGCAGAGTTTCGTCATCCACCTTGGTGGTCTTCACCTGCTCGATGAGCTGATCCAGCTCCTTTTCGTTTTCCTCGACGGAGTGGCCGGTGGCGGGCGCGGAGTAGAACAGGAACAGCGACGGATACTTTCCGCCCGGGAAATCCGGCTGGCTGCCGGCGCCGAGCGCCATCTGTTTATCGCGCACCATGTCTTTGTAGATGATGCCGGTGCGGCCGTCGGAGAGGACCGAATCGAGCACCGCCAGCGCGGCGTCATCCGGCGAGTGCCGGTCCGGGCGCTTATAAGCCAGGATCATGAACGGCTGCGAGGGCGAAGACACGGTGACGCGCTTCTCGCCTTCCTGCAGCGGCTCGACGGTGCGGTACTGCGAGGGCAAGGGGACGCGCCGGCAGTCGTCCGAAATATTTTTCGGCGAGGCGGCGCGCCTCCGCCGGATTGACGTCTCCCGCGATGCCCAGCGTCATATTCGCGGGCACGTAGTATTGTTTGTAGAATCTTTCCGCGTCGGGACGGCGGAAGTGTTCGATGTCGCTGGCCCATCCGCCCGGCATGTTGCGATAGGGATGCGCGGCGAAGGCGGTGGCCGCCAGCGCTTCCACCAGCTTGCCTTGCGAGCTCGATTCGACGCGCATGCGGCGCTCTTCGCGCACCACGTCGCGCTCTTTGTAGAATTCGCGGAACACGGGATGCAGGAAGCGCTCCGATTCCAGCAAGAACCACAGCTCGATGCGGTTCGACGGGAAGCTGTAAAAGTAGTTGGTGGAATCTTCGCCGGTGCTGGCGTTCATATCCAGGCCGCCGTTCGATTCCACCACGCGATCGTACTCGTTGGGCTCGACGTAGCTGTCGGCCTTCTCCATGGCGGCTTCGAGATCCTTCTGGATGGCCGCGATTTTCTTGGGATCGGCGCGCGGCCCCTTGTTGCGCTCGGCGTCGAGGCGGTCGTAGATGACCTCCACCGCATCCATCGCCGCTTTTTCCGCGGGCCAATTCTTGGTGCCGATGGTGGGCGTGCCTTTGAAGGCCATGTGCTCGAACATGTGCGCGAGGCCGGTTTCGCCACCGGGATCGTCCACCGAGCCGACGTTCATGTAGGTGTGGAAGGAAACCACCGGCGCATCGTGGCGTTCAATGACGATGAAGTGCAGGCCGTTGGCGAGCGTGAATTCGGTGACTTTCTTTTCGAACGACTTCTGCAGCTCGGCGACCGATTGCGCCGCGAGCAGTTGCCGGGATCAGCAGGAACAGTGCGAAGCGAGGCCTCATGCCTCCAGAGTATCAAGGTCCGACGATAGATGCTTTCGAACGGACCTATTCCGCTGACTTCAACCATGCGTGCCTGCTCCGTACCAGGTGCTGTGATGCGACCTTCGCCGGGATGACGACGCGCGACCCGGCCTCGATGTTCGCTGCGCCGCTTATTTATGGAAAGTCTGAAGGGACCGGAGACCACCGTGATGTGTTCGTCGTGACGGTGCCAGTGCAGCGGGAACAAAAATTTCGCGAGGGTGCGAAAGCGGATGACGTAATGCCGGCCTGAGTAGGATCGCCGTGGAGCACTGCCATTTCGGCTCCGTCGATCACCGGCTGCCATGCCAGACTTTCCATGACACAGCCTAGCGCATGGCTCGGAAATGCGCGGCTACTTGCCGCCCATGATTTCGGTTTCTTTGGCTTTCGACGCCGCGTCGATTTTCTGGATGTGGGCGTCGGTCATCTTCTGCACGTCGTCCAGGGCGCGGCGCTCTTCGTCTTCGCTGATGAGCTTGTCCTTGAGCAACTTCTTCAGATGCTCATTGGTATCGCGGCGGATGTTGCGGGCGGCTACGCGGTGATCTTCGGCCACGTCGTGCAGGCGCTTGACGATTTCCTTGCGGCGCTCTTCGGTCAGCGGCGGCACGGGCACGCGGATCAGCTTGCCGTCGTTGGCGGGGTTCAGGCCCAGATCCGATCCGCGGATGGCTTTCTCGATGGCGGCGATCTGCGAAACATCCCAGGGCTGAATGGTGATCAGCGACGGCTCCGGCACATGCAGATTGGCCACCTGATTGAGCGGCGTCGGAGTGCCGTAGTAATCCACCTTGATGTTGTCGAAGATGCCCACGGAGGCGCGGCCGGTGCGGATGCTCGCGATGGCGTGCTGCAAATCCGACAGCACTTTGTCCATGCGGGTCTTGGAGTGGGTCTCCAGCTCTTTGATGTTCTTAAAGGTGTGGTTCGCAGGTGCTTGCGGTTCTGGTTTCATAGAAGGCTCACAAAATCAGGGTGCCGATGGCTTCGCCCATCGCCATACGCATTATATTGCCGTACACGGTCAAATTGAAAACCACGATGGGCAGCTTGTTGTCGCGGCACATGGCGACAGCGGAGGCGTCCATCACGCGCAGATTTTTCGCCAGGACGTCGGAGTAGCTGATTTCTTCGAAGCGCACGGCGTCGGAGTTTTGCAGCGGATCTTTGTCATAGACGCCGTCGACGCGCGTGGCCTTGGCGACGATGTCGGCGTGGATTTCGAGGCCGCGCAGCGTGGCGGCGGTGTCGGTGGAAAAATAAGGATTCGAAGTGCCCGCCGCGAAGATCACGATGCGGCCTTTTTCCAGGTGCCGAATGGCCCGCCGGCGGATGTAGGGCTCCGCCACCTCGTTCATGGTGATGGCGGTCATCACGCGCGTCGGCACGCCTTGTTGTTCGAGTGCGTCCTGCAAAGCCAGCGCATTGATGACGGTGGCCAGCATGCCCATGTGATCCGCGGCCACGCGATCCATGTGCTTGGCCGCGGCCGCGACGCCGCGGAAGAAATTGCCGCCTCCCACAACCAGGCCGATCTGCACACCGGCCTTGGCGACTTCGGCAACTTCCTCCGCCAGCGCCTTCACGCGCGCCGCGTCCAGGCCGAAGGAGCCATGGCCCGCCATCACTTCTCCGCTCAGCTTGAGCAGAATACGCTGGTATCGGGGCATAGTTTCTCCGCGCGCGGCCGAGGCACCCACTGGATTACTCTCCGGCTGTTTCTTCGGCTGCGGCGGTGTCGCCCACTTTGTAGCGGACGAAGCGCGCCACCGAAATGTTCTCGCCGAGCTTGGCGATCTTGGTCTTGATCACGTCGGCGATGGTGACAGTGTTTTCCTTGATGAACGGCTGTTCCATCAAGCAAACTTCTTCGTAGTATTTGGCGAGGCGGCCTTCGACGATCTTGTCGAGAATTTTCTCGGGCTTGCCTTCGCCGAGAGCGCGGGCGCGCGCGATGTCTTTCTCTTTGGCGATGGCCGCGGCAGTGACATCCTCGCGGCGCACGAACTCCGGATTGGCGGCGGCCACTTGCATGGCCAGATCCTTCACCAGTTCCTGGAAGTCGTCGGTGCGCGCCACGAAATCGGACTCGCAGTTGACTTCGATCAGCACGCCGATCTGCGCGCCGGCGTGAATGTAGGTGCCGATCACGCCCTGCTTGGTCGAGCGCGTCGACTTCTTGGCCGCCGACGCGATGCCGGCTTTGCGCAGGACGACCTCTGCCTCGCCCAGGTCGCCCTTGGATTCGACGAGCGCCTTCTTACACTCCATCATGCCCGCTCCGGTGCGTTCCCGGAGCTGCTTTACTAACTGTGCACTGATTTCCATAATTTCCTCACGACAACCAACACACACCACGCGCGTTTTATCCGCGGCGCGCCTCCAATTCGTCAGTTGGTCTGAACCGCTTCGTCGACGACTTCGGCCGCGGCAACGCCTTTGCGCGGCAGCGACATCGAAGGCAGGTCTTCGTCGGGCATCGATTCCGACATCAACTGCTCGGAATACTTGGGATCGATGAACTGCGCGTACTCAGGGATATCCTCCACCGGAGTCTCATCGGTGATGATCTTCTCGGCGGTGAAATCCTGTTCGCTGGCGAGCTGACGGCCTTCGACCACGGCGTCGGCAATCTTGGTGGTGAACAGGCGGATGGCGCGCAAGGCGTCATCGTTGCCCGGAATCACGTAGTCCACTTTGCTCGGATCGCAATTGGTGTCGACCACGGCCACCACTGGAATCCCCAGCTTGCGGGCTTCCTCGACGGCGATCGCTTCCTTGTTCGAATCGATCACGAACAGCAAGTCCGGCAGCCCGTTCATGTCCTTGATGCCCGACAGGTTCTGGTTGAGATGCTTGCGTTCGCGCTCGAGCCGGATGACTTCCTTCTTGGCGCGGCCGTCCCAGGTGCCTTCGGTCGCCATCGCGTCCAGTTCCTTCAGACGCTTGATGGACTTTTGCACCGTGGCCATGTTGGTCAGCAATCCGCCCAGCCAGCGCTGGTTGACGAAGTATTGACCGGAGCGCAGCGCTTCTTCAGAAATCGCTTCCTGCGCCTGGCGTTTGGTGCCCACGAAAAGAACGGTCTTGCCCTGCGCGGCCATTTCGCCCACGTAGCGCATCGCGTCCTTGAACAGTTTGAGAGTTTTCTGCAGATCTATGATGTAGATCCCATTACGTTCGCCAAAGATGTATTCTTTCATCTTGGGATTCCAGCGCTTGGTCTGGTGCCCGAAGTGAACGCCAGCTTCGAGCAATTCTTTCATGCTAATCGACGGCAAAATGCCTCCTTGCCTGTACTACTCTGGTTGAACCCGGAAAGCCACGGCCCAAAGCGGAATTTGTGGCCCAGGTTGAGACGATCGAAAGGGCGGACCACCGGGTCCGCCAAAAAAACACGCGTTGCGGCTAGCGCTTCGAGAACTGGAAGCGTTTGCGAGCGCCCTTCTGTCCGTACTTCTTGCGCTCATGCTCGCGCGCATCGCGCGTGAGGAAGCCCAGCTCTTTCAGTTTACCGCGCAGCTCGATATTGAACTCGAGCAGCGCCCGTGAAATGCCGAGCTTGGCCGCGCCGGCTTGCCCCGTGGGTCCGCCGCCGGCGGTATTGATCAAAATGTCGAACTTGTCCGCGGTTTCCGTCGCCAGCAGCGGCTGCTTCACGATCGCGCGCGCCGTGTCGCTCGGAAAATAATGTTCAAAGGTACGGCCGTTGACGGTGATCTTGCCGTCGCCCGCGCGCAGAATGACTCTCGCGACCGCGCGCTTGCGCCGGCCCGTTCCTAGATGTTGCACTAATGCCACGTTTATCCGATCTCCTCTAGAGCGCTAGACCGCCAGCGCCACTGGCTTCTGCGCGTCATGCGGGTGCTTGGGACCCGCGTATACCTGCAGCTTCCGGTACATCTGTTTACCCAGCTTGTTCTTCGGAAGCATGCCCTGGACCGCCTCCTCGACCATCCGCTGCGGACGGGTCTCGCGCACCTTGCGGGCGCTGGTTTCCGTGAGTCCGCCGGGATACCCGGAGTGACGGCGATAAAGTTTCTGTTCTTCTTTGCGCCCCGTGAGACGCACCTTCGCCGCATTGATGACGATGATGTGATCGCCCATGTCGATGTACGGCGTATAGCTGGGCTTATGCTTGCCCATCAAAATATTGGCGGCCTTAGAAGCCACGCGCCCCAAAACCAGGTTTTCCGCGTCGATAATGTGCCAGTTACGCGGAATATCCTTGCCCGAGGGAATTACGGTTTTCATGTAGACAGACCTTCTCCGTGCTATTCGTTCAGTAGACAAGTTTAGCGAATGGGGGCGGGGGCTGTCAAACGGAGGAGCGTGGGAGACCAAAGGTTTAGCCCCTAGTTCACTTTATACCTCCACTGGGATCGCCTTCTGGCTTTTTCGTTTTAAGTAAATCAACAAGAGCAGGCGGCAAGTTGTCTTCATCGATGACCTTGTATTGGTTGGTTTTAACTAAATCAGCCAGATCAGGCGGCGAATCCATCTGATCCCATTTTAAGAAATACTCAACCCCCTCAACCTTCATGTGCGTAACTTCGACTGCCCCGGTGTTAGTGAAGGTTATCTGAACACCCCTAGGAATCTTTGAATAGGGCCATGTTCTGCTGTCGAAGCCGGCGGTGAACAGTCTATGAATTTCTGCCTCCGCGTGAGCCTCATGCATCGCGACCACCGCGCGGGAAAAGTCCTCCAGTTTGTTTGTTAATTTGAGGCTCGACGTTCCGAGGTCTGAACACTGGAGAAAAACGCTCTTTATCTGTTCCTCATATTCCTTAAGCCGCTGTGCCATCTGCTCTACATCTTCAGGCGGTTCCATATAGATACCGCCCGGATGGACCACGGCAACGCTGAACGGACCCTTAACGTACTGGGAGGTTTCCTCAGCCACTATGAGCGTATATATACATGCCAAGATAGCTTGCGGAGGTGTCATCCCCTGATAGCAGTACCTGCGGATAATGCTTTTGTAGAGCTTTTCTTCCCAACCTATTAAAAGTGGCTCCTTGAGGGGGACGAGCGTGACGTTTCTGGAGACCCATACCCCACATTCCTTCTTTGCGGCGTTACTGGCTCCCACAAAGAGTGTCAACGACTTGTCGCCAGCACAGAGTGCCACATCAAGGGTCACAAATTTTCCAAGCTCATCCTCGAAAGCTAAGACGAAATCGGAGAGGTTCTCCACGGCTTGTCCCTGGAAACGCCTACTTAATTTTTCGATGAATGAGTCTATGAGATCACCGTTACCGCTTCCCGCAACAATGGCCTTAATGCCACCGAAATCAACTGGGGAAATCTTCTGAACAGCACCTCGGTAATCTCCGTCAGTTTCTTGCGAATCAGCAGCGATGGCAAATGCCCTCCCGCACGGAACGGCAGCAATAAGGGTCACACGCCTTCTCCTTTTGGACGCTTCCAATATCTGCTTTTTGAGAGCAGGGTCACTTGAACTGCTCGCCTTCGGCGATCGCCAAAACCTCGGCTGTATTATCCAGGTTCGGCAGATAACAGCGGCCAGCGAAATGAACACTCGTGCGAAACTTCTTCGAAGGAGGCGTTGGTCGCAGCATGCGCACCAGGCCGTCCCGCAGCGCGGCGTTCACCACTTCTCTCAGGGTGGCGTTTGTGGTCTTGCGGATCTTCGCGATCAGCGCCGCGACATCATCATCGAGACTGAGAGTGATTCTCATAGACCTGCCCTGTGTCAATACAACCCATTCTATCGTTTTCCTTTCAAATGCAATCAATAACCTACAATTGGCGCTGTAATTGCCCTGTTGTGCGATGCTCCAAGAGATCCACCAGAAAAGAATCTAATGAAAAAGTTCCGGATCAACATTTGGGTACTCGGCGTTTTACTGGTTTCGACTCTCCTCCACGCGCAGTTTCAGCTGTCTTACACCGAATACTCGGTGCACGCCGGGGGTGGGACGGTGGCGGGCCTTTACCAGCCGCAATACATCGCCGCGGGGACGGACGACGCGGTGTGGTTTACGGTCGACGTTTTCGACATTCCCGGGCAGAACTGCTTGATCGGGCGCATCGATACCAAGGGCGCGATCACTGAGTATCCGATTCTCACCGCCAATAGCGATGTCACCGGCATTACGTTAGGGCCGGACGGCGCGCTCTGGTATACCGTTGGGATCTGGGATCGTAGCGGCGGCAAGATCGGGCGGATCACCACCGGCGGCGTGATTACCGAGTACCCGCTGCCCATAGCCGGCAGCTGGCCTTCGCACATTACGAGCGGGCCGGACGGGGCGCTGTGGTTCTCTCTCTCGATCACCAACGGGGGCAACATGATCGGGCGGATTTCCACGACAGGGGATTTCCTCGGATACCCGATACCGGCTAACGATGGTGTTCCCGGGTCCATCACGACGGGGTTCGACAGGGCGCTGTGGTTTACCTTGGTGGATGGCCCGGGCGACAATATCGGCCGTCTCACAACGGGCGGGGACCTCACGGTGTACCGGATCAACACGCTCCCCAGTGGTCTTGCAAACGACATCACCCTCGGGCCTGACGGAGCGCTCTGGTTTACTGAGGCGCATGACGGCGGAAACTTTATCGGGCGGATCATAACCGGCGGTGGGGTAACGCAATATCCGATACCCGGCCCAGCGAACGCAATTACGTTCGGGGGGTATGGGCTGTGGTTTACCTTTCTCTCCGGCAGCTCCGACCCTACTCTGGGGTTGATCACGACCACGGGTGCAGTCACAACCTATCCGCTCCATACTGTACAGCCCGCGGGTTTCAACAGCATCGTCGCGGGACCGGATGGGGCTTTATGGATTGCAGACGGCGCGGGCTGGATCGGGCGGGCGGTGATTTCGCCTGCAGCCGCACTGACGCTCTCCGCGGTAGGGCCGCCCCTGGGTGCTCCGGGCTCTTCCTATTCCACCTCGCTCAGCGCTTCCGGCGGCACTCCGCCCTATAGCCACTGGACGGTGAGCAGCGGCGCGCTGCCGCCGAGCTTGGCGCTCGATGCGGCGACGGGCGCGATCACAGGGATCGCCACCACTGCGGGAACTTTTAACTTCGGTGTGACTTTCGACGACAGCACGGGAACGACGTCGGCAGAACAGATTGTTTCCATCACCATCGCTCCCCCGAACCCCGGGTTAAATATCGTTGGCTCCATGCCGCACTTGGCGGCCGAAGAGAATTGGACCACTACATTTACGCTGATCAATAAGACTGCGGTGCAGAGCCCCGCCCGCTTGAGCCTCTACGGCGATCTGGATAGCGGCACGCTGCCGCTGCCTCTGATTTTTCCGCAGCAGCCTGGCGGAAATCCGCTGCTGACGGCATCATTCGAGCAGAACATCGCCCCCAACGCTTCTTTGATTGTGCAAACGGCGGGTCCGCAGACGGGTCCTGTGAAGGTGGGCTCGGCGCAAGTGGCGACCACCGGCGCGATCGACGGTTTCGCTATTTTCCACCATGTCCTCACCGGACAGGAAACCGTGGTGCCGCTTGAAGGGCCCGGCGCAGCCTCCTATTTATTGGCCTTCGATAATAGCGGAGGCAATGTGCTGGGCATCGCGCTGGCGAACCCTTTGGCGAAAGATCAAAACATCGGCGTAGGCATTAGCGACGACAGCGGGACGTTTATCGAAGCAGACTCGCTGATCATCCCCGCCAACGGGCACATTTCATTTGTGCTCCCGGCGCTTTATCCGGTCACCGCCAACCTTCGCGGCACGATCACGTTTTATGCTTTTCAGGGCGGCCAACAGTTCGGCGCTCTGGGGATGCGCTTCGCCGCGCCCAACAATGCGCTCACTACCATTCCGGGGCTCACCGGCGGTCAAGCGGGCGTGAGCAGCATCGCTCATGTCGCTAGCGGGAACGGTTGGAAAACCACCTTCGTGCTGGTCAACTTCAACCAGATCGATGGCGTCGGGCAACCAAGCCCGTTTCAATTGAACTTCTTCGACGACAATGGCAACCCGCTCGCCTTGCCCGTCGGGATTTCCGCAAACCGCGAACGGCACCAACGCGGTGACCACTTCCGTTCAGCAGACGTTGGCGCCCAACGCGACGCTGATCATCGAAAGCGCCGCGCCGCTAACCAACCCCGCGCCCACCGTCGGCTCGGCTCAGCTCTCCACAAATGGTTCAGTGGCCGGCTTCGTCATGTTCCGCTACGAACCGAACGGCCAGGAAGCGGTGGTGCCGCTCGAAAGCCGCAAGGCCGGCGGTTACCTGTTGGCTTTCGACAATACCGCCGGAACCGCCACCGGCGTTGCGGTCAACAGCGTTTCATCGCAGCCGGTAGGCGTACCCGTAATCATTCGCGACGACGCGGGGAATCTGCTGGACACCGACACGCTGCACCTGGCTGCCAACGGACACGTCGCCTTCACGCTCGCCACCGACAAGTATCCGATGACCGCCAACATTCGCGGGACCATCGAATTCGACACGCCCTCTGGCGCGCAGATCGGGGCGCTCGCGTTCCGCATTCCGGTGGGCCACACCTTTACCACCCTGCCGTCGCTAGCGGTTCCTGGAACCTGCGTGCCGACTTTACTGGGCTGCCTCTAGCGGGCCGCGCGGCCCGGTTGGTGCGCGGCGTCTTTCTCGTGCTCCAGACAGTAGTGCTCCAGCAAATCCGTATCCGGCAATAGCTCCTCGATAAAGTTGAACGTCACCGGCTTCGTGAACACTTTCGGATCGGTAATGCGTCACGCCCACTTCCATGTGTCCGAAATCGCGGCGGTGAAAGCGCTCCTCGACGCGCATTTCCTCGCTGTGGCCGTGGCCGCGCGCGTCAAGCCAGCTTAAATCGTTGAAGCCCGCGGTGTCGACCACCAGCGTGTCGCCTTCCCAGCGGCCCACCGAATAGCCATTCCACGACGGGACTGGGATCGGCCGGCAGCTTGCGACCGTCAGTGAAGACTTGCCGGAAGGTGGTCTCCACTTCGTAGAGCATCACGATGACGCCGGGCGTCTGAATGATCTTGAACGGCTCCGGCAGCAAATCGCCGTGCGGTACGCCATCGGGCAGACAGTTCAGGCTGGGACTGATAATTGCGCCCGCCTGCGCGTGCTGCTTCAGAAGTTCCGCACCCGCCGGCGTCAGCGGCTCCTCGCCGGGCTTGAAATCGGCCAGCACGTCGCGGAAATATTTCGAATTGGGGGACTCGCCCAAGCCGTAGAGCCCCGGCCCGCGAGGCTCGGCCGCAGCCTGCCAGATTCCGGAGAGGTCGGGCTTGCCGTTGACGCGCGGCACCGGACCGGTCATGTTCACTTTGCCGTCAGGGGTGCGCGGAGCTCCCGCCATCGGCTGGTTCAACCACTGGGCTTGCGCGCAGAGGCAAGCTCCGACAAAAGGCGATTCCGATCCAACGGTGGTCACGCATACACGTGATTAGATCACAAGCGTGCGTGGAAATCTGCGAGCTTAGGCGCGGCGCCGTTTTTCTTCCGTGCGCAGCGGAAGTTCCACCACCGAAATAGGCTCGGCCTTGGGCTGCCGCCGCTTCCGCACAGCGCGTCCACGCCATGCTCAATCCCAACATGCCGCGATCATCAGCACCGCGCTGCCCAGCACTTCAGGCACATTCAAATGCTGGCGGTACTTCGCGAACCACGGGCCGTATTCGAGATCGACGTGCACCCAGTAGACCAGCAGGGAAGTGGTGCCCAGTTGCCGCACCCAGCTCCAACTGCCCGCCGCCAGGTACTCGCACCACAGGTAAGCGAACGCGCCCAGCAGCAGCGCGATCCCCAGCTTGCAGGCCACCAGCGCCGGACTGTTCAGCCAGAATTCCGACTGCGCGTACACGCTAAAAGGAAGGTCGGCGAAGTAGCGTCCGCCGAATACCAGGCCGAAGCCCAGCAGCGCGGACCACTGCATCACGCGGTTCCATCCGCCGCGCTCGACCAGCGGAATCAAGCTGCCCACGCCCACGCCGAACGCCAGAAACGCGCCCCACGGAAAAATGCTGAACATCGCCGCGCTGGGCACAAAGTAGTCGCGCAACGGTCCCGGAATCGCGTCGAGATGCAGCGCCGATATTACCGGCGAAAGCGCCGCGATCACCGTGCCCGCCATCACCGCCCAACGCACGCGGTCGATTCCGCTGAAGAGCGCCAGAAACGCCAGCAGCGCCGCCGTCGCGCCCATCACATTGAGGATGTCAACTTTTAACAGATCGGTCCAGGGACTGGTGCCCCACGCGAAGATCCACCCTTGCAGCCGGAACAGAATCGCCAGGATAAACAGAAACCGCGCCCGCTTCAGCGCCTGCAGCACGCGCGCTCCCGGAGGCATGTGCTCCCGCCGGTTCATGCCCATCCCGTAGGTGGCGCCGGTCAGGAACAGGAAAATCGCCGCCGCTTCGCCGCCGAAAAATTGGGAAAAGGTGAACCATGCTCCGCTGCGGTCCGCAGGCCGCAGAAAGGCATCGAAGGTATGCCCCTGCAGCATGATAACGGCCGCGACCCCGCGCATCCAGTCTATGAATGTGACGCGGGGTTTGGACGCGGGCAACATGTTTTTGGGGGTGTAGCTTCAGTCTAACAAACCAAACGCCATCCACAAGGCGCTGCGCTCCCGTACCCCCGCGCGGTTACATCCCGGATCTAGCGGGGAGTCAGCCGGCCGCGTAATATCGATGCCGCCCTTGAAGTACGCGCCGTCTTCGATCACGATGCCCGCCGTCTTCACGTCGCCCACCAGGTTGGCCCCGGCGCGCAGCGTGATCCGCTCGGCTGCGTCCACGTTGCCTTTGACGGACCCCGCGATAATCACTTCCTTGGCCTTCACGCCCGCTTCCACTTTGCCCTTGGGGCCGATGGTCAGCCGGTGATTCAGCTCCAATTGGCCGCTGAGTTCGCCGTTCACCACAATCTCTTCGCCGCTGGTGAGCGTTCCTTGGATGCGCAGCGTCTCGCCCACCACCGTCACCGATCCGGAGCCCATGGGTGAACTTCCTGCCGCCCGCCGCCATTGAGTGCCGCGGGCTGAGAAGACGGTTGAGAAGAAGGAGATGTTTGCTGATCTTTATTCCACATTTGGGTCTACCTTAGCACGCTTGTGGCCAACGTCGTATCGATTGGTTGAAATCCACCGCGCCCGGTGGTTTTAGAGCAAGCTCCGCATGCCGCGCGCGCTCGATTTTTCTTGCACTTACATGGGAGTCGCTTTGGCACTCCAGATGCCTTAGCAAGAGCTGGAAGAGGTTTTCATGATGAGAACAAATCGTGCGGTAAAAACTGGATTACTGGTAACTTTTATTGCGGCTTCCGGATTCGCCCTGGCGCAAGACGCAGGACGAAGCCGCGCCGCCTCCCCAAGTTTCGGCGCAGGATCAGGCCGGCCCCCAAGGCGCGGGTCCCGGACCGGCTCCGTCCGATCCTCAATTTCAGGGCCAGCAACCGCCGCCGCCTCCACAGAATAACGGTGGATGGCGCCGCTTAGGCCCCGCATCCGCAGTACTGGCCAACCGCCGCAAGCCGGTCCGCAAGGCGGATTCGATCCCCGTTATGCGCAAGCTCCGCCTCCGCCGCCTCCGCGTGCCGGCGCAGCTTACCATCGCGCCCGGAACGTTCTTTACAGTGCGTGTGAACCAAGTGCTTTCCTCAGATCGTAACCATGAGGGCGATGCATTTTCCGCGACGCTGGTGAAACCCATCGTCGTGAACGGCGTGATCGTCGCCGATCGCGGCCAGACCATTCAAGGCCGCGTGTCGGAAGCCAAGAAAGCCGGACGCGTTTCCGGCACCTCGCGCCTGGGCTTGGAACTTACCGACATGACGCTGGTTGACGGCAGCCAGGTCCCGGTCAAAACCGAATTGGTCAACCGCAACGGAGCCACTTCTGAGGGCCGTGACGCCGTCGGCATCGGCGCGGCCACCGGCGTGGGCGCCATCATCGGCGCTGGCGCGGCGGCGACTGACGTGGTGAGGGCGCCGCCATCGGCGCTGGTGCGGGCGCGGCCGCCGGAATCATCGGCGTGCTGCTGACCCGCGGCAACCCGACCATCGTTCGTCCCGAACAGGTTCTGACGTTCCGCATTGACAACCCCATCGTGGTTGCGACCGATCGCGCGCCGCAGGCGTTCCGCTACGTCGGGCCCCTACGACTATCAACAACCTCAAGACCAGCCGCGTTCCGCGCCGCCCGGGCCGTTACTATGGCGGCTACTTACGGTCCGGCTATTATCCTTATTATGGATACGGTACGGCTACCCGTATTACTACGGACCCAGCATTGGCATCGGCTTCGGCGGCTTCTACGGCGGCCGCTTCCGGACGCTGGCGCTAACTGCAATTCGGCCGGACTGCCGCTTCGTAGCGAACGGCGGTCCGGCTAATCCGTTAATGCCATGTTGTAGCATGCCGCGTTTTTCTTCCACTCCCACCGGCGTTTCAAACAACTCCTCCATCTTCTCCGGCGTCAGCAGTTCTTCTTTCTTCCCATCGAAGAAAATCCGCCCGTCCTTGAGCGCGACGATCGCGTCCGATTTCCGGAATGATGTCGGGCAGATGATGCGTCACCACGATCACCGTCACGCCGTTGTGCGCCAGCTTGCGCATGGCGTCGCGGACTTCCCGCTGCGCCCGCACATCCAGGCTGTTGGTAGGCTCATCCAGCACCAGCGCCTTGGGATCGTGCGCCAGCGCCCGCGCGAACACCACGCGCCGCGCCTCGCCGCTCGATAGCTCCGTCATCAGCCGGTCCGCCAGATGCGCGACTTCGAAGAACTCCAGAACCTCTCGCGCCTTGCGCTCCATCGCCGGCGTCACATGATGATTGGGCCAGATCCCGATCGATCCAAAGAACGCGCTGAGCACCGTTTCCATCGCCGAATACGGTTTGGTGCACAGCGCCACCAGATCGTTGGTGACGATTCCTAGAGTCGCGCGCAGTTCAAACAGCGTCCAGATTTCTTCTCCCCAGATCCGCATGCGGCTTTCGAGCGGAAAGCGCGGATAACATTCCCGCGTGACGGTCTTGAGCAGCGTGGATTTTCCGCTGCCGTTCGGACCCAGGATGGCGACGTGCTCGCCGGCCTCAATCGAGAAAGTAACGTTGCGCAGCGCCATGGTCCCCTCGCGCTCCACCGTAACGTTGTCAAATTCCAAAAGCTTGGGCATCAGCCCATGCTAGCCAACTTTACCGGTCCGCTGCGGCATTCGCCGATTCTCAGCGGGCATTCGCCGAGTGAGACTTTCACGGATTTTCAAGCCTGGTTACGATCGCTTTCAGAAAGGAAACAACGTCATGTCCTTAGCAAACCTTTACAAAGGTCTAGGAATGGAAGGCGCGGTTGCGAAATGGTACGCCGGCCTCACCAAGAAATCCCTTAAAGACTTCGAAGCACTCGCGCAGCGCATCGCGCCAACAGCTTCCGCCCCGCAGCCGCGTGCTCGAAGTCGCTCCCGGACCGGGATATTTCGCGATCGAATTAGCCAAGCTCGGCGACTACCGCATCAGCGGGCCTCGACATCAGCGAAACCTTCGTCGACATCGCCCGCGCCAATGCGGCCGCGGCCAACGTGCGCGTGGATTTTCGCCAAGGCAATGTTTCCGCCATGCGCTTCCCTGACGCACGCTTCGATTTCATCCTGTGCCGCGCCGCCTTCAAAAATTTCAGCCAACCGGGCGAGGCTCTGGCGGAAATGCACCGGGTCCTCAAGCCCGGCGGCCGCGCTCTCATTATTGACCTGCGGCGCGATGCGTCGAAGCGAATCCGTTGGGAAAGCCGTCGAGGCGATGAACCTGGGGTCCGTGAATAGAATCCTCACCAAGCTGACTTTTCGTTTCATGCTGCTACAAGCGCGCCTACACCAAGCCGGAATTCGAGGAACTGATTTCTCGCAGCCGATTCTCCGGCGTGGAGATTGCGGAAAATCTGATCGGACTTGAGGTCATACTCACCAAAGGGGGTAGCGCTCCGATCCCCCCATTTGGCAGTCTTGCGGCGGCCGAGGCTGTCGGTTAGACTAGTGAGTGAGCACTTACTTATGAATGTACCCGCTGCCCCCATGCCGCAAGAGCCGCATGCCCGCCGACGACCGCCATCGCCAGTTGCTGCGCAGCGCCATCGATTGCTTCGCCCGCAACGGCTTCGGCGGCACCAAGACCAAGGACATCGCCGCCGCCGCCGGTGTCAGCGAAGCCATCCTGTTCCGCCACTTCGCCACGAAAGAGGATCTGTATCACGCCATCCTCGACATGAAGGAAGACCAGGAAGCCGCCAATAGCTTGAAGCGCCGTCAGTCGAAGAATGCGCCGCCCGCCGCGACGATGCGGGCGTGTTCAGCGCCGTCGCCCGCGAGATCTTCGCTTCGTTTCGAAGAAGATCCCGCTTTTCATCGCCTGATCCTGTACGCTCTGCTCGAAGGCCATTTGATGGCGAGCCTGTTCCACAAGCGCCTGGGTTCCGGCTTCCGCGATTTCTTGCGGCGTTACGTGTGTTGCAGCGCCAGGCAGAAGGCGCGTTCCGCGCTTGCGATCCCGATCTTGCGCTGATGTTTGCAGTGGGAACGGTGGTGCATTTCGCCATGGGCAAACATATTTTTGGCATGAAGAAGCCGGCCACCGCGGACGAAGCGGTTATTAAGCAGATGGTCGAGATTTATTTTGGCTGGTCTCACTGAACCCGCGGCCCCGCGTCTACGTACTAATAAAAAGGAGAAGGGGATCCATGCGACGTCGTAACTTTGTTCGGGGGAGCGCTCTACGTCGCGCGCTCGTCAGCGCAGTCTTGGCAGTGCCCGTTGTATTTTCTATCGGTTGCGGCGGTCCGCACACCACCGAGGCGAAGAATCCGGTGCCGCGACGCCCCTGCCGGCCAATGCAAGTCTCACGGTGGCCGTTGTGCCTGCCGAGAACCGGTCGGTCGAAGCTTCCGTGCAAGTCACCGGCAGCTTCGTCGCAAAAGAAACCTCGGACGTCGCGCCTGAAACCGGCGGCCGCGTCATCCAAACGCCGGTCGACGTCGGCGATTTCGTGAAGCAAGGGCAAGTGATCGCGCGCCTGGAAGATCGCGACGCGAAACTGCGGCTGGATCAGGCCGACGCCGCCGAGCAGCAGTCGGAAGCCTCGCTGCGCCAGGCGCAATCGCGCATCGGACTGGGCCAGGACCAGCAGTTCAATCCCGACAGCCGTTCCCGAAGTGCTCTCCGCCAAAGCCAATGCCGATTCCGCCGTCGCCCAAGCCCGCCTGGCCGAAGCCGACGCCCAGCGCTACGCGAATCTGCTCAAGACCGGCGACGTTTCGCAAAGCGCCTACGAAAAATACCGCACGCAGGCCGACACCGCGCAGGCCCAGGCCAACGCCGCGCGCCAGAATTACGAAGCCACGCTCAACACCGCGCGGCAGAACTACCAGGAACGGTTTCCGCGCAGGCCTCGCTCAGCGGTTCCAAAGCCGCCAGGGCGAGATCGCGCGCAAAGCCATCGAAGACACCATCATTCGCGCGCCCTTTGCCGGTTACATCAGCGCGCGGCCCATTGCCGTCGGCCAGTACGTGGCGGTGACTTCAAAGATCGCGACGCTGCTGCTGATCACGCCCATCCGCCTCGAATTGCAAGTTCCCGAAGCCAACGCGCCGCAGATGAAAATCTCGTGGCCGTGGAAGCCATGGTTCCCGGCTACCCCGGACGCATTTTTCAGGGGCGCGTGACGGCCATCAATCCCGCCGTCGATCCCAGTTCGCGCACCTTCACCGTGATCGCCGAATTTCCCAACACCGACATTGCGCTTAAGCCCGGCATGTTCGCCACCGCGCGCATCTTGCTGCCCGGCAGCAGCATGGGGCTGTTCGTGCCGCAAGTCCGCCGTGATCACCGATCCCACTACCAATTCCTCGCAGCTCTATTTCATTCGCGATGGCCGCGCGCGCGTTGCCGTCGTCCAGTTGGGCGCCACGCGCGATGACACAGTGCAGATTCTCTCCGGGATTTCGCCCGGCGCCATGATCGCCACCGACCACCTGCGCCGACCTATTCGATGGCATGGTCGTGAAGACCGTGCGAGAAGGGCGCAATAGCCATGCATAAACTGGCCGCGCTCTGCGTCAAACGCCCCGTCTTCGCCACCATGTTGATCGTCGCGCTGATGGTCGTCGGCATTTTCTCCTTCTTCACTCTGGGCGTCGATCTGTTTCCGAAAATCGATCTTGCCCACGATCATCGTGACGGTGTCGAATCCCGGCGCCTCCGCCGAGGAAATCGAATCCGAAATCACCAAGCGCATCGAAGACTCCGTCAATACCACCAGCGGCATCGACACCATGCAGTCGACTTCCATCGAGGGAAACTCCACGGTGGTCATCAGCTTCATCGCTGGACAAAAGCGGCGACGTGGCCGCGCAGGAAGTGCGCGACAAGGTCAACCAGGTGGTGCCGCGATCTGCCGGAAACCGCCAAAGCGCCGGTCGTGCAGAAACTCGATCCCGACGCGCAGCCCATCTTGCAGATGGTGGTTTCTTCGCCGCGGCCGCTGCGCGAGGTCACGGAAATCGCCGACAAGCAGATCAAGCCGCGCCTCGAAAACATCTCCGGCGTCGGCGAGATCACCATCGTCGGCGGACTGAAGCGCGAAATCCGCGTGTGGGTGGACCCGGAAAAGATGCGCGCCTACGACGTCTGCCGTCGCCGACGTCGCCAAAGCCCTGAAGGAGCAAAACGTCGAAATGCCCGGCGGGCAGCGTCAACGCCGGCGCAAAGGAACTCTCCGTGCGCACGCTCGGCCGCCTGGTCGATCCCGCGCAGTTCGACGAAATCGCCGTGATCCGCCGCGGGTCTTACGTCGTGAAGATCCGCGATATCGGCCACGCCGAGGATTCCGAAGAAGAACCCACCACCGCCGCGCGGCTCAACGGCAATCCCGCCGTAACGCTGGTGGTCGCCAAGCAGTCCGGCGAAAACACCGTGGCCACCGCCGACGCCGTCAAGGCGCGCCTCAAGGAAATTCAGGCCACTGCTGCCGAAGGACTCACCATCCAGATCATCAACGACCAGTCCATGTTCATCAAGAGCGCCGTGCATTCACTCGAAGCGCATCTGGTCGAAGGCAGCATTCTCGCCGCCGTCATCATCTTCATCTTTCTGGCCAACATTCGCACCACGCTGATTTCCGCCATCGCGATTCCCACTTCCATCATTTCCGCGTTCGGCCTGATGGCCGCGATGAAGCTGGACTTGAACCAGATCACCATGCTGGCGCTGACGCTGATGGTCGGCATCGTCATCGACGACGCCATCATCGTTCTCGAAAACATTTACCGCTACATGGAAGAGAAGGGCATGCCGCCCATGCTGGCGGCCATCGAAGGCACCAAGGAAATCGGGCTCGCCGTCATGGCGACCACGCTCTCGCTTGCTGGCCGTGTTCCTTCCCATCGGCTTCATGGGCGGCATCACCGGCCGCTTCATGTCGTCCTTCGGATTCACCGCGTCGTTCGCCATCGCCGTCTCGTTGCTGGTGTCCTTCACGCTCACGCCCGATGCTGAGCTCGCGCTTCATCAAGATGCCGCAAGCGGCAGGAGGGCGGCTCGCACCACGCTTCCAAGGATTCGAAATTCTTCCGCTTCCTGGACCAGCACTACACGCAAATGCTGGAGTGGGCGATGGCCCACCGCAAGAGCCATGGTGGCGCTGTGCGTGGTGGTTTCGCTCTGCCACTATTCCGCTGTTCATGCTGGTGGGCAAGAACTTCTTGCCGATCGACGACCGCAGCGAATTTCAGGTCACCGTCAAAGCTCCCGAAGGAACGTCGCTTGCCGCGACGCTCACCATCGCCGAGCGCATGGCCCGCGATTTGCGCGCGCAGAACGGCGTGACGGCCACACTCACTTCCATCGGTTCGTCTTCCGGCGGCTTCGTGACGTTGGCTTCCGCCTCGAACCGGGCAACCATCTACGTCAAGCTGGTGCCCGTCAATCAGCGCGAGCTATATCGCAGGAACAAATGATGTCGCGCGCCCGCGAACTGATGAAGAGTTATCCTCCCGATCTGCGCACCGCCGTGATTGCAAGCCGGCGGCGGCGGCGGCGGACAAGCCGACGTGCAATACGTCATCAAGGGCCCGGATCTCGACAAGCTCAACGACTACTCCACGAAAATCGTCGCCAAGCTGCAGCAGACTCCCGGCGTCGGCGATCCCGACATGTCGATGGTCTTCGGCAAGCCCGAGCTGCGCGTTGAAATCGACCGCCAGCGCGCCAACGATCTAGGCGTGAAAGTCACCGACATCGCCACCGCGCTCAATACGCTGGTGGCCGGCCAAGTGGTTTCGTCGTTCCCCTCGGGCGGCGAAGAGTACGACGTCCGCCTGCGCGCCGACATCAAATATCGCACCAGCGTCGAAGGCCTCTCGCAGTTGATCGTGTTCTCGACCAACAAGCAGGGCTGGGTGCCGCTCGATCAAGTGGTTCGCATCAAGGGCGGCAGCGCTCCTTCGAGCATCAGCCGCCTGGACCGCCAGCGCCAGGTCACCATCAGCGCCAACGTGCTGCCGGGCGGATCGCAGCAGCAGCGTGATCAACACCATGAACGATGTGATCAAGGAGATCCACCTTGATCCCGGCTACACCACTACGCTGGGCGGCTTCAGCAAGAATCTGGCGCAATCCGCCTACTATTTCGGCATCGCCGATCGCGCTCACGCTGATCTTCATGTACATCGTGCTGGCGGCGCAGTTTGAATCTTTCCTGCATCCGTTCACGATTCTGCTGACGCTGCCGCTGGCGGTTCCCTTCGGGATTCTGTCGCTGGTGCTGGCCGGCCAGACCATCAACGTGTTCTCCGCGCTGGGCATGCTGCTGCTGTTCGGCATCGTCAAGAAGAACGCGATCCTGCAAATCGATCACATGAACGGCCTCCGCGAAAAGGGACTGGACCGTTACGAAGCCATCATCCAGGCCAACCGCGACCGTCTGCGGCCCATCCTCATGACCACCGCGGCCCTGGTTGTCGGCATGCTCCCGCTGATTATTTCGAGCGGCGACGGAGCTGCCACGAATCGCTCCATCGGCGTGCTGGTGGCCGGCGGCCAGACCTTCTGTCTGCTGCTGACGCTGCTCGCCGTGCCGGTGTTTTATTCGCTCTTCGACGACATGAAGAACTTGCCCATCGTCAATAGAATCTTCGGGCGGAAACGCTCCGCCGGCGCGCGTTCGATGCCGACCCATTCCGCAGCCGGTGCATTTCGAAACCGGAGATCACGCCTGATGCGCTCGAAATTCTTACGCCAGACCGCGGTACTTGCAGCGCTCGCGGCCATGCTGATTCCTGGCGCCTCGGCGCAGAATGCGGCCAGTCCGGCACAGACCACGCCGGCGCGCCGGACGCCACCACATTGGTCCCGCCCGTGCGCCCCTTCCGCCTGCCCTCGCGCATCGGCGTCTTCGGCGAAGCGCAGCTCACTTTGCAGCAGGCGCTGGCCATGGCGCTCGCCAATAACAAGGACATCAAAGCCTCGCGCATCGATCGCGAAATAGCCGGCTACAGCCTGACCGGCGCGCGCGGACTCTACGATCCCACCGTCGGCGCCGTCTCGCAATTCTTGAAGCAAGTGAATCCCGTGGCCAGTGCGCTCGGCGGATCTGCCACCGGCGCGGTGCTCAATCGCACCTGGCAAACCGATCCCACCGTCTCCGGCTCCACGCCCTGGCTCGGCGGGAGCTATCACGCTCGACTTCAGTTCGCAGCGCGCCTACACCAACAACACCTTCGTCACGCTGAATCCGCAATACCCCACGGCGCTCAATTTCCAATACACGCAGCCGCTGTGGCGCAATCTGTTCTACGACCAGAATCGCCACACCATCGACGTCGCGAAGAAGAACCGTGCGCTTTCCGACGAACAATTCCGCCAGCGCGTGATGCAAGTGGTCGAGCAGACCGAGCAAGCCTATTGGGAAGCTGTTTTACGCCTACAACAATCTGCAAGTGCAGCTCGACTCCGTCGATATCGCGCGCATGCAGGACGAAAGCAACCGCCGCCAGCAGGAGCAAGGGTTGCTCGCGCCCATCGACGTGGTGGCCGCGCAAACCCAGCTCGCCAATTTCGAGCTGAACGCCTACAGCGCGCAGTCCGCGCTCACGCAGGCCGAGAACAATCTCAAGACGCTGATGCTCGAAGGCCGCGAGCTCCGCGCTGTGGGCCAGCGCCCTGATTCCCGTCACGCCGCCCGATGCCGCGCCTCCGTCGACGCCTCTCGCCGACGCCGTCAACGAAGCGCTTGGCTAACCGCCCTGAAGTTGCGCCAAGTGCAGATCAACGGCGAAATCAACCAGCGCGACACGCGCTATTATCGCGACCAGATCAAGCCGCAAGTGGATCTGGTCGCCAGCTACACGCGCAACGGCCTCGCCGGACCCGGTGTTCGTGCAAGCCGGCCGCAATCCCTTCACCGCCAGCTTCGGTCCGCTGATCGATCGCCTGAATCATGTTGTCCGCGTCGGCCGGACTTGCCCCCTATCGTCCTGCAGCGCGCGGCAGCCCCACTCCGCCGCTTCTGGTCGGCGACTACGGCCAGTCCCTCAGCAACCTGTGGGCCGGCAATTTCCCCACCACGCAGATTCAGCTCAAAGTGTCGCTGCCCATCCGCAACCGCGCCGCCGAAGCCAACCTCAGCACCGCCATCGCGCAAGGCCGCCGCATCCAGAATCAGCGCGAACAGGTGGAACAAGCGATCGAAGCCGACGTGCGCAACGCCATGCAGTTGATGCAATCGGCCGAGCTGCGCCTGGGAGCCGCGCGGGTGCAGCGCGAATCCGCCGAAGAACAATACAACAGCGAGCAGCGCCAGTTCCGCGCCGGCACCTCGACGCTGTTTCTGGTGCAGCAGCGCCAGACGACGATGATCACCGCGCGCAGCCAGGAGCGCCGCGCCGAATCCGATCTCGGCGAAGCCATCTCCGCGTTTGAACTGGCCACCGCCTCCATCCTGCGCCAGCACAACATCAACCTGCAATAATCGGGGAACCCTGATTACGCCGCCGCCGCGCCGCGTATCGCAAGCTTCACGAGAGCGGCTGCTTCGTGATCCCGAATCCCTGGGATGCGGGCTCCGCCCTCTACCTGCGCCATCTCGGATTCAAGGCGCTTGCGACGACCAGCGCCGGTTGTGCGTTTTCGCTGGGCCTCGCGGACGCCGCCGTGTCGCGCGACGCCATGCTCGCGAACATCGCCGCCATCGTCGCCGCGGTGGACTTGCCCGTGAATGCCGATTTCGAATCCGGCTACGCGCCCGATCCGGAAGGCGTCGCCGCCAATGTCCGCTTATGCATCGAAACCGGCGTAGCCGGACTCTCGATTGAAGACGCCACCGGCGACGCGGCGCACCCGCTCTTCGAACTCCCACGAGCCCTCGAACGCGTCCGCGCCGCCCGCGCCGCGATTGACGAAACGAGGAGCGGCGTGGTTTTCACCGCCCGCGCCGAATGTTTTTTAGTAGGCCACCCCGACCCGTTCAAAGAATCGCTGCGCCGCCTGGAAGCCTACGCCGAAGCCGGAGCCGACGTGCTTTACGCTCCTGGTGTCGCAACCCGCGAAGACATCAAGACGTTAATCGCAGCCGTCAGCCCCAAGCCCGTGAACATTCTGATGTCCCGCAACACCGGACTCACCGTCGCAGACGTGGCCGAGCTAGGCGTCCGCCGCATCAGCGTCGGCTCGTCGCTCTCGCGCGCCGCCTGGACCGCCTTTATGCACGCCGCCGAAGCCATCGCCAAAGAAGGCAGCTTCCGCGGCTTCGACGACCTGCGTCCCCTACGCCGAGATCAACGGCTTCTTCCGCGACGCTACTTCCCCTGCACCTCGGTCATAATTCCGGACGCCATGATGTCGGTGTGATAACTCTCCGCCATCTGCCACGTCCCGAACTGATAGTGAAACACCCGGCTAGCCCAGTAAGCCTTGCCGCCGTAAGTCGGCTGGCACGCCACCATCACCACTGTGTCCGGCCCAAACGTCCACAGCCGCGCGAATAACACCGGAGCCGCCCCCACCACCGGTGCGCCCTCCCGCGGTTTCGGCAGCGGACGATCCCGCTTCGGCACCGTCTGCCCGCCGTAAGTGCTCACAGTCTGGTTGTCTTCGGCGACATGCTTCATCCAGAACTCGCGTCCGCTCTCCTGCTCCTGCCATCCCGCCATCGCTGCCTCTTGCACTTTATCCAGCATCCGAATCGGCAATTGCTTGCACGGATTCACGCAAGGAATATCGTAAGTCGGCCGCACCTGCACTTCTTCATTGCGATTCAACACCGAAATTTCGCTGGTGTGCAGCAGCCTCCACCCCTCCGCGCGCTTCACCCAAAATCGCGCCGCGAAGTTCTTGTCCTGATGCGCCTGCAGCCACACCACCTGGTCGCCGTAAGGATGCTTCACGATCTCAACCCCCGCGCCCTCGCCCACCAGCGGCTTCATGCCCAGCGCCAGCGCATCCGAGCGGAATACCATCACGCCGTCGTGGTCGATCCACGTGAAGTCCGCGTCCAGCCATTTATTGAGCGCCGCTTTGTCGCCCTTTTCGAAAGCCGTCATCAAAGCCTTGTCGGCCGTAGCTACCGGATCTTCCGCTGCGCCCATTCTGGACCCCGCCAGCGCGCCCATCAGCACCACCAACGCTCCAACCTTCGTGAGTTGTTTCACGTTTTCTCCTTTCAACGTTTCACAGGTTTTCCGTATACTTCAAACCGCCCCACATTCACCCAGCCACCGGACCCGTGCCCCGTGCCCGGCATCAAATCGGCAAATCCGACCTCATCTACTTTACTCAAATCCGGATTCTCTACCCACGACGACGCCTCGCCCACCGGCCCGTATACTCCGGTCGTCACCACGCGCTCCGGATCCAGCTTAATCCAGCGCAGCCCCGTGAACGCGAACTCGCTCTGCAGAAACGTGGTCGTCGACGCATCCGCATGATCGCCCACCAGCATGGTTCCGTCCGCCAATTTCACTACCGGCCGCACCACATGGAAACCGGAAGCCCGCGTCACCCAGCGCACTTTCGCCAGCCCCGTCAAGTCCACATAATTGTTCTTATCGCGCAGCGTAGCCGCCACCGGCGCGGTGCACATCCCGGTCCACAAATTCAGCGGACCCGTCGCATTCCCCGCTTCCCCGGAAATCGTCAGATTCTTAGCATCCGTCCCATAAACTTTCAGCTCCAGATTCTGATGCGATACATTTGACGCCGCCACCGGAACCTGCCCCCGCGCGTTTGCCGGCCGTGTCCACTCTTCCGCAATAAACAGCGGCGGAAATGTCGGAGCCACGCGCGGCCCTCTAGCCGCCGGCGCAGGAGCCGTCTGCTGCCCAAACGCGCCCAGCGCCACCACCATCAGCAATAAAACTTTTGAGAACATGCAAGCCTCCCTGAATGATTCTACAGCAGGGCTCCGCTATCCTTATATACAGTCAGTGCGCCCCCTCGCCATTCTTGCTTGCGTGATCCTAGCCGCGTGCGAATCCGCACCCCCGCCGCCGCGCGACGCCACCAAAGAAGTCTGGTATGGAGCAGCGGTCGAGGAATTGACCGCCTTAAATCGAGACGCCGAAAGCGCCTTCGCCAGCGGCAAGCCCGATCAAGCCGCCGCGCTAATAGAAAAAGGACAGCCGCTGATGGCCCGCGTCCTCACCGTCGCCCAGCCTACCTTGCAAGCGACCATAGCGGCGTCCGATCTCGACCAGCTTTACGGCCGCATGCTGCTGGCGAATCGACACTACGGCTGGGCCCGTCTGCTGTTCCAGAAAAACCTCGCCCGCTGGAAACACTGGCAACCACCCACCGCCGACAGCGCCCGCCGCCTGCAGCAAGCCCAGGACGCCATCGCCGAATGCGACCGGCACATCGTCGAATGACCTCGCCTAATCCCGGCAAGCGAAATTCTTGGCTTCGTTGGGATCGCCCTGGCCCGAGTACTGCGCATGCTTGGGATACGCGCACAGCGGACGGCTCCGCCCCGGAAACGCCTTGCCGGTAGCGATCACCTCATCCGGCGCCGTCCCCTTTTCCACCCAATCCGTAACCGCGCTCAGCATGTCGAAACTGTCGAGCGTCGCGCTCCCCCCTTGGCAGTGCCCCATCCCCGGGACCAGATACAGCCGGCTCCACGCTTGCACTTTCTCCGCGCCGCCGTTCTCCCGGCTCATCTTTTCGTAATAACCCAACGTATCCAGCGGCGAAAACCAGGGGTCGCTCAACCCGTGATAGAACAGCAGTTTCCCGCCGTGCCCCGAAAACGTCGATAGCTTAGTCGCCGTAGTGTCCCCTAAACGCGAGTTCGCATCCGCAGCCAAGTCCGCGGCGGCCTTTTCGGCGTCGTACTCAGTCCGCAAAGACGGCGGAGCCACCGGAATTCGCACCCCCCGCAGCAGCCCCGGAATGAACGATGGATCGTCGATCCCCGCATCGAAAGGAAACCCCGGATAGATCCCATGCGGCCCCGCAAACGCTTTTTTCAACCCCGCCACCTGCCGCAGCGTCAAGCAATCATCCGTCTTCGCCCCCGCGCAACTCAAAATCGCCGGATCGAAATCGCAAGCCTTCGCCGCGAAAATCATCCCATCCTTCAACCCGTCTTTCTCATCGCAAGTCTTCAACAGCGCCCCGACAATCAGCTTCCTGTCGCCATCGGAAAACAACTGCGCCGGCAGCGGCTTCCCGTCCGCATCCTTAGGAGCCGCCGCATTATACGTTGCCTCCATATAAGCCAGCCCCAGATTCGAGTGCCCCGTCCGCATCGCCGGATCGCCCGAAACAATCCCGTCGAAGTAACTCGGATAGCGCTGCGACATAATCATCGCCTCGCGCCCGCCCGTTGAGCACCCGACAAAATAAGAATGCGCCGGAGCCCGCCCGTAATGCCGCGCGATGATTTCCTTCGCCACCACCGCCACCCGCCCGATCGCGACGTAGTAGAAATCCAAACTCGCCTGCTGATCCGCAAAGAAGCTTCCGTCGAACACCGCCCCCTGATGCCCCGTATCTGTGGTCGCCACAGCGAACCCGCGCGCCAGCCCCGGATTGTCCCCCGCCGCCCCCGCCCCCAGCGGCATTTGGACGGACCCGTTCAACCCTCCGCCCCCTTGAAACAGAAACCGCGAATTCCAGTTGTCCGGCAGCGACACTGCGAAGCCGATCCCATAACTCTTCCCGCCCACCCCCGTCCGCTGATCGATCACCCCATCCACCCGGCAATACGACGGCAGCGCCACCGGCACCATTACCGGAGCCGCCGGATTGACGCGCACAGTCCCCGCCGCAGCAGCCGGAACCTGTTCCGCTTTCGTGATCGTGATCGCCGTCCCCGGCATCTGAAACTTAGCCAGATCCGCGCAAGGCTGCTGACCCAGCAAAACTGGCGCAGCCAAAATCGTCAAAAGGATCGATTTCATACCAGTAATTCTCGCACCACGCTGCGCCCTCTGCTAGCTTGGTAGTTGATCTCTTTTTCCAACATCAATAAACAATACGGCAAGCAGTTAGTCTTCGTAGAAGCCTCCTTCCAACTAAACCCCGGCGAAAAAGTCGGTCTCGTCGGACCTAACGGCTCCGGCAAAACCACGCTCTTCCGCATGGTCGTCGGCGAAGAAGACCCCGACGAAGGCACCGTCTCCGTCCCTAGAAAGTTGACCATCGGCTACTTCCGCCAAGACGTGGAAGAAATGCAAGGCCGATCGGTTTTAGACGAAGCCATAGCCGGCAGCGGCCGAGCCGGCGATCTCCACCACGAGCTAGAAGCCCTACAACACGCCATGGAAGACCCCGCGCAAGCCGCGAACATGGACAAGACCCTGGCCCGCTTCGGCGAAGTCCAGGAAGAATACGAACACCTCGGCGGCTATACGCTAGAAGCCAACGCCACCGAAGTCCTCCACGGCCTGGGCTTTCACGACGATCAAATCGCCGGCGACGTAGGAGCCCTCTCCGGCGGCTGGAAAATGCGCGTAGCCCTAGCCCGCGTGCTCCTCGGACGCCCCGACGTCCTATTAATGGACGAGCCGACGAACCACCTCGACATCGAATCCATAATCTGGCTAGAGCAGTTTTTGAAATCTTATCCAGGCGCTCTACTGATGACCTCGCACGACCGCGAGTTCATGAACCGAATCGTCTCCAAAATCGCCGAAATCGACGCCGGCGAAATCATCGCCTACTCCGGCAACTACGATTTCTACGAACGCGAACGCGCCATCCGCGAAACCAATCAGCAAGCCGCCTTCGCCCGCCAGCAGTCCATGCTAGCGAAAGAGCAGCGCTTCATAGACCGCTTCCGCACCCACGCCGCGAAAGCCGCCCAAGTGCAGAGCCGCATCAAGGCCCTCGACAAAATCGAAAAAATCGAACTCCCCAAACGCCGCCAGGTAGTGAAGTTCGAATTCCGCGTCCCCCCGCGCTCCGGCGACCAAGTCGCGGTACTAGAAGACCTCCACAAACGCTACGGCCCAAGAGTGATCTACGACGGCTTCGATCTAACCATCCGCCGAGGAGAACGCTGGGCCGTAATGGGCCGCAACGGAGCAGGGAAGACCACGCTCCTAAAAATGATCGCCGGCGCCGCCGCCCCCGACTCCGGCACAGTGCGCTTAGGAGCCAGCCTAAACATGGGCTACTTCGCCCAGCAATCGCTAGATGTGCTCGACTCCGACCTGACCGTCATAGAGCAACTCCAGCAGGATTTCCCGCAAGACGGCCTAGGCTCCCTCCGTACGTTAGCCGGAGCCTTCCAATTCTCCGGCGAAGACGTAGACAAAAAAATCCGCGTCCTCTCCGGCGGCGAAAAATCCCGCCTAGCCATGGCGAGAATGCTCTACAACCCACCCAACTTTCTAGTCCTAGACGAGCCCACCAACCACCTGGACCTAGCCACGAAAGAAATGCTAGTAGAGGCGCTAAAACAATTCGAAGGCACCATGATCTTCGTCTCCCACGACCGCACCTTCCTCCGCGGCCTAGGCTCCCGCGTCCTGGAACTAGGCGCCCGCGAGCCCCTAATCTACCCCGGCTCCTACATCGAATACGTCCAGACCCTAGGCCACGAAGCCCCCGGCCTCGACTCGTAATATGTTGTATCGTGTGCTCGGCGATAGGTAGAATCGCAAGCGAGGTATTCGTGCCGAATCGATTAAAATGTGGTGCGGTTATATTAACTGCAATTTGGCTGGCGGCAACCCAAGTTGCCTCGGCTAGCGCACAATGTCCGAGTCTTTCGGGAAATTATGTGGCTACAGGAGAAGACGGACAGGTTCAAATTACTATCCATCAGCATGGATGCAATCGCATCGACATTGCAATGAAGAGCAATTATTTAGGAACAATCACCTCCGAAACACACACACTCAAACTGGATGGGAAAGAGCAAAAAGACTCGTCATGGTTCGGTAGCGTCGACCAGTATCGGACCTCAGCGGAATTTGTCGGTTCTGAGCTACAGGTAAAAGCAAAAACCACAGGTGGCTCGACTCTTAGAATGAGCTACTCTTTGACTCCGGCTCACGATCTGCTAGAAAAGGATCTCAGCAATCCTCGAGATGTGCCGGTTATAGCCAAACGCCAGAAGCGAATTTACTGATCGGCGCAAGTACTCCAGATTGTGCAATTGCAGCGGGTCGACCTGGACTACGCAGCATTGTCCAAGGACACCACCAATCGTTTCCCCAGAAAATCGAGCACCATCTGAATTCTCGACAATCTAGTCGCATGCCGCGGATCCAACATCCGGCGAATTTCCTTCTCGTTGAGCCCCAGTTTCCGTCCAAGACCGCTATTCGTTAACCCCGCTTCCTGAATCGCCAGATACAAAGCCGCTTTCGCCGCCATCGGAGCAGGTAACGCTACCTGGACTCGTCTCCTGCCTGCGCGGCTTGGTGCCGGCAGATCGAGTCCATCCGCAATACGCCCCGCCACTGCCTCCTCCAGGCAATCGGCCGCTTGCAGCAACGCATCCGCACGATTTTTGCCGCTAGTGATGGCCTCCGGCAGATCCGGAAACTGCACCGTGAAGCCCCTTTTTTCAGGACTCAATTTCGCTGGGTAGACAAAGCTTCGCATGATCCCTCTGTTATTCGAAATCTTTCAAGGTCAAATCAAGTTGCCGCAACATCGCGTGCAAAGTTCCCAGCGGCAGTTCCTTTTTGAGATCCTGCAATATCGTCCGTGAGCCGCCAAAATACAAAGTTCCGTGACTCCCTTTCCCGCGCTTAGCCTCAAACCGAACTGCGATCCCGCGACGATCTCCGATGCGCTTCACCTTCCTGAGGAACTCCGCGCCCCCCATAGATTAATGCTCGGACATATTTGTCCGCATGTCAATCCGCTTTCGATGGACACAGATAAGACCGGCTCACTTCACCTTCGCCCGCACAATCTCCCCCATCAAATCCGCCTGCCCCGCCACCCGCTCCAGATCCGGATACCGCTCCCCCGTATGGCACTCCACGCGAAACGTCTTATAAATGTCCCCATCCTTAGTGATCAACTCAATCGCCGCCGTCCCGCCCTTGGCCTCCCGAATCGCCGCCCGCATCACCTCACTCGAAAACTGCCGCCCCCCCACCGCCAACACCTTCGCCCCCGCCGACATCCCCCCGCGATCCGCCGGACTCCCCGGGACCACATCGATCACATCCCCCTGCTCGCTCAGCGCCAGCCCCATCGAATACCGCACGTCCACACTCTTGTGCGCCGTCTCGCTCGCCTTGAACATCTCCGACGGCTCATCTTTATAAACCAGCCGCCACCCGCCCGCCGCAATCCCACCCAGCGGAGCCCGCGCCTGAATCTGATACACCCGCTGCTCGAAAAACCCGCGCCAGTCGTAAGGCTGCACCGCATTCAACGCCGCATACAATTCGTCCGCCGTGTACGGCTTCAACTCCGGCTTGCCCCCCGGCCCCCCATCGAAAACTCTGGATAAACGTGTCGAGCGACCGCTGCCCCTTGCTCTCCCGCCGAATCAGCGTGTCCGCCTCCAGCCAAATCAGGGACCCCTCCGGATAAAAATCGACGCTCCGGCGATAACTGCTGCCCATCCGCCCGCCCGTCATAAAGCAATTGCGCCGCCGTAGCCGTATCCGCCAGCGGACGCCAATCGCGGCCCGGCGTATTATCCAACTCCGCCGCCTCATTCGCCAGATTCTCGCGATACTGCTCCGCCGTCCAAATCCCGCTGCGCGCCGCCAGCACCTCGCCCAAATAATTGGTCAGCCCTTCGTAGACCCACAACAGCGCGCCATCCATCGGCTTTTCGTAGTCGCCCGTAGCCAGCCCCGCCGGCCGCCGGAACTTGCCGTTCCACGAGTGCGTCATTTCATGCGGCAGTAGTGACCCGTCATTGCGCCACAACGTATCGTCCGTGAACGTCTTCTCCGCCACGCGATCGTCGCTCGACTCATGATGCTCCAGCCCGAAATGCGCCACATGATCGCTCAGCGTAACCAGGAAATGATAGTCCCGGTAATGCCGCGACCCATACATGGCCCCGCTTTCCTTGACTAAATTCTTGAGTTTATCGATTTTATCCTGCGAAATCTCCAAAGCCGCCGGAGAATCCGCCGCAAGATTTAAATAATGCGGAGTCTTATCCCCCGGCGCCAAATCAATGCTCCTGAAGTTGGCCCCCATGATCACCGGCGAATCGACAACCGTGGTCAGCGACGCTGGTTGAAACTCAATCGTGTCGCCCGTCTCGCGCGCAATCGGCAGCGCCGTCCCATAGCGCCATCCGCGCGGAACTTTCAGCGTAGTGTTCAGATCCAATTGGTCTGAAGGAGTCCCCGCCGGATACATCAGCACCTGGTTCCAGCTCATCAACCCCAGTTGCGAGGTAGCGGAAGCGCCCGAAGAGAATCCCGACGCATCCGGCGGCACCAGGAAATCAAACGCCACGTCGATCGACGTCACGCCCGCCGGAACATCCACCGTGACGACGAACAACTCCACCGGATCGCGCCGCCACGTCAGCGTCTTCCCGCCGCCCGTGATCTTCAACCCGACCACATCTGTCACTGGACCCGTAGGGCTATGTTCCCCCGGAATCCATTTCGGATAAGCCAGCCGCACCGTGCCCGCCGCAACCGGTACGGTTTCCCTAGCGTGCAAAATCCGCCGCGCCATATCGCTCGCATCAACGGATAGTTGAATCGCCGGCCCCGCCGCGGTAACGAAAGGCGCCAGCGCGAAAAGCAGCAAAAACCCGCGCTTGAACATGATATTTCGATCATATCCAAGTCGCGCGGGCCTGACGTTTTACCCGGTAGGCGGCCCGCCCGTAGCCAAGTTGAAGTGCACAACAATTTCCGTATTCACTTCCATCAGCACTCCATCCAGCACCGTAGGCTTGTAAACCCACTGCCGCACCGCGTTCATCGCCGCATCCACCAGCATCGGATGCCCGCTGATGCGCCGTCAGATTTTTGATAGTGCCATCGGTGCCAATTACCGCTTTCATCCGGACAGTGCCAGTGATACGCGCCGACCGCGCCATCGCTGGATAAACCGGCCGGACTTGATGCAATAGCATCGCTTCCTCAACATCTCCGCCAACCGTGATTTGCTTCGGCCCGCTAGGCGCCGCCACAACCTTCGGTGCAGGTGGAGGAGGAGGCGGCGGAGCCACCGCCACCGCGCCACTCAAGAATCCGTTCCCCGCGCCCCCAGCAACTCCCGGAATCCCTCCCGGCACGCCTCCTACAACGGCGTCCGCCTGCAACACCGGAGCCTCGCTGATGATCGCCACTTCCTTAGGCACCACTACCGGGCTCACCAGCACCGCCGGATTAAACTTCCGCACCACTACCGCCGCCTTCGGAACTCGCTTCGCAATCATCGGCGGCGGAGGCGCCGGCGGAGCCATCGGCACCGGAGCCAGCATCAGAGCCTTGAACAACCCCCGCTCCGGCAGCGTCTCCACAAACAGCAGTGGCACCAGAATCACCACCCCGATCAACGCCGCCTCGAACGCCGCGCCCGCCAAAACCATCCATGGCCGCCGCGTCTTCCCGGAATTCACAAAGCTGGATTCAAACATGGCCCACTCCCTCCCCGTCAAACCCGTCAGAGAATGCTGCGCGAAAAGCGCCACCGCCGCCGCCGCAATTGGGTGCAATCCCACACACCCGCCGGCCAGCCGGCCCCGCATCTCCAACAATCGATGACGATTCCATGTGTCTCATGTTTCCTCAACACCCCTGTAAGTGCACTTCGCGCGCCGCTTTGCTATAAGCAGAGAGCATGCGAGAAATCACCATCCGCCAAGCCACCCTCGAAGACACCGAATTCCTGGTCGCCGGCAACGCCGCCATGGCACTGGAAACCGAAGCCCGCGCCCTCGACATCCACACTCTGCGCGCCGGAGTCTGCGCCCTCTTCGACGATCCCGCCCGCGGCTTCTACCTGATCGCCGAACTCGCCGGCCGCCCCGCCGGCCAAATGATGATCACCTATGAATGGTCCGATTGGCGCAACGCCACCTTCTGGTGGATTCAAAGCGTCTATACCCTCCCCGACTCCCGCCACCGCGGCGTCTTCCAAGCTCTCCGCCCACGTCGACGCCCAAGCCCGCCAGCGCCCCGACGTCTGCGGACTCCGCCTCTACGTCGAATCCCACAACCACCGCGCCCAAGCCGTCTACCACCGCTGCGGCATGCGCGAAGCCGTCTATCGAATGTTTGAAACCGACTACACCACACCCCAACCCGCAACCGCGTAGGATATAGAAATGGAAATCGCGGCGGAGCCATCCGCCCCAGCCCCAGCGCCCCCAATTCCTCCGGCCTGGGCCGCCTTAAAAGACGAAGAACTCCTAGCCGTCCGCATCTGCGATCTAGACTTGCGCCTCGAAGGCTCTGAACTAGAACCCCGCCTCCGCCAATTTCACGAAGACCTAGCGCAGCGCGGCGTAGCCCTCCGCCCCGATTGCTATCTCGGCGACGAATGGTTCTCCCCCGCCGGCGCGCCCGCCATCGCCATTCCGTTTTATTTGGCCCACCCGCGTCTCAAGGCGCTCGAACTCCGCCAGATGTTAGAAGTCGAAGGAGGCACCGCCGAATGGTGCCAAATGCTTCTCCGCCACGAATGCGGCCACGCCATCGACCACGCCTATAAATTCTCCGAGCGCCCCGACTGGCAAAGCATCTTCGGCTCCCCCGAAACCGAATACGCGCCCGAGACTTACACGCCGCGCCCCTACAGCCGCAGCTTCGTCCGCCACCTGCCCAACTGGTACGCCCAAGCCCACCCCGACGAAGACTTCGCCGAAACTTTCGCAGTGTGGCTCTCCTCTCCCCCCGACGACTGGCGCCAGCGCTACCGCGGTTGGAAAGCCCTTGAAAAACTCGAATACGTCGAACTCCTGATGCAAGAGGTGGCAACCACCAAGCCCGTAGTGAAGCGGGGCCGCCGCATCTCCGAAGCCAGCAAACTGCGCAGCACCCTAGCCCGCCACTACGCCGCCCGCCGCAAACTCTACGCCGAAGATTTCCCCGACGTCTACGACGCCGACTTGCGTTCGATTTTCGCCACTACCGAACCGGCCTCCGAATCCGCCGCCAAATTCATGCGCCAACATCGCGCCGCCCTAATCGCCTCCATCGTGCAGTGGACCGGCCAGCGCAAATACACCGTCAACATGCTTGTCCAAAAACTAACCAAGCGTTGCCAGGAACTAAAGTTGAAAGCCCCCACGGGCCCCGCACGCCTCTACTTCGACCTGGCATCTTATCTAGCAGCACTGGTCACCAATCATCTCTACACTGGCCGCTTCAAGAGGTCCGTCTAGCATGAAAATCCTAGCCCTCTTCGACCTGGCCCACGCTGTAGATCCCGCTCAACAGTTCTCCCCTCGAGACGTTGAAAGAACACGACAAGCCCACAGAAGCCTGCGTCTTAGAATGTTTGCAGCGGTTAGGCCACGAAGTAGAAACCCTGGCCGTCTTCGACAACGTCCCCGCGATCGTAGATAAACTAACCACCTACGCGCCGGACTTAGTATTCAACCTCTCCGAATCCTTCCACCACGACCGCTCCCACGAACCCAACATCCCGGCGCTACTGGACCTAATGAAAGTACGCTACACCGGAGCCGGTCCCGACGCCCTTCTGCTGTGCAAAGACAAAGTGCTCGCGAAAAAGGTGCTAGCCTACCACCGCGTCCACTCCCCAAATTTTGTCGTCTCCCACCACGCCCACCCATTACGTCATCTGAAGCGCTTCAACTACCCCGCCTTTGTAAAACCCGTAGGTGAAGAATCCTCCGACGGCATCAGCAAATCTTCCTTCGCACGCGATGAGACAGAAGCCCTAGAGCGCATGCGCTTCATCCACCAAAAATTCAACTGCGACGTTCTTATAGAGGAGTACATAGAAGGGCGCGAACTCTACCTAAGCGTGCTAGGCAACCACCGTCTAACCGTTTTTCCGACGCGCGAAATTTTCTTTGAACAAGTCCCCGAAGACACCCCGAAGTTCGCGACGTACCACGCCAAGTGGAACGAAAAATACCGCGAAAAATGGGGCATCAAAAACGGCCCAGCGAAACCGTTACCCGACCGCATGCCCGAACACCTCGCGCAGCTAGCAAAGAAGGTATACCGCCTACTAAAAATCCGCGGCTTCGGAAGAATCGACGTGCGCTTGTCGCCGAAAGGCGACGTGTTCGTAATAGAAGCCAATCCCAACCCGTCGCTGGCAGAGGACGAAGACTTCGCCCAATCCGCCCTAAACGCCGGCGTGTCCTACGACACCCTAATCCAAGAAATTCTAAACGCTGCCCTAGCCTAACTTTTATCCGTGTCCATCCGTGAGCCAATTTCTTTTTCGCTCAGTACCGCAATGCGCTTGTGTCTGGGCTTCGCGAGAACATAGCTTGGCGTGCTTGCGGCAAGAATGAATCCGCTGCCGAAATGAGCGCCTGCCTAGCGACTTTTAATCTGATTTTTGTATTGGAAGTGCTTTGGTAGAGGCCATCCGTCCCGTGTGTGTGAAGTAGAAGCACTAACCAGCTGAGCCACGCGCCCGCATTGTGGCGGGAACTTCATTGTAACCAGTCCAGCGAGTTGCCAAAACTTGTGAACGCGCGCGCCGGCATTCGCTAGAATGGGAGCTACTCATGCCCGAGAAAGCGCCCCCGGCGACCGACGGACCCCTCAGCTTCGAGGCGGGACTGCAGCAACTGGAAACCATCGTTAAAGAAATGGAAGGCGGCGAGCTGCCCCTAGAGCGCGCGCTGGAACTTTTCGAGCGCGGCATGAAGTTGAGCGACGCCTGCCGCAAGCAACTCGAAGAGGCCGAGACTCGGGTCGAGATCCTGATGAAGCGGGCGGGCGAGGTGCAGCCGGAGCCGCTCCGTTCGAACAAAGCATGACGCTCGCCGAATACATGGCGCGGCAGCAGAAGGCTGTCGAGGGGGCGCTCGACCGCTGGGTGCCGGGCGAGGAGCAGAATCCGGCGACGATTCACAGGGCCATGCGCTACAGCTTGTTTGCGGGCGGGAAGCGGGTGCGTCCGCTGCTGGCGATGGCGTCGGCGGAAGCAGTTTCGGATGCACCTAGCGGGATTGAATCGTGCGCTTGCGCGCTGGAGATGATCCACACGTATTCGCTGATCCATGACGATTTGCCGGCGCTGGATAACGACGATTTGCGGCGGGGACGTCCGACTTGCCACAAAGTTTTTGGGGATGCGATGGCGATCCTGGCGGGGGACGCGCTGTTGACTCTGGCGTTTGAAGTTCTCGCTAAGTTGGATACGAGGGCGGAGCGGCGGATCGAGTTGGTGCGGGAATTGGCTACGGCTTCGGGCACCGTCGGCGGGATGATTGGCGGGCAGGTGAACGATATCGAGGGAGAAGGGAAGCATCCGACGGCTCGGTTGCTGGATTCGATTCATCGCGCGAAGACGGGGGCGCTGCTGCGGGCTAGTGTCCGCATGGGGGCGATTTACGCGGGGGCGGATGCGGAGCAACTGGCGGCTCTGACGCGTTTCGGCGAGCATGTGGGACTGGCGTTTCAGATCGTCGATGACATTCTGGACGTGGAGCAATCGTCGGAGGCGCTGGGGAAAACCGCAGGTAAAGACGCGGCGCAGAATAAGATTACTTTTCCGGCGGTGTATGGGATTGAGCGGTCGCGGGAGATGGCGGAGGAGGAGCGACTGGCGGCTCACTTGGCGCTGCAACCGTTTGACGAGCGGGCGCAGCGGCTGCGGGAGTTGGCGGATTTAGTGGTGCGGCGGCAGGCATGACGGCGGGGAGCATGACATCTTCTGCGAAAGTCCGGGTTGACCAATTATTGGTCGAGCGCGGGTTGGCGGAGTCGCGCGAGAAGGCGCAGGCTCTGATTATCGCGGGGCAGGTTTTGGTGAACGGGCAGAAGGCGGTGAAGCCGGGGCATAGCGTGGCGGGGGAGTCGCGCGTTGAAGTTCTGGAGCGGATGCCTTACGTCAGCCGCGGCGGGTATAAGCTGGCGGGGGCGCTGGACCATTGGGCTCTCGACGTAACGGGGTGGAATTGTTTGGACGTGGGCGCGTCGACGGGCGGGTTCACGGACTGCTTGTTGCAGCGCGGGGCGGCGAGGGTTTGGGCCGTCGATGTGGGGCATGGGCAGATTGACTGGAAGCTGCGCAACGATCCGCGGGTGGTGGTGCGGGAAGGGGTCAACGCGCGGTTCTTGGCGGCGTCGGATTTTCCGGACAAGTTCGATTTGGCGGTCTGCGATGCTAGCTTCATTTCGCTAACGCTGTTGATTCCGGCGATCGTGCCTTTGCTGACGGAGCGCGGGGGGATGGTGCTGCTGGTGAAGCCGCAGTTTGAGGTGGAGCGCGGACAGGTGGGCAAGGGCGGAATCGTGCGCGATGCGGCGCTGCATCAGGCGGCTTGCGAGCGGGTGCGGGGGGCTGTCGAGGCGCTGGGGTTCGGGGTTGATATCATCGAGAGTCCCATTCTTGGCGCTGAGGGGAACCGGGAGTTTTTGCTTTATGCAAGCCGCAAATCCGACCACTAAAATTTCTACGGCGGGGATTATTTCGAAGCCGCGCAGCGAGCAGGCGGCGCGGGTGGCTCCGGCATTGGTGGAGTGGCTGGCGAGCGCGCGGGGTCAGCGTTCGCTACGATCCGGAGACGGCTGGGTATTTGGCGCAGGGCTCGGGAATCGCTCGCGACGGTGTGCCGGAGGGCGCGCAGTTGTTGATCGTGCTGGGCGGTGACGGCACGCTGCTGTCGGCGGCGCGGGCTTTGCACGGGCGCGACATTCCTTTGTTCGCGGTGAACCTGGGGAATTTGGGATTTCTGACGGCGATCACGGTGGAGGAGTTGTATCCGCAACTGGAGCGGGTGCTGGCGGGCGACTATGGAGTCTCGCGGCGGCGGATGCTGCATACGGAATTGTGGCGCGGCGGGGAGCGCGTGGGATCGTACGAAGCGCTCAACGATATTTCGCTGGCCAAGGCGGATATCGCGCGCATCATCGATTTGGAAGTGCACGTGGACGATCGATTCATGTGCCTTTACAAAGCGGACGGGCTGATCGTTTCGACGCCTACGGGATCGACGGCGTATTCGCTCTCGGCGGGTGGGCCGATCATGGTTCCGGAAGTGGCGGCGTTGTGCATCACGCCGATTTGTCCGCACATGCTGACGAACCGGCCGGTGATCGTGCCCAACGAGGCGATTATTCAGATTACGATCGGCGGGCGATAACACTACTTATTTGACCGTTGACGGGCAGGTGGGTGAGCAGTTGCATAAAGGGCGATCGCGTGGTGTGCTGCTGTTCGGAACATACGGTTCAGTTGATCCGGCCGGGCGGGATGCGGTTTTTCGATGTGCTGCGCGAGAAGCTGCAGTGGGGCGGGCGTTAGGAGCGAGTCGGCGGGGGAGCGAGGACTGCTAGCACGATCAGGCGCTTGTCGCCGCGGTTGCGGACGCTGTGCAGTACGCCGGAGGGCGCAAAGGCGCCGCCTCCGGTGGAGACTAATTGGGTTTCGTCGCCGACTTGAATTTCGGCTTCGCCTTCGAGGACTACGTAAAATTTGTCTTGTCCGGCGTGCGAGTGCGCGGCGTGATGCTGGCCGGGTTCAAAGCAGTTGAGTCCGGCGAACAGGTTCTCGCCGCTCGGCGAGGTCGGTCTTCGCCATTTTCTCGGGGGAGAATTTGGCGTGATCGGCGAGGTGCTTAACGATCATTTAGGCGGTGGCGGCTACGCCTAGTTTCTTGAACCACGGGGTTGCGCCTTTGAGGGCGGCGTTTACGGCGTTGATGTTTTCGACGCCTTTGGTGGAGAGGAAATCTTCCAGCGCTTTGAGGCCCTTGGTGGCGTAGATGGGCATGCCGTCTTTCCAGGTGGCGCGGCCGCAGAGGACTCCGGAGTAGTCAGTGCCGGCATCGGTGGCCATGCGGAGGCTTTCGACGAATTGCGCATTGCCTACGCCGGCGCTTAGATAAATGAAGGGCTTGGTGGCCACGCTCGGCGGCTTTGCGGAAGTGGTCCATGGCCTCGGACATCGAGTACGCTTTCTCACCTTTATAGACGGAGCTGCCTTCTACGAATTCGGCGTTGATGGGGACTTCTACTTTGAGCACATCTACTTTATATTGCGGTTTGGTGAACTCCTGCATGCTGCCGATGACCACTTGCGGCTTGAGTTTGGCGAATTCCAGACCTTTTTCATTGCCGCCTGTGGGGTCGTAGCCGACGAATTCAAGGAAGAAGGGGATTTGGTTGTCTTCGCACTCGGAACCGATGCGTTCGATGAAGGCGTGTTTGATGTCGTTGACGCGCGGCTCGTCGAAGGGGGAGTAGTAGATGAGAATCTTGACGGCGTCGGCGCCCCAGTCTACGATGCGCTTTACGGAAACTAGCGGGAGCAGGTCGGGCAGGCGGCCGGGTTTAGTGTTGTCGTAGCCGGATTCTTCGTAGGCCAGCAGGAGGCCGGCGTTTTTGGAGCGGGCTTTGGCGGCTTCGAGGCCGAACTCGGGGTCGAGGAGAATCGCGGAGGCATGCGGGGTGAGGATGCGGGTGACGGCGGTTTTGAACTCCGACATCATTTCATAGGTGATGGCTTTTTGATCGACGCCTTTGGCGGAGGCTAGCGATTTTTGCAGGCTCCCTCGCTGATCCATCGCAGCGGCAGCGATGATGCCTTCTTTGTTCGACAGTGCCTTGAGGTGTTGGAGTTTGCCGGGAGAGATTGCCATGACCTATTTTAAGCGCTTTGGGTCCACTTTTTCAGGCGGCGGAAAAAGGCCTGCGCGCGAGACACGTCGCGGAGGATTTGAGTCTTGAGAGCGTCCGGCGATTCGAACTTGCGTTCCTCGCGGACGCGGCGTAAATACTCTACGCGGATTTGTTGAGGAGCGGCCCCGGTGAGGGGATCTAGCAGGAAGGTTTCAATGGTGAGTTCAGGAACGGCTGAAGCGAACGTGGGGCGGTAGCCGATGTTAGTGATGGAATTCCAGCGGCGGGGTGATTCTTCGTCGAAGGTTCGGGTGATGTAGACGCCGGTGGCGGGGAGCACTTGGGCGTGGGTGCGTAGATTGAGCGTCGGCACGGTTTGTTTGGATCCGATGCCGTGGCCTGGGACAACCACGCCTGCGGTTGAGTAGGGACGTCCTAGCAGGCGGGCGGCTAGGGATACTTTGCCGGACTTCGACGGCGAGGCGGATTTCGCTCGACGACACGGTTCGGCCGCGGCGTTTTACGGGAGTGATCACGCGGGTTTCGAAGCCGAAGCGCTGGCCTAGTTGCGGCTAACACTTTGGTGTCGCCGGCTTGATCGTGTCCGAAGAGGAAATTGCTGCCGACGATGACTACGCGGGCGCGGAGGGCTTTTACCAGGACGCGTTCGACGAATTGTTCGGGAGTCCAGTGGGCCATTTCGCGGGTGAAGGGGAGGACTAGCACGTACTCGATTCCTTCGCGCGCCAGGATGGAGCAGCGTTCGGCTTGCGTGGTGAGCAATCGTGCGGCGCGCTGCGGGGCGACGATGGAGGCGGGGTGCGGGTCGAAGGTCAGAACGGCGGGCGCTAAACCTTTTTCTTCGGCGGCGCGCGGTGACTTCGTGCAGCAGCAACTGGTGGCCGGCGTGGACGCCGTCGAAGTTGCCGATGGTCACGGCCACCGGCTCGAAGGCGGCGGCTTCTTCTAGAGACCGGGCTACGCGCATGTTAGAGCGGCACCTCTAGTTCCAGGCCGTCGTAGGCGAGGTGCACGTTGGGCGGGAAGGTGGCTTCGGTTTCGGCGTGCGGGAGGTCGTGGCAGATGTGGGTGAAATAGGCTTGGCGCGGGCTGGAGTTGCTTTACGGATTCCAGGCTCTGTGCAACCGTGGAGTGGGTGGGGTGCGGGCGGTGTCTTAGGGCGTCCAGAAACAGAACGTCTAGATTTTGCAGGAGCGATTTCGAGGCTTCGGGGATGTCGCTGTGATCGGTTAGATATGCGGCGTTGCCGAAGCGGAAGCCTAGCGTCACGCCGCGGCCATGCATCAGCGGGATGGGGATGATGCGCAATCCGAAGAGATCGAAGGGTTCTTGCGTGATGGTGTTTAGGTCGACGCGGGGGGCGGAGGATTGCGAGGGTTCGGGATCGAAGGCGTAGCGGAAGATGCGGCGTACGATGTCGAAGGTCTCGACGGTGCCGTAGGCGGGGATAGACATTTTCTGGTGATAGTTGAGGGGACGGACGTCGTCGAGGCCCAGAATGTGGTCGGCGTGAGCGTGGGTGTAAAGAATCGCGTCGACGCGGGCGATCTTGGCGCGCAGAGCTTGGGTGCGGAAGTCGGGAGTGGTGTCGATCACCACGTTTTTGCCGGCGTACTGCATGAGAACGGAGGGGCGAAGGCGGTTGTCGCGCGGGTCCGCCGAGGCGCAGGTAGCGCAGCTGCAGCCGATGGTGGGGACTCCTGAGCTGGTGCCGGAGCCTAGCACCGTGATGCGCAGAAGATCGGGCATTAGGACGACGCGGCGGCGTCCTCCGCGGGTTTCTCCAAGGGCTTTTGATCGGAGACCTGCACGAAGCGGAAGCGCAGTTCGGTGAGGGCGTTTTCGATCAGGCGCTGCTCGTCTAACGCCAGGTTGCCGCGGGTCTTTTCGGCGATCATCGCTAGCAGATCGATGGCGTGGCGCGCTGCTGCGAGGTTGGGAGGCGCGTCTGTCTCCTCACCGAAGCGCAAGAGGCCGAGTTGCATTTCGGCTTGGGTCTTGAGCGAGAAGACTAGAAATTCAAAGGTCGGGGGCGGGAGGGGGAAACCGGAATCACTCATGGTCTTTATTCTTAGTGTAGTTTGGAATGGAATGTCTTCGCCGGAAGAAACGGGACGGCTGGATCAGGAACGAATGGACGCGATTTCGGGCGCGTTGGCGCGCTTGCTCGAACGCCAGGACGCGGTGGAACAGCGGCTGTTGCGGATCGAGGGCGCGATGGGGTTGGTGACGGCTGCGCCAGTGGCTGAGTCTGAGCCGGTGCGCGAGGCTGTGCCTCCGCCATTGCCATCGCCGTCAGTTCCACCTCCGCTTCCGGTGACTGAGGAGGCTCCGCCACCGTCGCTTGAAAACAGATTTGGGCTGGGGTGGCTGAACCGGGTGGCGGTGGTCACGCTGATTTTCGGCGTAGGATTTTTGTTCAAGTATGCGGTGGACAATCAGTGGATTGGGCCGGGAATGCGGGTGGCGCTGGGGGTGGCGGCGGCTACGCTGTCGCTGTTTGTGGGCGAGTGGATTTCGCTGCGGGGGCAGCAGGTTTTCGCGCGCGGGTTGACGGGGTTGGGGTTGGCGCTCCTGTATTTGTCGTTTTATGCGGGGTTTGGGTTTTATCATTTACTGCCACAGAGCACGGCGTTCCTGTTGATGTTTCTGACTACGTGCGCGGGGGCGGCTCTGGCGTTGCATTACGATTCACAGGCGGTGGCGTGGCTGGGGCTGGCCGGCGGGTATCTTACGCCGGTGCTGCTGTCGACGGGCGAGAATCGCATGTGGACGCTGGCGGGGTACACGTTGCTGCTGAATCTGGGGGCGCTGGGGATGGCGCGCGTGAAGCGGTGGCCGGCGCTGGAATATCTGGCTTGGCTGGCGACGGTTATATTGTTTATGGGTTGGAGTAGCCAATGGCTTTCCGATGAAACGCGGGTGGGCGCGTTCGAGTGGCTGTCGATTATTTTCGCGGTGTTCTTTGCGGCTAGCGTGGTGGGGCGCCGCTTGTGGCTGCTGGCACTGAACACGGGCTTGTATTTCGTGGGGTCGTACGATGTGCTGGATCATCAGTATCACTCGGCGATGGGGGCGTTTGCGCTGACGCTCGCACTGCTGCATGGCGGATTGGCGGTGGTGGTGTGGGAAAAGCGCAAGGAATTGGGGCAACTCGCCGCGGCCATGGGCGTCGTATTACTGACGCTGGCGATTCCGATACAGTTTGTGGGATTCCGCATCACGATGTTGTGGTCGCTGGAGGCGGCGGTGCTCGCGTGGATCGCGCGAGGGGGTGACAGGGAGCGGTTTCAACTGGGGGCTTGGCTGGTGTTTGCGCTGGTCTTGGTGCGCCTGCTGGCGTTCGATAGCCGGATCTATGCGACGGACACGTTGGTCAACCGGCGTTTTTTGACGTTCGCGGTGGCGGCGGCCAGTTTGTGGGTTGCTTCGCGGTTTGCGCGATCGCAGAGAAGCGAAAGCTTTTAGTTACGGTGCGGGGCATTTCGTATTGCTGTGGGCGCTGGCGCTGGAAGTGAGCGGATGGGCGGCGCGGAACTCTGACGTGCAGGATGTTTCGAGCGTGGAGTCGACGGGGATTTCGATCTTGATGGCGGTTTATGGCGTGGGGTTGGTGATGGCGGGAGTGGCGCTGCGATCGACTATAAATCGTATTTTGGGGCTGGGGCTGCTGGCGCTGGTGATCGTTAAATTGTATTTGCTGGACGTATGGTCTTTGAGCCGCGGGTTCCGGATCACGGCGTTTCTGGCACTGGGCGGGCTGCTGTTGCTGGTATCGTATTTGTATTCGCGCTTTAAGCCGGCTATTGAACGATTATGGAAAGACCGGTCCGCCTAATTCATGTCTCGACATTTCACGCTGGCGCAAGCCGAGCAACTGCTGCCCGAGGTGGAGCAGGCTTTGCGCGACGCGCTGTTTCATAAATCCGAATACCAGGCCGCGGAGGAAGAACTGAACCAGAGCACGCAGCGCATCCGCATGGCGGGCGGGTCGCGGGTGAATCCGGGGCCGATCCTGGCGGCGCGAGCTCGGCGGGATACCAGCGGCAGCGGCACTCAAGGAAATCTTCGAGCGGGTGGAAGAACTGGGCGTTCTGATCAAGGACCTGGACATCGGGCTCATCGATTTTCTGACGCGCTATCACGGGCAGGAGGTTTGTCTGTGCTGGAAACTGGGCGAGGACCGCATCCGCTTCTGGCACGGCATGGAGGAAGGGTTTCGCGGGCGCAAGCCTATCGACGACGAATTCCTGCAGAATCATCGCGGCGACGCGGTGGTCTAGGACCTTAGAACCCCGCAGTACAGTACCAAGGGTTTTGAAATCGGTACTGATGGTCGGGTTATCCCCCATCTAAATGGCTCGTATAGTCGACTCATGCGAGCCATACTCATCTGCCCCAACGAAAACCTTAAACAAGAATTCGAGCAAGCCATCGCCCCCCATTGGATGTTGAACGTGTCGCGGACGCTGGATGCCTATCCTTCGGCGGAGGACTTGCGGCGGGTGGTGCGGGCATGGGCGCCGGAGATTGTGTTTCCTCAATATTGAGAGTGCAGCCATGGCGGAGATCATTTCGCGGGCGCTCGAGGCTGAGTTCCCGGCGATTCAGCGGGTGGCGATTCATCCCTCGCAGGACGTGTCCGTGCTGCGGCAGGTTTTGCATCTGCACATGACCCAGTTCCTGGCGTCTCCCTTCGAAAACGGTGAGGTGGCACAGGTGCTGGATCAATTGGAGCGGGATCTCGAGGTGCGGCCCGCCACTATCGATTCGACTGACCGTTTCTTTGCGTATGTTCCAGCCAAGGCGGGGGTGGGCGCGTCGACCATCGCGGCCAACACCACTTGGGCGTTTAGCCAGATGGAGAACATGCACACGCTGCTGGCCGATTTCGATATGGCGTCGGGCATCACCGAATTTCTGTTCGACACATCGCACGACCGTAACCTGGCGGACACAGCGGCTCATGGCAAACAACTGGACGACGACGCCTGGCGCAGCCTGATCAAACGAGTGGGCAATATCGATCTGCTGCTGTCGGGGGCTCCGCGGGTGGGAGAAGGAATCCCCAGGACGCAGATTGCGCATCTGATCGAATTTACACGACGCAATTATAACGTCGTGAACGCCGACCTTCCGGATACTTTCGACGAAACGACGCTGGCAGTGCTGCGCGACGCCAATAAGATTCTGCTGGTGACGACTCCGGAGTTGCCGGCGCTGCGGCTGGCGCACTTGAAAGTTCAGTTGCTAAAGAAACTGGAGTTATTCGATAAACTTTCGCTAGTGGTTAATCGCGTTTCGGGACGTGTGGAGCTTACTTTCGCCGAAATCGAGAAGACGGTGGGCCTGCCGGTATATATGTCTTTCCCCAGCGATTATGCCGATGTCACGGCGGCGATTCGCGCGGGACGGCCTTCGCCGAAACTGGCGGCGGGCGTGCAGAAATTTGCGGCGCAGTTGTTGGATCGCGAGACCAAGCCCAAGAAACAGCGGCGTTTCATCGAACGCTTCGGTCTGGTTCCGATGCGCTACGGATACCGTTAAGATCAGGGCTCCCATGACCAAGAGCGGGCGAGTACAACGCCGGCGCAGTGGCCGGAAAGCGAGCGATTCTACCGTGGTCAGGGTCCGCATGAAGGACCAGCAGGGCGTGGCACGCTGGGCCACCGGATACTTGAGCGATTTAGCAGAGGGCGGCGTCGGGCTCTCGCTGATGACTCCGCTGCAGATTGGTTCGATGGTGGTGCATTCGCGGGAATCTGGGCGAAGATCGCAGCGATGTCCAGTTGCAGGCGGATGTGAAATGGTGCGCGGAGCGGGGTGAGGGCGTATTTCAGGCCGGGTTGGAACTGGCGGGGAGCCGGCCGGCGGGCTGCGGCGAATGAACGGCGGCAGGAAGCTCCGGCTAGCGACGTTGACGCGATTTCAAGCGATCCGGATCAACTGGATTGCTATGAGATTATGCAATTGAATCCAAAGGCGGACGCCGATACGATTCATCGGGTCCACCGGATTCTGGCGCAGCGCTATCATCCGGATACTCCAAATACCGGGAATGCGGAGATGTTCATCCGGCTGACGGCGGCGGCGCGGATTCTGAGCGATCCTGAGAAGCGCGCGAAATACGATGTCCGCTATCACGCCTCGAAGCAATTGCAATGGAAGATTTTCGACCAGGCGGAGGCGGTGCAGGGGCCGCAGGCGGAACGGGCGAAGCGGCGCGGAATATTGGGGCTACTGTACGCGAAAGCGGTTCATGATCCGGAACATGGCTCCATGACGGCGGTAAATTTTGAAGAGATGCTGGGATGTCCGCGCGAGCACTTGCAGGCGGCCTTATGGTACTTGAAAGGCAAAGGCTTTATCGCACGCGCCGACAACGGGCGCTTTACTATTACCGTGCAAGGCTTTGACGAAATTGAAACAAACTCGATGATGCCCTGCGCAGAGCGATCTGAAGCTGCTGGAACCAGCCAGCCGGCAAGTTGCCTGAGCTGGTCCAACGCATAAATTTTGCACTCCACGTGCACTGGCCCGAGTAAAACTTACAGCGCCGGGGCGTGTGGAAGCGGATCACCATCCGGAGCATCTATTCACGCCAGAGGCCGTTGGCTTCGCGTCTTTTGACGAAGCGCCTGGCACCTCTGAAGGTGAGTGTCCGCACTTAGGGCAATCCGAGCCATTCACCGGCGGTTACTCCCCCGCGGTTGTATAAGCGGACAGATGCTCGGCGAACAACTGGGTCTGCTCATGGTCAGGTCCGTAGGATTTTATCGAATTCTCATAGAACTGTTGGATTAATTGGCGATGAAGATCCTGCTCTTCGGGGGTGGGCGAGAGAGGTGCGGTACCTGAAGTTTGGTTGCTCATTGTTGTGGAATTCCCAGCTGAAAAAAGGGCCAGCCCTTACAATCGCTGGCCCCGTACAATCATCCATTCGCATCCGGAGAGGAAACAGGATTCTAAATCACGTGTTAGCACTTGCAATCGCTACGCCAAAGCTATCGAAGGGGCGTATCGGGAGGTAGGGGTCCTTGGTTGACGGGTTAGCGTCACGCGACCATAGGCGGTCACGCGGAGGCTCATCTTGCTCATGGTTTTAACGCAGGGAATTGGCGGATTACTTGCTGGCGAAAGGCATGCGTTCCACTGCCCTGACCTTACTCCGATCCAAGAAGCGTAAAATGGAAGACTTTTTGCAGTCGGAGGTGCTGGAACGCCGGTCCAAGGTGCGTTTCCCGCTGGAGTTGCGCGTGCAATACCGCAGTTTAGTGCGGCGGTGTCCGGCGGCGGGGACGGGCGTGGTGATGAACATGAGCCGGAGCGGGGTGCTGGTGTCTTCGGACGCACGAGATCAGCCAGGGGATGCGGGTGGAGTTAAAGCATCGAGTGGCCGTCACTGCTGGACGGGCGGGTTCCGCTGCAAGTGGTGACGGTGGGCAGGGTGGTGCGCTGCGAGCTGTCAAGTTTCGCGGTGGTGTTGGCGCGCTATCAATTCCGGACTACCAAGAAGACAAGCTTACCGATTCAGTTGGTGGGCGGGGTTTGCGGCTAAGAGTTCGTCTACTGGGCCTTGGCGGCGTCGACGATTTTGTAGTCGGCGGGCGGCTGGAACAGGTTGGGATCGGGTTGGGAACGGCTTACGTTTTCGAGCTTGGTGATGGTTTCGCCGTTGCGCGGGTCGGAGCGGTCTTGCAGGATCATCAGGCCTAGTTCGGTATTGCTCCAAATCTCAGACACGTTGGCGATTTCGCGATCATTTCCCAGAGCGCCGATGGGATAGGTGATCGTAGTTCGCCTGCCGTGGACGCTGAGGCCTTCCATAAATTGCGTTCCTAGATCTTCAGTTTTGATATTCGGCGGCGATTTCCCGGGAGTGGGCGGGGACTCAGTGCGCAGGGGTAATGTGGCGGCTCCGTTGCCTCTCGGCATCACGGACCGAAACGCGATTTTGAGGGTGGTATTGAGGACGTAGCTGTAGCCGGAGAGGGGATCGGTGATGAGGATGGTGGCGGGAGGCAGAGGTTCGCTCGCGAGCAGGGGGCGGGGCATTCTATCGGAGCGCGTTCTACCGGCGGAATCGCGATACATTTTCACCAGCATGGTTTGGCGGGTAATGTGAGTGCCGTCGGCGAGGGTGCGCGAGAGGGTGGTGACGGCGTCGGCCGAGAAGGGTTCATTCAGCAGGTTCTGGCGCGGTCTGGGCTGGATGATTTGCGCGGGGGCGGAGAGCGCGAGGAGGAAGAAGGCGATCGCGAAGGAAGCTTTCATAGCACTAGGGGATGCTGGCGGACTGGAGAATTTGTTCGAAGAGCGGCTGCACGGAGGGTAGGTCTTCGGCGGGCATTCTGGCGAAGAAGTAAGTGGTAGTGTGCGGGGTGTAGATCCAGGTAAGGAGTTCGGCAAATTTCTTACCGCCGCGCTCATACTCGCCGATGGCACGCATGGCTTGCTGGCCGGCGATCAGGGTTTGTTCGGTGCTTCCCGGGCGGATGGTGTAATTCGGAATCACGTGCGGACCGCCGGCTCCCGTTTCGCCGGAGCGCATGCCTAGGAGCAGGGGAACGGCGCGGGACAGCGCGGCGGGAATATCGGCCGGCGCAACATCCACGGTCTCCATGTTCACGGAGGCAACGATCGACTTCCGCGTGGGGTCCAGGAGCACGGTTAGTCTGGTGGGATCGTCAGGAGGGCGGGGACGCACGACGGTCCACCCTGAGGGAACATCGAATTCGACGCCGGTGGGGTTGTGATGATAGCGGCCGTTGCGCAAACTGCCGATGGGCTGGGCCGGGGCTGGGACCGCGCTGGGAGCGGCTGCGCGTTCGAGAACCAGAGGCAGGCCTTTGCCATGCTGCAGCAAGGTGCCGACGATGGTTCCGTTGGCGAGGAGATCTCCGGAGAATGTAACGTCGAGCAGGGGGATGCCGAATTGGAGGGTGGATCCGGAAAAAGTAATCGAGGGGACGGGCGCTCGAGCGGGGCCGTGAGTGGCTTTGAGCTCAGAGTCTGGTCCGGTGATGTGCAGGACGAAGGGGACAGAGCGCTGCGGTAATGCAAGGGTGCCGGCCCAATCGCCGGCGATGCTGGCTGTGGCGATGACGGGCGACAAGATCGCTAACACAAAGCTGACCGGGAATTTCATAATTGCCCCAAAATATACGAAATATGAGCGCCGATTTCAAGGGAGGGACCGGCGGGAGGCGCGGAGATAATACAATGCGCCGACGCCTTGGATCGCGGCTACGGTTCCCACAATTTTGGCGGTGAACATCCAGGGATTTTGCACGTCGATGATGGGGAAGACGGAGGTTATTAAAAATAGAAGCGTCATGAGGAAGCCGGAAAGGGCGGCGAGGCGGACGGTGAGGGACGCTCGCTCGCCGCGCGCGACTAGCGGGATCGCGAACATGAGCAGGTAAACACATGCGAAGCAGCTGACGCCGGCGGTCACGAGGAGTTGGAAGGCTTCCTGATTGCCGGTGCCCAAGTTCGCGAGGACGGCGACAGCGATGGCGGAGGACGCGGCAAATACAACGGAGCCCACGGGTGTCTTGTAGCGGGGATCGAGACGAGAGAACCAGGCGGGCAGCAGGTGGTCCCAGCCGGCGACCATCGGCATGCGGGTCATGATGGTGAGTCCCAGGGAGGACCCGGCCAGAAACGTTAGCAGGAGCAGGAACGCGGCGGGTCCGGCGAGGCGTGGGGCGCCTTGGCTAAGGACTTGGCTGATGGGCGAGACTAAATCGATTTTGTCCGGATTGGTGAAGACTAGAACAGACGCGGTCCCGAGGATGAACATCGCGGAGATCAGGGGCGCGGCAATCCAGACGGAGCGGCGGATGGGCTTGGCGATTTCGGTGCCGCGAAATTCACCGGCGAAGATGGCGACGCCGTCGAATCCGCTGAGTGCTCCGAAGCCCATTTTTCCTAAGATATTCAGATTCAGCAGCGAGAATGCGGGGACGGTGAGGGTCAGGGGCGCTGTCGCCACGTGGCCGCTGAACCAGTAGGGCAGCGCCACTAGGATCATGGCGGCGAAGAGGAATACGGTGAAGAATCCGCCAAAGGTGTTGACCCATTTGCCGGCTCCCAGGCCGCGCCAGGCCAACAATCCTTGCGCGAGGATAGCGATGAAGCTTACGCCGATGATGACGGAACGGTTGCCGGGAATCCAGGCGCCGCTGGGGCCGAACATATAGGGGGCGTTGTCGGCGGCGAGGACTCCGGCTTGCGCGACGACGAATAGATTCGACATCCACATGTTCAAGGCCACCAGGAATCCGAGCAGCGGATTGAAGCGCAGCTTGACCCATTGGTAGATGCCGCCTTCGAGCGGCATTTCACTGGCAAGGTGCGCGACGACGATGCCGGAGGGGATGTAGAACAGGATCACGGCGGGCAGCCAGAACATGGCGTGCGAAGAGCCGAGTTTTCCGGCGGTGCCGATCCAGTAGAGTCCGACGGTGTTGAGGATTTGGATGCCGACCAGGTCGATGAGGCGGAGTTCTTTTTTGAGTTCGGAGCTTTGGAGTTCTACTTTGTATTCGGCGGCTAGGACGGAGGGGGATTCGGGCGGGGAGGGGTCGGGGGGCATCCGGGTATTATGGCGTATTGGCGGGGGCGGGCGGTGAGTTGGAGGGCGGCCGATAATAGAGGAATGCGGGTCAAACCGATTACATCTCGGTGTGGTTTGTTGTCGGTTCTTTTGCGCAGGACTTTACTCTGCCCACCCTCAAGGGTCTTAAGGGGTGGGCAAGGCGATCCCCGCGCGGCGGTGTTATGCTCCCAAGATGTGCCGGTTCATCATCCGATCGATCCTGCTAGCGTCCGTCATATCCCGCGCGGCTGCGCAAAGTAATACTCTCAATCTCCCAAAAGGCTGGGACACGTGGCCGTTGACCGAAGACTGCAACTCTGCTGTTTTGTTGTACGCCGAGCGTGCAAACCGCGCGCAGGTAAAAGCGGACTCAAAGGCCAATTGGTATTATTTCGAGGGCCAGACATCTGTGGACGTTCGCGACGAGGAGAGTCTGATGTGCGCGATGGTGCAAGTAGATGGCGTCCCCTACGGATGGGGATGGGTTCCGTACGCGCTCCTATCGAAACCAACACCGGAACAGAACGAAGCGAAGAAGCGCGCAGCGAACGCCGTTTATATCGGTAGTCTGCCTAGACTCAAAAATGGGAATGCTGCGATCTTTCTTGGATCGGACCGGAAGTGCTCCACCCAGTTCGTTCAGGCAATGTCTATGGACGGTCTGGAGAAGCGAAAGAAGGTCGCGGAACTGGTTAGTTTCGGCTGTGGTTATCTTGTTGATGCCGGTGTCCATGTGAGGCGTCTCGCAACCGATGCAGCCTATTGCCGAGTAGAGATGGCAGAAGGTAAGCAGGCGGGCAAATCCGGCTGGGTTCCGTGCAGTTGGGTGAAGTAGCGCAAGCAGCCAACATTAGTGACCCTCATCGCCTCACCCGCGCCCGAATTGACACCCCTCGCGCGGCACCCTTAGACTGGAAGCTAACGGTGAACGGAGAGGGATGCTGCTCGCACGCGAATTTGTCGATTACATATCACGCCAAACTATCCGGAAACTGAGTCCTCTGTGGATTGAAACCACCGACGTGCAGGTGGCCGGGGAATTCATGTCTGGAATCATCGAGGAAGATCTGGCGATTGAAGACCAGCTCAACGATGAAGTCCGCGAGATGCTGAGCCAGTACAGCGAGTACATGCGCAAGGAAGGTGTCAGCTACCAGGACATGTTCCGGCGCATCAAGAACACGCTGATTACGCAGCGCAAGGTGATCCGGGCGGCGGGGCGCGACGCGGGCGACCAGATGAAGCTGTCGCGCGATAAGATCAACGACTTGTCGCATAAGATCGTGGCGGCGCTGCGCAAGAGCCGGGATTTCCGGCTGAAGCGTGATCCTAACGATGTGCGGCTGGAGATGGTGAAGATCATCACGGAGCTGCTGCAGACCGAGGAGAAGGTGGACAAGGCGGCTCGCACGAAGATCCGCACGCAGAAGCGGGAGATCACCGAGGGGACCGAGGAGTGGGAGCTGCTCCACAAGCGGTATTACGCTGAGGAACTGAAGAAGCTCGGGATCGATTTGGATTCGCGCTAGGCGTTAGGGGAGCGAGAAAACGAAGATGGCGTTGTTGGTGCCGGGCTTCAGCTCGGGGGCCATGCGGTTGACTCCTACCGAAACTAAAGACGTGCCGGTGCTGACGGCTACGTACTGTTTTCCGTTAGCGGCGTAGGTTACTGGGTAGCCGGTTACGGGGGCTCCCAGGTTGATTTCCCACAAAACTTTGCCGGTGTCCTGATCGAGGGCGCGGAAGCGGCCGTTGGCGTCGCCTCCGAAAATGAGGCCGCCTCCGGTGGCTGCTAGCGAGAGAACGCCGGCGCGGTTATCGAACTTCCACAGAGTTTTGCCGGTTTCTACGGAGACGGCGTAGACGGTGCCGACCTTGTCAGCTCCGGGAGCCATTTGCTGGCGCACGTTCAGGCCGTAGGCGGAGTTGGCGACAATTGTGTCCGAGATCGGGGACATGATCGCGCACAAATTTTGTACGGGCATGAAGAGCGCGTTGTTGAGAGGGCTGTAGGCGCCGGCGGGGAAGTTCTTGCCGCCGTTTTGGCCGGGGCAGACCAGACGCTCTTGGCCGGCATGGCTGAAGGTGGTTTCGGGATTCACGGTTACTTCGCCGGTCGCGCCGTCGATCTTGGTGATCACGTTTTGGAAGCTGGTCGGCCGGGCCCACAGGAATTCGCCGGTTTGGCGGTCGAGGGTGTAGACGATGCCGGTTTTGCCGGGGATGCCCGTGAGCACTTTGCGACGCTCGCCGGGTTTTAGTTTGGGATTGATCCAGGCTACTTCACTGGGGTCGGGCGCTACGGCGGTATCGACCAGAATGCGCTCGAAGGGATGGTCGAGATCCCAGTGATCGACGATGTGCTGGTAATACCAGACGATTTTGCCGGTGTTGGCGTCGATGGCTAGCGTGCAGTTGTGATAGAGATACTTTTTGTCGTTACCGGCGAGCTGGAATTTCGGGGCGGGCGAGGTTACGGAGGTTCCGATATATAAGAGGTTGAGTTCGGGGTCGTAGCTGGGGGGCATCCAGGTGCCGACGTGTTTGCGCTGGTAATAGGGGATGTCGCCCCAGGTTTCGTTGCCGGGTTCGCCGGGTTTGGGAATGGTGTGGACGCGCCAGAGTTCTTTGCCGGTCTTGGCGTCGTGGGCGGTGACTACGCAGGCTTCGCCGGTGACTTTAAACTCGCACGCCCGGCCGGAGAAAACTTTGCCGCGGGCGGTGATGGGGCCTGACGTCTGTTGGGCGGAGAGTTCGCGGTAATCCTGGATGCGGGTTTCCCAAGACAGCTTGCCAGAGGCGGCGTCGACTCCGTAGACGAAATCGTCGGCGCCTAGGGCGATGATCTTGTCGTCGTAGATGGCGATGTTACGGTTCTTGAGTGGGGCGCCGGCGAACCAGCGGGCGATGTCATCGGGGACGGGGCGTTTGTATTCCCAGGCCAGGTCGCCGGTGGCGGCGTTTAGGGCTTGGAGCACGTTGGCGGGATTGGGCAGGTACATCACGCCGCCATGCACTAGCGGCGTGGCTTCCTGGATGCCGGCGGTCATGCCGCGGGTCCAAACCATCCGCAGGGTTCCGACGTTCGCTTTGTTGATTTGGTTGAGCGGGCTGTAGCCCCAGGAGTTGAGGGTGCGGCGCCACATGAGCCAGTCGGCTGGGTCGGGATTTTCCAGCATCTTGTCGGTGACGGGGACTATTTGGGCGAACGCGGAGGCGGCGAATAGGGCGGCGGCTAGAAGGCGCTTTTGGATCATATGGTTCGTTTGCTAGCGTATCATTGTTACTGAAAGACGGGCTTATGAAATCACTATTGTTGATCGTGGTGTTGGCGCTTCCCGGATTGGCGGAGTCGATTCCGAACCCTTCGAGCTTGGGGAGTCTGCAGGCTAGTTGGTCGGTGACGAAGGATGGGAGTCCGCTGCTGAGTTGGATTGAGACGCAGAAGGACGACTCCTACACGCTGAAATACGCGATGCGGCACGGGGCGCAATGGACGGAGCCGCGCACGATTGCAGCGCATCGCCAATTTTTCCGGCAGCCGGCGGAGTTGCCGGAGGTGATTTCGTTGAGCGATGGGACGCTGGTGGCGCATTGGGTGGAATCGCCGAACGATGGGAGCGACACCGAGTTCTCCTACGTTTCGGTGGCGCACGATGGCATCAAGTGGAGCGCGCCTGTGATTATCCATAAAGACCGCAGTCAGGTACAGCACGGGCTGGCGTCGATTGTCGCGAGCGGGGACGGTGAGGCTTCGATTTTGTGGCTGGAGGCGCTGAAGGGCGAGGATGGGCCGGTTTCGTTGAAGCGGACTGTGGTGAGTTCCGAGGGAAAGGTCCTCAAAGAAGAGAGTCTGGATAACGATGTCTGCACTTGCTGTCCTACGTCGGTGGTGAAGACGGCGAAGGGGCTGCTGGTGGCTTATCGGGATCACACTCCAGAAGACATTCGCGATATTTCGGTGATGCGGTTGGAGGGCGGGAAGTGGACGGCTCCGAAGAATATCAATCCCGACAAATGGAAAATTAACGCTTGTCCGACCAATGCGGCTGCGGCTGCCGCGAAGGGCGATAAGGTGGCAATCGCCTGGTTTACCGGCGCGCAGGGCATGCCGCGGGAGCAGATTGTGTTTTCATCCGACGGCGGTGCGACCTTTGGCAAGCCGGTGCTGCTAAGCACGGGGCGTTCGTTTGGCTATACTTCGATTGCGCTGGATGAGCAGGGCGGAGCGCTGGTGTCGTGGCTGGAGGCGGGCGGCGACGATGCGCGCATTCTGCTGCGGCAGGTGTCGGCTGCGGGTGTTACGGGGCCGGTGGTGGAAGTGGCGAAGGGATCGCGTAAGAGCTTGGGCTATCCGCGCATTTTGCGGACCGGCAACGAGACGTTGGTCGCTTGGACCAGTGAGAATACCAACGCCAAAGTGCAAACGGCGCGGGTGGGGAAATAAATTAGCGGCCGGGCTGCATCCGCTGGGATTTGTAGACTGCGGCGGCGTCTTTGGACGCTAGGTAATCCAGCAATTTTTTGGCGCCTTCGGGGTTCTTGGCGTGGGCGGAGATGAAGCCCACCAGCGACGTAGGGGGCGAAATGGTTTTGGGCAGCGGGCCTACTACATCGATGCCGGGGTCTTCCATTTCACTCAGGAAGGTCAGGCCGATTTCAGCTTCGCCTTTGGCTACCATGGCCATGGCTCCGGCGCCGCCTTGGGCGGGCTTGAGCGTGGCTTTCATTTGATCGGCGATGCCTAGCTTGTTGAGGGTTTCCATGAAACTGACGCCGGCGGCGGCGCCTCCGGCGGGGTTGGGGAAGGAGACCGACTTGGCAGCTAGGAGGGTTTTCTTGACGGCGTCGACAGACGAGATGTTGGGCTTAGGCGCCCCTTTGCGGACGGCGATGCCGATGGAGATGGTGGCGAGCGGCTTGGCGCTATCGGCGATGACGTTGCCGGAGGCGATCACTTCCGGGTAGGGCGGCTGCACGACGGGTACATCGAACGCTCCGCCTTCGGCCACCTGCTTCTTGGTTCCCAGGCCGGAACCGAAAGTCGCCTTGACCTTGTAGCCGCTCTTTTTCTCGAAGGCGGGGATCATCTGCTCGATGGCGGCGCGAATGCCACCGGGCGCGATCAGCGTGACTTCTTTGTCTTGGGCGGCGGCGCCCACTGTGAGCGTTACGGCGGCGATTGTGACTGCAAGCAAAGTTTTCATCGGACTTATATTACCAGGAGCCGAGCAACGCCAGACTGGCGGGATTGAAAACGCCGTGTCCGACGGCGTTGAAATAGTTGACGACGTGGTCCTTGTCGATTTGGGCTTTGTCCTGATCCCAGGGGCACTTGTCGCAGAACGGACCTTGCAGGAGGCCGGCGGCGTCGAGTTCGCTGCGATAGCGGGTGGGATTGGCGAAGGACTGGCGGGCTAGCTGGTATTTGTCGGAATTGAAAACGTCCGTGCCGGATTCGGCGTTGCCGAAGACCAGATCCATGCCGTGCTGCGGGGCGGCGCAGCAGGGGACGATGCGGCCGCGGCCATCCATCACGATGTTCTTGTAGAGATATTGGCAGGTATGGCGGGAGGCGGCTGCGGGGTCCGGGGCGGGATCAACGCCTTTGGGAAGGCGTTTGCGCCAACTGGAGTCGAACTCGCGCTCAATGGCTTCGGCCTGGAGGTCGGACTCGAAGGGGTTCCAATTTTCCAGCATGCCTTCGCCGGCTTCGGGATTAAAAACCACGACTCGGCCCACTTGTTGGGAGGGGCGCACGTTGGCGTCGTCGGCGCTGACGTCGAAGGGGGAGCCTACGATTAACTGATCGACGCCGAATTCCTGGGCTAGCTTGATGGCGTCCTCGATTTCGTGCTCGTTGTGCTCGAAGGCCAGGTATTGCCAGGAGATCATAGGCGTGCGCTTGCCCAGGCGCTGTTTGGTCTGAATGAGATTGCGGACGTTTTTGAAAACTGTTTCGAGGTCGCCTTTTTTGCGGAATTTTTCGTAGACGCTTTGGGTGGCGCCATCGATCGAGATGGTCATGTAATCGATGCCCGAGTTCACGTACGCTTCGGGGTCGAAGTGTTTGACGCCGATGTTAGTGGAGAGCATGGTGCGCACCAAGTACGTCTTGGCCAGCCGAATTAGCTGCGGCGTTTTGGGATTCAGCAGGGGCTCGCCATAATTGCAGAATTCAGCTTCGAGTGCGTAGGGGCCATAGCGCTGCATGAAGCTGCCGAACATGGATTCGGAGAGAATTCCGGGTCCCCAATCGAAAGTCTTTAATTCTTTCGAGCGAGCGGAGTGGACGCAGCCGGGGCAGGCTAGCTGGCAGGCATTCATGGGGTCGACGATGATGCCGTAGGGGGAGGAAAGCGTTTTCGTGCTGCGGGTCAGGAAATGGTATTTCGAGAGAAATAAGTTCTGAATTTTGATCGTCAGGGCTTTTGCGGTGAGGGGGGCCGCGGTATTTTGCAACGCTTTATACAAGCGTTTTTTCGTTCGGTCGAGAGTGTTGAGGACGTCTCTGAGAGGGGTCGCGGGGGTTATTTTCGCGTCCATCATTTCGAGCGCGGTGTGCAGGCGCACATCGGGCGGAAGTTCGGGGCCGACGATTCCGCGAACTAGGCTGCGTATTGCGGTTGCTGTGGCCATTTATCCCCTTCGGTTTATTATAAGGCGCTCCTATTTTGACTTGGCGGTGGAAGGGGCGGGTTTGTTACTGGGCGTGTAGCCCTTAAGCGAGTTGTGGTGGTCCCTGTAATACTCACCGGCTTCGTTGAGTTTACGGGAATTCGGCGGGTGGCAGAATTCGCAATCTTTTCCGGTGCGGCGGGTATAGTCGGGTTTGGCGGGGCTGCTCTTGACGGATAGTAAGAGGCCGACGGACAGGATCAGGGCGGGGGCGAGTAGTTTCATATGCAACGGATGATTTGGATGGCTTCTTCGGTTTGCGCGCGAGTGATGTTTAGGTAGAGGACGGCGCGGATGCTGTCGGGGCCGGCGGGGAGGATGCGGAGTCCTTTGTCGAGGGCGCGTTCGGCGAATTCGGCGGCGGGGAGATGATGGAGTTTGAAGCGGACGATGTTGGTTTCTATGGAGGCGACGTCTAGCTGGATTCCGGGATGCTCGTGGATGCCTAGAGCTAGGAGTTTCGCGTTCAGGTGGTCTTCGGCCAGGCGGGCGCGGTTGTTGCGGAGGGCGTAGAGGGCTCCGGCGGCGATAATTCCGGCTTGGCGGAAACCTCCGCCGAATTGTTGTTTGAGGCGGCGGGCGCGCTGAATGAAGGCGCGGCGTCCGCAGAGGGCCGAGCCTACGGGCGCGCCCAATCCTTTTGAAAAGCAGACGCTGATGCTGTCGAAAAATTGCGCGTACGATTTCTCGGGGATGCCGGTGGCTGCGGACGCGTTCCAGAGGCGGGCTCCGTCGAGGTGGGTGGAGACGCCGCGTTCGCGGGCTGCTTCGGTGGTGGATTTAATTTGATCGAGGCTCCAGATTTTGCCGCCTCCGGCGTTGTGGGTGTTCTCCAGGCATAGGAGTTTTATGGGTGTCGTGATCGATGCGATGGAGAAGCGGTTGGGGGCGGGGAGCGCGGCGCGGACTTCGTCGGCAGTGAAGATGCCGCGGTGGCCGGGGAGTAGGCGGGGGAGTGTTCCCGAGAGGGCGGCCATTCCGGCAACCTCATTCATATAGATGTGGGCGGCGTGATCGAGCAGGACGGCGTCGCCGGGTTCGGTGTGGGTGCGCACGGCGATTTGATTCGACATGGTGCCGGTAGGGACGTAGACGGCGTCTTCTACCCCGAGGAGCGAGGCTACTTCGGCTTCCAGTTCTTTCACGGTGGGGTCGTCGCCATAGACGTCATCGCCTACTTCGGCGCGGGCCATGGCCTCGCGCATGGCTTCGCTGGGCTGGCTGCAGGTGTCGCTGCGGAGATCGATCATGCTCGCTCACCATGATATATTGCTACGGGGGAAATTCACTATGCGTTCTCTATCCATCTTGCTGCTTGGTGTTGCGGCGTTTGCACAGGCTCCGCAGACGACTCCGCCTTGGGCTTATGCGTTGAATCCTCCGGCGGCGCCGGGGGCACAGCCGGCTGCTGACGACGGCAAGGCGAGGACGGTGCCGGGGAGCAGTGTGTCATTGATGGATCCGCAGATTCACGATCTGTTTAATCCGCCGGATTGGTATCCGGACGATCATCCTAAGATGCCGGAGGTGGTGATGCATGGACGCAAGCCGGAGGTGCGCGCTTGCGGGTATTGTCATTTGCCGAACGGGCAGGGGCGTCCGGAGAACGCGGGGGTGGCGGGGTTGCCGGCGGCTTACATCATCCAGCAAATGTCGGATTACAAAAACGGGCTGCGCAAGAGTGCGGAGCCGCGCATGGGTCCACCGGCGTTGATGCTGGCGATCGGCAAGGCGGCGAACGATGCTGAGGTAAAGGAGGCGGCTGCCTATTTCTCGAGTCTTAAGTTCCGGCAGTGGATTCGCGTGGTGGAAACCAAGACCGTTCCGAAGACAGTGGTCTCGGGTTGGATGTTGACCGACGCGGAGAAGGGCAAGGAGCCGATTGGGTCACGCATTATTGAGATGCCGGAGAACCTGGAGCGGACGGAGCTGCGCGATTCGAAGTCGAGCTTCATTGCTTATGTGCCGGTGGGGAGCATCAAGAAGGGCGAGGCGCTGGTGAAGACGGGCGGGGCGGGGAAGACGATTGCTTGCGGGGTCTGTCATGGGGAGGATTTGAAGGGGCTGGGGATTGTGCCGCCGCTGGCGGGGCGGTCTCCGAGTTACGTGGTGCGGCAGTTGAACGATATTAAGACGGGGAACCGGAATGGGATGTGGGCGCAGTTGATGAAGGAGGCGGTGGCGAAGCTGACGGTGGAGGATATGGTGGCGATTGCGGCTTATACTGCGTCGAGGCAGCCGTAGGGGACTACGTCGCCGTGTTATTCAATCTGTGAAACAAGTATGGCTCGTGTGCTCGGCGGTTCATCCTCGTCTGGAAACTTCCAATGGAGACTCACATGAACAGAGAACCGGAGGAGTGGAAAGCCGTTCGCATGAACCTTGTAGTGCAGCTGATATTCGCCGTCGGCCTCGACGATCGGCAGTCTCGGGTATGCATCGCGTAGACTGAGCAAAAAGATGCCTCGTTCCCCTGCACGCACCGAGAAGAGATCAACGACCGCAAAATCCTCTGGAAGAATCGTTCTCTCGTAACCCGCCTGCCCCGACCACTTCAGGTAACTGTTGTCGGGTCGTTGCCGCGTCCCGTCAGGTAACGAAACGCTTTCCAAAACGCAGACGGTGTTTACCGCAGCCGTGTCTGGTCGTCGATTATGAATCTGGATTTCCCACGCCCGCATGCGGCTAGATCCAGCATGATCGCCATACACTAATGGTTTCGTGTGGCTAAGGTTCGATGGCACCAAATTCCTGGAGTACCTGGGATTCCATCCTTTCTCGTTTACCAATCGCTCTACTTTCTTCAGAAGATCGTCAGCGTCTGAGAATATCTCAGGATTACTTAGAACGTATCGCAAAAAACCTTCAAGGGGCGCGCCTTGTTGTTGGAGTGCAATAATTTCAAACCCCACGTGATGTGCGAGTGCCAGCTCCTGATGAGTAAATAGAGAACATGGTAAGTCTGCCGGCGTTGACGAAGTTCTTGCGAAATCGATGAATAGGAAGTAGTCGGAGGATCTTAGCTCCCTCGTGATTGTCATCACGTCGTCAAAGCTCTGGATCTTGAATGCTAGGTACGCGTTCAGCCCAAAACGCGCTTTCAATAGCTCCGCGACGCTCTCCGCTACGTCCCGTTCCGTACCCCGTTGCCCGCAGCTTATAAAGACTAGTCCTGCCATCATTCCTCCAAGCGCTCTATATTCTTCCGCCAAGGGTGGATGGCAGCATAAGATTCAGCCGCGCAGGACGATGCCGATGCACCGAAAACTCGGCTGTTGGCACACTCTGGAGTATTCTTCGTCACGCCGGCGTCCCCTCGGACGATCTTGTGAACGCGTTCTAGCAACTGCTACACGATCTCCGGTTCGCAGAAGTCATCGTTAGTTTCTTTTACCCCTCGCGTAAAGCTTTTCATTTCTTCGAGATAATCCGGCGGTTTGAGGCCAGCCGACACCATAGCAATACACCACTGCAAAAGGTTCCCGCGCGTTAATCCGGGTGCCATGTAGAACTGCCACAACTCAAGTTCCTGAGCGGTGACTAACTCTTTGTTCTCCGACAATGTCGATGCGAGCGACACCAACATGCCGGTTGACTGCTCATCAACGACTTCAGAAGGTATCGACCAATGCGCATTTCCGCAACAATCGGTATAAAACCCTAGCTGTTTAATGGCATCGAAAGTTGCCCTCTCAATTTCTCCTCGTTGCAAGAACAAGTCGCTAAAGTCATGAAGCTGTGTTGCGCCTGCCCGGATTCGATCGGGCAGAAGTGTCAAATAGTTCTTCTCGGTGTGTTTTCGATACCGCCGCCAACAATTTTCAACCGCAACATCTGAATTAGCAGTTAGCAGTTGCCTTAGGATCGAGCGCTTTCCGAGTTCTTCTAGCGCAAGTATGGCAAAGCTCGAAGCGGATGGATATCGTCTAGCTTCGAGCAAAAGCTTCGCATCTTCGGCTAGACGTTTTGCATTTATAACTGCTGCATTTATTCCATCCGCAGCCTGCGTTGGGGTTAATCTGCCTTTGAACTGTTGCAGAACACGCATTTGTATAAAAGCCCATTATCGCGCGACCGTTTACATCGCAGAACCGGAGATAGCACCCGCGGAGGACAGATTGGTGAATCACCGAGCTTTCACAGAAACCAGCTACTTTAAACTCTTATACGCGGCTTCGACGAACATATCGGTGGTCCAGGGGCCGGTGTCGGCGCCGAATTCGGGATCGTAGTCTAGCGTCGGGCGGGCGGCTTTGATTTGGTCCAGGGTCATGCCCTTTTTGATCATGTTCTGGATGCGGTCGCGGAAGATGGTTAGCATGTCGCGGTATTCGACCAGGTCGGCTTCGTCGCTGATGCGGCCGTGGCCGGGGACGATCATGGTGCCTCCTTCTTCGTGGTGGGCGGGGACGGCGATGTCTAGCATCATATTCAGTCCGTCGATGATGCCTTGGAGGGTGCCTCCTTTTTCGAGATCGATGACGGGGTAGCTGTCGGTTACGTAGAGGTCGCCGGCGGCGATTACGTCGGCGCGGCGGAAGTGGACGAAGCTGTCGCCGTCGGTGTGGGCGTTGGGGATGTGGTGGATGCGGATGGCTTCGCCGTTGTAGTAGATCTCGCGTTCGTCATTCGAAAACGTGTCGCTGGGCCACGCGTCGACGGGCCAGGGGGACTTGCTGCCGGTGGGCGCGCTCATGCGGTTCACTATGTTTTCGTGGGCGATGGATTTCATGGTGCCCTTGGCCGTTGAGCCGGGGGTGTTCACGATGGGCAGGTTGGAGGATGTTCCTTCGGCTTTCGCCATATCCTCGTTGCCACCGGCGTGGTCGCGATCGACGCTGGTGTTGATCAGGTACTTGATGGGTTTGTCGGAGAGGCGGCGCACGGCGGCTAGCATTTGTTCGGTTACGGCGCCGGTGCCGGAGTCGACGATGGTTACGCCTTGGGTGCCGGTTTCGTACTGTGATGTTGGCGCCGGCTCCGACTATTAGGTACACGTTGTTTTGCACGGGGTAGACTTCCACCTTGCCGACTTCGCGGCGTTTTTGGTTGGCTTGCTTGGAAGGGGCGGAGAGGGCGCGCATGTTGGAGCGGTATTCGGGATAGGTGGATTCGGCGCCTCCGCGGGCGGCTACGGCGGGGACGTGGGTGCGATCGATGAACTCGTGGAGGAATGTGTTTTCGCCGGGGAGGTGGTGGGGGACTTCACCTTTGGGGCGGTTCACTACTTCTACTACGTATTCGCAGGGCCACAGCCAGTTGATGTTCTGGTTGATGTTGAGGATGAAGTCGTCGGACTTGATCAGGGGTTCGGTTAGGTAGACGGGGTCAGTGACGATGCTGATGTGGGAGAGGCGGTCGCCGTGGCGGATGAAATGTTCGGTGAGCGTGGCCATGTCGCTTTCGGGGAGGCCGTTGCGGCGCAGCCAGCCCATCTTGATGTGCGTGGTGGTGACGGTGAGGATGTTGCCTTCCCATTTACCGGTGGAGAAACCCATCCAGGTGTGGGGCGCGTAGTCGGGCGGATGCGGGCGGCCATCCATCCAGACAGTGCGGGTTTGCTCGTAGGTACTGATGTACATCTTGATGGCGATGACCTGCTGAGTATCGGGGTCCTTCTCTTCCCACAGGCGGAAGGCCATGGGGCCGCGATAGATGTAGGACACGATGTGGACGCGGCATTGTTGCTCCTGGAGAGTGAGGCGGGAGGCGTCCCAGCTATCGGCGCGCAGGCGGGCGGCGTCGTTGATGGGTAGGCCGAGGTAATCGCCCAGGTCGGGTCCGGGGCCGCGCTCGGTGGCGTCTTCATGAGTGAGGGGCTGCCATTCGCCGGTGAGGAGGACTTGCGCGGAAAGGGTGGTGCTGAGTAGTAGGAATAAGAAAGACCGCATCAGATAAAGTCTACCTTGGTAGAATCGCAACGTGATGCGGGAACGGTTGCGCATTACGCAAAATAGTGGAGGGACGCGATGGGTTTACGAAGACGGGATTACGCGGCGGGAGTTGGGAGGGCTGGTGGCTGCGGCGATTGGCGGCGGCGCCGCAGGTGCGTGCGCAGAGTGCGGCGAGATCCGGTTCTCGACATCGCGGAGTGGAGTTACTTCTGGGTGGGCGTGGAGAAGATTTCTACGGCTCGCGGGACGTTGTGTAACGGGATGCAGATGTATGTCGAGTATTGGATTCCGGCGCAGGTTCGGCATCCTTATCCGGTTGTGTTGGTGCATGGCGGATATGGGCAGGGGGCGGATTGGATCAGCACGCCGGACGGGAAGCGGGGGTGGGCTTCGCTGCTGGTGGAGCAGGGGTACAAAGTTTATGTGGTCGACCGGCCGGGGCAGGGGCGGCCTCCTTACTTTCCTTGGTTCCACGGGTATTTCGATGAGCGGGCGCAGACGTTTGAGGGTGCGGCTAAGGAATTGGGACGGGATGTGAACGATCCGGTGGTGGCGCAGGCGGTGGCTTCGAAGGGGCAGCCGATGGCGAACAATGCCATCACGCAAAATGTTTGGCGGACGCGCGGGGCGATGCTGCTGGATCAGATTGGTCCGGCGATTTTCGTTACGCGTGGGGATGGGGCGGTGCTGGCTTGGGTCACGGCGCAGGAGCGGCCGAATCTGGTGAAGGGGATTGCGGCTGTTGAGGCCCCGAAGACGTGGCAGCAGGTGGGCGTGGCGAGCAAGGCCAGCGGCGTGCCGGTGGTCGAGGATCTGGATTTGCAGGGGTTGCAAAAGTGGATGGAGGCGACGGCGCCGGGGGCCGTGGTGGCGCGGAATGACGCGCATCCGAATCACGAATCGACGGCGCTGAAGTTGGCGGATCAGGGATGCTTCTGGGTGGGCGTGCAGCGCAAGCAGATGGCTTACGGCACGATTCCGATGGGGCAGACGTATGTGCAGTACATGATTCCGGCGGAGAAGAAGCATCCTTATCCGATCGTGATGGTGCATGGCGGCGGCGGGCAGGGGATGCACATGATGGGGATCGGGCGGCGGCCCGGGTGGGTGCATTATTTCGTGCAGGCGGGATATGCGGTGTATTGGATCGATCGGCCGGGATTCGGGCGGTCGCCGTATCATCCGGATGCGCTGGGTCCGAGTCATTTGCGTAATGTTCCTCCTTTCGAGGGGCTGATTCAGAGCACTGCGGTGTTCAATACTTCACAGTGGCCGGGGCCGGGCGGGATGAACGATCCGCTGGTCGAACAGTTCATGGCTTGTGAAGTGGGCAATGTCGCGGATGAGGCGTTTCACACGGAGCTGAATATTCGCGGTGGCGTGGAGTTATTGGATCGCATCGGCCCTTGTATTTTGTTGACGCATGCTTTCGGCGGATTTTGGGGATGGGTGGTGGCGGATCAGCGGCCGAAGCTGGTGAAGGCGATTCTGGCGATGGAGATCAACGGGAATCCGTTCGCTGCGCAATTGAAGTGGGGAGTGACGGCTACGCCGATGACTTACGATCCTCCGGTGACGGATGTGGCGCAGTTCAAGTTGGTGGATACGGTGACGCCTGCGGATTCGCCGCGGCCGGTGGTATCTCCGTTCAAATTGCAGGCGGAGCCGGCGCGAAAGTGGAAAAACTTGCAGGGGATTCCGATGGGATGGCTGACGAGCGAGTTTGGCGGCGGCGGGTCGGCAGCGGCGAACGTGGCGTTCTTGAAGCAAGTGGGATGCTCGGCGGAGATGCTGCGGCTGCGCGATTACGGGATTCTGGGTAACGGGAATTTGATGCTGCTGGAGAAGAATAATCACGAAGTTTTCGGGGTGTTGCGGGATTGGCTGGACCGGAAAGTTTAGGTCTTACCCAGCTAGCAATTCAATCGCGAATCCTGCCAGCACTACGCTGATCCACGACAGCATGGAGGCGGTGGCGGAGACGCGCAGGTTTTGGATGGGAGTTTCCGGGTTAAGCGCAAATCGGCGGTGTGCGCCGAAGTGGTAGGTCAGCGCGACCGCTAAAAGCAGCAGCTTCAGTTTGAACGGGGTGCTTTCGGCGAACTTCATGGCTGAGGTCATGAAGAGGACTGGCCCGGTTACGAATTGCGCGGCGATTCCGGTGAAGGTGATCGGCGACAGGCCGGCGGCGACTTGCGGGATGGGCTCCTGGCGCAGGATGCGGCCGAAGATCCGCAGGTTGAGGATCAACATGGATCCGAAGACCAGAATCAAACCGGCGATGTGCAGGACCTCGACCGACGGGTAGGGCCACTTGGCGCTGCGCATGAACTGGCTGAGGGCGTTGTACTGGCACCACTCGATGAAGCCGTTCATACGGCGTAATCCAGGGTGTAGCCGATGGCGCGACCGGCGGCCATGATGCAGAACCACAGCAGGATCGAAAGAGTTCCGGCGATGCGGGCTTGGAGGGGCGTGGTGGGGGCGCGGTCCCATTCTTCGACTTTGCGATAGATGGTCAGGTGGAAGATCAGAACGTTCAAGCCGGCAAGCAGGAGGGCCGCTACTTTGATGCGGAAAAAGATATTGCTGTAGAGGCGGCCGGCTTCGATGGTCACTAGCAGTGAGCCGCTGAGGAACATCACGGCGAAGCCTCCCCAGGTCCAGGGCAGAAGGCTTTTGCCGACTTCGGAAACGGGGGCGCGGCGGAGTCCGATTCCTAGCAGGCGCAGGTCCCAGAAACACGATGGTTCCGGCGGCGACCAGCAGGCCCAGCAAATGAACCAGATTGAGCGCCGCGAAACCAGTACATGGATTCGCGCATGGCGGTGCCCATGCGCGAGGCTTCGATGGCTTTGGCCACGTCATATAGCGACATTCCCTGCTTAGTGTGACACGATTGGGTTAGAGGCGCAGTGCATCATTTTCACGCAGAGCAATGGTTGGAGCGGCCGGTGGAGGAAGTCTTCGCGTTCTTTTCGGACGCGAATAATCTGGAGGCGATCACTCCAAAACACTTAATTTTCACATTTTGACGCCGGGCCCGATACGGCTGGCGGCGGGGGCGCGCATCGATTATCAACTCAAGCTTTACGGCGTGCCTGTCAAGTGGGCGACGTTGATTGAAAGCTGGGAGCCGCCGCGGCAGTTCGTCGATGTGCAACTGCGCGGGCCCTATCGCGTGTGGCGGCACACTCACCGGTTCGCTGCGGAGGGCGCGGGGACGCGGATTTTCGACGATGTTGAATATGAACTGCCGTTCGGTCCGCTAGGGCGTGCGGTCGAAGCGTTGTGGGCGCGGCGGGAGATCGGCAAAATATTCAGCTACCGCACGGAAGTGATCGCCCGCCGATTTTCGTAAACTGAAAGAGAGAGGAATTCGCATTCATGTCCACCATTTCAAGCACCGTTGAAAATCCGCTCAAGCAGCTTACGCGCTTTGGGCAGTCCATCTGGCTGGATTACATTCGCCGGAGCCTGATGACCAGCGGGGAACTCCGCCGCATGGTGGAGGAGGATGGGCTGGGCGGGATGACCTCCAACCCGTCTATTTTCGAGAAGGCCATTGAGGGCGGGGAAGAATACGCCGATTATTTAGCGCAATTGAAGACCGACAAATCGCTGGATGCCAAGGGCATTTACGAGCGCCTGGCGATTCGCGACATTCAAGATGCGGCGGACGTGCTGCGTCCGGTGTATGCGAGCACCAAGCGGCGGGATGGCTATGTGAGTCTGGAAGTGGCTCCGTATCTGGCGCACAAGACGCAGGACACCATCGACGAGGCGCTGCGCTTGTGGAAGGCGGTGGACCGGCCGAACTTGATGATCAAAATTCCGGGGACGCCGGCGGGCGTTCCGGCGATCGAGACGGTGTTGCGCGAAGGCGTGAACGTCAACGTGACGTTGCTGTTCGCGCAGGAGATGTATGAGGAAGTGGCGTGGGCTTATGTGCGCGCGCTGGAGCAGCGGGCGGCGGCGGGTCAGGATCTGGCGGGGATGGCGGGCGTCGCTAGTTTCTTTGTGAGCCGCATCGATACGGCGGTGGACGCGTTGCTGGATGCGCGGCTTCCGCAGGCAGATGACGCGCAGAAGAAACTGCTGGAAGCGGTGCGCAGCAAGGTGGCGATTGCGAATGCCAAGCTGGCGTATGAGCGCTACTTGCGCATTTTTTCGGGTCCGCGATGGGACGCGCTGGCGGCCAAGGGCGCGCAGACGCAACGGGTGCTGTGGGCCAGCACGTCGACCAAGAATCCCAAGCTGCGGGATGTGCTGTACATCGAGGAACTGATCGGCAAGGATACCGTGAACACCATTCCGCCGGCGACTTACGATGCGTTCAAGGATCACGGGCGGCCGCGCGCGTCGCTGACCGAGGACGTGGAAGGTGCGCGCCGCGTGATGACGGATCTGGCTGCGGCGGGGATCTCGATGGCGTCCGTGACGGCGGACCTGGTGACTGCCGGGGTCAAGCAATTCGAGGACGCGTTCACGAAACTGCTGGCGGCGGTTCAGTAACCATGACTTCACTGACCTATACTCTTCCGCCTGACTTGGCGCAGGCGGTGGCGGAAAATCTGCGCGCGTGGGAAAGCAGTGATCGCGTGGCGCGCATCTGGGCTGGCGATGCCAAAGTGTGGACCGGCACGGACGAAGCGCAATGGATGGGATGGCTGCGGGTCACCGGCGAGCAGCTCGCGCAAAAGCAGCGCTTCGAGCAGTTTTCGGCGGAAGTGAAGGCGGCGGGATTCAAGAATGTGCTGCTGCTGGGCATGGGCGGATCGAGCTTGTGTCCGGAAGTGCTGCGACTGTCGTTTGGGGACAACGCGGGGTTTCCAGATCTGCACGTGCTGGACTCGACCGATCCGGCGCAGGTGGCGGCTACGGAAAAGAAGATCGACGTGGCGCGCACGCTGTTCATCGTTTCGAGCAAGTCGGGGTCGACGCTGGAGCCGAATATTTTCAAGCAATATTTTTATGAGCGCGCGGGCCGCGACGGCAAGCGGTTTGTGGCCATCACGGATCCCGGCTCGCACATGCAAAAGGTGGCGGAGCAGGATGGCTTCCGGCACATCTTTTTCGGAGTGCCGTCGATTGGCGGAAGGTACTCGGCGCTTTCGGATTTCGGCATGATTCCGGCGGCGGCGATGGGGATCGATGTGGGCAAGCTGCTGGCTGCAGGCGATGCCATGGCGAAAGCTTGCGCGGCGCCGAAGGACAATCCGGGGTTGACGCTGGGCGTGCTGCTGGGGACACTGGCGCGTGCGGGCCACGACAAACTGACGCTGGTGGCGTCGCCGGCGATTCATGACCTGGGGGCGTGGCTGGAGCAATTGGTGGCGGAATCGACCGGTAAGGATGGGAAAGCCATCATTCCTGTCGATCGCGAGCCGCTGGGGGCGCCTGCGGTTTACGGCGCGGACCGGATTTTTGTGTATCAACGCTTGACGTCCGCTCCGGACGCGGCGCAGGACCGCGCCATTGACGCTCTGGAAGCCGCAGGGCACCCGGTGATTCGCATCGCGATGGCCGACGCTTACGATCTGGGCCGCGAGTTCTTCCGTTGGGAATTTGCTACGGCGGTAGCGGGCGCGATTTTGGGGATCAATCCGTTCAACCAGCCGGACGTCGAAGCCAGCAAGATCGCGACCAAGAAATTGACCAGCGAGTTTGAAGCTACAGGCTCGCTGCCGGCGGAAGCGCCGGGGATTGAAGAAGACGGCATCAAAGTTTTCGGACAAGTGGTGGGCTCGACGCTGGCCGATAGCTTGCGCGCGCATCTGAATTCGATCAAGGCGAATGACTATTTCGCGCTGCTGGCTTATATCGAAATGAATCCGGCGCACGAGGCTGCTTTGACGGCGATGCGGCAGCGGGTGCGCGATGCCAAGCGCGTCGCGACGTGCCTGGGATTCGGTCCGCGCTTTCTGCACTCGACGGGGCAGGCTTATAAGGGTGGACCCAACAGCGGGGTGTTCCTGCAGATCACCGCGGACGACGCGCACGACCTGGCGATTCCGGAGCAGAAATATACTTTCGGCATCGTCAAAGCGGCGCAGGCGCGGGGCGATCTGGCGGTGCTGCGCGAGCGCGGGCGGCGCGCACTACGGATTCATCTGGGCGCCGACGTGGACGCCGGACTGAAAAAACTCGCGGCGGCCGTGGAGCGCGCGTTACAATAAAAGCTCTCGCCGAATTTCCCAAGGGCCGGTAGCTCAGTTGGTAGAGCATCGCACTTTTAATGCGGTGGTCGCGGGTTCGAGTCCCGCCCGGCTCACCATCATTCTTAACGGGGTTAGTTGACTGCCTCTTTTTCTCTTGCCCCGGCGTCTTTCCCGCAGCTTTCAAAATTCGGTGCAACTGCAAAGTCTATGCAGGCGCATTGGTCGTTGGGCTCAGGCAAAGCCGAAAGTCCCAAATGAACGTGGACTAAGCTCCAAAATTCTCATCTCTTCATTTTCGATAATGCCTGTAACGGCACCTCTGAGCGTGGGCCTCGCTCACAACAAGTTCGGTGTCGCAGGCGGCTCTACGCCTGCGGGGAGATATTTTGGTTGAGGTGGAATAGATTCCCGGGGTCATACTTGCGCTTTAGGGTGACCAGCCGCTCGTAGGTTGTGCCCGTGTAGGCACGATGCGCGTCTTCATCGGAGTCCAGGTAATTGACGTAAGCGCCGCCGGTGGTGAAGGGCTGCATGCGTTCCCAGGTCTGGTGGACCCAGGCGCGATTGGGCACGTCTTTCGTGGTATCCGAAGAAAGGCCCAGGATCATCACGTTGTATTTAGCGGCGCGATGCTGGAAGGCAGTAGCGTCCTCGGGTAGGCGCGCGATGGCGCCCCCGAACTGCTCGATAATGATTTGACACAGGGGCGAAGGCGGCTGCGTCATGGCATCAATCAATATGCGCAGAGCGTCATCACTCAGGCTGTTGAGATAGGCGGATTTCCAATAGTTGCGCAAGCCCTTAGGATAAGCAGCGTCCTGTTGTTGCTGAAGTTGGCAGTAAGGGACGCAGGCGACCGTGTCGAGCAGAACAGAACCGAGGTCGCGTAATGGTTGGATCAATCGGCGGCCCTCATCTTCGGGTCCCGCATAAGCAACGACGATGCCGATGGCGCGTCCGGCTGGAGAGGGCACCAAGGCCGCGTACACGGTGAGTGCGTCCGGCGCGGCTTCGGCCACTTCCCGATAGCGCTGGAACACCGTCCAGGCCAATGCGGCCGGAAAAATAATTAGGCCGCCGTAAATGCCGCTTGCGGGGTGCAGACGGAACTTGAAAGAGGTGGCAACACCGAAATTTCCACCGCCGCCGCGAACACCCCAGAACAGATCGGCGTGATCCTCGGCACTCGAGATCAGCAGCCGACTATCGGCGGTGACCACGTCGACCGAGATCAGGTTGTCCGATGCCAGACCGTGCAGGCGCGACAGGTAACCGAACCCGCCACCGAGAGTGAGGCCGCCGACGCCGGTGCTAGAGACCAATCCACCTGGAGTCGCTAGGCCGTGAGCCTGCGTTTCATAATCATAATCCCGCCATGTGGCACCTCCTTCGACGCGCGCCGTGCGCCGCACAGGATCCACGTGCACCGAGCGCATGCGGCTCAAATCCAGCACTATGCCGCCTTGGCACACCGCGTTTCCCGCCACATTGTGGCCCCCGCCACGAACCGCTAGAGGGAGACCGCTGGCGCGAGCGAACCTTACGGTCGCCATGACATCGGCCACGCCTGTGGCTTCGACAATCGCGGCGGGGCGTTTGTCGATCATGCCGTTCCAGACCTGGCGCGCCTCGTCGTAGCCGGCGTCTCGGGGCTTCCGCAAGGGTCCGTGGAGGGAAGCCGCGAGTTCTTCTAAAGACGGGGCACGAGGCATCTAGCGAATCTACGTGTAACTTAGGCGCGAAGTCAAGATCGGCGTCCCGTGCCCGCGTGATCGATACATACATGCCGATGATGGTTCTTATTGGGGACCTGTACAAAGAGTGCGTTATCCGTCAAACTGGAATTCGCGAAGGAGGCCGCTTGTGATCAGAAAGGCGCGGTTAGTGTTGCTTCTAGCGACGTGGGGATTCGGCCAAACCGTCATGGCTCAGGACGCCGATGATTACCGCGGCGGCTGGAGAACGGACAAGGGCGAGGCGCACACCTATGAGTTTTCAATCCGCGCCGATAAGGTGAGAGGCATCTATTGCACTTATTGCGCAGATGCGACGACGCTGGCTTTTGTCGATGGCAAGTTCGGCTCGAACGGCATCACCTTCGTGGTAACGCACGTGAATGCCGATGGCAGCACCGCGTACCAGGACCAGGCGACAGCCCGGTTTGACAGGGGCAATCTGATCGTTACCGGCAGCAGCGGAGCGCCGGGTGGCGGGAAGTTCGAGCGCACTCTCATTAAAGATCCCAGAGGACCAGACCCGCTGCCAGTGATTGTATCCAGGCTCCCCAAGGCTCCTCCCGTTCCTGCGGTCGCAATCAATCAGCAAGGCGTAGGCGCGCCGCGCCCGCGTTACATTCAACCTGGCCCATGGAAATCAACGCTGACCGAGAATGACGTTGTCGGAGTTTGGCTCGGCTTTGGCGTAGGTGCTCCCAAGCAGTACTTCATCGTTCGTAAGGTTGGTAACCAGCTCCGCGGGATGGTGTGCGGGACTTGTGACAACCCCTATACCATGGCGGCACTGGACGGCTTCGAGATCCAGGGTGACACCCTGAAGTTCAACATCCTCCACGAAGATTGGGGCGATGGCGAGCTAGCCACGTTCTATAAGCATGTCACGTGTCACGTTGGCTGGAATGAACTTCGTTGCACGACTGCTGCGGACCATCAACCGCCTCCGCCACGATCTTTGCCGCCCGGCTTTCTTCCCGGTTTCTCGCTAACCGGGCCCATCGCGATCGAAGCCACCGCCGGAAACCGCTGGCCTGAATGGCCCCCGCAGAATACTTCCGTACCTCATTAGGCGTCGACGAGACGCGGTTGCTTTTTGCTGGTCATGAGCTGACCCCGAAAGCGAGCGGACCACTGGTCCTTCGTCGAGTGGAATGCCGTCGATTTTGCCCTAGGCCATCCCAGCACTAGGGGGCGAACTTAGGAGCGATGCTGGTCTGAATCGCTGTCCCGCGACCGCTTCTTGCGCGCACGCTTGCGCGCTTCCGCCGCCTTGACCCGTTTCTTCTGGCCAGGCTTTAGATAGAATGCGTGCCGCTTGACATCTTTGATGATGTCTTCTTGCAAAACCTTTCGCTTGAAACGCTTGAGCGCGCTCTCCAGACTTTCGCCGTCATTCAAATGTATTTCAGCCAACGGAACTCACCTCGCACAGGATCGGACCCTTCAGAGTACCAGTTTCTGGTGGCACCTTCCTAGTGCCGCCTATGGGCGGTCCTCAAGACCGGTTTTCAACTGGGCTTTCAGTTTAGTAGCGGTTACGGGTTTGGTGAGGTAGTCGTCGAAGCCCGCCGCCAGCGCCCGCTCGCGGTCGCCCTGCATGGCGAAGGCGGTCAACGCCACGACGCGCAGGCCTTTGAGCGCAGGATCGCGGCGGATTTCGCGCAAAACTTCATAGCCGTCCATCTCCGGCATTTGAATATCCAGCAGAACCAGATCGGGCCGCGACGCGCGCATTTTTTCCAGCGCCTCGCGCCCGTTGGCGGCCTCCGCTGATGGACGACGCGTAATCCTGCAGGCATTCGCGCACCAGTTCGCGGCCGGCCGGGTTGTCGTCGACCACCAGAACTTTCTTGCCCGACGCTCGCGCGCGCAATCAGTTGGAGCCGTTGCAGCAGCGCCGGACGCCAGCCCGGTCCTTTTTCGAAAACGGGTGCATTCAGCGCCGACAAAACCTGGCGTTCGCGTTCGCTCAGATCTTTCACGGTGAGGACCAGGACGGGAATCTTCGCGAAATTTTCGCTGGCCCGGATCTCGCGCAAAATATCGAAACCGCTGCGGCCGGGGAGCATCAGGTCGAGGACAATCGCATCCACTCGCGAACTCGCCAGAGCGTGCGCAAGGCTTCTTTGGCGTTGCCAGCCAAGATCGGAGTATGGCCCTCGGTCACCAGCGTATCCGTGATCAACTGGCGCATATCCGGATCGTCCTCAACGATCAGAACGTGCAGCGCATCTTGCGATTGCAAAGCGCGGCGTACCGCCGCGAGCACTGCTTCGTCGGAGAGGGGCGTGACCAGACAGTCCACCGCTCCCAGCGAGAGGCCCATCTTCCGCTCATCCGTGGGGGAGACGATGATCACCGGAATCTTCGAAGTTTCCGAAGAAATCTTAAGATCGTGCAGCGTTTCCCAGCCGCTCTTCCCGGAAATCTCGATGTCGAGAAGCATCAAATTCGGATGCAGCTTAGCGGCTTTTTGAAGCAGGTCCGCGCCCGAGGCTGCCTGCGCCACCTTGAAACCAGCCTGCTCCAGCGAGCGGCTGATGCCGTCGCGAAAGGCCGCGTGCGGGCTTGCCGTCAACACCAACGGCGCCGTCTGTTCTGCGTCGCTTCGGCCGCGGCTTCTGCTGGACCGGCTTCCGACTCCTGCCATAGGGAAGGTCGATATAGAACCTGCTGCCCTTGCCCAACTCGCTCTCTACCCAAATCTTTCCGCCGTGCTGCTCCACCAGGCGCTTGGTGATCGCCAGCCCCAGGCCGGTGCCTTCGCGCACGCCTTTGGTGGTGGCGCTGGCCTGGCGGAAACTTTCAAAGATTTCTTGCTGATCCGCGGGAGCGATGCCGATTCCGGTGTCGCCCACCAGGAGGCGGATGAACCCGCCCTCAGTCGACGATTCAACCCAGACGCGCCCGCCGGCGGCGTGAACTTGATGGCGTTGCTCAGCAGGTTATAAAGGATTTCCTTGAAACGCACGCGGTCGGCGTTCAGGACCAGGGTGGTATCGAGATCGCTGTCCATGATGATGCTTTTGCTGGCCGCCAGCGGCCGAATACTGGTGAGCACTTCGGCGGCGGGCACGGCCAAGGGGAAAGCTTCCAGGTGCAGCTCCAGGCGCCCGGCTTCGATCTTGGACAGATCCAGGATGTCGTTGATCAATTCCAGCAGGTGGTGAGCATCGCGCTGGATGTGGGTGACAAAGCGCTTCTGTTTGTCATTGAGCGCGCCCGCGTTCTCCTCAGATAGCAATTCGGAGAATCCCAGGATGGTGTTCAGAGGCGTGCGCAATTCATGACTCATGCTCGCCAGAAATTCGCTTTTGAGGCGGTTGGCGCGCTCCACTTCGCGATTCTGCAGGGAAAGCTCAGTATTGGCGCCAGCCAAGTCCTGCGAACGGCGCTCAAGACTGCGATTTAACATCTTGATCTTCTCTTCGGCATCCCGGCGTTCACTGACATCGCGGACCACGCACATGACGTGTCCGGCTACCGGGCTCAGCTTAATGTCGACCGCAAATTCAGTGCCATCCTTGCGGAGCGCCGATACAAGTCGATTCCGGCGCCCATGGGCCGCCTCACCGGGATGAGCCGCGTAACCGGCGCGCAGCCCCAGATGCCCGCCGCGGAAACGCTCCGGAACCAAGCGCTTCGATGGTCAAACCGAGCAGTTCCTCGCGGGAGCGTTGGAACATGTCGCTCGGCTTCGGCGTTGGCGTGCAGGATGCGGCCGCTGCTCGTCGACTTCGAAGGTTGCGTCCGGAGCAGCCTCGAAAAGCAGGGAAATGCGATGCGCGGAAGCAATGCTTTCAGCCGCTTCGCTGCTCCCGGGCGGCCAGGTGGCGTGCTCGCGCTCGGCGCGTTTCGCTTCGCTCAGATCCGCTAATACAGCCAGGTAGCCGATGCCGTCGCTCATGGGCGCGCCCCAGATTCGCACGGGCACAAGAGTCCCGTCCTTATGGATTCTACGGCGTCCACACCGTCGTGGTCGACCTCGGCGCGGCGGTGATGTTCGCGCACCCCGTTCGGCTGGGACTCCGGCGGGATGATCGGAAGTGGTTTGCCCTCGACTTCTTCCTTCTGTCCAGCCGAAGATCCGTTCGGCGCTGTCGCTCCACATCAGGACGCGGTTTTCCACATCCAGGGCAATGATGGCTACCGGCGACGCTTTGATAATGGCTTCGAGCACCTGTTGAGGTCACCTCCACTCTCCACTCTATAGGACAATAAGATGGTTAAGCATTTTGGTTGCCAACCGCCACGAGTTGAGAAAAACGATTCAAAAGGATTTCATGGTACCTACAGTCAAACTGGTTGCGGTTGACGATACCCCGGCGGGACTCGAGCTTTTGGCCGAGGCGCTGCAACAGGACGGCCTGGCGATCTTTACTTCCACCGATCCGGAGGAGGGCTTGGAGTTGATCTATCGCGAGCACCCGCAGATCGTATTGCTGGACCTGGTGATGCCGAAGATGAGCGGACTCGAGATGCTGGAAAGGATCGTCGAGTTCGATCCGGCGATCGACGTGATTTTGATGACGGCGCATTACACCACGGAGACGGCGGTCGAAGCGATTCAAAAAGGCGCTTGCGACTATCTGAATAAGCCGGTTTCGATTCCCGCGCTGCGCGGCACGCGTGGAGAAACTTCTGGTGGATGCGCGGCAAAGGCAGCGCGCCGTGGACCTGGATCAGCGAGCTGCTCGAAACCTCGCAGATTCGAAGGGATGATCGGCCGCAGCCCGCTGATGTGGGAGCTGTTTGCGCGCATCCGCCGCGTCGCCAGACACTACCGCTCGGCGTTGATCACCGGGCCCACGGGAACCGGAAAGGATCTGGTGGCGAGAGCGCTGCACAACCTAAGCCCGGCCACTTCCGGGCGTTTTGTGACCTGCAATTGCTCGGCGGTGGTGGAAACGCTGTTTGAAAGCGAACTGTTCGGCTACGTGAAGGGAGCCTTCACTGGGGCGAACACCGACAAAATGGGCCTGGTTGAGTTCGCCCACGGCGGCACGCTGTTTCTGGATGAGATCGGCGATATGCCGCTCACCACGCAGGCCAAGCTGCTGCGGGTCCTGCAGAATCAGGAGATCACGCGCGTCGGCTCGGTAACGCCGCGCAAGGTCGACGTGCGCGTGATCGCCGCCACCAATCGCGATGTCCAGGAGATGATCGCGCAGAAGCAGTTTCGCGAGGATCTGTATTACCGCCTGGCGATGGTGGAGCTGAAAACTCCCGCGCTGGCCGAGCGCAAAGAGGATCTGCCGCTGCTGGAAAAGTTCCTGCTGGACCGCTTTTCCGACGCAATTCGACAAGGAAATCATCGGCATCACGCGGCGCGCGCAGATCCAACTGGCGCGGCATTCCTGGCCGGGCAATATCCGCGAACTGGAAAACGTGCTGGGACATGCCTGCATGATGACGATGAGCGACATGATCGACGTCGAGGATCTGCCGCCGTCCATTCGCGCGGCCGGAAGCGCTCGAAGGCGGCGGAAGCGTCGGCTCTTTCCGTCGAGTCCTTCGAGTCGTCGTCTTCCTTCGAGGCCCACGAAAAGGAACTTCTGGCGGAGGCCCTCGAAAAAGCCGGCGGGAATCAGTCCGAGGCGGCGCGGATTTTGCGGATCAGCCGCGACCGCATGCGCTACAAGATGGCGAAACACAACCTGCGGTAGTTTCAGCGCCCTTAATTCTGCGGATTTACACACAGGCGAAGCAGAGCCAGGTGCGGAACTTCGCCCAATCCGCCGTAACTTTCGTTTTCTCCCGCCTCTGCTTTCAAAAAGTTGTAGGCACGCCGGGAGGCAGTGCGAATTGCATCCAGACAGCGGTCAAGGACGGTCTATGGAATTTCTAAGTTGGCTCGAGAACACTGAGTTTTGCACATGGATTCGCGGTTCAGGATCGATCTGGGCTTACCCGCTGGTGCTGACGCTGCACACCACTGGCATGGGAATCCTGGTGGGTTTCAACTGGGCCCTGGATTTGCGGCTGCTAGGCGTCGCGCGCCAGATCCCGGTCCTGGCCATGGAGAAGTTTTTCAAAGTAATGTGGATTGGTTTCTGGGTAAATCTGATCACCGGTATTCGTTCTGCTCGCTGCCGACGCCACCACGAAAATGACCAGTTGGGTGTTCGGCGTCAAGATGTTCTTTATCGTTCTCGCCATGATTGTGTTGGTGAAAGATGCGAGAAGACGGTGTTTCAGAAGTCCCGCGAGTGCGCGTCAGACAGCCGCTGCGAAAAGCTTTGCCGGCTGGCCCGCGTCGATGCAAACTTCGACGCGAATGTCGCGCACCGGTTTGCAAGCCGCTGCAGTCCTCGAACCCCTAGCTAGCGAAGCCCAGATCTTGCCGCCCAACGCGAAGTTACTGGCGATTCTCTCACTAATGTTTTGGACCTTCTCTATCACCGCAGGACGCCTGATGGCCTACCTGGGACCGCAGACCGGAATCAAATAAAGGAACCGACACCATGTGGAATGAGCTTCTGATTTTTTCGAAATGGCTGGAGACCACTCGTCTGTCGCATCTGATGGCGGGGGGATGGAAATGGGGATGGCCCACCTGCGAGACGCTGCACTTTATCGGCTTATCCATGTTGCTGGGCTGCATCGGAGTGGTTGACCTAAGGATGCTGGGTGTCGCGAAAAGCATGCCGGGCGCTCCGGTGCACAAACTGGTGCCGTGGGCCGTGGCGGGGTTCCTGATCAATGCGATTACCGGGGTGCTGTTCTTCATTGGCGCGCCGCATCAATACATCAAGAACGTCGCGTTTCTCTTCAAGATGCTGTTCCTGGTGGTCGCGGGATTGAACATTCTGTTGTTCTACGCCACCGGCATGCTCAAAAAGGTGGAGGCGATCGGCCCTGGCGAAGATGCGCCCACCGGCGCGAAAGTGATCTCGGCTGTATCCATCTTTTCCTGGCTAATGGTCCTGTACTGGGGCCGCATGTTGCCTTTCGTCGGCAACGCCTTCTAAGGCGCGTCGAACCTATGAAAAGTTTCAAGTGCATTCTTCCGGGCATGGTCCTGGCCGTGGGTCTCGGCCTATTTTCCATGTCCCAGCCCTCCATGGCGAACCCCGATTTCACCAAGCGAACTCGGAAGCAGTGTGCCTATTGCCACGTGGGCTCCTGGGACTCCGGAAAATACACCGAGGCCGGGCAGTACTTCAAGGAACATCGCAGCTTGCAGGGCTACGTTCCCAAAACGCCTCCGCAAAAGCACTTAATTGATTTTGACTCAGCGCCCAGCGGGCCGATTGGGTGAGATTCCCCAGTGCCGTAGCCGCCCCCGGCTAAGTATTTGACGTTGCAGGGTTATCTTTTGGAATCGCGAATGCCCGTAAGGACTGCGAAAGAGGCCAATATGATCAATATCACATTAGTAGTTGGAATATGGATGGTACTCGGAATCGCGACCTTGGTTCTCGCCGTCTACCGCTGGGTTCTCGCAGCGCACCATGAGAACGACGTGGTGCACTTGGGCGCCGGGGAAGAGAAGGAAATTCCGCGGCAAGCCTCGCTGGCGCAGAAAATGAATACCATCGACCGCTGGGGTAAAACGATGACCATAATCACTGCAGTCATCGGACTTGCACTCGCATCGGCCTATCTTTATCAGGCGTGGGAGAGCCCCCATCCGGGCCCTAATAATTTCTATCGCAATTCAGAGGTGAAATAGCCATGTCCAGGATCAAACATATTGTTTTCCCAGTGGATTTTTCGGAGCGCTCGAACTGCGCTGTGCATTTTGTCGCAGAAATGGCCCGCCGGCATGAGGCCAAGGTCACTTTGCTGGCCGTGGCGTCTCCCTACTACGCAGGCGGCTTGGCGGGAGCGCCGATTATCGATCTGCAACTGGTACTCGACGGAGTGAAAGCGCACCTGGACGAGTGTTTCCCCCGCGATTTTGCGGGCGTGACCGTGGACCGGATGGCGATCCTAGGCGACCCGGCCCGCGACCATCACGGATTTCGTGGCAGCTAACAAGGTCGATTTGGTGATGATGCCGACACACGGCTACGGCCCCTTCCGGCAGTTGCTGTCTGGGATCCGTGACCGCTAAAGTGCTGCATGACGTCCATATTCCGGTATGGACCATGGCCCACACTGGCGAGGCGCCGGACCGCGAGCACTTGGCTATGCGCAAGATTCTTTGCGCAGTGGACGCAAATCCCGATAGCATCCGTCTCATGCGCTGGGCCGGAGGCTTGGCGAAGAATCTGGGTGCGACTTTACGGCTGGTGCATGCCGTGCCCAGCGTGGAGGCCTGGCCGGAGCGGCAAATGGACCAGGAGTTCGAAGAGACGTTGCGCGACAACGCGCGGCGCACCATCGAGGACCTGGAGAAGGCCGCAGATATTAGCGTCCCGGTTTGCGTGGGCGCGGGCGCGGTGCCTGACGTGGTTCGAGAAGAGGCGATACAGCATGGCGCGGACCTGGTGCTGATCGGCCGCGGTGCGCTGCAAGGCACGCTGGGACGGCTGCGCACGCACGCTTACGGGATCATTCGTAATGCGCCGTGCCCGGTGCTCAGCGTGTAGATCCGCAGGGCGGTTTGGGTGGCTCCAGGACGTGATATTCTCCCAAAAGGAGTCAGCCAATGGAGCCAACCAAACCCAAACTACCCAGCGATGCTATTGAACTCTACAACCTATTTATTCACGGCGTGATCGGCCGACGCGCCTTCATGGACGGCGTTAAGCGCTTCGCGGTAGGCGGCCTCACGGCGGCAGCCGTTATCGATGCCCTGATGCCCAACTACGCCCAAGCGCAGCAGGTTTCGAAGGACGATGACCGGATCAAAGCCACCTATGTAACCGTACCGTCGCCGCAAGGCAACGGCAGCATCAAAGGGTATCTGGTGCGTCCTGCCAGTGCCGATACGCGGTCGGAGACGCCATCGAAACTTCCCGGCATCATCGTAATCCATGAAAATCGCGGTTTAAATCCGCATATCGAAGACATCGCGCGGCGGCTGGCGCTCGCGAACTTCATGGCGTTTGCGCCGGACGGACTCACTTCACTCGGCGGCTTCCCCGGCGACGATTACCGCGGCGGCCAGATGTTCGCGAAAGTGGACGGCAAAAAGATGGCCGAGGATTTCGTGGCCGCGGCGATGTGGCTGAAGTCGCGCCCGGACTGCACCGGCAAGATCGGGGCCACGGGCTTCTGTTACGGTGGGGGCATCTCCAACGCCCTTGCCGTGCGCCTGGGAACCGATATCGCCGCCGCCGTGCCGTTCTATGGCGCGGTTCCCATGAAGGAAGACATCTCGAAGATCAAGGCGGCCATTCTGGTCCATCACGGCGAGCTCGACACGCGTCTAGCCTCGACTTGGCCCGCCTACGACATGGCTTTGACGTCGATTAACGTGCCGCACGAGGGCTATATCTACCCCGGCGCGGTTCACGGCTTTAACTGCGACGCAACCCCCGAACGCTACAACAAAGCCGCGGCCGATCTGGCCTGGCAGCGCACCATCGGCTGGTTCAACAAGTATACGAGGGTATAGACCTTGCCGGAGTGAGCCGATAGACCATTGTGCTTCTGCATAAGCCGGAGGGATTCATGCATAGCCAGCGGTCTGCGATTTTTGCGCTCATTCTATTCCTCAGCGCCGGCATCACTGTCAACGCTCAGAGCACGGGGCTCACGCTTTCCTTTACTGGAACCGGGAACGGCTCGTCTGCCGGTTTCCTTCTCAACGGCACAGGGACGATCAGTCCGCTGGGATCGGCGCGGATTCAGGTAAACGGAACTCCTGAAGGCGCCAGCACTTCTATCTCCTTTGAATTCTTCGTGCAGGATAACTCGACGCTGTCAGCGGAAGCACAGGTCACCACCGCGTCAGGCACGCTTACGGGAACCGCGACGATCAATGGCGGGACCGGCGCGTATACAGGTGCCACGGGATCATTCAGCTTTACCCTAACGGCGCCTTTTGGGTCGCAGATACTTCCGTTCACGCTCACGGGCTCGGGCCAGTTGGGCGAGGGTGCGATTTGCGGCTACGTGTTGGATAGCGGCGGGCAAGCCTTCCCGGCGACGGGTGGAACCGGAAGCGTAAACATTACGACAGCCACGGGTTGTCCCTGGAGTCTCGCCGGAGCTCCCAGTTGGGTCACGAATTCGACTTCAGGCACCGGTAGCGGCTCGCTCACCTATCGAGTGTTCACGAATCCAGGATCGGACCTCTCCGTTACCACGACCATCGGTGGCGTCCCCTACGATGTGGAGCAGGAGGCGGCCTCCATCTCAGGCTTAAACCTGATCGGCTCGATGCCGCACCTTGCGGCCTTGGAGAACTGGACTACGTCGTTCACCCTAGTGAACAAAAGCGCGAGTTCGGCGACGGCGCGCTTGAGCCTCTTCGGCGACGCGACCGACCCTACCCGCAACGGCCCGTTGATGCTTCCGCTCGCGTTTCCGCAGGCCGCCGACGCATTGTCAGGACCGCTGCTGGCCGCCACCTTCGACCGGACGCTGACTGCGAATGCTTCCTTGATCGTGAATACGGCCGGCGCCCAAGTGCCGCCGGTCGCGGTGGGTTCGGCGCAACTGGCGGCCACGGGGGCGGTGGATGGCTTCGCGATATTCCACTTGATCCCGGGAGCGCAGGAGGCCGTGGTGCCGATGGAGACTCGCGCCGCAAGCTCCTACCTGCTGCCTTTCGACAATACGGGAGGCGTAGGGTTGGGCATCGCCGTCGAGAACGTGTCGGCCCAGAACGCCGTGATCCCAGTGGTGATTCGCGGTCAAACCGGCGCGGTGATCAGTTCGCCGGGAACCACTCTTTCGCTGGCGGGTAACGGCCACACGTCGTTCGTATTATCTGTTCAGTACCCGAAGACGAACTTCCAGCGCGGGACGATTGAGTTCGACACCCCGGCCGGCGGGCGCATCAGTGTACTGGGCATCCGCACTACGCCGCTGGGCACCACTAGCACCACGCTCACTACTATTCCGGCGCTGGCGAACGTCGGAACCAGCGGAGGTTCGATCGCGCAAATAGCCACCGGCAACGGTTGGCAGACGACCTTCGTGCTCGTGAACACGGGAACTGCTTCGGCGCAAGCGCATCTGAAGTTCTTCGCGGATGATGGAACGCCCTTGGTGATTCCGACCGGGCCGCCCGGAATCACCACCTCGACCTCTTCCAGTGTCGATCAAACCGTGGCTGCCGGAGCGACGCTACTCCTCGAAAGCGTGGCGCCGGCGTCGAATCCAGCGCCTACTATTGGCTCCGCACAACTCACTACCGATGGTAATGTAGGCGGGTTCGTGATTTTCCGTTACAACCCCAACGGGCAGGAAGCAGTGGTGCCCCTCGAAAACCGCAACGCCAGCGCCTATATCCTGGCGTTCGACAATACCGCGAAAACCTCCACGGGTATCGCGATCAATAGCGTTTCCACTCAAACAGTCAACGTCCCAGTGGTGGTTCGCGACGATACCGGCAAGCAGATCGCTACCGATACCATCGCCTTGGCCGCGAATGGACATTTGGCGTTCACGCTGGGAATTGATAAATATCCAGGCGCCAACGGGATCCGCGGCACCATCGAGTTCGATACACCCAGCGGCGCCCAGATCGGCGCGCTGGGAATTCGCATTCCCGTGGCGCACACTTTTACGACACTGCCCGCGTTAGTGAGGTAGGTTAGTCGTAGAATGCGTTTCTTGCTGGGCGTACTTGTGGCGGCCGGGGCACTCTCGGCCCAGACCGCAAACCCGATCCGCACCGTGATCGCGCGCCTGGACTTCGAGCGCTATAAAGCGGACATCAAAGGTTTGGCCCAATTCGGAGACCGCATGCAGGGGACGCCCAGGAATCGCGATGCGATCGATTGGATTGAGAAACAACTGCGCAGCTTTGGGTACACGAATATCGAGCGGCAGCGGTTCCTGTCGGGCACTGGGCCGCTTGACAATATCTACGCCACCAAGATCGGAGCCACCACGCCGGGAGAAATGTATATCGTCTCGGCACACATGGACGGCCGCGGCGGAGGTGAGGCAGCGGACGACGACGCCTCCGGCTGCGCGGTGGTCCTGGAACTGGCTCGCATTTTGGCCATGCCCGACGTCCGCACAGGCCGCTCCGTAAGAATTATATTTTGGAACAACGAGGAGTTCGGCATGGACGGCAGCGGGACCTACGCGCATGACCGAGCAGCGCTGCAGGGCACGGCAGCCGAACCGAAATGGCTGGGTGTAATCCAGCACGACATGATGATGTTCGACCACGGCATGCCGCCCAGGCCCAAACAGAGTTCCAAAGCCGATATCAATATCGAATATCAACAGGATTCCAAAATGGCGGCCGCCTCCGCGAAATTAGCGGCGGCGTGGCAAGCAGCGAACCGGTCTTATGCCCAGGATTATCCTGCAACCATCGGCGCGAATATGGCGGGCACGGACTCCATACAGTTTGAGGATCTCGTCCCATCCATCAGCGTGCGCGAAAACGAAAGGATCACTGGAATTATCCGCGGTTCAAATCCGAATCATCATGAGCCCACCGACAAATACGAAAACTATGCCGAGGAAGACTTCCGTTTCGGTTTCAATACGGCGCAGACCAGCTTAGGCGGCCTGGGACAATTGGCCGGTATCACTCTCGCGCGCTCTCAATAGCCCAGGCGCAGCATCCCTTCCTGCTTGCCCTCGACCGAACCTTGCGTCAGCCATTCGAGCGACGCCTTGAATAACAGCAGGTGATTCTTTTCCCACATGGCATTATGGGAGGAACAAGCCAGATCGACGAACACTTTCTTCGGCGATCCGAGATCTGTGTACAGTTCCCGCACTCGATCCGGATTAACTTGCTTGTCGTGCGCGCCCGAAACCATCAGCGTTGGAATTTGCGTCTTGGCTACCACTGCGGTGGTCCATCCCCAGGTGGTCACTTGCGGAGCGCGCCGCACGCCGCTTCCCCAGGTGGCGCCGACCGTATCGGAAGCAATCATTTCTGACCATATTGAATCGCGCGTGCCGCTCTCATATTGGTCGGCGCAGCCCACCTGGCGATCCCAGTTCACGATGAATTCTTCGCGCGACTGAGTGTTCATCGCCGCGCCGTTGGCAGGCACCTGTGCCGGCGGATCTGCTTTTGCGGCCCGATTGTAGGCCGGCGCCAGCAATACCAGTTTCGCGACTTTGTCTGGATGCTGCGCCGCATATCCCGCCGAACGCGGCCCACCTAGAGACCACGCCAGCACGTTCAATTTCTCCACATGGCGCAGCGCGCGAATGCGATCCACCACCGCGTCGATATCGTGCCAGTCCGAAGCGAGCGTCGTCATTTGATGCGGATAGCTGGCGGCGCAGGCCGCAGGGATCAGAGCCGGTATGAAGGCGGCTTGCTGGTCACGAGACAGATTGCAGGGATCGTTCATGGCAGCGGGACGCGTGGAACGCCCGTAGCCCGTCATATCCATCGAGAAAACATCGAAGCCGGCATGCGCCAGGTACGCCATCCAACTGAAGTCCTGGTAGGGGACATCGAAGGCTACCTCCGCGGGTGTTCCGGCGCCGTGGATGAACAGCGCTACGCGATCGTCTGCTGGACCTCCGCGCAGCACCGCCGGGCTTCAACCACTTCGCGCACATAAATCTGCGTGGCCTGCCCTGCGATGGCTGGCACGGTCGATGAAACCTGCACATAGTGGTCAATCCGCAGGAGGCGGTTTCCGTCATCGCCGAAGCTAGTGGGCGCCAAGCACAGGTTCGACAGCAACGCCAGTTGCACAAAACTAAATCTCATTCGAAGCCTCCACGCGCTGCTGCGCCGTTCCATAGTATACGTCCTCGCGGATCCGCTCAGGAACCGGCGGGGGGAAGCAAAAACCCACGTGAAGAAGTAAGTAACCTGGAGCTATGAGATCGACCAGCCCCCAGAGTTCGACAACTCTCTTGGCGATCGCGATCTTCAAATTGTTCAAGGGAGTGCTGCTGTTATTGGTCGGAATCGGCGCTCTCAGGCTACTTCACCGCGACGTTGGGGAAGTGTTCTCTCATTGGGTCGACGTGTTAGGAGTCGATCCTGACAACCGCTATATTCACCGGCTGCTGTCGCGCGCCTTCGCGGTCAGCCCTCGGCAACTCAAGGAAGCTAGTGCCGGCACCTTCATCTATGCAGGGCTGCTGTTGACCGAGGGCACCGGCCTGGTGTTACAGAAAAGATGGGCTGAGTATTTCACCATCATCACCACAGCCGGATTAATTCCACTTGAAGTGTATGAGATCCACCGGCATTTGTCCGCCGCCAAGGTTGTGGTTCTATTCGTCAACGTAGCGATTGTGGTCTATCTCATCGCGCGCGTTCGCCGGAAGGACTAGCCGGCGTGGCCAGTCCGTACCATCCCCTGTTGGTACCGCCGTCGAGCGCGGATCGGTACCGCGAATCCATTGTTCGTGATCACTTAAAAGCTCATCATACAGTCAGATGAGAACTGGTAAACGATGAAAAAACAACGCTTCCAACTGGCATTCTTAGAAAGCCAGCCGGCGTCGAAAAGCTTTAAGCGCAACTGCATCACCATCGCGCTCCAGCACTAAAACCGACCTTGTCCTACTCCCTAAGGGCCTCGAAGCGTTCCTCGTTCTTGAGGCCCTCTCCCTTTACTTTCCGCTACTTTCCGCCCTTCAGTTGCGAATACACCATGCTGACAAAACGGTCGGCGCTGGTCCCCGTGCCCGCCGGCAGCAGGCCTCCGGGAACCTTCGCGTCGTACGGCGCCGTCACTTTCGCGGCTAACACTTCCTGCTCGCTCTTGCCTTGGCTAATCATCTGCTGCACCTTAGCCCGCACACCTAGGATCATGTCGCGGTAGGGTACGATGTCCCCCCGATTGATGATGGTGCCGTGGCCGGGGACGAGCTTGGTGTTCGGACCGGCCAGCTTCATTAGGGCGTCGAGAGCGTCGAGTGCACCTTTGAGCGTACCTCCGTTGTTGGTGTCGATAAATGGATAGCCGTAATTCCGATAGAAGTCGCCGATCATGATTACATCCGCATTCTCAAAGCGGACCATGGTATCGCCGCCAGTATGAGCCGCACGCACCGGGATTAGATCGACCACTTCGCCGTCCATGCGGAATTTCACGGGATCGCCCAAGCCATAAGTGATGACCGGAAGCCGCGCCGGATCTCTCACGGGAGCCGCGTTGCCATTGGCCGGGGGACGCAATAGTTCCTCGCGCAGCTCTTCGCGCGCAAACAGCAGCGCTCCCATCTTGACGAAGTTGGCGTTGCCGGCCGTGTGGTCGCCGTGCACGTGCGTGTTCACCAGAAAGCGAATCGGCTCCGCGCTGATTTTCCGGATCGCCGCCAGGACCTTGTCGCTTACTTGTGCATACTGCGCGTCCACCATGAAAATGCCATCCGGGCCGGTGAGGATGCCGATCCTGCCGCCGGCCGCGTCTTGATGGCCGGGATCGGCGCCTGCGGAACCGGAGAGCATGTACAGGTTCGGCGCGATTTTCTCGGTTAGGATTTCGATTTTGGCGTAATCGATTCCTTGTGCCTGTGCATTCAAGGAAGCGGCTACCGCAGCCGTCGCTATCAGCAAAAGTTGGCTTGTGCTTTTCATACAGTTTACTTCTGAAGCTCCGCGTAGAACGCGTCCACATTGAGAACGCGCGGCGTCCAGCCCAGATCGTCGGTCTTGATCTGCGCCATAAGCTGATCCTTGGTCGCGCCGTTGCGGACCGCCTCTTTCGCGCGGCTGACAAAGGTTTCGATTTTGGTCTTATACGCCTGCACGTCGGCTTTGCCAAGAACGCCGCCATTGCCCGGAATGCAGGCGTCGAAATCCAGCTTGAGAATGCTATCGAGCACTTTGGGCCATTCGAGGAAGCTACCGCCGCCCGCGTAGTCCGCCAGCGGCCCCAGTGTTCCGGTGGTGATCACATCGCTCACCGCCACCACTTTTAGATCGGGAAAGTACACCACCGAATCGCCGCTGGTATGCGCACGGCCGTAGTGATGCAACTGAACCTCAACGCCTCCCAGACGCAGCGTGTAATCGGCGCCCGGATAAGTCATGTTCGGCGATGCCGGCACGGTGCTGCCCGTCGCAGCCGCTAGATTCTTCTTCAGATTTTCATGTCCGATCACCTGCACGCCCGCCGCAAGAAAACGGTCATTGTTGCCCGTGTGATCGGCATGATGATGGGTGACGATGAGATACTTAACCGGCTGGTTCGAGACCGACTTGATCTGCTCCATCAGGGCGTTGTAATTCTGCTCGCCCGCCAGCTTGCCGTCGACTACGATCAAGCCATCGCTGGTGACGCGAACTTCCGAGTTCGCTCCCGCGCCGGCAATCATGTACAAACCGGGCTTCACTTGCTGAATGGGCTGCACCGGCGGCCCGCCGCCCTTGGGCTGCGCCTGTACCAGTGCCGCCAGACCGCCTAACACGAGTGCTGTTCTCAATAGCATGATGCCTCCTCAGGTAAAGCGCAGTATAACGCCAGTCGCAGTATGATGTGAAGGATGTCGCTTGGGAAACTCGATCACTATTCCATTCGCACCACCAGGCTCGCCGAGACCGAGCGTTTTTACACCGCTGTATTAGGTCTCGAAACCGGCCCGCGTCCGGAATTCAGGTTTCCCGGTATCTGGCTGTACAACGCCGGACACGCGGTGGTGCATGTCGTAGGCATCGACCGCGCCAACCCGCAGCCGCTGATCGATTATCTAGGCGAAAGCGCGCTGAAAGAAGCCGACGAGACCGGCAGCATCGACCACATCGCGTTCGTGGCACAGGATCTGGCCGGAATGAAAGCCCGGTTCACCGCAGCCGGCTGCTCCTACCGCGAAAGATTGGTCCCCAGCATGAACCTGGCGCAGCTCTTCCTTGAAGATCCAAACGGCGTTACGATCGAGCTGAACTTTCCTGACTAGCCTCGCGCCGGAAGGGCTGCGAAAGCATGAACCACAGATCCAGGCTGCCGGTATTCTGCAACCCCTTCATCCCTACAGAACCCAAATCGCCCGCAGCCGGAGCGGCGAGATAAGTTCGAAACAAGTGATCCCACCAGGGAAAGATGTCTGAAAGATTCCGGCTCTGTTCGTTGGCATCTTCCGAATGGTGAACGCGATGCATCTGCGGCGTGACTACCGCTCGCCGCAAGTATTTTTCAAATCCCGCCGGCATGGACACATTCGCATGCGCGAAAAAGACTTGGAAACAGGTGATTAATTCCACCGCAAGCACGGCGGCTACCGGAGGCGCCAGCAGTGCCACGGCACCCAGAGTCACGCCCTGTAGCAGGACCGTCTCCAGAGGATGAACGCGTGCGCCCGTCGACAGATCAAAGTCGGGATCGGAATGGTGCACCTGATGCATACGCCACAGAATCGGCACGTGATGTTGGGTCCAGTGAACTGCATAGCGGACAAAATCGAGCAGCAAAATCGTGAGGACGAAGCGCAGCGCGTAGGGAAGGGCGATGTGATGGAACAATCCGAATCGGCTAGGGACCATACTCGCGGCCACTACCACCGGACCGATTCGATAAATCGCCACTGACGTCACGCTGCTTACGATGAGGAGAAGCGCGTGACGGCTCCAGCGGCGTTCCCCAGGTATGGATAGGTCGCGGTGCGGTCGGAGCGATTCCCAGACCGCCACCGCCAGAAAGCTGGCAGCCGTCACCAGCCAAAAGGTGCGAGCTTCAATCTGCGCCCAATGCATCGCGGCGTCGCCCTCGACTGTGAGTGACGTCGCGAGTTACTTCTTGCGCCGGGCCCGCAGCACCAAAATGCTACCCGCAAGAATCGCGAGCGCGGAGGCGCCTGTCGATGCATCGATCTCGGGAACCGCGATCGCGCCAGCAAGTAGTGCCGACGATGCTCCAACCATCATGAGAGCCAATCCAAGGATCTTTTGCATGTGTTCCTCCAGTAGCGATGTTGCCCTAGTAAGCGTAGTTTACTCCTTTTTGGCCTCTCCACGCCGCCGGTATCCGATTTGAGAGTACTAGTATCGCCTAGTTCCCAAAGTCCATCGACCGCGCTGTCTAATTTGCGTAGTTTGAAAACAGATGGAAAGAGGACCAATTCACATGCTGAAACGATGTCCCGAATGCTCCACGAGCGCAAGTGCGGCGGCGTCTTATTGCGAGGCTTGCGGCCGTCTCTTTGATACCCCTGAAGCCCCGTCCGATCTAAAAATCTTTATAGGAGCGCTGGCAATGTTCGCGATTGTGATCGTGGCCGTCGCGTTCCTGCGCTCGTTTATCGGCTGATTACCTGCCCGGCACGAAGCGGAACTGATGGCCTTCGCGCCGGATATGCCCGATGTGAGGAGGATCAAAGTGTGTCGGCACCAATAAGTGCCCGTGCTCCACGCAATCCTCCAGAATTCCCAGCCGCGTTTGCGCGGCCAATTTCCCGTCCGTGCAAAAGGCCGTACTTAACTGTGGTTCCGCGATCTGAATCGGATTGTGGATCGCATCGCCCACGAACAGCGCCGTATCGCGCCCTGAGCCCGCGCGCACCATGTAGTGCCCAGGCGTATGGCCGGGCGCAGGCTCAATCGCCATCGAGTCATCCATCTCGTAGCGCCCGTCAATCATTTTCGCCTGCCCCGCGGCAATCACCGGAAGCACGCTGTCCTCGAATACATCCGTAAAAATCGGAGGCTTGCCGTCGACGTAATTCTCCGGCAGATACTGTTCGTATTCTTTCCGTGAAAACACATACTTTGCGTTGGGAAATGTGGGCACCCAGCGTCCGTTCTCCAGGCGCGTGTTCCAACCAACGTGATCTATATGCATGTGCGTGCACAATACGAAATCCACGTCTTCTGGCGTGCAGCCAGCGGCCTTCAGCCGATCCAGGTAGGGCGTGTTGAGTTGGTCGGCGGCAGGAAAGTACGGGCGCGGCTTGTGATTGCCGTTGCAGGTATCGATCAGGATGGTATGGTGCTTGGTCTTCAGCACCCAGGTCTGCATTGTGATCGAGATGGTGTTCCGCTCCGCGTTCCAGAACTGCGGCGCGATCCAATGTAGATGTTTTGCGATGATCTCCGGCGTCAATTCGGGAAAGAACGCGAGAGGATCGCAATTCGGATCGACAAATTCCTCTACGCGTTGGACGGTGAGGTCGGAAACAGTGAAGCAGTTCATGGGCGTCTCGGCTCCGGTCAGTATACCGGATTGTTAGGGAGCCGAGACGCCCATGCCAGTAAGTTAGCGGTGGAACCGGCCCACCAGCACGCCCTTGCCCAGAATGTGGCCTTGCATCGCATTCAGCACATCCGCGCGTGTGGCATCGGGGCCCAAGTCCAGCTTGGTATCCAGCGCGAACAGTTCAAAGGTGTAGTGATGATAAGGACCAGCCGGCGGCGCGCCCGGACCCATGAATCCCACGCCGCCGCGAAGGTTCTTCGCCTGCACGGCGCCATCCGGCAGCGTGGCGGTGCCCGCGGGAACGTTTCCCGGAAGCTCACGCGCGCTTCCCGGAATATTGAAGGCCATCCAATGCAGTACGTCGTCGGTCTTCTTCTGCAGCGCGACGTCAGGATCGTGCAGGATCAATGCGAAGGTGACGGTTCCGTTGGGTACGTTAGTCCATTCCAGTTTCGGCGACACCGCCGCCGGACCGGCCGCTTGCGTGTACTTGTCGGGAATGACGTCGCCATCCTTGAAATCGGGTGACATCAACGTCAATCCGGGAGGCGCAGGCGCCTTGGTCTGATTGCTTTTATCCTGCGCCAGTGCCGGGCCCAAGCCCAGCGCCAAAAGCGCGGCGCTAACTGTGATGCGTGCTGTGATTTTCATATAAGCCTTTCTGATATGAAATGGTACACATTCCCTCGCAGCGCTCACAAGTAGCTGTTCCGCGAACGCAGCCCCTGCGCCAGCGTTTCCGAGCGCCGATTCGGGTGATAATTCCCCATCGATCTGCGGCCAGCAGAAGATCACACCGTCCGCGCAGAATAAGATCGCTCTCATCTATAAAGCAATAGCGCGTTCCTCAAATCCGCGCTGCCGCATGGGCTAGGCTCGCGAATTTTCAAGAGCGGCTAACACACGCGCGGGCCGGAAAGGTATCCGCCGCAAACGAACCCCGGTGGCGTCGTGAATGGCATTGGCTATGGCCGCGAGCATAGGCTTGCACGCAGTCTCACCCGCCCCGTAGGGAGGAAGATCCGGACGCTTGGGATTCGGATCTCCGTTCACCAGCACTACATCGATCTTGGCCGGTGCGTCGGCATGAGTGAGAGTGGGAGAAGAGACCCAATCCACGCCGATGACCTTCTCAGTGTCAAATTGCACTTCCTCATGCAGCGTGCGGCTGATCGAATGGAGCATTGCGCACTCGACGGTATGGCGCAGGGCTTCCGGGTTCACCACCAGCCCGCAATCGTGCGCGCACACCAAGCGCTTCACCCAGACGTGGCCGGTTTTCCGATTCACCTCCACCTCGGCGATCTCAGCAGCGATGGTCTGCCCGCGGAACGCATAGGCTACGCCGCGTCCCGTGAGTAGGTCTCCGCTGTCACGCGGTTTCGGCGACGGACGCGGGTCCCATCCGTAAGTTTTCGCCGCAGCCTTCAGTGCCGCGATCGAGCGCGCCCTCTTGAACCCACTGTCCTCGTCAGTCGAGGCCATCAGCATCTTCATGCGAAATTCCAGTGGGTCAGCCTTCGCCGCCACCGCCATTTCGTCGATAAACGATTCGGCTGCGAAGGTCGACTGCGGACCATTCGGATCCCGCAGATTGCCGGTGCGCAGCGGCGTTTCCCAAATCAGTGGCAGGCTCACCACTTGACTGGTCATGCGGCGATGCGGGATCGCGTACATCTCCGAAGGGGTTGCGCCGCTGCCGGCGGCAGGCGTCGCGCGCCTGATGCCCATTAACTGGGCGATCAATACCGTATCGGCCTCGTTATAGCCGACGTGATTGTAGTCGGCGGCCTGGCACTTATAGTCGAGCGCGATGAGATTTCCTGCGGCGTCCAAGCCTCCGCGCATATTTACGGTAAACGCGGGAGCCTTGGTATCCCAGGCCGTTTCTTCGCTGCGCATCCATTGCACGCGCACCGGCCGGCCGATCTCTTTCGCCAGGTAGGCCGCCTCGCATCCAGCGTCGTCAGCGGCCGTGCGGCCGAATCCTTGCGGGCCTTCCATCCACACCACGCGCACTTTCTCCGGCGGCATGCCCAGAAATTCGGCGACTCCTCGGCGCATGCCGTAGGATTTCATGTCGTTCGAATAGACCGTCATCTGGCCGTTCGACGGATCTGCCAAGGCGTGCGCCGGACTGATGGCCGTGTGCCCCTGGAACGGAATGTCGTAATTGGCTTCGACGATCTTCGCGGCGCCGGCAAATGCTTTGTCGGGATCTCCCACCAGAATCGGCTTCGAACTCGACGTGGGCGCGGCGCTGCGCATGAACTTGAACAAATCTTCCGAGGAAGGGAAGGGCGCTGTGGCCGGCTTCTGCCAGTTCGCCTTGAGCTGCCGGGCGGCGTTAATGGCTTGCTCTTCCCGCTCGCAGACAACGGCGACGTAGTTACCCTTGCTGACCACTTTGATGAATCCGGGCAGGTTCTTCACCGAAGATTCATCGATGCTGATCAACTTCGCGCCCGCCACCGGCGGCTTCACGTTGCGCGCGTGAACCATGCCGGGCAGCTTGACGTCCACCGCCCATTTCAACGAACCGTCCACTTTGGCCGGAATATCGTAGCGCTGCGGAGACAATCCGACGATTTTGTGTTCCTGAACCGGTTTGACTTTGGCCACGCCGGTAGTCGCATTGATGTTGGCTCCCGTCAGCGCGACATGGAATTTCTTCCCGCCGACCAATTCTCCGTAGGTCACGCGCTTCGACGTATCGTTCTTGACGGTGATCACACCCTCGCGAACCGCGAGTTGATCGACCGGAACGCCTAGCTTGGTAGACCCCATATCGAGCAGCACTCGCCGAGCCTCCGCCGCCACGCGCCGCATGGGCCAAGCGTCTCTCTCCATCGCCGTCGAACCGCCTGAGCCGCCTTGATCGACGGTGGTATCAGTGCTGCCCATCACGCAAGTGGTCTTGTCGTAAGCGAAGTCCAGTTCATCGGCCATCAACTGGCGGAACGAGGTTCCCGTGCCCTGGCCGCAGTCCGTCTTGCCGACATAAAATGTCGCAGTGTTGTCTTCGCGGATGACGATCCACGAATCGAGTTGCCGGAAGTCCGGATCTATGTAGGGACCTTCGGCTGACGCGGTGCTTTGCGCAGCCAGCGGCCCCGTGCCCGCGGCTGTGAAGCTCACCACCAGCAGACCGGCGCTCTTCAGCAGATCCCTGCGCGATGTTTTCGGCCAAGGGCGTCATGCGACCACCTCCTTCTCCGCGGCCGGCGCGTCGGCCGTGAGCATGGTCGATGCCCGCTTAATCGCGGCTTGAACCCGGTAGTACGTCATGCAGCGGCAAAGTGTCCGGTTCATGGCCTCGCGGATTTGCGCGTCCGTCGGTTTGGGGTTTTTATCCAGCAGCACCTTGGCGGTCATGATCTGGCCGTTTTGGCAGAAGCCGCACTGCGGGACCTGTTCGTCGATCCAGGCCTGCTGCACGGATGCAGCTTGCCGTCTTTGGCGAGTCCTTCGAGCGTCGTGATTTCACTCTTCACGGTGGAGACAGGCGTAATGCAGGATCGTACCGCCGCGCCATTTATAATCACCGTGCACAGCCCGCATTGGCCCAGGCCGCAGCCAAATCGCGGACCTTGCAATCCAAGGTCATTGCGAAGAATGTAGAGCAGCGGAGTAGAAGGCTCGACATCCAAGGTGTGCATTTTCCCGTTCACGTTCAATGTGAGGTTGCTCATGACGGACACAATTTTACCAGATGGTATGCTGCTGGGGAGGACAAATGGGTATCGACGATCTCAAACTACGCCTGGACGGTTATACCAAGCCGGGTCAGGACCTGTACCGCAATGTCTTGTTGGATACGCTCTATGCATCCCTGCCGCGCGATCCTGAAGTCAAGGTTCAGATCTACAACGCCGAAATCGCGCCCGGTGGATACACCAACTGGCACTGCCATAACGGCGCCACCTTCTTTGTCGCCCTGCAAGGTATCTTCGAAGCTGAGTTTCAAGAAGGCGTGCTGATCAAGGCCAAAGCCGGGGACGTGTATTCCGAACCGATCGGCAAAATTCACCGCGGCCACAATCCGCATCCCGATCTGCCCTATCTCTGCATCGGCATCTGCCTGACCGCGCCGGATCGCGAACACGTGACCAACGTGATCCAACCTTGGTAATGCGCTTATGGACCGATCTGGCGGATGTCGTGCCTCCGCAGATACCAGCAAGGTGTGTAGCCGAAGTGCGGCATCAGTGCGTCGACGCAAGTCTCCATCACCGGCGTGCCGACCGAATACTCCAGCTCATTAAAATGATTCACCGCCGCGTATAAGCGGCCGACTTTCATCTGTTCCACCGGTCGCCCCCGGTAGCGCGCCCACAGGTCGTCTCCCAGATAAATCAGGGCGGCTAAGCTTAACAGAGCCAAGCCGCCCACGAATGCGATTTTCCGGATTTGCCGAAGCAATGCTATTTCGCGCGTCCCTTGGGGCCTTGCGCGATCGTCTGGATGCCGAGGATCCAGTCCTTATTGGTGGAGTTTTCACGGGCCACGACGTACAGCATCTTCCGGTCCGGCCCGCTGAAGGCCACGCTAATAAGTCCGTACGGCGTAGGGATCAACCCCAGATACTTGCCATCCGGACCGATCACCTGCACGCCCGCGTTGCTGGTCACGTACAGCCTGCCTGCCGTATCGAAGGTACTCCCATCGCCGTTGCCGCCGCCTTCCAGCTTCCCGAATTCGTGCTGGTTGGTGAGCGAGCCATCCTTCTGCACATCGAACTCCGCCACCGTCGGCCCGTTGGTGACAAACAGGTGCTTTTCGTCCGCACTGAGAACGATTCCGTTGGTGGTCAGATTATCGCCGTAGCGCGTGACAGTCCCTTTCGAGTCCGCGTAAAACACACCGCCCATGGTGAAGTAGACTCCGCCTTTGCTATCGGCCGAAATATCGTTGAGCACGCCGCCGATGCAATCCAGCGAATCGCCATTCATCTTATTGGCCAGCAGTTTGCGCTTCGGTGCGAGCTCGTCGACGGATGCGTTCAATCCGCGGTTGACGACGAACAGAGCGCCCTTCGAGTTCATCGCGAGCGAGCCTCCGGTATTCGTGCCGCTATAAGCCACCGACGTCTTCCCGTCACTGTTCAGCTTCACCACATCGCTCTTGTCGTTCTGGGCGATGAGCAGGCCGCCATCGTTGGTGGCGATGATGCCGTCGGCGTTATTGCCGTCCACTTGCCAAATGTCTTTCCACTGCTGCCCCGCCGCAACTACGCCGGCGATCTCCGTCACCATATAACTCCTGGGGCCGGGAGCAGGCGCTGGTCCGCGTCCCGCTCCGCCACGTCCGCCTCTGGCGGGAGGGGGAACTTTGCATGTCTTCAGCACATCTGGCTCTTTTGAATCCTGAGCTGCTTGCACTCCCGGCCCCGTCCTCTGCCCCGCGGGCGCCTGAATCTGGCACCATGCTGGCGCTACCCCGAGGACACCGATCATGATCGTGAGTACTCCTGTCGCTTTCATAAAACCTCCTGCTTCCGCGTTCCAGAATATCAAGACTCAGCGCCTGGAGTGAACCGGAAGCCAATTCGATCTGTGGTTTGATAGTGGGTGTACTTGTTCTCCTTCTCTATGCGCACACACCATCTGGCCCTGATCACGGCGATCGTTCTATCGAATTCGCTCCTCGCCGCGCCGCAGCACACTCTGGTCTTCCGGCAGACTTTGCCGCGCACGGTCGATGGCAAGCCAGACCTCAAAGGGATCTGGCAGGCGTCGAGTACCGCGGACGCCGATCTCCAGGATCACGCGGCCTCCCTCAACATGCTGGCTGGAAGGTCAGTCGTGACCGGCGGGACCATTCCTTATCAGCCCTGGGCCGCGGCGAAGAAGGCCGAGAACTTTCAAAACCGTCAGAAGGCCGATCCGCTGGGCCAGTGCTATCTGCCTGGCATCCCGCGGATCATGTATATGGATTTTCCATTTCAGATCTTCCAGACGCCACAGGCCGTGGCCATCGCCTTCGAGTGGTCTCTACTCTTCCGTCTGATTTACACCGACAGCAGTCCGCACCCCGCCGACATCGATTCCTGGATGGGTGATTCGCGCGGCCGCTGGGAAGGCGACACGCTGGTGGTCGACGTCGCCAACTACAACGACAAAACCTGGCTCGACATGGCCGGAGATTTTCATAGCAGCGCCTTGCACGTGGTCGAGCGCTACCGCATGACCGATCGCGACACCATTCAGTACGAAGCCACTCTGGAAGACTCGAAAGTTTTCACCAAGCCCTGGACCATCACCGTCCCTTTGAAACGGCGCACGGATCGCGACAGGCTTTTCGAGTACTCCTGCCAGTCCGAAGCCGAAGAAGCGAACGGTGCGTTCACGCGTGAGGACCGCACCTGGTATCCATCCAACGGATTGGCATCTGCTACCGCCCCCGCCCCGCACTCGCCCGCGATTCCGCTGAAGCCCGTCGCAAACATTCGCCGAACCGCTGACGGCAAGCCGGACCTGCAGGGTTTTTATGATGGCGACACCGGTGCCGCGAACCAGGGCCTGGAGAAAAACAAAGGCGACGGAGTCATGCCGGATAGGCGCGGCGTGCTCATTGATCCGCCCGACGGAATTCTCCCCATGCAGCCCTGGGCCGTCGCGGAAAGGACCAGCCGCAACCGCACGGATCGCGGTTACGACGATCCCACAGCGCACTGTTTCCCCGCCGGCGTTCCGCGATCGATGTATGTACCGGCGGCGTTTAACATCATTCAAACCCCGGATTACATCGTCTTCCTGCACGAGCGCATGGCTTGGCGTATTGTGCCCTTGGATGGACGCGCTCACCTTCCCGACACGATTCGTTTGTGGCAAGGCGATTCCGTAGGGCGATGGGAGGGTGACACGCTGGTGGTCGATACCACCAACTTCAACGGCAAGACCTGGCTGAACGAGGGCGGGGAAATTGTAAGCTACGCCGAGCACGTGGTGGAACGATTCGCCCCCTCCGGTCCCAACACCGTTCAGTACGAGGCGACGGTGGCCGATCCGCTAGTGTATACGCGGCCTTGGACCATCGCGTTCGCACTGAAACGCGATAAAGCCGAGATGTTCGAGACCGCTTGCCACGAGGAAGATCGCGACCTCCCGCGTTTGAAAGCACTAAAGGACGCGGCCGCCGCCAAAAAATAACCAATGCATCCACGCTACCGATTTTTGATCCTCGTCTTTGCCTCTCTCGTGTTCTTGGCTCCCAACGTGTTTGCGAGCGGGCCGAACGATACGCACAAGACCATTTACAAATCCAAGAAGATCAAGCGCTACAAACCTCCGAAGATTAAACGCAATAAAGCCCCCAAAATCGACCGCAAGAATAATCAGATCCGCTAAGCGATAAACTAGCCTCTGCACAGATTACAGAGGAGGCATCGCACCCATGTTGAATATTCGAAACGCCGCCGTGGCAGGCTTGACGGTGATTGCCATCGGCGCGATCTGGAATACGCAATCCAGCGCGCAGGAAAAATCACCTACGGGAGTTGTCACGATTTTTGATCACCAGAAATTGGACGCATCTTTTACCAAAGCCTTCGCGGAGGGAGGCAGCAATCTCCTGTGGGGCCACACCTCCAGCAAAGGCACCTACAATGTGGACACGCATAGCCGCGACTCGGTTAAGTCTGTGTGCAAGCCCGAAGGGTGCAGCCATAAAGACTACACCGCCGTCGTGTATGTCGTAAGCGGCGCTGCGACGATGGTGGTCGGCGGCAGCGGCAAAATCGCCGCGCCCGACAAGTTTGGCGGCCAGTACATCCAGGGCGGCGAATCACGCCGTATCAGCAAGGGCGACGTCTTCATCATGCCTCCCGACACCTTCCATTGGTACAAGAACGTGGAAGCGCCGTTCCGCTATCTGGAAGTGCCGGTGCCTTAAGCCGCTACTTCTTTTGCTGCGGGCGAGGTTCCGAGGCCGGCGGGACGATGTTTTTCTCGCGCAGATAGATCACCATGCTTCCGTAGATCTCATTGTTATGCGCGTAGTTGAGCGTCAGCAGGCCCATGCGCAGGTTACGCGTCTGCCGTCCGTTTTCCTGCGTGATGTCGATCACCTCGATGCCGGAAGCGTCGGTTAATGCTTTATAGACGCCATCGCAGTAGGCGAATGCGTCGTTCAATACCTTCAATGCCTCTGCTTTGGACGTGATCGTATCGAGGTTGCCGGGGTTGGGATTCTTTTCCCCCTTCGCCTGCGAGCACCACAAGAAGTTGTAGGCGGCCACGTGCGTCACCTGCTGCCCGAAGGTGCGTACTTCCATTTGCGCGCCGGGGCGCATTCCGTAATTTTCTTCCGGCATTTTCTCAGCAGTACGCACGATGTTGTTGCGATTGCCGGTGTAAGCGTTGCGCAGCCAGGTGGACATCGGATTGGCGGCATCCGGTGCGGATTGGGCGAAGCCCGCAACCGCAACCATGGGGATCAATAAGATGAGTTTGTTCATAGAGTCTTTAAATAGATTAACCCCGTGTTCACGGCTGCGCACCCGGTCAACTTGCCTTCGGCCCGCCCGCTCGACCCTCGATCGATTGAACCTAACTGATCGGGCAGGCGCAAACTGCCTGTTCTACTGATGTGCGGACGCACCACGCTAGTCCACCCTGGAATCAGGAGAAATTATCATGGCAAGTTCCTTAGCTTCCCTTTCGAGCGACCTCGCCGAGTTAGTAGAGAAGTCCGCCGCACCCGTAGTCGCCGTCCACGGCCGTCCGCGCTTTAATTCGAGCGGCCTGCACTGGTCGCCTGGTGTCGTCGTGACTGCGGAACACACGCTGCGTCACGACGACGGCATCTTCGTCACCACCAGCGCCGGCGACAAACTTCCCGCGGAAGTCGCGGGCCGCGAGCCCGGCACCGACCTCGCCGTCTTACGAGTCAAAGATCTCGCCAGCGCCACTCTTCAGCACGCGGACCGTTCCCAGCCGCGCCCCGGCGCCTTAATTGTCGCGATCGGCCGCAATCGCGAGAGCGCCCACGCCGCGCTCGGGATCGTCAGCAGCCTCGCCGGACCGTCGCAAACCTGGCGCGGCGGCAAACTCGATCAAGTAATCCGTCTGGACGTCGCGCTGCATCCGGTAGCCTCGGGCAGTGCTGTGGTGGATTCCTCCGGCAAACTGGTCGGCATGGCAACGCCAATTCTCTCCCGAGCTGCCGCCTTCGCGGTGCCTCACACGACGGTGGAACGTGTCGTCCAGGTCCTCCTGGCCCACGGACGCCTTCCGCAAGGGTATTTGGGTGCCGGGTTACAACCAATCGCGCTTCCCGAACATCTAACCAAGGGTCTGGGTTTAACCGCGTCCAGCGGCCTGATGACCGTGAGCGTGGATCAGGATGCCCCTGCCGGTAAAGCCGGGTTGACGATCGGCGATGTTCTGCTGGAGTTGAACGGACAAGCGGTGGAACGGCCGGAAACTATGCGCCCGCTGCTGGCAGATATGGTCGGCAAGACCGTCGCGGCGCGAATTCTGCGGGGCGGCCAACTGATGACTTTGCAGATCGCCGTGGCAGAGCGGCCAAGGAGAAAATAACATGGGACTCGGCGAGGCGGTGATCGCTTGATTCGTGTCTGGATCGAGACTGCCTCCACCGTCACCCGCGCCGGATTCGAATCCGTGCTGCAAGGCAGCAGGAGTATCGAGTTGGTGGAATCGCCCGCACGCGCGGACGTAGTCCTCCGCGAAGATCTGCCGCGAGAATTCGACGGACTGCCCGCCGTGGTTTTGTCGGATGCGCCTCTTACCTCGCGCCATTTCCGCTGGGGAGTCCACGCCATCCTGCCGCGTGACGCCCCGGCCGGGCAGATCGTCGCGGCATTACACGCGGCAGCCGCCGGCTTGCTCGCCATTCCTGTGGAGGCAGCCGCAGCATTCATTCCCGCGGCCCCTGCATCCGAAGTCGAGAACCTGACGCCGCGCGAAATGGAAACTCTGGAAATGCTCGCCGAAGGGCTCAGCAACAAACAGATCGCGGCGCGCCTGCATATCTCGGAGCACACTGCCAAATTTCACGTCAATTCCATCCTAGGGAAACTGGACGCCGGAACGCGCACCGAAGCCGTCATGCGCGGCCTCCGCAGTGGCTTGTTAAAAGTATGAGTTACTTCTTTTCCGGTGCATCGTAGCGCAGATTGCTGATCGCCTCGGGATGTGTTGCTCCGCGGTGGCAGGTGTAACAAGTCACCATCTGCGTCCCTACTGGATAAACGCCCGTCCCCGGAAAATTCGCGTTCACTTGCCGGACCAGAATGATCATCTTGCGCGCGATGTCTTTCCGCGGATTCTCGTCCGCCTCAAACGGCTTACCGCCGCCATGACAGTAGCTGCAATCGACATTCAAGGCGTCGCGGAAGTCGTGCATCACCGACCCGTCTCCGTGCACCCGCGTGCCCGCTGGCAGCACTTTCAAATTGACCCCCGGCGTGACAGTGGGAGCCGGCGAGCCCAGCCATTCGTTGCGGTTAAAAAACTCCCTCGGCGCCTTGACCTCAGGCTTCACACTCCCTTGGTGGCAAGTGTTGCAGTCCACCTCATGGTAGCCGGCAGGAAATACGCCGGCGCTGCTGGGGAAACTCGCATCGATCTGCCGCACCATGGCGATCATCTTGCGCGCCACGTCCTTCTTGGGATTGGCGTCACTCGCGAAATCGCCCTGCTCGTGACAATAGGTGCATGCGACCCCCAGCGCCTGCGCGAAGCTCCCCATCACGAAGCGAAGGTCGGTGTTGGGCGCCAGCAGCTTGAGGTTCTTCGGAGCTGGCTGCTGCCCGAATAGCAGCATCGGCGCCAGCAACAACGGCAGGAGGGTGGTTTTGGATACGGTCATCTAGCCAGTAATCATAGCCGATTGCGACGATACCTATATGACAGCTAAACGGCAACCGTGGACTGAATAAATTGAGCCGCCTCTTGAATCGCTCGACGCCCCCCGGCGAGCACTCCCCGCATGGAAACGAATCCGTGTATCATTCCCGGATAGCGGTTCATCGTCACGGGCACCCCGGCGTGCCGCAGGCGCTCCGCGTAAGCCTCTCCCTCATCCCGTAGCGGATCGAACTCGGCTGTGATGACCAATGCGGGCGGCAGGCCGCGCAGATCCGGCGCGAGTAGCGGTGAGGCTTCCGGATCGTGCGCCAGATCGGCCGACCCGAGGTAGTGCCCGCAGAACCACTCCATCGCCGCTCGCGTAAGAAAGTAGCCTTCGCCCAATTCCTGATGCGAGGCGGTTTCGAACGAACTGAAATCGGTTACGGGATAAAGCAACACCTGTGAGGCCAGCACAGGACCGCCCGCATCGCGGCAACGCATTGCAATCACCGTCGCAAGGTTGCCGCCGGCGCTATCGCCACCCACGGCAATGCGGCGCGCGTCCACACCCAACCGTTCCGCATTGGCTGCTACCCACAGCGTCACTGCGTGCGAGTCTTCGAGCGCCGCCGGAAACTTGTGCTCGGGCGAGAGCCGGTAATCCACCGAGATCACGACCGCGCCGGATTCCTTGGCTAGTGCGCGGCACACCGCGTCATGCGTATCCAGATTGCCGAACACAAAACCACCGCCGTGAAAATAGATCAGCGCCGGACGAACCCCGCCGCGCTCGCTGGCGTAAATCCGCACCGGAACCTCTGCGTCCGGTCCCGGCACTTGCAAGTCTTCCACGTGTTCCAACGCAATCGGATCGCCACCCAGCAATTTCATCCCTTCCAGCCTGCTATTTCTGGCTTCGATGGGGTCCTGGCTCTCCAGCGGCGGCGCGCCCTGCGCAGCCATCATCTCCAGCAATGCGCGTACTTCCGGGTCCAGACGTTCACTTAGATTCAGGGGCATCTCCGAATCATGATACATCTCCGAGCGGTTACGGTATTATGAGTACGCATTCAATGCACAAGCAGATAAGGTACAAGATCCCGGCCGCAATCGCGATGGCCGTAGCCCTGGCCGCTGTCAGCGGATCGCTAGCGCAGCAGGCTCCCGCCGCGAACCTTGAAGTGCTGCAAGTGCGGCCGAACTTCTATATGATCGCGGGCGCCGGCGGCAACATCGGCTTTCAAGTGGGAGCCGATGGCGTGGTGGTTGTCGACTCCGGTTCCGCGGCCAGCGCGGATGCCGTGGTCGCAGCCATCAAGAAAGTCACGCCGCAACCCATCCGTTACGTGATCGACACCAGCGCCGACGCCGGATCACGTGGGCGGCAACGCAGACCGTCGCGAAAGCCGGCAAGACACTCTTCACGCAAGGCGGCGGAGCCGGCGTCGCCGCCGATTTCCTGGGAGGCGCCGCGTCGATACTTTCCGTCGAACAGGTCTTGACCAGAATGAGCGCGACCGAGCGGCGAAGTCTTCCCATTCCGCGGCGCGTGGCCAACGGAAACCTTCAATCAGCCGCGGAAATACATGTACCTCAACGGCGAGGGCATTGAAGTCTTCCATCAGCCGGCGGCGCATACCGACGGCGATGCCATTGTCTTCTTCCGCCGCTCCGACGTCGTCGTGGCCGGCGATGTCTTCGACACCACGCGTTTCCCCGTCATCGATATCGCGAAGGGCGGCAGCATTCATGGCGAAATCGCCGGCCTTGCAGAAGCTGGTCGATACGGCCATTCCCTCCGTGCCGATCGTATCGCGCGAGGACGGCACGCTGATCGTTCCCGGCCACGGCCGCATCTGCGATCAACTCGACGTGGTCGAATACCGCGACATGGTGACCATCATTCGCGACCGCATCCGCGATTTGATGAAGCAGGGCCTCACGCTTGGAACAAATCAAAGCCGCCTCGCCGGCCCGCGGCTACATGCGCCGGTACGGTTCGGACACGGGCTCGTGGACCACCAACGATTTCGTCGAAGCCGTGTATCGCAGCATGGGTGAGAAGCAGGGCAATGAGAGCCTTCTTCATCGCGACACTCGTCGCACTGCACTCTGCATCCGCCGCGCGCCGCCGGCCAAGCGACGCGCCCAGCTACCGCGAAAGCCTCCGCGCCCGTCGGATCTGACGGGTTATTGGGTCGCTTTCGTGACCGAAGACTGGCGCTTCCGCATGGTCACGCCCCGCAAGGGCGATTACCAGGCCGTGCCCATGACGGACCAGGCGCGCAAGGTCGCCGATGCCTGGGATCCGGCGGCCGACGAAGCCGCGGGCAATCAATGCAAGGCCTATGGCGCCGCCGCGATCATGCGCGCTGCCTGCGCGCTTTCATATTACCTGGCAGGACGACAATACGCTGCGCGTCGACAGCGACGCCGGCATGCAGACGCGGCTCTTCCATTTCAACTCCGCAGCCCGCCGCGCTGGGCGAGCGGACCTGGCAAGGTGATCTCCACCGCGCAGTGGCAAGGACCGGCGTCGCTGAAGGTCGCCACCACCAACCTGCGCTCCGGATATCTGCGCAAGAACGGCGTTCCTTATAGCGAGAACGCCGCCGTTACGGAATACTTCGATATCGCACCGCTCCCCAGTGGCGGCCAAGTGCTGCTGGTGACAACGGTCGTCGACGATCCGCAGTACCTGCGCCAGCCGTTTACCGTGAGTTCGCAATTCAAGAAGGAGGCCGACGGTTCGAAATGGGATCCAACTCCATGCACCGCAAAATGAATACTCCGCCGTCATGTGCTGCTGTGCCTGTTCGGCGTGCCGGCATCGCCGCCGCGCAGATGGAGCTCACCGGTTCCTGGGCGGCGCGAAACCATGAGTTCCTCACCGGCGACGGGCTGCCGGTGGACTTCACCGGAATCCCGCTCAACGAAGAAGGCCGCATCCGGGCACTGAGTTATTCCGAGTCGCAGCTTTCGATGGTCGAACGCCAGTGCCAAGGATGGCCCGCTTTTTACGTCGTCCAAGGACCGTTCGGTTTGAAGATCTGGAGCGAAACCGACCCGCTCAAAGGAAACGTGATCTCCTACACCATCGGCGCGTGGGAGGACCGCCCGCCGCTCACCATCTGGATGGACGGCCGCCCTCACCCATCGCAATATGCCGAGCACACCCGCGCCGGCTTCACCACCGGCGCATGGGAAGGCAACACGCTGGTCACCTCACACCACCCACCTGAAGGCCGGGTTCCTGCGAAAAACCGGCGCGCCCAGCAGCGACGAAGCCACCATGACCCTGCGCTTTTACCGCCACGATGAAATCCTCAGCCGTTCTCGCGATCATCGAAGATCCCATCTACCTCGCCGAACCGTGGATCCTCTCCCGAAGCTTTCAACTGAGCGCGACGCCTTTGCCATCCATCGGGCCGCCGTGCATCACCACCTATGAAGCCAGTGCCGGGGAAACCGCTCCGCATTACTTGCCCGAGAAGAATCCCTTCGTCGATGAGATGACCAAGAAATACGGCGTGCCGCGCGACGCCGCCATCGGAAAGCCCGAGACGCTTTATCCGGAATATCGGAAGAAAATTCCGCCCGTCCGCTCCGCTGAAATAGGGGTTTGGGATCCAAATCCGCTATGCTGGTAGCAGAGGTCACCAGCTTGCAATACTTTGTTCGCACCATGGATGTACGAAAAGAGACCCGGCACGGTGGCTCCCCGCCTCTTGTAAAGCGCGAGTATCCCGAGCTTGCCTGCTACAACCTCAACCAAGCCATCGATGAAGCCAAACGAAGCGTGCTCGAAGCCGACAAAAACGTCCTGTTGCAAGCCGACGCCTGCACCAGAAACCTGAACCAGGTCCGCACCAAATATCGCTGCTGGATTGACGAGCGCGGCGCCTTCAACGAACTAGCCCTCGCGTAGGCTCGAAGAGTTACCCTGCCAAGCCAACCAATTAGAGGATTGCTTTTCATCTATTGCGTAATGGCGATGTGCAGCCTGGGGCTCCTGAGCGCCATTGGCGCAACCATCTACTATCTTGTGACCCGCTGGCCCTTTCACCGATAGCCGCCGCACTTCTGTGATAAGCTTGCACGTCGTTAGCATCAGCATCGTCGTTAGCATCAGCATCAAGGAGAAATTACCATGACAAGATTCTTCGTTGTAGTCCTACTGGTGGCTGCCTGTCTTAGCCCAGTCTATGGACAGGCAAAAAGCCAGGCCTCAGCAACAGCGGATGCCATTAAGCAATTGGAGCGCGATTGGGTGAACGCGCAGAAGACCGCCGACGTCGCCAAACTTGGCCGGATTCTTGCCGACGATTGGATGGGGCTGGGCTTTGACGGAGCAAAACAACTAAGAAGCAGAGTTTGGATATGATCAAGTCCGGCGCCAATAAGCTGGACTCGGTCGACATCGGGCCGATGGACGTCCAGGTGATCGGAAACGTTGCTATCGTTCAGGGCAGCGACACCGAAAAAAGCTCCTTCAAGGGAAAAGACACCAGCGGCAAATGGGTGTGGATGGATGTATTCGCGATGCGCGATGGCAAATGGCAAGCCGTCCGTTCTCAGTCCGCGATAGTAAAGTAAGGCCGCTCCCGGAGGATTCAGATGTCCGTACCGCACCTTGCGAAATTCAGATTTGCCGCTTTGACGATTGTCGTCTGGATCGCCTTGCCCGGAACGTCCGTGCAAGCGCAGCAGCGCGGCGGTACCGTTCAGACGGATAAGGTTGAGCCCGTGAACAGCGGCGCCAACCCTTATCGCGTCATCAGGGATTGGGCCCATCTGAGTGAGGCAAGGCCTTGGGGCGGTTCCAACGGCGTGGCCATCGACCGGGATGGCAAGTCGGTGTGGGCGACGGATCGCTGCTCGCCCGGCACCACCCCCGGCTGTCTCGGCACAAAAGCGAACCCCATCCACCATTTTGACGATTCAGGGAAGGAGATCAAAAGCTTTGGCGGCGGAATGTTCGTTTGGCCGCACGGCATCCATGTCGATCGACGACGGTAACGTGTGGGTGACCGACGCGCGCGCCCCCAGCGCCGACGACCTCAAGAACTTTCCCGGAGAAGACAAGAAGGGAAGCGTCGTCATCAAGTTCAGTCCCGAAGGCAAGGTCCTGCTGACGCTAGGGACGCCGGGCGTGCGCGGAAATCCTCCCGCAGCCCTGACCGATCCCACCGACGTCGTGACCGACCCGTCCAATGGTGACGTCTACATTGCCGAGAGCCATACCGACGTGGCAGATCCCAATCTCATCGGGCGCATCTCCGTGTTCGACAAGACCGGGAAGTTTCTCAGAGTCATCGGAAAAACTGGAACCGGGCCCGGCGAGTTCCGCACGCCGCACGCGCTGGAGTTCGATTCCAAGGGCCGTCTAATCGTTGCCGATCGCCACAACCACCGCATTCAAGTCCTGACCAAGGCGGGGAAGTTCATCCTCGAATACGATGACTTCGGCCGCACCAGCGGCTTGGCCATCGACAAGAACGACGTGATCTATACCGCCGATTCGGAGTCGACCGAAAAGGTTCACCCAGGCTGGCAGCGGGGAATCCGCATCGGGAGCCTGAAAGACGGGAAAGTGACCACGTTTATTCCGCCCCACATCACGCCAAATTCTCCCGACGGCGCCATGGGGGAGGGAATCGCCATCGACGCCGCCGGCAACATCTATACCGCGGAAGCGCAACTGCGGGGCGTAACGAAATACGTCAGGAAATAGAGGCGGCCCTACTCGTATAGTTCAATAAGTAGTCCGTCTGGACTACGAACCAGCGCACCGCGGTGTCCGTGATTCAGCGGCGCCGATTCCGACTCCACCGGCAGCCCCGCGCTCCTGATCGCTTTCAAAATCCCCTCTAGGTTTTCAACCTGGAGCGAAAGTGCCGAAGCGCCGGGGTCCTGCACGTTTGGCACGTGCTTGGTGCGCTCGATATCGTTGAACTCCCACAACACCCACATATTGTCGGAGCCCGGAGGCATTGCTGGCGCCGAGCGAACTCTGGCGCGCGGCGTCCCTTCCAGCGCCAGTACCGCGTCATTGATGAAGGCTGGCGCGGAATTCAAGGTAAAACCCAAAATGTCCCGATAGAACGGAATGGATTTTTCCATACTCTCGAATGCCAGCGAGGACCGCGCATTGTAGATGTTGCTGCTTTCCGGAACTTCTGTTTTCGGGGGCGTACCTGACTGCACGAATTCGAAAACAAAGCCGTCAGGATCGTTCATCATAACGGCACGCGTATTGTTCCGTGGCTGCTGCGTATATACGGGTCCTGCACTGATGGTCGGCACCGCAAGTACTCGGTCCTTAACTTTATCGAATGCCTTGTCGATGTCCCGGACCTGAATCGAAAAGCGGGTGATGCCAGGATCATAAAGATGCTGCGTGAATGGCTTCCGTTCAATCCCAGAGAACTCAATCAGCAGGAATTGCAAGCTAGATCCGGGAATCGCCATCGTGGCGGACTTTGCTCGTGCAGCCGGATTGGATGCTACCGCCCTCTGAATCAACGTGGAGTCGGCAGGCGTCAGCGGCGCCGGCGGGGAAATGACCTCCAGGTCTAAGCCACTGTGATAAAAATCAATCGATTTCTCGAGATTAGGCACGACATGAATCAGAAACCTCGGCCGAACCATGCGACCGTTTGCTGCGGGCTGGCTGGTCTGCTGCGCCGAGAGAATCGCAGCCGTCCCCAACAAAAGTAGATGGAGAGTTCTTATCACCATCCGATAGTATTGCATCACCGCGGACTACTCGGCTCGACAAACTCAACCAGAACGCCATTCGGATCGAGTGCGAAGACAAAGCGGCCAAAGGCACGCTGTATGGGTTGGGCGCCGACACTGACGAAACTGTAGCCGGCCTCCTTCACCCGCTGGATCAGTGGATCCAACTCGCGCACGCGAAGCTGCAATTGCGGCGCACCCGGGTCTTGAATCCGCAGGCGCACGGGCGAGCCTCTCGTATCCTTGAACTCGTAGAACTCAACACGCGCCTGCGTGCCCGGAATGTAAGCCGCGCTTAGACGCAGTCGGCCTTTCCGCAATCCCACCAAGTCAAGAACGGCTTTGTCAGATCTAAATTCCGCAGCGTCCTGAATGTCAAAGCCCAGCATGCCGCCGTAGAATGCGCGCTCATTATCGAAATCGGCCACGGAGACTCCAATGGCCGCTCCGGCTATCGGGTCACCACCCGTCGTTCGGCGCAGCGAATCCGGCGTCGCCTGAATGACCTGAATCAAATAACCGTCCGGGTCTCTCACCAGAATCGAGCGGACCGGTTCCCTCGCGGTGCCGATCTCCACCGGCCGGGCTGACAAAGTCACAATGGCGGCGCCAGCTTTGCGAATGGCGCCAAGCACTGCGTCGATATCCCGCACCTCGAGTATTAATGTCGTAGCACCTGGATCCCAAAAGTTAGGCCGCAGCTTGCGGCTTTCGATGTCGTTGAATTCCGATAGCTCTAACCCAAAGGGAGCGTTGGGGAGCCGCAGAAACACGTTGCGAAAACGCGCGCCCCCCGTGTTCGTCAGTTGGCCGATCACCGGGTCGGCAATCGCTTCCGACCGCTTTCGTATTGTGTTCGGGGGCGGCGCGCCGGGAATCGCGCCGAACTGCGGGTTCATCATTTCCAGGCCAAAGACCTCATGATAGAAAGCGTACCCGCGATCCAGATCCGCAGTGCTGTGGATCCAATTGAAGATTCCGGTGACCGCTGCTGAAGGGGCTGCTGGCCCGGGAGACAAGGGTGCCAGCCCCGGCGCTTGGCCGAACAATATTCCGGCTGCCGCCGCGAATCCGGTCGCTCTCACCGCCCACCGCGTGGATTCAGTTCGCAAGTGAATTCAACCTCCCGTGGGACGCAGTATGACACGGCAAGGCCCGGTTATCACTCCTGGGTGTATAATCCACTGGATTGGACGCAATTCGAAAGAGGATCACAATGCCGCTAAAAACCGGGCTGCTCGCGCTTCTACTGATCGCATCATCATGGCCGCTCTCCGCGCAATGGTCGAATCTGAAAGATAAAATCCCTCGAAAGCCGGACGGCTCGCCCAACTTGACCGCCCCCGCGCCGCGCCGGGCGGATAACAAACCGGATCTAACCGGCATTTGGAACCCGGAACCGCCTAAGCTCCGCGACGTGACCAAGGATTTAAAACCCGGCGAGTTGCAGATGCAGCCCGGAGCCGAAGCGCTTTTCAACCAGCGCAAGACGGGCGCGCTTTCTGCGCAGGATCCGGATGCCAACTGCCTGCCGCAAGGCGTGCCCAAAATTGACGCAACGCCGGCTCCCTTCAAGATTCTGCAGGAACCCAATGTCATCGTGTTCCTCTACGAGGCTTTCGATCAGTTCCGCCAAGTCTTTCTCGACGGGAGGGAATTGCCCAAGGACCCGAATCCCCAATGGTTCGGCTATTCCGTCGGCAAATGGGACGGCGACACCTTGGTGATTCAATCTTCAGGTTTCAACGGCAAAGCTTGGCTCGACCAGGTCGGCCATCCGTCGAGTGAGGCCATGCGTGTCACGGAGCGCTTCCACCGTCTTGACTTCGGACATATGGAAGTCACCGCCACAATCGACGACCCCATCAACTACAAAAAACCCTGGAGCTTCACGCAGCCCCTCACACTATTGGTGGATGGCGACCTGATCGAACAAGTCTGTAACGAAAACAACCGGGATCTACCGCATCTCCCGGGCAAGTAAGCCGGCTATTTGGCAGCCAGCTTCTGCACGATCTCCAGCGCCTTTGCGACGTGCTGATCGGGCGAAATCTTGTCTTCAGTCGACGACATGGTGGCGATGACCTTGTGATCCTTGCCGATTACGTAGGTTACGCGTTCGATGAAGTCATGGCCGATCTCTTCGCCGCGCACATCTTTCATGCCAGGCTTCGCGCTGTTCGACGTCAGGTTATACGATTTGGCGATCTTTCCGTCCGCGTCCGAGGCTACAGGAAACTTTCCCGCGCAATAATCCGGATCTGCCGAGAACACATCCAATCGTGCAATGCTGTCGGCGGACACGCCGATAATGGTCGCGCCAGCCGCATCGAATTTATCTTTCTCCTGCGCGAACGTATGAGCTTCCAGATCGCAGCCCTTGGTATAAGCGGAAGGATAGAAATACACCACAACCGGCCCCTTCTTCAGCGCGTCCTGCAATGAAAAGTTGAATTCTTTCCCCGCTAGGGAAGCCCGCGCTGAGAAATCGGGCGCCTTATCCGCCACCTTGAGCGCCGCCAAAAGGGGTAAGCCGGCAAGCACTGAAAGCGCCAGTCCGAGAATCATGGTCTTCATCGTAATTGTCTCCTTGGAGTGAACTAGTTGGAGCTTATCATAAGCGATGCAGCAGAATAGCGCAAGGATTCCTGAATCCTAAAAATCGACGCTAGCCGCGAAGTTCATTTGCTGATAGCATATCGGCCATGAGACCGCTGTGGGCGCTGACTTGGTTCAGTTGCCTCAGTACTTGCCTAGCTCAGACAGGCAGCCAGCCTGTCTATCACATCGGCGAACACGGCGTCGGCGTGCCAATCGTTATTGAGAAGCGCGAGGCGAAGTTTCCCAGTGAGGCATGTGCTGCTGGCCGCGAAGCGGCTTATAGGGCCAAATCGACAGACATCGGTTCGGCAGTAGTTTCGCTCGTTGTGGGCGCTGATGGCCGCGCTCAAGACGTAAAGGTCACTCGAACTGTTGGTTTAGATTTAGGTCAACAAGCCGTGCAGGCCGTCCGAAAATTCAAGTTCAAGCCTGCGGTGAAGGACGGACGGCCCGTAGCGGTTTACAGCGCCATTGAAGTTTATTTTCAGTTGCCCAAAAAGTGCTTTCCCTCTGAAAATTCAGAGTAGCCCACTACCTGAATCCTCTCGAAGTTGTAGCGCTGACGCCCGAGGCCGGACCACACCAAAATCGGAAGGGCAAGTCTAGCCCGCAACACTCCCTTCATGGGAACGGCTGCGCTTAATCTCGGCAAGCCCGGCCCTTTTCGCTTCGTTGAAGGAGCGATGCAGAGTACCCGCGACAGTCCCAACAGTTTTGGAGGCTCCTTCAATCTTGGAGGTAAAAGCATCTGCCCGCTTTTCGACCAGCCGCGTGGTCCACGCGAAGGCCGCCGGGACCAATAGCGCCGCTCCCACAATGCCTAGACCAATACCTGCCACCATCAGACCAGCGCCAGAAATTGCCATCTTCTGCTTCATTTCCATTTTTCTGATCTCCTCACCCCCATTGGACCACCCTGGCGCGTCAATCTCCAGTAGGCGCAAATGCTTCTTCTTCCGTCGAATACTCGGGCAGCCGGTCGCTGTTGAGCGATTGGAATTTCCCCAAGTACAGATACACCGTCGGCGTTAGATACAAGGTGATGAGTTGCGAAAATACCAGCCCGCCAATAATGCACATACCCAGGGGACGGCGCACCTCGCCTCCCGCGCCCTGCCCGGCAGCGATCGGCGCGGCGCCTAACAGCGCAGCCATGGTCGTCATCATGATCGGACGAAAACGCGTGACGCATCCCTGGAAAATTGCTTCCCGCGGCGAAAGGCCCAGCCGGCGCTCGGCGTCCAAAGCGAAATCGATTTGCATGATCGCGTTCTTCTTGACGATCCCAACCAACAGGATCAAGCCTACAAACGAGTAAACGTCCAGCGGCAGATCGAAAAGATACAGCGTGAGCAGCGCCCCGAATCCAGCCGAGGGAAGCCCCGAAAGAACCGTCAGTGGATGCACAAAACTCTCGTACAAAATGCCCAACACGATGTAGACCACCAAAATCGCCACCACTAGCAGCAGCGCCAAATTGCGCGTGGATTGCTGGAACGCCTGCGCCGTGCCTTGAAAGTGCGCCGTAACCGTGTCGGGAAGTCTGCGCGCCGCCAGATCCTCAATCTGACCCACGACATCGCCCAGAGCGACTCCTGGAAGCAGATCGAAACTCAGCGTGACTGCGGTCGATTGGCCATAGTGGTTCACCGTAGTCAGGCCCGCCTGGGTTGTATAGCGCACCAGCGAATCCATCGGAACCAGATGGCCGTCCTGCGAACGGATACGCAGCGCGGAAATCTTTCCGTGATCGTCCTGAAAGCGCCGGTCGACTTCGAGCAGCACGCGGTATTGATCGCCAGGCGCATAAATGGTCGACACCCACTGCGGTCCGTAGGCCGCAAACAATCCATTCTCAATTTGTTCCGGACTTACATGAAGCGCCGCGGCGCGATTGCGATCGATCTCCAGCGTCACCTGCGGGCTCTTGATTTGCAGATCGCTGGTGACGCCCGTCAGTCCCGGAACTTTAGCCAGTTCCTTCTCAAACATTTGCGCGCTGCTGCGGAGCAGCTTGAATGTCGCCGCTTTGCAAAGTGTATTGATACAGACTCTTGGTCAGCGCCCCACCTATCCGAATCAGCGGCGGGTTCTGCAAAAAGGCGCGAGCGGAGTTCAGGCTATTGAGCTTCGGCCGCAGCCTCGCGATCACTTCGTCGGCTGTCGGCTGTCCGGGCCGCTGCCGGATCGGCAGCAGATCGAAGAAAATCCGCCCGATGTTAGTCGCGCCGGAACTGCCGCCGACGCTGGTGCTATAGGAATCCACCGCCGGATCGCCGCGCACCAGGTCCGTCAACTTCAGCATTTCGCGCGAAATATCGCCATAGGAAATGCCTTCTTGAAATTCCAGTTGCGTCGAGATTTCGTTGTGATCCTCGGTAGGAATGAAGCCTTTGGGCACCGCGTTGAACAACCACGCCGTTGCGCCCAGCACGGCGATCGATAGCGCCAGCATCATAAAGCTGTGGCGCAGAGTGAAGCGCAGCGTACGTTCGTAGAAGCTCTGCAGGTGTTCAAAAAAGCTTTCCGTGACGCGATACAGCCAGCCATGCTGGCCGTGCTGGCTGCGCAGAAAGCGCGCCGACAGCATCGGCGTGAGCGTCAGTGACACGAATCCCGAAACCAGAATCGCGGCCATGATCGTCACCGCGAACTCGCGGAACAGACGGCCCAGAATCCCCTGCATGAAGAGGATCGGGATGAACACCGCCGCCAGCGAAACCGTCATCGACACAATGGTGAAGCTGACTTCGCGCGCGCCTTCGATGGCCGCATCCAAAGGCCGCTCACCCGCTTCCATATGTCGGACGATGTTTTCCAAAACCACAATGGCGTCGTCCACCACAAATCCAATCGCCAGAATCAGCGCCATCATCGACAGATTGTTCAGGCTGAAGCCGCACAAATACATAACGGCAAATGTTCCCAGCAGGGACACCGGCATCGCCAGACTGGGAATGATGGTTGCCGAAGCGTTGCGCAGAAAAACGAAAATCACCAGCACCACCAGCCCTAGACTGAGCAGCAGCGTGGTTTGCACGTCGCGAAAAGAATCGCGAATGCTGTTGGCGCGGTCCGCAATCACGCGGACGCCCATGCTGGGCGGCACTTCTTTCAGGATCTGCGGGAGCAGCGCGCGCACCCCGTTGCTCACATCCACGGCGTTGCTGCCGGGCTGTTTGTACACCATCACATTGAGCAGCCGCTCCGTGTAATCGTTGGTGCTCAGCCAAGCCGCCGTTTTATCGTCCTCCACGTCATCCAGCACCGTAGCCAAGTCGCCCAGATACACTGCCGAACCATTCCGATAGGTCACGATGATGTTCTTGTACGCATCCGCATTGGCGAGCTGGCCGGTAGCTAAAATCGTCGTCGTCTGGTTGTTGCCGTACAGCGTTCCCGTGGGAATATTGACGTTCTGATTGCGAATGGCCGCCACCACTTCATCGATGCCAATGCCGCGTGCCGTCAGGCGATCGGGATTCACTTGCACCCGCACGGCGTATTTCTGCGCGCCTCCAATCACCACTTGCGCCACTCCCGTGACCATGGAAAAACGCCGCGCCAATAAAGCATCGCCGTATTCCTGCAATTTGTACAGCGGAAGCGTAGCTCGACCGGATCGCCAGCCAGATCACCGGTTGATCCGCCGGATTCACACGCTTAAACGACGGCGGCGTCGGCATCCCCGGAGGCAGCAGCGGAGCCGCCTGCGCAATCGCCGTCTGCACATCCTGCGCCGCGGCATCGATGGGACGGTTCAGCGCAAATTGCAGCGTGATCGATGTCGACCCCAGCGTATTCACGGAGTTCATCGAATCGATGCCGTCGATGGTCGAGAACTGCCGCTCCAGAGGAGTCGCCACCGCCGAGGACATGGTCTCGGGATTCGCGCCCGCCAGACTGGCGCTGACCACCAGCGTAGGCATCTCGATATTCGGCAGATCGCTCACCGGCAACGCGCGATACGCCACCACGCCGAACAGCACGATGGCCGCCATCACCAGCGTCGTAGCCACCGCGCGGCGGATGAAAATTTCAGTAAAGCCCTGCGATTGCGGAGTGAAAGGAAGCCGCTTCATGCCACGCACCCGTAATCAGAAAAAGGCATCGAGCAAAACTCCAGATGTGAAGTGCAGACCTCAGCGTGAGGTCAATCGATGCCAACGGGGCAGGCCTGCGACTAAGTGTGGGAACCGCGGGCATGGCGGCGCCTGTCACAGGGATTTGAAAAGATGATAACAGAAAAGAAGCAACGCTACTTTAGCTTTCGGGTCTTCGCCTTGGGACCCCTGGCGCAATTCCGAAGCGCGGGTCGTTACGTGCCATACGCCTCGCCACCGCGTCCATGGTGGACTCAAAATTCTCGTGCGTCGAATCGATGAAAAGCCACTTTCCTAGAGCCTCATGCGGCAGCAGCGCCGGGAACTCGGCTTGAAGCGAGGCGTGATGTTCGAAGTCCGTGCAGATCAAAACCCCGTGCCAGTTCCAGCGGCCGGATTTCGTCGGCTCAACCAGCAACAGCATCTGCCGCTCGAACAGGTACGCGGCAAGCCCACCGAACATGCTCTTGGTGAAGAAGGTCCGGTGCTCGACAAACTCCTCAAAAATCCACTCGTGCTCGAACTTTTTCATCGCTCATGTGCAGGACATACCTGCGCACTAGTTCCCTACATGCTTCTGCAGCTCGATCACCGTTCCCGGCTCTGCAGTAGCTGGTAGACCAGCACTTTGTCATTCCCGTTCCTGAGTACGATGCCATGCGTGAGCTGGTTTTCGTCCTTGGTTTCCTTCGCCTGTGGCAGCGCGCGCCGGTACCAACCCTCAACTGCCTCTTTCGAATCGCGGCTATGAGCGGTATAGATCGCATACCGCCCGTCCTCGGCTTGCGTGGGTGGATACTGGGTGCCGGTAGTGACTCCCGGATACAGCGGCAATCCAGTTGCATTGGGTTGGTTCTGCTGCGCAACCAGCGAGGTTGGCAGCGCTAGCAGTCCTGCAATCGCAAGAGTCGCCGCGATCGCCACATAGTTCGCTTTGGTCAACATTCGTTCCTTCCTGAAAGAAACCTATTTACGCTTAGACTCGGTGACGGCCGGGGCAGTCACGTTCGTGTACTCATAGCGGGTTTCTTGTGTGACTCTTGCCGGCGGCGCCGGCGCCCACATCGATGTCATCGATCTGCTTAAGGGGAAGGCCTCGCAATTTCGAAACCCAGAGTTGGGTGTCGATCGGTCCCAGCCTCGTTCTGATTGTGAATCTTGTAGAGCGTGGCCGGCTCGCCGCTCACCGCCTCCTCGCGCACCTCGGAGCACGTACCCAGTTTTCGCTCGGCTGTCCTTTTTCATGTCCGTTAGGTCCTGGGGCGTGATCGACACTCTTGATCCACTTTCCGCCGACCATGACGAAAGTGGCGCCGTTGAGATAAATGGTCTCCAGCGTTCCTGGTCTTGCCCTTATTATTGAAGCCTGCGGTTTCCGTCATGTAAAGATGCGAGGGAACTTGCAGCACCTTCATGGTGGCGGCGAGCACGGCCTCGCAACCCGATGCAGCTCTACAGGGGTTGCGGCGGTCAGCAGGGCCACGATGGGTAAGACGAATAGTTTGTTCATGAGTTCCTCGCTATGGAGTGCGCAAATGCAGTTCCAATTAGCTCACGTTTATTTGCGTCAGCAGCCAGGAGCGGGCAAAATCCCAATCGCGCTTGACGGTGGCGAGAGAGACGGCGAGCACATCGGCGATCTCCTGCTCGGTGAGGCCTCCGAAGAAACGCATCTCGACCACGGCGGCGGGCCGCGGGTCCAGTTGCTCCAGTCGCGTGAGAGCCTCGTTGATTTCGGTAATCCGGCCGTCGAGAACGATCCTGTGGTCGCGCGCCTCATCGAGCGACACATGCGCCTGTCCGCCGCCGCGCTTCAATCCATTGCGGCGGCGCGCATGATCGACAATCAACCGGCGCATCTGCTGCGCGGCCAGGTGAAGAAAATGCCGACGATTCTCGCAGCTGACGGCCGGACGTGAGAGCATTCCGACGCACAGCTCATTGACCAAGGCGGTGGGCTGCAAGGTATTCGCGTTCCGCTCCCTCCGGAGATAAGCGGAAGCCAAGCTGCGCAGCTCGCGGTAAACGGCGGAGATGAGTTGGCGGCCGGCTTCATCGTCTCCGCCGCGCCATTCGGCGAGCAATAGCGTGACGTCGTTCGATGCCTCGGACTCGCTGGCCATATTTCTATCGTGTCACGCCTAAATACGCGGCAGGACAGCGCGGGCAATCGCTTCGGACTTATTGTTAGCATCCGGCACCGGGCCAACCATGATGCGAATAACGGTGTCGCCCTTTCAGCACGTTCAGACCGAGCGGGCCCAGCCGAATGGCGCGGTCGCCCAGATTGGGGATGTCGGCGCCTAGTCCACCGCCCTTGCTGTCGGCGCCGATTCCTCCGAAGATGCCTTTCGGTCGCAGCAAGGGCGGTCATTTGCGGGCGCCCATCGGCGTCCACCAGGAAGGTCAGCAGCGGAGCTTCTCCGCCGGGCGCTCCGTTTTGCCCGGACTGCGCCGGCTACTGCTCCCAACATTTTGGTGACGGTATCGGCCACGTCGCCGCCGTTCAACGTGTGCGCCGGCTTTGGCTTTGGCCATCATGTCCGATGTGTCCTGCGCGCCGAGTTTTACAGCCAGACCGGGGGGGCCGTAGTAAAGGCAGCCCTCGTCCATGATTTCCGTCCGCTCAATGGGTTCGCCCAGAAGATTCGCCGCATCGCCCTTGGGCAGGATTTCGCAGGGCTTGTAGACTTTGCGAACTGGACGACGTCGAGGACGGCACCGGCGACGGAATGGAGTTCAGGTCGACGCCGTAACTTTGGGCTTTGGCGACCACAGCATCTTTCACTTTGTGCACCGCGTAGTATCCGGCGGCAATGGCTGCGACTCCTAGGGCGGCGAAGCACACCATCACAATCAAAACGATCTTGATGGCTGAGCCTCCGCCTTTAGCCGCCGCGGGCGGCAAGGGGGCTGGACCGGGCGGCTGCTAACGGCCGTCCGCACTGCGGGCAGAAGCTCGCGCTGGCAGCGAGCGGAAATCGGCAGTTGGAACAGAAGTTGGCCATAGAATCCTCTATAGGGGATTGCGCAAGCGGCCAGGCGAACAGCTCAAATTATTTGCCGAAAGTTTCCAGGCCGCGTTCCAGTTCGTCGTGCAGTCCGCCTTTGGCGCCGGCGGGAAGCAGGCGCAGAGCATCACGCTCGGTTTCAGCCGCTTTGGGGGCGTCGCCCGAGCGGAAATAGGCCCACGCCAGCGTGTCCAGAAAGAAAGGATTGGTGCGATTGGTGGCGGCCACCGCGTTCTGCGCCAAATGCAGCGCTTTGGCGGGCTGCAAAAGATCGGGCTGTTCCACTTTCAGAAGAGCGTCGGCATATTCGTTCCATTCGACGGCTCCAGCCGAAGGTTTTTGCGTGGCCCGCTCCAGCAGCGCCAGAGCCTCCTGGGCGGACTGATGAGCGGCAGTCTGGTCGCCGGTCTGCTGCAGCCGTCTGGAGAAGGCCAGCAGAGTGACCGCCAGCCGCAGCGGCGAGCGTAGGTCCGCAGGATCGATTTCAATGGCAATTTCCATGGATGCACCGATTTCCGAAACGCCTCTTGACTGCCCGCATTGTCGCCCGTGGCGGCCAGGCTCAGAGCCAGAATGGTTTGCGCCGTCGGACGCCAGGCGGCGGTATTCGGCGTTGCTGGGCGCCGAGCGCTTCTAGACGATCGAAGGATTCGATAGCCAGGCGCGCCTGTTGCGCCGCGTCTGCGGTTTGCGCGAAAGCCGCAGCGCGTTGCCATAGGAGGCTTCGGTCGTAGCGATCAGCCGCTGGACCTCGGCGTCCCGCGGCGCGGACTTCGCCAGCGGGTCCCAGAATCGCGATGCCTTCCTGGCAGGATTCGAAAGCCTTGGCGTGTATTGCCCGCGGTAAGAAAAGCAATGCAGCGGCGGTCGTCGACGGTGCCGAGCGTCCGCGGTCGCCTTGGGACTTCGCGATGGTCCAGGCTTCCTGATAGGCCGCGAGCGCCTTGTCCATGTTGCCCGCCAGGACTTCGCCGTCGCCTAATTTCGACAGGCTCAGGGCCAGATCGCGCCGGTCTTCCGCGCGGCTGGGGGGCTGTGCCGCGATCTTACGGCGGAGCGCGACGGCCCGCCGATAGGCGTCTAGCGCCGCGGCGGCATCGGCTTTGGCGGGCTGCGCGGGTCCACGCGTAGCTCACCCATGCGCTCATAGGCGGCGGCCAAGTCGCGCTGCAGCTCAGGATCTTTTTCCGATCCCGCGCTTAGCAGCTCAAGTTGCCGCTGTGCTTTAGTCGACAATCAGCCGGCGCGCGGTGGACGATCCCGCCAGATCGCGGATGCCGTCGTGAAGATCGAACAGGAGCGATGCGGAGAGCGAACGAACCTGCCGGTAGCGCTCTTGTTCTTTCGCGCGCTCGGATTCCGGCTTCGAGAGTGCGGGCTTCGGCCAGCCGTCGTTGTTGGTTCGCCGTACTTTTGATTTTGCTCCGCGATGGATTTTTGCTGGTCGCGCGAGCGCGCGCGCCTGCTCGGCAGCTTGCGCCTGGCGTCGCGTAGCGAAAATGCCGGCAGAAGAGACCGCGATCAGCAGCGCGGCAGCGCTCAAAGGTAGCCACTGGCGGCGCAGCGAATTTGCCCAGCCGGTACGCTGCGCCGTTGCCTTTCGCCAGCACCGGCCAGCCACGCAGATAGCGTCCGATATCATCGGCCAGCGGCCCACTGACGGATAGCGCCAGGCGGCTGTTTTTGCGAGCGCCGTGAGGACGAATCGCGTCGAGCTCGCTGTCCAGGCGGCGAGGCGGCGGGTCGTCCTCGACAATAGCCCGCATCACTTCGTGAGCCAGTTGGCCGCTTTTGCGGAACGGATGTTCGCCCACCAGAATTTCGTAGAGCAGAATGCCCAGTGCGAAGATGTCGGTCGAGGTGGTGACGGGTTCTTTGCGAATCTGCTCCGGGCTGGCTGTATTCAGGCGTGAGCATCGCTACCGTTTCCGCGCCGGAGCAGAATCCGGCATCGAGAAGCTTCGCGATGCCGAAGTCCAGCAGCTTGACGGCTCCGGCTTCGGTGACCAGGATGTTGCTGGGTTTGAGATCGCGATGAACCGTAAGGTGGCGGTGCGCGTGTTCCACCGCGTCGCAGATCTGCAGGAACAGGTCCAGCCGCTGGCGGATGCTGAGGTTGTGGACCCGGCAATATTCGGTGATGGGAATGCCATCCACGAACTCCATGACGAAGTGCGGATCGCCGCTGGCAGTGGTGTCCGGCATCGAGGATGGATGCGATATGGGGATGATCCAGTTGCGCCAGAATGCGCCGCTCATGCTCAAAGCGGCGCAGAAAGAGATCGTCGACAGTGATCCTGCCGCAGGATTTTGATGGCCACGCGTTTTTCGAAACTGCCATCTGCGCGCGTGGCTTCAAAAACCACTCCCATGCCGCCCCGGCCGAGCTCCTTCACGATACGGTACGCTCCCAACTGCATTCCGGGAGCGGCAGGTGCGCCAAGAATCGCGTCGGCGGCGGGCCGGTCAATCCAGCCGGTGCGCGACGCGTAAGCCGCCAGCATGCGGCGAAGCTCTTCGGCGAGTACTGGGTTCGATTGCGCGAGCTCGGCCAGCAGGGCAGTGCGCTGCTCGACCGGTTCCGCAAGAAGCGCTTCGAATTTCGTGCGGAGTTGCCCGAATTCTTCTCGCGTCATCCCCAACCTAGGGTCATCATAGCGCGGGCCGCGCTAGACTTGTTTATGCCCATTTTTCTCCCCGAGAAGCGTCCTTCTCGCCGTACGATCTTGCGCGGCGTGGGCGTCACGTTGGCGCTCCCCCTGCAGAATGTAGCGATTCCCGCGCAAACGCCCAACTGGCGCCTGACCGCCACGCTGGCGGAGAGTTGTAGCTGCAACATCCCCTGCCCCTGCAACTTCGGTTCCGACCCTACGCGAATGCCGTGCGATGGCAACCGCCTCATCTCGATTAAATCGGGCCACTACCAGGACGTCGATCTCGGCGGCGTCGTGCTCCTCATAACCTTCACCCTGCGCGGCTGGTCGAAGATCTATATCAGCGATCAGGTTTCCGGCCGCCAGATGGCCGCCGTCGAGGCACTCCTACCCATCGCCTTCGCCGGCTTCCACCGCGGCATGTTGTCATTCACCAAGGCGCCCATCGCCATGGAGATCACCCAACAGCGAGTGAAGTTTTCCAGCCCCGAGTCCGCGGTCGACATGGAAGTGATGCGCGGCCAGGACGGCAGGCCGGTGAAGATTCTCAATCTGCCCAACCCTGCCTATCAGGACTATACGCAATACCGTTCCGTAGTACACCGCCACACCAGCGCCGGCCACGTCTTCAGCTATTCCGGCACCAACGGTTTCACTTCGATGATGGACGTCGGAACCTAAACGTAGAATTTTTATTGTCCGGAACTCGCCTTGTCCGCCAGCAGCCGTTCCACTTCCGCTACAAAGCCCGCTTTCGCTTCCTGGAAAAGTTCGCCGCTGCCGCTGCTCGGAAAGCCCGCGTGAACACTATGCACGCGTCCGTCACGTCCTAAGAAAAACGTGGTCGGCCAAGCGTTCCAGTTATCCGCTTGCGTCAGCTTAACCTTAGCGTCATCCTGTTCACCGCACAACAGCATCGTATATTCGATGCCGTATTTTTTTACGAAGGCGCGCAGGCGCACGGGATCTTGCAACTGCTCCGCTTCCTCAAATGAAAGCGCCACAATCTCCAGGCCGCGATCATGATACCTGCGATAAAGGTCCACCAGAAAAGGTGCTTCATCATGGCAGTTGGGGCACCAGCTACCGGTAATTTCCACCAGCACCACTTTGTTTTGAAAACGCGCATCGGTGTTGCTGACCATTTCCCCGTTCAAATCAGGAAAGCTGAACCGAAAAGCCTCTGACGCATCTTTGACGCCGGTGTGCAGCGCAGGATCGGCTGGCAGAGGCAATCCCCTGCCTTCAGCGATTTCCGCGCGCACCGCGGACAACTTCGTTCTGCCGTTCTGCAGGATATCCAGATCGCCGTTCTTTAGAAGCGTTACCTCCAGCACATTCGGCCGGAAACCGGAAAAGTGGCTCAATACAAACTTTCCGTTCTTGTAGCCGCCCGTAATCGCACCTGTGTCTCCGTCGACGCGCAAAATGGCTGCCGAAACCTCTCCCCCCTTTTGCTCCACCACAAAGCGCCAGGCTTTTTCGCCCTTGGGACTGTTGTTGGGAATAATCCACAGTCCGCCAATCGAAGGAGCGTTTGGATCCGCCGCCGCAGCATTTGCTGCCAACACTGCGTGAAACAAATGCGCACCCTTATCCCGCGGCCCCACCGAACCGAAGTATTGCCCATCGATCACGCCGTCTTTAAACGTCGCATCCAGCCGCGTAGCCAGATAATCCCACTGCAAACTCAAATTGCCGCCGTTCCATCGGCCGCTGCTGGACGTCAACCGGTCCTCGCCGTTGAAGAAGACTCCTTGCGGATTAGCCCCATCGCCCACCAGCTCAAAGCGAAAAGGAATTACCTGATCGCCAATGCGAATGGTGGCATCGTAGCGGCCTGCAATCGACTGCGCCGCCGCCGCGTACACCAGTAAGAAAAACACAACCACTATGCGCATCGCTAGAGAACCTCCTAATTGCTGATAGACGCCACCCGCACTTGTTCGGCTCGCTGCCGCTCAGCCAGTTCATCGCCCCGCTCCGCGATATCGCTTTCGAACACGGCGAAAACCCTTCCATCCCACAACACATCCAGAATTCGCAATCCCGAAGCCGTCCCACTGAGGATTTCGATGACGGACGAAGCAGGAATCATGGCGGCCATCCTTCCGCCGTTCTTCTCAAGAGCCGTCGCAATGACAGGCTCACGAAGTTTGAAGCGCTTTCCAGACAGCATAAGGCTGCATCCCTTCTTGCGCTACGTGGGCCGTTTCTGACGAGGATATTAGTAAACTACCACAGATTAGCCTGGAGCGACTCCCCCCAGTTACCTCCGCGCTCGCAAGGCGTATACTGAGCACTGCCAGGAGGGAAGATGAACTCTCGATGCCTCTCTTTCGTAGCCGGACTCGCGGTACTGGTTTCGCTAGCGCCCGCGCAAGTGGCGTCCCGCGCTGCAGCAACCAAAGCCGTCCAGCAGACTTGGGTAGTGCCCCGAACCGCCGACGGCCATCCTGACCTGCAAGGATTCTGGGCCAACAACAGCGCCACGCCGCTAGAGCGGCCCAAAGAACTGGCGGGGCGCCAATTTCTCACCGATCGGGAAGTGGCAGCTTTCAAGAAGAAGGCCGCCGAGCTCTTCAACGGCCAGGGTGACGCCGCCTTCGGTGACACCGTCTTTCAAACCGTTCTGGCGAATGTTACCGGAACCAAGTCGGGTTTCAAAAGTACCGACGGCACTACCGGCGACTACAGCTCCGTCTGGACGGTCGAAAGGGAATGGGACAATCGGACCTCGCTGATTACGGACCCGCCGGATGGACGTCTGCCCGCGATGACAGCCGAAGGACAAAGCCGGCGTGAAGCCAATCGAACAGCGATGAATCGCTTGCCCGCCGGTCCGGAAGATCGGCCGCTGCAAGAGCGTTGCATCACCTACGGCTCCCCGCAACTCACCGCGGGATACCAAAGCTACTATCAGATCCTGCAGACTCCCGGCGAGCTAGTTTTCATGACCGAGATGATTCACGATACCCGCGTGATTCCACTCGACGCGCGCCCCCATCTTCCCTCCACCATCCACCAGTGGCTCGGAGACTCGCGCGGCCATTGGGAAGGAGACACGCTGGTCGTCGATACCACCAACTACAAAACCAGAAGTTTTATGAGCGTATCCAGCGAAAAGCTTCACGTGACCGAACGCTTTTCCCGCCCTGGCCCCGAGAACTTGAAATACGAAATCACCATCGATGACCCGGGCACCTGGACGAAACCCTGGAGCCTCATGATCTCCTTGAAGCGTTCAACCAAGCCCATCTTTGAGTACGCCTGTCACGAGGGCAACATCGGCATGGCTGGGATTCTGGCCGGAGCCCGCGCCGAAGAACGCACCGCCCAATCTATCGGCGAACACAAATAAGCCCGCTCCGCACAGCGAATGGCGCCGCTAAGGTATACACCTTAAAGCCCCTAAGTGTTTATTGTTTACATATACCCCTGTTCGTGTACCAGAAGTCCTAGTACGATAGTCATGAGGGAACCATCTTCCTCTAAGCTGTGCTAGTACGGAGGCCCTATGCTGTGTTCAGAAATTCTCAACCTGCATTTACAACCTGGCCATGGACGCGAGCGTCGCGAGCGTAAATTGAAAGCCAATCTCGAGGAAATCTGGTCCACCGGCGCACTCCTCCTTACCGAATCCCGCATCCATCGGTTCACCTCGCTCTGGTTCGAGGGCGGCGGTCGCAAGTTTCACGGCGAAGTAATCGCTGGAACCCTTTTCCAGGGACTCGGTTATTTCGTCGAAATACGCTTTCGCCCGGATTGCACCTGGTCTGAAAGAAACTATCGCCCGCAGCATCTTTTCAATCCCTTGGTTCTGCTCGCCAATAAAATCTTTGAAGCGACCTTACAGCCGTCGAAAAACTCCTCCATTCCCGGCAGGCCGTTTGCGCTCTCCAGGACCGCTGCAGCCTCCTCGAGGCAAGCATTCTGAAAAAAGCAGGCATATTGAAACCGAACTTGAAATGACACCCCGTGACAGCTACGCGGTAGACGCTGATCCGAAGGCGGGGCGGCCTTGGGCACATCGGTGGCTCAGAAGGCTCCAGGCCAACAGAATCAAACTCCACCGCCGGGGAGTATCGTTCCGTACCCAGTTAATTTTGCTGCTCAGTATCCTGGTGCTGCTGGCCACCGCCAGCTTGGGGTCCATCGCCTACCGCACTTCGCGCACCATCGTGGAACAAGCAGCCATTCGCGAAGTGGGAGTTACGGCAACCGTCCGCAAACAGATCTTGATCGGAGAGCTGACGGAGCAGCGCGACCGCGCCGAAGCGCTCTTGAAGACGGCCGACATTGGCTGTGCCAAAAATGAGACTTGGTGCCTTCGCAAGCTGCTCCTGGACTTTGTGGCAACCGAGGGCGCCACCGCCGCCCGCCTCGCCTATCGCGGACGCTCCCCCGTGATCGTAGGGAAAGACGCATCCTCGCTATCCGCCGAACCGCCTTCCGCTCTCGGACGAAATTGCCCATTTTGAGTTTGACCGAAAAGGCAGGCCCTCCTACCGGATGCAGGTGATGTCTCACGACGGCAGCGCGCTCCTCACGATTCGCGGGCGACATGCAACTCGCCAATCAGATCTTCCTCGATCGCTATGGGCTGGGCCTTTCCGGCGAAACCTTCCTGACCGATAACCGAGGATTCTTTCTCACGCCGCCCGAAGTATCCCGAGCCAGACCGGCGAAAGCCGTCCCATCGGCGGCAGGCCCATGCAGTTGTGCCTCAACGGCATGGATGGCGAAGTCCCCGGCGAAGGGTACCGCAGCGTTGCCGTGATTCACGGGTTCCGCTCTGTCCCGGAGATCGGCGGCGGATGCATCATGGCCCTTATCGATCAGTCCGAGGCGTTCGCGCCTACCAAGCGCATCGCTCGGGAAGTCGCGGAAGTATCGGGCCTGCTGGCGATGATCGCGATTGGCTGTTCCTTGATATTGGCGCAATTGTTTTCGCGGCCTATGAAACGGCTAATCGGTCGCGCGCGATCCCTGCAGAGAGGAGATTTCGATAGCCCGGTGCCGGTCGGCGGACCGGCCGAAGTCCGCATGTTCGCCCAGACCTTTCAGGCCATGGCGCTTTCTCTCAAGAGCTCGCGGGCCGCACTCGAAGAGTCCAGTGAGCAAACCAGAAACATTCTCGAAAGCATCAAGGGACGGGTTCGCCGCTTTTGACAAGCAATGGCGCTGTACTTACGTCAATGACAAAGCCACTGACTTGAGCCGGATTCCTCGCGCGGAAATTCTTGGCAAGAACGTGTGGAATCTCTATCCCCATCGCGAGAACACTACCCTCTATCAGGAACTGCACCGCGCCATGGAAGCCCGCGTGCCCGTTCACTTCGAAGAACATTATGCGCCCTTCGATATCTGGTTTGAAGTCGACGCCTATCCTACAAAAGACGGCTTAGCGGTCTTCGGCCGTGACGTAACCGAGCGCAAACGGTTTAGCGAGAGGCTGCAGCAAACCCAGAAACTGGAAAGCCTGGGCGTGCTGGCGGGCGGCATCGCCCACGACTTCAATAATCTACTCACCGGAATCATGGGCAACGCCAGCATCGTGCTGGACGACCTGCCCGCGGAAAGTCCCGCTCGCGAAAACTTGGAAGCCGTCGTGACCGCAAGCGAGCGCGCCGCTGCGTTTGACCCGGCAATTGCTGGCCTATGCCGGAAAGGGCCGCTTCGTCATCGAGCGGCTCAATCTTTCCGAACTGGTGCGCGAGATCACCAGTCTGCTGAAAACTTCTGTTCCGCGGACTGTCGAACTTGCCTTGGAGCTTGCAAGACGGACCTTCCCTCGATCGAAGGTGACGCGGCGCAGATCCAGCAGCTCATCATGAACCTGGTCATCAATGCCGCCGAGGCGGTCGAAGATGGCAAGACCGAAACGGTGCGGATCATCACCAGGACCGAGTGGGTCGATCAGTCCTGCCATCGACCAGATGTTTACTCCCAACGGAATTGCCCCGGGCCGATACGTAGCGCTGGAGGTTCGCGATGCCGGTTCCGGAATGGACGCGCTGACGCTCTCGCGCATTTTCGACCCGTTCTTCACTACCAAATTTACCGGTCGGGGTCTCGGTCTGGCGGCCGCGCTGGGCATCGTGCGCGGACACAAAGGCGCGCTGCACGTCGAGAGCGTGCCCGGAAAAGGCAGCACTTTTAAAGTGCTGTTCCCGGTAAACGCAGGGCCCGGTTGCCCCGTCCGAGCGATCCAGTCCGGAAATGAATCTGGTGGGAGATGAAACCATCCTGGTGATCGACGACGAAGCCGCGGTCCGCCAGGCCGCCAAATCGATCCTCGAAAGCTATGGCTATAAGGTGGTGGTCGCCGCGAATGGCAAGGAGGGCCTGAAACTGTTTCAGCCCCCCGGCGAGGAAATCGATGCCGTACTGCTGGACATGACCATGCCCGTGATGTCCGGCGAAGAGACGCTCCTGCGTCTCCAAGGGATTCGGCCCGTGACTCCGATCGTGCTTTCCAGCGGCTACGACGAGGCCGAAGCCACCCGCCGCTTCACCGACAAAGGCCTCGCCGGCTTTGTGCAAAAGCCTTACACCGCAGCCGGCCTCGCCGAAAAAATGAAGATCGCTCTGGACAGCGACAACAAACGCCGTAAGTGCGTCCGAGCCACTTGGACTTGAAAACAACAGTCTGCCCTGACGAATTTTTCCATCTCGCAGCCCCTTTCGCTTCCATCCTCCCCGGCGAGTGTCGCCATGTTCGCGCGGCAAGCACAATCCCCGCACTAGCCAACATCGGAACCGGCGGCGGCTCCATCGCAGTCCGCTCCCGTCGTCACTGACTTTCCCGCAAACCGCTGCGAACTCCACTGCTTCGTTGGTAGATCAAAATTTAGCTGCCGGAGGAAACTCTGCTGAGCGTCCGGCTCAATGACGTTTCGATCCGCCAAACAACTGCCCCAATAGCCGCGGGACGCGATGATCTTCCACTTGGAAACCCAGTAACGTCTCGCCCACCAGAAGAATGATCACGAACGGCAAAACCGGAATGGGCAAATAGTGTATGCCTGCCACGGCAAGTACGAAAATCCCCACCGACAAGAGAAAGTAAATTTTCAGAGTCATTTGATTTCTCCTCGCCGGGCGGTACAGCATTCCGGCGGCCAAACGTCTCCCTTTCATTGGACCCCTGCGTGCACTTTCCACAACGAAACGGAAACCAGTTCCGGTCGTGGAAATAGCCGGATAAAAGGAGCAGAAAATGTCCTCGAAAGTAAGCCACTCGATAGACTTGGAGTTGTACGGGATCGGAGCCTTGCTAGCCCTGTCCATCGCCGGATTTATTTGGGTGTCCTTTTATTACCGCTAGCGCGAAAACACCCAAATGTCGAGAACGCCGCCATATCGCCTGCGGAAAATTCCCCAGACTAACGAAAGCCTCAGCCTTCGTATTGCAGCACGTTCAATCCGGCGTTCCAGTCCGTGACGTAAACCAGTCCATCGGTGGTGACTAGAATGTCGGCGGCCTTCGCCGCCAACGCCGTGTTAGGACGCGGGTCGATCAGCTTCTTCGGCGCCGGTGGCACCCAGTAAGCCAGTTCCTTGGGCGCGAACGCATCCTTGATATCGAAGACCCGCACCCCGGCCACGTTGTAGGTCGCGAAAATCGTCTCCTCGCTACGAAACGTGTTCGGCCGGTTCTCGTGCAAGTTGTGCGGACCGAAAGTGCCGAACCCGCAGAAATCCCGCTCCATCGGCGTAGGCAGCGTCGAAATCGAAACTGGATTTTCCTCCGCCCGCAAATCCACGATGAACGTGTGAAATAAGCCCTTCGCGCACTTTTCCGCGTTGGCTTCGTCCGCCACCACCGCCAGATTCCGTCCCGGCAAGGGCAGGGGAGTGTGCGTTCCCCCCGGAAATGGCGGACTCCAATTGATATGTGAAATCAGTTTCGGCTTCGTCGGATCGCTTAAGTCATGCACCGTGAACCCGCCGTCGCGCCAGGCACCATAGCCGCGGTTCCCCGAAGTAATCATGTGATGCAGCCCCACGCGCCGCCCCGGCTTCAGTGTCGACACCTCGCCCGCCGCGCGATTCATCCCCGGCATCCACCAGCGCCCCACAATCTCCGGCTTAGTGATGTTCTGCAGATCCACCATGCACAGAAAATGATCCGTGAAGCCATCCATATGCGTGGCGATTGCCGCGTAGCGCCCCCCTGCCCACCACAGGCGGTTGATCCCCAGCCCCGGAATTTCCAGAAACGCAATCTCCCGCATCTCCCCCGGTTTCGAAATATCGTGAATGCTCAGCCCGGAGCGGAATTTCTTGCGATTCGTAATGCTATCCGCCAGCGCATTCTCGAAATACCCGCGGATATTGTCGTACGATTGCATGGCCACGATATTCGCCCCATTGGCCAGCAATAGCAAATCGTCTGAAATTTGCAAATGATGCGTCCGCGTAAAGTCTCCGCCCGTGAAAAATCCCACCGGCTTCAGCTTGCGCGGATCCGCCGCATCCACAATCGTCACCCCGTTGCTGAACATGTGGCCGACGTAAAGATGTTTCCGGTTGAGCATCACCTGCACGCTATCCGGCCGCCCGCCCAGATCGCTATAACCAAGATGACGGAAGTGCTGCCCGACCCCCTGCGGTGGAACCACGCTTTCCTCCGCTGCGCTCACACGCCCAGCGCTGCTGCGCCAAAGCCGCCGCGCCCAGCAAACCCTTTACGGAATCGCGTCGAGTGATCCTCTTCATATTTGCTCCGACATCCAGCTTACACGCCCGCCCAACGTGAAGCCACCGCCCACTGTGATATTCTGACCAGGCCCGTGAGGTTGCCATGAAGATTTTGAACCCCACCCTCGCCCTCGCAGCCGCCGCGCTGTTGTGCTTGGCCGCGCCTCCCGCCGGCGCCCAGACCAACGGCATCCCGCGCACCCCCGGCGGCAAACCCGACTTCAGCGGATTCTTCGATGTCCAATACACGCCCAATATGGCCATGGGCAAGGAAGACGTCATCCCCTACACGCCCGCCGGCAAAGCCGCCTACCGCAATCATGACGCCAAGGACGATCCCACCGCCAACTGCTGGCTCCCCGGTGTCCCGCGCATCATGCAGTCGCCCTACCCTGCTCAGTTTGTCCAGACCCCCGATCGCCTGGTGATTTTGTTCGAGTACATGCACACCTTCCGCTCCATTCCACTGAACGCGCGTCCCCATCCCACCGGCATGGAGCCTGCTTTCATGGGAGATTCCACCGGCCATTGGGAAGGCGACGAAATTGTCGTCGACACTGTGGGTTTAAAAGGACCGCCCTGGACTTGGCTCGATACCGCGGGCCATCAGCACAGCGACGCTTTGCACGTAATCGAGCGCTTCCGCCGCACTGCCGATACCATCGAGTATCAGTACACCATCGACGATCCGAAAATGTACGCGCAGCCTTGGACGCTGAAGCGCGTCTACCAGCCCCTCAAACTCTCCCCGCGTTTGCCGGAGTTAATCGAGTATTCCTGCAGTGAAAATAACCGCGACCTCCAGCATCTGGTAACCACCAAGCCGGCGCAGCAAGAAAAACCCTAGCGCGTGGCTCCGCTAATGGTGAAGTTCACGCTTATCTCAGTGATCACTTCTAGCGGCTGCCCATTGAGCAGTGTCGGCCGGTAAACCCATCGCTTCACCGCCTCGCTCGCGGCGTCCACTAGGGGCGGGGGGCCGGAAATCAATTTCAAGTTCCGGATCTTTCCGTCCTTGTCGATCAGCGCCGTGAATCGCACCACGCCCTCGATCCCCGCCGATTTCGCCAGCTGCGGGTAAACCGGGACCACCTTTTTAATCAAATTGGCCGCTTGCAGATTGCTTTCCACCCGAACCTGTTGCGGCGCGGCGGCCGGTGGAGCCGAGATGGGCGCAAGTGCCGCCGGCAAATTCACGCCCACCGGTGCTGCCGGAGTATTGGCCAGAGTCGGCGGAGCCTCGATGATCGCGCCCTGCACGCTCTGGGGCTGCGTCGGAGGTGGAACGAAAGCCCGCGCTTTCACGGGACTCGCTTGCGGAACCTCCACCACCGCTGGCGCCTGAACCTTCTGCGGTGCCGGCTGCGGAATCACCTGTGTCTTTATGGCAGGGATTTGTTCGTGCGCAGCCGGCGGCGCCGCATTGGCAGGCGGAACCACCGCCAGGATCGATTCCTTGGCCACGCCCCCGGAACGATCGTTTACCTCTAGATCGAATTCAATACTCTCCGCAGTGGACTGATACGTCAAATGCCCGATTTTTAATTGCCCCGCATCCAGCGCCATCGTGCGCGGCGCTTTGTCGTGCTCGGTGATCACCAGCCGCCCGTCCCGCGCCTGCCCGATCGGCGGACTCTGCGCATTCCAGCGAACGTTAATCAAGCCATTCCCCAGCGGTTCCGCTAGCACCTGCAAAGGCGCGATCTCCTTCGGCGCAACCACGGTGACCGGAGCCGTTTTTGCCGGATGCCCTTTCGGCCACAGCAAGACCAGCCCCACCACCAAAATCAGCGCTCCGCCAATCCCACTCACCAACAAACCGCTCCGTGACGGCGCAGGAACCTCGATACTCGCCGCCGCCATTACCAGTTGCGACTTCGGAAGCGTGACCTGAATCGGAGCGCTCTCCGCTGGAAGACTCGCCGCGGGATACTCCCGCTGTTCCTCCCGCCCTTCCACCGGTGCAGGCTCTGGCTTCACTCTAGCCCGCAAAATTTCCGCGCGATGCTCCTTCGCCGCCGCGAACATCGCCGTCCCGGACGCCATTGCGTCAACCGGCACACTCGCCGCCTCCGGCGCCGCCTCGGGCGTAGCCGGCACAGGCTCCGCCACAGCCTGGGCCTCTTTCACTTCGGTCACCGTTGGCCCATCACCTTGCTGCACCTCAGCCTCAGGAGCGCCGCGAGTAGCCCGCAATAGCGCCGCCAGATTCTCTTCGCTGACGGCAATCAGCGTTGGTTGGCCCTGTACTCTTTCAGCGCGCTCTGTCGTGGAATCGGTCGATGGAGGCTCGGCGTTTGTCATAGCGTGGACACCCGTACTTTCCCGCATGACGTAGATCGGCCCTTGCGAGCCAATACTTTAGCAGCAGCCTAGGGCCCGCCTCCTGTGCAAAACCTGCAAGGTCAAGCCCGCTGCAGCAGCGGCCGCAACTCCCGTACGCTCTTCACGTTCTCCAGATCGAGCAGCCGTTCGATCAGCTTCGCGCTCGTCGCCGCCCCCAGCACTGGCGTGATCAAATCGCGGGATTTGGCGACGATCTCCTCCCGCGTCATAGGGCTCTCCGGCGTCCCCCGCACAGCCTTGACGTGCTCCGTCAGCTTGGTCCCGTCGTTCAGCGTCACCTCGACAATCGCCTGCCGCGCCTCCAGGCTCGGCTCCACAATCGGGTCGAACACCAGTTGCACCTTCGCGCGTTGCTTGAGCACCGCCGGGATCCTTCATACGCGCCTTATCGTGCGCCGCCGCGAAAGAAGCCGTCTTATCCAGCAGCATCACCGCCAGCATGTGCTGCACGTTCACGTCCGGCATCTCGCGATTATTCACCACTCCACCATGTGCGGACCCAGCTTCACGACCAGTTGCTTCACCTGATCCGCCTCGAAAGGCCGCCGCTTGAGCAACGCCTCCAGCGCATCCAGCGCCGCCTGGATCGGCCCGCCCACCGTCCATTTCTTAATGGTCGTCCGCGTGATTTCGTAACGCTCGCCGAGCTTGTCAATCAGCGTCGCCGGATTCGCCTTGGGCATATAAGCTTCTAAATAATTGTCCGTTCCCGAAAAAATGTCATCCACGCCGCTGGCGCCGATCTGCACCAGCAGCGCCCCCGTCACTCCGTTGCGCGCCGGCAGCCCCGCAAACACAAAGGCTTTCTCGGTGTGCTCCGTATCGCGCTGCCAAGCCGCGATCCCCGAGGATTGCTGCGCCGAATAATCCAGCAGCCAGCGCATCTGCTGCGCATTCAACCCTGCCAGACACCCCGCCGCGCCTGCCGCCCCGAATGTTCCCGACGCTGTATGAATACTCTTGTGCCCGTCATAGTTGAACGCCTGTCCGCCCAAAGTAATCGCCACGCGATTCGCCACGTCGTACCCCAGCGTCACCGCGCGCACGAACCGCAGTCCGTCGGATCGAACTGCTCGCCTGCCGCCAGCGCCGCCGGCACCACCGCGCTACCGGGATGCGTTCCCAGCGGAGCGTAATCGTCGGTCTCATCGGAATGCGCCAGCATCCCATTAGACAAAGCCGCATCAATGGCCCCGCAAACCGCATCGGACGCCACCACCGTAGCCACTCGTTCGCCCACATGTGCCCGGGCAAACTTGATCGCAATCTTCCCCGGCGCCAGTTCCGACCCCGAAATCATCGCCGCGAACGTATCCAGGATGTGATATTTGGCCTGCTCCATCACCTCCCTTGGAAGCACGCGGCCGCCGGCTTCACTCATGTAAGGGCCCAGCTTCGACGTGACCTCACTCACCGCCGCCGCGCCCGTAGCCCCGCGCGCCGGAATTGCCGCCACTGCTAAAACTCCGCAAGCCCGCTGCAGGACGTCACGCCGTGTCAGGTTCATCGTTCATCTCCTTTTTCGATCAGTAGAATATTATCAGCTTCCAGAAGGGAACTATGATCGTCCGCCACAAAATCGTCTTCCTCCTCAGCGCCCTTTCTCTGCTCGCTCCGGCGCTGCCAGCCCAAAAGCCGCTGGTGCTCGCCAAGCAAGGCAGCTTCTTCATCAACCAGGAGGACATCCCCACCGCCGCAGGGACCTCCCAGCCCGGCCATGTCTCCGTGAAAGGCATGTACGTCCAGTATCAAATTCCACAAGCCCGCAACCGCGCTGCGTACCCCGTGATCATGGTTCACGGCTCCGCGCACACCGGCAAGACCTATGAGGAAACGCCCGACGGCCGTATGGGCTGGGCCGAATATTTCGTGCGCCGCGGCGTCCCCGTCTACGTCGTCGATCACTCCGGCCGCGCGCGTTCCGGCTTCGATCCCACCGCGCGAGCCCCCAGCTTCACCAAGTTCACCAACGAACAAGCCTGGGTCCGCTTCCGCTTCGGACCTCAACCCTTCGTCCCCTTCGCCAACACCCAATTTCCCGTCAAGGCGCAAGAAGAATACTACGCCCAGCTCGTTCCCAACACCGAAACCACGCTCACCGGAGCTGGCCAGAATACCACCGACGCCCTCGCGAAACTCCTGGACCGCATCGGACCCGCCGTCATCCTGGTGCACTCCCAATCCGGCGCCTACGGAATCGGCGCCGCCATCGCGCGCCCGAACTTAGTCAAAGCCGTAGTCTCGGTCGAGCCCAGAAGCTGCGCCGCCTCGCCCGCCGATGTCCAGTCCGTCTTCACGCACGTCCCGCTGCTCACGATGTTTGGAGATTTCCAGAAAGGCGACCCCGACTGGGCCGACCGCATGGCCGAATGCGTCGCCACAGTCGGGCACATCAAAGACGCCCACGGCGCCGCCGAGAATATCTATCTACCGGATGCCGGCATTCACGGGAACAGCCACATGATGATGATGGATTTGAATAACCAGCAGCTAGCCGATATCATCCTGGCGTGGCTCAACCGCCATGCCCGTCAGTCCTAATTGTCAGTTGGTCTCAAGCACAACGATGTACTTCGCGTCGTAAGGCGTGACATACTTCACGAAAGCCGAACCCGCGATGTTGCTCTCATCCGCCCGCAACATCACGCGAGTGCGCAGAGGAATCTGTTCCTTCACTTCCACATGAATCCTGCTGCGCGTGATATCGATGCAGCGTCCCACCGCGAATCGAATCTGTCCACCCGAATCCAGCCAGACCAGCCGCAGCGGCCTGTCCGACGGCACCCGCTGATAACCGCCCTCCAACCCCCGCGAACCATTGTCGAAGTTATGCCTCGTGCGGTTCATCTTCTTCTAACTGAGCCCGTGCCGGAAATGGCAGGCGTTACGTGACTGCGTCGCGCCTGGGTTTGGTAGCGAGTCGATTCGCGGCGCCAGGCTCAGTAAGCAGAGCATGCGCCTCTAGCAGCCGCCCCGCAATGGTTCGCTGGTTATATCAGTCCTAGTACGAAAGCCCTCAATCGGCGTGTTGCAGGACTTTATGCTGGCTCACATTATCCCCGTCGCCACTCTTCAAATCCCCAAAAATGAGCGTCGAAACAATCGTCAGCGCCCCCAGCACCAGAAACGCCTCATGAATCCCGTGAATCATTTCCGGAGCGCTCGAATGAAACCGGTCCGGAATAAAGAACGCAGTAGCCAGCGACGCCGAAGCCACCCCAAAGCTGATGGACATCTGCTGCATGGTACTGGCAATCGTGCTGGCACTGCTGGTTTGCTCCTCCGTGACGTCCGCGTAAACCAGCGTGTTCATGCTGGTATATTGCAGCGACGTGAAAAACCCGAAGCAAAACGCCTGCAGCACGATCAGCCACACCGGCGTCCCCACGCCCACCGTCGCGAAGAGCATGATCAGCGCTCCGATGATCACGGTATTCGAAACCAAAACGCCGCGGTATCCCAACCGTGCCAGAATTCCCGGCATGGTCATTTTCAGACTAATGGCCGCAATCGCCTGCGGCATCATCAGCATCCCCGATTGAATCGGAGTGAACCCCAGCCCTACCTGATACAAAAGCGGAAACAAAAACGGAATGCCGCCAATCCCCAGCCGCGTTAAAAAACTCCCGCTCACCGACGCCCGAAACGTGCGGATGCGGAACAAGCTCAGCCGCAGCAGCGGAAACGTGGTGCGCGCGGCGCGAAATCCATAGCTCGCCAGCAGTACTGCTGAAAGCGCCAGCATCCCCAAGATCTCGCCGGTGCTCAGCGTGTGCTCGCCAAAAACCTCCAGCACATACGAAAGCAATCCCACGCCCGATCCAAACAGCAGCAGTCCGCCCAGGTCCAGCGGATGCGTGTTCTCCTCCCGGTAATCCGGCAGATAGCGATAAACCATCCACAGTCCCATCAGCCCGATCGGCACGTTCACGAAGAAAATCACGCGCCAGTGAAAGTACCCGACGATCAATCCCCCCGCGATCGGCCCCAGCATCGGACCAATCAACGCCGGAATCGCTACGAAGCTCATGGTGCGCACCAGTTCGGATTTCGCAAACGTCCGCACCAGCGTCAGCCTGCCCACCGGCACCATCATCGCCCCGCCGCAGCCCTGCAGAATGCGGCAGCCCACCAGAACATGAATGTTGCTCGAGATCCCGCACAGCAGTGACCCCAGTGTAAATAGCCCGATCGCCGACGCGAACACCCGCCGCGTCCCAAAGCGATCCGCCATCCATCCGCTGATCGGAATAAACACCGCGAGACTTAAGGTGTAGCTGGCCAGCACCGACTTCATGCTCAGCGGAGCCACGTTGAGAGCACTCGCAATTGCCGGCACCGCCGTATTCAAAATGGTGGTGTCCAGCGATTCCATGAAGAACGCGATAGCCACCAGCCACGGCAACAACCGCCTGCTGGAGGTGTCCACCGGTGCCGGAGTCGTTGGAACAGGCAAAGCCAAATCCAATTATCCCGCCTGATCGGAGGCTTCTGTCACTCGCCGATTCGCTATAATTCCCAAAGCTAGTTTGGATCCTACGAGAGCACCCGCCGGAGAACAACCACCTTGAACATCCTCGTAACCGGAGGCGCCGGCTACATCGGCAGCCACGCCTGCAAAGCACTCGCCGCCAATGGCTTTCAGCCCGTCGTTTATGACAGCCTCGTACGCGGCCATCGTTCGCTGGTCAAATGGGGAGACCTCATCGTCGCTGACCTGCATGACACCGAAACCCTGGCCGGCGTGTTCCGCCGCTACCAGCCCGCCGGCGTGCTTCACTTCGCGGCGTTCGCGTATGTAGGCGAATCCGTCGAGCATCCGCAGAAATATTTCCATAACAACGTCGCCGGCAGCCTGCAGCTCCTGCGCGCGCTGCTCGAACACGGCACGCCCCCCATCGTTTTCTCCAGTACGTGCGCCACCTACGGCGTCCCACGCACGCTGCCCATCACCGAAACTTCGGAACAAGATCCCACCAATCCTTACGGCCTCACCAAACTGATGGTGGAAAAAATCCTGCGCACGTATTCGGAAGCTTACGGATTACGAGCCATGATTCTGCGCTACTTCAATGCCTGTGGTGCCGATCCCGCCGGCGAAATCGGCGAGCTCCACGACCCCGAGCCTCACCTCATCCCGCGCGTGCTCGAAGCCGCCGCCGGCAATCTCGAAGCGCTGGAAATCTTCGGCACCGATTACCCTACGCGCGACGGCACCTGCGTCCGCGATTACATTCATGTGTCCGATCTCGCAAGCGCCCACGTCGCCGCGCTCCGCCTCTTGTTAGCCGGCAGCGAAACCCGAGCCTTGAATTTAGGAATCGGAACCGGCTTCACCGTCCGCGAAGTCATCCGCGCCGCCGAGCGCGTTACCGGCCGCACTATAGCCGTACGCGAGTCTCCCCGCCGCCCCGGCGATCCGCCCGAATTAGTCGCGAACAGCTCCCTCGCTGCCAGCGTCCTCGGCCTGCGCCCGCGCTTCACCAACATCGAGGAAATGATTCAAACCGCCTGGGCTTGGCACAACCGTACTTGATATACTTGCTCGCCGGAGGCACTATTTAGTGATGAACCGGCGCCAGTTTATGACCGCAGCCGCCAGCGCTGCAACCCTCGTAGCCGCGAGGACGAAATACGACCTCATCGTAAAAGGCGGACGCGTCATTGACCCCTCGCGAAAACTCGACGCCGTCCGTGACCTAGCCATCGCCGGTGGCCGCATCGTAGCGGTCGCCGCCAACCTGCACTCTGACGCTGCCGACATGATTGACGCCAGCGGCAAATTAGTAGTGCCCGGCCTGATCGACATCCACACCCACGCTGCCCGTTCGAAGGACGCCGCGCCCCTGTGCCTGGCCGACGGCGTCACCGGTTTGATCGACGCCGGATCGCAAGGCGCGGATCGCATCTCCGAAACCATCGCCGTAGCCAAAGCCGCGCCCCAACTCTGCCGCGTCCTGATCAACATTGGCCGCGCTGGCATCCTTCCAGAAGGCGACACCATGGATCTCGCCCGCGCCGACGTCGCCGCCGCCCGCGAAGCCATCGGCCGCAACCGCGACATGATCGTCGGCGTCAAAGCCCGCCTCTCCCGCGACGTCGCCGGCCCCAACGATTTCGAAGTCCTCAGGCGCGCCCAGGAAGTGGCGTCATCCTTCAATCTGCCCGTCATGATCCACATGGGCCAGACCGTCTCGCCGCTATCCAAACTTTTCCCGCTCTTGAAATCCGGCGACATCGTCACCCACATGTTCGCCCCGCCCCCCAACAGCATCATCGACGACGACGGCCACATTCTGCCCGAAGTGTTAGCCGCCCGCCGCCGCGGCGTCATCTTCGATCTAGGTAACGGCCGCAGCGGCCATCTGCGCTGGGATATGACCGACCGCATCCTCAAAGCCGGCTTCCTCCCCGACACCTTCTCCACAGACTGGACCCCCGAAGGCCGCCCCACGCAAGTCGTCAATTTCCCCAACGTGATGTCGAAATTCCTAATGCTGGGCATGACGCTCGAGCAAGTCATTGCCTGCGCTACTAGCCACCCCTCCCGCGCCTTCCCCGTCTTCCACGACCTCGGCACACTAAAAGTCGGAGCCCCAGCCGACGTCGCCGTCCTCGAACTCAAAGAAGGCACTTTCGATTTCGTAGACAACTTCGAAGGCAAGCGATCGGGCCGCCAACGCCTCTTCCCCAGCGCCACCATCCTAGCCGGCAAACGAGTAGCAGTATGAACACCCGCCGCGATTTTCTAGCGCTAGCCGCCGCCACCGCCGCCGCAGCCTCCGCGCAAGCGCCCAAAAAACTCTACGCCTTCGTTTCCTCCTGGACCAAAGGCCCATTCGGCCAAGGCGGCAGCGGCGGCGTCACCACCTTCACCGTCAACCTGTCCGACGGCTCCCTCACCCAAGTCTCCAAAACCGGCCCCGAGTTCGATGGCCTCAACGGCGGCAGCCTCTGCATCTCCCCCGGCGGCCGTTTTCTCTACTGTACCCACGAAGCCCCCAATCTCGACAACAAACCCGGCGCCGGCGGCGGAGTCCACGCCTTCTCGATCAACCGCGCCGACGGCTCTCTCACGCACCTAAACGTGCAGCCCTCCATGGGAGTCAACCCCTGCTTCATGGTGATCGATAAAACCGGCCAGCGCGTCCTCGTAGCCAACCATGGCGACTTCGTGAAAGCCGTCCGCGTCGTCAAACGAAACGGCGTCCCCGCCATAGAAAATGTCACCGACGACGGAACGATATCGATGTTCGCCGTAAAGCCCGACGGCTCTCTAGAACCCGCCTGCGACGTCTCCGTCTTCGAACGCCGCGCTGCCAGCGAACCCGGTCCCGGAGCCGCCGCCCACTCCGTGAACTTCGACAACACCGGCCGCTGGGCCGTAGCCTGCGACGTCGGAGCCGATCACATCTACGTCTACGCCTTTGATCCGGCCTCCCGCACGCTAGGCGCCGCGAAATCGTTCTCGACCCCGCCCGGCCGCGCTCCCCGCCACTCCGCATTCCACCCGCGACTCCCTTATTTTTTCATCACCAACGAACGCGAGTCCATCCTCTCGTCCTTCCACTTCGATTCCAAAACCGGCGAAGTGTCCCCCATCCACACCGCCCCCACCATCCCCGCCGATTTCAAAGACCGCAACATGCTCGCCGACATCCGCCTCCACCCCAACGGCAAATTCGTCTACGCCAGCAATCGCGGCCACGATAGCCTCGCCATCTTCCGCATCGAAGACGCGACAGGCAAGATGATCCCCGTCGACATCGTCAGCACGCAAGGCGGCAACCCGCGCGAGTTCGACTTCGAACCCTCCGGCAAATTCCTCTTCGTAGGAAATCAAACCACCAACCAGATGGTGACCTTCGCAGCAGATCCCGATACCGGCAAACTCACGCCCACCGGCGCGAGGACCGGCGTCCCCAAACCAGCCTGCATAAAATTTCTAACGGTGTAGTATGAAAAAACAATTCGCAGCCGCGATCGTCCTCTGCGCCACAGCCCAGTCGCAGTGGTTAAACTACCCCACTCCCGGAACCCCGCGCACCCCGGACGGCAAGCCGAATCTCTCCGCCCCCACGCCCCGCACCGCCGACGGCAAACCCGACCTCTCCGGCGTCTGGAGCGGCCCCGGCGCCGGCAGTTACGATCGCAACATCGCCCGCGACCTCAAGCCCTCTGACATCCAACCCTGGGCCGAAGCCCTCTACCAGCAGCGCGTCCTCGCCATGGGCAAAGACGCCCCGCGCGCCAATTGCCTCCCCGATCCATTCACGTATTACCACATGGTCGACTTGGCCCGCTTCGTCCAAACGCCCGCGTTGCTCGTCGTCCTATATCAAGGCACCACCAACAGCGTCCATCGCACCATCTTCACCGATGGCCGCCCGCTGCCCCAAGATCCCAATCCCACCTGGATGGGCTACTCGGTAGGTCACTGGGAAGGAGACACGCTAGTAGTCGACACCGCCGGATTCAATGACCGCGGCTGGCTCGACATCGAAGGCCACCCGCACACCGAAGCCCTCCACATCACCGAACGCTTCCACCGCCGCGACTTCGGACACATGGATCTCGACCTCACCATCGCCGATCCCAAAACTTTCACGCGCCCCTTCACCCTGAAAATCGCCAAGACCTTAGTCCCCGACACCGATCTCCTCGAAAGCATCTGCGAGAACGACCACTCCGTTCCCCACATGGTCGGCGCGGTCCCCGTAACACTTGCCCCGTCGACTCTCCAAAAATACGTGGGTACCTACGAGTACGCTCCCGGCCGCCAAGCCGTAATCTCCATAGAAGCCAACCTGCTCTTCCTACAGGAAGGCGCCAACCCGCTAAGACGCCCGCTAGCCGCAGACTCCGAAAAAGTATTCGTTTCGCGCACCGAAGGCGACCGCCTCGAATTCACCACCGATGCCCAAGGCGCCGTCACCGGTTTTATCTATCACGGCGGCAGCGGCGATCGCAAAGCCGTCCGTAAGCGCTAACGCCCCCCCGCTCCAGTGCGAGCCACGGCCTTAGCGTACAGCTCGATCGTCGACACGTTCACGGCGCCCACGTAGCCATGGTGCCCGCCCCCCGGCATCAAATCAACGAACCCAATCTCGTCCACCTTACTCAAGTCCGGATTCTTAACCTCGACGTCAATAGCCACCTTCTCCGGATTGAGCTTGAACCAGCGCTGGCTTTGAAACGCGATTTCGCTCTGCAGAAACTCCTCCGCCGTCGAATCGCTATGGCTTCCCACCAGCAGCGTCCCATCCGCCAGCTTCACCACCGGATGGACCAGATGCAAGCTAATCGTGCGCGTAATCCAGCGCATCCGCGCCAAGCCCGTCAAGTCGAAGTAGTTCGACTTGTCGCGCAGCGTGACCGCAGTCGGCGACGATGTCAATCCGGTCCACAGATCCTCTCGCCCTTCGTGCACGCTGACACTGATATTGCGTGCATCGCCATACATCTTCAGCTCAAGGTTGGGGTTGCTCACAGCCGCCTGGGTCAGGCGACGCTTCTCGTCGTTGATTTCGCCCGTATAGGGCGGTTGCTTCCATTCCTCGCGGAACAACAGCGCCGGCCGCGCTGCTGGCGGCTCTTGGGCGAAGACGCAGCTCGCGAACCCCGCCGCCATCATGAACCCAATCCGGCCATGTGACATAACCACCTCCTCAGTGCAAGCGCTAACGCCGCGGCACTGCTTTAGCGTAGAGTTCCACCATCGAAACATTCACCCAACCAGCGAAGCCGTGCCCGCCACCCGGCATCAAGTCGACGTATCCGATCTCATCCACTTTACTCAAGTCCGGATTCTTAACCTCGACGCTAGTCGTCACCTTCTCCGGATCGAGCTTAAACCAGTGCTGATTCCCAAACGCCACCTCGCTCTCCAGATACTCGCCCTCTGTAGAATCGGTGTGGCTCCCCGCCAGCAGCGTTCCGTCCGCCAGCCTCACCACCGGATGCACCACGTGCAGCGCATACGTGCGCGTGATCCACCGCAGCCGCGCCAACCCCGTCAAGTCGAAATAGTTTCCTTTATCCCGCAGCGTCACAGCCACCGGCGAAGTTGTGATCCCGTTCCACAAATCCTGCCGCCCCTCGTGCACATACACCCCGATGTCCCGCGCATCCGCTCCATACAATTTCAACTCCAGATTCGCGTTCGTCACCGCATCCTGCGTGACCCGCCGGTTCTGATCGTTCAGTTTGCCTGTGTACGGCGGCTGCTTCCATTCCTCGCGGAACAACAGCGCCGGCCGCAGCACTACCGGCTCCTGCGCGAACACGCTGCCCGCGGCCATCAGCAACCCAATCCAGCGATGTGACATAGCACACTCCTTCCAGTCCGCAAACGAGTATACAACTCGGCGCCGCGCCATGGAATTAGAGCCCTCCTAATCCTCCACTAGGGTAGTTTTTGCATTGACTCCGCTCCGCACCGATGGTACTTTCATCTCACGAGTTTTAGGACTAACCCTCGGCGCCCCCGCCCTAACGCCGCTCGCTGAGCACAGTCCAACGTCCGCAACTCTTTAGATAGGGGAAGGAGGAGACGTGTCTCTACGCATATCGTCGAAGCGAAATTCTAATATTACTTTCAGCGGTAAATACTCCCGCACCATTTCCGTAAAAACTTCGGACATAATCATTCCGCACCCGGCAATAATCTCCAGCCGCAATTCGCATCAACACCTTGCAGCCCCGCGCCGTTTGGAAGTCACCGTGCTCAACCTCGCTCCAATGCAAGCTCAGTCGAGGACACCCGGCGCAGACCGGTTCAGCCGTTCTGCGTACATGATCGAACGACTCCGCCGCGAATCCCTTTATACCGAAAAGCGCGTTCGTGACCGCCTTTTCACCGCGATGGAATCCGCCCTGGCGATGTCGCCCACGCCGCCGCTTCTCTCGCGCCTTGTCCGTGACGCCGCCAACCAAGCCCGCCGCGAAGCCAATCGCGACGCTTTTGCTTTTTCCCATTGGGAAATCGCCGCGCGCGCCGTCAGTAACGCCATGCTCGGAGCGCGAACGTTCCTTACGGAAAATGGCGTCCCCCTGGAACCCGGCGTGCGTGCCCAAGCAGCCACCGTCCGCGCCCTGAAGCCAGGCTTCCGCGATCTCACCGAAGCCTTCTTGCTCGAATTGCTCATCGCCCGCCTCGGCGACGTCAGCACCCGCGATCATGTGCCTTTGGCTCACGCGCTTTTCCGCCAGTTCGACACGCGCGTCTCTCAGGCCGATTTGGAAGATCGCGTCGTGACGCTGCTAGCCAGCCTGCACGGCCGCATCACGCTGCGTGGGGACGGAATCTACGCCTTGTTGTACCACCGCCGGCCCCTCGCCGCCGCGGCGGGTGTGGGACAGTAATCATGTCTCCGGATATCGACTCGCGCCCGTCCACCCGCTCAACTATCGGTGTTAAGCTCGCGACGCCCGTGGATGCTGAGAAACTCAGCCGCTCCGGCCAAATGATCGAGCGCCTGCGTCGCGATGTCCTCTATACCGAAAAGCGCGTTCGCGACCGGATCTTCCTGGCACTCGAGACGGCTCTGGCGCAGTCCACCGCGCCCCCGATTCTCTCCCGCCTCGTCCGCGACGCCGCTCATCAAGCCCGCCGTGAAGCCCAGCGCGATGCCTTCCCGTTTTCGAATTGGGAGATCGCCGCCCGCGCCGTCAGCAACGCCATGCTCGGCGCCCGCACTTTCCTCGCGCCGAATGGAGACGCCTTGGAACCCGGCGTGCGCGCTCAAGCAACCCCGGTGGCCGCGATTCAAGAAGGCTTTCGCGATCTCACCGAAGCTTACTTACTGGAATTTCTCATCACCCGCTTGGGCGACGTCAGCAGCCGCGATCACGTGGCTCTCGCCCACGCTCTATTCCGCCAATTCGATGCCCGCGTACCCATTGCCGATCTCGAAGATCGCGTCGTCCTCCTGTTAGCCACCCTGCACGACCGCATTATCGTTCGCGACGACGGAACCTATTCGCTCTCGCAGCAACCGTCGCGCGCCGTGGCCCTTTAACGCGGCGCTAAAGCCCTAACGCACTCTTGCACTCCCGCCCTACTCAACCCTAAAGGAGTGTCATCATGAAAGCTGTTTTTTGCGCGCTGCTAATCTTAGCCGCGGCACAAGCGCAAACCCCGTCCGCCGCCAGCAACTTCGGGAATCTGCCCCGTGACCCCGGCGTGCGCGGCGGCGCGCCCTCAGCCGGATCTCCGCTCAGCGGACTCACCACCGGCCAACTATCGTACTTCCAAAACGGCCAGACCGCCTTCAGCGAGACCATCTATGTAAACAACGCGCCCTCGGGCGGAGACAACGGCCTAGGCCCGCGTTTCAATTCCAATTCCTGCCTCAGCTGTCACGCCTTCCCCGCGGTGGGCGGCTCCAGCCCGGCGGTGAATCCGCAAATCGCCGTCGCCACTGCCATGGGCGCGCGTAATCACGTGCCTTCATTCCTCTCGCCCACCGGCCCCGTGCGCGAAGTGCGCTTCAAAACCAAACCCGACGGCACTCCCGACGGCGGCGTTCACGGCCTATTTGTCATCTCCGGCCGCAGTGACGCGCAAGGTTGCAGTATTCAGCAGGAAGATTTTTCGAACACGTCCAACTTATCCTTCCGCATTCCCACGCCCACCTTCGGCGCCGGCTTGATCGAAGCCATCCCCGACTCCACCTTGCGCAGCAACCTCGCCGCCAACGCGGCCATCAAAGCCGCGCTAGGCATTACCGGCAAACTCAACACCAGCGGCAACGACGGCACTGTCACCCGCTTCGGTTGGAAAGCCCAAAATAAATCCCTGGAGATTTTCTCCGGCGAAGCCTACAACGTTGAAAGCGGCGTAACCAACCGCCTGTTTCCGCAAGAGCGCGATGAAACACCCGGCTGCCTGTACAACGCCCTGCCCGAAGACAACATTAATTTCGACACCGGCGAGAGCGACGATCTCATCTTATTCAGCTCCTTCATGGGCTTCCTCGCGCCTCCCGCCCGCGGTCCCATCACCGCTTCCGTCACCAACGGAGCCAACGTGTTTAAGAACACCGGCTGTGTTCTCTGCCACACGCCCAGTCTTCAAACCGGACAGAGCAACGTTGCCGCGTTGAACCAACAAACCGCCAATCTCTACTCCGATGTTGCCGTCCACGGCATGGGCCCCGGCCTGGCCGACAGCATTCAACAAGGCGCCGCCGCCGGCGACGAATTCCGCACCGCGCCGCTCTGGGGACTTGGCCAGCGCATCTTCTTCCTGCACGACGGCCGCACCTCCGATCTGCTGCAAGCCATCCGCGCCCACTCTAGCGACGGCAACAATAAGTTCCCCGTATCCGAAGCCAACGGGGTCATCCGCCGCTTCCTGCAGCTCTCCAACTCCGATACGCAGGACCTGCTGAACTTCCTCAGGTCCTTGTAAACCCGCGTGTAAATCTGTGTCTACTTGATGGCGGCTTCGAGCAAGTGAGCCGCCATTTGAGATGACTGCTCTAAGCGCTCCGGTGCGCCTTCAAGAACGAATGAATTTGCCGCACCGCGAGCGGAATCCGCTCCTTCGGCTCTTTCCACGGGAAGATACTCACTTCCGCCTTCGGCGCGAGCATCGCGCACTCCATCGCTACCGCGTAAGGATGCGCCGGCACGTCGTCCGGTAGAACCAGAATCGGGTTTTGGCAGCCGCGCACGAAATCCCGCGTCACCGTGAACATGAAATCGGGGTCGGTGAGGAACATCTTGTTCACGAATTTGTCCGTCGTCGCCAGCGAGATCTCGGGCCGCTGCGCGGTCAGCGCAGCACCCCACGTGTTCCAGAATGCACCTGGATATTTAGGGTCGCGCATCTCCGGGCGCCACCCCACCGGCTGCGCCAGCACCGCCGCCACCACCCGATTGGGCGCGCGCTTCAAGAGACTCCAGATGAACGGCCCGCCAATGCAGAATCCCATCACCACGAACTTGTCGATGCCCAGATGATCCATCAGTCCAAGCTGATCGTCGGCGTAGGATTCCCACGGCCGGTCCACCTCGACAGGTCCCGTCGACTGCCCACTCGGAGCGTTGCGCAAGTCTGCCGCAATGCAGCGATACTGCCCCTTGAACTCCTCCATGGCGTTGAAAGGAGAGTTCCCGGTGAAAAAGCCTATAGTCGAGTTCAGTCCCCCGCCGGGAAGCAGCATAAGTGGAAACCCGGAGCCGGTCTCCTCATAGCGGATGCGAACCGGGCCTTTTTCGTAGAACTTGCCGGTCCCTCCTTTGGCCGCCTGCTGAGCAAATGCGCGCGGCACCGCGGCAACCGCTGCCGCCGCTGCACCCGCCGCCAATATCGTGCGTCTAGTCGAACCCATAATCGGTGCCCTCCTTAAAACTGATTGAGCCTAATATACCCGATCGTGACGCGGGCGGTACAATTGCTAGCACGCAATGAATTCCGTCCGCTTCACCTGTCAAGCCGGCTGCATCAACTGCTGCGATCAAAAAGGCTACGTCTATTTAACTGAGGACGATGTCAAACGCGCCGCCAAATTCGTAGGCATGTCCGCCGCCGCCTTCGAAGCGAAGTATATCTACCGCACCCACCACGAAATCCGCTTCCGCAAGCCACGCAAGAAACAGTGTTCGTTCTTAGAAGGGCACGGCTGCAGCATCCATCCCGCCAAGCCCACCCAGTGCCGCACCTTCCCGTTCTGGCCCGAGATTCTGGAACGCAAACAAACCTGGAATCGCACCGCACAATATTGCCCCGGCATCGGCAAAGGCCCGCTCATCCAAATCGGAGTCGCCATGGAGACCGCCGAAGAACAGCGCCAAGCCTATCCCGCTATGTACAAATAGCCGTTCCTCCGTTGATTCAAGCACTTCCCGTTTCAAACTTCCCTCCACCGGCACCACCCCCGTGCATACTGAATCCGTAGTACAAGCCTGCGCAGGCTAATCGTTGTGGTTTAGTGGAATCCGCGCCCCTTGCGAAAGCGACGGGCTAGCCGTCCTGGAAACATTGTGGAAAGGGCGGGACAGGAGAGAATCGATTCTCTGGTGATCGTTAAAAATTGCCGCGGGAGGAAATGGGAGAGAGCAGAAAACTGGTTCATTCAGTCACTTTTCAGAGACCAGCAAGCCGTCCATGACCTCTACCACTCCGGTGGGGTTGCCCTAAACCAGCACCCCACCGCGAGACGATCTTAATAGTGGGGCGGACCTCCGGTCCGCGTTCGGCCTCCTGGCCGAACAATGCCATCTAAGCCGAAGTGTGCCCGCCCAACTCCAAAAACATCGCCGTCTTCTCCCGCCGGAAAGGTGCAAACCCCAGCCGCCCGAAAAACGAAGTCCGGCTTGTCACCGCAAACAATTCCTTGATCCCGAGTTCGCGAGCCCGTTCCGTGCAGCGCTCGACCAGCTTCGCCGCCACGCGTTGCTCCTGATAATCCGGATGCACCGCCAAACTCCGCACCTCAGACAATCGTTTCGAATAAACCTGCAACGCGCAGCAGCCAATAATTTTATCGCCCGCCGTGGCCACGAAAAACGAAGACACCCGCGGCAGGTTCTTCTGCACCAAATGCCCCGGAAATAGCCGGATCAGACCGCGAATCGCCGCCATGTCGCCCTTTTCCGCCCGCCGGATCTTCACCACTCAATAGTCGCAAAAGTCACTCGATCGCGGGAACATCGCCGCTCCCGCCCCCGTATCTGTTTAGCGAGGAGCAATCGAAATGTACTGTAGAAATTGTGGAATCCAGGGTGGCGACAGCGACAAATTCTGCCGCGAATGCGGCCATCAAACTCCCGCCGGCCAAGCTGCCCAGCAGCAAAACACCTCCGCCGCCGGCGCGCCGCAACGCCTTTACCGCGCCATGTGGGACAAGAAAATCGCCGGCGTCTGCTCTGGCTTCGCCCAATATCTAGACGTCGACGTCACGCTGGTCCGCCTGGCCGTCGTCGCCGGCACGCTCTTCAGCGGAGGCATCGGCCTGCTCGCCTACATCGCTGCCTGGATCGTCATGCCGTCTGACCGCTACGTCCGCCCGCTTTCCGCCGCCGGCCCCGCCCCGCATACCGCGTCCTGACGCGTGATAGATTGTGAAGGTGATGCAACTTCCTTCTCGATCGAAGGCCGCCGCAATTCTGCTAACGCTCCTCGCCGCGTGCGCCGCTGCGCAAGAAACGCCGGCGCGCGATGCGGCGGCGATCGCCCCGCGTACCACGCCCGGAGATTATCAAGCGCAGGCCCAAGCCGGCCCCATCACCATTGCCGCCGAGTTCACCGGACATTCCATCGCCACCCCTGAAACCATCTATACGACCGAGGACTACGTGGTGGTCGAAGTAGGCGTTTTCGGGCCTCCGGAGGCCCGCGTCAAACTTACCCACGAAGATTTTTCCATCCGCATTAACGGCAAGAAAGTGCCTTCGCCCGCTCAACCCTACGGCCTGGTTTCCAAAAATGCCAAAGATCCCGCATGGGAGGATCTAGCTCCAGCGGAGACCAAAAAGTCCAAGGGCGGCGTCAGCACCGGCGGCGGAGGTCAGAGCGATGCCGGACCGCCCCCCGTATTTCACGTTCCCGTCGAATTGAAACGCGCCATGGAACAGAAGGTTATGAAAGCCTCTTTGCCCGAAGGCGACCGCCCGCTTCCCGAAGCCGGCTTGATCTATTTCGAGCACGGCGGCAAAGTAACCAAAATCAGCTCCATAGAATTGATTTACGCCGGAGCGGCCGGCAAAGCCACTTTAATCCTGCATCCTTGATGACCCATTGCAGGCAGCCGCGGCGGCTCGTTGGCAACGTTGCCATCCTCTGTTTCTTCGCGTGCTGCCGCGTTGGTTTTAGCGCCGAAGCAGCCCCGCCGTTGCCCGCCGTTATCGTTGTCGGATTTGTCGGGGGCTTCGTTCACCAAAACGACACCGTTCACAAAGAAGTCCAGATGGCCGATCGTTTGCGAACGCAATACCCAACCGCCACGCAGGTTAAAATCTTTGCGAATCATGAAGGCCAACAAGCGCGCCAGTCGGTTCTGCAATCGCTCGACGCCGATGCCAACGGAACGCTATCGGATCGCGAGAAAAATCTCGCCCGTATCGTCCTCTACGGCCACAGTTGGGGCGCGTCGGAAGCCATCACGCTGGCGCGAGCCCTAGGCAAGGACGGCATCCCGGTTTTACTTACCATCCAAGTGGACAGCGTAAAGAAATTCGGCGAGAACGACCGTCTGATCCCGGCAAATGTCGCGCAGGCCGTCAACTTTTTTCAACTGAACGGATTCCTTCACGGGCGCCGGAGGATCCAGGCGTCTGACCGCCTGCGCACCCAAATCCTGGGAAACTTTCAGTTCGACTACAAGACCCAGCCCGTGAATTGCGACGGCTATCCCTGGTACGCGCAGCTCTTTATGAAGCCTCACATCGAGATTGAATCCGATCCGCGCGTGTGGAACCAGATTGAATCCCTGATCCGTTGGTAGTGTCTCAGTTTGAAAAGCGTCGGACTAGAAAGCCTTCGGTTCACATGCCATACTCAGGGTGATGGGAAAGCCTCCAGATCGTCGTCCACGCGATCCAAACCAGCTAGGCAAGCTCATGGTTGACATCGCCAGCGGTGAAGTTGAGGATACTATCAGCGCCAAAAAGAGGAACCAGACCCTTAAGGGTCGTGCCGGTGGATTGAAAGGCGGGAAGGCTAGAGCGATAGCGATGACAGATGAAGAGAGGGCCGATATAGCCCGCACAGCGGCTCAGGCAAGATGGAAGAAGCAGACCTAGGCGGCTTTATTAAAACGTCGCTGTTCCTCGCGCTCTGCAACGTCTTCGGCAAAGCCCAATACTAACTGGACCTCTGGGCTTTTTTTATCGCGCATGGCGTTGTAAACGTCCACGTCGGTCTTAAGCTGAAAGCAATCCCCAACAATCTGGTCACGCCTTTGGGCGAATGCCTTTTCCATGTGCTCATGGGGCGCAAAGCCCATCGCCGCCCAGAATGTATACTGCACTCCTGACTTACTGACCCGGACAGCGTGATTAACGCGATACCTACGACCTTCGCTGTCAGTGCCATATTCAGACCGAAGAGCTTGGGCCATTTCCTCAGCGAGTACATCATATGGATCTATCTCTGGAAGGGGCACCAAACCGGCTGCCACGGCCCACTCGCAGGCTTGACGGGCACTCGAAGGAAGGTGCCCTTGGCGGTTATCAAAATGGTGCCACGCTTTCTGCAATCGTTCTTGCTTAGTCATTCTAGACCTCACTTTACAAATCGACCGGGACCGTTTGCCCCCAGCCATCCGTCACGGCTGCGGGAATCACGGCGGAGCGAATCTTAACTTGGTATTTTCTTAGATATTTTGGGTCGCCAAGCTTGTGCTGCATCTGACCTACAACAAGTCCCGGATGGCGATTCAGAATCCGAGACAGGGCGAGGACGTCCTTCTCGTAAAAGTAAGGGCGCTTCCTGACGATAAATGAATCCACCTTATCCGAAGGAGCACAAAAGTTAGCGGCTGCTGCGTTAGCGCGCCTCTCCTGTTCTGGCAGCGATGGATCGTTAGAAGCCCCCATACCCTCCAAATCATCGACTACCGGTTTTTGCTTACCATCCTTGTGCAACACATGATCTATCTCATGGCGAAGCACAAACCAGAAGTTATCGATCCGGTCGTGACGCAAAGACATGCCGATTACTGGAGAATCATCGACCCAGAAGCAAACACCGTCGATGTTCGCCTGTGGCAATTTCTCAATAAAAATCAGTCGGACGCCGCACTCCATCATGATTCTAGGAACGTGCCGCGCTTCCTCTGGGGCATACAGCAGCGTTGTCAGTCGCGAAAGGGAGTCACGAAGGGCCTTCTCTGAATAGGCGGGTGCGCTGGTCGATCTGGCGATCTGTTTTACTCGAAATAGCCAAGCAAGCTGCGCCGGTCGCAAGTCCTCCTCGTAACTTGTCTTCTTTGCTGCATGAGCAAGAAACGGGATTTCATCCGATGACTCAACCTCAAAAAACCGCGTCAACTGGCCCTGTAGGAGAGCTGCATCCCCGTCCTCAAGCCATCCCCGCTTTATCATTTCTCGGATCGGATATTGTCCCTGGATCTTTGCCCGGACGGATACATTTGGACTCGGAACGGCAGCGCGGGACAGTTCGTAAGCCTTTTGAATGTTCGCGAAAAACTCAGCGGGAACATCAAACGCATCCCCGAGGGCACGCGCCATGTCTGGACTGATTCCACGCTTGCCGGAGAGTATTACATTAACCGCCTGCTCCGGCACTCCTAGAATGAACGCAAGATCACGCTGTAGCCATCCACGCGCATCCATTTCTTCTTTGATGTAAACGCCTGGGTGCATCACCCAGTCGGTAATGATGTCTCCCATAGGTGTCCTCAGTGATAATCTTCTATCGACAACACGGTGATCTTTGGAGGCGTCAGATCCGAGTTCAAAGTGAACACCAGCCTCCATTGCTTGTTGAGCCGAATCGATCTTTGTCCTGCGCGGTCGCCCTCAAGTTTTTCGTAATGCAAGCTCTTCCAATTCCTTAGAGTTCTCTCGTCTGGTGCCGCTCGCAGCACCACCAACTTTTGCCTGCATGACGTGATTACCGAAATTGGCAATCTCGTTTCGGTTGCCCGAGAAGTTTCGATAAGCGCTAGACGGGAGTCCCGAAACTCGATTTCCATGCAAGCTACTGGTCAACCTAAAGATACCATCGAATCTAATGTAAGTCAACAACTACTTAACGCAACTAGTTAAACTGAACTTTATGCTTGACAGATACGAAGATCTGGCCTACACTAACTACATGAACCGCTTGCCCCTTGCCGAAAGAGCAAGAATACTCGGCATGATGGTCGAGGGAAACAGCCTTCGGTCTATAAGTCGCATGGCTGATGTTTCAATAAACACCGTCACGAAGCTACTGGTGGACGTTGGGGCCGCCTCCTCGATCTATCTCGATAAACACTTGGTCAATCTCCCATGTAAGCGGGTCCAGGTCGATGAGATCTGGGCGTTTTGCTACGCCAAGGCGAAGAACGTCACGCCGGAAATCGCTGCAAAGAATCCGTTCGCCGGAGATGTGTGGACTTGGATGGCCATCGACGCCGATACCAAACTAATCCCCTCTTGGATCATTGGACCGCGCGATGGCGTTACTGCACGCATCTTTGTGAATGACCTAGCTTCGCGTCTCGCCAATCGCATTCAACTCACAAGCGACGGACTCAAGGCCTATCTGGAAGCGGTTGAGCGCGCGTTTCGCGGCGACGTGGACTATGCCCAACTAGTGAAACTATATGGCGAGACTTCAGAGGGCCAGAAACGCTACAGCCCCGCTGAGTGTATCGGCTGCGAGAGCAAGGCTATTGTCGGCTATCCCGATCCTGAGCATGTAAGCACCAGCTACATTGAACGCGCGAATCTAACAATGCGTATGAGTATGCGCCGCTTCACTCGCCTCACTAATGGATTCTCTAAGAAGATCGAGAATCACAGCGCATCGGTAGCAATTCACATGATGCACTACAATTTCGCTCGAATCCATAAAACGCTGAGGGTTACACCGGCAATGGCAGCGGGGGTTTCGGATCATGTTTGGTCGCTCGAAGAAATCGTGTCTCTTTCAAACTGAGACACTACCGATCCGTTCGAAAATAGTAAAATAAAAACCAGGTTGGAATTCGCGGCCCGGCTGCTAGCCGCCGCGAAAGGTCTCTGCGCCGAGAGAGCCATGTGGAGAGTTCTGCTAGCAGGAATGCTGTTGAGCGCGGCCGCCCGCGCTGACATAACACTGCTTCTTGAAGAGCCTTTCGGCGCCTTCGGCGGTGTGACTCCCACCGGGCACGCCGCCATCTATTTCTCCCGGATTTGCGCCGAAACTCCTCTCACTTTACGCCGCTGCGCCAAGGGCGAGCCAGGCGTGGTGATCGGCCGCTACCACCGCGTCGGCAGTTACGATTGGATGGCGACGCCCGTGGTCCCCTATTTCTACGCCGTCGATCGAATCGATCAAGTTCCACACGAAATAGCTCCTAAGGATGTTGACGCGTTGCGCGATCGATATCGGCGCCGTTATCTCGAGGACATCGCTCCCGATCGACGCGACGGCAGCGCCCCCGCGGGCGATTGGATCCAACTAGTAGGCGCCGCCTATGACCGGACCATTTACGCTTTCGGAATTCAAACGACCGAAGATCAGGACGACGCATTTATCCAGGCGTTCAACTCTGGCCCCAACGAAAATCATTTCAGGCTGCTGTTTCACAATTGCGCGGACTTCGCCCGGCAGGCCATCAATTTTTATTTCCCGAATACCGTTCACCGCGGCCTGAGCGACGTCGGCATCATGACGCCCAAGCAGGCCGCGAAATGTTTGGTTCGCTACAGCAAGCATCATCCCGAATTGCGCTTCGCCAGTTTCGTCATTCCGCAGGTTGCCGGAACTGTTCCGCGCAGCCGTCCCCTGCGCGGCGTGATCGAGGGCCTGTTTAAATCCAAGCGCTATATTTTACCCCTCGCGCCCCTGGCTTTCCTGCATCCTTTGTTCGGCGGAAGCCTGGTGGTTGCCTGGGTGGAAGAAGGCCACTTCAATCCCCGCAGCTTTACCGATCCCTCCGAATTCTCCACCGATCCCGCCATCGCGCTCTGCGAACTGGAATCCAATCAAACCCTGGATGCTGCCGCGGCCGCGCGGGTCCGCGTTAAATCTTCTGCTAGGCGCTCCTAGCGAAGGTCGCCAAGCCTCTTCCGGGTTTGGATCTTCCGTCCGAAATCGGATTCGGCTGTGTATGCTTCTCTATTGTGGAGACAGCGCGCCGCGGCGGCGAGGCCAGCTCAATATTGACCTTGGCAATTCTTTTGATAGCCATGAGTGTTGACCAGGCATCGTGCTCAGGCGTCTGGTCGATTAAGTGGACTAAAAACTCCGCCAAGTCGGGTTGAATCGCTTGAGGCATAGTTGTCTTCTCTTTCCCTAAACGAGTCTGAGATTTGCAATTCGCTCACCGATCAACATTATTGCTAATACTGGGGATAGTTCAGAGGGGGCAGGATTTTCCCGCAGTGGGAGCCGTGAGGGTGCGGGATATTCCTCAGCCGCCTAACCGGCCATCGCGCCCTGCGAGCTACAATCACTGGGGACAGTACAATCAATCCCCTAATTCGTACCGAATCGGAGCGCGCAGTGAATAAAGTGTTTCGTGCAGATCAAGTCGGAAGTTTGTTGCGTCCTCAGGAACTATTGGAGGCGCGCGCGGCGAATGCAGATGCCTTACGAGCGATCGAAGACCGCGCGATCGCCGAGGCGCTTCAAAAGCAGCGCTCCATCGGACTGGATGTTGTGACCGATGGCGAAATGCGGCGCGCTTCCTGGCTAGCCGACATGGCCGCCGCAGTCGAAGGTTTCGGCCCGGCGCGCTTGATCCTGGATTGGAAAGGCCCCGGCGGCGGCGCGGAAGCTACCAACGCCAGCGCCGTGATTGCGAAGCTGCGCAAGGTCCGCAAACTCACCGGGCACGAGGTGCCGTTTCTAAAGAAGTCCGCAGGCGGACCTTTCAAGATGACCGTCCCCGCGCCGTCCAATTTCATGGTCGCGAGTTACGCCGCGGGCGTTACGGATAAATTTTATCCGGCGCACGCCGACCTCTTGCGCGATCTGACCGAGATCGTGCGCGATGAAGTGGCTTGGCTGGTGAGCGAAGGCGTTCCTTACATTCAGTTCGATGCGCCGTATTATTCGCATTACCTGGACCCGCAGGCGCGCGAGCAGTTTCGCGCGAAGGGTTTGGATCCGGATCGTGAATTGACGGAAGCCATCGAGGGCGACAACGTGGCGCTGCGCGCCGGGCAGGGAAACGGCACGACCATGGCGCTGCACGTCTGCCGCGGTAACAACCGCAGCCGCTGGTATACCGAAGGTGGCTACGACCAGATTGCCGAGAAATTGTTCGGCCAGATCGAAGTGGATACGTTTCTCCTGGAGTACGACACCGAACGCTCCGGCGGCTTCGAGCCGCTACGTTTGGTCCCGAAGGGAAAGCGAGTAGTGCTCGGGTTGATCACCACGAAGGCCGCAAAACTGGAATCGCTCGACGACCTGCGGCGGCGCATCGATGAGGCCGCGCGCTTCATGACGCTGGAGAATTTATCCATCAGCACGCAGTGCGGCTTCGCATCGACGGCGGCAGGAAATTTACTGACGATCGACGATCAATGGCGCAAGCTGGAACTGGTGGTTGAGACTGCGCGCAAGGTTTGGGGCTAGCCTTTTCGCTTGGCTAGCGCTTGCCCTTTCCACAGATCCCCAAGGGCGGTCATATTGGCCGGAATTGGCTTTCTCGGCGAGCTCGGCTTCTTCCTCGGAAAGATATTCGACGGGGCCGAGCGCCATGGCCTGCATCTGCACGCGCGCGTTCACTTCGGTGTAGACGGCGCGGAACATTACTTCCTTCAGGCTCGCTCCGACAACCGTCACGCCGTGACCGCGCATCAGCGCTACTGGCGAATTGCCGAGCGTCAGCGCCAGCGTGTGGCCCAGATCATGGTCGCGGATCAACATGTCGGTCATGCGGCCGGTGATCAGGCGGATGTCGTACTTCTTGATGTCGCGCAGGAATCCACCCATGTGGAAGACCGGCCGCAATTGCGCGGCGGAAACCGTAAACGGAATCACGGCAGCCGAGTGGTTGTGTACCACGGCCATCACGTCGGGGCGCGCGCGGTAAACTTCGCCATGGATGAAGCGCTCCAGATACGAGCGGCGGCCGGCCGCGTTGACGGGGCTCGATTCGAGATCGTATTCGAGAATGTCGTCGACTTCGACCGACGACGGCGCCATGTTGCGGGCCAGGAAATAGCGATCCTTGCGTTGATCGCTGCGCACGCTGACGTGCCCGAAGCCGTCTACGACGCCTTGATCGTAAAGGATGTGGTTCGCGACAACGAGGTCGGCGATGAGCGGGTTTACGGCCATGTTTTCTCCTAGCGCGGCTGCGTGACGACGTCGACCAATGCGGGTTCGCCGCGCTTCACTACGGCTAGCGCACGGGCGATGGCGGGGCCCAGATCTTTGGGATCGGTGATGGGTCCTTCGGCGAAGACGCCCATGCCTTGCGCGACCTTCGCGTAATCGATATTCGGATCGGTAAGTGTTGTCCCGATGCCGGCTTGCGCTATGCCGCGCTGGTGGCGGGCGGCCATGCGCTGCACGTGCATCACTTCCTGGTGATAGGCGCGGTTGTTATGCATCACGCTCAGCAAGGGGATGCGGTGATGCGCCGCAGTCCACAGGACGCCGTTCGAATACATGAGATCGCCGTCATTTTGGATCGCGACGGTGATGCGGCCATGCTTGCGATTGGCGAGCGCGGCGCCAGTCGAGGAGGGCGCTCCGTAACCTTCGCCGTAGCCGCCCGAGCCGCCGATGAATTGATAGGGCTTCGTTATATCCCACAATCGCAGCGGCCAGTTGCTGACGAAGTTGGGAGAGGACGCGAGCGACCAGTCTTCGTTCTTGATTTGCCCGTAAAGTTCGGCGCACAGGCGCGCGGTGCTGATGGGGCTGGCGTCCCAACCATAGGCGGCTGCACTGCGCGCTTGCTCTAAAAGTTTTTGACGAGCGGCGGCGAGTTTTACGCCGCGGTCCGCGAAGGCGCGCTTGCGATCGGCGGTGAGTTGGCGCTTGACGGCTTCGATCAACGACGGCAGCGTGGCTTCGGCGTCGGCTTGAATCGCCAAGTCGACTTCGGGATAGCGCTGAAGGTCCTGCATGTTGCCCTTCGCGTAGAGGTCGCCGGCGGTGATGCTAATGAGTTTCGTTCCCGGCTTGATGGCGGAGCGCGAGGTGCGCACCAGTTGATCGCGATAGGCGTTGACGGTGCCCCAGAAGTCTGTGAGTTCGAGTCCTAGAATGACGTCGGCGTTGGCGATCAGGGCGCGCGCGTTGTCGGTGTGATTCAGCGGATGGCGCACTGGGAAATTCAAGCGGCCCCATTGATCGATGACAGGTGCTTGCAAGGTTTCCGCGAGGTCCACCAGCAGTTTCATGCCGGCGGGCGTACGTGCGGCGCGATCGGCAACCAGCACCGGATTTTGCGCGGCGATCAGCAGGCGCGCGACTTCGGCAACGGCTGCGGAGTCGCCTTGCGGCGGGGACATCGTCGCGGGGAGCTTGGGCACGTGTAGTGCCGCTTCCATGGGATGCTCTTGCAAGTCGCCGTCGGCTACGATCAGCACCGGCATCATGGGCGGCGTCATCGCGATCTTGTAGCCGCGCACAGTCGACTCGGCGAAGTGCGTGAGCGAGATGGGGACGTCGTCCCACTTGACGAAGTCGCGAACCATGGCGGCGGCGTCGGGAGCGCTGTGCACCCATTCGACTCCCGGGCGGCGCTGGGTCGCGTCGAGCGCGTTGCCCACCAGCAGGACGATGGGAACGCGGTCGCAATAAGCGTTGTAGATCGCCATGGCGCCGTGCTGCAAGCCCACGGGGCCGTGCAGCATCACGGCGAGCGGCTTGCCTTCGATCTTGGCGTAGCCGTGGGCCATCGCTACCGAAGCTTCTTCGTGGCAGCAAGTGATGAGCTCGGGATTTTTGTTGCCTCCGTAGTTAACCAGCGATTCGTGCAGTCCGCGGAAGCTGGAGCCGGGGTTTGCGCACACGTATTCGATGTTGAGCGACTTCAGAATGTCGACCATGAAATCGGATCCGGGGCGATCGGCGGTGAGGACTTCTAATGCCGGAGGCGTTTGCGTCTCGGCGGCTTTCGAGAGCGGCGTAGGCGCGGCGGGCTGCGGGGTTTGCGCCTTCGAGGGGAGGGGAACCACGGCGGCGGCGGCGCCGACGGCGGTGCCTTGCAGGAAGCGGCGGCGCGCTAGCGATTTCTTCATGCGGTCATCCTATCATCACCGCGCCACCGGCGGGCGGAGTAAACGATGGCGGCGGCGCAGATCCAACCGATGGCGTATTGCGGCTGCGCGCCCCAACGCATGATGGCGGAGTGCATTAATCCGAACCATGAAAACAGCGCTGCAATGCAGCACCAGGCGGCGGCGCGTGCGAAGTTGCGGTTGATTAATTCGGTGAGCACGGAGGCGATGACGAGCACTAGAAACAAGAATCCGTTGCCCAGGCCTTGCACGGAGGTCCAATAAATGGTGCGGTTCAAGGCGGCCTGTACTTGCGTATTCGCGGCGGAAAGGCCGAGCGCGGGGAGCGCGGAGTTGACGTCGGCGGCGACGACTGCTCCCGTTGTGAGGACGAATCCGAGGAGCACGGCGCTTAAATATTTCGGATCGACGCGGCGCAGCGTAGCCATGCCAACGCCGATGGCGATGTAGGCGATCATGGCGCCGAGAATCGACCAGGGGAACAGTTGCGCGATAAACAGGCTCAATCCTGAGATCACGATTAATGCGAAGAAGAGCGGCGTCCAGAATGAGAACGCGATGCGCGCGCCCATATGTTTGTAGGGCGGATGAAGCGCGTAGACGACGGGGGCGACGGTGCTGCCGGCGGCGCCGCAGATGAGCGTGCCGAGGCCGTCCCAGAAAAGAATTTCGCGGACGTCGTAGTCGTCGCCGGCGGCGCTGGCTCCGGCTACCGAGGCGATGTCTTGCAGCACATGATAGATCGCCATAGGGGCGATCACGGACAGGTACGGGATGGCTTGGGGGAGCGCGAACAAGGGTCCGAGCGATGCGACTAACGGGAGCGTCGGGCGCAGTGCGGGCCACGCGGGATGCACGTAGCCGAGGGCAACGCCTACGGCTAGCGGGATCAGCCACGCTACTAAAAACGGCGGGATGCGGTGACGCGTGATGGGCACGCCGGCGAGGACCGCAGTGATAACGATGGCTAGTGCGATCAGGCCGACGATGGGTTGGTCGAAGACGCGTTGCAGGAGGACGAGCGCGAGGTAGCTGTACATGGCGGCTCCGAAAACAGTCATGGCGGCGGGCTGCGGAATTAATTTTCGGATGATGTTGGCGAAGGGGCAGGCGGCTAGTTTGATGAGGCCGGTCCAGATCACGGCGGCTGCGCCGATGCGCCAGGCTTGTTCGGCGTCGTGCGTTTCGAGATACACCGGCAGCATGATGGCCAGCGTGTAAGCGATGATCGCGGGGACGTTGTTGCCGTAGACGTGCGCGGTTACGTCGTCACGCTTCTCGCGGCGTGACAGGCGGATGGCGGCGGCCCACAGGCCGAGAGAGCCGACTAGGAAACCAAGCGCGTAGCCGGGAAGCAGGTGCGTGACGCTGAACTCGAAGGGGATTCCGGCGGGGGCTAGCAGGAATACGGGGATGATCATTTGCGCAACGTTGAAACCGACTTGGGCGATGGTGGCGTCGATGTCGCCGCGCGTCAGTTTCATTAGATCTTAAACGATTCCAGAGTTTCGGATGCGAATAGCTCTTTTGGCTCTAAGAGGCGCTTCGATAGGCCTTGTTCGAAGGAATAGCGCAGGAAGGTGCGGAGCGTTTCGAAGTTGGACTGGTAGCCGTAGGGCCAGAAGTCGCGGCCCATGAGGCGCTCGGTTTCTTCGACGTGCGGGATCAGCCAGGGGAGCATGAATTTGAGCGCGGCGAATTCGTGGAGGTCGGCGTAGACTTCTTTTTGTGCGGCGGCGAAGGCTTTGTAGAGCGATTGCGCGACCCAGCGATTCTGCTCATACACTTCGCGGCGGATGGCGATGACGTGCATGATGGGGAAGATTTTCGTCTTCAGATAGTAGGCGCGTTCGGCGGCAGCGTAATCGGGAAAGAGATGGCGGACTTTTGCGGGATTGCTGTACAACGTGGAGGGCGCGCGCGGGGCGTAGATGGCGTCGATCTCGCCCGATTCGAGCATCTTCGCCAGCGTTTTGTCTTCGGGGATGTCTTCGATGTGGATGGCAGGAGGCAACGACACGGCGGCTTTTTCGATGCGGCCGGGGTTCTCCAGACCACCGCGGAAATAACGCACGCTGTCGATGGGGACGCCGTATTCATCGCTGAGAATGCCGCGAATCCAGACGTTGGCGGTTAATTGGTATTCGGGGTTGCCGATGCGTTTGCCGATCAGGTCGCGCGGCTCGCGGATGCCCGCGTCCGCGTTCACGAAGATGCCGGAGTGGCGGAAGGAGCGCGACGGGTAGACGGGGATGGCGATGAAGGGAGCGGGGTCGCGGAATAAAGAGAGCGTATAGGAAGAGAGCGACATCTCGGCGACATCGAATTCCTGGTTGCGCATCATGCGGAAGAAAGTTTCTTCGACAACCAGGTTGAGGTAGTTAAGCTCGACGCCTTCGATGGGGATGCGGCCGTCCATGAGGGCGCGGGTGCGGTCGTAATTCCAGCACGCCATGGTGAGGCGGAGCTTTGGCATAAACCAAGTAAGTGTATCTCAGATGGGCTTGCGGGCGACGATCTCGGCTACGTCGTGCTGCCAGACGTCGCGGCCTTCGCGGTGGTGGAGAATTTCCCAGCCGTCAAAGTATCGGGGGAGTTCGCCGGGCTCGACGCGAAACGAATTATCTTTGCCGGTTTCAGCGAGCAACGCGATGGCGATGAGGACGCCGCCGGGGACCAGAGCGCGCTTGGCGGGTTCGAAGAGCTTGCGTTCGAGGTAATAGCAGATGACGATCAAGTCGTAGCTGGCGGGCGCGATGGCGAAGGTGGAGTCTTCGAGATCGACGATTTTTGTTGCAATGGGCAAGTCTCCGGCGCGTTGTCGAAGGATTTCAATGGCGGTGGGGGAGCCGTCGACGGCGGTGACGCTCCAGCCGTGTTGGGCTAGCCATAGCGCGTTGCGGCCGGTGCCGCAGGCTAGGTCCAGCGCGCGGCCCGGGGGGAGGAAACTCGCAGTTTCGATGACCAACAGATGGGGCGACAACTCAGAGGTTTCTTCGTGCGCGCGATAGCGCTGCTCCCAAGCGGCGAGATCCATTGAGACAAGTATCGCTAGTTGTCCGTGGTGCCGCTACACTGATTTCTTAAGTGCTTACTCGCGACAAACTTCTCAGTGTGATTCCACCCGGCGGACCGCGAGATTATATCCTCGATATGACGGCGCGGACGGACATCTCACCGCTGCTGTACTCCCACCTGGGATACGGTCATGTGCGCGGCTGCGCTCCGGGCAAGGCCGGGCACGTGGAAAGCCGTGAGGCTAACGGCTTCGCGTGGCAAGTAGACCGCTTCGACCTGGAACGCGACTTTTACCCCTATCCCAGCGCGCATTTCAAGACCATTGTTTGCGTGGATGTTCTGGAAACGTTAACTCATGACCCCATGTATATGATGGACGAAATTCATCGCATCCTAAGGCCCGGTTGCCATCTAGTGTTTACTACGCGCCGAGGCACGTCCAGCCAAATCCGGGCGTTGTTGGAAAATTGCGGTCTCGATGTGACGCTGCTGGAGACGGAACAGGACCGCAGCTATGCGGTGGGGCGAAAGATTGGGCCGCTGCGGGAGCGGTATCCGGCGTGGTTGTATCCCGAGCGCTAGTTTTCGGGCTCTATGGCGTAGTAGCCTTTGCGGGCTTGAGGTTTGTAATCTTTGTTCGCTAGCTTGATGTCGATTTTGTGATAGCTGCCGTCGCGTTTGGGGTTGGGTGGCTGGTAGGTGATGGCGTATTGCGAGCGCATTTCGTCTTGCAGCTCTTTGAAGATGTCATCGAGTGAGTGGCTGCGGTCGACTTTGAATACTTGGCCTCCGGTTTCGGACGACATGCGGCGCAGCTCGCTTTCGCCTGCGCCGCCGCCCAGGCTGATGGTGCCAAAGCCGCCGCCGTATGCGGCGCGATCCTGATAGAAGATGCTGTAGATCATGACGTCGCCTTTTTGGGCGGCTTCAATGGCTTTGTCGCGGGTGATTTTGCTACCGGTGTCGACGCCGTCGGTGATCAGGATGATGGCTTTGCGGCCGACTTCATGCTTGAGTTCGTCGTTGGCGGCTAGATAGACGGCGTCGTAAAGAATCGTGCCGGCTTGATTCTGCATGGTGGGGACGGGGCCGGGATGCAGGCCGCCTACGGGGACGCTCAGGCGTAGCTGCTGCAGGCCTTTTTGCAGGGAGCGCGTAGAGTTGGTCAGGTCCTGCAAGAGCTCGGCTTCGGCTCCGAATTGGATGAGAAACGCCTGGTCTTTCTCGCGGATGACTTTGGAAAAGAACTGCGAGGCAGCGCGCTGTTCGGTGTCGATCAGACGTTCCTGGCTGGAGCTGGTGTCGACTAAGAGGCCGAGCGTGAGCGGCAGGTCGGTCTCGCGGGTGAAGTTTTTGATCTCCTGTTCCTTGGCGTCTTCATAGATTTTGAAGTCGCTCTTTTCGAGATTGCTGATCAGGGCGTTGTTCTTACCGCGGACGCTGGCGAAGATGCTCACCAGGTTTACGTCGACGCGGATCGGCTCATCTTGAGCCAGGACAACCACGGTACCCGCGAGAACCAGACACAAACCGAGCACAGTTAGGCGCTTCATACTTACAATGTAGGATGTCTGGAAGCTGGATTGAGTTCCATGCGAAAAGCAATAAATCACTTGAAAAAAGATCCGGTGATGGCGGCGATCATCGCCAAGGCCGGCCCTTACCGCGTGGGGTACCGGGACCCGGTGTTTCAGACGCTGGTGCGCTCGATCGTGTATCAGCAGTTGAACGGGAAGGCGGCGCTGACCATTTTTAACCGGCTCGCGGAGGCGGCGAAGGTAAATCCGATGACTCCGGAGTCGATCTTGAAGCTGCGGCCGCAGAAGATGCGCGCTGTGGGGTTATCCAAGCAGAAGACGCTTTATATTCGGGAGCTTGCGCGGCTTACTCGGGATGGCGATATTCAATTTGAGCGGCTGCCGGAGATGGAAGACGCGGCCATCATTGAAACGCTGACGCGGGTGAAGGGCGTGGGCGTGTGGACCGTGCAAATGTTCCTGATGTTCGCGCTGCAGCGTCCGAATGTATTGCCGGTGGGGGATTTGGCGGTGCGGGCGGCAATGAAGAAAGCTTATGGGCTGGCGGAGCTGCCTAAGCCGGCGGAAATGGAACGGATCGCGGAGGCCTGGCACCCTTACTGCAGCGTAGCTAGCTGGTACTTGTGGAGGAGCCTGGAAAATCCAGGCGCTATGTAACGCTTTGCTACAATACCCTGTTTGGGGTCTTAATCATGTCTAACACTATTACTCAGGCTGCGGCACCGGCTATCGTTGTGGGCGAGGTGGAGATCGACGAAGCTCTACGGCTGCGGATGTATCGTTTGCAGGTCGAGATCCGTGAGGCAGAGCAGCGGGCTTACGACTTGTTCCTGCAGAGTCTTGTGAAGGGAACGAGCCACCTTTCGCTGGGGCAGGAGGCAATCGCGGCGGGGTGCGCGGCGGCCATGCAGAAGGGCGATCTTAGCTTCTGCACCTATCGCGGGCATGCGCATACGATCGCGCGCGGGGTGTCGATTGAAAAGGTGTTGGGCGAGTTGATGGGCCGCGACAACGGGCTACTGCGGGGCAAGGGCGGGTCGATGCACTTGACCTCCGTCGAGCACGGTGTGATGGGATCTTACGCGATCATCGGCGCGCATTTGCCGATTGCTTGCGGGGCGGCTTGGCGCTCGCAGTACAAGAACGCCGGCGATGTGTCGGTGTGTTTCTTCGGAGACGGCACGACCAATATTGGCGCGTTCCATGAAGCATTGAATTTCGCGGTGATCTGGAAGCTGCCGGTGGTGTTTGTTTGCGAGAACAATTTGTACATGGAATACACGCTCAATAGTGAAGTGACGGCGGTGGCGGATCCAGCGGCCGGGCGGGCTTGCGCTTATGGGCTTGAGTCGATCATTGCGGACGGGCAGGATGCGGATGTGGTTTATCGCATTGCTAAAACGGCGATCGACAAGGCGCGCGCGGGCGGCGGGCCGGCGCTGCTGGAATTCAAAACCTATCGTTATAGCGGGCATTCGCGGGCCGATCCAGCGAAGTACCGGCCAGCGGGAGAGCTGGAATATTGGAAGCAGAATCGCGACGCGATTAAGATCTACCGGCAGCGGCTGCTCGATACCGGCGTGGCGCAAGAGAAGATTACGGCCATCGAAACCGAGGTGAAGGCAGTGGTCGATCAGGCTACGGAAGCTTGCAAGGCGGCGCCGCCTTCATCGCTCGACATTCTTTACACGGACGTTTACGCGGATGGGGGCTCCTCATGGCGGAATTAACGTATCGCGACGCCGTGGCGCGCGGGATTGCGCAGGAGATGGCTCGCGATTCGGACGTGGTGTTCTTGGGAGAGGACATCGCCAAGGCTGGCGGCGTGTTCAAAGCTACCGTCGGGTTGCTGGAGCAGTTTGGGCCCATGCGGGTGCGCGATACTCCGATTTCCGAGCAGGCGATTTTGGGCGCTGCCATGGGTGCGGCGATGACGGGGCTGAAGCCGATCGCGGAGATCATGTTTTCGGATTTCATCGCGGTGTGTTTTGACTACATCGCGAACGAATTTTCGAAGAGCCGGTACATGACGAACGGGCAGGTGAAGTGTCCGCTGGTGGTACGTACGGGCAATGGCGGGTCGGTGCGCTTCGGCGCGCAGCATAGCCAGAGCGTCGAGAACTGGTGCATGATGATTCCGGGGCTGAAGGTGGTGGCTCCGTCGAACCCGCGCGATGTGGTCGGGTTGATGGCGGCGGCGGTGCGCGATCCGGACCCGGTGATTTTCTTCGAGCACAAGGGGCTTTACGCGGCTAAGGGTGAAGTGGAGGACGGGGAAATCGTCGATACGTTGGGCAGCGCGAAGATCGTGCGTCCGGGGAAAGACGCTACCGTTCTGGCGCTGGCATTGATGGTTCCACGCGCGCTGGCGGCGGCTGAGAAGCTGCAGGCGGAGCATGGGATCAACGTCGAGGTGATCGACGTAAGGTCGCTGGTGCCGATCGATACCAAGACTATTTTGGAATCGGTGGGGCGCACGAGCCGGTTGTTTACGGTGGAGGAAAATCCGCGGCTATGCGGGTGGGGAGCGGAGCTGGTTTCGATCGTGGTCGACGAAGCGTTCTATAGCCTGGACGGGCCTCCGGTGCGCATTACCACTCCGCATATTCCGCTGCCTGCGGCGGAACGCTTGGAAGACCTGGCGATTCCAAGCATCGAGCGGATTGCCGAGACGGTGCGCAAGTCGCTCGCGGCTTGAGGATCGCACATGCTGGCTGCACGCGACACGGGCGCGCTCGGCTGGATCTCTACACTCACTTCTAAAGAACGTAGTGCATTTGGGGCTTGCGTGGGCGGATGGGCGCTCGACGCAATGGACGTCCAGATGTACAGCTTCGTCATTCCTACCTTGATTGCTACCTGGGGGATCACGCGCGCGCAGGCGGGGGTGTTGGGGACGGCGGCGCTGCTGGCGTCGGCCGTGGGCGGATGGGTGGCGGGATGGGTGGCGGATCGCTATGGACGTGTGCGGACGCTGCAAGTCGCGATCACCTGGTTCGCGGTGTTCACTTTTCTTTCGGGCGTCGCGCAGAATTATCAGCAATTGTTTTTGGTGCGGGCGCTGTTGGGCGTGGGCTTTGGTGGCGAGTGGGCGGCGGGGGCGGTGCTGCTGGGCGAGGTGATGCGGCCGGAGTATCGCGGGAGAGCGCTGGGCGTGATGCAGGCGGGGTGGGCGGTGGGCTGGGGCGTGGCGGCGGTGTTGTACGCGGTGTTCTTCTCCATCATGCCGGCGGCGGTGGCTTGGCGCGCGTTATTTCTGATCGGTATTCTGCCTGCGTTACTGGTTTTCTTTGTAAGGCGTTACGTCGAAGAGCCAGAGGTTTACTTGAAGTCGCGGGCGGAGCTGGCGGCGAGCGGTGACAAACCATCGTTTCTCGAAATCTTCCGGCCGCCGTTGCTGCGCGTCACGGTGCTCGGTGGATTGTTGGGCACTGGGGCGCAGGGCGGCTATTCCGCCGTTACGACTTGGCTGCCGACTTTCTTGCGTACAGAACGGAAACTGTCGGTGCTGGACTCGACTGGGTACCTGGCGGTGTCGATTGCGGGGGCGTTTTTCGGGTACTTGAGTGGGGGGATACTGGCGGACAAGATCGGTCGGCGGATGACGTTTTTGGTGTTCGCAATCGGGGCGGGAACGGTAGCGGTCACCTATACAAGTTTTTCTTTCGGTAATGGCGCTATGTTGTTACTGGGATTCCCGTTGGGATTCTTTGCTTCCGGCGTGTTTAGCGCGATGGGGCCGTTCTTTACGGAACATTTTCCGACGCGGGTGCGTGGCGTGGGGCAGGGGTTTACTTATAACGTCGGGCGGGCCACGGGGGCGTTGTTTCCGACTTTGGTGGGGGTGTTGTCGGCGAAGATGGCGCTGGGGCAGGCGATTGGAATTTTCGCGGGGGCGGCTTACGCCACCATGGCGGTCGCGGCGTTTCTGTTGCCGGAGACGCGGGGGAAGGCGTTGGCTCCCTGATCGAGAATGTTCTAGTCGATGGGGTTGGTGGCGAAGACGGAGAGTTCGGTGGTGAAGCCGCGGTCGTCCATTTCCAGGATGGCTTTTACGGCGTGGGCGATTTCTTCGCCGCGGAGTTTGCTGTCGTTGGCTTTTTGGGGGATGCCGGCGGTGGCGGCGAAGTTGGTTAACACTTCACTCGGGTTTACTAGCATCACGCGGATGTTGTGTTTCCTTAATTCCGTGCGCCAGCATTCAGTCATGCCGCGGAGGGCGAACTTGCTGGCGTAATACGCGGTGCCGTTGGGTGCGCCGCGGTGGCTCGCGGTGGAAGCGATGTTGATAATGTTCCCCCGGTTGCGTTTGATGAAGATCTTGGCGGCTTCGCGGGCCATCAGCATGGCTCCGGTGACGTTGGTGGCGAAGATGGCGTCGAAGTTGGCTTTTTCGATGTCGACCAGGGGTTTGAATGTGCCGATACCTGCGTTGTTGATCAGAATGTCCAGGTCGCCGAACTTGGCTAGGACTTCTTGGTAGGTGCGTTCTACGTCGGCTTCTTTGGCGACGTCGGCCTGAATGGGAGTGACGCCTAGAGCCTTCGCGGCTTCGGCCAGGCGTCCCGTATCGCGTCCGGTGATGGCTACGCGGGCTCCACTTTCAGAAAGTGTTTTGGCTATGGAATAGCCAATGCCGGCGCTTCCGCCGGTGATTAGCGCTACCGCATTTGTGAGTTTCATTTCGGCCGGTAGGCTACGCGGGCAACCTCGGCGTAGGGCGCGGGGGCTACCGTGGCGCGGATTTCAGTTTGCTTGTGGCGCTCGACGGTGGGCTTGGTGGAGCCGCCGCCTTCTTCGCCCCATACCAGCGTGACTTGCGTGCCGGGCTCGGCGAAGGCTACGTCGACCATCGCCAGGGAGATCATGGCGCGTTCGTTATAGGTGTAGCCGGTGTAGGTGGAAACGCCTACGGTTTTGCCGTCCTTCACTACTTTGTCGTAGGGAAGCGTGGCGTAGTTGGCTAGCGGCATGTCGATATATTTCACGGGATCGCCGCCGCTGTGGAACATGGTGGCCTGGGCTTTCGCGACGTCCTCGCCGTTCCAGACCAGCGTTACTTTTTTGCGCTTCTGGTTGTTGACGATTTTCTCGAGGGCTTCTTTGCCGATGAATTCGTGGTCGAATTTGACGAAGTTGCCGTAGCCGAGATCGTAGGGCGTCAAGTAATAATCTTCGATCTTATCGGAGTAGAAGCTGCCGCCTAGGGATGCGGTGGCGGGGTAGCTGGTGCCTTTTAGCCACTCGCGGAAGGCTTTGGTTTTTTCGCCGGTGTAGATGGCGGGGAGCGGCGAGGGGATCCAGCCGGACTCCAGGCAACTGGTCGGGTAGGTGCGCGCGCCTACCTGGCGGATGCCTAGATCTTTGCCGGCTTCGAGGATGGCGTTGCGAACGATGTCGCGTTCGTCCCAGGGGCCGTAGAGTTCCCAGCCGGGTTGGCCGACCATGCCGTGGCGCAGGGCGTGCACGGTTTTGTCGGCGATTTTAATGTCGCTGATGTTGAAGAATTTGATGTCGGGGGGAGCGGAGCCGATGGCTTTCTCCATGACTTTCAGGGCGTTCGGGCCTTGCACCTGGAAGCGGTACGCGAGGCGGACGCCTTGTCCTTCGGCGGAGCGCTGGTCACGGGTTGCCTTGGCGTTGTACTTGCCGGTCTCGATGTGGAACTGAACCCAATCGGCGGCGGGCGGGCGGCCTACCAGGTTGAATTTATTTTCGCCGAGGTAGAACAGGATGGCGTCACCGATCACGTAGCCATCGGGGGTGCAGCAGACGAATTGCTTGGCCTGGTTGACTTTGAAGGTCTTGAAGCTGTTGACGCCGAGGTCGGAGAAAACTTTCAGGGCGTCGGGCCCTTCGACGTATAGATCCGTCATGTGGTGCGACTGATCGAACAGCGCGCAGCCATTGCGCCACGAACTTTGTTCATCTCTCCAGTTGGTGAATTCATGCTTCACCACGGGAAAGGCATAGGGACCGATCTGCGAATTCCGCAGCATTTTAACCGGGTTCCCGGCTGCCTGTAACGCTTCTTCTAAGTTTTTATAAGCCATATTTCTCTTTCTCTTATGAATTTATTTCAGCGCCGCTAGTTCGCGGGCGCCTTCGTCGATCATTTGCTGGATGCGTGCGCTGGGCTCGGGATTATCTTCGCGGATAGTCGTGAGAGGCCCGTGCACGGTGAAATACTTTTTGCCGACCACCAGCAATTCTTCGGCGGGGAAGCGGGTGATGACTTCGGCTCCGGTTTCAGTGACCACGATTTCTTCTTCGATGCGGGCGGCGCGCCAGCCGTCTTTCGAGGGCCAGAAGGTTTCGAGCGCGAACACCATGCCGGGCTTGATGACGTGGGCATGTTCGATCGAGACCAGGCGGCTGATGACGGGCTTTTCCCAGATGGCAAGGCCGATGCCGTGGCCGAATTGTAAGGCGAAGGCGGCTTCTTCGTTGGGGAATCCGAATTCCTGGGCTTTGGGCCAGACGGAGGCTATCTCGGCTGTTGTGCGACCCGGTTTGACCAAAGCTATTGCCGCGTCGAGGTATTCGCGGCAGCGGGTATAGGCGTCGATCATTCCTTGCGGGGCGTAGCCGACTGTGAAGGTACGGTAGTAGCAGGTGCGGTAGCCCATGTAGGAATGGAGGATGTCGTAATAAACGGGGTCGCCGGGGCGCAGGGCGCGGTCTGAGAAGACGTGCGGGTGCGGGCTGCAGCGTTCGCCGGAGATGGCGTTGACGCCTTCTACATATTCGGAGCCGTTGTCGTAGAGATATTTATTCACGAGGCCGACTGCTTCGTTTTCTTTGAAGCCGGGGCGCATGGCGTGGTAAAGCTCGTGATAGGCGCCGTCGACCATCATCGCGGAGTGGTTGAGCAGCAGGATTTCGTCTTGCGTTTTGATTTCGCGGATGTCGGACATCAATTGCTGGCCGTCGATTACTTTGATGCCTAGCTTTTGCAGGGCGAAGAGGATGGGGGGCTCCACGATGTCGATGCCGACGGGCTCGTTTTGGAGGCCGCGCATCTCGAGTTCGGTCTTGATTTTTTTCGCTACGTCTTCGGCGCGGCCCATTTCGGGCGACATGGCCCCGCGCAAGAGCGGGATTCCGGCGCGGGAGCGGTCGCCTAGCCAGGGGCAGTTCTGCTGGTGGTGGCGGGCGGCGGAACCGAAATCCCACAAGATCGGTTCGTCGTTTTGCGCGAGTAACGCGAAGCGGCTGATTTTATCCTGCGCCCAGGTGCCGATGTGCGTTGCGGTGAGGTAGCGCACATTGTTCATGTCGAAGCACAGGAGCGCGCCCATCTCGGACTTTTCTAACAGCGATTTGGCGCGGGCCAGTCGCTCGGTGCGGAGGCGGTCGAAGTTAATTCGCTGCTCCCAATCTACGGCCATCGATCCGAAATGTTTTATTGCCATGCACTATCTCCAAATGGGGAAACCTATCCTTTGGATACTCCTGCCATGCGGGCTAGAGTTTCGAACAGAATCGCGAAATCTTTTTCGGCCAGGCCCATGCCGCGGGCGGCTGTCAGCATCTCATTGGTTACGGCTGTTGTCGGCAGGGGCACGTCTACTTGGCGGCCTAATTCCAGCGCCAGCAGCATATCCTTCTGCATCATATTTACGTTGAACCAGGCTTCGTCGGGCATGTTCAGTACGAAAGGCCCGCGGTATTGGACCATGGGCGAGCCGATTACGCTGTGGGTTAGTACGTCGACGGCTACTTCGCGTTTGATACCGCTCTTTTCGGCTAGCAGGACGCCTTCGGAAAAGGCTAACATTTGAACGGCCAGGCTCAGGTTGCAGGAAATTTTCATCACTAGGGCGAGGCCGTTGTCGCCTACGTGGGTCACTTTGGGTCCGATGTCGAGGAGCAGGGGTTTGACGCGCTCGAAGGTTTCGGTGCGGCCTCCGACCATGACGGAAAGTTTTCCTTGCTGTAATGTGATGACGCTGCCGGAGACGGGGGCGTCGACCATATCCGAGCCCTTTTCGCGAACCTTGGCCGCTAGAGGGCGGGCTAGGGCGGGGCTGACGGTGCTCATGTCGATCCAAACTTTGCCGGCGCCGATTCCGCTGAGGACTCCGTTGGGGCCTTCGGCGACTTCGGTGAGGGCTCCGGAGTTGGTGACCATCGAGAGAACGACGTCGGAGGCGGCGCAGACGGCGGCGGGGGTGTCGGCCCACTTCATGCCTTTGTCGATCAGGGGCTGCGCTTTCGATTTGGTGCGGTTGTAGCCGGTGACGGTGTGGCCTTTGTCGAGGAGGCGTTCGACCATATTGCCGCCCATGACGCCTAATCCGATGTATCCGAGCTTGGCCATGTTTAGAGTTTGCCCTCAATCCAGACGGTTTTGATGTTGGTGAATTCGTGGATGCCGTGGACGCCTAGCTCGCGGCCGTGGCCGGACCATTTTACGCCGCCGAAGGGCATGCGGGGGTCGGAGGCTACCATTTTGTTGATGAAGACCATGCCGGCGTCGAGCTCGTTGGTCAGGCGCTCGCGTTCGGCGGGGTCGTTGGTCCAGGCGCTGGAGCCGAGGCCGAAGCGGGTGTCGTTGGCGATGCGGATGGCTTCGTCGAGGTCTTTCACGCGGAAGAGGGAGGCTACGGGGCCGAAGAATTCTTCTTTGTAGGCGGGGGAATCTTTGGGGATGTTGGTTAGAACGGTGGGCTCGAAGAAGTAGCCTTTGCCGGCAACGGCTTTGCCACCGGTGAGCACTTTGGCTCCGGCTTCTACCGACTTCTGGATGTCGGCGCAGAGAGTGGTGATGGCTTCGGCGTTGACTAGCGGGCCGAGTTCGGTGGAGGCATCCATGGGGTCGCCTAGTTTCAGGGCTTTCATGGCGGCTACGAAGCGGCGCTCGAATTCATCGGCGATGGGTTCGGCTACGATGAAGCGTTTTGCGGCTATGCAGGACTGGCCATTGTTTACGCAGCGGGCTTTTACGGCCCAGGTTACGGCGTCGTCGAGGTTGGCGCTGGGCATCACTATGAAGGGATCGCTGCCGCCTAGTTCTAGGACAACTTTTTTGATGTGGCTGGCGGCGGCTACTCCGACTTGGACTCCGGCGCCTTCGCTGCCGGTTAGGGTGGCGGCGGCTACGCGGGGGTCGAGCAGGAGCGGCTCTACCTGTTTGGCGCCGATCAGGAGGGTCTGGAAGGCGCCTTCGGGGAAGCCGGCGCGCTGCATGATTTCTTCAATTTTGAGGGCGCACTGGGGGACGTTGGAGGCGTGCTTTAGCAGGCCCACGTTACCGGCCATGAGGCTGGGCGCGATGAAGCGGAACACTTGCCAGAAGGGGAAATTCCACGGCATCACGGCGAGGATCACGCCCATGGCCTGGTAGTGGACGTAGCTCTTGGCGGCGCCGGTGTCGACGATTTCATCGGCGAGGAACTTTTCGGCTTTTTCGGCGTAGTAGCGACAGGCCCAGGCGCATTTGACGGTTTCGTCGACGGCGGACTTGAAGGTCTTGCCCATCTCCAAAGTCATCAATTTTGCGATGGCTTCTTTTTCGGCTTCGAGGAGGTCGGCGGCCTTGTTCATCATGGCGGCGCGGGCGGCGAAGGGGAGTTTTTTGAAGGTCGAAAAGGTCTGGGCGGCGAGGGCTAGTTTGGCTTCGATCTGCGAAGCGGTGAGCGGGGTGAAGGTCTTCAGAACCTCTCCCGTGGCGGGATTGGTGGTCGCGATGGCCATTTAATTTTGGATTACCCTGTTGTCGGTTGCGTTGCTCAAGCGGAAGCTTACAGGATAACATTCGCGACGCGGTTCAGAAAGCGATTTTGGTACTTTGGCGGTTGCGCGTTGCGCAAGGAGTCGGCATAATGCTTCGAGGGTAGAGGGCTTTGTTAAGCTTGAGCGTTGCTGGAGGGAATTTCATGAAGTGGTCGACGGTACTTTTAATTTGCGCGGGGTTGGCGCGGGGGCAGGCGCCGGTGAGCTATACGGCGGCGCAGTCGGATTTGGGGAAGGCTGTTTATGCGAAGGCTTGCGCTTCGTGCCATGGCGAGAATTTAGATGATGGGGAATTTGCGCCTCCGCTGAAGGGGGCTCCGTTCATGCAGAAGTGGGGCGGGAAGGCGGCGGACGAAGTGTTCAATTATATGAGCACACGGATGCCTCCGGATCGTCCGAACGGATTGGGCGCGGAGACGTATGCGCAGGTGCTGGCTTATGTGCTGTCGAATAATCGGATTGGGGCGGGGACATTGGCGCTGCCTTCCGATGCTGCCGCGTTGAAGGCGATGCGGATTCCGGGGGGGCCTGCGGCGGGTCCGGGCGGCGGGTTGTCGCCGGGCGTGTCGCTGCCGGCGGCGCCTAAGAAGGCGAGTCCGCTGGACAAGATTACGCCGGTTACGGATAGCATGCTGGCGGCTCCATCGCCCTCGGACTGGCTGACTTGGCGGCGCGACGTTTGATTATCAGGGATTCAGTCCGCTGAAGCAGATCACGAAGGCGAATGTGAGCGATTTGCGGATGGCGTTTACTTGGACGCTGCCGAATGGAGCGAATGAAGCGACGCCGCTGATTCATGATGGCGTGATGTTCGTTTACGGATTCGGCGATAAAGTGCAGGCGATCGATGCTACCAACGGTGATTTGCTGTGGCAGTATTCGCGGCAGTTGCCGAACGAAGTGCAGCCGACGGTGAAGCGGAACATTTCTATCTACGGCGACAAGATTTATTTGGCGACCTCCGACATTCACATGGTGGCCCTGGATGAGAAGACCGGGAAAGTGGTGTGGGATTCTCCGATTGCGGACGTTAAGGAAGGGTTCCGGCTGACGGGCGGTCCGCTGACTGCGAAGGGCAAGGTGATGATCGGGACTGTCGGGCGCGTTCCGGGGAAGAACTATATTGTGGCGTTCGACGCGCAGTCCGGCAAAGAGGCTTGGAGATTTAATACTATTGCGCAGCCGGGTGAGCCGGGGGGCGATAGCTGGAACGGGCTGCCTGTCGAGAAGCGCAACGGGGCGTCGGCGTGGATCGCGGGGAGTTACGATCCGGCGCTGAACTTGACGTTCTGGGGCGTGGCGCAGACTTACGACACGGGTCCGCTGCGGAATTTGGTGAAGCAGCCGGGCATTACCAATGACGGGCTGTACACGGATTCGACGCTCGCGATCAATCCTGATACGGGCAAGCTGGTGTGGTATTTCCAGCATCAGCCTAACGATCAGTGGGATCTGGATTGGGTGTTCGAGCGCGTGGTGACGAAGCTGCCGGTGAACGGGCAGATGAAGTCTGTCGTGCTCACTTCGGGCAAGCAGGCTATTTACGATGCGCTCGAGGCGGACACGGGCAAGTACGTTTTCTCGATTGATTTGGGGCTGCAGAATATTGTGACTTCGATCGATCCGAAGACGGGGGCGAAGACCATCGATTTGAAGCTGGTGCCGGGGGACGGCGAGTCGAAGATGGTGTGTCCGCACGCGGGCGGGGCGAAGAACTGGCTGCCGGAGTCGTACAACGCCGAGACCAAGATCATGTATGTGCCGCTGGTGGAATCGTGCATGGACATGATTCCGGTTGGCGCGGGCGGGCGCGGGAGCTTGTCCACCGGAGTGCGCTGGGCGCTGCGGCCGCGGCCGGATAGCGATGGCAAGTACGGGCGGCTGGAGGCGATCAATATGGAGACGCGCAAGCCGGTGTGGACGGAGCGGCATCGGGCTCCGGAGTCGACGGGGGCGCTCGATACGGCGGGGGGCGTGGTGTTCAGCGGGTCGATCGATCGCTACTTCCGGGCTTACGATGACGCCAATGGCAAGCTGCTGTGGGAGACGCGGTTGGGGGATGTTCCTAGTAACGCTCCGGTGTCTTATAGCGTGAACGGGAAGCAGTATATTGCGATTGGGGTGGGGAATGGCGGGGCGCAGGCGGCTACGTTCCCGGTGCTGGTGCCGGAGATTCAGAATCCGGATCGGGCGGCGGCTATTTGGGTTTTCGAGTTGCCGGGGAAGAGGGCGGGGCGGTAGGGGGACAAGTCTGTTTCATCTCGCCCGGATCTTTCTTCAGATGCGTTGATACACTTGCCCGCGGCGTTCGATCGTCACGACCTGCAGCAATCGCTTCTCGTCGTCCAACGTAAAGAGGATTCGCCAGCCGCCGACTCGAGACTTCCGCAAGCCTCCCTGGTTGGTGAGCGGAGCGGATAAGCGAGCATCGTGTGGGTCTTGCGCGAGCTGTTCGAGCCGCCTCATCATGCGCTGCTGAACATCGCGGCCCAGGCGATCAAGGTCGCGCGTCCCGCGGTTGGAAAGCTCGACGCGGTATTTCACAGTCCGCGGGTACGGCGGTATTCCTCGATGGTAATGGTGCGGCCGGCTCGAATGTCTTCGAGGCCTTCGCCGATAGCGGTCTTGGTTTCAGCGCTGACCTCGTCCGTGTCATTGAGATCCGCCAGATAGTCGAGTACATCCACTAGGCGGTCCTCTGGGAGCGTGTCGATGAGCTGATGAACATTTTCGCGGACCGTCATAATAACCTCTTGCTCGATCATACGCCTTCTGCCTCGGCGGCTTCCACAGCCGTGCGCGGCGCGTTCCGGTCATGCTCCCGTTTCGCCGAATGCGTCGCATTGGCCGGGAGTAGTCAGCTCGCCCCAAAGAAGTCGCGCCGAGTTTCGGCCTCTCTTTCTTTGGAGACTATTTCGTCGAAATCTTAATTTCGTCCATAAAGACCGGTGTGATCTCACTCATCATAGTTCTTCGGTGGAGTCTTCCCGTTACTGTTACTTTGCGGCCAATCAATATTCTCGCCTTCGATTCGCCACTCGTCTTTTCGCCTCGTTCCGGGAAGAAAAGCCTAACCATTTTCGTTGAGCCGCACTCGCTCTCAGCGAACTCTGGTTTACTCGGCTTACACGGCACCGTGATTGCAAGCGGCATTTCCAGAGCCCAATAACTGATCTTCATATCTCGGCTCTTGGTAGCATTCATCAATCCGTACCCTGGTGGACCATACCCGTCGACAAATTTCAAAGTCCCGATCAATGTGATTGGCTGATCCTCGGGATAAACCGTCGCTTGAGCTATCAGAGGAGCGTTGAAGCAACAAAAGAGCAAGAGAAACAGAAACAGGAACCCTAGCAAAAGGTCATAGACAAACCTAACCGTTTTCGTCCTATCGTTCCTAGTGCTTTCGCGTGAGTGGGTTTCGTTGCGCGACATCCGACCTACGGGTTCTTGCAGGCGAAGTTGGCGGCGTCGTCGGTGTTGCCGGTGCCGGTCCACTGGGCTACTTGGGGGTAGGGGCAGAGGGGGCGGGTCATGTCGACGCGGTTGCCGGCGGTGTGGGCGGCGAGCATTTGGTCGGGGGCGGTGCCGGATTCTACCCAGCGTTCCATGGCTCCGACGACGTTGAATTGATCGGGGCCGGGGCCGCCGCGGCAGTGCATCATTCCTGGGGCCATGAAGAGGCGGTACCAGTTGCCTTGGTTGGGTCCCATGTGTTCGAGGACGCTCGAATAATAGTTGATGCTGTTTTCGGGGGCGATTAACTGGTCGTTCCAGCCGTGATACATGAGCAGCTTTCCGCCGCGGGATTGGAACGCCGACAGGTCGGGCTTGGTGGCGTTGATGATGTCGGTGGAGTCGGCTAGCGCGGTGTCGCGTTCGGCGTCGAAGGTGCGCCAGTCCCATTTCGCGTTTTTGTAGACCAGGTAGGCGAAGGTGCCGGTGGCTACGCTGGCGGGTTCGGGACCGCCGGCTAGGACGGTCCAGCCGAGTTCGCTGCCGGGTTCGAAGGTGGGGAAGATGAGAGTGCCGCTTTGGGTTTTGACGGGCGTGTACATTTTCTTTACGGCTTCGACTTGCGGGGCGGTCAGGCAGTTTTCTGAGGTGTTGGTGGCGCAGAGGAGCGTTGAGGGATCGAAGTGGCAGCGTCGCGGGTCGGTTAGAAGTCCGTCTTTCACGCCGTCGGCGGCGTCGCAGGTGGCTAGCACGGCTTGATGGAGCAGGCGTAGATTCGCGGGGGAGAGGTTGCTGGTTTTGTCTTTGAGTGCGGCCACTCCCATGGCTACGGACCAGGCGTGCAGGTGCGTTTGGTAGTTGGCGGGGGCTCCGGCGATGATGCCGTCGAAGTCTTCGGGATATTTTTGGGCTTCCATGAGACCTTGGCGGCCTCCGGTGGAGCAGCCGTTCCAATACGACAGGCGTGGGGCGCGGCCGTAGTAGGAATTGATCATGGCTTTGGCTTTGACGGTCATTTCGTGGACGGCGCGGTAGGAGAAGTCAGTGATTTTTTCGGGATGGCCTAGGGCGAAGCTGGCGTCACCGGCGTTGCTCTGATGGCCGGTGTCGGTGGAGGCTGTGGCGTAACCTTCTTGCAGCGCGAGGGCCATGGCTTGGAAGCTGATCACGCCAGCCCAGCCTCCGTTGCCTACGGCTTGGAATTTTCCGTTCCAGTCGCCGGCGGGCATCCAGACTTCGATGCCGATTTCGGAATCGGAGGATGGTTTGAGAGTCGCGGCGATGCGGCAGTGGGCGGGCAAGTTCAAGGCGGGCTGCTCGGGGCCGGGTTGGGCGGGCGGTTTGTAGGGTCCGGCAGCGACGATTTCAGCGGCGGTGATTACGGTGTCGGGGAAGGCTAGCGACTTGATCTGGTCACAGGCGTTTTGTCCCCAAGCGGCTAACGAAAACAACAGCAATCCCGCGGTAAGCTTACCATGCATCATAAAGGCGGTTCTCCTAGGTAAGAAACTATCACAACTTCTTGCGGACGACTTCGACGGAGCAGGTGGCGTGGGTGGCTACGGTTTCAGAAGTACTGCCGATGAGGAAGCGGCTGAGGCCGCTGCTGCCGTGGGAGCCGAGGACGATCCAATCGGCGGGCCAGGCGGCGGCTTCCTGAAGGATGATCTGTTTGGGGGCTTGGTCCAGAACGGAGATCGATTCGGAGGTGGTGAGGCCGGCGGCTTCCAGAGTTTTTCGGGCGGAGTCGATGGCGTCTTCGGTGCGTTTCATGGCGGCGGCGCGTTGCGTCTCGAGATGCCTGGAGTCGAGGTAGGGGATTTCGAAAGCGCCTTGCAGGGCGGACATGCCTAGTTCGACGGCGCTGAGCACGCGGATTTCGGTGCCGACGGGCCAGGGGCGGGCGGCTAGCGATTCCGCAGCGTACTGCGAGGCGGCGGAGGCGTCCACGGCCAGCAGCACCTTCAAAGCTGGGCTGATTGGAGTGTTGCGAACGATATCGACTGAGCAGGAGGCGAAGCGCAATACTGCTTTCGAAACGCTGCCTAGGAGGAATTGTTCGAGGGCGGTCATGCCGTGCGCTCCGACTACGATGAGGTCCGCGCCCAGGGAGGAGGCGTGATCGAGGATGACGTGTTTGGGGTCGCCTTCGCCTACTGCGGCATCTGCCGACAGACCTTTTGCGCGCAAAAGCGTGGTTCCGGCGTCTACGAGTTGCTGGGCGTGGGTTTTCATTTCCTCGACGATCACGGCGAGGGCCCAGGGTTCGAGGGTGTTGACTACGGTGAGCACTTCTACCTTTGAACCGGCGGGCCAGGGACGCTTCGCAACGGCGTTGAGAGCGGCTTTACTGGCGGGCGAGGCGTCTAAGGCGAGCAGGATCTTCATGGGTTTACACTAGCGCAACTGCTAGAGCAAGTGCTCGACATCCCGCGAGCACCAGGGAGTACCCGCATCACTTGCATGGGTCGCGAGGTTGGAGTGTCCACGATGAGATAGGAGAAGACGGCCCAGAATTTAAGCGGCCGGTTCGTGAGATCTTCACGAACGTGACCCAGGTCGGGCTGGTCGCCGAGAAGATCCATCGCTAAGCGGATCTCCTTCATAACCCGGCGGGCGATCGCGGCACCCGCCTTCTCGGCAGGGTGGTTCTTTCGGCAAGGTGGTTCTTGATTTGGTGCAGATCGTCTTCTGCGAATTTGGTGAGGACGAATCGCCTCATTCAGGAGCGGCGTGTTCCCTACCTTCGAGTTCAGCATCGATGCGATCGAACACATCGTTGCCATCGAGAAGGTCTCCGCGCTGGGCGGATTGCCAGCCTTGCTCGATCCGCGTCCGGACCTTATCGTTGTTATCGGCGAAGATGCGGTCACGTTGTTCGAGAAGCCGCATCGCTTCGGCAATCACTTCGCTCGCCGACTTATAGAATGGCCATGTAATTTTCAGCTTCGATCTGCTTAAAGTATCTCATCCTCTAGCGCGTAGGGCTTCTTTCACGCGCTCCGGCGTCAAGGGGATTTGGCGGAGGCGGACGCCGGTGGCGTCGAAGATGGCGTTGCCGATGGCGGCGGCGATTACGGTGATGGCGGTTTCTCCGGCGCCGGTGGCTTCTTCGTCGGGACGGTTCACCAGCACGCACTCGATTTTCGGGATTTCGAAGCCTAGGGGGAGGGAGTGATAGGTGCGCCAGTCGACTGACGTTACTTTTTGATCGTCCCAGGTTACTTCTTCGCCGAGCGCGCGGCTCATGCCTTGCAGCGCGCCGCCTTCGGCTTGGTTGCGGAGGCCGTCGGGATTGGAGATGGGTCCGGCGTCGATGCCTACCCACATGCGTTTCACGGACACCTTGCCGGTGTCCTGATTCACTTCTACTTCGACTACGATGCCGGTGTAGCCGTTGTCGCCTTCGTACGCTACGCAGGCGACGCCGCGGCCGGTGACGACGCCGGTCTTGGCGATTGCCGGGTTTGGGCGACGGGCGCGGTTTCCCACTTGGCGGCTTTGGCGGCGGCGGTCAGGACTCCGATCACGCGCTCGTCGTGTAAGTGGCGCAGGCGGAATTCGACCGGGTCGGCTTTGACGTGCGCGGCTAGCTCGTCCATGAAGCTTTCGTGCGCGAAGGTGTTTTGCAGGCGGGCGGGGGAGCGGAGCGGGCCGGTCCAGAAGGGGGAGAGCAGATTGTGGACTAGCACTTTTTCGCTTTTCACGGTGCCGGTGCCGCTGCTTGCTGTCGCCGACGTGCCCGGCTACGTAGGAGGGGACTCCGTTGCTGTTGTTGTTGTAGGTTTTGGGCTCGCGGGCGGGGCCGGGCGAGAAGGGCGCGGGCTGGTAGCCGATCAGCATTCCGGTGACTACGTTGCCGGGGGTTTCGGGGCCGGGGCGGTTGCCTAGGCCGGGGGTCCAGGCTTCGTGTTCCCAGGCGATGATGTTGCCTTTGGCGTCGAGGCCGGCGCGTTCGTCGATGGTCCAGGCGTTGCCGTAATTTTCCCAGGCCATTTCGTCTTTGCGGGAGAGCTGGACGCGCACGGGCTTGCCTACGGCTTGCGAGAGAATGGCGGCGTCGTAGGTGACGGTGTCGGCGCCATTCAAGCCGTAGCAGCCGGAGCCGCGGCGGAAGATGACGTGTACGTTTTCGGGCTTCAGGCCGAGGATCATGGCTCCGGTGGTCTTTTGATACCAGACGCCTTGCGTGGGCGAATAGAGGGTGGCTTGATCGGCCTGCACGTCGGCTACGGCGCAGGAACTGCCCACGGAGCCGTGCATTTGGTAGGGGTGATAGTAGGTGGACTTGAGAACCGTCGCGGCGGTGGCCAGAGTTTGTTCGGTGTCTTTGGAGTCGACTAGCTTTAAGTCGCGCGAGGGTTGCTGGCGCAGGGACTCGTGAAATTCGGATTGCTTGGGGAGGCCGGTGCCGGGGGTCCAGGAGACTTTCAACTTCTCGGCGGCTTGGATGGCCTGCCAGGGTTTCTCGGCTACTACGCCGACGAAGTTTTTGCGCGTGACTACCTTGACCACACCGGGCATGTCGTTCACTGAGCTTTCGTCGACGCTGATCAGAGTTGCGCCTACGGCGGGCGGGCGCACTACGCGGCCGTGCAGCATCCCGGGCAGGCGCACGTTGTGGACGTACTCAAAGCGTCCGGTGGCCATGGCGGGCATGTCGGGGCGGCCGATGGGCTTGCCTAGCACGGTCCAGTCGGCGGCGGGTTTGCGTTTGGCTTGCTTGTCGAGCGTGAGGTTCAGCTTCTTGCCGCCGACTAGTTGGGCGTAGGTCACTTTCTTCGATGGGATCGCTTTTGCACGCTGATCACGCCGTTCGAGTGCGATGAGGCGGTCGACGGGCACGTTCAATTGCTGCGACGCCATTTTCAATAAGGCTTCGCGCGCGGTGGCGCTGGCTTGCGCGAGATTGCCGTGATTGAAATTCGCGGGGTGGGATTGGCTGCCGGAGGTGTAGGCCTGATCCGGCGTCAGGGCGGTGTCGCAGTAGATCAGCTTGACGCGCTCGAAGGGGACGGAGAGTTCTTCGGCGACCAATTGTTGTTGCGCGGTGGAGATGCCTTGGCCTAATTCTTCTTTGCCGCTGAAGGCGGTGATGCTGCCGTCGGCGGCGATGGCGATCCAGGAATCGACTTGATCGATGGGCGGGCGCGCCGGGGAGCGGGGCTTGGCCGAACTGGGCTTGGGCGGCGTCGCCTCCCAGCATGCGGAAGCCGACGATCGAGGGCTCCGGCGCTCTTTAAGAAATTGCGGCGATTGAGTTCGGCTTGGGCTTGCGGAGTCATTTCGCCACCTCCTTCGCGTAGCGCTGGATGGCTGCTGCATGCGCACGTGGGTGAAGCAGCGGCAGAGGACGCCGGAAAGCGCTTGCTGGATTTCGGACTCGCTGGCTTTGGGGTTCTTGTCGAGGAAGGCTTTCGCGGTGAGGATGACGCCGTTCAGGCAGAAGCCGCATTGGGCGGCTTGTTCGTCGATGAAGGCTTTCTGGATGGGGTGGGGTTTTTCGGGGGTGCCCAGGCCTTCGAGCGTCACGATGTCTTTGCCGGCCACGGCGCTGACGGGCGTCACGCAGGAGCGCATGGCGGTGCCGTTTACGATTGCCGTGCAGGCTCCGCACTGGCCCAGGCCGCAGCCGAACTTGGGGCCGCGCAGTTCCAGATCGTCGCTCAGGGCGTAGAGCAGGGGAGTGGCGGGGTCGAGATCCAGGGTGTGGGTCTTGCCGTTGACCTTGAGAGTGATGGCGCTCATATCAGCTTCAGGGTAGAGTGCCAAGGCCCTTGGGTCAAGGCGTGTGCTGGGTGTAATCACTCATGTTGCGAGGGCGGGCGATGGGCAAATCGTTGAAGTTACGTGTGGCGCGGTTTGGGCCGGCGAATGCTCGTGCAGAGGACAAGGCTTAAGGAGGCCACCTTATGAACGCTACGTACTTTATCGCGGTTTGGGTTGTTCTTGGAGCCGCAACGTTGATTCTCGCAATCTACCGGCACATACTCACGGTGCATCAGGAAGAAGATGTCCTGCATCTGGCTGACAGCGAGCAAGGCGAGATCGCGAAACAGACTTTGCTGGCACGCCGGCTCACCACCATCGATAGCTGGGGGAAGAGCATGACGATCGTTGTCACGATCATCGGTCTGGGGCTCGCCACGGCGTATCTGTATCAAGCTTGGGAAAGCCCACATCCTGGACCGAACAACTTTTACCGCATGAATACTCCTAATAATTAGGCGCGGCCCCGGTTTCGCCGGCGTGAGAATAGTGTTAGTTTTATTCTCATAGCCGGGAGGCGATGACGAATGGCCAAGAAGACTCCAGTCGGGCGGCGTGGATTTTTGAAGGGTGCGGCGGGTGCGGCCGCGGGCGCTGCGGCGCTGGTGGGAGGCGCCCCGGCGCTCAAGGCGCAGTCACCGGAGAAGGCCACTACACCGCTGCCTTCGGCTGCGATGGCGGCGGCGGAGAAGACCACGCCCGCGGCGCGGGTGGATGTCTACACCACGGACCGTCCGGGTGCGGACTTCATGGTGGACGTCATCAAGAGCTTGAACTTCGATTACGTCTGCGCGAATCCGGGGTCGAGCTTTCGCGGGCTGCATGAATCGCTGGTCAACTACGGGGGCAACAAGGCTCCGGAGTTGCTCACCTGCTGCCACGAAGAATCGTCGGTGGCGATGGCGCATGGCTACTTCAAGATTGAAGGCAAGCCGCTGATGGTGATGGCGCACGGCACTGTCGGGTTGCAGCATGCTTCGATGGCGATCTACAACGCTTACGCGGATCGCGTGCCGGTGTACATCGTTCTCGGCAACATTCAGGACATCAACTACCGGCGCGGCGATGTGGAGTGGGCGCACAGCGTGCAGGACGCGGCGGCGATGGTGCGCGACTTTACGAAGTGGGATGACAATCCGGTTTCGTTGAGCCACTTCGCGGAATCCTCGGTGCGGGCTTATAAGATTGCGATGACGCCTCCGTATGAGCCGGTGGTGATCGTGGCCGACGCGGTGCTGCAGGAAGAGCCGATGCCCGAGGCCGACCGGCGCAATGCGCGGATTCCGAAGCTGGCGTTGTCGGCGCCGCCGGCGGGGGATTCGGGTGCGGTGGCCGAAGTGGCGAAGCTGCTGGTGGCGGCGGAGAATCCGGTGATCGTCGCGGGACGCGCGGCGCGGACTCCGCAAGGAATCGGATTGCTGGTGGAACTGGCGGAGACCTTGCAGGCTCCGGTGCAGGATCGGCATTTCCGCATGAACTTTCCGTCGCATGCATCCGTTGAACGGCGGGAGCATTGCGAATGCCGATGTGGTGCTGGGGCTCGAAGTGCAGGACTTCTGGATGGCGACGCACACGCAGACTCCCATCAATCGCATGGGCATGGAAGCGCGGCCGATCACCAAGCCGGGGGCGAAGCTGATCACGATTTACTCCGGCGATCTTTACGGCAAGAGCAACTATCAGGACTTCGGGCGCTACGCGGAAGTGGATCTGTCGATCGCGGCGGACGCGGAAGCTACGCTGCCGGCGTTGATCGAGGCTTGCAAGAAACTGATCACGCCGGATCGCAAGCGGGCCATGATGGAGCGCGGGGCGAAAGCTGGCGGAGGCATCGCGGGCGGCGCGCGAGCGGGACATCGAGCAGGCGGCTTATGGATGGGATGCGAGTCCGATCAGCACGGCGCGGGTGACGGTGGAGTTGTGGAATCAGATCAAGAATGAAGACTGGTCACTGGTTTCCGACGTCAATCCGTTTTTCAGCGGCTGGCCGTTGAAGTTGTGGGATTTCACAAAAGCACTATCAATACCTGGGCGAGCACGGGGCTTATGGGATCGGGTATGGCGCTCCGGCGGCGGTGGGCGCGGCGCTGGCGAATCGCAAGTACGGGCGGCTGACGGTGAACATTCAGTGCGACGGCGATTTGAACTATGCGCCCGGAGTGCTGTGGACGGCGGCGCATCATCGCATTCCGCTGCTGACCATCATGCATAACAATCGCGCCTATCATCAGGAAGCGATGTACCTCAGCGACATGGCGGCGCGGGCGAATCGCGCCATCGAAAACTTTCAGCGTGGGGACGCGGGATTAACGATCCCAACATCGATTACGCGACGATGGCGAAGGCGTATGGGATGTACGGGCGGGGGCCGATTACGGATCCTAAGGATCTGGGTCCGGCAATCAAGGACGCGATCGCGGTGGTCAAGCGCGGGGAACCGGCGCTGATCGACGTGGTCACGCAGCCGCGTTAGGAACACGCCATGAAGAAAATACTTTTCGCAGCGTTGGTGATGGCGTCGGCGGCATTCGCACAGGATGCTGCAGGTAACGCTGAAAACGGCAAGCGCATTTTCATGAAGAACGGATGCTTTGAATGCCATGGCACAGTGGGCCAGGGAACGATTGCGGGGGCGCGCATCGGTCCGCCGCCGCTGAACGCGCAGGGCCTGATCCGCTATGTGCGGCGTCCGGCGGGGCAGATGCCGGCGTTCACTGAAAAGGTGATGTCGGATCAGGAACTCACCGACGTATACGCTTATCTGAAAACCATTCCCGCACCCAAGCCGGCTAAGGATATTCCGTTGTTGAGCGATTTGCGCGGTCGGTAAGCATCCATTCAGCCAATCTTAAGCTGCTGCCGATAGATTTGAGAGAGTGCCAAGGCTGACGGCTTTCCTCCTGCTGAGTTTTTGCGCCGCGACGATGTTGTTGGCGCAGAATTCGGTGCTGCGCGGAGTGGTCAGCGATGAGAGCGGCGCGGTGGTGCCGGGCGCCACGGTAACGCTGGCAGGACCGGGCGGCCTGGAAAAAACGGCGGTCAGCGGAGGCGACGGAGCTTATACATTTACCGGTCTTGCGGCGGGCGATTACGTGGTGCAGGCTTCGGCGCCGCAGTTGGTGCTGGCGCAGCCGCGAACCGTCACCATCCGAGCGGCGGCGCAGAGTTTGAATCTGCGACTGGCGGTGGCGTCCACTACGCAGCAGATTGTGGTCGAGGAAAATGCCGGGCCGGCGGTCAGCACGGATGCGGCGAGCAATGCCAGCGCCACGGTCCTGCGGGGCGACGATCTGGCTGCGCTTGTCAGACGATCCGGAGGATCTACAGGCCGACCTCGAAGCCATGGCTGGCCCTTCGGCGGGGCCGGGAGGAGGCTCCATCTTTATCGATGGGTTCAGTTCCGGCGAAATCCCGCCCAAGGAATCCATTCGCGAAGTTCGTATAAATCAAAACCCTTTTTCGCCGGAGTTCGACAAGCTGGGGCTGGGGCGCATCGAGATCCTGACCAAGCCGGGCAGCGATCAGTATCACGCTTCGCTCAACTACAATTTTGCGAACCAGTTTTGGAATTCGCGGAATCCTTATTCGGGGCCGAAGGCTCCCCTGTCGCTGAACGAATTCGAGAACACTCTCAGCGGGGCCTATCAATAAGCGAACGTCGTTTGCGCTCGACGCTAACCAGAACGATGTCGACAACGGGGCCATCGTGAATGCGGTGACGCTCGATCCCAAGACGCTCACGGCGGCACCGCTGTTGAATTTCTTCAAAGCCATTCAGCGGCGCACGCGCGTCGAACCGCGCGTCGATTATCAAGTGAACGACAACAACACCATCACGCTGCGCTATGGGTTCATTCGCGGCGATATTCAGGGGGCGGGCATCGGCGGGTTCAATTTAACATCGCTGGGGTTCACATCTGCACTACGATATTCAGACCGCGCAGTTCATTGAAACGTCGGTGCATGGCGCTACGGTCAATGAGACTCGCTTTCAGTTTTATCGCAATGCGGGCCAGCAGCAGGCGGATACCAGCGGGCCGCAGATTCAGGTGCTGGGGGCCTTCAGCGCGGGCGGGTCGCCGAATGGCGGTTACCACGACACGCTGACCAACTACGAGCTGCAGAACAACACGACTACAGTGCATGGCGCGCATTCCTGGAGGTTCGGCATCCGTATGCGAGCGCAATTTGACGCGAACAGCAGTCCGCAAAATTTCAATGGGACGTTCATTTTTAGCGGCGGGCTGGCGCCGGAGCTGGATGCCAATAATCAGGCAGTGCGGGATGCTTCCGGGCAAATTGTGATGGAGCAGATCGATTCGATCGAGCGCTATCGCCGCACTCTGCTGGGACTTCCGGCGGCGCTAGGGGGCGGGGCGTCGCAGTTCAGCATGAACGCGGGGACACCGGCGACTTCCGTGAACCGTTACGATGCGGCGGTGTTTGTAGGCGACGACTGGCGGCTGCGTCCCAACGTGACGCTGAATCTGGGACTGCGCTACGAGATTCAAACCAACATTCACGACCCGGGCGACGTCGCGCCGCGCATTGGTATCGCCTGGGCGCCGGGGAGCCGCGCGCAATAGCGCGCGTCCCAAGCTGGTACTGCGCGGCGGATTCGGAATCTTTTACGATCGCTTCTCGCTCTACAACACGCTCACTGCCGCGCGCTACAACGGGATCGTCCAGCAGCAGTATGTGGTTACCGATCCGGACTTCTTTCCCAACGTGCCGCCGCCTGCCGGCGCTGGCGGGGTTTCAATCCGCGCAGTTGATTCAGCAGGTGAGCCCGGCGCTGCGGTCCCCGTACGTTCTGCAATCGGCGATCACGGTGGAGCGGCAGTTGCCGAAGAACACGACGGTGGCGGCGACCTACACCAATACGCGCGGGTTCCGCGAGCTTCACTCCGTGGACAGCAACGCGCCGCTGCCCGGCACTTACAATCCCGCGGTGCAAGATAGCGGCGTGTTTCCGCTGGGGCATCCAGGGCCGGTTTTCACGATGGAGTCCTCAGGAGTTTTCATGCAGAATGTGCTTGCGGTGAACGTCAATTCGAAAGTGAGCCAGACCATTTCGCTGTTCGGCAACTACTCTCTCAACCGGGCCATGAGCGACTTCGACAGCGCCAGCACTTTTCCGGGGAATCCTTATGATTTGACGGGCGAATATGGTCCGGCAGCCTGGGATATCCGCCACAAGGTGAATGCGGGCGGAACCATCAATACCCGGTGGAACGTACGCTTCAGTCCGCTGATTTCGCTGCAATCCGGCGCGCCCTTCGATATCACGACGGGCAGCGATTTGTACGGGACCACGCTGTTCAATGCGCGGCCGGGGATTGCGACGGATCCGACGCGGCCGGGACTGATTCAAACGTCGTATGGGTTGCTGGATCCGAATCCCGAGAGCTGGGAGAAACGATGCTTTCGCGCAATTATGGGCGCGGTCCGGGACAGATGTCAGTGAATTTGCGGATCGCCAAATTTTTTGCATTTGGGAGCGAGCGCAAGCCGGCGCAACACGGCGGCGGAATATTTGCGGCGCCGGCGGAGCGGCGATACACGCTGAGCGTTTCACTGGCGATTCGCAATCTGCTCAACCACACCAACCCGGGGCCGATTATCGGGAACATTACGTCGCCGCTGTTCGGACAAGCCAACCAAATGGCGGGCGGCGTGAATGGCGAAGGCTTTTCGGAAAACGCCGACAACCGGCGGCTGGAAATGCAGATGCGTCTGGCGTTCTAGACACGCTTGCCGACATACCAGGGCGCGCTCACGGTAAAGATCCGCTCATTGCCGCGCGCGAGGAGTATCCACTCGAGCAGGCGCCCGCGCTGGTTGTGCAGGAAGTATTCGTACCATTTGTCTTCGACCAGCTCCGGGATCACCACGATGAGGCTGCGGCCGGGGTACTGCTTCGAAAGATCCAGAATGGATTGCACGATGGGAATGATGACGAAGCGGTAGGGCGAGGGCAGGAGCTGCAACTGCGGCGGCTGCTTGCCGGCGGCGTGGAAGGGCTGAACGACATATTGTTCCCAGTCGGCTTCGAGGAGCTCGGAGTGCTCGGCGGGTTCGACGTGCAGGGCGATTACTTCCGGGGAGAGGCGGGCGGCGAATTCGATTCCCTGGCGAGAGATGTTGCTCCAGCGTTCGATGGGGATGACGACGATGGGAGGCTGGTCGAGGCCGGCGGTGTCGACGGGAAGGCGGCAGGACGTCAGCAACTTGATGGAGTGGTAATGGCGGCGCACGCCTACGAAGAAAACGATGGTCAAGGGAACGAAGAGGAAAGTGATCCAGGCGCCTTCGACGAATTTCGCGAGCAGAACAACGACTACGGTGATGCCGGTGACGAAGGCGCCGAGTCCGTTCACGAAGGCGCTCTTGAGCCAATGGGGAGTGCGATTCTTCAGCCAATGCATGACCATGCCGGATTGGGAGAGCGTGAAGGCGAGGAAGGCGCCAACGGCATAGAGCGGGATCAGGCGGTCAGTGACGCCGCCGAAGAGAATGAGCAGCCCGCCGCTGAGCAGGGCCAGGATGACGATGCCGTAAGTGTAGACCAGGCGGCGTCCACGATAGCCAAAGGCGTGGGGCAGGTAATTGTTTTGGGCGATGGCGCGGCACAGGCGAGGGAAATCGGCGAAGGCGGTGTTGGCGGAGAGCGACAGCACGAACAGGATCGACGCCATGGTTACGTAATAGAACACGCCTTTGCCGAAGACGGCGGCGATTAGCATGGAGAGCAGGCTTTGGTAGCCGGGTTGGCCGGGATCGGTGGCGGCGATGCCGTAGCTTTTGACTAGAAAAGAAATTCCAGCGAGCAGGATGGCCAGCAGGAAGATGATCACGGTGAGGGTGCGCTGGGCGTTTTCGACGGCGGATTCGCGGAAGGCTTTGACGCCGTTGCTGACGGCTTCGACTCCGGTGATGGCGGTGCAGCCGCTGGCGAACACTTTTAGCAGCAGCCAGTAGCTGACGGCTTGCGTGACGGGCGGGGGTGCAGGGAAGGGGACGAGCGGAGTGGGATGGCCTCCGCTGAGGAGAACGCGGAACACTCCGGCGACGATGGTGATGAGGAGCGTGCCGACGAAAAGATACGTGGGAAGGGCGAAGACTGCGCCGGCTTCGCGGACTCCGCGCAAGTTGAGGATGGTGATGACGACTAGAATTCCCAGGCAGATGGCAACTGTGTGCGGCAGCAACTGGGGCACTGCCGAGACTAACGCGCCGACGCCCGCGGAAATGCCCACGGCCACGGTCAGGATGTAATCGGCGAGCAGGGCGGCTGCGGCGAGGAGTCCGGCACGGGCTCCCAGGTTGAAGCGCGCCACTGTGTAGGAGCCGCCACCGGAAGGGTATGCGGCGATGGTCTGCTGGTAGGAGAAGTAGACGATCACCAGCAGCGTGATAATGGCGGCGCTGATGGGAATGATGTAGCGAACGCCCATGAGGCCTAGCGGGAGGAGCAAGCTTAGGGCGGCTTCGGGGCCGTAGGCGGCGGAGCTCAACGCGTCCAGGCCGAAGATGGGGATGCCTTGCGCGGGGCCGATCTGCTCGGCGCGCTCGTCAGTGGTCTTGATGGGTTTGCCGACTACGATGTCGAGGATGTTCATTCGGCGCTGGACCTATTATCACTGGCGCGCGGCGATCGCTGAGTAACGCGCAAACGGGTAGACTCGGGGTATGCAGCAAACGCAGCGTTGGACGGCGATCATCGAGCGCGAGGATGAGGGCTTCGTGGCACTTTGTCCGGAGGTCGACGTTGCTAGCCAGGGCTCCTCTATTGAAGAAGCGCGGGCGAATCTGATTGAAGCGGTGACGCTATTCTTTGAGGTCGCCGACGCGAGCGAGATCTCGCGGCGCGTGCGTCGGGATGTATTCGTGACCCAGGTCGAGGTTCCGGTTGGGTAAGCTTCGCGTCCTTTCGGGGGACGAGGTCTGCCGAATCTTGGAACAACATGGGTTCCTGGCGGTACGCCAAAAGGGAAGTCATCGCATTCTGCAAAAGCGTTTTGCCGAGGGCACCATTTCCATTCCCGTGCCGCTGCATCATCCGGTTCGCCCGGGACGCTATTGAGTATCATTCGGCAATAGGCATTATCCAAAACGCTGTTTGAGACGGAAGATCGATAGACGCTCCCACGTATCAATGGCTTTGAAGATACCAGCGCCACCAGTCGGCCACGGGAGGAGGATGGAGCGGCGGCGGGGAGGTGCCACTACTATGCACGTGGCTGTAGAGAGATGACCAGATGTTTCGCCGGGCAGAGTCGAAGCCGTCGCGGAGATCTTCAGCCACGGTCTCGCGCGGGAGATTCGGGAACTGCGAGGTCGCGGCACGGAGGGTTGCTTCGTCGGCTTGGTTCGAGAGATTGTGCAGCTGTTCGCGTATCTGCGCTACCCGGGTGGCGTCGTCGAGAGTGGCGTCGTTGACGATGCGATCGATGACTGGCGCCATGTGCTGAAACTGAATTTTGCCGGCGATTTGTTGGGTCTGGAGTCTGGCAGCGAACTGGTCATCGCCTTCATGTGAGCCATCGCTAAAAATCGCGGCGGCTAATATGACTTCATTCGAGACCGGCTCTTCCACAAATCCGTGGCGTGTCATCTGGCCGCCGGGAGTTTGGCGCAATATCAACTGTTGGCTAGCTGCTCTTGGCGCAATTGCTGGGTGCGCTCCGATGGAGCTGTACTCCAGCGAAGAATGTTGGCCTTGTTCGATGGCATAGGCGAGGACAGCCCGTGACGATGAGGTGTTGCGCAGGGACAGGGCATAACCTTGCTGATTTTGGCGGATTACGTCCACATGAATCGAGAGAACTTTATTGACGATGGTGGGAGGCACTGAAGGCGTAGGCGCCAAGTTGGCCGTTGGGCGGCGCTGACAGGCCAGAGGACAGCAAAGCGTGCCGATCAGCAACAACATGGCACTGGTGAGACGGCTCGCTGACAAGCTCACGAGTTCAGGGTATATGGACAAACCGCGGGCGGCAAGGGAGGGCGGATGTTGATCCTCATTCTCTGGTATCCTCATCGACAAATATGTTGCGAAGAATGGAATCCGGGCTGGCGCTGGTTTTGACTTTCGCGCTCACCGTTTCAGCGCAGGAGCGGGTGGATCTGGGCGTGGTTCATGAGATCAAAGACGAGGCGTTTCAGAATCCCAAGGTGATGGACACGATGTTCCAGCTCACCGATGTTTACGGGCCGCGGCTGACCAACTCGCCGCAGTTTCGCGCGGCGGGCGAGTGGGCGGTGAAGCAGCTTAAGGAATATCGGGCTCGACAACGTGAAGCTCGAAAAGTGGGGGCCGTTCGGTCGCGGCTGGTCTTATACTTCGTACTCCGGCTTTATCGATGAGCCGCAGTATCAGCCGCTGATCGGGTATCCGCTGGCGTGGACTCCGGGGACGGACGGACCGATCACGGCGGAGGCGGTGTTGGCGCCGATTCGTACCGAGGCTGACCTGGAACTGTACAAGGGCAAGCTGCGCGGCAAGATGGTCCTGCGGGACGCTCCGCGCAACTTGACGCTGCCCACCGATCCCGCGGGGCGGCGGCTTACGGACGCGCAACTGGCGGATCTGAGCGTGTTTCCGATTCCGGCGCCTGCGGGACGCAATGGGCGTGACGGGCAGCCTCCGCTGACTCCGCAGCAGGCGCGCAAGTTCCGCGACCGTCTCAATCAGTTTTGGAAGGATGAGGGCGTGCCGCTGGTGATTCGCATTTCGACGGGCGACGCCGGCACGGTTTTCGTCCAGGGCGCGGACCGTGACTCGAAGGATAACGTGCCGACGATTGTGCTCGACGCGGAGCACTATAACCGCATCGCGCGGCTGCTGGATCACAAGCTGACTGTGAAGTTGACGTTCGATGTGAAGGCGCAGTTCTTCGATGACAACCTGGATTCTTTCAACGTCATCGCAGAGATTCCGGGCAATGCCAAGCGCGATGAAGTGGTGATGGTGGGGGCGCACTTCGATTCCTGGCACACGGGCACGGGCGCTACCGATAACGCCGCGGGCAGCGCGGTCGCCATGGAGGTGATGCGTATTTTGAAGACGCTCAACCTTAAGATGGACCGCACCGTGCGGCTGGCGTTATGGGGCGGGGAAGAGGAAGGGCTGCTGGGGTCGCAGGCGTACGTGAAAGAGCATTTTGCCGATCCCGCAACGATGAAGCCCACGGTCGAGCACGAGCGGTTCGCGGGCTACTTCAATCTGGATAACGGCAGCGGGAAAATTCGCGGGGTGAATCTGCAAGGGAACGACGCCATGCGGCCGATCTTTGAAAAATGGTTTGAGCCGTTCCGGGATCTGGGCGCGGGAACGATTGCGCTGCGCAACACGGGCGGCACGGATCATTTGTCGTTCGATGCGGTGGGGCTGCCGGGATTCCAGTACATTCAGGATCCGTTGGATTACGCGACGCGTACGCATCATTCGAACATGGATGTATATGACCGCATCCAGGCTGCCGATCTGGAGCAGGCGGCGGCGATTATCGCGTCGATGGTTTATAACACGGCCACGCGTCCCGAGAAATTGCCGCGGAAACCGCTGCCTAAACCGCGTCCGCCGGAGCCTGCTGCGGCTGCACCGCCCACTTCTGCGCAAGCGGTGGCGCCGCATTGAATTGCATGAAACATTTCCGGATCATTGCGGCGCTGGCACTGGCAGCGGCTCCGGCGTTCGCGCAGGTGGATCTGACGGACGAATGGCAGGCGCTCTATCACGAAGATGCGCAGGAGCGGGTGCCGGGTCCGGACCTGGGCGATTATTTGGGGCTGCCGATCAATGCTGCCGCGCGGGCCAAGGCGGAGGCATGGAACGCTTCGCTGCTGACGTTGCCGGAGTGGCAGTGCCGTCCGCATCCGTCGGATTATTCGTCGCGCGGGCCGGCGAATTTGCGGATGTGGAAAGAAGTGGATACGGCGACGCAACAGGTGATCGCGTGGCATACGCACATTGCGTGGATGGCTCCGGAACGCACCATCTGGATGGATGGGCGTGCGCATCCGGCGGATTACGCGGCGCATACCTGGCAGGGTTTTTCGACGGGCAAGTGGGAGGGAAATCAGCTCACGGTTTACACCACGCATTTGAAAGCGGGCTACATCCGGCGCAACGGGGTGCCGCGCAGCGAGAAGGCGACTATGATCGAGCACTGGACACGCCACGATGACGTCCTGACGCTGACGCAGTTAATTACGGACCCGGTGTATCTCACCGAGCCGATGGTCCGGACCACCAACTGGCTGGCGGATCGCGAGCAGGTAATCGCCAAGTATCCTTGCGAAGATGTGGTGGAGGTGCCGCGGCCGCTGGGGGTGGTGCCGCATCATCTTCCGGGAACGAACGAATTTCTGCGGGAGTTTCCGGGGTTCTATGGAGTTCCGGCGGAAGCGGCGGCGGGCGGGGCGGAGACGATGTACCCTGAATATATGAAGAAGGTGGGGCAGCTCACGATTCAGAGCTGCCAGCGTTATTGCACTTGTACCGGCTTCGCGGATTGCTTTACGCCGCAGGCGGCTACCAATCGTTCGCGATGAAGGGGACAGCTTTTTCAATTGTGCTGACGGCTGTGCTGGGCGGCGCTGCCTGGGGGCACGACGTCATTACCACCAAGATCACTTTCGACCGCGAGATTATTCGCATTGTGCAGGCGCGCTGCGCCAGTTGTCATCGCGAAGGCGGCGGCGCTTTCTCGCTGATGACTTATAACGAGGCGCGGCCGTGGGCGAAGGCCATGCAGGAGGAAGTGCTGGAGCGGCGCATGCCTCCCTGGGGAGCGGTGAAGGGATTCGGCGATTTCCGCAACGATCAGGCGCTGACGCCGGAGCAAATTGAACTGATGGCGGATTGGGTGGAAGGCGGGGCGCCGGAGGGCGAGCCTAAGGATTTGCCGGAGCCACCCAAGTGGAAGGCGGAGGATGCGGATCCGAAGGCTCCGGCGCACGTGGCGGTGGGCCGGGATTATAAGCTAACGCATGCCTTGAATTTAGCGGGAGTTTGGCCCGCGAAAGTAATGCCCAATGCGACCTTTCAGGTGACGGCGGAGCTGCCGGACGGGAGCATTCAACCGTTACTGTGGCTGCAGCCCTTCAAACCGGCTTATAGTCATGCGTTTTGGTTCCGGAATCCGCTGGCATTGCCGCGGGGGACGGTGATCCGCGGGGTGGAGCCGGGGTCGACGATCGAGCTCTTACCGGCGCACTAATCGGAGTAACTCCGAGGCCCGTAGATTCGTCTATACAAACATAGTTCCCTGCCATTTGGGACAGTGTCCCGTCTGTAAAATCAGGTACCATTAAATTTGATTCCTGTGTCCATACGCGCACAAAAACGGGTTCGGGCAAGCGAGGCTGGGCTATGAATTTAACCGAACTTTTCATCCGCCGGCCGGTGATGACGGCGCTGGTGATGATAGGTGTTCTGTTATTCGGAATCCAGGGCTATCGGACGCTGCCTGTCAGCGACTTGCCGACGATCGACTTCCCTACGCTGCAGGTGCAGCGCAAACCTGCCCGGCGCAAGCCCGGAGACGATGGCGTCATCGGTGGCGGCGGTTTTGGAGCGCCAATTCACTACCATTGCCGGGCTGGACAACATGACTTCGTCGAGCGGGCGCGGCCAAACTCAGGTCACTCTGCAGTTTACGCTCGATCGCAACATCGACGGCGCTGCGCTGGACGTGCAGAACGCAGTGTCCGCGGTGATGCGCAAGCTGCCGCCGAACTTGCCGGCGCCGCCTTCGATTCAAAAAGTAAATCCCACCGATCAGCCGATCATTCAGCTCTCGATGACGTCTTCGACCATGCCGATGACGGCGGTGGACGATTACGCGGAAACCCTGATTGCCCCGGCGATCTCGACGGTGGACGGCGTGGCCCAGGTGCAGGTGCAAGGGCAGGCGAAATTCGCGGTGCGGGTGCAGCTGGATCCCAACATGCTGGTGAACCGCGGCATCGGCCTCGATGACGTGCAGAACGCGTTGAACGCGCATAACGCCAATCTGCCGACGGGCACGCTGTACGGAGCGCATCAGGCTTTCACGGTGCAGGCCGACGGCCAGTTGAACGACGCCGCTGCTTACCGGCCGATCATCGTGGCCTACCGCAACGGATCTCCGGTGCGGTTGGGCGATCTGGGGAAAGTCGTGGACAGCATCGAGAACGACAAGAACATCGGATGGTTCGACAACACGCGCGCCATCACGCTGCAAGTGATGCGGCAGCCGGGCACGAATACGGTGGACATCGTCGACCGTATCAAGGAGCTGCTGCCGCAGTTGCGTTCGCAGCTTCCGCCGGCGGTGGGTCTGGAGATTTTCTACGACCGCTCGGAATCCATCCGCGAATCCGTGAACGACGTGCAATTCACTTTGCTGCTGGCGGTGGGGCTGGTGATTCTGGTCATCTTCGTCTTCCTGCGGAATATTTCGGCGACGATTATTCCTAGCCTGGCTTTGCCGTTGTCGATCGTGGGCACCTTCGCGGCCATGTCGGTGTTCGGCTATAACATCGACAATCTGTCGATGATGGCGCTGACGCTGGCGGTGGGTTCGTGGTGGACGACGCGATTGTCGTACTCGAAAATATCGTGCGCCACATGGAAATGGGCAAGCCGCGCATGGAAGCGGCGCTTGAAGGCGGCAAGGAAATCGCCTTCACCATTTTGTCGATGACTTTGTCGCTGGCGGCGGTGTTTCTGCCGGTCATGTTCATGAGCGGCATTGTGGGCCGCTTGTTCCATGAGTTCGCGGTGGTGATCATGGTGGCGATTCTGGTCTCGGGCTTCGTTTCGCTCAGCTTGACGCCGATGCTGTGCAGCCGTTTCCTAAAGCCGCCGAGCGAACATCATAATGCTCTCTATCGTGCATCGGAGCGATTTTTCGATGCCATGCGCGACGCCTATGGCTGGACCTTGCGCATTGTGGTGCGCCACCGTTTCATTTCGCTGATGGGCGCGCTGGCGACTTTCGTTCTCACCGTGTATCTCTACGGGCTGGTGCCCAAGGGTTTCATTCCGGGCCAGGACCAGGGCTTTATTTCGGGGCAGACCGAGTTCCCGCAGGATGCTTCGTTTGAGTCCATGGTGGATTCGCAACACAAGGCGCTCGAAGTGGTGCTGGCGAATCCCAACGTCGATCACGTGACGGTGTTCGCGAACGCGCCCTCGGCCTTCGGCAGAATCAACGCGCGCCTGAAGCCGCGTTCGGAGCGCAAGTTATCGCCGGAGCAGGTGATTGAGCAATTGCGTCCCAAGCTGAACGCTATTCCGGGAGCGCGGCAGTATTTGACCAATCCTCCGCTGGTGCGTATCGGCGCGCAAAACAGCCGCAGCCTGTATCAATTCACTTTGCAGGCGGCGGACCTGAATGCTCTCTATCGCGCGGCCGCGGATTTCGAGAAGCACATGCGGCAGATTCCGGGACTTGACGGACGTCTCGAGCGACATGCAGGTTGCCAGCCCGGAATTGACGCTGGATATCGATCGCGACCGGGCTTCGGCGCTGGGCGTCAACGCCGGCCAAGTGGAAGATGCGCTCTATAGCGCCTTCGGCGCGCGCCAGGTGTCCGACCATTTTCAAACCGAATAACGACTATCAGGTGATCCTGGAATTGCTGCCGGAGTATCAGCGCAATCCCGACTCGGTCAACCTGCTTTACATCCATGCTACCGGCGGCAAGCTGGTGCCGATTACGGCGGTGACCACCATTCGCAACACCGTCGGTCCGTTGTCGGTGACGCACTATGGACAATTGCCGTCGGTGACATATTCGTTCAACACCGTGCCGGGCGTATCGCTGGGCGATGCGGTGGAGCGGGTGAACGATGCGGCGCGGGAATTCCTGCCGCCGGGGATCCGCACCATCTTCCAGGGGACTGCCGCGGCGTTCCAATCCTCGCTCAAGGGCATGGGACTGCTGCTGGTGATGGCGATCCTGGTGATCTACCTGGTGCTGGGAATTTTGTATGAGAGCTTCATTCATCCGCTGACGATTCTCTCGGGGCTGCCTTCGGCCGGTGTTGGCGCGCTGCTGACGCTGCTGATCTTCCACGATGAGTTGAACATCTATTCCTTCGTCGGCATCATCATGCTGATCGGCATCGTGAAAAAGAACGCCATCATGATGATCGACTTTGCGCTCGAAGTGCAGCGCACGCAGGGCGTGGCTCCGGCGGAGGCGATCGTCGAGGCTGGCCTGGTGCGCTTCCGTCCGATCATGATGACCACCATGGCGGCGCTGATGGGCACGCTGCCGATTGCGATGGGTCAAGGCGCGGGCGGCGAAGCGCGGCGTCCGCTCGGTCTCGCGGTAGTGGGCGGCCTGGTGGTTTCGCAGCTGCTGACGCTCTACATCACGCCGGTGATTTACATCTACATGGAACGCTTCACGGGCGGGCGCAAACCCAAGCGCCGCCAGACCACTCAAGTGGTGGCCGAAGCGCAGCCAGCTCTGCATTAAGCTGCGCGCATTAAACGCTGATCACGGGACACGGCGCGTTGCGAATGATTCCGTAGGCGTGCGTGCGCAGCCTTCCCAGCGTGCCTTGCAATACTCCGCGGCCGATCACGATCAGGTCAGCGCCTTGCTTGACGGCTTCTTCGCGGACCACGTCCGGCACGGTGCCGGTGCCTACGGAAATGGGTGCGTCCACGGCGGCGGACTGGGCCAGATCCTGAATTGTCTTGCGCGCGTTTTCGCGGAGCGTCGCTTCGAACTCGGGGCCCAAGTCCTGCTCCGGCCACGCCTCCATGCCGGGGACGGAGTGGACCAGGCGGAGATCGGCGCCCAGGGTTTTGGATAGCGCAGAGGCCCAGCGCAGCAGTTCGACGCTGGCAGGGCTGGTATCCACTGCGCACAAAACTTTACGCATCGCCAAGTGCACGCGGTCCGGCGCGTCGGCCCGAATGGGCCGTGGTCCACACCGGGACGTGAGCGTCATGCAGTACTTTGGCGGCGACTGAGCCCAACAATAATTGGCGGAACGGGCCGCGGCCGTGGGTGGCCATCATCACCAGGTCCACTGGGTTGGCGGCGGTGAAGTCAATGATCTCGCGCGCGGGTTCGCCGGGCACGGTGATGCGGCGTACGTTCAGGCCGGAGAATTCTGCGAGGTAAGTGCCGTCGAGTTGTTCCTGCACGGCATCCAGAATCGATTGCGGATCGATCATGGGCGCTCCCGCCAGGCCGCCGGCATAGTTGGCGTGGGCGGCGGTGAGCAGCGTGACTTGCGCGTTATACTTCGCCGCCATGGCTGCCACGAAGGGCGCGGCGCCGTCGGAGCGTTCTGAGAAATCCACTGGGAATACAATGTGCTGGATCCTGGGCATAGCGAAAAGTCTACACCTTCCCTATAGCCAAGCGGTACGCGCTTGGTTATAATCAGGGCAACTGGAGGTGCAGCCGTGAACATCCTTCGAAGTTTTGGGATCGCGACCGCCGGGCTGCTGATGGCTGCCATGCCGGTTCTGGCCCACCACTCTTTTCAAGCCGAGTACGACGAAAGCAAGTTGGTCACGGTGAACGGCACGGTGACCAAGGTGGCCTGGACGAATCCCCACGTCATGCTGAACGTGGATGTACGCGACGACAGCGGCAAGGTTGCCAACTGGCAGATGGAACTGGCCAGCCCCAACGGCTTGTTACGGCAAGGCTGGAAACTGGACTCCTTGAAGCCTGGCGATCAGGTCACGGTGAGCGGTTACGCCGCGCGCGACGGCTCGCATCTGGTGAACGCCCGGCGGGTGATTCTGGGTGGAAAGGCCTACTCCACTATCAAAGACGACAAGTAAGCAAGTTCCTCGAAAATAGGAAGTTAACACGGTCACAGACCGGTCAATGACCTGGAGATGACCGCTTGCCAAGGTTGGACGCCGCCGATCCCGTGTTAGCATCCTTGTCACGCGGGGATCTTCCCGGGTGTGTTTCAGAGGACAAACTAATCAATGAACAATGGAATCGGTCCGCAGCCTGCTGCTGGGCTCGCATCGAAAGCTACCGGGCTGCTGTTGGTGGCGCTAGCGCTATTTATTTGCCCCAGCGCGACGCGGGCGGCCACCACTGGGAGCATATCCGGCACTCTAAAAGATCCCAGCGGCGCCGTGATTCCGGGCGCCATGGTCATCGTCACCAATATGGCGCAGGGGATTCAGACCAAGACCACGACCGACGACAAGGGCGCCTATCACCTTCCCCAGCCTGACCGTGGGCCGCTACAACCTGGTAGCGGAGGCATCGGGGTTCAAGGCTGCCAAGCGCAACGACCTGGTGATCGATCTGGATAGCGCGCTGCAGATCGACCTGTCCATGGAAATGATCGAGAAGATCGAAGAGGTGACGGTCCTCGAAAATAGCGTGCAGATCGAGACCGCCAGCTCGCAAGTGGGCGAAGTGGTCACCGGCCACCAGATGACGGCGGTTATGCTGAACGGCCGCAGCTACACCGACCTGTTGGCGCTGCAGCCGGGCATCGTTCCGATGTCGACGCAGCAGCCGGATTCGGTGGTGATGGCGGGCGCGACGGTGGCGATCAGCCCTTCGGGCGCCTTGAATCCCGGCAACCAATCGATCTCCGGACAGCGCGAGGACGCCAACGGGTTCCTGGTGAACGGCGCCGACGTCAAGGAGTTGATGAACGGCGGGACGCTTGATCGTTCCCGACCTGGATTCGATCGAAGAGTTCCGCGTGCTCACCAATAATTTCGACGCGCAGTATGGCAACTACAGCGGCGGCATCGTCAACGCGGTGACGAAATCCGGAGCCAACGCCCTCCATGGCAGCGGCTTCGAGTTTTTGCGCAATACGGATCTCGACGCACGTAATTTCTTTTCCCCGGAGCGCGGCTTCTACCGCCAAAATCAGTTCGGCGGCACCATCGGCGGCCCGATCAAGAAGAACAAGGTATTCTATTTCGGCGATTATCAGGGAACGCGTACTAATGAAGGCCTCGACTCGGGATTGATCGCGGTTCCCACGCTGGCCGACCGCAGCGGGAATCTTGTCGGATCAGGCAAGTTCGCTGACCGGCGAGGTTGGCGGGCCCTACCTGGCGAATCTGCTCCAGCAAAAGCTGGGTTATGGAGTGACGGCGGGCGAGCCGTATTACTTTGCCGGATGCAACAAGTGCGCAGTGCGTGTTCCCCAACGCGGTGATCCCGCAGCGGGCGTGGTCGGCGCCGGCGCAGCATCTGCTGCAGTACATTCCGCTTCCCAACACTGGAGCCTCGACCTTTTCCACCGGCGGCCAATCGCGAAATCGTGCGCGACGACAAAGGCAGCTTTCGCATCGACGGGAACAGCGAAAAGTGGGGCTTGCTGTCGGCGTATTATTTCATCGACGACTTTCGCCTGGACAACCCTACCCGACAGGGCAGGGCGGCGCCAGCGTCCCCGGTTTTAACGCTCTGAACCTGCGGGCGCGGGCAGCTCATCTCGCTGGGCGATACCAAAACCATCGGTCCTTCGATGGTGAACGATCTGCGCCTGAGCTTCATGCGCAGCGCCAATGTGGTCGGGACAGCCCGTCGGCGGCGTGGGGCCGAGCTGGCCTCACAGGGTTTCGTCACCGGCGTGGGCACTCCCGGAATCGTGCCGGGGCTGCCGAAAATCGAAGGCATCGAAAACGTCATCTTTAATTCATTTGTGATGGGCGTGCCGATCACCAATCTCGCGCAGGCCAATAACACTTTCGGCATCAACGACAACTTTTCCAAGGTCTGGGGCAACCATACCTTCAAGACCGGTTTCCAGGGCAGCTACGAGCAGATCAACGTAAACCCGAATCCCACCGCGAACGGATCGTTCCTGTTTGCGGGTACGGAGACGGGACTCGGATTTCGCGGACTTCCTGATCGGTGTGCCTACGCAACTACAATCAGGCCGCGTCGGGCGCTTACTATGAGCGCCACAAATACGCGTCCGCGTTCGCGCAGGATAGCTGGCGAGTGCGTCCAAATCTCACTTTGAACTACGGCGTGCGCTACGACCGCATGGAATATTGGTACGAAAAATACAATCAGATGCCGACGTTCTCGCTGGGCCAGCAATCGCAGGTGTTCACGCAAGCGCCGCTCGGTCTGGTGTATCCCACCGACGCCGGAATTCCGCGTACGTTGGTCCCCGGCGCCAACAAATTCTCGCCGCGCCTGGGCTTGGCTTGGTCGCCCGAGCAAGTCAGACGGGTTGCTCGGCAAGATCATCGGCGGGCCCGGGAAAACCAGCGTACGCGCGGGCTACGGAATGTTTTATTCGGTGGTGCAAGGGCAATCGCTGGCGTTCGATCTGCCGCAGCCGCCTTACGGTCTAAGCTATACCAGTCCGGGGCCGCCGCTGTTTCGCCACGCCGTTCATCACCGCGGCTAACGGATCCTTCACGGGCAATCCGTTCCCGCTGACGTTCCCGCGCTTGAATACCACGGTGAGCAATCCGGATACAACTCAGGACTTTTCTCAATTCAACCTATCGCTGGCGCTACCGGGCCGAATCCGCAGAACACTTATCCGTACAACGAGAATTACTTCGCCTCGATCGAGCGGCAGTTGAGCCAGAACACAGTCTTGACGTTATCGTACGTCGGCTCGCAGGCGCATCATTGCTGATCACGTATTCGGTGAATCCCGGCAATCCGGCGCTGTGCCTGTCGCTCAGCAAACCCAGCGAAGTGGCGACAGGGTCGGCCACCTGCGGTCCGTTCGGCGAGGACACGCAATATATCAGCGCCTCCGGCCAAGTCTTCAACGGCACCCGCGGGCCGTTTGGATCCGCTTTCAGCAACGATGACTTCGAAGGATCGTTCGGCAACTCCAGTTACAATTCGTTCCAGGCCACGCTGCGCCACGCCGGACCAAAGCTCTCGTTGCTGATCGGCTACACCTACAGCAAGAGCATCGATAAGGCTCGGCGCTGGGCGACACCGCCAATCCGTTCGACTACGAAGCCACGCGCGCCCTTTCCGCCTGGGATCTGACGCACAACCTGGTGGCCAGCTATGAATATCAGCTTCCCCTGGAACGCCTGACGCGCCGCATGAAAGCTGTGACGCAAGGCTGGTCGGTTTCCGGAATCACGCGCGCCAGCACGGGGTTCCCGGTCACGCTCAAGAGCAACGACGACAATTCGCTGCAGGGCAGTATTCCCAACGGCGTAAATAACTACAGCCTGGACGTCGGCGATTACAACGGGGCTCCCTTGCAACTCAACGGAAATCCGCGAAATGGGCTGCCATATTTCAATCCCAACGCCTTCAGCCAAGCCGCCCTAGGCACCCCAGGCAACGCGTCGCGCCGGTCGTTTTACGGACCTGGCATGCTGAATTTCGACATCGCGCTACTGAAGACGTTTAAGATTTCGGAATCGAAAGCGCTGCAGTTCCGTTTGGAGACTTTCAATACTTTCAATCACGCTCAATTCTTTGGGCCGGCGGCGGTGCAGGGGAATATCGACAGCCCGCTGTTCGGGCAGGTGGTGAAGGCGGCGTCGCCGCGGTTGGTACAACTTGCGTTAAAATTCACTTTTTAATTCGAAAATAGGAGAACCATGCGAATGTGTAGAGCGATACCTTGCATACTTTTGTGGAGCGGAATTTCCGCGTCTCTGATGGCGCAGACTGCGGCGCCTAAAGCTACTCCGGCGCCGGCAAAGCCAGCGGCGGCTGGGCCTGCGATGCAGGTGAAGGCGGATCTTCGCCAACTCATGCGAGGGACTCTGTTTCCGTCTTCCAACATCATATTCGCCGCGCAGGACCAGAATCCCGCCGATGTGCCGCCCGCGAAGGACCCGGCGACGGCCACGAATCTTCTAGCGAGCGCCTATGGGAAATGGGAAGCCATCGAGAACAGCGGGTTGGCGCTTTCCGAAGTAGCAAATCTGCTGATGCTTCCGGGACGCAAATGCGCCAACGGCCGCGACGTTCCTATCAGGAACGGCGACTGGCCGAAATTCGTGCAAGGCCTGAGGGACGCGGGCATGGTGGTCTACAAAGCCGCGCAAACCAAGAACCAGGATAAGATTGTCGACGCCGCCGACGTGATGACCACGGCCTGCGCGAACTGTCACGATAAGTATCGTGAGAAGCCGAACCTAGCGGACCGGTGCCAATAGTATGCGCTGCGCTCGACTGCTCCCCGTCGCGCTGCTGTGCTTGGCCGCGCCGCTGTTGGCGCATAATGTGGCTGCGCGGGACGCTGCGTTTTTGAAGCAAAACCAGGGCACGCAGATTTTCCCGTTCCTTTATCTGGGCGCGAAACACATGGTGACGGGTTACGATCACCTGCTGTTTTTGTTCGGCGTGATTTTCTTCTTGTACCGGCTGAAGGACGTCGCGATCTATGTGACCTGTTTCGCTATCGGCCACAGCGTGACGCTGTTAACGGGAGTGCTTACTGGAGTTCATGTGAATCCGTTTTTGGTCGACGCGCTGATTGGGCTCTCGGTAGTGTATAAGGCCTTCGATAATCTGGACGGGTTCCGGACTCTGTTTGGTTTTCAGCCGAACACCAAGCTCATGGTGCTGATGTTCGGGCTGGTGCACGGCTTTGGGCTCGCGACCAAGCTGCAAGATCTTCATTTATCCACGAAGGGTCTGGTAGGTAATCTGGTTTCCTTCAACGTGGGTGTGGAATTGGGGCAGTTGATCGCACTGTCGATCATTCTACTGGCAATGACCTGGTGGCGCAGTACCAGCGACTTCGTAAAGCACGCAGTTGCCGCGAACGTCGTGGTGATGATGCTGGGCTTTCTGCTGATCGGCTACCAACTCACTGGATACTACACCGGGAGAAGCGCATGAGCACATCGCCTGTGATGCTGCCCTCTCCGTCGGGGCTGCTGGCGCGTCTTGGAGGCGCGCTAGCGGTTGCCGTGGTTATTCTGTTGCTGTTCGTGATGCCGGCGGAGTATCAGATCGACCCCACCGGCTTCGGCAAGCTTACGGGGCTGACGAAGATGGCACAGACGGTGACCGCACCGGCTGCGGCGGCTCCTACTCCGGCGATGAACACGACCGCGGCGCATACTTATACCGTGCCGTTCCGCACGGATGAGATCGCGATTCCGATCGGCAAGGACGGCGAGCTGGAATATAAAGTTCGCATGCAGCCCGGCGGAACGCTGGTGTATTCGTGGAAGTGCGCGGAGCCTTTGTATATCGACTTCCACGGCGAATCCGATAAAGATCCCGGGAATGCGGTTAGCTACACGGTGACGCAGGAGGCGAAGGAAGGCAACGGATCGCTGATCGCGCCCTTCGCTGGAATCCATGGTTGGTTCTTTCAGAATCAGACGGATCACGTGACGGTGATCCACCTGAAGATGAGCGGTTTTTACGAGCTGATTCCGGCTGCTGCCAAATAGAATTACTGCGGGAGCGGCATGCGCTGCTTGCCGGCGAATATTTCGCCGAAAAGTTCGACGATTTCGCCGTGGAGCGCGGCGTTGTCCGCCAGGATGTGTGCGCCGCGCAGATCGAGAGGCGCGCCCTGCATGTCGGTGCACATTCCGCCGGCTTCGCGCACCAGCAGGCTGCCGGCCGCCATATCCCAGGGGTTTAACGCGAATTCCCAGAAGAAGTCAAGGCGTCCGCAGGCTACATACGCCAAGTCGAGAGCGGCTGCGCCGGCGCGGCGGACTCCGTGGGACAGCATCGCCAGTTGATAGTAGAAATGAATGTTGACGTTCTGATGGCGTTTGCGGGAAGGGAAGCCGGTGGCCGAGAGCGAATCTTCTATGCGAGCGGTGGGAGTGACGTGGATGGGCGTGCCGTTGAGGAATGCGCCGGACCCCAATTCGGCCTGGAACATTTCGTCACGCGTGGGATCGTAGATCACGCCGGCGATCAGCTCGCCCGCGCGCTCGACGGCCAAGGTCACGTTATAGAACGGAAAGCCGTGCGCGAAATTGGTGGTGCCGTCGAGAGGATCGACGTACCAGCGGTATTCCGAAGACCCGTCGTGCGCGCCGCCCTCTTCGGCTAGAATCGCGTGCGTGGGAAAGTGCTGATGCAGGCGCTCGACGATGAGGCGCTCGCTGGAGCGGTCGGCTTCGGTCACCAGATCGTAAGTGCCTTTGAGCTCAAAGCCCACGCGACGGCCGCGCGAATTCGGAAATGACGGCGCCGGACTCGCGGGCGATTTCAGCGGCAATCTCGACGAAGCTTTTCAAGAGCTGCGCCAATTCGTAGAGATACTTGAGGTCCTGTTTATAGAGAAACAGGTTGGGGGCGCCTTCGCGGGTGAGGCGGATGAAGGTGGCGTCGTAAAATTCGATGAGGCCTTCCACTTCCTGGTTGTCGCTCATGCGCACGCGCACCGGAATGCGCTCGTCCACCAAGCGCTGCAGGTACTGCACCTCTTGCTGGGTGTGATCGGGAGCTTTGATCTGACTGATTTTTCCGGCCACGGCGAGTTGACTCTAACGGGAGACAACTCCATAGTAGCCAGCGCGCGTCGAGATGTGCAAATCCGGGCGCTGCGGAATTTCCAGGCGAACGCGGTGGTATTTGCCGTCGCCCGCAGCGGGGCCGTGCGGATAGTAGCCGATTAAATACTGGGTGCGCAGCTCGCGCAGGATATCCGCGAAAGTGCGATCGAGCTCGCTGACGGTGGGGTAAAAGGAGCGGCCGCCGGTGCTTTGCGCCAGGGTTTCGAGCGCATGCTCGCCGCCGAGGTTGCGGCCCGCGGGGTTGGTGATGGGCACTACCACAATGGGATAAAACACGGCATCGGCCTTCTGCGCGGCGGCCAGCGCGTCGGCATATCTCTTCATGCTGGTGGTGTCGCCGCCATCGGTGACTACCACGATCACGTGCCGGCCGTCGCGGTCGCGCAGGCGCCGAGGACGAAAGATAAATGGCATCGTAGAGCGAGGTCCCGGCGTCGGCTTTTAAGCGGCCGCAGGCTGTCTTCGAGGCGCCCCAGCCGGCGGGTAAACGAATTGAGCAGCGTGACTTCGTCGTTGAAACTGTAGAGCGACGCTGCGTCGTCGGGGTTGCCTTCCTTCACCAGGGCGTTTAGAAATCTCGTCAGCGACACCGTTTCGTACTTCAGGTCCTTGGCAGTGGAGCCGCTGGTATCGATCAGCAGCGTGACCGATAGCGGCTGCGTGGTCTGATGCTCGAAAACGGCGATCTCCTGCGGAACATCTTTATCGAAAACGGTGAAGTCGCGCTTGTCGAGCGAGCCGACCAGGTCGCCCGCGGGGTTTTTCACGGTGACCAGCAGGCGCACCAGTTGCACGTCGATCTTGAAATTCGCGTCCTGCGCCGGGAGCCCTGAGCCGAGCAGGGCTAATAGAGCTACCAGCCTCATGCTTGTGCCTTGATGACGGCGTCGTCCCATTCGCCATCCACCCATACTTCGCCGTCGACGAAGTATTCTTTCTTCCAGACCGGGACCACTTTCTTCAGACGGTTGATGCCTTCGAGCGCGGCGTCGAAGGCGGGCGGCGGTGCGGCGCCGTCACCACCACGGCGACGCTGGTCTCGCTGATTTCCAAGCGCCCCAGGCGGTGCACCATCGCGATGCGTCCGATCTCGTGGGTGCGCGCGATATCGGCGCCGATCTCCGCCATCATGCGAAGCGCCATGGGCTCGTAGCACTCGTATTCGAGAAAACGCGTGGCCCGGCCCTTGGTATTGTTGCGCGCTACGCCTTCGAAGTTGACGAACGCGCCGTCTTCGCCGCGCAGAAGCTGGCGCGCGAGGGCCGTGCCGTCGATGGCATCGCGCGTCAGCGCGAAGAAATTCCCGGCGGGATCGGCGACCTGATGGGTGTAGCCGGAACCGCCGCTCACCGGAGGCAGCAGCGCCACTTCGTCGCCTTCCGCCAGCGGCGCCGCGGGCGAAGAAAACTGTTGATTCAGAGCCAGCACGGTACTCGCCGCCATGTCGCGAAGCCGCGGAAACCGCGCGGCGTAGTGCTCGAAAACCGAACCCAGGTTGCCGCCGTCGGCAATGTCGAGAGTGTCCTCGCGGAGCCCCACCACGTCACGAATTACCCCAAAAAACAAGACTCGAATGCGCACTGTGCACATATTAACAGACTGCTTAAAGGCCAGTCCGGTTTCAGCGAAGGTTATAATCGGCAGGATGGAGCCTGTCGTTACCCGCGTGAAACCCGGCTGCCGCGTTCGCTACGCCGAAACCGACCAGATGGGCGTGGTTTACTACGCCAATTATTTGATCTGGATGGAGGTGGGCCGGGTGGAATTCTGCCGCGCCCAGGGCATCCGCTATCGCGATATGGAGGAGGCGGACGGCATCTTATTGGTGGTGGCGGAGGCCAACTGCCGCTATCAGGCCCGGCGCGCTATGACGATGAGGTGCGCATCGCTACCACGTTGGCCGAGGCTTCTCCGCGCATGGTCCGTTTCGACTATGAACTGTTCGACCAGACCAGCGGTGCGCGTCTGGCACACGGCTTTACCAAGCACATCTTCTGCGGCCGGGACTTCCGGCCGGCTAAGCTCCCCAAAAAATATTGGCCGCTGTTCGGAATGTGACGGGAAAATCCCGTTATATTGAGAAAGTGAGCACCCTCTCTATCCGCGACCTCGATCTTAAGAACAAGCGCGTCTTCATGCGTGTGGATTTCAATGTTCCGCTGGCCCCCGGCGGCAAGGAAATCACCAGCGACAAGCGCATCAAGGCGTCCTTGCCGAGCATTCAGTATGCGCTCGAGCACGGCGCTGCGCTGATCCTGGCTAGCCATCTGGGGCGTCCGAAAGGCAAGCCGAATCCGGAGATGAGTCTGGCGCCTTGCGCGGAACGGCTCTCGGCGCTTCTGGGTAAGCCGGTGGCGATGGCTCCCGATTGCGTGGGGCCGGAGGTCGAGGCGATGCTGCCCAAGCCGGGCGAAGTTTTGCTGCTGGAAAATCTGCGATTCCACGCCTGAAGAGGAGAAGAACGATCCGGCTTTTTCACGCCAGCTCGCCGCGCTTTGCGATGTTTACGTCAATGATGCTTTCGGTTCCGCTCACCGCGCTCACGCTTCGACGGTCGGCATGATCGCTTACGTCAAGCAGGCCGCTGCGGGGTTGCTGATGGACAAGGAGCTTGAATACTTGACCAAGGTGACTAAGAATCCGGAGCGGCCTTGCGTCGCGATTCTGGGCGGCGCGAAAGTTTCGGACAAAATCGAAGTGATTCAGAACTTGATCAAGGTTGTCGACCGTCTGCTGATTGGCGGCGCCATGGCCTACACTTTCTTGCGAGCGCTCGGCCAAAGTACCGGGAAGTCGCTGGTCGAAGAAGACAAGATCGAGCTTGCCCAGGAACTATTGGCCGCGTACAGCGATAAGCTGATGCTGCCGCTCGATCACGTGGTGGCCTCGGAATTCAAGGCCGGTGCGGAGAATGAGGTTGTCGCTCACATCCCCGATGGGAAAATGGGTTTAGACATCGGCCCCAAAACAATTACCGAGTATTCGAAGGTGATTGCCGGCGCGAGAACCATTATCTGGAACGGGCCGATGGGGGTGTTTGAGATGCCGCCTTTTGATAAGGGCACGGTGGCGCTGGCGAAGGCTGTGGCGGCTTCGGGGGCGGTGAGCGTCGTAGGCGGCGGAGACTCGGAAAAGGCCGTCAAATCCGCTGGGGTGGCTGATAAGATCTCGCACATCTCGACCGGGGGCGGGGCTTCGCTGGAATTTCTGGGCGGCGTCGAACTGCCGGGCGTGGCGGCGCTTAGCAAGGCTTAGTAATACGTTAGAGTTTCGATGCCGGTGCCGGCGTGGAATGTGTTCACTACTTTCCACTGCTTGAGGTCTACTACGGAGACCGATCCGTCACCGTGATTCGCTACCAGCATGGTCTTGCCATCCGGGGAGAACGCGAAACCCATGGGGTCCTTGCCTACTGTTAGCACCTTCTGCTCGCCGTGGAGGTCGGACGCGTTTACTTCGTTGACGTACGCTCCGCGCAGAGTCATGGTGAAGATCTTGGTGCCGTCCAGGCTGTACTTCACTTTGTACGCGCTGCCGGTGTTGTCTTTCAGGGTGACGCGGTCGACCACGGTATCGGTAGCGGGATCGATCACGATCATCACCGGCTCGGTTGAATCCATCACCACCACACGCTTGCCGTCGGGCGAAACTGCGATGCCTTCGGTACCGCCTGGAGTGGGGACGCGCGCCACGATTTTGTGGGCCTTCAAATCGATCACGCTCACGTACGGCTTGTCCTTCTTATTGGTGACATAGAGCTTGCTGCCGTCGGGCAGAATGCCGATCCAATGGCCGGTGCCTTCGTTGTCGATGGTGTCGACGATCTTGCGCGCTTTAGGATCGATCACCAGCACCTTGCGGCTGATGTCGCACGTTACGTAAATCATGCCGGCCGCATCGATTTGAATGCCGTGGGGCGCTACGTTGGGCGAAACGTCAATCGACCCTACCAGTTTCTTCGCCGCTAGATCCACGATCGCCACTTCGTGCCCGGGATGCGGATTCTTGCCATACACGCCATCGCCGTAAATCGGGATGTAGGCGAACTTGTGATCGGCGCTGACTACGAAGTCGTGGGGGTTCATGCCCATTTCGATATTCGCGGTTTCTTTCCAGGTTGCGGGATCGAAAAAGCGCACGTGCGCACCCAGTTTGTCGACCATCATCACGCCGGTTTTGCCGGTGGGGTTGTTGAGATCGACCTTCGCCGCGAGAAGCGCGCCGGCTAGGCACACCACTAGCACGGCTTTTTTAAATTGAGTGATCATGTTTGACATCATACTCCCGAAAACGGGGGTGTTTTTCGGGCTAGGTGGTCTTGGCGCGCTTGACGAACGGGGACCGGTGCTGCGCGCGCTTGCGATCCGCTTCGTCCTTGGCGGCGCTGCGCCGGTTGACGTAGACCAGCATATCGGTCTCAGTGAAATGAACCGCTTTTCCCGGACCGGTCTGCTGCTGGTCTTCGAGCAGCGCGCGGCACAGCAGCGGCAGTTCCTGCAACGGGATCTTATGCTTCACCAGCAGCCCCATGTCCGCCGATACGGTGAACTCGGTCCGGCTGTGGTCCCCGGCGACGCGCTGAAAGGCGAAGCGGCGGACGTTGGCTTCCTGCCGGAATCCCGTTAGGACGAAATCCATAGTCAAGACTCAATGAGTCTCGTTTTCGGTGGCCCGTGGAGTTCCATCCCACGGCAAGTCAGCTTCATCTACCTCAAAAATCACGGGTCCATCCAGCAGCGGAATTTCTTCTTCGAGCGGGGAAACCCCACCCGCAGTACGGCGCTCCGCCCGCTTGGCGTTCTTTTCCTGTTGCTTTTCCTTGCGCAGTTGTTCCTTCTGCCGTTTTTTGAAAGACTGCGGTCCGCGACCGGCCATAACGTGCTCCTGAATTTTAAATTTGCCGGACTGTCTCCGCGTAACTGCTTTAGTTTCCAACGTTGGCGCCAGGAGTGCTGGCAAGGCCCTCAGGCGTAACGGATGTAGTCAGAGACAACCTTAGTTTAGCACCTTATGGAGCGGATGGCGTAGTAACCGCCGTTTCTGTAGTTGACGGCCGGATGTTGTCCAGGTACGCCGGATCGCTCCAACCGTTTCACGGATGGGACGATTCGTGCAGCCGGAGCGTGGGCCCAGATTCTGCTTCCGGTTCCAGATCCCGCACCGGCGCTGGGGCTTGCGCCGCCTGAATGCCAGCGTATACGAATAGCGCCAGGACGACCAGTTGTACGATCGCAAACGGCGGCTCCGTCTGGGTGGGCGCCAGGGCCTTCAAGGTGGGCACTTTTTCGAAGGACTGGACTACCAGAACGAAGCAGTTGAAGTACAACGCCACCACCGAGCAGATCACGTAGGTGCGCCGCCATGCGCCTGCCAGGTGAAATTTAAAGAGCGCCGCGATTGCCACCGCTAGGGCGATCAGCGAGAGGATGCCCACACCATGCGAAGGCAAGAACCGCGCCACCGGAAAGCCGAAGCCGGTAACGCTGGTAGCCGCCGTGGTGGCCAGAAATAGTCCGGTCCAACCGCGGAAGGTTTTCCCTTCATGAGCCCTAAGAGAACCACGAATCCCGAGCCAATGCCAATTAAGCTGATCGCTACGTGCACAGCAGTGTCTGTTGCCAGACTCACGCCAAAGATCATGCCGCGTCTCCCTATTGAGAGATGCTCACAGATTTTAGAAGCCAATAGATTCATTTTTGGATTTACCCGCCATGGCTCGCGGAATTTCGGAAGCTCGCTTTTCCCTCCGCGGGCGCGAAGCGATGGAATGGCATAACTCGGCCACCAGAAACGCGACGCCCGCGATTCCGGCAAACGCCCACGGCAATGGGAAACCGAAGCGGTCGAGCAAGCTGAAGCGCTTCGTATGCCCGGCCACGACAACGGCGATGCACGCCAGAGCCACGCCGATCCAGTAAAAGGCAGCACCCCACTTCCGCCTGGCAGAAGACATTGACAGACCTCCGCAACGGGCGTCGGGGGCCGTTTCACGTTATTACATGAATTTCTTAGGCAGCGTGAAAAATTTATGAAGACGGCGCGAGTCTATTTCCTGCCGTAGCCGGCGAGCGCTTTATCGAGGCGCTCCAACTGTTCTTGCAACTCACTCATCTTGACTTCCTCATTGCGAAAATCTGCTTCCGCCTGTGCTTGCGGCGCTTGGCACTCCTGCTCTTGTTTGGCTGCCATTTCGATTTGGGAGTTCAGCTGCGAAAGCATTGCCGCAGCCGCTTGCTGTTCGGCTGGGCCCTGCGCGTTGCGCTTGCGGGCTTGGGCCTCCTCCAACTGTGACGTCGCCATCTGCCGCTGCAACGGTGGCTGACTACACATGAAACGCGCCGTCTCCAATCGCTGCCTGGCCGATTCCAATAGCGCTCCTTGTACCTGCAGCCGGAACATCACAATCTGCACGCGCTGTATGGTGGCAGCCGCGGTTTGCAAATCCTGCCGCAACTGCCGAACCTCCGCCAGCATCGCAGCCGTCATCTGGGAATCCGGCCCTGGACTCTCCGCCGCCGCCGTACCGAGACACGCCGCAAGGAAGCAGATTACAGCACGAATCATTGGATCACCTCCGCCCCCAATAGACACCGCTGAGGTGGAGGTTGTTCCCGTAGGATCAGGCCGCAGCGCGGCGGGTGGTTTAGGTTCAGCAGGCGGCCGGCAGCCGGCAACACAAACGTGCTATCCTGTTTTTAAGCAGATCTGCTCCCTCCTTGAAGCGTTAGCCGGTTCGCTCGAATGTTCCCCCGAAATAACACACTGAATGAATAAATTTTCTGAACTCACTCTCAGCGCGTCGCTGCAGAGTAATTTGACTCGCCACGGGTTTGTGCAACCGACTCCCGTGCAAGCGCAGGCGATTCCCCCGGCCCTCGAAGGCCGCGATGTGGTGGCCACCGCGCAAACAGGTACCGGCAAAACTCTTGCCTTTCTCCTGCCGATTTACGAACTGCTCACCCGCGGCGAGCGCCCCACCGGCGTTAGCGCCCTCATCCTGACTCCTACGCGCGAGCTCGCGCTGCAGGTGAACGAAGCCGCCGTCAAACTCGCGGCCAGCCTGCCGGTGCGCTCCTCGACCGTGGTCGGAGGAATGAACGAATCGACGCAGTTGCACGCCATCCGCAAGGGATCGCAAGTTGTGATCGCAACGCCCGGCCGCCTGTGCGATTTCCTGGAGCGCAAGTTGGTGGACCTGAGCGGCGTGCGCTTCCTGGTACTGGACGAAGCCGACCGCATGCTCGACATGGGCTTCCTGCCCGCCATCCACGCGATTCTCAAAAAGATTCCGGCGGCGCGTCAGACGCTGTTCTTCTCGGCGACCATCGAGAAGTCGGTTGCGCACCTGATTAACTCGCACGTGCGCAACCCCGTGCGCATCGCCATCGGCGGCGATTCGAAGCCGGTCGATAAGGTCGATCTGCACGTTTATGAAGTCGAGCAGGATCGCAAACTCAGCCTGCTGAAAAAGCTGCTGGAAGCCGAGGCGGGCTCGTTCTTAGTTTTCGCCCGCACCAAGCATGGAGCAGATCGCTTGGCGAAAAAGCTGGGCACGCAAAGGCGTCGATGCCGCGCGCATCCATGGCGACCGCACGCAGAGCCAGCGCAACCAGGCTTTGGCCGGATTCAAAAAAGGTGATTACCGCGTGTTAGTCGCAACCGACGTAGCCGCCCGCGGCATCCACGTCGACGGCATCGCGCATGTGGTGAATTACGATTTGCCGCAGGTGCCCGAAGACTTCATCCATCGCGTGGGCCGCACCGCCCGCGCGGGAGCCCGCGGAACCGCCTCGACGTTCAGCACGCGCGCCGAGCGCAACGACATCCGCCAGATCGAAAAAGCGTTGGGCGTTCGCCTGACGCCGCGCGAAGCCGGAGCGGACCTGGAGCGCGAAGAGAAGTCTTCGCTGAAGACGGTCGTGATCCCGATCCAGCGCCACCAAAAGGCTTCCGGCCAAAAACATCCGGGCGGCAGTTTTGCTCCGCGCGGCCGCCGCCGTTTCGGCAGCCGCTAACTATTTGTTTCGGCGGCGTCATCACTTCCAGATAGACGCCGTCCGGATCCTGCATCAAAGCCATAGCGTTATTGGTGCCGCGGATAATTGCGCCGTCCTTTGAAACGATCGCACCGCCGGCGGATTTGTAAGCCTCCGCCGCCGCGTCCACGTCTCGCACTTGAAAGCCGAGTTGAAGCGATCCTGGATCGGGCACGTTAAAGTGGACGGGCTTACGATCGATGCCGGCAAACTCGAAGAACTCCCAAACCTCGTTCCGTCCCGGAACTTGAATCGTGTGGATGCGCAACTCGCCTTTATCGAGACCCGCGAGCCGCAGCAAATTAGCGTCTTTAAACGCACCCGCTGACTTCGACTTCCATCCCGAAATGATCGCGGTAGAAGTTCGGCCGACTTTTCCGCGTCCTCAACTACTGTCCCCCAGCGCGCTCCGATGACCATGCTCGAAGCGGGAGCGGTCGTAGGCGGCGCGGGATCTAACTGTAGCAGCTCGACATAAAATCCGTCAGGATCGGTGACAAACACCGCGCGCGTCTTGCCCTCTGGCACGCAGCGCCAGAGGCTCGCCGCCGAGCGTCATCACTTTGGCTCCGGCCTTCCTCACCGCAGCGAGCGCCGCGTCGACATCGCGAACCGTCAACACCAGAACCGAAGCGCCCGGGTCCTGCAAGCGCGGATGGCGCGCGGTGCGGGGTTGTCCGGTTAATTCAATAAATTCGAAAGTAAAATCCGCCCCGGGAATGCGGTATTGGCATTGCGGAAGGAAGAGTCGGCGGGCGATCCTGTGATTTGATTGGCTGGCGATCCCGGCTGCGGCTTAGCGCAATTCGGTGACATTGCCGTCGAGTTGAATCCCCAATGCGTCATGATAGAACGCGTAGGTTTTATCCAGATCTGAAACAGTCAAAATGTATTTGCTCAGGCGCACTGCATTCGCGGAGGGCTGCTCGGCAAAGGCAGCTCGTCGTCAGAATCACAGCCGGCCAGGAAGAATCGCATGAACCTATAATAGACCCATGCGCGGACTCTCACCTTGTTCGTATTGACCGCAGCGTCGCTTATGGCCTCGGACCTCGCGCCGACCGGCACTTTGCGCGCGACATTCCTGGGTGCAAACCCGGTTCAAGGGCATGTCGACGCGCAGACCGGAGCCATCACCGGCCCCGTCGCCGACATCGTAAAAGAAATGGCGCGCAAGCTTGGCGTGCCTTACACCATCACGCCCGCCTCGGGCGCCGCCGGAGTGATCGCGCTGATCAAGGCGCACAAGGCCGACATCGGTTTCCTGGCCTACGACGAAGCCCGCGCCAAGGAAGTAGATTTCGCGGGTTCCTACGCGCTGATGTACAACACCTATGTGGTCGCTGCCGATTCTCCCATCAAGACCGCCGCTGACGCCGACCGCCCTGGCGTCAAGATCGGCGCCGTCCGCGGCCAGACGCAGGAATTGTATCTGAGCGCGAACATCAAGCAGGGCGAAGTGAAAGATTTACGAGTCGCAACCGCCGCAAGCCGGAGCTCGAACGGCTGCTGCTCAGCGGCGAACTGCAGGCTTTCGGGGCCAATCGCCAGCGCATGGAAGATGCCGCCGCGAAGTCCTCCAAGCTGCGCGCGCTTGCGGATAACTTTCTAGTGGTGGTGCAGGAGATCGTGGTCGAAAAAGGCGATCCGGCGAAGCTCGCGCAAATCGACGCATTGATCGATGAAATGCGGAGCTCGGGCTTCATCAAAGCGTCGCTTGATCGCGCCAAGATCTCCGGGCGTCGACGTGGCGCAGCGGCGCCAGCACTAAAAGCTGACCGTCCGCCGCTCGGCCGCGCTGCGCTGCGCTGCTTCGATCACGATCAGACCGTCACGCGAATCACGCGGGTCGACTGGCGGCGGCCCACCCGTTTCTAAGCAAGCGGCGAGGGCCTCATAATAGCGCTCGTAGCCGCCGCGCAGCGTTTCCATTTTGCGCGGAGTCCCGCCAGCCGGGGTCAACTCGCCATAATTGTTCGGGCGAATCGGCGCCCCATTCCGGATCGCCCGGCCGCTGCCCGCGCTTGAGCGCGTCTTCCTGGCCGTCGATTCCGTACTTGAGAAAGCTTCCGCCGTCGCCATGCACGATGAAGCGCGGCCCAGGCTGGACCACCAGCGTCGCGGCGTGCAGAATCACACGCAGCGGAAAATAATCCAGCACTAAATGAAAATAGTCGTCGACTTTCGCGTCGGCGCGCTGCGCGATGATGTCGGCGGTCACCGCGCGCGGCATTCCGAAAAGATGCAGGCTCTGGTCGATCAGGTGCGCTCCCAGATCATATAAAATGCCCGCGCCGGGGCCGGGCACTTCGCGCCAGCCGGTTTTGATTTGCGGACGGAAGCGGTCGAAGTGGGCCTCATAATGGAACACTTTGCCGAGCCATCCTTGTTCGATGGCGTGTTGAACCGTGAGAAAATCGTTGTCCCAGCGGCGGTTCTGGAAGACCGAAAGCACGCGGCCGGCGGGTCGCGGCCAGATCGATCAACTCGGCCGACTTCGCGGGACGTAGTGGCGAGCGGTTTGTCGACGACCACATGCTTGCCGGCGAGCAATGCGGCGCGCGCGTGTTCATAATGATCGGCGGAGGGCGAGGCGATGACCACCAGATCGATTGCCGGGTCGGAAAGATACGTCCTCGACGGCTGCTACGACCGCGACGCCGGGCAGATCTTTCGCGATTTGCTCGCGGCGGCTGGTGACCACTTTGGCCAGGCGCAGTCCTGGAACCGAGCGGATCAGCGGTGCGTGGAACACCGATCCCGCCAAACCGTAACCTATTAAGCCCACGCTGGTCATCCAAAGGCTAGTTTAAGCGGTGAGGGCGGGGAAATGGCCTATAATTAAGGGCTTGCACTGTTTTTGGTTCTGTGTTATCCTCTCTCTAGCTTTTGAAACCCAGTACGTACGCTTGAACCTCAACGAAACAACCTCGCTAGACCTCAATCGAACCCGCAGGGAATTCCAACGCTAGAAAAGAGAAAAAACTTCAATGAAAGAAACAGGAACGGTGAAGTGGTTTAACGCCGGCAAGGGATTTGGATTTATCGCGCGTGAAAACGGCGAAGATGTCTTCGTGCATTTTTCGGCCATCGAGGCGAGCGGCTACCGCACGCTCGAAGAAGGCGCGCGGGTTTCGTTTGTGGTTACGCGCGGACCGAAAGGTCTGCAGGCCGAACAAGTCAGCCTAGCCTAAAATTTAGTTCAGAGCGCCGGTACTCGTGCGAGTGCCGGCGCGTTTCCATTCTGCGCCGGCGGAATCTCCGCGGCGCAGTTTACCCACCGCGTGTGTCCTTGGTGTGTCTTAAAGAGCGCGCTATTACCCCATAGCGCTCCCCGCCAGGGCATTTCCCGTTTCACGAAAGAGAAAGTCATGTCCAAAACATGTGGCGATACCGCGCGATTCCACCGCCTTCGCAAACAGAAGATCAACCGCCGCGCCAAGAATCGCGTGTTGCAAGCGGAAATTGCCGCGCGTAAAGCTGAAAAAGCCGCTAAGCCCGCCGCATAGAAGTTCAGTGCTTCGGTCCGAGCAACGCGGGTAAGCTTGCCACGCTGGTGATGAGATGCGAGTGCCGCTCGCGGCGAAGTTGCTCTTCGCTGCCGGCACCGGAGAGCACTCCCACCATTCCGCGTAAGCCCGCATTATTCGCTGCCTGAAGGTCGAGCGGCGTGTCTCCTACGGCCATGACCGCGGCGACGCTGTCTACTTGCGCCGTTTCCATCGCGTGAAAAAGCATGTAAGGCGAGGGCCTTCCGCGGGAGACGTCATTGCTCGCGACGATCGCCGCGAAGTATTTTTCCCAACCTAGGCGGCGAAAGATCGGCACGACAACCTCGCGGTCGAAACCTGTAGTAGCGGCTAGAAGATAGCCGTTTTCGCGCAGTATTCGAATAGCTTCCTCCGCGCCTGCAATGGGCGGGACCGTGCGGTAAGCCGCATTGAGCTGAGCGTTGAAGTCCTGATAGATCGCGCTTGCAAGGATCTGGCGGTCGGTGTCGCTCTTTTTCGAACGCAGGTCGACGAAATGTTGGATGACGGATCGTTTCGAAGCTCCGCGCCAAGGTCCGATTTCAGCGGCGCTGACGACGATGCCGCTCTTCGCCAGGGTGCTTTGCATGGTGGCAACGACGTCGCCTTGGTCCGCAATGATGGTTCCGCCGACGTCGAGAATGACGAGTTGGATTCCGGTGTCCGACGCGCGGGAGGATGCTGGCAACGCCAACGCTGCTGTCAACGCCTTGAGGGTATTTCTTCGGGAGAGTTTCACGGGCGCCTCCTCCATCAAGAGTACGTCATCACTGGGTGATAGCCTGGGTGGGGATGACGCGCGACAAAATCGTACAGGTGCTGAAGGCCAATCTGAATAAGACTGTGACCCTCAAGTTCACCGACGGCTTCGTCACGCAAGCTACTCCGCTCACCGTCGACGCGGAAGGTTTCATCCACGATCTCGCGACCGCGGACGACCATGTGTTCTGGGTGGCGTTTGAAGAGGTGGCGGAAGTGACGGCGCAAGATGAAAAGCCTCCCTTTGACTTGACTAAGTAGGTTAGCTAACATGGCTCCATGGAAGTCAATATTCACGAGGCCAAGACCCAGCTCTCGCGCTTGATCGAACGTGCTCTGAAAGGCGAAGAAGTGACCATCGCGAAGGCCGGCCGTCCCGTCGTGCGACTCATCCCGATTCAGGCCGAAAAACCTGTGCTCGGCAGTGCGCGCGGGCTTGTGACTATGACGCCCGGTTGGGATGATCCGATGACTCCCGAAGAAGTGGAAGAGTTCTTCGGGCGGTGAGGCTTCTGTTAGACACGCACGCGTTCCTGTTCGCGATTGCCGAGCCGGAACTGCTTACCGCCAAGAGCCGCCGTTTGCTGGCGAGCCTCGAAGTCGAGCGATGGGTGAGCGTCGTCTCCTTGTGGGAAATCGCGATCAAGGCGCAAATCGGGAAGCTGGCGATGCCGCTCGATGAGTCTTTCTATATCCGGCAATTGCAGGCGCTCAAAGCGCAGACGCTGGCGGTGAATCTGCAGCATTCCCTGGCAATGATGAAGCTGCCCTTGCATCACCGCGACCCGTTCGATCGCCTGTTAATCGCGCAGGCGAAAGAAGAGGAATTGACGTTGCTGACGCGCGACGCTGGGTTCAAAGCCTACGGCGTGGCGACCATCTGGTAGCGATGCCCGCTAGCAGGATCGAGTATTCTGGGAAATATGGGCGTGCCCCATTCCCGATTTGGATTTAGAAGTGACTTCGGGTGAGATTTTCGAGTAGGAAAACCAACTATGCAATCGATCGCAGAGTTCATGGCTGAGTCTTACCGCTCGAATACTCCTCTCACTTGGGATGCGACGGGTGTTTCGCTAGCGACCGCGGCTTTCGCCGTCGATCTTGTTAAGGTGGTCGTGTCTTTCGAGAGAAAGGAAGCCACCGGACCTTGGTATGTCGTCTTTGAGGTCGTTAGGGGCGATTCAACGGCGATTGCTCACTCGGCATTTGCCATCTTCAACGGCGTGTTGCAGGCCACGGAAGAATTCCTGGTTACGCGAGAGCCGGAGACGGTTATCTTCGCCACCAAACGCCATGAACTCGCCGGCATTTACCAGACGTACTTGTGCCGTGAAGCGGAGACCATCGAAAAAAGCGGCTACCGACTGGAAGGTCCGATTCGGGTTGATCCGTACACCGAGTTCATGTTGACGCGGGTGCGGCCGTCAGGGTGGAAGGGCTAGGGAGCGGCGCACTCCGGCTTAGCAGTTTGCAATTAATGGGTCTCTTGTGCCCGGTCGTACACGAGAGGAGTAGCGAGAGCCGGGCAGATAGATGGAAAAGGATATATCAATCATCGAATTGCTAGATTGGTTACGAGAGCGACTGGGCAATACGTTCAACGTAACCGACTATTGGGAAGCCGATCTCTGTGCGACTGGAATATCTGCTCCTGACGAGCCTGCGCAGTTGGTATACGTCAGTTGCGGAGGCCCGGGCACCCATTTCTCCGTCCAGCTTGAGTCCGCACCTAAGCCTGGCTCCGAGATTCCATACCAGACGGTCGGTAAATTTGATTCGGTAAGCCGCGAAGAACTTCTAGGCATCGTCATTAAGCACCTAAGAATTTTAAAATAGCTGTTGTACCGGCGTACGCCCACCCCGCTTGCGCACCCTCCCACTAGGTGTGTTACATTAAAGGTTCCGATCATCTTGGGAGGTTGGGGCTATTGTGAAGTCCTGACCGTTTGGACCATTCAAAAACATGAGCCACAAAACTGGTAAAAAGTATTCTGCTGCGTTCAATCAGGTTGAGCGCAAGCCTTACGCGCTTGAAGAGGCCGTTCCGCTGGTCAAGAAAATCAAGTTCGCCAAGTTCGACGAGACGGTCGAATTGCACATGCGGCTGGGGGTGGATCCCAAGCACGCCGACCAGATGGTCCGCGGCACCGTCGTGTTGCCGAACGGGCTGGGGAAGTCGAAAACCGTCCTGGTGATTGCTTCCGGCGACAAGCTGCAGCGAAGCCACCGAGGCCGGCGCGGACTTCGTCGGCGGCGAGGACATGGTCACCAAGATCCAGACTGAGAACTGGACGGCGTACGATGCCGTGATCGCCACGCCGGACATGATGCGCAGCGTGGGTAAGCTGGGTAAAGTGCTGGGGCCGCGCGGGCTGATGCCGAATCCGAAGACGGGAACGGTCACTACCGATATCGCGAATGCGGTTAAGGAAGTGAAGGCCGGTAAGGTCGAGTTTCGCGTCGATAAGACGGGCGTGATTCACGTGCCGGTCGGCAAGATCAGCTTCGATGAGCAGAAGCTGGTGGAAAACGCCAATTCGTTGCTGGGCGCGGTGGTTAAGGCCAAGCCGGCGGCGGCTAAGGGCAAGTACGTGAAGAGCGTCACCATTTGCTCGACCATGGGTCCGGGCGTTTCGCTCGATACGTCGCCTTACAACTTGAAGGCGGTTTAGGAATTTTCCAATGAAAAACAAGAAGGAAAAGCAGAAGGATCTGGACCAGTTGCGCGAGCAACTGGAGGCCAACAAAAACATCTTCCTGGCGGGCTACGAGAAGATGAAGGTCGAGCAGGACTTTGAGCTCCGCAAGGCGGTTCGCGGCGCGGGCGGTCATTATAAGGTGATCAAAAACCGCATCGCCGAGAAGGCGGCCGAGGGGGTTGAATCGGGCGGGCTGTTGAAGGAGCTGAAGGGCATGTGCGCCATCGCCTATACTTCGGGCGATCCGGTGGCTCTGGCCAAGGCGCTGACGGTTTATGCGAAGGCCAATCCGGCGTTCACTTTCAAGGCCGGGATGGTGGAAGGCCGCGTGGTGGATGTCACTGGCATCAATCAGCTGGCTACGCTGCCGTCCAAGGAAGAGATTTTCTGCGAAGCTGCTGTGGGTGATCAATGCTCCTGCGCAGCAACTGGTGACGGCGATGAACGGGGTCGGCCGCAACCTGGCGGTGGTGGTCGATCAGGGCGTCAAGGAAAACAAGTTTCAGGGTTAGGGATTTTCGAAAGGGTTAAGGAAACAACATGGCAGACATCAATGCGATTGCGGAACAGATTCAAGGGCTGACGCTGCTCGAAGCGTCTCAGCTGGTCAAGTTGCTCGAAGAGAAGCTGGGCGTATCGGCGGCGGCCGCGTCCGTGGTAGCGGCTCCGGCGGGCGGCGGCGGCGGCGGCGGCTCCGGCTGCCGAAGAGAAGACCGAGTTCACCGTGGTTCTGACCGCGGCGGGCGCGAACAAGATCAACGTCATCAAGGCGGTACGCGAAGTCACCAGCCTGGGTCTGAAGGAAGCCAAGGACCTGGTCGATGGCGCTCCCAAGCCCATCAAAGAAGGCGTGAACAAAGAAGAAGCCGAGACCATCAAGAAGAAATTCGTCGACGCCGGCGCCACTGTCGAAGTAAAGTAGGACGGCGGCGGCGGGGACGGGCGCGAGCCGGTGCTTCGGCGCCGGAACGCAGCCGTGGCCGTCCGCAACAGGCCGTTTGCCACCTCAAACGGCTTTTGCTATGATTGGATTACCGCAAGTGCGCACAGTGGGATGGCTGTGCGCAATTTGAGTTTAGGTAGCCCGTACGGCGAAAAGGTGAATTTGACGCCCTGCGTTGGAATCGGCAGTTCGTCTGAACTACCGCATGGCTTTGTCCCTGCGAAAAATAGACCCGCCCGAAGTGTGTTCTCACCTTCGGGCTATTCGTATTGAATCGTTTTTTAACTGACGTCGAGGAAATTGGATCATGCAACCTTCCGAAAATATTGTGATGCGCGAGCGGGTGGATTTCTCGAAGATCAAGACGTCGATTCCGATTCCGAATCTGATCGAGATTCAGAAGAAGTCGTATGAGAAGTTTTTGCAGATGGACTTGCTGCCGGCCGAGCGCGACGACGCTGGGCTGGAGAGCGTGTTCAAGAGCGTGTTCCCGATTTCGGATTTCCGCGGGCTGAGCCAGCTCGAATTCGTCGATTACGCGATCGGCAACTGGGAGTGCAAGTGCGGCAACTTGAAGGGTCTGCATCATCTGCGGTCGACCTGCCGGAATCCGGCTTGCGGCGCGACCATCAAGACCGATCCGTTCCATCTGGGCGATGTGTTGTGCCATCGCTGCGGGACGTTCAACAAGAACATCGTCACATTCTGCAACCGCTGCGGCGATCCGGTGGGATTGCAGCTGAAATATGACGTGCCGGAGTGCGAAGAGCGCGGGATGACGTACGCGGCTCCGCTGAAGGTGACTATCCGGCTGACGGTTTACGACAAAGACCCGGAGACGGGCAACAAGACCATCCGCGACATCAAAGAGCAGGAAGTTTTCTTCGGCGAAATTCCGCTGATGACCGACAACGGGACTTTCATCATCAACGGCACCGAGCGCGTGATCGTTTCGCAGTTGCACCGGTCGCCTGGAGTGTTCTTCGAGCGGCAGCAGGCGCAGGGTTACTTCCTGGGCAAGATCATTCCTTATCGCGGTAGCTGGGTGGAGTTCGAATACGACAACAAGAACCTGCTGCATGTGCGTATCGACCGCAAGCGCAAGTTCTACGGGACGGTATTTTTAAGAGCACTGGGGTTGAAGACGGACGCGGAGATTCTGCGCGCGTTCTATAAGTGCAACGACATCGTCATTAAAGATAAGAAGCTGTTCTGGAAGGTTTCCGAGGGGCTGATCGGGCACAAGCTGTCGCACGCGATTACGGCCAAGGGCGGCGACACGGTGGTGCCGCAGGGGCGCAAGATCACCAACAGCGTCTTTAAGGAATTGCAGAAGTCGAAGATCGAGCAGGTGGAAGTTTCGGCCAACGATCTCGAAGGCGCGTACGTTGCCGCCGATGTCATCGACATGGAAACCGGCGAGGTTTTGATCGAGGCGAACCACGAGTTGACGGCGGTGATCGCGAGCCGCCTGATGGACGCGGGGATCAAGACTTTCGACGTGTTCTTCCCGGAGCTCGACGATGTGGGTAACGTGATTTCGATGACGCTCAAGAAAGACGGCGTCAAGCAGCAGAGCGAAGCGCTGCTCGAAATCTACCGCAAGCTGCGGCCGGGCGATCCGCCGACTGTGGATACGGCCACGCAGTTGTTCCAGGGCATGTTCTTCGATCCGCGCAAGTACGACTTCTCGCGCGTTGGACGCATGAAGTTCAATATCAAGCTGCACGACAAGGCGGACGGGACTTCGCTCGATAAGCGGACTCTCGATCATCAAGACTTCATCGACACCATTCAATACCTGTTGAAGCTGCGGCGCGGGATTGGGTCGGTGGACGACATCGATCATTTGGGCAACCGCCGCGTGCGTGCGGTGGGCGAACTGCTCGAAAACCAGTTCCGCATCGGACTGGTCCGGATGGAGCGCGCCATCAAAGAAAAGATGAGCGTGTACCAGGAAATGTCGACGGCAATGCCGCACGATCTGGTCAACGCCAAGCCAGTGATGGCGGCAATCCGCGAATTCTTTGGGTCTTCGCAGCTTTCGCAATTCATGGATCAAACGAATCCGCTGAGCGAGATCACGCACAAGCGGCGTTTGTCGGCCCTGGGACCAGGCGGTCTCTCGCGAGAGAGAGCGGGATTTGAAGTTCGCGACGTGCATCCGACGCATTACGGGCGCATTTGTCCGATTGAAACGCCGGAAGGTCCGAACATCGGCTTGATCAGTTCGTTGTCGTGCTTTGCGCGCATCAACGATTATGGCTTCATCGAGAGTCCATATCGGCGCGTCAAAGACGGCGTGGTGGTGGACGAAGTGCGCATTTTGAATCCGGGTGATACCGAATTCAAGGTCAACCAAGTCATGCTTCGGGCGGACGCGGAGAAGGCTAACAACAATCTGGCCGCGAAGAAGCAACCGGCTGAAATGGAGCCCCATTGCGATTATTTGTCGGCTTGGGAAGAAGACAAGTACATCATCGCGCAGGCTAACGTGGGCTTGGACGAGAAGGGCAAGATCACTTCCGAACTAGTGAATGCGCGGGCCGCGGGCAACTTTGTGCTGGATCATGTGGACAAGATTCAGTACATGGACGTTAGTCCGAAGCAGTTGGTCTCGGTGGCGGCGAGTTTGATTCCGTTCCTTGAAAACGACGACGCGAATCGCGCATTGATGGGTTCGAACATGCAACGCCAAGCTGTTCCGCTGCTGCGTGCGGATGCTCCTTATGTGGGCACCGGCATGGAGCGGGTGACAGCTCGGGATTCGGGCGCGGTCATTATCTGCAAGCGCGCTGGGATGGTGGATTCAGTGGATAGCGAGCGCATCATTGTGCGCGTGGAAGGTAATGTCCAGGAAGGGCAGCTTTCACGCGAGGTGGGCGCGGACATCTATACGATGACCAAGTTCAAGCGCTCGAACCAGAACACTTGTATTAATCAAAAGCCGATCGTGCGGCAGGGGCAGCGCGTCAAGAAGGGCGATGTGCTGGCTGACGGTCCTTGCACGGATCTGGGCGAGCTGGCGCTTGGGACGCAACGTGCTGGTGGCGTTTATGCCGTGGCGCGGGTACAACTTCGAGGACGCGATTGTGGTGTCCGAGAAGCTGGTGAAGGAAGACTACTACACTTCGATCCACATCGAGGAATTTGAAGTGGACGGACGCGACACCAAGCTGGGGCCGGAGGAAATCACGCGCGATATTCCAAACATCGCCGAGGGATTCCTGCGGAACCTGGACGAGAGCGGGATCATCCGCATCGGCGCTACGGTGAAGCCGGGCGATATTCTGGTGGGCAAAGTGACCCCGAAGGGCGAGACGCAACTTGACGCCTGAAGAGAAACTGCTGCGCGCGATCTTCGGCGAAAAGGCCGGGGACGTGAAGGACGCTTCGCTTTACTGCCCGCCGGGCATCGAAGGCACGGTGGTCGATTGCAAAGTGTTTTCGCGCAAGGGCGCGGAGCTGGATGAACGCTCCAAGCTGATCCTTGAAGGATCGGAAGAGCGGCTGCGACGCAATCTCGAAGACGAGAAGCGCATTTTGAACGACGAGCGCACCAAGCGTCTGGCGAATCTGCTGGCCGGCAAGGAAATTCAGGCCGACTTGCACGACGAGAAGACTAACAAAAAGCTGCTGGCCAAAGGGTCCGATCTTACGGCCGACATGATCGAGAAGCTGCGCGCGCGCGATTTGAAGCGCATGAAGTTGAAGGACAAAGATCCGCGCGTCAACGAGCAGATCGATGAAATCGAAGAGATGACTTCGCGGCAGATCGCGGTGCTCGAAAAAATCACCGAGGAAAAGATCGCGAAGCTGCGCAAGGGCGATGAGCTGCCTCCGGGCGTGATCAAGCAGGTGAAGGTCTATATCGCCATGAAGCGCAAGCTTTCGGTCGGCGACAAGATGGCCGGACGCCACGGTAACAAGGGCGTGATCGCGCGCATTGTTCCGGAAGAGGACATGCCGTATCTGCCGGACGGAACTCCGGTGGAGATCGTGCTGAATCCGCTGGGCGTTCCTAGCCGTATGAACGTCGGGCAGATTCTCGAAACGCACTTGGGTTGGGCCGCGCAGGCGCTGGGGTTGCGGTTTGCGACTCCGGTGTTTGACGGCGCTACCGAGAAAGACATCAAGGCGCAGTTGAAATCGGCGCGGCTGCCGAGCTCGGGCAAGATTCAATTGCACGACGGCATCAGCGGGCAGCCGTTCGAACAGCCGGTGACTGTGGGCTACATCTATATGTTGAAGCTCAGCCACTTGGTCGATGACAAGATCCACGCTCGCTCGATCGGGCCGTATTCGCTGATCACGCAGCAGCCGTTGGGCGGCAAGGCCCAGTTCGGCGGCCAGCGCTTCGGCGAAATGGAAGTTTGGGCGCTCGAAGCTTACGGCGCTGCTTACGTCCTGCAGGAGTTGTTGACGGCGAAGTCGGACGACGTTTACGGACGCGCCAAGATTTACGAAGCGATCGTGAAGGGCGAGGCTGCGGCCGAGCCTGGAGTTCCCGAGAGCTTCAACGTCTTGATCCGCGAACTGCAATCGTTGTGTCTCGACGTCGAGTTGATGAAGAAACATACCGAAGTGATGGAAACCGCGCTGGCGGCTGACTAACGAAAAGGAGCAAATTAATATGTATCGATCTTCCCCTTACGATCGCGCGAATCTGATTGCGGACTTTGACTCCATTCGAATATCGCTAGCGTCGCCGGAGAAAATCCGTAGCTGGTCGCACGGCGAAGTTACCAAGCCGGAGACTATCAACTACCGAACCTTTAAGCCGGAGCGTGACGGGTTGTTCTGCGCCCGCATCTTCGGGCCGATCGCGGATTGGGAATGCTTGTGCGGCAAGTACAAGCGCATGAAGCATCGCGGCGTGATTTGCGACAAGTGCGGCGTTGAAGTGACGCTATCGCGCGTGCGCCGTGAACGCTTGGGACATATCGAACTGGCTAGCCCGTGTTCGCACGTGTGGTTCTTCAAGGGACTGCCGAGCCGCATCGGTTACCTGCTCGACATCACCTTGCGTGAACTCGAACGCGTGTTGTACTTCGAAGCGTTCGTGATTGTCGATCCAGGCGAGGTCGCGGACCTGCGCAAAGGCGAAGTCATTAGCGACGAGCGCAAGCGTGCGCTCGATCAAGAGTTCCCGGGCAAGTTCGTCGCCATGATGGGCGCCGAGGGAATCAAAGAGCTGTTGAAGAAAGTGGATTGCGAAGGGCTGAGCCTGGACATCCGCGAGAAGATGAAGACCGAGGTGTCGCAGCAGAAGAAGCTGAAGTACGCCAAGCGTCTGCGCGTTGCTGAGAGTTTCCGTAAGTCTGGGAACAAGCCGGAGTGGATGATTCTGGACGTGATCCCGGTGATTCCGCCGGAGCTGCGTCCGCTGGTGCCACTCGATGGCGGCCGTTTCGCGACGTCCGATCTGAACGATCTTTACCGGCGCGTGATCAACCGTAATAACCGGTTGAAGAAGCTGATCGATCTGCATGCTCCCGATGTGATCGTGCGCAACGAAAAGCGCATGCTGCAGGAAGCGGTCGACGCGCTGTTCGATAACGGACGCCGCGGCCGCGTGCTGCGTGGCGCGAATAACCGTCCGCTGAAATCGCTGTCCGATACGCTGAAGGGCAAGCAGGGACGTTTCCGGCAGAACCTGCTCGGAAAGCGCGTGGATTATTCGGGACGCTCGGTGATCGTGGTGGGTCCGGAGCTGAAGCTCAACCAGTGCGGTCTTCCGAAGAAGATGGCGCTCGAACTGTTCAAGCCGTTCATCTATCATCGGCTGGAACAGCGCGGGCATTGCACGACGATTAAGCAGGCCAAAGAACTGGTCGAGCAGCAGGACCCGGTGGTTTGGGACATTCTTGAGGAAGTCATCAAGGATCATCCGATTCTGTTGAACCGCGCTCCTACGCTGCACCGTTTGGGTATTCAGGCGTTCGAACCGGTGCTGGTCGAAGGCAAGGCCATCAAGCTGCATCCGCTGACTTGCACGGCGTTCAATGCGGATTTCGACGGCGATCAGATGGCGGTGCACATTCCGCTGTCGCCTGAGGCGCAGATTGAAGCGTCGACGCTGATGCTCTCGTCGAACAATATTCTGTCGCCGGCGCATGGCGCGCCTATCGCGGTTCCGACGCAGGACATGGTGCTGGGTCTGTATTACTTGACCAAGGCGCGGCCCGGAACCAAGGGCGAAGGGCGCATGTTTGCGTCGATGGACGACGTTTTGATCGCGCTCGAAATGGGCGAGGTCGAGACGCTGACGCCGATCAAGCTGCGCTACACCGGCAAGGTCGTCGATCTGATGAAGGCTTTCGACAGCCAGAATCTGATGCACACCGAGCCGATCGAATTCATGAAGCAGTACATGGATACGACGGTCGGTCGCGTCATCTTGAATGACGTGCTGCCGGATGAGATGCCTTTCATCAACGGTCTGTTGAAGAAGAAGGGTCTCACGCAACTGGTCCAGTATTGTTACCTGAAGTTCGGGCTCACCATCACGGTGACGATGCTCGATAAGGTGAAGGCGCTCGGGTTCCTGTACGCGACGCGCGCGGGGATCTCGATCGGCATCGACGACATGATCGTGCCGGGCGAGAAGGCTGGGCCTGGTGAAGGACGCCGAAAAAGCCGTCATCGAAGTGCAATCGCAGTATCAAGAGGGCGCGATCACGCACGGCGAACGTTATAACAAGATCATCGAGATCTGGTCCAAGGTCACGGAACGCGTTTCGGAAGAAATGTTCAAGACCATGGAAGAGGACGACCGCACGGGCCGTTACCTCAATCCGATTTACATCATGGCCGACTCGGGCGCGCGCGGTTCGAAACAGCAGATCCGCCAGTTGTCCGGTATGCGCGGTCTGATGGCGAAGCCGTCGGGTGAGATCATCGAAACCCCGATTACGGCGAACTTCCGCGAAGGGCTGAACGTGCTGCAGTACTTCATTTCGACGCACGGCGCTCGTAAGGGATTGGCGGATACGGCGCTTGAAGACGGCGGACTCGGGCTATCTGACGCGCCGCCTGTGCGACGTGGCGCAGGACGTGATCGTCACCGAAGACGATTGCGGGACGAGCGACGGAATTTACGTCGAGCCGATCATCGAATCGGGCGAAATCATCGAACCGTTGCGCGACCGTATCGTCGGCCGCGTGGCGCTTGAAGATCAGCTGGATTACGAAGGCAACATCATCGTCAAGGTCAGCGAAGAAATCACCGAGGACCTGGCGGCGGCGATTCAGGCGGCCGGTATCGAGCGCGTCAAGATTCGCTCGGTGCTGACTTGCGAATCGAAGCGCGGCGTTTGCCAGCTTTGCTACGGACGCAATCTGGCGACTGGACGTATGGTCGAGCGCGGCGAGGCGGTGGGCATCATCTCGGCGCAGTCGATCGGCGAGCCGGGCACGCAGTTGACCATGCGTACGTTCCACATCGGTGGCGCGGCGACGGGGTCGGCGGAACAATCGAAGCAAGATGCGAAGTCGGACGGCTTCGTGAAGTTCATCGGCGTCACTACCGTTAAGAATGCCAAAGGCGAGCTGATTGCCATGAATCGCAATGGAATTATTGCGATTTTAGACGAAAAGAGCCGTGAAAAAGAGCGCTATCAAGTGGTTTATGGCGCGAAAATTCACTTCGCGGACGGCGCTAAGGTAAAAACCAATGACATTCTGCTCGAATGGGATCCCTACACGTTCTCGATTCTGACGGAAGTCAGCGGCGTGGTTCACTTCAAAGACTTGGCGGACGGCATTACGATGTCGGAGCGCGTCGATGAAATCACCGGGCCGCTCGCAGTGGGTGGTGATGGATTCGACGGATGAAAAGCGCATTCCGGCGATCTATGTCCGTCCGACGGGCGGCGGCAAGCACGACGAAAAGCGTTACCTGATGCCCATGCACGCCCACTTGACGGTGGCGGATGGGGATGAGGTTCACGCCGGAGATGTGCTGGCGAAGATTCCGCGCGCGACTACCAAGACCAAGGACATCACCGGCGGTCTGCCGCGTGTTGTTGAACTGTTCGAAGCGCGCAAGCCGCGCGAGACGGCCGTGATCACCGAGATCGACGGCGTCGTGAAATACGGCGAAATCAGCAAGGGAATGCGCAAGCTGTACGTGGTCGGCGACGATGGCGAGCAGAAGGAATACTCGCTGCCGCGCGGCGTTCACATCAACGTGCAGGAAGGCGAGCGCGTGCGCCACGGCGATCCGCTGATGGACGGGCCGCGCAATCCGCACGACATCATGGCGGTGATGGGCGAGAAGGATCTGCAGAAGTATTTGGTGAACGAGATCCAGGAAGTCTATCGGCTGCAGGGTGTCAACATTAACGACAAGCACCTCGAAGTGATTGCCCGGCAGATGATGCGCTGGGTGAAGGTCGAGGACATCGGCGACAGCGAATTCCTGCCGGAAGAAGTGGTCGACAAATTCAAATTCCGCGAGGAGAATTTGCGCGTGGTGGAGGCGGGCGGGAAACCGGCTGAGGGTAAGACGGTGCTGCTGGGCATCACCAAGGCATCGCTTTCGACCGATTCGTTCATCTCGGCGGCCAGCTTCCAGGAGACTACGCGTGTCCTGACCGAGGCGGCCATCAACGGCAAGGTGGACAATCTGCGCGGCCTGAAGGAGAACGTCATCATGGGACGGCTGATTCCGGCCGGCACCGGCATGGCGTACTACCGCAGCGTGAAGATCGCGGGCGAGGATGTGGAAGAAGATCTGACGCCAGAGCAAGAGGCGGCGGTGCTCGACAACATCCCGGGTTACGACGAGGAGACGCGCGCGCTGTATGCGGGCGGGTTGACCGAGGGCGAGCCTACCGAAGAGCCGCTGGCTGAGTAATTCGGCCGGATTGTAGTTCGACAAGCCCGGTCCTAACGGCCGGGCTTTAATTTTTTACGGAGGCTCAGTATGCAAAAACGGCGTCTAGGGACGGGCGGGCCCGAGGTTTCCGCCATTGGTTTGGGCTGCATGGGGATGAGCGAGTTTTACTCGGGGCGCGATGACCGGGAGTCGCTGGCGACGCTCGACCGGGCGCTGGAACTGGGCATCGATTTTTACGACACTGCGGATGTTTACGGACCTACACCAACGAAGAACTGTTGGGCGGATGGTTGAAGGGGAAACGCGACCGCGTGTTTCTGGCTACCAAGTTCGCCAACATTCGCGATGCTAGCGGGGCAATTTCGTGGGCATCAGCGGCAAGCCCGACTATGTGCGCAGCGCCTGCGATGCCAGCTTGCGGCGGCTGGGAGTGGACACGATCGATTTGTATTATCAGCATCGCGTGGACTTGGACACGCCGATCGAAGAAACCGTGGGCGCAATGGCGGATTTGATCAAGGCGGGGAAGGTGCGGTACCTGGGGTTGTCGGAGGCGTCGGTTATACGTTGGAGCGGGCTTGCAAGGTGCATCCGATTGCGGCGCTGCAGAGCGAGTATTCGCTGTGGACTCGCGACGTCGAAACGCAGGGAAATCTGGCGGCGGCTCGGCGGTTGGGGGTTGCGCTGGTGCCTTATAGTCCGCTGGGGCGCGGGTTTTTGAGTGGGGTGTGGAGCGCGCCGGGCGAAATTCCGGAAGGCGACCGGCGGCGGGACATGCCGCGATTCCAGGGCGAGAATTTCGAGCAGAACATCCGCATGGTGGATGCGTTGAAAACCATCGCGCAGCGGCGGGGCGTTACCCCGGCGCAACTCGCGCTGGCTTGGGTGCTGGCGCAGGGGGAAGACATCGTGCCGATTCCGGGGACGAAACGGCGCAAGTATCTGGAGGAGAATATCGCGGCGGTGGACATCGTACTGAGCGCGGCGGAATTGCAGGAGATCGGCGCGGCGTTTCCGGCCGGGGCCGTTGCGGGGACGCGCTATCCGGCGCCACACATGCCTCGGGTGAACGCTTAGTTAGAACTTTAATTCGCGGGGGCTTTCGTCACCGTAGAGGGAAGCGGCGCGTTTAGGAGATCGATTTCGATCCCAGGGGCGCGGTCGCGATGGACGCGGTCTTCCTGGCCGATTTCGATGCGCGCATCGGCGACCTCGGCGTATCATATTTCGAGGGGAAAAATCATATGAGTGAGTGGGAGTTTGCGCAGGCCAATCCGGAGCAGCAGTTGGCGCTGCTGCATCATTTTTCGATGCTTAAGCAGCAGGAGGGCGGGGCCGTGGAGTTCGTGATTACCGTGAAACAATTTTTGACTCCCAAGGATCCGGCGATGAGCTACTTTGCGCAGGCGGATAAGCAGACGAATCAGGGGGTCGCGCCATATACACCGGTAGGATGGGGGCAAACGCTGCTGTCGGCGTTGGCGCAGTGCATGCGCGAGGTGGAGCGGTTTCCTTACAAGGAATAGAGGAAAAAAGCTTGTTCGACCGGAGGTCGAACGCGGACGGGGACGTCCGCCCCACGTGGTATCTTAGAAAGTTGGGCGGTTCGCGGCCCTTAGAATCCGTTAAAACGTTAGAGGTCTGTAATGTCCGGTCATTCCAAATGGGCAACGATTAAGCACAAGAAGGCCGCCACCGACGCCAAGCGCGGCAAGCAGTTCACGAAAATTATCAAGGAAATCACCATTGCGGCGCGCAGCGGTGGGGACCCGGACGGCAATCCACGGCTGCGCACGGCTATCAATGACGCCAAGAACGTCTCCATGCCGGCCGACAATATCAAGCGCGCCATCATGCGCGGCACGGGCGAGCTGGAAGGCGGGCAGATCGACGAGATCATGTTCGAAGGCTACGGGCCGGGCGGCGCGGCGGTGCTGGTGGCTACGGCTACCGACAATCGCAACCGCACGGTGAGCGAGATCCGCCACATGTTTTCGAAGAACGGCGGGAATCTGGGCGAGCAGGGCAGCGTGGCGTGGATGTTCGAGCGCAAGAGCCAGATCATCATCGACGCGGAGAAGGCTCCGGGCGAGGATGAGTTAATGGCGCTGGTGCTCGACGCGGGTGCCGACGATCTGCGCGAGGAGGATGGCAGTTGGGAAGTGCTGTCGGCGCCCGAGGTGCACGTGCAGGTGCTGGAAGCGATTCAGAAGGCGGGGATTCCCACGGAATCGGCGGAGATCGCGATGATTCCGAAAAACCTGATGAAGCTTGAGGGCAAGACGGCTGCGGGCATGATGAAGCTGAGCGAGCTGCTGGAAGAACACGACGACGTGCAGAACGTGTACTCCAACTTCGATGTCGACGAGAAGGACATGGAAGCGCTGGCGTAGCGACGCGGGCCAGTTCAATGCGGGTGCTGGGCATCGACTGCGGGACGGAGCGCACCGGTTGGGGCGTGATCGAAAGCGACGGACGCCGGCACGCGGTGATCGCGCACGGCGTGATTTCTCTGTCGCCTCAAGACGCCTTGTGTGAACGGCTGGCGGCGGTGGGAGTGGCGTTGCGGGTGCTGCTGGCGCAGCATGCTCCCGAGGCGGCGGCGGTTGAAGAAGTTTTCTATTCGCAAAATGTGAAGACGGCTTTGAAGCTGGCCCACGTGCGCGGCGTGGTGCTGGCGGCTATCGCGGAAGCGGGCGTACTGCTGGGCGAGTACTCGCCGCTATCGGTGAAATCGAGCGTGGTGGGTTACGGGCGCGCGGAGAAGAGCCAGGTGCAATTGATGGTGCGGACGCTCACGGGAGCAGACCATCGAATCGGAAGATGCGGCGGATGCGCTGGCGGTGGCGATTTGCCACGCTGACGCGCTGGAGAGCCACGCCGGTGAAGATCGCTGGGGCGGTTCGATGAAGTTTGCTGTTGCGGTGTTGCTGGCGGCTGCGGCGGGCTTGGGCGGCGAGACGCTCCGAGCATCACGTTTAGCAAATCGTTTCCGGGGTCGTTGCCGGCGTTTTTCTCGATCACTGTGGAGCGGACGGGCGAGGCCACTTATAACGAATCGGAAGATCCCGACAACGCCGAGAAATTCCAACTGGAGTCCGGTGTGACCAACGAGATGTTTCGAATTGGCGGAGCGGCTGGATCATTTCAAGAAGCCGCTGGAATCCGGGCTGAAGGTCGCGAATATGGGGCAGAAGACACTGCGCTTGGAAGCGGGCGGCGAGCGATCGGAGACGAAGTTTAACTATTCGTCGAACGAAGATGCCAAGCTGCTGACCGACCGGTTCGAGCGCATCGGGGAGAGCTTGCGGACGCTGCTGGAGTTGCGGCGCGCGGCCCGGCATGACCGGCTGGGGGTGAACGCGGCGGTCCTGAAGATTCAGAGCTTGTGGGATAACCGAAGCGGCTGGTGGCGACGGCGCAATTTCTGCCATTGCTCGATCAGGTGGCCAAGGACGAAGCTTACATCCACATGGCGCGCGAGCGGGCGGCGCAGATTGCGGATGCGATTCGGGCGACGTCCGCTCGAAGTAGACCGGTGCAGTCCGGGGCTTAAAATAAAATCAGCATGAAACGCGGGATTGGGCTGGTACTTCTCTGCATGTCGGCGCTGGCGCAGGCGCCGGTAGCCTCGGACGCGGAGAAGCACGAGCTGGCGGTGGCGGTCGAGGAGGCGAACACCAGCGGCTTCGATATGATCCGCGCGCTGGAGGCGCACCTGCGCAAGTATCCGAATACGCCGCTGCGTCCGGAGATTTTCAACTTGCTGGCGAAGGCGGCGGTGGAGACTCGCGATGACGCGCGCATCGTTAAATATGGCGAGCCGGCGCTGACGGCCATGCCCAACGATGGGACGCTGCTGGACCGGGTTTCGCGGGCGCTGCTGGAGGCCGGCGGCAAAGAGAACGCGACGCGGGCGCTGGATTACGCGAAGCGGTTCGAGGATTATGTGATTCGCGTGCCGGTTGCTGAGCGGGCTACGATCGCGGTGAGGAACCAGGAGGATCACGACCGGTCACTGGCGCGCGCGCTGCTGTATCAGGCGACGGCATACCGGATCTTAGAAGATTGCGATGAAGCGCGGCGCAGGGCGGCGCTGGCTTACATCGCTTATCCTGACGAGGCTTCGGCGCGGGCTTGGTCGGAGGCGCTGGAGCTGCAGGGTAAGCATGAGGAGGCGATTGAGCGGTTGGCGGATGCGTTTGATGATTGCCGATCCGCGGGCTGGCGACGAGGCTCGCAGCCGCGGATCGCAAGCGGTTGGGCGAGATGTATCGCAAGCTGCATGAAGGGTCGGAAAAGGGGCTGGGCGATGAGATTCTGGCGGCGTACGACCGGACTGCGGAGATCGTGAGCCAAGCGCGAGAGCGAACTGCGCAAGCTGGATCCGAACTTGGGCGTGACCGATCCGATGAAATTCACGCTGGGCGGCGCTCGAGCGGCGGCAAGCTGGATCTGAAGACCATGCGGGGCAAGGTCGTGATCTTCGATTTCTGGGCGACCTGGTGCGTGCCTTGCCGCGCGCAGCATCCGCTCTACGAAGAACTAAAGCAGCGGTTCCGCGAGCGCGATGACGTGGTGTTTTTGTCGGTGGATACGGATGAGGATCACGAGTTGGTGGCGCCGTTTCTGGAGGCGCAGCATTGGAGCGCGCAACGTATATTTTCGACGACGGACTGGTGCGGCTGCTGGCCGATCAATTCCATTCCGACGACGATCATTGCGGACAAGCAGGGGCGGCTGGTGAGCCGCATGAACGGGTTTAATGGCGACAAATTTGTGGATCAAATGGCGGCGCGGATTCAAGCGGCGCTCGGCGAGCCGGGGGAGAAATAATGGGCTTTCGGACGGGTGATCTGGATTGTATTGGACAGCGTCGGGCATCGGCGAAATGCCGGATGCGGCGGCTTACGGCGACAAGGGCAGCGACACGCTGGGAAATATCGCGCGGCAGCGGCATTTGAAGCTGCCGAATTTGTGCCGGCTGGGGTTGGCGAATATCCGGCCGCTCACGGGACTGGAGCCGGCGGCTGCGCCGGCGGGGGCGTTCGGGAAGTGCACGCTGGCGTCGCCCGGCAAGGACACGACTACGGGGCATTGGGAGATGGCGGGGATTCATTTGGCGAAGCCGTTCCCGCTGTTTCCCAAAGGATTTCCGCGCGAGGTGATGGAGCCGTTTGAGACGCGCATCGGGCGGCGCGCGCTCGGCAACAAAGCGGCGTCGGGCACGGAAATCATCAAAGAGCTGGGCGAGGAACACATGCGCACCGGGTCGCCGATTGTGTACACGTCGGCGGACAGCGTGTTTCAGATCGCGGCGCACGAGGAAGTGATCCCGCTGTTCGAGTTGTACAAGATGTGCGAGACGGCGCGGGATATTCTGCGTGGGCCTTACGAAGTGGGGCGAGTGATCGCGCGGCCGTTTGTGGGGGAGCCGGGGGCGTTCACGCGCACTTCGAATCGCCACGATTACGCGGTGCCTCCGCCGAAGGGGATGCTGCTCGATCAGCTACAGGCGCGCGGCGTCGAGGTTTATAGCGTCGGCAAGATCTTCGATGTGTTTCTGGGGCGGGGGATCGCGCGAGCAGGTGAAGACCAAGACCAATGCGGACGGAATGGCGAAGACTCTGGCGGCGATGGACGAGCTGGAGCGCGGGTTGATTTTCGTCAATCTGGTGGATTTCGACATGCTCTACGGGCATCGCAACGATGTCGAGGGCTACGCGCGGGCGCTCGAAGAAGTGGACGCCTGGCTGCCGGCGCTTGACGCGAAGCTGGGCGCGGACGATCTGGTGATTCTGACGGCCGATCACGGGTGCGATCCGACTACGCCTTCGACGGATCACAGCCGCGAGTACGTGCCGCTGCTGGCTTACGGCCGAAGGCGCGCGCGGGAGTGAACCTGGGCGTGCGCGGGTCGCTGGCGGATATCGGGCAGACGGTGGCGGAGAACTTCGGCACCGGTATCGTCACGGGCGCTAGTTTTCTGCCTGAGATTGCTTAGGGCTGTAGGGGGCCGGCGCATTTGCCGGTGCACACCAGCTCGGAGACTGGCGCGGACGGGCCGAGGCGGTTCGGGTCCTGCAGCGTGGGCCGGCTCACGGTGGTCTTTTCCGTAACCACGCCGTTGTTTTCGTGGCGTACGATTACTTCCTGCTCCTGCAGCTTGGGGGCGCCGTCGCCGCTGCGGGCGATGCCATAAGCGGAGGGGGCGTAAGGTATCGCGCTCGGTGACGACGGACCCGTCGGGAGATTTCGCTGGTGGTATCCACCTGCTGGCGGATCAAGCTCATTTTGCCGGTGTAGTCGGGCTCGTAGTGGGCGGTGTTGGAGGTCACTTTGTCGCCGGCCTTGGTCTGTTCGCGGACCTCGCGGGCGGCTTCGGATAACTGGCCGTTCTGATCCGGGCGCTGGACCACCTCGGTTTCCTGTACGGAACCGGCGTCTTTGTTGGTGACCGTGACGATGTTGCGTTTTTCGGCGACCTCGAAAGGATCCGCTCAACCCGGGGCGCGAAATGGTGACATCCGTGGTGGTGGTGACGCCCTGGGTTTGCGATTCGATGGTGCGGCGTTCGGCTTCCTGCAAATCTGCCGTTGAGGTCGCTGCGATAAATGGTGGCGTTGAATCACGGAACCGGTGGGAGTTTTTTGTTCCTCGACGACGGTGCGTTCGGTGGAAACGAGTTGGCCGGTGGCGTCGTATTTGTGCACGATGGTTTCGGTGGTTTTTCCGCTGGGGCCTTCGCTCAGAACGTGGACGTCTCGCTTTTTTCGAGCGGCACCTGCGCGGCCGTTGATGGATTGGGTGAGCTCGGTGCGGTCACCGTCCTTGGCTGTGTAGACGGCCGATTCGACGCTGCGTGCCGTTGAGGTCGGGAGTCAGCAGGACGGCCTCGGATTGGGCCAGCGCCGATCCGGCGCAGAGCAACGAGTATAAACAGTACTTCACGATTTCAGGCTAGGCTGAATCCCGCGCCGTTTCAATACGCGAAATACCTTAGATCTGCCACCGGTGCCACGTTACAATGACTGCAGGTGAAGACGTTTTACATCGAGACTTTCGGCTGCCAGATGAATGCGCATGACTCGGAAAAAGTCATTGGCACGCTGGTGAACCAGGGGTACAGCCAGGTCCCGACGCCGGAGGAAGCGGAACTGGTGTTTTATAACACTTGCAGCATTCGCGATAAGGCCGAGCAGAAGGTGTTTCACCGCCTGGATCAGTTCAAGCGCGACGGCAAGGGCAAGACCTTCGCGGTGCTGGGGTGCGTGGCGCAGCAGGAAGGCGAGAAGATTTTCGAGAAGGCTCCGCATGTGAGCATGGTGTGCGGGTCGGCTAGCTACAATCAACTGCCGCAGATGCTGGTGCAACTGGAGGCGGGCAACCGGCGCGTCACCGGGTTGAGCCTGGATACAGACGAAACTTTCGATACGCCGATGACGCGGCGCGACAATCCGCATCGGGCGTACATCACGATCATTGAGGGCTGCGATAAGAAGTGCTCCTATTGCGTGGTGCCGTTCACGCGCGGGCCGGAGCGCAGCCGGACTAGCGCTTCGGTCATCGCTGAGGCGGCGCAGTTGTCGGCGATGGGCTACAGCGAAATCCAATTGCTGGGGCAGAACGTGAACAGTTATCGGGACCCGTCGCCGGCGGGCTGGGATTTCGCGAAATTGCTGGACGAGGTCGGGCGCGTGGCGGGAATTCGGCGGGTGCGGTTCACTACTTCGCATCCGCGCGATTTCGTCAAGCCGATTGTGGATGCGATCGAGTTCGAATATGTCGTTGTGCAATCATGTGCATCTGCCGGTGCAGTCGGGATCGACAAAGATGTTGGACGCGATGCAGCGGCTATACACGCGGGACGAATACATGCAGCGGATTGCCTGGATGAAGAACTGCGCGGCGGCCGATTGCGATCACCAGCGACATTATCGTCGGCTTTCCGGGCGAGACGGAAGAGGATTTCGAGGCTACGCTGGGGTTGCTCACGGAAGTCGAATACGATGCGATTTTCAGCTTCAAGTATTCGCGGCGTCCGAACACTTCGGCGCTGGCGCTGGGGGATCACATTCCGAAGACGAGAAGACGCGGCGGCTGGGGATCGTGCAGGAACATCAGCGGCAGATTCAGATCCGGCGCAACGCGGCGTATGTGGGGACCGTCGAAGAGTGTCTGGTGGAAGGATTCAACAAAGCTACCGGGCAATGGATCGGGCGGACTTCGCAGCACAAGACTCTGAATTTTCTGCATCCGACTGCCGATGACAAGTTGGTGGGGCAAGTACGTCGACGTGCGGGTGACGCGGTCAGGGGCCAATTCGCTGGTTGGCGAGTACGTCAGTTAGGGAGGCGCTATGGAAGTCGAGATGAAAATCAGGGGATTGATGGTGGACCCGGTCACGAACATGCCCATCGTGGTGTTGAAGGACGTCAACGGCATGGCGATCCTGCCGATTTGGGTGGGCGTGTATGAGGCCAACGCCATTGCGCTCGAAATCGAAAAAGTGGCGACGCCGCGGCCCATGACGCATGACCTGATTCGCAACCTGCTGTTCGGCCTGGAAGCCGGCGTAAAGAAAGTTGTGGTCAGCGATTTGAAGGAAGACACTTTCTATGCGGTGATCTGGCTGGAGCGCAACGGGGAAATGATCTCGATCGATTCGCGGCCGAGCGATGCGCTGGCGATTGCGCTGCGGCTGGATTGCCCGATCTACGTCGAAGAGACGGTGCTGAGCACGTCGAAGACGGTGGCGGCGGTGGCGGAAGTCGGCAGCAACGAAGAGCTGCGGCGCTGGCTGGAAAATCTGAACGATGAGGATATGGGCCGCTACAAAATGTAGCGCGGCTGTGCCTAAAAGGCTAAAAACTACGCGCTCCGGGAGGGCTTCCTCCAGGAGCGCGTTGTGTTTTAGAGCTGGAAGCTACTGCTTCTTGGCCGGAGCGGCTTTCTTGGCGGCGCCGGGTGGCGCGGGCAGCCGGCGGGACCTTTGCCGGTCCAACCTTCGATGTCGTCCTTGGCAACCTTAAAGGTGACCATGAAGGGGCTCTTCTGAAGTCCTTCGGCGAGCTCCGGAGAAGGAGATCTCGCCGCCCGGTTCCATCTTGCCCGGCAGCGGCTCTTCAAGTATCAGCGTCGACGTCGGCGACGTCGGCTGCCGATGGCAATGGTTAATTCTTTGGGGCGCGTTTCGGGAGTGGCGGAAATCAGCTTGCCTTTGAACTTCGTCACTTCGGGAGCGTCCGCTAGGCAGGGCCGGCGCCTTTCATGGCGTCCCAGTATATGGCGGACGCCGATCGCCGATGTAGGCCTTCTTTGATTTCATTCCAGAAGGCCAGCATGGGGTTTTCCTTGGCCGCTTGTTGGCGCTTCTCTTCATCCGCCTTGGCGATATCGACGGTGCTTAGAATTTTGAAATCGGCGGGCGGCAGGGCCGCCGCCTTGGCCACGGTCTTCACTTGATCCAAGCCCATCGCGGAGCCGTGATAGGTGGTGTAGGCCTTACCGAGGAACCCATCGATGGACTTGCGGGTGTTGGCGTCCAGGGCGCCGGGGCCGTCGTAGCTCGCGGCGCGGGCATATTCAAACAGCGCCAGCGGCATCTTCTCGGGGTGATCTTTCTGTTGCGCCGAGTAAAACGCCGGCCAGCATATAGGAAGCCTGCGCGTTGGTGGGATCGGCCTGGAGAGTCTTGGTTAATTCCGCTTCCGACTTTCGCGGTGTCTTTTTCGGTTGACGGCGATGTAGCCGAGGGTGAACTGGGCGAAGTTGACCATGGTGGGCTTGGTCTTAGCCCAGGCATCATCGGCTACGCCTTGCGGTTTCTTGTCGGCGCCGTAGATCGCATCCGGATTGGCCAGTAGGGCGCGGGCGACTTTTTCCGCGGTGTCCAAGTCGGCTTTATTCTGCGCGGAAAGCGTGGCGTTGGGCTGCTGCGGCATCAGGGCGCGAACGAATCCCAGGATCTCTTGAATGGAGGCGGCGTCGTTGGGGTCGGTCTTCAGAATTTCGGTGGCGGTATCGAAAGCAGCGCGATGATTATTCATCTGCTGGTAAGTGATCAAGTAGATCTTGAGGCGCTGGTCAGCGTACTCGCTGGTGGGATACCCGCTCTTCCATTTATCCAGGTTCTGGAGGCGCGCCGCCGGGGTCGCGTCAGGCTTGATGATCTCACTATAGAGATCGTATTCGGCGCGATCCTTCCAATTCTTCTCTGCTTTTGCCGGCAGGCGCTTGAGCCTGAAGACCCACCGCTAAGGTGGCAATTGCGACTAAGGAAATGATTGTTTTTTTCATCGTTACTGCGCTCCGCCCGCGATCCTATAGGTGAACTCGCCCTTTCATTTCTTGGATTCGCACTCTGCGAAGTATACCCGAACCTGCGCTCGACCCGCAAGCACCCCGCTGACGGCCGGGTTCGGGAATCCCCAGATCGAATCCCATACAGTCCAGCCTACACCTAAAACAGGCCGGAGTTCCTCAATTGTTTAGACGCCGGAGCGGAGAGAACAGTTCCGCGCGGCTTTCCTTGAGGCAGCCGCGGACCGCTATGCTGTCCCTTACATGACCGCCCCCGCGCGATGGATCGATCTGGCCGTGATCGTCGCCTATTTGGCCGGTATCACTTGGTTCGGCGCGCATTTTCGTTCGTCGCAGCACACTTTGCGCGATTATTTTCTGGGCGGCAAAACGGCGCCGTGGTGGGCTATCGCGCTGTCGATCGTCTCGGCTGAGACCAGTACTTTGACGGTAATCGGTACGCCTCCGTTAGCCTTTGGCGGGAAACTTCGCGTTCCTGCAATTGGTGTTGGGATATCTGCTGGCGCGGCTTGGTGATCGCCACGTTTTTTCTTCCGGCTTACTTCCGCGGCGAAATGTTCACGGCTTATGAGCTGATGCGGCGTGCGCTTTGGCGAACGCATCCGGCGGCTGACGGCGGCGGCGTTTCTGGTGCTGCGCGCGTTGGCGGAGGGCGTGCGGGTGTTTGCAGTTTCGATCGTCGTCTCGATCATTTTGGGATCGGGGGAGACGGCGTCCATCGTGGTCATTTTGTGTTTGACGTTGTTCTACACATACGAGGGCGGGTTGACGGCGGTGATCTGGACAGACGTGGTGCAGATGGTGTTGTATGTGGCGGGGGCGGTGGTCAGCCTGGTGTTGTTACTGCAGCAGATTCCGGGTGGTTGGGCGCACGTGGCGGCGGTGGCGGGGCCGCTGGGGAAGTTGCAGGTTTTCGATTTTCGGCTGGCGGCTCCGGCGGTGTTTTTCACGCGCACTTATAGTTTTTGGGCGGGCGTGCTGGGCGGGTGCTTCCTGACAACGGCTAGTCACGGGACGGATCAGTTGATGGTGCAGCGGCTGCTAGCGGCTCGCAACCTGGGGCAGAGCCGGGCGGCGTTGCTGGCGAGTTGGGTGGTGATCTTTGTGCAGTTCACGCTGTTTCTGGTGATCGGCACGTGCTTGTTTGTGTTGTATCGCGAGCAGGGGCAGGCGGCTCCGGCGGTTCTGGACCGGTTGTATCCGCTGTACATCTGGCAGAAGCTTCCGGCGGGCGTGGCGGGGCTGGTGATGGCGGCGATTCTGGCGGCGGCGATGTCGAACTTGAGCGCGGCGCTGAATTCGCTGGCGTCGACCACGGTTCTGGATTTATGGAAGCCGCTGCTAGGAGGCGCGGCGGATGACGCGACCTGGCTGCGGCGCTCGCGCTACACCACGGTCTTCTGGGGCGTGGTGCTGATGGGCGTGGCGTTGATCGCGCGGCAGTGGGGGAGCGTGTTGCAGGCGGGGCTTTCGATTGCGTCCATCGTTTACGGAGCGCTGTTGGGGGTGTTTCTGCTGGGGTTGTTCACGCGGCGGGTAGGCGAGATGGCGGCGATGTGCGGGATGTCGGTGGGGCTGGTGCTGCTGCTGTATGTGCGCTTCGCTACGCCCATCGCTTTCACCTGGTACGTTGCGATCGGTGCTTGTGCGACCTTTCTCACGGCAATTCTGGTCTCGTTTTGTTTCAAGGAGCCTGCCCATGGAGCATGAGCCGCGGCGCTACTTTGGGATTAGCAACAGCGGTGTCGATGGTGATCGGCACGGTGATCGGCAGCGGCATTTTCCTGGTGACGTCGCAGATGATGCGCGCGGTGGGCTCGCCCGCGATGGTGCTGGCGGTGTGGGTTTTCGGCGGCGTGCTGACGCTGTTCGGAGCGTTGAGCTATGCGGAATTGTCGGCAGCCATGCCGCAATCGGGCGCCGATTATGTGTATTTGAAGGCGGCGTACGGGCCGTTGTGGGGATTCATTTACGGCTGGACGGTGACATGGGTGGCGAAACCGGGAACGATTGCGGCGCTAGCCAGTGCGGCTTACCGCTATCTGGCGGAATTTTTTCCGGGATTAAACGGAGTGGTGTTTTCAATCGCGCTGCCGATTGGGCCAGGCGGAGGTCCGCTGGATATTCGCTGGGGACAGTTTTTGGGCGCAGGCCTGATTATTCTGTTCACGCTGGTAAATATTCTGGGGACCCGATGGGGCGGGGACCTGCAGGTGGTGGGGTCGGGGCTAAAAGTCGCGTTGATTGCGGGGATCGTGTTGGGCGGACTGGCTGCGAGCTCCGGGCGAATGGCGAATTTTCAGTCGTATTTGCCGGCGCATACCGCAGGCATCGCGGGATTTTTCGTCGCGCTCGTGGCGGCGTTATGGGCCTATGACGGATGGACGAATGCGAGCATGGTCGGCTCGGATATTCGAAATCCTGAGAAAAATTTGCCGCGCGCGCTGATTTGGGGAACGGTGTCGGTGATCGTGATTTACGTGCTGACCAATATCGCCTATCTTTACGTTTTAAGCGCGGGAGAAGTGGGCGCGAGCCAGCGTGTGGCTGCGGATATGATGCGGAGGGTGGCGGGGCCCGCGGGCGCTGCCATTGTCAGCATGGCGGCCATTGTCTCAATTTTGGCGGGATTGAACGGGGTAATTCTTTCCGGCTCGCGGGTGCCTTTTGCGATGGCACGGGATCATTACTTTTTCCGTTGGGTGGGCGTGATTTCGCGATTTGAAACGCCGGCGGCGAGTCTGGCATTGCAGGGCGGGTGGTCGGTACTGCTGCTGGCGAGCGGGCGTTTTGAAGACTTAATAAACATGGTGATTTTCACGGAATGGATTTTGTATGGCATGACTACCGCGGGCGTCCTGGTGCTGCGGCGGACGAGGCCGGAGATGGCGCGGCCCTACCGGGTTTGGGGTTACCCCATGGTACCCATCGCATTTGTGCTGGTGGCGATGGCCTTATTGTACGCGACGTTGCGCGAGTCGCCACGGGAATCGGGGCTGGGATTGGGCCTGATTGTAATAGGATTACCCTTTTATTATTATTGGAGCGGACGCCGCAGAGGGCTGGGCAAAGACTGTTTAAGTGCCGGCTGGCGGGTGTGGGCGCTGGTTTCAGAAAAAGGGGCACGTCAAGGCTGGATTGTTCTGTAAACGGAACAAATTTCTTGAATTGCCCTTAAATACGCGTTAGACTCATGGAGGAAGTTAGGGAGCGATCTGGGCGCTCTGTTCTGATTTCAGAACGACGATGTAGCGTTGGCTCCTGACTCAAGAGGAGAGAATCAATGGATGTCATGAAAATGCTGGCGGATTTACGCCAGGAACGCGAGCAAATAGAGGAAGCCATTGTTACCTTGGAACGGTTGGCGCGCGGGCGCAGCAAGCGCCGCGGCCGTCCGCCCGCCTGGATGGCGGCCATCAAGCGGCGGGGCCGTCCGCCGGGAAGCAAAAATAAAGCCAGAGAATCCGCGGCCGCTTAGGCCGCCTGTGTGGGAATATCGGGAGATGCGCTTTCGCCAAGGCTCGCGATGAGTTGCGGCGCGGGCGCATCGCTGTCCCAGTTAGTTCGTTGAGCCGCCCAAGCGGGACTCTGTACCCGACGGCGTAAAGATCAAGATATACGCGTCCGCATTGCCGGGCGCGGAAGTGTGCGCCTGTTGGCCTTGATCTACCGGAAAGATGTCGCTGGTGGCGTAGCCGGTCACGTAAATCGCGCCGGACGCGTCTATATCCACGCCATTTACGATTTGTGACCCGGGGCCGGTGATATAGCTGGCGTACACCAAGGAGTTCACCGCCGGGACGGTGGTGTCGATTTCGGCGACGAAGCCGTTCAATCCGCCTGTTCCGGGACTCGCATTCAGAGTGTTTTGGGAAACCGGCATGTCGGGCGAGTAAGAATAACCGCCTAAGACATACTTTCCGTGCGAATCCGTGGCGACCACCTGGGCCACTTCCGCCACGCTGCCGCCGAAATACGTGGAGTAAACCAGAGCTTGGGCCGGGAGCTGCGTTAAATCCAGCAGAGTTAGGAAGGCGTTGGTGGTGAATTGGCCGGCACCAAGGAGCGGCTGCTCAGCATTCTGCGTAATGGGAAAATTCGAAGATAAAGTGTAGCCCGCGAGCGCGACTTTGCCGGTGGGATCGACCACCACGCTGCGGGCGTCGTCGGTTTTGGAGCCGCCCAGATAGGTGGAATAAAGGATAAGCGGCAGGGATGTGTTCAGTTTCAACAGGAAGGCGTCGCCCCCACCTTGCGCCGTAGACTGATAGGCGTTAGGAGTGACGGTAATGTCCGCCGAGTAGGTGAAGCCGGCCACATATACTTGGCCCAAGGCATCGACTGCGATGGAGCGGCCGTAGTCGGTGCCGGTGCCTCCGAAATAGGTGCTGAAGATGAGCGACGCTGTGCCGCTTTGCGAAGGATCGATTTCACTCACAAAGATGTCGCGAACGCCGGCGCGTCCCGGAAAAATATCGTTGGCCACCGGAAAATTATCCGACGTCGTGGAGCCGGTAACGTAGATCTTGCCGTTGAAGGTGGCGATGCCAGCGGGTTCGTCATCGAGGAGTCCGCCCAAGTAAGAGCCATAATACAGGCTAGCGATGCCGGTTTGTTGGGTGTTGAAAGCGGCGACAAAACCATCGGTGGCGCCGGCGTTGGCGGTCTGTAGCGCGGTGGCCGTGGTTGCTAAGTCTGTCGATGTAGTCGTGCCAGTGACGCAGATCAGCCCGGTAGCGGGGTCTACGGCGATGCCTTTGACGCTGTCGATGGTGGTGCCTCCGTAAAATGTGGAGTACACGATAACCGAATCCGGAGGCGCAGTCGGGCTTAGCTTCATCACAAAGATATTTTGGACGGCGGTATTGGTTTGCGAGAAGGCATTGGTGGTGGTGTTGAAGTCCGGGGAAGAGGTGTTGCCGGCGACGTAGACGAAGCCTTGGGCATCGTGGGTGATGGAGACACCGGCGTCGCTATTTGCGCCGTTCAGATAGGCGGCGAAGGAAATAACGGGATCAATCACCAGCGGCGCGGAGCGGTTGTAGCGATCCAGTTGAATGCTGACGTCGCGATTGGCTTCGAGACGGTATTCGGCGTGGACGGCTTGGCGGTTTCCTGAGGCGGTGGTTTGATACACCACCGGGAGGCGCTGCGTGAGGGTTTGTCCGGCGAGTTCGACTTCCAGATCGCCATTGAGCGTCACCCGAAGACGGTCGGCGCCGTCGAAGCGCAGGCGGATGCGGGAGGGATCGGCGTCGGCGGCGATTTCAAAATCGTATTCGAGATTGTCGTCCGCTGCCGTAGAAGACTACATCGACGCCGGGATAGACTTGATGGCGCCGCAGACGGCGATAGCTCTGCACGGATCCGCGATAGGCGGGGGTGAAATACTGGGTGGGCACGGAATAGGGCGCGACGGCTTCAAAGGTGGCGTGGGGATCGGATCCCAGGAGGCGCATCGACAAGAGTTTTATCGCCCAGCTGGAACAGGGTGGCGTCGGCGGTGAAGGCCAGCGAATAGCCCAGGCCGCGGGCTGACCACTGGGGCGCACCCTTGTGGCCGGGACGCTGTTCGAAGCGCACGGGCGGCTGGGGCAGGACCTGGATCGAGCGGGGCTGCGAAGGCACACACAGCCGCAAATAAAAGACTCACGAAGCGCATAATCGGTTTAGACGTCCTTGGGGCGGGCGATTGGTTTCATGGCCGCCGCTGTTAGTTTAGATAATACGTACGGTATAGCGTATCGCGCTGCTTGGGGATGAAGCCGGCGTCGCGGATCAGGCGGCGCAGTTCTTCTTCCGAGGCGCGATGGTGGGCGCCGGCGGCGCTCACTACATTTTCTTCGATCATGATGCTGCCGACGTCGTTGCCGCCGAAGCGGAGTCCGATCTGACAGGTTTTGAGGCCGGGGGTGACCCAAGAGGACTGGATGTTGAGGATGTTTTCCAGATAGAGGCGCGAGAGGGCCAGCATCTTCAGGTATTCGACGGCCGTGGCATCTTCCTTGACGAAATTGCCGAGCGAGGTGTTCTCGCGCTGGTAAGCCCAGGGGATGAAGGCCGTGAAGCCGCCGGTGTCTTCCTGAATCTGGCGCACCAGATCGAAGTGGTTCATGCGCTGCTCGATGGTCTCGCCGGTGCCGAACATCATGGTCGCCGTGGTGCGGATGCCCAGCTCGTGGCAGGTGCGGTGGACGTCGACCCATTCTTGCGTCGAACACTTCAGGCGGCTGATGCGATGGCGCACGTCGTCGTCGAGAATTTCGGCGCCGCCGCCGGGGACGGAATCGAGTCCGGCATCGCGCAGGCGCGACAGCGTGTCGCGCAGCGGTCAGGCCGCTGACTTCGGCGATGTTGACGATCTCGGGCGCGGAGAAGCAATGGTTCCAGATATCGAAGCGCTGCTTGATGCCGCGCAGCAGGTCTTCGTACCACTCGATTTTCAAGTCGGGGTGCAGGCCGCCTTGCATGAGGACGCCGGTGCCGCCGAGGCTGAGGGTCTCGCGGATTTTTTCGAAGATGACTTCCTGCGAGTGCACGTAGCTTTCGTCGTGGCCGAGCGGGCGGTAAAAGGCGCAGAAGCTGCAATATTCGGTGCAGACGTTGGTGTAGTTGATATTGCGATCGATGATGTAGCTGACCACGCCTTCGGGATGCAGCTTGCGGCGGACTTGGTCGGCGGCCATGCCGAGGCCGACCAGGTCGTCGCTGCGGAATAGATCGATGGCTTCAGCGCGGGTCATCATGCGGAAACGCCTCCGGGGACCACCGTGCGTTCTAGCGCGGCGGCGTGTTTTAGATAAGTTTCGATTGCGGTTTGGTGCGGTTCTGAGAATTGAAAGCGGATGTAGCGCGTTAGGTATTCGCGGACTAGCGGTTCGGGGAATCCGCGGCTGGCGGTCTCTTCGCGCACGATGTCGTCGATGTGTTCCAGGCCGTAGTTGCAGGAGGCGGCGAGCGCGGCGCCGTAGGGTTCGACGATGGCTTCTTTGCGGCCGGCCCAGACGGCGAAAACCATGGGGAGTCCGGTTAGCGTGGTCCATTCTTCGCCGAGGTCGAGCGTTTCGAACGGCAGCGCGGCGGGATCGACGCGCAGAGCGGCGTCGCCGATTAAGAGAGCGGCGTCGGCTTGGCCTAGCATCGCTGGGCAGGTCGGGAGCGAGCGAGATTACTTGCTGGTTCGACTCCGTATTTTTCAGCTAGGATGATGCGGGAGAGCATCACGGAGGTGCGGGAGCCGGAGTCGGTGGCGAGCTTTTTGATTTCGCGGAAAGGAACTTTGGAGATCAGCAGGATGCTGCGCACCGGCGCCGTAGGAGGCGATGCCGGTTTCGCGGAAATACGACAGCTTCTGGCGAGCCATTTCGATCACGGGTACGATGCCGATGTCGGCTTCGCCGGAGGCTAGCTGGTCGGCGCATATCGACGGGCAAGGCGAAGCGCAGGTCGAAGGTCTGGCTCTGCTGGGGGTCCTTCAAAAGGCCCCATACCAAGGGAACAGTATTGAGATAACTCACCGCGCACACACGGGGACGGCTGGGTTTGATTTCGGCGGGAGTCAAGCTGTTATTTTATCAGGTCGCCGCGCTATTCACCGAAGACGAGTACGCCGAAGGTGCCGGGGAGCATGGGGGCTCGGGGGCGCGGGACGGCTGGGGTTGCGGGGGGCACCGGGCCTAATCTCGCGGCTGAAAGGTACACGCGGCCGGTCTTGCGGTCGAGGGCCATGGTGCGGGCGCCGGGTTGGGTCTTGACGGTTTCTACCAGCATGTATTTGTCGGGGGTGTCTTCGTGGAAGATGGACAGGGCGCCGTCGCCGCCGCCGGTTGAAAAGTAGACCAGGCCTTTGCCGGGGTCGAATTCGGTGGCGTCGACGCCGCGGCCGATGGGCTGCATGTCGACGATCTTTCCAGTGAGGCTGTCGACAACTGTCATGACGCCGCTGCGGCATCCTATGAAGATGCGGTGATGGACACGGTCCATGTCCATGCTGCTGGGCTGTTCGCAGGGGGCTAGCGGCCAGGTGTCTGTGACCTTCAGAGTTTGAGCGTCGATTCTGAGCAGGGTTCCCAGGTCCTGCATATTCAGGAAGACGTGGCCGGCTTCGTCGGATACGGCGTGTTCGGTGCGGCCTCCGAGGTTTTCTACGGTGCCGACGACTTTCGCGATTTTGGGGTCGATGGCGCTCACGCGCTTGCTGCCGCGATCGATGGTAAACACGCGGTTCATTTTGGAGTCGTAGAAGATGGCGTTGGGATCTTCACCGACTGGGACTTTGGCGATCACGGCTAGAGTTTTGAGATCGAATACCGTCACGGAGCCGGGGTCGGTGGCGCTGATGAAACCGCGCCCTAGTTGCTTGACGACGGCGATGCCGTGGACGTCGCTGCCGGGGATTTTTCCGACGATAGTTCCGGAATCTAGGTCGAGCACGACTACCTCTTTGTCATGAGAAACGTAGAGGCGGCGGGCCTCGCTATCGGCGGTAAGGTAATCCCAACCGTAGTCGCTGGGGATGAGAATGGTCTTGAGCAGGTGATAGCCGCCCGCGGCGCCGAGCGTGGACGCTAGTGCGAGGAACAGGGCCGTCAATTGGTGGGTCATAGATTTACGGTGTCGCCGCGCGTGGCTTGGACGGTTTCGATATTGTAGGTTTTCTGGATCACTTGCGCGAGGGCTGCGCCCTGATCGGGTTCGCCGTGGACCAGGAACACTTTTTTCAGGCCTTTGGCGATGGGGCGTATCCACTCGATTAGTTCTTTTTGATCGGCGTGGCCGCTGAGTTCGTCGAGCGAGCAGACTTCTGCTCGCAGGCGCATGGGTTCGCCGAAGATGGGGACTTCGGGCTGCTTCTCCACGATTTTCCGGCCGAGCGTGTATTCGGCTTGATAGCCGGTGATGAGGATAGTGTTGCGCGGGTCCTCGATATTGTTGCGCAGGTGGTGCAGGACGCGGCCGCCTTCGCACATTCCAGATGCGGAAATGATTACGCAGGGTCCGCGCAGCGCGTTGAGCTTTTTGGATTCGGCGACGTCGCGAACATAGGTGAGGCGGTGGAATCCGAAGGGGTCTTCGCCGCCGGTCAGGTATTTGCGGATTTCTTCGTCGTAGCACTCGGGGTGGTTGCGAAAGACTTCGGTAACGTTTACGGCGAGCGGGCTGTCGACGAACATGGGGATCGAGGGCATGCGCTTGGCGTCGATGAGTTGATGCAGCATGAGCACCAGTTGCTGGGTGCGGCCGACGGCGAATGCGGGCACGATGATTTTGCCGCCGCGGGCTGCGGTGCGGCTGACTACGTCGGCGAGCGTGTCGGCGGCGTGGGCTAAGCGGTTTGTGGATGCGGTCGCCGTAGGTGCTTTCGAGGATCAGGTAGTCGACGGGATCGAGGGGCTGCGGGTCGCGGATGATGGGGAGGCCGGGGCGGCCGACGTCGCCGGAAAAGCCCAGGCGCACGCCGTCGGCTTCGACGATCATCGAGCTGGAACCGAGCATGTGGCCGGCGTCGTAGGTTTTGTAGAAGAGTCCCGGGGCGATTTCTTTGCGTTCGCCTAGGGGGACGGCGCGGAAGTGTTGGAAAGTGCGTTGGGCGTCTTCGCGGGTGTAGAGCGGGGTGACGGGACGGTCATCGCGGCCAATGGCTTTGCGGTGTTCGCGGCGGCGGTTTACAAACTCGGCGTCTTTCTCTTGCAGGAAGGCGGAGTCGGCTAGCATGGCGACGCACAGATCGACGGTGGCGGGCGTGGTGTAGATCGGGCCTTGCGAAGCCGTTTTTGACCAAGCCCGGCAAATTGCCGCTGTGATCGATGTGGGCGTGGGAGAGGAGCACGGCAGCGATGCTTGACGCGGGAAACGGAAACTGGCTGTTCTTCGCGAAGGCTTCCTGGCGGCGTCCTTGGTAGAGTCCGCAATCGAGTAGATAATTTTTGCCGCCGGTTTCGACGTGATGCATGGAGCCGGTGACGACTTTGTCGGCACCCCAGAAAGTGAGTTTCATGGTTTTGAGTAGAATTGCAAGTATACGATGCGGAAGACGGTCGTTTTCTTATTCTGTGTGGGCGCGGCGTTCGGGCAGAAGAAGCCAGTAACGCTGGAGGCTTTGCAGGAATATCGGAGCACGGTGGCACGGCGAGGTGCCGGGGGAACCGGTGTGGGCTCCTGATGGCAAGACGTTCGTTTATCGGCAGGGCAGGCAGTTGCGGCTCTACGATGTTGCGGGGAAGCGGTCGCGCGAGGTGGTGGATCTTTCTACGCTGGATGCGGCGGCGGTAAGCTCCGCCTGCGGCGGAACAGTACGGGTGGGAGAACCGGCGCGTGGATGAAGCTACGCTGCAATGGGCTCCGCGGGGCGGGGAAGTGCTGTATGCGAGCGGCGGAGATTTGTTTCTGATCGGGATCCGGACGGGAAATGGAGGCAGTTGGTGAAGACGCCGGTGGCGGAGCGCGACCCTAAGTTCTCGCCGGATGGGAAGCGGGTGGCTTTTCGGCGGAAGTGGGATCTTTACGTGATGGAACGTGGCGAGCGGGCGGGAGACTCGGCTGACTTCCAATGGGTCGGATGCGCTGCGTAATGGGGATCTGGATTGGGTTTATCCGGAAGAGCTTGAGTTGGGAACGGCGTATTGGTGGGCGCCCGATTCGAGCGCGATCGCCTATCTGCAATTTAATGTGAGTGGCGAGCCGTTGTATCCGCATGTCGATTTGCAGGGGGCGCGGGCGGTGCTGGAGCAGCAGCGCTATCCGCAGGCGGGGGAGAACAATCCGGAGGTGCGGTTGGGTGTGGTTTCCGGCAGCGGCGGTGCGACCAAGTGGCTAGATGTCGGGGATACCGTCAACAGCTATTTGATCGCGCGCGCGGGGTGGGCTGCGGATTCGAAGAGCGTGTACGTTGTGCGCACGAATCGGATTCAGAACCAGTTGGATTTTTTGTTGTACGACGTGGCTTCGGGGAAGTCGCGGACGGCCTACCGGGAATCTGACAACTATTGGGTCAATGTCGAGGGCGATCCGGTATTTCTCAAAGACGGGAAACAGTTTTTGTGGACGAGTGAGCGGGACGGGTTTCGTCATCTGTACTTGTACGCGATCGACGGCGGCGCGCCGAAGCAGTTGACCAAAGGGGCCTGGGAGGTGACGGACGTCCTGGCGTTGGATGAGAAGGCGGGGCGGATCTGGTACCGGTCGACGGAGGGTGCGCCGCTGGAGCGGCAATTATACAGCGTGCAATTGGACGGCGGCGGGAAACGGCGCATCACGACGGGAGAGGGGAATCATCGGGTGTGGATGGCTCCGCTGGGCGGGGCGTTTTTGGACGCTTATTCGAACTTGAGTTCGCCGCCGGAGTGGACAATGCGCGACGCGAATGGCGATGCGATGGCGACGTATCGGGCGGCGGATCGCAGGGCGCTGGATGAGTTCGATCTGCGGCCCACGGAAATGGTTAAGTTCACGGGCAAGGACGGGACCTTGTTTTACGGCCGTCTGATCAAGCCGGCGGGGTTTGATCCTGCGAAGAAATATCCGCTGGTGGTGGATGTTTACGGAGGGCCGCATGCGCAGTCTGTGCGCAATACTTGGCCGGGTGTGGGGATGGATCAGGTGTTTGCGCACGCAGGGGTACGTGGTTTGGGAGATGGATAACCGCGGGACGCTCGGGGCGCGGGCATGCGTTCGAGTCGGCGGTGTTTCGCAACTTGGGTGTGCAGGAACTGGCGGATCAGCGGGAAGGCATCCAATATTTGATATCGCTGGGGTTTGTCGATGCGCGGCGGATTGGTGTTACGGGGTGGAGTTACGGCGGGTTCATGACTTTGAATTTGTTGTTGAACGCGCCGGATTTATTTCATGCCGGATTTGCGGGGGCGCCGGTTACCAACTGGCTCAACTACGACACGATTTATACCGAGCGCTACATGGGCGTGCCGAAGGATAACGGCGGAGCTTACGCGCGAACGTCGATGGCGCCGAAGGCCGGCAATCTGGCAGGGAAGCTGATGATCGCGCATAACCTCGAAGACGACAATGTGCTGTTTCAAAATACCGTGCAGATGATCACGGCGCTGGAGGCCGCGGGGAAGCGCTTTGAACTCGCCCTGTATCCGCAGAAGACTCACGGGGTGAGCGGGGCTGCGGCGCGTCAGATGGAATCGACCATGCTGGACTTCTTTGAGCGCGAGCCTGGCTCCTGCGCGGTAGAATGAAATCGCTCTCCGTATGAACCCAATCTTCCGCCCGCTCACTGGGGCTTTTCTCCTGCTCGCACTGCTGGCGGGATGCGACCGCTCGGCTCCCGCGAATGTTGCTGCTACGGTAAATGGCCGCGCCTATCACCTACGCCGAACTCGATAAACAGTATGAATCGCAATTCGGCGGCGCGGCTGGCGAGCGCTCGAGCGGCGATCAGGCGCTGATCCAGAAACTGGAAGTGTTGCGCACGCTGGTGGACAACGAAATCATGCTGCAGCGCGCGGAGAAGCTGAGCTTGATGGCGGTGGACGCCGACGTCGATGCCAAGTTCAACGAGTTGAAAGCGCCTTACACACAGGAAGAATTCCAGAAGCAACTCGATGCCCGCAAGATGACGGTGGAGGAACTGAAGGCGCAACTGCGACGCGATCTGAGCGTGCAGAAGCTGTTCAACAAAGAAATCACCTCGCAGATCAGCATCAGCGACAAAGACATTACCGATTTCTACAACGCCAACAAGGCGAGCTTCAATTTAGCGGAGCCGCAGATTCATATGGCGCAGATTCTGGTTACGCCGACGCCCGATCCTAACGTGCGCAATCTGAAAAATGACAAAGCGCGGGATGAGGAACAGGCTCGTAAGAAGATTCAGAGCATCAACGCACGTCTTCGGCAGGGTGAGGATTTCGCGATGCTGGCGCAGAATTATTCGGAGGATCCGAATTCATCGCAGAATGGTGGGGATCTGGGATTCATTCCGGAGTCGGCTCTCGAAAAAGCCAACGCCGATCTGCGCAGAACTTTAATGGCGCTGCGTCCAGGGGAGACAACGGCGCCGATCCACACGCCCGAAGGGTATCGCATTTTGAAGCTGGTCACGCGCGAACCGGCGGGGCAGCGCGAGTTGTCGGACCCAAAGGTGCAGCAGACGATTCGCGAACAACTGATCAATCGCAAGGATCAATTGCTGAAGGCGGCGTATTATGAGATGGCCCGCAACGACGCGAAGGTCGTGAACTATTACGTCAATGGGATTGTAGGGGCCAGCGGCAAAAAATAGTATGGCGCTGCGATTTACCACTTCGTACGTGGCGGATTCGCTTACGCTGTTCCATTATTACAAAGGCCTGGTGGAGCGGGCTATGGCGCAGTTGTCTGACGAACAACTGCTTGCCGTGTTGGATGGTGAGGCGAATTCCATTGCCGTCATTGTGAAGCACTTGGCCGGCAATATGCGGTCGCGATTCACGGATTTTTTGACTAGCGACGGCGAGAAGCCTGGGCGGGATCGGGATATGGAATTTGAAGATCCCCCGGGTTCGCGGGCGGAACTTCTGGCGCTGTGGGAGGACGGTTGGCGGTGTGTATTTACGGCGCTGGAGCCGCTCACGGAGGAGGATTTGCAGCGCTCGATCACGATTCGCGGGGAAGCGCATTCGGTGATGCAGGCGATCAACCGGCAGGTGGCGCATTACTCTTATCACTGCGGACAGATTGTGCTGCTGGCGAAGCACTTCAAACGCGATCAGTGGCAAACGTTGAGCATACCGCGGCGAAAGTCGGCGGAATTTAATCGACGCGTCAAGGCTGGGGAAGCTAGCCAGCGTTAACTAACGGGCGAACCGATCCACCAGGTGATGCCATTGCCATCGAGGACGCCCGCGTTGCGATGGCCGTAGGGCTTGTCTTCGGGCGCGCTGAGCGATTTCGCACCTGAGGCTAGCGCTTTGGCGTAGACGTCGTCGACGTTAGGGACCCACAGGTAAAGGGCTGCGCTAAGGGCTCTCATTTGGTCGCCAGCTTGGCCGAGCATTATCAGCGAATCCCCGATTTTGAATTCGGCGTGCATTACCGCGTTTTTGTCGTCGCGATGGCACAGGGATTCAACCGCGCCGAAGGCGGCTGTCACGAATTTGAGTTCGGTGTCGGCATTGGAGACTACCAGGTAGGGAGTAACGGTGCGGTAGGTTTCGAGAATGTCGGCCATGCAGGCATTTTCTCACTGCGGCGGGGTCTTTTCTAGCTGCTGCTTGGCCCAGATTCGCGCGGGATTTAATTTCGCGGCGCGCTCGAATTCTTTGTGGGCTTCCGCGTTGCGGTTGAGTTTACGCAGGGCGATGCCAAGCCACAGGTGTGCGTCGGCGGAATTGGCGTCCAGCGAAATCGCTTTCTCGAAATCCTTGACGGCCAATTCCACGCCGCCTCCGAAAGCTGCCGGCAAATAGTAGTTGCCGATGCCGCGGCTCAAGTAGTTCATGGGCTCGCGGGGGTCGAGTTCCATGGCCTTATTCACTTCATCGAGCGCGCAGCGGCCGTATTTCAGAGCGCCGAGCGCACCCGCGACGGCGGCTTCCTGGCCGCAAAGAGTGCCCCAGATGCGGTGATATTCGGCTTCGGAGGGTTTGAGCGCCGCGGCGCGCTCTGCTGCCTTCATGCCGGCTTCCGAGGCGCCGCGGGCGCGGTTCTTGTCGTGCAATTCGGTGGCGACTTCCGCGGCGGTCGATTGCGCCAGGGCGGCTTGGTACTGCGCTCGCGCGTCGGCGGGCTGGCGGTCCGCCGCGGCGGAAAGCTGGGCGGCGATCTGCTCCAGTTGCGGTAGGCTCTGGGCGTCGCGCGCTTTCAAAAGCTCCGGGCTGGCGGTGGCGCGGCCGCGAGGTAGACGAGCAGAAGCACTTCAGTCATGTGTAACTAATTGGATTGCTGCGGACTCCAAAAGGTTACGCGGCACGATAGCTTCCCAAAACTCTGAGGAAATCCGCTAGTTCCTGGAGATGGCTGAGGGCGTTGCGAACCACTTGATCGTCGCGGTGGCCCCATAGATCCAGATAGAACAGATACTCCCAGGGTTTGCCGCGCAGCGGGCGCGATTCGATTTTGACTAGATTGATGTCGCGCAAGGCGAGGGCGCCTAGGGAGCGGAACAGAGCTCCGGGCACGTTACGAATGGAAAAAACCAGCGAGGTTTTCCAGGGGTGTTTGGCGGCGCCGCGGATGGTGCGGGGTTTGGCTCCGGCCGGTTCCAGCAGGAAGAAGCGGGTGAAATTCTGGCGGTCGTCTTCGATGCCGCGTTTCAGGATGTGGGCGCCGTAAGTTTGGGCGGCCAGTTCGGACGCGATGGCGGCGCCGTCGGAGGGGCGCTCCTCCATGATCATTTTCACGCTGCCGGCGGTGTCGTAAAACGGGGTGCGTTCGATGCGCGGATGGCTGGCGAAGAAGTCCAGACATTGGTTGAGTGCCACCGGGTGCGAATACACTTTGCGGAGGGCGCGGAAGGGGACGCCGGGAGGAGCGATCAGATTGTGGATCACGCGGACGCTGGTTTCAGCGGTGATCTCGGCTGGATGTTTGAGCAGCAGGTCGTAATTTTCGTGTACCGATCCGGCTAGCGTATTCTCGAGCGGGATCACCGCGGCATCTATTGTGCCGGCGTCTAACGCGGCGAACACTTCGTCGAAGCGCTGGTGCGGGATGGGCTGGGCTTTCAGCCCCAGCAACTGGCGGATGGCTTGCTGGCTGAACGCACCCAGCTCTCCTTGGAATCCGATTCTTTTTGGGTGTGCTGCGCGTCATCGCTTTCCTTCCCACTCGGGCGCGTCTGACGGCCGGGGTTCCGGCCAGCGCCATTACGCGCTCCACACTGTGTTCGACGATATCGGCTACGGTCTGCGGGCTTCAGGTAGAAAGCGGGCATGGGAGGCGCGAGGATCGCACCCATCTCGGCGAGCGCGGCCATCGATCGCAAATGGCCCAGATGCAGCGGAGACTCGCGAACCATCAGCACAAGGCGCCGGTGTTCTTTGAGCGTAACGTCGGCCGCTCGCACGATCAGGTTGGAACTGATGCCGTGAGCGATCGCCGACATGGTGTGAATCGAGCAGGGCGCAACCACCATGGCATCCATCGCGGCCGAGCCGCTGGCCAGGCGGCAGCCAATGTCCTCGACGGGATAGTGGAAATGAGCCAGGGCCTTGAAATCGCCGGCGGGCCTTCCCATTTCGAGAAATGCGGTGCGTTCGCCGGATCGCGACATGATCAGATGCGTCTCCACGGCCGTCTGTGCGCGCAGTTTTTCCAGCAGGCGCCAGCCGTAGATGGAACCGCTCGCTCCGGTGATCCCTACAATAATGCGCAAGTTGCCTGACACCGTTGGTTTTTCATCGAAATTCCAGTCAAATTCGCACAGTGGAGAAAAATTCTGTTCTGAATTCAGAACAGCCTCCTTGCTGAAGTCCTTCATCGAACGCTATAATTCTAGCCACACCCAAAGTGATATATCTTGATATATATCTTGCGGATGCCGTCGGGGGATTTTGCTGCTCCGCTAGCAGACTCGCGAAACTCAAGCCTCTATGATGGAGGAACCCGGACAGAAACTCAAGCGCGCCCGCGAACGGCTAAATTTACGCTTCCGCGAGGTAGAGGAAGCCAGCACGGAAATCGCCCGCCGGCACAAAAACGACGAGTTCATCGTAGCCCTAAGCCGCCTAGCGGATATTGAAAACAAAGGGACAATTCCCTCCATTTACCGCCTGTATTCCTTATGCGCCATTTACCGGCTGGATTTGCCGGAGGTGCTTTCCTGGTATGGAATCCCTCTCGATGGCGTTCCTGGCGACGCGGATGTCATCGAGCATCGGGCGCACTCATCTGGTTGGGTTTCGCCCAGAAGACGGCGAAGTACAAGTGCCCATCGCGCTCGATCCCGGGCTGGACCTCAGCCGCACCGCCTTTTTGAGCCGCCTGATTCAACAGTGGGGCACGGTTCCCCTCACTCTGCTCAGCAACGTAGACTTGCGGAATTATCGATATGGATACATTGGGACTGAAGACTGGTCCATGTTTCCGCTGATTCCGCCGGGATCTCTGGTGGTGATCGACGATTCCAAGCGGAAGATCGCGACATCGGGGTGGACCAGTGAATTCGACCGGCCTATTTACTTTCTGGAGCACCGCGAAGGTTATGTCTGCGGATGGTGTTCGATGAGCGAAGGGCGGCTGGTTGTGCAACCGCATCCGGCTTCTCATTGTGACGTTGAATCTTATGCATACCCGAATGAAATTGAAGTAGTAGGTCAGGTCACGCGGGTTGCCATGACATTGGACGCCGGGCATCGCCGGAATCGTTCTTAACCAGTTCCAGCAGAATTTCCACTTCCAATTTGAATTGTTCGCGCTGGGCGGGGCCGGCGGCATCGGGAGCCTGCGCAGGCGTAGCGCGCGCCTCGAGCCAGATAAGTCACTACCGCCTGGGGGCTTTCCTCGCTGCTCGCACTCTGGAGATACGCACGAAGGTCCGCGTTCTTGGCCGCTAGCGGCATAGTGAGCCACTCCAGAAACGTCTGCTCGTGGCTCTTTCTTAAGGCGTAAGTGCTTTGTTCGCGGCCAAAAGCGGCGCTCAAGCCATGATGCCGGTAGGCGCCGGAGTTGGGGTCGCGCAGCGAGGCTAGATAGACCAGCCTCCCGTAGATGGTGGGGATCTGCGAAAGCGTGTGCTTCCATAGGTCCGCCAAGGCGTCCCGTTCGAGCATGCCTTTGGGCTTGAAGCGCGGCATTTTTCTCCGTAGCGGATGTCCACCATTGTACGCCGAGCAAAGGCCCCATCCCTACAGCTAGTTGGCCGACGTTCTGAAGTCCGAAAAGGTGAGCAATTCTGCTCAGCGCTGGGTGTAGTGCGACTTAATCTACCCCCGGGGAGAGAGTCACTCTTCCTGCTTCGAAAGGATCTCACCATGTTCAAGAAGATTGTACTGCTCTTGGCCTTAGCTTTTTCCATCGCGTCGACGGTGGGAGCCACACCCACGAGTTCGCAATACCCGATGCCGCTACCGCCTCCGGGCACGGGGAATTAGAGCCCTCCACGTTTGACTATTTTCCTCACGCGGGAAGTGTACCGTCCGGTCACTATTCGCGTGAGGATCCGCCGTCTCCCTCCTCTCTCCGCTAGCTGCGTGCTAGACTCGAAAAACTATCATGTTCGGGGTGGAACGGGCTCTCTTTTACCTGAACTTCGTCGCCGCGCTGGCGCTGCTGGGCCGTCTCATCCAGTGCCGACTGTATGGAATCTACAAGTCCTTGTTCTTGTACTGGCTGGTGCAGACGATGGGGGGCATGGCGTTGCTTTTCGCGAGCCAGGGGACCTGGTTGTATCTGTACCTCTATTGGGGAGCACAAACTCTCAACATCTTCATGGCGCTGTTCGTGGTTCAGGACTTATTCCGCATCGCGCTTTCCGAACATCCCGCGATAGCTTCCTTCGGAAGACGAAGTGTACTGGCGGCGATGGCGCTGGCGGCGCTGGTAGCGTTGGCAGGGATCACGCTCGACGCGAACGTGCTTCCTGGCCACTATAGCGGCCTTCAGCGCTTTTGACTTTCGAACGCACCATGAATTTCGTGATTCTATTATTCCTGCTTTTGATCAGCATTCTGCTGCTATGGTTTCCGATAAAAGTGCGGCGAAACATAGTGGTGTACATTTCCGGCTTTGTGCTTTTCGCCGCCTCCCGCTCTTTTGGACTTCTGCTGTTTAATCTTCTGCCGCAGGAATTTACCGTTGCGGTATCAGTACGGTACTGCTGGCGTTCACGCTGCTGTGCCTGCTGATCTGGATCGTCGGAATCCGTCCGGAGGGTGAACGGGCAACCGCCACGCCCGGTTACCGGCGCGATCCGGAAGCCATGCAGCGGCTTAGCCGCCAGTTAGACGCCATCAACGCCACGCTCGCCCGCTTTGTGCGCAGCTAGCGCGGAAAAAGTACCGCTCGTTTGCGATTGCGTTCGCGATAAATAGCGGCTATTCTGATGGGGAATTGCCACGGAATTTAAAATGACCTTTGGTTTGATCTTGGCTTGGGTTATTACCGTTGGCTCACTGGCTGGATTACTCTGGTGGCTGACTCGCCTAGCGCAACGCAGGCGGCATTCGACGGCATGGCTTGAGGGCGATGCTTCCGCAAACTTTTTCATTGGATCGTTATCAGCCGATGGCTACGTTGTTGGCGGATGAAGATCTGGTGTTTCTCAAGTCGCAGCCCGGTTATCGCGCCGACAATGGGTGCGCGCTGGAAACGGGAGCGACGGCGGCTGTTTCGCCTATATCTCCAGCGAATTGAAGAGCGATTTCCGCCGGCTGCATGCGCAGGCGCGGGAATGGTCGCCGCAATCGGGGGCGGAGTCGGCGGGGTTGGTGGAAGTGCTGATGAAGCAGCAGATGATGTTCCTGCGCGCGACTACGGCACTGGAGTTCCGCTTGGCGCTGCAAGCGGATGGGAATCGGCAAGGTGGACGTCGCGCCCTTCATGCAACTGATCGAGGCGATGCGCGTGGATTTGGCGCAGCGCACGGCGCCCGCTGACGGCTGCTTAGAGATTCTTCAGCAGGATTTTCGCTTCCGCGAAGCCTTCAAATTGGCGTTCGGCCTCTTTGAAATCCCGCGTGTGGACGCGGCGGCGCGCGCCCTTGTGCTCGGCGGGATAGCGCAAGTGCAGCATCTCGTGAAACAGTACGTATTCGACGGCCAGCCTGGGCGTATCGCTGCGATCCAGAATCGCGGCTGAGCACGATGGCGTTGTGCGACGGATCGTAGTGGCCTAGCAAGGTGCGCGAAGCATAGGGGCTCCAGCCTAGAATGGGGCGGGCCATCAGTCCGTTGAAGTAGCGGAAGTTCAGCTCTTCGAAAAGTTGATTCAGGTCGTAGCGGATGCCGCGCGGCCCTTCCACGCGCTTGCGGCCGCGGATCTGGCGCACCAGGTCGAGACTGCGGCGGATGTCGCGGCGGTTGAGGTAGCGGCGGTAGCGGTCATTGCTTTCGGGCGGCACGGGGCGGCGAAATAGCTTTGGCGAGCAAAATCTCGGCCAGCGCTTCCATGACACTGGCGGGGGCGCTTTCGAGGGTGTCCGCCAAGCGCAGGCGCAGGGTGCCGGATTCCAAGCGAATTTGTGCATTGGCGTTGGCGTAGCGGCGGAATTCGATGCGAATGGTGGGGAGCGGCGTGCGCGGCCGGAGTTGGCGGAAGACGCGCTGGTAGATTTGCTCCAGGGTCTCGATGGTGGCGGCCGCCTCGGGCTGGGCGGTCAGGATTGCAGCGGCCTCGACTTGCATTTCCTCCCGAATGTAACATAGCTTAAGTGGGCCGCAGGGCTCTTGCCAACGCTCCTTCATTCATTCATTCGCAAGGAGACTTATTTGCCTGGAGCTAAAATCAGCGCCCTCGGTTGCTATGTGCCGCCGGGAGTGCTGACCAATCAAGATTTGGAAAAGCTGGTCGACACCACCGACCAGTGGATTTTGGAACGCACCGGGATTAGTGAGCGCCACATCGCCGCTCCCGACATGGCCACTTCCGATATGGCCGTCGAAGCGGCGCACTGCGTGCTGCTGCCAGCGCGGAATTGAAGCAACCGAGATCGAGGCCATCATCGTGTGCACGGTTACGCCCGACATGATGTTTCCCGTCGACCGCGTGCCTGGTGCAGGATCGCATCGGCGCCAAAGGGGCGTGGGGATTCGATCTGGTGGCGGCGTGCTCCGGATTCCTCTATGGACTGACCACCGCGGCGCACCTGGTGATGGCGGGCGCGCATAAGAAAGTGATGGTGATCGGGGCCGACACCATGTCGCGCATTATCGATTACACGGATCGCAGCACCTGCATTCTGTTCGGCGACGCGGCGGGCGCGATGCTGGTCGAGCCGGCGGAGCCGGGCGCATGGCTTCATCGGCTTCATCAACGAAGTGGATGGTTCGGGCGGCGATCATCTGAAGATGCCGGCGGGGGCAGCCGCATGCCGGCGAGCGCGGAAACCGTCGAAAAGCGCCTGCACTACGTCAAGCAGGAAGGGCAGCAGGTGTTCAAGTTTGCGGTCCGCAAGATGTACGAGACTTGCCAGGCGCTGCTCGATCGTCACGGGCTCACGGCTAAGGACGTCAAGGTTCTGGTGTCGCACCAGGCGAACCGGCGGATCATTACGGCTACGGCGGAGCGCCTGGGGATGACGGAAGATCAGGTGATTATCAATATCGGGCGCTACGGAAATACTACCGGAGCGACGATTCCGCTGGCGACGCGCGATGCCATCGAATCGGGCAAGTTGAAGAAGGGCGACATCGTGCTGTTCGCCGCGGTGGGCGCCGGGTTCACGGTCGGCGCGAGTTTGTGGCGCTGGGAATATTAGTGCGCTGGGTACAGCGGAAATTCGCGCGGGCCGTCGTCGAGGCCTACGATATGGATCGTACGCGGTTTTGCGGGCGGCGGTGCTTCGACGGTCGCGGCTTTTCGGCGGGCTCGGGCGGGCGTAATTGATCCGCCAGTTCCTGCGGAGATACTTGCAGTTTGAGGCGGACCAGGTCGCCGTCTTCGATCACGTTCATGCCGCGCAGGAGCGGATGGAAATCCGGAATGGCCTGGCGAAAGTAGTCGGCGCTTTGGGAGGCGCCCTCGGGCGTCCCCATACTGTAGTGGGCATCCAGCATCAGGCCGTTGCGGGCGGTTAGGCCGCCGTCAAAATCCGCGGTTTCGAATTCGACGGGGATAAACACGCTCACCAGCGGATCGGGCAGGGCAGTTGCGCTGATCCACATGTCGAAGTTGGTGGCCAGGCGTGCTCCCCGCGCGAGCAACGGTGACATCTGACGGCCCGGTGGTCAATAGGCTGCGATCGATCGCGGCTTCGAGTGTCTCTTTATAGCCGATGAGAAGCAGGGTGTCGTTGACTTGCGCGAGGCTTCGCCGGTCCTTCCCCCGAGCGATCCACAGACGCACGCCATCGTAGTCCATGGGTTGCATTGCCTAAACTGGTGGCTTGCGCGGCTACCGTGGCAGGCGGGAATGAGCCGGTGGCTACGGCCAGCAGATCGGGTCCCGCTAGCAGAATCTCGCGGGAATCCCAGCAGGCAAGGGAGGTCGGGAAAACCCAAACGGCCGCTGCTGGATAGTTCTGACGTCACGGCGTCAGCGAGGAAGGACTCGTGCAAATGTTGCCACTCGATTCCGACAAGGGCGGTGGCATCGGGCGCCACGTAGGTCCAGGATCGCGGAAAGGACTGGCCCATCGACCACGGATGCTGCCAAAAGCAGTAGACAAAAACGACGCTCACGGTAAAATCATCGGACGAACTCACTAGCACAATTAGCACCAGGGAAAATTTACCGTACCTAAGGTGCCCTACGTGGGAACTCATTGAAATTACGTAGGGGAGGCGCTGGCCCGCGAATTGCTTCGTAAGAAAGCGATGCACGGAAAAGCGTACGCTGAGGCGTTCAAGAATGGATTTGGCGGCACCCGCCGTTTTCTGATTTCGCGCGGAGCTGCGCTCGAAGAAGCCGAGGAGATTGCGCAAGCGGCTTGGGCGCGTGGTTGGGAATATCGCGAGCAGCTGCGCGATCCCGGGCTGGTGAGTTATTGGGTAAATTCAATCGCGCGAAATCTGTACCGGGCGCGCTTTCGTTCGGCGGTTCCGGTGCCGCTCGAAAACATCCAGGAGCCCTCTTACGCTTTCGATACCAGTGCGATTGATTTGCGCCGGATGCTGGAGGCGTGTTCGCAACGGGATCGCGCCCTGCTGGAGCGGACGCTGCAGGGTTACACGGCTGAGGAGCTTTCGGCTACGGCGGGGATCAGTTCGACCGGTATCCGCGTGCGGCTGCTGCGGGCTCGCCAGTCGTTGCGTGAGAAGTTGACTCCGGCTATCGCTTAAATAGTTAGACCCGATTTTCATTTATCATGTGACGAATGGAAGTCATCCTGGAACTCCGCGGTCTGTCCAAGGATTTTCCAGGGCATCGCGCGGTTCGCGAGGTGTCGCTCGACATCGAACGCGGCTCATTCTTTTCTTTGCTGGGGCCGTCGGGCTGCGGGAAGACTACTACGCTCCGGCTGATTGCAGGTTTTGAGACGCCTAGCGCCGGAGAGATCTGGTTGAACGGTGCCCGCATCGATGGGCTGCCGCCCTACCGGCGGAACGTCAATACCGTTTTTCAAAATTATGCGCTGTTTCCGCATCTGACTGTGCGTGGCAACGTCGAGTTCGGCTTGCGGCGCGCGTGGCGATGCGGCGGAGCGGGTTCGTCAGGTACTGGAACAACTGCAGCTCTTCGAAAAAGAGTCGCGGAAACCTGCGCAGCTTTCGGGCGGAGAGCGGCAGCGGGTGGCTTTGGCGCGGGCGCTGGTGCTGGCGCCGGATGTGTTGCTGCTAGATGAGCCGCTGTCGGCACTCGATCCGCAGCTTCGCAAACAGGTGCGGGCGGAGTTGAAGGAACTGCAGCGGCGGACTGGGGTCACGTTCCTTTTTGTCACCCATGACCAGGAGGAAGCGCTGGCGTTGTCGGATCGCATCGCCATCATGAACGCCGGGGAGATGGAGCAGACGGGCACGCCGCAGGAACTCTACCAGAAGCCTCGCTCGCGTTTTGTGGCGTCGTTTCTGGGCGAGATGAATTGGGTGGATGGCACCGGGATTCGTCCGGAGTGCGTGCGGCTGTCCTGCGAGGAAGGGCGGCCTGGGACGATTACGCACACGACGTTTCTCGGTCCGCACCGGCGTTTTACGATTCGGCTGGAGGGCGGGGAAGTGGTTACGGCGCAGGCGCCGGCGAGTGCCGAGCATCGTGCGGGAGAGGCGGTCCGCGTTTCCTGGGATGAGGCGGACGAATTGCGGTTTTCCTCATGACGCGGCTGCGGAGCATGTTCCTGACGCCAGCGGCTCTGCTAACGCTGGTGACGATCGCGGTGCCGCTGGTGATCATTTGCGTATATAGCGTGCTGAGCCGGGGCGCTTATGGCGGAGTCGAACTGCCGTGGACTTTTGAGAACTACGGGCGTTTGATCGATCCGCTGTACGGCGGAATCTTTGTGCGCTCGTTCGTGCTGGCAGGCGTCGCTACGGTGTTTTGCATCGTGATGGGATTCCCCCTGGCCCTGTTCATTGCGCGAGCGGGTGCGCGCAAGAATTTGTATTTGAGTCTGGTGATTCTGCCGTTCTGGACTAGCTTTCTGATCCGGCTGTATGCCTGGATGTTTCTGCTGCGCGATACCGGATTGATCAATACCGTCCTGCAGTCGTCTAGGACTGATTCGCGAGCCGCTTACCGCTGCTGTATAACAACGGAGCGGTGGTGCTGGGGTTGGTGTACGGCTTTCTGCCGTTTGCGGTGCTGCCGTTGTACGCGACGCTCGAACGGCTGGATCAGAATCTTCTGGATGCGGCAGCGGATTTGGGTGCGCGGCCGATCGCAGTGTTGTTCCGCGTGACCCTGCCGCTGTGCGCTCCGGGGATCGGTGCGGCGGCGATCCTGGTGTTTGTGCCGTGCCTGGGTACTTACATTACTTCGGATCTTTTGGGCGGCAGCAAGACCATCCTCATCGGCAACCTGGTGCAGAACCAGTTCACGACGGCGCGCGACTGGCCGTTTGGGGCGGCGGTGTCGATTGTATTGATGATGGTGGCGGTCCTGTTGTTGTTCGCGGTGCGGCGGCAGGGCGAGGAACTTTTATGAAGCGCGGGCTGGCGGTTTATGCCGACGGCGGTGTATGCGTTTCTACATGTGCCGTTGTTGATCCTGGCAGTCTTCAGCGTCAATTCGTCGCGCTTTACGGCTTGGCAGGGATTTTCGCTGCACTGGTATGGGGCGATGTTCGCGGACCGTGACCTTCTGGAATCAGCCGGGAACAGTTTGGTGATTGCCGTCGTTTCGACGGCGCTCTCGACTATGATCGGGACGCTGGCGGCTTACGCTTTATGGAAACGCGCTTCGACGTGGCTGGCTGGCGGACTTTATCTTTCTTTGGTGACGCCGGAGATCGTCACCGGGGTTTCGCTGCTGGCATTGTTTCAGTGGGCCTTCCGCTATTTGAATCTGCGGCTGGGAATGCATACGGTGATTCTGGCGCATCTGTCGTTTTCGATTGCTTACGTAGTGGTCGTGGTTTTGGCGCGTTTGCGCGGGTTCGATCCTGCGCTGGAGGAGGCGGCTCTCGACTTGGGCGCGACCGAGTTCGGAGCGTTCCGGCGGGTGACGCTGCCGTTCTTGGCGCCGGCGATTGCGGCGGCCGCGATGCTCGCGTTCACCATTTCGATTGACGATTATGTGATCACCAGCCTGGTGGCGGGCGTCGATTCGCAAACCTTGCCGATGGTGATTTACGCGATGGCGCGGCGCGGCGTGAGTCCCGTGCTCAACGCGGTTTCGACCACGGTGGTGCTGCTGTTGGGGACGCTGGTGCTGCTTTCGGAAAGGTTGCGGCGCGCATGAAGCGGCGGACGTTTTTGCTGGGCGGCGTGTTTACGGCCGCTTGCGCGCGCGGGCCGCGGCTGAACGTCTATAACTGGTCGGATTACATTGCGCCCGAAACGGTCCCGCAATTCGAGCGCGAGTTCGGCGTGCAGATTCACTACGGAACCTACGAGAGCAATCAGGAAATGCTGGCGCAGGTGATGAGCGGCAATTCGGGTTGGGACGTGGTGTTTCCGTCGGGCGACTACATCGCGCCGATGCGGGCTTTGGGGTTGTTGGCGCCGCTCGATCATGCGCTATTTCCGAATGTGAGCGCCTTGGCACCGGAATTTCAGCGTCCTCCGTGGGACCCGGAGCTGCGCTGGAGCATTCCTTACATGCATGGCGTGACAGGAATTCTGTATCAACGGAGTCTGCAACCGGCGCCTGTCGTCGTGGGCGGATTTGTGGGAAGCTGCGGCTGCGTGGGCGGCTCACCATGCTGGACGATGAAGCCGAAGTGCTGGGCGCGTGTCTGAAGAAGCTGGGGCATTCTGTGAACTCCGGCGATCGCAGCGAGTTGCTGGCTGCCAAAGACCAGGCGCTGGCGCAGAAAGTCGCTGCTGCGCGCCTATCTCAACGCAGAGGTGCGGGATCAGGCTGTCGCGGGCGACGTTCTGGCGGCGCAGGCGTGGGCGGTGACGGCTGGGCAAGCCATTGCCGCCGCACCGGACAAGCTTGCGTTCGCTTTCCCCAAGGAAGGGTTTCCTCGCTACGCCGATAACGTAGCGATTCTGCGCGAGAGCCGGCGAGCTGAGGCGGCGCATCACTGGATCAACTACTTGCTGCGCCCGGAGGTCGCCGCTGGAATCGCGATGGCGACGCACACGGCCAGCGCGAATGGTCATTTGCCGGCGGAGATCCGTACAGGACCCGGTGCTGTATCCACCTGCTGCAGTGCTGGCGGGCGGGGAATGGCTGGAGGCCCAGTCTGCGGCGTCGCAAAAATTGCGCGATCGATTTTGGACGGAGATTAAGAGCTCGTAATTTCGCTACTGGATTAGCATCGACAAGGCCGCCCGTCTGACCTCTCGCGCCACGGGCGAACTCCTAATACACTACTTATAGGTGGGCCGTGCTGGCTCGCCGGAGATCATGCAGCCATTTCTGCTTCCTATCATTTCGAAGCTGACGGTCAGGTCGGTCATCGATATTCTGGCGCTGGCGATTTTGATCTATCAATTCGTGGTGATTATTCGGGGCCGCCACGCCGCTCACATCCTGACGGGACTAGGCGTGCTGCTGGCGGTTTACCTGATCGCGGTTTGGGCGCACCTGGATTTGCTGCGCACGGTCCTGGCCGGGATTGCGCCGTATACGGCGTTCGCGCTGATCGTGATGTTTCAATCGGAAATCCGGCGTCTGCTGTCGCGCATCGGGCGCTTCCGCTGGCTGGGACTGGAAGGGCAACTCGAACGGCGCGAAATCGCCGACGAAATCATCCTGGCCGTGCAGCATATGATCGATTCAAAAATCGGGGCGCTGATTGTGATCGAGCGCGATATCGGGTTGCGCACCTTCATCGAAAGCGGAGTGGCGCTGGATGCGGTGGTGTCGCGCGATCTGCTGTGCTCGATCTTCGAGCGCGGCGGCGCGTTGCACGACGGAGCGGTGATCATTCAGGGAGATCGTGTGGCGGCGGCCGCGTGCTTCCTGCCTTTGACTACTAACCCGGTGATGTTGCGCCGCATGGGTACGCGGCATCGCGCGGCCATCGGCGTCACCGAAGAGAGCGACGCTTTGGCGGTGGTGGTGTCTGAAGAAACCGGCCAGATTGCGATCGCAGCGCGCGGCGATCTGGAGCCCGACGTTTCGATGGAGCGCTTGCAGGAGCGTTTGACACGCCATACCACCGGGAAAAGCAGATATCGCGAATCCGCAGGCGGAGCCGCGCTGGAAACAGGCGGAGCCCTAAGCGCATGCGGATTCCCAAGAATCTCGGTTGGAAGCTGGCCTCGCTGCTGCTCGCGGTGCTGGTGTGGCTGGCGTTTTCTTCGACGCCCGACGTGGTCACCACTTACACCGCGCCGATCGTCTATCGCAATCTCACGACGGGCTGGATGGTCACCGGAAATTCGCCGGAAAACGTGCATCTGGAATTGCGCGGAACGGCGGGGCGCTTGACAGCGGCTAGCTTGGCCGACACCGTGGTGCTGTTCGATCTGGCGAACGTCAAGACCACCGAAGACCGGACTTTCACCATCTCAGAATCGAATCTCAACTTGCCGCCGGGCGTGACGTTTCTGCGCGCGGTGCCGTCGCAACTGCGGCTGCGTTTGACGCGGCTGGCCGCCAAGAACGTGCCGGTGGAGGTGCAATTTTCGGGAGCTTTGCCGGCGGGGTATCGCCTGACGGGGAAGAGCGTGTCCCCGGAAAATCTGAGCATCGCGGGCTCGGAAAACCGCGTCGCGGCGGTGACGCAGGTACGAGACCGATCCCATCGATCTGCGCACGCTCACGCAATCCGGCGAACACCGGGTGGACGCGTTCGTCGACGATCCGCAAGTACGTTTTGAATCACCGCCCGTGGTGACGGTCACGCTCACCATCGAGCGGAGAGGAAAATAACCAAACTTTGAGACAGCTTTTTGGCACCGATGGAATGCGCGGCGTCGCGGGAGAGTACCCGCTGGACGCCGCTACAACGTTTGCAGTGGGCGTGGCGCTGGCGCAGTGGGTGAGGGATCATCCGGCTGCGGGACCGCCGGCAAGTGTTCCGGAAGTGGTGATAGGAATGGACACGCGCGAGTCCGGGCCGGCGATTGCCGCAGCCGTCGCGGGGGGACTCGCCAGCCGCGGTGTCGAGGCGCGATTTGCGGGATTGATTACGACTCCGGGTATCGCGCACGTCACGCGCACGGGGCCGTTCGCGGCGGGCGTGATGATTTCGGCGTCGCACAATCCGTATCGCGATAACGGCATCAAGATCATCGATCATTCCGGATTCAAGCTGCCGGATGAGCAAGAGGACGTCCTGGAGCAGGACATCTTTGCCTTTCTCGAAATCAGGCGCGCCCGCGGTTCCCAAGCATCTGACGGTGGATGAAGGACTGGACAGCGAGTACATCGAGCATCTCGCCGCTACGCTGCCCGGCGGGCCTCGACGGGATGCGTATGGTGGTGGATGCGGCGCACGGAGCGGCTAGCTATTTGGCTCCGGCACTGTTTGAGCGGCTGGGGGCGGTGGTCGATTGCATTGGCTGCGCGCCCGACGGCCGGAATATCAATCTGAATTGCGGGTCGCTGCATCTGGAAGGCTTGCGGCGGCGCGTGCTCGATACGCGGCGCCGATGTGGGCGTCGCTTTCGATGGCGATGCCGACCGCGCGCTGTTCGTCTCGCATTCGGGCAAGATTGTCGATGGCGACGCGGTAATGCTGGTGACGGCGCTGCGTCTGCACGCCGCTGGGCGGTTGACGGAGGTGATCGCGACGGTGATGTCGAACCTGGGGCTGGAGCGCGCGCTGAAGCGCGCATGGCATCGGACTGGTGCGCACGCCGGTGGGCGATAAGTACGTGCTGCAGGAAATGGAGCGCCGCCACGCGCCTTTGGGCGGCGAGCAGAGCGGCCACATCATCTTCCGCAACTTCGCCACTACGGGCGACGGCCTGTTGACGGCGCTGCGGGTGTTCGAAGCGATGCGCGAGTCGGGGCAGGATTTGGATGCGCTCACGCAGGAACTGGTGACTTATCCGCAACTGCTGGTGAACGTGCGGGTGAAGAATAAGCGTCCGCTCGAAGAGTTGGCGCTGGCCAATCGCGAAATCCGCACGGCGGAGGCGGAATTTGGCGATGCGGGCCGCATCCTGGTGCGCTTTTCCGGAACCGAACCGCTGGCGCGCGTGATGGTGGAAGGGCCCGAATTAAAGCGCGTGGAACACTTCGCTAACAGCATCGCCGCGGCGATTCAGGCTGAACTCGGCGAGTGACGTTATAATAAGAATTCTATGTTTTTTCGGAATGCAAAGCCCAAGGTTGAGACGTTCGAGGAGCGCATCGCCGGCTTGAAGGAGCTGGGTTTCGCGGCTAAAATGCAATCCGCCGGGGCGCTGTTTAGTCACGCGCGCTGGCTGCGGCGCGATCGATCGAAGATTTGGGCGACGGCAAGATGGGAATTGAGATCGGCAAAGCCGGAGTGCTGGTGGGCGGCGAGATCGCGCTGCTGATTCACGGCGGCTACCAGATGTTTCTGCGCACGCCTTCGGGCAAGGAAGTTCCGGCGCTGGCCACGCATTTGAAAACGCTGCACGCCTTCGACGAAGATTTGCGCGAAGGTTTGGGAATGACCACGCTGTACAATCAGGCGCTGGGCACGGTTTGCGACGATCACCTGTATGACCGCGTCGAAGATCGCGATGCGGGTCCGCAGCACCACGCCTGGGACAAGTGAATCCGCCGGTGCGGCTCAAGATCGTGCAAACCGGGGAACCGGTTCTGCGGCAGACTGGCGCGCGCGCTTAACGTCTGAGGAAATCGCACTTCCCGCCATTCAGGAATTGATCGAACACATGCGTGACACCATGCGCGATGCGCCGGGCGTGGGCTTGGCGGCGCCGCAGGTGGGACTCCCGATTCAACTTGCGGTGGTAGAAGATCGCGCGGAATACTTGACCGGCATTGCGCCGGAGCTGCTGGCGGAACGGGAGCGGCAGCCAGTGCAATTCCTGGTGCTGATCAATCCCGCCATTGTTGAGTATTCGGAAGAGACGGTAGAGTTCTTCGAAGGCTGCTTGAGCGTCGCGGGCTTCAGCGCGTTGGTGAAACGTTCGCGCCGCGTGCGCGTCGAATATCTGGATGAGCACGGCCAGCTGCGGCAAATCCAGGCGTCGGGGTGGTTTGCACGCATCTTGCAACATGAGATCGATCACCTTAACGGACGACTGTATATAGACCGCATGGAGACCCGTTCGTTCACCAGCCTGGATAATATGGGGCGCCATTGGAAAGATTTGCCGGTGGAGAGCGTGCGCACCGCCTTGGGGCTGGGTTAAACTACTTCCACTGGAGGAGGGCGCGATGCGGAAGGTGGTTTTACTGGGCATTTGGGTTGCGTCCGTCTCCTGGGCACAGACCAAGAATGTGGGGCCGGCGGCGCCTTTGCCCACGCCTGAAGAAAACCGGGCCAACGTGTTGCTGAGCGTGGGGCTCGGGGACAAAAACCCGGATGTCCGCAAGCAGGCGGTGGCAGCTTTGGGTCTGATTGGTCCTCGCGAGCCCTACATTTCGGAGATCGATAATGCGATTTCCGATAAAGACGTTTACGTGCGTCTGGCGGCGGTGGCGAGCCTGGTGGATTTGAAAGACAAAGGCACAGCGGATCTCCTCGACAAGGCTCTGCACGATACCGCTCCGGAAGTGAGCTTCGCCGCCGCTAAGGCGCTGTTCGGTTTAGACGATCCGCGCGGGCGCACGGCTCTGATGGCGATTCTGGAGCGCGAGGCCAAGACGCAGTCCGGCTTTCTAACCGCCGAAAAGCGCGACACTTTGCGGCTGGTACACATTCCCAAAGGCATGATGATGTTCGCGATTAAGAACGGCATCGGCTTCGCGCCGGTTCCGGGGTTGGGCGCGGGCGTGTCTTCCATGCAGGAGATCATGGCCGACAACGGGGTCTCGGGGCGCGCCACAACGGCCATGCTGCTGGCGAACGATCCCAGTCCGCAGGTGTTGGATGCTTTGAAGGAAGCGCTTTCGGACAAGGATGCGTCGGTGCGAGCGGCCGTGGCGCATGCGATCGCGCTCCGTAACGATCCTGCCCTGATGCCACAGTTGCAGCCGCTGTTTGACGATGGTAAAGAAGCCGTCCGCTTGCGCGCCGCAGCGGGTTATCTGAGGCTGGCGTGGCTGGTGAAGCCACCGCCTCCGCCGGCGAAACCTGTGATTCGGGCGAAGAAGATTTCGCTTCCTGTTGCTGCCAAAAAGCAATAAATAAGCGCAGAACCAGCCGCTTACCCGCACGCTGTTTTTGTCATGCTGCGCAAAATCGCCCAGGAAGTTATGCCTCGATCAGGCTCAATGCGAGAAGGATCATGGTGACGAAGGTGCACGCCTGCGTGCGGTGGCATCGCCGGTGAATGGGCCCTAAAAATGCACGCCTTTAGTCTTAGGAGGCTACGATATGAAACCAATCCTTAAAGCCTGGGCACCGGCATTCCTGGTGCTCGCTATGGCCGGAGGAGTGTGCGCACAAGGCCAGCGGGGCCCGTCGGAAAAAAGCGAAATTCGCCTGCAAAAGGAAGTCCGCCATGAACTGGTTACTCTGCCGTTTTACAACGTTTTCGACAACTTCGAGTACAAAGTGGACGGTAGCACGGTAACGCTGATGGGGCAGGTGACGCTCCCCAACCTGAAGTCGGATGCGGAGAAGGCGGTGAAGGGGATCGAGGGCGTCGAGCGGGTGGTGAACCGCATCGAGGTGCTGCCTTTATCGCCCATGGACGATCAGATCCGGCGCGCGGTATACCGAGCGATTTACGGGGACCCGGCGATGGATCGTTATACGAATACAGGCGGTTCCCAGCATTCACATTATCGTGCGCAACGGGCATGTGTTCCTGGAGGGAGCTGCGGGGACGGAGATGGACAAGAATCTAGCTTATTTGCGGGCCAATGGCGTTCCGGGAGTCTTCTCGGTGACCAATAACCTGCACGTCGATCGCACGTAACGCGTGCTCCCCAGAAAAGCAATCGCCCTGCCGGCATCTCTGCTGGCGGGGCGATTTTAGCTTGTTACTTATGCAGGTTCGTTTAGAAAACGATCCTGCCGACGACCTGAATCGTACGCGAGTTGCTGGTGAAGAACTGGCTCCAGTTTTGGAAGTTCACGTTGCTGGGGACCAGTTCGTTGCGTCCGAGAGAAGCGCCGATGCTGGGATTCGGCGAAACGTCGTTGATCCAAGCACCCACATACTGCGGATGATTGAACAAGTTGGCAAACTGCCCCGAGAGCTCGAGGTGGATGCGCTCGGTAAAGTTGAACCTCTTGATGATCGAGAAATCGACGTTGTTTGTCGGAGGCATGAGGATGGTATTGCGTCCGGCGGTTGAGATCGCGCCCGCCCCAGCAACCACATAACGGGCGTTAGGGTTGTTCGCCACATAAGCGACGATGCTGCTGTCACCAGCGGCCACCTTTTGGCCAGCCGCATTGTAGCCAGTAACCCCGCTGCCGATGTTGGCGAGTCCGGCCGGATTGACAATGGCTCGGTCGCCGGCGTTGTCGCCATTGAGGTTGGAATCGACGCCGCTTTGCGCGGTAGCAAACTCACCCGTCTGGTAAGTATAACCGGCCAGTAGGCGCCAGTTGCTGACCACGTTCTTCATAAGCCAGCCCTTGTTGGCGAAGAAATTCACATCGTAAGTGGGCGTAATGCTCAGGCGATGACGATGATCCAGCGCCGAAGTACCCCAGTCCGCGGATTTATCCGCGAAATCCTGGCCGCGCCGCGGGGTGAAATAAGTAGAGAACAGAGTAGCGGTCGAATCGTCCTGAGCGTGGCTATACGTATAAGCCAGCTGGTAAGAGAAGTTCTTCGAGTAGCGCTTGTTCATTTGCACAGCGAGACCGTTATAGCGCGAATTCCCCACCGGGTCGAAGCCGACTAAACCAGTACCGGAGTTGAAGCCAAAGGCGGAAAGGGCGCTAAACGGCAGATCCGCGGTGGTACCCGGCGGCAGCACAGATTCGACTCCGCCCAGGGTTTTGCCGAGCGCCGCAAACTGGCCGGCGGTAGGCATGCTGAAAAACGTCGGGATGTAGTTGGTGGAGGTTACCTGAGGCACGATACCGATGCGATCTTGCACGTACAGGTGGACGCCCTTCGTGTACACGTAACGCGCCTCGACGGTGTAGTCTTTGCCCAAAAGGCGTTGGACTCCCAAGGTGCCGTTGAGAGCGTAGGGGCGATTTTGATTCCAGGTGTAGGAGGACACTGACGAACGGATGCCGGCCGCAGTCGGGGCGGCAGGGGGAGCGCTAATGCCGCCGTTGGCCAAGAAGTTACTCACTGGAGCGGAGGGGTTCACGTCTTGCGTGACTTGATAAAACGGGGGATTCGCGTTGGTGCTCAGGTTGGCATAAGGAAGATCGAAAGATCTACCCGCTCCGCCGCGGATCACCCATTTTTGATCTTTGCCGGGAGAATACGCAAAGCCGAAACGCGGAGACCAATCATTTTTGCTTACCGACGGATTGGCAAAAGTGACGACACCAGGAACATTGGCAATCGAGGCGAACTGCTGGGCACGAGAGGCCACTGGGACGGTGACGATTTCGTAGCGCAGGCCCAGGTTGAGGGTGAGGTTCGGCCGAATGCGGAAGTCGTCGTTGACGTAGGCCGAATTCTGCAGGAAGCCCTCCGGAACGCCGGTTGCCGCTCCAAAGGTCCGCTCGCCCGAGACGCCGCTGATATTGCCGCCGCTGGGCTGACTGTCGGTGAGGAATTCCTGGAGCGTGGCGTAATCGTAGTCACCACGCACTCGTTGCACGAAGAAGCTGCTCAGAATGATGTCAGTGAAATTGTAGCCGGCCTTGATGGTATGGCGGCCGAAGCTCTTGGTGATGTTCTCCTGAACGGTGAACAGATTCTGAATTCCGCCGGACGGCGCGTTGGGATCGGGACCGATCTGGGCTTGCAGTTCATCGATCGAGATATTCGGGAAGGCGTTCAAGCCAGGGAAGGCAAAGTCTCCCGTTGGGACGACCTGGTTATGACGGGAATAGGCTACGCGCAGCTCGTTTTCCAAAGTCGGCGAAAAATTGTGGAACTCCGACAACGAGAGCATTTGGTTGAGGGTGGGCTGAGTGGCGTAAAAAACCGGAATCGCAGCGTTGTTGTCGATCGCCGAATTTTTGTCGTAAATATAGCGCCCGCGGAGCTGATCGCTGGTGCTGATGTCCCAGTCAGCCGAAGCAATGGCGTGATAGGAGTTGGAGAAATTCGGCGAGGCAAACTGCAACGATCCGCTGGGGATGGTGACGCCATTCACAACTATTGGGGCGGGAGCGTTGGCCGTCGCCGCTATCGGAACATACTTCTCGAAGATTCCCAGGTTGGTTTTGCTCAGTCCGGCCATACCGTTAAGAATCGAGAGTCCGGCGGACGTCGGTGCGTAAATGGGAGAACTAGGGGTAGAGGCCTGGCCTAGTGGATTGTACTCGAAATTCCCAAAGTAGAAGAGTTTGTCTTTCTTGATCGGCCCGCCAATCGTCGCGCCCAGACGATTATTGTCGAAGCGGGGATTGCTGCGGTTTCCATTCAGAACCAGAGTGTTGTCGACGGCGTTCAAGTCCCGGTTCTGCATGTATTCGTAGATCGAACCGTGGATCTGGTTGGTGCCGCTCTTGAGGATGACGTTAAACACGCCGCCGGCGGCGCCACCGAACTCGGGGCTGAACTGATTCTGCAGAACTGAGAATTGGCCTACGGCTTCGTTCGAGACATACACCAGGGGGCCGGTGACATCGTGATCGTCGTTATTGACGCCGTCAATGCTGAAGGTATTGTTCTCGGAGCGTTGTCCGGCAACCGAGGGTCCGGTGCCGTAGCCGATACCGCCGGCCATAGCGACTCCAGCAGCATTCAAGCTGATGTTATAGATTCCGGCACCGTTGATGATTTTAGAGATGCCTGCGGCCGGAAGATCCGCGATCGCCGAGGCATCAAAGATAGTCTGCAATTGCGAAGAACTGGTATCGATCAGAGCCGCCGATTCGGTGACGTCAACCGAGGTTTCGACTGTCCCCACTGCGAGTGTGACATTAACGGTGGCTGTGCGGTTCAAATCCAATTGAACGCCCGACTTGCTGCCTGTGGTGAAACCCGCTTTGGCCGCGGTGATCGTGTAGTTGCCGATGGGGACATTGTTGAGGCGATATTCGCCATCCATATTCGACACGGTGTCGTATTTGACGTTGGTCGCGGTGTTGGTTGCCGTGACTTTCGCGGCTGGAATGGCGGCACCGGTAGCATCTGTAACGGTTCCGACAATGTTGCTGTCCGTCGCCTGGGCGTTTGATTTTGGCACGCCGGTAAGCGCCAGAAGAATAATCGCCGCAGAGAGCAACGTGAGTCTCGCGGCTTTCGATAAAGTATTCATCGTGTGGCCTCCATGAGTTTAAATTCGAGTGATTACTCGGCTGGTGGGCCGAATGGCTTCTCGAATGTTGATGGTGCGGGGAATAAAAGGCTGTGGAGTGGAAAGCCCGCGTGGAGGTGCCCAGCGGGGCGAATCGACTGCACTACCACCAAAGTGTGCGTAACTAACATAGTACTTTCTGCGTCCAAATGGGCTAACCTTCCCATTACAGAGAGATTACCGTTAGTATACCCTCGGCTAGGTCCTGGTACAACAGTCTGGTTACAATCGGCTGGAAAAGAATTTGTCCTGGACCTGCCCGATTGGCATAGCTGCGCCGTTGTATTTGTACAGTTTGCCAGCCGGAGAGCGGATTTGATGAAGGTTTTGTAATTTCTGGGCAGCTAAAACTGGAACCTGGCCGTTAATTGGATAGATCGGGGATTACTGCTGAATGCCAGGTCCGGGCGGTCGAATAGCGGATTTCCGGGAATTACCAGGTTCTGCTGGGATGCTCCCAGAGTCTGGGTTTGCAGGACGTTGTTGGTAAATCCAGCGGTATATTGCGGGTGATTGAACGCATTAAAAAGCTGCGCGGCGAATTCCAGGCGTTTGACCTCGCCGAGCGGGAACACCTTTTTGATTTGCAGGTCGAAGTTATCGATGGGGCGTAGCGCCATCGTGTTGCGGCCGCCGTTTGCCAATGCGCCGTAACCGGCTACGATATATTGCGCATTTGGATTATTGGCGATGTAGGCGACGGTGGACGAGTCACCCATTTGGACGGTGGCGCCGCTGGCGTTCACCGCACGTACGCCGCTGCCGGTGTTGGGGACGCCATTGGGGTTCACGATGGTGCGGTCGCCGGCAGAGTCGCCGTTGAGGTTCGAGTCGAGGCCGCTTTGCACGGTGACGTATTGCGGAGATTCGTAAGTATAGGTTCCGCTCAACACGTAGCCCCCGAGCGCGTAGCGGGCTAGCTTGTTAGAACTGGCTTTGAACCAGGGTGTGTCCCAGATCAGGGTCTGGGTCAGACGGTGGCGGCGGTCAAGGAAGGACGTGCCCCATTCCGATTTCATGTCGGTAAAGTCTTGGGGGCGGCGCGGGGCTAAGAGTGTGCTCTTAACGTCGGCGGTGCTGTCGTCGAGGGCATGGCTCCAGGTGTAGGCGGTTTTGAAAAACAGGCCTTTGGAGAAGCGTCGAGAGAATTCGGTTGCCAGGCCGTGGTAGATCGAGTTGCCGCGGAACAGATAGGACGTGATGGGCAGGCTATCGAAGTTGGCGCGCCAGGGCAGTAGTACGGAGTCGATGTTGTAAAGGTCGTTGGTGGTGTGGGGCAGGGCGGCGAGTGTCTGTGTGCTGGGCGTCGACAAGAATGTAGGGATGTTCAAGGCAGGTGTGGCGACCGGGCCGTAGTTAAGCCAGCTCTGTGCGGGGAGATGCACGCCTCTGGTGCCCAGATAACGCACTTCAAGCGTGTAGTCATTGTGAAATACGTGTTGGACTCCGACGTTCCAGTTGAGCGCGTAGGGCATCAGATATTGATCCTGTTTGTAATTCGCAGTCGCAGCTTGGGCGGCGGCCGCCGTCGCGAAGGTGGTGAGGCCGGTGGTGGGCTGGATGCCTCCATTGGCAAGGAAATTCGGGATCACGGTTTTCAAGGGAAGCGTGATGACGTTGGACAATTCGGGAGGCGGCAGGTTGACGCTTAAGTTATCGAACGACTTGTCGTAGCTCAAGCCGAAGCCGGCGCGGATGGAAGTGCGGCCGCTGGTGCCGGGCGAATACGCCAGTCCGATGCGGGGAGCGAAACCGTCCAACTGCGGCGTTGGGGCTTGGAAGGAGATCAGGCCGGGGACGCTGGCGATGGCGTTCAGGGTTTGTAGCTTGTCGCCGGCGGAGATGCCCTGATAGTCGTAGCGCAAGCCGAGGTTAACGTTGAAGTTCGGGCGCATTCGGTATTGGTCGTCGACGAAGAAAGAGGAGCTGATGGAGTTTCCGGAGAAGGGCCCGGCGTCGCCGGCGCGTTGGTCGAACAAGTCGGGGCTTTGGTCCAGGAGGAAGCGCTGGAGGTTGGAGTATTCATAGTCTCCGCGCAGATTTCCCGTGAACGTGATGGCACTAATGTACTTGCGTCCTTCGGCGCCGAACTTCAGGGTGTGGCGGCCCTTGGTCCAGGTCACGTTGTCGATGAGTTGGTAGGTGTTGAGGACAGTCGATTGCGGGGAGGTCGGGGCGGGGCCGATCTGCACGCCGAGATCGTTTTGGATCACGATGTTCGGGAACGCGGTGAGGCCCGGGTAGTTGTAGTTGCCGGAAGGGATGTTGTCGTTCGAGCGGGTGTAGCCGAGGCGCACTTCGTTCAGAAGGGTGGGCGTGAAGGTATGCAATTCGTCCAGCATGAAGAGATGGCGCTCGATGTTGCGGCCTTGGAAAAACGCTGGCAATTCGGGCAGGGTGTTGGAGCTGAATCCGGAGGTGGATTCGTTTACGTCACGGCCACGCAATTGGTCCTTGTCAGAAATGTTGTAGTCGACGGTGACCAGCCAGATACCTTCGTTGGTGTAGCTGGGGGCGACGATGGGCAGGACACCGATGGGAATCGACACGCCGTTTACGGTTGTCGACTGGTTCGCGGTGGGCGCGGCCGGCAGGTACTTTTGCAGGACTCCGAGATTGGTTTGCGAGAGGCCGGGGATGGCGCTCAAGGCGCTGTATCCGGCGGCGGTGGGCGATTCGACCGGAGACGGAGTGGTGGCTTGGCCGGTGGGATTGTACTGATAGAGTCCGTAGAAGAAGAGCTTGTTCTTGAGGATCGGACCGCCGACGGAGCCGCCGAACAAATTGGAATCGAAACGCGGGTTCGATAAAACACCGATGCGGGCGAAGGATTGATCGACGGCGTTCAGGTTGCGGTTTTCGAGGTATTCAAAGGCGATGCCGTGGAACTGATTGCCGCCGCTGCGCAGGACCTGATTGAACTGGCCGCCGCCACCATTGCCGAATTCGGCGGAGAAGGTGTTTTGCAGTGCACTGAACTCTTGCACGGCTTCGTTGGGGATATCGATGATGTGGCCGGTAACGTATTTGCTGTTGTTGTCGACGCCTTCGACGGTGAAGTCATTGGAGCGCGGGCGTAGGCCGCCGACCGAGGGGCCTTCGCCCGCGCCTATGCCTCCGGAACTGGCGACGCCGGCGTTGAGGAGCGAAAGATTGAGGGCTCCCAAGGGGAGCGACGCGGAGGGGATGTCGATGGCTTGGCGCGATCCGAATGTGGAAACTATTTGCGCGGTGGTGGTATCGATCAGTGCGGCCGCTTCGGTGACATCCACCGAAGAGGCGACATCGCCTACCGTTAGGCGGGCGTTGGCGGTCGACGTGGTGTTCAGGGCGATCGCGGTATTGCGGAGGATAACTGCGGCAAAACCGGCGCGCGAAATCCTGACATCGTACGAGCCGACCAGGACGTTGTTGAAGCGGTACCCGCCGTCCATGCCGGTGGTGGTGTTGGCTTTGACGCCGGTGGTGGTGTGGGTGATTTCGACGTCCGCGCCGGGAATGGAGGCGCCGGTCTGGTCGGTGACGGTGCCTACCAGGTCGCCGTCGGCGGCTTGGGCGTCGAGCTTGTTCGCTCCGGCAAGCGTTAAAAAGACAAACAGCGGTAGCAGCAATGTGGATCGGGCCATCTGAAGCCTCCCATTAGGCGGATGAGTACCTATCGGCGGCTTTACCCAAGATCTCTGGAGTAAAATTCTATCGCTCTGAAAATAATGATGTTATATGCTATTTGGCCGGCGATGGCGAGGGGGTTTTGCGGATTTTATCGTAGTATTGCTGGACGAACTGCTCGTAGATGGGCGGGACTTCGTCGCGATGGATTTCGCTGCCGGCTTCGGCGTGGGTGGACTGGCCTTGGCCCACGGGTGTCTTTAGCTGCTGCTTAGTGGACCCGACTTCCACCATGACGGCTCCCTTGACGTTCTCGGCGCGCTTGCCTAAGAGTTCGGTGATTTTGCCCATGGCCTTCAGGGCTTCGGCCTGCTTGGCGGCTTTATCGCCCTCCTGGCTGCCGATACCGTTTTGCGGTTCCTGCGACTTTTGATTCTGGGCGCTGTTGCTGCCGTCCTGCGCGTCGCTGGACTGCTTGCCGTTTTGCGCCTGCTGGCTGTCGCCCTTTTCCTGGGACTGGCCGTCCTGGCCGGGTTGCTGTTCGCTGTCGCTGGGATCGCTTTTCTGATTCTTGCCTTGATCGTTGGGCGAGGACTTCATCTTGTTCAACATGTCGTTGAGGGCTTCGCGGACTTTATTGAGGAGTGACGGTTCGGTGTTGGATTTGGCGTTCTGATTTCCATCGGCTTGCTGCTTGTCGCCTTGCTTTTGTTCGTCGGAGGAGGAGTCTTTACCGGGCGAGTCTTCCTTCTTATTGCCGCCGTCGGCGCCTTGATCCTTGTTCTCCGCTTCCTGTTTGTTTTGATCCTGCTGATTTTCGGGGGTGGCGGGGTCGAAGTTGGCGGAGGGATCGCCGGCGAAGTCACTGTTCTTTTGGGATTCCTTGCTCTCTTCGCGGCCGTCGCCGGGCAGGTCTCCGCCTTCAGGAGCTCCTGGAAGTTTGGCTTGCTGCTTGGTAGCGCCGAAGACGTTATCGTAGGCGCTGGCTACTAGAGACGTGTGTGGATCGAAGGAGCCGAGCACGGCGTAGCGCAGCAGCAGGACAGCGGCTAGGGCGAGGGCCAGGCCCAGGGCGGGATAAAGGGCCTGCGGGCGGGCGAGAGGCAGAGCCCGCTTCAAATCGACGGACTGGGCGGTGCGTTCGGCTTGCGCGCGTTGGCTTTCGCGAATGGCGGCGTCGGCGGTGCCGGGGGCTTCGAGAAAATGCGCGGCGGTGGAGAGGGTGTCGTGCAGTTGCAGGTTCGCGTCGATTTTTTGGGCCACGCGATAGGTTGTGGGACGCTTGCGCAGGGCCAGATAGATCGCTGCGCCGACGGTTAGCGCCACTAGCAATATCAGCCAGAAGGCGCTCAGGTATTCGGTGCCGGCTAAGAGAATGATTACGCCGCCTGCGAAGATGACGGCTGCGGCTCGCGTCAACTGGTGGACGAGCAGGTGTTGAAACGAGCGGGTGCGGGCTTTCGCCAGCAAGTCAGAAAGTGAGCGGCGCAACTCCAACGAGACGATTATCCCACGATCAGCATGCAATCGCCGTAGGAGAAGAAACGGTAGCGCGCTGCGACGGCGTGGCGGTAGGCGGCTAGCGCTAATTCGGTTCCGGCGAAAGCGCAGACTAGCACCAGGAGGCTCGACTTCGGGAGATGGAAGTTGGTGAGCATGGCTCCGGTTCGCTGGAAATGAAAACCGGGAGAGATGAATAATTCGGTGCGCGGGCCGGCGGGATTGCTCTCGATGGCGCGGACGCTGGTGGTGCCGACGGCAACTACTCGTGAGGCGGCGTCCATGGCAGCTATGGTTTCTGGCGGAACTGAGAAGCTTTCGGAGTGCAGCTTTACTTCTTCGACGATGTCAGTGTGCAGGGGCTGGAACGTGCCTAGGCCGACATGCAGCGTGACTCGCGCGATGGCTGCACCCGCGGTGCGGCAGGCGTCGAGAATATCAGGCGTGAAGTGGAGTCCGGCGGTGGGCGCGGCGACGGAGCCGCGTTCGCGAGCAAAGACGGTTTGGTAACGCTCGCGATCGGCGGCGGTGTCGGGGCGGTGGATGTAGGGAGGCAGTGGGACGTGGCCAGCACGCTCTAGCACATCGAAGACGGCACCTTTGGAGGAGAGCTTGACGGTGCGCTCGCCAAAGTCGCCGCGGCCCAGGATCTCGACAGTTAAGTCGTCCGAGATGACGATGCGTTCGCCGCTGCGCATTTTGCGGCCGGGGCGCACGAGCGCAGTCCAGCGCAGGGCGTCGGGGGATTCTTGCTGGGTGAGAAATACTTCTACCTTGCCGCTGTGTCCTTCGCGATGACCGTAGAGGCGGGAGGGGAACACTCGGGAGTCATTGAGCACCAGGCAATCGCCAGGATGGAGGAAGGATGGGAGGTCGCGGAAGGTGTGGTCCTGCCACGTACCCGACTTGCGGTCGACTACCAGCATGCGGGAGGCGGCGCGATCGGCTAGGGGCTGTTGCGCGATCAGTTCTTCGGGGAGATGGTAATCGAAATCGGAAAGCAGCACTGTTTCCCACTGTAAACTAGGGAAGAGTGCGCATCTTAGGCATCGAATCTTCTTGCGATGAAACTGCCGCGGCGGTGGTGGAGGACGGGTCGCGCATTCTCTCGTCGGTGGTGGCGTCGCAGATCTCGACGCATGCGCGGTATGGCGGTGTGGTTCCGGAACTGGCTTCGCGTGAGCACTTGCGGGCGATCGTGCCGGTGGTGCGGTTGGCGCTGGAACAATCGGCCACCCGACTCGAAGATCTGGGAGCAATCGCGGTTACGCAAGGCCCCGGGCTGGTGGGATCGCTGCTGGTGGGGATCACGTACGCTAAGGCGCTCGCGATAGTGCGGGGGCTGCCGTTGATCGGGGTCAACCACATTGAGGGACATATTCACGCGGTGGTGAGCCAGAATCCGGTTGAATTGCCGGCGCTGGCGCTGGTGGTGAGCGGGGGGCACACGCACCTTTATGAAGTCGGCGAGGGATTTCGCTACCGGCTTTTGGGAAAGACTCGCGACGATGCGGCGGGAGAGGCGTTCGACAAAGTCGCCAAGCTGCTTGGGTTTAGTTATCCCGGTGGGCCGGTGATCGATATGCTGGCGCCGCATGGAAATCCGCAAGCGGTGCCCTTCACGCTGGCGAAGATGAAGGGGAACACGCTCGATTTCAGTTTTAGCGGATTGAAGACGGCCGTCCTGCGCTGGACGGAGGCTCGTGATCTCGCGGGTTGAAGTGGCTGCGCGGCGTGAGCTGCTGCAGCGCAACCCTCAGCCCGGCGTCGAAGAATGGTTGGCCGTAACGCCGCGGGAGACGCTGGATATGCTGGCGTCGTTTCAGCACACGGTGATCCGGGAACTGCTGCGGCGAGCGGTGAAGGCGGCGGAGGGGATGGGCGCGCGCAGCTTGGTGATCTCGGGCGGCGTGGCTTGCAACAGCGGACTGCGGCTGGCTGCGGCGGCTACGCTGCCTGCCTTATCCTGTATTTTTTCCGACGCCGGGGCTTTCTACGGACAACGCCGCGATGATCGCGGCCGCCGCTTTTCCCAAATTCGCGCGCGGGGAATTTGCGGATTCTTCGCTGCGGGCGCAGGCAAATCTGGCGCTGGCTTGAGGGCGGTTGCTACCATCTAGTGAGATGGGTTCCCAACAGCCTCCCGCAGCACCGCCGAAGATGCCGATTCCCGGCGTTCGCCACCTTGTCGCCGTCGGTTCCGGCAAAGGAGGCGTGGGGAAAACGACTGTCTCTGTCAACCTGGCGATTGCGCTGGCGAAACTCGGGCGCAAAGTCGGTCTGCTCGATGCCGACGTTTACGGTCCTAATGTTCCGCTGATGATGGGCGTGCAGGAAACGCCACGCGGGCAAGGCGACCGCATTGGGCCGATCGAACGCTACGGCGTGAAGTTAATGTCCATGGGATTCCTGAATCCTGGGGACAAGCCGCTGGTCTGGCGCGGGCCGATGCTGCATAGCGTGATTCAGCAGTTTCTGCGGCAGGTGGACTGGGGCGAGCTCGACTACCTGCTGATCGATCTGCCGCCGGGCACTGGCGATGTGGCGTTGTCGTTGATCCAGACGGCTCCGCTCTCGGGCGCGGTGGTGGTGACGACACCGTCGGATGTATCGCTCGAAGACGCGCGCAAAGCCGTCAACATGTTCGCGCAGGTGCGCGTGCCGATTCTGGGGATGGTCGAGAACATGAGTTACCTGATCGCTCCCGGCTCTGGCGAACGTATCGATGTGTTCGGGCAGGGCGGCGGCAAGCGCACGGCGGAAGCAATGAAAGTCGCGTACCTTGGGGAACTGGCGCTTCCAGCCGGAGGTGCGTATCGGCGGGGATACGGGGCGTCCGGTGGCGACGCGCCAAGCCGGCGATCCGCTAGCCGAGCCGTTTATGGAACTCGCGCGCAGAATTGAAAAGCGCTGCGGGGAAGAGCAATCCAGCGGACCGAATATTACGGTGGAAGACTAGCTACAAATCCTGTTTGGGCGGCGGCGGAACGATTTCGAAATCCTGCGGCGTGATGCGAATGGTCAGCACTTGTCCGCGCGTGCCTAGCGGCGCGATGACTTTGCCGTTCCAGCGCACCTCGATGCCTCCGGCGTTGCCCACTCGCATGGTGGCGCGGTCAAGGCCGGTGAGCGTCTTCGACTCGCTGGGCTGCAGGATGCCGGCGAAAATTTCTTTGCCGTCGCTGCTGACCGACAACCAAGTGCGCTCGGTGGCCGATAGTTTCAGAACCACTCCGCCAGCGGCTTCGATAGCTGGTTGATCCGGCTGCATCACCGGCTCGGCGGCGCCTTTGACGGCGACGACGACCGGCGCCGACGATGGCGCCGCGGCGCGCGCGGGTTCCGGGGCACGTTTCCACCAGGCATAGAAACCGGAGCATCCGAGCAGTACCACGACCAACCCGACCACAGACCAGCTCAACGGCACGTCCGGAATTTGGCGGCGGTTGGTGGCCTGTACTAGACGGTTCGGTACCCGAATCTCCGGGCGGGGCTGCGGGTCTTCGGGTTCGGAGAGCGCATCGATCGCCGACTTAATCCGGGCAGCATCGATACCCAATACGGCGGCGTATTGCCGTGCAAAACTCTTGTAGAAGAAGAGACCGGGCACGCCGGTAAGGTCATCCGCTTCAATGGCGTGCAGGTAGTGTTGCGTGATGCAGAGTTCCTCTGCGATCTCTGCGATCGCCCGCCCCTGGCTCTCCCGCTGCTCGCGAAGAATACTACCGACGGAGGTCATGGATCAGCGTCCTTTTTCCAAATCCTACCGGGGCTTGCCGCCCGGAGGTACTATCATACATAGCTTATGCGTTTTTGGGCAAGTTCCGTTCACCTGATCCCGGGAATCGGACGCCAAGAACGAAAACTTTAGGCGACCTTTAAGGAAGAAATGTCTTTTTCGAAGAAGTTGTGGATGGCGGGTCTGGTTCTAGGACTGGCCGCGACGGCGGTCGCAGCCGGGGTTTCGGGAGCCTCCGCGTTGGAATTCACTCGGCGGGCGGTCGCGTTCGGGCCGCGGCCGCCGGGCTCAGCGGCAGATATTGCGCTGCAAAATTACATAATTGCGGAGCTACGCAAGGACGGCTGCGAAATCGTCGAGGACGCTTTTACTGCCAAGACGCCGCAGGGGGCGATCGCAATGAAGAACATCATTGCGAAGTTTCCTGGCAAGGGTCCGGCGCATCGCGCGATTGCGATTACTGGGCATTTTGACACCAAATACTTTCCTGGGCGCAAGTTTGTGGGCGCGAGCGATGGCGGGTCGTCTACGGGATTGCTGTTGGAGCTGGCGCGGGTACTGGCGCATCAGCCGCGCATCGACGACGTGTATCTGGCGTTCTTCGATGGCGAGGAGGCGTTTGGAGAATGGTCCGATACAGATAGCCTTTATGGAAGCCGTCATCTAGCGGCACGCTGGCGTCAGGATGGAACCTTGCAGCGTCTCAAAGCGCTGATCAATGTGGATATGATCGGCGACAAGAATCTGGACATTCCACGGGAGACCAACGGCAATGCGGCGCTAAACAAACTGGTGTGGAGCACTGCGGCCGACTTGGGCTACAAGGCTTTTTTTATCGATCAACAGATCGGGGAAGACGACGACCACATGCCTTTCGTGCGCGCCGGCGTCCCTGCTATCGATCTAATCGACATCGACTATCCGCCATGGCACAACGATACCGACACCATGGATAAACTCAGTGCGCAGAGCATGGAGATTGTCGGTACCGTAGTGTACGAAGTGATTCAACGGCTGGAGCATCAGTGAGCGGGCGTATTCTATAGGTTGTGACGCAACTGCAGCGGGCGCTTCTAGTTTCCGGCGCCGTAATGTCCCTGCTGGTTGCTGCCGGGTTAGCGCAACGCGGGCGTAATCGCGTCTATAACAGCGACGATGACGAGCCTGCCATTGCGGTGCGCGAGGCTGAGTTCCACTTCATTCGCGTCGAGTATACCGACTTGCCTGAGTACCACCGCGGCTTCGGCTTTGCTTCGCGCGATGGGCAGGGAACTGGCTGGTGGATTGTCGATTGGCCCGACGCCGACAATCATTTCTCTCGTGGGATTCAACGGCTGACGAAAATCGACGTTGGCGACCCGCGCCATTTGCGTCTCACCGACGATCGAATCTTCGATTACCCCTGGATTTATGCGACGCAAACGGGCTGGTGGGAATTGAGCGATGCGGAGATCGCGCGGCTGCGTGAATATCTTTTGCGCGGCGGGTTCCTGGTGACTGACGACATGTGGGGCGCGGACGCCTGGAAGGTTTTTCGCGATACCATGCAGCGGGTGTTGCCGGGGCGCGAGATTCCGGACCTGGACGAATCCGATCCCGTCATGCATGTGCTCTACGACATCCGCGAAAAGGACCGCACCTTTATCCCCGGATCGCGGCATCTGTGGCGGCGTGGCGATTCGGTCGAGGTGATGCAGCCGCCGGGATCAAATCCTGCCTGGCGTGGGATTTATGACGACCACAAGCACATGGTGGTGTCGGTCAACTACGATACGGATATCGGCGACGCCTGGGAATTCGCCGACGTGCCCTATTATCCCGAGGCCATGACGGCGCTCGCCTATCGCTACGGCATCAATTACATCATCTATTCGATGACACACTGAGCTACTTCAAGCGGTCGGCGACCTTGGCGATCCCGGCCTTGGCACACGCGTCATCGCTTTCGAGGCTCGAACCGGAACTGCCGACCGCTCCGATTGTTTCTTCGCCCACTTTGATAGGAACGCCGCCGCTAAGCGCGAGCATGTCCGTGATGTCACGTTGCGCCGACGCCGGCTGATCGCCCGCGGTGCGCTTTTGGAACTCCGCTGTGGTGACGCGGAACATACGCGCGGTGTAGGCCTTGCGGCGGGCCATTTCGGTGGTGTGCGGCGCCGCTTGTTCATCGCGCAATAGCACCAGCATCTGACCGGCGCGGTCGACCACTACGACGGAGGTGTGATAGCCCTTGGACTGGCACTCCGCCAGTGCCGCTTCCGCAATGGTCTTGGCCAATCCCAAGGACAAGTTGCGCTGCATGACGACTCCTTGCGCGGGTGCGATTACAGCCGTGCCGATTACCAACAGAGCTTTGAGCATGTACGACATGACACCTCCTGTCAGCCGTCAATTATACTCAGTGCTTCGGCCGCGAGTTGCCTGGTGAGGTCGCCCGCCGGGAGTTCGCGGCAAAGCCGACCGGCTTGGCCAGACCACATCTGGGCGAAATCTTCTGATCCGGCAGCCTCCGATTGCTTTCGCAGCGGCGCGATGGCGCTGGTGGCGAGCGGAAAAGGAGGGGCTAGTGGCGACATCGGGCCGACCTCGCGGATGAGACGGTTGACGATTCCGCGCGCGGGACGGCCGCTGAATACGTTGGTCAACGCGGTGCCGTCGTCTTTCAGGTTCTTCAGTGCTTGGCGGTGTACCGCGCTGAGAGTCGCCTCCGGGCACAGCAAATAAGCTGTGCCGAGCTGAACCGCCGAAGCGCCGAGGGCAAAGGCTGCGACAATTCCACGAGCGTCGGCGATGCCGCCGGAGGCAATAACCGGCACTTTCACGGCGTCGACTATTTGCGGCACTAGCGCCATGGTGCCAGGTTGCGTTGAGACGTCGCTGGTCAGAAACATCCCGCGATGCCCGCCAGCTTCGACACCTTGGGCGATGATTGCGTCACAACCTCTCTGTTCAAGCCAGAGGGCTTCAGCGACGGTAGTTGCTGACGACAAGATCGTCGCGCTGGACGTTTTCACGCGAGCCAGGAGTGCCGGATCGGGAAGCCCGAAGTGGAAACTGACGATTTCGGGTTTGAGCTCCGCCAGCAGATCGCACGTCGCGCTATCGAACGGACGTCGGTTGGCGCTAGGCAGCGGCGCTTGCGGGTCGAGCCCTAATTCGACGTAATACTTCGCCAGGTGTTGTTTCCAGGCGAACTCGCGCTCGGCGTCGGCTACGGGCGGTTGATGGCAAAAAAAGTTCACATTAATGGGACGCGAGGTTTGCCGACGAATGGCTTCGATTTCAGCGTACATCTGCTCGGCGCTTAGCATCGCGCAGGGGAGGGAGCCGAGGCCTCCGGCCTGGGAGACTGCGACCGCCATAGCAGACAAGTTCGCTCCCGCCATAGGCGCTTGAATGATAGGGAGTTCAATTCCCAGTAAGTTTTGAATTCCCTGATCGGGCCAGTGGTTCATGATTCAATCCTTTCTATTATCGATGCGCGCGATAATAGATTAGCTGCACTTGACGAATACTTTTCAATCTTGGAGTAACCGGCTGCGCGCAAGCCTTGAAAGTCTTCGTCGCAGCAACAACCAATTATCGTTGGTGCTCAGCTTGGTGATTGGGGCGCTGGTGGGGTTAGTGGTAGTGGCGTTCATCCTGCTAACCGGCCGGTTGGCGGCGCACATGTATCCGGCGGGCGGCTCGGGTTGGCGGCGGATCCTGGTTCCGGTATTAGGATCGCTGAGCACAGGCTATCTGCTGTGGCGTTATTTTCCTTCGGCGCGCGGCAGTGGCATACCGCAAACCAAATTTGCGCTGTTCATCGACGATGGCCGTATTCAGTTTCGAACCGTGTTCGGAAAATTCTTTTGCTGCTCGGCCTCGCTGGCGAGCGGGATCGCGTTAGGACGCGAAGGGCCATCGGTACAGGTTGGCGCGGGGCTGGCTTCGGTGGTGGGTCGCAATCTGGGGCTGGATGCGAAGCAGGTGAAGGCGCTGGTCCCGGCGGGATGCGCGGCGGCGCTGGCGGCGGCGTTTAACACTCCCATCGCGGCAGTCTTGTTCTCGCTCGAAGAGATCATGGGCGACTTGCACGCGGCGGTTTTGGGTTCCGTGGTGTTGAGTGCGGCAACGTCGTGGATGGTTCTGCACCTAGTTCTGGGCGACGATCCGTTATTCCATGTCGCCGGCTATCAATTGGTGAATCCCGCTGAATTCGCGGTCTACGCGGTGCTCGGAGTGGTGGGCGGATTGGGTTCAGTCTCCTTCGTGAAATTGCTGTTGGGGCTTCGCGCCTGGTTCATGCGATTACCGAAGAGCAGCGTGTGGCTGCAGCCGGTCGCGGGCGGCCTGACGGTGGGGATCATTGGTTACTTTGTGCCGGAGGTCATGGGCGTAGGCTACAACTATGTCGAAAAAGTATTGAACGGCGACATCGTTTTGAAGTTGGTAGTGTTGCTGGCCGTGCTGAAGATTGTTGCCACTGCGGTGTGCTATGCCTCGGGCAACGCGGGTGGCATTTTCGGCCCCAGCCTGTTTATCGGCGCGATGATGGGCGCGGCGGTAGGAGGTGTCGCGCACTCGCTGTTTCCGCAATCGACGGCGGGCCCGGGTGCGTATGCGCTGGTGGGCATGGGGACGGCATTTGCCGGAGTGGTGAGAACCCCGCTGACTTCGGTCATCATGATTTTTGAGATCACGCGCGATTACACGATTATTGTTCCGCTGATGATCTCGAATCTGATCGCATTTTTCATTTCGCAGCGACTCCAGCCGGAGCCAATCTATGAAGCGCTCGCGCAGCAGGAAGGCGTGCATCTGCCGAACGCGCATTCCGCCTCGCAAACCGACCGCATACAGGTGCGTCAGGCGATGCGTTCCGGGCCGGAGGTGTTGTCGCCGGACCTGCCAGTAGGTGCGGCTCTGCCGAAGATGAAAGGAGCGCTCGATGCATGGCCCGTGGTCGGAAGCGAAGGGTTGTTGGGCATGATCCGCAACCGCGACCTCGAGAACGCTTCGTCGAGCGGAGGCGACGATAAAAAGCTAGCGGAGCTGTTCGATTCTCCCAGCGGCCATTCTACCGCCGAAGAGCTTCCGCACGTTCATCTGGATCACAGCTTAGGCCTCGCGCTGCAACGGATGGGGACCAGCGACCTGAATGTGCTCCCAGTGGTCAGCCGGGCGAATGTTCGTCAACTGCTCGGGATCGTGGTGCTGGACGATATCCTCAAAGCCTATGGGGTGGCGAAACACGAATAGATGCCCAAACGATTCGCAGGATCATCTTTCTTGACCACCTTCGGGTTGGTCTTTTTGGCCATTGCGGCACTGTTCGCGGCCGATACGTATCTGGCCAGAATGGAACGCTCCGAAAGCGCTGTAGAGGCCACCCGGCTGTTCGAAGAGGGTCGGGCCTTGATCGCGCGCGGCGACAGTGTGGACGCGATCGAACCGATTCGGGATGCACTCTCGATCGAACGGACGAATCGCTTTTATCAGCAGACTCTTGCGCAGACGCAGCTTGCGGCGGACAAAACGGCGGACGCGGAAGCGACGCTGCGAGGATTGTTGGAAAGCGATCCCACTGATGGCGAGGCCAATCTCATCATGGGCAGAGTTCTAGCGAAGGAAAACCGCTTTGCGGAGGCGATTTCATATTTTCACCGGGCCATCTACGGGCAATGGGGGCAGGATGCCGCACAAAACCGCCTACGGGCGCGCTTCGAACTGATCGATCTTCTCGCGCAGCGTGATTCCAAGGAGGATCTGCTCGCGGAGTTGCTTCCGGTACAGGATCAGGTACCGCGCGATCTACAGACTCGCGCCCGTATGGGGCGTCTGTTTCTGCGGGCAGGGTCGCCCACGCGGGCAGCCGATATTTATCGGGGGATCGTGCAGGAGGCGCCCGGCAATGCAGATGGTTATGCGGGTCTCGGCGAATCGGAATTCGCGCAGGCTAATTATCCCGCTGCAGAACGTGCATTTGAAAGTGCGATACGGTTGGCTCCGACTGACGACACAGCGCGCAAGAGATTGGAACTCTGCAGCCAACTGCTGGCGCTCGATCCCACGCTACGTGGACTGAGTCCAGCGGAGCGACTGAACCGTAGCCGTAAGCTGGTTGAGCTTGCAGGGGAGGAAGTCAGCAAATGCGTGGCTGCTGGTTCCCTTAACCAAAACGCAGGACGAGTCACGGAATCTAACCTGGACTTGGCGGAGGAGCTGTGGCAGGCTCGCGCCAAAGAATGTAAGTCGCAGCCCTTGGCAGACGACCCGCTGGCGTTGGTGATGGCGAGACTGGCCCGCTAGACGCTAACGAACTTCAACCTTGAGACCTTGTTCGTGGCGGTAGCGGAAGTATTCTTGGCGCTCACGTACGTTCACCTTGACGAAGGGAACGTAGGTGCGGTGACGCTCCAGCAGATAGGCACGGTAATGGCGATCTTCGTCGCTGTTCCAGTTGTGATAATCACGGCCGTCGCGGTCGTAATAGCTGGCTTCACCGCGATGGTCTTCGGCCACCATCGCTGCGGGCACGATTACCAGGGCGGCCAACATTAACCCACCGAGCATTGAAAAGTATCTCATTCGCTGGAATCTCCAATTGAGAGTCACGCACGCGGCGAGCCACCTGTGGCGGTGATACTGCATCGAGACCGGGGCCACGATCGACGGCATTTCGTCAGGTGACCCCACATGGTCACGCGTGATGAATTACCACAAATGCCATTTTTGGAACAGCAAAACGTAGGCCGCTAGAAGTGCATTGGTGGTAGCGTGGGCAACGATTGCTTCGCCGAGTTTGCCGCGTCGCAGCAGCGCCCAAGCATAGAGCAGCCCCGCTATTATACCGGCGAACCAGAGATTGCCGTGCAGGATTCCAAAGGCGATCGAGGTGATGCCCACGCCTAGCCAGGTGAAGCTTTGTGGCGGCAGCGCTTCGATGTCGGCTGACAGGAAGCGCCGGATGAGGAAGCCACGAAAAGCGAGCTCTTCGGCAATGGGAACAGTGATCACGGCGGCTAAAATCCGAAAAACAATCCACGAAGTGCGGATGGCAGTTGTGGTGGCGGCGAGAGCCTCCGGCATGGCGTCATGAGTCCGCGTATTGAGAAGTGCGTCCATGCCGAGCCAGATTACGAACGCGAGAACTCCCACCGCCGGACCGAACCAGCCGAAGGACCAATCGACAGCGGCGTAGCGCTCGCGCAAGAACCATAATGCTCCTGCCGCTGCCAGGAAGCGCAGCGGATAAAGCCATTGGAAATCACCGCTGGCCGCGGCTGTCACCATACCAACGGCGAGGATGCTCAAAAATGGGAGTAGATAAGTTGCCGCAGGATTATCAGCGGAGTCCTTGGATGGACCCGCTGCTGTGGCGTCTACGTGGCCGGTCGTTGTCAGCCAGGGTAAGCGGCGGGCGGCTAGCGAGAAACCGAGGGCGACTGCGTTGAATGCGATCCAGCCGGCTTGGGAATGAAATCCACCGAGCGCGATGCGCGTGGCGCCGGCGTCGCCGATCAGGATCAGTCCTGTGATGCGCACGGCGTTCAGTAAATACATGAGGACCACGCCGGCGGGGATCAGAATCAACGCGCGCGGGAAACGGCATTCGTCCCGAAAGAACCACAGCCAGATGACACCGAAGGCCAGAATCAGTCCGGCGCCTTCGTATCCGGAACACTCGGGCGCGATCTCGACGGCAAACTTGGTGGTCCCTAGGTTCATCGTGGCGGGATTGGCGATGATGCCGCTGACGAAGAGGCTGAGCAAGGACTTCACTAACGCATAGGTCAGGCGGCTGGATGGCAGCCACAAGACGCGGCTGTATCCTCCGGCGAGGCACGCGAAGACCACCGCTAACAGGGTGTAAGCCCACAGGTAGCCGGTATCGCGAAGCAGCCGCGCCCAGAACACGCGCGGCACGAAGGCGAAGGCACCGAGGACAATTCCACAGACTCCTGCTAATAACCAGAGGAGCGATACTGAACCCGCTACAGACCCGCCGACGTGGTCTCCGTATAAAGCCCAGGAGAGCCCTCCAAAGATCAGCATTGCTGCCGCGTGCCCAGCCAAGGGACGGGCATTTATCGGAATCGGCTTGACTTGACTGGAAATCTCGTCGAGCGCGGCTTTGCTTTTTAAATAGGCGAAGGTGAAGAAAATGGCTGCGAAACCGACGATCCCACGCACGGTCCAAGCACCCCACTGACCTGCGAAGCCCAGGATCCCGCCACGCGAAACCAGGGCGGCGTTGTCCAACCATACGGAAATCAGCAGCAACTCGGCGGCGAAAAGGATGGCCAGGGCGAACAGGCGCGGAAACAAACCGAACGAGTTATCGTTCGCGGCCGGCTCGCGAATCGAAAGTTGCGGAAACACGGAGAAGAACAGAGCACCCTGCGGTGTGCGGGATGCTCTGGAAGGTTTATATTTCGCGTCCTACTTACTTACGGCGTCCGCGGATCACCAGCACCGCGCCAGAAATCAGCGCGATGGCGCTTCCCGCAGAGCCCACGCCGATTTCCGGAACCGTCAGAGCAGCCATCGCGAATTGCGACGCGCCGGCAACTAAAATCAACATTCCTAACACTTTTTGCATCGATTCCTCCAAGCGAACCGTTTAAAGTTACGGTTTGGTTTAGAGTACAGGTTAGACCTTAGCTCTGTCAAGACACAGAACCGCGGCGTGGTACTGCATCGATGACTGGAAAGTTCTCATTCTATAGTACCTTCCGGCTACTCTGAGTCTGTTTTGCTCCGGCCAAGTTGGAGGCAGACTGGGAGCCATAGAATGTTCGGATCTGTCGGGGTGCAGGACTTCGCCTGTATGACGCGCACGAAGAAAAAAGCCCACGGGCAAGTTAATCGATCTGATCGGATCGCTGCTCGGCCTAGCGTAGGCTGGCTTCGAAGATCCCATACATTTGTTTGTCAGGCGATCTAAGGGCCTGACCAGGCAGGATGCCGAGCCGCGGATCGTGGGTTTGCTTCAGAGAGCAGGCGCATGCTCCGGGAGTTCTGTCACGAGTCCGCCCTATCCCCTAAGATCTACGCATGCGCAACTAAGTAAGTACCCCTAATAAAATACGTATTTTTGACACCCCGTAAATGAACCCAGTTTCCTATCGCTCCTGGAGCCACCCCATGATTCACTGGAAACATGGAATTCCGGCGCGCGAATCGTCTGCCCGCTGCGGTCAGCATCCCCGATGCCGAGGTGCAACGGGCGCTCGATAACCAGGTAAGTACGCGTCTCCAGCAGACCTTGCCGGCGATTGCTGCGATTTATCTCTTGATCGCAGCGGTACGTCTTTTCCTGCAAACCGGTTATGGCAATTCCGGACTCGACTGGCTGACCTACTTGATTGGCGCGGCTATTCTAGTGGAGTGGACGCTCCTGCGCCGCGGGTACATTCCGGCGGATCGAGTTCACTTAGGCGCGTTGGTGCTGGGAGGGCTGATCCTTCTCAGTAGCCTGCTGACCTTCGCGATTGCCTCGGACATTACTCAGATCTTTTTCATTTTGGCTTTTTTGATGGGCGGGGCGGTAACGCTGTTGGCATGGCGTGGATTTACTCATGTAGCTTCGGTAGCGGTTCTGGGATGGATTGCGGTGGCAGTGCAAAAGTTGCCCCGGGAAGCGCTCCTGTGCTGGTCGGTTGTCCTGCTTTCGTCCCTAGCCTCAGCCATCATCGTCGTCCGCCGGCGTGGCGCGAAGCACAGGCAAATCGAGAGAACCCGTCTCGAAGACGCGGCTCAACGGCTGGATGAAAAGCTGATGGAGAACAGCCACCGGGAACGCTTCGAGTTAGCGGTCCAGGGAACCGACGATGGCCTGTGGTATTGGGATCTGAAGTCGGAGGTATTTGAGTACTCCGCGAGATGGGCGGGAATGCTGGGGTATGAACTGGAAGAGATCGGGACCAACGTGGACGAGTGGTTCAGCCGGGTTCATCCGGGGTATCTGGCCGAGGTTAGCAACCAACTTTCGGAACATCTGCATGGGCAGTCGGAGCAATTTCGCAACGAGCATCGCCTGCTGCGCAAGGACGGATCTTACATCTGGGTGCTGGCGCGCGGCACCGCGGTACGCAATCAGATGGGAGAGGCGGTAGCGTTGGCGGGCTCTCACGCCGACATCACATCGCTTATCGAGGCCGAGAACCGCTTGCTTAAAGATTCCTTCCAAGATAAGCTCACCAATCTGGCGAATCGCGATTATCTGATGAGCTGTCTAGAAAAGAAGATTGAGCGGCAAAAGGCGAGTGGGAATAATAGTCAGCCTTTCGCTGTCATTTTTTTGGATCTGGACAGTTTCAAGGTTATTAACGACAGCCTCGGGCATCCCGTGGGCGACGAGCTGTTAGCTGCCGTAGCCGGCAGATTGCGCAATTGCGCTCGTCCAGCGGACGTAGTGGCGCGTTTCGGGGGCGATGAATTTGTCATTCTTTTGGACCACATTCGCGACGCGGAAGAGGCGCTGGCGTTGGGCAACCGGATGCGCAGCGCTCTAGCTACGCCGTTCCACATCGGTTCCCGCGAAGTGGTGAGCGGTGCCAGCATCGGTATTGTTCTGAGTAGCCCGGAAATCGATAATACCGACGATCTGCTGCGCTACGCTGACATCGCCATGTACCGCGCCAAGAGCGGCGGCAAAGGGCAGGTCCAGATATTCAATGAAGGCATGCGCTCCTATGCCACCAAGCTTTGCGACCTGCAAAATGACTTGCGTCAAGCGTTGGCGCGCCAGCAGTTTGTGCTGCATTATCAGCCCACGTTCTCTATTAATTCGGGGAAGATTCTGGGGGTGGAGGCGCTCATTCGATGGCAGAGGTCGGAGAGTGAATTCGTTCTGCCTGCCGATTTCATTCCGCTGGCGGAGGAAACAGGACTGATTCCGGAAATTGGAGACTGGGTTCTGCGCTCTGCCTGCGCCCAGAGTGTGGCCTGGCAGCGGGCGGGCATTCCACCGCTGCGCATGGCCGTGAATCTTTCTCCCCGGCAGCTTCTGGAAAAGGATTTCCCTGAAAACGTGCTGCGTATCCTGGACGAAACTTCGCTACACCCGAATCTGTTGGAGTTGGAGTTGACGGAAACCGCTTTAATGGATAACCTCGATCGCGTGTCGCCATCGCTCGATCGTTTGTGCACACAGGGCATACGCATCGCGATCGACGACTTCGGGGTTGGTTATTCGTCGCTAAATTATTTGCGGCAGTTCGACTTCCACACCTTGAAAATGGATCGTTGTTTCATGTCGGACGTCGCGACCAACGGTAAAGCCGCGGCGGTAGCCAAAGGCGTGATCACGCTGGCGCACAATCTGGACCTTTCAGTGACCGCGGAAGGCGTCGAGCACAACGCTCAGCTAGCTTTTCTGGCGGCACACAGTTGCGATCAGGCGCAGGGGTTCCTGGCCGGCCAACCGGTGCAGGCTGCGGAATTGGTCAGTATGCTGCGCTTGGGCGACGTGCGGCGGGCCTTCGATTATCCCGGCTTCGATCCGTCGGCCGACTTGCAACGCTTGTCGCGCCATACCAACGACCGCAGACGAGTGTCCGCTCCAGAACCCGCTATCGTCCTGAAGTAAATAACCTCGAAAGTCCCAGTTTTTCTGCGATATAGTGCCTTGGGGAAAATACTGCCCCCCGACGCATGCCCGCTCTAAATAGCATCGATCGCAGGCTCCTGACGCGCCTTCCTCCGTTTTCGCCAGTAGCGGTGAAGCTGCTCTCGGTACTCGCCGATGAGCGTGTCCCCTTCAAGCAAATCGCCGGTCTGATTGCGCTGGATCCGGTTCTCGCGGGAGAAGTTTTGCGGCTGGCGAACTCAGGACTCTATGGACGCTGGCTGCGGGTCAGTTCACTGCTGGAAGCGATTGCGCGGCTGGGCACAGGGCGGCTGAGTCAAGTCGCCATCACCGCGGCATTGTGGCGCGGACTGCCGCGCAAGACGGCTCCGTTTGTGCGCGAATGGTGGCGCCATAGCATCGCGGCGGCCCTGCTCGCACAACTGTGCGGGCAGGACCTTCCTACAGATCACGCTTATACGGCCGCGCTGCTGCATGGCATCGGGCAACTGGCGCTGTTTGAGGACGCACCGGAGGATTATCCGAACCTAGTGGAGCGGGCCTACGCAGAGAGGCTGGATCTGTTGGATTGTGAGCGCGAAGTATTCAGCGTCGACCACGCCGAGCTGGCGGGGCTGATTTTGGAATCATGGGGACTACCGAGAAAGCTTTGCGAAGCAGTGGCACGACATCACGATGTGGATGCGGAAACGAGTCTAGCGGTGGTGGTGCAGACCGGGTGCTCGGCATCGGAGCATGTCGGGTTCGGCCGCTGTGGATGCCCCGAGCACTCAGGGGTCGAAACACCAAGCCCGATCGCGGCGCTTCTCGCGAACCATAGCTTGCTCGATTCACTGGTAGTGCAGATCAACCAGATTGAATGTTCGCTGGGATAGAGCGGCTTATTTGTTCGCTTTAACGGCTGCGGGGGCGACTGCAGGGGCTGGGGCCGCTGGACCCTGCGCCTGGGATTCTTCCTGCTGGTCGAGGCCGGTGTTGCGAACGATGATCGATATGCGGCGGTTGGATGGATTGCTGGGATCGTCTTTCTTGAGCAGGCGCTGGTCGGCAAAACCGCGAACCTGGCTGATGCGGCTCTCATCCAATCCGAATTCAGCCAGGGTCCGGCGGGCGGCGTTGGCGCGATCGGCGGATAGTTCCCAGTTCGAATAATCCGCACGTCCAAAGGGCCGTGCGTCGGTGTGTCCTTCGATGGCTATTTTATTGGGCAGCTTTACCAATTCGGCACTGAGCACCTTTAAGAGCTCGATTCCCGCCTCCGTCGGTTTGGGATCGCCGGTTTCAAAGAAGAGACCCTTTTCCGTCTCAATCAGATCCACGCGCAGGCCTTCAGTCGTCAGCGTGATGCGGATTTGGTTCTGCATATGCTGAAACGCCGGAATCTGCTTCAAGACTTGTTCCAGTTTTTCTTTGAGTTGCTTTAGATCCTCGCGATTTAGCGTGAGCGTTTCTCCCGCGCCAGCGTTGGTAGTCCCGGTTTGGCGGCCTTTTCCCGAAGGATCGAGGAAATACCCACCCACCGCTTTTTGCACTTTTTCGCTGGCGCTCAAGAGCCATAGCACGATGAAGAGCGCCATCATGGCGGTGACGAAATCGGCATAAGCCACCTTCCAGGCGCCGCCGTGCGCCTCATCGTGATCGCCGGCGTGCTTGCGCACGATAATAATCGTCGGACCGTTCTTGGCGCTCAAGCGGCAACCTCAGTGACCGGGGCGTCGGCAGTCTTGCGGCAGGCTTTGTCCATCTCCTGAAAGGTGGGCCGCAAATGATGTGGAATCGCTCGCCGCGCTGCTTCTAGGGCGAGCATGGGTGAGAGTCCTTTGATACTGGCCAGTAGGCCCATGCGCAGGCAGGTCAAATACTCGCCTTCGGCGTCCGAGTGTTTTTTGATGTGCGCGGCGACCGGTCCCAGAAAGCCATAGCACAAGAGAATGCCGAGAAACGTGCCTACCAGAGCAGCGGCCACTTTGTGTCCGATTTCTTCCGGCGGACCGCCTAACGATCCCATGGTGATGACCACGCCCAACACAGCAGCGACAATTCCCAACCCGGGAAGGCTGTCGGCTACAGTGGTCAGCGCGCTGGCGGAAAGACGGCCTTGGCGGTGCAAGATCTCCAGGTCGGTTTCCATGATCTGGTCGAGATCATGCGTGTCCACGCCGCCGGTCACCTGGGTGCGCATGGTATCGCAGAAAAAATGCATGGCCTCTTTGTCTTTGACAAAGGTTGGGATGGCGTTTGAAGAGCTCACTTTTTTCGGGGTCGTCCAAGTCCTGTTCGAGCGTCGACAAGCCAGCCTTGCGGGCGGTGTTGAAGAAGTCGTTCAAGAACTTCAGGGTGTCGAGATAATAGGCAGCGGTATAACGGCTTCCTTTGAATACCTGGAGAACCCCGCCAACGATGGCTTTCAAAACATACAACGGATTGCCGATCAAAACCGTCCCCATCGCGGCGCCACCGATAATCAGCAACTCAGCCGGCTGCATCAGCACCAGCATGTTGCCTTTTTCCATCAGGTAGCCGCCGGCGATACAGCCAAAGACTACGAGGATACCGATCACTGGAATCATGGTTCTGCGAACTCTCCTATTGGTTTAGCCGACTTAGGGTTACTAGGTACCATCGGCAGTAGGGGGATTGACCTATATAGCCGTTAGGCGGTGCGCCCGACGCGGACCCAATGCAGGACCGACAGGACGCTTCCGATCAAGCAAAAGGTGATGAAGATCCCATAAACCACAGAAATTCAGTGGAGTTAGCGATGCGCAGGATGCGGCGTCCGAAGTACATAGCAGACCAACCCACCAGAGCAAATCGAGCTAGCCGTGCTAGAAAGACTACGGTCAGCAGGCGGGCCGGGGATACTGCAGTGCGCTGGCGGCAGCGATGGCGGCACCGAATGGATAAGGCGGCGGGGCGAAACAGGATACGACCAACATAGCAGCGGCGCGTCGCTCCATCTGGCGTTTCAAGGAGTCGAGGAGCTTGGGTTTCACCACTCGCTTGAGTCCGGCCTCGCCCAGGTTCCGGCAGACCAAGTCCAGGAGAAAAACGCCAATGGTGGATCCGGCGGCGGCGGCTAGAGCGTAGAGCGCGAGTCTGGCGTGGTTCCTGGCCACCAGCACTACCGTGAGCAAATCGCTGCCGATAGGGAGGAACAGGAAAGAGTCGTCGGCGACGGCGAGACAGGATCAGCCCGAGCACACCGTATTGCAGGAAGAAAGCGAGTAGGTGGCGGATGGTCAGACTCACGCGCGGGGCCGTCTATTTGGCGGCCGGCTGCGCAACATTCGGAGTATTGTTGGGATCGGCCAATGCGGTGGAGCGAAGCTGGCCCGCCGTGGGAAGAGTCGAGGCATCCCAACCGCCGCCGAGGGCTTTGATGAGGTCGACAGCCGCGCCCATGCGCCGCTGCAGGATGGTGATGGCCGTCTGCTGATCGCTCAAAGCGATGGTTTGGGTGGTGATGACGCTGAGGTAGGAATCGGTTCCCGCTTTGTAGCGGTCGATTTCGAGATTCAGCGCCTGCTGCGAGGCCACTACAGCGTCCTGCTGTTGCACTGCTTCTTCCGCCAGATAACGCAAAGTCGAAAGGTCGTCTTCGACTTCCTGAAAGCGGAAAGTACAGTCTGCCGGTACGCCGCTACGGTGCTGTCGTAGGCGGCTCGCGTGCCCTCAAGTTGGGCGCCGCGGCGGCCGAAATCGAACAGCGTCTGTGAAAGCGCGGGTCCAGCCGACCAACTGCGACTGGCGTAAGCTGAACAGGTTGGCGAGGTTGGTCGAGAGCAGGCCTGACGCTGGCCGAGAGAGTCAAGGTGGGATAGTAAGCAGTCTCGGCAATGCCGACGTTGGCGTTGGCTGCAGCCACCAGGCGCTCATTCGCTGCGATATCGGGGCGCCGTTCGAGCGAGTAGAGAGGGAACCGCTAGCGGAATGGGCGGAGGCGGCGCGCCAATCTTGCTGCTGGCGATATTGAGCGCGGAGGGCGGCTGACCGGTGAGCACGGCGATGGCGTGTTCAAACTCGCGCGGGAGACGAGGGTTTCGGTGGCCTGGGCTTTGGCGCCGGCGAGCTGGGTTTGCGCCAGGGTAATATCGCTGCGCGAGGCGACGCCGCCATTGAAGCGGTTGGTCGTTAGTTCCAGGTTCTTCTGGTAGGCGTCGATGGTGTCTTTCAAGATCGCCAGCTGCATGTCCTGCGCTGCCAGCAAAAAGTAATCGGAGGCCAGCAGCGCCTGCGCGCTGAGACGGACGTTTTCGAGATCGGCTGCGCTTACTTGCGCGTTGTTGACGGCGTTTTCGACCGATAAACGAACGCGGCCCCACAGATCCGGCTCCCAGGAGGCGACGATGGGAAGTGAGAAACTCTGGCTGGTGGAACCGCCTCGGCTGGTTCCAGGAACTTTGCTCGAATTCGGTCCCGTATCGCTTTGGGTGATCGCCGGATTCGCTCCGATGATGGGGAAGTAATTGGCGCGATTCCCGGCGACGACGGCGCGGGCCTCGCGGAACTGCGCCTCGGCCTGCTTCACGTTCTGGTTATTGACGTTTACCAGTTCTTCCAGGCGGTTTAGCTCAGGATCGCCAAAAATCTCCCACCATTTGCCCTTAAGTAAGGCATCGCTCGGCGTAGCCATTTTCCACTGATCGTTGCCAGCGATTTCCTTGAGGGCCACGGGCGTTTGCGCCACCGGCCGCTGATATTTCGGGCCCACCATGCAGGAAGAACACAGAAGCGAAGCCAGCAGTGCGCTGGTCCAAAGTCGAGTCATCAATCGCCATTCTCCATGAGTCCACCCGGAACCAGGAACCCTGGACGATTCTGGTAACTCGGCTGGCGCCGCGCGAAACGCTTGCTGAGACGGTCTAAAGATAGATAAATCACGGGCGTCGTAAATAATGTCAGCATTTGACTGACCACTAGTCCGCCCACAATCGCAATTCCCAGAGGTTTGCGCAGCTCGGCTCCGGCTCCCCAGCCCAGTGCCATGGGCATGCCACCCAGAAGCGCGCACATGGTAGTCATCATGATGGGCCGGAAGCGCAGCAAACAGGCTTTGTAGATAGCTTCGCGCGTAGTGAGCCCTTCGTTGCGTTCGGCCGCCAGAGCGAAGTCGATCATCATGATGGCGTTCTTCTTAACGATGCCGATCAGCAAAATAATCCCGATCATGCCGATGATATCCAGGTTGCTCTTGAACAGGACCATAGCTACCAACGCTCCCACACCCGCCGATGGCAGCGTCGAGATGATGGTGAGCGGGTGAATCAGGCTTTCATACAACATCCCCAGGACAATGTAGACCGCGAGCAGCGCGGTCCCGATGAGGATGGGCTGATTGCTCAGCGAATCCTGATAGGCCTGGGCGGTACCGGCGAATTTGCCGGTGATGTTGGCGGGCAACCCCATCTCCACTTCGGCGCGGTTGATGGCGGTGACGGCGTCGCTGAGCGCGGTACCTTCGGTCAGGTTGAAGGAAAACGTGGTGGCTGGGAACTGACCTTGGTGGGGCAGGGAAATGGGGGTGATTCCCTGCGTGAAATGTGTGAAGGCGGACAGAGGAACGTCGGTACCGCGGGGGGTCTGCACGTAAATGGTCTTGAGGAAATCCGGACTCTCCCACCATTGCTGCTGGAGCGCCAGCACCACATGATATTGATTGATGGATTTGTACATCACCGACACCTGCCGCTGGCCGAACGCGTCATAGAGCGCGGAATCGACGGCTTGCGCCGTCAGACCGAGGCGTGACGCGGTATCGCGGTCTATGATTACGTTGGATGACAATCCCGAATTCTGCTGGTCTGAACTGACGTCGGCAATCTCGGGAAGAGCTGAGAGCCGATCGAGCACTTTGGGCCCCCAGTCCGCGAGTGTGGCGAAGTCGGGCGCTTGCAGCGTGTATTGGTATTGGGCGTTCCCTTGGCGGCCGCCGATGCGCACGTCCTGGGAATTTTGCAGGAACATGGTGGCTCCGGGCACGCCGGAGGTCTTACGGCGCAGACGGGCGATCACTTGGTCAGAGGTGGATTTCCGCTGTCCCACCGGCTTCAATTGGACGTTGATGTTGGCGTTGTTGCCGCCGAATCCGCCGCCGCTAGTGCCCGCTACCATGGTGACGGTTTCGACATCGGGGTCGACGCGGACTTGCTCTTCAAACCATTTCGCCTTTTCGACGAGGGCCTGATAAGAGATGTGCTGCTGGCCGACGATCGCGCCATTGATACGTCCGGTATCCTGCTGCGGGAAGAATCCCTTGGGAACCTTGATGTAGAGATAGACGGTGACGCCCATGGTCAGGAACACCAGCAGCAGTATGGGAGCGGGGCGGGTAAGCACTACGTCGAGCGCCGCCGCGTAGGTGGAAATAATCCATTGGTAGAATCGTTCCGTCAGGTTATAGAGATAGCCGTGATCCCGCTTTTCCTTGAGGAGCCAGGCGCACATCATGGGTGTGACGGTGAGCGAAATGACCATCGAAATGGCGATGGCGACTGACAGGATTACCGCGAACTCGCGGAACAGGCGGCCGACAATGCCGCCCATCATCAGGATGGGAATGAAAACGGCAATCAGCGAGATGCTCATCGACACAACGGTGAAGCCGATTTCTTCGGCGCCTTTTAGCGCGGCCTGCATGGGCTTGAGGCCGCCTTCGAGGTGGCGCGTGATGTTTTCGATGACCACAATCGCATCGTCGACCACGAATCCGGTGGCAATGGTAAGCGCCATCAGCGAGAGATTGTCGAGCGTGTAGCCGATCAGATACATGGCGCCGAAAGTGGCGATGATGGATACTGGCACCGATATGCTGGGGATGAATGTAGACCAGCCGCTACGTAGGAAAACGAACACCACGAAGATTACAAGACCGATCGAGATGATCATGTTGCGCTGGGCGTCGTGGATGGAATCGCGAGTGGTGATGGTGCGGTCCTGGGCGATCTTGAAGCGAACCGTGGGCGGAAGCTGCGCCTGAAACTGCGGCATCAGAGCTTTAATGCGCGCGACGGTTTCGACCACGTTGGCATTGGGCTGGCGGTTGATTTGAATCTGCACCATGGGATTTCCGTTCACAATGCCGAGGTTGCGTACGTCTTCATTGCCGTCGATGACGCGGCCCAGGTCGGAGAGGCGCACCGGCGCGCCATTGCGGTAAACCACTACCAGATCTTTATATTCTTTCGCCAGGAAAAGCTGATCGGTGGCATAGATGGGAAGCTGAACCTGCGCGTTGGCAAGCGAACCCTTCGGCCGGTTGGCATTGGCGCTTTGCAGGAACGTGCCGATTTGATCGAGACCTACGTTATAGCGCGAGAGAGGTTGCGGGTTCACTTCCACACGAACCGCGGGCAGCGAACTGCCACCCACCTGCACCTGACCCACTCCGTTCACTTGCGAGAGTTTCTGCGCGAATACCGAAGAGGCGATGTCATAGAGCTGGGGGCGGGGCACCACATCCGACTCCAGCGTCATGAGAAGGATGGGCTGGTCGGCCGGATTAATTTTCCGGTATTTGGGAAGCGAAGGAAGATTTGTGGGAAGAAACCCCGCCGAGGAGTTGATGGCCGCTTGCACTTCGCGCGCGGCGGCGTTGATATCGCGGCTCAGATCGAACTGGAGAATGACCTGTGCCGATCCCACCGAGCTGCGCGAAGTCATTTCCGTGATCCCAGCGATGCGCGTGAACTGTTTCTCGAGCGGAGTGGCCACGGCGGCGGCCATTACGTCGGGACTGGCGCCCGGGAGATTGGCGAAGACCGCGATGGTGGGAAAGTCCACTTCGGGCAGCGCGGAGACCGGCAAAAGCGTATAAGCGATGCTGCCGCCTAAAGTGAGCGCCACCAGCAGAAGCGTGGTGGCGACAGGTCTCTGAATGAATGGTTGGGAGATACTCATACAGTGGCCTTAGGTCAGATCCGGAACAGTGACCAATCGTTGGTCTTTGCCGGAATTGCGCGACCCAACCCAGGCGGCGATCCGTCCAAAGAACAAATAAATCACGGGCGTGGTGAACAGCGTCAGCACCTGGCTGACCAGCAATCCGCCAATGATGCAGATACCGAGCGGCCGGCGTAATTCGGAACCGACGCCGGATCCGAAAGCCAGCGGCACGGCGCCCAGCAGCGCGGCCATGGTGGTCATCATGATGGGACGGAAGCGCAACAGGCAAGCCTGATAGATGGCTTCCTCCGGCGGTTTCCCTTCCACACGCTCGGCTTCGAGCGCAAAGTCAATCATCATGATGGCGTTCTTCTTCACGATACCGATGAGCAGGATGATGCCGATGAGCGCGATGACATCCAGATCCATGTGGAATACGACCAGAGCCAGAATCGCGCCCACTCCGGCCGACGGTAGCGTGGACAGAATGGTGATGGGGTGGATGAAACTCTCATACAGCACGCCCAGCACGATATACACCGTGACAATGGCTGCTAGAATCAACATCGATTCGTTGGCGAGCGACGATTCGAAGGCGTGCGCGGTTCCCTGAAAGCTGGGTTCGATGCTAGCGGGCATCCCGAGCTCCTGGGTCACTTGCTTGATATGCTCCACGGCGGCGCCAAGCGACGCGCCTGGCGCCAGATTGAAGGAAAGCGTGACCACCGGGAATTGGCTTTGGTGGTTAATGGTAATAGGAGAGGGAATCGGCGTGGCGGTCACAAAACTGCGCAGCGGAGCTGGCGGCAGCGCTGCCGCGCCCGTGAGAGCGGTATTGGTTCCGGCCAGTGCGATGGTAGAAGCCAGATTGGCGGAAGCCGATCCGATGGGGACATACATGTCCTGGAAAGCGGACGCATCCTGCTGGTATTTAGGCAACACTTCCAAAATCACGTGGAATTGATTGGTCTGCGTATAAATCGTCGAGACCTGGCGCTGGCCGAAGGAATCGTAGAGCGCATCGTCGATGTTCTGCGGAGTGATGCCCAACCGGCCCGCAGTGTCGCGGTCGATATTTACCTGCAGCCCCAGTCCGTTGTTCTGCTGATCGCTTGCGACGTCGCGCAGCTCGGGTAGCTGCTTCATTTTGTCAACTAGACGTGGCGCCCACAAATCCAGCAATGCTTTGTCGGGGGCGTCGAGCGAGTACTGATATTGCGTCTTGCTGATGCGGTCTTCGACCGTCAGATCCTGGATCGGCTGCATGAAGAGCTCAATGCCGGGCACTTGCCGAACCTTGGGCTCCAGCCGCCGAATCACATCCACGGCGGAGACGCCGGCGCGCTGTTCCAGCGGTTTCAGCGTAATCTGAATGCGGCCGCTATTCATGGTGGTGTTCACTCCATCGGCTCCGATGAAGGAAGTAAGATTCTCGACAGCCGGGTCCTGGCGGATCACCTGCACCAAATCCTGCTGTAATTTAGACATGGCTGGAAACGATACCGTTTCGGGCGCCTGCGAGATCGCCAGAATGGCTCCGGTATCCTGCACGGGGAAAAACCCTTTCGGCACGATGATATAGAGATATACCGTCAGGCCGAGCGTGGCGACGGCCACTAGCAGCGTCAGTGGCTGGTGGCGTAGGACCACGCGCACCATTTTGCCGTAGCCTTCGATGGTTTTGACGAAGCACCATTCTGACCAGCGGTAGAGCTTGCCTTGTTCCGATTCCGGTTTGTGCTTCAAAATGCGCGCCGCCATCATGGGCGTGAGCGTCAGCGAAACGAAGGCCGAGAAAATGATGGTGACTGCCAGCGTCACCGCGAATTCGCGGAACAGGCGGCCGACGATGTCGGCCATGAACAGCAGGGGAATTAGCACGGCGATCAGCGAAACGGTCAGCGACACGATGGTGAAGCCGATCTCGGCGGAGCCCTTCAGCGCAGCCTCCATCGCGGTATCGCCCATCTCCATGTAGCGCGAGATATTTTCGATCATCACGATGGCGTCGTCGACGACGAAACCGGTGGAGATGGTGAGCGCCATCAGCGAGAGGTTATCCAGACTGTAGCCCAGCAGGTACATGACGGCGAACGTGCCCACCAGGGACAGCGGCACGGCAATGCCGGGAATGATCGTCGCCGAAGCGCTGCGCAGAAACAGGAAGATGACCATGACGACTAGCGCGGTGGTGAGCATCAACTCGAATTCCACGTCTTCTACGGAGGCGCGGATGGTAGTGGTACGGTCGCTGATGATCTGCACGCCGATCCCCTGCGGCAGCGAGGCTTTGATCTGCGGCAGGAGCGCTTGCACGGTATCGACTACGCTAATGATGTTGGTACCGGGCTGGCGCTGGATGTTCAAGACAATGGCACGGTCGGCGTTCACCCAAGCGGCAAGCTTGGTGTTTTCGGCGCCATCGATCACGGTGGCCACGTCGGAAATGCGCACCGGGGCTCCATTGCGGTAGGCAATGATGATGGGGCCGTACTGCGCGCCGGCCTGCAACTGGTCATTGTCATTGATGGTCCAAGCCTGATCCGGACCATCGAAGTTCCCCTTGGCCTGATTGACGTTGGCGCTGGCTAGCGCGGTGCGCAGGGTTTCGAGACTTAGCCCGTAAGATGCGAGCGCCGTGGGATTGGCTTGCACGCGCACCGCTGGGCGTTGTCCGCCGCTGATGCTGACCAGGCCGACACCTTTGAGCTGCGAAATCCTCTGCGCCATGCGGGTTTCGGCCAACTCCTCCACCTTGGGTAAGGGGACTGTCGTGGACGTAAGAGCCAGAGTCAGAATGGGCGCGTCGGCGGGGTTGGTTTTACTATAGACCGGAGGAACCGGCAGGTTGGTAGGCAGAAAAGTGGTGGCGGCGTTGATGGCCGCCTGCACCTCCTGCTCCGCCACGTCGATGCTCAAGTCGAGCGAGAACTGGAGTGTGATCAGCGAGCTGCCAAAGGAGCTGATCGACGTCATCTGCGTCAGCCCAGGCACCTGCCCGAACTGTTTTTCAAGGGGAGCGGTGATCGACGACGTGACCACCTCCGGGCTCGCGCCGGGGTAAAAAGTTTGGATTTGAATGGTGGGGTAATCCACCTGCGGCAACGCTGACACCGGCAATTGCCGGAAGGCAACGAACCCCACCAGCACCACGCCCGCCATCATCAGCGAGGTTGCCACGGGCCGCAGGATGAAAATCCGCGAGGGACTCACTGGGAATCGCCTCCGCCGCCCTGGCCCTTTTTGTAGCTGCCGTCGCCGCGCTTACCGCCGCGGCCGCCTTTCCCTCTTCCACCCTTGCCGCGCGCCGCCGCCAGCGGTGGGATCGAAGCCGGCCGGATTGTCGAGTTCCCCGGCTTTGCGCACGCGCACCGTGGCGCCTTCGATCAAACGGTCGGTGCCATCGACAACCACGCGGTCTGTTTCCGTGAGGCCGCCGAGAATCTGCGAAATAGTCTCTGTGGAGATGCCCACTTGAACCGTCTTTAAATGCACTATCGAATCCTCGTCGACAACGTAAACGAACGTGCCCTGCTGGCCGTTCTGAATCGCCACGTTGGGGACCACCATTTGATTTCCCAGCGTATCCACCAGTAGGCGTATGTTGACAAACTGCTGGGGGAATAGGGCGTTGTCCTTGTTGGGGAAAACCGCTTTCAGCTTGGAGGTGCCGGTCGTGCTATCGATTTGGTTATCGAGCGTCACCAACGTTCCGGATGCCAGCCTTTTTGAATTGTCGCGATTGTAGGCGTCGGCCGGCAGATGCGCGCCGGCTCGCAGCTTTTGAACCACCTGCGGAAGGCTGTCCTCGGGGATAGTAAACAGCACGGCGATCGGCTGAAGCTGCGTGATGACCACCATGCCATTCGCGTCGGCGGCGTGGACGATGTTGCCGGGATCCACCAGACGCAGACCCACAACCCCCGTGATCGGCGCCGTGACTTGGGCGTAAATTAATTGCAGTTTGGCGTTGTCTATGTTGGCGGTGTCCTGCTTGATGGTGCCCTCGTACTGCGCTACCAGCGCGTGTTTGCGTATCCAGTTGCTGTTTGGGAATGGCGTCGGTAGCCAGCAGCATTTTATAGCGTTCTAGATCGACCTTTGCGTTATCGAGCAGCGCTTGATCGTGCGCGAGCGTGCCTTGCGCCAATTCAAGTTGAACCTGGTAGGGCCGCGGGTCGATTTCGACGAGGACCTGGCCTTCCTTCACTAGATCGCCTTCGTTGAAATCCACTTTCATCAATCTGGCCGTCGACGCGCGATTTGACGGTAACCGTGTAGAACGCAGTAACATTGCCCAGCCCGTTCAAATAGACCGGAATAGCTGGAGCGTCCAACCTTAGCCAACACCACCGGCACTGGACCGAGCGGACCGCGCCCGCCGCCGCGTCCTCCACCTCCACCTCCCTGGCCGCGAACCGGAGCGGCTGGATGGCCGGCGCGCCACACCGCGTAGCCCGCAATGCCCGCCACAATCAATAGGAGAACTACCCAAATTAGGCCGCGTTTCTTAGGTTTTCGGGAGCTGGGTGGTGCTACGCCATGTTGGCCCGGAGAATCCAAGCGATCCCCTTCCGGCAGCGTTTTCAGGTCAGATGGGTTAGTTTTTGTCGTCATTCAAAGGGCCTATTGTAAATGACTGATTCGAAGGCCTCCAGGTAACGCTTTCACGCTAAAGAGGATCGGATCATCACTGCCGACGAAGGTGCAAACACACCTCGCCGTCGGGCTTACCGAAGCCGCGGAAGTAACATATAGTAACAGACCACGTCGATCTATTGTACTTCCGAACGGCTTATGCCATGTTACAGTTCTAACCCGCTTCATATGAGTGAATTGGATTGGACGGTGCCCGCGTTGCATCTATATGCCGTTCGGCTAGAGCAGCCGCGTTGTAAGATTGGACGATGAAGGCGTATTTTAGTTTTCGCACTCTTATCCTGATGTCTGCTCTGGCCGCGCCGGCTCTTTTCGGCGCCGCCGCGGAACGGCAGCAAGCCCAAGCGCAGTTGCTTGATCATGCGGAAGCGCTTTGCGACAACTGCTTTTTCGGGCCTAGTTACTACTATTACTGTTTTGCGGCCGACAATAAGGTTTTGATCGGTTATCAGAGAACGCAGGTTTTAAATTGGGAAGACAAGTCGAAAAACTACTTAACTCGCGTGCATTCAGTCCTGGAAGGTTTGGGATGCGCCCGGCGAAACCGTGCCGCTCAGCTACGACAACAAGCATATCTGGGTGACCCGGCCGGACGGCAAGAAACAAGTGAAAATGCACCGGATTTCATCGAGCGACATCTTTCTGAATAACAAGCAGTGCCAAGGCACCTGGCAAGCCTTCAGATTCTCCAAAAAATTAAGATCGCATGCGAATCGCCTAGTGCCCGCCGCCGGAGAGTTTGCGGTAATACTCGGCGACAGAATCTTGATAGCCAGCGGGGATTTTAGTGGGATCCGTGTTGCGGATGGTGCCGCTGCGGTTTTCGTCGAGTTGATGGCGCAGTTGCAGTTCCAGCATGTCGACTTCACTGACGAGTTGCTGGTGCATCTGCTCGACCAGCGCCGGATTTCCAGGGAAACGGCTGGGGTCGAGATTGCGCATTTGTTCGATCAGGGATTGCAACTGTTGCCGCGCTTCAGGACTATCCTGCACGGCGGCGCGAACCTGGTTTAGAAGATTCAATCCCTGGTCGATTTGGCGCTGCGTGTCGGCGGGGTTGGGACCCTGCTGCGGTGCGACAGCCCGGCCCGTGATGCGGGTGTTGCCGGTGTCGACGCCGCCGACCACGTTGCCATCGCGATTGGTCCCGCCACCAGCGTTCGCGTTGCCTCCACCGGCGACACGATTACCCACCTGACCCGCTTGGCCTCCGCCGGCTTGACTACCTTGCGGGGACTGTCCTGGTTGTTGGCCGCCCTGGCTGCCCTGTCCGGGTTGCTCCATTGCGCGACAGGGTTCCCGTTTGGAATTGTTGGCCCCCGAGCTGACCGGGTTTGCCCTGAGAATTGGAACCTTGGCCGAGACCGGCGAGTTGGTCTCGCAACCGGGCGAGATCGTCCATGGCGCGGTTGATCGACGCGTCCTTCGATGTGGGCTGGCCGTTGCCTAGCGCGCGAGCTGCCTCCCTGACTTGTTGGCCTAACTTTTGCAGGTCGTTCGTGAGGGCGGTCTCGGCTGGATCGGAGAAGTTGCCGCTGCGCAGCCAATCTGAGCTGCGCTGCATGCGGGTGTTGAGATCGCTGTCGTCGACGCCGCTGAGCGCGCCGCGCAGCTTGGTCGAAGCCGCCGGCTGCGTGGTCGAGAGTTCGCGCGCCGTGCTGCGCATTTGCTGCGTGAGCCGCGCCAAGTCGTCGGCCACTTGTTGGCGATCGTTCACCATCTTGTCGATTTCGCGCGTGGAAGGATTGTTCGGCTGTTTGCCGGAAGTGCGCGCCGCATTCTGCTGCGCTACCAAGTCGCGCACGCGATCCGCTTGCTGCTTTTGCTGAGCCGCCAATTGATCGGCGGTCTGCGCCATCGAGTTGAGTCGTCCAGCGGCGTCCTGCTGCTGCGTGTGGCCAAGTAGGTCAGTGGCTTCGCGCAAGCGCTCTGCGGCGCGACGGGAATCGGCGGCGCTGGCGCTCTGTGAGGCGGCGCGGCGCATGTCTTCGTTGGCTTGCCTTAAACGGTCAAGCGCCTGTTGAGCTGCTTGCTGGCGGTCACCAGCGGCTTGAGCGTTATTGGACTGTGAGCCGCTCTGCCCGCTGTTGTACCACTCGCTTGTCCGGAAGCGGAACCTTTTTGGCCACTCTGCTGGCCCTGTTGGCCTTGCTGATTGCTGTTGCTCCATCTGCCGCTGGAGTTGCTCCGCCTCGCGCTGCAGCATTTCTTGCTGCCACTTTTGTTCGGCGGTTTGGGTGCCGTTGCGTTGCTGCTGGGCCAAGTCCTCTTCGCGCCGCGCGAGTTCGTCGAGTTTCTTCAGCGCGTCGTCGATTTCCTGGGCTCTCTGTTCGGCGGTGGTCGCTGGAGGCTGCCGGGTCTCGTATTGATTTTTCTCGGTATCGAGTTCGAGATCGAAGAGGCTCGCTAGATCGCGCGCTGCGCCGCCGCCTCCGCCTCCGCCGCCAGCCGCTCCAAACGCAATCTGAATTTGCCGGAAAGTGGCTTCGGCGCGCAGCAGGTATTGCAGAGCCTTCTGCTCGTTGGGAATCGCATCCTTCCACTTCTGCTGCTGCAATTGCTGCGCGGCCGGCTCCATCGAAGCGGAGGCGGCCAGCATATCCTTCTGGAAATCGCTGATAGCCTGCACTTCGCTGGTCAGCTCGCGGGCTTCCAGGCGGCCGGAAAGCGTGACGGCTTGATCGTGCAAAGTGGATTGCGATTGATAGAGCAGCTTGGCGATGTCGGTGGCCTGCTGCTGGGTCGCGTGCTTGTCGCCCTGCTGTTTGAAGGTGGCGGCGATGATCTCTTTCTCGCGCTGCGAGATTTGTTCGGAGGGATCGCCACCGCCTCCTCCGCCCCCTCCACCACCGCCGCCCTGACTGCTGCGATTGCGAGAACTCGCGCTCAAACGGCTCGGCCTGAATAAATACCATGTCAGTGTGCGCTTCGGCGTTGCCGTCCTTGGCGGTCGCGTACACGCTCACCAGATCGCCGGGAACGAGTTTGAAAGTTTCGAGCGAAAGCGTGGTCGAGCCGTCAGCTTGTTTCGCGCCTTTTTGCTTGAGCAAATCCACCGTGGTCTCGGGCCCGCCGTTCACTGAATAATGCAGCGCGACACTGTTGAGTCCGTACTCGCCGACGGCCTTGGCCGCCAGAGTCACCTCTTCGATAGGGCTGGCACGATAATCGCCGCGGCGGGGACGCGTCATCGAAATCTGCGGCGGATCGGCTTTGCGAGCCTCGATGAAAAAATCCTCGCTGATGCGAACGGGTTGGCCTTTGTCCACGCCTGCGACATGATAGACGCCATCGCGATCCATCTTAACGGTGCCGTGATACACATTATTCTGGCCACCGCTGAGTTGAATCTGCTGTCCGCTATCGAGTTGCAGTTGGCTCCCCGGGAGAGGCCGGTCGGTCGAAACATCCAGTTCGGCTTCGGTTCCGATGACGGCGCGCAGGTCGCCGCCGCGTTCTTCAATGTCGGAGGGCATGCCGGTCCAGGCCGGGTAATGATAGGTGACGCGGATCTGTTTCACGGAAGGTAAATCGGACACGCGAATGTTGAAGTGTTTCGACATCATCGCTCCGGCGGTGACGTAGTACTCGACGTTCTCCGGCAACCCGGCAAAAAGAAATTGATAGCCGCCCGCGAAGTTACCGGCGGCCTGCGCCTGCATGGCAATCTCTTCCCACTTGGAAGAGCTCTGAAAGCGCGCATACAATTTCACGCTCGGTGAGTTTAGGCCGATGGGCAAAGCCGAAATCAATTGATCGGCGTGGCGGCGCACCACCGCGTCCCCCGGAATTACGCGCAGATCGTATAGAGCAGGCTTATCGGAATGCGGGCCGGTCCACAGCAATGACGCGCCGTAACCGAGAAAACCGGGTCCGGCGGCGATGATCCAAACCAGGATTACGGCCGCAACGACGGCGGTCCCCAGTGAGAATTGAAGGCGTCTGTCCGTCACCAGAAGCTTGGGTTTAGCGGACTGCGCGACGTTCAGAGTATCCGCAGCCAACAGTTCAATAAAGGGATCTTGCCCGTCGCGCTCCGCGAAGGTTGTAAGACGCTGCTCGAATTGTGGGAAGGCGGCTTCGGCGGTGCCGACAGTGCGGCGTCGGGTGAGGCGGCGCAAAGGCAGCGCCAATCCGGCGGCCGCGGCGATGGCCAGGATCAGGACCAATCCGAAGCGCGCGGCCGTCACACTGCCTTTCGAAAACGCGAGGGCATTGGCGATGGTGACCAGTACCAATGTGGCAACCAAAGCGCTGCCCGTAAAGATGGCCAGACCGCGCAGCCAGGTGTTCCAGCGCAGGCGTTCTTCCAGTTGCGCAATGTATGCGTGAAGTTGTTCGCGGAGACTCATGGAACCTCCAACGGCATGGCCACTTTAACATTTAAAGCATATCGCACTGGCATTGGTCACGGACTGGCCGACCGGCGCCTAAACTGGCTTTACGGAAGGGCGGGCCGGTCGTCTGACAAGCCGGCGGCTGTAGCTATGTGGATTTCGGCAATGCGTCTTCCTCGCGCTGCGTGCCCAGGTAGTGGCTGGCCAATACGGATTCGGCGACGGCAGCGGCCAGTACGAAGAGCATCGCGTACCACCACAGGCTTTGCGGCGTCTTACTCGGTGCCGACTGACTCGGCGTCGAAGCGTCTGGCGAAGAAATGTTGCCATTACCTTGCCACAGGGCCAAGACATCTTCAGGAATAACATCGAGGTTTGATTCCTTGGGGTCCGGATTGACGCCGACCTCATTCTGCCGTCCGTTGGCGAGCCGGAGTTGGTAATAGCCGGCTTCGGTGAGTTGGAACGATTGCGCGGAGGCGGCTTCGCCTAGGGTGAGAGGCCGCTTACCTTCGGGATCTGTGATTTCGACGCCTTGTGCCCGTTCTTTGGCGTTGCGCAGTTCGAGGAAAGCATCCACCGGTCGTGCACCGCCTTGGCGTTCGCTGCCCGCGAGGTAGCGCGCGGTCTGCTCGATGAAAGGAACGAAAGCGGGGGCCAGCGGGAAGTCGTTGGTGAGGTTGTCTAGCCCGGAAGTGAGTAGCATCACGCGGCCTTCGCCGATGCGTTTCTCTAGCAACAGCGGTGTTTGGTCACTCAGACGAACGATTACACGAGAGTCGCCTGGCTCGACAACAACGGCGTAGAAAAACTTCACGCCGGGCCAGCCGTTGGCTTTCGCGACGGCCGGATAGGAAGAATCGTTTGAGCCAACCGCCATATAACGATCCGGCACGCGGCTGTAGTCGCGCGTCTCGATAATGTGCGCGCCGAAAATCGGAATCTGCGAGCGCGCGCCCGCCGCCGTGCCTGCGGCTATCAGTAGACTGCCTCCGGAGCGCACGTACTGCGTGAGCGAATTCTCCAGCAGCGAGGGCAGGGAATTAAGATCGGAGAGAATGACGAAGGCGTAGTTGGACGGCTGACGGTCGGCTGCCTCGTTTACGCCGATCGATTCGAGAAGGAACGCCGACTGCGCGGCTGCTGAGAGCGCGGCTCCTATGTAGAGCGGCGAACGATTGTCGCCGTAGCTGTGTATCAGCAACACTTTTTGCGGATCCGAACGCTGGACGGTAAAGCGGCGCAGGTCGTCTGCTGCGAAGCCATCGGCGGAGTCGATCGTGACTTCGCAGCGGCTAAAACCGTAGGGTACTTCGAGAACGGGGAAGTCGACGGTGGCGCGTCCATTAGCGGGCACCACGACGCTCTTGGTCGCCGTTGTCTTACCGTTCACGATCAGCGACACATTGCGCTGCGCGGCGGCGGTGCCGTAACCGGCAATCACGGCTTGTACGTGGACTGGCTTCGCGTCCTTGCCCCAGACCTGTCCCGGAGCGTCCACCGATTCGACGGTCCAATTTGGTTGGGCCTTGGTGACCACGGCGTGCGTTACCACTCTTACGTTGCCAGGAAGCGCCATGTCTGAGAATGTGGCAGCCAAGTCGCCCCGCTGCATGTCGCTGAACACGTGAAGCTCGATGGGAGTGTGGACCGCCTCTGCCGTAGTGCGCACCGCACGCGCCAGTTCCCCGAAGGTCCCGTGGCCGTCGCCGGGTTGAATAGACTGCACCGCGGCGCGTAAGGCCGATTGATCTTCGATGGGTTGCGTCAGCAGTCGCAGTCGTGAGCCGAACGTGGCCACCTGCGCGCGAGCAGCGCCCTTTCCCGCGAGCACCGTTATCGCTGCATCTTTCGCGTCGGCCAACCGAGTCCCGGCGCGCATACTGAAAGAGTTGTCGATCGCCAACAGCACCAGACGGTTGCTCGCCAGCGCGGCCGAGTCGCGATTGATGAACGGATTGGCAAAGGCCAGAATCAAAAACAGTAGCAACAGAAGACGAAACGACAACAGCAAGATATGATCTAGCCGCCGATGCTTCGTCGAACTGACCACGCGCGATTCGTACAGCATCAGCGACGGCACCGGCTTGGGCGGCCGGTTATGCTTCTTGAGCAAATGTAAATAGAGCGGAAGCGCGACTCCGGCTAAGGCGGCGAGGAACCAGGGTGCGAACAGTCCCATCTAGACGATCCCCCACTTCCGCCGCAGCCACCATTCGGAGAAACGCAGCAATATCAGTACAAAAAAGACTATCGGCAAGTCCCACAAATCCTTGGTCTCCCGCACAGTCACGCCGGCTTCTGAAAAAGGAATGCTGCCGGGGAGTTTGTTCAGGTCAGCAGGCTTCCAATATTGTCCGCCCGTTTGGGTTGCTAAGCGCTCTAATAAGTCGCGATTTTGTTCAGTGTGGAAGTTTTCGGCCACTCCGTCCATGCGCTGAAACGTGATGACGTCCCGGCCCAGTTCCTTGACCGTGCTCGTGCCGGCATCGGCGCGTTGTGCAGTTACCTCGGTCAGATAGGACCCAATCTTGGGAGCGGACCAGACAGCTTGGAACTGGCCGGGATTATCGGGCACCGGAGTCATCTCGACCAGCGCGCTGACTCCACTCGGGCCAAGAATGTGAGCTTCGACTTTGGCATCGGCAGCGGGATTGTATTGGGGATCGCGGACGTCGGCGGAGATGGTTATGGCTCCATTGTCGAGCAGCATTTGCGAGGGAACAGACGCGGCCACGTGGCCCGGGGTATCGGAAGCCACCCAACGCAACAGTTGCTGCCAGAACAAATCGTGAGCCGTGTCGCCGAGCGGCGAGCTCATCTGCCAGCGCCAACTGCCTCCGGTGGCCATAATCGCGGTTCGGCCGCGCCCGAAGTTTTCCGTGATCAGGAGCGGGAGCTTGCGGCCCTCGGGCGTAACCATGTTGGCGAGCACGGCGGCTCCAGGTTTGGGGGTGCCGGGATCTTCATAGTCCATTAGGTAGGGAAGCTGCTTCCACTTGGCGGCGTTCGCGGCGGGATCATCGACCAGGCGGGTAATGATGTTATCCACGCCGGCTGGCGCGAGCTCCGCGGTTGTGTGGCTGATGCCGTTCTTCGGATCGGCCTCGCGATGAAAAGCGCCAGCTTGGCTAGGCAGGATCGTTGGCATCAAATCGGTGAGTTTCGAAGCGTTCCAGCCCCCATCCGCCATGGCGAATTGGCCGCCCAGCAGCAGCAGTCCCCCGCCGCGGCGATCGACAAACTCGTGGATTAATTCTTGCTGCGTGGGATTGAAATAGCCCGCTTCCACTGATCCGATGATCAGTCCTTGGTACGCGAACAGATCCTCAGGGCGCGACGGAAAACCGGAGGCCAGCTCTTTGGGGTCGGCGATGCCCTGGCGGTAAATTTTGTTTTCGCTGGTGCGCACCATGGAGACGATCTGCACCATGCGATCGTCTTCTTCGGCTTGCCGGATGAATTTGTACTCCCAGCGTGGTTCGCCCTCTACGTATAGGATGCGCCGCGGTTCCGAACTGACATTTACCACCCGGGTGAGAGCGTTGTTGGCCGTGTTTTCCTCACCAGTCAGCGGAGCGGCGGCGATTTGGAGTGTTCTTGCGCCGGCGCCGCCAATGTCGAACATCACAGTCTCGGTTTGGAGGTTGCCGTCGGCTCCCAAATTGAACGTGCGAGCCGCCAACACCTTGGCTTGGCCGGTGCTGACATCGCGCACCGTCAGGTTGATCTTGGAGCCGGCGTATCCGCGTTGGTGAAACGTGATCTTGGCGGCGAGGCGGGATCCGGCCAAGGCCCGCGGAGCCACGCTGACATCATCCAGTTCCACGTCATGTACGGCGCGCTCGCGTCCGAAGCCGATGGTGTGGACCGGGATGTGGCGGGCACGCAGAGCGTTGATGGTGTCGGTACTGATGCCCCCGGCGTTATCGTCGCCATCGCTGAGCAGCACTACCGCACCGACGGGCAGGTCGGAAGTTTCTTCCGTCAATTGTTTGAGGCTGTCGCTGAGGCGAGTCGAAGGCGCGTTCGGCTGCAGGTTCCCCAGGCTATCGATACGAGCGGGCACATTATCGACGCGATACAGACGTGTCTGAAAGGAACGGTTGAGCCCGTCTAACACACCGCTCTGCAGCGCCTTAACGGCCTGAGCTTGACGGGTGGAACCCTCTTCTGCGATACCCATGCTACGCGAATCGTCCACCAGCACGGCGATGATGTTTTGTTGTCGCTTCAACTCAGCGACAGTAATGGCCGGCTGCCACAGCAAAACCAGCACCAGCGCGGCTAGCAGCGTCTCCAATCCCCAAATCACCCAGGCTCGCCAACTCCGCATCACAGGTGCGGCTTCCGCCAGGCGCGAGCGAATCAGCCAAGCCAGCCCCGTAGCCGCGGCCAGGATTAGTAACACCAATACCCACGTGGGCCACGCCCCTAACAGGGCAAATTGGCCGTGTGTATATACGGAGCGCGGATATTTAAAGAAGAACTCGAACATGCGACCGGGGGCTGCTCGCGGACTGTGGGAAGAGGGGCGCGCGGTTCATGTTTAATGAGTCATCGAATAGGTAATGTAGTTGAGGACGATGCGGAACGCTAAGCCGGAGAACTTTTCCGGGTACTCGGGGCTATCGGCCCATTCCCAAGCGTCACCCAAATGCATGTTGTGGCAAATGGCCACCATGATGCGCCCGTGGTCGTTGCGGATGGCGCGCCACTTGGGCACATAACCGTCCTTCTCATAAGTGCGGCCCGTGTTGACGTAGACTTCGCTTGGGATCTGGAATTTTTCATCGATATCGTAAAGGACGTGATAAATCTCGTCGTTATCCTTGAGATCTTCGACAGTAGCATCGGGCAAGACCATGCGCATGCCGGCCATAAAATGCTCCCAATCGTCGGTGCCGTGGAAGTCATCCACCATCAGGAACCCGCCCTTCATCAGAAAATCATGCAGGCGTTTGGCTTCCTCGTTAGTGAAGGTCCAGTTGTTAACCGAGACCGCGTAGATCCAGGGATAGTCGTAGACATGATCGCTATCCAGGTCAACTACGTTTAGGGGTGACGGAGAGTTGATGTGGGTCAGACGCCGCAGAGCGATCAGGCAATCGTTGTCGGCCTTGGGAAAATCCCGGGACCAACCCCCGTAGAAGCGGCGATACCCGAAGCTGTTGCCATTGGCGTAACCAGACGTGTATTGAAGGCGGCTCCAATAAAACTCCGAGGGCACATTTGGTCCGCCGAACGAGTAACGCTGGCGGCCGAATCCTCCGCCTTGCAGCGCGAACAATCCGACGCTGAGCGTGAGCAGGAGGAAAATGGCCCACAGGAACCGCATCAGCTTCATAGATGATTACCTCGAATGATGTTTGCAGCATATCAGAAGTGCAGGAGCATCTCTAGCGGAGGGCTGCCGCGGCTGCTCCAGGATCACCGAAGATGGTGAAAGGAGATTCGGAATGACGAAACAGATAGACCTTGGCGGCAGCGTTACACTCCCGGGCACTTCCTTGAGTCCGCGGCGGACGGGGTGTGGCAAGGCGCGAGCGATGACGGGTGTCGTGCGTTCCCCCAACATCCTATTGATCCCGGGTACATCTTCGGTCGCGCATCTTCGCGAGAACCTCGCCGCTGCCAAGCTTCAATTGCCCTCGGAGACGATTGCCAGTCTGAATACCATCGGTGAAGGTCGCTAGTCGAGCCCCAAAAACACGAACGCCCCTTCCCACAATGTGGTGGGAGGGGGCTTCTTTGTGTGGATAATTCGAGCGACTGAGATTAGCGGGTCAACCGCGTCTCGGGGTGCTCTTGGTCATGGGGCTTGCGGTCGGGAAGCATCGCGGGATTCTGTCCCGGCTTCGCCGTCCTTTGCCCTTGACGGGTCTTTGGTCTCTGGTTCTTCTGGTCCTGCTTAATTTTGGTGTTCATACGTGGAACACTCCTTTCTCTTAATGGATAACACACCGGCAGGCGCCGGTCGACGCGCGGGCGGTACCATGTTCGAAGGATAGTATCTCCCTCTCATGCAAAGACGAGACTTTCTCAAAATTGCTGGTGCGGCGGCGGCAAGTGCTGGGCTGGTGGCGCAACAACCGCAGTCCTTTCTGGCACCCGTCGGTTCCGATGACGTCGCCAGGACTGACTTCACGCTCGAAATCGCACCGGTCACTGTAGAACTCGCGCCCAATCGCATCATCAGTACCGTCGGCTACAACGGAATGTCGCCGGGCCCGAGGCTGCGGATGAAGGAGGGTGTGCCGGTCACGGTGAACGTGGTCAATAAAACCGATGTGCCGGAGTTTGTGCATTTTCACGGATTACTGATTCCATCCGATGTCGACGGATCTGAAGAAGAAGGAACCCCGGAGGTACCTCCGCACGGGAGCCGGCGCTATCAGTTCACGCCCACGCCGGCGGGCACGCGCTGGTATCACACGCACACCATGTCGATGGACGATTTGCACCGTGGCAGTTTCACCGGCATGTTCGGCTTTCTGATCGTCGATGGAGCGAATAATCCCGCGCGCTACGATCAGGAGCACTATCTGGCGCTGCGCGACTGGGAGCCCTATTTCACCAATCAAGCGATGGACAACGACGATCTCGACGCCACTGGCCCGCAGCCTGAGAAGCCGAAGGTGCTGGACACTCGGCAGCCCGGGATGGAGGTCGCAGCCGATATTTTTTCCATCAACGATAAGGCTCTCGGCGCGGGCGAGCCGATCCGCGTCAAGCCCGGCGAGCGCGTGATGTTTCATTTTCTGAACGCGAGCGCGATCGAGATCCGCCACATTGCGCTGCCCGGCCATAAATTCAACGTGACCGGGTTGGACGGAAATCCTGTGCCCACGCCCGCAGCGATGGATGTTTTGATGCTGGGTCCGGGCGAGCGCATCGATGCCTGGGTAGAGATGAACCAGCCCGGCGTTTGGATTCTAGGCGCGCCCGAAGACCCCGTACGCGAGGGCGGGCTGGGCATCGTCATCGAGTATGCAAACCGGCGTGGCACTCCGCAATGGATGCCGCCGGCGAAACCCAATTGGGATTACACTATGTTCGGCGCACAGCCATCGCAGCCCGCGCCATCTGAGCGCTTGGACATGATATTCGAAAAGGTGCCGCGCGGCGCCGGAAAATTTAACAGTTTCACGGTGAACGGCAAGTCTTATCCACACGAGCAGGAGTTCGTGCTAAAACAGGGCACGCGCTACCGGCTGACGTTTCACAATCGCACTGACGATGCGCATCCGCTACATCTGCATCGCCATCAACTGGAGATCGCAGAAATCTATGGCAAACCTACCGCGGGAGTAATTAAAGACACGGTCGTCGTTCCCACCTATGGACGCGCCAGCGTGGACTTTACTGCTGATCAGCCGGGGCTGACGCTGTTTCATTGCCACATCCAACAGCACATGGATTACGGCTTCAAGGCTCTGCTGCGCTATGCGTGAGCGGCCGTCTAGATAGCTATCTTTCGATCATTAATAATTTTCGAGATCCATACTGTGGGGGACACTCCTACGCGCTGGGAGAAGGCCCGGGTTAACGCCATGGAACTCGCATAACCAACGGAGGGAGCAACGATTTTAAGAGGATTGCCTCGCTTCAGTAAATCTTGAGCGACGCCAATGCGCCAGTCCGTAAGGTAATCGAACGGCGTAACACCGACGGTGTTGCGAAAATGTACCGCGAATCGAGCCCGCGACATGCCCGCCTTCGCGGCCAGCATTTCGAGCGACCAGGGATGCTCGGGCCGCTCGTGTATGGCTTCGATGGTCTTGGCCAAGCGGCTATCGGCGAGCCCTAGTAACACTCCACCTTGGATCAAGCGCGAGTTCATCGCGGCGCGCAACAGGAGCACCAAAAAGTATTCGGCAAGGCGGTCCACGGCAGTCTGGCGGCCAGATTTCTCGCCGAATGCCTCAGCGAACAATAGATCGACGGTTGACGCGAGTTCTTTGACGGACTCCAAGGGCACGATCAGAACCTCTGGGAGCGCGTGCACGATGGGGTTAAGCATCCCAGCTCCGAACTCGATCGTCGCGCACACCAACTCGGCGCCGCTTGCTTCATCAACCTGGAAACGGTGCCGGCACGGCCGGGGATAGAACAATACGCTCGGTTCAGTGACGCTTATGGGTTGACTCCCCGGCCGTTCGACCTTAAGGATGCCGCGCCTCAACACGTGCAGATGTCCGGCGGTTTCCGTGACGTGGTCCCCCGAGGCGCCGCAGAGCAGGCCGGAATAGAACACCCGGGCCGAAAGCGCAAAGTGAGCGAAGAAAGGCGACAACGGGTCCATTCCGATACTTAAAGATACCATATCAATATTATTAGTGACTTTTAGTATCATAACCTAGGGCATGATCGTGTTGGGAAGTCTTCCCGGAATGGAGTCAACAAAATGATCACAGCAGGTAAAGAAATGACACGGCAGCACTCGAAGGCAGCGTAGTCCTGAGTCTCTACTCAAAAGCGGCCGGCTTGGATCGCATTGGCATGGGCCTTTTGCGTTTGGGGCTGGTGGTGGTCCTGGTCTGGATTGGGGCGCTTAAGTTCGCACAATACGAGGCGGACAGTATCGTTCCCCTGGTGGCGAACAGCCCGCTTATGAGTTTCTTCTATCACCATCCTGCCCCTGAGTATCGCGGCTACATGAATAAGGAAGGGGAGTTAATTCCGGCTCACAAGCAGTGGCATGAGACCAACGGGACCTACCCTTTTGCCAGAGGCCTAGGGCTGGTCATTATCTCTATCGGCGTCTTGATTGCGCTGGATTCATTTCTGCCGCAACTGGCTGCCGTGGGCAGCTTCCTGCTCATCTTGATGGCTCTTACAACGCTGTCTTTTTTAGTCACAACTCCAGAGGCCTGGGTGCCTGCTCTTGGTGACGCGGCGCATGGTTTCCCGTACCTGTCCGGCACGGGGAGGCTGGTAGTCAAGGACGCCATCATGCTTGGCGCCGCGGTGGTGACACTGGCCGACTCCGCGAAGGCTTATCTGCGGCGCGCGACTTAGGCGCGCGAATCAAAGTTGGCTGAGGGTCGGCTCGTCAAGCCCGTGGTGGGGCAGCGGTTGACATCGTCCCGTTGCTGGAATTTGCCCTCAAGGTATCATTGAAATTTGAGCGCCTTTCGGATTGCGATGAGTCCTCAAGGAGGGGGTGCTGGCGTACCGGTCAGCGTAGGATGATGAGCGATCTTCCGTCCCCGCCTCAAAATATTCAAGCCTTGGAAGACGAGGCAGTCGAACCGAGTCTCCTTTTTCGTTTTTTGCAATATGCCGGGCGGGTCGCGGAAAAGCAAAAGAAGAAGGGCTGGGCAGCTTCTGCTCCACTCGCCCTTTCACCCGCTCTATCTGCGGACTTTCGGCCGCCACAGGGCGCGGGCCATTGAAATCGAATATGCGCAATGGGTTTCAGGCGAGGAAGTCGCCGGTGGCCGTCGCGGCAAGCTCATCAGGAGATCGCGGCGGGCGTGGCATTTCCAACCCACAGTCAGTATTCTCATCCCCACCTATCAGCCGCGGAAAGAATGGCTCGATCAGGCCATCACTTCGGTCAAAGCGCAATCTTACGAGAAGTGGCAACTCTGCATTTGCGACGACGCGTCGAGCGAATCCTGGGTTCGAGAGTACCTGCGCACCGAGGCAGCGGCTGATTCCAGAATCCGCGTGAGTTTCCGCGAATCGAATGGCGGGATTTCAGCCGCCCTGAACGGTGCCGGCGAGCTTGCGGCTGGAGAATACGTGACCTTCCTCGATCACGATGACATGCTGCATCCTTTCGCGCTGCATTACGTGGTCGAAGCGTGCCAGGAAGATTCCGTCGATGTCCTCTATTCGGACGAGGATTATCTCAACCCCAGCGGGGAGCGATGCGGGCCGACCTTCAAGCCGGATTGGTCTCCGGAATTGCTCACCTCCTGCATGTATTTTGGACATCTGCTGGTCGCCAGACGCGGCTTAGTGGAGGAGGCTGGCTGGTTCCGCAGCGCGTACGATGGAGCGCAGGACTATGACCTGGCGCTGCGGCTGGTCGAGCGCGCCCGCAAGATCCGCCATATTCGCCGCGATTTTGTATCACTGGAGACAGCATCCGCAGTCGACGTCGATGAATCTCAAGGCAAAGCCGTATGCCCACGACGCTGGATACCGGGCGGTCTCCGATACCATTGCCCGGCGGGAAATCCCGGGCGTCGTCGAAAATGGCCCGATACCTTACACCTATTACATTCGCCGTCCTTCTACCCAAAAACCCGTGAGCTTGGTGGTGTGTTCGCGCGACCGCGAAGCGGCTGTCTGCTTTCCTTGAGGGACAGAAACGTACTCTTTATCCCCACGTGGAATTAGTGGTGGTCGAACACATCGCTGGCAAAGGACGACCGCTCGGCTCCGTTGCTTGAAAGAACGGCGTGCATCCGCGTTCCCTTTGAAGGAGCTTTCAACTTTTCGATGATGAACAATCTGGGAGCTCAAGCGGCTGGGTCCGAACTTGTTGGTGTTTGTTAACGACGACGTAACACCGATTCGCCCGGACTGGCTGGAAGTGATGGCGGCTCATCTGCTGCGCCCGGAAATAGGAGTCGTAGGGGGACGGCTGCTATATCCGTCAGGAGCGATCCAACATGCAGGTCTTAGTGCTCGGACTTCAGGATGGTGTCGGCCATCCGGGCCGCGGCTCCTACAGCGCGGATCTCATGTATTACCTGCAACTGCCCCGCGACGTCTCCGCCGTTACGGGCGCTTGTCTGGGAATCCGTCGAAATGTATTCCAGGAAGTTGGCGGCTTCGATCCCACGTTTCCCCGTAAACTACAACGATGTCGATCTCTGCCTTAAAGTCGTGCGCAGCGGCTACCGCGTCATGGTGGACCCTCACATTGAACTGACCCATCTCGAATGTGGAACCCGCCGCGGCGGGACTGATCTTTGCGGAGAAGCAACACTTTCAGGAGAGAGTGGGGAGACTTGTTGCGCACGAGCGATCCCTACTATCCCGATGCATTCGCAGCGTACCGAAGAAGTGCGGCTCGCCGTTCGCTGAGTGAGATCAGCCGTCCAAAATACACTCGGCCAGATGCTGCATGTTGGCCTGGGCGGCAGCGCGCAGACGCGCTGCATGTTCGGCGACGAAAGGGCTGCCTAGTTCGAGTGAACGGCACGCTTGCGCGGCGAGGTCCGAGGCTGGCGCGGGAGGGAAGGGAATACCGACCTCCCAGCTCTCCAGGTTGTTTCGCAGCTTGGGATCTTCACGTCAGCAGAGGAACGAACGGCACGCCGTAAGGCATAGCGGTTACGACGCCGTGCAGGCTGGTCCCGCAGAAGAGGCGCGCCGAGGCTAGCGTGTAGAGGATGTCATAGACCGTGGCCGAAGGCGGAAGTACGCGGACGCGGTCTCCCATCTCAGCCGCAAGAGAAGACAGAAAGACGTCGTCTTCAAACGAGTGAATGCGTCCGATCGGAGTGAGCAAAATATTCAACCCACTTTGGGAGCTCAGGGCCAGTAATTGCTGCTTCAGCTCTTCTCGATTCGTTCGTCCATAACGAGGATTGCATTGAAAGCAAAAGTACTCGCCGGCATCCTGAAGCAGCTCCCGCACCGCAGGAGACGCTAATTCAGCAAGCTTCTCCCGGGGCAGAAGATCGGCCACCAAAAATACGCAATCCGGAGCCGTGTGAATGCATAAAGAAGGATTAAGCTCCCGCAGGATCGAAGCGGATTCCTGATCGCGAACGGAAATAAACGAAGCTTTCCCCAAAGAGCCGGCGATCGCCTGCTGGCTTGACGGCGGATAGGACCGCAGCGGCCAGCCGCCCATCGAGTTATACATCACGCGCACTCCGGCCGTGAATTGATCCGGAGAAACGATGTAAGGAAATTGTTGACGTCCCCGATAACGCCACTCGGGAAAGCTTTTCAACCAGGGCGGCGCCGAGCCATCTGGGGTACGTCTCCCATTTCGCCGCCGCTTGGGCGTTGAGCAGCGTGAGATGCATCACGAACCATGTCTGCGCGAGATTCTCGCCGCCGGCCACAACACGACGTCTCCATCTTTGGCATCTCTGTAGAGATCGCGGATGCCCATCGAAGGCAGTGCGCCGTAAACGCTTAGATCGCTACGAGCCAATCCGTACTGGGCGAAATCATAGCGGTGATTCGAGCCCAAAAGGGCCTTCAGCGCCGTGCGAGTAACGATCGGAAAGAGGAGGTCGCCATAGTTGTAGCGGTCACAACTGCACAAAAGACGGATATGCCTCCGGTCTCGAATCCGCATAAGTATTTATCAGGCCATTATCGCAGTGACCGCGCTTGCAGCGAAGGCAGAGTGACAGGGTAGACTGAACCATATGGCAACCGACGTGCGGCTTGGAGGACGCAATTGATTAACCTGGAGCGGATAAAAAATCACCACCTGGAGACTGATCCTTACCGCTGGACCGTAATCACCGATCTGTACACACCCGATGACGCCGAGAAGTTGGCCGCGACGTATCCCTGCGACCATTTCAAGCTGGTGTCCGCTTATGGCGGCGAACGGGAATACCTTTATTCGGCGCGCTCGCTGATTGGAATGGGCGCGAAGGTTGTCTCCTACCCTAAGGAGTTGAGCGAAGCGTGGCTGGCATTGGCCGGCGACTTGCTGTCCCCGGAGTACCGCGCAGCCATGTCGGCCCTGACTGGATACGATCTGACAAAAGTGCCTATGGAAGCCAACGTTTGCCATTACGGTCCGGGTGGCAACCTGGACGCGCACAAAGACCTGCCGGAGAAAATCGTAACTCACGTGCTGTATTTCAACCGTTCGTGGAATCCGGCGGACGGCGGCTGCCTTACTATTCTGCGTTCCGCCGATTTATCGGATGTGGCGGCCGAGATTTCGCCCATCGTCGGCTATTCGTCTGTCCTGGTCCGATCTGACAACTCCTGGCACGCCGTATCTCGCGTCGTCAACCCATCGGTACCTTCGCGGCGCAGCATGACCGTGACATTCTATCGCCCTGGTTCGGCGAGTACGATGTGGCCTCCCGGCGACAAAACGCCGCTACACCGTTATCAGGCTGCGGACCAGAGATGAAGAGGCCGGTGGGTCGCGCGTTCCCGGTGAGTGACTTCAACTATGTGGCACGGTAACATCCTTTTGCTGCGCGCGTTTTGCGACCATATTTGATTCCTATGCCAGCCGTAAGCTTTGCCGATGTTTCGAAGTATTTTTACCAGCACTCCGGCCGGATGCTGCTGCGTGACCGGGTCCTGCATTTGCTGCGCCGGTCGCCCAAGGAACGGTTTTATGCGCTGACGGATGTCTCGTTCGCAGTAGAGACCGGCGAGAGCCTGGCAATCATCGGGCACAACGGCGCGGGCAAGAGCACTTTGCTGAACATCGTCACCCAAGTGTGTGCCCCCAGCGCGGGGAAAGTGACCTTCGAAGGCCGTATGGCTGCGCTCCTCGAATTAGGCGCTGGCTTTCACCCTGATCTTACCGGGGCGGAGAACGTTCATATCAATGCGGCCGTGCTGGGGCTGACGCGGCGGGAGGCTCAAAAAACTTTCGATCGCATGGTGGAGTTCTCAGGAGTAGGCGACTTTATCGACGAGCCGCTTCGCACCTACTCCTCGGGAATGATCTTGCGCTTGGCTTTTTCTGTCGCAATCAATGTCGATCCCGACATACTGATCGTCGATGAAATGTTAGGCGTTGGCGACCAGAAGTTCTACGCGAAATCGATGGAGAGAATCTCGAACTTTCGCCACGCCGGCAAGACGCTGCTGTGTGTATCGCATTCGCTTGAGACGCTGGAAAATCTTTGCGACCGCGCCCTGTGGCTGGATCACGGCCGGCTTGTAAAAATCGGCCCGGCGCGGGAGGTCATTAAGGCTTACAAGGATTCAGGAGCGCCGCTGGCACGTGCCAAAGGGCTTAAGTGAATCACGCCTCAGGTATGCGGGTCTGCATCGACGGAGCTCCGCTTTTAGTGCGTTCCGCAGGAGTGAAAACGTATCTCTATCACTGGTTGCTGAGTTTGCAGGCGTCGAACTCCTCTCACAAGCTGACAATCTTTCCAATGATCGGGCGCCTGCCGGAGCTGGATCATCGACAATCGGTTAAGCCGCTGCTTCCAACCGCATTACATCTTGCGATGCTGGCCCTCAATCGCGGGTTGTTTCCCTTAGGACCTACCTGCGACGTTTTTCACGCATCTAACCTGGCGCGGAGCCTCCCGCGAAACGCCAAGGCGATCACCGCCACCCTGCACGATTTGACAACCTGGACTATGCCCGAGATGCACACGCGAGGCAACATAGCGTCAGACCAGGCGTTCGCGGAAACGATCGTCAAGAAAGCGGACCGTTTGATCGCTGTATCCGAGCATACTCGCCAGGACGCTATCAAGGTCTTGCGGATCCCCGGCGATAAAATCGACGTGATTCACCACGGCGTGCCGGAGCCCTACTTTCAAGTAACTCCGCAAGAAGCGGACGCAGTCGCCAGGAAGTACAAGCTGGAGCGTCCCTATATTCTGTTCTGCGCAACCATTGAGCCGCGAAAGAATCTGGATTCCTTGCTGGATGCCTACGCTTTGTTGGCTCCATCTCTAAAGGAAATGTTCGATCTAGTGGTCGTGGGCATGGCCGGCTGGGCCTCCCAAGCGACGGTGGAACGCCTGAAAAGCAGCGGCAACGGCGTGCGCTATCTGGGCTACATGGCGGAGAAAGACATGCCCGGGCTTACCCGAGGCGCCACTGTGTTTGTCTATCCTTCCCTATCCGAGGGATTCGGACTCCCCGTGGCGCAGGCCCTGGCAGCCGGTCTTCCAGTCATCACTTCGTCCGTCGCGTCTATGCCTGAGATCGCCGGCGATGCAGCGTTGTTGATTGATCCCAAGAGTACCGAGGAACTTCGTGCGGCTATGACCCGATTGTTGTTGTCTCCCTCGGAGCGGGAAAGCCTCTCTGTCAAAGCAAGACGCCAGGCCGAGCACTATCGTTGGGAGGACTGCGCTTCGAAGTCATGGGCCTTTTTCGAGACGGCGTTGGGCAGCATTCCGCGCGGTTCGAAAGGATAGAATTATATCTTGCCGGATCCGATCGTCACGGTTGTCGTTCCCACACTGGCTGTCGGCGACGCTTTGGAGAAGTGTCTGAACTCGCTGGAACTGCAGACTCTCGATCTCTTCGACATCGTGGTGGTCGACAACAGCGGTGCGGGACGGGCCCGTGCTTTTGGCAGCCGCACGCGTGTGATCGTGAATCGGCGCAATGTAGGATTCGCGGTCGCGGCGAACCAGGGGATTCGCAATTCCAACGCCGTCTACGTGGCAATCCTTAACGACGACACGATTGCTGACCGGCGCTGGCTCGAAACCCTGATCGCTTGTGCGGAAGCAAATCCGCACGCCGGCATGTTCGCCTGCGAGGTACGGTTAATGGGAACCTTACTTTTGGATTCGGCCGGAATGTTGATCGCTGCCGACGGTTCGAGCAAACAGCGTGGTCACGAGCAACCGGCGGCTGACTTTATGGAGAGCGGGGCCGCTCTTTTCCCGAGCGCTTCGGCCGCACTGTACCGCAGAAGTATGCTTGATCGCATCGGTCTTTTTGACGAGAACTTTTTTCTGTACTGCGAGGATACCGATCTGGGACTGCGCGCGCGCTGGGCCGGATGGGACTGCTGCTATGTACCGGGAGCGGTAGTTGAACACTCCTATTCGTACTCTGCCGGTCGCGCGACGCCGCTTAAGGCGTATTATATCGAGCGTAATCGTCTGTACACGGTACTTAAGAATTTTCCTGCTCGGTTGCTGTGGCGAGTCCCGTTCGCCTCCGCTATGCGTTACTTGTGGCATTTGATCGCCATTCTTGCCGGACAGGGGAAGGGAGCAGAGTTTCGCCAATCCGGACATTCCACCGCCATGCTGCCTTTCCTGGTTCTTCGTGCATACGCCGCGACGCTGTGGCGGTTGCCCTATCTTCTAGCGGAACGGCGCCGCATTCGAAAATCGCGCCGCATCAGCTCGAACGAATTGCTGGGGCTGATCGAAAAAAACAGCATCTCGCTCCGCCGGGTGGCCTGGTTGTGAGCAAGCTGATGATTCTGATTCCTGCATATAACGAGGAAGGCGCGGTTGCAAGTGTGGTCGAAGAAGTTCGGGCGGTGGTGCCGGACGCAACTATTTTGGTTGTTGACGATTGCTCAGAGGATCACACCATCCGTGAAGCGCAGCGGATCGGCGCGTCGGTCTTGCCTTTGCCACATCACCTTGGCCTCGGAGGGTGCGTGCAAGCGGGTTATCGCCTAGCCTTCGAACTGGATTTCGACTATGTGATTCGCGTCGATGGCGACGGCCAGCACGATCCCAAGGACATTCCTGCGCTTCTTACGGCGCTTCAGCAGGAGAATTGCGAAATGGTGATCGGCTCGAGGTTCCTGAACGTCGAAAATCCGCGAACCGTTCTTTGGCGGGGCGGATGGTGCCGGGCCTTGGGCATCGCTCTATTCCGGTCCATACTTCGTCCCATCGTGGGGCGGCCCGTGAGCGATCCAACATCGGGATTCGTCGGGGTCAATCGCAAAGCGCTGGATGTGTTCTCTCGCGCGTTCCCTCTGGAATACCCTGAAATCGAGGCGTTAGTGGTGCTGCAGCGCCGGCGTTTCCGTTTCCTGGAAGTTCCTTGCCGGATCCGCGAGCGTCGCGCCGGCAAGAGTTCGATTACGGCGGTCAAGGCATTTTATTTCCCGGTGCATGTATTATTAGGTGTGTTCGTGAACGTACTGTTGTTTCCGGGCGGCCGGATTTGGCGGGTTTTGAGAAAATAAGCACCATGGACCGTTTGCTTGGCGTGATGACTGTCTCGAGTTTGCTTTTGATCGGACTGGTTTTGGCTTCGGTCCGGCGCGAACACATTCGTGTCGAATATTCGATAAGCTGGCTCGCAGCAGGGCTGGCCCTTCTGGTTCTTTCCTTATGGAAGAGCTTGGATCAAAGGATTGCGGTCGCTCTAAGAATCCCCGATCTGGCGGTTACACTTCTCACCGTCTGCGGCGTGGTATTTCTGGGTGTGCTTTTCGCCTTTTCTTTGCGACTTTCTCAACTCAAGGACTCCAGCATCAAACTGGCTCAACGGGTGGCGATTCTCGAGTATCGCCTTTCCTTGACGGAACAAAGTGCAACGAATAACCCACCCTTGCGGGCTGACGCGGCAGGCGCCCACGGAACGCGCGCCAAGCTAGGCCAATCTGTTCGATGAAACAGACCCCGCACCAGGCTCACCGTTAAGCCCGTGGCGCGTATCGGTGTCAATGCACTTTATCTGATTCCCGGCGGCGTGGGGGGTACGGAGATCTACCTTAGTGAGCTGTTGAAAGCTCTTGCGCGCATCGATACCAACAATCTGTATTTCATTTTTACCAACCGCGACACCGGTGCCGACCTGGTCCCCCGCCAAGCCAACTTCCACCGAAAGGCGCAGGCCGTGCGGGCGAAGTTCCGCCCGGCCCGCATTCTCTGGGAACAGACCGTTTTGCCCCTCGAAGCGGCCCGCTATCGTCTGGACGTCTTGTTCAACCCTGGTTTCACTTTGCCTTGGCTTGCGCCTTGCCCTTCGGTTACGCTGTTCCACGATTTGCAGCACAAGCGTCACCCTGAATATTTCCAGCGTTTAGACCTGCCCTTTTGGCGTCTGTTTCTATGGGCGGCGGCACATCGTTCGCGGCACTTGATCGCGGCTTCTGAAGCCACTCGCGCGGATCTGCAAAACTTCTATCGGATCGGCAGCAAAAGCATCACGGTCATCCCGCACGGCGTGGGGCAACGGTTTTTCGCATTGGACCGTTCTTCTATCGAACCGTATTTGCTCTACGTGGCCACTCTGCACCCGCATAAGAATCATGAGCGCTTGCTTCGGGCCTATGCACGGCGGCCTCGCCGCGAGCGGCTGGTGCTCGCCGGAATGGCTGGCTTTCACGCTCACGCCGTCAGAGCTTTGATCGCGGAACTTCGCTTGGACGATACTGTACATCTCACCGGATGGATCCCGCGGGAGGAATTGTACGAATTGTATGCGCACGCGTACGCCTGCGTGATCCCCTCGACGTTCGAGGGGTTTGGCATGCCCGTCCTCGAAGCGCTCGCCGCGGGTATTCCGACAGCTTGTTCCGATATTCCTCCGCTGCGTGAGAGTGCGGGTGATGCCGCCTTGTTCTTCGATCCTTTTGATGAAGACGCCATCGCGGCATCGCTCGATCGAATTACGCAAGACGAGCGTCTGAGGCAAGCGCTCACTGAATCCGGCCCGCGGCAAGCGTGCTCCTTCACCTGGGAGCGTACCGCCCGGCAGACCCTTGAAACACTTCTGTCCATATGAATCGGCAATGCCCCTTAACTGGACTAACATTGTTCGCTTCCATTAAAATTGATTGTCAGCTGGATCTGCCGCCGTATCCAATAAGAATGCGTCATGGCATCTAAGGTCAAAAAAAAGGCGACAAGCAAATCTTCTGCTGCTGTACCTTCAGCCGTAGTGCTTCCCATGGGTCGCTCATGGCTCTGGGCCAAGTTGTTCTCGGCGGCCCTGATACTTGCGGGCCTGGTGTATTTGCCGTCCTTAAACGGCCCCATAATCTTCGACGATTTCCACCTCCCCTTCAGCGACCCGGGCGCGGCAAGAATGCCTGCAGGCTTCTGGATCGGCGGTGTTCGTCCGCTGCTGATGGCCTCCTATTGGTTAAACTACGCGATTTCCGGAACGGCGACGTTTTCTTATCATGCAGTCAATCTGCTGATTCATGCGGCGACAGCCGTGATGGTGTTCTTCGTTTTGCGGCAGCTGCTCAAGCTAGCCTCGATCGAGAAAAACGCTTTCCTGTTTTCGCTATTCGGAGCTGGTCTTTTCCTGTTGCACCCGCTGCAAAGTGAGTCGGCTGCTTACATCGCAGGCCGTTCTGAACTGATTTCAGGTTTCTTTCTCGTAAGCGCGTGGCTGGTTTTCCTCAATCATTTTGAAAGCCGGACGACTCTTGCCACCGCGCTCAAAATACTTCTTCTGACCGCGGCGGCGCTGCTGGGTAAAGAGAGTGCCATCAGTCTGCCCGCCCTGCTGTTGGTTACCGATTTCTACTGGAATCATGCCAGTCTTCACGATCAAATTCGGGACCGCTGGAAACTCTACGCGCCGGTCGTCGTCGGCGGTCTGGTGGCGGCCGCCGCCATCATCCGCTCCCTTAACAATGCGCCCAGCGCTGGTCTGTCGTTAGAAAACGTAACATCATTTCGATACGCCCTCACCCAGTGCCGCGCAATCCTTACATACCTGAGACTTTTCTTGATCCCTGCCGGCCAAAGCGGCGACTGGCAAATCCCGTTCTATCGTTCTTTCGCCGATAATGGTGCCTGGCTAAGTGTGCTTGGAATTCTGGTTCTAGTGGGAGGGATCGTTTGGTCTTTTCGGCGCTCGCGCCTCCTCTCTTTCGGATTGTTGGTGTTTGTTCTACTGCTATTACCTACATCGTCCGTAATCCCTATCAAGGACGCGCTGGCCGAAAGAAGAATGTACACCCCAATAATCGGCCTCATCCTGGCCCTAGTCGCGATCTTGGACGGCTACCAACTTGACCCTGCAGTATTGAAGGTGGGATCTGTAGCCGTCTTAGTTCTTGCGGGCGTCCTGACATTTCAAAGAAGTCAGGTGTGGGGAGATGACACTGTCTTTTGGCAGGACGTACTCAAAAAAGATCCGGGAAACAAGCGGGCGCACATCGATCTTGCAAACAGTTACATGCGGCGGCGCCGGTTCACGGAGGCGATGGCCGAGGATGACGTGCTTGACAAGATGGACGGCGTGACGGAACGGACGCTTTTGAGCCGGGTTACGGTTTACGAAGTGATGCAGAACTATGATCTGGCGTTGGACATGCTTCATAAGACCGCCGCCATGCATCCTACATCCAGCACCTACACCGAAATCGGACACCTCGAAGCCTATTTGGGGCACATTCCGGAATCGCTTGCCGCTTTCGAGTTGGCGCTAAAGCTGGATCCGAAATACGCACCGGCGCACGCGCAGCGAGGAATGATTTACCTGGCAACCGGCGATAACGCTCGAGCGAGCCTTGACTTCCACGATGCACTGAACAGCGAGCCATACAACGAAATCGCGAGGACGGGTCTCTCCAAGCTGGCCGGAGCCCGTTAGTCCGCGGCCTCCGAGGTCTTCAGGAGCAAGCTGGAAGACGGTGTCCTAAATTGCTCCGCCAACAGGGATCGCTGAGCTTTTCCCGTCGAGGTTCGCGGAATCTTGTCTAAAAACTCGATGCGGCGCGGAACTTTGAAAGCGGCCAATCGGGTGGCCGCGAACCGGCGCAGTTCCAGCGCGGTTGCAAAGGCTCCTTCGCGTAGCACTACAGCGGCGGCAATGTCTTCTCCCAACGTGGGATGCGCAACTGCAAACACAGCGGCGTCGGCCACCGCAGGATGTGCTGCCAGCACGTCCTCCACCCCTTGCGGAAGGATTTTTTCGCCCCCCCGATCGATCATTTCTTTCTGCCGCCCCGTGATGAATAGGAAGTTCTCGCTGTCTAGGCGGCCGATGTCTCCCGTGCGAAACCACCCGTCGCGGAAGGAAGCTAGATTGGCTTCCGCGTCATCCAGGTATCCGGAGGTTACCGACGATCCGCGCACCGCTATTTCGCCTTCTTCCCCGTTCGCGACGAGCTTCCCGAGCTGCATCCATAATGCCTATTTCCAAACCGGAAGTCCGGCCCACCGATCCGTTTTTTCGAGCATCCGCCGTATTGCGGGTCACGCCACCGGTTTCCGTGAGCCCATAGCCGTTCAACACGGGAACGCCAATACATTCTTCAAGCGATGTGACCACTTCGGGTTGGGGCGACGCACCCGCCGTACGAATAAAACGCAGTGGCGCGCGCTGGAAAACTTCCGGATGCTGGCGCGCCATCCCGAGAATCGACCGGTTCAGCGGAGGGCTGGAGGTGAACCAGGTAGGCCGGAATTGCTCGAGCCACTCCAGAAAAGTCGTGGGGTTGAATCCCGAGTGTGCTGATAACGGTGCCCCCGCAAAGTAACTGCGCCAGCGCCGCCGACAGACCCTGCATGTGGAACAGCGGCATCAAGCTCAAGAAGCGGTCGGTCGCGCTCAGTGGCAGTACTTTGATATCGCGACCCGCCAACGCGTGCAGATTCGCCTGTGTCAGCGGAACTAATTTGGGACTGCCAGTCGTTGCCGAAGTGAACAGCAGCAGTGCCGCTTCGGTTGCGCGAACCAGCGGGGCGCTCGCCCTGTTATCGGACAGGGAGCGAATAAAGGTCCTCGGCGAACGCATCTTTAGCACGGGAATATTCAAGGTGTCTGCCGCGAGACGCTGCCGGTGTCGGCGCTCCCTCGGGAACAATGACCATCCGCGGATTCAACCGATTTCAGAAGAATAGCGAAACTCACTCTCGGTAAACGACGGATTGAGCGGCGCAGCGGCTGCGATACCGGCAACCGCCAATAGTGCCGTGATGAGATCCGTCCCGCTCGGCAACGCGATCGCGCCAACCTCGCCTGGGCCCAGGCCCGCATCGATCGCTTCACGCCGCATGGCGGCGAGGCATCGATTAAGTTCCAGATAAGTCAGCGCAGTGCCCCCCGTGGAAACGAGCGCGAGGGCCGCGGGAGTCTCCGCTGCGTGCCGTTCGATCTCGAGGAAATCTTGGTTCACGCCCCGGCACCTGCGGCTTCTATCCGGTGTTCGATATACGAAGCGAGCCCCGGCAAGTCTCTCAGAAAGTCAAAGTCCAGAAGTTCCGGCTCCATTCGAATCCCGAACTCCTTTTCAACCGCGGTGACGAACTCAAGGAGCGCAATGGAATCGAGGATGGCGACTTCTCCCAGCATCTGTTCGTACGGGACCTGGTCATCGCGGACATTCAAATGTAACGACTCGACGAAGACTCTCCGGATCCGCGCCATGGTGTCGAGGGAGCCGTTTAAATGCTCATCCATTGCTCCCACTCCTCCGGGTGCTTCAAAATCTGTTGTTCCATGGTCTCAACGAATGCCGGAAGGTTGGCTCGAATAAACTCATCGCGGCCGGTTGTCTGCACAGTCTGGAGCGCAGGGCCGAAGACAATGCGGAAATCCGAGCTTCGTCCCAGGCAGAGCATCGGGACCACCGCGCAGCCTGACAGGCGCACGATGTCAAAGATCCCGGTCGAAAAATTCCGTGGCCGGCCCAGAAAGGCAAACGTCGTGGTTCTGGCTCCAGCCAGTCCGTCGAAATGAATATTAACCAGGCCGGCCGCCCGAAGCCGGCCCACGATTTTCAGGACACAGCCCGGATCCTGAACATTAACAGACTCCCCCATGATGGCCTGTAAGAATTCCATGCGGCGCGGTGCTAGAATGCGGCGCCCGAGCCGTCCCCACCAATCCCCCTCCGCGATTTCGTCGCGCACAGTGAGAATCGGATATCCGATGCCGGCAAGGTGCTGTTTGGCAATCCGAATGGCGCAAAAGTGCACTGTCAGCAAAATTACTCCTTTGCCTCCTGACATGGCGCGTTCCAGATGATCGAGGCCCTCGATTTCGCGGCAGCGCAATTTTCGCGCATAAGACGGCCAGCTTACCACCAGGTCATCCAGCATGCGGACCGCGGAGTTCGCCAGAAACTTACCAGCAATGTGCCGTATTTGATCGCGCGGGATGCCGGGGCACTGGGCTTTCAGCATTCGGCGCTCGGCCGCATCCCGCCGTTTCCGCGCGCGAAACCACGACAGCTTGCCAATCGAATAGAGAAGAATCCGCGGACTAATCGCCGAGAGAATCCGCAGCGGATAAAGATACAGGAACCACAGGAGATCGTCCACGGTGAGAAGCGGCTCCGCTCCCGCCGGTATGCTGGGCACCGTTCTCATGAAGGGACGCCGCTCAAGCAGGACGGTGCGCCCGCAGGAAAGAATGTATTTGGCGAACCGCCAGGGGAATCCGTTCCTTGGGTTCCTTCCACGGGTACAGGCTCACTTCGGCTTTGGGAGCAAGCATAGCGGCTTCCATCGCAACGGCATAGGGATGCGCCGGAATATCGTCCGGCAGGATCAGCACTGGAGTTTGGCAATGACGCACGAAATCCCGCGTTACGGTGAAGACGAAGTCGGGATTAGTGCGGTACATCTTCGTTAGAAATTTATCGACCGTTTCCATCGTGATCTCAGGCCGGCGCTTCACCAATTCCGGCCCCCAGCCCGTCATATTCGTTTCGTAGAAAAGATCGCGCATCTCCGGACGCGATCCGCTGGGCTGCGCCAATACCGCCGCGGCGATGCGATCCGGCGCCCGCCGCAACAGGTTCCAGATGAAGGGTCCGCCCACGCAGAATCCCATCACCATGAACTTCTCGATGCCCAGATGATCCATCAGAGCGAGGTGATCGTCGGCGTAGGAATCCCATGGCCGATCGATTTCGAGCGGGCCCGAGGACTGTCCGCCATTGGCATTGCGCAAGTCCGACGTCACGCAGCGGTACTCCGCCTTGAATTCGTCAATCGCGTTAAACGGCGCACCGCTGGCGAAGAAGGACATCGTCGAGTTCAATCCCCCGCCGGGAATGAGCAACAGTGGGAACCCAGAACCGGCTTCCTCAAAATGAATGCGAACGGCGCCTTTTTCGAAGAAAGACATCGTAGATCCTCCTGGTCCAGCCGTCTGAGCAAATACGCGGGCCACTGCCAGTATGGTGCGTCTGCTCCGTCGCCACCCGCCGATAACAGCGATGCGCAAAATTTTAGCACAACCAAAGAGACGAGCGGCCGCTCAACCTATTTCCTGTTCTAAAATACCGAGTATCAGGTGCCGCCCACAGGACGGAATTATGGCTACACGGTTGAAGACGGTGGATGTAGCGGTGATCGGGTTAGGTGCCGCCGGCGGTGTAGCGGTTCTGCCGCTGGCTCGCGCTGGATTAAAGGTTGCCGGTATTGAAGCCGGCACCTGGATGGGGCCGAAAGACTACCGCTCCGACGAGATCTATAACAATATTCGGCGCCGCGTGACTTCGGTTCCCAAGGCGCAGCGTGAGATCCCCACCATCCGCGTGACCGCATCTGAAACCGCACGCCAGGCTGCCCAACATCCAATGATGAACGCGGTGGGTGGCACCTCGATTCATTACTGGGCGCAAAGTTGGAGGCTGAAGCCATGGGACTTCAAATCGCGCTCTGAAACCATCCAGCGCTATGGCGCAGGCGCCATTCCTAGCGGCTCGACGCTCGAAGACTGGCCCATTACCTACGACGAACTGGAACCATACTACGACGCTGTTGAGTGGGAACTGGGTGTCTCCGGTAAGGCGGGTAACATTCAGGGCACTATCGATCCGCGCGGTAATATTTTCGAAGGTCCGCGGCAGCGTGAGTATCCCATGCCTGCCTTACGCAGCACGGAATTTATCGATCACATGGCCGAGGCGGCGCGCCGTTTGGGTTGGCACCCGTTTCATCCGCCGGCCGCGATCAATTCGCAAGCGCGCAATAATCGGTCTGGGTGCGCGTATCACGGGTATTGCGGCGCCGGTGGATGCCATGTCAATGCCAAGAACTCGACTGCGGTCACAACCATTCCGGCGGCGGTCAAGACTAGGAACCTGACGATTTTCGATCTAGCGCACGTGACACGCATCGTTACGGATGCCAACGGCCGCGTTACGGGCGTCAGCTATCTACGAAATCGCGAAGAGTTTTTTCAGCCTGCTAAAGTCGTTTTGCTGGCCGGCTACACTTACGAGAATACCCGGCTGCTTCTACTTTCGAAATCGCGCGCCTATGTCAACGGCCTGGCCAACAATCACGGCCAGGTGGGCAGACATTTCTTTGCGCATTATCAAACCGGTGCGCTCACGGCGTTGTTTCCTTTCGATGTGAATATTTGGTACGGCTTGCCGGCGCAGGGAATCACGGTGGACGATTTCGCCGATGACGCCTACGATCACAGCGGCCTGGGTTTCATCGGAGGTACCAGTTTGCACGTGCGCACGGAGCGCCACGCCATCGAAGCGGCGGGAATGGACACTTACGGTAAAGCCCCTGCTTGGGGCTCTGCTTGGAAGAAATTCGTGCACGAGAACGCAGCCCGCGTCGCCAACACTTATCTGCAGACATCCACCTTTCCGTATGAGACCTGCTACCTCGATCTGGATCCGTCCGTGAAAGACCCACTGGGCGACCCAGTTTGCCGGATCACCACGGGAGGCGTCAAGCAAAATGAAACCAGCGCGGTCCGTTACGCCCAAAAAAAGATGGAGCAATGGTTCCGCGAAGCGGGCGCCATGGCCGTTGAGGCCGCGGATCCCGGTGTCCCCAGCCTGACTACCCATGCTTATGGTGGGACGCGCATGGGCGACAACCGGGAGACCAATGTGGTGGACCGTTGGGGATTTTCGCACGAAGCACCCAACCTTGGCATCCTGGGCGCGTCGGTGATGGGAACCAGCGGTGCCCGCAATCCAACCTTGACAGCTCAGGCGCTGGCATGGAGGACGGCAGAGCACTTAATAAAAGATTGGAAATCTATCGCTGAGTGATGCGACGTGAATGGGTGCCTGAAGTTTGCGAAGCGCAATCAGACGATCGATTCGACCTATTTCGCAAGGTCTGGCGCCGGACCTTTATCCGTCTCCTCAACGAACTCGAGAATATCGTAGCGCAGGGCAGCACGGTCCGGGAAAAAACTGTTTACCGCATCCTGTTCGTCGGTGAAAACCTCGGATATCGTGTCCAACTTTGTAAGGACCATCAGGTCGAGATGACGTACGCTGACATTAAGCAGTCTTAGCGCCCCGCTGGCCCGCTTAAGGCGTGCGTCACAAAAGACCAAGGCGCCTACTCCGTCAGTATCGATCTCCGCCACGCCCGCGAAGTTGAGGATGACGTTCACCGTCCTGGCCTCGGCCAATTCGACGATCACGGCGCGCAGTCTTGCCTCCGAAGCACCTTCGATCAAGTGTCCGTGCAAATCAAGAATTTGAACCCCTTCTTTCTCACGCTGATGGAGTTGGAGATCCATGCCTTTCACGGAGACGTCTATTTCCCGATCTTAGCATCGATCCTAGGTTCCACCGCTCACCCAGGCACACGCTGATCTTTTGATCGGGTAAACTGAGCTGAATTGCATTTTCCACTGCTCTCATCCGTTCGGGCACGCAGTTTTATTGGAAGAATGGCGCCGGGCGCTTTTGTACCGCCTGCTTCACTTGGCTTTAGTGGGTTTAGAACTTGAGGAGTTGCATTATGAAGAAAATGGCCGGACTATTGATTCTCGCTTTAGGAAGTAGACTGACCGCTCAGGGAGTAACCGACAGATTCGTTCCGGTAACCACAAAGGATCTCAACGCCCCGGCTCCGGCCGATTGGCTGATGTTGGGCGGGAACATGGAGCATTGGAACTACTCACCGCTCGATCAGATCAATCGCGAGAACGTCAACAGCCTCCAGCTCGTTTGGGCCCGTCAGTTGCCCACAACGGGAGGCCGTGCCGGAACATCGCCGCTTATACACAACGGGATCATGTATCTGATCAGCCCGAACGATGCCATTCTAGCGGTTGACGCCGTCACCGGCAGTCGTATTTGGGAATATGACCGAAAACTTCCCGCCAGCATCCGCCACCATTATTCCATCGCGAAGCGTGGCCTCGCGATCTACGGCGACAAGATCTTCACGGTGACCTCGGACAATGCGGTCGTGGCGCTCGATGCCCTCACCGGCAAGGTGGCCTGGGAGACGTCGCGCGGTACCGACGGTTATGTCGCTAACACCAGCGGCCCCATCATCGCCAACGGCATTCTGATCGCAGGGGGCAGTTGCCAGAACGCGCCTTACGGTTGCTATGTCACCGGCCACAATATAACCACCGGCAAAGAGCTGTGGCGTAACGAGGTCATTCCTCATCCCGACGGAGAGGGCGACGCGACGTGGCGCGGGATACCTTTTGCGGACCGTTGGTGCACCGGGATTTGGGGCCAGATCGTCTACGATCCGGTGCAGAATCTGGTGCATTACGGATCCAGCGGCATCTGTCCGGCCTCGGATTTTGAGCGCGGCGTCGCCGGCAAGAATGCGACCTTGGCCGGGACCGATACGCGCTGGGCGGTGCGGCCCGACACCGGAGAAATCGTGTGGCGCCGCCAGCTCCTGCCGCAGGATAACTGGGATCAGGAATGCACCTTCGAAATGATGGTCGTCGATACGCCGATGAATCCGAATCCGAAAGCTGAAGGCATGCTCGCGGCCAATCCCAGCGTCGCCGAAAAGAAAGTGCGCACGCTCGTCGGCATGCCTTGCAAGAACCCGGTGTTTTGGGCCCTCAATGCGCAGACCGGCAAATTCTTCTACGCCCGCGAAACCTTTCACGGCGCGCAGAACCTCTACAAGAGCATCGATCCCGTAACCGGCGTGGCGAGCATGAACCAGGAGGTGGTGTATGACCGCCCCGGCAAAAAGATTTCCTATTGCACGTCCCATTCTGGCGGCCGCGATGCTCACGTTGCACCCGCCTACGACCCCGCGCGGAACATCATGATCGCGGCGACCGGGAATATATGCACCGACGAGACGGCGCAAGACGATAATAAGCCTACGCCCGAGGCCACCTACAACGTCCTGGGGCGGCAAGTACAGAACCCCAACGTCGCATTAATGAAGGACGGGAAATACCCGGTCGGCCAGATCACCGCGGTGGACGTTGCCACTGGCAACACGGTTTGGCAATATCAGCAGCGTGCCTACAATTACTCCGCTGTGCTGGCTACCGCGGGCGGCCTGGTTTTCAACGGTGACGCGGCACGGTACTTCTTCGCCCTCGATACGGCCACGGGGAAAAAGATCTGGCAAGTCCGTCTGGGGTCGATGTGCTGCGGCTATCCCGTCAGCTACTCGGTGGACGGGCGCCAGTATATCGCCGTCGTGGCCGGCTACGGCCGGAACAGCCTGGCGCCCGAAATCGATAACGTCACCGGTGAGAACATGGTCTACGTGTTCGCCCTCCCGGATTCTATCGCCGGACGCGAACGAAAAGCGGCGCAAGTGACGAAGTGATCCGTTGCTAAGTAGTCCCGGAACTCCCTGGACCAAATGACAATCGCCTGCTGCGGGAGTTACAACAAAAGCGCGTCAATGCGGTGAGCGTGTACCATTTCTTCGTTAGGGGACCAGGCGAAGACCGTGAATCTGCCGTCCTGCGACGCCACCAGCGCGATCGCGTCGCGCTGATCGTGAACAAATTGTGCCGCCGACAAATGGCGCGTGCCGCCGAATTGGGCTGGCTCTTCGATCACCGGGCTCCCGCCTTCGATAGGTTCCGTGACAATTACGTGGGCCACCTGTGGCGAGCCCCTGCGGCGGACAATCTTCGCACCGAAAGCCAGTAGCTCGTAATCCGCGGTCATTAGCGTGGCGCCATCGACAGCGGTGAGCCCTGCAATTCCATCGACGGCCCGGCCTAGCGCGTCCTCCCACCGCCGGCTTGGCTTGTTACCGGCATTTCTTCGCATCAGATCCGCAAGACGAGAGAAAGCAGATGCGACCGAATACGTGATCGGTTGAAGGATCGACTCAGTCCACGCATCGGATTCGGCCGGGACTACCAGCAGCGTGCCACCCCGGCCGTGCGCCCGGATGGACACCGCTAGCTCAAGAAGAACATTCACCGCCGCACCTGCGGCCGGGGCTTCCAAGCGGAACAGGGATGCGAGCAGCGTGGGATAAGTTGGGTTGGCCGCAGCCTGGGGATCGATGATCTTGATGTCGTCTCCTTGGAGTACGGCGACGTTCATGAACTTGCCGGATTCCTCAGAAGGACTCTGTTTCACAACCAGCAGGCCAGGAAGAATAACTTCCAGAACCATGCAAAAAGGCGGGAGGTTTCGCGTGATGCCCCACACGCGAAGGTCATCGCGCTCCGGCCACACGCCGAGGTGCAGACCCACTCTCTCGACAGCCGCGGCCAATTTGGTCAGATCCTTGGGCTCTAGCGAACGCGTCGTGGCGAAGGCAACGGCGTCGTTCACTTGCTCAGGTGCGACGAAGGCCAGCGAAATACGCGGTATGTAGCCTTCCTCCCGGCGAAGGCTGGTCCAGAAAGCGGCATCGATGAGAGCGGCTAGGGTGGACGAATCGGGCAGCTTGGCGATCTGCTGGGAGGATGCTTGCGCTGCCGTCGAATGACTCGTCAGACGGCGCTGAATACGGTCGGCCGCCAAGCGGGCGGCAGCGTAGGTCGGCTGGGTCATGGAGCAGTACCGTCTACAGGGAGAGCGGCCATGACCAAGGGAGCCAAGAGAGCCGCGTGTGAGCAAATCATGTATTCCTAGTTTGCGGCTCCAGGCCCGCTTTGCACAATTGCTCTTTCGCAGCGCTTTGATCTATCACCGAAACCGGTATCCAGGTTTGAGGACACAGCGGTAGAGTTTCGTGCCGTCGCTTGATGCCTTGACCGTGCAGGCGGCCCACGACAAATCTAACGTGGGGCCGAGCGGAAAAACAATTTCCATTCCATTAACGGCGGCCTCTATGCTTGGCCCTTGAGCTGACGCCGGCAAGGTGAAGCTCATCGTGCGGTCGAAGATCGCAGGAAAGGACTGAAGGATCACATCGCCGCTGGTGGTATGTGTCACTTCGGCTTCCAGCAGAAACGTGGTGGTATCGGACCAGTTTCGAACGGTTACGCCGATATGGCTGCCGCCGTCGGAGAAGGAATCCTTTTCAATTTTGGTAAAGGGACACGGACCCGCAATGCAGGAAACGCGCACGTCGTGGAATGCGTTGTTTTCTCCGGCATCGAGCGACGCGCCCCCGATGGCCGCCTTCCATTTACCATCCGGTGAGCAGAGGCCTGCGGCGATCGCAAGGTACGTCGCCGGTATTCACCACCTCAAAGGTCTTTAGCGCGCTGCCCGCATTCACGGAGATTTCACTTCTGGTGGCCGAACGCACCCGAATATCCGACAAAACCAGGGGCGGGGCAAGGCTCGCATCAGAACCCTGGTTAATCGGCACCATGCGAACGATGTATAAGCGGTCCAGTAGATATTCGGAAAGGTCCATGGGCCGGTAGCCCGGATGGCGAACACGAAGCGTAGCCATCTGCCCGACGCGGACGCCCGATCGCAGCATGAGCTGGAACCTGCCGGCGGAGTCGGAGCTCACCGCACTATCTGAAAGATGATCGCCTAAAGAAATTTGCGCATTCGCGATCGGAAGCTGCTTGCCGAAGTCAGGATCTTGGCGCAGGACAGCCCCGGTTATCGACCGCAAGTCCTTGGGCTTAGAGGCGAAATAGACGCTAAAGGCCAAAATCACCCCGACAGCGCCTGCCATCGCCCAAACCCCCGTCTTCCGGCTGACAAGCGCGCTAGGGACGGTCACATTCTATTCGATGAATCCCAGCGGAAACCATTTCTCGCCAGCCTCCAATTTGTGAAGGTTTGTAGCATACCGCAAGCTTTCGCATCTCTAAAGATGAGTACCCAGCGTGCGATACATCGATCCTCGAAATCACCGGATGTTGTCGCGTCGGAAAATATTACAGGCTTGCTGCAGGGGAGCAAGTACTGCCCTTTTGACTAGCCCCTGCAACAATGCCTTGTTGCAGGCGGCCGACGCAGACCAGCCTAGGGATCCCAATTCGCTCTCGCCGGCCGATGACCAGTTTCTCGAAGAGTTGGAGCATGCAAATTTTCTGTTTTTTTGGGAACAGGCGGATCCGCATACTGGCCTGGTTAAAGACCGCACTCGGATTAACGGCACCGGCAAAGGACCCGCTCCAAGAGAAATCGTGGCGAGCATTGCCGCTACCGGATTCGGTCTCACGGCACTTTGCATTGGACATAAGCGCGGTTATGTCCCGCTTTCAAGTGTCGGCGCACGCGTTTTGGCTACCCTGGAATTCCTTTCCAAAAAGATGCCGACCCATCGCGGATTTTTCTATCACTGGGCCAACATCAGTACGGGCGAAAGGATATGGGATGCGGAAGTTTCTTCGATAGACACGGCTATTCTGCTGTGCGGCGTCCTCACCTGCCGCGAATACTTCGGCCATCCCGAGATCACGGCGGTTGGCTGACCTGGTCTTCGAGCGGGTGGACTGGACCTGGGTCGCTGAGGACACTTCTTTGCTTTCGCACGGCTGGACTCCTGAGATTGGATTCTTGCCTTACCGCTGGGATTATTACAGCGAGTTGATCGATCATGTATCTGCTTGGCATGGGGTCCTCCAGCCATCCTCTGGATCGGACCGCGTGGAGCGCATGGAAGCGTACGACATTCGAGTACGCCGGTTTACGTTACATTGGCTCCTACGCACCGCTGTTCGTGCATCAATACCCGCAGGCTTGGTTCGATTTGCGCGGGCAAGCGCGATCGCTACGCGGACTACTTCAAGAACTCGCAAATCTGCACGGAGGTCCATCGTCGATTCTGTCTGGATCTGGCGGGCCGCTTCCGCGATTACAGCGACGATCTGTGGGGCATTACTGCCTCGGATTCTCAGCACGGATATGTTGTGTGGGGCGGTCCCCCGGAAATCGGGCCGATCGATGGAACCGTCGTCCCAAGCGCCACCGGAGGTTCGCTGCCATTCCTGCCTGAAGCAACCTTGCGGGTTTTGAAGAACATCAAGAACAGATATCGGCCGCGTATCTGGAGCCGCTATGGCTTCCTGAACGCGTTCAATCCATTAAAAAACTGGTATGACACCGACATAATGGGGATCGACACCGGTATCACAATGCTGATGGCAGAAAATCTGCGCACGGGTTTTGTGTGGGAAACATTTATGAGAAGCAGAGTAGCTCAGCGCGGCTTAGAACGCGCCGGGTTTGTGAAATATTCCTGAGTATGCGCTTACTGCGGCAAAGCAGTTACTGTCGGATCGCGGTAGTGCTCACTACGCGTGGCGGCGCTCCAGGCGGCGCCTCCGGTGGACATCGAAGCCCGCAGTCACGGCCCTGTTAGCTCGTATGACACTCGACGAAAAAATCGGGCAAATGTCGCAGTCTACTTCGATAAAGACTCCCCTCTCTGGGAAGATAAAGGACGAAATCCGCAGAGGACGCTGGGGCTCTTTTCTCAACGCGGGGAGCCCGCAGGATCGCGCAGAAGCCCAAAGGATCGCGCTGAAGGAAAGCCGTCTCGGAATTCCGCTCCTCTTCGGGCGCGATGTAATTCACGGATACCGCACGATTTTCCCGATTCCTCTGGGGCAGTCCGCGAGTTGGGATCCCGAATCTGATCGAGCAGGCGGCGCGCCTGGCAGCGCACGAGGCGTTTGCCGAAGGAATCCGCTGGACCTTCGCCCCCATGATCGATATCACGCGCGATCCGCGATGGGGCAGAATTGCGGAAGGTTTGGGCGAAGATCCTTACCTGGCAAGTAAACTCGCCGCTGCCATGATTCACGGCTTTCAATCGGACTCGTTGCGTTCGGACGGCGCCATCGCTGCTTGCGCCAAGCACTATGTCGGCTATGGCGCGGCGGAGGCGGGCAGGGAATACAACAGCGCCTGGATTCCCGAAGGACAGCTTCGCGAAGTTTACCTGCCGCCATTTCGAAGCGGCCAGCGATGCAAGGCGTGGCCACGCTCATGCCTGGCTTCGACGCCCTGAACGGCGTGCCCGCTACGGGAAATCTATTTATATTGCAAAAGATTCTTCGCGGGGAATGGAAATTCAAGGGAATGGTGGTAAGCGACTACACTGCCATCCCGGAGATGATCCAGCACGGCTACGCTGCAAACACCTCGGATGCCGCGAGGAAAGCGCTGCTGGCGGGCGTGGATATGGAGATGGTCAGCACTACTTACTTCGATCATCTGAAGATCTTTAGTCGACAAGGGATTGATCGACCTAAAAGAAATTGACGCTGCGGTCCGCAATATTTTGCGGCTCAAGTTCCAACTCGGGCTTTTCGATGAGAATCCCCCGGCGCCCGTTGAAACAGCGCCAGCCGAAGCTTTGCAGATCGCCAAGCAGTCTGGCAGCCGAAAGCATTGTACTGTTGAAAAACGACACACATCTCCTGCCGCTTTCGAAATCGAACGGGAACATAGCCGTGATCGGACCGCTCGCCGATAGCCCCGTCGATCAGATGGGTACTTGGGCGATGGACGGCCGCGCGGGCGATGTACAAACCCCGCTGGCCGCGCTTCGCGAAAAACTCGGCAACGCTCGCGTATTGTATTCGCCGGGCTTGAAGAACAGCCGCGACCTGGCTCGCGATGGTTTCGCAGACGCGCTGCGGAAGGCGCGCATGGCCGGCGTGGTACTTCTGTTTCTGGGCGAAGAGCAGATCCTTTCGGGGGAAGCTCATTCCCGCGCATTCCTGGACTTACCCGGCGCGCAGGAAGCGTTGGTCAATGAAATCGCCAAGACCGGCGTCCCAATCGTCACCGTTATTTTGGCGGGACGCCCTTTGACCTTCCATGAAGTGGCCTCAAAGTCGACCGCCGTGTTATACGCGTTGGCATCCCGGAACAATGGGTGGCCCGGCAATCGCCGATTTGCTATTCGGAGACGCGGTTCCATCCGGTAAACTGCCGATTACATTTCCGAGGACGGTGGGCCAAGTGCCGATTTATTATGCGCACCTGCCTACCGGGCGGCCTCCCTCGCCGGATGAACTCGGTATTCCCTTGGGGAATCCGGTAAATCCCGTTGGCTACACGTCAAAATACGTGGACGTGGACTTTACTCCAGAATATCCTTTCGGGTACGGGTTGTCGTACTCTTCCTTCCAGTATTCGAATTTGCACGTTTCGGCACGAAAGTTGCCGGCCGGCGGACATCTGACGCTCTCCGCGGAGATTACGAATACCGGCTCGCGCGAAGCCGATGAGATCGTGCAGCTTTATGTGCACCAGGATGTTCGCAAGCGTGAGCCGGCCTGTCAGAGAATTAAAGGGCTTTCGACGTGTGCATTTGAAACCCGGCCAGAAGGTGAGCGTAGAATTCGAACTGACGCACACGAAGTCTTGCTTTTTACAACCAGCGAATGCAATTCGTGAACGAACCCGGGAACGTTCATGTTTGGATCGCCCCGGATTCAGCTCACGGAATAGAGGGTATGTTTACTTTGGAGTAAATTACCACGACAGCATTCTATTTGAAAAGATCGATGACATCCTTGGGCACGGCATTGTCGTCGGGCTTCTCCCAGCCCTGTTCGAACCATTGCTCCCAGTTTTGCGCCCAGGGCCGGCCGTAATAGTCGATGAAGTTGGGATCGCCCTTGGTTTGTTGAACCGGGCGGCCGTTCACGTTCCTGATGTTCGACAGGCACTCGATGAACGTAAAGCGCGCGTTCGGGTCGCCCGCTTCGGCCCGCCGCAGGAAGCGATCGCGCAGGCGCACGGGCTGGACCAGGGACTCGGGATCGTACCAGACCGCTTCGTGCTGGAGCCCGACGAAGTGACGTTCGGCATCGTAGAGCGGCTGGAAGGTCTCTACGGTTTCCATCTTGTCGGAAAACTCGAACAAGGTATGCTGGGTCCAGCCCTGGACGTTCGCCGTCCAGGTGATCAAGGTATCGCCATCCCAGAAGCCAACCGTCTCGCCATACCACTGGGGCACCTTCTGCACGTGCTCGCGGCCGATCAGTACTTCGCGCACGAAATTGTCGGCGATGCCCGACAGGAACTCTACTCGCGTGGGAGTGATGGTCAGCTCAAAGTTATGGCCGCTCGAGGGTGCGGCCCACCACCGGGAGAGGCCTTCCGGCAGGCAGAAGGAGGCGCTCCACTGCTTTGAGTTGTCCACTGTCTCGTGGTACAGCATCTGCACGTAGCGCTTTTGATATTCCGGGGTGAGCAAGCGAGAGGAGCGTCGGGGTTTGGTTAATCCCGCCCCACTGCCAGCGCTCGCCCCGCCCGAGGAAACCGCCGGCCCTGCGGTCGGGGCCGATGAAGCCGGGAGAGTCCGTGCCATTTGGATCGCGCGTATAAAAGCCATCCCAGTCGGGCGTAGTGGCCTTGGAGTAGACGGTCGGCCCGCCATGCGCTTTGGCCTGGGTCATGAGGGCCTGATAATGCTCCTTGGCGGTCTTGTAGGAATAGGGGCTGACGATCCGATCGCGCGGATAGTCGATCCGGCAATCGCCCCAGGACGCCGAGGCCGGCGGATTAGCGCCAATCCGTCCGCTCTCCCACATCGCCTCCACCATCTGGCGCGGAGTGTTGCAGCGATAATATCGGGGGTCCATCCAGGAGGCTTTGTCTTTGTAAAAGTTCTTGGAAGTGAAGAGGTCAACCGCCAAGGGTGTAATACCGGAAGGCGGCGGCTCCGAAACGGGCTTCGCTGCCTGGCGCGCGAAAGGGCCCCTAGCACCGCCGGGCGGCACAACCTGCGGATCGCCGCGGAGCGCCGGCCTGAGGACCGCCGGCGGCGGCTCCGGTTGGCCTGTCAGGACGGGATTTCCGCCGGGCGCGGTTCCTTGGGCCGGCTGCTGAGCCAGGCCGGTTTGGAATGACAAGACGCAAGTGACGATCGAGGCGGCGACAAGTCCTCGAAATCCCAGATGATTCATGATATTCGTTCCTTTTTCACGCCTATTCTTACTGAGCCAAGATAGTTCACATTAGTGCCCCGGTCAAAGGTCCGGGCAAGTTATTTGTGCTTTTTGTCCCAACGCGCCTGACACTGGCTCACCGTTAACTTCCGCGCGGACGATTTCCGCGCCCTCCACCATCGCCTGTAACTTCCCGAAGGCCACGTCGCGGGGCAGGTACTTCATCCCGCAGTCCGGCGCGAGAATGGTGCGCTCAGGATCTACGTAGGGAAGCGCTCGTCGAATCCGGTCCGCGATCGTCTCCGGTCTCTCCACCTCGTTGGTGGACAGATCAATGACGCCCAGGATGATCGTCTTGAACGCTAGATTCTTAAGAATTGTGCAATCGAGATGACACTGCGCGGTCTCGATCGAAATCTGTTGGACATCGCACCGGGACAGTTCCGCCAGGAAAGGATATCCCTCCGGCCGGTTGCTGACCAGGGCTGCGTATCCGAAACAGGTATGCAGCGCGGTCTGGCAACTCACGCCCTCGAGCGCGCGATTGATCGCCGCAAGGCCGTAGGTACGCGCTTTGTCCGGGTACGGCTGCAGATAAGGCTCATCGATCTGCACCACGTCCGCGCCAGCCGCAACCAGGTCCTGGATTTCGACGTTCACCACAGCCGCGTAGGCCAGCGCCAGCGCGGCTTCGTCCGGGTAGTAATCGTTTTGGGCCTGCTGCGTCATGGTGAACGGGCCCGGCACTGTCACCTTGATCGTTCGTTTTGTATGGGTCCGCAGGAAGCGCACGTCTTCGACCAGGACCGAGTGCCCCCTGCGGATGGGACCCACTACCCGGGGCACCAGAATCGATTGCCCGCTGCGGCTAGTGATGGTAGCGGGGTTGTCCAGATCCAAACCATCCAGGGCGGTTGCGAAACGGTTCGAATAACTTTCGCGCCGGATCTCGCCGTCGGTGATGATGTCCAGACCGGCCCGCTCCTGTTCGTGAATCGCCACGATGGTCGCGTCATTCTGTGCTTGTTCGAGCCAAGCGGATGGCACACGCCACAGCTCCTCGGCGCGGATGCGCGGCGGCATCCGCTTGCTCAGCATCTGGCGGTCAATCAACCAATCGGGTTGCGGGTAGGATCCGACTAGCGACGTGCGGAATAATTTCATAGGTGAACTCTTAAGGCGAACAACGGCGGCCGCCTATGCCTTTTCCAAACAGGATTCATCGTAGATTCACGCGGGCTACCTTGTCAACAGTTTTGCATGCAAAACTGTCCCATGGAAGGCATGCAGCGTCTTTTGCGATAGAGTGTGGGGGAAGGCGCTATGGTGAAAACTTCAGCCAAGTCCAAGCTACGAAGGATAGCGGGAGGCAAAGACCGATCTTCCTCCCAGGCCGCCAAGGCCACCCGCGCGCTTCGGGAGATGTTGGTTCAGGGACGCTTCCGCCCGGGAGAACGCCTGCGCGAAGTGCCGCTGGCTGCGCAACTGCATGTGTCGCGAATCCCGTTGCATCTCGCCCTCGAGCGCCTGGCTCATGAAGGTTTTCTTCAGTTGCGGCCGACGCGCGGTTATGTGGTTCAGGGATTTTCACAGGACGATATCCGCGATGCCATCGAATTGCGTGGCTTGCTTGAAGGATCGGCCGCACGCCTGGCGGCGGAGCGTCTGCAGGACGATAGCGAACTGGATCCTTTACGCCAAGCCAGCCGCGAGATGCTGGCGCTGATGCGGCGGCGCAAGCTCACGCTCGAAGCCTTCAACCGTTACATCGAGCTCAATGCGCAATTTCACAACGCACTGCTGGACCTGGCGCGCAGCAGGATGTTGCGGCGTGCGATCGAGCATGCGTGTTCCTTGCCGTTCGCCTCACCCAGCGCTTTCCTGAACCGGCAGCATGCTTCCCCGGAATTGCGAGAGCTCTTTCTCATTGCGGCCGACCAGCACGGCCTGATCGTCGACGCCATTGCGCATCGCGAAGGGATGCGTGCGGAAATGTTGACGCGAGAGCATGCCCGCGTCGCACGGCGTAACCTCGACGAGGCCCTGCAGAACCTCGAACCGGTGCAAAACTTGTCCGGCGCAAGGTTGATGCATCTGTGACCGCCGCGCGCCCGGCGCTTCCTGCTCTTTTCTATTGACAGCCTTCACCCGGCAGGCATATAATTTTGCCCGGTGTCGAAATTGCATGCATTCTGCAAACGCGAGTGCATGCATCGCACCGGGATCTGAACGGGGGCATTGGTGACGAATTGCATTTTGATCGCTCTAGCGGCAACGCGTTTGCTAGCGGATGGGCGGTCGGCGAAACTCTTCTCCCTGTCGCCTCGCATCGATTTGAGCGGCCATCGGGGCTGCGGCCATGAATCCCGATCTTCAGGCGAAGGTAACACGCCGGGCCGCTCCAGAAGCATGAACGTTTATTGGATTTTAATATGAATCATCCACCCACTTACCCCACGCGCCTTCACCACAATGCATATGTCACCAGCGACATGGAGGCGACACGGCATTTCTACGAAGACCTGCTGTCCATGCCATTCGTGGCCACTTGGTGCGAATCCGACATGCTGTTCGGCGCCGAGCGTGTGTATTGCCACTGCTTCTTTGGACTGCAGGATGGAAGCGCCCTGGCGTTCTTCCAGTTCGCTTCTCCTGAGGATCAAAAACTCTTCGGGCCGAAGATGCCTGCCTCGCCCTTCCACCACATCGCGTTGAACAGCGATGAAGCGACGCAGAAGAAGGCGCACCAACAGTTGCTGGCCGCGGGCTACAAAGAACCCGGGATTTTTATCCTGGAACACGGCTACTGTAGATCGCTCTATGCGACCGATCCCAATGGCATGATCGTGGAACTCACGGTTGATCGGCCCGAGGTAGCCCGTTCCGCGCCAGCCCGTCAGGCGAAGGCCCATGCTGAACTCAAGCGCTGGCTGGCTGGTGACCACACTTCAAACAACACATGGCGGGACGCCGCCGTGAAATAAACGTCCCTTGAAGGAGGACTTCATGAATCCCCGTACGTTGATTCAAAGAGGCGCCGGGTTCCGCGCCGTGTTTCTGACGCTGCTGTTGATTTCCGTGCTGGGTCTAGTGCCAAGCCTTTTGAATGCACAAGGGTCAACCAGCGCGACTATCCTCGGCACCACCACGGACTCATCCGGGGCAGTAATTGCCAATGCGGCGATTGAGGTTCGAAACATATCCACAGGTTCGGTTCAAAGAACAAGCTCCGATGGACAAGGGCGCTACACGGTGCCCGATCTGTTGGTGGGCAGCTATAACGTGCAAGCCGGGGCGCCGGGCTTCCAGACAGTGGTCCACGCGGGCGTCACACTGACGGTTGGCAGCCAGACGGTTGTCGATTTCTCGATGCCCGTCGGGCAAGCTCAGCAAACGGTAACTGTGGAAGGGCAGGTTTCGCAGGTCGACACGGTTTCATCGACGCTCGCCTCCAATGTCGGCCAAAAGCAGATCAGCGACCTTCCGCTGAATGGCCGCAACTTTACAGATCTGGTTGCTCTGGTGCCTGGCGTCACGTCCGGATCCCAAGTCGGCCAAGGTGGCGCGAACCTCCTTTACGGCGTCCAGAACAACTTTAGCGTTTCCGGCGCGCGCTCGGAGGGCCAGGCTTACCTGCTGGACAACACCGATATTCAAGGCTTCTGGAACCACGGGTCGGGATCCGGGGTCATGGGCACCACCTTGGGAATCGAGGCCATCTCCGAGTTTTCGGTTCTCACGAACACGTATAGCGCCCAATTCGGCGGCAATGGTGCGGTGGTGAACACGGCCAGCAAGTCCGGCACCAACAGTTTTCATGGCTCGGCGTACGAGTTTTTACGCAACAGCGCCCTGGACGCACGGAACTTCTTCGACGGCCCCAGCGTGCCCGCATTCCGCCAGAACCAGTTTGGCGGCAGTGTAGGCGGACCGATCAAGAAGGACAAACTGTTTTTCTTTGCGAACGATGAGGAACTGAAAAAGTCCTTGGGCCAGACTGTGGTCGCGCTGGTTCCGGACGCCAACGCGCATAACGGCATCGTCAACGGCGTCAATGTGGGTGTGAATCCGAAAATCGCTCCCATCCTGGCGTTGTTTCCGCTGCCTACCGGGCCTGTCACCAACGGCATAGGCTCCATTCGCGAAGTGGACTCGACTACCGGCAATGAGAATTACCTCCTGACGCGAATCGACTACACGATTTCGAATAACGATACCCTATTCGTGCGTTATGTGCGCGACTTCGGCGACACGGTTCTCCCTTTCGCCGGGTCTGCTTTGCCGCCCCGCTGGCCGGAAGTGGGCGCCACTCGTAATCAGTTCGCTACCATCGAGTACCGGCGCATCGTTTCACCGACGATCGTGAATCTGTTGCGCTTTAGTTTCACGCGGACCCGCGAGACGGATGTGGAGCAAAATCCGGACCAGGTCTCCGCGCTCAATTTCTTCCCGGAGCGAGGCCAGAATGGCGGAGTGACCATCACCGGGCTTAGTCCGAATTCGATCGGCACGAGCATCTTCGCCCCGCTTCAGGAAACGCAGAACAAATTCCCTCTGGCGGACGATGTAATCTGGACGAAGGGGTCCCACAGCCTCCGCTTTGGCGGAGGATTCAACCGCATCCAGAGCAACTTCCAGCAACAGGGCTGGTGGGGCGGTTTCTACACATTCCCCAGTATTACCGCTTTCCTGCAGGCATCCCCTAGTCTGTTTCAGGGACCGGAGCCGGGCCAGACGGACTCCTATCGTGACTTCCGCGAAGTCGAAGTGGACGGATACATTCAGGACGAATGGAAGGTGGTTCCCAAGTTTACAGTGAACGTGGGCGTCCGCTACGAATTTGTGACCGATCCAACCACCAACGTGCATCCGCTGATGACCCTCATCAACCCTCCGTTTGGAAAGTTCCAGCAGGTGCCCAACGTTTTCGCATCTAATCCCTCATTGAAGAACTTCGATCCCAGGATTGGTCTCGCATTTGATCCGTTCAAGGATCACAAAACGTCCATCCGGGCAGGGTTTGGAATCTTCTACGATCCGATTCATGCGCGTTCCTACGCATCCGGCTATTACTTCAACCCGCCTTATGCGCTGGCCTTCGTTCCCTTGCCGCAATTCCCCAATCCATTCCCGGGGGCGCTGCCGTCTCCGGCGCAGTTAGTGGGCGTGGACTATAACACCTCCAAAACGCCTCACCAGATCCAGTGGAATTTCAATATTCAGCGCGAAGTCTTGGATGGCACGACTCTGACCGTTGCGTATGTAGGCTCGCGAGGTGTGGATCTGTACGCCGCGCGCGACATTAACCCCGTCCTGCCCAACGCCGCCGGGCTGTTTGGCGTTCCTCGCGGCGGCGGCACCACCGGCATCGTCGGCAACCCGCGCCTGAATCCAGCCGGCGCGGCGTTGAGCAGCGAGGCTCCGGTGGGCGATTCCAGCTATGAATCCCTGCAGCTAGGCCTGAACCGGCGCTTCGCGCATGGCCTGCAATACCAGGTCTCCTACACTTGGTCGAAATGCCTGGACAACGCCTCCGGCACATATGGGCTGGAAGGCGGCATTCCGTGGTCCGATCCGCTGAACGGTTCTTACGACCGAGGACGCTGCCTGTTTGACCGGCCACAGGTTTTCAGGCCGAGCGGAGTCTACGCCCTTCCGTTCAAACAAAACCGTTTGGTCTCGGGATGGCAGATGAATGGCGGTCTGGTGGTGCAAAGCGGTTCGCCGTTTAACGCGATCATCGGGTTTGACCAGAGTGGAAGCGCCGTTGCCAACCAGCGGCCGAATGTTTTGATGCCCTACGATCAAATCGTCACCGGCAACATTAATCAGTGGGCCAACCCCGCGGCATTCTCACTGCCGGCCCCGGGTACGCTTGGCAATATGCAAAGAGACACCTTGGCAGGTCCCGGGACGGTGGACCTGGATTGGTCGGTGATTAAGGATACGCAAATCAAGGAACAAGTGCGTCTCCAGTTTCGCGCTGAATTCTTTAATCTGTTGAACCACGCCAACTTTGCCTTGCCGAATGCCAACGTGTTCGCGCAGAGCGCCAACGGTGGAGCGACCCCCAACCCGACGTTCGGGAGGGTCACGGCGACCACCACCAATTCGCGTCAGATTCAGTTCGCTTTGAAGCTTTTGTTCTGACGCACATGGAAACCCGGAACGGCGAAACCTGCGTCCTCCCGGGTTTCCTCTTTCGCCGCTGCATGGCTACCGATACCGCTGATATACTGGCTGCCGAAAGTGCGAATTCAAAAATGAAAATCCCAGCTTACAAGCGGATGGCCTCAAACCGGTCGATGAGCGCGAGCGCCGCTGCGTTGTCTCTTTTGGCGGCTCTGATGGCCGTTCCCGCCTCCGCTCAAATTGATTTCTCCGGAACGTGGACGCCTCTCTATCACGAGGACCAGCCTGAACGAATTCCCGGGCCGGAATTGGGTGACTATTTGGGGCTGCCCATCAACGACGCGGCTCGCCTGCGTGCGGAAAGTTGGAATTCTTCGCGATTGACGTTGCAGGAGCAGCAATGCCGCGTGCACATTTCCCCCTACATCTATCGCGGACCCCTCGAGCTTCGCGTATGGGAAGAAAAAGACCCGGAAACCCAGCAAGTGGTCGCCATCAAGAACTTCATCAGCACTTTCGAACAAACTCGTACCATCTGGATGGATGGCCGCCCTCATCCACCCCCCTACGCCGCCCACACCTGGATGGGTTTTTCCACCGGCAAGTGGGAAGGCAACATTCTCACCGTTTACACCACCCACATAAAGACCGGTTGGATCCGGCGCAATGGAGTTCCCGAGAGCGATCGCGCCACCCTCACCGAACATTTCATCGTGCACGACAAGTATCTGACGCATGTGAGTATCGTCACCGACCCGGCGTATTTAACTGAGCCTCTGATCAAGTCGCAAAATTTCGTTCTCGATCCCGGCTGGCAAGGTGCCTGGATCTGGCCTTGCGAGTACGTGGAGGAAGTCACCAATCGGCCGAAGGGCGCCGTGCCGAACTACCTGCCGGGTGCGAACCCGTTCATGCACGAATTCTCCGACCGCTGGCGGCTTCCCGCGGCAGCAGTCCAGGGCGGCGCTGAGACCACTCTTCCGGAGTACCGGGCAAAGCTGAAGGATTCGGCTGCCATGGCTGCGAAGCCGATCTCTTTGAACAGTCCAATTCCCAGCAATCCCAGCACTCACGACCTCCCCGACGACGGCGGCGTTCACGTACTACGAGTGCAAGGAAACATCTATATGCTGGCCAGCGCGAGCGGGAACACTACGGTGCAGGTTGGCAGCCAAGGCGTCCTGCTGGTGGACTCTCAGCCAGCGTCTTTATCACCCCAGGTGCTCGAAGCCGTGGGAAAGCTGTCGACAAAACCCATTCGTTATCTGATTAACACTAGCGCCGATCCAGCCCACACCGGCGGCAACGATGCTCTCCGCCGAGCGGGTGTACAAGTGTTTGCCGGTCCGGGTGCGAGAGCTATTAGTGACGCAGCCGAGGGCGCTGCCATCATCGCGCACGAAAACGTGCTCAATAGAATGAGTGCGCCCACAGGCAGCCAGTCGCCCACGTCTACCGGCAATTGGCCTACGGATACCTTTGCAGGCGATGTCAAGGAGCTGTTTTTCAATGGAGAATCGCTCAAGGTGCTCCACCAACCCGCGGCGTTCAGCGATGGTGACAGTCTGGTCTACTTTCGACGATCGGATGTGATCAGCGCAGGCAATCTCTTTTCGACCGTGAGCTACCCGGTTATCGATATCGAGAAAGGGGGGAGCTTTCAGGGCGTCATCGACGGTCTAAACCACATGCTGGACCTAGCGGTCCCGGAACATGAACAAGAGGGTGGAACCATGATCGTTCCCGGGCGCGGGCGCCTGTGCGATGAGGCCGACCTGGTGGAATACCGCGACATGATGCAGATCGTCAAGGATCGCATCGAGGCCATGCTCAAAAAGAACATGACCATGGCTCAGGTGAAAACCGCTCGCCCGACCCTCGATTACGATCCGCTCTATGGAGCGCGGACGGGCCCGTGGACTACAGATATGTTCGTCGAAGCCGCTTACAAAAGTCTAAGCGCGAAGCGGGCCTCTTCGTCGCCCGGCCAGCACTAGAAAGTTTTCGAGACCATACATGAAGCAGCAATTCCTCGCGCGAATGATAGTGGCGTTCTTAGCGGCGCTAGCGCCGGGCACGTTCGCGGAAGGGCAAACTTCAGTAAGCGGATCCGATCCCGGCGCGACACTGAAACAGTACTGTTTCACCTGTCACAATGACAAATTGAAAACGGGAGGCCTGTCGCTGGAGAGTATGGACCTGGCACAGGTGACAAATGCGCCTGAAGTCTGGGAAAAAGTAATCCGCAAGGCGCGGGTCGGCATGATGCCGCCCCAAGGGTTGCCGCAGCCGGAGCCCGCGGCCCGTAAGGCACTCGTCACGTGGCTGGAAAGTTCTCTCGATCGCGCCGCCGCCGCGAAACCGAATCCAGGCCGCGCACCGGTGCACCGTCTCAACCGCACTGAGTACGCCAATGCGATTCGCGACCTGCTTTCGTTGGACGTGGATACCACCACCCTGCTCCCACCCGACGATTCCGGTTACGGCTTCGACAACATCGCCGACGTGCTGGGCGTTTCGCCAGTGCTGCTTGAAGCTTACGTGAGCGCGGCGGGAAGAATCAGCTCGCTCGCCGTCGGAGACCCGAATACCGGACCCACCGGAGAAACTTTCCGTGTTCGCCAGGATGCCTCGCAGGATGTTCATATCGAGGGTCTGCCGCTGGGAACGATTGGCGGTCTGCTGATCGAAACCACGCTGCCCTTGGACGGCGAATACCTTCTGCAGCCTAAATTCTTTCGCACCAATCTCGGCGTGCTGCGCGGCCTCGAGTATCCCAATCAGTGCGAAATCACGGTCGACGGCGAGCGCGTGCATATCGCTACGTTCGGCGGAGACGCCGATTTCAAGGCTTCGCTCGCGAACATGACCACTGCCGCGGATGCGGTCGAGGCGCGCTGCTCGGCGCGCGTCAAGATCAAAGCCGGCCCACGCCGGATCACCGCCGCGTTTCTGCGGGGCAGCGCCACCGAAAATACGTTGCGGCTCCAGCCCTTTATCCGTAGCTCGAACGATACTCTCGATCCCAGCGGACATCCGCACCTCGATAGCTTTGCGATTACCGGTCCGTTTAATCCCACCGGTTCCGGCGACACGCCCAGCCGGCGGCAGATTTTCAGTTGCCGTCCTGCGGTCCCAGCCCAGGAAGAGTCCTGCGCGCGCACGATTCTGACAGCTCTGATGCGCCGTGCCTATCGCGGAGAAGGCTCTGGTAAAGACCTGCAGCGCTTGCTGACGTTTTACGCCAGCGGGCGCGCGAGTGGAACTTTTGAAACCGGTATCGAGGTGGCTCTTGAACGTCTGCTCGCGAGCCCCAAATTCGTTTTTCGCACCGAACCTGATCCGGCAAACGTAGCGCCCGGCGCCATCTACCGCGTGAGCGACCTCGATCTGGCTTCGCGCATGTCTTTTTTCCTCTGGAGCAGTATCCCGGACGAGGAACTTTTGCGTGTTGCGAGCGAAGGAAAGCTGCATACCCCGGCGGTACTCGAGCAACAGATGCGCCGCATGCTCATAGATCCAAAGTCGACCGCCTTGATCGACAACTTCGCCGGCCAATGGCTGTATCTGCGCAACTTGCGGACCATGATCCCCAACTCCCTCGACTTCCCTGATTTCGACGATAATCTCCGCCAGTCGTTTCAGCGCGAGACAGAGTTGTTTTTTGGCAGCATCATGCAGGAGGACCGGAACGTACTCGACCTGATGACGGCGAACTACACTTTCATCAACGAGCGCCTTGCGAAACACTACGGAATTCCCAATATCTATGGCAGCAACTTCCGCCGCATCACTGTCACCGATGAAGCGCGCAAGGGATTGCTCGGGCAGGGAAGCATCCTCATGGTGTCGTCCCACACCGACCGGACTTCTCCCGTGGTGCGCGGCAAATGGGTGATGGATAATCTGCTGGGTTCGCCTCCTCCTCCTCCTCCTGCGAATGTTCCTCCACTCGATGAGAGCAATCAGAAGGCCGGCCGCGTACTGACCATGCGTGAACGCATGGAGGCCCATCGCGCCAATCCTTATTGCGCTAGCTGCCATAAGATGATGGATCCCATTGGATTCTCCCTGGAGAACTTCGACGCGACCGGAGCGTGGCGCACCAAGGAAGGCGGCACCGGCGGAACCCCCATCGATGCCTCCGGCCAACTGATGGATGGTACGAAAATCAATGGCCCAGTGGAACTGCGCAAGGCCTTGCTGCGGGACCCGGATATTTTCCTCGGAACCTTCACTGAGAAATTAATGACGTACGCACTCGGCCGCGGTCTCGCTGCGCCGGATATGCCGGTGGTCCGCGGCATCCTGCGCGATGCCGCCCGCGACAACTACCGCTTTACTTCGTTCATCAAAGGAATTATCCTCAGTACGCCGTTCCAAATGCGGGTCAAACTCGCGGACGATCCCGCAGGTCCGCCGGCCCGGACGGTTGCAGGTGTTCGTTGACGTCTAAGGTTTAAGGAGCCCATTCTATGTTTGTCACAAAGAAATCGCTCTCTCGCCGAACGTTGCTGCGCGGAGCCGGTACCGTGCTCGCATTGCCTTTGCTGGATTCAATGGTGCCGTCGTTCACAGCTCTTGCGAAAACATCTGCCAACCCTTTGCGCCGCTTCGGAGCGATTTTTGTTCCCTTGGGAGAACGGCCTGGTTACTGGACTCCGAAACAGGTCGGGGAGAACTTCGAATTCTCGCCGATCCTGAAGCCCCTTGAGCCCTACCGGAAGTCGTTGACCGTGGTGTCTGAACTCTGCGATCCCGTCGACGGGCACGCCGTTACGGTGGCGGCATGGCTGAGCGGCACGATACCTAAGCGGACCATTGCGGAAGACGTTCACGCCGGCGTCACCATTGACCAGGTGGTCGCGAAGAAGATCGGCCAGGATACCGTCTTCCCTTCGCTCGAACTCGCGACCGAAGACTTCACCGGTTACATTGGCGGCTGCGACACGCAGTATGCCTGCGCCTACATGAATACCCTGTCATGGCGGACACCTACTGAACCTCTCCCGATGGAGATCAATCCGCGCGTCACGTTTGAGCGGCTGTTCGGGCGGTCCGGCACGGCCGCGCAGCGCCAGGCGCAGATGCGGACGGACCGCAGCATCCTCGATTCCGTCAAGGACGACGTGGCCGACCTGCAAGCGGATCTGGGGAGTCGTGACCGGAACCGGCTCGACGCTTATCTTGAAAATGTCCGTGAAATTGAGCAACGCATCCAACGCGCCGAGAAACAGGCCGTCAGCGATGTAAGAGTGCCGGACGCGCCGATCGGCATTCCGGATTCATTCGAAGAGCACGTGGCGCTGCAATTCGATCTCCTCGCGCTGGCTTATGAAGCCGACATTAGCCGCGTGTTTACCTTCATGCTGAGCCGTGACGCTAGCCAGCGCGTCTACCCCAATCTGGGGATCACGGAACCGCATCACTCCATGTCCCATCACGGAAACGATCCGCAGAAGATCGCGGGCCTGGTCAAACTGAACACCTTCCACGTAGAGCTATTCGGCAAGTTCCTGGCCAAACTCTCCAATACTCCTGATGGCGACGGCTCGCTGCTCGATCATTCGATGATTCTCTACGGGAGTGGCATGAGCGAAAGCAACGTTCACTCCCGGTTGGATGTTCCTACCCTCATCGCGGGCGGAGCTGCCGGGCAAATCAAGGGTAACCGCCATGTCAAAGCCCCCACGGAGACACCGCTGGCCAATTTGATGGTGGAAATCGGGCAGCGCTTTGGCGTGGAGATGGATAAATTCGGCATCAGCACCGGCAGACTTGAATTGTAGTTTGGCTTGAGAGCGAAGAGATGCTGAAACACTGCGCTTCGATGTTGTGCCTGACCGCGATGGCGGCGTGGTCAGCGTCCATCGCTGCCATCGATTCTGTAGCGGATGCTGCAAAAGAGGATAACCCTACCCACGTACGAGAGTTGCTGAAGCAACACGCCGATGTGAATGCCCCCCAGGCGGATGGCATGACAGCTCTGCACTGGGCTGCCCGCAATGATGATCTGGCCTTGGCCCAATTGTTGATCGGAGCCCATGCCAACGTGAGGGCCGCTGATCGCTACGGCATCACTCCTCTAACGCTAGCGGCGACGAACGGAAGTGCCCGTATGCTGGAAACGCTTCTGGTCGCGGGAGCCGATGCCAATGCCGCGTTGCCCGAAGGCGAGACTGTATTGATGACCGCCGCACACACCGGTAACGTCGACGCCGTCAAAGTGCTGCTGGCTCACCACGCCGATGTCAACGCGAACGAGAAGACCCTCGGGGAAACAGCACTGATGTGGGCGGCGGCTGAAAACCATCCCGCCGTGGTTTCGGCTCTGATCTCCGCCGATGCCAATATCAATGCCCGCTCCACTGTATTAGGCCTGACCCCGTTCAAATGGGTGACCAGCGGCATGGTGTCTACCACTCTTCCGCGGGGTGGATGGACGCCCCTGATGTATGCGGCCCGTCAAAACTCTTTCGAGGCAGCGCGGGCGCTGGCCGACGGGCACGCCGATCTTAACCAGACCGATCCGGACGGAACCACCGCCTTGATCGTCGCCATTATCAATGCTCACTTCGATCTCGCGAACATGCTGATCGAAAAGGGAGCGGATGTGAACATCGCCGACGAGACCGGCATGACGGCATTGTATGCCGCAGTCGACATGCATACGTTGGGCGCAATGTTGAGCCGCCCCTCCCCCAAGCTGGTGGATGACATCACTTCGGCCGATCTTGTCAAAACTCTTCTTGCTCACGGAGCGAATCCCAACCTCCGCCTGAAGAAGCCCCTGATCGGACGGCATCACAACGGCGGCGACGCCTCTTTGGGCGAAGGGACCACGGCTCTCATGCGCGCTGCCAAAGCCAACGACCTTCCCGTTATGAAGATGCTGCTCGACGCCGGCGCCAGTCCGTTCATTACCCAGAAAGACCACACCACCGTAGTCATGATCGCAGCAGCCGGGGGTGCGGCGGCCGGGGCGTATAGTACGGCACTCCCGGTGAGCGAAGAGGGCGCGATTGAAGCGATCAAACTCTGTCTGGACCGCGGCGTGGATGTAAACGCATTTAACAGCGGCGGCCTCACCGCCTTGCATCGCGCTGCCGCGCGAGGTGCTGACAAAGTGGTGAAGTATTTGGCAGAGCGTGGCGCGATCCTGGATATTAAGAACAAGCAAGGTTTAATGCCTGTCGACATGGCGCTTGAGTCCTCCATTATTCCCGGCCGCAGCCCCGGCGTGGGACACCCCAGCACCGCGGCGCTGCTTCGTCAATTGATGACCTCCGAAAGGGCGGCTAAGTAAAATTATGTCCCGTGCCGCATCGTTTTCACGACTGGCGCTCTTATTGGCGGGTACGGTGTCTCTCGCGTTTTCCGCCGAGACCGCTCCGGATGACGGTAAAATTTGGAACGGCGTGTTTACGGCCGCCCAGGCCGACCGGGGCAAAGCCGATTTCGAGAAGAGCTGTAGCAACTGCCACGTCTCGGATTTGAGCGGCAGCGTGAGGGCGCCCGCGCTACGTGGCGACCGCTTCATGCAGAATTGGCAAAACGGCAGTGTCGCTGCTCTTTTTTCGAAAATGCGCGATTCGATGCCTGCCAACTATCCTGAAACCGTTCCCGAAGAAACCAAAATCGATATCCTGGCATACCTACTCGAGCAAAACGCGTTTCCAGCCGGCTCGACGGAACTCAAACTGGATGAGAAACAACTGGCGGACATCCAAATCGTGCAAAAAGGCAACCTTGCTGCTGCCAACTTCGCGCTGGTTCGAATGGTTGGATGTCTAACGCAGGGTCCAGGTAAAGGGTGGACCCTGAATAGAGCAAGCGAACCCCTGGTCAGCAAAGATGAGACCGCCACACCAGCGGCCCTAAAGGATGCGGCGGAAAGCCCACCGGGCACGCAAACTTTCGAATTGCTGAGCGTCGCGGCCTTTAAACCGGAATCTCGCATCGGCCAGAGGGTCGAGGCCCGTGGTCTGTTGTACCGCCAGGGGAATCGTAGCTTGCTCACTCTGACTTCACTTGAAGACCTGGGAACTCGCTGCGGGAACTGAAGGTGTGGCTCCCCGAGACGGACGCAGATCCGAACACGCGAACGGAGAACTTCACTGCAGTGACTTTCTCCAGGGTGCCCGGCGCAAGTCTCCGTTGCCAGTTGCAGCGATAGCGGTAGTGCTAATCGCTGCCTGCTCTTGCGGTCCGTCTGTGGCACCGCCGGCTAACATCAAGGTTGACAACAGTCCCGATCGGGTCGAACGCGGCAAATATCTCTACACAGTAGTCGCCGATTGCGACAGCTGTCACGGGGAGCGGGATTACTCGCGGCTCTACGCTCCCGTAACCGCATCCGGCAAGGGAAGTGCGCTGATCTTACAGGGCCTGCCAGGAAAGATAGTGGCTCCCAATCTCACTCCCGACCGCGAGACTGGCCTTGGAAATTGGACGGACGGCGAGAAAATCCGCGCGATCCGCGAAGGCATCGGCAAAGATGGCCATGTTCTACACCCCACCATGCCGTATCCCAGCTATTTCTACATGAGCGATGTGGACGTTCAGGCGTTGGTGGCCTATCTGGATACAATGCCTGCAATTCGCAATCCCCTGCCGCGGACCGAACTCCCGCTGAACGTCATGAAAGATATTCGAGGCAAGCCACGCCCCGTGCGGGATCCGGTTCCCCCAGCCAATCCTGCAAATCAGGGGTCCTACGGCGAATACCTGGTGACCATCGCGTATTGCGATGAATGTCACACGCCGCAAGAGAAGGGTGGATCTCCGGACCTTTCGCGGCGCTACGCGGGAGGACAAGCCTTCCGCACACCCTATGGCAGTGTTGTGAGCGCCAACATCACACCCGATAAGGACACGGGAATTGGCAATTGGGATTTCGCGCGGTTTCGTGACCGCCTACGCACATTCCCAAAGGAATATTCCGGAGTGGACAAGTTACCCAAGATCGGCCCGGACCGTTTCACCCTGATGCACTACATAGCTTACGCAGGATTGACCGACGACGACATGGCGGCAATATTCGCCTTTCTTCACGTACAAACGCCGGTGAAGCAGACTGTGAATCCGCACCCCGCTACCCTGCCTGCGAACTAGCGGGGCCGCCCCCCGGGGACCGAGGGTTGCCACTTCTCACTGCCGCCGCGTCCGAATCTTCGTCAATGTAGACCTGCTCGGCGAGCCCCGGTTGCCCCCTCTTCGTCTAAGGTGTATTCTTCATGCGATGTCGTTCCGACCCGTTCGCAAAATAGCTGGGATCGGCAATGTGTTCCTCGGAACAGAGCTTGTGGATATCGCGGAGTATGATCTCGAGATATACGAGGAGAATCCTGAAGATCACGAGCATCATGGAGCTAACTGGGTACCAGGCGCCAAAAAGGTCGAGGGCACGGTGATAGGCGAGTTGCCCATCCGAAAAGATCTCAGGCTTCTCACGGAAGAAGGCTACGCGGTGAAGTTCTACTTGCGGGACAGCTTTGGGTCTGTCGTTATTTCGGAGCCCATGCTGGATAGCAGTGGAAATCCCGTGCGTTAAGCCGGTGCGGGACTCTGCTGCTTTATTACGCGAGCGACCGATTCTAACCGCCACTGGGTGCCGCGGCGTGTACGGTGTCCACGACTGTTCATGGTCGCTGCGATCCCGCGCAGTTTTTGGCCTTCGCGACGCGGATTCCGAATCTCCTCAAGCGCGACCTGTTCGGTTGGATCGGATTCTAGGTGACGTAGGTCCGAAGACAGCCGGTAGCCGAACTCGATGTTTCCGACTCGCTCCCCGTTGCTGCGCTTGTGCCGCAAGGCGTCGCGGGTCCTCTCGCCGATGGCCTCGCGCTCCCATTGGCTGACCGCGCCCATGATGGTGATGACGAGGCGCCCGGCCGCCGATCCAGTGTCGAGTACATTCTCAGGCCAGCAGGGCGACGGCGCGGCCACGCGAACTTTGGCGCCAGCCCTACACCTGCCGTGAAATTCTAGTCGACTTGCTGCTTCTCCCAGCTTCGGCATATCCCTGAAAGAGTTTGCCGTAAAGGTCCTCGATAGAGTCTTCATTAGGCACGAACTGAGCGGCTATCGCGCTTACGCTTAAATTGCGAATCTGGGCTTATTCTGCTTTCTCAAACCATGAGCGCAGGTAAGTGAGAAGCGCGGGGGAGCTTAGAGCCGTTTCCTTAGGTCGATCAACACGACAGCAGCCTTCTCTGGCTGCCGGTCAAAAACGATCTTGCCGTCACGTGTAATGTCGAAGGTGCGCATCAAAGCGTGATTGTTGAATTGCGTCAAGCGCCGCGTCTTCATCGATTTAATATCTAGAAGCCAGAAATCCTGCCAGGGGTTTGGGTCGGCCCCGTGCTTGTCTCCTTGCATATAAACCAATTGGCCATTGGGGAGAAAACGCTGCCGCTCTCCCTCGCGACGCGTTTTGATTTCGGGAAGTTTGACAGGAGTTCCGTCCGGCCGCACAGCGAGAAGGTTTGCGGAGGTGAAGACGTTCTCACCAGAATAGGCGATCAACGACCCATCGGGTGACCAAACGGGGTTTCGCCCCACTCCGCTTGTTAGCCGGACCGGCCTACCGCCAGCAGTAGGAATCTTAAACAATCCCTCACCGTTCCCATCGTCGCCGCCGGTAACGATCCATTCGCCGGTCGGAGACCAATCGGCAGAGCCATCGACGTCAATTTCGGGCGCAAACGCGTTCGATTCTGCGCCGTCGGCCGTGATCAAGCGCAGACGCCGTTTCCCACGTTCGCGAATTACAATCGCGATCCGGCGTCCGTCAGGTGAGACGGCCGGAGGGTCTTGCAATCCTCCTTGGGTCCCCCTCCAGATCTCGTATGTCTTGCCGTCCTGAAATCGCCACAACCCGTCTCCTGCGCCCTGAGCCGACAAATAATACAGCGCGTTTCCCCGGAAGCGAGGTGTCAAGGTTCGCTTAGCTGGCAACTCGAAAGGCTTTACGTCGGGCTCCCCGGCGACTGTATCGAGAATTGGAACAGTCCACAGGCCTACATTTGGATTGGCGACGGTGGCAGCGAGCAGCCGCCCGTCAGCGGAGGCTGACAGCGATGTGTACTGCTCGACGCCAATTGTGATTCGGCGGGTAGTTTTGTGCGCGATATCAAGACCCCAAATCCAAGGCCCAGACCCGTCACTCTCGCTAGCCAGATATAGCATGGCTCCCCTCCCAAGCGGCGTGGGATCGCGCATTTCGCTGTTTTGCTGAGTGAGCCGTTCAGGATCGCCTCCAGAAGCGCGAATGCGCCACAGATCCGTTTCCTTCTTGGCAGGCGTGCCGTGAACAAAGTAAATCCAATCTCCGTCCGCTCCCCACGCGAGGTAGTGGTTGTGCCTATCCGCGCGGTCTCTGAACACTTGACGTGCGTGGGCGCCGTCGCGATCCGCTACGAAGATTGGATCGCCGGGATCGGAGGTGTGGTACGCCAGCCGAGTACCGTCCGGAGACCACACAGGGTTTACCGCATTCTCTCCGAGGAACACACGCGGCTCACCGCCCATCAGAGGCAACATCCGAACCCTTTTCGTTGGCGTTCCAGCTAGCCAGATCTCCAATCCATCCCGCGAAAAGCCGATGCCGCGCAAAGGAGCATTTTGATTTTCGGGGCCCGGCGTGAGGTTAATGGGAGGTGTGCCGGATCCCACCAAGATCCGCCAGACGGCAAAGTTTCCCCCCTGATCGGACAGGTACGCGACGAACTCCCCATTTGGTGAAATTGCAGCGTCCTTGGCTCCCTCATAGTCTGTCAAACGCGTGATAGTCGCACCGTCCAGGGGATTCTCCGGCATTCGGCTGCCCCATTGACCCGACCCGAGGATTGCGGCTACTAATACCAAAGCGGACGCTACTATCGTCCACGGCCACAGCGCCCGCCGACCTGAGGCATGCAAGGGGGGCGCTTCTGTCGTTGTGGCTTCAGGTTGGAGGATGTCGCTCGCGAGCGGGTTTTCAATCAATTGAGCCGCGGGATCGATCACTTCCGATTTACTGACGGGAGCCACGAACCGGTAACCCTGGCGCGGGAGCGTCTCCACAAAGCGCGGTGCGTCAGCCGAATCGCCCAGGGCCGCCCGCAGTCTTTTGATCGCGGCGTTGAGGCTGTGTTCGAAATCAACGTAAGTGTCGGCCGGCCAAAGGCGCTTCTGCAGGTCCTCGCGTGTGACCGCCTCACCGGCATGCTCAATGAGCATCGCCAGTACTCTGATGGGCTGGCCCTGAAGTTTTATTCTTAGCCCATGCTTGCGTAATTCTCCGGTTTTGATGTCCAACTCGAAAGCCGCGAAACGGACAATTCGACCAGCAGCGCCGGGCCCGGGCATGGGACGTCCTGTGGCCATCTTGCGTCCTACGATATAACAAGTCACTTGTCTCTACAACTCCCGGAGAATCAGCGTCATCTGATGTCACCTCCATTTCCCCTGCGGTGCATTGTGCGAATTGCCGAAATCGACGATGCTTCCATCTCGAAGGGCTATGCGGCTCGGCCGCAGCGCCGGAAAATTTCGAACGATTCGAGCGAAAGGAAAAGTGAAGAACATGATTCAGAAACTATGGAGCAGCCAAAGAGTCCGAGGCGCCCTAGCCCAAACGGGAATTTGCGGGATTGCGATCGCACTGGCCGCGATAGGGTTGGTGCGAACTCAGGCTCAGGACATCAGGCCCGTTCGCTTTAGCGGTGTGATCAACGATTATTCGCCCTCAACGGTTGCCGGGGGTCCGTATGAAATTCGCGGCGAGTGGTCTCTGGAATTGCAAAGATCTGGCACAGCCAATTTTTCTGCTGATCTTGACATGGAGACGTCCGATTACGGGATTTCCGGCACCACCCAGGTGGATCCGGCGAATCCGGGGACGCGGAGCCCGCACACTCACCACATCAGCATGACGGATGCGATGGTCAGCTATGACACCAGTTCTTGCCCAGCCAATAACCCTCCCACCACCTATTCTGCTCTCGTAGTGACCGGTACGGCCACGACAACGGGGAATGGCGGGCCGGCGGCTTTTGAGGCTAAGGGCGCATCCACGCTTCAGGTGTGCATCATGGGAGGGTCGCAAATCGTTTATTCGAACGTGACGCTCGTGTACACCGGACCGGCAACCGGACACTTCGGTACGCAGCCGATCCATGGCGTCGTCAGAAAAGCATCGATTAACTAAGACGGACGGACCTCCGAGTTGACGCGAGTTTTGCACACCCTAAAACGGTAAGGTCTCGGCGTCGGCTCGTGGCCTTTGTGGCGCAGGCGCCCCCTTTTTAAGTGCCCCGGGGAGCTTCTTGACTCGGCGGGCCCTGTGGCCGCCTTATCCTTCCACGGCGGAACGTTGGCGCGCCGTCCCCAGCATTGGCATTTGGGCCTTTGGCTGTTCGCCGGTTGGCGTCAGCCACATGGAAGGGAAACGCACAAGCGGGAACGGTCCATCTATCGCGTCGTAGTGAGGTGACCGTTCCGTTGCGTCGCTTAAGATGTGCAAGACCGCTGGGCGCTGCCCGGAAGTCGCTCTTGTGCGCCAGCACTGCGCGATAAGGGACTACTAGGTGGATTTAGCCAGCGCCTCTTTCGTGGTTGGCTTGATCTCGGCCCGCCTGCCGCCCCACTCAAGCGAATTGGTGCGATATCGCAGAGCGGCCCGAGGACGGTCCGCAAAGGAAAAATGTGGGTTCGCTGTTATGGGGGAAAAACCCCTGCGTACGGCATTGGCTGGGGCGAATACAACTTCATCCATCCGGTGCGGGGAATGCCTGCCGACAAACTCACGTTGAAAGTTACGCCCGTGTCATCTTCAAAGTCGCCGGAATGGTTGTCGCGCCGCCTTTTGGTTTCATGGTCAGGTAGTTCACGGAGAGCGACGCGACGCTTCCCGTGGAGTAGCGGCATGGCCCGTCAAAGTCCGAGATATGAATCTCGGTGTCGGTGGGAAACCGCGTCCAGGTACCGCCTAGCGTAACCGCGACCGGGACGAGACTGACCCCGATCGCATCCTGACGGTAATCATAGTAAGCGTGCAGATGATTCTTAGTGTCGGCGATATCAAACCGAACGGAATCGATCCCGATAACCTCACCACCGACCAGAGTCCGCCAACCAAGCACTAGCGAAGCGTGGTACAACAAACGAATGCAAATTGCGAATCGCCGCACGTTTCTTGGGACCGTTGCGATAACCATGGCAGTTTCTGCTGAGGCATCGCCGCAAACATCCGCGCAACCGTCCCGACGGCGATCGACGGGCAGTAATCCGGTCCATGAAACGTTTATCCGGCAGGCGATTAAGGTCGCGGCCCGCGCTCGAAAGAACGGAAATGACCCTTTTGGCGCACTCCTGGTGGACGACAGGGGAGGTCTCATGATCACCGCGGAGAACACTGTTAAGATAATGCATGACCCGACTCGGCACGCAGAGCTGAATTTGGTTCAACTTGCCTGTGAAACCTTTTCACCGGACGCTCTTTCCAAGGCCACTCTCTGCACCAGCACAGAACCGTGCGTGATGTGCTGCGGAGCAATTCACTGGGCCGGGATTCCGTCTATCGTCTACGGCTGCTCGACAAAGACCTTAGGCGGCATAGTCAAATCGGACGATTTTCTTTTTCCCTGCCGCGAAACCTTCAGGAGAACAAAGCAACCAAGTGTCGTTGTCGTCGGGCCTCTTCTCGAGGCAGAGGCCATCGTAGTACATCATGGCTACTGGAAATAGAATGAGTTCCGTTCCCACGCACCGGGCTTAGCGGCGAAGAGGCCGACCAGAACAGCTATCGTTAATGTGACGTATCGGGACCCTGCGAAGCTATGGGTCCTTAAAATCTGAATTATCGTTCGTAACTCCAGCGCCTCGTCCTCGTATATATTTTAGATAGATGCGCAGCTTCGAGGGCCTGATAACGTTCTGCGCTTTCCTTCTATTCGCCTCGTGCGTGTGGGCCGATGAAATCGCTGATCGGGTTTCTATCGATCGCGTCATCGCGGCGCTCAATGAAGTTCCTGTCAGTCCCCTACTTTTCACCACGGATGCGTCGTCAGAATTGGGTCGGCTTCCCAAAGTTAGTGCGCGAAACCTGAGGCCTCAAGGCGGCGTACCGCCAAGAGCCGGCGAGCCGTCCGTAGTGATTTCGCATGAGCCTTGGGGGGAAGCGACCATCGACTTTCGGGCCCGCAGCGCTGCTGCACCACAAATGGAAGTTCTCAACCCCCGCATTACAAATAGCGCCACTCGTTTCGTCACGCCGGATGTCGCCATTGTGGATGGGACCTGGCTTCATAGAGGCTCAACGGGAGCAAGGCAAACGATCCCGCTATTTCTCGTAATGAAGAAAGAGGGGAGAAGTTGGAAGATTGCAGCGCTTCGGGTCTTAGAGCCACGTTAACATCCCTCGCTTCGGGAATTGACCAGCCTTGTGACTGCCGATAATGGTGGACATCGGGCGATTAGGCGCCCGCCACTTCGACGGTCTGTTCATTGGGCCATAAATCGCATTTGTTGTTGCCGGTCGGCTGAAATGTTCTAAAACACGACTTGCTGGCTCGCTGGCTGCCGGCTTAGCGCTATTTGTCCCAAGTCAGCGTCAGCCGGCTCTGTCTAAACGGGCTTGGCTATTGCCCAGGACCACGGGCCGCCGGCGGAGGAAGCGTGCCGCCTTCGGCGAGCGTTTTCATGTTGTTCAGCGCACGTTTGAACTGTGCGGTCCGTTGCTGAATATCCTTCTCCCGAGCGGCGTCGTCGGCCAGCATAGAGTTATCGAAGACCAATGTGTAAAGGATCTTCGACGTGGTCGCGCTCACCGGAACTGCTTCCATGGTGCCATGATACAGGTTGTAGCGGACGCCTTCCCGCACCGGCTGCGTGTAGGTGTACGACATACTCGTCTTCGCTACCAGAATCTCTATCACGGCGCCGTTGCGAAGCGCCCGCACGGTACCGACTTCGCCGTCTTTACCAGAAGTGATCATGCAATCGACCTCCAGCCATTCTCCGACATCGCAGTATTTGCCGACGCGCTTCCAGACGACCGCCGCAGGACGGTTAATAGCGATTTCGAGGGGGATGGAAGTGTAATGTGGATTCGGAGTCTGTAATGGCGCCGGGGCTGGCGCCTGGGCGAAAGCGACGCTGAAGACGACAACTTGCAGACCGACGATCATTGGCCAACGCAGCAAATGTGTTCGCGAGCAAGAAGACTGCATGGCCTCTTGTATACCACATTGTGCACCAACGGCAAGCCCGCGCGATAATGGTCCTTATCGCGCGTGGTCTGATTTAAATCCAAAGAGTTGATCTTCGGGGGGGGTTGTGCACGTCTCCGCGTTTGATACTTTCGGCGATTTCGGCGGATTGTCGCGATCGCATCCAGAAAGTATTCCTCAGCAGGGCGTAGAGGCACTCCAGTTGTCTTATTGTGTGCAAACTGCAGTTTGCCGTCCTCGATAATGGCCTTCAGATCTGCACCAGAGGATCCGCGACTCGCCGAAGCAAGGATTTCGATGTCCGCAACACACAACGGCGGGGGCAACGATGCAAGTTTTTCGCGAAAAACTCCGCTCGCGCAGACTCATCGGGCAAACGGGTTTCGAGCCACAGCTCGATACGGCCCGAACGAAGTAGCGCCGCGGGAAGGTCCGCTGGCTCCATCGCGGTTATCATTACGCACACGCGCCCGGAGCTTGCGCTTTCTAGGCCGTCGAGTTTGGTCAGCAGATAGCGGTACAGACCATCTTCTTTGTGCCCTTCAAAAATGACATCCGCATCGTCGATAAAAACGATTGACGGCGCATTACGCTTCGCGGCCGAGAATACTCGATTGATCTCGGCGTAGAAGTTATTCGAGTCGGCGATCATGGTTCCGTCCACTAAAAAAAACTTGTCTTTGAGCCGATGCGCAAGGGCGCGGCCAATAGTGGTCTTTCCAGTCCCAGGTGGCCCAGCCAGCAGAACTCCGCGCTTATGCGGCGCCAACTGCCGATAACTTCCGGATGCCGGGCCAGCCGTCCGCTATCCCGCTGTGTAGCGCGGGAGCGGCGGTCGAACGGGTTCTGAGGGGCGCGGTGAAGAGAAGTGAGGTGGGGGCCGGATCTTGGCGACCCGGCCCCGTTTGGTTCCATTGCGTTTGGACTAACCGCCCTCGCGCTAGTTACTGCTGACGGCTTGCTGCCAACTGCCGGGAGCCAACGCAACTCCGCGGAGAACTTCGCCGGCAGCCGCGGACTTGATGGTCTCGAATCGCCCAACTCCTAATAAGAAATAGAGGAGGTTGCCGCTGCTGCTAGGCGGCGTCGTGGCGGACAGCACGTCCGTGACCTTCACGAGTTTGTTGGGATCCGCGCCCGTATCTCCATTGGCACTGATGGTCGAGGTGGTGGCATAAATCGTGACCGTACCATCAAAACCTGCTTGTCCGGTCATATTCCGGCAGCCGCCCGTAGCCGGATTGAGGGACGCCGGATAGTTCGGAATACTGTAGGGAACGCCGATATTGAGCCCTTTGTTCAATACGTAGACCATCTTCCACGTGCCGCTTTCCAGCACCCATTTCTGCACGCCGCCATTGGCCTGCGAGTACGGGGTCGCCACATTCCCGTTCACCGCGGGAGTAACCAACGTTCCGTCGCCTTCATCGCACACATATAAGGTGGTGGCGTCGGCGAACCACATTCCGAAGGGAAACGTGGTTACGTCTGCCGCGGTCAAGGGCGGGAACCCGGGCAGGGCCGTAAGCGGCACGGTCGCGAGCTCCGCCGCCGTACCGGTTGGCAAGGTTCCCTGGCTGCCCACTTGATAGACCGTATTGACCCCGTTTCCGCCGCTCCCCTTGCTGACGTAGAGCGTGTTGTTGAAGATCGTGAGACCGCGGAAATTGGTGTCCTTACCCGGCTTGTCTCCGAACAGCGACAACCTTCCAATCATGCCGATATTGGGCGGCACTGGCGGGGTCACTTGCAGCGGCGTCAAAGTTTCCGCGCCCGTCGCATTGACGAGTTCAACGCCGGGAACGGTCGTCGACAGCTGTTTCTTCGACAGGTTCCCGCTATTGTCGTTTCCAGCCATATAGTACATGCCATTGGCGCCTTTCTTCGCGGCGCGTCCGTTGTCTCCGCTGTACGCATTTCCAGAAGTGACCGTAATCTGACCGTGTGCATTCACTTCCGCCACGGCACGGTAGTAGGCGGTAGGCTTGGTAGGATTGAGCGGATCGCTCGATATCACGGGGTTCGTCGGATCGCAAACGCCCGGGGTATTGGAAGCCGACACATCGATCAGGTTGGCCGCGGTGGGAGACACAGCTTCGGCGCCCGTCCCGCACCCCTGGCCGCCCTGGTAGCCCATAAAGGTCAGAGATTGTCCATCCGTGGAGAGATTGAGCGCCAGCTCAGACTTCGAGCTGAAGCTGGTGACGATCATGTTGGAGGGAACGGCAAACGTGCCGAGCGGCAAACCCAACTCCGTGATATTGTCCAGAAAGATCGGTGAGGTAATGCCAAAACTGCCGTCGCTATTGGCGTTGTTCCAGACGTTATGCGAGTCGTGCAGGTTCGGATATTCGCCATTGTCGCTCGCCACTCCGCAGGGGACCACAACGGGCGTCGTTCCGCCCGCGACCAGGGGCACATTGACGGTATTGCCGGTGAGGCCCCCTTGGCAACCGAGCGGCAGAGTCTGCCCGATCGTGATCGTATCCGCGGTCCCCTTATACACACTCCGGGAAACTACCAAGGTATTGGGCCAAAAGAAAAAGAACCGATCGGCAGCCTTCAGCCGCGCTACGGCCACAAGACCCATCATTCCGACTAGTCCTGCCAGTAAGATTCTTCGCATGCATGTGCGCCTCCTGTGCGCTCGTCAATCAAACTCTCATCGCAAAGACAATATTGCCTGAAAAATTGATGAATATTCCGTGAAGGAGGCAACTCTCGGTCGAATTCGGCGAGCGGCTGTTGCGCGCTCAGCAATCCTCGTGCATCGCTGATCGAAGCTAACCTCTGTTTGCGATCCTTTTCCAGGCACCGGTACCCAGCAACGTATGCACATGTGGTGGCGCGGCGGAGAGATCGGGATCGCACTCAGGGACCGGTAGATTAGACCGTCGAACTCGAACCCATCCACGAGGACCTTCACGATGACTCGGCGGCCCTTATCCTCGCATACCGGCCTCCATTCTGATGGCTGTTAACCTCGTGTCCATGAACGCTCGATGTCGGGGAATTAGCAAGTCGAGTCTCTTGTCGGAGTTGGTCGCGATGGCGTAGGTAGCCGGCGGTCAAGATGCGGACGATGGATTGTAGATCTTCTGTCGAGATGCCCAACGCATAGCGATTGGACGCGTAGTGAAGCTGTTGCAGCGAGACTCAACTCCTTAACATGTTCTCCCAGGAGTTTTTTGATACTGCTCCTTCGACTTGCAAAAAGGCTTCACAATCGTCGGCCACTCAACTGAGTTTGACCTTTTCTCCCGGCCGCACACGGAAATCCTGTGAATTGATTTTTATCTTCATCCCTTCGGTGTCACCAGCCGGGTCCGCGTCGGTTGCACACATCACGCCTAGGGCTCAGGTGGACGTTGATACAGTCTTGGGCCATTATTATTGTTTCTCTCCGCTCAGCGCTTCGAAGCCGGAGACGACGTCGAACAGTTCCTCGTCGATGCCGCTTTGGCGCAGACGATGGAACGTGCGGCTGAGGTTCTCCATCAATTCGTCGATGTTTTTTTCGGCACGTTGCATCGCTGCCAGGCGGCTTGCGTTCTCGCTCGCGAGGGATTCGGCGCACGCCCGGAAGAGCGAGACGAAAAGATATTCGCGGATAAGCCCGCGCAAGGTCGCGGTGCCGCCGCCCATGACCTCGGGCAAGTTTGCCGTCGGCCAGGGAAGCTCGGCCAGCTTGCGTCGCCAGCTTTCGTCCAGCGGCAGCAGTCTTTGACTCACGGGCGCATAGACCGCCCCGGACGTAGGGCGGTTGTAGAACAGGTGGAGTTCGGTGACTTCACGCTGGCCGTGGCGCGTCTCGCTCTCCACGAGAATCTGCCCGACGAGCGGGGTGATGGCCTTGACGGAGTTCGGCACAGTGAAGAGTCCTACCAACGGCAGCCGGGCGTCCTTCAAGCGCGCGTAAACACGTTCACCGACGGCCCAGACTTTGGGTTTGGCCGACAGAGCCGACAGCGTCTTGACCGCATAATCGGCTACCACGTCATTAAACTGCCCCACCAGTCCCTGGTCGGAGCCAAAAACGACCGCGCCAATCGCACCGGCATGGGTTTGTCTTTTTCGTTCTACACTCAGGGGCGCAGACCCGCTTTCCCGGAAGCATGCGCCCAACCCCAGCTCCACAGTGCGATAGTAGTCGCGCCAACGCGCGCACAGATTCCTCGTATTGTCCGATGCTGGAGGCGGCCACGGCCTTCATCGTGCGGACGACGGATTGGAGATCCCCGGCACTAGTGATCTTTCGGCGCAGGCTCACCGTTGTGTCGCTCATGCCTTCTCCTGGGGCTTAGACTTTGGCTTTGCATCCGCTGTGGACTGTCGGTCTTGGGCTCAGGTTGAGGCTTGGGCTCGGCGTTGCCTTCCAGCTTGGCTTCGGGTTTGGATTCCGGCTTGGGTTGGAAACGTGCAAGAGATTTACGGGCGATTTCGATAATCGTTTCGCGATCTTCGTCGCTCAGTTTTTCGGCGGTATCCAATCGCTCGCGTACCTCTGCCGGGATATCCGCCGCCGCCTCGCGTAGGGCCTGCTCGGCCACCGTCATCTGGTCAAGAGGCACCCGATCGAAGAGTTCCGCAGTCAACGCCAGCAGCACAGCGATTTGCGCGGGCACGGGTACCGGGGCAAATTCCGGCTGTTTGAGGCAGGCGCGAATTCGCCGGCCGTGTTCGATGGTCTTGCGGGTGTCTTCGTCCAGGCGGGCTCCGAACCGGGAAAAGGTTTCGAGTTCCTCAAACTGCGCGTAGGCTAGCTTGAGGTCGCCCGCCACCGCGCGGTACGCCGCGCGTTGCGCTTGACCGCCAACGCGCGAAACGGATTTTCCGACATCCACCGCGGGCAGCACGCCCAATTCGAATAGCGTCGGCGAGAGGTAGATCTGCCCATCCGTGATGGAAATCAAGTTGGTCGGAATATAGGCGGAAATGTCCTGCGCTTCGGTTTCGATGATGGGCAGCGCGGTGAGCGAGCCGCCGCCGAGTTCCTTGCGCAAGTGCGTCGCACGTTCGAGCAGCCGCGAGTGGATATAAAAGATGTCGCCGGGAAACGCTTCGCGACCGGGCGGACGGCGCAGCAAGAGAGAGAGCTCGCGATAGGCGCGCGCGTGATGGGTGAGGTCGTCGTACACGATCAGCACATCCTGTCCCGCTTCCATGAAAGACTCCGCGATGCTAGTCGCGGCGTAAGGAGCGATGTAAGCGAGACCCGGCGGGTCGTTGCCCTCGGTCACGACGAGAACGGTGTAATCCATCGCGCCCTTTTCCCGCAAAGTTGCGACGGCCTTCGCCACGGCGGACGCGCGCTGACCGATGGCACAATAAACGCACAGCACATGTTTGCCGCGCTGGTTGAGGATGGTGTCGATCGCAATGGCGGTCTTGCCCGTCTGGCGGTCGCCGAGAATCAACTGACGTTGGCCGCGGCCCACGGGAATGAGCGCATCGATGACTTTGAGGCCGGTCTGGAGAGGCACCGTGACGGGCGCGCGGTCCATGATGGGCGGGGCACGGCGCTCGATGGGCAGGCGCTTGCTGGAGACCAGCGGCCCCTTACCATCGAGCGGCCGGCCGAGCGGGTCGATGACGCGCCCCAGCAATCCATCGCCCACGGCCACGTCCATGACCCGGCCCGTGCGCTGGACTTCATCTCCCGCGTGGAGATGCCAGCATTCGTCGAGCAGAACGACGCCAATTTCGTGTTCGTCCACGTTGAACGCAATGCCGAGCAGATCGCCGGGAAACGTGACCAATTCATCGAAGCCCACTCCGGGGAGACCGGATACTTTGGCGATGCCGGTCGCGACACTGGTGATCGTGCCCACCTCCCGTGGCGTCAGTTTCGGCGTGAATGCTTCTCGCACCTGGCTGATTCCGGCAAAGGCGCTGTCGAAATCGTTCTGAAGGCTCTCAGGTTCCTGGTTCATTGGCTCTTTGTTCCGGGCTTGGGTTCTTCAGGTTCAGCCTTGGTCTTAGCCGGACTCTGGCTCTCTTGGACTTCCGCCTTTGGACTCGGATTTAGGCTCGGCTTTGGCTTCACGTTTGTCCTTCTCTTTCAGAAGTTCGTCGACGCCCTTTTCCAGCGACGCCAGATAATCCGCGATGCTCCAAGCCACCTTTTGTCCATTCGTGGTGAGTTCAATGCCGCTGATCAGGTCTGGCGCAGTCTCGAACCGGACGCGGATTTCAGCCGAGAAGGTTTCGTTAAGCGCGTTTTGTATGGCCGCGCGTTGCTCCGCAGGGAGGTCAAACGTGCTGCGCACGACCGCCGGGTCAGAGGCTGTCTTAAGGGCCGCGCCGAGGCCTTCCTTCGCCTTGCCGTCCATCTCTCGCAAACGGCGAGTGAACACCTCGCCAAGGCGTTCTTCCAGACTCGTCGTGGCGAGATCCGTCAGCGCCTTTCGGGCGATGGCAAATACTTCCTGCTGTGTCCGCTGGCGGATGGCTTGATGTAAGGTATGTTCTTCGTTTCTCAACGCTTCCTGCCGTTTTGAACTCAATGCCACGGCTGCCTTGCGCGCTTCGTCGAGGAGCCGCTGACGCTCGGCCTGCGCCTCGCCTGTCGCTTTGCTCAAGAGCGCGGCGCGCTGCTGGTCAAACTCCGCGTTCTTGTGCTGGAACTCGTCGTGCTCTTTTTGGGCTTCGGCTTTTTTCGCGTCGGCGTTCGCGAGTTCCGCGGCGATCCGCTTCTCCCGCTCATCGATGGCATGGCGGATGGGCTTGTAAAGATAGCGCTTCATCAACCACACCAGGATGAGAAAGTTGAGTGCCTGCGCACCGACGGTGAACCAATCGATAAGCATGGGCTACTTTCCCGCGGTTTGGGCGATGGCGTGGTTCCAGAACGGGTTGGCGAAGATGAGAATCATCGAGACCACGAAACAGTAGATGGCGATGGACTCGATCATCGCCAGGCCCACGAACAAGGTCCGCGTGATGGTTGCGGAGGCATCCGGCTGCTGTGCCAGCGAAGTCAGCGCCGTCGCGACCGCCCTCCCCTCCGCCAGCGCAGGCCCGATGGCCCCCAAACTTATGGTGATGCCGGCGATGACGATTGACGCCACCGCGATCATAGTCAGGCTATCCACAGTGTTCTCCTTTTGTTGCTGTATTTCATGTTTGATGTTGTGGCACGAGTTCGGGCTTGGGCTTACGGACTCTCGTGGCCGCCGCGATGTATACCGCTGCCAGGATGCTGAAGATGTAGGCCTGTACCATGCCGGTGAGCTGACCGAGCAGCGTCATGACGATCGGAAAGATGAATGGCGTAATGGTGAGCAGGATGGCGATAATCATCGCTCCGCTCATCATGTTGCCGAACAAGCGGACAGCCAGGGCCAGCGTGCGCGAAAGTTCGCTGATGATATTAAATGGCAGCATGATAAACGTCGGCTTCGCATAGGACTTGAGGTAGTTGCCCACCCCTTGTTCCTCGATGCCGAAGAACGGCACTGCCACAAACACGCACAGCGCGAGTGCCGCCGTGGTCGAAAGCGAGCCAGTCGGCGGCTGGTAACCGGGAATGACAGTGCAGAGGCTGGCTGTCGCGATAAATAGAAAAAGCGTGCCCAGAAAGCCGAGATATTTCTGCGGCTCACTGAGGCCTACCTCTTCGATCTGTTTCTCGATGCCGGTGACGACGATTTCGAGAAGGTTTTGCCAGGGAGAGCGTTCCAGGCCGATGGAAAGTTTGCGCGTGATGAGTCTTGAACCGACGGCCAGCACGAGCATCAGCCCCCACGTGAACACAATGGTGCCGTTGAGTTTGAGAAACCCATGTTGCCAGAAGATCATCTCGTCGGGACTAAGGCGCATGACTGGCCTCCCGTGTCCAGTAAGTTGGCTTTTCCACCGCTCGGGTGAGCCGTGTCACGATAACGCGTGCCATGACAAATCCAAACAGGCACACCAGCAGCCTCTCCCAATGACCGTGTGCGACAAAATAGAAACCAGCCAGGGCGACGGTCATTCGCAGCAACCCGCTGCCGAAGAGCCAAAGCGCCGGTTGTTTGGCCAAAACACACTTCCGAACCGTCCACCAAAGGCCACCGAAGAATATCGCACCAAGCACAACGCCTGTTATCAGAGCCAGCACCAGACTCAAAGGTTCATTCATCGTTGTCGTGTTCCTCTCCCATTTCCTCGTCTTCCTTACTCACCCAACGCCAGGCATTCAAACAGCCGATGACGAGACCGGCAACCAGCAGCGCCAGCGTCCAGGAATGCTTGCCCGGATGCCGATTGTCCAGCCAGATACCGAGTGCCGCGCCGAGCAGTGTCGGGACCACCACCGACCAGCCGATAAGCCCCATCATGCCCAAGCCAAGCCAGACGCCCTGCGTAGGGTTACGTCGTGCTTTGAGCTTTCGCGTTGCCTTCGCGCCCACCTCTCGGCTGAACGCAGTCCCGTCCGCTGCGCTCTTCATTTCCGATTTCTCAGTCATGGTGAAACTCGGCTAAGCGGCGGATGAGATCGCTCTCCATGATCGCCATCACCGAACGGACGTTCTGCTCCCGTTCAGTCAGGTTTAGAAACTCCTTCTTCACAGCCTCATGTAGCTGGGCGAGATCCGTGCCGCCGATTGCGTTGCGCACCGAGACGACCACGTTTAAGCCGGTCTTGACCAGCACCCCTTCATCGACGGCCACAAAAACCTCGCCTTCCGCCTCGTCTTCGTAGGTCAGAATCCCGGGCGCGAGCGCTGCAACGCAGTCCAGCCTGTGTGGCAAGAGTCCGAACGAGCCTTCGCGGGTCTCCGCAACGATGCGCAAAACGCCAGTCTTCTCAGCGAAGATTTGAAACGGCAGCAGAATCTTAAGATTCATGAGCGTCGGCGGCTGCATGTTCGACCTCCGGTTTAGGTTTCGGATCGGCCTTCGGCTGCGATTCGGCTTTGATCTTGGGCTTGGAATCCGCGGCCGCCTTCGGGTCGCCCTTGGCTTCGAGTTTGGACCCGGGTTGGGCTTTAGCTGCTGGCTTGACGGTTTTAGCTTTTGCCTTCGCTTCGTCAATCGCTCCGATCATGTAGAGAGCGCTTTCCGGGTAGTCTTTGAATTCATCGCGCAGGATTCGCTCGCAGCCATCGAGCGAGTCTTTCAGGCTGACGAGTTTTCCTTTGATGCCGCTAAACTGCTCGGTGGCGAAAAACGGCTGCGTGAGGAATCGTTCCAGCCGTCGGGCACGGGCGACTACTTTGCGGTCTTCGGGCGCCAGTTGTTCCAAGCCGAGCATGGCGATGATGTCCTTGAGATTTTCGTATTGAGCGAGCGTCCGCCTGATTTCCTGCGCCAGAAGATAATGTCGTTCGCCGACGATGCCGGCCGTGGCCATTTTGGAGCTGGATTGCAGCAGATCGATGGCCGGGAAAAGTCCTTCACTCGCCCGTTTGCGCGAGAGCACGATGGAGGCGGAGAGGTGCGAAAACGTGTGTACCGCCGACGGATCGGTCAAATCGTCCGCCGGCACATACACTGCCTGAATGGAGGTGATGGCGCCGGTGTCGGTGTTGGCGATGCGTTCCTCCAATTGCGACAACTCGGTGCCCATTGTGGGCTGGTAGCCCAGCCGCGACGGCATTTGGCCCATTAACCCGGACACCTCCATGCCGGCCTGGATGAACCGGAAGATGTTATCGATCAGCAGCAATACGTCGCGATGCTCGTCGTCCCGGAAATACTCGGCCATGGTCAGCGCCGCGAGGCCCACGCGGAACCGGGCGCCCGGCGGCTCGTTCATTTGCCCGTACACCATCACCATGTTCGGCAGTACGCCGGCGTCCTTCATGCCACGATGCAGTTCCTCCCCTTCACGGCAGCGTTCGCCGATCCCGCAAAAGATGCTGATGCCCTTCTGGTGCTCGATCATGTTGTGGATCATCTCGGTGAGCAATACCGTCTTGCCCACGCCCGCCCCACCGAACAGACCTGCTTTGCCGCCACGCTCGATCGGCACCAGCACATCGATGACCTTGATCCCCGTCTCGAAGATCTCGGATTTGGTGGAACGCCTCTCTAACGCCGGCGGGGCGCGATGAACTGTGCGCCATTGGACATCTGTCGGCGGGGCTTCACGGTCGATGGCGTTTCCGAAAACGTCGAACATCCGCGAGAGAATTCCCTTGCCGACCGGTGCCTTCAACTGCCCGCCCGTGTTTTCGACCGCACTGCCGCGGACGAGGCCCTGAGTATCGGTCAGCGCGATTCCACGGACGCGACGCGCGTCGAGTTGAGCTAAGACCTCAATGGCAATTTCCCCGTCCTTCGCGTGCAGCAGTGTGTAGATGTCCGGCAAAGGTCCGTCGAACCGTATATCCACGACACTGCCGCGCACCGAGATCACGGCGCCGAACCTCGAAGGAGTGGTTGTGTTTTTCATGTTTGCCTTCGCCGATCCACCGCCAATTGAATCTAGGCCCTCACGTCTTTTCCCGCCAGCGCTTTCTCATTCTACGTTCCGCCGCCACTCCACTTCCATGCGTATCCCCCGATCCGAATGAACCGAGATGATTTCACGTTCGTCGAGGAACTTCAGGAGCCGTGGGAATCGACGGAACGGTGGGGCCAGCTTTCCCAGCAATTGGTTCGGAGACCGCTCCAAAATTTGACTGATGGTCCACGCGCTGCACAGTCCATTGGAATCGATTGAGATACACAAGTGTTCGACTCATGGTTTGTCAGTTGCCATTAGCGGTGAGGCAGGAACGCCAGGTCATCGCTCATGACATAAACCGTTATCGCCGTCAGCATAAGGACCAGGCCGACCCAGAACCACCAGTCACGATGCGCGCGCTTCCAGTAGGGAGGACGCGGGTCGCGATGAACACTGTCGTGCTCCGGCCCTTCGTTCCCGTGGCGACCGTAGTTACTTTCATTCATTGGTTCTGCGCCTTGATCCCATCTCCAGTGATCCTGGGGTGTTGTCATTCGATTCGGGAGCCGTGGGCTGGCCGGTGTCTTTGCTATGCCGCAGGCTTCGTGAGTTGCGGGATACTCGTCGATGTGGTTTCCATCGCGGCGTTGTATTCGCCACGGCGCGCTGCCCGGTTGCACCTGGCTCGATGAGACAGAGCTTGCTGTGCCGCCAAAACATTGGACTCCTTCCCTTGCCAAATCTCTAAAGCCGTTTGCTGGATGGCGCGGGCGAACGAAAACGCTAACGCCCAAGGCGGTCGCGATTTGAATCTGATATTCATCGCATTCAAACGGGCCGAGGCCAGTTCGCTAGGTTGGCCGCCCGACAAGAACGCAATCCCTGGAACGGCAGCGGGGACGGCCCGCAGGAGACACCTCACCGTGGCGTCGGCAACCTCGTCCACCGATTCTTGCTTCGGGCAGATCAATCCCGGAAGCACCATGTTGGGCTTCAGGATCGTACCCTCCAGCGTCACACGTTGCGTGTAAAGCTGGGTGAAAACCGTTCGCAGGACTTCCTCCGTTACCTCGCGGCACCGGTCGAGCGAATGCTCGCCGTCCATGAGCACTTCCGGCTCGACGACCGGAACCAATCCGGCTTCCTGGCACAACGCGGCATAGCGAGCCAGCGCCTGCGCATTGGCCTCGATGCAACCCCGGCTGGGAATGCCATCGCCGATGGCGATCACCGCGCGCCACTTGGCAAAACGCGCGCCCATCTGAAAGTACTCGGATAGGCGGTCGCGCAATCCGTCCAAACCTTCGGTTATCTTCTCTGTGGGATGACCTGCCAGGTTCTTTGCGCCGGTGTCAACTTTGATGCCAGGAATGATTCCCGCGTCGGTGATGACTTTAATAAAGGGAGTGCCATCTTTTTTCTTTTGGCGGATCGTCTCGTCGTAGAGGATCGCGCCACTAATGCTTTCGCCGAGACCCGGCGTAGTCACAATCAACTCCCTCCAGGTGCGCCGTGCCTCCACAGTCTGGGGAATCCCCAACCTTGCAAATCGTTTGTTGCAAGTTGGATTACTTTCATCCATCGCCAGCAGGCCCTTGTCGTCTGCGACCATTTTCCTCGCGGTATTCATAAGCTCTTGCGTATTCATTTGGGGGTGCTCCATTTTCAGTTACGGATTCCCGGCGCGCACCACCGAGTCACGCTCCGAGTCACCCAACCATTTCCGCGCCTCAGCGGCGTCGGCGTGATCGAAGTATCGGATCGTCGCTTTCGTGAATGGTTTGCAGAACGTCGCCATGCCGTGTTGCCATTTCTTTTCCCCGACCATCGCGAGCCGCTCGATGTCGGCGAAGTGCCTGATATCGAACTTGATGTCTTCCCACATCGCGCCAGCGTCCCAGCCATGGAAACCGGCCATATCGAACAGCACGCGCAGTTTTCCGTGCTCCCGGAGGAGTCGCTCGAACTCAGGCACAAAGTGCTCGTAATCTGCTTTTACCAGCTTCCCGCTGATGTGAACAGCGAGAATCTTCCCGCCGTTCTCTTCATTAAGTTGAATGGGCATTGGGCCTCCTTTGGTTCGTTTTCAAAGCAAGTTGGTGTCCATCGTTCCCCCGCTTATCCACCCTTTTCGGCAAGCCGTTTCCCCTTCTGCGTTTCGGCCTGACTCCACTTCCAGTTCCGGATTTCCGGCAAGTCTTGGCCGTGCTTGTCGATGTAGTGCTTGTGCTCGATGAGTTTGTCCTGCATCATCTGCTTCAGGTAGGCGCCCTTAGAACCTAAATGCGGCAGCCGATCGATCACGTCTTGCACCAGATGGAATCGGTCGAGGTCGTTCTGGACTCTCATGTCAAAAGCCGTGGTGATTGTGCCCTCTTCTTTGTAGCCGCGGACGTGGAGATTTTGGTTGGTCCGGCGGTAAGTCAGGCGGTGCACCAGCCATGGGTATCCGTGGAAGCCAAAGATGATGTGTTTGTCTTTGGTGAACAGCGAATCGTAATCCGTGTCGCTTAGTCCGTGGGGGTGCTCACTTGCGGACTGAAGCTTCATCAGATCGACGACATTGACCACGCGGATCTTCAGGTCGGGCAAATGTTCGCGGAGGATGGAAACGGCGGCGAGAATCTCCAGCGTCGGTGTGTCTCCGCAGGAAGCCATCACAACGTCCGGCTCGGCGGCGGCCTGGTCGTTGCTGGCCCATTGCCATATGCCGATGCCTTCCGTGCAATGCACCACTGCGGCATCCATGGTCAACCATTGCGGCAGGGCGTGCTTGCCCGCCACCACCACGTTGACGTAATGCCGGCTGCGCAGGCAGTGATCGAAGACCGACAGCAGACAATTGGCGTCGGGCGGCAGATAAATACGCACGATGTCGGCCTTCTTGTTGATCACGTGGTCGAGGAAGCCGGGATCCTGGTGCGTGAAGCCGTTGTGATCCTGCTGCCAAACGTGGGACGCGAGCAAATAGTTCAAGGATGCGATCTTCCGCCGCCAGGGCAGCTCCAACGTTACCTTCAGCCATTTCGCGTGCTGGCTGAACATCGAGTCCACAATGCGAATGAAGGCCTCATAGCTGTTGAAGAGACCGTGCCGCCCAGTCAGAAGATACCCTTCCAACCATCCCTCGCACTGGTGCTCGCTCAGCATCGAGTCGAGAACGCGTCCAGCGGGCGCGAGGAATTCATCATTTTTTACTTTTCGTGCGTCCCACTGGCGATTGGTGACTTCGAAGACGGCGCCCAGGAGATTCGACAGCGTCTCATCGGGACCGAAGATACGGAAATTCCGCTGATCCTGATTCAGCTTGGCGACATCACGCAGAAACTTACCCAGCACGAGCGTGTCTTGTGCGTCCACGGCGCCGGGTGATGGCACGTGCACCGCGTGGTCGCAGAAGTCAGGCATTCTTAGATCGCGCAGAAGGACGCCGCCGTTGGCGTGCGGATTGGCGCCCATGCGCCGGTTGCCCTTCGGCGCCAGCTCGGCCAATTCCGGCATGAGCCGGCCATTTTCATCGAACAATTCCTCGGGCTTGTAGCTTTTCATCCAGCTTTCGAGCTGCTGCACATGATCCGGATGCTCGGAATCGACCAGAAGCGGCACCTGGTGCGCCCGGAAAGTGCCTTCGATTTGCAGGCCGTCAACTACTTTGGGTCCAGTCCAGCCCTTGGGTGATCTGAGGACGATCATTGGCCAGCGCGCCCGGGTGGTGTCGTTTTCATCCCGCGCGCTCTTCTGGATTTGCCGGATGTCCTCGATGGCCGTTTCCAAGGTAACGGCCATGAGCTGATGCATCGTTTCCGGGTCGTCACCTTCCACAAAGTGTGGCGTCCAGCCGCAGCCTCGCAGGAATTGCTCCAATTCCTCATGCTCGATCCGGGCAAGAACGGTTGGATTGCTGATCTTGTAGCCATTCAGGTGCAGGATCGGTAGCACCGCTCCGTCGCTAATGGGGTTGAGAAGTTTGTTGGACTGCCAGGCGGTCGCCAAGGGGCCCGTTTCCGCTTCACCATCGCCGACCACGCAGGCGACGATCAGATCGGGATTGTCGAAAGCGGCTCCGAACGCATGGCTGAGCGAATATCCCAGCTCCCCACCTTCGTGAATCGACCCGGGAGTCGTCGGCGCAACGTGGCTCGAAATCCCGCCGGGAAACGAGAACTGCTTGAACAGCTTCTTGAGCCCGGCCTCGTCCTGGGTGACGTTCGGATAAATCTCACTCCAGGTGCCTTCCAGGTAAACGTTGCCTACAATCGCCGGGCCGCCGTGACCGGGACCGGCGATATAGAACATGTCCAGGTCGTATTTCTTGATGACCCGGTTCAGATGCACGTAGATAAAGTTCTGGCCTGGCGTCGTGCCCCAGTGCCCGACCACCAGGGGCTTCACATGAGACAGTTTCAGCGGCTCCTTCAGCAGCGGGTTGTCGTAGAGGTAAATCTGGCCGACCGACAGATAGTTGGCGGCGCGCCAATACGAATTCATTTTGTGAAGCAACTCCGGCGTGAGTGTGTTGGTTTTCGTGGTTAGCTCCTCGTCATTGACCGCGCCGGGCTTCTTGTGGAGCTGTTCAGGATTAAGAGTTTGTATTTGTGTTTTCATTTTCCGCACCTTAAATAATCACAACCTAGTTTTCCTCAGCCGCAATGCGTTGCCGATGACCGAGACGGAGCTCAGGCTCATCGCGGCGCCGGCAATAATCGGACTGAGCAGCAAGCCGAAAAACGGGTAAAGCGCGCCCGCCGCCAGGGGAATACCCAGCGCATTGTAGAGGAAGGCAAAAAACAGATTTTCCCTGATGTTCCGCATAGTGGCGCGGCTGAGACGGATGGCCTTGGCAATGCCGCGAAGGTCGCCTTTAACCAGGGTCACTCCCGCACTTTGCATGGCCACATCCGTGCCGGTGCCCATCGCAATCCCGACCTCAGCTTCGCTGAGAGCCGGAGCGTCGTTGATGCCGTCGCCGGCCATCGCGACATGCCTGCCTTCCGCACGCAGCTTCTTGATTCGGGCGACCTTTCCGGCGGGTTCGATCTCCGCTTCCACCGCATCAAGGCCGAGTGTCTTGGCCACCGCGCCGGCGGTACGGCGGTTATCGCCGGTGAGCATCACGAGGTGCAACCCGAGCGAGTGCAGTTCGCCGATGGCCGCAGCCGTGGTGGCTTTGATCGGGTCGGCGACTGCGAGGATCCCAGCCGGCTTACCATCGATGGCGACGAACATCGCCGTCTTACCCTCTTCTTGAAGTTTCGTGGCTGAGGCTTCCAGCGGTTCCAGGCCCGTGATCTTTTCGTTCCGCAGGAAATCCGGTTTGCCGACCATTACCCTGTGGCCGGCGATGGCCCCGGCAACACCTCCTGCCGTCACAGACCGAAAATCTTTCACCGCATCCAGAACGATGGCTTGATCCTTCGCGCCCTGCACGATCGCGGCGGCCAGCGGGTGTTCGCTGTTCTGCTCCAGCGATGCGGCGAGACGCAGGAACTCCTTCGCGTCAAAACCGCCCGCGGGCAGGACATCCACCAGTTTGGGCTTGCCCTCCGTGAGGGTACCCGTCTTGTCCACGACCAGCGTAGTGACTTTCTCCAACCGTTCGAGCGCCTCAGCGTTTTTCACGAGCACGCCTTCCTGCGCGCCGCGGCCGACGCCGACCATGATGGACATAGGAGTGGCCAAGCCGAGGGCACACGGACACGCGATGATGAGGACCGCGACAGCGTTGACGATGGCGTGAGCAAATTTTGGCTCCGCGCCAAGCCACATCCAGATACCAAACGTGAGCACGGAAACAGCCAGGACCACCGGCACGAAGATGCCCGCGACCTTGTCGGCGAGACCTTGAATGGGCGCACGGCTGCGCTGGGCTTCGGCAACCATATTCACGATTTGCCCGAGCAGCGTGTCGCTACCGATTCGCTCGGCGCGCATGACGAAACTGCCGGAGCCATTGACGGTGCCGCCCGTCACTTTGTCGCCGGCCGACTTTTCCACCGGGAGTGGTTCACCGGTGATCATCGACTCTTCCACGCTGGAGTGCCCTTCCACGACCGCGCCATCCACGGGGACCTTGTCGCCTGGAACCACGCGCAACCAGTCGCCGACTTTCACCTGGTCGAGAGGAATTTCATGATCGCCCTCTGGTGCGACCTGTCGCGCCGTGGGCGGTGCGAGATTCAGCAACGCCTTGATGGCGCTGCCCGTGCGGCTGCGGGCGCGGAGTTCGAGCACTTGGCCGAGGAGCACCAACACTACGATCACCGCGGCGGATTCAAAGTAAATGGCAATCCTACCCTCGTGTTGCATCGTGTCTGGGAAAATGGCGGGCATCAGCATCGCCACGGCGCTCAAGAGAAATGCCGCGCCCACGCCGATGCCGATCAACGTGAACATGTTCAGCTGAAGCGTCATGATAGAACGCCATCCGCGATGCAATAACGGCCAGCCTGCCCACCAGACCACGGGCGTGGCGAGCGCAAATTGGATCCAACGTGAGGCGTCGCTATTGACCCATGGCAATCTGGCCAGCACCGGGATCAAGTGAACCATCGCCAGGACAAACACCGGGAACGCCAGCGCAGCGCCGATCCAGAAGCGCTGCGTCATATCGCGCAACTCGACGCTTTCCTCGTCTCCCGTACCCGCTTTCGCCGTCTTCGGTTCGAGCGTCATGCCGCATTTGGGGCAATTGCCCGGATGATCCTGTTGCACTTCCGGGTGCATCGGGCACGTGTAAATGGTGTTGGCCGCGGAGGGCTGAACCTTCGCCGTCGAGTGGTTCCCGTGCTCAACCGCTGCTACAGACTTGTCAGTGGACAATTCAACTGGCATAGGTTTGCTTTCCTGCTTAACCGTTCACCTTCACACGTCCTAAGCGGACGATCATTTCTTGGACACCTTCATAATCAGGACGACGAGCAGGACGACCACCAGTACTCCGATCACCGTCCAAATCCACATCCCTCCGCCGACCCCTCCGCCCATCCAACCGTATCCGTTCATCATTCAGTCCCTTTCGTTGCGTTCTTTTCACGGGCCACGCCAATTCCGAGTGTCCGGCAAACCGAGCGCGCAATTACGAGATCTTCGTCCGTTCGAATGACGCGAACCGTGGTCCGGCTGGCGTCCGTGGAAATCACGCCCTCACTCGCCGCGTTTCGCTTTTCTTCGATTTCGATGCCGAGGAAGCCCAGTCCATCGCAGATGCGCGCGCGGACAAGCGGTGCATTTTCGCCAATACCCCCGGCGAAAACGAACGTGTCCAATCCACCGAGCGCGGCAGCGAAGCAGCCGATCCACTTTTTCGCCTGATAGCAGAACAGCGCCACGGCTTCGTCCGCTCGTATGTCATGACCTTCCTGCGCGAGCAAGTCTCGCATGTCGGAACTGATCTCAGAAACTCCGAGCAGCCCGGAGTCGTGGTTGACCATTTTGTGAAACTGCTGAGTGGTCATCTGCTCGGTTCGCGCCAGATACGGCGCCAGGCTGGGATCCAGATCACCAGAGCGTGTGCTCATCACCAATCCCGACGTCGGAGTGAAGCTCATGCTGGTGTCGATGCTTTTGCCGTCGTGCACGGCGGCCATGCTTGCGCCGTTGCCCAGATGCGCGAGAATGACGCGGCCACTAGTTGCCGCTGGGTCGCCTATGCGCGTGAGTTCTTCCATCAGGTAGGCATAGGACAATCCGTGGAAACCGTAGCGCTGCACTCCCTTCGCGTCGTAGCAGCGCGGGATGGGAAGCAGTTTGGCAACGCGCGGCATGGTGCGGTGAAACGCCGTGTCAAAACAGGCCACTTGCGGCAGTTTTGGATGGCGCTGGCGGAACGTCTGGATCAGCTCGATCTCGCTGGGTAGATGGTCCGGATCGCACGGGCTGATGCGATGCAGTTCCTCCAACAATTCCTGAGTGACCAGCTCGGGCGCGGTGTGTTGCATGCCGTGAACCACACGGTGTCCCACAGCCAGGACCGATTCGAAATGATTCTGCTCTTCGAGCCAATCGATCAGCACACTGGCTGCCGATTTGTGATCGGAGGCGGCCAGTTTGCGGCTTTCCTGCTGATCCTTGGCCGGGTCGCTGAACGTCAGATTCGTCCCGCTCAGGCCGATGCGATCAACCTTGCCGTAAAGCCCACGCTTAAGCGGTTCGCCGGCCTGGTACAGTGCGAACTTGATGCTCGACGAGCCGCCGTTGATCGTCAGCATGCTTGACTTAGTCATGCAGCAATCCGAAAGAAGCCAGCTTTGCGCAGGTGGACTTGTAATCCGTGTGAAGAATGCTTCGAATCCCCAAACCTTCCGCGATCTGGACGAACATCGGTGTGTTTTCTATATACACGGCCCGCTGGGCTGGCGCCTGGGCGATGTCCAGCGCAAGCCGAAAAATGCTCGTATCGGGCTTGCGGATGTGGACGAAACAGGAGGAAATAAAACAATCCACAAACCTGTCCAGCTTGAATTTACGAATCCTATAGGCGTTCACTTCGCGCGATTCGTTGCTGACCACTACGATCTTCAGCCTGTGCCGGGCCTTGAGCCGGGCGATTAGCTCGATCATCGCGGGGTAAGGTTTCGATTGCTCGCACATGAAGCGCCGAAATTGGGCGCGCGTGAACGCCCGCCTTTCGTAAAACACGACCAGGTTTAAATATTCCTCGAAAGAGAGCTTACCCTCTTCGTGGATTTCGAACGTGAGGCGATGCCGCTCTTCCATTGCGGCCCAATCTAGGTTGAAATTCTTCACGGCTCGTCTGCGGGCGTGGTGGTCCCATCCATTGGTGAGCAGGACCCCGCCGACATCCAGAAATAATGTGGTGATTGGCATTCTTCGGTCGCGGCTTACCATGCCCAAGACCGGTGATTACGCGCCGGTCAGTGAAAAAGCCGATTTGTGTTCAGCTTCGTGTAGCCAATAAGGCGGCCGGCCGTAGTGTAAATGGAGGCGGTCTTCATAATCTCGAGTAATCGGCCTGGACACGAGGTACTCTGGGGCGCCTTTGATGGCTTCCCGGGAAAGTGCGACGTACACTTTAGATTCGGGCCAGCTGACCCGCTCAATCCACGCGGGCGAAACCAGTACCTTCTTGCCGGGCAACCAGTTCCGCGTTGCCACCTCAATGTAGCGGATAGACCAAGCTTCATCGTCCAGGACAAAACCGTCCACATGGCCGATTTCCCCGTCAGTCGCTTCCACGTGATACCCGCGGATGCCTTCAGTGCTGCGGAGATGCGAATCCGGCGACTCTTCGCGGATACTGCCCGCCATAGCCTCCGTGGAAGGAGTTGGCAGGGGCAAGCCCGCAGGGTAGAACGCTGGGCCCCACATGTAGGGACCACCCCAATAATAGGGGTACCCGTAGTATCGGTTATATTCGGCCTCGTGCTGCCGGGAGACTGGCTGATGTGTGTTGATGTCGGGGCTGTTCTGAACCTGCTTTTTCGTCAGCGCCACGTCCAATCGCTTGGCCGGCCAGTCCGTATGGAGGATCGCGAATGGCGAGATCAGCACTTGCCGGCCGCCAAGCCAGCCGTCGGTTTCGACGGTGAGGTAGCGGATGGCCCAAGTTTCATCGTCGAAGTAGAACTGATCTACGGTTCCAAGCTCCCCGTCCGTGGCCTGGATCGCGAGACCTTTCAAAAATGTAACATTCGTAAGCATTATCCTTGCCCTCCTGGGCCGTCTTGTAGGTGACGGTAGATCTGATGCATGCGTAGGTCCAGATGGTTTGCCGACCCCCACAGCTTCGTCCCGCTCTTGCCGCTGGATTTGTTGAGAGAGGGGTCGGCCGGAGAATAGCACCTTAGGATCTGTGGATTAAGGATTTATGACCATTAGCGGTCAAGCGACCGTTTTCCGTCAAACTAAAGGGCTGGACCCGGGGACCTTGGCATCCGGGCGGTGCTTTCGGCAATAGAATGCAGCGCGCGTGCAACAGTAACTCATTGCGGCGTATGGCGCAACGGCGCTAATTCGCGGATCGCGCTCTAACGGCGCTCGATGCCTACGCCTCCTGGCGCTTCTCAAACGCTGTCAAGAAAGGACCTCGCGCGAAGATCTTTGCTGTGCCTTGGCTCTTTTCATACTGGGCTTGGATTGTGAGCCGGCGAACCTGAATGGATCTTTGATTGCAGTCTCGGTCAACAGGGGCTGGAAAGATGACCAATCTGAAGACGTGGATGCTGCACTTGGCGACGAACCCGGCAGCAGAGCGAACCGGCGAAACGCTGATCGAGAAACCACTACACGTCGAGCCGTCAAGGCCGCTGGTGGACGAAGAGCCCAGCGGCAACGGAAGTCACCACCCCCTCCGCATCGGACCCCCAAGGGTGGGGCGCTCAATGAGATTAGTGCTTGTCGGAGCGATCTCGCTCATCGCTGCCCTGGCGCTTATCCCCAGTGGGATACAGAAGTGGCTCTGGATGCGGCAGGTCGGCTACAGCGGCGTCTTCTGGACACTCTTCTCGGTACGGTGGGAGCTGTCTTGCGTGGCATTCGTTATTACGCTCCTCTATCTCTGGATCAATCTCCGTCTTGCGGCGAGAAACGGTGCCGCCTTCCGTGCTGGTGATTTAACGGGCGGGTCGACCGTTGCGACGAAACTCGGCATCCGGATCTCTCCCGCAGTTTCGAAACTGGCCATGAGCATGGTCGCTGCCGTCGCCGCTCTGTTCTTTGCGCTCATTTTCTATGCGCAGTGGGATACATATCTGCGCTTTCGCTATGGCGGATCTTTTGGGTTGTCCGATCCTCTCTTCGGCGTCGATACCGGCTTTTATGTGTTCCGTCTCCCCTTCTATGAGCTTTTACAGAGCAGCCTGAGCACATTGGCGCTGATCGCGTTTCTTGCGGTCCTCGCCTTCTACGCGTACTTCGGCGTGCTCCAGTTCAGCCGCCACAGACCGATGAAGGGCTGGAGCGTGAAGGCCGTTCCACATTTGTCCAGTCTGCTTTTCTTCTTGGTCGCCAGTTGGGGATGGGGGTTCTGTCTGGATCACTACGAACTCCTCTACTCAACGCAGGGAGTCGTTTTCGGTGCAGGCTATACGGCGGATCATGTGACTCGAACCGCCTACTGGATCATGACAAGCGCCGCGGCGGCCTTGTGCGCGCTGCTGGTGCTCAACATATTCCGGCCGCGATTCAGAGCGATCGTCGTTGCATCCGGAATTTACCTTGGCTTGTACTTGATCGCGGTTTGGATGGCGCCAGCCCTCTTCCAGAGGTTCATGGTGCAGCCGAACGAGTTGGCCCGCGAAACTCCGTATCTCAAAAACAACATAGAGTTCACAAGGAAGGCCTACAGCCTCGACACGATTCAGGAAACATCCTACCCGGCGCTGGCGGACCTCACACCGGCGGTGATCGCGAGAAATCAAGACACGATCCAGAACATCCGTCTGTGGGACTGGCGCCCGCTGCTTCAGATGTACCAACAGGCCCAGGAGATACGGCTCTATTATCAGTTCTACCAGGCGGATGTGGACCGCTACCACCTGCCGGATGGTTATCACCAGGTGATGCTTTCGACGCGCGAGCTCTCCGCGGAGCTTCCCGCGGAGGCCCAAACCTGGGTTAATCAGAAGTTGCAGTTCACCCACGGCTATGGCTTGGTCATGAGCTTCGTCTCGAAGACCATGGGGGACGGCTTTCCGCAGTACGTGCTTGAGAATATCCCTCCCGAATCCGCCTACGGCCTAACCGTAAACCAGCCTTCCATCTATTACGGCGAGGCGATGCCTGGCTATCGGATCGTCGGGACGGGCGCTAAAGAGTTCGATTACCCCAAGGGAAATCAGAATGTCTACACGAGTTACGCCGGAACGGGAGGTATCCCGCTGGACAGCGTGTGGAAGCGGCTCTTGTTCGCTTGGACGCAGACCGACGTCAACATTCTGTTCACCTCCTATCTTCAGCCACAGAGCAGGATTCAGATCTGGAGGAACGTCCAGGAGCGCGTGAGGCAGATCGCTCCGTTCTTACGCCTCGACCAGGATCCCTACGCTGTGGTGAGCGGAGGTAAGTTGTATTGGATCCAGGATGCCTACACCGTGTCGGATCACTTTCCCTACTCCAGTCCTCACGCGGCCGATTACGAGGCAGGGCTGAACTACATTCGAAATTCCGTAAAGGTGGTTGTGGACATGTACGACGGAGATGTCCGGTTCTACGTCATGGATCCGAACGACCCCGTCATGGCGGTCTACCGTCATGCGTTTCCGGGCGTCTTCCTGGACTTGAACCAGCTTTCCGCGGATCTGAAGGCGCATCTGCGGTATCCGGAGGATCTCTTTTCCATCCAGGCCGACCAGTACCGAACGTTCCACATGACGGTTCCGCAGGTCTACTATAACCGCGAAGACCTCTGGGTGCTCCCCCAGGAGAACTATGCAGGCACGGTCGCGCCCATGAAGCCCTACTACATTCTGATGAAGCTACCGGGAAGCGACAAGCTGGAGTACCTCATGATGACTCCTTTCACCCCTCAGAAGCGAAACAACATGATCTCCTGGCTGGCCGCGAAAAGTGATTTCCCCGAATACGGGAAGATGCTCTTTTACCAACTTCCCAAAGAGAAGCTGATCTACGGCCCGATGCAAATCGAGGCGATGATCGATCAGAACACGACGATCGCCCAGCAACTGACGCTCTGGGACCAAAAAGGGTCGAAAGTCATTCGCGGAAACCTGATCGCGGTGCCGATCGAGAACTCCTTTATGTACGTGGTCCCGCTGTACCTCACGGCGGAAGGCACGGACTTTCCCCAACTCAAGCGCGTAATCGTGATCTCCGGGGACAAAGTGGCGATGGAGCCTACTCTCGATGAGGCCATCCAAGCCGTCTTCGGGACGCAGCAACCCCAGGTTTCCGCTCAGGCGCCCGGCGCGCAGCCGGAATTGGGCCGCGCGCGAGCGCAGTTCGACGATGCCCAGAAAGCGATGCAGCAGGGGAAGTGGGAAGACTTCGGCAAGTCGATGGATGCGCTGAAGCGCTTGCTGAACGGGCCGGCGCCAACTGCGACCCGGCAATGAAACAGCGTACAAGCGTTAAATGCCGCTGGAGGATGAAGATAATGACATTCAGAACCTGGTTCGAAAAAAAAGTGTTCGTTCGGCTCACCGAGGATCGCACAGCGTTCATCTGCACCACGAAATGGCCGTTACTCTCGAAAATCAAACGGGTCAGCGTTGAGGGGACCGGGCGCGGCTTTGCTCCTCGGGTTAGGGAGCCTGGCTCGATTGCTCCCGAGCAACTTCCCGTACTCCGGCGTAGCGCTGTAGAACAATGCCGGACCGGCCAAACGGCAAAGTTCGAGAGGCGTACTCACGAATTGTAATGCGCGTTCCGAGCGGAGAAACGCGGTTTGAATTTTGAGATGGAGCGATTTAATATGCCGAGGACTGCAGTTGGATTATTTGAGAATACTGGCGACGTGGACGAAGTCGTCCGCGAGATCGAGGCCCTGGGTTTTCCTCGCAATGAAGTTCGCAGGGTGGACGAACCGGCGACTTTCGAGGTCACCGGGGTCATGAGCTTTCCACGCCTCGACTTCGAGGTGGACTTGGTTCGGGAACTTACCAGGATCGGGGCGGCTCAAGCCGAGACCCAAGCTCACGTCGAAGGATTGCGACGCGGAGGGGCCCTGGTTTTCGCGACCGGTTCCGAGGAGAAGGTGGAGGCCGCCGCGGATATCATGAACCGGCATGGCGCTGTGGAGATCGACGAGACCAGCGGTCCAGAACCACAATTGCCCCATGTGGTGCTTGGAAGCATGACCCCGATGCGCAACAGTGCCGTCTCGGCCGGGCGGATCCGTCAGCCGGGCGGCGGCGCTGGCCTTATGGTGGCGCAAAGAGCGTAATATTCATGATTCAATCCATCTACAAAGGCATAGAGATTGAAATGGAGATGCATCAACAAGCGCATGGGTATTGGAAGTGCGATTACACGCTGATAAAGCATCCCCAACGAACCATAACGATTCATCACGGGAACGAAGAGTTCCCGAGCATGGAACTTGCCAGGGAATACGCGTTGCACGATGCTCGCATCGCGATAGATCAATTCAGCGGAATGAAAGGAACAGAAACTGTGTCTGAAACGAACTCGGTTGTAGCCATTTACCCAACTCACACTCAAGCAGAGGAAGCAGTGAAGGAACTGCAGAAGTCTGGGTTTGATATGAAGAAAATGTCCATCGTCGGCAAGGATTATCACACCGACGAGCAGGTCGTCGGGTATTACAACACCGGCGACCGCATGAAGTACTGGGGGAAACAGGGCGCCTTCTGGGGTGGCCTCTGGGGAATGTTGTTCGGAGCCGCTTTCTTCGTCATTCCGGGCTTGGGGCCGATATTGGTAGCCGGTCCGTTGGTCGCCTGGATTGTCGGCGCGCTGGAAGGTGCGGTTGTGGTGGGCGGATTGAGTGCGCTCGGCGCGGGGCTGTACAGCATTGGCATCCCCAAGGACAGCGTCGTGAAATACGAGACCGCGCTTAAGTCCGACAAGTTCCTCCTTCTGGCTCATGGCACCGCGGACGAGGTGGCCAAGGCCAAGAACATCCTGCAGATGACGCACCCAGTGGAGATTGCTGTGCACGCGGCGAAACGCGAGAAACTCGCTGGTGTTAGCGGTAGATAGCATTGCACTCGGCCGTTGAGCACGTCCGCATGCGAGCGGTGGCCTTGGTGGGATAGAACCATGTCTGACTCGCCGAAACGCATCGGTATCGCTGCCGACCATGGAGGATTTGAGTCGAAGGAATATCTGGTCGGAATGTTGCATGAGACTCACTTTGAAGTGGTCGACTTTGGCGACAGCCAGGCGAAGCCGGATGATGACTATCCGGATTTTGTTGTGCCCCTGGCCTGGCAGTTGCTACGCGGCGAAGTGGATCGCGGCGTGGCCATCTGCGGTAGTGGCGTGGGTGCTTGCATTGCCGCCAATAAGGTACCGGGCGTACGGGCGTGCCTGATCCATGAGAGTTTTTCGGCGCAGCAGGGAGTCGAAGACGACGACATGAATGTGATCTGCCTGGGCGGCCGAGTGGTCACGAATACGGTCGCTTGGGAGTTGGTCAAAATATTTCTCGAGGCACGATTCAGCGGTGCCGAGCGTCATCGGCGTCGCCTCGCCAAAATCGCCAGGCTGGAACGCAAGGGGTCAGGATGACGAGGGAGTCGTGAAAGTAAGTCCATTTGCGGGAAAGCCGGCTGAAGCATCGATGCTGGTGAACGTACCCAGACTTGTCACGGCCTACTACACGGAGACTCCTGACCCTGCAGTGCCGGAACAACGGGTTTCCTTCGGCACCTCGGGACATCGCGGTTCCTCATTCGACAAGGCGTTTAACGAGTGGCATATCCTCGCCATCAGTCAGGCGATTTGCCTGTACCGGGAGCAGAAGAAGATCGATGGCCCGCTGTTTCTCGGCATGGACACGCATGCCCTTTCCGTGCCGGCTCTTGCCAGCGCTCTTGAGGTGCTGGCGGCCAACGGAGTAGAAGTTATGCTTGCGGAGAGCGATGAATACACCCCGACACCTGTTATTTCTCACGCAATTCTCTCGTACAACCGCGGGCGCAAGACGGGACTCGCCGACGGCATCGTCATCACGCCGTCACACAATCCGCCACATGACGGAGGGTTCAAATACAATCCTCAGAACGGTGGGCCGGCGGAATCCGTCGTCACAGATTGGATCGGAGCGAAGGCGAACGAGTTTCTTGAGAATCGCCTGCGCGGAGTGAAAAGACTTCCTTTCGAGAAGGCCCTTCGCGCTCCCACGACGCACCGGCACGGCTATCTCAACGCATACATTGCCGATCTCGCCAATGTGATCGACATGGATGCGATTCGTGGCGCGAAGATCAGCATGGGAGTCGATCCTCTGGGCGGCGCCGGCGTTCACTACTGGGGTCCGATTGGCGAGCGGTACGGGTTGAACCTCACCGTCGTGAACGACGCCGTCGACCCAACTTTCCGCTTCATGACCGTGGATTGGGATGGCCAGATCCGCATGGACCCATCCTCACCCTATGCGATGCAGCGCCTCATCGGCCTGAAGGATCGCTTCCAGATCGCCTTCGCTTGCGACACGGACCATGACCGACACGGAATTGTTACCAAAAGCGCTGGGCTGCTGCCGCCCAACCACTACCTTTCGGTCGCAATTGTGTACCTCTTCCAGCACCGCCCAAAATGGCCCAAAGAAGCGGCAGTTGGCAAGACCGTAGTGAGCAGCCAGATGATTGATCGGGTCACCGCAAAAGTTGGCCGAAAGCTCTACGAAGTGCCGGTTGGTTTCAAGTGGTTCGTGGATGGCCTGCTCGACGGGTCGCTTGGCTTCGGCGGCGAAGAGAGCGCGGGTGCTTCGTTCGTCCGTCTGGATGGCAGTGTATGGACGACGGACAAAGACGGAATCGTCCCGGCTCTGCTTGCGGCGGAAATCACCGCGCGGATGGACCGCGATCCCGGCGAGATCTACCGCGAACTCACGCGCGAGTACGGCGACCCTGTTTACGACCGCGTTGAGGCTGCGGCCACGCGCGAGCAAAAGGAGATGCTGGACAAACTTTCGCCGCAACAGGTCCAGTCGAAGGATCTGGCCGGCGAGAAAATCCAGGCCATCCTCACCCAGGCCCCGGGCAACGACGCGCCCATCGGCGGGTTGAAGGTCATCGCCGAAAGCGGGTGGTTTGCGGCACGCCCCTCAGGAACTGAGGACATCTACAAGATTTACGCCGAGAGCTTCCGGGGAACTGATCATCTACGCCGCATCCTGGAGGAAGCACAGGCGATCGTCAATGACACTTTAGGAATAACGTTGGATCGGAGCGACAAATCGTGAGCAAACAAATCCGTGCCAGTCACCCAATATACAATCTTCTGCCCACCGAAATCGAGGGGTTCGACTCCCTGGCGGAACTCGCCCTGGATATGCGCTGGTCGTGGAATCATGCTACTGACGAAGTGTGGCGGCACCTTGATCCTGAACTGTGGAAGCTCACGCAGAACCCTTGGGTCGTCCTGCAGACGGTGTCGCGCGACCAGATCGAGCGCGTGCTGGCCGATCCCGTTTTCCGGAAGAACGTCGACGGTTTGGTCGAGGGCAGCCGGCAAGCGGCGAAGGCGCCAGCTTGGTTTCAAAAGAATCATTCGGACGCTCCCCTGACATGCGCTGCCTACTTCAGCATGGAATTCATGCTGAGCGAAGCTCTGCCGATTTATTCGGGCGGGCTGGGTAATGTAGCCGGGGATCAACTGAAAGCCGCCAGTGATCTGGGTGTGCCGGTGGTTGGCGTGGGACTGCTTTACCAGCAAGGCTATTTTCGCCAGGTGATCGATAAAGACGGAGCGCAACAGGCCCTCTTCCCGTATAACGATCCCGGGCAGTTGCCGATCACGCCGCTGCGCCAACCGAACGGGGAGTGGCTGCGGTTGAAGATCGCTTTACCCGGATACTCGGTCTGGCTGCGCGCCTGGCAGGTCCAGGTTGGCAGAGTGAAGCTCTACCTGCTGGATAGCAATGACGCGGCCAATATCCCTGCTCATCGAGCGATCACCAGCGAGCTCTATGGCGGCGGCCCGGAGCTTCGCCTCAAGCAAGAACTGCTGCTCGGGATCGGCGGATGGCGGCTGCTACGTGCGCTGCGGATCCAACCGGAGGTCTGTCACCTGAATGAAGGGCATGCGGCCTTCGCGGTGTTAGAGCGTGCCCGCAACTTCATGGAAGAGACCGGGCAACCCTTCGAAGTGGCACTCGCCGCGACCCGAGTCGGCAATCTCTTCACTACGCACACTGCGGTGGCGGCTGGCTTTGACCGTTTCACTCCGGCGCTTATCGAGCAATACCTGGGCGGGTACGCCCAGCAAAAGCTCGATATCACGCTCCATGACTTGCTGGCTCTTGGCCGCCAAAATCCGGACGACTCGTCGGAGCCTTTCAATATGGCGTATTTGGCGATTCGTGGGAGTGGGGCGGTGAATGGCGTGAGCCGCTTGCATGGGAAGGTGAGCCGGCACATCTTTCTGCCGCTCTTTCCGCACTGGCCGGAGGACGAGGTCCCGGTCGGACACGTGACCAACGGAGTCCACATGCCCACCTGGGACTCGGCCCCGTCCGACGATTTGTGGACAGAGGCCTGTGGCAAGGGGCGCTGGCTGGGGACGGCAGAAACTCTAGACCAGGACATTCGCCGCGTCTCCGACGCCAAGCTCTGGCAACTTCGCACCGCCGCGAGAGTGTCTGTTGTTGAATACGCTCGCGAACGACTCTCCCGGCAACTGGCTGCCTCAGGCGCATCGGGCGAGGCGGTCGAGGGCGCCAAGCATCTCTTTGATCCCAACACGCTGACGCTCGGTTTTGCGCGACGCTTCGCGACCTACAAGCGACCCAACTTATTACTGCACGACCCGCCGCGGCTGCTTCGTCTGTTGACTAATCCTCAGCGCCCCGTACAACTCATCATCGCCGGAAAGGCGCATCCTGCGGACCAGGCGGGGCAAGCCCTGATTCAGGAATGGATTCATTTTATCCGGCAACCGGAAACGCGTCCACACGTGATCTTTCTCAGTGACTATGACATGCTTCTGACCGAGGAACTGGTGCAGGGGGTCGATGTCTGGATCAATACGCCACGGCGGCCCTGGGAGGCTTGCGGGACCAGCGGCATGAAGGTGCTGGTCAATGGAGGAATAAATCTGTCCGAGTTAGATGGCTGGTGGGCGGAAGCTTACAAACATGAAGTCGGATGGGCATTGGGGGACGGTCAGGAACATGGCGAGGATCCGGCTTGGGACGTGCACGAAGCCAACGCGCTCTACGACCTGCTCGAACGGGAGGTGATCCCGGAGTTTTATACCCGTGACGAGAGCGGCATTCCCACCGCATGGGTCAAGCGGATGCGGGAAAGCATGGCACAGTTGACGCCGCGCTTTTCCGCAGGCCGTGCGGTGCGCGAATATTCGGAGCAACACTATCTCCCGGCTGCGGCGGCCTACCGTGAGCGCACGGCGAACAAAGGCGCGGTGGGCAGGCACGTGGTTGATTGGCAGCATGCGGTGGATCGGACGTGGGGTTCGTTGCGCTTCGGGGACTTGCGGGTCGAAACCAACGCCGACCACCACGTGTTTGAAGTAGAAATCCGTCTGAACGATCTCGACCCGACTGCGGCCCGAGTTGAGCTTTATGCGGATGGAATCGACGGCGCCGATGCAGTGCATCTGGAAATGAAGTGCGCGCGGCCGGTGCCGGACGCATCGCGCGGCTGCGTCTATTGCGCAACCGTACCCACGACTCGTCCAGCAAAAGACTACACGGCTCGAGTGATACCTCAGCGCTCCGGGGTGGCGGTTCCGTTGGAATCCGCTCGAATCCTATGGCAACGATAGTCAAAACGTCCGAACGCGAGTTGGCCGATTACGTCTCGGAGGTCTCGGAGCGCGCTGATGTTCGGGCGGGCTCTCCCTTGCCTTTCGGAACCTTGGAAAGCGGAGGGGGAGTTAACTTCGCGATTTTCAGCCGGCACGCCAGCCAGGTTCGACTCGAGTTGTTCGACCATCCCGCAGATGCCGTACCTGCCCGGGTCATCGATCTGGATTCAGCGCGCAACCGCACCGGCGACGTATGGCACGTTTGGGTGAAGGGGATCGGTGCCGGTCAACTCTATGCTTACCGCGTGGATGGCCCCTACGACCCGAGCGAGGGACATCGTTTCAATTTCAGCAGGCTTCTTCTCGATCCCTTCGCGACCGCGATTTCGCAGCTGCCCCCGTGGGATTTTGCATCGGCACGTGGTTACGACCCGTCGGCCCTCGAACAAGACTTGGTTCGCTCGAAGCTGGACAATTCCAGCTCGATGCCGAAATGCGTATTTGTGAATGAGCCCTTCGATTGGCATGGAGACCGGCCGCCCCGGCATCCGTGGTCGAAGACGGTCATTTACGAAGCGCATGTTCGCGGCTTTACCATTCACCCCAAGTCAGGCGTGGAGCATCCAGGGACCTACCGGGGGCTGATGGAAAAAATCCCCTATCTCAAGACGCTGGGGGTAACCGCTGTGGAATTGATGCCCGTGCAGGAGTTCAATGAAACCTCTGTGACGCGCAAGAATCCGCAAACAAGTCAAACGCTCCGGAATTACTGGGGATACGATCCCGTGGCCTTCTTTGCGCCCAAAGCTTCCTACAGCAGTTCCGGAGGTTTAGGCCAACAGAAGCTGGAGTTCAAGGAAATGGTTCGGGTCTTTCACAATGCCGGAATCGAAGTGATCCTTGACGTCGTGTTCAATCATACGGCGGAGGGAGACGAACTGGGGCCTACGCTCTGTTTCCGGGGGATGGACAACGCGATCTTCTACACGTTGGCGGGCGACAAACGCTACTACAAGGACTATACCGGGACCGGCAACACCATCAATGCCAACCATCCCGTGGTGCGGGACCACATCCTAGCCGCGCTCCGTTATTGGATGGTCGAGATGCATGTAGATGGATTCCGGTTTGACTTAGCGTCGGTTCTCGGCCGGGACAGCACTGGCAAACTGCTAGCCAATGCTCCGCTTCTTGAAAGGATCGCCGAGGACCCGATCTTGAGAGACTTGAAGATCATCGCCGAGGCGTGGGATGCCGCCGGAGCTTATGAGGTCGGTAGCTTCTCGGAACGCCGCTGGGCGGAATGGAACGGCCGGTATCGGGATGATGTCCGGCGTTTCTGGCGCGGCGACGATGGGATGCTCGGTTTGTTTGCCAGCCGCATCTGTGGCAGTGCCGACATCTACGCCAAGTCCGGCAAAGGCCCCGACGCCAGCATCAACTTCGTCACCTGCCACGACGGTTTCACGCTGAACGACCTGGTGAGCTATCGCTACAGGCACAATGAAGCAAATGGAGAAAACAACCATGACGGGACCGACGCCAACTTCAGCGAGAACTGCGGCGCTGAAGGCGAGACGACGGATGCTGGGATCGAGACCTTGCGGAAACGGCAGATCAAGAATTTCCTGCTAACTCTGTTCATCTCGCGCGGAGTGCCGATGCTGCTCGGCGGAGACGAATTTCGCCGCACACAAAGCGGCAACAACAACGCCTACTGCCAAGATAACGAAACGAGCTGGGTTGACTGGGGCGATCTTGACGAGCATCGGGAGATCTACCGGTTTGCCCGTGGGATGATCGCCTTTCGCTGCGCGCATCCTGTATTGAGCAAGGAGGAATTCTACACGGACGCCGAGATCCATTGGTTTGGCCCGCACGGAGGATTGCCCAACTGGGCCGACCCAAAAGAAAAAACCTTCGCGTGCGTCATCCAGGAAAACGGACAAGGCTCGCTTCTTATAATGTTCAATGCCGGCACGAATGGAACCGACTTTGCTTTCCCGCCGCTGCCGCAGGGGTTCCAATGGCGTCTGGCGGTTGACACGTCCCGTTCCGCGCCGCAGGACTTGTTCACTGCGGGAGAGGAAATGGCTGTGGATAGTTCAAAGCCCTTCAGCCTGGAAGCTCGCTCCAGCGCAATATTCGTGGCATGGAAGCAGGTGGCGTAATGCTGAGCATTCAGAAAATTCTTGTTCCCGTTGTGTTCGCGGACGACTTCCCGGCACATCGTGCACCAAGCTGCGTGGCTAGCGCGCCGCTTTCATGCGGAGGTAATCCTGCTGCACGTAGTAACGCCTCTCAGCTATCCCGCCGGGATGCTGGAGAGCGGGCACGAGATCACAGCACGGGATTTGCACGCGCACATCGTCCAGAGGGCTCAGAAAGACCTGGATCAAGCGCTGGGGCCGGAGCTCGATGGCATCGCGGTCACACGTGTGCTACTGAGGGGCGACCCGGCCTACGAAATCGTGAAGACGGCTCGCGACCGGAACGTCGACCTGATCGTGATGTCGACCCGTGGCGAAGGGGCGTTCTACCGCCTTCTGCTGGGGTCGGTGACAGCGAAGGTACTGCACGAAACCGATTGCCCGGTCTGGACCGGCGCTCACCTCGAAGAGCACGCCGAGGCGCGAGTTTTCGATCCGCCGCGTTCTCTGTTCGGTGGATTTAACGCCGCACAGCCGGCACACATTGTCGCTGGCTGCCGAGATGGCCGCCGCGGTCGATGCGACGCTTACGCTCGTCCACATCACGTCCAGCGTGGAGATCTACGGCCCCGGCGGATCCCACGTCGACCCCGTGTGGAAGGAGAGGATCGTCGGTTCAGCCGCCGAAGAGATCGCCAAGCTTCAGCAGGACGTGGGTACGAAGGCCGAAGTCATCATCGATAGCGGCAATGTCCCGGAGTTGTTGAACCGAGCGGCGGAGCGAACGAAGGCTGACGTCCTGGTCATCGGACACATTCCTGGGCGCAGCCATCTGGGGGACAACGGTAACGGCTATGGGATCATTCGGGCGTCGCAAATCCCGGTGTTGAGCATCTGAGGGCTCACGGCGTTCAATCACCTATGGAAGCTTGACAACACAACCCTTTCTGAATGGACCTCATGAAAAAGCGCACACCTCTGATCGGCGGAAACTGGAAGATGTACAAGGATCCCGCCGGAACCACGTCCTTCTTCGAGTGCTTTCTGCCGTTGGTAGAGCGCTCCGTGAATTGCGAGATTGTGATCTGCCCGTCGTTCCTGGATGTGGAGAACGCTGTCACCGCTACCCGCGGGACGCGCATACAGATTGGCGCACAGGACCTCTACTGGGAGAACGAAGGCGCGTTCACCGGCGAAGTCTCTGGCCCCATGATCAAAGCGTCCGGCTGCTCGCACGTGATCGTCGGGCACAGTGAGCGGCGCCGCTATTTTGGCGAATCTAATGAGAGCGTGCTGAAAAAGACCCTGGCGGCGCTCGATGCCGGACTCACCCCGATCGTCTGCGTCGGAGAGCGCGAAGAAAAGAACGTGGAAGTGGTATTGACGGAGCAGTTTCGGTGCGGTATTGCCAGACTTTCGGATGAGCAGTTCGCAAGAATCGTAATCGCCTACGAGCCGGTCTGGGCAATCGGCGCCGGCGAAACCGCCACGCCGGAGGTCGCCGCCGATGCCCACCGGCTCATCCGCGCTCAGGCCACGGGCAGTTTCGGAGCAGAGGCGGCGAATAACGTCCGTATTTTATACGGCGGCAGCGTCAAGCCCGACAATGCGAAGAGTCTCATGGCACAGCCCGAGATCGACGGATTCCTCGTAGGAGGCGCCAGCCTCGATCCGATCAGCTTCGCAGCCCTCGTGAATCTTTGAAAATATAAGCTGGCTTTACGAGTTAATCACAAATATGCGTTCAGACGACGGGTCTAGCGAAAGGGTCTTGTGGGCTCGCGAATTGAGGCCTGTTAGGTTATGGCCCGGTTGGGCAGGAACCCTTCAGACGGAATATTCCGCCAAAGGCAAAATGTTCCTCCGGCGTTTATGATGCTGGTTCCAGGGTCAACACAGAGCCTGGTGATTCAAGAACAGCAACAGATCACCCGTCTGCAGCGAGTGCTTCGTCAAAGTGCGTCTGCACAATCGCAGCGAAAGGGCGCTATCGTGCCTTGCTCATGGACGCCTCAGGAATCTCAAGTAGAACGCTGCGAACGCCAAGACGATTCCAATATTCACTGTGAGCCGTTCCCAGAATCGGTTTCTGAAGAACAAGATATCTACACCGACTATGACGGCTGCCATCGCCACCACGTAAAGTAGGATAGCTACCTGTCTGCCCATTTCAGTCCCTGGTTCAATCGTATATAAGTCGATCGGATGGATGCGAGATCCTCGACCAATTCCTCTCCGTGAATCTGGCGGAGGAAGATTCCAGCACAGGAAGGTTTGAGCGTTCTTCCATTCAGGCAGTGGTTCGGGAGTGCTACGCGGGAGTAGCATTGAACGGGAGGTGGGCATGGAGTCGATTGGGCGGGACCGGCCAGACCCAGCGCAGCAACAACGTATCGTCCAACGGCAATTAGCACTCGATTTCTTCGACTCCTCCCTTGAGTGGCGTCGCGTCTTCGCGGAGACCTGGGGCACGTTCCTGCTGGTGCTGGTCGCTGCCGGTGGCGGCGTGGTTGCGGCGATGAGCGACAAGGTCACCCTGGGCATGATAGTGGTGGCGCCGGGAATCATGGTGATGGCGATCATCTACTTTATGGGCGCAGTGAGCGGAGCGCATTTGAATCCGGCGGTCACGCTGGCGTTCGCGGTGCGGCGCAACTTCCCTTGGAAGAGAGTCCCGGGCTACATCGTGGGACAAGTGATCGGAGGCATCGGTGCGGCTGTTTTCCTTCGCGCCATGTTCGGGATGATTGGGGCGCTCGGCGCGACGCTGCCCGGTAGTGGCGTGACCAACGGGAAAGCGTTGGCGATGGAAATGGTGCTGACGGCCGGGCTGGTGAACACGATTCTGGGCACGGCGTCCGGCGCGCGGAACACCGGAACGAACGGGGCCATTGCCGTGGGCGGGTACATCGCTCTAGCGGGACTTTGGTCAGCGCCGGTTACCGGAGCTTCGATGAACCCGGTGCGTTCGCTTGCGCCGGATTTGGTGCGCGGTGACTTCCATACTAGGTGGATATACGTCGTCGGGCCCATACTGGGCGCCCTGATCGGAGTGGCCTTCGAGTGGATTCTCAAAGGGAAGCCCACTGCGGCCGGTAGGATCGCCGCCCAGGGCACGCTTGGCGTCGACAATCCGGGCGAGCCGGTTAGGTGAGTGAAACCAAGGCGCCGCTCCACGCGCCCATTCAGGGTTCCGATAAAGAGGAATGAATCGAAAATGCAGATGACTGACGACACAAACGGAGATACCTGATGGCGGCCTCCCGTTCGGACGCCCTGGTGCTCTTCGGAGTAACGGGCGATCTCGCCCACAAGATGATTTTCCCGGCGCTCTACGCAATGGTAAAGCGAGGCGATCTCAACGTCCCGATCATCGGCGTCGCGCTCCCGAAGTGGAGTCTGGAGCGTCTGCACAAACGCGTGACGGAAAGCATAAGGCGATCGGGTGGCATCGATAACCGACGCGCCTTGCAGCATCTTCTGTCCCTTTTGAAATACGTGAGCGGGGATTACAAAAACCCAACCACGTTCACGGCGATAAAGAGGGCCCTTGATAAGGCTCGGCGTCCGGCGCACTACCTCGCAATCCCGCCCTCGCTCTTCGAGACTGTGATCAAAGAACTCGGCGCTGCGAAATTGGCCGAGCATGCGCGCGTCATTGTCGAAAAGCCGTTCGGACGCGACTTGGCTTCCGCGAGGGAGCTCAACCTTGTGGCGCGGACGGTGTTTCCGGAAGATTCCATCTTCCGCATCGACCACTATCTAGGGAAGGAGGCGATCATGAACATCCTCTATTTCCGTTTCGCCAATTCCTTCCTGGAACCGATCTGGAACCGCAACTATGTGGCCAGCGTCCAGATAACCCTATCCGAGGATTTCGGCGTTCAGGACCGCGGTCCGTTTTACGAAAGCGCCGGCTGTTTGCGCGACGTGATCGAGAACCACCTCTTCCAGCTCGTGGCGCTGCTCGCCATGGAGCCGCCCTCCGATAGGGACTTCGGAGCTGTGCACAGGCAGAAGGCCAATGTCTTTCGAGCCATGCGCCCTCTGACACGCGACGACTTGGTGCGCGGCCAATACGCTGGCTACCGGAAGGAACCGGGCGTCGCGAAGAACTCCGACGTCGAGACCTTCTGCGCCCTCCGGCTTTTCATCGACTCGTGGCGCTGGGCGGGGGTGCCTTGGTACCTGCGCTCCGGTAAATACCTGGCCGAAACAGCGACAGAGATCCTGGTTGAGCTGAAGCCGCCACCGCAGGGGCTCTTCACCGACTCATCGCTGGCGACAGGTCGGGCCAACTACTTACGATTTCGGCTCTCCCCAAGCGCGGCCATCGCCCTCGCCGCTCGCGTAAAGCTCACCGGGAAGGAGTTTGTCGGCGAGCAGCGAGAGCTCTACCTGCTCGAAGAACGACCGGGAGAGGAAGCGCCCTATGAGCGGCTTCTGGGTGACGCCATGGCCGGCGATGGCGCGCTCTTCACCCGCGAGGACGCAGTCGAGGCCGCCTGGGCGGTGGTCGATCCAGTCCTGAAAACACACCACCGCGTTCGTCCCTATAGGCGCGGCACTTGGGGGCCGAAAGAGGCTGGCACGATCATCGCTTCGGACGGAGGTTGGCACAACCCCGGAGCCAAGGAGGCTTCCGGATGAATGCACCAGCGTCGGCTGTGTATTACGCTTCTTGATCTTCTTGCGACGACTCTGAGATCGCCAGTCGCGAGATGGTTACTTACCCGCCATCACGGGCCGCCTGGTCTGATGAGTGAGTTGGCGAAGCAATTGGTTTCATGAGCTTTCGCGGAACCAGCACAGCGCTCGCAAACCATTGTTGACCTGACACGAGCCAGGCTTCCAAGTATGCCGCCACCGAGCGCGCCCCGGCGTTAGGAGCGCCCCGTCGACCACCGAGATCGGTTTGGCTGCCAGCTTAACGACCGCCCTTAGCAGATAACCGCTGGCGAGATAACTCAGCACTTGCGCTCCCATAGAAAGCGCGACGAGCGGAATCTTCAGAGTCGACACGACTTGAAAGGCGTGTTGGATTCTGGCGACCTCGGAAAAGAAAAGGTACACGCCAAGCCCAAGGAGAATCAGCACAAAAAGGTTACGCCTGAGTTTCGCTCTTGGAGGAATCGGCAGAGTACCCTTGGGCTTGACGGTCAAGAGACCCTCTATACTCGACGACAGCGACAGGACCGGTTGTGCTCAGATTCTATGGTAACCGACGCGCCATTTTTCTTGCGGCAACCGCCCGCAGCAAAGTGCATAGCTTTTCGCGACCCGCCTTCAGACGCGGGCCGCTCCCAAACTCAATGCCGCCGCCTGACTCATCGAGCGCCAGGACGCCTTGTGGCTGTCCGGTGCTTCGACTTGTTCAGAATCGCAATGCCGACGAGACGTGCGGGAGGAATCTCTCGGTCGAAGGATTGATTGACCATATAAAGAAGGCAGTGAACCTCCAAGCCGGCCTTGAGCGGCGGAGTTCTGGCCTGACTCGTTTCCTGGGGTTGATTGAGGCTCATGAAGCACATTCCGCTGAAAGAGATTGCACCTCTCAGTAAAGTTGCATTCCAGAACTGGCAGAACGACAAAGCACCGCGAATGGGAGCAGCGCTGGCTTATTATATTGCTCTTTCGTTAGCGCCGACTGTGTTGATCCTTCTCGCCATCGCCGGTTTAGCGTTCGGCGCTCAAGCTGCGGAGGGCCGCTTGGTATCGCAGATCCAGGGCTTCGTGGGATACGAAGGAGCCAAGGCAATTCAGACGATGATCGAGGGTGCGCGACAGTCTTCCAGAGGCATTGCCGCTACCGTGCTTGGGCTGGCCACTGTGTTCTTTGCGGCTTCGGCGGTAGTCAGCGAACTGAGGGATGCGATGAATACTATCTGGAGGGTTCCGGAAGACACCACGTCCACCACGGTCCGGAGCATTTTCAATCTGGTGAAGGACCGGCTTCTTTCCTTCGCTCTCGTGCTGGCTTCCGGCTTGTTCCTGGTGGCGTCGCTGATTGTGAATGCCTGGATTTTTGCAGCGGGCAAGTATCTTAACTCGGGCGCGGCGCCGCCAGAGGCTCTTGTTCGGACCACCGATTGGGGGGTCTCCTTCATTGTTGTCACGGTTCTGTTCGCATTCATATTTAAAGTCCTGCCGCGCGTGCCGCTGCAATGGGGCGATGTCACGATTGGCGCGGTCGCCACCTCCCTGCTGTTCACTGCTGGAAAGGTCTTGTTGGGCGTGTATCTCGGCAAGGCGGGCTTTAGGGATACATATGGAGCGGCAGGCTCGCTCGTCATCGTATTGGTATGGGTATATTATTCGGCGCAGGTGCTTTTTCTGGGCGCTGAATTCACGCGAGCCTACGCCTGCCGCCTCGGCTCAATGTGCCCGCCTGAGAAGGACCACCTCGGCTCCTAACCCCAGCGGGTTATTTCCGACCATGATCAAGGCTTCGCGGAGGAGTCGAGCGCAAACATCATATACGCACATTCGGTTCGACCAACGTCAAGACTTAGCGGTCGATCGAACCGACGGCTTGACGCGTCTTTTCAAACAATAGCTCGAGATCACCCAAGGCTTCCGGGTCGCCCTTCGCTAGCTCTGCAGTGATCTTGTCTTGGGAGGCCAATAGGTCTTCAAATGCTTTTCGTCCGTTTGCATCCGGCGCGCGGTTCGCCACTTCGCGTGTACGGCTGAAAAACTGTTGACTCGTCCCAGCGGCCAGCCCATAATTCTTCTGGCTGGTCTGAACGAAGGCCAGACCTGCCAGATCTCGGAGTTGTGCTAGAACGTTCTCCTGCTTCGCCGCGGACAAGTCGTTCTCCAGGCGCTTCACCTTTATGTACTGCGGAACGAAGCCGGCCAAGAAGACGATGATCAATAGGATGATTACCACGATGGTCTGGTTCTTCACGGGCACAAACCTCCCGGTGCTTGGAGTGCTGGCTGAAAGCGCGTTCTTACGACTACGTGAATTGTACCCGAGAAGTGCACCGTGACTCGGGGGGCGGAAGAGAAGACAATCTTTCCGGGTCTAGTAGATTTAGTCAAGGAGTACAGTGAATGCCGGTAAGTCACGGGGAACATCACCGCACAGAGCGCATCGGTTGGCTACGCGCGGCGGTTTTGGGTGCGAACGACGGGATCCTTTCGACGGCGAGCCTGGTGCTCGGCGTTGCGGCTGCGCATGCGACTCACAGCAACGTAATGGTCGCGGGAGTCGCCGGGTTGGTCGCCGGGGCGATGTCGATGGCCGCCGGCGAATACGTGTCCGTACATTCACAGGCAGACACCGAACAGGCTGACCTCGAGCGCGAGCGCAAAGAACTTAAAGCCGATGACAAGGGTGAGCACAAGGAACTCGCGGCGATCTATATCGCGCGTGGACTCGATCCTTCGCTCGCGAGACAGGTCGCTCAGCAGTTGATGGCCCATGACGCGCTGGCCGCGCATGCCCGCGATGAACTCGGCATCTCCAAGAACCTCAGCGCCCGTCCGATTCAGGCTGCGTTGGCGTCGGCTGGCAGTTTCGCTGTCGGGGCAGCCATGCCTCTGCTAGTCACGGCCATAGTTCCTGAGGCGACCCTGATCTACCTGGTTTCTGGATTTTCACTTTTCTTCCTCGCGCTTCTCGGAGGGTTGGCTGCGCACGTTGGGGGCGCGGGCGTAGCGGCGGGGGCGACTCGCGTCACGTTCTGGGGCGCGCTGGCGATGGCGATCACGGCGGGCGTCGGGGCGCTCTTCGGAACGGTGGTATAGGAATTATGGCTGAGCAGGTCGCCAGCGCCAGGTCTCTGTCCGCCTTCCGAAGCTTCGCCAAGGCTAACAGCAGCGTGCCCGAGCCCGTCGTGTCCATTTCCCTCCACATCGTTCAGATTCAATACGACCGGGGTTTTTCCCGCCCTTATCAATTCGTCAAACTCGTGGCGGAACGCAGATCCTCCTGCCCAAAGGCGAGACGTCCTTTCAAATCGACGATTTTTTTCCTTCTTGCTCTTGCTGGACAATCACAAGCGACATGCTTCAGTTATGAGCCTGCTTGCAGTCCTGCTTCTCCTGATCCTCCAGGCAGTACGGCGTCCATGGAACAGCTTCGAGCCGCGCGCGCTCAATCTGGCGTCCACACACAGCGCATTTACCGTAGGTCCCCTCTTCAATACGCTGCAACGCGTAACGCACTTGCTCGGGCGCCTCGATACCAGCGCGCCTTCCTCGAAAGATTCCGACATGCCCTGCGAAGCAGTGGCATCGTCAATCGGCTCTCTGACTTCAGATTCTCCCGAAGCGCGCGCTTCGCTCTCTAATTCGCGGAGATTGTCTTGGATCTCACGCTCTTTATCGCGCAGCAGTGTTTCGAAGTGTTCGATATTCATTCCTAGTTGAGTTACGATGCGCGGCGCCTTGGGCGAATGCTCCCTGGTGACGAACTTTCCGTTGTAGGCTGGTGTTATGAACGAGTTGCACCGGAAGGCTGCTGAATATCATGAGCTCGCCGCCAAGGCCCATCGCACGGCGGCCGAGCACAATGAAAAGGGCGATAACGAGACGGCAAACTGGCATTCGCAGCGAGCCCTGGATTACTCGAATCTGGCCTACGAGCTCGCAAAAGAGGCTCACAACAAATCGGGACGGATTGAGACCCTTTCGTAACCGCAGTAACCAGACTCTGATGATTTGCGTAAGCTCACATAGCCAAGCAGTGTCATCAGACATCCGCGGCAAGAGTGTGAGGCCCAGGGAAGTGGCCAGCGGGAAAACGGCAACCACACTCCGAAGACCGAAATCGATAACGTTCTGACCATCAGCAGCAACTCGCCCGGCGCGGTAAGAAGGGGATACTATTGGTGCGAAGTTCGTGAATGATCAGCGTTGGCGTCATCAGCGACTTGAGGAACCAGCGCGTCTGAGACACCTGCGCTCGTTTCGAGTCCAGCATTTGAAAACCGAGGGCATGACGAAGAACGTCGTATAGCCGAAAGTGATAGACGAGCAGTGATAGACTTGCTGCGGAGGGTCATGTCAATGGCATTTGACGCCACCAAGCAGTATAAGCCGGGGGAGAAGTGCGAAGCCTCTGGAATCTACGGAGTAACCCATGACCGAAATCATGCCGGAGAGCACGAGGTAACCGTGGTGTTAGGCGAACCGTTCCCACCGTGCAACCATTGCGGTCACCACCCACGATTTCTAATGATTCGTCAAGCGCAGCACGTGCTCAGTAACGATCATTTC
>CAVUZF010000004.1:0-2019777 GCA_963745995.1 Bryobacterales bacterium
TCCTCGTTTCCGGCTCCCTTGACGCGTTCGGCCAGGCCCTCGGCCTGCTTGTGAACGAACTCGTTATTCAGGAAGTACAGGCGTTGCAGGGCAACGTTGGTGGTGTAGCGCCGCTCGGCGGAAAGCGTCGGCAGCGGATAGTCGAATAGTATCTGGAATTCGTTCGGGAACACGCGGCTAACTGCGCCGTACATTCCGCGGCGAACCATCTTGGCGTCCAGTTCTTGGCTGGGGCCGCCGACCTTGGCCATGTCGAGTTTGCCTGAGGCGGAGAGCAGACCGTCCCAGATTCCTTCGGCCTCCAGACGGCGCCGGTTGGCGCGCCAGTAGAGCCGGTTGTCCTGATCCTTGGCCAGATTCATTTCGGAAGGCGCGGAGCTGAGCTGATAGGTCCGCGACATCACGATTTCCTTGATCAGCTTCTTCGGCGACATACCTTCGTCGACGAACTTCGAAGTGAGATAGTCAAGCAGCTCCGGATTGGTGGGCCGTTCGCCGGCGAACCCAAAGTTGTTGGGCGTGTCGACAATGCCGGTCCCCATGTTCCAGCGCCAAATGCGGTTCACAAACACGCGCATCGCCAGCGGCTGTTTTACGATGTCTTCGGCCAGTTCCATGCGCCCGCTGCCCTTGGTAAAGGGCTTAGGCTCGCCGTCGGAGAGCACCTGCAGGAATGCCCGCGGCGCGTCTTCACCGAATGCATACGGATTGCCGCGTAGGAAGATTTTCAGATCCGACGGCTCCTTCGTGTCCGCCAGGCCTGCCGCGATCGGATACTCCGGCGGCATGGCTTTTTTGAAGGCTTCGTTCTCCGCCTTCATGCGGTCGATGTGCGCCGCGAAATCCGGGCTGAGGCGGCGTTGGAGCGCCCAGTCCGTGAGCTTGAACAGCCCAGGAGTTTTCTTCTCCTCGGCGTTCTCGTTGATGGGCGATTCCGACAGATCCTTCTCGAACATGTCCGTCCACATGTAGCTGGCTTCGCGGTCCATGCCCTTCAAATCGATCTGATGCTGGATCAGCTTGCGCTTGATGCCGTTCGGCAGAGGATCGAACTTCTCGTTGGGATCTTTAATCTTCGCGAGCTGTTCTTCGTTTTCGGCCTTGATCTTGGCATGCTCTTTATCGATCTCGACGGCCTTCATATAGAAGTTGTGCGCCAGAGTCTTGGCCTGATCGGCGTCGCCGCCGCTGGCCACCATCTTCTGCCACGGGATCAGGAAGCTATAGTTGGTCGGCTTCTTTTTGAGGAACTTGGTCCAGCGCTCCAGAATCTCGGGATCGAGCTTGTACTTGTCGGCGATGCTCGCGACGGTCGCGTATTTCTCGCTGCCGACGCGCCACGCGGCTACCATGTATTCCTCGGTTTCAGAGAACAAAACCTGGGCTTGCAAAGCAGAAAGCTGATCCTGGAATTCCTTCAACTTTTTGTCTTTCTCTTCGAGCTCTTTCTTCGCCGCATCGTACGCGTCCGAGGTTTCCTTGGGTACCAACGGATACGCATGATAGTTGGTGCTCGCGAAAACGCCCGCCATGCGGTAGTAGTCTTTCTGCGGAATCGGATCGTACTTATGGTCGTGGCAGCGCGCGCAGCCGACCGTCAGGCCCAGCAGAGCCTTCGAAGTGGCGTCTACTTTATCGTTCCATTCGTCCGCGCGTTCGATGGCCGCAGGACTGTCATTCATCTGCCACATCCCCAGCCCGTTCAAGCCCAGGCCGGGAATCATTTTGTCGCGAACTTTTTCGTCCATTTGATCGCCGGCCAGCTGCGCCTTGACGAAAGTGTCCCAAGGCATGTCACTGTTGAACGCCTGGATCACCCAATCGCGATAGGTGTAAGCCGACTTGTACTTCTCCTTGTGCATGTCTTTCTGGGCGATGCGGTAGTCGTCTTCGGCGTAGCGCGTGACGTCCAGCCAATGCCGCGCCCACATTTCACCGAAATGCGGCGATGCCATCAGGCGGTCGACAACCTTTTCGTAAGCGTTCGGCGATTTGTCGGCTTCAAACGCCTTCACTTCTTCATAGGTGGGCATCAACCCGGTCAGCGTGTACGTGACGCGCCGCAGCAGAGTCCGGCGGTCAGCGCCGGCGACCGGCTTCAACCCGTCCTTCTCCAACTTCGCGAGCACAAATTTGTCGACGTTATTCGCGGGCCACGCAGCGTCCTTGGTCTTGGGCGGTTCCGGCTTCGCAAGCGGCTGGAAGGACCAGAAGTTTTTCTGTTCCGGCCGGATCACGTAACCGCCGGTCTGTGCCGAGACTTTCTCGACAGGCCACACCGCTCCATCTTTCACCCAAGCCGTCAGATCGGCGATCTGCGCATCGGAGAGGTGCCCGTTCTTGGGCATTTTGATCTCGGTGGTCTGGCGAATCGCCGTGACCATCATGCTCTTTTCAGGCGAGCCCGGCACCACTGCGGGTCCTGACTTCCCGCCCTTGAGCAGGCCCTCGAGCGAATCCAAACGCAACCCGCCCATCTGTGAATTGGTGTGGCAGGCGAAGCAATTCTGCGCCAGGACCGGCCGCACACGGTTCTCAAAAAAGTCTTTTTGCTCCTGCGTAGGCGCGGTCGCCTGCGCTAGGAGCGTTATCGGTAAACAAGATATCCCAAGCAGAAGTAATTTCATCTTTTCCTCTTTCTTGCAATCTCCACCACGACGAAGTGGGGGAGCGGAACAGACAGGGTTCCGCTTGGGGGGTGTAACGATTAGCTAAAACTCATACCTCAAACCAAACTGCATCACGCGTCCGGGTTGTACCATCTGGTACTCGCCGAATGACGAGGCCTGCGTCGCGTCCAGAATAGGATCGTAAAAATTCACATTATTGAAGGCGTTGAAAGCTTCACCGCGCAACTGCAGCCGCTGATTTTCCCAGGGCAACTGGAAGGATTTGGCGACGGCAATATCGAAGTTCAGCATTCCCGCCAGGCGAATCGCCGCGCGCGTTCCCACGGACCCGGCATACATAGGCAGCCAATTGGTACTGGCCGCAGTGGAAGCAAACACGCTGGGATTGCCCTTCTGATCGTAAGTGGAAGTCCCGTAGGTGTAGGAGGAAATGGGATACGCCACCGCACCGAACGAGAAGTTGGTGGGGTAGACGCCGCCGTAAAATACCGACGACGGTAACCCGGACCGGTAGCGCTGAATCAACGAGATCTGCCATCCGCCCACAATCTCATTTACCAAGGGCTTGGCATTCTTCAGCAGCCACTTTCCTTTTCCGAAGGGAAGTTCGTAGAGAACATTCGCGTTGATATTGTGCCGCGCATCGAAGTCCGAAGAACCGCGATAAGCGGTATTGCTGTAGGGGTCGAGCATGATGCCGCCGTAGGTGCCGGCGCCCGATTCGGCCCCGCCGCCCCGATCGATCGAGTGCGACAGAGTGTAGTTGAAATCGAACGAGAACGCCCTTGGCTCAACGCCTTGCGCAGCGTAACGGTCGCGCCGTGGTAGGACGCGGCGCCATTGTTATTCCAGGCACTGATGCCGCTCGCTTGCGGAGTATAGAAGGTCCAGCAATGGCCCGCTAATGCAGTTGGGGAACGATTTGCCGTTCACCGTCGTGAGCCGGTCAGCCTGGTTCATAGTATCGGTATCGCTCAAGGCGTTGACGTCTTCCATGAGGTACAGATAGTTGGCGGTAGCGCTTCCGGGGAAATACAGATTCTTCGCGTTGGCGAAGTATTTCTCAATGAAGGGATTGGTGGGAACAATGCTGGGATTTGCTTTGATTTGATTACCCACCGCGTTCGTCAGGTTCGGGTTGTTGTTGGCGAGTTGCAGATACAGGCTGCGCATGTCGCCCTCGGCTTGGGCCAAAGTAAGTCCGCTGGTCGGGATCTTTGAAATTCCAGGCGACGCCGCCGACGTCCTGCTGCATCAGCAAGCTGTGCGAAAGACGGCCTTGGTAGCCGACTTCCAGGGTCATTCCGCCCTTCAAAGGCCGAGCGATGGACGCATTCATCACATAAGCGTAGGGCGTCTTCAGATCGGACTCGATTCCCACATAAGTACCGCCGACGTAAGCCACATTGGCGGGCGTATAGGGGAAGGTGTGCACGGAAGCGGCGGGCAGCGCAGGAAGCGTTCCGTTGTAGCGCGGACTGGTGGAGAAAGTGAAGGAACCCAGCACATCGTTTTCCGTCAAGACCGAAGGGGTTCTGGTTGTCGTACTGCACCACCATGTCGCTTCCGAAGCGATCGTAGGCGATGCTGGCGCCGGCGCGGAATACGCCGCCTTTACCGAGAATCTTGCTCCCCAGACCGGCGTCCGATTGCGGACTGTAAGCAATCGCTAGCCGCGGGGCAAAGTTATTATTCTGCGCGGCCAAACCAGCCGGTGGTTCCGCCGTTCGCCGGACCCACCAGACTATACGAATTCTCTGCGTTCGGAAGTGCATAGGAGGGAATACCGTCCAAGGCTCCGCCTACCCGCTGCGCCCAGAAGCTTGCATGGAAACGTCGGCGCAACCTCCAGTCCGTTCGTCTCCCATGGCGGAGTGTCGTTTTCATAGCGCAGTCCATACGTGAAAGTGAGCCCGGGCTTGATGCGCCAGCTATCCGCCACATACCCTGCATACTCGTTGGTAGCGAAATCGCGGATTCTCGGCACGCCCAGCGCCAGCGCGTTCCCGGTCTGATCGTAGGAATAGTTGACGCTGCCGGTGGTAATCACACCGAACAGGGCGACCCCGGCAGACTGCAGCGCCTGCGTGTTGGCGACGGTCGAGTTCAGCCCGTTGGCGGCGAGATAGTTCTGCGTAGCCGCCAGGAAGTCGGATCCGAGACCAGTCAAGTTGCTGCGGCTGGCGGAGTAACTCGCCCACGCATTGGCGTAATTGGTGTAGCCATTGCGGACAAAGCGGATGTTCACGCCGGCGGTAACCGTATGGGTTCCCTTGGTCCAAGTGAAATCGTCATTGATGTTGTAAGTGGGCGAAATGCGAATGTAGGCTCGGCTGGTATAATTCACCGGCGAGTCAATATTGTTAATGCGTGAAGGCCGCGCCCTGCAGGACCGGTTTGGTTGAGACCGATGCGCGTCAATCCAAACGAAGCCACATTCACCATGCTGGGCGACAACACTACGGTATAGAGCGCCGAAATACCCCGGCTATTGTTGAGCTGAACGTTGTTGATCGGCTGACCCGGGAACGACTGCGGAGTGAGCACCTGATTGTTGCCGGCCAGCGATCCGCGCAGCGACAGAATCTGCTTGCCCGCAGAATCCAGATGGAAATCCATCTTTCCGACGTAAGCATTGTTGGTGAGATTATCGGGCGCGTTGAAGCGGTACCCGCTGAAGTTCAGCCGCCGTCGTAGCCCGCCGAAGGAGCGTTGCCGAGGGGATATTGATTGAAGAGGGCCAGAACCGTCGGACTGACCCCCAGATGCTGCGGATCAATCGCTAACAACTGGGCGGGCGAGAGCGTCTCGATACTGCCGCCAGCGTTAGCAAAGGTTAAGATTCCCTGACGCATCGCCGCCGAAGGCACATGCTCTAGCTGGCTAATCGCGGTCCGGTCCAGCCGTTTCTCGTAGTTGAAAAAGAAGAACACGCGATCTTTCTTGATAGGTCCGCCGAAAGAGAAACCGAATTGATTGCGAACCAAAGGCTGACGCGGGACGCCGGCCTGATTATTGAACCAATTGTTGGCGGAGAAAATAGTATCGCGATTAAACTCGTAAAGCGACCCATGGAAGCGGTTGGTTCCGCTCTTGGTGATCAGCGTGACTTGGCCGCCCGAGCTGCGCCCTTGCTCGGCGCCTTCCCCTCCAACGGTGACGCGGAATTCTTGGACAGAATCCAGAGGCACCGGTAAAGCCGCGTTGAAACCACTCTGACGGTCCAGGCCTTGGCCGTTAAATCCCGGCAGGGCAAGATTGCTGCCACGGCCGAGCACGCCTAAGCCCGCATTCTGATTGTCGTTGGCGTCAACGCCGTCAAGCGTGACATTGTTTTGATCGCGGCGCGAACCCAAAACTTCACCGGTTTGCGTCACACCCGGCTGCAGGCTCAACAATTCGACCACGTTGCGGGTTTGCAAAGGAAGCTCCCGCACCTGAGTCTGATTGAAAGCATTGCCGATAGCCGCGTCCACCGTATTGAGCGTGACCACTTCAGCCTCTACGTTGACACTGGTAGCTACCGAGGCCAACTGCAAAGCCACGTTCAGCGTGGCCGGCGTATTCACCAGAAGCTGGACGTCTTTCTGCAAAGAGGTCGAAAAACCCGGTTTTTCAATTGTCAATGCATACGCGCCCGGAGGCACTTGCAGAAACTGGTAAGCGCCGGTAGCGTCAGTAACAACACTCCGTTTAAAGCCCGTCTGATCGTTTTGTAAAGTTGCGTTGGCCGAATCGACAGCACCACCCTGCGTGTCGCTCACGATACCGCGTAGCGAAGTGGTTGCCTGTCCCCAGACGGCCGTTAAACTGGCGTAGGTCAACAGCGCCATGAGGGCGGTGGACCGGATTGAGCGTGTGATAAAGGACATTGCGCAAGACTCCTGATCTTGTTTGAGATTGAGCGAATGACCAACCTGGATCGGTTCTTGGGCAGAGCGGAGCCCGTTACGGCAGCGATTCGGTGCTTGAATTACAGCGTCAGGCCAAAACCTAACAATGCGCAGACGAGAAACCGAATCGGATTGCGCTAACTGAGCGCCGACGCGACCGCGAGGCCGCAGAGAAAACTACAAGGAAGGAACAAAACTCACGTCAAGGTGCGTTTTATAAAGAGTAGCATGGATGGCTTACTACGGCAAGCGAGAAAAGGCGCAAAATGGCGTCATATCCACCCCCCTTTCCCCCGCCTGCCCGGGTGTGTATAATACTGCTGGGTTTGCGCCGTGTACGCGCGTCTATTGGCAACGCTTTGCCTGCTCCCGGTGAGCACTTTTTTCGCCCAGGCGGACTCCGCTGTCCCCACGGGTGCCACGCTTGAGGTGTATGTAAAAGGCCAGGAATCAAGCACGCCCGATGTGCTGCGCGCCCTGAACCGCGAATTAGAGGCCCTCATGCTCCCGGCCGGGTTTCGAGTGGTCTGGCGCGGCGCTAGCGATCCGCCCTCTCCCGCCGGAGCCGAACATCTGGTCATGGTCGAATTGCGCGGCGTCTGCATGGCCCAGTTCTCCCGCATGGCGTCCACGCCCTTGTCCTTCCCCTCGCCGCTGGCCTCCAGCTCTGTGGCCGATGGCCGTGTACTTCCCTTCAGTTGGGTGGATTGCACTGCGTTGAACCGTTTCCTCGCGCCGGTGGTCTCCAACTCTTCTCGGGCCGAACAGGATAACCTCTACGGACGCTCCATGGCCCGCCTGCTGGCGCATGAGTTCTACCACATCCTGGCCCAAACCGACGATCACGCACCAGCCGGGATCGCGAAGGCCCGTTTCAGTACCGCAGACCTGCTGGCCGATCATTTCGATTTCGAAGCGTCTGCCCTGGAAAGACTGCGTCCGCCCGCGACCGTCGCCAGTTCAGCGGGTTCCGACGACGCTTCCAGCGCCGGACGCTAACTTTCACCGCACCGCGTGAACCGCGTCCTCGGCTTCCGGCAAATTATGCGATACCCGCTCGAGGCGCCGCACCAGAGCCGGAATCTCATCTTCATCGCAGGCGTCGGGAAGCTCCAGATCCACCGCCACGCGTGAGCCGGAATCGGGAGTCTCCTTCGCCAGCACAATCACGCGCGAACCCAAAAACAGCGCCTCGTGAGTGTTGTGCGTGACGAAGACAATCGTGGTTCCCGTCTCCTGCCAAAGATCGCGAATCAACCGCTGCATTTCCTTGCGCGTGCCCGGATCGAGCGCGCTGAATGCCTCGTCCATCAATAAAATCCGCGGCTTGGTGAGTAGCGCCTGTGCGATCGCCACCCGCTGCTGCATCCCGCCCGACAGTTGGTCAGGATATTTGGCTGCGTCCGTCTCCCGCAGCCCGATGCGCCGCAAATAATCCATGGCCTGCGCGCGAAACTCCCGCCGCCGCCGAAAGTAGCGCGGCGTGAAGCTTTGCAACAGACCGAACTCGCTGCACTCCGCCCCAAAAGTGATGTTATCCAGCACGGTCTTATCCGGGAACAGCGAATACTTTTGTGGAACGTAACCGCGCGTGCGATCGGGTTGATGGTGTTCGATGCCGTCAATCAGAATTCGCCCCTGCGCAGGCTGCTCGGAACCTAGTAACAGCCGCAACAGTGTAGATTTCCCGCAGCCCGTCTGCCCCAGCAGACAAATAAATTCGCCCTCTCCAAATTGCAGGTTGATCCCGCCCAGCACCGGCTTGGGAGGCTTTCCATAAGCCACCCGGACGTCCATGATGTCAATCAAGGCCATGCTGGGTTACGCCTCATGAAACCAAGGATGCAGTTTGCGGTTGATCCAGCGCATGCTGAAGTCGACCAGAAATAACAGCAGCGCCACCCACAAGACATAAGGAATAATCACATCCATCCCCATGTGCCGGCGCAGCAGCGCGATGCGATACGCCAGGCCGTCCGTCGACGCGATCATTTCGCCCGCAAACAAAAACAGCATGACGGCTTTGAGATTCAGACGGATGCTATTCAGCACCCGCGGCCAGATCTGCTTCAACACCACGCGGTAAGCCACGTCGAAATCGCTAGCGCCGAGAGTGAAAGCCTTCACCACCTGCTCCCCCGGCACGCCGCGCGTCAGGTTAAAGGTGTCCAGCAGAATAGTAGGCGTCACGCCGATCACAATCAGCATGATCTTCGAAAGCTCGTCGATCCCGAAGGCGATAAACAAAATCGGCAGCAGCGAAAGCGCGATGATCTTGTCGAAAAACAGCACAAACCGCAGCAAAAACGCTCCAAAATACGGAAACAGCCCCATGTGCAGCCCAATGAGCACGGCGGGAAATAGCAGCGCCATGCTGTAGATAAACCGCAGCCCCGTAGCGCGCGTGTCTTTCCACAACATGCTGTGCCGGATGGTTTCGCTCCACGACGCGCCCTCCGGCAAAGGCTCATCGTCCTCCGCGGGACGCAGCACCGCATCCCGCATCCCGGTGAACATTTGCGCGATCGTCGGAGTCACGCGGTCTTCCGGATTCTCGCGATGCCGGGCCCCTGACGTGTAAAAGTACAGACACACGCCCGCCACAAATAGAAACCACGACAAAAGCAGCGTCGTGTGGCGCCCGGGCTTGGCGTGGATGGCGAACACTCCGGCAGACATGCGTTACAGCTTTCCCTCCGCCGCCATTTTCATGTACGACAACTCAAAACGGAACCGTACGCGATCCGCTTTGCCCTGCACGGTTCCATCCGGATAAGCGATCGCGACCTCGTCCACGCTCTTGGTATTCGATCCCAGCAGCCCGTGATCGAAACAGAACTGCCGCACCAGCGCCATCTTCTCCTTGAGATTCGCCGACGCACCAAACTCCGTCGCCGCTTGCGGTGTGTAAAACATCTTGGTGGTGCTCAACTGTTCCTTGTAAGACGCCAGCGTATCCTGCGAGCCCCCGGCAATCGCCGTCAGCACCTTGTCCGCCTCCGGACCCGGCGCCGACATCCGCGCCATCGTTTCATACCACGCGCCCGCCAGCGCCTTGGCGAAGCGCTGCCCCGAGCCATCCGGCCGATTCAAAATCTCCGTCCGCACGACAGTCAGATCCAAAATTTCGCCAGGAATCTGCGAGGAATTAAACAGCGATGTAATGCCCTTCTGCTTGACGATCTGCGACACCAGCGGCTTCCAGGTCACCGTCGCCGACGCGCTGGTATCGCTCAAAAACGCCGTGGCAATATCGGAATCCGACGTATTAATCAGCCGCACCTGCTTGATGTGATCCCGCATCCCATTCAAAGTCATCGCACGGTCAAGCAAATATTCCGACACGGTCTTCTGCACCAGCAGCAGCTTCTTCCCCGGCAGGTCTTTCATCTGCAAACCATTGCGCACCAGCAGCGCATCGTTGCCGTTGGAATAATCGCCGATAATCACAGCCGTTGTCGGGACGCCCGACGCCGCCGGCATGTCGAGCGCCTCCATGTTGGTCATGGTGCAGGCATCGATATTCTTCGCGACGAAAGCATCGAGCGAAGGCGCGTAATCGAAGCGCTGGATCTTGATGGTGATGCCGTATTTGTCGGCCCACTTGCGCATGATGCCGGATTGCATCAGGTAGTGGTACGGAGTCCACCCCGCATACACAGACCAGCCCACCGTAAAGCTAGGCTTGGCGCCCGGAGTCTCGGCCGCGAGAAAACTGGCCACCGCAAGAAAAATCGAAAGAATACGCAGCATTGTCACCACCAGATATTTTTAGGAACGCGTGGCGACAGGGCCGGGTTTGATTCTTCGAGGGGGTGATTCGGGTGGCAACGGAGCCACCGCCAATCTAGTTCCGATTATACACTCGCCGGCAACGATTGACTGGCAAGAAACGCGCGCCAGCCGCCGAATTGCGTGATTTCCAGAGCGTCCCGCAGTCCGTACGGTTCGCAAATAAAACACTTCACGACCTCGCCATCTTCAAGGGTGGCGCTACCGATTCCCAGCGGCGCAGGCACCCCTGCCACAAAACTTCCGAACTCGTTCTCCGGCACCGCCCATACCTCGACCTCGATGCCCGGGCCATTAAATCCTTCTTCCCGCACCAGACCTGGCTTGAGCGGCTGCGTCCCCGGCAGCACATAAAACCGGTAGGAAGGCAGGGTCTTCGTCGTCTTCAACAACCGCGCGTGTCGATCCGTGAGCTGACGATTCAACGGCTGCCCAGAAAGATGCGCGCCGACCACCGCCACAGCGATGCATCCCGGCGGACACGCTCCCAGATCGACCGCGGGCTCAGCAACATCCGCATGCGCCCGATGAAAACGATCCGCCACCGCCAGCAGCGCTTCATCGCTAAACGCCGGACCGATAAAAGTAATGCCGAAGGGGAGCCCGTCGGAACGGAATCCCCCCGGCGCCGCCACTGCTGCCTGATCCAGCAGGTTGACGAAGTTCGTGTAGTAACCCAGATTGGTGTTGCGCCGCACCGGATCGCTAGCAATTTCCTCATGCGTATAAATGGTGGGTGCGGACGGCACCACTAGCACGTCCATGCGCGACCACTCGCGTTCCGAATCGCGCCAAAGAGCCCGCAGCCGGTATTCCGCCTCAAATGCATCCACCGCCGAATACTTCCGCGCTCCGCCAATGATGCCGCGCACTACCGGATTCATGTCGTCGGCGTTCGATTCAAAAAAGGGCTGGATTGCAGCCAACCGCTCCGCCACCCATGGCCCCGCGTACAACAATTCCGCCACCGCTCGAAAAATCGAAAAGTCGATTTCGACCCGCGTGCCGCCCATCTGTTCGAGCCGCGCCACTGCCGCCTGATACATCCCCGCGTATTCCTGATCGCCGAAAAACTCTAGCTGGTAAGGAGCCGGCACCCCGAAGCGGAAACTTCCACCACTCCACGGCGCCGCGCCATCTCCCGGACCCGGCACGCGCGAATAAGGATCGCGCGGATCGCAGCCCTTCGCCACGCGCCACACCGTTTGTGCGTCGCCACAGTTCGTAGCAAAAACTGAAACACAATCGAGCGACCGGCACGCCGGCACCACACCCGCCGCGCTCAGCAATCCTCGTGACGGTTTCAGCCCGACCAGATTATTGAAAGCCGCCGGAATGCGTCCCGACCCCGCCGTATCCGTCCCCAACGAAAAACTCACCAGTTCCTTCGCCACCGCCACCGCCGAGCCCGAACTCGACCCGCCTGATATATAGCGCTCGTCAAACACGCTCGAACAAGCTCCATAAGGCGAGCGCGTCCCCACCAGTCCCGTGGCGAATTGATCCAGATTGGTTTTGCAGATCACGATCGCGCCCGCGGCGAGCAACTTCTCCACAACGGTCGCGCTGCGCGGAGGCGCGTAAGCGAAAGCCGGACACCCGGCCGTAGTCGGCACACCCGCCAAGTCGATGTTGTCCTTAATCGCGAATGGAATTCCGTAGAGCGGTAACGCGGCCGCAGTTGGATCGTTCTCCAATTCGCGCGCCCGCGCCAATGCCCGCTCGCGCGGGATCAGCGAAATCCACACCGGCTGCGTTTCGCGCCCGATGCGCTCATAGATTTCGGCAATGACGTCCGACGGCTTGGCCTGGCCCTCGCGATAGAGAGCACGCAGAGTGTCGATCGCCAGTTTCACGACCCCACCTCCAGCCGCAATGTGACCAAGTTTTGCCCCGCCAATACCATCGCGCCTTTGACACAATTCAAGACCTCGATGACGCCCGCGATAGGCGCCGCCACCGCGATCTCCATCTTCATCGCTTCGAGCACGATGAGCTTCTCTCCGGCCATCACGTGCTGACCGAGTTCGACCGCGACCTTCCAAACGCTAGCCGTAGTAGGAGACCGCACCGCCCGGCACCCTTCCGGCATCGCCGGCTCGCTCTCGACCGTGAACTCGTCGGCTTCTGGCGATTCATACTGATCCGCCCCAGCCAGCGCCCACCGTTCGCGCTCCGCCAAAAACGCTTCCTGCTGACGCCGCTTGAAGTCCGCCGCACTGCCGCTGATGGATGCCAGAAATTCGTGATACTCTTTCAGCCGGAATTGCTGTGGCTCCATCTTCAGCGAATATTTGCCGTGCGGAAAGGCGTCGCGGATTTCCACCAATTCATCCGCCGTCACCGGAAAGAATCGAATCTGATCGAAGGAACGCAGCAGCCACGGCGTGCCCGGTTGAAATTCCGCCGTCGAGTGGAAGGTGTTCCACATCTGCAGCGTACGCCCGACAAATTGATATCCGCCCGGTCCCTCCATCCCATACACGCACAAGTAAGCGCCGCCAATGCCGACAGCGTTTTCGGGTGTCCAAGTACGCGCAGGATTGTACTTGGTGGTCACAAGTCGGTGCCGCGGATCGATCGGCGTCGCCACCGGCGCACCCAAATAGACGTCGCCTAACCCAAGCGTCAGATAGCTGGCATTGAAGACGATGCGATGAACATCGTCGATTGAATCCAGTCCGTTGATCCGCCGGATGAACTCGATATTGCTGGGACACCAGGGCGCGTCCGGCCGCACCGACTGCATATATTTCGCAATTGCCAGCCGCGTAGCCGGATCGTCCCAGGACAGCGGCAAATGAACCACCCGCGACGGCAGCACCAGGTTGTCGAGATCGGGAATCTGCTCCTCGCAAGCGTTCAGCGCCTCCAGCAAATGGTCGCGGCTCAACACCCGCCCGTCATAATGAACCTGTAGCGATCGCACACCGGGCGTAATGTCCAAGATCCCCGGCAGAATCGCCGCACGCAGCCGCTCCTCTAGAGCATGAACCCGCGACCGCAAATTCAAGTCCAGCACGTTCGGCCCGTATTCGATCAACAGATGCCGGTCGCCATCGGCGCGGCAGACAATCGCAGGCGACCCTTCTCCCGGCGCCTCGCGCCGCGACAGAACCGCTTCTTCGCGCACGCCCTTGCCAGGGAGCGCGGGCAGCTTGCCCGCCAAATCGGCAATCGCCAGCTCCATCTGCTCTTCCATCGCCGCCGCCTGGCTCCGCGAAATCGCGCGGAAGCGGATCAGATCCCCCGGCTTGAGCTGCCCCATCTTCCACAATTCCGCCTGCACAATGGTCGCGGGACAAACGAATCCGCCCAGGCTAGGCCCGTCCGGCCCGAGAATTACCGGCATGTCGCCAGTGAAATCAACGGTGCCGATCGCGTAAGCATTATCGTGGATGTTCGAAGGATGCAGCCCGGCCTCGCCGCCATCCGGCCGCGCCCAGGTAGGCTTGGGACCGATCAGCCGAATCCCCGTGCGGTCCGAGTGATGATGCACCTTCCACGCCGTCGAGAAAAACATCTCGATGTCTTCCGGCGTGAAGAAATCGGGAGCGCCATGCGGCCCGTAAAGCACCCCTATCTCCCATTCCTTCGCGTATTGCGGGACCAGTTCAGCCGGCGCCTTCCGCGTGCAACCGAATGGCGGCCCGTCCTCCGTGATCCCAATCACATCCCCCCCGCGCAGCACTCGCCCCGCGTGTCCGCCAAAACCGCCCAGAATAAAAGTGCTGCGGCTCTCCAGATATTCCGGCACCTCCACGCCGCCGGAGATCGCCAGATACGCGCGGCTCCCCGCCCCCTGCGACGTCGTCATATCGAGCGTGGAGCCCGCCGAAACCTGAATGGACCGCCACAACGGAACCCGCGTGCCATCCAACCGCGCTCCGAAATCCGCGCCCGTCAACGCAATGACCGTATCGCTCGCGAAACGCAAGGTCGGGCCTGTAACCGCGATCTCCAGCCCAGCCATCGAATCCAAATTCCCCACCAGCCGGTTAGCGATGCGAAACGCCAGCGCGTCCATCGGACCCGACGGCGGCACGCCGACATGCCAATAACCCGAACGCCCCGGATAATCCTGCACCGTAGTCTGCGTGCCCGGCTCGATGACATCGATCGCGCTGCGCTGATACTCGAAGGCTTCTAAAAAGGAAGTCGTGATGCCGCCCGCTTCAAAACCCGGATCCGCCGTGACTTGCCGCAAATACGAGAGATTTGTTTCGATGCCAGCGATGGTGCAGCGTTTCAACGCGCAGTGCAAATGGGTGAGTGCCGCCGCCCGGTCCGCTCCATCCACCACGATCTTCGCCAGCATCGGATCGTAGAACGGAGTAACCTCCGTTCCCGCCTCCACCCACGTTTCAACCCGCGCCTGACTCGGCCACTCCACGTGCGAGAGCCTTCCCGAACTAGGCTGAAAATTCTTAGCCGGATTCTCCGCATACACCCGCACCTGAATCGCACACCCCGCCGGACGAATGTGCGCCTGGCTCAGATCCGGCAGTTCCCCCGCCGCCTGCTGCACCATCCATTCCACAAGGTCAACGCCCGTGACCTGCTCCGTAACGCCGTGCTCCACCTGCAGCCGCGTATTCACCTCGAGGAAGTAGAAGTCCTCCGTCTGGTTGTCGTAAATAAACTCGACGGTACCGGCGGATTGATAACGGACAGCCTTACCCAGCCCGATTGCCGCCGCGAACATTTTCTCTCGCAAACTCTGGCGGAGCCCCGGTGCCGGCGTCTCCTCAATCACTTTCTGATTACGACGCTGCGGCGAACAATCGCGCTCTCCGAGCGAAATCACCGTCCCCGCTCCATCGCCGAAAATCTGCACCTCGATATGGCGGGCCGAAACCACGAATTTCTCTAGGAAGAGCTCGCTGCTGCCGAAACTCGAGCGGCTCAGCGCTTCCACCGCCTCGTAATATTCCGCTAGCTCTTCCGGCGTCCGGCACAAACGCATGCCGATCCCGCCGCCACCGGCCGTGCTCTTGAGCATCACCGGATAGCCGATCTGCTCGGCCGCTTCCACCGCTTCCTGAGCGCCCGCGAGCAATCCCGTACCTGGCAGCAGCGGCACGCCGCACTCCCGCGCCATCGCTCGCGCCGTGTGCTTCAACCCGAACACCCGCATCTGCTCCGGCGTCGGACCGATGAACACCACCCCGCTATCCGTGCAAACCTGAGCAAAAGCGGCGTTTTCACTCAGAAATCCATAACCCGGATGAATCGCCTCCGCGCCCGATTTCCGCGCCGCTTCGAGAATCGCCCCTACCGACAGGTAGCTTTGCGTGGCCGGCGGCGGCCCAATCAACAGCGCCTCATCGGCTTGCTGCACATGCAAGGAATGCCGGTCGGCTTCCGAGTAAACGGCCACCGAACCGATGCCCATATTACGCAAGGTCCTAATAATACGGCACGCAATCGCCCCGCGATTTGCGATCAGGACCTTGCGGAACATCAATGACCCTGTCCATCCCAGATCAATACTTCAATCGGCGTCGGATTATAAGCGTTGCAAGGATTGTTGAGTTGCGGGCAATTGCTGATCAGCGCCAGGACGTCCATCTCGGCGCGCAGCTCGACGTACTTCCCCGGCGCCGAAACTCCGTCTTCGAAGTTCAGCTCGCCCTCCGGCGTCACCGGCACATTCATGAAGAAGTTTATGTTGCTGGTGATGTCGCGCTTGTCCATGCCGTGCTCCCATTCGACAATCGCCTTCAGGAAGCTCTGCCGGCAGGCGTGCATGTAGCGCTTTTCGAGAGCGTAACGCACCATGTTGCTCTCCGCGGCGCACGCTCCGCCTAATGTATCGTGCCGCCCGCAAGTGTCCGCGACAATCGTCATCATCACGTTGCCCGCGGTTGACATCAGCCGCGTCCCGGTCGTGAGATAAATGTTGCGCTGGTTGCGAATGGTGTCCTGCGCCGAGTAGCGGTCACTGTAATCGTGTGCGTTATAAAACAGCGTATCCACGGCCTGATTGCCTTCCAGATCGACAATCCGGAAGTACGCGCCCCGCGGAATTTCGTGAATCCACGATTCGCCCGCCGGGACCACGCAGCGATAGCTGGCGTTCGCCGCCTCCCGTTCGCTTTCTACCAGAAAGGCGCTCATACGAAGTACCTTTCGGTGAGCGCGAACCCGCGTAAATTCTCCGGCCGGAAGCGCCGGCAAGGGTCGGTTGCGGCGACCGGCCGCGCTTTGCGCACTGACAACCGCACCGGTTTGGGCTCGTACTTGGGATTCGTATCCAGCGGATGCTGGCAGGTGTTCAGAACCACCAGCACGTTCATCTCGGCGCGCAGCTCCACATGCGAACGCGACATGGAATTGCGCGGATGAAACGTCATGCCTCCGTCCTCGTCCACCGTGACCCGGCTGAAGAAATTCACGTTGGCGGTCAAGTCGCGCGGGCCTAGCCCCCACTTTTCCATCTCCACCAGGAAGCTGTCGCGCCCGTTGCGGTGAAAGTGGTTGCGGTATTGCTGATAAGGCGCCGCTCCGTACTTGCACGCTACCGACTGGGCGTTCGAACATCCGCCCAACGGGTCGTGCCAGCCCACTGTGTCTTCGGTGATGGAACACAAAATCCTACCCATATCCGAATACAGCACGCACCCCTTCGTTAGGCGCGCCACGTGCTGCGCTTTTAAGGTGTCCGGCAGATTAAAGCGCTCGGCAGGACACTCAAAGTTGTAAAAGATAGCGCCTACATTAGCGCCACCCTCCATATCGGTGATCAGCAGCGAGGTGCCACGCTTGAGTACATGCGACCAAGCGGCCCCCGGCTCCACCGTCTCCTCCCAAAGGACGGACGTTTCGCTCATGGCTACACTTCTCCCTTTTTGAATGCATACAAGGATTCAGCGCCCCCCTTTAATTAATAAGAGGGCGTCACAGTTTTAAGGAAACTGCTTAAAGGGTCGATGGAGGACCGCAGCAAACGTCCATCGCGGTCAGGCGTAAAAACACGTGGATTGCAATATGCGCACGTGCCGTACGGCCTGGAGCCGCAATTAACATGCCGCTAGTATGGCAGAGAGTTGCGCAATCCGATAGAAGAAAGTTTTTATTGTCCCCATAACGGAATTACGGTAATAAAATCCCGTCCGCGCCCGGCGAACGCGAGGCGAACCAAGGTTGTGAGGCGCGTCACTCGGTCCCGCCCAGGCCCGTTGTTTTTCGTCCACCGCCTGATATAGTGGGTTCCTATGCGTATCAAAAGCCTAGTCGCTCTCGCCGTCGTTTCCATCGCCCCGCTCCTGGCTCAGCTCGCTTCGCCCAACTCCACCGGCGACGCCATTGGACACGTTCACCTGAATGTGAAAGACATCGATGCTCAGCAGCGCTTCTGGACTCAGCTAGGCGGCACGCCCGTCGACCGGGACAAACTTCAAATGATGCAGTTTCCCGGAATCTTCATCATTCTGCGCATGCAAGCTTCGACCGGAGGCACCGTGGGATCCGTAATCAACCACTTCGGACTTCATGTGAAAAACCTCAACGACTTCATGCCCAAATGGAAGGCCGCCGGCATTCCCATCGAGCCCGGCAATAATCCCAAACAGATGTTCTTGACCGGCCCTGACGACGTTCGCGTGGAGATCATCGAAGACTCCAGCATCCCGACCCCCGTCGCCATGCATCACATCCATATGTTCCTGCCCGATCCTCTGGCCGCACAAGCCTGGTACGGCAAACATTTTGGAGCCATCGCCGGCAAGCGCGGCATGTTCGACACCGCCACCGTCCCCGGCGCCGAGTTTACGTTCACGAAAAATGATATGCCGCAAGCGCCCACCAAAGGCCGCTCGGTCGACCACATCGGTTTCGAAGTGAAAAACATCGATCAGTTCGTGAAAACCCTGGAGGCCGCCGGAATTCACACCGAAGCGCCCATCCGCAACAGCGCCAACGCCGCGAAGCTGCGCATCGCTTACATCACCGACCCGTGGGGCACCTACATCGAGCTGACCGAAGGCCTGCCCCCCGCGGCCGCACAATCTGCCAGCCGCTAGGCATTTCACGGTGAGTTCCCAGGCCCCTCCCATCGCCAGTACGTCAGCGCCAGCGGTCCTGACGCCGCGGAAAATGTTCTGGCTAGTGGTGTTGCTGGGAGCCCTAGCCGCCCTCGGCCCGTTTTCGATCGACACCTATCTGCCGGCGTTTCCCGCCATCGCCCAAACCTACAACACCACCGTAGGCGCGGTCGAAATCACGCTGGCCGTGTACTTTGTCGGCTTGTCCTTCGGCCAGTTATTCTACGGACCCTTCGCCGATACCCTAGGCCGCAAGCCCCCCCTGTACGTTGGACTCGTGATGTACGTCCTGGCGTCAACCGGCTGCGTGTTCGCCCCCAATATCGCCACGCTCACGGTGTTCCGCTTCATCCAGGCGATCGGCGGCTGTTCAGCGATGCTGATTTCACGCACCGTGGTGCGGGATTATTTCCCTCCGCGCGAAGCCGCCCGCGTGTTTTCCTTTTTGATGCTGGTGGTGGGAGTCTCACCCATGGTCGCGCCCATGATCGGCGGATGGCTGGTGGTGCACATGGGTTGGCGCTCCAATTTCTGGATGGTGAGCACCATGGGCACCATCATCCTGATCTGCGTGGCCGTGTTTCTAAAGGAGACCCTCACCCCTGAGAAACGCCAGCCTGGCAGCCTGCCGAAGACACTGCGCCTGTACGCAAGCCTGCTGCGCGATCCCATCTTCATGGTCTACGCGCTCTCCGGAGCCTTTATCGCCGCCGGCATGTTCGCCTATCTGGAAGGATCGCCGCTAGTGTTTATCGAACTAAACCACGTAAGCGCTGACCACTTCGGCTACTTCTTCGGCGCGATCGCCGTGGGACTGGTGCTAGCGTCGCAATTGAACGGATTCCTGGTGCGCCGTATTCATCCGCACAATATTTTCCGAGTAGTGCTGATGGTAGCCGCCGCCTCCGGCATCGTGCTCTTCATCACCGCGAAAACCGGCGCCGGCGGATTCCCCGGCATCCTGATCCCGCTCTTCGTATTCGTCAGCTGCAACGGTTTCTCGTTCCCCAACGCCACCGCGCTGGCGCTAGCCCCGCACGGCAAAGTAGCCGGAAGCGCCGCCGCGATGCTAGGTTTCATCCAATTCGCGCTAGGCGGCCTGGGGGGATCGCTAGTCAGCTATCTGGACAACGGCACCGCCATGCCGATGGTAGGCGTGATCACGGTGGCCGGCATCCTCGCTCTCCTGATCAACCTGGTCTTCGCCCCTAAAGAAGCCCAGCACATGAATTAGGGACAGCCACACCTAAACTGCGGGACTTAAATAGGAGGCGGCAGTGACTGTCCCTAATTTTCGCTATTTTCATGCGCCACAATCGCGATCCGCCCCGCGTCCGCCTGCCGCAGCACTTCCACACGATCCAGCAACAGCGTCCGCCCCGCGTCAATCGACAGCGCCGTCGTCCCCGTCTCGCGCATCGCCGCAATGGTCTGCGGACCCACCACCGGTACATCGTAAAGCATATGCTTCCGCCGCCGCGAGCCTTTCACCAATCGCAGCGGTTTGCCTTCCACCAGCCCCGCCGCCCGCCGCATCATCGCGTCCGTGCCCTCCATCGCCTCCACCGCCACACAAGCCCGCTCTGCAATCGCCACACTTTGCCCGATGTCGTGCTCGGAAAGCGCAGCAGCAACGCGGCGCCCATACTCGATATCGCGCTCCTCGTCAGCAGTTAACTTTCGCCGCGTGAGCACCCCCGCCGGAGCCAGCAGATCCTTCAGCAGCAGCGTCGAATCCACCAACTCGATGCCTTCGTCCCCTAAAACTTTCATCACCCCGCCAATCAGCCCCTCGGTATTCTTGGTTTCGATCGAAGCCAGCAGCTTCACCAGCTTCAAATCAGGCACGATCGATGAGAAAATTTTCGCGTGCTTGACCTGTCCGCACATCATCACCTGCGTGATCCCCTCGCGATGGCAGATGTCGATCAGCTTAGTAAGCGCGCCCAACGAAATCCAATGGCAGCGAGCAGCCAGGGGCTCAATCTCGGCAGAAGCCTCTTCCTTAATTCCGATGGCGACGACGTCGATCCCAGCCTTCCGCGCAGCTTCCAGCGCCAGCACCGGGAAGCGCCCATTGCCCGCAATAAGCCCGTAAGGCATGGCTATTTGATGAATCCGCGCGTCGACTCAGCGATGAATTGCAGCAACTCGTCAACCTCCGCCGTGCCGCCTACCTCCGCTTGAATCTTCTCCAGCGCCTGCGAAGTATTCAGCTTCGACCGCGACAGCAGACGAAATGCCTTGTGCAGCGCCTCAATGCTCTCCGCCGAAAATCCGCGCCGCTCCAGACCCGTCTTATTCTCGCCGTAAACTTTGACCTCGCGCTTCGCGGACGTAGTCGAAAACGGCAGCACATCCTGCGTGACCACGCTATACCCGCCAATCATCGAATGCCGCCCAATGCGGCAGAATTGGTGAATCGCACTGCCGGCGCCCACCACCGCCCAATCCTCAATCGCCACGTGCCCGCCAACCGTAGCCGCGTGCGATAACACGCAGTGGCTGCCCACGCGCACATCGTGCGCGACATGTACCTGCACCATCAACAGATTGTCGTCGCCGATCGTCGTGATCATCCCGCCGCCCTCGGTACCGCGATGAATCGTCACGAACTCGCGAATCTTATTACGATGTCCGATCCGTGTGCAGGACCGCTCCCCGTGATACTTCAGATCCTGCGGCGCCACGCCTACAGTCGAGTAAGGAAAGAAAACATTATCTTCGCCAATGGCCAACGGCCCTTCCATGACGACGTGTGCCTTTACCGCCGTGCGCGCGCCGATTTCCACATTCGCACCAATGACACAATAGGGCCCGATCTCTGCCGACTCCGCGATTTTCGCCGTCGGGTCGACAATGGCAGTCGGATGTATCGGCATTGGGCGGTGTTATTGACGGTCAGCCAGCACGCACAAGATTTCGGCTTCGGCCACCACCACGCCATCGACCGTCGCCGTCCCGGACACCTTCGCCATGGTCGCCCGGCTGCGCAGCACCTTCATCTCCATGCGCAGTTGATCGCCCGGCCGCACCGGCTTGCGAAACTTTGCGCCATCCACGCCCGCCATCAGCACCAGCTTGTTCTTGCGATCCGGAATGCCGCTCAGCACCAATACGCCGGCCACCTGCGCCATAGCTTCGATGATCAGCACCCCCGGCATCACCGGATAATCCGGAAAATGCCCCGTAAAAAAGGGCTCATTGACGGTCACGTTCTTGATGCCGACCACGCGTTCGCTTTCCAGTTCCTCAATGCGATCCACCAGCAGAAACGGATAGCGATGAGGTAGGATCTCACGAATCGCGTCAATGTCCAAGGCGCGTGTGGAAACAGTGGTGGACATGCGGATTCTGAATTATAGCAGGCGCTATCCTACGAACAATGGGCATCTCCCAAAAACACGTCATCGCCACCATCCGCCAGTTTGTCGAGTGCGAATCGCCCAGCGACGATCCCGCCGCCATCCAGCGCTTCGTCGACCTCTTCGCCGAAACCGTAAAAGACATCGCACGCGTAAAAACCTACCCTGGCAAGCATCTGCGCTGCGAGTTCCTGCTACCCGGCTCCAAAAAGTCCGGGCAAATTCTGGCGCTAGGCCATTCCGACACCGTCTGGCCCATCGGAACCCTCCGCACCATGCCCTTCCGCCAGTCCCAAGGCCGCCTGTGGGGCCCGGGCGTGTTCGACATGAAAGCCGGTCTCGTGTTTTTCATCTACGCGATGCGAACCCTGCGGGAACAAGACCTCCCCATCGCCCGCAAAGTGGTCCTACAAGTCAATTCCGACGAGGAGATCGGCAGCCCGTCTTCGCGCCCGCTCACCGAAGAAGCCGCCCGCGCCAGCGCCGCTGTCTTAGTTCTCGAACCCAGCCAGGGCCTCGACGGCAAACTCAAGACCTCGCGCAAAGGTGTCGGCGATTACACCGTAACCGTCCGCGGCCGCGCCGCCCACGCCGGACTCGACTTCGCGAACGGCGCCAGCGCCATCGTCGAAATGTCGCGCCAGATTCAAAAAACCGCCGGCTTCAGCCGTCTCGACCGCGGCATCACCGTCAGCCCTGGCGTCATCCACGGAGGCACCCGCAGCAACGTGATCGCCGCCGAATGCCAGGTCGAAATCGACGTCCGTATCCCCAAAACATCCGATGCGCGCTACCTCGAACGCCAGTTCGCGTCACTGAAACCCTTCGACAAACGCTGCTCCATTAGCGTCACCGGCGGCATGAACCGCCCCCCCCTGGAACGCACCGCAGGCGTGCGGTCGCTCTTCCGAAAAGCCCAAAAACTGGCAGCCCAACTAGGTGTTGAACTAGACGAATCGTCCGCCGGCGGCGGCTCCGACGGCAACTTCACGGCGGCGCTGGGCATTCCGACGCTCGACGGCCTGGGAGCCGTCGGCGAAGGCGCCCACGCCGTCAACGAAAGCATCTTGATCGGCCGCATCGCCGACCGAATTGCACTTTTGAGTAAACTAACGGCCGCCCTTTAGCGTCTAATAAAGGTCGGATGATATCCTGGCAGTAAGGCTTCCAATCAATCTATGCGCCTCAGCCGGTGGCTGATTCTCGCCGCCCTTCTCGCGATCGTCGCGTTTGTTGGCCAAACTTATATCAAGCGCCAGCAGGCGCTTGCCCGTGATACGCCGCCCACCCCTCCGCCCCTAGAAACCGGAATCAACGGCCGCGCCAGTGACTGGGTCTACACCCAAAGCGACGGCGAACGCCCCCGCGTGACCATCCGCGCCAAAAGCTTCCGCCAAGTGCAAGCACCCTCCGTGATGGAACTGAACGGCGTCGAATTGCAGTTGTTCCACAAAGAAGGGGCGCAGTACGATCTGGTCCGCAGCGCGCAAGCGCAATTCGACATCGTCGCCAAGAGTCTATATTCCGACGGCCAAGTGGATATCACCATGCCGACCGCGAGCAAGAAAAACGCCACGGACGACCCGCTGACCCAAGGCCGCATCGTGAAGATTCATACCTCCGGCGTGCACTTTGCGAGCGACACCGGCAAAGCCTCCACCGACCGCGAGGCCAACTTCGAATTCGACCAAGGCTACGGCTCCGCCATGGGCGTCGACTACGATCCCAACTCGCGCGAATTGCACCTGCGCAGCAAAGTGGTGCTCCACTGGATGGGAAAAAACCCGGGCGCGAAACCCATGCTGATCGAAGCGGGCGAAGCCTATTATCGCGAGGCCGAATCGAAAGTTTTCCTCCTGCCCTGGTCGAAGTTGACACGCGAAAATCTGCATATGGAAGGCGCCGCCTCCGTCGTCACGCTGGATAAGGGAGTCATCAAAGAGGTGTTCTCCCAGTCCGCTCATGGCGTTGAAGACAACCCCGGGCGCAAGGTCGAGTTCGGAGCCGAGACTCTGATGCTGACCTTCGGCCAGGACATGATCGTCCGGGAAATTAAAGGCCAGCAAAACGGCAAACTGGTCTCGACCGCCAACGCCATGCGTACCACCGTCACCGGCGATGTAATCGACCTGCAATTTGATCCCACCAAGAAGGACAGCACTCTCACGCATGCCCTGGCGATGAAGCAGGCGGTGGCCGAAGCAGTGCCCTTGCCGCGTCCCAGCGAGTTACTGGGTGACACCCGCATCCTGCGCAGCGAAGTGATCCACCTGAACATGCGTCCCGGCGGGCGCGACATCGACACCGTCGAGACCGATGGCGCCGGCACCGCCGACTTCCTGCCCAACCGCGCCGGCCAGCCCAAGCGATCCGTCAAAGGCGATCGCATCTGGATTACCTACGGCCCCGACAACCGTATCCAGTCCTTCAAAACTATCAATGCTTTTACCCGCACCGACAAACCTGGTACGCCCGCTCCGCCGCCCATGCTGACGCAAAGCAAGGAACTGCTCGCCACCTTCGACCCCAAAACCAGCGAGCTGGCGCACCTGGAACAGAAGACCGATTTCCGCTACGAAGAAGGCACCCGCCACGCCACTGCCGATCACGCGACGCTCGATCAGGCCAAGGATGTGATCACGCTCGAAGGTTCCGCGCGCACCTATGATCCCACCGGCTCAGCTTCCGCCGATCGCCTGGTGATGGATCAAAAATCAGGGGATTTCGTCGCCGATGGCCGTGTCGCCACCACGCGTTTACCGGACGACAAGGCATCCTCCTCCGCGCTGCTCTCCGGTTCTGACGTCATGCAGGGCCGCGCGCAGCACATGACCTCCGCCGAGCACAATCAAAAACTGCACTACGAAGGCAACGCCGTAGTCTGGCAGGGCCCTAACCGCGTCGAAGCCGACCGCATCGACATCAACCGCATGACCCAGGCCTTCGAAGCACATGGGAAAGTGGTGAGCCAGTTCGCCGATAAGTCCTCTGACGATAAAGATGACAAAACGGCTAGCGACAAGCCCAAGCAGCCCTCCGCGCCCATCTTCACCGTAGTCCGCGCACCGGATCTGGTGTATTCGGACGAAACACGCATAGCCCACTACCAGGGCGGCGCCGCCATGATACGTCCCGGCCTGATCGTGAACGGCAAGGAGCTGAAAGCCTTCTTAAATGATAAGGACTCATCGAGCACCCTCGACAAAGCCTTTGCCGATGGCGCCGTGAAAATTGTCAGCACCGCCGACAAGCGTACCCGCACCGGGACCGGTGAACATGGCGAGTACTACACCACCGAGCGAAAGGTGATCATGAATGGCGGCGAACCGCTCCTGGTAGACAGCATAAAGGGGCAAACTCGCGGCAAACAATTGACCTGGTGGTCCAACAATGATAGGCTGCTGGTGAACGGCGTTGAAAATCGCCCCGCCGACACGCTGTTCCGCAAAAAATAAGCAGGCCAGTGCATACCCTTCAGACAACGGAGCTGAGCAAGTCCTACCGCGGACGTAAGGTGGTGGACAACGTCTCCGTGCGCGTCAAGCAAGGCGAAGTAGTGGGACTGCTGGGCCCTAACGGCGCCGGCAAGACCACTTCCTTCTACATGATCGTTGGACTGATCACGCCGGACTCCGGCCGCGTGCTGCTCAACGACAACGATCTAACGCAGCTGGCCATGTACCAGCGCGCGCGTAAAGGCATCAGCTACCTGCCGCAGGAAGCGTCGGTCTTTCGCAAACTCTCGGTCGAAGACAATCTGATGGCGATTCTGCAAACGCTGCGTTTAAACAGGCGCGAGCGCCTGGACCGCATGGACCGCCTGATCGAACAACTGGGCCTGGAGCAGGTTCGCAAAAGCAAGGGCTACGTGCTCTCAGGCGGCGAGCGCCGCCGCGTCGAGATTGCGCGCAGCCTGGTGATCGATCCTAGCTTCTTGCTGCTGGACGAACCGTTCTCGGGCATCGATCCCATTCAGGTGCTGGAACTGCAGAAGATTATTTTCGATCTCAAGAATTCCGGAATCGGCATCCTGATGACGGATCACAATGTCCGCGAGACCCTGGCCGTGACCGACCGCGCCTACATCATCAACAACGGCCGCATCTTCCGCTCCGGTTCACCGGAGTCGTTAGGCAACGATCCCGAAGTTCGCCGGGTGTATCTGGGCGAGCACTTCAGTATGGGGATCGAAACTACACGCACGCCGCGCGTCGACTAAAAGTAAAACTCCGTGTGGGATTAAGCAGCAGCGCCGGCGGCGGCTTGCTGACCCATGGCATTCGCGAAGTGCGCAACCACCATCGACATTTCTTCCAGCGCCTTGCGAGCGGCGGCCGGCGAGAACGCGCCGGTGACACTGTAAGAAGCGCGCATCACGCGGTAGTTAATCGCCAGCATGGTCTGTTCGAGCGACGATCCTTCAAACGAAGCATCGCCGGCTTTCTTCATCAAACCATTCAGCACGGCGTAATCGCGGTCGAGCGCGTCACGCAGCGTATCCAGGTTGCCCGCGCTGGCCCGCAACTGAGCTTGCACTTCCAGGAACCCGAGTTGATTGGCCATTACTATTTCGCCGGCAAAGTCGCGCGTGGTCTTCGCACTTAAGATCAGCAGGCAGGTATAACGGAACCAGTAGCCGAACAACAGTACTGAGCTAGCGGTAATGATTATGGTTGTGACCAGTTCAATCATTTCGTTCCCAGCCTCGGATGCTTTGGCGTCTGTTTCAATCTAGCTGAAGAATAGCACCGGATCTTCCTGGGTTCAATGCTTTTGAGGCTTCCTAAGGTCATTTTGTTCCGGCCGCGTAAGGGTTATCTACACCGAAGGTCATATCCGGAGAGGCCTCCGGATGTTGTTCCCGGTGTTCCCGGTAGAGCCCGGCGTAGCTGACGGTCAGAAACCGCTCCGCAGGGAAACCCAAGCGGGCCGCAGTACTATCGATCCACGCCTGCGGACCTTCCAGCTCCAGATAGACGCCGATCGGAGTCTCATCGATGGTGATGACGCCGGGTTCTCCGTAGGCCTTGAACATAGTGCGGTACTTCTCATAACAGAAGCCGGGATGGTACCCCAGGCGTTCGAGTACCAGCGTGAAGGCATCAGGATCGGAAACGTTGAACTCAATCTCCTCGCGGCTCTTATAAATTTCGCGGCTGGCGCATCCTTTATATGTGACCATGGCGTGCTGGCCTTCTTCGGCCGAGGAAGTTTTGCGCAGCCGCAGGATTTGGTCCGATTGCCGCAAGACCCCAGAGGCCAAGTCGAAAAGCTGGTCCACCTCGAACGTACGCGGCGACAAAAGACTGTATCCGTGGCGTTCGATCAGGGCTCGCGCGTCCCCCGCGGAGCCTGGCCACAGCAGCTTGATTTCGGTTTCGGTCACCTATGTAGTGATGATACGATGAGGCAACGCGCGCCCGTAGCTCAGCTGGATAGAGCGACTGACTTCGAATCAGAATAGGGTTGCTGTACCGAGTTGCCCTGAGTTTGTTTTCAGCGATTTAACGGGCCTTGAAAACGTCCTGAGGGGTGCCAAGTGGTGCTGGGGTGGGCACCTGGTAGTCCCACGATTCGTAGTTTCCATCAGCCCACCACTCACCATCCTCCGAGGTCCATCAGTTATCCGGCAGGCTGGTTAGTGATGTGGTGATGGAGGGCTACACAATCTCATTGCGTATCACCTAGGCCCACCGATTTCTTGGAAAAGTAGGGATGCGTTCTGATTGGTGTATGGAAGCGATCCAACCAATTCAAAGTACCCCGCCCGGATTTCTCAACACAGCGCAAACCGCCGCCTACCTTGGCGTCTCTCCTGGAATGATCCGAAAGATGATCCGAGATGAACGCCTACCAAGCCGCCGCTTTGGGAGATGTGTGAGGATTCCCGCTGATTGGTTGGTAAACGAAGCCGCGTCTGCGTCGAAGGGGAAATAAGTCATGGGACTTTTAAGCGCAATCGGAAATGGTTTCAACAGTTACCTGGATCGTGGGATCAATGGCTCCCTGGCTGGTGTCCCCGCTGGACTGCTGAACCTCCAGACCGGGCAAGGGCCTGTTCAGGATGGCACTGCGCCCATGATGACGCCCGAACAGAAGCACGCCCTGCGTATGAATTACCTGATGCACTTGGGTGAGGGCATCGCACAGGGGAACCCGGCTGCGCATTTGGACGACTTCCGCAACGATCAAATCCAGTCCGCCGCAGCTAACTTGCAGTTGAAGCAACAGCAGCAGGAACGCGCTGCGATGTCTGCTGCGCTGGCCCCATCCCCACAGATGCAACAGGCTCCAGTTTTGGGCGGCGCTGCCCCTCCCATAGCGCCCCCGAATGGCGCGAGTGCTGCCCCAGCGGTGGCCGCGCCGGGCACTGGGGGTGTGGTAGCAGCCGCGCCCCCTTCCGCTCCCGTCGAAAAGCCAGGGGACTATCTGCGCAGGGCAGCCCGTGTGCTGATACTGGGTAACCACTCCGACCAGGCGGCGAAGCTGTTGGAGCAAGCGGACAAATTGGACCTCGACCCGACGAAAAAGAATCAGGGCGCGCCCGTCCTACTCTCGCAAGGTGGTAAGTCAATTCTGCACCAGCCCACGGAAATGGGTCCGGGTGTGGACACTCCATTTGACCCCAGCTTGAAGGATCAGGCTGAGACGGTCAACTACGGCGCGTCTGCCAATAAGAGCAACGCCGATGCTGCTGAGGCCCAGCAGAGACAGAAAAAATTGGAGTTGGATTACTTATCGCAGCGGGCGCAGGACCCGAACATGAACCAAGATGTTTGGGATCACTTGCGCGGCGCAGCATCGCCCGAACTTCAGGCACAGATGCCCGCGATGTTCTCTCCGAAGGCTGCGGCAGCGTTGCAGGCCATTGGTGTTACCCCGGACAAAACGGCTGAACTTGCGGCGGCAGCGGTCGCAGCAAAAAATCCGAAGATCAATACCCCCGCTGAGCTGGCGTACACCGCAACGGACCCCACACTCACCGATCAGCAGAGGGCCGATGCTGGTTTGAAGCGACTCAACGCCTACCAACAGGCTGGACGATCTGTGACCAACAATGTGTTGCCGGGGCTCACTCCACAGGGCGGGGACGCAACCACAGGGGACACCTACCTCAAAACTCTTTCACCGAGCCTTGCAGCTCAGGTAAAGGCTATTGCACAGGGTCGGGCGACGATGCCCAGCGCGGCGACACGGAGCGTGGCCGCCATCCAACTACGTGATGCGGTGTTTCATTTTGAGCCAACGTACTCCGATCAGCGAGCGCAAATCCGAAAGTCCTTCACCACTGGCCCTGACGGGCGCAACATTGGGAATCTGAACACTGCAACTGTTCACTTGGGCCAACTTGCAGACGCGGCGGCGGCGCTAAAGAACGGCACATTCCAACCTGGCAATGATGTGTACAACTACATCGCCACCAAATTTGGAGCGCCCGCAGCGACCAACTACAATTTCGTTCTGAACGCCCTGGCTGGTGAAAGTGCAAACGCGATGAAGGGCAACGCCACGGACCCCGAGATTGCCGCAGTGATGGGGACGATGAAGCAAGGAATGTCAGCCGATCAGGCGATGGGCGTGGTCAAGAGTGCCCTGCACGTCTACGGCGCGAAGCTGAACACCTATAAAGAGCGGTACGAGCAACAGTTACCCAATGACCCGGTGTACTCACCCGTCATGCCATCCGCAAAAGCCGTCTTCGATAAATACAATGTTGCCCCAACACCCACGGGCGGCGGCGCGGGCGGCGGAATGGTGAACGTGATCTCGCCCGAGGGTGTTCGTGGTCAGATCCCAGCGGCCAGCTTGGACGCAGCGATGAAGCGCGGGTTCAAGAGGCAATAATATGGCAGACTACTCGGATCTCCAATTCACACCAACGCCCTCGACTGCCACCCCGCACGCCGATCTTGGGTTTGTAGCAGCGCCTCAGGATCAGCAACCCGATGGGTACATTGACCACTTCAAACGCTTTATCAGCGGAGACAAGAACACGCCCGACATGTTCCCTGATCGCTTCCCCGGCAGCGTCTTTAACTATCCCTTCCAAGGATTGAACCAAGCCGCGCATGGCGCTGGTGAAGTCGCGGCGGGCCAGCCGGTAGCAGGAGCGAATGATGTTCTGGGCGGCGGCATGAAAGCCGCCACGGTGATGCTGCCTGAGGCGCTGCCCGCACTGCTGACTCCAGCGGGAGCGTTGGCAGGCGCAGCGGGTGTGGCTGGGGGCTACGCAGGTGGCGGTCTAGTGAAGGCTGGAGTAAAGGCGGCTGGCGGGTCCTCCGATGCGCAAGGTATTGGGGAGAAGGTTGGCGGTTTACTTGGCGGCGTGGGGCTTGGTGCCCTGGCCTCTAAGCTGTCGCCCTCAGCGGGTGCGATGTTGCAATATGCTGCGAAGGCGCAATATTCCCGCGTCCTGAACGCCACCACAAAAGCAAACAAGGCCACGTCCGCGCAGATCGTTCCGCAGTTACTCGACCGGGGCATAAGCGCGGGTTCTGCAAAGGGGCTGCTGGCTCAATTTGAGAGACAGCGCGACTCAGCAGGGCAAGCCCTTAACGATGCGTGGGCGGCTATTCCAGCGGGCACCACAACGCCGCTGAATCCAGTGTTGGATGCAATGGACAAGCACGCTTCCAATGCTTTCCTCTCCCAGAGTGGCAAGCCGCTTTCCGCCGAAGCTGAAAAAGGCATCGGCATCGTGCAAGATTTAGGCCAGCGCCTAGCGAATGAATCAACCCCTGATCCACGAACGGGCGAACCCGTGATCGCGGCGGACACCTTACGGCGTTACCGCCAAGAATGGGACCGGATCACCGCAAAAGCCAACGGCTTCACAAGTCTGGATGACACAACCTCCGGTGGTGCGCACGGCATCGGTGGAGATGCGGCCCGCTCCAGCATAAATTCTCAGTTCCCGGATGTGGATGCTGCCAACAGAGAGTACGGACTGTGGAAAGACGCAAGCCGCGTGATGGGTGACACCCTGCAACGGCGGCAAGGCCAAGCTGTGCCACTCGGGCGCAAGATCGCGAAGGTAGCGGGCGCGGCGGCTGGTTATGGGGTGGGTGGGGTACATGGGGGACTGCTGGGCGGGGCGGCTGCGGACGGGTTGAGCACAGTTGGTGCGTCGGTGCCGTGGAATACAAACGTGGCCCGCCTCAAGTATGGTGTCGGCGGACTGCTCCAGCAAGCCCCCACACCCCAAGTTCCTTACTGGATGCCTGGGCTTCTGAGCACTACCGCGAATGTCATGAGGTAAGTGGGGCGCTCCGCCTCATGATGCCTATTTTTTGGGCTTCCATTCTCGGGCTAATCGCTGTGCCTCACCAAGTTGTTGCGGCGTTAGCCTTGATGCAATGTCATCGCGTGCCTTGGCTCGGCTTGTGTAATCTTCACCGCTGCTGTTTGACGCGGCGAGGTTGTACCACATATGTGCTTGTACGAAGTCCTGCGGCACGCCTTGCCCCTTAGCGTAGGCATTCCCGAGATTGAACTGGGCAACATCAACTCCAAATGCCGCCGCGTAGTGTGGGTAATCGGGTGCTGCGTTGGTGGCCTCACGATACCATCTCACAGCTTCTACGAAGTCCTGCTCCACGCCTTGGCCATTAGCGTACATAAGCCCGAGATCGTTCTGGGCATTCCAGAATTGTTGCTCAGCGGCTTTGCGAATCCACCGGACGGCTTCCGCGTAGTCCTGCGGGACGCCTTTACCTTCGCGGTACGCAACACCAACGAACCACTGCCCGACCGATTCTCCCTGGTCAGCAGCTTTGCGGTACCACTTTACAGCTTCCACGTCGTTCTGGGCCACACCTTGCCCCTTGGCATACAGAGCCCCGATCATGTCCTGGGCGTTAGCATTTCCCTGGTCAGCAGCTCTCCGAAACCACTTTGCGGCTTCTGCAAAATCTTGCGTCACAACGTCGCCGAAGTAATATAAATAACCGAGATCCAATTGAGATTTAGCGTCTGTTGACTCAGCGGCTTTGCGGTACCACTTCAGGGCTTCCGCGTCGTTCCGAGTAACGCCTTCGCCGAATTTGTACATATACCCGAGCCTATTTTGGGCTTGGGCGTCTCCCTGGTCAGCGGCTTTGCGATACCAACGAGCAGCTTCTGCGTGGTCTTGCGGCACCCGTTCACCTTTGTTGTAGGCAGCTCCGAGAGTTACTTGGGCTACAGCTAAGCCTTGTTCAGCGGCCTTGCGCCACCAGTTGATGGCTTCCCCGTCGTAGCGGGTCACGCCTTTGCCGTTGGCGAACATACTCCCGAGGTTAAACTGGGCAGCAGCATATCCTTGGTCGGCTGCTTTGTGCCACCACTTGAAAGCTTCTGCGTAGTCAAGGTGCACGCCTTGCCCGCTGTAGTAGTCAAACCCCAACGTGTACTGTGCGTCAGAGTCCCCTGCTTCGGCAGATTTGACCAATTCCGCAATGGATGGGGTCTGCCCAGCAGCAGGCTGAGCATAGACCAAGACTGCGCCGATAAAAATGGCCAGCACCACAAGTTTCATAGCCCCTCCGATTCACACACTGACTGCGGGCCATTAAATTCTACAGGGTCCGGTGTTGTGGGCGGCCAAACCCATTAGCATTCACCAATCAGCAGGCAGCCACCCACAGTGATGAACAGCCCGAGGCCAACACCCACAAGGATCTCTGTGCCCACGCCCCAGTGCGGACCAAACAGTACATCGCCACCCTTAGCAGTGAGCAGACCGAGTACGTAGCCTATTAGGAACCCCATGCCCCAAGCCTAGCGCTTGCGGGCGGCGTGTGGTACGCAGCCCACGGCGTCAGGCGCGGCAGTGGCGGCGGTCACCAGTGATGATTGCAGGATAAGTAGGGCGGTAATACCGTTTCGGGGGATGGCAATAGCACCCGCTGGGGAAAAAGAAGCCGAGCGGAAAAAACTTTTGACTAATGGTAGGTCCGTCGTACTGTTAGATGACTGAGTAAGTAAACGTAGGCAACGCGGCACTTGAACAGGACCCGAGCCCACACTTCAACACCCCGCTAACCGGGATTGAATGCGATAAGCCGGATACCCAGACGCAGGAGCCCAAAGGACCTAGTTTCGTCCACAGACGTGCTCGCCCCTTGGGGCGAAGCAAACTGATCTCGCGCCACAATTCAAACTCTTGGAGTAATAACCATGGCTGCGAAGATGATTTCTTTTAGGTTGGCCGCTGATGAAGTTGCGGCTATTGACCTCTTTCTCTCGAAGTGCCGCAAGCGCACGGGAGCCAACTACACCACATCTGAGCTTTTACGGAGATGCCTAACCATCGGCTTGAGGGAGCACAGAGCCGAACTAGAAAAGGAGTCAGCATGAGAGCCTACCCCTCAGACTCCGACCTTAAAGATTTGGATGATGAAAAATGGAAGGAGGAAATTGACCCCCGCCTACTCGCGCTTTTCGAGTGGGAGAACGACCCACGGGTGTTGGAACTGACGGAACTGGCCGTCCGTCTGCGACAGGAACAGGTGTGGTTCTCAGCGCCATGTGCGTTGTTCCGCAACGGGAAGCGGTGGGCTTGGCAAGTGCTACTCTGCCCTGGCTGTGGTGGAAAACATGAGCATGACGGCGGGCCGCTGGGGTCCGATCCGCGCGAGAGACTCACCCTTGTAGAGATGGCCTGTGACATTAAGCGCATCGGCTACGCGGCGAGATCGTGGGGTTACGTCCTAGGCGCAGAGGACTATGCGGACGTGGTGTCCATGCTTCGGGAAGCTGAGAAAGAAATGGCTGCGGGGGTGCAAGCGTGAGCGAGTTAATGGTCCAAACGGGGGCCGCGCAAGCGCCCCCTCTGACACAACAGCAGATCGAAGATTCACTACGCCGTACTGTGGAAATTCTCCATGGCTCAACCTTCGCTCCAGACGTGGCGGAATTGCGAGTGATTCAGCGGAACGGGCCGATACTGTCGGGCTTCTACACTGACGCTGCGTCGCTGGCGGCAGCAGCGGCGTTGGTTGAGGCCCGTGGTATTGACTGCGGCATATACATTGGCTTAAACCCTGTGACATCGCGGCATGGCATGAATCAGGCACGTCTCCTGCCTGCGAGGCGCGGTGGCACAGCAGGGGACGCAGATGTGGCTAGGCTGCAATGGCTCTTCTTGGATTGGGACCCTCATCGGGCGACGGACACCAACTCAACCGACGATGAGAAAGCCGCCGCACGGCACCAGATGGAAAAGGCGAAAGCGCACTTCGCTGCGATTGGCTGGCCGGAACTGGTGGCCTGCGATTCAGGAAACGGTCTACACCTATTGGCTAAACTCGACCTGCCGAACACCCCAGCGTCGGCTCAATTGGTAAAGGCTGTAACGGCGGAAGCGGCACGGCTGTTTTCGACGCCCCAGGTTCACCTTGATACGAGCGTCTCAAACGCGTCAAGGATTACCCGTTGTTATGGCTCGCTTAACAAAAAGGGACCTGAAGGCCCTGACCGTCCTTGGCGGCGCAGTGCCATAATCTCCGTTCCTGAAGTACTGGTGCCCGTGACGGCTGCGCAGCTAGCTGCATTTGCCAAGTCTGGAGCTAGCGCAGCCGCTGCGTCGCCAGCAGGACCGCAGCTACAAGGGCAGGCGATGGACTGGCGCGGTGATGCGCCTAACCGTTTCGACATGGACGGCTTCATTGACGCTCAAGGCATCCACGTTAAGAACGGGCCTCATGACTACCAAGGGGGTAAGCGCTGGGTAATTACCTGCCCGATGGACGAATCCCATGCTCGGGGCGAAGCAGCCCTATTCATCGACTCGACTGGCATGGCTGGGTTCCAGTGCTTCCATAATTCATGCGCAGAGTACAGCGGGTGGAGTCGCTTCACTGCTGAGTTGAGGGCCCGAAGGCCGGAAGCCGCCAGCCCCATCGGTGACCTTCGGAACCTAGAACGTCTCATGGTGCCGGATAGCCACAACGACTATGGAAACGCTGAACGGTTCAAGATTCTACACGGCGAAGACGTGAGATTCTGCCACGGGATGCGCCGCTGGTTTATATGGGACGGGGCCCGCTGGTGTGTGGATGAGAAGCAGGCGGCTTACAAGCTGGCAGCGCTGGCAATGGTTGAATCGCTCCGTCAAGCCACACGGGCGGGCAATGGTGAAGCTGTGAAGTTTGCGAAGGCATCACTCGACGCGCGGCGTATCGACAATCTGTTGCGGCTGGCCCAATCAGACTTGGCCATTTCGCCTCAGGAGATGGATCTGAATCCGTGGCTACTCAACTTCAAAAACGGCACGTACGATTTTCAGGCTGGCCGACTGCGGGAACATCGGCGCGGGGACCTCATAACCAAACTCAATGACTATAACTTTGACGCTGAAGCTAAGGCCCCCACGTTCGAGAAAGTGTTGAAGCACGTCACGCGGGGCGTGGAGGGCCTGAGGCCATACCTCCAGCAAGCTCTCGGATATTCGCTGACGGGGAAGACCGGGGAGAAGGCATTCTTTATTTGCCACGGACCGAGCGGTACGGGCAAAACCACCTTGCTAAACGCCGTGAGGAATGCGTTCCCGGAGTACAGCACAACTATCTTGGTCGAAACACTCATGGCAAAATCAGGGGGGCTCGACAATAACGCCCAATCCGACTTGGCTGACCTCAGGGGTGCACGATTCGCCCAGACCTCCGAAACAGAACAGGGCCAGCGACTGAAGGAGGGCAACATAAAGAGGCTCACGCAGGGTGCGGGCATGATTAAAGCCGCCCGCAAGTATGAGAATCTGATCCAGTTCCCCGAGTCTCATAAGCTTTGGTTTGACGCAAACCACCTGCCAACGGTGCGTGATGGCACGGGCGTTTTTGAACGCCTACATTTGATTCCTTTTCGGAATGTGGTGGGCGAAACGGAACAAAACAGAAACATCCATGCAGAACTGGAGGCGGAGCGCGCGGGGATCGCGGCATGGGTCGTACAAGGTGCGCTCGACTGGATGAAGGCTGGCCGATTAGTGCGCCCGCCTGAAGTGCAAGCCGAGGGCCAAGAGTATAAGGAGTCGCAGGACTCCATGGCCGATTGGATCGCTGAGTGTTGCGTCACGGGCGAGTCAGCCGAGCGTGTCAGCACAGACGCGCTGCGGTCGTCCTTCAACGATTTCGCCAATCGCACGGGCGACCGACCGCTGAGCCAAACGCACTTCAAGGAACGTATGGAAGCGCGAGGGTTCAAATATCGACGGCTGGACAATCGCCGCTTCTTCCAGGGGATCAGCCTTGCGCCCCGCACCGCTGTGGAGTTCATGGCTGCATGACTCCCACCGTCAAAGGGTGCGTGCGTCCGCCGTGACGGCGTCCCATTGTCAGCGGGTGGTGTGGATGGGCACAGCGTCGCTGAGTTTGGGAGTGGTGAGGGGGCTGGCCACAGGGCCAAAGGATGACAGGATGACAGGGGATGACAGGTAAACACGGAAACTTTCCCATGTAAGGCCCCTTATAGGACTTTCCGTAAAACGCTGTCATGACCTGTCATCCTGTCATCCAACACTAGCTCAAGCACACCGGGGCAAAGCTGTATCGCGCGGGCGGGACACCGCCCTGCACCGCCGCGCCCAAGGCGAATTTAGGTCGATGCGAGCACTAAGTTGTTAGAAACATAAGGAGCAACATCAATGGCAGGCAGACCGATTTTAAGGGCGTACCTTGCCCAAGTCGAAAAAGTAGGAATACAAACCATCCTGAATCGGTTGGCCGATGGCGAGTCCATCACGGCAGTGGCCCGCGCAATCCACACTTCGAGGCAGTTTTTGAGCACGTTCCTCAATTCAACGCCTGAGGGTGTGGAAGCTCTGGCCATCGCCCGTGAGATCGCGGCGGCGACAGGGCCAAAGAGCAAAGGGTCAGGTACCCGTTCGGAGATGTACGGTTGGACGCAGGACTCAACCCGCCCCCACCTTAAGGACTGGATGGCCGCGCGGCTCTCGCTGTCGCATAGTGGACACCGGGGTGGCGAGCGGGCATCCACTGACCACTTAGCCGCGCTCCAACAGTTGCGGGATGAGCGAGCCGCAGAACCACAACACCAGCTCACTCCCGCTCCAACGACCCTCCCATACACCCCGGCAACCACCTAAGCCCGGCGGTGACCTGCTGATTGCTTGGCGCGCGCTGCTGGGCTGGGGGCCGTCGCGGCGCGGCGGCTGCTCACCGCTGTGTGACTGCGAATTTGGCGTGCACTCGGACCAACACGCTTTCCGGTATCCTTAAACTCACGTTCCGCTTCTTCCGGCGCAGGAGTGAGGGGATGTTGGATTGCAGCACCCCCGCCTCATCACGGAACAGCTTGCGCACGGTGGTATCCGACCAGCCCCACAGCTCGGCAACCTCTGCCACTGTGTAATGGCGCTCAAGGGATAGATGCTGTGGGATGTTGTCCAGCGATCCCATTTAAGCAGCCTTCCCCCGCGCGCGGGCCAGTTCCCCCTCCCGCTTTCGCTCCGCCCGGTCTGCCTCCGCCTGTTCCGCAGTGAAGCCTATGGCATCCTCAATCTGCTTCGAGCACTTTCGGTAATCTTTATGCCCGTACTCACGCGCAACCAGCACACACTCCGCCAGTGCTACCCACTGGCCTTCGGTTGCCTCGCCACTCTTAAACAGCGCGATCACTCCTGCGCGGTAGGTATCTGCCTGCACTTGTACCTCTTTCTGGTGAGTAAGGTTCACCGCTCCCGATCTAAAATCTTCTGTATTGCCCATGGGTGCCACTGACCACCCGATTTGGAAACCACACCCTCGCCGTTCAACTCGTTTGCGATGCCGCTGTAACTCATACCTGACTTGCGAAGCACCTTCATTCGCTCCAGGATGCGTTGTTCCGCCGCGTTGGGCACCAGCGCCCCATCCTTGGCATCAAGCCCGTAGGAAGCACGGTTGTACACCAAGCCGTGGGCTTTCTTATAGCGAAGTGCCGAAGTCGTTCTCTCGCTGATGAGGTTGCGCTCGAACTCCGCAAAACCCGCCAACATCGTAAGCAGCATCTTGCCAATGCTCGACCCGGTGTTTACGGAGTTCCCGCCCATGTCAACCAGGTGCAGGTGTATGCCCGCCTGCTCCCACTCATTGACGGTCGCCAGTGCGTCCGCCGCGTTTCGGAACAGACGGTCCAACTTAAGGGCCACGATATGGCAGATGCCGCTCTCCAGCAGCGCGAGCACTTTCGCACCCTCGGGACGTTTCGCCAGCCGTATCTTCGCGGACACGCCGCGCTCAGTGATAACCTCCACCAGATTCAGCCCTGCCGCCTTGCAATACCCTTCGATGCGCTCCTGTTGATCCTTCGGCGTGGTTTCCTGTCGCCCGGTGGATGCGCGAACGTAGGCAATCGCTTTTGTACATGGTGGCCTTTTGCCCATGAAGCATCGTACCTGAATCGTTGGTCTTTGTCAACACTCCTTCGTGTGTTGATAAGAATTATTGCGTGGAGAATTGGAAGCCAACGTGCTCACTACGTTTGCGACTCGACATTGCGTTGAAGTGAAGTCCGTGCGCGCGCCACCAACAAACACGTCACGATTGCAGGCAGGCGTTTCGAGAAACTGAAACCGCGCGGGCAATGCGCTGCTGGAGTTTTTCGATTTAGCCCCCCCCTTCGTCCAGAACCCGCCGCCTTCCCAGCAGCCAAGTCATCAGGGCGCGCGACTTGTTTCCAAAAAAAAATATATAAAGGATTTCCAATTCTCCGAGTGGAAAAAAATTAATGATTCAACAAACCGCATAAGTGTGAGCAACATAGCATTTCAGCATGTTGTTTAGGTCGCCAGAAAAGCCTTGGAGCCTGCGCTTTTCTGTGGCATCCTGTCGTCGGTGGTTTCCCCCAATCAGCAAAGCAGCGCAGCCCCCATCGCTATCAGGCCCGCCTATCTGCGCATCAAGGACGCCGCTGCCTATTGCGGGTGTTCTGCTGAATATTTGGCGAAGTGCTGCCGCAAGGCTCAGCTTAGCTTCATCAAAAAAGGCCGCTGCGTGTTCTTCGCGGTTGCCGATCTTGACTGCTGGATGCTGGCTGATAGAACGCAAGCCGCTTGACCGTGATAGCCTACCCTTCGCATGGTGTTCCGAAAGCGTAAGCAACTCTCAGACGGTACGGTGAAGGAATATCCGCACTATTGGTACAAGTTCACCCGTGATGGCAAGGTGGTACGGCGCAACACCAAGCAGAGCAACCGCCGCACCGCTGAAGAGTTGGAGTCATCCCACCGCACAAGGCTGGCGCGGGGTGAAGCTGACTTACCCACGGGCAAAGCACCAACACTAGCAGCCTTCAACCCGGTACTTACAAGCCGATCCGGCAAGGCGCGGAGCGCGGAGTTCTACGCCAGCCGGATGAAGGTCCTGCTGGCGTTCCCACCGCTGGCCAACGCGCGGCTCGGCGACATTGATGAGCCCTTGATTGAGAAGTTTCTTGCGTCACGTCGCGAGAAAGTCACACCCGCCACACTCAATCGAGACCTGGCAACACTGTCCAAAGCCCTGCGACTTGCCCGTGATAAGAAACTCATCCGCGGCTTGCCGAAGATCCGACGCGAACCCGGTGAATATCACCGTGACTTTGTGCTCAAGCGCGACGATCAGGACGCCTATCTCGCCGCCTGCCCTGATCCCCTCAAGGATGTGGCGGCGTTGATCCTGGAGACGGCGCTACGTCTTGGGGAGGCACTGGCACTAACGTGGTCGGATGTAGTGCTCGCACCGACCGAGGGCAAGAAATTCGGCTGGCTTCATGTCCGCGTGGGCAAGACCAAATCTGCTGAGCGTGTTGTGAGTCTCACCGCCAAAGCAGCCGAAGTACTCAAAGCCCGCAAGACCACATCAACCGTGCAATGGATCTTCCCCAATGAAAAGCAGACGGGCCCCGCGCTGGTCAATTCTGTAGGGCACCAACACAAGCGTGTAAGGGATCGGCTAGTCTTAGATGAAGGATTCGTGGTGCACTCTCTCCGACACACAGCACTGACGCGACTTGGCGAAGCGGGCGTGGATGTCTTCACGCTTAAACGCATCGCTGGGCACTCGTCGGTGACCACTTCAGAGCGATATGTGCACCCCTCGGATTCGGCCATGGAGGCGGCGTTCGAGCGGTTGCAAGTGGTTCAGGGTGGTCACCTGGTAGGCACACCGACCCATAAGCGCCGCAAGCATGTAGTAGTCAAAAGGTCCGCAAGTAGAAGTAAAAGAGCACGTTAAAAGATATGCGCCCGTAGCTCAGCTGGATAGAGCGACTGACTTCGAATCAGTAGGCCGGGGGTTCGAGTCCCTCCGGGCGCACCAATTCTGAGTACCCCAAAAAACTTGAGGCAGGTGCGCACTCCGGAGTCACGCGCATACGCTGTTCTCAATGACGAGGAGACGATATCCGGCGGAGTGATAGAGGCCTTGTGAAGCGCGGCGTGATTTGGGGAATGGCCCGCGGATTTCGTCCACACGGAGTGCGCAAAGGCGCCGTGGGACGCGTGGTTCCCCGCCGGTTGGATTTCGCCGAAGCCTGCGACGTGCCTGTGCGCTAGTCGTGCCGCACCGGCGTCCGCCACACTTGCGAATCCGCTTAGATCGGCGGTTGAGTGGAGGAACCGCCAGCGCCAGGCAACATATTGATCAGCTGCTCGCGGGGGGCAATGTCGAGAGCGATCTTTAGCTGGACGCCAACGATGCCAGGGTCTCCGCCAGGATCAGCGCGCCCTGTGCGATGGCTTCGGGCGACGAATATTCGTCCGGACGATGACTGAAGCCGCTGCGCGAGGGGATGAAAAGCATCGCCGTTGGCGCGACCGGCGACATGAACAGCGAGTCGTGATACGCGCGGCTGATCATGCGCTGATAGGTGATGTGGTGGGCTTTGCAAGCAAGCTCCAGCGCGTCGACGACTCTCGCGGCGCACTGCCCAGGTGCGTCCGCATTGATCGTTTCCGTGCGAACGGTGACGCCCCTGCGCGCAGCGGTGGCTTCGGCGGCCGCCGCGGTCTTGCGCAGGACGGCATCGCGGCGCGCGAGATCGATGTCGCGTACGTCTATTTCGAGCCGCACACGGCTCGCGATGCTGTTTACTGCGCCCGGGAAAACGTCGCACACTCCGCTGGTGGCCACGGTATCGACGCTACCGCTCGCCTTGGCGGCGGCTTCGATCGCTAGCGCGATTTCGGCGGCGGCCAGAAACGCATCATGGCGGTCCTGCATCAGAACCGCTCCGGCGTGGCCGCCTTCCCCTTCGATCCAGATGCACAAGCTCGCTGGCGCCGCGATGGCCGTGACGACTCCGATTTCTAGCTGCTTCTTTTCGAGGATCGGTCCTTGCTCGATGTGCAGCTCTACGAAAGCCGAATAATAGCCGGCCGGCAGCTTGACTGCGGAGAGCGGTCCCGTGAAATGCGCCGCCGCTCTCGCTTGATTCAGCGACAGGCCTTCTTTATCTCTGAGCGACTCGCCCGCTGCCTCATCCAGCACTCCCGCGAGCAGGCGGCTTCCCAAGCATCCAATGCCGAAGCGCGTGGGTTCCTCCGCCGTGAAAATCACTAACTCGATGGAACGCTGCGGCCGGTACGCGCTGCGCGCGAGAGCCCGAATCGCCTCCAGGCCGCCGAGCACGCCCACGGTTCCATCGTACATGCCTGCGTTGGGAATGGCGTCGATATGAGAGCCCGTGCCCACCGCAGCGAGATCCGGCTCCGCTCCTACCCAGCGCGCGAAAGTGTTGCCGACGGGATCTTCGCACACCACGAGCCCTGCTTCGACGCATAATTGCTTCACAAAGGCGCGCGCGCGAAGGTCAGCTTCTGTAAATAGAACCCGCGTGACCACCGGCGCAGGCGCGGCGGAGATGGCGCCGAGCCCTTGCAATTCGCGAGTGAGCCGCTCCCGATCGATCTCGATTTTCACGGCTGCCGGTTCCAATCTTTATAGATCAGATATTTTGCCGGTGTCTTGCCGAGCGCACCGAACCATTGCGGACAATACGGCGCCATCCAAATGAAATCTCCCGCCGTCACTGGATACCATTGCGCGCCAAGCCGGTAAATACCGCCGCCCGCCAGCATCAGCAGGCCGTGCTCCATGAAATGAATTTCCACCATGGGCAGGTTCGCGCCGGGTTGATAGGTCATCACATTGATGGCGAAATCAAAGCTGGGGTCAGCGGGAACCAAAGATTGCACTTGCACTGCGTCGTCACCCAGCAGGGGCTGCGAGTCGATTTGACTGTCACGGCCCGTGAAAAATTCAGGAGCCGCCAATCCCGCCAATGGCACATAGGCTTTCTCAATGACGACTGCGCGCGATGGCTGCGAAGCCTTTAGGGTTTGGCCCTGTCCCGCAGGGAAGTAAGCGAAGCCGCCGCGACCGAGGCGTTCGCTGGGAGTCTCGATCTCGCCCTCGATCACATACACGAAGCGTTGCATCGAACTTGCTTGCATGCTGCCCTGCACCTCGAACTCCGCCGTATATTGCGAAAACCTGGCGCCGGCGGCAGGCGCGATGTGAACCACAGCCGTCGCTTTGTCCATCCCTGGCAAAGGGGCGCGCACAAACGTATCCGCCGTTTGCAAAAGATGATCGTGACGGTAGGCGCTGCGTGTGTGTCCAAGATCGTACATGGTGTCCTTTAAGAGGGCCGAACCAGCGCGCCCCTGCTTTGCGCCGTGATGGCGCCGTCCTTGAAAATAGTTTCTCCGCGCAGCAGCGTCCGTCGTACTACGCCGCGGAACGTCGACCCGACATATGGGCTCAACGCGTGCCGTTGATGCAGGTCGCTAGTACTCAGCGTATGCGATCCGCTCAACTCGACTAGCGTTAAATCGGCGTCGTTACCGGGCGCTAGCTGTCCCTTGCGTGGGATTCGAAAACGCCGCGCCGGCGTGGCTGCGGTCAAGGCGGCGATGCGTCCGAGCGGCAGCCCCCGCTCGAAGTGTCCGCGTTCAAGCAATACGGCCAAAGTGGATTGGACCCCGGCGATGCCTCCCCAAACTTTCATCACTGGGCCCGTCTTCATGTCCGGCGGCGCCGGAGAGTGATCGGACGCGACGATATCAATCGTACCGTCCAATAGTTTCCCCCACAGATCCCGATGCTGCGCAGCGTCGCGAAGAGGCGGAGCGCATTTCGCAATCGCCCCCAGCCGTTCCAGATCTTCTTCGGTAAAAAACAAATAGTGCGCGCAGGTCTCGATCGAAACATCCACGCCGCGCGCTTTGGCTTCAGCCGCCGCCGCCACGCCGCGGCCCGAACTGATGTGCACGATGTGGAGTTTCGCGCCCGCTTCCCCTGCGAACAGCGTCGCGCGCTGAATGGCTTCCACCTCGGCAATTACTGGTCGCGATTCCAGAAAATCACGCGCGCCCGTCCGGCCCTGCTCCGCCATCGCTCGCGACAGGGATTGCGTGATCTCCTGATTTTCCGCATGCACCGACACCGGCAAGTTCAACCGCGCCGCTTCCGCAAGGCCTTTCCACAACGTGAAATCGTCCGCGCGCGGAAATTCCGGCAACCCTGAGTCGCACAGGAATGCTTTGAATCCCACTATCCCGCGCTCGGCGAGCTCTGCCATTTCGCCGATGTTGCCGGGTACCAAGCCTCCCCACAGTCCGAAGTCGGTGATGGATGACGCTTCGAGCGAGGCCCGCTTGCGATCGAACTCGCCAGCATTGACAGTACAGGGCGTCGAGTTCAACGGCATGTCGAAGAACACCGCGCCGCCGCCCGCCGCCAATGCCCTGCTCCCCGTTGCCGCGCCTTCCCATTCGGTGCGACCCGGCTCATTGAAGTGCAGATGAACGTCGATCAAAGCTGGAAACACATGGAGTCCGCGCGCGTCAATCTCATCCTTGGCTCCGGGAAGCTCGAGGCCGATCGCTTCGATCGCGCCGCCGTCGACGGCCACGTCAGCCCGCAGTAAGCCGCCCGGCGTCACGATGGTGCCGCCGCGAACAACCAGGTCAACCATGCAGGCGCTCCAATTGCTCGAGGAAATGCACGCCCGTTTCGAGCGCGGCGGCGACATCTTGCGCCAACACCGACTCATCGGGATGGTGGCTGATCCCGCCCGGACTTCTGAGAAACAACAGGGCCGCAGGCATCTGCCTAGCCATGATCATCGCGTCATGCCCGGCCCCGCTTGGCATTCTACGATCGGAATGGCCGCCCGCGCGCACAGCTTGCGCGAGAACATCGGTGAGTCCTGCGTCCATCGGCGCCGCCGGCTGATCCAGGCGCAGTTCAGATGTGAAAGTAAGTCCCCGCCGCGCGGCGATTTGCTGCGCACAATCGAGTAAACGGGCCACTGCCCCAGTGCGAGCGCCATCATCGGCGTGACGGACGTCCAGACTCAGGGCGGCGCTGCCCGCGATCACATTGCCCGCTCCCGGACGCGCGTCGATCCTGCCGACGGTCGCCACCAAATCGCGTCCCGCAACGGCTTCGCGCTCCACTGCGCCGATCCACTCAGCCGCCCCCGCGAGCGCATCGTGGCGAAGAGTCATTGGTGTCGTACCCGCATGATTGGCCTGCCCCTCGAAGCGGACATCGAAACGGCTCTGCCCCGCAATCGCCGTGACCACGCCCAGCGAGAGATTCAAACTCTCTAGCACCGGACCTTGCTCAATGTGAAATTCAAGATAGCCAAGCACCGGGCCAGTGACGCGCGCCTCAGCGATCTTCGACGGATCCAGTCCATAAGCGCGGATCGCCTCGCCGGCTAACTCTGCGAGAGCATCGTCGATATCGCCAATCAGCGCACGGCTCCCGATGAACGGCACGCCGAAGCGGACGCCCTCTTCTTCGGAAAAACCCACCACCTCAATCGCGAAATGAAAATGCCGCCCGATCAGCAGCTCCACCAATTCCACGCCCAGCACCACGCCCAGGATGCCGTCGAAAGCTCCGGCGTGCCGCACCGTATCCAAATGAGATCCGATGATCAAGCGCGGCGCATCCGCCGCCGCGCCTGCATAGTATCCGCGGATATTCCCCACCGCATCGATACTCACCGTCATGCCGGCGTGCTGCATCCAAGTGCGCAGATCGGCATGGACGCCGCGCATAGCATCGGAAAGAAAGGTGCGCGTGATGAAGCCCGGCTCTTCCGTGTGCGCCGCGAGCTTCCGGCACCTCTCGATAATTTGAAAAGCTGGTCTCACGATCCCCGGTACGTGCTGTAACCGAACGGCGAGAGCAGCAGCGGCACATGATAGTTGCGATTGAGCTCAGCCACTCCAAAGCGCACGATCACTTGATCCAGGAAAGCCGGCTCGCTCACCGGCAGGCCGGCGCTTCGCAAATACTCGCCCGCGTGAAACACCAGTTCGTAGATGCCGATTTCAAGCAGGTCCCCGGAAATCAGCGGCGCGGCAATTCTGCCATCGGCGTTGGTCACGCCCGTCGCCACACGACGGCGCTCGCCATTTTCGAGGCGGTGCAGCTCAATCCTCACGCCCTTCGCCGGGATGCCGCGGGCGGTGTCGAGAACGTGCGTGGACAAGTGAGCCATCGCTGTTATCTTCGCAAACGCAGCCCCAGGCAGCCATACGGCGGGCGCGCGTCGGTGTAGATCCCCAGTTCCTCGCCGCGCTCGATCACCGTATCCCAGGTGCGGTTTTCCGCTTCCAGATGCACTTCGGCGAGGGCCGGAATTTCCGCCAGCATTTTGGTGCCGATCTGATAGATGACCTCCTGAAGGCTGCCGGATTCGAATCCTTCGAAGACCTGGTGCACCATGCCGCGCACCTTGGCGGGAACCTTTCCTCCGCTAAACGCCGCGTCCGCGTCGATATAGCTCCATTCCAAGTCGAGCCCCATGCGCAGCGGACGGTTTTTGATGTCCGGCAAGGTAGTGTACTCGTCGCGAACAAATCCTTGAAAAGCGCTGCCGCCCAAGCGCAGCAGACGGAATCCTTGGATGCCCGAAGCGATTTCGATGGTCCCGGCACGGTTCATTTCCAGACGAGCGGTAAGACATTCCGGCCCCGCGGGAGCGAATGCGGCACTGCCCGGCTGTATCGCAGCATGCGGGATTTCTGTGGCGCAAATCTGCAGACCTTCCACTTGCGGATAAATGCCAAGAAACTTTTGGGCCAGAAAATGACAATACTGCTCTAAGTCCGGACCTGTATAATTCAACGTCTCGCGCTGGATGAAATTCTTCATCGAGTCGGTGGCAATCAGTCCCGTGTTGTCGCCCTTGGTGTAAGTCGTCCAGAAGGCGTCGCCATACAACAGCATCTTCACCGACGCGCCGAATACCGGAGCCTGCTCATCCGCGGTCACGCCATCGCGATTCAAGCGGTATGCGATGACGTCGCCCTTACCGTAATAATTCCGTTTCCAGCCGCTGGCAAATTGCTCCACCGTACTCTCCTAACCAAAAATACTTTCCAGCCTGAACTTGGCGATCCGGTAAACCTCCGTAAGCGCCACCCGGTATTCCTCGTCGCGCGAAGACAACACGCGGCGTTCGAGAGCACCCAGAATATCGTGCTTGCTACTGCCCTTCACTGCAAACAGGAACGGAAATCCAAACTTATCACGATAGGCCTCATTCAATGCAAGAAGACGCTCGAGTTCTTCGAACGTGAGACGATCCAGACCCGCGCCCGTTTGCTCCGTTGCCGACGCCTCACTCACTCGCGCCCGCGTGCCTAAATCGGGATGCGCCCGCAGCAGCGCCAACTGTTCTTCCGACGAAGCCTGCTCCACCCGATCCGCCATCGCGCTATGCAGCGCGTCGACATTCGCGAAAGGCCGCGCCGCCCAAGCACGTTCGGCGACCCAGGGCGAGTGCTCGAAGACCCAACCAACCGTCTCGACAAATCGCGCACGATCCAGAGCGTTGAGACCCTCGATGGTCATGCTGGCGAGCGATACACGGCCGCGCCTTCCACGCGAACCTCCCGGACGCTCTCCGCGCCGCCGAGCGTGAACAGCGCCGCTAAAATTCGATCTGCATCACTCGCCTGCTCAATCACCGCCGCCAGCGGACTGCCCTCCGGCGGCCGCAAATACACTAAGTCCGCCGCTTTTCCAGGACTGAAGTCTCCGATTTCTTCGTCGAGACCCAGTGCCTCCGCCCCGGCCCGTGTAGCCAGATAGAGCAGATGTCCTGGACTCAACAAAACGCCATCCGGCGTGAGCCTCTGCAGCAAGTACGCCTGCAGACCCTCCTTCAACATGCCGAATCCGGTGCCGCCTCCTACATCGGTGCCCAGCGCGCATGTGACCCCCGCGTCGATGTGCCGCCGCAACGGAAACAGCCCACTGCCGAGCGCCGCGTTACTGCATGGGCAATGTGAAATCGCAGTGCCGCTCGCAGCCAGCCGCTCCACTTCCGAATCGCTCGGATGAACGTTGTGCGCCATCACCGCGCCGCGCCCTCCCAGTTGAAATCGCTCATAAACATTCAAATAGTCGGAAGCCCAAGGAAACATCTGCGCCACTTCCGCGATCTCCTGCCGGTTCTCATTCAAATGAGTTTGGAAGCGGACTCCTGGGTTCTCCCGCAGCAGCGTCTGGCACACTTCGAGCATGGCTTCGGAAGCCGACAAAGCGAAACGCGGCGTCACAGCGTAGAGGAGGCGCCCCTTGCCGTGAAAGCGCCGGATCAAATCGGTGGACTCACGGTAGGCATCGGCGGGTAGCCGATGCAGCTCCGGACGCAGCCTGCGATCGGACAGCACCATCCCGCTGACGATACGCAGGCCGGATTTCGCGGCCGCTTCAAACAGTGACGCCGTTGCCCCCGCGAAGTGCGCGCCAAACACCAGCGCCGTCGTCGTTCCATGCGCCGCCAGCGCGCTGACGAATGCGCGCGCCGTCTGACACGCATATTCAGGCTCAGCCATGCGTGCTTCTTCGGGAAGCGCGACGTACTCCAGCCAGTCAAGCAATTGCCATCCCAGTCCGCCCAACACGTGGACCTGAGGGAAATGAATGTGTGTATCGACGAACCCTGGAAGTAAGAATCCCCCACGCAGATCGGTGGTCGGGACGTCTGGATGAGCGGCGTTCATTTCGCCGTACTCGCCGCAGGCAACCACTTTGCCGTCGCGAATCAGCAACCCGCCGTCCGCATACGCTTCCAAACCTTTGTCGTTAAGGAACGGATTGCGCGGCGTGTGAAACAGATGAGCCCGCAGTAATTCCCCGCGGCCGGAAGAACTCATGGACGCAAGACTCCGTGTTCTGCTGGGCTCTCCTTACGAGCGCGCCGGACGGCAAAGAAGACCCGCTCCGGTGTAGCTGGGACCGCGAGCCGCGTGCCTTCGCCCTTGCCGAATGCCACTACTGCATCGAGAATCGCGTGCCGCACCGAAATCGCCAGCATCAGCGGCGGCTCGCCCACGGCTTTGCTTCCAAAGACGACACCGGGTTCAGCGGCACGCTCCAGAAAATGAACGTGAAATTCTGGCGGAACTTCAGACCACGAGGGCAGCTTGTAAGTCGATGCTCCCGCCGTCGCGAGGCGACCCTTCGCATCCCATAGCAACTCTTCAATGGTCATCCAGCCTGCACCCTGAATGAATCCGCCTTCAATCTGGCCCCGGTCGACGATCGGCGATACCGAGGTTCCCGCGTCTTCCAGGATGTCGGTGCGCAGCAGCCAGGTGTCTCCGGTAAACGCGTCCACTTCAACTTCGGACACCGCCGCGCCATAAACGAAATAGTGAAACGGCCGCCCGCGCAGAGTGGCCGCGTCGTAATGGATTTCCGGCGTTTTGTAATAACCCTCGGCGAACAAAGAGACTCGCTGACGATACGCCGCATCGCACACCTGACGGAACGTGATGGGCTCCTCGACGGCTCCCTGCGCGTACACTTGTCCACCGGAGAAACGCACGGAGCCCGGCTCACACTGAAGCAGTCCCGCGGCCACGGCCCGCAGCCGTTCCTGCAACTGAGTGCACGCATCCCACACTGCGGCGCCATTCAGATCGGTGCTCGCCGACGCCGCCGTTGCCGAAGTATTCGGCACTTTGTCGGTGCGCGTAGGCATCACGCGGATCGCTTCCGGCAGCACGCCCAAGCCCTCCGCTGCGATCTGCTGCATTTTGGTGTGCAGCCCCTGCCCCATTTCGGTGCCGCCGTGATTCACTTGCACGCTGCCATCGCGATACACCAGCACCAGCGCGCCACCCTGATTAAACAGCGTGGCTGTAAATGAGATCCCAAATTTTACCGGAGTCATGGCCAGTCCACGTTTGCGATGCAAATGGTTCGCGTTGAAATCCTCAATAGCTGTGCGTCGTTCCGCGAAGCCGCTGGTTTTTTGCAGCTGCGTCCAGATGGTCTGGATGCGGCCGGCGTCCTTCACCGCCTGGCCGTAATGCGTGACATCGCCCTCACGATAAAAGTTGCGCCCGCGCACGACCTCGGGCGGCAGCGAGAGCCGGCGGGCCGCCTGCTCCATGATTTCTTCGATGACTAGCATCCCCTGTGGCCCGCCGAACCCGCGGAATGCCGTTTGCGAAGTTTTGTGCGTCAGGCAAACGTAGCCCGTCAAATCAGCCGCCGGCAGCAGGTACGCATTGTCGGCGTGGAACAGCGCGCGCGCCAGCACCGGGTCCGATAAATCCAGACTCCACCCGCCATCGGAATAGAACGCCATGCGTACGCCTTCCAATCGCCCATCGCTCGTGAACCCCGCGGAGTAGCGTGCCAGAAACGGATGCCGCTTCCCCGTGAGCGCCATGTCCAGCGCGCGCGTCAAGCGCACCCGCACCGGACGTTTGGTTTTCCACGCGCCCAGCGCGGCAATCGCCGCCCACGGGTTCGCTTGCACTTCCTTACCGCCGAAGGCCCCACCCATGCGCAGACACTGGACCGTCACGCGATGGCGAGCGAAACCCAAAACCCGCGCCACCACTTCCTGCGTTTCGCTGGGATGCTGCGTCGAACACTCCACCGCCACGCCGCCGCTTTCGTCGATCCAGGAAGTCGCGCACTGCGTTTCGAGATAAAAGTGCTCCTGCCCGCCGATGGAGAGTTCGCCCGAAACCAGCACTTCACTGCGCTCGATCACCGACGGATCGCCGCGCGTGATGCGCACCGGCCCGGAATGAAAACTCGACGCCGCGATGGCGTCTTCGATGGTCAGCACCGGAGGAAGCTCTTCGTATTCCGTAATCACGCGAGCCGCGCCCTGCCGCGCTGCTTCCAGCGTTTCGCCCAGTACCCAGGCAACGGGTTGCAAATGAAACATCACCTCGCGCGGAAACAACGGTTCGTCGTGGCGCACCGACCCCGTATCGTTTTCGCCAGGAAGATCGGCGCCCGTGAGCACCGTGCAAACTCCCGGCACTTGGAGCGCAGGCGATGCATCCAAGCGCCGCAGCAGCGCATGCGCATGCGGAGCCATCACCGGACAAGCATGCAGGATGTGTGGAAACCGCTGGCACAAATCATCGGTGTAAAGCGCCGCACCGGACACGTGGCCGACCGCGCTCTCATGCGGAACTGGCATGCCGGCGATCTTCACGCGGCCGCCTCCTGCCGTTCCCACCAAAACTTCTCGACCAGACTCTTGGCCACTTCCAATCGATATTCGGCTGACCCGCGATGATCGCCGATCGGTTTGAGCGTCCTGTCCAGCGCCGCCTGCACGCGCTCCACAGCAGTTTGATTCCAGCGCTCTCCCAGCACCGCCTCTTCCGCCGCGTAAACGCGCAGAGGAACCGCCGCCACTCCGCCGAACGCAAACACCGCCCGCGTCACCCGACCCGCGCCGTCCTGATCCATTGAGAACGCCGCCGCCACAGTACTGATATCGTCCACGCGCCGTTTCGCGGCTTTGTAAAACTGGATCGCGGATGCGAATGGCTTCGGAATTTCAATCGCCGTCAGCAACTCGCCAGGTGCGAGCGCTGTCTGCCGGTACGCCTTAAAAAACGACGACAACGGAACCGCGCGTTTTCCCCCGGCTCCCGCCACTTGCACGGACGCATTCAACGCCAGCAACAAGGGAGCCGAATCGCCGATCGGGGACGCCGTCGCGAGATTCCCGCCCAACGTCGCGCGATTCCGAATCGGCGGCGACGCAAACAATTCCAGCCACTCGCGAAACACCGGCGGAGCACCCGTCCAACGCAACGCGATCTCGGTCAACGAAAGCCCCGCGCCGATCCGGACCACGTCACTCGTCTCGGAAAACTCGCGCAACTCCGCCACTCCTTCGAGACTCACCAGCCGCAGCCATCGCCGAAAACGCAGATTCGATTCCACGCCCATATCGGTTGCGCCGGAAATCCAGCACGCCTCCGGATGCGCCGCCGCAACGGCGAAGCATTCATCGAGCGTACACGGCCGCTCAAACACCGCGTCTTGCGCCCGATAGGCCAACGGTTCCAGGCGCGGCGCAGGCTGCGACAACCGTTCCCGCAACGCTCCCTGCGGTGCAGGGCCCAGCGACAATGCCGCATCTCGAATCGGACGATATCCCGTACACCGGCACAGATTGCCGCCGAGTTGCGCGGGATCGCACGCGCCCGCGCGACCCGGGCGGTACTGCTCCGCGAACATACTCATGACGAAACCCGGCGTACAGTACCCGCATTGCGATCCGCCTGCTGCCGCCATGGCCTTCTGCACTTCGGCCAGCTCACCCTTCGATGCCAGCGCCTCCACCGTATAAATCTCGCGATCTGCCGCCATCGGAGCCAGCATCAGACAACTGTTCACCGCGCGGTAGGCGCACCCTCCGGCATGATCCTCCAGCATCACCACCGTACACGCGCCGCACTCACCCTCTGCGCAGCCCTCTTTCGCGCCGGTCAGCCCCTGGTCGCGCAAAAAATCAAGAAGAGTCGCGTAAACACTTTGGCCAATCGAGACACTCCGTCCGTTCAGCAAAACTTTGGGCGATTTGTTGGCTGCGCTGTTCACCATGCGTGTCGCAAAACCGCAGGTGGGCGACGTGGACCCACGTAGGGCGTGTACGATTAGAAGTCTAACATAGCCCTTTTTTCGCCGGGTTTTGCCCTGTGTTAGCCCTTCCCGCGAAAAATGAACACCAGATCGATGATTAAAATCACAATAATCACCAGCTCCATGACAAACGCCCGGCCCTCATGGAACTGGTCCATCATGAACTCATATAATTCCCCGGCGGTGTGCAATTTGCTCTCCACCAGCCTGCGATAATCTTCCACTCCCAAGCGGGCCGAGGCCAGCCGGTATAAGCGCGCAGAAAACATGTCGCTCAGGAACTTGATCGAAGTGTCTACGCGCTCCGTCAGTTCGCGAATATCCAAACGAATCTTGTTCAGGTGCTGGGCCTGCGACGCCAGCCGCCAGCGCGCAAACGCACCAGCCTTTTTTTCCAGCGATTTGTACACGCCTTCCAGCAGAGCGCTCAAAACCTGATCGTAATAGCGAAACTCTAGCAATTGCGTGTTGGCGTATTCCAGTAATTGAATGGTCGACGCAGCACCCTCCGCGGTGTCGTGAATAAAGGCCGCCGTCCACCCGACTACCAGCAGATCTTCCGGATAGTAGGACATCCGCGATCCGAGAATCTCGCTGGTCTCTCCCGGCGACAACTCCGCCAGTTCGCCGCGTACGATCTTCGCGATTTCCTTGCCGTAACGGTCAATCAGTTCAACGGCCTGCGCGCCGGTGTTCTTGAGATGGATGATGTAGTAGTCTTCGTCGAGCCACGGTTCGTGCGGGTTGACCAGCGCGGCTTGCACCCCCTTTAGGTAATCGCGCACGGTGCTTACGGCGCGGGCCTCCAGCTCGGGCGCGTCGATCCAGCGGCTGGAAAGATCCACTAGCTGAGGCCAGTCCACCTCAAAGGGTAGCTCCAGCTTGATGCTCACCACGCCGTATTCGTAATAGTTCAACTCACCCTGCAGCCGGCTGCCGCTTTCGAGCGCGATCGGCTCCAGCCGCTGCACCACAGGCGGCCGTTCAAAGCGTACATATTCGGGAGAAGGATGACGAAAGCTCGGTTCGCGGCGCGGCTCCACTCGCAGCAGCCCGCGCAAAGTTTCCAGGCGAATCTCTTCGCAGATGTCGTAGAGAAACAGAATCCAGAAGGAGCCGGAGAGACGATCGTCTGCCACGCGTGACGATTATACCCGGGCGCGGGGGCACCTCGCGATGCCCAGCCGCGCCCCTGAAGCGATCCCGCCGTTAAAAACTGAATCAAAACTGGTACGACAGCGAGATATTAATCACGTGAGCCGTGCCCGGCTGCCCTTTGACCTCACGCGCCGGCAGATTATTAACGAAGGAGACGGTCCGGAAATCCCAGTAGCTCCACGTTAGATCACTGGTAATCTTGCGGAAATAGCTGGCCCACAAGAAGGAGTTCTTGGCGCGCTTAGTGCCCGGCTCAGATTGTTGTTCTGGGGATCGTCCGCGGGTGAGCGCCGGCTGGAAAGTGATCTACAGGAAAGCCGGCAGTGGCAACCCGGCGAAGTTCACCAGATTCGGGAACACCGTGCCCAGCTTGGCGGAATCGATGCCGAACCAGTTGGCCAGCGTCGCGCCATATTGATCGATGCTGGTGGTGGGAATCCACACGCCGCGGTTGTTGGCGTCGTCGGGCCCCTGCAACACTTGGGTCGGGAAAGTGCCGTAGATGTCGCCGCCTTTGACGGAATCGCCCACGATGAAGTGGTGGCTGCCCCAGGCGTGGTCCGTACCGAGAGTCGCGCCGCCGCTCGGTTGCAGCGTGCGTCCGAAATCGGATTCCGTGAACGTTACCACATTCTGGCTGACGCTCATTTCGACCGTCGAGTTGTAGAACGCATTCAGGGCCTGGCTGACTTGCGCGAGCCCTGTGCCCTGGTCGTTCAACTCCAGATCGTGTGTGTCGAAACCGCCCAGGTAGGCGAAGAAAATCTGCCGGTTCACTCCGAGCGCGGCGCGCACGTTGATGATTTTGGCGATCTGCGCCATCTGCTGCCCGAGCGAAGTGTTCGGGAACACCGTCGTCAGCGCAGTGCCGCCCGCCAGCGCTTTATTCAGCACGGTGGCTTGATCGATTCCGTTCGAGCCGATGGCGTTCGAGGCCTGCACCAGCGTCAGCCCGTTATCGAAGCTCAACAGGTTTTGTAGAGCCGTCAGGCGCGCCTGCGAAGCCGCGCTGCCCGAGAATCCCATGCAGCCCCAGAACCTGCCCCGCCGTGACCGTCGCCGGATTAGTCTGCGTCCCGGTTGCGAACAGCGCGTTACCGCCCACTGACACGATGGTAGGAAAACCTGTGGTGTTGCAGCCTTCCATGGCGTCCGCCAGCCGACCGCCCCAACCCGTGGTCGCGAACCCTTGCGCCACCGATGTCTGCAATTCGGTTTGCTGATCCAGGTGTGAGAACAGATTCAGCGGGATGGCCTTCGATTGCGTCAAATAATCGCTCTGCGTCAGCGGCGTCACCAGGCTGCCGACGTTGGTCAGTACCGCAACATTTTTCTTAGTGTTGTAGAGATTCGCCAGTTCCAGCAGCCCCGGATGCAGCCCGTACTCATCGCCTTTGGAAGTGTTGATGCGAATTGAGGCTCGCCTGCGGCAGCGCCAGTCCCGCGCGCACTGCCGCGTATTTGGCGTAAGAATTGTTCGCGTTGCTGGCCGGCGTCGAAATGGGAACGACAGTGTTATTGCAGTCATTGCCGCCGAACAGGAACACGCACACCAGAGCTTTGTAATCCGAGGGACAAGCGGTGGCGGCCAGAGCGTTCACCTGGCTCAGCCGTCCAGCCACACTAGCGGCGCCGATCGCGGCCAGCGTGCGGGCACTCAATGCCAGGAACTGTCTTCTGGATGGAATCTGCATGTTTTTAGTGCTCCACGTTGTAATAAGACGATGAGACCGTTAGATAGACCGCGGCCTGGGCGCGCGCTTTATATACCGCCGTACTGGTTCCCGTAATCGCGTTGACCGCCGCAAGAATCTGCGTCTGCATGGCCGCCGGCATCTCGCCGTACATAAAAGCGTTGTTCACCGCATCCACTAGCGCCTGCGGAGTCGCACCCAGATTGGTCAACGCCGTCCAATCGATCACCGCGCCGTTGCCCAGCCCGCCGTAGACAAACGTGTTGACCATGTTGGCGCGCCCCACCGCAGCCGACGGAGTCTGCAATTGGAACTCCGGGACCCAGCAGCGCCGCGCCCCCGGTGAAATCCGTTGGAATGCTGAACCCCGGCGCGAAATAATTGAACACGGTCGGCGGCGCGAAAACCGTCTGCCCCAAGTTGGTCGCCTGATTCGTCAGATTGTTGGTATCGTTCACCATCGCTCCCAACCCCGCAGGATCGAGGCGACCGCAAACACCGGCTCCCGCAGGTGTCCGCTGGTATCGGGAGGCGTCAGCGCCGGGCCATCGTCGCCGGCCCGCGCCTCGGGATCGAGCAAAATCGCCTTAACCACCGCCCACATGTCCCCGCGAACCCCGCCCCGTCGTCGTTAAACACCGCCGCGATCCGGCTCACGTAAGCGGGCGAAGGGTTGCTGGTCACCAGATGCTGAATCAGTTGCTTACCGATGAACGGCGCGACGTTCGGGTGATTGAAAATGTCGTCCAGCGCCGCCTTCAAATCGGATTCCGCGGTACCGCCCGCCGGCACCACCAGTCCGTTCAGCAGCGTCTTCGAAGTGGTGTCGTGGTTGGCCTCAAAAGGAACCATGGGCCCGATGAAATACGCCGGATTATGTTTCTCGCAGCGTCGCTCCGGGCTTGGTCGGATACGTCCAGCCGGTGTAAACTTTCGCGAAATTCTGGATCGTGGTCTGATCGTAAGTGGGAATCGGATTGCCGCTGGAATCCAGTTGCAGACTGCCATCCTGATTGAGCTGCGACAGGCCGATGGTAAACAACTGCATCAGCTCGCGAGCGTAATTCTCGTTGGCTCGCGTGTCGGTAGCGGGGTTGGCCTTGTCGTTGTTCCGCATGTCCAGGTATTCGCCCATGGTGGGACTCAACGTGACATCCTCCATCAGCTGCCGGAAGTTGACGAAGGCGTCCTTTTTCAAAAGCTGCAAATACGGCACCAATTGCGTGGGCGTATTCTCCTCCACCGCCGACGCCACAAAGATCTGGCTGAGCGCGAACGCCACGCGCTGGCGCAGCTGGTCCTGCCCATGCACCGCATTCATGAAAAAGCGCGCCTGCACCTGCCCCAGGCCGAAGCCGGTAGTGCTGGGGTCCGGATAAGGCGAGATGGGCGCCGCGAATTGCTCATTCAAATAAGTCTGCAAGTCCCACCGCCTGCACCTGCGCGATCGACGCCGCGTCCGGCCCGAAAGCCGCTTGATCCAGAAAACGCGCGGCGACGTTATAGCGCGACTCTATGTCTCCGATCACCGGCGAGCCCACCAGCACACTCACGACATCCACCGATGTTGCCGAGCCCGGGTTCGGATTCGTCACCGTCACCGGAATCTGATTGCCGGATCTGCGCGCCCGTAGCCGTCCCACTCGCCGTCAGCCGCGTGGCGGATACATATGTGGTGGCTAGCGGCACTCCGCCGAACAGCACCTGCGCCCCCGGCACGAATCCGCTGCCGTTCATAGTCAAGGTGAAAGCGCCCACCGCAACATTCGCCGGACTGGTCGAAGCCACCGTCGGATATGGGTTCAGCAGCGTCACCGTGGCGCTCGCCGAAGCCGTGGGCGCGGCCGTGCTGGTCACGGTCACAATCACCGTACCCGTACTCGGAATCGCCGCCGGCGGAGTATAGCGTCCGCCCGCGCTGATGGTTCCCGGCGAACCGGTGGCGCCCGCCGGCAACGCCACCGTCCAGCCAGCAGTAGTCGGACGTGGTCCCCGTGACCTTGTCGCTAAATTGAAAAAACGTCCCCAAATGCACGGACACGGCCGTCGGCGTGACCGTCACCGTTTGCGCATACACCGGCGCAAACAAACTCAATCCCGCTAGATATCACCCGGATCGCATTTCCCCGCATCTCGTCGCCGTCCAGCCGGCTAACTGATCTTACTACCGATCCAGACGAGAACGCCCCGGCTAGGTTGACAAAGTAAATACCTTAGTACTTCGCCCGCAACTGCGCACTGTTATCCTTAAGAGTTAATGCTGCGAGTTCGCTTTGCTCCCTCGCCGACGGGCTATCTGCACATCGGCAGCGCGAGAACCTTCATTTTCAATTGGCTCTACGCCCGGCACAACCAGGGCGTCATGATCCTGCGCATCGACGACACCGACGTCGAACGCAATACCCAGACCTCGCTCGATTCCATCTTCGATGGATTGAAGTGGCTGGACCTGGGCTGGGACGAATTCTACCGCCAGTCCGAGCGTTTGGATCTGCACCGCAAACTCGCCAACGAGATTCTGGCGAAAGGCCTGGCCTATCGCGATTTCACGCCGCTCGAAGTGGAGACGGAAGAGAAGAACCACATGGAGGGCCACTGGATCTCTCATCCCGCCATGCGCGAACTGTCGCGCGAAGAAAGCGACCGCCGCGCCGCCGCCGGCGAACCGTTCGTGGTGCGCTACCGGGTGCCGCGCGAATCGCGCGAGGCGGTCACGTTCACCGATCTGGTCTACGGAGAGCAATCCAAAGCCACCGCCGATATCGAAGACTTCGCCCTGCTGCGCAGCAATACGCTGCCGACCTATCACATGGCCTCCTGCGCCGACGACGCCGATCTGCGCATCAGCCACATCATCCGCGGCCAGGATCATCTCACCAACACTTTCAAGCACGTGCTGATCTTCGAGGCGCTGGGCGTGAATCCGCCGCAGTTCGCGCATCTTCCGCTTGTTGATTGCGCCCGATGGCTCGAAGCTGTCGAAACGCAAGCACGGCCCGGTGGTCAGCGTCACCACCTATCGCGACGGCGGCTTCCTGCCGCACACCTACGTCAATTTCCTGTGCCTGCTGGGCTGGTCGCCGAAAAACGATCGCGAAGTGATGTCGCGCCAGGAACTGATCGACGCGTTCACGCTCGAAGGAGTGAACCGTTCCAACGCCACCGTGAATTTCACGGAAGAAGATCCCTACGATCCCAAGGCCGTGTGGCTGAATGCCGAGCATCTCCGCGCGCTTGCCGGTGGAAGAATTGTCAGCGCTGCTGCTGCCCTTCGCGCAGCGCAGCCGGGTTTGACGCCGACGCCTGCGAGAATGCTGGCCATCACGCCGCTGATCCGCGAACGCATCCGCACCCTGCGTGAAGTCGCCACCACCGCCGATTTCTTCTTCGCCAAAGAACTGCCGCCCTACGACAGCACGGAGCTGATTCCGCAAAAGGGCGATGCGCGCATGGCGTTGGCGGTTCTCGAAAAAGCCGCGCGAGATTCTGAAAACCGCGGAGTTCAATCACGACGGCCTGGATGCCGCCCTGCGCGCGGGCGCCGCCGAGTTGAAAGTCAAGACCGGCCAGATGTTCCAGCCCATTCGCGTCGCCGTGTGCGGCCGCAAAGTCGCGCCGCCGCTGTTTGAAACACTGGTGGTGCTGGGCCGCGAGACCTGCCTCCACCGCATCGGGCGCGCCCTCGAACTGCTGCCCGCCGGAGAAATATCATGAGCGAAAGTACTTCCACTCCAGCCGCGACGGCTGCGTCCAACTTCATCCGCGACATCATTCAGGACGACCTGAAGACCAATAAATACGGGGGCCGCGTGTGTACGCGCTTTCCTCCCGAGCCCAACGGCTACCTGCACGTCGGCCACGCCAAAGCCATCTATCTGGATTTCGGCCTGGCCAAGGAATTCGGCGGCAAGTGCAACCTGCGCTTCGACGACACCAATCCTTCGAAGGAAGAAACCGAATACGTCGAAGGCATCATCGAAGACGTCAAATGGCTGGGCGGCGATTTCGGGGACCGCATCTTTTACGCCTCCGAATACTTCGGACAGCTCTACGAATGGGCCGTGCAACTGATCAAGGCCGGCAAAGCTTACGTCTGCGATCTCACCGGCGAGCAAGTGCGCGAGCAGCGCGGCACCTTGACCGAGCCCGGCAAAGAGAGCCCTTATCGCAACCGCTCCGTGGAAGAAAATCTGGATCTGTTCGCGCGCATGAAGGCCGGCGAATTTCCCGACGCCGCGCGCACCCTGCGCGCCAAGATCGACATGGCGTCGAAGAATCTCAATCTGCGCGACCCCATCATGTACCGCATTCTGCACGCCGAGCATCATCGCACCGGCAAGGAGTGGTGCATTTATCCGATGTACGACTACGCGCACGGCCAATCGGATTCGATCGAAGGCATCACGCATTCCATCTGCACTCTCGAATTTGAAGACCACCGCCCGCTCTACGATTGGTTCGTCGAACAACTCGGCATCCATCATCCGCAGCAGATTGAATTCGACCGTCTGAACCTCACCTACACCATGATGAGCAAGCGCAAGCTGCTCAAGCTGGTGCAGGAAAAATATGTGAACGGCTGGGACGATCCGCGCATGCCCACCATCTCCGGCATGCGCCGCCGCGGCTACACGCCGGAATCGCTGCGTAACTTCTGCAGCCGCCTGGGCGTGTCGAAAACCAACGGCATCACGGAACTCTCGCTGCTCGAATACTGCGTTCGCGAAGATTTGAACCAGCGCGCGCTGCGCGTCATGGCCGTGCTCAATCCGCTGCGTGTAGTGATCGACAATTATCCCGAAGGCCAAGTGGAACAGATGGAAGCCATCAACAATCCCGAAGATCCCGGCGACGGCGCCCGCAACGTGCCGTTCTCGAAAGTCCTCTACATCGAGCAGGACGACTTCCGCGAAGATCCGCCCAAACAGTTTTACCGCCTGTCTCCCGGCCGCGAAGTGCGCCTGCGCTACGGCTACTTCATCACTTGCACTGGCGTGGTGAAGAACGCGCAAGGCGAAGTGGTGGAAGTCCACTGCACCTACGATCCGGAAACCCGCGGCGGCAACTCCCCTCCCGACGGACGCAAAGTGAAATCCACCATCCATTGGGTTTCGGCGGAACACGCCATTAACGCCGAAGTCCGGCTCTACGAAACGTTGTTCACCAAAGAAGACCCGGACGACGTACCCGAAGGCCGCGAGTTCACCGACAACTTGAATCCGCAGTCGATGCATCACGCTGACCGGATGCAAACTGGAACCCAGCCTGGCCAGCGCCGCTCCCGGCGCGCGCTATCAATTCGAGCGCCTGGGCTACTTCTGCGTTGACCGCGACTCCACGCCGCAGAATCCGGTCTTCAACCGGACGGTCACCTTGAAAGACACCTGGGCCAAAATCGAGAAGAAGAAATAGGACATGATTATTCTCGGACTCGGCGGTCTGCAAGGCGGCGGTGCGTGCGCCGTACTCAAAGACGGAACGATTGTAGCCGCCATCGAAGAATCGAAACTCAGCTCGCGGCGCGCGCGGCGGTGTTCCCGAAGCCGCCGTAGCCGAATGCCTGCGCCTGGCCGGTATCGAGCGCGACGCCGTCGATTGCGTAGCAGTTGTGCGGCCCGTCGACCCGTCCTTGCACTTCTCCCTGCGTGAATTATTCCCCAAGGCCGAAGTCGCCGTCGTCGAACATCACCTGGCCCACGCAGCGTCCGCCTTTTTCGCGTCGCCTTTCGAAAACGCGACAGTGCTCACGCTCGACCACACCGGCGACTTTTGCTGCGGCGCACGTTGGAATGCGCAAGGCAATCAACTGCAGCTCGAAAAAGAGTGGCAGTATCCGGATTCGCTGGCCTGGCTCTATAGCGCCGTGACTGAGCTGCTGGGCTTCCACGCCGGCGCGGACGAACATAAGGTCCAGTGGCTCTCCGCCTCCGGCGACGACCGCTTCCACGAACTGTTCCACGAAATCGCCGCAGCCAGCGGACGTCTCGATGCCACTTTCTTCGACGGCCATCGCACCGCCAGCGGCGGCTTCAGCGCCAAATTCTTCGAACGCCTGGGACTGGAAGACGGCGCTCCGATTCCCGCGTCTCTCGCCCCGGCCGTAGCCCACGGCTTGCAACGCGCCGTCGAAGACACCGTGTTAGCCATGGCGGGCGAAGGCGAAAATTTGTGCGTCGCCGGAGGCTTGTTCTACAACGCCCTGCTGGTCGAGTTCCTCGAACGCAGCGGCCGCTGGAAAAACGTGTTCGTGCAGCCCGCCGCAGGCAACTCCGGAACCGCGCTCGGCGGAGCGTTCCACGTCTGGCACCAGCGCCAGGGCCACACGCAACGCGGCGGCGCAATGTCGCTGCTGCTAGGCCCCAGCTACGGCCGCGAAGAAATCAAGAAGGTTTTGGAAAATTGCAAACTGCGCTTTCAATTTCTGCGCTCCACCGACGACGTGCTAGCGAAAGCCGTCCGCATGCTGGGGGAGCGCAAGATCGTAGCCTGGATGCAAGGCCGCATGGAATTCGGCCCGCGCGCGCTAGGCAACCGCAGTATCCTGGCCTCGCCGCTCGATCCCTACTCGACCGAAAACCTGAACGTCTTCATCAAGCACCGCGAGCCCTTCCGTAAATTCGCCGCATCCGTCCCCGCCGAACTGGCGTCGGAGTACTTCGAAGCCGGCCCCAACGCCCGCAATCTGGCCACTGTAGGCCGCGTAAAACCCCAGCATCGCAAAACTTTCGCAACCGCAATCCTAGGCGAAGACATAGTGCGCGTTCACGCCGTAGCCGAATCCGACAACCCGCTTTACCACCGCCTGCTGCACGAAGCCGGCAAAGCCACCGGACTGCCCGTGCTCTACAACACCAGCTTCAATTTATTCGGCGACCCGCTAGTCTCCACTCCCCGCGACGCCGTGCGCAGCTTCTACTCGTCGGGGATCGACGCCCTGTTCGTGGGTAGCTTCGTTATCGAAAAATAGCCTGCTACTGTTTTGGTTTTTCCGAGGTTGGATCGCAGTCCTGCGGAAAAATCGAATGCACAGGTTCCCGCTCTTCAACGACGACGTCGAAAATCTCTTCCACTGCTAACGCCGCGGGCGCTCCATCGTCGTTCCCCAGGCCCAACGCGGATAGTTTGAAGGATTGGCAGCGCACAGTATAGTGTTCGCGAACATTCAGTATTCCTACAAGGGTCACCACTGTCGTCGGACGCGTCAGTCCCATGGATCCAAGCGGTCGGTTTGTACTCGGCAAACTGAATGGCGCCACTTCGCGGCGGAATGTGCTGGCGTACACGTTGGGCCACCCGCCCAGCGCTAGACCCTGATCCCAAACAAAGCTATGCGTTTCGAATCGGTATGGGCAGTTGGCCCCAGCACCGAGCCCACTTCCCTCCCCGCCTACCGCGAGTTCGCCACGGACCGCGATTCGCTTGCCCCTATAGGACGGCAGATCCCGGAACAGCTCACACACACTAATCACCGGCAAACTCCGTGCCGGCGGTTGCACCTGCCATACCAGATTGCGAATGCGAGTGACCAGAATCCGGCCGGGGAACTTACCGTCCGGGCCAAACCCCGTCCCGAGCTGCGGCCCTAACTCAACTAGGCCTTCGATTTCGGCGGTGGCACGGATGAAGGTGCCCTGCGCGATTGCGTCTCCCGACGCTTTTCGTGCTTCCACAACCTGTCTCTTGGCAGTTTCCTCCAAATCGAAGCTGAGATCGAGTTGCAACGCGGCTGGTCCCCGGCTTGGTGGAGCATACTCCGGGGTACACAGACCCGCTATAGCCAACGCGTCCGGGGCAATCAAGATCTCGCCCGTCACATTGACGATTTTCCCATCGAAGTCTCGCAAGCGAGGGAACAGCGTACAAACGTCGGCAGCGTAATGAGGGCTTAGAAATGCCGAAGCTAGGATGAGAACAACCGTACGCATAGCAGATCGTCTCCATCAAACACCGCACGAACTGCAGATGTCAACGGTACGTTCGTTTAGCGGAGCAATTCACTTAACTGCTCCGGCCCGAAATCTACGTCGCGGAGGATTTTTGTAAGCAGGCCGGGACCGACGGTTTCACTTGAATGAACCGGCACCACCGTAGTTCGCCCATCCAGATGCCGCAAGAAGTGATGACTACCCTTGATCCGCACAACCTCGAACCCGGCTCGCGCGAGCGCCGCGATCAATTGCTTGCCCGTCATGCGGGGCAGCTTACTCATGCAGCAACAACGACTCGCTGGACGCCCACAAATTCGAGTTTGGTGGCCGGAAGGCCTTCCACCTCAAGGCACAATTCGATGGCTTCCTTCGACTCGATCCATCAATCGTCAAGGGACGGTGCCTGGGTGTGGCACCCGGGAAGACTCGGAACCGAGGCCACGTAGAGGCCTTCCTCGTCGCGTTCAATGACGACGTCAAAAGAATTCGTCCTCCACAGCGTCTCCCGTCTTACCGCGCCCCGACTAGCCGCCGCCGGAACCGCCGTCGGTATCGGCGGCGGAGGAGACCGCAGCCACCTCCGCCCGCGTCAATCCCAGCGCCTTCCGCAGCTCCACATCCAGCTTCTTGAAGGTCTCCGGATTATCCTTCAAAAACTGCCGCGCATTCTCGCGACCCTGCCCAATGCGCTCGCCCTTGTAGCTATACCAAGCCCCGCTCTTCTCCACCAAGTTCTGCGCCACGCCCAGATCGATCAGATCGCCTTCTTTCGAAATGCCCTTCGCCGTAAATAATGTCGAACTCCGCCTCGCGAAACGGCGGCGCCATCTTGTTCTTCACGATCTTGACCTTGGTGCGGTTCCCCGTCACCACATCGCCGTCCTTAATGGCCGCGATGCGGCGGATGTCCGCGCGAATACTCGAATAGAACTTCAGCGCGCGGCCCGCCGGTAGTCGTTTCCGGGTTCCCGAACATCACGCCGATCTTCTCGCGAATCTGGTTGATGAAAATCAAGCAAGTATTGGATTTCGAAACGATGCCGGTCAGCTTCCGCATCGCCTGCGACATCAGCCGCGCGTGCACGCCCATGAAGCTGTCGCCCATTTCGCCGTCGAGTTCAGCCTTCGGCACCAACGCCGCCACCGAGTCCACCACCAGCACGTCGATCGATCCCGACGTGATCAGCGCGTTGGTGATTTCAAGCGCCTGCTCGCCGTAATCCGGCTGCGAAACCAGCAGATTGTCCACGTCCACGCCCAGCTTGCGCGCATAAGCCGGGTCCAGCGCATGTTCGACGTCGATATACGCCGCCATCCCGCCAATTTTCTGCGCCTCCGCGACTACTTGCAATGCGATGGTGGTCTTACCCGACGATTCCGGCCCGAAAATCTCCGAAATGCGCCCGCGCGGAAACCCGCCAATCCCCAGCGCGAAATCGACCGAAATCGACCCAGTGGAAATCGAAGGCACGGCCTGCACCGGCTGCCCTCCCAGGCGGATCACCGAGCCTTTGCCGAACTGTTTTTCGATCTGGCTGAGCGTTGCTCCCAGCGCGCGCGAACGTTCTTTTTCGTCCATGTGAATACCTGCTTCTCTCGGGGAATTCCATTATAGCGCGAGCATCTGCGCCTCCCGTCCAGACTGTATGTCGGCGGTGGCAACCCGCATGCACTTCGCCCGAAGTGTTCCGGGAAAAGAATTCGGCAAGCTATTGTTCCCAGACTTTCATACAGGCGAGTCACCTGTGGCGGCGTGACTCAGTCTTGTTTCAGAAAGGGCCACTGGAAGTTTTATGCGAATTGTTTTAATCTCCGCTCTTTTATTTATTGTGCTGGGAATTATCTTGATCCCGTACACCGGCTTGGACGGAGACGAATTGCTGTTCGCCAGGCCTTATTTCGGCCCGTTCGATGGCGCAAACCATGCGATGCATGTGTTCCACTATCGACCCGGGCCCATGGTGATGTCATATGTCGGCGCGCTGAAGACTTTTCTATATTGGCCATTATTTTGGATTTTTCGGTGGAGCGTGTATCTGGTTCGTCTTCCCATGGTGCTGGTGGGGGCCGCCACCATCGTGATTTTCTTCAAATGGGCCGGTATATTCGCAGGATTGCGCGGCGCACTGCTGGCGGCCGTGTTGCTGGCAACAGATCCCATTTTCCTGCTCAGCGATACTTTCGATTGGGGGCCGGTGGCTTTGCAACATTTGCTGTTGGTCTCCGGATGCCTATTGATCGCCCAAGGGCGCTTGACCTGGGGCACCTTCCTGTTTGGTTTGGCGCTGTGGAACAAAGCGGTTTTCGCGTGGACCTTGGGCGGCTTGGCCCTGGCCGCGCTCCTGGTCTTCCCCTCTGCAGTCCGAGCTGTCCTCGCCGATCGCCGTCGCTGGATCGGCGCCGCACTGGCCTTTGCTGTGGGAACTCTGCCCTTGCTGATTTATAACACCAACCACGCCAATGCGACTGTGGCCGGCAACGCTCATTTTTCGTGGGAGCAATTCCCTGTGAAGTACCGGGAACTGACGGGCGCCCTGGACGGCTCGGGATTGCAAGGATACTTGGTCGCGACCGAGTCGCGGGAAAATTCCCGGCAACCGGCGTCCTTTGTCGGCCGCGGTTCGGTATGGATTCGGGAGCATGCAGGCCCTCACGATAAGAACCTGATGCCCTATGCGATTTTACTGGCAGTTCCGCTGACGCTCTTCTATTGGAGAGCGCCCGGACGCCGCGCGGCGTTGTTCGCCATGGTATGTGGCGCGGCCACTTTTTTGGCGATGGCCGTCACGCGTAACGCGGGCATGGCGGTTCACCACACCGTGCTGTTGTGGCCCATGCCTCACCTGCTGGTGGGCGCCGCATTCGGCTCGCTCCCCTGGCGTTGGATGCGCGCGGGCCTGCTGTCGCTGCTGGCGGCTTCCAATTTATTGGTCATCAACCAATACATTGTTCAGTTCGAACGGAATGGCGCGGAGGGATATTTTACCGATGCCGTGAATCCCCTCGCCGCATCGCTTTCCGGCGCGCCGGGCGATACCGTCTATTTTATCGACTTAGGAATCTGGGAAGGCGCCGACTTTCTGCAGCGTCGCAAGATGGATTTGCGCGAATCCTACGCGGCGCTCATCCCGGCCTTGCCCGATCCGGAGCAGCGGCGCGAGATTGACGCTATGCTCGCGAATCCCCACGCGCTCTTCGTCGACCACGTTCCTTCACGCGAAATTTTCCGTGGTGTAGAGCAACATCTGGAAACGACTGCACGTTCGGAAGGATACGAAAAAGTAGCGGCCGGCACTGTCGCGGATCGCAACGGGCGTCCGGTATTTGAATTATTCCGCCTGCGTCAGTACTCGGCGCTGACGCCCTAAAATACGAAGAGCCGGACCTTGCGGCCCGGCCCTCGCTAAAATCAGCGCACCTGATGATTCAGGCTACTTTCTCCGCTTTGCTATGGGCCAGGATGTCATTCATCTGGTCCTTCACGCGGAGTTTCAACTTCTTGATGCGATGCTCCTCAACCTCGTCCTCAGGGGTCACATGAGGTTTCGCTTCAATAGCATCCAGCTGCCGTTCGTACTCGGCGTGCTGCGCGGCCAGCTGGCGGAATTCCTCGCTGGTCGCCATCAAATGCGCTTTCAATTCTGTGAGTACTTGCTCCATCGAACGCCCTCCTATTAGGGTTTAAATACCTCGGCGCACCATGACAATATCATGAATCAAACTTCATGACAATACCCGCTTCGAGCGGACTGCTATAGTACGATTCCCGCCTTCCAGCCACTCGGAAACCAGCCTTCTGATACAGCGCGATGGCCCCTTTGTTAGACGCGCGAACCTCCAAAAACCACCGGGTTTTTTCGCGTCCCAGTTCCGCCCGGAGCAGCGCATGCGCCACCCCCCGCAGGCGCTGCGTCGGGTCGACGGCCAGATTGAGGATCTCGCGTTCGCCCGGCGCGATCTGGCGCGCCACCAAGAAACCGAAGACGTGCGGGTCGACCGCCACCAGACACTCATATGTGAGATAACTGGCCGGATCCCACTGCGATGCTTCCGGAGACCGCGCCTGGATCTCCGCGATCGCCGCCAGATCTTCGGGCGATGGCCGCGCGCACCATCATCGCGTCGCTGACCGTAGGATCGCAATGCCCGCCAGCGGCATCACCGACAGGGAAACGCACACCGCCGGGAATCCGAAATGATCCACCATGGCGCCGATCAGCGGCGACAGCACCGTCTGCATCAATCCATAGGACGCGGTCAGAATCGACACCGCGAAAGCCGCATGGCCCGCCCCGAAAAAGTCGATAGGCATGGCGTAGAGGTTGGTCGAAATCGCCAGGCACCAGAAGAAGCTGAAGCTGATCAGAGCCGCCGCCAGCGCCGGCGTGGGCATCAGCGGGACTGCGGCCGTCAGCAGCAGCACCGCCGCCGCCAGCCAGCAGATGCGCAGCCGCGCGCGCAGCACGTCGGTACCGGTACGAATAGCCCGGAAAGCCATCCATCCGCCTGCAAAGCCGCCTAGCGTGGCGAACACCGGCGGAATCCACGCGAAGTCTTCATTGGCTTGGATCTCCGTCAGATGATGTTGCTCGACAAAATACACCGTGGTCCAGTTCGTCCAAAGTGTATACAGCGTCATCACCAGCGCGTTCGCCGCAGCGAGCCCCCAGATGCGCCGGTCCCGCAAAATTTTGCCGATGCCGTTGGGCGTCGTCGAGATGTTCGCGTCTTCGGCGCGGGTAGTTTTTTCGCCGTGACCCACCATGCCGGAATCCATAGGAATCCCAGGGCCCCGCACACCACAAACACGCTGCGCCATCCATACACCGGAGCCATCACCGCCACCATCAGCGGCGCCGCGATGCTGCCCAGCGTGATGCCCACTTGATTCAGCGCCGTCCCGAACGCCAATTCGCGCGGCTGCAAGTACACGCCGTTGGCTTTGCCCGCGCAGGGAATTCCAGCCGCCTCGCCGATCCCCAGCACCGTGCGCGACGCCAGCAATCCACCGAAGGATCGCGTCAATCCCGTCGCCATCCCCGCCGCAGACCACACCGCCATCGACACCGTGATCCCCGCGTTCAAGCCCACGCGATCGATAAACCAGCCCGCCAGCGGAGCCATCACCGCATACACAATCGAGAACACCGAAATCACGCCGCCGTATTGCGTGTTCGAAAGATGAAATTCGCTCTTGAGCGTAGGCGCGAGCGCCGCCAGCAGCAACCGGTCCAAATAATTCAGCGCAGTCGAAATAACGAAAATGCTGAGGACCACCCACCGCAGCCGGCTCGCCATTAGGGGAACTTGACCGTCACGATATCGCCCATCGTCGATAGCCTGGCGTCGGCTTTTCCGTCATGCTGGACTTCGATTTTGCGCGCTGGCTTCTGCGCACCGCAGGCGAACTCGGCTTCGCCCGAGTCGGCGGACACCGTGAGCTGCTTGGGATTACGAATCAGCAGGCGAATGGGAAAACCCGCCTGCTGGATGGTCAAGCGCATCTGTCCGCCGTTGAGGCACTCGACGCGCGTCAGCGTGCCGGAAACTTTTTGCCCCGTGGGATCGCCGTACCACGGCACCGCGCCCTTGACGTTCCCGTTGTTGGCGGCCATGCGCTGGTTCGCGGCCTGCTCCACGGCACGGATCTCGGCCGCGGCGTTGTCTTTCACGCGCTGCAGATCGCGCGCCTCTTCTTCCTGTTGCCGCCGCTTTTCGGCAGCCTCAAACTCGGCGCGGTTCTCTTCCAGGCGAGCTTGGCGCGATGAATCTGTTCCTTCTCCTGCGGAGTGCCGGCGGCGCGCTCGGCCGCAGTCCAGGATTTTTCAGCATCCGCGAATAAGTTCGCGGCGGCCTGCGCGGTGGCCAGCGTCTGCCAGTAAATCGCGTTGCGCGGAGCGAGCGACGCCGCCATTTTCAGCCGCGCGATCTTACGCGCAGGATCGGTTTCAAGCGCCGCGATCTTGAACTGCGGTTCCGCCCATTTAGGGTTCGCTCGAATCGCCAGCTCCAGCGCCGGCATCGTGTTTTTCGCCAGCAGCCCCCGCGGACTGTCGGGAGGAAAGCTCTTTCCCGCCCGCCGCCAGCTCCGCCAGCAGCGCGTCCACCGTAGCGCGATCCAGATTCTTCTCGATGAAGTCGCGATTCGGATTCAGCGCCTTCCCGGTCACCGGCGCGGCTTCGAATTTGCCGGCCTTCAAGTAAGCATCCACCTGCGCCGCCAACTTCGCGGCGTTCATGTCGAAAGCATTGCGCGCCGCCTGGTCTTCTTCCCCGGCGTTCTGCATGTTGTTGATGTAGGTGCGCAGCTTGCCGCTATATTCCGGCTGCGTCCCCAGCATTTGCAGCTTGGCCCAGCCGCGCAAGCGATCGCCGGCGAGTCGCTCGCCGAGCGGCGCGCCGATCTTCACCCGCGTGGCATTCACTTCAATGGTCGAAAACAGATCGCACAGTCCGCTTTCGATTTCCTCCGGCATGCGTCCCGCATTGTCTTCGAGCAGCCGCTGCGTGATCGCCCGCAGCAGGTCGCGCGGCAGCGCCGTATCCGCCGTCCACGCCGCGAGCGTAGCGGACCCGCCTTCGGTAAGCGGCTGCGGCAGCGCGTGCGCCCCGTATTCCTTCTGGTTCGCGAACAGCACCAGATCGATCGGCCAGACCGTGGTCAGCTCGGGCTTGCCCAGCAGCGCGCCCAGCACAAAGCGGATCTGCTCCAACTGCGTGAGCCGCTCGCGCGCCTTGCTGTCGCCAGCGTCGCTGAAAACGTGCAGCGGCCCCGAGCGGTACTCCACCCAATCCGCCGCAAAGGCGGGCGCAGCCAGCAAAGCAAGCGTGAGGATACGCCGGAGCACCTGCTTATATCATCACAAAAAATAAAACGGCGCCCCTGGATGACAAAAGCTTGCCACCCGGAGCGCCGTATGATCCGCGTTACGGCTCTAGAACGAAATGCGCGCGCTAATCTGCAACTGCCGCGCGCCCACCAAACCATTGCTGGTGGTGGTAGGCGTCAGGAACGTCGCTACCGGTGAAAGCGTAGTCCCCGACAACGAGTACTGCGTCGTATTCACCCCAGAATGTTGGTGTGGTTCAAGAGGTTGAAAGCTTCTCCCACCAAAGAGAACTTGAAGCGTTCCTTGAACGTGAACTCTCTGCTGACGCGGGCATCGATGTCCCAATAGCCGGGGCCGGCATAGAAATTGCGCGGCACGCTCGGGTCCTCATACGTCGAAGGCGCAGTGCCCGAATTGTTCACCATGCCGCCGGTGAGGCCGCCATCGACGGCCCCGGCCGGCGTACTCGTAGATCAGACCCGTGATCGGCTGCCCCGAAGCGGCGGTGAAGATGCTCGAAAGCACACATCCGTTCACAATCAGCTTGGCCGGTTTGTTCGACCAATGCTGCGCGAACTGAGGCTGCCACACCAAGTTGGCCGACAAAGCGATGCCGTTGATCCAGATCGGAAAGCCCCCACATCCCTTTTTGGTTGTAGGGATCGATCGTGTAGTCGGTTCCGTTAAAGGTGCCGAACTGACCCGCCGACCTGGCCGTCGTCTTCCGCTTTGCTGAGCGTGTAGTTGACCGCGAACTCCACTCCGTGCTGGAAATGCTTGCGAAGGTTCAGAACGAAGCTATTGTAAAGCGAGTTCACCACGCTGCGGCCGGTGAGAATCGGTCCGGTAGCATTTACACGATTGGCGTTGGTATAGAACGGCACAGTGAAAGTGCTGCCGTCCGGATAGGTGTAGGTCTTGGTAGCAGTGGTCGGGCTCAGGTTCGCGTCGGTGAATACCGGCAGGTGCAGCGCGCGGCTAAACACATAGGAAGCGGAAATACCGATGTTGCCCGGCAGTTGCTGATCGATAGTCACATCGCCTTCGTGCACCAACGGATTCACCCAGCCCGGATCCTGGCCGCGCGTGGTGGCCGTATTCGCCGAAAGCGTGATGGGCGTTACCACCGGCGTCAAGGCGCCGGCGAACGGCGCGACGGGGCGTACCGCCCGGCGGTGTGAAGATCACGTTCGGAAACGCCAGCGTGGGGCAGGAGGTAACGCGTGCAGTTATAAGTCTGCTGGAAACTGCCGTTTTCCACGCGCGTGGCGTAGTACGTGCTGTTGCTGGTCTTGCCGTAGAACATGCCGTAACCGGCGCGCAGCACCGTGCCCTTGTGCAGTTCCCAGGCCATGCCCAGGCGTGGCTGGAATTGATTTTGGGGACGTTGATAGTCGAAGTGTAAAGGGTAGTCAGCGGCGTGGACACGTTCGGCTTGGGCGGCGCTGGAATCAGGAAGACATCGTAGCGGATGCCCAGATTCAGAGTCAGGTTGGGCCGCACCTTCCAGCTATCTTCCACGAATCCCGCGACATCGTTGTTATAGAAATCGTCCTTGCCGACGCCCGTGACCGGGTCCGTCACCTGGACGAACGTGCTCCAGTGCCGGCCGGTGAGCCCGTCTCCCAGGTTGATACCCTGCACATCGGCCGCCCAGTTAGTCGAAAGCCGTGCGGCCGCGCCGTTGTAGTTATAAACGCCGCCGCCCTGGAACAGGTTGATCAGCAATTCGTGAATCACGTTGACATCCACGCCGGCTTTGAAGGTATGCGTATCCACGGTCTTCGAAAGCACGTCGGAGAATTCCATGCGATGCTCATTCGGGAACGCCGGCCGCGGCAGCGCGTTGGGCAAGCCGTACGCCATGATGTTGGTGATGGTAACGCTGGGGGCCGTGCCGTTGGCGCCGATAATTTCCAGATCCTGCGACCACTGAAAGCGGAAGTTGTTGATCGTGGTCGGCGTGATCGTCGAATCCCAGTTGGCGACGAAAATACGCTCGTGGGTCACGGCCGTACCGTTTGCCGAATTGGAATTGTTGTTCGAGGTGGTGGCGGTGTTGTAGGAGTTGGGTGACTTGAAATCATCCAGATTGAAAGACGCGCTCACGCGGTTGGCGGGCGTAAACTGATAGTCCAGCTTGCCAAAGCCGACATCTTCATTCTGAAACCGCGGGTAGGCCCCCAGCAGCGAATTCAAGTAATTCTTCGCCGCCGCGCACGGCCGCCACCGGCAATCAGCCCGCAGCTCAATGTCGGGAAACCGACGTGCTGGTGAAGCTGATGGGATTGACCTTGCGCGACCCATCGTAGGTAAAGAAATAAAACAGTTTGTCCTTGATCACGGGCCCGCCCACGCTGCCGCCGAATTGCTGTTGCTGGTGCACCGGCTGAGTGTAGATGCCCTTGGACTTCTGTGATCGGGTCGAGAGCGTTCCAGGTGGGATAGCGCAAGAAGTAGAACAAATCGCCATGCAGAGCATTGGTGCCGGATTTGGTCACGGCATTGACGATGCCGCCGGCCGCCTGCCCCAGTTCCGCGCTATAGTTGCTCGACGTCACCTGGAATTCCTGAATGGAATCCATGCTGTAAATATAAGGAATGGTCGGTGCGGCCCTTGGTTTCCGAGAAGAACGCCTGACTGTTGTTGGTGCCGTCCACAGCGCTGTTGTTGTAAAGACCCGAAATCCCGCGATAGGACACCAGCCCCGTGCTGACCGTCGTTAGTGACGTTCGGCGCCATCAGCGCGAAACTCTCCCAGCGCCGGCCGGCCAGCGGCAGGTTCTGTTGCTGGGTTAAATCGATCACCTCGGACATGTCCGTCTTTTGCGTGTCCACCACCGATGTTTCGCCAGTCACCGTGACCGTCTCCGTGGTGCTTGCCAGCGGCAGCGGAATGTCAACCGTCAAGGTTTGGCCCACTTGCAGTGTGAGATTCTGCCGCAAAATCTTGCCAAAACCAGCCTTGTTGGCGGTGATCTCGTAACTGCCGGGCTGCAGAAACGGCGCCACATAAAGCCCCGCTCCGTTGGTCACCAGCGACAGCGTCGCCCCCGTATTGATATTGTGTACTGCCACCGCGGCCCCCGGCACCGCGCCGCCGTTGGGGTCCGTCACCGTTCCGGTAATGGTGCCGGCGCCGAAATTCTGCGCCACTAAGACACTGGAAAATAACAGCATTGCCGCGGCTCCGAGCCACGCGGAAAACACATATCCTCTGATCATCATTTGTTTTTTCATAGAATTCGAGTCGTCCCTTTAGCGAACGTTCAAACCACGCCCAAGACTGACGGGTTCTTAGGACAGAGCTGACACCTTACTAAACTTATTTTCTAAGGATAAGCAATTCGGGGAGGCGATGCAAATGAATTTTTGGTTTCAAAATGGTGTCTCTACCGCTGCAAAAACAGTATTTCGGCGGGTCAAGTGTGACACTCTATTAGTTCGGGCCCTCATTCATGCCGGATACCTCCTTTTCCAAAGATAAGATGAAAATCGTTCTGCTCGAAGGCGTTCACGCGAGCGCCGTCGACGCCTTCCGCGCGGACGGCTATTCCAACATCGACTTACATCAGAAAGCGCTGCCGGAGCCGCAGTTGATCGAGGCCGCGCGTGACGCCTACATCGTGGGCATCCGCTCCGCCACCCAGTTGACGCGCGGCGTGCTCGAAGCATCGCGCCACCTCACCGCCATCGGTTGCTTTTGCATCGGCACGAACCAGGTGGACTTGGAAGCCGCGCAAGACCGCGGCATCCCGGTCTTCAACGCGCCGTTTTCGAATACCCGCAGCGTGGCCGAATTGGTGCTGGCCGAAATCGTGCTGCTGATGCGCGGCATCCCCGGCACGCAACGCCGCCGCCCATCGCGGCGAGTGGATCAAGACCGCCGCCGGCTCCCGCGAGGCGCGCGGCAAAACGCTGGGCATCGTCGGCTACGGCCACATCGGCACTCAGAGTCGGCGTGCTGGCCGAAGCCCTGGGCATGCAGGTGGTCTTCTACGACATCGAAATGAAACTCGCGCTGGGCAACGCGCGCGCCATGCCCACGCTCGAAGCGCTGCTCGAAGCCGCCGACGTGGTCACGCTGCACGTGCCCGAAACCGCGGAGACCACCAGCCTGATCGATGCCGCCGCGCATCGCCCGCATGAAGCAGGGCGCGAGTCTCATCAATGCGTCGCGCGGACACGTCGTCGATATCGACGCGCTGGTATGCGCTCTCGATTCGAGGCATTTGAGCGGCGCCGCCATCGACGTCTTCCCCAAGGAGCCCAAGAGCAACACCGACCCCTTCGTTTCTCCCCTGCGCGGCCGCGACAACGTGATTCTCACGCCGCACATCGGCGGCAGCACTCAGGAAGCCCAGCACGACATCGGACTCGAAGTGTCCAGCAAGCTACTCAAGTACAGCAACAACGGCTCGACGCTCGGAGCCGTCAACTTCCCCGAAGTGTCGCTGCCCGCCTATCCCGGCCAGCACCGCCTGCTGCACATTCACCGCAATCAGCCCGGCGTGCTGTCGGAAGTGAATCAAGTTTTCTCGGAGAAACACATCAACATCACCGGCCAGTTTCTGCAGACCAATCCCAAAATCGGTTACGTGGTGATCGACATCGAAGCCCCCGACCGCGCCGTCTCCATGGCCTTGCGCAAACGCCTGGATCAGGTGGCCGGCACCATCCGCACCCGCATCCTCTATTAGGGATCTCTAATTCCGCCCCGTGTGCGGCGCGATCACGTGCACTACCCAGTAGGGAGTGGCCGTCAACGGGTCCGGCGCAAACCATCCGCTGCCGTCCGCGTTGAGCAACTCAAAAAAATATTGCAGATCCCAATTGCCCGTGATTTCCCGTCCAGGAATGGTGAACGTGAGTTCTGCTTTCGCCGCTTGCTCGATCACCTGCGTAGCCGCTGCCGGATCGGTAGGCCGGAAATGTAGCCGCACCGCACTCACCGTTTTCGGCTGTGCGAGATGGAGCGTCAACGTCAGCGGCTGCTCCGACGGCGCCGAAGCCGGAGGCATGTGGTTCCACACGGGAGCCATCCCCCTCGCCGGCGCTCGCCCACTCGACGCAGTCCGTAACTGCGCCGCTTGTTCCCGCGCAAGCTCCGCCAGCAATCGCAGATCGGGGTCGGCGGTGTCGCCTACTTGCGCGGCCGCCGCGTCCAGCCGCTCCGCGATTTCAGGCGGCGTGAACTTCGCCGACCCGCCTCGTACCGCTTCTCCCGCCGCCCCACATAATCCGACCCACCCAGATTCGACTGCTGCGCCGCCGCAACCCACAACCCAATCTCCCGCGCCGCAACGGTACTCAGGCTTGCTCTTCGGATCGTAACTCAGTCGCCCCATGACTTCGTAAAAAACCGGATGCGCCTCCGCATTCGCCGCATCGATCGGCGGCAGCCACCTCGAAACTCGGAGGCCAAGCCGCCGCCGGACGCAGCACCGGCACCCCCTCCGCAAGCGCCGCTTGCAGAACCGCCGGCTCAGCCGTAGCGCCATCCAGATCCAGCGTGACCCGCCGCCCCGCCACCCGCAGCGCCGAAAAAACCGCGGTCTGCGAGCTCGCGTCTTCGAGCGCTACACCGCGAATCGACGGACAAACAATCAGCGCATGCGCCAACTCCTCCGCGGTGACGCCGGCGCCAATCCCCAGCGTGAAATCGATTCCATAATCCGCCGCCGTGCGCGATAGAAACTGCGGCAAGCATGTAAGGCGCATCGATGCGCCTGAAACTCCACATGCACCCGGTTGAACCGATTCCGCGCCAGCATGCGGAAATACGAATTCCAGAAATTCCTCGGATGCCTGCTCCAACTCGGGCGTCATCACAATCCGCACCCCGCGCAGCGAAGCCGCCGGAATGCCGATGGTTTTCGTAAAATGTCCCGAATCGCGAATCTGCTCGGCCGCTTCGAGCAGCCCGTACATCAATCCACGCAAATCGCCGCCCGTGATGTGCGCGCCGCCCATGCTGTAAGGCTCGATGCGAAAAGTATCGGGCGCATCCAGGCTCAGTTCCACCTGGTTCTTCCACTTGAGCTTGCGCTGCGCCATCGCGGCGTCGAGTTCTGCCTGCCCGAACTCCGCCGGACCCGCAGCCGCGACCAGCTGCAAACAACAGCAAACTACTCAATAACCGCACTCCACCCCCTTCGCGACAAATCGAAATAGATCACCGCGCCGCCCGCCAGGCCGCATGCCAGCAGTCCCGTTCCCAATCCAGTTTCATGCAGCAGCAACTTGCCCGTGCCGAATAAGACTCCATAAATCAGCACCAATCCCGCCACCCAATCCATCGCATTGCGTCCGAGATCGCTCACCGGCTTCACATCCGGCGCCAGCTTTGCGATCGGTTTCCATCCCGCCAGCGACGGCCGCGTCCGCCGGTAGAACGCCACCAGCACCTCGCGCGGCTCCGGCGGAGTGAGGAACGTCGCCGCCAGCCACACCACTGTCGTGATGCTCACCGTGATAATCATGATCCACGCGAAACTGCGCGGGTCGTCCGAATCCATGTGCAAAACACCCTGCAGTGTGATCGACGTAACAAACGCCGCGATCATCGCCGATACCTCGCTCCACGCGTTGATGCGCCACCAATACCAGCGCAACAATAGGACGCTGCCCGTTCCCGCGCCGGTTACCAGCAGCATCTTCCACGCGCCCGCGATCGAATCCAGATAAAACGTGACCACTGCCGAGACAATCGTCAGCAGCACCGTCGCCACTTTAGACGCGTTCACATAATGATGCGGCGAGGCATTCGGTTTCAAGAAGCGCCGGTAGAAATCGTTCACCAGATAGCTCGCGCCCCAATTGAGCTGGGTTGCGATCGTCGACATATAAGCCGCCGCGAACGCCGCCACCATCAGTCCGCGCAGCGACGGCGGCAGATGCGCGATCATCACGCGGATGTAGCCCGTCTCCGGATCCTTCAACCCCGGAAACAGGATCAGCGACGCCAGTGCGACCAAAATCCAAGGCCACGGCCGCACCGCATAATGCGCCACATTGAACCACAGCGTGGCCAGCAGCGAATTCTTCTCGTCCTTCGCGCAGAACATGCGCTGCGCGATATAACCGCCGCCTCCCGGCTCCGCTCCCGGATACCAAGTGGCCCACCAGTTCAGCGAAATATAAACGAAGAAGGTGATCAGCGGCATCCAAGCCGAATTCAAATCGGGCACGAAACTCAGCACCGAGCCTTGTCCGCCGCGCGTAGCATCGACCGCCGCGAGCTTCACCTTCATCGCGTCGATCCCGCCGACCGCGTTCACCGCGTACACCGCCAGCACAATCACCATGCCCATCTTGATGACGAACTGAAACATGTCCGTGACCAGCACGCCCCACAACCCGGAAAGCGTGGAGATCGACGAAGTCAGCGCGATCATCCCCAGCACAATCATCAGCGCCTGCAGCTTGGTGACGCCCAAAATCAGCGTGAGAATATCCACCATCGCCTTGTTCACCCAGCCCAGGATGATGCAGTTGATCGGAATCGCCAGATACAGCGCGCGGAACCCGCGCAAAAACGCCGCCGGCTTCCCCGCGTAGCGAATTTCAGAGAACTCGATGTCGGTCATCACCCCCGACCGCCGCCACAGCCGCGCATAGAAAAAAACGGTGAGCAGCCCGCTAGCCGCCATGTTCCACCACAGCCAGTTGCCCGCGATGCCGCCCTTAGCGACCATCCCCGTGACCGCCAGCGGCGTGTCGGCCGCGAAAGTGGTGGCGACCATCGAAGTCCCCGCCAGCCACCAAGGAATGTTGCGCCCCGAGAGAAAGAACTCGTCCACGCTCTTCCCCGCGCGGGATTTGTAGTACAGCCCGATCGAGAGGTTGAACAGAAAGTACAGCGCAACCACCGCCCAGTCAATGAAGGAAAGCTGCAAGCAGGCATTATAGCGGGCTTCACGGCTCCCGACGTGACCCGTGCCAGAAATGAAGAATTTCAATCAATCTGGCGTGATCGTGGATGCGATAGTAGATCCCAATTGGAAATGAGTCAGAATGCGAACGCCGCTACGGTTGGCCACCAGTCTGCCGAGACGCGGAAAATCCTGCAATAGTTCGACATGACTCAACAGCGCCCGGCCAAGACGTTCAGCAGCCGTATCGTTGTCGGCGCGAATGTAGGATAGTCGGCCCGGGTTGCAACATCGGAAACCGACAGTCCTAAGTCGGTCCGTTACAGTAAATCCACCGCAACAGCCACTTAGCACTTTGACTTTTCCCTCCCTTCCACCACCATGCCGTAAGCTTGCGTACGTGAGAGCCCGTCCCACCCACCGGGGGCCAAGGGCCACGTGAGCGGAATTCTAGACTCTTTCGCAAAGCGTAACAGCGGTGTGGTAGTAGCGGAGCACTGGAACTCCGTCCCGCTCGGTAGGTGGTCTCTCCTAGATCGCCGGGTTTCCTCCTTAAAGGGAAGCTTCACGGGTTAATGCCGGCTTGAGGGGCCCCGTTAGGATTTTTTGTGAGGAGGATGGAAGCGAGAACGGCACGGATTTCGAAAAACCGATCTTGGTAGAGTAGTGTCTTGCGCCACATTTTCACCCGCGCCATTCCTCCGTTTACGCGCGTGCTCCTGGTCGAGAGCGGCTCGCGCGCCGTGTTCGATCGCCTGATCCCGCAGTTCAACGATATCTATGGCGACGCCATGGAACTCGACTTGGTCACCTGCCACGAAAACACGCCCCTCGGTTTCCGCGGCCGCGTGTATCGCGTGCAGGATTACATCTGGCCCCAGCGCGCGCGGACGTCTCTACAAGGAATTGAGCGCGCGCGAATATACCGTGGTCGGCATCCTGTGTTCGAACGAGCCCATCATGACCAAATGGAAATGGATGTTGGCCGCGCGCCTGCCCGCGAAACTTTTCGTCATCAACGAATTCGCGGGATTTCTTTTCGTCGACTGCGGCCACTGGCCGAACATCCTGGAATTCCTGCGCGTCCGCCTGGGGCTGAGCGGTTCGGCGATCGCGCCCGCTCTCGGGCGTCTGCTATTATTCCCTTTTTCACTGGCTTTTCTGTTGCTTTTCGCGGCTGTAGTGCATACTAAACGAAGGATCCGACTCACATGAAAGCTGTTTTCATCGAACAACACGGCGACGCCAGCGTCCTCCGTTACGGCGATTTGCCGAAGCCCGAACCCGCCGCCGGCCAGGTACTGGTGAAGCTCGCCGCGGCGGGCGTGAATTTTATCGACGTCTATCAGCGCACCGGCCTTTACAAGATTCCGTTCCCCGCCGTGCTGGGCATGGAAGGCGCGGGTACCGTCGAAACTCTCGGCGAAGGTGTCAGTGGATTGCGAGCTGGCGATCACGTCGCCTGGGCCATGTCGCGTGGCAGCTACGCCGAATACGCCGCGGTGCCGGCGCACTTTTTGGTGAAGGTTCCCGCGGGCCTCGAGTTGCGCCAGGCCGCCGCCGCCATGCTGCAAGGCATGACCGCGCACTACCTCACGCATTCAACGTTTCCCATCGAGCCCGGCCACACGGCGCCTGGTGCACGCCGCCGCCGGAGGCACCGGACGCCTGATCTCGCAGATGATCAAGCTGCGCGGCGGACGCGTGATCGGCACCGCCGGCACTCGCGAAAAAGCCGAGGTCGCGCGCGCGGCCGGCGCCGCCGATGTGATTCTTTATCGCGAGCAGGATGTAGTCGCGGAAGTGAAGCGCCTGACCGACGGCAAAGGCGTCGATGTGGTTTACGACGGCGTCGGCGATGCTACGTTCATGCAGAGCATCGACTGCCTGAAGCCACGCGGCATGATGGCTTTGTTCGGACAATCGAGCGGCCCCGTGAAACCCGTCGATCCCTCGCTGTTGCAGAACAAAGGGTCGCTATTTCTCACGCGCCCGACACTCGGCAACTACGCTTCGCCCGACGAGATCAAGTGGCGCTCCAGCGACGTGCTGGGCTGGATTCTCAATAAAAAATTAGACCTGTTGATCGAGCGCGTTTACCCGTTGGCGGATGCCGCGCAAGCCCACACCGATCTCGAAAGCCGCAAGACCATGGGCAAACTGGTTCTCACGATTTGATGGTCACGATCGCTTGCGCTTCAGCCGACAAGCCTTGTCCCACGGGACCCACGCCTTCGGCCGTTTTGAATTTTACCGAAACGCGATCGACCGGCAGCGCCAGCGCGCGCGCCAGGGACTCGCGAATCGCCTCGCGGTAATTCTTGAGCTTGGGTTTTTCCAGAATCACCGTGGTGTCGACGTTCACCAGCGTGAAACCGTTCTGAACTCAACAGCGCCACGGCGTGCTCCAGAAATCGCGCGCTGGCGGCGCCTTTCCACTGCGGATCGGTGTCCGGGAAATGCATGCCAATGTCGCCCAGCGCGGCTGCACCGAGCAGCGCATCGGTCACGGCGTGCAATAAGATGTCAGCGTCGGAGTGCCCGTCGAGTCCGAACTCGGAAGGAATGGTCACGCCGCCGATGATGAGCGGACGCCCGGGCGCGATGCGGTGGACATCCCAGCCCAGGCCGGTACGAAACTCGCTCACGAGGCGGTCTGCCGCTCGGCTTCTTCGGAAAGAAACAGCCGCGCCAGTTCCATATCGGTGGGACGCGTGATCTTGATGTTGCGGTCGCTGCCTTGCACCACGCTCACTTCCACTTCTTCCAGGCGCTCGACCAAGCTCGATTCGTCGGTACCCGTGAAGCCGTCGCGCCGCGCGCTCTCAAACGCGCGCTTCAGCAGATCGAAGCGGAACACCTGCGGAGTCTGCGCCAGCACCAGGTGCTCGCGCGGCAGCGTATCGCGAATCTTGTTTTTGTGAACCCGCTTCACGGTATCGACGGGCACGATGCCCGACAATCGCCGCGCCGGCGTGGGCGGCCTCGGCGATCACTTTTTCCACCAGTTCGGAATCGATAAATGGCCGCACCGCATCGTGCACCGCGACCAAATTGGTGTCGGGAGCGAGCGAGGCCAGCGCGTTTTCAACAGACTGCTGGCGGCTATCCCCGCCCTCGACGAAGCGCACCGGCTTGGGCAGATGCAGTTGCTGGATAAGGCCGCGCGCCCACTCCAGATCTTCGCCGCGCAGGGCGACAACAATCTCGGTAACCGAGGGGCAGTGGGCGAACTTGCGGGTGGTGTGCACCAGAATCGGAGCGCCTTCGAGCAGCATGAATTGCTTGCGGCTGGTGCCCGACTTTTCCCGGCCCATGCGCGTTCCCAAGCCCGCGGCGGGAAGGATGACGGAGACTTTCATGGTCGTGTTTACGATTGTAACTGTTGGGACGGCTTAGGAGCCCGCCCCGGTTACCGAAATCTGCTCGGGCAGCGCGCGCTCTTTCGCCGGCCCGCCATTGTCTTTCGCCGCCACCGCGTGGTGCGGGGCGCCGTGGACCGCATGCACGCGATCGTCGAAGCGCCCGAAAATCATTTTGCCGGCGGTGGTTTGGAGCACGCTGGTCACCGCGATATCGATGGTCTTCGAGATCATTTTGCGCGCGTTGTCCACCACCACCATGGTGCCATCGTCGAGATAGGCGACGCCCTGGTTATATTCCTTGCCTTCTTTAAGAATGAATACCCGCATCAGCTCGCCGGGGAGCACGACAGGCTTCAGCGCGTTGGCCAGCTCGTTGATGTTCAGCACTTCGACGCCGTGCAGTTGCGCGACTTTATTCAGATTGAAATCGTTGGTCACGATCTTGCAGGCGTAGACTTTGGCGAGCTCGATCAACTTCATGTCCACTTCGCGCACGTTGGGGAAATCTTCTTCGACGATCTGGATGGTCAACTGCGGCATTTTCTGGATGCGCTGCAGGACGTCGAGCCCGCGCCGCCCGCGGTTGCGTTTCATCGAATCGGAGGAATCGGCCACCAGTTGCAGTTCGTGCAGAACGAACTGGGGGATCACCAGGGCTCCATCGACGAAGCCGGTTTCAACAATGTCGGCAATGCGGCCGTCAATGATGACGCTGGTGTCGAGAATCTTGAAAGAGTGCTTGGACCCGCCCTCGCCGCCGAACAATCCGCCCAGCGCCGCCAGATTGAGCATGTCGCCCTTGGCCGCGCCGACGACCAATCCGCAGTAAGTCATCCAGGCGAGCAGCGCCACCTCGACGAACGGAATGGTGGTTTTGTTACCGGGAACGGCGTGTTCGATCACCAGCGAAATCAGGTAAGCTCCCAGAATCCCCAGGACGCTGCCGAACGCCGCGCCGATCAGTTTCTTCAGGCTGACTTGGCGGATGCGGAACTCGAACAGGACCACGCCGGCGCCCACGAGCGCGCCCACGGCTGCCGCTACTGGGCCGTCCAGATTGAAAGGATGAAGGAAAAACGCCGCGCAGGCGAGCACGGCGACAAAAAGAGTACGTATGATAAGCAGGTCGATCACAAGAATTGGCCTCCCCCGTCCGGCCCGCTTCCCTGCTAAACGCGGCGCCCGTTGGCTTTTCTTTAGGCAGCTAGTATAGCACCGAACGGTCAGGTGGGGCAGACCTCTGGTCTGCTGCCGGCCTCCTGGCCGGCTCGGCCGTGATAGGCAAACTTGTAGCGTCGGGCGCCGGTTCGACCTGGAGGTCGAACGCGGACCGAAGGTCCGCCCCGCTATTCACTACTAAAGGGCCTTGGCCAGTTCTTCCGCGAAGGCACTTTGCGGACCGCCGTTCATGCCTTGACGCCGCATCCCGCCGCCGCCCGCCGGTTTCCTGGCGCGGCGCGGAGGACGGTCGCCCATCGCACCTTGACCCTGTGGCCCGGCAGCCGGCGCGCCGCCCGAAGCGGACGGACCAGCGTTCGGACGTCCACCGGGTGGCCCCGACCCTGGGCCGCTCTGGCCTTTCGGCTTGGGAGGCTGGGCGGGATTGGCGCGCAGTAAGCGATCCTCAAGGGGCGCCCGGTCGAAGCGGCGAATGATCGAGTTCATTTCCTCGGCATTCGGAGCGTCAATAAACGCGAAGCCCTTGGACTCCTGCGTTTCGGGATTGCGGATTACTTTAATTGCGTCCGCGACCAGGTTCTCGGCACTGAGCCAGCCCTTGATATCGTCCGCGGTTACCCAAGCGGGCAAATTGCCCAGGAATACGGTAAAACTCATTCGGTGATTGTCTTCAACTCCGTTGGTGGGGGTTTGCTTCGAGGAGGTTATCCATGAAAGCAATCCTATGCTACCACAAACGTCAAGTGCACAAATAGCCCGGTTTGGCAAGTAGGCGCAGAAAAGGCATACTGGTACCCATGAATCGATTTTCGATCGTGATGGGGCTGACGCTGATGAGCGCCGTTTGCACGCCGGCTGAGACTTCGCGCTCCGCCGACGAAGCCGCTATCAAAGCGCAGTTATACGGCTACGCCGCCGCCCGCACCGTGGGCGAAGGACACGCGCAGGCGTTGTTCTATACGGAGGACGGCGACGAATGGGGCTCGGCCGCGCGCGAGATGACCAAGGGCCGCGCGGCGATTGAGAAAACTTTGAATCAGGCGCCGAACCCAAATCGCGTGTTCAAGGTCGAGCCCATCAACTACAGCTTTCTGGGCGACGACGTCGCGTTGGTGGACGCTACTTATGGCGGCGTCGAGCCCACAGGTCATGCGCTCTACGTGATGGTGAAGCGCGACGGCAAGTGGCTGATCCGCTCGGCGCGGATTATGCGTTTCCCGCCCGCGAAGTGAGATCGGCCAGAGTGCGACCGCTATCGATCCAGCAGCTCAAAGAACTCAGCGTTGGTTAAACCGGCTTGTCGAACAATGCTTTTGACGATGTGCTTCGGCAAGTCAAACCGCTCGTGATTCGGAACCGTAACGCGACCGGGCTTGCTCGGGTGTTTGAGCTGTACGTGCGAACCGGTTTGCTCGTGAATGGCAAAACCGCCTTTCTGCAGCGCGCGTATGACCACACGTGGCTTCAGGCTGGCGAATTTGGGCGGCATTCCGGCCTAGACGGTGACTTTTAGTTCTTCGATGAGAGGTTGCGTGCGGGCGAACGGATCTTCGGGAATCTCCTCACCGTCTTTTAGCAGGCCGCGGAGGTGGCATACGATCGCATCGCGCGCCATTTCGCGCGCCTCCTCGAGACCCCGGCCGAAAGTAACGATGCCGGGCAGCGCCGGTACAAGGACCTGATAGCCGCCTTCAGACAGGGCTTCGTAGATAACGGTGTAGCCGTGTTCGGTCATAAGATCCTCTCTATTCAGTGTAGAGCAGCATGTCAGTTGACAACTTCCGCATGTCCGGCACCAGAACATCGGGCGCATGTCGCGCCAATTCCGCCGTTCCGACTAAGCCTGTGCCGACCGCGACCGAGCGCACACCGTTGGCCTTGGCGGCGCGAATATCGTTGGGATGATCGCCGATCAACGCCACTGGACTGTTGCGATCGATCCACCCTTCGCGGCGCGCGTGGCGCAGGGCGATCCCCACCAAGTCCGCGCGATCCTGCGCCATTTCGGCGAATGCTCCGAAGTGCAGGTAACGGCGGAGTCCGGCGCGTTCCATCTTGGTCCAGCCGATGCGTGTGAGATTCCCGGTGACCAGGCCCGCCGGGATGCCGCGCCGCCAGAGCTTATAAAGGAGCATCCGTGCACCCGGGCAGACTCTGCGGCGCAAATCGGGACAAGTGCGCAGATAGAAGCGTTGCGCGTACTCGACGATTTCCGGCATATGCCGGCTTATGAGTGCGGAGGATGCGCCTTCGCGGCGGAGCATCGCAGTGAGGATGTCGCGATCAAGCATGCCAGCGACTGGGACGCCTTCAGTGGTGGTGACGATGCCGGTTACTTTCTTCACGGCTGCGGCAAGAGCTTCACGATGGTGCGGCCCCGCGCGGCGCAGGAGAGTGCCGTCGATATCGAAAAGGACCAGGGCCTTGGGAGGTTCTACTGCCATGCGGCGTGCCCGGACGTTTCCACGCGCCGGACTTTCACTTTCACCTCGACGCGCGATCCCAGACGGTTGATGATCGACATGAGGCGATCGACGGTGAAGCGCCCGAGGTCGGCATTACGGATGCGCGAGAAGTCGGCCGCCGCCGTGCCCGTGCGGCCATGGGCGCCGCGCACGCTCAAGCCTTCGCGGTCGAGAGCCTTGATGATTTCGGCGGCCAGGATCGCCTTGAACTGTTCGATATCCGCATTCTCGTGTCCCAGATCACGGAACACGTTCCCGCTGCCGCGCGTCACTTGCATCTATTTCATGTTGTTAGATATGACAACGTCTGTCAACAAGACTCGGTCCGAATCGATCACAAAGATGCAATGCGCGTTGGATGGTAAAGTATCCCGGCAGTTATACGGTACCGCGTGACCGGAATGCGGAATAGCGATGCATGTCCTCTGCCGTGATCGAGGAAGGCACCCGGTCCAACGCGGTTAACAAGTTGTGTGTCGAGATTAATTCTGCGGCTCTCAGCGCCATTCTAGCGGCTTCATCCACCAGCAGTTTGATGTCACTAGCCGCGAACCCTTCGAGCACTGCGGCGATTGCGGCGGTGTTGACTGATTCCTCTACCGGGCGTCCGTCAAGGTGAAAATCAAGCATCGCCCTACGGGCTTCGGCGTCGGGCGGCGGAATTAGGATCAGCTTATCGAAGCGTCCGCTCCGTCGCACAGCCGGATCGATCTTTTCGGGCTCATTAGTTGCTGCGATAACCAGGACCTTACGTTCCGCACAGCCTTCGAGGTTCGCAAGAAACTCGTTCACTTCTTCAGCCTTGTACTGCTGGTGGCTTCCGAGTTCTGAACGGGCTGGGACAAATGCCTCAAACTCATCAATGAACACGATTGACGGAGCCTTTTCTATTGCTGTGGAGAATATCGCTCGTATTCTGCTTACGGTGTCGTGAATGAACGGGCTCGCAACATCAGACGGGCGACAGTACTGGAACGACCAACCGAGCTCATCAGCCAAGGCGCGCGCTATATACGTCTTGCCGCATCCCGGAGGTCCGTAGAGTAGGATTCCATTCGGGAGTGACACGCGGTATCGGCGGTGGAGATCAGGGTCTTTGAAGGGCCCAATCACTTCTTGCATGAGCTGTTCCTTCAAGTCGGACATGCCCGCGACTTGCGCAAGCCCGTGCTCTGGACTTCCCTCATGCGGCGGGCGACTGCTTGGACGGGTCGACCCGAATTCGTCGATACCTACACCCGATCTTTCGAATGCTTTATATTGCTCGACGGATTGTTGGAGATCTTTCCACTCTTCCGCCAAGCCGAGTTGTTCAACTCTAGTCCTAGTCTCTTCGTAAGCGCGGGCTGCGCGCCTTCGGGCTTCGTCGTCCCAGATCCCTTCGAGGGGCCGCCCCTCGTCATCGAAGCCCCATTTGGCAGCTATCTTGCCCATCTCCTTGGACATCTGCCCGCTACGCAGAGACTTGTCGTGTTTTACGATCTCATCAGTAGTTGCCGGTCGAATAATAGGAATGTCGCGCTGATTCGCCCAAGCTGGATAGAGCAGTGCGAGGCGTCCAATGTCGTCGGGTGACGCTGGTCCAATCGACCGATCGTCGGACCCTCTTGACCAAGTGGCCCACTGTGATTTCATTTCCGCATACGTCGCATTCCGGTTGAGATGCCGGAAACGCGTTGACAACCATTCTTCAAGCCGCTCAGGGGAGGATTGCTCCATGATGCCCCGAAGAACGGAGTCGTGTGTGGCTATGAGCACCCAGTCCGTCGCGGCGAAGTCACCCCACAGATTGTCGAGGGCTTCGCTGCAACTGCGGCAGACGCAGCCCTCAAGGACAAGTTCGTTGTATTCGCCGCACTTATTACAGGCTCCTTCAGGCATGAAAGCGGTGCACCCACTAAACTCGTTAGTTTACACCGGGCGGAACAGGATTGAATTGGGCGGGGCCTGCGCGGTCGAGCATGCCGACAACCGCGACGCCTTCGGGGGTGGCTGCGATTCCGGTGGCGTTCCTGACGGCCACGGCCAGGGCGTCGTGACGATGCGGCCCCGCGCGGCGAAGCAACGTGCCATCGATATCGAAAAGGACCAGGGCTCTGGGAGGCAGTGAGGACACATCTTCCAATATACGGTTGTGGCACACCGGTTCTGAAACGGCTATGCTTACGGAACAAGTTTCGCGAAAGCATCACTTCATCTCGAAATTCTACTTGGCTCGCTTCACTGACACGGGCACGAGGAATGGCAGGCTCTGCGTGCTTGATTTGACGGCGAATCAATTTTTCCGACAGAAGCCCAAGCATGTTGCATATGAACTCGATTTCAATCGCGTGGAAATTACGGGTCAACCACCAGACGTTCTGGAAACTTTCTTCGGAAAACTAGAGGGGAAGACTTCATCGGTAATCCAGGAGATTTGTAGCGAGCAGCAGATACCGGGAGATAACGAATTTAGCTACGTTCTGAACCTGATAGCGTTGTTCGCAATTCGCAATCCCACAATGCGACGGTCGATGACGATTGCTCGGCAACACGAGTACCGGCTGCTCCTAGACTTGCTCCAATCTGACAAGAAGCTGTACGACCAACATATCCGGCAAGCTCGCGACGGTGGGTTCATTTCCGAGAACTTGGATGTTCCGTTCGAACGGTTTCGAACAGGTAAGTATCGTTTTGAAATTCCTCCTCAAGTCCACACTCACACCGAACTTTCTGCTTTTGAGAACATCCTGGCCTCCGTCAGTTCGCGATATTGGTCTTTGTTGATTGCTAAAGACGATGCGCCTGACTTCATCACCTGCGACAACCCGGTAAGCCTTGCCTACAAACAGACGGTTTTTCCCCTGGACATAAGGCACGCACTAATTGGGGATCAAGACCATCCAGGACCACACGCGGTGACGGTCGATGCAGTTGCTGTTGCGGAGGTGAATTTGCGGATGTTGACACTTGCGGATCGCCAAGTTTACAGTCGATCGGACGAAATCGCCTTTCTCAAAGATGGAGAAATCCTGAAAGGCCCTCTCTCGGCGATTCGCCGTTAGTCTCGCCTCAATCCCGGAAGAACAGTTCCGATCTTTATTCTTTTTTCCCTTGACTGCTAGAATAACGATGAATGCAAGTCCTGCAAGCTGGCCCGCATAAATTGTTGCTGCTGGAGCTCGACCGGGAGTTCATCGAGAACATTGCGCGGCAGGCTGGGTTTGAGTTTCGCTTCGAGGAAGAGTCGCGGCGGGTGTTGCTGGACTTGAACGCGGAAAGCCGGCAGGCGCCGCTGCTGCTGTTCGACGCGGCCGATCCGGCGAACCTGGGATGGTTTTCGCGCTGCCAGTTTTATGTCGACGGGACCAGCGGGGCGGTGCTGCAGACTCCGATTCAGCTCGCCAATCAGCGCGATCGCAGCGGGCGGGCGCTGCCGTATTCGGTGCGGCTGCAGATCAATAAAGAATTGCCGGCTTCGTTCCGGCTGCCGAACAAGGCTCCGGTGACCGAGCAGACGGTGTATTCGGTGCTCTTCAATTTCTTGAACGCGCTGCTGAATACCGGGGTCGGGGTGTGCGGCGGGCCGGTGGTGCAGGCGCTGGCAGGGCGCACAGAACCGCAGGGGAATCGAAATTAAAATGGCTACGCTGGGATTTATCGAGTACGCGGACGCGCCGCCGGAAGTGAAGGCCGTCTACGACGACATCATGGCCTCGCGGCAGACGGATTACATCAACAATTTCTGGAAAGCGCTGGCGCACGATCCGGCGACGCTGCGGCGCACTTGGGAATCGGTCAAGCAGATCATGGCGCCGGGCGCGCTCGATCCGCTGACGAAAGAAATGGTTTATCTGGCGGTCTCGACCAGCAATCAGTGCGGCTACTGCATTGCTTCGCACACCGCCGCGGCCCGCAAGGCCGGCATGTCGGACGCGCAGTTCGCGGAGTTGATGGCCATCGTGGGTATGGCGAATGAGACCAATCGCCTGGTCACGGGTTATCAAGTGGAGATCGACGAGCGCTACCGCACCTGAATTCTGAAAATGCCTAACGTTACTTATATCTCGTCTACCGGCGAGACCACTACAATCGATGTGCCCGTGGGCACCACTGTCATGGAGAACGCCGTCAAGAACGGCATCGACGGCATCGTTGCCGAATGCGGCGGCGCGCTGCATGTGCGCGACTTGTCACGTGTATGTCGATCCGGCGTTTCTCGATCTGCTCGATCCCATCGGTGAAGAACAGGAAGAGATGCTGGGCGCGACCGCGGCGGAGCGGAAACCGAACAGCCGCCTGAGCTGCCAGATCCAGATGAAGCCGCAGTTCGCGGGGCTGATCGTGCGGATGCCGGACCGGCAGACGTAGGCGCAATGCAAGCGCGGCGTGGTGATCGTGGGCGGTGGGCAAGCCGGGCTCGAAGCCGCTGCGGCACTGCGCACGCTGGGGTACGACGGCACGGTCACGCTGATCTGCGAGGAAGCGCATGCGCCCTATCAGCGGCCTCCGCTGTCCAAGGATTTTCTCACTGGCAAGCAGGAAGCCGACAGCGTGTTTCTGCGCGCGCTGGCGTACTACGAGAAGCATGCGCATCGATCTGATCCTGGGCGATCGGGTTACGGAGATCAATCGCGGCGCGCGGCTGGTGCATCTGGCCGGAGGCGGCAGCGTTACCTTATGAGCAATTGATTCTGGCGGTGGGCGCGCGCAATCGGCCATTGCCGGTGCCGGGCGCGGAGAACGTGCTGTATCTGCGCTCGCTCGATGAGGCGGTGACACTGCGGCAGCGGTTGGCCGAGGCGCGGCAGGGCGTGGTGGTGATTGGCGGAGGGTTCATCGGACTCGAAGTAGCGGCGGCGGCGCGCGGTCGCGGGCAAAGCGGTGACGGTGATCGAGGCGGCTCCGCGCTTGATGGCGCGCGCGGTTTCGCCGCTGCTGTCGGATTTCTTTTTGGACGTGCACCGCGGGCAGGGTGTGGACGTGGTGTTGAATACCGCGGTAGAGGAAGTGCTGGCAGACGCAGTGATCGTGAGCGGTGGGCGGCGCGTCGATGCGGATGTGGTGGTGGCTGGAATTGGCGTGGTCCCGAACGTGGAATTGGCGCGCGAGGCCGGACTCGATGTGGATGACGGCATCACGGTGGATGAATTTCTGCGCACCAGCGATGCGGATATTTTCGCGATCGGGGATTGCGCGCATCATCCGAACTTTTTTGCAGGCGGACGCGCGCGGCTCGAGTCGGTGCAGAACGCGGTCGATCAAGCCAAGTGCGTGGCGCGCGCGATCATGGGGAATCCGGCGCCCTACCGCGATGTTCCATGGTTCTGGACGGATCAATATGAAATCCGCTTCCAGATGGTGGGGCTATCGGGAACACACGATCAAGCCGTGCTGCGCGGCAGTATCGAGAACCGCAAATTCTCGGTGTTCTATTTCAAGCAGGGGCGGTTGCTGGCGGTGGATTCCGTGAACCGCTTCGGCGACCACATTGCGGCGCGGAAAATGCTGGCGGCGGGGACGACGCTCACGCCCGAGCAGGCGGACGATGAGAGTGTCGACTTAAAGAAGCTTATAACGCTCAACCAGGCCTAGCAAGGGTTCGGCATAATCGAACAAAGGCGCTGCTGACATCGTTACCGTCCGCGTTTCTCCACTCGGCGGGAAAGGGGCGTTCTGCCGATGCAACGGCAGCGAGGGGCACAGTTCCGCAGCGCACCGAGTAGAGGCTTCCGGGCTCGCGCTCTAGCGTGATCATTACACCGGATTGTCCGTTGACCGCCGCGCGCACGGCGGCTTCGCCGGCCAAGCGGGCTTCGTCCCAATCGAGCTGCGAAAAATAGGCGGCGCCGGAGCGCGCGAGCAAGCCGGGCTTCTCGCTGCGGGCGCGCAGCTTGAGTTTTTCGTTTACCAGCATCGCCAAGCGATGCGCCAGGTTCATCGCGAGAGGACGTCCGGAACTGGGGCGCGCATCGGCGCCGAACGGCTGTCCCGATTCGTCGAGTTGTCCTTCGCAGACGGCGACCACGCAGCGGCCGAGACGGCGGTAGACGCGATCGACATCATCGAGTAATTGCGCTAGCGGCAGCCGGGTCTCGGGGAAGTAGATCAGGTGCGGGGCGTCATCAGGATCGCGGCGCGCCAGGGCAGTGGCGGCAACCAGCCATCCGCTGTTGCGTCCCAGGACTTCGATGAATTCGACTTGGCCGGGCAGGGCGCGGTTATCGGCTCCGATGTCGCGCACGGCGCAGGCGAAGAAGCGCGCGGCGGTGGCGTAGCCGGGGGTGTGGTCGGTGTGCGTGAGATCGTTGTCGATGGTTTTCGGAATGCCGATGACGCGAACGTTGCTGCTTTCGGCGATGCGGGCGGCGGCTCCCATGCTGCCGTTACCGCCGGTGTAGAACAGATATTCAATGCCACGGGAGGCCAGAACTTTTAGAATCGCCGCGAGGGTTTCGTCGTCAACGTGACGGCGCGACGTTCCGAGCGCTGACGAAGGCGTGTGCGGCGATCGCGCGAGCCACCGCGAGCAGATCGACGAAGTCCTGCTTGAGGATGCCGTCGATTCCGAAGCGGGCTCCCAACAGTTGCGTGATGCGCGGATGGCGGCGCGCTTCTTCGACCACGCCGAGCAGGCTGGCGTTGACGACGGGCGTGGGTCCGCCGCTGTGCAACACGATTCCAGCGCTCATAAGTTCATGCTAGCGTGGCAGTATGAAACTCGCCGCCGCGTTGCTTGTGTTTAGTTTTGGCGCGGGAGCCGCGGAGATCCCCAAGGGCACGCACGTGCTGCTGCGCATGATGAATTCGATCAGCACGCGCACGGCGGCGGAAGGCAATCAGGTGTATTTGCAAACCGCTACGCCGGTTGCGATCGACAATCGGATTGTGATTCCGCCGGGTACGTATGTGCAGGGCGTCGGTCTCGCATTCGAAACGCAGCGGGCGCGTGAAGGGGCGCGCGGAGCTGGGCATACGGCTCGAGACCATGACCTTCGCGGGCGGCAAGATGGTGAAGATTTCGCCGCGCTTGAGCGAGGTCGATTCGGGCGAGAGCGGGCAGAAAGTGGACGACGCAGAGAGTCAGGTGAAGGCGGCGGGCACGCTGCGGAAAAGACGCGGGGCAAGTGGCGATTCTCGCGGGCACGGGCGCGGCCATCGGCGGCTTGGCGGATCGCAGCTTCAAAGGCGCCGGGAATCGGCGGCGGCGTGGGAACCGCGGTGGGATTGGCGAGAGTATTGTTGTCGCGCGGCAACGAAGTGGAGTTGCGTCAAGGAACGACGCTCGATGTGGTGTTCGATCGCGACGTTGTGATCGAGTAACGCGTCAGCCGCCACTTTTGGGGACCGGCGGCCGCCGTTTTCGCCGGGCAGAATCACGCGGCTGCCGGGCGCCAAGCGCAACTGGCCTTGCGTGACGACGGTGTCGCCTTCGGAGAGCCCTTTGTCGACCACCAGTTCGGTCTCGCGGCGCAGTCCCGACGGTGATGGGACGAACTTCGGCGACGCGGTCGGCGTTGATCAGGTAGACGTAGTTGCCGTCCTGCCCGGTCTGCATGGCTTGGTTCGGGATCACCAGCGCGTTCGGCTGCGTGGACATCTTCAGAGTCACGTTGGCGTATTCGCCGGGCCACAGTTTGCGGTTGGCGTTGGGGAAAGTGCCTTTCAACTTGATGGTCCCGGTGGTGGTGTCGACGTTGTTATCGATGAATGTCAGCAGGCCGTGCTCAGGGGTGGCTAAGTCGTCCTGGCCGGCGGCTTCAACAGGAAGACGCGTACCCGCCATGTAGCGCTGAATTTCGGCAAGGCGGTTTTCGGGTACCGAGAAAGTCACGTAAATGGGCTGCACTTGCGCGATGGACAAGACTTCCGTCTGATTCGCGGTGACGATGTTGCCGGCTTTGACGGTGACATTGCCGGCGCGTCCGTCGAGCGTCGCGTAGATAGTGGTGAAGCTCAACTGCAGTTTGATCTGCGCCAGGTTCGCGGTGTCGGATTGAATCTGCGCTTGCGCGCTTTCGATGGCGGCTTTATCGGCCACCACCAGTTGAGTGAGCGCGTCGGCGCTGGAGGCGAAGCGGTCGCGGTCATCGCGCGAAACAACGCCCTGCGTGAACAAAGCCACGTAACGTTCGGCTGCTTCGCGCGCGTATTTTTCGTTGGCGACGTCGCGCGCCAGATTGGCTTGCGCCTGCCCCAGTTGCGCGCGGTCGCGGGAAAGCGTGGCCTCGCCCTGCGCGACTTGCGCTTCAAACGGACGCGCGTCGATCTGAAATAACTTCTGGTCCTTGGCGACGTATTGGCCGTCTTCAATGAAGACTTCCTGCGATCTGTCCGCTGACTTGCGGGCGCACGGAAACGGTGGAGAGCGGCTCGACGTTGCCCACCGCGGTCAAGTCAATGGGCACGGACTTGCGAACTACTTTGGCGACTTCGACGGGTACGGGTCCGCCATCGCCGCCGCGTCCGCCTTTGCCCTTCCCCTTCTTGCCGCCGTCGGCTGCGACTTCGTCACCTTTGCCGCACCCCTGCAGCAGCAGCGACGCGAGCACGAGCGCCAACAGACCAAACACGGCCAGCCACACACTTCTACGGGGAAAAATATTAGGATTCACGCGATTAGACTGCCTTCAATGGGGCCACTATCCGACGTTTCAGATTACCATAAACACTCGATTCCGGATGGCCAAGGGCACGCTATGCTAAAAGGCAGGGCTTCTGTTTTATGCCGCTTTCCCGTTTTCACCCCGTAGTTCAAAAATGGTTCACGCGAACAGTTCGCCGGCGTCACGGAGCCGCAGCGATTAGGCTGGCCGGTGATTCAATCCGGCGAGGATGTGCTGATTTCCGCGCCTACTGGATCGGGCAAGACGCTGGCTGCGTTCTTGCACGCTCTGGATGAATTGGTGCGCAGCGCAAGCGAGGGCGAACTGGCGGATCGAGACGCGAATCCTTTACGTTTCTCCGCTGAAGGCGCTGAGCAATGACGTGCGCGTGAACCTGGAGATTCCGCTGGCGGGGATCGCGGAACTGGCGCGGGCGGAGGGCGCTGCGCTGCCGGAAATTCGAGTGGCGGTGCGCACGGGCGATACTCCCATGGCGGAGCGCGCGTTGATGACGCGCAAGGCGCCGCATATTCTGGTGACGACGCCGGAGTCGTTATTTATTTTGCTGACGGCGGAGAAGTCGCGGCAGATGCTGCGCTCGGTGCGCACGCTGATCGTGGATGAAATTCATGCGGTGGCGGGGTCGAAGCGCGGATCGCATCTGGCGTTGTCGATGGCGCGGCTGGAGGCGTTGGCCGAGGGCCGCGTGCAGAAGATCGGGTTGTCGGCGACGGTGAGTCCCATTGAAGAGGTGGGGCGGTTTTTGAGTGAGCGGGCGCACATCGTTCAAGTGGGCCGGCGGCGCGATATGGATGTCGCGGTCGAAGTGCCGCGCGATGAATTGGGCCCGGTTGCGAGTAACGAAATGTGGTCGGAGATTTACGACCGCACGGCGGCGCTGGCGTCGGAGCATCGCACTACGCTGGTTTTCGTCAACACGCGGCGGCAGGCGGAGCGGGTGGCGCATGCGCTCGGCGAACGCATGGGCGAGGGCGCGGTGCTGCCGCATCATGGGAGTTTGTCGCGGCGGCTGCGTCTCGAAGCCGAGCAGCGGCTGAAACGCGGAGAGCTGCGCGCGGTGGTGGCGACGGCATCGCTCGAATTGGGGATCGACATCGGCACGGTGGATCTGGTGTGCCAGATGGGCTCGCCGCGGTCGATTTCGGTGGCGCTGCAGCGCATCGGACGCGCGGGGCATTGGGTGGGCGCGAAGCCCAAGGGCAGGATCTTCGCGACGACTCGCGATGAATTGATTGAAAGCGCGGCGGTGATTCGTTCGATCAAGCGGGGCGAGCTGGACCGCTTGGAGATTCCGCGCGCGCCGTTGGATATTTTGGCGCAGCAGATCGTCGCGATGGCGGCTTGCGATGATTGGGGTGAAGACGAGCTATTCGCGTTCGTGCGGCGGGCGTATCCTTATCGAGATTTGTCGCGGCGGGATTTCGATGCGGTGGTAGAGATGCTATCCGAAGGCATGGCGACGTCGCGCGGGCGGCGCGGGGCGTTCCTGCATCGCGATCAGGTGAATCACCGGCTGCGCGGGCGGCGCGGGGCGCGGCTGATGGCGATCACCAACGGCGGCGCGATTCCGGATAGCGCGCAGTATCAGGTGGTGGCGGAGCCGGAGGGGACGAACGTCGGCACGGTGGACGAAGATTTCGCGGTGGAGTCTCTGGCGGGCGATGTGTTTCTGCTGGGCACGACATCGTGGCGCATCAAGCGCGTGGAGACCGGACGGGTTCGCGTGGAGGACGCGCATGGTGCGGCGCCGTCGATTCCTTTCTGGCGCGGGGAGGCGCCGGGGCGGACGCGGGAATTGTCGCAGGCGGTTTCGGAGCTGCGTGTGGAAATTGCGGCAGCGCACGGACGCGATCGAACTGCTGATGTCGGAATGCGGTTTGGACCGGCTGGGAGCGGAGCAGGCCGTCGAGTATGTTCGCGCGGGCGCTCGGGCGCTGGGGGCGGTGCCCAGCGAAGATACCGTGGTCGCGGAACGATTCTTCGATGAGGCCGGCGGGATGCAGATGGTGGTGCATGCGCCGTTCGGGTCGCGCATCAACCGGGCGTGGGGGCTGGCGCTGCGCAAGCGCTTCTGCCGGGCATTCAATTTTGAGTTGCAGGCGGCGGCGACGGACAACGGGCTGGTGCTGTCGTTGAGCGATCAGCATTCTTTTCCGCTGGAAGTGATTTTCAGTTATCTGCGGCCGGACACGGTGACGAAAGTGTTGACGGATGCGCTGCTGGCGGCTCCGATGTTCGGGGCGCGCTGGAAATGGAATGCGTCGCGCGCGCTGGCGGTGCCGCGGTTCTTGGGCGGGCGCAAGGTGCCGCCGCCGATTCAGCGCATGCGCGCCGACGATTTGCTGGCGGCGGTGTTTCCGGATCAGGCGGCTTGCGCGGAGAACCTGGTGGGCGAGATTCGCATTCCGGATCATCCGCTGGTGAACGAGACCATCGACAACTGTCTGCACGAGGCGATGGATCTGGACGGGCTGATCGCGATCCTGCATCGCATGGAGGAAGGGACGCTGCGCACGGTGGCGGTCGACACGCCGGAGCCTTCGCGTTTTCTGCCACGAGATTCTGAATGCGAATCCGTATGCGTTTCTGGATGACGCTCCTCTCGAAGAGCGGCGCACGCGCGCGGTGCAACTGCGGCGTGGATTGCCGCCGGCGGACGCGAGCGGAATCGGGGCGCTGGATCCGGCGGCGATCGCGGAGGTGTCGGAGCAATCGTGGCCGGTGGTTCGCGATGCCGACGAATTGCACGATGCGTTGTTGACGCTGGTAGTACTGCCTCCGGTGGACGAGTGGCGCGGCTATTATGACGAGCTAGCGCGGGCGGGGCGCGCGTCGACTGTCGGCGGGCATTGGGTGGCGACGGAGCGCCTCGATCGCGCGGGTGATATGCTGGCGATCTTGCGGGGATGGGCGGATTCGATCGGTCCGTTCACGGCGGTGGGGCTGGCGGAGCGGTTGAGTTTGCCGTTGAGCGATGTCGAGATTGCGCTGGCGCAGCTCGAAGGCGAAGGGCAGATTCTGCGCGGGAATTTCACGGGCCGCGATCACGAATTTTGTCATCGGCGGATTCTGGCGCGCATTCACCGGCAGACGCTGGGACGTTTGCGGCGCGAGATCGAGCCGGTGAGCTCGGCGGACTTCATGCGGTTCCTGTGCCGCTGGCAGCATCTGACTCCGGGGGCGAAGTTGCATGGCGTCGATGGGCTGTATCAGGTTTTGAAACAGCTCCAGGGTTATGAGATTTCGGCGGCGGCTTGGGAATCGACGGTGCTGCCGGGGCGCGTGCATAAGTACGATCCCGAGTGGCTGGACCGCTTGTGCCTGGCGGGCGAAGTGATGTGGGGGCGGCTCTCGCCGCATCCGTCGCTCGAAGCGCTGGGCAGCCGCAAGGTGCGGCCGACGCGAGTGGCTCCGCTGGGAATTTTTCTGCGCGAAGATGCCGCGCGCTTGTTACCGGCGCCGGGGGAAGTGCAGCAGAGCTGGTCGCACGCGGCTAAGGATGTGCTGGCGGCGCTCGAGCAGCGCGGGGCTTCCTTCTTCCACGACCTGGTGCGCGCCACGGGGCGTCTAGCGAGCGAGGTGGAAGACGGCTTGTGGGAGCTGGTGGCGGGCGGGCGCGTCACCGCGGACGGGTTTGAGAATCTGCGGGCGTTGATCGATCCCAAGCGGCGGCGCGGCGAAGGGCGGGGGCGGATGGCGCGTCCGCGGCATGCGACGGGACGCTGGGCGATTCTCGAAACAGGCGCGTCCGGAACCGATGTCGAGTTCTATGCGCGGGTGCTGCTCGACCGCTGGGGCGTGGTGTTCCGCGATGTGCTGGCGCGGGAAACGCTGGCGCCGCCATGGCGGAGTTTGCTGGTGGTGCTGCGGCAATGGGAGGCTCGCGGCGAAGTGCGCGGCGGGCAGATTCGTCGCAGGCTTCTCGGGCGAACAGTTCGCGCGGCCGGAGGCGGTCGAATTATTGCGCGACTTGCGGCGTAATGGCGGACAGTGGCGAGGAGATGGAAATTGCGCTGGCCGATCCGCTGAATCTGACAGGCGTGATTTTGCCCGGACCGCGTACCAGTGCGTTGGCGCAGGGCGTGTTGCGCTTGCGCGATGGTGTGGAGCAGGAAGAGCCGCCGCCGATGCCGGGGATTTCGATTTCGGCTTAGCGTCGGGAGGCGGTCGAAGGGACGGTGGGGGCTGGAGGCACATTCGCATCGGTTAATAAAGGGGGCCTGATCCCCCCCTCGCGTCCGATACGTTAACTAACGTCCGGCATCTTGCGGCTGGCTGGCGTCCGGATTTGTTTTCTGTTCCTGACGGCTCTCCAGCGGACCGCGGGTTGCTTCGTACGGCCGCAGGCTTTGGAAAATCTTCTCCGCCTGGGTTGCATTCGCTTCCACGGCTAGCATGCGGTCGTGAAAGTTGTCGTTAAAAACCGGACCGTTGTTCTCAACGGGACGGCCCTTCTCATTCAATGCCTGGATGGCACCGGCGGTATTGGCTGCCATGGTCTGTAGAATTGGAATCGCGTGATTGATGGCGCGTTCCTCGGTTGGGGTCAGCGGACTTTCCTGCAACTTACGCAGGTCCTGTCCGATGCGGTTGGTTTCATCGCGAATGGCTTGCAGGTGTTCTGCGTTCCAATCGTAACCGGTTGTCCGGTAAATTGCGTTTACAGCGTCAGCGTGGATTTTGACCGCAGAGGTCGTGCTCTGCAAGTCCTCGAAAGTGGTTTTATTGGCAGCCAGGGACAAGCCCGCGGTTGCCAACGCAATCACTCCCATTGAGATGCTTTTCATAAGCATGTGTATTCTCCTTAATTGAGACTCGCCAGGGAGCGATTCCGCCTACTTGGGCGCAATGCCGGCCGGGGCATGTTTTGAGCGGCGTGGCTCTAAACCTTCGATGCTAACAAAAATAGGCGCGTTTCAAGTAAATTACCGGCGTTGCAAACACAGGCTTGAACCTTAGTACTTTTTTCAGGTACGCTGGCAGGGGACTAAAGGGAACCAAAGGAGACGAACATGCGCAGTATAAAAGTGTTGGCGGCCGCGGCAGTGCTGCTGGCGTCGGGGGCGGTGGCGCCGGCTCAAGACAAGGGCGGCAAGAAAGGCGGCGGGATTCAGCTTCCGCCGATGATTCACGTCGCCATTGAAGGGTTCGCGGACGGCGGGCGGATTCCGAACAAGTACACGTGCGCGGGGAGTCCAGTGAGCCCTTCGCCGGCGATTACCTGGTCGGGCGCGCCGGCCACCACGCAGAGTTACGCTGTAATTCTGCACGATCCCGATCCGGTGCTGGGCGGGTCCGCTACCAATGACGTGCTGCATTGGGCCATCTTCGACATTCCGGGCGATGCGAAAGGATTGTCCGAAGGCGTGAAAGAGGGCGATCAGGCGGATGGCGCTAAGCAGATCAATAACATTACGGGAAAGCCCATGTATCTGGGGCCATGCGCGCCTCCGGGACACGGCGATCATCATTATACATTCGAGATTTTCGCGTTGAATGCCAAGCTGGGGTTGCCGGCGTCGGCTTCGCGGGCGGATCTGATGAACGCCATGAACGGCAAAGTGATCGCCAAGGGCGTTTACATCGGGATCTTCGGGCAGAAGTAGACCCGCAAGACGCCGCATGTTGCCCCTCGAAGGCAAAGTCGCGGTGGTGGCGGGCGCCACGCGCGGGGCGGGACGGGGAATCGCCCGGGCTTTAGGCGAAGCGGGTGCGGTGGTGTATTGCACGGGGCGCAGCGTGCGCGGCAAACCCGCGACGGGCAACCGTCCTGAGACCATCGACGAGACTGCGGAAATAATCAAAGCCGCGGGCGGTAGAGCGCATGCCGTATGCGTTGACCACGCCGACGAAGAGCAAGTGGCGGCGTTGTTCGAGCGTGTGCGGTGGGAGCAGCAGCGGCTCGACATCTTGGTCAACGATATTTGGGGCGGCGAAGACCTGACGGAATTCGGCAAGACCTTTTGGGAGGTGGCTCTCGAACGGGGATTCCGCATGCTGCGGCAAGCGGTCGATACGCACATCATCACCAGCCGTTATGGCGCTCCGCTGCTGCTCGAAACGGGCGGCGGCTTGATTGTGGAGGTCACGGACGGAAATTCTTTCGGTTATCGGGGGAACCTCTTTTACGATCTGGTGAAGAGTTCCGTGATCCGGCTGGCGTTCGGTATGGCCTATGAGCTGCGCCGCCGTAACGTGACGGCGATCGCGATCACGCCCGGCTTTCTGCGGTCAGAGGCTATGCTCGAACACTTTGGCGTGACCGAAGCCAATTGGGAAGATGGCGCGAAGAACGATCCGAATTTCGCCGCGTCCGAATCCCCGGTTTTTGTCGGGCGAGGCATTGCGGCGCTGGCTGCCGATTCTGAGGTATTCAAGAAATCCGGACGCGTGTTGGCGTCATGGGACCTCGCTGAAGAATACGGCTTCACTGACCAGGATGGGCGGCGGCCCCACTGGGGGAAACATTTCGAGAAAACCTACGGTATCAAGATTCCGGCGATGGATGAGGCATTCTATGAGCGCTACGGCAAGAGTTCAATGGAAATCGTCTTTCCCGAGTGGCCTTGAGCGGGGTTACAGGCTGGCGCCGTGGGATTCGAGGAAATCCACCATGGCTTGGCGTCCGTTGGCAAGCGCGAGATCGAGCGGGCGCTGCTGATTTTCTGCGCGCACGTTGACGTCGGCTCCGGCTTCGGCTAGCAGGCGCGCGAATTCGACGTCGCCGCTTTGCGCGACCGAGTGCAGCGGCGTGAAGCCGCCGCCTTGGCGGGCGTTGACGTCAGCTCCGGCGTCGATCAATAGTTTCGCCACGGCCTGCGAGCGGCCCGCGGCGGCGGCGTGGAGCGCCATGTTGCGAGAGGCGTTGGTCGAACAGGCGTTCACTTGCGCTCCTTTATTTAAGAGCACACGCGCGGCGTCGGCGTGGCCGAAATGCGCGGCCAGATGCAGCGGGAACCAGCCGTCGGGGCTGACGGCGGTCACCAGGGAACGATTCGCGGCTAGCAGCTTTTCGATTTCCGGAGTGTCGCCGAAAAGGGCGGCGGCGAAGATGGCTAGCGTGGGATCGGCAGCGACTAGGGCGTTAGCTCGCTCGCGGTCACCGGCTCGAAAGGCTTCGTAGAGTTGCTTGCATTAGGCGGCGGGCAGCGAATACTTCTTCGGCTTTGGCCACTTCCCAGGCCAGGTGGTTGATGTAGAACAGCAGGGCGGCGGGCGGGAACTTGTCGTGGAATTTATCCCAGGCGATTTGCTGCCAGCCTTCTTTCAAGTAGGTGCTGACGTCGGTGTCCTTGGCGAAGAATCCGTCTTCGTGGGGGACGCCGAGTTCGTCCAGTACCGCCTTGACCAGGTCCATGTGCGAGATCAGAATGGCTTGCGCGAGATCCGTGGCGAGGTCGGCGTTGCCTTCTTCTTCCAGGCGCTTCCATTGACGCGGGGCGGACTTGCGCAGGGTTTCCGAATTCAGTTTGTGCAAGTGCAGGCGCGTCTTGAAAGGCTCGAACATCTGAAAGGTTTTGAGGCGCCCCAGCGAGATGGAGCGCAGGAGCTGCTCGAAGTTATCCGGGCCCAGCCGGAGGAAAATGTCGGAAAGCTGCATCAACGCTATTGTAACGGACGCGGCTGCTACAATGAGAGTTTGTGCGCGCGCCGGAGGGACTGCGCCCGCATCCATACCACATGCAAAATATCATCGTTCTCGGCGCGCAATGGGGCGACGAAGGCAAAGGCAAAGTAGTGGACCTGCTGGCCGAGCACTTCGACATCGTGGCGCGCTATCAGGGCGGGCACAACGCCGGCCACACGGTTTTTATCGGGGAAAAGAAGTTCGTGCTGAAGCTGATTCCGAGCGGCATTCTGCGGCCGGGCGTGCAGGCGGTGATCGGCAACGGCGTGGTGGTGGATCTGGCGGCGCTGCTGGACGAGATGGCGATGCTCGAAGCCGCCGGCATCGACGTGCGAAAGCAACTGCGCATCAGCAATCGCGCGCACGTGATTTTTCCGTTTCACCGGCTGGTGGAAAAGATGTCGGAGGCGCGCGAGAACCGCATTCCGATCGGCACCACTTCGCGCGGCATCGGGCCGTGCTACGAAGACAAGACCGGGCGGCGCGGCATTCGCGTGGCGGACCTGTTCGATCCCGAGAGTTTCCGGCTGATGTACGACACTCTGGCCGAAGACAAGAAGACGCTGGCGGCGACTTTCAATTTGCACGATACCATCGACTACGCGACAGATCCGCGCAGCAGTACGAGGAGTTCGCCGAGCGCATCCGGCCGCTGGTGTGCGATACGGCGGCGCTGCTCGCCAGTGCGATGGCGCAGGGCAAGCGCATTTTGTTCGAAGGCGCGCAGGGGACCATGCTGGACGTGGATCACGGGACCTATCCTTTTGTGACTTCGTCGAGTGCGACGGCGGGCGGGGCTTCGATCGGGACGGGCGTGCCTCCGACGAAGATCGATGGCGTGATCGGAGTTTCGAAAGCTTATATTACGCGCGTGGGGTCGGGTCCGTTTCCGACCGAGAGCCTCGATGGCGGCGGCGAATTGCTGCGCCGCGAAGGCAACGAATTCGGCGCGGTCACGGGGCGTCCGCGGCGCTGCGGGTGGTTCGACGTGCCGCTGCTGCGCTACACCGCGATGGTCAATGGCTTCGACACGCTGCTGATCACCAAGCTGGACGTGCTGGATTCGCTGGCGGAGATTCCGGTGTGCACGGCGTACCGGCTGAAGGGTGTGGAAGTGACCGAGATGCCGGCGACGTATCGGGCGCTGGAGGCGATCGAGCCGGTGTATCAGAATCTGCCAGGCTGGAAAACTTCGACGCGGGGGATGACGCGGTTTGAAGATTTGCCGGCGAAGGCGCAGGCGTACTTGAAGTTTCTGGAAGAGCGCACGGGCGTCGAAATTGGCGGCGTGTCGACGGGGCCGGAGCGGAATGAGACCATCATCCGGGCGGGATCGAAACTCGAAAAAATGATCGGCTAGTCGCCGCTGGGTTCAAACGCCAGCAGTACGTTGCCCGGCGCGCCGCCGAAGCGGGCGTAGCCGGAGTTTACGAAGACCATGCCATTGACGACCACGGGGCCAGGGCCGTCTAGTGCGCCGCCCCGGGCTTTGACGCCGTTGACAGCGGTGAATTCGCGGACGGTGTTGAAGTCCCACAGGACCTTGCCGTCTTCGGAAGAGTAGGCGCGGAGGTGGCCGTCCATCGATCCGGAGAACACTACGCCGGGGATCGCCGTCACCGCTGCGGATTGCGCGGGGCTGCAGCCGGGGGCGGAGGTGCACGCGATCGGAGGAACGTACCAGGATTTGGCGCCATCCGCTAAACGGAGAGCTGTTAGGCCGCCGCCGGCTGAGGGGTCGAGGCTGCGCACGCCGTTCTTCTGCACGAAGATCGCATCGGATGTCGCGGCGTAGAGGCTCTGGCCGTCGCTGGCCATGCCCCACTGCACGCCGCCGATTACGCCGCCTTTGCCGACTCTGGTTTGCCAGACTAATTCGCCTTTGCGCTCGGGGTCGAGGGCGTAGATCATGCCGCTTTTTTGTCCGGCTAGCAGCAGGTCGCGGCGCGAGGGGGTTTTGGCGAGGATCACGGAGGAGCCGAAATCGAAGTCGGGTCCGCTGCCTTCGGGGCAGTTGGGGCCGTTGACGCCGCTGACGCAGGCGGAATTGAAGGCGTCGTTGGCGGTGATTTGGCGCGACCAGGCGACGCGGCCGCTGGCGAGTTCGAGCGCCATCACAGAATCGCTGCCGGAAGTGGCGGGGGGCGAGTAGTTATCGCCGGTGGCGACGTATAAGAGTTTGCGCGCGGCATCGACGGTGGGGGCTCCCCAGACGCCGGCGCCGGAGGGTCCCAATCGCGGGGTGCCGACGGAGGTTTTGCCGAGCTCGCGCGGAGTCTCGGCGATAGTGTAGGTTTTCCAGATTTGAAAACCGTCGCGAATGCGCAGGGCGACTACGCTGCCGCGGAAGGTGCAGCAGGGGTATTGGGGATTGAGCGAACGCGTTTCTTCCCAGGATGCGACGGGGACGTAAGCGATGCCGTCGAAAACGGTGGGGGCTCCGGTGAGCAGCGCGGCTTCGTGCTCTTCTACTTTTTTCTTCCAGAGAAGTTCGCCGGATTCGGCTGCGACGGCGTAGACGGCGCCGGTCTGGTCTCCGAAGATCACGGCGTGGCGCTTGCCGAGGGGCGCGACGGAGATGGCGGTGCGTACGGGCGCGGCGGCTTGGTACACCCATTCGAGACAACCGGTGTCGGCGCGCAGGGCTTGCACGGCTCCGCTGGCGCTGCCGACGAAGACTTGTCCGCCGATCACGGCGGGCTGGGCGTAGGCGGAGATATCGCCTTCAAACGCGTAGGCCCATTTAAGCTTGAGGCCTTTGACTTGATCGATGCTGAGGCCGGCGAAGGTGGCCGGTTGGAAGCGGGCGTTGGTGACAGTGGGGCTCCAGCCGTTCCAGGCGAGTTTGGTGGAGGAGTCCACTTTCACGGCGCGATCCTTGCAGAAGGCTGCGGGCGGGGGGCCGGGCTCGGCTCCGGGCTTGCCTAGATACGCGGCTACGGCTTCTTTTTCATCGCGCTTCAAAGTGTAGGCGATAGTCATCATCGCGCCTGAATTCATGACGCGAAGAATGCGCGAGGCATATAGATTTTCGAGAGCGGCGCGCGGCGGAATGCGCGGGCTGGGTTGGTCGTGGCAGGCGGCGCAGCGTTTTTGATACAGGGCTTCGCCGGAGGGCGGATCGGCGGCGAATAGCGGAAGACTTACCAGAAGGTTTAAGGGGATTAGGATCGGTAGAAAGCGGCCCATAGTCGCGCAGTCTAGCATAGACGCCGGGCCGCTTCCGATCACGCCGCGGCGTTATTTGTCATGGGCTGAGATGTTGCGGGCATCCTCGGCGGTCTGGACGGCTTGGCGAGCCAGCATGATGACGCGGTCGCTATTGGTTTTGCGATCGGGAATCTGCTCGGCTTGCTGTGCGAGATGCTCGGCCTTGTCCAGGGTTCCCTGCGCTTTCGCGTCGATGCCTTCGGACTTGGCGATTTGAATAGCGTTGCGCGCTTGATAGATGGCCAGTACCGCTTCATATTCCCTTTGCGAGACCATGGGGCCGCTTCCAGTGGCAGCGGCGGGCCGCAGGTTCACTGTATAGGTTTCGGCACGCGGCAGCAATTCGTATTTCGCGGAGACAGGTTCGGAGGCGCCGATGGTGTCGGGGCGCAGAACGTTTTCCATCACGACCACGGGGCCGGGCTTGGACACCGCGAAGTAGGGCTCGGCGGTGACTAGCAGACCGAAGGTCTGGAGCGAGGTGGTGACGTCCAGCTTGGCGTCGTCTTTGTGATTGGTGATGACTTCACCCAGGCGCTCGGTCTGCCCTTCGGGGCTGATGGCCCACAGAACGTAGGTCAGATACTGGGGGCCGTATTTCGCGGGCGAGTCGAGTCCGTCGAGTTTCGCGTGAATGGAAACGCTGCCCGCTTTCGCTTCGACAGTGGCGCTGCCACGGGTTTCAGGAGCGAGCACGGTGCCGCGAAAATCGACTTTGGTGGGGCCGGAGCGAAGGCCATAGTTGACGGCTGCGAGCGAGCGCTGCACCACCGTGATGCGATAGATGGGTGAATCGTGCTCATCGGCGGGGCTGGCTACTGCTATGGATGCTAATAGTGCTAAACAGGAAACGAATTTCATAACGCACCTCCTTTATTGCGGCTGTTTGAGGGCGGGCGGCGCCGCGGGGGTCGCGGACACGGTTTCGCCCAGTTCGGCTTTCTTATATTTGGGTTCGGAAATGTAGCCTTGGATTTCGTCTTTACCGATTTGGTTAACGACTAACTGCACAGGCTGGGGCCGGTCTTCGAGATTGATCCAGATGGGCTCGTACAGGTTCACGCTTTTCTTCTGCATCTGGTTGTCGTCGACAAACATCGCTAGGTCGTAGGATTTGCGTTTGGTGTTGACTTTGCGCAGGGAGAGGCTCAGCGGACCGACACGCTGGAATTCTTTGGATTTGGATAGACGGAATTCGTAGTAATTGCGCTCGCCGCGCTTTTGGAGTGCGACTACGTCGTCGTGGGTGCGGCCGATCGAGCTATTGAGTTCGTCCTTGGTCGACGCCAGGTTGCCGGAGAGCTCGTCACGCGTCGAATCGAGCTTGCCGTTGAGGTCGTCGCGGGTTTTGGTCAAGTCTTCGCGGGTGCTGCTGAGTTCTTTTTCCTGATCCGCCAGGCGCTTCTGCATTTGGGTGTAGCGCGGGTCGACGGCGGCTCGGGTGACGGGACGCGGACGCGGCGTGCCTTCGGCGATCACGCGAGCGGCCGCAACCGGAACCGGCGCGGGCTGATTCAACTTGTCGGCCATGGTTTGCATTTGCGCTTTCAGCTGGGTGATGGAGGAGCTGAGCTCTTGGTTGGTGACGTTCAGGTCATTCAACTGGCGACGTTCGCGGGAGACGTAGGCGAGGCTGATGCCTCCAACGACGACCAGGGCCACGACGGCGATGGCCAAGCCCCAGCGCCAGCCTGAATTTTCGTTACTTTCATCGATTTCCATTGGCGAATCTCCTTCCGGGCAAAGCAGCAACTGGACTGCCAGTTCTAAACGCTTGAATTCGCGGGGGTTGGTGGAGCGGCTTGCGGGAAGAATTGCGGAAGTGTGTAACGTTTACCAGAAGTCGCGTTTACTATAAATCAATGGAGCATCTTCCGCGACGGCTGGCGGTGATTGCGCTGGCGATCCTGTTTACGCTAGCGCTGGGGACCGTCGGGTTCGTGACGATTGAGGGCTACCCGGTCTTCGATGCGTTCTATATGACGCTGACTACCGTGACGACGGTAGGCTATGGCGAGATCCGGCCGCTGAGCCACGCGGGGCGGATCTTCAATTCCTTCCTGATCTCGTTCGGCGTGGTAACGATTTTTCTGGCCGTGGGGGCTATGACGCAGACCGCGATCGAGCTGGAGCTGAATCAATATTTCGGAAAGCGACGGGTTAAAAACATGATCGAGAAACTGGAAGGGCACTACATCGTGTGCGGCTTCGGACGGCTGGGGCGCGGGGCGGCCGACGAATTGCGGCGGTCAGGCGTGCCGTTCGTGGTGATCGATAAGAATGAAGAGCGGGTGGAGCGCGCCATGAAGATGGGGATGCTGAGCGTGGCGGCGGACGCGAGCACCGACGATGCACTGCGTGACGTGGGCATCGGCAAGGCTCGCGGGCTGATTGCGACCCTATCTACGGACGCGGATAATTTGTTTCTGATTCTCTCGGCGAAGTCTTTGAACTCGCGGCTGCATCTGGCGGCGCGGATCGATGAAGAAGCGTCGGAGCAAAAGATGCGGCGCGCGGGGGCAGACTTTGTGTTTGCTCCTTATAACAGCACGGGGCATCGCATGGCGCAGGCGCTGCTGAAGCCTCACGTGCATCAGTTCATCAATTTCGCTACGCAGGAGACCGGGTTGGATGTGAACATCGAGCAGGTGCAGGTGAGCACGCGCAGCTCTTTTGCGGATAGGACGCTAGCGGAGTTGCACGCACAGCGGGATTTGGACGTGATCGTGCTGGCGGTGCGCAAGGCGGCGGGGGAGATGCTGTTTAATCCGCCTACGGAAATGGCGATCACGGCAGGGGACCATCTGATTGTTATGGGCGCGACCGACCGGCTGCAGAAACTGGAACAGCTTTTGACAGGGACTGCGGTATGAATGTCCTGACGTCCCAGCAGATGCGTGAGGCGGACCGGCGGACGATCGAGCAGGGCACGCCTGGCGACGTCTTAATGGAGCGCGCTGCGACTAAGGTGGTGGAGCTTCTGGAAGCGGAATTTTCACCACTGGCGGGGCAAAGAGTGGTGATTTTTTGCGGGAGCGGGAACAACGGCGGCGATGGGTTGGTAGTGGGTCGGCTGCTGAAAACGCGGGTGGCGAGTTTGCAGGTGGTGCGGGCGACGGACACTCCGGGGCCGGTGGATCGCGAGGCGACGATCGTCGTGGATGCGCTGCTGGGCACGGGTTTTCGCGAGCCGGTGGCGGGACGTTATGCGGAGCTGATCGCGACTATTAACGGGCAGTTTCCGCGGGCCAAGGTGGTGGCGGTGGATATTCCGTCGGCGATGCAGGTGCGGGCGGATTTCACGGTGACGTTTGCGGCTCCGAAGGCGGAGATGCTTTTGGACACGCGCGCGGGGAACGCGGGGAAAGTGATCGTGGCCGATATCGGAATCCCGGCGGAATTTTTGCAAACCGATTTGGAGCTGTCAGAGCCGCGGGATTTCGCTCCGCTGTTTCAGCCGCGCAAGCGCGACGCGAATAAGGGCGACTACGGGCACGTGCTGGTGGTGGGTGGGGCGGCGGGGAAAACGGGCTCGGTGGCAATGTCGGGGTTGGCGGCGCTGAGGGTCGGGGCGGGGTTAGTGACGGTCGCATGCGCGGACTCTTCGCACTTGGTGCCGGAGTTGATGACGCAATCGCTGGATGCGGTCAGTCTGGAGCGCATGACGGTGCTGGCGATTGGGCCGGGGCTGGGGGTGAATCGCGAACTGGTTTCCAAGTTGACGGGCGCGGCGAAGATTCCGACGGTGATCGATGCGGATGGGTTGAACTCGATTGCGGGGACAGATTTTCGCGGGCGCGGCGTGGAGACGGTGCTGACGCCGCATCCGGGTGAGATGGCGCGGTTGCTGGGCGCGAAGGTGGGGGATCGGGTGACGGACGCTCGCAAGTTTGCCGTGGAGCGGAATGTTTGCCTGGTGCTTAAAGGATTTCGGACGCTGATCGCATTTCCAGACGGGAAGGTGTGGATCAATCCTACGGGGTCGCCGTCGATGGCGAAGGGTGGCACCGGAGACGTCCTGACGGGATTGATTGCGGGATTGATTGCGCAGACGCGCGATATCGGGCTGGCGGTGCGCGCGGCGGTGTGGCTGCATGGGCGCGCGGGGGAATTGGCGGCGGAAGAGCTGACGGAATACTGCGTGCTCGCTACCGATTTGCTGACGTATTTGCCGAGGGCGATTCGTGAAGTCATTTGAGACTCACGGCGAGGAGGAGACGATCGAGCTGGGGCGGCGGATTGCGGCGACGCTGCCTAAGCGCGCGGTCGTATTGCTGATCGGGAATCTGGGGGCGGGTAAGACGACGCTCGCGAAGGGGATCATTAGCGGATTGGGCGTGGGCGAGGTGGAGGACGTGACTAGCCCTACATTCACGCTGATTCACGAATACGGCGAGGGGCGGGTTTACCACATCGATCTGTACCGGCTGGACCGGGCGGAGGAGGTGGCGACGCTGGGGCTGGAGGAGATTTTCGATCGCGAGGCGGTGGTGTTGATTGAGTGGGGGGAGCGGTTTCCGACGCTCATGCCGGAGGGGCGGATGGAGATTCGGCTGGAGGCTGTGGGGGATGAGGCGCGGCGGATTGAAATCAGGGGGGCGTATGAGTAATTTTGCCGTGATCGTGCATGCCGAGGCGGTAGGTGGGTACTGGGGAGAAGTTCCTGGGCTGCCGGGGTGTTACTCGCAGGGCGAAACTGTCGAGGAACTGCTGGCGAATTTGCGCGAGGCTATCGCTGGAGTTCTCGAAGTGATGCGGGAAGAAAATCAGGTGGTTTGAGATCTCACCTCTCGCCGAATTCCCTCTGCGATCCACATGCGCAATTGAGTTTGATAGCCGACTGACTTGGCGGCTGCGATCTTTCTCGCTGCGGCGATCTGATCGGGACCTAGGCGAATGGATATCGGCGACTTTGCTGCTGCATGGCGCTCACGAATTGTTTTCACTAACGCCTTAGAGAGCTTTGATGGTTTAGCCTCCGGCAATTGCTTCCACAGATTAGCGGCAGAATGCTTTTCGAAATACTCGGCAGCGGCCTCGTCGGACCGAAACTTTGGTAGAGGCACCTTGGCGGACGGAAGTTTTCTTTTCATAAGATCTACTTACTTGCGGCGATACAGCCGCCGTTCATTGTTTTCCATATCTCGGGCCGTGACTACTCGGATCACGCCTTTGGATAGCCTGCGAAAACCGACAAACGCCAAGCGGCCATCGAGAGTTTCGCCCAAGGCGATGTATAGCCCCTGACGAGCCCGCCTGACCTTATAATCACCGTCAAACACTTCTTCGACCTCTTCCGGGCTGAAGTGGTGGCGCTCGATATGCAGGACGTTTTGATCGTCCCAGTCGAAGCCCGAAATGACCACACTAAGAGCGTAGCATAATGTATATACAAATCGTTACGGTAGGCAAGATGCATTCGCCGCGTGGGTCCGCCGCGAGAAATAGCCTTGCTTTTAGGGACACGAGGTTTACAGTAAACAAGGTTAGGTTTATACTGTAAACTGAGCAGCAAAATGCCACGTCCTCAGCGTCTTGAATTTGTCGCGCGCCACTTTGGCGATCTGCAGACGATTCGCTTCGCGCCTGTGCAGGTGGCGATGATTCTGGCGATGCCCGCCCACAAGATGCCGCATTTGAGCCCGAGCGTCGGACTGGGAATGCTGTTGGTTTTTTTGTTATTGGCCGGGGGATTCTATGGCTGGAGTACCGTCGCGATCGGGCGGCGTTACGGATCAGTCAAGATATCCCGCAAGGAGGCCCAGCGGATGCACGGCCACCCGATTATCATCGCGCTCTATGTGATCGCTCTGGTGGGTTACGTCTTCGTCCCTCACTCCCACTTCGGAGACTTGTATCTCTCATCCATCGTTTTGATCTTCATGCTGACAAAGATACTCGACTCCACCAACTTGGCGGGCCGTCGAATTGCCTGGGCAATCGGGCTCGTGGTCTTGTTCACCGCTGGGCCGTTTCTCCTCCGCGTCGAAGAAGGAGCGGCCATCCTTTCATTCGCCGGAACTGTCTGGCTTTCGCTTAGCGTATTCGACTTCCTGCTCCTGCGCCGGACCTTCAACGAGATATCCGTGTCCTCCACCGATGGTGCGACCGGAGGGGTGGTGCATTTTGGCTAAGCCGCACAGCGTCATTCGGTCAAAAGCTCAAATACCCCTAGCTACCACAATCGCGGATTTGAATCGCGTGGTGCACGAACCGGCCCGGCTCGCGATCCTCACCGTACTTGCTAGTTGCGAGACGGCCGACTTCACTTTCCTGGAAACGGCTACGGGCTTGACGAAAGGCAATTTGTCGGTGCAACTGACCCGGCTCGAAGAAGCGTCGCTGATCCGCATAGAAAAAGCGATCAAGAAGAACCGTCCTGTCACGACGGCGCATATAGTCGCGGAGGGTCGTTACCAGCTGACACGATATTGGCGGCAGATGGAAGAGATTCGCGGCTCCCATCGGTAGCGGTCCAAAACGCGTAACACAACCGTAATATTTGCATCCATTCTGTTATTTTTATCAGTCACTTACAGGAAACTATTGTCACTCCTCCGGCGAGTGTGCTAATAATAGTGCTTGGACCCAGGCGGCTCAGCCGGGTCCAGTTTAGGCAACGAACACAGCCAAAAATTTGAGTGATTCCAGAGGAGGTTGAACCATGAAGATTCGTCCGCTCTACGACCGCATTGTGGTCAAACGGATTGAGGATAGTGCAGAGAAAACGGCTAGCGGGTTGTTCATTCCCGATTCGGCCAAAGAGAAGCCGCAGGAAGGCGAAGTGATCGCTGTCGGCGCGGGCAAGCGCAATGACGACGGCAAGCTGATTCCGCTCGACGTCAAGGCTGGCGATCGCATCCTGTTCGGAAAGTACTCCGGATCGGACATCAAGCTGGACGGCGATGAGTTCCTGATCATGCGCGAGGACGAGGTATTGGGCGTTCTCGAGGGCGGGGCCAAAAAGGCCAAGGTTTAGGGTTTTAGGTAGACAAGGAGATTTGAACTATGGCAGCTAAACAAATTGTTTATAGCGAGAATTCGCGGCAGGCGATTCTTCGCGGCGTCAACCAACTGGCCGATGCAGTGAAAGTCACGCTGGGTCCCAAGGGCCGCAACGTGGTTCTCGAGAAGAAGTTTGGCGGGCCTACCATCACCAAAGACGGCGTGACGGTGGCGAAGGAAGTGGAACTCAAAGATCCGCTGGAAAACATGGGCGCGCAGATGGTGCGCGAAGTGGCGTCGAAGACCTCTGACGTGGCCGGTGACGGCACCACCACGGCGACGGTTCTGGCGCAGTGCATCTTCCGCGAAGGCGTGAAGAGCGTTGCGGCCGGTGCGAATCCGATGGAACTGAAGCGCGGCATTGAGCGCGCGGTCGAGGCAGTGGTCGAGGAAGTGAAGAAGTATTCGATCGAGACCAAGACCAACGAGACCATCGCCCAGGTGGGCACTATCTCGGCGAACGGCGACGCGACCATCGGCAACACCATTGCGGAAGCGATGAAGAAGGTCGGCAAGGACGGCGTTATCACGGTTGAAGAGTCGAAGACCATGGTCACCGAGCTCGAGACCGTGGAAGGTATGCAGTTCGACCGCGGTTATCTCTCGCCCTACTTCGTGAGCGATCCGGAGCGGATGGAGTGCGTGCTCGAGGATCCGTACATTCTGATCCACGAGAAGAAAATCTCCAACATGAAGGACTTGCTGCCGGTGCTCGAGCAGATCGCGCGTAGCGGCAAGCCGCTGCTGGTGATTGCCGAGGAAGTGGAAGGCGAAGCGCTGGCCACTCTGGTTGTGAACAAGCTGCGTGGGACGTTGAATGCTTGCGCGGTGAAGGCTCCGGGCTTTGGCGATCGCCGCAAGGCTATGCTCGAAGACATTGCTATCCTCACGGGCGGCAAGGCCATCTTCGAAGAGACCGGCATTAAGCTCGAAGGCGTGAAACTGGAAGACCTGGGCAAGGCCAAGCGCATCACGGTGGACAAAGACAACACCACCATCATCGATGGCGCCGGCAAAGCCAAGGACATCGAAGGCCGCATTAAGCAGTTGCGCGCCCAGGTGGAAGACACTTCCTCCGATTACGATCGCGAGAAGCTGCAGGAGCGGTTGGCGAAGCTGGCCGGCGGCGTTGCGGTGATCAAGGTTGGCGCGGCTACCGAGACCGAAATGAAAGAGAAGAAAGCCCGCGTTGAGGATGCTCTGCATGCTACGCGCGCGGCGGTTGAGGAAGGCATCGTTCCGGGCGGCGGCGTAGCTCTGTTGCGCGCGGCTTCGGTACTCGACAGCTTGAAGAGCGACAACGACGAGAAGATCGGCATCAACATCGTGCGTCGCGCTTGCGAGGAGCCAGTGCGCCAGATCGTCGGCAACGGCGGCTGGGAAGGCGCGATCGTGATCGAAAAGATCCGCGCGAACAAGGACGCTAACTATGGCTTCAACGCTGCTACGGGCGGCTACGAAGACCTGGTGAAGGCGGGCGTCATCGATCCGACCAAGGTCACTCGCTCGGCTCTGCAGAACGCCGCTTCGATCAGCGCACTGATGCTGACCACCGAAGCGATGATCTGCGAGATCCCGGAGAAGAAGTCTGCTCCTCCGATGGGTCCGGAGCACGGCGGTGGCGGCGGGATGGACTTCTAGCCACTCGCGTGGCGGCCATGGCGCCTCGCGGCGCGGTGGCGGAGTCTCGAAGACAAAAAGGCCGCTCCGAAAAGGGGCGGCCTTTTTTGCGTCCCCAGGCCAGAGCCATATATATGGTAATATGGGTCTGAATGAAAACGACCGTTGAAATACAGGATGAGTTGTTGATCGAAGCGAAAAAGCACGCGGCGGAACATCGCACCACTGTGCGCGCGCTGATCGAGAACGGTCTGCGCCGTGAATTGGGCGCGCCTGAACAGTCCGCCAAACACAAGCGGCCAGCCATCCGCTGGGTTACTGTTCCTGGCGGGCTGCCCAAGGGCATGGATGTGGCCGATCGCGCCAAGATGATCGAGCGCTTGATGAAATGATCGCGCTCGATACAAACCTTCTGATCTACGCACATAGGTCATCGGTTCCTGAACACCGTGCGGCTATGCGGGCAATCGAGCAAGCCGCTGCAAGCGCAAATGGCTGGGCCGTTCCCTTCCCTTGCATCGCGGAATTCTGGGCGGTGGTCACTCATCCGGCGTCGTTGGGACGCCCGTCGAAGCCGCGGGAAGCGGAAGCGTTTCTCAATAACCTGGTCACCGCAGGCGCCAAGATCCTGTATCCGCGAGCGGGTGCGATGGCGCGGCTTTCTAAGCTTGCAGTGCGGCTGGATGTACAAGGCGCCCGGATTTTCGATCTTCAAATTGGACTGACTTGCCAGGAGGCCGGCGCGCGTGAGATTTGGAGTCACGATCAGAACTTCATCGCCGTACCGGGCTTGGTTGTGAGCGACCCACTAAACTAAAAGAAGGCTTATGAAAAAATTCCTGCTGGGCTTCGTGATCGGCATTCTGTTCGTGGCGCTGGTGGGGGTGATCCTGGTGGCGGCGGCGATCCGGCTTGGCGGGAGCCGGCGGCCGCAGGTGGTGGCGAACTCGGCGCTGGTACTGCAACTGGAAGGCGATCTGCCGGAGCAGCCTGCGGTGGAGTTTCCGATTCCGTTCTTCGATAAGCGACAGCCGCTCACGATCGCTGAGAACTGGCAAATGCTGCGCAACGCTGCGGCGGATTCGCGCATACAAGCCGTGGTGCTGGAGCCGCGGGGATTGGGCGTCGGCTGGGCTAAGCTCGAGGAACTGCGCGCGGACATTCTCAATTTTAAGAAATCCGGCAAGCCGGTGTATGCGTTTTTGCGGGGCGCGGGGACTAAGGAATATTATCTGGCGACAGCGGCTGACCGGGTTTTTATGTCTCCGGAAGATGAGCTCGACGTCAAGGGGCTGCGCGCGGAGTTGATGTTCTTCAAGGGGACGCTGGATAAGCTGGGCGTCCAGATGGAATTCGAGCACGTCGGCAAGTATAAAGACGCGCCGGATATGTTCACCAAGACGGAGCCGAGTCCGGAAACGCGTGAAGTGCTGAATCAGTTACTGGATCAGTTTTACGGCGATTTGGTCAACACTGTCGCGGAGGGGCGCAAGAAATCGCCGGATGCGGTGCGGGCGCTGATCGACAATGGGCCTTTCATCGGCAAAGAGGCGCTGGATGGCGGGCTGGTGGATGCGCTGATTTATGAAGACCAGATGTACGATCAATTGCGGCAGCAGCTTAAGCTGAACGCCCTAGCGAAGATCGCGGATCATGATTATTCGCGCGCGGCGGATGGAAATCTGGGCATAGACGGGCCCACGAAGATCGCGCTGCTAGTGGGCCAGGGCGACATTACACGCGGTTCGACCAACGATTCGGGCGAGAACGGGATCACTTCGGCGGGCATGATCCGGCAATTGCGCGCGGTGCGCGACGATGCCTCGATTAAAGCCGTGATTCTGCGGATCGATTCGCCGGGCGGGGATGGGATTGCATCCGATGACATCCTGCATGAGGCGAAGCTGCTCAGCCAGAAGAAGCCGATGGTGATTTCGATGTCGGATCTGGCGGCTTCGGGCGGGTACTTCATTGCGATGACGGGCGATCCGGTGGTGGCGTACCGGAATACCGAGACGGGCTCGATCGGCGTGTTTTTTGGCAAGGTCGATCTGCGGGGGCTGTACGACAAGCTGGGCGTTAAGAAAGAAATAATGAAGCGCGGGCACTTTGCGGATATCGATACGGAGTACGCTCCCCTGAACGATGAGCAACGGGCCAAGCTGCGCACCGAGATCGAAGTGTTCTACAAGGGATTTGTGCAGCGTGTGGCGGATGGGCGCAAGCGCAAGTACGATGACGTGGAGCCGCTGGCGCAGGGGCGGGTGTGGACTGGGGCGCAGGCTAAGCAAAACGGGCTGGTGGATGAGATCGGCGGGCTCGATCGCGCGATTGAGATGGTGAAGCAGCGGGCCAAGATCGGGGCTTCCGAAAAGATCACGCTGGTGGCGTATCCGCCGCGGCGGAATCTGTTGCAGTTGCTGATGGATCGGGATACGGATCTGACGTCGATTGAATCGCGCATCGTGGATTCGCGGATTGAAGCGCAGGTGCGGGAGCTGGTGGGGGACCTGCCGCTGCGAGTACTCAGCGGGGGTGGAATCTTACGGCTGATGCCCTATCGCATTACTGTCCGCTGAAACGACGGCAGCGGGATCGGGCCTGCGAAAGGGTTCGCGGAGGCCGCTCCACTCTTCGCAAATCAGGATAGAGTTGGCGGGATTCTTGGACAGATATTTCATGCCTACCATGCCGATCATGCGGTCGGGGTCGGCGGGCAAGAGGTCGCGCAGAGCGCTGACGTCCTGCGAGGCTTCATACTGCACGCCGCGCACTTTGTAGGTGTAGTGGAGCAGGTTCTCGTCGACTGCCGTCAAGAATGCGTCGCCTAAACGGCCGGTGGTGTGGATGGAGAGGCGGCGGAGGCGCTCGCGCTTTTCGGGCGTCGCACGCATGCGGCGGGCGATCCAAATCGCTAGCGCCATGAGTACTGCGGCTAACGCGCAGGCGAATCCTATTTTCGCGCCAAGGGTCATGACTATCGCCGGGGGATACCCGATTATAGCGGACTACTGTGCGGGGGCTGGGAGGGCGATCAAGGATTTTTTCGCGTAGCCGCCTTGTTCGGCTTCGAAGGCTTGCACGCCTTGCCAAGTGATCTCGAAGTGATTGTTATCGGAGCGGACGATGAGGTGCTGTTCGCGGAGCATCCACATGGCGAATTCGAGGTGCTCGAGCGGGCAGGCCAACATTTCAGTGAATTCGCGGGCGCGCATGGCGGGCTTATGCGGATCGGTAAGGCGCTTGCCATAGAGCAGGCGCAGAATGCCCTCACGCTTACGGATTTCCGCTTGCACTCCTTCCGTGTTTTCGAGCGAATCGAAAATCTTAAAACGGCCTTTATCTTCACCGGCTAGAAAAACGTCGTGGGCCGCTCGTTTTTCGGGATCGCATAGAATGGCGTGGGCATCGACGACCTGGCGGAACTTTTCCTGGTTACCGGTTTCCCGATTGTCGGGATGGTAGCGCTGGGCGAGGATGTGGAAGACACGGCGAATGGTGTCGGTGTCGGCCTGGCGGCTGACTTGGAGGACCTGATAGTGATCAGGCTCGTCGTTTGGGTTGGCAGGTTGGGCCGACTCTTCGGCTATGAGTTCGGGAGTTAGCTCGGCTTGGTATTTTCCGATGCCGGCGATTTTGCAAGAGGAGACGCGGTACTTGCCGGACAAGAGCTGGCGTCCGGAGGCGGTTTCAATTTCGCCGGCGATGCTGACCAGTAGGTTTTGGCCGAGCGCGGCGGTTAACTGGATGCCGATGGAGTCGCCATCCTGCGAGAGGAAGCGCGCGCGGAGCCGGGAGGACTGACCGCCGCTGGCGTCCAGAATAATGGTGATCTCAGGCCGGGCGTCGAGCGTTTCCTTGATCCGCAGTCGGGCTTGGGCCATTCCTGGTTGCATTTGCTCTCCTTAGCTTGGGACATCGGCAGCGGGCTTGGGGGGGAACAGTCCGGTTGAAGCCCTAGTAGGAAGACTGCCGCGAAACACTAGAAGCGGCGTACGGATCTAAGGGAACAGACGGATTTCAAATCATTTATAATGGGTGAGTCGGACCTAAATGCTGACCTTTTTCAGCTTCCCTGCAATTCTGCTGGCTAGCAGCCTATTCTCTGGCGCCGGCAAGCTGGTCAACGCGCTGTTCGACGACACTTTCACGGACATCTACCGGCTGCAGCCCTTCGATTACGCGATCCTGGTGCCGTATTTCGCGGTGCTGATCGTGCTTGTCGTTCTACGGGCTGCATCGCTATCACATGATTCGCGGGTACGTGAAGTACCGCAAGCAGATGCCGACCGAGGCTCCGCAAAAGTTCGCGCAATTGCCGCGGGTGACCATTCAGCTGCCGCTTGTATAACGAACAGTATGTGGTGGAGCGGCTGCTCGAAGAGACCAGCAAGATCGATTATCCGCACGAGTTGCTGCAGATTCAGGTGCTGGACGATTCTACCGATTCGACAGATCCTTTCACGCGCGGCGTTGGTGGCGGAGTATCAGGCGGCGGGGCTGCCGATCGAATACATTCATCGGACGCATCGGCATGGCTACAAGGCCGGGGCGCTGCAAAATGGTTTGGAGACGGCTACCGGCGAGATCGTGGCGATCTTCGACGCGGATTTTATTCCGCCGGTGGATTTCCTGCGGCGCACGGTGGATTACTTTCGCCGATCCTAAGGTCGGGATGGTGCAGACGCGCTGGGGGTATCTGAACCGGCATTACAATTTGCTGACGGAAGTGCAGGCCATGCTGCTCGACGGGCATTTCGTGCTGGAGCACGTGGCGCGGTCGGGCGGCGGGCGGTTTTTCAACTTCAACGGGACGGCGGGGATTCTGCGGCGGTCGATGATCGACGACGCGGGCGGGTGGCAGCATGACACGCTGACGGAAGATTCCGATCTCAGCTATCGCGCGCAGTTGAAGGGCTGGAAGTTCGTGTACGTGCCTTCGATCGAGTGCTTGTCGGAACTGCCGGTCGAGACTTACGGCTTCCAGGTGCAGCAATCGCGCTGGGCGAAGGGACTGACGCAGGTGGCGATTAAGCTGCTGCCGACGATCCTAAGGTCGGACGCGCCGCGTAAGGTGAAGATCGAGGCGTTCTTCCATCTGACGCCGAACATTTCTTATCCGCTGATGATCGTGGTGAGCGCGCTGATGCTGCCGGTGATGATCGTGCGCTTTTACATGGGCTGGTTCCAGATGCTGACCATCGACCTGCCGCTGATCATCGCGTCGTTCTGGTCGATTTCCGCATTTTACGTGGTGGCGCATCGGGAGATTTTCCCGAAGACCTGGAAGCGGGCGTTTCTGTTTCTGCCGGCACTGATGGCGGCGGGCGTGGCGCTCACCATCATCAATTCGCGATCGGTGCTGGAAGCGCTGTTCGGGTATCAGACTAGTTTTGCGCGCACTCCGAAGTACGCGATCGGCGGCACGCAGAAGGTCAAGCTAGAGAATATCCAATACCGGCGGCGCAGCGGCTGGCTGCCTTACGCGGAACTCGCGCTGGGCACTTACTTCCTGGGGATGACGGCGTTCGCGATTGAATCCTACAACTACCTGGCGGTGCCGTTCCAATTGCTGTTCGTGGGCGGCTATTATTGGGCTGGATTCAGCACGTTGTGGGAAGAATACCAGGGCAAGCTGGCGTGGCAGAAGCAGCAGGAACTGGCTGCGGCGGCCGAGCCTGCCAAAGCCGCTTAACTCAGCTCTCGCTGAGTCTTCTTCGGCAGCTTCGCAAAGATCAATTCATAGGCTAGCTTGAGACGCGGTTCCAATTCTTTGCGCTGCATGGCGTCGAAGGATTCGAGCGCGACCCATTTCTGCGCGCGGCAGTAGGGCGCGGGAATGATGCCGGGGCGCTCGATCAATTCGTCGAAATCTTCGGGCGTGCATTTGAATGCCAGGCAGACGGGGTGCGGCTCTAGCACCAGCGTCGCGAACATCTTGCCGCCGATTTTGAACACCAGGTCGATCTTCCACAGCAATTGTTCGGTGGTGTGCGGCAGCGACATGCAGTAGCTGCGAACCCATTCGCGGTTCATGTTTTTAGCTCCACGATGGTGGCGCCGGCGCCGCCTTCTTCCGGCGGGGCGACGTAGAATTTCTCGACATGGGGGTGGCGGGCGAGAAGATCGGCGATGGCTCGTTTCAAGATGCCCATGCCGTGGCCGTGGATGATGCGAATGCGATCTACTTCGGCTAGCGCGGCGCTGTCGAGGAGTTTGTCCACCTGCTGGCAGGCTTCTTCGGCGCGCTGGCCGATGAGGTTGATCTCGCGGAAAGAGCCGTCGAAGCTGGGGCCTTGGCGGAAGGCGACCGGGGGGCGCGCGGCGGGGGCGCCGCTGGGCGGGAGCACTTCTTCGACGTCGGACGCGGCTACTTGCATGCGGAGGAAGCCGGCGTCCACTTCTAGAAAGCCGTTGGAGAGAATGCGGCGGACGGTGGCGGGCTGGCGGATGTTCTTGAGGCGGACGCGGGCGCCTTCGAGCTAGTTTCGGCCGTGGCGGCACGGGAGCGCCGGCGGCGGATGCGTCGATGGCGGATTCGACGGCCTCCTGAAATTCGCGGCGGGTTTTGGCGATTTTGACGCGGGCTTTTTGGCTGAGATCGCCGATGGTTTCCTGCGCTTGCTTTTCGAATTGCGCGGAGAGATCGGAGGCGCGCTGTTCCAGCTCGCGAATCTTGGCGGCGTATTTCTTCTCCCAGGTTTGTTCGAGAGACTGCTCGCGGAGCGGCGAGCGTGCGTTCCTGCTCGGCTACGGCGCGCTGCTCGGTGTCGAGCGCATCCAGGCGCTGGTGCATCTCGTTCAGGAAGTGCGCGATGTCGCGCTCGGTTGTGGTCATGCGGGCGCGGGCGTCTTGGATCAGCGCGGGGTCGAGACCCAGGCGGCTGGCGATGTCGAGGCCGGCGGATTTTCCGGGTGCGCCCAGGCGCAGAACATAAGTGGGTTCAAGCGTGGCGTCGTCGAAACCCATGGAGCCGTTGCGGACGCCGGCGGTGGAGGCGCCGTAGAGTTTGAGCGCCAGCAAGTGGGTGGAGGCCACGGTGAAGGCTCCGCGGACGCGGAAGGCGTCGAGCACGGCAACGCCTAGCGCGCCGCCTTCTTCGGGGTCGGTGGCGCGGCCAAGTTCGTCGATCAGCACTAGTGAATCTGGGGTGGCGCGTTCCAGCATCGAGCGGATGGACACGATGTGGGCGGAGAAGGTGCTGAGGCTTTCCTGAATCGACTGGTGATCGCCGATGTCGGCTAGCACTTCGTCGAACAGAGGGAACTCGGCTTCGGCGGCGGGGACGGGCAGGCCGGCGTGGGCCATCAGCGCCAGCAGGCCGGCGGTTTTCAGCGTCACTGTTTTGCCGCCGGTGTTGGGGCCGCTGATCAGGAGCGTGCGCTGTTCGTGATCTAAGTCGAAGGTGATGGGCACGACGGATTTTTGCTGCTTGCGCAGGATGTCTTCGAGCAGCGGATGGCGGGCTTCGCGCAGGATCAGGCGGCGGCGTTTCATCGGGGCTGATGCGCGGGACAACGCAGTTGAAGGTCTGCGGCGAATTCGGCTTTGGCGAAGATCAGCTCCAGGCGCGCTAGGGCTTTCGTGGTGGATGCAATCGCGGGGGCGTGGGTGCGCAGGCGCGCGGTGAACTCGCGCAGGATGCGGTGGACTTCGCGCGCTTCTTCCTCGGTGAGGCGGACGAGTTCGTTATTGAGGTCGATGGTTTCGAGCGGCTCGACGAAGAGGGTGTGGCCGCTGCCGCTGGCTCCGTGAATCACGCCGTCGACGCGGCGCTCGCGGCCGGTGACTACGGGGACCACGAAGCGATCATTGCGGATGGTGACGAAATCTTCCTGCAGAGTGCCGTCGGCTTGATGGGCGCGCAGGAAGCGTTCGAGCGAATGCTGGATGGACTGGCGCTGCTTCTCGATATCGCGGCGGAGGCGGCCTAGGGCTACGCTGGCGTGATCGGCCAGCAATCCGCCGGGGAGAATTTTGCCGCTGAGTTCGTGGGCGAGTTCCCGGAGATCGGCGATAGCGGCGCCGTGGGCGGAGAGACGCGGGAAGCGTTGGCCGGCGGACACTAGAACGCCGCGGGCTTCGGCGGCTAGGTCGAGCAGGCGGGTGAGTTCGTAGATTTCTTGAGCTTCCAGCGTCGCGCCTTCGATGCGCAGGCGGGCTACGGCGCTGGCGGGGTCGGCTATATCGGCGAAGTTGATGCGAATGGCTGCGCCGCGCGAGGCGGTTTGGGGTTGGGATGCGGCACGCAGGTAATCGATACCTTCGGCGGTTTCGGCTAGCGCGGTTTCGATGGCGGCGCGGTCGCTGGAGGGCGTGACTTGTTCGAGTTCGCCGCGGCCTAGCGCGCTGCGCACGTAGCGGCCGACTAACGCGCGGAGGGCTTCAAACTCGAGAACGGGTTCTGAGTTCATTGGCGTAGGCTCGTTCGACTGCTTCTATTGTGCCGGAGGTTACTTTGTAATCGTGCAGGCTCGTGCAGGGAACCCACTCGACGCGGCTCACGTCGTCGCCGGGCCGCAGCGCGCCGCCTACTACTTTGCAGACGTAATCGACTAGGACGTAGTGATATTCGGCGCGGCCCTCGGCGTCGCGCATGATGCGTTCGAAGATGTCGAAGCGGTAGACGATTTCTACGACCAGTCCGGTCTCTTCTAGTACTTCGCGGCGGACGGCGTCTTCGAGTAACTCGCCGGTTTCGAGCAGGCCGCCGGGGATGGACCACCAGCCTTTCAGCGGCTCGCCGGCGCGTTCGACCAGGAGCGCGGAATCGCCATCGAAGACGATCGCGCCTACGCCGAGCAGCGGGTGTTCTGGGTATTGGCGGCTAATAAGGTAACGCTCCCTTGACGCCTAGACGCACGCGATAGACCGAGGTGCGCGCGGTGATGTAGAGCGTTTCCATGTCGGGGTCGCCGAAGGCGATATTCGAAGGGGTCTCGCCGACGGGGACTTCGCCTAACAGTTTTGCGGGGCCGTTGTTCGAGAGTGCGTAGACGGAGACTTTGTCGGCGGCGACATATAGGTTGCCTTTTTCATCGGTGCGCAGGCCGTCGGGGACGCCGGTGATTTTATCGACGACGATGCGTTCTTTGGAAGCGATCCCTTTGCCGTCGAGGTCGTAGGCGCGGACGCTGCGGTCGTCAGAATCGGCAACGTACAGGGTGCGCCCGTTGGGGGAAAGTGCGATGCCGTTGGGGCGCGTCTTCCATTTGGCGACCAACTCCAATTCGCCTTTGGGGGTGATGTGGTAGACGCCGTAGAAATCTAGTTCGCGAGTGTCCTGCTGCGCGCCGAAGGCGGGGTCTGTGAAGTAGACGTGACCATCGCGGCGGACGACGATGTCGTTGGGGGCGTTGAGGCGCTTGCCTTCGAAGCGCGCCGCCAGCACTTCGATTTTTCCGTTCTTCAGGGTGCGGGTTACGCGGCGCTCGCGGAATTCGCAGGTGTAGAGGCGGCCTTCGGTGTCGTAGGCGTTGCCGATCACGCCGCCGGCGCGTTCTGCGAATACATCATCACCGGAGCCGGGGGTGAGCTTGCGGAGTTTGTCGACTACGGTGTCGCTGAATAACAGATAGCCGTCATAGGACCACACGGGACCTTCGGCGAAATGCAGGTCCTTCACTACGCGCTGGACTTCCATGTGGCTGAAGTCCTGGGCGAAGGCGGCGGCGGCGAACAGTAGGGCGATGAAAACTCTCACCTATCTAAAAACTATAGCGGACGGCAAGCGACGCATAGGAATTGCGGTGATATTGGCCTAGGAAATCCGTCATGTCGCCGCGGATCCAGGCTACGCCGGGGGTCACGCGCCAGTGCTGGCCGAAGGCTTGCGAGTATTCTAAGCGCACGAAAGACCCGGCGGAGCGCACGGCGGTTTCGACCGTCAGGCTGCGGTTGACGTCGATGGTTAGCGTGGCGTGGCCGACGAAGGACTTTGCGAAGCCAAGGTCCGGGGCGAAACTTAGGGGATTTGCGGCGCCTGCGGTAACGGCTTCGCCTGCGTAACCGCCGACGAGCGACCATTCCTTCACTTGCCGCTCGACTTGAATCACGTAGAGGACGTAATCCTGTTCCCCGGGCGTGGTGGACGTGAAGTATCCGGCTTCGCCTTTGACGGTGAGCCAGGGTAACGGGAGCGCGGCGTCGGCGCCGTACATGCGCATGCTGGGGTAGAAGCGTTGGGCATGTGCGGTGAGGGTGGCGGGATCGAAAGCTCGCGTTGAACAACGGGAGGTTGTTGAAGCCGTCGAAATAGGAGAGCGAGTATTCGTAGCGCGAGGCTATGTGATTCCAGCGCAGGCCGAACTGGCTGCGTCCGGGGTAGCGCGCGCCGGCGTCTACGATGGTGACTCCGTTCAGCTCGGGCGGCAAGCGCGGTCCAGCGTTGATCTAGCAGCGGTATGCGGCTGGGGGTGAACCACGGCTGCCAGATGGCGTCTAGCGAATCGGTCGCGTTGGCGACCGTCACGCGGGCGGCGGGCACGGCTAGAAAATCGCTGTCGACGACGCTGCTCAGGTAGTCTTTGGGCGCGAACCGGTCGGTGGGTGTGAGGATGTCGGTCTTGCCCCAGCGGATGATCTGGCGGCCGATTTCGGCGGTCACTTTTCCTTTGTGAATGGTCGCGCTGAATTCGCGTAGGGAGAGGGCGGGGCGCTGGATGGTGCGGTCGTCGAGGTCTAGGCGCGCGTCGCGAGCTACTTGCTGATGGGTGTCGGCGAGCGCTTCGAGGGAGCCGTTCAGTTTCAGCCAGGGCGTTAGTTTGTAGGATGCTTCCCAGCGGATGGCGGCTTGATCGACGGCTTGCGCGCTGTCGTTAGGGGCCTTCTGCGGATAGAAGAGTGCCTGGTTTTCGATGTAGCCGCGTTGTTCGAAATTTTGCGCTAGGAAGGCGAGCAAGAGCAGGGCGGTCATGGTCCCCGCCGCAGGGCGTCGAGCGTGAAGTCGTCGTCTTTCATCGGCAGGTTGTATTCGAGCTTGTCGTATTTGAGCGTGGTGCGGCTGTTGCGGGTTACGTCGGTGACTTCGATGGTGCGGGCGGTCCAGATGTTTTTGGCCAGCTCGAAATCGCGGTAGTCGATGACGCGGACTAGACCCTTTTTGTTATAGGATTCGACTTTTACGATGGTGTAGTTGTCTTTCTTGATCCAGAGATATCCGTACGTGTATTGCGACGACTTGCGCGGCTTGGATTCCAGCTTCCAGGTGTCTTTTTCGTCGCCCAGGAGTTTGTAGTCGAACTGCGCTACGTCGCGCTCTTCGAGATCTTCGAAGCTGAAATCGGTGCCGAAGAAGCGGGTGGAGCGATCTTGCAAGGCGATGCGTTGTTCGCGTCCGATGTTGGGACGCCACAGCCATTGGTCGCTGGCGCGGTCGGTGTGATTGACGATGAGCAGGCCGACGCCTTTGACTTCGGCAGGGACGGTGAAGCGCAGCATGCCTTTGCTGTTGCCGAAGACGCCGAGGCGGTCGAAGACCCAGCGTTTGGTGGCGATGCGGCTGCCGCTGCCGATTACTTCTAGCGTTCCTTCGTAGTGCTGCGATTGCGAGTGCTGCGCGGCGTTGCGCTTCTTCCATGATCTGGCGTGGGTCTTGTGCTGCGGCGATCGACGCCGCTAGCAGGAGGGCGGCGAGGAGTTTACTCATATTCGAGTGCCTCGACCAGAGAGCCGCGGACGGCGCTTTCGGCGGGTCCTAGGGCGGCCAGGAAAGCGGCGCCTAGGATCACGGGAGCCAACGCTAGAGCGGTTGCGAAGGGATAGGAGTAGCCGATGTCGATGCCGACCAGGTCGCGGCGCGAGATTTCGATGGCGTAGTAGAGTTCGGCGGCTCCGAGCATCAGGCCGAGGGCGAGTCCGATGACGCCGATCGCGGCGGCTTCCATCCAAACGGTGTGGCGGATTTGCTGGCGCAGGCCGCCGACGGCTTGGAGGACGCCTAGTTCGCGGCGGCGGTCTGTGATCGAGACCGTGAGCGCGTTGACGATGCCTAGCACGGCGACTAACACCGCAACGGCAATTTGTACGTAGGTGAGTCCGAACCATTGGTCGGTCAGGCGGGTTACGTAATCGCGCACGTCTTTATTGGTGAGCACGAACAGGCGCTGCTGTTTTCCGAAGGCGTCGAGGATGCGCTGGCGGACTTCCGCGGAGTTCGCGCCTGGGGCGAGATAGAGGCGGAAGACGTTGACGGCGTCGTCATGCCAGGCGTGGATGTAGGTGTCGCGCGAGATCAGCAGGCTGCCTTGCTGATCGGAGAAATCGCGCACGATTCCGGCGATGGGTAGGCGCAGAGTGCCGCCGGGGGCGGGGATTTCCAGGATCTCGCCTAGTTTGGCGCCGTGCAGGCGCGCGAAGTTTTCTGACGCTAGAACGGCTTCGCCACGTTCGGTGCGGCGGTACATGTCGGCTTGATCGCCTTCGACGGGCGGGAGTTTCGCGCGGCGCTCGACGGAGGCTACGTCGAGCGCTACCAGCATGACGGGGCCTCCTTTTACTGTGACGCGGACGCTGCGGACTAGCTGCACTTCAGCTACACCCGGAATTCGCGCGCAGGCCGTCGCCTAGGGACGCGGGGAAAACGAAATTTCGCGCGGTGAGATTTTGCGCGGTGGTCACGAAGAGGTCGGGGTTGAGCGCGATGCGCATCCAGTCGGAGAGCGAATTGTAGCTGGAGCGCGCCAGGCCGCCCAGCGCGATCACCAGCGCCAGCGACAACATCAGCGCGGCAACGGTGCCGGAGGTGCGGCGCGGGCCTTGGATCAGGCTGTCGGCGGCGAGCGTTCCTTCCACCGGGCGCACCCAGGCCAGCACGGGGCGCAGGACGCGCGAGAGCCACAGGGTCAGGCTGGGGGCTAGCAGCACCGCTGTTAGTCCGCTGAGCAGGAAGCCGGCGTAGAAGATGTACCGTGTTGCGGCTGAAGAGCAGTGCGATCGCGGATGCGGCGGCGCACGCGAGTGCGGCCCAGCGCCGCACGCGGCTTTCGCCTTCGCCCAAGGCTTGGTTGCGGCCTTTCTGCAAGGCCTTTCACGGGATCGACGGACGCCGCGGCGCGCGCGGGGATCACGGCGGCGAACAGGCTGGTCACGATGCCCATCGCTAGGGCGCCGCCCAGCAGCGACGGGATCGAGGTCGAGGCCGTCGGCGCGCTGGGCGACTCCGTAGACGTCGGTCAGGATGCCGCCGATGTAGCCGGCCATCGCTTGCGCCATGCCGATGCCGAACAGGACTCCGAGGGCCGAACCGAAAGTCCCGGCGATCAGGCTTTCGACCAGAAACAGCGTGCGGATCTGCGAGCGCGTCGCGCCTAGCGCGCGCAGGATTCCGATTTCCGAGCGGCGCTGCGTCACGGCGATCGCGAAGGTGTTGTAGATGATGAACATCCCTATGAACAGCGCGAATATGCTGGTGATGTTCGAGGCCAGCGAGTAGATGCGCGAGGTTTGTTCGAACTGCTCGCCGCGCGAACTGGGCGGATCGACTTCGTATCCCGGGCCCAGCAGCGCGCGCAATTTCGCGGTGCCTTCGGCTAGCGTCACGTCGTCTTGCAGCGCGAGATCGATGCGGTCGAATTTGCGTCCGCGGCCGAAGAACTTTTGCGCGGCGTAGATGTCCATGATGGCGAGGTCGCCGCCGAAGGCGCTGGCCAGGCCGCCGGGCTTCATGATGCCGCGCACGGTGAATACCAGATCGCCTTGCATGGTGCGCATGGGCATGCGGCTGTTGATCTGCAAGCCGTTCTTTTCGGCGAAGGTTTTGGTGACGATCAGCGAATCGGCTTGCGCCAGGAACACCAGCGGATCGTCGATGGCTTCGTCGGTGCCTTCCAGATCGTAGTTGCGCAGGCTGCGGTCGCCCAGCATGTCGACGCCGAGGATCAGGAGATTGCCTTTGCCGGTGGAGACGGTGGCTTCGATCACAGGCGCGGCGGCGCGGACTTCGGGGAGGCTTTGGACTTTTTCCAGAACGTCTTCTTCGAAGCCGGGTTCGCCGGCGGTGACCTGAAGTTGGGTGGTCCCGGCGACGCGGTCGATGGTTTCGCGGAACGCGGCGGACACGCTTTGATTCGCGGTGTGCATGCCGACGAAGACGCCGACGCCGAGCACGATTCCCGCGGTGGTCAGCAGCCAGCGCAGCAGGTGCTTGCGCGCGTAGGGCCAACTGATGAGGCGCAGCAGCATCATGCGCGCGAAACTTCCTGACGCGATGTCGGCGACGATGCGGCCGTCGCGGAGGCTGATGGTGCGCGGGCAGCTTTCGGCCACGGCGTGATCGTGGGTGACGATCAGCACCGTCGCGCCCAGGCGGTCGTGCAGGTCGTGCATCAGCTTCAGAATTTCCGCGCCGGTGTGCGTGTCCAGATTGCCGGTGGGTTCGTCGGCCAGCAAGATCGGCGGGAAAATGCTGAGCGCGCGGGCGATGGCCACGCGCTGGCGCTCGCCGCCGGAGAGTTCGTCGGGCAGATGATCCAGGCGGGCGGTCAGACTTCACCAGCTCCAGCAGTTCGCGCGCGCGCTCGTCGATTTTCTTGCGCGGCCAGCCGCGCAGGTGCAGCGGCAGGGAGACGTTTTCGAGGCAGGAAAGCGTGGGCAGCAGGTTGAAGAACTGGAAAATGAATCCGATCTTGTCGCGGCGCACGCGCGTCAGCCCGTCGTCGCTGAGCGTCGATAGCGTCTCGCCGTCGATTTCGATTTCGCCTTCGGTGGGCCGGTCGAGTCCGCCGATCAGATTCAGCAGCGTCGATTTGCCCGAGCCGGAGGGGCCGACGATGGACACCATCTCGCCGCGGGCGATGTCGAGGTCCAGGCGTTCGAGCGCCGTCACTTTGCGCTTGCCGTCAAATTGTTTGGAGACTCCGCGGAGATGGATCACCTACTTTCCATGATGACGCACCTGTGTAGAATAGGGAACTCAATGCGCATCGGGGTGGACGCCGGGGGGACTTTCACGGATTTCGTGGTGCTGCACGACGACGGGCGCATGGAGACTTTCAAGCTGCGGTCCCATCCGCGCGAGCCGGCTAAGGTGATTCTGGCGGGGCTGGAGCGGGCTGGCGGTGCGCGACCGGCTGAGGTGGTGCATGGTTCCACGGTCGCGACCAACGCTCTGCTGGAACGCAAGGGCGCGCGCACGGCTTTCGTGACCACGGCCGGGTTTCGAGGATCTGCTGGAGATCGGCCGGCAGAATCGCGCGGAACTTTACAACTTGACGCCTGCACCGCGGCGGTTGCTGGCGGATCGCGAGCTATGTTTCGGCGTGCGGGAGCGGGCTCATTCATGACGGCACTGTTGCGCTGCGCCCGTCAGTCCGCTGAGTTGAACCGGCTCGCGGCACGAAGCTGCGGCGCGCGCGCGTGAAGTCGGTGGCGATTTGTTTTCTGCACTCCTATCGAAATCCGGCGAATGAGCGCGCGGTCGAAGGCGGCGCTGAGTCGCGGCGACTTGGTATCTGTGCACGTCGCACGAAATCAGTCCGGAATTTCGCGAGTACGAGCGCGGCTCGACTACCTTCATCAACGCCTATGTCGGCCCGTTGATGGAAACGTACTTGACCGAACTGTCGCGGGCGCGCCGGTACCGCATCGCCATCATGCAATCGAACGGCGGATTTCTCTCGGCGCAGCAGGCCGCGAAACATGCGGTGCGGACGGTGCTTTCGGGTCCGGCGGGCGGCGTGGTGGGCGCGCTCGAGACCGCGCGGCACAGCGGATTCCGGCGCGTGCTGGGATTCGACATGGGCGGCACTTCCACCGATGTCAGCCTGGCGGACGGGGCGCCGCGCGAGACCACGGAATCGATGGTGGCCGGCTTTCCGATTCGCGTGCCGATGCTGGATATTCATACGGTGGGCGCGGGCGGCGGCTCGATCGCGCGGGTGGACGCGGGCGGCTTGCTGCGCGTGGGGCCGGAGAGCGCGGGGGCCGATCCGGGGCCGGCCTGTTACGGAAGTGGGGACGGAAGCGACGGTCACGGATGCGCACGTGGTGCTGGGGCGCATCAGCGCGGCGCAGTTGCTGGGCGGGGCGATGGCGATCGATGTCGAGCGCGCGGGGGCGGCGGTCGATCGCGTGGCTCGCACGATGAAGCTGGACCGCATCGCGGCCGCGGCCGGCATTCTGCGCGTGGCGAACGCCAATATGGAGCGGGCGATTCGCGTGGTGTCGGTCGAGCGCGGCTACGATCCTCGCGATTTTGCGCTGGTGGCGTTCGGCGGGTCCGGCGGGCTGCACGCTTGCGAAATCGCGCGGGAGTTGGGCATCGAGACCGTGATCGTGCCGGAGTATGCGGGGGCGCTCTCGGCGCTGGGGATGTTGATGGCGGATGCGGTGCGCGATTATGCGGCGGGGGTGCTGGGGCGCGAGCGATCTCGAAAAACAATTCGCGACGCTGGAGCGGCGCGCGCGGCGTGAATCGCCGGCGGCGGAGATCGAGCGTACCGCCGATCTGCGCTATCGCGGCCAGAGCTACGAGTTGAACGTTCCTTGGCCGGGCGGCGGCGCGGGCTTTCCATCGCGAACATGCGCGGGTTTATGGGTACGCTACGCCGGAGCGCGAGATCGAAGTGGTGACCATTCGCGTGCGGGCGCGGCAGCGGCTGGCGAAGCCGAAGCTCACGCGTGAGCCGTTTCGTAAGGGGCGTGCAGAGACGCGGCGCGTTTGGGTGGAAGGGGCATGGCGAGAGTATTCCGGCGCTGCCTCGCGCTCAGGTGGGCTCGCGGCGCGCCGCTGGGCCGGCGTTGATTCTCGACTACGGGTCCACTACTTTGGTGCCGCCGGATTGGTGGTATCGAAACGACCGCTCCGGAAATCTTATAATCAGCGCATGATCGAACTTGGCGTCGAGCCCCGGCGGAAGTCCGTCGTGATCGCCGAAGATGAGCCTGCGCATTATTTGATTCTGGGCGATTTCGGAGGGCGCGCGACGGAGCCGCTGGCCGTTGACCGCGATAACTTCGACTCCGTCATGGCGAAACTGCAGGTCAACTTGGCCGGCGTGCCTTTCCGCGAGTTGGATGATTTTCATCCGGACAGCCTGTATCGCAAGCTGAATTTGTTTCGCGAGTTCGACGCTGCGCCGCGAGCTGAGCAGGCGGAGGCGGAAGCTTCCGAAGGCGGATATTGGCGAGTTGCTGCGGCCTTCGAGCCTGCTGGAGCAGATCACGGAGGGTGGAGATCCGATGGAGCGGTATCTGCGCGAATTGGCGCGGGCTGATGCGGCGGCTCCGGAAGCGCCGGATCCGCAGCGCGAGGCGGCTCTCGGCGAGCGCATGCGGGGGCTGCTGCATCATCCGCGCTTTCAAGCCGTGGAAGCCTCGTGGCGCGGGCTCGATTTCGTGATTCGCGGCGATTCGGGGACGACTCGGCGCGCTTTCGCATCGCACATTTTACGAAAGAGGAAGCCGCGCGGCGATCTGCTCGACGCTAAGAGCCTGGGCGAGACCCGCATGCATGCGCTGCTCAGTGCGCGCAAGTGGCGGGCGGTGATCGGGCTTTACTCGTTTGGTCCGGATGCGGCCGATATCGAATTTCTGGGCCGCATGGCGCTGCTGGCGGCGCACATCGGGGCGCCTTTCATCGCGGAGGGGTCGGCGGGCATGGGGGATCACTGGGATGAGTTGCGCGCCATCCCAGAGGCGTCTTACCTGGGATTGGCGCTGCCGCGTTTTTTGTTGCGCTTGCCTTACGGCGCGCGTACGAGTTCGATTGAATCGTTTCCGTTTGAGGAGATGCCGGGTGCGCCGGTGCACTCGCGACTACTTATGGGGGAATCCGGCGCTGGCGTTTTTGACGCTGCTGACCGCGGGCGGGGCGCTCAACATCGAGGGACTGCCGCTGCATACTTATCAGCATGACGGGGAGTGGCACATGACTCCGTGCGGCGAAGTTTGGATGACGGAAACACAGGTGCTGGCGCTGATCGAACTGGGGCTGATGCCGCTGGTGTCGTTCAAGGATAGCGATCGCGTGCGTCTGGCGGGGTTCCGGGCGATCAACGGGGACGAACTGGCGCTGGCTCTAAACGTTGCTGGCGGCGCGGGCGGTGGGGACTTTTAGCTGCGCTTCTTCCAGGCGCTTGGCTTCCTGCCAGGTGAAGATCATGCGGTGGACTACGGTCAGGTTGCCGAGCACGGCGATCACCCACAGCACGGGGGCCATGTGGTCGAACAGCGCGCCGATGATCACTAAGCACCACGCGCTCGGGACGCTCCATGAAGCCGACTTTGCACATGGGGATGGAATTTTCCGCGCGCGCGCGGGTGTAGCTGATCATCACGGATGCGGCCATGGCCACGGCTGTCAGGACCACATAGAACGGGCGGTTGATGGAGCCGTACCAGACCAGCAGGCCCACCAGCAGAGCGCAATCGGAGTAGCGGTCCAGCACCGAATCGAAGAAGCCGCCGAAGCGGGTGACGCGATTGGTTTCGCGGGCCACGCGGCCATCCACCATATCGAACAGGCCGGCGCCGATGATTACGGCTGCGGCCCAGCGGAACTGCCCCACGGCCAGCATGTAGGCGGCGACCATGTTGATCACCAGGCCCAGGAACGTCAGTACGTTGGGGTGGATGCGCGAGAGCGCCAGGCCGCGCACGATCAGGCGGATGACCTTGTTGCTGCCGTAACCGATGGCGTGGGTGATGGTCATTTATTTCTCGGCGGTCTGCTTGCCCTCAGCGACATCGTGAATGGTTAGGAGCTCGATCACTTCCATTTCGCGGACGCCGCCCGGGATGGTGATCTTGACGGTATCGCCCACTTGCTTGCCCAGCAATCCGCGGCCAATCGGCGACACGGTGGATATCAAACCTTTGGCGACGTCGACATCTTCGCTGGTTACCAGTTTGTAATGGACCTTTTCGTCTTTGTCGACGTCCAGGACGACCACGTGCGAGCCCAGGCCCACGCGATCATGCGGGATCTTGGACATGTCGATCATCGAAATGTCGCGCAGGCGGGCGTGGAGCTGGCCCAGGCGCGCGTTGACGAAAGCCTGGCGCTCCTTGGCGGCGTGATACTCAGCGTTTTCACTGAGATCGCCGTGGGCACGGGCTTTGAGAATCTCCCGGGGGAGTTCGACGCGGAACTCGTTTTCGAGCACCGCGATCTCTTCCTGGAGCTTCTTGATGAGATCCAACATCTTTCAGAGGAATTATACCGCGCCGGGAAGAATTAAGGTAATTTAATCGGCAAGGCACGACGTCCCCCGGCGACTCAAACTGCGGCTACTTGCTGAGTTCGCGGCGCATGTTCTGCAGGGATTCCTGCATGGCCACGTCGGCGGGCCAGATGGTCTCATCCTTGGCTTGATGCTGCTTTTCTACTTCGGCGAATAAGGGGATGAGTTCGGGGTCGCGCCAGCCGCGCTCCGATTCTTCGAGCATGATTTCGAGGGCGTGGGCGTGCGTGAAGGCGGGTTTATAGGAACGCGCGGTGGTAAGGGCGTCGTAGATGTCGGCGACTTGCAGGATGCGCGCCAGCAGGGGGATCGCTTCGCCGCTGAGGCCGTCGGGGTAGCCGGAGCCGTCCCAGCGCTCATGATGGCTGCGGATGATGGGCAGCACCGGCGCCAGGGTCTGCATGGGCTTGCAGATTTCTTCGCCGCGCAGGGTGTGCATGCGCATGACCTGCCACTCATCGGGACTGAGCAGGCCGTTCTTGAAGAGAATGGCGTCGGGAATGCCGATCTTGCCGATGTCGTGCAGATAGCCGCCGCGATAGAGGGCCAGTTGATCGGCTTTGGAAACTCCCACGGCTTGGCCTAGGCGCACGCTGTAGGCGGCCAGGCGCTCGCAATGCATTCCGGTATAGTTGTCGCGGGCTTCGACGGATTTCGCCAGCGCGAACAGAATGGTTTCGGCTTCGTCGAGCGAATCGATGAGCGCCTTGCTGCGCAGCATTCCGCGGACGCGGGTGCGCACGACGGCGGGCTGCAGGGGCTTCACCAGAAATTCATCGGCGCCGGATTCGATGCCGGCGATCTCGCTGTCCGCGCCTTGCACGCCCGTCAGCACCAGGATGGGGATGAGTTGCGTGCGGCGGTCCGCCTTGAGGGCACGGCAGAAATCGGGGCCGCTCATGCCGGGCATAACCATGTCCATCACCACCAGGTCGACCTTCTCATGCTCCAGCAGTTTCAGGGCGACGGAGGGGCGCTTGGCTTCGAGAATCCGGTAGGATTCGGTCTTAAGAATAGCTTTCAACAAATGTCTATTGAGATCCAGATCGTCAACGATCAGGATGGTGGGGGCCTGCGCGGCGTCCTCGAGCGCATTTTCCCAGCGGGGAAGACGCGTCTCCGGCAGCACGGTTATTTCTTTGACTGAACGTTTCGCAAGCGCCATTCCCAGAATAGGCCTCAAGAGTGTATCGGTGTAACCCTAGAGCAGCATTAGGGAGGGTGGTAAGTACTAAGGTGGACTGGTGTCCAATAAGGTGCAGCGGATGTGCCCGAAATCGCCTATGATGATAAACACTGCATGAGTTTCGCGTATGCTCTGTTAGCCCTCAATTTGCTAGCAACCCGGCAGGTGCCGCCTGGCGCTCAGCTGCATATTCGGCTTACGACTCCGGTGGGTACCTACGCTAGCAGGGCGGGAGATCCGGTGAATGCGGTTCTGATCGCTCCAGTGGTGGCGGGCGGAGAGACCATTCTGCCGGCTGGAAGCCTGATCTCCGGTAGGCTTAGGTCGGTACAGCGGGTGGGTTTGGGATTCATTCATGAGCTGGCTGCGCTGAATCTGGAGTTCACCGGCATCACGGCACCTAACGGAGAGAGTGTGCCGCTGCTGGCGCGGATTCAAGAAGTGGACAATGCGCGCGAGCGCTTGACGGCGGAGGGCAGCATCCGCGGGACTCGCCCGACCAGTACGTTGTCTTACCGCTTTGGGGGCTATATCCGTACGGCGATCGAATGGGAACTGCATGCACGGCTGGCGATCTGGGCAATCAAGGCGCTGCTGCTGCAGGTGCCGGAGCCGGAACTGTATTATCCAGCGGGCGTTGAAATGACGTTGGCGCTGACGCAACCCGTGAGGGCGCTGCCCTCCTCTTCCGATGCTATCGAAAGTCCGCGACGCTTGACCTCCGACGAACGCACCGAGATGGCGGGAGTGCTGGAGGAGCTACCTTCGCGCACGCATGCTGCGCTTTCTAACCGCCCTTCGGATCTGCTCAACGTGATGTTCATCGGCTCGCGCGAGGAGGTGACGGCGGCGTTTGAGGCGGCCGGATGGATGCAGCCGAAGCCGGCGACGCTGCGGACGAATATCCAGAGAATTCGGGCGGTGGCGGACGGACACGGAGATCGCACGGCTCCGATGTCCGACCTGCTGGTGCAGGACGCTAAGCCGGAGATGCTCTGGGAGAAGAGCTTCAACGATGTCTCCAAGCGCCATCATATTCGGATCTGGAAACAATCGGCTACCTGGGACGGACGCGAAATCTGGGTGGGCGCGGCGACGCACGACGTGGACTTCGCGTATTTGCGGCCGGGCAAGGCGATGACGCACAAGATCGCCGAAGACGTGGACGCGGAGCGCGATAAGGTGGTGAACGATCTGACATTCACCTCCTGTGTCGATCTGGCGGACGATATGGAGCGGCTGGATGTTCCGATGGTCACGCGCAATGCCACGGGCGATCCGATGCGGACGGATACGCGCATGTCCATTTTGGAGCTGAACCGGTGCGAGACGCCTCACGGCGTGGCGAGCGCGGACGGATCTCTGCGGCTGCACGGGAGCAAGATGCAGCGCTTCGTGCGGCGGGAGATTTTGAGTTTTCGCAGCGATGTCTTGCGGGACAATTTGTATTGGAGGAGTTACGAGGGTGTCCGCATGATGGTTGGTGCGTATCGTCAGCGCGGGGGGCGGGGGGACGACGGCAAGCCGGCTACGGAAGAGCGGCAGACGGGCAACCGCGCTAGTTTTGTTACGGATATGTTCCGCTAATGTTCGACCTGGAGGTCGCACGCGGGCCGGAGGCCCACCCTACCGGCTACACTGAATAGTTCATGAATGAAATTGTTGCGCCAGCTAAGTCCGTTCAGGGCGCTATTACATTGCCGGGCGACAAGTCCATTTCTCACCGCTACGGGATGCTGGGCGGGATCGCCGAAGGCACCACTACCATCCACAATTATTCGACAGGGGCGGATTGCCAGTCGACGCTGGCTTGCATGGCAGCGTTGGGGGCACGCATCGAGCGAGTTGACGGGAAGGTGCTGATGCATGGAGGGGCGTTGCGGGAGGCGGCGGGGCAGCTCGACGCTGGCAATTCTGGCTCGACGATTCGCATGCTTTCGGGCATTCTGGCGGCGCAGGGATTCACGACGCGGATCGGCGGGGACGAATCGTTGTCAAGGCGTCCTATGGATCGCATCATACGCCCGCTGACGGAGATGGGGGCGCACATCGAAGGCACCGGTCTTCCCGAACGTAAAGGTAATTTTCCGCCGCTGACGATTCACGGGCGTCCGCTGCACGGGATCGATTACACGCTGCCGATGGCGAGTGCGCAGGTAAAAAGCTGTGTGCTGCTGGCGGGGTTGTTTGCGGCGGGCGACACGATCGTGCGCGAGCCGATTCGTACCCGTGACCATACGGAAATCGCGCTGCAGGAATTCGGGGCTGATATCGAAGTTCATCAGCGCGTGATTAAACTGGCGGCGGGCGCGCATCTTACGGGTCGCGAGGTAGTGGTGCCGGGCGATCTGTCTTCCGCGGCTTTCTTTCTGGTGGCGGCGCTGTTGATGCCGGACGCGAACTTGGTGATTCACAATGTGGGGCTTAATCCTACACGTTCCTCGCTGCTCGATTTCCTGGCGGGGGCGGGAGCGGCGATCAAGGTGATCGACGTCAAGCAGAGCGGCGGGGAGCTGATCGGCAGCTTGCGCATTCGGGCTTCGAGGATAAAAGGCGGGGTGATTGAGGGGGCATTGACCGCGGCGCTGATTGACGAAATTCCGGCGCTGGCGATCCTGGGCGCGGCTAGTTCGGGGGGCCTGGTGGTCAAGGATGCCGGCGAGCTGCGCGTCAAGGAGACGGATCGCATTGCGGAGATTGAGTCCAATTTGAAGCGCATGGGCGTCGAGATTGAGACGGCGGCGGACGGTTTCCGCATTCCGGGCGGGCAAAGTTTCCACGCGGCGGAAATCGATTCGGCGGGCGACCACCGCATCGCGATGGCGTTTGCGGTGGCGGCATTAGCGGCTGACGGGCCATGCACGATTCTGGGCGCGGAATCGGCAGGCGTATCCTTCCCTGAGTTTTTTAGTACACTGCGGGAAATCACCCATCAATCCCCCAATCAACTATGAACCCACTTGCCGACCTCGCATTGCCGGGTTTGATTCACGATCTCAACAATGTGTTTCAGACGTTGATGGACGCAGCGGATTCGTTGGCGGGGGATCCACGCTGGGAGCCGCTGTCGGCTGCTATCTTTCGCAGCATCGAGCGCGGCCGGGAAATCACGCAGAGCATGCAAGCGATGGATCAGCCGTCAGCTCCGTTCGAAACGGTGCTGCGGAATGCGCGGACGCTGTTGGAAGATTCGATGACATTGCGCAACGGTCCGCAGATTCGGTTCGCCGCGCAAGTGGAACCGGCACTGGTGCTGCGCAATGCTTGGGCGTGGGAACGCGTCCTCATCAATCTGTTTTGCAATGCAGTGCAGGTCATGCCACAAGGGGGCACCATCTTCATAGAGGCTTGCCGCAAGAACGGCAAGATTCAGATTGTAGTGGCAGACGAGGGCCCAGGGATCGCGCCGGAACTGCTGGCTTTGGTTTTCGATCCGCACGTTTCAACCAAGGTTTTTGGCGGTCTGGGGCTGCACATCGTGCAGAGCATCGTGACGCAGGAGGCGGGCGACGTGCGGGTATCCAATCGTCAAGGCGCGGGCGCCGAATTTACGATTACGCTGCCGGCCGAGCCGGTGTTGTCGCGAAGTGTTAGCGCTTAAGGCATGCGCGAGTTTTCTTCTATTGGCGCTGGGCGCGGCGGCGCAAGACCACGCGCCTGACGCGACCGAAATCGTTCGGCGGTCAGTAGAGCGTGACTGGACCGATTTCGCAAGCCGCCAGAACTATACCTACCAGGAACGCACCGAGTTCCGGCAGTTTAAGAGCGACGGCAAGCTCGCCAGCAGCCAGAGCGAGACGAATGAGATTCTCATTTTGGGCGGGCGTCCCTATGAGCGGCTGATTGCGCGCGACGACCGGCCTTTGGCGGCGCGGGAGGCGCGGAGGGAGCAAGCGAAGCTGGATCAGGAAGCGGCGAAGCGGCAGCACGAATCGGCAGGGGCGCGGGCTCGCTATGAACGGGAGCGTGAGGAGCAACGGGCGTTCATCCGCGAGATTCCGGATGCTTTCACTTTTCGGTTGCTGGAGATTAGTGCGGTGAGCAATCAGCCGGCTTGGGTGGTCGAGGCGCACCCGAAGACGGGGTATCGGGCGATTCATTGGCGCGCGAAAGATTTGGCGAAAGTGGGGGCGAAGATCTGGATCGAGCAAGCGACCTATCACTGGGTAAAGGTAGAGGGCGAGGCGCTGGACACGATCTGGTCTGATTTCGGATTGCTGCGAATTGCGCGCGGGAGCACGCTGTATTTTGAGCAGACCCGGGTGAATGATGAGATCTGGCTGCCGTCGAGCATCGTGGTGCGCTTCGAGGCGCGTTTGGCGCTGGTTAAGAAGCTGCGCGGGGAGTTTAATATTCGGTATAGCAACTATCAGAAATTCCAGAGCGACTCGAAGATTCTCGAAAAATAGGACGGAGCTGGACGGAGCCTGATTATTGTTCCGTCTCGGGAAATCCCGGTTTGGGGCAATAATCAGGCTCCGTCCCTATTTATTATGGGGTGTGGGGCTGCGGATTCTGGTTACTAACGACGACGGCTGGGATGCGGAGGGGCTGGCGGTCCTCAAGAACGTTGCGGCGCGGTTGGGCGAGGTGGTGGTGCTGGCGCCACGCGATCCGCATTCCTATGCCGGGCACCGGGTCACCGAGGATTCGGCGCTGCATCTGGCTGAAACTGCGCCGGGGGAGTTCAGTCTCTCCGGGACTCCAGCGGATTGTGTTCGGGTGGGGCTTACCGCGGTGTTTGAAAATATTGACTGGGTGCTGGCGGGCGTCAACCGCGGCGGCAACCTGGGATCCGATCTTTTCACCTCCGGCACGGTTGCGGCGGCGCGCGAGGCTGCGTTCCTGGGGAAGCCTGCGATTGCGATTTCACAGTACATTCAGAAAGGGCGGCCTCTCGATTGGAAGCGCACGCAGGAACTCGCGCTGCCGGTGCTCGAGCAACTGCTAGCGCGCCCGCTAGTGCCTGCAAAGGAATATTGGAACGTGAACCTGCCGCACACCAGCAACGGCGACTCCGCCGAGATCGTCTTTTGCAATCCGGATAATCAACCGTTGGATGTGCGCTTCGATCGCGAGGGCGATCGCCTGCGCTTCGCGGGTTCTTATCAAGCGCGTCCGCGCACTCCGGGGCGCGACATCGATCTCTGCTTCCAAGGGGCTATTACGGTCAGCCGGCTGGAACTCTAACGAATGCCTTTCAAACTGAATGTTCTGGATCAATCGCCGATCCCGGCGGGCTCGAATGCGGGCGATGCGCTGGGCAATTCACTGGAACTTGCTCGGCTCGCGGATCGACTGGGCTATCACCGTTACTGGCTCGCTGAGCATCACGGGACGCCCGGCCTCGCGTGCAATAGCCCGGAAGTGATGATCGGGCCGGTGGCGGCGGCCACCTCGCGCATTCGCGTTGGAAGCGGGGGGATTATGCTGCCGCATTACAGTCCGCTCAAAGTGTATGAGTCCTTCAAGATGCTTAGCGGGCTCTATCCTGGCCGTATCGATCTCGGACTGGGGCGGGCGCCGGGCACCAGTTCACGGGTGGCCCACATGCTGCAGCGCGACCGTCGCCAGCCGCCGCCGGACGATTTTCACGAGCAATTAACGGAGCTTCTGGGATACATCAAGGAGGGCGAACCGGCTCCTTATCTGCTGGGCTCTTCGCCGCAGAGCGCGGTGTGGGCGGCCGAGCTTGGTCTTCCCTATGTCTTCGCGGATTTCATTAATCCGGCGGGAGAGCCCTACGCTGCTTTTTACCGGGAACACTTTACTCCTTCCTCGCGGCAGCGGGAGCCGCAGGTGGCGGTGTGTGTCTGGGCGGTGTGTGCGGAGACACGCGAGGAAGCGGTACGCCTCTCGGCCAGCGCTCGCATGATGATGCTGCTGCTGTTTCGGGGGCGGTTGATTCCGGTGCCTCCGGTGGAGGAAGCGCTCGAATTTCTGGCGCATGAGGGCGCGCCGATGGAGACGCTGCCGGTCCATCGGCGCGTGATCGCAGGCGAACCTTTGGCGGTGCGCGGGGCGCTTGAAACCTTAGCCCAGGATTACGGCGCAGATGAAGTGTTTGTCGTGAACATTCTGCACGATCACTCCGCTCGCCTGCGATCCTATGAATTGCTGGCGCAAGCATTCGCGTAACCCATTTCGACGGAAACGCGTCACTGGTCTTGTATATGCAACGGACTTGCGTCCTTTTGGCCGCGCTGGCTGCCGCGGCAATCCCGGGATGGGCGGTGCTCGGCGGTTCTGCCGAATCCGTGGTTACCGATCAACTCAGGTTACAAGCCAAACGCTCAGTGGTCGAAATGCAGGATTACACGTTGCACGCGATCAGCCTAGATGACGGCACTTTGATCCGCGAGTACGTTACGCCAGCGGGGAAAGTTTTTGGCGTTTCCTGGAGCGGCCCGACGATTCCGGACTTGACCCAACTGTTAGGATCGTACAATGCGGAATTTCAAAGTGCGGTGCACGCCAAAACCGGCCGTCGCAGAACTGCGGCGGTGCATGATTCCGATCTGGTGGTGGAAAGCAGCGGGCACATGCGTGCATTCTATGGCCGAGCTTATCTCAACTCGCTCCTGCCCAGCGGCGTCACTCAGGACATCGTGAAATGAAGCGCTACGATCTGGCGGCAGCCGCGGTAGCCCTGGCATTGGGACTGGTGGCCTGCGGCGGTGGAAACGATCCCACTAGCAGCGAGGGAAGCACGACCCCGGTGACCACCACAGTCAATAACGTGCAGCCGGTGGTAGTGGATTCCGGTCCCAGTTTGAACGGGCAGCCGATTGGCGCTAATGACGAGTTGTTTACGACGGTGACTATTTGCGTGCCGGGGACCACCACTTGCCAGAACATCGATCATGTTCTGGTCGACACCGGTTCCGTCGGGCTCAGGCTGTTGGGGTCGGAGATTACTTTGACTTTGCCTTTCGTCACGGACTCCGGCAACAACCCGATCGGCAACTGCGTTCAATACGCGGACACCACTTATCAATGGGGCCCGATCGTGAAAGTGGATGTAAAAATGGCTGGCGAAATGGCCTCTTCCGTGCCCATTCAGATGGTTGGACAAGCTAATTTCGCGGCTGCTCCTACGGCGTGCAGCGTGGGCGGCACCCCGAACCAGACTCAACTTGAACTGGGCGCGAACGGCATTCTGGGCGTGGGCCTTTTCCGCCAGGATTGCGGAGCGGCCTGCGCGTCGTCGTCGCCTCCGGCGGTATATTTCAGTTGTCCGTCCACGGGTTGCGTACGCGACCTCGGTCGCCTTAACCGCTCAATTGCAAAATCCCGTGTGGATGTTTCCGCAGGATAACAATGGCTTCGCGATCGTGTTGCCGCAGGTGGGCGCGACGGGGGCCGTATCGGTGTCGGGGTCCATGATTTTCGGGATCGGCACGCAGTCCAACAACGGGCTGGGGAGCGCGCAGGCGCAAGCCGCAAACGAAAATACCGGAAACTTCAATACTACGTTCAATGGCGTGCTCTATTCGAACAGCTATATCGATAGTGGATCGAATGGGTTGTTTTTCCTGGATTCGACCACCAGCGGGCTGCCCAATTGCAGCAGTAGTAGCGGGATCACCGGCTTCTATTGTCCGGCTGTCGCCGGTGAGTTTCACGGCGATCACCAGCGCGCCCCAATCCCAACGGTTCCGGAAGCACGGTTTCGGCGAATATCGCGTTCTCTATTGCCAACGCAGTGAGTTTGATCGACTCTCCGAATACTGCCTTTAACAACCTGGGTGGACCCTCGCCGGGGGTGTTCGATTGGGGGCTGCCATTCTTTTTCGGGCGCACCGTGTTTATCGGGATCGAGGGCCAACAATCGGCTGCGGGTAGCGGGCCCTATTGGGCTTACTAAAGCGCTTCGCCGACAATTTTCCTTGCGCCATCGTGCGGCCATCCGTCATAGTAGTCATGTGGAACCGGGCAGTAATAAACCAGGCACATGGCGGACGAATTCTACTTCCTCACCGAGTTGTTCGGCCTCAAGGTCTACGACCTTAAGGGGCGGAGCCTCGGCGCGGGTCAAGGACGCCGCGATCGTACCTCTGGTGGACCCGGTTCGCGTCGACCGCTTTCTGATTGGCGGCGACGGGACACTGCTGACGGTCCGTTACGATCAGGTTAAAACTATTTCGCTCGATGGCATCCATCTGCGCGACGAAAACCTGACCCCATACCACTCAGACGAGTATATGCTGCGGCTCACGCGCGATCTTCTGGATCAGCAGATTGTGGACGCGCAGGGGCGCAAAGTGGTTCGCGTCAACGATGTGACGTTTGAGCGACGAGAGGAAAATGAGTCGCAGATCTTGTGGGTGCTGGAAGTAGACATCGGCATCCGCAGTATTTTCCGGCGGCTGCTGCGGGGGGTCGTTCCGCCGCGGTGGATTCGGCGTTTGCAGGGGCGCATTCCGCCGCATTCGATCCGCTGGGAGTTCTGCAACATTCTGGAGCCCGATCCGCAGCGCCGCTTGCGTTTGAATATCTCCAACCGCTTGCTGGAGAATATGCACCCGGCGGATCTGGCTGATATCGTCGAGGCGCTGGGTCCGGAGGACCGCGAAGCTATTTTTGAAAACATCGATAGTGAAGTGGCGGCAGATGCGTTGTCGGAGGTGGATCCCAATATTCAGGTGAGCATTTTGGAATCGCTGGAGACCGAGAAGGCGGCGGAGATCGTGGAGGAGATGGCTCCTGACGAGGCTGCGGACGTGCTGGGTGAGCTGGAAGAGGAAACCAGCGACGAGATCCTTGAGGAGATGGAGCACGAGCCCAAGCATGAGGTGGAGGAACTGCTGGAGTTCGACGAGGATACGGCGGGCGGTTTGATGAATACCGAGTACGTGGCGCTGCCGGAGACCGCGACAGTCGCCGACGCGATGCGGGCGCTGAAGGATAACGAGGACTTGCTCGAAACGCTGAACACTTTGTTCCTGGTGGATCACTGAGGAGCGGCTGAAAGGTAGCGTTCCGCTGGCGCGGTTGTTCCTGCATCAAGGCGATCAACTGCTCTCGACGCTGGCTGCCGAGACGCTGATTCAAGTGCCGGTCAAGGAACGGCAGGATCGTGTTACGGAGCTGTTCGACAAGTACAATCTGCTGGCCTGCCGGTGGTGGATGAGCGACCACAAGCTGACAGGCGTGATCACGGCCGACGACATCATCTCCGTGCTGCGCCAAAAATAGGGACGGAGCCTGATTATTGTTCCGAAACGGTATGGTTCATTTAGGGATGAGATAAAGTCGGTGGGCGCGCACTTAATGGCATGCCTAGAGTGCCACGTTTTGTCGTACCCGGACTTCCGCATCACGTCACGCAGCGGGGGAATTACCGGCAGCCGGTGTTTTTCAACGATGCTGACCGCCAGTTTTTTCTGCGCCGCCTGATCAAGCGCGCCAAACAATATGAGATTGACGTGCTGGCGTGGTGTCTGATGATCAACCATTTTCATTTGATTGCGATTCCGCGGCGGCGGGATTCGTTTGCTTTGGGGCTACGCGCTTTGCTGGGTGAATACTCCCTGCGAATCAACGCTCTGCGGGGCGAGGTTCGCGGACACATTTGGCAGGGCCGGTTTTACTCTTGCGCATTAAGTCAGCGGCATCTGCGGATGGCGCTGCGGTATGTGGAGTTGAACCCAGTGCGGGCGAATCTGGTGGACGATCCGGAACAATATCCGTGGTCGAGTGCGCGCTGCCACCTGGGATTGGCTCCGCCGTTGTGGGTAGGTCAGGCGGCGGGGGTGTGTGCGCCGCATGAATGGGCGGCGTGGTTGCAGGCGGGGGCGTCGCAGGAGGAGGAAGAGAAACTGCGCGAGTGTACTTTTTCGGGACGGGTTTTTGGGACGGCGGCACCGAAACGGGGCCGGCCGAGGAAAGACGGACAAAGCCTGATTTCTGTTCCAAACCTGCACATTCCCGATTTGGGGCAATAATCAGGCTCCGTCCCTCTTTTCTTACAATGGAGGTTCATGGTAGAGACAATTGAATGGACCGGCGGCGGGGTGGTCATGATCGATCAGCGCCTGCTGCCGCGGCAGCAGGTGTTTGTGACGTGCCGAACGTATCAGGAGGTCGCGGAGGCGATTAAGACCATGGTGATCCGCGGAGCGCCGGCGATAGGCGTCGCGGCGGCTATGGGGGTGGCGCTGGGGGTCCAGCAGGGGGCGGATTTCGAGACTGTATGCAGCACGCTGGCGGCTACACGGCCCACGGCGGTGAACCTGTTCTGGGGGATCGACAGGATGCGGCGCGTACGCGCAAGTTTGGAGGGGCAGCCTTCCGCTGCAATCGTCGAGCGCATGATCGAGGAAGCGCAGCAGGTGCGGCAGGAAGATATTGCTCTGTGCATGGCCATCGGACGGCATGGGGCGGCGCTGGTGCCGGACGGCAAGACTGTGCTCACCCATTGCAACGCGGGGGCGCTGGCGACGGCTGGGTATGGCACTGCGCTGGGCGTGATTCGCGCGGCGGTGGAGGCGGGTAAAAGGATCGACGTGTTCGCCGATGAAACGCGGCCGTTTCTGCAAGGCGCGCGCCTGACGGCTTGGGAGCTGCAGCAGGACGGCATCCCCACAACGATCATCACGGATAACATGGCGGGGCATTTCTTACGGTCCGGGCGGATTGGCTGCGTGGTGGTCGGCGCGGACCGGATCGCTTCTAATGGCGACGTGGCCAATAAGATCGGGACCTATTCAGTGGCGGTGCTAGCGAAAGAAAATGGCGTGCCATTTTATGTGGCGGCTCCGGTGTCGACGTTCGATCTGACGCTGGCGTCCGGCGACCAAATCCCGATTGAGCAGCGTCCGGCTAACGAGGTCACGCACGTTTTTGGTGTCGCGATCGCACCTGAAAATATCAGAGTGGAGAACCCGGCGTTCGATGTGACTCCGGCGCGCTACGTGACGGCGATCATCTGCGAGCACGGCATTGCGCGCGAGCCTTATCAACAATCGCTGGTGGCGCTGGCGGCGAAAGCAGCGCACGCCGCCGTATAAAATTATCTTGATGATGAAAATGCAAAAACTAGCAATTCTAGCGATGGCGGTAGCTGCGCTCAGTGTGGGGCAGGGCCTCTCCGGGCGGCGCGCTCCGAGCTTCGCACTGCCGGATACCAGCCTGAAGGCGTATGACATTCTGGACTACCGCGGGCGCTGGCTGGTGATCGATTACATGAAAACTGACCGTGCCCCTTCGAAGCCGCTGAGCAAAGAATTGGACCAACTGAAGGCCAAGCCTGGGCGCGAAAGTGGCGGTCCTGGCCATTGTGCTGCCACCGGATAACACGGCGACTGTGGCGAAATATATCAGCGAAACCAAAACCAACGTGCCGATCCTGTTCGACTCCGGCCAAACCGCAATGTGGTATTTCAAGGCCACTCCGCAGCATCCGTCATTCGATTCGCCGCACCTGTTCGTGATCAATCCGCAGGGCATGATGGTGCGGGATTGGAACCAATCGGATATCGAGCACGGGGGCTACATGCCGCAGGTGGAAGCGCTGCTGGCGGGTGGAAGCAACGCCAAGAAATAGTCAGCGCACGTTCCCGCAGTAAGCTTTCCAATCGTCGAGCGATATCCGGGGCAGCTCCGCCAGCGGAGTGGCATGATTGGCGATGGCGTTGAGGGCCACCATGGCGCTGAGCTTGGGGTCCCAGGTGACATCGATATCGACTACGGCGGGGTCGGCCAGGTGCGGACAGATGGCGGGCACCAAAGCCGCCTGTCCGGTGAAACCGGCCTTTTGCAGAAGCTGTCCGGCTAGCACCGCTTGCTCCGGTGTCGGCTCCGGCGGGAGGGGGACGGCTAGTTCGGCGCGAATCTTTTCCAGGTGCTCGCGCGAGCCCAGGCGGACCATGGCGGCTTCGCTCGCGTCTTGAATCCGCCAGCGTCCGGACCAGCCGTTGCGGTATCGATAGTGCTGTTCTAGCAGGGGCAGGTCTTCCGGGCCGCCGCTTAGACCAATGGTGTGCAGCGCCAGTTCCACGCCTTCGGAGCCGGACGAGGGAAGCGCCAGCACGCGCAGGGCAGCGGCGTGGGCTTCGCTGCGCGACTGGGCTGTAAGTGCGGCGTCACCGGCATGGGCTACGAACCACATAAAGCCGATGCGTTCGATGTTTGCGCCGGTTTTGGGCATGGAGGCGAACAAGAGGGCGAGGGCTCGCTGCGGATCCGCGGCGAGCATGGCGTAGGCGGCGTCGCTGCCAAGATCGTAGTCGGTCAGGAATTCCACCAGGACTGGAAACGGGTCGAAACTGAGGGAGCGCAGCGCGGCGGCGTGTTCTTCGGCAGCAGCCTTCTGGCGGTCGCGGCGGCGGCGTGCGCAGGATGAGGCCTACGTCGTCGTAGGGGGTCTGCGGGAAGATCAGGCGCGCTTCCCTGGCGGCGACGTCGGACTCGATGCCTAACAAAGACACGCGGGCAGCGTAAGAACCGTCAGTCTTGACGTCGGCGGGGCGGATGAAAATGTAGTCGCGGTCTAATTTGAGCGCAACCTGGCCATCGAGGCCGTCTAGGCCGCGGACGGTGACGGCCAGGTTGGAATCGCCGGCCTGCTTGGTTTCAATAGTGATGCTGCGCATGCTGCCTTGCTTTTCAAGTGCGCCCTTGCGGAGAACATAGTTGGTGATTCCGAGCGGCTTTTCGGGGGCGCGGATCACGATTTTGCGGACGGATTCGGCCAGTACCTGCGCTGCTTCACCGGCGATTTCAAAACGAGTGCTGCGCAAATCGCCATCGAAGGAGCCGAGTACCGGGAGCAGGGCTGCCGGCTTGGAAAACCTGGGGAACCCGGAATGCCGCTAGCGGACGTTGCGCGACCGCGATGGGAATGGAGGCGCGTGCCAATTCGCGTCCGCGCCGGTTTCTTAGGATGAGGGGCAGGAAATCGCCGGGTTGCTGGGCGGGCATGACCCAGTGAAAGGCGCCTGCGCGGACGAGTGCTTGCTGGCCGGCCAGTTCGACCACGTAATTCGGCTGTCCCTCCAGCGCTCCGGAGAACGTTTCGCCGGGAGCGACGTCGTCCGGCAAATAGACTCGCGCCTGGTTGCCCTGGAGCGTAAAGGTGACGGCGATCAGGCCGGGGCCGGTCTCGACCTTCAGGGTGTAGGGCGTGACTTGAGCGGCGGCGGTGCTGGCGATCAGGCACACGGCCCAGGCCCATCTCATGGTTCTCCCATTATCGGCCAAGCTGCTTGATCCACGTTGAACCACATTGATCTGGGGGAGGTTAGCGCTAAAGAGAAGGCCTTAGAATGCCGATCATTCCCTAAGAGTGCACCAAACCGCACAACTATCCCCTGAGCTAGCCGATGCCGCCGATGTATCTAAGCGATCAGCTACGCGTGCATCTGCATCGGCTGGCGGTGCTGCTGGAACCGCACGCGGACCAGATCGACCGCAAGTTTCTGAGCCGTCTGCGTACGCTGGCGTTTGAGCCCAAGCAGAGGATAGCGCTGGCGCAGATCACGCCGGGCGCGGCTGCGCGCATCCTGTCGCAGGGGAAAGCACCGCTGCATTTCATCGAGCAGGTGGAATACAACGGCCGCCGTCTGGCCAAGCTGAATCTGCCGCCTAGCGCGATTCTGGAGGCGCTGCAGGAATACGACCGGCTGCTGTCGCCGCTGCTGGTGTCGCTTGCTGCCGGACGAGCACGCGAACTTTCAGTGGGTTCGCGAGCAACTGCATTTTTGCGTCATTCTGACGCTGAATAACGCGTATTATCAGGTCCGCGAGGCGGAAACGACAGGCGTTCTACGAGCTGTTCCGCATTGAGCTGGAATCGCGGAATCTGGAAGAACTGCTGCGGCGGTTCCTGGAATCGCTGGTGCATGTGTGCAAGGCCGACGCCGGGCGCTTGTACATGCTGAACGAGGACGGCTCGGCGTGGGTGCTGCAGGCGGGGGCTCCGCACGCGAGCGCGCTGTCGATCCCCAACCGGCCAGGGTTGGTGCGCAAGCTTTCGAAGCTGCGCTATATGGACGGCAATAGTCACGCCGACTTCTTGCTCGATGAACAGTGGCACAACCGCTACGCCTCCTGCTGGTCGATTCCGCTGGCCGCCGACGGGCGCACCGCCGGCGTCATGCAGTTCGGGTTCTCGAACTCCTACGAATGGCTGCCGCGGGAACAGGAACTGCTGGCGGCCGCCGCCGAACGCTGCCTGATGGCGGCGGAGAAGGCCCGGCTGATGGAAGATCTCGCCCAGCGCGAAGAGCAGGTCCGCCGGCTGGCCGAGCACATGCTGCACGTCGAGGAAATGGAGCGCCGCCGCATCAGCCGCGAGCTGCACGACGAAGCCGGCCAGAGCCTGCTGTGCATCCGCCTGCAAATGGAATTGATCGAGCAGGCGCTGCCGGAGAGCGAATCGGAGCTGCGGGCGAAGCTGGGCGAGGCCCGCGATCTGACCGAGCGGACCATTCTGGAAATGCGGCGGCTGATCTCGGCGCTGAGTCCCGCGGTCCTCGAACAGCTAGGGTTAGGAGCGGCTCTGCGCCAGTTGATCAACCGCTTCCAGCGGCTGCATCCGTGCCGGGTGAAGCTGCAGCTTGCGAAGATGGGCGCGCTGCCGCAGCAGACCGAGGTGATTACTTATCGCCTTGTACAGGAATGCTTTAACAACATCGGCAAGCACGCCGGCGGCGCGGCTTGTAAACATTTCGCTGGCTTCCGCCGATGGATTTCTGAAGCTGATAGTGGAGGATAACGGCGTCGGTTTCAACGTGGAAGAAGCCTTTCAAAAGCGCGAATCCTTCGGGATGTCGGGAATGCGGGAGCGGGTGGCCCTGTTGGGCGGCAAGTTCCAGGCCGAGAGCCGCATCGAAGGACCAAAACGGGGTACAAAGATTTCCATCGAACTGCCGATAGCTAAGTAGGGCGTTCGCTTAACGACGCGGTAGGGAAGATAACGGAGACGGCATAAACATGGCGAAGATTCGAATCATGCTGGCGGACGACCACACCTTGTTCCGCCAAGGAATCCGGACCCTGATTTCCGCGGAAGCGGACATGGAAGTGGTCGGTGAGGCTCCCAATGGCGGCGATGCCGTCGAAAAAGCCAACGAAGTGCGCCCCGACGTGGTGCTCATGGACATCGGCATGCCCGGCCTCAGTAGTTTTGAGGCCACCCGCCAGATCAAGAAGAACCGGCCGGAAACTAAGGTCCTGTTCCTCACCATGTACGACGACGAAGATTATCTGGTCGAAGGCATGGAAGTGGGCGCGAGCGGTTACGTTCTCAAAGACAGCCCCAGCCAGCAACTGGTGGCGGCGGTGCGCGACATCTGCCGCGGCGGAAGCTACCTGAGCCCGCGCATGCTGTCGCAATTGGTCGACGATTTCCGCAGCCGCATCAAGTCCGCCAACCGCCTGCCCCGTTTCGCCACTCTGACCACGCGCGAACGCGAAGTCCTGAAGATGCTCGCCGAAGGCAACTCCGTAAAAGAAATCGCCTGCGACCTGAACCTCAGCGTGAAGACCGTCGAAGCCCACAAGTTCAACTTGATGCGCAAGCTCGACATCCACAACAAAGCGCAGCTGGTGCAGTACGCGATCCAGAAAAAGATCATCAAGATCCCTAACTTGGCGTAAGATTATCCTCCAGATTAATCCTCCAGGCCTCCCGCAAGGGGGGCCTTTTTTTATTTCAATCCTTGCAGGTGCTCTGCAAGAAATTCCGCCGCCACTTCCGCCACCGGCCGGTGTCTGCCGTCCACTTGATAATTCAGTTCCTGCATTTTGCGATCGGTGAATTTGCCGGATAGCTCAGCTAGGGCCGCGCGCAGGCCGGGGACCGCGGCTCAGCCGGTCCTCGCGCGCGGCGATCACAGCTCGTAGGGCGGGAAAGCGTGCTTGTCGTCGTCGAGCACCTTGACGTCCAGCTTCGAGAGCAGGCCGTCGGTGGCGTTCGCGGCGATCATGGTCACTTGTCCGTCTTCGAGCGCCCGGTAGAGCAGCCCCAGGTCCATGGTCTTGATGGCGCTCGAGCGCAACGCGTAAGTTTGCTGCAAAGCTTTCAATCCGTCGACGCGCTGCTCGAATTCGTAGCCGACGCCCAGCGCCCACGGCTTCGGTTCGCGCGCGGCGTTGCTTAGCGTTTCGAGTTTCTTGTTATCGCCGCGCACCACCATCGCGAAACCGTTGTTGATGCCCAGCGAATCCAGCCACGCCACATGAAAGCGGCTGGCATATTCGGCCCGCACCAGCTTCAGCACGGCCGCGGGATCGGTCTGGATCGGCTCCTTCAAGACCGCTACCAGCGCGGTGCCGGAGTATTCCGGATACAAATCGATCTCGCCCGCGAGCAGCGCCTGGTGCGCCAGCAGCGTCCCGCCCAGGTTCAGCTTGCCGCTCCACTTTTTGATGCAGCCGGTGCTCCAGATGTTGGGCGATGATCTCGCCCAGCACCACCTGCTCGGTGAAGTTCTTCGACCCCACGCGCAAGGCACGGCCCGCCTGCGAACCGGAGCATGCCCGCCAGAGCGCGAGCGCCGCGATCACGCACGCGATAATTTTCGTTCCACCCATCCCAATCCCCCATCCGCCGCCAGCGCCATCAGCGCCGCCGGCACCGCTCCGGCCAGAATCTGCGCCGTATCGACAGACGCCACGCCGCGGAAAATGAACACGCCCAGTCCGCCTCCGCCGATCGCCGCCGCAATGGTGGCGGTGCCGATGGTGGTGACGGTCGCCACGCGAATGCCCGCCAGAATGGTCGGCGCCGCCAGCGGCAATTGCACTTGCCGCAGCATTTGTCCGCTGGTCATCCCCATGGCTACCGCCGATTCGCACACCGCCGCGTCCACGCTGGCGATTCCCACAAACGTATTGCGCAAAATCGGCAGCAGCGCATACATCACCAGCGCAATAATCACGGTGCGCTTGCCGATGCCGCCGATGAACGGGATCGGAATTAGAAATCCGAACAGCGCCAGGCTGGGGATGGTCTGCATCACGCTGGCGAAGCCCAGCAGCCAGCGCCGCAGCCCGGCGCGCCGCGTCAGCAGAATGCCCGAGCGGCACGCCGATCAGCATCGCCACGGCCATCGCGCTCAGCACCAGCACCAGGTGCTCGCCGGTGAGCTGCAGCAGATCGTTCACTAAATCGGGACGCATCAGCTCAGTCCAGACTACCCAAGAAACGCCAGCGCCTCTTCGGTCTTGCGCGTTGCGGAACTCCTGCGGGTCGGCGGCCACTTCCAGCCGCCCGCGCGTGAGCAGACCGATCCGCGTCCCCAGCCGCAGCGCCTCGCGCACGTCGTGCGTGACGAAGATCGAAGTCTTCCGCAAGTTGCGGCGCAAGTCCAGAAACTGACGCTGCAGTTCGACACGCGTCACCGGATCGAGCGCGCCGAACGGCTCGTCGAACAGAAGCAGCGGAGGGTCCGCCGCCAGCGCGCGCGCCACGCCCACTCTCTGCCGCTGCCCACCCGAAAGCTGCCGCGGATAGCGGCGCGATACTCCGCGGGCGGCAATCCCATCTCGCCAAGCAATCGCTCGACGCGCTGTGCGACATCCGCCTGCCGGCCACCCTTCAAGCGTCGGCACCAGCCCGACATTCTCCGCCACCGTGAAATGCGGGAACAAGCCCGACTTCCTGGATCACATAGCCGATGCGGCGCTTCAGGCGAATCGGGTCCCACTCGCGTTGTCGGCCTTCCCTTCCACCAGCACTTCCCCGCGCGTCGGAAACAGCATCCCGTTGGTCATCTTCAGAGCCGTGGTTTTGCCCGGACCCGCTGCGCCCCAGCAGCACCAGCGTCTCGCCCGCCTCCACGGTAAAGTTTACGTCCGAGAGAATCTGCCGCCCGCCCACCTCATAGGACACATCGCGAAACTCAACCAGTGGCATGAACCGCATTATTCCACGTTACGCCCCTGCAATGCACCCGTGTGCTACCTTGGCAAAAGACGTGCAATAGCGCGGGAGGTACGTCGTGCTGGCCACCCACAACCCGGTTTCCACCCCCGGCGAACTTCTGCAACGATTTGCGGAAGCGCGCGCTGAATCCGACCGCCTGTTCGCGATCGTGCGCCGCGATGCTCTCTACGAACGCCCCATCCGGACCGCCACCGCATCGTGTTTTACCTGGGCCATCTGGAAGCCTTCGAAGGAAATTTGCTGCGCGAGACCGTGGCGGCATGCCGTCGTTTCATCCGGAGTTCGACCGCCTCTTCGCCTTCGGCATCGATCCGGTGGGAACGGCGCTCCCTTCCGATCGCCCCGAAGACTGGCCGTCGCTCGACGAAATTCGCGATTACAACCAGCGCCTCCGCGACCAGATCGACGCGCGCGCGATCGACGGACGCGCAGCTTTTGAACGTCGCCATCGAGCATCGCTTGATGCATTGCGAGACGCTGGCCTACATGCTGCACCGCTTGCCGCTGGAGCAAAAGGTGCGCCCCGCGGGCAGTGCGGCGGCCGCTTTCTCGAGCAGTCGCTGCAGCCTGCGATGGTCGAAATCCCCGCGGGCCCTGTGACGTTGGGCCTGTCGATCGAACAGCGCGGACTTTCGGTTGGGACAACGAGTTCGAAGCCCACACGGTGGAAGTCCCCGCGTTCGCCATCGACAAATACAAGGTCTCGAACGGACAGTATCTGGAATTCATGGAGGCGGGCGGCTACGAGAATCGCGCATTGTGGACTGACGCCGACTGGCAATGGAAGGTCGCGCAGAACATCACGCATCCCGCGTTCTGGCGGCGCGGCGCGGATGGCTGGCTGTATCGCGGAATGTTCGAAGAGATCGCGCTGCCGCTCGACTGGGCCCGTTTATGTGAGTCACGCCGAGGCCAGTGCCTATGCGCGCTGGGCTGGGCAAGAAACTGCCCACGGAGCCGCAATGGCAGCGCGCCGCGCTCGATGCGCAGCCGCGAGGCAACGCTGATTTTCGATACTGGGACCCGACGCCCGTGAACGCTTTCCCCGAAACGCGCAGCGCATTCGGCGCGGTTGAGATGATCGGCAACGGCTGGGAATGGACCTCCAGCGTCTTCGCGCCCTTTGCCGGCTTCGAGCCTTTCCCGTTTTACCCCGGCTACTCCGCGAATTTCTTCGACGGCCAGCATTTCGTGATGAAAGGCGGCTCGCCGCGCACTGCCGCTTGCATGCTGCGGCCGTCTTTCCGCAATTGGTTTCAGCCGCATTATCCGTACGTGTACGCAGGCTTCCGCTGCGTGAGCTTAGAGAGAGGAACTCCCCCATGATCGTATCCCAGGAACTCACTATCTTCGAACAAAGCTTTGCCGCCGATGTACAGGCCGGGCTCAACCGCACGGGCCAAAAGGAACTGCCCTCAAAATATCTGTACGATACCGTTGGCTCGCGACTGTTCGATGTCATCACCGCGCTGCCCGAATATGGATTGACGCGCGCCGAGGAGCGCATCCTGCGGGAGCACGCCACGGAAATCGTGGGGCGTCTGCATACGCCTCTCACCGTCGCCGAGTTGGGCAGCGGCAGCGGCCAGAAGACGCGCGGGCTGCTCGAAGCACTGTGCCATCCGCGATCCCACTTCTTATTACCCGATTGAAATTTCGCCCGCGGCGTTGGCGATGTGCAAGCGCGAAGTGGGCGACATCCAGGCCATCAGCATTCTCGGTCTGGAGCGCGATTATCTGGATGGCTTGGCGGAAGTGGCGGCACAGCGACGCCAGGGAAAGCCCCTGCTGGTTCTCTTCCTGGGCAGCACCATCGGAAATTTCGATCCGCCCGCCGCTGCGAGCTTTCTGCAGGAATTGCGCAGGCCTGCTGCAGCCGGGCGATTCGCTGCTGCTGGGGACCGATCTCGAAAAGCCGGTGCCGGTGCTGCTCGACGCCTATGACGATCCCATCGGCGTCACGGCGGCCTTCAACTTGAATCTGCTGGGCCGCATCAATCGCGAACTCGACGGCCACTTTGATCTGTCGCAGTTCGACCATGAGGCGCGCTTCAACACGAGCGCCCGCCGCGTCGAAATGCATTTGCGATCCAACCGGCGGCAGCGGGTGGCGATCGAAAAAGCGGATTTGTCGGTGACCTTTGAAGAAGGCGAGACGATCTGGACCGAGAGCAGCCATAAATACTCGTGCGCGGAAGTGCTGCGCATGGCCCAAGCGAGCGGCTTCCGCTGTGAGGCGCAATGGATCGATCACGAGTGGCTGTTCGCTGAAAATCTGTGGATCGCGGAGTAGCGCGTTACTGTGCGGACATTCCTTTGTAATTCCAGCGCAGCACGCGGCGGCCGTTGTTGACTTCGCCCAGGTAGACGTTGCCTTTGGAATCGGTCGCGGCGCTGTGGATGTGGTAGAAGTCGGCGGGCCCGTGGCCGCCGTGGCCTCCGAAGAAGCCCACGATTTCCAGGGTCTGGCGATTCACGATGTCCACTTTTTTGTTGCTGCCGTCGGGCACGTAAAAGAACTGCTGTTGTGGGTCGGGCGAGAACGCTATGTCGAAGGCAGTGCCTTCGGCGCCTGAGGTTTTGCGTTCGATGTACATTTCTTTGACAAAGGTTCCGTCCAGGCGGAATACTTGAATGCGATTGTTCACGCGGTCGCCTACATACACCAGACCGTCGTTCGAGATGCGAATGCCGTGCACCAGATTGAATTGCGGCGAACCTTGTCCTTCGTAAACGCGCGTGCGAGGCGCGCTATCGTCGGGCTTGTTCCCGTAGGCTCCCCAGTGGCGCTTGTATTCGCCGGTGGACGCATCGTAGACTACCACGCGCCGGTTTCCATAGCCATCCGCCACGAAGACTTCGTTGGTCTTGGGATAAACCGCAATGCCCGCGGGACGGCCAAGATTCTCGGTGTCGTTGCTGCCGCCGCTCTTGCCGTGACGTCCGATCTGCAGCAGAAACTTCCCGGTCTTCGTGAACTTCAAAATCTGGGCGTCTTTGTCGCCGTTGCCGGTGATCCAGACGTTGTCTTTGGAGTCGACGAAAATCCCGTGCTCGTTGTCGGGCCACTCGTATGCTTTCTCGTCCTTGTTGGGGCCACCCCAGGCTTGCACCACATTGCCCGCTTGATCGAATTCGATCACCGCGGGCGCGGGCACGCAGCAGTCGCCTTTGCCGGATTCGAGATACTTGTCGTGCTCGTCCAAGGTTCGCGGACGATGGATCACCCAGACGTTATCGTGCGAATCGACGGAAGTGCCGGAGACCTGCCCCAGCATCCAGTTATTCGGCAGCGGCTTGGGCCAGGAGGGATCGGGCTCGAACTTCGGCAACTGGGCCGCCGAATCCGATAGCGCCCGCCAATAAGATCGCAAGCGCAGTATCGCATACTAATCCAGCGGCTCCACTTTCACGATCGACGCGCCGTGGTTGTTGCCGACCCACAGCGCAGGGGTGGCTCCGCGATCGTCCACAAACACGCGGCGGATATTGGTGGAGCGCGGCAACAGATATTCGTCCATCTTGCCGGTCTTGGGGTCGAGACGGATCATGCGGTCGGTGGTCATGGAGCCGGTCCACACATGCCCGGTCTTGTCCATGCGTGCCGTCGTAGGGGGCGCTCCAGGCCGTGGGCGCTTGCCATTCTTGAAACTTTTCGGTCTTGGTGTCGAACATGCCGATGCGGTTTCCGCGATACTCGCCGAACCAGATGCGGCCCTCGGCGTCCATCTGCCCGCGGCGGGGCGCGGAGTTCTTGGTGGGCGTTGGCCACAGCGAAATCGCGCCGGTCTTGGCGTCCACGCGCCCGATGTGTTCCTGCGCGAAGTCAGTGAAGTAGGCGTTGTTCTGCGCGTCCGGGATCACATCGTAGATATTGTGGTTCTCGCCTTCCTTCGAATCCTTGAAGGGCGCGAAGGTTTCGGTCTTTCCGGTGGCGAGATCGTAGCGATGAATCACCGCGAAGCCGTTGTTCTGCGACCAGAACTTTGCCGTCCACGTGGCTGCTCTGCGGAGCGGCCATGTTGATCTGCGTCATGTCCTTGTTGTACTCGGCGGGCGGTATGGAAGATTTGAAACTTCTCGGTCTTGCGGTCGAACTTCGCGATGGCGGCCTGGAAGGTCATGCCGAACCACAGATTGCCGTCGTGATCGGTTTCGAGGCCCAGCTCGCCCGTCGGCCAGCCGGGCTTCTGGATCGGAATCGAGTACTCGGTGATCTTGCCGGTCTTGGGGTCCATCTTGCCCACGGCTTGCTCGCCGAAACTCGAATACCAGACGTTGCCGTCGCGATCCAGGATCACGTCGTGCGGCTCGATGGTGCGCCGCGGCAGATCGTATTCGGTGATGATCACTTTGGTACCGCTGCCCTTGGGGCGCGGCAGGGTTTTGAAGTCGTAAGCCCACGTCGCGCGGTGCTGAGGTTGTACGCGGCCAGGAAATCGGCTTGGCGCTGGCGGGTTTTCTGCAATTGATCGCCGCGCTCCTCGAGCATACGCATCGCCATGCGTTTCTGCGGATGGAGCGGGAACGATTGGTTCGCGTAGTTGCCCATGCGCTCCATCACCTTCATGAAATCCGCCGGCGTCGTGCTTGGATCGCAGGATGCGTTCGAGGGTGTGGCACTGCACGCAATTCAGCAGGAAAATCTTCTGCTGGTCGGGCGTGGGGATGCTCTGCATCCACTCCGCATTGGTGATCTGCGCGGCCAGATTCTGCGCCTTATGCAACTTGAGATCGACGCGCCGCGGCGGTGGCCGGCGACACTTCGACCGCGCCCGGGATCGTCCAACTCATATCCCACGGCGCGAATGCGCAGCGAGTATTGTCCGGCTTCCAGACGGTTGCGCGGGAAACTGTAGCGCCCGTTCTGATCGCTCGCGACCGTGATGGTGATGGTCCCGCCGTTCTTCTTGGCGCTGACCATCACGCCTTCCATGGGGCCTTCTTCGGTGGAACTCACCAGACCGGTCAGCGCCGCCGAGCTGGGACGTCTCGCTCCGCAGCGGCGAGGAACAGAGCGGCCGCGAGGCCTGCGGCGCCGATCAGCAACAGGGTTTTCGTGCGCATGAGCTTCTCCTATTTCTCGGGCGTGTCGCCGGGCGCGCCGGTGTTCGACGAACCCAGGAACAGCTTCTTGCCGTCCGGCGAAGGTCACGTCGCGGCCGTTGGCTTTGTTCGAGCCGTCCTTCGACTGATAGCCGTCGACCAGGACTTCCATGCCGGCCGTGACCGAGGCCTTGGTGACGCCGCGGCGCAGCAGCGTGTTGGGGCTGCCGCACTCCACCATCCAGTTGGTCACTTTGCCGTCGGCGTCCTTCACGTCGATGTGGATCCAGGCATGCGGATTGATCCACTCCATCTTGGTGACGGTGCCGCGCAGCTTCACGGGCTTATTGCCGTCGAATTCCGCGGTGAAGGCGTGATGCGCGCAAACCGGGCAGACGCCAGCGCCAATCCTAGTGCTAATCCCGATCATTTTCGATCGCATAAAAAACTCCTTCTATTTATTTGCTGCTCTTTTCTTCCGCGCGCGCGCCGCTCAGGATGCCGCACCATCGCGTAGTTGCCTTCGTGGCACGCGTATTCGTAAATCCGGCCCGCCGATTTGGACATAGTCATCTGCGCGGTCCAAGGTTTGGTAAACGTCGCCGGATCGTCCACGGTGAACTCGTAAAGGATGGTATCCGGCAGCGGTGCGCGTGAAACGCTCGATCAGGTGCAGGTTCTCGCTGGCCCCGCGGAAACGCGTCTTGTCCGTGAAATTGGTGGTGTCCACCACCAGCGTGTTGCCTTCCCAATGGCCGCGCGAATCGCCCATCCACTGGCGCACGTTCGACGGCAAGTGCGGACGCCCGTCCAAGGGAATGATGCGCGCGTCGTGAATCATCTCGATGAAGATCACCACGTATCCGGGGGCTTGCAAGATCTGATAGTTGTGTTGTAGGGGCCGGGCATCATGGGCGGCCCGCCGGTGGGCCACAGCAGGCAGCGCTCGCCCAAGGACCGGTTCTCGGGGCCGTCGGCGGGATGCGCGCTCTTTCTGCGGCCAGCGCAGCCGCGCGCCTCTCGCCGTCTGCCGTCAGCGCGGGAATCTTGCCATCCGGCGGATCGACAATCAACGAAGTCCGCAGGGTCTTGACCACCTGCGTGCCGCGATCCCACCAGGCGGCGTTATAGCCCAGGGCCACATCGTTTTCGACGCTGGTCGGGACGCTGGTCCACATCGTTGCGCACTGCTACTCGCTTTTCGTACGCCGCGGCTTCCGCTGCGCGTGAAGAACTGCTTGCCTGCCAGTTCCGCGGGCCGCTCCAGCGGCGTGATGGTGGCGTTGGTCCAGATGCCTTGCAGATCCGGCTGGCCGTCGGCGCGTGCGCGGCGGAGTCTAGCGCTTTCTCGATCGCGGCGCCTGTCGCGATGCGCCAGCGCCAATAAACGCCAATCACGATCAGGGCGAAGCGACAGGTTCACTTCTCTCCCTTCCGCGCGGCCTTCTCCTGCGCGCGCGCGCCGCCCAGGATCCCGGGTACTGCATAGTTCCCCTCATGGCACGCGTATTCGTAGATCGGCCCAGCCGCCTTGGTCATCGGAACCGAGCCCGACCAGGGTTTCGTAAACGTCGCCGGGTCCGTCACCGTGAATTCGTAAGTGAGCGTATTCGGATCGGTGCGCGTGAAACGCTCGATCAAACGCATGTTCTCGGTGGCCCCGCGAAAATGCGACTTGCCGGTGAAATTGGTGGTCTCGACCACCAGCGTATTGCCTTCCCAATGCCCGCGCGAATCGCCCATCCACTGCCGAACATCGCCGGCAAATGCGGACGCCCGTCCAGCGGAATGATGCGCACATCATGAATCATCTCCACCAAAATCACGACATAGCCCGGCGTTTGGAAGATCTGATAGTTACTGTTATAAGGACCCGGCAGCATCGGCGGACCCGCCGTGCCCCACAACAGGCACCGTCGGTCAGCGCCAGGTCTTCCGGACCATCCGCCGGATGCGCCTTCGAATACTCCGCCGCCGCGGCCAGCCGTTTCAGCCCTTCCTGCGCTGTAAGGAATTTTTCCGTCCGCCGGATCGACGATCAACGAGGTCCGCAGCGTGGGCACCACCTTGGACCCGCGGTCAAACCAGGCCTGATTGTACGCGCCCGCAACATCCGATGCCCCATCTCCCGCGCGGCGATCGCGATTGTTCTGCGTCCGCAACCACGCCTTTTCGTAGGCCGCCGCTTCGCCGGCGTGAAAAATGCCTTACCCGCCAATTCAGCGGGCCGCTCCAACGGCGTGATGGTGGCGTTATTCCAGACGCCTTGGATATCCGGCTGCCCGTCCGGCGTGCGCGACGGAACATAAGCCGCGGTTTTCACTGCCCGCGCTTGACCTTCACCAAAGGCGCCGCCAAACACGCCGCCGCCATCGCGGTCATCATCCAATAACGAACTCACAGATGCCTCATCACGGCTTCTTGCGATACTGCCCGTACAGCAGTTCTTCCACAAACTCGACGCACTTGAATTCCATCAACTGGACGTTCTTTTCCAGGCGCCGGTAAATCGGCATGCTGATCTTCCACGGCTTGGTGAAGACGTTCTTGTCCTCGATGGTGGCCTCATACATCAGGGTATCGGCGCCGCGCAGAGTGTAGCGCTCGACCACGTGCAAAGCGTCGGAATGAAAATCGCCGGCGCGATCGAACCAGGTCTGGTCGTTCAATCCAGTCACGTCCACGACCAAGGTGTCGCCTTCCCAATGACCCACGGATTGGCCCATCCAGCTATCGATCGGAGCCGGACCTGGGTCTTTCATATAGATGGTGCGCGCCGCGTTCGCGTACTCGTAGCTGATCAGGATGAACTTGCGGGGTCTGCACGATCTGGAACGGAAACGGCATGTAGGTGGCGCGCGGGACGCCGGGCAGATAGCACTTCACTTCGGGGTCCAGCTTGAGGCGGTCCGCGAAATTCGCTTTCTTGGTCGCGAGCGCTTCCGGCTTATAGGGAATTTCTTCGCCTTCGACCACGCCTTGCCCGGGGGGCATCGCGCCGATGGCGCCTAGCGGGATCATGGGGCCCGCGGCGGCCGCGTGGCCTTGCAGATCCCAATTGGCTGTGGTCAGAACCTGCCAGATCCCGTTCAGGTTGGGTTTGCCGTCGGGGGTCCGCCGTACTTGCCCGGCCGCGGGCAGAGCTAGCAACGCCACCGTAATCATCCAGACCTTAAATGGTTGCAGCAAACTAATCCTCCCGGCACTCTGTGTGCAGCGAATTTGATCGTACATTCGGGCCATTTCGAAGTCAACCCAACTTACTTGCCCACCAGATGCGGCAGGTCTTTTTCGTTTTCCAGGCAAACGTAATCGATTAAATCGGTATCCAGTTGCAGGATCTGGTTTAGCCGGATAGTCCACGGCTTGGTGTAAGCCTTCAAATCCTCCACTGTAAGTTCCACCTCCAGCCGCCCGAAATTAGGACGCCGGATCCGCTCCGTGATGGTGGCGGCATCGGTGATCGGATCGCCGCCTGAATCGAGCCAAATCCCGTCACGAAAGCCGGTGGTTTTCACCACCAACGTGTCGCCCTCCCACTTTGCCGTCGAATAGCCGTTCCACGACGGCTGCGGATCGGTGGGCAGGGGCCGGCCATCGGTGAAGATTTGGCGGTAGCTCACATTGTATTCGCTCAGAATCAGCAGCAGGCCCGGGACCTGGACGATCTTGCGGAACAGCGGAATCGTGTGCAGCTCGACGACGCCGATGGGCAGACAATGCGAAAGAGGGTCTTCCAAGCGCAGAGCAGCGGCGCGGGTCTTTGCTAGTTCCAGCGCCCAGGGGCGATAGGGCAGATCGCCTTTCAGTCCCCAGCCGATCTTGCCGAACTCCTGCGGCACGTAAAAATCGACGCAGCCCTCGGGCGGACAGGGTTTGTTGTGTTCCACATCCCAGGTTCCCGAAAAATCGGGCTTGCCGTCGGCGGTGCGCGGCGCGGGGGCGGAAAGATTGGGCTTGCCGTCTGCGGTTCGTGGGATGCCAACGGTTGGATAGTTCCACTGCGCCGAGAGAGGCACCGCCAGCACCGCCACCAACATCGACAGAGCCGTCATTTAGCGCGAACTCCGCTTCGTCTTAGTCTTGGAGCGGCCCCGTGTGTTCTTGTCGAGGCGCAGCTTCCAGGCAGCACGCAGGGCACCAGCGAGCACATCCTCGTTGGCCTGGGCGAGACGAATGTGGGTTGCCCCCATGCGTCCCCATCCGCCGGCGATGGGCAGGAAAATCTCGGGCTGCTCGTTGACGAAATCCGTCTGCATTTCGGGCGTCAACATCAAATTGCCGTAGCCCTGCTTCTGCGAGGCGAGGGTGGCGAAAATTCGACCGCCTACGCGAAAGTCGACTGACCCCATGTGCGCACCTTCTTCGGCACCTTCGAGGCTCAGCGCGATCCGTCGGAAATCGGCGGCGGTCATTCGTTCTCCCCGGCAGGGCGGCTTCCCGTGACAAAACGCCGCAGGACACCCGATCCTAACCACCATAGGGCCGCGACAATCACCAGCAGCATGAGCCAGCGTAGTGCTCCCGCGAGGAAGGCGGCATTGATCTCGGGCCACTCGAAGCGGAATTGCCGCAGGCGGTCGAAGCGCTCCACCATCCAGTGCCACGCGGTATGCGCTACCAGCGCCGATAGGATGATGGTTCCCATCCGCTCCGCCACTACGTAGCGGAACAACAATTCGAGCGCGGGTATCATCACCGCAAGTACCAGCAACTGCCCCAACTCCACGCCAATATTAAAGGACAGTAGCGACGTCAGCAAATGATCGCCCGCGAATTGTAGCGTCTGCTTCAGCGCAAAAGAAAATCCAAACCCGTGCACTAGCCCAAACCCGAAAGCCATCATCCATCTGTGCCGGACTGTGCTCGTCGTCACGATGTTCTCCAGCGCCATGTAGACGATGGAGGCTGCAATCAGCGTCTCGATCAGCGGCGGAAACCACAGCGCGTCGGGGCCGAGGTTGTCGGCCGACGCGATCAGAGTGATGGAGTGCGCCACCGTGAACGCGGTCACCACCGGGATTAGTCCGCGAAAGCGCCGGAACGGAATCACCAGGCACAGCAGGAACAACAGGTGGTCCGTGCCATCCAGAATGTGCAGGAAGCCTTCGCGCACGAAGCGCAGGGAGGCTTGATACCAGCGCGGGTCGAGCTTGACTATCCCGGGATCGTTGTCGAATTCGAAGGCGCGAACGACGTAGTTGCCGCCAGGTGCCGGGACCAGGAAGCGCAGCGCAGTCACGGTGCGGACACCCAAACGGTCAAGGGCTGGATGGATCGCGAATTCCGAGTGCTCGGATTGAATCGGATACTCGAACAGGACGTCGAGCATGGTCTGATTCCACACTACGTTGGTATCCAGCGGAAGCCCCACTCCAGTCACGTGCGCGAGAGCGTCTTCATAGGTCGCGAAGGAGCGGTCAGATTCGAGAGACACCATGGTCGCCAGCACCTGCGGCTTCGGCAGTTTGGAGTCACCTTCGTAGATCGCGATGGCATCGGCGATCCACAGAGTCGCGGCATCGGCCAGAAACGGTCCGGTGCGCGCGAGATCCAAGTATCCCGGTCCTTTCTGGGGAAATTCCACGTCGCGCATGGCTTTCATAGGGGCGCGCACCAGCAGGCGCAGGTGGTGCCCTTCAGGCTTGAGAAACGCCTGCACCGTGACGTCGTTCGGGATGTCGTGCGCCCCGGCAGCGAGCGATGCCGCCAGGACGATCAGCAGTAGACGCATGCAAATCAATCGTGTCTGGTATAGTATCTCAACATGAAACGGAACCTCTACATCGGCACAGCGTTTCTCACCACCATTGTTGCGCTTGGCGTCGGGTCGAGCTTTCTGGGCCGCAAGGCGGAAGCCTCGGCGGTCCAGGCGCCGCGCTTCGAGGTCGATCCCATGTGGCCCAAGCCGCTGCCTAACCACTGGGTGATGGGCAACACCATTGGCGTGTCGGTCGACGCCGCCGATCACGTCTGGATCATTCATCGGGCGGGCTCGCTCGAAGCCAAAGAGATTTACGCCGTCACCAATCCTCCCGGCGCGACTTGCTGTCTGCCCGCTCCGCCGGTGCTGGAGTTCGATCAGGAGGGCAACCTGATCGGCCACTGGGGCGGCCCGGGACAGGGCTACGATTGGCCGGAGTCGAACCACGGCATCACGGTCGATTACAAAGGCAACGTGTGGATCGGCGGAAACGGGCGCGGGCCGCAACCTAAGGGCGAGGCTCCGGTCGAGGGCCAGGCTCCGCCGGCCGCGTTATTCAAGGACAACGAAATTCTCAAGTTCACGCAGGACGGAAAGTTCCTGATGCAGATCGGCAAGCCTGGGCAGAGCAAGGGCAGCAACGATATCGATAACCTCAAGGGGCCGGCAAAGATGTTCGTCGATCGCAAGACGAACGAGCTATACGTGGCGGACGGCTACGGGAACCATCGCGTGATCGTCTTCGATGCGGATACCGGCAAATACAAGCGGCACTGGGGCGCTTACGGCAAGAAGCCGGACGATACCAACCTGGGTAATTACAATCCGGACGCGCCGGTCGCGCAGCAATTTCGTAATCCGGTGCATTGCGCCGAACTCTCGAACGACAACCTGCTGTATGTGTGCGACCGTGTCAACGACCGCATTCAAGTCTTCAAACCAGACGGGACTTTCATCAAGGAAGTCTTCATCGCCAAGCGTACTTTGGGTGACGGCTCGGTGTGGGATATCGCGTTTTCAAAGGACCCGCAGCAGAAGTACATCTACCTGGCCGACGGCGCGAACGAAAAAGTGTACGTGATGTTGCGCGATTCGCTGGAGATCTTGACTAGCTTTGGCGATGGCGGACGCCAGCCTGGCGAGTTCTACGCAGTACACAGCATCGCAACGGATTCGAAGGGCAACGTCTACACCACGGAAACCTATCGCGGCCAGCGCGTGCAGCGCTTCAACTACAAGGGGATCGCTGCCGTCACCAAGCTGGATCAGGGAGTGGTCTGGCCCGCGAAGAAGTAGGGTAGCTACGCGATGTGAGCTCCCTTTGTGTCGACGTAGACCGCGTACAGGGACTGGCTGCCGGCCATAAACAGACGGTTGCGCTTCGTTCCTCCGAAGCACACGTTGGCGCAGGTTTCAGGCATGCGGATCATGCCGATGCGCTCACCCGCGGGCGTAATCACCTGCACTCCGGGACGCGCGCCGGCCCAGATATTGCCGTCGACATCGCAGCGGATTCCATCGGCCGCGCTGGGGACGCCGGTGCCGGGAACGTCCAGTTGAATAAAACGTTTGCCGTTGCGAATGGTTTTGCCATCGAGATCGAACACCCAGATTTGGCGTGCGGTGCCGGTGTCGGCGAGATATACCTTCTTATAGTCAGGCGAGAAGCAGATGCCGTTGGGGCCGTCGGTATCGTCGAAGACTTTGTCGAGCTGGCCGGTTTTGGGATCGGCGCGGTACACGGCCGGCTTGGTTTCCGAATCGGCCTTAAACCCTTCGTAGTTGCCGCGGATGCCGTAGGTCGGATCGGTGAACCAGATGCCGCCGTCGGGATGCACCACGATGTCGTTGGGCGAATTCAGGCGTTTGCCTTCGAACTTATCGGCGATCACGGTGACGGCGCCGGAATGCTCATAGCGCTCGACGCGGCGCCCGCCGTGCTCGCAGGAGAGTTGTCGGCCTTCGTAATCGAAGGTATTGCCGTTGCTGTAGCCGGAGGGACTGCGGAATACGGTCACGTGGTCGTCTTCTTCGAGCCAACGCATCTGCACGTTGTTGGGAATATCGCTCCAGACCAGGTAACGTCCCTCGCCGTTCCAGGCCGGACCTTCGGCCCAACTGGTTCCCGTGTACAGGCGCTTGATGGCGGTGTTGCCAATGATATAGCGGCGGAAGCGGGGGGCGAGCGCGACGATGTCAGGGTCGGGATATTGCAGCGGCGTATCGCCTGACCAGTCGCGCGGGGTGGGGAAAGGGGAGATGCGCGGCGGTTGCTGGGCTCGCGCGGCGGTGGGGAGCAGAGCGGCTCCGCTGAGAGTGGACATCAGGAACGTGCGGCGATCTGTCAGGTTAGCCATAACCGCTATGGTATACCGCAGGCTGGGATGCAAAGCCAGCCCGGCGCGTGATAAACTTCCGATTCCGTTCGACACTTTCGAGGAGGTACCCATGAGGTTTCAACTCTCACTCGCAATCCTGTGCGTTGCGCTTCCGGCTGTCGCGCAGCAACTTACTCCGGCGCAAATGAACGCCCGGGCGAAGGCGCAGAACGTGCCGGAGATTCCGTTTGACTCGGCGCCGAATTTTTTGAAGCTGCCATCCAATCTGTATTTGGGCGAGGGCATCGGCGTGGCTACCAATTCGAAGGGCCACATCTTTGTGTATACGCGCAGCCAGGAAACGCGATTGTTCGAGTTCGACCAGCGGGGCGTTTTCATTCGCGAAATCGGCGAGGGGCTCTACGGGTTTGTCTTCGCGCACGCTGTCAGAGTCGACAAGGAAGACAATATCTGGGCCGTCGATGAGGGCTCCAACATGGTTATCAAGTTCAACCCGGCGGGGCAGGTGGTGATGCTGCTGGGGCGGCGCCTGGAATCGGTGGAAGGCCTGGAGCGGACGCCGGCGGGGAATGCTCCGGTGCCGCCGGCGCAACCTTATTTATTCAACCGGCCGACGGATGTGGCGTGGGACGCTGCGGGTAACATTTTCGTGTCCGATGGCTACGGGAATTCGCGCGTGGTGAAGTACGACAAGAACGGGCGTTTCATTGCGACGGCGGGAACCAAGGGGTCGGCTCCGGGGCAACTGAATCTGCCGCATTCAATCGCGACCGACGCTAAAGGCAACGTATATGTGGGCGACCGCAGCAACCGCCGCATCGAGGTGTTCGACAACGACCTGACCTTCAAGGCGATTTACGATAACGTCGGCGCGCCGTGGGCGCTGTGCGTGACGCCGGGTCCGCATCAATACTTGTATAGTTCCAATTCGAATCCGGACAACAACAATGCCGAGATCGCGGCGGTCACGGGAGACATCTACAAGATGGAACTGGATGGGACGGTGGTGGGCAAGTTCGGCAAGGCAGGCAAGCAATTGGGGGCGTTCACTACGGTGCATGAGATCGATTGCCGCAATGAGAACGAATTGCTGGTGTCGGAGATCACCGGGTGGCGCGTGCAGAAGCTGACGCTGCATCCTGAGAAAGCGGCGAAATAGGAGACTGTCATGAAACTGATCCCACTGCTCCTTTTCGTGGTGACGCTTTCGGCGCAGAGCATTCCGGAGATCCCGTACGATTCGGCGCCCAATCTATTGAAGATGCCCCCGCACATTTATCTGGGCGAGGCGGCGGGGGTCGCGACTAATTCAAAGGGAAACATTTTTGTTTACACGCGTACCGGGTCGAGCAACGCCACCATGGGCGGATCGCGCACCTTCACGCATGGCGGTGCGCGGCTGTTCGAGTTCGCTCCTAACGGGACATTTATGCGCGAGATCGGGCAGGGGCTGTACGGATTTCTATTCGCGCACGTGGTGCGTATCGATGCGCAGGATAACATCTGGGTGGTGGATGAAGGCTCCAGCATGGTGATCAAATTCGATCCGGCGGGGCGTGTTCTTCTGACTCTGGGGCGCAAGCCGGAAGCGGTTCGCGTACCCGCGGCGGAGGCCGGTGAGGGCGAGGGAGCAGGTGGACGCGGCGGTCTTCCGGGCGCTGGTGTCACAGGCGATAATTTCAACCGGCCTACCGATGTGGCCTGGGATGCGGCGGGCAACATCTTTGTGTCCGACGGCTACGGGAATTCGCGCGTGGCGAAGTTCGATAAGAACGGGATGTTCATCAAGTCCTGGGGTTCGAAGGGAACGGGGCCGGGGCAGTTCGATCTATTGCACACGATTGCGGTAGACCCGCAGGGGAACGTGTATGTCGGCGACCGCTCGAACAAGCGCATTCAAGTTTTCGACAACGACGGGAACTTCAAGACGCAATACACCAACGTCGGCGCGCCTTACGCGATTTGTATTTCTTCGGGGGCGCATCCGTATCTGTACACTTCGAATTCGAATCCCAGCACTTCGATGGAGAACGGCGAGATCTACAAGATGGAGCTCGACGGACGCGTCATCGGCAAGTTCGGCAAGGCGGGGAAGCTGATTAAGGAACTGGGAACGGTGCATGAGATCGATTGCCGCAATCCCAATGAAATTTTCGCGGGCGAACTGACCAACTGGCGCGTGCAGAAACTGGTATTGCATCCGACTCCATGAGCGCGCTCGGAACATTCTTCCTGCTGGCACTTCTGGCGCAAAGTCAAGCGCTTCCGCCGCCGGGGTTTCATCATCTGCATTTGAACTCCATCGATCCGGACAAGGCTATCGACTTTTACACGCGGCAGTTTCCGAGTACGAAGAAGTCGACGTTCGCGGGCGCGCCGGCGCTGAAGTCGGGCAAGGTTTACGTGTTGTTCACGAAGGTGAAGACGCCTCCGCCGACTACGCCGCAGACGGCGATCTGGCATTTTGGCTGGCACGTGGTGGATGTGCAGAAGAACAAGGCCGAGTACCTGGAACACGGTGTGAAGCTGCTGCCGCTGTATACGACGGACGAGGGCGCATCGGTTTTCGTGAGCAGCGACACGTGGCCGGGCGTGGGCGGATCGCTGGGGTTAACGAAGGCGCAGATCGCGGACGCAAAGGCGAAAGGCGTACAGCCGACGCATGGTGCCGGGTTTGCATACCTCGAAGCTCCGGACGGCGCCATCATCGAATATCAAGGGAACATGCCGGCGGAGCGGTTCAATCACGTTCACATGTTCCAGCACGATCCCTATTGCGCGGAGTTGTGGTATCACCAGCACCTGAATGCGCCGAGCCATTCCACCTTTACGGAAGCTACTTGCAAGGTGGCGCGGCCGGAACTCTCATGGCCGTCGCTCGAACGCGTGGGCATGTTGCGGCAGCCGGCGGGGGTGACGTTCGACGATGTCGCGCTCTCTTGGCACGTGCAGCAGGACGAGCGGCCGTTGGCGCCGACGCGAGGGCATCTGTACGATCACGTGGGATTAAGCGTTCGCGACCTGGATGCGTGGATCGCTAAGCTGCACGCGGAGAAGGTAAAGTTCCTCACCAAGATTTACAAGTTAGGGGACGCGCGGGCGGTGATGATCGAAGGGCCTAGCCGCGAGGCGCTGGAGCTAGTCGAGATTAAGTGACTACGGTCCCGCGGCAGTCGCCGAAGCCGATGCGCACGCAGCCTTCGCGCTCGCAATAGGCGCGCAGGATCACTTCGTCGCCATCTTCGAGATAGCGGCGCTCTTCTCCGGTGGGTAAATAGAAGGGTTCCGTGCCGCGGCGCGTTTTCTCCAGCAGACAACCGAGCGAATCGGGGGCGGGGCCGGAGACGGTGCCGCTGCCGAGCAGATCGCCGGGACGCAGGTTGCATCCGTTGCTGGTGTGATGGGCCAGCATCTGGGCGATGGTCCAGTAGGTGTCGCGAAAGTTACCGCGGCTGATTTGGATAGGCCCGGCACCCGCTTCGCGCATGCGCTGCGATGCCAGCCAAACTTCAACTGTGATATCGATGCCGCCGTGGGCTTGATCTTCGGATGAGTGCAAATAGGGAAGCGGCGCGGGATCGCCTGCGGGGCGAGCGAAGGCCGGGACGCGGAATGGATCGAGCGCTTCTAACGGGACGACCCACGTCGAGATGGTGGTGGAAAAACTTTTCGCCAGGAAGGGGCCTAGCGGCTGCGATTCCCAGACTTGGATGTCGCGGGCAGACCAGTCGTTCAGCAGGCAGAGTCCGAAGATATGGGAGCGAGCCCGGTCGATCGGCACCGCCTCGCCGAGGGGGTTGCCGGGGCCGACGAATACTCCTACTTCCAGTTCGTAGTCGAGGGCGCGGGTGCGGCCGAAGCGTAGCACAGAGTCCGATGCGCCCCCTTGGCCCGCCTCCAGCGCCATCACCATCTCGACGATCTCAAGCGAATCGGCGGCCCGGTCATCATCCTGGGCGTCGGCGAGACTCACCTGCCTTTGCCCGGAGGGACGGCGGATGGGGGTTCCGCTTACGACAATCGACGACGCGCGGCCGTGATAGCCGATGGGCAGGTGCTTGTAATTCGGGGCCAGTGGATTTCCGGGGCGGAAAAGACTGCCCACGTTCGAGGCGTGGTGAAGCGACGTGAAGAAGTCTGTGTAGTCCCCAATCACCGCAGGCAAGTGCATGAGTGAGCCAGTGCGCGGGATCAGCAGCGGCTCTACTTTGCGGGCGGTGGGGCGAGGAGGCCTCCAGTAATTCGATTAAGCGGCGGCGGAGCGGGGACCAGTGGCTCGGTCCCAGCGCTAACAGCGCGTTTAATGACTCCGCGATGCAGGCACGCGGGGTTTCAGGCGACAAGCCATTCAGTAATTCGTGGTCGGCGCAGGAGTGCAGGTCGAGGATAGAATCGCCAATCGCTACGCCGATCCGTGCGTCCGCTCCAAACACGCCGTAGGGGAGATTCTGCAGTGGGAAGTCGGTCGACGGCTGGTTTGCCGACTCCACCCAACTGGTGCGATTGGCCACAGAATGTCATAGTACCGTAGAGCGCCAAGAGAAGACCATGCGCGGTGTTCCGCGGGTTCTGTGCAAATCGCGATGCGATGATGCCTGATAAAGACACGCGGGCTACGGAAATCGCTGTTTGCTATAGTTAGTTTGTTGGTGAGCGGGAGTAATTCAGTGGTAGAATGCCAGCGTCTACCACAATCCCTTTAGTTTCAGTCCCTTCAGATTCATACTGTCTTCCTTACTGACTCCGATTTTTGGTACTGTCTAAATTTGGGGCGAGGAGTACGATGGTGCGCGTGAACATCCTGAAGCAGGTGAAAGAGGGCGAGCGCTGGAAGTTGGTTGCGATCCCCCGCAAGAAGTCGGGTGCGTACGATTGGGAGTCGTTACCGGAAGGCCGGTACTTCGTTGAGTGGTACGAGCGCGGCAAGCGGAAACGCGAAGCTGGCGGTGGCACGGCAGCCGAGGCGCAAGAAGTCGCGCGGCGACGCAAGCACACGCTCGAAGGCCAAGCACTAGGGCTGATCAAAGGAGACGACGAAGAGACGAAGCGCACGGCAGTGCATGTCGCCGTGAAACACTACCTCGATTCGGTGGAGGCGCTCAAGAAGGCGAATACGCTGCGGAAGTATAAGGCGGTGCTCAACCGGTTTGTGGAGTTCCTCCCGCCGAATGCCGATCCCCGGAAAGTCACACGCGACGACCTGACGGACTTCATGGTCCGGCTCAAGAACCGGCACAAGCTGGACAATAATACCGTCATTCACCAGATGATTATCGTCGCCCAATTCCTGAAGCGCTACGGCAGAGGGGGAGTGACCAAGAACCTTGGACTCCCGGAACGGGTGATCAGCCTTCCGCGTGAGTATAGCGATGCGGATCTAAAGAAATTCTTTGACGCCTGCACGCCCGCCGAGCGCGTGCTGTTCTCGACGTTTCTATTTACTGGGTTCAGAGAACAGGAGGTGGTGCATCTCTTCTGGTCAGATGTAAACTCCACGCTCAACACTGTCCGCGTCACCTTGAAACCGGACCTTGGGTTCTCGCCGAAGCGTTGGGAAGAGCGCGAAGTTCCAGTTCTCAAGGGACTCATTGAGCTTCTCGAAAATCACAAGCGGCGGGAGAACTGCCGATTTGTGTTTCCATCTACGGCGGGGAACCGCGAATGGCACATGCTCGATCAATGTAAGGACATCGCGAAGCACGCTAAGCTTGATGAAAAAAAATGGGACCTTAAGACGTTCCGGTCAACTTACGCGACTAGAATGCTTCGCGCCGGCTTCGATGTTCGGACCGTGCAGCATTGGATGGGGCACCGATCGCTGGAAACCACGATGCGGTATCTTGCGCCCGCCAAGGACGTGCACGAGCGGCTCGACAAAGTTCAAATCGCGGGAGTTTTGGCAATAGGCGCCAAGTGAAGGTCCGGCGAAGAAGGAATTCGTTTTTCCCAAAAGATTGTATGATACGCTTCTGCCAAGGAGAAGGCCAAATGGATCGCCGTAGCCAAGACATGGATGGCATTTTGCCGGCTAACACACGTATCGTACATTGCGTGCTCGGCTGAGCGAGTGGGGCCCTCTTGAGCCATTTAAGCCGCAGTCTTGGAAGGGGTGGCGCTCTGATGGAAGAGAGATGACTGATAAACGTCATAAGCACCATGGTGCTTTGCCGGTCGAACATGGTGAAATCGAGGACGTGCAACCAGAGGCTTCGGCCGTCCCTGTCATTCCGAAAGGACTTGGCATTTGGCAGCTAACGGCATCATTTCACTTCCCTTCGGCGATGCCGTCCGTGTTGTGTAGTGACCGCTTGCCCAGGAATAAGCGATCGGCTCTGAAACATTCCATCCAGCAGCGTAGAGATGGTCACAGTAAAGCCCAAGAGGCTATCTTCGATCGACTAGCCGAGGCTGAGGGACGATTACGAGTGACATTCGCGTCCGGCCAACTCTTTGATCTACTCCCGATTTATAACGAACCTACGTCCGCCGAACAGATTTCACCCACGCTTCGCCGACAATCTTTGACGCTCCTTTCGACCGATCCCTTTACTTGGCTCTCCCCGCAAACGTCAGCAAGCTTTTCTTTCCGTAATCTCGGTGCTACGGCCTTTTTCAACGACCTCTTGTTATGGTCCCACCACATTGGAGAGACGGAGATTCCAAAAGCATTAGGCACCGCGCTTTTCAACGTCGCCGCTATCCTTGCGGACCGGCGCTCTCATATGCTGGCGCAAGGACTTGCACAGCGGACTTACAGCGTATTTCTGCCCGCCGAAACAATTCACGAAGTTACGTACCCAACACGGTCTTACATATTGGTTCCTGTGTTGTCATTTATTCGCCTCTCAAACAAAAGCTACTTCAGGCGAACGTTTTCGCTGAGTCTGGTTATGATCCCGGTTTCTAGAGACGACAACAAACCGCGGGGATTCGATTCGGACGAAACTGCGGCTCTACAATCGGGCTGGACTCTCATACCCAGATCGGGCGTAGCGTCTTATTCTTTTCCGGCTGGCGAACTGAGTACTTTCCTCGCGCAACAGTCAACGACGTTAGCTCGGTCAGAACAGAGCACAATAACATTGCGTGAACTTGTTCAAGATATTCTCTATACAGTAGTGAGCAATGCAGTCGACCCGAAGCCTGAAAAGAGGAACGAAGCCCTCAGCGACCACATTCGTGACCTCGTACTACGAGCGGTCCAGACCTCGATCTGTGCAGGCTGTTGCTCTATGATGCCGGACGTTTCTGTCTCAGAGCTTCAGAGCTGGCAAGCGAGTCCAGTGGAAGAGACAGACATCGACAGGAAACTCAACAAAGTGATTATGGGACTGGTCGATCCGGAACCGACCCGTCTATGGGCGCTATCGGAACCATCGGCATTTCGGTTGCGTCATGGTCGTGGAGCCGAACCGTTAATCCCAACGTTTTATTTCTCGTTCGGTTTGCAGCGTCTGCTCTTCACTCCATGCGCTCCGGACCTTGAGTCGCAGAGCTCCTCTACTTTGTGGGTCGTTGGTTGGCATCTATTACTAATGACAGGTGTATCGGCATTGCTCGAAATGCTTAACACGTTTCATCATGAGATGGAGAATAGGCCGACTGCCGTCAGCGCCCAGGAGTTTCTCAAGGAATTTATGACGGATCTTGAGGAGTACTTCGATTTCGAACTCTTGCCGGTTTATCGATTGGATTTCGACGCTTTGAAACGCGTTGAAGGAATTGATAATGATTTTGAACGACTACGGGAGCGAGTTAACGCCCTTGGCCAGGATCGGATTATAGAGGAAGGGCGCACAACTAATCAGCGGCTACTATTGATCGCTGTTGCATCCTTGCTTGTATCAATAGCGCTCCTGGCATTAGCATTCAAGCCGGACTGCTAAATCGGGATTGCTGGTTGGCCATGAAAACGGCTAACGGAACTGACACAGATGTAAAGCGATGGGCAAGATCGGTGCATCGCTTTATTAAGGCAGCGTCCTGGCAAACCCAACCTCCATGCAATAAGCCATCAGGATCGTAGTCGTGGACTAGAACGGCGAAGGAATCAAACAACAAGAAGTCCCTTGCATTCCATAGCGGACCGTTTCGATCAGCGTTGGTGATGTCGGCGACAAGTATAGTTTCCCCGTATTGGGCGCTGATTGGATAGGAGTGAAATTCCCAGTCAACGTATGAAGAAAGCGGCGATTCGACAGCCCGCATCCGCAGAAATTGGAGGCCTCGCCGAAAGAAGTCTATGTCGAACTGGGCCTCTCTCGCGCGAATTGTGGGCATCAATTCGAGCGACCGTTGGATATTCCCGCTCCGAAACTCGCGCCAGCTTTCATTATCCTGCTCGATGTAATTTTGAAGGCGTTCGAGCTTAAAGATCCTGCGCTGGACCTTGGCTGAAAAGTTGTCAAAGGCGGAAGCAAATTCATCCACCGTGACATGGTCAGCTGGTTCTAGCGGCAAAGACGGTTGGCTCAGCAGAAAATCCATATCGCTTTGGGATGACACTTGCAAGGTTCACAATCTGGACGCTACATGCCGCCTGCATGGGATAGAACCACACAGAAGAGAAACGCCTTCCACGCAGGAGCTACTTGGACGGCAGATTTCGTTTGGCCCCTACGAAGATCCGGCGGTCTACGACGACGATCCTCTCGTCTGGGCCGCAGGAGGCATCGCTAGGCAGATAGGGAGCGAGATCGGTCGTCCTGTCTATACCGATAACCGCGTAATCTCCCGATTCGAGTTCCCATATATCCGGACACCCAACCTTACCGGTCGAACCACTACCCCCGACGTGCGGATGGGCTCCAATCCTCTTTTTGAACATCTTGACCTCCCTAACGGCACAAGCATAACACTGACTGATGCGGTAGCCAAGCGGGGCAACAGGCCGTTTCCAAATGCTTGGCTCGGACAGCTCAACCAGCCAAGCGCTTTTGTTGGTCGAACAACTAACCGCACTCAATCGCACATCCGTCGCCAAACGGGGAATCGGCGACAGGTATCGGCGTTTGACGAAGTGAGCGGGCCTTACGCGCTGTCAAGCCTATAACCAGACTTCCAGAAGACTTTATTTGTGGTGTCGGCCGAATAAAATTATTCGTGGACGCTCTGCTAGTCGTGCCATTCGTTCCCCAGCGCGAGGGCATGCCGTCTGGAGATACTGGGCGAAGCACGCCCTCACGGCGTACCCACTTGCCTCGTCATGCTAAACCTGGCTGGTCTGTCGGCAGTACGCCCTGCGAGTTGCTGCCGGAATCCCCACCCACTTACGCATAAGCCAGTTACCACCACGGTCGGGAGTAATTGACGGCAGCGTGGATCAAGGACGGCTCTACTGTGGGACGCAAACGAAGAGCCGGGGCGCTGCGAATCGGGATGCCCAAGTCTGCCGCTGGCTTGAGTCACCAGCGTTAAGTAGCCGAGAGCCGTGACCACTCAAGAGGATCACGGTCGATGCGAAGGGCCAGTAGGCATACCCCTTTGAGCTTCGATGCCGAGTCCAGTGGGGACTCGTGTTCCTGCATCGAAGCTCTAAACCAACCGCATGATGACATCAGGAATGCGAAGCGTCGTGAACGAAGTGAACGACGAATCAAGATCAAGTTGAAGAAGAAAGTTCAGGACACATTGAAAACGGGTTGGAGTTCGACGTTGCTTCGCACCGTCATGCTACGCATGTCACCAGTTTTTTATTTTGCGTACCTAAATACTTCCACACATCACCCGATACCGATTGATCCACAACCACCCAGGAGAACCAGTTGAAACCCAAGAAACGTGCCATCATTTTGCGCCTTCCAGAATCCGTCGTGGACCGCCTCGATGCCGTCGCCTATGACTTGCGAATGCCCTCACGATCGCACTACATCCGCCGCAGCATCGAACGTGCCCTGGAGTTCAGCGAAGCCCACGAACTCCCGCTTCTGGATAATCCAGAGTTGCAGCGGGCGCTGGCAAGATAGGTTCGGTGCGGGTCAGATCGCCGTCGTTGAGTGTACCCATCATAAAACCGATTCCTATCTTGTCAAGAGGCTCCTGCGCTGCTGCGCCGCGCCCCTCGCGCACACCCATTTCGGATGCGCCGCTCCCTCCCGATTGATACATCTAACACCCGGTTTCGGCACCATTCCGCCGCCTCTGGCCGATCCGGTCTATCACCGCACTTCATTTTTCCAACCACAAAATACTGTGTCTATCTCTGATATGCACAAGCCATTGTGGTCGGAGCAGCCTTGCGCTGCGCCGCGCCCACGCAGGTCGGTCTACATATCTGTGTTGGACCGGATCGCATCTGGTTCAACGTCCTCCACGGTCGGGAGTAATTGACGGCAGCGTGGGTAAAGGTCGGCTCTACTGTGGGACGCAGACGAAGAGCCAGGGCGCTGCAAACCGGGATGCCCAAGTCTGCCGGGTTTGGCTGAGATACCACCGTTAAGTAGCCGGGAAACGTGACCGCCTCAGAGGATCACGTTCGATGTGAAGGGCCAGGACGCATGACCTTCTTCAGCATCGGTGCGGAGTCCCTAGTAGGACTCCGTTCCTGCATCGATGTTCTAAACCAACCGCATGAACATAGAGACTGCGAAGCGTCGTGAACGAAGTGAACGACTTCTTCAAGCGCTTCAGATCGATGTTGCTCTGCAACATCATGCTTCGCATGGTTCCTGTAGATTGATTCCTTCACTTGAATCCGAAGGGCCGTGAGCGGAGCGAACGACCTCTCCTCGACCATCTTTTGCGTACCCAGAATGTTAAATACTTTCACACCCTGGAGGGAACCGATCATGGACTCTTTGCTCACTCAACTCGCCGACGAACTGCTCATCCAAGACATCACCGAACCAAGCGCCGTTCTCGGCTCTCTTTCCGATCACGAACTCCAAGCCGCCTACGATCACGTCCTCGAACAGTTCGCCCTGGAGCTTCTGATCGGCGCTGACAAAAACTCCGAGTGGTCGAACGGCAAGCTCGTCATCGACGCCAACCACGGCCCGATTCATTTGCTGCAAGCTGCGTTCTACGCTGTGCGCCTCGAAGTGCAGCGTCGGGTCCGGAGATCGGATGCGAACGCTTACTTCTTTACTTCGGGTGCAACATCAACGGTCCCCGGCCAACGTTGGGCGTAAATCTCAACAGCGGTAGGAAAACGCAGGACAACCTTCGAGTTCAGTGCATTACTCTCGACATCATCCAATTTGGCGACGAGGATGTACCGATACGTCACGGTGAAGGTCGTCGGGTTGTGATTGGAGAACTCCCAGGTTTCTGCATTCTCCCTGGCTGCACGAGCTAAAGCAGGGTTGGCACCATCGTCCTCTATACTTACTGCCGCCGCACGATGTCCATCAGTGGTGATTTTTACTCGCACCGATCCCTGGATATTGACTGTGTGCGGTCCAATGGGATAAAGCGGGGTGGCGGCGGCTATCACGACAGGCAGGGACGCTTTGGAGCTTTGTGCGAACGCAACGGTAGTCCCTGCTAACATCATCACGACTCCCATTAAGATGCCAGATCGCAACATGATTCGCCTCAGTTGTTAGGAATTGGATTGTGCGGCTGAACCTCTGGATGAGTAGGCTGTCCGTTGGCATCGTGGAACTTTGTGACGAAGTTCGTGATGTTCTTATCCACCTGTGCCCAACTCCCGTTCCACAACTCGTACTTCTTGTTGTCGTAAGTGGCCGTGAACCCAGAGCCCCCCAGTGCGGATGCTGCGAAAATTGATGTCTGATAGCCGCGATACTCGATTTGGAACGGTGCCATAACGTTGGCCCCAGTCGTGAGGTCGAAGCCTTCGTAATCAGAAACGTGGGTGCCCTCATGTGCACCAGCGATACCATAAGCGTTGGAACCAGTGAGTTGCTTCGGGTCGAACGTCACGTTGAACCCACTGTACGAATTCGTTGCTTGGTTGTAAACGGGATCGGTCTCTGCTGCTCCTCCACCCTTGGTGGCTCCGAAGTTGACGGTGACGTTGTTGTGATCCCCCTCTGTGCCCAGCGCTGCCAATCCAGCTTGCAGTCGCGCCTTCTGCACAGGGTCGTTCACTTTATCGGCCTGCTTCTGTAGATTGGCGAGTTGGGTCTTCAAATCCTTGGCGTGCTGTTGAAAGTCCCTGTTGCACTTCTTGTCGTCAGCACCACAGGTGTTATCCAGGTCGTACAGTCCAGTCGGATCAACATTTCGCAAAGGATTGTTGCTGGCGTAGGAGTAGCGATTCCAAGACTGCGGGTCCCAAGGTCGTCCGCTGTTCAACAGGGGATCAGGCGAAGTGAAGCGCCCCTGCGCCGACGACATATACCTAGCCCCGAAAAAGTCGAGTCCCGTTTCCGCGTCTCTTTCTTTGGAGGTACTACGGGATCGGACGTGAGTTTGTCGTAGCTCGGTGGGGAACCCTAGTGCACTCTGCTGGTTACCGGGCGGTAACCCCGGTTGCTGTGCGGTAACGAAAGGCCCGAGGCCCAGACGCGAGTTTTCGAGCAGGTAAGCGTGCGTGCCGGGTAGCGCTGTTGTGGCGCGCATCGGCGGGAACACCGGGAAGGACTGCGCCGTCGCTCGCTGGGCTGTGATCACCTGAACCTCGATTGTACGTCCGCCGACAGGTCCAGGACCAGAAGCCCCCTTTCCTCGTATTTGGAATGGATCGGTCTACAGCGGCCCGGAGCGGTCAAGGGCGCGACCACTGGGAGCGGCGCAGCTTTACCCTTGACGGCGAGGACCGCTGTGGAAAGTGGCGAGAGAGGAAAGGGGGCGGCTAAAGCTGGTTGATATTCAGGCCGGGGATCAGTTGGAAGTGGCGCACGTTCGCCGTTCCGACTCCATAGCCGAGTTCCAGAGCGCTCGCCCCGATCAGCAGATCCGATAGCGGGATGCGCACACCCTTGGCTTGGCTTTGCCCGTCGATCTGCCCGGCGCGGAGGGCGATCGGGACCGTTATCGGCTGGATGGGAACGCCAGTGAGCAGCTCGTCCAGAAAGCGTTGTCTCCGCTCGCGGCGTTCGGGTGTGTCGGCGCGGGTAATGCCGTGCGCAAGCTCAAGCACAGTGATGACGGAAACAGCGATTCCCTCGTCGCCAGTTTCCAGCACTACGGATTCGAGCAGCTGCCGGGCGTTCTTGCCCTGGCGTTCGGCGGCGACGGCCGCCGTCGAGTCGAGCATCAGTCCCAAGCAGGCGGCTCCAGCGGCTCTCGATGGGCGGCGATAGCCGCTTCGACATCTTTCGCAAAGTCGGGATCGATAGTCGCTGTGGAGTCGGCGGGCATCATGGCGATGCACTCGGAGATCTTACGGCGCACCGGTTCGGCTGGCCGGATGACGGCGACCGGGTGCGCGTCGCGCTCGATGATGACCTCGGCTCCTGTCTCGACCCGTTTGAGGATGGATCGTACATCTTTGGCCAGGTCGCCTTCGCTGATGTGCAGCGGCTCCATACCTGGGATCATAGCGTTTCTTCCTCCTCTTTGTCCTCTTCGACCTCGGCATCGAGCGCGGCAAACAGCTCGGCGGCAACATCCGGGCTACTGCCGTTAACCGGTTGCTTGTCCTTCGGAAGCTGCGCCGGGTGCGTGGCCGAATGGATCTGCTTCAGTTGACGGATGGACACCTGCGTGTAAATTTGCGTCGTCTTCAGATCGGCATGTCCGAGCATGGCCTGGATGTAGCGGATGTCGGCGCCGTTTTCAAGCATCAACGTCGCCATCGTGTGGCGGAACAGATGGCAGGCTCCGCGCTTGCCGGGCTTTCCATCCGCGGAGAGAGCCGCATCGACGTGCACCCGCACCAGGTCGCTCAGATGGTCGAGCGAGAACGGCTCGCCGGCGTTGGACAGGAACACCGTGCCGTCGTCCGGCTCGACGGCGAGATGAAGCCGCGCCTCGCGGACGTATTTGTCGAGCCACGCAGCGGCGCGATCGCCGATCGGGATCACGCGATCTTTCTTCCCCTTGCCCTGGCGGATCATGACTGTGCCGCGTTCGGTATCGAGATCGTACAGCTTCAAGCTGGCGAGTTCGAGACGGCGCATCCCCGTTGAGTAGAGCGTTTCAAGCAGGGCGCGATCGCGGAGGCCCAGCGGGTCGTGGATGTTGGGTTGCGCGAGCACCTGTTCCGCCTCGTGGATATTCAGCACGTGCTTGGGCAGCCGATGGCCGAGACGCGGCAGCTCCAGCTCGCTCGCCGGGTTGTTGAGGATGAACCGCTGCCGCGCCATCCAACGGAACCACACGCGCAGCGGAACCAGGCGCGAGTGCTGGCTGCGGAAGCTGAGCGGCTGGCCGCTCTTCTGCCGGTAATGAAACAGGTGGCGCTGATACTGTTCGAGCACGGGCCGCGTCACGTCCAGCGGTTCGGTGAGGCTGCGGTCGTGGCACCAGTTTAGAAAGAAGCCGATATGCACGCGGCGATTCTTCACCGTGTACTCGGAGTAGTTCTGCACGCGCAAGGCTTGAAGATGCTGCTCCATGAGGGCGGCTAAAGGAGAAGCGGGCGGCTGCTCGGGTTTGCGTTTTTTCACCACGCGGGCCATGGTTACCGCCGATCTCCCACGGCTACGATTACGGTGGAAGTGTCTTGGGGCACCCCCTCGCCGGTATTAGTGTTTTTTAGCAGATTTGCGTGAAAACCGTTCCGCAGCCCCGCCGCTATTGGCTCCGGCGCACCCGTACCACCCCCGAACACCGCCTGTACCTGGGGCATCCCCGGCCCGTCCAACTCGGCTTTTTGCCCATCCCGGTTTTTGTCGTACTCGCAGCTCCCAAGCTTTCCGATCTCGCTCAAGCCGGGTAAGAAGAGCTGGCGCGGATCGGTGGGCCGCTCGAAGTACAGCTCGTAAACGAAGCTCTGGCCGCGCTCGCCGCGATGGATGATGAGATATTCGAGTTCCTCCAGCTTATGCAGATGGCGCTTGACCTGGGCGTCGCTCCAGCCCGTGTACTGGCGAACGTCGCGGCGGCTGAAGCGGTAATCGGTACGTTCCATCTTTAGCTGCTCGCACTGCTCTTTCGCCATGTCGTCGATGAACAGCAACAGGCGGCGCGTCTGCGGCGGCAGCTCATCGAGCGATCGGCCAAGCACCTGCTTGATGAGATCCTCGGCGAGTTCCACGTCGTCCCGCGTCGATTCGATGTACTCCAGCGGCTTACCGTCGCTGGAGTCGGTTTTCACCGGGCGCTGCTGTTGGAAGAGCAACGTTACGGCGCGGATCAGAGAGAGGAACTTCATGTGATCGCGGCGCGTTCGCGTCAGACTGTCGGGAAAGGTCAGCCGGTCCGCATAGGGATTCACCACGGCGATCGGCTTCAGCAGCCGTTGCGCGTTGCGATGCAGCACAAGGATGTCCTGCCGGCGGCGCTTGGCGAGCAGACCTTCGAGCGTCTGCGCCTCGCGCTGTATCCGGTGGATGGCCCGCGTCTGCTCTCGGTCCTCGTCCACTGTCAGCACGAGACACCGGTTCAGCAGCTCTTCGTCGATCTCGATAGCCGTGGTCGTGAGAAAGATCATTACCGGACCTTCGACGCGGTACTCGTGCGTGACCAGCTTGCCCGTGGCCGGGTCCTTGCCGGTGGATGCGATGGTGAGCACTCCTTCGCTCTGCAACAGCTTCAGCGCATACGCGGCTCTCTGCGCGCCTTCCTCTTCCACGACGGCGAGGATTTTGTTTTTGAGATCCGTCTCACCCATATAGAAGAGCGATTGCCCCGTCATGGCTGAGTACTGTACGCGTTGCTCTTCGGGCATCAGGGCGAGCACGGCTTCCATGAGCGAGCTTTTCCCGGCGGCGGAACTCGATTGCACGATCACCGCCAGCGGCGCATCGAGCAGCCGGGACACCGACGCCAGATACGCAACCTTCTTGTTGGTCTCCTCACCCACGACGCCGCACCGTGCAAAGTCTTCGAGGATGCGCTCCATCAGGCGCGGATCTTTGAGCAGCTCCAGTGCGGCGGCACGTTCTTCGGGGCTGAGCTGCACTGTCTCTTCCTTCGGTTCCAGCGCTTTGCGGATCTGCTCGTCTCGCAGCTCTTCGAGTTTCAGAATCACCCGCCCCAGGTCGCGCCGGATCACGTCGTCTTTCGCATTCAGCTCCTCGGATGCCTGCTTCGCAAACACAGCGCGCTGCTGCGCCGAGCACAGGTTGAGCGTATCGACATGCAGCCGGTCCCCGCGCGTAACGAGCACGTTCACTTTCAGCAGGTCGTGACTGGTGTTCCTGGCGAGTCCGCGAATGCGGTAACGGCGGTCACCTTGCGGGATGGTGATGGTGTCGCCGTTGATCTCGACGGGCACTTCGATGGTGGCTGGCTGTGGCGTGGGGATCGGAGCGGGCGCGGGGATTGGTGGAGCAATGAGTGATGGAGGCGGGGCTGGTTCAACGGGGACAGGATGGGCGGCTAAAGAAAAAACAGGCTCTCCTGCTATTTCTTTTTTAGCCGCTGGTAGCTGCTCTTCGGTTTTCTCCTCCGGTGGGGACTCGACAGCTACCGGCGCGGGTTCCGGCGCAACCTCCGGCACGGTCACGGTGGGCGGCTTGCCCTTGCCGAGCCACTGCGCTTTGTTCAGCAGCACTCCAAGACTCTTGGCCGTGGGCTTCACCTTGCATCCGTAATCGTTGGCGTCCATGGTCTTCGGGAACAGTACGCGGTAGCAGTCGATGCCCATTCCCATCAGCTCGTCGGCCAGCGCAAGCGCCGCTTTCTGGCCGGCGTCGTCAGGATCGTAGGCGATCAGCACTTTTCTGGTGCCGTGCTTTTTGAATGCGGCCCGATGATCGGCAGTGAAGCCGCTCACGCCGTAACTGGCCGTCACGTGGCGATAGTCGGCGCACCAGAACGTCAGCGCATCGATGATCGATTCGCACAGGATGATCTCTTTTGAGATCTCCAGCGCCGCTTCGTTCCACACTCCTTTGTGCGGCCCCGGCAGGTAGGTATGCAGCGGCGTTCCTGGTCGCAGGCCCGGTGTGATTTTGCGGCCGTACATTTCGGTCACGTTGCCTTTCAGGTCGAACACCGGGAACACAACCGAGCCGGTAAAATGCTCGTGTCCCGAGTCGCGCATGATGCCGAGTTGCTGCAAGCGGCCCCTAATCTCCGCGCCAGATTTGCGGTTCTTCTCCGGCAGCCGGTAGCCCAGCGTGCGATTGGAAAAACCCAGCCGGAAGTGGTCGATCATTTCCGGGTGGTCGAGGCTTCGCCCATGCAGATACTTCATGGCCTCGGGCGACTGGTTCAGCGTCTCATGGTAGTAATCGACCACCTGCTGCAATACGCGTTGATCGTCGGCGCTGATTTCGAACGGCGTTTCCAGCTTCACCGCCGCGGTGGTCCCTTTCGAGACGATCCGTGCTTGGGCGGCTGTCGTTGGCATGGACAAAGCCGGATGATCGTTGCGCAACAGTTCGACGGCATGGCGGAAACTCACGCCTTGCGTCTTCATCACCCAGTCGATTACGGACCCGCCGGTCCGGCACGCACCGAGACAGTGCCACAGATTTTTCTTCGGACTCACCACCAATGACGGCTCGTGATCCTCATGGAAGGGGCACAAGCCGAGCAGGTCTGCGCCGTGCCGCTTCAGCTCGATGCCCCGCGCCTCGACCAGCCGCTGTACGCTCACCTCCTGCTTCAGCCGCTCGATCTCGTGGTCGGGGATGCGCGCCATTTCGGTTCGGCCTCCTTTTCGCGTTTTCCGCAAAAACCTGTCAAGAGGGTCTGCGATTTTTAATGTAGTTCCAAAACTACCACTTGAGGTAGTATTACGTCAAGCGGTCCTTTCCTCGGCCTTACACTGTGCTCGATGCCCAAGGTTTCCCGCTTTGAACTTCCTCCCGTCGACTTCGGCGGCGAAACGCTCGGACAACGCATCGCGCGGATTCGTAAGGAGCGCGGCTTCACACAAGTGGAGCTGGCTGCCAAGATCGGGATTATTCAGACTATCGTCTCGGCCGTCGAGAGCGACGAGCGCAAGCTCTTTGCCGAGATGGCTGTCCGTTTCGCGCAGGCGCTCGATGTCAGCATGGATGAACTACTCGGACCTGGCCGCCGGGACAAGAAGGGAAGAAAGCCGAGCCGTAAAATCCTGCGGCGGCTGGAGCGGATCGAGACGCTGCCCAGAACCCAACAGATTGCCGTGCTTAAAACCATCGACAACGCGCTGGAGCTGCACACCCTGAAAACAGGTACTCGCTGAGAGGATCGCTAGCGCTCCATCGCCATTTCGTGGCCCTGGCTCTCTTGCGCGGCGTGGCTCTGCCCGGCCTGGCTGTGTTCTTCGTGGCCTTTCTCTCCGCCGCCGTGGTTTCCTGGGCCTGCGCCGTTACTCTCGTGCTTCCCGTCATCGACCGCCGCCGCGTGCGACACCTCGCGGCTGAGCGCCTTTCCGAGATTGCCGGCGTCGTTGGTGTAGATCTGCGCATCGTAGCGGGCGCGGGAAACGGCGACGTACGCCAGACGGCTGTTGATGAGCTTTTCGTGCGCCGATTCGCTGTCCACGTGGATCAGCACGCGGTCCGCCGTCGCGCCCTGGCTGCTGTGGCTGGTGACTGCGTAGCCGTGGTCGAGATGCGGATTGTCTCTGACGTTGAAGTGGACTTCGCGGCCTGAGTCGAGCTTCACATCGACGTTGCCGCGTTCGTCGATTCGCTCGATGGTGCCCAGTTCGCGGTTGGCGATCTTGTGTTCTCTATCCGGCGCCGTGAACTGCACGCGGTCGCCTTCGCTGAAGGTCCGCTCACTCTCGCGGTAAACAGTCACGCCCTGCAAGCGGCGCGGATCGTAGCTGACTTGCTCTCCGTTCTCGCGTTCGACAGTGAGCTGATTGCGTTCCGCGTCGTGGCCCGCAACCCGCGCGTATTCGCCGGCCTCGATGCCCATCGCGCGGCTGCCCTTCGTGTACCGCACCACGTCGCCGGTCTCATATTGCGCGGCCCATGCACGGTCCGCTCCGGTCATATCCTGGCGCGGGATCAGTACTTTTATCTGATGCTCTTCGCCCGCGACCGCGCCGCGTTCCTGCAGCTCGCGATGAATCATCCCGTTCAACGCCACGCGGGATTTGTTGTCGGGCGAGATCACCAGCGTGCCTTCGGGATTTGCGGCGTACTCGCGGGCGATCGCCTTCATGCGCTCCTGCGGGTCGGCGATCTCATGCACGCGGCCCTGGCGGTCCATCGCGCCGATGGCTTCGCGGACCTCGCCGCGGGCGAGTTGCTCGACGGTTTCTTTCAACGCTGGGTCCTTCTGCCGCACGATATCATCGAGCCGCGCGGTCCGCATCCCCGCGTCTTGCAGTTGCTCGAACGGTCTGCCGGCATCGACGGCCTGGTGCTGCCGCGTGTCGCCCACCAGCACCACGCGCTCATTTTCTTTTAGCCGCTCGAAAAAGTCGTGCACCTGTTTCGTGCTCGCGAGACTCGATTCATCGACGAAGTAAAGATGCTTTCCTCCGTCGTGGGCACGCTCGCCCTGCGCGAGATGGTGCTGCAACGTGGTCGATTTGATCCCGGCTTCTTCGAGCTGATACGCCGCTCGCGACGTGGGCGCGAACCCTTCCACCGTGTAGCCTTCTTTCTCCGCCGCTTCGCGGAGCGCGGCTAAAGAAGTGGTCTTGCCGGATCCTGCCGCGCCCTGCAATCCGGTAATCTGATCGCGGCTTTCGAGGATCGTTTCCACTGCCCGGTGCTGACCGTTGCTCAGATGGTCGAAGTGAGGCTGCTCCTCAACCAGCGGCGCATATTTGCCTTGGCCGGATTTCATGTACCCGATGTTGTCGCGCTCCAGCGTCATCATTTCTGGCGTGGTGAACGAGCGGCCCACTGCCGTCTTCACTTCGATCAGATCGCCCTTCTCCACGCGATCTTCGAACTGCTGCTGCACGTCGGCGAACGTTGCCTGTCCCATCGACCGTTTCAGCGCGTCGCGCATCAGGGCGCGCTCATCGACCACCGCATCACGCTCCAGGTTGCGATCGCGGGCGAACGTTACCGCCGATTGCGCGGGCCTCAACCGTGCATTATGATCGTGGCCCGTGGCGTGCATTTTTTCTTTAGCCGCCTGCGTTACTCGTTCCGGTTGGTTGCCGAAGGCCTCCGCCATGTCGCGATGCCGCGTGAGCATCTCATCCGGCGTCAGCGCGAGCTTCGCATCCCGTGTCCGGTGCGCCGCGATCTGCGCCGCGCCCGCGCCTGTATGACCTTGCTCGGCCATGTGCTCTCTGATCTGTTGGCTGCGCGGGCTGCTCGCTTCGAGATACTCCGGCGTGTAGCCCCGGATTTCCGGCGCGCCGTTTTTTCCTGGCTCGATCTCGTACCCCAGCTCCTTCAACCGCCACGCGAGTTCACTCTGATAGATCGCCGTCCCGTACTGCTGGCTGCGGTAAAGCTCCCGCGGCTGTACTGCGTGCGCCTTGCCGTCTTCTGTCTCGGTCACATTGAAAAACACCGCGTGCGTGTGAAGCTGCGGCGCGGCGTAGCCATCGACCGGCCGCGCGCTGTCATGTTCGAACTTGGCGACGATCCATTTTCCGCTGATCTCCGCTGGCGCGTTGCCGCCGATCCGCGCCTGGACGTAATGTTCCATTTCATCGAGAGCCACGCGAACAGATTCGCGATGCGCTTCTCTTATGCGTTCGTCGCCACCCACCAGGGCCGTGAGTGAAACACTCTTCGGCGCGCTGAACGTCGCATCCCATCCGGCGCGATGCTCCATCGTCTTCGTCACCTCGCCGCTTTCGTTCACGATCTCGCGCGCCTGCTGATACCGGACAAGCTGCTCGGCCGTCTCGGGATGCTGACCGGCGGCTAAATGGGTAAACGCTTCTTGGCTGACTTCGCCGATGAGATTCCACTCTTCGGCGAGCTTGCCCTGCCACTCGCCCCGGATCTGGTTTCCCTGCGTATAGTAGTTTTGCTCGGCGCTGGTAAATTCACTGGCGTGATACGCCGCGGCCTGGCCCGCGCTCAGCGGTTTTGAGATCGTCAGCATACAACCTCACTCGAAAAATCCGCGTTCCTGGCCGCGCTGCTGCTTGCGTTCGAGCTTCTGCGTCTTGCCGCTCTTTGGCTCCTCCGGCAACCGCACCGGCGCTGGCGCCGCAACGGTCTTCAGCTCGCGCTCGACGAAACCCTGTTGCACCTTGGGCAGCTCGATATACGGAAAGCTCATCGGCACCACGTCGTTGCCATTCTTGAGATATCCATGCAGCGCGGGCAGTCCGCTGATTTCCGCCGGCAGGATCAGCGGCACCGTGCGCTTCTCCACCATGTACGTTTTGCTCTCGCGGCTGCCCTGGCTGCCGCTCCACGAAGACCCGCTCGTGCGGCTCTCTCTCAACCATTCCCGATCCTGCTCGCCGATCGCGTCGCTGATCCACTTCGCCGCCCGTGGTTCGCTGGTCTTGAGAAAGACCTTCGTCCACGGCTGCGACAGCATCGCTTCGGACAGATGACCGTAAATTGTTTCCATCTGCGCCTTGCCCTGAAGCCCGATCACAACCGGGTTGTTGCTTTTTCGATTCTCGGTCAGCGCCGTGGCAAGCTGTGGGAGCTTTTGCAAGCTGGCCAGCTCATCGAGTACGAACCACACTGGCCGCGCGGGTCCCGTCTCCTGATTCATCAGCCTGAGCACCAGCAGATCGAGCCACAGGCTCAGTAGCGGTTGCAGCGATGCCCTCAGTTCCGGCGTGCTCGTGAGAAAGATCCAGCCCCGCCGTTTCGTTGCCCATTCGCGCGCCGTCCACGTGGCTATTGCTTCGTCCTTCGCCTTCAGTAAGCGCAGTGCGTCGGCGATCAGATTGAGCGACGCACGCACACCTTCCCGCTGTGACGGCGCGGACTGGCTGATCATCGAGGCCATCTCCGTTCCTTCCACCAGCCGGTTCAGCGCCTCGCCGTCGCACATCGTCGCCACCATCTGCCCGGCGTCCATCCGCGCCCGCAACATCTGCGCGAAGATCTTGCGCGGCGTCTGTGTGAAGAACGGCGGCTCGTTCGGCTGATCCGGGAACACGCTCTCGGCGATGGTTCGCGATTCCGCTTCGTGTTCTAATTCGTCGCCGGGATTCCAGTACGGCGACCGCGCATCGAGCGGATTCAGGATAATGTCGCCGCGCTCCGGCGAGTAAAACCTCTCGACGTATTCCCGCGCCGGATCGTAGACGATTACCGTCTGCCGGTCCTGCGTGAGCTGGATAAGCATCTGGCGGATCAGCGCGCTCTTTCCGCTGCCCGTGTCGCCCATGATCAGGAAGTGCTTCGATTCTTCGCCTTGCGGAATCAGCACCATCGGCCCCTGGTGATATTTGATTAGCACGCGCTCACGCAGGCTCCGCGGCTCCTGCGTCAGGAACCCGACGCCATTTCGATACTTCCGCCTCCGGTTGAACTCGTCGCGTGTCACCAGCTCCGCGCCACGCACCCGCCGCCCGTGCTCGAGGACCTCCCGCGCCTTCCGGTCCTGGGGCCACGCGAAGCACAGCCCGAAAACCATCACACCGAACCCCCACAACATGCCGGGCCTGGCCAGCTCCGTGAGCGTGCGGCCGTCGTAAACCCAGTCCCGCAGAAACGCCGCGAAGCGCGTCTTGTCCACCGCGATGAGCGGATTTGCCAGCTTCACCGCGCCGGTCTTGAGCGCCGCGTCCGACAGCCGGAACGGAATCACCCCGTGCGTGTATGTCGCCATCTGCACCGGCACCACTTCGGCCGGAATCGTCGGATGCCACTTCCCGCGCCGGTCCACCGTGTGCAGCACCAGGTACTTGTTGAACCATCCCGCGCTGCTGACGACGTAGTGCGCCAGATAATAGCGCTGCATCCCGTCCGACTGGTATTGCCACTGGACGAACCAGGCCGCGAACATCGCCACGAACCCGAAGAAGATCGCCCCGGCGCGCTTCTCGAAACCGTGCCCCGGCCATCCCTTCGGCCGCGAGGAACTCCACATGCCATTCATACTTCACCTCTGGGTTTTAGACGCGGCACTTGTTTCTTTCAGACGTTCCAGCGCCTTGTCCAGTTTCCCGGCGTCGGCCTTAGCGATCAGCTCTTTCATCCGCTCCGGCGTCATCCCATCCCCGCTCGCCAGATCGTAAACCGTATTAATGAGAATCGCCCTGAGAGCCAGCACTTCGGAAAGGAGAGTCTGTTCGGCGGCGCTGGCAGGTTGCGGCTCGCCCGCCTTGAGCACCACTTCCCGCACCCATTCGCCCACCGTCAGCCCGCGCCCGGAGGCCAACGCTTCGAGGCGCGCATACTCCTCCTCGCTCAGCTTCGTTCCCACCGATCGCGTCCGCGCCGTCTTCGCCGGGAGCATACGCTGCACCTCTCAGCTCGATTGTAAGGAGATTGCGGGATTTCGCAAAATGACTTCCCCCGCGGCTGGATCGGTTACGCCGAATCAAGAAGTTACCGGAGAGCACCCGGATCGCCGCCCCGCAGCACCCGCGCCGGGGGTGACGTGTCACCCCTCCTCCAGCCGCCATCGGCGGCTTCTTCAGCCTGTTTCGGATGCTGCTGGGTAACTTGCTGATTTGCCGTTTCGACTTAGCGCTTCGGGAACTCGTCACGTTCCCATTTGCCACAGCGCCGTTGCAACACAGTGGTAGATCCATTTCTGTGATCCACGGCGACACTGCCAGAGCCACATGCGTCTTTCAGCGGAAGGACGGCGAGAACCTTGAGCGGTTTGGATTGAATAATATCGAGTTCGCCCCCGATATCGCGGGATCGGTCAAACGTATCCCAGGCAGTGACAGATCGCCCAAGTGCGAAAACTTCTCCATCGGGCGAGAACTCGGGAATGGGCGACATGACATAGCTGTTCCACTTCACCAGGCCGGTTGGCTTGGATTGAGGAAGTTCGATTTTCTCGCCGGTACCGGAGGCGACATCCACGCGCCACACCCAGTTCTGGTTTCCGGTATTCCCACCCACGACAAGGTTGGCCTCGGGAAACCCAATGACATTTGGTAAACACGCAGTTCCCCCGACAGCAGCTTCCGTTATGGAAGGACCGTAATCTACAGGACCGGTGAGCGTAACCGATTTCACCGGGCAGAACTGCGGGCTGCCAACGAACCAGAGGCGATTGTGCCTTGCGTCAACAGAATCGGCGTCCCAGCTCCGGTTACTCCGTGGCAAAATCCTCTCGAAGCCGCTCTCCGCTGCTGGCTGCCCGTCCGGGCCGAAAAGCAAAACCTTAAATTTCACATCTTCGCGGGGCTTCGATTTCCCGGTTCCGGTTACTACGAGCTTCGACGTGTCACCCAGAAAGCCGTTGAGTCGCAGCTTCGCCCATAAATCTTCACGTTGCTTAACAACGAAGTTTGAGGCCCATTTGCCGGTGGAACGGTCGAACGCCCCAATCTGCACAGCGTCTTCGTTCCCGATTGAAAGATAGACGCCAACAGCTGCGTACCGCTTATCCGCCGACAGAAACAGACGACAGAACAGAGGCTCGCCTTCCAGATGCATCTCGATCCCCTTAGGCAGAGCATCCGACGTATGCATCTCAAAAATGAGTGTTCCTGAAGTCGCAACAGCGGAAGCCCAATGGCCATCCGAATCGAATACTGCGCACGAGCGCTCAGGAGCCGCCTGCGCCAGATTCAAGCCGGCCAGGCAGACCAAGGCTGGCAACCAACGATGCCCAAACCCGCTCATCACTTGCCACCGTGATCAACCAAACCTGTGAAGACTGACCGCACATCGTTGAAGAGCGTATGCCCAATGCTGCCTACATGGTTGGCAAAGCCGGTTACATCCTCGAACGGATAGCGCTGATCGACGTGGAAATCGACGTTGGTAGGCTGACCAGTCCTCGGGTCTATGAGGACCGATCCTGGAACCGGAAGATGCGTTGCAGCCAAGCCCTGAGGCTGATTCGGATCGTATCCAAGGAAATTGGTTCGTCCCACATGAAACGGGTCAGCCCCATAGAAGCCGGGGTTCTGGAGGAATCCGCTTCCAGGCGAGGTAACCGCAAATTGCAAAGACTGCAGGCCCGAAGCTGTATTGGTTCCATTTACGATGCCTGAAGCCTGACACGTGCCTCCGCAGTTCCCGTTCACTGTGAATGTAAGGTCGGAGAGTGCACCGGAGCCGCCGACAGTAACGGCATTCTGCTCGTTCTTATTCGTGTCCCAAACACCCTGATACGTGCCGCCGTTGTAATTGACGCTGACACCCGTAGTCCCGAGGCTGGCTGAATCGGTCTGGTCACCGCTCAGGTGCGTGCGGTCGAACTTACCGCTGTCGTTATACACCCCCACGTACCCCTTATGGCACGTGTCAGACTCGTCGCCGCAGCCTTGAAGCCAAATGTCCAGTCCCGTGGGATCGGTGAAACGCAGCGGGTTGTTACGACTGTAAGTGTAAAGGTTCCACTGCTGCGGATCGCTCACGCGATGCGCAGTCACGAAAATGGGGTCCGGGCTAGTAAACCTCCCCTGGGCTGAGGAGTTGTACCTAGCCCCGAAGAAATCGAGGCCCGTCTCGGCGTCTCGTTCTTTGCCGGTGAACTTCTCACTCGTGCCGTCAGGCGTTATGGTCGGGTAAGAGTTGGTCGAGTATGGTGCGCCACGTCCATCAATGCTCTGCGTGAGTTCTTCGCCGAAGGGAGCATAGTCGAATCGCTGAATCGGAATACTGTTGGCATTCGTCACCAACCGCGTGCTGCCCAGGTGGTCACCGGTCAGATAGGTCGTTCCGGCCAGAGGATTCGTAAGTCCCCCATACTCGGCGGCCAACTGTCCCTGCGCGTCGTACACAAAAGTGGTCACGGTTGTTCCAACCTTCTTTTGCACCCGCTTACCATCTCCATCGTACAAATATGAAATCGCGCTCATGGCGGGAATCGAAGCGGTGATTTGGCGGTTCTCGGCATCGTAAGTGAAAATGCGAGTTCCTCCAGCCCCTAGCGAAACGCTAAGTTGATTGCCCGCCGCGTCATAGGTCACAAGGCCTGATCCCACAGCCCACCGGTTGTTCGTGAAATTGTTGCTCTGCGGTGTTTGGGTGGTGTACGGGATGAAGGGCCCGGTCACCCAACGGTTCCCGTTGGATTCGTAGTTATAGGTCTGGTTAGCCTGTCCACCCGTTTCCGTAAACGTCCACAGTCGGTTCAAGGCATCGTACGTATAGTTTTGCGTATTCGTCGAACCGGGTATTGCGATGGTTTGGTTCTGCACGTTGCCGTTGTTGTTTGTCGTGCCGTAGCCGAAACCTAAATTCAGAACGTCTGATCCGGAGTTGGTGCAATTTACCGTCGCCGACGTGCCAACACGGATGTCGAAAGGCTGCAGCCGGTTGTTAAAACAAGTCTGATCGATCAGACCGTTCCCTAACATCATTTGCTGAATCGCACTGTGCGAGGTATATGTAACTGCGGAGACGTAATTGGATGAGGAGCAGGTTGTTGCTGGGCTCACGCAAGTCGGACGGCCTGCCAAATCGTAAAAGGTGTTCACGGTGCGACCTGAAGGATAGGTCTCGGCGGTTAGCTTGCCCGCAAGGTTGAACGAATAGCTGAACGGGTAAGTCGTCGAGCCCGTGAACTGGGAACTCGAAGTTGGTCTCCCTAGTGCATCGTATCCCAGAATCTGCGAGATGCTAACACCCGTCGAGTTGACCTTGGTCAAGCGGCCGATTGAGAAAGGCACGCTTGGGTCGTCGTAGGTATAGGCCACACTCGGCGTGACACCGTCGCTGTAAGTTTTTGAAGTCACTCGATTCAATTGATCGTAGGTTATCGTCGTCTGGAAGGTGCGGGCATCCGTCGTCTGAAGCAGGTTGCCGTTCCCGTCGTAGGAGGTGTACTGAATGTAGCCGCTTTCAGGATTCGTCGCGCTGGTTAGCCGCTTTAGTAGGTCGTAGGTAAACGTACGGATCAGGCCGGATTGGTGAGTTACTTTCTTCAAATCATCCACTGTGTCGTACAGGTACGTTGTCACATATCCGAGTCCGCTCGGGTCTTCCGTAACCTGCGTAAGGCGCCCAAGAGCATCCGTGAAGGTGGTTTTCTCTTTTGCGGCCGGATCGGTGACAGTGATTTGGTTGTTGACTGGAGTATAAGTGGTCACGGAAGTATCGGGCGTCGTGACGGAGCTGATTCGGCTCAAAGAATCATAAAGAGTCGTAGTCCAGACGGCACTCTCGCCCGCAGAGGCTCGAAATGGATTAGATACTTGATAGGCGCGCCCCATAGAGTCATACGTCCGCTGCACGGAGACATAGGTGGTGCTCGACGGATTGCCATCCAGGTACTGACGCGATTCGATTTCTCGCCCCATACCATCCAAAATCTTCTTTGAAATCACTTTTTGAAGGTTCGACGCATCTAGATCGCTCGTCGAGGTGACAACTGTGTTGGAGTTGCTATATGAAAAAGTGGTGGTGGTTTGGAGTGTTTGATTGGAACCAGCAGTCGCAGAGGTCATCCGATCCAGCGGCTCATTGTATTGAAGCGACGTCATTACGCTATTGAAGTCCGTTCGACTCAGGAGACTGCCAGTGGACAAATCAAACGTTTGGCCAACGCAGCGATTTTGCCCCGTAACAACTTTGCAAGCCTGCGACGGAAAAGCATAATAAGGGGAGCCATAGGTAATCGTGGCTGGGTTGGCGTTGCCGTCGTAAGCCATGACTACATTACCCGCGATGTCGAAATGAGATTGCAATTCGAAGTCCGCGCTAGAAGTGAACCACTCCAGAAGCCTGGTGTTGTTGCCCCGAGCGGTATTTCCCGTCGTGTATCCAGCCGCTTGGTTGATAATGCCAGGAGCATCCTGCAGGGAGTAGGAATCGTAGAAATAGTCTCGCCGGGAGAACACATTGCCGCCGCTATCGGAGACCGTCTGATTGGTGGGAAGAGTGCGAACATGGATGCTGGCACTCGGGCTGCCGGTGTTCACAGTATCGTAGCCGCTTGTCAGATAAGTTGTGGTGGTGCGCCGGGTGTAACCAGTAACTCCTGTAGGGCACGCCGAACTCTGGACCGGAGCTTGACCATAGTCAAATTCGTAGAGTTCTTCCCGATTGTTATACACATCATAAAAGCTGACCTGTCCCGATGTTAGGTTCGGGGTGGCCTCTAAGAGAGTGGTGTTCGCCTGACAAATATTGGGATCGTGAAGTATATTCAACACGCCCGACCAGCACACTTCGGTTGCGCTGCATGCCCGCGGCACCCAGGTGTTTGTGACCTTATGGGCAGTCTGCCCAGTTTCTTTAGCCGTTTGATCCGTTTCATATTCTTTCCCGTCAAGTCCCCCGGGATAGAAAATAGGCTGAGCATAACTCTGCAGATTCGAAGGATCTCCGTAAAAGTAGTGGGTGTCGGTCGCTAGAATGGTGCCTGCAGCGTTCTCCGTGTCCACTTGCACGCTTGAGTCTAGTCCAGAGTTTAGCCCAAAAGTTGGCGTATAGACCGTTCTCGTTTCGACCGTGCTCCCGTTGGGTAATGTTCTCCGCTGCATGACTCTGCGGTAAACCGTCTGAATGGAATGGCCTCCAGTCGGATCGTTGACAAACGCTGACCCCATTGAACTATATGGGGGGCTTGATGTCGAGGAGGGGTAGTCGTATTCGTACGCTCCAAGTGTAGGCAAGACGATCCGGGTTAATTCCCCATAGCTGTTATATTGAAACGCATAGGACGAGTTGTCTGGCAACACGATCGAACCCGGTTGATACGGATCGAACGAGGTAGAGGTGCTTCCCTGCGTTGTTGGAAAAAGCGAACCATAAGTCTGCACGCTTTGCCCAGTCGAAAGCACACTCCCTAAAAGTGCCCAGTTAATAGAAATTGTGCGTGAAGCGCTGTTGTAGCCGTTGTATGTTATCGTGTCGGTGAAGTTCGTGGTGAAATTTGCGTACCTCACGGAAATTTTTCGGTTCAGAGCGTCAATGACCGTAAAGTCGTCTCCGGGTGTTACACAGCCGCCCCCGGCATAACATATCTGTACTAGATTTCCATTGCGATCCTGTATTTTTACAACGTGACCGCTGCTATCGAGTTGATACCGAACTCCATTGCGAAACAATAGCCAACCGCTCACTACGTAATTTTGTTTCAACATACTTCCGGTGCTCGTACTAATGGCATTTTGATCGTAAATAGTCGAGTCTGCCACGAAAGTGGCGGACGTACCGTCATTGGTCGCAAATACGGTTCCCCGACTTTCCCCTCCGTTTATGCCGGAGTGCGTGCAATCGTGTAGGCTCAGCGCGGGCGCTACCTGACCATTATTTAGGGTGTCCCGAAGTTCATGCTCCGTTCCATCGGCCTCAATGTAGGTTAGCCGCGTCAGCGTCTGTCCGAGATAAAACGAGTAACCAGCACCTGTGCCAGTCGTACATGCATACGTACCATTCGTCCCATCCACAGATGAGCGAGCGATCACCGTTCCCGGCGTGTACCTCATCAACGAAAGATTGTTTCCAAAGTAGGAAGACAGCGCCACTTGTGTCGCGTTTGGAAAATTCCTGTGGACGCCGTTGAGCGGAACATCTCGAATCTGCCAATTCGTTTCAATCGGCAATTGTATCGTATAACCCGCCTCGCCTCTTCCTCCGACTTTGACGAGCGGGATCGAAACGTTTACAAGTCCCGAATACAGGTTCACGGACTCGAAACCACTGAGCGCATAGCTTCCCGCTGGTGCGCCAGCCTGGATTGCAGGCGCAGTCGTGAAGTCAGTGATACTCGTGAGTTGTGCCGAGGAAGTTCGAGACAAAACCAATAGACCAATTAGAAGCGATGTAATCCTGATTACATGCTTTCTTTTGAACATGCCGTGACTCCTCAGTTCGTAATCGTAATGGTGGCTTGCAGATTCGGACGCCCAGGCACCACGACATCGTACTGTCCAACAGGCAGGTCGAGAATGCCACGGTAGCTCCCGCCCACATCATCCATACTTGCCTGTTGTTTGTCGCTGCCATCGGTATGGGCTTTGATATCAACTACCATTTGCTTGTAATCCGTTTGGTTTAGAATGACCAAAATAAACGGTCCGGACGGGCGGCTTATGCGTGCCGGATGGACATTTGCTGCGTAGACCGTTAGGAGTTCGATCTCCATCTTTTGCGTTTGTGCGGGCGCTTGCGCACGGACGTTACATACCAAAAGAACTCCACAAATGAGAGCGATAAACTTCGGCGCAACTGCCTGTCCTATCATGGCTTCTCTCTCTTTCCGCTCGATTCGGATGTTTTCGTCGGACCTGCCGATCACAACATAGTCAATTTGCGTGCATCCTCGATAAAGTGCCTTCGCGGGCAAATTACAGTACGATCACCCTACCCGCAACAGATCCTCTCCGCGTCTACAGACTGCGCTGAACTTTGCGATGGCGCGTTTTAGAATATTCAACCAGGTTCCGCAGAAAAGTCAAGGACTTTCTAGCGCTGCCCGAATCGTTACACGCGGTGGCGAGCATCCTGCGCCGATCAAACCGGGAACCCGGATTCGCAATCTGTTCCGAAACCGGAACAGATTTTACGGAAAGACATATTTTATTGAGATTTTGCAGTGACAACATCCGTCGCGAGTTACGCGCATTGTTCTGCCAACAGAACAGAGCCATCTAAACTGCTTCGCGAATGACAGCTCATTTCCTGAGTGGCCTCGTTGAACGTTAGTGTGTTTTCGCCGCGAATATAGTCCCACTCGCCACACCGATCAGCAACTTTTTAGTCGAACGTATTGCCGATAAAAAATCACTTGACGCCTTCAGTAACCTCATGGCAGACTTAATAATCTTAAATTCAAATCTTTGTGCCTCTTTGGGTGGGCACGCCCTGGAATGTGAATATACACAGGCTGCATGGAATCGGAGGGGGAAGACGCGGAATGCTGCGAATAAGAAGAAAAGCCACCGTAGGAATTTGCGTTCGCGTATTCGTTTGTTTGCTCCACGGTCAGGATTTGCCAGTACCGGGCACCGCCGTCATTTCGGGCACGGCTGTCGGCGACGATGGTAAACCGGTCAGTGCCGTGATCACAGCGATTAAAGTTGACGTTCCCGTGAGCCGAGGACGTGCAGAATCCGCAGCGGACGGTTCCTTCTCCCTAAGCGGTCTTCTCGATGGAACCTACAACCTATGTGCGGTAGACAAAGGGGGAAGTTACTTGGATCCATGCGCATGGTCAATCGTCTTGCCTGCTATCGCGGTCAGCGCCAAAGCACCCGTATCAGCTTACAACCTCGTCATGTCCAAAGGATCGTTACTGCAGGTGCGTGTCAATGATGCGAGTCAGCTTCTCGATACCGCTACCGCAGCGCTCAATCAAACTTCACCCGTCCTCGTGCTCGCCGTCGTGACGGCGCGGCATACGTTACAGCCTCTCTCTTTAATGAGCAAGGATGCAACCGGACAAAATCAGCAGACGGCAATACCTGCGAATACCTCAATCGCACTTGGTGTAATGGGCCGAGGTATCACAATTACGGATTCAACCGGAAAAGCGTTGGATCTCGTGAGAGGAGTCGCTGTTTCGGTACAAGCCGCAAATGGCCAATCCGCTCCGCCTGTCACGCTTACAGTAACGGCGGTGACACCGTGAATCCCAAAATCAATCGCGGATGGGCCGTGGACGTGAAAGACGGATTGTTGTGGATATTCAGTGTTGCCGCAATCATCAGTGCGGCTTCCCCGATTTATTGCCAACAGGTTTCTAAAGAATATATTCGGCTTGGCAGCCAGGTGATAGCAATTGAAAATGCGGGCGCGCCCACATTGGATTCGGTTACGGTTGCTACTGGCTCGCCTCTCACGATCACTATCAAGGCCAGAGATTATTACCTTCCTAATAACTCCGCCTATACCAACATCGCCGAGGTGGACCTGTTGATCAATTTCTGGTTGACCGGTGTGAACTCCTGCTACGTTGAATACTTCGCAGCGGCAGGCGGCGGGCTGAGGCTCATGAATGATGCCGGTAACGGGTGGAGCGCCGTGGTTCCGCTCTCCTCAGCTAACACCCTACACAATTCCCAGTGTCAGTTTACCTCCGCGAGCGCGTCTGGGAGCGGTAACAATCTCACCCTAACTTATCATGTCTCCTTGACGAGTAATCCGAACTTTCAAGGAACCCAGGTGTTGTGGGCTGGGGTTATTGATGCGCAAAACCGGAGTTCGGGATGGCAGCCATTGAGCACCTATGCAGTGTCTGCAGCGAGCGGAAATCCAACCGTGTCAGGGATGACTCCTCCTACCGGGGGTACAGGTTGGAGCCAAACATTCGTTTTTTCATACGCCGATTTAAACAACTGGCCATCTGGGAGCCCCGGGAGTCTCGTTGATGTGTTGATGAACAATTCCCTCAATGGAATTAGCGCGTGCTATGTTGCTTTTGTACGACCAAACTTGTTGTATCTGGTCGATGACGCGGGGGACTCGGCTGGCCCGTTCGCCGGAAGCCTCACATTGCCAAGCTCAGGCACCGTAAGTAACAGCCAGTGTACGCTCAGTGCAAGTTACACCTGGAACGGCGCTAACCTTCTCACGTTAACGTTGAACATGACTTTCAAAGGTTCCTTCGGGGGGCCGCGCCTTTTCTATTCAGGCGCCGTGAGCAACGGCGTTAGCTCAGGATGGCAGGCCATCGGTTGGTGGGCAGTCCCGTAGTTGAGAACTAATTATTTGGAATTTCATTCCTGGGAGCGAAATGGAATTTGCAAACACCACTGCGGCCTCTAGAATTGGCGGGGCGGCCCACGGAGGCTGCAAAGCGCCGAAACGAGCGGTATGAAGGGTGATTAGCGGCCCAGCGCCTGGGGATAAGTGGTCTTGAAACTTCGTTCCGGGTATGGTATCGCCCACTTGACGCTATCCCCTACGGACGTATCATAAAGGACGTTATGATACGGCAATTAGCGGAGGGTAAAAAGCATAAAAAAGGCAATATTCCGACCGTTAACACGGACTGGTTGGCAAGGAACCTGGCACCCGATCCGACTGAGTGCGATGAAATCGATCCCGCAGACTTTTTCGATCCCGAGGAATTTAGCATTGGTCGACGCGAATTCAAATCCACGCGTCCATGAGCTCCGAGATCGTCCCAATCCCGCAGCGGGAGCTCGCACGGACCGGTTTTGAAAAATTGCCGGCCGCGATCGGCCGGGCGGGCGTTGCCGCCTCGTGGCGCTTTATTGAGTTCTTCGCGGCGACGATCCGGAACCGCAACACTCGTGCCGCGTACGCGCAAGCGATCTCGCAGTTTTTCGATTGGTGCGAAAAGCATCGCGTCTACACTTTGGAGCAAGTGAAGCCGATCGTAGTCGCCACCTATATCGAGAATCACCCGATGGCAACACCCACCGTGAAGCAACACCTCGCGGCGATCCGGATGCACTTCGATTTTCTGGTGACGGGGCAAATCGTTCCGATGAATCCCGCGTCTTCCGTTCGCGGGCCTAAGCATGTGGTGCGGCGCGGCAAAACGCCAGTATTGAAAGCCGATCAGGCGCGGGCGCTGCTCGATTCGATAAAAACGGATTCGATCGCCGGCCTGCGTGATCGCGCGATCATCGGGCTGATGTGTTACACGTTCGCCCGCGTCTCGGCCGTGGTGCACATGAAGACGGAGGATTATTACGAAAATGGAAAACGTGGTTGGTTCAGACTCCACGAGAAAGGTGGCAAGCGTCACGAGGTACCAGCGCACCACAACGCGGAAGCATATCTCGATGCGTATCTTGAAGCCGCGGGCATCCGGGACGAAAAGAAGTCGCCGCTGTTTCGGAGTGTTGATAACCGGCGGCAGATTACGGCGAATCCGATGAGTCGCACGGACGTGCTGCGGATGGTGAAACGGCGAGCACAGGCAGCGGGACTCCCCTCCTCCACTTCCTGCCATACCTTCCGGGCGACCGGTATCACAGCCTATCTTGAGAACGGAGGCACGATCGAGAATGCTCAGGCGATTGCGGCACACGAATCGCCGCGGACGACAAAACTCTACGACCGGACGAGTGATGAGATCACGCTCGATGAGGTGGAGCGAATTGTGATCTAGGCATCTGTTCGCGTGATCGCAAGGGTCGCGGAAATTGAACCAACCAAGAAGGAGGGAAGAGTCTTGGTATATATTGGACCCGTGAGAATCATTGACGCAGCAAGTGTGTTGCGCAATATCCGGGGGTTTGCCCCTGGAGCAACAAATGAATATTACCGGCACCAAAATGACGTCTGGCACTGGTTTAAGCATTGCTTCGGATTTCTCGCTGATATAAAAGGCGTGATGACGCTGAACCAATACGTATTGATCGGCCAGGAGATTGGTCGCCAAGCTGCCGCGCGCTTTCCCAATACGTACGTTAAAGTTCGAGAGAATAGCGACGAGCTTCTCGTGTACTGGGAACAGAGCCTTGGCGGGCCTGGACTCTTTATGGTTGTCCGTCCGGCGGCGGGTGGCGGGGAGATCGCTACGCTCTTTTCTCCGAACGAACGCAAACGGTATTTTGACTTGCAGCCGCCTGTCGCGGCGACGCGCCACTAACGGGACTGCTAGCTTTACCCGTCGCTTGATGCGCATTCTCGGTGTGTTTTGATCAACGTGTAGCCTAATTAGGGCGAATACTTACTTGACACACCACGGTTTATATGGCATACCTTGTTCATGGAAACCCCGCAAACATTGGCCAAAGCGATCAAATACTTCGGTGATCCTGACAATTCTCTGCGCTACCTCGCGGCGAAGCGTTGGCCCAATGGGGTTGAGTGCCCCTACTGCGAGGCAAAGGAACCGATGTTTCTTAAATCGCGCCGCATTTGGAAGTGCCGCGCCACGGATTGCCGCAAACAGTTCTCGGTGAAGGTTGGTACGGTTCTGAATGAATCTCCGATCCCGGTTGAAAAATGGCTCACAGCTATGTGGCTTGTCGCCAATTGCAGGAATGGCGTTAGTTCCTGCCAGATCGCGCGTGACCTTGGACTGACCCAGAAAACCGCTTGGTTCATGCTTCACCGCATACGCGAAGCGATGCGGACAAGACGGCTACGAAGCTTGCGGACGAAGTTGAAGTTGACGAATCGTTCATTGGCGGCAAGCCCCGCAACATGCACGCCAAGCGCCGCGCCGCAGTCACTACGGGAACAGGCGGAACGGATAAGGCCACAGCGCTAGGGATGGTCGAGCGCGGTGGAAACGTCCGCACCTTCGCCGTACCGAATCGTCGCAAGCATGAACTGCATGGGAAGATTCGCCAGCATATCAAGGCGGGTTCCGCGCTATTTAGCGATGCACTGAAGTCCTACAATGGGTTGAATGGGGAATACCAACACACCGTCGTGGATCACGCCATAGAATGTGTTCGCGGCAACGTCCACACCAATACGATGGAGAACTTCTGGAGTTTGGTGAAGCGCCAACTTCATGGAACCTATATCAGCGCCGAGCCGTTCCACCTGTTTCGGTATCTGGATGAACAGAGTTTCCGCTACAACGGTCGCACACTTACCGACGCGGAACGCTTCGCTATCGTGTACTCTCAAGTTGCCGGACGCCGCTTGACGTGGGATTGGCTTACCGGCAAAGGCAAGTAGGGGAAGGGGGCGAAACGCCAAGGACGCGGAATGCGAAAACGCTAAACTCTTGGCTTGCTCGGCTTCCGCTTTGTTTTTACTTTTTTCTTTTTCGGCGCAACCCGCATGAGTATGCCAGCTAGTCTGTCGAAATTCTCGAACTCCGAACCCTTGGGTTCGGGTATCGCGATTTTGGTTCGCTGTCTCATTGTTCCTCCATCGTAATGGGTTCATTTTGTGACCAATATTGATTCATTAACTTTAACTAAGTTGCTTCCGGTCCCGAGCACTACTTGGTAGGACCCAGATACCTGCAAATATTCTCCCAGTGGATCTCCGTCCACATCCAGGTCGAGCACTACCGGAACGGGTCTATCAACCCGCTCACAGTATAAGTGCCATTTAGAAGATCCCGGCGCCTGAAGTCCCAACTCAGTGGCTTCTCGTGAATCAATCGCTATACGACTACCGTCCGCTCCCTTAAAAATTGCACGGACCGAGGTACCTAGAGCGTCAACAGGCTCGTAACTGCACTTACTGACCCCGCTCGGACGTGCCGAAATTCTGCGTATCAACTTGTGTGTGCGACTAATCCACAAGTCCACTTTGTCGAACGGCTCGTCTTGCGGATTATCTATTTCCAGTTCTGCATTGCTGGTAGATTGATTGGGTTTTCTGTAGGTACCATTCATGTGGGCAAACATCTTCAACACAGAGGTCAATGGCGGAATGGGGGGTGCGGACGGTACGGACGGCGCTATGGAGGACGCCGATCCTGCCATCTGGGAAGACGTATTGTCATCGGCATCGAAGCCGGGAACATGACAATCGTGCCATATTCCGGGGGCGTACGCTGGGGGTTGTAAGTATTGGCATACCCTCGCGTAATGCAACTGCCCAAGATCCATATACCCAAGCTCAACTATTACGAAGACTATTTTTTTACCAGCATGAATTTCATCTATCGTCTGTTGATCCAGAATTAGCGGTTTTTTGTCTGCGGTCGGCCCAACGACGGCACCAACGGTGCCAAAGCGACGATTGGAAGGCATTAACGTTGCTGGCGTAATTATGACTGGGTTTTCTGGCGGTTGCCTAAAGAGTCTAATAAGTTCTTGTTGGGTTTCAATCTTGGCGTCTGGTGCCAGCGCGAGAGCTCGATGGGTACCATGCGTCTGGATTGGACGCGGTCCAATCACATTTGTGAAGTAGTTGAACTCAAGGCGATCCCCAACCTGAAAGTTGCGATCGGATAGTGTCTTACCGTTCCCATCAATCTTATCCGGGAAGCGCATGGGGCCATCAAATACCAAGTAGGCTCGCTGTGGAGTAAAGTATTTTTGAAATAATTTTTCGATAGCTGAAATCGTCGCTGGAGACGCATTGGGATCTGGCTGAGGCGCAAGATAGACACACTCCAAACATGTGACTATTATTAATCCGACGACAGATAGTCCGTACGGAAACGCCTTCACCCTGTCTGTCGCGGTTCTGAGAATCGGAAGGTAACAGGCCCAGTACATTAGGATCAAGCCGGACACAACGAAAATGGTGCGTGCAAGCTTGTAATTTTGTGTCCCCCCGACCTGAATGCCGTTGCCTATTAGATTCACGACAATGGCCCCCAAAAGAAGGTGCCATGGGCGCTTGGGGCGAAGCCGCGCGTTAAAATCGGAACCCATTGCGCCAGCCTAACACAAAACTGGGTGCGTGAAGTAAGTATTTGCCCTCGTTTCGGCTCTTCTTGAAGCTTGACGGAATCTCATAGAAATCTTAGGCTTCTCGTAGTTCTTAACGCACCCCGCCGTCCGGCGGGAGCTATCCCAATTCAAGAGAGGAATGCCCTGTATGTCTGAAACGCAAGCAGTACTGCTGTCTCGCGGCGGCAAGCTCACACGCGAACAATTAGCCATGGTGCCGACGCCGCCCGGCACCGCAACTCACCGCCCTATTCCGCACGGCGATGTAGTCCGTGCTCTCGTTGACACGCTGGGCCTTCGGCACATTGCGCCAGTGCGCGAAGAGTATGCCGTTTCGAAGGACGGCATGAAGATGTTTGGTATCGTGGAACTCGAAACCACGTTTCAGGGCTGCCGCTTCGCCATCGGCATCCGCAATGCGCACGACAAGTCCATGCGGCTCGCCATGACGGTCGGATATCGCGTTCTCGTGTGCGACAACATGGCGTTCTCCGGTGACTTCACACCGGTGCTCGCCAAGCACTCGAAAAACTTCAATCTCATCCATTCGCTTGAGATCGGGGTCTCCGATATGCAGCGGAACTTCGAGCCGATGACTGAACAGGTACGCCACTGGCGTGATTCGCAGCTCACTGATGTTGCGGCGAGGCTTATCATCTATCAGGCGTTCATCGAAGCCAAGATCGACATTCCCAGGCATCTCGCGGTTCCGGTTCACAAGCTGTATTTCAACCCGGAACACGAAGAGTTCGCACCACGTACGCTGTGGAGCCTCTCGAATGCGTTCACCTCTGCATTGAAGCAACTCGATCCCATCCCGCAGTTCCGTTCGACGGCGAAACTCGCACCGTTTCTCGAAGCGCGGTTGAGCGGATGACGCCCTATGGCGACTGCTCGATTTTCTCTCGGAACCATTGTTGCTACTCCTGGCGCAATCGAGGCCCTCGCGCGCGCCGGTGAAACGCCGCTCCCCTATCTCGTTCGGCAGAGTGTCGGCGACTGAGGTGACCTCGATAGGGAGGATACGGCGGAGAATGAATCCGCCGTGAAGGACGGGCTTCGAAATCCTTTCCGCCTACCTGCCCGCCGATGGCACCCGCATCTGGCTGATCACTGAAGCAGATCGGTCTGCCACGACGATTCTCTTGCCCTAAGAATACTGAAATCAGATTTCCAAGCAATCTTGCCGACCGGACCATCCGCGTCGGCCTTTTATATGTCCAAGATTGTCGCAATCGTTCGACGTAGGCGATGTCTTGGCGCAATTCGCATTCCACACTAACCGCGAAATCTGAGCTTTTAATTGGCATCGGTCCACTGCTATCTCACTTTGGGGCGAAAGGCGACATTAGGGAGCTTGACAGGCCAATTGAGTTGCCTATTCTTAGAGTAAGTGAAACCACTTCTAAAATCACGGGTCGACTTAGGAATATTGTTATTGCGCGTCTCGATTGCGAGTTTTCTTTTCCAATCCGCCTATCTCAACGCCATAACCTTCAATCCGTCTGAGCACGATTTGTTAACTCTCTTGCAGGCAATTGATTTGCTCGTATCGGTCGTTGGCTGCTTCTCAGTGATCGCAGGGTTCCTGACTACTTTAACCACTCTCTCGCTCCTGTCCTGGTTGGTCGCAATTCATATAACCATGCAGGCTCCATGGCACGATGTTGATCAACTTTTGCTTCTTGCGGCGCTACTGCTGCTCGGTCCAGGTTTTTATTCTCTCGACGAGATTCTGTTTGGCGTGCAAGAGTCTGTGGCAAGTGCTCAGGGAGCCGAAAGCGGTGGCGGATATTTTAGTAATAAGCAATAGTCAGCCACGCATTTGATCTCTCCGGCCTCTATATAAGCGCCGAGATTGCCCTGCGTTAGCACAACCTGTTTATCACCTGGGCTCAGGTCAGCCCACGTTTTTGAAGAGTACAGGGTCGCAACAATATTATCGATGGCAGCCTTGACCTGCGCGTTCCCTTTGGCATACAAGCTGTCCACCTGGGCAGGAGTATAAGCTCCCTCGTTTGCCGCTTGGTGTATCTTGAGGAAATCGGAGCCTACTGAAATTATGCTTCCGACAATATCGGAACCGGCTTCTGTTAACAGCTGCGTGATGGTACCCAAGAACGAGGGTGGGTTGATCGCGGATGCGATGAGCGCGATTCCCGTTGTCGCGTTCCCTGAGTCTTGTCGCGTCAACCCAGTTGGATCAATGAAATTGCTCGGATTATTCTGAGCATATAAATACCTGTTCAAAGTTTGCGGCACACTTAAACTCCCTCGGACTGGATCACCACTCAGAAATCTGCCACCGTTCGGATCATAGTATCTAGCTCTCAGATAATACAGCCCGGTCCCCGGGTCAAGCGCCTCTCCCGTGAACCGGAACTTGTTTCTCGTCCCGGCGCTATCTGGAATGGTCAGAAGCGCATTGCCCCATGAGTCGTAGGCATATGCTGCTGCCGGTAAACCGACCCCATCAGTGAGTGCGACTACGCTCCCCAAGCCGTCGTAGTGATAGAAGTAATTGAAGGCTTGGCTGTACGCTTCGATCAAAGCTTGACCATAGGCGTATGTGATGGCGCCGTCCGGCCCTTGCTCGGCGAGTACAACCGGGAGCGATGTGTTGACATCGTTCACATAAGAATAGGTTCCTGCGGTCGTGGTCTGCGCGACACGGTTGCCATCGCCATCGTAAGCGAAGCTGCTCTTCACACCTGGTCCAGTGGCATGAATGAGGCGGTTCGCAGCATCGTAAGCATAATTAAGGCTGGCATTCCCGCTTGCCTTAGAGATCAGATTCCCGTTGTGGTCAAAGGCGAAGGTTGTGGAGCCGGCAGTGAGAATCCGATCAGCCGCATCGTAAGTGTAGGCGGTCGTCCCCGTCGGTGCCAGCTGCTTGAGGCGATTCCCAACTTGATCGTATGTCCACGTGGTTTTCAAGGGTCCAAGTTGGGCGCTCACCAGTTCATTCAATGGATCATAGGAAAAGGTCGTGGAGATGCCGTCAACGCTGAGGCTGGTCCGGTTACCAACTTTGTCGAGCGAATAATCCAGCCTTAGGAGCGGCAGCCCTAAAGCGGAATTTACGATTTCCGTTAAGCGATTTGCGGCATCATAAGCGAAAGTGGTCCCTGCCCGATTCGGATATTGCGTCTGAAGTAGGTTGCTCACGGCATCATAGGTGTAATTCGTGGTTTTGCCGAGCCAGTTCGTCGCGCTCGCAAGCCGATTCAGGCGGTCGTACGAATACGTGACGATTTTTCCATCGGGATACGTGAGCGAGCTCCGATTTCCTACCGCATCATAGGCGTAATGCACGATCTTACTGCCCGGATTGGTCACGGAAGTCCGCCGGTCAAGAATGTCGTAAGAATAGCTCGTCGTACCATGCGGATCGGTCATGGTGAGGCGATTTCCGTCGGGGTCATAAGTATACCCAACGCTGCTTCCGTCGGCGTACGCAATGTTCATTACTCGATTGAGCGGGTCAAACAAAAACTGATTCGTGTTGCCGTTTGCATCCGTGGTAGAAATGACGTTCCCTACGGCATCGTATTGATACGAAGTCACGAATGAGAGCGCGTCAATGATCTCATTCAGCCTATTCACTTGGTCAAAACCGTAGATGGTGGTGTTCCCTTTTGCGTTCGTGAAACCAGTCCGGTTATTGTTCGCATCATAGGCATACCGGGTTATGTTGCCGACCGCGTCGGTGACGGTGGTCAAATTGTTCGTGCCGTCGTAGCCGTAGCTAGTTGCGTGCCCGTTTGCGTCGGTGACTTTCAGGAGATTACTAACCGAATCGTACGCGAACTGCGTCTGGTTCGCGAGCGGATCGGTCACCTTCACGATTCGGCTGAGTGCGTCGTAGGCGGAGTTGCCGGTATGGCCTTTCGCATCGGTAATGGAAATGATTCGACCGATCCCATCGTAGCCCAGCTTTGTTGAGTTGCCCAAGGCATCGGTGACCTTCGTCAGGTTTCCAGAAGTATCGTATGTGAAGGCGGTCGTATTGCCACGTGCGTCTGTCTTCGACGTGAGGAGTCCATTGCCGTTGTAGGCAAAGGTCACTGCGTTACCCAAAGGATCGTGGCTCGTGATCAGATTGCTGTTCGCATCGTACGAGAAGGTTGTCGTGTTTCCATTTGGATTCGTGGCGCTCAGCAGATCATTCTCGGAGTCGTAGGTAAACTTCGCGATATTTCCGAGCGGATCGGTAATAGCCGTCGTGTTCCCGTTCGAATCGTAAGTTAAGGCCGTTGTTTTCCCGTTCTGGTTAGTGATGCTCGTCCGATCGTTATTTACGTCGTACACATATGAAATCGTTCCACCCTTTCCGTCGATGACACTCGTAAGCCGGAGGCTGCCTTCATAGACATGTTGGGTCGTGTTGCCCAGCGGATCGGTGAACGACGTGATCCCGGCCGCCGGAATGTTATAGGAGAGCGTCGTGGTGAACGCGCGTGCATTCGTCTGGCTCGTCACGCGGCCAAGGCTGTCGTAGACATTCTGTAGATAAGTGATGCCGCGGGGATCGATGGCGGACGTCATTCGGTGATTTACATCATAGTTGTATTGGGTAACCCCACCCGTGGCATCGGTTATCGACTGAAGATTCCCGCTGGTGTCATATGTGTATCGCCAAGTGCGGCCGGTCGCATCCGAAAGGCTTGTAACCCGGCCGATGGCGTCGTTACTGAATGTGAACACCCGAGATGAACTATCGAGAACAGAAATCAGATTCCCAGATCCGTCGTAGTTGAGCGTCTGAGTATTTCCGTTGCGGTCGACGATGCTCATGAGCTTGCCGACAGGAGAGAAATTGAAGCGCGTTCGGTTTTTGCGTGTGAGCGTGAAGGTCCCATCGCCATTTTGGTTGAGGGTGTCGAAATCGCCTGCCGTTGCCGGACTGTAGTTGCCTCCGCCGGTCGAAGTGAATGTCACCTGATGGCCGTCCGCCTCCTTGACAATCACATTGGCAGTGCTAACCGAAAGAAATACATTGAAGGAATGGGTCCAGCCCGCCCCGAGCGGACCTGCATAGGAATCGAGGCTGTTGTAGAAGCGGGTGAAGTTAAAGGCCAGTCCTTTGCCGGGCACGACAAGGTCGCTGTGAGACGTGAAGTAGTTGCCAGTAGCGGTGTTGATTGGTTCGCTTGTGCTTCCCGCTGGATTGTTGGGGGTGCCTGTCGATCCGATGAGCGCTGAAGGAGGCGGCCCGCTCTGCTGGGGCGGCAGTACGCCTGCAAGAGTGGCAACCGCTTGTCCATCGAGTGCTCCGGAATAGATTCGCACGTCCGACAGTGTTCCGTCAAAGTACTCGGCATCTGGGTCAAATTGCCGGCCTAACCGAGTATCGTTCCCTGCAGTGGTCGTCGTGATCGCGGAAGGGAGTGTCGCCATGAGCACGCCGTCGACGTAAAAGCGCGACTGGTTTGCCGCGGCATCTACAACAAATGCGTAATGATGTTGCTGCCCGTCCGTTGGAAAAGGTACGCCGGTTAATTGCCAGCTGTCGGTCGCCCGAATAATCTGCGTGGAGCTCGAAGTAAAATAACCGAGATAAAACCCAGGGCCCGTCGAGAATCCTTGAGAAATAAGTTCCTCAATGGTGAGGCCAGGTGTTGTCGCCTGAGCAAATAGCGCGACAGAATAGCTTCCCGACGTCGGCACCAAGTGGCCGACAAACTGCACATACGCCCCACTCCCGTTAAGCATCAGCTTGCCGCCGGACGCGCTCGCGCCCCCAAGAAGCGTTCCATTTGCGGAACCTACGGCGTCGTTCGCGTCGCCTTGGAATGTATATTGATGAAGAAGTGTTGTGGTAACTTGCCCCAAGAGCCCTGGCGCAAGCGCGAGGAGGCAGAGAACGGACATCAGCAGCCAACACGGAGCCAGCGAAAAATGATGTGTGATTTTCACTTGGACCTCTCGACGTTCGATTTGCGTTTTACCAGGGAAGAGAATGCTAGGCACAGAAGCGGCACTACGCGGGGAAAAAGGTCGGAGCGCGACGGCGGGCATTGCGGTCTCCTTTATAGGGAGCTAAGTCTATCACGACTTCGCAGCATTTTACTGAGCCACGTATAGCGTATGGTTCTATAGGTCCCATAGACCTCACAAACCCTAAATCGTTACCGGGTCGCTTGAGGACACTCTGTCGCACACCGACGCGGAGGCAATTCGCCTCCTTCCTTTTGAAACCAGTTTGGATGGGTCTAACGCTGACGGCGCTCGACCAGTTGAGTTTGTTCACTAGTTCTCGCGCATGGTGGCCCGAAGGCGGTTAGCCGAAGCCGCCGCCTCGCCTATGGCTAAGGCGGTGGGCGATAGCGCAGGCTGCCCTGCATTTGGGTGAATGTCTGATAAGACGTTCATCCCGGAACGGTAGTGGAGTGGTGATAGCCAAAAATGCGGGGCAGCCGGCGGTAAGACGGCCACCATGCGCGCACCAGTTATGTGCAATCAGCGCAACAAGGACGGGCCTTCAGGCTCGTGCGGTAGTTGTTCACGGGTCTAGAGACGACTCTAGACCCTGCCCCATACCCGAAACCGTTGGTTGAGGAGCCGCTAGGCGTTCGGTATTCCCTGGTACGCTGGCATGGAGGCCATATGGCATCACCCGTATTTCAACTCAGGTTTCCGATCAGTGAGATTGACTACTGGGCCAAACAGTATCCCTCAGGATGGGATGATAATGCCCTTGCGGCGGGAAGAAGAATCCATGGTGGCGACTACAGCAGGCAGAATCTTTTGAGCGTGGTCGAGTGGAAGTCCACGCGGCGTAAAGGCCTTATCGCACGCAATTCGGACGCGGAGATTTCGGACGCATTGCGGTTGGCCCTGGATGCCAAAGAGCCACGAAGCGCGTTTGCGGTGCTGATGGGACTGTGGGGCGTGCGAACTCCTATGGCGTCGGCGATACTGACCGCAATAGATCAGGAAAAATACACGGTCATCGATTATCGGGCGCTGGAAGCGCTGGGCGTACCCGAGAGCGATACTGATCTGAATTTCTACCTAGAGTATTATTTTCCCGAATGTAAACGCTTAGCACTCGCGGCGGATGTCACCCTCCGGACACTTGATAGGGCACTTTGGGCCTGGTCTAGTAAAAACGGTCAAGCGAAAGCGACAAGCGTCGCAATGTAGTGCTGGTCCGCCTCCTGCCATTTGTCTAGAGAAGCGCAATCAGTCTTGTTCCAACTCGTCCCAGAGAGGATCGGCACTCGAAAACAGCTCTAGAGAAACGGGACATACCAAACCTGGCACTTGAGGTTGATTGATGACGACACCCGTCGATTCGAGTGAGTGACGTTCCACGAGATCAACGTCATGTGTCACACACTTCTGAACACCGTTTACGGTCTCTATCCTGCAATCGTTGGCGTCGGCCATAGATGGACCTCTTCACTACCGCCCCAGAATAACAAAGAATAGTGATCTACCTGTGAGCTGACGCCAGCCGCTATACCATCCCCTGCTCGGCAATATTGCCGCCTGGGTCTGGCTGCGGTGGTGGTGCGGATGCGAGTTCGATTGCCGGTTTGGGTTCGGAAATTGCCGGTTGCGTTGCCGCTTCCGGCACCGGCTGGGTTACCTCTCTTGCCTCCACAGCCAGCATCACCGGAGGATCGGAAGGAAGGTCGGCTGCCTCATCGGGCGCGGCGATCTCGGGAGGAACGACTACATCGTCCGTCATCACGGGCTCAGTGGTGGGCGGGTCGGCGGACACCGTCTCGGGCGCGGCGTCCGGGGAGGGCGCAACTGGTTTCAAAGAAAAATCAGTCCCCTGTTTCCTGCGGTCAAGGAATTCCTCGAACGTGAGGAGCGACAGCTGCTTGCTTATTTCATGGCGGGCCGATATGGCTGCCATGCTCTCCGTTGAAAAGCTGAATCGTTCGCGGTCCGCTTTCCACTTTGCTTCCTTGACAGCCTCGAATGCGGCGCGATTCGTTTCGATGTAGCGGTCGATTTCGGACGCGCGATAGTTTTCGTAGTCCCATTCGAGCTGCTCCTCGGCTTCCTTCGCCTCACGTCGGGCGCGCTCCTTCTGCTCTCGCACTTCGCGCTCTTTCCGCTGGGCACGGGTTTCGAATCCGTCCGGCACGGGCGTGTTGAGCTCGATGAGGCGGGCGATGTATGCGGCGGGATTACGGATCTCTATTTGGGAATTCTTGACGCTCTGCTCAGCGTGCTCCAGTTGCGCAATCACATCGCGGCCGGGATTCACGTTCGCAAGAAGTGCGATCGCACGTTCTTGCGTGATGCCGCGGCTGGTGAATTCGGCGATGAGGGCGGGATCGAACATTCGAGTTGCGGCTTGCGGGGGGTATACCAAGGGCCTACGCGATGGAACTTGAGCGCCCTCGCGATGAGGCACCTGCGCGCTCGTCGCTGTTGACCTTTCTTCCCCCGACATACCAGCAGCGATTCTTTTCCTCGATTGTCGTTCGTGGCGATCGCGGTGAAACTTTTCACCGTGGAAAAACAAGATTTTGTATCCGTGGTTGTCGCTCGTGTTCTCGATCCGCCAATCAGCCAAGTAGCCGAACTGCTTCAACTCATCAAGCGACGGCCCGAGCTTTTCCTTTATTTTTGAAACATACGTCCATCGGCGGATATTCAAAATCTGGCAAAGCTCGTCGTAACGTTTTTCAAACACGCCATCGTGTCGTGTGGCGTAGAGCCAAATCTGCAATAACGGAACGAGTGCCTTCGCAATGTAGTATCTCAACTGACGATACGTATCAAGGTCGATGGGAAGCTGATGATGATCGTTGATGTTTTGAAGTTGCCACTGCGAGAGCCAAACATAATTCTTGTCGGCAATCGATCCGTCCGGGAGTTCCTTCCCAAAACTTACCGCGCGGTCGAAGACGTGAAATGTGTCCTTACCGAAGACGCGCTTTCCACCAAAGTACACCGCCCCCTCGGAGATGATCGTCGTGCCGACCATCACGTCAAGCCAGTCGCTCACGTCCTTATAATTTTTTCCGCTGTCCTTGTAAATTCGCAAGAGTGCGAGGAGCTCTGCGGATGAAAATGAAACTGGATTCGTGACCTTGCCGTCGCGCGATTGAACGTCGGCAAGAATTTTGTGAAGGGCAAGCCACTTGTCCTGGTCCGCCGTGATCGGGAGCCCGAACAACGCGGTCGGCGCGATCGTGGCCTTTGCGTCGATCCGCTTTCCGTTGAGTACCACCGTCACCGCCACGGTCTTGGATTTTTCATCCCTCGTGCGCTTGCTAGACGGCGTGAAAAATCCAAGGGACGCCAGGTTCTTCTCAACCTTTACAAACTCGGTAGCTGGCAACCGTGTGGCTGCCGTCTGAAGCGCGGCTCCCGCCTCCCCTTCTAAGCCGATCTCCTTTTCAGTTGATTCAATCCCCTCCTCCATAGTGTCTTAATTCTTTCATGAAAGTACTGTTTCATCAACAACATACGTGTTGATTGTCTGGAATCTATCTAAGCATGTTTAATACATTTAGCGGGCGAAACCAGTGCTTGGAATGCTGAGATTATCTGGTCTACCACACCCTCGATCTTCCCCCAGAGTGCAGCTTTTTTCCCCCACAGTGCAGGCAAATTTCCCTCGCGGTGCAGGATTCCTTCCCTCGAAGTGCAGGAAAACTTCCCTTGAAGTGCAGCGGCTTCCCTGAGAGTGCAGGCATGAATTTAATCGGAATATCTCACTTTTCCCTTCTAGTGCAGTGGGTTTTGACGCTGCACATTTGACAGCCCAACCGATCGGCCTTAGAGTTCCCGGAGCAGGTCACAACCATCACTAAGGAGAATCAAATCAATGGACTGGGTGAGCTTCGACGAGATCAAAAAAACGGTCACGCTTCAGATGGCAATCGAGCACTATGGCATCCCGTTGCGCCGGGTGAACACGAACACACTCCGGGGAAAATGCCCGCTGCCAACCCACGGATCGGAGACGAGCAACGAGAGTTTCACCGCCACCCTCAACAAAGGTATTGGGGGCGCATGGGCATGCCAGTCAAAGTCATGCATCAAAACGCGCGGCCGTGTCGGCGGCAACGTCCTCGATTTTGTCGCCGCGATGGAACAGTGTTCCGTCCGTGATGCAGCGATCAAATTGCAGATGTGGTTTCTGGTTCCGGCTGCGGGTGAACCATCAGTACCGGCTGGCAAGGAACCTGTCGCGGAAATTTCCGCGGGCAACGAACCGGAGTTGGACCTCGCTCCAGTTAAAAATAATGGAGTGGGGGAGAGTGAATCGAACAAACCACTTCCGTTCACACTAAAGGACGTAGATTGCAATCACCCGTATCTCACCAAGAGGGGACTCACGGAAGATATCGCGCAAACATTCGGCGTCGGATTTTTTATCGGCAAGGGATCGATGCATGACCGCATCGTGATCCCGATCCATAACTCGGCAGGTGAACTCGTCGCCTATGCCGGGAGATCTATCGACGGATCGGAACCACGTTACAAATTTCCGGCGGGCTTCCATAAGTCACTCGAACTTTTTAATCTGCAGCGGGTGAAAGGGGAAGTATCAGTCGTTCTCGTCGAGGGCTTCTTCGATTGCATGAAGGTAACGCAAGCGGGATACTCGTGCGTTGCACTCATGGGCGCTTCAATGAGTAAGGCTCAAGAAACACTCATCGGAGAATATTTCGGTCATGTCGTCGTGATGCTCGACGGTGATGAAGCGGGGCGTGATGCAGCGGTTGGAATCGCAGACCGTCTTCAACGGGTTGTGTACCAAGTGCAGCTCGTGGATCTACCGCAAGGTCTGCAGCCCGATAATATTGCGGATGACGAGCTTCACCGGATGCTTGATTGGATGGCAGTGGGGAAATAACGGTTTGGCGCTTTCGGATCTTAATTTCGGAGGCGCTTTTTTTTGCGCGAAGCCGGCCCACTTGCCGACCTTCTTCCGACGGTATATTTTCTATCCGTCATGCTGCCCGCGATTACGCGGCTATTGGGGATAAGCTCGGACAGATTATGGTATCAGGTTGGGGTTCGAGAGGAATTGGAACAGCGCCGCGCCGTAGCTAATCATTGCGTTGACGCGGTCTGGAGCGAACAGACCGGCGATAGCGAAGCTTACCAGAACATTGAAAAGGATGTTGAGCCAATCCTTTCGGCCTAGACGTGCGCTCGCTTCTGTGAGATATTTCATCTGACGATCAAGAATCTGAAATTGCTCAGCACTCATCTCGCGATCCTGCTTGATATGTGTCGCCAGCATTTCCAAGTTCTGAAGAATCAGCCCACGTTCGCTAGTAGAGAAAGGGCTGTTCTCCAAGGATGGTTCGAGAGTAAGCGTCTGCATCGGAGAATTCTTGTCGGAAGCAGAGATGAAAAGGTCAGGCAAATTGCTCGTCGCGGCGATCCGTCTTACATAATCTTGGAGTTGGGAACACCATGCGCTAAATTGTTCAATGGCGTGAGGAAACAGTATAACGGGAGAAGTACTTAGCATACGGCTACCGGGCTTGGAAAAGCGGACGACAATCCCTCCGTCGTACGTCAGTGGACTCCCGAAATCGAAATACTCTTCAGTTAACTTATGAACTAATTTGAATCCGGGTTCGGCATCGAAATCTGGTTCCGAGAATCCATATAGCTTAATAACGTTTGCAATCTCGTGTTCGCGTTCTCGACGTAAGACTTGCGATAGGAGTGCTTCTCCGCGTTTACCTGGCACAGCAGATCGCCATAAAAACACTATACGCGATGCGCGGGGTACAATGGCTGGTCAATGACTCAAGAGATCCCGGAGGAGATCGTAAAGGAATACATCGTCGCCGCGCTCCGCGATGCCGAGACACCTTTGGAACGCCTGGCAATAATGGAAGCAATAGAAAGCAATGTGCCACCCCCAATTGTGACCGCTACTCGTGAAAAAGCCGCTGAATACGCCGGTAGTTTACTCGATGAAATCGTTGGGGACATGACACTTAAAGGACGCCATCGGCCTACAATTGTGAAGGAAATCAGTCAACGGAACCCGTCGGAGGAATACAAAACGATTAGCATTTGGAAAGCCGCGATCAATAAGGAAATTCGTCAGGCCCTCTGCTCAAACAATCCCGTTACCGGAATGAAGTTGGCGAACTCGCGAGCAATGGGCGTCTGCTGATCGGTGCGATCGCGGGATATGTCGCAGGAAAATTAGGAGTTGCCGTTGCTGTAATTGCCGCCCTCGTCGCCGCGCTACTTCGCCTCGTCCTGGTGATTGGCATTCGGGCGTGGTGCGAGGCGACAAAAGCTGACTAAGGGTTGATATACTGGCGCGGTATGAAGTGCCCGCACTGTGCCGTTGAAATTCATCCCGCCTTTAAGGACGCCCAAATTGCTGCTTTCGATCATGTCAAGTACAACAATGTTATAAGCCAACGCCAGATGACTTGGATTGCCTCAATTCAACGTTGTCCAGCCTGCACAGAAGATATCATCTATTTAAAACGAATCGTCATGGGAATGGGTACAGCACCACAACTGTTGGCTTACCCGCAGAGTTCCACTCGTCCACTACCTGATGCTGTCCCCGATCCTTACCGCAAGAATTTTATGGAAGCCTGTGCGGTGCTTCAGCTTAGCCCGAAAGCGAGTGCTGCACTCAGCCGCCGAAATCTTCAAGCAATCCTACGCGAAAAAGGGAAGACTACCGAGAAGAATTTGTACGATCAGATCGAGGAAATTATTCCCAAAGTGCCGAGCCATATCTCCGAGGGTCTTCATGCGGTGCGCCACATTGGCAACTTCGCTGCGCATCCGATGAAAAGCACGAACAGTGGAGAGATATTGGAAGTTGAGGAAGGCGAAGCTGAATGGAACCTCGATGTCTTGGAGTCACTCTTCGATTTCTACTTTGTCCAACCGGAAATTTTTGCGAAACGTAAGGCAGGTCTCAACAAGAAGTTAAGAGAAGTTGCAAAGGCGGAACTACCTTAAAGCAATGGAAAATTTGCTCTCGCATTTATTGACACTCATTGCAGGTTTATTTGGTGGCTACTTGGGCGCGTATTGGCCAAGAAGCGCGAGTACAGGGCCATCCACGAGGACATTGAAAACCTGGTAGACAAGCGAAAGCCGGAACCAAAGCGACGAAGGACATCGAAGCTGCAAATAATCGCTACCCGGTTCGTCAAGCCGTATTTGACCGGTCAGAAGAATAATGCAAGAGATGCCGCCGCGATTTGTCAGGCCATCAGCCGGCCCGAGATGCGGTTTGTTCCCCAGAAGTCCATGGCCCCGTAGGACTTGCAAGCGCTTCATCGCATCCGCAGCCGCCTGATCGACAACCGTACGCAGCTGGGGAATCAGATACGAGGATTGCTGGCCGAGTATGACATCGTGCTCCCCGTGCATCTGAGTCAGTTACGGACGCAGGGACCTTATGTATCTTGTGGGACAGATCGTGCAAGAATTCCACAGGCTGCCACCGCCGAAACATGGCTGTTTCTCAAAAAACCATGAAGGAGGTCTTGGCCGAACGGTCGCGGGGAACATATCGTGTCGAGAAGGATACTAAGTCACCTTTGCGAAGCAAGAAGCGCTGAAAAGCTGCGAACGAACTTCAATTTATTCTTTTTCCTTCAGTCCTCCCCAACAGAAACCGCATCAACTTCGCTTCAACTGAGGCTCGTGGCTTCGTATACCGCTCGTTGCTCGTGCGTTCGATCCGCCTGCGCCATTCCGTACCTGGCGCCTTGGGAAATGGGGGAAAAGTGGCAACCTGTTCCGGCTCCGCCGGCCGGCATCCATGGTCACCACAAATGAGCGTTCTCACCCAGGCTTTGTAATCGGGTAGATCCTGAATGATCGCACCAGGGAAGATCATAGTGAATTCATCTTTGAGGCGCTCGGCGTCGGTGCTCGATACCCGGAATGTGACCAAGTTCGCGGCGTTCGTAAAAATAGCGATTGCTGTCTCGCGGCTGAGGCTCTCGATTGCCTGAGTAGCGATTGCAATCGCCAGATTGAATTTTCTGGTTTCAGAAAGGATGGATTCGAAATCACCAATGTAATTTTGTGCCTCTTCTGCAAAGAGAAGATGTGGCACCCGCTCCGATTCCGGAATGTCGCCGCGCGACAACGCTGCAAGCTTCTCCTGCATCACGATAAGCGATCCCAAAAGCATCGCGTTGTCGGCGCCGATTGCACCCTTTGAGAGATCACACAGGATTATCTTTGACTCATCCATCGCCTCGCGGAAGTCAAAGCTGGATCGTGTCTGGCCGATCACGGCGCGGAGTAGGGGATCAGTCGTAAAGGCGCGGCACTTATTGAGAACCGGTGAAATCGCTTCCTCACGAAACCGGTTGTCCCATCGGTCATACGTGTTATGAAAAAAATCGAAGACGGCAGGATTCCGCACGTTGCCGAGCATCTGCTCGCGATACACCGCGTCCGTGAGCAACTTCGGGAGGGCAAGAATAGAAACAGGGCGCGGTTGCTCGATGAGCGCATAGAGTCCGTTCCGGAGAAGGTCCTCCATCCGTGGTCCCCAGGAGTCGAGCCATAATTTTTTGAAAATCCCAATGACGTTCGAAACGACGAGGCCCCGCTGATCAGGGCGGCGGCACTCAAGCATGTTGAGCGCGAACGCGCGCTCGTGGTCTTTGGGATTGAAATAGATAACGTCGTTGGTCCGGTATCGCGGAATGTGGTTTTCGAGAATCTCCTCTACCAACTGACCATGAGGATCGACTACTGTAACGCCGTGCCCGGCGGCAATGTCACCCGCGAGCATGTTCCGGAAGAGCGTGCTTTTTCCGGAACCCGAGCCGCCAAAGACTGCAAGATGGCGGCGGCGTGCGTCTGGCACAATGCTAATCGGCCTGCCGTGATGGTAGGCGTCTTCACTGAGTCCGATGAGCACGGGTTGGAGTAGCATCCAGAAATTATAAGAGTGATATCGCAACCGGTCGAATGCGCTCCTGGGGATTATTCAGAATGTACCTTCGTTCGATTTGACCGATTGGCGGTCTGACATTAAGATTCCGATAGCTGTTGCCTAAACGTACGCCACTCGGCGGACGGTCAAATCACTAAAGCCTTTTTTCAGGAGGAACTCGGATATGAAAATCACGCCAAAGGAGCGGCCTGCTCGGACTTGCTACTCGTCTGACGGGTCGGATTCCGATGAACTCACCTAAATTCCCTCTCGGCCAATTAGTGTCTACGCCTGGTGCGTTAAGTGCCTTAGCGGAAGCCGGCCAGTCGCCTCAGGAATTTGTTGATCGGCACGTGCGTGGCGACTGGGGCGAGTTGAGCGACGAGGACCGGCAGGAGAATGAGCGCTCGATCACGGAAAGCCTGCGAATCTTGTCGGCCTACCGTTTGCGGGACGGAACCAAGATCTGGATAATCACTGAGGCCGATCGATCCTCAACCTGCGTTCTGTTGCCTGACGAATATTGAGAATGGGCGCGCTTCATCCCAGCCGAACGCGTTGACGCGATTCGGCTGTTTTTTTTGCTCTGAAACCCTTGAAGTCCCCCATACGAGCGCATTGCACTCGATGGGGGACGAAGGGACCGCTCATCCAACCGCTGCGCAACGAAGGAAGAAGTCGCGCGACGATTACGGCTCAGTCTTTCTTCCACGGACCGGGCCGATACAAAACCAGCGGGCGGCGTCTCCAGACAAAATGCGCAATGAGGTTCCTTGCCAAGAGTCATCACTCAAATTCGCCGGGTCTGCCGCGAAGCGGGATTTCCCCCGCTGCGGTTGCAGGATGGGCGGTTACGCTAATTACAACCGAGACCTAGGAATGGCGCAAGCGAAACCAATTAATTAGCCTCAATCTCGGTTAATGAAACAGGCGCTTGAGCTTCTCCTAAAAGTTCTCGCGGCTTTGGATGAGATGCACGATCACAAGCGTATGCGGATGATCGAGCGTGTAGGCGATCCGATATTGCGACTGGCCGCTCAAAAAATGAAACGAATAGAGCATATGGAAGGAACCGGAGAGCCGTTCGCCGGCAAAGAGGTCCTTTTCAAGAACGCGGCTGGCATTGAGCGCGGCTTCCCGGACTTGCTTCGGGAGCTTCTTGGCTTCCTTACGGGTAGATGGGGTGATGTAGATCCGATATCTCTCCTCCATTAAAGGATGGCGGCAATGGGTTCAATCGTCCTGCTTTCGGCTTCCTGAAGACTCTTGGCGATGATCGCCCGAGCCCGCTTGTCGAACAATAGTTCAAGTGTTTCGAGTTCAGCTCGCGTTAAAACTCGGCTCAGGGTTTCGAGCTTTACGATTGCCTCCCGCGCTTCCTCAAAGAGGCGGGGATTGTTCAGTTTTATGGTCGTGCGAGCCATCGTTTACATAGTACGGAACCACCGCAGAATGTCAAATGTGGGCGTGGAACCGATGACGACCTTGGTCATTTACCAAGAGAGCGCTTAACAGGCTTACGGCGTTTGGCACGCATTTCTTTGCGTGTCGCATCGACCTCGGCGTTAATCTCCGCCATGGTCAATTTGTCCAAGCCTGTGCGTTTGGCGTCCTCGCGAATCAGCCGGACGATTTCCCGAAAATCGGCGAGCTCAGCCGATGAGGGGCGTCGTTCGTCTTGTTCCATCCGGCGCAAGCCTTCGCGAAAAAGCTCGCTCATCGTGCGGTTCTGCTTCTTGGCGAGCCGCTCGGCGGTCTTGAACTGCTCGGGAGGGAGTGATATGGAAACGCTTTTGGTGGTTCTCATGGATATTACTAGATACTACTCAGTGCGACCGTTTCTTTCACAATAGCAGGTGTACGGCAGCCGTCCAGCATCTGTGCTGGGCGGCGTTGTTAAAGAGGAATCCGTGGTAACCCGCCGATCCGAGTTCGGCGCGGGAGAACGCTTCGAACATTTCTTTCTCTTTTGGCGGATTCAACAAGTAGCGTGCCACGAAGTCATCGGCCTCCGGATAGTCAGTGTCCCGAATACGACTGCGGCTTTATTGAGATCGTCGGGCGTATGTCTGAGTTGAATGATTTCATCCAGCAGTTGTCGACCTTCTGTACCGTGTCTCGGGTTGCAGTAAATCATAAATTCCCTATACTGTAAGTAATTAAAACAACAAGGCTTAACCCTATGGATGAGTCCCAAATCCTGTCCCATCAACACCACGCTCAATTGCCGGATCGCTTTCGCCGGCTGTTTTGGTCATACCGGCTCGAAGACCTTGATCCGAGTAAAGATCAAAAGACGGTCGTGATACAGCTCATCAACTACGGCAGCCTCACCGATTGGCGCTGGCTAATTCGCCACTACGGCCAGAGGGGAGTCCGTGACGTGTTGCAGTCAATTCCAATGACAGAAATTAAACCGAGGACCCGCGGGCTCGCGTCGATTCTTTTTTCAATTCCCACTTGGAGGCATGCACACCGAGGCGCTCACTGAAGAGGGGTTAAGGCTATTTCCGGAACTCACCGCGTTCGGTGACTTTTATTTGGCGGGCGGGACGGCCTTGGCACTCCAGATCGGACATCGCCTTTCTGTCGATTTCGATTTGTTTTGCGAGGGTCTGATCGACCGAACGCTCCTCTCCAAGGTGAAAAAGGTCTTTGCAGGGGTTGCGGTGGAGCCGGTCATCAACAATCCGGATGAACTCACGGCGTTCGTTGGCAAAGTGAAGATGACGTTTCTGTCGTATCCTTTCCCAATCATTGAGCCCCTCGTGTCCGTGGATGGCCTGCCGCTGCTATCGGTCAAAGAAATCGGCGCCACGAAAGCATACACCATCGGGAGGCGGGGAACCTATAAGGATTACGTAGACCTGTATTTCACAATAGCCGAGCACCACGCGTCCCTTGAAGACATCATCTCGATTGCGGAACGAAAATTCGGCCAAGACTTCAATTCGCGCCTGTTCATGGAGCAATTACTATTCATGGATGATGTTTCGGACTACGACATAGATTTTTTGAAGACGCCGGTTACGGCGGTGGCCATCACCGCTTTTTTCAGGGACAAGATAGGGGAACTGCCGCTCGCCTGATCCTCTTTTGAGCCGCTACAGCGGTTTTTCGCTACCGTGCTTACACGGAAATGCCGCCTGCAAGCCGGCCAACAGAACCAGCCCTATGTCGGTCTTTTCCAATTGCTCCGGCGGTAGGCCGCTTGATGAGAGCGCCTTGATCTGGCGGTCGATGATGCCGATATAGCTCTCGATGCCAAGTGCAAGCTTTTCGGGCTGGCAATACAAAGGGCGATTCCCGCTTATTTCGATGAAAGCATTTGCGCCGACAATCCCGTCGCTTACGCCTTTGACGTACAGCTTCGTCGCGATGACAGAGACGGCGTCTTTCGAGGCCATCTTTACCTTATATTCCCGGACAGTAATGTTCGCATGCGCGCTGGCTGCGCAAACGGTCAAGAGACAAATTACAAGCGTCCGCACCTGGAGGCATTCTATCAAATACGGATGGAAATGCGATCGTCTGGGGTTCTACGTAGATTTCAAAGTGGCCGCGCGGCCTTTGGAAGGAGCGATTCCAAATTGAGATCTTCGAACGGGATAAAAAGGTATGCGTCCCGCGATGCCGCGCGGGGGATTAGGGGATGGAGATCTTTTCGGAGTTCCTCGGCGCGCTGCCGTGTCTGGGTCACGGTCGCCACTATAAATGACCGCATCCCTGGGTGCTTGCGGCGGTGCCCGTCGTGCTCGTAGTAGGCGAGGTATCCGACGATCTTCGTTGCCATGCGTTCGTGGCTCATGGTTGATCGATCCGCTTCCAAAAAAATATGGAATCTATTTTTTCTCCCTGACGGTTCTCTGTGCTCCAGAATGAAATACGCATCTGGTCGGATCGGGATCGCGGGGTCATCCCGGCCGGGGATGACCGAATCCCAAAGCGCGGAACCTTCCTGCCAATGGGCGAGGGTGATAGGACCCGAGCGCGTGAGGAGCATCATACACGCGTGGATATCGGCGACGAATAGAGAATGCCGGATGCCGATGTCAGTAAGCTCGTTGTGCCGGAGCCGCCTCTCCGCGAAATCGCTCGGGGCGTAGCCGTGCTCGACCAGAACCGGCTTAGCCTCAGGGCCGATAGCGTAAACCTGTTTCTGCATGAAGCGGGCAACACTCGTCAAATAGCGTCGCTCTTTGAGCTTATGGAGCCGGCCCCATAGCGCGCGAACTGATCGGCCCGAGACCGCGGTTAGATGATCGATCGTCGCGATACGAAGCTGGTAAACGGAGTGCAACAGCTCGATATCGCCGTCCTGAAGTTGGAACCCATCTTTCGCTGGCATGAGGTTGATCTTGATAACTTTTTCTTTATTGAAATGCCTGTGAGGGAATTGCGAGAAGCTTAACATTTAGGCTTCGGAGTGATAAGTATGGCCTATTCGCACAAGACCCGGTTGATTTTGTTGATCCGTTGAAATAAAGTATGCGGCATTACCTGAAAAGGAGAAACCCCACATGCCGAAACAGGTGGATGCCATTTCCCACTGGCACCAGTTATTTGAGAATTTCCAGGCGTCGTCCCTCGAATTCTACAGCTCACTCGAAACTGCCATCAAGGCGCGTTCCGTCCCCGAACTCCATTCGGCGCGGATCGAACACAAAGAAGGCGGTCTTGCGAGCGCGAAGCGTGAATATGTGCGAATGCATCGGGGCAAGCACGCCTTCGATATCTGCGCCGCACCCTTCGGCACCGGTTTCTTTGTCTCCTGGTGGTTCACGGAACCGCCGCTGCCATTCGCCATTCTCTATACCCTCGGGTTTCTCTTCGGGCTCGTGATCGCGATGGATATCGCGTTTGCGATCGGATTTGGGGTTGGAATCGCGATGCAGGGATACGCGTTCGGAGTTCTTCTCGGTGGGAGTTCAGCGCTGTTAGGTATCCCCGCTTTGCTCTGGATTGTTGGCAATGCCATGCGCAATGGGAGCCTGCCCGGCGAAAGTACGGCGTTGGCTATGCCGCTTATTGGCTGGGTCTATGAACGGATTTTTGCGCCTACTACCTATTACTCGATGGATACCGCGCTCATGTTCCAGGATTCAGTTCATCGCGCCGTGCTCGAAGTGGTCGATTGCATGACCGAGGGCAAGGGCGTCCGCGCTCTTACCGAAGCTGAGCGCAAGCCGGTTCTCAAGAAGTTCGCGGCGTCCGTCTGAGATACGAATGTCGTGCGAATCGCTTTCTTCCGCTGAAGCGCTCACTCGCCAATTCTACGAATGGGAACGACGTGGGCGGGGATGGACTGTCTGGGATCGGCCGGTTACCCTCGAACCACCCTTTCGTCCGTTCTACGGCCACTTCATTCCGGGTCCAACGATCGGTGAAATAGACGATGGACGCAAGCCTACTGTTCTCAGCAGTTTCTTTGACGGGTTGTTTAAGAGCAGGGAGACTTTGAGTCCGCCGTCGCTCACGATGGAGGAGGAGCCGGAGCCAACTTATAGTAATGATCACGCCCAACTCGTCGAAGTGCAGGCAGTCTTGCCTCCTGAGACGAAGATTACGAAGGATGCTGCCGGACAATTCCTAATGAGCCTCGGCCATGTTTCCCGGCCGGTAAGCTTCGAGATCATCGGAACGGGCGATTCCATCGTCGTGCAACTTGCCGCGGCACCGAGCGACCGGCGGCAAGTGCGCGAACAACTCCAGGCATATTTTCCGGAAGCATTGCTTTCCGAGCGCAAGGGTTATCTTGAAGCCTTCTGGGACGAGACTGGCGCAAGAGCTAGTGCGGTCGTCGAATACGGACTCTCAAAGGAGTTCATGCGGCCATTGCGCTCCTTCGAACGTTTCGATCCTGATCCGCTGGCCGGTTTGATCGGTGCGATGGGGGAGCTCGGCAGGACCGAGACGGCACTGTTCCAGGTGCTCCTCTCTCCCGTGCATCATCCTTGGCCTGAGAGCATCATAAGGGCAGTTACGGATGGTGCCGGGGATTCGTTCTTCGTGGATGATCCGGCGATGGTAAAACTGGCTTCAGAAAAAATATCTGCCCCACTCTTCGCGGCTGTCATTCGGGTCGCCGCGCAGAGCCCGAAAAGCACTCGTGCCTGGAAGATCGCTCATGGCATCGGCAAATCGCTGCGCCAGTTCGCGGACGCTGCGAGTAATGAACTCCTGCCACTCGCAAACGATGAATACGATGACGAGCAACATGCTCAGGATGTGGTCTCTCGCCGAAGCTGCCGAAGCGGAGTCATCATAAACCGGGATGAATTGGTGTCCCTGGTTCACTTGCCATCGGCTTCAGCCCGGTCTCCCAAGCTCAAGCGCGAAGAGCGTAAGACGAAAGCGGCGCCCTCGCTCGCGTTCGGGCATGCGCTCACACTCGGCGCGAATCATCACGCCGGGAAGACGGTGCAGGTTTCAATGAGCACGGAACAGCGCGTCCGCCACATGCATCTGATCGGTGCCTCCGGCAGTGGCAAATCGACACTGCTCTTGAACATGATCGTGCAAGACATCGAGAACGGCGACGGTCTGGCTGTCCTCGATCCCCACGGGGATTTGATCGATCAAGTCGTTAGCCGGATTCCGGATGAGCGGATCAATGATGTCGTGCTCCTCGATCCGTCGGACGAAGGCTATCCGGTCGGTTTTAATATCCTCTCGGCTCACTCCGATCTCGAACGGAATCTCTTGTCCTCGGACCTGGTTTCGGTCTTCCGGCGTCTCTCGACGAGCTTCGGCGATCAGATGATCACCGTGCTCGGCAACGCAGTTCTCGCGTTCCTGGAGAGCAGCGAGGGCGGTACGCTCGGGGATCTCCGAAGGTTTTTAGTTGAGCCGGGTTTCCGCGAGCGCTTTCTCACGACCGTAGAAGACTCGGAAGTTGTCTATTACTGGCAGAAGGAATTTCCGCTTCTCACCGGCAAACCGCAAGGGCCGATTCTGACGCGGTTGGACACCTTCCTCCGTCCGAAGGTGATTCGACACATGGTCTCCCAAAAAGAGAACCGCCTCGACTTCGCGGCCATCATGAACGGCCGGAAGATCCTCCTCGCGAAGCTCTCGCAGGGGCTCATTGGCGAAGAGAATTCCTACCTCTTAGGGACGCTCATCGTCTCCAAGTTGAACCAGATCGCCACGAGTCGGCAGAATATGGCTGCGTCGGAGCGCAAACCGTTCTATCTCTACATTGATGAGTTCCACAATTTCGTGACGCCGTCGCTCGCGGCCATTTTGTCCGGCGCGCGGAAATATAATCTGGGGCTCATTCTCGCCCATCAGGAATTGCATCAGCTTGCAAACCGAGATAGCGAAGTGGCCTCGGCGGTCATTTCGAATCCCCACACAAGAGTCTGTTTCCGGCTTGGTGATTTCGACGCCAAGAAGCTCGAAGACGGATTCTCATTCTTCAAAGCCAAAGATCTCCAAAACCTCAGCGTCGGCGAGGCCATCGTGCGGATGGAGCGGGCGGAATACGATTTCAACCTGAAGACGATCCCGCTTCCGGTGGTTGATGCCACACTGGCCGCAAGCCGACGCGAACGGATTATTGCGTCCTCACGCGAGCGATACGCCGTCACACGGGACGAGGTAGAAGCGACAATCCGAGCACGCTATACGCCCCAGGAGACGGAGTCTGAAGCACGGGGCAGAAAAACGAGAATTCGAGTAGAGGTGCCGTTGCCTACGGGGAAAAGCGCTCCGGAGTCGCAAGAGGAAATATCCTCACTCACCGTACAGACTCCTGGACGCGGCGGTGAGCATCATAAGTATCTTCAGCAATTGATAAAACGCTGGGCTGAAGGCCGTGGCTATGCCGTGGCGATCGAAAAACCGATCCTCGACGGTCTGGGATCGGTTGATGTGGCCGTGGAGAAGGGAAGCCGATCGATTGCGTGCGAGGTGTCGGTCACGACCGATGCGGAACATGAGATCCGTAATGTTCAGAAGTGCCTGGCCGCTGGTTTCCAAGAGGTGATTCTCATCTCATCAGAAAAGAAGCTTCTGACCGCGGCGCGGCATGCGCTTGTTGCGGCATTAAGCACGGCGCAGTATCGGCAAGTGAAATTCTTCACCCCCGAGGAAGTGTTCTCCTTTATTGACGGTCTCGAAGCCAAAGTCGCGCCCGCAGCGGCGGCTCCTGACCCGAGCGATCTCATGACCGCGAAGGAAGTAGAGGAGTTGCTTCGAATCGACGTAAAGACGGTTTACAGCTACGTGAAGCGCGGCCTTTTGCCGTATGTGAAGATCCAGTCCAACGTACGCTTTCTGCGGTCAGCGATCCTGCATTGGATGGAAGAACGGCAATACAAGCCGCAAGGTCGAATTACACGGAAGTAAGCAGCAGGGCAGCCCTGGAGGTGAGTCAGCGACGGGGCGGACGTGAATAGCATCTCTTCAGGGCGATTTGGCGAGGGTCCCCTTCGAGAACCATTCTGCAAATTGGAGTCCTGCGCCCTGGGCGGCGTCGAGAGCCTTTTGAAGCATCACGGACTGCTCCGACCGCCACGATTCGAAGTGGGCAGTAAGCCGCTCCTTAAACAGGTCAATCTTCGTATCTCCAGAGAGCTGGAGGACTACAGCCTGCCTGTTCCCGCCTTGCGAAGATTTGAATAGTCGCTCCCTTTCCAAATGTGTGAGACTCACCCGGCGGACAAGATCTTTGTCTTCAAGACTGTTTAGGAGCCGCACTATATTGGCTTCGCCAAAGCCGCGCTTGACGAGCAGATCAGTTAGGTCTTGGCGCAACATGGTTGCCTGGCCGCCTTCGAGAACGCCAGCATGTCGGAGATGGAAGAGGATCACCCACTGACCAATGCTGATGTCGCACTCCTGCGCAATTTGATTCAGGGCGGGCAGGAAATTGGCAATCGCATGAAAAAAGATCTCGGGTAACCGCGCCTGACCCTGCGGGTGGCGTTTTCTCGGAGCCATGAGTTTACTTTAGCGCAGGTGAAGTATTCATTTGACAAAATAATTGAATTGGTAAATTATTGAAACATGTACAGCGTGTACGTCCATAACTGGACCTCAAACATGGGCATTGAAACGAACTCGATGGCCGCTCGATAGTAAATAGGCCCACGACTGATACTCGTGGGCCTGACGCTCGCAGCTGCGGGCGGCCGGAAACATGGAGATAAGGACAGCATGTTACCAGCCAACGAAGCACGAACCTCCGCTGCTCGGGATAAGCAGCACGTCTTGCGTGTTCCCTCGGAACAGCGTTTGAATCCTAATCTGGCCGGCCCGGCGTGTCAAGGTGCTAAAACGCCAGAAGAACTATTCCAGCGGTGGTGGAGTTTGGAACCCGGCGAGGAACGTGACGGTGAATTCTGGACACCGAAGCGGGTCGCGGCTCATACACGGTATTCGGAATCTAGAATTCGTGGTTTGTGTGATGAGGGGAAATTGCCGTACGTGAAAATTGGTGGCCGCATCTACCTGTATCTTCCCGCGATCCTGAAGGCATCCTGGTCGCATACCGCCAGGTAGCCGGAAGCCAGAAACAACTACAGTAACTATCTCGACTGACTCTCCAGCTTCAACTGGCCACGGTGGCCGCGCCATCGTAGAATTCCAACTGAAAGGAGAAACCCGATGGCCAATCCACTTAGTGATTTCATCGACACGGCGATCGAAACCGGCATCCAGGTTCTGACCAGCGTCACTCCGGGAAAGTGATCTGATCATGAAGCGGACGGCAGGTTCGCCTGCCGTCCGTGCCGAAGATGAAAGGACCAAAATGAGGATAGGTTCACAACACGAACGAAAAATACTCTGCGACTGCATGCCGCCCGAGCTCAATGTTGAAGAAGGCCCCGGCGGGTCGGTCACGACGGGGAAGGATAAGCCGCTATGAAAGGATCTGAAAACGGATATGATTCGCTGTGCCCAGCTTGCCAGAGCGGGCGCGGCTATTTTGCATACTCCGTGATGCATGACTTCACGATGCGCACCGGTCAAGCTCAGATGCTGCATTGCATGGACGCCTCGATCCAACTTCCTGTAGCGATCTGCACGCGGTGCGGCGGGGAGTTTGAAACCGCCTTCATCGCGCCACTAGATTTTTTAGGGCTCTAGATCGGCCCCGAAAAAGAAGGAGATTGGCCATACTGTCCGTCTTCAATGGACAGTATGGTAAAACGGACAGTATGGTAAACTGCGTTCGTGCGAGAATGCCGTTCTCGGAGTCGGAATGTTTTCGAGGGTGAATTCTCGGGTTCCCTACTGTCCGATTTACTGTCTGTTTTGAGGTCCGAACAGGGGGTATTTGATAGACAGTATAGACTGGATAGACAGAGTCTTAGGAGCGTAAGCGGCCTGGAGTGAGTTAAGTACAGGAAACACCGAAGGGCGGGAGTAATTCAGTGGTAGAATGCCAGCTTCCCAAGCTGGACGTCGCGGGTTCGAGCCCCGTCTCCCGCTCCATCTTTTCAACGACTTGCACGAACCGGCTTCACCCTGTGCTCCGTTTGTGCTCCGATTACATCACTTGCAGGCTTTTCTCTAACTGGTTGACTGCCGCCAGCCGGCTTTCGACCGGCGACTGCGTATAGACGTTCTGGTTCACATCGAGGCTGTGGCCGAGCTGATCGGCGACCAGCTTTCCATCCACCCCGAGCGCCTTCATCAAGGTCGCGTGCGTCCGGCGCATCACCAGGAAATTCGCCCAGCCGAGACCCGACCTTTGCCAGCGCCGGATGCATCGACCGCCGCCAGCAATTGTCCTTCGACAGCGGCGTCATCCGTTCCGAAGGGAACACCCAGGCATCGTCGCTGGTATCAACCGCGAACTGCGCGCCAGACCTCGATATCCTCGGCAGCAGCCCTTCCGGACAGGGCGGCCTTGCGAACCGACTGATCCGTTTTCGGCGTGTCGATGATGCCGCGATACACCCGTTGCCGGATATCCGCATAGGTCGCCGTCAACCGGCCCCAGGTCAGGCGCGAAAATCTCACCCGGACGCATCCCGGCGATAATCGCGAGCTTGGCGATCAGCCGTTCGCGCTGAGTCGAGCACCGCGAAACAGTGTTTGCACCTCCTTCATGGTCATGACGCGGCGCACCGGCTTCGCCGCTTCCTTCGGCGTGAACAGCAACAGCGCGGGATTGCGCTCGACATGGCCCTCGGCCACGGCCATATCGAAAATCTGCTTCAGATCCCATCGCAGATGATCGACGACGGAAAACGACAGGCCGGCTTGCGCCTTCGCGATCCAGCAGATCCTGCAGCTCATCGCGCCGGAAGCTCGAAAGCTCCCGGTCCCGAAGCTGCGCTACCAGATGAACCGAAACCCTGTTCACGTTGTTCTCCCGCGTCGAGTCCTTCCACTTCCGGCTGTAGTAGGGAAAATAGACCTCGGCCACGAACTCGCCAAACCGCCAGACTCTGTTCTGCTCGCCGCTTGGCATTGACCTCGGTCACGATCCGATCCACAACCGCCCGCGCCTCGGATTTGGTCATATCCTTCACCAAACCGATGACGCGGCTTTTGCGCCTGCCGATCGACCCACCACATGGCCGACCCAGCGGCCGCGCTGCTTCTTGATACCTCCTTTTTGGTACCGGCATTTGCGCATTCGATTTCTCCTTATGCGCGTTTACCGGCACCCCGTACTGGCGATGCCGGAATCATAGCATCGGCAGCGGCCTGTTCGTTGTGCTTCGATCCAGGAGAGCAGGCGTTTCGCGGCGCACCAGCTTGCGGCGGCCGAGAGAAACGGCGGGGATCGGCAGGACAACCCGGCACACGGCCGGCGACGGCATTGCGAGACATGCGCCTTGGAGCAGTGCAGCAGCTTGGCAACTTCGGCGAGCGTCAGCAGGTCAAAATCGCAAGGCCATTCATAAAGCATCCGCGCGATCATCACGCGACAGAAGGCTCCTTCGGCGGGCCGCGGGGACAGGGCTGCCCTGTGCACTGTTGCACGAAGCTGATCGTTCCAGTCCTTAAGCCGAAAGGCTCCTGAATGATGAAGCGCAGATCATCACGGCCCGAGAGCTCGACGGCCTTGCGAACCACGTCTGCCAGTTTCGCGCCCTCGGCATCCGCATCCATGGCCGAGACGATTTCGGAGCCGTGCGGCATGCGCGCAATCGCCGCCCGGATCAGGTCCGGTTGCAGCGGGATTCGGTTTGCCGCCGATCGAGGCGTAGCGCGTCCGCGTCATCAGGATACAGCACCGCATAGGAGAGGGCATCGATCGCGCTTTCGCAGAACACCAGCCGGTTATCGTCGGGCCGTTCCTGGGACAGCCAGAGGCCTTTGGTTCCGCCCGAGCGGAAACCAGTGAAACCCTTGTTCTTGATTTCGTAGCCGCAAAGCCCTTCCTCATCGAAATGCGGGAACATGGCGTTGCCCCGTGCGTCGATGCGGACGCGGCCAGCGAAGCGGTTCGCTTCGAGCAGCGAAGCGGGCAGGGCGCGCTCGTTCTCAAGATAGGGATGGCGCGGGGCATTCCGCATTTTGGCGTATTCGGTTTCGACCCGGAGGCGATCCTTGCTGGTTTTGGTCAAGGGGAGGGAAGGCGGGAAGCTGCGAGGCGGGCAGCCGATACAGGGCCGCAGTTCCTTGCGGACAGCGCCGAGGCTGAGGCGTTGCCGGTGCTGCACAAAGTCGATGATCGAGCCGTTATCGTTGTCCTGCCGCACCGAAAAATAGACGTAGTGGCCATCCGAGGCTGCGCTCTGATGACGATCTTGTCGCCATTCGGATGACGCATGACCGCGGATCCGCGCCAGCTTTCCTTGCGGTCGAGCTGGTAGCCTTGCTCCGAAGCGTAGACGCGGAGATCAATGCCGTTCTTGAAACTCTCCAGTTCTGTGTCAAACATTTCTTTTTCCTACTGCCCACCCACTGTTGCCCCGTGAACCGGACTGCCAGCCTACAAAATCAACTTGCCGAGAACCAGTCCCGAAAAACCGGTGCCGGGCAGGGTCTTTATTGCACCGTCTGCACCCTGGAGCATAGTTTGCAGGGATGGCCGTAGAGGTTCACTTCTCCGCAGCGGCAGCACCAGCAGCTGCAGCACTCACCGGTCAGAAGCGTTGCCTTACACACGGAACAGTGGTCGAGCATCATCGCCGGCGTTGTATTGATTTCGATGCAGCGGGCGCAGAACTCTTCCCCCGGCGCCGGCGTCTCCTTGCCGCATCCGCTGCACATTTCGACCTTGCGAGGCATGTTATTTCCTTCCCGGCGCCGCATAGCCACCCCTGCGCGGAGAACCCGGCGTTACGCCTTCATGCGTCCGATATTCGCTGATCATCGTTCCCTGGCCGCCGCAGCTATCCCGGCAACGGAAATACCGTCCCACGATTTTGCCGTAACATATCTCCCTGTTGCAGGTTCCGCAGCGGACCGATCCGAAACCATGACCGCCGCACCAGGGGCAGCATTCCTCCCCCAGATCGCCGCTGTTCACCAGCCGCGTCTGATTGAGGCCGTCGGCATACTGTCCGAGGTAGAGCGCCTCCGTGACCTTGATGGTTTGCGCATAGCGGAAGCGGCCGTCAGTACCCGCGACATACCGGGCCGCATAGGGCTTGTCATGCACCGCGCAGACACGCGGCAGATCGACGACTTCACCGCCTAGGGGTGATGGAGCAGGGGTGAGCGCTGCTTGTCCATGGCGCGTTACCACGTCCCCGTTCCGATGTAATCTCGCAAGCGCCGTGTCCATCTTGTTTCCGGCCTCAATTTCGCGTGGACGCCATTTCACAAGCGCCTTGCTCATGGCTGTTCCCTTTCCCCGCGCGAACGGCCTCCCCAGCTTCCGCCACCCATGCTTCCGCCGCTCCAGTTGCTCCGACCCTCGCGCTCAACCTGGCGCTGGTGATGATCGGGATGACGCTCGATTTCCTGGCGCGGGCGCAGTTCCCGCCGAGGGGTCATGATCTTCGAGACTTCCTCGGTTTCCGCACGGCCCCCCATCTGCGCGCGAAGCCCGGCAAGGGCGCGGTCCATCTTGTCTCCGCTTGCCATATGCACACCCTCCTACAAAAACCAACCCTTGACCCACGAAAAACTTCCCCGCAGCGAGAAAGAGCCCAGTGCTTCGGGCACCCTTTCCGCCACCCGCTCCGTGAATTTCGACATCACCAGCAACACGATGAGGACCGCGGCGACGAGGGCAGGGACGGGCGCACGATGAAACACGGACGCATCCCAGGGCGGCCCGTTGAAGAAGATCAGCGAAGCCAGAAACAATCCCGGCCCCAACACAAGCCACTTCATGACGAGTTGCCCCCAACCGTCCGCGAGATGTTGCGCCCGGTGCCATTGCGCCAGCAGCCATGCCCCCGACAAGACGAGGGCCATGTTCGCCAGCCACGGCCCGAAGCCCGGAGAGGCCGTCGCCGCCGGAGACCATGACGGCTCTACCACCGGCAGCTTTTCGCCCAAGGCCATATACAGCCCGATACGCAGAACGATCACGCCGGCCAGCATCAGCAGCAGGTTTTTCGTGGACCACACGCGGCGCCCTGGCTCTCCCGGATTTTGCAGCGCCGCAATTTGTTCCTGTGCGTGTTCGAGAGCGTCTGCCAGCTTGTCGCCGCCCTGTTTCCGCCGCTCCACTTCGGTCCGCAGCGTGGCGTTCTCCGTTTCGAGTTCCGCCGTCCTGCCGTCATCCTGCCCATAGGCTTCCGCGCATGCGTCGCCGAAGGACAGGCCGCTTTCGGCGCACATCAGCACACCTTTCCGAACCGCCAGCTCCGCCTTTGCCGGATTTTTGAGATCTATCCCCGCAAGGACTTCCCTGAACGCATCCACATCAAGTCCGTTTTTCGTTACCGTCGCCATAATTCACCTCGATCACCTCAGCCGAAAAGGGCCTTCAGCAATCCGCCGCCTCGTTTGATATAGGGGTTCTCGCGGTACTTGCCGCGGAACGCCCAGCAGCGGAAATAGGGTTTCCGCTTGGCGCGAATGACGCCGTGCACGCCTTCGACAAACGCCACCATCTCATCAAGGTCCAATTCGCCCACCTCATGCGGCAGCAAGAGGGGCCTGCCGAACTGGCTGGCGCTGTCGGTGACGTTCGGCTCGCCCGTGCGCCGGTCGATAACAACCGTGCGCGATTGGCTCAGCCCTTCGGTTATGCCGCTCAGTTTCGACACATAGTCCCGCGTCGTCTGGTCCCGTGCGCCGAACCACATCGTCACGCCGCAATTCTGGATGAAGGTCTCCCAGGTGTTGACGAACATGCCCTTCAGTTGCGACAGGTCCTGCAGCACGCACCAAAGCTGCAGGCCCGCCGCGCCGGCTGCCATGCCCATGGCGTTCTCAAGGCTCTTCATGTGCGGCCCCAGCTGCGCCATTTCATCGACGATGACCAGGACCGCTCTTGCCCGTGCCGCGCCGGCCTTCGTTCAGGAGGTCCGAGAGAAGCGGTTTCGGCGATGAGCCGGAAATACTTGTCGCAGATATCGAGCATGTTCAGCGGCAGGCAGATATAAACCGTCGTGCCAGGCTTCCTCTTAAGGTCAGCGAACCTGAAATCGGAACCGCTCAGGCTTTCCGCTATCGCGGCGTTGCCGATGAAGCCGAGCTGCGTTATCGCCGTGGAAACCACATCGTTGACTTCGCGGCTGGGTTCCGCCCCTTTCGCGGCGAAGCGCCCGAGCTTCTGGATAATGAACGGGTCTTTGGTTTTTTGAACGATGTCGCGGCAGAAGGCGTATATGTCGCCGCTGATGATGCCGTGCGACCGTCGCCAGATTCTTTTCATGCGCCTTGCCGTGACGGACCACCGCCGCGATCACGCCGGAAACGAGCATCCGCGCCGCCGTCGTGAAGTGAATGCCCTCGCGCCCTTCCTCCCAGACCAGCGCTACAGCCAGCTTGTCGCAGGCCGCATGGAACGACGGCGAGGCGGCATCCAGGATGTCCATCGGGTTGAAACGTGCCTGCATCAAACGCCCTTCAACAGCGTCCGCGTAAATCCCGAACGGGTTGAGGACGAAAACCTTTCCAAAACGCCTGCGCAAATGGGCCGTGATAACGGCGTTCTCGGCTTTCGGGTCGATCACGATGCAGGAGTAACACCACGACAGCAGCGCGTTGACCAGCAGGGTCGCGCCCTTGCCGGTGCGTGCCGCCGCTACCGTCAGAGAGATGGCCGAAGCCGGGATAATGCAGCGCATGGCGGCCGTCCGGCGAATAACCGATAGGAACGCCCTTGCCCCTAAACAGCCTGCCCTTTGTCAGATCCTTGTTGCCGGCGAAAGCCGCCGCGCCATGCGCGTTCGCCTTGTCAAAGATGTAGGCTTCCTTTTGACGTTTTCTTGTTCCCGCGCTCTGGCTCTCCCAGGCCAGACACAGCAGCGCGAATACGACAATCACAATCCATTCCATAAATTCCTTTCGTTCTCACCCGAAGATGTACCGGAGCAGGCCCCGGAAAAAACGCTCGAACTGATCGAAGCTGACGAGCTCGCCAGCCATGATCGACCGCACCCCATAGAGGCAGAGACACACCAGCAGAAAAATGCCGGTCAGCTTTTGCACCCACGCCCACAGCCCGAAAATGCGATCCATAAATTCTCCTTCTTTCTCACTGCAACGCGGACCTTAAAATGTTCATCCACTCGCTGGCGGGCGCTATTAGGCCTAACTCGTCAAGACTGAGCATCCGGCCCGCTTCGTTTGAAGCCAGCGCCCAGATCACTAGCCAGAAGCACACGCAAACAATCGCGTACCACTTGCAGAAAACCTTCACGCCATTCCAAATCCGTTCCATATCAAAGCCATCCTTTCGCGCGGAGAAGCTTCTTGTCGCTCTCGGCAGTGATCGGCGTGGTTTTCAAGACGCCTTTCAGCATCAGCTCGAAATCGGCGTTCTCCGCAGCGTTCGCCAGCAGGGCGCCGCCCACGATGTTTTTGAGGCGCTCGTATTCACGCCACTCGCGTTTTTGCTGTTTGACCCGCTCGGCAGCGAGTTTTGCCCGTATCTCGGCTTCGCGTTTTTTTAAAAGCTCAATCCGTTCGTTGCCGTTGCTTCCGTTCTTGTCCATTTGATATGCACCTCACTCGGAAAAACCATCCGCCTGGTCGCGCCAGGCATAAGTCCCATCCGGCCCCGTATTCCAAAGCTCGTGATTGTGGGCGGCGGGCCAGATTTCCGGCCAGATGATTTCAAGGGCCAGGTAAGCCGCGCCGTCGGTTGTCGGAATTGGAATGGGGGAGCTGGTAAGCTCCCCCGGAGTGAATGCGCCCGGTAAGGCACACTCGGTTGTGACCAGGACCGCCTGATTGGGCTTTCCCGCGTCTCGATAGATCGTCCTTAAAAGCGCCATAGGGCCTACTTCGATACTGTCAGAAACAAGTCGCTATGACCGTTTCTGGTAATTTCGATGCAAGCGTGCTCGCGAAGGTTTCACCGTTTTCTGTGCGTTTGACGGATACTGTTAAATAGATGCCGTCCCGACGACAGCCCCGCTCCCCCCGTACCGCATCCGGCCATCGCCAAATGCCGCCGTCCACCTTGCCCGCGCCCGCGTTGCTCATGGTCTCCGGCATTATCAGCGCGTTGCTGAACTACTCCGGCCAGACCGCCGAGGCCGAAAAAACCCTGCACAACCGTCTAATCGAAACGCTGGCCGCGACCTTCCCGCAGATTGAATTCTTCCGGCTCGCCACGTCGGACCCGGTTGTAAAGAAAATGGTGGACGGCCTCACGCCTGAGAAGTTTTCAGAACTGTTCTTGCCCTATGTGACTGAACTCTTGCCGACGCTCTCCGTCGAGGAAATCAACGGCTTCGCTGCGCACCTCTATCAGGGACCGAAACAGTTGCGTCTCTTGGCGCCCGACGCTCACCGCACCGCCACGACCGCCCTGATTTTCAACCACCTTATCCCCGAGATTGCGGTTCACCACTTTACCCGGCTTGGGCCAGTTTCCTGTCAAATGGGAACCGCGTCTATCCGTCTCGACCCGAATGCCCTCAACAAATACCGCCACGAAGTTCTACAACTGGCGGGGCTTTCACCCGCCGAAGCGCAGGCCCTCACCCTCGACCAGCTATTCACGCGCGTCACTCAGGCTGCGGTGCGGGGTCTAACTTCTCAAGAATCCGAGCGAGTTTTCGACCAGGCGAGGAAACTTGTGGGCGAAGAAGGCGTGCGGGGTGTAACGCCGGAATGCGAAGCCTACCTCACGCAACTATTTCAGCCAAAATCCGCTGGCGTCTCGCCCCCAGCTTCGCCTAGCATTGCCCCGCCCGAGATACGAACCGATGAGCGGCGGATGCTTGATTTCGACAAGAGCTTTATTCACGACGGGGTACGTTACTTTCCCCTGTCCGTTGCCGCGCCCGTAATCCAGGCACCTCGATCAACGCTGATGCACTGGATCAACAAAAAGACGAAATTCGACGGACGGCCCCTAGAGACCTACTATTTCGCACCCGCGAACCAATATTTCATTAGCGAAGACGCCATCAAAAGAGCCACGCAACGTTTCGTCAAATGGCCTTCGCAGGAACCAGCCGGGAAGGTCACTCTCGGAGACACCGACGACAAGAGCGGCTACATTGGCCTGACGGACGCGGCTCGCACCATTGGCGTTGACCATCACACGATGTGGCGTTGGGCTACGAAGGGAACGGCGCCGACGGAAAAACCGCTCGACGTCATCAAATGCCCCGCTTCCGATCAGTTCTATATCCGGGAGAAAGACGTTTCAGTCCTGAAAAAGCACGTACCTCGTTCCGGACTTCATGCAGGACGCCGCGCTCACTCAACCCCGAAGCTCGGCTAATTAACGCCTACCGTATTATCAGTCCGTTTATGGTAATATCGGAGTGTGCAACGCCGGGATCGAATTCCAGCGACCCGCTTCTCTTCCTGCTATCCGCTCTGTTTTCCGGTTCCGGCGTTCTTGCCTTCGCTATTTCAGGGCCGCATATTCGCAGTCCTGGCCGATGCAAACCCTAGCGCGTCCGGCGTGCCTGTCAAAAGGTGGTTTCTCGGAATTTTGTTGCGTGCTCGCTACGCTCCTCGCGCAGACAAAATTCCTGCGATACCGCTGCGCGCTTTTGACATTCCCGCCTGTGAGGACGCGCTAGGGGATGTGCATCGGCTGCGATCATGCAGCCCATCACACGAAAGGAAACACCATGTCAGACAACAAAAAACCCGCCGCAAAGATCACGTCTCCATCCGGTATCCGCCGCGATCTGGCGGAACGAGAACCAGAAGGGTGATACCTTCTACTCCGTCACCTTCGAACGCAGCTACAAGGACGATGACGGCAAATGGCAGCGCTCCAGACAGCTTCAACGCCGCTGACTTGCTCTTGCTGGCGAAAGTTGCCGATCAGGCTCACAGCGAGATTCACGAGCTCCGGGCCAACGACCGTCAGGCTCAGCAGCCGGAAGACCAGGCCGCCTAGCCGACCGGGGCAGGGCGCTCCACGAGTGCCCTGCCCTTTCTCCCGCCACCCATAGCAGGAAGGCAAACCAAAATGATGCGGCTCAACCTCGAATGGAAAATCCTCGATCGCGACCATGTCGCCCTGATCTTCGACAAAACGACGTGGGCTGCCTTTCAGTCAATTGCAGACTCACGTGGCATCGATACCGGCGACATGATCGCCGAGGCCGTTGGAAATCTCCTCGGGCCTACAGTGGCGCGCCGCACAAAGGATTGATAGTTCCGCCGGACGTCGCCGGGACCACGAAGCACACCTCTGTAGTCAGTGCGCTGCTCATCGCTCTCTCAGACGCTTGCCCTGTATCAGCTCTGCCCTGGGGCAGGACTGAGGCCGGTCACGTCTGCAGTCCGTGGCAGTTTCGGCTGGAAAATCTCCAGCTTCTTCTGTATGTCGAAACAGCGCGGTGCCGTGCAAGGCAGCCCGCATTCGGCGATGCGGGGGAGATGCATGAAAAGGCGGGAATCCCAGATTGGGCAATTGTCCAAACAAGGAATAGGCGATGAGCAGGCGCCCCGTGGGATGGCATGGAAGGTCGTCAGGAACCACGTCTGTCCGGTCAACGATCTCCGCGAGCATTTGCTTACCGACTGTTGGTGCGCTCCGACCGACGATGAAGGCCTTGTGGTTCACAATAGCCTCGACGGCCGCGAATTCTACGAACGCGGCGAGAGAAAGCCGTCCTAACCCGTTGGCCAGAGATCGACGGCGTGGTCAAAGCCTATTCGCTGCTACCGCAGCAGTTGTCAGGGGACTCCGTCCCCCTCGGCTGTCAACCAAAAAGAAAACTGAGACACACATCGTTGCTTTTTGCCGATAGGCGCAAAAAGACAGACGATGTTGCTCACTTTTTGGTTGGACAGCCACACCCCCGTTCTCGGCGAAGCCAGGGTTGCAGCAGCTGCTGCAACCCAAAACCAACGAGAAAGGACAACAACATGCCCAGAGGAAGAAAACCTTCAACCGAGCCGTTTCGCCGCAGTCAGGTCGTTTCACCCGTGCCCTCGAAGCGCAGATACGGCAAGGCGAAGCTGGAGAAGAAGACCTTCGATGTCTATGTCAGCGACATCGAAACCGGCGACGAGACCCTCGCGATAACGGTGTTCGCGGTGGATCAGCGGCAAGCAATCCAGATCGGCCGAAAGCTGCTCCAGCCTTCGCCGCTGATGCGCAAGATCACCTATGCCGCGTTCACCGCCGTGGAGATCGAGAAATGACCACACGCCACCCCCTCGCATACCGCTACGAAAGAGAGGGCCAGTCGCTATGACCTGCAGCGGGGACGCGCTTTCGGGCGCGTCCCTTATTTCAACCCGCGATCAATTTTCTTTCCTACTGCCCACGCCTTCGCGGCTGAATACGCAGGCGTGCTCTCACGCGCGCGGTGAAATTGTATGCGGAACACAAAGGGCAGGGCGCGGAGCGGCCTGCCCTTCGCGTCGGTTATCCACAGAGCGTTCCGCACGCGGAACGCTTCAGAAAAAAGGATTTGCGGCGCGAGTGATTCTTCGATTCAGTCAACGCCGTAACAGCCGGATAGTGCGGGATGACAAGGTGTGTGTTTGTCGGACAGCCAGCCTTCGGCTGCCTTGTCGCAAACACGCCTTGCAAGGGGGCTCCGCCCCCGTTGACCCCCGTATGTGTTGTGCATTGAGGCGTTATCGGATGAGCGAACCGACAGCGAAACAGGAAGCCACAGAAAGCCGCAGGGTCTATCCGCGGGTCTATTCCCGCGTGTCTGTCGCCGAGCGCGACAGGATCAAAATGGACGCCGATGCGCACGGGTTGACGGTCGGCTCCTATCTACGCTGGCTTGCAATTGATCGGCCAGAGACCCGCGCCGTGCGCCGCCCTCTGGCGGATGAGACGCTGCTGGCCCAGCTCAAGGGCGCCGCCGGCCGCGTCGACGGCAACCTCGCCCAGCTGCTGAAGCTCGCCAACCGCGGCGACATTGTCGATGTGGAAGAACTGGTCGATGCCGCGAAGGCGGTCCGGGATTTTTACCGGGCCGCCCTCGAACTGCTGAAAGGCGGCAGCTAGTGTATATCAAGGGAGCGTCGCGCCGCAGCGTTGGCTTCTGGTCCCGCCATCTTCAGGACACCAGGGAAAACGTCCGCGCCGAAGTGATCGAGAAGCGCGGCCTCGCAGCGGACGACCTCCGCGACATGATGTTCGAGATGCAGGAGGACGCCCGCCTCACGCGCTGCAAGAACTTCATGTATATTGCCAGCTTCAATCCGTGCCCGCATGAGCATCCCACCGAGCGGCAGTGGGAGCGGATGCTGGAGATATTCGAGAAGCAGCGCGGCATTCCCGAGGGCCAGCAGCGTATCGTCATCGAGCATGAGAAGGAGGGGCGCACACACCGGCATGTCGTCTGGAGCCGTATCGACCTCGGCAAGATGCGCGCCTTCCCGGACGGGCTCAACCCGAAAATCTGCGAGGCCGCCGCGAACGAGATCGAGCTGACGCTGGGATTCGAGCGGACGGCCCGTCTTCTCGATAGGGACCCGGAAAAGAGCAAGCGCCGCAATCCGAAATCCTATGAGATGTTTCGCGGCATGAAAAGCGGCCTCGATCCTCGCGGCATCACCGCCGAGGTCACGGCGATCTTCCGGGGGAGCGAAAACGGCGCGGATTTTGTCGAAGGCCTCCGGCAGCACGGCTATCAACTCGTCGAGGGGAACCGCGCCTTCTGCATCATGGACAGCGCCGGCCATGAGCACAGCCTTGCCCGGCGCATCGACGGCATCAACACCAGGGAACTGCGCGCATTCATGCAAGGCGTCGATCTCCACGGCATTCCCACGGTTGAACAGGCCAGGGCCCAGTATCGGGACAAGAAGATTGCCGGGCTTGAGGCTGACCGCGACACCGTCCGGCACGAGATCGAATGGGAAGAAGCCCTGGCCAAGGCCGCGATCGAGAAAGAACAGCGGGAGCGACGCTTTGTCGAGCCGGGGCAGGAGAGAAAGAGACGGGACGGTAGGGAAAAAGAATGGCCGTTGTCGCCGCCGCAGCCGGAGCGAACCACCACGTCGCCGGGCTATCATTTTGAGGATTTTGCGAGGGAAGCCACCCGTGACGAGCCGCCGGCATGAACCGCCCGATAATCTCAGGGGCGCCGCCCAGCAGATCTGGACCGCCTACCATCACAGCGACAACGCCAAGGCCTTCAGTGCTGCCCTCGATGAGCAGGGGATTGCCCTCGCCAGCGTCACGAAAGAGGAAGCCGAGCGCAGCCGCAAGGAGGCAGAGGCCGCGCGGAAGAAAGGAACCTGGGCGCCGCGTTACCGCGAGGGCGAGATTGTCGCCATTGCCGAGCCGGGCATGGCCTACGGACCCGATGGCAAGATCAACGAGCCGCGCGTCACCCGGCTGAACGACCGCACCACAGGCAGATCGCTGCCGGAGATCGAGAAATTCCTGAAAGGGCTTGATCGGGCTGAGATGCCGGGCATCGACGCCACCAAAACATTGCTCAAGGCCCGCGTGGAGCAGCGCATCAACGAGGTGCAGGCTTTCCGGGACCTGTTACGCGATAACCGCAACGCCGAACGGATGAAACGGGCGCAGCAACCCGGCTACATGCGATCGACAACTGGCCGCAATCTCAAGAGGGTTCTGACCGAAGTGACGGGTCTCAGGCGTCCGCCAATTCCTGTGAAGAGGGGCGTCGACGTGGTCGGCAAGGCGCTCGGCGCGGCCGGGAAGCTGGCCGAGGGTTTGTTTGAATTGGTTGACCCTGTCCTTACGCCCGCGCAGAAACGCGAAAAAGAAATCGCCGCGCGCATGCGGGAAGCGGAAGCCGCGGGCACGACGGACCTCGCGCGGTATGTCGCCGAACGAGAAAAGGACCGCGGACGAGAACGATGAGAGCCGGTGGACTGCCTCCATCCTCCGGCGACAACCTGAAAGGGGCAAGAGCGGAAACAGCGAGGGCCCCCGCAGCGGGGCCCGCCACGCCGCCTTCCGAATTGCCGCGCAACCTTTCACGCTTGCCCGCCTCGCACGCTTCGCGCGACTGACCAGAGACGCCGAGCCTGGCCCCATCCATCACGGACATCACCACGCATCCCGAAATGAAAACCATGCCCCGGTCACCGGCTTTGCCGAGCGGCCGTACAGCACCGGCGAGCTCATCAACGCACTGTTGCGTGCCGGCTGGAGCATGGCGCAAATCCGCGCGATTTATCCGGGACTTTTTACCAGCCCCGGCCCCGGAGGTTGAAGCGAAAGAAATGACAACTCACCCAGCAAGGAGCAGCTCATGAACACCACACCTTTTCAGATCGCCTGTGAAAAACTGAAGGCCCTCGGCCTCGTGCTGCAGCAGGCGCCCGGACACTACCGGTTGAATTTCCGCAACGGCACGACGGATACCGAATACCAGACCGAGGATCTCGACGACGCCTTGCAGCGCGCCCGTGAAATGGCCGCGCAAACTCCGCCGGCACGAGAACCACCCATTGGCCCGACAGGGCCACGCTCCAAGCGGCGCGCTTTCATGTATTCGCACAACAAGAGAGTCGCCGCGCGCCGTACCCGGAAGCGATCGGCGAAAGGGAACGCATGACGCAGAGCTGGCGCAGGATTTAGGGTTGCTTGCGTTCCAGATCTTTCAGGGCGGTGACAAGGGCAGGGCGGGCCAGAACTTCTGCCGCGATGTGGGCGGTCTTGAGCCAGGCGAAGAAGCGTTGACGGTCGGATTCCGGAACTTCCAGTCCGGTCCTTTCGCGGTGATCCATCAGAGCCCTTTGCTCTTCCGCCTTTCCGGCGATACGTAGCAGAGCCGCTTCGTATTCTCTGACCTTGTGAAGCAGCAGCACGGATGCCTTCTCCGGATCAAATCTCTCGCCGGGATGAGCGTTTTCGTTCCACCAGGCTTCGAGTGCCGCTGCCTCTGCCGCCTTGCGCTTTTCGGCCAGCTCCCCGAGTGCGTTCCAGTCAAACTTGCTCTTCAGCTCCATGCGGACGATTCTACCGCTATCAAGAACCTCATCCTCATGTCGTGGTGGTGGAACGTGCGCGTAAGGTATCAATACTTAATCTTGACCGCAACGCATGGTTGTGTTACCGAAAACCAGATAACAGCGCTTGCAACCGTCTCACCAGCATCCCTACCCGCTTCCACACATTAAGCTGCCTTCGGCATGAACCACGAAGCCTGCATTCCTGCAAAGTGGAAACTGTGATACGTCATGACGAAGGGCTCCGACTTGTTCTGACACTCGGCACTCACCTGTCATCTTTCCGTAACAACCACGTGTAGCCACTTCGACCACTGTACGGTGCAAATGGAGCACTACCATGAACAGACTTCTCCTAACTGTATTTGCCGTAACCCTCCTCCTGTCACTTCTTGCTCCTTCAGACAAGTGCCTTGCCGTAGACACGAATGCGCTGACCATAAGAGGTGACCAACTCGATCAGTCGATTAACTCGTACACAAATGATGAACTCGGCCCTCTTGCAGTTGTGATCAAAGCCTGGAATGACACTTATGATGCGCGAAGCCGGTTTGATATCTCTTTTTACAGCTCGGTTCCCGAGTTTCATAACGCACGGAGTGCCTTTTTGCAGACGATCAGGATCTATGACGGGAACAAAGACATACAAGTCCATGACTGGGACAGTGCTGAGTGTAGTCTTGAGAAAATAGTTCTCGTTAGAAAACAGGCGTCGATTTATTTGGTCGTGGCGAACAGATCATCGACTGACAAGTCGACAGAAATAATCCCCCAAAATGCGCCCGCTCCCCAGACATTAAGGCTATTCCAACTTACTGAAGTCGGCAAAGCCTCACTTCAACAAGGGCATGGCAAGTCACGAGTCTTCTTTCAGAAAGTAACGGAGCATAAGACAACAGATGAATTATGCTCTGCCGACGAGGTTTATCGAGCAATGCAGACATTCGCTGACGAAACCGTCAAATGATCGAGGGAGGATGCCGTGACCGTTGTAAGCGTAACTAGCCCAGACTCCAATACACGCGTCTACACAAATTCCGATTCGACAACGTTCACCAAGATTGGTGGGGCCCTTTCTTGGCGAAATAACAATCCAGGAAACTTGAAATACTCGACTTGGGCTGCGGCCGAAGCTGCGGGAGCAATAGGTGTAGACCCGAATGGGTTCGCAATCTTTCCGACATATGGGTCTGGTGAAACAGCCTTAGTCAACGTAATTACCGGCACGTATGGATCAGACACAATTGACGACACGATGGACGCTTATGCGCCGTCCTTTGAGAACGATACAACTGCTTACGATGACTTTCTGACGAAGAGGGTTGGTGTCAGCGGCAACACGGTTATCTCAGCTCTTTCAAGTGATCAATTGGCCGCACTAGTAAATGGAATAATTGCTTTTGAGGGGATGAGCCAAGGTGTCATCGTGGGTACAATATCCGGCTCGTATGACTATAGCTCCCAAAACCCAATATTTCCATTTCCTTACGGTGGCGCCGTGTTCATGGGCGGATTCACCCCCTTAGTGAAATTTCAGTTCAGCCATAGCCAGACCGATCCGATCTTGTTTGACCTGAGCAGCGGCGGCACTGGGGTGCAACTGACTTCGCTTGCCGGCTCCAGCGCGTATTTCGATCTGAAGAACACCGGCTTTGCGATTCACACGGGGTGGGTGAGTAGTACGACCGGCATTTTGGTGAATTCGAGCAACCCTACAAGCGCGAGCAACCTCATCGGTGCTACGGCTGCCAACGGCTTTACGGCGCTTCAATCGTTGGACACCAACCACGATGGCGTGATCAATTCATCCGACACCGGCTTCTCCAGCCTCTATATCTGGGAAGACACAAACGGCAATGGCACGGCGGATTCGGGCGAGGTGCATACCCTGTCCAGTCTCAGCATCACCTCGATTAATCTCAATAGCTCCGAGACGAACGAGTTAGTCAACGGCAACGATGTGGGGTACGTGGCCACCTTTACACAGAGCGGCGTCTCCACTCACCATGTGGACGACGCGTTTTTCGACGACGATCAGATGAATTCCATATACGGCGGCAGCTACACCCTGGATCCTGCCGTACTGGTGCTGCCGAATGCGCGCGGGTACGGCACTGTGCCCGATCTCTTCATAGCCATGAGTCAGGATTCGACGCTCCTCGGCTTGGTTCAGGACCTTGCGGGGGACAGCATTTCCGACGCGGCGACATTTGATCAGCAGGTGCAGGACATCATCTATCGCTGGGCCGGGGTCGACGGCGTCGATCCCACAAGTCAGGGCGATTATATCAATGCGCAGGATCTCGAAGCCCTCCAAGCATTTTTGGGTGAAACCTACACCGATTACACCGGCGAGACCTATCCGCTTCAGGCGAGAGCATATCCGTTAGAGCAATCCTACAATACATTGTTCGCCGTTATAAAGGAACGATTGCTGGCCCAGGGACCGTTGGCTCAGTATCTGTCCGGCGTCACTTACGACTACGGCACAGACAGCCTGACCGGCACGACGGATTTCTCGGCCCTGATGACGGCGATCGGCGCCAATATTCCGTCCGATCCTGCGACCGCCGTTCAGTACCTCGCCGGCATGGGCCAGTTCATGGACCAGTTGGCTACTGACCTCGGTGTTGCGAAAAGCACGTTTGACAGCACGCTGGCAACCGACTTTGCCAGCGCCGGCCTGCCGTTGACTCAAAGCACGGTCGATAATTTGCACTACCTCATACCGAACTATAATCTCGGTGATGTAACGTTCATGACAGATACGGCAGGTGGAATTGCTCAGGGAGTGGCCGGCTACAATAACATCCTGGAAGTCACCAGCTTTTTCACCAACCTCCCGCAACTTGTCTTCAATGACATTCAGACTCTTCAGGCCGACGCCAATGCAACTCTGACTGCAAGTGAATTCGACAGTTTCAGCAATCTTACTGCTGGAGGATCAAGGACGTTGACGGCCAGTGGTGCCGGAACATTCGACTTGAGCGGCAAGACGGCGACCGCAATATTCAGCCTCAGCGCTAACGGTGATAGCTCGAATGTCACTTTAATCGGCGACAACCAGAACGGCGAAACTCTCACAGGTGGTACCGGGACAGACACGTTAGAGGCCGGCAACGGAACAGGCGACATTCTCATTGCGTCGACTGGCGCTACAACAATGACCGGCGGCAGCGGCGGGGATACCTTCGATACCGGGAGCGGCGTCGATACAATAACCGGCGGCAGCGGCAACGATACATTCAACGTCGGGACCACGGGTAGTGGTGGAAGTATCGACGGGGGAGCGGGCACGGATACGGTCAGTACAGGTGCGAATATTTCGGGCCTTACCATAAGCAATGTTGAAACACTGAATGTTCTCGGCAGCACAACGCTGACAGCTAGCGAGTTCAACGGCTTCAGCACGATCACGGGAACCTCTTCGTTAAACACCAGCGGAGCAGGGACCTTCGACCTCAGCAGCAAGACGGTGACGGGTACCTTCAACCTGAGCGCGGTTGGCGACCCATCGGCTGTTACGCTGATCGGCAACAATCAGAACAGCCAGACACTCAGCGCCGGCTCCGGAACGGATACTTTGACGGCCAGGAAGCGGCACGGGCGACACGCTGAATGCCGGATCAGGCGCCGATACCATGACGGGGGGCAACGGCGGTGACACGTTCTGGGGCGGATCGGGCGTGGACACCATGACCGGCGGCACCGGAAACGACACCTTCCATGTCAGCACCGCGGTGAGCGGGACGAGCATCAATGGCGGTGCGGGCACGGATACCTTGAACGCCAGCATCGATATTTCGGGTATGACGATCAGCAACGTGGAGACCCTGAGCGTCAGTGGTAACGCAAAGCTGACCGCCAGCGAGTTCAGCGGGTTCAGCACGATCTCGGGAAGCTCGTCGCTGACCCCTGTCGGGGCGGGGACCTTCGACCTCAGCAGCAAGACGGTTAGCGGAACATTTGACCTCAACGCTACAGTTGACAGCTCCAACGTCACGCTGATCGGCAACAGCCAGAACAGCCAGACGCTGACGGCGGGTTCCGGAACGGATACGCTGACCGCTGGCAGCGGCACGGGCGACACGCTGACCGCCGGATCAGGCGCCGATACCATGACGGGGGGCAACGGCGGTGACACGTTCTGGGGCGGATCGGGCGTGGACACCATGACCGGCGGCACCGGAAACGACACCTTCCATGTCAGCACCGCGGTGAGCGGGACGAGCATCAATGGCGGTGCGGGCACGGATACCTTGAACGCCAGCATCGATATTTCGGGTATGACGATCAGCAACGTGGAGACCCTGAGCGTCAGTGGTAACGCAAAGCTGACCGCCAGCGAGTTCGCAGGCTTCAGCACGATCTCGGGAAGCTCGTCGCTGACCCCTGTCGGGGCGGGGACCTTCGATCTCAGCAGCAAGACGGTTAGCGGAACATTCGACCTGAACGCTACAAGCGACAGCTCGAACGTGACGCTGATCGGCAACAGCCAGAACAGCCAGACGCTGACGGCGGGTTCCGGAACGGATACGCTGACCGCTGGCAGCGGCACGGGCGACACGCTGACCGCCGGCTCCGGCGCCGATACCATGACCGGCGGCAACGGCGGAGACACCTTCAACGCCGGTTCTGGCGTGGACACCATGACCGGCGGCACCGGAAACGACACGTTCAAAACCAGTTTTAATGTCAGCGGCACAAGCATCAATGGTGGCGCCGGTACTGATACCCTCGTGGACAATGTCGGCAATATCACGAACATCTCCATAACCAACGTCGAAACACTCAATTTTGGCGCCGGCACGGCTACACTGACGGCTGGCCAGTTCAGCGGCTTCACCACTCTGACCAATAACGGGACGATTAACGCGTCAGGGGCGGGGACTTACGATCTGAGCAGCAAAACGACGAGTAGCACTTATAATTTAAGCGCCAGCAGCGATAGCTCGAACGTGACGCTGATCGGCAACAACCAGAATAGCCAGACGCTGACGGGCGGCTCGGGGGCCGACACGCTGCAAGCCGGGAACGGCAGCGGCGATACCTTGACGGGAGGCTCTGGCAACACGACGATGATCGCCGGAACCGGCAACGATACGATGACCAGCGGCAGCACCGGCGTCAACACCTATGAGTTTGGTTCAAGCTTCGGGGCCGACACGATCAACAACGCCGGCTCCAAATCCTCGGCCAACGGCGTCCTCGAATTCCTTTCGAGCAGCACCACCGACGAGAACCTCTGGTTCAAGCAAAGCGGCAACAACCTTGAAATCGATCTGATCGGGACCTCCGACAAGATCACGATTAACGGCTGGTACAGCAATAACGCCTCGAAGCTCAGCAGTTTCACTGCGGACGGGCTCACGCTAGACACCCAGGTGGCGTCGCTGGTATCGGCGATGGCGACCTACGCGTCGGCCAACCCCAGCTTCAACCCGGCGACGGCAGGGAGTATGCCCAGTGACACGACGCTCCAATCTGCCATCGCGGCGGCCTGGCACACCTGAACCTGAAATGAACTTCGAATGCGTTTGTGCGTTTCCTGGTTGTTGGTTTTCTGTTGTGTGCTTCCGGTAACAGCGAACGCCGAAACGGAAACTTTGGAACAAGCCTGGGTACAGGCCTATCAGAACAACCCTTCCTTGCAGGCCGCGCGCGCCAAGCTTCGCGCCACGGACGAGCAGGTGTCGCAGGCGCTAAGCCACTGGCGGCCCAGCATCGATGCGACGGCAACGATCGGCAAAACCTATCAATATATTCCGGGACAGCCGCCGTTCGGCACGCCCAATTCGCGGATACGACACGCGGCTACGGCGCCCAGGTGACGCAGCCGCTGTTTCGCGGCTTTCGCACGGATCGGAAACGGAAGCCGCCGAAAAACAGGTGCTCTCAGGACGCGCCAAGCTGGAGGACGCCGAGCAGCAGCTCTTTCTCGATACGGCGTCGGCCTATCTCGGCGTCGTGCGCGATGAGGCAGTGCTGGAGTTACGAGCGCGACAATGAAGCCGTGCTGCGCAGAAAAGCTCAAGGAGACCCGCGTGCGCGCCAAGGTGGGCGAGCTGACCAAAACCGACGTGCGCCAGGCGGAATCGCGCCTCGCGCGCGCCCATGTCACCCGTTTTCAGGCGGAGAGCACGCTCACGCAGGATCGCGCTACGTTACACGCGCCTGGTCGGCAATGCGCCGGAGAAGCTTGCAAGGCTCCCGCCCTCGATCCTGATTCGCCCAGAACGCTCGACGAGGTCTTTCATCTTGCCGAAACGCAGCAATCCCGAAGTGGTCGCGGCGCAGTACGCAGTCGAGGAAGCGATGCCGGAGATCGAGCTCAACAAAGGCAGCCTGCTGCCGGAAGTCGATCTGGTCGGCAACTACCACGCGCAACTAGGGCCAGAACATCACCATTCCCGGACGCGAGGATTCCAGCCAGGTGCTGGTGCAGGTGACCGTGCCGCTCTACCGCTCCGGCGCGGACTATTCCAAAGCGCGGGCGGCCGAGCAGACCGTAAGCCAGCGGCGGGATGGAGCTGGACGAAGCCCGCCACAAGGCCCATGAGACCGCAGACAACGCATGGCAGGCGCTTCAGACGGCGCAGAAGCGGCGCTGGATGCGGACAAGACCGAGGTCGATGCCGCAGCGCGAGGCCCTTGAAGGCGTCAAGGAAGAATCGAAAGTCGGCACGCGCACCACGCTCGATGTGCTCAATGCCGAGCAGGAACTGCTGGACGCCAAAATCGATCAGGTCAAATCGCAGCACGACAGGGATTTTGCCGTGCTGCAGATCAAGGCCGCCGTCGGCCAGCTGACCGCTGAAAACCTCAAGCTGCCGGTTGAGCCCTACGATCCCAAGCGCCATTACGACGACGTGCAGGAACCAGTGGGTGGGATTCAGCAGAGGATGATGCGCGCTATAAGGTCCCGCCCGAACGCCCAGTCAACATCGCAGTAAGCAGGATGTATGCTGCCCGAATCCGATACCTCCACTCGCCCGACAGCCACGGCGTGTCGGCGCTCGTACTGCTGCTGCGCTTTCACGGCATCGCCGCCGATCGCGAACAGCTCGCGCATCAATACGGCCGACACCATCGGCACGACCGAGATGCTGCGCTGCGCGAAGGAACTGAAACTCAAGGCGCGCGTCATCGAAAGCGACTGGGAACGCCTTGCAAAACCGCGCTTCCGGCCATCGCCGAGCGCCGCGACGGCAGCTTTTTCATTCGTCGGCAAAGTCGCGGATGACAGCGTGCTTATCCACGACCCGGCCGTCGGCCGTCCGCAAGTCGCTGAGCCGCGCGGAGTTCGAGGCCCAATGGAGCGGGCGGCTCATCCTGATGACGCGCCGGGCAGGGCTTGGCTGAACTGGCCCGCCGCTTCGACATCACCTGGTTTCTGCAGGCCATGCACAAATACCGCCGGCTGCTCGGCGAGGTGCTGGTCGCCTCGTTTTTCCTCCAGCTTTTTGCGCTCGTCTCGCCGCTGTTCTTTCAGGTGGTCATCGACAAGGTGCTGGTGCATCGCGGGCCTGACGACGCTCGATGTTCTCGTCATCGGCCTGGTGGCGGTTTCGGTTTTTGAGAGCGTCCTGACGGCGCTGCGCACCTATGTCTTCTCGCATACCACCAACCGCATCGATGTCGAGCTTGGCGCGCGGCTTTTCCGGCATCTTGTCGGCGCTGCCGATTGCGTATTTTGAGGCGCGGCGCACCGGCGACAGCGTCGCGCGCGTGCGCGAGCTTGAGAATATCCGCAATTTCCTGACCAGCTCGGCGCTGACGCTCGTCATCGATCTGTTCTTCACCTTCGTGTTTCTTGCCGTCATGGCGTTTTATTCGCTGTTGCTGACCGGCATCGTGCTTGTCTCGTTTCCGTTCTATATCGCGATCTCGGTGCTGGTGACGCCGGTCTTCCGCCGCCGCCTCAATGAGAAGTTCAATCGCGGCGCGGAAAACCAGGCCTTTCTGGTCGAAAGCATCACCGGCATCGAAACGCTCAAAGCGCTGGCGGTCGAGCCGCAGATGCAGCGCCGCTGGGAGGAGCAGCTGGCCGGCTATGTCCGCGCCAGCTTCCGCGTCTCCAATCTCGGCAACTGGGCAAGCCAGGGCGTGCAGCTTATCAGCAAGCTGGTGACGGCGGCGATCCTTTTCTTCGGCGCCAAGGCCGTCATCGGCGGCGACATGACCATCGGCGAACTGGTCGCGTTCAACATGCTGGCGGGCCGCGTGGCGCAGCCGGTCTTGCGCCTCGCGCAGATCTGGCAGGATTTTCATCAGGCGCGGATCTCGATCGACCGGCTGGGCGATATTCTCAATACCCATCCGGAGCCGGCATTCACGCCGGGCCGCACGGCGCTGCCCGACATCAAGGGCAACATCAGCTTCGAGCATGTCATTTCCGCTACACGGCTCGATGGCCCGGAGATTCTGCACGACATCAATATTGCCATTCCGGCGGGGCAGGTGATCGGCATCGTCGGCCCTTCGGGTTCCGGCAAATCGACCTTCGCCAAGCTGGTGCAGCGGCTTTATGTGCCGGAAAGCGGGCGCGTGCTGGTTGACGGTGTCGATCTTGCGCCATGGTCGATGTCTCGTGGCTGCGGCGTCAGGTCGGCGTCGTGCTGCAGGAAAACGTACTGTTCAACCGCTCGATCCGCGACAATATCGCGCTTGCCGATCCCGGCATGCCGATCGAGCGCGTCATAGAGGCGGCGCAAACTCGCGGGCGCGCATGAATTTATCCTCGAACTGCCGCAGGGCTACGACACGCATGTCGGCGAGCGCGGCGCGAACCTCTCCGGCGGGCAGCGCCAGCGCATCGCCATTGCGCGGGCGCTCATCATGAACCCGCGCATCCTCATATTCGATGAGGCGACCAGCGCGCTCGATTATGAAAGCGAGCGCATCATCCAGGAGAACATGCAGCCAGATCGTGCAGGGCCGCACGGTGCATCATCATCGCGCACCGGCTTTCCGCCGTGCGGAACTGCCACCGCATCATCACGATCGAAAAGGGCCGCATCGTCGAGGACGGCAGCGCATGACGAACTGATCGCGCACCGGCGGCCGATATGCATCGCTCTGGCGGCTTCAGGGAGGCCATAATGCAGCCTGAAGCCTGACTCGTCGGATCAGGCACGTGATATCCGGGCTTAGCCGACCTGCCCGTGCGCGATCGTCAGAACTGGGCCGCACTGAACGACCGGATCCGATCGCATCTCCGCTGACTGCGAATGCGCGTCTGTTGACGGCCAAACCGACGAGACCGAGTTCCTGCCCGCCGCGCTGGAGATCATCGAAACCCCGCCCTCGCCCGCCGGCACGCATCATCGCCGGGATGCATCATGCTGTTCTTCGTCATTGCGCTTGCTATGGGCGATGCTTCGGTTCGGTCGATATCATCGCCACGGCGCAGGGCAAGATCGTGCCCACGGGCCGCACCAAAGTCATCCAGCCCTTCGAAAGCGGCGTCGTGCATGCCATCCATGTGCAGGACGGCCAGAAGGTGAAGACAGGCGACGTGCTGATCGAGATCGACACCACCATCAGCGACGCCGAGCGCGACCGGCTCAAAAGCGAATATATGCAGGCCATGCTGGACGCGGCGCGGCTGAAGGCGGCGCTCGAACTTGACGGACGATCCGGTCGCGAGCTTTATCGCCGCCCGAAGGCGCCACGGACGCGCAGATGGCGCTGCAGAAAACGCTGCTGACCAACCAGGTGGATGAAATCCGCGCCAAGCTCAGCGACCTCGACCACCAGATCGCGCAGAACAGCGGCAACCGGGATGCCGTCGCCTCGACCATCACCAAGCTGACCGAAAGCATCCCCTATCTTGAAAAGCGCGCCGAGGCGCGCAAGTACCCTGCTCGAAAAGGGCTATGGCTCGCAAGCTCGACTATCTGACCAGCGCAGCAGGACCTGGTCGAGCATCAGCAGGAACTCCAAGTGCAGAAGGGCCGGCTCGCCGAGGCCGAAGGCGCCGCTGGCCTCGCTACAAGCAGCAGCGCCGGCAGGCCGAGGACGAGTACAAGCACACCAACCTCAAGGACCTGGCCGAGGCCGAGCAGAAAGCCGCAAGCCTGCACGAGCAGCTGGTGCAGGCCGCGCAGAAATACCGCCTGCAGACGCTGACGGCGCCCGTGGACGGCACGGTGCAGCAGCTCGCCGTGCATACCGAAGGCGGCGTCGTGACGCCCGGCGCAGACGCTGCTGTCCATCGTGCCCGCCGACAGCCATCTGGAGATCGAGGCGATGGTCTCGAACCGCGACATCGGCTTCGTGCATGCCGGGCAGGAGGCCGAGGTCAAGATCGACACGTTCAACTTCACCCGCTACGGGCTGCTGCACGGCAAGGTACAGTCGGTGTCGCAGGACGCCATCACTGCGCGAGAAGCCGTCGGACAAATCCGGCGGACAAGCAGCACGCCGGCGACGAGAGCGACAGCAGCGAGCCGCAAGGGCAGGAGCTGGTCTATTCCGCGCGCGTTTCGCTCGAACAGACGCAGATGCAGATCGACGACCGGCTGGTCGACCTTGACGCCCGGCATGGCGGTCACCGTCGAGATCAAGACCGGCTCGCGCCACGTCATCGAATATCTGCTCTCGCCGCTCCTCCGCCACAAACAGCAGGCCTTAAGGGAGAGGTAAGGAACCGGAAATCCCAACGTGAGCCTTGGTAGGACCCGGCAACACGCGCAAAGAAAAAGGCGGGAAGCCTTGGCTTCCCGCCTTGTATTAGTATTACCTGAACTTGCTTACTTCACCTTGAAGGTAAAGCCTACGGCATTCGTGTTTTGGGCGCTGTTGCATGCTACCTGAGCCGTCGAAGCCGGTGCAGTCACGATGGCTGTTCCGGGAAAGTTCGCCGCAGGAGTTTTCAAACCTGCGGGGAGTACGTTAGCCGCACCTGCATTAGCGGCGATCATGCTCGGATCACGCCCCTGACCGACGTTGCTCGTCAATATACCGATGCAGGCAGCATTCGGAACATTGTCAAAGACAACCGCGAAGGAGTCATCTGTACCACCGCTCGCCGGGCTTTGAGCGGACTCAACGTGGATGGTACCACCCCATGGATCCAGGGCTTTGGTAGCCTGGGCAGGATCCACGTTGTTCAGCGTATCATTCGGGAATACGCCAGCCGCCAGATAGGTTGCGTTGGCAGTGCCTACGCCTTCTGCGGTATTGATGGTCATATTCGCAGCGGGATCTACAAGACCGGATGTCGCATACATCGCACGTACGTTTTGAACGACGTTGAGAAGTTCAGTCGTCGATTTCGATGTCCGCAGATTGTTGTAAACAGCCGCCGCAGCTACCCAGATGGCGCCGAGGATCAGGCCGACGATCCCCAGAACGATCGCGATTTCGGTTAAGGTGAAGCCGCGTTTTGCTTCGTCGCGCGCCGCCGGTTGTCCGACGATAGGTTTGCGCATGTTGATCAGCATGTAGATTCTCCCTCAATAGTTTTCCAGCCGCTTCGGGCAAGTGCGTCCATTAAGGGGGAAAGTTATTAAAAAAATATGAAGAATCGTTAAGTCGGAGACTCGGCTTTATCTCCCATCCGCTATGTGTCATTTTTGACTTCAGTACACACCTATATCTATACCCAATTGTCGACATTTGTTTAAAGATTGATACAATAACTAACCTTCCGGTGTCTTCCTGCCAGGGACTCCGATGCGAGTTGTAAAGGGGCCATCAATGGCGAAGGCATACCGTCTTTCCGATGAGCAGCGCCGCCTTCGATCTGAGCGCATGAAGCGGCTGCGCGCAGACCCGGAATTTGAAGCCAAGCGAAATACTCCTGAGTTCAGGGCAAAGGCCAGCAAGACCATCAAGCGGCTGCGCGCAGACCCGGACATTGCAGCGAAGCACGCGGAAGCCGCCAGCGAACGTATGGAGCGGTTGAACGCCGACCCGCAGTTTAAAGCCAAGCGCAATACTCCTGAAATGAGGGCCGCCGCCAGCGAGCGCATGAAGCGGTTTCGGGAGGACCCGGAGTTTATGGCAAAGCGTGAGGCAGCTCATAAAACTTCCGAGGTCAGAGCGGCGCAGGGTAGGGGCATGAGACGTTTGAACGCCGATCCGGTGTTTAGAGCGGCATCAAGCGAGCGTATGAAGCGCCTGAATGCCGATCCGGAATTCGTGGCAAAACAAAAGACGGCCGTTACACGACGACGACGCAAAAAGTAAACCCTTCTGGTTGGCTTAGTTCCCCAGACGGCGGCAGGAACCTGTTCGGCCTCTCGACTACCGATTCAGGCCATAGCGCTAGGTAAACCGGAACCGCTGCCATCCGGATCGGATCAATGGTGTCGAGGTTCCGTCTTGTGTGCGAATGGCGATATAGAATTTGAGGTCTCGACCGCATGTATATCCGGAAGGGACGGGCCAGTAGGGGAGAAATAGCTGGAAGTCCTCGAATTCCGTGAACTGATAGGGCGGCGTGAAGCGCTTCGATACGCACAGGCTTTTATCCGTGGTCCGGAAACCATCGGCGTCCGTCGGGACGGGTTCCCCTCGCGTGTCGTCCGAGTGAAAGAAGGCTATCGCCTGGAATTCGCGGTGCTGCGAGTTGTGGATCTCGAAAGCCGCGTGGATCATCATGCCTTTCTCGCCGCCGAACCAGACACTGTGCTCCATCCACACATCCCGGAATGCCGCGCGCGGCTGTACACGAAACTCGAAACGCCGCCACGGGGACCGGGCAAGTTCCGTCCAGTGCGGTTCGGTTGAGCGGATCACGACCGCGTATTTGAAATTCCAGAGGCCACAATCGCGGAGTTGAAGAGTGTCGAGCGGAAGGAACAGCTGAAAGTCCCGATAGACCGCGCGCCCGAACGGCGGGCTGAAATAATCATAGACGCAGAGAGCGCCATCCCTGGTGCTGAAATCCTGCGCGAGACTCTCGACCGCGCCATGCGTTGCGTCGCCGTAATAAAAGACGGCGATTGCCTGCAAGCCCTCCCCCCACAGATTATGGGTTCTGAAACTGGCGTGGATCAACATGCCGTCCCTGCCGTCGCGCCGCGTGCCGTGTTCTGTCCAGACATCCTGAATTTCCACGGACGGCTCCGGCGGCCTGCGCAGGCGTTCCTCGTAACGGCGGATGTCCTCGCGATCGTAGCTAGTGATTCCGAGGTCGTGCTGCAGTGGGGGCGCAGCCGGAAACGACGGCGCAACCGGTGGGACATCAAATGAAAGAGGAGGAAACGCCGGACTTAACGCAGGGACGTGAGACTCCGCAGGGGTGGAAAAATCGAACGCAGGCATGGCCGGCTCGGCTGGCCGCCCGACGGCGCAGACGGACCAGGGCGTCGTCATGGGAAATCCCAAAGGCGACTGCAGGAGCCGAACCGCGGGATGCGGGACAATGCCGCCCGTCATACGGCTGGCCTTGAGCTGGTTTCGATACGATACGAAATCGAACATCGACCGCAGGGGTGACAGCTACAGGCTCAAAATGCCCTTGATGTCCTTGGCGACAGGAGGCGCGAATTCCGTATGGCCGGGAACTTGCCGGACCTGGTCGACGGCGTCGGACACTTCCTGCGAGACGCCTTTCGCCAACGTAAGCGTTCCCCTGTAGGCGGTGCCCTGCGACGAGTCGTAGACCAGGCGACCGCTCCCGTCCTGCTTTATCTCCACGCCGCCGCCCCCGATACTGCCACCCACCTTGCCTTTGGCGGGGGCTATGACGGTGCTTCGGACAAAGCCGATGCCGCTCGCACCCTTGTGGCGCAAGGTGAAGTCCTGTCCGTGGAATCCCGACACTTTCACAGTGTTGTCGTCCACGAACCTGACTCTCACGCCATCAGGCAGCGTGACGGTGTTGGTTGCTTGGTCAAACGTGCCTCCCGCAGCCGAGTCACTTGCGCCGGTGTTCGCCGGCGTGACGGCCACGGTGTCGTTTTTGGCGGGCTGGGCGGAGCCAGCAACGTATTTCTCAAATGCCGGCTTCAGTCTGTCGCCATAACCGGGCAGGGGGGAAAGCATGGGCGGTTGATTGGGCGGGAGGATGATTGTTCCGGCGTTTTGCTTGCCATCGAAGACCTGAATAAAACGGCCGCCGGGCAGGGGATGGAACCTCAGCCCGTCGATGACCTGATCGCCACCGGGCTTGGCGGCGGTTGCCGCTGTCCGGGACGCTGCCGGTTCCTGGGCCTTCACGGGCATAACGGCGACGGCGGCCAGGGCGGTCGCTAAAACACACGACGCGATGCACTTCATACAGATGTTTCTTGATACTTCAGGCCGCGTTCAAATTTTGCCCCTCAGCGGCAAGCACGGCCTGTCATCTATTGTCTTGTGAAATGCATATCAACGCAAGTGAAAACATCATAAAAGCATGTGTAATATACCCATACACGCGCTTAAGCCGTTTGTTTGCACGGAGATAGGCGGCTTCAATCGAGCTATACTGGTCGTTGTGGCCGCCGAGGATTGGATCACGCAGGAGGAAGCAGCCCAAAAGCTGCACATCGCGCTAGACACGATGCGCCGCTGGGTGAGGCTCGGGCATTTTCCTCGCACGAAGGTCGGGAAGCGTTATCTCATCCCGATCAAAGCGATAGACGACTTTCTTCAGAGCCGACTGGAATATGGCGCACGCCCCGTAACGCCACGCACGAAGGCTCCGGCACCCGCAAAGAAGGCGAAGGGCGGTAGGAAATCAACGGCTGAATAGGGGCTCGCGGCAGCAATCCGAGGCCCAAACTGCTTCGCGCGTGCCGAGGGAAGGCGAGGTGCCTCTAAGTGCACTGGAAGCAGAGACCGACGCCTGAAAATCAATCAACCAATAAAACGTGCGTCCTGCGCCGCGCCTCGTTATAGGGAAAAGTTGCGTCCAGGAAGAACCTTTTTCTCTCATGTGCCGTGCCTTCTGTTACTCCCGCCAACCTCATATTTCGTCTGGACAAGACCCCGCAACCATTCGGCGATCTCGCGCCAGCCGTCATTGCGCAGATATTCCGTGACGCCCGGTCGCACGCTGTTATACCGCAGCGATAGGGCAGCGGCCACGCACCCGATAGGCGGAGTTGACCTCGATTAGTTTCCTCTTCAATCTGCGCCAGAGCAAAGCGGGGACGCGTGAAGTTCAAAACAATACAAGCCGCACGGGCGGTCGCAGCCAATGCGGTGATGCTGTCGCACCTGTTGATTGTGGAGCAAAAGGACGGCCACGGCTTCACGGTCCTGCCAGAATGGTCTCACCTCGGGGCGTGCGGAGTTGACCTGTTCTTTGTGTTGTCCGGTTTTATCATGGCGACAATCGCATCACGTGAATCGTGGCGGGAGTTTCTCGTTGCACGAGCAACACGAATCTTCCCGCCCTACTGGTTCTATAGTGGCATTGTCTTAATCGTGGCGCTGATCGCGCCGGGCATCGTCAACAGTTCCTTTAGTCATCCGCCTTCGGTGTGGCGGTCATTCCTGCTCGTTCCTGATACTGTGGATCCTTTGCTTGCGGTCGGCTGGACGCTAACGCATGAGGTGTACTTCTACCTCGTTTTTGCGGCGCTCCTAATGGTCGGCTTTGTTCGGATCGGCAGCTTGTGTGCGTGGGGTGCCGTTGTCTTGATCGCCCGCTTCATGTTGCCGGTCGCACCCACACAGGAAGCCGAGCCAATCTTGGCCGTAGTCCTGCACCCGTTGACCTTTGAATTCATAGGCGGCGCTTGTGTCGGCCTTGCTATTCGTTCGGGAGTGACGAGGCACGCTGCGTTGGCTTTGAGTATTGGGGTGGCTGCATTAATAGGGTTCCTCTGCAGCACGTCGAATCCATCTGAGTTTGTGTTGACGCATACGGCACAGTGGGAGCGTGTCCTAAAAATAGGGTTCCCCTTTGTTCTTCTCGTTTACGGGATCGCGGCAATAGAAACAACGCGCGGAGCGAGGCGGCTGCCGGATTGGGTAGTCCGCCTCGGTGATGCCTCTTATTCCACGTATTTGACACACGTATTGGCGCTTTCGGCAATGGGCAGGTGCTTTATGGTCTTGCCGGCCCACAATGTCCCAATCGAGGCCGTCTTTGTAGTCACCTGTATCGTCGGAGCGAATGTGGTCGGTCTGCTGAGTTATCGCCTTATTGAACGCCCGACACTATCCTTCTCCCGCCGTGCTCTGGGCGGAACAAAGCAACCAAACACCAGGACGACGGTGTGACCTCGGGTTGTTCATGGGTCGCCTCTAATCCAGAGGTTGCCACGCTTGTCCCTTCAGCAGAAGCATAGTGTGCGTTTCACTCGTTCTTTGTCGTTTAGAACTGGGGTTGCTAAGAGGTATGGAGGAACATCCTGCAGTAGTATGGCATCGGCTCTCCCTTCGTTAAAAAGACTCTGCTGAAGCTCCGGTAATGCGGTGACGTCTTTGAATCGCTCGGTTACAGCCGCTGAATGGTTGCCATCGGCTTCACTCAGCGCCAGTTCGAAACTGACTACGTACCTGAAATACCCATCGTCTTGCGGAGCAACGACAGCAATTCTCGCATGATCCGCAACCGCTAGCGCAACCTTACGACCAATGTCAAGATAGCGGCAGGTCGCGGCATTCGTTCCTCGAACAAGCCAGCCGCTTTGGATCGCCAAAGCGATGGGCAGAGCGCACACCAAAAACAAACTGAAGCCTATTCGGAGACCGGGTCTCGCCAAAAAGTCGGATGCCGGGGAAGTCGGTAACAGTTCTTTCAGTCGGAGCCAGACTGCGGGATTGTGATCCACAGGAAGGCCGTTACCAACAAACCAATATGTGTTGTGTAGCGATAAAACAACGCAGCCCTAAGAATTGCAGGCGTGGTAAGAGTAGAGCCAACAAAAGCCGTGAACAATATTAAGATATATCCGCCGCATACGATCGCGGCCAGTAAGGCAAAATTACGGGCAGGTGTCGGGGGCTTGAAAAGGCTGACCGTTCCTGCCCCGATGGTTATAAGTGTCAACCCAAAAAGACCATTATGCTTTATAGCCTCCACCAACATGGCGTGCAGGATGCGTCCGATAAGGTCAAAATGCCATAAACTTAACGGTTCAATATCAACTCCGCCGCCACCCATGTTCACATCAACATAGTGCTGCCAGATCAGATGCAGGATAAGCGCAGGCGCGAGCATCAGTGGCAACTGTTTCAATGCCGATTTGAGAACGTTATTTTTACGAGCGACAACGAGGAAGGCAAAAACCAACAGGCCGAAAAGCATGAAATTCACTTGCTTGATCAGAACCAACGCCGTGGCCGTAAGCGCAATCTGGGCTGCCAGATCCTTGACGCTTCGGGACATCTTGTGGTGAAGCGCATCAATCAATTGCCAAAACAACAGGCCCAAAGCGCCAACCAGAACCATCGTGGAGGTGTCGCCTTCATTGGTCATCGTGAAACTCGCATTGAAGCTTGGATTAGCAAGGGTCGTCACAAAAAGCGCCAAACTGGTTAACCCGATCGTCCGCAAATTGATGGGGGTTCCACCTTCCAGAGGTCCACCAGATTGCACAACCGACGCTGGAACTGTTGATTGCGCCAGCATCGGTGCGAAGGCGAGCAGGAGGAGAAAGTTGAACATGGCTCCGCCCTGCATTAAGAACCCTCCCGCCACGTGCGATGCCAAATATGTCAGGAAGGGTATGGCATAAGGGTAGCTCGGCAACGCGGAATTGAGGGCCGGCGATGCGGGGTTGGGTACTCCGTCGTTATGAAACAGATAAATGGCATTTGGCACCCAGTGCGAAAAATCGTCCCATCCGGAAATGCCTGCAAGATTGACTGCTGTCAGAATAACGACCCCAGGGAAGAGAGCCAGCAGCCAATAAGGAGCAACAAAGTAACCACGTGTCGCCACACGCCATATGGCTCCGAACATCAACACTGCAATGATTAGTGCCCCCCACACCAGTGCGTGGGAGAACAACACTGCCAGCATAGTCATGAAAGCTGCGACAATACCCCATCCGGAGAAAATATCCGTCGGGCGGAATTCCGACCGGCGCTGCACCAGCGCACCTAGCGCGGAAATGCCCGCCAGCACGATCAAGACCGCGCCAACGTTTTCCAAGGCCGGTACGAGCTTATCTGGAAAGGTAAGGTGCTCGCTACAGCTGTAATCGTATATCATGAACGCGAGATCCGTGGTTAGAAAGACCGGCGGAAGCCTGCCTCAAAATGAACGGCACCGATACCTATAACCTTTGAAGCGAGCTTCGGAAACGATACGGTCAACAACATTGCTACCGGCAGCCGCGAAGAAGGCAAAGGGCGGCAGGAAATAAACGGCCCATTGGCCCCGGTCAATACTTCACACTGAAATGTCGGGCTGTCCTCGGGCTTGCTCTTGCGCCGGTCATAGAGGCGCGTCGTGGAGACATTCGCGTGGCCGAGCCATTCCTGCACCTTGGCGATGTCGGCTTCATGGGAGAGCGCGTTCGTCGCGGCCGTCGCGCGCAGCGAATGGACGCATAGGCCGTTGACTTCGGCGCTGATGCCGGTCTCCCGGCCGTATTTCTGGACGATGTTGCGGTAGACGGAGCCGGGATCGAGATGCCTGTCGAGCGTGCCCGTGCGGTTGTTCTTCGACGGGGCGGAAGAGGGGGCCGTCCGAGCATCGCCGCCGTGCCCGGCGAGCGCCAGATAATCGCTCGATCAGCCGTTGCGCCATCGGATGCACGGGAACGAACCTGATCTTTTCCCTCTTGCCCTTGATCGCGGAAATGCAGGACGCCCTGGCGGGTCTGCATGTCCTTGACGCGCAGCGAGCACAGCTCCTCGCGGCGGATGCCGTGATAGAGCAGGGTGGCCAGGATCGCGCGGTCCCGTACGCCCTTCAGCGTATCCGCGGGCGGGGCATCGAGCAGCTTGCGCGCCTGCGCGTCGCCGAGGGCCGGCGTGCTGCCTTCATTGCCATTGGCCGTCGGCCGCTTGACGCCATCCACGGGATTGCCGGCAACGGCATTGCGCTCGCAGAGATAATCGAACAGCGACGACAGGGCCGAGAGCTTGCGCCGGATGCTGGCCGGCGACAGCTCACGCGGCCTCCATATCCTTGCGCCAGGCGATGACATGCGCGCGCGTCACGGTGCGCAGACTGCGCGGGTTCCGTGCAGCCCGGTGAAGGCCGAGAATTCGCGCGACATCGATCTTGTAGGCCCGCCGTGTTTTCTTATTGGTGATGTTGGCGAGCCATTCGAGCTCGGGCGGCACGTCCGAGAGATGGTCGTACTGGGCGGCGGTCAGCGTCCGCGTTTTGACCGGAATGCAGGTCGCTTGGCCATGACCCCTCTCCCGGTTGTTTTAAACGCGATAATGTATTTTATCGGGTTAGGAAAGTCAAGCAGGGGACTGAACGCTCACAAGCCGGGATCGGGGCCTCGTACTTGTTATTCTGATGACCAAATAATGCAGGATTGCGAGCTGATTCACTTGATGAAATGAATGCCCAAACGGTCGATGGATACCATAATGGTCGGCAGCGACACAAAATCAGGAGTGACGGATGCTTGGTTCGCGACGGCTTCTTGGATGGCGTCGACTGGCCCTCTCATTCGGAGTATCTCGGGATGAGTATCCAGAAATCGGTCGGCGGCATCGTGCTCGCCGAGTGCAATGGTGGTTGTGCCGGCCTCTGGACAGTCGCCGGGACACCGAAAGCGGGTGACGTGAAAAGCCAGTTTGGGGGCGGATGGGTCTATCACCTCGAAGAAAACAACAATTATGTGTGGCGCTCCACCGCGAGCAGAAACGAAAAGCATTTCCAGCGGTCGCTTCAGCTTATCTCTGAAATATGCGGGGTTTTGTGCGCGCATATCTGGCAGTGCTGCCGACAGACTGCGGCTGAATGGCACTCGTAAAGCGATCGACGACCTGTGCCAAATCACCGCCTGCTTCAATCGAAGCCTCGGCGGCGGCCTTCACATCGAGTTTGCCCTGTGTGTCCTTGAATATCCCCGCATGGGCAAACACAACGTCACCCACCTGATGGATCTTGGGTTTTGTGGGCCCGTCTGCAACTTCCGCCCCTATCGAAATCACCCTGCTATCGACGCCGACATACACGGCATCGGCCACCTGAATCACCAGAACAATCGTCCCTAACAACAACGCATTCAAATCAACACCGGAACAACCGACGCAGCCGTCTGTTGCCCTTCCAACGAATGGTAACGTCACTTATCATGCATAAATCGGGACGGGCGGTAAAGTGCCCTGTCAACCAGACAGATACTCGTAGACCGCAGCGATAGCAGCATTGCGCATTCGTCGTGATCGTACTTCGCCAACATATGCGATCTCTCGAAGCTTGGTTTCGCTCGCATGCAACACATCTCCAATTGTGGTGAGTCCGAAGTCACGAAGGCGAGCACGCTGCCACTCGGTGATATCAAGCACATCGACCGACTTAGCCAATTGTCGTCTTAGCACTTCTCCCACATCTGCTTCTGACAGCGTCGGTACCGCAGTCAACAGACTTTGATATGCGGGGTGATTCACGCCAAATTCACTCATTCTTTTCGGGGTTAAGTGTTTTGCAATTCGTAGCGCGCTCACAGTTGGCGTTGCTTCCAGCGCAAAGAGGCACCCGAGGTTAACAGCATACCTCGTTCCAATTTCACTACGTGTCGCCTTCATGCCGGAAGCATGCTCTTTGACAATGCCCGTGTAGGCCAATAACCGCAGCGCCTCCTTCACAGGCTGAGGAACATCGCGGTGAATCCAGAAAAAGCATGTTGATTGGGGAGTCTGCTGATTCTCCAAGTATTGAGTATTCTTCTTCTGGAGATCCGGCAGGACTTCACTTTCGATAAACTGGCGCCCCAGTCGATCAGCGTACGGTGACCTGGGTACTTCTCTGGCAACGTCGAGTGTTCAGCCCAAATATCGTTACGATAGTATTCGCGAATGACTTCGTTGACCTGCTGCGCGGCAACCCGAGGAGACTTTGCGATGGTCTTGAGTAAAACGCGTGGATTGCCGCTCGCCGCATAGGCCAAAATTGCAAAGTTTTCGCCGTGGCGGGCGATTTCGGATATTAGGCCACTCTCCGCTTGCTTTTCCACGATCTCGCGCATGGTGGCTACGTAATTGGAACCCAATACATCACGATCAAGGGAAAGCATCGTAGCGTCATGGATTGGCTGAAAGGTATCGCCGAAGGAGGTCACGCCAGGGTACACCGCTGCTTTGCAGCTGATATAAGGACTTCGGAGATCACGAAACAAAGTAAAAAACTGTCTCTGCTGCTCTGGTAAGAAAATATGTGCAGCCTCGTCTATCAGGAAGACCACACGGCGCAGTTTCAAATCACGGCAAAGATCTTCAATCGCATCCTTGAATTCATCAATGCTTGGAAGGCCACTTAGATCGACGCTTGCGGTAGTTTGTTTCCACGATTCCTCGAACGCATCGGCGATACGCTCGATTGCCAGTTTACTTGTTGGGTCCGGCACATTGCCACCGCCGCTTAATATGCTGACACTTTTCGGAAAGGCTCCCAAGAGACCGGCTTGCTCCAAGGCCCTCACAAGTCGCGAGCAGACTCTCGCTAGCATCCAGTGCTGAAATTGCTGCTCCACTTTGGTAATGATGAGCGAGCTTCTTGCTGAACGAAACATACACGGGGAAGACGTGGTTCTCGGCCATCTCCTTCATCAGCTCGGCTTCTGCAACTCGAAGCAAAAACGATTTACCAACACCTCGGCTTCCCGAAAGGATAATCGGGTTATGTCCCTTCAGCGCGTTAACGATGTCGCGGTCACTTTGCGTTTCGACAAAGTACTTCTGAACGTCGTCAGGCTTAATATCTTCCGTGCGGTAAAAAAGATCAGCCATCGGTCCGTGGCTCCACTGGCGCCCCCAATATTGCCCGAACCTCAGCTAGATGTCCAAGATTGTCAAGGAGCACCGCTTCGAGCGAGTTTAGTGTTCGCACATCCAAAAATTGGATGTACCGACAACAGAGTGCAAAAGACGTTGCGAGGCGCATGGATTTGGCTTTCTGGTGCCAGCTTTCAAAGACAGCTTGGCTGAATGTGATGGTTCCCGGCAGATATGCATGTGTCGCGGCGTTGCCGTGAACATATTCGGAGCATTCCCTGTAGGCTGCCCCTGCGATGAGATTATAGTGCTGAGCTTCGTCGGTAAGAGTCTCGAAAAATGCGCCCACAAACTTCTTCGAGAACACTCCTGTGTCCTGATCGATAATGCCGGCCCAGACTAGGTCGCGGTTTCCTTTAAGCCAGATGCGGAATCCACCTCACTTCCTGAAAAATATACTGCACCAAGCAATAGCTCCATTGAAAGGCGAAGCGACATGAAAGCTTGACGGTAGTGCCCCTGGACTAACGAGAAGAGCGAATTGATATTCGCACATTGCGGCCTTCAACATTTCGTATTCCGGCCGACCAGTCAAAGCGTCACACCAGCGCTCAAGATCTTTTAGGTAGCTATGACTTGCCGAATGTAGGCTGTTTACGCTCGACGCAAAGCTCGCATCGAGTACTGCGCCGCAGTCAGCATGAAGACGCCGGTAGTACGACTCGCATGAGGTAGACTCGCCACTCCTTACGCCGCCCTCATCTGGCCGTTGTATTGGGTTTTCTTCAGACATTCTCTTTACAGCCTGACCCTATTAGCCCACTTGGTGAATCACTAGAATTCCGGGTAACTGCAAAACTATTCCCCTATTTCGTCGGGCAGGCCGATTTCAGGAAGCCCAGTCTCTTCAGCCTGCTCCAGCGAGGGCGCCGCTTTCATCTTTCCGAAGATGCGTTCTTCAAAGACCGATTTTGGGACTGGCTTTCCGCCGGTAAGGCCATCGACTGACCGCTCCAGCGTCGTGTAGCGCACCTCGTCGCGGACTATCCGGCTATATTTGCTGCCCGGCACTTCTTCAAACTTCACAATGAACCAGGCAATGTCTGCGTTGGAGATGTCTGCGACATTATCCATTTCTCCGACTGAATCGAAAAATGCACGATCCACAACCACAGCCATCTTTCTGCCCCAGCGGCGGAGGGTCGGCACTTTGATTTGAAGCTGGGGCATGAGGCGTTTGGGGGCGCTGCTACGGTAGATCTGGCCGCCGCCGGCCGGCGGGAAAGATGACCCAATCTACCGTCTCATCCGCAAAGGCCTTGAATTCGCCGCGCATTGCGTCGCCCGAAAAGTATACGGCCTGAACTTCGAGGGCACACCACTCCATGGGCGCGCCTGGCACGGGCTTGTTGCTGACGAGCACCATATCGATGCGTCCAACGTCATCGCCGCCTTCGGCATCGGTCGTCGCACTGGCCTCCAGGAAACCCACTTCACCGACAAGCTTCGGGTTGCTGTCACCAAGGATGGTTTCCCCGACCCAATGAAATACGTCGAGCGCTTCATGAAAACGATAGGGGCACGTCGCGCGCAACTCGCCTTGGGGACCCGCCACAGGCTCCCCCATTGCCCGCCCTGTTTTCTCATCAGCCTTGTAGGAGTAAAGGCGGAGCGAACACACGCCGCCGTCCTTCGTGCACTTCGCGTCCTGCTTACGGGGCTGGAATGGGCAAGGTTGTTTATCGCGGAGTTTCTTTTCCTTGAGGACTTCGGACGCGTAGTAGCGGCGCTCCGCAGCATCCATCTGCGTCAGCACCTTCCCGAACCATTCTCCAATACCGAAGCGCGGAGTGAGGTCTTTCGGGTTTTTCACCTTCGGGCTTGCCGGTTCCGGTATTTTTGCCATTAGCCAGTGTCACTTTCGCTTGCCGCGGGGTCTGCGGCTGACCGCAAGGCCACAGGGAGGCGTTGTCCAAATCCCAAGACTAGTAATCCGGTCGAGATCGCGCAAGCAAAGCGATTCGATCACCACAAAGGATAACCCAAAGCCTCCTCCGCCGGGGCCACGTTTCGGTCCGAGCCTGGAAATGGAAGCTGTTCCTGATTTCCCGCATGCCTAGTCCCGACCCGCCGTTTTGGGTGCTTTCTAGTCGATGGGTGCGGACATCTGACGGCGGCCCACACAGTTTCGTGAAACCGCATAATGCAGAACAACCTTCCGAAGTCGGTCCAGACCCAGTTGCGTACGAACATATAGTCGAAGACCTGCACCTTGCCCCTTGTCGGCAGGGATAAGGTCTGCACGTGTTTCCACGGCCTCGGCCTGAATCTATCGTTGTGAGCCATCACGAAAATAAAGTTTGTGTTGTCGATGTCGTGGACGGGCTTCAGGGCAAGAAAATCATCGAGCGGAGGAATGACGTTGGGCGTGTAGCGGCGGCAGTATAGACCGAATGCAACTTTGCGCGTTATCCTGGCCACGCGGCTTTCATCGGGAATGATAAAGATACGGCCATCGCTGCCAACCGTCATCGACGCGGCGAAATGCGCATCGAGCCCGGCGCTTCGTTCCAGCATACGGTCAACGGTTCCGCCTTCCTCCACTTTTTGCATGAGCGAGGGAACGAAACCAGACTGCGCCATCACCGCCAGAAAATACTCCTCGTCAGCCGAGTAGCCTTCGTTGCATGTTCTGCAACTCGGCACCGTCGGGATATTTGGCGGATAAGGCTTCTCCAGCAAACACCGCGGGATGACGTGGTCTTTAGTCGTTGCTTGCCGTCCGCAGTAAACGCAACTCAATGGCGGGCGCATACTCACCTACACCGGAGATACGCTGAGCGCGGCGGTCTGCTCAGCTTTTTTCATCGTGCTGCCGCCAATCTTCCCCGCTGACGTTTCACCCTGCCAAGGAAAGTCCGTAGACGTTTCTTCAGGCCGTTTTCATCGCGTGCTTCGCATTCCCAGACGACAAGAGCCTGCCAGCCCTCCGCTTCGAGCGCTTCGATATTCTTTCCATCCCGCGTTTTGTTTCGTTCCAGCTTTGGCCCCCAGTATTCCAGGTTCGATTTCGGAACATGGGCGGTTTTGCAATTATGTGAATGCCAGAAACATCCGTGAACAAAGATCACCTTCCGGCGCGGCCCGAACACCAGGTCAGGCTTTCCGGGAAGGTCTTTCCGATGCAGCCGGAACCGGTAGCCCAATTTGTGTACGATGCTTCGCACCTTCAGCTCGGGCTGCATATCCTTACTCCGGATCGCCCGCATATTGGCGCCCCGATCCATTAGCGGAGCTCCTGTGAACCGAAGACGAAGGTATAGAATGCGGAAGTAACGTGATCCGGGTGGCGGAAAATGAACCCGATCATCGGCTAGGCATGAGCCGCTTCTGGCAGGCTCTCAGGGATTGCCCCCTGCTTTTCCAGATGGGCGCGAATCTGCAGCGCAATCGCTCTCGCCATCAAGACCGGAACGGCGTTTCCGACTTGCTCGTATTGAGAAACGCGTGGTCCTATAAACCGGTAGGTATCCGGGAACGACTGAAACCGTGCCGCTTCACGCACCGTCAATGAACGTTCCTGGTCGGGGAGAAATACCGTGCCCCAGTGAGGATCGCATTTCGTCATGACAGTGCCGGCAAGGCCATCATTCCGCAGCCGGCCGTACCGCTTGGTGTGGTCTGATTTCCGCGCCCGCTGCATGCCTTTGGGTAGAAGCTTGTGTGGAATATCCCGCCAGGACCCGCCGGGCTTCACGTACTTCATGCGCTCGATGTTTTGTTTTGCGAGTTTGGCGCCGAAATGGTTGAACGTCACCCCATCCGGGTTCCGCATCTTCCGCGCGTAGTCGCTGGTGGCCGGCATGGTATATCCAACCGTTTCCGCGCCCTCCCCCATCGCGATGCGCGGAAGATCGCCGATCGCCTCTCCCACGGTCACGGCCGGGAGGAGACGGTCCTTGTCCATTGCGCTGAGCTGGAATGTCATGGTACCGCCGCTGCGGAAATTGGCGCTGGCCGGTGGCGTAATGGGTCGGCTCCGGCGGGGCAATCGCCGACGTACTGGAGCCGATAAGGATCAAACGCCACCTTTCTTGCGGCACGCCATAATGGGCGGCAAAGAGGATCTTTGCGGTGACGTGATAGCCATGGTCTTCAAACTCGCGGAGGATCTGACGGAAGACCTTGCCATCGCCCAGAGACAGCAAACCCGGAACGTTTTCGAAAAGAAAAGCCTTGGGCTCGAACTCTTCGAGGAACCGCAGATAGTCCTTAAAAAGCTTGTTGCGCTTGTCGCTCAGGAACCGCTCGGGAGCGTTGATCGAGAAGCCCTGGCACGGCGGCCCGCCGACCAGCACATCCAATGCGCCTTTCTTCAAACGCAGCCGCTTCCGCACCTGCAGCCGGGTCGACATTTTCGATGTCCTCCGCTTCCGCCCAGGCCTCCGGGTGGTTGAACAGAAACGTCTCAATGGCCTCCGGCATGCAATCGTTGGCATACAGGCACTTGTATCCTGCCTCGCGGAATCCTTCGGTGATACCGCCAGCGCCGCAGAAGAGATCAATTGTTGACAGCGGAGCCCATGAATTTTCGATTATGCGCTGCGGCGTCTCGTTCCGGGACATCACCAGTTTCAGTTGAGCGCCAGTTTTTTTCATTGCTGCTCCCCTGTTTTTCGGCTGAACAAAGGCCATTTGTCGCCGATGTACTGTTCCGCTGCTTCCCGCACCACCCACGCCAGCGAAACCTTCTTCTCTTTGGCGATAACTTCAAGCGTCTCATAGACATCGGGCGGAAAACTGATCGACGCGCGGACAGCCGCCTCGCCTTGGGCCTTCATCTTCTTTGGATCTCCCTTTTTGGCCTTCACTGTCTGGCACCTTCTCGTTCTTCACCACATTACACCATATCGGTGAAAGAACCAAGGGGCGTGAATTTGGCGCCGGGCCAATCGGTCAAAGGCGTGGTTCGCCCATTCGCCAAGCGGTGAGCGGTGCAGCCGGAAAGTTGGGCGCTTTGGTGAGGGCGCTCACAGCCGCGAACCGGTCCACATCGTTCCATCCTGAGAGCCATTCATCCACTCGGCCGCGTGGCAGCGGCCACGGTGCCGTATCCTTCGAAAGCCATTGATTGGAAGAGAAGTTGTACTCTTGCACTCACATTGCTTCTCATCGACCAGTACCCGCATTCCCTCCAGCGAAGCTGTGATGATCTTTTGATCCGGCATTTTTCCTCCCTTCAGCAGGACGACAAAAAGGTAGCCTTGCACCTCCCCAACGATAGGGCAATCAATAGGGTCTTCGCACAACCTCGAATATCGACTTGCAGCTGATCGTCTGCGCGCCGGCAGCTTGCGCCGCAGCGTAGGCAGCAGAGAGCTGCGCGCAGCGATTGTTGGGATCGGTATCCCACAGCGGATGCGCGATGAGCTCGACGACTGGACCGCGACGGCCGGCGGGACGCCGGCGAAGGTTAGAAATTGCCACTGCGATTGCGAGGCAATGTACGCCGCTGCTGGAGACCCTGTAGGGGCGGCTAAGCTCTGCCAGTAAGGGACCGTAAGATCGATGGGCGCATTGGGATCGAGAGCGAGACGTGCGAGATCCAATCCAAGCCGCCAATCGAGAATATTGTGAAAAGCGAGATTGCTGAAGTCGCGGAGACAATCCGGGCACGACGTTTGGCAAATGTCCGCGTGCGATGGCGCGACGAGCGGCGCATAGAAACTAGGGTCCCCTTGCCCAACCAAAAACCTCAGGAGATCTTCGGCCTCATTTGGCGTTCCCAAATGAGAGCTGTACCCGGCGCCATTTTCCAGACTGTCGGAAATAAAAATCTCACCTCGGACCTGACCATTCGGATCTCGGATGACACGCAGCCCAACTTTCAGTTCGCGTTCGTCGATATCCAGACTTCGGCAGCGGCGGCCCTGCGCATCATAAAACCGAGCGAGTACAGGGCCGCCCGGCCATTAACATCAAGCGGCGAATAAATTATTCCTGCCGGCCAAGACTGAATTCCGAGCACCATAACGTCGGTGGGTTTGATGGATGCGAGCGCGCGCCTGATCCTGGCCGGCCGCAGCATCTATCGCGGGTTGTTGACATCCGATCTGCGTCTAGGGCTTCGCGCGTAACCCATGTTTCTCCCTGGTTCAGCTTGACGAAGTCGAAACATCTGCCCGCCGTTGTCGTTCACCACAAAAATGGTTTCCTGGCCGGACCAGATGCCGAAATTTGCTCTCGGAGTCAGTGGCTGAAGCGTGGCGCCCATCTTTGGCCGCGAAGCGCGCGGCGTCCACTCGAAGATGCCATCGAAATCGCGGTCTCTGCCAAACCAGGTTCTGAACCCAAGCGGCTGCGACAGTTGAATGACTTCATAGCCGGGCGCTGCTGGGATGTCGCTCCGCAAACAGGACACGCCGGCAGCGGTGCCGGCTGCACGTCCACCGCCTGACAACTCCGGCAAAACCCGATCGGGCCGCGGAGGCCCAAGCGGATTTGGCTGCTTGACGACCCGATTTCCTTGCGGCCGGTAGTTTACGACGCCGACGGAGGTGTGAATCAGACCATCCTTGACGGTTTCTGCGCCCGGCGCGAACTGGCTGATGGCCATGTCCAGATCGCGGTCAACGATGCCTTCCTCGGGCGGCCAGTCGTAACCTGCGAATGGCTGTTTATGGAAGAGATACCGAACACGGGTCGGGAAATCCGAACATTGGAAGCAAGCCGACATTCGCCAACCGCTCGCTCAGCGCGTCCTGCGGGAGCGTCGGATCGTTGGCCGCGGCGGTGATTCGCGATGAGCTGCTGGTTGACAAAATCGATAAGAGCTTGGCGCGCTGGAGATCAGATTTGGGTGTGTATAGGCAAGAAGAACATCGGTCGTGTGAGCGATCGCAGCCTGGTTGTTCTGAATCCAGCCTGAGACCAGTTGCTCGACGGCTGGGCGCCGGCAGGTCCGCCGGGCTGTGCCGGCGGTAGTCGGCTGGCTCCATTGCGCCGCGCTTCCAAACTCGCCGTGAACACTATCGGCGGCATCGGCCGAACAAGTTGAGACGCCTGGAAGGCTTGCCTCAAAACTTCTTTCGCAAGGACGCGTTGAATGATCGCCTGCCGCTCTACATCAACGTAAGGCTGCGGCGGCGGGTCGGCCGTGATGCGTTGCGGGCGCTGGAAGTAGTAGTCGTCATGGCTGCGGCCGCGGCAAAGAGTCAAGCGCAACGGAGAGGCCGGCGCCACGCCGGCCAGCGCGGCCAACCCTCTGCTGATAATTGAAACGCATCGGCGGCATGTTCGCCATCATCACGGCCAGCAGACCTCCGATATCGACGCCGGCTTCCATCGTCGTGGTGACGCTCAGCAGATCGATCGGATCGGTTTGTCCGATTCTCGGTGCCCGGCAGGACAACGTCCTGGAATAGCCTTTGCCGCTTGCGGCCGTCGGCCTTGTTCGTCTGGCCGGTGAGTTCTTCGCAGTTGAGGCGGAACAATTCGTCCGTTTGCGTCGCGAGATAGCTGTAGTAGTCGGAGAGGAGTTGCGCCGGTGTGAGCGGCTGCGGCGGCTTAAGTGGCGTCAGGCAATCGGTGCAAACGCCGCCTGCCGGATGAAGATGGATTCGCCGGCAATGAGGGCATTCATAGAAGTGCGTCATCCTGCCCGCAGCAGGCATAAGGCTGGAGACTGCAGGACGAACTGGTTGAGCGCAGCCCGCATTTGTCAAGTAGTTGATCACATCCGTTTCAAGGGTAGCGGCATTAAGTGCCGCGCGAGTTGCAATCGCCCGCAAGTAATCCCGGACGTAGGCGGGTGTGTTCTGCGGCGCGAAACGGATCATGTGACGAGAGTTTCTTGCGCGAACCAAGGAGACGGATGACGCCATCTGCAGCCTCTTGCACGTCCGGGTTCGGAGCGGGAAAGCGGAGGCGGTCGGTGGTCGCGAAGCGCGATGCACAAGGACTCCAAACTGCGCTGGCCGGACGCAAAGACAATGTCCATCAATTCAATCGAGGGACTCATCCCGGATGCGGTTGAAATGATCTTGCTGGTCCGCGTCGAGCTGAGATGTTACTCTTGGGCTCGGGGTGCGCCCCTGCTGGCCAATTGTAGAGATCCCGCCACGGCCCTGAGCGGTTATCCGGCATCCGTCCAGAGGACATCTTGGGAATAGCCGCCCGGATTAATCCCCTGCCGCAGCAACTGCGACGAAACATCGATGGCGAGCTGCGACAATTGAATGCGGACCCTGCGTGGCGCGGAGCTGAATGCGTTGTGCCGCTTGCTGGCAGGTCAGTGACAGGGGATGCAGGCGAAGGCTGGTTCGCCATGGTCCGTTGCGCCAGCGACAAGTGGCTGCCTCAGCCGGGTGTGATGCGGCGTAAGCATGCCGCGAGCTGCTTGTTGATCCGGGCTTAATGTTTGACCACTGAGCTGCGCGATAAAAGCGAGCGCTCCCGCTCCTTGAGTGGGCCAACGCCGCGGCCAGCGCCTGGCGCACGCGAGTCACGATAATGCGCGAAACCGCATCCCAGCGGATAGTTTCGCTGCATCTTGCCGGCTGTCGGAGAAAACAACCAACTTGCGCCCGCTCGGATTCTCATGAGCCGACTTCGCGCAGCAAGAACGTCTGAAAGAACCTGCGCCAGTTTTTGAAAGCCGGTCCGCTGCGTCCGCACGGGCGATCCGATGTCCCGCCGCGCCCAATTCGTATCGCATCGAGGACAACGGGCGGATAAGCTTTGACGCGCTATGCCGGCAAGCCCTTGAGGAGGCGGATCAAGAATGTTGCCGCTTGGCCCATGCATCTGTGGTACACGGTACAAATAGCCGCGCACGCCTGAGCATTTCCGCCGTGCGCAACCCGCCCTTCGGCAGGAACAGAAATGCGCAGGCTGCCATAGCCGTTGAACGTTTTCTTGACTCCACTGCTGATCGCTGGCTGCATTCCATTTGGAGCGGGCCAGAAAACGGCGTATCTGGCATAGTCCCGGTCAAGCGAAGCCATGTCTGGCGACGCCTCCAAATCTGGATGGTCAGGACTGAGATACCATTCGTTCGGATTGGCGCCTGGCCTTCGGTAACCGCCGAGGAAAACCTCTCCGCATGCCTCGCAGTAAAGCAACTCGACTACTCTTGATCCGCATGAGCAAGTGAGCACGGGCGTGTAGTGCAGCTGGCCGACCGGACAAGGGATGTTCGAGGAGGATGCGGCATTGCACTGGGGATCCGAACAGACCCACAGCCCCTGAAGATTCCTGAAGAACAAATGGGCGCGCACCGGAAGCAGTGCAGCGTGCTGCGCGCTCTGAGCGGCACAAATGCCGCCGAGCAAGCCCTTCGACAGCCGGTGTCCCGTTCCGCCGGCGGGAGCGCGGAAAAAAGTTGGTCACCGATATCGGCCGGGAAGCGGGGTTGAGGCGCGGTTCCCGGCCCTCCAGGCATGCAGCCGATCCGCAATCCATCGGCTGCCTGTATATGTTCAAAGCCTGCGTAGAGAACTGCTCCGGCGGTGTGCGGCGGGTAACGGCGGAGCGCCGACTGCAGCGTGAAAGGTCTGCGCGGCTGCCGGAAGAGTCGCAGGGGCGGTACGAAGGCTTTGTCCCAAGTCACGTAGGGCGGCAGCGTGTGATCCGACCTTTTGAACAGCAGCTGGCGTTGGGAGTAATGGTGCTCCCGCCAATTATTTCGAACCGGTTCCGGTCCCTGCCAAAGAACTCTTCCAGATAATCAAGGCCGGAAGCGTCTCTTGATAGCGATGCGCTGGAGGCGATAATGCGCAACTGATTGGAGTCCGGCGTGAAGACCTAAGCGGTCGAGCAGCACACGAATCAGATAGGCTACTTCCGTTCCCGGCGTACCTCTGTAGGTATGAAGCTCATCGACGACGAGATGGAATAGCCGCGATGGTCTCGCCGCCAGCCACTGCCGCGTCTGGTCGAAGATCGGCATCTCCATGCTGCGCATCAGCATGATGTTCATCATCGAGTAGTTCGTGATGAGAATATCCGGCGGATAGTCTTGCATATCCCAGCGCGACCACATCTCGCCGCCATCCATGCGCGGAAAGAACCATGCAGCAGCTGTATCTGGCTACGAGCTGCGCCTCCTGCTCCATGTCACGAAGCTCGTTCCTTAGCTTGTTCGTTTTGCTGGTATCCGGTCTCCTGAAACAGGGGTGCGTCCGGTATAGCGGCCAAAGTAAAAACGGTTGCCTGCCGCGGCTTGCCTGTAGCCAAGTCCTGGCATTCACGCTGTCCAATGCCGTCCGCATGCGGCCGAGCTGGTCTTCAACTAGCGCGTTGAGAGGATATAAAATGATTGCGCGCATAGCCGCAGGCCGTGCCGCGGCGTTCTCGTGGCTGCGCTGCGGAATCCGCGGAAGCCAGTCGGTTTGAAGTTTGATTTAAACGGTGGTTCCACCAATTCCAACGCGGATCACGTTGACCTGGAAGACCCCATGCAGCGGATTCGCGGACGAGTGCGGCCATAATGGGTAAGAGAAAGCACTCTGTTTTCCCCGAGCCTGTGCCCGTCGTGACGATAACGTCCTTTCCATTAACAACCGATTCAGTAAACACCTCTTCCTGGTGCGTGTAAGGAAGCCGGCTTGGCGGGAAAAGTTCCAGCGATACAAAACGGCGAGGTCGTCGATCTCAGCCTGGTTCCAGATGCCCCCGAGCCGGGCTTGAGCGATAGCCTGAAACGTCTGATTGCTCGACTGGTATGCCGGTATAGGCTCTATCAACGGTTGCCGGAAGATCCGTCCATCGACACTCAGCAGGTCACGCCTTTCAGTTACGAGATCCGGATAACGCAGATCGAAAGGGCTATCCAAATAGCGCAGATACATTTCGCGCAAATCGTCAAAAAGAGCCAGCGGATTGCTCATAGGAGATCCTGTTTAAGAACTTCAGCGGCCAATCCCGCAACCTCTTCCGGAATGTCTTGGTATGTCAATCTAAGCCGGCCATGTACCGTGCTAAGGGATGGAGGAGAACCGGAACAGAGGATCAACGCCCTTTCGGTAAGCAGTGGCGGACGGAAAATGGCAGGAGCGCTAAGCGTCATCTCTTTCCTGTCGTACTTCAATACGTGCCTGCGGCGGCGGAACAGAATGTAGTATTTTCCCATCGCACCAGCCAGGGTGAACGTCTCGCGCCCTTCCCGCAAGAAATACTGGGGCGTCTGGAAACGAGTAAAACGAAGCAATCCCTGGATGCCTCCCGCATTCGCTTCCTGTAATGAAATCGGCTGCCACTTCATGGTTTTCCGTTCAATTAAAAAATGCTTGATGTCCCAATCTTTCCCCGAGGCCGGTAAATCTTCGCGCTTCCAGGCTTTTGGGGAATCCACCTGAGGAAGGCGCGAGAGCAATGCTGTGGGCGTATCCGCTTGAAATCGAATTCCTAAGTTCCGCGCCAATTCTTGCAGTATCTGGGACTCACCTGCACGGATACGGACAACATCGGGGCAATCCGTGTGTGAAACGCGTTCCGGCGTGATCCCATTCAATCCCTGCTCAAAGTTCTCCAACAGTTTTCGTGTCCGAGCTCCGCAGAGAACGCCCGTTGCTTCATTGAGATGCTGGCAAAGAGCCAGTGCCGGCGGCACCACTCGCCAGCCGTCGCTGCACTCTTCAGCGTCAAACTCAACGTGGCCGAGCCGTTCCAGGTTTTGACGGACGCGCTGGTGAAGTGGAAGCATGCCGTCCTCTGCTCCATCACTGCCTGCCTCGGCTAAATCAAGATTCTCGATCGCGCCGCGGAATTGTGCCCAAGAGCCTTGTTTGCGGGCCGATAGCCATAAAAGGAGTTCGTTCGGAGTCATCGCCGGCCCCTCCGGATATCCCGAGCAGCCTTCCGGTATTCGCGCCAGTATGCAATTGAAGCGTCAGATGGGTTTTCGATCTGCAGCCCTTTCCGGGATGCATCCAAAATTGCATTGGACCAGATCCACTGACCGCTTACCCCCGTTTTGAGTGGTTTCGGCTGCACGTCGCCAAACTGAAGTATCCGCGCAGTTTTCTTGTTGCAGATCAGCGGCTGCGCGGGCAGAGCCCATACGACGTCAAAGGGCACAAACCCCTTCCAAAAACGTGCTTTCCGTAGCGAGCAGCGGTAGACTTGTCCCGGTTCAGCTCCGATTAAGAGAGGATTAGACATCGGAACAGCAAACGGACGCTGAGCAGCAGCTTGATCCTTCAGTTCGACAAGCGGACCGCAAATATCGGCCTGACCGAACTTGTAAGCCGGCCACTCCTCCCAAGATTCTGGTCCCTCTTCAATTGAATAGGTGCGTGATAGGGACAAGCCCTCGCAGTAAACGGAGTGCTGGCCAGGTTGGTCGTAGCCTTCCACTGCGAAAACACCATCACCTATCTGCTGTGAATGCCTTCCATCAATCAGAACTGTCAGCGGCAGATCATGCTCTCCGAATATTTTAATCTGCGGCGGATAGCCTGCAAGCCAGACTGAGTTGCGAAGGCAGACACCTCCCTCAAGCTCGATTTGGACGTCCGATTCAGGCTTGAGTGCGTAGAGCGGGTCAACGCCCTGATCTAAAGGCAGCGCCCTCGTCGGCAACACACCGCGAAGCCCGACCCATCCGGGTGGAGCACCATAAGATTCGTCAAATCGCGTGTAGCCCTGGCATCCCGCCGCCGCCAGAACCGTTTCGACTTCGCGCAACATTTCAGCAGTACACAAAACGACGTCTGGACGCCCCACGTGTAGTCTGTGCGTTGAGACAAACTTGTTGGTTCTAGGGTGAGTGGCTAACACATAGAATGTCCTACCCGACAACCGCCAGCGCATGTGCCGATGGTCCTTGAGCCGGCCCCTCAGCTCAAAGCCATGGCGTAACTTGTCAGCCACGTCGTCATATTGAAGATCTTGATACCAGTTGTCCTGAGCAACCAAAGGCACGACTGATCTTCCGTCTCTCGCTTCGACTTCGTCGTCCAGATCTGAAGTTCTTTTTGGCAACAGCACGATCGAGCAAAAACCGAACCTATCAAACGTCAAACCCACTTGGATATCGAGCGGGGCATCGCTTGACGCGGACCGTGTTGTCACTTGTTGATTTGCCGGCCGCCGCTGCGGCGATCGAGGAGGACCTTGCCGCGGAGCACGGTAAAGCAACGCGGCTTCCGGTTTTTCATCGGCTCCGGGTTCCTCCGTTTCCGAAACAAGAGGGGCTGGAATCATATTGTCGAGTGTTTCAGGTGGCAGTACCTCAGGAGATTGACCAACGGCTGGTGAGCCCAGTGCAACCGGAGCCGCAAGCTCAGCTGCGAAACCATTGGCAGGTTGCGGTGTTCCGTTTATCGCTTTAGCTATCGGCCCCTCTAACAAACGCTCGACGTCGATCTCTGATATTTTGACAGCGGATTTGGACTCCACTTTATCCGCGGTTCCATCGTTGGGTGTTGTGGGAAGGATTTCGCTAGGGCTTGCAGCCAGCGGCGGCCTGCTCGCTTTAATTTGATCTTCGGTGATAAGTCCGGAGCTGTAGGAAACTCCGTCAGAGTGAAATCTGTCGTTTTCCGTGCTTGAGACTTCTGGAACGTCTCGGTCTTGATCTTCAGCGTGTGCCTCCAAAGGCAGCAGTTCTATTTCTGTTTCTGCCTCTGCCTTAGCTTTCGCGTTCTCGTTGGTCTCGGGAATATCAGCTTCAGCAGCAAACCTTGCTACCGGCGCGCTTGCGGGTAAATCCGGAAAGCCTGTAGCGACGAAACCGCTGTCTGCGTCCAGCTCACGTTGCCAGTCCTTCTTCTCTTGCGGCGGCTTGGCGCGCCGCCTTACTAGCCAAAAGACGAATGGCACCGCCGCGACGAAGACCGCAAGAAAAGACGTCATCTTCCTGTTCGTACTCACCACCCGGCAAAGCGGACGATCCACTTTGCCTACAGCTTTCTTTCAACCGCCCTTTGCAAAATGCTTTCCGGGGCTCCGACGTGTTTTTTAACACGATTTCAATACCACCATCGGGGACCGTGGCCAAATACGGGCCTAAAACGCTATTTTGCGTAAGCTTAAGTATAGAGATTTCAGACCTTTACGTCGAGCGCTGCATGCGCAGTTATCTGACGGTGACCGGCTCATCGTCGTCTCCCGGTCTTTGCTCCGTGCCCCTCCTCCGCCCGGTTGATCTGAACCGTATGCCTCGACCCTGACCGTCCGCAGGCTCGCCCATCAACGGCGCGGCCCGCTCCATTCGCGCTTCGCGCTCCCGTGTTGGCCGTTTCCCTTCGGTGACGGTCGGCCTTTGTGCGGCCGGTCCTCTGGTGCTCGGCGGTTCGGAAATAACCGGGCCGCAGAAAAAGGAGCACAGATCATGAATACCGAGAAACAAGACGTTTATGCCCGCATCACCGACAAGATCATCGCCGACCTCGAAAAGGGCGTCCGGCCCTGGCTGAAGCCCTGGAACGCTGCGCACACTGAAGGGCGCATTTCCCGGCCGCTGCGTCACAACGGCGTCCCCTACTCCGGGATCAACATCCTCATGCTGTGGGCCTCCGCGATGGAGCAACGCTTCCCAGCCCCGATCTGGATGACTTTCAAGCAGGCGCTTGAGCTCGGCGCCCATGTCCGCAAGGGCGAAAAAGGCTCGCTCGTCGTCTACGCGAATTCCATCACCAGGACCGAAACCAGCGATACCGGCGAGGAGATTGAGCATGAGATCCCCTTCATGAAAGGCTACACCGTGTTTAACGTCGAGCAGATCGAGGGCCTGCCCGAGCATTACTACGGCAAGCCCGAAGTCAGGCTCACGACCGTCGAGCGCAATGAGCGCACCGAGGTCTTCTTCCGCAACACCGGCGCCGATATCCGCTACCGCGGCAACCGCGCTTTCTACGCTTACGAGGCCGACTATATCCAGATGCCCGTGATCGAGGCCTTTCGCGATGCCGAGAGCTTTTACGCCACTCTTGCGCATGAGGCGACACACTGGACGAAGCACGCATCACGCCTCGACCGTGACCTCGGCCGCAAGCATTATGGCGACGAGGGCTACGCCCGCGAGGAGCTGGTTGCCGAGCTTGGCGCTGCGTTCCTCTGTGCCGACCTCGATCTCACGCTGGAGGTCCGCGAAGACCACGCCAACTATGTCGGGTTCTGGCTTCAGGTTCTCCGCAACGACAAACGCGCGATCTTCAGCGCCGCAGCCCACGCGCAGCGGGCGGTCGATTATCTCCACGGGCGGCAGGGGCCCCCCTCAAATCAATTCTGACGATTAAGAAAATCTGCCCTGTTTTTTCTTAACGGCGAGATCCGTGACCCGCCATCCGGTTCCGATCTCTTTGGCTGGGTGTGCCGCGTCGATGCCCCTGCCGTTCCAGGCTACGGGGCAAAAGTCACTTCCTGATAAGGCTCGCCCCGGTGATGGCGGCTGACCTCGATCGTCACTTTCTGGTCAAGCCGCTTCAGAAAATCGAGCAGCTTGTCGGTGGTGAAGCGGCTGAAATGCCCGTTCATCAGGTGCGACACGTCGGGCTGCGCAATGCCGAGAACCCCGGCGATCTCGCGCTGCTTCAGCTTCCGGGCTTCGACGATCTTGAACACGTGATAGCCGATCTGCGACCTGACCAGAAGCTGGTCGGTATCCTTGAGGCCGAGATCGGCGAAGACGTTGCCGGAGCCTTCCTCGAATCTAATCGGCTTTCGTTTTTTCGTACTCATCGGCGAGCTCCCATGCTTCCGCGCGTTTCCGAGCCAGACAAGGGATCGGAGCACCGGGGGTTTAAGCCTGTCCAAACCTCACCTCATCGATATATAGTAAATTTCCTATAATGCCAATTTTGGCTTTGTCAATCTTTAGGCACCTCAACGATTTCCTCGTTATAGCCGGGAGCTTCCGCCGGTCACCAGTACATCGCGAAGCTCGCAAGTCCGCGGAAACGGGACTTGCCGGCAAGACAATAGACCTGCCGCCGGTTTCGATCTTTTTCGCGGAACACAGGATAAGCGGATTTTTAACTTTTTTGCCGTAGCACTGCGGTTATGGGGGTTCTCTCGAATACCGAGACTCTTCTCGCATCGCTTCGCGCTCTTCGCTTTGGTGATACGTTTAAACAACGCGATCCCATCGGCGAGGTTCAGGATCAGCTGTCTTTTGTGGTCACGGACTTCCTCGATCGAAGGCCTGAACCCCGCGATGACGTTTCAGTGAAGCGACCATTTTGGATGAAATAGTCACCCAGTCGATGTAATCGCGGCCGGTGGCGTTGAACATTTCCCGCTGCCCCCTGCCCTATCCCGTTCACTCGCGGTCTTCGTCATGGCGTGCCTGTTTTTCCTGCCGCCCGAAGATGGCGGGGCTGAGTCAAATTTAACAGCCGCTGGCTAGCATCAAGGCGCTTTCGCGGCATAAACGAGCATCCCCTCCGGGCCGCCCCTCATTTATTCCACGCTCGCCTGTGACGCCGCGCCAACCTCGCGGCTGTCCCTTGCCTCTTCGCCCCCGCCCTTGGGGGTCACTCAAAACAAAGAGGCACACAATGACGAAGACCACACAGCTTAACGAACGAAATCTCAGACAGTTCACCGGCAGCGAGAACTGGTACCGGCACGGGCTCGTCCGCAACATCCTCTTTACCGACGGCGCGAAATTTATCGCCGATGAAGGCGGCGCCTACTGGCTCCTGGATGCAATCGCGCTCTGCCAGCGCACCGAGAAGCACGTAGCTGCGGAGGAATTCCAGGTCTGGACGCTCAAGGTCCACGAAGACCGGACGGCGTCCCTCGTCTGCGGCGACGGCAACGACCATATCGTCTACACCCAGCACATCGAGTTTACGGATTTCCCGATCAACGAGATCACGCTGTGGTTCGCCAATAACACGATCTACCTGCCGAGCGAGCATTAACCGAGAGGGCCCGCGCCGGTTCGCCCGGCGCGGGTTTCTTGCTTCTGCAGGACAGGTTGTGTCACTGCATTTCACTAACTACGAAAGGGTTCACAAAACCTTGAAGATTAGACCCGCGATGCGGCGGGAAGCGAAACTCGGCTTTGCGATATCAACGATCTGGCGCAACTCGTCGAAGATTGGCAGACTAAACGCACAAGGCTAAATGGGCAAACTGATATGCATTCTAGGAAACAATGGATTGCGACGACTTGCATTGTGGTCGTGGCTGTATTGTCCGTTGCATGGTCTTACTATGATCGCGGAGGCCAAGTTCAAAAGCCAAATGCAACAGCACAGTCTCCCGAAGCTGTATGCATGGAGGAAACCTTATTCGAATATAATCGTCTCTACCTCGCTCTCTTAAATCAGGAAACGGACGCCGATTTGAACGGTGAGAGTCACGTAGAAGTGACCCTCGCCGAACGACGGCTCGAAGAAGACTATTGCAAAAAATTAGCCGCATGTGAATTCTTGGGAAGCAATCAACAGCGGAATCCATTGATATTCTCAAGCTCCTTTAGCGACTGCCTTGACGAAGACGCAAAGGAGAAATCCGATGACGAGCAATAGACGGCGCTAATCTATAAACAGAGACACTGCCCAGGGTTTGCGATCAGGAGGTATCCGTTCCTTATGTTTATGCTGACCTCGGCGGAGGCCGAACGTTTGGTATCACAATCGGTGATACCTCCACGCCGCAGCCTCGGCGCGCACCTGCACTATGTTTTCACCCAAGAAGGTGTCGCTATCCAAGTTCAGAATTCCCAAGCCTCCGGCACACGCTGAAAGGCCGTCTTGTCGTTGAACCTCCGGACCTGCGCGGACACGTGGCCAAAGCCGAATTTGTCCCTGGTTCGATGTGGCGCGGTAGCTCTTGTGCCCCTTCCATCGCAATATATTGGAAGCCAAGCCAAGGTGTACTAAAAATGCGCCTATGGACTTTATGGCTTCACTCAGCCCTGAGCTTTGGCAGACCCTTCGGGCCATAGGCCTCATTGTGCTTAGTGTGTGGCTGGTGCTGTGGCTGCTCACGCTTTATGCGCGCCGCTGGCGATATTTTTACATCGCTCGTGGGATCTACTGGACGATTGAACGCGGCATCTGGGATGTGAAGCGGCTTTTCCGGTTCTTTGCCTATCTGGGCTACAGCCTCCTGAGAAGCCGGCGGCGGCACAAGTTCCGGCGGCGCCGGGCGGTTGTACAGAAAAACATCGATTACCGCCCTGTGACGGCGGCGGCGCCGGGGGGGCGGGCACGACGCCCCGACGAAGCATTCAGGCCGTGGCGAAGGGACTATTACGTAGCCTTCGGCCTTTGGGGTGTCGGCTTCGTCTGGATGGCGGCAGCGCTGCTGTGGTTTAAGTTGACGCAGGATCTACGGATGCCGATTGCCGCCATGCTGGGCGTCGTGCCGATATTCCTCGGGTTCTCTCATTTCGAGAGCGGGCAAAGCCGCAAACGCGGCAAGGCCATCGAGATTCAGTCGAAGAAAGAGCTGACGGCCGTTCTTCCGGACGCTTGGGACATCTTGCCGGACCAGGTGTTCGATGATCTCGGTGACATCGATGTGTCGCTCCAGTTTCCCGGCGGCGAGGTCTGCGCCATCGAGATCAAAAGCTGGAATTACTGGAGCGGCTACGTCAGGAAGAGGCAGGCCCTGCGCCAGGTGCGGCGGCAGGCGCGAGCCATCGGTGCCGAATACCCCGTCATATGGCTGCCGAAGGCGCGCAGGCTGTATCAAGAATTTGTTGGCGATGTGTTTATCGTCAGCGGCCCTGCCCGGCTCTTGCCCAAGAGGATTGTTGGCATCATCGACCAAGATGCCGTGATACGTTTCCCGCGCGAGCCCTCTGGTTACGCCCTCAGCCTGGTGAAAGCTCTCGGCTTCAGCTGGAGCGACACCGACTACAGCTGGTATGGCCGGTGCTGCGAGCTGGAGGCCCAGGAAATACTGGCCGACATTGCGCGCGACAATGGAAGGGTCTTTTTTATTGAGCAGGCTACCGATGCCTATGATGATCGGATCATGGCAACAGGGCAATTCCGTCGATGACAGTGACACTCTTTCGACCCGTCGGGCTCCACGAATTGGCATTGATCTGGGATGCAGGCATGAAGGCGTTCCCGCCCCGGCTGCCGCATCAACCGATTTTCTATCCGGTCGCCAATATCGACTACGCGACCCAGATCGCCAAAGACTGGAACACGAAGGATGAAGCCTCGGGCTTTGCCGGGTTCGTAACCCAATTCCAGGTGCCGAAAGCCTTTCTGCAAAACTTCGAGCCGCAGACGGTGGGCGCTTCGGTCCACGTGGAATACTGGATTCCGGCCAACAGCTGCCGGAATTCAATGCCTCGATCCTGGGCTCGATCACCATTGAGGCCGCTTACTTCGGAGTGGCGTTTACAGGTTTCGTTCCCGAGCAATTCGGGCTGAAGGGTCGCGATGTCGTCCGGCAATTCGTCACGATGTCCTCGCAGTGGGAATACAGCAGTTTCGATTTTGTCTGCGAAGTCTCCACAAACCGCAAAGCGATGTTCCTGAATTTCCTGTTCTGGGCACAGTTTGATTTCACGTCCTTCGGTGTTACTCAAAAACAGCGCGACGTGACCATCGGCAGACTCAAGGAAGCCTGGACGTTCAATCATATTGACGTGCCACTTCCCGGCGCGGACTGGACTGGCAAGTAATAAACGACGCCGGGAAGGTGCGCGCTGGATCGATTCGAGCTCTGACCGTTGTTAGGCGGCACTAGCGACTGACACGCCCGGAACTTCGTATGTCACCCAAGGCGTCCTGTCGCCCTTCGTTTCGACGATCCGCCAGCGAGGAAGTGCCGCTCCGTCGTTCAAAAGATTGAGTTGCCGCGATGCCGACCTTCCACGCATATCCAAGGTTCCAACATAAGCATCATGCCAGCAATCACCCGTCTTAATGTTTACGTAAAACGTTCCTTCTTGTTCCGGACCGCCATACTTCAAGGTGACACCAAGGTAGATGTCATCCCCGATAAGATACACACAGCCAGCTCCTACGCGCCCACGCGCGTCACTGTTCCGTTGCACATCAAGAATCAGGTCAGTTGTTTTCTGGGGCGTTGCCGAGAATTCAAGGTTCTCCATTCTCGCAACGCGCGGCCTATCGCTAAGCCAGCCAGCATTAAACAATTCAGGAGCCTTATCGTGACTTAATACCATCACGTCAGGATATGGTTCATCGTCGCTGGTCTGTTTGGTGCCAACCTTCATTCCCAAGAAGGGGCTGCCATTCGGCTTGGTCCCGATGAAGAGGTCGCCATATTTCAATTTACTGAAGGTGGTAATCTCCACCGTTGAGTTTGCAAGCATGTGGAATCCTTATGGTTGTTGACTGGGGGTACAAACATGCCCCCGTCTCTGGCACATGGGATTGGTTTGCCCTGTTTCAAGGATGGCGAAGTTCCATATTTTTGTGTGTTGTATCAGGGTCACAATCGCACACGCCCATCTGGTCAAAACTCCCAACTCTCCGGGACACGCTGAAAGGCTGCGTGGCTGTTGAACTGCCGCACCTGCGCCGGGACGTAGCCGAAGCCGATGGTATTGCGCCCGTAGCGCCGGTTGATCCGGTCGATGACCGGCGAAAGCCGCAGGTGCCTCGCATTCGCCGTGAACAAGTCCGGCTGATGACGGATCGCGGGTACAAGGCCGAGCAGCATGACGCCGACGCTCAGGGGCTTGAAGCGCGGCACGAACTCCCACATCTGCTCCAGCCGCCCCAGCAGAAAATCCGTGTCCCGCGTTTCGTGAAAGCCGATTTCGTCCCACCAGCCGCCGAGATCGCCCATCCAGTGGACGCTCACGCCAAGGCGGCGGCAATAGTAATCCTTATGCCGCAGGCGTTCGGCAGCCTTGGTCAGAAGATGATGAGCGAACTGCCTGGCGCCCTTGGTCGTGCGCAATTGCGGTTCAAGGACGTGTTGGTGCCCGAGGCTGTGCGAGAAGGGCGATGAGGGCGGCTGGAGATCGGCGCCGTGAAGCATCTGATAAAACAGCACGCCATTAATACCGCCCCAGATTTGCCGCAGGCGTAATGACGACGCCTTCCAGAGATCGGCGACGGAATAGATCCCTGCCCGGTTGAGGCGCTCTTCCATCCGCGCGCCGATGCCATAGATATCCTGCAATTTGAGGTGCAGCAAGACGTCCGGCAGATTGTCTTTGGTGATGACGATCAGGCCGTCCGGCTTCTGGATGTCGGAGGCGACCTTGCCGAGAAAGATGCTGGGCGCGAGTCCGATGGAACAGGTCATGCACTCCCCTACTCGCTCGCGTAAGGCTCGCTTGATCTCCGCTGCCAGCTCGCGCGCGACCGGGACCTTGCCGCTCGGTGCCCATCAGCTTGCAGGCCATCTCATCAATCGACAGCACCTTCTCGATCGGCAGGCAGGTATCGACGGCTTCAAGAATGCGCTGGTGATAGAGCGTATAGAGCTCGTGTTGGGCCTGACCGGGATGACGCCGGGGCAAAGCTGTTTCGCTTCCTTGACCCAGGGTGCCGGTTTTGATGCCGAAGGCCTTCGCCTCGTAGCTCGCCGCGATGGCGCAGGTGGAGTCCGTCAGCATTTGCACGACAATGATCGGCTTGCCGCGCAGGGCCGGGTTTTCCTGCTGTTCGCACGACGCAAAGAACGCGTTGAGATCGAGGAACAGCCAATTGACGGTATGCTCCCCCTCAGGCGTGTTCATGGTTTGTTCCTAGCATGCTCCGGTGACGGCCACAAGATGTTTTGCCTGCGCTCATGTCCACAGAAAATCTGGCCTGGCCGGTCAGAGATGCGTGCTTTGCGCCAATCGGCGGCTGAAGATCGCTCTTAAAAGCAAACTTGCCTCATGAGAAGGTAACGGCAAAACGGCGCGATACAACGCCTCGACAGTGCTACACACCTTCTCGGGATCAGGATCTTGCATGATCCTGAACAATGCCACCTGCCCTCCGGTTATGCCGATCCGTTTTAGGATGGGGTCGAGCCTTTGCGTGACCTCACTCAGTGATCCGCCGCTTTGCGGTGTTTTAATCGCATCCTCAACAACCTGAGCCATTGCGGCAAGGAGGCGGTTCTTCTCTTCTCGGTGTAAGTAATGAGCTGTCCCGCCGCGACCCTTGTTATTAACGAAATCAGCACACAATTGGGGACTCTTTTGATCTAACGTTTCGAGCGCCCCAAGATAAGCAAATGTGTACTCAGTGATTGCCCTGTCAGAAGTGATCGCTACATAGCTGAAGTAAGCTTGAACTATTTCATGTATAAGTGCGTCTGTAGCTTGATCTTCTGTGATCTGCTCGCGCCTGATCATCTCTTCAAACTTCAGAAGGGTTTCTTTGACCGCCGGATCATGGTCGACGACGACTTTGAATGCCGGTAGCCCCATGATGCCTTGCTCAAACACCTGGGCCTGTCTCTCTTTGTAAAGAGTCTTTAGGAGTGGGGCGCCGATGATGATAGCAGCTGCCAAAACAAGGCTGAGCGTTCCGAATACAACGGCGCGACGAGTCGCTCTTCTCGTCAATGCGCGGATCGCACATACCGCGCACAGGATGCAACCCACAACGACCGCGCCACTGCCGCCAGCATAGAGGGCTTCCAGCCAGTCAATCATTGGGTTCGCCTTGCTGCCAAGAACTCTAGTGGCCTGAAACTCCAGTGGTTTTACTATCATCCTCGGGTGACAGCCACAAGGCGAACTAAACTGCATTCCATTGCCCTGTGCCCACGCTTCAGTCGTGGTCCCTGCCCCTCTCAGCCGCAACCCACTAGCCGTCCGTGTCGTCCACACCCTTGATTTTCGCGATTAAAGCAAGGCCGGTCGTTACCCATTCCGGCGCATCCGGGTAAGGTTTGTTTCGCCAGGAATATACATTGCCGCGATGCGGCACGTTTGGATTGGAGTTGAACTGCTCGGCATCTCTGAAGGCGGCTTCGTATTCATTCATCGTCGCTTCAATGTGAGCTTCGAGAAAATCGGCAATCTCCCCGGATGCGACAAACAGCCTTCCGTAGGCGGCGGCGCGTTCTCCGAGGGAGCTGTTTAAGGTCGCAACCAGAGTCCCGTCGGTTTCAGTCATGGTGTTGCCACTAAACACAAGAGGTCTTGGCTGCGCGGCGGTAGCGCGGTCAATAAACTCGCAGATGTATTCCAGCATCCGCCGGGCATTCGCGTGCTTAAACGGCGGCCCGAACTGCACAAACGGTTTGGTCTGGCATCCGAAGTCGTAGATAAGCGCTCTCTCAATATCTGCATCATTCGTCTTCAGGGTGTCCTTAAAGACTTGCCTCAGAGTGACAGCATCAGATGTACTCATCTGCCTTAATGCCGCCCAGAGCATGTCGTCTTCCGCCAGTTCCTTGGGGACCCAGGAACTCGTATACGCATTAACAAAAAAGCGCCGCGCTACGACATCAGCTTCGCCGTTTACAGATCTCAACGGGAGCCCCCTGCCCCATCGAGAACATCGAGCGCCTGTTTCAGCATCTCGCCTAGCGGCACATTGCGCGTCGTCGGCGGCCTTGAGAAATCTCTCGATCGTCTCCCCGGTGGCCTTGATGTCAGCTGCTGATTGCGGCCGGTCTTGTAGCGGCGCGGTTTGCGACGTGGCACCGCATGGAGCTTTCGACGCCTGCCGGCTCGGAAAATTATTCTGCGCGGCGAGCTCTGCGATTGCCGCTTCTTCGACGGGCTTTTCGCGGTTTCGGCTTCGTCGAGAAATGCCGGCGGGTCTTTGAGAATTGCAAAAGGATCGACGCGTCCACTCATGCTGCACCTGCCACGTTTGATGTTTCAGTTTCTTCTTCCCTACCGCCCTGCCCGCTCTTCAACCGTCGACGACTTCTTCCACAAATTCCCACACATTGAGCTTCGCCTTGTCGAGATTGGCAACTTCGGCCGGGTTGAGGCCGTCGAGCGTTTGCTGGAAGGAAAAGACCGCGCGGAATGCATCGCGCTCGTTGAGCTCGGTCTCGAATACCGGAATGCCGGCGCCGATCAGGCCGTTCTGGATATGCGCTTGTGTCGCGCGTCCGAATGGACGGGCTCGTGCGCGTGAGCAGCACCGCGTAAGGCGTTGCCGTCTTGGTCATCTTCTGGCTCTGCATCACAACGCGGATCGCCCTGCCCGCTTCATTGGCATCGAGCTGCGAGCCCTGCGTCGGGATGATCACAAGATCCGCCTGCGAGATCGCGTAGACGACGATCTTCGACGCCGTGCCTTCAAGATCGACGATGACAAACGGCGTTTTCGATGCGGCGTCTTCGATGCGTTCGATGATCGTGTCCTCGTCCACATCGGAGATGATGGTCATTCCCGGCGGCGCGTTGCCGCCGATTGGCCCAGGTCTGGATCGGATGATTGGGATCGGCGTCGATCACCGTGACCTCCTGAAGTTTCGCAAGCGCGGTCGGAAGCAGAAAGGCCGAGGTGGTTTTTCCGGCTCCTCCTTTGGGGGACACGAAGGCGATCGTCGGCATGGTGAGGACCTCGAATCAGGGTGGTGGGGAAACAATGATACAAAGTAGCTATCGCGATAGCAAGTGAATATCAACAGGCTAACCAGAAAGCTGTCATGCTAACAGGCGGATACCTAGTCAGGTACCTGACATGTTACTAATATGGTAGACGTCAGAGACCAATCGGATATCTATTGGCACCTTGATAGGTAGCTGCGATGGTACTGCACTCAGTAGCTTCTGGTTACCGTATTGGTCATCTGATAGCTACCTAATTTAACACTTGTGAATCAGGATGTTGCGGGGGCCGTCCTGGTTAAAATCGACGCTAGCCGGGCCAAGGATTCGCAGAGGAAGGGGGCGCGGCCTTCGCGGCGCCAGTGTTCCGCAAGAAAATCTGCTCAACCTGCGCCATCGGGCGTTTAATGAGCTTTTGCATTTCAGGCGCAGGGCAGGGGGCTTTCAGTGGTCATGGAGCGCCGTCTGCGCTTGATCGGCGCGCGATTGTGACGGCTCCGGCAGAAACCGACAAAGGCCGCGGCCGGGTTATGGAGTCTTCGGTTTGCCGGAACTCGCCCACCATTCCCGCCATTCGTTTTCGAGAGCGTGGATGTCATAGCCAGGCGCGGCGTCGCGCGCCGTCCTCATAGGCGTCGTCGGCAGGGGCGGCAAAGTTTCGCCATCCGAGGGCAGGGGGCGCTCGACCCATTTATTGTCGCGATTGAAGAAGGCGATCATGTCCGGCCTCTTCATCGAAAACGAGCCGGTAATCGGGAAGATGGTCGTGCTGCGCGATCTCTTTCACATGCTGGCGAAATCGTTTCATCGAGCTTTGCGAGCCCGATTTCTTCAGGAGCGTTTCAAGCGAGATCTGCCAGGTGCTCTGCCGCCCGCAATGCTTTCGCGCCAGCTCATAAATGCGGCGTTCAAGCGGCTTGCCGAGGCGGAAATAATCCCGGTGCAGGGTCAGCACCTCTTGCCCGCGAATGGCGTTAAAAACCCAGTCGGACAGCTTGATCTCGACCCATAGCAAACGGCCGTCAAGCCCATGTTTGCGGCGAATCGCCGCGGCATCGATCAGGCCGAAGCTGTCGCGCTGTTCCTCGTCGCCCGTGCGGATATTGGTCGTGATGCGCGTACCGGCGAGGCGGTCGATCGCTTCGCAGAGCGCATCATAGTCGCGGCCCGAGGTCCCGCGATTCGTGAACACCAGCAGGTCGTAGCTCGTAATGCGCACACGCTGGCTGACCTTTTCCTTCCGCTTCAGCTTCTCCATGATCTGCGAGATGCAGTAGATCAGGATGTCCTTGTCGTAGATGGTCGCAAGGCCCTTGACGCTTGGCACGATCTCAAGCCAATTGCCGTTATGCTCATATCTGCGAATCTCCGTATCCGGCTTCTTCGAAAGGGAGTAAAAGGGATGCTCCATCTGCGGAATCAGGTCCTTCAGCGCCGCATCCGCCACATCGCAGATGAACAGATCGCCCTGGCCGTGCTTGACAGGCAGGAGGTGTTCATCGGGATTCGTGGTATCAGGTGCCATCGGCACATATTCGTGGTTTTAGGTACCGCGTCAAGAGATTCGTGGTTTCAGGTACCGGAGCGAGGAGATTCGTGGTTTCAGGTGCCGAAATTCGGGGTTTCGGGTTCCTGGATTCGTGGTTTCAGGTGCCAGAGTTCGTGGTTTCAGGTACCGGGCGTCAAAAATCCATAAAGGCGGGCAGGGGGTTACAGGCGATTCGTCAAGGCCGTAACACTACTTAACACAGACTCTAACCTTAATAACACCGAGGCTGCTCACAACGATCACGCGACGCGCTGCAAAGGAACGAGGACGGTAGGAAAACAGTGCAGGTTTTTGGAAGGGAGGGATCGTCTATAGTCAGAGCTCAGATCATCACAATTCCAAACCCAAATCGATGACCTCACTTATCGCCGGATTACAGCAATTAACATGGAGCGATATTGGACTCGCTCTGCAGCCCAGCTTGTTTTTCAGTATCGGGCTTTGCATTCTTCTGGAAACATATGTCCTTAAAGAAACGCGCGTGAAAGCGCTGAGAACTAGAGCCATAATTACGGTAGCGTCTGTTTTCTTTATGGTTACTCCTTTCTATACAGTGTTCACTAACAACTTCTATTCACAAGGGCACGTCACAATCGCTATATTGACGAGGCGGAGTGGATTTCCGTTGCACACGGTCAACATTTGGGCATTTTTAGTCACACTGCCCTGCATGGCTGTGTTGTGTTACTTCTTCGACAAGAAATACCGTGAGAAGAAGCGAAAGAGCGTAACACCTGAAGAAAACTCCGACTGAACAACAAGCTCTCCCTAAGCGTTGTGAATGTCAGGTTTCGTGTTTTCACACATGGACTCGGCGGATTCGTGCTTTTACACATTATGCTTCGGTTGTTCCCTTAAGGCTGCAGAAGGTCTCGCTAGGACGGCATTTCTAGTCCAAGATACAACAAAATCAGAGCTGCCCGAAGTGAACACGGGAACAGAGTAAACGCTCGGGCAATTGGGAGGAGGGGCATGCGGTTTTACGGACTCCTGAATAGGCCGATGCTGTCCTTGTTGTTGGCGGTCGTTTTCACAACGGTTCTCGTTGGTCCAACCTTATTGAGCCAGCTCTTGATACGCACCAAACGCTGGCCGGCGTTCTTTCTATCTGCCGGAGCTCTTCAAGTTCCCTTAGGCTTATGCTCTGTGATGGCCAGCTCCTCCAGCGGCACTCCTATCCTTTATACAATCGCCGGAGTGTTGTTTTCTGCGGTCGGTGTATTCAACAACTGCAAAGGGGCCGTCTTGGTTTTAGAAAAGGGTGGCGTTGACGTGACAACTGGCCCCTTGACGAACAATTGGTCTGGAACTTATCGGCGCTTCGTTCTGTTTACCGGGTTCGTAGGATCGATAATGTTTACGGAGATACTTGTATGGGCACTTACGTTCGGTCTCGCGTTCAAGCATCGAATTGATGGAGTCTTGCTCATTGCAGTGATAGTCTTCGGTTGCATTATTTATGCCTACTGGTACCGACTGACGAATCATATCTAGACTTGGGATCGAGACCAGAAAGTATGGAACCCCAATATGCGAAAACTCTTTGCGGTCGTCCTTCTCGGGCTTCTCACGGTAGCTCAACCCGCACGTGCCGATGATCCTGCCGCTACCTTTCTGGTAAAACTGTTCATCAACGTCTGCACTCCGAACATGGGACAGCCAGACAAGATTCGGGCGTGGGCCAACGAGCACCATCTGCAGGCAACATGAAAGTACGGCATCTCATCGCCTCGTTTGCGCTAGCGGGTGTTTTGGTTCCAGCCACACTACTCGCCGCCACCTCGTCGCAGGCGGAATTGCGCGCCAAAGCTGAAAGCGGTGATGCTACCGCGCAATACCAGCTCGCAAGGAGTTATGACCGTGGCGACGGCGTGCAGATGAACCAAGAAGAAGCAAACAAATGGTATCGCAAGGCCGCTGAGCAGGGCTATGTGGAAGCGCAGTTGAGCCTCGGTTATGTCTACAATGTGTTTCAACCTGACGAAGCTGAAAAATGGTTTCGAAAGGCTGCCGATCAAAACAATGCAGATGCTCAGTTTCAACTAGGTGAAATGTTCTACACCAGTCGGGGTGCCAAGCAGGATTATGGTGAGGCTCTCGACCTATTCCGCAAAGCCGCCGCGCAAGGGAATATCGATGCGCAATTAAGTCTCGCTGAAATGTATCGCGACGGTGTTGGTGTACCGGCAGATCCTACGGGGGCCGAACAATTATACCGGAAGGCTGCTGAGAAGGGCTCAGAGAAAGCCAAAACAATCCTCGAAGCGATGCACGCAGAGTGGCAGCCGAGTCGCGTTCCGGAAGACGACTACAAGCCGGAAAACGAGTACAAGTCAGCGATCTGGTATCTAAAAATGGCCCATGAAGGGCATGCCGATGCTCAGTTTAAGTTGGGGATGATGTATGAAAATGGCTACGGTGTCTCGCGGAACTTCATCGAGGCCGTAAAATGGCACCACCGTGCCGCAGTGCAGGGTGACGCATTGGCCCAGGCCCGACTTGGTTGGATCTACTTAGTTGGTGTCACTGACAACTGTCCTCGGAACTACAACGAAGCCGTGAAATGGTTTCGTAAGGCGGCGGATCAAGGTTCAGCGCAGGCACAGGCTCGGCTCGGCGATATGTATTCCCGTGGCGAGGGATTACAGCAGGACGATGTTGAAGCGACAAAATGGTTACTTAAGGCAGCAGAACAAACCTATACGCCGGCGGAAGTGATGCTGGGGGACAACTTCAGAGTAGGACGCGGCACCAAGCAAGACTATACCGAGGCTCTGAAATGGTATCGCAAGGCAGCTGAACAGAACGACACGTATGGCCTTATGAGGCTGGGTTCAATGTATGCGAATGGGTGGGGAGTTCCGGAAGATCGCAAGCAAGCGCTCGCTTGGTTTATGAAGGGCGGTGAACAAATGCAGCAACCTGAGTTTCCGGAAGATGGCAATTCGTTTTTCTACGGCGACAATGAATTTGACGAAGGTATTAAAATGATCCGCATGGCCGCTGATAAGGGTGACATTAAGGCACAAGCAGAAATCAAAAGACTGTCGGACATGGGTTTTAAGGCTGCATGGTAATTTGCTACGGCCGGGAGCTTGGTATGGCGGTAGCGAATGACCCTTTCGTCCTCCAGCGCTTCGTGAACGCGCAGAATCCCGTGTACGATCAGGTCTGTGCCGAATTGCGCGCCGGAAAGAAGGAAAGCCACTGGATGTGGTTCATCTTTCCGCAGCTCCGTGGCTTGGGACATAGCGCTATGGCGACTAGATTCGGGATCGTTTCACGGCAGGAAGCTCAGGCGTATCTGGATCACCCTGTACTTGGGCCGCGATTGCGGGAGTTTACCCGGTTGGTGAACCTCGTGAAGGGCCGCTCGATCAACCAGATCCTTGGCACTCCGGACGATCTGAAATTCCGGTCATCGATGACGTTGTTTGCGAACGTTGCGTCCGACAAGCAGGTATTCAATGAAGCGCTGGACAAGTTTTTTGGCGGAGAACCCGATCCGCTCACGCTGGAACGGCTCTGACGCCTTGACTTCGTGTCTTCACCCATGGGCTCGGCGGATTCGTGCTTTTACACACGATTTTCGGTTGTTCCCTTAAGGCTGCAGAAGGTCTCGCTCGAACGGAATTTCTGGTGCAAGATGCCTACATCGGAGCTGCCTGCGATGACCACTCTTCCCTCATTACGATCATTGTGTCGGTTGGTCCTGCTGGCTGCGTTGTTTACGACGTGTGGTGTAGCCTGTGCTGAAACTGGAACCGTAACGGCCCGCAGTTTGCCCGATGCTGTCGATAAACTCGAAGCCACATACAATGTGCCGATCACCTTTGAAGATGCACCCTTAAAAAGGCAGGAGATCGAGCGAAATGTAAACGGCTTCTCCTTCACATACGAGGCTCCCTCATCGGACGCAACGCCCGCCGTTAGCAACGATCTGGCGACAGCTGCAGAAGCACAGCGACGCCGAGGTTATCCGTTAAATGACCAGGTACGGCTTGATCTCCTTAAAGCCCTGGCGGCAGATCCCACCCTGGAGGTTCGTAAGACTCTGGCAGCCAAGGCGCTTGCTGAAATGTTGCGTCAGTACGATGCCGCCTATGGCACAGAGATGTTCACCGTCACCGAGGATGACGGCGGCTTTCATATCGTCCCAATTCGGTACGTCACCAAATCGGGGCAGATTGAGGAAACGAAGTCTGTGCTCGATACTCCCGTATCGTTTGCGGCAGAGGATCGAACGGGACTGGAAACGCTTGTAGAGATTTGTGGTGCGGTTTCCGCGGCAGGCCAGCACATTATCCTCGATCGCGCACACGTTGGTTTCCAAAGCGATAAGAAAACGGGCATCGGCGCGTCGAGTGAACCGGCTCGCTCGGTTCTGATGCGCTTGACCAAGGCACTTCCTGTCGTCGGGGAGAAAGAAGGGCCTTGTATATCGAGAGGAGACGATTGGGATCATAGCGCCTGTTACTGGGACGTGCCGGCAAATCTTTCATGGCAGGTTTGGTGTGAGGCGGGGCAATGCTTGTTGCACCTCCATCTGGTCACGCCGCCGGGGGCGCGCTGAAACAAGTCAAGTCGGACTTCCGTGTGCTCCGTTTGTGCTCCGTTAGCGTTTTGTGGGAAGCACAGAGTGAAAACGCGGTATTCTCAATCGCCAGAACGAGGTGCAGGAAACGCAATGTTCTTTGTTTCCAATTTACTGTCGTCTTCCCAAGCTGGACGTCGCCGGTTCGACCCCGGTCTCCCGCTCCAGTTTTCAAATAAATTTGCCGCTTATGCCTCCCTCGCTGGTAATTTCTTAATGAAGTGAAGCGGAGTGAATATCTCCCAAGTTAGTGATTCGAAGGGACCGAATGCCAGCCGATCAACGCTGGACGTCAAGCGACGACCGTCGGCGCGCCGAGCACGAGGACCAAAGACCGCATCCAGACGGCTAGCCTATTCATGCTCTACCGGAGGGGGACTCACTTTTCTCTTTCATCCATCGCCGCCCCCCGTTTTCTTCCCACTCGCTTCCGCTCCGCTGTTTTCGCACCATTCCCGCCAACGATCCACGCGCATGTGATAGCGCTTCTTTCCAGTGTGTATCAGCAGCATGTCGCCCTTACGCCGGATGACGCGCCGCATGAAGTCGGCGAGGCGGAGTTCGTCGCCTTGCTGCGGATCGGTGCGGGGATCGCGTGTCATTCCCTCGTGCGCTCCAGCAAGATAACCTCGACCATCTGTCAGCCTGGCCCTCCAAGGCTTGCACAATCCTCGTCGACTTCCAACATCCCGGCATGCGCTGCTTGAACGATGATCGTTAATCGCCGTTTCATTTTTTCCCTTGGCTTTCGCTCTCGCCAACCGCCGACGGCCGGTTTCGGGTCGTCACGATCGAGCGGAGGCAGGCCGTATTCATCAGAAAGTACGACGTGATCCGTGAAGGACTTCAACCAATCGCTAACTCGCCATCCCGCTTAGTGTCCCTTTTGACTATTTAGAACGCCGTTGCAAACTCTTGTAAACCGCTTCAACGAAAAGATCCGTGGTCCAGGGACCGGTAGACGCACCGTAGCGAGTATCATAATCGGCGGTCACTCTCGCGCTCTTTACTTGCTCGACGGTGGCGCCGGAATTGATCATCGCTTGCACACGGTCGCGCACGATCACAACCATATCCCGGTATTCCAGCACTTCATGTTCATTCGACAAATAACCATGTCCCGGAACGATTAGCGTCCCACCGTCTTCTTCGTGCTCGTAAACGGTGCGATTGAGAATGTCGTTGAGAGCCTTGATCTCACCCTGCACGCTCCCGCCGTCCTTAATATCGATAAACGGGTATTGAGTGGTCGTAAAGATGTCGCCAGTCACGATCACATCGGCGCGGCGGAAGTGCGCGATGCTATCGCCATCGGTCACGGCATTTGGCTCCCAAAATAGTTCGATCGAATCGCCGTTGTGGAACTTGCGGCGGTGTTCTTCGAGGAACGTGTCGCTGGGGATTCCTTCGGCAGGCATCTGGAGGGCGTCCATGTGATTTTGCGTGTTCTGGTGCGACAGGATCGTCGCGCCCTGGCCTGCGTCGGCGAACTGGTTTGAAAAGAACGAACCTTGGAGGCTAGGGTCCATACCGGAGCGGCGTACTTTTACGTTGCCGCCGGTGTGGTCCCCCCGGAAACCGGTATTCACGATAAATTGCACCGGCTTCCCCGAAAGCTTGCCGATGGCCGCGATGGTTTTGTCCGCCAGAGCGCCAGTTCCGGTATCGACAACCAGCGCGCCCTGGTCACCGACCTGCACGACGATGTTCGCGCCGTCCCCAACCAGCATGTACACGTTATTCCTCAAGGGGTAGACATGAATTTCTCCGTCGTGCGGTTCGGGGTCCACGGCGCGGCTTGTTTCCGGCGGGCGCCCCGGCACTGGGCTAAATCTGGCCAAGGCTTCCGCGTCCGTTACGGTCTTGAGCTTCGCCATAAACTCCGGATAAATGGACTCCGCTCCGCCGACGCCAGAGATCAAGGGTAGCTTGTACCTCTCCGTAAATTCCTTCGCGAAGGGCTGCTTACCGAATAGATAATTCGGAACCTTGTCGGGCGGCCTGTCGAGGATCTGTTCGCCGTCGTCGCAGGCATACAGCCACGCATGGTGATCCACCACCTGCCTGAAATAGTCATTGCTGCGGACTTCTGGCTCTGTCAAAAACACGGGATCAGTAATAATCGTCGTGTTCGTCAGGTGGTCGCCGTGACGCACAAAATATTCGAGTAAAGTAGCTTGGTCGCTCTCAGGAGTGCCATTGCGGCGCAACCACCCCTGCTTCATATGCGTGGTGTTTACAACCAGAGCGTTACCGACGAATTTGCCAGTGGAAAAACCTCGGAAAGTATGCGGCGCCCAAGCGGGCGGATGGGGACGGCCGTCCATCCAAATGACCCTGTGTCCCTCGGTGACCTGCGCCCAAACGTGAATCGCAACCAGGCGCTGATCGTGAGGATCGCGCTCTTCCCAGATACGGAAGTTCCCGGTCGCGCGCATCTGGTACGGAGCCACGTAGGCGTCGCACTGATGGTGTTTCAGCGTTACTCGCGACGGGTCATAGGAGAGCGCCCATAGGCGGCCGGCCTCATTGAGGGCGAATCCCGCGTAGTCCCCGATCTCCGAACCGCCGCCGCGTTCCAAGGCGTCTTCATGCATCGCCGGCGACCAAAATCCGGAGAGATCGAAACCTGGCGCTGATTCCTGTCCCAAAGCGGTGACGCTCGCGGTCAGCAGCGCTGCAAGGACCATGTTTCTGTTTTGGAACATCATTTTCCTCATGCTGCAGTGCGATTACTTAGCCGAACACGGCGTCGGATTCCAGCCGGCCGCATCCTTTTGCTTCTTGAAGTGCGTACTGGTCCAAAAAGGTGTCGCGAGATACGTTGGATCGCTGACTTCCGTAATGACCATCAGCAAGGACTCGCCATTAGGCTGATCGAACCGATCAAAGTATTCCGTCATCACGGCATCCGCGCTGTAGGGAACACCGTTCTTCCGCAGAAATCCTGGCTTCATCTTGGAGGTAACCACCTTCAACGAACCGCCGGGCGGTGGACCTCCGCGTCCGGTACCCATCACAGTCGCCTGCCGGTCCCAGCTCGCGAGCGAAACACCTTGCCAATCACCGCCCGGACTCTGCGAAGGCGTAAAGCTCAGGATCCGGGTTTGGGTCCCCGCGTCGGTCTCCATCTTCAAGCTGTTCATGTCCTGCCAGGTAATGTGCAGGCGCGTGGGCATGCGCATGATTCCACCGGCTCCGTAGGCTTTGCACTGCTCGCCTGCGGCCTCCTCTTTGGCCGGGTCCCAAGCGTTGGCTGCGTCGCGACCTGCTTGATTGAGTGGAACACCCAGAAAGTCTCCTTTAGGCGGCGTTGCCATGCGATAGCGCCAGTCTTCCGTGACTAGCGAGACCCAAATTCCGGTGATATCGATGGGGGCGGCCGCTTGCGGACTCGGCGGTGGCTGCGGGACCGCGCCCCGGCCTGCTCCGCGGCCTTGAGCGTAGGCGCTCAAGCTCGCTAAGAAAAGGACAGCGAGCGTAAAAAAGAAAGTTTTGAGTTTCATTTCACTATGGCCGGATTTGGTTTGGCAAACTTCTCCGAAGCGATGGCTACATTCGGCTGCACTTCGTCGAGCTGAATCGTTGATTGCCCGTTGGTCCATGTGATTACGAATTTGAAGGGCATTTTCACTCCGGCCACTTCGCGGTAGTCGGTGTAATCCACTTGTGTCGGGACCATCCCCACCGGCGTGTCGGCGTAACGCACTTGCCGCGCCAGCAAGCCAGTCTTTGTTTCAAAATACAATTTGAAGCGCGTGTTTCCCGCGCCCGTTCCTTGCACAATATTGACGTCCCTGTCATCGATGCTGGTCATGGGGAATCCGACCTTCCAGTTACTCAAAGCCTGCTTTATGCCGCCGGGGAAGCACAGGATGGCGTCGAGTTTAGCGCCGTCCAACTCCGCTCCCGGCATCATCGAGAGCAGACGCAAAGGGTTGTTCACCGCGGCCAACCATCCAGCGCGGCCATCGAATACCACCGTGGAGTCGCCGTTTTGTGTGTGCGAGATCATGGTGCGCTGATTGGGGTCTTTCGCATAGATTTCAACCGGAACCTTCGCGTGATAGGTGTCATAGCCTTCGATCGTGCCTTTGGCGGCAAAGCTGGTCAGGCCGGCGAGCCGCTGCGCTCCGCCCAGCGCCTGGATGTATTTGTCTAAAATTTGGTCCGCCGTGGGTTCTTTAGGTCCATCGGGCGCGATCTCAATCGCGTTCGGATCGTCAGGAGGAACGGTGTACTGCTGTGCCAGGCTGGGTATGACTTCGGGACTTGGATTTCCACGATGGCAGGACCAGCACGTCAGCATGCGGCGCCCGCCGAACTGCGCCTTGTTGATGCCGTCCACCATACGAATCATATTGCGCGCCATGCGCTTGCGCGGGATGTCTTCGGCGAATTTTGCCCAGTCCTGTAAGCTCTCTGCGACATGGCAGCCGGTGCAGTTCAGCCCGAGTGCGGCGGAAAAGAATCCCATGGTGTCCATGAATTGATTGACTGGGATTCCCTTCATTACCTGAACATTTTTGAAGACGTCTTCGACTAGCGCCGGCTTTTCTGGTTGAGGAGTCTGGCAAATAGCCGGGAGAGCGAGGGCAAGCAGCGAGGGTACTGCCGCCGCAAGCAAAATTCTAGTTTGCATAATGGTTGTCCGGGGAATTCGGGTGCAGCGTCTAATAGCTGCACCGAGGAGCACAGCGGTCATTTGGGCAGCAAACGCACATCGACGGGTTAAAGCCTGCTACTTCCCGGCCGCATGGTCGCGGAACTTGTTAAAGTACGCCTCATCGCTGGGGACGCAGCGGTCTTCCACGAGGCCCGACCAGCCGCCGATCGACATGTTTTCTTTCGGGATTAAAGCCCAGACCTTTTTCGCAGCGTGCCAGGGGCGGGTATACATGACCGGATCGGTAAGCGTCATTTCGACTTGCAGACGATTCGGGCTGGGGCGGCTATAGCGTTCCACCAGTACCGCCTTGTCGCTCATTGGGTAGCCGAACTGGTCCACCCATTGACGGTCGTCGAAGCCCGTTGAAGTCACCACCAACGTATCGCCTTCCCACGCCCCGACCGAGTACCCGTTGTAGCGCGGCAGGTAATCCTCAACTTTGGGCAGTTTTCTTCCGTCCAGCCAAATTTGGCGGGCGTCCCAAGTCCATTCGAATATTTGGACGATTTGGTCTTTAGCCTGCACCATCTCCATGGAGGCGCCGCCGCCCGAAAACGCCACCAGACGCGCCAGCCCCAGCGGTTCGCAGCGAGCTTCCGGATCGTTGCCCAACGCTGGAACAATCGCGCGGCGCATACCGATATCGACTTCAGGATGGGCGTTCGCTTCTTTGCTGTTTAACTCGTAACCCCGCCCGGGCTTGTTGAGTTGGAATTTCTTTTCTCCCGCCGCAGTGCGCGGCGGAACATCGCCGAAGAACCCGTATCCCGGAGCTTGGCCGAAATCGCGGCACTCCGGGCAGGGGGCCATTTTGAATTGCCCGGGATTGCGGCTCCACAAACCACTGAAGTCGTGCTTATCGTACGGCCGAGTATCTTTGTCCGAGGATGCGTACGGATCACCCCCAGTTCGCGGCACGGGGGGTTGAGCCGCGGCGCTCTGTAGCAATATCGCGGCTGGGATCACGGTGAACGCCAAACCGCGCAATATGAAAAGTCGCAAATCACTATTTCTTGTCATCGCCGGGTACCTTTCGGTCTTCTGGACTGGGCTGCAAACCACCGGGAACGCCGTCCATGTCGACGGCGTTCATATTACCGCGCACGCCGACGATGTTTTCGCCCATCTCATTCTCGATCTTCATCACGATCCCGCTGAACCCGCCGACGCGGGAGGTGCCGACGTAGAGCTTCACCTTGGTTCCGGGCTTGAGCGCCTCAATACTCCGGCTCTTGGTCCAACCGGCGCGGGCAAGTTCCGAGGGATTGGTGAGGAGTTCGGAAACCCAGTGTTCGACTTTTCCATTTTTATCGGTGCGGTCGAAGGTCATGGAGGGATGCGGATTCAGGTAGTTGAATTCGGTGACTGTGGCCCAGGTCGTCCAAAGATGCTGAGTGTCGTAGGAGATGGCGCTACCATGATGCGCCGACGCAAGACAGGATGTAACAATCAGCCCGCTAGCCAAGGCTAAAGTCTTTCTGAATCTATATTTCATAAAGACAGTCTAAGACTTCAATCCCAGTGCGTGAGCGGCAAGTTGTAAACTTTCGTAAAAAGGAGCGTTGTCGATCCAGTGTCGCTCTATCACCCACTTTTTGAGATCCTCACCCTAAATCATCAAGCTGCCGGTTTTCTGGACGCCAGTGCTGGCGCAGCAGCGCCGCAAGGCAAGCCTGCGGCATGAATTGCTTCAACAATCGCGTGGCTCCCACAGGGCCTTTCGCCGTTTTGTCCAAGGGCGGCGGCATGATGGGCATCTTGCTCGGCTACGATGCTACATGGTGAAGCAGGGGCGTGAAGGCACATATGCTATTTTTGAGCCTAATGCGATCATACATTAAAGTACTTTTCGCGATTACTTCTATGTTGGTATGCGTCTCCTGCAGCAAGAACCAGCCCGCCTACCGTACGGAAGCTACTGTCCGCGAGGTAATGGACTCAATGTTAGAGCCGAATGCCGATTTTCTATGGGGTGCCGTCTCTACCCGGTCCACCAAGGACGGAATCATCGAAAAGGCACCCAAAACTGACGAGGACTGGAAAGAACTACGCGAACACGCCATCTCTCTTCGCGAAGCTACAAATGTAATCCAGATTCCGAACCGCAGCGTTGCGAAAGCCGGAGAAAAGGCGAGTGATCCGCGGATTGAGCTAACGCCCGAATTAATACAGACCATGATCGAGTCCGACCGCACGACATGGGCGAGTCATGCTCACGAACTCTACGATGCAGTCGGAATCTATCTTAAAGGCATCGATGCGAAGAACGTCGATGCGATCAGCGACGCTGGTGGAGACATCGACAAGGCGTGCGAAGACTGCCACCGTAGGTATTGGTATCCGAACGAAGATAAGGGCCAATCGGGTTCTGTTCGCCCTAAACAATGAACACGCAGAGGTCCTAGAGCCACGTTGACATCCCTCTCTTCGGGAATTGACCAACCTTGGGACTGCCGATAATGGTAGTTAACGGGGGATTTTAGGAGCCTTCGAAGAACGGTATTTCGGACCTTTCTCACCCAAGTGACGGCTATGCGCGCCGCGTGGTAGTTCATCAGTCTGATGGACGATCAAGATTGAACGATTTTGACCACGACTTGGCCACACTCATTTGCCACGGCTCTCATCGAAGAAATCGAAAATGCTAGAGAGCGCGGCGTCAACGATGGAGCCGTGAGTCGCTCCCCCCCACGGTCGAGCTAAAAGTGGAAAAGAAGATCTAAGCAGCGAATCAATTTATCTTTGATGGTGGTATCGGTACAGAAGGCGACGCCACTGAAAGAACAGTGGAAGTTGCTGGCGCTATTGGCAACTTACGCTAACCTGCCAGAAACGCGTTTCTCGCTCCTAATCCGCTCACGACGTGCCACCTTAACGTTTTGGATGCTCTGGCAGTTCCAAGCTGAGTGCAGATTCAATACTCCGTTGCCTCTAGCCGCTTTAGGTGCTCGCGGGTCGGGTCGAACACCCAGTTGAAGAACAACCCCAGGAAGAGGAGTGCTGCAAAACCAGTCGCCAGGATGAATCCGTACTTGGCGTGCCCCATCGCGTCACTCACGGCGCCCATCGCCAATGGTCCGATCACGGCGGATAAGCAGGTGAAGAACAGGATCACTCCGGCGATGGCGCCGTGCTCCGATTTCGGGAAGCAGCTAATGCCCTTAGAGTTGATGCTGGGATAGATGACGGACATGAACAAACCGGATGAAGGTAAGAGATAAACCGCGACGCCCGCACCACCGGCGACGCTCGCCACGAAGCAGATCAAGATCAGACCGCTGAAGAGCGCGAGCACGCTGGTCCAGTAAAAATGCTCCAACATCCGTGCGCCAATGAAGCGACCAGCAGCGCGGAGGATGAAGAAGATGGAAATGCTGTAAGCGGCCAACGCGGCTGCGGAACCCTTGTAATCCGCGAGCAGCGTTGGCATCCAGACATAGATGGCCGCTTCGGCCGCGACGTAGAGAAAACAGCCCATCGAAAATGCAAGGGCGTAAGGACTGTGCATCGCCGCAAGGGAATGCCGCAAGCCTGAAGCTCGTTCGAGGTTCTCTCCTGACTTGATGATTTGCGGATAGTTCGCGCGCGTTGCAATCACGATTAGCAAGAGACACATCGTGCCCGCAAGAAGATAGAGTCCTTTCCAGGAGGCGCCGGTCGCGAGAAGGCGCGAGAGAATGGCGGGTCCAATGATGGATCCCGACGCCGAAGAACCCCTCGACGGTGTTCATCAAGGAAGTGTGTTCTTTTGTCGACCGGGAAAGGTCGCCAATCAAAGCGAGAGCTCCGGTCTTGAAGACTCCGATGCCGATTCCTCCGACACTCAGCAGAATCGAAAAGTACACGAACGCGTTTCCCGCCGCAAACAAGTAGGACGAGACGGCGAACAAAGCAAGCCCCACGAGTATGGTCCGTTTCCGGCCCATTGAATCGGCCAGACCGCCCAGGAAAAAACCCGCAAGAGCAATCCCTGTCATAGTGGCGTATTGAAACGTGCCAGCGGCGGTCATGCTGAGCCCGAACGTCTTGAGGATTTGCGGAATGATGATGCCGACCGAGTCCGTGGTCATGGCAAACATCATGAACATCAAAAAGGTGATCGCTCGGATAGCTCCTGTATCCCTCCGCCGGCTCTCCGTGGCCTGTTGGATCATCGTTCCGCCTTCTTCGATGAGATTTCTCCCAGTGTCATCGATTGTTCGCCCGCTGCTTCGGAATAGGAAACGATCGCACGCCGTGCGGCGAAGTCGGCATCGAGCCGGACCCAGTCAGAATCTCTTCGCCATTCCATGATGAGCGAGTTGTCATTATCGCCGCCCAGTTGAAAATCGCCGTTAAACGCCGGATGCGCGTTCCGGAAGCGGATCAAATCGAGCAGCGAGCGAACAACAGGAACGCGAAGCTGGTTTTCCACTTCATCCCGGGTGTAGTAATGACGATTAATGTCGCGGCCCACGCCGGTCCGGCGCAATAGATTTAGATCGTTCTTTCCCGCCAGCAGTCCAACGTAGTAAACCTGGGGAATTCCAGGGGCGAAGAACTGGACGGCGCGCGCCAACAAATACTCGTCGTCACGGCGGCCCAAGGCGTCGTAGTAGGTGCAATTAACTTGGTAAAGGTCCAGGTTGTTGGCGGCGGCGCCTGTCGCCTGACGGCTTTCCCCATGACTGCGCTGGTGAATCGTCTCCACCAAATTTTGGATTTCTTCCGGAGCAAGCAACCCCAGCGACGCCTCTGAATTCTTCCGGTCCGATCCGGCATCGATGACGCCGATTCCATCGTGGGTATCGAGCACCGTGACCGCATTGCGGGGGCTGATTTCGAGCCAGCGTCTCAAGTGCCTCGCGTTCCCGGTGTAAAGCGCGTGCAGTAGGAGCGGGGGTAGCGCGAAGTCGTAGACGCGGTCGACATGCTTGGCGATTTCGATTTGCTCGCGATAGTAACTATGGATCTCCACCAAGACGTCGATTCCACGTGCTCGCGCTTGTTCGGTCAGCTCCCCGATAAACGCAAACGTTTCGGGGATCATGAAGCACGTGGTTCCATGTTTCTTGATGGCGTAGCCGGCAGCATCCAGGCGAATCGCGCGAATTCCAACTGTCTGAAATCGGTCCAAGATTTGTTCTAGATAGCGCTTCCCTTCGGGATCACCAACGTCGATATCGATCTGCTCCGGCGTGAATGTCGTCCAGAGCAGGCGGTCGGTTCCATTTTCAAGCCGCAGCCTGCTGAATGGCAGAGCTGGGCGCGGCCGATAAATCTTGAGCAAGTCTGCTTCTCGCGCCCCGTCAGGAAATACGCGGTCAAACGTCAAGAACATTCCCGCATACGCGGAGGTGTCCCCATGCTTCTGAAAATCGGCGAATTGAGGGGACTGCCGCGACACGTGGTTGACGATCAGATCGGCCATGATGTCCGAGTGCTCCGCCAGGGCGCGCAGATCGTCCCAGGTACCTAACCGACAGTCAACCTGAGTGTGGTCGATCGGATCGAAGCCGGCATCGACTCCATCAATGGGATAGAAGAACGGCAGCAGATGAATCCCACCGAAGAGTCCGCGGAATGGGCCTTCTAACATTTGCCGAAGGTCACGAAGTCCCCCGCCTGAAAAGCGATCTACGTAGGCGATCAGCTGGACTTGGTTCTTCATTTTCCGCCTCGCAGTGCCGCCGCTTCCGCTGGCGTCCAATCTGGTATCGCGCCAGGCTTGCTCGCCACCAGCGCACCCACGCGGTTCGCAAAGCGGGCTATTTCCGCGATGTCCCAGTCCGAGGCCAATCCGTGCAGGAGGGCGGCGGCAAACGCATCTCCCGCTCCTACTGTGTCGGCAACTTCTATCGGGCAACCCGGCTCCTCGTGATACTCCCCATTGGCGAAAACCGCGCATCCGCGCGATCCGAGTGTCACGCAAACGGCCATCCATCCGAAGCGCTCCGCTGCCGCTGCGCAGAACGCGTTGGTTTCGGCAGGCAATTCCAGATAGCGGTGGATGGCGCACATCTCGTCCTGATTCATCTTCACCACGTCTGCTTGTTCTAACAGCTCGCGAACCAACGGCGGGGACTCAAAGCCTCGGCGGAGATTTAGGTCGTAGAAGCGCATGGCGTCCGGCACAAGCCGCAAGAGTTCGAACAAGATCGCGCGGCCCTGCGGCAGAGAGGAAAACAGAGTACCGAAATACAGCCAATCCGGGGACCGATCCCGCAGCGTTTGCATCTCGGCGGTGGAAAGAGTCAGCGCATCGTACGCCGCAGGGCGTTCGATGCGGAAAGCGGCCTGTCCTAGCGCATCGAGGCTGACGCCGGCACATCCTGTTGGAAAGCGCTCTGTTCTTTGCAACAACGAGGTATCGAGCTCTAGGGATTGGATCTCCCGCACTGCTTGCCGGCCCAAATCGTCGTTTCCGACAGCGCTAAACAACAGAGGAGCGTGGCCCATCCGCCGTGCGTGAGCCGCAAAATTGAGAGGCGCTCCACCCAGCTGCGTGGAATCCGGGAAGACATCCCACAGCACCTCTCCCAGAACCAAGGGCCGGGCCTGCGATCGCGTCCCGGGATCCTGTAAGTGCAAGTGGGGCGGGGGCACACAAGATTACTAGCAGCATTCCGCGAGATCTGTCAAATTCTTGTATATTGGCCCTTGCACTTCTCGCGGCATGACCAGTCAGGAGATTCAGAATGTCGAATTTTGCGCTGAAGTTTCGCACGTTGGTCCTCATCGGCGGCTTTCTGTATGCGGGAAGCGCCCGCGCTCAACTGGCCGACGAGTTCAACCCGCCGAGGGCGAATTGCTGTCTGGCTACGTTTGCCAAGGGGCTTGCCGACCAGCTTCAAGACTGGAATCAGTTGGGCCGCTACTACCGGGCCGACGAAGAACTGATGCAGCAACCGGGTAATCCCAAGCGCGTGGTTTTTCTGGGCGACTCTATCACTGATTTTTGGAAACTGGCGGAGTCATTTCCCGGCAAGCCATACGTGAACCGCGGCATCGGCGGCCAGACCACACCGCAGATGCTGGTGCGCCTGTATCCTGACGTGATCAGCCTTAAGCCGGCAGCGATGGTCTTGCTCGCGGGCACCAATGATATTGCTCGCAATACCGGCCCTGCCACAGCGGAAATGATCGAGCAGAACATCATGGCCATCACCGAGCTAGCGCAACTTCACGGAATCAAGGTCATTCTGTGCTCGATTCTGCCCGTCAGCGATTATCCTTTTCTTCGCCAGCAGAACGAACCTCCACCGACAGCCCCCGTTCCGGGTCCAGGGGGTCTGCCCCGAATCAAAATGACGGACGGGCGTCCACCCACCGATATCCTAAGGCTGAACGCCTGGATCAAGGACTACGCTGCGCGCGTCAAGGCCATTTACGTGGATTACTTCACCCCGATGGTGGACGAAAAGGGTTGGCTCAAGGACGCCTACTCGGGCGATGGCCTGCACCCTAATGCGGAAGGATACAAAGCGATGGCGCCGATCGTGGCTTCTGCAATTGAGAGGGCGTTGCCGTGATGCGTTTGAGAATCGCAGCCGCCATTCTGGTACTGAAGTGTTTCGTCGCTGGTGCGGCCGCTCAGGATAAGGAACATTGGGTGACTAGCTGGGCGACAGCGCAACAATTGGCTCCTCAGCCAACGCTTCCCGGGCCAGGGCCGAACGCACCGGCTACGCTCAAGAACCAGACGGTACGTATGGTCGTGCGAAGCAGCATCGGTGGGCGGCGCGTTCGCATTCAGGTTTCGAATGCCTTCGGGAGCAAGCCCTTGGTGATTGGCAACGCCCACATTGCTTTGCGAGACAGAGGCGCCGCGATTGTGCCGACTTCCGACCGGGCGCTGACATTCGGAGGCAGGGCCACGATGACTGTTCCTCCTGGAGCGTTGATCGTGAGCGATCCGGTGGATTTGGCGGTTCCGAAGCTGACGGATCTTGCGATTTCGCTCTATCTACCGGAGGACACCGGAACTCCCTCGATTCACCCCATCGGCTTGCATACCAATTACATCGCCGAGGGAGAGGTAACAGCCAAGACCTCGCTCGACGCGTCAACGACCACTACCGCTTATCTTTGGCTCTCGAGCGTCGACGTGCTCGCGCCGACAAACGCGGGCGCAATTGTCGCGTTTGGCGATTCAATCACGGACGGATTCAAGACTACCATCGACAAGGATCAAGCATGGCCGACTTTGCTTGCGAAGAGGCTGGCGGCAACCAATTCCACCGAGGTGCTGGGTGTGCTGAACCTGGGCATCGCGGGAAATCGGGTGCTCCGAGACGGGGCTGGCGTGAGTGCCTTGGCCCGTTTCGATCGCGATGTACTGAGCCGCGCCGGCGTTCGCTGGATGACCTTGCTCGAAGGTATTAATGACATTACATTCTCGGCTTTGCCGGTCTTTTCTACAGAGGTGGTGACGGCGGATGACCTGATCGGCGGCTATCGACAGATCATTGAACGGGCGCATATGCACGGCATCAAGGTGGCAGGCGCCACCATTATGCCAGTAGGAGGCGTCTCGACTTATCGCGAGTCCGGCGAAGCCGTGCGGCAAGCTGTAAACCAGTGGATTCGGAGCAGTGGCGCCTTTGATGCGGTAATCGATTTCGATGCCCTGATGCGAGATCCCGCGGATCCCAAGAGACTTCGCCCGGAATTCGATCCGGGCGATCATGTGCATCCCGACGACAAAGGGAATGCAAGAATGGCGGACGCGATTGATCTTGCCATTTTTCCCAAGTAGCAAGGGAGGCGGCGAATGAGAGGTGTTTTTCTTTTATCGATGATTCTCGCAGCGGGCCAGCAGCACGCGGCTAGGGCGCAAAGCCTAGCTCCCTCTCCGTTCAGAGCCGGGGCTGCCAAGGTGGACGTGACGCCGTCCGAGAAGGAGCTTCCCAAGAACTGGCACGGCATCCTCGACCGGCTGTACTCGCGCGCGATCGTTCTCGACAACGGCGCTTCGCGGGCTGCTTTGATCACGGTAGACGACGGGGCTGTTTCCAGCGCGACGTGGCGAACCGTCACCGAGCGAGTGGAAATGGAATTGGGCATTCCGGCAGAGAACGTATTGTTGACCGCGACCCATACTCACAGCGCGCTTAGGCAACGGGGGCCAGACTATCCGCAAAAGATATTCGAATCCGTGAAGCTCGCACAGCAGAACCTGGCACCCGCGCGCCTAGGCTACGGCACGGGAGTCTCCTACGTTAACGTCAACCGCAACATGATCGACCCGAAGACCCGGCGCTGGCGGGAAGAACCTAACTACGATGGTCCGTCTGACAAAACGGTGGCGGTGGTGAAAATCGAAAGCTTGAACGGGCAGGCTATCGCGGTCTATTACAACTACGCCGTGCACCCGGTGCTGGCGGGTCAATTGGACATGATCAGCGCAGATATTCCGGGAGCGGTCTCGCGGTACATCGAAGATTCGCTGGACGACAAAATCATAGCGCTGTGGTCGAGTGGAGCGTCCGGTGACCAGAACCCGATTTATTATCAGCAAACATACGATTTGCGCGAGATCCGAATCCAAGACTATGCCAAGCGAGGGATCGATATCAGCAACGCCATGCCGCCTGGCGGCGAGGGCCTGAACAGGAACGATGCAACTGTCGGCAAGCTCATGAACCAGCAAAAGCAAATGGTTGTATCCGTGGGGCAATTTCTGGGCGAAGAGGTCCTTCACGTGATGCGGGGCATGGACCGCACCGAGTCCGCCATAGAAATCTTCGGAAACCAGAAAACGGTTCAGTGCCCGGGCCGCGAGCGGACGAATACGGGACGCGCTGGTGACCCGGGAACCTACAAAGACGCTGACCCAGTGGCGATTCACCTAAGCTTGCTGCGAGTGGGTGACGTAGCCATCGGTGCGGTGAATGCCGAAGTTTTCAACTTGGTCGCGCAACGCCTGAAGCGGGAGTCGCCCTTCAAGGCAACCATGATGGCAACACTCACCAACGGTATGGCCTCTTCAGGTTATATTCCAGACGACGCAGCATTCGGGATGAACACCTTTGAAGTCCTTTCTTCGCGCCTGCAGCCTGGCTGCGCGGAATCCGCCATCGTAAACGGAATCTTGAGCCTCATCGAAGGCTCTCGGAGGCCGCAATGATTTCGTGTTGGTGCTTTCGAGGACGGGTCTAGAACGGGTGACTACTACGGATATCTCGGTGGCCGATGCACGAGTTTGATAGCGGAACAGGCTGAATCCTAACAACGTCATGTCGAGAAGATTCCTCGTGCCAATTAACACCGCGACAATACGACTGCGGCCAGCGTGGCACGGATGAAATTCGAGACGGCTCGCTGCTATGATTTCCACTCCATTTCCGCTCCATTAAGGACTCTTTTTTCAACGTTCTAGCCATTTGAATCCGTTTACACCACATCAATCCCTTCTTCAAATCATTTACCGCCTGTGTGTTGCAGGCCTTTTTGTCCGTGCTGCGCGAATCAGTGGCTACTGCACGCACGCGCTAGTCGCGCAAGGCGTAATTCGATCCACACAGTTAACCATGAACGCGCTCGTGTGCAGCCGAGGGGACGTGAGCACCGGGAGGATTCTCCGCAGAAACCCCCTGTTATGACTTGCGGCTGCGAGGGGACGGCCAGCGCCGGTGCCGCAAAAGCAGCTTCCGATAATGGCTGTTATCGGGCGTGGCTAAGGAAGGTCACGGCCTACAAAAGCAGGCAGCCGCTCTCTCTGCGTCCCTTCAGGATGTGCGTCCACATTACACGAGCACGTTGCACGGAGCCGCTGCGCCGGAGGCGAATTTCGAGACCGGGAACGAGTTCCTTGCTACCGTGCACGATACGAAAGCCCCGTTCGCTGGTTTCCCGCAGTTCCGCTTCGACGGTGACTGGCATTGGATCCTCAAAGAGGATTTCCACCGCCCCTGAGGCAGGGGTGCGCGGCCATTGCCTGCGGTCTGAAACATTCGTCGGCATCGGCTATACCCTTACAGACACGCCACGTTCCACGCAGAGGCCGTACGATTTGATTCTGCGCTGCAGCGTCCGTCTTGAAATGCCCAACGTTTGAGCCGCACGTTGCTGATGTCCGCCGGTTTGCTCGAGAACCTGCGCGATCGCGTCCCTTTCCGCTTCCCCTAGTACGGATAGATTGGCAAGGCTTGAAGAATAGGTTTCCCCCTGAAATTCCTCTGGAAGGTCCGCAACCGCAATCTCCGGGCCCTGCGCGAAAACAGCCGCGCGAATCATAACATTGCGCAGTTCGCGAACGTTGCCAGGCCACGAATAAGTCTCCAAGGTAGTAACCGCTTCGCGCGAAATGCGCAGCCCAGGTCTTTGAGTCGCGATAAAATGACGCGCCAGCGGGATTACATCCTCGCGGCGCTCCCGCAAGGGGGGAACGGACAGCCGTACTTGCGCCAGCCGGTGATAGAGATCAACGCGAAACTGTCCTTGCTGGGACTTCGATTTCAAATCTTGATTGGTCGCTGTAACCAAGCGGACGTTGACTTGGACCTTCTTGACTCCGCCCAGCCGGTAATAGGGAGCGCCGTCGAGAATCCGCAACAACTTCACTTGCATGCGCAGATCCAGATCGCCAATTTCGTCCAAGAATAGCGTGCCTTCGTCGGCCAGCTCGAACAGACCCGGTTTCGACGAATCCGCTCCGCTAAAGGCACCGCGTTCGTAGCCGAACAATTCACTTTCGACCAGGTTCTCCGGCAGTGCCGTGCAGTTGATGTCTACCCACGACTTGGCGCGGCGCGCGGAATAATGATGAATCGCTCGCGCGATCACTTCTTTGCCGGTACCACTCTCCCCGCCGATCAGAACAGTCGCGTTGGTCGTGGCAACTTGCTCCGCTTGTTTGAGAAGTCCGCGAATGCGTTCGCTTGCAAACACTACTTCCAGACCGAGATATTCGCGCTTGTCGCTGGCGGTATTCATGGTTGCGGGACGACGAGCCTCATAAGGATTATCAAGAATGTTCCGGGGTGGAGCCATAGGAGCTTGGTACTAAGTGCCGCCGGTGGCCGCGCCGCCAAGTTAGGGTTTCTCCTCATGGGTGCGCTGTGGGTGTAGGCGGTGGCCGCAACCGCCGATCACTCTCCTGGAGCTTATGTGAAAGCACTCATACGACAGGTTTTGCGCATCGCGGTTCTGGTGCTGCTGTCAGCCCTTGGATCCGCTATCCTGGTGCGATTCTCTCCGGGCTCACTAGTGGACGAACGCGAACTGGATCCGCGCATGCGCCCAGAAACACTGGCTAAGGTACGTTCAGACCGAGCAGCCGAAAACAGTATCGGCCGAGGATTAGTCCGGTATCTAGGGGGCGCGATCCATGGCGACTTGGGCAAATCGCAGTTGCACCACGTTCCCATTAGCGGCCTGCTCCGGGCGAACGCTCCTGCGACTTTGCGGCGGATAGGAGCCGGCCTGGCCGGTGCTTGGGCGTGCGGATTGTTGCTGGCGATCCTGGTGGCCGCTTTGCGGAACGCATGGATGCTGGACGGCGCCACAGCGTTGTTTGCGAGTCTGCTTCTCAGTCTTCCGGCGGGCGTGCTTGCATATCTTTGCTTGACGATCGGTGCTCCCGTGGACCTAGTGCTGCTGCTGGTACTCACGCCGCGAGTGTTTCGTTTTTCGCGAAACCTGCTGGTGCAAGCCTACGGGTCTCCTCATATCGATATGGCGCGCGCGCGGGGAGTCGGCGAGGCACGCATTCTTTTCGCGCACGTCTTTCCCGCAGCTGCTCCTCAGATGTTTGCACTTCTGGCGGCGTCCGTCAGTATGGCGGTGGGCGGGATAATACCGATCGAAGCGATTTGCGATGCTGCCGGCTTAGGTCGTCTGGCGTGGCAGGCGGCCATGGCGCGCGACTTGCCATTGCTTTTGAACCTGACCATGCTTATCGCAGTGGCGACCACTACGGCGATGGCGATATCCGAGTTCATGACCCGCCGCCCCGGGGAGAACGCCGCATGAAAGCGGCACGCGCCTTAGCCATTCTCTTTCTGTGCGCGGTTGCAATTTCGGCCTTGATTCCTCGCGTGTGGACGTCGCAGGATTACGCCGCCCAATTTCGAGAGAGTCCGGACGCCCCGCCCTCCGGACGCTTTCCGTTGGGCACCGACGCACTGGGGCGGGACCGGCTAGCGCGATTTTTGTATGGGAGCCGGGTCTCGTTGACACTAGCTCCTGCAGCCGCGCTCTTGTCGTGTCTTGCCGCGGCCGCGATCGGCGGGCTAGCAGGCTTCGCCGGTGGCTGGATAGAGCGGTTCATTCTGGCAACTGTGGATTTATTCCTGTCGCTTCCATGGTTGCTCCTATTGTTGATGGTGCGCGCTTGTCTGCCCCTCAACGTATCGCCACTGGTATCCATAACGATCACATTCCTGATGTTGGGGCTGCTCGGCTGGCCTGCTCCCGCTCGCGTAGTGCGAGCAGCCGTTAGCCGCTTGCGCCACGCCGATTTCATATTGCAGGCGCGCGCGACCGGATGCACGCCGTGGCAGTTGCTTTCGCGCCAATTGTTGCCGAATATTATGCCGGTATTGCTCGCGCAGTTCTGGACCGCCGTGCCGGTTTTCATTCTGGCGGAAGCCACGCTTGGAATGCTGGGTCTAGGCGTATCTGAGCCCTTGCCTTCGTGGGGCGGAATGCTGCGCGAAATTGAGAATGGCGATATTGTTTCGCAGCCCTGGATCGCCGCTCCGATGCTGCTGCTCGCTGCGGTCGTCGGTTCTTTCCAACTGGTCTTGCCCCGAGAGGATTATTCAGTATGAGCCGCCTGCTATGTACCGCGCTGTTCGCTATCCTGGGCGTCGGGGACCTTGCTGCCGCAGAGCTCCACTTCGCGCTCCACAGCGAGCCTAAGACGCTGGATCCCTGGGTAGTCGCCGATGACTCCGCGGAAGCGATCCGCTATCTCACCGAAGGTGTTTTGATCCGTATCAACCGGCAGACCCAGCAACCCGAGCCTGAACTGGCTATCTCCTGGAAGGTTGCCAACAGCGGTCGGCGAGTCATTTTTTCGCTTCGCAAAGGGATCAAATTCCCAGATGGTTCGGCTTTTACGTCCCAAGACGTCGTTGAGACTTTTCACAAACTACTCGAACCGAGCCTGCACTCGCCAGTAGCGGACACTTTCAAAACCGCAAAGGGTGTGGTGCAGATTACCGCCAAGGATGATTACACATTAGCGGCTGATTTTCCGGCCCCGCCCGCTGCCTTCGAACGTCTGTTCGATCAAGTGGCTATCGTTTCACACCTGGCCAAAGAACGGCCTGCGCCCGGATTGGGGCCTTTCGTCATAGCCGCACGTGAGCCGGGTTCATACATTTTGTTGAAGCGTAACCCCAATTACTGGAAACGGCAGGCCGATGGCCAGCCATTGCCGCTCCTCGAGGCGATTCGCCTGGAGTTCCAGCAAAACCGGGATCTGGAATTGCTGCGGTTCCGGCGTGGCGAGTTGCAGCTCATCGATTCGTTGACACCCGACCTCTACGATCGCCTGTCGAAGGAAAGTTCGGGGAAGGGCTCCGCCCGCGTGTTCGATTCCGGGCCCACCACCGACGCTGAATTCCTGTGGTTCAACATGGCGCCACAAGCTCCCCGTGCAAGCTACAAGAAGATATGGTTTCAGTCGCGGGCATTCCGCAGGGCAATTTCACAAGCGATCGAGCGGAACGATCTCAGTCGAGTGGTGTATCACGGTCACGCCAGCCCGTCGGCCGGCTTGATTTCTCCGGCGAACAAGCAGTGGTTCAACGCGCGGCTCGCACCCGACCGGTTTGATCCTGCCGCCGCTGTCAAGAGCCTGTCCGAGGCTGGTTTCATACTCCAAGGAAACGTGCTGCGCGATTCGTCCGGTCACCAGGTAGAGTTTTCGATGATCACCAACGCCGGTAGCAAAACGCGCGAGCCGATGGCCGCGATGATCCAACAGGACCTCGCAAAGATCGGGATTAAGATTAACTTGGTAACGCTTGACTTTCCATCGTTGATCGAGCGGATCACGCGGTCACTGGACTATGACACGTGCTTGCTCGGCCTAGTAAATGTCGACATCGATCCCAACGAATTGATGAACGTGCTGCTGAGTTCGGCCACTAACCATCCGTGGAATCCCTCACAGAAAGCGCCCGCTACGGCATGGGAAGCGGAAATCGACCGGTTGATGCTGGAGCAAGCGCTCACAGACGATTTGGCGATGCGTAAAAAGAACTTCGACCGCGTCCAGGAGATTCTGCGCGAGCAATCGCCGATCGTCTACCTGTTGCATCCAAACTCGCTATCCGCTATTTCCGCCATGGTCCACGGAGCCACGCCGACGCCATTCTTTCCACACACATTCTGGGACGCCGACCATCTGACGGTCGCCAATGGAAAATGAATCCGCTCTTGAAAATTTCTATTTCCGCCGGCTATCCCGGGAAGCCGGATGTACTCCGTAACGTGGCATTCGAGATGGCGCCCGGCGAAATTGTCGGACTGGTCGGCCGCAGCGGTGAGGGCAAGAGCACATTGATCATGGCCATACTGGGATTGCTCGGGCTAAAAACTGGAAAATGCCATGGCGAGATGCGATTCCAGGACTTGGATTTAATGCGCTTGAACCATCAGGAAATGCGCCGGCTGCGCGGGCTACGCATCGCCTTAGTTCCGCAGAGTCCGCTTTCGGCGCTGAATCCTAATCTGCGCCTCGGCGCACAACTCGTCGAGGCCTGGCGCGCTCACCGGTCCGGCAATCCAGATTGGCAGCCGCTGCTCAAAAGCGTGAGTCTCCCCACGGAACCCGAGTTTTTGCGGCTCAATCCACGCCATCTAAGCGTCGGTATGGCGCAGCGCTTCCTGATCGCGATGGCGCTGTTGCACCGCCCGGCGCTGCTGTTGGCCGATGAACCAACCAGCGCGCTCGATACTATCACGCAATCAGAGATCCTTGCACTCTTCCGGCGCCTCAATCAGGAAACCGGAGTTGGGATTCTCTACATCTCGCATGATCTGGCTTCCGTGGCGGCGCTGTGCCACAGGGTGGCGATCCTGCACCAGGGTGAGATTGTCGAGTGCGCACCGACGGCCGAACTGTTCCGTACGCCCCTTCATCCCTATACGCGACAACTGATCGCGGCCATCCCCAGGCTCCCGTCCACCGTGGCAGCGGAGGCCACGAGCACGGACCGGGCGGATCTGGAACGCCTAGCGCAACTGGGCCGCGGGTTCGAGCCGGCGCGCCATCCGTGAAGCGATGGAAAGTAGGACATTCAACTCCTGCGTCCGGAAGGCATCGCGGTTGTGGCGATAGAGCGATAAAACGTAGGTTACGCCCGCCATTGAATCGAGAGGAACTGCCAGTGCCGAACCTAGCGTGCTGAATTTGGACGGATCGTTCAGATAGCCAGGCTCGACCGATGGATTCCCGTTTATGATGGCCTTGTTATTTTCGGCAACCCATCCCGCCAGACCCATGCCCATCGGAATCTCGAGACCCGCAAATTGGCGCTGCGCTTCGCCGTCGAGATAGACCGGAACCAGAAGTTCTTCCCGGCATTGGTAGACCACTAAAACATCGTAAGGGATCTCGCGCGAAAGGTTGTCCCGCACCAGGGAGAAAATCTCTTGGCGGTCCCGGCAAGAGTCCAACTGCTGTACGATACCATCCAACAACGCCAACTGGGCTTCGGCTGCCTGCATGGAATTGTGAATACTGGTGAGATCGTTGGCTGTGGTCTCGGCCGACGATTCGAAACCGGCTGCTGGCGCCGCGCCGCGTTCCACCTTCACGTTGGTCGATAGCTTCGCCTTATGCGCCACCACGCTGGCCTTGGCCATTCGTTCCAGCTCCACATACCGGCGGGAAATCAAGTCCACGATCCGGGGATCGAAACTCTTTCCGGAGTCTTTTTGAACCATCGCGAGCGCCTCATCGAGCGGCAGCGCACGGCGGTATTGGCGGTCCGAAGCCAGCGCATCCAAACAGTCGACCGTGGATAAAATCCGCGCTCCGATGGGGATGTCTTCTCCGGCCAGACCGTCCGGATATCCGCTGCCGTCCCACTTCTCGTGATGCCCCCGAACAATGGGCGCTACCGGATAGGGGAACTCCACCTGCTCCAGCAGTTCGGACCCCACCACCGGATGAATTTTCATCTTCTCGAACTCTTCCGGAGTGAGTTTTCCCGGCTTGGAAATAATGTATTCGGGCACAGCGAGCTTTCCGATGTCGTGCAGCAGGGACGCAGCTTCCAGGGCTTTGAGCTGGTTTTCGTCGAGCCCCAGTTCCCGTCCGATCTCCATCGCGTAGACTTCCACGCGCGCCAAGTGGTCCCTCGTAGTCTGATCCTTGGCTTCGACGGCTACCGCCAAAGTTTCAATCGTGCGGCGATGCAAGGAGGCCAGTTCCTGCGCGTGCCTTCGTTCCCGTTCAGCGCGCTGCTTGTCTTCTTCCAGCCGTTCGACATATAAGCGGTGCGAACGGTAAACCACATACAGCACCGGAAGCAACAAGAGAGACGATTGCCATCCAAAGGCTTTGCTAAACGCATTCAGGCCCAAGGCCACGGCCGCCCCAACGAGGTAGTTCGGAAAGGACCAAAAATACGACTCGTGCCATACTGCCCACGGAGACTTTCCTTCTGTGAGCGCGATTACCAGTGCTACCGAAAAGGTGTTGGTCAGGAAAAACGTACTGGCAGCCAGCAGGAGAAGCAGGGGCGCCTCTAACCAATTACCCACGCGCAATCCGCCGTGATAGACCACGTGGGCCGCTCCGATCGAACAAGCCACGCTGGCTACATTGAATAAGGATTGAATCGCGCTCGGCCGCCGGTTGGCGAAAAAGAAGCGCTGGATCAGGATCCCCACGCAGCCCATGAGCAGGGTTTCACCCATGCTCAACGATTCGATACCAATTAAGATAAACAGAAAGTTCATCGACATGGTTCCCGAGCCTGCCGATAAGGTCACCTTCATGCCGGAGGCGAAAGCCGAGATGCAGAAAAAAAACAGGTACCGGGCCCAATCGGCTGATTGCCAGTTCCAAAGCCCGTTCCCTAATACGGCCGCGCCCGCACAGATCATCGAAAAAATATAGAGTTGCGCGAGAGGTGGCGTGAGAGGGCTCGGCTGACTAGATTGCGGTACCGCGGGAGACATAGTACTCCTGTAATGGCCTCCTTCATTGATCGGCTTGCGGTATGCAGCGCTTTAGTGTGCCCGCGGCGTCACCGTTGGCGCAGCCTGTGCCAGAGCTGGCGCCGCGTTAGGTCCGACGAGCGCGATTTTTGCGCCGCGATTCAAGCGATGCAACAGATTAGCGCTCCACAGAACGCTGGTACGGGACTTGCTAGTAAAGCTGCCATGAGATTCGCACGGAATACTGTCACAGCGTTGGCCCTGGTCCTACTGAGTACTGGTCTTTTCGGTCAGAGTTCAAAGCTTGCTCCCGATGTCGTGGCCCTGCTGAGCCAACCCGGCGCGTCCCAGCAGCAAGTGAACGTCATCATACAGCTGAATTCTCCCGGTCTGCTGCAGTCGGTGGTGGGCTTGGCCGGTGGCCTGCTGCCCGGGGTGACCAGGATCGTGTATGACCTGATTCCAGCGTTGTCTCAAACTCTGCCCGTGTCGTCACTCCTGGACTTGGCGAACAACCCTAACGTGAAATATGTTTCCCTGGATCGTCCCGTGGGAGGAACGCTGGCACATGCAACCGACTACTCGCACGTGGCCGTGGGAGCCAACATCGCCGCAGGGTACGGCCTAACGGGAAACGGAGTCGGCATTGCGATTTTAGATAGTGGAATCTCCAATCACCCGGATTTGGCTTCGCGGGTTGTCTATCGCCAGAGTTTTGTGGCTGCAACCAATCTTGACGACTATGGGCACGGAACTCACGTAGCGGGAATCGTAGCCGGCAACGGCGCGTCTTCCAACTCGGGAGTAACTGGAATCGCGCCGGGTGTCCACCTGATAGACCTCCGGGTTCTGGACGCCAACGGCATGAGCAGCGATAGCGTGATTATCGCGGCCATCAACCGCGCAGTTCAATTAAGCAGCCAATACAACATTCGGGTCATCAACTTGTCGTTGGGTCGGCCGATCTATGAGAGCTATCAGAATGACCCGTTAGTGCAGGCTGTCCAAGCCGCTTGGAAGAAGGGCATCGTGGTGGTAGTCGCAGCGGGCAACTTTGGCCGCGACGGAAACGCCACAATTCTTTCCCCTGGCAACGCGCCGCTCGCAATCACGGTGGGCGCGATGAAGACGCTCGATACCCAGTCAACCGCCGACGATCAGATTGCCAGCTACAGTTCCAAGGGACCCACCTGGGGCGATATGTTGGTCAAGCCTGACTTGGTCGCGCCCGGCAACTTGATTATGTCCCTGCGGACACCCGGATCCACGCTGGATCAGGAGTATCCCAGCAGCGTCGTCGATAGCTACTATGCTCGCCTCAGCGGAACCAGTATGGCAGCGCCGGTAGTCAGCGGAGCGGTGGCTCTGATGCTCCAACGCAATTCAAATCTGACTCCGGATACCGTAAAAGCACGCTTGATGAAGACGGCGTCAAAGAGCTTTCCTCTGGCCAGTGTGACGGTGGATCCCACGACCCACGCCGTTTACCCAGCAACCTACGACATGTTCACTGTGGGCGCGGGCTATCTGAATATACCGGGAGCCCTAAACGATTCCGAAAGCACGAGCGGTTCTGCCGCCTCACCGACCGTTTCTTACAGCATCTTGACCGGGCAGGGATTGCTTAGCGCCCCCGCTCAATCCTTGTGGAATAACAATGCGTGGAGCCTGACCAATGTTTGGGGTCCGCAGATGATCGAGCCCCTCTCGTCCGCTTGGGGCTTGATGGCGCTCTTGGGCCACACAGGCGCTTGGGGGTCGACCGCAGCGTCGGGTTCGTCGGCGGCTTGGGGGTCATCGGCGGCTTGGGGGTCTACGGCGGCTTGGGGGTCTACGGCAGCGTGGGGGTCTACGGCGGCCTGGGGTTCGTCGGCGGCTTGGGGGTCTGCGGCAGCGTGGGGATCGACGGCAGCCTGGGGCAGCAGCACCAACGGTCTCGGGGAGTAAAAGAGATAGGAATTCGCATAACGCGTTTCCATCGGGACCACGGCTTCTTGCCACGTCCCCACGTGGTGAAAATGGCGAGACCGTCCACTGCTCCCATCGCACCGGTGTTTGCGGCCCCCGTGTCTAGGATCAGCGATGCATTCACGGCCACGGTACCGCCGAATGAAGAAGCCAGCAGCGGACCAAAAGGCGTTCAGCGTCAGGACGGCCTGCGGCGTCGTGAGGGTAAATGCGTATACGGCCGCCCCGGTGACGCCACAAGCAAAGGGACCGCGCACACTGTTCATCGTTGGCTGGCTCTTGATGGTCGCGAAATTGAGATTGCTAATGAGGAATGGAATCGCCGCACAGCCGAATGTCAGAAATGATGTCGCGGCCGCGAATCCAGGATTCTGCGGGTCATCAAAATGAATGAGCCGCTGTTCCCTCCACGAAGCTAGTCGCATTACCCGTCGGCTCGTTAGCACAGGCAGTTAAGGTTTGGCGTTTTTCCATTGCGGACGCCCCGTGTGCCCATCGCGGCAGTCAGCGGGCACATGCGGGACTTGGCCGCCGACAATAGTTCTTATCGGGCACTTGACGTATGGTCCGAAGGAAGTTAGGGCGAATCTTGCCGGCAAAGATTTAAAGGCTCGCTCGAATCACCGCTCCTGCATGAACCGAAATTGAGGTCCCCCTGCACGCTGCTTCTGTAACATATAATGCTTAATCGATTGCGAGGTCTCCAGCGACTTTATGACTCCGAAAAGGACCGGTCCATCGTGAAGACGGTTTTGACCTCTGGCCTGGAATCCGCATTGAAAATCAATCGAAAGACCGATCTCGCTTGGGCAAACTTCATCCCTAGAGCGATTCTTGGGTTCAGTGTATTGTTTTCGGGGCTCAGCCGGTTTCAATTTGGCTTTTCCGAGTACGCAAAATTAGTGGGGGCGATACCTTACGCCGAAAGGTTTATTTCGGCACCCGTCCTTGTTGCACTTACAACCGTTGTGCCATGCGCCGAAGTCTTGCTCGGAACCATGATCCTGATAGGTCTGCGGACAAAGCAGACGCTCATGATATTGGGAATTGCGATCATAATCGTAACCTCCGGTGCGGGCGCGATTGGGCTGCTCACGGCCATCCTTGGCGTCGGACAGGGCCGCGCCGACGGCTCCGGCCCGTTTGGTCCCACAGGAATGTCGATCACATTCCTTGTTCAGTTCACCTATCCGCTAACGGCTCTCGTCCTATTCCTCTTGCTCCTGCCTGGAGCATTTGAACGGTTTTCGATGGATCATCTATTCCATTGGACCCACGGCGCGGTACCGGACGCAACGGCTCGCGCGGCAGCGATATTTCTGGCGAGAGTGCTGCTCGGCTTAGTTTGGCTCGTCGGCGGGATTAACAAAGTGTTCATCTGGGGTCCGGTGGAGCACGCCCGGAATTTGTTCGTCGTCCCCTACGCTGGCACATTTCTTCCCGCGTGGTCGTTATGGGCCAGCGGAACCGTCATCCCATTCCTCGAATTGATATTCCCAGCTTTGGTGATTGTGGGCCTATGGACACGCCCCTCTCTCTACTTACTGGGTGGAATTCTAATCTTCGTCACCTTCGGTCACCTTCTCTTAATGCCATTATCGATCGAGCGCCTAGAGGATTTTATCCTTGCCCGAGCGGTCTTGCTTCTGATGGTGCTGAGGTTTCCCTCAGAAGCGGACCGCTATTCGATCGACAGCCTGCTAAGCCGTCGGTCGAGCACTGCTCAGGCGTGAAGGCGGCGGACCATCCCATTAGAATCCTTCATCACTTCCACGCGGACACAGGTCAAAAAAATGGACCTTTTGGCAAAATTCGTGCGGCTAGGCGAATGGGGGTGAAGCATGCGTGTTATCTTGCAATTTGAATTTCAGATCGAGGGAGGCAGCTATGAAAATAAGATTTTTTATCACCTTTTTGCTGGTTTCAGTGCTAACGGCGCGCGCTGTGTACGCGCAGCCGGCAAGTAGCGAAGACCTGAAGATCTACGCGGCTGCCGTTGTAAAGACTCCCCTCACTGCCATCGCTGCCGACTACGAAAAAAGGACGGGCAGCCCAATCACCCTGGTTTTCGACACTGCCGGCGCCACGGCTAAAAGGTTTGAGGCGGATCCCCAAGCGGCGTTGCTGATTACGACCGTGCCGCTGATTCGGGACGCCGAAAGCACGGGCGCTCTGCGGGATGGGACCAGCACGCTCTTGGGCAGTACGGTAGCCGGCGTGGCGGTGCCTCCAAAATCCGCGAAACCAGATGTCTCTAGCGCGGAAAAATTGAAGGCCGCACTGCTCGCGGCCAAGCGCATCCGGCGCGTGGAGCGACGGTCGGGACGCACTTCATGAAGGTAATCGAAGCGCTGGGAGTGAAGGACGAAGTCCTCCGGAAAATCACGTTCGCCAGTGACGGCTTCGCAACCATGCGTCTAGTCCTCGACGAAGGCGTCGATATCGGAGTATCGCAATCCAGCGAGATTCTGCAGGCCAATCCTGAAGCCATGGCAGGACCGTTTCCCAAAGAGTTTGCACTGGTTACGGACTTTTCACTATGGCATCGCAACAACATGTCTTCCGCGGTCAAAGACTTCGTAGCACTGCTGACCGGTGCCGCAGCCCGCGGGAAACTTGCCGCGGGGGGAGTCATGCCTCCCGCCGCACCCTAACTAGGCCGAATGTCCGCTCCTCACGGTGAAACTTCCAATTATTCCCTATAGGTAAAGGCGGATGAGCAACAGGCTGGTGGCGAGCAGTGTTAAGCCGGCGAGAGTGCCGACCAGCATAGCGCGGCCGCCAACTTTGGAAAATTGGACGATGTTTACTTCCAGTCCCATGGCTGCCATCGATATCGCGAGGAATAATTCGCCCACATTGGTCAGCAGGCCGGACGTCGAGTAGGCGCCGAAACGGAACTGAAGAACGGGCAGGACCTCAGCCGTGTTCAACGAGGCTAGCAACAGGAATCCCCAAACGAAAGCGGGCACGAGCCGGTGGTAGTGGATTTGGGCTTGGCGCGCACCCGCCTGGCGGGAATGCCAGATGCCCAGAACGAAGATCAAAGGCGCGAGCAGAGCTACGCGAACCAACTTAACCAGGGTCGCCAAGGCGCCTGCTGCTGGGCTGTAGGAGAAGGCGGCGGCAAGGACTTGGGGGACTGCGTGAATGGATGTTCCGGCCCACACGCCAAAGGCCTGGTCAGATAACTTCAACAACGTTCCCAAGAACGGCAGGGCGAACATAAATAAGAGGCCGAGAATATTGACGGTTCCAATGGCCAGCAGCACGTCGTGGTCCTCCGCCTGAATCAGCGGTGCGACGGCAACGATGGCGCTGGTGCCACAGATCGCGGTTCCCGCGCCGATCAGGATGGCGGTTTTGCGGACCAGCCGGGTCACGGTGCCGAGCCAAATGGAGGATGCCATGGCTACCGTGAGGCAAGCCAGGGTTATCAGCAGGGCGCGGATACCAATCGCGGCTATGGCTGTGAGGTTCAAGCCGGCCCCGGTCAAGACGATCGACGTGGGAATCACTCTGTGGGGCATGCCGCGCGCGCTTTCGATTACGTAGACCGGCAGGCGGACCAGATTGCGAACGGCGATACCGAGCAGCATGGCGATGATCGCGGCGCTCAAGGGATGTCGAACGCCCGCCGCGCCTGTGACACGAAAAGGGGGGAACGGAAGGTACTGTATCCCGTAAGCCAAGATGGTGACAGCCAACGCGAGGATGTAGCCAGCTAGCGGCGAAGCCTTGCGGGGAAAGGCTTTCGGCGGCTTGATTTCGGCTACCGGACGGGTGTAACTCCCCTCCATGCAGTCAAGGGAGCGGAGGGCTTCGAGCGGGATCCCATAAGTCAATGCCGGCTCGGCACGCTCGGGCGGGTCTTGAGGATCGGCCCCCTTAGAAATCATGCTGATTTATAACATAACTGTAGCTCAATGAGCGTGACCGCGATGCAAGATTCTTACTTCGCGTCTTTCCTTGCGGGCGGGATCACCTTGAGGTCGGCCTGGGATTCCGCTTCACTCTTGGTAGGCACCACCTTATCGGGATCAATCCGCACCATCATGTAGGTAATGTGATCGGGGATCTCGGTGAACAGGTGGCCCGTCCCCGCGGGAATGATAATCATGTCACCGGGCTTGAGGTGCGTCAGCAGCGGCTGCCGGATCGCGTCGGAGTTATATCCCGGACCGTTTTGCAGACGAACCGTTCTCTCGTCAGCCGGCCTCTTTATGGGATTTACCAGATCCGGACCAGTCAGCAGCGTCGCTTCCCCACTGATCACGTGGTAGACCTCACTGATCTGCTCGTGCTCAGCGACCGCTCCTTTTCGGTTAGGGTCGGGAAGGAGTTTGCCGCGCGTGACCATGCCTATGCCGACTTGGACCTTGCCGATATCCACCGAGCGCACCTGCTGGTCGATGAGTTGATACTTCACAGCCTTCGCGGTATAGGCATCCAACTCCGACAGCGGAATATAGGTGGCCGAACAATGGCGGCACGTCGGATTGGGGCCGCCAGTCTGTGCCATCAGGGTTAACACCGCGACGCTGGCTCCGATCATGATCTTGGTCGAGATTTGTTGGTTTCTTTGCATGTGCGCTCCTGTTCGATCCGCTTTCTGCTTTGGCCTTGCGGCCACGAGCGATTATACATCCATCATCTTGATGGGAGCAGGCGTTCAGACGATGCGCGAACCCACTCACAGTGGGGGGAACGTGGTGCCCTCGCGAAACGGTTCTTGCGAATATATCGTCTCGCTAACTAATTCACTTTGCTCTCTTTTCTGACGTCCACGAATGTGCTCCGCGCGCAGAACCCGATTCCTGTTGCTAGTCTCCGCGGCCGTGCGCGCTTATCAGGCCATCTAAGAAAGCCAGTCTCGATCCCCTCAAGGAGACGGCTTGGAGACGTTGCAGCCAGCGGTGCATGCTATCGCGTGCTACGATAGCCGTAGTTTTCGCGGATCCTTGATAGAAAAGCGAGGTGCACATGAGTAGACAATTTCCATCATCGCCGGAGCGGCGTTCGTTCCTCACCCGTCGAAACGGCGGAGTCACATCTATCGCGGCCATGGCTATCGGGGGCGCCGCCATGATTCAGGGAAAATCGACAAAACCCACGCGCTGGGAGCCGGCGCGTCATGAGAAAGACGATTGGTTGGATCAATTGCCCGGCAAACATCGACTGGTGTTCGACACAACTACCGCGGAGGGTATGGGGGAGGCCATCGCCTACGCCAATAATTTCCTGAACGTGAACCAGTCCGACTATGGCCTACAAAACACCGATCTGGCGCTCGTGATTATAGCGCGCCACGGCTCCACGCCCTTTGCTTATAACGATGCGATGTGGGCCAAGTACGGAATGGCGATGACCGTGCTTACCAAATTTGACGATCCAAAAACCAAGTCTGCGCCGAAGGCTAACGTATACAACTCTGGAGACTACGGCACCCTGTTGCCCACTTTTGGCGTAACGCTCGGTGCACTCTCGAAACGAGGGGTGCAGGTCGCCGTATGCTCGCTGGCGACTCGCTTTATTGCCGGCATGATTGCGGGAGCGAGTGGCGGAAATGCCGATGCCATCAACAGCGAGTTGATTGCAAATCTGGTGAATAACGCGCGGATGGTGCCAGCCGGAATTGTCGCTGTCAATCGCGCGCAGGAGCGGGGATATTCGCTGGTGCGTAGTTAACATCGAATGATGAGGAGATCGAATATGAGACGAGCGCTTGTCAGTCTTGTCATCAGGAACAAGTTCCCACGCGCGGCATAAACTTACCGGTTGCTAAGGGGTAGTGGCGACAATTTGCATGCGGCTCGATTTTTTTAGGCCCACCAGGTCGAGGGCGCGTTCTGGAGCGGGATCCGCCATAAACCATCGCCACACTCGACCGGTACGCAAATTCTCCGCACTTAACAAGGTGATGCCAGCGTCGATTCCGATGACGTACGGACTCACCCAGCCGCTGCCCGGATTAAACGCATCTGCAAATCCGTAGCGCCCATAAATATTTTTCCCGTATTTCAAAAGCATGGTCCGCATAGCGGGAATACAGATGTCAGGTGTGAACATTAACGAACCGGCGGCGGCACTCGGCACCACGGTCCCATCAATGCGCGGGTGCTCCGACGCAGATCCCCAGTCGGTATAGCCTTGCTGGCTGTCGGAGGCGGTGATGCCCCACACATCGGCGGAATACCCTTTGTACTGTGAAGAGAGGCTCATCAAATACTCACGTTGCGCGCGCGTGGCGGCAACCGAGTTCGCATAGTAATCGAGGGCCGGGGGTGAACCGCTCGTGCGATCGCGAAGATCGAGCCAAGCCTGCGAATACTGGTGAATAAAGAGCGGGCCTCCTCCGATATAGCTATTGCCTCCCGCGGCGACAAGTGGCAGTTTCCAGGTACCCCAGGTATCGGCAGGGATCGGATGTGACGGAGACCCGATGCCCAATGCATACAGGATCAAGAGTTCGCTGTAGGTGTCCCACCGGTAGGGGAGGAACGCAAGCTCGGGAGTCCAGCCATGTGAAAAATAAGTACTACTGCCATCCATCATCCACGGAAAGTCTACCTCCGCATATATCGCGGTGGCGAGGCTGACGATCTCGGGGTCATCCTGCAAGCACTGCCGAACGGTGAGCACGCCCGCCAGAAGTAGCGCGGTGTCGATGGAAGACACTTCACTGTGCCACGCCCGCTCTCCGGTGTCCGCATCCAGGTAGTGATAAAACCAGCCGTGTCTTCCGCGGCGCTTCCTGAGCCAGAAAGCGCAGTGTCGTCGCGACTCGTTCGCGGGCGGCTTCGTGGCCGATCCAGCGATGATCCTGGGCAATACAAACGGCAGTCAGGCCGAATCCCGTGGCCGCTATGCTGGCCACGCGTCCAGGATTGGCATCCTTCGTTGGGCCGAGGCTGATCGCGCGGTCGAATACCAAGCCCGTACGCGGAGAGGCTTGTTCCCAGAAGTAATGGAAGGATCGCCGCGAGATGTCGTCCAGAAGATCGACATCGATCTTGCGCAAAGTCTGGGCGCGTGCGCCGGCGGCAGCCGTTAGACAGAGAACCCACACGCCCAGCATTCGAGAAAATGCACTCATCTTACTTCCCTACTCAAGACACTTTGGGGGACGAATAAATTATACAAGGCCTTGTAAGAACGCTTGCTTGGATAGGGTGGTTTCGACGAATCTTTAAGGTTCAAATCCTTTTTTGGCGCGTGGCCAGTCGATTGCTCGGGGTCGAGCAGAACAGCGGAGCGCGTGTTCGGGCAACTTCCGCTGCAGATCTTACTTAGCAGACTCAATATGACGCGGCACTGGAATACTTACCTGGCCACCCGGAAGAATCAACTTCGAGCCTTGAAAAATATACCGCATCTGGGGGCGTTGCTGTGGGACGCCGGAAGCGGGCTCCTCATCGCAGAGTTGGTTTGCAGAGTGCTGATCGGCCTCTTGCCCATTGCGGGGCTGTGGGTGGGGAAGCTGATTATCGATTCCGTAGTGAATGCGATTCGGCATCCTGGATCGGACAGTTCTTTGCTGTGGTTTCTCCTGGCCGCGGAATTCGCGATTGGCGCTCTGGCGGCGCTGCTGGGCCGCGCTATCGAATATTGGGATGGCCGGGTGGCGGATCAATTCATCAAACACTGCGGGCTGCTGGTAATGAAGCACGCCTCCACTTTGGATCTACAGTCGTTTGAAGATCCGACCTTCTATGACCAATTGGAGCGCGCCCGCTGCCAAAGCACGGATCGCATCGGGATTCTGAAAGCGCTGGGCGAGGCTCTTCAGCAAGCGATCACACTGCTCTCTTTGTCCGTCGGCGTCATGCTATTTTCGCCGTTGATGTTCGCCCTGATCATTCTCGCAGTGGTACCAGCGTTTTTGAGCGAGAGTTATTTTGCTTCGCTGACGTATTCACTCGCCTACAGTCAGGTGCCTTTACGCCGCGAGATGGACTACTTGCGGGATTTGGGGACCAAAAAGGAAAGCGCAAAAGAACTAAAGCTCTTTAAGCTCGGCGATTTTCTGTACGAGCGATTCTCCCAAATCAATGACGAATTGATCGGCCGCAACCGCAATCTTGCCAAGCGCCGTATGCGCAGTGGGGCGTTGTTTCTGGTGCTCGGATCGTTGGGATATTACGGCGTCTACGCGGCACTCCTCTTTCGAACCATTCACGGAGGGTTGACCCTGGGCGAGCTCACCTTTCTTGCCGGCGCGCTGGCGGGTTGCAGTCGGCAGGTGCAAGCAGTATTTTCAAGTTTCACCGATATCGCCCATCAAGCGCTTTTCCTTACGGATCTCTTTGGGCTTTTCGCAGTACAGCCGAAGATACGCAACGCGGTGAATGCGATACCGGCGCCCCGTGCGATTCGTGACGGCTTTGAGTTCCGTAAAGTCTCATTCGCCTACCCAGGGTCTGACCGTTCGATTCTCAAGGACGTCAATCTACGGATCGGAACTGGAGAACGAATCGCCGTAGTGGGCGAAAACGGACAAGGCAAGAGCACACTGGTGAAATTGATTCCGCGGCTCTATGAGCCTACCAGCGGCAAAATTCTGCTGGATGGGATCGATCTCCGCGAGTACGACATCGATTCCTTGCGCCGTGAGATTGGCGTCATTTTTCAGGACTTTGTGCATTACGACATGACCGCTCGCGAGAATATCACCTTGGGTAGCATCGAGTGCGCGCGCGATCAGTTTCGGTTACACGAGGCAGCTCGCAAGAGCGGAGCCGGCAAGATTATCGAATCGTTCCCCCACGGCTTCGATCAGATGCTGGGAAAGCGTTTCGAAGACGGAACCGATCTCTCCGGCGGCGAGTGGCAGAAATTCGCTTTGGCGCGGGCGTATCTGCGCGATGCCGGGATTCTGATTCTGGACGAGCCCACTGCCGCCTTGGACGCGCTGGCGGAATATGAGGTGTTCAACCGCTTTGCCGAGCTTACCAAGGGCAAGATCGCGATCTTGATCTCACACCGACTCTCTACCGTGCGCATGGCAGACCGTATAGTGGTGCTCAAGGACGGCGAGATTCACGAAGAGGGCACGCACCATCAACTGATCGCGAATGGGGGGCGGTATGCGAGTATGTTCGAGCTGCAAGCCGCTAGTTACCGGTAGCTCGCAGCGCGGCGGGAGTCTTGACAGCGGGAATTCCTGCAATCCAGAGAAGCCGTTTCCACACTTTCAGCCCGAATCCCGCTGGCCGCCACATGGTTTCGCGGAGAATCGCGATTTTCCTGACGCGTGCGGGAATTCGCCAGATGCACGAGGTCCCTGCGGGGAAAAAGCCCAAATCTCCTGGGCCCAACCGTCGTTCTTGACCTGTTTCATCCGTGATGAAGACCTCACCCTCGACGATGATGACGGCCTCGTCTTGGGTGTAAGGACATTCAAAGCGTCCGGCGCTGCACTCCCATATGACGACGTCGGAGGTCAGGTCGTGGCTTCTCAGCACATCCCAGGTGCGTGTTACCGGGGCGCCGCTTAAAACCCAATGGGGCAAAACTGGCTGGGTGCGGGCTCCGGGTTCAAAGGCGGACGGCGTGGTTATGACAATCGATTTGGGTTTCATGATAGATGCTCCGTGCGCTGGGCTACATACAAAAGGCTTGGCGATTCGCTGGTATCCTCCGCGGCTTCACGCGCGCGGCCAGCCTTATCGAACACGTCAATCAATTTCATGTTGCAGTTCGCCAGTTGCGTTTGGACCGTGGATCGTGAGGCGTAGTAATGCAGGCAGGCGTAAAAGTGACCGGGATCATTAAGAAGCGCATACTCCGGCGTGGTCTGGCGTAGACTCCCAACATGAAAGTGGTTCCACCAACTTAGAGCAAATTTGGCGGCGTTTGCAGCGGCCGTGAGCGGATTAGAAGACCAGTTCCACTGAGGCGGCAGAAACGCACCCTTATAGGCAAGATTGTGCGATGAAAATGCCAGAAGGCCACCTGGGAGAAGTACCCGCGAGGCCTCGCGAAGCGCTTGCAGGCGGCCCTCATGAGAAAGGGCGTCGATCACGTTATCGGTCGCGAACACGAAGTCGAAGGAGCGATCTCTAAATATTCTCAGGTCGCGAAAGTCCGCTTGCGAGACATTGATTTCCGGCATGGCTTGGTTTAGATAGCTCACCATTACCGGCGAGTAATCCACAGCCTCATAACGCCGCGCCAATGGAGCCAGATAGCGGGAGGTACGACCGGCTCCCACTCCGATATCCAGGATGGCGCGCCCGACAAGATACGGCTGGTATTTGAGTAAGCAGGCAATTTCAGGCGGCGTGAGGTGCTGGGATAAGTAATACCGATAGACGCCGCGAGCGTAATATACCTGGCGGTTGACCTGATCCTGGCGAGCGGCAAGGGAATCCATAGATCACGCTAGGTGCTTAGAAACTCCATGTCCGCGGAACTCTCGACGATCCCCGCCTCATTGAAGATGGCGTCGAGTTCGCGATCGATGAGTTCGTGTGCGGACTTTTGTGCCCACAAGGGGCGGAAGGTATGACCGCAGTTGGTTATGCGTATGCAGCGAACGTGAGAGCCGGAGGGCGGAGGCAGGTGGCCCTCTTCTTCCATCTCGCGCAACAGCGGCTCGCCCTCGGTGAAAATCATCGTCATACGAGTTCGATTGCGCTCCAACGCCGACCAAGCACGCGCCATACCCTCCGGCGATATCTGAGGCCGCTGCCGGGCAGATGGACGGCTCGCTCGTATTCGCTCGAAAACGGTTCGCGAAACCCGCATGAAGCTCTCGACAGAAATATAGCCCCGCAGCAGGCGGCGCCAGTCAGCGCTCTCGGTTATTAATCTGGCGGTGCGGCGGAGGACACGGCGTGGGTCGACTTCCGGATCCCAGAAGAATAACCGTGGGTTCAAAAGAATTGCCGCCCGAATCTCCGGATTCCGGATCGCGGCGTGGAAGGCCCAAAAAGCACCGGAGCAGAGGCCCACCGTGGCAAATCGCCGGGCGCCGATGTTCGAGCGCAAAGACGCCATTGCCTCCTCAACCTGCTCCACGAGCCGATCCTGGTAAAGGCTGGCGACGTCTAGATTTACCGGGCCGTCGCTCTCCCCGATTCCTTGCAGATCCAGGCGCAGCGAGCTAACGCCGCGCGCCGCCAGACGCCGTGCTGCCTCCACCCACATGCGATTTGGTCCGATATGCCGAACCGCCCCCGGGTTCAAAAATAGGACGCACCAATCCGGATTCGCCAATGGCGCTCGGGGTCTCGATAAGACTCCGAAGAGCAAATCCCCATGATTCTTAATCTCACAGATTTCTTCCACGATCGCGCCATGGCCAGTTTCTATCGCCGTTGAGGCATGCCTCGGCGCACAAGTCCTGAGGCGATCGCTTTGCTTATGCGAACTTCTCAAAAGGAATTCGATAATGGCACGGCCAGTTTCGGTGGGAACAACAGCTTCTTCCGGAATCGCCATCATGCCGGCGTAGCCATCTCCGTTTTGCGTTTCAACGGTGCAGCCGGATGCGCGCAAGGCAGCTCCTAGTTTTTCCTCGACCGGAAGATGATCTCGCGACAGAAGCAAAACCCGCCGCGCGGATACGGCTGTTAGCACGGACAAATCCAGGGCTTCCAATGCGCGCTGCGTGTCCGGAGTCAACAAAAACCCGCCGGCTTCGAGACCTGCCAAGGGTGGTGGCGGCGAGGGTGCGCCATTGGAATACTCAGCCCGCGCCAGTTTGCTAAATGCGTAAAGCTCACGGACCAGGGCGAGTCCGCTGGCACAGGGACTCCATAGGATCAGATCTTGAATATTTGCTCCCCCGTTCGCCGCCGCAAGCGCGAGCATCGCGCCTATTCGAACGCCCAAAACCGCCACTTTCCTCACGCCTTTTGAGGCTCGCAACTCTTCAGCGGCATCACCGATGGAACCGATCCACGCGTCAAACAAATCGGGGTCGCGCGCATCGCCTGAACTGTCGCCGGTTCCAGGAAGATCGAAACGCATCGCAGGAATGCCGTTCGACGCGAACATCACACCGAGAAGTCGGAGCGGGCGATAGGAACATACGTCCTCCCAACCGAACGGTGGAACCATGAGGACAGCGCAATCGCCACGGGTCGATTCAGGAAGATCGAGATGCGCTAAGAGCGAATGATGGCCCGAGCGGAACCAATGGTGAAAGGTGCTCATGGCTCTCCGACTTCTACCGATAAACGGCCCTCCGCGTTCATAGCGGTTATGGTCACACTCACTGGAACTTTGCACGGTTCGAGCGGAGTCATTACGATGCGCCGGCGGCCGCCGGGTTCGATACCGAAATACAGATCGTCTGCAACGAAGCCCGGAGCTACCACGCGCACGCCCCATGCGAAGCGACGGGAGGTTAGCAGCACTTCAATCGTTCCATCGGAAACCATGTGCGCTTCAGCGGTCACAGCCAACTCCACGATGGCAATCGTCTGCATAGGACGGCCCGCCGGAAAACGAAACGATTGTGCAAACGGTAGATCATCGGGAGTTTTATGGAGGCTAACAACGACTAGATCGTGGCCCGGCGGCCCGAAACGGTAGGCATAAGCGGCGTCGACGAAGCGGCCGAGAATTTGTTCTAAACCGAGTGTCACGGCTTGATGCTTTGCTACCGTCAAGGCCCGCTCAGATTGCGCAACACGCTGTTCCCCCGCCCGGTATAGAGACACGCGAAGTAAGCATTCGAGCGGCACCGGTCCATCGTTTGCCACGTGAATGTCGATGCCATTCAATCCCTCATCTGTGGTCCAGACCGTGTAGGGAGCCAACAAACGCTTCAAAAACCAGTAGGCGCTTTTCGGATGGCCCTCAAAATCGAGAATGCCCCAACCAGCTCCTGGCTCCACGTCGGCGGCCCACAGGATGATGCCGCCAGCGCATGGCGATCCTGGCCGGCGCCATTCACCGAATACCTCTGCCATGACTTCTCCGGAGACCATCCTTGATAGTTCCCGGTGGCGATCGCCATCGGTGGATCGAAGAGCGACGGGGTCAAGGGAATAGAGCAGCCTAAAATAGTGGTCGCGAACGTCTTCAAAATCCCAGCTCGCGCCCGAGTCTCGCGGCACGCCGTGCATGCAAGTTCCTCTGTCCATCACTTCCGGCTCGGGAAGGTTTGAAAAGGCCAGACACTCGGAGGCAAACTGGACTTCGGCCCGCCGCACATCTTCGAGAGGCCTCCGGTAAGCGCCCACGCCGAAATAGTTAGCGATTCCGTTCCGCGTACGGAAGGCAAGATCACCGCCGCATGGAGCGGAGGGCACGTATGGAACTCCAGGGCACAGCCGGGCGGCAATTTGCGGCAAATCTTGCCCGAACCAAGGTCCGCGCCCTATCTCCGAATTAAGACCGAGCATGCCAACCTGTTGCTCGACCTCTGAATTTCCGCATATGACCGCGAGACTTGGATGCCGCCCCACGCGCGATAGCTCTGCCTCCGCCTCGGCCCGAACGGTATTGCGAAAATCGGGATCCTCGTAAGGATAATCCATGTTCGCGAACATCATGTCTTGCCAAACCAATAAACCGAGTTCGTTACATAGGCTATGAAATGTTTCGTCTTCGTAAACGGCGCTACCCGCCACACGCACGAGATTAAAGCCTGCATCACGCAGCAGGTTCAGACGCCGGCGGACGACCGACGGAGACGCGGACAGAGTCACGACGTCAGGGGGCGTCCAGACCACGCCACGGCAAAATACCGGGATGCCGTTGATTTTCAAGGAAAGCGGATTGTCCACTTGGATGGACCGGAATCCGACCGGGACATCTTCGAATACCACGGACGATCCGTCTTCGGTTTGAAACTCCGCACGCAGAGGGTACAAGTTCGGTTCACCATGGGTGTGCGGCATCCACGGCCGGGCATTGGATACGCGCAGCGTCGCACGCGCGCTATAGCGATCGCCCGATCCCTCGATAATGAGCGGTGCGACCGTCGCTCCGGCAATCAACTGTCCCGAAACCGGCTTGCCGTCGGCATCTAGAGCCCGCAACTGCAGATGAACGGCGATCACACCGGAAGATCCATCGAGCGAAACTTCACGCGCCCCGCTGTCCAGAATAATCCGGCGACGCCGCTCGATGGACACCGGACGCCACGGCCCAACGGGTTCCGGTTCCCGGGCGAATCCGGGTGCACGACCCAATAAAGTTGTCCGGAACCAGCGCAATTGCTGCTCGGAGACCACACGCGTGCGCCAGCGAGCCAGTGGTTGCTGGCGCCGCTTTTCACGCAGTTCAGCCGTGAGCGATCGGCAGACGATTAAAATGTCGTTGTGGGCCTGGATCAAGCCTGTGACGTCCACTTGGTGGCGCTCGAACATAGACCTGCTGGTGAGGATCTTCTCGCCATTCAGCCAAACCTCAGCGGCGGTTGCGATGCCATCCATGCGCAGGACGACTTCTTCGCCGGGTTCGGCGCGTGCCGCCTCGAAGCGGCAGCGGAAGTAGTGCTCAGCAACATCGAAACGGAGGCCCTCCCCGAACTGCCATGCGTGCTGGGCGCGGCGCGCCGATGCCACGGTGCCGGGCACTTGGGCTGGTATAAAAGCTTCTTTCGTCGATGACCTCGTCTCCCATCCCGTATCCAAGGGAGTGCGGATCAGGACTTGTCGAGCGGAAATTGGCGAGGAAGCGATCATGCTGCTCCGCGGCGAGCACCAAAGGCCAAGTAATCTAAATCGTGCATCGCCATTTCCCAATCCTCCGCCACGCGCTTTATAACGAGGTCAGGATCGAATGGCCGCCGCCTAGCGAGTTTCATCAGCAGAGCTTTGGCGATGTCTACCTGTCTTGCCAACGCTTCGGCAGCTGCGCGGGCGTGGGCATTCGGGGAATCCGCTAACCACAGGACGAAATTGCGGGCTAGCTCAAATGCAGCGCCGCACTGGCGAACTGTGGCGAATGCATAGGCGTGATAGTGACTTTCGCTATTCGACAACAGCCTCGGGAGATCTTTCGCGAGCCGTTCCCCAAATGCGAGCCAGGGGTTACGCCGCGGGCTTCGTCTGAGATGGCGCGCGAGAATCTCGTGGGCCGCGCGCCGCAGATCATGACCCTTCAGCATGGGTCCGGTATCGAAACGGACCAGTTCGATATAGGGCGGCAACACGTCTTCAGAAAATGGGCGCCCCAAGCGGAACACCCCGGCATAGTCCTCACTTGCCAATTCAAAGTAACCCGTGCCATGAAAATAACGCAGACGGCGCGCGGCGGGATCGATTGCTTCAATCGCGATTGAAGACTTTACGTGTTCACGGCGGTAAGAGGTGGCCATGCGGTCGGGCATGTAGAATGAGTCGGCCTCGACGATCACGGTTCGGCCTTGTTCAAGTTGTTCCGTGATATGTTCGACGAGCGGACGGTAAATCTGCATTTCGTGGGTGTCGATGCCAAACAGTTCCTGCATATCTTCTGGCGGAGGTTTGAAAAAAGTCCATTGGTCGCCCTCGAAGTCGATCCCGCACGTGAAGGCCATGGCGCTTGCAGCGTCGATGCCTTGGGCATGCAGCAGTTCTATCCACAAATCCACGTAGCAATTCGTTTCGCGGAATGTGCGGTGCGGCGAATGCAGAGCGCTGGGTGAGTAAGACGCAGGATCCAGACCGAGCAAAGATCGCATGATGGAGTTACCTGAGACGGAGCTGGCTTCGCACCTGTTTTGGCCAGTCGCGAGTTTCCATGCCGTGTGCACGAAACAGAGCCAAAGTGATCCGTTCTAAACCGAAGCCGAGACAAGCGCTGCTTGCCACGCGACCGTCGTAGAGCTGAATACCAAAAGCAGAGCCGAAATGATCCTGGTGATAATTAAAACTTGAAACGGCCGTCAAATCCGCTGATGCGATGGAGACTAACGCTTCAAACTTCAAGCCCTGCTCGCGCTGATTGTTGGCCATTAGTTTGCCGCCGCGACCGAAAAACGGGTCCGAAGCCACGGCAAGAGTAGCATTCAAGCCACATTGCTCAAAAATAGCTTTGGCCCGTGTCATCCAGATTTCCCGCCACATGATGATGTCGTTGGCCTCGCCGATGCGCACCATTTCGCGTTGATGGAACATCTGCAGGCGGGCAGGGTCGTCTGAGGGCTCGTTACGAAACACGTAGGAACCACCTAGGTCAAGAGTTACGCCGCCCTTCGGTAGCGGTCCCCGCAAGGCAACTGCGGGATAGGCTGGGTAGCACGCGGCGGGGACCAGCACCACATCTGTCATCGAAAGATGGCCGCTCCAATCGTTGCCGCGCTGAGCTCGCTCCGCCAGATCCAGGGCCGCGCGATCGTTACCCGCGAAACTATAGATCGCGCCGCACAATTGAGGAAACGATTTTAGATATCCGGCCTTTTCTAAAGTTCTACGGGGAATAACAGGGGGAAACGCGGACACTCGGGCCGGTCCTCTGCTCCGGTGCGTGTGATCAACTCGTCAAAACTACTGCGGACCTCCTCGAATTCCATGCCTCTGCCGTAGATGCCTCTTTCACCACTTGGCAGAAAGTGTCCGTAGCGAATCAAGTCATCCCGGAACTGCTGCTGACTGGTGGTTTCCACCGGGGCAGTCATCGTCCCTCCCTGTGTACCAGCAGCAGTGCGGCATTGGTCGCGCTGAGGCGATCGTTGGCTATCATCAGCGCGGCCGAATAGGCATCTCGAAGATGGCGGCTGACGGAGTAGGGACCGTTGTTTCCGTATCCTAAAAAGCCGCAGATTCGAAGAGCACCGTGGCACACATCGACCGCAGCCTCCGAGGCCGCGATCTTCAGGTTATTGATGCGGACTGCATAGCCCATGGTGGAAAGCTGTGACCGGGCGCCGCTTTCTTCGAAAGACATGAACTCATTAGTAGACGCCAGTACCAGCGCCCGGAATTCAGCCATTCGAACAGACAATTCAGCCAAACGCGCGGCGGCCGGCGGCGTACTTCCAGGATTTTGCCGGCTTTGCACCCGCACGAAGTTTTGAGCTCTGGCAAATGCTTCGCTGGAAAGGCCTAACCAGACGTGCGCCCAAAGAATGTGCGAATAAGGGACCATGGTTTCGGCCGCGATCGCCGCGAATGGAACAGGTAGAATTTGCTCGGTGCCGCAGATGGCTCCCACGATAAAGCCGGGGCTACAAGTTCCGCGCATTCCCAGCGTGTCCCATTCATTCATGGGCTGCGCGTCCATCTCGGAGAAATGCGTTAAAACCAAGACTTGATCGCCGGGATCGGCAGCCGGGCTGCGACGGACGGTGGTGAGCAGGTCGTCAGCATGAGCTCCGTAGGAAATTGTCGCCGCCTTTTTTTCGAATTGCACCAGGTTGGCGGTGGAATCCATCACCGGCTCGAGAGCGGCGATGCTGCGGCGCACGTCGCCGCCTATTCCGACTTCCGATGTGGCAGATGCGATGAGACGCCGTTCCTGGACAAGACGGCGAAGGTATTCTTCAAACCAGGCCGAGTTTGCCTCGTGACGCGCGATACAGGCAACTTGAATCTGATGCATCGCAAAGATCATTCCAGTAGCCGCGCATTTGCTGGATAGTTCGAGGGTGGCTTCCGCCAGAATGTCCAACCTAGCGCCGGCGCCTCCATAAGAGTGCGGCACGCCCCAGCCCAGAGCGCCTGCCACACGGAGAGCGTCTACGGCTTCGACCGGGAAGCGGCCAGCCCGATCCACGTCAGCTGCATTCTCAGCGGCCACGTCCAAGGCTTTTTGGAAAGCCGCCGACTGGGTGAGCTGCCGTACCGAGAGTACTTCCTGTCTGGGGCTCATTGCTCTACCCGCTGTAAGCTCTCAATTGCGATCGCAATGGTGTCCACGCTTTCAAAAACGCTGCGGCTCAACATACCATCCGGAAATTCCACGTCGAATTCGTTTTCTAGCGCGATCATCAGCGCGACGCTGGCGTACGAAGTCATCCCGGTCTGGTAAAGGTCCGTCGAGTCATCAACCTCCTCATAGGCTGCCCCCAACCCCGCGTTTTCTTTGATGATTTTTCGAATCCGGTGTTTCATATGGCGATTCGTTCTCCCCACCGAAAGTTACCTTCTCGAAGTTGCAAATGGAATACCAAAGTCTTGGTTCGAGCCAACCGGCCTGTTGGCGCGAATCGCAGTCAAGAACTTGGACGATTCGCAGACATTAACACCTTACCCCGGAGAGTAGACGGATGCCGAGCAGCGGCACCGAACTTCCCCACGGACCGGAATTTACCCGTCCTTCATCTGATCGGAGCTTTCAGGCAATGAATCCTGCAACCCCGCACGCTCCCGGGAGAAGGCATCCTTTTTGACCACGATCATCAGGCCGCTGACGAACGCGAAGGCCGCTGCCAGAGCGGTTAAGGGAACAGTGTGCTTAGGAAAGTTGACCGCTTCTCGAGTGATTCCGACGATTCCCAATATCATAAATATCAATCCGAATAGGAGTCTCATAATTCCTCCCGCTTGCTTCTGCACGCGAAAGGCCGAGGCTCCGATTAGTAAAACTGCCCGTGCTTATTGGTTCCTGGCTACAAACTGGCGTCACCGTCGTATTGGGTGGGATACCAGGACTGAGCCAGAAGGAGCGGTCGTTCCAGTGCCGGATTGGTGATCCGGTACAGATAAGACCACGCTTCTAAGTGACGATGATAAGGTGGCTTTATGGGGAAGGACCCCTCTAACCAACAACCCACATTTTCCAACAGATGAATCCCTTCGTTACGGCAGCGCTCCAAAATCAAGTCGATCATCACCGCGCATAGTTGGGCGTCTTTCGAAAGAACCTGCAAGTCTACGAAAAACGCCCGTGTGAGATCCAACGAACGCACATCCCGGCGCTCGAGAACGGCATAACCAGCTAGGCGGGATCCTATGCACGCCGTTAGAATCCAAATGCGCTTCTGTTCGAGGGCCGCCTTAAAGTGCCAGCGCAAAGTCTGCGAGTCTCGCGTCCCCAGCAACACATTCGAATTTTGCTGCCTTAGTTCGCCGCAAAATGTGTCAAATTGCTGGTCAAACGTTGCGCGCCAGTCTAATTGGTAGACGCCCTTGAATGGGTTAGGCTTCCGATACAACTTGTCTTTCAAAAGCAGGGGCGGAGTAATCACCGAGGTTATGGGGGCAGAAATCCACTTGGGGATTTTTGAGTCCAGATAACTGCGCACGACCTTTGGATGATTTGTGACCCACAAGGCGGAGCGGTCCCATTCTCCGACCGGCACCGGGGACCAGCCGAGCTGCGTGCAAAGTGCGGCCGTGGTCAGACTCGGAGTCGTGATTACATTCATGTCGGCGCCGCGTTGTTTCAGTTGGTGCGCCAATAGCATCACCGATAGTGCACGATGTTGAACATCCACGGCCCATCCCCGGCCGGCAGCCGACACATATCTTTTGCCACCCAAATAGAAAAAAGTGGGCACATTTCCCAGGGAACCAACAACCCGTCCGCCTCCATCCTCGATTACCCAACCGATGGGCCAACCTTCTAGTTCGAGATACGCTGGGTTTTCGAGCCAAAGGTCCAGCCATTGGTCATGGGGCTTTACGGTGAGTCCGTGTCTCGCTTCAAGGGCGGCGATTTGATCGTAGTCTTCAAACCTCGCCGGTCGAATGAATGAACGCTTCGGAAGAGCACCAACCCTTGGCTGTGGACTCACTGTGGCGGTCTTCATCTGGTTAAAGCTGTGAAGCACCCAGGTGGCTGCGGCCGGTCCGCGCCGGATCTGACGGGCTGGAGCAATGCCATCAGGAACCCGAGCCCATACGAGAAGTGATGGACGGCAATGACAACCGGAATCGAAATAAGGGCCGGCATTTCGAGTGAGCCGGTGAACGGCAGGGCCGAGGACACGCAAGCCAGCGAATACACCAGAAGCTCCACGAAAAGAACGCTACTAGTGAGGATCGCGAGATTGGTCCAATCGAACAGCGCGGTTAGACCGAGCAAAAGCAGCGCCGCGAATATGGAAGTGACGAACAGCGCCGGCACCAAGTGCCTCCAAGAAGCGACGCCTCCATGTTTCCGCATCACGAATACCTTCCAGAATCCATATTGCAGATATTGCCGGAAGAGTGCGCGGATAGAGGATCGCGGGGTGTAGGATGACTGTATTTTGGGCGACTGCAGGATTCTTCCGCCCCCGCGCCGAATTCGAAAATTGAATTCGTCGTCCTGGTTGCGGACTAGGTCAGGGTCAAATGGGCCAAACTGCTCGAAGGCGGAACGCCGCCAGCATCCGAGATAAACAGTGTCGACTTCTCCTTCATAGTTTGGGTTGTGGGATTTACCTCCGCCCGCGCAGAAGGGCGATTGGAAGGCCGCAGCGATCGCTCGCCCCAAGTGTCCCTTTCCTACGGCGACCCACGGTCCGCCGACATTATCCGCTCCGGAGGCTTGCAACAGCTTTACGCATTGGAATATGTAATCTCTGGCATAGACCGTGTGGGCGTCCATTCGGATAATGACTTCGCCAGTGGATGCAGCGATCGCTGCGTTTAATCCTGTAGATACGATGCGGCCGGGGTTATCAATCATGCGGACACTGGGCGCTTTAAGCATATAGTCTGTAAGTGCCTTCCGCGTGCCATCGTCGCTCAGGCCGTCCGCAACTAATATTTCAATTTCCCAATCGCGATCTAGGCTCTGATTCATGAGGGAGTCTAAAAATTCGCAGATATGCCGTTTCTCGTTGCGGCAAGGGATCACGACAGATATTTTCATGGTGTTATCTCAAGGCGGCCCCACTTTCCACGGGGAGAGCGCCACTCGCACCGGAACTCGGCTGGCGGCTTAGACGGCTGCACTTCAGCAAAACTTTAAGATTGGCGTACCAGATAGGATTTTCGGTATAGAGAGGGATCCGCGGCAGCAACCAGGGATGGGCCGCCTCGACACTCCCCAGAGTCATCGTGGCTGCCGAATCGTAAAAACGTTGAGCGATGGCCGCCGCACGAGTCCCAATGCTGCGCTCGCTGCCAAATGGATACGCCAAATGCCGGCACGGTTGGCCGGTGTGTCCGGCGATCACATCGCGGCTGTGTTTCATTTCAAAAACGAGTTCTTCATCGGTAAGCGTGGACATTGCGGCGTGGGTTACGCCGTGGCTCTCGAAGCGGATTAATTCGTCCTGGCTGAGTTGAGCAACCTCGGCCCACGTAATCGGGTCCGGCGGGCGAATCGAGTCAATGGTAAATCCGTGTTCCCGCATGACGATTTCTGCCAACTCCAGAGTGAGAGAGAAATAGGTTTCGAGCCGCTGGGAATGCCACATGGCTTCCATGTTCTTTGACAGATCGCGAACCGCACCCGGTCTGGAGAGATCAATAAGGCCGGATTTCAGAGCTATTTTTTTTGAGGGGAGGAGAGGGATCAGATTTCGCCACCACTGGAATCCCATTCCCTCGGCCGAATCCACATAATTCGTCGCCAAATAGAAGGTACCCGGCCAGCCACGAGTTCGAAACAGTCGGGAAAGCCCCCTCACGGTTTCGCCTACGCCGTCGTCTACTGTGATGGCGAATAGACCGCGCGTCGGTTTTCCGCGCTTGCTGCGATCGACCAATTCAGAGAGCGGGATGGCACGCGCTGGTTGAATCGACTCGATTAGATTCGCTAAACGCTCCGGTTCAATATCGTGAAACGCCAGCACGAATCCGTTTGAGAATCGCGTTCGCAGATAGTTTAAGAGAGCAGACATGGAACGCCCCGCGCATCAACTGAGTTGAGCCATAACTTTCGCATCGCCAAACTGGTTACCGTCCGGGCGCGGGACTTGGCCTTGATACTCGGGAACCAACCGCGTCAAATGTGCTTTCACGGCTTGGGTATTTTCCGCCGCCAGTAGAATTCGCAAGTTCTCCAGCCAATCGACGAGCGATTCACGACTCGGTCCCTGACCTCTGAAACGCCGGATCTTTTCGTGATATGTCGGGAGAATGTTTTCGCCTTCCAGACTAATCTCTTCAAAGAGTTTTTCGCCAGGGCGGAGCCCCGTTACAGCGATGTCGATGTCCTGACCTTCGAGTAACCCCGCCAAGTGGATCATGTTGCGGGCGAGGGTCATGATCGGCACCGGTTCGCCCATGTCCAGGACGAATACTTCTGAGCCTTCGCCCATAGTGGATGCTTGGAGCACCAACTGGACTGCTTCGGAGATACTCATGAAATAGCGGCGCATATCCGGGTGAGTGATGGTTACCGGTCCGCCGGCCGCGATTTGACGCTGAAATATCGGGATCACGCTGCCGGAGCTACCGAGAACATTGCCGAAGCGAACTGATAGGAAGGCTCCCGATTTGCGGCTTCCGTCTAACGGCATGGCGGAAATAATAATCTCCGCCACGCGCTTGGTGAGGCCCATGACACTTGTGGGGTTCACTGCCTTATCCGAAGATATGAGAACAAAGTTATTCACGCCATTCCGCTGGGCGGCTCGAGCAACATTGTAGGTTCCAATTACGTTGTTTTCGACGGCTTCTAGAAGATTGTCCTCCATCAAAGGAACATGTTTGTACGCCGCAGCATGAAACACCACTTTCACGCCATGGCGCGACATCACTTGATGAATTCGAGGAGCACGATAAATGTCGCCGATCTCCGTGATCAAGTTCAATTGCGGGTGGCGTTTGCGCAGATCCAGCGCGAGCATGAACATCTCACTCTCGGCCTGATCGAATATCACGAGCTTGCTGGGGCCGTATTGGGCTAACTGCCGGCAAAGCTCGGAGCCAATGGAGCCGCATCCCCCAGTTACAATGACCGCCTTGCCGGCGATAGCAGCAGCAATCTTGCTTTCGTCGATGTGTACTGGCTCGCGTCCCAGTAGGTCATTCGGAGAAACGTCGCGGATCTGGCGGCTGATCTTTCCTTCCAGCAGCTCTCCGACACTGGGAATGGTCTTGAAGGGCACTCCCGCCGCACGGCAATTCGCAATGACATTTTGCATTTGACGCCGTGACGCAGAGGGCATTGCGATAATGATTTCCGCAATCGGTTTCCGGCCTCGCGCGAACCGGGCTACTACGCGCTTGGCGTCCACGCCACTTCCGAGAATCTCCACGCCGGCGAGTGAACTGTGTCGCTTCTTCTCGTCGTCGTCGAGAAATCCTATGATCGCTGTCTTGAGCCGGGAATTGGAATGAAGTTCCCGACCCAACATCAATCCCGCCACGCCCGCGCCATAAATCAGAACCCGCTTGGCCTCAGTTCCGGGGGGATTGAGCAAAAAGACTTCCGAATACATGCGTACGCTGAAAACGACGCCTCCCGTAAACAGGAAGCATAGAATTGCGTCGATCAGGTAGACCGAGCGGGGGAATGTGGGTCCTGCAATCACGGCCGTCATCAGGCAGGCAAGCCCGGACGCGGTAATGTTGGTTAATGCGATCCGGTGCAAGTCGAAAAGACTGGCCGTCCTCCAACTACTTGCGTGGAGCCGGCTAGCCCAGAAAACGGGGGCCTTGACAACCAGGAAGATAGGCAAGCCGACCCGGAAGAGCCACAACTGTGCATCCGGAAGAATGAATTCGAAGCGCAGCAAAAGAGCACACGTATAAGACAATACGATCGCCGCCAGCAGCGGAATTGTTTTAAGCGTTCGCGGCAGCAGGTTAGTCATGCAGCAGCATTACCTCCGAACAGGGATGCGGCGAGCGGACTATCGCGCCGTGGCGTCACTGGCTCTCCCGCTAGAAATTTTGCTAACTCGGATGTGACTTCCACGATGTTCCGAGTCTCGAAAACGTGCCGGCGCGCGGACTCGCCCACTTGTTGCAGGAGGGCTCCGTCCTGAAGTAACTTTTGCATCGCATCCGCTAATGCGGCGGCGTTGCCGGCCGGGACCAAGAAGCCGGTGCCCGATTTCACTAACTCGGGTGTGCCGCCGCTCTGAGTGGCGACTACCGGTATGCCGTAGCTCATGGCTTCAACGAGAGCCACTGGAATTCCTTCATGAACGCCATTGCCCAAGTCGGTGCTAGCCAGCACCACGATAGAAACTGGGGTCTCACGATACATTCGCATCAGTTCGTCGTGCGGCACCGTCCCCAGGAACCTGACTGAATGTTGCATGCCAAACGAGTACGCGAATGACTCTAATTGCGGCCTGAGGTGCCCGTCTCCGGCCAACCACAATTCGCCATGGAGGCCGCGCTCCCGCAGTAGTCTCCACGCCTCAAGCAAAAAACGGTGCCCTTTGACTTCGACCAAGCGAGCAGGACACAACACAATCGGCCAGGCGCTGCTGCGCCGCTTCACCTCAGCCGGAAGCGTTACGCCCATCCCTAAGACACGGGCGTTGGCGGCCGCTCCTATGCCGATTTGGTTGGCCATGCGCAAGCCGTCTTCGGAAATAAAGCGCGCCATGCGGGCGTTCTTGACCTTCTCGGCCAATAAGTTGTTCTCGACCACGTCCCAGCGGTGTGCCGTGAAGCTCCAGGGGATCCCCGACATACCGCTCGCGACCATAGCCAGAGTAGCGGTGGTGCCGGCCCAATGCGAATGAATGTGTTCGGCACCCCATTCCCGTGCGAATGCCGCCAGCCACAGTGCTTTTGGCAGAATCGCAAAATTCTTGGCAGCTACCGCGAGCGTTCGGCTCTTTAAAAGATTTTTTGTGGTTTTCGCGGCTCGGACCGGAGAAGCAGCGGCGGTCCTGACGGCTTTTGATAATACGGCAGCTGAATAAAGCGACTCTCGCCGGGTGTGTTTCAGTAAGCTTTGACCGTGAACGATTGGCCCCTTGGGCGAACGTGGGACCACGAGAACTTGGTGGCCTGAACGGATCAATTCATTTATCTCGGGCACCAGGAAGGCCTCGTCAGTACTGTGCGGCAAATTGGCCGTAACCACGATTACCTTCATTTGGATTGCTCACTCTGTATCTCTACACGCGGCGGGGCCCAGTCATTCATACTTCGGGATCGTGTTCTTCGCGATTTCGTCACCGCTTCCTGGTATAAATCCGCATACCGCTGGACCATTCGTTCAACTCGAAATTCATTGAAAGCTCGCGTCCGCGCGGCATGGCCCATCGCGGCCCGTTTTTCGGGGTCGTCGAGCAACTGTTGCATCGCGTCCGCAAAGGCAGACCAGTCGCCGGCGCGGACCAGAATGCCCTCTTCGCCGGAACGTACTAATTCGGGAACTCCTCCGACCTCAGTAGCGATCACGGGCAAGCCGGCCGCCATTGCCTCCATCACCGCGAGTGGATTTCCTTCCCAGTTGGAGCCCAATACGAACACATCGGAGGCGGCCAAGATATTGGGAATATCGTTTTGCTTGCCGAGCAAATGGACTCTGGAAGCCAGGTGATTGGACCGCACGTACTCAGCTACCTGCTCACGCAGCGACCCCTCCCCTAACAACACTAAATGCGCGCGGGCGTGACTCAGGTTGGACATTGCCTTCAAAGCCAGCAGAGGGTTTTTCTGGGGCTCCAGGCGCGCGACGGACGTGAAAACAATTGCGTCCGTATCGATCCCGTGGCGTTCGCGCCACCCAAGACCGTTAGCCGAGATGTTCGCGTAGTGTTCGACGGGAATGCAATTAGGAATTACCGCTCTGCACTGCATTCCGTATAAGCGTGTGACGCTTGCCGCAACCTCCTGGGAAATCCCAATCGGCATCACTTGGTCCCGGAAGGCGAACCAATGTACCAGGCGGCCCAAGGCATCGGTTTCATGTTCGGCGAGATTATGGATGGTATGTACCGCGGCCGGGATCCTGTTTCGCAACAGAATGGGGAACACGTAACGCTGTACCGCCATATGGGTGTGGACTACGTGGGGCTGAAATTCGCGAAATACACGGCTCAATGCCGGGAACATCCCAGCGTCGAACCCCGCCCTCTTATTAAGGTGCCATTGGGGGATATTCGCGCTCTCAAGCCGGCGCTCTACTGGGCTGTTGGCGGGGGGAAATAATCCCACTGCGCCAACCGTGTGCGACTGAGACAACCCGATCATCAAGTGCGCGGCCATCTGTTCAGCTCCGCCGACTGTCAGCGTTGGCATTATGTGTAAAATGCGCAGTCGCTCGGAGAGTAAAGTAGGTTTGCCGTCACTAAGAAGTTGGGACACTTGAAGGTTCTCTCTTATAAACAGAAGCGCCCCGCCTGTAAACGAGGGATTCGGGGCGCGGCGCGAAATGTCGGATTTCAATTCGGCGCGAATATGCGTGGGTGAGCAGGAGCCCAAACATCAGCCATGTGGGTTTACTGTATTCCCACGTCAATGCACTGACCCCTACTGTCCAGCTAGCCAAGATGCTGAGCCACAAACATCTCTCGAAATATTTCATGTGAAACGCAGTGTAGAAGAGACACACTAGCAGCGCCGTCAAAAGCAAAGCGCCGACCACTCCGAGTTCCACCAGAACCGAAAGAAAAGTATTGTGCGCCACGTACGGCACATCGACCACCCGTAAGACTGTGGCTGGATAGGCGCCTGACCCCACACCCAAGAAGGCGTGGTCGCGTAAGGCAGCCAAACCGGCGGACCAAATGACCGTACGGTGCGTAAGGGTGCCTTCTGTCAACTCGGATGAGAGTTGCAGCAAGCGCGACCAGATTTCTTGTGGAATCAGAAAGATTCCACAAATGGCAATGCCGGCGCACGCCAAAGCAGCAGTGATCTTTTGCGACCAGGGGAGGCGTCCGATCGTTAACGGCAACATGAATAGTGCTATCACCGCGCTCATCAATGCGCCTCGTGAACCGGTGAGGAAAATAGCAGTAATGCAAGTAACTAACTGAATCCAGAAAGACAATTTTGCCACTTTCAGCTTGCTGCGGATTGCCAGATAGATCATCATAGGCAAGCACATCGCCAGCATCAGTCCTAAATCGTTTTCGTTTACGCCCGCTATTGAAAAACGCGTCTCTTCCGATTTTTCTATGCCCTCCGCCGCGTAGAGCACGGCGGACGTGGTGCCCGTAGCGTAGTTATAGATTGTTAGAACCGAGGCGAAGAACATCCCAGACGTATAAGCCTGTAGTAAACCTAGAACCCGGCTTTCCGTAACTGCCAGTTCCCACATCATCCAAACCAATCCCAGTAACTGTACATAGGTTCCGATCCGGCTGAGGGTGGCGTCGCGATCTAAGGTCCAAAGGAGGCTAAGAGCGGACAATCCGACCAGGCTCGCCATCAAATAATGAAGTCCCGTGAGCTTGCGGGCTTGGCGGGTTACGCCCAGCCGCAGGATCAAAATCGCGAGGGCCGCTAATCCCAACCAGCGGCCGACCGCGTAGCCGCTTAGTTGGGGCGCTTCTTCCCAAGGAAGCACCAAAAGGAAGCCCCAAAAGCCGGCGTAGGCAAGCGTCTCCAAATTGTCGGCGGATCCTGACTGGAAGAATAATGACATGAGTAATTACGCGCGCCTTTGGTAATGATCACGATATCTTCCATAAGCACGAGTTTGATCGGAATTCATTCGCCAATCGTTCAAGATAGTTCCGAGTATCGGAATTTGATCGTGCTGCAAACGCTCGCACACGGCCTTGAGTTCCTCTTGGCTCCTGGTGTTGGCACGGATGACCATCACCACCCCGTCTGACAAGCGGCCGAGAATGCGCCCATCGGCGTACAGCATCAGAGGTGGCGTGTCGATCAAAATTAGGTCAAATTCCTTGCGACAGCGCTGCAAAAGAGCATGGAAGTCAGCGGAGTGCAGCAAGGCTGTGGAAGCCGCATCCACGGGGCCACTGGGAAAGATCCATAATCCGTCTGTTGTCGTCGGACGTATAAAAGAATCAATAGGCAAGTTCTCTGCCGCACCCGGCGCGTGACTGCGTAGCAACGCGTCCGTTAAGCCAAGATTATTGGGAACATCAAAAATATCGTGCAGCCGCGGCCGGCGCAGATCGGCGTCGATTAATAGTACGCGCTGCCTGCGTTCTGCGGCTACCACGCCCAAGTTGGTGAGAACGGTGGTCTTGCCCTCCATCATGTCTACGCTGGTTACTACCAGAATGCGCGCGCTCGCGGGTTGTGATCGTGGATCTCTATATCCGCCCGTTCCAAATAGGATCGAGGTCAAGGCCCCGCGAAATGATTCGCTTAAGATCGATGTGCTATGGTCACGCGTCACCAATCCCACTCCGTTGGATCGCAGGGTTCGAAACAGGTTTCCGCTACGGTAATCCAAGGCGTGTGCGTCCTTGGCCGAAGGAATGACGCCGAGCTGCGGTACATCCAGCACTTTAATTTCCCGAGGCTGGCTGACTTTGTTGGTGCTCCCGGTGAACAGAACGAAGCCGATTCCGCCCAGCGTTCCTAGTGCAAATCCAATCGCCATGTTGAGCGCGGGGCGTGGACTGTAGGGAGTGGACGGCACCATCGCAGCATCGATCAGCCGTATATTGGTAGCTTGCAAAGCTGACGCCGCGCCGGCCTCCTTGGCTTTCTGAAGAACGGTTTCGTACAGCTTCTGAGTGGTGTCGATCTCGCTCTTCAGCATGTTGTACTGCCGGTCATTCGCCATCTCTTGCTCGGCAGTCTTCAACTGGCGGGCGTGCGCTTCCGCAAGGAGGTTTTCCAGGCGGCTGGCAGCGGCGTATTCGTTTCCCATGCGAGCGATGGTAGCTTTACGCTCTTCTTCCATGGCCCGCTCAGTCTCCGCGATTTGGGCCTGGAGACGTTCCACTTTGTAGTTGGTGGGCGTATAGAGCGTCTTTAACTGCGCCAGTTCGCGGCGCATATTCCCCAGATCGATCTGGTATTGGTGAAACGGGCCTGTTGCCAAAGCATCCGAGAAAAGATCGCTTCCTTTGGAGTTAGCGGTTTCGAATCGCGACTGCTTGGCTGCGCGATCGGCCTCGGCACGAGCCAAAGCTTCCTGGGTCTCCCGCGTGCGTTCTTGTGCGACGGTGCCTTCGTTGCCCGCCAGAATCAGCCCTGAAGACTGGGCGAAACTCTGCAAATGCTGATTGGCTTTTTCCACCGAAGCTTTTAGATCGGCCGCTTGTTTGTTCAGCCAGTCAGTGGTGTCGAGCACCAATTGCTCGCGTGCTTCGCGATTCAGATCAACGAAAGCAGCTCTGACTGCGTTCGCGCCCTGCGCCGCCCGGTTAGGATCTGGAGAATCGAAGAACACCTCGATCACTTGCGATTGCAACGATGTTCGAACGGTGAGGGCGTCTTTGACCTTCTGAATCCGGCGCTCTTCCTCCGGCATTTGCGTTGGGTGCAAGAAAGGGAACCAACTCATGAAGATGGCCATGAGTCCCGGAGGCGGCGGTTGTTTTCGAGGATCCGTTATCTAAAGCATTCGCGACGCGCTTGGCCAGAGTATCGCTCTCCAGCACTTTGACTTGGTTCTGCAGATAGTTTTCGGGTGAAGCATTTGGCAGCGATGCCGAGATCGGCGTTACTTGGTCGCCCGTGAAGCCCTCGAGTTGCACAGATGTGCGCGCCCGGTACATGGGAGTCATCAGGAAACTCGTACCCCCGCCGAGGAGCAGTCCCACTGCCGCAGCCGCGGTAATGGTTTTCTTGCCACGCCACAGGGGAGCGGTTAGTGAACCGAGGGCAGCGGTATCTCCAGGCCCGGCCGATTCATGAACTACGTAACTGGGCGCTGTGGAGTGGCTCGGCGCTTGTGGATGCCGCTGCATATCCATCCGGCGGCGGCTCGTAAGTTCACGCGGCATGCGGCTGTTCCTCTCCTAACGTGCGTTTCAACAAAGCGGCGGGAATCAAAAGCGCCCCCAAATTGCGATTCCGGTAACCGTTTGAATCGCTGCTTCTAGGGCTCTTGCCGCCGCCTTTTTGGGAATACTGGATGGGACTACGAGGATGTCATTGGGGCGCAAGGCAATATCTTCGGATTGTCCGGCGAGTATTTTATTCACGTCGACGGGGATGTCTTTCCGTTCCGAAGTCCCCGGCGTAATCCGGACTATCTTGGATTTTTGGCCGGCCGCGGTGCTGCCCAGCCCTTCCGCAGTCGAAACAGCCTGCAGCACGGATAACCCGTCGCCCTTCAGAGTGATCTCTCCGGGTTTTTTAACTTCGCCAATGACGAAGACTCTTTCGGCAGTGGGCACGGTGATTACATCGTTGGGGAAAATCGGAATGTTTTCGCTGGGATGAGTCCCCGAGAGCAAATCTTTCACGCCGACATCGGCCACGCTGAATTTGCCGCTCGCATCGGGTTTGGCGTTGGGCAACGGAATGGGACCGTACTGAATTTGGCGACTGATATTCACACGTGGACCCGCGTCCTGCCGCAGACCGTCAGCCAGCGAAATCGCTTCCATCAGGGTCTTGCGGCCTTCTAGTTGGTGAACTCCGGGATGATTGACGGCTCCCATGATGGAAACGGGTTGGCTGCCGAAATCGACTAATTCAACCGAGACCTGCGGTTTAAGAAGGTCCTTCGAGAAGCGCTCCGTCAGCTCGGATTTCAGTTGCGATGTAGAGAGCCCGGCGGCGTGCACCCTTCCTACGAGTGGCAAATCCACGTCACCATTGGGATCGATCCGTACTGGCTTGTCGCCCAACTCTTCCACGCCGAGTGCCCAAATCTTTATCTGATCGTTGGGCCCCAGGACGTACTGCGCGGGTGGAGAGGTTTGCTGCCCAACCAGCGGAAATACCGCGAGAAACACCAAACTTAGAGCGCGCGCAAGTTTCGCACTTTTTCTCACTGTCCATGTTGTCGAGCGGTTCGATGAGTTGGTCATAGTGCGCCTGCGTAGTCTGTCTAAGCAACGAGGATGCCAATGAAATCGGACCTTCAATCTGCACGTTTTAGTTTTCCGGAGACCAATCCTCTGTGAGTGTCGATAGCTAGAAGTGGAAGCGGGATGCCGCCACGCTGGGACGCGTCAGGAGCGTCCGTCAATGGTGGAATCCAGGTCGCTGTCTCTACCGCTGCCCATTTGCCCGCGAACCTCCCACCGATGCAGCTTGTTAAGTAGGGATTTATAGCAAATATCCAAGCGCTTCGCAGCCTGTTTACGATTCCAATTCACATCGTTCAGAGTGCGTAGAATGAGTTCCTTCTCGGCGCTCTCGGCAGCATTTGCGGATTGTTCTTTCAACGAGCCACTGGAGCGCTGCGCCGCTTCGGGAGACAGCTTTCCCCGTTGCAGTTCCAAAAGTGCCATGCGGACGTCCGGAAGAATCAGAAAACGTTTCACGTTGTTTTCGAGCTGCCGAATATTACCCGGCCATGGGTGGGCCGCGAATGCTGATAATAATTCAGGCGGCAATTGTTGCACCGTGCTCTGGTATTTGGCCCGATATTTTTCAAGGAAGGTGTTGCACAGGGGAACGATGTCTTCAGGGCGCTCGCGTAGCGGCGGCACTTCGACTGTGATTACATTAAGCCTGAAAAGCAGATCTTCGCGAAATCCACCCGTCGAAACCAGCTTTTCGAGCTGCTTGTTGGTCGCTGCGATGACGCGTGCTTCCGAAGTAAGCGTGCGCGTGCCGCCTACCCGGCAATACTCTCCATCCTGCAAAACATGCAGTAGCTTGGCCTGCAACGCCGGGCTCATCTCGCCGATCTCATCCAGCAAGATAGTGCCAGATCCGGCTAATTCGAACTTGCCCGCCTTGTCGCGCTGGGCGCCTGTGAATGAACCACGCTCATGTCCAAACAGTTCCGATTCCAGGAGATCGGCCGGCAGCGCCGCGCAGTTCACTCGAATAAACGGCCCCGTTCTCTCTGACTTCTGGTGAATATAACGGGCCAATACGTCTTTGCCTACGCCGGATTCTCCCAAAATCAAAATAGGAACATCGGCGTGCGCCACTTGATCTGAGATAGCCCGAAGTTGCGCCATCCGTTTGTTGGACGTGGAAAAATTAGCCTCCGGGTCGATGCTATCTGCCGCGGCTTCGTCTGGTTCCTCGAGCGCCTTCTCGATCGCGATCTCCAAGTCACTTTCATCGAGGGGTTTGACAAGATAGTCCAAGGCACCGAGGCGCATCGCCTTCACCACCGTCGAAGCTTGGTCGAGCCCGGAGAGTACGATGGTTGGAACCCGCAACCCGCGCGTCCCCAGCTCGGCCATCACCTCTAGGCCTCCCAGCCGTGGCATCCGAATGTCCAGCATAAGTAGCGACGGAACATTGGAGGGTTGGAGGCGGGAGACCACGTGCTCACCCGAATCGAGGCACAAGACCCCGTAGCCGCGGGCGCTCAAAAAGTCTGCAAGGAACGACCGGGTCGCCGCCTCATCATCCGCTACCCAAACAGTTTGTTTACCGGTCCGCACTCAACCCCGTAAAGCACTTCTTGGACCTAACTCATATGTGCTCGCAAATTTCCGTCCTTCAATCGTTCACTGCACGCCGTGCGAGCAAAATCTGTAAATTCTACAGCGGGGAAAGCGAAACCCTTGCATCACGGGCGATAGATTTGCCGAATCAATCAGGCGAGCTTGGTCCTTCAGGTGCTCGTGCAAAAGGAGGCATGAGAGTCCCCATTATGAAACAGGGCGATTACGTGATTGCCTCAATTCAGTCAGCGCTGACGGACGATGACCTGATCCAGTTGCGGGACGGTCTGGCGTCGTATGTGGGGAAATACCGTTCAAAAGGCGTTATTGTCGACGTAACAGTACTGGACGTAATGGACTCGTTCGCCACCCGCACGGTACGCGATTTGGCTCAGATGGTCCGGCTGCGGGGCGCAAAGACGGTTATCGTGGGGATACAACCGGAGGTGGCGTTCGCGATGGTTCAATTGGGCCTTGAATTGGGAGGAGTCGCGACGGCGCTTGACCTCGAAGAAGCATTGGAACTGCTGCGTCATGAATCTAAGTAGAACCAATTCCGACGGCCACGCCATTCCGATCAACTACGACACCGACGTCGTCGAGGCGCGGGCCGCGGCGCGTTCTATGGCATCAACGGTCGGATTCATGGGAACCGATCTGGTTTTGATTGCGAGTGCTGTTTCGGAAATCGCCCGTAACATCGTCGAGTACACGAAAGGGGGAGAGGTAATCTTATCGGTAATTCACAATCGTTCCAGGCTGGGTCTCCAGGTGATCGCACGCGATCAAGGTCCCGGCATCGCTGATCTCTCTTTGGCAATGAAGGATGGCTACTCGACCTCACGAAGCCTAGGACTCGGCCTTCCTGGCTCGCGCCGGCTCATGGACGAGTTCCTGGTGGAGTCCACATTAGGGTCGGGTACAACGGTGACCATGAGGAAGTGGCTAGTGTGATCCGCACGTTTACTCGTTCACTTGCACTCTTGGATTACGGCGTGGCGTCCTTCACGGCTCCCCATCAAAATGAGTCGGGCGACCGGCATCTAGTAAAGACCATTCCAGGGGGAGCGCTACTGGCGGTGGTGGATGGCGCGGGGCATGGCCCAGAGGCGGCCATCGCTGCTCGTATGGCAATCGGGATATTGGAAGCCCATGCTATCGATGACCTCGTTTTGCTGGTTCGCCGCTGTCATGCGCAGTTGTGGGCTACCAGGGGGGCGGTGATGAGTCTGGCGGTCATTAATTGCGCCGAAAACACTTTAACTTGGCTGGGTATCGGTAACATTGAAGGGCTGCTGGTGCATTCCGGCTCGTCATCGAGCGGGCGCTGCGAGAGCATGTTCATCCGGCCCGGCATTGTTGGATACCGGCTTCCACTGCTACAGCCCTTGGTGTTACCGATTTCATCTGGCGATTTAATGATTCTTACTACCGATGGCATACGGCCGGACTTCGGACGGCGATTTACCGAAGAGCAGCCGCGCGCTATCGCAGAGTACATTTCTTCACGCTGCCGCACGGGACTCGATGATGGTCTGGTTCTGGTAGCGCGCTATCAAGGGTCCGGCGAATGAGCCGTAAAATTAGGAGCAAAAGCGTGATGAGAGCCAAGCTGCACCGAGCACCGCTGCCCACCAACGCACGTGCGGCGCAAGAAGATCGTGAAACCAGCACCCAGGCGCTGTTAACGGAACTGGTATCCCATCTGCGGCAAAACCGCACGCAACTTCGCGAAGAATGGGCACGCCGCATTACGGAATCGCGGCTGTTGACCGCGATGACTCAGGAAGAGATCTTCGCCGAGGCCACTGCAGTTTATGACAATTACGTCGCCGTGTTGGAAACCGGCAGTGTAGAGGCCCTGCAGGAATACGCGCGCGATCTATCGGAGAGGATTATTCCGCGCGGCGTGGAAACGCATGAGGTGCTAGGGATCGTACTGCTGCTGCGGGATGTCCTGGCGCGCTCTTTGTTTGAGAAATATCAACACGACTTCAGCATGCTGAATCAGGTCTTGAATGCATACGAACCGGCGGCCAACCGCATTGCTAACACAGTGGGCGTCAGTTTTGTTCAAGAGCGCGAGCGTATTATTCGCGAGCAACAGGAGGCGATCCGCGAGCTATCGACTCCGGTCTTACAGGTGCGTGAACGGCTACTGATTCTGCCGATCATCGGGGTAATCGACCCGCAGCGCGCGCGGCAGTTGACGGAACAATTGTTACGGGGAATCCGCTCGAATCGCGCGAAAGTGGTAGTGATCGATATCACCGGTGTGCCCGCAGTCGACTCGACCGTCGCTAATCACCTGGTCCAGACGGTGGATGCATCGCGCCTCATGGGAGCCACCGTGATTGTGACCGGCCTGTCAGCCGAAATCGCCCAGACCTTGGTCACGATCGGCGTTGATCTGGCCAGGATGAAAACCGTCGGCGACCTGCAAGGCGGGATCGAAGAAGCCGAACGCCTGCTAGGTTACGAAATCATTCGGCCCATCAGCTTGAAGAGCGGCGAATCTGCCGCGGATTAGCTGGCTTCCGTGAGAGAGACTTGAGTACTGGCCCTGTGTTGGGCCACGATTTCCTTCACACATCTGGCCACGTAGTAAACTTGCTCCTCCGTCATGGCCGGGTAGAGCGGAAGCGAGACGATTCGCGGATAGAGTTCCAGCGCATAATCGCAGCGCCGTTCTCCGATGTGCAGCTTGGCGAAATAGGGATGCAGCGGGATCGGAATGAAGTGAACGCTAGCGCCTACTCCTTTATTACGTAAACTCGTGATGAAACCTTGCCGGTCGATGTTAAGCTGATCCAGGTTAAGCTGCAAAATGTAGAGATGCCAAGCATGGCGGATTCCAGGCCTTTCCGCCGGAAGTACGACCTCCTCCAGATCGCCCAGCTCCTGCTGGTAGATTCCGGCGTAGTGAGCGCGGGTCTCGATGAACGATTCCAGTTTGCGAAGTTGCTGAATCCCGAGCGCGGATTGGATGTCAGTCAAGTTGTATTTAAAACCCGGCTCGGCCACTTCGTAATACCAATTACCGCGCTCCGAGTACCGATTCCAGGCATCGCGGTTCATGCCGTGCAGCGTTAGCATGCGCATTCGGGCAGCTAGAGTTTCGTTGGGCGTGGTCACCATTCCGCCTTCGCCGGTAGTCATATTTTTGGTTGCGTAAAAGCTAAAAGCTGTGGCGTCGCTTGCTGGTTCTGCGCTCTCCACGCGTCCGGCTCCGATTTGGCGGCCTGCATATTTGGTCCCCGCCGCGTGCGCCGCGTCCTCCACCACCAGGAGTCCGTGCCGCCGCGCGATAGCCCAAATGGCATCCATTTCACAGGGGAGCCCCGCCAGATGCACGGGAAGGATGGCACGCGTGCGCGAGGTGATCGACCGCTCGATCTCTTCCGGATCAATGTTGCCGTCCGGACCTACGTCCGCTAGTACCGGTTTTGCTTCGGTGTGCAGAATAGTGTGCACCGTGGAACAGAACGTCAGGGGCGTGGTGATCACTTCGTCGCCCCTGCCGATTCCTAAAGCGGCGAGCGCGACATGCAGCCCGGCGGTGCAGGAATTCAACGCTAGCGCGTGTCCCGAATCCACGTAGGCGGCGAAATCCCTTTCGAACTGCGCGGTTCGCGGTCCGGTGGTAAGCCATCCCGACCGCAGGGTGGCCTCCACTTCTTGTACTTCTTCGTCGCCAATGGAGGGCAAATGAAAGGGGATGAAGGGATGATTGCTCATGCTTGTCTCTTGTGTGTTTATTCACCTAGCGATTTCACGATACGGTCGCGATCGAAGCCGCGCGGATAAAAGCTGTAACGAGCCGTCATCCACAGTAGTTTACAATCGCGAAGTAACGATCGGGACCGCTGGTATTGCAGATTCAACTTAAGCTTTTCGGGTAAAACGGACTTGCGGTAGTAGCTAGCGGGATCCGCAGCCGGCGCCAACATCTCTTCCTCGTTCCGGAAGGCGAGGCTGGCCAGGTCCGTGATGCCGGGACGCACTTGAAGCACCGCTCGCCATAGCTGATCCTCGTGTTCCACAAACTCCGGGACTTCGGGCCGCGGTCCGATGAGGCTCATATCGCCGCGAAGCACGTTGAGAAACTGCGGCAGTTCGTCTAGCTTGTATTTTCTGAGCCTGGCTCCGGCCGTGGTAATCCGGCGATCTCCGGAGACGGTGATGGAGGGTCCGTCGACCCTGATTCCCATGGTCCGGAACTTCAAGATATCGAACAGTTCGCCGTTCTTCCCCACACGCTGTTGCCGGAACAAAATGGGCCTGCCGTCTTCGACCAAGATCATGACGCTGGCGACAAGGAATAGAGGAGCTAACACCATCATCGCCGCCAAGGCGGCGCCGAGGTCAAGACAGCGCAAAGCGGCGCGACTTGCGAATCGCCGGGCTTGCGTAACTCCCTCCTCCGTCGTTTGCATAACCGGCTCTGGCTTCGCTAGATGCAATAGGCATGCCACATACATCTAGGACACACCGTGGGCCTTAGGATCAACAGAGAACGTGACTTGCGGTCGCACTCGGCATTTCAGGGTTAGCCACGTCACTTATTTGAGCGAACGCGGGTTCATAGAATAAGGCACACAAGTTCCCTCCGCCCCATGATGAAACGACGAGGGTTGCCCGCGCGTCTTGTTATCAGGAAAGTCACGAATTCCCAATGACTGGTATCCGATGTGCAGCAGCATTCGGGGAAGCGCGGGATCGTGCCGCGCAAGCATATGCCAGGAATCTCACAGCGCAGATTTCAGACGACCATCCAGCGGCCCTCGGCCGAGGCGTTGGTTATGCTTGCACCCTTTTCTAAGAGGATATTCTCCAAGTGGAAGAGGGAAGTGCGTGCTTTGGGCATTGACTCACGAGATTTCCTGGGCCAAAACGGGCTGGATTTTGAGCAATTCTCCGGAGACTTGTGCAGAAGTTCACTCGCCACATTTAGTAAGCAGATACAGGATTTCGGCCACGGCCTCGCGCAGTGCGGCGTCAGGCTGGAGGGTGCCGTCGGAGCCCTGAATCAACTCTTCGAAATCTGCGTCCCCTATTTGACGGAACGCGAAATCATTGTGGCGTTTTCGCGCCTCCACGCACTGATGGTGCTGCTGATCGCTACTGGCTATGCGGATCAGAAGTCGTTGCCAAAAGCGGCCCGCGTTAAAACGATCCCGCCGATAGCCACCGAACGGCGTCACGACGCATCCGTGTATGTTACGAAAGTTTACGAGGAAGAACGAAAGCGTCTCTCGCGTGACCTTCACGATGAAGTCGGTCACGATCTGGTTCTAATCAAGCTGTATCTCGAAATGATCGCGCTCGACACCAACAAAAAAGAATTCCAAGGAATTCGGCCGAGATTGAATGAAGCTATAGCCTTAGTGTCGCACGCGATTGATTCCGTGCGCCGCTTGGTGCTCGATTTAGGCCCAGCCGTTTTCGACGACTTAGGATTTCTGCAGGCGGTGAGAACGTATACCGGCCAGTTTTCCGCCCGCACGAAAATTTCCGTGCAGCTTAGGGAAGGATATCTCCCCGAAAACATCCCTATGAGCCATCAGGTCGCACTTTATCGCCTGCTACAGGGCGCGCTCTCCAATGTACTCAAGCATGCGTCCGCGAAAAGCGTGAAGGTGTCGCTAGGGTGCATGAAGAATTCGGTTCTCATTTTAGTCATTCAGGATGATGGCGTAGGATTCGATACTACCGCGCGGCTTGGAAGCGGCTCCTTCGGCTTGACGGCGATGCGCGAACGCGTAGAGGTGTTAGGGGGCCGGATCCACATTCAATCCATGCCGGCGGGTTCCATGAGCAAAATTCGCGGGACCCGCATCGAAATAGACCTTCCTCTTCCAGGTGCCGTCCAATGAGCTCACCGAGTTCGCCCAAAAAACCAATCCGAGTAGTAGTGTGCGACGATCATGCTCTTTTTCGAGAGGGTGTAAAGACTATTCTCAACTCGCAACCCGACATAGAAGTAGTGGGGGAGGCGGCCGACGGCAAGGATGGGTTGGAGCAGGCCATCCGCCTTTACCCCGATGTGGTTCTCATGGACGTGTCGATGCCGGTTCTGAAAGGATTCGACGCCACTCGCCGCATCAAGAAAGCGCGGCCCGATATCAAGGTTCTCATTCTGACGGTGTACGACGACGAGGACATGGTCGCCCGCTGCCTGGATGCCGGCGCCGTCGGCTACGTATTGAAAGATTCGCCCCCGCTACAACTGGTTTACGCGGTGCAGGCTGTCTACCGCGGCCAACAGTATATGAGCCCGCGAGTTCTGACCGGCTTAGTGCGGCAATACCTGGCACAACCGGCGGAATTTAAGTTGGGATACGAGCTTCTCAGCGATCGCGAGCGGGAGATTCTGATCTTTCTAGCCGAAGGGCAATCGCTCAAGGACATCGCCACACGGCTGAACTTGAGCGTCAAGACTGTTGACGCCCATAAAGTGAACCTCATGCGCAAGCTCGACCTGCACGATCGCAGCGAACTCATCCGCTACGCCATCCGCAAAGGGTTGGTCGAAGCCTAATCGCACACGCTGGCAATTCGCTTTTGTGGAATTCGCCTGCTCAATGTGAAACATTCGGGATGTTCCATGTCCTTCAAGTATCAATCCGTAATTGGTTCAGTGGCTTTGGCATGCATCGTGCAAATTGGTGACTGGTCACGACGGAAGCAGCATGAATACACAGTGTGCGGTTGGCACCGCGTCCCACAGTATGGCTGTGAAGAATGTCCCACAGGTTCAGATATTCTCGACATGTCCTTCCTCATCGACGGGTCCGGATCGCTACCTAGAGAGAGTGGCAGAGGTGGCGCGCTGGAGCGAAAGAGCCGGCTGCACTGGAATTTTGGTCTATACCGACAACTCCCTAGTCGATCCTTGGCTAGTTTCGCAAGTCATCCTGCGAAACACTAACTCGTTAAGTCCACTCGTCGCAGTCCAACCGGTGTATATGCACCCATACTCGGTTGCGAAAATGATTTCAACATTGGGATTCTTACACGGCCGCCGGGTGTTCCTCAATATGGTGGCGGGTGGATTCAAGAATGATTTGGTGGCCCTCGGCGATACCACGCCTCACGACAGCCGCTATCAGCGTTTGGTTGAGTACACGATAATTATTCGGCAACTACTGGAATGCCGCAAGCCAGTAACGTTTGACGGCCAATTTTACAAAATCAACGGACTGGCTCTGAATCCCCCGCTCGCGCCTGAACTTTATCCGGGCATCCTAGTCTCTGGGTCGTCGGCGGCGGGAATGGCCGCCGCTGCGGCGATTGGTGCGATACCGGTTGAGTACCCCGAGCCACCCAGCAGCGACGCTGACAGTAGGACGCCGCATAGTGCACCCTGTGGTATTCGGATCGGCATCGTATCGCGATTGCGGAATGAAGACGCCTGGGATGTCGCGCATGACCGATTCCCGGCGGACCGCAAAGGGCAGCTGACCAGGCAACTCGCGTCGAAAATTTCAGACTCCGCCTGGCACAAACAATTGGCGGATGTGGGCAGACGTGGCGCAGCAGCGCAGGGCGCCTACTGGCTGCATCCCTTCGAGAATTATCAGACTAACTGCCCGTATCTAGTCGGCAGCTATGACACAGTTGCCGCAGAAGTGAGCAAGTATATCGGGCAGGGCTATCGGACTTTTATTCTCGATATTCCACCCATCGAAGAAGAACTCGACCATATCGGCCGGGTGTTTCAGGTCGCGACGCAAAGGACTGGCCTGTGAAGCAGCGGTTGCAGGATTTCCTAACCCCGCAGGCGGAACTGCGGCCGGAAGCAGTCGCCTTGGTCTTTCGAGGACACTCCACAACCTACGCTCAGCTTGAGCAAAAGAGCAATCGGCTTGCTCGAGCGTTGCGCTCAACCGGGGCAGTGCATGGGGACCGCGTCGCGCTGCTCGTCCCGAAGTCGACGCAGGCGATTGTGGCGATGTTTGGCTCAATGAAAGCCGATTGCATTTATGTGCCGATAGATACCTCCAGCCCAGTCGCGCGTATCCAACGAATTCTTCAGAGATGCGAGTGCCGATTTGTCCTGGCGGACCAGTCTACCGCGGGTCTATTGAATGAGCTGGTTGCCCAAGGATCACTGTCAGATTCCACTCAACTAGGGTGGATGGATGATGGCACGCAACTTTCCAGTGGGGCTAGCGCCGCCTTCAGTTGGAGCGACGTGGAATCGCTACCTGAGGCCATTGTCAATTCCGCAACCAAGCCTAGCGACCCCGTGCATATTCTCTTCACCTCCGGATCTACGGGTATGCCCAAGGGCGTGATAATTACGCATGAAAATGTAACTCATTTTATTCGTTGGGCGGCCGCGTATTTTGGGATGAGTGCCGAAGATCGTATCTCAGGCCATCCGCCTTTGCATTTCGACTTGTCTACCTTGGATATCTACGGAACGATCGCGGCCGGAGCACAACTTCATCTAGTACCCCCCGAAACCAGCCTATTGCCTCATAAGCTGGCGGCATTTATTCGCGAGTCGAACCTGACGCAGTGGTTCTCAGTCCCCTGGGTGCTGCAACAGATGGCTAAATTCGATGCGGTTCGACCAAACGATTTTCCATTTCTCAAGCGCATCCTATGGTGCGGCGAAAAATTCCCCACGCCGCCTCTCATGTATTGGATGAAACGTCTTCCGCACGTCACCTTCGATAATCTTTACGGACCAACCGAGGCCACTATCGCCAGCAGCTACTATCGAGTTGCTCATTGTCCCGAGGTTGAAACCGTCGAAGTACCCATAGGCTTGCCCTGCAAAGGCGAATTGCTATTGGTGCTGGACGATCAACTACGCCCCGTCCGGCCCGGCGAGATCGGCGAGTTATACATCGGCGGCGTCGGGCTGAGTCCCGGCTATTGGAACGATCTCGAAAAAACCCAAGAAGTCTTTCGCCCAAATCCATATAGTTCGAACCCGCGCGACAGAATCTATAAGACCGGAGATCTGGCCAGAATCGGCCTCGACGGAATGTTCTACTTGGTAGGCAGATCGGACTCACAGATAAAGAACCGGGGCTACCGTATCGAACTTGGGGAGATCGAAGCGGCCGTACACGCGCTTGCGGAGGTGCAAGATGCGGCGGTGGTGGCCCTGGAGTCTGACGATCCCGATGCCCGATCGATCGCTTGCGCCTACGTGCCACAACCGGGAGTAGATGTCTCTCCCCTGGCGCTAAAGAAGAAGCTCACAGGAGTTCTGCCCAGTTACATGCTGCCACAGCGTTGGATGTCATTGCCGCAACTACCCCGAAACAACAATGGTAAAGCCGACCGGCCGTTGTTGAAGCAGCAATTTCAGCAAGAGGGCACGGATCACCGTGACCACGGATCAGAGTCTAACGGCGCCCACGTAAAACAAATGCGTGAACCGCTTTCTGCGTTGCCGTGATTGGGGAACAATTCCATGGAACGCTATCCAGCGCCATTAGCTAGACACATTACTGACCTAATCGCCGAGAAACTGCTCGTGGAAGTCAGGTCATCTGAGGATGACCTAGTAGCTTCGGGTGTTCTCGACTCTTTGACGCTGGTTCAATTGTTGGTGGATCTGGAACAGCGCTTTCGCGTCATAATTCCTTTAGAGGAACTGGATATCGATGACTTTCGCTCCATTACCTCGATCGCCCAGTTGGTCCATAGACGCAAGCAGATCAAGACGGCGGAAGCAGTTGCTTATACTACACCGGCGCTCGAGGAGAGCGCAGGTCGTCCATGAATATCTTGGGGATTAGCGGTCTCGAAAACGCCGTGCCGTTCAAGAGGAAGTACTGGCCCGATCTATCGGAGCGGGAATATCGAATTTCCCAGGGACACGACGCCGCCGCCGCTTTGATCGTGGATGGCTGTCCTTTCGCCGCCGCGGCCGAGGAGCGCTTCGATCGCTGGAAGCACAGCGCGAACTTCCCGGCCAATGCCATTAGATTTTGCCTGGAACGCGCCGGCATGTCGATCGGCGACGTTGACGAAATCGCGCACTCTTTCGATTATGCACCGTATCGGAACCTTTATGCTCTGGATCCTCTCAGCGCGAAACAATATAGCGAGGTCTACTCAAAAGAAGCGCTGTTTGCCGCGGTGGAACGCGAATTTCCTGGGTTCCCGCCGGAGCGGGTTCACCAGGTGAATCATCATTTGGCGCATGCCGCGAGCGCCTATTACACATCCGGGTGGGACGATTGCCTGGTGGTGGTGGCGGATGGGATGGGAGAAGCCCACGGCGTTTCCATTTACCAGGGAATGGAGGGCAGACTGGAGCCGTTAGCGAGCATGTCCGCGCTCGATTCCATCGGCATCCTCTATTCCTTGGTCACTCTTCATCTGGGCTTCGATTTCAATTCCGACGAGTATAAGATCATGGGCCTGGCGCCCTACGGCGATCCGCAACGCTTCCGTCCGTTCTTCGATGACATCGTTGAATACCTTCCCAACGGCACAATCCGCATCCGCATCTTGAGGTGCGACCGCACTCGCGACGAACGGGAGAGGCACAGCGTTTCCCGGTGTTATCTAGAACAGCGTCTCATCCCGTCCCGCGGCCCAGACGACGAAATCACAAACGATCATCGCGATGCCGCTGCGGCTTTGCAGGCCTGTCTCGACCAGGTGATGCTGCACATTTGCGGACATTTCGGAGATGTCACAAAGTCGCGCCGTCTGGCGATGGCTGGCGGCGTCGCATTGAACTGCACCGCTAACGGTCATCTGCTCAAGTCCGGGAGGTTCGACGAGATTTACATCCAACCGGCTTCAGGTGACGATGGTTCGGCATTAGGAGCCGGACTCCAGCGGGCGGCGCGAGCGGGCGAGGTCCGCAATCGGCGGTTTCCCACGCCCTACCTCGGACCTTCCTACTCCTCAGCTGAAATAAGCGCGGCTTTGGCGGACTGTAGTGACCGCATCGACGTTTGTCGTCATTCCAGTTTCGAAGAGACTTGCACCGTCGCAGCGAGGCTTTTGGCTCAAGGCCGCGTGATCGCCTGGTATCGGGGCGCGATGGAGTACGGCCCTCGCGCTTTGGGACACCGCAGTATCTTGGCGGATCCCGGCCGCCCCGAGATGCGGGATCGCATCAATGCCATGGTGAAAATGCGGGAAGCATTTCGCCCCTTCGCTCCAGCAGTGTCCCTGGAGCAGGTCCATCGCTGGTTCGACGTGCCTCCCGAAACCGAGCTTCCTTATATGACCACCATCGTGGATGTTCGGGAGAAATACGCGGAACAATTACCAGCGATCACCCACGTCAATCGGACAGCGCGAGTCCAAACGGTTTCTCGTAAAGATGACGTCGAATTCCACGCGCTTCTACGCGCCGTTGGCCGCGAGACCGGGCGTGAAATGGTCTTGAACACCAGTTTCAACGTTAAAGGCCAGCCCATCGTCAACACCCCGCGGCAGGCATTGGACACTTTCCTTTCGACAGGCATTGAGTTCTTATTCCTCGGGGAGTTTCTGGTAGGCCGCGCAACACATTAAAACCACTCAATCGATGGTTCTTGGCATTTTAATTGCACGTCTTTAGCCAAGGGAGTTTCATAATGCGGTCCATCAAAATCTTGTTAGTAGAGGACAACGACGCGGACGCGTATTACCTCCAGATGGTCTTGGATCGTATGGGAGTAGCTTACTCAATCACGATCTTAGGCGATGGCGAAAGTGCACTGAATTTTCTCCTCAAGCGGGGCGAATACGCCAAAGCGTCTACTCCCGACCTGATCTTCCTGGATCTCAATCTACCTAAGCTGTCCGGCGTCGAAGTGCTGGAGGCATTGCCTCCGACCCGCCGGTTTCCATTTTGCATCTTAACGGGCTCCGCCCTGGAGCGCGACAAGCTGAAGAAGAAATTCGGAATTCGGCGCATCGCTTACGTGGTAAAGCCCGTTACACGGGAAATGATTCTGAACTGTTTCCGCTGTTACGATCACCTCGCGCCCCTTGCCGAGCAAATCGCTATTGCGAACGGCGGCCCGCAGACCAGCACGGTTACTTTGGGCCGTTAAATCGCTAGCGGCCGAAGTTCACCCGCCAATGCAAGAATTACGGTGCGTGCAGAAGCTGCAGCTCTCTGGCGCTCTTCCAGTTTTAAATAAAGAGCTAGGCACGCCGGTTCCACTCTTAATACCGTCTCGGCTCCATTCCCTTACTGAGGTTTGTGGGAAAAGGCTACAACTGCCTTATTTCGGCTAGATAGGTCCTTGGCCCCCCATTTGCAAAAGGAAGCATGTTGCAATTGCCGCTAAGGCAAGTGGCGATAAACCGGAAAATTGGCTCGGGAGGCCGAAGTTGAGTAAAAAGAAGAATTTCAAAATTCAATTGTCAGCGTTGATTCTGATTTCAATACCATGTTTCGCCGGTGGTCTGGGTACTCCGGACACGAACTGTAATCCTGCCGTCGATCCACCCGTTGTGGGTGGCTGCACGTGGTACAACTTTTACGGGTTCATTGCGGACGGGAGCATTCATGCCGGCTCCTCGTTCACCAACTATTATGTGCAGGCGAGCGATCCACCCTGGACCATCACCACCACGGGAAATCAAGTGATACGGGTTCTCGATGGCGGCCATCAGGGCGATACCTTTCAGGTATTCGATAACGGCGTTTTGTTAGGCGAGACCTCGGCCACAGCAATTGATGCCAATCACAGTTGCGCCGGGGATCCGACAGGTCCGGGGACCGATCCAGCCGCATGCTGGAACGATCCGCTGATGAGTCGCGGCACTTTCCCGCTCACGGCCGGCGCCCATTCCATAACCGTCGTCTGGAAACAGCAGGTACCGGGAGGCAACACCTCACTGCAGTGGTTCGAAATTGGCAATGCCAGTTCGACCACTTCCAACCTTACCTATTTGGGTTCCATGCCGGACGTCGTATCAGAGGAAAACTGGATCAGCACTTTCACTTTAGTCAATAAGGGTGGCACATCGGCCGAGGCGAGCATCAGCGCCTTTGCGGATAGCGGCCTCGCGTTGCCGCTGCCGCTCAGTCTCATCCAATCGTCTTCAAGTTCCTTCATTGCGTCCTCGCTCGATCGGGCTATGGCGGCCAACTCCTCTCTGATCGTGCAAAGTTCGGGTCCCGCGAATGTACCGGTATTAGTCGGCGGTGCACAAGTATCCGCCGCCGGATCCGTAGACGGTTTTGCAATTTTTCACAAGATTTCGGACAACCAGGAAGCCGTCGTGCCGCTGGAAACCCGCAACGCGACTTCCTACCTGATGCCCTTCGATAACACCAACGGGATTGTGCTGGGCGTGGCGATCGAGAATATTTCAACGCAAGCCGCCAACGTGAATGTGGTCTTCCGCGATGACACGGGAGCACCTATTGGGACCGGAAACGTCTCGCTGCCCGCCAGCGGCCACACGTCCTTCGTGTTGTCCACGCAGTTCCCTTTTACGACAAACCTGCGCGGTACGGCTGAGTTCGATACTCCGGTGGGCGGCCAGATCAGCTTACTAGGGATCCGCTATACCGGCGGTACGCTCACGACCATCCCGGTCCTGGCGAACGTAGGAACTAACGGCGGCTCCATCGCGCATATCGCCGCCTCCAATGGCTGGACCACCACGTTTGTGCTGGTGAACGCGGGGGGTGCGCCGGCGCAAGCTAACCTCAACTTTTTCGCGGATGACGGCACGCCTTTGGCGCTACCCATCAGCTTTCCTCAAGTGGGGAGCGCTGTTTCAACAAACTCCACTGTAAGCCGTACGATCGCAGCTGGAGCAAGCCTGCTGGTGCAAAGCACTGGCCCGGTATCGAGCGCGCTGTTGACCGGGTCGGCACAACTCACGACCAACGGCAACGTAGGCGGGTTCGTGATCTTCCGTTACGAACCACGAGGCCAGGAAGCGGTAGTTCCGCTAGAGAACCGCAACGCAAGCGCATTCCTGATAGCCTTTGATAACACTGCAAGTACCGCTACAGGCGTCGCAGTGAACAACGCTTCCGCCGCCGCCGTCAACATCCCTGTGATTCTCCGCGACGACACTGGAGCCCAGGTAGGCACCGGCTCCATCCCCCTGAACGCCAACGGCCATACATCCTTCGTGTTGGCAACTCAGTTTCCGGCGACTGCCAACATTCGGGGTACGATCGAGTTTGACAGCGCCGGAGGCGCCATGATCGGAGCGCTCGGCATCCGCACTCCGGTTGCCTTGACTTTCACAACCTTGCCGGCGCTGGCCAAATAAACCAGATCGGCCGAAACACAACACCGCGCTCAGTGAAAATCACCAATCACCTGAGCGCGGTTTACTTCTTGATTCTTAACCGGCAAGGATGCGTTCGTAGAGGGTCCAGATTTGCCGGCCCCATTGCTTGGCGCTATACCGCTCGGTCACAAACCTCTTGGCAAGCTCGCCAGTCTCGCGCCGTTCCCCTTCAGACGAGACGGTAATCCGCCGGATGGCCGCGGCCAGCGAAGGACCGTCCCCCGGCTGACAGAAATGCACTCCCGGGGCATTATTCGCCCAACTAAGTGGCGGTATCTTCGCGGCAGCAACTGGAATTTCGTTCAGCATTGCTTCGGCGACGCCATAGCACCAACCTTCTGCACGGCTAGGCGAAAGAAACAGGTCCGAGGCGGCGAAGAGTTCACCAACGAACTCGGCGGGTGCGATCACACGGACTCGTGAGAGGCAGGCGCGATCCGGCCAGTTCTCTATAAACTTCCGCAATTCCTCTGTCCCGGCGATTACCAACACCAGGTTCATATTCTCCCGAAGGAGAATGGCGAGTGCTTCGAGCATGGTGTCGACGCCCTTGCGAAGCGGAGTCCAGCCAAAACCGAGCATCACTAAAACGTCGCCGGGAACTTGCCATTCCCGCCGAACGTCTTCCCGGGTTTTTCGTCGGGCGGTCGCATGCTCGATGTCAATACCGTTGTCAATCACATTGATTCGCGCACGCGGACAGCCGCGCTCCGCCACGCTCACTCCCAGAGCGGTCGAGACCGGTACAAGTTGACACGATCTCCCTAGAAGTCCCAACTTTACAAAATCTTTAGCCCGGCGAGTCCGCGAATTTTCCGTGAAGGCGGAGTGTGCGTGCCAGACCAGTTTGATGCGCCGTTTTTTGGCCGCGCACGCAGCCTGGGCCAGCCACGCGGATATATCGAAAGTGCTGAAATGCGTATGAATGATGGCAGCGTTTTCTATGAGGGCAATCCTGGTGAGTTCCTTTGCGTTCGCAACCCAACTTACTCCGCGCGGGAGCGTGTAGCCGGTGAAGTCCTTCCCGGCACTCAACTGGCGGAACCAGTCATAGTTCCGGACGACATCGGGCAACACCCACACAATGCGGTATCCGCGGGCGCGGCACTCTTCTTCTGCCGCCTTCAGAGAGGCAATGAAATTCCCCGAGTACGTGGGAGCGTAGTCTGCCGCTTGGATAATGGATCTCCAGCCCTTCATGCGATCTCCACGGATGCGGCGTAGCTGTTTTCGATTACGGCGCGCTTCTCGATTTTGCGGTTCGCCCTCCACAGCAGGATCGAGCCGCCAACACACTGCGCCGCCACCGACATTTGCAAAGCGTGTGCCGCCCCGATCGCCCCCTGGCTAGGGACCAGCCAGGCACAGCCCCCCGCCGCGATCGTAACAGCGCACGCAAGCAGGACAATTTGTTCTCTCAAGATTCTCACCGCGGTGAGCACGTACCCTTGTGCCGTGCAGATCCAGTAAATGCCGCCCACAATCATCAACTGCACCAGGAGGTTGCGATCCGCATACTCCTGCCGGTACAGCAGCGTGAGCACCTGTTTGCCTATTGCCATAGCGATGGCAACCGCTGCTACGCCCAAACCCGCGGCCATCAGCGTGAAGCGCCCAATGATCCGGCGAAACTCGATCCCATCGTTTTCCGTATAGGCTAGTGCCGCCGGCATAAATACCGACTGTCCAAAGGCGTTGATGAACAATGTTCCCATTGCAACCAGACTATAAAGCGCAGCAAATATCCCCAGGCCACGCGTTCCGGAGTGATGTTCAATGAAATAGCGGGGAATGTTTCCGTTCAGGGAAGCCAATAGCGCGATCACTCCGAAGGGCCACGCCGTCTGCAAAAGCCGCCACATCATATTCCAATCCCATTCGCACCTAACGGCGACCGCACCCGTCGGGCAGGTCTCTGTAAAGCGCAGCCGGGAATCGTATGCCAGCACGACCAGCAAGCGCCCCAGCATCAGGCCGGCTACGGCCCAAAAGACGTTGCGCGTTAAGTACAGCAGTAAGGCTAGGGCGAATAAACTGAACGGTCCCTTAATCATGGCGGATCGAGAAATGCGATCTAAGCGCCCGCACTTCTGCATGAGGCCGTAGTAAGTGTCCGCCACGTATTCAAGTACCTGCCCCAATCCGACGACTAAAATGATTCCCCGCAGATGCCAGGACATCTTGTCTGCCAACGCCAACCCTGTTACCGCCAAAAATGCGACGGATAGCGTGACACCGCGGAAACTCAGGTACTCACTGAAAGAATATTGATCGCGAACATCCGAGGCGACCAACGCTCGGATTTGCAGGTTCGCCATCACCAGGATGGGTGTAACCACCGCGACTCCCAGCGCATACTCGCCGAGTTGCTCCGGACTGCCGAGTTTAGAAAACAACAGCACAATGAGCCATTGGCAGGCGGCGTAAATTACATTGCCCGAAAAAACCCATCCAAAATCTGTGATGAGGGAAGACTTGCTCGGTGACATCAATTTGCGAGGGTCGCTCTGGTCTCTGGGCTCCAACCGTGCCCTCTGGCAGGGCTGTCCGGCCTCAACCGAAAGTCGTAGGGCTGGTTAACGCTGTTTGCGAAACGCGGATCGGCACCGGCCAGATTATTGCGGACCGAGCACTGCACCGGGTCGTCAATGAGAATGTCTGCGGTAGTGACGTTATTTTCAACTGTGCAGCTGGCTATTTTTCCGTTGATGACGATTGCGGACTTGCGGGGACCGTAGAAAATGTTACCGCGGATCTCGATACCCGACACCGAATTTGGCTGGCCGCCGTCCCACAACATAATCTGTCCCGCGGCCATCGGGTTTGGAAACGCAAACGTGTTGTTCTCGATGATCCAGTTGCGCGCGCCATGCGACGTTTGAATACCCCAGCCGGCGTCCATCTGATAAAACAAATTGTTTCGGATGATAGCATCGGAGCCATCCGCATAAATGCCGTGGTCGAGACTGGGATAATGGCCGCCCGTTCGGCCAATATGATGGAACACATTGTCCTCTATCTGCCAGTCTGTAGCCTCAGGCGGACCAAATCCTATCCCGGCGATGCCAGTTTCGCCCGTATCGCGCCGATTTCCAATATCTTCGAACTTACATCCTTGGATACGAATGTGCGAGGCTCCCTCATTGGTGTTGATGCCCGCGTAGGCTCCTCGAATCACCGTCAGATCTTCAAACGACCAATAGGCGGCCGTTTTTTTCAGATAAAGGTAAACGTCGCAACCCAAATTCGTGGCCGTCGTGCCGCAGTCCAGGACGGCGCCGCCTTTTTGTTCAGCTCGCAGCGTAATCCAAGCCGTGGGCTTGCCAGCTTTGGAAATCGCTACAGGAGTGGCGTACCCGTGCCAGCCACCTGTGCCATCGCTAATGTGGCCTTCGCTCCCATACACGCCGTTCCTCAGAAGGATGGTGTCGCCTGGACCAGCAGCGCTGACGCCCTTCGCTACCGTGCGAAAAGGTTTGCTCATGTTCCCGTGATTCGAATCGCTTCCCTCAGGCGACACGAAAAAAGTGGCGCCCGTTGACGGAAAACTGAGCGCAATCCACAGCACCAGAGGTTTGCGGAGCTCTCGCATATAGTCCCTAATGCACTTCACCGACCGAAAAAGCCTTCAGATAACCGGTTGTTTTCAAAGTGATCCTGCCTGTGAGGTCATTTTCACGACCGCCTAGGGTGGAATCCGAGTAGTTCTTTTGGGAAGCCGACGCTACCATCAGGCTTACACGTTAAGCCAGTGGATCTAAAGTCTATTCCGCACGGGTAGTCATAGCCCTCTCGCTGTCCACGTAGGCGTCAGAAAACCCAACAAAACTTGAGGAGTACCGGTAGTGCACTTTTTACAGTTCCCATTTCTAAAATCCTTCCCCGCCTTCCTATTGCTGGTCGCGCCGATGAGCGCCGCGACCTATTACGTCTCGCCCAACGGTAACGATTCCAACCCGGGCACGAGCACCAGCCCATTCCGAACCGTTCAGCGCGGCGTATCCCAAGCCGCACCTGGCGATACCGTTCTGCTCCAAGACGGGACCTATGGAAATGAGGGGCAAATCAGCGATGGCTCCGGCGGCATGCAGGGCTATGCGGCTCCCGTGAACGTGAATTCCGCGGGCGCTCCCGGTGCCTGGATCACTCTCAAAGCGCAAAACAAGGGAAACGTCACTCTCGACTGCGGAACCAGCAGCACTCAAATGGGTTGCGACAAGTACATTTACCTAAAAGCCGCCGCCGCGTATTGGTCCTTCGAAGACTTGATCGTAACCGGCGGCGCATTCGGTGGCATCGCGACCGATGAAGGTGCTTCCCACATCCGTATCAAGGGATGTCGTTTCACGAATATCGGGAATTGGAACGATCCCACGCAAATCGGCGAAGAGGGAGTTGGATTCGGCCACACTTCGACGGATTGGTGGATTGAGGCGAATACCTTCGAAAACATCGGACGCATCGGTGGCACGCAGTTGGATCACGGGATCTATGCCTCCGGGTCAGGTGTCGCAGTCATCAATAACGTTTTTCAAAATCTTACACACGGTTGGGCTATTCAACTCGCCGATGGCGCCGCGAATTGGATGATTGCAAACAATACCTTTGCCTTTCCAAATCCGGTGCGCGACGGCCAGATCATGATGTGGAACACTAACACCAACATAACCATCCGCAACAATATCTTTTATAATCCAACGAACACCGCCATCGCCCGTTACACGTCGACACTATCCAGTTGCTTCGTGGATCACAACCTGGTCTACGGTGCCTCGGCCGTAATGTCAGATACCAGCGGTTGCCAGATCTCAAGCAACATGGTGAACACCGACCCGAAATTTGTCAGTGCTACTGCGCCGTTGAATTTCGAACTTCGGCCGGGTTCGCTGGCGATCGGCGCTGGCGTAACCGTAGCTGAGGTAGCGAATGATTTTTTGGGTCTCCCGCGTTCCGGAGGAAACGATCTCGGCGCTTACCGCTTCACCCCGCCCGCCACTTTGCAGATCGTCAACACTACTACCGGCGCAGCAATATGGGCAGTGGGCGACGGATGGACCGTCACCATTACGGGAGGTGTTGCCAACGCTCCGGTGCAAGTGGCGGTTGGAAGTTGGTCGGGCGTGATGGGAAACACCGATGCATCCGGCAACTTTTCCGTCAGCGGCCAGGCTTATCCCGGCAACGTCGGTACTACCTCGGAAGTGTGGACAGTTGCCGGGGCCATGGTGAATCCGGAAGCTCTCGTCATCACAGTAGCGCCGTAAAGCCTGTAGGGCGCATGACGCGACGCGGTAGGGTCGCTTCCCTATGGATCGGTCCCAGGTACCGCCGTACTATTCATTGAGCGATCAAATTCGTTAAGATTTTCCGCGCTGGCACGAGCAGCGCTCCCTGGAGGATTCCCTTGGTTTCACCCGCCCTCATTGTTAAGAGTGTATCTGCCTCGCGCTTCAGCACGAGCGCCGCACTGCTTCTCTTGATTTCTTGCCAATGCGTAAGTGCAGCGACATACTACATTTCACCGAGTGGCAACGATGCCAATCCAGGAACGTCTGCTCAGCCCTATCGCACCATCGCTCGCGGGGTCGCGCAAGCTGTTGCCGGAGACACAGTGATTGTGGGCGATGGCACCTATGGGAATGAGGGCCACATCAGCGACGGTTCCGGCGGATACAACGGCTACGCAGCCCCCGTGACTATTTCCACAACGGGAACATCCAGTGCCTGGATTACGCTCAAAGCGCAGAACAAAGGGCAGGCGATTTTGGACTGTGGCACCACCAGCACAGCGTTGGGCTGCGATAAATACATTTACTTGAACCCCACTGCCGCATACTGGTCCATTCAAGATTTTGTAATCATGCGCGGCGCATTCGGTGGGATTGGTTCAGATTCCGGCTCGTCACACATTCGCATCACCGGCTGCCTGATCGAAAACATCGGTTACTGGAACAACCCCACGCAAATTGGCGAATCGGGTATTGGTTTTAGCTCGACGTCGACAGACTGGTGGATTGAAGGCAACGTGATCCACGATGTTGGCCGCATCGCGGCCGTAAACCTGGATCATGGAATCTATGCCGAGGGCAACAACGCAACTGTCATCAATAACATCTTTTACAACATGCCTCATGGCTGGGCTATCCAGCTTGGCAACGGCGCGGGCAGCTGGCTGATCGCGAACAACACCTTCGCTTTCCCCAATCAGACGCAGGGCGGCGGTCACATCATGCTGTGGAACACCAACACCAATATAACCATCCGCAACAATATATTCTCGAATCCGCTTAGCTCACAGAGCTACGCGATTGCGCAGTACACTTCGACGCTAAGCGGCTGCTCCGTCGATCACAACTTAATCTACGGCGCCGCCGGTGTCATGCCCAGCGCCGCAGCTTGCACGTTAAGCAATAACCTGATCGGTTCTAATCCAGGTTTCACGAACGTTGCTTCTCTGCCGTACGATTTTCACGTGGCGGCCGGAGGGCCTGGGGTCGACGCCGGGATGACGGTCAGCAGCGTAACACTTGATATGGACCAGACCCCACGGCCGCAGGGCGCCGCGTACGATCTAGGCGCCTACGAATTTCACACCGCCGCCCCGACGCCGCCTTCTATTTCCGGAGTCTTTACCTCCGCTATCACATCGAGCTCAGCGGTAATCAACTGGTCGACCAACGAGCCGGCGAACTCCTCGGTGTCGTATGGCGTTTCTAGCTATACATCGACAACAACGATAGATCCGAACTTAGTGACGCAGCATTCCTACACCATCGTGGGGTTGCAGCCGTCCACCACGTATCATTTCCAGGCCGTCTCGCAAGACTCCTCAAACCTCGCCGGATACTCATCCGATGCCACCTTTACGACTTCGGCAGTTCCTGTGGTGATTTCGCTCTCGTCCTCAGCCCCTGCCGTTTCGGTGACCAAAGGCGGCAACGTGTCCGCGCCCATTACCGCAAGCCTGCTATCCGGACTTTTAGGTTCCGTTGCGTTCTCCGTGGGCGCTTTGCCCACCGGAGTCGCCGCCTCTTTTTCGGCATCTAGCTGCGCCCCGACCTGCACCACGGCAATATCTCTTACGGCTAATTCGTCTGCGACAGCTAATACTTATCCATTGGTGGTGACGGCCTTGAATGGTGCAGCATCGGCATCGACCACAATCAACCTCACGGTCAACAACCCGGTGGTTGTCGACCTCACCTCGAGCCTCGACGCCCTGTGGGACTTTTCGGAAGGCAAAGGCAGCACCACTGCGGATTCGTCCGGAAATAAGAATACGGGAACGCTGTCGAACATTGCCTGGAACAAGACCCGATGCAGTGGTTGTGTATCGATGAATGGATACAGTAGCTACATCTCGGTGGCCGAAAGCGCCAGTCTGGAGCCTTTGCAACAGATGACCGTTAGTATGTGGGTGAATCCCAGCGCCACCAGCAGCATCGACCCGCGCATCATATCCAAACGCTATAGCTGGGACGTCAAACTGAATGGCGCGAACCGTTTTCCGCAGTTTTCAGCAGGCGGCCAATACTTCACTGTGAACTATTCGTTACCTCTGAACCAGTGGCGGCATGTAGTATTCACGTTCTCCGGAGGAACCGTGACAGGCTATGTGAACGGTCAGCCCGTCAGCGCCAGTGCCGATACTTTTGTACACGGCACTGCGCTGCCGCTGCAGATGTACGGGTTGTACTTGGGAACGGATTCCGATCGAGTCAGTTTCTACGGCGGCTTGATGGATGACGTGCGAATTTACGGCCGCGCCCTGAGCGCCGCCGAGGTTTCCGCGCTATATTCGAAAACGCTTCACTAGTCGCCTGTCGTTTAGATCCCTTTGGCAAATCAGGGTAGCTCAATGATCCTACAATTGTGTTCAGGAGCCCTGTTTGCCCGGAACGCTACAAAATTTGCCGCCGCGAATCTTCCACAAGCAGAGCCGTGCCGTCCTGTTGGCTGGATTCGGGGGACTCCTGCTGCTGATGGCATTTGCCGGCATCGACGGCCTGCGGGTTCTCCGTCAAATGCAGGAACGGAGCGGGACCATTCAGCGCGATTTCCTGGAACGCAGCCGGGTTCTAAATCAGATCCGTTCAGATGTCTATCTTTCCGGAACCTATACTCGCGATTATTTGCTGGATCCCCTGCTCTCCGCGGCCGATAAAAATCGCAGCGAACTTAACCGCTTACGCAAGGAAATGGATGCGATCCTGGCCAGCTACGCAGGGCTGATGAGCGCGGAGGAGCGAACGCCTCTCGACGGCCTGCGCAGAAGTTTGAATGAATACTGGCACATCCTCGATCCCGTATTTCATTGGAATCCTCGAGCAACGCCGCGAAGACGGTTTCGGGTTCTTGCGTGACGAAGTGTTTCCCCGCCGTTTGACAATGCTTGGTCTGGCGGATCAGATCCAAGGCGTGAACGAGCGCCAGATGGACGCCGCCAATCGTCGCGTGGACGCTCTTTTCTCCGAGTTTCGCGCCCGCATGGCGATCACTTTGGCGATCACTCTGGTGCTGGGCGGCCTGCTTGCGATGTTCGCTAGCCGGCGAATCCTGGACGCTGGAAGACCAAGCTGATTCGCGATTTTCCGAGGTAACCGAGGCACGTGGGCAACTGAAGAGTCGCTCTGCCCGATTGGTCGAAACCCAAGAGGAAGAGCGCCGCGTGCTTTCGCGTGAACTGCACGATGAAGTGGGCCAGTCTCTCTCCGCGATTCTGGTGGGGCTCAGCAATCTTTCCGCGGCTATGCGCGTGAATGCGCGGGAGCGTATGGAGAACGAGGTAACGGCTCTTCGCCGGATCGTCGAGGGAACTGTGAAAATGGTGCGCAATATCACCCTGCTTTTGCGTCCATCGATGCTGGACGATCTGGGGTTGATTCCCGCCCTCGAATGGCAGGCGCGCGAGGATTTCTCGGCAAATCGGGCTGCGTGTGAATGTAGCCGCAGACGGTGTTTCCGATCAAATGCCGGAGGAATTCAAGACCTGTATTTATCGAGTGGTTCAAGAAGCACTGCACAATGTGACGCGGCACGCGGCGGCGCGCACAGTTCGCATTGTGGCACAGCAGGAAGAAGGTCGTTTGCTGCTTACGATCCAGGACGACGGGCGGGGATTTGACGTGGAGCACTGTCGCGGATTGGGCTTGCTCGGTATAGAGGAACGCGTGGCGCACCTGGGGGGAGCTCTGCAAGTACTATCCCAGCCCTCTAGTGGGACGTTGATTTCGGTGGTTTTATCGCTCGCTGGCAGCGAAGTCAAAGAAATAGTGGCTGTGCCATGAGCCCCATCCGTATTCTGCTGGCGGACGACCATACAGTAATCCGTAGAGGACTGCGCGCCCTGCTGGAGCGCCAGGACGGGTTCGTGGTCGTTGCCGAAGCGGCAGATGGCCGGGAAGCGGTGGATATGGCGGCGGCGGTCGGTCCGGATGTGGCCGTGATCGATATCGGGATGCCCAACCTCAACGGGATCGAGGCTGCCAGCCGGATTACGGAGAAGCGACCGGAGACAGCCGTCGTGATCCTCAGCATGCACGCCGACGAAAGCTATGTATTGAGAGCTTTGAAATCGGGGGCGCGGGGATATCTGCTCAAGGATTCCCGCGAGGAAGATCTGATCAACGCCATTCGCGCCGTGCACCAGGGAAAGGCGTTCTTCAGTCCGGAGATCAGCAAAATGCTGGCTGAAGACTACATGCGCCAGATGCGGCAACGCAGCGTCGAAGACAGCTATGAACTACTGACTCCCCGCGAACGCGAGATTTTGCAGATGCTGGGCGAGGGGAATTCCAACAAAGATGTGGCCACTAAGCTGAATCTGAGCCTGCACACGATTGAGACCCACCGCGGCAACATCCTCGAGAAGTTGAATCTCCACAGCACCGCTGAAATGATTCTTTACGCGGTCCGCAAAGGTATCGTTACTTCTTAAACTGCTACTCCTCTGCCTCCAACTGAGCGTCGTCTATATTCACTGTTTTATTCCCCGCCGGCTTGTCGGAATCAGTCGGTTGAGTGCACTCCGAATCGGCCTTACCAGGAGCGTCAATATGGTTCGAAGGCTTCCCAGTAGTGGGCAGTTGGTCCTTCATGTCATTCTTCAAAAATGGCACCTCCCGGACTTCGCCTGCGCGTTTCGACATAATCCTCACCTCGACCTATTAGAGGGGGCGGCGTCACTCGCGTTACAAAAAGTTTTTTTTGTTTGAATTGATGCGAGGCCCTCCCATAGAATCAGAAGTAATGTCTAAAGAATGCCCGCGAGCAGGCAGATACTTACCGCGTGTGGGTGACTGGCTCGGCGTTCTGTCTGTCTTCGTTTTTTTGGTCCCGTTCGCAAAAGCCCAAAGCGACGCCAACACAACCACTCCCGCGGCGCTCAAGAATCTGAGCATCGAAGAGCTGTCGCAAATAGAGGTGACAACACCCTCCAAAGCTCCGGCAGCCGCCTTTCGAACTCCCGATGCCATCTACGTGATTACCGGTGAGGATATTCGTCGTTCTGGAGCCACCAGCATCCCGGAAGCGCTGCGGCTAGCGCCAGGCGTCGAGGTCGCGCGCATCGATGCCAACAATTGGGCTATTGGAATTCGCGGATTCGGAAGTAATCTCACACGCTCCGTTCTGGTGTTGATTGATGGCCGCTCGGTTTACACCCAGCTTTTTGCCGGAACGAATTGGGACGTGCAGAACACCCTGATGGACGACATCGACCGCATCGAGGTGATCCGCGGACCTGGCGGCACGATCTGGGGTCCAAACGCGGTTGATGGCGTGATCAACATCATCACCAAGGACTCCAAAGACACGCAGGGGATATTAGTCTCCGCGGGCGGCGGCAACGAAGAGCAGGGATTCACCAATTTGCGCTACGGCGGCGGCAACGGCAAAGACTTTAACTATCGGGTTTACGGTATGGGCTTCACGCGCGGGCCCGAATATCATCCGGATGGTAGGAATTTTGACGATTGGCGAAACGTCCAAGGCGGCTTTCGCATGGACTGGAAGCGCCAGCGCGATACTTTCACCCTGCAGGGCGATTTGTACGACGAAGAAGCCGGCAAGAGTGTGAATGCTACCAGCTACACGCCTCCGTATTCGCAAATCATCGATTCCAATGCGCTGCTTACAGGCGGGAACGTAATGGGCCACTGGAAAAGGATTCTCAGCGACGGCGATGATATTCAGATTCAGGCTTACTACGACCGCACCAATCGCGAAGCCGGCGAATTTCGCGGAGAGTGCGCAATACTTTCGACATCGATTTCCTGCAGCGGCTTCGCTTGCCAGCGCGGCAAGAAGTTTCCTGGGGCCTAGGCGCGCGCGTCGATCCGGTGAACGATCGAGTGGTGGTGACGGGTTTGCAGTTTGTTCCTAATCAGCGGACCGATTATTTGCTCAGCGCGTTCGTGCAGGATGAAATTGGGCTAGTGGAAGGCCGCCTCGCGTTGACTCTCGGGACGAAATTTCTGCGCACTAATTTTTCCAATGATATCGACTTGGAACCAAGTGTGCGGCTACTGTGGACGCCCGACGACAAGCAAACCATTTGGGCGGCCTTCACGCACGCCCTGCGCACGCCCTCCGACGGCGAAGACAACTTCAATCTTTTGGGGTTCGTCTCCACAACCGCGAACGGAACTCCCTTCTTCGCGCGATTCGACGCCAATCCTGACTTTGCGGCCGAGCAGATGAATGGATATGAGTTGGGCTACCGGCGTCTGCTGGGCAAGAAGCTATATGTCGACGTTACAGGATACTATAACCACTATCACGATCTCTTTAGCGAGGACTCGCCGGGCCAGATTTTCCTCGAAACCACACCGGCGCCCGCGCATCTTCTGCTTCCGGCGCAATTTCGCAATGGACTGCTGGGCTATACCAAAGGCGTAGAAATCGCTCCCGAATGGCGGCCCACTGCTAACTGGAGACTACGCGGATCCTATTCGTATTTGCACATGAATCTGGGAAAGGCGCCGAATTCAGGCGACGTGGGAACGGCACCGATTATTGTAGGTTCCAGTCCGCAGCATGAGGTCACCGTTTCCTCCGCAGTGGATCTTTCGAAGAAGCTGCAGCTGGACCTTACGTTTCGTTACGTCAGCGCGCTGCCCGGGCAACTGGTTCCCGCCTATTCGACGGGCGACGCTCGCGTCGGCTGGAGATTTAATCGGCAGGTCGAATTGTCAGTGGCCGGACAGAACCTCCTGCAACCGTCGCATCTCGAATATGGGGGCGATCCTGGTCCCCTGGTCGGAATCAGGAGAAGCGTCTACGCAAAATTGACATGGACCCGGTAAGCCGCAGCGCTTTCGACAGAAGGCATCGGGGCGCGGGCCGAATGGTTGCGCGTTCTCGCGGCGATGCTGTGCATGGTACTATCGCTTCAATCGCGAGCTGCCGATGAATCCCTCGAATACCAGGTAAAATCGGCATTTCTGCTGAACTTCACCAAATTCATTGAGTGGCCCTCAGCGGCATTCGAAGCGCCGGATTCGCCCATTGCGATTTGTATCCTGGGAGAAGATCCTTTTGGGGCGACGCTGGACCAGATTGTGGCCGGAGAGGTCGTGAACAATCGGAAAGTAACGGTCTTGCGCATCAAGCGCGCACCCGCGCCCAAAGCGTGCCAGGTTCTATTCTTAGGTAGACCGGAAAAGGAGGTTGCTAGCCTGCTTCCTTCGTTGGAAGCGGGAGTCCTTACTGTTGGTGAGGGCGAAAGTTTCATCCGCGACGGCGGCATGATCGCCTTCGTCATCGAAAATCGCCGCGTGCGGTTTAGCGCCAATCAGACGGCAGCGGAAAGTGCGGGGCTTAAAATCAGCGCGCGGCTGCTGAACGGTAGCGAGGTCGGTGAAAAAATAGAATCGAGCGCCGCTTCTCACCATGCGATCTTTCCAGGACATACCGATAAAACGCAAGCTGGTGATCATCATTATGTTGACCACCACCACGGCCTTGCTGTTGGCCGGCATCGGTATCGTGGCCTCTGACTCGATCCTGTTTCGTCAATATCTGCAGCGCGATTTGTCAGCGCTTTCGCGCATCGTGGCCGAGAATAGCACCGCGGCTTTGGCCTTTAATGATCCGCGGACGGCAACCGAGACGTTGGCGGCGTTGCGCGCCAGGCCGCACCTGGTCACCGCGTGTATCTACCGTCCGGATGGAACCATGCTGGCCCGGTATTCCCGCCCGGATGCTCCTTCGGGATGTCCGCCCATGCGAGTTCAGGATGAACTTCAATTTGGCAGCAGCGGCCTGACCGTCTCGCGCGCGATTGTTCTAAGCGGGCGCCGCATCGGAACATTAATGATGGTCTACGATCTGGACGAAATCTCCGAGCGCATGAGGATTTACAGCGCCACCGTTCTGGCGGTGCTGCTGTTTTCCAGCCTGATCGCATTCCTGATTTCCGCTAAACTAGGCAGCGTGATCGCCGCACCGGTTTCGCAGCTGGTGCGCGCCACTACCTCGGTATCGGAAACCAGCGACTACAGCATTCGTGCGCAGAAATTTTCCGGCGATGAATTCGGCGTGCTGGTAGACCGGTTCAATGAAATGCTCGCTGGTATCCAGACGCGGGACCAGCCACTTGCGAACTGCGCTGCAAGATCGCGAGGAAGCCCTCCGCGACGCCGAAAAAGCGCACGAGCGTTTTCGTTTCATGGCTGAATCGATGCCGCAAAAAATTTTCACGGCCAACGCCCAGCGGCGATGTGGATTACTTCAACCGCCAGTGGATCGAATTCTCCGGGCTGCCGTTCGAGGAAATCAAGAATTGGGGATGGATCCAATTCGTGCATCCCGACGATGTCGAAGAAAACATCCGCAGCCTGGCGCCGATCGGTGGAAACCGGGGATCCCTTTCTTTTTGAGCACCGCTTCCGTCGAGCCGATGGCGAGTACCGCTGGCATCTCAGCCGGGCTCACGCCATGCGGGACGCGGCTGGCAACATCTCCATGTGGATCGGTCCAATACCGACATTCACGAGCAAAAGGAAAAAGAAGAGGAACTGCGGCGCGCCAATGACGACCTCCAACAGTTCGCGTATTCCGCAAGCCACGATCTGCAGGAGCCCATCCGCAATGTCGCAGTGTACAGCGAAATCATAGCCAAGCGTTACGACGACCGGCTGGATGCCGACGGACGGCAGTTCCTAGGCTTCTTAACAGAGGGCGGCCGGCGATTGGCGACTCTCATCAACGACCTGCTCGCCTATACGCGGGCCGGCGTGGTGGAAGGAGGCGTCAGCACCGTGGACACGTCGGTGGCCTTGGAGCACGCCCTCTCCGGCCTCGCGGAAGCGATTCGCGAAAGCGATGCCATTGTCACCCATGATCCTCTGCCGCAGGTGGACATCGGCGATGCGCACTTACAACTGGTGTTTCAAAATCTCATCAGCAACGCTATCAAGTATCGAAAAGAGGAGCGCCCTCAGATCCACATCTCAGCGGCAGCGCAGGGCGCCGATATTCTATTCTCAGTGCAGGACAACGGCATTGGCATCGATCCTCAATACAAGGAGAAAATCTTTGGCGTTTTTAAACGGCTCCATCGTGATCAGAAATACAGCGGTACCGGTATCGGACTGGCTATCTGCCAGCGCGTGGTTGAACGTTATGGCGGACGAATCTGGGTCGAGTCCACACCCGGGAAAGGATCAACTTTCTTCTTCACCATCCCCCGCCACACCGCGAGAATCCGCTCCGCGACGGTTGAATCTTCTGCTAGCTGAAGATAACCTGCCGGATGCTTTGCTGGTACGCGAGGCGATCCGGGCGGAACAACTGGAGGTGGATGTTCATATCGTCGCGGACGGCGAACTGGCGATCGATTTCATCGCCCGCGCCGCGAGTGACCCCGAAGCGCCCGCGCCGCACGTAATGCTACTTGACTTGAATCTTCCGAAAGTGGATGGATTCGAGGTGCTGCGGCGGGTCCGAGCCATTGAGAAGTTCAAGAGTATTCCGGTGATCATTGTCACGTCGTCGGATTCGCCCGGGGATCGCAGCGAGGCGGCCAAACTCGGCGCCAGCTATTTCCGCAAACCCGTCAGCTATGAGGAATTCGTCAAGATTGGCGGTGTCTTACGCCGTTTTCTAGAAGAAAACGGATTGCTCTAGCCATCGGCGCCCCGAGGTCAAATCCGGGGCGCCGACGAGTTAGGCATTAATTAACGACCGTGCTGGCCGCCCTTGCCTTGTTCTTGCTGACTGTTCTTCCCTGGCTCGTTCTGGCCACCTCTCCCCTGTTCGTGCTGGCCGCCCTTGCCTTGCTCCTTCTGCTGTTGCTGGCCTTTTTCCTGGGTCTCGGTACCCATGCCGTGCTTGGGTTGGTTGGCGTGTTTGTCTGCCATGGCGTTACTCCTTTATGAAAGCGGCAACCCAAATCTTTTTCGCGGAATTGCCGTTACACGAGGTAGACGAAGCTAAGGGGCGATGTGTGTCACAGATTCGCGAGGAGATTGCGTGACGTGAATGGGCCCGGTATCCTGCGCAAGAACTGCGCTCCGATTGTCGATCTTCAGCATTAGTTTTTTCACCTGACGCGCGTATTCCGGATTGGGGTTGTACATGTGGACTTTCTCTTCGAGAGGCTTATTCTTGTAGTAGCGGCCCTCAGAAAGTTGGCGCGCGATGTATTGAAGGCCTGCACGGAAGGACGAGAATCCTTTGCGAGCCGAATCCCACCCCCAACGGTTGTTGAGGCGCTGATAAATGCCGCAAGTGCTCTCTAAAACAGAAATCGCAGGAAGCAGGCGGTAATCGATCGCATAGGAATCCGCTGCACCCAGGTAGTCACTCACGTAGTGAGGCGTTGGACAGCCGAAGGATTGAAAGAAGGATTCCAGCCTGTCATATCGATTGTCGCGAAGTACAGGCGGATTTTCGGTCACAGCATTTCCATATGCGCTCGCCACCAGCGTTAGTGCAGCAAGTGCGCGCAATGTGGTTTTGATCGGCTTGAACTGTTTTGAGTTGGCCATAACTCCAAAGTCCGGATTGGATTTTTTGTTCCGGACAAGTGTGGCCCTCGTCCAGACTAGCGGGGCGATTACGCTCCCTTAAATTGGATTACGCAGCCGGAGGATAATGTAACAGCAACAGGCGAGAAAGATCGGTAAGTTTTACTAAGACAACGCGTAGGCGGCCGACCTTTTCGATTTCTTCGCCGTGCCCTTGGCGTAGCTTCGTCTGGGTGCTTCTGGTCGAAGTGGCGGCAAGACTCCGCCTCAGTGCCTCCATCATATCGATCACCGGCGCCTTTTTCGGCTTCGCTACCACGGAGATTCTCTGGCCTTTCTGCTTCTGCCGAATCAGACGTTCGACATTCTCGCGGTAGGAATCGTGAAAGGTGGAGGGCTTAAAAGGACTGGCAAGATGTTGCACCAAAGTTTTCGCGAGTTCCATTTCCTTGGGCGGCAGCTTTCGTGGATTTGCCAGTCGCACGGTTAGTTTCGTGCAGTTCGTTGGGATAAAAGAGCGTGTGCAGCACCATGCTCCCGTCGCGCGGACGGATCAGTACGATGTGTTCCCGCCCATGCATCGCCAGTTTCCCGATGGCATGATATTTGGTTTGCTCCAAAGCTTGCGCGAAGAGCTGATACGGCTTCGCAGCCGCTTCTTCCGGCGCCACATAGTACGAGCTCTCGAAATAAATGGGATCCACTTCACCGTCGCGAACGAACTGGAGGATCTCCATAGTAGTGGCCGTCGCAGGCGCAATCCGCTTCAACTCTTCATCATCCACGACGACGTATTCGCCCTTGCTGGTTTCATAACCTTTCACGATTTCGCCCCGGTCAATGGTTTTATTTTCCTCGGCGCAATACCACACTTCTTTGACACGGGAGAGATCCTTGCGGTGCAGCATATGGAACTGTACATGTTCGGCACGCGCCGCAGCGAAGAGCCGGACTGGAAAAGTCACCAGTCCAAAACTGACAAAGCCCTTCCACACAATGGCAGCCATAGTTTACCTCCGTAATAGCTCGCGAGCGCTCTTGAGATCCTCGACAAATCGTGAATACTCCGCATGCCGCTGCGCGGAATCGGGCGCGCGCAATATGGCGGAGGGATGAATGGTTGCCACTACATGGGGCGCCCAAGGATGTTTAAGCGGAACTCCTCGTTCCCGCGTCAGGCGAAACTTGCTTCCGAGAAACGCCTGCGCCGCCGTCGCCCCTAGGCAAACAATGACTTGGGGCTTGATCGCTTGCACTTCTGCCTCCAGCCAGGGTTGGCAGGCGCGCACTTCGCCAATGCGCGGCTTCTGATGCAGCCGCCGCTTCCCGCGTTCTTCGAATTTGAAGTGTTTGACGGCGTTGGTCACATAAACCTCCGCACGCCGAATGGATGCAGCGGCGAGAGCCCGGTCGAGGATTCCGCCGGCGGGTCCGGTAAACGGATGACCTAGGAGGTCCTCTTCATTGCCGGGTTGCTCGCCTACCAACACCATGCGGGCCGTTCCAGGGCCTTCGCCAAAGACAGCCTGCGTCGCCTTCAAATATAAATCGCACCCTTTACAGCTTTGCACAGCGGCTCGCAGAAGGGGCAACGTGCGCCGCGAGGGAAGATATGCGGCTGTCATAGTGGTGGGAGTCGCGGGCCCCATCATCCGTTTCTCGCAGAAACACTTTGATTTTCCCCGGGATCTAACCCGCGGAAGGGATTAGCGATGGCAAAGAAGACTGCAACTAAGGGCAGAGGCAAGGTCGAGAAAGTGATGCATGAGTATAAAGAAGGCACGCTAAAGTCAGGCAGCGGAAAGAAAGTCACCAACCGCAAACAAGCCGTAGCCGTCGCTCTCAGCGAGGCACGGCACGCCGGCGCTAAAATTCCCAGGAAGAAATCGTCGGGCAAATCAAGGTGAAAACGATGAATGCCAAGCGTACTGTCACTCACGCTGAGATCAAAGAAAGAGCCCACCAGCTTTGGATCGAAGAGGGCAACCCACCCGACTCCGCCGAGCGCAATTGGCTGGAGGCGGAACATGAGTTGAACGCTTCAGCCAAATCGCGCAGTCTGCTCGAAACGGTCAACCAACGGGGTGGATCGGTACAATCTTAGCCGCCCAGTTATGCCTCAAGCGGCACTTGCTCTTGTTCGCGCGTCTGTCGTGCTACAGCTTTGCGATCCTTGCGTCGCTTTCCAGTACCTTGGAACCGCTCCATGTAAGTGAAAAACACCGGCGTGATGAATAAGGTAAGAAGCTGCGAAACTACTAAGCCTCCCACCACGGCCAGACCCATCGGACGCCGAGCTTCGCCGCCAGCTCCTAAGCCCATCGCGATCGGCAAGGTGCCTACCAGTGCCGCCACCGTTGTCATCATGATCGGCCGGAAGCGCACAAGGCAAGCTTCAACAATTGCGTCGGCCGGCGGAGTGCCGTGAATTCGCTGGGCTTCGACGGCAAAATCGATCATCATGATCGCGTTCTTCTTCACAATGCCGATCAGCATGATCACACCGACAAACGAATAAATGTTCAGTTCGTCGTGGAAGATCAGCAGCGTAGCCAGAGCGCCCAAGCCGGCGGACGGGAGTCCCGACAAAATCGTGATCGGGTGGATGAAGCTCTCGTAGAGAATACCCAGCACCATATAGATGACCAGCACAGCTAGCGCAAGCAGCAGTCCCATCCCGCGCAGTGAAGATTGAAACGCCGCCGCGGTGCCCTGAAAATTAGTGGTAATGGTATCCGGCAAAGTCTGGCGGGCGAGCGCTTGCACGCGGTCGACCGCATCGCCGAGTGCCACGCCGGGCGCGGTATTGAACGATATGGTGACGGCCGGTAATTCGCCAAAATGTTGGATCGTCAAAGGACCCACTCCGCTGGAAAGTTTGGCGACGGCGTTCAACGGCACCAGACTCCCATTGGTGGAGCGCAGGTAGAGCAATCCGAGGCCGTTAGGATCCCTCTGGTACTCCGGTTTAACCTCAAGGATCACCCAGTAGCTGTCCACTTGCGTGTAAATAGTCGAGATCTGCGGTTGCCCGTAAGCGTCGTTAAGCGCGTTTTCGACTTGCTCTTCGGTGACTCCGAGCGAAGACGCGCGGTTACGGTTGATGTCCACGCTGAGCATGGGACTCGATATCTGCAAGTCGCTATTGACGTCGGAGAGGCCCGGTACCGTGCGCATGCGCTTCTCGAAATCAGCGGACGCCGCGTACAGTGCATTGAGATCGGGCGATTGCAGGGTGAACTGGTAGAGAGAGCGGGTCTGCTGGCCGCCAATCCGCACCATCGGAGGATTGGTCAGATACACGCGCACTCCGGGGACCGCAGCCAGCTTGGGACGCAGCTCTTCGATGATCTGCTCGGGGGTCAAATTGCGCTGGCTGCGCGGCGTAAGGCGAATGAAGAAACGCCCTTGGTTGATGGGCTGATTGCTGCCGGCTCCCATGAAGGAACCGAAGACATCGATATTGGGGTCCTGGGCCACAATAGCCGCGACGCGCTGCTGCAAAGCCATCATGGCGTCGTACGAGATGTCCTGGCCGGCTTCGATAGTGCCGTTTAACAGACCCGTGTCCTGCGGAGGGATGAATCCCTTGGGCGTAATCACCAGCAGGTAGCCGGTGGCCACCAGTGTTCCAAGAGCCACCAGCATGGTGATCGGACGATGGCGCATCACACCGCGCAACATCCAGGCGTAGGCATCCCGCATGCCATCCAGCACTCTCTCAGACGCGCGGTAGAGCGCGCTGTGCTGCTCTTCCGAGGGAGGCTTGAGGAAGCGGCTGCACAGCATGGGCGTCAAGCTGATCGAGACGAACCCGGAAATCAGAATCGCCACCATGATGGTGACGGCAAATTCATGAAACAGGCGGCCGATGATGCCGCTCATGAACATGACTGGAATGAACACTGCCGCCAGCGATAGTGTCATCGACATCACGGTAAAGCCGATCTCTTTGGCACCCTCGAGCGCAGCCTGCATACGCGGCTTGCCCATTTCCATGTGGCGTACAATGTTTTCGAGCACCACAATCGCGTCGTCAACCACGAAGCCCACCGATAGCGTCAGTGCCATCAGCGACAGATTGTCGAGCGAGTAGCCCAACAGATACATGGCGGCGAACGTGCCGACAACAGAGATGGGCAGCGCCAGGCTGGGGATCGCGGTAGCGGAAACATTGCGCAGGAACAGGAAGATCACCAGCACCACCAGTCCCATCGTCAGCAGCAGCGTGTACTTCACGTCGTTGACGGATTCGCGAACCGGTTGCGAGCGGTCCTGCTCGATATCCAGCTTCACCGTGGGCGGCATCAGACTACGGAAGGTCGGAAGCAACTCCTTGATGCGGTCCACCACTTCAACTGTGTTGGTGCCGGGCTGGCGCTGAATGGAGAGGCCGATGGAACGCCCGCCGACTTTGTCGTAATAAGTCCACATTGCCGACTTGTCGTTTTGAACGCTATCGATCACATTCCCCAAATCGCGCAGGCGCACCGGCGAGCCGTTGCGGAAGGCCACGATCATGTCGCGGTAAGCGTCCGCAGTCATCAACTGGCCGTTGGCTTTCACCGTGAAAGCCTGGCTACGTCCCCACAGCGTTCCGGTGGGCTGATTCACGTTGTGGATCTGCATGGCCGCGTGAACTTCGTCGATGCCGATGCGGCGCGCGGCCAGCAGACTCGGATCGAGCTGAACATGGATGGCCCACTTCTGCGAGCCAAAGACGTTCACCTGCGCGACTCCGTTGAGCATCGAGATGCGCTGCGCCATTAGGTTTTCGGCGTACTCATCGAGCGCCGAGAGCTGCATGGTAGGCGCGCTCATGGTCATGAAGACCACGGGCTGATCCGCGGGATTCACCTTTTGCACGGTCGGCGGCGCAGGCATCCCCGGCGGGAGTTTGCGCAGCACTGCGGCAACGGCCGCTTGCACGTCAGCCGCGGCACCGTCGATGGAACGTTCGAGTGTGAACTGAATCGTGACGCTAGTGCTGCCGATACCGCTCGATGAAGTCATCGAATCGATCCCGGCTACGGTAGCGAACTGGCGTTCGAGCGGAGTCGCAACCGCTGACGCCATGGTCTCGGGGCTCGCGCCCGGCAGACTTGCGCTGACTTGAATGGTGGGGAAGTCGACGTTGGGCAGATCGCTCACCGGCAGCGCCCGATAGCCGGCGATGCCGAACAAAATAATCCCGATCATGACCAGCGCGGTCATTACCGGACGCTTGATGAAGACTTCAGTAATATTCATTGGCCGTTACGTTCGGCTGATAGTAGTTCTATCATTCTAGAACGGGCGTTGCAGGCGTGGAATGGCCGAATGGCGGGGGTTATCTGGGCAGGCAGGGCGTCGGGTCCCAGCCAGAGCCGTCCTGCTGCTTTTTGAAGTTGTAGGTACGGATGAAGGGACCGTTCAAAAACATAGGGTCGTCGACCATGGCGGTGACAACAAAGTACTGTTCGCCCTGCTGTCCAATGACCAGATTGAAGTATTCGGTGAGCACGGCATGGTCGCTATACGGTACGCCATTTTTGCGAAGGTAACCGGGAAGCATGTTATCGGTGGTAACGCGCAGCGTGCCGCCACGAGCCGTGCCCCGGGCAGGACCGAGTCCGGGGACGAACCCGGTACCGCCGGTGTCCAGCAGAACCCGTCCGTTCACTAGCCACTGCGCGGCGGAATAACCTTGCAGGCTCGGTGGACCCTTCTGGGCGGGCACCGGACCGAAGTGCAATAGACGAGTTTGCGTGCCGGCGTCTGCGTCGATCTTGAGCGTCAAGTCGTCCTGCCATGTGATGTGCAGGCGGCCGGGGCGTTGCATCACGCCCACTGCTCCGTATGCTTTACAGGCGTTGCCTTCGGCAGCATCTTTATCGGGATCCCAGGCGTTAGCGGTACGGCGGGCGAGGGGGTTGAGGGGCATGTAGGCGATGTCGCCTTTTTCCGGCTTTACACGAAAGCGCCATTCATCGACGATCTGCGAAACCCAGTAGCCGGTGAGATCGATGGGGGCGGCCGCCTTAGGCGTGGTAGGAGCCGGCGGGGCTCCCCCGCCGCGCCCCTGCGCGTGAAGCGCCGGCGTTAACGTGAGGGCCGCAGCGGCGATCCCGGTGAGAAAGGAAAATTTGTTGAACATGAGGGTCGACTATTTCTTGGCGCTGAGACCTTTGTAAATCACTTCGACGAACTTATCCGGCGTCATGACAGAGAGCTGCCCGAAGCGTCCGTCCCAATCCTCGGTCGGTTTGGCGGCTTTCACTTGATCGAGCGTCATGCCCTTCTTGATGGAGTCCTGAATACGATCGCGAATGATGGTAACCATGTCGCGGTAGTAAGCCAAGTCGGCGGTGTCGCAAATGCGCCCATGGCCGGGGATCACGTAGGTACCACCCTCAGAGCGAAATTCGGGAATCACCAGGTCCACCATGTGGTTCAAGCCGGCCAGCTCGCCTTGGATGCTGCCGCCCTGTGCCATGTCGATGGGGGGATAACTGGTGAAAGAGAAAATATCACCGGCGCTGATGACGTCCGAGCTGCGGAACATGACGAAGGTATCGCCATCGGTGATGGCGTTCGGAACGTGAAGGAGCTGGACGCCTTCACCGTTGAAGTGGTGGCTCAACTTCATCTGGTTGCCGAAATAGGTTTCGGTCGGCTGCCCTCGGATAGGCATCTTCGCGTCACTCAATCTCTGTAACGCGTTTTCGTGCGAAAGCACTGCCGCACCCTCGCCTACGTCCCCCAAATCACCGGCCACGTTGCCGCCAGTAAACGTCTTGCCGGCTTCGGCCAGCACAACGTTGCCGCCGACGTGATCCGGGAGAGAACTGGTGTTGATGATAAATCGAATTGGCTTGGGAGGCAAACTACTCGTGAGCACTTCGCCCGACCCGCCGCCGCCCTCATTCCTCTTCACCGGCTGCGCAAAGGTGGTGAGCTCACGGCTCAGACGTTGAATCGCCGCCAGTGTTTTGTCGGCCACCTCGGCGGCGCCCGAGTCAACCAGCAGTACGCCGTCCGGGCCGATCGAAATCGTTATGTTCGAACCCGCGCCCGCCAGCATATAAATATTCCCGCGAATGGGAATGATCTCGATCGCCGAAGGCTCGTTGCGGAGGCTGGCGGGACGCTGCGCCAGTCCAATGCCGGCGACCGCGGCAGCGGCGGCACACCCCAGCCCAACGAAGACCCAACGTCTAGTAAATTTTTTCAAGACTCGCTCCTGTAATATTCGTTACTGGGTTTTCGTGGCCGAAGTCGGAGCCGCGCCTTTGGCTTTGTTGGCGGCCAAATCGACTTTGCGAGCCAGCTCGGGATACATGGTAGCCGCGCCGCCTTGCGCCGCTTCAAACGGAATTTTGTATTTCTCGCCCCACTCGGTCAAGAACGGATTCGCGTTGGGTAGATAGCTGGGCACCACGCCTTGCGGACGGTCCACCTCCTCGACCACAGTGCACGGGTACGGAGGAATCTGCATTCCCAGAACTAAACGATATTCGCTGGCGCGGATCATGGGCTCGGTCAGGTATATCGGGTCATACGCGATGGTGACCCATGTCAGGATGTCGCCGCGCCGCATCCAATATTGCGTGAGAGTAGCCTGATCGCTCGATGGCACGCCGTTGCGGCGGTAGTAATCTTCCTTGAGGTTGGTGGTGGTGATTTTCAGCATGTCGCCAACCCATTCGGCGGTAGAGAAGCCGCCCCAAGTATGCGGCGCGTATTCGGAGGGACGCTGGCGCCCATCCATGTAATACGGGTTGTCGATCGAGCGCAGCCACTCGGCATGATAAGCGGTGGTCTGGCGCGATACCGGTATCCACTTCTTTCCAGATGCGCACCTGCGAAGGCCCCCGCGAGATGTACATGGCGCCATGCGGGCGGCACTGCCACTCCGGCAGCGTGTAGAGCGAAGCATTCCAGGCTGCGGCGCGAAGCTGCCCGGCGTGGCTCATCGGAATGCCGATCCATTCGCCCACGTAGGGGTTTCCGGTGTCGTCTTCATCCTGAACCGGCGCCCACTCGCCCGAAAAATCCGTCTGGGCGAACGCGGGAGCCGCCAGAAGAGCGACCGCAAAAAGTAGTAAAGAACGGTGCATAAAACCTCCGCGATGCGCAAGCGCACCGCAGCCCTGTGCTTGGGCATCTGAATTCTAGAACGTAGCCAATTGACATGTCAAATGTCGGTACTCCGCTAAAAGTGCGTTGATCGCATTAGCGATATTCCTATGTGTGTTTGTTGGCATCGGCAGGGCCGGAATAAATCCATGCTTCCGGGGACGTGATGGGCGGCATATAGATAAAGCAAAATCTGGTCTCCCGGTCCTTGTCGAAGATGTCTCGATATTTCAAAATTCCGAAACAGTAGAGAGTAAGTTCGCCTCTCCGCACCGACCTAAACTCCGCCTCCGACAGGTCCCCAGTCCCTTGGAGTTTTTCTCCATACCATCTAGTTGGCGCGTCAGTAGTGATCGGCTCCCCTGGGGTTGGCTGCGGGAGTATCGCGTCAAAGTTTATTGTCTGAGTGATCGCCCCCTGGTTTGTAACGTATCTGGCGACAAAGTTGGTAATCCACGCTGGAGTTCGTCCGCAATTTCGAAACTGGATACTAATTATATTATTGGGGCCGGAGCTAGGCGACGTGGGGTTGAACTTATCCAGTATCATCCACGCGCGCTCCGTGTTCACAAGAGCATCGGCGCTAGCTTTGGCGGCATTGGCACTTATTTTCGCAGCCTCGGCCGAAGTTTGGCTGGTGATGACTTGTTGCTCTATTCCCGCAGTCTGTCGCTCCATGACGGCAGTCTGTCGCTCCATAGTGTTGGCTTGGCGGGTGATGACATCCAAGGTATTGAACGCAGCACGGGCGGCGATCCCGCCGATGGCGACCAAGGCCCAGTTGGACCATACGGGTGGCCAGAACCACTCATACCAAGTCTGCGCCTTATCCTTGGCGGGACTTTCCTTTGGTTGAGTATGCACTACGGCACGAGAGAGAAACCAAAACTCAATATTGCTACTGGTTTCGTGTGTCTTGGATTGATCTGTTTTTTTATCGGGCCGTGGAGTTTGAGCCGATGACGATAACGCTACGCAGGCTATCGCCAACAGCAGAGACCAGAGGCGCATTAGGTTGCCATTCTACTCTGTCGCGCCCCCAGCGTGCCGCTGGGGATCGGCCGGTGGCGGACGCGCCCACATGGGGAACACTACGCGGCCTCCAGGAGTTCGCGCACGCTCCAAACGTGATCCGCTATCCCCGCGGCCATCGCGGGAGTCACGCGAAGCGATTTATGGACGCGGCAAAAGTTGTAGAACGCAAACCAAGCGCGACAGCGGCCCAGTGGTTCTCCCACTTCTTGCTGAAGGCATTCGTGAGCCGCGTAAAGCGACGAAGTGCCCATGCGGAGGCTGAGATTGGACCGCTCCACAATCGAAGTGCAGATGCGCTCAGGATCGGGACGGCCCATGACTGGGACTACCTCCACGGATTGCACTTCGGCGGGACTGTACCGGCCTTCGCCTTCGCTAGGCGCAGCGCGATAGACCTTGATGAGTTGGGCAAAGTCGCAACGGTCGTGCAGCGTCGTGGTGATCGCAGAACGGTACGGCGCGAAGCCGTCCGTGGTGATCTGAAAGCGGCTATGCGCCGTCGCGTGCCGAATGCCTTCCACGAAGCTATCTGTGGTGGCCTGATTGCGCTTGCCCATGCGATATTGAGCACCAGCTTGGAATGTCGCTCGATCGCAACGAACGTGTAGCAGTCGCCAAGGTTCTGATCGTCCTCGGGTCGGACGCGCTTCTCTTTCTTGCCGATGAAACTCCAAACTTCATCAGCTTCTACGTCGCGCACTTGAACGTTGACGAATCTTCGTCGCCATGATCCGTTCGCACTTCTCGCCAGCGAGCACCAGCAGCTTCAGAATCGTGCCGTGGTGGACTCCGGTCATGCGCTCCACGCTCGAAACACTGTTCCCTTCGAGCAAGAGCGAGAGAACCATTTCGGCCTTCTCGATAGGCAGGTACATGCCATCAAGCGGCGTTTCGTGGGCTTCAGTGAAGGTCTTGGAGCACTGGCAGCAACGGAAGCGGCGAAGCCCGTTGCGGTGCTTCCCGAAGCGTTGGCACTCAGTACGGCAGTTGTGGCACGTCACTCTGGACTTGAACTTTCTTCAAGCCAGAGCCACAATGAAGAGGGGTATCCAAACCCAGTCTCATGGCTTCGGCCTGAGGCTGAATCCGGTAGGTAGCTTCAACTACCTGCCGGATTTTAGTTTCTACGGGCAACCCCAGCGGGGCCGCAAAAAATCACTTCTTGGATCTCCTGGACGGCAGTCCAAGTCCACCCAGGCGCGGCGCGGGAACAGGTGGAACGGTAACTACGTCCAAAAACGCCTTTGTCATCCGCGCGGACATTCCAACCCACCGAAACGCAGGCTCGGGGCGCCCAATGTCCTTCTTCTCAACATCACCAGCGGACACCATACGGCTAAGCACCACGACAATCGAAGCGCGGGGATTGTCGAGTCTATCCAAGGGGTACGCAATAGATTTCAATTTATCTACTATTTGAGTGATGGTGATATGCCCCTGGTGGCCGCTAGCTTGCAGCGTCATCCTCACAACGTCGGTAAGCCCAGCGTATTTAAGCATCGCCACTGCTACTTCGGCGACTATCGGAGGCTCGGCAGGCAGCGGAGCCATAAGGTTTCGCAGGGACTCAATCACCATGTCGTAGTGAGTAATTTTGGCTGCGATAGCATTTCTCTCTTTCGCCAACTTCTCACGCTCTTGCTCAGATTCAGCCAGCAGCGCGGCCATGTCCGACTTGGAGTATTCCTTTGCCACTAGCTAAGAATAACATAACTGATACCGAAGTCAATAGCAAAAGTGTTATTGAAAGCAGATCGCCAGAATTTTGGGAGGCAGCTATAAGAGAGGCTGAGGGGCAATTGTCTGAGATGAAGATTAGGTCCGCCAGACTCAAGGCGGCCATCAAGTTATTCAGGGAACATCAAAATGCCTCAACGCACAATTAGCGCACTACCCAAATGTCCTTGTCGCAGCGGGACACTTGCAGGTATAATGACCGCGGCTATCAGCTATTCAGGAGTCCTCATTGATGTCAGACGCAATCAATCGACGAACGTTTCTAGGCAGAGGCACGGCCGCGAGTTTGCTGGCGGGCGGCGCGATCACGCGAGCGTGGGCGGTGCCAGCCACCAGCGATGGTGCCGGTCCAGTGGTCAACACTTCCGCAGGCAAGCTCCGCGGCGCAGTGCAAGGCAAGGTCAGCGTGTTCAAAGGCATTCCCTACGGGGCGTCGACCGAAGGCGCTGGACGCTTCCTGCCGCCCTCGAAAGTCCAGGGCTGGACCGGAGTTCGCGATGCACTGGAAGTAGGTCCGGCATCGCCGCAGAATCCATCGATCCTGGTGGCGGAATCGATGGCGCAGCAGCCCAAGGCCGATGGCGCGGGCACGGAAGATTGTCTGCATGTTAATGTGTGGACGCAGAGCACCAGCGGCGGCAAGCGTCCGGTGATGGTGTGGTTCCACGGCGGCGGCTATTCCGCGGGCTCCGGCAACTGGGAGATGTATAGCGGAGCGAACCTGGCGGCCAAGCACGACGTGGTAGTCGTGACAGTGAACCACCGCTTGAACGTATTCGGTTACTTGTACCTGGCGGATTTGGGCGGCGCAAAGTATGCGCAGGCGAGCAACGTGGGTATGCTCGATTGCGTCCAGGCGCTCGAATGGGTTCGCGACAACATCTCGAACTTCGGCGGCGATCCGGGGAACGTCACTATATTTGGGCAATCCGGTGGCGGCGGGAAAGTGAGCACGCTTACCGGCATGCCCGGTGCGAAGGGCTTGTTCCATCGCGCGATTGCGATGAGCGGATCGAACGTGAACGGAATCACCCGCGAGCGCGCCAATCAGGGCGTCGAAGCCTATCTGAAGACCTTAAATCTGGGCAAAGATCAGATAGACAAACTGCAAAGCATGCCAACGGCGCAATTGCTCGACGCGCTCCGCAACACGCGCGGGCTGAATTTGGGTCCCGTGATTGACGGGCGCACGCTTCCGGGTGCTCCCTATGCACCGGTGGCTTCCGACATCAGCTCGAATGTTCCCTTGATGATCAGTTCGACGGAAACCGAGATCACCTGGAACGCGCGCATGAACTATGACCAGATCGATGCGGCCGGCTTGCACAACCGCGTGAAGGAATATACCAAAGTGGACGACGCCGCGGCGGACCGGTTAATCGAAGTGTATAAGAAGGGCTGGCCCAAGGCGGATAACCTGACCATCGCGCTGATCATCGGCACCGACGTGTCGAATTTCCGCGTAGGCACCGACACGGAAGCCGAGCGCAAGGCCATGGCGGGGAAAGCTCCGGTGTACAAATATTACTTCCAATGGTATTCGCCGGTGCACGGCGGTGCCCTGCGTTCCTATCACACGCTGGATATTCCGTTTGCATTCGAGAACACGGCCATCACCGAGTCAATGAACGGCACCGGAAAAGACCTCCAGCCTCTGTCCGACAAAATGAGCGCGGCGTTCGTGGCCTTCGCGCGCACCGGAAACCCCAACACCAAACTGCTACCCAAATGGGAGCCGTTCACGCTCGAAAAGCGCGGCATGATGATTTTCAACAACGAGTGCCGCTTCGCGGACGACCCCTTCAAAGAGCAACGGCTGGCGCGCATCGCGGAAAAAACCGCCGGAGCGCCCGCGTAAATGGAATCGCAAAAAGTAAACATCGCGACACTGGTCGACAATAGCCGGCTGGGCTTATTTCAGTGGACTACCTTCATCCTGTGCGGGCTGTGCCTGATCATGGACGGGTTCGACGTGCAGGCCATGGGCTACGTGGCGCCGGCGGTCATCAAGGAATTTAAAATCCCGGGCGCGCAGATGGGTTTGGTTTTCAGCGCAGCGCTCACCGGCGTCCTGCTGGGATCGTTCCTGTTCAGTATGCTGTCCGATAGAATCGGTCGCCGTCCCGTCCTCATCGTGGCGGCCCTGTATTTCGCAGTGCTTACGCTGTGGACGGCGCGCGCCAGCTCGGCCAACGAACTGCTCGCGATCCGCTTCATCGCTGGCTTTGGCCTAGGAGGCATCATGCCCAACGCCATGGCTCTGGCAGGCGAGTACAGTCCCGCGCGCATTCGCGTGACTGTCATGATGCTGGTCTCTAACTTTTTCACGGTGGGAGCGGCCATCGGCGGATTTATCGCGGCGGCCTTGATCCCTAGGTTCGGCTGGCGCTCCGTGTTCATTTTCGGCGGCATAGTGCCGCTGGTGGTTTCCGTGCTGATGATTTTCCTGCTGCCGGAGTCTCTGCAATTCCTGGTATTGCGCGGCAAGAGCAAAGGTAAAGTGCTGAAATGGCTGCAGCGGATTAACGCGCCGGTGCCGGCCGGGAATGTTGAGTTCATCACGCAGGAAGAAAACCGCAAGGGCGTGCCAGTAGTCAATCTGTTCCGCGAAGGCCGGGGCCTCGGAACCGTGATGTTGTGGATCATCAACTTCATGAACCTGCTGAACCTGTACTTCCTCGGAAGCTGGCTGCCTACGGTAGTGAAGGATGCTGGCTACCCCACCGCAATTGCCGTGCTGGTGGGGACGGCGGTCCAGGTAGGCGGATCCGTGGGAACGATTCCCAACGGCTGGCTCATCGACCGCTATGGGTTCCGCAGAGTGCTGACCATTGTGTTCGGCGTCGCCACTATCAGCATCGCCATGATCGGCCAGCCTTCCCTTCCGCTTTCGATGTTGTTCTTCGCTTCCTTCATGGCTGGTTGGTGCGTACCCGGCGGACAACCCGGCGTGAATTCCTTGGCGGCGCTGTACTATCCCACCTACCTTCGCTCCACCGGAATCGGCGCCAGCCTGGGCTTCGGACGAATCGGCGCGATCGTCGGTCCGGTTGCCGCCGGTGCGCTGCTCGGCAACGGTTGGGCGCATCGCGAGTTGTTCCTGGCGGCCGCCGTCCCCGCGCTGATATCGGCAGTAGCTACCTATTCGCTGCGCTGGGTGATGGCAGAGCCAGCAAAAGCAGCAGTTCCCGCCGAGGCATTCGTTCATTAGGCTGGAGCCGATCGGCATCCCCTTTTTGCACCATTGACAGCTCTGACATGACAGATTATACTCGCCAGAGCTTTTAGTTTTTCCCGGGTTGCTCCTGGTAGGGGGATTTAATGAGAACACTGAGGTTTGAAGTACGTCTATTCCTGCTGCTCGCTTTCAGTGCCTTAATTTGGGCACAAAACGCTGCCACTTCTCAAATTCAGGGAACGGTTCGGGATCCCACCGGCGCCGCCGTTCCGGGCGCCGAAGTCAAGGCCACACAGACCGACACCGGCGCAGTTCGCACCGCCACCACCGGCGCGGATGGCGGTTACGTGCTCGCTAACATGCCGATTGGCCCCTACCGTTTGGACGTAACCAAAGCCGGTTTTTCGAGTTACGCCCAGACCGGTATCGTGCTGCAGGTATCGGTGAATCCGACCGTGGACGTAGCCTTAAAGATCGGCACCGCGTCGGAGTCGGTGCAGGTCGAGGCCAACACCACCCAGGTGGAAACGCAAGCCACCGGTGTCGGCCAGGTTCTGGAGAACCAGCGCATCCTAGAGCTCCCGCTTAACGGCCGCAACCCGGCTGACTTGATTACTTTGTCCGGGCCCGCCGTCATGGCCTCCACCTCCACCAGCCGTTCCTTCCAGGGAGTGAGCGGCGGAGAGGGTATCGCGGTAGCCGGTGGCACTTCGTTCGGAACCACGTATCGTCTGGATGGGGCCATGCACAACAACCCCTTCGACAATTTCAATTTGCCCCTGCCATTTCCGGATGCGCTTCAAGAGTTCAAAGTCGAAACCAGCGCCCTGACGGCGCAGAACGGCGTTCACTCGGGAGCGTCGGTGAACGCGGTCACCAAGTCAGGCACCAATAATTTTCACGGCGATGCATTTGAGTTCATCCGCAACGGCGACCTGGATGCCCGTAACTTCTTCGCAGCGACTCGCGACACCCTGAAGCGCAATCAGTTCGGTGGCACGATCGGTGGTCCTATCATGAAGAACAAGCTGTTCTTCTTCGCCGGCATTCAACGAACCACCACACGCACCGCGCCGCCCACCAACCAGGCTTTTGTGCCGACTGCCCAGATGCTGGCGGGAGATTTCACCACCTACGCGTCCGCCCAGTGCCAGAACAAGGCCGTCGTCCTGCCGGCGATTCTCGGCTTCGTCAACAATAAAATCGATCCCAAGCTACTCGATCCCGCGGCGGTCAAGATTGCCAGTACGTATTTGCCGAAGACCAGCGATCCCTGCGGCAAGACGTTCTTCGGCATCGTCACCGATCAGAATGAAATCCAGGGCGTCGGCCGCGCCGATTATCAGGTCAGCGACAAGCAGACCATGTTCGCGCGCTATATCGCCACCACCTATAGCCAGCCGATTCCCTACACTCTGAATCCCAACGTGCTGTCGACCACCACCGGCGGACGCGACAATCTGGCTCAGACTTATACTTTCGGCGATACCTATTTGATCAGTCCGACCACGGTCAACTCCTTCCGGGCGGCGTATGACCGCACCGGCATCCAGCGCGCCGCAGTCGATGATTTCGGGCCTGTCGACGTCGGTATCAACGCCTTCAGCTATACGCCCCATTACATGCAGCTCGCGGTTGGCACGGGTGGCGGCGCGGGCGGTGGATTCACCGTCGGCAACGGAACGGAGAGCAACTCCAACTTCCGCGGCAACACCTACGAAATCGGCAATGACGTCAGCATGGTGCGCGGCTCCCACCAGTTCGTCATCGGCGGCGACGGGGCCATGTGGAATTCGGCGTCCTATGCTAACGTCCGCTCGCCTGGTACCTATACCTTCGACAACCATCTGACGGGACTGGTCCTCACGGATTTCTTGATGGGAGCGCTCGGTGGTGTTGGATTGGATGAAGGCGAACCCAACACGCTGTTCACGCGCCAATGGTACATGGGTATTTATGCCCAGGACACCTGGAAGATGACGCCGCGGCTGACCCTGAATTACGGCCTGCGCTGGGAGCCATGGTTTCCCGTGAGCGTCACCAACGGCGCCGACATGTGGTTCAGCATGACGCGCTTCCTAGCCGGCACCAAGAGCACCGTATTCCCACAGGCTCCGGCGGGTATCTACTACGGCGGCGATCCCGGATTCCCCGACTCCGGCATCAACAAGAGATGGCAGAATGTGGCTCCGCGCGTGGGATTGGCCTGGGACCCCAAGGGCGATGGCCGAATGACCCTTCGCGCTTCCTGGGGAGAGTTTTATGATTACCCCAACGGTCAGACTCTGATCAACATGACCATCGGACCGCCGTTTGGCGACGAAACTCGTACCGGCGCACTCGGAGCTTATAGCCTAGACAACCCGTGGGCCACCGTCAAGGGCGGCAATCCTTTTCCGGTTTCGCCGGATCCCAAGAATGCTCTGTTCGTTCCCTTCGGGCCGTATCTGAGCATGAATCCGCAGACCAAGAACACCGCTGTGAATTCCTGGAATTTGACGATGCAAAAACAGATCGGTGTGCCCTGGCTGGTCACGGCGAGCTATATCGGCAGTGAGACAGCGCACCTGTGGCTGACCAATGCCCTGAACTCGTCGGTGTTGACTTCAGCCTGCCCCATTGGAATCGCGGCACCGTATCCGGCCGCCTGTACCAACACTGTGAATCAGCGCCGCATTCTGAACTTGACCAATCCTAGCCAGGGTGGGTTCTACGGAAACGTCGACGCCGTCGACGATGGCGGAACGCAATCCTACAATGCCCTGATGACTTCAGTCCAGCGTCGTTTGGCCAAGGGCGTAAGCTTCAACGCCAACTATACCTGGAGCCATTGCATCACCACCGATCGCTATGGCCACGGTGGCGGGACCATGAACGTTGCAAATACGTTCCTGAATCCAAACAGCATCGACTACGACAAGGGCCCTTGCAGCTGGGACCGCCGTCACATCTTCAATTTGTCAGGTGTAGCCCAGGTTCCGCGCTTCAAGAACAATGCGGCGCGCTGGATCGCGTCTGGCTGGCAGGTCGGGTTTATCGTCCGCTATCAGTCGGGCGCACCGCTCAACATCTTTGATTCGACCGACAATCTGGCCAATGGCGTAGCACAACAGCGTCCCAATCTGGTTTTGACCAACCCGCTGGGCTCGCCGAGTGCCTGTCCGCCGACCGGCCCCTGTGTGCCTTATTTGAATAAGGCCGCTTTCGCAGTTCCTGGGTTAGGTATTCTCGGAAACCTGGGCGCGCTGGCGGTGTACGGGCCTAGCTTCTCCGAGATCGACATGTCGATATCCAGAACCTTCAAACTGCGCGAGTATCTGCGGATGGACATCCGCGGTGACGCGTTCAACCTGCCCAACTCGATGCGTCCAGGCGGGGCGAACCAGGGAGCGGGCACGGTGAGCAGCGCTGTCAACTCCACATTTGGCGCCGGCCCGTTTGGCACCATCACCAGTTCTTACGATCCGAGAATTCTCCAGTTGTCGGCGAAGTTCGTTTTCTGAGTTCGATCCAGTCATGAGCGAAAGAGGGGCTCCGCAAGGAGCTCCTCTTTTTTTATTGCAACGGCGCTTGTTCGCGCCAGATCCCGAAGTACTGCTGCAACGGGCGATCGGAAGCGCTGAACAGCACGGCATCGCCGTCAACTTCGTGCGAAACCGGCATCCAGGAAGGCGCCACGAAAATATCGTTGCGCTTCCACTGGAACGTAGTCTTGCCGATGTGCGTGCGACCGCTGCCTTCTACCGCGCAAAAGATGGTGGAGTCGGTGAATCGGTAGGGCGCGCCCTTGAAGCCGCGCGGGAGCAGTTGGATGAAAGTTCCGATGGCCGGCATGGGCGGCCCGCCTGTGGCCGGATTCACAAACCGCATCTTAATCCCGTGGCACGGATGCAGCGGACTGTTCTTATACATCTGATCCAGGATTTCGCGGCTCCGCGAATAGGGATACGAGAACACCGGAGTCGAGCTGCGCGCCGGCGTGTAGTCAACCGGAAACATATTCGCGCCATAGCGCGCATAGGCATCGCCATCGGGCTTGGTCAGGGGCTGCGTGTCTTGCGGATGATGCTCAGCGTAACCAGCATCCATGAAGTTTACCAGCGGCAAATCCAAAACGTCCATCCAGGTGACCGGACCGGCGCCCGGATTGCCGTGATCGTGAAACGTCATCGACGGAGTGACAATAAAGTCGCCCGGGTGCATGGTAGTGCGCTCGCCGTCGACGGAAGTGTAGCCGCCATCGCTCTCGATCACAAAGCGCAGCGCTGAAGGAGCATGCCGGTGGGTGGGAGCGGTTTCTCCCGGTAAAACCAATTGCAATCCCGCGTACAAGCTCTGCGTGATTTGCGAGGCTCCCTCAATCCCGGGGTTCGCCAGAATCAAAACGCGCCGCTCGGCTTCCTTGGCAGTGATCAGCCGCCCAGATTCCATCAGCATCGGCCGCATTTCATCGTAGGGCCAGATGGTTGGCACCGCGTGCGGCTTGGGATGCGGAGGAACCACTTCGGACAGCACCTCCCACAGCGGCGAGGAATTCTTGAGCAGCAACCGCTGGTAGAATTCTTCGCGCTCGGGCGTGCGCGCCGGTTTGCTATCGAGCGCGGAAACACTCATATCTACTTTTCCTTTAGCGAGCTGCATTTCTTCCTGCGCCGCAGAGGATGCGAAGGCTCGTACCTTCACTTCCATCGTGCCTACCTTTTCCACCGTCGCCACCACCGTGTCGCCCGGAGCTATAGGGCTGACGCCTTCCGGCGTGCCGGTACTGATGATGTCCCCGGGATACAGCGTATAGAACGAAGAAGCCAGCTCGATCAACTCGGCGCACTTCAAGATCATATATTTCGTGTTCGAGTCTTGGCGCGTCTCGCCATTGACCGAAATACTCAAATCCAGCACATCCGGGTTGCCCACTTCGTCAGGCGTTACCAGCCAGGGTCCGAGCACGGTATAGGAATCGGGCGACTTCCGGAAACTGCGGTCTTCTGTTCCTCGGATGGTGATGTCAAGGCCAATCGCGTAGCCAGCCACATACTGCAGCGCGTCTTCCTTCGAAACCTGGCTGGCCTGTTTGCCGATGATCACCGCGAGCTCCACTTCGTGGTCATTGCGGCGATCCAGAAAACGCAGTGCGATGCCTTCTCCCGGACCCACCAGCGAACTAGTCGCCTTGAGGAACAAACCGGCTTTCTGAATAGTGATGGTGTGCGCGACATTGCCCTGATTGATGGCAGCGTCGCCCTTCACCTCGTCAAGATGCTTCTGATAATTCACCGGCGCCGCGATTACTTTGCCGGGATTCGCCACCGGGCTCAACAGTTTCAGCCCCTCCAGCGGGATGGTGGGGGACCCCGGGGCGAGGGCCTTCACACGCGCCAAAACCTTGTCCAGATTGGCAATCAAGAGATCATAAGTGGGGAGCGGGTAACGGCAATCCGGCAGCGCCTCAAGGGCGGCGGTGACATCACGCACGTTCGCCCCCTCAACTAGACCTAAACGACCATCCCCAAACCGGCAAAGCCTCATCCTGACGTTTCTCCTAACCGTTATTCTGGTTACACATAACGATACACGCAAATGCAGTCCCGCAATAAATTAGGACTGTAATATCACAATGATGCCATACTCCGCTCGAGGCAGCTACGCGCCGATCTTTTTGGGGCACTTTCCTATTGTGGATGATTCTCGAACTTATCGCATCGCGCACAAAACGGTCCGGCGACCGCTCTCACGCAGGCGACCGGGGATCCTCCGGGCTCATCGTCGTTCTGCTTTTCGTTGGACTGACATTGGACTTTACTCTTTCCGCCCGCCTCCCGCAAGCCGCCATATTGTGGAGACGAAGCTTGGTCTTCTTCGGCGGCATTGGCTTGATGCTGGTGGGAGTCGTGTTTCGCTGGTGGGCCATCCGGACGCTAGGAAAATTCTTCACTTTTGATGTCGCGATTCAATCCAGCCAAAAGGTGGTTGACAGCGGCCCTATCGTTACGTCCGCCATCCTTACTTATACCGGCGCGCTGATGACTCAAGTGGGAATCGGACTGGCGCTGGGCAACTGAGCCGGACTGCTCGCACTAATGGTCTGCATGGCAATTGCCTACTCGTATCGCATCGGCGTAGAGGAAAGAGCACTGGTCGCGGCTTTAGGTGAGCCCTACATGCAGTACATGCAACGGACACACCGGATCATCCCATTCTTGCTTTAAGACATCCAGTAAGAGGGCAAGTTAGACTTGGTCTCGCGCAAGATTTCCAGAATCGCACGGCGGTCGTCAACGGAAAGATTCTCCAGCGAGAGACCGCCGACAGACTTGCTGGCGTCCTTGCCCGTGAGGATATCGTAAAGCCGCTGATACACCCGTTCCCGAACCAGCTGTGGCATGCCATCGAAGGCAGCGCTATAGATCATGTAGGAGAGTGGATAGCGGAACAAGCGCTTCTTAAGGTCGAAGTCACGCAGCGAACGCCCTTGTTTATCCCGCGGCCCGCGCTGGGGAAACGTCTTCGAGAAGGTCGAAACCCCTGCCACCGGCTCTTTGAGCTGGTCTTCGTCGCCAAACAGCATGTAGGCGGTAAGTTCATCGATCTCCGCATTTAGTTGATCGCGTTGCTCCGCGAGCTTGCCGTCATGCTCCGCGATGCGCGCGTCCCAGCCGATGCGGATCATCAGATTCGTCATGCGAGTCTGATGCTCCAGCACCAGCAACGCTACCAGGTCGCTGGTGGGCGCAAGATAGCGCGAAGTATCGAAGCGGTCGCTGAGATCGGTCACGTTTTGCGTGCCCGTGCGCAGCGCTGGACCTGGATGGATAGGATCCGACAGATTCGGATTGTTGCCCAGATGATATTGCTCTCCACTCGTGCCAGTGACGTACCAACCGCCCCAGCGTTCGTTGAACGGAGTGCGGTGATCCGTCATGAACGCATTGCCATGTTCCTCGCCCGGTCGGCCGGTGGCGGGATGTACCGAGCTGACCAGCAGTCCGGGAACACCCAGCGTGACGGGCCCTTGATGGCAGCGCAAACAATCGTCGCGCCGCGCGAGTTCCGGTCGTTGACTGCGCGCAGCTTCCATGCTGTAAAGGATCACACCCTGCTTGGGATCGAGCGAAGTCAGCTCCAGTACCTCGGCGCTCTGCACATAGCCGACGCTCGTGTCGTCGTTAAAGTAAATGGCACGCGGTGTGCGCGGCGAAATGTGTTCGGCTTGAATACTGGTACGCGAGAAAACCAGGACCTGCGAGTCCCTGTTAATCGAAAGCTGCTTGAGCACTGCCGCGAGATAGCCGCCGACGGCCGCGTAGTCCAGCTTCAACTGACCGCTTTCCAGGCGCTTCTCGAGATTCCCCACCGGATCGGCGCTAGGCCCGGCATAGTCAATCGCCGGATGATCCAGCGGAATGAAGAACGTGTCCTCCAGGCGATCCGCGAGCAGCCAAGTAGCACCCGCGAGCAGAATGCCACCTGCCACAACCTTCTGGAGACGCCGACGGTTCATAACTTAACTATAAACCGGTGACAACTACAAGAGACGGAAGTTCACTTCGATGGTGGCGATCACCGGCACCGCCTTGCCATCCTTCTGACCCGGCTTGAAACGCCATTGCGACACCGCATCGATCGCCTTCTGATCCAGCCCCAGCCCCAGCGACCGTAGCACGCTAACATGATTCGGACGGCCCATCTCATCGACAATGACCGTGAGCACCACCGTCCCCTGCCACTTGGCTTTGCGCGCTTCTTCCGAATATTCGGGTTCTACTTTGAAAAGTACAGTGGGTGCGGAGACGCCGCCGCCGATCGTATAGGCTCCGCCGCCGAACCCTCCGTCTGAACCAGGGCCAGCGCCTCCGCCGTGGCCCGGCCCAATGCCGCCCTCCGCGCCACTGCCAATTCCCCCTCCCAAGCCGGTACCGTTCGATGCAATACCCAACTTGCTGAGCGGATCGCCAAAGTTATTGGCCTGCAAATTAGGCACGTCAGGCGGCGCAATAATCGAGGGTGGCATCTGCAGCTTCGCCTCAAATGGATCGGCGCGCGGCGGCGCAAACTGACGCGGTTCAGGCTTGGGCAACTTGCCCTTGCTGGCATCCAGAACCTGGCGCGCTCCGCCGCCCCCGCCGCCACCTGCGAGCCGCTTGTTCTCCGCCAAATAAGGCCGCAAGTCGACTTCCAGTTCCGTGATTTGTTGCTTGACCAGCTTCTGCACCGGATGGAAAGTGCCCAATACAAATACCGCTGCCAGCAGCATGGCGTGAGCCGCCAGCGACGAGACCCCCGCAAGCCGCAAGGAACTGTAAGCCGGCCGCGCAGGCGTGCCCCGAAACACAACTTGATATTCAGCGCTATCGACGTGGCTGCTCCAGCGCACCACCGCTCCACGAAATCGAAAGAGAGAATTCCCCAGCAGCACCAATTCAGCCCGGCATTCAGCGCATTCGCGCACGTGCTGTTCCACGAAAAGTTCCGCCTCGCCCGTGAGGCATCGAGAAATCTGCGGTGCGGAAAGATGCGTGTTCACTTGCTTACCTCCAACTTTTCGCGTACCGATTGCAGAGCTCGAAACAGGTGTGTCTTCACGGTTCCTTCTTTCATACCAGTGGCGGCGGCGATTTCGAGAAGATCCATCTCCTCCACAAAACGAAGCAGGAAGACGGTTCGCTGGCGCTCCGACAGTTGCCCGACAACGCTCCAAATTGCTCGTACTTGTTCTTTTGCCACAACCGCCGCTTCCGGTGTCACCTGGCGGTCCGAAATCCAATCCCCCAGATCCTCTGGATGCAAGCCCGCGTGCAGCGCGCTCCTCCAAAACTTCAAGCGGCTGCTGGTTTCGTGCTTGCGAACCAAATTAATGGCAATCTGCATGAGCCAAGTGGCTGGACTGGCAGCGCCGCGAAACTGATCGCGGGCGCGGTAAGCACGCAGGAAGCAGTCTTGCGTTAGGTTTTCGGCGGTCTCCCGGTCGCGGAGTGACGCCAGCAGAAACCGGAAGATCCGTCGCCAGTAAGTGGCCACCAGCGCATCAAATTCCCAAGAACCTTTGGTTTCCGCCCTTCCCGCATCCGCCACGCCAAGTGTAACCACCGTGTCCATTCGAACGGTTAGATCCCTTCGCCCGAAAAGGGTTTACACGGAAGTGGGAATTGGTGAGCGAATTGCGCGTCGCGAACGAAATGGAGCAAAAGGACTGCACCGCCAAGACCAAACAGGGGTCGATAATTCGCCCTGCATATAACCTTGATAAAATACGGAGATAATAATGCCTTCGAGAGTCGCATCGGAGAATCTGTGCCCCAGCGCCAGCGTCGACTATGATTAACCAGCGGAGAAACTGCTAGCGGCGGCAATATATACAATGAGGTCGGATGACGTTCACGCAGCAATTTCTCCAAGAAGTATCTGAAGTAGTGAAGCAGATCGACGTCCAAGCCGTCGACCGGCTAGTCGCCCTCCTGTCGCGGACCCGAGCCGCCGGCGGCAGGCTGTTTATCCTAGGGGTAGGCGGCAGCGCCGGCAACGCCTCGCATGCGGTTAACGATTTTCGCAAAATCACTGGCATGGAAGCCTATGCCCCCACCGACAATGTTTCGGAGCTGACCGCGCGTACCAACGATGAAGGCTGGTCAACCGTGTTCGAGCGCTGGCTGCGCGTCAGCCGCCTGCGCCCCGACGACATGCTCCTGATTTTCTCCGTGGGCGGCGGCAATCTCGAAAAACAGGTGAGTCCCAACTTGGTCGAAGCCCTAAAATACGCCCGAAATGTCGGCGCGAAAGTGGGCGGCATCGTGGGGCGAGACGGCGGCTACACCGCCCAAGTGGCCGAGGCCTGCGTGCTGGTGCCGGTGGTGAACCCCGCACATATTACGCCGCACTCCGAAGCCTTTCAGGCGGTGATCTGGCACCTGCTGGTTTCGCACCCGGATCTCAAACAGGAATCAACCAAATGGGAGTCGGTGATTTAAGCAGTGCCTGGCCAGCGCGCAGTTTTTCTCGACCGCGACGGCGTCATCAATCAGGCGGTTGTCCGCGGCGGTAAGCCCTACCCGCCGGCGAGCGTCGACGAATTGGTGATCGTGGCCGATGCGCCCACAGCCCTGCAAGCTTTAAAGGAAGCTGGGTTTCTTCTTCTGGTGGTCACCAACCAGCCCGATATCGCCCGCGGTAAGCAGAATCTGGCCGCCGTCGAAGCCATTCACCAAGCTCTGCAGAAAGTTCTCCCCCTGGATGATTTCTTCCTCTGCCCTCACGACGACGCGGACTCCTGCAATTGCCGCAAACCTCGCCCAGGCTTGCTTCTGCGTGGAGCTGATAAGTATCACATCGACTTGTCCCGCAGTTTCATGGTGGGTGATCGCTGGCGGGATATCGAAGCCGGAGCCGAGGCCGGTTGCGCGACCGTCTGGCTCGATCTCGGCTACCTCGAAAAGCGTTCCTCCATGAAGCCCTCGGCAACCGTCAATTCACTCCTCGCCGCGGTTGATTGGATACGGGAGCAGCTCTAAAAACCGCACCCTATCGTTACCGTTAGGAGGGCCTCCGGCTGCCCTTATTATTGAGCCCGCTACCGCCGATCATATGGATGCCTGAAGAAGTTTACCTGGTGATCGCCTTTAATTGCGGTCAGGCCGGGGAACTTGGAAACGGAATGCCCTAGAATATGGCGCCCAAACCGGTGAAAGATCTGAAAGTAAAGCTGTTCGCGGACGGCGCCGAGCGCGTCGGCATCCTGAAGATGTATGAAAATCCCTTGATCCGCGGCTTTACCACCAACCCGACCCTCATGCGTAAGGCCGGGATCAGCGATTATGAAGCTTTTGCCAAAGACATCGTTAGCGCGGTCCCCGATCGTCCGCTTTCGCTCGAAGTATTTGCCGATGAGTTCCCGGAGATGGAGCGGCAGGCGCTAAAAATCTCGCGCTGGGGAGACAACGTTTATACCAAAATCCCAGTCACCAACACGCGCCGCGAAAGCTCGCTGGATTTGATCTGCCGTTTAGCCCGCCAAGGCGTGAAGCTGAATGTCACCGCCCTGATGACGCTGGACCAACTGAGAGATGTAAGCGCCGCGCTAGCGGGCGGTCCAGCCTCTTACGTATCCATATTCGCCGGCAGGATCGCCGACACCGGCCGTGATCCGGTTCCGATCATGGCCGAGGCCGTGGCGTTATTGCGGCCCTACCCCAACATCGAGCTCATCTGGGCCAGTCCCAGGGAGTTGCTGAACATCTTTCAGGCGGATGCTGTGGGCTGCCACATCATCACAGCCACCAACGATCTGCTGCATAAACTGGTGCTAGTCGGAAAGGACCTAGCCGATTATTCGCTCGAAACCGTAGAGATGTTTCATCGCGACGCCACGCATGCAGGCTTCGCGTTGTGAATACTGCTACCCCCAGCCATCCTCGATTGGAGATCGCTAGCCAGCCATGGCGCTGGCCGCGTGCGCGCGTGTACAATGCAATTAGCCCTGAATCTGGCGATAAGCTAAACGCCAAGCGGAATGCAGCATTGTCGACTATAGCAAAACGCTGGCGCGCAGCCGCACCGGTGGCCTTCTTCTTGACCCTGCTGGCAGGCGCAATATTTTTGCAATTGGCAAGTGGCGTGTACCGGACTGAACGCGGCCATTATCCCGACGAGTCGGCTCACTTCACTACCAGCATGCTGATCCGCGAATACCTGGGCACCGGTTTAGGTCAATCTCCCTTACATTTCGCGGAGGAATACTATCTCAGCTTCCCGAAAGTAGCCCTCTTGATGTGGCCGCCCCTGCTGCACGTTTCGCTGGGCCTGTTACTGCTGCTGCCCTTCCCGCCCGGCGTGGTAGCTTTGCTGTCGATGGCCGTTCTGGCGACCTGGATCGCTTTTCGCTGTTACCAGGTATTGGCCAGGAACCTTTCTGTTTGGGCGGGAATCATCGTCGCCGTGATGTTTTTGGCGCTGCAAATCGTCCAGGATTCAACCACTGTGGTCATGGTCGACCTGCTGGTAGCCACCATGGCCCTGGAGGCGGCGCTGTGGATGGCAAAATACTGGGAAACCAATCAAGCCCGCCACGCCTTGATCTTCGGACTGTTTACCGCGCTTGCCTGCCTGGCCAAGGGTAACGGCCTCGCCGTGGTTCTGATGTGCCCCCTCATGATTCTGTTTTCCGGGGGCTGGAATCGGCTACGGGAAAGGGCTCTGTATGGCGCGGCGGCGCTGGTGGTAGTCTTGGCTGGGCCGTTTGTGTTTGCATCTTGGTATCTCTATAGGATCAATGCTTCCTTTGTGCCGGTCACGGCCCATCGGGCTCTGGATCTCGCGCGGATTTATCTAGCCTCCTTCCCCAGCCAAACTGGCTGGTTGTGGACCCTCGCGGCAGTGCTAGGAATGACGGTTGCTCTGTTTAGGCAGCGTAAACCGATCTGGCTGGCAATGGTTTCGCTGTGGATGGCTACCATCTTGTTCCACTCCACAACCGCCCAAGCCGGGGTAGAGTACCGTTACATCACGATGGCGTACGGGCCTTTCCTGATTTTGGCGGCACTAGGTGTTCGGTGGCTCGCGGAGCAAATTCCTTTCGCTCAGCCTAACGTAAAGCCGGTCGCCGGAGGAGCTATGGCCTTGCTGGCGCTCAGCTTTTTCGTGGTGCATTTCACAGTGCTGCATCGTGAACGTTTGGGTTTCGCCGACGTTGCAACCTTGCTGCGTGGAAAGATTTCGCCGGATGAGCGCATTCTGATCGCCTCGGATTCCGATGGCGAGGGCGCCTTCGTCGCCGAATTTGCCGCTATGCAGCCCCGAGTCCGCGTGACTATCATGCGCTCCACAAAATTCCTTACTGAGAGCGACTGGCTGAGCCACAACATGCATATCCTTTACGCCACACCCGAAGATGCCATGAACGATATGGAGGCCACCAAGGTGGGCTATCTGGTGGTCGACGAAACCCCCTCGCTCCAAGGGGAGCCCTACGTCAGCCTGGCTAATCGCATTGCCGAAAAGTGTTCCTCCCGGCTCGAAAAGATTGCGCACTACGGCCCGGAGCAGGGCCTCGCACATTCCATTTCTGTGTACCGCCTAAAGAATCTTGCGGAAGGCCCTCCCAAAAAAATCCGCGTGAATTTGAAATACTCACTGGGTAAATATCTTGAGCGCTAGTCATGAACGATTCCCCTGAATTCAGTTTGGTCGTCCCCTGCTACAACGAGGAGGATGCGCTTCCCCACTTTTTCGCGGCCGCGATTCCGGCGCTAGAAACCATGACCGGTGGTCATTGGACCATTGTGTGCGTCGACGACGGCAGCCGGGATCGCACGTTTGAATTGATTCTGCAAAAGCATTTGCTCGACCCACGTGTTAGCGGAGTCCGTCTCAGCCGGAACTTCGGGCATCAGCCCGCGCTGGCCGCGGGTCTGGCCTACGCAACCGGGCGCTACGTGGGTGTGATCGACTGCGATCTTCAAGATCCCATCGAGGCACTGATGGCGATGTATAAAAAAGCCATCGCCGAAGATTTGGACGTGTGCTATGGAGTCCGCACGCGCCGCGATGCCCCGTGGCATTTGAAACTAGGCTATTGGGCATTTTACGCGCTCATTTGCCGCGTAACGGCGCATCCTTGGCCGCGTGACGCCGGAGATTTCAGCGTGATTTCTGCACGCTGCCAGCGCCTCATCTTAAGCCTCCCGGAGCATTCGCGGATGCTGCGCGGTTTGCGCTCGTGGGTGGGACTCAAACAGGCGGGTTTCGCGTTTCAACGTCCCGCGCGCCTGCACGGCGTCAGCAAGTACAACATCCGGCGCTTGGCGCTGCTGGCTGCGCAGGGCCTGATTGCCTTTAGCAGTATCCCCCTGCGGCTGGCCAGCCTGGTGGGATTGAGTATGGGAGGCCTTTCGCTTCTGTTCGGGTTGGTGATCCTGGTGAACCGGCTGTTCCCGCGCTTTACTCTGTTCGGCTATTGGGTGGGTGCCAACAGTGGCACCACCACCATCATTCTTTTTGGCACGGCTGTGTTTAGCGTTCTGTTCCTGTGCGTCGGAATCATCGGCGAATATCTGGTAGTGATTCTCGAAGAGATCAAAGGCCGGCCGGCGGCGGTGGTGGATGTAGTGACGGGTGATTTGCACCTTAATCCGCATGCCTACGGAGTGCTGCAGGCATGTCGGCCGGAGGATCCTGCGGCGTGACCGTAGACGCCGATCCTTCCGCGGCGCGAATTGTATATCTCTCGCAGCCGGATCGCGTCAGCATGGGCGACGCCTGGTTTGAAATCGCCAATCCCTCACATTTCTGGTTCCAGCGCCGCTTCGAGGTCCTCACCGCCTTAGCTGCTCCCCAGATCGTTGCCGCCAAGCGGTTGGCGGAATTCGGCGCGGGGAATGGCGTACTGCAAAAGCAAATTGAAACTCGCTTTGCACGTACCACCGACGGCTTCGATCTCAATGAACTTCCGCTGCGCCAAAACATCAGCGCAAGCCCGTTATTCTGCTACAACATCCACCAACGCAATCCAGAATTAGCGGGGCGTTACGATATGCTCTTCCTATTCGATGTCCTTGAACACATCGACCGTGAGGACGTTTTCCTCGCCTCGGTTTTGTATCACATAAAACCGGGCGGGTATTTGTGCATCAATGTTCCGGCCCTGCAGAGCCTCTACTCGCGGTACGACAAGGCCGTGGGACATGTCCGGCGTTACGACCTGCCGCAACTACAGCAAGTGTGTCTGCGCAACGGATTGCAGATGGAAGCCGCCACTTACTGGGGTCTACCCTTGATGCCGCTCCTCTGGATTCGGCGCTTTTGGATCAGAAACACCAGTGAGGATCAGATCATCGCCCAAGGCATGGATTCGCGCACCGGCGCACTGAACTCACTGCTGCGTTTGTGGAGCCGCCTCGAATGGCTCCCGCAACAAGCCATAGGCACTTCGTTGATGATGCTCCTGCTCAAACCATAAATTTTCGCGCACTACCCCTCGCCCTTTCCACGGTACCCCTAGTACAATCCTCGTATTCCGGACCTTCCAAAAAGTAATAGACCAGTACCGGTAGTTGGGCCCGAAATTGCCTAGCCTTCTCTTTCAAATTTCAAATTTACAGCGGTTTAGCACGGTTTGAGGAAAGTCTTACCGATTTTCTACCCGTAAGATTTTCCTGTAGGCCACAAACCTACTGCCCCCGGTGCTGCGCTAGAGTAGAGAACTTAAACTACAGGACTGCACTAGTCTACTGGGCTGAAGTCCTAAGGCCGATTTTCGTGTATGGCAAGCCCGGGAGTCTATTTGTACGCATTCTTATTTGGCATTTTACCCGCAGCGAGTCGCTACTTCGCAAGGCTGGTCCTATGGAACGGCCTGGTCGCTCTAGTTGCAATTCCGGCTCTAGGCCAAGTCACGCTTTCCTTGAGTTCGGCAATCGCCGCGCCCGGCTCCAGCGCCGCGCTAACTGTGTCAACCTCGGCCAACGGCGGCGTGCAACCGGCAGTCCTGCGCTGGACCATGCAGTATCCCTCCGACGTAACCAGTATCGATGTCATCCCTGGTCCAGCGGCGACCGACGCTGGCAAGACCGTCACGTGTTTCTACGGGGTTTCTACCGCTACCTGTCTGGCCTGGGGCGACAATGCTACGGTGATGCAGGACGGCGCCATCGCCACCGCCACTTTCCAAATCTCCGCCGCCAGTCGGAACAGCGCCATCCCGATTGCGAATAGCGTTGGGAGCGCTTCCGATGTTCAGGGGAAACCCCTTCCCATTAGCAGCGCCGGGGGCTCCATCGCGCTCCTGCTTCCTCCGGCGATCAGTTGCACCGGTGGCGGACCCCGTGTCTTAAATCAATACTTCGCCGCGCAGTGCTCCGCGACAGGCGGCGTGCCCCCGTACAATTGGCAAGTCAGCTCCGGTACGTTGCCCCCAGGAATAAGTCTCTCCGGCCAGGGAGCGTCAGCACAGATCGCCGGGACGCCCACTACGGGCGGCGTCTATCGCTACACAATTTCCGCCGTTGACAGTTCTCCGTCACCCGCCGCTGGTACCCTGGCGTTCGCTGTAGACATCCAATCCAGCACCGCGAAGTCTAGCCTGCTTGGCTCCCTGCCTCACTTGGCAGCCGACCCGAATTGGACCACTACCTTCACGCTGGTCAATACCAGCGCCAGCGACGCCGAGAGCGAGCTCAATTTCCTGGGAGATAACGGGAATCCGTTGTCGTTACCGCTTGTGCTGCCCCAGCAAGCCGCTAATCAGAGTCTGCAAACCATGCCGTCGCTCGATTGGGCGCTGGCGTCCAACTCTTCGTTGATCGTCCAAACGGCTCCCCTCGTCAACCTGCCGATACAAGTTGGTTCGGCCCAATTGACCGCGACCGCCAGCATGGCAGGATTTGCGATCTTCCATTTGTACCCCACCGAGCAGGAGGCAGCGGTGCCTTTCGAGACCAGAAACGCCGGGTCTTATGTGCTGTCCTTCGATAACACGAACAACGCCTCGCTCAGCGTCGCGCTCGCCAACGTCTCCGGGCAGTCCGCTAACGTTCCTGTTTTGATTCGCGACGACACTGGCGTTCAGATCGGTTCCGGATCTGTCCCCCTGCCGGGCAACGGTCATACTGCCTTCGTGTTGCCGGACCAGTTCCCGGCCACCGCATCGCAGCGCGGGACAGTCGAGTTCGATACACCGCCGGCAGGACAGATTAGTGTGATGGGTGTGCGCAACGCACCGCCTGGAACCCTCACCGCCATTCCCGCTTTGACTGGCGCCGGAACCGGCGGTGGCGCTATCGCGCATATCGCGTCGTCAAATGGATGGAAGACCACTTTCGTGCTGGTAAACACCGGCACCAGCGCCGCGCAACTCCACCTGCAGTTCTTTGACGATTACGGCAATCCGCTGGTGATACCGATGTCGTTCCCTCAGTCCGGTGGTGGTACTTCCGTGTTCGATTCTAAGCTCGACCGTACCTTGAACGCTGGAGCGACTCTCCTTGTTGAGAGCGAAGGACCGTTGGAAAACCCGGTTCAGACCGGGTCGGCGCAACTCACTACCACCGGCAACGTCTCCGGCTTTGGGATCTTCCGCTACGAACCCAACGGCCAGGAAGCTCTAGTGCCTCTGGAAAATCGCAATGCCAGCTCTTACATACTTGCCTTTGACAATACCGGCGGGATCTCTACCGGTGTAGCGGTGAGTAACAGTTCCGTGCAGGCGGTGAGCGTGCCCGTAATCATTCGCGACGACACCGGAGCGCAAATAGGAACCTCGACGATTCCCCTGGCAGCGAACGGCCACGGAGCTTTCGTCCTGGCCACTCAATTCCCGGAAACGGCAGGCGTACGCGGCACCCTGGAGTTCGCTACGCCCGCCGGCGCACAAATCAATGTGCTGGGAATTCGCTCTCCGCCCACTCACACATTTACTACTCTGCCTACGCTGACCAAGTAGCTGATCTTTGACGGACCGAGCATATGAGTCTGGAATCGGCCGTCAGCCGGCCTCGCTCGCCGGGCGCCGGCCAGACGACTGTTATGGAGCCGGGCCCGCTCTTCCAAAGCCATGTACGTGAGGGTGGTTCGCAGTGCTTACGGCCCGGTAACGCACGGCCCACCGAGCGCGGCGTTCACTACCCGCTGTATGGTGGTTACCTCGCAAACGCCCGGACCATTGATATTGGCCGTGCACGGCGTTGTCCCCAGGCTCATGTTGACCGCCAATTGCGCATCGAGCACAGTGGTGGCGCCATCGAAATTTAGATCGCACGCCGACGCGCCGGGGGTCTGAAAGGTAAACCATTCGGTGTCTCCGTGGCACATTAGACGCCCGTAATAGGCGCTGGCGACGGACAGTCCGTTTAGGGGCCAGGTCACATGATTCGCAGCCACCACAACATCGGACCGGGTGGAAAGATCGGCGCCCACGGTGATCGAAGGATCCAGGTCGGCGTTCACGGTATAGCTTCCCAAGTCGGAAAACAGATTACGATTCGTGGATACTTCGAGCACGCAGACTTGCGTACCCTTCACGTCGGAGATCGGCGCGCTGACGTCGAATTGCAAAGTCGCGCTGCTGACCCCTGGCGTTACCTGGACATTGTTGACCAGCGGCAATTGGGTGAAGTCCGCCCCCAGGCTCGCGCCGTCCGTTCCCGCGTGATAATAAGGGCTCGATGAAGTGACGTTAAAGATTCGGCTGGACGCCAGGCCCCCGAACGGATCCGACCATGAGGTATAGATGTTGCCCCCAACCGCATTTCCTGCGCCAGCGCTGTTGGAGCCATTGGCGCCGCCGGGGATCGCGTTGTTTTTAATATTCGAATTTGAGAAATAAGCGTTCGCGGCGTCGATAACCGTGTTCACGCTGTCGCCCGAGAACGGACCGTTGCCGCCCGCCGATGACGTGCCGAAAAGGTTATTCGTAATCGCGCTGCCGTCAAACTTTGGCTGCTTGGAAGGGTTGGCGCAGCTAGTGCAATTCGTCGCGTCCATATAAACGAAAGACCCTTTGGCCATGCCATTCGGATAGTAAAGGGTATTGTGATCGAAGGTAAATCCGCTCGGATTGACCCCGTAATCGGCTTCCCCTGCGGCAAAATTGATTCCTTTGTAGCCGACGATGTATTTGCTATCCGCATAGACCAGGTTCTGCGCGACGGTGTGGCTCTTCTCGAACCCGGAGTTCCCTACTCCGTTGGCGAAGCTCAAGCCGAGTACGGAAAACGGCTCGTCCACGTTCTTATAAACATTATGCGTCAGGGTCAAGTTGGTTAACTTTGCTGATCCGGTATAGCTGATCCAGCCATTCAGTGGGCCTGTTGGTGCGGCAGAGAAAGCGGTCGCTGTAACCAGGGACGCTCCACTCTGGCTGGCTACCGCATGACATTCTGTCCCCGTGGTTGGCAGGCTGAGGCAAATCGACAGATCCTGCAAGCTGGCGGAGGTAGCTCCTGTGCTCATATTTCCGATACGGTACGTTCCTGTCCAACTGACGTGCGTCGTGTTACTCATGGCGAAGGTACCGATACTCGGGGTGGTAATGTTCCAGTCCCACTCCGTCCTTAGGGTATCGGTGAATCCGTTAAACTGCGACTGGCATTGGTTGGCCCACCAGGAGTTCTCCGCTACATTGTATTGCCAGGTGATCCCAGTTCCCCACTTCAACTCTCCCAGGTTTTTCGTGCAAACCGTGATGGCGTATTCGTTCACGGTACCGCCGCCGGTATACGCTGAATTGCATCCCGGGAAATTCAGCAATTGAAACGTGGTCCCAGTCAACTGTGTCATCCGCCAGTTAGCGGCGTTCGCCACGGTACAGCCGGCTACACCCGAGATTGTCAACAAACTCGCCGGGATGAACGGAGGCACATCGGGGACCGTAATCACCCCGCTATTGCTGATATTGCTGATGGTATGCGGCCCGGTGCGCAGCGTGCCGGACGCGGCCGTTGCATAGTCAGCGGCGTACGGCTGTCCGGGGTCTCCGTTCCATTTCCACGGCCGCCAGAAGTAGTTGTATTGTGCAGTGAGTCCGTTTTCCAAATATGTTGGGTAGGAAGGCGTCGCCCCGCCCACAAAGATGGGAATGCTCGAAGTGGTGATGAAAGTGTTGGTTACGGTAACTGGCCCGGGACTAGTCAGGGTCCGGATCGCATGGCTCTCCACGGATCCTATCCAGAACGCGTCTCCGAAAAAACTATCCTTCACCGTCAAATTGTTCACATCGGCTCGGATCACGTCATGGATGCTTTCTCCCGCATAAACTGAGGGCGAGTAGAAGTAGCACCGGTCGAAAGTGATGTTGCTCGAGAGTTGCGATGGTCCGGTGATTGTGCCGCCCGCGTTGAATCCTATTAAGGCGTAAACCCCGTTCCCGGGGGTGCCGGTAAACGCCACGCCGACGAAGTTCCAGCCCGAGGGAGGGCGGCCCATGCTGTCGAGGGTGTCACTGATCGCCGGATTGCTGTTGGGCGTCGTGATTTTGGCCATGTTGGGAAGTTGGGACGGCGTGACCCGTGCGCCGGACGGCGGCAGCCATGCCAGACGGTCGCTGGTAACTGTAATCGGATTCGCCGCGCACCCCCGGTAGGTGAGGGTGAAGTTTCCTGTCTGTGTCTCAGTGCTCTTGATCTGAATCGTATCGCCGCAGTTCGCCAGTGAATTCAACGCGGCTTGCAGGGACGTCGTGGTACAGCCGGTGCCGCACACCGTCACGGTGGCACTCCAGGCGTAAGTTGCTGTTGCCAAAAGAATAAATAACTGACGGAGTCGACTAATCATGCACCCATTCTATCGTCGCAGCGAGCCTCCGCCATTAGGGGGTTCGGGATTTCTCCGATGAGGGTACTGCAAGACTAGCTATGTGAGAGAGACGACGCCAAAGCCGCCAGCTCGGCAGCGCGTTGCCCCCAAGTGAATTGTTCCCGAACCGTAATCCGCAGCCGTTCGGTTTGCTCTTCGTACTGCGTGGGATCGCGAAGAAACCGCACAATAGCCTCCGCCATCTGCTCCGGTCCGTCCACGATCGTCAAGAGGGCCCGGATCGCCGGCTCCAGGAACTCGGCTGCCATCGAAGTGCCAATCACGTAGGTGCCGTTGGCCAGCGCCTCGGCGATCTTATTCTTAAAACCGCTCCCGGTAATCAACGGGGCTATATACAGTGCGCTGCGTGCAATCTCCAAGTTCAGATCCGCTGCGAAGCCGGGTACCTCGACGTGTTCGCTGGCGTGCGCCCGCAGTTCGGGCACAGGATTGGGCCCCACCATCGCGATGCGGGCCTGGGGGATTTGCTGCAGCACCAGTGGGAACACATGTTCCAGAAACCACAAGGCCGCTTCATAATTCGGCGCGAAATCCATGTTTCCTGAAAATATCAAACGGTTACGAATTTTCGGAATGGGATGCGGATGCTCGGGCATCCGCACACCGTTCAGAATTACGGCCGTCTTCTGCGGACGGCCAGTGATACGGTCGAAAGTCAGCTTGTCCACCGGTGACACCACCAGATTCAAAGAGGAACGGCGTCCGTAATAGCGCTCCCGCAGATATTCCTCCACCACCGGCCGCACCGCTCGCAGCGCACTCTTCCAAGCCCCCGCCTGCAGCATGTAGCGCGCCTGCCGCGCATGGTAGAGCGCGAAGGAATCGCCAGCGTCCAGCAGCACGGGCTGCGGATATTGGCAGCGCTCCCCAATTACGAAAAAGAATTTGCGCGCGGAAACCACCAGTACGTTAGTCTTCCGCTCCACCAGCAAAGCTTGTATCCGCGCCATCGCCTCGCGGTAAACCGGCCGCAGAATACGAGCGGCCCAACCGGGATACAATGCTGCCGTCGCCAGCCGGCTGCGCCACCGCGGGAGCTGCCAGTCTACCTCCACAAAATCAGTGAAAACACCCGCTTGCTTCTGCGCCTCAAACCACGCGCGGCTAGGCTCTTTGTCAGTTTCGGTGAAACGGACCACGAACGTCACCGCGTGCCCTAGAGCCAGTAGTTCAGGAGCAAAATTGAAGTAGCGCACGGACCCGCCGTGATGGGCCCGCGTCGAATAGTCGAAGTCGATTATCCACAAAAAATTCAAGCTGGACGCTGCCTTCATGGGTGGGAACCATTAGTCTAGCATTGCCCTTTTGCGTCTCCCTTCGCTTTCTCGCTTTATGCGCCTCCCACATACACCGCAGTTGGACCTGTGTAGGTGACCGTCGTTCCATTCAGGAACTGCAGCTTGTAATAGGTTGTGCTCCCATTCACCAACGGCAGCGCGATACTGGCCGTCCCGCTGCCATTCGGCGTGAAGTCAACGCTGCTGCCCAACGCTGGCGTCGCCCCAAATTGCAGGCGCACACTCGTGGTTCCCAAAGTGGTTCCTACTTGCAGCGTGGCCGCCAGCGGATAATGCGCGGACGTAGCCAGCCCGCTCCCGGTCTCGAACGTAAACCATTGGCTGTCTCCGAAGCACATTAAACGCCCGTAATAGGTTGTGCTAGCAGTCAGCGCGAGGCTGTGGCCCGTTCCATCATCGCCCGTAACGGTGGCATTTTGTCCCACTGGCCAGGACACATGCTGTCCGTTGACCACCACCGCCGGCAGAGCCGGGTTGGTGCGTGTTGAATTATCGGGTTGGCGGAAGAACGCCGGGTTCAGGTCGTTCACAACCGTATAGCTGCCCAAGTCGGACAGCAAATTCCGGTTCGGCGAAACCTCCAACACGCAGGGTTGCGTGACGCCGGCATCGATAATGGGAACGGTCAGATCGAATTCCAGTAAAGCGGCGGTGACCCCCGCCGTGATCTTCAGCCCACTGATTTGCGGGAGCCGGTCAAAGTCTACGCCCACATCCCGCTGGTCGCTTCCGTTTCCGCTATAGATGCTCCCTGGCGCCAGCTTGAAGATGCCCTTACTCGCCAACCCGGCAAAGGGATCGGTCCAGACGTTCGTGATATTGCCGCTGCAAGTGTTGCCACCGGTGCATGCGCCCCCCACGTTGGCCGCTGGGACACCGTTGTTCTTAACGGAAGAACTCGCCATGTAAGCATTCACCGTAGACGCGATTGTATTCACGCCGTCTCCGGAAAATGGTCCGTTGCCGCCGCTCGCGCTTTGCCCGTACAAATTATTGGTGATGGCGGATGAAGTTATTAAGGGCTGGCCGGAGGTAGCACAATTGCTCGGACACTCATTGGAGCCGAAATAAACGAAAGCCCCGTGCGCCAAACCGAACGGGGTGTAAAGAGTATTGTGATCGAACACATAGTCCGATGGATTCGTCGCGTAGTCCGTCTCGGCGACATCGAGCTCTAGTGCCGTATACCCAGTCACGTAGCTGTTCGTAATGCTCCAGAGATTATTCAGGACGCGGTGCCCATGCATACAAGACGTGCCGTTTGAAAATGAGCACGCCAGCACCGAAAGCCCGTGATCTGCGTTTTTGTAAACGTTGTTCATTATTTTGAGATTGTTAAGCGCGGCACTGCCGGTGTAACTGATCCACCCGATTCGTGCTCCGCTTGGAGATGCACTGAATGGAGCGGACGTGACCATCGTCCCTGCTCCGAAGGAAGCAATCGGATGACATTCGGTGCCTGTCGTGGGCATCGATATGCAAATTCCGAGATCCCCCACGGCACTCGAGTTCGCGCCGCTGGCGATGTTGCCGATCCGGTATGTTCCGGTCCAGGTCAGATGGCTCGCATCCGTAAATGCAAAGGTGCCGATGGAGGACGAAGTAACCGACCAATCCCATTGCGTCCGGAACGTGTCCGTGAACCCGTTATACTGCGCCTGGCACTGGTTGGCCCACCACGCGTTCTCGCCGACGTTGTATTGCCAGGTGCCCGACCCCCACTTCAGTTCCCCCAAATTCTTTGTACAAACAGTGATGGCGTACTCATTCACCGTTCCGCCGCTGGTGTAGCTTGAGTTGCATCCCGGGAAGTTGAGCAATTGAAAGGTCGTTCCACTCAACTGTGTCATGCGCCAGTTGGCCGCGTTGGCCACCGTACAGCCGGCCACTCCGGAAATGGTCAACAGACTCCCCGGTATAAACGGCGGCACGTCCGGGACCGTAATAACGCCGCTGCTGCTTACGTTGCTAATGCTATGCGGCCCAGTGCGAAAAGTCCCTGCAGCGGCGGCGGCATAGTCGGCGGCAAACGGCTGTGCTGGATCCCCATTCCACTTCCACGGCCGCCAGAAGTAGTTGTATTGCACCGTGAGCCCGTTCTCCAAATAGGTAGGGAAGGAAGGCGTGGCGCCGCCCACGAAAATCGGTATGCCGGAAGTGGTGATGAAGTTATTGGTGGCCGTGATGGGGCCCGCGGTGGTGAGCATGCGCAGCCCGTGGGTCTCAATATCGCCGATATAAAACGCATCGCCAAAGAAGCTATTCTTCACGGTCAGATTGGTCACGTCGCCACGTATCACATCGAGTACGCTCTGCGTCGTGTAGACTGAGGGCGCATAGAAGTAGCACCTGTCGAAGGTGATATTATCCGCAATCTGCGTCGCATTAGCGGCATCGCCGCTCGGGTTGAAGCCCACAATCTCGAACGTCCCACTGCTGCTGACTGTTGAAAATGCAATGCCGATGAACTTCCAGCCGGAGGGCGGCCGGCTCATGCTGTCCAGAACTCCAGCCATCGCCGGGTTGGTGTTGGGCGTGGTGATCTGCGCCATATTGGCAAGATGCGAGGGCGTGATGCGCGCGCTAGCTGGCGGCAGCCACGCGCCGCGATCGCTGGTAACCGTGATCGGGTTAGCGTCGCAATTCCGATAAGTGACGGTAAAGTTCCCGGTTTGGGTTTCGCTGCTCTTGATCTGGATCGTGTCGCCGCAAGCAGCTAAGGAGTCGAGCGCAGTCTGCAGCGACGTTGTGGTGCACCCCGCCGTGCACACCGAAACCACCGCGCCGCGGCACAACATGCTGAATACAAGAATGAGAATTGTGGATTTCATAGTCCATCTCCCTTACGGCGTAACCGTCCAGACATTTGCCGCCGTGCAGAAGTGCAGATTCTTACCGGCCGTCGCGGCATCCGTGGCGAAGTACAATTCCCCAACCGTGCAAGTGGCTGGGCGGTTGGCGACGGTGCCGGCCTTAGCCGGCAGCGTGTGCGACGCGCCGGAGAAGTCATTGTTCCCGGTCCAGGCATTTGAGCCCCCCAACAGGCCCACCACCGCCGGATTTACCGCGTACGTCGTCAGTCCACTGGACGGATCCTCCAGAACCACGATTCCGCTGCCGGCAATCGCCACGCTGCGGCGGTAGACCGCGCGGAAATCCGTACACGCCGTGAACACATTCGCGGCTACCGTGCAGGTGGCCAGGGGAATCGAGTCCCCCGGAAACGAGGTAATCAACGCCTGGCCAGCCAAACCCGTTAGCGTGGCACCGGTCACCGTTGTTCCGTCGTAACCGAACTGGGGCGTGCCGCTTGGATTCAGAAAGAAAAACACCGTCGCGTTCCCGCCCGTGCCGGTGAGGGAACCGGCACTCATGTTGGAGGAGACCACGAAAGTCTTTTCTCCGATGCCGTACTGGCACACCGTGCACTGAATCGTCGCCGACGCCCCGAGAGCCGTGACCAGGAAATCAGTCGCCTGCGATGGCGACGTAAGCCCGCTCTGCGTCCAGGTATTGGCCGCCGTACAGAGATACAGGTTCCCTCCCGGAGCCGCGTTGGTCTTGAAGAAAAACTCGCCAGCGCCGCAAGTGGCGGGCAGCGCGGTGCCGGCTTTCACCGGCTTGGTAGTAGGCGCTCCCGAAAAATCAACGTCTTTAGTTTGAGTCTTCAGGTCCACCTGAGTTTGCGCAGCCAGTGGACCGCTGGCCAGGATCAGCAGGCCGGCCACCAGGCCCGCCTGCAAAATCGGCAATGGGGCAATTCGAAACTCGATCATAGATTCCTCCGGGTGGAGCGCCACCCGGCTCGACTTGTAGCAGGCGCGCGGGCCAGCCGCGTGCGCGCGAAACTTGGAAGTATCTAGATCGAAATGAAATATGAAATCGCGCCGGCCCGGAACGCACAGCCCATTTAGGCTCCGGTTCGGCGGGGACGTCCCAGAAAGCGGTAGAGGGGCTTGCCCGCACTCTTGACCGCCGGCTTGGCGGTTGCGCCCACGGGTGGTTCTGGCGTTGTCAACACCGCGGCCTGCGAGTGCCGTCCCATTTCGAACTCGAGACTGTTTCGAAAGGCCACACTCAGGCCCATCAGCATTGGCAGATAGGCCAGATACGCGTTACTGCTGAACATGAGCGTGACGCACAGGCCAATCAGTGAAAGCAACAAAGCCAAGCCTATCGCGGAAGCTCTGCCCATAGCATCGATGCGGCTGTGGGAACGGAACCAGAACACATTCCTGAAGGTAGTCAACAGCGCTCCCAGGTAAAGCAGAAAGCCGGGGATGCCCATTTCCGAGGATACTTGCGTGTAGGAATTGTGCGAGACGTGCCACGCTGCCTTTTGACCTTCCGCCGACGCCAACTGAGCCTCTCCCACCACAAACACACCCGGTCCCAAACCGAAGATGGGATGCTCCAGTGTCAACCTCAAACTCTGCTCCAGCAGGTGCTGGCGAGCCATCGAGGATTCCTGGGCGGAGGTGGCGATTTCGTCACCGGTTTGCGCATCGTTGAATATAGTTGAATAACGCGACAGGATTTGCCGCGGTGTCACCATCAGGAAAACGGCAATCAGAGCTACCGTCAACAGTCCGAGTTTGATTTTGCCGGCGAACGGACTGGTCCAGAACAACACTAGGAGAATCGAAACCAGGGCCAGAAGACTGCTTCTGGACGCGGACTTGACCACTACAACCACCACCAGGGCGCCGAAGGCCAGGGCTACCACCTTGCGGATGGCCGAAGTGCGCTGCGAAAGGATCGGCACCAGGAAAAAGGGCGCACCCAATACCAGCAACATCGAGAGTTCGTTCGCACCGCCCAATGTGCCAGCTTCGAATGAGAGGCGATCCTCTTTAAGCGTGCCTAAACCGTAACTGGCCACCGCGATGAGTGCGGTCGCGCCGGCCAGGACGGCCGAGACCGTGCGGCACTGCGACAACGTCACCACCGTTCCGCAACTGGCAAAAATAATGAGCGACGGGATCCACTCCCGCGCTAATGTATCGGCGGATCCGCCTCTCCAGGTGCTCATCAGCGTGCACACCATCATCCAGGCCGTGAATAATCCCACGAGGATGCCCATACGTGAGGCCACCACCCGGCGCGCGCCGCCGCTGATCAAAGCCAGAACCAAAGTAACGACGTGCAGAGTGACTCCTAGGTAGGGAATCCGGAAGTTCCCAGCTAGGGTTAAGATCTCCAGCAGCCGGCTCACGGTCACAAACAGGTCGACCACGAAAAACGCAAAGGCCAGCTTCAGGAGTAGGTCCGAATCGGGGTTGGGGATAGCCACAGGCTGGAATGGCCGAGGAGCGCGATTCACAGTTCCGCGCCACGGCGCCGGCTGTGCGGGTAGCGCTACGGACTGCGTCGGGGCTCTCACTTTTTCAGAATAACATCGGCAGAAACATCACTAAGCCATAGGGTCGCCTATGAATTTTAGATTGTTTAGCAGCAGCCCTAGATGTGCTAAGAGATAATGGATTTCAATCCAGCACTCAGTACCTTTCCTTGACGAAGAGCAGACTACGGCGATGACTACCCTACGTGGCGAAACCATCTCGGAAGACCGGCCGGCATTGACCGGTCCACTCGGCGTCGGCCTCGCGAAGAGTCACCTGCCTTCTCTGGACGGCCTGCGCGCTATAGCTGCTTTCCTGGTCGTTTTTTACCACCTCGGCATGAATTGGGCCCCCGGAGGCCTGGGCGTGCTGACATTCTTCGTTCTGAGCGGCTTCCTGATCACTTGGCTTCTGTTAAAGGAAGAGGAAAAGTCCGGCAGGATTTCGCTCAAGTTGTTCTATATCCGGCGAAGTCTGCGTATTTTTCCCGCTTTCTACGCCTACTGGCTGCTGGTGAGCGCCGCCCTGCTGCTGATGCATAAGCGCTATGTAGTGGCGCAAGCCATCAGTTCATTGTTCTATGTAAACAACTATTATCAGGCTCTCTATGGCGATCCCGACACCGACTTCAGCCATACTTGGTCGCTTGGAGTCGAGGAACAATTCTATTTATTGTGGCCGCTATTCTTCCTGCTCTTGAAGCACACTCGCAACCGCCTTAAGTTTCTGACAACCGCAGTTGTGGTTATAGCGCTCTACCGCGAAGCTCTGGTCTTTTGGCTGCACCGCGATCAAGGTTACATCTACGAAGCCTTCGATACGCGGGCCGACCATCTGCTCATCGGATGCCTGCTGGCCGTGGCACTTCGCGCCAATGTGTGGACGGATCTCTGGCGGCGGCTATGTGCCTCCTGGTGGCTGTCCCTGGTGACTCTCGCCTTGTTGGCAGCATCCACGGCCCTGGCGTTGCAGTTCGGGAGCACTTATCGCGATGCAGCGGGTTTCGTAGTCGACCCCCTGTTGGTCGCAGTATTGATCGTGCAAACAATCGCCCATCCCGCTGCGGGTTTCGGAATAACCCTGAACTGGAGCTGGATGCGCTACCTCGGCACCATTTCATACTCGGTGTACTTGTACCAACAAGTCGTAATCGGACCGATCAGAAAACGGCTCGTCGCGTGGCCCTCTTTTTCGCTGCTCGTAACAATTCTTGCGGTAATCGTGGCCGCCAGCGCTTCTTACTGGGTCGTCGAGCGCCCCTTTCTGCGCTTGAAGAAGCGCTTTGAAACGCGGACCGCTAGCTCTCGGAATGGCCCTGCTCAGCCAGCTTCGGATGCTTCTTCGTAAGCCAGTTGCTGCGGTCCGCCGGACAGAGTTCGCATCAGAATCTCCGCATCCAATTGCGGGGAATTGTGCTTCACGTAGTACAGGTCGTATTCAATCTGCGTCAATTCGTTGGCGAATACCAATCCCGTGGGACGCGGCGCCCATCCGATCAAACCCGGCTTCACCGAAAGCCGCATAGCATAAAACGGCATAATTTCCGTCAAGCGCTGGGCAAAAGCCCGCCGGACGGGTCGCGGACCGAACAACGCCATCTCGCCGCGCACCACATTAAAAAGCTGCGGCAGATTGACCAGATGCCAGCGGGAGATCAGTGAACCAATCCAGGTGGCCCCCCCCTTCTTGCCGCTGCGTCGCGTACGAAACCGCAACAGCAAAAAAGGGATGTTGCGAAATCCGGAGCACTCCACGGTCTCGAAAACGGGTCCGGCGCCGGAAAACAAAGCCACGGCTAGGCTCACGACGAAGAGCACCGGAGAAAGCACGATCAACAAAACCAGCCCAATCAGGTTGGTGTAAATCGCTTGAATAGCCAAGATGCGGCTTTCCGGTGACAGGGCCGGAGAGAGCAGGAGATCCACCGGCTGCGATCCGCGGCAGTAAATGCGCTGCAGTTGTGATTCGTACAATCCCGGCGTGGTCCTTACCATGACTCCGCGCAAGCGCTGTGGCAGCAGTAGCGAGGGAGAAATTCGCGCCAGAGAGGTATCGCTCATCAAAATATACGCCGGCCGAGTGCGCTCCAGCACCTCTTCTAGCTCACTCTCCTCGCCTAAGTGCGGAATCCCCGCGGGACACGCCGATGCGTCGCCCACCATCCCCAGCACCGGCTGGCCAAGCGAGCTTGCGAGCCGCTGCGTGAGCGGATCGAGTCCTACCATCAAGATCCCCCTCGGCGACCCGGCACTGGCGGTGCGCAGCCAACGCTTGGTTAAACTGAGCAGCATCGCGGACACGAGCACTCCCGCCACGATTAAAAAAAGACTGCGTGTCAAGAGCGCGAAATAATTCAGCAACGCCTGCGCAATCAGGTCCAACCCGGTGCCAACCAGCAGCAGATCCATGAAGTGCACATCGCCGGTTGCTTCAAGCAGCTGAAAACCCACCCAGACGGTGCATACATCGGTCACGAATCCCAACAGCACCTCATCGGATGTAAGGTAGCCGTAATTGTCCGGGTAGAAAATGCTATAGGCGAGAATTGCAGCCCCGAAACCTGCGGCAATCAATACCACGTCGAGCAGCTTGGGAAGGAGCAAAGACTCAGCCCGCATCTTTACCTCGCAGCGCTTTGCGGAATTCACCACGCACCAATAACTGCGTGGCTTCCGCAAATTCAGGGTACCTTAACTGCCACACGCCGGCGCATGCTGTGATGCAAAAGCCCACAATCACCGGCAACTGCCATCGTTTGAGAGGACGGTAAGCCAACGCGACTCCAAATGCCGCGCTGACGATGGCCCACCCGTAGAGACTGAGGACCGCACCCCGCCGGGTCAACCCCCGCTCCAGCAAGCGATGATGAATGTGGCCCTGGTCCGCGCCAAACAAAGGCCGCCGCTGCAAAGAGCGCCGTGCGACCGACAAGATGACCTCCATCAAAGGGATCGCAGCGAGCAGCAGCGGTGCTCCCCAAGCCGCTCCCTGGACGCTCGGTTCCATAGTCCAGAGAACGCTGCAGCAGCCGACCAGGAAGCCGATCAACAGAGCCCCGGAATCGCCCAAAAATATCGTCGCGCGCGAAAAGTTGTAGCACAGGAATCCAATCGCCGCGCCCACCAGCGGCAGGATCGCCTTCTGAAGTTCCAAGTTGCTCTCGATCCAACTGAGCAGGAATAATGCCAGCGTGGCAATCAAGCCCATCCCCGTGCACAGGCCGTCCAGGCCGTCAATCAAATTGAACGAGTTCGCGGCCAGCAGCAGCCAGAATACTGTAATCGCAAAACTGACGGGGAGCGGACCGGGAACGCGAATCCCCATCCAGAACGCGATGCTCGCCGCGGCCGTTTGCCCGAGCAGTTTGTACCAGGGCGGAAGGTCCACAAAGTCGTCCAAAATCCCAATCGTAACGACGACGCCTGCTCCCGGCAGAATCTTCCAGCTCAGTTCGTTGTCTTTGAATCCCAGCAGGCCAACCGTATAAGCCGCTGCGATCGCAACGCCTCCCAGACGCGGAATCGGGTAGGCGTGGATTTTTCTAAAGCCCGGCCGGTCGACTAAATAGTATGCGCGGAAAATGTCGCGAAGAATCGGGGTGAGAAACAGAGCGACTAAAAAAGTCTCGCCGCAGGTCCACAATACGGTCCGGAGCGCAAGGCCTGTTCCGATCGTGTCCATTAGCCCAAGACACTCAAGCCGGTTGCTGTCCCTGCCATACTTTCTCGATTTCCGTCAGTGCGCCGCGATTCAAAGCGTGCTCGATAGAAACGGCCAGCGAAGCCTCTTGCTGGCCCAAAACCTGACCCAAGTAGACGGCTTTTTCAGATTGAATTTCGATCAGCGATCCAGCCTCGAATTCCGCCCACTGAGCCAGCTTGGAAATCAGAAAGTGTCTCCGCTCGCGGTGTTCCAGCAAACCAGGCCGAGGTTCACCGTCCGGCAGGCGCCGAACGGTAATCTCTTCACTGAGTTCCGCCATCGGTCCAATTATAACCGGGTTGCCGCATCACGCCCGAAAGTCGCCGTGCAGAATGGCATCGCGGAACCAACTCAACAATACAAAAAAGTCCAGCAAAGGTGACACATTTTCAATGTAGTAAAGATCGTACTCGGAACGCCGGATGGCATCGCCCGTCGATCCTTCTGCGCGCTGATTAATCTGCGCCCATCCGGTAATTCCAGGGCGGATCGAGGCGCGCTGCCCATAGATCGGGATGGCTTTATCCAAAATCGATGCGAACTCCGGCGGATCGGCATCCGGTCCTACAAACGACATCTGCCCGCGGAATACGTTCCATATTTGCGGTAGTCCATCCAATCCGAAGCGTGTCAGAACTTTACCGATTCCGGTGTGACGCGGCGGATGAATCCCATACTCGGTGGAACGAAACCGGTAACTGTGAAACACCGCACCGTGAATTCCGACGCGGGATTCGCGCACCAGCACCGGCCCCTTAGAGCCTAACCGCACCATCAGAGCAAAAAAAACGAACAGAGGAAGCGTAACCGGAAGACTAAGCATCACAATCACAGTCGAGTACATCGATTGCAATCTGACCTTCATCGGGTCCGGCTGCAGGCTTCTGCTGAAAATCATTTGTTGTGGTTGAATTTCTGCCAGACAGATTCGCCCGCAAATTTTCTCGTAGAAGCCAGCGGCGGCTTCGGTCTGTACGCCACCGAAACGCAGTTCCAGAAGATCGTCGACTACATTGGGGGCGATCAGACTGCGGTCCCCAATCACGATCCAGTCGGGACGTTGTTCTTCCAGGACGCCGTGCAAATTCGTCATTGCCCCCAAATATGCCACGTTCGCTGGCTGGGCCTCCTCCGTCCCGTGGTAATTCAAGTAGCCAATCGGAGTAAATCCCAACTCCGGATGCAGGTTGAGATGGTCAATCAAGTCGGCGACTACCGAGACCAGCCGATAAAAAGCACCCGCCTCAGTCCGATCTTATGCCGGATGGCTGCGCTGAAGAGCAGCCGCCATCCGAACAGCAAAATAAATGCTAGCACGCCGCCGCGGATCACAATGCGTTGCGGCAACGCCCAGTCCAGTTTTAGGTAGGTGAACATGGCTTGCGCCAACAGCGCCACGCCCATCACAAAAGCCAGGGACTGCAGCAAGCGAATGGGCCCGGCGTTCCGCAGGTCGCTATACATCCTGGTAAGGTACATCGCCGCCAACAACAGCCCTGCCATGATGGCAATGGACTGCCATCCTTGCTGGTCGAGCAGGAATGGGTTCGCGTTCAACCCGGCATCGAAGTACGCCGCGAGGGCGTAGGATGCCACCAGTAACAAAGCTTCAGAAAGAAAAGAGTGAGGATGCTGGCCGGTAAAATGACTCGGAAGAGGCGGATCATGGGCTCGGCTTACGAGATCGCGGGCACCGCCACGCCGCCCGCCATGCCGCCCACCAGATCCAGCACCGGAAGGCCACTTTGCGCGACAACAGCGGAGACCTTCGCGCCCGGGCTTTGCGTCACCACCAGGTGTTCCGCCCAGCCGACCAGACCTTCGAGCGTCGGTTCCATCAAGCGGCCGATATGCGGAATCGCGTTCATCAGGAAGTTGCGGTTGCTGCCGTAGATGCTGTCCATGCGGATGTGCGGATCCCACACGCGCAAGTCGCGTCCTTTGCCGATCAGATTTTCGAGCAGGGTGACCACCGGGCTCTCGCGCAGATCGTCGGTATTCTCCTTGAACGCCAGACCGACAACGCCGATGCGTCCGGGCGGAAGATCGAGCACCGCCGTAGTGGCCCGCCGCAAATGTTCGTCGTTGCTGGGCAGCACCGCGCTCAGCATCGGCAGCTTCACATCCAGGCGGCCGGCGCGATAGTTCAGCGCCCGCAGATCTTTCGGCAGGCAGGAACCGCCAAACGCGAAGCCGGGCTTGAGATACGCCTTAGAGATATTGAGCTGCTGGTCTTGGCACAGCGTCTCCATCACCTCGCGAGCGTCGATTCCCAGAATCTCGCCCAGCGCGCCGACTTCATTCGCGAAGGCGATCTTCACCGCGTGAAACGCGTTGCAGGCGTACTTGATCATCTCGGCGGTGCGCAGCGTCACCAGGCACGGCTCGACCTTTATCGAAGCGTAAAGGACGCCACCTTTTCCACCGCCGCGCGGTCGCTGCCGCCCACCACCACCAGGGCCGGCTCCACGAAATCCCGCACCGCGGCGCCTTCGCGCAGAAACTCCGGATTGGAAACCACGCTCACCAGACCGGACCCGGTCAGCCGCGGAATCACCACCTCTTCGCAGGTTCCCGGAAAAACCGTGCTGCGGACGGCCACCACCAGCGGCTTGGATAGCTTCGGCAGAACCGCTGCCACTTCGTCGGTGACTTGGCGAAGCTGATCCAAGCCCAAATTGCCGTTTGCCGCCGAAGGCGTGCCTACGCACAGCAGCACCACATCCGCCTCAGCCAGCGCGTCTTCCGCTTCGGATGTGGCCCTCAGGAGTCCTGCCGCCACTGTTTCTTCAATAATTTGCTCGAGTCCGGGTTCGTAAAAGGGAGCCCGCTTCTCCATCACCGCGCGCACTTTGGAAGGATCTTTATCGATTCCCGTGACCCGATGGCCCAGCCGGGCCAAGCATGCCGCCGTGACGCAGCCTACGTAACCGAGACCAAACACAGCGACATTTGAGGTGCGGAAAGACAATGACATAGTGCTAGTATCCCATGCGAGAGTGGAATGAGTGTATTTGTGATAATCGGATGAAATCGCAGGATACGTTAGACTAAGGACGGACACCGAGCGCTCTCTCGCAACATCAAGTCTGTTAACATGAGCGGCAGGAAACGCCATCGTAATGATGTCCAACTCCACATCCAATCGAATTCAGACTCTTGACGCCGAAGAAGCCTATCTGGATCTACTAAAGAAGTGCCTCTTAGGAACCATCTATTCCGATACCGAGGAATATCACCGCCTCCAATTGGTCCGGGGTAGCTGGAAAGCCAAGTTGTATGCGCCCATTGGAAAACTACTGGCGCTCAAGTCCTATTACGTGCACAAACGAGTCAGCATCACTCCCGAGACGATCGCAAACGGTTTGTCTTGGCCAGCCGACGGTCTGACGATGATTGGCCAAAAGCGCTTGGACAATGTGTACCAATGCCTTAGGGCAGTGCTGGAGGACGGCATCGAAGGCGACGTCATCGAGACCGGTATCTGGCGCGGTGGGACCACGATCTTCATGAAGGCAATTCTGAAGCTCTATGGATCGGACAAGCAATTGTTCGCTGCCGATTCTTTTCGCGGAGTCCCTAAACCGAACGCCGAACTCTACCCGGCCGACGCCCAGGAAGAGCGGGCGGAAGCGTTTTATAAGTTCGATCAGCTAGCGATTCCACGGGAAGTCGTGCAGGCGAACTTCCGCAGATTCGGCTTGTTGGACGAGCGGGTCACCTTTCTGGAGGGCTGGTTCAAGGACACTTTGCCTACAGCGCCGATCACCAGCCTGGCCTTGATGCGCCTGGACGGGGATCTGTACGAATCGACCTGGGACGCTCTAATCAATCTGTATCCCAAGCTGCAGCCAGGTGGCTTTTGTCTGATCGATGACTACGGCGGCATTCCAGCATGTAGAAAAGCGGTACACGATTATCGCGATCAGAACCATATCGCCGAATCAATTGTTCCGGTCGACGACAGCGGAGTCTTCTGGCGCCGGTCGCAATAGGTCGCGGGGAGGAAATCAGGGGCGAATGGCCAGCGCTATATCTTCAATCTCAGAACTTTCGTCGAAGCGGCGCTCCAGCTCAAATCGGTCCACGGTTTTTCGCAGAATGGAGAGCCGATGCTGGCCCGTCGCCGAGTCCACCGTCCGGCCCACGATCCATAATCCCCCAGTAACCAGACTGTGCCAGACGCTCTGCGCGCCCAATTCCAGGCGCGCCCTATCGAAGTAAACCGGGTTGAAGATATTCATGGTGCGCACCACCTGCGCCCTCTCGGCGGTCGGCTCGAACACCGAATGTCGCACGATGCGGAAAGAAGATGCGGTGTGGCTAAGCGCCAGCGCCTCAGGATGAAGGAACGGGATTTTGGCAAACCGAACCGGTCCGCTGTGTACGGTCTCCACACCTTCGGGAAATTCGATACGGGAAGGATCGATGTGGTGCTGTTCCTCTAACGCCGCCAGGCTTTCTCGTGCTCGCCGGGCCAGGGCGCTGTTCACAATCAACCAAGCTGGCTCCGGAGGATCCAGGCGAATCACCCACGGCGGACGGATATATTGCAGGGCCGCGCCGGAAGATTCGAGTATGAAGGATCCGCCATCGGGCACCTGCATCTCGAGCAGATAAAGATGCAGATCCGACGCCGTGAAACGCAAATTCGGAAACGCTCCGATGAGTTCCTTGTGCCAGGCCACGGAGGTAATCGCGTCGGAAACCGCCCAGTCAAAAACGACCAAAGGCGCCTCGCTCGGAAAGTGAGCTTGGAGGATGGGCGTTACCCAGGCATCCAGTGCGCGAAAGCGGCCCGCCTCGGTTGTGCGAAAAACGCCGCTGCTTAAACGCAGGTCCCGCATAATGTCCTCGAATACCGCGATGGCTTTCGCCGAGGGCGGCTGCGAGGCGCGCAGCAACCGGTAATCTACGTGGTTTGAACGCAGCCACGCCAGCGGTGCGCGGCCGGCGGCGGGATGCTGGTCGAGACGCCAGATTCCCAGTTTCAGCATGCCGGCGCGTACCGGCGCGCGCGAGACGGACAGGGGTTCACACTTCCGATTATAGTTGGTCGCTGGAGCTGCCCATTCGCACGCGGTCGCGACCATCCGAATCCTTGAGATACTGATGTTTGGCGTCCGAAGAAATCATCGCAGAACCGCAGCGCGCTCCCAGCAATACCGAAGGGGCGGTCATGATCTTGTTTGGCCGCACCGTGGCTTTCGCAATCGCGGTGGCGCTGCCAATCCTGTTGGCGCGCAAGCTGACGCCCGGCGCGCTGGGACTTTACAAACAAGTTTTCCTGGTGGTAAACACCGCCATGAACGTAGTTCCCTTCGGCTTTGGCATGAATGTGTACTACTTCCTGCCGCGCGAACGCGAGCGTCGCGGTCCAGTAGTTCTCAACACCATCCTGATTCTGTCTGCGGTCGCACTGCTTGCCGCCTTGGCGGTGACGCTGTGGCCCGGTATTTTGTCGCTCGTTTCAAAGGAGCCCGAGATCCGGCGCTACGCACCGTTGATCGGAGCCACCATCCTCTTGTGGATTCCCAGTTCGCTGGTGGAAATCGTACCCATCGCAAATCAGGAATTGAAGCTGGCCATGACCGTTTCGATCATCGCGCAAATCATGCGAACCAGTCTGTTCCTCACCGCCGCCATTCTATGGGGAACCGTCAATTCGCTTATCTGGGCGGCGATTGCCTATGGCATTTTTGCGTTGGCTATTTTTTTGTATTACTTGGCGCTGCGCTTTCCCGGCTTCTGGCGGCACATCGACTTTCATCTGCTTGGCGACCAGATGTCGTACGCAACGCCCTTGGGACTGATGGGAATGGTGTGGTATTTCCAGTCCGATCTGCACAATTATTTTGTGTCCAACCAGTTCGGCGCCGCCGCGTTTGCAGTGTATTCCATCGGCTGCTTCCAGTTGCCTCTAGTGCAATTGCTCAGCGACGCCACCAGCAGCGTCCTGATCTCGCAGATGGCGGCCCTGCAACGCGATAATCAAACCGATCAGATCCTCTACCTGGCCCTGCGATCCATGCGCAAATTGGCGGCTGTGCTGTTTCCCGTCTACGCCTTCCTGATGGTTGTGGGCCAGCAATTTATTATATTTTTGTTCTCCCAACGCTACGCTGCCAGCTGGCCAATCTTCCGCATCAACCTGACGCTATTGCCTCTGGGGATTCTCCTGTTCGACCCCATCGTTCGCGCCTACGCGGAATACCGCTACCTATTGTTGAGAATAAAGCTGGCCTTTTTCGTGGTTCTGTTGGTAGCGTTGTGGTGGGCCACCCCGCGTTTCGGAATGATCGGCGCGATCAGCTCCGTGATGATCATTGGTGTTGCCGACCGTGCCGTCCAGGCCTGGATCTTCGCTCGTGTGCTGCATCTGGGACGGCGCCATCTGCCGCTCTTGGGAGCGACGGCGAAGCTGGCCGTGAGTGCCGCCGCCGCGGCGGGCGTCGCAGCAGGCATCCAGTTCCTGATGCTGGGGTCGCGCCCGGTGCTCCTGTTGTTGGTCTGCGGCGTCGTATTCAGCATCGCCTATCTCGCGTTGGTCAGAATGTTCGGTGTCGTGGAGCCGAATGAAGTGCAGTTCCTGGCTCAGGCCTTCCTCAGACCCGTTCAGGAAATCAGCCGCCGCGTAGGTCGGAACTATACTAGATGAAAGGTGCATTCTATCCCTCGTCTTAGCAATTCCTTTCCGCAACTGGTCCACGGGCGGCCAGAGTAGCCCGAATGCACACCATCGCCGCTGTACTGTTCCTGCTATCCGCAGCTGTCCTCTTTTACGTCACTCTCGGCTACCCGATCCTGCTGGTGCTGCACCGCCGCTCGGCGCCGCCCATCCGCAAGGAATTCATTGCGCGACCGGTGTCCGTGGTCATTGCCGTTCACAACGGCCAGCAATTCTTACGCGCCAAACTCGAATCGGTGCTGGCACTCGACTATCCGCGTGAGCTGATGGAAATCACGGTAGTCTCCGACGCCTCCACCGACGGCACTGAAGCCATCGCCACCGAGTTCGCATCCCGCGGCGTCCAACTGATGCGGGTACCCAGGGGCGGAAAGGCGGCGGCGCTCAATGCCGCGATCCCCCGGCTGAATGGCGAGATCCTGGTGCTGACCGATGTTCGCCAAGCCCTGGCCCCCGACAGCCTGCGCCAGCTCATTGCGTGCTTCGCCGATCCCACCGTGGGAGCTGTGAGCGCGGAGTTGCATATCCTCAAAGGCGAGCGCCGCGAGGAGTCCGATTTTGGACTCTACTGGCGCTACGAAATCTGGATACGCAAACACATGAGCCGCATCGGCTCGACCTTCGGTACCAACGGTCCGTATTATGCGATGCGCCGTGCGCTGGCGGAACCGATTCCTCCCGATACGCTGATCGACGACGTGGTAATGTTGCTGCCTTGTCTGTTCCGTGGCTACCGCATCATCCTGGAACCGGCCGCCAAAGCCTTCGATTTCCCGACTGCTCTCAAATCCGAATTCCGGCGCAAACTGCGCACTCTCGGAGGCCTGTGGCAAGTCTTCCTGCGCCATCCCGCGCTGCTAAGCTCCGCCAATCCGATGCGCTTCCATTTTGTATCGCAGAAAGTGGGCCGCCTGCTTCTTCCTTACACGCTCTTGTTTTTAACCCTTTCCGCTTTCGGTCTGCCCCCGCCCTGGCGCATTTGGTCGCTAGGGGCCTTGGCACTGTTCTACGCTTTGGGACTGTTGGATCTGCTAATGCCCGAGAAATTCATTCTCAAGCGAATCACCTCGCCCATCCGTACGTTCTTGGTGATGTGCGCGGCCTCCCTCTGCGCGGTCTCGGTTTTCTTCGTGTCACCCCAGAAACTGTGGAAGGTTACACAGGTCAGCCGTCCCGCCCCCGGTTCCGGACCGCAGTCCTAATATGCAACTTGCTATAATCGCGGCATGTGCGGGATCGCAGGCTTTGTAACGAGCCGTCCCGGCGATCCGCAATCCACCATCGTAGAGCGCATGACGACGGTGCTGGAGCATCGCGGTCCCGATGGCTTCGGTTACCACCAGGACGCTTGGGCTCATCTGGGCCACCGCCGCTTAAGCATCATCGACGTCGCTGCCGGCGCGCAGCCCATGACCAACGAGGATCGCGACCGGTGGATCGTTTACAACGGCGAGATCTTCAACCACGCGTCACTTCGCCCCGAACTCGAACAAGCCGGACATCGCTATCGCACCGCCTGCGACACCGAAACCATCCTCCACGCCTACGAACAATTCGGCCCTGATTGCGTCAAACGTTTTCGGGGGATGTTTTCCTTCGCCCTGTGGGACCAGAACAAGCGCACGTTATTCTGCGCGCGCGACCGTCTAGGCATCAAGCCCTTCTACTATTTCTGGGACGGCCGCCTGTTCGCCTTCGCCTCCGAGATCAAAGGTCTGCTGCAACACCCCGAGATTCGCACCAAGTTCGAGGCTAGCCTGCTCCCGGAGTACCTCGCGTTCGGCTACACCAGTGGCGACGAAACGTTGTTTGCGGGAATCCGCAAATTGATGCCAGGTCATCACTTGACACTGGAACTCTCGGGTGATTCGCCGCGCCTTACCATCCAACAATATTGGGACGTTCCCCAGGCCGGCGCCGCCGCCGAACGTGACGATGCGTCCTGGATCGCCGAGCTGCGCCAGCGCCTGGAAGAAACCGTCCGCATGCGCCTGATGAGCGACGTGCCTCTCGGCGTGTTCTTGAGCGGCGGCATCGATTCCAGTCTCATCGCCGCCCTGATGCGCGGCATGGTGGCGGAGAAGATCAAGACCTTCTCCGTGGGCTACGCCGAGGCCCCCTATAGCGAACTGGGTTACGCTGCGCAGGTCGCGCGTTCGCTCGATACCGACCATCATGAAGTCCGCGTGTCCATGGACGATTTCTTCGGCGCATTGCCCCGCCTGATCTGGCACGAAGATGAGCCCATCGCCTGGCCCTCCAGCGTCTCGCTTTACTTCGTGTCGCGCTTGGCATCGCGCGAAGTGAAAGTCGTGCTCACCGGCGAAGGCAGCGACGAACTCTTCGCCGGTTATGGCCGCTACGGCTACACCCTGCGCAACGAGCGCCACATGGCCGCTTGGCGAATCGCGCCAGCCTGGTTGCGAGCGGGTGTGCGCCGCGGCATTCAGACCACGCCGCTGCTTTCGGCGGAATTGCGGCGCAAAATCGGCCACACCGCGCTGGGCCGCGAGGATTCGATGGCCTCTTTGCTTCTGGACAATTTCTACGGACCGTTTTCGAAAGACCAGCGCGCACGCTTGCACGCCGAGCCGGAAGGCGCGGCCTACCGCAATTACTTGCGCTATTTCGACGCGCGTCCCAATGCCTCACGGCTCTCGCGCATGCTCTACGCCGATCAGAAAACGTATCTTGTCGAATTACTCATGAAGCAGGATCAGATGAGCATGGCCGCTTCCATCGAAAGCCGTGTCCCGCTTCTCGACCATACTTTAGTGGAGTTCGCCGCGTCCATTCCCGATCGCCTAAAGATTCACAACGGCACTGCCAAGTACATTTTGAAGAAAGCCGCCGAAGGCCTATTGCCGGATGAAATCATTCATCGCAAGAAAATGGGTTTCCCAACGCCCATGAAGCAGTGGCTGAAGGACCCCCGCGCCGAGCGCTTCTACACTCTCCTCCGTGATCCCAACCGCCTGCTCGCCGCGCATCTCGATACCCGTGAAATCGAGCGGCTCATTCAACGCCAGCAGTCCGGCCAGGAAGATTGCACCGACCGCTTGTGGAACCTCATCAACCTGCAGATTTGGGGCGATCTGTTCCTACTCGGCAACCAGGATGAATGGCAATCGAGCGAAGCCGTGCTCGCGCCCGCCTGATGAAGATTCTCTGGGTTAAAGTAGATTTTCTGCATCCCACTGAGCGCGGAGGACAAATCCGCACTCTCGAGATGTTGCGCCGTCTGCATCGCCGCCATGAAATCCATTACGTCGCATTCACCCAGCCCGGCATGGAACAAGGCCCGCGGCGCGCTTCCGAATATTCGTCGTTCTGCTATCCCATCCAACACAACGTCCCGCCGCGCCGCTCGCTACGGTTCGTGCGGCAGTTGGCCGGATCATTTTTTTCCTCCCTCCCGCTTTCCGTTTCGCGTTACAAGTCGACCGACATGGAGCGAAAGCTGCGCGAATTGATAGAGCAACACAACTTCGACAGCGTGGTGTGCGACTTCGTGTTCCCCGCGCAGAACGTCCCTCACATGGACCATAGCGTTCTCTTCCAGCACAACGTCGAAACCGTGATTTGGCGCCGGCATTCGCAAAACGCCCGCCGCTGGGCCGAGCGGGCCTTCTTCCGCACGCAAGCCAAACGCATGTTCCGCTACGAGAATGCGATCTGCCATCAAGCGCGCCACATCGTCACGGTTTCCGAGACCGACTCCGAAACCACGCGCCGGCTCTTTGGATTGTCCAAAAACGTCTCAGCGGTTCCCACCGGAGTCGATTGCGATTACTTCGCCCCACCTGCGAGTGCGGAACCTTACCGTGACTTGATTTTCGTAGGCGCCATGAATTGGATCCCCAATATCGACGGCATGCGATTTTTCATGGAAAACATTTGGCCGCGCATTCGCGCCGCTCACCCCAAATGCACGTTAGGCATCGTCGGGCGCGCTCCCACCCCCGAAATCCGTCGTCTCGCCGGCTCCGACCCCAGCATTCACGTCACTGGCACCGTTCCCGATGTCCGCCCGTTTCTATGGGGCTCGCGTGTTTCCATCGTCCCCTTACGCATTGGTGGCGGCACGCGTTTAAAAATCTTCGAAGCCATGGCAGCCGGCGTCCCCGTGGTTTCGACAGCCGTCGGCGCCGAAGGACTTCCAGTTCATCATCCCGGTCAAATCCGTTTAGCCGACCGCCCGGAAGACTTCGCGGACGAGTGCATCCGCTTACTCAGCGACGAAAGTGACCGCCGGCAACTCGGCCTAGCTGCTCGCGAGTGGGTGATTGCAAACGGCTCCTGGGATGCAGCCGTCGCCGGCTTCGAGCAAGTCTTGCAACGCGTGGGCTAGTCGAGTAACGACTCAATGCCCAGCCGCTTCGCTACCTCATCGAGCGAATAGTTCTGGTCCAGTTCCCAAGCCAGGTTCCGCTGCGGACTGCGATGATCTGGCCCCTCGACGTAACTCTTGGAAGTGATCTCGCTGCAATGCCCCTCGTTGACCAGCTTGATGCTGATGTCAACCACTGGGCCCTTATAGTTGTTCTTCCAGTAAAGAATAGCCACGCCGCTATCGTAGGAATAGGAGCTCCGGCGGGCGCGCTCCGCCGGGTCCGTGCAATTAATGTGATGATCCCAGCAGCGCCACCACCCTGCGCCGTTTTTGAATTGATCCGCACTGGCGGCGCGCGTCGTGCAGCCGCACAGCTCCCAGTAGCGGTGTGATTTGAACTTGAAGGAGTTCCGTAAACCGCCCTTGTCGAGCACCGCGGCCATGGTGCCGTCCGGTAACGCGGCGAACATGGACGCGAGTCGTTCCAATACCGTGAACCGGCACAGCAGATCCGCGTGCCAGAAAGCCAGCCGCGGAGCCCACAGAAACATAAACTCCAGCGGAAAATGCGGCCACATCACAGGGAACTGAAAGCTCTCGTTAAAGTCGATCAGAATCGCTTCCGGAATCACTGGGGGCGCACCAGCGCGCGGATCGAAGCCCACCACCGGAGTCCAGCCTACATGCCGTACCAGTTTCTGCTGCAACAGCGACCAGCGCGGGCTGACGTTCCAACACAGCCAAGGCTTCTCCACGCCCTCCAAACTACGCCTCCACTGCTCCGCGGCAGTGTAAATACGCTCCATCGGAAGCGTGTAGGCCTTCCAATTCCCTGTGCCAATCGCAGGATCAAGTTCAGCCATGCGCTATTTTACCAGCCCCACTCGCGCGCTCGTGAGCCTGCGTTGAAAAACTTTTTCAAGATTCATCACATTCCGTTCCAGATCGTACTTCTCCATCACTCGCAGCCGCCCCGACTTCCCCAGCCGCTGCCGCAATTCCGGTTGATCGATCAAATTCGCTAGTGCTTCGGTCGTCTGCTCCACATCGCCCGGAGCCACCAACCACCCATCGACGCCTTGCCGGATTAACTCTGGAATGCCGGTGATCCAGGTCGACAGACAAGGAATCTCCATCGCCATGGCCTCCATCAACACTACCGGCACACCTTCGGCAAAACTGGTGAGCGCAAATAGATCCGTCTCGCGGTACATCTCCCGCACCCGGTCCTGATTCAAGGAGCCTTCCAGCGTTACATAATTCTCCATCTCCAAATCGCGAATCGCGCGTTCCAGACTAGGCCGCGCCGGCCCATCGCCCACCAAGCGCAGGCGCAGGGGCGTGCGTCCCTCGCGAACCAGGCGCGCCACCGCCTCCACCAGAATGTGATGCCCCTTAGCCGGCGCCAAGCGCCCCACGCACAGCATTTCGAAGCGCTCCGGATTCTCACGATGTGGCCGCGGCACGAACACACGGGGGTCGACACCCAGAGGTGAGACATCCAGCTTGTGCCAGTGCACTGGATCGGAAGCTTTCATCAGTTGGCTTCGCGCATAGTGGCTGATCGCACACAGAAATGCGGCACAAGCCACTTTTTCAGCCATGTAGAATCCGACGACATCGTTGAACTCATCGGGTCCATGTATGGTGGCCGAGAAAGTAATCGGGAAGACACGCGCCACAAAAAGTTCGAGCGTCGATGCAAAATGTGAATGCACGTGCGTCATCCCGCGCTTCCAAATCCAGGAACCCGCCACCACTGCTTCGCCGAAATACATCAAGTTGAGAAAAATCTGACGCAGGTCCCACCCCGCCAGTCGCGCCGCATACACCAAGCCCGCGAAATATCCTATTGGACGGCTCACCAAAGTCTTCCAGTGCGCGCCCACAATCGCCGCCGCCCCTGCTCCGAAAATCGCCAGCGTCTGCTTGTATTCTTCCAACTCGTCAGGACCCAGCCCGTCCACAGGACGGTCCGGCCGGCGCACCGACACCACTTGTATGTCGCAGCCCAGCGTTCTTAGTTTCCTGATTTCCCTTAAGATGAATGTGTGGTTTACGGCGGGGTATTGGCTCACCAGGTAGGCGAGACGAAGAGGCGTGGTGGAATTCAAAATGCAATTGTAACGTGCGCGTGCACGCCCACGCTCGGAGCGATGCTTCCTTAATGCCCGCGGCGCAGCCTAAACCAGTGCTCCTGATGGTCCGTGCCCTGGGTCTCGGCGGCAGCGAGCGCCAGATGGCCGAGCTGGCGCAAGCTCTCGACAAATCCGAATTCGACGCGCACGTCGGCTGCTTTTTCGAAGACGGCTTCCGCGCCGAGGAATTGCGTCAGGCCGGCATTCCGATTCTGGTGCTGCCCGTGCGCTCCTTCATGGCGTTCAACGCTCTCCAAGGCGCATGGCAAATGGGACAGTACATCCGCCGCCACAACATCCAACTGGTGCACACCTTCGACCTGCCCTTAACCTGTTTCGGCGTCCCAGTAGCGCGCTCCTTCGGAGTCCCCGTCGTGCTTTCGAGCCAGCGCGCGTATCGCGGCCTGCAGCCGCGCTACCGGCAACTGGCCCGCTTCACGGATCGCCTGGCCCACGGCATCGTAGTGAATTGCGATGCCATGCGCGTCCACATGATCGAGGACGAAGGAGCGCGGCCGGAGCTCTTGCACGTGTGCCTCAATTGGATCGACACCGAGCATTACCGTCCGCTCCCCCCACTGCGCCCGCCGCCCGTAGCAGACGCATCGTTGGTGATCGGCGTAGTGTGCGCACTGCGACCCGAGAAAGGACTGCTCACCTTAATTGACGCCTTCGCCCAAGTGCGCGACGCCGCGCCCGGTCTCAAGCTGTTGATTGTCGGCGACGGCCCCATGCTCCCGGCTCTCGAAGCGCGGGCACGCGAGCACGGCCTAGGAGCGCAGTGCGTTTTTCAGCCAGGCGTCGGCGATGTGCGCGAGTGGCTGCGCGAGATCGACATTTTTGTACTGCCTTCGCTTTCCGAAGCGCTGTCCAATTCACTGCTCGAAGCCATGGCCAGCGCCTGCACGGTAGTCGCATCGCGAGTCGGCGGAAATCCCGAACTGGTGCTCGACCAAAAAACCGGACTGCTATTCACGCCCGGCGACGCCCAAGATCTCGCACGCCAGTTACGTTCCCTAATCGGCTCAGAATCGCTGCGCAAACAATTGCGGGACAACAGCCTCGCCTTCGTGCGCGAAAACTTCAACCGCGACACATCGGTGCGTCGCATCCAGGAACTCTACCGCTCGTTACTCGCCTAGCTCGGGGGCAGGCACAGCCAATTGCAAAAGTGCTCACCGGCATTGGGCTGGATGACCTCCGCCGCTTGCGGACCGGACGGCGTAAGGTGCTGGAACCCGTAGCCGTGACGCCGCAGAATCTGCGTCACGCGCTCATAGGGACCGTCCGGATTCGCCTCCAGAATGATTCGCGGACGGCAGGTGGCTAACAATTGTTCAGCGCCTTCGAGCACTACGTCCTCAAACCCTTCCACGTCGATCTTAATCAGATCCGGTTTCACGTTCAGAGAATCCAGCGTCACCACACGTACCTGAATCACTCTCCCGGAAAATCCCTGATAGCCCTCTACATTTAGACTCCCCATGGTGGGTTCGTCGGACTCGTGAAACGGAACCCAGCCTTCTTCCTTGGAGGCGGCAGCCTGCATCACCGTCACACGGTTCTCGAAGCTATTGCACCGCACATTCTCGCGCAGCGCGGCGCTGATCGCCGGAACAGGTTCCAGCGCGATCACCTGTAGGCTGGGATTAATGGAACACCCGATCAGCGTGTAGATCCCGAAATTCGCTCCCACGTCCAGGAAACAACGAGAGGTTCTCAGTAGATCGCAAAAAATCCCGGTGGTTTCCCGTTCCCAATGCCGCAACCCGTCCAGAAAAAGAACATGGCCGATCGCATCGCGCGGTCCGGATTGGTATTTGCAGCTCCAGCCATCCCCGTAGAGCGTGAAGGGCTCGGTAGCCCAGCGGTACGGAACGAACTTTCGTGCGCCCGAGGGCAGCATTCCGTGCTGTCCCAGCCACGAAATCGGCCTCCGCAAAGGTGTTATCAAAAGGCGCAGACCGCTACGCACCGGAACCGAAACCGATTCGACCTTCAATACTGACTCTCCTCTTGACTCAGCATACATCGTCCCGCCCACATCTCTCCGAATTTGCGCGTTCTTATAAGGCGATTTCAACCCACCCTTGTGTGCCCTTAAGCACCCCCTAACGGGATTCACACTACACCCTAAGTAAAAGTCCCACTGCCCGCTTATCGCCCGGGGTCGATAGACAAGTGTGGCACGCAATATTCTTCTTAGTACTTTTGTTCTACTGGGATTTCAGACTGTCGCACTTGGTCAAAGCGTAACCCTTACGCTGGGATCGACTGCCGGCACGGCGGGAGGTACGGTTGTTCTACCAATCAACCTTGCCTCGGCCGGGGGCGCACAGACCGCCGGTCTCCAATGGACTTTCACCTACTCTTCCGACATCACCGGTGTCACGGTTGTAGCCGGCTCCTCCACCACCGCGGCCGGAAAGAATCTATCCTGTTCCGGAAACAATTGCCTGGTCGTCGGATTCAACAGCACCGTGATCGCGGATGGCCCGGTTGCGACCGCAACCTTTCAGATCTCAGCAGCGCCGTCGAATAACCCCATCGCCATCCAGCTTACGGGCGTAGTTGCGTCTACGGCCGGTGGCACATCCATTTCTTCCAGCGGAAGCCCCGGCAGCATTACCGTGTCAATGCCCGCGTCCGTCGCTTTCAGTACCTTGAACTGCAGCCCTTTGACCATCAATACTCCGGGGACCAGCTCCTGCACGGTGTCCCTGAACGGGGCCGCTCCCGCGGGTGGATTCCCAATTTCGCTTTCGAGCAATAACACCAACCTCACCGTGCCCTCGAGCGTAACCGTTGCCGCCGGACAAACCTCCAATAGCTTCTCCGCAACCGGCGCCCAAGTAAGCGCCAATCAGTCCGCAATTGTGACCGCGAGCGCTGGTGGAGTGAACCTCGGCAACACCATCAGCCTGGTGGCCGCCGCCCAGCTCAGCGCGCTGGCCTGCGCGCCATCCACTCTGGGCAGCAACGCATCCAGCACCTGCACTGTTACTTTGAACAAAGCCGCCAGCAGCGCCACCAGCATCGCGTTGGTCAGCAACAACGGATTGCTGACGGTGCCCGCCAGCGTGATCGTAGCATCGGGCCAAAGCAGCGCCAACTTCGCGGCAGCTTCCGGATCCGTGAGCAACACCCAGAACGCCACCGTCACGGCAACTCTGAGTGGGCAGAGCCAGCAGGCGACCATCAGCCTGACCGCCGCCCCGCAGTTGAGCGGTATGACGTGCGCTCCGGGAACCGTGAGTTCCCCAGGCGCCGCCTCCTGTTCCCTCACACTCACCGCAGCCGCTTCGAACACGGTCAACGTCGCGCTACAGAGCAACAACACCAGCGTGACCGTTCCTAGCGGTGTCAATATCGGCCCCGGACTCAGCAGCGCCACCTTCAGCGCTTCGGTCGCATCCGTGGTTTCCAATCAAACCGCAATGCTGACCGCCACCTTGAACGGCGTTTCCCGAACGTTCGCTCTTACAGCAACCGGCGACGCCCCCGACCAGCTGAGCTCTCTGTCCTGTTCGCCGTCGACTTTGGCGAGCAATGCCACGAGTACCTGCACCGTAGCCTTGAACAGCCCCGCCACCAGCACGGCAAACGTCTCCCTCGCAAGCGGCAACGGGTTGCTCTCCGTGCCAAGCAGCATAGCCATTGCGTCCGGACAAACCAGTGCGACTTTCGCCGCGACTTCCGGAACCATCGGCAGCAGCCAGAGTGCCACCGTCACGGCAACGATGAGTGGCGTGAGTCAGCAGGCCGTCATCAGCTTGGCGGCACCCTCTCAGCTCAGCAGCCTGACTTGCGCGCCGGCCAATGTGGCTGGTCCTGGTGCCACCATCTGCACGGTGACCATGGGCACGGCCCCAGCCAGTGCCGTGAGCATCACGCTGGCAAGTAACAACACCAGTGTTACCGTCCCGGCCAACGTGAATATCGGCGCGGGACAGAGCAGCGCCACGTTTAACGCCACCGTCGCCGCAGTCACCTCCAACCAGGCCGCTCTGCTGACCGCCACCCTCAGCGGTGTTTCGAAAACTTTCACGGTGACTGCCACCACCGCCGCCGCAACGCAGCTAACTTCACTCGCCTGCACGCCCGCTGCATTGGCAAGCAACCTATCCACCACCTGCACCGTGACGCTGAGCGCCGCCACCACCAGTGCAGCGACCGTATCCTTGGCCAGCAATAATGAGTTGCTATCGGTACCCGCCAATGTCACTGTTGCGGTGGGCCAGAGCGGCGCGACGTTCGCAGCCCATTCCGGCTCCGTGAGCGGCAGCCAGAACGCCACGGTTACGGCCACCTTGAACGGCCAGAGCCAAGCCGCCGTCGTTAGCTTGGCGGTCAGCGTGAATTGCCAGGAATTCCAGAACTCGCCCGGAGGGCTTTGCATGGTGCAGGATGTACTTCCCTGGATTACCTTCGGCGGCGGTTGGGAGAGCCGTCTCAGCGCCGCCAATCTTACAAAGGGAAGCAGCGGCGGAACCATCCAGTTCAGCTTCACTCTTCAGCCCGCAGTCCCCGCTACGGGAGGCATCCAGAATCACATGCCTGCCTTTTTCACTGTGAACAAGAGCACTCAGTCCGTGGTTGCCGAAACCGGAACTTACTCGCTGAGCCCCGGGAACTCCATCTTGCTCGACTTTCTCTCGGCGCCAGCCGGCTGCGACAGCCATGGCCAGAATTGCGGCAGCACGCAAGATCCGAGCGCCACGAGCTACGGCTCGATTCTCGTTCAGTATGTCGCCGCTGATCCGGCGTACTTGCGCGGAATCGCGAAAGCCCAGCTCACCTTGCTGGCGAATTCCTCAACCGGGGCCTACGGCTGGCAAACCACCGAACATGAAATGGCTGCCGCCAATCTGTGGACGGCTCCCGTCTCGGTGAGCGCGAATCAGACCGCGGATCCGCAGTCCAGTCAACAAGCTTCCGCGGCCCTGGCGAATCCCGGAGCAGCGCCGGTCACCGTACGCGGAACACTCTACGCTGGAAACGGCCAGACCGTAACCTTCCGCGATTTCCAAGTTCCTCCGTTGGGTGCGATCGCGCTGGTATTTTCGCAGGACCCGAGCATGGCCTTCGGCGGTTTCGGCAACGCAATGTTCCCCGGCGGTCAGGACTTCAACGGTCAGGTTTCCTTCCAGGTGATCTCTCCCACCGGCGGAGCGGTCTCTGCGATGGTGCTCCAGTACGTGGGCAGCGCCATGTCGAGCGTGGAGGTGAGCGCGCAAGGCACCAATCCGGTGGGCTCCGCCCTTATATCTCAAACCCGCTGCGCGGAGTTCCCCATGGCGGCGGACGGCTCTTGCACCGCACAATACTCTCTTCCCTGGGTGGTTTTCGGAGCCGGTTGGGAGAGCCGGTTGAAGGCCGCCAATCCCCCCAGCCCCACCGCTGGCGCCGTACAATTCCGCTTCACGCTGCTGCCGTCCGTATCCACCACGAGCGGAACGCAAAATCACTTGGCGGCGTATTATACCGATACCCGCGGCGGTCAAATGCAAGTCGGCGAGAGCGCAACCTACACCTTGAATGCAGGCCAGTCAGTGGATGTCGACTTCCTGAATCCGCCGGCCAGCTGCGATCTTCACGGTCAAAATTGCGCCAGCCAACCTGACCCCAGCACCTTCGAGTTCGGTTCGGTAACGGTCCAGTATTCCTCCACAGATCCGGCTAACTTGCGAAGATTGGCCTATCCCCAGCTAGCGTTCTTGACACAGTCCAACAACTCTTATTCCTCGCAGATCACCGAGCAGGGAGCGCCCGCCGCCACCACCTGGACCGCGCCCGTAACGATGAGCGCCAAGCAGGGTGCCGATCCTGCCAGCAACCTGGCCGCTTCCGCCGCCATTGCGAATCCCGGAACCACGCCGGTTACCGTGCGCGGCACGCTTCTCGATCGGGACGGAAATGCGGTCACCTATAACGATTTCCAGGTCCCCGCCTTGGGCGCCATGGGCGTCGTCTTCGCCTGGGATCCCAGCCAACCGCAAGGTGGATTCGGTAGCGCCGCCTTCCCACAGGGCCAGGACTTTAGCGGATGGGTCACGTTCAACGTCACCACCCCCGGCAGCACCGGAGTCAACGTCGTCGTCCTGCAGTACGTAGGCGACACCATGTCCAGCGTCAACGTTCAATCGCTGCCATAACGCTACATCCGGTGGCGGATAATTGAACTTCGTGCGCAGCGCAGCCGAGATTCAATTCCGCCTCCGCCAGGAAACCGCCAACCTCCGTTCCTGGCTTTCGCCCCCGGATTTGCCGCGCGATTTTGTGGAACCGCCGTCTCCGCTCGCAGGTTTGCCCGATCCCACAGCGGTGATCGATCGTCTGCGCGGCACTGCCTTCGCCCAAGAAGTGGAGCGCATCGCGGAACACGCTTTAAAGGGCCGCTACGTCTTGTTCGGCGAGCCCCAAGACTGGGGAATCTCGCCCGAATGGCGGAGCGACATCGTTTCCGGCAAGATGACTGGGACGCCCTACTTTCGCCGCGTGCCGTATCTGGATGGCGCCGTCACCGGCGACCATAAAGTGATCTGGGAACTGAATCGCCATCAGTACCTAGTGGCCATGGCGCAAGCCTGGCGCTTCACGCAACGCCGCGAGTTCCTGGACGGCATCGCAGCGCTTCTCTCCAGTTGGCACGCCGCCAATCCCCCGTGGAGCGGCATCAACTGGTGCAGCGCGCTCGAAGTCGCCTTCCGCGCCTGGTCCTGGATCTGGGTATGGCATCTCGCAGGTCGCGATCTACCCGCCCCCGTCCGCCGCGATTTATGCGTTCTCTGTTCCAGCACGGTTATCATTTGCAATACAACCTGTCGTTCTATTTTTCACCCAATACGCATCTGCTGGGAGAGGCAGTCGTGCTGCACGCGCTAGGGCGTCTGTTCCCGGAATTCCCACATGCCCCGCATTGGCGCGATCTGGGAACGTCTGTCGTAGAGAAGCATTTGGAGTCGCAAGTGCAAAATGACGGCAGCTACTTCGAGCAGTCCACCTACTATCACGTCTACGCGCTCGATATGTTTCTCGCCCATTATCTGATCGCCGGCCAGCCCATCCCTGGAAAGGTCGCGCGTATGGCCGAATTTTTGCACGCCCTGTTGGGTCCGCAGCGCGAGATTGCTTACCTGGGCGACGACGACGGCGGCCGCTTCTTTCATCCCTACGGACGGGGCTCGCAATATGGCCGCGCTACGCTCGCCACTTGTTCCGTGCTCTTTGAGCGCCCCGAGTGGTCGGGCGATGCAGCCGATCTCCAACAGCAAGCCGCCTGGTGGATCGGCAAGTCCGCGCTCGAAACTGCCCGTTGCGGGCGGCCCCCAAGACAGCCTTCTTCCCCGACTCCGGCCTATGGATCGTCACCCGCGGCAATCTGCACCTGGTCGCCGACGCCGGCCCGTTTGGACGCGGCTCCGGCGGCCACAGTCATTCCGACACTCTCAGCCTCGTCTTACGCATCGGTGCCGACGAGCTTTTGATCGATTCCGGAACCTATAGCTACCTAGGCGACCCGGCTGCCCGCGAGCGCTTTCGTTCGAGCGCCGCGCACAACACCGTTCGCGCGGCAGGCTTCGACCAGGCTACCCCCGCTGGCCCGTTTCGATGGACAGATAAACCCACGGTGCGTGTCATTGAGCAAACCGAGCACGTTCTCGAAGCAGAATGCGTAGCTCGCGCCTTCACCCACCGCCGCCGCTTCGAACTGGGCGCGGACTCGCTCGTTATCACCGACTTCATCGAAGGCCCGTCCCCCTTCGAACAATTCTGGCATTTCGGCGTAACCGTTCAACTGATCGAACCCGGAAAATATCGTCTCGGTTCCTCGGCAGAGTTAGTGATCTCTACAGCCGCCGAAGCGCATCTCGAATCGGGCTGGCGTTCCAAAACGTATGGACGCAAGGAAGCCGTTCCGGTGCTGCGCGTAACCCTCTCAGGCGCGGGACCTCACGTAACTCGAATCTACTTCATATCCAACTGATCGAACAGGAACGAAAACACGTCAGCGTCCTGCTCGATGCGCTCGTTCAGCGCGGTGCCGATGCCGTGTCCCGAAGTGGAACTGGTGCGCAGCAAAATCGGCCGGTCGGAGTGGGTCGCGGCTTGCAGCCGCGCGGTCATTTTGCGCGAATTCATAGGGTCGACTCGGCCATCATTGGCGCCCGTCAGGAACAGCACCGACGGGTAATCGGTCCCATCCTTCACGTGATGGTAGGGCGAGTAAGCATACAGCGCCTGAAACTGATCCTTCTCTTTCACCGTACCGAACTCGGTCACATTGAAAACGCCGTTAGGGAAAGTCTCGACGCGCAGCATGTCGTAGATGCCGACGTGCGACACCACCGCGCGGAACAGATTCGGGCCGCTGCGTCAGCGCGGCGCCCATCAACAACCCGCCGTTGCTGCCGCCTTCGATCGCCAGCTTCTCGGGACTGGTGTACTTCGTCTTGATCAGGAACTCGGCGCAGGCGATGAAGTCGTCAAAAACATTCTGCTTGTTCGTCAGGCGCCCTTGCTCGTGCCAGGTCTCGCCAAACTCCGCCCCGCCGCGCAGGTTGGCCACCACCCATACTCCGCCGTGATCCAGCCACAGCCGCCGCCGCACCGAAAAATTCGGCCGCTGGCTGATGCCGTAGCCGCCATAAGCCGGTGAGCAGCGTGGGATTCTTGCCGTCGAGCTTGGTGCCCTTGCGCCGCAGAATGGTCATCGGCACATGCGTGCCATCTTTCGAGATGGCGGTCTGGCGGATCACTTCGACGTCGCTGAAATCCACCGGCGCAGTTTGGAACAGGGCGGTCTTCTTGACCTGCCCGTTCGCCGGATCGTAGCGATACCAGGCCGAAGGATCGACGTAGCTTTCGTTCTCGAACAGAAGCTGGTTGCCGCCCAGCGCCACCAATTGCCCCACCGACGGAAACCTGCGGGATGTCGATGGCTTTGTCCGGCTTCCCGGCTTCGACGTCGAAGAGCTTCGACGGGCCGCCCGCCATGAAGCGCACATAGAGATGCGAGCCCGCCTGCACGAATCCATCGATCGAAGAACGCGTCGCCGTCAGAACTGTCTTCGCATTGGCCACCGAGAACGCCGGTGGCGCGAGCGCCAGCAGCTTGCCCATGGGAGCGTCCTTGCGCGACAGAAGATACAGCGTTCCATCCGGCCCGAAGGCTTCTTGCGAAATGTGGTCAGCAAAGCGCGTGATCTGATGCCACTGGCCGTCGGGCAACAGCATGAAGTGCAGGAATTCGCCGCCATCGCCGTTGGCCACGCGCGCCAGAACGATACTTGCCATCGTCGGAAGATCGCAGCTCGACTTCGGCGATGCGCGGAAATTGTTTGCCAGCTGGCGTATTCGTCTTGCGCCGTGGCCGTGCCCATGCGGTGAAAGTAAATCTGCTGGATAGAAATTCAAATCGGCCGCGGGGCGCTCGCCGGCGCGCGGATAGCGCGTGTACCAGAACCCGCTGGCATCGCGATTCCAAGCCACGCTGCCGCCCGCCGTGGCGCCATTCACGCGCGGAACGAGTCGGAGAGCTGATTGCCGGTGGCGACTTCGAAGACCGAAACCGAACCCTCTTCCGTGCCGCCCTTGGAAAGCGACACCGCCACCAGCTTGCCATCGAGCGACGGCTCATAGAAGTCGATGGTGGTGGATCCGCTGGGATCGAGCACATTCGGGATCGACCACCGTGCGCGCGGAATCAGGATCGTCGGGCGAGGCCAGCGCCACCAGGTAAGCCTGCCGTTTCGGCGGCTGCGTCTTGATGGCAAAGAGCACGCCGCCGCGCGGAAATCAGCGCCGAAAAGCGAATCGACGAGCTGCCGTTCAGTTGGTTGAGACGCTCGACGATCGCGGCGCGGCTCGCCAGGCCGATCCAGATACGCGCGGGCGCGGACGTTTTCCTGATCGCTCCATTTGCGGACTTCCGCGTCGGCGGAAGGTTCGAGCCAGCGGTAGTCATCGACAACCTGCACGCCCTGGTAGTCGTCGGTGACAGGCTTCTTGGGCGTTTGCGGAATAGCCGGCAAATCATCCGCCGCGATGCACAGAGTGGCGCCCGCCAAAAACAGCGCGAGAGAACGATACCGCATAAGCACGCTTATCCTCGCTGGTAAAATTCGCGGATCAACCCCGCGACAGTGGTGATCTCATCCTCGGTCAGCTCGGCGAATATGGGCAGCGCCAGAACTTCCTTGGCGAGTTGTTCACTCACCGGGAAATCGCCGGCTTTGTACCCGTAGCTCGCCAGCGCCGGTTGCAGATGCAGCGGAAGAGGATAGTAAATTTCGGTGCCCACGCCGGATTCCGCCAGGAACGCGCGCAACTCATCCCGCCGCGCGCAGCGGATCACGAATTGATTGAACACATGGTTGGTCTGATACGGCTCCGCCGACCGGGCGTGGTCACCACGTCTCGGCAGCGTCTCGCGGTACAGCGCCGCATTGCGTTGGCGCGCGCGATTCCAGTCATCCAGATGATCCAGCTTCACATCCAGCACCGCCGCCTGCAGCGCATCCAGCCGCGAATTCATGCCCGGCCACTGATGCACGTATTTCTCAAACGATCCGTGAATCGCGCAGCGCCTTCAGTTTGCGCGCGAGCTCTTCGTCGTTGGTAGTGAGCATGCCGCCGTCGCCAAACCCGCCCAGATTTTTCGTCGGGAAGAAACTGAAGCAGCCGATGGTCCCGATGCTGCCGGCGCGCTGTCCCCGCCACTCCGCGCCCACGGCTTGCGCGGCGTCCTCAATCACCGGAATTCCGCGAGCCGCGGCGCGATCCATGATCGGACCCATATCCGCGCACCCGCCATAAAGATGGACCGGCAGAATCGCTTTGACGGCCGGATGCGCCGCCAGCGCATGGTCCAGTTGCCGGATATCCAAGTTGAAAGAATCCGGCATCCACATCGACAAACACCGGCCGCGCGCCCGCGCTCATGATGGCTCCCGCAGTAGCGAAAAACGTGAACGGGACGGTCAGCACTTCATCGCCCGGCCCAATGTCCAGCGCCATCAAAGCCAGTTCCAGCGCATCGGTGCCGGAAGCGCAGCCAATCGCAAACGCGCGCCGCAATATTCTGCGAAACGCTGCTCGAAGTGTTCGACACCAGCGCCCCAGGATGAAGCGCTGCGATTCGATCACGCGCGCCAGCGCCGCCTGGATCGGTTCCCGCAAAGGCTGGTATTGGCGCGTCAGATCGAGCAAAGGGATGGCGCTGGACCGGCCAGGCTTTGGTTGCCATCTCTTCCAGTCTAATCCGTGTAGTGGCCTTGCAACCAATTCCAGCGGATGCGCAGCAGATCGAGAAACGACGCAATCCCTTGCATCAGGCCCACCTTGGTTCCCTCCACATTATTCCAGCGCACCGGGACTTCAATGGTAGGAATCCCCAGCGTGTGCGCCACAAATAAATCTTCCACGTCGAAACTGAAGCCATCCAGCCGCTGCAGCGGAAACACGCGGCGGGCAGCGTCGCGGCGGAAGAGCTTGAATCCGCACTGCGTATCGGCGAAAGGCAGTCCCGTAATCAGGCGCATGATGCGGTTGAAGACGATGCCGGACATCTCGCGCCACTGGCTTTGATGCACGCCGATGAGCGAGCGGTCGAGCGCGCGGGAGCCGATCGCGATGGCCGCTCCTTGCTCCTCGGCGGCGGCGAGCAGCTTGGGAAGTTCGTCGATGGGAGCGGAAAGATCGGCATCGGAAAAGAGAATCCAATCGCCTTTGGCTTCGAGCATCCCGTGGCGGATCGCATAAGCCTTTGCCGCGGTTGCCGGGATTGCGGAGCAGCCGCAGGCGCGGCTCCTTGGCGGCTCGGCATTTCGACTACAGCCGCAGTGGCGTCGGTCGAGCCGTCATCCACCACCAGCACCTCGGCATCCCCGTAAGGAGAGGCGTCGAGCCAAGTCGAAAACGATGTCGAGAGTCGCGGGAAGACGGCGCTCTTCGTTATACGCGGGGATGACGATCGAGAGCGTCAACGGTCCATTATAGCCGGTTTCGCTGCGCTCACGCTATAGTGGCAGCAGCACTCGACGGCAGTAAAATGGACCGGCTCCCCTTTCGCGCCACGCCGCTGGCCTCGCCCTACGAAGGAATCGGCAAACTTCCGGTAATAATTCTGCTGGATAACGTGCGCAGCATGTACAACGTGGGATCGTTCTTTCGCACCGCCGACGCCGCCGCCGCCGAAAAACTTCTGCTGACGGGAATTACGGCCTGTCCGCCCAGAATCGGGGATTCGCAAAACCGCGCTGGGCGCCGAAGAGACGGTCCGCTGGGAACACGCGCGCGATCCGCTGCCGCTGCTGGACCAGCTCCGCGAACAGAACTACGAGATCGCCGCCATCGAAACCACGCCGCATGCAGTCGATTTGTTCGAGTGGCTGCCGGCCTTCCCGGTGTGCATTATTTTCGGACACGAAGTGGACGGCATCCGCCCCGAAGTGGCGCGCGCTGCGACGTGCATATCCGCATCCCCATGCTGGGCAGCAAACACTCGCTGAACGTCGCGACCGCCGGCGGCGTGGTGCTGTTTGAATTGTTGCGCAAGTACCAGGCGCTGAGCGAGGCAGGCACGAACGTAGTGGACCGCTACACGCAAGGCACGCTGATCACGGCAAACGCGCGCCTGAGCCGCGCAGTTGCGCCGGGATTACGATGACCAGCGCCGCCGCCAGGGCGCTGCGCGTGTGGGAATCGCCGGACATCCTTCCGCGCGGCGCCTGGCTGGAGCGCGCATGGCAGGAATGCGCCTATCGCGATCCATTCGAAACTCCGGTGTTGCTGAGCGCCGTGCAGGAAGAAGCCCTGTGGGAGCAGGCCATCGCGGCGTCGGATGGCGCCAGATGATTCTGCTCGATCTTCCGGCGACCGTGTCGGCCGCCGCACAGGCATGGAGTTTGGTGCGCGCCTGGGAGGCGCCCTGCAACGTTGCGGAGTTTCGCGGCCTGCGCGATACCGAAGAATTCCTGGAGTGGATGCTGGCGGTGGAACGCAAGCTGCAGGACAACGGTTGGATCACCGCCAGCCAGCTTCCGCGCGCGCTGCTCGATCGCGTCACGGCCGGAACATTCGTTCCCGGCGCTCTCTTTCATGCGGGTTTCGACGAACTCACGCCCGCAGACCGCCGATTGTTCGAAGCCTGCCGCGCGCACAGCCTGGCCCGCCGAGCCCGCACGCCTGGCGCCCGTACGCCATCGCGTAGGGCTCCGCGATTCCGTCGGAAGAATTGATCCAAGCCGCCGCTTGGGCGCGACGAAAACTCGAAGCGCAGCCGGACGCCCGCATCGGAATCGTCGTGCGCGGACTCGCCGGATTGTCCGCCGCCGCCGAGCGTATTTTCGACGATACCTTCCATCCCGGCCTGGATTTCGCACGCCACCAGCTCCGGCCTGCCTTTCACATCTCCGCCGGCGTGCCCTCCGCCGGACGTCCCCCTGATCGCGGCGGCCTTGCTCGCGCTGGGAATCCAATCCGGACTGCAAATCGGCGAAGCGGGGATGCTGTTGCGATCGCCGTTCCTGCGCATCGACAAGTGGCACGGCGTCGCGACTTTACGCCGAGCTCCGCCGCCAGGGCATCGAAAAGATTTCCTTCGAGGTCGACGCCGTGCGCCGCACGTTTCCGGCCATGGCGAAGGCAGCCGATGAATTGCGCGAGCGCCAGCATCCCAGCGAGTGGAGCGCAGCGTTCTCGAAGCTGCTGCAGCCACGCAGGCTGGCCCGGCGATCGGCCGCTTTCCCCCGCCGAGCATCAGACCGTCGAGCATTGGAAAAACCTTCTGTCCGAACTCGCGTCGCTGGACGCGGTGCTGCCGCGCCTCACTTACGGCCAAGCGCTGCAGCGGTTGCGGCGGCATCGCGTCACGATCAACGCTTCGCGCCCCGCGATGAAGGCGCGCCGGTGCAGATCATGGACATGCTCGAAGCCGCCGGATCGCAATTCGACGCCTTGTGGATCGCCGGCTTGCACGGCGGCGCATGGCCGGAGCGTCGCGCGCCCCAATCCTTTTCTGCCGTTGTCGCTCCAGCGCCAGGCGGGAATGCCGCACAGCTCGCCGGAACGTGAACTCGCATTACGCCCGCCGCGTCACCGCGCGCCTGCTCGCTTCGGCGCCTGAGGTCGTATGCAGCTATCCGCTTATTCTCGGGCGAAGAAAAGCTTCGTGCGAGCCCGCTGCTCGAGACCCTCCCGGAAGCCGCCGAATTCGCAGCACCGTTCGAAACCTCCCTGCGGAGAATCTTCGCCGCCGCGGTTCCGCTGGAGCAGCAACCGGATGGGGCAGGCCCCGCCGTTAGCCGCCGGCACCTTGCAGCGCGGCGGAATGGGCGTGTTGGCGGATCAGGCCGCGTGTCCCTTCCGCGCTTTTGCGAAGCACCGCCTGCGGCGCACGCGAGAGCGATACGGCCGACATCGGCATCTCGCCCTCTGAGCGCGGCAACGTGGCCCATAAAGCTCTGGAATATTTCTGGCGCGATATCGAAATCGCAGCGTGAACTGCTGGCCCTTCCGCAGCAGGAAATCGACGCCGTCATCGAAAGCTCCGTCAGCGCCGCCCTGGATATCCAGCATGAGCCGCCGCTCACCGGAACGCCTCGCTCGAACGTTCGCGCGCGCTGGAGCAAGCACGCCTTCAAAGCCTGCTCACCGAATGGCTGGAGCGAGAACGGGAACGGACCGGATTTCACCGTGCTCGAGCGCGAGCAGCCGCGCGAAGTGGAAGTCGGCGGCCTGAAGCTAGCGATCAAAGCCGACCGCATGGATCGCTACGCCGACGGCACCCACGCCATCCTGGATTACAAAACCTCCGACAAGCAGGGATATCAAAGATTGGGAGGGCGACCGCCCCAACGCTCCGCAATTGCTGCTTTACGCCGTCAAAAGCGAGCACGAAATTTCATCGGTTCAATTCGCCAGTCTTGGTGCCGGGCTCAACATGTCTCGACGGTCACCAGGCGACCGGACTTGCAGCAACGACTGCCGCAATGGACCGAGGTGGTGGACCACCTGGGCGCCAGCTTCTTTGCGCGGCGACGCCGCGGTCGACCCTAAGTACGGCGTCAAATCCTGCGAATTCTGCGAGCTCCATTCGCTGTGCCGCATCGCCGACGTGCGCGCGTCGGCGGCCGGAGGACGAAGCCGGTGAGTAGTCCCGTAATCCTGCACCAGCTCGACGAGCCGCAGCGCCAGAGCCGCTCTCGATCCCACTCGTTCCTTCACGGTCCGCGCACCCGCGGGCTCCGGCAAAACCGAGTTGCTGATTCAGCGCTTTCTGCGCCTCCTGGCAGTCGTCACGAAACCGGAATCGATCGTCGCCATCACCTTCACCCGCAAAGCCGCCGGTGAAATGTTGGATCGCGTTCTAAGCGCGCTCCAAGCGACGCCAAGGCCGGAACCCCCGTCGAAAAACCGCACATGCAAACCACGCGCGAACTGGCGCTCGCCGTGCTCCAGCGCGATCGCGAACTCGCCTGGGACCTCCTCGACCACCCCGGTCGCCTGCGCGTCCAAACCATCGACTCGCTGTGCATGTCGATCACCGGCGAAATGCCCTGGCTAGCGCGCCTCGGCGGCATGCCGCGCATCGAAGAGGACGCCCGCCAGTTATACGAAGAAGCCGCGCACCTGACGCTGCTCGACAGCAGTCCCGACTATCAACACGCGCTCACCACGCTGCTGCGGCACTTGGATAATAACTCCACGCCACGCGCGCGAACTGATCGCCAGCATGCTCGCCAAGCGCGATCAGTGGACGAAGCTGGCCGTCGACAACGACGAGAACCAGGCTCGCGCTGGCCTGGAGCGTGCACTGGCGGACACCGTCGTCACCGGGCTGGCCGCGGTAGACGATCTAATTCCTAAAGACCAGCGGGAAACGTGGCTGGATCTTGCGCGCTTTACAACGCATACGGATTTACCCAAGTGGCCGGAAGCCACGATTGCGAACGTTCCTGTTTGGCGCAAGACTCGCGAACGTGGTGCTGACCGACAGCGCGTGGCGCAAGCGCAAGGGACTCAACAAGACGTGCGGCTTTCCACTGGGAAGCGATGCCCAGAAGAATCGCTGTGCCGATCTAATCGCCGTGCTCGAACAGCGTGAAGGCTTGCTCGAAGCGCTAAAACGCCTACGCCGGCTCCCGCCGCCCGCTTACACGAACGAACAATGGGAAGTCCTGCGAGCGTTACTGCGATCGCTAAAACTCGCCGTAGCGCAGCTAAAAATGGTGTTCCGCGAGGAGCGCGTCATCGACTTCATGGAACTAGGCATCGCCGCCCGCGAAGCCCTGGGCCACATCGACAACCCCACCGAGGTCGCCTATCGCATGGACTCGCGCATCGAGCATCTCTTGGTCGACGAATTCCAGGACACCTCGCGCGCACAATTCGAACTGCTTCAGCAATTGACCGGCGGATGGCAGCCCGGCGACGGCCGCACGCTATTTCTGGTGGGCGATCCCATGCAGTCGATCTATCGCTTCCGCCAGGCTGAGGTCGGCTTATTCGGCGAAGTCGAGGACAAAGGAATCGGCGACTTGCAATTGCAGACGTTGCAACTCCGCCTGAACCGCCGCTCGCGGCCCAGCCATTGTCGAGCGCGTGAATGCGCTATTCCGCGATCGTTTCCCGAAAGTTGTCGACGACCAAACCGGAGCCGTAACCTATACCGATTCCCAGGCCGCCCAGACAGAACCCGCCGGCGTAATCACCGTAGACGGTTTCGTAGAAGGCGAAGATCAACTCGAAGCCGCCTGCGTGATCCGTCGCATTCGCGAAGCTCAGAACGAAGACCCCGGCGGCTCAATCGCGATTCTGGTGCGCGCCCGCTCCCATCTGTTCGCCATCACCGTCGCCCTCAAAGCCGCCGCGCTCCCTTTCAGCGCCGTCGATATCGATTCGCTCGCCGAACGCTCCGTCGTGCGCGATCTGCTCGCCCTCACCCGCGCCCTGCTCAATCCGGCCGACCGCATGGCCTGGCTCTCCATCCTGCGCGCCCCCTGGTGCGGCCTCACGCTTGCCGACCTGGAGGCGCTAGTGCATGACCGCACCACAACCGGCATCTGGGAATGCTTAGAAGATGTCCACGCTCTCTCCACGACGGCCAAAAGCGCGCCACTGGCCTTCGTGCGAGTCTTGCAAGAAGCCTTCGCCGAACAAGGCCGCTGGCCGCTCCGCCGCTGGGTGGAACGCATCTGGATGAAGCTAGGTGGCCCCGCCTGCCTCGACAACACAAGCTCGCTGCAAGATGCCGCAGCCTATTTCGATCTTCTGGAAGCTTCGCAGTCCGGCGCCGATCTCCGCGATTTCGAGCGCTTCGAAAATCGCGTCGCCGAACTCTTCGCGCAGCCCGAGAATCCCGCGGACGCAGGCCTGCACGTCATGACCATCCACAAAGCCAAGGGCCTGGAGTTCGACACCGTCATCCTGCCCGGCCTCGGCCGCCATTCAAAACCTGAAGACAAGCCGCTCGTTCTCTTCCACGAGTGGCGCCAGGAAGACCACTTCGAATGCCTGATGGCCCCCATCGATGAAACCCGCGCCGAGCCCGACGCTCTGTACAGCTACCTGCGCGACATCGAAAGGCAGAAGGATAAATGGGAGCGCGCGCGCCAACTCTACGTCGCCGCTACCCGCGCTAAGAAGCGCCTTCATCTCATGGGCCACGCCCGCCTGGATCGAACCGGCGAGCCTAAGCCCGCGTCAGATTCCATGCTCGCGGATTTGTGGCCCGCCCTGACCCCCGAAGAAGTGGATCGCTTCCGGGGCTCCCTCACCGCCGTGCCCCCACCCGCGCAGCCCCCGCAAACCATACTGCGCCGCTTGCCGGATTCCTGGCGTCTGCCCGATCTGCCCGCTCCCGTCGAGTGGCACAGCGCCGCCGCGCCCGATGCAGAACCGCATGAGCCGAGCTTCGAGTGGGTAGGCGAGAGTCTGCGCCACGCCGGTACCGTAGTCCACGCCTTTCTACAACGCATGCCGAACGTGGATGCCGATCCCCCCGATGTAGCCGTGCTCAAAAGAGCACTGACCCACGCCGGCGTCTCGCCGCTCGATCTCGAAGCGACAGCGCAGCGCGTCCGCCAGGCCCTCGCCCGCATCCGCACCAGCCGCCGCGGCCGCTGGATTCTCGCTCCGCATAAAGACTCCCACACCGAATACGCCGTCACCGGCGTAGTCAACGGAGAAGTCGTGCGCGGCCTAGTGGATCGCACTTTTATCGACGAAGGCATCCGCTGGATTATCGATTTCAAAACCAGCGCACACGAAGGAGGAAATCTGCAAGCCTTCCTCGATGAACAACAGCGCCGTTACAGCGATCAGATGCAGCGCTATGCCAGCATCCTGGCAGCGCTCGGCAACCCCGTGAAAGTCGGACTCTACTTCCCGCTCTTAGACGAGTGGCGCGAGTGGACCCCCGCCGCCACCTAAGCTTTCTTCTTCTTGGCCTTCGCTTTCACTTCAGGTTCCGCTTCCACCGGCGCCTCCACAGGGTCCGGCAAAGCCACTTCCGCCGGAGCAATCCCCGCCAGCACCGCGTTGAACAATTCCTTCTGCTTGGCCAGTTCTTTCTTCGTCGGCGGCGCCTGCTCGTTGCGGAAATCGTGATCGGCGTAACAGCTTCGGCAGCGCACCTTGGCCGCCTTAGCGTCCACCATCGACACAATCGCGTGGTTCGTCAACCGCCGGCATTTCACGCAATAATCGTCGATTTCGTCGCCGAGCCGAAGCTCCCACATGCCCGTTAGTGTACCAGCGGCGTAGCCACTTGCGTTAGTCTGGCAGGGTGCTCCATCGCTTGACGACACCGGCAAAAATCCAGCAATTTCTCGATAATGAGATCGCTTATAACCAGGAACCGCAAGGCGCCACTTGCTATTCGCCCAGCATGGTTCTGCGCGCACGCGTCGCTCACTGCATGGAAGGCGCGCTGCTCGCAGCGATGGCTTTGCGAAACTTGGGCCATCCCCCGCTCCTGGTCGATCTCGAAGCCGTTCGCGATTCCGATCACGTGCTCGCCGTGTATCGAGTGAACGGCCATTGGGGATCCCTCGCCAAATCCGACTACGCCGGGCTGCGCTCGCGTGAACCCGTCTATGCAACCATCCGCGAGCTGGCCCTGAGTTACTTCGAGCACTATTACAACGCCGCCGGTGAAAAAACCCTACGCGCCTATTCGCGCCCCGTGAATCTCACCCGCTTCGACCGCTCACTCAAATGGATGACCACGCTCGACGAAGTTTGGGACATCCCCGGATACCTCTGCGAAATTCCCCACACCAGCATTCTCACGAAACCGATGGAGCGCCAGCTCGTCCTCATGGACCCGCGCTTGTATCAGGCCGGCCGCGTAGGCGGCGTCAACCAGCCGTTGTTTCGCTGGCCGCCCTCCGCTTCCACTCGAACAACATCACGCCGGCCGCCACGCTGACATTCAAAGACGCCACCTGTCCCGCCATCGGGATGCGCACCAGGAAATCGCAGCGCTTGGCCACGTGCTCATGCAGTCCGCTGCCCTCCGCCCCCAGAACAATCGCCGACGGCTTGGTGAACATCACCTGGTCGTACGTGTCCTTGCCGCGTTCGTCTAAGCCATAGATCCAATATCCGCGCTCTTTCAATTCATCCAGCGTCTTATTAATGTTCACTACCCGCACCACCGGCAGATAAGCCAGCGCCCCCGCCGACGCCCGTCCCACGGTTTCGTTCAATCCCGCCGCACGCCGCTCCGGAATCACCACCGCCGCCGCCCCCGCCGCATGCGCCGTGCGAATGATCGCGCCCAAGTTGTGCGGGTCCTCCACCCCATCCAAAATCACATGCAATCCGCCCGATGCCGCCGTATCGTCAATCGACGAATACTTCTCCGCCGCGCCAAACGCAATGACGCCCTGGTGGTTCGCGCCGTTGGCCGCACGATCCAGCCGTTCCCGCGGCTCCACCCGCACCGGAATGCCGCGTTCCCGGCACAGTGCGATCAGTTCTTGCAAGCGCGCGCCGCCGCGCCCTCTAGCGATTACGATGCGGTCCAGCGGCCGCCCGGCCAGCAGCGCCTCACGGACCGGATGGATTCCTACAAGCGGGGACATTATCATAAGGGTACGTCATGAGTTCGCAAGAAGACATGATCGTCAGCGCGCCGCCGGAGATCCCCGACAAGCTGTACTTCCGGATCGGCGACGTGGCGCGCCTGGCCGGCATCAAGCCCTACGTCCTGCGCTTCTGGGAAACCGAGTTCCCTGGGCTCGGTCCCAAGAAGTCCGGCACCGGCCACCGCCTCTACCGCCGCAAGGATGTCGAGATCGTGCTCGAAATCAAGCGCCTGCTCTACGAACAGCGCTTCACCATCGAGGGCGCCCGCAAGTTCCTCGAAACGCGAGCCAAGCCCGAGCTAGTCCCGGCCCCCGCCGCCCCCGGCAAACGCAAGCGCATGCAGCGCGATCTCTTTGACGCCGATCCCGCTGAGATCACCCCGCTCCTCGGCAAAATTCGCGAGGAACTAAAGGCCATCGCCAAGCTCCTGAAGTAGCCCCTTGCCGAACCGCTCAACGGCAGCCGATAGAATAGAAACTGAATGACCAGAAAAGTTCGTAAGGCAGTCTTCCCCGCAGCCGGACTTGGGACACGATTTCTTCCGGCGACCAAAGCTATGCCGAAGGAGATGCTGCCGCTAGTCGATAAGCCTCTGATCCAATACGGCGTCGAAGAAGCCAAACACTCCGGCGTTCAGAACATCATCATCGTCACCGGACGCGGCAAGAGCGCCATCGAAGACCACTTCGATGTCAGCTTCGAGCTGGAGCACCTCTTAGAGACCCGCCACAAGAAGGACCTGCTAGCCACCGTGCGCGCCGTCTCCGACATGATCAACGTCGCCTACGTCCGCCAAAAAGAAGCGCTCGGTTTAGGCCACGCCGTCCTGCGCGCACATGAACTGGTGGGCGAAGAACCTTTCGCCGTAATTCTTTCCGACGACATCATCGACGCCGAGACTCCCTGCCTGCGCCAACTGCTCGACGTTTATGAATTTTATTCCGCCCCGGTTCTGGCCCTGATGGAAGTCCCGCGCGAAAACATTTCGGCGTACGGCGTGGTCGATGCCGAACCCGTCGCCCACAACGGCGGCAAGGACCGCCTCTATCGCATCCGCAACCTGGTCGAGAAACCCAAAGCCGACGACGCGCCTTCCAACCTGGCCATCATCGGACGTTACGTGCTGACCCCGGAGATCTTCACCTCGCTCGAGACCATCGAACCCGGCAGCGGCGGCGAGATCCAATTGACCGACGGCCTCAAGCACATGCTGCGCAGCCGCCCCATCTACGGCTACAAGTTCGAAGGCAAGCGCTACGACGCCGGCGACAAGCAAGGCTTTCTGCAAGCCACCGTCGAGCTGGCCCTCAAACGCCACGACCTGGGCCAAGCCTTCCTCGAATACTTAAAGAGCCTGAAGTTGTAACCCTGCCATGCCACTCCGCCTCCTCCCATTTCGCTTCCTTTATTACTCGCGATTCCAGCGCCCGCTGGCATCGTCCAGGATGTAAAAGCCTCCTTCGCCACTGGCTCTGACGCCCGTGCCATTCAAGAACTCACTGCCTATCGCGCCGCGCAAGGCATTACGCCGGAGTACCTAGAAGCCTTTAGCTGGCTCACTCGCGCTGAGTTTGAAAGCCACAACTACGCCGCCGCCGAGAAATTTGCGCAGGGCATCTACGCGCAATCGACGGAGATGTTGAAGAAGCGCCCGCTAGACCGCGAGCCGCATCTTCCACTAGCGCTCGGCGCCGCCATCGAGATTCAGGCCGGAACCCTGGCCGCCCAAGGCCGCCGCAGCGAAGCCGTGACCTTCCTGCAGGAGCAGGCGAACACCTTCGGTACCACCTCCATCCTGCCCCGCATCCGCAAGAACTTGCTGCTGCTCACGCTCGAAGGCAAGCCCGCGCCTTCGCTCGACGGCATCGTGCGTCCCCCAGGCAAGCCCGCGCTGGTATTCTTCTGGGCCCACTGGTGTCCGGACTGCAAATCTGAAATCCCCATCCTCGCCAAGATCAAGGCCGAGTTCGTTCCGCAAGGTCTCGCCTTCCTCGCGCCCACTCAAAAATACGGCTACGTTGCCGGAGGCGTCGACGCCACGCCCTCCGTCGAGACCGCGTACATCGAACAGGTGCGCCGCACCTATTACAGTGGAGTGATCGATGCCCCTGTGAAAGTGAGCGAAGCCAACTTCACTCGCTACGGCGCCAGCACCACGCCCACTATCGTATTAATCGATCGCGCGGGCATCGTGCGCCTGTACCACCCGGGCGCTATGACATATGCCGACCTGCGCGCAGCGGTGGCTAAGGTGATCGCGAAGCAGGTGGGAACAAAACAGGTGGGCACAAAATAAGAACGGCCCCGATTGCTCGGGGCCGGTTGGTCAAACTCGCTATTGCGAGCCCGTTTAGCTACTTCTTTTTCTTAGCAGCAGCTTTCTTCTTCGGGGCCGCTTTCTTCTTGGTTGCGAATTTCATCGTTTGATTCTCCCTTTACATCAAAGTACGCGCCACTCGTGAGAGAACGCGCTTGTGTCCCCTTTATAAGGTGGATTGAATTGAATGTCAAGAAAAAAATGCATAGTGCGGGTGTCCGCGCTCGCGCCTCGCGCAGCCTCGTAAGACCCCCATTTCATAAAAAAACGTAAATGCGTAGAATTGTTTTAGGTGCTCGGGAAATGATGATGTCGTTCCGAAGGCCGATTCATGCGGGTTTCGCGCTACTCGTACTCGCGCTGCTCTTCGTCGCGAGGTTGTTCGCATCGTGCCGCGCATGTGAACACGCCGCTCGCGCCGGCGCGCATCGGGACCACCGAGACCGGCGTCGCCAGCTGGTATGGCTTCCCCTATCACGGCCGCCGCGCCGCCTCCGGCGAAGTCTACGACATGCAGCAGCTCACCGCCGCGCATCGCACGCTGCCCTTTCAGACCTGGGTCGAGGTCACGAATCTCTCCAATGGAAAACAAGTGGACGTGCGCATCAACGATCGCGGCCCCTTCGCGAAAGGACGCATCCTCGATCTCTCGCAAGCCGCCGCGCGCGACATCGACATGCTCCGCGCCGGAACCGCTCGCGTGCGCCTGAAGGTGATCGCCCCCCGGCGATCGAACCCCAACAACCAGTCGACGCAACCGCCAAGCCCGCTCCCGCACCGCCGGTCGCCCTCGACTCCGTCCCCGATCCGCCCGCGCTACTGGCGCCGGCGCCAACCAGCAATTGGTTCGCGGTCCAGGCCGGCGCCTTCTCCGATCGCGACCGCGCCGAATCCCTGCGCGCTACTCTCGCGGACCATTTCATGCCAGCCCGCGTCGTCTCCAACACAGCGACAACCGGAGCCCCCACACTCTGGCGTGTAATCGTAGGCCACGAAATGACTCGGGACCAAGCCGCTGAACTCGCCATCCGCGTCCGCCAGGAAACCGGCGCTGCGCTGGTCGTGGCAGAACCTGCACCTGTCCCCTGTGCCGTCGCGCGCAATAGTACCTACCCGCAAAGTGGGTATACTCCCCACCCGCAAGTGACTTACCCCAAATCTCTGTACGCGGGTCTTGAGGAAAGTTGTATTCAATCGTAGAGTTTATCTTTGCCCAACGCACCATATATTAGGTCCCCTTAACAACAAACATGTCACCGAACCTTGAAGAAACTCGCCACATCCTAGTGGGGCAATCGCCCCGCACGCGCCAGATTCTCCGTTTGATTGAGAAACTTGGCAAGTGCCGCTGGCCCGCGCTGCTGCTCGGCGAGACCGGAACCGGTAAGGAAGTGGTCGCCCGCGCAATCCATAATACCAGCGCGTCGGGCCCGTTCGTCACCGTCGATTGCTCTTCGATGGTCGGCCCGCTTATGGAAAGCGAGCTCTTCGGACACGTCAAAGGCGCGTTCACCGGCGCCGGCACCACCAAGTTCGGCCTGCTGGAAGCCGCCAACGGAGGCACCGCCTTCTTCGACGAAATCGGCGAGCTGCCTTTAGACCTGCAAGCCAAGCTGCTCCGCGTCCTCCAAGAGAAAGAATTCCGCCCCGTAGGTTCGGTCTCGACGCGCCACTCCGATTTCCGCATCATCGCCGCCACCAATCGCGACCTGGCCAAGGAAGTGGAGAAGGGTACCTTCCGCCGCGACCTGTACTTCCGCCTCAACGTCATCAACATCCGCCTCTCGCCCCTGCGCGAGCGCCGCGAGGACATCCCCGCGCTGATCAATCACTTCCTTTCGCGCGTGGGCGGCAACTACAGCGTGACCGCCGAAGCCCTGGAAGTCATGCTTTCCTACGAGTGGCCCGGCAACGTGCGCGAACTGGAGAACTGCGTGCAGCACATGGTGGCCATCAACTCCGGTCCCCTGCTGCATGTGGCCGATCTGCCCTCGAGCTTGCAGAACCACCTGCTGCAGAAAAAGTCGCAGTACTTAATGGCCGCCGTCGGAGCCGACTGCCGCCCCGCAACGCTCCATCCCAACCGGAATCCGACGCCTCCGCCACCCAGCTCATCTCTGTGCCGCCATGCCGCCGCCTCCGTGATCCCGCTGGATGTATTGGAACGCCGCGCCATCCTGCATGCCCTCGAATACACCAAAGGCGACCGCGCCATCGCCGCGCACCTGCTGGGAATCGGCCGCACCACCCTCTATCGCAAGCTGAAGGAATATCAAATCGCCGTTTGACGTGCCATCATCGTCAGATATGGCTCAACTGCTGACTGTCGTCGCCGACATGCAGGCGAAACCCGGTAAAGAAGATGAGCTTCGCCGCGCGCGTGCTCGCTTTGATCGAACCCACGCGCCGCGAAGACGGCTGCGTGCAATACGACCTGCACGTGCACGCGGCCGATCCCTGCCCGCTTCGTGTTCTACGAGAACTGGACTTCGCAAGAACACCTCGACCGCCACGCCGCGTCGCCTCACATCCAGGAATTCCGCACCGCAATCGCGGATCTGCTGGCAGCCCCGCCCCGCATCGAAACCTATGTGCGCATCGCCTGACTATGCGACGCATAGCCCTCGACGCAACCTACAGCCTCGGACGACAATCTATCGGGAGTCGGCGTGTATTCGCGCGAGATGATGTTCGGTCTCGCCCGCGCGCATCCCCGAGCAGCGCTTCCGCTTCTACTACCGCCCGCACCGCCTGTTCAAATCCTTCTCCGACGCACTGCCCCCCAACGCCAGCCGCCGCCTGCTCGTAGGCGCCCCCCGCGCCGACCTGTTCCACGCCCTCAACCAACGCGTCGACGCCCCCGCTCGCCGCACCGTCTCCACCTTCCACGATCTGTTCGTCATGTCCGGCGACTACTCTTCCCCCGAATTCCGCGCGCGCTTCACCGAGCAGGCCCGCCAAGCCGCCGAACACAGCGACGCCATCATCGCCGTCTCCCAGTTCACCGCCCAGCAAGTCGAGCAACACCTCGGCGTCGAGCCCTCGCGCATTCACGTCGTCCCCCACGGCGTCCACATGCCCGCTGCCGCCCAGCGCCAGCCTCCCGCGACAACCTGGTGCTCTTCGTCGGCGTCATCCAGCGGCGCAAGAACGTCGCGAGACTGGTCAAAGCCTTCGAGCGCCTCCCCGCCGGCTGGCGTCTGGCGCTCGCCGGAGCCTCGCAAGGCTACGGAGCCGCCGAAGAATTGCGCGCGGTGGAAGAAAGCCCGCGCCGCCAGGACATCGACCTGCTAGGCCACCTCTCCGCCGAGCAGCTCTCTGCCCTCTACGCGCGCGCCCGCATCTTCGCCTTCCCCTCGCTCGATGAAGGCTTCGGCATGCCGGTTCTAGAAGCCATGGCCCACGGCCTCCCCGTGATCACCTCGCGAACGTCCGCCATGCCCGAAGTAGCCGGCGACGCCGCGCTCTTAGTGGACCCGCTCAACGTCGACGAACTGGCCTACGCCCTCACGCGCCTAGCCACTGACCAGTCCTTGCGCGAAGACCTGATCGCCCGCGGCCGCGCCCGTGCCCTGCGCTTTACCTGGGATTCCGCCGTCGCCCAAACCTGGGCCGTCTACGAAAAGGTTATGGCCGCGAGCTCGTGATCTGGCTGGTCTCCGCCTTGGCCGCCTCATGCAGCTCGCTCAACTTCGATTCGGTCACCGCCAGTGAGATCGCTCCGCCAATCAGCAGCGGCAGCGTCATGATCCCCCACAGCACCAGCGAAAATCGCGCCGCTTCCGCCGGCACAACGTTATAGACCTTCACCAGAGTCTCGCGGACCACCACTTGAAACAGCCCCAAATTTCCCGGAGCCTGCGGCACCACCGTACTCAAGCCGCAGCACCACCATCAGAACAAAAGCCACGCCCAGCGAAAGATCGAAGCCATAAGCCCGCAGCGCCGCATAGATCGGAATGATCTGGATCATCAGGTACGGCAGACTCTGCACGAACGAAGTCAGCAGGGACCGCGAGTGCCCCATGATCTCCAGATCGTCGATTAGCACATGCAGTTGCCGCCGCCAGCCCTTTTCCCCCGCCAGCGCCGCGCGCGTCTCGTGCCGCCGGAACATGATCACGCCCAGAACCAGCGCCAATACCAGTACTGTAATTCCCAGCACGTAAGCGCCGTCTACCAGGTAGCGCATGCTGTGCGGGAAACGTCGTGTAGCGCAGCATCAGGATGATGCACAGCGAGAGCCAGATGCCGTCAAACACCCGCTCGATCAACGCGCTCGTCAGCGAAACCGAGAGCGGCAGCAGCGGATTCCGCGCCAGCAGATAACAGCGCAGCACCTCGCCCGCGCGGAAGGGCAGCACCTCATTGGCGAACAATCCGACGTAAATCGCGCGTACCGGCTCCCAATACTTGAGCCGCACCACCGGCCGCAGCAGCGTCTGCCAGCGCACCCCATGCCACAGATACACCGAGACATCCGCCAGCCACCGCCAGCGCGACCCACCACCAGCTCATCTCCGCCAGATCTTCTTTGAGCTCGCCTAGATGCGCGCCGCGCAGAGCCCACAGCAGGCTCGCTAGCGAAGCGACGTTGATAACCACCAGCAGAATCCGTGACCGGACACTGCGTGACTTCTTCTCACCCAAATTTCATGATAGCGGCCCACGCCCTACTGGAAGTACTGCGCCGCCAGCTCCGGGTCGGCGGCCACCGCCTGGCTCCACAGCTCCTTGGCTTGATCCTCCTGCCCCGCGGCCCGCAGCGCATGGCCCAGATTGATCAGCGCGCCGCGTAAACTGCGGCTTGTGCTGTAAGGTGGCCCGGTAACACTCCGCCGCCGCGTTGTGGTCGCCCGTCCGACTGCAGCAGCAGGCCTAGGTTATAGTTCAGTTCCGGCGTCGACGCCCCCAGTGACGTCCAGTTTCTGCATCGCCTCGCGAGCCTCGCCCGCGTTCTTCTGTTCGATGGCCACCGCCGCAAGAGAACGCAGGGCATCCGCCTGCTTCGGATTCATTGCCAGCACCGCGCGGAAAGCGGCCGCCGCCGCTTCCAGATCTCCGAACTTCCAGCAAGCCAGGCCCAGATTCAAACGCGCCTCTAGCCAATCTTTGCGTTTCTTCAAGCAGGCTTCGAAACTATCCACCGCTCCCGCGTACTCGCCGCGCTGCAATTGCAGATAGCCCAAGCGGAAAGCAGCGTCCTGCCGCTCCGGCTCGACCGCCAGCAGTCTCTCCAGCAGTTTCTCGGTTTCCTCGGCATTCCCCTCCCGCTCCGCCGCCAGCGCCAGATTCCACAACGCACCCGCCAAATCCGGAGAAACTTCCAGCGCCTGCTCATACGCCGCCCGCGCGGCCTTCAGATCGCCCCGCTCCTGCAGCGCCGCTCCCAGGTTGGCATTGGCCTCCGCCGACTCCGGCCGCAGACGCAGCGCCTCGCGATACGCGTTCGCGGCTTGCTCCAAACGGCCGGTCTTCTGGTACGCCACGCCCAGATTGAACCAGCCTCATAGGAATCCGCAGCGGCTTTCACCAGTTGCGAACAGTATTGCGCCGCCGCGCTAAAGTCGCCGCGCGTGAGCGTGATGCTAGCCATGCATTCCAGCGCCACGCGCGAGTCCGCTTGGATCTTAAGCAGCCGCTCCGCCATTTCCTTGGCCTGCACTTCTTCCTTGCGTGCACCCGCAAGCGAAACAATATTACTGAGCAGATCGATGGAGTTGGGATTCAACGGCAACAGCTTCTGATACAACTCCGAAGCTTCATCCAGACCGCCCCAACTGATGCAGCGTCACCGCCTTCCCGAACAGAATGTCATCCTGCCGCTGCGGTTTTTTCGAAGCCCGCAGTTCCGCTCTGCGCCGCTTCCCAGCAAGGCAAAGCCGCCTCCGCCCGATTCATCCTCAGCAAGCATAGCCCGCGCCCTACCTGCGCCTGCCAGCGCTTGGCGATCGATCGCCAGCGCTGCCTCAAACTCCTTTGCCGCTTCTTCGAATTTCGACTGCCGCTCCAGGCACAGCCCCAGATTGTAATGCGCCGTCGGATGTTTCGGGTCCCGCTCCGCGACTTTCGCGTAGTGGCCCTGCGCCTCGCTCCACTTCTGCTGCTCAAAGCGCAGATGCCCCAAGGCGCTCTGTACTTCGACTTGGATTCTCGCCCCGCTCCAGCGCCCCTTCGAGCTCCTGCACCGCCTCGTCCAGTTTTCCGTCGTTCGCCAGCGCCACCGCCGCCGCCAGACCGCTCGAAGCCGCCGGACGCTTCTGTTTCGGCCGAAGCCGGAGCCGCGTCCCCGCGCAGCAGACGTTCGATCAGATCATCGTCGATAAAGAAGACTTCATTCTGCGCCATGTATGTTTCCTTCCGCTATTTCCCTAACGGCGTCACCTGGAAGTCGCCATGCAATGTGAATTGCTCCGCGCCTTCGCGATACAGCCCGGCCCCGCCGCGTCTTGAGCCGTCCATCCGTCCATTGGTCCACTTGCTGGCCTTGCACCCAGGTAGTGAAGCGATCGTCCACCGCTTCAAAGCGGATCTTGTAATGCCCGCCCAGCGGCACACCCACCTGCAGCGGCGTCTTCTCGATGCGGCTGCTCTACGCCATCGATCACTGCATAATGCACAACCGCAAACTCCGGGTTTGGTCCGGGCTTTTCGAGCTCAATTTTACTGACGTAATAATTCTTGGCGTCCTGCGCGCGATATACCCAGCCCAGCCCCTTAATTTGTATCGAACTTTCAAAGTCCAAGCGATAAGCCGGTAGTGCCATAGAAGCCCGCAGCACCGAAACTCTCCGCTGGCTCTTCGCGTCGGTGGCAAAGTTACTGATCCAGTTCGCACTGGTGGTTGTAGTTTCGACGGCCGGCTTAGGTCGCGTCTCGCCGCGCCCCAGGAACAGGAAAATGCCCAGACCGAGAGCCGCGGTCCCCGCGACCGCCGCCAAAATCTTTGGCATGTGCCTAGCGCCCGCGTTTCGTCCTGACTCCAAGCGAAGTTCCGGTAGACCCAGATCCGGTTCTATCGGCACCGAAACCGGCGCCGCCGTCACCGCTGGCAAGCTCGGCTTGACCGCCACCGGCGCAGGCGGCAGAATGCGAACGTCGCTCTTCGTTTTCTTCCCCGTCACTGGCGCGGCCGTAGCTTCGGCCGGTCCCAGCACCATCAGCGGCCGCAAAGGCAACCCACTCGGCGGAGGAACTTGTATGGTCTTCTCGGTAAACAGCGCCGCTCCGAACACCTGCCCCGGCTTGGCCCGCCCCGCCGCAATTCCTTGCACCATAACCGGCAGCCGCTCCAGCACTGGCTCCGGGACCGGCGGCGCAGCCGCCCGTGGTGCTTCAACGATTGGCTCGGCTACTTTCGCTCGCGGTTCGGGGGCAACCGGGTTCGGTGCAATCGGTATCGTCGCCGGCTGCGCTTCATTCGCCGCGAGTCCGGAAGCTTCGATGCGCGGCTCCTCAAACCCCGTAGTCGACAATCCAAACCCAGCCAGACTGCCCAGCGAAATCGGTGAGCCCGCAAACTCCCTCTGACCCGCGGTCCATAGCGGTGCATCTTCCGGAGCAATGCTCAACGTCAGCGGAATCGTCAGGACTTCCCGCCGCACGTCCAGAGCTTCCGGACCCATAATGCGAAGATCCAACTGCACTCGCGGCGTCGGCCGCACCGGATCCCGCAGTTCCAATTCCCCCTCGATCGCGTGGATCGCTACTTCCGCGGCTTCCACGCCGCGTCCCAAGGTAATCGGATTCGCCTCCAGCAACGCCGCCATCGACACATTCGTTTCATGAAAAGGCGCCCCCGGCCTTTGCGATCGCGCCTCCACGAATGCCGGTGTTCGCGGGATCGACAATGGCACGTCCATCGCAGCAGGTTTATCAACCCTTGCGGCCTTCGCCACCGCCGGATCGGATTCTACTTTCTTCGCGGGATCGGGCGCGGAGGGCAGAGTGATCGCCGTCCGCGGCTCCGTTTTCTGGGAGGCGCTTGGCGAGACCGTAGGTACGGTCTTGGTTGCAGCCGCCACCGGTTCCGGCTTCGCTGCCGCTGGCAATGTGACACGCAGCGGAGGAGCCGAATGGCCATTCGTAGCCGGTGGAGGCGTTCCTAGGGCCGGCGCCCCGTTTATCCCGCCACCTTTTTCCAGCCCCGGCGGCTTGGATTGCATCAGCCGCCCTAGAGCCAAATCGCTGTACTCCTGCTGATATTCGCGGCGGTGGGCGTCGGAACAGAACTCGCTCCCCGCCATACGTTTGAGCAGGGGAAGGTCCTTACCGCATTGGAGACACCGCATACCTTAGACTCATCGGCTCTTTTAGGCTGATCCTAAAGGGTCGCGTCTAAGCATTCTCTCCGGTAAAGTACTTATCGCTTTGATCTCAGGTCCTGGCCTTACCGCGCTCCCCGGCTATCACCTTATTCACGAATATCATAGCCGTCGCTTACTCCTGCTCTAAAGTTTTTTCCCTATCCCCCGATTCATACTCAGCGAGCGAATATTGTGGAGGAACAAACCGGCATGGCAAAAGGCGAAGCGTTGAAGGCGGCCCTCGAAGGGCTGCGCAACTCTATTCCGGAATTGAAAGGTGTGTTACTGGCCTCGAATGAAGGACTGCCCATCGCGCACGCCCTCACCAACGGGTCGGATCCCAACCGTCTGGCGGCCATGGCCGCCGCGGCGTCCACCCTGGGACGAAAGATCAGTGACAACATCGGCGCCGGCAATCTCGGCGAAGTCTCGATCCAAGCCGATGAGGCTTCTCTGTTCATCTATGCCGCCGGCAACAAAGCCGTTTTGGCGGTGTTGAGCCCGCAAGGCGGGAACGCAGGTTTGATTCATTTGGAAGCCCGCATGGCTGCCAAAGAGATTGGCGATCTGTTCTAGAGCCGTTTTTTTCAAAGAAAGTTTTTTCATGGGTAGGACGGGACGAATCACTTAACAGTGAGTCCCGTCCTTATTTTTTGCGCCGCCGCCCGCCCCGCCACCCGCACCAGTTCATCCTCCGGAGCCAGACGCACCCGTTCCAGGCTGCCAAAATGCTTCAGCAGTTTCGTCGTCGTCTTTTCCCCGATACCCGGAATCTGCACCAGCTCGCTCTGCAGCCGGCTGGCATTCCGCCGCGTGCGATGAAACGTCACCGCAAAACGATGCGCTTCATCGCGAACCTCCTGCACCAAATGCAGCACCGGCGAAAACTTGTCCAGCACGATCGGTTCGTCTTCCTGCCCGTAAACGTAAATCCATTCATCGCGCTTGGCGATCGAAGCCAGCGGCTGATCCGTAATCCCCAACGCTTCGAGCGCCTCCGCCGCCGCATGCAACTGCCCCAGCCCGCCATCGACCAGCACTAACCCCGGCCGCGGCAGGTTCTCTTCCTTCAACCTCCCATAGCGCCGCGAGATCACCTCGCGCATGGATGCAAAATCGTCATTCCCCACCACCGTCTTGATGATGAACTTGCGGTAATCCGACTTCTTCATCCGCCCGTTCTCCCACACCACCATGCTGGCCACTTTGTCGGTGCCCTGAATGTGCGAAATATCGAAACACTCAATCCTCTGCGGCGCCGTCTCCAGCCCCAGCGCGTCCTGCAAAGCCGTCTGAATCGCTTGCGAAGACGGTTTAAGCACCCGGAACCGCTGCTCGAAAGCTATACTTCGCGTTCGATTCCACCAGCTCCAGCATGGCCTTCTTCTGCCCCCGCTGCGGAGTCTGAATCTCCACCTTGCGCCCTCGCCGCTCCGAAAGCAGCTCCTCCAGCGGCTCCCGATCTTCGAAATCCACCGGCACATGCATGAACGCCGGGATGTAAGGCTCGTCCAAATACACTTGCTTGATCAGCGACGAGAAAAACTCCGGCGGATCAAACTCCCGCTGGTCTTCCCAGAAAAATTCCCGCCGGTCGACAATATGCCCGCCCCGCAAGTGAAACAAATTCACCGCCACCAGCGGAGGCTCCGCATAGTAAGCAAAGATGTCCGTGTCCGTCCCCTCGACGCTAGCCATCTTCTGCTTCTCGCCATGCTCCTCCACTGTCTTGATCGAGATCGTGCAGCGCCGCCGCCTCCTCGTAAAGCATCAAGCCGCTGGCCGCCTCCATCCGCCCGCGCAGCTCCTCCGCCAGATCCCGATGCCTTCCCTCCAGGAACAGCCGCACCTGCCGCACCGCATCCGCGTAAGCCGCGTCCGTGGTCAACCCCTGCACACAAGGCCCCAGGCAGCGATGAATATGAAACTCCAAACAAGGATGCGAATGGACCCGCGTAAAATCCACCTTGCAAGACGGCACCTTGAAGTGCCGATGAATAAAGTGCACCAGCCGGTGCGCCAGATTCCCCGGAAAATACGGACCAAAATAACTCGACCCGTCCTTGCGCAGCCGCCGCGTCACATACACTCGCGGATACTTCTCCGCCGTCAGCTTGATGTAAGGATAAGTCTTGTCATCCCGCAGCAGAATGTTGTAGCGCGGCTTCCACTGCTTGATGAGATTGTTCTCCAGCGCCAGCGCCTCTTTTTCGTTATCGACCTGAATGAAGTCGATCGTCCGCGCCTCGCTGATCAGCGTCCCGGTCTTAGAATCCGCCAGCCGCTCATCGGAAAAATAACTCCGCACCCGCGCCCGCAAGTTCTTCGCCTTGCCGACGTAAATAACCGTGTCGTAGGCGTCCTTGTAGAGGTACACCCCCGGCAGCAGCGGCAGTTCAGCGGCTCTTTCGCGAAGATCTTGCATGACGATTAAAATGGTTCTACACTTAAATTGTGACACGCGCCGTTTTACTGACCCTGTTTTTGGCCCTCCCGCTGGCCGCCCAGGACCAAACCTAAGGCCGCACCGCCCAGCAGTCCAGGAACAAGAACCCCCCGAAGAAGATCCCGACCTCAAGCCCAAAGAGTATTCGTTCAATCCCCTGGAAGCCAGCCGCAACATCATCGCCGGCAACTTCTATTTCAAAAAGGGAAACTACCGCGCCGCCGGCCGCCGCTACTTAGAAGCCAGTAAATGGGACCCCACCTCCGCCGAAGCCATGCTCCGACTGGGCGAAGCCGACGAAAAACTGCACGACTTCCCCGGAGCCCGTGAGTCCTACGAAAAATTCGTAATGCTGTCCTCGGACGCCAAGGAAATCGATGCCGTCAAGAAAAAGCTCGCCACCCTGCCCAAAGGCCGCACCGCCAAGAAATGACCGACAAGATCGTAGTCCTGACCACCTGCGACTCCAAAAAACGCGCCGACAAACTAGCCCGCCACTTAGTGAAACAACGCGTAGCCGCCTGCGTGAACGTGTCTGCCCAAGGCCCGCAGCATCTACCGCTGGAAAGAAAAAATCGAACAGGCATCCGAATGGATGCTGATCATCAAATCGCGCCGCGATCTCTTCGCCGCCCTACGCGCTGAGATCGAGAAACTCCACACCTACGAAGTCCCCGAGCTGATCGCGCTCCCCATAGTCGACGGCTCCGAGCCTTACCTAGCCTGGTTTGACGCCCAACTCACAACGAAGGCCGAATAGGCTCGATATCCGTAGGCAAGTCTTTCAGCTTATCCAGCGCCCGCGCCATCGGCGGCCGAATCACGCCCAACTCATCCAACATCTTCTTCGCGCGCGCGTAATCCCCGGTAGCCTCAACGTCCAATAGACTCATGCACCAAATCCCGCACCGCGCCTTTGACCTTAGTGAAGTCCACCGCGAAAGTCCCATCCGGTTTAGCGACGAACGCCCCCTTGTCCATCAAATAATTCACCTGCATCGCCATGCCCTTGCCATGCGCCTCATGCACCCCAAACCGCAGCGTGCGGAACGACGACGCCAGAAACGTGGTGTACAGCGGACGCTCCGCTGCCGGCAGCATCTTGTGATCGAACAAATATTGCAGCATGAACAACCCAGTCACATCGGCCTTAGCTTCCTCAATCGCCGCATGCTGTTCCTTCAGCGCCTGCCGCACTCCATTCTGCGGACCAATCCCATGCGTCATCTCATGCGCCAGAATATGCGTGAAGAACCACTCGAAGCTCAAGTCCTTCTGATCCGCCGCGGACAGCACCCGCGCCGCGATCGGCTGCAAAGTCTTCGCGAACTTAGCCTCCTGAATGTTCTTCAGCATCACCCGCTTCGACCCCATCGCCTTCACGATCCGCTCATCGTTAGGCAGATTGAAAGCCGCCGTCCGCACCCCATGCGCCCCGTCCCCCGTAGCCAGCACCTCGTTCACCACCCGAATCGGCGCCAGCGCCCCAATCTTCGGATTCTTATACTTGGCATCCAGCGGCAGATTATTCTCGATCTCCTGCATCCGCCCCGCGAAACTCCCCAGCTTCGCCGTTTCCTTGTCATCGCGCAGCGTGACGTAAGCCTCGAACGCCGCCTTGTACCCCAGCAAATCGTCGTTGTAAGTCTCGTAAGGCCCGATCGTAATATCGATCGGCGCGTCGAGCTTCATCCACGCCACATCGCTAGCGTAATAATCGTCCGTGCGAAAAGCCTGCGCCCGCAGCGTCAGAAATTGTTTGAGCGTGGCGTTCGGAGTCGCCGCCGCCGCTTCTTCCAGCAACTTCGCCGCCCGCTCCAAATCCGCCCCGTAAGCCTTGCTATAAGGAACCGCGATGAGCTTCTTGTCGGACCCTCGCCGGATCACCGTGAAAAACCCGCGCGCCTGTTCTTGCTGCGGAGCCGGAAGCTTCGCAGCCCAAGTCTCAAACTCGTCCTTGGACATGTCCTCCGGATAAAAATTCGCCCCCGGCAATTTCTTCGCAGGCACCCCCGGCAAAAACGCCATCTGCCCATCCAGTTCCGACCACGGACCCTTGTTCAAATCGAAATAATGCAGCCGAGCCTTCCCCAGCGCCGACGTGTCTTGCACAAGCCGCTCCCGCAGCGCCACATTCCCGCTCCACCGCTGCGTAAGAAAGATGCCGTCGATCACCCGCGCCGCCTCAATCAACTTCTGCAGCGCCAGCTTATCCCCCGCCGCCAGCCCCGACGTATCCACCTTCAGCTCCGCCGGAGCAAACCGCGCAATCATGCGGTTCAGTTCCGCCAAGATCCGGAATCGCAGCAATTACAGCCATACAAAAGAAAAAGGGAGCAAGCTTTCGCATGCCCCCAATATACTAACTCCTGACAGAACCGCTTAACTCTTGATGCCCGTCACTACAATCCGCATCCCATAGAACGACCGGTGCACGAAGAACAGCGACACCAACAGGAACAGCACTCCCAACCCCGTACTCACCGCGTTGCCCTGCTTTTCCGAGAGCGAAACCGCCAGCTCCACCGCCAGCAGTCCAAACAGCGTCGTGAATTTGATGATCGGATTCAGCGCCACCGAAGACGTGTCCTTGAACGGATCGCCCACCGTATCGCCCACCACAGTAGCATCGTGCAGCGGCGTGCCCTTAGCCTTCAGCTCCACCTCCACGATCTTCTTAGCGTTATCCCAGGCCCCACCCGCGTTCGCCATGAAGATCGCCTGATACAACCCGAACAACGCAATCGAAATCAGGTAGCCGATAAAGAAGTACGGTTCGAAGAACGCGAACGACAGCGTCGAGAAGAACACCACCAGGAAGATGTTGAACATGCCCTTCTGCGCATACTGCGTACAAATCTCCACCACCTTCTTCGAGTCCGCCACCGACGCCTTGGTGACGCTCTCCAGATTAATGTTGGCCTTGATGAACTCGACAGCGCGATACGCGCCCGTAGTCACCGCCTGAATCGAAGCCCCCGTGAACCAGTAAATCACCGAGCCCCCCGTAATCAGCCCCAGCAAAAACGGCGGATACAAAATCGACAGGTTTTTCAGCAGCTCCGGCTGCAACCCCTTCGTCAGCGCCATGATGATCGAGAAAATCATGGTCGTAGCGCCCACTACCGCCGTGCCGATCAGCACCGGCTTCGCCGTCGCCTTGAAAGTGTTGCCCGCCCCGTCGTTCTCTTCCAGATGATGCTTGGCTTTTTCGAAATCCACATCGAAGCCGTAAGTTTTCTTCAAGTCCGCCTTTGATGTTAGGAACCATCTCGATCTGGCTCAGTTCGTAAACCGATTGCGCGTTATCCGTCACCGGCCCGTAAGAATCCACCGCAATCGTCACCGGCCCCATCCCCAGGAATCCGAACGCCACCAAGCCAAACGCGAACACCGCCGGAGCCAGCATCAGAGTCATCATGCCCTGCGTGCTAATTCCGTAAGCAATCGCCATCAGTCCCATGATGGTCAGCCCCAGCCAGTAAGCGCTGAAATTGCCGGCCACCAGTCCAGAGAGAATGTTCAACGAAGCCCCGCCTTCGCGCGACGACGTCACCACTTCCTTAACGTGGCTCGATTCCACCGACGTAAACACCTTCACCAGCTCCGGAATAATCGCTCCCGCCAGCGTCCCGCAAGTGATGATGCTCGATAGCTTCCACCACATCGACGGGTCGTTCCCCAAGTTCGGAATCATCAAGTAAGAAATCCCGTAAGTAGCGCAGATCGAAATGATCGAAGTCAGCCATACCAGCGAAGTCAGCGGCGCTTCGTAATTCATCTTGTCGACATTCTGATACCGCGCCTTCGCCACCGCTTCATTAATGAAGTAGGAGAGCGCGCTAGCGATAATCATCATCACGCGCATCACGAAGATCCACACCAGCAGTTCCACTTTCGTGATGTCGTTGTTGACCGCCAGCAAGATGAACGTGATCAGCGCCACGCCCGTCACACCGTAAGTCTCGAAACCGTCCGCCGACGGTCCAACCGAATCGCCCGCGTTATCGCCCGTGCAATCCGCAATCACGCCCGGGTTGCGCGCGTCGTCTTCTTTAATCTTGAACACGATCTTCATCAAATCCGCGCCGATGTCCGCAATCTTAGTGAAGATGCCGCCCGCTACGCGCAGCACCGCCGCGCCCAGCGACTCGCCGATCGCAAATCCGATGAAGCAAGGTCCCGCGTAATCTCCCGGAATGAACAGCAGGATGCACAGCATGATGAACAGCTCCACGCTGATCAGCATCATGCCGATGCTCATGCCCGCCTGCAGCGGAATCGCATAACACGGGAACGGCTTGCCGCGCAGACTGGCGAACGCCGTCCGCGAATTGGCGAAGGTGTTCACGCGAATGCCGAACCACGCCACGCCGTAGCTGCCCGCGATGCCCACCACACTGAACGCCAGAATGATGATCACCTTGAACCCCGCCATCGATTGCAAGACGCCAAAGTAGAACGCGATAATCACGCCGATAAAAATCTCCAGGACCATCAGAAACTTGCCCTGCGTGATCAAATACGTCTTGCAAGTCTCGTAGATCAGCTCCGAGATCTCCAGCATCGACGCATGCACCGGCAGCTTCCGCAGGTGCGTGTACATCGCCATGCCGAATACCAGGCCCAACACCGCCACGCCCAGCCCGACCGTTAATAGGGTAGGACCGCTCACGCCGTTCAAGAACACAGCTTGACTCAAATCCGGGAGTCGTAAGTCCGCTTCGCCGCCCTGCGCGAGCAAGGGGGTCGAGCCGGCCAGCGCCAACAGCGCCAAAATCAATAGGAAAGCTGCGCGCCTACCGACGGCAGACAACGGGGTCAGTCGCATCTGAAAAACATCCTCCAGTTGGGGAGCGTGAGAGAATTTGAGCCGCCGTTACGGAGGCCTTAACTACTTTTGCAAAGATAGCGCATATCCAGCCCTATTTGCAATGGTTTGCTGCCCAGTACCCGGATTCTACAGGACTTCCAGTACCAGGCACTTCAGATACAAGGTTTCCGGTACCGTCAGCAGAATTGGATGATCCGCCGCCTGCGTCCGCCGCTCCAGCACCCGCAGCGTCTTGCCCGCATCCAGCGCCGCCTGCGCCATCACTTCGTAAAACGCCCCTTCACTCATATGATGCGAGCAGGAACAAGTCACCAGAACCCCGCCCGGATCGAGCAGCCGCAGCGCCCGCAGATTGATCTCTTTATATCCGCGCGCCGCATCCTCCACCGCGCGCCGCGATTTCGCAAACGCCGGAGGGTCCAGCACCACCATCGAATACTTGCGCTCGATCCCGGACAGAAATTCGAAAACATCCGCCTGGCGAAAATGTACGTTCCCGATGCCGTTGGCCTTCGCGTTCGCTTCCGCCGTAGCCAGCGCGCCCGCCGAAGAATCCACCGCCTTCGACTGATTCCGCCTGTGCCGCCGCGTGCAGCGCGAAACCTCCGCTGGAGGTAAAACAATCCAGCACCCGTCCCGCGCGCCCAGCGTTCCGCCGCCAGGTAGTTTTCGCGCTGATCCAGATACACGCCGGTCTTTTGCCCGTGCAGCAAGTCGGCCTCGAGCTGCAGCCCGTTCATCCGGATCTGCACCCGCTCCGGAATTTCCCCGGCGAGCGTGACCACCTCCAGCGGCAGGCCCTCCAGCTTGCGGACGCTAGCATCGTTGCGCGCCAGGATCCCCGCCGGCGCCAGCAACTCCTGCAGACATTCCACAATCAGATCTCGCGCCCGATCCATCCCCTGATTCAAGGTTTGCAGCGCGAGAACGGCCCGTAGCGGTCGACAATCAACCCCGGCAGCAAATCGCCTTCGGAAAACACCAGCCGGTAAGCGTCGGCAGTCCTGAACCACGCGCTCGCGATGCTCCAGCGCCGCCGTAATTCGCTTTGTAAAGAAGTCGCGGTCGAGAGTTTCCGCTTTATCGGAAAGCAGGCGCAGCGTAATCTGCGATGTCGAGCTGTAATGCGCTGTCCCCAGAAACTTGCCGCGCGGGTCCAGCACCTTCACAGCATCGCCCGGCGCAGCATCGCCCCGGTCGACAACATCGCTAGAGAAAATCCAAGGATGGCCGCTCGCAGCCCGGTCCGCCGCTTTGCGGTTTACACGTACAGTAGTCAAGTCCTCAGTTTACAGATACCAGCGCCGGATTCCGCATCTGCTCCAGGCGCGCAATGCGTTCTTCCGTCGAAGGATGCGTCGAGAACATGCGGAACAACCCGCCGCGGAACGGATTCAGGATGAACAAATGTGCCGTCGAAGGCGACGCGTCGTCCATCGGAACCCGCTGCACGCCCATCTCCAGCTTGCGCAAGGCGTTAATCAAAGGATCCGGACTTCCCGTATATTTAACCGAAGCCGCATCCGCATCGAACTCGCGCGTCCGCGAAATCGCCATCTGAATCATCAGCGCCGCAATCGGAGCCAGAATCATCATGAACAGTCCGCCCAGTGCGCTTCCGCGGTCTTCGCGCTCGTCACGCGATCCGCCGAAAAAGAACGCCATGCGCGACAGAAACGTAATCGCCGAAGCAATCGTCGCCGCCACCGAGCTGATCAGAATATCGCGATGCAGCACGTGACCCAACTCATGCGCCAACACGCCTTCGAGTTCCCGATCGCTCATCAACCGCAAAATCCCTTCCGTCACCGCCACCGAAGCATGCTGCGGATCGCGCCCCGTGGCAAACGCATTCGGCGAATCCTCCGGGATCACCCACAACTTGGGCATCGGCAAACCCATCTTCTGCGTCAAGCGCTTGCACAATCGGCGCCAGCCGCCCGTAAATCTCCGGCGATTCCTCCGGCGTAACCGACTGCGCCGAGTACGACATCAACGCCAGCTTGTCGGAGAAGAAGTAGCTGAAAAAGTTCATGCCGATCGCCAGCACCAGCCCGTATTCAAGTCCCCGCGACCCGCCCAGCGCCTCGCCGCCCACCAGCAGAATCCCGCTCAGCAACCCCAGCAGCAGTACCGTCTTCACCGAATTCATAAATTTACTCTCTCACTAAATAAAGACGAGGCGGGCGCGAACTTGGTTCGCAAAACCCGCCTCGCAAAACCGTCCAGACTTAGCTAACGACGTTGACTTTGATCTGCCGCGGCTTCGCCACTTCCTTCTTGGGAAGCGTCACGGTCAGCACGCCGTTCTTGTAATCCGCCTTCACGCCTTCCGGATTCACCGTATCCGGCAAAGTGAAAGCGCGCTCAAAAGTCCCATACGACCGTTCCACGCGGTGCCAGCCGCCCTCGGTCTTCTGGGCCTCGAACTTGCGCTCCCCGCGCAGGGTCAGCGTGCCGTTCTCCATGCGGACGTCGATGTCCTTCATTTCCATATCCGGAACGTCGGCCTTCACGACCAACTCGTTCTCGGTTTCCTGGATATCCACCGGCGGAACCCACGGACGATGGCCGTTCGGCTCCGAAAACAGGCGGTTCACGGAATCCTGGAACACGCGCAACCCAGCCGGGAAAGCATCAAAATCGGTGTATCTGATAAGAGACATAATGGTTAACCTCCTAAATAAACTCTTTACGTAAACAAGCATATAATATGCGTGTCATTCTTGTCAAGTATTTCTTGCAGCCTAGAAATGCTGGAAAGCCGCAGACGCCGTTCTATCGGCTTCTGCGGCTTGAGGTTAGAGCTAGATTCTGTTCGATCAGCGGTCAGTTATTAAACACCAGCTTCATATTCGTCCCGCCCAAGTGGATTTCGTTGACGCGGTACTTGCCGTCGACCATGCCGTACCGCACCGTGGTGGCCGAATACTTCTGATCGCTCTCCTCCACCTTAACGGCGCACTCGACCTTGTGTTTCCAAGTCGAAGATCGTGACTTGTCTCCGGCGACATCAACCTTATATGTCCCGGCTTTCAATTCCGTGCCGCTCACTTGCGCGGGATTGTTGAGAACGATTTCATAGGGCTTCGGCAGCACTGGCCCATGCCATCGCCACCGTCCCCAGACACACTACGAGCTTCGCAATTTTCATCATTTTTTTCCCCTCACTCTTCCTTCGAACTTTTTAGTGGTGCTTGCTGATGATGCCCACGTATCTTTCAATACGCGCCAGCCCTACTTTTGTTCCGAAAATAATGGAAAAGTTTTGCCCGTTATTTCAGATAAAAAGGCCAATGACTTGCTAAGTGATAGTGCAACAACCGTACCAACACCACATGCGTCACGCCCGCCAAGCACTAGGATCGACCAGCAGCGTAATCCCCAGCACCTTGGGCCACGGGAACTTCTTGCCCTCGCGCTTCAACACCAGTAGGTAGCTCGCGAATACGCCGATGAAAAACAGCGCGCACATCGGCACCGCGAACAACATCAGGTTGAAGAAATCCGGCGTCGGCGTGATGATCGCCGCAATAATGACGATCGCCAGAATCGCGTAGCGCGAGTGCGCCATCAGGAAGCGCGGCGACGCCAGATGCAGCAGCGTGAGAAAGAAAATGGCGACGGGCAATTCGAATACCAGCGCCACGCCCAGCATCACGTTGACGAACAAATCGAAGTAATGCGTGATGGTGACCAGCGGCGTGACGCCATTGGAAAGCCCGATGCTCAGCAGAAACGCCAGACCAAAGCGGAACGCCACGAAATACGCGAAACGCCCCGCCCAGGATGAACAAACCCGCCGTGCTCAGGACAAACGGAAACGCCAGGCGCTTTTCTTTTTGATACAAGCCCAGGCGCGATAAACGCCCACACCTGATAGCAGCACCCAGGGCGAAGCCAGAAACAGCGCGAACACCAGCGGCACTTTCACCCAGATGATGGAAAACCCTTCCATGGGTTCGTTGATCACCAGGTTCGGCGGATTCACGCCGATCTTGGTGAGCGCATCCACGGCCGGCGCGCGCACGAAATCCCACAGCGGATAGCAGAAGATCATGCACAGCAGAGAACGCCACGCCGAAGCCCATCAGCGCCCGGATAATGCGCGAGCGCATTTCCTCCAGATGCTCCAGGAACGACATGCGCAGCATGCCTTCGTCTTCTTCGTCCTCCGGATCCGGAGGCGGCGGAGGCGGTGGAACGTACCCGCCCCCCGCGCCGGCTGGCACGAGTGAGCGTTCTTCCGGAGAGAGACCTCCGCCGTTGGGCGTATCCATAGTTAGCTTTCGCACTAATCAAATGTGCGCGCAAACTATACGATGCTGGGAAGCTCCGCATCCGCCGGTTTCGCCGCTTTGCTGTCCGTCTGCTCGAATTCCGGTAACGGATTCGATTCGTCCGGAGCAGCGCTGCTCGCTTCAACAACCGGTGGATTCGGAACTGCCGCGAGGAACGGTCCCTTCAGGAGAGTTCATCAGCTCAGCAAATGATTCGGCGCCCGATACTGCGGATGCGCTTACGGGGGGATAGTGATAGGGATTCTGGTCGGCGTGCGAAGAGCTGCTACTGCTGCTGCCCAGCACGTCGATATCTCCATAATTGGTGAGATCGACAGCGGCTTGCCGGGTGACTTCCCTCAGCGATTCAGTTTCCCGTTCAATGAGACTGCATTTCGCGCTCGAATGTGGCTTTCAAATCGCTCTGTGCGCGACGGAACTCGGTTACTGCCTTAGCCAGAGTCTTTCCCAGCTCCGGCAGCTTCTTCGGTCCAAACAGAACGAGGGCAACCAGGAAAATGACAACCATTTCCTGCACGCCAATTGGTCCCATACGTGCCCTCCTTCGCTCCTAATGATAGCAAAGGGCCGGCTAATCCAGCAGATGCCCCAGCTTTTCGCGCTTGGTCCGCAGATAGTTCTCGGTCGACCCGATCGGATCCACAATACTCGGAATCCGTCTCCGCCACCCGCACGCCCACCTGCTCCAACGCCCTGATCTTGTCGGGATTGTTGGACATCAGCCGCACCGCCCGCACGCCCAGAAAAGTTCAGAATCGCGGCCGGCATCTGGTAGCCCCGCAAATCCGCCTCAAAGCCCAGTTGCTGATTGGCCTCCACGGTATCGGCGCCCTGATCCTGCAATTCATAAGCGCGCAGCTTATTCAGCAGGCCGATGCCGCGGCCCTCCTGCTGTTCGTAAATCAGTAAGCCCCGGCCTTCCTTGGCCAATAGCTCTCGATCGCCAGCTCCAGTTGCGCCCGGCAATCGCAGCGCAGGCTGTGGAAAACGTCGCCCGTCAGGCATTGCGAATGAATCCGCACCAGCACCGGCTCGGGCGTCTGAGATATCGCCCATTTGCAGCACCACGGCGTCTTCGGACTCTTCCCCGTCCACGCCCTGGAACCCCAGAATCCGGAAGTGTCCAAAGCGGCTGGGGAAATCGGCTTCGGCGATTTTGCGGAGTTCAAAGGTGGCTGGCACGGTAACTAGGGGGCTCACTCCATTATAATGATCGCCAGAGCCCAAGACCGCGCATGCTCCAACAGCACTTGGTGATCTTGATGGTGAAGCTGGCCGTCGCCGCCTCCCTCGCGAGCGTGCTGACGCGCAGCACGCGCTTCACCGAAATGCTGATGCGCGAAGAGCGCACGCTGATGCAGCGCGTGCAGATGGCGCTGGTCAGCGCCGCGATCTTCGCCTCCGGCGTCGCCGCGCGCGTGGTCACCGGCAGCTCCTATCAAGCCGTCGATCTGGGACTCGAAGGCAGCCTGGTGATGGGCATGCTCGGCGGCTACGTCACCGGATTGCTGGCCGGCGTGCTCATTTCCATCCCCGCCATGTTCAACGGCGAGCTGATGTCGATGGTCCTGTTCGCCGCCGCCGGCGTGCTGGGCGGCACTGCTGCGCGACGTCGCGCCCGACAAAGAAGCCATCTGGAAGCTGACCTTCCCCGACCAAGCCCTGTTCCGCCTGCTGCGCAAACGCGACCTGCGCCCCGCCGCCTTCAGCCTGGTGTGCGTGATGATGATTCTGCTCGCCGAATTCCTGCGCTCCACCATGGCCACGCCTTTTCCCCGACCGGCGTCTTCGCTCTGCAGGAAAATTGGACCGGCGAAGGCCCTTGGCTGGTCGTGGCCGTCTACGCCACGACGCTTCTTTCCGTCATGCTGCCCATCAAGATCTGGAACAGCAAGCGCTACGAGCGCAAACTGGAACTGCAGCAGCTCAGCCTCAACGAAGCCCGGCTGGCCGCGCTCAGCCGCCAGATCAATCCGCACTTTCTCTTTAATACGCTGAACTCCGTGGCCTCGCTGATCCGCCAGGACCCGGAAGAAGCGCGCCAGGTGGTTTATAAGCTTTCGAAAATCCTGCGCCGCCTGCTGCGCCAGCAGGAAAATCTCACGCCGCTGCGCGAAGAGCTGTCTTTTATCGATGCTTACCTGGCCATCGAAATGGTGCGCTTCGGCGACAAGCTGTGCTTCGTCCGCGAAATCGATCCGGCCACGCTCGACATGCTGGTGCCCAGCATGCTGCTCCAGCCGCTGGTCGAAAACAGCATCCGCCACGGGCTTTCGAGCAAGATCGACGGCGGCACCATCCGCGTCCGCAGCCGCCTCGAACGACGGCCGCTTGCAGATCATGGTGGAAGACGACGGCGTCGGCATCCCGGAAGAAAAACTGGCGCGCCTGTTCGAGCAGGGCATCGGCGTCAGCAACGTGAACGAGCGCCTGAAGGTTTTATTCGGCGATGATTATAAAATGTGGATCGATAGCCGGTTGGGCGAAGGAACCAGCACCGGCATCGAAATTCCCGAGCAAACCGGCGGCACCCCCGAGCGCGCGCCGGAACGGGCAGCAGACGCACTGGTGGGCAGCGAATCGTTGTAAGAATCGAAAGAGCCAAGACCGAAAGAGGCCATTTTGAACGAGCTGAATTTTGCCAGCATGAAGCATCGGGTCTAACCCACTACGTACCTGCGCGCGGAGCCGGCGGATCGAGCCCGGATATCCCCAACGCCTATCGATTGTTCTTCCAGGAATCGATGCGTTCCCTGGGGCCCACCGCATCGATGTTCCCCAGCTCGCGCTATCTGGCGAACGCCCTGACCCGCCCCATCGATTTCCGGCGCGCCCGCACCGTGGTGGAGCTAGGCCCCGGCACCGGCGCCGTCACCAACGAAATCCTAAAACGCCTGCGGCCCGACGCGAAACTCTTCGCCATCGATATCAACCCGATCTTCATCGATCACCTGAACGCCACCTGCCACGATCCCCGCCTGGTCCCGCTGCACGGCAGCGCGACCGACTTGCTTTCCCTACTGGCGCCGCACGAACTTGGCCCCGTAGACGCCGTGGTGTCGTCGTTAGGACTAACCGGCATGGACCACCGCGCCCGCATGTTCATCATGCGCCAGATCGGAGCCTGCCTGGCCTCCCACGGCACCATGACGCAATATCAATACGCCGGCCACTTCGAGATCGCAAAACTCAGGCTGGCGGATTTAACGAGGCGCGGTTCTTACGCAGATTTTTCGGCGACGTCAGCGTGGGCCGAGTGATTCTGAATCTGCCCACCGGCGCTGGTATTCACTTGCCGGAAGTAGACGCTAAGCGACAATATCGGTGAACTCCTCAATGTCGTCTGCGCCGGCTCCACTGCCGCAATAAAGTGCGACGGCCACTTCGGTTCCTCCGCGAGTGGAGCATATTGAGACCATCAGTTCGGAAGGTCATGACCATGACCGGGTAAATGCACAATGATCGAAGCGCCTACGATTGGAAGGCGATCCTGGGAACGCGTCCATTACGAGAATGCCACGATCACGTATCCGATCGCCAAGTCCCGCGATCGGGCATTCGCTGCAAGTCCGCATGATCTGGCGAAGCCCGGCTTCCAATCGAACCCGCTCTGCTGAGTCGCCGATCGGAAATCAGATAGTTAGCTCGCCAAGACTGCGAGATTCGGATCTCTATCCAGTACCTACGCATCCACGATCCCTTAATAGAACAAATACTTCCGCCACTGATCGTCGCTCTTCCCGAGCAACCGCATCAGATGCCGGCTGGTATGCAAGCTAAACGGCCGCGGCGCGCGCGCCAAGCGCATGCCCGCTTCCTCCGGCGTGCGGCTCCCCTTGCGGTTATTGCAAGCATGGCAGCAGGCCACCAGATTCTCCCAAGTAGTCTCGCCGGCGCGCGAGCGCGGGATCACATGGTCGAGCGTCAGCTCATTCGTATTGAAAGTCTTGTGGCAATACTGGCACGTATAGCGGTCGCGCATCAAAATGTTCTTGCGCGACAGCGACCGCGCCTGCATGGGAATGCGCCGGTATTCGAGCAGGCGAATCACGCTCGGCACCGGCACCGCCTGCCGCGCCGAATGCACGTGCGAGCTCGAGTGTTCCTCCGTCGCCGCCACGCCCTTCAGCACCAGCACCAGCGCGCGCCGCGCCGCGCACACGTTGATCGGTTCGTAACTCGAGTTCAATACCAGGACCGGACGATGCAAGCGTTCCTGGTGATGATTTGCAATCACGTTGTGCCCCCTGCCTTCCGCATTCATGGTCATCTCGAAACTTGAAAGCGCCAGCCGCCGGTCGGTTCGCGCCAGCGCCAGCAGCGCCACATGCGCCGCTCCGGCCCGCTTCAACACGCGCGCGCACGCCGCCGCGGTGGCGCCGGTGGTCAACACATCGTCCACCAGCAACACGCGCGCGCCGTCCAGCCGGGCATTTCCTTTAACAGCGAACGCCCCGCCGACATTCACCCGCCGCTTGGCGTTGGTCAATCCCGCCTGCGGCGCCGTCGCCTTCACGCGCCGCACCGCCTGCCGCAGCGGCACGTTCCACTTCTTCGCGATCTCCTGCGCCAGCAACTCGGATTGATTGAAGCCGCGCTCCCAGCGCCGCCGCCAATGCAGCGGCATCGGCACGATCAGCATCGAAGCGCTCCTCGCGCGGCAGCACCCGCGCCAGAAATCCCGCCAGCGGCCGCGCCAAGGTATAAATCTTGTCGTACTTGAACAGATGAATCAGCTTGCGCAGCGAGCCTTCGTACGACCCATACGAATACACCGCGTCGAACCCCGTCAGCCCCAGCCGGCACAGCGGGCAGCGGCCGTTTTCATCCAAAGGAAAGCGATTCAGGAAGGGCGTGCGGCAGGCGATGCAGAAAAACTCGGCCGCGAGCGGCTGCGGATCGCTCAGGCACCGCGCGCATACCGGAACGCGCGAGACGCCGCGCAGAGCTTCGCCGCAAACGCGGCACTCATCGGGAAAAACCAGGGGGAACGCCAGCTCAGCAAGGCCGCGAAATCCCCTCCCCGCGGCGCGGAGCATGCAATCAGGCGTAGACAGCCAGTCGCCTGTGATACGGAGCAGGCTACTCGAGAAGACCCACCTCCACTGACACCTTCAGTGTACAACAGGGCGTAAACTGATGAAGGCGTGCCGCCGATCCTGTACTTATGAGTAAGCCCCTGCTGCTCCTTTTCGCCCTTGTTCTGGCGAACGCCCAGCCCTCCGCCAACTTGGCCGGCCGCTGGCGCTCCGTCGAAACTTCCCAGGGCGGTATCGGCGCCGTATACCAATTCCACTCCGACGGGACCGTCGATTTCAGTCCCGGGGCCATCGTCGACATGCCTTATCGCGTCGAAGGAGATCAATTGATCCTGCCCCCGGCGACGACCACTGGACCCGAGACCAAATCCAAACTGACTGTGTCCGGCGACGTAATGCGATTGGCCGTAGAGGACCACGTGTCCGAATATCATCGCCGCGGCAGCGTGCAGAACCTGCGCGATCCACTGCTAGGCGAATGGCTCGGTTCCCGTGAAATGGACGGCCGGCAAATGATCGAACAGATGCTTTTCTATCCCGGCGGCAAGTCGCTGCTGGTGATTTTGTTCACGACGCAGCGCGGCATCTATTCCACCACCGGCGGAAGAATCGTCGCGAGCTTCGGAGGCCGCGCGGGCTTAAACGGCCCCTTCGAAATCAGCGACGGCGTGCTCTCCATCCATCGCGGCGGCGGCCGCGTCACGAAATTGGCGCGGTATTGATGATCGGACGCGCCCTGCTGGTGTGGCTGCTGATGATGGCCCTCGAAACCATTCACGGCGTGCTGCGAAATCGCTTCCTGGTTCCCGCCATCGGAGAAGTGGGCGCGAGTCAAATCGGTGTGCTGATCGGCTCCGCGTTGATTCTGGCGATCGCGATTCTGTTGATCGGCTGGATCCACCCCACCTCCGAACGCGCCCTGCTGACCATCGGAGCGATGTGGCTGGTTCTAACGTTAGCCTTCGAATTCGGCTTGGGCCACGCGCTCGGCCGCTCCTGGGCCGCGCTATTCGCCGACTACGACCTCACCCGCGGAGGATTGCTTTCGATCGGTATGGTGGTGCTGGCGCTCTCCCCCTGGATCGCCGCCCACTTTCGTGACGCGAATTCCGACTAACGCGCGCGACTCCCGCTATACTGGAAGTCTCCCCCGGGTTTATATTGCATGGCGAACCCGTTCGTTCATCTTCACTGCCACACCGACTACTCGCTGCTCGACGGAGCCTGCGAGATCTCGCAGCTTATGAAGATGGTGGCCGAGCAGAAAATGCCCGCCGTCGCCATGACCGATCACGGCAACCTCTTCGGCGCCGTCGAGTTCTATAACCAGGCCAAGGAAAACGGCGTCCACCCCGTGATCGGCTGCGAAGTCTACGTCGCCCAGCAGGGCATCGGCGTGCGCAGCGAATCCAACCGCTACAACCACCTGGTGCTGCTGTGCGAAAACCAGGAAGGCTACCGCAACCTCATCCAACTGGTTTCCACCGGCTACCTCGACGGCTTCTACTACAAGCCGCGCATCGATAAGGACCTGCTCTCGCGCCACTCCAAGGGCCTGATCGCGCTCTCGGCATGCCTGCGCGGCGACATCAACGAAACTCTCCTGCAGGACCGCTACGAAGACGCGCGCCGCATCGCCTACGAATACACAGACCTGTTCGGCCCCAAGAATTTCTTCCTCGAATTGCAGGATCACGGCCTGGAGCCCGACGCCAAAGTCATGCCGCTGGTGCATCGCCTGGCGTCCGACACCGGCATCCCGCTGGTCGCCACCAACGATTCCCACTACCTGCGCAAGACCGACGCCCGCGCCCACGAAATCCTGCTGTGCATTCAGACCGGCAAGTCGATGTCGGATCTGAACCGCATGCGCTTCGAACAGGAAGCCTTCTACATCAAGACGCGCGAAGAGATGATGACGCTGTTCGGCGAAGTCGAGCACGCGCTCGACCGCACCTACGACATCGCCCAGCGCTGCCAGCTCAAACTCGAAAAAGTCGCCGAGCCCTTCCCCCGCTTCCCGATTCCGCAGGATCACACCACCGACAGCTTTCTTCGAATACGTCGCGCGCCAGGGATTCGAAAAACGCCGCGGACGCCTGGAAGCGCTGGCCGCGCAAGGCAACCTGAAGCACGATCTCGCCGAGTACGCCGAGCGCCTGGATCGCGAAATCAAGATGATCCAGTCGATGAAGTTCTCCGGCTACTTCCTGATCGTCTGGGATTTCATCCGCTTCGCCAAGCAGCGCAACATTCCCGTGGGCCCCGGGCGCGGTTCCGCCGCGGGCAGCCTGGTCAGCTACGCCATGGAGATCACCGACATCGATCCGCTGGCTTACGGGCTGCTGTTCGAGCGCTTCCTGAATCCCGAGCGCATCTCCATGCCCGATATCGACATCGATTTCTGCACCCGCGGGCGCGGCGAAGTGATTCAATACGTCACCGAAAAGTACGGGCGCGAGCAGGTCGCGCAGATCATCACCTTCGGGACCATGGGCGCGCGCGCCGCCATCAAAGACGTGGGCCGCGTGCTCGACATGGGCTTCGGCGAAGTCGATCGCATCACCAAGCTGATCCCCACCATGCCGCTCAACATCAAGTTGAAGCAGGCGCGCCAAATGGAGCCGCAGCTCGATGCCCTCGCCCGCACCGATCCCAAAGTAAAAGAGGTTTTGGAAGTTGCCGAGCGCCTGGAAGGCATGGCCCGCAACGCCAGCGTCCACGCCGCCGGAGTAGTGATTTCGCCGCTGCCGCTGCGCGAGATCGTCCCGCTCTACAAGACCAACAAAGACGAAATTGTCACGCAGTACGACATGAACGGTCTGGAAAAACTGTCGCTCCTCAAGATGGATTTCCTGGGCCTGACCACGCTCACCATCATCGCGGATGCCCTCAAGCTGATCGAGCGCCATCGCGGCGTCAAGCTGACCGTGGAAGAAATTCCGATGGACGATCCGCAGACCTACGCGCAGATTTTCAGCAAGGCGCTCACCAGCGGCGTGTTCCAGTTTGAATCGCCGGGGATGCGCGATGTCCTGCGCCGCTATAAGCCCGACCGCGTCGAAGACCTGATCGCCCTCAACGCCCTCTACCGCCCCGGCCCCATGGACATGATCGACGATTTCGTCGACCGCAAACACGGCCGCAAGGAAGTCGTCTACGACGTTCCGGAGCTGAAAGAAATTCTCGAAGAAACCTACGGCGTCATGGTTTATCAGGAGCAGGTGATGCAAATCTCCAACCGCATCGCCGGCTATTCGCTGGGCGACGCCGACCTGCTGCGCCGCGCCATGGGTAAAAAGAAAGTCGAGGAAATGGCCAAGCACCGCGAACTCTTCGTCGCCGGTGCGAAGAACAACGGCCACCCGCCCAAAAAAGCCGAGCGCATATTCGATCAGATGGAGAAGTTCGCCGGCTACGGCTTCAATAAGTCGCACTCGGCCGCCTACGCCTACCTGGCCTGCGTGACCGGCGTATCTCAAAGCGCACTATCCCATCGAGTTCATGTCCGCGCTGCTGACCTCTGAAACCGGCAACACCGCGAAGGTCGTCAAGTACATCAACGAGTGCCGCGAAATGCGCATCCGCGTGCTTCCGCCCGACGTCAATTCCTCCGATCTCGACTTCACGCCCGTCGTCTCCGGACCCGACGAAGGCATCCGCTTCGGCCTCGGCGCGATCAAGAACGTAGGCGCGAATGCCGTCGAGTCGATCGCGAAAGCCCGCACCGAAGCTGGCCCGTTCACCTCGCTCTACGATTTCTGCGAGCGTGTCGATCTAGGCGCCGTCAACCGCCGCATGATCGAGAGCTTCATCAAGGCGGGCGCCATGGATACGCTCGAAGGCACGCGCGCGCAGCTCATGGCCGTCATCGATAGCGCCATGGAAAACGGCACGCGCGTGTGGAAAGACCGCGCCAGCGGCCAGTCCGGTCTCTTCGCCATGCTCACCGCTGAGCAGCCCGCCGCCGAGCATCCGCTACCGAAAGTCCCCGACTGGACCGGCCCCGAAAAACTCACCAGCGAAAAAGAGATGCTGGGCTTCTACATCACCGGCCATCCGCTAGATCAGTACAAAGATAAAGCCGCCGAACTCGCCACTCACACAACTTCAAATCTAGAAGGTCTCACGAAGGGGACCGAAGTCGCCCTGTGCGGCATCCTCACCGCCATCGTCCGCAAGCGAACCCGCGAAGGCAAAGCCCTGGGCCGCGATGCAGATCGAAGACCTAGAAGGCTCCATCGAAGCCCTGCTGTTTTCGACCCAATACGAGCGCCTGAACCCCTCGCTGAACGAAGACAAAGCTGTGCTTATCCGCGGCCTGGTGCTGCCGGAGGAAAACGCACCGCCCAAAATTTCCGTGCAGGAGATCGTCCCGCTGGAAGTCGCCCGCGTCAACCACCCGTCCTTGATCTCGATAAAGGTTCCCGTGAACGGCGTCGCGTCCGCCGACTGCGCCGCCGCATTGCAAACCTTGTTCGAAGCCAAGCCCGGCGAAACCGAAGTCCGCCTTCGCCTCGAAAAACCCCGCGACTTCTCGGTTATCCTGGATGTGACCGTCAAAGTACGGCCGGACAAGGAATTCTGCGCCGAAGTCTCCCGTCTGTGCGGAGCCGAAGCGATGGAAGTCCTGGCCAACTGACGCGACCGTCGTTGTCGCTAAAGTCTGAAAATGTCTGACTCCCAAACTCCCAGGCCCAGTAATCCCAGTTGGGATCGCGTCCAACTAGCGCGCCACCCCAAGCGCCCGCATTCGCTCGATTACATCCAGCGCCTGTTTACGGATTTCCACGAGATCCACGGCGACCGTTTCTTCGCCGACGATCACGCCATGGTCACCGGCATGGGCTGGTTCGAAGAGCGCCCCGTCATGGTGATCGGCCAGCAAAAAGGCCGCGACACGAAACAAAAAGTGTTCCGTAACTGGGGCATGCCCAAGCCCGAGGGTTACCGCAAAGCCCTGCGCGCCATGGAGCTCGCCGCGAAATTTAACCGCCCCATTATTTCCTTGATCGATACGCTGGGTGCTTATCCGGGACTCGACGCCGAAGAGCGCGGCCAAGCCGAAGCCATCGCCTACAACCTGCGCGAAATGTCGCGGCTCGGCGTGCCCGTGATCGTAGTCGTGATCGGCGAAGGCGGCAGCGGAGGCGCGCTCGGCGTGGCCGTCGGCAACCGAATTTACATGTTGCAGAACTCTTGGTACAGCGTAATCTCGCCCGAAAGCTGCGCCGCCATCATCTATCGCGATTCCGCCCGCGCCCCCGAAGCCGCCGCCGCATTAAAGATCACAGCTCCGGATCTGCTCAACTTAGGGCTGATCGACGGCATCATTCCCGAACCCGGCGAAGGAGCCCACACCGATCCCGATGCCGCCGCCGAAGCCGTACGCGTCACCTTGCGCGCAGCCCTAGCCGAACTTTCCGGGATGACACCGAAGCAGCTCATTGACGATCGCTACGATAAGTTCCGCAAGATGGGCTCGTTCTTCACCGAAACCGTGGCGGTGACCCGGTGAAGAAACCAGTCCTGGTCGGCATTATCATTGTCCTCGTCATTCTGGGAGTAATCGTTTACTCCAGCATGAATCTAGCCAGCCACCGCTACGAAGCCTGCATGACCTTCAACGGCCAGACCAACTGCCGGACGGCATCCGGTTCCACGGAAGCGTTTGCCACACGCACCGCGATCACCAACGCCTGCGCCGGCATCGCTTCCGGCGTCACCGATTCCATCGCCTGCGAACAATCCCAGCCCACCCGGCTCACCAAGTTAAAATAATTCCGCGTCGGTTTTTCGGTGGAGGAATTTTCGCAGAAATCCTAAACTGCTCTCATGCAAGCAACCGCCATGACCGCACAACCCCTCTTACCGCCGCGCGCCGAAATGGAGCGGGCCTTCCTCGCCTCCGACTCCACTTATAACGGACTGTTCTTCACCGCCGTCCGCACCACCGGCATCTTCTGCCTGCCCGCCTGCCCCGCGCGCAAGCCGCTCCCCAAAAACATCGAGTTCTTCGCCACCGTGAAGGACGCAGTCTTCGCCGGCTACCGCCCCTGCAAACGCTGCCGCCCCACCGAATCCTCCGCGCCCGAGTGGGTGCGCGCCTGCTTGCGGCCGTCGACGAAAACGGCGGCGCCCGCATTCGCGAATCGAGCCTGCGCGACATGGGACTCGAAGCCGCCCGCGTCCGCCGCTACTTCCTGCGCGAATTCGGCATGACCTTCCAAGCCTACTGCCGCGCCCGTCGACTGGGCCAAGCATTCGTCAGCATCCGCGACGGCAACCCCATCGACGACGCCGTATTCGACTCCGGCTTCGATTCCCACAGCGGCTTCCGCACCGCCTTCGCCCGCCTATTCGGCAAGCCCCCAGGTCAAATCGAAAGCGGCGACTGCATCCGCCTGGCTTGGATAGAAACGCCGATCGGCCCGATGGTGGCCGGAGCGTCTTCAGAAGGAATCTGCCTACTCGAATTCAGCGATCGCCGCATGCTAGAAGCGCAGTTCGACCGCATCCGCCGCCGCTTCGCGATCCCCATGGTCCCCGGCGACAGCGATCACCTGCGCCAATTACGCATCGAACTCGCCGAATATTTCGCCGGGACGCGCCGCGGATTCACGGTGCCGCTGGTTTACCCCGGCACCGAATTCGAACAGCGAGTTTGGAATGAACTATTAGCGATTCCCTACGCCGAGACGCGCTCCTATCAAGACTTGGCGCGCACCTTGGGACAGCCAGGAGCCTCACGCGCCGTAGGCCGCGCCAACGGCATGAACCGCATCGCGATCCTGATCCCGTGCCATCGCGTCGTGAATCAAAACGGAGACTTGGGCGGATACGGCGGCGGCCTGTGGCGCAAACGAATCCTGCTGGAGTTAGAAAAGGAGAGGAACGAAACCCTAAGCCGCTTTTTCGACTTTGCCGTTCTTAATGCAGGACGTGCAAACGCGAATCCGCTTGGGCGCGCCCTTCACCATCGCATGCACCGGCTGCAGATTGATATTCCAACGCCGCTTCGTCAAATTGTGAGCATGGCTCACCCGGTTACCGAACTGGGGGCCGCGCCCGCAAACATCACACACTTTCGCCATCTGGAGACACTCCTGCTACTGTTTAGCTTTAGCTAGTTTAGCATGATTTTAGCGCTTGGGCGCGGACCGCCTGGCCGGCAATCAGGCGCTTCGCCAAGCTTCGCATCTCAGCAAGTTCCTTCACGCCTTCGTCACCGATAGATTCCAGAACAATCCAGCGCTCTACCAATGTCAAAAACTCGGACGCCAACGGATGATCGAGCAATGGATTCCGCTCCCCTTGTGGATCGCTACTTATAGTTTCCGCTTGCGCGCGATCGTCTTCGAGAATGGCTGCGCAAACAATGATGCATTCGTCGCAAATATAGGCTCTGGGATAATCGCCAGGGGTTGAAATCAGTTTGGAAGTACCGTGCTGGGCTTTGTGGCAAAAGGAACAACGAAGGGCGTTGTCCGCTTGATCGGGCCCGCACATGCTTTTACTGTACTCCCGCTATTGCCCCAGGTGGGCGCGGTCCTTCTCGTTCTCGTTGCAGAAAAATTCGAAAATATCGGAGTCGGCCCACAGTTCATCGGTGACCTTGATGGTGAACGGTTTGGTGTACATCTTCGGGTCGTCGAACGTCAATTCGACGTCCATGTGCCCGAAGTCGCGGCGGCGATAGCGTTCCACGACCCGCAGCGCGTCGCTGTGCGGATGCCCCATGATGTCGAGCCACGTTTTGTCGTTGAAACCGGCGGTTTCGACTACCAGCGTGTCGCGATCCCAATGCCCCACGGAATACCCGAGCCACGCAGGCTGGTCGAATTCCTTAGGGAGCGTGCGCCCGTCGGTATAAATCTGGCGATGCTTATCGTCCGCTTCGTATAGGATCGCAATCAGCCGGGGCGACTGCACGATCTTCACCGGCTCGGAAAGTAAACTCGCGAGCGGGACGCCGAGCGGCAGACAATGCGTCGATGGAAAGTCGGCTCCCGTGCGGCGGCGTTGAATTTCCACCGCCTCGGGCCGTATGGGCCATTCCTCGGGCTTAAAATCCTGCAGGATATTGATAGCGTACTTGGAAATCGTGTCCAATTCCATCCCGGGCACGTCGGTAGCGTCGGCGTGTTCTCCGAACAGCCGCTTCATTTCCTTCATCCCCGTGGGCTGCACGTGCCACACGCCCGACAGGTCCGGTTTCCCGTTCAACGCGCGCGGCGCCGCAGCCGTCAAGTTCGGTTTCCCGTCGCGCGTGCGCGGCGTTCCCGGCACCGAATAGTTCAGCCATTGCGCAAACGCGCTGGTGGAGAAGAGTGCGAATAAAACGACGGCCCGGTTACGTAGCATTTACTCAATGCTAGCGTAGCCTAACGCGCCGTGCTGTTGTGCGGTTCGAGCTTCTTCGTGAGCTCTTCCAACTGCGTTTCGAGAACTCGCTCGCGCGTGCGGTCCAAAATCAGGCAGTGGTGCCCGATGAAGCGCATCTTGTGATCGTGAATCGCCACCATCAACACTTCGAGCGCCGAATACGACCCGTCCAGCCGCCGCCCGTGGACCTCCACGTTGGCCTTGCCCAGCAGCAGCATCTGGCTGTAGGCTTCCTCCATTTTGCTGCGGTCCCGCGGCGCAAAAATCTCGTACCAGTCGTGCCCCAAAATGCGTCTTGGGCTCGCCGCCCAAAGTATTTGCAAAGGAGGCGTTGACCGAACTGACCTTGCCGTCGGAGCTTACCCACACGACGCCGCTTTGGACATGCTCCACCGCCACCGTCCGCCGGTAGACTTCGTCTTTAAGCGGGTCCTGGCTGGCCATAACCCGGCGCAAGGCCACCACTAGAAGTACTGACAGGCCAAGCAGATAGACCCATAATTCGGGACTTCGAAAGGTTAACTTTCCGGAACTCTCCAGGAGTAAAAACGCAAGCGCCACTAGCCCACAATATCGGCGTAGTACGGGATAAGTGTAGGGTACTAAGTAAAAGGAAAGTACTGGAATACCCGTACACTTCTTTATCCGGCGATCAGCCCGCGGAACTTCGGCTGCGTGTAGCCCGGGAAAACGCCGCTGAGCTGGCCGTTCCCCAAGTGCTTAACGACCAGTTCGCCCAGCACGTCGCGGAAGTCCGTGGTGAGCGCCAGATCGCGGTTTTCATAGAGCTGTTCCGGAGCCAGGCCCGGCCATTCGCCATAAACTTTCCCTCCGCGGATCGCGCCGCCAAAAGCGAACATCACGTTGGCGTGCCCGTGGTCGGTGCCGCGATTGCCGTTTTCTTTCGCGGTGCGCCCGAACTCGCTCATGGTGACCACGGCGACGTCCTCGATGCGGTCTCCCAGGTCCTGATAAAAGGCCGCCAGCGCCTGCCCGAAATTGCCCAGCAAATTCGCGAGCTGCCCCGCTCCCGGCGTCTGCCCGACTTCATTGACGTGCGTGTCCCAGCCGCCGACGTCCGTGAACGCCACTTCAAGGCCCACGTCCGCCTTGATCAGCCGCGCGATCTGCATCAGCGATTGCCCCAGCCGTCCGCCCGGATACTTGGCTCCGTTCGCTGGCGTGTAAGGCTGCGCCTGAATCGACTGCATCAGCTTCACGGCGTCGAAGGTCTCGCGCCCGGTACCGTTCAACATGGTGTCGAGCGTCGATGCGTACATGCTCTCAAACGTCGACGCCCCACTGGCTTCCTGCACTTTGAATTCGTTCAGATTGTTGATGGCCACCGCGTCGTTGTGCCCGCGCACCGTCCGCGACAACGACGGGCCCAGGCTGACCGCGCGCACCGGCGACTTGTGCGCATCGCCCAAAGCGGGCAGCGCCCGGTTCAGCCAGCCGTCGGTAGTGGCTTTGCGCCCCGGAGTGCCCGACTCCATGTAATCCTGCGCATCGAAGTGCGAGCGCGTCGGATCGGGCGACCCCACCGCATGCACGATCGCCAATTTGTTAGCGTCGAAGATCGGCTTAAGGGGCGCAAGCGCCGGGTGCAGTCCGAAAAACCCATCGAGGTCGACTGCCGATTCAGTCCCGGTTTTAGGCGCTGGAATCGCGATCGTCGGCCGCAGCGCGTAATAGCTCTTTTCGCCAAACGGAACCACCACGTTCAACCCATCCACCGCGCCGCGCTGGAAGACCGCGACCAAAACTTTCTTGCGCGCACTCGGCGCATCCGCCGCGCGCGCCAGCCACATCGGGGCGGCGCCGACGCCGAACATGGCCGAGTCCGGTGCTCTTGAGGAATAGTCGTCGAGTGGTCATGATTATCTCCTCTGAAAATCAGGCGAGCCCAGCATCAGTCCAACGACCGGTGCATTGTTCGAACTCTGCGTCTGCTTCTCAATCGCCGCGAGCGTTTCGGCCTTCGCGTCGGTAAACAACACCTGCCGCGCGATATCCGCCGGAGCACCGCTGAAAAGCGCAGCGTCCAGCTTCGAACCCGGCACCTTATTCTGCGCCAGCGACAACGCGAAATTCATGCGCGCCAGCAAAGCCGCCGAGTTCACCCATTCGCTGTTGGCGTCCGAATAACCCGTGGGTTCGAGCTTCCGGTACAGCGGCTCGCCCAGTTGCGCGATCTGATTCGCCAGTGGAAACGCGAAGTCCACTTGCGCACCGGTGGCGCGCACCGCGCTGACGATCATCTCGAATGGCGTTTTCACCTTCGCGCGATACGACGCCTGCGAGAAGAATTCGTCCGACGTCAGCATGGTCTTCATCACTTCGCGGATGTCGCCGTTCTTTTCGCGAAAAGTCTTGGCCATCTTGTCGATCAGCTTCTGCGGCGGATCGTCCGCCACAAACCGTTGCGCCAGCTTTTTCGAAATGAAACGCGCGGTAGCCGGATGCCGCGCCAGAATATCCAGCACCTTCTCCGCATCGTCGCGACCGCCGCCCGCGGGAATCGTCACGCCCAGCACGATCTTCTCGCCCTTATCGTGGACCTTATCGTTGTAGAAGAAATCGCCGCCCTCGCGCGGCTGCCGGATGGTCCAGCCGGTGAAGCAGCGCGCGACTTCCGTTACGTCCTTTTGCGTGTAGCCGCCGTCGACGCCCAGCGTGTGCAGCTCCATCAACTCGCGCGCGTAGTTTTCGTTCAGCCCGCGCACCGGACGTTTCGCATTCCCGCGCTGTGGCGCCGTTGCGCCCACGCTCTCCCAGTTATCCAGGAAAAACAGCATCGCCGGACTCTTGGCCGTAGCCTCCAGCAGATCGCGAAATTTGCCCAGCACATGCGGCCGAATGGCCTCGCGCTCATACGTCGGCACCAGATAACGGTCCGCGCCCTTGTCCAGAAATACGTTGAAGTGGTTGTACCAGAAATCGGCCAGTTGCTCCTCAAGTTGCCGGTTGCTCAGAATCGCGCGATACAGTTTGCCTTCGCTCAAATCGAACGCGACCAACTGTTGCGGCGCCGTCAGCAGCATCAGTTTGCGGCGCAGCGCGGGCTCGACCGCGGGCAGCAATTGCAGGCGCAACCCCGGAGGCAGCGCAATCGCGACATCGTCCATCTGGTCTTCGGGAATCGCCGCGATCACGGCGCGCTTCTGTTCGACGGTCCCCGTGCGCAGCGTGCGAATCTGCTCGCGGCTCAGCAGCTGCTCCAGCGGAACCTGCCGGCTCTAAGCGGCGCCGTTATCCGCAGCGTCCTTCTTCATTTTGAAGCGCTGAACCACACGCTCGACAGCCGCGCGCGTCACGGGATCCTGAGGCATCGCCTGCCGCCCCGCCGCAATCGCGCGGATCATTTGCGGATTGGGATAATTGCGCTCTGTATCCGCCTGCGAGAGCCGCAGCGATTCGAGCGGAGCCAGCCTCTGCGCCAACTCCGGGTTCTCAGCGAATGCGCTCGGGGTGAAGCTGCAGGTCGATCCACTTCTTCACGCCCATCTTGCGAACCGCCTCGACGTCCCCCGGCCGCGGCCCGAACGTCAACCGGTTCAGCGCGTGAACCACCTGCTCGTCTTTCGAAAGCTTGGGACTGCGGGCCCCCAAGCACAGGACCAATGCCGATACTGCCAACAGCTTCCGCATCACTACCTATTACAACGTATATCGGACCGGAAGGTTGACGGCCTTAGACGCCCAACTGGTCGCAGGTGCGCGCGAAGAACCCGTCGGTCATGCCGGCGATGTAGTCGCACACCTGCCGGTGCAGCGTTTCCCCCGCGGAATCTTCCCGATACGCCGCCGGCATCAACTCCGGCTGCGCCAATAAAACCTCGAACAAGCCGCTCGATCCGCGCCACCGACCGCCGCCGTTCCTGCACCAGTTGCTCCGATTCATACACCTCGGCCCGCAGGAAGCGCTTCAACTGCGCCGCGCCCTCGGCCGTCGCCGGAGTGAAGCGCACTACCCGCTGCGGATGCGCCCGCACCGCCTCCACATCCGCCAGCCCCTGCGACGCCGCCACGGTTCCTTCCAGCAACCCCGAAACCAGCCAGTCGATCAAGCCGCGCACCACCTCGTGCATCCGCACCCGCTCCGGAGCCCCCGGAAACTGCATCTCCGCGGCCTCCGCCAATTCGCGGAACATATCGGACGCGCGGCAAGCGGCTTCGATCGACACCAGGCCCGCATGATAGCCGTCGTCCAGATCGGCCGTGTCGTAGGCGATCTCATCGCAGGCGTCGATCAACTGCGCCTCAATCGGCGGACGCAGCCCCGGCAGGTATTCGTCGAGTTCCGGAAACTCCCCGCGCTCGAAATCCCGCGAATGCTTGGCGATCCCCTCGCGAACTTCGAACGTCAGATTCAGCCCCGGAAAGCGCGCATAGCGGCTCTCGAACGATTCGACAATGCGCAGCGCGTGCAGATTGTGATCGAAGCGCTCGCCGAAGCGGCGCATCAGGCGGTCGAGTTCGTCTTCGCCCGCATGGCCGAACGGAGGATGGCCGATGTCGTGCGCCAGCGCCAGCGCTTCGGTCAGATCTTCATCCACGCCCAGAACCCCGGCCATCGTGCGCGCGATCTGCGAGACCTCAATGGTATGCGTCAGCCGGTTGCGAAAGTGATCCGAAACGCCCGCCGTGAACACCTGCGTTTTGTTTTCCAGCCGCCGGAACGCCCGCGCATGAACCACGCGGTCGCGGTCGCGCTGAAAAGGATTGCGGTAGGGATGCGCCAGTTCCGGATAGCGTCGTCCGCGCGAGCGTTCCAGCGGAAACCGCAGATGGGCCAGCGCGCCGGGCAAATTACTCTGGCCGGTTGCAGCGGCGGAGGGCATTCGACCGGCGGAAGGTTGGCCGAATCCGTGATCGCCGTACGGCTGATGGCTCCGCGCAGCGAAGTGCGCAGCGGATCGAGCAGCTTATGCGCCTCGGCCGGATTGCTTTGGGCCAGCAATTCAGCCCAGCACGATGGTGGCGTGTTCCTTCGACACCGTCAGCGACGGATTCGCCATGGCGTCGCGCAATACCTTCTCCGCATCCGCCATTTTTCCCTCGGAAGCGTACACCTGCGCGAGCGACAGCCGCGCCAGTCCGGCGTAGGCCTTGGGCCCGTCGTCGACAACTTTCTTGTAGCGCTTCTCGGCTTCCGCCAGATTGCCCGCATCGACCGCGTAGCTGGCCAGATACATGTCGGCCATCGCCGCCTCCTGGGTTCCGCTGTACTTGGCGGAAAGATCCGTGAACGCCTGCATCCTGGCCTTGTCCTTCTCAGCCTCGGTGTCAAAATGCATGATTGGTGGGCTGGACCAGTTCGACCGGTGGTGGCGTCGTCGATGCGCAGCGCCTTCGCCAGCGCTTCCTCGCGCGTGGCCGCCTGCGAGCGGTTGTAGTACACGACGCCGACGACGATCAGCACCACCGCGACCAGAATCGCGCCGTAGCGCACCACTTCGGCCTTATGTGCGGAGGCCCAATCGAAAACGTCGAAGACATCCTCGGCAAACTTATCGGTCTTGAGATCTTTACGGGTTTGACGATCCACGCGAAAACTCCTAGAAATGTTGCGATTTTCAGTGTAACACGGGCCCTGGCATCGGACTGCGATTATTTCTGGATGCGGAACCCGGCGCGTGCTTCCGCCATCTGCCCGCCTACCTTGTCTTCCATGGTGATCACCAGCGTGTAGCTGCCCTCCGGAACATCCGGCTGCAGATTCAAGCTGACCGCTCCCGGCACGTAGCGCTGCGCATAAAACCCTTCGCTGGCATCCGCCGCGGCCGCGGGCTGTGCGAAAACCTGCTCGCCCGATTCGCGCAGAATCGCCAGCCCGTATTCCACTGAATAGTGGTTCTTATCGCCATATTTATAGCCCGTCATGTCGAAGCGCGCCCACATGCGTTTCGCCGGGATGATACACGGCCGGGTCGAGCGGCGGCCCGTCGGTTTCCTCTTTGACGAAGCGCAGATTGCGCGCTGTCAAAGTGTCGCTGGGCTCGACGGAATGTCCGCGCACCTGGAAATCCAGTTGCGACGTCAACTCGGTTTTCGCCACTTCATCGCGTGCCGTCACTTTGATGTGATAGGCGCCGCCGGGAGCGAACGGCGGGATCTTGAACTGCTGCAGAAACTTCGGAAACCAGTTTTTATCCTGCGTCGCCACCGGCTCGGCGATCTGGCCGTTGGCTTCGCTCACCAGCGGAACGCCCTTGGGATCGCTCACCTGCATCGTCCAGGAAAGCTTCACGCTGCGCTGTTCGTCGGCCTTTCCCGCCAGTTGATAACCGGTCAGACGGCAACTGAAATACACGGTTTCCCCCGGCAAAAACGCATGATTCGGACCCAGCACCGGCCCGTCTTCGAACTGATGCAGCGCGATGCGATCCACCGAGAGCGCGGCCGAACGCAGGCATCGCCGCCAGTCAGCAATAACGCCAGCCAGCCGCGGCGGATTATTGTCCCGGCAAAGGCGCGGTCACGCCGGTATCCGTGTCGATGCGCAAAGGGATTTCCACCCATACAAGTCTCTCCGATCCCGGCTCCCCGCCGTCGGTAAGACGCAAGCGATAAGAGGCCAGGGGTACGTCAAAAACGATGTTGCCCACCTTGGTTTCGCCAGGCGCGATTTCGCGCAGCAAGCCGAACCAGTTGTCCACGCCGTCGCCGGTTTGCAGCTCGTGATATTCCTCGCGATTCGAGCCTTCCAGCGTCAAGAAAGGCACCGCCACCGGGTTGCCGCCGTTGTTGGTGGCCGAAAGCGAAATCAGCAGGAAACGGTGGTCCGGCACGCGCACCTTGAACAGGTCCCCGAGTTGCGTGCGCCACATGGTTTGCACCACGTTATACAGCATCGGCGTCGCGATCACGCGCTCGCCCATTTGAAAATCGGTCTGCTGCGGATTCTTTTTTACATCCCGCCAGCGCCAGTCCCGCGGCCAGCGCGATCGTCAAGAGGCATAATGAAGGCAGCGTCGGGCGCTTGAGCATGTTCAATCCACAATCTAGCGGGAATCGCAGCGGAAGGCAAATCGTCATGGCGCTTGCGCTCCTGACTCGTGCTGGCCGCGGCAGCCGCGCTGGCGCCCGCTTTCCAAGCGACGCATCCGCTCACCGGCCGCCACATCGCCCAAGTCATGGGCGTCGGCGGAGCGGATTGGCTGGAGCGCCCCGAGCGCGAATCCGAGGAAAACGTCGAAGGCGCGCTCAACGCCATCGGCCTGAAGCCGGGGATGACGGTGGCCGAAGTCGGCGCCGGTACCGGTTACGTAGCCCTGCGCATGGCCCGCCGCGTCGGCCCCACGGGCAAAGTTTACGCCAACGATGTGCAGCCGGAAATGCTGCGCCTGCTGCGCGCCAACGCCGCCAAAGCCGGACTCACCAACGTGACAACCGTGCTCGGCAGCGAGACCGACCCCAAACTCCCGTCCGGCCAAATCGACCTGATCATTTTGGTCGACGTCTACCACGAATTCTCGCAGCCCCAAAAAATGCTGCAAGGAATTCGCGCCGCGCTCAAACCCGGCGGGCGTTTAGTCCAGCTCGAATACCGCAAGGAAGACCCCGCCGTCCCCATCCTGCCGGATCACAAAATGAGCGTGGCCGAAGCGAAAACCGAAGTGGAAGCCGAGGGCTTCAAGCTAGGACCGGTCATCGAAACCCTGCCGCGCCAGCATATTCTCATTTACACGAAAACCGCCGCCACGAAGTAGAACGCCATCGTATATGATGGTGATATACGGGAATGCTGGATTTAACCCGCTTCGAGGAATTCGAATGGGACTCCGGAAACGAGCGCAAGAACGAACGGCACGGCGTCACGCAGCCGGAGGCGGAGCAGGTTTTCCTGCATCAACCTTTGCTGCTACTCGAGGACCCCAAACACAGCGCTTCCAAACCGCGTTTTCATGCGTTGGGCAAGAGCGCAGAGGGCCGTCTGCTGCATGTGTCCTTCACGGTGCGGGGCGCAGGAACCAGAATTCGGGTAATCTCGGCGCGTCCTATGCATCGCAAGGAGAGAATGATCTATGAAAAAACCTCTTAAGCCGATCCCCAAATTCCGCTCCATCACGGCCGAACGAAAGTTTTGGGAGACACACGACACCACCCAATATCTGGACTGGTCCCAAGCCCAGCCCGCCCGCTTCCCGAACTTGCGGCCCTCCACCAAATCGATCTCTCTGCGGCTACCCGTGGACTTGCTGGAACGGATCAAAGTGGAAGCCAACCGCCGTGATGTCCCCTATCAATCGCTCATTAAAGTTTGGCTCGACGAGCGGGCCGAGCTAGCGAAAAACGCTGCACGTTCCGCCCTCCGCGCGCGTCTATCTCTCTGTAGGGCTAGCGCCGGAGCAGTGTCTTCCAGCTAACAACTGGCCCTCAATAACTTACGGCATGGCTGAGTGGACGCTTAAATACGCTGACGCGCGCGGGGAGATTCACCAGCAGGTGGCCGAAGCCGCTTCCGAGCGGGAACTGCGTGACCGCTACACGCAGCAGGGCTTCCTGGTTTATAACATCAAGCCGCGCTCGGAAATCGGCGGCCTGGCCTCCGGCCTGCGCCCCAGCGGCAAGCGTTTCAACCTCGAAAAATTCCTGATTTTCAATCAGCAGTTCGTCACCCTGATCCGCGCCGGCCTGCCCATCCTGCGCGCCCTGGACCTGCTGGCCGAACGCCTCACCGACCCGAAACTTTCAAGCCACATCCGCAACGTGCGCGACGAAGTGAAAAGCGGCGCGCTGCTCTCGGACGCTTTCGCGAAACAAGGCGTGTTCCCGCCGATCTACGTCACCAGCGTGCTGGCCGGGCGAACGCAGCGGATCGCTCGCCGAAGTGATCGAGCGCTTCGTCACCTATCAAAAACTGGCGCTGTCGGTGCGCAAGAAGCTGCTGGTGTCGCTGATGTACCCGGCGCTGCTGATCGTGCTGGTCACCTGCCTGATCGTGTTCCTGATCACCTACGTGGTCCCGAATTTCGCCGAGCTGTATAGCAGCATGCAGGCGCAGTTACCGACGCCCACGCTGATCCTGATCGCCATCGGCACCACGGCGCGCGGCTACGTGCTGCTCGGGTTCGGGATCTTGGTCGCGGCCGCCATCGCCCTGCGCGCCTGGGGGAAAACGCCCAAGGGCAAAGAAGCCTTCGACCGCGCGCTGCTCAAAGTCCCGGTGCTGGGCGAAGTCTGGCTGAAATATCAAGTCGCGCAGTTTTCGCGCGTGCTGAGCACGCTGCTGATCGGCGGCATTCCGCTGATGCAGGCGCTCGATACCTCGGCCGATTCGCTCGGAACCCAGGTCTTGAAAAAAGTCCTGCAAAAAGCCGCCAAGCTGGTGCGCGAAGGGCAGTCGCTTTCGGGCGCCCTGCGCATCACCGGCGTGTTCCCCAGCCTGTCGCTGGATATGATTGAAGTGGGTGAGTCCACCGGCGCGTTGCCCGCCATGCTCGGCAGCGTGGCCGAGTTTTATGAAGACGATGTGGCCACTCGCGTCACCGCGGCGCTGAGCTTGATCGAGCCGGTCATCATGATCATCATGGGAATCTTCGTGGCCTTCGTGCTGATTTCCCTGTATCTGCCGATCTTTTCCTTAGCGGATTCCATTCGTTCGTGAACAGATTAACTATGGCAGCCACCAACCAAATTCTTCCGCAAGATCCGGTGCAGGAAATCTCCAAGGCGCGCGCGCTGGCCGGGCGCTATTACCACGAGTTTGTCGATCTCAAGGAAACCCGCATCGACCACGATCTGTTCCACTCCATCCCCGTCGACCTGATGTTCCGTTACAACTTCGTGCCGATTCAGGCGCGAGAACGGAACCCTCGAAATCGCCCTCGCCGATCCGCGCAACCTCAACACTGATCGACGAGCTGGCCTGCTGCTCCACAAGAAGCTGCGCGTCAAGGTCGCCACGCTCTCGCAGATTTCCGACCTGCTCAAGAAGACCGAGCAATCCCAGCGCGTCCTCGAAGAAGTCACCGAAGGCTTCGCGCTCGACGTCGTCGGCGACGAAGACAATCCCGACGAAACGCTTTCCATCGACCGCCTCGCCGCCGGCGATTGCGACATCGCGCCGGTCATCAAGCTGGTCGATACCACCATCTTCAACGCGCTCGAACGGCGCGCCAGCGATATCCACATCGAATCCCGCGACCAGGAAGTCGCCATCAAGTACCGCATCGACGGCGTGCTGCACTACGCCATGCCTCCCATCGCCAAGGACTGGCACTCCACCATCATTTCGCGCATCAAGGTCATGAGCGAGCTCGATATCGCCGAGCGCCGCGTCCCCCAGGACGGCCGTTTCCGCGTGCGCTACAAGAACCGCCTGATCGATTTCCGCGTCTCCATCATGCCCACCATCCACGGCGAAGACGCCGTGCTGCGCGTGCTCGACAAGGAATCCATGAGCGAGAAGTTCGCCAAGCTCTCGCTCGACGTGGTGGGCTTCGCCGAAAGCGATCTGGTCAAATTCCGCCGCTACATCAAGGAGCCCTACGGCATGGTGCTGGTCACCGGCCCCACCGGCTCCGGCAAAACCACCACGCTCTACGCCGCGCTCAGCGAGATCAAGAACGACGAAGACAAGATCATCACCATCGAAGATCCCGTCGAATACCAGATCAAGGGCATCACGCAGATCCCGGTCAACGAAAAAAAGGGACTCACCTTCGCGCGCGGCCTGCGCTCCATCCTGCGCCACGATCCCGACAAAGATCATGGTGGGCGAAATCCGCGATCAGGAAACCGCGCAGATCGCCATCAACTCCGCGCTCACCGGCCACCTGGTGTTCACCACCGTCCACGCCAACAACGTGCTCGACGTGCTGGGCCGCTTCCTCAACATGGGCGTCGAAGCCTACAACTTCGTCTCCGCGCTCAACTGCATTCTGGCGCAGCGCCTGGTGCGCGTGATCTGCCCGCATTGCAAAGCGCCCGTGAAATATCGACGAAGCCTACCTGATCGAGAGCGGCTTGAACCTCGCCGAATGGCGCGATGTCACGTTCTACGAAGGCGCCGGCTGCTTCGAATGCGGCGGCACCGGCTTCCGCGGCCGCAGCGCCATCCACGAACTGCTGGATCTCAGCGACCGCATCCGCGAACTGATTCTCAATCGCCGCCCGGCGTCGGAAATCCGCCGCGCCGCGCGCGAAGAGGGCATGACCTTCCTGCGCGAATCGGCGCGTCGAAAAGGCGCGCGCGCGGCATCACCACGCTCAAAGAAATCAACAAGGTGACATTCATCGAGGTTTAATGTCCATCCTGAATCAAATTTCGCGGCTGGTGAAAGACCCTCCGCCCAACTACGTCTTCGAACTGTCGGAGGCGGGCATCGCCTTTGCGCAGCGGCTCGCCGGCCGACCCCGGCTTTCGCGCCCTTCGAACCCGGCACGCTGGTGGTTTCTCCCGTTGAAGACAACATCCATAAGGCTGACGCGGCCGCGGCAGTGCTCAAACGCATCGCGCCCCTCGACCATGCCCGCAAGCGCCGCCGCGCCGCGCTGATTCTGCCGGATTACGCGGCCCGCGTCAGCGTTCTCGATTTCGACGCCTTTCCGACGTCGCCCGAAGAGCAGCTCTCGCTGATCCGCTTCCGCTTGAAAAAGACCCTGCCCTTCGATATCGACTCGGCCGCCGTCAGCTACTTCGCGCAGCCCGCCGAAAAAGGCGCGCCCATCGAAGTGGTGGCGGTGATCGTCGCGCTCGAAATCATCGCGCGTTACGAGGCGCTGTTCCGCGCCATGAATTTTCACGCCGGCGAAGTGACCACCTCGGCGCTGGCCGCGTTGCATCTATGTCCGCCCGCAAGCGCGCGCCGGACGCCGTCAACGTTGTCGCCAAGCTGAGCGCCAATACGCTCACCGTGATGGTGCTGCGCGGCGAAACGCTCAAGCTGTTCCGCTGCGTCGCGCTCGAAAGAGTCACCGAAGAACAGATTCTGGCCGTGCTCCAGCCCACCTTCTCCTACGTCGAAGACGAACTCGCCGCGCCCGCCGAAAAACTGACGCTGTGCGGATTCCCCTCCGGCGCGCTCGCCTCGCTGCACCACGAAAAAGAAACGCTGCGCAGCAGTCTGGCGCACCCGGGGCGTTCAACGCCGGCCTGCTGGGCTATCTCGAAGGAGCGCGCAACTGACGTGAGAATCCCCATCAATCTCGCGAGCGACCCCTTCCGCCGGGACCGTCCGCTGCTCTTCGCCACCGCCTTTGGCGCCATTGCGGTTGGGCGTCGTATTCGTGATCTTGCTGTCGCTGATCGTCACCGGCCGCAGCCGCATGGGCGACACGCGCGCCCGCGTGGCGCACCTCAACCAGGAGCTGGCCGCCATCTCCACCGAACAGGCCCGTCTGGACGCCACTCTGCGCCAGCCCGTCAACGCCAGCATTCTCGAGCGCAGCTTACTTTTGAACACCCTGGTCGAGCGCAAGTCCGTCAGCTGGACCAAAATTTTCGCGGATCTCGAAGCCGTGCTGCCGCCCAACGTGCGCATCATTCAAGTGCGCCTTCCGCAGATCGATTCCGCCAATCAGGTTTTGCTCGACATGGTGGTGGGCTCGCAGAGCCCCGAACCCGTCATCACTTTTTTAAAGCAATTGCAGGCCTCGCCGCGCTTCGGCCCGGCGACGGTGCATAACTCGGTGCCCCCCACCGACAACGAACCGCTATACCGCTATCGCGTGAGTGTGAACTATGGCCAAAAACTTTAGCGGCGCCGCGGGACCCATGCGCTGGTGGCGAATCGCGCTTGCGGTGTGCTGCTGGTGGCCGACATCGCTGCGGCCTGGATCGTGCTGTACCCGCCCGGCGGCTCGGCCGACTGAACTCGAACAACAGCTAGCCGCGCTGCAGGCGCAAACTGCCGCCAAACGCGCGCTCTTGACCAGCACCCGCCAGCACGTAGCCGCGGTAGAACAAGGCCGCAGCGAAGGCGAACAAGTTTCTGAACCAATACTTCCTGGCGCGCCGCACCGCCTATTCGACGCTGCTCTCTGAATTAGTCGCCGCCGCCGACGAAGCCAAGATCAAGCCCAAGGAACATGCCTACTCGACCGAGCCCATCGAAGGCTCCGACAACCTCAGCATGATGAGCATCTCCGCCAACTACGAAGGCACCTACGCGAACCTGATGCACTTCGTGCATGAGATCGACCGCTCGCCGCGCCTGCTGATCATCGAAGGCTTGAACGCAGCGCCGCAAGCCACCGGCGGTACCCTGAATATCAGCATGAAGATCGACACCTTCGTGCGGGAAGACGGCTCGCAGCCATGAATCTGATTCCCTCACAGCTCGGCGCCGAACCGAAGAAGCTGGCCATATCTGGGCGTGATGCTGCTGTTGCTGGTCGTGGTCTTCCTCATCAACCGCACGCCGGATGTTCCGCAGCAGGCGGCGTCCATCACGCCCACGGCGGCGCGTAATCCGGTGCCACTCGAATCGCTGGCATCGCGCTCGCGCGCGGCCGCAACTCTCGCGCCAGCGCCGGCGCAAGGCGGCTCGCCCACGCGGCGCGGCGAGGCGGCCATTCAGGATTTCAAGCCCACGCTCAAACTGCCCGACGGCATGGATGTTAGCCGCATCGATCCCGCCTTGAAACTCGACCTTCTGGCGCGCCTGCAAAAGTTGCCGCTCGAAGGCGGCGAGCGCAGCGTGTTTGAATTCGGCGCCGCGCCCAAACCGAAAACGCCTACGCCGGCGGTGGCGAAAGTAGTCCCGCTCACGCCGCCTCCGTCGTTGACGCCGCCTGCGCCCGTCACTCCGCCCAAGCCGGCGATCCCGCCCATTCCGCTCAAATTCTACGGCTATGTGAGCGACTCGCGCGGTGTTGTGCCCGGCGCCGCCAAACGCGCCTTCTTCCTCGATGGCGAAGACATTGTGGTGGCCGGCGAAAACGATATCATCCGCAACCGCTTCAAGATCATCCGCATCGGGGTCAACTCCGCCGTGGTCGAAGACACCGCCAACAAGAATCAGCAAACCCTGCCGCTGGTGGAGGAGCTTCCTGGATGACGCGCCCCGCCCCGCATCGTCAGGAAGGCGGTTTTGCCCTGCTGGTGATTTTCCTGATCGCCGCCGCCGTCGCCTTCACCATGTATCAGGAAATGCCGCGCGCCGCCTTCGAGAGCGCCCGCGACAAAGAACAGCTTTTGATGGACCGCGGCAATCAATACAAGCGCGCCATCCAAGTGTTCTACGCCGCCAACCAGCGCTACCCGCAGGAGATCAAGGATCTCGAAAACACCAACGAGAAACGCTACCTGCGCCGCCGCTACATCGATCCCATGACCGGCAAAGATGAGTGGCGGCTGGTCCACACCAACGGCAGCTTCCTCACCGATTCGCTGGTGACCAAGCCGCCCGCGCAGAACGCCGGCAATGGTCTGCCCGGCGCGGGGCAAACGCCCGGCGGCGGCCCGCTGGGCGCCAACAATATGAACACTACGCCCGCGGCGAACACCACCGCCAGCAGCGCTGCGAACACAGCGGCTAATCCCGCCGCGAATCCAAATGACCCCAATACCCCTGCCGTTCCCGCGCCGCTGAACGCCGCCGCGCAAAGGCGTCCCAGCGATCGCGGATTCCCCACCGGACCCGGCTTCCCGCAACCAGCCGGAGCATTCACGCCCGGCAACGGCGCGAATCCCGCGAACTTTAATCCCGACGATCCCAGCACCTGGCCCGCGATCACGCTCGCGCCGCCCACGGCCCAGCAAGGACAAGCGCAGCAGGGCGCCGCGCAGCGCCCGGGGCAGAACAACCTGGGACAACTCCCTGGACAAGGGGGCTTAAATCCGCAACCGCTTACTTTGGGCAATTTGGGCAATACGAATCCATTGGCGCAGAATAACCTGGTGACGGCGCAGGTTCCAGATCCCTCGGCGCAGGCTAACGCAGGGCAGGCCAACGCGGCGCAGAATACGATCGTCCCTAACGTGAATCCGTTGCCGGCCCCGCCGGACGCCCCAGCTACGCCGCAACCCCAGCAGGCGTTCAATGGAAATTCGCCGTTTCCTAATCAATTCGGAAACCAAGCCAACAACCTGGGGACCGCCGGATTCAATCCGCAGAATCCCACGCCGCCCCAGTCCGCGGCACCGGCGGGACCAGTCCCCCCGGATTACCTGGCAGCCCGGCCGGCAACACGTCTGGCAACACGTCGGGCAACCCGTCTAGCAACCCAGCCTTAAACGCGATTGACAACTCGCTCTTCCGCCCCAATCAGGCGCCCACCGCGGGGCCCACCGGATCCCCCGGCATCGCCGGCGTGGCCAGCACATTTAAAGGCCCCAGCATCAAAGCCTATAAAGAACGCACCAAGTATCAGGAGTGGGAGTTCGTCTACGAGCCCGCCGTTAACCAGCCCGGCACCCCCGGTCAAGCCGGAGCCAACCCGCTCGGACAACCAGGCGCGCCGGGACAGAATTCCACGGGCGCGAACCCCGCCGCTCCCGCAACTGGACAGGCGCCCGGCCAAAGTCCGAGCAATCCGTTTTCACAAAGCAATATTTTCGGACCGCAGGCGCCAACGCAGTAAATTAAGTCCACTCGGACTTCAACATCGCGTATACCAGCAGATCGTGATAGCGCCCGTTTACCAGCTCCGCGTCGCGATGCGTGCCTTCGAGTTTGAAGCCCAGCCGCCGCGGGATGGCATTGCTCTTGGCGTTCCCGGCCGCGCAGCGGATCTCGACGCGGTGCAAATCCATCTCGCCGAAAAGATGCGTGATGGCCAGCCGGCATGCGTCGCTCATCAGGCCGCGCCCTTGAAACTCCTCGGCCAGCCAGTAGCCCAGTTCCGCGCGGCGATTGCGCCAGTCGATGCGATGGGTACCGATGACGCCCGCCACTCGTCCACGATGCCAGATGGCGGCGGTGAACCCGTCATGCGCGGCGAACATTTCTAGCACGGAGCGAATAAACGCCAGGCTGTCGTCGACGCTCCTGGTCGCATCCACCCACGGCAGCCACTGCCGCAGATACTCCGCGATTGCGATCGACGGTGGCGAACATTTCGTCCGCGTGGCGCTCTTCCAGCTAGGCGCAGCTCGAAGCCCTCGCGAAGTGGCGTGGAGAACATGTGCTACACGGCGCGGTTGGCGTAGTTGCGCTGGTAGTAGTTTTGATATTCGCCGGATTTCACGCGCGCAATCCAGGCGGCGTTGGCGCGATACCAGTCGATGGTCGCCCGCAAGCCCGCCTCGAACGGCATCTGGGCTTGCCAGCCGGTTTCCCGCATCAGTTTTTCGGTCGAGAGCGCGTAGCGCCGGTCGTGGCCCGGGCGATCCTTCACAGTTTGCATCAGCGACCGCGGCTTGCCGACGGTGTCGAGAATGCGCTCCACCACTTCCAGATTCGGCAGCGCGCGGCTGCCGCCGATGTTGTAAATCTCGCCGGCGCGCCCGCGTTCGATCACCGCTAGAATCGCGCGGCAATGGTCGTCGACATACAGCCAATCGCGCACCTGCATGGCCATCGCCGTAAATCGGCAGCGCCTTGTCTTCGATGGCGTTCGAAATCATCAGCGGGATCAGCTTTTCGGGAAACTGATACGGACCGTAATTATTCGACGCGCGCGTGACCATCACCGGCATCCCGTAGGTGACGAAGTAAGACAGCGCCAGCAAGTCCGAACCCGCCTTCGACGCCGAATACGGACTGCTCGCGCGCAGCGGATAATCCTCATCGGCATCGTGCGGCGCCGGAATGCTGCCGTAAACTTCGTCGGTCGAAACATGCAGAAACTTCGGCGTCTTATTGGTGCGAGCCGCTTCGAGCATGGTGAACGCCCCGCGCAAATTGGTCTCGAACACCGGAGCCGGCGACAGAATACTGCGATCCACGTGCGACTCCGCCGCAAAGTGGACGATCGCGTCCGGGTTTGTCTCAGCGATGGTTTTGTTCACCAGCGCGGCGTCGCAAATATCGCCGTGCACGAAGCGATAGCGCTTGTCGTCCGCCACCGGCGCGAGATTCTCCAGATTGCCCGCGTAAGTGAGCTTATCGAAGTTCACCACCAGCGTGGCGCGATCCGACCCCAGCAGCATCCGCACAAACGCGCTGCCGATGAAGCCCGCGCCTCCGGTCACGAAGAATTTCATTTGTGCTGCAGTTCCCAATCGTAGGCGATGGATTCCTGATTGTGCGCGAATCCGCCCTTCGTCGGCGGGATTGTACAAGCGGTTGGTCACATAAACCAGCATGCCGGGATGCTCGCCAATCACTTTATAGCCATGCCCCACGCCCGGCGGAATGAAAATCTGCCAGGGCTTGAGCGCGCCCGTATACAACGTGTTTTTCAATCCGAAGGTGCGCGATTCGGCCCGCAATCCACCAGCGCCACCTGGAACATGCCCTGCGAAGGCACCCACAAATCGGTCTGATGCTTGTGGAAATGAAACGCTTTGATGGTGCCGGGATAGCTCAGCGCCGCCGAGACCTGGGTCATCTCCGGCAGAAAGTCCGCCGCCAGACCCTGCTTCAGCCGAACGACTTCCAAAAAATAGCCCGCGGTCGTCGGGCCACAGGTCGTACGCGCGAACCTTAACGCCGTCGATCAGATCCGCAGATTCCGGCGTGCGAATAATCTTGCCGATGCCCGCTTCGCACTTTGGTGTCGCGATGGATACGCCTGCTTCGGTGGTAGTCTTCACTGGAAACTAGATTAACGCGGATCGGTTTCCAAAACTATTCGGGTTGCCGGAGGCGGGGCTTTCCCGTATGCTGCAGGTGATGGAAGTCCATCTTACGCCGGAGCAGGAAGCGCGCCTTACACAGGAACTGACCCTGAGCGTATGTTCCAGCGCTGATGCGCCTTCGCTGGACCGTTCCAGCCGCTGAAGGCTTGGAAGGCATCAAGCGTTATCTCGAAACTCATTTCCCTTCATCGTGGTTTACTCAGTAAAAGACTGAATCTATCGAGATTCTGCACATCCATCACGGTGCTCAGAATTGGCGGTGACCGCCTCCCGCTAATTCGCCAGCAGTGTGATGTTGCCCACGCCGCCGCGGATATCCAGGTGAATCGTGACCTTGGCGTCCTCATGCTTCGCACTGACCCATCGGCCGTTGTGCCGCTCCAGCCCCTGCGCGTCGATATTGCCGATGCCACCACGCGCATCCGCCACGATGCCCACGCCCGCCGGCAGCCGCACCGTTGCGTTGCCCACGCCGCCGTGAATCTCCACGTCGTAATCCCGCTTAGGATCGCCGCGCAGATCCATGTCCAGATTGCCGACTCCCATGTGCACCTCGACGCCGCGCAGGTCAAGCGCGCCCAAGTTCATCTCCGCGTTCCCCGCTCCTAAATGCGCCAGCACGTCCATCGGGACCCCGTTATTCAAACGCAGTTTCCACTCGTAGGGCGAGCCCGCGCGCGAACCATGCACGCTGGGCTCGGTAATGGTCAGGGTTCCCCGAAAGCTGCTGCCTTGATAGCGCACTAAGGGCTTCGACTCCGGGAGGACATACTCGAAATCCGCATCCAGCAGCCGCGCCGATCCCCCGGTCACGTTCAACTCGCCCGCGCCCATACGCATTTCGACGCGCACCATCTCAGCTTTGTCGAGCTCCACCGTCTGCGTGTCGTGCTGCGGCGGGCCTGCCACTGCGCGCCGGTAGCTTTCATCGCAACCCGTGAACGCGAGCGCCGCCAGCCCGATCGCCAGTGTCACTTTGCCGGTCATGCTCTCAGGAACGAATCCCAGGCCGCGGATGTTCCCTAAAACTTTTCAGACCCGGAAGAAGTCAGCCCGCCAGACCTTGACGGCCCCCTTGATCTGCTTCGGATCCCACTTGCCGTCAAGCGTTTGCTGAACCAGCCCCGCCACCTCGCCATCGGAGGCGAAGCGCAGTGCGATCAATTGCGGCTCGCTCAATTCCGCGATCCGCGAACGCGTTGCGTCCGGGAGCAACTGCGCCAGCCGCAGCCGTTCTTCCAGGCGAATCACGCGGTCCTGCACCTTCAGCGCGTAGAGCCGCACCTTGAACATCAAAATGATGACCCACAGGACGCCGAACACGCGCACCGCGCCCCACCAATCCGGCTGCCGCACCAGCGCGTAGATCGTGCAGCCCAGCAGGATCAGGGCGCCGATAAAAAGAAAGCCATGAAACATGGGGTCGGTCCGGGCGTGATTCTTGAAGCTCTGTTCGGTTTGTGCCATCGCAACTCCTCGGGGTGATAATAGGACAGTTCAAACCTATGGTCAATCGTCAATTCGTTCTCGCACGGCGGCCGTCGGGGATGCCCGTCGACGCCGACTTCCATCTGATCGAGTCGCCCTTGCCCGTTCCGGCTACCGGCGAAGTCCTGCTGCGCGCCCGCTACTTGTCGGTCGATCCCTACATGCGCGGCCGCATGAATGCCTCGAAAAGCTACGCGCCGCCGGTCGAAATCGGAGGTCTAATGGTGGGCGCGGGCGTCGCCGAAATCATCGAATCGAAGAACCCCGATTTTGCGGCCGGCGATATCGTGGCCAATCCGCTGATGGGGTGGCAGGAGTACGCCGTTTCAAACGGCCTGGGCCTGCGCAGAGTGGACCCGGCCGTCGCACCCATCTCGACGGCGCTGGGCGTTCTGGGCATGACCGGGCTCACGGCGCACATTGGCATCCGTGAAGTCTGCGCCGTCAAGCCCGGCGAAACCGTGGTGGTTTCCGGTGCGGCCGGAGCCGTGGGTTCCATCGCCGGGCAGGTTGCGAAAATCGCCGGATGCCGCGTGGTGGGCATCGCCGGCGGCCCGCGAAAGACCAAGGTTCTAACGACCGAATACGGCTTCGCCGCCGCGCTCGATTATAGATCCACCAACGATTACGCGGCGGCGCTGCGCGAGCTGTGCCCGCAAGGCATCGACGCTTATTTCGACAATGTCGGCGGACCCATCAGCGACGCCGTCTTCACACACTTGAACCTGCGGGCCCGCATCGCCATCTGCGGCCAGATCGCGCAATATAACGATACGCAAGCCTCGCAAGGCCCGCGTTTGATGCGTTACGTTCTGGTGGCGCGCGCCACCGTGCGCGGCTTCCTGATTTTCGACTACAGCCCGGCCCAAACCACGCCCGCCCTGGCCGAACTCACTGAGTGGGTGCAGGGCGGCAAGCTCAAATATCACGAAGATGTCATTGAAGGATTCGAGAACATGCCACGCGCGCTGATCGGTCTGTTTCTCGGCGAGAACCTCGGCAAGCGCGTGGTGAAGGTGGCGTGAGACATGAGCGGCGCCGAGCTTGCAGCCCTGTTCCGCCGTGACCTGACGCGCCTCGCGCAAGAGCTGCGCGCCATTCCCGGCGTCGGCGTGCTGTGGACAAAACCTCCCGGCGTCTCCAATTCCATTGGAAATCTGGTTCTGCACCTGGAAGGAAATCTCCGCGAGTACATCGGCCGCCAGCTCGGCGGCGTTCCCTACACGCGCCGGCGCGATCTTGAATTTATTGAAACGGGCTTACACATAGACAACCTGCTTGCGCGAGTGGAACCGCTCGTGACCCTGATCCCGGAGATCGTTGCCGGCCTTTCGGATACGGATTTGAACCGTCTTTATCCGGAAGAACCCTTCAACAGCCCCATCTCCACCGCGCAATACCTGGTCTCTTTGAATAGCCACCTCAACTATCACCTGGGCCAGATCGATTATCTGCGGCGCATTCTGACTGGCAGCGGCGCGGTCGATTTCGTTCAGCTCCGATGACGTTCTTCGGGGCACTTCTCTTGGCAGTGGCGGCATTCTTTGGATGGAAATATAGGAGACATAAAGTCTCGGAGCGCTGGCCAAAGGTGACCTCGATGTTTAAACACGGCGCACTTGAGGTTCAGCATGATGACTATGATGAGCGTTTTTCCGTTTGGATGAAGTTCGAGTATCAGGTTGCTGACGAGACCTACAGAGGCAAATATAATCTCTCATCGGGTACGGAAGGCAAGACGCAGAAAAACTGCTCGATAGTCTTCGGCAAGGTCCGCTCTATGTGCGCTATCATCCCTCGAAACCGCAAGTCTACGTTTGCGACCCGTTCCGCGATGTGCGTCCATGAAACGCGCCGATGGCAATCGCAAACAGCAGCGCTGCGCTTACTAGAAATACGCCGCGAATCCCCAGGCGCGCCGCCGCCAGTCCGGACAGCGTTAGTGCGGCCAATTGCGCCAGCGACGTGAGCGACGCCGACGCTCCGCTCACGCGGCCACGCAGCTCCGGCGGAGTCTCGCCTTGCAGCATCACGCTCGATGCGATCATCACCACTGCCACGCCGATTCCCATACCGGCCGATCCGATCAGCGCCGCGGCCATGTTCGGGACCAGGGCGATCAGTAGAATGGACGCGCCTACGCCGGCCATGCCGCCGCCAATCAGACGCCGCGGATCTCGCCCGCATCCTTTCAAGACCGACGAACCTGCCAGCGTCCCGGCTGCGATCAACGAGGCGATCGTCCCCAACACCGCCGGCCCGCGGTGCAGAACATCGCGCACGTAAAGCGACGCCAGCGCCCCAAAGCATCCGGCGGCGAAGGTTCCCGCCGTCAGCGCAAGCACCACGAAGGAAAAGCCCGAATCCGTCAGTAGAAAATGAAAGCCGCGGCCGAGTTCGCGGAAAACTGCGGGCGCCGCGCTAGCGGGCGGCGGCCGCGAATAATGCAGCGATGCCAGCAGCACCGCCGAAATGAAAAAACTCGCGCTATCGGCAGCGTAACAAATCCGCTCGCCGAACGCCGCCACCAGCGCCGATGCCACGGCGGGACTCGCCAGGCGCACCACCTGCATGCTCTGCTGCAGGCGCGCGTTTGCCGCCAGCAACCCCGTGCGTGGAACCAGCAAGGGAACTGTGATCGACTGCGCCGGCGAGAAGAAACTCGAACAGCAGCTCACCGCAAAAACGATCGCGCAGATCTGCGGAACCGTCGCCGCTTGTGTCAGCAGCAGAATCAGGGCACCGCGCGCCACCTCGCTCGCGATCATGCTGCGGCGCGGATCCCAACGGTCCGCGAACGTTCCCGCGAGCGGCCCCAATATCACGGTAGGCGCGAGCAAAGCGATGAACACAGCTGCGGCATCCTGTGCGCTGCCGTGCATGCGGAAGACGATCGCCACCTGCACCGCGAATAGCGCCAGGAAATCGCCCAGCACGCTCACGGTCTGGGCCAACCACAGACGCCGAAAAGATGTCACGCGCCGAGGTTAGAGCGCAAGCTTCGCAAAAGCTGACACGGCAAACGCGCAGGTGTTGGTTTCCAGAACGCTTCTGGTTTGCGGGCGCGGGTTATTCGCGGGCGATGCCACGCGTGCTGGAGCGAATGAACGATACTAGATGCCGCGTGTGGTCCGTCAGCACGCCATGTTCGATGCTCTGCAGCGCGTCTTCCAGCTTCAGCCCGGAACGGTATAAAACTTTGTACGCCGCCTTCAGCGCCGCTATCTCGTCGGAGACGAAGCCGGCACGCCGCAGCCCCACGCGGTTGAGCCCGGTGGGCGTCACATACAAGCCCGCATACAGGAAATACGGCGGCACATCCACATTCACGCGCGTCCCGCCGGCCACCATCGCCAGACGCCCTACCTTGCAGTATTGATGGATGGCCACGTTTCCGGAGATGAACGCCTGATCCTCCACCTCGACGTACCCCGCGAGCAGCGAGCAACTGGCAATCACCGTCTGGTTGCCTATTTTGCAATTGTGCGCGATGTGGCCGGAGGTCATGATGTAGTTGCCGTCGCCGATTACCGTCGCGGACTCCGGCGCCGTGCCGCGCGAAATGGTGTAGTGCTCGCGAATCTGGTTGTGATCGCCGATGCGCAAATAGCTGCGCTCGCCCTTGAAGTGTTTATCCAGCGGATCGGTGCCCAGCACCGTACCCGCCGAGATCTGGTTGTGCGCGCCCAGCGTGGTCCAGCGTTTGACGTAGACGTAGGGCTCAAGCACGCAGCCCTTGCCGATCGTCACGTCCTGTTCGATCACACAAAACTCGCCGATCACCGTACCCGCGCCAATCACCGCGTCGCGATGCACACGCGCGGTGGGCGCGATCTGTAGATTGGTCGCGGGCGACATGACGTCAGGTAACGGTCCTCAGAACTTCAAATAGGATCAGCCACAGCACCGTCAGGAAATGCCAGTAGTAGGCGACCACGTCCACCAACTCGCGGCGCTTGCGGCGCCCGAATACGACTACGAAGAGCGCGATCAGCCCGCCGAGTAAGTGCGCCGCGTGCAGACCCGTGAACAAATAAAAGAAGGCGCTGTGCGGATTATCCATCAAGTATGCGCCTTGCGCCAATAGATCGCGCCACGCCACCAATTGCGCGGCCAGAAACGCGACGCCGATGGTGGCCGTTGTCAGCAGCAGACGGTCCGCCACGCGCCATTCGCCGCGGCGGAAAAAACGGCGCGCGATTTCGAGGGTGATGCTGCTTGCCAGGATCAGCGCCGTCGATAGCCACAGCACCCGCGGCAGCCGGATCTGCTGCCAGTAGGACATCATGCCGGCGCGCCAGACGTAAGCGATCACCAGCGCCGCGAAGAACGCCGAGATCGATCCGCACACCGTCCAAATCAGGATGCGGTAGGCGCCCGGCGGCGCTTTAGTGGGGTCCTCGAGCGAGGACGGCAGCAGGACTACCTGATCGGTCTTATTCGCCCGGTCGCTGACAATGCGCGCCATGAATTCGCCCACTTCTATTTTACGCCCCGTCCCTATTGGGCCGGCGGTACCGCCTCCCCAGTATCGCCGAGATGCGCCGCAGCAGCGCGCCCGGCATCAAGCGCATGAAAGCCACGATCGCTTGATAGCGCCAGCCCGGCACCACGATCACTTGCCCGCGATCGAACCCGCGTAGCGATTCCGCCGCCACAAATTCGGCCGTCAGCCACAAGGATTGCGGAATCGCAGCACGCTGCATGCCGATGCGGTCGTGAAATTCCGAGTACGTGAACCCCGGGCATAGCGCTTGCACTTTTATGCGCGACTGCTGGACCGCCAACTCGATCGCCAGGCCGTTGGTGAAGCTGGTCATCCAAGCCTTGGTGGCGTTGTAGCTAACGCTGGTTGGCGCCTGCTCGAACCCCGCCACCGAGGACACGTTGATGATGCCGCGAGCGACCGTCCGCGTCGGCCCGCGCCGCCAGATTCTCCAGCGCCGCATGCGATAGCGCGAGCGTCGTGAGCACATGCAGACGGTGCATGCGATCCTGCGCTTCCAGGCTGTTTGTGTAAAATAACCCCGGTGTCATACCGACCCCGGCATTGTTCACCAGCAGCGCGAAGTTACCAGCTCCGCGAATACGCTCGACGACTTTGGCGCGATCCTCATCGGTGACTAAGTCAGCCGTCATTACGTCGACAGCGACACGCTGCGCCGCCATTATTTCCGCCGCCAGCGCACGCAGCCGGTCCTCGCGCCGCGCGATCAGCAAAAGATCGTAGCCGCGCGCCCCGAGCTGCCGGGCAAACGCCTCGCCGATCCCGCTCGATGCGCCCGTGATCACCGCCAACATTATTCGTAAACCTCGCGGCGATGGGCGATCCGCGTCACGCTGACGACTTGGGCCGCGTCATCGATGATGTACGCCACTCGCCAATCACCGATGCGAACGCGCCACTGATCTTTGTGGCCTCTGAGTTTCTTGCATCCCGCAGGCCGCCGAGTGTGGCCCAACGATTCGAGTTTGCGGACAACACGGGCGAGCACGGTGTCGGGTAAAGATTCGAGTTCCTTCCGCGCGGGAGGCTTTACCTCGACGGCGTAACTACTCACGCAATCGGCCGCGTTTTACGAGATCCGCTTTTACCCTTGCAAGCGGTATCCCTTTTTCGTGCCGGCGTGATTCCGAAATCAACCCGTCCCAAAAATCCTCTAATAGCGCTCCGTATTTTTTAAGGTCGATTTGAACGGCCACCTTGCGGCCTTTGTCATCGGTGACGTACTGGATTCCAGTCATAGCTCCATTTTCCTTCAACTGACCAGCTAACAGTTAGTCATGGGGGGTCATTTACACGTGCTCATCCAGCCGGTGCCCCCGCGCCGCCCATTCCGCGCCTGCCAGCACCAACATCGACGCCAAGAATCCCAGAAATATCAAGGTCACCGAATACTGAAACACCCCATATTCCCGGGCTAACTTGCGTTCAAATCCCGGCCATACCAGGGTATTGACGTACTTCAGCACCTCCATCAGCAGACCCACGAAAATGGCCGCTGGGATCACGCGGTTCAGCGGTGTCGGGCCATTGGGCAGGTAACGGTAAATCAGGAATAGCACCAGCACCGCCAGCGGCACCGCCGCCAGCTTGAAGATCAGTACTGAAAGCCACGCCGCTCCGCTGCCGGCCAGCGTCTGCAGCAGACCCCGCGGCATCCCGTTCACTCGAAAAGACGACTGGTTCAGCGCCGTCATCATCATCGACCCCAGCGCCAGCGCGCCGCAAATAAAGATTAGGCCCAAACTGACGATCTGATTACGGAAGAAGCTGCGATTCTTGCGGATGCCCCAAACGCGGTTGAGGCCGACTTCGAGCGGCTCGAAAATCCCGTTGGCGGTGAAGAGGAGGAGCAGGATCGAAACCAGTTGCACAGAGCCGGTTTGCGGGCAAATTGCGTTCCAGAAATTGACCCAGGGCGCTCGGGGAAGTAATCGCGCAGCGCCAAGTCGATGGCGCCGACCGCCGCCTGCTCGCCAAAAACCCGCCGCGACAAGGACAGCATAACGATTAGGAAGGGAAAGAACGATAGAAGAACATTGGCGGCCACCGAAAAGGCGTAGACGTGCACTTCCGTCTGCATCCAGTAACGCAGAGTGAGCCCCAAGCCGTTGGCAAAGCGCCGCATGTTTTTCAGGTTAGTCGATGCGGGCGCCGCAACGGAATCGTTAAGATGGGAATTCGACGACAAATATTATGAATGTTTCAATCATCGGAACCGGATACGTGGGATTGACCACCGGAGCGTGCCTGGCTTTTCTCGGGCCACAAAGTAACCTGCATCGACGCCGACGAGCGCAAAGTGAAGGCGCTGCAAGCCGGCAAGATTCCCTTCTACGAACCGTTCCTGCCGGAGCTAGTGGCCGGCGCGCGGCATAATCTTTCGTTCACGACCGAGTACAAGGACGCCATCCCGGAATCGCAGGTGATTTTTATCGCCGTCGGCACGCCGCCGGGACAGAACGGCGCCCCGGATCTGAAATACCTCGAAGCCGCCGCGCGCGGCATCGGCGAATATCTGAGCGGTGAATTCGTGGTGGTGGTGAACAAATCCACCGTGCCCTATCGGCAGCGGCAACTGGGTGGAATCGATTGTGCGCGACGCTTACGAAAAGCGCACCAACAGCAAGGCCAAGGGCATGTTCGCCGTGGCTTCCAATCCCGAATTCCTGCGCGAGGGCTCGGCCATCTTCGATAGTCTTTATCCGGATCGCGTGGTGGTGGGCTCCGACAATCAGCGCACGGCGGAGGTTCTCTACTCACTTTACCGCCCTTTGCTCGAACAGACTTTCATTGCGCCCTCCTATCTGCCGCGTCCCGATCGCATGGGCGCCGTGCCTCTGATTTCCGCCGACCTGGCTTCGGCCGAGCTCATCAAATACGCTGCCAACGCTTTCCTGGCGCTCAAGATCAGCTACATCAATGAAATCGGGCAGCTCGCCGAAAAAGTCGGCGCCGACATCACGCAAGTGGCGAAAGGCATCGGCCTCGACGCGCGCATCGGTACGCGTTTCCTGCAGGCCGGGATTGGCTGGGGCGGGTCATGCTTTGGCAAGGACACTGCGGCGCTGGTCGCTACCGCCAGCGAATATGGTCTGGACGCGCAGATCGTCAAAGCCGCGCGCGAGATGAACCGCCGCCAGCGCGAGCGCGTGGTGGAAAAGCTACTCGACGAACTGAAAATTCTGAAGGGCCGCACCGTCGCCCTGCTGGGACTGGCGTTCAAGCCCGACACCGACGATCTGCGCGAAGCCCCATCGCTCGACATCGCCCGCAAGCTAATCGAACGCGGCGCGCGCGTCAAAGCGCACGACCCCGTTGCCATGTCGCGCTTCCTGCAGGAGTATCCCGATCTCGACGTGGCCCTCTGCGCCACTGCCGAGGAAGCCGCGCAGGATGCCGACGCCGTGGTTCTGGTCACCGAGTGGCAGCAGTATCGCGAGCTCGACTGGGAATCCATCAAGAACACCATGCGCGGGCAGATTCTGCTCGACGGCCGCAATCACCTGGATCGCGCCCGCATGTCCCGCGCCGGCTACCGTTACCTGAGCCTCGCAGGGTAGCGAAAAGGAGGCAGTTCTACAATAAAGGCGAGTGCCCTGTCACATTCCTACTGCTGCGTATCAGGACGGATCTTTGTATCGGAAGCGTCGATCGGATCTTGAATAATGCACGCACCCGGAACGCTGTTTAGAAGGGTATTGCCAGTTTTGAAACGCTTTAGACTGGTCAATTCTATATTTGTTACTAGGCGCTTGAGATCTCGGAACCCATAGTACCAACCGTCTGTCCTCTCTTTTCCTGGGAGGCAGTTTTCGATAGGACGATCTCGACTGAGGCCTGTAAAACGCGCTTGAGCGCAGACTGAACTCTCACCTTTAATCTTGAAATACACGTGGCGAATCGGCAGGCTTCTGGCTTGCCCGATGGGGCTCTTTGTAAAGTAATAAAGCTCGTCCTTTCCAGAACCGAAATAATCGAATGCGTCCTTGAGCGGCCGAGGCTCAAGCGGTACAAAGAGTGCCGCTCCCGTCCCATGACTCGGCGTTTGCGATACGTTTTTTGTCATCTGTTTGGGCCTCAAAGGGGGCCGCGCTGACTCGGGCTTGCCGGTCTCGCTAAAGATGGACGCAAGTTCGTCGTCATTTCTCTCGGTTAGGAATGATGAAATCTTGCTCACAGCGAATTCCATCCATGCGATGCCGTGGTGATCCAGAGTCCGCCGCATATTGGGAGGAACCCTAGTACCAATGAGCATCACGCGGAGCGTAGGGTCAGCGCTCGAGAGCAAGAGGCCTTCGTAAGCCATCAGCTGACCGATATGTTCGTCCTTGATGGGCCCCCATTTTAGCTCCACAATCAGTTGCCGGCCCAAACGGTCCTCGAACACTAAGTCCATCCGCCTTCCGTGGACGGTGACCTGGCGGCTTAGCAAACGTAAGCCCCCTTCGATCAAATCTGGGTATTTTGCCAGCAGCGTTTCAAAATCCTTCTCTGTCGCCATTGGTACCGCATTATATCTCGTCGAAGCTCTGCATCGCGGGCGTTCGGTGTCGCACGCCGAAGCAACTGGAGAGAGCCATAGCGGGAACGATTTACTCCTCGCAGTCGAATAGCACGACGGTAGTGTACTATCCGCAGTTCTACAATAAAGGCGAGTGCCCGCAGCAAATCATCTCCGTTATCTGCTCGAAGAAGACCCGCCCAAGGGACGCCTGGATCACGCCGCGCTGGAACTGGCGGCGATCGACACGCCCGGTCTCGAGCCCGAACCGTGGCTCGACCGCCTGAACGAACTGGCCTCTCAACTGGGCGACCGCCTGCGTAATTTCAACGACGGCCGCGATTTTGTCGAGACCGCGCAGCGTTACCTGTTCGGCGAGCTCGGCTTCCACGGCAATGAAGACGACTTCTTCGATCCCCGCAACAGTTGTCTCGATCAGGTGCTGGAGCGCCGCGTGGGCATCCCCATCACGCTCTCGGTGATGTACATGGAAGTGGCGCGCCGCCTGGCTATGCCGGTCTTCGGCATCAGCCTGCCGCGGCATTTCGTCATCCAATACGACGACGGCAATTATTCCACCTACATCGATCCCTTCAACGGTGGCCGCCCTATCACCGCCGAAGAATGCTTCGCACTGGCCGGAGCGAAAGTGGCTGACCCGGTGCTTCTCCGCCGCGCGACGAAAAAGGAAATCGCCATCCGCATGCTTCAGAATCTGCGCGGCGTATACCTGCGCCGCAAAGACTGGGCACGCGCCGTCGACACCTTGGATTTGCTGCTGGTGGGCGTCCCCGGCTTATCCGGCTGGTACAAACAGCGCGGCCTGCTCGAACTGGAACTGCGGCGTTTTCAGGCCGCCCGCCGCGATCTGGAAAAATATCTCAGCATGGAGCCCGACGCCGCCGACCGCCCCGAAATCCTCAAACAAATGCAGGCCATTCATACCTGGCTCGCCAGAGTAAACTAGTTGCAGACGCGATGGCTTACGAATCCCTCCCCGACAGCGAAACGGTACTGGCGCAATTCAACCGCTTGATCCAGGAATTGCTGCGCGGGAATATGCAGCGCAATACCTTCCGGCCATGGGAAATTGAGATCCTCCTCGATATCGAAAGCTGCAATTTGCGCGAAGTCAACAAGCGCGACACGCTGCGGCGCTATCAGAAGGCCGTGCAGCGCCACATGGAAAAGGGAGCCCGCCTGCCCTTAAAGCTTTCCGAATATCTGACCGCCGTCAAAAGTAAACGCTCCAGCGGCACGGAACGCGCGGCGTCTTAAGCAAGCCATGCGGGCAGCAATCCCCCGGCGGCGTTTCCTGGCGATGGCGGCCGCGGGAGCAGCTATCGCTGACGCCGAGACGCTGCGCGTCGCCGCACTGAACGACCTGCATATCCATTATGAAAACTACGGTGCCGGGCCAGAAGCCTTGGTCTTCATCCACGGCTGGGCCTGCGACCTGACCTTTTGGCGCGGCCAGGAACCGCTCTACAACCATCCCGATCGCCGCGCTTTGCTGATCGATCTGCCCGGCCACGGCCTCAGCGACAAACCGCATCGCGCCTATCCCATCGAGTTCTTCGCCCGCGCCATCGAGGCCGTGATGCGCGACGCCCAAGTGGAACGCGCCGTTCTCATCGGCCACAGCCTGGGCGGCCCCATCGCCTACGCTTTCCTGCGCCTGTTCCCGGAAAAAGCCAAAGCGCTGGTGCTGGTGGATGCCTTCGTCTCGCGCCACATGGCCGGACCGCCGGACCGCGCCGCCACCGCCGCCTATTTCGCCAGAATCGCCCGTAGTTTTCAGGGCCCCGCCGGTGAGAAAACCTTCGCGCAGCGCGTCGAGTCGTGCTTTACGCCGCAAACCCCGGAACCCCTGCGCGCCGAAATCCGCGCCAAAATGTACGCTACGCCCAAACACGTGCGCATCGCGGCACTGAGCAGTATTTCCTCGCTCTCCCCGCCCCCCGGGGACGAAGTTTTCGACCTGCCCGCCATCGCCATCCAGGCCGGCGAACCCCACACCCAGGAAAGATTTGATCTCATGCGCACAATTTTCACGCGTATGCAATTAGACAGGTGGGAAGGCGCGGGTCACTTCCTAATGCTGGAGGACCCCGCGCGCTTTAATCGCGAAGTAGAACAATTTCTCGCGTCTTTTTAACGCCAGCGTGCATCATGATAGGAGTGCGGTTTATCAGATTCAGTTTCATGCTGGCGAGTGCGTCGCTGCTGACGCTGGCGGCCGATACGGTTCCCGCGCCCGCCTGTACCGTGCAAGGCCCTATCGCCAACTGGGACGCCGCGGCGCAGCTCATCGCGGGCATCGGCAATAACACTTTCGCCGGCTCGATGACCGACGAACAGAAGGCGGCCTGGGCGGATTATTCCAAAACCGCCGCCTCCGATTGGACCCGCCTGAAACGCCGTTACGTCGACCGCATCACCGCCTGGCGCGGCAAGTATCTGCAAAAGACTCCGCCCACCGATGTGGTGTTTTACCCCTTCAGCGGGCCCGACGCCACCAATCCGCTGGCCTTCTTCCCGGACGCCCGCGAGTACGTCCTGATCGGCCTGGAACCCGCAGGCTGCATTCCGTCGAAAATCGAAGACTACGCGCCCGAATACTGGCCTGCCCTGCGCCGGGGCTGGCAATCCGCCGCCGCCATGGGTTTTTTCAAAACGGAAGACATGCAGCGCGACCTCGCTGAAGGCGCCCCCAGCGGAGTCCTGCCCGTGCTGCTGTTCCTGCTGGCCCGCGCCGGCAATACGGTGTTGGACGTGACCCCAGTCGGCATCACGCCTGCCGGCGCCCTGATCGCATCCAACGACAAAGCGTCTACCGAAACCCGTGGCCTGACGATACAGTTCAAAGACCAGCACCAGCGCACGCGCACCATGCGATATTTCGCGCTGAACCTGCAGAACCCGCGCCTGGAAAAAAAGCCCGGCACTACGCACTATCTAGAATCCCTGCCCTCCGGCGCGACGCTGGTGAAATCCGCGTCGTACTTGATGCACAAGAAATATTTCTCCACCGTGCGCGGCATCATCCTGGCCCACAGCAACGTGGTGATCGAAGACGATTCCGGCATTCCCTATCATTACTTCTTCGAGCCGCCGGTGTGGAACGTTCACTTGTTCGGAGCCTACGACGAGCCGATCGGCCTGTTCAAGAGCGGTTTGCAGGACGATCTGAAAGCCGCCTACGACGCCCACACCGGCGTCGACCCGCTCGATTTCGGCATCGGCTACAAGTGGCAGCAGGACCAATCCAACCTGCTGCTGGCAATTCGTAAGAAGTAGCACGCCCGCGCGCTAAACTGGTTGCATGGCAGATCCTACCACCCCGGCCGCCGGCCGCACCGTCTTTTGCGTGAAATTGCAGAAGGAAGCCCCCGGCCTCGACGAAGTCCCCTTCGACGGACACCCGCTAGGCCAACGCATTTACGAAAATGTTTCGAAAGAAGCCTGGAAGGGTTGGGTGGAACACATGAAGATGATCATGAACGAATACCGCCTGAACCTGGGCCAGCCCGAAGCGCAGGAATTTTTGCTCAAGCAAATGGAAGAATACTTCTTCGGCAAAGGCTCGGAACTGCCGCCGGAATTCAAACCGGAAGGCCACTAGATTTCGCTAACTTCCGGCCTCTCCGGCATCCCCCTTGCGTTTAGTGTACTAGCTGTCATAATACACACGTGATCCCTTTCCGCCTGGTTTTCCAACCCGGCATCTCGCTCTACGAACAGGCCGCCTACGCCGCCAAGAAGGCTATGGTGTCGGGCCAAATGCGTCCCGGCGATCCCTTTCCTTCGGTGCGCGCGCTCAGCAAGGCGCTTAAGATCAACCCCAACACCGCCCACAAAGTAGTCACCCACTTGATCGCTGAAGGATTGCTCGAAGTCCGCCCAGGAACCGGCACAGTGGTCGCGTCGCGCGCGTCCACCCCCTCCGAGCGCAGCCATCTGCTCAAGAAGGAACTGGAACAACTGGTGGTCGAGGCCAAGCGCCTCGGTCTCGAACTGGATGATGTAACCGCCGCCGTGGAGCAGCATTGGAAGCGGCTCGAAGGAGGCAAACCATGAGCGACGTTCTGCGGACCAGCGATCTTTCGAAACGCTTTCGCGCCACTCCGGTGCTGAGCCAGCTCAACCTGGCCGTCCCCGAAGGCAGCGTCTACGCGCTGGTTGGACCGAACGGAGCCGGCAAGACCACCTGCATTCAGATCCTGATGAGCCTGCTGCGCGCCACCTCCGGCAGCGCCGAAGTTCTCGGCCAGGATTCGCGCCGCCTCGCGCCCAGCGACTTTGCGCAGATCGGTTACGTGTCGGAGAATCAAGAGCTGCCGGAATGGATGACGCTGGAATATTTTCTGGGTTATCTGAAACCGTTCTATCCCGATTGGGACGACGCCCGCGCGGCCGCCTTGCTGCGCCAGTTCGATCTGCCGCCCGCGCGCAAGCTCAAGGAACTATCGCGCGGCATGAAGATGAAAGCCGCGCTGGCGTCATCGCTCGCCTATCGTCCGCGGCTGATGATTCTCGACGAGCCGTTTACCGGACTCGATCCGCTGGTGCGCGATGAGCTGATCGAGAGCCTGCTCGAAACCGCCGAGGGCGCCACCATTTTCCTCTCCTCGCACGATCTTGCCGAGATCGAGAGCTTCGCCAGCCACATCGGTTATCTGGATCACGGCTCCCTGAAATTCTCCGAAGAAATGGCGACGCTCACCGCCCGTTTCCGTGAAATCGAAATCACGCTCGAGTCGCCGCTGGCCCTGCCGAAACCCTGGCCCTCCGCCTGGCTGCCCGCCGAAACGTCGGCCGCAGTGGTCCGCTTCGTCGACACGGAATTCGACACGGAGCGCACCTACGCCGAAATTAGGCGCCTGTGGAGCGGCATCGAAGACATTTCCGCGCGTCCTATGCCCCTGCGCGCGATATTCGTAGCTCTAGCGAAGACCGGGAGAAAGGCGGCCTAGCATGCGGCAAGCTCTGCATATATTCGCAAAAGACGTGCGCTGCCTGACGTATGAGATCGCGGCGGTGCTGGTGCTGCTGGCAACCTACGTCTACTTCAGCGTCGCTCGCGCCGGGTTTCTGTCTTCTGACCCAGGCAGCGAGTTTCTGCTGCCCCTCGCTGCTTGGGTTTTGATCGCGCGCCTGATTCACGCCGAAGCCTTACCGGGCACGCGTCAATTCTGGCTCACCCGCCCCTATTCGTGCAGCAGCCTGCTCACTGCGAAAGTCTTTTTTCTGCTGGTGTTCCTTATTTTGCCCAAACTGCTCGCCGACACGATCATCGTTCACAGCGTCGGCTATTCGCTCGCGGATTCGCTTCCTGGCTTGCTGTGGAGTCAGGCGCTGTTGTTCGGCGTATTCGTCCTGCCTGTAATGGCGCTGGCCACTCTCACCTCCAGCACCGCGCAATTGTTTTTCTCGACCTTGTTTGTTTTGCTGGCCGTGCTGATCGGTTCCGCGTTCTCTTACGGCCCAATGAACTGGATCCTGCATTCCTACACCGCCGCGACACTGACGCTTGCCTCCGTAGTGGTCGTCATTTTGCAATACTCACAGCGCCGAACCGGACGGGCTCGTTTCGCGGGAGTCCTTCTGCTGCTCGTAGTCATGGGAGGTTTATTCATTCCACCCTCCACAGTTGCGTCGCTGCAGGGCCGCCTGTCCAAGCAGCGCATTGGTGCCTCTCAAATCCAGGTTGTGCTCGATTTAGAACGGCAATCCACCCTACGACCGTTCGGTTCACGAGATTCCGCGACCAGCACCGGCGATAGGAGTGGTCCTTACACTCGGATCTTCGTACCACTACAGGTCAGGGACGTGCCGAAGGACGCCGATGGTAGCGATATGGATGTCGTTATGATGGGAAGCGCTTTGCGCATCGAAGCGGCAAGCGGAATTCGGTGGCCCTCCGGCGAATACTATAGTCCACTCCTAGCCTTCCGTCAGTTGCCGACAGGGGTGAGTGCATCCGTCCCCAGTGAATTCTATGATCGAGTGAAGGACCAACCCGTAAAATTGCGCGGAACCGCGTATCTAACCGTGTTCGGAAATCGCCGGACGACACCGCTGACAAGAGAATTGACGCACATACCCGGAATTGGTGCATGCGTGGTCGAACAATCGTTACAGCAAACCATGCTCGCGTGCCTGTCCCTGTTCCGCTCTCCGTCTAACGAGATCCTCTTGCCCCGCAATATGGGAACGTCCCAGATTTCTTACTCGCCGTTTCCGGCGGAATTGGGCATCAGCCCCGTCAGCCTCTTCGGGTATAGCCCTGCTTCAGAAAGCCCGCCGGTCGACTTAGTCAGCATGGAGCCGCTGGCGTACATTCAGCGTCCCTTTGCAATCGACGCTCAACATTTGGGCGATTTCGAACAGCGCCCAGTGAAGATGCGGATCGGGCAGGGTCCGTAACGCCAGCTACTAGATCGCGACACGTTTGAGCAGGCGTTCTTCCCGCTTACGAAGCGCCGGCGAAGCTTCAATTGCGATTGCCGCGAGCGTCAATTCCAACGCCCGGCCGTAATCCTTCGCGCGATGCTCGTAGTGTTTCGCGAGCTCTTCCATCGCTCGCACGCGGTATGGATTCCGGCACGCCGCCAGGTCGTTCCACACGCCCAGCGCCGCGTCCTCGCACCCCAGCTTCCGTTCCAGCGCCGCGATATCCCACAGCGTGCGGAACAGAATTTCGTCAGGCAGCCCCGCATCGACGGCGCGCCGGAACAGCGTGCGCGCCTGCTCCATCTCGCCCGCTTCACGCAGCCAGCGTGCGATCCCCGCCATCTCTGACCCGTGCCGCAGCGGAGCGCTCGCAGGGTCCTTGAACGCATACGGCACAATCCCCGTCAGGCACGCCAGCGTCAAAATATCGATGGCGTTGTGATGAAACACCGGCAGCAGCCGCGCCATCTCTCCTGTGCGCACGTAATCGAAATAGATGTACGGGATCATCGCGCCCGGCACGTCGCCCTGCCGCTCGAAGCCCAGGATCTGCTGCTCCAGCTCTATCAGGCGGCAGCTATCGAAGCGCAATTTCCACAGGCGGCGCGCGCCGTAGAGCAGATCCAGATGCGCCAGGCGCGCAAACGGCGAGCGCGCGCGGTTCAGCCGGTAGCGCGTTTCGAGCAGCGGCTGATCGAAGGTCCGGCCGTTATAGGTGATCAACACGCGAAACGGCTCCAGGTGCCGCGTGAGCGCATCCAGCTGGCTGGCTTCCTCGCCGTGATCGCGCATGAAGAACTGGCGGACGCGGAAGCCGTCGGGCGTGATGCGGCCTACGCCCACCAGAAAAGCAGCGGTTCCGGTGCCTCCCGCCAAGCCTGTAGTTTCGGTGTCGAGAAACGCCCACTCTTGCGGCGGAACATCGCGCACCACTCCATTCGACAGGATTTCGAGCAGATCGTGAGGCAGCTCCGCGAGCTCGCTCAGCTCCGCCGAGCCGTGGCGGCGATGGCGCGCATAAAACGTTTCTGTCTCGAAATGTTTACCGTATTCGGTAACGATTTCTTCTCCCGGAAACCATTCTTGCACTTGAAAAGCTGTGGAAAAAGTGTGCGAAACCCCCGTAGAATAAGGGTTTTTCGGTTTCCCGTACTTTTCATCGCACTCCGCGGCCACGCGCGCCATGCGCCGGCGCAGAGCCGCCAGTTGCTCTTGAAGCTCACTCATGGCCCTTACGCTTCGAGCATAGCATCTGCACGAAACCCGCTAAAAATCGATGTTTTTATGCAGTTTTCCCTTTACACCAGGATTCCGCATACCGTATGATGCAGTAGTGAAACGCGCGCCTGCCGCGATTCGCGAGCAGTGGCGTGCAGCGAAAACGTGACACGTAACGTAACACGTCAAGTACCAACGGGAGAATCAGTTTTTCGAAAAAAGGAGCAATATGGCAGCAGCAAAAATGACTCAGTCGCAATTGATCAAGAAGCTGGCGGAGGTAGTCGGCGTGCCGGCTAAGGTCGCCAAGGCCTTCACCACCGCGTACGCCGATATGGCCATCGCCGAAACCAAGAAGAATGGTGTTACCGTTCTGCCCGGCATCGGCCGCCTGGTGCGTGTGGACCGCAAGGCGCGCATGGGCCGCAATCCGGCCACCGGCGAAGCCATCAAGATTCCGGCCAAGAAGGTCGTGAAATTCCGCGTCGCCAAGGCCGTGAAAGACGCGATCGTTCCGCCCAAAAAGAAGTAGTCGCGGACCGCGCCTGTAAAAATTAAAACCCCGCCCGGTTGGTGCCGTGGCGGGGTTTATTCTTGAAATCCGCCGTAGCGGGGTTTGCTCTTAAAATCCGATTGAGGCGGTCCAAACTGCGGACCGTGCCAGGAAGCCCTTACGCTTGCTTCTTGTCGTCGGGCGGCGCATTTGGGTCCTTCAAAGAGTCTTTGAAGTTGCGGATGCCTTCGCCCAAGCCTTTCGCCAGCTCAGGTATTTTTTTGCCGCCGAACAAAAGCACGGCGACTACCAGGATGACCATTAACTCAGGCAAGCCGATAGAACGTAACATAAACGGCCTCCTTTTTATCTGTCAGCATAAGCATAGCGTGATCCCATGAAGCGGCGCAAGGCCCCCAAATTCGACCAATCCGACGAAGTCCGCGCCATTGCCCGGGAACGCGTGGGACCCGTCAAGCCCTCCCAGGCCATCCTTCCCAAAACCACCCGCAAAAAACCCAAGCACAAGAAGCCGCCCGAGCAAGAATAACTCGAATAACATAGGCAGACAGGAGGAACTACCCATGACGAAGTCTCATGGCGCGCTGCTCTTTGCCGCCGCTGTCCTCGCCGCTACACAACCGGCCCACGCCGAACAGGGTCTAATTGTCCACAAAGCCCTTTCGCTCGACATGGCCATGTCGATGGCGCAAGGGTCGCTCGAAAAATGCCGCTCCCTGGGCTACAAATGCGCCGTCACCGTGCTGGGCGCGACCGGCCGCACCATCATCGCGTTCGAAGACGATGGAGCCAATCTGCACCGCTTCGACGTGGCCCACAAGAAAGCCTACACGGCGCTAGTTTACCGCCGGCCGTCCCGAGAAGTGGTGGAGGGCTGGTCGAAGAAAACCGCCGAGCCCGTGCCGCTGCTCGAAGGCACCATGCCTAATCCGCCCATCGAAGGCACTATCGATATGGGCGGCGGACTGCCCATCGTCGTCGATAAAGAAGTCATCGGCGCGATCGCCGTCAGCGGAGCTCCCGGCTGGGATATGGACGAGGCCTGCGCCAAAGCTGGGCTCGCAAAGGTCGCCGACAAATTGAAGTAACGAACCCGCATGGTACAAAAAGAGCAGAATGGCTTTCGTAAAAGTGGGCCCGTTACGGCAGTTGCCTCCGGGCACAGCGATCCATGTTGAGGTTGGCGATGACGCGGTGGCGGTGTGCAACGTCGGCGGCACGCTCTACGCGATCGATGGCATCTGCCCACACTCCAGCGGCCCATTGGGCTACGGCGCACTCGACGGCGCAATTCTCAGTTGCCCGTATCACGGATGGGAATTCGATTGCCGCACCGGAGCGTTCGGCGGCAATGAAGACTTGAAGCTGGCCACCTATCCCGTGAAAGTGGAAGACGGCGAGATTCTGGTGGAACTTGCCTGAGCTTCCCGAAGTAGAAACGGTAGTGCGCTCGCTAGCGCCGCATCTGCCCGGCCGGCGTATCGTGGCGGCGGCGTTTTCCTCGCGCTTTGTGACGCCGGGAAATCGCAAGATGCTCGCCCGCCGCCTGACGGATCGCACCATTCAATCCATCCAGCGCCGCGGCAAGTTCATCGTGATGCAGCTTGACGAAGGCACGCTGACGGTGCATCTCGGCATGACCGGCCGCCTGCTGCTCGACGCCGCGCCGTCCAAACATTCCTACGGAATCTTTACCCTCGATACCGGATCGCTAATTTACACCGACCCGCGCCAGTTCGGGCGCATTCTGTGGAATCACGACCTCTCGCGCCTGGGCCCCGAGCCGCTCGACATCAGCCTAAAAGACTTTCAGGCGCGCGTGAAACTCCGCAAAACCAGCATCAAAGCGTTGCTGCTCAACCAGACTTTTCTCGCCGGAGTGGGCAACATTTATGTGGATGAAACGCTGTTCGCCGCGCGCGTGCATCCGCTGGCGGTAGCGTCCAAACTGAGCGCCGCCAAGGTCGCCGCTATCCATCAGCACTTGCGCGAGATTCTGGGCGCGGCCATCCGCTTGGGCGGCTCGTCGATTTCCGATTACGTGGATGCGCAAGGCCAGCGCGGCTGGTTCCAGCTGCAGCATCAGGCCTATGGGCGCGAAGGCGAGCCATGTTCGGTGTGCGGCGCGCCGATCCGCAAAATTACCGTGGTCCAGCGCGGAACCCACTACTGCCCGCGGTGCCAACGACGGTAGCCGCGACATCCTCGCGCGCCTTGGCGATTTCATCGGCCACTTCGACCACCGCTTTCATGCCCTTCACGTCGTGCACGCGCACCATGTGGACACCGTAAAGAATCGCCGCCGTCACCGCCGCCGCGCCCGCGAACTCTGTTTCGAGCGCCGTCTCCCGCGCCAGAAAATGCTTGCGCGAAGGGCCCACCAGCAGCGGCAATTCCAACTTCGCCAGTTCGTCCAACCTAGCCAGAATCTCCGAATTCTGTTCCTTGCGTTTGCCGAAGCCCAGACCTGGATCGATAACGATGCGCCGCCGTTCGACGCCAGCGCCTACAGCACGGTGCACCGACGCGTCCAGCTCCGCGGCAATCGTCGCCAGTGGATTCTTCAGTGGAGGCAGCTTGGCCCAAGTCTCCGGCATGCCACGCATGTGATTGACGATCAGCCCAGCGTCGCCCTGCCGCGCCACCCGCGCCAGCTCCGGATCGATGGTGAGCCCGCTGGGATCATTGATGATGTCAGCGCCCAACTCCAGCGCTTTCTCCGCGACGCCGGATTTATATGTGTCGACGCAAATGGGCACCGTGAGTTTGTTGCGCAGCCGCTTTAGCACCGGCACCAGCCGCCGCAACTCCTCGGCTTCTGAAACGCGCACCGAACCCGGCCGCGTGGATTCGGCGCCGATGTCGATAATATCCGCGCCCTCTTCTTCGAGTTCCACCGCGCGCGCAAAGGCGCGGTCCGGATCTGCGTATTTGCCGCCGTCTGAAAACGAATCAGGCGTGACGTTCAACACGCCGACGATAAGCGTGCGCTCGCCGAGCTGAATCAGTTTATCGCGGACTTTCCATTCGAAATGCTTGCGAGCCATTGGTACTTCCACGATAACGCGAATCTAGCGCTTCTTCCCGAATCCGGCGAATCCGCGCTTGGCGTCTTCCGTGGTACGCGACAAAGCGTTCATGTGCACGCCCGCCTCAATGGCTTTCTCGAGCGTCATTCCGTCCGTGTGATACAGCAGTTGCTTGGTCAAACTTAGAGCGCTCGCCGATTTCGCGGCCAGATTCTGCACGTATGCCTCGACGCCAGCTTCGAACTCCACGTCAGCGAACACTTGATTGATCAAACCTATGGATTTTGCCTCCGGCGCCGCAATCGGCTCTCCAGTCACCAGCAATTCGAACATGCGCTTTTCGGTCACCGCGCGCCGCAGCAGCGCCGCCACCATGGCCGGCACGAATCCGATCTTCACTTCCGGATATCCCAGCGACGCCGATTCCGCCGCCAAGATCAAATCGCTGGCGCTGGCGATCCCTGCGCCCCCGCCCAGCGCGCGTCCCTGCACCGCTGCCACCACCGGATGCGGATGCCGGCGAATCGCCAACAGCACGTCGGCCAAGCGCCGCGCGGTTTCGAGGTGCTCCACCGCGCCCGCGTCGTTGCCCTTGTCGAGCGACAACAAATCGAACCCGGCGCAGAAGTCCTTGCCCGCTCCGGCGATCAAAACCACGCGAACGGCTGCATCCTTCGCGGACCGCGCCAGCGCCTCGCCGAACCCCGCGATTACCTCCGCGTTCAGCGCGTTGCGCTTCTCCGGACGGTTCAGCGTAATGTGGGCGACGCCGCCGTCGACGCGGTACAAAATGAGATCCATCGCTAGCCATTGTAGCCCCTGCTATCCTGTAAGTTATGAGAATTTCCCTCCTTTTGCCCGGCCTTTTCCTGGCGATCACGCTGACGTGGGGACAGGCCCCGCCCGTGGCGGCGCCGAAGCCTGCCGCCACTTCTGCTCCGAAACCCGCAGCTGCTCCCGCTCCCGCCGCATCGGCCGATCCGGTAGTGCTGACCATCGGCATGGAGAAAATCACCAAGTCCCAGTTCGAACAGATCTTCGCGCAGATCGTGGAACAAATGCCGGCCGAGCGCCGCGCCGCCGCGCAAGCTCCGCAAGCCAAGCGCCAGCTCGCCGAGCAACTGGCTGAGCTCAAAGCCCTGGCGCAGGAAGCCCGCCGCGAGAAGATTGACCAGACGCCCGAAGCCAAAGCGCAACTCGCGATGCGCTCCGATCAACTGGTGGCCGGCCTGCTCTTCCAGAAAATTTCGAAAGACGCCAAGCCCACCGATGCCGATTTGCAAGCCTATTACAACGAGCACAAAGCTGACTACGACACCGTCACCGCGCGCCACATCCTGATCCGCATGATGGGCTCGGCCGTTCCGCTGAAAGAAGGCGAGAAGGATTTGAGCGACGACGAAGCGCTGGCCAAGGCCAAGGACATTCGTGCAAAATTAGTGGCCGGCGGGGACTTCGCCGAGCTCGCCAAGGCTGAGTCCGACGATGCCGGCTCCGGCGCCAACGGCGGCGTGCTGGGCGATTTCACGCGCGGCCGCATGGTTCCGCAGTTTGAAGAAGCCGCCTTCGCATTGAAGGTCAACGAAATCAGCGAGCCCGTGAAGACCCAGTTCGGCTACCACATCATCCAGGTGACCAAGCACGACACCAAGAGCCTGGACGACGAGAAGGCCGAGATCACTGAGAAGATCGGCCCGGAGATGGCGCAAAAAGGCGTGGACGCCATCAAGAACAAGACCAACATCACGTTCGATCAGAATTATTTCGGCAAATAAACTCCCGTCATGGCTCTAGCCGCCGGCGACCGCCTGGGACCTTATGAGATCCTGGCGCCGCTCGGCGCCGGGGGCATGGGCGAAGTGTATCGCGCGCGCGACACGCGCCTCAACCGCGAAGTCGCCATCAAGATTTCGAAGGAACAATTCTCGGAACGCTTCGAGCGCGAAGCCCGCGCCGTGGCGGCGCTGAATCATCCCCATATTTGCACGCTCTACGACGTCGGCCCGAATTACCTGGTGATGGAATGGATCGAGGGCGTGCCGCTGCGGGGTCCGTTGTCGCAGCAGGAAACGCTTCGCTTCGCCACTGAGATCTGCGACGCGCTCGACCACGCGCACCAGCGCGGCATTATCCATGGCGACCTGAAGCCGGCGAATATTCTAGTTAGCCACCAGGGCATCAAGCTACTGAATTTGGGACTTGCGCGCACCACGCCGGGCTCGGCGGATGCGCGTTCCGATATTTACGCCGCCGGCTGCGTGCTGTATGAAATGCTGATGGGCCGCCGCATCGCGGAGGAACGCCGCCCGGTGCAGCCCCCCGCGCTCGAGAAAGTCCTGCAAAAGTGCCTGGAGCCAGATCCCGCCGCGCGTTACCAATCGGCCACCGAGCTCAAGCAGGCGCTAGCCGCCGTGGCGCACCCCAAAGGCTTCCGCCGCGAGTACATCGTCGGCGCCGCCTCGATCGTGATGCTGATCGGCGGTTTGGCGTTGCTGGTGATGCAGTTTCCGTCGTATCAAAGGCTCTCCGATAAAGACGTGCTGGTGCTGGCCGATTTCAGCAACGCCACCGGCGACACGATTTTCGACGGCACGCTGCGCACCGCGCTGGCGATTCAACTGGAGCAATCGCCGTTCCTGAAAATCTTGGACGACGACCAGATGCAGCAGGATTTGAAGCTGATGGGCCGCGCCGCGGACACGCGTATCAGCAACCTGATCGCCCACGACATCTGCGTGCGCGAAGGCCAAAAGGTGATGATCAACGGCGCGATCGCGGATCTGGGCAAAGCGTTCGTGGTAACGGTGCAAGCGGTGAATTGCCAGAATGGTTCTACGCTCGCACGCGAACAGGTGCAGGCGGAAGGGCGTGAGCAAGTATTGAATGCAATCTCAAAAGCGGCTACGGGCATTCGCGGGAAGTTAGGCGAGTCGCCAAGTTCGATTCAAGGATTGGACCGTCCGTTAAATCTGATCAGCACCGCGTCGATGGAAGCATTCCAAGCCTACGCCCGAGGAGTGGCGGAAAGAAACCAAGGCCGCGACCTGGCATCGATTCCCTCCCTGCAACACGCAACCCAGTTAGATCCAAACTTTGCGATTGCCTACTTGCAACTGTATTTCGCCTACAGCAACTCCGGCCAGAACGGCTCTGCCGAGGTCTCGCTGACGAAAGCCTTCACGCTAGCGGATCAAGCCAGTGAATTCGAGCGCTTGCGCATTCAGGCTATTTACTACCGCGTCGCTACCGGCGAATTGAGCCGGGCCATAGATACCAACTTGCTCCTCAGCCGCACCTATCCGCGCTATGGTTTTGCGCACAACCAACTGGGGGGCATTTACGCGAGCCTCGGCGAATGGGAAAAAGCGCTGGCGGAATATCAGGCCATGGGCGATCCCAGCGTATTTCCGGCCCTGATTCTCACGTATGCGCGTCTCGATCGTTTCGACGAAGCCAAGGCGGTTCCACGAACGCCGGAGCTTCCAGCCATTCACCGCGCTCTGCTTCGCGTCGACTTCATGCGGCCCGACCCCGCCGCCGCGGCGAAGGAAAGCGAGTGGTTCAGCGGCAAACCCGAGGAATACCAAAGCCTCAATGAACAATCGCAGAACGCTTTGATCCATGGCGAGTTCAAGAAAGCCGCGGTGCTCGCGCAGCAGGGCGCGCGGCTCGCCGAACAGCACGATCTCGAAGGAGCCGCCGGGCAGTTGCTCGCGCAGGTCGCCGGGATGGGTGAATTCCGTGGAGGCTGCGACGGTGTGCAGCAAATAGGAGCCGTTGCCGCGCTGCTGTGCTCGGATGCCGAAGCGCCGCTCAAAGCTACTGAAGCGCAGGCCAAGGAGCGTCCTAACGATACGCTGCTGAACGCCGTCCGCCTGCCTGTCGCTCGCGCGACGGTCGCCATTCAGCAAAATCAACCATCCAAAGCGATCGAAGCGCTGCAAGCCGCCGCGCCTTATGAACGCGCGTATTCGCAGGTGCCGTATCTGCGCGGCATCGCCTATTTACGCCGCAACGAGGGCGCGGCCGCGGCGGCTGAGTTCCAAAAGATTCTGGATCACAAAGGCGCGAACTGGGGCGTGGTTTATCCGCTTTCATACCTGGGCGTGGGCCGCGCGTGGACGCTGGCGGGAGACTCCGCTAAAGCGAAAACCGCCTATCAAGCTTTCTTCGCGATGTGGAAGGACGCTGACACCGATCTTCCGGTCCTCGCGCAAGCTCAAAAAGAATTTGCGGCGCTCAAATAACGCTACAAGCGCACGATTTTCTCGGAGGTGTTCGCCTTGAGCGCGTTGCGCGTGTCGACGATCAGCTTGGCGCGTTCGACGATGCGCGTGTAATCGAAACCTTTATGATCGGTGACGATCACCACGCAATCGGCTGCGGCCGCGCCTTGGTCGGCATCGATCGCAGTCATCTCCGGCACCACACCGTCGGCGTGCAGGTGCGGCACGTACGGATCGCTATAAGTAACGCTTGCCCCGCGCTTACCCAGCAGGTGAATAATATCCAGTGCCGGCGACTCGCGCACGTCGTCGATATCGCGCTTGTAGGCCACGCCCAGCACATGCACGTGTGAGCCCTTCAGCGCCTTCGAGTGATCGTTCAGCGCGTTCTGAATTTTGTCCACCACGAAATGCGGCATGTTGCCGTTGATATAGCCGGCCAGTTCGATAAAACGCGCCTCAATGCCCGCCTGCTTGGTTTTCCACGAAAGATAAAACGGATCGATGGGAATGCAATGGCCGCCCAGACCGGGCCCGGGATAAAACGGCATGAAGCCGAAAGGCTTGGTGGCGGCCGCGTCGATCACTTCCCACACGTCGATGCCCATGCGGTCGCACAGCATCGCCATTTCGTTCACCAGTCCAATATTGATCATGCGGAAAGTGTTCTCGAGCAGCTTCACCATTTCGGCGACGCGCGTCGAGTTCACCGGAATGACCGTTTCAAGCGCCTGCTGGTAGAACAACGCACCGATTTTTGTGCAGGCCGGCGTGATGCCGCCCACCACTTTCGGAATGTTGCGAGTTTGGAACTTGGCGTTGCCGGGATCCACGCGCTCCGGCGAGAAGCACAGGAAAAATTCCTCGCCCACTTTCATGCCGGGCCGCTCAAACATGGGCAGCATCAGCTCGTTGGTGGTGCCTGGATAGGTGGTGGATTCGAGAATGATCACCACACCCGCGTGAAAATGTTTGGCGACCTCCTGGCACGAGTTCACGATGTAGCTCATGTCCGGGTCTTTGGTTTTGCGCAGCGGCGTAGGGACACAAATGTTGATCGTGTCGAGCGTCGCGACCGCGGCGAAATCGGTGGTCGCTTTGAGCTTGCCGGACTTCACCAGCGGCGCCAGAACCGAAGTGGGGATGTCCTGAATATAGGATTCGCCGCGATTCAGCGCCGCGACTTTCTTGGCATCGATGTCGATGCCGGTGACGTTGAACCCGGCAGCCGCGAACTCGACGGCCAGCGGCAGGCCCACATAGCCCAAGCCCACAATGCCCACATGCGCGGTCTTAGAGGTAATCTTCTTCTGAAGATCTTCGAAATAACTCACTTGCTGTCAGTCCCTTTCCAGAAAAACTCACCGCTCCCTATAAGTTCGGCAGGTCCGGCTAAAAAAATAGCCTCGCCTTCCCAGCGTAATGCAAGCGGACCGGCGGGCGTCAAAACCTGCACTGGCGGGGTCACCAGGCCGCGGGCGAGGGCGGCGGCTCCCGCGCCGGTCGATCCCGTGCCCGAGCTCATGGTTTCGCCCGCGCCGCGCTCGAAAAAACGGACGTCCAGCGTGTGGGCGTTCACCACCCGAACGAATGACACGTTGGTACGGTTGGGAAAGCGCGGATGGCGCTCGACAAGCGCTCCCAGCGCCTGCCATTCGAAATCGAAATCGTCGACGAAGAAAACGCACTGCGGGTTGCCGACGTTCAGGATCGTGCATTCGCGGTCTTCGATCGACGCATGCAGGTCTTCGATCGCCGCTGCGCCCATGTTCATTTCGAAAGAGTAGGAGTGGCCGTGACGTTCGAGCAGACGCAGATGCTTGGGGCCGGCGCCGGTGGCGATGCGGACGTTGGGGCCAGCCGCATGCTGCTCGACCAACAGCGCCGCGGCGCAGCGCGTTCCGTTGCCGGAGATTTCGCTGCGGCTGCCGTCGGAATTCCACAGCTCAATTTTGCCGTCCTCGGTAACGCCCTGTGAAATCAGCAGCCAGCCGTCGGCGCCGATGCCGGTATGGCGATCGCAAATCGCGATAGCCGCCGCGGCGATGTCGCCCAGATCCTCCGGCAGCTCATCGCGCCAGGTGAGCAAAAAATCGTTGCGCGCGCCGTGTGCTTTGGTAAACGGAATATTCATGGGACCAGCTTCCATTGGCGCTTATAGATTTCGACGGCGGGAGCTCCTTCCACCATAATCCGCTTCTTCAATTCATAGCGCGCTGCCTAAGCTGTTCACTGCTTTGTCGACTTTATCGCCGGCTACCGCCAGCACCCATTCTTCGTGGAAAAACAAGTCGGGGCGCAGCACCGCGGCGTCCCAGGATGGGCGGTTGCCTTGATGCAGCCCCTCGCGCAAGGGAATACCGGCCTCGCGCAGAACGCCGGTGAGGTCGCCAAAGGAATAGATGATGCCGTCGCCCGGCTGATAGTTGGCGGCAAGGTACGCCGCGGCTTGCCCAGTCCAAGCGCGGCGTGCTTGCGAGTTTACGACCGATTCTTTCCAGCACAGCGGCGCCCCCGCCAGCGCCCATGACGCGGCCACCGCCAAGACCAAGACCGCGGCCCCGATCGCGTGCAGCTTCGCAGGCAGAATCGCCACCACTCCGGCGGCGGCGATGGCAGCGACGGGCAAAGCCGCCAGCGCATAGCGCGTGTTATACCAACTGTTCGGCCAGAGCGTCGGCACGTACAGCGGCGTGCCGGAGGAATGCATGCTCCACACGTAGAACGCCGGCGGCAGCGCCAACAGCAGCAGCGGCCACCACATTTTTTTCGCGAGAGCCGCTACGGCTCCGAGTGCGCCGAAGGCAACCAGAATCCAGCCCTGCGTCAGCGTAACAGCGGTGAAGTAATAATGAATCGCCTGGCTCCAGTTATGATCGCCCGGATAGCGCGCCACGCCCGCGGCCACCTGACGCGCGTAGATGGCTTGCGCGGAGAAGTCTCCGTCGTAAAACTCGAGCGCGTTCGAATAGTAATACTGGTTGTGCGCCAGCCATGCCAGCGGTCCCAACGCGGCCAGCACGGCGAAGATCAGCGCGTACGGCTTGCGGCGCGCGGTTAGCAATAGGTAGAGCGCGACGAACGGAATCAGAAACCAGCCTTCGTAGCGCGTCAGCGATGCCGCGTTCGAAGCCGCCGCGGCCGCCAGCACTGCCCAGCCGGATTGCGAGTCGCGGAATACAACCGTCGACCACAGCAGCGCTGCTAGCGCCGCCGCGAAGATGGCTTCGTTCATGGGCGTCGCTTGCAGGTACAACATATTGGGATTCAGCGCGAACAATAACGCCGCAGCCAGCGCGGCGGCGGACGAGGCGTACAAGCGGCGCGCGGCGGCGTAGAGGAACGCGCCCGCCGTAACGAATCCCAATGCCGATGGAATCGCGCCCGCCATGCCGCTGCGCCACCACTGCTCGCGCGCGACGAACGGCAGCATCAACACATGCGGCAAAGGCAGCCAGACGGTGCCTAGTTGTTCCGGACCTGAGGTGCGCGAATCGAGCACGCGGCGCGCGATGTTCAGATGCGCCTCGGCGTCCCCGTAATAAAGCGTATAGCCGTGCGCCGCGCACCACGCGACGGCAGCGGCGCTGATGGCCGTCAGCAGCGAGCACCACGCCGATCAGATTAGAACGACGTGAAGTTGCGGAACTCTTCAAAGCGGGCATCGATTTCTTCACGCGTGAGCGTGCGGAAGCGTTCCACGCCAAAGCGTTCGCAGCAGAAGCTTCCCATGACGGACCCGTAAATTACCGCGCGGCTCAGCATGCCCCGGCTGATGTGATCGCCTTCCAGGCTGAAGCCGTGCTCGGCCAGATAGCCGATGAAGCCGCCCGCGAAACAATCGCCCGCGCCGGTGGGGTCGAAAACATTTTCGAGCAGATACCCGGGCACGATGAAATAGGAATCGCGCCGGAACAGCATGGCGCCGTATTCGCCGCGCTTGATCACCAGCGTGTGCGGGCCCATGTCCAGAATCTTCGCGGCCGCCTTGCGCAGATTGTTTTCGCCCGACAGCATGCGCGCTTCGTGATCGTTGATCAGCAGGAAATCCCAGTGTCTTGATGGTTTCGAGCAGCTCGGCGCGGAAATCGCTGATCCAGAAATTCATGGTGTCGCCGCCGGCCAGGCGCACGTGCTTCATCTGCGCGCGAACGCTGCGCTGCAAGGCGGGCTGGATGTTGCCGAGCAGCAGGTAGCGCGCGTTCTGATAGCTCTCGGGAAGCTTGGGCTGAAAATCGGCGAACACGTTGAGATCGGTGGTGAGCGTCACGCGATCGTTCATGTCGTCGGTATATTTGCCGGCCCAGAAGAAAGTCTTGCCGGGCACGCGCTCCAGGCCTTCGAGGTCGATGCCGCGGCTGGCCAGCAAATCGGTATCGGCCTGCGCGAAATCGTCGCCCACCACGGCCACGATGCGCACTTGCGTGAAATAACTCGCGGCGAGCGAAATATAGGTGGCGGCGCCGCCCAGCATGCGCTCCACGCGTCCGTGCGGCGTTTCGACGCCGTCATAAGCAACTGAACCTACTACGACCAGAGACATCTTTTGATTGTAGAGGAAGCTGCCGATAAGATGGGAGAAGTGCTATACCGCCTGCTGCGCGTCCTACCGGATCTTCTGGTGTTCATCGTTTCCGTGTTGGGCCAGATGGTGGCCTGGTGTGGCTGCTGGGCTGGAAGGCCAAGGACGCGGGACGGCGCACGCGGCTAGCTATCGCAGGCGTTGCCGGATTGTCGATGGCGGCCTCGCTGATCGCCTTTCTGCTGCACTTCCACCGCGTGTCGCGTTTTTTTCCAGGCTGGTGGTTGAGCTGGGGAACCGCTCTTTCAATCACCTGGGCCTTGTTCACCGTGTGTTGGCTGGCGGGGTGCGCGTTATTAGCGGCGGTGTCAGCCGCGGCGGCGCGCCTCGCGCCTGCACATAGCGCAGCGCGCCGGCATTTCTTTCAGACCGCCTACGCCGCAGTGTTCGCGGCGCCGCCGGCGGTACTGGGCTACGGCGTATTTATACAGCGGCACCAACTGTTTTTGCGCGAGCACAACTTGCAGATCGCGGACCTGCCTCACGATCTGGACGGGCTCCGCCTGGTGCAATTGACGGACATCCACTTGAGCCCTTTTCTGAGCCGCGCGGAACTCGAGCGTGCCATCGATATGGCCAATGAAACGCGCGCGCACGTTGCGCTGGTGACCGGCGACTTAATCACTACCAGTCGCGATCCGTTGGACGCTTGTCTCGATTCGCTGGCGCGTCTCCGTGCCGACGCCGGTGTTTTCGGCTGCATGGGCAATCATGAAATTTACGCGCGCGTCGAGGATTACGTAGAACGCGAAGGCGCGCGCCGGGGGATGCAATTTCCTGCGTCTCGCCGCGGCGCCCCTGCGCTTCGGCAATGCCGCGATGAACCTGGTGGGCGTCGACTATCAGCGTCTTCACGAGCCTTATCTGGTGGGCGCGGAAAAGCTGGTGGTTCCCGGCGCTTTGAACGTGCTGCTGTCGCATAACCCGGATGTGTTTCCGGTGGCGGCGCGCCAAGGCTACGCGGTCACCATCGCCGGCCACACGCACGGCGGGCAGATTCGCGTGGAGATCCTGGACGCCGATCTGAATCCCGGCCGCTTTTACACGCCTTACGTCGACGGCGTTTATCGTAAAGGCCCGGCATCGATTTTTGTCTCGCGGGGAATCGGGACCATCGCCGTGCCGGCGCGCGTGGGCGCTCCGCCGGAGGTCGCACTGGTGCGCTTATGCCGTATTTGATCCTGAGCGACATTCACGCGAACCTCGAAGCGCATCAAGCGGTGCTCGAAGACGCACGGGGGAAATACGACCGCATTCTTTGTTTGGGCGATCTGGTGGGCTACGGCGCGGACCCCAATGCGATTGTCGAGTGGACCCGCGAAAATGTGACGGCGGTGATCCGTGGCAATCACGACCGCGTCAGCGTGGGGAGCGATCCCGGAGAGCCGGACGGCATAGATACGTTTCAATCCCGCGGCGCAGGCTTCCACGCTGTGGACGCGCAATGCGCTGCTGCCGGAAAACCGCGCGTACCTGGAGCGTTTGCCGCGCGGACCGCTGCCGTATGAAGGGCTGGATCTGATTCACGGCTCGCCGGCGGACGAAGACGAGTACGTGGTGACTGCTTCAGACGCCGCGCCTTTGTTCGAGTTGTTGGGAGCGCCGGTCACATTTTTTGGCCACACGCACCGCCAGGGTGCGTTCCGGATGTCGCGCCGGACGGTTACTCAGATCGCCCCGGACGGCACTTTGGCGTTTGAGCCCAAGTACTTCTATCTGGTCAATCCGGGATCGGTGGGGCAGCCGCGGGACGGTGACCCGCGTGCGGCGTACGCGTTATACTCTCCTGAGGAGCGCGCGGTGGAGTTCTGCCGTGTCGCCTACGACGTCGATCGGGCGGCGGCAAAGATTCGCGCGGCCGGTTTGCCCGATTTCCTCGCGGCTCGTCTCCACGAGGGGATGTAAACGCTCCCATCGCTTTACACGCGCTGCGGGCTGAAGCCCTAGAATAGAGTTTATAGATGTCCCCACAAAATGGCCGGGTAGCGGCGGCGATCACCAACCCCAAAGTGGTTGTCGCGACAACCGTGGCCCTATCCTTCATCAGTTTCTGGCGGGGCGCCTCGATCGTTTTAAGCGATCTGGCATCCTCCATGTTTTACGCCGGCGGTGCGGCCGAGGCCGCGGTGGGAAAAGCAGCGCCCTGGTTCGTGCTGGCGGTGATGTTGTTCAGCTTTGCGGTGCGCAGCGTGTATCTCGAAAGCTGCAGCATGTACGTGCGCGGCGGCGTCTACGTGGTGGTGCACGACAGCATGGGGCCGGTGATGGCCAAGCTTTCGGTGTCCGCGCTGGTGTTCGATTACATTCTCACGGGACCCATCAGCGTGGTGAGCGCGGGGCAATACATGGGCTCGCTGCTGAACGAAATTGGCGGCTTGATGCATCAGAGCTACCACATCGACGTGAATCTGTTCGCGGCGGGCGCGGGGATTTTGATCACCATTTATTTCTGGTGGCAGAACATTAAGGGCGTGCATGAATCGAGCGGCAAGGCGCTGCGCATCATGCAGATCACCACCGTGATGGTGGGCATTTTGCTGATCTGGTGCCCCATCACGCTGCTGCTGACCAAGGGCTGGCATTTGCCCCCTGCGCCGAAACCGTCAAACCTGGTGTTTTCCGATAGCGCGCAGGGCTGGCTGCAAGGCACTTTCTGGATGCAGATTCCGATGGTGGTGATCATTATCGCCTTCGGGCATTCGCTGCTGTCGATGAGCGGATTTGAAACGCTGGCGCAGGTGTACCGCGAAATCGCGTCGCCCAAGATGAAGAATCTGAAAATCGCCGCGAATCTGACTTGCTGGTACGCGCTGCTGTGCACCGGCGTGATTTCGCTGTTCGCGGTAATGATCATTCCCGACGGCGTGCGGCCGATGTACATCAACAATCTGATCGGCGGCCTGGCGATGAGCCTGGCGGGGCCGTACATATTGAAGCTGGGATTCCATATCTTTGTGGTGATCGTGGGCGGATTGATTTTGTCGGGCGCGGTGAACACCTCGATCATCGGCGCCAACGGCGTGTTGAACCGGGTGGCGGAAGATCACGTTCTGGTGCCTTGGTTCCGGGAGCCGCATAAAAAATACGGCACCACTTTCCGCATGATCAACATGATCACGCTGCTGCAACTGGCGACCATTATTTACAGCCGCGGGGACATGACGATCCTGGCCGAGGCTTACGCCTTCGGCGTGGTGTGGAGTTTCTTCATGAAGGCGCTGGGCGTCACCGTGCTGCGCTTCCAGCGGACCGATCAGGAATACAAATTCCCGCTGAACTTCCACATCGGCGGACGTGAGATTCCGGTGGGGCTGGGCGTGACCACGCTGGTGTTGGGAGCGGTGGCCATCGCCAATCTGTTCACTAAACAAATCGCCACCAAATATGGCATGGCGTTCACGCTGGGGTTGTTCGTGGTGTTCACGATTTCCGAGAAGATCAACCTGCGGCGCAAGCAAACTGAGCCCAAGGGGATGGAGCAGTTCAACCTGGATCATCAGGCGCATATCGACGGCGGCAGCTTGCATGCGCGGCCCGGCTGCGTGCTGGTGGCGGTGCGCGATTATCACCGCATGGAGCACTTGAAACGCGTGCTCGAAAAGACCAACCTGCGGCGCTACGACATCGTGGTGATGACGGTGCGCACCATTTCAACCGGCGCGGGCGAATACGATTTGGCGGATAACCAGATTTTCAGCGATTACGAAAAAGAGTTGTTCAGCCACGTGGTGGAATTGGCGGAGAAGGAAGGCAAGCCGGTGGAATTGCTGGTGGTGCCGGCCATGAATCCTTTCGATGCGGTGGCGGATACCGCTAGCCGGCTGCGTGCGTCGCGGCTGGTGACGGGCGTCAGCTCGCGCATGCCGTCGGACGAACTGGCGCGGCAGATCGGTCTGGCGTGGGAAAAACTGCCGGAGCCGCGGCACGCGTTTTCACTCGAAGTGATCAGCCCGGACCGGCCGTCGATCTTCGTCAATCTGGGTCCGCATCCGCCGCGCTTGTGGCCGGAGGACGTGGAGCTGCTGCATGACATCTGGCTGAAATTGAGCGAGTCGGAGCAACTGGGCGCGCGGCTGCATCACCGCGATATTGTCGGCGTGGCGCTGCGGCGGCTGCGCAAGGATCTGGAACAGGTCGATCGCGACCAAGTGGTCTCGGAAGTCCAACGCGAACTGCGCCACGATTAGCGCGCGAAATCAAATTCAAAACACGAGAGGAAGAATGGCAACCAAAGTAGGCATCAACGGCTTCGGCCGCATCGGTAGAAATGTTGTTCGGGCGGCGCTGCATAACCCGAACATCGAGATCGTCGCGGCCAATGATTTGACCGATACCAAAACGCTGGCGCACCTGCTGAAGTACGACTCGATTCTGGGGCCGCTGCATGGCGATGTGAAGCTCGAGGCCGATGCGATCTTGGTCAACGGCAAGCGCATCAAGATTTTCGCGATAAAGGACCCGGCGGAGATCGATTGGTCGAGCGTGGGCGCGGAAGTAGTGGTGGAATCGACTGGGCGCTTCACGGATGCCAAGGACGCGGCGAAGCATCTGCGCGGCAGCGTCAAGAAGGTCATCATTTCGGCGCCGGCTAAGGGTGAGGACATCACGATTGTGCTGGGCGTGAACGATAAGGCCTACGATCCGAAAAAGCACAACATTATTTCGAACGCTTCGTGCACTACGAATTGTCTGGCTCCGGTGGTGAAGGTGTTGCATGAGAAGTTCGGCATCGAGAAGGGCTCGATGACGACGATTCACAGCTACACGAATGATCAGAACGTTTTGGATTTTCCGCATAAGGATTTGCGGCGGGCGCGGGCGGCGGCGTTGAACATGATCCCGACTACTACGGGGGCGGCTAAGGCGATTGGGCTGGTGATGCCGGAGTTGAAGGGGAAACTCGACGGCTACGCGATGCGCGTGCCTACGCCTAATGTTTCGGTGGTGGATCTGGTGGTGGTGACCACTAAGAACACTACTACTGAAGAGGTGAATGCGGCTTTGAAGGCTGCCGCCGAGGGGGAACTGAAGGGGATTTTGGCGTACACGGAAGACCCGGTGGTTTCGACCGATATGCTGCATAATCCTAACAGCTCGATTGTCGATTCGGATTTGACGAAAGTGCTGGGTGGGAACTTGGTCAAAGTCGTGGCTTGGTACGACAACGAGTGGGGCTATTCGATGCGCGTTGTCGATTTGGTGGAGTTTTTGGCGAAGAAGGGGCTTGTAAGTCAAGCTTCGCGATTACGGCGTCGGTGAATTCTTCTGTGGAGGCGTGGCCGCCTACGTCGCCGGTAGTGTGTTTTTTCTCCGCATACACTTTTTGTATCGCAGAATGCAGGCGGTGGGCCGCATCGAGTTCCTTCAGGTGAGTGAGCATCAGGACGGCGGAGAGCATCATCGCGGTGGGATTCGCTATGCCTTTGCCGGCGATGTCGGGGGCGGAGCCGTGGACGGCTTCGAATACGGCATGCGTATCGCCCATGTTGGCTCCGGGGACGATGCCTAATCCGCCTACCAGACCCGCCGCTAAGTCGGAAACGATGTCGCCGTAGAGGTTTGGCAGCAGGAGAATATCGAAGGTTTCCGGGCGCATGACCAACTGCATCGACGCGTTGTCGACGATTAGCTCGTTGTACTGGATGTGCGGAAAGCGGGCGGCTACTTCGCGGCAGCAGCGGAGGAACAGGCCGTCGGCCAGCTTCATGATGTTGGCTTTGTGGATCGCCGTCACCTTTTTGCGGCCTAGCTGATCGGCGAATTTGAAGGCGTATTCGGCGATGCGGATGGATGCGGTGCGGGTGATGACTTTGATGCCGGTGACGACGTCAGGGATCACTTCATGCTCGATTCCGGAGTATAGATCTTCGGTATTCTCGCGGAAAATCACCATGTCGATATTGACGTCGGCGAAGCGCGAGGCGATGCCGGGGAGCGAGTGCACGGGGCGGACGTTGGCATAGAGATCCAGGCGCTTGCGCAGGGCTACGTTGACGCTGGCGAAGCCGCCTCCGATGGGGGTGGCGACGGGGCCTTTCAGGCCTACGCGGGTGCGATTCAAACTATCTACTACGCTTTCAGGGAGCGACTGGCCGGTTTTGAGAATGAGGGCGGCGTTTAGTTCGGCAATTTCCCAATCGATGGACACACCTGTGGCGTCAACGGCGCGGCGGGCGGCTTGAGAGACTTCGGGGCCGATGCCATCGCCGGGAATAAGGGTTACGAGATGCGACATTCAACTCAATTGTAGCGAGTGGGCACACTTCGGCTGTACTAATTTCAATTTTCGAATCGTCTCGCGGTGGGGTGCTGGTTTAGGGCAACCCCACCGGAGTGGTAGAGGTCATGGACGGCTTGCTGGTCTTTGAAAAGTGACTGAATGAACCAGTTTTCTGCTCTCTCCCATTTCCTCCCGCGGCAATTTAACTCACCAGAGAATCGATTCTCTCCTGTCCCGCCCTCTCCACAATGTTTCCAGGACGGCTAGCCCGCTGCTTTCGCAACGGGCGCGGATACCAACTAAACAACAACGATTAGCCTGCGCAGGCTTATACTGCGATTCGATTATGCACGGCGTGGAGGGGGATGTCGACGGAGCTAAGCGGGAAGCGATTGATTTGGGTTGGATTACGAAAGTAAAAAGACTTGTCACGGCAGAGTTACGACAATCGCGGAGGAGCGCCTGGCACCGATACGCCGGTAGCCGTGCTCAGCGCCGGAGTCGAAGTAGACGGAATCGCCCTCGGCTAATTCATGGCGGTCTCCGCCGATGCTTAGCTCTACTTTTCCGGAGAGAACGTAGAGCAGTTCTACGCCGGGGTGCTGGTGGGGGCGGACTTGCTCGGGCTTCATGGGCTCGAATTCGGCCAGGTAGGCGTTGAGGGCGCGGTTGGGGACGGGGAAGTCGAGGCTCTCGAAATAGTAGGCGACGGGGCGGCCGTCAGGGGAGTCCGGGAAACGCAGGCGGTCTTTTTTGCGGACGATCTCCAACACCGGTTTGGGTTCGGGATTGAAAAAATATTCCAGGCCTACGCTGAACACCATGGCGATGCGCAGGAGCGTGGGAAGCGTCGGGTGCATGACGTCACGCTCGAGTTTCGAGAGCAGGGCGGGTGAGAGACCGGTGTGTTTGGATAATTCGACTAATCCCATACTTTTGCGCAGGCGCAGGCGGCGGAGTTTGCTGCCGATCGCGTAATTCTTTAGGCCGGCTTCGATGGTTTCTGACGGCATGGCGAAAATTGTTTTCCTCTCAATGTATGTTTCCAGCGGGTATTTTCCCCTCAGGAAAGGCAACTTCCGGATATTCTTTACAGTAAAACATATTTTCCATAAAATCAAATTGTGGCTGGTTGAGCCGGCCAATCGAGTACGGAAAGGATGTTTAGAGATGAAAAAAATTGACGTGATTGCGGCGGCGCTGGTAATCATCGGCGCGCTGAACTGGGGGCTGGCGGGAGCGTTCCATCTGGACCTGGTGGCGGCGGCATTCGGCATGAAATTCGGCGAGACCTCGGCGCTGAGCACGGTGGTTTACAGTCTGGTGGGATTGTCGGGTTTGTATCAGGCGTTGACCTGGAAGTCCATCCAGCGGCGTTGGCATGGTGGTTATGCGGGGGTGCAGGCATGAGATCGCGATTCCTTTGGGGCGCGTTGGCGCTGATGGTGGCTTCGAGCACGGCGTTTGCCGCCGACATTGTGGACACGGCCATCGCCGGGCATTTCACGACGCTGGCGGCGGCGGTTAAGGCGGCTGGGCTGGTGGATACATTGAAGGGTCCGGGACCGTTTACGGTATTCGCGCCGACGGACGAGGCGTTTGCGAAGTTGCCTCCGGGCACGCTCGAAAGCTTGCTGAAGCCGGAGAACAAGGCCAAGCTGCAAAGCATCCTGACGTATCACGTGGTGGCGGGAAAAGTGATGGCCGCGGACGTGATGAAGCTTTCGTCGGCAAAGACGGTGGAGGGTGAGAGCGTAACGATCAACATGAAGAATGGCGGAGTGATGGTGGATAACGCGCACGTCACCAAGACCGACATCATGGCTTCGAACGGCGTGATTCACGTCATCGACACCGTGCTCTTGCCGAAATGAACGGTATGGGCTTGCATCTGCTGACCGGCGCAACTGGATACATAGGGGGGCGGCTCTTGAAGCGCCTCGAAAGAGACGGCCTGGCAGTCAGATGTTTGTGCCGTAACCCGGAGGCGCTAGGCTGGCGGGTAGTTCCCGGCACGGAGTTGGTGCGGGGGAATTTGCTGCAGCCGGCGTCTCTGGGGGCGGCATTTGCGGGTGTGGATACGGCGTTCTATTTAGTGCATTCGATGAATGGCGGGGAGGGGTTCGAGGCGGAGGAGCGCAGCGCGGCTGCGAATTTCGCGGAGGCAGCGCGCGCGGCGGGCGTGAAGCGGATCGTTTACCTGGGGGGATTGGCGCAGGGCGGAGTGGCTCTCCGCACACATGCGCAGCCGGGCTGAAACGGGCAATGTTCTGCGGGCTAGCGGGGTTCTGGTGATCGAGCTGCAGGCGTCGATCGTGATCGGTTCAGGCAGTGCGTCGTTTGAAATGATGCGGGCGCTGGTGGAGCGGCTGCCGGTGATGATCACGCCGCGTTGGGTAAATACGGCGGCGCAGCCGATTGCGATTGAGGATGTGATCGAGTATCTGATGGCGGCTTCGCGCTTACCCGGGACGGAGAGCCGGACCTTTGAGATTGGCGGGGCGGACGTTACTTCGTATGTCGGAATCATGCGCGAGTACGCACGGCAGCGGCATTTGCGGAGATGGATTGTGCGGGTGCCGTTTCTGAGTTTGTCGTTGTCGAGCCGCTGGCTGACGTTCATCACGCCGGTATATGCGAGCATCGGGCGGCGGCTGATTGAAAGCGTGCGGAATCCTAGCGTGGTGCGGGATCGAGGCGGCTCTGGAGGCTTTCGACGTCCGGCCAGTGGGGATTACGCGGGCGATTGAACGGGCTCTGAAGAACGAGGATCGGGAATTGGCGGAGACACGGTGGTCGGATGCGGGCGCGCGGGAATTCGGGCGGCCAGCGGGGCGCGATCTTTTGGTGAATGAGCAGACGATACGGGTGGCGGTGGCGCCAGTGGATGCGTTCGCTCCGATTCGACGGATTGGGGGGCCGAACGGCTGGTATTATGGCAACGCGCTGTGGAAGATTCGCGGGCTGATGGATTTGATGATGGGCGGCGTGGGGATGCGGCGGGGGCGGCCGGATCCCGAGACTCCATTTCCGGGAAGCACGTTGGATTTTTGGCGGGTGGAAGTTTATGAGCCGGGCAAACGGCTGCGGCTGTTTGCGGAGATGAATGTGCCGGGTCGGGCTTGGCTGGAGTTTCGCGTGGAGGCCGAGGGGGGCGGGAGCGTGATCCGGCAGATTGCACAGTTCGAGCCGAGGGGACTGGGCGGGGTTCTGTATTGGTATCTGCTGGCTCCGATTCACGAGCTGATGTTCCGGGGAATGCTGCGGAGGATCGCGGCGGCGGCTGTGCGAAGTCAGGCGGGGCCGGCACTGCGAGGCGTCGTTGGCGTGAAACCATGATGGGGCTGCTTCGGTTGCCAAAATCGCGGCGGGGGACGCGCTGCCGCGAGCTGCGCGGCGAATATCTCACGGGCAGGGACGCTGTGCTCCCGCAGGACGCGGCGGGGCGAGTGGCGTTATTGATGTTGGGATTCACTTACGACTCGCGGTTTCAGGTGGAGGCGTGGGCGAAGCGGTTCCGGCTGGATTTCGGAAGCGAGTCGCGGGTGACATTCTTTGAGATCCCGATGATCGGCGGATTGGCAAAGCTGGGGAAGTGGTTCATCGACGGCGGGATGCGGCGCGGGACTCCGCAGGCCGATCGAGAGAACGTGATTACGGTTTACAGCGGCAGCGAAGTTTGGAAGCGGCGCGTGGGTTTTCGCGATCCGAAGAGCGCTTATATGATTTTGATCGACGGCGGCGGTAAAGTAATCTGGCATTATGCGGGAAGTCTCGACGAGACGCCCTATCGGGCGCTCTCATCGGAGGTGTCGAGACTTCTCGCCGCGAAAAAATGACGGTGCAGATTTTCGGCCTCAAGAATTCACAGGCTACGCGCGCGGCGGAGCGGTTCTTTAAGGAGCGGCGGGTGGCGTTTCAGCTGGTGGATTTGAAGCGGAAACCGATGGCTCCGGGTGAGATCAAACGGTTCGTGGACCGTTTCGGTTTGAGCGGGTTGCTGGACAGTGAGGGCAAAGTGTACAGCGACGCCGGCTTGAAATATTTGAAACTCACGGATGCGGACTTGTTGAAGCGGATCGAGCACGAACCTGCCCTGCTGCGGCTGCCGCTAGTGCGCGCCGCGAACCGGTTGAGCATTGGCGACGATGAGGAGGCATGGAAGGACATGGTGGCGGGCGCCCCCTAGAATAAGCAGAAGGAGGGTTTATGCCTCGCATGGCGCTGCTGGTTTACTTGGGTGCTTCGTTGGGTTTGTTCGGTCAGACGCAGGACACGCGGGCGGACGATTCGGCTCGAGAGATCGCCGTTCTCAAACGGACGGTGGCGGATCAAGAGCGGCGATTGGCCACGCTGGAAAGAACGGTGAGGTCTATGCAGAGTACGGTTCTCACCGCAGCCCGTCCGGTGCGGCCCAGCTGGCGAAATGCAGAAGGCTGGACCGCGGTGAAATTAGGGATGTCGCGCGATCAGGTGGTGGAAATACTGGGCGAACCTAAATCGACGGACATCGTGATCGACCGGCAGACGCTGTTCTATCACGACGGCGGTCCGGTGGGCAACGTGGTTATCGTCGACGACCGGGTGGCGGAGGTTGCTTCTCCGCGGTTCCAGATTTTCGCCACGCCGCCGAAATAGCGATCCTCAACCTTCGAGGAGATGGGAGCCGTGGGTGATGGCGGCTCCGGCACGCAGAGCGGCCGCGACGTGGATCGCTTCGCCCAGTTCCTGCTCGGTTACACCGGCTTTGAGAGCGGCTTTGCGGTGCAGTTCGATGCAGTAGGGGCATTGCGTGGTGAGAGCCACGGCGATGGCCATGAGTTCTTTGTACTTCTTGGGAATGGCGCCGTCGGCGAGCGCGGCCTTGTCGTAGGCCCAGAAGGCAGCGGTGGCGCCGGGAGCGAGCTTGTCCAGTTTGGGCAGCCTGCTCAGTTTGTCCGTGGAATACATCGATTTTGTTCTCCTTTTTAGTTGCGGCTGCGAGTCGCAATCACTTCCAGGTATTCGGCATCGACTTTGGTGGTGCCATCCGCCGCCTGATTATGAGTTGACCACAAGTGGACCAACTCATTCCGAAGGTTGTCCTGACTGGCGGCGTCGAGCGAGGCAAAGGCACGCGACATGGGGCCGTAGTTGGCACGGAAGAATTCCACCACCGCGTGCGGCGGGAACGGATAGTCGAAGTGGAACATATGGCGGGTGAGCTGGAGACTGGAAATTCCGTCACGAAGGCGGTCGCGCACCGTGGCTTCATCGCCCCACAAGACGGGCGACGGCATACCGGAGGGAGCGATGTGCTTGGCAATGGCTCTGAACATTTGCCCGACGAAGCCGCCGGGGGTCCAGTTCGCCATCACGATGGTTCCACCAGGGCGGCACACGCGGGTGAGCTCGGCGGCGACGCGCTCCGGGCGGGGCGCGAACATGGCTCCGATGAAACTGGTGACAGCGTCGAATTGCGCGTCGGCGTAGGGCAGGGATTCGGCGTCGCCTTCTTCAAAGACGATGTCGAGTCCTTCGGCGGCGGCGCGGGTGCGGGCTTTCTCGATCCAGTTGGTGGCGATGTCGCAGCCGGTCACGCGGGCGCCGGCGCGGGCCGCAATCAGCGCGAGCTGGCCGGCGCCGCAGCCGACGTCGAGCAGGCGCGTGCCAGGAGCGAAGTAGAGGCGGCGGAAGAACTGTTCCGACTCCTTCTCCATGTAGCGCGAGAAGAGGTCATAATCGCCAGTCATCCACGTGGCCTTGAGGCGAGTCTTCAATCGATCGAATTCGGTACTTGTCCGTGTCTCAGTTGTAATGGCGTTCATATTTTTGTCTCTCTTTGTTTTTTTGCTTGACACCGCATTTCTGCGGTCCTGGTTTTACTATGCGGGAGGAGGGGGGTTGAAACTTGATCGATCGTCCCGCATGCTTAGCAGAGAGGCCCAGTTGGGCTTGGCGATGGGAATGGACGTTCTTTCCGAAGTCCTGCGGGTGGTGAAACTCGAGGGCGCGCTATTTTTTAATGGGGAATTTTCGGCGCCGTGGTGCCTGAAATCGGCTCTGACGCCGGGCGTGGCGGCATGCCTTGCGCCCGGGGCGGGGCACCTGATCCTGTTCCACTACTTAATGGAGGGGCGGGCTTACGCGCGGCTGCCAGAGGGACCGCGAGAGGAATTGTGCGCCGGCGATATCGTAATTTTTCCGCATGGCAATGCGCACTTTATCGGCAACGGCTCGCCTGAAAAACCGGTGGATTCGTTTCAGACGTTTGCGAAAAATCTAACCGAGGGGCTGAAGGTGGCGCGGTTCGGCGGCGGTGGCGAGACCACCCGGTTCGTATGCGGATTTCTGGCGTGCGATCCACGGCTGTGCGAGGTGCTGCTGGCGAGCTTGCCGCCCATGATCACTGTGCACGCGCCGAAAGAACCGTCAGGGCAATGGCTGGAGCATGCCATCCGGTTTTCGGTGGGCGATGGCGATGGATCCAGCGCGGGGTGCGGGCTGGTGGTGTCAAAGTTATCGGAAGTGCTGTTTGTGGAGACGCTGCGGCGCTATATCGTGGAGCTGCCTCCGGAGCAGACCGGGTGGCTCGGGGGGGGCGCGCGATCCGATCATCGGGCAGGCGCTGGCGCTGCTGCACAAGGAACCGGCGCAAGACTGGACCATCTCGGACCTGGCCAAGCGAGTGGGGCTTTCGCGCACGCGTCTGGCGGAGCGCTTCCGACATTTTCTAGGCGAATCACCGATGGCGTACCTGGCGCAGTGGCGGCTGAAGCTGGGAGCGGAGATGCTGCAATCGACGGAGAATAGCGTCGCAGAAGTGGCGGCGGCGGTGGGCTACGGGTCGGAAGCGGCGTTCAACCGGGCGTTCAAGCGGCAGTTCGAATGTCCGCCGGCGCATTTCCGCCGCAGCAGGAATGCGCAGCGGCCGGGAGCTCTTACGAGCGCGGCGAACTCGACAGGCGCTTGAGTTTCTCCCCCCGAACGGGGGTAATCTGCTTCCCTCCTTAGTCGGGCCCTCATTATTTTTTCACCGCCATCCGATAGAAAAGACCAGTATGAATAAACGCGTCGAACCACGATTCAAAACCGACACGGGTGTTACGCTGCAACTCCCCAACCAGGCGCAGCCCTACCCGGCGCGCATGGTGGATGTTTCCGGGGTGGGATTCCGGTTATTGGTGGAGCAGCCGATCGCGGTGGGCGAAACCCTGCAGATTAACGTCGAGGACCGTCGTCTGCTGGTGACGGTGCGGCATTGCGGACCGGCCGAAAACGGGTACTTCGTAGGTGTGGAGCGAATCGATAAGTGGCTGCCTGGAGAGGCGCAGGACGGGGCTGATGTTTTGGGGCGTCCGCAGCTTAAAAAAGATGTCGACCCACTGCGTGTCATCGGATTGCGCAATCAATTTTCGAAACCGAGCGCAGCAGGAGCAGGAACGGACCCGCGGCGGCGCGTGATGCTGGGCGGAGTCGCGGCGGTGATTGGCCTGAGTGTTCTGGCGCTGATCTGGGGTGGAATGCGCGGATCCGGACACACGGCTGCGCCGCTTCCGGCGGTGGAACAACCGGTTGCGAAGACTGAGCCTGAAAGCATGGCCCCTGCGAAGACGGATGCGAAAAAAGCGGCGGCTCCCACGCCGGCTCCCGTGGTAAAGCCCCCCATCGCGAGCAGCGCGCCGCAGCCCGTAGCGCATGCCGCTGCACCCGTGGTGGCGCCTCCCGCGAAACCGGCGGCCAGCGCCGCGTCGACTCCCAAGGTGAAGACTGCCGTCGCGAGCAGCACGCCGCAGGCGGTAGCGCATGCCACTGCACCCGTTGTGACGCCTTCCGCGAAACCGGCGGTCAGCGCCGCATCGACTCCCGTGGTGAAGACTGCTGTCGCGAGCAGCGCGCCGCAAGCGGTGGCACACGCCGCTGCACCCGTGGTGGCGCCTCCCGCGACACCGGCGGCCAGTGCCAGCGTGCAACAAGTGACTTTGCGCGCATCTGAGCTAAGCTGGGTGGATGCATGTGCCGACGGAAGAGTGGTCTTCGCGAAGGCTTTCAACGCTGGTGAAACGGCGCAGATTAAATTTTCAAATGTCGCCACTGTTCGGTCAGGGAATGCGGGCGGACTGGAAATCGCCTTTGGGTCGAAGCCAGCGGAACGCATGGGCCAGAAGGGCGTCATTCAAATGTGGAAGTTCACTCCTGCTGGACGCGAGGAAGTCCCGCAGAATTCCACTAGTGCGTGCACGGTTCACTAGACCGGTGCCGGTGCGGTTCCCTTGACACGCATGGGACCCAGGCAGGAAACAACCGTCCAAAAGATGACCGCTACCGCGGCTGGAGTAGCGGCGGGCGTCGCGCTGCTGGCTGTGGTGATCGGCATCAGTTCGACTAGCACTTCTATCCTGTCGAAATTTGCGCTGGGCCCATCGTCGGAAACAGTGACTAAAGCCGCGCCGGCGGTTACGCCGCCGCCCAAGCCTGTGAACGTCAGCCCGCCGCCACGCGCGCAATTGCCTGCGGTGCCGGGCAAGTCGCGAATCGTGATTCAGGCAAAGCAGGGCAGTTGGATTGACGCGTGTGCCGACGGACGGACGGTTATCAGACAATATCTGGCGCCATCGGGTACTGCCGATCTGGGTTTTTCAAACTCCGCGGTGGTGCGCACGGGAAACGCAGGCGGGATCGACATTTCAGTCAATGGTGCGCCGGCGGCACCGCTGGGTAAAATCGGAGAGGTTCGCGTGATTCAATTTGACGCCCGCGGATTTCACTTCTTGGAGCTAGGCGATCCGGGAACTGAGTGCGGGCGATAGCGATTTCAGGAGCGACCGGCGGGTTGTTGGTTTTCATCGGCGCTGAGCAACTGCGCTAACTCGCGGAGATCGCTGCCGGGCGTGGTCTGGGGATCGGCTAGAAATCCTGTGGCCGGGGCGTTGAGCGATTTGCTCTCGTACTTTAAGCGGTACATGCGGCGGTCCGCTTCCTTGATGAGGGATTCGGTGTCGTGGCCATCGACGGGATAGATGGCGACACCGACGCTCATTGAAAGACAGGGTTCGCCGCAAATGGCGATGCCGGCGTTGACCGCTACCTGGCGCATTCTTTCGAGCTGCGTAGAATAGTCTCCCTGCAAGCCGTGGAGCACGACGACGAACTCGTCGCCGCCCATGCGGGCTAGGTAATCGTAGCCGCGGCAGGCGTCGCGCAGGCCGTGGGCGACGGTGCGCAAGACTTCGTCACCGGTGAGGTGTCCGAAGCGATCGTTCACTTGCTTGAAGCCATCGAGGTCGCATACCAGCACGCCAATGCGGGAATTTTCGCGGGCGGCGCGCTTGAGCTCCTGTTCGAGATGCAGGGCGAGCGCGCGGGCGTTGGGGATGCCGGTGAGGTGATCGGTTGCGGCGGTCTCTTCCACGTTCTGAAACTTGAGGGCCGCTTCGATGGCCGGGCCGATCTGCAGGCTGGCCGCTTCCATAATGCGGAGGTCATCTTGGCTGAAGGCATTGCGATCCATGTGGTAGAGCGTGATGACGCCGGTGGTTCCACCCTTGCCTTCGAAGGGGACGGCGAGCGCCGCTTGCAGGTTATAGAGGACCTGCGAATTATTTGCATAGCAGCATTCCACCGCCACATTGCCGTTCAATATGGGGTTGCAATGCTGGGCGACCCAGCCAGAAAGGCCTTCGGCAAGCGGAAAGGTTTTCTTGATGAACAAGGAATCGTGGGCGCCCAAAAAATAGATCGGTTCCACTTCAGCGTTGTGGCGAATGTAGAGTCCCAGAGTGTCGTAGCCGATTTTCTGGCTGAGACATTTGTGGATGGCTTGGGCCACTTCGTCCAGCCGTGCGGCCTGTGCCAGCGCAGAGGCCAAGGCCTGCAGCAATTGCGTTTCCTGGCGCGCGGAAACGATGGGGTCGAGAATATTGTTGGGCGCCGCGGCTGGTGAATCGGACTGGAAGCGAGTGGCGAGGCTGATGACGCCGTTTTCGATGGGTGGATGGCCGACGGTTCCGCGCGCCAGCTGATCCAGCTCAATGTAGCGGCGCTGCAGAATGGAGATGACGGTGGGGTCGTAGCTCTTGCCTTCCTGGCTGCGAACCATGGCCATGGCTTCGTCGAGCGGCAGGGCGGCCCGGTAGGGGCGATCGGAGGCAAGGGCATCCAGGCAATCGACGGCGGAGAGAATGCGCGCGCCGATGGGAATGTCGCCGCCGCAAATTCCGAAGGGGTAGCCGGTGCCGTCCCATTTCTCATGATGGGTCCTGACGATGTCGGTGACCAGGTCGGGGAAGTGCATGCGCGCCAGCATTTCGGCGCCGATCAGGGCGTGGGTTTTCATCTTGTCCCACTCGGGCGTGGTTAGGGAGCCGGGCTTGAGCAGAATGTGATCGGGGATGCCGAGTTTGCCGATGTCGTGGAGCAGGGCGGCAATGTTCAACGCTTCCAGTTCTTCTTCAGTTAAGCGCAATTCGCGGCCGACGGCCATGGCGTAAACCTGCACGCGGCGCAGATGCATATGGGTGGTCTGATCGCGTGCGTCGATGGCGAGGGCCAGGGTTTCGAGCGTGTTGCGATGGAGCTGCGCGAGTTCTTCTTTGCGTTCGACGACGGCGTCGCACCAGCGGCGGTAGCCGCGGTCCAGCGTGAACAGAACCGGAAGAGCGATGAGGGCGGGATTATAGCCGGTGCGAACGCCGGCGCACTGCACCAGATACGCAAGATAGGCGGTGGCGACGAACCAGGGCAGCAAGGGCCGGTATTCGTTGTTGTAAGTATTAAGGCAGGGCTCCTTTGGTCTTGGTGAGGAGCATGGCGGAGAGGCCGCAGTTCGCCATCAATACGAAGGCGCCGGCGATGATGGGCGCGGGAAAGATCGGGTTAGTGGCCAAGTGCGCGGCGGTGTTGTAGGTGGGCTGCGCGGCGGCGACACCGATGGTGACGCTGGCGATGGCGTAGAGCAATCCGTAAATGTCGGAGAGGCGGCGCACGGCGCGGGCTTCGCGGAGCAGAGTAATGCTGACGGCGATGAACAGCAACTCGGGCAGAGTTAGATCTTCGATGCCCAGCATCAGGAAAAGAAATCCGGCGGGCAGGACGCTCTTGGTAGAGGTCAGACGCAGACCGAATGCAGCGAGGTTGGCGCAGGCCAGATAAACCAAGAACCGGCCGGTGTGGCCCGCGCCGGCTTGCGCAAGAATTACGATACAGGCGAGTACGCCTAACACGCCATAAACGACGGCCCAGGCTCTGACGTTCCCGGTAGCTTCGAGGGGCGTGGACTCGGCTGCGCCATCCAACCCTACGCTGGCGGACTTCCCACTGTTCGGAGGGTACTGGCGTGCGGTTCGAGCAACCTGCATGGTTCAAACTAGCCTCCCTGGGGACTAGTAGGAATGAGAAGAACGGTTCAAATTGAGAGGGCACCGATTTACTAGGCGAACGGTACTAAGTTTTGCATTGCCCTAATGGCGGGCCTTAGCGGTGGACGCTGATTCGATTGCGCTGCTTAGAAGTTTTCTAAGGACCCTAGAACGAAATGTCTATTGCGGCGAAACGAGCGGCGGGGCAAGCTGGGCATACAAGAGGAGTCCCATGAATACCATTACCAGCGATGCTTTCGGCGATGCTAAGGTCACCGAATATTCCGATAAAATGCTGCTGCTGCGCGTGGGTAACCAGGTTCCGGTGGGAACCACGGTGAAGGTGCGGCTGGAGGGGGCGTTATCGCGCTGGAAGGTTTTCAGTTGCGTCTCAGACGTCAATTGCTTTCACTTGGGGTTGGAGCTGGCGGACCGCCGCCACTAACGGTTGACACCTGCGGCGGCGGCAGGTAGCATCGCGCTTGAAGGGCAGGAGGGTTGCGATGCGGCGATGGGGTCTGCTGGTGGTAACTGCGGCGATGGCGGTGGCGCAGGTTCCCACCAATCTAAAGCGGCTTTGCCGCGAACCGCGGATGGGCATCCGGACTTGCAGGGGTTCTGGAATAACGCCAGTCTGACGCCGCTGCAACGGCCGGCGGGTCTCGGCAACAAACAATTTTTCACACCAGCGGAGGCGGCGGCTTATGAGAAGTCGCGGCTGGAGGAAGTGAATCGGGACAGGCGGGACGGGTCGGGGCAGGCGGATGTGGAGCGCGCCTATAACGAAGCCTGGTTCGATCGCGGGACGAAAGTTTCGCGCACGCTGCGGACTTCCTTGATCAGCGATCCAGTGGACGGGAGGGTTCCGCCAATGACACCCGAGGCCCAGCAGAAGTGGGCGAAGTTCCAGGCGGATTTCGCGGCGCATCCGGGTGACGGGCCGGAGGACCGGCCGCTGCCGGACCGGTGTCTGGTGTTTTCACAATCGGGTCCGCCGATGATGGCGGGGAATTACAACGACAATTATCAGATTGTGCAGACGCACGATTTCGTGAGCATCCGTGCAGAGATGGGCGGGATTGTGCGGGTGATTCCGCTGGATGGGCGTCCGCATTTGCCGTCGAATGTGCGGGAGTGGACGGGCGATGGGCGCGGGCACTGGGAGGGCGACACGCTGGTGGTGGAGTCCACTAATTTTCGCGCGGGGAAGCGCAGCCGGTTTGGGGTGGTGTACGACGGGATGACGGATGAGAATCTGCGGGTGGTGGAGCGGTTCACGCGGAAGAGCGCGGACATGATTCTGTATCAGGCTACGGTGGAGGATGCGACGGTTTACACACGGCCCTGGACGGTGGAGATCGCGATGAATAAGACCGGGGAGCCGATTTACGAGTATGCGTGCCATGAGGGGAATTACGGGATGTCGGGGATTTTGTCGGGGATTCGGGCGGAGGAGAAGAAGGCGTTGAAGGGGTCGGCGGGCAATTAAGTCGAGTTGGTAGGATGGAAATTCATGCCTACCACCACGAAAATCGATGCGAAGGAACGTTTGATCGTCGCGCTGGACGTGCCGGATGTCGCGGCGGCGCGGAAGATGGTTGACGAGCTTGAAGGGGTTGCGGATTTCTTCAAGATCGGGCTCACGCTGCAACTGGCGGAGGGCGTGGAGGAACTGATTCACTCGCTGATCGCTCGGGGCAAGCGGGTTTTTCTGGATTACAAGTATTACGACATTTCGGAGACTCTCAAAAAAGCTGTCGGGCGCGCGGCGAAGCTGGGCGTGGCTTTCCTCACGATTCATGGGTCGAGTGTGCTGATCAAGGCGGCTGTCGAAGGGCGCGGGGATAGCAAGATGAAGCTGTTCACGGTGACGGTGCTGACTAGTCTCGACGCGGGCGATATTGCGGAGATGGGGTATACGAATCACACTGTGGAGGAGTTGGTTTTGTTCCGGGCTCGCAAGGCGCTGGAGGCGGGTTGCGATGGCGTGATTGCATCGGGGCGCGAGGCGGAGAAAATCAAGGCGCTGTCGGGCGGGAAGCTGCTGGTGGTGACGCCGGGGATTCGGCCGGAAGGGTATCCGGCGGGGGATCAGAAGCGCGCGACGACGCCCCGTGAAGCGGTTACGGCGGGGGCGGACTACCTGGTGATCGGGAGACCGATTACGAATCCGCCGGATAGGACTCCACGCAAAGCCGCGGAGATGGTGCTGGCCGAAATGCAATCCGCTTTCGACCAGCTTCCCAGCTAGATTTAGCTCTTCAAATATTTCGCGAAGAAATCGGTGGTGCGCTGCCAGGCTAGTTTCGCGGCGGCTTCGTCGTAGCGCGGCGTGGTGTCGTTATGAAAGCCGTGATTGGCGCCTTCATAGATGAAGCATTCGTAGTTGGCGTGGTTGGCTTTTAGCGCGTGCTTCGAACGCGGGCCATCCGGCGTCGATGCGGGTGTCGAGGCCGGCGTAGTGCAGCAGCAGCGGAGCTTTGATCTTGGCGGTGTCGGCGGCGTTGGGCTGTCCACCGTAGAAGGGCGCGGCGGCGGCGAGGTCGGAACCGAGGCGCACGGCTAGGGTGTTGACCATGCTGCCTCCGAAGCAGAAGCCGACGGCGCCGATTTTACCGGTGCAATCGGCGCGGCCTTTCAGCCAGCGCGCGGAGGCGATGAAATCTTCAGTCATTTTGGGCTTGTCGATGGGTCCGAAAATCGCGGCGGCTTTTTCTTCGTCGCCGGGGTAGCCGCCGACGCTGGTGAGTCCGTCGGGCGCGAGCGCCATGTAGCCGAGGACGCCCAGGCGGCGGGCGACATCTTCAATATAGGGATTGAGGCCGCGGTTTTCGTGGACTACTAGAACGCCGGGCAGCTTCTTCGTGCCGGCGTCGGCGGGGCGGACGAAGTAGCCTTTGATTTCGCCGAGGCCCTGCGGCGAGGGGACGGTGACGCGCTCGGTCTTGAGGCGCTTGTCATCGGTGGGGACTTGCGTGGCCCAGGCGTAGTTGGGGCGAAGGCTTTCCCAGATGGCGGTGGCGGTGACTCCGCCGACGGCGAATTTCTGGGCGCCGTCGAGGAAGTCGCGGCGGGCGATGTCGCCGTGGACGTACTTGTCGAAGAGGTTGAGTAGTTCCTGCGGGTAGTCAGAGGCTTTTTTGCGTTCCATGTGGCTCCTTTACAAGGGGGAGGATATCACAGGGGTGGTGCTGGGGAAGAGTGCTGATTGGCCGACGGAGACGTCGGCCGCGGGCCGGAGGTCCGCCCCACTTAACGCTTGCCTGGTGTAGAAAATTCGGAAATCCACTGCCGGACAAGCTCGGAGACTTCCTCGCTGGGAACGACTTGACCGTCGTTGGCGGCTTGGATGCCTCGCTGGATGGCAGCGGTGGAATCGTCAACTTCGATCTCGGAGTGGGAAGTTGGAAATGGGTTATTCGAATTCGCGGCCGGCGTAGAGTTCGGTTACCAGGGCGCGGTGGTTTTCTAGGGCGCGGCTGCGGCGGAGTTTCATGGTGGGGGTTAGTTCGCCGTGTTCGATGGAGAAGTCGCGGTCTAGGATTTTGAATTTGCGGATTTGTTCAAAAGATGGGAGCTGGCGGTTTACGTTCTTGACGGTGCTCCGCGACGATGGACTGGGCGGTGGCGGGGTCGCAGGAGACGGTGATGATCGCGGTTACGTAAGGGAGGCGGTCTCCGATCAGGAGGACGTGGTTGATGAGCGGCTCCTTTTTGAAGAGGCCTTCGATGCGGGCGGGGTAGATTTTTTTGCCGTTGGAGGAAACGATGAGTTCCTTTTTGCGGCCGGTGATGTAGTAGTAGCCGTCGGCGTCGCAGGTGGCGATGTCGCCGGTGGAGAGCCAGCCGTCGTGGAGGACGGCGGCGGTGGCGGCGGGGTCCTTGAAATAGCCGGAGAAATTTACGGCGCTGTGGAGGAGCAGCTCGCCATCTTCTTCGATGCGGACTTCGATGCCCGGCAGGAGCTTGCCGATGCTGCCGGGTTTGACGCGGCCGATGGGGTTGACGGAGACGACGCCGCCTTCGGTGAGTCCGTAGCCTTCTAGCAAGGGCATGCCGATAGCTTCGTAGAATTCGGCGAGATCCTTGCTGAGCGGGGCGGCGCCGGAGATGGGGAAGCGCAGCCGGCCGCCTAAGCGCTCGCGGATTTTGTTGAACATGATTTTGTCGAAGAGAGCGAGGGCGGAGCGGATCCAGGCGGGGACCGGGCGGCCGTCGCGCCGCAGCTGGGCGGCGCGGGAGCCCATGCCTAGCGCGAGATAAAACATTTTGCGCAGCGGGGCGGGGCGCTTTTTGATTTCGGCCAGGATGCTGGAATACATGCGCTCCCATACGCGCGGGGGCGAGAGGAAAAAAGTGGGGCGGGCGGTGCGGAGTTCCGTGGGGAGCTTCGACAGGCCTTCGGAAAACCACACGCTGGAGCCGGTGCGGAGGGGCATGAGCTCGCCGACTACGCGCTGGGCGATGTGGGCGGAGGGCAGGAACGCCACGGTGCAATCGTCGGGGGTGAGCGGGAGCACGGCGGGCGTCATGTCGATGTTGATGACTAGCGCGGCGTGCGTCACTAAACCCATCTTGGGTTCGCCGGTGGCGCCGGAGGTCATGTAGAGGACCGCTAGAGCCTGATCATCGAAAGCGCGCGCGAATGCGCTCGAAGGCTTCGGGATCGGCGGCGAGTTGGCGCTGGCCTTTTTCGATGAGCTGATCGAGTGTGATCGCGCCTTGGGCTTCGCCGGTGAGCAGAATCCATTGAAGATCCGGTGCGTGGTCCGGCATCGCGTTGCGAAGGCCTTGCATGGCTTTGGGATTTTCGACCATGGCTACGCGGGCTTCGCAAAAGCGCAGGGCATTGGCTTGCTCTGCATAAGGCAGGCTGGTGTAGAGCGCGGCGGAGATGGCTCCGGCGGCCATGACGCCGAGGTCGGCGAAATAGAACTCGGCGCGGGTTTCCGATTGCAGCGCTACCATGTCGCCGATTTTGACGCCGATGGTGTGGAGCCCGACGGCGGTCCACTGCACGCGGTCGCGAAATTCGGTCCAGGTGTAGGTGCGGTATTTGCCGCCGCCGAGGGGCTGATGGAGCGCGGGCTTGGCGGCGTGGCCAGCCGCGGTCTCTTCGAGCATGGTGTAAACGGTCCGCGCGGACATGATGTGATTTTAACGTGCAGCAGGCTAAACCTTGCGGGAGCGGATCTCGTTTAAGAGTCCAGATACGAAGGGACGAACTGGACATGAAAAACATAATGATGTGCATGATGACGGGTGCGCTGTTGCTGGGTGGCGTGAGCAACGTGCTGGCGCAGAACGAGGTCAACGACCGCCAGCGGAATCAGCAGGAGCGGATCGGCAAGGGCGTGGAGAACGGTTCGCTCACGCCGGGCGAGACGGCGCACCTGGAAAAGCAGGAGGCGGCGATTCATCATGAAGTCAGGCGGATCGCAAGGCTAACGGTGGAAACTTGACGGCGCAGGAGCACCGGCAGGTGAATCGCCAGCAGAATCGCGAGAGTGCGCGGATCTATCGCGATAAACATAACGGGAAGACGCAGTAATTTAGCCCTTTACCGCGCACGGCGTCCGTGATAAGATGCATTTAAGATGCATCGTTTATTCCTAGTGGCGGGCGCCGTGGTTGCGGTGGCGGTTTTCGCCTGGGCGGCGCATGACGATGCGTTCGATTTCCCGTATATTCCCTTGGATCACGCGGCGATCGACTACGATAACCGGCCGCCGGACGATGCTATCTCACGCCTGCAACGGCGGCTCGATAGCGGCGAGGTAAAGCTGGCTTATGAGCCGAACCATGGCGGTTATCTGGGCAGTCTGCTGAAGGCGCTGCACGTGAATGTGGATTCGCAGATGCTGGTGTTTTCAAAAACCAGCTTTCAGGCGACCAAAATTTCTCCCAAGGCTCCGCGGGCACTGTATTTCAATGACGAGTTGGAGGTGGGGTCGGTTCACGGCGGGGACGTATTGGAGTTCATCGCGTTCGACCGCAAGCAGGGTGTCAACTTTTACACGCTGGATGTTGCGAAGACGGCGGTGCCCAGTTTTGTGCATCGTAATGAGGAGTGTCTCGCTTGCCACCTGATTCCGGGAACGCTCAACGTTCCGGGGCTGGTGATCAGTTCGGTGATCGCAACTCCCCAAGGATCGCCGCGCTTCCCGGGCGCGGGAGTGATTGTCGATAGCCGCACGCCGATCGATACGCGCTGGGGTGGGTGGTACGTTACCGGCAATACGGGTTCACTGCAACATCGCGGAAACGCGGTGGCGCCTTATCCGGATCGGCCCGACATGTTGGATTTGCATGATACGCAGAACCTGACGAGCTTGAGCGGGCGGTTCGACACCAACGGCTATTTAGTACCGACTAGCGACATCGTGGCGTTGATGACGCTGGAACACCAGACGCGCATGACCAATTTGATCACCAGGATCGCCTGGGAAGTGCGCACTGGGGAAGCGCAGAGCCGCCTGGATTTTGTGACCAACGAACTGGTTTCCTACATGCTGTTTGTGGGTGAGGCAAAAATCTACGAACCGATCGAGGGAGTTTCCAGCTTCACGAAAACTTTCGCTGAGCGAGGGCCGCGCGACAAGCAGGGGCGATCGCTGCGGGATTTCGATTTACACAAGCGGCTGTTCCGTTTTCCGCTTAGTTACATGATCTATAGCGAGGCCTTCGATTCGCTGCCGGACATCGTTAAGGATCGGATTTACCGGCGGCTGTATGATGTGCTATCCGGCGCGGACCAGAGCAAGACGTTCGAATCGGTTACGGCGGAAGACCGGCGCGCGATCCTGGAAATTCTGCGCGACACGAAGCCCGATCTGCCAGCTTATTGGAAAACGGCTGCCTGTTGTAATTAGAGTCAAGTGCAACTGAGTCTTCACGGAGAATACGCTCTACGCGTGCTGTTATATCTGGGTACGCATCCGGATCGCGTTGTGTCGACGGCCGAGATCAGTGGGGCTTACGGGATTTCGAAGAATCATCTGGTGCGAGTGATGCACACCTTGGGCGAGGACGGGTACCTGCGTTTGATTCCGGGGCGGGCGGGCGGCGTGTCGCTGGCGATGGAGCCGCATTTGATTCGCTTGGGTGACGTGGTCCGGCAAGCTGAGCCCACGCTGCGTCTGGCCGAATGCTTCGACGCAGAAAACAACACTTGCGGGATTGCGCCGGTGTGCTCGCTGAAGCCTGTGCTCAAGGAAGCACTGTCGTCTTTCTTGGCCAGCTTGAACCGGTATACGCTGGCGGACCTTCTCGCCGGTGGGGCGCAAGAGAAGATCGCGCGGAAATTCGTAACCATCACCAACCATGGCGTGCCGGTTTAGGGGCATTCGCCGGTAAATCCGGGCGACTCGCCGATTTTGGGCAGCGCGGCGCGCGCTAGCCTGTTAGTCTCGACTTGAAAGCGAGACAGGCTATGGGCGATTTCAATCCGCATCAATTTCGCGACGAGCTGACCGATGACATTCACCGGCGCATGCGGCGGCGCCGGGACCGCTTCCGTCACCGCCGGCATTCGCCGGTGGGAGGCGTGATCATCGGCACGGCGATTCTTCTGGCAGGCGTTTTATTTCTGCTGGAAAACTTCGGTGTGCTGCATGTTCACAACATCTGGGATTACTGGCCGGTGCTGATGATCGCCTGGGGCATCGCCGCCATGACCGGCCCAGGGCGGACGGGCAGGCGGATTTGGGGCGGCGCGATCGCGGTGGTGGGCGCGTTACTGCTGCTGAGCAATCTTCATATCATCAGCGAGCACTTGTGGCGGATGGTGTGGCCGCTGTTGTTGATCGCGGCGGGATTGCAAATGCTACTGCGCTCGGGGCGGCGACGGCGCCGATGGGGCGATGACAATTTTCCGCCCGAGGGCGGGCCTCCGGACACACCGGTGGGGCCAGTTCCGCCGAGTGGAACGCCGCGCGGGGACACGCGGCCGGGGCACCTCGATGAGTGGGCGGTGTTCGGGGGATCGCGGCGGCGTGTGGATTCGCAGGACTTCAAGGGCGGGGAGGCTTTCGCAATGTTCGGCGGGGTGGAGGTGGATCTGCGCTCCGCCACTATCGTGCAAGACGAAGTTGTAATCGATGCCAGCGCGTTGTTCGGCGGCGTGGATCTGCAGGTGCCGGAGAACTGGAATGTGTCGGTGGAGGGGCACGGGATTTTCGGGGGCTACGAGGATAAGACGATGCACGCGATGCCGGAGCGCGCGCGGCCGCGCGTGGTGATTACGGGCAGTGCGGTATTTGGCGGCGTGGTGGTAAAAAACTAAGGGAGGAGAGGCGATGCATCCGATCTTCTCCCGGCGGGATTGGTTGGTGGGATATCTGGCGGCGGCGGGTGTGGGCGCGGCGCTGTTGGCAGTGCTGTTGCGAATGGCGGGCGCATTGCCGTGGTCGAAGTCGGCTGGATTGGGTGTGCTGCTCGCGTACTTGTTAGCCGGCGATTGCCTGTTTCCTTGGTACACGGGCCGCGTGCGCCCATTGGGCTCGACGCATCCGGCGAAGCTGGTGATCCAGGAGTTCGCAGCGGTGGTGCTGGCCACAGGGGTTTGGATCTTGTGGGCGCAGTTCCTGGGCCGCGCTTTCGACGCGAGGGCGGGGATCGGGGCGGTGACGCCGTATCTGGTGGCGGTGGGGTTGCTGGTCAACTGCCTCTCCGTCGCGGTTCACTATTTGTTGCGCGCGGTGCAGGCTTCGCGCGAAGCGGCGATTCAGGCTCGCGATGCGGAATTGCGGGCGCTCAAGGCGCAGGTGAATCCACATTTTCTATTTAACAGTCTGAATTCGATTGCGGCGCTGGCGGTGAAGGACCCTCCGCAGGCGCGCGAGATGTGTATTCTGCTGTCGGATTTTCTGCGGCGGACGCTGGGGATGGGAGAGAAGCAGAGCATTTCCTGGGACGAGGAAATTCAACTGGTGGGCGCGTATTTAGACATCGAGCGGATTCGTTTCGGGACGCGGCTGCACGTGGAAATGCAGATCGATGGGGCGTGCGGGGAATGCCAGGTGCCTCCGCTGCTGCTGCAGCCGCTGGTAGAGAACGCGGTGAAGCACGGAATTGCGACCATGGTGGACGGAGGCACGATTCGCGTGAACAGCCGCGTGGAGGAGGGCCTATTGCAGGTGTTCGTCGAAAACGGTTATGACGCGGACGCGCCTACCCCGCGGCGGCAGGAGGCCCCGCAAGGATTGGGGCTGCGCAACGTTCGCAATCGTCTGGAGACGTCCTTCGGCAGCGCGGCGCAGTTGACCACCCATACTGAAAATAGTTTGTTCCGGACTGAGATGATTCTGCCATGCCAAACGGGGCGTTGAAACCATCGGAGAAGCTGCGGGTCGCGATCGTCGACGACGAGCCGCTGGCGCGGCAGTTGCTGCGCGAGTATCTGGACGCGGACGGGCGCGTGGAAGTGTCGGCGGAATGCGCGAATGGTTTCGAGGCGGTGAAGGCCATCGCTGAGCAGCAGCCGGATCTGGTGTTTCTGGACATCCAGATGCCGAAGCTGGACGGCTTCGAGGTGCTGGAGCTGATCGATCCTGGAGTCGCGGTGATTTTCGTCACGGCTTACGATCAATACGCGATGCGCGCGTTTGAGGCGCGGGCGGTGGATTATCTGCTGAAGCCGTTCGGCGAGGAGCGTTTGTGGAAGGCGCTGGATCGGGCTCGCGAACGGCTGGCGGAAGGACGAATGACGGGGGCGTTTCCGACGGCGCGGGCGGAGCTGACTGCGGCAGCGCGGCCTCCGGAGCAGCGGCTGGAGCGGGTAGTGGTACGGGACGGGGCGAAGGTCCACATTGTGCCGGTGGCGAAGCTGGATTATGTGGAGGCGCAGGACGATTATGTTTGTCTGCATTCGGAGAAGAAGCGCTACTTGAAGCAGCAGACGATTTCGGCGCTGGAGGGGCAGTTGGATCCGCGGAGTTTTGTGCGGATTCACCGGTCTTATTTGGTGCGGCTGGAAACGATTGCGCGGATTGAACCTTATAGCAAGGACAGCCGGGTGGTGGTGCTTACCGATGGGACGCAACTGCCGGTTAGCCGGTCCGGGCATGCCAGGCTGAAGGAGTTGCTGGGCGAGGTGGGATAGGGAAACGGCGGGACATTTCGCAGCGGGCGGCGTCTGATAGTCTAGAAACACCATGAAAACGCCACCTTTGTCTCTATTTTCCGGGCGCGCTGCGGCGGCTCTGGCGATATGCGCGGTCTTGAGCTTCGCGCCCACAGGGCTGGCGCAGACCAAGGTCACCTCCGTCGAGGGCATCACCGAATACCGGCTCGACAACGGGTTGAAGGTGCTGCTGTTTCCGGATAGCTCGAAGCCCGAAGGTGACGGTGAATGTCACGTATCTGGTGGGGTCGCGCTATGAAGGCTATGGCGAGACTGGCATGGCGCATCTGCTCGAGCACATGCTGTTCAAGGGCACGGCGAAGCGCGACGGCATCATGGGCGAGTTGAGCAATCATGGGGCGCAGTTCAACGGGACCACGTCCTACGACCGCACCAATTATTTCGAGACCATGACGGCTACGGATGAGAATCTGCATTGGGCGCTGGAGATGGAAGCGGACCGCATGGTGAATTCGCGCGTGTCACGAAAAGACCTGGACAGCGAAATGACGGTGGTGCGCAACGAATTCGAGCGCGGCGAGAACAGTCCGGAGCGGGTGCTCGAAGAGCGCGTGGTAGCGACCGCGTATCTGTGGCACAGCTACGGGCGCAGCACCATCGGCGCGCGGTCCGATATCGAGAAAGTGCCGATCGAGCGGCTGCAGGCGTTCTACCGGAATTACTATCAGCCGGATAACGCGGTGCTGGTGGTGGCGGGGAAATTGGATGAGGCGAAGACGCTGGGCGTGGATCAAGGAAACTTTCGGCGCGATTCCGAAGCCGGCGCGTACGCTGACTCCGACGTATACCGAAGAGCCGGTGCAGGACGGCGAGCGGGATGTGACGCTGCAGCGGGTGGGCGACAACCAGGTGCTGATGATGGCGTACCATGTCCCGGCGGGTGCGGATCCGGATTCGGCGGCGGTGGACGTGTTGACGGCGATTCTGGAGGAAGCGCCGGCAGGCCGCCTGTATAAGGCGCTGGTGGAATCGAAGAAGGCGATTTCGGTGCGCGGCGAGAACAATCAGTTGCATGACGCGGGGTATCTGTTGTTTGCGGCGGAGGTGCGCAAGGGAGGTTCGCTCGACGATGTGCGGCAGACCATGCAGAGCGTGCTGGACGGGATCGTGAAGGAGCCGCCTAATAAGGAAGAGATCGACCGGGTGCTGACGCGCCGCAAGAAAGATTTCGAGCTGTTGTTCAATAATCCGCAGCGGGTGGCGTTGCTGATGAGCGAGTGGGCTTCGATGGGCGACTGGCGGCTGATGTTCCTGGATCGCGACCGCACGGAGAAAATCACGCCCGAAGATATCGCGCGGGTGGCGAAGCGTTATCTGAAGGATTCGAACCTGACGGTGGGGCGATTTGTGCCGGTGGATGTGGCTCCGGAGCGGGCCGAAGTGCATCCGACGCCGGACGTGGCGGCGATGCTCAACAACTACACCGGGCGCGCGGCGGTGGAGCAGGGCGAGGCGTTCGATCCGACGCCGGCGAACATTGAATCGCGCCTTCAGCGGGTGACTTTGCCGAACGGGCTGAAGCTGGTGATGCTGCCGAAGAAGACGCGCGGGGGCACGGTGACGGCGTCGCTGGCGCTGCATTACGGCGATGAGAAGAGCGTTTTCGACAAGGGCACGGCGGCGCAATTCGCGGGCGCGATGCTGATGCGCGGGACGCAGAAGCATACGCGGCAGCAGCTGCAGGATGAGCTCGACCAACTGAAGGCGCAGATGAACGCGAGCGCGGCGGATAACGATGCGAATCTGAGCGTGACTACGATTCACGCGAGTATTGTCCCGGCGCTGCGTCTGGCGGCGGAGGTTTTGCGGCAGCCGGCGTTTCCGGAGACGGAATTCGAGACGTTGCGGCAGGCTTCGCTTGGGCGCGAACGGAAGGCAGCTTGAAAGAGCCTGGCGCGCTGGCTCCGCTGGCGCTGCGGCGGCATTTGATTCGCTATCCGGCGGGCGATCCGCGGGCGGTGACGACGTTCGAGGAAGACATCGCCAACACCAAGAAGCTGACGCTCGCGGACGTGAAGAAATTCTACAGCGATTTCTTCGGCGCGTCGAACGCGGAGCTGGCGATTGTGGGGGATTTCGATCCGGCGGAAGTTCGCAAAGTGGTGGAGCAGGAATTCGGGACGTGGAAGAGTCCGGCGCCGTATCAACTGGTGCTGCGCAAGCGCGATGCGGTGGCGCCGGTGGATCGGATGATCGAGACTCCGGACAAGGCCAACGCCGTGTTCATGGCGGGATTTACGCTGGCGATGAATCAGGACGATCCGGATTATCCGGCGCTGATGTTCGCGAACCGTATGCTGGGCGGCGATTTGAAGAGCCGTTTGTGGCTGCGCATCCGCGAAAAAGAAGGCTTCAGCTATGGCGTGGGGAGCGCGCTGGTGGCATCGGCGCGGTCGCCGTTCGCGCAGTTCATGGTGCAACGCGACGGCGGTTCCGCAGAACATTCTGAAAGTGGAGGACGCGTTCAAGGATGAGATCGCGAAGATGCTGAAGGACGGCTTCACGGATGCGGAAGTGGCCGCCGCGAAGAAGACTTATCTCGAAGAGCGCATGTTGGGGCGGACGCAGGACGCGGGGCTCGCGCGTACGCTGGCGCAGAACGAGCAGTTCGGCTGGACCATGGCGCGGGACGCGGCTCTGGACAGCAAGGTCGACGGCGCTGACCACGGCGCAGATCAACGCGGCGGTGCGGAAGTATTTCGATCCGGCTGCGATTTCTTACTTCAAGGCAGGGGATTTCAAGAAGGCGGGGATCACGCCATAATTCCTATTGACATCCTCCCTGGTTACTGTATGCTGTACATGTACAGTATACAGAGATGCCTCGTTCTCCAGAGATTCGCGTCGATGTTTCGGGGGCGACGCCGGTTTACCGCCAGATCGTGGACCAGATTCGCACCCGCGCGGTGGAAGGGGCGCTTCGCCCGGGAGATGCGCTGCCCTCCGTACGCCGTCTGGCGATCGACTTAGGAATTCATTTCAACACTGTCGCCGAAGCTTATCGAGTGCTGGCCGAAGAGGGCTGGATTGACGTAGCCCATGGCAAAGCCGCGCGGGTCCGCAACCGCGATGTGCCGGCACCGCCGGAGGCCGCCGAGGTCGAGGATTTCCGCCAGCGGCTGCGCCATTTGATAGCCGAAATGCGGGCGCAGGGCCTGTCTCCGGGGCGAATCTCGCGCGAACTGCTGACGTTAGCGGAGGGATTAAAACGATGACTATCTACGCAGTCATTTTCTACAGCTTAGTTTTCTTGCTGATTGGCGGACTGCAGGCAGTGCTACCGGCATTGAGCCGGCGGACCCTATTCTTTTCCGTCACCGTGCCGGAGCACTTCCGCGAGACCAGTGAGGCCCGTTCGATCCTGCGGCAATTTCGCTGGTTGATTTTGCTGGGGACGCTAGCCGGCGAGATGCTGGCGATGGCGAGTATTTACGCAAGGCCGGGAGTATATGCACCGCTTGCTCTGGCGCTGGCCGCAATCGTGGTAGTGGTCGCCGGGGCGATGTGGGCTTTCTCACGTGCGCGAAAACGGGCGTGGCATTACTCGGTTGCCCCCTCGATGGAACGCACCTCTACACTGGCGGCGCAAACGGAGGGTCTGCGCGGCAGCTATCTTGCGTTAGCTTTGGCGTTTCTTCCCATGATCGGCGCGGCTCTGTTTGCGTGGTCTCGATGGGCGAAAATTCCAGATACGATGGCCCTCGGAAACGCCTTTGCCGTAAACGGCTTTCTCAACGTTCTCCTCCTGCTGAGAGCTGTGGGGCTGTTACATGGGTCGCGCCGCGGGAGTCCGCTGCGCTCGGTGAACCTCAAGGTCATCGTCGCTTTGCTATTTTTGAACAGCATTGCCACGGCTTTATTTACGGCTCTGCGATGGATCGATCCGGCAGCGCAATTCTCCGGCCAGGTATTTCCGATCATGTGGCTGCTGTTGTTCGCCGGCATCATTGTCTGGGGCCTGCGCAAGGCGTCGCGCTTGCGAGATAGCCAAGGATACGACGCCCGATGCGTGTTGGAAACTCGGGCAGTTCTACTACAATCCGGAGGACCCCGCGTTTTTAGTCGAGTGTCGTTTCGGTTTGGGTTATTCGCTTAACTTCGCGAAACCGCTTTCCTGGGTGGTGACGGCGGTTTTGTTCCTGCTGCCGCTGCTCCTAGTACTTCGTCACGTAGTGTCTTAGATTTCGCCTGAGATTATTTGGATTCAGTGCACACTGGTCCCAGCCATCTGGAGGAGAAGGTGGAGTTGACGGTCATGCTGCGGCCGCCATTAGAGGCGACCATTTGCATGGACCCTTTCACGGTGCCGGAATCCAAGGCTTCGAGCTTAAGCGTGCCGCTCTGCTTGCCCCCGCCCATTTCGCACTCCATATGAATTTCCTGGCGAGTGGACGACGAGGTCACGAAGGTCTGCTTGCAGGATTTCCGCTGCTCGTCGCTGCCAAAGGGTTTGTCGAGATCTTCTTTTTTGAGGCAGCTTTTGTATGTGTTGGTGCGACCGCCTTGTGCGTTGCGTGCTTTCATGGCGGCTTCCATTTTGGCGCGCTGCTCGGGTGTCAGTTTATCCAGCATTTCTTGGGGGATCGGAAGTTGCCCGGCGGTCTCGCTGGTGATGGTGGCCTCCCATTGGCCGGTTTTGACATTCAGCGGTGTGGGGTCGGCCCCCCAGGCGGTGGCGCAGAAGAGCGCGGCGGCAAGTGAGAGAGAAGTGCGTGCAGTCATAGATTCCTCCGTTTTCTCCCCTTATTACACCATTTTGGAAATGGGTTTGCTAACCGCTTCGTCGCGTTCGACGGCGCCATCGCGAATGTGGATGATGCGGTGGGCGTGCTGCGCGATGTCGTTTTCGTGGGTGACCAGGAGGACGGTGTTGCCGGCTTGATGGAGGCGCGCGAACAGGGTCATGATTTCGTTTCCAGTGACGGTGTCGAGGGCTCCGGTGGGTTCGTCGGCGAGCAGCAGTGACGGATGGTTGACTAACGCACGGGCGATGGCTACGCGCTGGCGCTGGCCTCCGGAAAGCTCGCTCGGCTTGTGATCCATGCGGGCTTCGAGGTCGACGGCGCGGAGGGCGGCTTTGGCGTTTTGTTCGCGGTCCTTGCGATTCATGCCGGCGTAGATCAGGGGCAGCTCGACGTTGTGCAGGGCGCTGGCGCGGGCCAGCAGGTTGAAGGTCTGGAACACGAAGCCGATTTCCTGGTTGCGGATGCGGGCGAGTTCGTCGTCATCCATTTCGCTGACCAGATTGCCGTTCAGATAGTACAGACCGGAGGTGGGCGAATCCAGGCAGCCGATCAGGTTCATCAGCGTAGATTTGCCTGAGCCGGAGGGACCCATGATGGCTACGTATTCGCCTTTTTTGATTTCGATGTCGATGCCGGAGACGGCGTGGATTTCCTGATCGCCCATGACGTAGGTCTTGCGCAGGTCCCAGGTGCGGATGAGGATGCCGTCGCGCTTGAGCTGCTGGCCGCGTTCTAGCTTGCCGGCAAGTTCGGCGGATGTGCTCACGTAGCGGGCTCCGCTTTCCCTTTGTTGTCGACGACCACGCGGGTTTGATTGCGGATGGTGCGGATCACTTTATAGCTGCCGGTGATGATCTCGTCGCCTGCCGCTAAGCCGCTGGTGACTTCGATTTCGCTCGAACCGCTGATGCCGGTTTCGACTTTGCGAAATTCCGCGCGGCTGTCGTGGATGACGAAGACTCCTTGCACTTCCTGGCTGCCGGCACGCGTAGTTGGCGCGTTTGAATCGGCGGAGCGTTCGAGCTCGCGCTGCGTGCGCACGGTAAGGGCCTGGATGGGAATCGAGAGCACATCGCGGCGAGTGGCGGTGACGATCTTGGCGGTGGCGGAGAGGCCGGGGCGAATGTCGGCGGGCGGGTCATCTAGGGCAATGACGACTTTGAAGTCTTTCGCTTCCTGACTGGAAGTGGTGCTTTGCGAGGCTGCCAGGCCGGAGGAACGCAGGATCGCGGAGTTGCCGATCTGAATCACTTTCCCGTGAAAGGTGTGATTGGGCATGGCTTCGATGGTGACGGTGGCGTCCTGGCCGAGCTGCACGCTGACGACGTCGGTTTCGTCGGCGTTCACTTCGGCGGTGATCAGCGACATGTCGGCGATGGTCATGACGGTGGACGCGGGCGAGTTCTGGATGCCGGGCACGATGGTTTCGCCCATACGCACGGGCAGGTTCGTCACGACGCCGTCGATGGGGGAGATCACGTCGAACTTGGCCAGGATGTCGGAAACGCGCGTCTGGGTGGCTTCGGCCTGAGTGACGCGGCGCTGAAAACTGTTGAGTTGGGCGGCGGTTTGCGCGCGCTGGGCTTGGGCTTGCGAGAGGCGGGCGGCACTTTCGCGCACGCCGGCCTCGGCGGCATTGAGATTGGCGCGGTACTGTTCGAAGTCCTGGCGGGCGATCAACTCTTCTTTGTAGAGCTTTTCGTAGCGCTCGAAGTTGGCTTTCGCGAGCTCCAGATCGGATTTGCTGCGATCGAGAGTGGCTTGCGCGGTGGCGATGACGTGGTCCTGAGCATTAAGGCCGGCTTCGGCGGCGCTGGCGTCGGCCACGGACGAAGCGACGGCCGCGCGCTGGGCATCTACTTCGGCTTGCGGCTGAATGCGTTCGACGCGGGCGACGATTTGGCCTTTGCGGACGTGGTCGCCTTCCTTGACCAGCAGTTCCGTGATGGGGCCTTGGGCGTTTGCGCCTAAGTTGATGTAATTTTTAGGCTTAATCTCACCGGAGGCAGTGACGATGGCGGCGAGATCGCCGCGCGCGGCAAGGCCGGTCTGGACGGTGACTAAGTCGCGGCGGCTCCAGCGGATGCCTCCTGCGACTCCGCCCGCCAGCAGCAGGGGCAGCACTATCGCGAGCGTAATTTTCGTAGTGCGTGTCAAGGCGTTCCTTGTTGAATACGTTGGCGGGGCGGGCCAAGTTCCATCGTAGCGCGGATGGCTTCGGTTGGCCGATGTAGGGGCTGTGAGATGGTGGCGTGTGATCTTGGCCCAGAGAAACCTCGTCGCGAGTGCCGCTTTCATTCTTGCGGCCCTTGGCTCAGAATTGTGTTCAGGGCAGAACACCAGTGCTAAGGATGATTCGATCAAGGCTTTAGCCGGGAAATGGGATATCCAGTGCAGCGAGCGGGGCTGCCTGATGTTTACCGACGTCTTGGTTGGGGATCCAGACCATCCCGCCGATTTCAAGAACGCGGAGTACATCACCATCGCGGCGGCAATAGACAGAACCACTCGGAAACCGGCCTATATCGCATTTCACGTCCCATCAAACGCGGACCGAACACAAGGCATGATGATCACTTTCAGCAAGACCTTGCCGGATGGAATGAAATGGAAGATGGAGTTAGATACCGAAGGTGCATCTCGCCTTCCGTTCGAGTCCTGCGATCGGGACTCCTGCGTAGCTCGTGAAAGCAAATTTGTTGGATAAGTTTCTAAATTCAAATCACATACTTTTCCTCTACATACGCGATGGGCAGCCCTATCGGACAATTAAGCCGCTATTTCCCTTCCAGGGGGCGTTCAAGCAGTTACTTGAAACAGAGCTGAAGAAATCAAACTGACTCATAGCGACCGAGAAAAGAGCCGAGTTCCCTTCGCAAGCCATTCGTGCTGTTTACAATGGAAGCATGAAGTTGCTGGTAACGCTGGAACCGGACGAGACGGGAATCATCGTGGCTGAATGCCCGGCCATTCCCGGGTGCGTTTCTCAGGGACGAACGGAAGCTGAGGCCGTGGAAAACATTCGCGAAGCCATTGCCGCGTGCCTGGAAGCGCGGGCCGCCAACAACATGCCTCTTACGATTTCTGTGCGCGAGGTCGAGGTTCCGGTCTGATGGCAGCTCTCCCGGTTGTTTCCGGGGAGCAGGCCGTGCGGGCTTTCCAAAAGGCTGGTTGGAGAAAAGACCGGCAACGCGGCAGCCACGTCGTTTTGATTAAGCAAGGACAGTCTGCTAGTTTGTCCGTTCCGCAACATCGTGAGCTGGCTCCGGGCACGCTCCGCTCGCTCCTTCGCGCTGCTGGAATGAGTGTGCCGGAGTTCGTCTCTCGTTTGTGATGCGGATGCGGACTCGATCCGCGCGGGTTGTACCATAGAAGTTCACCCATGAAACTGAATAGCTACACCATCACCCAAGGGCGCGACCGTGCGCCGGCGCGCGCTATGTTGAAGGCCATCGGATTCACCGATGAAGACCTGAAGAAACCGATCATCGGCGTGGCCAACACCTGGATCGAAACCATGCCGTGCAACTACAACTTGCGCGAGCTGGCGGAGCATGTGAAGGCGGGGATTCGCGCGGCGGGTGGGACTCCCATGGAATACAACACCATTGCGATCAGCGACGGCGTCACTATGGGCACGGAGGGCATGAAGGCATCTTTGGTGAGCCGCGATCTGATCGCCGATTCGATTGAGCTGGTCGCGCGCGGGCATATGTTCGACGGCGTGGTGGCGCTGGTGGCTTGCGACAAGACCATCCCCGGGGCGGCCATGGCGCTGCTGCGGCTGAACATTCCGGGCGTCATTATGTATGGCGGGACGATTATGCCGGGTCATTACAAAGGCCGCGATCTGACGGTGCTGGATGTGTTCGAGGCGGTCGGGGCGAATGCGGCGGGGAAGATGTCGGACGAGGATTTCCTGGCGATCGAAAACCTGGCGTGTCCGGGGGCCGGGGCTTGCGGGGGGCAGTACACGGCTAACACCATGGCTACGGTGATGGAGATGATCGGGCTGTCGCCGATGAATACGGCGTCGGTTCCGCAGGTGGATCCGCGCAAACATCAGGTCGCGTTCCGCTGCGGCGAGGTGGTGATGGATGCGGTGAAGGCGGGGCGCAAGGCTCGCGATATCGCAACGCGCGAGGCGTTTGAGAACGCGATTGCTTCGGTGGCGGCTACGGGCGGGTCGACCAACGCGGTGCTGCACTCTGTTGGCGATGGCGCGCGAGGCCGAGGTGGATTTGAAGATCGAGGACTTCCAGACGATTAGCCAGCGGACTCCGCTGCTGGTCGATCTGAAACCCGGAGGCAAGTACGTGGCGCTGGATGTCGATAACGCCGGCGGCTGGCCGGTGGTGGCGAAGCGCATGGCGGACGGCGGGTACGCGCATAAGGATGCTATGACCGTCACCGGCAGAACTTTCGGCGTGGAGGCTTCGGAGGCCAAGGAGACAGCGGGGCAGGATGTGATTCGCGCGCTCGATAATCCGATCAAGAAGACCGGCGGGTTGGTGATCTTGAAGGGCAATCTGGCGCCGGAGGGTTGCGTGATTAAAGTGGCGGGGACGAATCGCAAGGTACACTCGGGTCCGGCGCGGGTGTTCAATCGCGAAGAGGATGCCATGGCGGCGGTGACTGGTGGCAAGATCAAAGCGGGCGATGTGCTGGTGATTCGTTACGAGGGTCCCAAGGGCGGTCCTGGGATGCGCGAGATGCTGGGCGTGACCGGCGCGATTATGGGCACCGGGACTGTCGGAAGATGTCGCGCTGTTGACGGACGGGCGCTTCAGCGGAGCGACGCGCGGGTTCATGGTGGGGCATGTGGCTCCGGAAGCGGCTGTGGGCGGGCCGATTGCGGCGGTGCAGGAGGGCGACATCATCACCATCAACGTCGAGACTAGTTCGATTGAGGTCGCGCTGACTCCGGAACAGATGGCCGAGCGGATGAAGACGTGGACGGCGCCGGAGTTGAAATACAAGACCGGGGTGTTTCAGAAGTACGTGAAGTTGGTGGGTTCGGCTGCGCAAGGGGCGGTTACGGGGTGAGCCGCGCGTACTTGCTGATCGCTGTCGTCGCCGCGCTCCAGGCGCAGAATGTGCCGGTCTACAAGGTAGACGCGTCATGGCCCAAGCTGCCTTTGCCGAACAAATGGATGATGCAGGGCGTGCCGACGATGGTGGTCGATAAAGACGATCACATCTGGGTGATCAGCCGGCCGCGTGACATTACTGCGGACGAATCGGGCGCGGGCAAGACGCCGCCGCGCAACGATTGCTGCATCGCGGCGCCGGCGATTCTCGAGTTCGACACGCAGGGCAATCTGTTGAAGAGCTGGGGCGGGCCGGAATTTGTGAAGGGCTGGCCCGCACCCGGAGTGGAGAAGCCGGGGCCGCAATCGGAACACGCGATTGTCGTCGATAAAGCGGGGAATGTTTGGCTGTCGGGAGCGGCGCGCGGTGACAGTATCCAGAAATTCACCGGCGACGGGAAGCTGCTGTGGGATTTCGGGCACCGCGGAACTGCGATCACTCCGGAGCAGAGGGCGAAGGCGGCTGCGGGGGCGTCAGGAGCGGAATTGCTGGCGGCAGCGCCTTTGAAACAGAACAATCAACAGACCGATATTCTGCCGACTGGCGTTGAGGGCTTCGATCTGGACGAGGACGCTCATGAGCTGTATATCGTCGACGGCCTTCTGAACAAGCGCGTATTGGTCTACGACATGGATACCGGGGCGTTCAAGCGCGGCTGGGGCGGACATGGCGTTCCGCTGAGCGAAATCAGCAACGATCCGGTGCCGGATTATGACTGGGAGGCGGGAGCGCTACCCGATCAACAGGAGTTCGCGCCGGCGCTGCATTGCGTGCACATATCAGTCGATGGGTTGGTTTATGTTTGTGAACGCGGCAGCAATCGCATTCAGGTTTTTACCAAACAGGGGAAGTTTGTGAGCAGTTTCTTTGTCTATCCGATGTCGCCGGCCCGTGGCAAGAGGTGCAATCTCTCACCCGGTGGATGTGGGAACACTTACAACCTGACCTTCTCGCATGACGCTGGGGAGAAATACATTCTGATCGCCGACGGCAACAACAACAAGGTCTGGATACATGACCGGAAAACCGGAGCGCTGGTGGGTTCGGTGGGCAATTACGGGACGATGGCGGGGCAGTTCCATGTGATCGATGCGATCGCAATGGATTCTCACGGGAACTTGTATACGGGCGAGGTTGGCTCTGGAAAGCGCGTCCAGAAATTCATGCTGACGAATGCGGACGGGAAGAGCCGTCCGCGTCCGCACGAATAATTGATCTTAGGTGGGCTCGCCGACGTGCGCGTCGACCATCTTCTTGAGATCCGGCTTGCCCATGGCGCCGACGCGCTGGTCGACTACTTTGCCGCCTTTGAAAAGCAGCAACGTGGGAATGCCGCGAATCTGATAGCGCGAGGCAGTGCCCGGGTTGTCGTCGGTGTTGAGCTTGCCGACTTTCATTTTGCCGAGGTATTCGTCGGCGACGGCGTCTACCGTCGGGGCCATCGCGCGGCAGGGTCCGCACCAAGGCGCCCAGAAGTCGACCAAAACGGGGACTTCGGAGTTCAGCACATCCTGATCAAAAGCGTTGTCTGTAAAGTTAAGAGTATTGTCGCCAGCCATAATTATTCGGATCTCCCTACCACGCTATATGATGCCGGAAGCGGGCCTTGGGATGCAAGTGATGTCTAGACATCAAAATATGGGCTTGATATGATGTTTGTATGCGTACAACGCTCACTCTGGAACCGGATGTCGCTTTGAAGCTCAAGCGCAAGATGGCGGAGCAGAAGCTGACGCTGAAGGATGCTGTGAATCAGGCGCTGCGGGTGGGCTTGGCGGCGAAGGACCCGCCGGCGCGGGTTCCGTTCAAGGTGGTTCCATTCGACTTGGGATTGCCGCCAGGTATTGACCAGGACAAACTCGGCCAGTGGGATGACCGGATGGAAGATGAGCGCATCGCGCGTAAACTCGGGATCCTGTGATCATTCCCGACGTGAATGTTCTCATTCACGCCTATAATTCCAGTTCGCTTCATCATAGGGCAGCGCGTGAGTGGTGGGAGGAGACGTTAACGCTGCCACGGCCGGTGGGCTTGCCGTGGTTTAGCATCCTAGGTTTCGTGCGGATCATCACTCGTGCCGCGCCCACGAAGAATCCGTTGTACCCGGGCGAAGCCATTAGGGTGGTGCGCACATGGCTGGCGGTACCCGGGGTGCAGATCCTGACGCCGGGGGAATTTCACGCGGAGATTTTCTTTCGGCTGATCGAGCAGGTGGGGACTGCCGGGGACCTGACCACCGATGCTCATCTGGCGGCGCTGGCGATTGAGTATCGGGGCGAATTGGCATCCACGGATACCGACTTCGCGCGGTTTCCGGGGCTGCGCTGGTTTAATCCGGTGGCGCGCTGAGGCTGCGGTACAGGCGCTGGTAGGCGGCGGCCGAGACATCCCACGAAAAGTCTTTCGCCATGCCGCGGCGCATGCGCTCCAGCCATTGATCGCGGTCTTGCCAGGCCGCTGACGCGCTTCATCGATCGCATCCAGCAGCGCCTCGGGCGTATATTCGCTGAATTTGAAGCCGGTGGTCTCGTCGATGGTATCGTCGAGCCCGCCGGTGGCGCGCACGATCGGCACCGTGCCATAGCGCAGGCTGTACATCTGGTTTAAGCCGCAGGGCTCGTACCGGCTGGGCATCAGGAACATGTCGGAGCCGGCTTCGATGCGATGGGCGAGGACGTTGTCGTATCCGACCCGAACAGCGAATTTCTCGGGATGGGCATCTGCCATGCTGCGGAACATTTTTTCGTAACGCGAGCCTCGCCGGAACCGAGCACAGCCATCGCTAGATCCATTTCCGCCAACTCTGGGCGCGATGCCTTCCACCAGATCGAAACCCTTTTGCGAGGCGAAGCGGGAGACGATGCCGATCAGCGGACGCTTCATGTCGGGCAGAAGCTTCAGGGCTTTGAGCAGCGCGCGTTTCGCCAGGCGTTTGCCGGAAAGGTCTTTGCGCGGAGAAACGGTTGGTGAGGTGGGGATCGTTCTCCGGATTCCACTCAGTGTAATCCACGCCGTTGAGGATGCCGGTGATTTTAGCCGCGCGGTCGCGCAGAACGCCGTCGAGACCGAGGCCATATTCAGGAGTCTGGATCTCCCGCGCGTAGGTGGGGCTGACGGTGGTGATGGCATCGGCCCACACGATGCCGGCTTTGAGAAAACTCAACTCACCCCAAAATTCCAGCCCTTGCGGGTTAAAGAGCGCGGGGCTCAGTCCCAAATCCGCGATCAGGTAGCCGGGGAAGTTGCCCTGATATCCCAGGTTGTGAATGGTGAACACGCACTTTGTACCGGCGAAGTCCGGATCGGAGGCAAAAGTCTCATGCAGGTAGGGAGCGAGCAATCCGGCGGGCCAATCGTGGGCGTGGAAGATGTCGGTGCGGAAAGATTTTGCGGGCGATTTCGAGCGCGGCTAGATTCAGCGCGGCGAAGCGGATGTGGTTGTCGAGATATTCGGCGCCCCATTCGTTGTAGATGCCGGCGCGCGCGTAGAGCGGGGGGCAATCGACGAACAGGTAGCGCACACCCTCGCGTTGCACTTGATAGAGGGAGGCGGTGAAGGAGTGCGGCCCGACGGTGAGCGGCATCGCCGGCAAAATCGAGTTCGGCGCCAGCGAGCGGCACGCTGCCATAGCGCGGCATGACCACGGCCACTTCTTCGCCGAGCTTCGCGAGCGCGGGAGGCAGGGCTCCCAGGACATCGGCCAGCCCGCCCGTTTTCGCGAAGGGCGCGGCTTCCGACGTCACCATCAGGATTCGCGGCATAGCAGGTGCTTCTGAACTTTACCTAGAGCGTTGCGCGGCAGCTTGTCGATGGATTCGAAGCGGCGCGGAATTTTGAAGGACGCTAGCTTTTCGCGGCAGCGGGATTCGAGCGGTCCGGGATCGCCGGCGCCGGTTTTCCAGACGATGTAGGCGACGGGAATTTCGCCGCGCACGCGATCGGTCTCGGCGACTACGGCGGCTTCTTCGACTTCGGGCTGCTCCATCAGGAATTCTTCGATCTCCCTGGGATAGATGTTGAAGCCGCCGGAGATGATGAGGTCGCTTTTACGTCCGCTGAGTGTGTAATAGCCGTCGGCCGAGCGCGAGCCGATGTCGCCGGTGCGTGAACCAGCCATCGACGAAAGCGGCCTTGGTGGCTTCTTCGCGCTTCCAATATCCCGCGAAAACGTTGGGGCCTTTGAGCCACAATTCGCCGGTCTCGCCGTCGGCTATCGGGTTGCCATCGGGGCCGACGATCTTCACGATGACGCCGGGCAGCGGCAAGCCCACGCTTCCGGGGCGGCGCTCGCCGTCGTAGGGATTGGACAGGTTCATGAGCGTTTCGGTCATGCCGTAACGTTCGAGGATGGTGTGGCCGAAGAGCGTGCGGAACTCTTCGAGAATCTGCGCGGGCAAGGGTGCGGAGCCGCAAACGAACAGGCGCATGCGTTGGCCGATTTCGCGCGCTTTGTCGGGAGGCGTATCGAGCAACCGCACATACATCGCCGGCACGCCGAAAAAGAGCGTGGGCTTGAAGTCGAGAAATTGCGAGACCGCGGTGGTGTGATCGAAGCGTTCGAGCAGGCGCATGCGGCAGCCTGCCAGCAGCCAGCAATGCAGGCCGTTGCCGAGCGCGTGCACGTGGAACAGCGGCGGGGCGAGCAGCAGGCGGTCCGGCGGCCGTGATTTTCCAGGCTTGGATCAAGCTCGCGCCGTTCACTGCGAAATTGTTGTGCGTGAGCATGGCGCCCTTGGAGACGCCTGTGGTGCCGGAGGTGTAGACCAGCGCGGCGGTGTCGTCGCCTTCGAGCGCGACTTCGGGAAGCTTCGTCGCCGGATTGCGCCGATGCCTCCGCCGAGCAGCGCGGGAATCTCGGCGGCGGTCACCAGCAGCTTGGGTTCGGCGTCGCTGAGGATGTGCGACATCTCGCGATCGCGATACAGGATGTTGATGGGGACGAAGATCACGCCCAGCTTGATGCAGGCGAGATAGAGATCGATAAACTCGATGCAGTTCGCGAGATAGACGCACAGGCGATCGCCTTTCGGCGAGGCCGCGCGCGGTGAGCGGCGCGCGCCATGCGATTGCTGCGCGCGTCGATTTCACCGAACGTGTAGACGGACCCGGCCCACTCCAGCGCTTCCTGTTGGGCGCGGTGCGTGAAGGTCAGAGTCAAACCAGTTGCGAAGGTTCATGCGGCCGCGTACACCGAACGTTCGAAATCGCCCAGCATGCCGACCGCTTGCTTGTCGACGAAGGGCAGGAACTGCATCATGATGGCGGCGCAGATCTGGCGCTTGGGATCGATCCAATAAAACGTGTTCCAAATTCCGGCCCAGGCGAGACTGCCCGCGGAACGGCCGCCCGCGTAGGGGACGGTATTGATCAGGAAACCCAGGCCCCATTTGTCGATGGCGCCGGGATGCACATCGACGTCGCTTGAAAGTTCCGGCATCTGCGTCTTGAGGCGGCCGGCGCCTCCGTTGCCGATCTGGTTCGCAGACATCATATCTACGGTCTTGGGTTGCAGGATCTGCTTGCCATCGGCGGAGCGGCCGTGGCGCAGAATCATCTGCATGAATTTGACGTAGTCGCCGGCGGTGGAATAGAGTCCGCCGCCGCCGTTGTAAGTCGGCGGCGGTCGGCGGGAGGCGTGCGCGGTTCCTCTTTGAGCATGCCGTTGGGCTGGCGGTCATACTTACTGACGAGCCGGTCGAACTTGGCAGCGGGCAGGATGAAGCTGGTGTCCTTCATGCCCAGCGGCTGCAGGATATTGCGCTGAAAATATTGTTCCAGTGTGAGGCCGCTGATTTTCTCGACCAGCTTACCCGTCCAATCGGCGCTGAAACCGTAATGCCAGCGCGTGCCGGGTTCGAAGATGAGCGGGGCCATGGGCGCGACGGTGGTGGGGCGGAAGGATTTGCCGGTGGCTTTGGTGTACTGCATCATTACATCGCTCCATTGGGGATAGGCGAGGCCGGAGGTGTGCGTGAGCAGATGCTTCAGCGTGATGGGCGTGCGCGACGGTGTGCATCTTGGGCTTACCGGTCGCGGCGTCGAAGCCGTCGATCACTTCCAGCTTGGCCAGGTCGGGAAGGTATTTCGACGACCGGCTCGTCGAGAGCGATCTTGCCTTGCTCCACCAGTTGCATCGCGGCGGCGGAGGTAACGGCCTTGGTCATGGAGGCGATGGCGAAGATGGAATCGGGCGTTACTTTCACTCCGGAGGCGCCATCGCGGGTGCCGAACGCGCCTTGATAGGTGATTTTGTCCGCGGTCGCGACCAGCGCGGTGACGCAGGGAATGTTTCTGCGCTGGATGCCACTGCGGAGGGTGTCGTCGATGCTGGTGCCGGCGCGGAGACCGCGGGCGGACGCGGCCAAGAGCAACGGCTAGCTGTGAGAATTCACGGCGAGTGATGGTTGTCATGATCGTTTCCCCATCCCAAAGGGTAACAGGGGATGGGGGGATGAAAACGAGACGGGGGCCAGCGTGGACGTTGGCTGCGGGCCGGAGGCCCGCCCTATTAGTCGTTCACGTCGACGTTTTCTACGAAGCAGCTTTGGAAGGCGCGGTCGAGGACATCGTCGGTGAGCACCATCGGGAGGCTCTCGAAATTGATGATGTCGATGGCATGCATGATCACGTCGCGCGGGTGGCAGCGGCGGAAGCGTTTGTCGGTCGAGAGGTAGTGCTTCTGAATGAAGCTATCGACCACTTCCTCGCTGCATTCCAGTTTCTTGGACTCCGCGAAACGGCGGAAGATGTGGGTGAACTCGGGGCGCTTGGGGCTGCGCAGGAACATCTTGTACTGGATGCGGCGCAGGAAGGCTTCGTCGCCCAGTTGATCCGGGCGCAGGTTGGTGGAGAAAATCAGGAACGCCTCGAAGGGCACGGTCATTTTCCCGCCGGCATGGAAGCTCAGGTAATCGATGTGGCGCTCCATGGGAACGATCCAGCGGTTGAGAATTTCGGCAGGGTTGGCCTTCTGGCGGCCAAAGTCATCGATCAGATAGATGCCGTTGTTGGCCTTGAGCTGGAAGGGCGCGTCGTAAACTTTCGAGTGCGGGTTATAGCTCAGGTCCAGCATGTCGAGCGTCAACTCGCCGCCGGTGATGATGAAAGGACGGCGGCACTTGAACCAGCGTCCGTCGTAGGGCATTTCGGTGGCTAGCGCGGAAATCTCGGATTGCTGGTCGTCTATTTTCTGGTGGTAAATGGGATCGTAGAGCTGAATGATGTTGCCCTGGCACTCCAGCGCGTAGGGCATGAAGATCGGCTCGGTATCCACGCGGAACAGAGATTCGGCCAGGGCGGTTTTTCCGTTGCCCGGCTGCCCGTAAATCAAGAAGGACTTGCTGGCGTTCACGGCCGGTCCGATCTGCGCCAGGACATCGTCTTCGACCACCAGATGCCTGAAGGCGTCGCACCAGCGACTGCGGGTTCAGCCAGTTGTCGGCCAATTTCTGGCGGCGCACCACTTCGGCGTATTGATACAGCGGCACCGGAGCGGGACCCGCGTATTGATTGTTTCCCAGATGCTCGCGCGCCAGGTTGCGGCCGGCTTCGGTCAGCGCGAAGATGCCCGACATGTTGCCCATGCCCAGCGATTTCTTGACGCCGACGTAGTGCTGGCGCTTCAGGGTTTCGAGAAGGTCGTCGATCAGGCTGAACGACAGGCCCAGCAGGCTGCCGATTTCGCGGCCCAACAACTCGCCGCGAAAATACAGATACTTCAGCACCAATTGCTCGACGATTGCGGCTGGAATCGCCAGTTCCTCCAGAGATTCCGGGACCGGGGGCTGGATGCCGCTGGCGGTGCTGCGTTGGTTAGTTTCGATAGGATCGACAACGGCGCTCACAAAAAGAATCCTCTAGGGTCTATCGGACGCTTTCGATCCGTTCTGTATATTGGACCCGATCTACGGTACCCGGTGGGGCGCGTACTAAGGCCCAGCTTCACGGTCAGATAACGTAGAATATTCACGCGTCTTTTCCAGCCACGAAAAACTACGCATTCACCTGCGCTCGCGCGCTTTTAGCCCGCCCGGAATCATGGGAGCCGAAACAATTGTGGTGGATGAAAGCGGCCTCTAGCAGAACTTGCTAGTCAGATTGCTCCTCTGAATTCCGCGCGCTCCGTCAACTCACGCGGCCAATGAACCAGTTGGAGAACCGCATACCGGGGCGGTCCACCAAGCGCTCAAAGACAGCGGCCGCGGCGATTAGCAGGAGGGCGCTCAATAACAGATCGGCGGATGCCCATACCGGCCGTGAAAGTCGCCCCTGCATCTGCACCAGGAACCAGCAGGAAAAGGTGCAGAGAACAAAAAAGTGGGTCACGTAGAGGGAAAACGAAAGGCGCCCGAGGCGGAGCATGGGAGACGACGCTAAAAAACCATCGCACATCCCGGAGCGCAGCGACCACAGCACCAAAAACGCACCGGCGACGCTGTAAGAATATTTCTCGTCCCACACCACCGGATCGGGCATCCAGCGGAATAAAGCAGTCGTATTGAAACGACGCCAAGAACCATGCCGCCGCCCAGCAGCAACCATTTGTAAGCGCCGCGCGGTTTCGGCAATGTCCAGATGAGACCGCCCAACAAAAACGCGTAGTAGAAAACGCCGTCCTTCCCGGCCAGGACTCCGATGGTCAGCACCGCGATGGCGTAGTGAATCGCCTTTGCGCCAGAGCTCCTTGGGCGGGCATCAAGGTGTAAAACGCGAAAGTGATCAGAGACCCGATGAATTCCACCTTCATGGTCCAGAGCGGCGGATTGAAGCGGTCCGCGCCGAGAAGGATCACGCGATAGGTGGCGTCGCGCAGCGCATCCAAAAAGGACGGCGTAAAAGCAAAGTAGCTATTGAGCCAGTCAGAATGCGAGATCGCGGCTCCCGCATGATTCCACAGCAGGCCGTATTTCAGCAGAACATAGCCGATGAAAACCGAGGCGGCGATGGGGACGCTCAGCCTTAAGTAGCGTTTCAAATAGCGGTCGCGGAGAGTCTCCAGGCGATTCCCGAAATAATAGGGGCGCGACAGAACATATCCGCTGAGCACGAAAAAGATGCAAACGGCGAAGTTGCCGTTCCAGAGAATGGAAAGGAACGGCAGGCGCAGGATTGTCTCGATGGTGCCGTCGGCGGCGGGCGAGGTTTGCAGTCCGGGGTAGAGGCGATCGAAGCCGCGCGGGAAAAACGAAAGACAGAAATGGGCCAGGAAAACGGTGATGGCGGCTAGGCCGCGGAGTCCCTCAGCCGTGTTGTCCCTGGCGGTTACTGGCGGGGGTTTTGGCGCGGGCGTGGCCGGTACTGCCAAAGTCGGCTGCACACCAAATTTTACGCTTTTTGGAGGTTGTCCGTCACCAGGCGGCCGTCGAACAGATGGATGGAGCGGTCGGCGTAGGTGGCGTAGCGCGGGTCGTGGGTCACCATGCAGATGGTGGCGCCGCCCTGGTGCAACTCGCGCAGCAGGTCCATGACTTGCTCGCCGTTGGCGGAATCGAGGTTGCCGGTGGGTTCGTCGGCCAGCAGAATCGAAGGGTCGCCGGCCAAGGCGCGCGCGACGGCCACGCGCTGCTGCTGGCCTCCGGAGAGCTGCGACGGGTAATGCTTCATGCGATGCGACATGCCCACGCGTTCGAGAGCGGCTTGCACTTTGCGTTTGCGCTCGTCGCCAGCCATGCCGCGATAGGTGAGCGGCAGTTCGACGTTTTCATACACCGTCAGATCGCCGATCAGATTGAAGGCTTGAAAAATGAAGCCGATCTCGCGATTGCGGATGCGCGCGCGCTCGGCCAGCTTCAGGCCTTGCACGGGGCGATTGTTGAGCACGTAAGTGCCATCTGAGGGAGTATCGAGCAAACCCAGAATCGCCAGCAGCGTGGACTTTCCGCAGCCGGAGGGGCCGGAGATCGAGACATACTCGCCTTTTTGAATATCCATTTGGATGCCGGCGAGAGCGTGGGTTTCCACCTCATCGGTGACGAACACTTTGGTAACGCTCTCCAAGCGAATCAGTGGTTCGGGCATGAGGTTCTCTTTAGTTCAAGCGCACGCGCGAGGTTTGTTCCTGGGCCGCCATGTCGGACAGGATGACGCGGTCGCCGGCTTTCAGACCTTCGGCGATTTCGATGGCGTTCACGGAGGCGCGTCCGAAGCGCACGGGCACGCGCTCGGCGCCTTTGCCATCGGCATCGATCTTGAACAAGGTACCGGGGCTGCCGGGCTGCGCGAACACCGGACGGCCAACATACAGCACGTCGGCGAGGCGCTCGATCTCGATGGTTCCGTCGACGCTCAGATCCGGCACCGCGCCTTTCGGCAAGGGCACCGTCCAGTTTGCAATCGACCGTGCGCGTTCCGTTGACGATGGATGCGTCGATGCGGATCACGTGAGCGCGCACGATTCCGTTGCGGGTGTCGATTTGCGCCTGCTGGCCGAGCACGATGTCTTTGGCCTGAGTCTCGGGGATCTGCAAACGCGCCATCAGTTTTCGCGGCTGCGCGACTTTCGCCAGCACGTCGCCGGGCTTCACGCGCTGGCCCACTTGCAGAGTCATTTCCTGCATGCGGCCGCGGATGCCGGCGCGGATGGTGAGCTCGTCGAGTTGTCTCTTTTTCAGCTTGTAGGTGGCGCGCAGCTTCTCGACTTGGACCTTCTGCGAATCGATCTGCGCTTGGACGGATTCTTTAAAGATGTCGAGCTTTTGCTTCTCCATCTTGAAGCGGGCGTCCGCCTGTTCCCACTTGGCGACCGCCAGGCGCATGTTGATCTCGGGTTCGAGCTGGGCCTTGAAGAGCTGCTCTTCTTTATCGCGGTTGATGTCGGCCTGCTTCAGTTCGCCCTGCGCCGTGGAGACGGCGGATTGCTGATCGAAGGTCTGGCTCTGCAGTTTCACTCGCAGGTCGACGAGGTTCGCTTCGGCTTGTTTGGTCTGCCATTCGTAATCGACAGCGTCGGCTTCCATCTGCGGATTGGTGAGCACCAGCAGAACCGTGTTGGGCTTCACGTCGTCGCCGGAACGCGCCAGAATGCGGCTGACCTGGCTGTCGAATTCCGCCTGGAACCACAGAATGTCTTCGGGGACCAGCGTGCCTAGGCCGCGAACCTCGCGCACCATGGGACCGCGTTTCACGGTGTCGGGCCAGATCGTGGCTGCTTCGACCACCGGGACAGCCGGCTTGAGCAGGCTGACGCGCCACCCGGCGACGGCGACGACGGCCGCGAGCAGCACCAGGTACAGCACCCGGCGGATCATTTTCTTCTTCGCGACGCCTTCGCGCTTAACGTCCATAACACCTAATCGGCATAGCGGCTCATTCACGTGCTCTCAGCCGCGCGCTTTCAACAGAGATACGAAGCATGCGCTGAAATGTTTCAATAATTCTGGCTCAATACCCCAATCATACTGGAAACGCAGCAGTTAGAAAAGTAGGAATTTGAGTTGGCTGGGCGCCGTCCAAGCTTAGTTTTGGGTGGGATGGAGCGGGAGACCGGATTCGAACCGGCGACATCGACCTTGGCAAGGTCGCACTCTACCAGCTGAGTTACTCCCGCATCTGGCAGACGACAGGACCCATTGTCGCGCCCCAAACGTGGATTGTCAAATGCGTTTCGAGGCACTGAAACAGGATGTTCATACAATGTTGTTTGTTTTAGGATAAGTCCTATATGCTTACTGATAGTAAAAGCTTTATAAATTTTTAAGATAATTTATTGCGTTTGGATTTTTTGTGCTATTCTTGAATTCCGCGAAAGACAGTCCGCCGGACCTGAACCACCCCTCGGCAGACGCTGGAGCGCGACGATTCCAGGAACAGAATCGGTGAGATGGGACAGGATTTCCACAGGCTGTGGAAATCGTGTGGGGAATTTTGTGTGTCGGAGGACGACATGACTGGGGAAGCGATTGCATTGGCAAATCCATGGGAACAAATTAAGGCGCAGGCTGACCACGAAGATCAGCGGGCGGGCCTACGAAGACTGGGTCACACGAACGGCGTTTGAGGGCGAAGAGGGCGGGTCGCTGCGGGTATCGGTGCCGGACCAGGTCACCAAGGAACTGGATGGAGCAGGAGTACGCCGAGGACATCCGCGATGCGATTCGTGAGTTGAACCTGCCGGTGGAGCGGGTGATCTACACGGCTCGCGCGTGGCGTGTCGCCGCGCCCGCGAGCCATTCCGCAGGAACCGCTGTTTGCGTCGCCCACCAGCCAGCTCAACCAGAAATTCCGTTTCGATAATTACGTGGTGGGTTCCTGCAATCAGTTTGCGCATGCGGCGGCGCGCGCGGTGGCCAACAGCCCTTCGCGCAGCTACAATCCGCTGTTTATTTACGGCGGGTCGGGGATGGGGAAGACGCACCTGATGCATGCGATTGGCACGGCGCTCTCGGAACAGTATGCTTCGATGCGCATCGTCTACACTTCGAGCGAGCGCTTCATGAACGAGATGATCGGCTGCATCAAGAGCGACCGCATGCCGGCGTTTCACCGCTATTACCGTTCGGCCGACGTGCTGCTGATCGACGACATCCACATCCTGGCCGGCAAGGAGCGCACGCAGGAAGAGTTCTTCCACACGTTCAACGAGCTGCACGAGCACCAGAAGCAGATTGTGGTCTCGAGCGATTCGACGCCGAAGGGCACGCCGGGCCTGGTGGAGCGTCTGCGCTCGCGCTTCGAGTGGGGCTTGATGGTGGACATCCAACCGCCGGATCTGGAAACCAAGATGGCGATTCTGGATAAGAAAGCCGAGATCGGAAGGCGTCAGTCTGCCGGAAGATGTGCGGGTTTACATCGCGACAAAAACGAAATCTAATGTTCGCGAGCTGGAGGGCGCGCTGGTGAAGCTGGTGGCGTATTCCTCGGTGATGGGGACGCCGATCACGCTGGCGATGGCGCAGCAGGTCTTGAAGTATTTGATCCCGGGCCAAGAGAAGCGCATCACCATGGATTCGGTGTCTGCGCGCGGTGGCGGATCAGTTCCAACTGCAGCCGGCGCAGTTGAAGTTGAAGACCAACACGCAGAAAATTGCCTATCCGCGGCAGATCGCAATGTATCTGATCAAGGAGCTGACGCACTCGTCGTTGCCCGAGATCGGACGCATGTTTGGAGGCAAGCATCACACTACCGTGCTGCATTCCATTCACAAAATCGACACTTTGCGCCAGAAGGATGCCGATTTAAACAGGCTCATCCACAACGTAATCGACGCCATCCATTGAGGTTATTTGACTTATCCTCAAAGCCGCTTTGCGCCCGGCTGTGGACTCCTGAGGAACAAATCGACCCGGCCCGATCATGCTACAAAATCTACCCAGGAACTCACACTTTGTGATGACTTTAACCCCACGATCTTGCTATAATTTAGGGAGAAATCAACGTTTCAACAGCCCCTATGAATCCGGTTCTCTTTCAAGTCTATTTGAGAGAGAAATCTAGAGAGAAGAATCGCGAAGGAACCGTGCATGGAATTCACCGTCAGCAGGGCCGATCTAGTGCGGGAACTGAACCTCTCGCAAGGCGTAGTTGAGAAGAAAACCACCATTCCGATTTTGTCGAATGTGTTGGTCGAGGCGGACGGAGATCGCATTCTTCTCACGGCCACGGATTTGGAATTGGGAATTCGCTGTTCTTGCGCCGCGCGGGTGAAGAAGTCCGGCGCGGGCACGATACCAGCGCGGCGCTTGCTCGATTACGTGCGGCTTGCTGCCGGATTCCGATGTGCAAGTGAAAGTCGGCGACAATCACTGGGCGAATCTGGTGTGCGGCCGCTCGAAGACGCGCATCGCCGGCATGTCGCGCGATAGTTTTCCGGAATTGCCGGAGATGCCGGAGCATGCTGGCGGAGATTCCGATCGGCGTTCTGGGCGCCATGATCGCGAAGACGGTGTTTGCGATTTCGAGCGAGGAATCGCGCTTCACGTTGAACGGAGCGTTGCTGGTGCTGCGCAAAGGCGGCATCGTGATGGTGGCGACGGACGGGCATCGTTTGGCGATGGTCGAAAGCTCAGGCGAGCTGCCTGGTGTGAACGCGGCGTTTCGTGCGCTGCTGCCGCGGAAGGCGATGCTGGAGCTGCAAAAACTGGCGAGCGATTCTGATCCCGACGGCCATCGTGCAATTCTCCGGCGATGAGAATCATTTGTTCTTCAAACTCGGCGACCGCTTGTTGTTGAGCCGGAAACTCACGGGCAACTTTCCGGACTACGAGCGCGTGCTGCCGAAGGATCAACCCAATTCGGTAACTCTGCAGCGCGAAGAATTTCGAGCGGCAATTGAGCGCGTGGCGCAGTTCTCCGACGAACGTTCGCGAGCGATTCGCGTGCGCGTCGGCGACGGCGAAGTGAAAGTACACTCCTCGGTTTCAGAAACCGGAGAGAGCGAAGAGAGCATTCCGGCGGAATACAACGGCACTCCGGTGGAGATTGGATTCAACGCGCAGTACTTGATCGATTTCCTGCGTGTGGTGCAGACCGACCAGGTCAGCTTTTGGTTTAAGGACCCGCACAGCGCCGGCGAACTGCGGCCGGGCGGCGACAAGGCGGACACGTATCGCTACGTGATCATGCCGATGAGAATTTGATCGTAACGATACTATGTCCAGCAAAGTTACCGCGATAGATCCTAACGTTTACGATTCCACCAGCATTAAAGTGCTGGAGGGCCTCGAGGCCGTGCGCCTGCGGCCCGCGATGTACATTGGCTCGACCGGCGAGGCCGGGTTGCATCACCTGGTCTACGAAGTGGTCGATAACTCGGTCGACGAGGCTTTGGCGGGTTACGCCAACGAGGTAAACGTTACCATCCACGAAGACGATTCGGTGACGGTGGTCGATAACGGCCGCGGGATTCCGGTGGATCTGCACGAAGACGAAGGCGTGTCGGCCGCGCAGGTGGTGATGACCAAGCTGCACGCCGGCGGCAAGTTCGATTCCAACTCGTACAAAGTATCGGGCGGACTGCACGGCGTGGGCGTGAGCTGCGTGAATGCGCTCTCGGAATTGCTGAAGCTCGAAATCTGGCGTCCCGCGAAGGGCGAGACAGCGTCATCGACCTGGGAGCAGGAATACGCCAAGGGCGTTCCTAAGGCGCCGCTGGCGAAGACCGGCAAGGCCGGACGCAAGACCGGAACCAAGATCACCTTCAAACCCGATTCGTCCATCATGGACGCGACCAAGTTCAACTTCGACACTCTTGGCCACGCGGCTTGCGCGAGTTGGCGTTCTTGAACAAGGGCCTGAAGATCACGCTCACCGACGAGCGCGAAGAACCGGCGCGCGTTTCCGAATTCCAATTCGTCGGCGGCATCGCCGAGTTCATCAAGCACCTGAATAAGGGCAAGAACGTCTGCACGACAAGCCGATTTATCTTCGAAGGCGAGCGCGATCTGCCGAACGGCGTGCTCACCATGGAAGTGGCGCTGCAGTACAACGATTCCTACAGCGAAACGGTGTTCAGCTTCGCGAACAACATCAACACCGTCGATGGCGGCTCGCACTTGAGCGGCTTCCGCAGCGCGTTGACGCGCACCATCAACGCGGCGGGGCAGGCGGCTGGCTTGTTCAAGGACGTCAAAGAGAATCTCACCGGCGACGACGTGCGCGAAGGGCTCACGGCGGTGATCAGCGTGAAGCTGCCGCAGCCGCAGTTCGAAGGGCAGACCAAGGGCAAGCTCAATTCCGATATCCAAGGCTATGTGGTCCAGCTCATCAACGAAAAGCTGGGCGAGTTCTTCGACAAGAATCCGTCGGTGATGAAGAAGATCGTCTCGAAGGCGATCGATGCGGCTCGCGCGCGCGAAGCCGCACGCAAAGCTCGCGATCTCACGCGGCGCAAGGGTGCTCTCGATTCGGGCGGCCTGCCCGGAAAGCTTTCCGATTGCCAGGAGCGCGATCCGGATCGCTGCGAATTGTTTTTAGTCGAGGGCGAGTCGGCCGGCGGCACCGCCAAGGGTGGCCGCGACCGCCGCTATCAGGCGATTCTGCCGCTGCGCGGCAAGATCCTGAACGTCGAGAAGGCCCGCTACGACAAGATGCTGGGGCACGAAGAAATTCGCGCCATGATCACGGCCATCGGCGCGGGCATCGGCAAGGACGATTTCGATCCCGCGAAAATCCGCTACGGCAAGATCATCATCATGACGGATGCGGACGTGGACGGCTCGCACATCCGCACGCTGCTGCTGACGTTCTTCTTCCGCCACATGACGGAGCTGATCAAGCGCGGCAACATTTTCGTCGCGCAGCCGCCGCTCTACCGCATCAAGAAGGGCAAGAGCGAGAAGTACATCAAGGACGACAAGGAATTCACGCGCGAGATTCTGCGCCGCGCGACGGAGAACCTGAAGGTGGAAGTCGGCCCGGGCGGCAAGACGATTCTCGAAGGCACGGAGCTGCGCAATTACTTGATGTCGCTCGACGAGCTGCAACTCGCCTGGCGCCGCATGGAGCGCCGCTTGCGCGACCCGCGTGTGATCGAAGTGCATCGCGGACCCGGGACTGGCGATCGATACCAAGGCCGACTTCGCCGACAAGGCGAACTTGCAGCCGGTGCATGACGCGCTGAAGGCTCTGAAGATCGAAACCGAGATCAAGCACGAAGAGGAACACTCGGCCTGGATGGTGACGTTCAAGGATCCGACCAACGCCGAACGCGCCATCAACCTGGAACTGGCCGGGCAGCCCGAATACCGCCGCCTGCGTCTGCTCGCGAAGCAAGCCGGCAAGTACAATCAACCGCCCTTCGTGGTCGTGCGCGACAATCATCGCGAGACTCTCGCCGGATGGCGCGAGTTGCTGGCGCACGTGAAGAATGAAGGCATGCGCGAAGTCAGCATCCAGCGCTACAAGGGTCTGGGCGAGATGAACGCCGAGCAGTTGTGGGAAACCACCATGAACATCGACACCCGCACGCTGCTGAAGGTTTCGCTCGAAGACATCGTGCAAAGCGATGAGATCTTCACCACGCTGATGGGCGAAAACGTGGAAGCGCGCCGCAAGTTCATCGAGGACAACGCGCTCGACGTGCGCAATCTGGACGTTTAGGCTGCGTCCTGGAGCAGCGTCTTCGCGCGGCACCGCTACTTCTGACGCGGAGCTGGCACGTGCCAGTTTCAGTGCCCAGTAGCCAAAGCCCGCGAGCACGACCGTGAGGATCTGCAGCCGCAAGTAGTCGGCCCAGGATTGCGTGAGCCAGGGCACCAGCCACAACACAATCAGCCAGACTTGCAGCCGGCATCTGTTGCCGCTTCTCCGGCGCCTGCGAGCGAACACGCTACCAGCGCCGCGGCGGGCACCAGTAGGATGGTGTCGTAGACCGGCACGTAAATATTGATCATCATGGTCCAGGTGAGCGTGGCGGCCCACAAATAGCGCTGCGCCTCATGCGATTCTTGATGGCGCGCACCGCCACCAGTTCCACGCCAGAATCAGGAAGGCCGCTGAAGTCGCGATGGTCGCAATGCGCGCGTTCGACCGAGCTGGCGCCCAACAGCACCGTGAAGAAGGAATTGAGATCCACATACTTGGTGCGGCGAAGAATGGGCTCATTGCTGGTGGCGTACGCGCTGAAAACCCGCAGCCGCAGGATCCACAGCCAGAAGCCATTCACTCCGGCGCGTCGCGATCGACCCTAGAATCATCAGCGCCGAGCTGGCGCTCAAGCCCGCGAGCATGCGCCAGCATCCGCCTAAAATCATCACCGCTGCCGGGATCGCAACCAGCGAAGGTTTGTAGGTAGCCAGTCCCAACGCCAAACCGGCCAGCAGCGGCCAGCGCTTCTCGAAGCAGCAGAGAAACAAGACCACCGCGAAAGAATCCGATGACTGAAAGCTGTCCGCCGATCCAGGTTTCGAGCGTATACATGGGCGCGGAGAGCGCCAGCAGAAACGCGGTGCGGCGGTAACTCTCGCGCAGCAGGCTGCGAAACAGCAGCCACAAACTCGATGCGTATAGCGTCAGCGAAAATAGCCAGCCACACGCAGTATGCCCAGCGATAGGGCAGCAGCGCGAAGGGGCGGAACAATTCGGAAACCACGGGAGGGTAACCGAACACCAGCATCTGCGTGGGCGACATCTCCGGCACTACTTGATGCTGCAGCTTGGTGAATGCAGGGATGTCGTAGATCAGCGCGGGTTGATGCTGGTTGAGCAGCTTGCCGGCCGCGTAGAACTGCACGAAGTCGCTTCCCATGGGCCGCCCCATAAAGGTTTCGCCGCGAAAGCCGTAGTAGAGCGAGAGCCCGCACGCGACCAAGCCGCCGATCAGCGCGAACGTGCTGAACGCGCGGGCTTCCCGCTGGCCCGGCAACGGTCCGATGAGGCGCTGAATTTTCTCCGGTATGGATCGCTCCATATACGGATCTATCGTCAGAATGCCAGGGTGGAAAATAGGAGTCCGGATTAGTCGATATAAACGCGTTTGACGCGGGCGTGGATCCCGCACAGCACCGCGTAGGAAATCGTTCCCGCCCACTTGGCCATCTGTTGCGCGTTGATCGACGCGGCGCCTTCTGAACCCAGCAAGGTGACCGCTTCGCCGGCTTTGAGATCGGGGCAAGCCGGTGACGTCGATGGTGGTTAGATCCATCGACACCGCGCCCACTACCGGCGCGAATTTTCCTTTCACGATGACCTGGCCGCGGTTCCCCAAACGGTGCGGGATGCCGTCGGCGTACCCGGCTGCCAGCACCGCGATGCGCATGGGACGCGCGGCTCGGTGAATGCCTCCGTAGCCGATCAGGGCTCCGGCTTCGACGTCCTTCACTTCGAGCACCGTCACTTTCCAGGTGAGCGCCGGAGCCACATTCAATACTCTGGCGGGCGCGCCGCGGGCCGGAGACACATATCCGTAGATCGCATGCCCGGGCCGCACCAGGTTGCCCCAGGCCTCTTTGCGGCGATAGGCGATGGGGGTGGTCGCCGAAGAGTGCACATAGCGCGGCGTGATGCCGGCGCGGCGCAAGCCCTCGATCACGGCTTCGAAGCGTTCCAGTTGCTGCTCGGTCTGTTTGCTCTCGTAGTTGCCGGAGGACGCAAAGTGCGTCATCAAGCCTTCGAGCGGAGCGGGCGCCGACGTCACTGCGCGCGCGATTTCATCCGGCGGCGCGCTGGTTCCCAAGCGGTTCATGCCGGTATCGATCTTCAAGTGATACGGGACACGCACCGCATGCAAATCGTCGAGCGAGTGAATCACCGGCGTCAAATGGTGCGTCGCCAGCATCTCGCGCTCGTCCTCGAGGAAATCGGCCATCACTACGATGCGCGCCTGCGTCCCGGTCTGCCGCAGCACGCAGCCTTCTTCGACGTTCGATACCGCCAGCCAGCTTGCGCGCCCTCGGCTTCAAGCGCGTGCGCGACCGCTACCGCGCCGTGACGGTAGGCGTCGGCCTTCACCACCGGCATCACTTCGACGGACTCGCCCACCAGAGCTTGCACGGCGCGGAAGTTGGCGCGAATTTGTTGCAGCGAAATTTCTACCCAGCTCCGCATGTTCTTTTAGCTGCTCGGCCAGTCCCTCCAGCAGTTTCTCATACGCATCGGTCACTGCGTCCCAACTGTAGCGCGACCGCACTCTTTCCATCGGCGCGGGTCCGCCAGGCTTGGCGCTCCTCTTCGCTGTAGGCGAGCACATGTTCCATGACGCGGGACAGATCTTCATGGGTGAACGGCAGACCTGCGCCGCCGGCGACTTCGGCGTTCTCCGGCGTGTCGAGATACAGCGTGAGCGCGCCGCGTCCCATGGCTTCGATCAGAGCCGGGTGCGTGCCGCCGACTTCAGTGGCGTGAATGTATGCGAAGCAGTGCGAGCCTAGCTCGCGATACCCCTGGCCGTAGATCGCGCCGGGGATGACGATGCGCGGGTCGTGCGTGTCGCGAACTTGCGCGATGTAGTCCGCCGCATAAGGCGCATCGCCGATCAGCGCGAGTTTCAAATCGGTGGACACGCGCTCGAACGCCTCCCGCACCAGCAGACCGTTGTTTTCCGGCTCCATGCGGCTTACATACAGGAAATATTTCTGCGGCTCGAGGCCCAGCTGTGGCAGCACGTCGGCAGTCTCGACGGCGCCCAACTCTGCGCCGTAAGGAATCATCACCGAATCGCGCCGGTACTTTTCGTGATAATACTGAGCGATCGCCTGCGCGTCGGTCACCACGGCATTGGGCATCCACGTGGCCAGCCATTCCGATATCCGGTACCAGGCCTTCGCCAGCGCGTTCCATTTTTTGCGATGGCGCTCCAGGCCGTCGACATTCAGCGCCACCGGCATTCCCAACACGCGCGGCATCCAGGTGAAGACGGCGTTGGCGGCGTTGCAATAGAGCAGCGCATCGTAGCGCGAACCCAACAGATGCAGCGTGGAAAGAAAAGTGTGCGCGAGGGTGTCGAAGTATTTGTGGCGGATGGTGGGCAGGTACTGCAGGCGCACGCCGCGATAGATCGGCGTCGGGCAGGACGCTCGCGGCAGTATACCGTCACCTGGTGGCCACGCTCCGCCAGCCGCGTCGACAATTCTTCGGCGAAGGTTTCGAAACCGCCATAGCGCGCCGGAATGCCCGCGGGTGCCAACGATTGCGAAGCGCACTGGCTGCGGGAGCCCCTACGAACGCGCGCTGCGGACCCGCAGTTTCGCGCTGGCGCTCGGTTTGGGGGCCGGACGGCTCACCGGCTGGAAGGAGAACCAACTGGCCAGATCGTCGTCCTGCACGCGACGGCGGCTCATGATATCGCGCCGCTTGGCCATCACGCTTCTCCAATTGCGCAATATGAAACCGAAAGCCTTGAGCGAGGAATGCTCGTGCAGCAGGCAGGCGCCGATCACCAGCAAATCGCGTCCGGTAATCGACAGCCAGTTGCGGCGGTAAAGATCCGGCGTCATGTTCTTCATGCGCATCAGAAAGCGGTTCTTCACCGAGTGCATGTTGATCTCGGCAGGCAGCGCGCGCCGTTTGCCGGGCAGCACATTGCGCACGTGATAGCCGCACGCGCGCGGGGTGTAGAGACAGCGCCAGCCCATCAACTGGCCGCGCCAGGCGACGTCGGCGTCTTCGCGGTACACGAAGAAATCCGAATCGAAGAACTCGCCTTTCACGGAAATGTCATCGATCATTTTGCGGCGATACAAGCGCTGCCGCGGCGGTGGCGCCGAAGACGTATTCAAAATTGAGGTAGTGGCCTTTGTCAGGCTCCTGGCTGCCGCGATCCAGATGGCGCAGCATGGGCGTGAAATAAATGCCGGTTGAATCCACCAACTGCTCTTCCGGCAAATCGAAATTGGCGCTGATGCTCAGCAGCTTGCCGCACACGGTTCCCACCTTGCGGTCGACGTTGCCTGCCAGCACCAGCTCTTCGATGAAGTCCTTGAGCAGCAGTACGTCCGGATTCAGGGCCAGCACCCAGTCGCCCTGTGAAATCCCGATGGCTTGATTCTGCGCCGCCGCGAAGCCGATGTTTTCCTCGTTGTAGTGGATGCTGCACTTATCCTCGAATTGCCCCAGGATATCGGCCGTTCCGTCGGTCGAGGCGTTATCGACCACGATGACTTCCAAGTGAGGATAGTTCTGCTCCAGCACCGATTCCAAGCATCGCCGTATGAAACTGCCGCTGTTGTAGGTCACCAGGGTGACCGAAACTAAATCTTTGTTAATCATGCTATGAAGTTAGGTAAACGTAACCGCAGATTTTTTAACATGCCCGGGAGACACCAGGCACAGTCCTGCAAACCGCATGATATTGCAATACGTTACAACCGACGACAGGGTCCGCTCCGAAATCATCCCCGCGACCATCCGCGGAACCGAGCTAAGCACAACCGCCGCGCATATCCCCCGAAAAGACCAGGGGCGGAAGTGCTTAGCGGCATATGTTAAAAGGCTAACACACCAATAGCTTGCGCGTCGTTGCGAGGAAATCCGGCTCACCGAATGGCCGCCGCGATGCCGCGCCACCACGCTGGGGACGTAAGCAATTTGATATCCCGCATCCACGGCCCTCCGACAGAAATCCACATCCTCAAACCAGACCGGGTAGAACTGTTCGTCCAAGCCACCCAGCTTCTCCCACACGTCCTGGCGGAACATGAGGAAAGCACCCGCCGGCTGTTCCACGGGTCCGGATCGATCCAAATCGCGGTCCAGATAACGGTACGCCCGGTTCACCGGGTTCGAGGGCCATAGCCGATTGATCCCTAGAAGTTCGAATGCCAGCGAGAGGGGGGTAGGAAAACGGCGGATCGTGAAACCGGCCTGGGTGTTACCGGCGGCATCCACCAAGCGCCCGGCGGCCAAGCCGTCGCGCCCAGCCGATTCCACCAACGGTTCGATCGCGGTCAGCAACTCGGCATCGGGATTCAGAACCAGGATGAAATCGCCGCCGCCCGCTTGGCGAACGCCTTGATTGACGGCTGCCGCGAAGCCCCGATTTTGGTCGTTGGCGATTAACTTCGCTCCGCCCCGAGCGCGCACCGCGTCCACAGTTCTGTCCGAAGAAGCGTTATCCACAACCACCGTGCTTACTTGAGGCGCCATTTTACTCAACGCCTCCAGGCAAGAATTGATTACTTCTGCCGAGTTGTAGGTAACAATTACCGCCGTGACAGCCAGAAGTAAGCCCTCCAATAGCTGTCAAAGCCGGTCTCCCGGGCGAGCGCGAGGATATTCGCCTCGCTCGCTTCCAGCACCCGCGCCAGGTCTTTGCTGGTGTATTCATTTGTAGTTACGCGCTCCATCCGGCGGGCCTCCCGAATCCCCGCGAGCTTCCCGCGAAGGTAGGCTGACACCGCACCCATGCCGTAGGGCGATGACTCCCCAGAGCAACTGTCCGGCCACAATCGGCCAGCGCGGCTGACCCCGGAAGTGCTTGGCAGCTAACAACACCTGGTTTCTGGCGATGCGCCAGACTGTGTCTTTACTCCACCCCCCTAGGGTGGCGCTGCCACGGTGATAGGCGACCGCGGACGGGCACGTACAACCCTTCCCTGCCCGCCAAGGCGCAGCGCAGCCCGAAGTCGACGTCTTCCATGTAGGAGCCGAAGCTTTCGTCCAGGCCGCCGAGGTCCCGAAAAAGCTGGCGCCGAAAAATCGCTGCCGTCATAGGGGCGAAGCGGATCCGGCGCGGCTGGTTCCACGCCGGGCCATCCGACTTCCCTGACCCGCAGCGGCTGGCACAGGCGCCGCGCGAAAGTTCGTCGAAGGCGCCGTCAACCAGGGTGTGATCGGCTGCCTGCAGAATTTTGCCGGTGGCGAACCATGCGTCCTCATCGGCCGCCAGCAGTCTCTCGAGCCAATCCGGCTCGAACGTCACATCGTTGTTGAGGATGGCAACCCAATCGGCGTCGGCCGCTTCGATCCCGCGATTGACAGCGGCGGCGAACCCCATGTTCCGTCCCAGCCGCAATACTTTCGCGCCGGCGCGCTCCGCCAATTCCGCTGAGTCGTCGGTTGAACCGTTGTCCACCACAATGATTTCGTCAAACCGCCGCGTCTGCGCGGCCAGGCTCTCGAAAAGGTTGAGCAACAGATCGCGACGGTTCCACGTGGGAATCACTGCGGCCGGCATGTTTCACCAGAATAACCGCTGGGGAAGCATATATGATGGACACATGAAGCAATTCCTGTTAGCGGCTGCCGCACTGGCGATTTCGATGAGCGCCTTAGCCGCGGGCTTGGACGACGTGAAGACCGTATACCTGCTGCCGATGTCCAACGGTCTGGATCAATACTTGGCGGCGCAACTGACCTCCGGGTCTGTTCTGCAGGTGGTGACCGATCCCAAGAAAGCCGACGCCGTGCTGACCGATCACCTGGGGCAAAGCTTCGAGGACACAGTGGCGGACCTGTACAGCAACCAAGCCGGCCCCCAGCGAAAAGTCGGCCGACAAAGCGGACAAAACGGAGGACACGGGCGCGACTTTCGCGCGTTCCGGCATGCAGGGACAAAGGGGCCGGGGCAACATCTTCCTGGTGAACCGTAGAACTCACGATGTCCTGTGGAGTTTTTATGAATCTCCCGGCGACAAGACTCCCAACGGGATGCGGCGCACTGCCTCTAAGATCAGCGCGAAGCTGGCGCAATCGATCAAGGGTAAGTAGAGCGTTTGCGAGCCATCTCCGCGCGATAACCTTCGACCAGACGTTCCGTCATGCCGCGCATGTCGCGCTTCGTGACCACTTCTTCACGTGCCCGCGCGGCCATCGCCTCGGCTTTTTGAGGATTGCGCAATAGTTCCACCACGTGCCGGGCGAAGTCGGCGGGCTGATCGGCTAAGGCGCAAATCTCGCCGTCGCGATCGGCCAGGCCTTCGGCGCCCAGGCGCGTCGACACCACTGGAATCCCCGCCGCGAAGGCTTCGAGCAGTTTGACGCGCACGCCCGAGCCACTCAAGATGGGGCACACGAACAGCGCGTAACGGGCCAGAGGTTCGCGCACGTCTTCGACGAATCCTACCAACTCCACTGCTTCAGCGTGGCGAAACGAACTAAGCGGCGGCGGCTCCGAGCCGACCACCAATACCCGCGCGCGCGGCTCCTCTGCGATCACTAACGGCAGTACCTGTTCGACGAACCAGGTCAGTGCTTCCTGATTGGGAGTGTGCCGGAAGCTGCCCAGAAACAGAATAGTGAACGGCTTCCGGCCGTCCGGCGATAGGTGTAGCGAGAGGTTTCGATTCCGGCGCGATAGCCGTCGTCGATCCGCCCTTTCAACTGCGGCAAGAACGATAGCAGGTAATCCGCGTTATCACGGCTACAGACTTGAATGCGGTCGAGCGCCGGCAGCATGCGCAACTCCCAGCGCAGCGAGCGCAGATATTCCCAGCGCGCCGAGATTTTTTCCGTGAAGTCCGCCATGAAGGGCAGGCGGCGCGCGATGGATTGGAAGTAGACGTCGTGTTCGAACAAGATGCTGGGGATGCGGCGGAACTCGCCGGCGTACTGCCCAGTACGGTGTATTCGAGCTGCAGTACGTCGATCTTTTTGGTGTAGATCTGGCGATGGATCAGCCACGCCAGGTCCGGGATGCGGAATTCGCGAACCGCGTGGGGCTCAATCGATCCCAACTGTTTGGGGCGGCCCACGGGACGCACCAGGTATTCGGTGGAGGCGCAGATGCGATCCAGTTCTTCGTGCGCGGGGCGCTCGTGGGCGAAGTCGAGCAGCACGATGAGATGCAGTTCGCACAAACGCGCGAGTTCATGCACCGTTTGATACATGAACACGCCGCCGCCGTGGATCGGAGGGCAAATCGGGTACGGAGAAACGAATAATACGCGCAGCGGCGCTCCGTTAAGCGCGCCGAAAGTGTCGCGGAAATAGCCACCCAGCGGCCGGCGAAAAGCTTCCGTGTCGGAGACGGCCGCGAGCCGGAGCGCCCGTGCTCGCGAAGCCATTGCGCCCGGGAGTTGCAAGGTCGCGCGCGCGATGCCGCCTAAGCTCGATCGTTCCGGCGAATCGCCCCCCAGCCAGCTCAGCAGTGCGCTGGCCCAGCAGGACAAGAAATTCGCCAGTAAGCGCCGCCATTCGTGGATGTTCTTCCAGGTGAATAGCAGGAAATTCTTTTTGAGGACGCCCTGAATATAGGCATCGCTGAAACGGCGTCCGATGGTTCCACGATGTTCGTGATACACCACGCTCGCGGGCTGATACAGGTTCTTCCATCCGCGTTTCCAGGCCATATAGCCGAGGTCGGTGTCTTCGAGATAAAACGGAGCGAGCAGTTCGTCGAAACCGCCGAGCTCGAGAAATTTGCGACGGTCAAACGCGCAGGAGCCGCCGCCGCCGTAGGCGCACGGATACAGCTCGCGGATGGTGGGCTCGCGTGCGATGGCGGACGCGGAGGTTGCCGCGCTCCCACCAGAATTCCGTGAGCCCGGTTTCTTCGCGAACCTTGTTGGGATCGGAAAAGAAAATTTGGCAGGCGACTGAAAATACCTGGGCATCCGTGAAGCCGTCGAGCAATGGCTGGAGGAAATCCGGCTTCGACGCGCATGTCGCTATTGAGCAGCACGACGACATCATGCCGGGCGGCTCGGAACCCTGCGTTCGACCCGCCGCCGAAACCAAGATTCTTTTCCAGCGCGATCACGCGGACCTGCGGGAATCGCTCGCCGTACGAACTCGGCGCTGCCGTCGGTCGAACCATTGTCGACCACGATGACTTCGCTTCCCGCGACACGTCCGCCGCGGCGACCACCGACGGCAGATATTTTTCGAGAAGATCGCGCCCATTCCAATTGGGAATCACGATCGCGGCGGAGGACGCGTCGGGCCGGGTTTCCGTGTTGAGCTTGCGGCGTGGAAGCAAGACGCGCAACCAGATCGGCGAAGGCCAGACCAATCGCCGCGAACAACAGCAGCAGCGGTGAGAGGATGGCCAGCGGGAGTCCGGTGAAAATGCGCCGCGAGCGCGCCGGGCCTAGCTGCCGCCACCGTTTGCATCACCCTTGGTTGGCGATTGGTCGAGATCCGGTCCCAGGTTCAGTTTGCGGCCGATCTTGATCCAGCGCGAAGACCTCCACAGGTTGAGCCGCGCCTTGAAGTCTTCTACCTGCATCCCTAGGTCCTGGACTTCGGCGGCGAGCTTCTGCGCCCAATGGGTTCGCTCAATGACCATATTTTCGGCGGCGGCCAGATTTTCGAGAACAGTGGTCAAATCGCGGCGTGCGGCAGCGAGTTCTTCCTCAGTCCGCAGCGCCCAGCGGTTCTGTTCCTCCATATGAAGGGTTAATTCTTCGTGTTTTGCGTGCAGCGCAGTGATATTGTTCGCGCGCTTCGCAGCAACTCGTGCTGTAGGCTTTCGATGTGTTTCTCGCGCTCGCGCAGCACGTTGGAACCTTGATGGACGAACAGAAAACCCGGCGACGGCGGTGGCTCGCGAAGCGAGCACACGGCCAGAAAGAAGTGCGCTTCCTGTGGGGTCCCGCGCACGCCATCCATACGGCCTTCGATCGCGGAACTAGCGCCGTGCTGATAAAACGCGAAGGCCTCCACATGATTTTGCAGCAGGACCGTGCAGTGCGGGAAGAACTCCCCGAGCACATCCCGGAATTCGTCGAACTCAAATTCGTGAGTGTGAAACGGATTGGGCCCGGCGGACCCGCGCGAGGCGGTGTAGTATTCCTTATTCGGCGTCGAAACCAGAAAAACGCCGTCTAGGGTGCAGCAGGCGGCGGGCTTCCGCCAATAGCGCTCGCCAATCCGTGAGATGTTCGATCACTTCAAACGCGGTTACCAGATCGAACGACGCCGTCCCGAAAAGGCAACTCAGTCGCGGAAGCCGGAACAAAGGAAACATTCGTTCGTGGATACGCCGCTTTGGCATGAGCGATTGCTTCGGGCGCCAAGTCAATTCCAATTGCCGAGCGCGCGCGGCCCGCGAGTTCTGCGGTGCCGTAACCCGCTCCGCATCCCGAGATCCAAAACGCGCGCGCCGGAGCAAAGCGCGATGCGAACGCATAGCGTGAAATATGTTCAGCCCACAGGTCGGGATCTACCTGACCTGGAATGACGCGTTCGCCGGTGAATTCGATCACAGGCGGCGGCTCCGGCGCCGGCCAACGGCTCCCGCGCCGATTCGCGAGTTCACTTCCACGCGGCAGCGAAATCGGAAGTGCCCGTACATGGGACCGTCGGGCGGCGTCATTTGCAGCACCACGGCGTTGTCGATCCAGTCGCACACGTTGAAGCGTTCCAGAGTTCCGTTGGCGACCGCCGGTGAGAACGAGATCGAAGTGGAATAAAGCGTGGGAATATTGAGGTGAAAGTCTACCGTGCAAACCTCGCCCGCCATCAGCGGCGGCAGCGGGTAGCCCTCGCTTTCCGTATTCGAGCCGGCGAGATCCACCCCGCGTTGATCGCGAAAGGTGATGCCGACGATGGGCCGGTCGAGATTGCTTTTCGCGCGAACGCTTACGCGCACCACAATGGCGGAATCCGGCGCGAGTACGCTCAGGCGGCGGCCGGAATCGTCGCAGACGGCGATGCCCAGGATCTCGGCGTGACCATCGCCGATAGCGATAATCGATATTCGGAATTTCATCGATGATTTCGAGCGGGCGCCGCGCTGGCTTCGTGCGGGTGGTGAACGATATCGAGCGCTTGATACTTCGCGTCCTTCTCGGCCATGGCGGCCAGATACTGGGAAACGACACGCTCCGTGCTTCCCTGCGCCATGATTTGGCCGCGCTCCAGCCAGAGCGCGCGATCGCCCAGAGCTTTCACTTCGCCGGTGGCGTGCGAAACGAAGAGGATGGTGACTCCGCGTGAACGCAGCTCGTGGACTTTGCGCAGGCAGCGCTGGCGAAAATAGACATCGCCGACGGCGAGAGCCTCATCCACCAGCAGAATTTCGGGATCGACATTGATGGCGACGGCGAAGGCCAGCCGAACCACCATGCCGCTCGAATAGGTCTTGACCGGCTGGTTCATGAAATCGCCGATCTCTGCGAATTCCGCGATGTCGGCGAACTTGCGATCCATTTGTTTCGCGGAGAATCCAAGAATCGCGGCGTTCAGATACACATTATCGCGGCCCGAAAATTCGGGATTGAAACCCGCGCCGAGTTCGAGCAGCGCGGCGATCCGGCCGTTCACCGTTACAGTGCCGGAAGTGGGCTGCAAAATGCCCGCGCAGATCTGCAGCAGCGTGCTCTTGCCGCAGCCATTCTCGCCGACGATGCAGAAAGTTTCGCCGCGGCCTACGTCGAAGGTCACGTCGCGCAGCGCCCAGTAGTCCTGATGAAACTGGCGGCGCTGGAAGGTGGCGAGTTCCTTGAGACGGTCGCCCGGCGCGTTGTAGATGGAATAACTCTTCGATACGCTCGTAAATTCGACAGCCGGGGCGGACACTACTTCAGATTGTAGACCAGCCGATGTGGCAAAACCTACAAAAGATATAAAGATCTTTATATATTTATACTTGACAGTAGCTCGGCCGGCTGCCTACGCTGGTGAGTGCGCCGGTGTAGCTCAGGTGGCTAGAGCGACGGTCTCATAATCCGTAGGTCGTAGGTTCGAGTCCTACCACCGGCACCAAATCTTAGTTTCTTCCCGGTGATTTGCTGAAATAAGCCGGTCGAGTTCGGCTTGCGAGTAATATTCGATCTCGATCCGTCCCACGCTGTTCGCTCAACTTCGACGATCCGAACGCGCGTTCCGAGAGCGCGCTCCAATTCGTCGACGGCCGCTCTGACATTCGGGTCAACGACGGTTTCCTTCTTGTGAGCCGGTTTTGGGGCGATCAGAGGTAAGATCCTGAACCAGCGCCTCGACTTGCCGTACTGAGAGCCCCTGCGCCGCAGCCTTTTCCGCGACTTCGATTTGCTGTTCCGCAGTGGGCAGACCTAGGACGGCGCGCGCGTGCCCCATCGAAAGCCGATGCTCGGCCAAGAGCAGTTGAACTTCCGTGGGTAGCTTCAAGAAGCCGCAGAGCGTTGGTGATGGATGTGCGATCCTTGCCAGTGCGGCGGCCGATTTCCTCTTGCGATAACCCCAGTTCGCGGCCTAAACGTTCATAAGCGTGCGCCGTTTCGATCGCATTAAGGTCTTCGCGCTGGATGTTTTCGATCAGCGCCAATTCGAGGAGCAGAGGATCCGCGACCTCTTGGATCACCACCGGAACATCCTTCAAGCCGGCGAGTTTGCGATGCCCTCCAGCGGCGCTCGCCGGCAATTAGCTGATATTGGCCCTGATGACGGCGGACAATGAGCGGTTGGATGATCCCGTTGGCCCGAATGGAGGCGGCGAGTTCTTCCAGCCGATCAGGCTGAAACACGACGCGCGGCTGCATCGGATTGGGATGGATTGCGTCGATTGGCAGCGTCGCAGGCGGCATCGTCGCAACGCTCGGCAGCAGCCGCTGCCACGGCGGCTGCTGCCTTGACCCGATCCCCTTCCCGGCAGCAGCGCCGATAGCCCTTTACCCAGCGCTTTGCGTTGCTTCTCGACTGCTTCGTTCATTTTCGAGGATCTCCTTGGCGAGTCTAATGTAGCTTTCGGCACCTTTTGAGCGGGGATCATACATCAGGATGGGTTTTCCATAGCTGGGGGCTTCGGCGAGGCGAATGCTGCGCGGGATTACGGTCGTAAGTACTTCATTCCCAAAGAAATCCTTGAGATCATCGGCGACCTGCCGTGCCAGATTCGTGCGATCATCGTACATCGTCAGGAGAATTCCTTCAAGCTTCAGCGGCCGCGAAAATGTCTCTCGAACTCGTTCCACCGTATCGATCAATTGCGAGATGCCTTCCAGGGCAAAGAATTCACACTGGATGGGAACCAACACGGAATCAGAGGCCACTAAAGCGTTTAGAGTCAATAGGTCAAGGGCAGGCGGGCAGTCGATCAGAATATACTGATAGCGGTCCCGAACCGACTCCAAAACCTTCATGAGCCTGAATTCGCGGTGTGGATCGTCGACCAAATCCAGATTCGCGGCGACCAGATTCTTGTCAGCCGGCACCAAGTCCAGTCCTTCGCACTGCGTTTTCACAATCACTTCTTCCAGGGACGTCCCTTGAAGAAGTGCGTTATAGAGGGTGAGAGTTCTCAGCCTGTTTTTCAATTCCCAGCCCCGTGGTAGTGTTTCCCTGCGGGTCGCAATCGACAAGCAAGACTTGCAAGTCATTGGCAGCTAAGGAGGCGGCGAGATTAATTGCGGTTGTGGTCTTACCAACGCCGCCTTTTTGGTTGCTGATTGCGATGATCTTTCCCACGGTTCAGATGATATCATGGTCGGTGTTCCACGTGGAACCACTGTTCAGTGTTTCACGTGGAACAATGCCCGTGATTCTCCCCAAGGGAGCTTCACACCTTCGGTCCCGAGAACCGCGACATTCGGCGCGAGACTTCAACTTCAGCACATCGTCGGGCCGAACAGCCCTTGAGATCATCCAATCGTATGTTTCGGTTACGTCTTCGGCGCGAATAGCGCAACACTCGGGCATTTGATAGATTTCGCGTGGCTTCGCTTAGAAATACTGCTTTTCGTTGATGCGACTCGACCAGGTGAATCTCACAATCGGGGCGGTAGATCGCCACCGGGAATACCCGGAAATCCGGCACCGGACCCAATGTCGACGATTCGGAGGGCACCTTCGGGAAGAGTCTGCGCGAGATAGAGCGATTCGCAGTAGTGATAACGAACCGCGTCATGCACGCTGGTGATCCGCGTTAGGTTCATCTTCTGATTCCAGCGCAACAGAAGCTGATAATGCCGCTCTAAAAGGGTTAGTTGGTCGGCTGTGAGTGTGCCGTAGGGGGAGAACTCCAGTTCCAACAGCGACTTAAAGTCTTCCATTTTGGCGGTCAACGCTCAAGTAAACATCCAGAACGGCCACCGCCGCTGGAGTTACTCCTGGAATCTTGCCGGCCTGGCCGAGCGTTTGGGGCCGAACCCGCTCCAGCTTCTCGCGAACTTCGCTCGAAAGGCCCGGAATGTCGGAATAAACGAAAGCGTCAGGGATGCCGCGGCGCTCGGCATCTCGCAATTGGCGAACTTGGCGATCTTGTTGAGCAATGTAGCCGGCGTATTTGATTTCGGTCTCAACGGTGGTCAGGGCGTCCCGCCCGAAATCGCCGACCAAATCCAGTTCCTGGATTTTGGACTCGGGCCGACGCAGCCACGCCGCCTGATGCGGCTTTGACTCAAAAAAGGTCGCGCAAGATTCTGCTTCTGAGCCTTCTTTTCGTTGATAGATATCCCACCGCTCGTCGGAAACCAAGCCAATCCTCCGTCCGACTGGCGTCAGGCGTTCGTCGGCGTTATCGATCCGCAAGTGCAGGCGGAACTCAGCGCGCGACGTGAACATGCGGTAGGGCTCGTCGGCACCCTTGCAGCACCAGGTCACTGATCAAAATTCCGGTGTAGCCTTCGGTCCGGCCTACGACGAGCGGCTCGCGAGCCCCCACATAACAGGCGGCGTTCACCCCCGCGATCAGGCCCTGGCAAGCCGCTTCCTCATATCCCGAAGTGCCGTTAATCTGGCCCGCTAGGAACAGCCCGGCGAACGACTTAACCTGCAAAGAATGAGTAAGTTCGCGAGGATCAATGGCATCGTATTCAATGGCGTAGCCGGGCCGGATCATCTCGGCGTTTTCCAGCCCCGGAATCGACGCCAGCACGCGAGACTGAACATCGATCGGCATGCTGGTCGACATCCCATTCACGTAAATCTCGTTGGTATCCAGCCCCTCCGGCTCCAGAAAAATCTGATGGCGGGTCTTATCCGGGAATTTGACGATCTTATCTTCGATCGAAGGGCAATAGCGCGGACCGATCCCCTCGATCTGGCCGCTATAAAGCGGCGAGCGCGCGATATTCTCGCGAATCACCTGATGCGATTCAGGCGTGGTGTAGGTGATATAGCAAGGCACCTGCTCCCGCTCTATCTTATTGGTTAAAAACGAGAAAGGAGTCGGATCCGCATCCCCGTATTGGGGTTCGAACTGCGACCATTCGATGGTGCGCCCGTCCAGACGCGGCGGCGTGCCGGTCTTCAGCCGCTTCCACTCCAGTCCCAGCGTGCGAAGCTGATCGCCCAAGCAGATTCGAAGACGCCTCGCCGCTGCGCCCGCAGCTATAAGTTTGCTCGCCCACATGAGCCAGCCCGTTTAGAAACGTTCCGGTCGTGACGACGACGGCGCCGCTATCGATCTGACGGCCGTCGCGCAGCAGAACGCCGTGCACCCGACTGTTCGAAATCAGGAGTTGAGCCACCTCCGCCTGCAAGATTCGGAGATTCGGCTCTTTTTCTAGCAATTCTCGCATCTTGACGCGGTACTGCTTCTTATCGCACTGCGCGCGCGGCGACCACACCGCCGGCCCGCGGCTGGTATTCAGCAGCCGGAACTGGATGCCGACCGCGTCGGTCACTTCGCCCATCACCCCGCCCAGCGCATCGATCTCACGCACCAGATGACCCTTGGCGATGCCCCCGATCGCCGGATTGCACGACATCTGTGCGATCAGGTCGAGGTTCATCGTGATCATCGCCGTCTTCAAGCCCAAGCCGCGCGCACGCCCGCGCCGCTTCGCAGCCGGCATGCCCGGCGCCGACGACAATCACATCATAATGAGTAGCCACTGCCTCTCCATTCTAACGGAACGCGCTAAACTAGCACTTCACCGTGAAAATTCTAGTGATCGGCAGCGGCGGCCGCGAACACGCCATCGCTTGGCGCCTCTCCCGCGAAGGCCATCAAATTTTCGCCGCGCCCGGCAATCCCGGCATTGCGCAGGTCGGCCACCATTCTCGCGTCGACGGATTATCTGAGCGTTGCAGAATCGGTTGCGGCCCGACCTCACTGTAGTCGGCCCCGAAGTCCCGCTGGTCGCCGGCATCGTGGATCAATTCCGCGCCCGCGGCCTCGCCATCGTTGGTCCCACGCAAGAGAACGCGCAGCTCGAAGGCAGCAAGATCTACGCCAAGGAATTCATGCAGCGCGTGGGCATTCCCACCGCGCGCTTCGTTCGCACCGAGTCGCGCGGAAGCGGCCATCCAAGCGCTCTCGCAGTTCGACTATCCGGTCGCCGTGAAAGCTGACGGACTGGCCGCCGGCAAAGGCGTGATCATCGCCCATAGTCGCGCGGAAGCCGAGGCCGCTGTTCAATCGCTCGGCCCGCGCCTGGTGATCGAAGAATTTCTGCGCGGCGAAGAAGTCAGCTTCATCGTCCTCAGCGACGGCCGCAGCGTGGTCCCGCTCGAAGCCACGCAGGATCACAAAACCGTCTTCGACGGCGACACCGGACCCAACACCGGCGGCATGGGCGCCTACTGCGACGGCCGCATCGTGTCCGCCGCCGACACCCAGCGAATTCTCGACACCATCATCGAACCCGCCGTCCGCGCCACGAACTTCACCGGCTTTCTCTACGCCGGACTCATGATGACCGCCGACGGTCCCAAGGTCATCGAGTTCAACGTCCGCCTCGGCGACCCCGAAACGCAGCCTCTGATGCATCGTCTGGAGGGCGGTTTCGGCGAAGCTCTCATGCGCGCGGCGACCGGCAACCTGCAAGGAACGACGCTGCGCTGGAAACCGGAGCCTTCGGTTTGCGTGGTCCTGGCCGCACACGGCTATCCCGGCCAAGTTCGAACCGGCGACCAGATCACCGGAATCGACAACGCTGCCGAAGCTGAGAACGTCCAGGTGTTCCACGCGGGCACCAAGCTGGGTCCGCGAGGTCTCGAAACTTCCGGGGGCCGCGTCCTCGGCGTGACCGCCTCCGGGGCCGGATCTGGCCGAGCGCCGTCCGCAATACCTACGCGGCCGTCGAAAAGATTCACTTCGCGGGAATGCACTACCGCAAAGACATCGCCCGCAAGGGTTTGCAGCGTTGGCCGCAAGCCGCACGGCACTAGAGCCTTGCTACAATCGGATCGTGTGCGGGGACGTAGCTCAGATGGATAGAGCGGCCGCCTCCTAAGCGACAGGTCGGCAGTTCGAATCTGCCCGTCCCTACCACCTCATCTCCTGCTGTATCCTTACAACTTAAGTGCGTTGGGCATTCGCATTAACGGCAGCTTTTATTGCCGGCATGTCCATTTATGGCAATGACGGAGCCGCCTCCACCGCGGCGGGTGGAATTCAGCTCAAAAAAGAAGCGCGCATTTCCATGGAGAAGGAGCGCCTCTTTATTGGCGAGAAAACGATCTCCGTCGAGTATGAATTCCTGAATCAAACGGATCGAGACGTCTCCACCGAAGTCGCGTTCCCGATTCCGCCCTACGACTACGCGGGAATATTTAATGGGGGCGATAATGCTCGACCGATCGAACACTTCAGGGTGTGGGTCGAAGGGCGTGAAGTGGCCTATCAAAGTGAAGTGAAAGCCATGCTCAAAGGGATAGACTACAGCGCACCACTTCGCCAACTTGGTATCGATGTCGTTTCCCTGGGCCATTTTGACGACGCCTCAGGCGACGAACCGTTCGCGCGCGACTTCAGGAAGTTATCGAAACTGCAGCAAAACGAGTTGAGACGCATCGGGTTGTTCGACGAGTATTTTCCGCAATGGACCGTGGTCATGACGCACCATTGGCAACAAAACTTTCCAGCAAACAAGATCCTTCACGTTCGTCATGAGTACTCGCCCGCTATCGGAGAAGAGGCTACAGTCCTGGATGATTTGATCAAAAAGCACACGGAAAAACGCCACCTCGTAACCTTCGCTCAGTGGTGCATAGTCCCAACATTACAGAAAACTCTGGAAGCCTCCATGCATCGGACGGAATCCAGTTTCGTGAAATGGGTCGACTATATCCTGACCACGGCGAACACATGGAAGACACCGATTAAGCAGTTTGAACTCATTGTCGAACGGCCCAAGGCCGACACCTCAGCGAAATACTACTACGTCAGTTTTTGTTGGGATGGCCAGATCCTCCAAATGGACCCCGATCATTTCGTCGTGCGGGCGAGCAACTTCGTGCCCAAAAGAGAGCTCTCCATAGCGTTCTTTCCCCGTGAGTGAATTTTCGAACCCTGGGTTTTACCAATCACCGCTCCCAAAGAAGCATCTTCCTTTGCTGTCTCCTCCACTTAGACGTATTTTTCCGTCCGCGAGGCCATTGAGGCATGCGATATTTCGAAACGGAGCCCGCGAGTCTGCGTACGTTGCCGGCTTGGGTTCGTTTGGTAATTTCCACTTTCGGCCCTCGCGCCGGCCTTTCACAAGAGTTATGCTATGAAAGTCAACGTTGAAGGAGGTTTTGCGTGCCATCTATCAAATTCACTCTAAACGGGAAACCGCAAACTGTAGATGCGGTTCCTGAAATGCCTCTGCTGTGGGTCCTGCGCGACACACTCAGCATGACCGGCACCAAGTTCGGCTGCGGCATGGCCATGTGCGGAGCCTGCACGGTCCACATCAACGGCGACGCGGTGCGCTCCTGCATCACGCAGATTCAGAATGTGGCCGGCAAATCCGTTACCACCATCGAAGGACTTTCGGCCGATGGCAGCCATCCCGTACAAGTGGCCTGGATGGAGGGCGATGTTCCCCAGTGCGGTTACTGCCAGTCCGGACAGATCATGAGCGCGGCTTCGCTCCTCTCGAAGAAAGCGCAGCCGACCGATGCCGATATCGACGAGGCCATGCGCGGCAACATCTGCCGCTGCGGAACTTACGGACACATTCGCGCTGCCATCCATCGCGCCGCTGAGCTGAAGGGAGGCAAGGCATGACTTCCATATCCAAAGTAAATCGCCGCGATTTCTTCAAGACCACGACGGCCGGAGCCGCCGGCTTGATGCTCGCGTTCGCCCTGCCGGAAAAGAACCAACTCAACGCGCAGTTTCCGCCGCCGCCGGTTTTCAAGACCACGGCGTATATCCATATAGGTAAGGATGAATCGGTCACGTTCATTCTTCCCAAGGCGGAGATGGGTCAAGGTCCGCTCACTTCGCTGTCGCAGATTCTCGCGGAAGAGTTGGACGCGGATTGGAGCAAAGTGCGTGCGGAGTTCGCGCCCGTCAATCCGGCGCTCTACGGATTCCAAGGCGTGGTTGGCAGCATGAGTATCCGCACTCTGTGGAAGCCCCTGCGCCAAGTGGGAGCCACGGGCCGCGCGATGCTGATCCAAGCCGCGGCAGACAAGTGGAGCGTGCCGGCCTCGCAGCTCCGCACCGAGAATGGTTTCGTCATCAACACCTCGAACAACGCCAAGCTGAGCTACGGAACGCTGGCGGAAGCCGCCGATAAGCTGCCGATGCCCGCCAACGTGCAGCCCAAGGACCCGAAGCAATTCAAGATCATCGGGAAGCCGGTGAAGCGTTTGGATTCGCGCGCGAAATCCACCGGCAAGCAGAACTTCGGCATCGACGTGAAGCAGCCCGACATGGTTTATGCCGTGCTGACGCGCTGCCCCGTGTTCGGCGGCAAGGTTGCGAGCTTCGATGCGTCGAAGACCAAGGCCGTGCCCGGCGTCAAAGACGTGGTCCAGATTTCGAACGGCGTCGCCGTGATCGCCGACAGCACTTGGTCCGCGATGCAGGGGCGCAAGGTTCTGGACGTCAAGTGGGACGAAGGTTCGAACGCGAACCAGAGTACCGCTGCGATCAGCCGCATGTTCTCTGAGCTGGTCGCGCAGCCCGCCGGCAAAGCCGCGCGCAAGCAAGGCGACGCGGGAGCAACGCTGGCCTCCGCCGGTCAGAAGCATGAAGCGGTGTATGAAGCGCCGTTCCAATCGCACGCGCCGATGGAGCCGATGAACTGCACCGCGCACGTCCGCGCCGATGGCTGCGATGTGTGGGCGCCGACGCAAATGCAAACCCCCGCGCGCGATGTCGCTGCGATGGTGAGCGGACTCAAGCCGGAACAAGTAAAAATCCATTCGCAGTTCATGGGCGGCGGCTTCGGACGGCGCGGGTCGGTCGATTACGTCGCCGAAGTGGTGGAAATCGCCAAAACGGTGAAGACGCCGGTGAAACTCACCTGGTCGCGCGAAGACGACATGCAGCACGATCAGTATCGTCCCGCCGCGATGGTGAAATTCACTGCCAGCCTGGATGCGAGCGGAATGCCGTCGGCACTCGAAATCAAGGTCGCCACGCCTCCGTTCGGTTTCATGCAGGATGGCGTTCCCGGCACAGCCGTGGCCGGTCTCGCGGATCTGGAGTACAAGATTCCCAACCTTCTGGTCGCTTATCAGGGCGGAGAAGCGGGCATCCCGGTCACGTACTGGCGGGCTCCGGGCGCTTGCCAAAATACTTTCTGCCTGGAGAGCTTCGTCGATGAACTGGCGCTCGCCGCGAAAAAAGATCCGCTCGAATACCGCCGCGCGATGCTCAAGGATTCTCCGCGCTTGTTGGGCGCGTTGAATCTGGCTGCTGAAAAAGCCAACTGGGGCAAAGCTCCGGCGGGCCGCTTCCAGGGCATCGGACTCATCAACAACATCGGCAGCTACACGGCGATGGTCGCTGAGGTCTCCGTCACCGGCGGCAAGCTCAAGATTCACAAACTGACCTGCGCCATCGACTGCGGGCACGTGGTGAATCCGATGATCCTGCGGCAGCAGATCGAGGGCGGCGCGGTGTACGGTTTGACGGCGGCGCTGAAGGGCGCGATCACCATCGACAAGGGCCGCGTCCAGCAGGCCAACTTCAACGTTTACGACATGCTGCGCATCAACGAAATGCCGGTGATCGAAGCCCACATCGTGCCCAGCACGCGAGGCTCCGGGCGGAGGCGGGGAAGCCAGCACGCCGCCGGTCGCGGGCGCGATCGGCAACGCTATTTTCGCCGCTACCGGCAAGCGCCTGCGCAAACTGCCGATCCGCGACGCCGATTTGGCCTAAAGCCAACGCTCGCTGACGCGCCGGGAAACAATATCCGGCGTGTCACCATCAAATCACGAATGCGAATCTCACTCGGCGGGATCGATTACGCGATTCTCGCCGCGTATTTCCTTTTCGTGGTGGCGGTGGGTTGGATGGTGCGGCGCCGTGTGCGCACCAGCGAAGACTTCCTGACGTCGCACCGCTCGGTTCCCCTATGGATCACCAGTCTCGCCTTCATCGCGGCGAATCTGGGCGCGCAGGAAGTGATGGGCATGTGCGCGTCGGGGGCCAAGTATGGACTGATGACGGTCCACTTTTATTGGATCGGCGCGATCCCAGCGATGATGTTCGTCGGCGTGTTCATGATGCCGTTCTATTACGGCAGCCGTGCGCGCAGCGTTCCCGAATATCTCAAACTGCGCTTCGATGAAAAGACGCGCGCGTTGAACGCGGCGTCGTTCGCGGTGATGACGGTCTTCTCCTCGGGCATTTCGCTTTACGCGCTGGGGAAGCTGTTCCAGTTGCTGTTGGGCTGGACGCTTCGAACAAAGCGTGCTGCTCTCGGCGGCGGTGGTTCTGGTCTACACTTTTCTCGGCGGCTTGACCAGCGCGATTTACAACGAGGTCCTGCAATTCTTCCTCATCGTGATCGGCTTCTCGCCGCTCGCGGTACATGGCGGTGAATCGAGCCGGCGGCTGGGCGGGGATGTCGGCGCGGCTGCCGCCGGTGATGACGCACGCGTGGAAATACACGGGCTCTTCCGCCGCCAATCCCATGGGCGTGGAAGCTATTCGGATTGATCGCTGGCCTGGGCTTCGTGCTGTCGTTTGGATATTGGTGCACGGACTTTCTGGTGGTGCAGCGCGCCATGGCCGCCAATTCGATGTCGGCCGCGCGGCGCACGCCGTTGATCGCCGCTTTCCCGAAAATGGTGATGCCGTTCATCGTGATCCTGCCCGGCATCGCCGCGATCGCGCTCACGCAAATGAACGTGGGCTACTCGCTGCCGGTCAAGGGCTCGGGCTACGATTACGATCAGGCGCTCACCACGCTGATGATTCATTTTTATCCGTCCGGCATGATGGGCCTGGGGTTGACCGCGTTGATGGCGTCGTTCATGAGCGGCATGGCGGGCAACGTGACCGCGTTCAACACGGTGTTCACTTACGACCTTTATCAAAGCTACATTCGCACGCAACGCGCCCGACGATCATTATTTGCGCGTCGCGCGCTGGACCACGCTGGGCGGCGTGGCGCTGTCGATCGCGGCCGCGTATCTGGCGCAGCGCTACAACAACATCATGGACGTGCTGCAGTTGGTGTTCTCCTTCGTGAACGCGCCGCTGTTCGCCACCTTTTTATTAGGCATGTTCTGGAAACGAACTACCGGCCACGGCGCTTTCGTCGGCCTATTGTCGGGTACCGGAGCGGCCGCGTTGGTGCACGGGCTGACCATCGCGGAAGGGAAGGGCGGCTGGATCGCCGACGGTGCATCAGTTCCCATCGACGATGGCGCAGAATCTGTGGATGGCGATTTTCGCGTGGTCGGCATGCTTCGCTCGTCACGCTGCTGGTGAGTTTGGCGACGCGGCCCCGCCCGGTAGACGAACTGCGCGGCTTGGTCTACAGCCTGACGCCGCGAGTTATCGATTCGCACGAACCCTGGTACCGCCGCCCGGCGATGCTGGCAATCATCGTTGGAACCTGCGTGGTCGTCTTGAATCTGATCTATTGGTAGACGACCCCTGTGAACATTGGAATCACGTGTTACCCCACTTACGGCGGCAGCGGCATCGTCGCGACGGAACTCGGACTCGAGCTTGCCAACCGCGGCCACGAAGTCCACTTCATCACCTATTCGAATCCGATTCGGCTCGACCCCGGCATCCCGCGCATCCACTATCACGAAGTGGAAGTTTCCAACTATCCGCTGTTCCAATATCCGCCGTATTGTCTGGCGCTGGCGTCGCGCATGGTGGATGTGGCGGACGCTTACAATCTCGATCTGCTGCACGTGCATTACGCCATCCCGCACTCGATCGCGGCCATGCTGGCGCAGCAGATGCTGGCTCCGAAGCGCCGGCTGCCGTTCATCACGACGCTGCACGGAACCGACATCACGCTGGTAGGCGCCGACCCCTCCTACTTCGCCATCACTAAATTTTCGATTGAGAAATCCGACGGGGTCACTTCGATCAGTGAAGATTTGCGGCGGCATACGGTGGATGTATTCGGCGTCACCAACGAAATCCGCGTCATCAATAACTTCATCAATTGCGATCTGTACCATCCCGACCCTGATAAAAGCGGCGCCGCTGCCTACGCGCCCAAGGGCGAAAAGCTGCTGATTCACGTGTCCAATTTCCGTCCCGTGAAGCGCGTGCTGGATTGCATCCGCATCTTGGCGGAAGTGCGCAAGCATACGCCCGCGCACCTGCTGATGGTGGGCGACGGTCCGGACCGCGGCCCTGCCGAGCACCTGGCGCGCGAATTGAAACTGATCGCCGCACGTGTCGTTTTTGGGCAAGCAGAATCACGTGGAACGCCTGATCCCGCTGGCGCACGTGCTGTTGATGCCGAGCGAAATGGAGTCGTTCGGTTTAGTGGCGCTCGAGGCCATGGCCTGCGGAGTCGCCACTGTCACGACCAACGTCGGCGGCATACCGGAGTTGGTGACGCACGGCGTGAACGGCTTCATGGAGCCGGTGGGCGATATCGCCGCGCAAGCCGCTCGCGCAGTCGAACTGCTGACCGACGATGCCCTTCATCAGCGCATCGCCGCTGCCGGCCGCGAACGAGCAATGGAGCAGTTCAGTACCGATCGCATCATCCCGCAATATGAGCAATATTACGAAGACGTGATGGGCGGGTAGCAGTTACTTCGCGGGAACTGCAACAGGGACGACCGTCACCGCCTCCGCCGGAATTCCGTTCATCATTACAGGCCGGTAGATCCACTGCATCACCGCCTGGGCTGCCTCGGCGATATAAGGGGAGGTCCGATTCATGGCCACCGCATGCTGCACATGCCCATCGGTTCCGATCAGAACATTGAAAAGCACCACGCCTAGCGTAGCGGCCTGCTGCGAGGCACCGGTCTGCAGCCGCCTCTCGGCCGCTTCGCTGGGCAGGAGTTTGACTCGTGCGACTCCTGGCGTTCGCGGAAACTCAAAAGAGGTCATCGGAGGATTTGGCGGCAGCGGCACGTCTTCTTGACGCGCTTTGGCGAGTTGCGATCCCGACAGATTCCGCTCTCCCCAAACCAAGTTGAGCGTGCAGCGAGCGACGATCGGTTTTCCGTCTTTCATAGCGGGGGTAAAACGCCAGTCGCGCACTAACGCGATGGCTTGGTCTTTCCAGACTTCGACAGAAGCTTCAGGCGCTTCAAAATTACGCGGGAATCCATTTTCGTCGATATCGAACGATACGACGGCCCACGCCTGACGTCCCACTGCCGCGACGATACGCGCTTCGTCAATCGCAGTATCATCGGCACCGAGCACAATCCCTGAACCCAGCGGATAATGTACGCTCAAAAACGCGGGGCGGGATGCTCCCTCGGGAGGGTCAAACGACACACCTGTCAAATGCCAGCGCGATTGCTTCTCAGGTAAAAGAAAATCCACCGGGATGGGCATGGTCGGCCCCGGACGCGCCCCAAGTGTGAAGCGCCACTTCGCGACGGCTTCGAGCGCCTTCTGATCGAGTCCCAGCCCCAGCGGCCGTGTGACGTGCAAATTGCTGGGCGTACCGTCAGCGGCGATTGTGCCCATGATTTTCACGGTACCTTCCAGCCCGGCGAGCCGCGCTTCCGCGGAGTATTCAGGGATTTGTGCGGCGGCGCGCACAGAAAACAGAGCGAACATGAAATACAGCCCGCGCATGGCGGAAGTATAGCAAGAGGGTTGCCCGGGGGCGAGCGGGGGTCTAACATAGTACAGTGCTAAACCACAGCATTAAAACGAGGGGAGCCACCATGCGCTATCTGATCCCGGCGATTCTACTGAGCACGGCCGCATTTGCCGGCGACACCAACGTCACTTTTAATAAGGACGTTCTGCCTATCGTGCAGCAGAATTGCCAGGTATGCCATCGTTCCGGTGAGATCGGACCGATGGCGTTTCTGACCTATGAAGGCACCCGTCCCTGGGCCAAGGCCATCAAGGCAGCCGTGGTCAGCAAGAAGATGCCGCCATGGTTCGCCGATCCCAAGTACGGCCACTTCACCAACGAAAAACATCTGAGCGATGCCGAGATTGCGACGTTGGCCGCCTGGGCCGATAACGGTTCGCCGGAGGGTGACGCCAAAGATAAGCCGGAACCCGTGGCGTTCAAAGACGGCTGGAACATTAGGCCTGATGTGGTGTTCCAACTGCCCAAGCCGTTCAAGATTCCGGCGCGTGGAACTCTCGAATACACTTACATCACGGTTTCGGCGCCGTTCAAAGAGGACACCTGGGTAGTGGCCGGCGAGATCCGTCCCACTTATCGCTCGGCGGTGCACCATGTGATCGCCAACGTGCGGCCGAAGGGATCGAAGTGGATGGTGCAGTCGCAGCTCGGTTCCGAACCATATGCTCCGGGCCCGACGCGCAATGAGGATCTGATCAAAGCCAACGGTGGAAACCCGTCGGTACTCGACAACGAATTCCTGGTTGGCTATGTCCCCGGCATGGAAGCGCAGCGTTTCGATATCGACCATTCCGCCAAGTTGATTCCGGCCGGCGCGGACATCGTGTTCGAACTGCATTTCACGACCAACGGCACTGCGGGCGAAGACCGGACCATGGTCGGGTTGGAACTCGCCAAGGCGCCGCCGCAGCGCCGCTTCATGTCGATCACGGCCGCGCAAACGAATCTGAACATCGCGCCCGGCGATGCTAACGCCGAAGCCAAAGCCACTTTGAAGTTCGCGCAGCCGGTGGATTTCGTTTACATGCAGCCGCACATGCACCTGCGCGGCAAGGATATGCGGATCGACGCCCAATATCCTACCGGCGAGAAAGAGACGCTGCTCAACGTCCCGCACTACGACTTTAACTGGCAGATCGTTTACTACGAGAAGAAGCCCCTGCATTTCCCGAAGGGCACTTCGCTCGAACTCACGGCGCACTGGGATAATTCGCCCAACAACAAGTGGAACCCGGACCCGAAGGATACGGTCCACTGGGGCGATCAAAGCTGGCAGGAGATGCTGGCCGCGCCGATGGCGGTGATTGTCGACCGGAGTGTCGATCCCAAGACTGTTTTGGTGGGAGCAAATCCTCTCGTCAACGGAGCCCAGTAGGAATTACTTCAACTCTTCGACAGGCACGTCGAAGTAGGCGGTATTCACCACACCCTGGCGCTGAAACTGTACCCACACACGATAGGTGCGGGCGCGCGGGAAGATCATATTGAACTGGATTTCCGGACCGCCGTCCGCCAGGAACGGGTGGGTGTGGATCAGGTCGATCAAGTCGTCGCTTGCCGCCAGCATGTGGCCCCAAGCTCCCAGATATTTTTCCAGGCCGTCACCTGGTTTCACCTTGAAGAACATCATGGTCTTGGTGTGGGCGATGGGCTGCGGCGGATCGGTGACTAATTCCACTTGCATGTTGCCAGCGTCTTTGGTTGAGTAATCGCGCGTCAAGGTAATCGGCGCGGGAGCCTTGCCCGCCACTAACACGGTCTTGGCGATCAACTGCGGAGTGGCACCGTCCGGGTAAAAATCGCCCAGGATGCGATACATGCCCGGCGTGGGCAGCGCTAGATCGTAATGAAACACGCCATCCTTTTCGAATACCGGATGATCGTGGACGAAGAACTTCATATCCTGACTGACAACGAACAAGTGAAACAGGCGCTCGTGTACGATCTGAAATTTGGTGACGGGACGCTCTTTCCAGGGATCGCGAACGATGAATTCGAAGCGTGTGGGCTGCAGCGGCTTGGGCGCCGGGGGAATCACATTGAGGTCCATGGTGTATTCCACGGGATCCGGAATACCTGCCACCAGTTTCATGCCGCAGCGCGGACAAGTGCCGGGATCATGGCCTCGAACGTCGGGATCCATGGGACACGCGTAGATCTCATCGCTAGCGGGGAGCGGGGCGGGCAGCGGGACGGAAGTTTGTCCCAGGAAGAGTCCTGCCATGCCCAACACCAACGCGGAAATCGCGAGGGAACGTACGGTGACTTTCATGGTCTTTACAGCCGACTTCAGTATACTATTTGACTGGAGCCATTAAAAGCAATGCTAGCAACGATTTTCCGCGCAGCCGTGTTTGCTGCACTCGGGGCCGCCATGGTGTTTGCGCAGGAGCCTAACGCCCGCCCCAGCGGTACCGAATTTGGATTCTTCACCTTTCAAACCAAGTGCATGACGTGCCATGGCAATCCTAACGTGGAGCGAGCGCCGCTACCTTCCGCGATTCGGGAAATGACGCCGGAGCGCATCTACGACGCCTTGACCAACGGAGTTATGAAGGCGCAGGGACAGAGCCTTTCGGACCCGGAAAAGCGCACGCTGGCGCTGTTCATGAGCGGACGTCCGGTGGGCAGTATCCAGCAGGGCGACGCCAAGAACATGCCGAACCAATGTTCCGCGAATCCGCCGTTGAGCGACCCCGCTGCCGGGCCGCGCCTGGAACGGTTGGGGCGTCAACGAAACCAACGCGCGTTTCCAGAGCGACAAAAAACGCGGGGCTCACCGCTGCTGACGTTCCTAAGCTGAAACTCAAGTGGGCGTTTGGTTATCCCACGGGCGTTTCCGCGTTCGGACAGCCCACCATTGCTTCGGGACGCATTTTCGTCGGCACCGATATCGGCTACGTTTATTCGCTGGACGCGAAAACCGGCTGCGTGTATTGGTCGTTCCAGACGAAGGGCTCGGTGCGCAACGCCATCAGCATCGGCCCGGTGAAGCACCCGACGGCCAAATATGCGATCTACTTCGGCGATGCGCATTCCAACGTCTACGCGGTGAACGCGCAGAATGGCGAACAGTTGTGGACGGCCCACGTCGACCCCCACTTCACGGCGCGCATCACTGCCGCGCCGACACTATATCAAAACCGGCTGTACGTGCCGGTGTCGTCGTCTGAAGAGTTCTCCGCGTCGACCCTGGATTATCCGTGCTGCACGTTCCGCGGCAGCGTGGCGGCTTACGACGCTTCGACCGGCAAACAGATCTGGCACACCTACGTGATTCCGGAAGAACCCAAGCCCACGCGCAAAAATTCCAAGGGTATCCAGCTCTATGCGCCGGCGGGTGCGTCGGTGTGGAATTCCCCTACGGTCGACGCCAAACGCAAGGCGATTTACTTCGGCACTGGCGATTCAGAGACCGACCCGGCCGCGAACACTTCTGATTCCGTGATGGCGCTCGACATGGCCACCGGCAAAGTGTTGTGGAACTATCAGGCGCATGCGGGCGATGCTTTCCTGGGCGGGTGCGGCATGCCCAATCAGCCGGAGAATTGCCCGGCGGATAACGGTCCGGATCTCGACATCGGCAACTCGCCGGTGCTGCACACCTTGGCGAACGGAAAGCGCATTGTGGTGGCCGGAACGAAAGACGGCAACGTCTTCGCGCTCGACCCCGATAAAAAGGGAGCAGTGGTATGGGATCGCAGTGTTGCGCCCAATCCCAAGGGCACACCGCTGCAGCGTTTGGATGGCATCGTATGGGGCGGAGCGGCGGATCAGCAGAACATCTATTACGGCTTGTCGGGCGGCGGCATCGCCGCCGTTCAGCTCTCGACCGGCGAGCGCGTCTGGTATACCAAGTTCGACACCGACGGCAAACGCGTGTCGAACGCCGCGGCTTCTTCCGCGATCCCCGGCGTGGTTTTTGTCGGTGGCACGGACGGCAAGATTCATGCCGTGGCGACTGCGGATGGTAAGCAGATCTGGGAAGTCAACACGTCGCGCGATTACGACACTGTTAACAAGGTCCCGGCGCATGGCGGTGGGATGGGGTCGGCTGGACCCACTATCGTCGGCGGGATGTTGTACGTGGGCTCCGGCTACGGTGTGATCGGCGGCAACCCTGGGAACGCGTTGCTCGCTTTCGGAATTGAATAATATGACCAAACTCATCCTCGCGGCATTCTTTAGTGTTATCGCCTTCGGGCAAACCCCGCCGGCGGCTCCTGCGGCAGGCGGTACGGAACTCGGCTTCCGCTACTTTCAATCGAAATGCATGACCTGCCACGGGAATCCTAACGTGGACCGCGCGCCCTCGCCGGCAGCCATTCGCGAAATGTCGCCGGAGCGTATTTACACGGCCCTTACCAGCGGTGTCATGAAGACGCAGGGGCAGGATCTTAGCGACGACCAGAAGAAAACCCTGGCTCTGTTCATGAGCGGACGTCCGATGGGCAGCATGCAGATGGGCGACTCGAAGAGCATGCCCAACCAGTGCTCGTCGAATCCGCCGCTGGCCGATCCCGCTGCCGGGCCAGCGTGGAATGGATGGGGCGTGGATACATCCAACTCCCGTTTTCAGCCCGCCAAAGACGCGGGGCTTACTGCCGCCGATGTGCCCAAGTTGAAACTGAAATGGGCGTTCGGATTTCCGACGGGCGTCTCCTCTTTTGGACAGCCCACGGTGGTTTCAGGTCGCGTTTTCGTCGGCAGCGATATCGGCTACGTGTATTCGCTCGATGCCAAGAGCGGCTGCGTGTATTGGTCGTATCAAACCAAAGGCTCGGTGCGGAATGCGATCAGTTTGGGTCCCGTGAAGACGGCAACCGCCAAATACGCCGTCTACTTTGGCGATGCTCACGCGAACGTCTACGCTGTCGATGCGCAGACCGGCGCCGAGTTATGGATCAAGAAAATAGACGACCACTTCGCGGCGCGTGTTACCGCAGCTCCCACTCTCTACGACGGGCGTTTGTATGTCGGCGTGTCGTCATCGGAAGAGTTTTCAGCAGCCACGCCGGATTACCCGTGCTGCACTTCGCGCGGGAGCGTGGTTGCGTTAAACGCCAATACCGGCGCGCAAATTTGGAAGACGTACGTGGTCGACGAACCCAAGCCTACTCGTAAGAATTCGAAGGGTGTGCAACTCTACGCGCCCGCCGGCGGATCGGTGTGGAATTCGCCCACCATCGATCCCAAGCGCAAAGCGGTTTACTTCGGCACCGGCGATTCTGAAACCGAACCCGCCGCGAAAACTTCAGACTCCATCATGGCGGTCGATATGAACACGGGCAAAATTCTGTGGGTTTACCAGGCGCAGGAAGGTGATGCCTATCTGAGCACCTGCTCGCAGAACAAGACGGAGAACTGTCCGGAAAACGTCGGGCCGGATCTCGACATCGGCAATTCGCCGGTGCTGCGCGCGCTCGCCAACGGCAAGAGCGTGGTGGTGGCGGGGACCAAGGACGGCAACGTATTCGCGCTCGATCCCGATAAGAAGGGCGCGGTGGTGTGGAAGATGGTGGCTTCGCAAAACCCGCCGGGCACGCCGCTACAGCGCTTGAACGGGATCGTGTGGGGCGGCGCCGCGGATCAGCAAAACGTCTATTACGGACTTTCCGGGGGTGGGATGGTGGCTATTCAGCTCACCACCGGCGAACGTCTCTGGTATACACACTTCGACACCGGCGGGCAGCGCGTCTCGAACGCGGCGGCGGCTTCCGCCATTCCTGGCGTGGCTTTCGTGGGTGGCACCGATGGCAAGCTGCATGCGCTTTCGACCACCGATGGCAAGGAGCTTTGGGAAACCGAAACCGCGCGCGATTTCGACACGGTGAATAAAGTGGCTGCAAAAGGCGGCTCCATGGGCGCTCCCGGACCGACTATTGCGGGCGGCATGCTGTTCGTGAATTCCGGGTACGGAGTGACGGGCACTCGGTCGGGCAACGTGCTGCTGGCATTTGGCATCGAGTAGATCTGGCACGCTTCCCTCATTCTCCAGATCAGACTATAATTCTCAGAGCCTGAGAATTCCGAAAGGGAAGGTGCAGTATGAAGCGTAATCTGTACGTGGGCGCCGGCTTGGCCGCGCTCGCCGGCGCGCTAGGTGTTACGTCGGTTCTACTCGAAAGACATTCTGTAGTGGAAGCGGCTGGTGTGGTTGCGCCGCGCTTCGAAGTGGATCCGCTGTGGCCTAAGCCGCTGCCCAATCACTGGATCATGGGCCAGACCATCGGTGTTTCGGTGGACGCGCAAGATCATATCTGGATCATTCATCGCGCCGGTTCGCTCGAAGCGGGCGAGTTGCACGCCAGCGCCAATCCGAAGGTCGCGCAGTGCTGCGCCGCGGCGCCGCCGGTGCTGGAATTCGATCAAGCAGGTAACCTCCTTGCGAGTTGGGGCGGCCCCGGCGCCGGCTACAACTGGCCGGATTCGAATCACGGCATCACTGTCGATTACAAAGGCAACGTGTGGATCGGCGGCAATGGCCGCGGCCCGCAAAGCGCTCGCGGCGCGATCAACGGATCTGACGATGAGCCGGCAACGCCGGGTGGGCGGGGCGCGGCGCCAGGCTTCCAAAGCTTCGCCGACAACATGGTGCTGAAGTTCACGCAGGACGGCAAATTCCTGATGCAGATCGGCAAGCCCAAGAGCAGCAAGGGTAGCAACGATGTCGAAAACCTGCGGCTGCCCGCGAAGATTTTTGTCGATCCGAAAACCAACGAAGCGTACATCGCCGATGGTTACGGCAATCATCGCGTTATCGTGTTCGACGCCGACACCGGCAAATACAAGCGCCACTGGGGCGCTTACGGCCACAAGCCTGATGATGCCGATATGGGCCGCTACAATCCCAACGACCCGCCGCCGCAGCAGTTCCGCAATCCGGTGCACTGCGCCGAACTCGCCAACGATAATCAGCTTTACGTGTGCGATCGCGTCAATGACCGCATTCAGGTTTTCAAACCGGATGGGACCTTCATCAAGGAAGTCTTTATCAACAAAGAAACGCTGGGCTCCGGGTCGGCGTGGGATATCGCCTTCTCCAAAGATCCGCAGCAGAAGTACATCTATCTGGCGGACGGCGAAAACGACCGCGTTCACATCATCGAGCGCCAATCCCTCGAAATTCTGACGAGCTTCGGCGAAGGCGGCCGCCAGCCCGGCGAATTCTACGGCGTGCACAGCATCGCCACCGATTCGAAAGGCAACATCTACACCACAGAAACCTATCGCGGCCAGCGTGTGCAGAAGTTCGTCTACAAAGGCCTTGCGCCAGTGACTAAGATAGACCAGGGCGTGGTGTGGCCTAAAAACGGGAAGTCCTAGGAGAGTCATGCGCACTTATCGTTACTCTTCTACTCGGCGCTATTGCCGTGCTTCCTTTGTCCGCGCAGCCTAGCTGCAACAAATGCCCTGCCACGTACGTCAGCAACGATGAGATTCAGGCTTACTTAAAGCGCGTCGAAGGAACGGCGGTGAGCGATCAGCAGGTGCGTGCTCTCGATGTCGGCAAGACCAATGTCGATATCGCCGTGGTGTATCGCGGCAAGCTCGCCGCGCCGGCTAAGCAGTCCGTGGCGGAGCATGACAAGGTCAGCGAGGTGTATCACGTGATCGACGGCTCGGCCACGCTCGTGACTGGACCCGATATCGTCGATCTGAAACCGCGCCCCGCCGACGATCGCGCGGTGCGATCTGCTCAACGGCCCGGGCGGCAACGGCGCCTCCATCCGCAACGGCGTTACGTACCAGCTAAAGGCTGGTGACGTCGTCGTGATTCCAGCCGGCACCGGGCACTTGTTCACGCGTATCGACGATCACATTCGCTACCTGATGATTCGCCTGGACCCTGACAAGATCGCACCGCTGAAGGACGAAGCTGCGTCGAAATCGGATCTAGCAAGCGGCGGCAAAAACAACTGACATTATAGTTCCGCGCGCACGATCTTCGCGCCGTCGACCATGGCTTTCAGCTTCGCGAAAGCCACGTCGCGCGGCAGGTATTTCATGCCGCAATCCGGCGCCAGGATGATGTTCTCCGGGCTGACAAACGGCAGCGCGCGGCGGATGCGCTCGGCCACGGTCGCGGACGATTCCACTTCGTGCGTCGATAGATCCAGCACGCCCAGGATAATACCCTTGCCGCGTACCGTTTCGAGGATGGCGCAATCCAGATTCACCTGCGCGGTTTCGATGGAGATCTGGCACACGGGAACGTTCTTCAGCTCGGGCAGGAACGAATACCCGGCTGGACGCCCCTGTACCAGAGCCGCATAGCCGAAGCAAGTGTGGATGGCGGTTTTCCCGGTGACGCCTTCGAGAGCACGGTCGAGAGCTGCCAGGGCGTAGGCGCGCGCTTCTTCGGGCTGGGCTTGCAAGTACGGTTCGTCGATCTGCACCACGTTGGCGCCGGCGGCGAACAAGTCCTTGATCTCTTCGTTCACGGCGGCGGCGTAATCGAGTGCTAGTTCCGCGGGGCTCGCATAGAAATCGTTGGCGCTGAGCTGTGTCATGGTGAACGGACCCGGCACCGTGACCTTCACGCAACGCTCCGTATGGGCGCGAAGGAACTTGACATCGCGAACGTTCACGGCATGCATGCGGCGAATCTTGCTGACGACGCGCGGTACCGGAACCTTAGTGCCGGTGCGGCTGATTCTGCTGCCAGGGTTATCCAGGTCGATGCCTTCGAGCGCGGTCGCGAACTGGTTCGAATAACTTTCACGGCGTACTTCGCCGTCGGTCACGATATCGATCCCGGCGCGTTCCTGTTCGCGGATGGCCAGCAGCGCGGCGTCGTCCTGCGCTTCCTCCAGCCATTCCGGCGCCACCCGCCACAACTTCAGCAGCCGCGTTCGCGGAGGCATTTGGCTGGTGAGCATCTCGCGATCGATCAGCCAGTCGGGTTGCGGATACGAACCCACTAGCGTGGTTGGGAGTAATAGTGTGCTCATGCAGGCCGCTTTCCGTAATAGGCGTCTTCGAGCAATTGGCGCACGCCTGCGTAATCCACCGGACGCGGATTGTAATAGGGATTCTGCGTAGCGATTTCCGCGGCGCGATTCAGGCCGTCGAAAGGCATTCCGATATCCTTCAGTGCCACTGGCGCGCCGATCTTCACCGACAAATCGTAAATCCCCTGGGCCGCCGATTTCGCTCCCAGCGCTTCGGCCGCGCGATTCAGTTCCTGCGCCGCGGCTTGCTGGTTATATGCGGCCGCATACGGCAGAATCACGGTGTGCACTTCCGCGTGCGGCAGATTGAAAGAGCCGCCTAGCGTGTGGCACAGCTTATGATGCAGCGCCATTCCTACCGCGCCCAAAACCGTTCCTCCCAGCCAGGCTCCGTACAGAGCGCCGCTGCGCGCGACCAAGTTTTGCGGTTCGTTCACGACCAGGGGCAGCGATAACGCCAGGGTGCGGATGCCTTCCACGGCTAGCAGCGAAACGATCGGGTTCGCGTCCTGCGCGTACAGCCCCTCCACCAGATGCGCCATGGCGTTCATGCCAGACGGGCCCGCAATCTTTGCCGGCAGCGACAGCGTCAGGTTCACGTCGTAGATTACGGTCTTCGGCAGAACCTTGCGATCCTTGCCGGTTTTCTTCACACCCGCCTCGGTGATGCCGTAGATCGGCGTCATCTCCGAACCGGCGTAGGTAGTCGGCACAGCCAGAATCGGCAGTCCGCTCTCGAGCGCGATGGCTTTGCCCAAGCCAACCGTCGAGCCACCGCCGACAGCCACGTAGCAATCCGCTCCCAAGCGCGCCGCTTCTTCGCGAGCCTTACGCGCGGTCTCGATAGGCACGTGCATCACGGCCTCGGCGTAAACGCCCGCCGACATTTCGCCCAGTCGCTGGGAGGCAGATTCGGCGTCCTTGCGTTGTTCCGGAGTCGCCAGTACCAGCGCGCGCTTTGCACCTAGCCGCTTCACTTCTTCGGCGAGACGCTCCAGCGTGCCCACGCCGAAGATGACGCGCGTCGCCGGTTGATCGTAGACGAAACCTTGCATCTTCTCAATTGTAGCCATGGAAACCGAAACAGTACAGCTATATACCATTGTGCGGTGCACCGGGCGCAAGCGACAATGAATAAGGAGAGTTTAAACAATGAAACGGTCCGCTCAAGCGAAATGGCAAGGCGATTTGAAGACCGGCACGGGAACCATCTCAACCGCCAGCGGCACACTGGCCACCACGCCTTACTCGTTCCACAGCCGCTTCGAGCAAGGGGCCGGAACGAATCCAGAGGAATTACTGGCGGCGGCGCATGCCGGGTGCTTTACGATGGCTGTCTCGGCGCAGCTCACCCAAGCCGGATTGAAAGCGGAGAGTCTAGAAACTTCGTGCACCATCACGCTCGAACAGAAAGACGGATCTTTCGCCATCACCGAAAGCCATCTGCAGTTGAAGGCCAAAGTCCCGGGCGCAACGAAGGAAGCTTTCGAGAAGGCCGCCGCCGCCGCGAAAAGCGGATGTCCCGTTTCCAAGCTTTTCAATACGACCATCACTCTCGAGGCGCAACTGGAAGGCTAGGTTGGGTTCGAATCCACCACGCCGCACTTAATGAACTAGCCAGGGCCAGAGCGACTGCGACCCACAACACGGCGCGAAAGCCGGCAATGAAGGCTTCGTCGATAGCGCGGCGGCCAGCGCGATCGGAAATTTCGGCGGCCGCGAGCTGGGGACGTTGCGCGTCGATCTCCATACGTAGCGCCGGCGGTAGGGCCAGGTGCGCCAATCGTTGATCCAATCTGCGATTGAAGACGTTGTTCAAGATCAGACCCAGCACCGCTACCGCCAGCAAACCCGCGACTCGCGATACGGCGTTGTTGACTCCAGAAGCCACGCCGGCGTAACTTTGCGCGACGCTGTTCATGACAGTAGTAGTCAGTGGAGCGACACTGATCGCCATGCCGAAACCGAGTACCGTCACCGCCGGGAAGAAGGTGGTCCAGAAGGAACCGCCTACTCCGGGCCTCGCGAACAATGCGAAACCCGCAGCGGCCACGAGTGGGCCGATTACCAATGGCCGCTTGGCTCCGTAGCGTTCCACCAATCCGCCGGACCAGCGCGACAGCACGAACATCAAGAGGATGAAGGGCAGCAACGCCGCGCCCGCCTCGGTCGCCGTGTAGCCCTGCACCTGAATCAGATCCAACGGAAAGAAGAACAGCATCCCGCTCAACGCCGCGTATAGGAATAACGTAAGCAGATTCGCTCCACTGAAATTGCTTGATCGGAATAGACTCAGCGGCACCATGGGCGCATGCGAGTGCGCTTCCACGTACAGAAACGCCAGCAATGCGAGAACACCGGCCACACCCACCAGGGGCGCTGATTCAATGAAGGCGAATACAATGCCGCCGAGGCTCGCCGTGGCCAGCAGTGCGCCTGCCCAATCGAGTCGCACGGAGCCATCCCCTGTGCGGCTTTCGGGAACATGCCACAGAGTCAGCACCAGGACCGCGACGCCCAAGGGCAGATTGATGAAGAACGCCCACCTCCACGACGCGTGCTGCACTAGCCAGCCACCTAACACGGGCCCGATCGCCGCCGTGATGGACGTGAACCCGGACCACGTGCCAATCGCGCGCCCCCGCTCCCCCTCCGGAAAGTTGACACTGATCAGCGCCAGACTTCCCGGCACCAGCAGCGCGCCGCCGACGCCCTGCACGCCGCGCGCGATCACCAGTTGCCACACGTCCGCAGCCAGCCCGCACCATGCCGACGCCGCGCAGAACAAAACGACGCCCGCCGCAAATACCTTGCGCCGCCCGTAGAGATCGCCTAGCGATCCTCCGGTGAGCAGGAGCGCCCCCAGCAGCAGCGCGTAGGATTCGATCACCCACTGGACCTGAGCGATGGTCGCGTGCAAGCCGGCTTGCATTGCGGGAAGCGCCACGCCCACCACAGTGCCGTCGATGAACACCATGCTCGAACCGAGAATGGTGGCGGCCAAGATCCATGGGCCAGATCGCGTCATCTCACTATTCTGCTCTTAGCGCGCACTGGCGAAGATCTTGCACGCCGTATGATCCGCTATTCTGTTGTGAGCCACGTCATGCAACCTGCCGAACCTGGCGCCATTATCATCACCGGAGCTAGCCGCGGGATCGGCGCCGTCACGGCGCAATTGGCAGCGGCGCGCGGATTCGCGGTTGCGGTGAACTACGTACAGGACCGCGCTTCCGCGGAAGCGGTGGTGAAGCGGATCGCCGAAGCCGGAGGCCGTGCTTGCACGATACAAGCCGATGTTGGCGTCGAAGCCGATATCAAGCGTCTTTTCGCCGACGCTCAACGGGAACTCGGCCCTATACATGCGCTTGTAAACAATGCGGGTGTGGTTGACGGCCTATGCCGCGTTGACGCCGTTACCGCCGCTCAATTGGAGCATGTTTTTCGCGTGAATGTCATCGGCACGATACTGTGCGCGCGGGAAGCTGTATGCTGCATGTCGACGCACCATGGCGGCGCGGGGGGAGCGATCGTCAACATCTCATCGCTGGCGGCGCGCATCGGAGGAGCCGGTGAATGGGTGCACTACGCCGCGTCCAAAGGCGCAATCGAGACTTTTACGCGAGGTCTGGCCCGCGAAGTCGCCACCGAAGGCATCCGGGTGAACGCGGTTGCTCCCGGACTCGTCGAGACCGGGCTCCACGCTTCCGCTGGCGTTCCCGATCGTCCCCAACGCCTAGCTCCCACTATTCCAATGCAGCGCGCCGGATTGCCAGCAGAGATCGCCGAAGCCGTACTATGGCTGCTATCCCCCGCCGCGTCGTATGTAACCGGCGCTATTCTCGACGTGGGCGGAGGGCGGTAGCCAATCGCGCTAAAATAGCGACTTCAGGCCTGTCAACATCATCCAATTCTCTATGAGCGAAGTTTTTATTTGCGACGCAATTCGTACGCCCATCGGGCGCTACGGCGGATCTCTGTCGGCCATCCGCACCGACGACCTCGCGGCGCTGCCCCTCAAGGCCCTTATGGAACGCAACCCCGGCGTCGATTGGGGCGCCCTCGACGACGTGATTTACGGTTGCGCCAACCAGGCCGGGGAGGACAACCGCAATGTCGCCCGCATGGCGCTTCTGCTCGCAGGAGTGCCCAAGGAAGTCCCCGGCTCTACTGTGAATCGCCTATGCGGATCGAGCCTTGACGCCGTGAGCATCGCCTCCCGCGCAATCAAGTCGGGAGAAGCCGAACTGATGGTCGTCGGCGGGGTTGAAAGCATGTCGCGCGCGCCCTTCGTCATGGGCAAAGCCGACGCCGCTTTCAGCCGCAGCGCTGAGATCTTCGACACGACTATCGGGTGGCGGTTCGTAAACCCGGTCATGAAGGCCAAATATGGCGTCGATTCGATGCCCGAAACCGCCGAAAATGTGGCCGAGGAATTTCACGTCAGCCGCGCAGACCAGGACGCCTTCTCCTACCGCACGCAGCAGCGCTGGGCGAAGGCGCACGCGGCCTGCTTCTTCAGCTCGGAGATTGTTCCGGTGATGATCCCGCAGAAGAAGGGCGATCCCAAAAAATTCGATACTGACGAGCATCCGCGTCCGGACACGACCATCGAGACTCTTGCCAAACTGAAGCCCGTGGTGAAGCCCAACGGCACTGTGACCGCCGGCAACGCTTCCGGCGTCAACGATGGTTCGGTCGTATTGATCCTCGCCACCGAAGCCGCGGCGAAGAAGCATGGTCTAACTCCCAAGGCCCGTGTAATTGGCTCCGCCGCTGCTGGCGTGGCCCCACGAATCATGGGTATGGGACCGGCTCCGGCCACGCGAAAGGTGCTGGCGAAAACCGGCCTGCAGTTGGCGCAAATGGATGTTATCGAATTGAACGAGGCTTTCGCGGCGCAGGCTCTGGCGGTCACCCGCGATCTAGGTTTGCCGGACGACGCCGCGCACGTCAATCCCAACGGCGGCGCCATCGCCATCGGCCATCCGCTCGGAGCCAGTGGCGCTCGTCTGGTGACTACGGCGCTCTATCAACTTCACAAAACCGGGGGCCGTTATGCGCTGTGCACGATGTGCATCGGCGTTGGCCAAGGCCTCGCGGCCATTATCGAGCGGGTTTGAACCGTTTCGTGCGACTATAGGGTTGTAGTTTACAGGCCCGCTGATTTTGGCATCTTTCGCATCGTCCGGTACAATCCGCTCCCTTCCGATTCCTGCCCGGATTCGCAGTTCTGCAAATTTCAAAGGGAGAACATGAAAAATATCTTTGTAGGAAACCTCAGCTTCACGGCTACCGAAGACGGGGTGCGTTCCATGTTTGAAGCCTACGGAGCCGTCGAGCGCGTCAGCATCGTTACCGACCGCGACACCGGCCAGCCCAAGGGATTCGGCTTTGTCGAGATGACTAACGACGCCGAAGCCGAGAAAGCGATCGCAGAACTCAACGGCACCGAACTCAATGGGCGCGCGCTGACCATCAACGAAGCCCGTCCCAAGACGGAGCGGTCTGGTGGCGGCGGCGGTGGCGGACGTCGCAGCAATCGCTGGTAGGAATGGCGAAAGTCCACGAATACATTCTGGTCGCGGTCGATGGGACTTGCGGCATCACTAAATCGAACGGCCCTATCTGCTTCCAGCAATCGCGCCAGGAGGTCGGAGGCCACTTTGAAGCCTACGATCCGCAATTGGGCGACGGCTACACGGCGCAGGTCAACGAAGATGGACGCCGCTTCAAATCCAACGCGTTATTTGACGACGTGTCGGGCAATGTTTTGATTGGGCGCAGCCACGGCGCCGAAATGTGGGGCTTGAGCGTGGAGCAGCGCGCCGAAGTCCTGACGCTCCTTAAAACCAAGCGGTAAGGATGAGGACCGTCAGCGCCGATGGCGCTTCTATCGACTATTGGCAGAACTACGGCAACGGCCAGCAGGTGCTCAAGAGTCACTTCGGCATCCGCGTGTGGCAGGACCGATGCTGCGCGATCACCAACGTCGCGGCGGAAACCCCCAGCCTGTTCGGCCAGTCGCATCCGATTCCGGTGGACCTGTCGGAAGGCGCGGGCAAGCATAGTTTGTCGAATGTGGTGAGCGAACACATGAATCACCATCCCGATTCCGATTTGGTCGCCGTTCTTACCGGCAAAAAACCCTTCCGCGAAGCCCTGGGCTAGTACGGGAGCGCCCGAATTTTGGGCTTTCGCGCACCCCTCAGCTATAATGACCTCTTTGGAGCAAACCACAGTTGGCAAAGATACTTCCCTTGAGCGAAGCCATCGCCGAATTCGTGCGCGACGGCGATACCATTGCACTCGAAGGTTTCACGCACCTGATTCCGTACGCGGCCGGGCATGAAATCATCCGCCAGAAACGCCGCAATCTGACTTTGATCCGCATGACTCCGGACGTGCTTTACGACCAGATGATCGGCGCAGGTTGCGCTACTAAGCTGCGCTTTTCCTGGGGTGGAAATCCGGGCGTGGGCTCGCTGCACCGCCTGCGCGATGCGGTCGAAAAGGGCTGGCCCCAGCCGCTCGCGATCGAAGAGCATGAGCATGCGGGAATGGCTGTGGCATACGCCGCCGGCGCTTCGCATTTGCCCTTCGGAATTCTACGCGGGTATGCTGGCACGGATCTTACGCCGCACACTACTGTCCAATTCATTGAATGTCCGTTCACCGGTGAGAAACTGGCGGCCGTCAAAGCGATTCGTCCAGATGTCACTGTGATCCACGCTCAAAAGGCTGATCGCAAAGGCAACGTGCTGCTGTGGGGCATCGTTGGCGCGCAGAAAGAAGCGATTATGGCTGCCGAGCGCGCCATCGTCACGGTGGAGGAGATCGTCGATAAACTCGATGCGCCGCCCAACGCGGTGATCTTGCCGACGTGGATTTTGAGCGCAGTTTCTGAAGTGAAGCACGGAGCGTTTCCCTCCTACACGCACGGCTACTATCCGCGCAACAACGCGTTTTATAAACAGTGGGACGTCATCTCGAAAGATCGCGACACCTTCCTCGCCTGGATCGACAAACACATCATGAACACTAGGGATTTTGAAGAATTCCGGCGCAGCGTGGGGGTGGCGTAATGGCGGAGGCGACTTATACTTCCGATGAAATGATGACCATCGCCGCGGCGCGCATGGTGCGCAACGGCACTTCGCTGTTCGTCGGCATCGGACTGCCCAGCGCGGCCGCTAACCTAGCGCGTTTGACCCATGCTCCTGACACTGTTCTCATTTACGAATCCGGCACCATCGGAACGAAGCCCAACGTACTGCCGCTGTCGATCGGGGACGGCGAGCTCGCCGAGACTTCCGATACCGTCGTCGGCATTGTTGAGATTTTTAACTATTGGTTGATGGGCGGCAAGATCGGCTTGGGTTTCCTGGGCGCGGCGCAGATCGATAAATTCGCCAATATCAATTCCACGGTGATCGGCCCTTACGACAAGCCCAAAGTGCGCTTGCCGGGCGCTGGCGGAGCTCCCGCTATTGCGGCCTCCTGCGGGGAGGTATTGGTGACGCTGCGCCACAGTCCCAAAGCATTTGTCGAGAAGCTCGACTTCCGCACCTCCGGCGGACACATGGAAGGCGGTGACAGCCGCGAGAAGATGCGCTTTCCGGGCAAGGGACCAGTGGCTGTCATTACGGACCTAGGTGTTCTGACTCCCGATCCGGTCTCGAAGGAACTGTTACTCAGCAGCATCCACCCCGGCGTTACTGTTGAACAAGTGGTGGCTGCGACCGGCTGGCCTTTGAAAGTGGCCTCCGAATTAAAGACCACCCCGCTGCCGACGGCCACCGAGCTACAAGTACTACGCGATCTGAACGAGCGCACCGCCAAAGCCCACGCTGGGCAAGCTTAGTACTGGCCGTTTGCGCGTAGCGGAACCCAACCCGCAGCATTATAATGGTTGGGCGCACACGGGCGTCTTTTAAGGAGAACCTTCCAACATGGCGGAACCACAGAAGGCTTGGGACACTTCGTACGAATGGAAAGCAGTCACGCTGCTGGGATTGGGATTCGGCCTAGTCGGGCTCGATCGCTGGATCATCGCTCCCTTGCTTCCTTCGATCATGAAGGACCTGAACCTGAATCAGCAGGACGCTGGGACCATCATCGGCGCTCTGGGTTTGTCCTGGGGCTTTTTCGCCTTCATCATGGGCGGAGTCTCCGATAAGTTTGGGCGCCGCAAGGTTTTGCTGCCGGCGCTCATTGGGTTTTCGCTGCTCTCTGGGCTCTCGGGGATGGCCACTGGTTTGATCAGTCTCATCTTTATCCGCTCCATCATGGGGTTCACGGAGGGTACTTTCGCGCCTACCAGCTTTGCGGCCGTCAATGACGCTTCTCATCCTAGGAGGCTCGGGATCAACCAAGGGTTGCAACAATGCGGTTTCGCACTGTTCGGGCTGGCGTTCGCCCCGATCATCGCCACCCAGTTGTTGAGGTTCATGAACTGGCGCTGGATCTTCGTACTGGTGGCTGTTCCCGGCCTGATTCTGGCGACGTTGATGTACTTCGTGATTCGTGACCCGGGAAAGATCCCCGCCAAGGCGCGTCAAGCGCACGAACCCGTTCCGCAGGGGAGTTGGATGCAGGTACTGAAGAACCGCAACATTTTGCTATCCATGGCCGCCTTGTTCTGTGCGATGACTGGTGTCTTCGTGCTGAGCGGCATGCTGCCTATTTATCTGACCGCTTATCTGAAGTTGGGCACGCAGGAGGCCGGCTTCGTGGCCTCGGCCGTCGGTTTCGGCGGATTCTTCGGACAGTTTGCCTGGCCCGGAATTTCGGATTTCTTAGGGACGAAAGGCCACGGCTACCCTGGGTTTCCTCGGCGCGGCGGTTATGCTTTACATTTTTCAGCAAACCGGAGCGCACAGCGGGTTGCTGTTTGCCTTCCTGTTCGTAGGGGCATTTTTCACGCTTGGGCTGGTGGCACTGCTCACTGGTCCCATCGCCACGGAGTCGGCTCCGGTGGGATTGGTTTCGGCAGCTATTGGAATCGTAGTTGGTTCAGGTGAGATTTCTGGCCGGTATCGCGCAGGTGATCGGTGGCTGGGTCGCCCAAAATTTTGGCATCCAGAACATTCTATTTTTGCCGCTGGGAGCGGTTCTTTTGGGAATCGTGGTTTCGTTGTTCCTGAAGGAAACGGCGCCTAAGAAAGTCGGCGGCGGCTCGCGAAAACCGGTGGGAGTGGCGGCTTAGAAGAACCCGCCTCGCCCGCCATTGCATCCAAACCGGCAGTGCCCAAGGACGGTTGGAACGTAGTATCCTAGCAATGCATCGCTTTTCGTATAGCGCAATTCTAAGGAGGTAAATCATCCCACATGAGCAGTCCACAAACCCAATTCGGGTCGCTAGATAATTACCAGAAGGGTGGCGTCGAGGTTATCAACGACGACCCTAAACACTACGTTTTTTCCAACGTATTTGAGGTTGCCGGCAAGTTTAAGCCTTACGAGCGGGTCGCGGTGGGCAAGAACCTGCGCTACGTGATCGAAGCGGTGCGGGCGGAGGGAAACTCGCCTTGGTATCAGCGCCAATCATGACGAGTCAGTCGTCATTATGGATGGCGAGGTAGAGATCCATTTCATTAAGCCGGATTCGGCGCAAGTTCCCGCGGGCAAAGAAGGCGCGGTGAAGTTGGCGAGCGAACCCAAGGGCAAGAAGATGGGATGGGTGAAGGTGCGCCGCGGCCATCAGGCGTTGCTGCCGGCGAATTCGGCGTACCAGTTCCGTAGCGCGAAGCCCGGGGTTCTGCTTATTCAGAGCATCCTCGGCGATTGCACTTTGGAACGCTGGGCGGACATCTGTCAGAAGTAGCCGGTTTGTTAAGATCAAAGGAGAATACTATGAGTACTGCAACGGTTGTTAACACCGAAACCCAGACACGGTCTTTGGGTTACAAGAACTTCTCGATCGGACAGTTCAAGTTTGAACGCGACGAATACTTCGCCAACATCAGTTATCCCGGCGGCAAGCACATTATTCCCATCGACGCCTTTCTGCGCTCTCTGATGCGCGACGTGGCGTGGGGATTTTTCTACGGCACTGTGAATTTCGACACCGTGTTCGGGACCATCAACCACTACGGCACGGTGGAGATGTTCATCGGCCTGTTGAACGAATCCTACCGCAGCGCCAACCGGCATTACGTCGAGACGTTCGACTCGAAAGACCTCAAGGGCGTGTTCGAAGCGATGCTGGATGACTGGACAAACGAGGGCTTCGATCCTTTCGCGGCACCCGGCGAGACGGGCGTTCCCTTCGGCGTCAAGCACGGCAATAACTCGAAAGCCATCCGCCGCGAGCGCATCGTGGCCAAGCGCATGGTGGGTTTGCCGGGCGATTTGACGTCTGCGCGACGATGCCATGGGCATGAAGGTGAACCGGCAGTTTACCGATATTCCGCAGGATCAGCCGGAAGTTCACGCCGAGCCCGGGTTTGAGAAGGAAGTCCACGCTTACAACGCATTCGGCTACGTTTCGCGCTCCGACGTTACTTGGAATCCGTCGGTGCTCTCTTGCGTCGACGACAGCCAGTTCTGCGCCACCACGGAAGAGCATATTCTGCCCATCACACACGGCAACGATCGCGTGGAGTGGTTCATCCAGGTCACCGACCAGATCGTTTGGGACGTCGAAGACGGCAAGACCGGCAAGCCTCGCGCGAAGGTCACCATGAAAGCGGGCGACGTGGCGGCGATGCCGGCCGATATTCGTCATCGCGGGTATTCTCCCAAGCGCTCCATTCTGGTGGTTTGGGAAAACAACGACGGCTCGCTGCCCAAGCGCTATTCCTCGGGCGAACTGCCGCCTTACCCGGTAGAGTTTTAGGCACTCGACAGCGGGGCGTGAGTTGGCCTGAAGGAAGGCCGCGCCCCGCATTCTTTTTTGGTGTTGGCATTTATAAAGGAGTATTTGGAATGGCGACCAGTGTAGAAGTAACCCCGAAACTCGACATTGAAACGCGATTGTTCATCAACGGCGAGTTCGTCGATTCGATCGATGGTGGGCGTATTCCTGTAGTGAACCCGCACGACGGCAGTGTGCTGTGTGAGATTTCCGAAGCCGGCACGAAGGATATGGACCTTGCCGTGGAGGCCGCCCGCAAGGCTTTTCCGGCGTGGAAGAAAATGTTGGCGTCCGAACGCGGCCGCTTGATCTTCAAGCTTGCGGACGCGATTGAAGCCGATCGCGAATATCTTTCTATTGCTGGAGACGCTTGATACCGGCCATCCCATCCGCGATACGCAAAATCTGGATGTCGCACGCACGGTGGCGACCTTCCGTTACATGGCGGGTATCGCCGATAAAATCGACGGCCGGGTGGTCCAGGTGGACCCGGGCTTCCATAACTACGTTCTGCGTGAACCGGTGGGCGTGGTGGGTTCCATCGTGCCCTGGAACTTTCCCTATGATGTTTGTGAGCTGGAAGCTCGGCTCCGGCGCTGGCGGCGGGCAATTGTTGCGTGATGAAGCCGGCGGAACTGACGCCGCTGACGCGCGTTGCGAATCGCCAAGCTCTCGGCCGATGTCGGGTTCCCTCCGGGCGTGATCAACATCCTTCCCGGGCCTGGCAGCGTTGCCGGCGAGCACTTGGCGCGGCACATGGGCGTGGATAAAATCGCCTTCACCGGCTCAACCCCGGTTGGCCGCAAGATCGTCGCAGGCTTCGGCGACCAATTTGAAGCGCGTGCAATTGGAGCTGGGCGGCAAGGGAGCCAACATCGTATTCGACGATGCTCCGCTTGATGCCGCGGTGGGTGGATCGGCGTTCGCTATTTTTCACAATCAGGGGCAGGCCTGCATCGCCGGCTCGCGCTTGCTGCTGCAGGAGAAGATCGCGGACCAATTTCTCGACAAATTCCTGAAGCTGGCGAAGTCGATCAAGCTGGGCAATCCGCTGGATCCCGCAAACCGAGATGGGTCCGCTGACTTCAGCCGGGCATCGCGACAAGGTGCTCAGCTACGTGGAGGTGGCCAAAGATCAAGGGCGGCAACATATTGACGGCGGCAAGGCGCCGGCGAATCCGGAACTCGCCAAGGGCTACTATGTCGAGCCCACGGTGGTCGAAGCTAAGCCCAGCGATCGCGTGTGCCAGGAAGAAGTCTTCGGGCCCTTCGTGACAGTGACGCGCTTCAAGGACGAAGCTGAAGTGATGGAGATCGCGAACGACGTAGTCTACGGCCTTGGCGGCGGCTTGTGGACCAACAGTCTGCAGCGCGCGCATCGCGTGGCTGCGCAGATCCGCTCCGGTATGGTGTGGGTGAACTGCTATAAACGTGTGAGCCCTGGGTCGCCGTTCGGCGGCGTGGGTGAATCCGGATATGGCCGTGATATGGGCGTGGAATCGATCCACGACTATACCGACGCGAAGTCGATCTTTATCAACTACGACGCGCAGATTCCACCATTTTACAAACGATAGAGATTACCGTTGATCGTTGGTATCACAGATTGTGATACCAACGGCGGGCCGTCTGGGGCCAAATTTTTCTGAGAGTTTCTGCCTGGCCCGTCGCACTTCATTACGTGCCCAGACCGTCAAACCTTCCCCTAACCGTCGAGTCGTGGAGCGCCGCATCCACGCCATTCGAGGCCTCAACATCATGCTGGATCGCGACCTGGCGGTATTGTATAGAGTCAAACCTATCGCTCTGCGACAACAGGTGAAGCGCAACCTTGACCGGTTTCCGCAAGACTTCATGTTTCAGCTGACTGCTGAGGAAGCTGAAACGTTGGTATCACAGAATGTGATACCAACGCGACGAAGCTTGGGAGGCTCTTTACCCTATGTATTCACGCAGGAAGGCGTCGCCATGTTGTCTTCGGTTCTCAAGAGTCCGCGCGCGATACAAGTGAATCTTGCGATCATGCGGGCTTTTGTGCAGCTTCGACGGTACGCGGCGAGCCATAAGATCCTCGCACAAAAACTGCAGATGCTGGAGCGCAAGTATGACGTGCACGACCATGAAATTCAAGAGATTTTCAAAGCCATCAAGAAGCTGATTGATCCGCCCGGCAAGCCCAAACGGCCCATTGGATTCGGATCCTAGCCGAACCTCGAGAGACACGGCCGTCTCTGAGGGCAATCTCGGGGAGTATCCGGCCCTGCTGCTAGTGCGCCTCCTCAATTCATTGCTATCTAGACCGCTCCGCGCGGATAGCGATCCGCGTAGGTTTCCAAGTATTTAAGGCCCGAGCCGGTGTTGTAGATGACCATCCGCTCACTTCGTTTGAGAAAACCGCTAGCTAGCAACTTGCGCAGCGCTGCTACGCAGGCGGCTCCTTCTGGGGCGGCGAAAATGCCTTCGAGCGATGCCAGTTCGATCCCGGAATCGATGATCTCTTCATCGTCGATCGCAATCGCGGTTCCGCTGCTGGCGCGCAGAGCGTCCAAGATGAGCTTGTCGCCGAGCGGCTTGGGCACGCGCAATCCGGCGGCGACCGTAGACGCGCCTTGCCAGAACTCGGCGCGCTGGTCGCCGCGTTCGAAGGCGCGGACGATGGGCTGGCATCCGGCGGCTTGTACCGCGATCATCTTGGGTCTTTTGCTGCCGATCCAACCCAGGGTTTCGAGTTCGTCGAAAGCTTTCCACATGCCGATGAGGCCCACGCCGCCGCCGGTGGGGTAGAAGATGGCGTCGGGCAGCTCCCAGTCGAATTGCTCGGCCACTTCGTAGCCCATGGTTTTTTTGCCTTCGATGCGGTAGGGCTCCTTGAGCGTGCTGACATCGAACCAGCCCTCCTGATCTTTGCGCTCGGTGACGATCTTGGCGCAGTCGCTGATCAGGCCGTTCACCAGCGTCACGTGCGCCCCCAGGGCTTTGCACTCAATGAAATTGGCTTGCGGGACATCCATAGGCATAAAAATGTGTGCTTCGATGCCGGCCGCGGCGGAGTAGGCGGCAGCCGCGCTGGCGGCGTTACCGGCTGAGGGAACGGCGATCTTGGTGATGCCCAGCTCGCGCGCCATGGAGATCGCAGCGGTCATACCGCGGGCTTTGAAGGAACCGGTAGGATTGAGCCCTTCGTCTTTGACCCAGAGATCGCTGGCTCCGACGGCTGCGCCTAGTCGCTTGGTCTCGACCAGCGGAGTCATACCCTCGCCTAGCGAAACAATCGATTCGCGCTTGGTCACCGGCAGAACCGGCCAGTAACGCCACAGGTCGGGCTTGGCTTGGGCGAGCGAATCGCGAGTCCACAGCTGGCGAATGGCGTCGAGATGGTAGCGGACCAGCAGCGCTCCGCCGCAGGGGCAGAGGTTGTGAATCTGGTTGGCCTCGAAGCGTTGGGCGCAAAGGCTGCATTCCAGATGGCTGACATTGGGCATAAAAGTCAGCATAGTATAATCGGCACGATGAAACGCCGCACATTTATTCAACAGAGCGCGTTGGCTAGGCATGATGGCCGGTGCATTACGCGCCGACGACGCGCCGACAGTCGAAACGACAGCCGGGAAGATCCGCGGTTTCGCCAAAGACAAAGTTTACGGCTTTAAGGGAGTGCCGTACGGCGCTTCGACTGCCGGCGCGGGGCGTTTCATGTCTGCGGCGAAACCGAAGCCGTGGGCTGGCGTGAAAGACTGTACCCAATTCGGTGGACGCTCGCCGCAAGTGATGCCGGGTATCGAGCCGCCTGAAGTGCTGGCCACGGATCCTAAGGAACCGCTCAGCGAGGACTGCCTGGTGGTCAATATTTGGTCGCAAGGACTCGGCACCGGAAAGCGGCCGGTGATGGTGTGGCTGCATGGCGGCGGATTCGTCGGCGGTTCCGCCAGCTTCAGTATTTACGACGGCGCGAATCTGGCGCGTAAGCAGGACGTCGTCGTGGTGGGCGTCAATCATCGCTTGAATGCTTTCGGATATTTGTACTTGGCTGAGTTGGGCGGGACGAAGTACGCGCAGTCGTCGAACGTCGGGCAGATGGATATCGTGGCGGCGCTCGAATGGGTGCGGGATAACATCGCCAAGTTTGGCGGCGACCCCGGTAACGTAACGATTTTCGGGCAATCGGGCGGCGGAGGGAAAGTGAGCACGCTGCTGGCGATGCCCTCCGCTAAAGGGATTGTTTCACCGGGCTATCGTACAAAGCGGTGCGGCGCTGCGCGGCACTCCGCCGGACGTGGCGACGAAGAATGCGACGGCTTTTTTAGCCGCGCTGGGGTTGAAGCCTAGCCAGGTTGACGAACTGCAGAACATGCCCATGGACAAACTGATTGCGGCGCTGCGAGGGCCGGCGGGTGCGGCGTTCGGTCCGGTGGTGGATGGCAAAACGCTTCCTACCAATCCTTTCGATCCGACGGCTCCTGACGCCTCCGCCACGGTGCCGATGCTACTCGGCAGCACTGAAACGGAGATGGGATTCTTTGCCGGCGGCCCGTTGTTTCCTTACTCGCTCGATCCGCTAGACGATGCGGGACTGAAGCAGAATCTGAAGAAATTTCTGCGCGCCGATGATGCCGATACCGCCAAGGTCATCGATGTTTATAAGAAAGTCCACAAGAATATCAGCGACATCGATGTGTTCATGAAGGCGACGGCCGACGTGGGCGTCCGCGCGATGGTGCTGACGGAGGCAGATCGCAAAGTGGCGCAGGCCAAGGCGCCGGCGTACGTGTATTATTTCATCGTGGCGCTCGCCGGTACGCGAGGGAAAGATGAAGTCGTATCACACGCTGGAGATTCCGTTCGCTTTCGCCAACGTGGACTTAGCCAAGACGATGACCGGCACTGGCGAGGACCGCTACGCCTTGCAGGATAAGATGTCCGAGGCGTGGGCCAATTTCGCGCGAACCGGCAATCCCAGCGGCAAGGGCGTGGGCAGCTGGCCGGCCTACAACGCGGCCACCCGCCCGACCATGATTCTCGACAACCAATGCCGGGTAGTGAACGACCCACACAAGGAAGAGCGGCAGGTGATTGCGAGCATCAAACGCGCGCCTGGCGGGCCGTTTTAGCGCTGCTGGCCATTCGGGTGGCGACGCAATCCCGCCGTGGGACTATAATTAAGGGCGGTTGGTTTATCCCGGCCGCCCCCGGTTTTTCCAGGGAAGGAAATCATCATGTCGACAGCAGCAACCAAAGTTCGCCCTACTACCGAAGACGATATCACTGCCGAAGTTCTCCGCCGGTTCGATGGGACCGAAGACCCACGCCTGAAGCAGATTATGCAGAGCCTGGTGAAGCACATCCACGCGTTCTTGAAGGATGTTCAACTGCAGGAGTCAGAATGGTGGAAGGGCATCGAATTTTTGACCAAGACCGGCCAGATGTGCGACGATCGGCGCCAGGAATTCATTCTTCTTTCCGACACGCTGGGCGTTTCGATGGTCACCGATTTGATCAGCAACCGCAAGCCCGCGGGCGCCACGGAATCGACGGTGTTTGGCCCGTTCCACCGCGGCGGCGCGCCGGAAAAAAAATACGGAGACAGCATCATCGGGGCGGATCGTCATGGCACGACCACTTATATGTATGGCCGAGTGCTCGACGTGCACGGGAAACCCATCGCCGGCGCAGAGCTGGACGTTTGGCAGGCGGCGGCGGATGGCCTCTATGATGTCCAGGATGCGTCGCTCAGTGAAATGAATATGCGCGGCAGATTCAAAACCGATAAGGACGGCCGCTATCTGGTGAAGACGACGCGCCCCGTGGCGTATCAGATTCCCTCAGACGGCCCGGTGGGAAAGATGCTCGAAGCCACAAACCGCCATCCGTGGCGTCCCGCGCACGTGCACTTCGTGGTGTCGGCACCGGGCTATTCGCCGGTGACCACGCATGTGTTCGATTCAATCGATAAATATCTGGATGGAGACGCTGTGTTTGGCGTAAAGAATTCGCTGATCACGGAATTCACGGAACACAAGACCAAGGACGCCGCCGCGGAGAAATTCGGCGCGGAACCGCCGTTCTGCACCTGTGAATTCGATTTCGTGCTGGCGCCCGCGCAGTAGCCGGCAGACATAGCAATGGTTGTTGAGACAGAAACGAATCTCGCCCAAGTTCGGCGGATTCTTCAGAGCAAGGCGCTCCGCACCTCTGAGGTCCACCGCAATCTGCTGAATTACCTGGCGGAAAAATCGCTCTCGGGCGAGGCGGACAACCTAAAAGAATATACCGTCGGGCTGGACGTATTCGCGAAGCCGGAGTCGTACGATCCTCGCCAGGAATCCGTAGTGCGAATGCATATGGCGCGGCTGCGGCAGAAGCTGGCGGAGTATTACAGGACGGAGGGTACCGCAGATCCGATCATCGTGGATTTGCCTAAGGGCGCTTTCAAGGTCACTTTCGAACCGCGTCCGGCGGTGGCAATACCGGAGCCACTCCCGGAACCGGAGATTGATCGAGATTCCCGCGTCTCCCGCAAGCAAGCGGGCCCTGATTTTAATGGCGACGCTGCTGCATCGCGGCAGTGGCCTTTGCGTCCTATTTCGGATTGCGGTTGCGCCAGGTGGAACGGACCACGGCGGTTCTGACGCCCCCGACCACATGGACGCCGGAGCTGCGGGAATTGTGGGCTCCCCTCCTATCACAGGACCGGCCGCTCGTGGTGGTCCTGGCCACCCAGGAATCAGGGAATCTGACGGGAGTCTCGACTGCGAACGGTGCGTTCCTGCTGGGCCAGTTCCTGGCGGATCGCAAGCAGAATGTCTATGTGACCAGCAGCCAGGAACTCTCGATGCCCGACATTATTATGGGCAACCTGGTTTTCCTGGGGCCCCCCTCCGGCAATCGGCAGCTACAGGCGTTGCCGTTGAAAGAAGAGTTGGTGCTGGAGCCCGACGGCATCCGGAATCTGCATCCGGTAAACGGGGAACTCGCGTTTCTCGGGAACCCGCCTCCGCGGTCAGCCAAAAGCACGGTGGACGATAGCTATACGTTGATCACGCACGCGCCCGGTGTGCACGGCAAAGGCGACGTGTTGTACCTGGCGGGCACCAGCGCTTTCAGCCCGACGGCCGGCGTGGAAGCTTTCACGGACCCCATCCTAGCGCGCAGCATTGTTTCGCGCATGCGCAAGGCGGACGGCAAGCTGCCGCGCTACTACCAGATTCTACTGGCGGTGAAGTCGATGGATGACACACCCATCGAGATCAGTTACCTCATGCACAAGGAACTAGCGGGGCCCGGGCGCTAGCTTACTTCTTCGCTGCGGCTTCAGCGGCGCGACCGGCGCCGAGGACGTTCTCGACGGCATGATTGCCTTCGTGGCAGGCGTATTCGTAGATCTTGTAATTCTCTTCACGGCTCAAGGGGATCGATAACGTCCAGGGCTGCGTGTACACGTTAGGATCATCGATGGTGACCTTATACAAAATAGTGTTCTTGTCGGCGCGAGTGAAGCGTTCGACTACATGCAAGGCCTCACTCTGCGGAATGCCTTTGATGCGGCCGGTGGCGGCGCTGGTGGCGATCCAGCCTTTGCCGTTGTAATTCGTAGTGTCGACTACCAAGGTGTTGCCCTCCCAGTGGCCGCGCGAGTCGCCATTCCATTGACGAACGCTCGGCGGCAAGTGCGGCCGGCCGTCGACGGGAATGATGCGGGTTTCGTGGATCATTTCGTAGAAAATCACAACGTAACCGGGTGTCTGCAGAATCTGATAGGAGTTGTTGTAACCGGCCGGGAACATTCCCGCTGGCACACCGCGGGTTATACAGCGGTCCCAAACGCTCATATACTCCCAGGAATCGGAGGCGTGGGCGAGGTCGTAATCCCGCTTGGCTTCGGCGGAGGGCTTCACGGGGACTCGGCCATCGGGCGGGTCAACTACCAACGACGTCTGGCGGGTAGACACGACTTTGGTTCCGGAATCGAACCAGGCTTGGTTGTAATTGCCGACGTCACCCGCCTTCGGTGGACCATCGGTCCTGGCCTTGGCGGCGCGGGCTTCGAGTTCGGCAGCCTCTTTTTCGGTCAGCGTGGCTTTGCCGGCAAATTCCGCGGGACGTTCGAAGGGGGTGATGGTGGGGTTGGACCAGACCCCTTGCAGATCCGGTTGGCCGTCCGGCGTGCGCTGCGCGGTCCAAGGTTTTAGGGCTTGGGCAGCCAACGGCAGCACGAGCAGAACCGCGAGAATCGAGGAGCGGAATCTGTGGTTCATCTATTGCAGCTTCAGGCTGGCGACTTTGATGGTGTCTCCGGTGACTTCGCCTTCGACGGTGACTTTCAGGTTATCGGTCTTCTTGGTGGCCTTCAGTGCCGCGGCAGCTTTCGCATTGCCGGCGGTGTCCAGCGCGATGAACTTATTGTCGGCAGTGAAGACGCCGTATCCAGTCTTCTGGCAATCGGACTCGAGCGCGCACTTGGTGTCGTGCTTGGTAGCGAATGCCTGTCCTTGTTTCACAGCCGATGCAGAGCACATCTTATCCATCAAAATGCCCGTCACCTGGGCGGCAGAAGCGACGTAGGTTAGGCTGGCAAGCAGGCAGGCGACACTCAGAATCCGGTAGAAGGCTTTCATTGCTAGGTGCTCCTTACAGTACGTTCTAACACAAGGGCAATCAGAACGCCAGCGACGATCGAGACCAGCAGAACCCCACCGTGCCAGACGATGACGTGGGCGGCGTCCTGATGGATGCAGCGAAACTGAAGCACAGTGAGGCCAAGAAGGCCGGCGATTGCACCGAGCGTGCCTCCAAAAGCGACGGTCGAAAGAGGAGTGCCGCGGCGGGTGAGCAGCCAGAACAAAATGCCGCCGGGAATCGCCACCGCCGACCCGGTCAAGAGACAGGGCCAGCCTTGGGAAGCAAACCCTTTGCTTTCGTGCCAGGGAAACAGGAGGGCGGCGCCCGTCAGAAAACCTATTCCGTAAGAAGTCCAGGAGAGCGCAACGGGGATTTTCTGCAGACTGCCCGGGCGGATTTGCCGAGCCAGAACCAGCGAGAGAAACGACACCCCAATTGCCAGGATGGCGACTACACCCAGCGCCTGCCAGACCTGAAGCGTGCGGAGTCCCGCGACACCCATGGTTGCGATGAGGGCCGCCGCAAACAGTAAAAAGACAGACGCAAACTGGAACATCAACACGCGCGCCGATGGTAGCGGTTTCACGGGCCCGAGCGAAGCTCCCAGATCGCCGCTCAGCTTACGACGGAGATCGGGCGAGAGCTCCGGCGCGGGAACAAGCTCCAGGAGCCGGTCGATTTTTTCGTCAATCTTGGTGTCTGGTAAATGTAGCTCGGCCATGGATTTTCCTCTTCAAACAGTACTTCCGGCCGCCAGCATGCGGCGAAGCGCAGCATAGGCGCGGTGCGCCTTCTGCTTGATTGCTCCGGCCGTGGAGGAGGTCGCGGCCGCCACCTCTTCCAGGCTCATCCCCACCACTTTCAACATCACGATCACTTCCCGCTGGCCGTCGGGCAGCCGGTTCAGCAGATCCATGACGCCGTTCTCCGGAGGCGGGACAGCGCTGGCCAGCTCGGGGCTTTCGGCTACCAGCACCTCCCGCGTTCCCCGCCGCCGCCGGCGGCGAAAGGCATCCAGGCGCGTATGGCGGGCCACTGCGAAGATCCAGGGCAGCAGCGGCTCTGACGACAGATAAGTATGGCGGGCCCGGTGGATCCGCAGCCAGCAATCCTGCAGCAGGTCTTCGGCATCGCTGCGCGACATCCCGTCCCCCCAACAGAAGCGGAGTAACGCGGGCGACAAGCTCGTCACCAGGGTTTCCACGGCGGCGGCGTCACCCTGCTGGTAGCGAACCATCAGATCGCGTAGCCGGCCTTCGTTGAAGCGCACTAGGGCAGTGTCCTCGCCACGCTTTTCCTTCCCGGAGGAGCTTAGGACATCGTTGACTAGGCGCACGGAATAGTCCACTAATTCCTTACTTCGATGGTAAAGGCTCAAAAGTTACGACGGGACCCCGTAACCGGGAGGGTTCAGCCGGCGAAGTGATTGGTGTAAAGTGAAGTCGGTCCCTTAACGGGATCAAAAGGAGTTCTACCATGAAAAAAGTCTTGAAAAGTCTATGTTGTCTGGGCTTGTTAACTGCGTTCGCGTCATTTGCCGCCGCCGCGGACGGGACTTGGATGGGTCAGATCAGCGACAGCAACTGTGGTGCCAGTCACGCGAAGATGACTTCCGCCCACGCCGGATTGACGGATCGCGATTGCACGCTCGCTTGCGTCAAGGGCGGCGGGAAATTCGTTTTCGTCAGCGACGGGAAGGTGTACAAAATCTCCAACCAAGATTCGCCGCTACTGCAGGTTCATGCCGGCCATACGGTGCAGCTCACAGGGGACATGAAGGGCGACACCGTCATGGTTTCCAAAATCACGATGAAGAAGTAACCAGCGGAGCCCCCTTGCCGACTCAAATTGCACGTACTCTAGGCACCAGCCTGCTGCTGATCAGCGGGCTGGTGGTGGGCTGTTCTTCAGCGCCAAAGGCGCAGCAGCATCTTGACCGGAAACCGGCGGCGAACTTTACCTTGGCAGACGCGAGCGGCGCGAAAGTTACGCTGGCGGACTACAAGGGCAAGGTAGTTCTGCTCAACTTCTGGGCCACTTGGTGCGGGCCTTGCAAGGTAGAGATTCCCTGGTTCATGGAATTCAACAAGACTTATAAGGATCGCGGGCTGGCGGTGGTGGGCGTGTCGCTCGACGATGACGGATGGAAATCCGTCAAACCCTATCTGGCGGAGAAGAAGATCGACTACACGGTGGTGGTGGGCAACGATGCGGTTTCTAAATCCTATGGGGATGTAGATTCATTGCCCACAACTTTCATCATCGACCAGGACGGCCGGATCGCTTTCACGCACACCGGACTCGTGAGTAAAAGCACCTACGAGAAGGAAATCCAAAGTCTATTGGGCGATCAGCGCGCGGCGCTCAATTAATAGCGCACTGCCTCCAGAAATAGTCCCGAGGCAGGAGCGGTCCATGCCGCTACGTCCAGCTTAGGGTTTTTGCGACCGGTCAGCAGGCTGGCAAACTCTTCGACACTGACTTCGCCGAGTCCTACCTTCACCAGCGTGCCCGCCAGACGGCGCACCATTTTCCAGACGAAGTGTGACGCCTCGATGCGGAATACGATCAGGTTATCGTCGACGCCCACTTCAGCGGAAGTGACCACAACTGTGGTGGATTCGCCGGGGCGTGACGGGTCCGCCGCGCGGAAGCAGACGAAATTATGGCGGCCAGGGATCAACGCCGCTGCCACCTGCATACTGGTGACGTCTAAAGGCTGCTTGATCCACCAAACGAAGCGTTTGGAAAGCGCGGTCTTGCGCGTGGAGATCTGGTAAAAATAGGCGCGCGAAACGGCATCGTGGCGCGCGTGAAACGCCGGCGCGGCTTCGACGCATTCGAGCACTGCGATGGAAGACGGTAAGCGATCGTTCAGCTCGCGCAAGATGCGGGCGGGGGGCAGGTCGTCGCGGAGTTTCCGCACCTTGATATGCGCCACCTGGCCCACGGCGTGCACGCCAGCGTCGGTGCGCCCGGCGCCTTGTAGGTCAACTTCGACTCCAAAGAGTTCGTCGGCGACTCGTTGCAGGTCACCTTGGACGCTGCGCGCATTGATCTGTGCCTGCCAGCCGGAGAATTTCGAGCCGTCGTATTCGAGGGTTAATCGGAAGGTCCGCATGTAACCGCTATTATGCGGGAAGGCGGAGATAACAGTGGAATGCTGCTGGCCCCGGCGGACTTCAGCGTTAACGGCTGACGCTCTGCGGCTCGTTGATAATCTGCGATGGATCGGCGCCCACACGTCCCAAGCCATCCTGCTTCGCTGCGGCTAATCGAAAGTCGAAGTGCAGGCTGGGCAGGCTCGGGATCGGCGAATTGGGGTCGTTCTTCTCAACCGTCACAACCAGCGACGCGTCCGGGCCGAACACAGTGTCGGTATCGAGATGCTCATCGCCAGCGACGTAGAGCGCCGTCACCACTTCGCGGTATCCGGGCGCGGAAACCAGGAAGTGGATGTGCGCGGGACGATACCCATGGCGCTTTTGTGCGCGGATCATGTCGCCCACGGGGCCATCCATCGGGATCATATAGCCGCACGGGACGATGGTCCGCATATGATAGCGGCCATCGGCGTCGGTCTGAAACTTTCCACGCAAGTCCATCTGCGAAGGATCGTTCTTTTGCAGATCGTAATAGCCTTCTTCGTCGGGCTGCCAGATCTCCACGGTCGCGTTGCGAATGCCTCGGCCCGTCGCATCGCTGACGCGCCCATAGAGCGTGACCTCGGGCGCGGTGGACTTTCCGGAGATCGATTCGCCAAGTTTGCGAGCCGGCAGGTCCTGGCGGTAAAAGGGACCTAGCAGGCTGGATTTAGTACTGGACTCCACCGCGCGCCGGTCGTGCAGCGCGTTCACCAGGCTGCTCATGCCCAGCGTGTCGGAGAGCAGGATGAACTCCTGGCGATGCGGCGTGCACTTCTGGCCCACGGCGGTGAGGAACTTGATACCCTCCAGCCATTCTTCAGGCTTGAGATCCACTTCGCGCGCGAAGGCGTGCAGGTGGCGCGTCAGCGACGCCATGATTTCTTTCAAGCGTGGGTCGGGCGTCGAAGCCATTTGCTCGACGGCGACTTCGGTGATGCTGTTGTGATCGATGATTTTCATATTTACCTCGCTTGGCACGGTGTCGGATTCCATTTGGAGCCGTCGGCTTCGCGCTTGAAGTGATCGCTGGTCAGGAAATCGCTGGCCAGGTACTGCGGATCTTCGACGATGCTGGTCAGCAGCAGCCAGGAATCGCCCTTGGCTTCGTTGGTGCGCGTGAAATACTCGGTGAGCGTGGTGCCTGCGCCGTAGGGGATGCCGTTTTTACGCAGATAGCCGGGCAGCAGCTTGGTGGTGATCACCTTCAAAGAGCCAGGCAGCTTTCCGCCCGCAGGCGGGGGCGGCGGCGCGAAGCCCATGAATGTGGGATGGCTGACGTCCCACTCTGCCATAGAGATACCTTGTCGTAGGGGTGGTGGCGGCCCGCTATAAATGAATCCACCGAAATGGAATAGCCGCGTCTGTGTGCCTTCATCGGTTTCCACTTTCAAAGTGTTGTCGTCCTGCCAAGTGATGTGCAGGCGGGTCGGCAGACGCATTAAGCCGGGAGCCCCATAGGTTTTGCACTGATCACCCGAGGCCTCGTCTTTCGCGGGATCCCACGCTTCGGCAGTCTTGCGGCCCGCGGGATTCAAGGGGATGCTGGTGATGTCGCCCTTGGCCGGAGTCAGCATCCGCCAGCGCCAGTCTTCGGTGACGATCGATACCCAATAGCCAGTGATGTCTTCAGGGGCGGCCTCCTTGGCCGAAAGACGTGGCGGCGGGCCAGCGGGCGGTTGCGCCATCGCGAAGGAAGCCAAGAGAACTGCGGCAATACAAAATTTGTGAATCATGATGACGTTCCTACTTTTTCGCGCTCAAACTCTTGTAGACGGCTTCGATGAACTGGTCCGCCGTCCAGAACCCGCCGGGCTTGTTATAAACCCCGTCGTAATCGAGTGTCGGTTGCGCGGCCTTCACCTGTTCGAGCGACAAACCTTTCTTGACACCGTCGGCGATGCGGTCGCGAATGATGGTGGTCATGTCGCGATATTCCACCAGATCGGCTTGGTCGGCCACGCGGCCGTGTCCCGGAATAATATATGTGCCGCCCTCCTGCTTGTCGGCGGGGACGCTGATGTCGATCATGCGGTTCAGGGCTTCGAGAATACCTTGAATGTTGCCGCCGCGTTGCAGATCGATGATGGGGTAACTGGTGGTGACGTACAGATCGCCCGCGCTGATGACATCGGAGCGGCGGAAGTACACCATGGTGTCACCGTCGGTGTGGGCCGCGGGAATGTGCGAGAGCAGAACCGCCTCGCCGTTGAAGAACAGCTTCTTTTCCTTAGTGAAGTAGGTGTCGCTGGGCCACGCCTTGGCAGGCATGGCTTGGCTCCCGGTGGCGGAGCTCATGCGATTCAGCACCGCTTCGTGCGCGATGATGGTGGCGCCGACCCCGGCATCCTGGATGTCGCCCGTGACGTTGCCGCCTGTGACGGTGCTGCCGGCCAGGAAGATTTTCTCGTTGCCGCCGACGTGATCCGGGTGAACGTGGGTGTTGATCAGATAACGGATGGGGCCTTTTGAAATCTTTCGGACTTCCGCGATCAGCTTATCGGTGTTGCCCGGCAGCCCTGAATCCACCAGCAAAATTCCGTCGTCGCCGGTCTGTACGGTGACGTTCCCGCCAGCGCCCACGATCATGTAGACGTTACCCTGCACATGCAGCGTGTGCAATTCGGCGGGAGGGTTCTGCTGCGCAGGCGCCACGCTGAGAAACGCGGCTAACACGAGGAACGTGAGAACTCTCATTGCGCCGCCTTAGTGGTCTTGGGGAAATTTTTCATCTTGATGCGATATTCCGGGTACATGGTCTCCGCGCCGCCGCGAGTGGCTTCCACCGGAACGTTGTAGCGCATCGCAAATTCAGTGAGAAACGGGTTGGTCCCAGGCAGGTGATGCGGAACGGTGCCTTGCGGACGGTCGATTTCAACTACGGATTCGCAGGGGTACGCCGGAATCTGCTGATCCGGGTTGGCGACAAAATCGGTGGTGCGGATGAAGGGCTCGGTTAAATACACCGGATCGTTGACGATAGTCGCGACGGTCAAGTATTTTCCGTGGCGCACCCAGTGTTCCGTAATGACGGCGTTTTCGCTGCGTGGAATTCCGTTGCGGCGGATCCAACCCGTCTTCAGATGATCGGTGGTGATGGTCAGCACATCGCCTTCCCACTTACCCGTGGAAAAGCCCTGCCAGGTGTGCGGCACGTAGTCCGGCGGATGCGGCCGGCCGTCCATCCAAATGACACGCTCGGGAGCTTGCCAGAAAATGTGCGTGTGATAGGCGATCAGCGTCTGCGAAACGGTATCCATCTCTTTCCACACACGCATTTGCGCGGGGCCGCGGATGCCGTAATCGGACGGGTGCGGCTTGCATTGATGTTCCGGCAGGGTCAGCAGAGAAGCGTCCCAGCTATCGGCATGCCGGCGCGCGGCGTCGTTTAGCGGAATGCCCAGGTAGTCGCCGATGTCGGGGCCGGGGATGCGTTCCAGAAAATCTTCGTCGAACCGGTTGTCCCACTCGCCGGCGATATCTTTCTGCGCGAAGACGGGGGCGCAGGCCCACAGGGCGAACAGAGGCCCTAGGATGATCGCTCGTTTGAAGAAAGTCACGTTCCCACTCCTCATGACAGGATATCTTATATGCTTAAAGCCGACGCCACCGTTCTAAATGGTAGTTGACATGCGGCACCTATCTGAAATATCACTAATAGTGCTATGTTTATCTGGAGGTGAACGTGACTCGATCTAAACGTGCGGGTTTCGCGGCTTTGGGATTAGCGCTGATCGGTGTACCGGCAATGGCGCAGGTGGATTTTTCGGGCGAGTGGGCGCCCCGTTTTTACGAAGATCAGCTGGAGCGTGTGCCGGGTCCTGAACTCGGTGACTATCTGGGGCTGCCAATCAACGCGGCCGAGCGCATGCGCGCCGATACCTGGAGCGCCTCGATGATGACTCTGCCGGAGTGGCAGTGCCGTCCGCATTCGGCCGATTACATCTGGCGCGGGCCGTCGAATTTGCGCATCTCGAAAGAAGTGGATCCTGTGACGCGCGAGATCACGGCGTTTCACGCCGAGTGGCTGCGCTCCGTCGATCGTGCGATTTATTTGGACGGACGTCCGCATCCTCCCGCGGAAGCCCCGTACACCTGGGCGGGTTTCACCACTGCGAAATGGGATGGCGATGTCTTGACCACCACCGTCACGCACCTAAAAGAGGGTTATATGCGGCGCAACGGTGTGGCGCGTAGCGAAAAAGCCAGCCTCACCGAGCATTGGATCCGTCACGGCAACTGGCTAACGGTGATGACCATTGTGACGGACCCGGTGTATCTCACCGAGCCCTTCGTGCGCACCACAGATTATGAGCTCGACGTACACCAGCAGATCGCGCCGTATCCCTGCGAAGTGGTGCGCGAAATTGAACGCGGCAAGGGAACCGTACCGACCATCCTTCCAGGAAAGAACACCTTTCTGCCTGAGTTCGGCGAGCGCTACGGAGTGCCTTTTGAAGCTACCCGCGGCGGCGCCGAAACGATGTATCCTGAATACCGCAAAAAAATGAAGGGCGTGATCGGCAAGCGTCCGCGGCAGGTGGGAGGAGGCGCTTGAAAAAGTTTCTGATCTTCACGGCTGTGGCCATCGCGGGAGCGATTGGCTGGGCCACGCTTAGTTTTGCGCAGACGCCGACGCCGCAGTTGAAGGTATTCCCGGTTCGCGGCAACATATATATGCTGTCGGGCGCTGGTGGCAACATCACTCTGTCGGTCGGTCCCGACGGAATTTTAATGGTGGACACCGGACTCGCTAACATGAGCGATAAAGTGATAGCTGCCGTCAATCAACTCGCAGAAACTGTTGCGACCAAGGGCTTGTCCGGCGAGAATGTCGCGCCGCCGCATCCCATTCGCTTCATCATTAATACGCACGTGCATCCGGACCATGTCGGCGGCAACGCCAAGCTGGCGCTATCCGGAAAAACGTTTACGGGCGGTAATGTATCGCGTAATCTGAACGAAGGTGCACAGATCTATGCGCACGAGAACGTTCTGAATGCCATGGCCGCGATGAAGCCGCCCGTGGTGTTCGAGGCGCAGCCGACCGACACCTATCACACCGAATACATGAATCTGAGCCATTTTTTCAACGGCGAGGGCGTGCAGATCTTCTTTATGCCAGCGGCGCATACGGACGGCGATAGCATGGTGTATTTTCGCGGCTCGGACGTGCTGGCGACGGGCGATATTTTCACTCCCGGACGGTATCCCATCGTCGATCTGGCTCGCGGCGGCAGCATCAACGGCTTGATTGACGCGCTCAACCGGATTCTCGAAATCGCAGTGCCGGAGTTCCGTCTTGAAGGCGGCACATACATTGTTCCGGGTCATGGTCGAGTGACGGATTCCGCCGATGTCGCGTACTATCGCGACATGACCACCATCATCCGCGACCGCATCCAGGACGCCATCAAGCGCGGTTTGACGCTCGACCAGATCAAGGCGGCCAAGCTGACCATGGATTACGACGGCATCTACGGCGCGACCAGCGGCATCTGGACCACTGACCAGTTCATCGAGGCCGTCTACAAAAGCCTCACGCAGAAAAATTAGGACGGAAAACGATGAAGCTCCAAATATTCAGGCGCTCGGCGCCCGTAGTGGCGATAGCGGCGGTGTTGATGCTGGCGGCTCCCGGCCAAATAGCGGCCCAGGGACGCGGCGGCGGTGGACCTCCCCGCAACGCTAAGGATGTCGCTCCCATCGATCTCACAGGGTATTGGGTGGCGCTGATCACGGAAGATTGGCGCTACCGCATGATGACCCCCGCGCCCGGCGATTTCCCCAACGTTCCCGTGACTCCCGAGGCCCGCAAGATCGCCCTCGCGTGGGACCCGGCTAAGGACGAAGCCGCCGGGAATCAGTGCCTGCCCTATGGCGCCGGCGGCATCACGCGCATGACCGGGCGGCTGCACATCATCTGGCAGGATGACAACACGCTGAAGGTGGAAGCCGATACCGGCACGCAGACGCGTTTGTTCCACTTCGGCGCCGTTCCCGCGAGCGAAGACGGTACGCTGCAAGGCGCAGCCAAAGCCAACTGGGAATTCGCCGGCGGCCGCCCTCCACAAGCGGGCGAGACAGCCCGTGGAGGCGATCTCAACGTCGTCATCACCAAGGCCAAGCCCGCTTACTTGCAGCGCAACGGTGTGCCGTATAGCGCGAACGCCGTCATCACCGAACACTATGATTTGGTCAAAGAGGCTGATGGCGTTCAGTACCTGATCGTGACCACGCTGATCGAAGATCCCATGTATCTGGCGCGCCCTTTCCAGCGCAGCACGCACTTCCGCAAGCAGGCGGATGCCACTGGTTGGGACCCCACGCCTTGCGCGCTCCGCTAGAAAGCGCATTCAAAAATAAAAGGGTCGCCCGGAGTGGCCGACCCTTTTCGTTTTAGATGATCTGCCGGGCTATGCCCAGCTAAATCCGCTCTTTGACAGCGGCAGCGTGCGGATGCGCTTGCCGGTCACCGTGAAAATCGCATTCGCGATGGCGGGAGCCACCGGCGGCATGGCAGGCTCGCCCAAACCCGTCGGCGGATTATTGGTCTTCACGAAGTGCACTTCAATTTCCGGCGGCGCCTGGATCAGCCGGGTCGGCGGATAGCGATCGAAATTGGTCTGTATCGCGCGGCCTTTGTCGATAGTGATCTCCCAGGCCATGGCGTGGCTCATGCCTTCGATCACGCCACCCTGGCACATGTTCTCCGCGGCGCTGGGGTTGACGATCTGGCTGCCGATATCCCCGCACACCCACACTTTGTGGATCTTCACCTTGCTGTTGGCGTCAACGCTGAGATCGACCACATGCGCGAAGTAACCACGGTGGCTGAACTGGAACGCAGTACCCATTGCGCGCCCCTTGGGCAGGCTTTTCTTGCCCCAACCTGAGAGATCGCGGACCGCCTCCACCACGCCCCGCATGCGCGTGGCTTCGAATTCGAAACCGTTAGGCACCGGGCCCGGCTTGGGGTTCATGATCTTAGTGTTGGCGAGCATCCCCAGGCGGAACTCGATGGGGTCCTTACCGGCAGCGTGCGCGCACTCGTCGATGAACGACTGGAACACGAAGCAAAACGCGTTGCTGCGCGGAGCCCGCATCGCGAAGGTCGGGACGCCGATCGGCATGGTCGAAGCCTGGAACTTGAAGTTCGGCACAAAACCCGCCGGGAACTCGTTAGGCGGAATCTCGGCGGCGCGGCGCGAACTTCTGGCCTTCACCGAAGCTCACGAAATGGTTCTGCCAGGCGGTCATCTTGCCGCCGGCATCCACGCCGGCCTTCAAATAATGGAAACCGGCCGGACGATAGTGATCGTGCGTCATATCGTCTTCGCGGGTCCACAGCAGCTTCACCGGTTGGCCCACTTCCTTCGCGATGGCCGTGGCTTCGAGCGCGTAGTCGTTGGTCAGGCGGCGTCCGAAACCGCCTCCGATTTTCATCAGATGCCAGGTGATGTTCTCGGGCGCAATGCCGAATACTTGCGCCACCTGCGCACGGCCCGCCATGGGAGTCTGCGAAGGAGCCCACAGTTCCAGCTTGCCGTTGTCCCACTTGGCGATGCAGTTTTCGGGCTCGAGCGGAGCGTGCGATAGGAACGGATAAGCATACGACGCTTCCACCACTCTTCGCGGCGCCCTTCAGCGCGGTGTCCGCGTCGCCATCGATGCGCATATCGAATGCCGCCGGTTGCGGGCCGAGTTCGTTGGCGCGCGCCAGATAGCCCGCGCTGCTCTGCGAAACCGTGGCGCCTTCGTCCCAAACCACCTTCAGCTTCTGCCGAGCCACTTTCACCTGCCACCAGCTATCGCCCACGATGGCGACGCCCGGCATCAGGCCCGTCAGCACCTTAGTGCCCTCGACGATAAAGGCATGCTTGATTCCCGGCATGGCCTTGATCTCGTCCAGATTGGCGCTGGTCGCCTTGCCCGCGTAAACCGGGCACTTCTCGTACATGGCCCACAGCATGTTGGGCACGGTGAAGTCGATCGAGTAAACCGGCTTGCCGGTGACCACGAACGGATTGTCGTAGGCGTGCAGCGGCTGGCCGATGATCTTGTAGTCTTTCGGGTCCTTAACCTTGACCGTCTTCGCATCCGGCACCGGCAGCGTGGCGACTTTCGCAGCCAGCGCGCCGTAGCCGACGGTACGGTTCGACGCCTTGTGCATCACTTTTCCGGAGCCGGTGGTCAGCTCCGACTCAGGCACGTTCCAAGTCTGCGCGGCGGCGGTGACGAACATGGCGCGTCCGGTAGCGCCCACCAGACGCAGCGGATCCCAATTCGTCGGCAGCGCCGTGCTGCCGCCCGCGACCTGCGGCCCGTACTTCACGGGATCGAGGTCGGCCTGCACCAAGCGGACGTCTTTCCAATCGACATCCAACTCGTCGGCGATGATCATCGGTAGCGAAGTCTTGATGCCCTGGCCGATTTCCGGGTTCTTCGCCATGATGGTCACCATGCCATCCGGCGCGACCTTAATGAAGGAGCTGGGCAAGAGCGGCGCCGGCGGCTGAGCGCCCGGCGCTTGAGCCAGAGCCTCCTCCGGCTTCCCGTAGAAGGCGAGCATCACGCCTCCGCCGGCGATAGCGGTCAAGCGCAGGAAAGAGCGGCGGCTGGTAGTGGTCAGACCGTTGTTTTTGAGAGCGTTGGATTTCATGGTGGCCTCCTACTTCGCTACTTGCGCGGTGGTTACCGGCTTTTTGTCGGTGTTGCCCGTCGACGCAATCGATGCCGCCTTGTGAATCGCGGCGCGAATGCGCAAATACGTTCCGCAGCGGCAAATATTCCCGTTCATGGCGCGGTCGATATCCGCGTCGGTGGGTTTCGCGTTCACCGCGAGCAGCGCCGAGGCCGACATCATCTGCCCCGCTTGACAATAGCCGCACTGTGGAACGTCAAGCTCCATCCAGGCCTGCTGCACGGGATGCGATCCATCCGGCGATAGGCCTTCGATGGTGGTCACCGCATCGCTGACCTTGCCGACCAGCGTCTGGCACGAACGCACCGGCTTGCCGCCGACGTGCACCGTGCACGCTCCGCACAAACCGGCTCCGCAGCCGAACTTGGTGCCTTTATAGTTCAGAACATCGCGGAGCACCCACAACAAGGGCATATCCGCGGGTACGTCGGCCGTGACCGCTTTCCCGTTTACTGTCAGCTTGTAAGCCATAGAGTTAGCTCCTGGATGCCTATAATATCATGTGCCCACTGTTCTACTGAACTGGTCCGGCAGCATGCGGCGCAAGGAGCTTTCCGCGCGTGAAGTGCTGGAGGCGCACCTGGCGCAAATCGCGCGCGTGAATCCGCAAGTGAACGCCATTGTGACCTTGGCGCCGGATCACGCGCGCGAGCAGGCTCTATGGCGGATGAAGCCGCGGCGCGCGGCGAGTTCCTGGGTCCGCTGCACGGCCTTCCCATCGCTCACAAAGATTTGGCGGAGACGCGCGGCATGCGCACCACCTTCGGGTCGCCGATTTTCAAGGACTACGTTCCGGACTTCAGCACCTTGTTGGTCGAGCGCACGCAGCGGGCAGGAGCGATCACGATTGGCAAGACCAACACGCCGGAATTCGGCGCCGGGTCGCAGACTTTCAATCAGGTATTCGGAGCGACGCGGAATCCCTGGGATCTAACGAAAACCTGCGGCGGGTCGAGCGGCGGCGCGGCGGTGGCGCTGGCCTGCGGGATGCTGCCGATCGCCGATGGCAGCGACTTCGGCGGCTCGCTGCGCAATCCGGCCAGCTTCTGTTCGGTGGTCGGCTTCCGCCCTTCGCCCGGACGCGTGCCGAACGTTCCGTCGCGAAATGCCTGGAGCCCGCTGAGCGTTGTCGGCCCCATGGCGCGCAATGTTCAAGACGTGGCGTTGTTCCTGTCGGCCATCGCCGGTCCGGATGCGCGGGCGCCGTTATCGATCCACGAACCCGGATCGCGCTTCGCCAAGCCGCTGGACCGTGACTGCCGCGGTTTGCGCATCGCCTGGTGCGCGAACTTTGCCGGGCTTGCCCTTCGACCCGCGTGTCAGCGAAGTGGTGAACGCGCAGCGCCGAACGTTCGAAGAGATCGGATGCATCACCGAAGATGCCGATCCCGATTTCTCCGGCGCCGATGAAGCCTTCAAGACGCTGCGTGCGCTCAGCTTTTATCAGCAGTACAACGCGTTACTCGGGCAGCCGATAAAACGCACCGTAGTGGATGAAATCGAGCACGGCGCACGCCTCACGGGACCCGAAATCGCCCGAGCCGAGACACTGCGCTCACAGCTTTTCGCACGCATCGGCGAATTCATGACGCGCTACGATTTCCTGGTGCTGCCGGTGGCGCAGGTGCCGCCGTTCGATATTGAGCAGGAGTACGTGACCGAAATCGCGGGCCAGCGCATGGAGAGTTATGTGGATTGGATGCGCTCCTGCTACTTCATCAGCGTGACCGGCTTGCCCGCGATCTCCGTACCCGCCGGGTTTACGGAGGAAGGCTTGCCGGTGGGCCTGCAGATCGTCGGGCGGCATCACGACGACTTCGGTGTTCTTCAAATAGCGCACGCCTACGAGCAGGCGAATGGAATTTCGCACCACCACTTCCCGCCGCTGGCTAGGGAAGGTTGAACAGCTTCTTGGCGTTGCTGCGCCCGATTTTGACGCGGTCCGGCTCGCTGATGGACGCATGATCGAACCACTCGGCGGCATCGCGCCATATTCTCAAACGGATAGTCCGCGGAAAACAAAATGCGATCCGCGCCCACTTCGAGCATGCAGTCGATCAGCGTTTGCGTGCGGAAATTTCCACTCGTGGTCAGATAAAAGTTCTCGCGCAGATACTCCGCCAAAGGTTTTTTCGCGGGCATGCCGCGCGCGTCTTTGCGCAGCCGATGATCGACGCGCCAGATATTGAAAGGGATGGCCTCGCCCAGATGCCCCAGGATAATGGTGAGCTTCGGATGGCGGTCGAACAGCCCGCTGGCCATCAAGCGCAGCGCATGGATGGAAGTCTCGACCGCGAAACGCCCACACCGGCCCCACAAACCATGGATGCCCTTCATAATGCTGCTGCCGGCTGAAGAGCGGGTCTCGTGGATGCAAATAAAACGGCACGTCGAGTTGCTCCACCGTCGCCCAGAAGGATTCGTAATGCGGCGTGTCATAGTAAACCGCCGAATCTTCCACGTTCTTTTGCGAGAACCCATTCACCGCCGCGCCGCGGAATCCCAATTCCTTCACGCAGCGTGTAAACTCGCGCGCGGCCGCGTCAGGATCTTGCATGGGAAGCGCCGCGAATCCCTGAAAGCGCGGCGGATTTTTCGCAACCTGCTCCGCCAGAAAGTCATTCGCAATACGGGCGATCTCGATAGCGCGCCGCGTATCGTAAATACCTTGTATGGCCGGCGAATTCAGAGACAGAATCGCCGTCTCGATGCCGTGCTGGTCCATCTCCGCCAAGCGCTTTTCATGGATGTCGGTCAGAGCGCTGTACATCCGTTGCCACACTGCGGGAGGAAAATAGCGTTCCGAATCTCCCAATGTTTCGGCCAGCGCGAAGTGTTCTTCGAGCGCGATCTTGCCGGTCATCACTTGCGCGCGTCCTCGATTGAACCGCCTTCGAGCCAGGTCTTGCCAAACGCGTACAGCTTATCGTTCGCAGGGCCGGCGAGTCCCGGCAAATCCAGTTTCACGTTGAAGCCCAGGCCGGATTGCAGATACGCCAAGTTGCGATAGCCCACCGGAAAGCGCCCCAGCACCGCCGGGTCGAGCTTCACAGTCTGCGCCGGATCTACGGGGTCCATACGATCTTTCTCGTAGCACACACGCCGCAACACCAAACCCCATTTGCCGTTGCGCTTTTCGAGGAAATCGTAAAACCGCCCGGTACACAGCACGTCCACCATGACATCGTGAACCGGCGCGCGCTGCGAAATGGTCATCTTCATCTGCGAGACGGCGCGGTTGCCTGCCAGATCGATCGAACATCCGCCCAGAAAATGCAGGATGTTCACGCCGCGTTCAAAGCCCGCGCGGCTCATGCTGATGAATTCGTCCGCGGTGCCCTGGAACCAAGTGGCCATCATGAAACCGTCGTCATGCCACACCGTGCGGAAGCGCTCCCAATAACCTGCGTCGCGCCACACCGCCCAATTTTCCAGCAACTCGCGGATCGCGAGCTTGTCCAGCAATTCTTCAGTCATAACTGGTTAGGGTAACGCGTAGACCATCAGAGCGTCGGAGTCGTTCGGCCCCGGCGGATCGTCAATCGCACTCGCTCCACCGGCCACCACGGCTACGTATTGCTTGCCGTTCTTGCCTTGATAGGTGATTGGGATTCGCATGCGCGCTCATGGCAAGCCGCGTTTCCCACAGTTGCTTTCCGGTTTTCGAATCGAACGCGCGGAAGCGTTTGTCGTTGGTCGCGCCGATGAACAGCAGCCCTCCGGCAGTGGCCATCGAACCGCCCATGTTCAGGCGGCCCGGTGTTCTGCTTACCCGCGGGCAGTTCATCGGTGACGCCGAAAGGAATCTTCCACACCACATCGCCGGTGTTCCCGTTGATGGCCATCAATTGCCCCCATGGTGGTTTCTGGCACGGCCACGCCTTGGCGCCGGAGTTCAAAATATTGCCCGAGCGCCCGCCTTCAGACCACTGGAAGCGCGACGTCGGCCCCACGATGCTGTTGCGGTCGTACTTCACCGCCGCGCCGTCGGCCTTCTTCTCGATCCAGCCCATGCTGGCCTCGTCCTGCGAGTTCACGAATATATAGCCCGTGCGTGGATCGCCCGAAATGCCGCCCCAGTTCACTCCGCCGATCGAGCCCGGATACAGAATGCTGGAGCGCACCGGCGCGCCCGCCGCGCGGTACGGATACGGCGTGAACGGACCCTCGTTGATGAACCCGCCGCTGCGCGCCATCAGATCCTGGCAGAATTTCGCGTGTTCCGCGCTGGTATCGGCGGCGGTGACCACGTCCTCGGCTTTGAAACTGTTGCGCGCCAGCGGCGGCGGCTTCACGGGAATCGGCTGCGTGGGAGAGCTCTGCTCCTCGGGAACATCGCTCTTCGGCACCGGACGCTCTTCGACGCCGAACACCGGCTTGCCGGTGACGCGATCCAGAATATACATGTAGCCCGACTTGGTAGTCTGCGCCAGAATCGGCACCTTCTTGCCGTTCACCGTCACATCCATCAACAGCGGAGCCGGCGGCAGATCGTAATCGAAGATGTCGTGATGCACCACCTGGTAATACCATTTCATCTTGCCGGTCTCGGCATCCAGCGCCACCACCGAGTTGCCGAACAGGTCGTTGCCATGGCGATCGCCGCCCCAGTAATTGGTATTGGGTCCGCCGAAAACCGTGTAGACAATGCCGCGCTCGGTATCGACCGTCAACGAAAAACCCCAGTTGTTCACGCCGGAGCGATCCTTCCAGCCATCGCCTTCCCAGCTTTCATGGCCAGGCTCGCCGGGCTGCGGCACGGAGTGAAAATCCCAAACTTTCGCGCCCGTGCGTGCATCGTAACCGCGCGTGTCGCCTGGCTGGCCTGTAGCCGGCGCCTCGCCGGTATTCGCGCCCACCAGCAACATGTTCTTATACACAACCGGCGCGGAGTCGTACGGCACCACCATATCCACTTCGCCTTCTTTGCCGAAGCCCGGGTCCAGTTTGCCGGTCTTCGCATTCAACCCCACCATCTTGCGCCCCGCTGTAAAGATGATGCGCGCCGCATTGTTCGCATCGCCCGGCCAGTACGCGACGCCGCGTTTTGAAACCTGTCCGGCGGCCACCTTGTAGCGCCAAAGTTCCTTGCCCGATTCAGGTTCGAGCGCCACCACGGTATCCACGCTGGTGATGTACATCACGCCATTCACGACGATAGGCGTCAGCTCATAACCGCCGGTGATGCCTCCGCTACTCGGATGCCGGGGAAGCTTGAAGGTCCATGCCTCCGTGAGTTTGCCGACGTTCTTGGTAGTAGATCTGTGTCAGCGGCGAAAAGCGCGACCCCGCCAGATCGCGGTTGTACATGGGCCACTCGCCCGCCGGTTTTGACTGACCGTTCAACAGCGGCAGCGCCGCTAGCGCAATAAAAAAGAAGGAGTGCGAAATTCGCATGGAACTAATATGTCAGACTTTGAGCTACCCGTCCATTCGATGTACAATCGCAATCGGTAACACCTATGAAACGAAACTATCGCGTGGGCCAGATCGTTCCCAGCTCCAACACCACCATGGAAACCGAAATCCCGGCGATTCTGCTGGGCCGCCAGCGGGCCCTGCCCGAAGACGGAACTTTCACGTTCCATTCGAGCCGAATGCGCATGAAAAAGGTAGTGAAGGAAGAGCTGGAGGCCATGGATCGCGACAGCCTCCGTTGCGCCGCCGAGCTGGCCGACGCCGATGTCGACGTTGTGGGTTACGCCTGCCTGGTTGCCATCATGTCGATGGGCTGCGGTTACCATTGCGAATCGCAAAGCAAGCTGGCCGAAATCATGAAGCAGGAAGGCCACCCCGCGCCCGTCATCACCTCCGCCGGAGCGCTGGTGGACGAACTCAAGCTAGCCGGTGTGCGCTCCATTTCCGTGATCACTCCGTACATGCCGGCGCTGACTGATCTGGTCGTGGCCTACATCCGCAGCGAAGGAATCGCCGTGATCGATTCCATCGCGCTCTCTATTCCCGATAACCTCGCCGTCGGCCGCCGCGATCCCGAGAACCTGCTCACCGATATCCAGCGCTTGAATACCAAAGGCGCCGACGCCGTGGTGGTTTCCGCCTGCGTGCAGATGCCTTCGCTGCCCGTCATCCCGCGCGTCGAAGATCGTATTGGCATGCCGGTCACTTCCGCCGCGGTTTGCACGGCCCGTTCGATGTTGCGCGCATTGAACCTTGAAGCCGTCGCGCCCGATGCCGGCTACTTTTTATCGTCTGCGAACCTCGCACCGGGAAGCTTGGCCCCAAAACCCGCGTTAACTGTGAAGTAAACTTTTCCCCGCTGGAGACGTCTAGTCTTCATTGCCGTTGCGCCGGCCCAGGGGGAATTGCGTCTCAATGAAAAAGATCGTCTGCCCGATGCTCTTGGTCGTGGCTTTTGCGACGGCTGCGCTCGGCCAGAATTACACCATTCAAACCTTTGCCGGTGGCGGCGTGCCGCAGAACATCGCAGCCACTTCCGCGAGCTTAGGCCTGGTTACGGGTGTCGCGGCGGATTCCATCGGCAACATCTATATCGCTTTGCAGTCCTATTCCGTCATCGTACGTATGGACACTACGGGCGCGCTCACGCTAGTGGCCGGCACCGGGAAGCCTGGCTTTAGCGGGGATAACGGTCCCGCTACTAGCGCGCAATTGAATTTGAATGTGGCGCCGGCCGTCGAAGCAGCCATCTGCGGATGTCTGTTGCCGGGCGGAGGCATTGCCCTGGACTCTGCGGGAAATCTTTACATCGCGGATTCCGGCAACAACCGTATCCGCAAGGTGTCGAACGGAGTGATCACCACCGTCCCCGTAAACATCAGCGGTGCCTCCCTGACGAATCCTACCGGCGTCGCGGTAGACTCCTCGGGGAACTTATACGTTGCCGCCGCCGGCAACAATCTAGTGCTGAAAGTGTCGGGCGGCGTCACGGTCCCCGTTGCGGGCACCGGAACCGCAGGACTCAACGCCTATAGCGGCGTGGCAACCTCCGTCCAATTGAATTCGCCGTGGAGCGTTGCCGTTGATGCGGCAGGAAATATTTACATCGCTGATTCCGTTAACGGTCTGATCCGCCAGGTGACCAACGGTCAGCTCAGCACGCTTTCCCAATTTCCCGCACCCCTCGGTATCACTAGCGATGCCGACGGAAACCTGTACATCTCGTCTTATAATAGCCAATACGTCTACTGACTTGCCGGTAACTGGAACGGGCTTTGTCGTGGCGGGAAACCAGATTGCCGGTTATAGCGGGGATGGCGGCCTAGCCAGCGGCGCCGAACTGGACGCTCCCACGGCGGTTGCGCTCGACCCCTCGGGAAACATCTATATCGCGGACTACTTCAATAACGTCGTCCGCAAAGTCGCTGGCGGCATCATCACCACCGTCGCTGGCTCATTGCAGGGATACATCGGCGATAACGGACCCGCCACCAACGCGCTTTTGCTGAGTCCCACCTATACGGCGACGGGCCCTTCCGGGGAAACCTACATCGTGGATAGTGACCACAACGTCGTCCGCAAAGTAGCTGAACGGAGTGATTACCACTGTGGCCGGAACGGAGGCGCCGGGATATACCGGCGACAATGGTCCCGCTACCAGTGCCACGCTCAATGCTCCCTGGGGAGTTGCAGTGGACTCCTCCGGGAACCTCTATATCGCAGACGCCGGCAACAACGTGATCCGCAAGGTGTCCGGCGGCGTGATCACTACCATCGCGGGAACCGGCGTCCCGAGCTACACCGGCGATAATGGCGCGGCCACCAGCGCTACGTTAAATTCACCCTCTGGCCTCACGCTGAATCCGTTGGGAAATCTCTACATCGCGGACTACGGAAACAATGCAGTTCGCCTGCTTGCAAACGGAGTGATCACGACCGTTGCCGGCAACGGAATCGCCGCCTACGCGGGCGACGGAGGTCCCGCGGCTTCCTCCTCTCTGGACGCCCCGGCGGACGTCAAGCTGGATGCCGCCGGGAATCTCTACATCGCTGATCAGGCTAATAATCGCATCCGCATGGTGAACAATGGAATCATTTCGACCTTTGCCGGCAACGGGACCGCTACCTTCGGCGGGGATAACGGTCTGGCCACCAGCGCCCAGATCAACGGCCCCTCAGGAATCGCGCTCGACCCGGCAGGAAACCTGATCATCGCCGACACCGGTAACAACGTCATTCGAAAAGTCTCCAGCGGCGTCATCACCACCCTCGCCGGCATGGGCCCCCCGAATTACAGCGGTGACAACGGCCCTGCCACTGCCGCCGCTCTTAATGGACCCCTGGGCGTTTCCACGAATTCCTTTGGGCAAATCTTCGTGGCCGATTCCGGGAACAATTTGATTCGAGCCATGAATCCGCCCTGCAACTTCGCTCTGAACACGGCCTCGATTCAAGCCACCGGCGCGGGTGGAGTTTTCACCATTGGCGTACAGACCGACGGATTTTGCGCCTGGTCGGTCTCAGGATTGCCGGATTGGGTAACCCTCACGAGCCCGGCGTCTTTCATTGGACCCGCCACCGTCAGTCTCAACGTCGCAGCGGCATCTAACATAGTACGCAGCGCCACCATTACGCTGGCTGGAATTTCCGTTGCCATCAATCAAACGGCGTGCAGCTATAGCATCAGCCCTGGCGCGCAGGAATTCAGCATTCTGGGCGGCACGGGAGTCATCAACGTCATTGCTCCCACGGGCTGCGCTTGGTCCGCCACCAGCACCGTTTCCTTCGTCACCTTCACCGGAGCCACCGCAGGCAACGGCAACGGAACCGTCACCTTCCAGGTAGCAGCCAACACCGGCGGCGTCCGCTCCGGAAGCTTCACTGTCGCGGGTCTTTCCTTTGTGGTGGGGCAGCAGAGCGCTACTGTCACCGGCCTGAACTTCATCGGCTCCATGCCACACATCGCCGCGCAGGAGAACTGGACCACCACCTTCACGCTGGTCAACACTTCTTCCGCATCGACGCAAACGCGCCTCAGCTTCATCGGAGACAACGGCAGCGCGCTGCCGCTCACGCTGGACTTCCCGCAGCCGCCACCTCTGAACGGTCTGCTGGCCCCGTCAATCGATAACACGATCGCTCCGAACGCCTCGCTGGTGATCGAGACCGCCGGGCCCCAAGTGCCGCCGGTGCAAACCGGTTCCGCGCAGGTGAGTGCTACCGGTGCCACCGCCGGCTTCGCCATCTTCCACCTGATCCCCGGCGCGCAAGAAGCTGTGGTGCCGCTCGAAACCCGCAACGCGAGTTCTTATCTGCTGGCCTTCGACAACACCAGCGGCGTTGTCCTGGGAGTAGCGGTCGCCAACATCTCCACGCAGCCAGCCACCATCCAAGTGGTGATTCGCGACAACACCGGCATCCAGATCGCAGCGGGCCCGCTACCGGCGCTCGCGGCAGGCGGCCATACCGCGTTCGTGTTATCCGACCTGTTCCCGGTCACCGCCGACAAGAACGGCACCGTGGAATTCGACACGCCCTCCGGCGGCCAGATCAGCGTGCTCGGCATCCGTACCACGCCGCTCGGCACCAGCAACACACTCACCACCATCCCGGCGCTCGCCAACATCGGCACCGGCGGAGGGTCCATCGCGCACATCGCGGTGTCGAACGGCTGGCAGACCACTTTCGTATTGGTGAACGCGGGCACCACGCCCTCGCTCGCCAGTCTCAATTTCTTGGACGACAACGGCAATCCGCTGCCCCTGTCGGTGACCCTCCCGCAGATAGGCGGCGCTCCCACCACGGTGACCGGAATCACGCCCACTTTGGCGGCGAGGCGCGATGTTGCTGGTACAGGCGAACGGCCCGTTAGCGAACGCAGTGCAGATCGGCTCCGCGCAACTCACCACCACCGGCAAGATCAGCGGTTTTGTGATCTTCCGCTATCAGCCCAACGGCCAGGAAGCCGTGGTGCCCTTAGAGAGCCGCAACGCCGCAGCCTACTTGCTGGCGTTCGATAACACGGCCGGAACCGCTACCGGCGTCGCCGTAAACAGCGTATCCACCCAAGCCGTGAGCGTGCCAGTGATCGTCCGCAACGACGCTGGCGCGGAGATCGCCACCGGCAACATCGCCCTCGCCGCGAATGGCCACAGTTCGTTTACTCTGGGTTCAGACCAGTTCCCGCCGCTGCCGGTGTCCGCGGCACTATCGAGTTCGACGCCCCCGCCGGCGCTCAGATCGGCGCTTTGGGGATCCGCATCCCCATCGCCCATACCTTCACCACACTTCCGGCTCTGACAAAATAGACAGCATGATGTTGAACCGGTTCCTTGCGGTCTTGTTCCTTTGCACTCTCGCCTTGGGGCAAGGTAAAGCCACCGATCCAGCCGGCGGCGGTGAATCCCTAGCCGGTCTGGCGAAGCAAAAACCTACGCGTGAACGGCCCTGCCCCGCGCACCGCCGACGGCAAACCCGACCTCTCCGGCCTGTGGGGCCCCGACCGCAATTTCATCTACGACATCAGCAGCGCGCTCAAGCCCGGCGAGACGCTACCCATTCAGCCGTGGGCCGCGAAGCTCGCGCAGGAGCGCATGTCGAAAGACGATCCCGAAGCCAACTGCCTGCCCGCCGGCGTTCCCCGCATGGCGCCTTACCCCTGGAAAATCGTGCAGACGCCTTCGCTGATCGTGTTCCTCTACGAAGGCAACATCCACACCTACCGCCAGGTTTTCATGGATGGCCGCGCGCATCCGCCGGACCTCGACCCCACCTGGTACGGCCACTCTACCGGGAAGTGGGAAGGCGACACGCTGGTGGTCGATACCGTCGGCTTCAACGACAAGTTCTGGTTCGATTTCGCCGCCCATCCGCACACCGAAAAATTGCACATCACCGAACGCTACCGCCGTCCGGATCTCGGGCGCTTGGATTTCGACGTCACCATCGATGACCCTGGCGCATTCACCCGGCCGTTTACTTTGTACGGCCACTCTCCGCTTGCTCACCAACACTGAAATCATCGAATACATTTGCAACGAGAACAATCTGGACGTCAGCCATATCACCGGCAAGGATACCCGCAAGTAAGCCCAATGCGATATACTTCCCGACGGGACGGGAACTGACGATGCGAATTACGTTTGGACCAGCAACCGCACTACTGCTCGCGACGATTCCGCTAATCGCACAAACGGCGCCTTCAAGAATCCCGCGGATGCCGGATGGCAAGCCCAACTTGAACGGCATCTGGCAGACCATGAACACTGCCAACTGGGATCTGCTCACCCACGGGCCCGCCATGTCGCCGGTAGTAGCGATGGGAGCGCAGGGCGCCACTCCTCCTGGAATCGGCGTGGTCGAAGGCAACGAAATCCCCTACCTGCCCGCCGCCGCGAAGACCAAGCAAGAGAACTACGCGAAACGCCTCGCCCTCGACCCGGAAACCAAGTGTTATTTGCCCGGTGTGCCGCGCGCCACCTACATGCCCTACCCGTTTCAGATCCTGCAAAGCACGCAGTCGCTCATGATCGCCTACGAGTACGCAGGAGCCGCGCGCAACATCAATATGGGCAAGCCCAAGGAGCCGCCCACCGATAGCTGGATGGGCTGGTCCAACGGACACTGGGATGGCGACACGCTGGTGGTAGACGTGATCGGCCTCAACGATTCCACCTGGTTTGATCGCGCTGGCGATTTTCACAGCGACTCGCTGCACGTGGTCGAACGCTACACGCCGGTCAGCGCCGACACCATCCAATACCAGGCCACCATAGACGACCCGAAAACATTCTCGCGTCCCTGGAAGATCAGCATGCCGCTCTACCGGCATCTCGAAAAAAATCTCCAGTTGATGGAATTCAAATGCGTGGAAATGACTGAAGAGCTGCTCTACGGCCATCTGCGCAAAGAGCCCCGTAAACAAGACTAGGAGCGTCGTCATGACCTATCGATCGTTCGCAATCCTAAGCGCGCTGGCACTGGCCGCCGCAGCCGCCTCGGCCCAAGCCCCAGCGAAAAACTCCGCTACCCCGTGGACTGCGTCACGCACCGCCGACGGCCAGCCGGATTTGCAGGGAACCTGGACCAACGGAACTCTCACGCCCTTGCAGCGCCCGCCCGAACTCGCCGGCAAGGAGTTTTTCACCGAGCAGGAAGAAGCCGCCTTCGAACAGAAACGCCTCCAGCAAAACGACGTCGAGAGTGGCGACGATGGCAAGCGTGGCCCGGCCGACCTAGCGCGGCGCGCCTATAACGGCGCCTGGTTCGATCGCGGCAGCCACGGCGTGAACACTCGGCGCACGTCGCTGGTCGTCGAGCCGTCCGATGGCAGAATACCGCCCATGACTCCCGAAGGCAAAAAAAAGTTCGACGACGCACACGCCAACTTCGCCGCGCACCCCGCCGACGGCCCCGAGAACCGTCCCTTGAGCGAACGCTGTATCCTGTTCCCGAACGCCGGCCCGCCGATGCTGCCCGAACCCTACAATAACAACTATCAAATCGTGCAGTCTCCTGGCTTCGTCACCATCATGGCCGAAATGGTCCACGACGTTCGCGTCGTTCCCCTCGACGGCCGCCCGCATCTGCCAGCGAACATCCGCCAGTGGAAAGGCGATTCTCGCGGTCATTGGGAAGGCAACACGCTGGTGATCGACACCACCAATTTCGCCTACAACGACAAGAGCCGCTTCGGCGTGGCCTACGACGGCTTCACGGACCAGAACCTTCACGTCACCGAACGCTTCACGCGCACCGGCCCCGCGACCATCATTTATCGCGCCACCGTCGACGACCCCACCATCTACACCAAGCCCTGGACCATCGAAACGACCCTTTCCAAGCGCGCAGAACCCATCTACGAATACGCCTGCCACGAAGGCAACTACGGAATGTTCGGGATTCTTTCCGGCGAACGCGCGCAAGAGAAAACCGCAGCCGCGAAGGCCAAATAAATTGAGGAGCAATGCCATGCGTAACATCATTTTGACCATCAGTTTGCTAGCGGCGCCCATCTGGGCGCACCACGCCTTTACGGCTGAGTTCGACGGCAACAAGCCCGTGAAGCTACGCGGTACCGTCACCAAGATGGAATGGATCAATCCGCACGCCTGGATTCACATCGACGTGAAAGACGCCGATGGCAAAGTGACTAATTGGATGGTGGAATGCGGCAGCCCCAATACGCTACTGCGCCGCGGCGTCACCAAAGCCTCGGTCACGGCCGGAATGGAAGTGCTGGTCGACGGCTATCAATCGAAGGACGGCTCGAACAAAGCCAACGGCCGCGACGTGACCTTCGCGGATGGCAAGAAGCTGTTCTTGGGATCGTCGAACACCGGAGCGCCCGGTGACACGCCCGAGAAATAGTTAGAGCCGCCCAATTTCGTCCAGCAAGTTCCCCAGCACTTTGCGAAACTGCTCGGGATCGTAAACCTCGAATAGGCGTGGTTGCAGAGGTTTCAACAGCGGCGCCAAGGAATCGAATGGTTCAAGAGCCGTTTGCGGAGCCTGACCCGCTCCCCCGAAGCCGCGCCGCCCTCGCAATCCGGGTGTATCAAACAGGGTACCTATGTTAGGCCTGTCCGGCGCCACATGGTACCTGATGTAATACACTTTCGTATTCGGATTTCCGCTGGGCTCGATGGGACGCATGTCCTCACCCGAGTCAAACGTAGTTGGCCCGCTCAGCACGATCAATACCCGAAACGGCTGCTCCCCCTCTCCAGGCAACAAACGCTGCCGGACCTGTTGCACGAAGAACTGCGCGTTTTGCTCGCGATGTTCCAGGGCGCGCACATCGATTTTGTTGGGATCCGCCTCCGTCAAGCGCTGCTCGCACACGCTCCCAATCCAAATGGCGGGCGGTTTCTTGTTCGAAGATCACGCGGCGTTTCGGAATATCCAATAGGGTTGCGTGTAATCCACCACCACTGTCTCGATTTGCGAAAGCACCTTTAGGGCCGGGACTAGATTAGACAGACTGCGACTGCTGGCGGTACCCATGCTCAAGCGCTGGCTCGTCGCAGGCGCAGATGCGTTCATCAGCACTTCCATGCGCAAGGGACGCCGGGTGGTGAGCGGCAACTGTAACTGTCCCTTAATGTCCGGCCGGAACCAAACATCCGGCGCATCCATCGCGTGCAGCAACTCCACCGCGGGCAGCTCCTTCCAGGCCTGCGGCAGCGGATCGTTGCGCAGCCCATTCACATGCAACGGTCTCTGGACGGCGCTGTGCTCTCCGGTCTTGGTGTCGAAAATCAACATGCTCACGCGGTAATCGCCGGGCAGTACAAAAGCTTCTTGCGTGTAGTTAAAGTTGTTTTTCGCAGCCTCGTCTTTCACATCTGCGAGATCGATGCTTCCATGCGCCTGGTACACCCGCTCCGCGCTGTCCTGGAACTGAATCATCATCACCAGTTGGCCATGGCCGCGCCGGCTGACCAATTCGGCGCCATCGACTTCGATTTCAACCTTGGTCAGCAGCCGCTGGTGCCCGCTCAATTCTGCTCCGTTAACGCGTGCGGTCCAACGGAAATGAGTTTGGTCCCCGTCTGCCAGCCATCGATTGAAGGGTACAGCGGAGAACACCGGCTCGGGCGTCCCGCCCTGCGCCCAGGCAGTCGAATGGCAGACCACAGCGAACGCCCACAACGCTACTAGATTTCTGAGAGTCACAGCTTATATCTCTCAGTATCGCGCGCCCTGCGAGGCAACTCCCCCTAGCGGTCTAAAACCAAATGTGGTTGCTGCTTCGCGCTGCGCGTGTAGCGGACGCCGCGCGTCTTTTGCAGCTTGAAATACGGGGACAGCCGTCCCAGCGCTTCTTGCTGGCTGGAGCGCACGTGCTCGCGCATGGCCGCCGCCGCCGCTTCAGGATCGCCGCCCGTCAGCGCTTCCACCAGCGTTTGGTGCCGCCGCGGTAAGTGGCCGCCGCTGCCCACGCACATCCAGGTGGACGCCAGCGCATGAGTTTGCTCGATGGCATCGGCCAGCGCCTGGCATTTCGTGTATTCCGCGATTTTGCGATGCAACCGTTCGTGCCGATTCAGATATTGCGACCGGTCATTTTCCGGCACCGCCGCCATATCATCCAGTTGAATCGCGAGTTTGAATAACTCCGCCTGTTCCTCAGGGGTGGCCGTTAACGCAAACAGCCGCGCCGCCTGGGTCTCCAGCGCCTCGCGCACCACAAAGTGGCCTTCCACGTCCTGCGGCGTCGGAATCCGCACGCGCGTCCCCGCCCGCGGCCGGCTTTCCAGCAGCCCTTCTACTTCCAGCCTTAGCAAAGCTTCCGATACCGGCAAAAAACTCATCCCCATTTCGCTCGCCAGCGTCCGCCGGGAGATGACTTGCCCTAGCTTTAATTCGCCGCGCAGAATTCGCTGGCGAACATTACTGTACGCTTCGCTCGAGAGGCTTTTGCTGGGTGCGCTGCCACGCATATCCTTAGATTGAGTTTACTCTATGGAGTGCGGCATGCGAAATTTCCGCCTTCGTCGGTGCTACCCGAGCCCTTATACGCTGCCACCTGCGGATACGGACACAGCGGGCGCGTCCTGTCTACCACGCCGTTGCGAACCCGCGACGCCGGGATCGAATCCGGCGCCTGTCCATCCTCCACCCATTGCTCCAGAGCGCTGATCATATTGAACGTGCTGGTGCCATCGCCCCCGCCGCAATGTCCCATCCCGGGCACCATGAACAGCCGGTAGCGATCGCTTACCGCCCGCTCACCGCCCACCTTGGCAGCTACCGCGCGGTAATAGTTGACGCTGCCTTGGGGAGCCACGCCCGGATCGTTCCACCCGTGATACTGAATCAACTTTCCGCCATGCGCGAAGAACGGCCGTAGATCCGGATTCACCGAATCCATGGTTTCCTTCAGCGTCTTTTCCGCCTGCGGCACATCCCATTCGAAATCGAAGTTCCGATAATCCCAGTCTGGATTCTGAAACACCACGTAACGGTAGATCTCGGCCGCATAGGAGCTCGGTTCTTTACCCGAATGATTCAGCCATCCCATTTCACTGCCCCACTCGCGCCCCGGCCACACCGGCTGTCCCGTCTTCTGATTCATCGGGCCGACATAGGATTGCTTCGCCGCCTCCACTTGCTGCGCCGTCAGGCAGTCGGTCGCCTCATCGTGCTTGCATTGCAGTAAGGTCGGATCGTAGCCGCAGCGCGTGGGATCTTCGAGCACTCCATCCTTGACGCCATCCAGAGCATCGCAAGCCGCCAGCACCGCCGCGTGCAGCAGCGCCAGCTTCTCCTGCGGGATGCTAGAAGCCTCATCTTTATGGAAGATTTGCCACAGCCACAGTTGGGTCCCTTGAATATGCGAAGTATCGTACACCGGATCGCCCGCGATCACGCCGTCATAATCCGCCGGATACCGTTGCAATTCCACCATCGCCTGCCGGCCCCCGGTGGAGCACCCATTGAAATAGGACAGCTTCGGCCCTTGCCCATAAAAAGTCGTGATGATGCCCTTGGCCGCCACCGTCATCTCATGCACGCTGCGATAGGCGAAATCGATCAGCTTCTCCGGATGGTCCGTAATAAAGGTTGGGTCGTTGCCCTTATGTCCAGTGTCCGTGCTCGCCGCCGCGTAACCTTGTGAAAGCGCCGTCGCCAGCGCCGCATATCCGATCACTCCGCCCCACGCGCCATTGCCCACCGATTGCAATTTATTATTCCAGCCCGCCAGCGGCAGCCAAACCTCAATTCGGATGTCGGAATCTTCCACCGGTTTAAGCGAAGCCTGCACACGGCAGAACGCCGGAAGCGATTTGAAAGCAGTCGCCGGCCCGCGAGACCCTTCCGGAGGCGAAAATTCCCCCGCCGCCACGTTCTTTGCCGAGAGTAATCGTGACGTGCGGCAAGGCCGCGGAGGCCAAGCTGTCACAGGACACCGGCGCACCAGCGACCGCGGGGCCCGCAAGCGCCAGCACCAACAGCAGCGTCGCCGGGATGTCCAATGTGCTCTTCATTTTGCCCGAAGTATATCAAATGGAGCCGCCGCTGGGGCCGGCCAACCCCAGCGCCGCAGCGTGCGCCTGCATCGCGCGAATACAGAATTCAATATGCTCGTCGAGATCCAGCCCCATCTCCGCCGCCCCACGCAAAATATCCTCCCGATTCACCGCCCGCGCGAAGGCTTTGTCCTTGAGCTTCTTGCGCACTCCCTTGGTTTCCACCTCCTGGATGCTGCGCCGCGGCTTGACGTAGGAACAGGCCGCCAGAAACCCCGCCAGTTCATCGCAAGCATACAGCGTTTTCTCGAGCAAGCTCACTCGCGGAACGCCGCTGTAATCGGCATGCGACAGAATCGCTCGCCGAACCTCTTCGTCGACGCCGCGCTCCGCCAAAATCGGCTCACCCTTCATCGGATGCTCATCCATAGTCGGATGGATCTCCCAATCGAAGTCATGCAGCAGAGCCGTCACCGCCCACTTCTGCTCGTCTTCGCCGAACTTGCGCGCGTAAGCGGTTACGCAAACTTCCACCGCCAGCATATGCTTGCGCAGGCTCTCCGATTTCACAAATTCGCACACGATGTCGAAAGCTTGATCGCGATCCATGCCGATATCCTAGCAGCGCATACTGTAAACATGCAGTCCACGGCCAAGCCCTTCGAACTCGCCATCGCCATCGAACCTTCCGATATCGACCAGATGGGCCACGTCAACAACGTCACCTATTTGCGCTGGGTGCAGGATGTCGCGGTCGCGCATTGGCGGTCGGTTGCGCCAGCCGCCGAGCAAGCCCGGTTACTCTGGGTCGTAGTGCGCCACGAGATCGACTATAAACAAGCTGCGTACCTCAACGACGCCATCATCGCCCGCACCTGGGTAGGAACCGCCAGCCGCATTCGCTTCGAACGCCACACTGAATTACTGCGCGCCAGCGATCGCAGCGTACTCGCCAAAGCGCGCACAGTCTGGTGCCCTCTTGATGCCCAATCTGGAAAGCCGGTCAGCGTGAGCGATCAAGTGCGCGCCGCTTTCTCAGTCGAACCGCCCTCAGGACCGAGTGTGCTATAAAAACCGCATGACCAAGCAAGAAATCATCCTTGCCAGCCAGCGTTACTTCTTCCCCAGCGTCTTCCATTACTTCAAAGAGCCGCTCGTCATCGAACGCGCCAAAGATCAATTCGTCTGGGATGCCGACGGCAATCAGTACCTCGATTTCTTCGGCGGCATCGTCACCATCAGCGTGGGCCACTGCAACGAGACCGTGAACCAAAAGGTCACCGAGCAAATGGCCAAGCTGCAGCACGTCTCCACCGTGTTCGCGAACGAGCCGCAGGTCGCGCTCGCCAAACGCGTCGCCGGCATCACGCCCGGCGGCAAGCTCACCAAGAGTTTCTTCACCAACAGCGGCACCGAAGCCAATGAAACCGCCATTCTCGCCGCGCGCTGCTATACCGGCGCGCACGAAGTGGTGGCGCTGCGCCACAGCTATCACGGACGCTCCGCGCTCGCCATGTCCGCCTCCGGCCAAGGCGCTTGGCGTTTGGGAGGCGCACCCGCCGCCGGCTTCACGCACGCCTTGAGCGCCTACTGTTACCGCTGCCCCCTGGGCGCCACTTATCCTTCGTGCAACGTCCGCTGCGCCCGCGACATGGAAGAAATGATCCGCACTTCCACCTCGGGCCGCCTGGCCGCGTTCATAGCCGAGCCCATTCAAGGCATCGGCGGCTTCATCACGCCTCCCAAAGAATATTTCGAAATCGTACACGGCATCGTCAAGAAGTTCGGCGGCCTGTTCATCAGCGACGAAGTGCAAACCGGCTGGGGCCGCACCGGCGGCAAGTGGTTCGGCATCGAACACTACGGCGTACAGCCCGACATCCTGACCAGCGCCAAAGGCCTCGGCAACGGCACTCCGGTCGGCCTGACCGTGGCGCGCCCCGAAATCGCCGACGCCCTCAAAGGCGCCACCATCTCCACCTTCGGCGGCAATCCTGTGACCGCCACCGCCGCCAAAGCCGTCATCGATTTCATCGACGATCACCAACTCATGATCAACGCCGCCGAAACCGGCGCTTACTTGCGCGGCCACCTCGACGAACTGAAAGCCAAGCACCCGCTCATCGGCGACGTCCGCGGCATGGGCCTGATGCAAGCCATCGAACTGGTGGAGGACCGCGAATCCAAGACCCCCGCGCCCGAAGCCACCGCCGCCCTCATGGAAGCCGCACGGGAAAACCGCCTGCTGATCGGCAAAGGCGGCACGTACGGCAACGTGATCCGCATTACCCCGCCGCTTAATATCTCCAAGGAGGATGTCGACGATTTCGTGCTCAGGCTCGGCGCCAGCCTGGACCAATTGAGCCGATCCCGCCGGGCCGCTACTGTTCGCTAAGTGTGAACAGATATGCCAGTACCGTTGTCCCGGGTCTTATCTTCCAGCTGCGCGTCTGGCAGATAGCTCGGCCAAAGTCGTCCGGGAAGCCACCAAGTCCTGGAGTTCCTGAACCGCATTCACCCACGCAGACCGGTCGTGCGACCGGACCAGAATCCGCTCCTGACCGTCGGGATGGCGAGCAACCTCGCCGACCTCGTAGCCCTGGTCTCGGAGACCCTGTATCATCGAGTCACGCGATGGGATCGTAGCTCGTTCAGGTTTGGTGACCTCCACTGTCTGGCTCCGCACAGTTGGTTGGACCGGGGCCTTTTCGACTGGGGGGCCTTCTTCCGCCTCCTCCGTCAGATTCCGGACTGAAGGTTTCTGCTTCAGGGCCCAGTCCAGTAGCCATTTGATCGCTGCGGCTCGCGTGGCGAACCGGTTTTTGAACCGAAAATCCTCAATTCTCTCGAGGAGCCTGTCATCGACTATGAAATTGAGAAGACTCTTGTTTATAGACACTTAACGTGATATAGACAACATAACTTATATGTGTACTATGAACTAAGTTGTCGATATTGTCAATGCATATGATGTTGTCTATGCGGCTATTTGGATTTGGCCAGGGTGCAGTCGTCCGCTCCCCTCGCCACCAGAAAATTCGGCACCCCCCGGACAAGCTCGATGACGCGCACTTGACCCATCTGCCCGAGCGATCCCACGGGGTTACCGTCCACCGTGATTGCGACGGGACCGGCGTTGCCCAGCCGCACGACAGCGTGGTCTGTAAAATCGACGTTGTCTTTGCTGCCCGCGGTGAATAATTTCGAAAACACCATCTTGCCGTCCACACAAGCGGTGATCCAGCTCGGGCCGTTGGCTTGAATAGAAGCATGGGCCTTACCCGCGCCTAAAGCCTCAGGTGGAACCCGGGCTTCCACGGGGTTAGGCGTGGGGGGTGCCGCATTTGGAACAGTTGAATTCGCCACTGAAGGCCGGGCAGGGGAATCGCGGTGGCCGAGAGGCCACAAAAGGATCACCAGTAAAATCGCCAAACCGAAGGCCAGCCCGACCGCGATCGCTCGTGATATCCGTGATGGACGAAGCCCGGGTTGATCCGCCGGCAACGCGACATCTAGTGCGAACTCCTTGACGGCTGCTGCACCCGATCCAAGTATTTCTGGTGAATGAGACGCATCGTGCGCGGCGTCGTCAACGTCGGCGAAATCTTCGACGCCGGAAATCGATGGTTCAGAGCCCCGTGCCGCCATCTTGACTTCACTGGGGAGCCCCGGCGGATACCCGGTTTGCCAGAGATGGCCCCAAGCCTCGGCAAATGTCCCATATCGCCATATCCCCCGAACCGGCGCGCGCAGCGGGACCGAGAGTTCCCAAAGACCGGCCCTCTTACGCAGAGTCCGCTTCATTCCCTAGTAGAGGATAGCCGAATTGAAAACCCTCCGTTGTAATCAAGATCCACGTGGGCCTGCCTTTATCATTTTTAGAACGGAGGCTTCGCATGACAGCCATCAATTTCGGGACACGCAAAGACCGCGGATAGACGCTCGCGACGCTTTCAAATGGCACTGGCTCTCTGCTCCTCGGCTCGGAAGGCCCGACGCATGATATAAAGGCACTATCGCGTTCCGCAGCCGCAGGCGTCCATTTAACGTGCAGTTCACTAAAGAAACATTTCGAAAGCGCCTCCTAGGACAGCTGCAGTTGCCGAGCTTGCCGGAAACTGCGATTCCGTTGTCCGCTGAAAACCGCAATCCGCAGAACCTGCTCATGATCAAGGACGATCGGGAATTCCTGCTGGAGGCTTACCGGCAAATCCTCGGGAGAGACTGCGATCCCGCAGGGCTTGCCAGTCATTTGGAGGCCCTTCAGCGCCGAGTTCCGCGACGCGTTATTTTGGGCAAGATTGCTCAATCGACGGAAGCACAATCGAAGCCCGGAGCAGCAGTTTCCTTCTGGGCTTCGAACGGGATCGCGGAACGGGGCCACTTCGGTGCTTTTATTCTCAGGGTGCGAGCCAAGCTACTCTCGATTCCGTTGGGCCTCCTCAAGCGAATTCTGTGGTCACGATTCGATGCGGTCGATAATAGGCTAACGTTCCTTTTTGAAGAACTTACCGCGAACAGTATCTCTTTGTCCAAAAAGATAGACGAGTCTTTATGGACTGTTTCGGAGAAGTTCGACGCCTACTTTTCGCATCTGAATGGTGTTCAGAAATTAACCCAGGAAGAAAATGTCCGGCTGAATCAGGTCTCGACCGCGCAGTTGAAGGTGTTGCAAGTCGAATTGAACAGTCTCACCTCGCGCATGGCTGTACTTGAATCGTCAGTTCAAGACGTTGGAGCGATGATTGGGGAGCGACTGAGCGCCCTGGATCGTGCAGTTTCGGTCTCGATGAACACAATCCAGCGGAGTGGAGTTCGCTTTGTTTATGTAGATAGCTTTATTTTGGGTCTTCCTGCGGAGGAGTGGCGTTTGGCGGCGTATTTGCATTATCGGGGAATCCCGGAACCTGGGCTCGTGAGGTTCTTTCAAACGTTGATACGTCCTGGCATGACCATAGTGGATGTAGGCGCTAATCTTGGGATCTTCACCCTTTGCGCCGCCCGGTCGCTCCAATGGAATGGTAGAGTTCATAGCTTCGAGCCGGCTCCGCACACCTACGAACTGTTGAAAAGCAACGTGCAAGTGAACGGCTTCCTAGAAGCGAATCTCGTACAGTTTCACGAAGCGGCCGTTACGGATTCCGAAGGAACGGCGAGGTTGACGACGTTCGCCGGCAATTCAGGTCACAATACATTGTTCTGGCAAAATGTTGGTGCGGAATTTGTCGTAGTGAAAACCACTAGGCTCGACACCGCGCTTCAGGGAGAACCGCGAGTCGATGTAGTCAAGATCGATGCCGAAGGTGCAGAATTGAACATTCTGCGGGGAATGGAGCGAACCATCGAAAAAAATCCGGGGATTCATATCCTTATTGAATTTGCGCCGATTCACTTAGCGAGGGCCCACGTTACTCCCGAGGACTTCTTAAGGGTGCTGTCTGAGCTTGATTTGGAAGCCAGGATCGTCGATGATCTCACAGGAGCGATCCGTGAGGTGTCCGAACAGGAACTTTTGATGACGTACTCCAGCAATCTGTATTTACGTAGACGAAACCTAACCTGACGGGGCGCTGACCGTGCTTTCCCTTGATTAAAACTATGTCCCGATGCTAGACTGACCGTCGGATGGAACTTCGGCCTCGCGGGATTTATGCAGTTGTTCTCGTCGCGGTTGGCCTGAGCGGCTGCGGTTCAGAAAAGTCAGCGCCGGCGGCACTCCCCAATCTGAGTACCGCCAGTTCCGTAGAACCGGCCACGGGGAGCGGCAAGGAAGGAATTTTGAGGGTGCAATATCCTGTAGGCGCTGGCCAAACGATTCAAGAAGCACGGGTCCTGTTGAACTCCCAATTGGATGGCAGAAACGCCTGCTACGTGTATTACACTGTGGCGGACCAGGCCTTCTCGCTCGTCGATGACTCGGGGACGAAATCTAACAAAGCGGCTGCGGGCGCAACGATGATTGAAAACTCCCAGTGTTCCCTGGATATCTCACGCACATCTGCAAGCGCAGAAAGCAGCCGTGTTACCTTAGCCCTCGCTCTCAAGTTCAAGCCTGCTTTCGCGGGAGGGAAGCAGATCTTTTTGTATGCGGAGTCATCCGACGGGGCGAATACCGGTTTGCTTCCGCGGGGCAGTTGGAACGTGACGTTTTAGCTTTAGGGCACGTTAACCGTGCCCATTGCTTGCCAACCGGTATTGAGCGAATTGCTACGTGCGGCCATGAAAAACACTCTGTTGCCCGCGAACGCCTGTTTGAACGTTACGTTTAGCACCAGCGTCATAGTGTTGCCGCTACTGCTAACCGAACTTCCCGCTCCGGAGATGGAGCATTGGTTATTCTGAACGGTGTTGGTTCCTGGCAGCGCTACTGCCGCGAAGGGCCCTCCCGCGTCGCCGGCATCGTCCACCAGCAGCACGGAACCCGACGTTGGGCCTGACGGCGTGAATGCCACGTAGCAGGCGTCGATTCCGTCAAGGAAGTTATTGATCAAGACATTCGTCACTGCAATATCGGCAAAGCCGTTGGTATCGGTGAAGGTAAACGTATAGGTCTGGTTGAGGACGCTGCTATGGGCCGGAGATACGCCGCCAACAGCGGGACCCGAAGTTACGGTTCCTGGCACAGTCCATACCCCCAGCGCTTGCCAGCCCGAATTTGCAGACAAGGTGTCTTGGGCCGCCATATACGCGATCTTGGTGCCCGCAAACGGCGCCTTAAAAGTAATCGCGAGCGTTACAGTCAGCGTGGTTCCACTTGCATTCAGAGAACTTCCGGTTCCGGCGATAGAGCACTGGCTGTTTTGAATCGTCCCGGCGCCGGGCAACGACAGTGCGGCGAAGGGACCACCGGCGTCGCCGGCATCGTCCACCAGCATCACCGACCCCGCCGATGCTCCCGACGGAACCACTGCAACGTAGCAAGCGCCAATCCCGTCGAGGGAACTGTTAATCAACACATCCACTACGCTTAAGCTTTGCCATCCGTTGGGGGCGTCGAAGGTGTACGTGAAGGTTTGCATCAAGCCACTGCCAAACGCAGGATTCGTTCCCGTTGGTTCCAGCGCTACCAGGTTGTAACCGATCACATCGAGTACGAGGATCTCCGCACTTGGTGAAATATCGATGCCAGCCACACCAGCACACAGGGAGGCATCCTGAACCAGCGGGTTTGCACAATTCATGACCCAATCGCCCGCGTCCTCACCGTTATTTATATTGTTGTACTGTTCCAACATGTGGAAACCGTCAATCGAGAAGCAGGCGTTTCCCGAGTTGCTTACGGAGCAAGAGTTGTTGTTACCGGCGGCGAAACTTCGCGTGCCGCTGCTGGAATAACGGTACAAATCGGTGGGAAATATCGCCGTTGATCCGCCACAGCCCGGGAAGGCGCACGACGGCGTGCCGAGAATCTCATCGGTCTCGTGCTCGACGACCGTGAAAAAGTCGTATTGACTGCCCGTGATGGATCCGCTGCGGAAGAACAAGTGTCCGCCGGCTTGTTCCGTGCTGCTAATCGTAATGATGCCGTCATAGCAGCCCGTTGTGCCAATCGTGCAAAAGGTGGAGGCGTCCGCCTCCAGACCTGTGTTGGCGGTGAATCCCAGAGCGCGGGCATTGCCGTTGGTCAACCAAACCGACGACGTGCCACCGATCGGATTCGTGACTGGAACGTTACTGTTGAACGCCGTTACATCGTTGGCGTCGCTCTGATTTGCGCTCAGTGCATTCCGGAAGCTGGTATAACCCACTACGCTAATCGGGTAGTTACTCTGGCCCAATCCGGTCGAGCCGAATCGAATGTAGATACTCGCATTCACGTTGGTGAACCTGCTGGTGTAGAGCGATGCAATCGTTGTATTCAGAGTGGTGCAAACTCCAGCCACCGCATTAATGGTTGCGTCGCAGGTATAGGTGATGGATGAGCCAGCTACGGCTCCCTGGACGGCAATGGAGTTAGCCGTGTCAGCCGCCGGGGGAGGGTCGACGCGAGTAATCCCCTGTACGTGACCGGCAGTGCCGACCACGTCTATTCCCGTTGACGCGATTCCTACCAGCGTGGGCGTCTCAATGAGGTCGCGATTGTGAGCCTTGGGTGAACCGCTCCGGGGTACAATCTGCTGTCCGCTCGCGACCAATGAACAAACCAGCAACAGACCTGCAATCTTGATTTTGATTGTCATAGTCACAGCGTCTCCGGAGGGCCTGATCCCATCTTTAACCCGTTCGATGGAATATCTTCCGTTCATTTCGACAGTTTGAGGGGAAAACTTAAGGGGGCGCCGGAGCCAACTGTCCGATTCCGCACGGCGACCACTGACAGGTGGCCGAAAACTGCGGGCCGTGACGTTTTTGGGTCCGCTTCTGCGCAAGGAGGAGTAGGCTATTCCCGGCGCCGCTGGCCGGGACAAGATTATTTGTGGTACTATCTGACCACTCTATATACCCCCTTATTTGCTCGCACTTGTGGAACGGGACTTATTTGGTTGATTGCGGACGGGATTCTTGGACACGGAGGAAAAACATGTTTTCAACACTTTTTGGAACGAAGCGGGCAAAACGGGGCCCTGACGCGATCCAGTTCTTTTTTTCGATTGCCATCGTACTGACAGTGTTCGCGTCGGTCTCCACGCCACTCGAGGCGCAGGTTTTCGCTCCGGTGCCAGCGCTGGCTTTTACAAAAACGTTTGGCGGGGCGGATCCACTGCCCCAAAATCCCACCATAGCCGCGGTTGGGACGGGCTTCAACTTCAGCGTCACATCCGCCACGACAAACTCGGGAGGAAACTGGCTGTCCACTTCGACAATCACTGCATGTGGCCTCTGCGCCACGCCGCGTACGATTTCCGTGATCGTGACGACCGCTGTAAACCTGGCGGCGGCCACGTACACCGGTCAAGTCGTCCTGACTTCACAGTCCGGAAGTGTCACGCTCACCATTCCGGTGACTCTGACGGTGGTGGCCGCGGGCGCAACCAACGTCGACAACCTACCGGGCCAAGTGAGTTTTTCGCTGATAACGGCTAGCACAACGCCTACCAGCCAGACTATACAGATTCGGAATGCCGGGTCCGGGACGTTGAGCTGGACGGCCACAAAGAGCACTTCGGACGGAGGGAACTGGCTAACAATCTCCTCCACCAGCGGCAGCGCGCCGTCCTTCCTTACGGTTGGACTGGTGCCGGGGAACCTTCCAGGAGGAGGCTTGGTTGCGGGGACATACGTCGGGCAGATTATCGTCCAGGCGGCCAGCGGCAATGTCACAATTCCCGTAAGCGTCGTGCTGGGAACCAATATTTTAAGCCAAGTGAACCCAATCAGTTTCACTAAAGTTTTCGGGGGAGCGAACCCGTTGCCTCAAACTCTGACAATTGCGACCCCAGGGACCGCCTTTAACTTTTTTGTCAGCGCTTCAACCGCAAACGGCGGCGCTTGGTTCACCGTCGCCACCACCACCGCCTGTGGCCTGTGTGCGACGCCTAATACTTTCGTGGCGACTGTGAATCCAATTGTCACGCTACCGGTGGGAAACTATACGGGGCAGATTGAGGTCACTTCACAGTCCGGTTCCCAGACCATCACCATACCCGTTACTCTGACTGTTGCTGCAGCCGGGAGCACCTATCTCGATAACCTGCAGGGTGAGATGAATTTTTCCATGACGACGGGCGGCGCCACTCTCACTACTCAGGATCTTCAAGTGCGAAATGGCGGATCCGGGACCTTAAGCTGGACCGCGGCGGTCAGTACCGCTGATGGAGGGAACTGGCTGAGCGTCTCCGCGCCCAGTGGAACCGCTCCTGCCTACATTACCGTGGCGATATCGGTTCCCAACCTGCCCAACGCCGGGCTGATTGCCGGCACGTTCATAGGCCAAGTGGTCATTCAAACCACTGGCAGTGCGGTGACCGTTCCTATAAGCGTGGAGGTGGGAACGAGCGTATTCGAGCAAGTCAACCCCATCAACTTCACAAAGCTCTTCGGGGGGGCGAATCCACTCCCGCAGACTTTGACAGTTGCAACCCCGGGCACCGCCTTTAACTACTCTGTCACGTCGTCCACCGCAACCGGCGGCGCCTGGTTGACCGTTGCCACCGCGACCGCCTGTGGATTGTGCGCGACGCCGAACACGGTAGTGGTCACCGTAAACGCGAGTCCCACTCTGGCGGTTGGCACCTATACGGGGCAAATTGTCATCACGTCGCAGTCTGGTAATTTGTCGATGAACGTGCCGGTAACGCTAACGGTGGCGGCCGCAGCGACAACCTTCTTCGACAACGTTCCGGGACAAATGACTTTTACGATGCAAACAGCGGGTACAGCCATCACCGGCCAGACGCTGCAGATCCGGAATGGAGGGACGGGAACTCTTAACTGGACTCTGGAGCAAAGCACCTCGGATGGCGGAAACTGGCTGACAGTATCCGCACCGAGCGGAACCGCGCCTTCCTTTGTCAACGTCGGCGTGTCGGTTGCCAATATTCCAGGCGGTGGATTGATTGCCGGAACCTTTGTGGGTGAACTCGTGTTCCGGACGGCTGGAAGCAGTGTTACCGTCTCCGTAAATGTCATTGTGGGAGCCAATATATTTAACCAGGTTAACGCGATCAGTTTCACTAAATCGTTCAACGGGGCGAACCCGCTGCCGCAGACTTTGACTATCTCAACCCCGGGCACCGCTTTTAACTACTTCATTACTTCCTCGACAGCGACGGGTGGCGCTTGGCTGACTGCTGCCACGGTGACTGCGTGTGGATTGTGCACCACGCCAAACGCTATTGTGGCGACCGTGAACGCGAGTCCCACCCTGGCGGTGGGAACCTATACGGGCCAGATCGTCGTCACTTCCCAGTCCGGCAATATGTCGATGACTATACCGGTGACGCTAACGGTCACGGCCGCCGGGACGACGTCCTTCGACAATCTGCCAGGCCAAATGAGTTTCTTCCTGCAAACGGGCGGTGGCAATCCACCTACTCAAAACGTACGAATCCGTAACGCCGGATCGGGTACCCTATTTTGGACTCTCGCGCAAAGCACTTCCGACACTGGTAATTGGTTGAATATATCCGCGCCCAACGGGACCGCGCCAGCCACTCAAACGGTGAGCATAGCGGTTAGTTCGCTTCCAGGCGGTGGCTTGATTGCGGGAACCTTTATCGGACAACTGTTGTTTCAGTCCGCGAGTGGTAGTGTCACCGTTCCCGTCACCGTCACCGTCGGGCCGAACGTTTTCGTTCAGTTGAGCGCTCTCAGCTTCACTAAGGCATTCGGGGGATCCAACCCGGTCTCGCAAACTTTGAATATCGCCAGCTCAGGCACCGCGTTCAATTTCTCCATCCAGTCGGCATCGGGGAATGGAGGCAGCTGGTTGACCGCTTCTACGGTTGGAGGATGCGGCCTTTGTGCAACTCCGCACAGCGTCACGGCTGCGATTAACGCAAGTCCGACGCTTCCTGTGGGGACTTACACCGCGCAAATTGTCATGTATTCGCAGTCCGGGAACATGTCGATGACGGTGCCCATCATCCTGACAGTAGGAACGCCTCCCGGAGCAGTGCCATCGGACGTAAGTCCAAGCTCCGGAAGCGGCTCAACGCAGACGTTTTCATTTACTTTCAACGCTCCCAACGGCTTTGCGAGTTTAACCGTGGTGGACGTGCTGATCAATAACTTCCTGGATGGGATTGGCGCCTGTTATGTGGCCTATGTGCCGGCATCGGGATCGTTGTTGCTTGTGGATGACGCCGGCGATGCGGGAGGTCCTTACTCCGCCATGACGTTGCCTGGCACCGGCACGATTCAAAACAGCCAGTGCGCTATTTCGGGGGCCGGGAGTTCCGTAACCGGAAGCGGGGACACCCTTACTTTGACCCTGGTGGTGACATTCAAGCCATCGTTCACCGGAAACAAAGTGTTCTACACGGCCGCGCAGGATACGGCCAGCTCTGGCTGGCATGCTCTGGGCACATGGAACGTGCCGGGCGCTTCGCCGGTGGGTCCAACGGTAACCAGCGTCACGCCTGCGCATAGCGTCACGGCCGAACAGATTTTCACCGTTACCTTCGCCGACACCAACGGGTTTGGCGATATTTCAATTACGGACGTCTTGATCAATAACTTCCTCGACGGAATTGGCGCCTGCTATATTGCATACGTGCCGTCCATCAACACCGTAGTTCTGGTGGACAATGCCGGAGACGCCGGCGGACCCTACGCGGGTGCGTTTGTGCCGGGATCCGGTACCGCTTCCAACAGCCAGTGCACCATCAATGGCGCGACCAGCTCTGTAAGCGGCAGCGGCGACACGCTGACTCTTACGCTGGACATTACATTCAACCACAGCTTTGCAGGTGAACGGGTAATCTACGCCGCGGCCGGTAGCAGCACAGCCAATTCCGGCTGGTTGGCCGTTGGCACGCAAACAGTTCCATAACGCAGCGCTTTGATAGATCGGTCATAGCGTATGGCGCTTGTGGGGATCGCGCTATACGATAAGCACTGGCGCGTTCCTACTTCCCTTCGCCGCGCTGCGTGGGAGATACGGATCCTCGCGCCTTCTGGCGCTGCAAAAATATTACTGTCGGTATGGTATTGACTTTGATATTATAATTCCTCAATACAGCACACAATCAAAGACTCTCGTTTTTAAAACGACAGTACGGAGGAACCCTATGCCGCGCATCGTAGTCAAGTTTTGGATCCTGTTCGCGTTTGCCATCGCGTTCGACGGAGTGTCCAACGCGTCGCAGATTTCCGCCAGCAGTAACCAGTTCACTCTTCAGGTGGTATCGGATGGAACCGTATGGGCGTGGGGCAACAATGTATCAGGTCAACTGGGCGATGGTACATTCCTAAACCACGCCCTCGCCCAACCAGTGACGGGAATTAGTTCGGTAACCGCGGTTGCCGCCGGCGGCAGTCACAGCCTGGCGCTCAAAAGCGATGGCACAGTATGGGCGTGGGGAAGCAACTCGAATGGGCAATTGGGGGACGGAACCTTTAATTTCCACGCAACCCCCAATCAAGTGCCAGGGCTCACCGGGATCATCGCTATAGCGGCGGGGCAGAATCACAGTCTGGCATTGAAGGGCGACGGCACGCTTTGGGCGTGGGGGTCCAACGTGAACGGCCAGGTGGGCGATGGCACGTCAGGAAACAATAGGCTCTCTCCTGTCGCGGTCACCACCACAGGCTTTACGAACAACATTACGGCCATCGCAGCGGGAGCCAGTCACAGTTTGGCGATTGTTACCGGGGGCGGGGTATGGGCGTGGGGGCAAAATATAAACGGCCAACTGGGTGATGGCACCATCGTAAATAGGCTCGTACCGACTGCGATATCGCTAACAACTTGTGCCGCCGGTGCCGCCACCGCGATCGCCGGCGGTACTTTCCACAGTCTTGCAGTGGTTGGTGGCGCGGTGTGCGCCTGGGGACTGAATGCGAATGGCGAATTAGGCGATGGCACAACGACGAACCGAACGGCTCCCGTAGCGACGAGTGCGCTCACAGGAGTTACCTCGGTCTCGGCGGGAGCCGCCCACAGCCTGGCGTTGAAGAGTGATAACACGGTCTGGGCTTGGGGGGGGAATGCCGTCGGCGCGTTGGGAGACACCACCACAACAGACCGATACGTTCCAGTCCAATCGGTTGGCGTAATTGGGGCCGTGGAGATCGCGGCGGGCGGTAACTTTAGTGTGGCGCGCCTGTCCACCCCAGTCGATGCGCTGATGACCTGGGGCGTCGAAGTGCAGGGAGCGCTGGGAGACGGAATAACCGCGCTCAGGCCAGTTCCGATACAAATTAGCGGATTATCCGGCGTTACTCAGGCCGCCGCCGGCAACGGCTATACGCTGGCGCTGTTGAATGGCGGCACGGTTGTGGGACTGGGAGCCAACGCAAACGGGCAGCTCGGCGATAATTCGACGACGCGGCGCTTAGCTCCGGTCACGGTCAGCGGGCTCACGAATATCACGGCGATCGCGGGGGGGGCCTCACATAGTCTTGCCCTGCGGAACGATGGAACCGTGTGGGCTTGGGGAAACAACGTAAACGGACAACTGGGCAACAACACAACGACGCAGGAGCAGGTGCCGGTCCAGGTGGTAGGGGTAGGAGGCTCCGGTTTCTTAACAAACATCGCAGGCATCTCCGCTAGCGGCACCAACAATTACACCCTTGCCGTGAGCAACCCTGGGGTGGTCTACGCCTGGGGTCTGAATAACACCGGGCAACTCGGCGATGGCACCACCACGCAACGGATGTCACCTGTTGTAGTAAGCGGCTTGTCGGGAGTCTTCAAGGCAGTATCTGCCGGAAACAATCACAGCCTGGCTCTCCGGAACGATGGAACCGTCTGGGCGTGGGGAAGCAATAATAACGGACAACTGGGAATTGGCACGATTGATTTCGCCGTGCATTCCACCCCGGTGCAAGTTCCGGGCTTGACCGGTGTTGTGGCCATCTCCGCAGGCAATCTGTCTAGCTTTGCAAGAAAAAGTGATGGATCGATCTGGGCTTGGGGCTCGAACAATGCCGACCCGAATGCCTTTCAACAGATTACGCCCGATGAGAACATGGATCTTCCCGGTGTTCTTTCCTTGGCAGCCGGTAACGGCTACGCACTCTTCACAATCCAAATCGGGTCCGTTGTCGTTGGCGGCTGGGGAGCGAACAATGGCGGGCAGCTTGGGAACGGAACTTTTAACTTCAGCGGAAGTCCGATTCCCTCACTTGGATTTGCCGGCAAGACGCCCAGTTCGGTAAGCGCGAATTCGCATAGCCTCGCGGTCATGACGGACGGAACATTATGGGGATGGGGAATCGACAATAATGGCCAACTGGGCGACAACCCCACGATTTTCAATGCCACCCCCACCGCTACCGTGGCGCGAGGCGCCGCCGATCTCACTGTTACAAAGACTCACGTAGGGGATTTCTCCGCCGGATCGCCCGGTTCCTACACGATCACGGTCAAGAACGTAGGTCAAGCCTCCATGAGCGGCCCCATCACCGTGACAGACACTCTCCCAGCGGGAATGAGCTTCGCTTCCGGTACGGGGTCCGGCTGGACTTGCTCCGCTGTGAGCGGAGGGGCGAGTTGTACCAATCCAGGGGCTCTGGCCGCAGGCGCTTCGTCCGTGATCACCTTGAACGTGAATTCAACCGCTTTGATGTTTCCGGATCAGTTCAATCTGGCGACCGTGAGCAGCGCTAGCGACCCGCAGGCCTTGAACAACACCAGCGGCGATGAGACGAGTGCGACCACCCCCACTACGGTAACGCTCACGGCTGCGCCCACGCCGAATCCGTCGACGTTCGGCAAACCGGTGTCGCTGACCGCGACGGTGACACCTTCGGCCGCATCCGGCTTTGTCACGTTCTTCGATGGCCCGGCGTTTTTGGGCACCGCTGCGGTCAACTCCGGGACCGCGCATCTCAGCACCATCATGATTGGCCCGGGACCGCGGCAGTTGGGGGCGATATTTGCGCCGAATCCGCTCACGCCCTATAACTACAGCTCCACGGTAACCCCAACTGCGCAGACGGTCAATACGGTACCGTCAGCTTCTCTTACACCCTTCGCGTCGAGCCCGCTCGTTCTCGGTGGAAGTAAAACCGGCTACTTTGTCGCCACGGGAGATTTCAACGGGGATGGCATCATGGATATCGCTGCTGTCGATGCGGGATTGCACAGGGTCACCATCTATCTTGGCAACGGCAGCGGTGTGTTCAATCCGTCCGCTGGAGGTCCTTTCCAGACGGGAACTTCTCCGGTAGCGATCCTTGCGGTGGATCTCAATCGAGACGGTCATGTGGACCTCGCCATTGCCAATCAGGGTGTGAATACATTGACGGTTTTGTTGGGCAACGGCACCGGAGGATTCACGGCAGCGGTGGGTAGTCCTTTCGCAGTAGGGTTCAACCCAACCTCGCTGGTGGTCGGAAATATCAGCCAGGATGGAACGCCGGTGGTGGAGCTAACCGGTCTTACCAGCACTCAAGTGACGCGCTTGAAGCGAGATCAGTTCGGGAATTTCTACACCGACTTTGAGCCGGTCCCTAGCGGCTCGCGCTCGGGAATCGCAGTCGGAGATTTTAATGGCGATGGAAATTTGGATCTGGCTCTCTCCGACATCTCTGGTACGGTCGGTATCTTGCTGAAGGGAGGCACGGGCTACAATCCGTTAGTGAGTATACCGTCGACGCTCCCGCATCCCCAGGGAATTTTGTCGGCCTACCTCAACAACGATACCAAGGCGGATCTAGTAACTTGGGATCCCACCGGCATAGAGGTGTTACTTGGGAACGGAAGCGGGGGATTCGCGGAAGCGGCGGGAAGTCCGTTTGTGCCCGGTACAGGCGCGATCACCGGCATCAGTTCTGTGTCCGTGGGGGACTTCAATGGAGATGGGATACTCGATCTGTTCGTGGTCCGCACCCCCTCGTCGACCTCCAAAGGGGAAGTGGTGATCATGCTTGGCAACGGCAGCGGCGGTTTTACGCAAGCCACTGGGGGAGGCTACTCTTCGGTATCTTCGAACCTCCAGAACGCCGTGGTAGGAGAGTTTAATGGAGACGGACGCACGGACGTTGCCGTCACCGATCCGGGCAATGACGCCGTAGTCGTGTTGCAGGGCGTAACCGCCTCTCCCGTATCTGTAGCCCCCGCGGCGGGTAGCGGCCTAACCCAGACGTTTACTTTCACCTTTAACGCACCGAAGGGCTGGCAAAGTATAAGTGTCGTCGATGTTCTGATAAACAATTTCCTGGACGGGATCGGTGCCTGCTACGTGGCGTTTGTTCCGACTCAGTCTGCGGCCGGCTTCGTGTATCTGGTAGACGATGCCGGCGACGCGGGAGGGCCCCTCGCCTCCACGACCTTGCCCAGCACCGGGACGGTGCAAAACAGCCAGTGCTCGATTGCCGCGACGGGAAGCTCCTTCTTGGGCAGTGGCAACACCCTCACGCTGAAACTCGCAGTGACGTTTAAGGCGCCGTTCGCGGGTAACAAGGTATTCTACATGGCGGCGCAGGATACGAGTTCGGTTAGTTCCGGCTGGCACGCGCTGGGGACCTGGAGTGTCCCAGGCGCAGCGCCAGTGGGTCCTTGGGTGAGCGGCATAACGCCGCCACGCAGCAGTGCAACCAATCAGACCTTCACCGTTACCCTTACCGATACCAACGGCTTTACCGATATTTCCATTGTGGATGTCCTGATCAACAATTTCCTGGACGGAATTGGCGCCTGTTATATTGCCTATGTGCCGTCTAGCAGCACCCTAATTCTAGTGGACGATGCGGGCGACGCAGGTGGACCATATGCCGGTACCTTGCCGGGATCGAGTAGCATTTCCAACAGCCAGTGCACTCTCCATAGCGCGGGCAGCTTTGCAACCGGGGCTGGTAACACAGTGACGCTCACGCTGAACCTCACTTTCAATCAGAGTTTTGCCGGTGACCGGGTGATCTATGCCGCCGCTGGCAGCAATACGGCCAACTCGGGCTGGTTGGCGGTGGGAACAGTGAGTGTGCCGTAGGCTCCGGGTATTTTACGCAGTTCCGGCAAAGCGCGGATCGTAGGCTTGGAGCCCGAAAGGCGGCCGGTCGCAATGTAACGGATTTTCGCCGCAGAACGGTTCGCAGGCGAGGAGTACTCGATTTACCGGCTGTCCAGGGAGTCCTAGATAGATGGATTCTGCCGTAACTCGAAAGTAGTTGGCCTCCAGCATTTGGCGCAGGCAAGGAACGGTAGGTACGAAGCAGCGCCCGGCGTGCCCCAGATCGTAATAAGCGGCCTGCTCCGGTTTCACAAACCAATCCGGCGCAAAGTCACCTTCGAAGACAACAACGGATCGCTCATGGCTGCAATGCCGAACTTGACTAAAAGCGTAAAAGGGGTCGACTAGGTGGTAGTAAACGCCCAAGCAAAGGACCACATCGAACCGTTCGTCCAGCTTCGAGGCTTCATAGATGGAAACGTCGGTGCGAGTATCGATGGAAGATCCCATCAATTCTCTTGCCAGTTCGAGGCCGATATTGCCAGACCAGTTTTGGGTTTTGTCGTCCGAAGCCAGAACCCGCGAAGCGCGGCGTTGCTCTGCGTAGAAGCTCCAATAGCCGTCCCAGCAACCGATATCGAGAACACTCTTGCCAGAGAAATCAACCTTGTCTAGCTCGCTCCGCATCCACTTCCACAGCGCTCGATGGGATTCGGCGTCGGGAGTCTCCGTGCGCGCTTTTAGCCCACCGGGAAAGTCGATGTCGTGGTACCACTTGATTTGATCGATTCTTTGCTGTGCCTGAAAGGAATCCATGCTAGAAACTCTATTGCACCTTCCCAAGGTCGACTGCCGGGCTTCTTGACAGGAACCACTATACAACAGGGTGATCCATTCGCATGAATCCCTTTTCCAGGCTCATACTTTACGCACCGCCAGCGCCGCCCGTGAGGTAAACTGTGGTGACGCATGCGCACATCCGAGAGAAGGTCTTCCGGAGTGGGGGATGAGGGTTGAGGCCTCGTATCGTAGTGGTGGGCGGCGGCGGACACGCGCGGGTGATCCTGGATATCTTGGCACAAGCGGAGGAATTTGAGGTAATGGGCTTCACGAGTCGCGATGCAGAGCCACAAACCACTGCGTTATCTGGATATCCACGCTTGGGCACTGACGAAGCATTGCCGGAGTTATTCAGCAGCGGCATCCGTCATGCGTTTGTCGCGGTTGGCGACAACAAGCGCCGGAAAAAGTGTTTTGGCGAACTAGCATCGATGGGATTTACGATGATCAACGTGATCAGCCGCCACGCAGTCCTCTCGCCGCGGGCTTCGCTTGGCATGGGGGTGGGCATTATGCCGGGGGCCGTTATCAATACCGGTGCCGTAATTGGCGACGGCGCTATTGTAAATACCAACGCGAGTGTGGATCATGATTGCCGGATCGGGGCCTTTGTGCATATCGCGCCCGGAACGGCGCTGGCCGGCAACGTGAAGGTAGGAAACGGCGCCCTGCTGGGCGTAGGGTCGCGAGTCATTCCAGGTGTTACGATTGGAGCCAACTCCACGGTCGCAGCGGGTGCGGTCGTGATCCACGACCTGCCGCCGGACCTCCTCGCGGCGGGCGTTCCGGCCAGAGCTAAGACCCCATCATTGTAGTCATTGTCGAGACAATTATGACCGAACGAAAGTGGATTCCGGTTGCCCACCCAGTGCTCAGCGGGCGTGAGAAAGAGTACGTCCTTGACTGCCTCGAAACTGCCTGGGTTTCCTCTTTGGGCAAGTATATCGGTCTCTTCGAAGAGTCTTTCGCCCGCTTCTGCTCGACGGAACACGCTGTCGCCTGCAACAATGGCACCGCAGCGCTTCACCTGGCGCTTCTCGCGCTAGGAGTAGGGGAAGGGGACGAGGTTATCGTTCCAACCCTGACCTATATCGCGAGCGCGAACGCGGTCCGCTACTGCGGCGCAACGCCGGTATTTGTCGATTCCGAGCCAACCACCATGAATTTGGATCCCGCGAAGATCGAGGAGCATATTAACGAACGAACCAAAGGGATTGTTGTTGTTCATCTGTATGGTCATCCTGCGGACATGGATCCAATTCTTAGCATCGCGCGAACTCACAACCTGTTCGTGTTGGAGGACGCCGCCGAGGCGCATGGGGCAACGTATAAGGGCCGGCGCGTCGGTTCGCTGGGGGATGCAGCGACGTTCAGTTTCTTTGGAAACAAGATCATCACCACTGGCGAAGGTGGCATGGTGACTACCGGCAATGCAAAATTGCGGGATCAAATGCGTCTGCTCAAAGGCCAGGGAGTTGACCCTAACCATCGATACTGGTTTCCAATCGTTGGCTATAATTACCGGATGACAAACGTCCAGGCGGCGATCGGATTGGCGCAACTGGAGCAGATTGATGAGCACCTCCGTTGCAGGCAGGAAATCGCCGAACTGTATAGATCGGCACTATCGCCCCTGGAAGACGTGCTCACGCTTCCAAGTGTCCAGCCGTGGGCGTCGCATGTGTTTTGGTCTTATCCCATTGTGTTGAAAGATAATTCTCCCGTTACCAGCGAGCATTTGATGGCCTCTCTTGCGGCGGACGGAATTGAGACTCGTCCCGTATTTATACCGATACACATTATGCCGCCGTACCTGAAGGAGGGCGAAGCTCATCCGATTGCCGAGAAGTTGGGGCGAAACGGGATTAGCTTGCCGATGCACGGCCTCCTCACCGCGAGGGACGTCGAGTACATCGCGGAACGCTTGGCGGCGCATTGCCTGAGATCCGCCGCCGCGAAATGAAGATAGTGATCGCGGCCACGTTCACTCCTTTTGTAGAAAGTGGATCGACTCATATTGTCAATGGGCTCGATCAAAGCCTAAAGCGGCGGGGGCACGATGTCGAGACTTTCCACTTTCCGTTCAGCGATCGTCCGCAGGAAATCCTGGAACAGTTGACGGCACTTCGATTGATCGATCTCTCGCAATTCGGAGATCGACTCGTCACCATAAGAACCCCGAGCCATCTTCTTAAACACCCTAACAAAGTGGTTTGGCTCCTTCAGCAGGACCGGGACGCTCAGGACCCGAGCGGCACGCCTGAGGATGACGCCCGCAGACGAGCCATTCTTTCGGCGAACAGGATAGGATTGCGCGAGTCCTCTAGAGTCTTCTGCGACTCAGTAGTTGCAAAGAATCGCTTCACGCGGCTCAATTCACTGGATGCGGAAGTTCTTTACCCGCCACTGTTGCGCCGGGATCAGTTTCGTTGCGATGGCTATGGCGATTACCTCCTCTATTTCGGCCGCCTGGCGCCCTGCAAACGGCAATGGCTAGCGATAGAGGGCTTACGTTACACGAAGACTCCCGTGAAGCTGGTGATCGCCGGTGCTTCAGATCCGGATGGCGAACCGTACGCCCCCGAACTGCGCAGCCTGATACAGCGGTACCAACTGGACCATCGCGTGACGCTACTGCCGGGCTGGGTTGCGGACGATCGAAAACTTGAACTCTTCTCGGGCTGCCTCGCCGCTTTGTATTTTCCTTTGGACGACGATTCTTGTGGTGATTCGTCGTTGGAAGCGCAGGCTTCCCGCAAGGCGGTTTTGACGACAACCGACGCTGGGGGAGCCTGCGAGTTAATCGGGGATGGACTCAACGGTTTGGTGCGTCCGCCCGATCCTGCCGCCATTGCGGAGGCGATGGACTTCCTTTATACGAATCGGCCTGCGGCGCAGCAAATGGGAGCGGCAGGCCCTCCGCGGATGAATGAACTTGGAATGAATTGGGATCACGTCGTCGAACGCCTTCTGTCATGAGAATCGCAGTCCTGAACAATTGCGTTCCCTTCCTGCGCGGCGGCGCGGAACACCTGGCAGACGCTCTCACCGCTAAATTGCAGGAATATGGGCATGAAGCCGTGCTCATTAGAGTGCCGTTCCGCTGGGATCCACCGGAAAAGATCATAGAGCATATGCTGGCCTGCCGTCTGGTGCGATTACCGAATGTCGATCGAGCCATCGCCATCAAGTTCCCCGCTGCGTATGTTCCGCACCCCAATAAGGTGTTATGGCTGGTGCACCAGTTTCGTCAAGCTTATGACTTCTGGGGCACGGAGTTTCAGGGACTCCCGGATTCCGTCCGCGGCCGGCAGATACGGGCCGCTGTGACCCGTGCCGATAACAATTTTTTCGCTGAGGCCCAAGCCATCTACACGAACTCCAAAGTAACGGGAGACCGGTTGCGCCGTTTCAATGGAATCGAGTCTAAAGTACTGCTGCCTCCACTGTTCGATCCGGTGGTGGCCGAGCAACAGGAATACGGGGACTTCATCCTTTGTTTGGGTCGTGTAAATGCAGCCAAACGGCAACATCTAGTGGCTAAGGCTGTGAAGTATTGCAAAACCGGGGTGAAGCTAATCGTAGCCGGACGCCCGGAATCGGAGGCCGACGCCGCTGAGATCCGAAACACCATGCGCAAAGATAGTCTTACTCAACGTGTTACATTTATCGATCGCTTCGTGTCCGAGAAAGAGAAGGCGGATCTGTTGAGCCGCTGCCTCGCAGTCGCCTACATTCCCTATGACGAGGACTCCTACGGCTACGTGACGCTGGAAGGCTGTCTTTCGAAAAAAGCCGTGATTACATGCACCGATTCGGGCGGCATTGATGCACTGGTACGTCATCGGGAAACCGGATTCATCGTTCCGCCGGAACCGAAGGCGCTCGCGGATGCAATGGATTCTCTGTTTTCCGATAAAGCAGAAGCGGCTGCGATGGGCGCCGCAGGATTCGAGTTGGCACGAAGCCTCAATATTAACTGGGATCACGTGATAGAGACTCTGACCAAGTGAAGATCGCCTGGTTCACGCCGTTCTCCAGGAAAAGCGCGATCGGGCGTTGCAGCGCGGGAATCGTTGAGGAGTTATCGAAGTTAGCCCAAGTCGATGTCTTCTGTTTCGACTCGGGGGAGACGCATTCCACAAATGCGCCCATTCGAAAGTTCACATCCCCGTCCGCGATTACCGAGGATATCTTATCCCAGTACGATATTGTGATTTACAATTTCGGCAATTATTTGCCGTTCCACGGCGATATTATCGAGGTATCCTGGCGCCACCCTGGAATCGCTATCCTGCACGACTTCGTCATGCATCATCTATTTGCCGGATATTATCTGGAACATCGGAAGTCGGAACCGCTATACGTTCAAGCCATGGAACGGTTGTATGGCCGCCGCGGGAAAAGAGCGGCGCTCGATAGCTTATCGAACGCCGGGCCCCGAGTTTGGGAAACCGACGCCGTGGTCAACTACCCGCTGTTTGAGCTGGTAACCGGCACAGCCTGCGGAGTTATAACTCATTCGGAATTTCTGAAGAAACACGTCGAGAACTCATTTGGGGGGCCTGTTTGTAAAATACCATTGCCATACACGATCGACCGGCAGAGCCCGGTGATGTCCCGCCGGGAACTTGGCCTGAGCGAGAAAGATCTTCTTATCGTCACCGTGGGCCACGCAAATCGGAACAAACGGATCACTTCTGTTATAGAGGCCATCGGCCAGCTCGACCGAAGCCATAATTCGATCCAATACGTAATTGCGGGTGCCTGCGCCGGTGACTACCGGCGGGATCTAAAAAGCCTGATCGCGCAAAACGGCTTGGAAGGAGTGGTGCGAATCGCTGGTGAAGTCTCCGATCAGGAACTGCGATCGTACCTGTCGCACGCCGATATCTGCGTCAATCTTCGATGGCCTGCAATCGAAGGCGCATCCGCATCGGCGATCGAAGAAATGCTGTTCGGGAAACCGCTCATTGTCGGTAATGTAGGTTTTTATGCGGAGTTGCCGGAAAACTGTGTTGTGAGAATCGATCCCCAGTCTCTGGAGCAGCTTCGCGAGGCGCTAGCGCGGCTGGTTTCAAATCCTGAGGAACGGGCGCGCCTGGGGCAAGCCGCGCGTGAATACGCGGAGCGCGAATTTCGATCCGATTCGTATGCGCGACAGTTGATCGCGTTTCTCGGGGAAGTCCAAGGCGCCCGGCCGCTGCTGGATCTTACGGACAAATTGGCGCGCCAACTAGACCAGATGGCTATTTCACGGGACATGCAAATCGTGGACGATCTGGCTGGCGAGTTGGACACGTTGTTTGGAGGCGGAGAAACCATCGCCTAATGGCGGGCATTTCGACGCGGCTGGTCGCCGGTGCTCACCGCGCCTCGTCGATCAGATGATTGCCGATCTGCCGCAACAGGTCACGGAGCGTATGGTATGCAGGCTAGATTGCAGCTCGGCGTTACCCTGGCTGCAGGCGAGGTTTTGGCGAATTGTCACTCGAGTTGCAGGCTTTCGGTTTATAGTGAATGTGGCGATCCTAGTGACCTAGGCACATAGTTTCTTACGAGTGCTAATTTTTTACCGAAGTTTTCGGGCTGAACGGAGACGGTTCGTCAAGTCTCTGGTAGCATTTCCGAAGGGTGTGAGCTGTCCCCTCCCGAATCGTGCCGCCGTTGACGCGAATTTATGCGGATTACTATCGATGCAACCCCCACGCTACTTCGTAGTGCCGGCGTCAAGACCTATATTTACCACTGGCTCGTTCACTTACGGCGGCTTGCCTCCCCTACCGAAAAAATTGCCGCCTTTCCATTTCTCGATGGTTTAGGCAACTTGAGCCACCCCAGTTCGACGCTAGGGAGCGCAGACACGCTGTGGAGACTAGCTGTGATTCATCTGCTAAACCTCGGGAGAGGGCATGGGCTCAGTCAAATTCTTGCCGGAACGGATATTTTTCACATTTCCAATCACCTTCGGCAAGCTCCCCGTGGCATTAGACTGACGTCTACCCTCTACGATTTGACATGGACGTTGATGCCGCAATTCCACACGCCGGAAAATGTGTTGGCGCAACGGCGGTTTGCCGACAAGGTACTTGCCCGGGCGGACGGACTCATCGCGATTTCCGAAAACACTCGCACAGATGCGATCCGTCTTCTGAAGATTCCTCCCGAGCGCATTACGACGATCTACCCAGGCATCGCGGAGGAGTATTTCAATGCATGTCCGAAACAGCGTGAACGGCCTTATGTGCTCTTTGTCGGTACCATAGAGCCCCGCAAGAATCTGGATACGCTGCTCGACGCGTGGCGGATTGTTAAGCCCGACCTTCGGCATGAGTATGACCTAGTTATCGCGGGTATGGCTGGTTGGAGTACACAAACTACCCTCGATCGTGTTCGCACCGAAGCTACCTACGTGGGCTACGTACCTGAAGCAAATCTGCCAGGACTTGTCGCGGGAGCAACGGCCCTAGTCTACCCGTCGCTTTACGAGGGTTTTGGTTTTCCGGTCGTGGAGGCAATGGCCGCTGGAGCACCCGTCCTCACCGCCAACACCTCCTGTCTCCCCGAAATTGCAGGCGACGCTGCGGTTTTTGCAGATCCCTTGAGCCCCGCGCAACTTGCCGGTGAACTTACGCGGCTGCTCGAATCGGAAGATTTGCGTAACCAACTCATCGAGCGGGGCCGCAAGCGCGCACAACGTTACCGCTGGGGAATTTGTGCGGCGCGGTCCATGGAGTTTTTCCGCAATATTGGTTCATGACGGGACTTCTGAAAACACTAGCTATGCGGCGCAGTTTAGTTGAAACCAACAACGGGTTAGGCTTCTGGCGGCATTCAACGCAAAAAATCTCGGCTAACGCTGTGCTATTTTTATAGGCGGCGCCTAAGGGCCAGATTGAAATCTGGTCCCGGAGGCGATCGCTCGAGGTGGGCGGCTAATTGTGCACGCGGGTTAGTGGCGTCGCATTCTTATCGGCTCCGGGGCTAAAGGGGGATTTTTTGATTGCTCTTGCGCTGTCTTCACTGCTTAGATCGAGAAAACGGAGAACGGACCGCTTGGTGTAGTGCGGCGAAAGTAGAGCGCATCTATTGTGTCGAAGAAACGTGCATTAATTACAGGTATCACGGGGCAGGATGGTTCCTATCTAGCGGAATTGTTATTATCCAAAGGGTATGAAGTTCATGGCCTTGTGCGTCGTGTGGCGCTCGAGGACCCTGAGAATCGGCTCAGCCGTTTAAAGGGCGTGCTGCCGGCCCTAAAGCTCCACGCGGCGTCAATGGAGAGCTTCGCGAGTCTACACCATGCCGTGATGAACGTGCAGCCGCACGAGTGCTACCATCTTGCCGCACAGAGTTTCGTAAGCTACTCTTTCGATGATGAGTTTTCGACGCTACAAACCAATATCAACGGTACTCATTATCTGCTGGCTGTGCTGAAGAATCTGGTGCCGGACTGCCGGTTTTACTTCGCCGGATCGAGTGAGATGTTCGGCAAAGCCGAAGAAGTGCCTCAGACCGAACACACCCGCTTTCATCCTCGCTCGTCGTATGGGATCAGCAAAGTAGCAGGCTTTGACTTGACGCGGAATTATCGAGAAGCGTATAACATGCATGCGTCGAATGGCATTTTGTTCAATCACGAGTCTCCGCGGCGCGGTTTTGAGTTTGTGACGCGCAAGATCACGGCGGGGGTGGCGCGCATTCTGGCTGGTCAGGCCAAGGAACTGCGGTTGGGGAACCTGGATGCGAAGCGAGACTGGGGCCACGCCCGCGAATACGTCGAAGCGATGTGGATGATGCTACAGCAGCCGGCGCCCGACGATTACGTAGTGGCTACCGGTGAGACTCATTCCGTTCGGGAATTCGTGGAATTGGCGTTCCGCTGCGTGGGCCTAGAATATCAGCAATACGTTGTAACCGACGACGAACTCTTCCGGCCCGCAGAGGTGAACATCCTGCAAGGGGACGCTTCTAAAGCACGCCGTGCACTTGGCTGGACCCCCAAGGTGAACTTCGAAGAACTAGTCCGCGAGATGATTTTCGGCGATTGCGGAATCTGAGAACCCGAGCGTTTCGCGTCTTATCGTAGAACCCGGGGTGTGCATCAATCACGCGGAACTTCACCCGCCAGTTTCCTTGCCTCAATCCGCGCGCCCTTGCCGCATGTACGCGTCTACGAATCGTGAGGAGGATGTGCCGCTTACCGTTCGCTAAGATCAGCCGGCCACACTAGCCTCCGGTATAGGCATGCTCGCTGATTGAAATGCGTGTTAACATGTGACGTGTTGATGGAAGCATTCGCCAGCGATTTGCTTTCAGTGGAGTACCTGGGCGCCATGTCGGCCCTGACGGGTACGATCTCACCAAAATGCCGATAAAAGCAAATGTTTGCCATTACGGTCCAGGTGACTACGAGCACAAAAATCAGCCGGACAAGCTCGTAACTCAGGAACGGTATTTTAACCGTTCGTGGAACCGAGCGGCTAGTGCCTTCGTGACCTTGTATCGTCCCGGTTCCGGGAGCACGCAGTGGCACTCAGCGGCGAGACTCCGCTCCGAAATTGCCACGCCGCGGTTCTGAGATGACTAGGCGGGTTCATCGAATCGTCCTCCTGGGAGTACTCAATCATGTGGCACGGTGATATCCTTTTTTTGCTGCAGAACTTAGTGTTCAAGGACTTTCGAATCCGCTACCGGAACATGTCACTCGGCGTTCTTTGGTCCCTATTAAATCCGTTGGTGATGATGGGCGCGTTGACCTTCGTCTTTACAAGGATTTATCCCAGTCCAAATATCAAAAATTTCCCTGTGTTTGTCCTTTGCGGGTTAGTTCCCTATAATTTCTTCACCCTCGCCTGGATCAATGGGACCACGTCGATTGTAGACAATTCGGGCCTAGTGAAGCGGGTACCGTTGCCGAAGGAAATTATCCCTATGGCCGCGGTGCTGTCAAATTCTATTCATCTCATCATTCAAATCCTGCTGCTGCTGACAACCGCGCTCTTATTTGGCCGCGGCCCCAATATCCAATGGTTTTGGCTTCCACTCGTGTGGGGGTTGGAGATTGTTTTTGTCTGCGGACTCGCCCTGTTGACTTCGGCCATAAATGTGTATGTTCGCGACACCCGGTATATCGTCGAGGCGACCAACATGATATTGTTTTGGTTAGTCCCGATTTTCTATTCGTTCGATAGAATCCCGGCGCGTTTCGCGGACATTTACCAACTCAATCCCATCGCAGCCCTTATCTTGTGCCTGCGGAATATTTTGCTGACTTCCACGGCGCCACCCACCGCCACTTTATTGAAGTTGACCACAGTCTCGTTTGCGATGTTTGGCTTAGGTCTTTTGGTCTTCCGCAAAGGTCAGCGAGCGTTTTACGACCACATTTGATTCCCCTGGCAGCCCTTCAGCTTCGCCGGTGTTTTCAAATATTCTTACCCGCATTCCGGTAACAATGAGAACGTGTTCAGAGCCAAGCGAAACTGTTGTAGAATGAAAAGCCCTAATATCTAAAACTATTAAATGAAGCGCTTTATCTGGTCGTTCCTCATCTTCGTGGCGTTCTTGGCGGTCTTTGCTGTGGATCTTTGCGCAACGACGGTAGCCCTGGTTGCCTCCGCTAACCCTGCTGCATTTGGCGCTCCGGTGACGCTTACGGCGACCGTAACTCCTCCATCCGCCACTGGGAAAGTAACTTTTTATAGCGGCGTCTCGATTCTCGGGACGGCCAGCCTATCTGGGGGAACAGCGACGCTGGCAACGATGTTGAATGTCACAGGAAATCGCGCGCTCTCCGCACGGTATCTTGGTGACGGGCAGAATTCGCCTGGCGTCTCGCCTCCCATTACGGTAACGGTGAATTCAGTGCCAGCTTTTGGGTTCACTTCCTCGAATTTAAACATGGGAATTTTAGTGTATGACGCTGCGGCTGGCGACTTTAATAATGACGGCAGGCCCGACATCGTAGCGGTAGGCAGTTCGAACCTGGTCAAGGTGGCGCTGGGTAATGGAGACGGGACTTTTGGTACCCCCGTCAGCACGCTCCTTCCCGAAGGTTCAACCATCCTGGGTTTGGTTGCGATCGGGGACTTCAATCAAGACGGCAATCAGGATATCGCCCTCGCAAATTCTGCCGCAAACAACGTGATCGTGTCATTCGGCAACGGAAGCGGCGGCTTCGGGGGAACGATTAGTCTACCGACGGTTGCCGGGCAGATTGTCGTCGCCGACTTCAACGCAGATGGATTCCCGGATATCGCTGTCTTGCACAATTCGACCAGCTCGGTCGGTATTCTTTTGGGGAATGGTAACGGAACCTTTGCCGGGCCAACCGAGTATCCCTTTGCTCCATACCTGTATAACGTGGTTGCGGGCGATGTGAACAACGATGGCAAAGTCGATTTGGTGACCGTCGTTCCGCCAACTCAAGGCAATACCCGGGAGATCGTGGTTCTTCTGGGAAACGGCAACGGCGGTTTTTCCGCGCCCATCGACGCGTTTGATTTCAATTTCATATACAATCCCTGGGATTCCTACGCGCTAGAGGACTCAAACGGGGACGGGAAGCTGGACCTCGTCCTGGCGCCCGGTTATGGATATCAGACCGGCATATTCCCCGGAAACGGCGACGGGACATTCGCACAACCGGCGTATTATCCCGTTAACAATCAGTATACCGGGGGAGCCTATGGTATTTCGGTGGTGGATTTCAATGGAGATGGCATTTTTGACGTCCTCTCGGAGCGAGGATTCCCGCTCAATGGCCAGAGTGAAAATGCGCTCCTCCTATACGAGGGACTAGGAGATGGGACAGTGCAGCCGCTCGGCGCGTCCTCCGTATCACTGGGCACTCTCAATAGTTGGACCGCACATACTTCTTTGGTTCTTGCCGACTTCAATCGGGACGGCAGAATTGATATCGCCGCTATATCTGATCTTGGAGATTCATCGATTGAAATCCTGATGGGTGCTGCTCTGCCATTGCTTCAGGTAAGTGTCAGCCATAATGGCGCCTTTGTAGCCGGGCAGCTTGGTGCGACTTTCACCCTCAGTGTCACTAACACGGCCGGTGCCGCACCCACAAATGGTCTGGTAACAATAAGCGACATAGTGGGCGTAGGATTGACATTCGTTTCCATGAGCGGCTCAGGGTGGACTTGCTCTTCAACTGCCTGCTCCCGATCCGATGCGCTGTCACCTGGCTCTAGTTATCCGCCCATCACTCTGACGGTGAACGTGCAGGCCAGCCAGTCGTTCCCGCAAGTCTTCAACTACGCGACTGTTTCAGGCGGCGGCAGTTCAGTGATCGCGAATAGTCAGGACGTCGTGGCCTTCCAAGCGCCTCCCGTTCCGGTTCTCATGTCACCGGTGAATGGAGCCAACGGCGTTTCCTTGAATGTTTCTCTTACTTGGAATAGTACGCCGTCGTTTGTCGATGTTTACGATGTTTACTTCGGCACTTCTTCCACCCCGCCATACGTCGGGACCGTGACTGGCCTCCCCTATGTTCCAGGCAAGCTAACTTTCGGCACCGTCTACTATTGGCGTATCGTTGCGAAGAATTCCGCAGGCAGCACAAGTTCGGCTGTCTGGTCCTTCACTGCTGTGAGCGAGGGAGCAACCGCGGCGGTGGGTTCGTCGCCAGGTTCGGGCAGTGGTCTCACGCAGACCTTCACCTTTACCTTTAACGACTCCTCAGGATGGCAAGACCTGAGTGTGGTGAATGTACTGGTGAACCGTTATCTCGACGGGATCGGCGCCTGCTATGTGGCGTTTGCTCCCGCGAGCGCGACGTCAGGCTATTTATACTTGGTGGACGACGCCGGCGACGGCGGCTACGCCAACGGATCGCCCATTGCGCTGCCGTCAAGCAGCACCTTGCAAAATAGCCAGTGTGCGGTTAGCGGGGCGGGGAGTTCGGTGGTGAGTAGCGGCAATACGCTGGCGCTGACGCTGGCAGTTACGTTCAAATCGGCTTTTGCCGGAAATCAGGTGTTCTACCTGGCTGCGCGGAGCAATACTCAGAACTCGGGATGGCAGGCCATGGGGACGTGGACCGTGCCCGGACCGCCGCCGACCGGGCCCGCGGTGGGAGCCGTGAATCCAGCACGGAGCAGCACGTTAAGCCAGACTTACACGTTCACGTATACGGATACGAACGGATTTGCAGACTTGGCGGTGGTGAATGTCCTGGTCAACAATTTCCTGGACGGGATTGGCGCCTGTTATGTGGCCTTTGCTCCCACGAGTGCGACTTCAGGCTACTTATATCTCGTCGACGATGCGGGTGACGGCGGCTATGCCAATGGATCGCCCATCGCGTTATCGTCGAGCGGCTCGCTGCAAAACAGCCAGTGCACAATCAACGCTGCGGGCAGTTCGGTGCTGGCAACTGGCAACCTCCTCACCTTGAATCTGGCAATCACATTCAATCAGGGGTTTGCCGGAAACCAAGTCTTTTACCTTGCCGCACGCAACAATACGACTGGGAACTCCGGCTGGCAGGCGGTTGGCTCGGTAACGGTACCATAAGTACGTTTAAGTGCAGCACATTTTTGAGAAAAATACCAGATTTACGATACAATTGAAGTCCTCATGCCGCGCGCGTCCATTGCGATTGTGGTCGGCGTTGCAAGTGCGCTGGCTTTAAGAGCTCAGCTACCATTTTCCATCGACACGGTATTTTCCTCCAGCTCTCCGGCTGCCGGCGGGCTCACATCCCCCTGGGGTTTAGTCATGGATACCCAGGGCAACATGTACGTTTCTGATTGTTTTTCACGCAACCAAGTTTTTCGTATTGCGGCGGACGGCGTGGTGAGCGTAATTGCGGGAACGGGAGTTGCCGGCTATAGCGGTGATCTGGGCCCGGCGACGGCGGCCAAATTAAATTGCCCGTCGGGTTTAGGTCTCGATTCCGCAGGCGATTTGTTTGTCGTAGATTCGAATAATTTTCGAATCCGTAAAATCACTCCCGATGGAACCATCAAAACTGTGGCTGGGAATGGCTCCTCAGGATCTACCTACCTTGACGGTCTTCAGGCGACGTCGGTCGGCATGCAGTCCAACACGACGATAGGAGTCGATTCCGCAGGCAACTTCTATTACGCCTACCCGGCAACCGTAGTCCGCGTGAATACGTCCGGAGTGATGTCAACGGTGGCCGGTCCGGCAGTCAATTTCATACCGGCAACAGTCGCGGTGGACGCATCCGACCGGTTGCTCGTAGGGACCTCGAATGGTATCTACATAGGGAGCGCCCCCTACTCCAGCTTTACGCTGAGCGCCATGTATACGCTGGCGGGGAACGCAACGCGCGGCGTATGCTATGCCGCGGCTTACCAAATTAAATGCGTCCCCGGGGTGAGCCAACCTGCCGTTGTGATCGCAGGAACTGGCTTACCGGGGTTCGGCGGCGACGGCGGCCCCGCCACATCGGCGCCTATAAATAATCCTGTCGGAATGGTATTTGACGCCGCCGGAAATCTATTCTTCGTCGACGCCGGAAATGCGGCCGTAAGAAAAATTACTCCTGGCGGGATTATCGCAACGGTTTGGCGAAGCTCGTCAAGCGCCACCGTGAAGTTCCCTGCGTATGTAGCTACGGATTCCTCCGGCGCTGTTTATGTATCTGACCAGTTGTCTCATGTCGTCTGGCGGCGGAGCACCGATGGTACTGTCAGCGTGGTCGCGGGCACGGGTGTTAGCGGCTTCGGCGCCGACGGCGTTCCGGCTACCGATTCAACTTTGTTCGCGCCAGCCGGGATAGCGGTGGATTCGTCAGGAAGGCTCTATATTGCCGAGCTGGGAGCTCACCGCGTGCGCGTAGTGGGAACCGACGGTGTCATTCGAACATTAGCGGGTACCGGATCGCCAGGCTTTAGTGGCGACGGAGGTCTCGCAGGCAACGCTGCGTTGAATACGCCTGAGGGCGTTGCGGTGGATCCCGCCGGGAATGTTTTTATCGCGGATACCTATAACAACCGTATCCGCCAGGTTTCACCCGGTGGAATCATCACGACCGTCGCCGGCAGTGGTCCGATGATGGGATTTGGCACTGCTTTGTCGAACGGCGACAATGGCCCGGCGGTCGCTGCGCAGCTTAATAATCCAGGCTCGCTGGCGGTAGGGCCGAACGGGGATGTCTATGTGGCCGACGAGAATTGGGTCCGGCGATTTCATCCTGGCGGCACGATTGCGCCGGTAGCGGGAACAGGCGCTTGCGATCCCGCGAATGATGGCGGTTCAGCCGCGGCTGCCTCCGTTTGCCAGCCGGCCGGAATCGCGGTTTCCTCGGACGGTTTTATCTATATCACGGCTGGTCAGGTGATCCGAAGGGTTGATCCCAACGGTCTCATCGCAACGGTCGCGGGAACCGGCTCAATAGGCTTCTCCGGAGACGGCGGTGCAGCCATCGATGCGCAGTTAAACGATCCCCGGGGAGTCGCCGTGGATAGCGCCGGAAACGTCTACATCGCCGATCTTGTAAATACTCGCGTGAGACGCGTCCTCGGAGGTACTCCTTGCGAACTGACGGTTTCAAGCGGTTCTCTGGTGTCCGACGCAGCCGCCGCTAGCGGATCCTTTACGTTAGATGATGCCTCCGGGTGCGCTTATAGCGTAGCTTCTGACTCAAGTTGGTTGCACCTCAATAGTGCTTCTCAAGGAAACTCTGGGGCCGCGATTTCATATTCCATCGATTCCAACCCAGGCAGCGCGGGCCGCCAAGGATCCATAAAGATCTCCGGGCCGGATTCCAGCGTTCGATTTTTCGTCTTTCAAGCAGGCGGCGGCTGTCAGTATACGCTGCCTCCTTCTCCCCTTTCAACGGCGTTCGTTGCCGCGGACACCTTGCTGCTGCTCAATCAGAGTTCGCCGCTATGCGCGTCATTTACGGCTCAAAGCGATTCGCCTTGGCTACAGCTTACCGGAGCTACGGCATGGGCTGGCGCCCCCTCCATTGCCTATCGCGTCTTGAATAATACGGGGCCCTCCCGCGGTGCGATGCTCACCGTGGGAAATCAGAGCATCGCTGTAATTCAGGACCCGTCTCCAGTGGTCATGGTAAGTCCGATGCCCGCGGCTCTCCTGACTAGTTGCTCCCAATTGTTTCAATGGAGTTCAGGAGGCGCCAGTGAATTTCAATATGAGGTATCTACCAGCCCGGGACTTGCGGACATCGCGTCCGGGTACACGGCAAATACTTCCGTGCGGATTGGTCCTCTTCCGGACGGGAACATTTACTTTCGGTTGTGGTCGAAAGTAGGTGGTATTTGGCTATCTGTGCCGCTGGACGTATCCTACGTGTCCCCGGCGTCGTGTGCATTGCAAACGGTTATGACATCGGCGTCTTCGGGATCCAATGGCGATGTCACAACGTCATTCACCTTCTTCGATTCGCAGGGCTGGCAAGATCTGGGAGTGCTGGATATTCTTATCAATAACTCGCTGGATGGGCGCCAAGCCTGCTACTTCGCCTATGTCCCCCAAACCAATACCGTGTATTTGGTCGATGACGGCGGAGACGCGGGTGGACCCTTCTCCGGGGCCATGCTTCTGAACGGGACTGGCAGCATCGGCAATAGCCAATGCCAGTTGCATGGAGCGGGCTCATCGGCCGCCGGAGCCGGCCGCTCGCTGACTCTGACCATCCATCTGACCTTTGCGCAAAGCTTTGCCGGCAACAGAGTTGCCTATCTGGCGGCGCGCACACTCTCTGAAAGCAGCTCAGGCTGGACGCCGCTGGAAACTTGGACCGTCCCCGGCGCAGCGGCCGCGCCATTGAGTCCGGTAAGCATCACGCCCGTGTCCGGGAAGGGCTCCGACCAAGTCTTTACCTTTAATTTTTCGGATGTGGCGGGTTGGCAGGGGCTAGGCATAGTCAATGTTCTGATCAACGGCGCACTGGACGGCCGTCAGGCATGCTATGTCGCTTATGCGGTTCAGAGCAACTCCGTGTTTTTGGTCGATGACGCAGGAGACGCGGGAGGTCCCTTCGCGGGCAGCATGCCCTTGAGCGGTTCGGGGAGCGTTGCCAACAACCAGTGCACCGTCAACGCGGCAGGGTCATCGGTAACGCACAATGGGAACACACTGACCCTGACTCTGCACTTGAGTTTTAGTTCGGCGTTCGTGGGTAACAAATTACTCTACACGGCTGCGCGCGATACGGGGAATGGAACCTCAGGGTGGCAGCCCCTGGGGACTTGGACTGTCCAGTGACAATATTAGTCAATAAAGAGAAAATTTCGGACGCGCGTTTCGCTAGGCTCGTCAGGTGATGCGGAAAATCGAGTAGAATTATCAGGATCCGGAGAGCACTCAGCTTTGGGGTTGGTTAGCAGTTTTGACTCGGAGGACTCGGAAGACTATGTTACGAGGTCGTGAAGGTCATAGCGTCGCAGTCATGGCCATTTGGGGAATTTTGTTCAGCGCGGCGGCGTTGGGCCAAACTCCGACGTCAACAACGCTCCTCACGTCCCCCAATCCGGCCAATTTAGGACAGCCGGTTACTCTTACCGCGACCGTTACTGCGGGCGCGACCGGCAACGTTACTTTCTACGACGGTACGACGGTACTCGGAATTAGTCCCATTTCCGGCATTCAGGCGACACTGACAACAGTATTATTGCCTTCTGGAGCTAGGTCGCTGCACGCCCACTATGCGGGCGATGGCGCGTACGCTGCCAGTGATTCTGTGGCTCTGCCTCAATCCGTGGTCGCGGTCGCGTCGCTGGGATTCAAGGCTCCGGTAAACTATGGTGCCCCGGGCGCTCCCACCTATGTTGCTGTTGGAGATTTCAATGGCGATTCGAAACAAGACCTGGCTGTCATCAACAATACTGGAGCCACCGTTCAAATTTTCTTGGGAAACGGAGACGGCAGTTTCCAAAGCGCCCTTAGCTATGCGGTCGGGGCCCCTGCGTCTATGGTGGTCGTTGCAGATTTCAATGCAGACGGCAAAGCCGATCTTGTGATGGGGATCAACGGCGGCACTGCTGTAAAAATAGCTTTGGGTAATGGTGACGGAACCTTCCAGGCTGCGGCAAGCGTGGCCGCTATCCAGAACCCCAGTACGGTGGCTGTCGGGGATTTCAACGGCGATGGCAAAGCGGATGTGGCTGTCGGAAGTTTTTGGGTTAATTCTGTCGGCGTGCTCATTGGCAACGGCGACGGGACATTCCAGAGTGTCGTGAGTTATGCGGCGCCATCTGCTCCCTACGCCCTTGTTGTCGGGGATTTCAACGGTGACAGTAGAGCCGATCTTGCCGCAGCGTGCCCTGGCTTGGGTTACCTCGCCCTGTTTAAAGGGAACGGGGACGGTACCTTCCAGGCCGCTCAAAATTTTAACGGCGGGGGGGCGCCTGCGTTCTTAGTCGCGGGGGATTTGAACGGCGACGGCAAACTCGACGTGGTTTTAGCCAACAACGGATATCAGGGTGAATTGAGTGTCCTTTTGGGTAATGGCGACGGCACTTTTCAGGTCGCCGCCACTAGTTTCATATCTTCGCCTTACGCATCCTCGATGATGCTGGGCGATTTCAACGGCGACGGCAAGGTCGATCTTGCATTACCGGAAGAGTACAGTCCGGGCCTCCTAATCTTATTGGGAAATGGAGACGGAAGCTTTCAGGTCAACGCAGCGATTGCCACGTCGACTTACACTTACGGGCTGGTAACTGGCGAATTTAACGGAGACGGTAGAGCCGATCTTGCGATCGCTAGTGGCGCGAATGTCAGTGTTCTACTCGGTGGCGCAATCCCGGATTTGACCATCGCCATGACCCACGGAAATGGGTTTGCTCAAGGCCAGCAGGGAGCGTTTTATAAGCTCACGATTAGTAATGCCGGCGATATTGCCACGACCGGCTCCGTCGGCGTGTTTGCTGCGCTTCCTGCAGGTTTTACCGCGATTTCCATCGCCGGAAGTGGATGGACGTGTGTGCTGTCGACGCTCACCTGTATCCGTTCTGACGCACTCGCGGCGGGAACAGCATACCCGCCTATTTTGGTAACGGTCAATATCGCGAGCAACTTGACTGGCAACGTGACGGCAAACGCTACAGTATCCGGCGGCAGCGATGGAAACACCGGGAACAACCTCGCCTCGGACACAACTTTCGTCAGGTTTCTGACGACGACAAGCTTGACCTCTTCGCCGAATCCCTCCCTGTTGGGACAGTCCGTGACTCTCACGGCTACGATCAGTTCGGGAACGGGGAAAGTGACGTTTTATGACGGCCTAACGGTGCTGGGCGTCGCAAACCTCGTGGGTAGCCAGGCGGTACTCTCCACATCCTTGCTGACATCCGGTTCTCATTCGCTGACGGCGCGCTTTGATGGCGACACCACGTTCGGTCCTGGCCTTTCTTCCACACACATCCAGACCGTCAACGTTTTGTCAACGAACGGAATGAAACCTGCCGGGAGTTACCCGTTCGGGCCATACGTCGCCACCGGTGACTTTAATCACGATGGCAAGGCGGATCTGGTCTCCAGCGCCGGAACGGTGCTCATGGGAAACGGAGACGGAACATTTCAGGCGAATGCAGGCTATGTGGTACCTACGGGAGCCTCCGGGCCAGTAATTGCAGGCGATTTCAACGGTGACGGAAACCTTGATTTCGCGCTCGTGTCGTCGAACTACCAAAACAGTTCAGTGTTCGTATTCCTGGGAAACGGTGACGGCTCATTTCAAACGAGCATAGTTGCCTCGGCAAACAGCTATGTTTCGGAAGCAATTGCGACGGACATTGACCAGGACGGGCGGCTGGATTTGATCGGTATCGTCAACGGCGGACTCGGCGTGTTGCTAGGGAACGGCGATGGAACGTTTCAGGCGCCACTGAGCATGGTAACCAGCGGGGTTCAATCTGGTTTTTGGGCAGTCGCGGACTTCAACCGCGATGGCAAGCAGGACGTCGTACTCACGAATGGAGCCTACGGCCCCTCGATGAGCATATTCCTGGGCAACGGCGACGGAACGTTCCAGCCTCCGCAGAGCTATCCCGGAATCAATACTTACGCCATGGGCCTCTCCACCGGAGATTTCAACGGAGACGGCAAAGCCGATATTCTGTTCACCTATTGGGTGGGCGCCGCCGTATTGCTCGGCAACGGGGACGGGACCTTCCAGGCTGCGGTGTACTCGACGTTCACCTATGCGTCATCGCCGCCGTGGAACATAACGCTGCCGGGTGATTTTAATGGCGACGGGAAATTGGACTTTGCCTATCGCGGATACTATGGCGGGAGTGTCCAATTCTTATTTGGAAACGGCGATGGAACGTTTCAGTCTCCCTCGCCATCCGTGCCGACCGATGGGTACGGCGGCAACATGGTCTCGGCCGACTTTAACGGCGATGGCCGGCCTGACTTGGCGGTAGCGAACCAATATACGGCCACTACGGTGAACGTCTTTCTGGGCGGTCTATTTTCCGGCCTGGGGATCAACTTGAGTCACAGCGGCCGTTTAACCGCCGGTCAAACCAAGACCTACCAAATTGTGGTTAATGAACCCGCGTTCGCCGCTACAGCCGGAACCGTAACTGTGACCGGCGTGCTGCCGCCGGGTCTCACGGCTACAGATCTAAGCGGCCTCAACTGGACCTGCACGGTGGGCACGTTAACGTGCACGCGTAACGATCCACTTAACGGAGGGTTCAGTTACTCACCCATTTCGTTCACGGTTCAAGCCGCGGCCAGTCTTTCGCCATCCACGCTCGTGGTCGGCGCCACGGTCAACTGGAATGGCGTCGTGAACTCTGCCTCCGACCCAACCGCAATCGTACTCGCTACAACTACCTCATTGACCGCCTCGCCCAACCCGGTAAGCCTCGGGCAAGCGGTTACGCTGACAGCAACTGTAAGCAGCGGGGGCGGCGAGGTTACGTTCTACAACGGCGGAGCCGTGTTGGGAGCCGCCGTGCTTTCAGGGAATCAGGCGAGCCTTTCTACACGCCTGCTGCCGTCCGGCGCCCAAAAACTTTATGCGACCTATGCAGGAGACGCCACCCACGGTCCAAGCAGTTCGTCCACAGTTGCGGTTCCTGTAAACGCCGCTCAGTCAAGTGGATTCGTGTCTGGCGCAAGCCCCGCAACAGGTGCCGGTCCCTGGGACATTGTGATGGGGGACTTGAACGGAGACGGCAAGGCCGATCTTGTGACTCCCAATTCCACCGCGAAAACCGTCAGTGTGTTCTTGGGCAATGGAGACGGAACATTTCAACCGAAAGCCGATTACACAGTGGGAACTCAGCCAGTGGCGGTGGCGATTGGGAATTTTAACGGTGACCGCAAACCGGACCTTGCAGTGGCCAATCAAAACTCGAGTTCCCTGAGTATCTTGTTGAACAACGGAGACGGGACGTTTTCACCAGCCGTTAGCGTTTCTACCGGGAACGCGACCAGTCCTGTGTCTGTCGTGGCGAGCGATTTCGATGGGGACGGGAAGATCGACCTTTTGGTTGGTATGAACGGCGGTTCTGCCTATCTGCTTCTCGGCAACGGAGACGGCACTTTCCACCCCTCGTCCAACACGACCTACTTATGTTGCAATGCGCCAGTAGCTGTTGGGGATTTTAACGGTGATCGAAAACCTGACCTTAGTGTCGGTGGCAACGTCTACGCGGGCAACGGAGATGGCACCTTTCAGAGTGGTAATTCCTTGGGTTACTTCGGAACCGCCGTGGCAGTTGGGGACCTTAACCGCGACGGAAAGGCCGACGTAATCGAAACCGACGACAGTAGCGGAATTTACGTCGTCCTGGGTAACGGCGATGCGACTTTTCAGGCGCTTACGCACTACAACGGAGGATCCCAGCCGATTGGAATAGCCATCGCCGACGTGAATGGCGATGGGAAACTCGATGCCATCGCCGCGAATAGCGGCTCCGGTAATGCCACAATCTGGTTCGGCGCTGGCGATGGAACGTTTCCGTCCTCGGCAAACTACAGCGCAGGTACGACGCCGCGGGGCGTGGTCGCCGGGGATTTCAATGGCGATGGCAGGACTGACTTGGCGATTTCGAACTACGGCTCGAATAACATCACCATACTGCTGGGGGTGCTTCCTCCCGTTCTGAATGTGAGCAGCGCGCACGGAAACGGCTTTTACCTTGGCCAAACAGGCGGAGTGTTCACCATCACGGCCAGTAACGGCGGCCCAGGGGTGACCTCGGGCACGGTTACGGTTACCGATACCCTTCCGTCTGGCTTCACCGCGACAGCCTTGAGCGGAACTGGGTGGTCCTGCGTTCTTGGAACGCTGACTTGCACTCGTTCCGACACACTCGGAGTCGGCGCCAGCTATCCCGCGATCACGCTGACAGTGAATGTGGCCGCCAACGCGCCACCGGCTGGAATCAATCAAGTGAATCTTTCGGGCGGCGGCTCCCCGGCGGCGTATGCTGCGGATGGAGTGGCGATCGTTTCGTCGCCAACGGCGCCGGCCCTGACTTCACCCGCTAACTTGGCGACGGGCGTTGCGCTGAGACCTTCCTTGAGTTGGACCGCGGCGACGGGTGCGGTCTCCTACGATGTGTATTTCGGCACGTCTTCCACGCCGCCGCTGCTTACCAATGTGACCTTCCCCACGTACAGCCCGGCTGCCCTGAATTTAGGGACGACATATTACTGGAAAATCGTCGCGAACAACCCGAACGGTTCTACGAGTTCCGCCACTTGGTCGTTCACCACTATACTCGCGGGAGCACCCGCGGCGTCCGGTTCATCGCCGGCCTCGGGCAGCGGGCTCACTCACACTTTTACCTTTACCTTCAACGACCCTTCAGGATGGCAAGACCTGAGTGTGGTGAATGTACTGGTGAATCGTTATCTCGACGGGATCGGCGCCTGCTATGTGGCGTTTGCTCCCGCGAGCGCCACGTCAGGCTATTTATACCTGGTGGACGACGCCGGCGACGGCGGCTACGCCAACGGATCGCCCATTGCGCTGCCGTCAAGCGGCACCTTGCAAAATAGCCAGTGTGCGATTAGCGGGGCGGGGAGTTCGGTGGTGAGTAGCGGCAATACGCTGACGCTCACGTTGGCGGTTACATTCAAATCGGCTTTTGCCGGAAATCAGGTGTTCTACCTGGCTGCGCGCAGCAACAGTCAGAACTCGGGATGGCAGGCCATGGGGACGTGGACCGTGCCCGGACCGCCGCCGACCGGGCCCGCGGTGGGAGCCGTGAATCCAGCACGGAGCAGCACGTTAAGCCAGACTTACACGTTCACGTATACGGATACGAACGGATTTGCAGACTTGGCGGTGGTGAATGTCCTGGTCAACAATTTCCTGGACGGGATTGGCGCCTGTTATGTGGCCTTTGCTCCCACGAGTGCGACTTCAGGCTACTTATATCTCGTCGACGATGCGGGTGACGGCGGCTATGCCAATGGATCGCCCATCGCGTTATCGTCGAGCGGCTCGCTGCAAAACAGCCAGTGCACAATCAACGCTGCGGGCAGTTCGGTGCTGGCAACTGGCAACCTCCTCACCTTGAATCTGGCAATCACATTCAATCAGGGGTTTGCCGGAAACCAAGTCTTTTACCTTGCCGCACGCAACAATACGACTGGGAACTCCGGCTGGCAGGCGGTTGGCTCGGTAACGGTACCCTAGGCCCTAGCGCCACTGTTGCCAACAGCTAGTGCACGCGGAAACGCCACAAATTGGTCCCTGTGGCGGCATAAATCCTATCAAATTACATCTTATAGACTGAGGAGATGTCGATAGCAGAGGTCCGGCGCCGCGGCTGTTACTTTTATCACATTCCTAAAACGGCCGGGATGTCGGCGTGGCAGTTGCTCGAATGGGCGTACCCGGAGAAAAATATTTGCCCGGGGCGGATGTGGGAAGACATCGTCACTGTGCCGGCGGAAACCCTCGCTGGATACGACGTGTATCGCGGCCATTTTTTGGCGTATATCGAGGATTATCTAGGCCGCCAATTTGATACCTTCACTTTATTACGGGAGCCGGTGGAGCGGACCATCTCGCATTACTATCACGTTCAACGGGCGCCCGAGCACCCTTTTCACGCCGAGGCTCTAGCGTTGTCGCTGGCCGAATTTTGTACCCACCCGCGCACCAGACACATGGTGCAAAACTATCAGAGTGGATATCTCGCCTGCCTGGGACGTAAAGATCCACGAGCGCTCGCCGCCAACATGACGACTGAGGATTTCGCAAAATACAAACTGCAACTAGCCCTGGATCCCGCGCCAGATGACTTTCCTTCTCCTCAAGAACTTTATCGGGCCGCCAGTGACCGGCTACAAAGCTTTGTAGCGGTCGGTTTGTCCGAACGGCTGGAGGATTCCCTAACGCTCATTGCGTACGCTCTGGATTTGCCTCGTCCGCCGGCCTTTTCGGCGCGAAACGTGGGAGCGAACCGTCCCGCCATGGTCGATCCACAAGCGATTTCCGCGATTCGCGCCCATACCGAAGTGGACCAAGCATTGTACGATTCGATGCAGAAGCTGTTCGAGCAGAATCTAAAATCCGCTGTTGAGGGATACTCGAGCCAGCCGGGTAGGTGAATCTGGTCAAGGCGTCACACGAAGGCCGCTAAGTATGCTCAGGCATGCGAAGCCTATAAATCCTTAGACGGGTGGACTCTTACGATCGGCAAATTCGCTGCCCTGATGGATTCGGTCGCCGGATTATGCGCCGCATCGTCTTCCTCGATTGTTGTCGTGGCAAATCCCAATCCCGCCCGATACGGTGCGCAAGTGACACTCACGGCGTCACTCGCGCGTCTTTGGTGGTCTGTCACTCAATGTTTTTCCAGACATCTTAGTCATGGCTGCGGTTAGGTCTTTGTAAGCAGTCCAGCCGGGGAAAATACTGTAATGATCTAGGCCCCCTGGACCGAACTTTCACGACTTTTTTATGAATCATAAAAAAATCATGTAAACTAGTCACATTGGCTGTTAGGCCGTTGCGGAGGTTTATGATGAGAACTGCCAGACGTAATTGGATTGCTGCCTTTTATTGGATGGGCGTGAGCATGACACTATCGTGCTTTGCTTTGGTCATGGCCGGAAACACGGGCTTGTTTGGCCGATTCGAGCACAGGGGTGTTCCGCTGTCGTGGGCATTCGCGGGCGCTGCCCTAGTCGCGTTCTTGGCAGTCGAAGCTTGCTACACCGTTTTTTCGGGTGCAACGGAAGCGGAAGATCGAATTTCGCCGCTTTCTCCGGAGTTGCAAGCCGCCGAATCTCAAAGCTGATCCGGACCCGCCTTCGCCACTCGTTCAAATTAAATGCGTCCACCAAGTAGGTGTGTACGTACTCAAAGGCTTGCGCCCAGAGGGCCGAACCGCGCCTTACGGGCGGTGTGCGACCAAAAGCAGGAGCCCAAGAATGGCGAGTGGTATCATCGCCAGCACGCCGAAGACGATCGCTGTGTTCGTCCGCGGCGGGCGTGGTTGATCGCAGTTGCGTACACAGTCGGCTACTTGGATACGGTCTTGGTGGAGAAGATCGTTTGCAAAGTCCCGTGCGCTGGAATAGCGTTTTTTGGGATCCCTTTCCAGAGCATGGTAAATAACTTCCTGCAGCTCCGGGGTGATGCTGGGTTCGAGTTCGCGCGGAGGATGCGGGTTCTTCACTAACCGGTCATTCATAACGACGAACGGATCGTTCCCCGGAAACGGCGTTTCACCCGTCAACATTTCATATAGAATGACGCCCAGAGCGTAGACGTCGGTTCGCGCATCGCCACGCTTGCCTTTAACTTGCTCGGGGGCGATGTAATCGGGCGTGCCCATCACGTTCGATAACTTGCCGAAGGTCAGCCGGCGGGCGCCGCTTCGGCTGGCGATGCCGAAGTCGATGAGCTTGATGCGATCTTCGCCGTCGATCATGATGTTCTCCGGCTTCAAATCGCGATGCACCACGCCTTGGGAATGAATATAGTCCAGCGCTTCGCAGATCGCCACCGCGATTTTTACGGCATGCTCAGGCGGAAGCTTGCGGCGATCGCTCAAAACCTGACGCAGCAATTCTCCCGGCGCCACCTCCATTGCGATATACATCCGGTCGCGCTTCTTTTCTGGAAATGCCTTCACCACCGCGGGATGATCGAGCGTTTCACATATTTCCTGCTCTCGCAGGAAACGCTGGTAGAAGAGTAGGTCGCCTTCCACTTCCGGATGCGGAACTTTTAGGGCGATGTCGTGGCCGGTGCGAAGGTCGGTGGCACGCAAGATCGAAGCCGTGTTGCTGCGCGCGATGAGCTCCTTGACGGAGTATTGATCGAGCTGGCTTCCGGGCTGGGCTGTCTGCATTGAGAGACCCTCCAGTCAGAGCATAGGCCGGAAGACCTGAAAAAGGCATAAAGAACTGCCAAGGGATTCGTAAAGAACGGGGCTTAACGGGCCGCCGGCGCCTGACTTTCCGGCAGGATCTCTTTGAGAGTGATCCCGCCGAATCCCATGCGCAAATGCAGGCGGCGCGCGGGAGGCGGATTGGCTTGGGTAAAGCTTTCGCCGATCAGATATTTGTTATGGGCGGTGCCCGTCAGGTCTGAAGAGACGATGCCGAATTTCGTGCGGGCATCGAGCGAATACGCACCCGGTGGCAGCCAAAGCAATATATCGCCTCGCCCGGCACTGGCATCGATGTCTCCGCTGACACCGCTCACGGATACGGAGCCAGTGCGGTGATGGATAGCCAGCCGCGAGTCGCGGGGCACGTGGATTTCGTACTCGACCGACACTCCGCCGGTAGTGTGGCGTGTGAACGGCGGGATCCAGACGGGGCGGCGCTCGAGGAGCGAGGTGGTGATGCTCGCCTCGGCGGGAGTTTTGCGTTCGATCATGATGTGGATGCCGGCAAGACGCTCGGTGGCCTGGTTCGGCTGCTTAGGTTTGTAACCGTACGGCAGCGACTTGATCACGTTTACTTCAATTTCGGGCCGGTCCCAGGCCTCGACGTTCAAATCGCCGTAGGAGCCGTTGATATGGATCAATCCGCCCGGAGCGAAGTCCGCATGTTCCGTGGTCGTGGTCTGGGGCGGCGGCGGGGCCATGCCCAGCAGGCCCAGCGGCACCATAACGAGCGCCAGTTTCAGTGTCATATCCTTAAATTGCGTACTCCTTCGAAGGATAATACTCCCGCCACCAGCGCCGCATCGCGACGCCGGACCAAATGACTTCGGCATCGCGCTGACAACCAACCAGCCGAAGAGGGTTAGGCGATCGATTCTCATTGGGCACTCTCTTCGCGCGCTTCCGTCACCAGGTTGGTGTAGCGCCGGGCGAGCTCGCGAATCCACGATTGGTTGCGATGCTTGATCGCATCCTGGTGGATCAAGTCGGCGCCGATACCTAACGCCACCGCTCCGGCGCGAACGTAATCCGCCGCCGTAAGTTGATTTACGCCGCCCGATGCGATCATAGGAATTTGCGGGAAGGATGCTTTCAGCGCGCGGATATAGGCGGGGCCGCCGATTTGGGCGCAGGGGAAAATCTTGACGAAGTCGCAGCCGGCCTTAGACGCCGTCATGGCTTCGGTCGCCGTCAAGACGCCTGGAAACACCACCGTGTCCCGTCCCAGTGCCAGGTTCACGATATCCATATCGAAGCCGGTCGTGGTCAGGAACTTTGCTCCAGCGTCCAGGCAGCGGCGCGCCGAATCCTCGAAAAATAGGGTTCCAGCGCCGACGATAATTTCCGGGCTCTGCCGTGCCAGTTCCCTGATCACCTCCACAGCGCCCGGAACCGTAGTGGTGACTTCGACGATGGGAATTCCGGCGCCGCAGATGGCTTCGGAGGCAAACAGCGCGTCTTCGGCGGAGTACAGGCGCACCGCCGGAATGATGCCGATTTCAGTGATGCGCGCGCGAACCTGTTCTCTAGTCATCCTTAGGGCAAGCTCCTGGTGCCCACCGCTTCGCGAAGCTGTTCGAGCGCCTGCAGGTAAGCGGCGACGGCCTGGCGGTAAGCCAGTTGAGTGGCGCGATAGGTTCGCTCCGCGTCCAGGAAATCGAGCAAGGCGGTGGCGCCGCGCCGGAAGGAGTATTCGCTGATATCGCGGCTTCGCTGAGACGCGTCGAGGTAACCGGAGCGGAAATATTGCAGGATGCGATCGCCTTCCATCACGCCTTCGTAGGCGTCCTTCACATCCGTAAGGACCTGGCCTCGGGCCGCTACCTGTTGTTGCTGAGCTTGGGCCATGGCGAAGCGCGTGCGCGCAATCTCGCCCTGGTTGCGGTCAAAGATGGGAAGCGGAACGCTCACCGAAAACGTGACTGCACTCAGCCCATTGACGTGCGAGTAATTGCTTGCAACCGTAACATCCTGCTTGCCGTTTGCCTTGGCCAATTGGTACTGGCTTTCGGCCGCGGTGATGCCCAATTGAGCGGCTCGCAGGTCGGGGCGATTCGTCAAAGCTTTCATCTGGAGATCCTCGATCTTGAACGTCAAGGGTTGGTAATCGAAGGGTCCGGAGACGTTATATTCAGGCGGAACAGCCTCGTAGCCCAATTGCTGGCGCAAGTCGGAAAGGGCTTGCGCCTTGGCGAGTTGCGCTTGTTCGACGTCCTGCTGGAATTGCAGCAATTGCAGTTTGACTTTTAGAAAATCATTCTCGCTCATGCCGCCGGCGTTGAATTGGGACTGACTGATGTCAACCGTGTTTTGAAAGCTCTTCAGATCCTGTTGCGCCAGATCGAGAGTTGACTGCGCCAATTGCACGTTGATAAACAACTGGGCCACTTGAAAAGTGAGGGTGCGTTCGTTATCGACAACTGTGGAGCGCGTCACCGACGTGGCGTCCTGTGCGGCCTTGAGACGGTGTTGGCGTTTCTTTCCGCGCTCGAACAGGTAACTCAGTCCAACGTCGCCCTCAGTCGAATTATGAAGGTAATCCCCCAGGCCGCCACTCACATTGATTCCGGGCAGGGGTAGGTATTCCCAATCCGTGAAGAGCGTTGGATTGGGCCGCAGATTTGCCGTGACTTCCTGGGCCTGGTTCTGCAGGATGGTGGTTCGCGTAGCCAATAAGTTATGATTCTGGCGCAGTGCGATCTCAATCGCTTGATCCAGTGTGATGCTGGATGGCGCTGGATTTTGCGCCCGCGCCGCACCCGCGAATGCAAATAACACAGCCGTATAAAGACATTTCTTCCGCATAGTCAAAGTGGCAATCTTAATGTTCAACTGACGCCTCCGGCTCCGGGAGCGCGTCACCGTCTTTGGCGATCCAGACATAGAAAGTCGGTAACAGAACGATGCTCAGAGTCAGAGCGGAAAGCAGGCCGCCGACGATGACAATCGCGAAAGGCCGCTGCGAATCGGATCCGATTTCGTGAGACAGCGCCGCCGGCAGAAGTCCGATCGTGGCCACCAGCATGGTCATCAAAATGGGACGAAGCCTCAGGACCGCGCCTTCCACTGCGGCGTCCACGATGGTGTGGCCTTTTGCCCGTAGTTGGTTAATGTATTCGACCATGATGACTCCGGTTTGCACGGAAACGCCGAAGAGCGCCAACATTCCTACCCCCGAGGACACGCTTAAATAAGTTCCGGTAAGCATGAGAGCGAACAGGCCGCCAAAAGGCGCGAACGCGACGTTGAATAGGATGAGCGCGCCCATTTAAATGAGCGAAACATGGTGTAGAGAATGATGAAGATGACCAAAAGCGTCAGCGGAACAATCAGGCGCAACCGCGCTTCTGCCCGCTTTTCACTCTCGTACTCGCCCGAAAAGTCGACATGGTAGCCCGGGGGCATCTTCACTTTTTGATTGATCCCTTTGATCGCTTCTTCAACCGTGGTCCCCAGATCCCGGCCCCTTACGTTAAAGGTGATGGCGATATAGCGGCTGTTCTGTTCCCGGTAGATGTCGTAGGCGCCGTCTTTGACTTCTACGTTAGTGAATTGCGCCAAGGACACCCGCTCTCCGGTGGGGGAGAGCAGGCGAATATTTTCAATCGCTTTGCTGGTATTGCGATATGGCTGCTGGTAGCGCACTACCACGTCGTAACGCTGCTCGCCAATTAAAACCTGACTCACGGCGTTTCCGCCCACGGCCGTCTGTATGGCGTCTTGTATGTCCGTGACGTTGATTCCAAAACGGGCAGCTTGGCGGCGGTCAATGGTCAAGTCGAGATTTGGCTGGCCGAAATCGCGCAGGAGCTTGACGTCGTGCAGGCCGGGAATACTTTCCATAACCGCAACCGCTTTCGCCCTTCTGCTCAAGAAGTTGCAGGTCATCCCCGAAGATCTTGAGGGCAAGCGAGCCTTTCGTGCCCGTCATGGTCTCCCCGACGTTGTCTTCGATAGGCTGCGAGAAGTTCCAGATCGCCCCCGGGTACTTTTGCACCGCTTGATTCATGGCGGCGATCAGTTCCTCTTTGTTTCTGTGAAAAATCGGACGCCATTGGTCGTGCGGCTTCAAGTCGACGAAGTACTCGGTGTTGCCAAACCCACCGGTGTCGGTCCCATCGTCGGGTCGGCCGACTTCTGAAATCACTTTGGTTACCTCGGGGAAAGACGCGAAAACCAGGCGCTCGTTGTTGGTAAATTTTTCGCCCTCCGTAAGACTGGTGCTATTGGCCAGAGTGCCGCGCGCCCAGATAGAGCCTTCATCCAGGTGCGGCAGGAACTCCGCTCCAATGACGCCGCTGAAGCCCAAATAAATCGTCGCAACCAGGACAGCAGCGCCCACAGTGGCGACCAACCAGTGGTGGTGAACGGCCCAGCGGAGCCGGCGGCGATAGCGTTCCGTGAGATATTCCATTACCGGATTGCCCCGTTCTCGGACTCCTTTGCGGAAAAATGTGGCGGCCAAAACGGGCGCGATGAGAATCGAGAACGTCATGGCGCCCAGAAGAGCGAAAGCCACCGTCCAGGCCATGGGCCGGAAGAGCCGGCCCTCCACACGTTGCAGCGTGAAGATCGGAAGATAGGCCGTGATGATGATCGCGATGGCGTAAAAGACCGGCCGTTGCACTTCATGGCAAGCCTCGCGGATCATCTCTCCGACGGTTTTTACGCGCTCAGATTGGGTTTGGCGGCCGCCGTAGCTCAGGTGGCGGACAATGTTTTCCACCATAACCACCGCTCCATCCACCACCATCCCGAAATCGAGCGCACCCAAAGATAACAGATTTGCAGGAATGCCGGTCAAATTCAGCCATATGGAAGCGAAAAGCAAGGAGAACGGAATCGTGAGGGCGACAATCAAGGCGGAACGAACATTGAGCAGGAACAGGAATAGGATTACGGTAACCAGAATCATGCCTTCCGTCAAGTTGTGCAGTACGGTGTTCAAGGTGAAATGAAGGAGATCGCTTCGATCCAGCATGGGCACCACTTTCACGCCGGGAGGCAGAATGCCGTTGTTGAGCTCTTCCACTTTCTTATGAATCGCAGCAAGTGTCGATTCCTCTTCAGCGCCCTTTCGCATCAGCACCCCGCCCTGGATGACATCGGGCTCATCAATGATCCGCCCGTCTTCCATGTGGTTGGCTCGGGCCATGTGGCCTAACCGAATCTTGGGACCCTGAACCACTTCCCCGATGTCCTTCACCCGGAGAGCGGTCCCGGCCTTTGTCGTGAGCAGGGTTCGCTCAATATCGTGTATCGTGCTGAATAGTCCGAGAGAGCGGACGTTCATTTGCTGCAAGCCCACTTCAACGAAACTGCCGCCTGCATTGATGTTGTTATTGGTGAGCTGCTGCTCCACTTGCCCGATACTCAGTCCGTAGGACACAAGCTTGTTCGGGTCGACGCGCACCTGGTACTCGCGCACCGTGCCCCCGAAATCGGAAACATCGACCACGTTGGGAACCGATTTGAACTGCTTCAGAAGAACCCAGTCTTCAAGTGACCTTAGTTCCATCAAGTCATAGCGGGGATTTGTGCTTCTCAGCGTGTACCAATAGATCTGTCCGGTAGTACTCCAGTCCGTGCCAATTTGAGGCTGAAGGTTTTGTCCAGGAGGAAGATTAACTTGAGTGAGTCTTTCCAGCACCTTTTGCCGGTTCCAATCGTTGACCGAACTATCGTCGAAGATCATGACCACGTACGACAGTCCGAAAATGGACTCGGACCGCAGGAACGTCATGTGCGGCATTCCAGACATTTGAATTTCAATCGGAATCGTCACCTGTTGTTCCACCTCCTCGGCGGAGCGTCCAGCCCATTGGGTGATGACGGTCACATAGTTGTCGGCGATGTCTGGATACGCTTCTACCGGCAGGTTGTGAAACGAGATCGCCCCCCAGCCGAGCAGTAAGAGCGCGACGGCCAACACTACGAATTTATTGTTAAGTGCGTAATCTACGAGTGCGCGGATCATGGCTTGTTTACTGACCCAGCACGTGGTCTAACACCAGTGCGTTGGTAACCACTTGCTGCCCCGGTTCTAGCCCCGAGGAAACTTCCTGCAGGCTGGTGTTCTCCGGCAAAAGGTCTCCGCCCACAACTTCTACGCGACGAAATTTGTTGCCGGGCGCAGGCACGAAAACGAAATCGCGATCGTGCATGTGCAGAACGGCGGACGCCGGAACCAGCGTGTGCATCTGGCGGGTCTGGCCGCGGAAGGTTGCCTGTACGAACATTCCCAGACGCATGAACCCTGGATTCGGCACTTCTATACGAACTTTAGCGGTGCGGATATTGGGGTCCATCACGGAGCCTATATTACTCACGCGGCCGCGAAACATTTTGTCGGGGTATGCGTTCAGGTGGATCTCTGCGTTATCGCCGATATGGACGCCGGCCAAGTCGTTCTCATACACATCGCAGACCACCCAAATGGTCGAAAGGTCGGAAATGGTGAATGGGTAGGGCGTGCTGTAGGCCTGCACTAGTGACCCCGTGGTGGCTTGCTGATCGGTGATGACACCGGACGTGGGCGCAAAAATATCCACCGTGAAGTTTTGTTTGTCGGGATCGTTACCGAGCAGCCGCAGGTGCTCGGCCGAAGTGTCTACCGCTACTTTGGCTTTGTCTTCGCTGTCCTGGGCGACCTCCAGATCGTTCATGGCGATCGCGCCGTGCTCATAAAGATCCTTGGCGCGCTCGTACTGGGCGCGGGCGAGGACCTCGTCTGCCACCGCCATTTTGTAAGTTGAGTAGCCGCCGGAGACATCGTCGCTGCGAATGGTCATCAGCAATTGACCCTTCTGCACGGTATCGCCCAGCCGGGTCTTAATCGCAATCGCACGGCCGGAGGCCAGCGAAACGACGGGAACGCTGCGCGAGACGTCGGGTGCCACGGTGCCGGTAACGATCAGTTCTGAAGTGGTCGGATGCTCTGTCGCCGCCGCTAATGGAAACTGCTCCGGATGATCCACTTCGAAGAGGCTGGGGTCGGAGAAAGGAATCACTTTGGCGTCCAGCGGAGCGCCAGCCGCCACCGCGTCTGCCTGCGCATGAACTTTGCCGCAAGCGTCCAGAACTAGAAGCATGGGGATTGCGATCACTGAAATAGCGAAAACTAAAATCGAGCTTCTCATGGAAATCTCCTCGAACCTCTGGCTCAAGCTTAAGAGCACACGTCCAAGGAAGGCATAAAGAACCTGTTAGAACGTCGTTAGGACGGTAGTGCATTCTTGATTGGGCTCGATAAGGGATTTTGATCGATCTGCCAGGGCTTTCATGACTTTTTAATACCGCGCGGCCTACTGTGAAGATATGGGTGCGACGAACGCGGCCCGTTTAGCCACGCATGAGGGTTCACTGCTGCATGCCGGCCTTATAGCGAAGGTTGTGCCCCTGCTCCCGTGCTTGCTGTCGCTGGCTAGCCTGGGCGGATGCACGTGGGTTTGCTTTCATCTGGGACAACCTTTAGCGTCCGTTGGATTCCTGTATCTGGTCTTCGTTGTGCTGGCCGCGGTTTACGGCGGATTCTGGCAAGCGACTCTACTTTCGGTGATTTCTGTCGCGTGTCTCGACTATTTCTTCAACGAGCCGATATTCAGTTTCAGTGTCGGCAGAGTTTCGAACTGGGTGGAGCTGGGGGTATTCGAGTTCACGGCGCTAGTGATCACGCAGCTCTCCAATCGGGCGCAGTTGCGTGCTTTGGAGGCGGTTGCCGAACGCCGCGAAACGGCGCGGCTGTATCAGACGGCGCGCCGCATTCTACTGTGGGATAGCCGCAGTGATCCGGGCGAGTTGGTCGCGTCCGTCATTCGAGAAGTGTTCGGGCTGCGGGGGGTGGTGCTATTCGATGGGCTATCGAATTTAATCCATACGTGCGGCGATACCGGCGCGGAAACCGAAGAGCGATGCCGCCATTTGAACGCGGATACTTTCGCGGCAGCGGAGAACTGTTGGTATTGCGTTCTCCGCCTAGGCGAACAAGCAGTAGGAGGCTTGGCGCTGTGCGGGACGGAAATGACGCAGCTCACGGCTACCGCTTTAGCATCGCTCGGCGCCATCGCCCTGGAGCGGGCTCGCGCGCTCGATAAACAAAACCACGCGGAAGCGGCGCGGCAAGCGGAGCAATTGCGAACGGCGGTGCTGGATGCGCTGGCGCACAAATTCAAAACACCTTTGACAGTCATACGGACCGCGAACACGGGTCTTCCGGCAGCGGGCGATCTGTCGGAATTGCAAACGGAATTGGTGAGCTTGATCGATCGAGAGGCCAGCAAATTGAATGATCTGGCGTCGCGCCTTCTGGGCGCTCCCAATCTGGATTCGACGGAATTCGCGCCGCAGCCGGAGCCGCTGCTGTTATCCCGCTTGATGAAAGCCGCCATTGAAGAACTGGAGCGGCAGAGCGATCGCGAGCGATTTCAGGTCGCGGCGCCGGCACAGGAACCTCCGGTATTCGCCGACCGCGAACTGATCCTGACCGCCTTCGCGCAACTCATCGATAATGCGCTGAAATATTCTTTCCCTGCGTCCCCCATCCACGTCGGGCTGGCGGTGAAGGAAACTGCGGTGGTGCTCACGGTGCGGAGCCGAGGATTAGTGGTGGGGGCAGGCGACCGCGAGCGCATCTTCGAGCGATTCTACCGGGCGCCAGGCGCGCAGCATTGCGCCGCTGGGCACCGGTCTGGGGCTTTCTATCGTGAAGACCATCGCGGAAGATCATCAGGGAGAGGTGTGGGCGGAAGGTGAAGCCGGCTATGGAACGCGTTTCTCGCTCTCGCTGCCTATGGTCGGGTCCATCGCGATGAACAGCGGCCGTATTTTGGTGGTTGACGATGAGCCCGAGCTGCGCCGCGCTCTGCGGGCCACTTTGTCGGCACTGGGATTTATCGTCGCCGACGCGGAGAGTGGCGAGGCCGCGCTCGAACGCGTGCGCGCGGAAAAATTCGACCTCATTTTGTTGGACGTCAACATGCCGGGACTCAGTGGGCTGGAGACTTGCCGCGCTGTGCGGGCAAGATCGGATGTGAGCATCCTCATGGTGACGGTTCGCGACCGGACCGGAGACAAGGTAGAGGCGCTGGATGCCGGTGCCGACGGTTACGTGACCAAACCCTTCGACGTCAGCGAGCTGCTGGCTCGTATTCGGGCGGTCCTGCGGCGGGCTCCCGCTTCGGCTCTCGGCGAATCGGGAGTGGTTCAGTTAGATGGTTTGGAAATCCGCTTCCGCGATCGGCGGGTGATCGTGAACGGCCGTGCTGCGCGCCTGACGCCAACTGAATTCGACCTGCTGCACTACTTTGTCACGCACGCAGATTCCGTGTTGCTCCACGAGAAGATCCTGCAAGCCGTATGGGGGCCGGACTACGGCAACGAAGTCGAGTACCTCAGAGTGTTCGTGAACCAATTGCGCAAGAAAATTGAGCCCGAACCTGCGCAGCCGCGATATATTCTCACTGTGCCTTGGCTGGGCTATCGCTTCGATATGAGCAAGAACGGGGCTGGCGTCAGCCAGCTAGCGGGAGCTGGGAAGGAAGCTGAAAACGATAGCCCACGGAACGCTCCGTAAGAATGTAGCGGGGTTTGTCCGGTTCCGGTTCCAGTTTGCGTCGCAGTTGTCTGATGACAATACGAAGGTACTCGACTTCGCCGCCGCCATCCCGCTGCCAGACGGTTTGGGCGAGCCTTTGATGAGTGAACGCCTTGTTCGGATGAGCCACCAGGCACTGCAAAAGCAAGAACTCTTTTGGCGTAAGGTGGCTTACGCGCCTGCCGGGGCCTCTGATTTTGTAAGACTTCAAGTCGATGGCGCGATCATGCAGGAAGATTTGACGTTCTGCGTCGTCAAACCGGATCAATCGCCGAAGCACCGCCCGCACCCGCGCTAATAGTTCCCGCAGAACAACGGCGAGGGAAGGTAGTCGTCGGCCCCGGCGTTCAGCGCGTCGATGCGGCCTTGTTTGGTTTCATTGCGTCCGCCCAGGACGATAATTCCCAAGTCCGATTTCAGACGAATTTCACGGCACAATTCATAGGGCTCCATCCGCGGAAACCCCGAGTGCAAAATGAGTACCTGATGCAGTCCGGAACAGGTCTCTGCGAGCGTTTGCTCCGCTGTTTCGGCTTCCACCACCTGATGGCCTTCGAATTCCAACGCGGCTCGCAATTCCGTGCGCTGTTGCCCAGCGCTGCTCGCTACAATGATTCGACCAACCCGCCTAGCTCTCGAGATCACAGTTCCAACTTGCCCATGAAGTCCATTTCATTCAGCTCAAAATTCTGGACTACGACAATCCTGCCGATCTGCGCCTCGAATTGGATTTGCCCGTCTTTCTTGGTAATTTCCGCTGACAAGGGGAATAGGTACAACGCCACCACACCGTCTTCCTGGCGAAATACTTCCACGCTGACTGGCTTCACATCCTTTTTCCCTGCGCGCTTCAAGACGGCCAGATTCTTTAGGGGGTCGCCCAATTTTTTAGGATCGTCCTTGAAATTGCCGCCGGGAATGCCGTAGACGGCGATGCGATAGCCGTCGCCCGCCAGCGTGGGAGGCTCCGCCTCATGCGATTTCAGCTCCGCCAGCCGCACCGGAAGCGCGCTTTCCCAACGAAGTTTCAAGGTAATGCCTTGGGGAAGGGAGCGCAGGCTCCGGTCATCGCCCCCCGCTCCCGTGAAAATATTCGGCGATACCTTTGGTCCGCTGCCCTTCGGGTCCACATTTTCGTTGCCCACGCCCAGGGGTTGTCCCATTTGTCCGCCTTCCCGGAGTTGGTCCTCGGTCAAGCGGCGCGTGACGACGGCTCTGTTCTCCTTCGTCCACGGTGACTTGGTGAGAATCTGCCTGGCGTCGTCTTCGGTCCATTGCGCAGCTGGCTTGCTCTTCCAAACCGGATCGGCCGCCATGACCCGAGATGCAGCCATAGCCAGACAGAGCGCTTGTATCAGGAAATTGCTCATCCGTTACTCCATAGAAGAGCAGCGACCGAGCTTCCGCTTGAATCGCTGCTCCTCCACGATTTGACTCTCACAAGCTTGACATTAGAATTTCACCATCACCGCGATGGTCGCGACGAATTGGCTCCTGCGAAGGTCGGGGAACCACACGCTGTTGGGTCCGCCGCCGCAAGCCGCTTGTGCTGCTGCGAGATTGGCTGTTCCCGCCGAGCCGCCCGCGGCACAAACGTATTCTGCAGGTGCGCCGGTATTGCCGCCGGGAGGCGTGATCCCGCCGCGGCCTGTCCAATAGGGTATATTCGAATGGCGATAGCCTGTCTCAAAGCGCCAGGTAATGTACTGCTTCGGCATATAGTCGAACGTCGCCGTGCCATCCCACATCTTGGCCCGCAGCCCTGGAGCCTCCGGGAAGTAAACCGAACCGGAGACCGCGTCAGCTCCATTGATCGGGGGGAGCAGTGTCAGATACAGGCCCGGGTTGGTCATGGTGCCGCCGCCGAGCGTAATCGCGTACTTGTCCTTGTTGAACCAAATGCGGTTGTAACCCATCGTCCCCAGGAAAGCCTGCTCGGGGCCGGCCTTCCCGCCGTGGCATGTGACTCCGCCGCCATACTCGCAGCCTGCATCAGCCGTAATGGTGAACGCCATCTTGGAAATGCCCTTGGCCTTCTCCGGCTTGTTATAGTATCTGACCAAGATGCTATCGTCGGTGTGCAGGCGCGACCGGCCCGGAACGCCGAGCGTATCCGTGCCGTTGCCGTAGTTGTTGAAGACCAACTTGAACCACTCGTGCGGCGTATACAGAATCTGTCCTCCCAGCCCAGGGGGCCCGTTGAACTTGTTGTAGGATTGCCATCCATTGATAAACCAGGGTTCAATTTTCAACTTGTTCGTGGGGAACCACTGGAGGCGCACGCCGTTGAAGAACCAAGGCGTATTCGAGGATACGTACGACGGCTGGTAAGCCCAGTTGTCATAGTTGTAATAGCTGAACAGGCCGATGTACGACACGAAAATTCCAGCATCTATGTTCAGCCCGTGGTTTACGTTGAAGTGGTAACCGCCCCACGCTTCCGAGAAATAGCGGTAAGCATCGCGAGTGTCCCATTGGCCAACTCCGAAGCTCGCGTCATTGCGCGGCGTGGTGGTGGCAAAGAGTCCGTTCATGGTCAAAATTCTGCCGCGAACATTCTGCCAGTGGAAGTCACCCCCGAAGCTGATTTGCTCTAGCTGGACTTCACCGCTTCGGAAGGTTTCGGTCGAACCACCAAGGCTGTGGTCCCGGGGCTGATTCGAGTCTTCCGTGTAGTTTGTATCGAACCTGATTTCCGGGGTGAAGAATTTTGTATCCAGAACCGTGTCCTTGTTGCGCGGGCCGCCGTTGACCCAGGTGAAGTCGCCGAATGCGAACGGAGTGAAATTATCCACAGCAGGTGCGGGATCGGGCGGTTGCAGAGCTTCCGGAACGGAGGGCGGAGGTGGCGGCGCGGCTGCGGGAGCGGGTTGCGGAGCCGGGCCCGGAGTTGCAGGCCGCCCACTGGTAGCCAGCAATTCCCTTTCATCTGGCTTGGGCGGAGCGCTAGGCAGTTGCGGCATCTGGGTGGAGTCCTTGCCAACCGATGCCAGAAGAACATCGCTGGCCGCCGGCGCAGGGGCCGTCGCGGATTCCTGCCCTTTCTGGTTCTTCAGTTCGCTTTCCAGTTGATCGACGCGCGCCTTCATCGCGTCCAATTCTTGCACCATGGCCGATTCCAGCGCCGCGTGATTAAACGTTAAAGGGAGTTCTAACTCAGCCGTTTTCCCGGACACTACGCGAATCCTGGCGCTGGCTTTCACGTAGCCGTTCTTAGTGGCCGTTACTTCATACCATCCCGGTGACAACGCGAGCACAAAAGCTCCATTAGCGGCGCTCACCGCGGTGAAATCGCTATTCTTGCGCATGTCGTGCGCAACGATTTGCGCGTCTGCCAAAGGTTTCCCGCTCGCGGAGTCGCGCGCGACGCCGTTGACACCGCCAAAAGAAATCTGCCCAATAGCGGGTAGCGAAAGGGCCGCAAAAATACACGCGGCGACAATACTCTGCCTCATCACCCGCACCACTCGGTAACTATTCATGATTATCCTTCCTTAATTTCGCAATACTCTTGAGAAAGTCTCATCGCGGAGACGGGCTAGCAACGCAAATCGCGTGGATTCCCCTGAGTTCCGATCAATGCGATTCGCGGTAGTCCGAATCAGTATGGGATGCCAACCGTGAAAAAGGCATAAAAGACGCGGGTTTCACGCTATCGCTTCTTGTGATGACATCGATCAACGTTTTTTCTACCGCGTTGAGGTCGGCCAGCCGCGCTTTAAGCTTCGCGTTCTCGTGCCGCAACCAATGGACTTCATGTTGATCTTTCCAAAGTCGAATAGTGTAGGCGGAAACACCGAATTCATGAGAGAGATCCGCTACCGTTCGACCCCCTTCGAGCTGCTCCAGTACCGAGACGATTTCCGCAACGCTGAATTTGGCGCGAGGCCGGTGACCCTTGGGCGAAGAGGACACTGGAGCGGCAGATCCGCTGAGCACCGGTGTGATCGCCACCTGAACCGGTGCACTCAGCACGCGCCGCTTAGGCACCTCGGCCGCAGGAACGAATTGGATATAACCTAGCTCCACAGCGCGCCGCTTCCATGCATTCAGGATTTGTTGAACCCGCAAACGGCGCAGGCCGTAGCGGACGCCGATCTTGGGTCCGCTCCAGCCCATTACAAAATAGAGCTGCACCAATTGGCGCTGCACATCGGAGCGGTCGTGTTTGGGAAATGTGGGGACCTGTCCCGGAAAAGTGACTTGGTTTTTGCGAATGGCTTCGCGCAGCTCGTCGATCGGCATCTCGGACAGATTCGGCTCAACTGCGCGCCGCTCCGCGGGAGTTTCCGCCGCCGCATCGGCCTGAGGAACAGGGAATCGGGGCGAGGCTAAGTTTGGTTCGGCGACCTGCATGTCCAGGCTCAGTCTGTCAAGAAAGGCGTGAAAAAGGCATGAACGGCTCTACAAAAATCCGTTATATGTTCGATCACAAATCCTAATGAGTGAAGGTTGGATCGCCAGCTGCGGATGTGGCCGATGCTAGCTGTGGTGTACATAGCCCCAATGAGCGCTCGGCTTCACTGCGGTCCTCCTATTCGTCCTCGTTGCGCCTCGGTGCTTGGTCGGGATCCGAGGGATCGCGAAAGCGGTAGCCCACCCAGGGCTCGGTTTGGATGTATTCGGGCCGGGCAGGATCGTCTTCAATCTTCTTGCGAAGCATGCGGACGTAGGTGCGCAGGTATTCGAGTTCATCGCCGTATTCCGCGCCCCATACGGCACGCAGCAGTTTTACATGCGTCAAGGGAACGCCTTGACTCTTCATCAAAAAAGAAAGCAGCTCGAATTCCTTGGGAGAAAGGCGGATCTGGTCAGCGCCTTTCCATAGCAAATGGTGCTCGAGATCCATCTTCAGCGCACCTGCCCGTAAAATTCCCGGCTCGGCGATAAGATCGATGTGGGTTCTCCGCAATACCGCTCCCAGACGTGCGATCAGCTCACGGAAGCGGAAGGGCTTGGTGACGTAATCGTCCGCGCCCGCTTCGAGGGCGCGAACTTTATCTTCCTCGGCATCGCGCACCGTGACCATGATGATGCCCATGTGCGGCGCGTAGGCGCGGATTTGCCGGCACGCCTCGACACCGCTCATACCCGGCATGTTTACGTCCAGTAGGACCAGATCGAAGGGCCGCTGCTGAATGGCGCCCACCGCTTCGCCGCCGGTACCGGCTTCCTCGACGGTGTATCCGCTGGCGGCGAGCGAAGCACGAATGGTTTTGCGTAAGGCAGGTTCGTCGTCCACCACCAGGACGCTAAACGGCTGTGGCAACGTGGTCACGCTCATTTTCGGGAACCGGCAACACTAAGCGGAAAGCCGTACCGGCTGCGGCTCCAGGCGGGTTCTCCAGGTCCAGGCCGCCGCCCAGCGCCAGAACGATTTTGCGAGCCACGAATAAGCCCAGCCCGGAACCGGGGCCTAGCCGACGCCCTTCCAACCCTCGGTAAAACCGGTCAAAGATCTTACTTCTTTCACTCGAGCGGGATCGGATTCCCGTCGCTCAACACGCGCACCGCAATTTGATCTTGCTCGCGCGAAATCTTCAGCGTAACCGTCGACCCTGGCGTTGAATACTTAAAAGCATTATCCAGAAGCTGACTCACGGCGAGGCGCAGCAGATCGGGGTCGGCCATCACTTCGCTGGTCTCACACTCCTTCACTACCTCGATACTGCGCTCGGCGGAGAGCCTGGAATACTGCTCCACGATATCCCCAATCACCGAGGAAAGGTCGATCAGCTCCATCCAGGGTTTCACCTCTTCGCGCTCCAGGCGGGCAGTCCGAATCAGGCGGGAAGTGAGGCGCCCCAGGCGGGCGGCTTCGGACTCCACGGTTTCCGCCATCTCGCGGTGATACGGGCCCAACGAGCCGCCTTCGCGCAGGGCGCCGGCGGCGGTCATGATGGTCGACAGCGGCGTTTTGAACTCATGGGCCAGGGCGTCGAGAATCACTGTCCGGTAGGATTCCGTTTGAGCTGCGGCAGCCGCCCGGCTGGCGTGAACAAAGTTGTGCCTGCGCTCGAGATGGGCCGCGACCAGAGCCGCCAAGGGCCCGGCGGTGAGCTGGGAATTTTCCAGGCCTTCAAATCCAATCGCTCCCACAGTCCGGCCGCTGACGCGAATGCATCGCGCCGAGAATCCTTTTTCGGAGACCTCATATTCCTTGCCGTGGATGAAGGCTTCGCCGGTTTTCTTCTCCAGGCTATCGCTGGCGTTTCCCGCAATATGAACCTCCGCGTTCGCGGCGTCAAACAGACAAGCCGCCCGGATGCCAAACACGCCCAGAAACGGTTCCAGAAATTGCCCTCCGGTTTTCACGTCCGGTTCCATCGCCAGTAAGTGTTGCGCCAGATCGTAGAGCTGCTGCAACATTTCCTGCTGCAGGCGCGAGTTGCCTCGGTTCTGGCGCGAACACTCGTCACCAGGCGTGTGATGATCAAGCCGGTGATCAGAAACGAGATCAGGCCAAGCGTGTCGAAGGGACTCATCACCTCAAACGAAAGAATGGGATCTGTGAAGAAGTAATCGAGGCAGCCAACCGCCGCCAATGAGACGAGCGCCGATGAAAGGAAATCCCCCGATAGAGATTGCAGGACTAAAAGCAGGAGATAGCAAAAGCTCGCCACACCAAAACCCAAGCGCAGCCGGTAGGCGAGGAGTGTCAGCGCGACCGCTCCCAACAGTCCCAAGGCACACAGCGCCGTGGTGCGCCACCATCCGTGCATTTTGAATCGCTGCATAGTGTATCTGCGTCCGCCCTGCGTTTGCCCGGCCAAGTGCTCAGCCCGGGTCCCGATTTGAATGAGGACCCGGGCTGAAGATTTCGAATCGGCCGAGGCAGCCTGCTGGATTATTGAGTTACACCGGCGCTGGCTCGCGGTAACTCTGCCTTGGCGGCGGCATTCTTTGCCAATTGCTCTTGTGATGCCGCCAGCGTCCGATCCGCTTTTGCTTCTTCACGAAATCCCCGCGCCTGATATTCGTAGTGTGCTGCGGTGGTTGGTGACATGAGATTCTTTGGGGCCGGGCTGCGCCGGTAGGCCGCGACGGCTTCCTCATATCCCGCTGCCTGGGCTTCCAGCCTGTCCGCCTCCGCTTCATAGTATCGAGCGATCTTCAAATGATCCTCGGCCGACTCCGCGGTTAGCGTGAGACGTTTGACTTCTTTCCTGGTGAGTTGGTGGGCTTCAGCCGCGGGAGCACCGCTACAATGCGACGTATACGCCCTCATATTCTTCACCATCGGGGTGTTTTGAGAACACGATAGGTCAGCTGCCCGGGCATCCCGAACCGCGCCCAACGATAAGCCGAACAGGGCTATGGCAATGGCCGTCGTCCATTTTGTGGCGTTTGCACCAACGTTTTTCATAATCCTAATCTCCTTGCTGTGCGCGATGAACTTTCGATGCCGAGCCGCCGGACTACGGGGTCATGCAGTGAAAGCCTCTTCGTTCACCCGGCCCCATCAGCGAAATACTGCGGAGCCGTCTCGCAACAATTCGAGTGTGGAGCAGAACCGATGAAAAAGGCATAAAACGCTAGAGTAAATATCACAAGAATTCGGCGACGCGGTTTTTATGACTTTTTCATAACTCTGGCGGAAGATTGAGGTGCGGCACGGTAACGGGCAGAAAACGGGCCGTCCGGCGGGGAGCGCTAAAATGATGGATGAGCGAAAATCGGGAGGAGCAGGTGCGGGATTCCAGACGGAGGAGCTTCGTCAAACGCGTGGGAGTGGGCAGCATTGCCGTTGCTCTGCTGACCGCGGTGTGCTATCGAAGCCATATCGATTTTCCGTCCGTCATCCCTTTATATACGCTTCTGGTCGTGTTGCAATCGCTTACGGGCGACTTTAAATCCTCGGCGATCATCTCGGTCCTGTCGGCCGGATGCATGGATTTTTTCTTCACCGAGCCGCTTGTTTTCCTGGCGCATCGCACATCCCATGAATGCGTTGGCGCTGGTGGCTTTTATCGTCACGGCGCTGGTGATCACCAGCCTGGTGTCGCGGGTCCGCAAAGAAGCGACCTCGGCTACATTGCAAAAGGATCGGCTGGACCGTCTTTACCAGCTCTCGCAGCAACTTCTTGCGCTCGACCCGGAGGAGGCTCAGAGGGAAGAAGTTTCTGGAGCCGTTTCACCGGCTGTTTGGGGTCACCGCGATTTCCCTGTTTGACGCGGAAACAGCCGAGCTTTATACCGTAGGCGATTCGCAATACGATCTCCCGGAGCAGACTCGTGTCGGCTTACATACGCGGTGACGATCAAACTCAATCACGATGTCACCCGTATTTGTCCGCTGCCTTCGTGTTCAGGGGAAAGTGACCGGAGCGATCGGATTTGATGGTTTGGAGGAGGCGAGGGAAACCAGCGGCTCATTGGCCGCGCTGACCACCACCTTTTTAGAAAGAACCAACGCTTTTCGCAAGGCCAGCGCGGCTGCGGCGGCCGCCCAAACCGCCGTATACCGGTCGGCGCTCCTGGATGCGCTGGCGCACGAATTCAAAACGCCCCTCGCCACGATACTGGCGGCCGCGGGCGGTATCCGCGAAGCTGGGCCGCTGGCGTCCGAGCAGCAAGAGATGGCGGATACAGTCGAAAATGAGGCCGCGCGGCTCGGTAGTTTGACGTCCCGGTTGCTGCGTACGGCCCGGCTGGATAGTGAGGAAATCAGACCGCGAATGGAGCTGATCGATCTTACTTCGCTGATAGCTCATATCGCCGCCCAGCACTCCGCTCGGTCCCCGGAACGACGGATCGTCTTGAGCAACCCGCAGGAAGCGATGGATGTGCAGGTAGATCCCGCCTTACTGCGGCTAACCTTGAACCAGTTGATCGAAAACGCGTGCAAGTATTCTAAGCAGGGGTCCACCATAACAATTGCCATCGAACGGCAGGCCGATTCGGTTGCCGTTAAGGTATCGAACAACGGAAGCTCGATCCCCTCCGACGAAAGAAATAGGATTTTCGAGCGGTTTTATCGCGGCGCGGAAGCAAAACGTTCAACCTCGGGCTCCGGCTTGGGTTTGTTTGTTGCCCGAAAAATCGCCGTCGCTCACGGGGGTGCTCTGGAATTGGAGACACAGGAGCGAGCCGAACGACAGGCATTACTTTTTGCCTGATGATACCGAACAGGAAAGACGAGGCCCAGCATGTCCTCACAGCAAAGTAGTGTCTTGGTCGTCGATGACGAACCGGCCTTGCGCAAGGCGCTACGAACTTCCTTAATCGCAAGTGGATTTGCCGTCGAGGAGGCTCGTGATGGTGAAGAAGCCCTGCTGACAGCCCGCCGGCATCCGTTTGATTTGGTGCTGCTCGACATAAACATGCCCGGTATCAATGGCATCGACGCCTGTCGGAGAATGCGCGGAATCTCACCGCGCGCCGGTATTGTCATGGTTACGGTCCGTGATTCCGAAGACGATAAGGTTCGGGCTTTGGAAGCTGGCGCGGACGACTATGTCACCAAACCTTTCAAACTTCGCGAACTCACAGCGCGTCTGCGGGCAGTTCTTCGGCGGACCCGCGTCGCCGAGCGCCGCACAACTGTCCGTCCTGCAAGCCGGCAAATTGAAAATCGATCTGGAACGCCGTCTATTATGGCGAGGCGACGAACAAGTTCACCTTTCTCCGACGGAGTTTGAACTATTGGCGTTGATGATGAAAAACATGGGGGCTCCGCTGACGCACATCAAGCTCCTTCGTACCATTTGGGGTCCTGAATATGGCGGGGAGCTGGAGTACCTGCGGTCGTACGTGAGAATGCTGCGGCGCAAGATCGAAGACGATCCCGCCAAGCCCGAGTACATCCAGACGGAACCATGGGTCGGGTATCGCTTTCGTAATCCTTCCGATCCCGATTCGCCGCCCGCTGAGGACGACGACTAATCGAAACACTGATAAGTCTCCGCGCGACGAAGTATGTGCATGTGCGCCAAGAAGTGCAGGTTCGCGCCATGACGGCGTTCGAGCTTCAACCAAGCCTGCAAAGATCGACGCTACATGGCTTAAGCAAGCATTTGGTCGACGAAACATTCGTCCGGTTTTGGTCCGGTCAGAAGGCGTCAAAGGCGGGAAAACGCGTGAGCTTGCGGGATGTTTCGGTAAGCCGTAAGTAATAGGAAATAAAGCTAAGTATTGGAGGCGCGGATCGGAGTCGAACCGACGAATAAAGGTTTTGCAGACCTCTGCCTTACCACTTGGCTACCGCGCCCCGTGTGTTTCGTGGCTATCCCACTGATACCGTGCCAGCCCCTCGAATGTCAACCCAGCGCACCGCGCGCGCCCGCTTGTTATACTGCCCCATGCCCCGCTTCGCCGCCAACCTCAGCTTCCTGTTCCAGGAGGTCCCGTTCCTCGATCGTTTCGCCGCCGCCGCATCCGCCGGCTTTCGCGCCGTCGAGTTCATGTTCCCCTACGACCACCCGCCCGCCGCGGTCGCCGAACGCCTCACCGCTGCGGACCTCGAAAACGTTCTCTTCAACCTGTATCCCGGCGATTGGTCTGCGGGCGAGCGCGGCATCGCCTGCCTCCCCGGACGTGAAGAAGAATTCCGCGGCAGCGTCTCCACCGCGCTCACCTACGCCCGCGTTTTGAAAACCCCGCGCCTGCACGCCATGGCCGGCGTCGTCCCCGCCGGTACCACCCGCGCTGCTTGCGAAACCACCTACATCGCGAACTTGCGCTACGCCGCCGAACAGCTAGCCGCCGCCGGCATCACGCTCCTGATCGAACCCATCAACACCCGCGACATGCCCGGCTACTTCCTCAACACCCAATCCCAAGCCGCCGAAGTCTGCGCGGCCGTCGGCCTTCCCAACTTAAAAATCCAAATGGATTGCTACCACATGCAAATCGCCGAAGGCGACATCGCCACCAAGCTGCGCCGTTACGCCGCCCTCTGTGGCCACATGCAAATCGCCGGCGTCCCCGAGCGTCACGAGCCCGATACCGGCGAAATCAACTACCCGTATCTATTCCAGCTCCTCGACGAAATCGGCTATAAAGGTTGGATCGGCTGCGAATACCGCCCCGCCGGAAAAACGCTGGATGGTCTCGGCTGGTTTAAGGCCTGGCTGCTGCGTAGCCGCCGCTGGAGGAGGCCCAAAGCGTCCGCCCTTGCCGCGCCCGCTCAAAGCCCCTTGCCTGCGTTCCTCTTGCCGCCGCTGCAACTCCTGCCACTGCTCGTTGGTGAGAATCGTGCGCAGCCGCAGCGTCATCTGCGAAATCGTGCGCGTCAATTCGCCCCGCGCCGTCGCCAGATGTTCAATCGCTTCGTTGGCCTTGCGCTGATCCAGCGGACTCTGATCGAGCGCCACCTGCAAATCGCTATCGGCGCGCTGCACCGCTTCCCGCAAATCCATCAAGTGGCCGCGATACTCCCGCACGGTCGAGCGGATCTCCTTCTGCTGCGCCTCGTTCAGATCCAGGTTCTGAACTAGCGGACTGTTCCACCACGGGCTCTCCCACCACGCCGGACCCTGCCGGCGCTTGTCCCTAACAGACCGCCGGCAATACCAGCAGCGCCAAGATCCACGTCCGCATCGCTATTACTGCTCCTCAAACAACGCCCGCGCCGGCGCCGCCGCCGCCGGTTCGAGCGATTGTTCCATGGAATAAACCTCGCCGAACAATTGTGCGTCGCTGATCTCCGCATGCCTGCTGCGGCTGTTCCTTCGGAGCCGGATGATACACGAAAAAGCCCGATCGCCAGCGCACACGCCGCCGCTAACCCCGGAGCCCATAACCAGTGCTTGCGCGAAGGCCGCTCGATGCGCTCATAAATCTTCTTGCGCTGCGCCGCCAGGAAGTCGCTCGAGATCTCGACGCTCTCCACCGCCGCCGCCCGCTTCTCGTGCCACTCCTGCAAACGCTGCGCGCAATCCGCGCACCGCCGCAGATGCGCTTCCGCCGCGTTCCCCGCGATCCCATAAACTGCGTCGAGCAGCGCGTCTTCACTTAAATGTTCGTGCCCGCTCATGTTGCCTTCCCTCATATAAGTCTCGCAAGTCCACGCGCAGTTTGCTCACCGCGCGGAACATGTGGGCTTTTACCGTGCCCACATCCAGGCCCAGAATCTGTCCAATCTCTTCCAGGCTCATTTCTTCATAATGCCGCAGTGTGAACACTGCGCGCTGCCGGTCGGAAAGTCGTGCTAACGCCGCTGTCAGACGCCCGCTGATCTGCCCGGCGAAGTACCGGTCCTCTGATTCCGGAGTCTGCGACGCCGTCATCGAAAGAATGGTCGCTTCATCCTCCGGAGCCGGTCTTCGCCGCCAGATCTGCCATTTCTTCGAACGCAGCCGGTCGAGACAGGTATTCACCGCGATCTTCGACAGCCATCGCGTGGGATCGTCCAGGACCTTACCGTCTTCGCCGCGCTCTTCTTCCCGCAGCAGCGCTTGGTAAGCCTTGAGGAAAACGTCCTGGGTAGCGGAATCCGCTTCGTCAGGATCTTGCAGCAAGCGGCGGCACAGCGCGTTTACCCGGCGCTGCTCCGACGTCATCCATGTGCCGAAATCCCGTAGCAAACCTGTATCAACCCGTCCGGCTACCAGAGGCTCGGCCATCAGCCTCATCATACTCTTCCAGACGGAAAAATCCTCTAAGGGATTACAAAGGTGACGCAGGCCGCTAAGCCTGAAAACGATGCCTATTGCGCCCCAAACGCCGTAGCGTGGTGCGTAAGCAGCACCGGCTCTATTACTTGCGGAGCCATCCACAGGCGCTGCCAGCGGCGCAGCCTTGGGCGGAGTCCCCTTCACTTCCTGCAGCAGTTTGGCGATCGCCAGCGGCGTATCTCCGGTCGGCAGCGCCGGCGGCGTAAACACCGCCTCCGCCGTCAATTGCCGCGACGTATCCAGCCCGTCTTCGATCAGCATCTCCCGCTCAATCCAGTTCGAAAGCGGAATGTTGCGGAAGAAAATCCGCTCCTGCATCACCATGGTCTTCTTCGAAGCATTGCAGCGACTTGGTCTCGCGCACATAACTGCGTTCTTCAACGCGGATCTCATGCATAAAGTCGTCCAGCGCCTGCCGCTTGCACGCTTCCTCAGTAGCCTTCACCCGCTCGTCCAGGGTGATTTGTGTGTGCTGATCTTCGCCCGCGCTTCCGCCAGCGATTCCCGTTCCTTAGCCAGCGCTACTTCCATCCGCGCCTGCATCACAAAATAGGACAACAACGCGCTCCCGCCCGCCACGAACACCGGCAAGAACAGCCACAGAAAAGCTTCCATTTGCATAAGAGTGCCTGCTATGGATCTATCGGACCTATATGGGAGAAAAGTTAGCTGCTTAAGCAAAAAACCTTAGCAGAAGTAAGTTATTGTGCCCGGGTCATTGTGCCTGCGATCCGACCTTTTTCCCGCCCGCCAGCGCCGAAAGCAGCGAAAAGTCGAAGCGCCCCAGCGCCCCCAGCATCGCCGCCACGCGGAAGCCCAATCCCGCCAGAAACCCGTCATGTTTGCCGAGCAACGCCCCCGCGCCCACAATGCGGTCGGACTTATAAACCACGTCCTCGGAAGCCTCTTCCGCCGGCACATGCCAGACCGCCCGGATTCCCGGATACCATCTCCACCTTGCGACCCGCTTTACGGATCTTGACCGCCATGTCCGCATCGGCCCAATACTCGCCGAAGCGCTCATCGAAGTAGTTCATTCCAGTCACAAAGCTTTTGCGAACCAGCAGCGCCTCGCGCCCCGGATAGAGCACCACAAACCGCTCCTGCGCCAGTGTAGCCTCGGGAATGGGCTCCCAGGCCAATTCACCGCCCGAACGCACCGCAGCCAGCGCCTCTTTGTCCGGATACCGCCGCGTACGCGCCACCACTTTTCCGGCGTTATCCACCAGCAGCGGACACACTCCCGTCAACTCCACCCGCTCTTCCAATACTTCCGTCAACCGAGCCACCGTATCCGGCGCCACTTCCACCTCCGGCGACATCAAAAACAAGAATTCCGCCCGCGCCGTCCGCGTAGCAATGTTTAGCGCTTTCGTAGCCCCAAAATTCTGCGGCAAAACCAACAACGTGATCCCCGGAAACTCCTCCCCAAGAGCCGCAGTCGAGTCACTGCTGCCACAATCCACCACCAGAATCTCCAGCAGTTCACGATTCTCAGACTTTTCAAGCGCTGTAAGCGCGAGCCTTAACTCGTCAGCCTGATTATGCGCCACCAAAATCGCCGCAGTCTTAGGAATGATGACAGGGGTCGGAGTCATTTCCCGCGCTTATACCCTTCAAGGCCCGGCCGAATCGCCTTGTCATCCAAAAATTGCTTCAGGCCCTTCTGCCGGCCTCTCTCGGGATCCGCCGCGATTGTCTGCCCCTGCTTCGCCATCAAATATTCGTCCGAAAGCTCCCACGGCATGTCTTTGCAGAATTTAAAAGCCAGCTTAGCAGCATTCAACACCACCGGATTCTTCCCGAGCAGCGTCTTGGCCAGCGCCCGCGTGCGCTTCTTCAACTGCGCCTTCGGCACGGCCTCGTTCACCAGCCCCATCTGCGCCGCCTTGCGTCCGTCAAAGGTTTCACCAGTCATGATGTAGTACAGGGCATTGCGCTGATTCATCACCGCCGCCACCGCCCGCGTGACGTTCCCGGCAGGAATAATGCCCCAGTTGATTTCCGAAAGCCCAAACTGCGCCTCTTCCGCCGCGATCGCCAAATCGCAAGCGACCAGCGGAGTAAACCCTCCGCCGAAACACCACCCGTTCACCATCGCAATGGTCGGCTTCGCATAGTACATCAATTTGCGCCACATCCAATCCGTAGCCTGCCGCTTGATACGAGCATTCGCAATCGGCGGCAGCCCATCCGTCTCGCGAAAATACTCCTTCAAATCCATCCCCGCCGTGAACGCCTCGCCCGCTCCTGTCAGCACCACCACGCCGCAGCGCTCGTCGAGTTCCAATGCGTCCAAAACCGCTAACATTTCGCGATTGAGAGCCGGATTCATCGCGTTCCGCTTCTCCGGACGATTCAGCGTCACCCACGCCAATGCCTTCATCAAACTCCACCGTAACTGGTTTCGGTTCACTCGCCGCTTTAGCCATGCCTCATGCTAGCTTAACCTTTGTCGATGTCTTACTGGCCTCCGCATCTCCCGCGCACTCTCCCACCAGCGACCATAACGCTTCCGCAATGCCTGGAAGCCTCCGCCGAGCGGCACCCCGACCGCACCGCCATCGCCTTCTTCGGCCGCGACATCACCTATCGCCGTCTGCAGCAAGAAGTCGAAGCCCTGGCCGGATGGTTGTGCAACCGTGCCGGCGTCAAGCCCGGAGACCGCGTCGTCATCTACCTGCAGAACTCCCCGCAATGGGTCGTTGCCTATTACGGAGTCCTACGCGCCGGCGCCATCGTAGTTCCCGTGAATCCCATGAACCGCGCCGCCGAACTGCAGCGCTATATCGACGACAGCGGTGCCGAAGTAGCCGTGTGCTCCCAGGAACTCTTCGAATTCGCGCAAAACCGCTTCCGAGAAATCGTAGTCGCGACCTACGCCGATTACCTGCCCACGCACCCGGCCTTCGATCTTACCGATTGGATCACCGCACGCCCGCGCGCCTTCGCCAACGCCCACCCCTGGTCCGCCGTCCTAGCCGCCAACGAGTCCGCACCTGCGCACCCCGCGAGCCCTACTGAACACGCCATCCTGAACTACACCTCCGGATCGGCCGGCGAACCCAAAGGCTGCCGCCACACCCACCGCAGCTTCCTCCACTCCACCGCCGGACTCTCCCTCTGGCACGGCCATTCCCCTTCAACGGTCTTCCTCGGCGTAGCTCCCATGTACCAAATCGCCGGACTCGTCAACAGCCTCAACTGCGCCGTCTACTCCGCAGGCACTCTCGTCCCCCTGCCCCGCTGGGAGCGCACCCTAGCCGCGCAATTGATCGATCGCTACCGCATCACCTTCGCCGGCATCGCCCCCGCCGCCATTGCAGATTTCCTGGATAACCCGGACCTCTCTCAATACGACCTATCCAGCCTGACCCGCATCAGTTCCGGCGGCTCCACCATGCCTCGCGCTCTGTGGGACCGCATCCAATCCGACTCTCCACCTGCCCTTCATCGAAGTCTATGGAATGACCGAAGCCGGCACCATCGCGATCAACCCCATCGAGCGCCCCAAGCCGCAATGCCTAGGCGTGCCTTTCTTCAACGCCGACGTCCGAATTCTAGAAAGCGGTGAAATTGCCGTCCGCGGCCCGCAACTCTTCGAAGGCTACTGGAACCGTCCCGCAGCCGACGCCGAAGCCTTCATCGACATCGACGGCCAGCGCTACTTCCGCACCGGCGACATCGGTTATGCCGACGACGAAGGCTATCTTTTCATGACCGACCGCCTCAAGCGCATGATCAACGCCGCCGGCTTCAAAGTCTGGCCCGCCGAAGTCGAGGCCGTGCTCTCTCAACACCCCGCCGTGCAAGAAGTCTGCGTCATCGCCGCCCGCGATCCCCGCCGCGGCGAGACCGTAAAAGCGCTGGTAGTCCTGCGCCCTGGCGTCGACCACGCTCGAACCATCCGCCCTCATCGAGTGGTCCCGCCAGCGCCTGGCCGCCTACAAATACCCGCGCATCGTCGAGTTCGTGCCAAGTCTCCCCAAGTCCCCCGCCGGCAAAGTCCTGTGGCGCGAATTACAAAATCGTAGCCTGTGATACGCTTACCCAGAAAGGGAATTCCACACATGAAAACAGTTATCGCTCTACTTGCGATTGGGTCGTCGCTAGTGCTCGCGCAAGGCGCAAGGCAAGCAGCCGCCGCAGCCCATGAGTTTCTTCATCACCAGTTCCGGCAGCGGTAAAGGAGGCGATCTAGGCGGTCTCGCCGGCGCCGACGCCCGCTGCCAGCAGTTGGCCGCCGCCGCCGGCAGCACCTTCACCTGGCACGCCTACCTCAGCACACAGGCCAAAGGCGGACAGCCAGCCGTCAACGCTCGTGACCGCATCGGTGACGGCCCTTGGTTCGGCCCGAAAGGCAACCGAATCGCCGCGAACGTCGGCGATCTGCACGGCGACACGCTCGATCAAGCCCGCGTCGGCAATGCTTTAACCAAAGCTTCCGCCTTCACGGAAAAGGGTGACAAAGTGAATGGCGTCGGCGACATGCCCAACCAGCACGATATGCTTACTGGTTCGATGCCCGACGGCCGCGCGTTCACCGATTCCGCCGACCACACTTGCAACAACTGGACCAGCAGTGGCGAAGGCACTGCCATGCTCGGACACTTCGACCGTACCGGCGGTCCCAACACCTCCTGGAACGCCGCGCATCCCAGTGCTGGCTGCAGCCAGGAAGCTCTAGTTCGGACCGGCGGCGCCGGCCTGTTCTATTGCTTCGCGATCAATAACCCCAAGCCGTAACTCAAAAAACGGGGACGCTTCACGAAGTGTCCCCGCCTCTCAATCCGCCAGCCTCTCGAACACATTATCCGTAGCCGGATTCCCCGGCACCGTCATCGTCAAAGTTGTGTCCGTCAACTTGTAAACCCGCTCGATGGTGGTCCCGCTCAACGCCGGATTCGCGGCAGCCTCAATATGGATAATCAGTTTCTGATTCGGCTCATCTACCTCGTAGCTTCCGAAGTAAGCCATCAAACCCGCGTTCATCGCTTTGTATTCTTCCAGCGTGATGTTGCGCGGATCCGCCGCCGCCTTCCGCCCCGCCGGCGCCAGTAGCACCCATACCCGCCCCGCGCTGTCGTATGAAATGCGCCCCGTCGGATTGGCATTGGTGACCGTTTCCTGCCCATCCGCCGTCCGCCGCACCACGCGCGCCAACCGGTACACACCCACAATGCGTTCTTTGACGCTGCGCACGCGCAGACCTTGACTTCGAGCAGCCACGCCCGCCACCGCCGTCGCCGCCGCCAAATGCAAAACCCGCCTGCGATTTACCATGGCATTTTTATACCACGGCGGCAGCGTTCATTTGGACTTATCGGGATCGGAGTGTTTCGCGTCTTCCCACCCTGCCTTCACCTCGTGCCCCGCTTTGCGCAGATCCTCAGCCGCCTCCGCCGCGGCTTCTTTAGTCTTCTGCGCAGCTTTGTAAGCTTCCGCGCCGGCCTTATGCGCCGCGTCGTCGACCTTTTCTTCGCGCGCCCGCCGGTCCTCGGCGCTCTCCGGCCGGTCGCACGCCGCCGCTCCCAGCAGCAAACCGCTTAACAGGATGCAACTTGGTAAAAAACGCATGGTTCACCTCGTTCCATACGGAAACGATGCAATCGGCCTGCCATCCACGCCGGCCGATTTGCCGCGCCCGCCGCTACCGCTGAGCTAAAGCCAACCCTTGCTTGGCTTTCCCGAAAGGGTGCCTGGGTTCGTTTGGTAATTTCAGCGGCACTCCGGCGAGCACACAGTTCGAGGTATTCCGGACAAAACGGCCAAGGGCCGTCATGCGCCTGGTCCCTCTAGACTTGGTGATCTCGTGTCAATCCCGGCCACGGGTAGAACACTCCGCACCAAGTCATTCAGGTTGGGCGGGCTATTTTGCAAGCGCCGGCAGAGTCGTGAAGGTGTGGGCCACCGCGATCCGGATGCCCAATACACCGATCTCGCCGCCGGCCGGCGTGTCAAATTCCAAGGTTCCGCGGAGGCCCTGCGGTCTCCGGAAACAGAACGGTCTGGAGCGTAGTCGAATATTGCCCCAGCGTGTCGGAAAAATGGCCGTTGGCGGCCAGGTTGAGCACGTGCGCTCCGATTTGCGCCCCGCTGCCGTCGCGAACGATCACGGGGATATTGGCCACGCCCGATGATACGGTGTTGACCGCGATCCCAGTGGCGGTCCCGCCGGTGTTATCGAAGGCTAACAAGTACGCGCCGGCGTTGCGGCTTTCCAAGGGCACCACCGCTTCCTGTCCGTTGGGCTGGTAGCGGAAAATCACAAACCCGCTGATATTGCCGGTAGTGGTGAGCTGCGCCGAGCCGGTCTGGAGCGCGTCCGTCCAGGGTCCGTTAGCCTGCAGCATCAGCATCGCGCCCGCAGCCAGCGTGGGGTCGGCCGAGGAAACCGTGGTTGCCGCGGCAGTTGTCTGCGGATAAGACACCGACAACGGTAGTGGATTCCCGCCATTGTCGAAAAACTTCAAGTGAGCCACGCCCGAGGCCGCGCCGGCGTTGACCAGTACGAACGTAGTCTGCCATCCATTCGACACCGCAATGTGCGCGATGGACCCGCCGTTCGTGCCGATATTGGCCAGCGCGGGAATGGTAGTGAGCGTGGTGCTCGAATCGAGCTTCGTGGTGCGGATGCCCAGCACGCTGATGCGGCCACCGGCCGGGGTGTCAAACTCGATCGTCCCGCGCCCGTTGACGGTCGCCGGAAATTGCGAGGACAACACGAAGGAGGTGTGTCCATTGGCCTCGAGCGCAATGGAACCAGTGGCGGTCTGCAAGCCGCTATCGTCGCGAATCACTACCGGAACATTAGCCGCCTGCGTGGAGACATTCGCCAGGGCCACACCCAACACCACGCCGCCGGTGTTATCGAAGGCCAGCAAATACGAACTCGCGTTGCGGGTCTCCATCGGCACCACGGCTTCCTGCGCGCCCGGAATCAAATGGAAAATGGCGAAGCCGTCCATCGCCTGGGTGGCCGACAATTGCGCCGAACCAATCTGCACCGGAGGACTCTGCGGACCCGCACTATCGATCACCAGCGAAGCATTGGGAGACACCATCTGGTCGAGCGAAGCCGCCAGCAGCGAACCCGACGGCAGCGGCTGCTGCGGGAATGCCAGCGGCAGCGGCAGCGGACCGCTGGTGTCGCCGTAGAAACTCAAGCGCGCTTCCGCCAAGAATACACTCTTGTTGACCAGCGTAAATTCCGTGGTCCAGTTCTCCTCCGCCGCGATGTGCGGCATCGAGCCGATGAAGTTCAAACCCGTGAGCGTAGCGCTCTGCTGCTGCACCGTGAAGGAGAGACCGGCCACCGTGAAGGTTCCCGCGCGGTCAATGCCCGCGTCCGCCGCCACCGTAAAGTTGACGGTTCCGCTTCCGGTTCCTATGGTGTTTCCCACTAGCAGGACGAAGGGCAGGGTATTAATCGCTTGCCACGAACATCCCGTCGTGGCCGTGACCGTGATGGTTCCTGCGCCGCCGGCGGCTGTGAAGGACTGGCCGCCCGGGTCGATCTCAAACGCGCAAATAGCTTGATTCACCGTGACCGGGAGTCCGGCCACCGTGAGCGCAGCGGTTCGCGTGGCGATGTAGTCGACCGGCAGCGTAAGAGTAACCGTCGCCGGACCCATGCCCGAGATCGCGCTTGCTGTAATCCAAGCCGGCAACCCCGTAACGGACCAGGCGCACGCCGCGCCCGTTTGTATGCCGATATTAAAGGTTCCACCGGCGCCGGTCGCATCGATCTCAGCGGTGGTCAGAACAAATGTGCAAGGCGGAATCAACACGCGGATCAGGTTGTTACTGGAATCAGCCACGTAGATCTTTCCGGACAAGTCCGCGGCCACGCCCAGCGGGCCGTTGAGCGCCGCGACAACAGCGGGGCCGTTGTCGCCGCCATAGCCGGGCGGATATCCTCGGCCCGCAATCGTAGAAATCTGCCCGCTGGTCACTTTAAAGATGAAGTTATCGATCGCGTTCCCGGAATCCGCGATGTAGAGGTTGCCCTGCACATCCAGCCCGATCCCGTTCGGCGTAATCCCCGCGCTGGTCGCTGGAATGCTGCCGACTACATTGGTATCGTCAGCCGATCCTTTTCCGGCTACCGTCGTGATCACCCCGCCAGAAACCATACGCACGCGGAAATTTTGAGTATCCGCGATATAGAGATTGCCAGCCGCGTCGATAGCGACGCCCTCCGGATAATTCAATTGAGCGCCTATGGCTGGACGATTGTCACCGTTGTACCCAAAAGAAACGAAGCCGGCCCCCGCTACAGTTGTGATGACGCCATTGGTTACCTTGCGGATCACATTGACGTCAGCGATGTAGAGGCTTCCTGTCGAGTCTAGGGCAATGCCCCGCGGTCCCACCAGGCAGGCGCTGGTGGCAGGGCCCCCGTCCCCCGCGGTACCAGTGCAAGGCCAAGGCTGCCCGCCCGCTATGGTGCTGATGGTTCCGCTGGTATCAACCTTCCGGATGGCACCGCTAGCGGTGACCGAAATATAGAGATTTCCCAAAGGATCGACGGCGAGTCCGTAAGGCTGATTCAATTGCGCATTGATCGCCGGGCCATGGTCGCCGCTGAAGCCCGGGCTCCCGGTCCCCGCCACCGTGGTGATCACGCCATTGACTACTTTGCGAACACGGTTCTCCCCGCTGTCCGCGATATAAATTTCTCCTAGAGGACCGATAGCCACGCTGGTGGGGTTTAGTAATAAGGCGCCAGTCGGGGGACCGCCGTCGCCGATGTTGTCTCCGCTTCTCAGCGCGCCGCCCCCGGCGAAAGTTTGAATAGTGTAGTTCTGGCCCGCCACCGCGCCCGAAAACGCCGCAGCCAAAATCAGCGGATAAACCATCTTTAGCGTTTTACGTTGCGAGATTATCATTGCGGGCAGTATAACAATTAGGACGGTCCTCTTTCCCTGCCGTTCGGCGGGTCCCCTTCGAACTTCACCGATCATGTCTGGACGATTGCGGAGTTGCTGGCCTGAGAGCGGAGCGGTATGATTCCCGTAGTTGAGTGGAGAAACACGCCAATTCGCACGCGTTAGCATTTGGGCTATTCTTGCCTGCTGCGTTATTCTCGATGGCGCATTCGGCGACGTGGCGACTTCTGGCTATTTCGACGCTGCTGTCTGGAACGCGGATGGGACTATTTCGATTCCCGGCCCGGGGCCGGAATTTTGGCGCTGGATCAGTGGTTTCGTCTGCCTTCAAGGTGTGCTAGTTCTGGCACTTGTTCTCCTGCGTGATTCAAAACCTATACAGCGCCTGGACCTTTGAAACGCGCAACGCACTTATAAGAACATTACCCCGCTCCCTTGCGCGGCAGAATCCGTTCTATACTGAATACGAACCGTGCATCGCGCAGGGCACCCACTGGGGCGCAAGCGGGATGAGCGGTTTTAAGTAAAATGAACTCACCGCGTTGCCCCTGTGTGGCTTTGCGGCGCGTTCAGCGCGTTCCCAATTTATGGATTCTAGAATCCGTGTGCTGGTGGCAAAACCCGGCCTGGATGGACATGATCGCGGCGCCAAGGTAATCGCCCGGGCGCTCCGCGACGCTGGCATGGAGGTGGTCTATACCGGACTCCGTCAAACGCCAGACATGATCGTCAACGCCGCGCTCCAGGAAGACGTGCAGGTCATCGGCCTGTCCATTCTTTCCGGCGCGCACAACGCCATCGTCCCGCGAGTGCTGGAATTGCTCAAGGAAAAAGGGATGACCGATGTCGTGGTCATCGTCGGAGGCATCGTTCCGGATGAAGATGCCGCTGAACTCAAACGCCTGGGTGTAGGCGCCGTGTTTCAACCCGGCTCCTCGCTCGAAGCGATTGTCGAATTCATCCGCGGCTCGGTGAAGCAGCCGGCTTCGCTCACCTGAAGTTAGAAAAATACGCGCCGCATGGAGCGGTGCAGGAGTAAGAATGCAAGAAAAATTGAATATCGCGGTGTTTGTCGATTACGACAACATCGAGATTGGATTGAAATCCACGTTGCGGCGGGAATTTGACGTCTCGCTCGCCTTGGATGCGCTCAAGGAGCGCGGCGACATCGTCGCTAAATTCGCTTATGCCAACTGGGGACGCCAGGATGGCGCCACCCGGCAGATGGCGGAAAACGCCGTGCAAATGGTCCAGCGAATCCCCTCGCCCCGCGGCGATAAGAATGGAGCCGACATCAACCTCGCGCTCGACGCCCTGGAGATGGCCTTCACGCATACCCATGTGAACGCCTTCGCCATCGTCAGCGGCGATAGCGACTTCATCCCGCTGGTGAACAAGCTCAAGGAATACGGCAAGACCGTGTTTGTGGTCGGCGGCAAGGCGTTTACCTCGACGATTCTGCAGCAGAATTGCCACGAGTTCATCAGCTTTGAGTCGCTGTTGTCCGACACCTCGATACCGCCCAGCGTGGCGGCTCTCGAAGTCCGTGCTGTTCTCCACCAGCAGCGTCCGCGCAACGACCGTGACCGCCAGGATCGCCCCGACCGCGGTGACCGCGGCGATCGTCCGCCGCAGCAGCAACAACAAGGCGACCGCCCGCAGCAACAAGGCGGAGGCGGCGGTGGTGGCGGACGCCGCGAACGTCCCGCGCCGCTCGAACTGACGCAGGCCATGCCGCTAGTCGAACGAGCACTCCAGGTTTTAGAACGCCGTGGAGTTCAGCCCCAGTTGGGACTTCTGAAGTCCACCATGCTGCAGCTCGATTCGGCGTTCAACGAACGCGCCTACGGCGGGTCGAGCTTCTCCGATTTCGTCGAGAAGCTGAAGCGCGCGGATCTAGTGAATGTCTCCGGTACCGGCGGGCGCTACATCATCGAACGCAAGGGAACGATGGCAGCCGAGCATCCGTCGCTCAAGCACGAAGACCTGCTGCCACCGCTGCGTGACGTGCTCGAAAATCACCGCCTCGAAATCGAGAACGGCTGCCCGGTCGAAGACCTGGCCGGCTGGTTCAAAGCCGAGCAGCCCAGCTTCGACGTGGCCGCTTACGGCTTCCAGCAGTTCACCGAGTTCCTGAACTACGCGCAGGACAAAACCGTAGTTCGCCTGGAGCCGCACGAAGACGAAGGCACCTTGCTGGTGTACTTAGGCGCGGAATTCTATCCGCCCGCCGAGCCGCCGCAGCCCGAGCCTGAAGTCGCCGTCGAGGAAGAGATTGAAGAGGACGAGCCGCAGCCTTACGTAGAAGGACAGCCGACCATCTTCGAGCCCAATCCGCCCCCGGCCAAGCCCAAGCGCGCCCCGGCCCGCAAGCGTATTTCGAAACCCGCTGGCGGTGGTGGCAGTGGCGGGGGCCAGCGCCGTCCGCCGCGCCGCAAGAAGACCGACAAGTAATCACCCGTGAGCATCGAGCGTATCCTGCATCAGGGAGCTCCCACGCCGCGCGGACCGTATTCATCAGCGGTCCGCGCCGGCGATTTCATTTTCGTCAGCGGCTTGGGCCCTGTCGACGACCACGATCAATACGCCTTCGGCGACATCCAGCAGCAAACCCGCCAGACGCTATTGAATCTGACCAAAATCCTAACGAGCTGCGGCGCGCGTCTGGAAGACGTAGTGAAGTGTTCCATCTTCCTGCGCGACGCCAGCGAGTTTCACAAAATGAACGAGGTCTACGCCGAATTTTTCGGTGCCATCAAACCCGCCCGCACCACCATCGAAGCCCGTTTCTTCCAAGGCGACATGCGCGTCGAGATCGACTGCGTCGCGTATCAGCCACGTTGAGATGCTCTCCGCAGTCGAGTTCGACCTGATCGTCGAGGAAGCGCTCCGCCGCATCCCCAAAGAGTTTCGCGAGAAGATCGACAACGTCGCCATCGTGGTCGAAGCCGAGCCGCCTCGCCCCGGCTTACTCGGCTTGTATCAAGGCCGCCCGCTGACCGAACGCTCCGTCTACGACGGCTTCGGCATGCCCGATAAGATCACTATTTACCAAGGCCCGCATGAGCGCCTGTCGCACAGCCCTGAAGAATTGCAGCAGATGGTGGCCGACACCGTGTGGCACGAGATCGCCCACTACTTCGGCATGGACGAAAAGACCGTACGCCGAGCGGAACGCAAACGGTCAGGATCCCGATGACGCCGCCTCGCTGAGGAGCGCGTGGCTGCCGACGCGGTCCACGTTCAGAATCATATCGCCGGCTGCATTGATTTCGAAAGCGGGTTGAAACTTCGCCTGCCAGCTGACTTCATCGTACCGGTAAGAATAGCGTGAATGCACGACTTGGCTGAAGGTATCGTCGAAGCCTTTAATCAGAACGACGAACTCCGCCTGCCAGCGCTCCAGATCCGCGTAGCTCTTGCCGTATAGCGGGCTGGTCTCGTCGATGGGATGCACAATGGTCCACGTCAGTGGCAGAAAATAAATCCCATTGCGTTCCAGCTTCAAAGTCTGGAATTGCCGTTTCATCTGGCCCGGAGGACCTTCTACTGTCATCAGCACGAGGTTCGCTTCCAGGTCCATCAGGATGTTGGGCCGCAGATTGACGATGCGGAATTGCAAGCTGTTCTGCTCCTGATAAGGCGCCATCAGCATGCGCTCGCTGAAGGCAATTCTCGCCGACGGCCGCGAGAAGCGCCCGAACATCAATCCCGTGCCGAGCGCCACTAGCATCAAACCCACAATGGCTTCGAGCGACGCCACGATATTCGTGGTCACAGTAGCCGGCACTATGTTTCCGTAGCCCACAGTGGTCAACGTGTGCGTGCTGAAGAAGAAGTCGTTTAGGAAACGGTCCGTTTCGGTTGCGCCGTCGGCACCGTGCAAATGGTCCGGGCCCAGCCCGAAATACACCAGTGCGAACAGTAAATTGATCAGCAGGTAGCCGCTCAGAATCGTCGCGAAGAAGCGCGGCCAGCTCATGTTGAGCATTTGCAAGTAAGGATGGAAATCACGCCAGCTCCCACCGCGCCGGTACACATTGAAGCTGCCGTCTTTATTGATGCTGCGCCGCAGGACGCCGGTGAATTGCTGGGTTAAGCCAGGATCGAAAGTGGGCTTCTGCATACCACGATGTTAGGCGATACACGGCCCCGCAACGCAAACGACGCTGGCAAAGATACAGCGCAATTCAATAGATTGAACGACCAGTTTTGCTCGCGCGTCGGATGCAGTAGACTTCAAAGTCGAGGTACTCATATGTTGAAAAGCTTCTGGGCGGTACTCCTGCTGGCGGCGCTCCCGGCCCTGGCGCACCATTCTTTCGGTGCCGAATACGACGTAAACAAGCCCATCACGCTTACCGGCGTGGTCACCAAGGTGGAGTGGACCAATCCGCACAGCCATTTTTTCCTGGACGTGAAGGACGAAAAAGGAGCCGTCGTCAATTGGAAGTTCGAAGGGTATCCGCCCAACGTGCTCTATCGCACGGGTTGGAAAAAAGAAGTCACAATGAAGCCCGGCGACACCATCACGGTTTTCGCGTGGCGCGCGCGCGACGGCACGGCATGGGCGCATTCGCGCGAGATTACTTTTCAGGATGGCAAGAAGCTGTTCTTCGGGCCTCCGGCCGGCACTGGCGACGGCGGCGATACGCCTCCCGTTGAGGTTAAATAAAATGCCACCCCGTATGTTCGCAGCGCTGCTGGTCCCGATGTTCGTGGCCGCGCAGGTGCCGCGTGCGGCCGACGGCAAGCCCGATCTCACGGGAGTCTGGCAGGGTGGCAGCAATCGGCGCGGCAGTTGGGAAGAGGCTAACTCCGGCTCAGGTGTCGGCGGAACCGGGAAAGATGCCAAAGCTCCCGCGACGCTGCCCTCCAACACTCGCCCGCCGGGCCGCGAACCGCCTCCTTACCAGCCGTGGGCTGCCAAGAAGGTCTTGGAATCCTACAACAATCGCGCCGTCGACGACCCCACCGCGTTCTGCCTTCCGCCAGGTATCCCGCGCAATACCTTGATCGGATTGTTTCCCATGCAGATTATCCAGACTCCGAAGCAGATCATCATGCTCTACGAATACATGAACGTTTACCGCGTGATTCCCCTGAACGCCAAGCATCCCGAAGACATGGAATCTTCTTACATGGGGGATTCAGTGGCGCATTGGGATGGCGACACGCTGGTGGTCGATGTCACCGGCTTCAACGACAAGACCTGGCTGATCGGCACGGGCACCTTCCACACCGAAGCTCTGCATGTGACCGAGCGCTACACGCGCGTCGACAAAGATCAGATTAACTACGACGTGGTGATGGAAGATCCCAACGTGCTCACCAAGCCGTGGTCTGTGCATTCGACGCTGATGCTGCGCGAAGGCACGCGCTTGCGCGAGTACCCGTGCGCCGAGAACAACCTCGACCCCGGGCGTTATGAGAAACTGCTCAAAGATGGAGTTAACTTCCGCAGGCAGCAGTAAATGGTTGTTTCTGGTGCCGGTGCTGTTGGCGGCGCAGGGCGTTGCTCAGTCAACTGTCCCGCGCGCGCCTGACGGCAAGCCCGACTTAACGGGCGTATGGCAAGGCGCCAGCACGCGCCGCGGAAGTTGGGAAGAGGCCAACTCCGGCTTTGGCGTGGGCGGCACCGGCAAGGATCCCAAAGCTCCGGCGAACCCCTCCACCAGCGTATCGACGGCAGCGGAGCCGCCGCCCTATCAGCCCTGGGCCGCGAAGAAAGTGCTGGAGTCCTTCAAAAATCGCGGCATCGATAATCCCACCGCGCTGTGCCTTCCGCCCGGTGTTCCGCGTAGCGGCATCACCGCCCTGTTTCCGACGCAGATCGTGCAAACGCCGCAGCAGATCGTGATCATTTACGAATACATGAGCGTCTTTCGCGTGATCCCGCTCAACGCCAAGCATCCCGCCGACATCGAATCCAGCTACATGGGCGATTCTGTGGGCCACTGGGAAGGCGACACGCTCATAGTGGATGTGACCGGCTTCAACGACAAAACCTGGCTGGGACCCGTCGGGACCTTTCACACCGAAGCGCTGCACATTACCGAACGCTACACGCGCATCGACAAAGACCGCATCAACTACGACGTCACCATGGAAGATCCCAACGTGTTCACCAAGCCCTGGACTATCCATTCGTCCATGATGTTGCGCGAAGGCACGCGGTTGCTGGAGTATCCCTGCGCGGAAAACAACCTCGACCCCGCGCGCTACGAAAAGCTGCTGAAAGACGGCATCGATATCACGCGGCACTAGCGGTGACGAACTCACTCGACCGCGCGCTGGCGTTGCTCGAATTGCTGGAGCACACGCCCGGCGGATTACGTAACGCCGACATCAGCCGGGAGCTGAAGATTCCGCGCAGCACCTGCTCCTACATCGCCGCGCGCCTTGAACAAAAAGGCTACCTCAGCCGCCAGGAAGACACCCTGCGTTATCAGATCGGCTTGAAAACCGTGGCGCTGGCCCATGGCGCTCTGCGTCAACTCGGCTTCCGCACCATGGCGGAGCCGGTGCTCTACCGCTTGGCGAGCGACACCGGCATGTCCGCCGGCATCGGTGTTCTGCAACAGGCACGAGTGCTGCTGGTGGATCGCGTCGAGGGGCCGGGCTTCGTAAGGGAAGTAGTGGATCGGAAAATCCCGCGCGGCCGCACCCGCGAGCAGCGTGACATCGGACGGGAGCTGAACGTGCACACCACGGCATTAGGCAAAGTGCTGCTGGCGTTTCTCCCCGAGCAGCACCGTACGGAGCTGCTTCGCGACCTGGTGCTCACCCGCCGGACCTCGAAGACCATCGTGTCGAAAGCCAAGCTCGTAGCCGAATTAGCGCAAGTGCGCCGCCAAGGATATGCGGAAGCCGACGAGGAAGAATATAACGGCGTAAGGAGTTTGGGTGCGCCGATTTATGACAGCGCCCGCGAAGTGCGCGCCGCGCTAGCGCTCAATGGAAGCCTGTCGGAGCCCGCATGGAACGACGCGGCCGTCCTCGTAAAGTTGATCCAGGAAGCGGCGGCGGAAATATCCAAGCGCTCGCGGTTCGCTTAGAGTTTGCCCTGGCGCGAATCTTCCAGCAGGGATTGCATCGATACGCACAGCGCCTGCCTGCGAGGTTCGCTGGCAGACCCAACCCAGGCTCCTGATACGGTCCGTATTCAAACGGACCACCGGTACGTCGCCCTTCCAGCCGCGATCGCCTCCCGTGTAATCGAAGCGCACACTCTCCGGCGTCAACCTAACCACCTCCACCGCCAGCCGTGCGATTTCACCAACCGTAATGTAATCTCCCGTGGCGACGTTGTATACCTCGAACGCCTTGCTGGTCTTCTGGTGAGCCAGCAACACCGCGCTCACCACATCCTCGACGTGAACGTAAGATTTGCTCTGCGATCCATCGCCTAGTATCCGAAGCTGCGACGGGTCCGCCAGCAGGCGGCGCACGAAATCGAAACCCACGCCATGCGTCTGCCGCGGACCGACTACGTTGCCGAAGCGAAAAGCGCACGCCGTCAACCCGAACATCCAGCAATAGGAGTTGATCAGCGCTTCACCTGCCAGCTTGCTGGCGCCATAAGTGGAAACCGGCAGCAGCGGCCCGTGATCCTCGGCGATCTCGAGTTCACCCAGGTCGCCATACACTCCACTACCCGACGCATACAGCAGGCGCGGCGTTCCCGTCACCCGCATGGCCTCCACCACTTGTTGCGTGAGAAACGTGCCCTCGCGAAAATCGATGTCCGGTTCGGTAGCCGCGCGAGCGATGTCGGGGTTCGACGCCAAGTGAATCACCACCTGATGCCCGCGCATGGCTTGTTCCAGCGCCGCGAAATCCTTCACGTCGCCGCGCACCACGCGCAGTCGAGAATCGTTCAGATGGTGAGCATAATGCCACTCCCGCCCCGACGAGAAATTGTCGTAGAGCGTGACACCCGCGGCGCCGCTAGCCAGCAAACGGTCTGTGAAATGGCTGCCGATGAATCCAGAGCCGCCCACGATGAAGAAGCGGGAATCTTTCATAATTTTGTATCGCCCGGCCAGCGCGCCGTAGCAATGGTTTGCCAACCCAGCGAGGACCCCATAATATTCATCGCAAAGAGCGGCCGGAAAGCGCCCATCACCACGCGCGCCAACCCGCTCGACGCGCCCGTCGACCCGCTCCGCACATCCGTGATCAGGCGTTTGCCGCGCAGGATGACCGCCATTCGGTACAGATTGAAAAATGGAAAGCCGGCGGTCGTTGCGATCTCAACCCTGAAGCCGCTTGTCTCCAGCAGCGCCCGCAGCATCTGTGGAGTGAAATGCTGGCGGTGCCCGATATGCCGGTCGAATTCCGATTGCGGACCTCCGGGAACGGTCACCACCAGAGTGCATCCAGGCGCCAGGTAGCGCGCTGCATGCTTCAGAAACAAGGCAGGGTCGTCAAGATGTTCCAGCACCTCGGCGCAAACGGCATATTGCGCCCACGAACCGAGCGCGCCCGGATCAGCCGTTGGGGTCCAGCAAGTCGCGCTGCAGGAAGCGCGCGGAAGGAATCTTCGTGGAGGCCTCCGCCACCCCCGCGGCGCTAAGTTCCACGCCGGCGATCTCGGCCTGTAAGAAAGCTTGATGCAGGTCGAGCGCCAGGTCCCCTTGCCCACTGCCGATATCGAGGATGCGCGCCGAGCCCGAGCACCCACTACGCCGCAACAAATCGCAAACAATCTTCCGGCGGTAGTGCTGGGCGGGATTCTGCTCGGCGGTTTCAGAATAATTGCGCCAGTGCTGATCCCAATCGTCCTCAGCCGCTCTACTATGGATGGTCATCGGGGAGCCTTACATACAGCGAACGTATTCATTCCGAACTTGTGCTGGAAACAGCGGATATCGGAAGGCCGGAAACCGCCGCGCACCAGCAGGGGCCATAAATCCCTGACATCGTAATAATTTTTATGGTCGTTCATTTCATCGGCAGGACTCAGGCCTAACTTAAACGCCGAATATTCGAGGAACCGCTTGCCGCGCCACGACGGCACGTTCAAAAGGCAAACCCCGCCCGGCGCCAGCAGCCTGCGGAATTCACGGATGGCCTTCTCCGGCTCCCACAGATGTTCCAGCACCGAGATGCACAAAATCACGTCCAATCCGGCTGATGGCAAATCGGCCAGGATGTCCGGCAGCGGCCCGCTGAGCGCCGTGACCTTGGCATGCGCCAGCAGATCCGGAGCCAGCGAAACATCCGCCAGAGTCGCCGCCGCCACCTGATCGAGTACCGTGCGCGCAAACGTGGCATGATAGCCGCAGCCGAAATCGCCGATCCGCTTTCCCTGGAAATCCGGCACATAGCGGTGGATCTGACGCGCGGAGAGCCATACACCGAAGCGGTCGATGAACGTGGGATTGTATGCTTCACCGAAGGACTTGTCGCGCAGCGCTTCTATCATGGCTGCCCCACCTGCCGATAAGGACTGAGTCTGGGCGGCGATCGATCCGGCTCCAGCAGCCAAACCTGACGATCGTGAAAGTAGTCGAGCAGCTCCCGGTCCTGCTGCGCGCCCATCTCGCGAGCCCACACCACTCGGGACGCATCGATATCTGCGCCGATTGTAGACCCACTCATTTTGGGCATCGTGTTCCGGCCCATAGCGGACCAGGACGAGTTGCGGGCCCGGCATCGCCTCTAAAGTCTGCTGCATGCCATGCCGCGCGAATCCTGCTGACGCCTCCCGCAGCGCGAAACCCCGGCTGGCCAGATCGCGGCTCCAGGTCAACCCCAGACCATCGCCCAGCAGAAGAGCCATTAGCACGCCTGCCGCCACGCGGCCCGCGGGCCGCCACGACCACAAACGCTGCAGATTCTGCAGATACCGCAAGTAGAACACGCCTGCGAAAGCCGCTCCGTAATGCGGGCCGATCGCGATCAACGGGGCGATCATCAACACGAATACCACCAGGAAAAAGACCGTGGCGCATTCCTCGACGGTGACCAGAGCGTAGGGCCACAGCAAGACTGGAATCGAGAGAATCCAGAATGCAAAAAAGAAATCGTCAAAGCCGTGCAGCTTCACTAACATGTTCTCCAGCGGATTCTCGCGCGCGAACGTCCACTGTCTAACATTCCACTCCGCCCAGAATTTGCGCATCACTGGATGACGATAAGCAGGCTCCGCGCGCAAAGGCATTATCGCGAACATTGTGGCCATCGCGTACTGTCCGTCATGAACTTGATACGGGAGAGTGAGCGCGTGCCCCGTGACTCGATAGTTGTTGTACCCGACCCCCGCCATGCACAGCAGCAAAACCAGCAGCGCGGGCAAGGCTACGCGCAAGGCAATCGTTCCTAGCGGCGCATGGTTTTTCCGCAAGATCCAGTAGAGCATCGCCGCGCTCGCAACCCCCACCACTGCGGCGTCATAAGGCCGCGACAGCACCAGGATCGCCAGCCCCAGCGCCCAGGTGACCGCATGCCCGAATTGTTTTCTTCGCCAAATGCGAACGATCGCTCCCAGCGCCAGCGCGCCGCCGATTCCCGGCACCGCCCCGCCCAGATACGAATTCATCCAATAACTGAGGACCCCCACGCGCAGCACGCACAGCAGTGCGCCCAGCAACGCCCACTCCGGCGCGATCCACCCCTGCAGCATCCAGCACATCGCCGCGCACAGCAAACCCATGCTCAGATATACGCCGATCCAAGGTAACCGAAAAACTTCTGTCCGAACGCCAGCACCAGCCCCTGCAGCGGTTGATACTTCGACGCATACGTGGGTTGCTGCAATATTTGAAAGGACTCAAAGTGCTGCCAGAACGGGTGCGGAGGATTCGCCAGCCGCCCATGCGCATAGGTGTCGGCAGCCAGCAGATAGCTGAATTCGTCGTGGATCACCGGTTGCGGAACCGCCAGCCACGGCAGCAAGGCCGCCCGCAGCCCCAGCGTGAGGATCAAGATGAACGCCGCATGCCAGCATTTCCCGGCGTGCCAGCCGCTTGGTAGCCGCGAACCAGGACTGCCCCCAAGCGCACCTTGTGCACCGTGGCGTCGACCCCGGCTAGCTCTATGTTCGAAGTCGTCACGGCAGAGAAGCTACCTCGCGGCGCGTCCTCTCAGTGGCTTCATGGAGAATACGGCCCCGTGCAGCACCAGAGTGAATACAAAATTTGCAAAGCCGGTAATCAACAACAGCAGCCCCAAAATTGCCAGATGTTCGGGACGGCTGGGCATTCCCGAAAGCGTGAAGCCATAGCTGAAATACTCCCGCATCAGCGGAGCCAGACATCCCAAGCCTAGAGCAGCCGACCCGGCGCTAGCCGTAACCGAGCGGTTGTAGCTGAACACCCGCAGCCAGCGCGCGCGTGCCCTGCCCGTGTAGTCGTGGAACAGTTGCGACAGGCACCCCAGATAAAAGCTCTGCAAGCCGGCGATGCTCAGCGTCATCCCCAACAACATCCAGTACAGCGAAAACGTATGCCCTCCCAAGTTCAGTGGACCTTGGCTCAAGGCCAGCGTGATCGGCAGTCCCACGCCCAAGCAGCCACAGTCCCGGGCGAAACGCGAAGAACTCCGCGCCGTGAATCAGCATGCTGCGCAGATTGATCCAGCCCGCCTGCCAGGGAGACAGCCATCCGGCCCGCTTGTGGTGGCTCAAGCGCCCCTCGCGATCCTTCAGGAAGCGCACCGGAACCTCCGCGCGCCCCAGTTCCATCTGTACCGACTTCAGCACCATCTCCGACGCGTATTCCCAGGACTGAGACTGAATGTCCATGTCCACCAGCGCCTCGCGGGTAATGCCGCGCATGCCGCAGTGGATGTCCGAGAAATCGGCGGAATAGAGCAGGTTCAGAATCCAATTGGTGAGCGGCGTGCCGAAATAGCGATGCAGCCCCGGCATCGCACCGTCTTCGATGTGGCCCTTAAACCGCGAGCCCATGATGAAGTCATACCCTTGCCGGAATTTCTCGACAAACGGCGCCGTCTCGCGAAAATCGTAGGTCAGGTCGGCGTCGCCCAGCAGCACATACTTCCCGCGGATGAAAGGAATCGCGTCGATATAAGCGCGCCCCAGTCCTCGTTTCGGAGTCACCAGCACGCGTGCCCCGCCCCCAGCGCCTTTTGGGCGGTGGAGTCCGTAGAACTGTCCACAATCAGGATTTCCCCGCGAACCTGCGCTTTAGCCAAGCCCTCCTGGCACCACGCCACAAACTCCGTGATGGTCAATTCCTCGTTCAGAGCGGGGATGACGATCGATACTTCCGGGTCGGCCACGTCCATTTCCGGACGCAGCAGGTGCACGTCGTGGTCAGCAAATGCGGCTAGGCGCGCCAGCGCTGTCGGCGTCGCTTCGACGGAGGTCCAATCTCCCACTGCCGCAGCTTGGTTCGAACGAATAGATTCCACAGGATCACTCCCCCTTTATATCGGCCGCGCAATGCCAAGACCGTAGATCTGTCGTACCCTAAGAAAACACCCCCAACTATGGCTGAATCTCCCATCACTGCGCGCGCCCAGGATTTTGCCGCCTGGTATCAAGATGTGGTTCTCGCTGGCGACATGGCGGAACCCGCCGAAATCGTCAAGGGCTGCATGGTCATCAAGGCCAACGGCTGGGCCGTCTGGGAAGTCCTGCAGCGCGAACTGGATACGCGCTTCAAGCAGACCGGGCACCAGAACATGTACTTCCCCTTGCTGATTCCGCAGAGTTTCCTGCAAAAGGAAGCCGAGCACGTGGAAGGTTTCTCGCCGGAGCTGGCAGTGGTCACCGTCGCCGGCGGCAAGACGCTCGAAGAACCCTACGTCATCCGGCCCACGTCGGAAACCATCATCGGGCACTTCTTCGCGCAAGTGGATTCAGAGCTGGCGCGATCTGCCCATGCTGGTGAACCAGTGGGCCAACGTCATCCGCTGGGAGCTGCGCACGCGCCTGTTCCTGCGCACCACCGAATTCCTGTGGCAGGAAGGCCACACCGCGCATTCGACCCACGAAGAGGCGCTCGAAGAAGTGCTGCGCATGCTGGACGTCTACGCCGACGTCGCCGAAAACGTGATGGCCATGCCCGTCATCAAGGGCCTGAAGACCAAGTCCGAAAAATTCGCCGGCGCCTTATGCACCTACTGCATCGAAGCGATGATGCAGAACGGACTTGGCGCTCCAAGCCGGCACCAGCCACGACCTGGGGCAGAACTTCGGCAAAGCCTTCGACGTGAAGTTTCAAAGCAAGGAAGGCACGCTCGATTACGTCTGGCAAACCAGTTGGGGCGTCAGCACGCGGCTGATCGGCGGCCTGATCATGAGCCATTCCGACGACAAGGGCCTGGTGCTGCCCCCCAAACTAGCGCCCAACAAAGCGGTGCTCGTGCCCATCTACCGCAAGGAGGAAGAGCGCGCCAGCGTTCTCGAAGCCGCGCACAAAATCGCCGCCGATATCGGCGCCAAAGTGGACAGCCGCGAAGGCCAAACGCCCGGCGCCAAGTTCTATCACTGGGAGCGCCGCGGCGTGCCGCGTGGTTCTCGAACTGGGCCCCCGCGACCTGGCCTCCGGCAACATCGTGCTGAAACGCCGCGACACCGGCAACCAAGGAAATCCTGCCCCAGTCCGAGATCGCGGCCAAAGTACCGGCGGTACTGGAGCAGATGCAGACGGAGCTCTACGCCGCCGCCCAGAAACGCCTAGCCGACAACACAGTTCTCGCCAATTCCATCGGCGAGGTGGAAGACATCCTGCGCCCTGTTACGGCCGAAAAAGGCGGCGGTAAGTTCGTGATGGCACACATGAAAGACGATCCCCGCTGCGACGCCCGGGTTAAGGAATTCAAGGCCACCATCCGCTGTATTCCCTTAGAGGACCACTACGACGGCCCCGGCAAATGCATCGTAACCGGCGAACCGGTCGACCGCCGCGTGGTCATCGCAAAGTCGTATTAAGTCGCGGGACCCGCATTCGTGCAACGACTCAGGCACTTGAGCTGCGGCGCAGGATCGTCTCCCTCCAGCAGCCAGATTCGCCTGTCGGGGAAATAATCAATCACGCTGCGGTCAGCTTCCGCCCCCATGGCGCGCGCCCACAGAATGTGTGCTTGCTCGAAATCAGCTCCGTTGACCACGAAATCCATAAACGGATTGTGCTCGGCCGAGTAATGCACCAGCACCAGTTGTTTCCCCGGCGCCGCCTCCAATTGCGCGATCAAACTTTTGCGCAGCGCTTTAAAGGACGCAGGACCCGAAGTGTAGGAAGGCGGCCTCTCGATCACATCCTGCACAAAGGAGACCACCATCGCGGCCATCGCCACGCGCGCCAGCAAGCTCCCCAGCGGCTTTCCCTGCGGATTCCAGTAGCGCAGCCAATGTAATCCGCCTACTTCGAACACCAGCAGCAACCCCACCGCGGGAGCGGCGTAATGCGGCAAAATCCCGGTCATAATCACGAGTCCGCCGAAGAACAGCGCCAGCATAATTCCCGCCCAGCGGAAGCGGCGGTTCATGCAGGCGAACGGCGCGCACACCAGAGCGAGTACAAAGGGCCACTTGTTAAAAAAGAACCCCCACACAAAACTCAATTTCGACAACGGATGCGCCCGGTATACCGCCGCGTCCCGCACCACCCAATCGGCGAACAGCCTTTGAAATTCGGGATGGCGGTAAACCGGCAGGACGGTTTTGGCACGCCAAAAAACAAAATTCGCGATCGCCGCATACTGCTGCTCATGCAGCACAGTAAGGCAGCAGCCAGGGGCTGCCCGTAACTTTGAAGTTGTAATACAGGAGCGCGCCGAGTCCCGCCGCCGCCACCGGCGCGGCCCCCAGAATCCAACGCCATCCACGCGGGTTACTCCAGAGCAGCGAGCCGCACGCCACCACGCACAGCACCAGTCCTTCATACATCCGGCTGCTGGCCAGCGCCGCGATTCCTAAGCCCAGCAGACCCGAGTCCGGCCATGTGACTGCCTTCCGCAAGCGCGGCCAAGCCCCGGTCACGAGGACTCCCCCCAGCGCCGGAACCAAGCCACCCCAATAACTGTTCATCCAGTATGTGGACGGCCCCCATGAGACCAGCGCGATCACCCACCCGAGCAGCGCATAACTCGGCGGCAGCCAGCCGTAGAGCATCCACAAAGTAGCTGAAAACGTGACGGCGGCGCTCAGCAGCAGCCCATAGTAAGGGCTTCCCAACTTTTGCCCCACCGCCAGAAAGGCCGCCGGCAGCGGCGGATATTTGGACGCGAAAATCGGCTGCGAGATCACATGGAACTGTTCGAAGTGTTCCCACAGCGGACGCGCCGGATTCGCCCAGCGCCCGTGCGCAAAAGTATCTGCCTGCAGCAGGTTCGCGAATTCATCGGCCTGCGACGGCTCCGGCCGGGGATAGAATGCCAAATGCAGCAGCACCGGAATTACTCCCGCCAACACCACACACGTGACCCGCCGCTGCGCCAGATGCCGCCACGCGAACTTCAAGTGCTGCAGCGGCCCCGCCGAGATATTTCAAGATCAACATGATCCCGAAAATCTCCGCGAAATTGATCGCGATACCTTCCATAAGCCTGCGGACAGGGATGCCCCTCCGTGTGCTTCATCGGCAAAAGTAGGGCCGGCCTCCAGGCCCGAGACCGGCGGTCCCCGCCGGTCTCTTCGCCGAATTTGGTTCTAAAGAAAACCGTCACTCATGGCGATTAATTCCTTGGAAGTCTTTTAAGAGGAATCCCTTATGATCATCACCCGGACGCCGCTCCGCATCTCCATCGGCGGAGGCGGAACGGATCTGCCGTCGTATTACGAGCAGCACGGCGGCTTCGTGTTGTCCGCGGCGATCTCGCAATACATTTTCGTCAGCATCAACCGCATGTTCGCCGAGGGATACACGCTCAAGTATTCCAGCATGGAAAAGGTGAAAACGATCGACGAAATTCGCCATCCCATTCTGCGCGAAGTCCTGCGGCGGCATGACGGGGAAGGCTTTCTCGAGATCGCCAGTCTCGCGGATGTCCCGGCGGGCACAGGACTCGGCTCCTCGGGCACCTTCACGGTGGGCTTGTTGAAAGCGCTCTACGCCTATCGGCGGGAACACGTGTCCGCGGCGGATTTGGCTGAGGAAGCCTGCGACATCGAAATCAATATTCTGCACCGGTCCGTGGGCAAACAGGATCAATACATCGCTGCCTTTGGAGGCCTCACGTCCTTCGACTTCCGTCCCAATGGCTCGGTGATCGCGACGCCGCTCGCCATTTCGAACGATACGCTGCTCGATCTGGAACACAACCTGCTAATGTTCTTCACTGGCTATTCCAGAAATTCGATCGGCGTTTTGAACGATCAAGACAAACGCTCGCTCGAAGGCGATTCCGCCATGATCGACAATTTGCATTTCGTCAAGCAACTCGGCATCTCCTCTAAAGATGCGCTCGAATCCGGCAAAACCCACTGCTATGCGGAATTGATGCGGGAGCATTGGGAGCACAAACGCGCGCGCTCGCACGGCATGAGTAACGAACAGATCAATCATTGGCATTGCGTCGGCATGCAGAACGGCGCGCTTGGTGGAAAACTGGTGGGCGCCGGGCGGCGGCGGATACTTGTTGTTTTACGCGGACGATCCCATGCGCGTGCGCCGCGCCATGAGCCAGCAGGGCTTGACGGAGCTTCGCTTCCGCTTCGATCATGACGGATCGACCGTGCTAGTGAGGGATTAGTTGCCTTCGCGTAGACAATGTCTGGTGCTGGCCGGAGGCTTGGGCACACGCATGCGCCCCTCCACCGAAACCATTCCTAAGTCCATGCTGATCGCAGCGGGCAAGCCGTTCGTTGCTTATCAATTGGATTGGCTGGCGTCAGAAGGCGTCACCGACGTGGTGTACAGCATCGGCTACCGCGGCGGCGTCATTCGCGATTACGTCGGCGACGGCAGCCGCTGGGGAATCCGCGCCGTGTTCGTCGACGAAGGCGAACGGCTCTTGGGAACGGCCGGAGCCTTACGCCTGGCGTTCGACCAAGGTGTGCTCGACCCCACTTTCGCGGTTCTCTACGGCGATTCCTACCTGCGCGTCTCGCTCTCCGCAATGTGGCGGCGTTTCGAAGAAAGCAGTCAACCCGCGCTAATGACGGTATTGCGCAATCAAAGCCGCTGGGATCGCAGCAATGTGATTTACCGCGACGGCCAAGTGGCTCTCTACGATAAGCAAGCCGCCGACCCGCTTCCGCCCGCAATGCAGTTTATCGACTATGGAATCTCGATTCTGAGCCGTGATTTGATCGAGCAAATTCCGCCCGGAGTGCGCACCGACCTGGCTCCCCTGCTCAACCGTCTGAGCCTCGAAGGCCGTCTGGCCGGCTTCGAAGCTACCGAGCGCTTCTACGAAATCGGCTCTCCCCAGGGCCTGCACGATTTCGAGCAATACATCCTCTCCGCCCGCGCAGTGTAAAATAAGCATGCTCGACAAGGAGGTGCAGCGCATGAAATACGCCATCCTATTGGTTTTCGCCGTGACACTCGCGGCCCAGGAACACAACCACGCGCGTATGGTTCACGGCGTCCCCGGCGGCGTGCCGGATTTCTGCGCGAACCCCACCGTAACCAGCGCCGCCAGCGGAGCGTGGTCCGATGCCGCTACCTGGTCGTCGAAGAAAGTTCCCAGCGCCAACGATCGCGTCGCCATCGCCGCCGGAAATAACGTCGTCTACGATGCCTCGAGCGAAGTGAAGTGCCTCGATGTGCGCGGTCACCTGAGTTTCGCAACCGCCGCCAACACGCGTCTGAAGACCAACAACCTGATGGTCGAAGACCAAGGCTATCTCGAAATCGGCAGCGTCGCGAAACCCATCACGGCGCACCGCCGAGATCGTCATCGCGGATCAAAAAATTGATCGCACGCTGGACCCCGCCGAGTTAGGCGCAGGCATCGAAAGCCTCGGCAAAATCACCATGCACGGCGCCGTGAAAACGCCCACCTTCGTCCGCCTCGCCGCCGAACCCCTAGCTGGCCAGACAACGCTTACCGTCGAACAGCCCGTCGAATCCTGGAAACCCGGCGACCGCATCGTCATCCCCGACACCCGCCAGTTGCGCGACAACCAGCGCGGCGAAAACTATCAGCCGCAAGATGAAAAGCTCGAAATCGCCGCCGTCAACGGCAACCGGATCACGCTGGCTACGCCCCTCAAGTTCGACCACAAAGGCGCGCGCAGCGGCGACGACAAACTGGAATTCCTGCCGCACATCGGCAACCTCACCCGCAACGTTGTCGTGCGTTCGGAAAATCCCTGCCGGCACCCGCGGCCACATGATCTTCATGTCGCGCGCCGACATCGACCTGCGCTACGTCGAAGTGCGCGACATGGGCCGCACCAAATTAGGCGTGCTCGATAACACCGAGTTCGATAACGACGGCAAGCTCACCAAACTCGGCACCAACCAAATCGGCCGCTACGCCATTCACTTCCATCATGACTTCGGACCCCAGCAAACCCCCGCCAACGGCTACCAATTCACGCTGGTCGGCAACGCCGTCGACAGCGCTCCCAAGTGGGGCGTAACCGTGCACAACAGCCACTACGGCCTGATCGAAAATAACGTGGTCTACAACACCCACGGCGCCGGCATCGTCACCGAAGACGGTACCGAAAGCTTCAACGTGTTCGATCACAACTTCGCGATGCGCTCCGGCGGCTCCGGCGATTTCGCGCCCCGCAGCGGCTACAGTGGAGCGGGCGCGGACCCCGGCGGCGAAGGCGCCGGCTTCTGGTTCCGCGGCCCCAATAATTACATCCGCAACAACGTTGCCGCTAACGCCGACACCTTCGGCTTCGGCCTCGCCGCAGGCGCGCTGGGCGACGTCCGCATCCCCTCATTCAAAGGCGCCGACATGAGCAACGATAAAGAAACCAAGCTGATCGACACCACCGATGCCGCGGTGCTCGAGTTCGCCGGCAACGAAGCCTACGGCGCGATTCAAACCGGAGTCGCACTCGGATGGAACGGCACTGTCACTAACTTCCGCGCCTGGAATCCCTCGCGCCACGGCCTCACCGCAACCCCCACCGACAAACTGATCGTCGACACCATCACCGTTCGCGGCGACAAGTCCATCCTGAAAGATGAATTCGAAAGCCCCTCCGGCGTGTGGGTCGGCAATTATCTGTCGAAGAGCATCGCCATCCGCAACGCCGACGTGCAAGGCATGCGCACCGGCATCAGCAGCCCCTTCTTCAACGCCAATCAAAAGCCCGAGCCCGGCCGCGGCGATGGCTCCATGACCATCGAGAACGGTTACTTCCGCGATTACGTCGGCGTCGTCGTAGCCACCGCCTACCGCGCCAATTCCACCAACGACAAACCCTCCAAGTTAGCCGTCGTCCGCAACTCCACCTTCGAACCATTGCCGAACGTAACAGTGAGCCAGTCGAATCCCCCCGCTGCCGTTTCGATGAACTACCGCATGGCCCCCGGTGACGCTGCACCGCGCGACCCCATCTTCATTTACGACTTCAACAAGAAGCCCGGCGACACCTTCAAGGTCTACTACTCGCTCGAAGCGCCGCAAACCGTCGCCCCTTGCAATGAGAGTCGCGCCGGAATCGACGGCTGGGCGTGCAAGTAGAATTCGCCTACAGCCCGTTCTTAGCCTCGTTGTACATAATCCCATACCACGCGTCCGTGGAAACAATCTCGTTATGCCCCACCGTCTCCAGCGAAAACTTCTGATCGAATTCCTTCGTCGGACGCGCCGCCTTCACCTGCTCCAGCGTCATCCCGTCCTTCACCATCTTGCGAAAACGCTCCCGAATCGTAACCGTAGCGTTGCGCAGCGCAATCAAATCCGCGCGCGTTGAAATCTGCCCGTGTCCCGGCACAATCTTCGTGTTCGGACCGATATAGTGATCCAGCGCATAATTCCAATCGTCAATCACATTCTGCGAAGTCCCGCCATTGCCCGGATTAATCGCGGGAAAATCGGTCGTATAAACATCCCCCATCGCCAGCACATCGGAATTTTTGAAGTAGATGAAGCAATCGCCGTCAGTGTGCGAAGGCTTGGGCGAAGGAACAATCGTGATCTCCTCGCCATTAACCCGCAGTTTGACGACGTCCTTGTAAGTGATCACCGGCAGCGCCGCCGCCGGAGTGGCAGCCTGCGCCGGAGCTCCTGGAGCCGCCAGAGCCGCTCCCTCCGGCAGCCCGCCCATCAGCCGAATCCGCACATTGTCATGCGCGAAAATCGCCGCGCCCAGTTTCGCCAGCGCTTCATTCCCACCCACGTGATCCGGATGCATGTGCGTGTTAATCACATAGCGAATCGGTTTGTCAGAAATAGTTTTGATCGCCGCCAGCAGCTTCTCGCTCATTTGCTTGTACTGATCGTCGACCAGCAGCACTCCGTCGTCGCCCGCCAGCACGCTTACTAGGCTGCCCGCACCCGCCACCACCATGATCTTGCCCTGCACCAGACGGGTCACTTCCGGATACTTCGCCGGGTCCACTGTACGCACGCGGTTGTCGGGCAGCGGCGGTAAACTGGTCTGGCTCAGCAGTGCGATCCCGCCGAACAAACTAACGCCCGTCAACGCAAGTGCCATCTTGAAACGGCTGGTCATGATTTCGCTATGGTGGCACATCCTCGGCGATTAGATCAAAGGCCGCCGTTCGCTACTTCGTGGCCACCGCCCCGCCGCGCGGCATCCCGCTGATCTTCACCCGGTACTCCGGATACATGGTTTCGGCACCGCCGCGTACGGCTTCGAGGGGCAGCTTATATTTGTCCGCGAACTCGGCCAAAAACGTATTCTGCCCCGGCAAATGATGTGGAACGACACCCGCGGGCCGGTCGATTTCCGTCACCGCCTCGCACGGATACGCCGGAATCTCATGCGTGTTGTCGTTGAAATAATCCGAAGTACGAATGAACGGCTCCGTCAAATACACAGGGTCCGTCACAACCGTCATCATGGTCAAATAATCGCCGTGCCGGAACCAGTGCTCCACCACTGTAGCCCGCTCACTACGCGGCACCCCGTTCCTCCGGATATACGATTCCTTCAGATGCGTAGTCGTGATGGTTAGCATCGGTCCCTCCCACTTGCCGGTCGAAAACCCCTGCCAAGTGTGCGCTGCATATTCAGGCGGATGCGGCCGACCATCCATCCAGATCGTGCGCTCTTGCGCCTGCCACTCGCGATGCGAATGAATCGCGATCACCTGCTGCGTGGCTGTGTCCACTTCTTTGGTGATGCGCACGTTCGAATGCCGAGTCCCGTAATCGGACGGATGCGGACGGCACTGAAACTCCGGCAGCGTCAGCAGCGAAGCATCCCAGCTATCGGCCCGCAGGCGCGCCGCGTCGTTGATCGGCAGCCCCAGATAATCACCCAATTCCGGCCCCGGAATCCGCTCCGGAAAATCCTCGTGATACCGCGCCACCCACTCGCCCACTAAGTCCACTTGCGCAAACAACGGAACGCCCAACCCCATCAGCAAACAGCAAGCCAGAGCTTTCATGTAACTTAAGATACGCCCTTTTGATCTCCCCGAGTGGGGCGGGCCTCCCGGCCGCACAACTTCACCCCATCCTCCCCTCCAACTCCGCCCACCGCGCATAAATCGCGTCCACCGCCGCCTGCGCTTCCTCCACTTCGCGATAAGCTTGTTCCAGCAAACGCCCATCTTTAGCGATCGCCGGATCCTGCAACGCCGCCCGCTTCTGCTCCAACACCTGCTCCGCCTCGTGCACGCGTCGCTCGATCCCCTCATATTCCCGGGCCTCCAAATAAGAAGGCTTCTTCTTCCCCGCCGCCGCAGGAGCCCGCACGTCCTTCTCCGCCCGAGCCTTCGGCACCGCCCGCTCTCCCCGCCAAACATCCCACTGGCTGTAATCCGCAAACCGCTCCGCCCCACCCCGCCCGTCGAGCCCTAACACCAAAGTCGATACCCGATCCAGCAAATACCGGTCATGCGTAACCAGCACCAGTGCCCCCGAAAATTCCAGAAGACTCTCCTCCAGAATCTCCAACGTAGGAATATCCAGATCGTTGGTAGGTTCGTCGAGCAACAGCACGTCCGCCGGCTCCAGCATCAAATTCGCGATCAACACCCGCGCCCGCTCCCCGCCCGACAACCTGCCCACCGGCTGATTCAGTTGTTCCGACGTAAACAAAAACCGATCCGCCCAGGAAGCCACATGAATCACTCGCTCGCGATAAATCACCGAATCGCTATCCGGCGCCAGCGCCCGCCGTAGCGTCAACTTCGGGTCGAGCGTCCTGTTCTGATCGAAATAAACCATGCGCAGCCCATCCGCGCGCTCCACGACACCGCTCAACGGTTTCATCTCCCCGCGCAGCAGCCGCAGCAGCGTAGTTTTCCCGCTGCCATTCGATCCCACCAGCCCCACCCGCATCCCGGCCGTGATCGTAAAATCCAAATTTTCGAACAGCGTGCGCCCGCCATATCCATAGGAGACGCCCTCCAGATGAATCAACCGCTTGGTCTTGCGCTCTGTCCCCGCGAAATCAATATCAGTCGAGCTAGTCCGGCTGCGCGCCCGCAAATCCGCCAACTCGCCAATCATTTCGTGCGCCGTATCGATGCGCGCCTTGGCTTTGGTAGCCCGCGCCTTAGGCCCTCGCCGCAGCCACTCCATCTCCGTGCGCACCCGATTCTCCAGCGCATCCTGCCGCTTGGCTTGCGCATGCAGAAACTCGGCTTTCTTCTCTAAGAACGCACTGTAATTCCCCGCCACATACAACAGCCCATCCGGATAAGCCCGATTCAACTCCGCCACAGCCGTCGGCACGTTCTCCAGAAAATACCGGTCATGACTGACGATCACACTAGCGAACGGAGCATTCTGCAGCAGCTTCTCCAGCCATTCAATCCCGCCCAAATCCAAATGATTGGTCGGCTCATCCAGCAACACAATCGCCGGATTCTGCACCAGCACTTCCGCAATCCCCAACCGCTTCCGCCACCCCCCCGACAGCGTTGCGGCCTCCACATCGAAATCCTCAAAGCCCGCCCGCCCCAAAGTTTCGCCCTCGCGCGCCTGCCATTCCGCCTCGGGAATTCCCCCGCTCTTCAGCGATCGCCGAATCACCTCTCGTACCGTTTCTCCCGGCGGAAATTGCGATTCCTGCGGAAGGTAAGCCAGCCGCGTTCCCTTCCGCACAGAGACCTCGCCCGAGTCCGCCTCCCGCCGTTGAGCCAGAATCTCCAGCAGCGTAGATTTTCCAGACCCGTTAGGCCCAATCAACCCGACGCGATCCCCTTCCTGAATACTCAACGAGACGTTACGAAACAAAAACGCCGCGCCATACGACTTCGCCAGCCCTTGAGTATTTAAAAGGAGCGCCACAGGTAGGTCAGTCTCAAGAATATCCCACCCGCATCTCCCGACGTTTCACTCACTTCGAGGTTTGCCTTTTCCGCCGCGCGCACTACTCCCCGGCATACTTGATCTCGTAGTACGAGCCTGCGCAGGCTAATCGTCGTAGTTAAGTTGGTATCCGCGCCCGTCGCGAAAGCGGCGGGCTAGCCGTCCTGGAAACATTGTGGAGAGGGCGGGACAGGAGAGAATCGATTCTCTGGTGAGTTAAATTGCCGCGGGAGGAAATGGGAGAGAGCAGAAAACTGGTTCATTCAGTCACTTTTCAAAGACCAGCAAGCCGTCCATGACCTTCACCACTCCGGTGGGGCTGCCCTAAACCAGCACCCCACCGCGAGACGATTTTAATAGTGGGGCGGACCTCCGGTCCGCGTTCGGCCTCCGGCCGAACAGCCGAAGTGTCCTCCGAAATACCAGTACCCCCGTTCCCCTCGCGTTACATCATAATAAGGTAGAGGAATTTCACCCCATGCGAATCTGGCTGATGGTTGCTGCCGCCGTTGTCGTCCTACAAGGCGCCGAACTCACCCCACCCAAAGCCGGCAAACCCGAAATCCTCCCGCTCAAAGACGTGAAGCCCGGCATGCACGCCATTGCCTGGACCGTCTTCAGCGGCATGACCCCCGAGCCCGTCCCCGTCGAAATCATCGGCGTCTGGCAGAACGCCATGGGTCCGCGCCAGCACGTCATCATGGCGAAAATGGGTGGCAAAGCCGAACGCACCGGCGTGGCCGGCGGCATGAGCGGCAGCCCGGTTTACGTCGACGGAAAGTTAATAGGAGCCGTAGCCCTCCGCCTAAGCCAGTTCTCGCCCGACGCCATCTGCGGCATCACCCCCATCGAGTCGATGCTCGAAATTCAAGATCTCGACATGTCGCGTCCCAGCGACGCCCGCACGCCCGATAAATTAGCCTCCGGGTCGCCCGCGGCCGCCGCCTCTTACGAAATGCCCAGCGAATTAGTTTCGCAGCTAGTAGCCGCCGGCGGTACCGCCCCGCTCCCCTCGCGCGTCCCCCTGATGACGCCCATCGAGACGCCGCTGGTTTTCTCCGGCTTCACCGCCCAAACTTTGAACACCTACGAGCCTCTGTTCCGCCAAATGGGCATCGCCCCCGTGCAAGGCGGCGCGTCGGCGGGAACCTTGACCGCCAAGCCCGCCGCTGGATGGGAGCACGCGCTCAACCCCGGCGAAGCCGTCAGCGGCATTCTGGTTTCCGGCGACATGTCCACCACCGGCATGGGAACCGTCACCTATAACGATGGCAAACGCATCCTGGCCTTTGGCCACCAGTTCTTCGACCTCGGCCCCGTCGACATGCCGATCGCCAAAAGCGAAATCCTAACCGTGCTTAGCTCAGCGTATCAACCCAACAAAGTCGGCAACGCCACCGAAGTCGTCGGAGCTCTCCGCCAGGACCGCTTCACCGGCATCATGGGCGAACTCGGCGCCGAAGCCCCCGTGATTCCAGTGCATGTCCACGTCCGCGCCCACGGCGAGAACGACGCCATCGTCAAAGAAAAAGATCTCAACTTCAACGTCTTCGTGCATCAGAAGTGGACCCCCTTCCTGATGTCCGCTACGCTCAGCAACTCGCTCCAGCAAATGAATCTCTACGCCGATGAAATGACTTACCGCATGACCGCCGACGTCATGATGGACGGCTCCGACAACATCCACGTCTCGACCATGCTGGCCCCCGGCGAGTTCCCCGTGCCCATGCCCACCGTTCTAGCCGGTTGGTGGGGCGACAAATTCAACCGCCTGTTCCTGAACAACGTAGCGACGCCGAAACTCAAAAGTGTGAACGCGACCATCGATCTCCTTCCCGCCCGCCGCGTCGCCACCATCGAAACCGTGTGGACGCCGACGACCGAAGTCGAAGCCGGCACCGAAATCCCCGTGAAAGTTTTTCTGCGCCCCTATCGCGGCGAAAGAATCGAACGCTCGCTCATGGTGAAGATCCCCGCCGGCATGCCAAAAGGCGAACACCGCCTGCTGTTCAGCGACGCCGATACGCTCGACCGCACGCAGGACGGCGTCGCCCAGAATAATAAAAATATGGACATCGCCTCCACCGTTTCTCTGCTGAATCAGGAGCGCGATAACAACCGCCTTTACGTTTCGCTGGTGCAAAGCCGGGCCACGTTCTACGCCGCCGACAAAACTCTGCCCAACCTGCCGTCGTCGGTCGTGAACGTGATGCAGACCGAACGCAACGCCAGCCGTTCCTTGGTCGGCACGCCCGACAGCACCGAAGTGCAGCAATCGATTGCGTTCGATCAAGTGGTGAGCGGCAATTACTCGCTGCGCATCAAAGTCAAATAAGATTAAAGGTTAAAGAAGGTCACGTTCATGCGATTTTTGCGCGTTCTAGCGCCGGTGCTGTGCGTTTTCCTGCCGCTCTGGGCAGTCGAGACGCAAGTTTGGGAACACTCCGAATCAGCCGACTTCGAAAAAGGCACCCTGCACAAACTTTCGCTGTCGAGCGAAGGCCGCCTGACCCCCGCTCCCGTGGTGCACGAAATTTACGATCCCTCGGTATCGTTTTTGTGGACCGTCGCGCGCGATTCCAAAGGCAACGTCTACGCTGGCGGCGGAGGCGTCGGCAGCTCGAAATCCAAACTCATCATCGTGAACGCCGCCGGCCAAGCGAAGACGCTAGCCGAACTCGACGGCATGGCCATCCAAGCCATCGCCATCGATAAACAGGATCGCGTATACGCCGCCACCTCGCCCGACGGCAAAGTCTTCCGCATCAACCCCGCCGGAACTGCTGAAGTGTTCTACGACCCCCATGCGAAATACATCTGGGCGCTGGCCTTTTCAAGCAAAGGCGATTTGTTCGTCGCAACCGGCGACCAAGGCGAAATCCACCGCGTAACTCCCAACGGCGCGGGTTCCGTTTTTTATCGCACCGAAGAAGCCCATGTTCGTTCGCTAGCCATCGACGCGCATGACAACCTGATCGCCGGCACCGATCCCAGCGGCCTGATCCTGCGCATCTCCCCCGCGGGCGAAGCCTTCGTGTTGTACGAAGCCGACAAGCGCGAAATCACCACCGTGGCCGTTGCCTCCAACGGCGACGTTTACGCCGCAGGCACCGGCACTAAAGCCCCCGCGACCGCGCCGGCCCCCGCGCCGCAACGCCAAGTGCAAACCAGCCAAGGAACAATTACGCTAGCTGTCCCCACCGGCGGCCCCGCCCGCAACGGTGCAGCCGCCCCCGCCACTGGTACGCCCATCGGAGTGCAAGGCGGCTCCGAAATTTATCGCATCCAACCCGACGGCTACGCCCGCCGCATCTGGACCCATCCGCAAGACGTCGTCTACGCGCTGGCCTTCGACGCGCAAGGCAGCGTCATCGCCGGCACCGGCAATCGCGGCAACGTCTACCGCCTGGATTCCGATCACACCTACACGCGCCTCTTGAACCTGGCCGCCGCGCAAGTCACCGGCTTCGCCCAAGGCGCCAACGGACGCTTGTACGCCGTCACCGGCAACATCGGCGAAATTTTTTCCATCGGCCCCGAGCGCGAACCGTCGGGCACGCTCGAAAGCGACGTCCTCGACGCCGGAGCCTTCTCCTACTGGGGCCGCATGACTTCGCTCTACGCCGGCTCAGGAGCCGTGACCTTCGAAACCCGCAGCGGCAACGTCAGCCGCGCGCAAAAGGACTGGAGCCCGTGGGCCAAACTCGCAGGCGATCGCGTGACCTCTCCGGCCGCCCGCTTCCTGCAATACCGCGCCACCGTCACAGGCGCCGCCGAACTCTATGACGTAACCGCCGCCTACGAAATGAAGAATGTGGCTCCCGTAATCGAAGCGGTGGAAACCACGCCGCCCAATTACAAATTCCCAGCCCCCGCAGCCGCCGCCGCGCCGAACCCGGCCACTTTGACCTTGCCCGCCTTGGGCCGCAGCAATCCCACGCCCGCCCCCGCCCGCGCCGCTCTCGACACCGGAGCCTCGCCCGCCCTCACCTACGCCAAAGGCTTCATCGGAGCCCGCTGGCTAGCCAACGACGACAACGGCGACACCCTGCTTTTCAAAATCGAAATTCGCGGTGAAAATGAAACCGCTTGGAAGCCCTTGCATGAAAATCTGCGCGAGCGCTTCTACAGTTGGGATTCCACCGCGTACCCTGACGGCAAATACCGCGTCCGCGTCACCGCCAGCGACGCGCCCTCGAACACGCCCGAGCAAACCCTCACCGCCTCGCGCGAAAGCGACCGCTTCCTGATCGACAACACCGCCCCCGAAATCACCGCGCTCACCGCCACTGCGCAAGGCGCGAAAATCGACGTCCGTTTCCACGCCAAAGACGCGCTGAACGTCTTAGCCAAAGCCGAATATTCAGTAAACGGCGGCGACTGGAAAGTGGTCGAGCCCACCACCCGTCTCACCGATTCCGAAGAACACGATTATCGTTTCGAAGCCAACCGGGCCCCCGGCGAAGCCACCATTGCCGTGCGCGTTTCTGACGCCTACGAGAACGAAGCCGTCGCAAAGACGGTGGTGAAATAGGGGCGCGCCCTGCAACCACCCGGCGGCGTCGCTCTGCATTTGCAAGGCGTACGCAAGTCCTTCGACAATCTAGTCGTGATAGAGGGCATGGATCTAGAAATCGCCGCCGGCGAATTCATAGCGATTCTCGGTCCCTCCGGATGTGGCAAGTCCACGCTTCTGCGCATGATCGCGCGACTCATCGAGCCCACCGCCGGATGCATCGCCATCCAACCCGAAGAGCGCTTCCAAACCGCGTTTGTGTTTCAAGACGCGCACCTGCTCCCCTGGCGGACAGTGCTCGACAACGCCGCCCTGCCGTTAGAACTAATGGGCGCATCGCAAGTGAGAGCGTTACGTGACCGCCCGCGCCGCCCTCCAACAAGTGAGTTTGTTCGAAGCGGAGGACCGCTATCCCGCGCAACTCTCCGGCGGCATGCGCATGCGTGTCTCGCTAGCCCGCGCGCTCGTGACGCAGCCGCGCTTGTTGCTGCTCGACGAACCCTTCGCCGCACTCGATGAAATCACGCGCTTCCGTTTGGACACCCAACTCCGCGAACTGTGGCAGGCGCGCGGCATCACCGTAGTCTTCGTCACGCATTCGATTTCCGAAGCCGCCTTCCTAGCCAACCGCGCCGTAGTTCTCACCAAACGCGGCGGCGGCATCAAACTCGATCGCCGCCTCGATCTCCCCGCCGAACGCACCGATGCATTGCGCATGGACCCGCGCCTAGGCCGCGAAATGCAAAGCGCTCCTCGCCGCGATGGAGGAAGAATCATGATCCGCCGCGTCATCCCCGCGCTGATTCCGCTCGTGGTGGTGACCGCCGCCGCGGAGCTCGCCGTCCGCTACGGCCTGGTGAAATCGTATCTGCTCCCAGCCCCGAGTTCTGTTTTACGCGCCATGATCGAAAGCCACACCGAGCTGCTAGGCGCGCTGTTGACCACTTCGACCAGCGCCCTCATCGGCTTTCTGTTAAGCACCGCGATAGGAATCGCCATCGCCGTCTTCCTTTCATCCTCACGCGCGATTCAACGAGCGTTTTATCCCTACGCCGTGTTCTTCCAAACCGTGCCCATCATCGCCATCGCCCCGCTGCTGGTGATCTGGTTCGGCTACGGAATGCGCACCGTCGTTGCGTCCGCATTCGTAGTGTCGATTTTCCCGTGATCGCCAACACCCTCAGCGGCATTCTATCCACTGAGCCCGCGCTGCGCGATTTGTTCCGCTTGTACGGCGCCTCCACCTTCGTCACGCTATGGAAATTGCGTTTCCCCGCCGCCCTGCCGCAAATACTCACCGGACTCCGCGTAGCTTCAGGCCTGGCAGTCATCGGCGCGATCGTAGGCGAGTTCATCGGCGGACAAGGCCTGGGATCGGTAGTCGACGTCGCCCGCACCCAGCAGCGCGTCGACAAAGTTTTCGCCGCTGTGCTGCTTGCTTCGGTGCTCGGCTTAGCGCTCTTCGGGCTGATCAATCTAGTGAGCTACGTAACGCTGCGCCAATGGCACGCCAGTGAACAATAGCGCGTTATTGAGTCATCTCGCGGATGTGATAATCGTCCGGGATGACGAACAGCTTTGGATCGGGAGCCGTACGATCCACGTGCTGAATTCGCGAAGCGCTTTCTCCATCCGGCCCCGAAAGTTTGAGCAATCCAAATAATCCGAGCTCTTTCGACATCCAACGCTCCTCGACCGCGATGATCGAAGGCTGCTCGTCAGCCGTAGTCGCCGTGCGAATACCCTCGAACTCGACATCCTCAATAGTCTGCTTACCCAGCGCCTCAGTCTTCATTGTTTTCTTGCCCGGCACCCTGACTAATGGACTGATGAAGGCCATGCCGAAGCCTTGTCCAGCAGCAGCCTTCGGCATTTTCACGCGGTGCGCGATCTTCGCCTCGGTTTCCAGTACAGCCATAAAACCATCGACTGGGTCTACGATCTGAATCATCAGAAACGGATCGCCAAACGGCTGCGGCAATTCCTTTTCGATGCGCATTCTTCCCTCCGCATCGCGATAGTACTTGCTCTTTAGACGCATCTTTGGCAACAGACTCCGCTACCGATTCGACCGATAGCGGTACACCAGTCACCGGTAGCACCATCGTGGGCGGACTCGGCCGAGCCGTCTGCGCGGACGCAACCACCGCCAGCGTGAGCGCCGCAGCGACGATAGACCAAATGTGCATCTGCGAATCAGTCTACCTCGATTTGCGAGAATCGGGAGGTGCATAGAAGAGCCTTCCTACTGATGACGCCGGCGCTCGCGCTGCTGGCCGCGTGCGGCAAAGCGCCCGGCAAGATCCGGCTCGCGCTCAACTGGAAACCCGACCCGCAATTCGGCGGATTCTACGCCGCTCCCTATCAGGCCCACGGCCTCGACGTCGACATTCTTACCCGGAGGCGCCGGCACGCCCACCATCCAGATGGTCGGCGCGGGCTCAGCCGAATTCGGCGTGGTCTCCGCCGATGAACTGGTGGTCGCGCGCTCCCAAGGCAACGACGTGGTCGCGCTCTTCGCCGTGTTCCAACATAATCCGCAAGGCATCATGGTGCACGCCTCGCGCAAATTGACCAGCCTGGCCGATCTGCTGAAAAGCGGAGGGACGCTAGCGATCCAGCGCGGCCTCCCCTACGCGCGCCTGCTCGAAAAGAATTACGGCTTCGGCAAAGTGAAAGTGGTGCCCTCGCCCGGCGGCGACATCAGCGCGTTCCTGGCCGACAAGAATTTCGCCCAGCAATGCTTCATTGTGTCCGAGCCCTTGACCGCCAAACACCAGGGCGCCGATGTGCAAGTGTTTCCCGTGTCGGACACCGGCTACAATCCCTACATCACCGTGCTGGCCACCTCCGGCGATTACCTGCGCCAAAATCCAGATCGCGCGAAAGCCATGGTGGCGGCCGTGCGCGAGGGTTGGCGCGCTTACCTCGACGACCCCAAGCCCACCAATCAGCGCATGAACCAACTGAATCCCTCGATGGCGCCGGAGGTTTTCGCGGAAGTCGCCGATGCCCAGAAACCGCTGATTGAAACCCCAGGGACGCCGCTCGGCAGCATGACCAAGGAACGCTGGGAAATGTTGATCGCGCAATTGAAGGAACTCGGCGACATCCAGAAAGAGCCGCCCGCCGACGACTGTTTCCGGAACCTCTAATTCAGCTTGGTTAGCTGCTGCAGCAGTTTCACCGTCTCCGGATTCACCGTCGGAGGCACCACCAGCCCGCCACCCTGCGGCGTGGGCTTGTAGTTCCCGGACGCATAATCGAGCGGCGTCTTGCCATCGCGATCTTTGATATCGACTTCCGCGCCGTGCTCGGCCAGCACACGGATCGTCGCCGTCCATCCCTTCATCGCGGCGCTGTGCACGGCGTTCATTCCGTTTGCAGCGCGGCGATGAATATCGGCGCCCGCGTCAAGCAGAATGCCCACGGCCAGCGCCGCATCGTCATCGCCCTGATAACGCGCCGCGGCTCGGATTAATGCCGTGCCCCATGCCCGCCGCAATCATCAGCGGAGTCACGCCATCGGCATTCGGCAAATCGACCAACGCGTGATGCTCCAGCAGCAGACGCATCGCCGCGGGATTGTCGCCGGCCTTCGAAGCGCGCAGCAGCGGCGTGGCTCCGGTCGAAAGCACCTGATCGCCGCCGCGATCGAACGGAACATTGCGATACGGCGGCCGTAGCTTCAATTGCAGATTTGGATTCGCCCCCGTCTTCAGCAGCATGTCGATCACTTGCAAAGCCGTGGTCTTGTCGGTCGACGGCGTATCAGGACGTCCGCCCGTCGGCAGCGTCGCCAGATCGCAGGCGGCGTAGAGCGGCGAGCGTCCGTACAAATCCCAGCGATCCACATCCGCGCCTGCCGAAATCAAGTACGCCGCGAAATCGAAACGCTGATCGAGCAGCGCGAGCACCAGCGGCGAGATGCGGTCCGGATCGGATAAATTAATGTCCGCTCCGCCTTCGATCAGAGCCCGCGCGCAATCGATGCAGCCTTCGCGCGCCGCATAGAGCAGCGGGGTGAACCCGCCGCGGTGGCGATCCTTAGGACGCGGCTCAGCCGTAATACGCGTCTGCCAATCGCGAATCGCTCCGCGCGCGTTGACCTTCGCGCCATATTCCAGCAGCAAGCGAATCATCGCGGGTTGGCTCTGCGCCGCCGCCCACATCAGTGCGGATTGGCCTCCGAATTTTTCGGTAGCGTTGACGTCCGCGCCGGCGATGAGCAGCATTTTTGCCGCGTCCACGTTGCCCGTGCGCGCCACCGCCATCAGCGCCGTCTGCCCTTCGGCATTGGCCGATTCGACATTCGCTCCAGCGTCCAGCAGCATGCGGATCACCGCGGCGTTGCCCGTGATCGCGGCTTCCTGCATCGGCGACGAACCAAAATCGTTGACTACGGAAACCTTCGCGCCCGCCGCGAGCAGCCGCTTCACCAACGCGACATCCTGGTGGTAAACCGCCCAGTGCAGCGCCGTGGTCCCGTTGGCTTCGCGCGCGTTGACATCGGCGCCCTGCTGGATCATGGCCGCGGCCGCGTTGCCGTCGCCGCTCTGCACGGCGCGCAAAAACGCGTCACGATTGACGGACGCAGCCATGCACGCGCCTGCCAGCACCACCATCGCAGCAAGCTTCACCTAGACCTCCGACATGACAGCGTTACTGTCGCCGATCTTGTCCACCGGAACGCTGGCGCGATCGAGCAGCGTCAGCATCAGATTCGCTAGCGGCGTGCTTTGCGGATACGATAGATGCTGCCCGCCCTTGATCTTTCCATAGCCGCGCCCGATCACCGCCGACGGCAGCGGATCGTGATTGTGCCGATTGCTGTCGCTCATGTTGCCGCCATAGAGAATGATCGAGTGATCCAGCAAAGATCCGTCGCCATCCGGCGTCTCCGACAGCTTCTTCACGAAGCGCGACAGAACCTCCGTGTGATACGCGAACACTTTCGACAGCCGGTCCAGATTCGCCGGATTGTTGCCATGGTGCGACAGCGGATGAAACGCATCCGGCACGCCGACGTTATTGAACGTCCGCATGCTCACTTCTTTGCCCATCATGAAAGTGAAAATGCGCGTGAGATTCGCCTGATAGGACACCGCCAGCAGATCGAACATCAAATTCAAATGCTCGTTGAAATCGTTAGGCACGCCAATCGGCGCGTCCGGCAGATCGATCTTCGAAAGGTTGCTCTTCTCGGTGTTCTGAATGCGCCGCTCGATCTCGCGCAGCGAATCGAGATACGCGCTCACCATCGCGCGATCGCTCGCGCCCAACTGGCTCTGTAACGACGCGGCATCGCCCAGCACGGCGTCGAGAATACTCTTGGTCTCGCCCACAATCGCGGTGCGCTCCTGCGCATTGTCGCCTTGCCCGAACAACTGGTAGAAAACTTTGCGCGGATTGTATTCCATCGGCAGCGCCTGCGTCGGCGTGCGGAATGCAATGGTGTGGCCGTAGCTGCAACCGAAAGTTGGGTCACAGGTGGTGCCGGGCTCGGTGGAGAGTTCGAGCGAAGGAAACGGCGTGTTCTGCCCGATGTACGGCACCGCCAGCTGATCCACGCTGGTTCCCGCAAGCGTGGCCTGCTGCGGCGCCGGCGCGACGCAACCCAGCCAAGTTCCGGCCGTGATGGCATGCGGCGTCGGGACTCTCCGCCGCTTTATTGCGCAGCCCGCTCACGATGGTCAGATGGCTTTTGAAAGGCGTCAGCGGCTTGAGAATCTGCGGCAGTTCGAAATCCGTGCCGGTCGTCTTCGGAGACCAGCGGTCGAGCACCGATCCGTGCGGCACGTAGATGAAGCCCATGCGCGGAACCGGCTTGGCCGCGGTTTTCGATTGCGCGGTCGCGGCAGGCACCATCGCATCCAGCAGCGGAAGACTGACCGCCGCTCCCAACCCCCGCAGGACCGTTCTACGCGACAGATGCTTTTTCGAAATGAACATGGCTGCCTCTTTCTTAATTCCGGGCCGTCTTCACCGGCTCCGCGGTTACTTTCTTCAGTTGAAACGCATCGCTCGAAACGATTCCCATGACCAGCGATGAAAACCGGTAATGGTCGGCGGCGGCCGATCGCACGATCGCCCGCACCGTGGGCATATCGTAATATTCCAGCTTCCGCCCCAGCGCGTACATCATCAATTTTTCCGTGAACGTCTGCACAAACTGTTCCGGGTTGCGCATCAGCGCCTCGCGCAAATCGTTAGGACCGGCCAGCGGCGTTCCATCCGCCAGCTTCCCCGTCGCGTCGATCGGCGTGCCCGCGAACATTTCCACGTTGCGCCAACGCCCGACGGCGTCGAAGTTCTCCAGCGCGAATCCCAGCGGGTCCATGATGCCGTGGCAAGCATTACAACTGGCTTTGGTGCGATGCTCCGCCAGCCGCTCGCGCACGGATTTGAAAACTTTCGCGCCGACTTTATTGTCCTTCAGCAGCGCCTCGACATCCGGAGGCGGCGGCGCCGGCGGCGTGCCCGTGATGTTCTCCAGAATCCACTGTCCGCGGCGCACCGGCGACGTGCGATCCGGATACGAAGACACCATCAGCACCGCGCCCTTGCCCAGCAGCCCGCGGCGCACCGGATTATCCATTTGCACTTTGCGGAACAGGTCGCCCTTCACGTTGTGAATGCCGTAATGCACCGCCAGACGCTCGTTCAAATAGCTGTAATCGGCCGTCATCAGATCGACCACGCTGCGATCCTCGCGGAACACGCTATCGACGAACCACTCGACTTCGCGCACCATATCGTCGCGCACGTCAGCCTGACGGAAAAACTTTGGGATCGGGAACGATCTCATCGAGCGCGCTCAATTGCAGCCATTGGTAAGCAAATTGCTCGCCAAGCGTGCGCGAGCGCCCCTCGTTCAGCATCCGCATCACCTGGCGCTGCAGCACCGCGCGATCCTTCAAGCGCCCCGCCTCGGCCACTTCCAGCAGTTGATCGTCCGGCACACTGCTCCACAAAAAGAAGGAGAGCCGCGACGCCAACTCCAGATCGTGCAGCCGGTAAGTCGATTCCGCAATCTTGTTCGCAGGGTCCGCAATCGTCGCGCGATACAAAAAATGCGGACTCGCCAAAATACGCGTCAGCCCGCTGCGAATGCCCTCGTCGAAATCGCCGCGCTTGCGCCCGGCTTCGTAAAACGCCATCAAGCCGCGCATATCATCCTCTGGAATCGGACGCCGATAGGCCCGCCGCGCGACCGTGGAAAGAATGCGCCGCGCACAGGCCTGTTCCTCCGCGGGCACTTTCGGATAACAAGTGAAGATCCGCTGACGGCTAGGCGTCTCGCTCAAGCCGATGGGCTTGAAAGGCCCGCGAATCTCGAAACTGTTGACGCGCGCCATGCGATCGAACCCCACGCTGTCGCCCAAACTCGGCAAGCGGTCATCGGATTCCGACAGCGTCCGCGCCACGAAAGTCGCAGCGATCTGATGCGGGCCGGCCTTCGCCTGAAAACGAATGTTCTTAAAGCGCGCGTCGATCTTCTCCTGCGCCGGCGATTGATCGATGTCGAGCGCGCGGTCGTCCTCCGGCCCGCCAATGCTGGTCTGATAAATCTTGGCCCCGTCGAGCGTGATGATGAACGTCGATTGATGCTCGATTCCCACGAACCAGATGTTGCGCAGCGGACTCGGCAGATTGATTTCGTACTCGCCGTCGGAAGGAAATGTATGCTGGACAGCAAAGCCGCCGCGCGTACCCAGCGGCAGGCCATCGACATGAAACGCCTGCGCGCCCTTGTTCGGATTGATGTAGGTTTTGCTGCCCGGCCGCGCATCCGGCCGGCCCACCGCCTGCACCGCCACCGACCGCGCAGCGGCCATATATTGATTAAAAAACGCGGGCGACGCCTGCAGCACGTTGGCGATGTTGTCGAACCCATCCGCCTGCGCGTCCTGCGGCAGCAGCTCGGAAGCGTCTACTTTCAAGCCCAGAATGTCGAAGATCGCGTTCGCGTATTCTTTGCGATTGAGCCGGTGCAGCGCGACTTCGCCGGGGTTCGGATCGAGCGCCGCCGCCGCATCGAGATAACCTTCCATCCACGCAACGAACGCGTCCGCTTGACGTTTGTCGGGACGCGGCATCCCCGGAGGCGGCATCATTCCGCCGCGCAGCTTGCGAACTACTTTTTCCCATACCTGCGCTTTGCCGGGAACGCCGGCCGCGTCGAGTTCATCGAACGCCAGCCCGCCTGTGCGCAATTTGGAATTGTGGCACGCGACGCAATACGTCTTGAGCATGCCCCAGTGCTGGTCCGCCTGCGCCAGAAATGTAGCCGGTGGAGGCGCGCCCCAGCATACGGCCGTCACCACCAAAACGCTGATTGGCCGCAATTTAGGCATATTCTACCGACTACTAGTATTGTCCTTCAGGCGTCCGGAGTAAAGTGCCCCCACAGGCTCTGGAACGCCAGCCGCAGGAACTGTTTCGGATCGCCCATGCGCGCGTCAAATTCTTTGGTGGGCTGAGCGGCCAGCACGTCGTCGATGTTTTTTCCGCCGAACAACATCGTTCGCAGCCGCTGCGAAATCGTCGTGAACATTTTGAACTGCGCTTCAAGATCGGCGCGCGTCAGCACCGGACCTTGGCCCGCCACGATGCGCGTGTCGGCGTTCGCAATTTTGAGCAGCGTGTCGAGTCCGCTGACCACGCCGTTGATCCAGCCGCCCGTCCACCAATCGATGAACGGCCAGCCGTCGCCCGCGATCACATCGCCAATGCAAAGCACGTTGGCCTTGGGGAAATACACGTACAAATCCCCGTCCGTGTGCGCCTGCAGCAGATATCCATATTCAATGCGCTCGCCGTCGACCGTGATCGCGCCTTTATCGTAAAACGTTTTGGTCGGCAGCGCCTCTTTGGGCGCCGGCGGAAACGTGCGATTCTCCCAGGGACGCGTGATATCCGTGGTCATCCACAGGCGCGTGTTTTCGTGCGCGATGATGGCGGCTCCTGTGCGTCGCAGCGGCAAGTTGGAACCCGTCTGCTCGGGATGCCAATGCGTGTTGAATAGCGTCCGCACCGGCTTCGCCCCGGGCAACGCTGCGACGGTTTTAGTTAGGCCTGCGGCGTGTTCCGCCAATCCGCCATCGAATAACAGGACGCCATCGGATCCGGTTCTCGCCACCACATTCGCGCCCGCGCCCGTGATCAAAAAAAGATTGTCAGCGAGCGGCGTGGCTGCGATCGTCGACTGCGCATTCGCGCCCCGTGCGCACAACAGCGCGCCGCCCAACGTCGATTTCAGAAAATCACGGCGAATCATGGAAGCACAAAAGTCAACAACTTCGGCTGCGCGGGAGCCGGCGCATCCGCTGGCGGCGGAGGCGCATCCGCACGCCGCTTCACTAGCCCCGTTCCGCCCATCAGCGAAACGTACTGTTTTCCGTCGAGCTCATACGTAATCGGCGGCCCCATCCCGCCGCGTAACTCTGTTTTGATTTCCAAGAGCTTTTCTCCGGTGTCCGCGCGATACGCCACCAAACGCCCGTCGGGAATCACCTGGAACACCAAGTTGCCCGCCGTCGTCACGGTTCCGCCGCCAATGCTGCCCCCGCCCGGCGCACGCCAGCGCTCCTTTTGAGTGACCGGATCCCACGCCATCAAAATCCCCCGCTGCCCCGGCGGCGGAGGCTCCGGTCCAATCGATGGCGGCGATGGCAACTTCGTCGTGTTCTTCGGAGCGATGGCCGCTGTCGCCGTATCCGGCGTTGCCGCCTGCGTGCCGGGACGAACGACGCCGAGGTTCTGGCCCTCCGGTTTGTACACAAAGTTTTCATCCAACGTGTAATCGTAAGCACTGGCCGCCGACGTCGGAATGTAAACCAGGCCCGTTGCCGGGTTGAAAGACATCGGCGACCAATTGTGCGCGCCGCCCGGTCCCGGAGAAAGCGAAATTGTCTGCGCCCCGTAATGCGCCGCCTCGTTCACGATGGGACGCCCGGTTTCCTCGTTGAGTCCGCGCGCCCAATTCACCTGCGCGAACGGCTGTCCCGAAATAAACTGCCCGGTGACGCGGTCGAGCACATAATAAAACCCGTTCTTGTTGGCCTGCATGATCACTTTCCGCGGACGGCCTTTGATCGTGACGTCGGCCAGCAGCAACTGCTGCACGCTGTCGTAATCCCAAGAATCGCCGGGGACCATTTGGAAATACCATTTCAACTCGCCGGTATCGGGCCGCACCGCCAACACCGAACACGCATAAAGGTTGTCCTTGCCTTTCGAGTGCCGCAAATCCTCCGGCCACGGTCCCGCATTGCCGGTGCCGACGTAGACCAGATCCGCCTCCGGATCGTAAGCCAGGCCGTCCCAAACCGTGCCGCCGCCGCCCATCTTCCACGCTGTCGAATCCCAAGTCGCCGACGCCGCTTTCATCGCCGCGTTCTCGAATGGCTTGGACGGATCGCCCGGAACCGTGTAGAACTTCCACGCGAAATGTCCGGTCGCCGCATCGAAGGCCGCGAAGAATCCGCGCACCGGATATTCCGATCCGCTCACGCCGACAATCACTTTTCCTTTCGCGATCCGCGGAGCCATCGTCACCGTGTAATTCTCCTGCGGATACGCCACGCGCGCTTCCCACACCACTTTCCCGGTATCCGCATCGAGCGCCTGCAGCCGGCCGTCAATGATGGGCGCAATGATCAGGTTCTGAAAACTCGCCAGCCCGCGATGCACCACGCCGCAGCAAATCTTCGGGAACACCGCGGCCTGGTTCACTTCCGGGTCCCAACGCCAGCGCTCTTTGCCGGTGCGCGCATCGACCGCAAACACCACGCTCCAATTGGTGATGCCGTAGATCACGCCGTTGCGTACCAGCGGCGTCGCCTCCTGATTGCCGCCGCCCGCGCCCAGTTCGTAGGACCAGGCCAAGCTTAAACGGCTCACGTTCGACGCGTTGATCTGATTCAACCGGCTGTAGCGCGTCTCGCCCGGATCGCTGCCGTAGGTCAACCATTCTTTTCCGGCTCCAGAATTGTTTTGGCCCAGAGCGCTTCCCAGCAGAAAACTGAGCCCGAAAGAAATGGCCGCCATGCGCACAAGCATTTTGAGCATCCTCAATGTATACAATAAAACAGCTATGCCTAGCACAACCACGGTTGTCACTCCTGCACGCTTCGCGCAAGGGCTCACCTACGCCGATTTCCTGGCGCAAGCCGCCGTGAATCGTGACAAGTTCGAAGCGAATTACAAAGACGCCCCGCTCACCGCCGGCGACATTGCGTTCTTCAAGAACGCCGCCGCGAAACCCAACGGCCCGGTGAAAGTGCTGGCGATCGCCGAAGCCTGGTGCGGCGATGTTTATCGCGAGCTTCCCACCATGGCGCGCATCGCCGAGGCCGCCGGCCTGACGCTGCGTGTTTTCCTGCGCGATCAAAATGCCGACATCATGGATGAGTTTCTGCTGAACGGTAAATCGCGCGCCATTCCGGTGTTTGTCTTTTACAGCGATGACCTGCGTTACATCGCGCATTTCACGGAGCGCTCGCAGAGCGCGCACGCCGAGCTCGCGGCGATTGCCGATGAAGTCAAGGCACATCTGAATCTTCCGCCGGACGCCGCGTTCGGCACGCTTCCCGAGGCCGATCGTCAGGCGTTCCTCAAAGAACTAATCCCACGCCTGCAACCGCGTTCCGAGCAATGGCGCAAAGATGCGATTCAGGAAATGCGCCAGCTTCTGACAGCGGCACTGCAGTAATGCTTCCGATCGTCTACACGATTCGCGGCTGCGACGCCTGCGTCAAACTGCTTCACAAATGGGACACGCAAGGCGTGGCCTACGAAGAACGCCGCGTCGAACTCGACCAGGCGACGCTCGATGAAGCGCGCCGCTACGGCATGATGGTTCCCATCGTGGTCTGGCCCGACGGGCGCGTGGAACAAGGGTTCGAAGGCAATCTGGGGTGCTTCATCTGATGGCTGCCGCGTTCGTGGGCGTGTGGAAATTGACTGCCTGGGAATTTACAGATCAAGCATCCGGCAACGTCTCGCTCCCCTGGGAAGGCCGCGCCTCGGGTGAATTTCGCTTTGACGAAAACGGCGGCGCCGCCGTGCAAATGATGCGCGCGGACCGCCCGCTTGAATCCGCGCAGGGCGGACCCATTTGGGCATCCAGCCTGAGTCCGCGGCAGCGGCTTGAAACGCTGGACGGTTATCTCGCGTATTGGGGAACGTATTCGGCGGATTTCGAAACCCGCACGCTGCATCTGCATCTTGAGGGTGCTTTGCGTCCCACTTGGGTCAATGGGAAGCAGCAGCGCCGCTTTGAGTTTTCAGAGGACGGGCGGCAGCTCACGCTGTTATACGCCGTCGAGCGGGGAACGCATCGCCTGACATGGCGCAAAGCGCCTTAAGCCGCAGTTTGCAAAGCGCTAAATTCCCGTTTGAACCTATCGATGAATTCCGCGGGAGCCGGTACGGCCAGCGCGTCCAGCAATTCGGTGGTGCGCTCGCTGTCTTCGCCGGTATCGAAAGTGGTGATGCCGTTGGCGTCCGCCAGCAGGCTGGCGGTTTTCACAATCGCGCCTAGTTTCGGTGGGTGCTCATTGGAAGCCTCCACGCTTTCGCAGGACCACACCGCTTCCTGCACCATCCGCGGGCAGTTCCAGCGCGCCAATAATTCAGCCCCCACATCGAAGTGCGTGAAGCCCAGCAGATCGCGCTCGCACTCGACGATTTCCGCATCGTTGGTTGCGCTCGCCGTAATTTTTCGAAATTCCTCGGGCAATCCCACCGCCAGCAACGGGAGGCCGATATCGTGCAGCAAGCCGGCCATGAAGGCCCATTCCGGGTTGCCGGATTTCACATCCTGCACCAGCAGATCGCTCAAGGTTCCCACGGCCAGGGAATGCGCATTGAAGCGCGCCAAGGACCAGGACCCCGGAATTTTTACGGAGTTAAAACATTTGCTGACAGTTAATCCCAGCAAAACATTTCTAGTTTTGTTCACTCCCAGGCGGGCAATGGCCAGGCGTACCGACGCCACGCTGCCGTTCCTGGAATAAAACACCGAGTTGGCGATCGCCAGCACGCTGCCGGTGATGACCGCGTCTTCTTCAATGACCGCGCCCAGATCGATGATGGATACGTCCTCTCCTTTCGCCAATAAACGCATGGAACGTTGCAGGACGGAGGACAACAGCGGCAGACGATCCGCCGCTCGAATCGCCGATTCGCGGAACGCATTATGGGTACGGACTAACATTCTCGGCGTTACATCGACAAAAATCCCGTAACGCTTTAATGAACTGCTGCCGGTACAAAAAAAGACCTTAGCTTAGCGCGAGATCGGCGGACACTATTTTCGTCAATTCAGGCCGGAAACGGCTGTGGCGGTGGATCGATCACGTCTGGCTCGGGAGTCTCAGGTTCACGGATGGGCACCGGCGCAGGACCCGGTTCGACGGGGTCCGGATCGGGCGGCGGCAGCTTGGGGTCGGCGTTAAATGACTTCATATTTTGGTTTGTTATTGGGCCGCATTAGGCTGGGCGGAGGAGGCGGCCTGGATCTGCGTCACCTCATCCATTAGTTTTGCCCACGCGGTATTTTCTTTCTTAGCTTGTTTAGGAGTCTTGGCACGGATGGGTTCTTTCGCGTCGGCATAAAACGCGAGGACGTTGGCGCGGAGATCGTCCGGCAGCCCTTTGAATTCTTTTTTCGCGAGCTTGCCGACTAACGTCTGATACGCTTCATCGGCGCCTGGATACGCGCCCAGGCGCGTGAGATCGCCCACATCGAAATTGCGGTTCGGCAATTCCAATTGGCCCCTGTCGAGGCCAGCCAGCAGAGTTTTGTAATTATCCACGGTGGCGTTGAAGCTCGCCATGAACATCTTTTCCACTTCGGGCGTGGGCGGACGGAACTGGAGAAATTTCAGCGGCCCGACTTTCGGTAGAATCCGCATGAACCATGCTACGATCCGAGTCCCGGCGCCGGGACGCTGGTATTCCTTGCCCCAATCTTTTTCGTAGCTGGAGCGCGAAATGTTGTACAGAAATTTCTTGCGGGTCAAGCCCGGCGTGGCTTTCGTGAGTTGGTCTTTTTTTAGGTCCCAGGCCACGCGAACCATGCTGGGAATCACCGAACTCACGGCATAGCGATAGGTGCCCAGCGCCAGATCCAAGCTCTTGAATACATCCTTGAGTTCAATGCCGTAGGTATCCAAGAAAGCGCGTTCGAGCACCGGCTTGGACACCTCGAATCCGATGAATTTGTGATACTGGTCCGGCGCATAGTGGCCGCCGGCCACCTGCAAAACGTCCAAGCCAAATTCGGTTCGCATGTGGGAGGTGCGATCGTCCCAATAGGTCACGGTGTGGCCGAATTCGCGCTCCAGTTTCGGATAGAGCAGCGGCACGCCGGGATTGATGGCGATGGGGTGGCCGTTGTTGTCGGCCGCGTAATGCGCCAGCGCGCCCACGGCGAACGCGTATTCATCCAGATCCTGCGATTCGCGGAGCAGCGCTTGAATGAAATCTCCGCTGCGGACGTAATGCGCCAGGTCGCTGAAGAGGTGGCTGCCAAAGGGATAATATCCCATGTCCTGAATGATGCAGCCGCCATAAGCGAAGGCGTGGGCTTTCTCGAGGTCATCTGGCGTCGCGTCTGGAAAACGGTTCAACAATAGTTTTTTTAGCGAAGAATCCCAAAGCGAATCCACGATGGCTTCGTGCGTTAAAACCGAATAGGCATGGAGCGAGGAGCACAGCGCGAGTCCACCCATTAAACGGGCGATCATGGACGCGGCACCGGGATGGCGGCGGCTTCCATATCGCCCATCTTGTATTCGACGTCGCGCGAAACCAGCGTGTGCTCTCCCAGTAGGCGAACGTTCGCGGTCGAGCGCAGGGTGGTTTGCAGCCACATGCCGTGGACCGCGTGGAACTCCAGCGCGACGTGAATATTGCGGACCCACCAGGACGGTGCGCGCGCCGGCTCGCCTTCCATGCGCAGGATCATATAGCTGGACGCGTCGATCCAAATCAGGCCGTCGAGCAACTGCGAATCTTTGCGCAGCGGCCGCAGCTCCAGCACGTAACAGGGCTGGCGATTGAGAATATCTTGGCGAACCAGGCGGAAGGAATAATTGGCGGGCGAGATGTCGCTGGCGCCCCGGTTCGTGAGAAGTTCCTTTTCGCTTTCGAGTATTTTGCGCACGATGACTTCGCCCATATTCGCGCCGTTATCGCGGTGGAGGGTGAAGTTTTGCACGCCGGGCGGAACGTAATCGATGTAAGCGGTGACTTCAGACTTGCTCTTCTGCTCTTTGCCGAACAGCTGATAATCGCGCACCACTTGATACGCGCGGAACTGGGCGCGATTCCGCGCGCGTGCTTCCCGCATATGGGCCACGATATTTTCCGTGCTGAGCAGCGTGCTTGCCGGTTCGGCGGCCCACGCTACCGCGGCGAGCGACAGCAGGAGTGGACCGCCAACTGTGTGCCAAGAAGTCATGCGCTTGACCATGTCCCAAACCCAGTCCTAAACCCAGTCCTAAACAATAGGCCGGCGGCCTTGAATGACGCCGATGAGCAGCGCCACGATGGCCAGCACCAGCAGGATGTGGATGTAGCCCGAAAGCGTGTAGGACGTGACCAGGCCTAGCGCCCACAAAATGAACAGAATGACCGCGATAGTCCAAAGCATTTTCTATACTCCTTGTTTGGTTGATCGGGGCAACGGTTTCTCCGTCACCATAAAGTCCGCGTGCGCCTCACCGGCGGAGGCAACGTCGCTGGCGCCGGTATTGGTCAAAACAAGTTTGGCGCGCTTAACCCATTCCGCGTTATCGCAATGGACCGAGAGCAAAATCCCACCGTCTTTAATGCGGCCTTCGAAGCGTTTGGCTTCGTACTCGGGCAAGCCCATGCCGATGAGTGCGCCGACGAGCGATCCGACAGCGCCGCCCACTCCGACACCGGCCAGCAAACTCATGATGGGCCCCGCGGCGATGAACGGGCCCAGGCCAGGGACGGCGAGCAAGCCGATTCCGGCAACCCATCCCAACGCGCCGCCGAGGACCGCGCCGGAGCCGGCGCCGGCGATTGCGCCCTCCGGCGCCTTGGTGCTATTGGCGAGCGCGAAATCTTTACTGCCCGTGTTATCGGGAAGAAGAACGGAGATGTCAGTATTGCGGAAGCCGGTTTGTTTCAGGGAGTCGACCGCTTCCTCTACGCTGGGTCGATCCCGGTACAGCCCGTAAACTGCGGTGTTGATTGCCATGCGTGCGATCCTCGCTCTGAAGATTGCACGCCGCGGGCCGTTCGCGAAAGTGATTGCACGAGAAAGAGATGAAGTCGATGGCGCTAGAAAACTTTTCTTCGTTCACGCATATTTTGCCGCTGAAACAAGCGGCGTGGCTTCGCGGTCTAACGGTCGTGGGGTTTCACCCACAGGGAGCGCAAAAGATGAGTACCTTATTGATGATCATTCTGGTATTGCTGGTAGTCGGTAGTTTACCCACGTGGCCGTACAGTTCGGGCTGGGGCTATTATCCGGCCGGCGGGCTCGGAGTGATTCTGGTGGTGGCTTTGGTTCTGCTCTTGTTTCGAGGGCGGACAGTTTAAGGCAGCTTCTGCATCCATTCAAAAACAAAAAAGGGCGCCGACGGAAGTCCGCGGCGCCCGAATTATTTATTCCATCCGCTTTACAAAGACTAGCGGTGCGAATGTACCTCGGTGTCGATGCCGTGGGTGCTCACCGACTTCTCACCGGCCGAGGCGATGTCTTCGGCGCCGGTTTGTTGGAGAAGGTCTTTGGCGCGATCGATATCGTCCGACGTCGCGCAATGCACCGATAAGAGAACGCCGCCGCTCTTGATGCGGCCTTCATAGCGCTTGGCTTCATATTCCGGAATGCCCATGCCCACCAGAGCGCCGATGACGCCGCCCACCGCGCCTCCCACGCCGACTCCGGCCAGCGCCGCCATAATGGGACCGGCTGCGATGAAGGGGCCGATGCCGGGAATCGCCAGCGAGCCGATGCCGGCCAATAAGCCCAGTGTGCCGCCGATGACGCCGCCTGCGGTGGCTCCGGTGGCGGTGCCCTCCGGGGCTTTGGTATTTTTCTCATGCGCGAATTCCTTGGAGCTTTGGTTATCGGGCAACAACACCGAGATGTCGTTGTTCGAGAAACCTGCCGCCAGGATCTGGTCCACGGCGCGTTCGGCCGCCGCGGAGCTCTTATAAATTCCAAAAACTGCTGTGTTTTTTCCTGCCATAGTGCTCCTTTTGAAAATGCTAATTACTGCTTAACCGACATTTGATCGACGACCTTATCCGAGCCACCCGCGATGGAAACCGCTTTGGAGACGATGGAACTCTTTTCGTCTTCAGATTTCACGGGCCCTTTGAGCGTTACGGTTCCGTTCTGGCTGATGACTTTTACGTTGTGGGCATAGGTGGAGAGCGATTTGTCATTCATGATGGACTTGCGGATGTCTTTGGTGAGATCCAGATCCGAGCGATTGTTTTTCTGCTGATCCGCGGTGGCTTCGCCGGCGGCGCGGTCGCGCTTATTGACTTGCGTGTTGTCGGGCGCTTGCGCGGACAAGACCCAGGTGCCCGCACCGAGGGCAAAAGCCAAAGCTAACGGTTGAATTTTCATTTTTGAATCCTCCCCCGTTAGAGCCGCGCGGAGTGCGATTGTTTCGGTTTCACTTTATTCGGTGGGCAGTTGCTTCTCGAGTTCGCGCGCGATCAGGGCGGGTTCGGTTTCGCGAAGCAACTCGGTAACTTCCGCGTCGTCGGCTGCCGAAAGGCCGTGAAACGCGCACAGGGCTTGCAGCAATTGCAGCATCTTAGTGGCTTCACGCTCGGAGAGCAAATTTACTTGCAGATCCAGGTGCGCGCGTTCATCGGCACGGCGGGACGCGCGGTTTTGGCTCACTAAAATGAACAACGATAGAAAAATCGCTTCCAGCGAGACGATGGTGGAAAGTCCCATGTAGGGGAAAGGGTCGAAGGGCCGGGCTCCGGGAACGCGTCCGGAATTCCACGCGATCCACAGAGCGAACCACGCCAGGTGCAGGGCGATGGCCCACACGCGGCCGGCTTGAGAAACGATGAAATCGCTGATTCTTTCGGCGCCGCTGCGGCGCTGGAGCGCCTCCTGTTCGAGGGCGGAGATGGCTTTGATGTGGCGGGAGGCGAGCATCTAATTTTCATCCGGGCTGCGATCGTACTTGAAGCGCTGGCGGAGATCGGGCGTGAATTCAGTGAACGCGTTGCCGACGATGCGGCTCAAGAACGCCAAGCCGATCTGGATGGAGACGCGCCGAGCGGTGGTTGGCGAATCCGGCTGCCAGGTGTTGTAGACGAGAATCGCGGCGGGAATCGCGATGTAACGGGCGTAAGCGAGCTGAGGATCTCCGCTGCGATTGTGAGTGACGAAGGCCATTTTCACTACGTGGCCAAGGCGCGTGCGCAGCGGTTGCCCGGTGGCGCGAAAGTAGCGCGGATCTTCTCCCCACAGGCTTCCGAAGCCGGCTTCGAAAACATGACTGGTGCCGCCGGCGGCCAGGCGGTCCAGGTAGCGGCGGCCAAAACCATCCCAATGCGTGGAGTAGTTTTCCGGCTGGTCACGCCAGGTGTTGATGCCGGCGATGAACACTCCGGCGGCGAGGTTCTTCGGCCCAACAGTGGTGAGGATGACCCAGTGGAAGCGGTTTTGCGGGGTGAAAGCGGAAGGCGGCGATGGAACGATGTTGGTGGCGCTGGGCGGGCCAGCGAGCAAATTCTCAGAGGGGGCGGCGGATTGAGCGGCGCCCGCGATGGCCATGGTTAGAGTCAAGATGAGGATATGCATTCCCGTTACGCCCCTTGTGAATTAGACCTTGGGGACGGGCGTCTGTTTCATTCTTCTGGCAGGTGAAGTGCAACGCTAGAATGCAGGAGTTTTCCATGAACGCAAAGCAGCTTGAAAGGGCGTCGTATATGGCGGCGCATGCGATTCTTGCGGCGAACACCAGCGCTCCGCACCTGGCGACACCGGGCGCGCGGCGCACTTATACGGTTGACATCATTGCGGAAAAAATCAGGAGCGTATTCGAACTGCATTGCTCCGCGCTCGATGAAGCCACGCCGGTTGCGATAAGACGCACTGAGCCGGTTTCGCAAAAATTACAGTTAGTGGTGCAGGAGCTGCGCTAACGCGCCTCTAGAACATAACTCGTTCGTGTACGAACTACGGGTTTGGCCACATTGGGCGCGGTAACCGCGACCTTGATCTTGCGGGGCGCGGTGTTTTGACCGGATTGCGGCGGCGTGTAGGCGAGCGTATAACTCGCCCGAATGTCGGCGGCGATGCGCAGGCACAGCGGAGCGATTTCGGTAATGTCCATAGGCTCAAAGGCTTCGCCACCGCTCATTTTCGAGAGGCGGTGCAGCAGGCCGACGTTGTGCTCGCCTTCATCGGGATCGAAGAGTGCGATGGAGTAAACGCTGGCGCCGGACATTTGCAGGGCGTACATGGTTTCGGCGAAGGTATGCGTGCTGTTGTTATCGCCGCCATCGCTGATCAGGAGCAAGACTTTGTTCTCCCATTTGCCTTTGGCGAGGTGATCGGCGGCTAGCGCCAGCGCGTCATAGAGCGCGGTTCTGCCTTGGGCCTTCGGTCCCAGGAGGGCGGCGCGCAACTGCTGCGGGTTGTTGGAAAAGGGAACGCTGGGCGGGAGGCCTTCAAAGGCGCGGTCGTTGAAGTTCACTACAAAAGTTTCATCCTGGGGATTGCTGGCGCGAACGAAAGCCAGGACGGCGGTGACGACTTCGGGCTGGCGGGTGCGCATGCTGCCGCTGGCGTCGACGACAATGCCGAGAGTGACGGGACGGTCCTCGGCCGCGAACTGTTTGATGGTTTGCGGGTGACCATCTTCAAAAATTTTGAAGTCCTCTGCTTTGAGGCCTTTGATATTTGTACCGCGGCTATTCTGGACGCCGACGTTGAGCACAACCAGTTGGCTGGCGGCGTATAACGTAAATCCCGGCTCGCCCGGCGAAGGGGTTTCCTGCGCGGGGAGAGCCGGGAACGTCAACGCGACGATGACGGCGAAGCGGAACATCTAGCTGCGATTGTATGCAAATTTTAGACCTAAGGCGGCCACCATCGAAAGTACTCCGATGAAGGCAAACAGCGGCATATCGGACGCGGTCTGCGGCAGAGTGGCTGGAGCTGGGTTCTGGTTCGAGTTTGAGTTTACGCGCTGGGCGTCGCTGCTATTATCGACGGGCGCCGGCGCCGGCTGCTGCGCCGCGGCCACTTCCACGGGCGCGGGGGCAGGAGTTGGCTCAGCGACGGGGGCCGCTTGAGCCGTCGCGACCGGCGCAGGAGCCGGAGCGGGTTCCGCAGTGGGCTGCGCCGCTGGGGGATTGGTGTTATTTTGAGCGCTTACATCGGCGGTTTTCTGATCTTTGGCGGTGGGTACCGTCACGTTATTATTGCGTGCGCTGATGCGAGCGGCTTCATCCTTCGGATAGGCAAATTCCTGACCGAAGTTGTCGCCGGGATAAAACCAGGCGCGTAGAGCTTTGGGCTGTCCGGCGGGCGTTTCCCAGAAAGCGAAAACACTCTTGCCGGTGGGGCGTACGCGCTCGTTCGGAATGGCCTCAATGGTCGTGATAAGGTGCTTTTGATCCTTATCGAAAAATTGCACCGTATGGCGATCAGCAGATGACGTTGGCAGCAATCTGATCACGTAGGTTCCAGGTTGCAGAGTCGTGGTGGGCAATTGCATGGGTTCATCGATGGTGATGGTGGTCAATTTATCCCACTGATCGGCCACTGCAGAGCCCATACTCCCGAAACCGACGACTGCTGCTATCGCAAGTGTCTTCAAGTAAGTTTTCATTTCCTCAAATCTCCTTTACACGCAGCCGACTTCTGGCCGGGCTACGCTGTTTACAGGGGCAAGTAGAGGGCCATACCCGAAGTTCTTTAATGCGCTCTTGCTGTAGGAAAATACTGCACGGCAAAAACTTCTAGAGATGGCCGGAATGTTTAACGCCGAGTCGAGGTTTCTTCCGGCATAGTGGGAACGGTATCGAGCCATTCGTTGGCGCGAGTTTGGGCATCTTCCTTTTTGATGCCGTAACGTTCTTGTAGCCGACCGACTAACTTATCCTTCGAACCGCTGATGTAGTCGAGGTCGTCGTCAGTAAGTTTTCCCCACTGTTGTTTCGCAGAGCCTTTTAGTTGTTTCCATTTGCCTTCAATTTGGTCCCAATTCATTGCATTAGTCCCTTTCTGTGAGGCGGGTCCGGAGTGGACCACGCCATTGTTGGACTGCAGTTGAGAGGCCGCTTTGCGGGGGATGCCAATGTGAACGCGGTGAGTGGCCCCGTCGTCGTCTAAGTGTAGAAATTCCGGTGCAGGTACGGCGAGCGACGGATCTTTTTGCACGGTGATGTGGTAGGTGGCGCTGCGGTAGCGATAGGTAATTTCGAAGCCGGGCCAATCGTCGGGGATGACGGGACGGAGCGTGAGCCGATTGCCGTGGAGGTGGAAGCCAAGCACTTCTTCGATCCAGATGCGATACATCCAGGCGGCGGAGCCGGTGTACCAAGTCCAGCCGCTTTGTCCGGCGCGGCCTTGCGCGCTGGTGACGTCGGCGGCGGCGGAGTAGGGTTCGCCGCGATAGTGCGCGACCTTGTGGGGCGTGCGGGTGTGTTCGACGGGATTCATCATGGTCAACAAGCGCACGGCGGCTGCGCCATCGCCCAAGCGGGCCCAGGCCATGGCGGTCCATAGCGCACCGTGGGTGTATTGGCCGCCGTTTTCGCGGAGGCCGGGCGGGTAACCCATGATGTAGCCGGGATGGGGCGTCGAACGATCGAAGGGCGGAGTGAAGAGGCGGACTAATTTATTGGTGTCGTCGACCAAAAGACGATCGGTGGATTCGAGGGCGCGGCGGGTGCGGGCGGGCTCGGCGTTCGCGATTACGGCCCAGGATTGGGCGATGGAATCGATGCGGGCTTCGGAGTTGGCGTGGGAGCCGAGAGGCGTGCCGTTGTCGAAGAAGCCGCGCAGGTACCAGTCACCATCCCATGAGGTGGCTTCGGCGGCGTCTTTTAGAAGCGCGGCGCGGGCGCGCCAATCGGCGGCTGGGTGCGGATCTTTCTGTGCCATCCAGGGGGCGAAGGAATCGACGACGGCGCAGAGAAACCAGGCAAGCCACACGCTTTCGCCGCGGCCTTCGATACCGACCAGATTCATGCCGTCGTTCCAATCGCCGCTGCCGAATAACGGGAGGCCGTGCGCGCCGAGACGCCAGGCGCGGTCGATGGCGCGGCGGCAATGGTCCCACAGTGGGGAGGTGTGGGCGGAGACGGGAGGGACGAAGAGGCGTTCGTGTTCGTTGGGCTTTAGGGGCTCGCCTTCGAGGAAGGCGACGGGCTCGTCTAGAATCTGCCGGTCGCCGGTTACATTTACGTACTGCGCTACTACGAAGGGCAGCCACAGGAGGTCATCAGAGCAGAGGGTGCGCACGCCCATGCCGGTGTCGGGATGCCACCAATGCTGCACGTCGCCTTCGTTGAATTGGCGGGCGGCGGCGCGCAGGATATGGGCGCGGGTGAATTCGGGACGCGCGTAGACGAAGGCTAAACAATCCTGGAGCTGATCGCGGAAACCGAAAGCGCCACTCGATTGGTAGAAGGCAGTGCGTCCCCAGAAGCGGCAACTCAGGACCTGGTAGGGGAGCCAGCGATTCAGCAAAAAATCTGTGGAGAGGATGGGGGTGCGGACTTGCAGCGCGCCTAGCGTGGCGTCCCAGGAGTTTCGCGTGGTGGTTAAGGCGCGATCGACTTGCTCGGAAGTTCGATAGCGGCTGAGGATGTCGCGTACTTCTTCGATGGTGGCGGCTTCGCCTAGCAGGAAGACGACTTCGGTGTGGGCGCCGCGGTCGAGGGTGATTTCGAGTTGGAGGGCGGCGGCGGGATCGAGGCCGGCTCCGGTGCGGTTGTCGAGGCGGGCGCGTTCGAGGGCGGCGGGATTGGTGGTGGAACGGTTGCGGCCGAGGATGGAGGTGCGGTCCGCGGAGTGCGACGTGGCGCGGGGGGTTGAGGCGGCGAAGGCGAGCTGATTGGTTTGGCTGCCGTTCCAGGATTGGCGGGCGCAGATGGCTCCGGAATCGTGATCGTAGGTCGTTTGAATATGCGGGAGCTGATCTTCGCGGCTGCTTCCGAGGACCCACTCAGCGAAATAGAGAACGGTTAGACGGCGGCGGCGCGAGGAATCGTTACGCAGGCGGAGGCGGCAGACTTTGACCGGGTCGCCGGAACCGTTGTCGTTCAGGGGCACGAATACGGTTAGCTCCTGGCCGATGGCGTGGCTGTTGTGTTCGAAGACGGTGTAGCCTTGGCCGTGGCGGGCGCGGTAGGCGTCGTTTTCGCGAATGGTTTGGGGGGTGGGGGTCCAGCAGGCGCCGCTGTCGTCGTCGCGCAGGTAGATGATTTCGGATTGCGGGTCAGTGACGGGATCGTTGTGCCAGGGGGTGAGGCGATTGGTCTGGCTGTTGGTGCGCCAGGTGCATCCGAGGCCGCTCTCGGTGACGAGCGCGCCGAATTGCGAATTCGCCATCACATTGGCCCAAGGGGCGGGGGTTTTGTCTTTGGGGGAAAGATAGATGGCGTATTCGCGGGCGTCTTGAGTGAAGCCTCCCAGGCCATTGAAGTAGGGCAATTCCAAAAACGGCAAAGGCACCGAGGGTTCTTCGGCAGCGGTGCCGGAGCGAACGAAGGGGGGCGGCTCGAGAGCCTTGCCGGCGATCGCTAATTGTTGCTGAAGGGAGCCGCGGCTGCCGCTGAGGACTACGGCGGAGGCACACAGCAGCAGGTCGCGGTGGTTTTCGGGCATGGCGTGCCAGTCGCGCAAGTAGACGGAGCCGCGATGGTCCGTGCCGGGAGTTTGCGAATAGGCGTCGATCAGGCGCTGCAACTGGTGGTGCAGGGGGAGATCGTAGCTGGGGCTTTCCTGATTCAGAATAATCAGGTCGGCGCGGAAGCCGCGCATGAGCCAATAGGTATGCGCGAGCAGGAGCTCGCGAACCAAGGGCATGCCGCGCGGATCGCCGACGATCACGGTGAGCATGGGGAGATCGCCAGAGATGCCGTAGCCCCAGAGGGCGGATTGACCGAGGCGGTTGCGCTCCATGCGCACGGCCGGCAGGCGCAGGAACGGGTTGGGATAGACCAGATTGCTGGCGAGTTCGAGGAAGCGATGGGCTTTGGCGGGGCCGATGCTGAGGTAGCGGAATTCCAGCTGGCTGCGGGTCCAGGCCATTTCGAAGGCGCGGCCGACGGATTCGGCGCGGCGGTATTTGGCAGCGAGGGCCAGGAGATCTTCGCGGCTGTTGGCGATGATGGTGACGAGAACGAATTCGAATTGGGAGACGGGTTCGATGGTGGCGCGGCAGCGGAGGCTGAAGATGGGATCGAGAACGATGCCGGTGGCGCCGGTAAGCGGGCGGCGAAGGGCGTCGGCGAATTCGACACCGTTGCCGCGGCCGAGGAATTTGGCGCGATCGGTTTCGGATTGAATTTGGCCGGAGGCTCCGACGATGAGGTGGGCGGCCCACACGTGCGGTTCTTCGGGCGAGCGGGGGCGGCGCTGGGCGATCAGAATGTTGTCGGCGGTGCGCTCGGTTTCGATGAACATTTTCGAGAACGCGGGATGCGCTTTGTCGGCGGCGTGCGGGGCCAGGGCAAGCTCCGAATAGCTGGTGAATTCGAGCAGGCGGGAGCGGACGGAGCGGTTGGTGACGGTGAGGCGGCGGAGTTCGACGTCGTCTTCGGGGGCGACGGTTACTTCCAGCACCGATTCAATGCCGAAGGCGTTGCGGTGGAATTCGGCACGGTCGGCAGAGAAGTGCACGGAGCAAGAGCCTTGATTTCCGTTGACAGGTTTGGGGGTGGCTGACCAGAGGGCGTCGGAACGGGTGTCACGAATGTAGAGGAAGCCGCCCCAGGGGTCGAGCGTGGTGTCGGAGCGCCAGCGGGTGAGATCGAGATCGTTCCAACGGCTATAGCCGCCGCCGGAGTTGGTGACCATGAGCGAGTAGCGTCCGTTACCGTAAAAGTGGACCCGCGGGACGAGGGTGGCTTCTGTCCAGATACGTTCCGCGGACTCCTCGGCTGTCACGGGACGGATTTGGGGGGCGACGGCGGCGTTCTTTTCGAGCGCTGCGTGGGTGAGGGGGATGCGTTCGAACAGGACCGATTCGACGGCGCGGATGCGGAGGTCGGTGTGGAAGCGGCGCTGCATGATGCCGCGGTAAAGAGTATTGTCGAGGGCGAGCAGACTCATTCCTTGGTGGTGGGCCATGTAGCTGTAGATCACCACGCCGCGCTGGCCGTGGCGTTCGGCGGCGCGGGTGAAGTCGATGGCTTCGTAGAGTCCCATGGGGCCCAGCAGGCCGAATTCTTCGAGGTGCTTTAGGTTTTCCAAGGCGGCTGCGGGTTGAATGGGGAGGGCCAGCATGGTTGAGTACGGCGAGATCACCAGGCCTTCCTCTTCGAGGCCGGGCTTGAGGGCTAGTTGGGGCACGCCGAAGGCTTGATACTGATAGGTCTGGTTGGCGTCGAGCGCGCTGTAGGCGGATTCGGAAATACCCCACGGCACTTTCAGGTGGTCGCCGTAATCGATCTGGCGGTGGATGGCGTCGTTGCAGGCGTTTTCCAAAAGCGAGTTGGCGAACATGCGGGTGAAGAGCACGGGCATGAGGTATTCGAAAGCCGTGCCGCTCCAGGAGAGCAGCGTGGAGGCGGTGCGGGGGCGGCCTAGCGCGAACCAATGTTCTACGGGGACGTCGCCTTTGGCCATGGCTACCAGGCTGGCGAGGCGGGCTTCGCTGGCTAAGAGATCGTAGTGGCTGGTGAATTCCACGGGCGTGCCTACGGCGTAGCCGATGCCGAAGAGGCGGCGGCGCCGATCGTAGAGGAAGCGCATATTCATGCCGCTGGAGAGGCGTTCGGCGGAGGCGGCCAAGCGCTGCAAATTCGCAACGGAGCGGGCGGCGTTGGTGCGGGCTTCCTGATATTCGGTGGCGAGTTGGTTGAGCCAGCCGGCGACTTCGGAGGGCAGCGCGGGGTCGAGGCGGCGCGTCAGTATTTCATCGACGGGGCCGGAGTGTCCGGAGGCTAAGGCGTGCAACGAGGGGATGGCGCGCACGGCGCGGCGGCGCAGGCGGGCGACATGACTCCCTAGAATCTGGACGGTTTCTTCGGGGGGACGCATGAGCGTCTCCATCCACTTGAGGTAAAGCTCAACGGTTTCGATCCAGGATCTAAGTTCGTATTCGAGGCGCGAGGCCCAGTAGGCAGGTTCGGCGCCGCGTTCGATTTCGCGCAATTGTTGGAGCGGGGCAACGGCCAAACGCAGGCGGCCGATCAGGGCGTGGCCTTCGGCTTTACCTCGTAAGAGGCGCTGCAAGGTGCCGAGGTGGACGCTGGCTAGAGTGGCGGGACCGCAGGATTGCTGGAGAATCGAAAGGGTATCGATCAACCCGCGCATGCATTGCTGGCCGAGGGCGGGGGCGCGGATGGCATCGTGGCAGCCTTGTTCGAGCACCCACAGGCAGGCGATGAGATTGCCGCTGTCGGCTGTTGAAACATAACGGGGCTCCAATGGTTTTAGGCTTTGGATGTCGTACCAGTTGAGAATGTGGCCTTCGTAGTGTTCCAGACGGTCCAGGGTATCGAGCGTTTGGGTGCAGCGGCGGCAGAAATCGTCGGCGGTGAGATAGCCGAAGTCGCGCGCGGCCAGGGCGGAGGTGAGCCAGAAGCCGATGTTGGTGGGCGAGGTGCGCGGGGCTACTTCGATGTGCAGGGAGAGCTGGGTGTTGTCGGGCGGCAGCCAGTTCATGGCGGGGCCGACGAGATCGTCAAAAAATCGCCAAGTGCGGCGGGCGAGGGTGCGGAGGAAGGCGCTGTTGGCTCTTTGGAAACGCCGGCGGCTGTGATTTCGGACGGGGCGCGCGAGCCATTGCATGAGCAAAGGCGACAGGGCCCACAGGATCAAGAAAAGGGCAGTGGGGGCGAAGACGCTCTGGATGCGCATGACGATCATGAGGATGAGGGAGCATCCGGAGACCATCAGCATCTGGCGCATGGTGGAGGTGAAATGGGAGTGCGCTAGCGAGGCGCTCTCCGCGGTTTGCCATTCGAGCAAGTGGTGGCGGCTGATCCAGCGGCGATAGGTGACGCGGCAGATGGCGTCGATAGACAACCAGGCTTGATGCGGCAGGAAGGCGACCATCACGGCGGCGCGGATGAGCTCGTCGAAGGCGCCGCGCCAGCCGCGGATGGAACCTTGCAGATAGCGCGCGAAGCGTTCGAATAGAGGGGCCACGGCGGGGATGGCGATGGCGAGGCCGACGACCAGGCTCCAGACGGCGGGGGCTTTCAGGGTTAGCCAGCCGAATAATAAAAGCACAAGAGAAGCGCTGGGGACCAGGCTGCGGCGCAGGTTATCGAAGATGCGCCAGCGGTTGATGACGCTGAGTGGATTGCGCTCCAGCGAGCTGTTGGCGGCGGGGACAAGCGGCAACATCCAGGGGGCGATCTGCCAATCGCCACGAATCCAGCGGTGCTGGCGCTTGCTGTAGGTGGCGTAGTCGAACGGCATGTTCTCGAAGAGCTCGATGTCGCTGGCCAGGCCGACGCCCACGTAGGCGCCTTCGATCAGGTCATGGCTGAGAAGAGTTTCGGACGGGAAGCGGTGGCCGACGCTATCGCGGAAAGAGCGCACGTCGTAGATGGCTTTGCCGTGGAAGATGGCTTCACCGAAGAGGTCCTGTTGGGCGTCGGAGACGGTTTGGCAATAAGGATCGGTGCCGGAGGTATCGGCGAAGACGCGTGTGAAGTGGGTGGCGGTGGCGCCGGGCAGTGAGATGCTGACGCGGGGCTGGATGATGGTGAAGCCGCGGGTGCGGACGCGCGTGACGGGATCGAGCACGACGCGGTTGAGCGGGTGCGCTACGGTTTCGATCATGCGGCGAGCGGTGTCGGGCGGGAGCTGGGTGTCGGCGTCGAGCGTGATTACATAGGGGATCGAGTGCGGCAGTTCGCCTACGCACAAGATGGAGGGATCGCCTTCGCAGCAGAGGAACGCGTTAAGATCTTCGAGCTTGCCGCGCTTGCGTTCGCGGCCGATCCAGCGGCGTTCGCTTTCCGACCACACGCGGGGGCGGTGAAAGAGGAGAAAGCGGTTGCCGGGATAGCGGGCGTTGAGTTGTTCGATGCCTTGGCGGGCGGCGGCGAGAACGTCGGTGTCGCCGAAGGCGTTGACTTCCTGGGAATCGGTAAAGTCAGGGAACAGGCTGTAGAAAATGTTAGCTTCTTGATTCGCCAGAAAGCGGACTTCGAGCTTTTCTATTTCCTGGCGGACCACGTCGGTGCTCGTGAGCATCATGGGCACGACGACTAGCGTGGTGTGTTCGGGAGGAATGCCTTCCTTGAAATCCATCTTGGGAAGGGGGTCGGGGGGGAGCAACGAAATCACCAGCGCGTTGACGATTTGTATGGCTAGTTCGCTTAGGGGGAAGAGGGCGAGGGTGCCTAATATGGTCAACATGAGCGGCTGGCGGACTCCAACGGCCCAAGCGACGGTTAGCGCGAGGGCGAGAAACCAGGCGGTGAGGCCGATGGTGCCGGTGAGATAAAAAGGCGTGGCGTTGTGGCGCAGGGCGCGGATGGTGCGGGTGCGCAGGGGCATGCGCGCGCCGGTTTTACGCTCTAGCTCGGCGATTCCTTCGTCCAGCAGAAAATAAGACACGGACCCCGCCGGGCCCTGCGCGCGCTGGGCGAGGGCGATGGCGCGGCGGGCTACTTCGAGCTCTCCGGTGGCGCTGTGGCGGGCTATTTCTTCGACGATTTTTCTAGCGCGGTCGCGAGTGACGAAGTCGCTGCCGGCGTGAGTGGCGTCGGTTGAGAGCTCGGCTTCGACCAGGCTGGTGGCTTCGAAACTTTTGGTGAAGTCCAGGCGCGCGAGCGTGCGCAGGCTGCCGAAGGCATTGGCGATAGAGACGCGCTCAGCGGCTTCGCGGTTGTGTTCGGCGCGGACCACTTCGCTGAGCGGCATGCCGAGTTTCGTTTCTACCCACTGCTGAGTGGGGGCGAGGGCGCGGTCTTCGTCCTGGAGTTGCTCGATGAGAGACGTGGCGAAGTAGGGCTCGGCGCCGACGGATTCGGATTCCAGTTGCTGGAGCGTGCGTTCGAAGGCTTGGTCATCGCGGCGGGCGCCGGCGGCTAGGCGGTTGGCCCAGAAGTAGCCGGCTTCGCGAAGCTGCTGGGCGCGGTCGACGCGCTGGACTAATGCGGACAGGGATTCGATGACGGATAAACGTAGAAGCAAGGGGAAGGACCAGAGCTCGGCGATGGAGAGCGGGGTCCAGCGTTGATATTCGACGAGAGCTTGCGCGATGTTGCTTTCGTCCAGGCAACGATCGGAGTAGCGGACGAGTTCGGCGGCGAGCTCGGAAACAAATAGATAGCCGTATTGACGGGCGTGGATGTGGTGACGATCGCTGGGCAGCGAGCGGCGGATGTCGGCTATGGCGGTGCGGATGAGATAGCCATTGTCGAGCAGCCATTCGGCGGAAGCGGTCAGGGTATGATCCAGGCGCGAGGCTTCGGCGAGGCTTCGGTGCACGGCGTCGAGGCGGGTCTCGCTATCGCGCACGCGAGCCAGGATTTGATTTTTGGAGAGAGGCGAGGCGCTTCGTCGATCGGCGCATTGGCGCGCAATTTCCGCGATGGAGGCGGGGGCTGGGGAATCGCGAACGGCAGGCGGCTCGGGGACATGCTCAGTGAGCATGAAAATGGAAGGTTCGCCGGCGCCGCGCAGAGTCTTGACGATGGACTGAATGTCAGAGGACGGGGCGGCTACTAAAACCGCGTCCTCCCCTGCGAGAGGCGGAGCGTAGCGGCTCAAGCGCGAGCGCGCCCCCGGCGCGCCTTCACTGGCGAGAAGGAGACTTTCTATTTTGGCGGCTGAAGAGCGGACGCTGCGATAAGCGCGCGCAGCCTCTTCACTGGATGAATAAATTGCTACAACGACACGGCTGGGCTTGCCTGGCATGGGCAAGTCCGATCATGCGCGGCCGCGAATTGCACGCGTTAACAGACATAGAAAAAACAGGAGTGCAAAAGATGCACTCGCTGAGATGGCCGGTACTGTGGCAGCAGCCCCTCCTAGCAACATAGTCATCAGACTGCACACAGTGAGTAATGCGAAAACCGTCAACCATCCAAGCATTTTTTTCTCCGGCCGCGTTCTGCGGTTATTTGTTCTTGGTACTAGTTAAGGCAACTCTAATGCCAGCTAGAAATATCTGAGAACGCTAGAGGAGTGGTGAGATGGGATGTGAAGTCCGGCAATTCTGACAGCGTTTTCCGTGCAAAAATTGCATGGGCGCCAGACGTCGGAGATTGGTTCTTAAGGTGCAAGAGCGAAGCGCATGAACGTCCAAAAGAAAAGCCTAGAGAGCCGCCGGAATCTAGGGGTGTCCGGCAAAGCTTCATGGATTGCGGATGAGTTGCTTGGTATCCGCACTCTGGAAGAGCGTCTCTCGAAGAAACTGAATTCGAAGCCGCGGGCAGCCAACAATCGGATGCTGCTGAATGGGCTACGAGATTTGAATACGCGGGTAGAACTGCTGGACCGGGCTCTCGACGAATTCAGCCGCTCGAAGCGCGCTGCGTAGTTATATGAGTCTCAGCGCGAGCCGTGATATAGAGAGCGTGGCCGATCCCGTTCGTTCTGGAGAGCCGGGGCGGGTATTGCTGGTCGACGACGATGCGGAAATGCGGGATGAACTGGCGGCGCGGCTCTCTAAAGAGGGTTTCATCACGGCTACGTCGGGCGATGGGCGGGAGGCGCTGGAGAAGCTGGAATCGTGGGCGCCGGATGTAATCGTCACGGATCTGATGATGCCGCGGATGGACGGCTTCGAATTCCTGCGCACGCTGCGGGAGCAGGGGCGGGCGATCCCGGCGATCGTGCTGACGGGTTTCGGGAGCCTGGAAAAAGCGTTGTCGGTGATCCGCGATCTAGAAGCGTATTGGTTTTTAGAAAAGCCGGTGAAGCTGGATGCTTTGCAGCCGCTGCTGCAGCGCGCGATCGAGCACAGCAGGCTGTTGCGCGAGGCGGAGAGCCTGAAACGCGACCTGGTGCTGCGAACGTCGTTCGGACGTCTGGTGGGGCGCTCCGCTGCAATGCAGGATGTGTTTTCGTTGATCCGGCAGGCGGCGCCGCGGTCGGTTTCGATTTTGCTGATCGGCGAAAGCGGGACGGGGAAGGAATTGGCGGCTCGCGAGATTCATAACTTGAGTCTGCGAGCGAATCAGCCGTTCGTGGCGGTGAATTGCGCGGCGCTGCCGGAGACGCTGATTGAGAGTGAATTGTTCGGGCACGAAAAAGGCGCATTTACCGGGGCTTTCGAACGGCGGCCGGGATGTTTCGAGCAGGCCGAAGGCGGGACGCTGTTCCTGGATGAAATCACGGAGATGCCGCCGGCGACGCAATCGAAGTTATTACGAGCGCTGGAGGAACATAGCGTCCGGCGGCTGGGCGGGAAGACGGAAATACCGGTGGATGTGCGGGTGATTGCCGCTACCAACCGGCAGCCCGAGGAGGCTCTGCGCGAGAACCAACTGCGCGGGGATTTATATTACCGGCTGAACGTATTTCAGATTGAGCTGCCGCCCTTGCGAAAGCGGGCGGAAGATATTCCGTTATTGATGGAATCGATGATTCCGCTGCTGAATGAGAAGCATGGGACCAGCATCACTACGATCACACCGGAGGTGCTAGAGCGTTGCCGCGAGTATGCGTGGCCAGGCAATGTCCGGGAGCTGCGCAATGTGATGGAACGCGCTACCATTCTGGCGGGATCGGGTCTTATCGAATCGCAGCATGTGCAACTGGATGCGACGCCGCCGGCAGCGCGCCCGGCCCCGAAAGCTGCCGCGCAAAACTTTCCGGCGGAGACCCTCACTTTGCGTCCGGGGATTCCTTTGTCGGCGGTGGAGATTGCGTTTATCGAACTCACTTTGCGGTATGTGAGCCAGAACCGGAAACGGGCCGCGACCATGCTGGGGATCAGTTTGCGCACGCTGCACAACCGGATCAACGAGATCCGCGAAAGCCGCGGCGAGCGTGAGCGCACGGACCGGCAGGCAGTTAGCTAGCTCCTGCTCGCGCGCGTGCAGCTTCTACGCTGGGTGCATTGAAAACAGTAAAACTTTCGGCCCGTGTTGGGGATGCAGGCTGAACCTACGTGGTGAAAGCGCTGTGGACTCCGAAGTGCAAACAGGCAGACGAGGAGTTTTAAGAGCAATGACAGTGGAAGCATATGGAGAGGCGTACCAGCGCGGCTTCGATCGCACAATCCGGCTGCTCCTTTCGCGGGGAGCGCGAAATGAATGTGCGCGCGAAGCTGCTCAAGCCGCATGGGCGAAAGGATGGGAAAGAATCAACCAACTGCGCAATGAGAGCGTGGTGACGACTTGGGTCAACACGATTGCTCTCAATTGCTACCGCAGCGTGATGCGCAGCGAGAATCATCAGATGCCGCTGACGGAGCTGCCTACCGACGCGGATGTCAATCTGGGGGCTATCGACCTAGAACGATTTCTGGCGTGGTGCCGGCCGAGCGACCGGCGGTTATTTGAGGACTACCTCGAAGGGCATCCGATTGAAGAAATCGCACGCATGCAGGGCATTAGTTACACGGCGGTGCGCATTCGACTGCTGCGCGCGCGGCGGTCTGTGCAATCGCGCATCAAGGAGCGGGAAACGGGCAACCGCGTCAATCGGGTGAAGGCGGCGGCGGAGTGCCAGATCGCGGCTTGAGAGAGGATCTTTATGAGCAAGAGCACTACATTTCATTTGATTATGTTCGGGTTGGGTTCAGTGTTGGGTATGCTGTTTGCGCCGCGAGCCGGTGCTCATACGCGGGCGCGCATCCTGCGCAAGGCCAAGAAGCAACGACGCCTCTTGAAGGCAGGGGTGTCGGCCGGACGCGAGGTTATCGACCGCGGATTAGGAGTGGTGGCGTCGTAGCAAGCGGGAGAGGCACAAAATGCTGAACTGGGGACTGATATTTATACTTGTAGCGCTGGCGGCGGCGATCTTCGGATTCACCGGGGTCGCGCTGGCGGCAGCGGGCATCGCTAAGGTCATCTTTTTTCTATTTCTGATTTTCTTCCTGCTATCGCTGGTTACTGCGCTGGGCCGGAGAGCTTAAATAGTGCCGAAATCGGACCCTCGATTTATTCGAGACCTGCTTGCGCCGCACTCGAGGGCTTTGACGTTAGGCTTAGCGGCGGCGGTGGGCGAGGGCATTGCCAATCTACTGGGTCCGTGGCCGCTCAAGATCGTTCTCGACAACGTTCTGCGGGGGCGGCAAATTCATGGCTGGCTGAATCCGTTCATCCTGAAAATTTCGGGGGGCGATAAACACGGCGTTCTGCTGTTTGCGGCGTTGGCGGCGCTGGCGATCGCAATGCTGGGGGCGCTGTGCTCCTACTACGAGAAATATTTCACTACCAGTGTCGGGCAATGGGTGATGCACGATTTGCGGGGGCGGTTGTACTCGCGCATGCAGCGGCTTTCACTGGCGTTCCACGATCAGGCGAAGACCGGAGACTTGACCAGCCGTATTACCGGCGATATCGATTCGGTGCAGAGTTTCATCACAACCGGATTGTTGAGTGCGCTGATCAATAGCTTGACGCTGGTGGGGATGATCGGCGTGATGTTCTACATCAACTGGAAGTTCACGCTGATTGCACTGTCGGTAGTGCCGGTGCTGTTTCTGGTGGTGTACCACTATACGCGGCTGATCAAGAAGTCCTCGAAGCAAGTCCGCGAACAAGAGGGCAAAATTGCGTCGGTGATCCAGGAAGTATTGACGTCGATGCACGTGGTGAAAGCGTTCGCGCGCGAGGATTATGAGCAGCGGCGGCTGGAAGAGGAGAGCCTGGAGAGCGTCGAACTGGCGATGCGGGCGCGCGGGCTGAAGGCGAAACTGTATCCGATTGTCGAGATCATTGTGGCGATCGGAACCAGCCTGGTGTTGTGGTTTGGGGCGCGCATGGTGCTGGACGGAACGCTGTCTTCGGGCTCTCTGGTGGTGTTTATTTTGTATCTGGGCAAGATGTACAAGCCCATGCAGGATCTGTCGAAGATGACGGACGCTTATTCGAAAGCGGCGGTGGGCTACGATCGCATTCGCGAAGTGCTGGAAATGGAGAGCGATGTTAAGGATCTGCCGGGAGCAAGGCCGGCTCCGCGATTCAAGGGGCGGATTGAATTCGACAACGTGACGTTTGGGTATGAGGCGGAGCGGTGTATCTTTCAGGGGCTCAGTCTGCGGGTGGAGCCGGGGCAGGTGGCGGCGCTAGTGGGGCCGACGGGCGCGGGAAAGAGCTCCGTGTTTTCGCTGCTCTCACGGTTTTACGATCCGCTGTCCGGCGTGGTGAAGATCGACGGGCGGGATATCAAAACGTATACGCAGAAATCGCTGCGCGAGCAAATCAGTTTCGTGCTGCAGGAGACGCTGCTATTTCACGGTCCGATCTGGAAGAACATTGCTTACGGAAGGCCGGGGGCGACGCGAGCGGAGATCATCAAGGCTGCGCAGTTGGCGAACGCGGATGAGTTTATCGATAAGATGCCGCAGGGCTACGACACTCTGGTGGGAGAGCGGGGCGTTACGCTTTCGGGCGGCCAGCGGCAGCGCATTGCGATCGCGCGGGCGGTGATCCGGAATACGCCGATTCTGCTGTTGGACGAACCGACTTCAGGGCTGGATGCGGCTTCCGAACAGCTGGTATTCGAGGCGCTGGGTCGTTTGATGAAGGGCAAAACCTGTATGGTGATCGCGCATCATCTGGCGACTATACGTAGCGCCGACGTTATTTACGTGGTGCGGGACGGGGCAATCGCGGAACAGGGGACGCACGACGAGCTGCTCGAAAAGGGCGGGCTCTACGCGGAGTTGCACGAGCTGCAGTTTGCGCAGTAGCCGACTAAATATCGTTCAGAGAAGCGATGCGGTTCTCGAGGACGGTGGTGAAGCCTTCCACGTCCTCAGGCGAATATCCGGCTGCGCGGAAAGCGTCGCGGATTTGAGCCGGGGACAGGCGCATGAGCAAACCGGCCATCCACTTGGCGTCGGCGCGTGGAATGTTGCGACCGATCCAGCGCAGATGCAGGCGCATAAAGAATTGGGGCGGATCTGCCAGTTCGATGAGAGCGGCGCGGCGCGGAGTGGCGAAGTTCACAGACTGCGGGGTGAGCTTGGTGATGAAGCGCGAGGATCGGTAGGCGGCAAGGTTGCCACGCGATTTACGGAGGCCGAGGACGATGCCGGTGGTTCCAAAGGAAGCTCCCAGATCGCTTACGTAGTAAATTTCCCGAGGGGTTCCGCCGAGTTTTTCGATGACGATTTTGTTGTTGACGTCTTTAAGATCCCAATTATTAATGAGCGCCATGAGAGTGCGCAGGCCGTTGAATTCGCGGGTGCCGGTGAAGGGGTCCTGCTTCCACTTCCAGTTGCCTTCCTTCTCTTCGGACTTGTCCATGCGCTGCAGGCGGGCATCGCGAACTTCGCCGGAGGCAGAGATGAAATGCTGCCCGCGGCGGAGGTGGGCAGGCACGCCGGTGATCTGGAGCCGGGGCAGGAAATAGTTTTCATTGGTGAAGTAGCCGACGGCCCAGACCAAGCGGGACGCGGCGACTTCGGGTTTGGCTTCCGCACCGAGTTTCATTTTCCACTTCTGGCCGGCTTCGTCGGTCACGATGATTTTGGGATTGGTGCCGGAGAGGTCTTCTTTTACGAACTTGAAGACGGCGCCTTGGGGCGCGTGGCTGTCGCCGCCTTGGCCGAAGCGGAGATCGCGCGTGGCGATTCCGGCGGGGTCCTGCCAGAGAATCGGCGCTGCACTGGTAGTTTTTTCCGGGGACTGCGAGACCGCGTTGGTGCTGGGCCGGTCCTTCGCAGGGGCGTGGAGGGCTGCCAGCAATAGGAGAAACGGGATCGCACGCAAGTTTTTGGAAATATTACATTTCGGGTTTTGGTAACGCGTGGCCATATCCTTGCATGAGCAAATGCAGTGCCACCAGCCAAAGCGAAAACTACAACGTCAAAGACTGCCGTATCAAAAACGACAGCGCCCACGGGTGCTATCCGGTTACTAGTGGAACCGGAGGACGGGATCAGTGCTTTGATCCACGGAATCGACGCGGCCAAGAAGAGCGTTGACATTCTGGTCTTCCGTTTCGACCATCGCGACGTGGAGCAGGCGCTGCTGCGCGCGGCGGGGCGCGGGGTGCGGGTGCGGGCGCTGATCGCCTATACCAATCGCGGCGGCGAAAAGAATTTACGCGCGCTTGAATTGCGCCTGTTGGGGGCGGGGATCATCGTGGCGCGCACCGCGGATAATCTGGCGCGGTATCACGGGAAGATGATCATCGTCGATGAGCGCAAGCTGTATGTACTGGCATTCAATTTCACTTATTTGGACATCGACCACAGCCGCAGCTTTGGCGTGATTCTGGAAGACCGCAAGCTGGTGCGGGAGGCGATGAAGTTGTTTGAATCCGACGTGCTGCGGCAGCCCTACGCTCCAGGAGCGGCGGCGCTGCTGATCAGTCCGCTGAACGCACGGGCGGAGTTGGCGAAGTTTCTGGAGGGCGCGAAGAAGCAGCTGCTGATTTACGATCCGAATGTGAGCGACAGTGCGATGCTGCGGATTCTTACGGAAAAAAGCAACGCGGGCGTCGAAATCAAGATCCTGGGCGGGGCGGCGAAACTCCCGGCGCACAAGCTGGCGCAGATTCGACTGCATGCGCGGGTGATTCTGCGGGATGGAAGCGACATTTTCATCGGGAGCCAGAGTTTGCGCACGCTGGAGTTGGATGGACGGCGTGAGGTGGGCGTGATTTTTCGCGACCGGCGGGGGGCGAACCGCATCGCCAAGACTTTCCAGCAGGACTGGGAACTGGCCGCGGAGCCGCAAGCGAGCGGGACTGACAGCGAGCCGGTGCAGACGAAGAAGATCGCCAAAAAAGTTGCCAAGGCGCTGACGAAGGAAATGCCTCCCGTGGCGGAGGTGCTGGATCTGGTGGTGAGGGAAGTGGCGGGGGATTCGCTGGAGGTGCCGTTAAATCCGGAGCAGTTGCAGGACACTGTTACCGATGCACTGAAGCGGGCCGTGAAGGAGGCCGTACGGGATGCGGTGGAACATAAGGCGCCGTAGCCTGGCGGCGGGGCTGCTGCTGGCGGCCGGGTGGGCTCCGGCGCAAGAGGCTCAGGATATACCCCAGGAGGCGGCCGCTGCGGATGCGGCGCCGATGGATTCGCGAGACCGGATATTCTATCCGGGCGACACGGAGAGATGGAAGCCGCTGGCGGGCAAGCTTCTGGGAAATACGCTGCTGGACCAGAAAGAAATTTGGACGTCGCCGTTTCACATGCGGCGGCAGGATGTGAAGTGGTGGGTGGGGATCGCGGGCGTGACGGCGGTCTTGATCGCAACGGATCATCGCACGATTAATACTTTCGAGAACAGCCAGGGGCAGGTGTCTTGGGGGAACAATATCTCGCGGATTGGCGCTTCCTACACGCTGCTGCCGGTGGTGGCGGGTTTCTATGGCTATGGTGTGCTGAAGGACGACGCGAAGCCGCGCGAGGTGGCGGTGCTGGGCGGCGAGGCGCTGCTCGACAGCTTGATCGTAGTCGAAGCGTTAAAGACGGTCGCGGGCAGGAACCGGCCGGATAATCCCAGTAACCCCGGACATTTTTTTAAGGCGGGGGATTCGTTTCCGTCGGGACACTCGATTGAGTCGTGGTCGTTGGCTTCGGTGATCGCGCATGAATACGGGCATGGATCGAAGGTGGTTCCCATCGTCGTTTATAGCCTGGCGGGGGTGGTGAGCGCGGCGCGGTTTACGGCGCAGCGGCATTTTGCTTCCGACATTGTGGCGGGCGGGGCGATGGGGTGGTTTCTGGGCCGCTACGTGTATCAGACCCACATGGATCATGCGATCCACAAGCATCTGGTGGGGCGGCCCAGAATCACGCCCGAATTGGATCCCACGCAAAAACTGTACGGTCTTGCGGTGGCGTTCGGGAACTAGCGGCTGGAACGGGTCTCCGACATTTCTTCCGACGACATCACTTTACCGGCGATGGTGGTCAGCTTCTCGTCGGCTTCTTTCTCTTCGCGCAGGGTTTCGTCGAGCAGAGCGGCTACGTCGTCGAGCCCCAGTTCTTCGGCCCAGGCTTTGAGAGTTCCGTAGCCAGCGATTTCGTAGTGCTCCACCTTTTGCGCGGCGCAGATCATGGCGGAATCGGCGAGCGCGCCTTCGTCGTTGGCTTCGATGCGTTCCTGGGCTTCGGTAATCAGACCTTTCATGGCGGCGCAGGCTTTGTTCTTGGGTTTCCGATCGAGTATCTGGAAGGCTTGTTCCAGGCGCTGCACGTGACCCTTGGTTTGCTCCAAGTGGCCGGCGAAGGCCTGGCTGAGCTCTTCGCTCGAGGCGGCTTTCACCATTTTCGGAAGCGCCTTCACCAGTTGTTTTTCGGCGTCGTAGAGGTCCTGCATTTCATCGATCAGGAGGTCGCGTATGGTCTCAGTCATGGTAGTACCTTTCAGGGATGAATTCCGACGCTCCTTAGATCCGAGGACACCGAAGGCTGTTTCAAGATCGCTTCGTTGGCCGGTGACGTGCAATAGCTGCGTCCAATGTATCAGTCAATCGAAACGAATCCTGTTTACGGCGGAAGCATGTCTGAGTGGACTGGGCGTAGCGGGGCGCCTGCGAAAGACGCGGACGAATGGCTTATCGATTCGGTGCTCGAAGGCCGAACGGATGCCTTTGTGGATCTGGTGAGACCGCATCTGGGGCCGCTAACCCGCTTTGCCAGAATGCGTTTACGGAACGATTCGGAAGCGGAAGACGTGGTGCAGCAAGCGGTGCTGCAGGCGTTTCACAACTTGGGTCAATTCCGGCGCGAGGCGAGTTTTAAGACTTGGCTGAGCAGGATCACATCGAATGAAGTCATTCACTTGCGGCGCGGCAAGGCGATCGCCCCGGTGAAATCGCTTCCTGGGAACGTAGCAGAGCGGCTGGCGGATCCGACGGCTCCGGCGGATATGCAACTGCAGCGGCGGCAGGAGACCGCGCGGCTGCGGAGGGCGCTGACCCGGCTGCCGGAGAAATATCGAACGATCATAGAGTTGCGCGATCTCCGCGAACTGAGTGTGGCGGCGACGGCGCGCTCGCTTTCCTTGACAGTAGCCAACGTGAAGACTCGGCATCACCGCGCGCGCAAGCTATTATTGCGCTCGTATAGCGGATGTAAATAGCTGTCGCGAATCCAGAAGTCGAGTGCAGAAAAAGTAAGAAAGTATTACGGTGCGCTGCAGAAACTGCAGTTGAAGAGCACACTGAGGAGACCTCTAATATGACGGAGACCGCCGCGATCGATCAGGCCAGTCAGGTAGAATATGGTCCTATGGCGCCGAAGTCCGCGCTCGCCCGGGTTTTGATTGTAGATGACGATCCGCAGGAGCGGCGAGACCTGGCGAGGATCGTCACGGCGCTGGGCTACGTTGCGGAGGTAGCGAGCGATGGCGAGGAAGCGCTGGAGAAGCTGGGCGCGAACCCCGTCGATGCGATTGTCACCGATCTGATGATGCCGCGCATGGACGGCTACACCTTGCTCAAGACTTTATTGGGTCGCGGCGATCTGACGCCGGCGGTGGTACTGACAGGACTGGGGAGCATCCGCGAGGCGCTGGCGATTATTCACGACCTGCGTGCGTTCTGGTTCCTGGAGAAACCGGCACAGCAGGCGATCTTGGCGCCGCTGCTGGAACGGGCCATCCGGCAAAAGACGCTGATCACGGAGACAGAGCGCTTGCAGCGGCAGCTTACGCTGCATGGAGTGCTGGGCGATATGGTGGGGACGTCCGAACCCATGCGCCATGTCTTTTCGCTGATCCAGCAGGTGGCGCCGAAGGCGGCTTCGGTGTTGATCAGCGGAGAGAGCGGTACGGGAAAAGAGCGGGCAGCGGCGGCGATTCATAAGTTGAGTCCGCGGGCGGCGGGGCCGTTTATCGCGATCAACTGCGCGGCGATTCCGGAAAGTTTGATCGAGAGCGAGCTGTTCGGCCACGAGAAGGGCGCGTTTACGGGCGCGATTGGGCGGCAGGCGGGGTGTTTCGAGCACGCGAGCGGTGGCACGCTGTTCCTGGATGAGATCGCGGAAATGCCGATGCCGATGCAGGCGAAGCTGCTGCGGGTCCTGGAGGACTCGAAAGTTCGGCGGCTGGGCGCGCAGGGCGAGATTTCGGTGGACGTACGGGTGCTGGCGGCCACGAATCGTCCGCTAGATGAGGCGTCTGGATAAGAAACAATTGCGCGAGGATCTGTATTACCGGTTGAACGTGTTTAACATTCTGCTGCCGCCGCTGCGGCATCGCAAGGAAGATATTCCAGGGATTTCAGAGGCGCTGATCCGCATTTTGAACCAGCGCAACGATTGCCGGGTGACGCATATCGATGCGGAAGCGCTAGGGATGTTGATGAGCTATTCCTGGCCCGGCAATATTCGCGAGCTGCGCAACATTCTGGAGCGGGCAGTAATTATCGCTCGCGAAGGTGCACTGTCCGTGCAGCATTTCCCTCCAGGCTTCCATCTTCCGCGGAGGATGCAGACGGCGGTGCAGGCGCCACCGGCGGCATCCGCGGCGCTCACGTTTGAACCGGGAAGACCGCTCCAGGAAATGGAAGAAGCATATATCCGGCTCACCTTGAAACATACCAACAACAACCGGATGCGGACGGCGGAGATCCTGGGAATCAGCCTGCGAACCTTATATAAACGGCTGTCGGAATTTGCGAAAGCGGATGCGGGTTTGGCGCAGGAGAGCGCCGAGGCCGCTACGCAGAATCGGATAGCGCGTCTGGTGCTCCAGATGCTAGAAGGAATAACATGAGCGGGCTCCGCTTTCATATTGTTTTAGTAGAAGATGCTGAACCGGACGTTCTTCTGGTTCGTGAGGCGCTGGAGCAATCCGGTCTGGATTTCGAGCTCCAGGTATTTGACGACGGGGAACAAGGAGTAGATTTTATCGAGACTATGGACCGGGACGTCAGCTTGCATCGTCCGCATCTGTTTTTGTTGGACCTGAATCTTCCCAAGAAAACGGGGGGGCAGATTCTGGAGCGGGTGCGGCAGAGTCCGACCTGCGGGCAGGTGCCGGTGGTGATACTGACTTCGTCGGATTCGCAAAAAGACAAGGCGCAAGCGGCGTTTTTGAATGCGACCGGATACTTCCGGAAGCCGTCCAGGCTGGACGAATTCATGAAGCTGGGACCGTACGTGCGGGACCTGCTACACCGGCAAAGTGAAGCGAACGGTAGTGCCGCGTCCGGGGTTTGACTCGGCCCAGATGCGGCCGCCGTGCTGTTCGATGGCTTTTCTGGCGAGAGTCAGTCCCAAGCCGCTGCCCGGGTATTGTTTGCCGTTGAGGCGCTCGAACGGGCGGAAGATGCGAGTGCTGTAGGCAGGATCAAAACCGGCGCCGTTGTCGCGGACGGAGAAAACCCACTCGCCGGCGTCCTGAGCGGCTGCGACGTGAACCACGGGGGGCGCTTCGCCGCGGAACTTGCAAGCATTGCTGAGCAGGCAGCGGAATACCGCGGTGAGCGAGGCAGAATTTGCCTGCAATATCGGAAGCGGGTCGTGGGTGATCCGGGCTCCGCTGCTCTTGATTTCGGCGGCTAGTTCATTTTTCGCTTCGAGGAAGAACGCACTCGAGGTCGGTCTCGCGCAGCTCGGGCTCGCGTACTTCCTCGTAGCAATACTCGGCGATGTCGCGGATCAAAGTCTCCAGGCGCTGGGTTGCCATCCAGAAGGTAGCGGGCGCCTTGGGCGGCGTCTTCCTGGGAGCGCTCGCCGCCTTCGGCTCCCAAGAGGCGCGCGCCCAGGCGAATGGCGCGGAGCGGTTCGCGCAGATCATGCGCGGCCATGGAGATGAAATCGCGGACCGACTCGCGGTCCGGGGACGACTCTTGCGGAGCGACGCCTTGGCCTTGGTTTTTGGTAGTCATTCGGAACGATCCGGTAGAGTGAAATAAAAAGTGGAGCCTTCGCCCAGCGCGGATTCCACCCAGATCTGGCCGCCGTAGCTTTTGACGATTCTTTCACAGATGGCGAGGCCGATTCCGGTTCCGGGGTAGCTGGCGCCGTGCAGGCGCTTAAAAATACCGAAGATCTGTTCGGCGTACTCGGGCTTGATGCCGATGCCGTTGTCTTTCACTGAGAAGAGCCAGGCGCCAGGGCGGCGTTCGGCGTCCACATGAATGGCGGGGCGCTCGGCGCCGCGGTATTTGATGGCGTTGCCCACCAGGTTTTGCAGTAATTGCACCAGGCGGATTTCGTGCGCGCGGACGGTGGGCAGTCCGTTCCAGGAGATCTGTGCCTGGGTTTGATCGATGCTGGCTTGCAGGTTGAGGAGCGCTTTGCTCAAAGCTTCCGTGCACACCACGGGGGTGGCCGGCCCTTCGCCAGTGGAGCCGACTTGCGAGTAGGCCAGCAGATCGCGCAGCAGCGTTTCCATGCGATGGGCGCCGCTGATGACGTAGGAAATATACTGGCCGGCTTGCGAGTCGAGCTGGCTGATGTGTTTTTTCTGGAGGATCTGGCTGTAGAGCGCGACCAGTCTTAGAGGCTCCTGCAAGATCGTGGCTGGCGGCGTAGGCGAACTGGTTTAGATCGTCGTTGGATTTGCGCAGGGCTTCGTTCGATTCGAGCAGCTCCGCGGTGCGCTCGGCTACGCGCTGTTCCAGGCTGGCATTGAGATCGCGGATTTCCTGATCGGCTTTCTTGCGCTGCGTTACGTCGCGGATGGCGGCGGTGACCAGCAGGCCTTCTTCGGTATCGAGCGGGCTGAGGCTGATTTCGACGGGGAATTCGGTGCCGTCTTTGCGGACGCCGAACAGTTCGAGGCCGGAGCCCATGGGGCGGTTGCGGGGCTCTTCGAAGAAATTAGCGCGATGGGTGAGGTGGCGCTCGCGAAAACGCTCCGGGACTAGAACACCGATGGATTTCCCTAGCAGCTCCTGGCGGCGGTAGCCGAAAACTTTTTCCACCTGTGCGTTGACTAGAACGATGTCGCCTTTGCCATCGACAACGGCCATGGCGTCTGGGGCGGCTTCGAGCAGCGAGCGAAATTTCTGTTCGGCCTTGCTGAGCACTTCGGCCTGACGCTGCAGCAGGGCGTTGTTGCGGCTCAATTCGACAAACACTTTGACTTTGGAGCGCAGGATTTCGGGGACGATGGGCTTGAAGAGGAAATCCACCGCGCCGAGGTCGTAGCCGCGGAAGAGCTGCTCGTCGCTCTTATAGCCGGTGAGGAACAGGATGGGCGTGTGCCGGGAGCGTTTGCGGGCGCGGATCAACTCGGCGGTTTGAAAGCCGTCCATCTCCGGCATTTTGACGTCCAGCAGAACGGCGGCGAAGTCGTCTTCGAGAAGTTGGCGCAGCGCTTGCGTGCCGGAGGAGGCGAGGACCAGATCCTGGCCCAATCCTTCGAGCGCGGCCTCCAAGGAAATGAGGTTCTCCGGCGTATCGTCCACCAGAAGGATTTTTGCCCTGTCCGGCGCGCGCCCGTGGAGTGCTGGACTTTCTGCTGCCACTGCAGTTCCTATCATCTCAAAGTATTTTTAGGCAAATCTGATTTACGCACCCGGCGCCACCATTTGGCTGGCTTCGTACTGATCGCTGCCCATACAGACGCGCAATACCGAGAACAATTGTTCGATGTCAACCGGCTTGGTGATGTAGTCGGAAGCGCCGGCTTCCAGGCACTTGGCGCGATCGCCCTTCATGGCTTTCGCGGTCAGCGCGACGATGGGAAGCGTGCGGAATTCGGGGATCTGGCGGATGGTGCTCATGGTTTCATAGCCGTCCATTTCGGGCATCATGATGTCCATCAGCACCAGGTCGATTTCGGGGCGGGCTTGCAGCAGTTCGATGCCGGCGCGGCCGTTTTCGGCGTGGACCACTTTCATGTTGTGTTCTTCGAGCAGGCTGGTGAGCGCGAAAATGTTGCGGACGTCGTCGTCGACCACCAGCACGGTTTTGCCGATCAGGGTGGGATCGGTCTTGCGCAGGTTTTCGAGAATTCGGCACTGTTCTTCAGTGAGGTCGCCTTCGGCGCGGTGTAGAAGCAGGACGGTCTCATCGAGGACTCGTTCTAGCGTGTTGGCGCGTTTGACCACGCTGATGCGCGCGGCGTGTGCGAGTTCCTGCTCTTCGCGTGCTGAGAATGGACGCGTTGCCATTAAGATGACTGGAGGCACATGCGGGCTGAGCTGGTTTTGGATTTCCTCCACTAGCTGCAGCGGTTCGATTCCTTCCATCTGCAGGTGGACGATGATGCCATCGAGGTATTGTTGCTTCACCACGGCCAAGGCTTCGCCGGCGGTTTCGACTTCAATGACTTCGAGGTCGTGGGCGGCAACCACATCGGTGATATTCTGGCGCTCGCTCCGATCCGGACACACCACTAAAAGTTTCTTCACCCGTTTATGCGCGGACTCTTCGATGGCGGCGAAGGCTTCGACCAGGGAATCTTTAGCGACGGCTTTTTCGAGATAGCTCATGGCGCCGAGGGCCAGGCCGCGGCGGCGGTCTTCATCGCCGGAGATGATGTGGACGGGGATGTGGCGGGTGGCGGGGTCATGCTTGAGGCGATCGAGGATGGTCCATCCGGCGACGTCGGGGAGAGTGATGTCGAGGGTGATGGCGCCGGGCTTGAACTCGCGCGCTAGGGACATGGCGCTGCTGCCGCGCAGGGCTACCAGGGCTTTCAGGCTGTGGTCGTGAGCGAGATCGACGAGAATGCGGGCGAAGGTTAGGTCGTCTTCTACAATGAGGAGCACGGAATCGCCGGGCTGGATTAGATTGCGATCGTCATCGAGAACCAGTTCTTCCGTAAGTTCTTCATGCTCGAGCGGCGAGGTGAGGATGAGATCGACCTCGGCGTCGGTGGCGGCGGCGACTTGATCGAGTTGGATCGGCGTGATCTTCAGGGCTTCGCTCTTCGGCGCTTGGGCGGGCGCGACGTAGGTTTGCGGCAGGTACAGAGTGAAGGTGCTGCCGACGCCGGGGGCGCTCTGCAAACGGATTTCGCCGCCTAGGAGGCGAGCTAGCTCGCGGCTGATCGAAAGACCCAAGCCGGTTCCGCCGTACTTGCGGCTGGTGGTGCCGTCGGCTTGCTGGAAGGCTTCAAAGATGATGCGCTGTTTGTCGGCTTGGATGCCGATGCCGCTGTCGGTGACGGTGAAGGCGATCACGGATTTGGCGCGGCCGAGGATTGAGTGGCCGAGGCTCCAGCCGCTGGCGGCTTTGTCGATGGTGAGCTTCACGGCGCCGTGCTCGGTGAACTTCAGGGCGTTCGACAGGAGGTTCTTGAGCACTTGCTGGAGGCGCTTGGCGTCGGTGTGCATGATTTCGCTGGTGACGGCGCTGCCGAGTTCGATGCCGAAGTCGAGACCCTTGCCTTCGGCTACGTGGCGGAAGGTCTTCGCCGCAGTAGTCCTGGAGTTCGGCGAAGCGGACGCCGCCGATATCGAGGTCCATCTTGCCGGACTCGATCTTGCTGAGATCCAGGATGTCGCTGATGAGGGCGAGCAGGTCGGTTCCGGAGGTGTGGATGGTTTCGGCGAACTTGACTTGTTTGGTGGTCAAGTTCTTGTCGGAGTTTTCGGAGAGCATGCGGGCGAGGATGAGCAGGTTGTTGAGCGGGGTGCGCAGCTCATGGCTCATGTTGGCGAGGAATTCGCTCTTGTACTTGGAGGTGAGCGAGAGCTGTTCGGCTTTTTCTTCGAGCGCCTTCTTGGCTTGCTCGACTTCCAGGTTTTTGGTTTCGACTTCGGTTTTCTGTTCGGCTAGGAGTTGGGCTTTCTCCTGCAGTTCGGCGTTGGTGGTGCGTAACTGGAGCTGCTGGCTGCGGAGTTCTTCGGCTAGCGCCTGGCTTTGTTGCAGGAGTTGCTCGGTCCGCATGGTGGCGGCGATGGTGTTCAGCACGATGCCGATGGATTGGGTTAGCTGATCGAGGAATGCCAGGTGGACATCGTTGAATTGGCCGAAGGAGGCGAGTTCGATGGCGGCTTTGACGTCGCCTTCGAAGAGCACCGGGAGGACGACGATGCTTAGACGGAGTGCTGCCGCCTAAGCTGGAGTTGATTTTTACGTAGTCGCCGGGGACGTCGCGTGACCAGGATGCGTTCTTTCTCGCGGGCGCACTGGCCGACCAGGCCTTGTCCGATCTTGAAGCGCTTGGGGACGTCTTCCTCGTCGCCGATGGCGTAGCCGGTGAGGAGCGAGAGCACGGGGGTTTCATCGACTGGTGTCGGTGATATAGAAGGTGCCGTGTTGGGCGCCGATCAGCGGCGTCAGTTCGGAGAGCAGGAGCTGCGCGACGGTGAGGAGGTCGCGCTGGCCCTGCATCATGCCGGTGAATTTCGCGATGTTGGTTTTCAGCCAGTCCTGCTCGTTGTTTTTGCGGGTGGTGGCGGCGAGGTTGACGATCATTTCGTTGAGGTTGTCTTTGAGCGAGGCAACTTCGCCTTGCGCTTCGACCGCGATGGAACGGGTGAGGTCGCCTTTGGTCACGGCTGTGGCGACTTCGGCGATGGCGCGGACTTGGGTGGTCAGGTTGGCGGCTAGCTGGTTGACGTTATCGGTGAGATCGCGCCAGATGCCGGCGGCGCCGGGGACGCGCGCTTGGCCGCCTAGCTTGCCTTCGATGCCGACTTCGCGGGCGACGGTGGTGACCTGATCGGCGAAGGTGGCCAGGGTGTCGATCATGCCGTTGATGGTGTCGGCGAGCTCGGCGATTTCGCCTTTGGTTTCGAGAATCAGTTTGCGCTTCAGATCGCCGTTGGCGACGGCGGTTACGACTTTGGCGATGCCGCGCACTTGCGTGGTCAGGTTGGCGGCCATGAAGTTGACGTTGTCGGTGAGATCTTTCCAGGTTCCGGCTACGCCTTTCACTTCGGCTTGGCCGCCGAGTTTGCCGTCGGTGCCGACTTCGCGGGCTACGCGGGTGACTTCGCTGGCGAAGGAGTTGAGCTGATCGACCATGGTGTTGATGGTGTCTTTCAGCTCCAGAATTTCGCCTTGGACGTCGACGGTGATTTTGCGGGAGAGGTTGCCGTTGGCGACGGCGGTGGTCACCTGCGCGATGTTGCGGACTTGCGCGGTCAGGTTGCCGGCCATGGAGTTGACGGAGTCTGTGAGGTCTTTCCAGGTGCCGGCGACGCCGCGGACGTCGGCTTGTCCGCCGAGCTTGCCTTCGGTGCCGACTTCGCGGGCTACGCGCGTGACTTCGGAGGCGAAGGAGCTGAGCTGATCGACCATGGTGTTGATGGTGTTCTTCAGCTCCAGAATTTCGCCGCGGACGTCGACGGTGATTTTGCGCGATAGATCGCCGCGCGCGACGGCTGTGGTCACTTCGGCGATGTTGCGGACTTGGTTGGTGAGGTTGCCGGCCATGAAGTTGACGTTGTCGGTGAGATCTTTCCAGGTCCCGGCTACGCCTTTCACTTCGGCCTGGCCGCCGAGCTTGCCTTCGGTGCCGACTTCGCGGGCTACGCGCGTGACTTCCGATGCGAAGGAGCTGAGCTGATCGACCATGGTGTTGATGGTGTTCTTGAGCGCCAGAATTTCGCCGCGGGCATCGACGGTGATGATGGTGGTTAAATCTCCGCGCGCCACGGCGGTGGTCACGCCGGCGATGTTGCGGACCTGGTTGGTGAGGTTGCTGGCCATGTAGTTGACGGAGTCCGTCAAATCTTTCCAGGTGCCGGCGACGCCGCGGACGTCGGCTTGGCCGCCGAGTTTGCCTTCGGTGCCGACTTCGCGGGCTACGCGGGTGACTTCGGAGGCGAAGGCGTTGAGCTGATCGACCATGGTGTTGATGGTGTTCTTCAGCTCCAGAATTTCGCCGCGGGCGTCGACGGTGATTTTGGTGGAGAGATCGCCTTTCGCTACGCCGGTGGTGACTTGGGCGATGTTGCGGACTTGCGAGGTCAGGTTGCCGGCCATGAAGTTGACGCTGTCGGTGAGATCTTTCCAGACGCCGCCGACGCCTTTCACTTCGGCTTGTCCGCCGAGCTTGCCTTCGGTGCCGACTTCGCGGGCCACGCGCGTGACTTCGCCGGCGAAGGCGTTGAGCTGATCGACCATGGTGTTGATGGTGTTCTTCAGCTCCAGAATTTCGCCGCGGACGTCTACCGTGATTTTGCGCGAGAGGTCGCCTTTGGCGACGGCGGTGGTCACTTCGGCGATGTTGCGGACCTGACTGGTCAGGTTGCTGGCCATGGAGTTGACGGAGTCCGTCAAATCTTTCCAGGTGCCGGCTACGTCGTGCACGTCGGCTTGTCCGCCGAGTTTGCCTTCGGTGCCGACTTCGCGGGCCACGCGGGTTACTTCGCCGGCGAAGGCGTTGAGCTGATCGACCATCGTATTGATGGTGTTTTTCAGCTCCAGAATTTCGCCGCGGGCGTCGACGGTGATCTTGGTAGATAAGTCGCCTTTCGCTACGGCGGTGGTGACTTGGGCGATGTTGCGGACTTGCGAGGTCAGGTTGCCGGCCATGAAGTTGACGCTGTCGGTGAGATCTTTCCAGACGCCGCCGACGCCTTTCACTTCGGCTTGCCCGCCGAGCTTGCCTTCGGTGCCGACTTCGCGCGCTACACGGGTGACTTCGCCGGCGAAGGCGTTGAGCTGATCGACCATGGTGTTGATGGTGTTTTTCAGCTCCAGAATTTCGCCGCGGACGTCCACTGTGATTTTGCGGGACAAGTCGCCGGTCGCGACGGCGGTGGTTACTTCGGCGATGTTGCGGACTTGGGCGGTTAGGTTGCCGGCCATGGAGTTCACGGAATCCGTCAGATCTTTCCAGACGCCGCCGACGCCTTTCACTTGGGCCTGGCCGCCGAGTTTGCCGTCGGTACCGACTTCGCGGGCTACGCGCGTGACTTCAGATGCGAACGAATTGAGCTGATCGACCATCGTATTGATGGTGTTTTTCAGGGCTAGAATTTCGCCTTGCACGTCGACCGTAATTTTTGTGGAGAGATCGCCGCGCGCCACGGCGGTGGTCACTTCAGCGATGTTACGGACTTGGTTGGTTAGGTTGCCGGCCATGGAGTTGACCGAGTCCGTCAGATCTTTCCAGACGCCGCCGACGCCTTTCACTTGGGCCTGTCCGCCGAGTTTGCCTTCGGTTCCGACTTCGCGGGCTACGCGCGTCACTTCGCTGGCGAACGAGTTGAGCTGGTCAACCATGGTGTTGATGGTGTTCTTCAGCTCTAGAATTTCGCCGCGAGCATCGACGGTGATTTTAGTGGAGAGATCGCCTTTGGCCACGCCCGTCGTGACCTGGGCGATGTTGCGGACTTGCGAGGTCAGGTTTCCGGCCATGAAGTTCACGCTATCGGTGAGATCGCGCCAGGTGCCGGCTACGCCTTCCACTTTCGCTTGGCCGCCGAGTTTGCCTTCGGTGCCGACTTCGCGCGCTACGCGCGTTACTTCCGAGGCGAAGGAACTGAGCTGGTCGACCATCGTATTGATGGTGTTCTTCAGTTCCAGAATTTCGCCGCGCACAGTCACGGTGATTTTGCGGGACAGGTCGCCTTTGGCAACGGCGGTGGTGACTTCGGCGATGTTGCGGACTTGGGCTGTGAGGTTACCCGGCCATGGAGTTGACGGAGTCTGTTAGATCTTTCCAGGTGCCGCCGACTCCGGGGACGTCGGCTTCGCCTCCCAGCAGGCCTTCGGTTCCGACTTCGCGGGCTACGCGCGTGACTTCGGCGGCGAAAGAGCTGAGCTGATCCACCATGGTATTGATGGTGTTTTTCAGCTGCAAAATTTCGCCGCGGGCGTCGACGGTGATGCGCGTCGAGAGATCGCCTTTGGCAACGGCGGTGGTGACTTCAGCGATGTTGCGGACTTGGTTGGTCAGGTTGCCGGCCATCGAGTTGACGGAATCCGTGAGATCTTTCCACACGCCAGCTACGCCGCGGACTTCGGCTTGTCCGCCGAGGCGTCCTTCGGTACCGACTTCGCGGGCCACACGGGTGACTTCGGCGGCGAATGAGCTCAACTGATCGACCATGGTGTTGATGGTGTTTTTGAGTTCCAGAATTTCGCCGCGGGCGTCGACGGTGATGCGGGTGGTCAAATCGCCTTTGGCCACGGCCGTGGTTACGCCGGCGATGTTGCGGACCTGATTGGTCAGGTTGCTGGCCATCGAGTTCACGCTTTCCGTGAGATCTTTCCAGGTTCCGGCTACACCGGTTACCACCGCTTGTCCGCCGAGCTTGCCTTCGGTACCGACTTCGCGGGCTACACGGGTGGCTTCGGACGCGAACGAATTGAGCTGATCGACCATGGTGTTGACGACGCGCGCGGTGTGCAGGAATTCTCCGCGCAGGGGGCGGCCGTCGACATCGAGCGACATGGTCTGCGAGAGGTCGCCTTTGGCTACGGCGCCAATGACGCGGGCGACTTCGGTGGAGGGCTGGACCAGATCGCCGATCAGGCTGTTGACTGAGTCAATGCACTCCGTCCATTTCCCGCTGGTGGTCCCGATCGACGCGCGCTGGGCGATCTTGCCTTCTTTGCCCACCGAACGGCTGATGCGATCGAAGGCATTCGCCATTTTTTCGTTCAGCTCGAGGATGTCGTTGAGCGCGTCGGCGATTTTGCCGTCCATGCCCACCAGGTCTACCGGCATGCGGACCGAAAAGTCACCTTTTTTGAAGGCAACCAGGGTTTCTAGAAGCACGTTGGATTCTGGTTTTTTCGCAGTTTTGGAGGGGGGCATGCAGTTTATTCTCCTGATGTATGCAGGGCACTCCGCCCTGAAACGTGAATAGAGGTTGCTGCGGGCGGCGAGGTTACAACAAATCGTCCGGATGCAATTTGTGCATTCCGGATGCAACGGGAAACGAGCTAAATAGCTGAAAATCCGTTAGTTTCATCGCGGAACTTGGATTGCACCGTATCCGGCCGGGAGATCATTTTATGAAATACTTTGGCGCTTGGCTGTTAGGAGTTCCTACCGGGCTGATCGTGCTTTGGTTTTTGTTCAACCACGTTCGTTAGAAAGGGCTGTTACTATGAAAGCATCTATAGTATCTTCCATGATTGGCCTACGGCTGGCTTTCTACGCGTTGACTGGCTGCGCGCGCACATCGACCAAATCGCCGGATGTCACGGGCGCGGTGCGGCAGTCGCTCGAGCAGTCGGGTTTAAATGATGTGTCGGTCAGCGACGACCGCGATAACGGAGTGGTCACTCTGAGCGGCCATGTGGCTAGCGACGATGCCAAGAGTCAGGCGGAATCGATTGCAAAAGCTGCCGCTGGTGGACAGGTGGTGGCGAATCAAGTGGCGGTGCTACCTCCGGGCGTCGAGAAGGAAGCAAAGACGGTGAACTCGGACCTGGATAAAGGGATTGAGAAAAATCTAGACGCGGCGCTGGTGGCCAGCCGCCTGGATACTAACCTTAAATACGATGTGAAGAATCGGGTGGTGGTCCTGAAGGGTGAGGTGGATTCGCAGGCTAAACGCGCCGAAGTGGCGAAAGTGGCGGCGCAGGTTCCGAACGTGGCGCAGGTGGTAAATGAAGTACAGGTGAAGGACCAGAAGGCGACTGCGAACTAACAGCCTAGGGTCATTTTCAGCTTGAGGTCGGGCGCTTTCCTATGGCGGGAGGCCGGACATGACGCTACATTATTGGAATGAGGCGGTCGCCGGCGTCCCTCCTGGTCCTCTGGATCTTGTGGGGAATCTGCGCGGTGGCCAAGGCCGAGCCTGCCGCGAACTGGACCGCGAACTATCCCACCTGCGGGCGGCACGCTGAATTACTCAAGCACGGACCTATGATTTTGGGGGTTCGGCTGGCGACTGCGAATCCGGTCCTGGCTGAGGAATTCAAGGCGGCATTGAACTTCTGGGCGACTATACTCGATCTGAATTGGCACGAGGACGACAGTGAAAACTGCGCCATTGAACTGGTAGACGGGAAGCGTGATCTGTTCGAGCCGGAGCCGGAAAATATGGCGGCGCGCTCGCAGTTTCCGGACCGGTTGGGTTTTGAGGGTTGGATCGTGTTCAATCCAGCGGTGGCGTTGAGCCGTACGGAGCTCTACCGGATCTCCGTGCATGAGATCGGACACATGCTGGGGTTGCGGCATAGCGCCAACACGTTATCACTGATGTATGGATTGGATCTCGATTGTTCCGAGTCCTTAGATGCGGAGGATCTGGCATCGCTCGCCGCGCATCACAAACTTCGCATCACGTCTTTGACACAGCCGGTGAAGCTGACAAAGCTGCCGTAAGCGCAGGTCAAAATTGCGGGGAACGCAAATTGTGCGTGCTCGCGCGCTGGGAGCATTTGAGGCTGCGTTGAAGGCATGGGGCTTAAAATCGCGGCAAAACAATTGCTATAGATAAATGTAAGGAGATTTCCGACATGCGTAAAACCCTAGGATTTTTGACCATGACGGCCTGCCTCTTCGCTGCCCCTGGTGACAAGGAACGAAGAGAAGCCGCCGAGCGCCTGACCGCGGCGTCGAGTGTTTTTTCTGAACTTATGAACGCGGGCGATAAAGGCATTCCGCACGATTTGCTGGAGAAGGCGCAATGCGCCGTTATCGTTCCGGGCTTGAAGAAAGGGGCCTTCATCGTTGGCGGGCAGTTCGGCAAGGGTTTCATTACCTGCCGTGACGATAAGGCGCGGGGCTGGTCCGCGCCGGCGGCAATCCGCGTAGAGGGTGGCAGCGTGGGCTTCCAGATCGGCGGGTCCGAGGCCGACGTCATTATGCTGGTGATGAATCACCGCGGAGCCGAGCGGCTGATGGGCGATAAGTTCACCGTGGGCGCCGAAGGCGAAGTGGCGGCGGGTCCGGTGGGCCGCGATGCCTCCGCGCAAACGGACGCCAAGCTTTCGGCCGAGATGTTGTCGTGGTCGCGCTCGCGCGGCGTGTTCGCGGGCATTTCGCTGAAGGGCACCACCATGCGTCCGGACCGGGAAGAGAACGAAGCCATGTACGGGATGCCGCTCAGCACGAAAGAGGTTGTGAACGGGAATGCCCGTCCGACGCCGGAAGGGCGGGCGCTGATTTCCGCTTTGAATACGGTTCCCGCGGAACGGCACTAAGCGAAGCTTTAAAACTAACTAAACGATTCAAGCCGGCGCGGCGCCCTTATGCGACGCGCCGGCCTTTCTATTTATGCGCGAAGGGAAACAGGCTCTTTACGGCGACACTCTAACCGCCGAAAGGAGTTTCTATGTTCACCTTTATACGACTGGCGGGGGTTCTGGCGGCGGTGGCTTTGTGGAGTGTTCCGGCGCAGGCGCAAAACCTAAACGTGCAGGACCAGAGGTTCATTCAGGATGCTGCCAAAGGCGGGATGATGGAAGTTCACATGGGACGGCTGGGGCTGGAGAAGGGCCAAAGCCAGGCGGTAAAGAACCTGTCGCGACGATTGATTGACGACCATAGCAAAGGGAATCGCGAACTGGAAGCGCTTGCGAAACAGAAGGGCGTCAGCTTGCCGCCGGATGACGCGAGGATGGTTTATTCGACGCCTCTGGCTACGAAGAGCGGGGCTGATTTCGACCGCGAATTTGCGCGGACGGCGGTGGAGGATCATGAGAAGGATATCGCAGCGTTCGAAAAAGAAGCCAACTCCGGCAGCGATCCGGACGTGAAAAATTGGGCGCGGCAGACTCTGCCTACGCTGCGCGCGCACTTGGCAGCGGCGCAGGCGCTGCCAAAACCGTAATCTATGAATATGCTCTATCGCGCGTTGGGCCGCACTGGCGTTCAGGTTTCCGCTGTGGGTTTGGGGGGCTACCATCTGGGGAGCCCGCAACTTTCTAGCGCGGGGGCGGTGCGACTGGTGCGGACGGCGCTCGATGGCGGGTTGACGTTCATGGACAACTCCTGGGATTACCGGGAGGGGGAAAGCGAGAAGCGGCTGGGCAAGGCGCTGCGCGAGGGCTACCGGTCGCGGGCGTTCGTCATGACGAAGGTGGACGGGCGGACGAAGGAGGAGGCGGCGCGGCAACTGGATGAGTCACTCAAGCGGCTGCGGATGGATGAGATCGATTTGCTGCAGCATCATGAGGTGATTCGTTACGACGACGTCGATCGAATTTTCTCCGCGGGCGGCGCGATGGAGGCATTTGTCGCGGCACGCAAGGCGGGGAAGATTCGGTTCATCGGATTCACGGGGCACAAAGATCCGGGCGTGCATCTGTACATGCTTGAAACCGCGAAGAGGCATGGCTTTCGCTTCGACACGGTGCAAATGCCGCTGAACTTGATGGACACTCATTTCCGCAGTTTCGAAAAGAAGGTGCTGCCGGAACTGGCGGCGGCGGGGATTGGGGTCCTGGGAATGAAAAGCATGGGGAACGGCGTGATTCTGAAGAGCGGCGCGGTGACTCCGGTGGAATGCCTGCATTACGCGCTAAGCCTACCGACGTCGGTGGTGATTACGGGCATCGACAGCATGAAGATCCTGGAGCAGGCACTCAAAGCTGCCGCGACTTTCAAGCCGCTTACGAAGCTGCAGGCGGCGCGGCTGCGCGCGAAAACGGCGAAGCTGGCGGTGGGCGGGGCTTACGAACTTTTCAAGACCACGTCTATTTTTGACTCGACGGCGGCGCACCCGGAGTGGCTGGGCGAGGAGCCGGCGCGCACGCTACGGCTGGCGGGGCTGTAAGCGTTCATAAGGCCGTTTAGGGCTGAATTTTAGGGCATTTCATGGCGGTCCAGCGAGCCGCATGCGGTGATATTCTGCCGCTATGAAAAGCACACTGTTCCTGTTGGCGCTCGCGGCAAGCGTTATTTTTGCGCAGCAATCGACGACGTCAGGCCAGCCTGGGGTCATCTCGCAGGTGGTGGATGGGGACGGCTGGCAGACCATCATCTCCCTGAACAATATCGATGCAGCGCCCTCCTTATACAAGCTCAGTTTCTTTGACGACGCCGGCGCTCCGCTGTCGCTGCAGACCAATATCTTGACCGGGTCCGTGATTTACGGGGCGATTCCGGCACACGGCAGCGTGACCATTCAGACCGCGGGCTCGCAAGCGTCGCTCGCGCAGGGCTGGGCGTTGATGGAGACGGTTTTCGTGGAGCAGCTTAGCGCGGCGATTGCGCCGGGTGCCACTGTCGCCGGCACGGTGATTTTCCAAAGGCCGCCGACGGTTTCACGCCCGAGCGAGGCGTCCGAGCCCCTGGATTTTTCTGGGAAGCCGCAATGGGTGCTGCCGTTCGATCACACGAACGGCTACACGTCCGGAATTGCACTGGTGAATCCCTCGGCGTCGCAGGACATTTCGGTATTCCTCACGTTTTATGACACGAGCGGCGCCACACTGCTGACCGATTCTTTCACGCTGGCGCACACAGAGCACACGGCGATCACGCTCACGCAGAAATATCCGCAGGTAATCGGGCGCCTGGGGACGCTCAAGGTAATGACCTCAGGACCGCCGGTCAATCTGCTGGGATTTCATGTGAGCCCGACGGGCGTGTTCACGAGTACTTCACCGACGTCCTGGTAGGACAGGATTGACAGCGCGGCGCGGCTGTGGCATCAACAGCTGGTGAGGGCGCTGGCGATCTTCTGGCTCACGGCTACCTGCGTGTTTGGGAAGATCACTGCCAAATCCGATCGGGCGGCTGACTTTTCGCACTACAAAACCTTCGCGATCTGCTATGGCGAGCTGGACACTAGCGGCGATGTGCTCAAGAAGCAGGTGGAGGCGGCCATCGCGGGCAGCTTGACGGCGCGCGGCCTGCTGATGGTTTCCGGAAAATCCGATTTGGACGTGCACTATTACATTACGACGGCAGACAAGACGAAGTTTGTGAACCTCCCGGACTTTAGGGGCAGAGGAACTCACTTGGAACCCGTGTCTTATGCGGAGGGAACGCTGGTGATCGCGCTCGTAGACTCCGCCACGGGAGCGTTGGTTTGGCGCGTGATCGCCGTCGAAAAGAAAAACGATACGCGCAGCCTGGATGCCAAACTAGATGATTTGGTGCGGAAGGCGCTGGAGAAATATCCGCCTAAGAAGAAATAGTATTCCCGGGAAGGCGTGTCATGCTGCTGGACAAAGTAGGCGTCTCTCGGTCAGACTTCGTGTATGCGTATTTCCGGGTGTCTGGCTGGCTTGGCGACGATGGGCGTGAGTTTACTCAGCGCGCAGCAGGCGCCTGTGGACGCCGTAAAACTGGCGGCCGACATTGGCGCGAGCTACTATCATCCCGACGGCATACCGGGTCTCGATTGCGGCGCTACGGTCGATTACGGAAGCGTCTTTAAGCAACTGGGTCAAACGCCCCCTGACGAATTACGCAAGCAACTCGCGGGAATTTCGATCCGGGTGCGCGCCATGGCGGACCGGACGCCGCAAATCGACATTGCGTGGCCGGACGGCGCTCCCGCAAACCAGGCCAACATCGAGAACAGTTTAAAGCAGGCGATCGGCGGCTTTTTTCAGATGTATTGGCCTTTCCTGGGCTCTTCGATCACGGGTGGGAAAAAGGAAAACCCGCACATAGAGAACCGCCCGGGAGGCGGCTATCTTTGGCATGACGGCAGCCAAGCGATGAGCTTCACGCTGGAGATCGATCAGGACAACGTACCCGGCAAGCTCTCTGTGGATACTCCGGCCATGAAGGCCACCATGGAATTTCATTTCGCGCCGTCGCAAGACCCTAAGCCAGGGGATTTGCGGCGCCTTACTGTTATGGATTTCACCCAGCAGGTTGGCACGACCAGTATCAATGGCCGGTTGTCGCTCGACTACCAGGATGTTGGAGGATTTCATGTGCCCCGGCACCTCTCCTTGGGGATTGGCGGAGCTTACGCCATACCGATGGAGTTCATCAATTGCTCGCTTTCTAAGGCGGCGCCTGTGGGAGTGGAGCCGAAATAGGGTGTAGAAGCCATATTTATACCGACAACCATAGTTTCATCAGGAATTGTTGAAGAAGGAATGTTATAGTCGAACGAAAACATTTAAACTTCAGATAATAGTCAACAATGTGCCGTATTTCTAAGCTCAGTGTCGCAATCGCGTTGTACCCCGCTCTCGCGTTAGCGCAGCCGAAGCTATCGACTACCGAGTTCCTCACACCGACATTTGGCCCGTTGGCACTTGCAATCACTGCGGGTCCGGACGGCGCGCTCTGGTTCACAGAATGGTACGCACTCAATATCGGACGGATCAGCACTGACGGTGTCATCACCGAATACCCAATCCCTTCAGGCGGAGCCCATAGCCTAACGAGCATCACCGCAGGACCAGACGGAGCGTTGTGGTATACGGATTCTGGAGCGATCGGCCGAGTCACTACAGACGGGGCCATCACGGTATATCCGCTGCCTGTAGCGACCAATCTAGCTAATTCGATCACCGCAGGACCGGACGGGGCGCTCTGGTTTACCGAGCACAATAATATTGGGCGAATTACGACCGACGGGGTTATCACCGAGTATCCCCTAGTGCCTTCCTTGCTTAAGGATATTATTGCCGCCATACCCGACGGCATCGTTACCGGACCGGATGGGGCGCTGTGGTTTACGATTGAGCCGAGCACCGGGCCCGGGGTCATTGGACGAATTACTACCGCTGGAGTTATAAGTGAGTACGCTATACCAACGTCGACCAGCATCCCCGCCGGCATCGTTGTAGGGGCGGACGGGGCTCTTTGGTTCGTTGAGTATCTCGCTAATAAAATCGGACGAATCACTACGGCGGGTGTCATCACTGAGTATTCGATACCCGCTCCGCATAGCATCCCGAGCAGCCTTTCCGATGGCATCACCAGGGGACCAGATGGCGCGTTGTGGTTCACAACAGACGACGGCTTCGGGCGGATCACAATGGACGGGGTTATTACACTGTACGACAATGTGCCAAATCGAGGCGTTACTACTGGGCCGGATGGAGCGCTGTGGTTTACAGAGAGCGACGTGATCGGACGGAGCGCGCTCTACCCGCCTCCAGGGCCCTTTATTATCACTACTGCACTACTCGCAGGCTATGTAGGAACTCCTTACTATGCTGCGGTTGGGGCCTATGGGGGAACGACGCCTTATAGCGGGTGGAATGTTAAGAGCGGGTCGCTTCCTTCGGGGCTGGCGCTTGATCCGCTAACTGGTGTGATTAGCGGTACCCCAACCACGGCGGGTTTATTCAGCTTTAGTCTTGCGTTGCTCGATAGCACGGGAGCTGCATCGTACGCACAGAGTTTCGCGATCACAGTTACTCCGGCGGACTGCTCCTATTCCCTTAGCTCAGGCGGGCAGGCTTTCACCTCATCCGGGGGAACAGGAGTGATAATGATCGACACTGGGCCTGGATGTCCATGGGCCACAAGCACGCCGCCAGCATGGGTTACTTTCAGCAATCCCGCATCCGGCATGGGAACGGGCACCATTACCTTCCAGGTATTACCGATAGGTGGCGGGATGGATCGTTCGGGTTCGTTCGTGATCGAGGGGCAAGATTTTGCCGCAGGGCAGATTTTCACCATAGAGCAGGAAGCCTCTTCCCTCCCCGGCGTAAATCTTGTGGGCTCGATGCCGCATATAGCGGCAGAAGAGAACTGGACCAGTGCGTTCACTCTAGTGAATAAAGGTACCGGTTCGGCGCAGGTGAGGCTTAGCCTCTTCGGCGATCCGACCGGCACGCTTACACTGCCGCTCACATTCCCGCAGCAACCTGCGGCGCAGGGCCCCCTTCTTGCGGCATCGTTCGACCGTGCGCTTTCGGCCGACGCATCCTTGATTGTCGACACGGCGGAACAGCCAAACTCTCCGGTGCAGGTAGGATCGGCACAGCTCGCCGCCGCCGGTGAGGTGGACGGCTTCGCTATCTTTCACCAGATTGCGACGGCGCAAGAGGCGGTGGTGCCGATGGAAACGCGCAACGCGGCCTCCTATTTACTGGCGTTCGACAATACCAACGGAGTGACGCTGGGGGTGGCAGTCGAAAATGTCTCCCCGCAAGCCGCCAATGTGGGAGTGGTGCTGCGCGATGACCGAGGAGCCATCATCGGCACCGGCACTCTTGCTCTTGGCGGCAGCGGGCACATGTCGTTTGTATTGTCTACGCAATTTCCTTTCACTACGGACATACGGGGCACCGTTGAATTCGACACACCCAGCGGCGGCTGGATCAGCGTGCTGGGGATTCGCTTCACGCCGCCGAGTAATGCGCTCACTACCATTCCCGCATTGGCGAATGTGGGACCAGGTGGCGGCAGCATCGCTCACATCGCTACGGGCAACGGCTGGCAGACGACGTTCGTACTGGTGAACGCGGGCGCGAGCGCGGCGGCGATCCACTTGAACTTTTTTGCGGCTGAGGGCCGGGGGTGGGCCGGTTCACCCCTTTGACACCCTCCCCCTACCCGGCTACACTATTCATCGCTTAGTGATGTGCAGAAGGAGCGCGTTATGACCCCTGCTAAATCCCCGGTAGCCTTAGCAACTACACTCGCCTTCGGTGCTTTTCTGACGCTGGCCGCTTCGCTTTATGCCGCTGATGCCGTGGTGGCGACGGGCTCGGCGCCGGCTGCTAAAACGGTGACCTTCGCCAAGGATGTCGCGCCTATTTTGCAGGCGCGCTGCCAGGAGTGCCATCACAAAGGCGCCATGGCTCCCATGTCGCTGGTGTCCTACGAAGAGACGCGGCCGTGGGCCAAGGCCATTAAGCAGCGCGTGGTTACGCGGCAGATGCCGCCGTGGCACATCGATAAAACCGTGGGCGTGCAGAAATTCAAGAACGACATTTCGCTGACGGATGAGCAGATCGCGACCATCGCCAACTGGGTGGACGCGGGCGCGCCTATGGGCGATGCGAAAGATATGCCCGCGGCGATCCAGTGGCCCGCCGAGAACGAATGGAAAGCGGCCAAGGAATTGGGCGAGCCGGATCTGGTGATCAAGTCCGAACCGTACACCATGCCCGCGCATCATCAAGACGTCTGGTGGCGGCCGACTTCGAATATTCCGATCACGGAGCCGCGCTGGGTGCGGGCTGTTGAAGTCCGTCCAGGCACCGCCGCGGGACGGAAGATCACCCATCACGCGGTGGCGTATCTGGTGCAGGACGATCCGTCGAGCCTGGCGCCGAATTCCGGCGACTCCGATTTCGGCGCGCGGGCGTTCTTCATGGAATGGGCTATCGGCAAAGGCTATGACCTATATCGACCTGACAGCGGGAAGTTGATTCTGCCGGGCGCGCAAATTTCCTGGGACGTGCACATTCACGCGGTGGGCGAAGAGATTCGCGACAACGTCGAGCTGGGCATCTGGCTTTATCCCAAAGGGCAGGAGCCCAAGCATCGCAGCTACCTGACGTCGTTCCAAGCTTTGCGCAGCTTCCAAACTTCGGGCAGCGCGCGTACGCGTTCGGGGCGGAATATCGATATCGCTCCCAATACGATAGGCCAGTCTGACAATTACACGGTGCTGACGCGGCCGGCGATGCTCGAAAATTTCCAGCCGCACATGCATCTGCGCGGCAAGGCCATGACCGTCGAAGCGATTCTGCCGGACGGCAGCACGCAATTGATCAGCCACGTGGGCAATTTCAATTTCAATTGGATGACCAACTATATTTATGCCGACGACGCGGCTCCGGTGCTGCCCAAGGGAACGATGATCCACGTCACGGCGTGGTACGACAACACGCGCGCGAATCCTAACAACCCGGATCCCGATCAGTGGGTGGGTTACGGCGACCGCACGGTGGACGAAATGGGACACGCCTGGATGAACGTCACCTATTTAAGCGATGACGAATACAATGCGTACGTGGCGAAACGCAAAGGGAATTTGCAAGCGGCGGATGCGTCTCCTAGCAAGTAGCTTGATCGTTGCCGCTTTGGCGTGCGCGCAATCGCTCCCTATTGAGCCGGCGCGCGAGGCTGGCAACAGCGTCACGGGCGCTTTCGAGGGCTGGTTCAAGAATCCCGACGGGACTTTCAGTCTGTCTGTTGGGATATTACAACCGCAATCAAAAGCAGGAAATCGATTTGCCGATCGGGCCTGCGAACCGCATTGAGCCGGGCGGTCCGGATCGAGGGCAGCCTACGCATTTTTTGCCGGGCGGGCCTGGGGACTGTTCACGGTGAAGGTGCCGGCCGATTTCGGGGACGGCAAAATCACTTGGACGCTGGTGGCAAACGGAAAAACTACGGTGATTCCGGCGAGTCTCAATGTGAATTATGAGATCTCGCCTTTTGTGGAAGCGTCCGTTGGCAATACGCCGCCGTCGATTAGCTTCGATGAAGGTGGCGCGTCGGCGCAAGGTCCGCAGGGAATTACGACCGCGACCACTGCGAAGGTGGGAGTTCCGTTGGCGCTCAACGTATGGGTTGCGGACGACGCCAAGTTCACTTCGTCGTCCGGCGCGCGGCCTAGCACGATGGGTGCTCCCGTGACTGTGAAATGGATTCCTTACCGTGCGCCTGGAGCTGTGAAATTCAGCAACGATCGTCCGCCGGCAGTAAAAATGGAGCGGTCCGGTTCGACCGCTGCGTTCAACGGCAAGGCAACTACCAATGTCACCTTCAGCGCGCCCGGCGAGTACATCTTGAACGTCACGGCCAACGATTATTCGGGCGAGGGCGGCGCGGGGTTTCAGTGCTGCTGGAGCACCGGCAAAGTGAAAGTTTCCGTTCAGCCGTAGCTACGGCGAGCTACGGTTTAACGACTGGCGCCTGCAACAATTCCAGCATCAAATTATTAGGATCGCGGACGATGGCGATCTTCAAGCCAGGGCCGACGTCGACCGGCTCGCCGCCGTTAGTCACCACGGGAACGCCTGCGGCCTTTAGTTTTTTGGTGAGTGCGGTTACGTCGCGCACACGCAATTGAAGAATCGCCGTGCCGGGATCTTGCACGCGACCTTTTAGGGGCTTGCGATCGATGTCTTTGAACTCGATCAGCGTCATCGGTACCGAAGTGCCTGGGATCATCGCGCGGCTCTGGCGGAAGCTGGCGCCGGGCGCGCCCGCGGTCTCCGCCATCAATTTATTGGTATTGAACTCCGCGCCTAGCTTCATGTTGAAGCCCAGGAGATCGTTGTAGAACTTTACGCTCTCTTCGCTATTTATCACTGACAATTCGAACGAACCGCCGAACACGTTGCTCGACGCGGGCACCTTTGAATTCGCAGGCGGCGTGCCTTGGCCTAGTTCCACGACGAAGCCGTCGGGGTCCTGCACGAACACCACGTGAACGGTGTTGTTGATGGTCACGGGTTTCCCGGCGGCCGTGATCACCTTCGCGCCGAATTTCTGGAGCTTTGCGAAAACCGTGTCCAGATCGCGCACGCGCAAGGCCAGATTGGCCGCGCCGGGATCGTAAAAGTGCGGATGCTGCGGCTTGCGCTCGATATCTTTGTATTCAATTAACTCGACGCCGATTTCGGAGCCGGGGACTTTGAGCGCCACATAACGCGATTGGCCGCCGAGAGTGTTGCCCAGCTTGGCAATCGCAGGGTTGGGAGCGAAGGGCTGGTTGACAGCCACTTCCAAACCCAGGACATCGCGATAAAATCCCAGCGACTTATCCAGATTCTGCACGATGTGCGCGAAGTTGCCCACGCCCACGACGTCGCCTGCGGGCGCCTGGGCCCACAGCAGGGCAGACGCAAGGATACCTGTCACAAATAATTTCATCGCTCTCTCCTATTTTTCTTTGGGACTCGCCGGGGGCGCGGTCAACTGCTGGATCACGGGTTCCAGGTAAGCGGAAACCAAACTCTGGTTGCCATCGCGGTCGACGGCCTTGACGCCGATCACGATGTCATCGATGGACACATCCGGCATGGTGTAACTGGTCACGTTGCCGACCCAGATTTCACGCTCCCAATCCGGAGAGGTGGTGGCGCGGATCACGACCGCATAGCCGGCAATGTCGGGCGCGGGGCTGGGCTGCCAGCGCAGTGCGGCGTCGTAGCCGGAGTTACCGCGGCTCAACATCGGTGAGCGGTCGCCTTTGCGTTCGCCCGATTGATAGGTGTAATTCACCACCGGCGGCGGGGGCGCGAGCGCCAGACTCGCCAGCGCCGCCGCGTTCATGCGAGCGACGCGCGTGGTGTAGGGCGCGGAGGTATTCGCGAAGGTGTCGGTGGCGGTGTGTTGGTTTTCGTAGTTTTCATTGGGCGTGGTCAGACGCACTGCCGCGTAGCCCTGGGTGACAAAACTAGTGTGATCGCCGCCGCGATTGAAGCGGTCCGCGTGAAACACCATCTCGACGTGCATGGATGGCACGTAGCGCTCGGCTAGAAGCTTGGTATAGCGCTGCAGCGCACGTCCCGGCGAGTCTTCCGGGCCGTCCGCGAACACGCGCAGCGTGGAATTGTTGACGCGACCGTTGCCCGCGGTATCGCTGCCGATGATGTCGTTGTTGAGCACCGCCTCAATCTGCAGGCCCTTCTGCTTGGCCATCGCGGCGTACGCTTTACTGCCTTCGAGACCGATCTCTTCGCCGGCGAATGCCATGAAGACCAGGGTCTTTTTAAATTGGTATTGCGACATGACGCGCGCCAGCTCCATCACGGCCGCGGTGCCGCTGCCGTCGTCGGTGACGCCGGGCGAAATGGTTTCCGCCGCAGTGGCTTCGTTGTCGACGTCGCCGATGGTATCGACGGTGGGGAAGAGCTGAATCACGCGCTGGGCTTCGGCTTCCTCCATGCCGCGTTTTACCAGATCGGCCACGCGCTCGGCGTCGGTGAATTGCGGCTTGCGGTGCAAATTCACGGTATCGTAGTGCGCGGTCACCAGCACGTAGCGGTCGCGATCGACGGTGCCGGGCAGGATTGCGACGACGTTCGACAATTCCACCTCGCGCAGCACTTGTCCGCGCCGGGCGCCTTTGCGCACGCGAAAGGTTTGGTAGCTCACTTCGAGTTTTGGGCTGTAGCTTTTGAATTCGCTGTAAATCCAGCGCTTGGCCGCGCCGATCCCGTGCAGTGGGTCGTCATCGCTCGACATGACGTAGCGCGTGCCGAAGCCTTCGAACTTCTTGAGATTGGCGGCGATGCGTTCTTGCGAAATTTCATCCACGATTCGCTTGACTACAGGATTAATGGCGCTGGGCGGCGTTTGCGCCAGCAAAAGCGCAGCGCCGCCGAGGCTCAGCGCCCACCATTTCAGGAATCGCGGCATGCGAGTATTATTTCACGGTGGGCCCGTCTCTGCGTGTACGCGGGCATTTTTTTTGCATATACTGTTTGGGCATGATCACGATCTCGCGGGTTCTCGTTATGGTCATCGTCCTGGTGGCGTCGGCATCCGCCCAGTGGTTCAATTACCCCACCGCGGGCCTCCCGCGGACGCGCGACGGGAAACCCGACCTGGCGGCGCCCACGCCGAAAGCCGCGGACGGCAAGCCGGATCTTTCAGGAATTTGGATTCCCAGCGGCGGCATCAGTCATTTCCTGAATCTCGCGGCCGGGATGAAACCGGAAGACGTGCCCTACCAGCCGTGGGCGAAGGCTCTAGCCGAGCAGAGGGAGGAACGCGTGCATAAAGACGATCCGCTGGCGCAGTGCATGCCGCCCGGCGTTCCGCGCGTCGATACGCATGGCGACCACCCCTACAAGATTGTTCAATTGCCGCGCGAGCTGATCATTCTTTACGAAACCTCGACCAACGACGTCTTTCGTGAAATTTTCACCGACGGACGTCCGCTGCCGAAGGACCCGCAGCCTTCCTGGAAAGGCTACTCGGTGGGTAAATGGGATGGCGACACCATGGTGATCGATACCATCGGCTTCAACGACCGCGGCTGGATCGATACCGAGAAGGGCCGCCCGCAGACGCAGGCGCTGCATGTCATTGAACGCTTCCGGCGGCTGAATGTCGGCACTATGGAGCTCGGCATCACGATTGACGACCCGAAGGCTTACACCAAGCCGTGGTCGGTGAAGTTCAACCTGGGCTTGGTTCCCGATACCGAACTTATCGAGACGGTTTGCGAGAATTCACGCAATGTGGAACATATGGTGGGCAAGTAAAAGATCTAGCGTACAGGCAGTGCCGCGCGTATTTTTCGTACCGCGCTGACGATAGCGTCGGGGCGTTCGGACGGAATGTCGTGTCCACTATCCGACACGATGATGCGTTCTGCGCGCGCTGAAAGCCGGGCCAGCCGCATTTGCAGGTCATCCACCCAGATTCGTTGAAATCGATCGAAATCTCTCTCATTTAAGCCATTGCGAAGAACTTCATCCGCGTTCCTGCCGGCCGTCAACACGATCAGGGGCTTTGCTCTGAAATCGCCGGCCGCGCGTGCCTGCCCGGCGCTGATCTGGATTGCCGCAAGTTCGCTGGCCCGTGCCCGCAGGTATTTGGATTGTAGGATGAGATACGAAGTCTCGTTTAACCCTTGCGCAGCCCCCCGCAATGCGCGGGCTCGCAGCATCACGCGTGCGATACCAAGGTCGATAAAGAGCGGGGCGAACTTTGCTTGGCTCTCGTAGCGTTTCAGTTGAGCCGCGCCAATTTCCTTCCATCGAGGCGGCAGCAATTCGTATTGATCTTCTTGAGTTGCATCCACCAGCACAATACCAACTACCTCAGTCGGATATTTTCCGTTGTATACGCGCACACTATATCCACCGAAAGAATGCCCTACGAGGATAAACGGCGGCGCTACTTCGGCATTACGCAGAAGCGTGTGCAGTTCCTCAGCGATTTGAGCGCTGGTTCGCGGCAAAGGCCCGGCGTCACTCGATCCATAGCCCGCGCGATCGTAGGAGCAGACATGTGCGAACGTGGCGATTTCCGGCTGTACCCGTTTCCACTCGCTCGCCAAATCGCCGAGTCCTGCCTCGAGAATCACGGTTGGGCTTCCCGTTCCGGTGCAGTTAATGTTGAGTCGGTGGCCCCCGGAGTCCACCAAGCGGCCGCTTTCAGGGGAGCGGGCGGCGTCAGCGCGCGTTTCGACCGTTTGATAGGCGGCGCCTGCAATCGCCAGCAAGATCGATAGTCCGACGATCGACAGTGCAACTCGACACAACCATCGAATCATGTTCACGTGCCTTCGTTGCCCCGGAAAGGGCATGTGCTACTTCACGGCGAACACGACTAGCGATTCGGTTCCACGGCTGTCGGGATCGGTCACGCCGGCGCCGCCGTTGCCTGCTACTACCGCAACGTATTGCTTACCGTCCTTGCCTTGATACGTCATGGGCACGGAGATCGCGCTGTATTCCAGCTTGGTTTCCCACAACATTTTTCCGGTGCGCGAGTCGAAGGCGCGGAAGCGTTTGTCGTTGGTCGCGCCGATGAAAACTAAGCCACCGGCGGTCACGATGGGTCCGCCGAAGCCGATGCGGCCGGTGTTGCGCTTGCCTTCGGGCAGTTCGTCGGTCACGCCTAGGGGGACCTGCCAAGCGAACTCGCCGGTCTTGGCGTTCACGGCGGTGAGGCGGCCCCATGGCGGTTTCTGGCACGGCCAACTGCTCGCGCCCATGACTCGGCCGGAGGCGTCGGTTTTCTTCGCCCAGAATTTCGAGTTGAACGGATTGCCTTCGACGCTGGCTTGATCGTAGGGAACGACGGAGCCTTCGGGCTTCTTCTCGATCCAGCCGATGCTGCCGTATTCGTTGGTGAAGGTAAACACGTAGCCGAGCTTGGGATCGGACGCGGTGCCGCCCCAATTGGTGCCGCCGATGGCGCCGGGGAAGATGACGCTCGACACCGGGGGCGCGCCTGGCGCGCGATAAACCCAGGTGGTGAACGGGCCTTGGTTATGCAGGCCGCCGCTGCGCTCCATTAAATCTTTGCAGGCGGCGGCGTGTTCGGCATTGGTGTCGTCGGCGGTGACCAGATCTTCCGGCTTGAAGCTCATGCGGCCAAAGGGCGGGGGTTTCACCGGAATGGGCTGTGTGGGAGAAGAAAATTCGCCGGGAACGTTGCTTTGCGGTACCGGCTTTTCGTCGATGCCGAAGATGGGCTTACCGGTTTCGCGGTTCAAGATGTACATATAGCCGACCTTGCCGGTCTGCGCCAGAATCGGCGTCTTCTTGCCGTTGATGACCAGGTCCATCAGGCCGGGTGCGGGCGGGAGATCGAAATCCCACATGTCGTGATGGACGGCCTGGAAATACCACTTCATCTTTCCGGTTGCGGCGTCGAGGGCGACCACGGAATTACCGAACAGGTCGTTGCCTTTGCGATCGCCGCCGTAGAAATCGCTGGCCGGGCTGCCATACGTTGTGTACAGAATTCCGCGCGCTTCATCGACGGTCATGGAGAAGCCCCAATTGTTGGCGCCGGTGCGATCTTTCCAACCGTCTGCAGGCCAAGTCTCGTTGCCGGTTTCGCCGGCGCGCGGCACGGAATGAAACTCCCACATCTTCGCGCCGGTGCGGGCATCGTAGGCGCGGGTGTCGCCGGGAGGGCCGGTGGCGGGCTGCTCGGGCACGTTGGCGCCGATGAACAACATGTTTTTATAAACCGTCGGCGCGGATTGATACGGGACCACGGTGTCGACCGAGCCTTCGTTGCCGAAGCCGGGATCGATTTTGCCGGTGTTGGCGTTGAGGCCGACCAGCTTGCGTCCAGTGGTAAAGAAAATGCGCGGCGGATTGTTTTGATCGCCGGGCCAATAGGTGACGCCGCGGCGCTGCGGTACGCCGTCGGCAATCACGTATTGCCAGAGGAGCTCGCCGGTTTCCGGTTTCAGGGCGACGATGCGATTGCCGGCGGGAAGATACATTACGTCGTTGACCATGATGGGCGTGGCTTCCGATTGCGGGCCGGGTTTGGTGGCGTCGGCTTTCAATTGGAAGGACCACACTTGTTTCAAATTCGCCACGTTCTTGGTGTTGATTTGCGTGAGCGGGGAATAGCGCGTGCCGGCGAGATCGCGGTTGTACATGGGCCAGTCAGAGGCCTTGGGCGATTGAGATTGGGCCAGTCCGGCACCGAGTAAGATCAGGGTTAAATAAATTCGTGTCACGTCTGTTTAGTTTACTGGAGAGCGGGCAGAATCGGCGGCCAAACGGCGTCAAATTGTGCTGGTTACGATATGCTGGAGGCGATGAACCGTAAGATTTTTGGGGTGCTGGCTGCGGTTTTTATTGCGCATACCGCAGCGCAGGTTTCTTCGAGCGCGGCCCAACGCAAACTGCTGGATCAATATTGCGTGGTGTGCCACAACCAGCGGCTCAAGACTGCCAATCTGACGCTCGACAAAATGGATCTGGACCACATTAGCGATGGCGCCGAGGTGTGGGAAAAAGTGGTGCGCAAAATTCATGGCGGGACGATGCCGCCGGCGGGGATGCCGCGTCCCGATAAAGATACGCTGCAGGGGATGGCGTCGTGGCTCGAAACTTCGCTCGATCGCGCGGCGGCGGGCAGCGTGAATCCGGGACGTACGGCGCTGCACCGCCTGAATCGTACTGAATATGCAAACGCAGTTCGCGATCTGCTGGCGCTCGATATCGACGTCAACGAATTGCTGCCGGGCGATGACGAGAGCAACGGGTTCGACAACATCGCCGACGTGCTGAAAGTCTCGCCACTGCTGCTGGAGCAATATTTGGCGGCTTCGCGCAAGGTGGCGAGCTTGGCGGTGGGCGATCCGAATACGCCGCCGGTGGCGCAGACTTACCGCATCCCGCCGGATCTGGCGCAGGATGGGCACATCGATGGGCTGCCGCTGGGGACGCGCGGCGGCGCGCTCTTCCACCACAATTTTCCGCTGGATGGCGATTACGATTTCAGCATTACGCTGTTGCGCAACATTGTCGGTTACATGACGGGGCTGGAATTTCCGCATCGCATCGAAATCACGATCGATGGCGCACGGGTGTTTTCGACGCGCGTGGGTGGGCCGGACGACAACCTCATGATGGACACGAATCTGGGTGTTGCGGGCGAGACGATTGATGCGCGATTGAAGGCGCGGATTCCGGTAAAGGCCGGGCCGCACGCGGTGGGCGTGACGTTTGCGCAGAAAAATCTGGCGGAGTCAGATGAACCGCTGGAGCCGTTCACGCGCGATTTGGATTTACAGAACATGAACGGGCTGCCGCAGATCGACCGGGTGGCGATTGCGGGACCATTTTCGGCGAAAGGGCCGGGCGACACACCTAGCCGGCGAAAGATTTTCGTCTGCCGGCCGACGGCGGGCAAGGATGATGTGGCGTGCGCGAAGCAGATTTTGACGACGCTGGCGCGGCGCGCTTACCGCAGGCCGGTTACGGACGCGGATCTGGAGAGCCTTCTCAATTTTTATCAAGCGGGGCGTAACAGCGGGAACTTCGACAGCGGGATTGAGAACGCGCTGCGCCTGATCCTGGCGAATCCGAAATTCATTTTCCGCGCGGAGTCGGATGCGGGCGCTACGGCGGGAACGGCGCATCGCGTTAACGATCTGGAATTGGCGTCACGGCTGTCGTTCTTTTTATGGAGCAGCATTCCGGATGAGGCATTGATCAATCTGGCGGCGCAGGGGAAGTTGAAAGATCCGGCGGTGCTGGAGGCGCAAGTGAAGCGCATGCTGGCGGATGCGAAGGCAGAATCGCTGGTGAAGAATTTCGCGAGCCAGTGGCTGTTTTTACGCAATCTGCAGAGCGCGGCTCCGGATGTGGCGACGTTTCCGAACTTCGACGATAACCTGAGGCAGGCGATGCGGCGCGAGACGGAATTGTTTTTCGAAAGCGCGCTGCGCGAGGATCGCAGTGTGCTGGATCTGCTCAATGCGAATTACACTTTCGTCAATGAAAGATTGGCTAGGCATTACGGCATTCCTAACGTTTATGGCAGCCAGTTCCGGCGCGTGACGCTGACGGATGAAAATCGCCGGGGGTTGCTGGGTCAAGGGAGCGTGCTGACGGTGACTTCCTATCCCAATCGCACGTCGGCGGTGCTCCGCGGGAAGTGGATTCTGGAAAATATTCTGGGGACGCCGCCGCCATCGCCGCCGCCGAATGTGCCTGCGCTCAAGGAGAACGGAGACGGCAAGCAGTTATCGTTGCGGCAGTTGATGGAGCAGCATCGCGCGAATCCGAGTTGCGCGACGTGTCACAAAGTGATGGACCCGTTGGGACTCTCGCTCGAAAATTTCGATGCCATCGGGCAATGGCGTACGAAGGAGCCGGCGGGGCCGATCGATGCGTCGGGGCAACTCGCGGATGGCACGCCGGTGACCGGCGTGGTGGATTTACGCAAAGCACTGCTGGAACATCCGCAGCAATTCATACAGACCGTGACGGAAAAGATGATGACGTATGCGCTGGGGCGCGGGCTCGATTACTACGACATGCCGGTGGTGCGCGGGATCGTGCGCGATGCTGCGAAGAGCGACTACCGTTTCTCGGCGGTGATTTTGGGCATCGTCAAGAGCGCGCCGTTTCAGATGCGCAAAGTTCCGGCGGGCGACGGGCAGACGGTCGCGGCTGCTCGCTGATGCCCGTAGATTTGCAGGCGTACGCGGCGCGCATCGAATACGCGGGTGAATTCACGCCGACGCTGGCAACGCTGCGCGATTTGCATCTCGCGCATGCAACGCACATTCCGTTTGAAAATATTGACATCTTATTAGGGAGGCCGATTCGGCTGGATCTCGAACGCGTGAGTGCGAAGCTGATCCACGCACGGCGCGGCGGGTATTGCTTTGAGCAGAACACGCTGTTTGCCGCGGTACTCGAAGCGATCGGTTTTCGCGTGACACGGTTGGCGGCGCGGGTGCGGATGGGAGCGACAGAAGTCCGGCCGCGCAGCCACATGTTGTTGGCGGTCGACGTCGAGGACGAGCGCTGGCTGGCGGATGTCGGGTTCGGCGGCGAAGGGTTGCTAATGCCGGTCCGGCTCGATTCAAGTGAATCGAATAGGCATTTCGGCTGGCAATATCGCGTGATTCTCGATGGTGGATTGCATGTGCTGCAATCGCTGCGGCCGGAGGGTTGGTTCGACCTCTACGGTTTCACTTTGGAGGAACAGCACGCGGTTGATTACGAGGTTTCGAATCACTTCACGTCGACTTTCCCGAGTTCGCCGTTTGTGAACCGGCTGGTGGTGCAGCGTCCGGGCAAGGACGTACGGTTAACCCTGGTGAACCGGCAACTGACGGAACAGCGTCCGGACGGGTTTTCCGAAATTACGTTAGCGGATGACGATGCGGTGCTGGCAGCACTGGCGGAACAGTTCGGATTGCGGTTTCCGACGGGGACGCGTTTTGCTTACAAGTGAGAAAAACGAACCTCGGGGCGGGAGATTGCGTCTAATCTAGCGTGAGGGATCTTGCTGCGTTTGCTTTTCGTTTCGCGCCGGAGTTTTGGCGGCGCGTTTCCAAGGACATGAAGCGTGAGGTGGAGACTGCGCCTCTGCGTCCGCGCGTCGCTGGGTGGCCGCAGCATGGATTGCATGCGGCGTGGATTGGGCACAGCACTGTCGTGATCAGCATCGACGGATTCATTGTGATCACGGATCCGGTTTTCAGCAATCGCATCGGCATCGGGCTGGGGCCGGTGACGTTGGGGCTGAAGCGGTTGGTGGAACCGGCGCTGACGCTCGCGGATGATTCCGCGGCCGGATTTGATTTTGCTGTCGCATGCCCATATGGATCACTTCGATCTGCCCAGCCTGCGCAAGCTGGAGGGGCGCACGACCACGGTGATCACGGCGGTGAACACCAGCGATCTGCTGCGCGTGAAACGCTACGGCGCGGTCCACGAATTGGGTTGGGGGCAAAGTATGCTCGTCGGTCCGGCTACGGTTCGCGCGTTCGAAGTGAATCACTGGGGGGCGCGGATGCGGAATGACACGCAACGGTCCTACAACGGGTACGTGATTGAGGCGGGGCGGTATCGCGTGGTGTTCGGCGGGGACACGGCTTACACGGATCTGTTCAAAAAAGTGCGGACTTCGAAGGCGGTGGATCTCGCAATCATGCCGATTGGGGCTTACGATCCGTGGATTCGGATGCATTGCACTCCGGAACAGGCAGTGAGAATGGCTGACGACGTGGGCGCGCATTTCATTCTTCCGGTTCATCATCGGACGTTCGCGTTAAGCAGCGAGCCGATTGCTCAACCGATGGACCGACTGCTGAGCGCTGCGGGCGAGGATCGGATTTGCTTGCGGGAGATTGGTGGGGAATTTCACTGGGCTCCGAATTTTAGCGAGGCGGGGATGCCGGTTCGGTAACTGGGATAGAGCAAGGTGATGCCGAGAGCGCGGCGGATCGCGGAGCCGTCGACGCGGCGGTTGGACGTTGCGCGGGGTTTGGTGCCGGCTGCTGGTTGGGGGATCGACGGCAGGTGAAGGAGACTCGCGCAGAACTCGGCGATTTCGCGCGCGGTGCAGGCGTGCTCGTCGGCTACTGGGTACGCGCCTTCTAAATCGCAGAGCAGGGCGGTTTCGGCGTGGGCGGCGAGGTCGTCGACGTGGATGCGGCTGACGTAGTTGTCGCCTGCGTGATAGGCGCCGCGCGGGAGGGATTCTTGTACGCCGCGGCCGGGGCCGTAGATGGCGGCGGGGCGGAGGATCAGCGATGACCAGGAGCCGGCGGCAACGGCGCGTTCGACTATGAGGCGCGGTCGGGCGCGGTCGAATTTTTCATCTACTGGGGTCGCGGCGTCTACGTGAGTCGCGGTTCCGTAGACGGCGGTGGTGGATAAGTACACTATGCGCGCGGGCGCGGTACCTAGGGCATCGAGCGGATTAAGCTCACCAAGGGGCGGGATGGAGTGGAGGACGCGTACTCCCGGGTGAAGATTCGCGGCTACGCCGTCGAGCGTGATCACGCGGGCGCCTTGTTGAGCGAGAGAGGCCAGGCGCGCGGGGTCGCGGGTGGTTACGGTGACGCTCGCGCCGCGAGTCAGGAAGCGGCGGGCGACTCGCTCGCCGGTGAAGCCGCAGCCTAGGATCAGGACGTCTGCCATGCTTACCGGCAGTATACTCGGGAATGTGCGGTGGGCTTGGATTTTAGCTGCTATGCCGGTGCTGGCGGGGCCGCCGACTTTCTATCGCGACGTTCTGCCGATTCTGCAAAATCGCTGCCAGGAGTGTCATCGGGCGGGGGAGATGGCTCCGATGGCGCTGGTCACTTACCGCGACGCGCGGCCTTGGGCGAAGGCGATTCGCGAAGCCACGCGGACGCGCAAGATGCCTCCCTGGTTCGCGGATCCTTGCTGCGGCACATTCTCGAATGACAGGTCATTGGCGGCGGCGGAGATTGAGACGCTGGGCGCTTGGGCTGCTACGGGGGCGGCGGAGGGGAATCCGAAAGATGCTCCGCCGGCGCGCGTGTGGGCGAACGGGTGGAATTTGGGCGTACCGGATCAGGTGATCGAGATGCCGCGCTCCTTCGAAGTGCCGGCGCGGGGGGCGGTGGAGTATCAGTATTTCGCGGCTCCCACGGGGTTTCGCGAAGACCGCTGGATTCAGGGCGTTGAGGCGCGGCCGGGGAATCGCGCGGTGGTGCATCACGTGGTCGTCTACATTCGCGAGCCGGGATCGACGTGGACGGGCGGGCCGACGAAGTCCGACATATTGACGGTGTGGGCACCGGGGAGCGCGCCGGAGGTGTGGCCGCAGGGGATGGCGAAGCGGGTGAAGGCCGGGTCCGATTTAATGTTTGAGATTCATTACACGCCGAACGGAAAGCGGGCGGTGGACCGGACCAGCGTGGGGCTGGTGTTTGCAAAGACGCCTCCGGAAAAGGCGGTGTTGACGCTGCAGATGGATAACGAGCGCTTCGTGATTCCGCCGGGCGAGCGCGAGTATCGCGTGACGGCATGGGGCACGCTGCCGAACGACGCGCTGCTGCTGGGATTTTTTCCGCACATGCATTTGCGCGGGAAGGCGTTTGAGTATACGCGCATCCGCGACAACGGGCAGCCGGAGACGCTGCTGAAGGTGTCGAACTACAACTTTTATTGGCAGCTTTCTTATCGACTGGCGCAGCCGCTGGCGCTGAAGAAGGGGACGCGGCTTGAGTGGGTGGGGTGGTTCGATAATTCGGCGAATAATCCGCGGAATCCGGACCCGTCGGCGGAGGTGCGCTACGGGCAGCAGAGCTGGGAGGAGATGATGATCGGGTTTTTCGATGTGGCGGTGCCGGCGGCGATGGGGAAGGCGGATTATTTTGTGCGGTGAAGCCGCGCATTGAATTGCATTGCGCCGTCTGTTACCATGCCACGCATGAAACTACTGCCAATTCTTCTTGCTCTGTCGCTCACGGGGGCCGCCTTTGCTGCCGACCCCGAGGGATTCGCTATGTACACGGCCGGTGATATTCAAGCTCGCGCCAAGGCCACCAAGCTGGACGCGAATAAGGCTGGCCTCGATCGCGCCGGAAATTGGGGCAATCATGCGTTGCTGGTCGTCCGCCGCGAGGGGGATGGGGCGGTGGAGGTACACCAGAAGCAGGTGGATGTCATCACGGTGGTCTCGGGCGCGGGCACGCTGATCGTGGGTGGAAGCATGGCGGATGGCAAGACGACGGGGCCGGGGAAATTCGCGGGACGGCGCTTACGGGCGGCGAGCGGCACCCGATGGCTCCGGGCGACGTGTTTCATATCCCGGCCGGGGTTGCGCATCAAATGCTGGTGCCGAAGAGCCTGGTTATTCAAGTGGTCAAGGTGGATACGAAATAGCGGTCGAGTTGTTTCGTGAAGACGGCTGAGGTTTTGGTGCGGGCGTAGCCTTCGCGCAGGTAGAAATTGTGCGCGGCTTCGCGGGCGATTTGGGAGCGCACTACTACCGACTGCAATCCGCGTTCGCGGGCCCATTGTTCGGCGCGGGCGACGAGGACGCGGCCGATGCCGCGGCTGCGGAGCTTGTTGGATACGACCAGTCCTCCGATTTCGGCACGTGGGTCGCACTGCAGGTGGTGCGTTACGCTAACGTCGATCCAGCCGGCGACTTCTCTGGTCTAGGCAGGCTACGTAGACTACGTGATCGGGCGACAGAGACGCGATCCGCTGCCGCATCACTTCGGGGGACACGGGATAGCCGAGTTCGCCGGTCAACTCGGCGGCTGCGGCGGCGTCGGCTAGGGTGATTTCGCGAAGGTCGAGATCCATGGCTTTGGGATATGATAATAGCGCAGTATGTTCATAACGAAGAAGCATCTTTCACGGCGGACAATTTTGCGCGGGATGGGGGTGGCGGCGGCGCTGCCGTTGCTCGATTCGATGCTGCCGGCGCAGACTCCGCTGGCGAAGCCGGCGGTGCGGCTGGGGTTCGTGTATTTGCCGCATGGCGCGATTATGAACCAGTGGACTCCGACCGCCGAGGGCGCGGGGTTTGAGTTTTCGCCGATTCTGAAACCGCTGGAGCCGCTGCGCGACTACGTCAACGTCATTAGCGGGCTGGGGCACAAGGCAGCGGACACTACGGCGGTGCACTCGCTGAGTCCGACTACGTGGCTGAGCGGGGTGCGGCCGAAGCCGACGCAGGGCGTCGATGCTTACGCGGGCGTGACGGCGGATCAGATTGCGGCGCAGCAGATCGGGCAGGATAGTTTGCTGCCGTCGCTGGAACTCGCGACCGAGGACAATTCGGCGCTGATCGGGGCTTGCGATCGCGACTACGGGTGCATCTACATGAACACCTCTGTCGTGGCGGACGCCGACGACTCCGCTGCCCATGGAGATTAATCCGCGTAAGGTTTTTGAGCGCTTGTTTGGCTCCGGCGGCTCGGCGGAGGAGCGGGCAGCGCGCATCAAGGAAGACCGCAGCATTCTGGATCAGATTACGGCCGATGCCGGCGCGCTGCAGAAGACGCTGGACGCGAAAGATCGTGCAATGGTGGGGGATTATCTCGAAAGCGTACGCGAGATTGAGCGGCGGATTCAGAAAGCCGGGCAGCAGCAGTTGGATTCCTATTCGGAACTGCCGGAGGCTCCGGTGGGGATTCCTTACGCGTTTGAGGAGCACATCAATTTGATGTACGACCTGCTGGCGCTGGCCTATCAGACCAACGTCACGCGGGTGTTCACCTTCATGGTGGCGCGCGAGGAGAGCAACAAGACCTATCCGCAGATCGGGGTGCATGACGGGCATCACGCGACGTCGCATCATCAGAACAAGCCGGAAAAGATTGAGAAGCTGGTGAAGATTCAGTCGTATCACATCGGGCTGTTTGCGCGGTTCCTCGACAAGCTGAAGAACACGCCGGATGGAGATGGATCGCTGCTCGATCATTCGGTGCTGCTGTATGGCAGCAACATGAGCAACAGCAACGTCCACAATCATTTTCCGCTGCCGAATTTGCTGGTGGGCGGCGGCGCGGGGACGCTCAAGGGCGGGCGGCACTTGCGTTACGAAGATCATACGCCGATGACGAATCTGCTGGTGTCCGCCATGGACAAGGCGGGGATTCGGCAGGAGACTCTGGGCGACAGCACTGGGCGGCTCGCCGGAGTTTAGCGGCATGCGAATCATTCTGGGTTTGGCTTTCGCCGCTATCGGTGTGTTCGCAGCCGAGGCGCGGGTGGCGGATGCTGTCGAGAAGCAGGATTCCGGCGCGGTGCTGGCGTTGCTCGCGCAGAAGGCCGACCCGAATGCGGCGCAGGCGGATGGGACTACGGCGTTGATGTGGGCCGTTCGTCAAGACGATGCGTCACTGGTGGATTCGTTGCTGCGGGCAGGGGCGAAGGTTTCGGCTGTCAATCGCTACGACATTACTCCGCTGTATTTGGCGTGTGTGAACGCGAATCCGGCGATGATCGAGCGCCTGCTGAAGGCCGGGGCGGATGCGAACGCTACAGGACCTGAAGGCGAGACTTCGCTGATGACGGTGGCGCACACGGGCAACGTCGAGGCCGCGAAAGTTTTGCTGGCGCACGGGGCCAAGGTGGATGCTCGTGAGAGCTGGCGTGGGCAGACTGCGTTGATGTGGGCGGCGGGGCAATCGCATCCGGCGATGGTGCGGGAACTGCTGGCGCACGGCGCGGACGCCAACGCAAGGTCGGCGCAGCAGCAGTGGGCACGGCAGGTTACGGCCGAGCCTCGCGAGAAATGGATGCCGCAGGGGGCTCTGACTCCGCTCTTGTTCGCCGCGCGGCAAGGGTGTTTGGAGTGCGTGCAGATTCTGGTCGAGAAGGGCGCGGACTTGAACGCCCCCGATCTGGAGGGCGTCAGTCCGCTCCTGCTGGCGCTCATCAACGGACATTACGATGTCGCGGGGTTTTTGATCGGTAAGGGCGCGAACGTGAACGCTGTGGACAAAACGGGGCGGACGGCGCTGTATGCGGCGGTGGATTTCCACACCATGCCGGTGTCGAACCGGCCGGCTCCCAAGGAAATCGACAATGCGCTTTCGAGCATGGACATGATCAAGATGCTGATCGAGCACGGGGCCAACGTGAACGCGCAATTGGAACATCAGCAGCCGTACCGGACCAAGCTCGACCGCGGCGATGACACCATGTTTGGCGCCGGGACCACTCCGCTGCTGCGGGCGGCGAAGGCGGGCGATACCGATGTGGTGCGGCTGCTGCTGGCGAAGGGCGCGGATGCGAAGCTGACGACGCGGACGGGGATCAATCCACTCATGGCGGCGGCGGGCGTGGGCACGCGCGAGGAAGATACTACGGGGAGGAAGAAGACCGAGGCGGAAGCGGTTGAGACGATCACGCTGCTGCTGGACGCGGGCGTGGATGTGAATGCGGCCGACGGCGCAGGGCGCACGGCGCTGCATGGCGCGGCGATGTGGGGACTCGATCGGGTGGTCAAGTTTCTAGCGGAACGGGGCGCTAAGCTTGACGTGAAAGACAAGCGTGGGTTTACGCCGCTCGATGCGGCGGAAGGCAAAGCGGGCGGGCTGGGGTTTGACGCCGCAACCGGCGAGGCGCATCCGACTACGGCGGTGCTGCTGCGTCAGCTTGCAAGCCGCTAGCGGCGCGAGCGGGCAAACGAAAGTAGAAGGTGGTTCCTTCGCCCAACTGAGATTCCACCCAAATCGCGCCGCCGTGAACTTCGACGATGCGCTTGCAGGTGGCCAGGCCAATGCCGGTTCCGGGATATTCAGTGTGCGAGTGAAGGCGTTTGAAAACTCCAAAGATGGTTTCGGCGAAGCGCATGTCCAGGCCGATACCGTTGTCGCGGACGGCGAACAACCAGTCTCCGTTGGCGGCGGGCTCCACTCCCACGTGAATGCGCGGCGGGCGTGTGCTGCGGTACTTGATGGCGTTGCCGATCAGGTTTTGGAACAGCTGCACCAGTTGACTGCGGCGGCCTTTCACCGGAGGCAGCGTGTCCGCGGTGACGATGGCTTTGGTTTCTTCGATGGACGCCTGCAAGTTGAACAGCGCCTCGCCGAGCACTTCGCGCAGATCGATCACAGCGTCCAATACGGCGACGTTCGATAACTGGGAATAGCTCAGCAGGTCGCGGATGAGCGTCTCTAGACGGGTAACACCGGACTGAACGAAGCGGATGTATTCGAGCGTTTGCTCGTCGGTGGTGGGGCGCCGAGCTATGAGTTCCGTGAAGCTGGCGATGCTGCGCAGCGGCTCTTGCAGATCGTGACTGGCGGCGTAGGCGAACTGTTCGAGGTCGGCGTTCAACTGCACCAGCGCCGCGTTCGAGCGCTCCAGATCCCGCTGCCCTTTGCGAATGACGCTTTCGGCTTGGTGGCGTTCGGAAATATCGCGAAAGACCAGGACCACGCCCAGCAGCGATCCGTCCACGTCGCGGATGGGCGCGGCGCTGTCGTCAATCGGAATCTCGCGGCCATCGAGCGCCAGCAGAACCGTGTGGTTCGCCAAGCCGGCGATAGTTCCCAGGCGAATGACTTTGTCGACCGGATTCTCGACAGTCTGGCGGGTGTCTTCGTTGACGATGCGGAAAACGCGGGGAAGCGGGACGCCGATGGAGGAGACTTCCATCCATCCCGTGAGGTGCTGAGCGACGGCGTTGATGAAGGTGATGCGGCCTTCGCGGTCCGTGACCAGGACGGCGTCGCCGATGCTCGCCAAGGTGGTTTGGAAACGGTCGCGGGCCCGGGCCAGTTCCGTTTGACTCTGGCAGCTCACGAATGAAGGTTTCGCGCTGTAGAGTGGACTGGCGTATCGCGGCGATGGCAACGGCGAGGAGCCCCAGTAAAACCAACCCGCCGGCGACGCTCACGCGTGTGAGCGTCGCAAGGCTCTCATCGGCGGCGGTCTCGAAGGAATCGCGCGGCGCTGTGACCGAGGCAATGATCCCGGCGCAAATGGCGCGGACCTGATCCATGATGGCTTTTCCACGATCTTCATCGACGACGCGCAGCGCGGCGGCGGCGTCCCCCTTCTTGCGGAGATCAATCGTTTGCTGCAGCTCCGCCAATTTCATCTGCGTCAGAGTGTCGAGCTGCGCGGCGCGCTGCACGCTGCTTTCGCGGACCATGTCGGATTTCAGTTGCGCTTGGGAGGCGCGAATCTGCTCCAGGGCCCGGTTATAGGGGTCGAGGTATTCTTCCCGGCCGGTCAAAAGATAGCCGCGCTGGCCGGTTTCCGCGTCCACCAGCGCCGCCTGTAAGACGTTAACATCGCGAATCACCGAGTCGGCTTGCTTTTCGAGCATGCGAGCGCGGCGAAACGTCTGTCCGTTCCGGTAGACCAGCACGCCGAGCAAGAGCAGAATGGCGACGGCTAGCGGTAAAGAGATGATTTCGAGTATTTTTGCGAGGCGGACCGGCATGCGCCGTCCTTTCAATTAACTTTTAGCATTATATCGGCAATAACCAGGCGCATCTCGCATTGGCATAACACCGATGGTAGACGCATCTGATGAATGTAAGGTTGTTTTTTTGCCGCGTCTAGAGCTTCGCCTGTTTGGTGGTTGGCGGTGGCTTACTTCGCTTGGGACCACGGCGGTTTTGGGTTTTCTCCGACTCGGCTCTAGACGCGTCCATGCGGCGCTTCGGTTCGTCATGGGAGACGGATAGAATCTGGTCCATCCTTCGGTTAAAAGCCTCAAGTTTCGGTGGCGGGCTACTTTGAATTGATGCTACACTCGCACAAATGCGCCTTGCTTGGTTATGTCTGACGATTTCAGGCATTGCTACTGCCAGCTACGCTGGCGAGTTGTACGACTTCGACTACATTGCGACCAGCGGCCCAATCCAGAGCTTTTCTTTCTCCTTCACCACACCTGGGTTCCTGGCGGTTGGGGATTCATTCAATTTCACGCCATTTGTTGTAACTGACGGTACCTCCCAATGGGATTTTTCGAAAGGTTTGATCAGGACCGAGGTAGACACCGGTATTCCGCCTTACACTTGCCTCGTATTTGCTACAGAGACCGGGTCGTTCGATTATCCAATGCCATGCGCAGGCGTGCTTAACATAAGTTTCTATAGCTTGCCGACAGTGGCCGGAACGTATGTACCATTTTTTTGGGGCGGCGGCTTCGGTGACGAGGAGATCAGGATGTACATACCGAACGGTCAAATCCCGGCGACGGGGACGTTCACGCTAACTATTACTGACGTGCCAGAACCTAGTTCTCTGGGCCTAATTGCCTTTGGCCTTTTTGCTATGTCGGGTTTGTCGAGGGCGGTAACGAGCCGGCAGCGGCAACCAGAACCGCAAATCTCAAAGTAATTCCCTGTTTCCCCATACTTTGTTACGCGCTTTGTAACCCCAGGCCCGTCACCCCGATCCCACGATATTACCTATTTCCGATTTCGATGTGCATGTGAAAAGCAACCGGCGGCTGTTGAATTTCGCGAACGGCAAGCCGGCGATTTTTTTTCCGGGCTGCCACGCCGAGCAGACGCGCGATGACTTATCGAGAAGAAGTCGCGCAAGAGCGCCAGGTGGAATCGCGGCGAATAGTTTAGCGCGCGTCGAAGGTGTGGCCTTCTTCCGCGAGCGATTGGCGGACGGCCACTAGCATTGGCAGGTTGAGCACCAGCGTCTGGATGGTGGCGCGGCCGGTGGGGGTCAGGCCATCGAGCAGCGCGCCTTGCCAGGCGAAGTGCTGCGTCCAATGATCCGTGCGCGGGTGGTAGAGCGGCGTTAAGCAGCCGGTGGCGGGATCCAAGCTAGCGATGTTGGGTCCTTTATGGGTGTTGCAGTGGAAGCAGGCGTAGGCCAGGTTGTCTTTGCGTGACGCGCCGCCGTGCTTGCGGGCGATGATGTGGTCGATGTGGAAGGGCGCGGGGTGGAAGCGGTTCGGCATGTGGCAATATTCGCAGCGCTGGTGCGCGCGGCTGCGGATTTCGAGATCGAGAGAGTGAGGCAACTGCTACTGCGCGCGAGAGCGTTTCTGCGCCAGGCGGGCTTTGGATTGCAGCAAAGCCAGCAGGTGGGCTACGTGGCGGTAGCCGGCGATTTCGCTCGCTTCGTCGGCGGTGAGAGCCGCGGCCGCGGCTTTCTCTGCGAGCGCACTCATGCGTTCCACGTCGAACGGGCGGAAGCTGAGGCTGAGGATGTATTCGGCGACTTCAGGACGGAGGTCGTTGGTATCGGGTTGGAGGAGGCGGGCCAGGATATCGGCTTCGTGGCTGGCGCCGGTGGCTTGCGAGCCCATGCGGTGGGTCCTTCTGCTTTGAGTATAGCGGGCAGGGCGGCTAAACCGTGGGAGCCGTGTGTTCGGACTCGCGCTCCAGGGCATGGCGGCCCTGTAAGCGGCGGGCCAGCAGCCAGACGAGGAGAGCCCACACAGCCCCGGCGGTCCATCCGGCCAGGACGTCAGTGGGCCAATGAACGCCCAGGTAGACGCGGCTGACTCCGATCAGGACGGTGAGGAAGACGGCTCCCAGCAGGAAATACGCTTTCACTAATTTGCGTTCTTGAGAGCGGGCGAGCAGGGCGCCCAGCACTAGATACGTGACGGCGGACATCATCGAGTGGCCGCTGGGGAAACTGGATGTCGACACGTACACGCTGAAGGGCACAAGATTCGGGCGCGGGCGGTCGAAGTAGTGTTTGAGGATAGTGCTGGCGAGAAGGCCGCTCACGATGGAGCCGCCGACAAACAGCGCCATGTGTTTCTTGCCGTCTAGCGCCAAGAAGACGCTGACGCCTAGGGTCAGGAGGGTGAGGACGGCGACGCCTCCCAGCGCGGTGATATCGCGGGCGGCGTCTTGGACGGCAGGGGAGCCCAGGGGAGTCAGGTCACTGGGGTGGCGGAAGGCCAGGAGCACGGTGCGATCGAATTTTTGCGTGCCGCCTTCCCTGACTTCATCGGCCAGCGCGGCGAAGAGCCAGACGCCGGCGGCGAGTCCGCCGATCGCGAAGAGCAGGACCGGTTCGTGGCGCCCCAGCCAGGCGAGCGCGCGCAGGAAGATATTCCGCTGCATCCCCTCTATTGTGCGCCGGGCGAGCCGATGAAAAGAGAGTAGGCCACATATGACCAATAAATCGATACTCCTGGTGGACGATTGCTTGCCCAACCTGAAGCTGACGCGCTTTTTGCTGCAGCAAGGAGGATTCGAAGTGGGGACGGCGGAGAGCGCGGAGCAGGCGCTGCTGGCTTTGGAGCAACAGGTGCCGGATATGATCCTGATGGACATTCAGCTTCCCGGGATGGACGGGCTGGAGCTGACGCGGCATCTGCGGCGCGACGCGTCGCTGCGCGCGATGCCGATCGTGGCTTTCACGGCGTCGGCGATCAAGGGCGATGAAGAGATCGCGCGCGCGGCGGGATGCGACGGGTATATCACCAAGCCCATCGACACGCGAACTTTTGTGAGCGCGGTGCGGAAATACGTGGATTGCTAGCCGATCTCGACTAGGCTTAAGTAGGCTTCCAGTAACTGAAGCTGGCTGGCCAGTTCGATCGTACTGCTGTTGGCCGAGGCCTGCTCGATGGCGCTACCGAGGAGAGTGACGCCGGGGAAACCGTAGGGGCTGCCGTTGCCTTTCATCTGATGGCCCAGGCGGCGTGCGCGATCGTAATCGCTGGCGGCCAAGGCGGTCTTGAGCCGCAAGAGATCCTCGCGGCACGAAGCGAGAAATTGCGCCACGAGCTCACGCGGCAGGTCTTCCGGGACTTGAACCAAGATTCGTGCCGCGCTTTCCACGGATATTCTTTAGCGAACTCCCGCGCGGTGCATGCCGTGGGCGGAGGGTTGCGCGGTGGACGCTCCGCCGAAGGCTCCCGGGCGTAGGAGGGGAACCTGCTGCGCGATGCTGCGGCTAAGGGCGCGCAAAGCGATGGCGGGCAGGCTATCGGGTTCGAATGTCAGCAGGGGGCTATGAGCATACTGGGAGGCTGCGCACAGATCCGCGGCGGGTGGAATCACGCCCAGAATGGGAATGGCTAACTGAACCTCGATTTCGGACAGCGGCATGGGCGAGGCCAGTGCGGCGCGATTCACGAGAACGGCGCCCAGCGAGACCCGGCCGGCTTTCCAGAAATCGATGGCGCGCAGCAGGAGCCGCGCGGAATCGACGGCCAAGGAGTCGCGCTCGACCACCAGCGCGAGCAGAGCCGCATCTTCAATCAGGGCGCGGTTCGAGTCGGCGAGCGAAGTGGGAATATCGGCCACCACATAATCGGCTGCTTCGGTTAAGGCCGCCAGAACGAATTGGTTGTTGGCGGCGGTCAGTTCCAGGGGCGCGTCGAGATTGCGCGACCCGAACAGGACCTGGAGTCCCGGAACGGTCTTGCTGGGCCATAGACAGCTTTCCAGGCTGGCTTCTGAGCGCAGCAGATCGCCCAGGCCGGGGATGGAGCGGTGCGGCTGGAAAAATTGCGCTAGAGTTCCCACTTCGGGATGAAAGTCGGCCAGAATGACGCGCTGGTTCTCGGCCAGGGCGGCGGCTACGTTGAGCGCGACGGTGGTGGCGCCGGCGCCGCCTTTGGAGCCCATGAACGCCAGCACTCTGCCCACTCTTCCCGGATTCATTGCGCTGCGCCCGGGAGCTGCCGCCGCGCCGGTTTTCGCCGACACCGACCGCAGCACCCGCAGAAGTTCCACGGCGTAGGCTTCGCGAATCAGGTAATCCGTGGCGCCCTCGCGAATCGCGGCTTCGGCCAGGCTTTTGTCGGCCGAGCCGCATAGCACCACAATCGGTACTGCTGGCACCTGGTTGCGCAATTCGATGAGGGGAAGCAGGCGTTCGCTCTGCGAGGCTGAGGCGGCAGGAAGATTTAGCAGTACGATATCCACGCCGCCGCCCAGAATGCGCGCGAGTGCGGTAGGCACGTCAGCGACGCGCTGGACCCGGAAATGATGGGCGTGGTCGGCGAGTACGCCGCGAATGGAATCGATGCCGGCGCTGCTGTCATCAACCAGAAGAATCAGTGTGCCTTTGTCCATAAATCGGTTCAGCTGCCTTGCGACAGGGCAGCGGTTTCGGCCGATTTGCGGAAGCGCTCGGCGAAGGACACGAGCGATATCAGACCGCTCTTGCGCTGCTCGGGAAGCCCGGTGATCTTGCGGGCCAGCCCCGCGATGGCCTTGCGCAGCGGGCTGCCCGCGCCCGGCAGGCGTTTTTGGACGCAGGCCTGATGCAGTTCCAGGGCATCGCTGGGAATGGTGGCGTAGACCGGTACGCCGAACATTTGATTTAAAGTGTCGCCCGAGAGCATTTGCTTTTCGGCGGTGTGATTCACGATCAGGCGGATGTGGTCGCTATCGACCCCGGAGACGCGTAACGATTCAACCGTACGCTTGGCGGTGTAAAGTGCCGGAATGGTGGACGCCGTCACCAGCAGAACTTCGCTTTCAGCGCTCAGCAGGCTGAGCGACTGATGGCTCAGGCGCCCCAGGTCGAGCACCGACCAGGGGTATAGCGTGCGCGTAAAAGCCAGCACCTCGCGCAGGCTGCCGCTTTCGATTTCGGGCTGGTCGAGCGTGCCGGAGGCAATGACTTCGAGGCCCGCGGGATCGTCCTTGGCCACCAGCGATTCCCAGCAGTTCAAATCCAGGCGCTGCAGATTGCCGACCGCGTCGCGCATGGAGTATTTACAATCGACGCCCAGCAGAAACGGCCCCAGCCCGCCACTGGGATCGAGGTCGGCGAGCAGAACTTTTTGCACGGTCTGCAGGTGCAGCTCCGCCGCTAATGTGCAGGCGATGGTGGTGGCGCCGCAGCCGCCTTTGGCGCCGACCACGCTGAGAACGCGGCCGGAGACCGACGAGGCGGGGGCTCCACTCGCCTGCGATTTGCGGCGCACCACGGCCCGGCGAACCGAGCGCGCCAGCGCCTCTGCGTCACAGTTGCTCTTGACCAGATAGTCCTCGGCGCCCTCCTGAATCATCTGCAGGGCCAGCGATTCGCTATCGGCGGAGCTGAGAATCACGATGGGCGTTTTAGGAGCGCGCGCGCGGGTTTGCGTGAAAGTATCCATGCCGCTGCAATCGGGCAAACCCAGATCGAGGAGAATCACGTCCACGCCGCCGCGTTCGAGACGGGTCATGCCGTCGGCTAGCGAATCGGTCCAGTTGAGCACAAACCCCGCGCCTCCTGAGACATGCGCCAGCCAGTGCTGCACTAGCTGCGCGTACTGCGGGGTATCCTCAATCAGTAGAACCGTGAGAGTGTTTTCGTCCACTTCTTCTCCTCAAATGCCAATCGCCCGTGTCGACTCTGGATCCTGAACGCGCAGTTACAGGCCTCTTCGGCCGGCGGCGCTCGAGTATGAGCCGCGCGCTGCTTTAAGTCGCGCGCACTGCGTGGGCCTCGGCTTCGAGATAGGCCGGCGCGGGCCGGGCGCGAGCCGCTTCGTGCACGCGCGCCCGCTCGGCCTCGATCCAGTCCGCCGAGCACGGCAATTCGGCATAAAAACGGCTGCCTTTGCCAGGGTGACTGATCACGCCTACTTTGCCGCCTTGTGCTTCGACCAGACGCTTGGTGAGGGCCAGTCCCAGGCCGGTGCCTTGCACGTCCTTCGACAGGCCGCCGTCGAGTTGATGGAAATCCTGAAACAGCCGCTCTATATCCTGCGGCGCGATGCCGATGCCGGTATCCTCCACTTCCAGGCGAAAGGTGGAATCTTCCGCAAAATGCGCATGCACCGTGACACGGCCGCCGGGCGGCGTGAACTTCAAGGCGTTTGAAACATAGTTAAGCAGCACCTGGCGCAGCTTTTGCGGGTCCAGAAAAATTTCGATGGCCGACATTTGCACGTCGGTAGTCAAGCTAATGTTGCGCGCCGCCGCGAACAGCTTGGGCCCGGCAATGGTTTCGCGGATCAGGTCGGGCAGGCAGATGCGCTCCGGATGAAACGGCATGGTGCCGGATTCGACGCGCGCCAGGTCCAGAACGTCGTTGATGAGCGTGAGCAGGTGCTTGCCGTTGGCCAGAATATCCTGAGTGAAATCCTGCTGTTCGGCGGAGAGCGCGCCCACTTTGCCATCGACCAGCAGTTCGGCGAAGCCAATGACGGCGGTGAGAGGCGTGCGCAGCTCGTGCGACATGTTGGCCAGGAAAATACTTTTCATGCGGCTGGCCGATTGCGCGCGGCGATATTGTTCTTCGAGCTCTAGATTCTTGCGGCGCAGGGCCTGCTCGGCGGCCAGATTCTGGCGGCGTAGATCGCTCTCTTCGAGCGCCCGCTCGACCGCGGGGCCGACGCGGAGAATGCTGCTTTTGGGTAAATAATCCGCGGCGCCCTTCTTGAGGTACTCCACTACCTGATCCTCTTTCGAGCTGGCGGTGAGCACGATGAAGGGGATCTGGAGCGCGGACTCGCGCAAAATCTCCAGCGCCCGCAAGCTGCCGAATCCGGCCAGCGAATCGACCGCCAGAATGACATCCGGCCGGGGTTCGAGGCGCCTCGCAAAATCGGCTTCCGTGGCCACTCTTTGGCACTGCGCGTCAATGCCGAAACGGGCTAGTTCATTGGCGATTCGTTCAAAATCAGCCAGGTTGTCTTCAACAATCAGAATCGAGAGTGGGCTGGACATGAGCGCTTCCTTGGGATGGCTTATCGGCGCGTAAACGGCAATCTTAAAAAAAGTCGCGGGCCGGCGCCGCGCTCATACTTTCCGCGGGCGCGACGATGTGTACCGCTTATGGGTGGAGATCCCGTTCTGATCGTCGACGATAACCCGGTGAATCTGAAATTGGTGCGGGCGGTGCTGGCCGCCGACGGCTACGATATTCGCACAGCCGCCGATGGCGCCGAGGCCTGGACGGTGCTCGAGCAGTTCCGCCCGCGGCTGATTCTCATGGACGTCCAGCTTCCCGGCGCCGACGGCTTCGAGCTAACGCGGCGCTTGAAGCTCGATCCAGCGACGCGCGACATTATTGTGTTGGCCATCACGGCTTACGCGATGCCGGGCGACGAAGAAAGGGCCTACACCGCGGGCTGCAGCGGCTACCTCACGAAGCCGGTGGATACGCGCACGCTGCCGGCCACCGTGAAGCTGCATATGGGAGCGCGTCCGGTGGCGCAGCCGGCGTTTGAGGCGGGCGATTACCACGACCTGCTGACGGAGCTGCGCGCCAACTTTCTGGTGGAGGGCGAGGAGGAAGCGAGCGCGCTGCTGAACACCCTGGCGCAGGGATTTGCACTCGACCGGGCGCAGCGCATTGCCCATCGTTGGACCGGGATTGCCGGGATACTGGGATTCGCGGAAATTGCCCGGGAGGCGCGCGCCATCGAAGATTTCCTGGCCGAGCCCGGCGGCCGCGGATACCACGGCGCAGCGAACCTCATGATCGCGGCGGGAGAATGCGTGAGCCGCTTGCGCGCGGAACTGCTGCTGATCCGCGAGCTGTTTTCGCATGCCGTGCGGGGGCGGCGCGAGACGCCGGAGCTGCCGCTGGCGGTGCGCGAGCTGCTGGGGCATAAGAAATTCGCGGTGATTGGTTTCGAACGCGCCGAGGCGGCCCGCGTCAGCGCGGCGCTGGGGCACGCGCGAGCCTCCTACCGGGTGTTCGACGATTTGCCCGACAACCGCACGCTGCAACCTTTTCAGGGCGCGGTGGTGAACGTCTGCCAAGGCGAGGGCATTTTTTCCTGGGCGCAGAGCGGTCTCGGAGGCGGCAGTGTGAAGCCCATCCTCTTTGTAGGATCCGCGGAGACGCTGTTGCGGCGCGAAGCCGGTATTCCTGAGGCGAGCTGGGATTTTCTGCTGGGCCCCTGGGACGCCGACGAGTTGATCTTTAGGGCGTATCGCTTATTCTCCGCGGCCCCGGATAGTTGTCGCAAGAATTGACGGTTTTTTATGTTTTCCACCATCGACAAAAGCACTAAGAATACGCCCCAGCAGGCCACCTGGGAGCAGCGGCTGCTCAAAAGCACGGCACGGTCGAAGTCTGCTCCGACGCCCGAGTATCAGGAGCTGAAGTTCACGTTGCATCGGAAGCTGGTGGACAAAATCAACCTGGATGCGCTGGCCAGCATGGACAACCAGAAGATGCGCGGCGAGGTTCGCCAGGCGCTCTTGGGGTTGATCGACGCTGAGCCGACGCTGCTGAGCTCCCACGAAAAGCAACAGATTTGCGATGAAGTATTGGACGAAGTTTTTGGGCTGGGGCCGCTAGAGCCGCTCTTGAAGGACCCCACCATATCCGACATTCTGGTGAACACGTATAAGCACGTCTATGTCGAGCGGCGCGGGTTGCTGGAGCTGACCACCGTGGCCTTCCGCGACGATCAGCATTTGCTGCGCATTATCGACAAGATCGTCAGCCAGGTAGGGCGGCGCATCGACGAATCGACGCCCATGGTGGACGCGCGTTTGAGCGACGGCTCGCGTGTGAACGCTATCATTCCGCCGTTGGCGGTCGACGGCCCTATTCTTTCCATTCGCCGTTTCTCGACCGACAAACTGATGCCGAACGATCTGGTGGAGCGCAACGCGTTGACGCAGGGTATGATTGAAATCCTGGAAGCGGCCGTCAAGGCCAAGCTGAACATCATTATTTCCGGTGGAACCGGCTCCGGCAAGACCACGCTTCTGAACGCGCTCTCGGTGTTCATTAATGCCAAGGAACGCATTGTTACTATCGAAGATGCCGCCGAATTACAGCTGAAACAGCCGCACGTGGTGCGTCTTGAAACCCGGCCCGCGAATCTCGAAGGCGGCGGCGCGGTGCGCCAGCGCGAGCTGTTGATCAACAGCCTCCGTATGCGCCCGGACCGCATTGTGGTAGGCGAGGTCCGTGGCGAGGAGGCGCTCGATATGCTGCAGGCCATGAATACCGGTCACGACGGATCGCTGACCACGGTCCACGCCAATTCGCCGCGCGACGCCATTTCGCGTTTGGAAGTGATGGTGTCGATGGCCAATTCGAACATGCAGGTGAACGCCATTCGCCAGCAGATTGCCAGTGCCGTGCACCTTCTCGTGCAGGCCAGCCGCTTTAGCGACGGCTCGCGCCGCGTGACCGGCATCACGGAGGTGACCGGCATGGAAGGCAACATCATTACTCTGCAGGATCTATTCGTCTTCGAAAAGCGCGGCATCGATCCGGACGGTAGGGTCATCGGGCGTTTCGCCGCCACTGGCATCCGGCCCAAGTTCTACGAAAAGCTGGTGAGCGCGGGCATCCGCCTGCGCACCGAGATCTTCGAGGAAGTGGTGGAAGTTTAAACCATCGACTTCAGCGGCCAGACGCCTTCGACCTGATTGCCGCGGCAAGCGTAGATGGCAGTGTAGAGATTCACCGTCGGATCGCAGTGCGGCGGGATGAATTCCATCTTATCGCCCAGGCGAGGGCGCCTCGCGGGATCGTCGACATCCACGTAACCAAATTCGTCTCCACCCCAGCGGTAGGCGGAGCCTGGCAAATTTGCGGCTTCCGGCCCATAGCCGCGGTCGGTCGAAAACGACTTCGTGCCCGCATCGACGCTCACGAAGTTCTCATGGTTGGCGCTGACCACGGTCGCAAGCACCGTGATCCCTTGACGGAAATCCAAACCAGCGCGGCGATAGGCCATATCCATGAGGACGAACGATCCTGCTTGTAATTCGGTGAGTTCGGGAAGTGCGGTGTCGATTTGCCAGGTGCCGGTGCTGCCGCCGGATAGGATTTCGGTCGAGAGTCCTTTACGCGCCAGGGCGTCGCGGGTTTCGGCGGCGTGCGCGAACACTTCCTGCGACACGCGTGTCCGTTCCTGATCGGGCGACGCATGCGAACCGACCACCGAGTAAGCTTGCAGGCCGCGCAAATTCAGATTGCTCGCACGATCGACGGCCTCGGCGATTTCGAGCGCCTGCTGCGTCGAACTCGCGCCCGTGCGGTGATCGCCCACGTCGAGGTCCACCAGCACGTCAAGCTTGCGGCCGGCGTTCTGATACCACTCGACTTGCTGGACGTGATCCACCACCACCATCGCTCCGGTGTCGGCGATGCGCGCGATTTTCGCGGGGTCGGCCACGGGCGAGGTCAGCAGCAGGCCGCCGATGCCGCCTTTCGACATCAGTTCGGCTTCGGCAAGCGTGGCGACGCACACGCCGCACGCTCCGGCGGCGAGCTGGCGCTTGGCGATCTCCACGCATTTGTGGGCTTTCGCGTGGGGGCGCAGGGCTTTCCCGGCGCAGTGAACATGCGCCACCATACGGGTTAGGTTGGCTTCGAAGGCGTCCAGATCGAGGAGCAACGCTGGGGTGAGGATTTCTCTTTTAAGCAAGCTTTTATAGTTTACTCCGTGTGTTAATCTGAAGTGCTTTATGAGTTTGGTGCAGTTGGAACCGCGCGTCGACGCCGGCGCTTTAGAGCGCGAATTGCAACAGCAAATTATCGGCGAAGTCCGCTTCGACTCGATTTCCCGGGCGCTCTATTCGACCGACGCCAGCGTTTACAAAATCCGTCCGCTGGGCGTGGTGATTCCGAAGACCCGCGAGGACATCATTCGCATCGTCGAGATATGCGGGCGCTTCCGCTGTCCCATCACGATGCGCGGGGGTGGAACTTCGCAGGCCGGGCAGGCAATCGGCGAAGGGATTCAGGTCGACACCTCGAAATACTACAACCGGGTGCTCGAAGTGAACGCGGCCGAACGTTGGGTGCGCGTCGAACCCGGCGTGGTGCTGGATGAGCTGAACGCGCAACTGGCTCCGCTGGGCATGCGCTTCGCGCCGGATATCTCGACCGCCAGCCGCGCCACTATAGGCGGAATGATGGCCAATAATTCCTGCGGCGCGCGCAGCGTGCTCTACGGAAAAACCATCGATCACGTTTTGGAGCAGACGGTGCTGCTTTCCGACGGCAGCATCGTGCAATTCCGCGAGAGGACGCGCAGTGATGTGCCGACGGACGATACGCTGGAGGCCGCTTGCTATCGTGCCGTGCTGGGGCTCGCCCAGGAACACGCCGCTGAAATCGACCGCCGCTATCCGAAAGTAGTGCGCCGCGTCGGCGGCTACAATCTCGACGAATTTGTCGATCAGAACAAGCCCGTGAATCTGGCGAAGATCATGGTGGGCTCGGAGGGCACGCTGGGCGTGGTGCTCGAAGCGAAGCTCAACCTGGTGCCCTTGCCCAAAGCCAAAGCGGTGATGGTCATCGGCTTTGAACATTTACTGGAATCGCTCTCGGCGGCCCCGGTGATTCTGACCCACAAACCTTCGGCGGTGGAGGTGATGGATAAATCCATCCTTGACAACACGCGGCAGAACGCAGGACTGGATCGCATCCGCAACACTTATGTAGCGGGCGACCCTGGCTGCGACTTTATGCGTGGAAATGTACGCCGACCAGAAGGAAGACCTTCCGCCGCGCATGCAGGCGCTCGAAGCGGACCTGCGCGAGAGAAAGCTCGGCTACCACTACCACACCGAAACGGATCTGCCGTCGCAAGCCCGCATCTGGAGCTTGCGGGAAGCGGCGCTGGGCCTTTCGATGGCGATGAAGGAAGACGCCAAATCGATTTCTTTCGTCGAGGACACCGCGGTAGCGCCCGAAAAACTCAGCGAGTTCATCGGGCGGTTTTTGGACCTGGTGCACGGCCATCACACTTCGGCCGGAATTTACGCGCACGCCTCAGTGGGTTGCCTGCATGTTCGTCCGGTGATCAACATGAAAACCGAAGAAGGCGTGCGCCAATTCGAGGCCATCGCCAAGGACGTGGCCGAACTGGTGCTGGAGTTCGGCGGGGCGCTGTCGGGCGAACATGGCGATGGATTGGTGCGCGGTCCTTTCATGCGGCAGATGTTCGGCGACACGTTATATGAAGCCTTCCGCGAAGTGAAGCGGACTTTCGATCCGCATGGCATTTTCAATCCCGGCAAGATCGTGGATTCTCCGCCGATGACGTCGAATCTGCGCTTCGGGGCCGGCTACCAGACCCCAAATCCCAAAACCTGGTTTGATTATTCGGACTACGGCGGCTTCGGCGGCGCCGTCGAAATGTGCAGCGGGGTCGGCGCGTGCCGCAAAAAACTTTCCGGCACCATGTGTCCGTCGTACATGGCGACGCGCGAGGAATCGGATTCGACGCGCGGCCGCGCGAACGTGCTGCGGCTGGCCATGAAGGGTGAAGTGGACGGCGAATCGGGACTCGGCGATGAGGGAGTCTACAAGGCACTAGATTTGTGCCTGGAATGCCGCGCGTGCAAAGCGGAGTGTCCGGTGGGCGTCGACATGGCGCGTTACAAGAGTGAGTTTCTGGCCGACTATTACTCGCGTCACGGCACGCCGTTGCAAGCGCGCGCGCTGGGCAATACGGCCAATCTGGCGAAGCTGGGCAGTGCGTTTGCTCCGCTTTCCAACTGGGTAGCGGGCACCGGACTGAACAAAAAGCTACTGGGCCTGGACCCGCGCCGGAAGCTTCCCGAGTGGCGGCGCGATACCTTTGCGCATTGGGCCGCGCATAGACCGCAAGCCAACGGAACCAAGCGCGTCACGCTATTCAACGACACCTTCACCAATCACTACGACCCGGAGATCGGCATCGCCGCGGTGGAAATTCTGGAGCGCGGCGGCTGCGGTGTCGATGTGATCCGGCCGGGCTGTTGCGGGCGGCCGCTCATTTCGAAAGGTCTGCTGGCCGAAGCGCGCGCGCAAGCCGGACAGTTGGTGGAAGCGCTTTACTCGATAGCCGAGCGCGGCGATAAGATTCTGTTTTGCGAGCCCAGTTGTCTCTCGGTGATCAAGGAAGACGCGGCATCACTGCTGCGCGGGGAGCAGCAGGAAAAGGCTCGCGCCGTCGCCAAAGCCGCTCTGCTGTGGGAAGAATACGCAGCCACGCTGGACCTGCCGCTGCGTGCGGGTCCGACCAAGATTTTGCTGCACGGGCACTGTCATCAGAAGTCGATGGGGCTGCTCGAGGCCACTAAGTCGCTACTGGTACGCATTCCGTCCACCACCGTCGTCGATCTGGACGCGGGCTGTTGCGGCATGGCAGGGTCGTTTGGGTATTCCGAGGATCACTACGATGTGTCGGTGGCGATTGCGAACCGCAAGCTGCTGCCGGCTGTGAAGGCCATGAAAGCGGGCGAGGCACTGGTGGCGGTGGGGACGTCGTGCCGTCATCAGGTGGCGGATCTCGCCGGGGCCACCGCCGTCCATCCCGCTGTTCTGATTCGCAGCCTGCTTTCGTAGGATGGTATGATCACTCGGGTGTGGCAATTCAACCTCCCAGTCCGTTAACGCAGGCTGCTGCAGGACCCGGTCCGTCCTCGCGCCAACGCCCGACGCACGTGCGCCATATCGTCCTTGGCTTGACGGTGGCGGCGTACATGATCACCTACATGGACCGCCAGATCCTGGCCGTCGCTCGGCCCGTGATTCGGGACGAACTAGGAATCTCGCTGGTGATGATGGGCTGGATTACGTTCAGCTTCCGCATGGCCTACGCTTTGTTCCAAATTCCCGGCGGTTGGCTGGGAGACCGCTTCGGCGCACGGCGCGCGCTGACATGGGTGGTCACTTGGTGGAGCATCTTCACGATACTAACGGGACGCGCGTGGAACGCGGCCTCGATGCTGGTGATTCAAGTTTTCTTTGGACTCGGTGAGGCCGGCGCATTCCCCATCGCTACTCGTTCGCTAGCGCGTTGGATGCGGCCCACGGAACGCGGTTTCGCGCAGGGCGTCACGCACGCCGGATCTCGCTTGGGCGCGGCGCTCACGCCGCCGATCGTGGTGCTCATCATGGCCAAGTTCGGCTGGCGCGCGGCGTTCCTGGCTTTCGGATTGCTGGGCGTGATGTGGTCCGCTGTGTGGTATTTTTACTACCGCGACACGCCCGAAGAACATAGCAGCGTCAACACCGCCGAGCGCGAGCTGATCGGCTCCGGGCGCAAACGTTCCACCGACATTCCATGGCGCAAGATTCTCTCCCACAGCAATCTGTGGATTCTGGCGGTAATGTACTTCTGCTACAACTTCAATCTCAACGTCTATAACGATTGGTTCCCCACCTATCTGCACGATTCGCGCGGGATGACGCTGGCGAAAATGGGGCTGTACGCGAGTCTTCCGCTGTTCGCGGGAACGCTGGGCGATCTCTTGGGCGGCTCATTTTCAGACCGTGTGCTGAGGCGCACCAGCAACGTCAACCTGGCGCGGCGCTGGGTGGCGATTGCGGGATTTCTGCTGTCGGCCGCTGCTACCATCCCCGCAGTTCTGACGCACGATCCGAGAGTTTCGGTGGCATTTTATTGCGTGGCGTTCTTCGGTCTCGAGTGGACCGTGGGTATTTCCTGGGCCGTGCCACTCGATATCGGCGGCGACTTCGCAGGCTCGGTTTCGGCGGTGATGAACACGCTGGGCAACGTCGGCGGCGCAATGTCGGCGGCGGTTGTGACGTATGCGGCCACTCGCTACGGATGGAACGCGCCGTTCTTCATCACCAGCGCGCTGTGCTTGATCGCGGCCATTTTGTTTTTGAAAATCGACGCCACCAAACGCATTGCATGAAGATTGATCCTGATAAGTGCGTCGCCTGCGGGAACTGCACCTACGTTTGCCCGGTGGGAGCGATCTACATCGATCCGGTGAAGCGGCGCGCCACGGTCAACTCGAACGAATGCGTGGAGTGCTACGCCTGCTACAACGGACTCAGCCAGGAACACCTGAATCCTACGTTTGTGCGCACGCTGCGCAAAGTTTTTCAGACATTGCGCCTGCGTTTCGATCCGGAGCCAGACGTCTGTCCGACCGCTGCGTTTGCGCCCGATGAATTGGTGTGGCCGCGCACCGTGCGGCGTGCGTTTTCGGACCCGCGTGTGCCGCACGAGTCAACCGGAGTGCATGGGCGCGGGACTGAGGAAGTAAAAACTAACGACGTCAGCGGGCGTGTGAAGGCCGGAGAAGTAGGTTTTACCATCGAGTTCGGTCGGCCTGGAGTCGGCGTCTGGTTTCGCGACCTGCAAACCATGTGCTGGGCGCTGGCGCGTGCCAGCGTCGCCTTTGAAAAACGCAATCCGGTCACCTCGTTGATGAGCGACGTCGCCACCGGCACGATCCGCGAAGACATCATGAACGAAAAGGTGCTCTCGGCGATTATCGAAATCAAAGTTCCGGTAGAGCGCGCCGAAGAAATAATCCGCCTGGTATGGGATGTCGAGAAGCAGATCGACACCGTAGTTGCGCTCGGCGTCGGTGCCCGGTGTGACGCAGAAGGCGAAGAGAATGTGGTCGCCCCCATACTCGAAAAGCTGGGCTATCATCCGCAACGGGCGAAAACGAATATCGGACTGGGGCGCGTAACCGTATGACTAATACCCTGCATCGCTTCGGGCCGTCGCCAAGCTTCGCGGACGATTACATTGTATTCGCGATGTGCGCCCGCGGCAAGAACGATGTGGATGCGCTGCCCAAGCTGCGCCAATTCCTCGAAATGGCCGTGCCTTTTAAGCCGGTGAACTTAGGTGACGCGATTCATGGGGGCGCGCTGCGGCCGTCGCGCCAGATGAATCCTCTGGCGCACTGGAAGCGCGACTCCACTGTCGATTTCAAGGCCGTGATCGACGGGCTGAACGCGCTGACCACCGTCGCGGCGGTGTTTGACAACCGGGTGGCGGCCGAAGACTTCGTGAAGACCGTCAAGCAAGCCGATCTGGGGTTGAGCATCAATATCTCGACTTCCGTCGACGGCGCCGAACAGTGCTGCTTCGCCGCGGGCATTCCGCGCCACAGTGTCGGTTATTCGCTGGGATTTGAGGGCAAGACCGAGAAACTGCCGAACGCCGAGGTGTTGACGCTTTCGACCATGTGCGGACATGGCATGGTGAGCCACTCGCTGGCCAAGAAAATGATCGATTGGGTGAAGGAAGGGCGCCGCACTCCCGAGCAAGCGGCGGCCTGCATGACGCGGTTCTGCTCCTGCGGAGTTTTCAACCCGGCCCGTGCAGCGCGCGTGCTGGAACAGGCGGCTCGCGGCAGCGGGTCTCCATCTTCATAATGAAGGCATGGGCTTCGCGCTGTGGATCGATCTCGAACCCGGCCTCGCCTGGGCGCAGGGCACGCATGAATACCGTCCTCTGGGCATCGCCGTCATTTCTTTCACGGACCAGTTTCGCGCGCGCGATTTCCGCCAGTCGCGGCGGCGACCGGCGCATCTGAACCAGGCTTTTGCGGGTTTCTTTGGGTCGCTGGAAGAAGTGAACGTGTACCTGCGTTCTGAGCCGGAATGGAAACCGCAGGCGACGCCGGCCCACTTGTTATGAGCTCTGAAAAATCGCTGCTTCTGGCAGCGCTCGATGAGGCCTTCGATAAGAAGTCATGGCACGGACCGAATCTGCGCGGCGCGATTCGCGGTGTGAATGCGGAGCAAGCGGCGTGGCGTCCCCAGGGCGAGCGTCATAATATCTGGGAGCTGACGCTGCACGCGGCCTATTGGAAATATGTGGTACGGCGGCGCCTGTTGAAGGAAAAGCGTGGGTCCTTCGTGCTCGCGGGTAGCAACTTTTTCGAACGGCCTTCCGGTCCCGCTTCGGACGCCGACTGGAAGAAAGACATCGCCATTCTCGAAGCGCAACACCGTTCGCTGCGGGAAACCGTTGCGAAATTCCCGGACAAAGCGCTGACGCCCGCCGCCAGCCACTTGATCCGCGGTGCAGCCGCGCACGATTTGTATCACGCGGGCCAGATTCGTTTGCTGCGGCGGATGTGCCGAAGCTAGATCATTCGTGGGGACGCGGGCGGGCCTTGCCGTCGCCGTTGATCAGGATGAACTTCTGCACCCGTTTCCCGGTGTCCACTTCTCCGCTATAAAGGTTGCCGCGCGAATCGATGGAGATGGCGTCGATCCAGTGGAATTGCCCCGCCATGCGGCCGTTATCGCCGATGGAACCCACCGGAGCGCCGGTCTTCCGGTCGTGAATCCAAATCTTGTCGTTGGTGCCATCCGCCAGGAAAACATACTTTTCGCCCGCATCATGGGAGAAGGTCAGGTTGTAGATCGTCCCGCACATGCCATAAAGCTGGCTGCCGGGACCGCCGCATTCGGCGCCGCGCGAGGGCGTCGAAGGGTGGACGAAGAAGCTGCTCACGAACTTGCCCTGCTTGGTGAAGACCTGTACCCGGTCACTGCCGCGCTCGCAGACGTATACCAGCCCGTCGACCGCGAAATGAACGCAATGCAGCGCAGGTGCGAACTGTAGCTGGTCCGGCGGATTGCCGCTGGTGTCATAGGGCGGCGTAGGCTTGTTGTCGATCTCGCTCAGCGGAATGCCGTGGCCGCCCCAGCCGCGCTTGAACTTGCCTTCGTAGTCGTAAACCAGCACGCGCTTGGCGTCGACAATGTAGATCTCGCGTGCGTCTTCGTCCAGGTCGAAGAAAAAGATCCCGCCAGGGAAGACTTCCGTCTGCTGATTGTTCTCGGGCAAGCGCGCGGCCGGGGGACGGGCGGCGCGATGCCCGAAATCCCACAGCAGCTTGCCGTCGGCGGTGAATTTCTGGATGCTGTCGCCCTGGCTGCTGCCGGAGATCCACACGTTGCCTTCGCGGTCCACCATAATGTTGTGCTCGGCGGCCGCGCCGGGACGGGCGATTCCTTGCGCAGGCCAGCCATCGGTGTATCCGGGGCCGCCCCACGATTTCAGCAAATTACCCGCGGTGTCGAATTCCAGCACGGCCGGCGCGGCTATGCAGCAATCCGTGCGCGGCGGCTTGGCGGCTGCGCCATTTTCATCCGGGTTGATGTCGCGCGGGCGGTTCAACACCCAAATGTGATCGTCCTTGTCGGTGACCATGGTGGGCACGCCCTGGATGATCCATTTGTTGGGCAGCGGCATCTTGGGCCAGAAGGGGTCCACTTTATAGACCGGATCCGCACCCTTTTGCGCCTGCATAGCGGACGCGGCAGCCAGCAGAGCGAACGCCAGAATCGCCGTGCGAGTGGGCATCTATTTTTCGAATTTCTTGAAGTCCAGGTAATCCCCGGAGCAGGAAATTTCGCCGAGTTCCCAGTTAGGGCGCAACTCGTAATAGAAAGTGGCGGTCCAGGGCTTCACCAGCGCCTTGGGGTCCTGCAGGATGAAATCCAGCTGCATGTGATCCATGTCGATGCGCCGGAAACGCTCGGTGACGTGCAACTGCGTGCTGTGCGGATGGCCCAGACGATCGAGCCAAGTCTTATCGTTGAAACCCACAGTGTCGACGACAAAAGTGGTGTCGCCTTCCCAGTGGCCGACCGATGATCCCATCCAGGTGAGATCGGGATCTTCGGGAATGGGGCGGCCATCGGTATAGATACGGCGCACCATGTGATCGTACTCGTAGAGCATCAGCAGATACTTTGGCGTGCTCACGAACTCAAACGGATAAGGGTGGAAATAGACCCGCGGGACTCCTGGAGGATCGCATTTGGTGACTACCGGATCGTTGGTAGTGTCGAGCGTATACTTGCCGCCGTTTGAAGACTTCGCTTCCTTATATTTCGCCAGCGCCCAGGGCGTCATCTCCGGCTCTTCCTTGGTGAAGGTAGCGCCGGCGAACGCGCGGATCGCTGGTGGGTTGCGCGCCATCCAGACCCCCGTGAGGTCGTGCTTGGGAGCCGGCTTACTGGGAGCCGCCGGGGGCGCCGTTTGCGCAACCGCAGCCCCGGCGAACAGCAGGGCAGCCGCCGGCAACATCCATAGAAGGGAACTTCGCGCCATGTTAGTCTTCGAAAAGCTGGAGGGACTCGCCATCGGGTCCAATGAGTTTGCGGATCCACAGCGTGTGCGCGCCGTTCGTCGCGGGATTTCCGGTGACCGTGATCATGTCTCCCGGCTTCAATGTGCGCTTGGTCCAACCGGCCCGCGACAGTTTATTGGGAGCGGTAAGCTCGCCCTGCCAACCCTCAGTCTCGCCTTTGTCGTTCTTGGCGTCGAAGTAAACCTGCACGTGCGGATTCACGTATTGGAAATCTGTAACTGTTCCTTTGACCGTCACCATCTTGGTAACGTCGAACGCCGCCGCGCCATGGTGCGCCAGCAGCGGTATTGCCAGCAGCAGAGCCGTGCTGATCACCGGGATCGCGATCAGCAACCTGGTTCTAAAGCGTGTCATGGAAAAAACCTCCCGCCCGCCGGGTATTGTCCCATCCGCGTCGCGAACGTGTCAACCCTTGAGCCAGAAGATAGGGCATATTAGTAGGGATGCGAATACCGGCCCTGGCGTTCATTTTAGTGCTGGGCGTGGCGCCAGCCGTAGAGGCGCAAAATCCGCCCACCTATAAGGTCGATCCCGCGTGGCCCAAGCGGCTCCCCAACAAATGGAGCATGCAGCAGATCGTCGATATTTATATCGACAAGGACGATCACATCTGGGTGCTGAACCGGCAGTCCGATGCGCGGCCCGACGAGTTGGGGGCGGCTACCAATCCGCCGCGCGCCGAGTGCTGTGTACTGGGTCCGGAAGTGCTGGAATTCGACACCTATGGCAATGTACTCAAAGCCTGGGGCGGTCCGGGCTACGTTCCCGGTTGGCCGGGCCGTTTGCAAACTCTGGCTGTCGACCGGCAGGGCAACGTCTGGCTCTCGGGGCAAGCGGCAGGTGACAGCATCCTCAAGTTTTCGAGCGACGGCAAGCTGCTGTGGGACTTCGGCCATCGCGGCCCCAAAGTGCCCGCCGATCAGCTGAAGCAGAACAATCAGCAGACCGATGTTTTCCCGCCGGGCATCGCCGCCTTCGATTTCGATGAGGACGCGCACGAAATTTATATCACCGACGGATTTCTCAACAAGCGCATTCTGGTCTATGACATGGACACCGGCGCCTTCAAACGCGGCTGGGGCGGCCATGGCATTCCCTTGAGCGAGATCGATAACGATCCCACCCCGCCCTACGATGTCTCCGGGCCGCCTCCGGATCAGAAGCAGTTCGCGCCTGCGCTGCATTGCGCCCACGTTTCAAAAGATGGACTCGTCTACGTTTGCGAGCGCGGCAGCGACCGGATTCAGGTGTTCACCAAGCAAGGAAAGTTCGTCACCAGTTTCTTCGTGCACCCCTCCACGCAATCGCGCGGCCCGAATTGCGGAGGCATCTGGGGTCTGAAAGATCCTCCCTGCGGAACCGTCTACAATCTGGCCTTCTCTCATGACCCCGCGCAGAAGTACCTGCTGGTCGCCGACGGCACCAACAACATGGTGTGGATTCTCAATCGCAAAGACGGCACCGTGGCCGGCTCCTTCGGCGGCAACGGCCGTTACGCGGGGCAACTGCATTGGATCGACGCCGTGGCAGTCGATTCCAAAGGCAATGTCTACACCGGCGAGGTCGAGGACGGCAAACGAATTCAGAAATTCGTCTTAGCGAACTAGCGCGCCGTGCAAGCCGACGGGCTGAACTTCGCGCCGTCGCGTTCCTTCTTGAAGTCGGTAGTAGTCACAAAGGGGATGCTCAGATACACGGGGTCGGTGACGACGGTAGTTACCGTGAACCATTGATCGCCATTTGGTTCGTCGAAGCGATCGTAGTATTCGGTGATGCTGGTTTTATCGCTGTAAGGCACGCCATTCTTGCGCAAATAGCCCGCGCGAAGCTGGGTGGTGACCGCTTCAAGACTGCGTGATTCCGTCCCCTCGCTGCGTGTCCCCAGACCGAAGCCGCCCGATCGCGGTGGACTGGGCTCCCAACGTGCCACCGAGTAGCCTTGCCATGACGGCGCGGCGCCCTGCGGTGGCGTGCCGCCGAAGTGGAAGGTGCGGGTCTGCGTGCCGGCATCGGTTTCGATTTTCAAAGTGCTGTCGTCGGTCCAAGAGATGCGCAGGCGTCCGGGCACGCGCATGATCGCAGGCGCTCCGTACGATTTGCATTGTAGGCCGGCAGCTTCGTCTTTGGCGGGGTCCCAGGCATCCACTAACTTGAGGCCGTCTTTATTCAGAGGAACACTGGCCGAGTCGCCTTTGAGCGGCGTCACCATGCGCCAGCGGTAATCTTCCGTGACCACCGAAACCCAGTTGCCGGTCAAGTCTTCGGGCGCAGCCTCACGCGCCGGTCTCGGCGGAGGCGGTGGACCTCCGCGGCCTTGTGCGGGCATCACGGCCGGTAGCGCCGCTGCGAGTACAACTAGAAAGAGTGCGCGTTTCATTGATTATTTCCCCGTGATGCTGCGATAAATCGACTCGATGAATTGCTCGGACTTCACGAAGCTTGCGGGCGTGATGTATTCGGTATCGTAATCGAGCGTGGGCTTCGCCGCCTTGATCTGGTCGAGCGTTTTCCCTTCCTTGATCATGGTTTGAATACGGTCGCGCACGATCACCACCATGTCGCGATACTCCACCACGTCGGCCTCATCGCAGATGCGGCCGTGTCCCGGTATCACGTAAGTGCCGCCTTCCTGCGTATGACCCGGTACCGTTAAGTCCAGAATGTGATCCAGAGCGTCGATCTCGCCCTGAATGCTACCGCCGCGTTCGAGGTCGATGAACGGATAACCGCCGGGCGTGAAGATGTCGCCGGTGCTCACCACGTCGGAGCCGCGAAATTGCACGATCGTGTCGCCATCGGTGTGCGCCTTGGGCTCGTGATAAAGAATGATCGCTTCGCCGTTAAAGCGCAGGTCCTTGAAGGGAGTGAAGTATTCGTCCTCCGGCAAGCCAAATTGCTCGGGCTGCGTCTCTTTGCCCGTCGGCTTGGTCATGCGATTCAGCACGTTCTCATGCGCGATGATGCGCAACGGCTGTTCGCCTTCCAGGCGTCCCCCCACGGTGCCGATCTCAGCCGCCGGCCCGCTTTTCGCGAAAGCTTCGTTCCCGCCAACGTGATCGGGATGCACATGGGTGTTGATGATGTAGAACACCGGCGCGTTGGTCAGCTTACGGAGTTCCGCCATCACCTTCGCAGCCATCGGCGCGAGCCCGGAATCCACCAGCAGCACCCCTTCCTTGCCCACCTGCACTGTAATGTTTCCTCCCGCGCCCGCCAGCATGTAAACGTTGCCCTGCACCGGGTACATGGAAAGCTGTGCCGCATCCGGATTCGCTTGCGCGCCCGCGAACGCGGTCCATAGCAGCGCCGGTAACGCAAATTTAAAAATCGTTTTCATATGCTTTCCTTAGCGCCGCTTGGCATCCAGCAGACACGCGTTGTTGCCCGTCGCTCCACAATCGCAGTAACGCTCGCAGGCCTCTTTGGGATGCTCCGGCTTGGGCATCTTCTGGCGATATTCCGGATACAACGTTTCCGCCCCGCCGCGCGTAACTTCATTTGGCAGACCGTACCAATCCGAGACTTCATGCAGGAACGGATTGGTGCCGGGGAAATGCGCTGGCACGTAATCCGCCCGCGACTTCGGCACTTCAGGACCGTACTCACAAATATCGCGCCCCATGCGCTGCGTGGGGTCGAGAATCCAGGTCTGGCTGCGCGTCATGGGCTCGGTGAGAAAAACCGGATCTGTAATCGTAGTCGTCACCGTGAGATAGTTTCCGTGGCGAATCCAATGCTCGGTGAAAGTCGCCTTGTCGCTGCGCGGCAGACCGTTGCGCCGCAGATAGCTTTCCTTGAGATGAGTGGTGTACCCATTCAGCATGTTTTTGTCCCATTTCGCGGTGGTGAAGCCCTGCCAGGTGTGCGCCGCTAACTCACCCGGATGCGGGCGGCCATCCATCCACAGGGTGCGCTCCATTTCCTGAAAGTTCATGCGCGTGTGCCAGGCTACCAAACGCTGCGTCACCGGATCGATAATCGCGTCGATTCGCATGTTCGACAACCCGCGCATCGAATAGTCCCCGCCATGCGGCCGGCACTGGTATTCCTGCGCTACGGAAATACGATCGGGATCGTAGCTATCGCCGCGCAGGCGCGCCGCGGCGTTGATGGGGATGCCCATGTAGTCGCCCAGCTCCGGACCCGGCAACCGCTCCGGCAAGTCCTCGTGAAACAAAGGCACCCACTCGCCCGCGAAATCGGCTTGGCCGAACACGGGGAAGCTCAGGAGCACGGGCAGCGCGAAAAACCCAAAGATTCTCAAAGGCCGAAGATTTGCCATCGTTTAGGTATAAACGACTTCTTAGGCAGTGTCAACCGCGCGCAAACGCTTCAGTAAAGCCTTTAAGGAAGCTGCCTCGCGCGGCTTGAGCGGCTGCATCAGGCTGGCGATCAACTGCATCTGCCGCGGCAAAGTGCGATCCACTATGCGGCGTCCGGCCGCGGTCACGCGCAGCAGGTTTACCCGGCGGTCAGTGGCGGAGGACTGGCGCTCCACCAAGCTGCGCGCGCTCAGTTTATCGATCAACCCCACTACGTTGCCCTTCGTGACCAATAGATGATCGGCTAGTTTCTGCTGACTCATCGGTCCGTGTTTCGACAGCGCCACCAGCACGTGAAAGCGAGCCAGCGTGAGATCGGCGCCCCGCAGATCCGCGGAAATTCGGGCCTCTATATAGTTATAGGCGCGTACCAACTGCAGCCAGGCTGGGAATCCGTGCACTTCGCTGTCGTCTTTTGGGGCCATAAGCTAGCGCGCCGTGCAAGGCGTCGGATTCCAGTTGGCGGCGTCCGGCTGCTTCCGAAAATCAGTGCTGGTGACCCAGTTGGTATTGAGATAAGTAGGATCTTCCACCACGGTGGTGATGGTGATCCACTCGGCTCCGTTGGGTTCCTTGTGATAGTCGTAATACTCGTTCACTTTCGCATCCGCGCTAAAGGGGACGCCGTTTTTGCGCAAGTATCCGGGGCGAAGATGCGTGGTCAACACTTCGAGTGACCGCCCGGAGTTTCCAGGCGGCAACGCACCGGGAGCGCCTCCATTATTCAAAGTCGCAAGCGGTTGCCCCGCGCCTTCCCACTTCGCGATCGAGTATCCTTGCACGCTAGGCTGCGTGTTCGCGGGCGGCGGCACGCCGAAGTGAAATACTCGCGTCTGCGTGCCGGCATCGGTATCGATCTTCAAAGTGTTGTCGTCCTGCCAGGTGATGTGAATGCGCCCCGGAATTCGCATGATCGCCGGCGCGCCATAGGCTTTGCACTGTTGGCCCGACGCTTCGTCTTTAGCCGGGTCCCAGGCCTCGCCCACTTTACGCGCCTCGGCGTTCAGTGGGATGCTGGCGAAGTCTCCGCGCACCGGCGTCACCATGCGCCAGCGCCAGTCTTCCGTCACGATCGAAACCCAATAGCCGGTGAGATCGACCGGCGCGGCCTCTTTCGCCGGCTTGGGCGGAGCCCCCGCTGGCCGGGGCTGCGCATAAGCGCATACGGCCACTAGAGCGAGGAGTGCGCTGCGCACCGCTACTTTCCCCCCAGACTTTTGTAGACCGCTTCGACGAATGCATCGGCCTTCACGAAGCTGTCTTTAGCGATGTAGCGCGTGTCGTAATCGAGCGTCGGCCGCGCAGCTTTGATCTGATCGAGCGAGCGGCCCTTCTTCATAAGATCTTGAATGCGGTCGCGAACGATGGTGATCATGTCGCGATACTCGACCACGTCGGCTTCCTCGCACAAGCGGCCGTGGCCCGGAATCACGTAGGTGCCGCCTTCTTGTTTGTCGGCGGGAACCGTTAGCTCCAAAATGTGATTCAGCGCCGCAATCTCGCCTTGTACACTGCCGCCGCGCGCGATGTCGATAAACGGATAACCTTCCGGCGTGAAGATATCGCCGGTTACTACCACATCGGAACCGCGGAACAGAATGACGGTGTCGCCGTCGGTGTGGGCCTTTTCTTCGTGATACAGAATGATGGCCTCACCGTTGAAGTGCATGTCCTTGAAGGGCCGGAAATACTCGTCGGTCGGCAAGCCCAGTTGCGATGGCGGCGTTTCGTTTCCAGTCACCGGTGTGGTCATGCGATTCAATACGTTTTCGTGAGCGATAATGTTGAGCGGCTGCGAAGGGTCGGCCGGCACCATCTTGAAAATGGCCTCGTTGCCGCCGACGTGATCCGGATGCACGTGGGTATTAATGATGTAGCGCACCGGCCCGTCGGACAGCTTGCGGATCTCCGCCATGATTTTCGGCGCCAGCGGCGCGAACATGGTGTCGACCATCAACACGCCCTGTTTGCCTACCTGCACCGTGACGTTACCGCCGGGACCGACCAGCATATAAACGTTACCCTGCACTGGCAAGGTATGGATTTGCGCGTTGTCGAAATTCTGCTGCGGTTGGGCCGAAAGGCAGGCGGCCAGCATCGCGAAACTGAAAGTCGCTAATTTCATGATTCCTACTGGCGCGGACGAAGCTGGCAATCGGCCAAAGTGGTGCACGCGCAGAAACGCTCGCAGTGTTCCTTCGGCGGCGAGTGCGGCGTGCCCATCTTCAGGCGGTATTCGGGATACATAGTTTCCGGGCCGCCGCGCGTTGCCTCGGCCGGCAGCCCGTACCAGTCGGCGACTTCCGTAAGAAACGGATTCGTCCCCGGCAAATGGTGTGGAACCGTCCCCACCGCCACCGGCACTTCCGGAGCAGGCTCGCAGAACGACGGCGCGATGCGCTGGTTGGGATCGCGCACCCAGTTGGAACTGCGAATCAACGGCTCCGCCAGGAACACCGGATCGTCGTCGATCACCGCGACCGTAATGTAGTTTCCGTGCAAGGTCCAGTGTTCAGTGATGATGCGCTTGTCGCTGCTGGGAATGCCGTTGCGTTTCGTGTAGCCCGGTTTGAGGTGCGTGGTCGTGATGGTAAGCATATTGCCCTCCCACACACCCGTCGAAAAACCTTGCCAAGTGTGATCCGCATATTCGGGCGGGTGCGGGCGCCCATCCATCCAGATAGTGCGTTCCATCGCCATGAAGCCGGTATGCGTGCGGAAGGCAATCAGCTTCTGCGTGGCGGGATCGATGTCGCGCCAGATGCGCAGGCTCGACAGGCCATGCATGGAGTAATCGCCGCTGTGCGGCCGGCACTGGTATTCGGTCACCACGGAAATGCGGTCCGCGTCATAGCTATCGGCGCGCAGGCGCCCCGCTTCATTGAGCGGCATGCCCAGGTAGTCGCCCAATTCCGGTCCCGGCAAGCGTTCCGGAGCGTCCTCGTGATATAGCGATTCCCACTGGCCGGTGAAGTCCACCTGCGCCACGGCGGGCACAGCTAGCAGTGCGCAGAATAGTATGGTCCGCATTTGCATAAAATAGTATACGCCTAAACCTTCGGGATGCCCCGTATTCCGATTGGTGGTTGACGGTGACGAGTGCGATGTGGCATCATCGCCGCGCGATCCTTTTGAAGTGTGACCGTTGAGGTGCGATATGAAGAGTACGTATTTGATCCTGCTGGCGGCTGCGGTAGTAGCCGCGCCCGCGTTTGCGCAATTCGACCTGGTGGGTGAATGGGGCCAACGCCAGCATGAAGACGGCGCGGAACGCGGGCAAGGACCGCCCATCGGCGACGACCTCGGATTGCCCATCAACGCCGCCGCACGCCTGCGCGAGGAAGCCTGGGACGCCTCGCTGCACACCTTGCCGGCGTGGCAGTGCCGTCCGCATCCTGCCGATTACGGAACCCGCGGGCCCTCCGATCTGCGCATCTGGAAAGAAGTGGATCGCGACACTCAGCAGTTGATCGCGTTCCACACCCACGTTTCCTGGCAGGCGCAGGAACGCACCATCTGGATGGATGGCCGTCCGCATCCGCCCGAAGACGCGCCCCACACCTGGCAGGGTTTCTCCACCGGCAAGTGGGAAGGCAACATGCTCACCGTAACCACCACGCATTTGAAGGAAAGTTATCTGCGGCGCAACGGCACCCCGCGCAGTGACAAAGCCACCATGACCGAACACTGGATGCGCCACGGCGATTTCCTCACGCTGCTGCACGTGGTGAACGATCCCGTGTATCTCACCGAACCGCTGATCCGCACCACCAACTGGCAGGCCGCCCCCGAGCAGGAACTGGAACCCTATCCCTGCGAAGTAGCCGAAGAAGTCGAGCGCGCCGAAGGTTTAGTCCCGCATCATCTGCCCGGCACCAACGAATTCCTGAAAGAGTTTGCCGACAAAGCGGGCCTGCCGCTCGAGATCACGCGCGGCGGCCCGGAAACTATGTATCCCGAGTTCATGGCCAAAGTCCAAGGCAAGCCGTACACGCTGGCCGCGAAAATTTCGACGGTGGTAACGGCTCCCATTCCCGAACTTCCCAAGGGGGAGATCCACACCCAACGCATTCGTGGCAATGTCTACATGCTCTACGGCGCGGGCGGCAACATTACCGTGCAAGTTGGTAACGACGGCGTGTTTGTGGTCGACACTGGCCTAGCCAACATGGGCGACAAGGTGCTTGCCGCGATCCAGAAGCTTTCCGAGCAACCCCATCCGCTTCATCGTCGATACGCACTTTCACCCCGATCACACCGGCAACAACGCCAAGCTGCGGCAAGCCGGCGTGACCATAGCCGGCGGCGACGTGGCCCGCATGGATACCGACATCCGCGAAGGTGCCGCCATCATCGCGCACCAGGAAGTTTTGAATCGCATGAGTAAGGCCGACGGCGCCCAGCCCGCCGCGCCCTTCAACCAATGGCCCACCGACACTTACTTCGGTAAACGCAAAGACATGTTCTTCAACGACGAAGCCGTACAGTTGATCCACGTCAAGAACGCGCACACCGATGGGGACACCATGGTGTTCTTCCGCCGCTCCGACGTGCTGGCCGTGAGCGATATCTTCAACGTCAATTCCTATCCGGTGATGGATCTGGCGCACGGCGGCGGCATCCAGGGCATCATCGATGGTCTGAATCAAATTCTGGATCTGGCCGTCCCCGCAGCGAAGGAAGAGGGCGGCACCATGATCGTCCCCGGCACCGGCCGCCTGTGCGACGCCGCCGACGTGGCTTACTACCAGAACATGATCACCATCATCCGCGACCGTGTTCAGGACATGATCAAACGCGGCATGACGCTCGAGCAGGTGAAGGCGGCCAAGCCGACGGCGGACTACGATCCCCGCTACGGCTCAACCTCGGGCCGCTGGACCACCGACATGTTTGTCGAAGCGGTGTATAAGAGCCTTAAGCAATAGCGGCAATCCCTCACTTCGGATGCGGAAACGATCGCGAAGATTGCGCACCGTCGCCTTCGATTTTGAAATAGAATCTCCAATTCCAATCCACGCGCGCCTGCCACAGATTTTCGGTGACATCGAACTTCTTCGCGCGCAAAGACGGGTGACGGAGATTTTTCAGCAGATAATCGAGTTGCTTGGCAGACGTTACGGTAGGGGGAATCCCAGCGTAGTCCTTGTCGGCCCGCTCAGAAAAGCGGCTTCTCACCGTCGCTTGGGTTTTGTTTTCACGGCACGCGATTCCAATGCCGCAATCGCTTCCTTGGCGGACGAGTATGGCCCGTGGGATCTCCCCATTTTGAGATCCGCCAGTCCTTCGGCCAGATGACGATCCACGACGCTTTTGGGAGAGAACGTGATTTTGCCGCGTTCTACTTTCGCTTCGAGCAAATCCCCAATGCCCACGCCCGCCGCTTTACGGATGCTCCGCGGAATCACAATCTGAAATTTAGTTTTGACGGTAACAAGTTCCATTAGGGAGCGGCCTCTCCCACAGTCTAACTGTTCAACTGATCGACAGTCTACCTCGCCGGTTTCTTCCGCGCCGGCTGCGCAGTGCCTTCCGCCGCGCCGCCATCCACCCATTTCACGATGGTGTCGATTTCGGCCTGTGTCAGCCCATCGTCCTTAGTCAGCATGATGTAGTGCGGGTTCGTCACGGCCGGAGGCATTTTCTTCCCCGACACCACCGCTTTGATCTGCGCCGCCCAGGGCCGGGTGGTCTCGTACGTCAGGAACGACATCGGCGCGATCTGCCCGGGACGATGACAGCCCATGCAATTCTTTTCGAAGATCGGCAGCACGTCGCGGTTATAGGTGACCCGGCCGTCGGCCACGTCCGCCGCCATAGCACTAGCGGCGAGTAGCACGCTCGCGCCCAACCAGCGGAACATAACTCCACCTCCTCCCCTTGACCAATGGGAACGGCGGCGCCCGGAGGAGCCGCCGCTGCGCAGGAGAGGCCAATCGCCTGCCCGATAGGCTCAGAGGGGAACCTATCCCCAAACTTCAGAACTCGACGGGGTACGGCTTAAACTCGCCGCTGGCGTAACGCTGCGGCAGAGTCCCGTCGTTGTTCTCCCAAACCAGCAGCATGGAACGCCGCGGTGAATATCCGCGATGGCGAATATCGGCCGGCATCGCCGACACGTCGCCCGCCTTCATGGTCACCTTGCAAACCGGCGCGCCCGTCATCTTGTCTTCCACATCCCAGATGATCTCGTCGCTCAACTGCACGAACCACTCCACACGATCGTTGCCGTGAATGATGGGCAGAATGTGCTCCTCCGTAGTGGGGCAGAGCAAACTGTCGTGCACCACGGAAACCACGGATGGGTTCCAGGTGACATCCGAGCGCGACAGATAAGCGAACAGATTCACCGCGTGCACTTCGCCTTCAAAGCCCGGCTCCGGATGCAATTCCGGCTTCTCCTGGGAGACATCCGTAAACTGCCGGTTCACCGCTTGCCCCTCCCCATCGCTGCGCAGCTTCAAATCGCCGGGAAGGCCCACGAAGCGTTTGGCCGCGAGCCGTTCGCGCTGGATCGCTTTCAAATTGTCGCCATGCTTGGGACCGTAAGCTTCGCCAGTCTCCTCAGGCGCGGCGAATGGATCGAATCCTTCGTTGGTCCAGTTGGCCAGAATCGTTTCAAAGAACTTCTTGAGATCCTTGGATTGGAAAGTCTCGACGTACTCGCGGTGGCTGTTTCGGTACGCGAAGTTATTCAGGCCGATGTACATTTCGACGGTCCCATAGTGATTGATCGTGCCGAACACGTTGTCGAAATTCACCGTGCCGTAGAAGAATCCCCAGGCCACGTCGCGCATCAGAGCGCGCAGAAACGCCTCGATGGGCATGATGTGCCGGTTGCCTGGATAGATGATGTGCGCGAAATACTCGTCGCGTTCGAAAGTAAACTTGCCGATCGAAAACGACTCGTATCCTAACTTGTTTTGAGCCGCGCTCAAGAGCGTTGTGTTGGTTCCGGTTAATGTCGCCGTGCTCATAATTTCTCCCTGTCCCTTAAACCGTTTGACAGATCTCCCCCCACTTCTCTACCGTCAGGTCGCCCTTGATGGTTTGCAGCAGCATGACCCCCGGCTCCCCCTGGTTGCGGAACTGGTACGCCGCGCCTTTGGGCAGCAGAGCCATGTGGCCGCGCTTCACTTTCATCCAGCCCATGTTCTTGCCCTTGGGTTCCGAGTTCAGGCGGATCGCCCCTTCCTTGCCTGCCGGTACAACGGGCTGAAACGGTTTGATCAGATGGATTTCGATGTCTCCGTCCATCACAATGGCGGCTTCATCGTTATTCGCCGCGAACCAGGGAGACGTTCCCTCCGCGCGCACCGCTTCGAGCGCGTACTTGAGATTCTGCCCCACCGCCACTTTCTCGTAAGGCTTGGATTTCGAAGCCACCTCGAACACATTCGAAAATACGTAATGCTTGGGATTCGCGCTGATGGTGCTGACACCACCCTTCTCCCAGCGCTTCAAAGAACCGAATTCGGTTTTCACTTCCATGAGGCCTCCTCGGGGCTTGTATGTATGACAGCGCCGTCCTTATTGCACTCGCGGTTCCATCCCCAGCGCAATGAAAAGGGGGCTTTGGCAGCCCCGGGGCGCACCCCATGGCTGCGTGCGATTACGCAAGCCTGCGTGGAATTCCCCAGTTGTTTCCAGTGCTCAAATACTGAGAACAGGGCAGGGAGCGTGGCGGACGATGGGATATAAGTGCGACCACAAGCGACTGAAGGCGCCGTACACTTCGCCGCGGCCGGTGATGATAAGCTCGGCGCTCACACGCAGCGCCTCGTCGCGGATCGCGTCGGGGACCGGTCCATCCAGTACGGTGTGCGGCGCCTTGACGCCGGCTTTCTTTTTCAATTCGACCAGGCGCGCGTCCGCGGCCGCCATGAAATCGTCGCGATACGGCCCGAACGCGGTCTCCATGCTGACCGGCGGCATCTCCATCACGTACGCCAGCGACAACTCCGCTTTGTAGCTCTCCGCAAACGCCGCTGCCGCGCGGATTACCGTTTCCGCTTCATCGCTGCTGTCCACCGCGGCCAGGATCGATTTATAAGGAAGCCGCAGTGGATGCCCGGTCCACACCGGCACCGTCAGATCGTGCAGCACCTTGGCTGTCACCGATCCCAGTAGGAAGCGCCGCAGCGGCGAGCGTCCGTGCGTCGGCAGCATCACCAGGTCGGCGCCCTGATGCTTCACGACGTCGTGGATGATGGCCCCCGGCTCGCCGATTCCCGAATACAATTCCACGTGCAGACCCGGGAAATTGGCTTGCGCGAATTCCCCCAGACGCTCCTCCGCCAAAGCCCGCGCCTGTTCCGGCAGCTCCGGATCCGTAATGGGCAGCGGACTATAAGCCAGCGCCTCCGGACCGTAAGCATGAATCAGTCCCAATTCCGCCGAGAAATGATCGCGCATTTCCTGGACATAAGGAACAATCGCCTTGCAAGGCTCAGAGTAATCCACCGGGAAAAGGATTTTTCGAAAGGGCAGCATAGGTTAAGAATAGAAGCATTTCAGCAGCCATACGGCCGGCAGCCGATTACGATGTTCCTTTCCCCTCCAGAAACTTCGACAAGCTTCCGGCGATCTGCACGAAATCCGCGGGGATCATAATCACTGTAGTGCTGTTGTTTTCCGCGCCCACTTCGGAAACCATCTGCATACGCCGCAATTCCAGAGCGGCGGGGTTGCCCACCATTAACTGCGCGGCATCAGCCAGCTTTTGAGACGCCTCCAGTTCCGCTTCCGCCTTGATGATGCGCGCGCGCTTTTCGCGCATCGCCTCCGCCTCCATGGCCATCACTCGCTGCATATCCTGCGGAATCTCCACGTCCTTCATCTCTAATAACTCGACCGTTACGCCCCACGGAGTCGTGGTTTCCACTACGTTCTTCTGGAGCAGCGTATTGATCTTGTCGCGTTCCTTCAAGACTTCGTCCAGATCGTGCTGGCCGATGACGTTGCGCAGACTGGTAAGAGCCACCTGCTGCACTGCCACCCGGAAATTCTCCACCGTCAAGACTGCCTTCTCCGGATCGCTGACACGAAACCACAGCACCGCGTTGACTTTTACCGTCACGCTGTCCCGCGTGATGGTCTCCTGCTGCTCGATAGGGTTGGTGACGATGCGCAGGCCGACCCGCACTTCGTTTTCGATGCCCAGCGGAATCAGCCAGAACAAACCCGGTCCGCGCTGACCCGTATAGCGGCCCAGCCGGAACACCACCGCTCGCTCATACTCCCGTGCGACGCGGAATCCCGAAATGACGATCACCAACAGCACCAGGAGCACCGCCCATTCGCTAAAGGACATGCCGCTAGCGTACTACGCGCACGGCGGAGTGGCACAGCGTAAGAAAAAGGAAAATACGCATTGCGCACGATATTGCGCGTGTTGGTGATGGCTCGTTATACTGGGTCCGTCTTTATTGAGGAGAATTACAGTGAACAAGATTACGTTCGTCCTGCTGCCGGCGCTTGCCCTGTTGGGCGTTTCCGCGTCTGCGCAAACGGCGGGCGCCTTCATCGCCTCTCCAGGCGTCGATTTATCCGGTAACTGGGCGCCGGTGATCCACGAGGATTTTGGGGAACGCATTCCCGGCCCGGAACTGGCGAATTACGCGGGACTGCCCATCACCGACGGTGCGCGCATGTTCGCCGAGAGCTGGGACGCCTCCCGCCTCACTCTGCCGGAGCACCAGTGCCAGGCCCACGTCGCGCCTTACATTTATAGAGGTCCGCTCAACCTACGCATCTGGGAAGAAAAAGACCCGCAGTCGCAGCGCGTCATCGCCATCCATCAATACATCAGCACCTACGAGCAGAACCGGACCATCTGGATGGACGGCCGCCCGCATCCTCCCGCAGGCGCTGCCCATACCTGGATGGGTTTTTCGACCGGCAAGTGGGAAGGGAACATCCTGAGCGTTTACACCACCCACATTAAAGAAGGCTGGGTGCGCCGTAATGGCTTGCCGGAAAGCGATCAGGCAACTTTATCCGAACACTTCATCCGTCACGGCAATATCATGACTCACGTCAGCATCGCCACGGATCCCGTGTACCTCACCGAACCCCTGATCAAGACCCAGGATTTCAACATCGTCTCGCAGGAAGGGCAGAACTGGTTGTATCCCTGCACCTACGTCGAAGAGCTCGGCAACCGCAAGCGCGGCGCCGTGCCCAACTACTTGCCCGGCGAAAATCCGTTCCTGCACGAATGGGCGGATCAGTATCACATCCCGCTCGCAGCGGCCATGGGCGGAGCCGAAACCATGTACCCCGAATATCAGCAGAAGATGAAGAACATGGCCGCCGGCACGTCGGCGAAGAAGTAAGGATCGAATGCGCAGAGCCGGATTCACTTTATTGACAGTCATGCTCGCGAGCGTATCGCTGCGAGCCCAAACCGCCGGCGCTTTCGTCGCCGCACCCGGCCTGGACTTGTCCGGAAATTGGGCGCCCATCGTGCATGAAGATCAGCCCGAGCGTGGCCCCGGTCCGCCGCTGGTCGATTACGCCGGACTCCCCATCACCGATGGCGCGCGCCAGTGGGCTCTCAGTTGGGACGCCTCGCGCCTCACTCTGCCCGAACATCAGTGCCAGGTCCACGTCGCGTCCTACATCTATCGCGGCCCGCTCAACCTGCGCATCTGGGAAGAAAAAGATCAGCAATCGCAGCGCATCATCGCTCTGCGCCAGTACATCAGCACCTACGAACAGAACCGCACCATCTGGATGGATGGCCGCGAGCATCCGCCTGAGGGCGCCGCGCACACCTGGATGGGCTTTTCCACCGGCAAGTGGGAAGGCAACATGCTCACCGTCTACACCACCCACATCAAGCAAGGCTGGGTTCGCCGCAACGGTCTGCCGGTGAGCGATCGCGCCACGCTGATCGAACATTACATTCGCCATGGCAATCTGATGACCCACATGAGCGTCTCGACCGACCCCGTTTATCTCACCGAACCGCTGGTCAAGACCGAGACTTTCAACCTGATCGTGCAGGAAGGCCAGAACTGGCTGTATCCCTGTTCTTATGTGGTCGAAGTAGCCGACCGTCCGCGCGGCGCCGTTCCCAGTTACATGCCCGGCGAGAATCCGTTCATGACGGAGTTCGCCGATCGCTTCAACCTCTCGCACCAGGCCGTGCTGGGCGGCGCCGAGACCATGTATCCCGAGTACCAACAGAAGATGGCGGCTTCGCCTCAGGCTAAGAATTAAGTGGCCATGCGAAGCGTGTTTTTGACAGTATTGTTCGCGGGCGCAGTCTACGCCCAATCGGCCGGCGCCATCGCGCCCTCTCCCGGCCTAGACTTATCCGGCAATTGGGCTCCCGTTTTGCACGAAGATTTTCCGGAGCGCATCCCCGGCCCTGAACTCGTCAACTTCGCCGGCCTTCCCATCAACGCCGGCGCGCGCGAGTTTGCGCTGAGTTGGGACGCTTCCCGCCTCACCGTGCCTGAGCACCAGTGCCAGGTGCACGTGGCATCCTATATTTATCGCGGCCCCTTGCAATTGCGCATCTGGGAAGAGCGCGACCCGCAATCGCAGCGCGTGATCGCCATCCGCCAGTACATCCAAAATTACGAACAGAACCGCACCATCTGGATGGACGGCCGTCCGCATCCTCCCGAAGGCGCGGCCCACACCTGGATGGGATTTTCCACCGGCAAGTGGGAAGGAAATATTCTCACCGTCTACACCACCCATATGAAGGAAGGCTGGGTCCGCCGCAACGGCCTTCCCGTCAGCGATCAAGCAACTTTGGTCGAGCACTTCATTCGCCACGGAAACATTTTTACCCACGTCAGCATCGTGACTGACCCGAACTATTTGACCGAGCCCTTAATCAAGACTCAGGATTTTAACCAGGTCATTCCGGAGGGCCAAAACTGGGTGTACCCCTGCTCTCCCGTAGTCGAAATCGAGCGCCCCCGCGGCGCCGTGCCGCATTACCTTCCTGGCGAGAATCCGTTCCTCCACGAATACGCGGATAAATTCAACATCCCGCTGGAGGCAGCGTTAGGCGGCGCCGAAACCATGTACCCGGAATATCAAGCGAAGCTGAAAGCCGCTGTCGCGAAAAAATAACTTGGAGAACTCATGAAGAAAATACTTTTGACGGCCGCGGCCATTCTTGCAGTTGCCGTCGCGATCGAAGCCCAGCAAGCGGCGCCGGCGAATACCGAAATCACCACGCTCCACGTGCAAGGCAACGTTTATATGTTGCAAGGAGCCGGCGGAAACGTCGCCGTGCAGATCGGCGATATGGGCGTAGTGGTGGTCGACACCGGCCTCGCGCAAAATGCCGACAAGCTGATCGCCGCGATTCGCAAGCTTTCCGACAAGCCCATCCAGTACATCATCAACACCCACATGCATCCCGATCACACCGGCGGCAACGACGCCGTGCGCCGCGCTGGCGTGACCATCACCGGCGCGAACGTTGCCGGCAATCTAACGGATGCGACCGCCGGCGCCCAAATCATCGCGCATGAAAATGTTTTGAACCGCATGAGCGCCCCCACCGGCCAGCAAGCCTCGGCGCCCTTCGGCGCGTGGCCCACCATCACCTACGTCACCGGACAAAACGAGCTGTACTTTAACGACGAGCCCATCGAAGCCCGTTGGCAGCCCGCCGCCCACACCGACGGCGACAGCTTAGTAGTCTTCCGCCGCTCCGACGTCGTCGCGACCGGCGACATATTCGTCACCACCAGCTATCCCTTTATCGATCTGGAGCGCGGCGGCAGCATCCAAGGCGAAATCGACGCCTTGAACAACATCCTCGACATCGCCATTCCCAAACACGAAGAAGAAGGCGGCACCTACATCATTCCCGGCCACGGCCGCATCTGCGACGAATACGACGTGCTGGAATTCCGCGATATGGTGACCATCATCCGCGACCGCATCCAGAACGGCATCAAGAAAGGCATGACACTCGATCAGATCAAAGCCGCCGGCTGGACCAAGGATTACGACGCCCGCTGGAGCGCCAAGCAAGGCTTCGGCACCGCCGACAACTTCGTCACATCGGTGTACAAAAGCCTGACGGCTCCTGCGAAAAAGAAGTAAACTGGCTTCATTAAACCCGCATCAAAAATCGGCGCCGTGATTCGTGTCTCCCTGGGTAATTTCCTGGAGATGTACGACTTCATGGTGTTCGGCTATTACGCCGCCGCCATAGGCCGCGCATTCTTCCCGACCAAGAACGAATACGCATCGCTGATGCTGTCGCTGATGACCTTCGGCACCGGCTACCTGATGCGTCCGCTGGGCGCGATCGTACTCGGCGCCTACATCGACCATCACGGCCGCCGCAAAGGCCTGTTGCTGACATTAGCGCTGATGGCCGTCGGAACTCTATCGATCGGCATCATGCCCGGCTACGAAACCATCGGCTTCTTCGCGCCCTTGCTAGTCGTGCTGGGCCGTCTCGTGCAAGGCCTCTCGGCGGGAGTCGAAATCGGCGGCGTCAGCGTGTATCTAGCCGAAATCGCAACCCCCGGCCGCAAAGGATTTTTCGTGAGCTGGCAATCCGGCAGCCAGCAGGTGGCCGTGATCTTCGCCGCTCTGATCGGCCTGACGCTCTCAGCCCTGCTACGCCCCGAAGAAATGGCCGGTTGGGGATGGCGCGTCCCTCTGCTGATCGGATCGATGCTGATCCCGTTCCTGTTCATGCTGCGCCGCTCGCTTACCGAAACCGACGAGTTTATCGCCCGCAAGCATCACCCAGGCACCGCGGAAATCTGGCGCACCGTCATGGCCAACTGGCGCCTGGTGATTCTGGGCATGATGCTGTCGATCACCACCACGGTGACGTTCTACCTGATCACCGCCTACATGCCGACCTACGGCAGCAGCGTCCTGCACCTCACCGCGAAATCGAGCATGCTGGTGACCCTCTGCGTGGGCATTTCGAATTTGTGTTTCCTGCCCATCATCGGCGCGCTGTCCGACAAAGTAGGCCGCCGCCCGTTGCTGCTGCTTGTTCTCGACCATCGCCCTGGTCACTCCGTATCCCGTCCTGCTGTGGCTGGTCAGCGCCCCCTCGTTCGAACGCCTGTTAGCCGCCGGCCTGTGGTTCTCCATGATCTTCGGCAGCTACAACGGAGCCATGGTGGTGTTCCTCACGGAAGTGATGCCGGCGAGCGTGCGCGTCTCCGGCTTCTCCTTCGCCTACAGCCTGGCGACCGGAATTTTCGGCGGCTTCACGCCGGCCATCTCGACGTATTTGATCCACACCACCGGCGATCGCGCCATGCCCGGCCTGTGGCTTTCGTTCGCCGGATTGATGGGCTTGATCGCGACGCTAGTGCTTACCGCGCGCAGTTTCAAGCACGGAGCGCACCAGAGCGGCCGAGCGGTAGATGCCGTGCACGAACTTCCCGTAGGGTAGCGTCAGAAACAATCCCAGCACGATGCCCAGGTGAATCCGCAGCAGCACCCCCATCGCGGCAGTCTCGCGCAGCACCAATAACAGCAGCCCCGTGAGACTCGTCAGAAACAGCAGCGCCAGGAATGAAACGTCCATCCAGTCCTGCTTGGTATCGACGATCGCCGTGTCGCGCCGCCGCTTCAGCGAGTAGAGTCCCACGGGCCCGATCAACAGCCCAACGCCGCCGAGCGTCCCCAACACCACCGGCAAACTCAAGTAAGGATGCGGCGCAATGTGTCCCGCGAAGTGGTAAATCGCAGCCACAGTGGTCGACGCAAAACACAGCAAGAATCCATAGAACGTGAAGTGGTGAAAGCGCCGCCGAGACCCCGAGTGATGTTCGTCCGGATAAGTGCAGCCAGCCCCGTGGCTGTCCATATTCTTGAGAGTCAGCACATCGCGCGCCGCCCGGAGCACGGCGGCGAGCGTCGGCCACCCCACCGTCCCAAAACCGCAGCAATCCCATGACGTGCACTGTGAAGATGAACGCCGCGACGATCCCAAACGCGGCGACCATCACCCCGTGCGGGATCACGCCGTAGAAATTCGCGCCCTCCGCCGAACGCCCGCCCGCCAGCAGCGCAATCACGAATCAATCCAATCGCCACCGCCAGCCAGGCACTCACCCGCACATAATCCGGCCACGCATATTTCTGGTACGATTCCGCGCGGATCTCGCGCGAATACCTGCGGCACATTCACCGCAAACTCATGCGGCGGAGCGTACTGGCAAGCGTAATAACACTCCGCGCAGTTATGGCACAGGTTCGCCAAATAGTTGATATCGGCCTCGCTGAATTCGAGCCGCCGCTCCATCGCCGGGAACACATCGCAAAACCCCTCGCAGTAGCGGCAGGAATTGCAGATCGTCATCAACCGCTCGCCCTCGGCGATCTTATCTGGCGACGGCAAGCGCAGCCTCCCTTCCGGCGATGCGTCCGAACACCGAGCCAATCGTCATGCCGAGACCCGCCAAATATCCCTTGCCGACCACGTTGCCCGCCATGATCTCCCCCGCCGCGAAAACATTTCGAAGCCCTGCGACTTCAGCCCGCTCATTCACCCGCACTCCCAAATAGGTGAACGTAATCCCCGGCCGCAGCGGATAGCCGTAGAACGGAGGCGTATCGATCCGCTGCGCCCAGTGCGACTTCGGCGGCGTGAGCCCGTCAGTCCGGCAATCGTCGAGGATCTGATGATCGAACGTCCCCGGCCGCACGGCTTGATTGAACTCCTGAACGGTAGCTTCCAGTTTGTCCGCCGGCAAACCCAGCTTCGCAGCCAATTCCGCAATGCTCGCGGCCGCGATAGCCGGAAACACCGAAGGCATGAAGCGTCCCAACACTTTCGAATCGATGATCGAGTAAGCGATCTGATCCGGCTGCTGCGCCACCAGCCGTCCCCAGATCGCATAGCGCTTCGGCCACAAGTCCTCGCCCTCGTCATAGAAGCGCTCGGCGTCAGCGTTCACCACGATGCCCAGCGGCACGCAATCGAGCCGCGTGACGATCCCGCCGTCGAACTTAGGCGCGCGCCCGTCGATCGCCACCGCGTGACATTGCGTCGGGATCACCGATCTGCTCCGCGCCCTGCTTCAGCAAAAGCTTGAGCACTCGGCCGCGGTTGTAAGGCGTTCCCCGAATGATGAAGTTGCGCGCCGCCGGGCCCCAAGCTTCCTCCAGCCATTCGAGATTCGATTCGAACCCGCCCGACGCCACCACCAGCACCTTCGCGCGAAACTCCGCCGGCTGGCCATTGAGCAACACGCTGCCGCTCTCGAATTTCCCGTCGCAGATGTTCAGCTCCGTCACCTCAGCGTTGTAAAGCACCCGAATCCCACGCGCCTCCGCGGCAGCATAGTAAGTGTTCATCAGCGCCTTGCCCCCGCCCAGAAAAAACGCGTTGGTGCGGCCCAAATGCAGCGTTCCGCCGAGCGATGGCTGAAAGCGCACGCCGTAACTCTTCATCCACGCATTCGCGTGCGGCGACTCGCGAATCACCAGCCGCGCCAGTGATTCCGTGGTCGCTCCGCCCGTCACCCGCAGCAAATCGGCGAAGTATTCGTCCTCGCGATACGCCTCCGTCAACACGTCCGTCGGTGCGTCATGCATGCAGCGCATATTGCGCGTGTGCCGGCTGTTGCCCCCGCGGTATTCGGGCGGCGCGCACTCGAGAACCGTCACCGACGCCCCCGCCTCCCGTGCCGTCAGCGCCGCGCACAAGGCCGCGTTGCCTCCGCCCACGACGATGATGTCCGCTGCGATCCGCTCTCCCACTCTTTGCAATCGTACCGCGAGAGATCTAGAATGTTGCGATGTCGATCAAACCGATTTTGTTCTTCGTAGCGACGCTGGCCTACGCGCAACTCCCGCCCGCCGCAGATTGGGCCGTGCACGCGCAGAACGAATATCAGGTGTTCCCCAACATCACCTACCTGACGGCGTCCGGCTACGAGTCGAAGCTCGACATCTATCAGCGCCGCGACACCGGCACGCATCCCACCGCTAATCTTACTTTCACGGCGGCGGCTGGATACGCGGCACCAAAGAAGCCTCCGCGATGAATTTCCTGCCCTGGCTCGAAATGGGCTGGAACGTAGTGAACGTCGAGTACCGCATGGCCCGCGTTGCCCTCGCCCCCGCCGCCGTCGAGGACGGACTCTGCGCGCTGCGCTTCGCCGTAGCGCAAGCCAAGACTTATGGCATCGACACCAACCGCATCGTGCTCACCGGCGAATCGGCCGGCGGCCATTTGGCGCTCACCACCGGCATGATCCCCGAATCTGCCGGCTTCACCAATGTCTGCGCCGGCGGCGGATTTACCACGTCCGAAAGCGCCGTCCCCAAAGTCGCCGCCATCATCAACTGGTACGGCATTACCGATGTTGCCGATCTCCTCGCCGGGTCCAACTCCAAAGCCTACGCCGTGCAGTGGCTCGGCAGCCTGCCCAATCGTGAAGCGCTGGCGCGCAGCGTCTCGCCGATCACCTACGTGCGCCCCGGACTCCCGCCGATTCTCAGCATCCAAGGCGATTCCGATCCCATCGTGCCCTACTCGCAAAACGTGCGTCTGCGCGACGCCCTCACGAAAGCCGGCGCGAGCGTCGAACTAATAACTATCCCCGGCGGCGGCCACGGCAATTTCAAGCCCGACGAGCGCACCAAAATCTACTTGAAGATCCGTGAGTTCCTGACCAAGAACGGTCTAGGCGGCGTCTAAGCGAACACGATGGCCGCGCCGACGATGGTGCGGTCCGCCACATCCTGGAAGGCCTGCTTGGCCTGATCCAGCGTATAAGTGTTGCTCGCAATCGCCTTGGCGTTGAACGAGCCCTTCTCGATCAGCTTCACGTACCGCGGCAGATCGCGCATCATGTGCAGCCCGCCCTGCTGCCCGGCGTGAAAAGTCTTTCCCGAGATACAGAAGAACGCCGCCGGAAATCCCACCTCGCCCTTCTGCCCGATGCCGTGCGTGACAATGTGCCCGCCCATCCGCACCATTTCCCAGCACTGACGAATCGGCAGAATCCCCGTCGGGTCCGGCCCCTGCTCCACCTTCGGTTTGAACTGATCGCCACCCACCGCTTCGATGACGAAGTCGGGCCCGATGCCGCCGCGCACCGTAGCACCGCCCGCAAATTTGCGCAGCGTCCGCGGTTTGCACAAGTCGCGAATCTTTGCCACCAAGTTCGCACCCTCGACGTTCGGATCGAGCGCCAAAGTCGCACCCACCTGCAGCGCCACCTCGCGCCGCGCCTTGATCGGCTCCACCGCAATGATCTGCGCCGCTCCCTTGATGCGCGCGCCTTGAATCGCCGACAACCCCACCGGCCCCGCGCCCATCACCACCACATCCCACCCCGGTTCCACTGCCACCAGATTGTGGACCGCAGCCAGTCCCGTTCCCCCCGCATCCGCCAGCAGCGCCAGTTCGTGAGCCGGCAAATCCGTGAACACCGGACAGCAATATTCTTCCGCCACCACCATCTGCTCGCTGACGCCGCCCAGCCCCGACATCGGCTGCACCTTGGTCCCATCCGCCATTTCCGCAATCGGATGCAAATCGACTTCAGCCAGAAACGCGCACCAATCCGGACGCCCCTGCAGGCACTGATAACACTGCCCGCACTCCGGCGTTCCCGCGACGATGACGCGATCCCCCGGCTGCACGCGCTTCACCTGCGCACCGACTTCTTCCACCACGCCCATCCCGGAATGATTCAGAATCACCGGCTGTGGATAGTTGTTAGTATTCAGCGCAAACGGCGTCAGCGAGTAGCAAGCGATCGACGCCTGCGTGCGAATCAAAACATCGCGCGGTTGAATCGGTAGCAGCTTCAGTTCTTCAATCGAAACGCCATTGCGATACCGCACCATCGCCCGGAACTTGCGCCCCGCGATGTTGGTAGAGCGCGGTCCCGGCTGCTGCGCCTGCGCAAAGGCCGCTCCGGAAGCCGCCACCGCCGCGCCTTTTTTCAGGATGTTCCGCCGGGAAACTCGAGTGCTCACGTGAAAACAATGATAGCAACCGAGTCAGGAAGACATGGGCCAACCGACCGCGCATTGCAATCGCTGGGTCGGCCGATGGATCTCCGCCGCCGCCCGCGCGCGAGGTGTATACTCTTCCACGATGCGGATCACGGCAATTCTCGCTTTAACGGCACTTGCGGCTCCCGGAATTTACTGTCAGACCGATTGGCCCGCCTACGGCCACGATCCCGCCGGCCAACGCTATTCGCCGCTCACGCAAATCAGCACCAAGAATGTAGCCAAGCTGAAACTTGCGTGGCAGTATGGCGTCGACCCCGCCGGGAACGATCTAAGCTCCGCCACCCGCGCGCTGGCCGGTACCGAAGCCGTGCCCATCATGGCCGGCGGTCTGCTCTATACGCCCACCGCGAAACACACCGTAGTCGCGCTCCAACCCGAAACCGGAAAAGAAGTCTGGAAATTCGAACTGAACCGCGTCGGCGCGCCGCTGCGCGGTGTGACCTATTGGCAGGGTGATAAAGACATTCCCGCCGAGATCCTCCTCGGTACCAGTGACGGCCGCCTCATCGCGCTCAACGCGAAAACCGGCAAGCCCGTGCCCGGATTCGGCAACGAAGGCACCCTCAACCTGCGCATCGGCGTCGCCGATAAGTTTCCCGACGCCCCCTATCACATGAGTTCGCCCGGCGCGATCTATCGCGGCCTCATCATCACCGGAGCGCAAGGCCAGGAAGACAACCCCGACGGCCCCGCCATGGACGTGCGCGCCTGGGATCTCCACACCGGCAAACTAGTCTGGACTTTTCACACCCTCCCGCACCCCGGCGAACCCGGCTATGAAACCTGGCCCAAGGACAACTGGATCACCGGCGGCTCGCCCGCCCATTGGGGCGCCGCCACCATCGACACACAGCGCGGCCTGATCTTCCTGCCCATCGGCCAGCCCGCCGCGCAATATTATGGAGGCGCGCGCGAAGGTCAGAATCTATACTCGTCCTCCATCGTTGCGCTGGATGCCTCTACGGGCAAGGTCCGTTGGCACTTCCAGTTGACGCATCACGACATGTGGGATTACGACGCCGAAGCCCCACCCGCGCTGATCGATGTAACGCGCGACGGCAAGAAGATCCCCGCCGTAGTCGCCGATCTCCAAGCCGGGCCTCATGTTCTTTTTAGACCGCGAAACCGGCAAGTCCATCTACCCTGTGGAAGAGCGCCCCGTCCCGCAAAGCGACATCCCCGGCGAACACAGTTGGCCCACGCAGCCGTTCCCCCTGAAGCCTCCGCCGCTCGCCCGCCAAGGCATGAAGCCCGATGAAATCTTCACCGGCGAACCCGAACACGAAAAATTCTGCCGCGACCTCGCCGAGAAAATCGGCGGCATCCACAGCTACGGCTCCTACACGCCCTACAGCAGCCAGGAGTATCGCGTCATCTTCCCCGGACAGCAAGGCGGACCCAACTATGGCGGCGTCTCCGTCGATCCCCGCCTCGCCTACGTGTTCGTGAACTCGCGCGACGTCGCCGGCATGGGCCGTATGGATAAAACGCCCGCCACTGATAAGGTGGCCTACCGCCGGTCGAGCCCTCTCGGTCCCGGCTCCGTCAACGCGCGCTTCTGGGACCCGAATAAACAAATGCCCTGCCAGCAGCCCCCCTGGGCGCAGCTCATGGCCGTCAACGCCAACACCGGCGACATAGCCTGGCGCGTCCCCCTCGGCACCAGCGAAGAAATGGAAGCCAAGGGAGTTCACAACACCGGCGCGTTCGGCCAAGGCGGCCCCACCTCCACCGCGGGAGGCCTGGTCTTCATCGCCGGCACCATCGACAAACACTTCCGCGCCTTCGATTCGCGCACCGGTAAAGTCCTGTGGGACGAAAAACTCGATTCCGAAGGCCACACCAGCCCCATGACCTATCTGGGCCGCAACGGCAAGCAATATGTTGTGATTGTGAGTTCGGGCGTCAACGCCTTCGCACTCGAGTAGTTTCGAGCATAGAATTATAGGAGTCTTATGGCAGACACAACTTCTTCCCCGCTGATCGCCGCGCGGCGTCCGCTCTACCGCGAGCTATATTTTCAGGTCCTGGTCGCCATCACGCTGGGCGTCGCGCTGGGGTACTTCGATCCCGCGCTCGCCGAGAAAATGAAGCCGCTGGGCGACGGCTTCATCAAGCTCATCCGCATGATGATCGGACCCATCATCTTTTGCACGGTAGTCACCGGCATCGCCGGCATGGGCGACATGAAGAAGGTCGGCCGCGTAGGCATCAAAGCTCTGCTCTACTTCGAAGTCGTCACCACGTTCGCGCTGATCATCGGACTCGTCATTGTCACCATCGTTCAGCCCGGCGCCGGCATCAACGCCGATCCCAATACGCTCGACGCCAAGTCGGTGGCGCAATACACCACCTCCAGCGAACACTTAACCACCACCGATTTCTTCCTGAACATCATCCCCGATCAAATGGCCAACGCCTTCGCCCGTGGCGAGGTCCTGCAGATCCTCTTGGTCGCCATCATGTTCGGCCTGGCACTCGCCACCTACGAAAAAGGCAAGCCCATTCTCGACGCCTTCCACTACGTCAGCCACATCCTGTTCAAGATGCTCGACTTCATCATGTATGTCGCGCCTCTCGGAGCCTTCGGCGCCATGGCCTTCACCATAGGCAAATTCGGAATTAAAACCCTGCAACAGCTAGCGACCCTGATGGTGTGCTTCTACGCCACCGCGGTCCTGTTCGTATTCATCGTGCTAGGTTCCATCGCCCGTCTGTACGGTTTCCGCATTTACAAATTGCTGAAGTATCTCAAGGAAGAATTGCTGATCGTCCTGGGCACCTCGACATCGGAAGCCGCGCTCCCGTCACTGATGGTGAAGCTGGAAAAACTAGGCTGCGCGAAATCGGTAGTCGGATTAGTCGTCCCCTCCGGTTACTCATTCAATCTCGACGGCACGTCCATCTACTTAACCATCGCCGCTCTCTTCGTCGCCCAGGCCACCAACACGCACCTGACCGCCGCGCAGGAAATCCAATTGCTGCTAGTGCTCATGCTGACCTCCAAAGGCGCGGCCGCTGTAGCCGGTGGCGGTTTCATCACCCTCGCCGCGACGCTAGCATCGCTGCATACCGTGCCGGTGGCCGGCATCACTCTGCTCCTAGGCGTCGACCGCTTCATGTCCCAAATGCGCGGCCTCACCAACCTCACCGGCAACGCCGTCGCCACCATCGTCGTCGCCAAATGGGAAAACGAATTCGATAGTAGTAAGGCCCTGCTCGTCCAACCCGGAGGCGCAGTGGAAGTGCCCGAACTCATTCCCAACGAGGAGTAGCCCCTCCCCTCGGCCCTCTGCGTGCTCCTCTCAACGCCATGCCCTGCAAAGAAAGAGCACGATTGTTAGGCCTCTACAACCAAGCCACCCTCGCCATCTCCACCACCGTCGAGGAATTGCTCCACGGCGTAGCAGCCAGTTCCAGCATCCTGTACGACATAAGACGCCACGCCGCCGAAAAAGCCCGCACCGGATTCGAATTGGCCGAGTTCGCCTATGAAGCGCACGTCCACCTCCACCACTGCGAAGCGCCGGTCAAATGTGCTCATCCGGTAATTAACTCGATCCTCATCCCCCGCGTCTAAGCGGAAAAAGAGTAAGGTCGCTCGGGCACTTACCCGATGGTCTGAACCCCATCCAACGCGTATTCTGAAGCTCCCGGAGGACGCACCGTGAAATCACTTCTCCCTTTGGCCGGACTGCTCGGCTTCGCCAGCCTCGTCGCCGCCCAGGCCCCTACCATCGGCAATTGCACGGTTCTGCCTGCCAACAACATTTGGAACGCGCGCATCGATCAACTGCCCGTTCACCCGAGTTCTTCCACTTGGGTCTCCACCATCGGCGCGTCTTCACCGCTGCATCCCGACTTCGGTTCCGGCCTCTATAACGGAGCGCCCATCGGCATCCCGTTTATCACCGTTCCCGGCACGCAGACGCTCTACCCCGCCACTTTCACATATCAAAGCGAGAGCGACACCGGCCCCTACGCCGTCCCCTTGAACGCTCCCATCGAAGGCGGCAGCTCCAGCACCGGAGATCGCCATGTAATCTCGGTCGATGTCAACCACTGCATCCTTTATGAAATCTACGATGCCTTCCCGCAGGCCGCCAGTTGGCAAGGCGGCTCCGGCGCCATCTTCAACCTGCTCTCAGACGCGCTGCGCCCCGCCACCTGGACGTCCGCCGACGCCGCCGGCCTGCCAATCTTCCCCGGCCTGGTGCGCTATGAAGAAGTCGCCGCGGGAGCCATCCACCACGCCATCCGTTTCACCGCCCCACACACCCAGAAAGCCTACGTGTGGCCCGCGCGCCATTACGCGTCTTCGCTCACCGTGGCCCAATATCCGCCCATGGGCGCGCGCTTCCGCCTGAAAGCCAGCTTCGATATCTCCGGCTTCTCGCCCGCCAACCAAGTGATTCTAACCGCGCTCAAGCAATACGGCATGATGCTCGCCGACAACGGTTCCTCCTGGTACATCTCCGGAGCGCCCAACGATGCTTGGAATAACGACGATCTCCACAAACTCACCACCATCTTAGGCTCCAACTTCGAAGCTGTCGATGCCACGGTTTTGATGGTCGATGCCAACACTGGCCAAGCCGCGCAAAGCGGCGTCTCGGTCACCGTCAGTCCCGCCACCGCCAAGATCAGGTCAACGCCAAACAACAATTCACCGCGACAGTACATGGCAACTCCAATCCAGCCGTCACCTGGGACGTCAACGGCATCGTCGGCGGCAACAGCGCCCTCGGCTTCATCGATTCGCTCAGCGGACTCTACACCGCCCCGCCTACGCCCGTAACCGTGACCGTGCACGCCAGCAGCAGCGTGGTTTCGCCGCCCGCGGTAGGGAGCGCTTCCCTAACCGTAGTCAGCGCCGCCCCTCCGCCCCCACCGCCTCCGCCCCCACCGCCTCCTCCGGTCAGCGTGAGCATATCCCCCACCAGTGCCAGCGTCGCCCTCAAAAGTACCCGGCAATTCACCGCCACGGTGGCGAATTCCACTAATATGGCCGTGACCTGGTACGTAAACAACATCCCAGGGGGCAATATCACCGTCGGAACGATCAGCACCAGCGGTCTCTACAAGGCGCCCAACCTCGCGATACTTCCACGCACCGTGACGGTAACGGCCATCAGCCAAGCCGATCCCAGCAAAATAGCCAGCGCGACCGTTACCCTCGCGCGAAAATAACCCATATTTCACCGCATTTTTTCGCCACGCGCAGTCGTCCGCCAAACGGGCCTTGACCCCACTGGAATGTCACAATATACTCCTTAAGCGGCCACCATTAGGCTTATTAGAATTGGGTGGAATTATAAAAGTGATGAGAACAGCGATCTTCAATTCGCGCCTCGTGGGCGTGGCAATTTTTGCGCTGGCGGGCAGCTTCCCAGTAGTGGCAAGCCCGCAGCAATCCGCGGCCGCCTCGAGCACGCCCGCGGCGGTGCAGCCCGGCGCTTTGATCGACAAGTATTGCGTGAGCTGCCATAGTGAGCGCCTCAAGACCGGCGGTCTGGTCCTCGAAAAACTGGACCTCACCAAAGTTGCCGACCACGCCGAAGTGCTCGAAAAAGTAGTGCTGAAGCTGCGCGGCGGTATGATGCCTCCGCCCGGACTTCCGCGCCCCGACAACGCGACCCTCGACGCCCTGGCAACCCGCCTTGAAAAAGATTTGGACCAGGCGTATCTGGCGAAGTCCAATCCCGGCCACGTCGGCCTGCACCGCCTGAATCGTGCCGAATACGGCAACGCCGTGCGTGACCTGCTGGGCATCGATATGGATGTCTCGGACCTCCTGCCCGCCGACGACTCAAACTACGGCTTCGACAACATCGCCGACGCCCTCACCGTTTCCCCGGTTCTCCTCGAACGCTACCTCTCGGCCAGTTGGAAGATCAGCGGACTCGCCGTCGGCGACCCCAAGATCACTCCCACCACCCAGACCTTCCGTGTACGCGCCGACGCCTCGCAGGATAAACACGTCGAAGGCCTCCCCATCGGCACCCGCGGCGGCCTCTTGGTCAAATACAATTTCCCGCTCGACGCCGAGTATCTCTTCAAGGTGCGGTTTTGGGCGAATACCGTAAACACCGTCCGCGGCCTGGAGTTCCCCAGCCAAGTCGAAATCACTCTCGACGGTGCCAGAATCAAGCTGGTCACCATCGGCGGCCCGGATGATGCGAACTTGGGCAATACCAATCCCACCGCGTCCGCCGAACAGCTTTCGAAACGCGTCGAATTGCAGGTCCCCATCAAGGCCGGTCCGCATACCGTCGCCATCGCGTTCTTGCAAAAAACCAGCGGCCCGTCTGTCGACATCCTGCAGCCCTTCGGCCGCGAAAAGCTCGATCCCGTGAACACCGCGGGCATCCCTGAAATCGATTTCATGTCCATCTCCGGCCCCTTCAACCCGACCGGCCCCGGAGACACCCCCAGCCGCCGCTTGGTGTTCTCCTGCCGCCCTGCTGGCAACGCCGACGCCGTGCCCTGCGCCAAAAAGATTCTCACCACGCTCGCTCGCCGTGCTTATCGCCGTCCCGTGACCGACGCGGAAACCGAACGCCTGTTGACTTTCTACCAGCGCGGCCGCAACAACGGAGGCACCTTCGATTCCGGCATTGAAACCGCCATGGCCTTCATGCTGGTGAATCCCCAATTCCTGTTCCGCTCGGAAACTGACCCGCCCAACTCCGCGCCCGGCTCCGTGCACCGCATCACCGATCTGGAACTCGCCTCGCGCCTTTCGTTCTTCTTGTGGAGCAGCATTCCCGACGAGCAGCTCCTGACGCTCGCCACGCAAGGCAAACTGAAAGATCCGGCCGTGCTCGAACAGCAGGTCAAACGCATGCTGGCCGACAAGCGCTCCGACTCGCTGATCGGCAACTTCCTCGGCCAATGGCTGTACCTGCGGAATCTGAAAGGCACCAGCCCCGATCCGCAGATCTTCCCCGATTTCGACGACAACCTGCGCCAGGCCTTCCAGCGTGAAACCGAAATGTTCGTCGGCAGCGTGATGCGCGAAGACAAGAGCGTGACCGATCTCGTCAACGCCGATTACACCTTCGTGAACGAGCGCCTCGCCAAACACTATGGCATCCCCAACGTCTACGGCAACCAGTTCCGCAAAGTGAGCATCCCCGATCCCGCGCGCCGCGGCCTGCTGGGACAAGGCAGCGTGCTCACCGTTTCTTCCTACGCCAACCGCACCTCTCCAGTGCTGCGCGGCAAGTGGATCTTAACCAATATTCTTGGCACCCCGCCGCCTCCGCCGCCGCCAAATGTTCCGCCCTTGAAAGAGGTAGCCTCGGGAACCATGCGCCAGCGTATGGAGCAGCATCGCGCCAACGCCGCCTGCGCCGCCTGTCACAAGGTGATGGACCCCATCGGCTTCTCGCTCGAAAATTTCGACGCCATCGGAGCCTGGCGCACCACCGACGGTGGCGCCACCATCGACGCCTCCGCACAGCTCGCCGACGGCACCAAGATCAATGGGCCCTCGTCGATGCTCGAAATCCTCAACGCCCGCCCCGAGCAGTTCGTCCGCACCATGACTCAAATGCTGATGACTTATGGTTTGGGCCGCGGAACCGAATATTATGATATGCCAGTGGTACGCGGTATCGCGCACGACGCCGCCAAGCAGAACTACCGTTTTTCAGCTCTGGTCCTGGGAGTCGTCAAAAGCCCTCCGTTCCAGATGACCGTGACGCGTTCGGTGGATGCCGAAGCCATCCCGCCGGCTGCGGCAGCCGGAGCCACCACCGTGGCTGCCACCCCCCGTGCGCTCGGCAAGTAAAAGGTGTATAAATAGAAGCGATTAGGAGACTGTCTGACCATGTTCCTCACAAAAAAACATTTGCAGCGCCGCACGTTTCTGCGAGGCATCGGAGCCACCGTTGCCCTTCCCCTGCTGGACTCCATGATCCCCGCCGGCACAGCGCTCGCCCAGACAGCCGCTAAGCCGACTCTCCGCGCCGGTTTTATTTACATTCCCATGGGCGCGCAGATGCCCCAATGGACTCCCATCGGCGACAAACCGGGCTTCAAGTACAACCGCATCATGAAGCCGCTCGAGCCCTTGCGCAGCTACGTGAACGTGGTCACCGGCACCTCCCTGATCGCCGAGAACGGCCACGCGCTCAGCAACGCCATGTGGCTGAACGGCACCAAGCCCGCCCACGGCACCGAGATCCGCGGCGGCACCACTATCGATCAGATGATCGCCGAAAAGATCGGCCAGGACACCACTTACCCGTCGCTCGAAATCGCCACCGAAGACCACTCCTCCGAGCTCGGCAGCTGCGGCGGAGATTACGCCTGCGCCTACATGAACACGATTTCCTGGCGCACGCCCACCACGCCGAATCCTATGGAGCTAAACCCGCGCGTCTTGTTCGAACGCATGTTCGGCGGCGACGGTGCTACCGCGGAACAGCGCGTCGCCCGCCTGCGCGACAACCTCAGTATCCTCGACGGCGTCACCGCCAGCGTGAAAGATCTATCGAAGGGCATGGACTCGAAAGACAAAGCCCGCGTCAACGATTACCTCGAAAACGTGCGCGAAATCGAACGCCGCATCGCCAAGGCCGAGAAGCAGAATAGCGAATCAACCGGCTACGGCGCGCCCGAAGCCCCCGTCGGTATCCCCGATTCCTTCGCCGATCACGCCACGTTGCTCTTCGACCTGTGGGCCATCGCCTTCCAGGGCAACATCACCCGCGTCGTCAGCTTCATGCTGGCCCGTGAGCTCAGCACCCGCACCTATCCGCAGATCGGCGTGCCCGACGGCCACCACCCCGTGTCGCACCACCAGAATGACCCGCTGCGCATGGAAATGCAGGCCAAGATCAACACCTATCACATGGAAATGTTCGTGGCCTTCCTGAACAAGCTGAAAGCCACGCCCGACGGCGACGGCAACATGCTGGACAATTCCATGATTCTCTACGGCAGCGGCATGAGCAACAGCAACGTTCACGCGCATGACCAGTTGCCCATCCTGATCGCGGGCGGCGCCGCCGGCAAGCTCAAAGGCGACCGTCACATTAAGGTGAAGAACGATACGCCGCTGTCGAACTTGCTGATCAGCATGATGGACAAGGCCGGCGTGCGGACCGACCACTTTGGCGACAACACGGGCCGTATCGAAATCTAAGCAGGAGAAAACGACATGCGTACCCTAGGGGCATTGCTAGCCGTATCCGCCGTGTGTGCTTTCGCGGCTCCCGACCTCCGTGTGCTCGAGGCCGCCAAGAATCAGGACAGCGCCTCGCTGCATTCGCTGCTCAAACAAAAGCCGGACGTGAATGCCGCCGACGTCGACGGCATGACCGCCCTGATTTGGGCCGCTCATAATAACGATCTCGACGCCGTGAAGACCCTGCTCGCCGCCGGCGCCAACGCCAAGGCCGCAAACCGCTATGAAGTGACGGCGCTATCAGAAGCCGCCAACTCCGGCAATGGCCCCATGATCGAAGCGCTGGTCAAAGCCGGCGCCGACGTCAACGCCCCCTTCGGTGAAGGCGAGACCCCGTTGATGACTGCCTCCCGCACCGGCAGCATAGAAGGCGTGAAGGCCCTGCTCGCCGCCGGCGCCAAAGTGAACGCCACGGATTCCTACCGCGGCCAGACCGCCCTCATGTGGGCAGTATCCGAGAACCACCCGGAAGTCACTAAGCTGCTGATCGACGCCAAAGCCGACGTGAACCTCCGCTCGACGCTATTCGACTTCACCTTCCGTAAAGTAGCCGCCGGCGGAACCCAAGCCGTATACTCACGCGGCGGTCTAACTGCCCTGATGCTGGCCGCGCGCCAAGGCTCCACCGAGTGCGCCAAGATTCTCCTCGACGCCGGCGCCAACATCAATGAATCCGAGCAGGATTACGGCTTTACGCCGCTTTTAGAAGCGATTTTCAACGACCACTACGATCTGGCCGCTTTCCTGGTGGACCGCAAAGCCAGCCTCAACGAAGGCGCGCTCTACCTGGCCGTCGAAATGCGCAATCTGGATTATCAAGGCAACCGCCCGCGCAAAGCCGTCAGCGATAAACTCGACGAACTCGGCTTCATCAACTACCTGTTGGCCCACGGCGCCGATCCCAACGGCACCATGAAGGTGAAGATCCCCCCTCGCGCCTCGCAGAACGCCACCATCGCGCCCAACGGCAACACCCCGTTCCTGCGCGCCGCGCGCTCGGCCGATCTCGAAACCATGCGCCTGCTGATCGAGCACAAAGCCGATCCCAACAAAGCTTCCGACAACCACACCACGCCCATCATCGCGGCCGCTACCGGCATGGGAGTTCGTTTCCAGGGCGGCGAAGAGAAGCCTGAACCGGAGTTCCTCGAAGCCCTCAAATTACTGGTCGACCACGGCGCGAACGTCAACGCCGCCAATGACCGCGGCGACACCGCCATGCACGGCGCAGCCGCCCGCGGCGCCGACACGCTGGTGCAATACCTAGCCGACCACGGCGCGAAACTCGACGTGAAAAACAAACAGAACCGCACCCCCTGGGACGTAGCCATGGGCGTCGGCGGCGTAGCCAACACCGGCGGCTCCGCCCACCAATCCACCGGCGATTTGATCAAGCGCCTCATGAAGGGCCCCTCGGCCATGGCCACCACGCTCGCCCAGTAACCCACGGTTAGAATTAAAAACGGCATCCGTCCAGATTGGACGGATGCCATTTTTGTTTTAGATTCTAGGCTAGCCGGTTACTCGGGGACCCAAGTGAAGGAGAAAACTTTATTCGGTTTGGAATACGTGCAGGTTTTTCGATCAAATCTCGCACCCGCCGGAGCGGTCACGAAGTAACCCTCTAGGCGCTCGTAGCTCACAATTAGAAAATTCACTTCGCTGTCAAAGACACATCCTCCGATAGATCGGTGCATTTTGCCGATATACTCATCGCCACTCCGCCGCGCCTCAAACTTAACCCAATTCCTGTCATCCGCGATGTTTTCGGCGTACACGAAATCGTCACTGAATCTCACCGAATAATGATCCAGCCCGCTGACCGATTTCCAATTCAACTTTTGAGAAGTGGCCTTCAGCACTTTCCGGATGAGATTAGTTTGAAATTCCTTGCCGGTTTCGTCGAGGATGTACACGTCGGCGCCCTCGACTGCGAATCTAATGGGTCCGTTCACAGTCAGCGCAGCTTGGCGCATCCAGACGCGACGCCCGAGAAGAAATGTATACCGCGGACTATCTACAATAAGCGTCTCGTCGGTTCGGTAGCGCGCCATGGACGCGCTCGCGCCGGTACTTGAGGCCTGCCCAGCCACAGTGTTGCCATATCTGGTGGCTGAAGCTTGGGCGCTTGCGCTACTCAACGAGAGCGTGCCGAGATATGTCGAGGTCTTCGCTTCGTCGAGAAGCGTTCCCGTTTGCCATGCGCGGTCGCGCCCTCCCAATTGGAGCGCAACGCCGAGAAAAAAGAGCGCAATTCGAAAGGTCATTTCCATGGGCGCCGCGAAAATCAATCCGCGGCGCACAAACGATTTTACCCTCTTTCAATCCGCCAACGGATCCGGCCGCAACTGGAACTTCACCACCTTACTGCTAGTCCCCTTGCCCGTCTCGCTATGGAACGGCGCCCGCGTAGCCCACGTCGACCACACGCCCTTTCCCTTCCACCCCGCGTTGGGATTGTCAATCCTTCCATCCATCCCCTTCGCGAAAAACCCCGTCGGATAAGGCACCCGCATCACCGTGAACTTGCCGGTCGCCGGATTCAACGCCAGCAGCGCATCCGAATCGCTCCCCGCCGCGATAGGCGTGTTCTTGCCCAGCCCCAGCGTGTCGAACTGATCCACCCAGTCGTAGTAATTCGAATCCGCGCTCCCGCTATCCGTCACGCCCTTGAACTGCGGACCCGGCACCGGCGTCAGCGTCCACCCTTCCGGACACTGTTGCCCCGTCGCCTTCGGCCCGTTCAGCGGACCCTTGCACTTCCGCCGGTCAAAACTAGCCAGATGCCCGCTCGCGATCACCGTCCACACCACGCCGTTGCGATCGATATCCAACCCGCGCGGCCCAAACCCCTGCACCGCAGCCTTGGGATTGTTCCACGGCAGCTCATAATATTCCGCCAGCGCCGTCTCCGGCGGGTTCTTGCCCGGATTGATCCGCACCACAGCGCCAGGGAACCCCAGCACTGTGCCCCAAATCGACCCATCCAGCGGACTCACCGTCACTCCATAAAACGCCGCATTCAAGCGCGTGTCTTTCGTCGGGTCCAGCGAAACATTCAACGCCGAGTTCGTCCCCAAGCTCTCGCCGCTCGGCGCCGTCGCCACCTTCTGCTCGCCCTCGACATAAGCATCGCGCTTGCCGTTGCCATTGGTATCGAGCACCAGCGCCGTCCACCCCTGCGACTTCGCCGCATCGTGCGTCTGCTCCCACATCTTGGTGTTGAGCCAGCCCACCACTCCTCCGCCGCCGCCGCTACTGGTCCACAAAGTGTCGTTAGCGTCCTCGGCAAAAACTAGATGATGCGTGCCGAAACAAGTGTCGATCAGCGACAGTTCTTTGGTCTTCGGATCGTACATCGCCAGTTGCCTTCCCGAAGTCTTCACCGGCGTAATCTTCGCCGAAGGATGGCTCGACCCTTCCTGGCACCACGCCGGGTTCTCCGGCCCGCGAATCGTCGACGTCAGCCACACCCGTCCCTTCTCATCGAACATCGGATTGTGAACGTTGTTCTGGCTGTTCCAAATCACTTCATCGCCCCAATAGGCGGACGGACGCGGCATCGTCGCCGGCGCCGCCAGCGGCGTATTCGCATCGCGCGGATGCAGTTTCACCTGGCTAATGGTGTTATGCACCGGGTCCAGCACGGGCAGGAAATCGGCACTCACTTCGAGTGACCCGTACAACAATCCGTTCGCGTTCAGCCGCGGATTACGTTTATCGGTAGCGATTTCATCATGCAGATAAACCGTTGGACCCGCCCAATCCCACTGCGTGATCACGACATTGCGCTCCAGCCCCTGCGGCCGCGGGGGAGCTTCCTTCGGATACTCGCCCGCCCACACCCGATCCGTCCAGTCTGCAAACATTTTCAAAGCGCGCCGCTTGCCCAATTGATTGATGCCCGCCAGCATCGCCGTCCCCGCCTGCCCCGATTGAATGCGCCGTTCCCACGCGTCAACCGAGAAATTAAAAGCTCCCAGCGCCTCCGGCAGCGTCCGCGTTCCCTTCCCGCCCAGCGGATGACACGACTCGCAGCTATCCGTCTTCATAATCCGCAGCCACTGCGCCTGGCTCTTCATTGCCGGATTGATTCCGTTGCCCTCCGGACCCGTACCCGGAAATTCACTCTTCGCCGGAGGCTCCGCCAGCGCGTACCAATAATTCGACGGATAATATTCCGCCGCCGCCTTCGCGCTGGGCGCGATCACCGCCGTAAGATTCAAATTCTTTCCCGGCACGGTCTTCGTTTTCGCCGAATCCACCAGCCCATAGCCGCGCACCCAAACCGTGTAGGTAGCCTTGGGCAGCTCCGGAATCAAGTAGCGCCCGCGATCGTCCGTGACCACCGTCTTGCTGTATTTCGTGCCCAGGTCGTTGGTTTCCGCGATCACCCACACGCCGGCTTCCGGCCCTTTGGAACTGGTCACCACGCCGCCAATATCGTTGTCGTTGATCTTCACCGCCGCGCCGCCGGGTTGCTGCGCCTTGATCGTCACCAGCGACACCGCCAGAAACGCCGCGAGTGCAACCGTGCTCGCACCCAGGAATGGAAGTCTTTTGCCGCTCATTTCTACACACCTCTTGAGATGAAGTTAGGGGTCCCTGGAGCGTTAGTATATACCCACCGCAATTCACTCGCGACCGGCCAGGTCCGATCTGCGATGATATCCCCTATGAAGCCCGCGACCCTCGTCCTAATTACCGCCGCCACGCTAGCCGCTCAAGCCCCCGACTTCAGCAAAGTCGAAATCAAAACCACCAAACTCGCCCCCAACTTCTACGTCCTCGAAGGCGCCGGCGGAGCCACCGGGGTGCTCACCGGCCCCGACGGCGTCCTCATGGTCGATTCCCAATTCGCCCCTCTGACCACGAAACTGGTAGCCGCCATCAATCAGATTTCCGGCAACGCGCCCATTCGTTTCCTGATCGATACCCATCAACACGGCGATCACACCGGCGGCAACGAGAACCTAGGCAAAATGGGCGTGACGATTCTCTCAACCAATGACCTGCGCGTGCGACTGACCCAGCCCGTCACCGTCGCCACGCCCGGCAACCCCATCCGCCCCGCTTATCCCGCCGCCGCGCTTCCCACCGTGACCTACACCGGCCAAATCACTTTGAATATGGACGGCGAAGAAGTGCGCGCCATCCCCGTTCCACGCGGCCACACCGGCGGCGACACACTGGTTTACTTCCCCGTCTCGAACGTCCTCATGACCGGCGATTTCTACCGCTCCGTCGGCTATCCCACCATCGACATCGCCAACGGCGGCAGTTCGCAAGGGATGATCGACGGGCTTGGCGTCGCCATCGGATTCGCCGATGCTAATTCCAAAATAGTCCCCGGCCACGGCCCCGTCGCCACTCGCGACGACCTCATCTTCCACCGCGACATGTACATCGCCGTGCGCGGCCGCATCCTCAAAATGATTCGCGAAGGTAAAACCGAAGCCGAAGTCACCGCCGCCAAACCCACCGCCGATTTCGACGCCAAAATTCCCAGCGCCAACACCACAGCCGACCGCTTCGTCGGCCAACTCTACAACGATCTCAAGCGAGCCAATTAGCCGGGGAAAGTTACATTTCTTTACCCCGTTCATTTGACAGAGATCATCGCTCTCAGTAACATTGGTGATTGCGTTTGAAGCAAAATTGCGTCCGCGCCTTAGTTTTCATAACAAACATTTACTGGAGATAACATGGCAAACGTCGGCACCGTAGGATTAGATTGGCAGCAGCGTATTAATTGGGACCGCCTGCGCAAGTACCGCCTGGAACGCGCGCGCGAAAAGATGAAGGCCCACAATCTGGGTGCCATGCTCCTGATGTACGACGAGAACGTGCGCTACGTCACCAGCACCCTGACCCCCGGCTGGAATCGCTTGAAACCCGGCCTGCGCTACGCTTTGCTGTGCGGTGACGATGCACCGGTGCTCTTCGAGCAAGGCGACATCGGCATGCACATCGAGCGCCATTCGCCCTGGATCCCCAAAGAAAACGTCCGCTATTCCTACGCCTGGGTGAAGGGCGCCGCCGGTAGCGCGTCAACCGCGCAGGTCACCAAGTTCACCAACGCCATCAAGCAGGAGATGAAAAAGCGCGGCGTCGACGGCATGACCCTGGGTGTCGATTTCATCGACATCACCATGATCAAGATCTTCGAGGAAGCCAAGATCAAGTGGGCCGACGGCATGACGCCCATGATGGAAGCGCGCGCAGTCAAGAATGAGGACGAGCACGAATGCATGCGCATCGTCGGCGCCATCGGCGATGCCGCCCATTGGGAATTCATGAAATTCCTGAAGCCCGGCCTCACCGAGAATCAGCTCACCGCGCACATCATGGAGTTCCTCTACAACATCCCCGGCATGGAAGATGTGGAGGACGTCATCGTTTCCTCCGGCCTCAACACCTGGCCCAACTGGCGCAACTTCTCTGACCGCATCATCAAGCCCGGCGACATGGTCTTCATGGATCTCGCCGCGCTTACCTGGAACGGCTACAAATCCTGCTACTACCGCACCTACATGGTGGGCCGCGAGCCCAACCAGGAACAGAAAGATTACTACGCGCTGGCCCTCAAGTGGCTCTACGATTCGATTAAGGCCGTGAAAGTCGGCGCCACCACCCGCGACATCGCGATGAAATGGCCCTCTGCCAAAGAAGCCTGGGGCTACGAAGAAGAAGATCAAGCAGCGGCCAACCTATGGGGCCACGGCCTGGGTTTAGCCCAATATGACCAGCCCGTCATCTCGCGCATCTGGTCGCTCGACCACCCGATCATCATCCAGGAAGGCATGGTTTTCGCACTTGAAACCCAGCACGGCAAGCCCTTCGAGTGGGGCGTGCGCATCGAGGAAATGCTGATCGTTCACAAGGACAACGTCGAAATCGTCTCCAACTTCCCGGTCAACCAGATCACCGTCGTCGATCCCATGCCCGGCTACTCCGATTACGGCAAACGACCCGGCCAGTAAGCGCCGCTCATGTTTGTAGTTCCACTTACTTCACCCGAGGCGACCGACGCCAGCCGCTTCGGGCCGAAGGCCGCGAATCTAGCGCGCCTGGGCCAAGCCGGGTTACCGATTCCCCTTGGCTTCTGTCTCGACGCCGCCGCCTATCGCGAACAAATCCGCGCGCTCGGTCTCGAAGCCGATGCCCGCGGTGTTTTCACGGCTGAAGACAGCCCGCAAGCCCGCCGCCACGCGTTAGCGATGAAGCTCGGCCTGCTCGACAAACCCATCACGCCCGCGATTCTCGATCCCTTGTTGACCGCGTGGAAGGCCCTAACGAAAGAGACAGCCGCGCTGACCGTGGTGCGTTCCTCCGCCTTGGTCGAGGACCGCTTCGGCTCCAGCTTCGCCGGCCAATTCGAAAGCTATCTCGGCCTCGAAAGCGAAGCCGACTTCATCACCGCCATCCGTTCCTGCTGGGGCGCGCTGTGGGCCACCCGCGCCCTGCGCTACATGGCAACTCACGATATCGACCCCGCCGATACCGCCATGGGCATCCTCATTCAGCCGCTCGTGAACGCCCGCGCATCCGGCGGCGGCCTCAGCCAGTCCGCGGAAGGCAGCATGATCTTGAGCGCAACCTGGGGCCTCGGCTCGGCGATAGCCCAAGGCGAAGTAACCCCCGACCGCTACGAACTCTCCCGTGACGGAAAACTTCTCAGCATGATGGCCGGCCGCAAGGATCACGAAATCGGCTGCATCCATCACGCCGCTGAACCCACCACGCAAGTCGTCACCCGCGCCCGCGCCGAAGAGCCCTGCTTGAGCGAAGCCCAAGCCGTCGAACTTGGCGAACTGCTGCGCCGCGTCGAACACCTGATGGACATGCCCGTAGAAATCGAGTGGGCCATGGACGACACCGGCTTCAATCTCCTGCAAGCCCGCCCTCTGCACACGCAGCCAGCGACTGTGCCCGACGAAATCTGGCGCCATCAAACTCGTTTGAACGGCCACGCCGCCGGCATCGGCTGGGGCACCGGCCGCGCCTGCGTCATCAATTGCGAATGTGAAATGTCACGCATCGCCCCTGGCGACATCCTGATCACGAAAGTAGCCGGCCCCGCGTTGAGCCACATCCTCTCGCAAGTAGCCGGCGTCGTCACCGAGCGCGGCGGCAGCACTTCTCACATGGCTTCGCTAGCCCGCGAACGCGGAATCCCCATGGTGCTTAGGCGTTTTCGACGCTACCCGCCGCATCCCCAACGGATCGACAGTAGCAGTCGACGGCGTAGCCGGCGTCGTCCGCTGGATGCAAAATTAAGCCGGCAGCGGCTTCCCTTTCGTCTCGACGCCCATCGGCAGCAGCGCCAGCCCCACCACGAACGCCAGCCCCGTCAACCACACCGGCACTCCCAACGATCCGTAATGCCGCACGCCCGATCCCACAAGAAAAGTGAACCCCGCCGCCGCGAACCGCCCGATGTTCGTCGTAAACGCAAAAGCGCTAGCGCGGCACTTGGTTCCGTACTGTTCCGGCAGCCAGAACGAATACACAATGAAGTTCGATCCGCCCAATCCCAGAAAGAAAGTGCAGACCAGGAACCATTCCAGCGCATGCGCCTGCATGTAGAACACCTGCCCGAACGCCACCCACAGCGAAACCATCATCACGACGTAGAACAATCCCAGCGTGACCCGCCGCCCCAGCCAATCCGCCAGCGCCGGCACCACGAGCGCGCCCAAAATCGTCGCAATCCCCAGCAATCCCGATGAATACGACGCCAGTTGCGCCGCATCCGCTACCGACCGCCCCTCACGCTGCGCGATATAAGTAATCGCCGACGGCACGTAAACCGACCCCGCCCACAACCCGCACAGCGAAACAATCAAATACAAAGAATTGAGAATCGTCCGCCGCCGGTATTCCGTCGAAAACAATTCAGCGAAAGACCGCAACATGGTCGTTCGCACTCTTCTCCCACTTCACCGGCTCATGAACGTTCCGCCGAATCAGCCCGATCAGCAGTGCCGGAGTCCCGCCCAGGAAGAACATGTAGCGCCAGCCCAGATGGCTGCCAATGAAATAATTCGCGATCGCCGCCAGAAAGAATCCGAAGTAATATCCGGTGTGCATCAGCGCGGCGCCCATCGTCCGCCGCTCTTCCGGCCAGTCTTCAGAAACCAGCGACGCCCCCACAGACCACTCTCCGCCGATCCCCACCCCCGCCATGAAGCGAAAAATCGCCAGGGTCCACAAGCCCGTGGAAAATCCGGTAAGCATCGTGAACAGCGAAAAGCACAGGATGCTGAGCATCATCGTGCGCACGCGCCCGAAGCGGTCCGCGACAGGTCCCCAGACCAGCGCGACCCCGTATCCGATCATGAACAACGCAAAAAAAACGCCGCCATAATAGCCGACGTTCCCTGCCGACGCCTCAATCCCCGACTTCGGCAGCAACTCCCGCAGCGCCGGCACCAGCACCAGGGAATAGATGAACGAATCCATCCCATCCATGGTCCAGCCGCCCCACGCGGCCCAGAAACTTTTGATCTGGTTCCGCGTGAGTGCGACTTTTGTCCGCGCAGTCTGCGCCGCGAGAAGGTCCACGACCGCGCCTAAGCGACGCCCACCGCTTTCGGCAGCGTCGCGGCCAGCACCTGGCGGAATTCCTCATCCGTCAGCAGCGCCTTGGTGCGCAGCGAGTGTTCCTTCACCGCCATCACTACGCTCATGGCCTCTTCTTCCGTGGCCTTGACGCCCAGTTCATGCAGCTTGGCCTTGATCGAATCGATGCCGCTGCCCTTGCCGATCACAACCTTCGGCGCCGGCTGGCCGACCACATCCCAGTGGAACGGGAACAACTCCGTCGGATGATCCTTGCCGCAATTCTGCCACCAGCTCGCAATGATTCCCGATTCGATCTGGAACAGTTGCTCGCCCACCACGGGACGGTTCGAAGCCACCCGGTGCCCCGACAGTTCCTCCACCAGCCGGGCCAGCCCGTACAACTTATCGAGCTTGATCCCCGGATCGACATTGTAAAGCGTGCGCAGCGCCATCGCCGTTTCTTCCATCGGCACATTGCCCGCGCGCTCGCCCAGCCCCAGCACCGTCGAATGAATCACCTCGACGCCCTCCGCCACAGCCATCAGCGTGTTCGCGATTCCCATGCCGAAATCCATGTGGAAGTGTGCTTCCAGGCGCTTGTCGATGCGCTTCTTGGTCTCGCGCACCAGATATTGCATGGCATGCGGAGCCAGCACGCCGAACGTGTCCACCAGCGCCAGCGCATCCATGTGCCCTTCGTTGGCCACGCGCGTGATCAAATCCAGCACCCAATTAATTTCCGCGCGGCTGAAGTCGATCGGGAAGAACACCACTTCCAATCCCTGCGAGTGCGCGTACGCCGTCGATTCAATCGACAAATCGATCGCTTTCTCCAGCGGCCACTTGTAAGCGTATTCAATGATGTGCGTGCTCGACGGTACTTCCATCACGATTCCGGAAACGCCGCAATCGACAGCCCGCTTGACATCGTCCACCATGCAGCGGGAGAACGCGAACACCTGCGGGCCCAAATTACGCTTGACGATTTCCTTGATCGCCGCGGTATCGCTAGGCGACACCACCGGCATCCCAGCCTCGATGCGGTGCACGCCGGCCTCGGCCAAGCCTTCAGCGATGCGGATCTTCTCATCTTTAGTAAAGATCACGCCCGTCTGCTGCTCGCCATCGCGCAGCGTGATGTCGTGAAACTTCACCTGCTTGGGGAAATGCAGTTGTTCACGCACCGGCGCCGCGAAATTCCACGGGCTCACATACCATTTATCTGTCTTCCAGGGCTCTTGTGCCATAAATTGATAGGTTCCTTTCGTCCAAAAAAAATTATCGAGTAGCCGCGGCTTTCAAGACTTCGGGATTAACCGGATTCTTCGGCGCCTGCCCGCTCAGGACGCGCACCACTTCCTCGGCCGCTTTGACCTGCAACTCCACCAACGATTCGTCCGAATAAAACGCCGTATGCGGCGTGAGAATCACATTCTTGCGTCCCAAAACCGGCGACCCGACCGGCGGCTCTTTCTCCACCACGTCCAGCGCCGCCCCAGCCAATTGCCCCTTATCCAACGCCTGCGCCAGCGCCGCTTCATCGATCAGCGGACCACGCCCCGTATTCACCAGATAAGCCCCCGGCTTCATCTTGCCGAAAACCTCAGCGTTGAACAAATGATTCGTCTCCGGCGTTAACGGACAATGCAGCGAAATATAATCCGCCGTCTTCACCAATTCGTCGAACGTCACCGAAGCCACGCCCGCCTTGGCGAAAACCTCCTGCGGCACAAACGGATCGAACGCCATCACCTTGATTCCGAACGCCTGCGCCTTAGGCGCAACCAGTTGCGGAATCCGCCCGAATCCCACCAGCCCTAAAACCGTTCCGCGCAGCCGGTGAATCGGAACCACGGTCGGCATCGCCCAGCGGCCCTCTTGCACTTCCGAATTCGAAAACGGAATCTTGCGGACAATCGCCAGCAACAGCGCCATCGCATGATCCGAGACCTCATCGATGCAATAGTCAGGGACTTTCGTAACTACGATTCCCTTACTCGTGGCCATAGCGATGTCCACGTTATCCACGCCAATCCCAAACCGCGAAATGATGCGGCAGCGCGTCAGTTGCTCGACAACCGCCGTCGTCACCTTCGCGTAAGTAGTGAGGACCGCATCCGCGTCCCGCGCCACTTCCAGGATCCCCTCAGGTGTCGGCGCCTTCGCCAGCCGCAGCTCGCCCCCGACCTTCGCCACCACGTCCCGCGCCGCGTCTAGATTGGGGAAAACAGAGTCAGTAACCGCAACAATTTTATTGGGCATAATAGTGCCTATCTAGTCTATCGTGTCAGCGCCGCTCACTTAGACGCATAAGTCTTACTAACGCCCGTGCGACTGTTAATAATCGTAAACTTGCCGTCGCCGCCCACCGACGCCATCAGCCCATGCCCCGCGTCGCTCCCGCCCGGCCCAAGATTCGCGATCTGTTCCGCCTTCACGTTGTGATCGTGATTCGGCCCCGTGGCCTGATGCAATTGCCAGACATCTTCGAGCCCCGGAATCTTCATCACCGTTTCCCACGCGGAATTCTGCCAGCCTTTGGTCTCGCCATTATTCACGACAACCACCTGCGGCCTCACCGCCCACACAAACGCCGGCGCCCCCGAGAAATCGTTGACGAATCCGTGATGCGTAGCCTGGAACAGCGTGACCGTCCCCAGTTTGTTCACCGGGCAAGCCAACTGCATCTCGACGTCCCAGGTCAAATCGCCCAAGTCCAGAAACTTGAACTTGCCATAAGTCAGCAGAATCCCGGCGCTGCGCTGATTCTCCGTCTTATCCGCCGGATGCTGCACCGCTCCCGCGCAATTCGGATTCGCCGCCCCGCCGCCGTTGACCGGCGCTGAAATGATCTGTCCGTTCGACGCAATCACCACCGCATCCAATCCCTTGAGTGGCAGCTTGTCGCCCGGCTTCAGCGTCGTCCGCTTCCCCGCCGCCACCGTTTTGTAAGCCGCCCAGGGCCCGCCACTGCGCGGGTCCTGCGCCTCAATCGAATCCCCGTGATCCAGAAAATGCTCGATCGGAATCAGCTTCGCCAGCGCCGGCACCCCGCCCACATGATCGCCGTGGAAGTGCGTGATCATCAGGTAATCGATCTTCTTCAGCCCCGCCTTCTGCGCCGCCTGAAAGATGCGCTTCGCATCGCGATCGTCCGGCGCCGGGTTGCCCGTGTCGACAAGCAGCGACTGCCCCTCCGGGGTCACAATCAACGTCGCCCCGCCGCCCTCGACGTCCACCCAATAGATATCCAGATTGCGCGCCTGCAAGCCGCAAGCCAATAGCCCTACGAGGATGAATTTCTTCATGGCTTCTATGCTACTCCATCACCAGCAGCCCTTCGATCTCCACCGCGCTGCGCCACGCCGTCATCAGCGCCGTCACATATTCCTCCTGCAGCTGAAACAAATTCCGCTGCGTAGCGAGCACCTGCGGATACGGCGCCGCCATGTTCGCGAAGTTGCCCACATACATCTCGTAAGCCTCGCGAGCCGCCGGAATCATCGAATCCCGATACCGCGCCGCCGCGTCCATCGCGTCTTTGTATTCCCGGTAAACCCCCGCAAACCGCCGCGCCAAGCGCCAGTTTCTCGCGAGTCCCTTCGAGCCGCGCGCGCTCCGCCTCCGCGCCCGCCGCTGCGATCGCCCCTTGATTGCGATTGAAAATCGGAATCTGCACGCCGATATCGAAAAACCCTTCCGTGCCGATCGGCTTCCCCGGGAGCAATCAATTCCCGGTTATAGCGAACGCCTCCGCGCACCAGGATGTCCGGAATGTTCTCGACGCGCGCCCGCCGCAGTTGCAAATCCGCGCCCGCGCGATTCGCCTCCGCCGCCAGCAACTCCGGATTCCCGGCGTCGATCGCAGCCAGAGCCGCCTCCGCATCCACTTTCGGCACCGCCTCAAAATCCCCGTCCAATGTCGACGCCGCTAACCCAGCCTGCCCCACCACCGCCGCTATCTCGCGCCAGGTCTTATCCAGCGCATTCCGCGCCATCGTGACGCCCAACTCCGCCCGCTGCGCCTCGATGTCCGCCGCCAACACATCCGGCCGATCCGCCTGCCCCAAATTCGCCAGCTCCCGCCGAGTCTTCGCCGTGCGCCCCGCCAACCTCCGCCATGTCCTGACGAACCGCAACCAGCCGCTGCTCGCCCAACGCCCGATAATACAACTCGCGAATCGTAGTCAGCACCCGCAGCCGCTCCGCCTCCTGCAAATGCCCGGCAGCCACGCGACTCTGTTCCGCAGCCCCGCGCTGCAACCCCAACTTTCCCGCCATCACCACGCGCTGCTCGACAAACGCCCCCAGATCCCCACCCCGCAAGACCGGACCGCCCGCCACATGATCCCCGCTCGCGCCCAGCACCGGATTCGGATACATCCCCGCCTGCAACGCCCGCCCCGCCGCCGCCCGCACCTCGCTCTGACTCTGCGCCAGCGCTAGGACTCGCCGCCACCGCCATCCGCTCCAACTCCGCCAGCGTCAGCGCCCGCCCCTGCACCGCCAGCATCACGATCAACCACACGCGCTTCATGACCGCCGCCCCTGAATCTCATCGAACAGCGCCGGCGGCAGCACCCGCACCATGGTCATCATGCCCATCATGGCCCCGCTCCATCCCTTGCGCAGCCCAAACGTTTCCGGCTTCGTGAACATCTCATCCATGGGCATCCACATGTCCTGCGGATAACCCCGGACCGCTTTTTTTGCGGGGTCATCCATCGGATACAGCCCAATGGTGCTGCTGCTCATCGCCTTCGCCATTCCCGACGGCGTCATCGGACCCGCCATCGAAACCATCTGGTTCATCATGTGATGCGGCATGTGGCAATGCATCATCCAGTCGCCGATATGTTTCGCATCGAACTCAATGTTGCGCGCCTGCCCCGAGCCCACCAGCACCGTGTTCTGCGGATGCCATTGCCCCTCCGGCACGCGCCCGCCCTCCGTGCCCGTCACCACAAACTGATTCCCGTGCAGATGAATCGGATGATGATCCATCCCCAGATTCACCAGCCGTATGCGCACGCGCTCGCCTTGCTTCACCAGCATCGGAGTCGTAGCCGGCCCCGCCTTGCCATTGAACGTCAGCCAATTAAATTCCATCGCCATCGTGTTCGGGACAGTGTTATTCGGCAGAATCTGCCACTCCTGCACGATCAGCCCAAAGTCCCGATCGACCCGCGGCGCATACGGCGTTTGCGGATGCACGATCAGCAATCCGATCAGCCCCATCATCTCCTGCATCGAAAAATGCGAGTGATAAAACAGCGTCCCATGCTGCCGCAGCGTGAACTCATAGGTGTAGCTGCCGCCCGGCGGCAACGGGTCCTGGCCGAGCCCCACGCTGCCCTCCATCTCCATGGGAGCCTCCAACCCATGCCAGTGGAGCGCCGTCATCTCCGGCAAATGGTTTTCTAAAATGATGCGCACCCGGTCGCCTTCGTTCACCTCGATCGTGGGCCCCGGGATGCTCCCATTGAACCCCCAGCCATCGACCGGACGCCCCGCGATAAACTCCGTGCGCACCACTTCCGCCGTCAGCCGAAATTCCTTCACGCCATCCACCATGCGCCACGGCAGCTTCGGCAGATCCGGAGTTTGAATCGGCAGCGTTCCCTGCGCACTCAATTTTTGAGCCGCTAAAAGCCCAGCGCCGGCCGCAGCCACGCGGGCAAAAAAATTCCTGCGATTAGACATACCTGTTCTCCTTCTTCTTGCGGACAAACTTAGATTGCAGAGACGGAGAACGAGCTCAGATGCGGAGAACGGAAGGTGTGAGGAGCCCCGGTGGGCTTTCGAGAACCAGATGCGCGGCCGGCGCCAGCGGAGCCGCCGCCATCAACTCCGGCAGAAACACCGGTGTCGCAGCCAACCCCAAATGCGCCATCGCCAAGTCAGCGCTGGGAGCGCTAACGGCCTTCTGGTGATCGCAATTGTTGTGTTGATCGCTCGCAGGCGCGGGCGTTTGATGATGCTGGTGGCACGGCGGAAGTTGCGCGTCCTTAGCCGCCGGAGCGCACGACGCCAGCGTGCAAGCCGACAAGCACTGAACGCTTGCCAGCAGCAACGCGATCGTCGCCACCGAAACCCAACGCATCCTATTTAAATTTTAGCTGGTAATAAGCCCAGGCGTCACGCACGATCTCTTCGATCCCGCTGCGCCGCGGCTCCCAGCCCAGCGTCTTGCGCAGTTTGGTCGAGTCCGCCACCAGTTCCGTAGGATCGCCCTCGCGCCGCGGCGCAATCTTATGCGGAACGCTTTTCCCGGTGACTTGCTCCACCGCGCGCAGCACTTCCATCACCGTTTGCCCCGCGCCCGTGCCCACGTTGAAAGCCGCCGGACGCGCCCCCGGCCAGCAAGTGATCGAGCGCCGCCACATGCGCCGTCGCCAGATCGCTTACATGAATGTAGTCGCGGATGCAGGTCCCATCCGGCGTCGCGTAATCGTCGCCGAAAATCTGCATCGGTTCGCCCGGTCGCCACGGCCTTGAACAGCAGCGGAATCAGATGCGTCTCCGGATTGTGCGCCTCGCCTAACCCCGCGTCCGGCTCCGCCCCGCAAGCGTTGAAGTACCGCAGCGCCACGCTGCGCAAGCCCCCGGTAATGATCCAGCTCGCGCAAAATCTTCTCGACGATGGCCTTCGATTCCCCGTAAGGATTCACCGGCGCGATCCGCGCGTCCTCCGGAATCGGCATCTTTTCCGGATTCGCCATAAACCGCCGCCGTCGACGAAAACACCAGCCGCCGGACCCCGTTGCGCGCCATCGCCTCCAGCAGCGAAACCGTTCCGCCGACGTTGTTTGAAAAATACAACTCCGGCTCGCGCATCGATTCGCCCACCGCGCTGTAGCGCCGCGAAATGCACCACCGCATCCACGCCTTTGAGCAGCGCAGCGACGCCGTCGGTATCCTGCAGGCGCAACACGTGCAGCCGCTCCGGCGCGACATTCTCGCGATGGCCCCGCGAAAGGTCGTCGATCACCAGCCACTTCAAACCCGCGCTCCAGCAAATGATAGGCAGTGATGGAGCCGATATATCCGGCGCCCCCGGTCACCAGAATTTTCGGCATTGTCCCATTCTACAATTGAGCCATGCGCATCACTCGCCGCGAGTTCGCGTATGGCATCGCGGGAACCGCACTCGCCGCGGCAGCCGCGCAGCCGCCGCGAATTTACGAGCGCCGCGTCTACGCCCCCGGCAGCACCTTGCCGCCGCCGGAAATTCTACGCCGCCACGGCATACGGCCCGTATCCATCAAGGGCACCGAGTACCTGATCCCCTTCGCCTCTCTCGAAGCGCGCACGCACGCCTGGGACCGGTTCAACACAGATGATGTCTGGTGCGCGATGCGCGACGCAGGCAGCGTCGACGCTGAAGAGCAGATACGCAGGTTTACCCAGGCGGGAAGATCTTCGAGATGTCGTTGTAGATCACAAACACCACCACGAACATCAGGAACACGAAGCCCACTTTGACCACGGTTTCCTTGACCTTCATGTCCAGGTCGCGGCGCATCAGCATTTCGACGAACAGCATCAACATCACGCCGCCGTCGAGGATCGGCACCGGCAGCAGATTGAAGATCGCCAGATTGAGGCTCACCGCCGCCATCAGCAGGAAGTATTGAATCGGACCCTCGCGCGCCGCATCGCCCGACATCTGCGCGATGCCAATGGGCCCCTGCAGCGACTTCGCCGACATCTTCCGCTCCACGATGCCTTCGAGCGACTTCACGATCAATTGCGTGTTCAGCAGATTCTGCCGCCAGGATTCGGCCAGCGCCGAGGGAAACGCCAGCTTGGTGATTTCGACACGCGGCTGCAGCGAAAGACCGATCATCCAGCGCGCCCCGCCCTGCCCTTCCACGTCGCGTTTGGCCGGCTTCACGGTAACTTGGTGCTGCTGTCCGCCGCGCGAGTACACCAGATCCAGCGGCGCCCCGTTGGTCTCGTTTTCGATCTCGTTCAAGCGCGCAATCGACCGCAGCGGCTGCCCGTTCACGCTCACCAGAATGTCGCCGTGCTGCAAGCCCACGCGCTCGCCATCCATATCTTTGAGGACGCTCGCGACCTCGATATCGGACTCCTGCTGCCATCCCGCGTTGCCAATGCTCTGCTTTTCTTCGAGCGCCGGCGTCAGCGTCAGATGCAGATGCTCGCCATTGCGCATCACCCAGAAATCCACCGGATGATTCGGGCTCATGGCGCCCTTAATCGCAATCTGCTCCCAGGTCGGATCGGTGGTGTCGTCGAATTGCACGATTTTGTCGCCTAACTTCACGCCGGCCTTAGCCGCCGCGCCGTCCGGCGCCAGATATCCGATCACCGGAGAATGCGGGTTCGGAACCTTCTCGTAATGCACCATGAACAATCCGGCCAGCAGCGCCACCGCCAGTACAATATTGATGGCCGGCCCCGCGAACGCAATCAGCAATCGCTGCCAGCGCGGTTTCGAAGTCAGCGCCCGCGGATCGGCCGCGCCCTCGTCGCCCGGCTGCTCGCCGGTCATCTTCACGTATCCGCCGAAAAGAATCAGGGAGAATCTGAAATCGGTTTCACCGCGCCGGAACCCGAACAACCGCGGCCCAAACCCGAAGCTGAACGTCTCCACTTTTACATCGAAGAACCGCGCCGCAAAATAATGCCCCAGTTCGTGGACCAGGATCATCACGCCGATCAGAACCAGGTACCACCAGATGTTTTCGAGCAGAGCCATATATGTGTTACGCGCGCAACACCGCTTCGGATGTTTTTTCCCGCGCTATCTTACCCTTCTCCATAATGCCACGAGCCGCGGCCCGGGATTCCCGGTCGATCTCCAGCACTTCGCCTACCGACCGTGCTTCCCGCACCGGCACCCGTTCCAGGGTTTCCGCGATCAGCGCCGCAATCCCGGGAAAGGAAATGCGCCCCGCCAAAAATGCCTCCACCGCCACCTCATCGGCTGCATTCAGCGTGCAGGTGGCCGACCCGCCGGTTTCCTGCGCTTCATAAGCCAGCTTCAACAGCGGGAACTTCCTAAAATCGGGAGGATCGAAGGTCCAGCGCGCCGCTTGGGTCCAATCCAAACGCGGCACCGGAGCGTCCGCGCGCTCGGGATACGTCAGCGCATATTGAATCGGCATCCGCATATCGGTAGCCGAAACCTGCGCCATCACGCTGCCATCGGCAAATTCCACCATGGCGTGCACTTTGGATTGCGGATGCACCACCACTTCTACTTCCTTCGGCGCAAGGTCGAACAACCAACAGGCCTCAATAACTTCGAAGCCCTTGTTGGCCAGAGTGGCCGAATCGATGGTGATTCTTTGTCCCATCTTCCATGTTGGATGATTCAGAGCCTGCTCTGGCGTTACAAATTCCAGATCCCCCGCCGGGGTTTCGCGGAATGGGCCGCCCGAGGCGGTCAGGATCAGCTTCGAAACTTCCCGGCGCAGCCCCGCCCGGAAGCACTGGTGCGCGCCGTTGTGTTCGCTGTCGACCGGAATCAGTTCCGCGCCGGAGGCCCGCATAGCCTCCGTCACCAGCTTGCCGCTGGCGACCAGAACTTCTTTATTTGCAAGACCTACGCGCTTGGCGAGGCGGACGGCTTCGTAGGTGGCTTCCAAACCTTCAACGCCCACGATAGCCGACATCACGAATCCGGCCTCCGGAGCCGCCGCCGCCGCCACCCGCGCCTTGGGCCCCGCGCCCAACTCGGGAACCGCCGTGCCGTTGGCTTTTAGCAAAGCCCGCAACTCCGCCAGTGCCCGGTCATCGGCGACCACGGCTACTTTGGGTTTGAATTCGGCAATCTGCTGGGCCAGCAGTTGGACGTTGCGCCCGGCCACTAAAGCATAGATTCCAAAACGGTCCGGCCACCGGCGAACTACATCCAGGGTGCTGGTGCCAATGGAGCCTGTAGAACCGAGTAGGGTGAGGTAAGTCACTCTCCTCCGATCATATCATTTTGGGGTGGAAGAAGACTCTGGAAACTTTGGAGAAACTTCACTCGCTGGGAACTTTACTGGGGGTCTGAAGCCTTCTTGTTTTAGGGGCGCCGGGAAGGTGCTTCAGGGGTCTTTAGTGAGGTTAGTCTCGCTTTGGTGGGAGTTTCCTCCCCGGCTTGATTTAAAGATAATACACTTTCTGGAAGATTGCAACAGTTTTATGTATTTCAAAATGAAGAATTTTTATCCGAGACTCATAGAAATCTCTTATGACATTGATATTACAAGGATGTTTCCGGTCATATGCCGTTCGGCCCGGGCCCTAAGTCCGACAGCGTGGGCGACCCGAATCGGCTAGCCTTTCACCTCAATACCCGCCAGATCTTCCAAAACCCGTATAGTGGAACAGAAATCGTCCTCGCCATAACCCTTGGCAATAGCCGCCTGCAACATCTGTTGTGTGATGGCCGTGAGGGGCAGCGGCAAGATCCAAAGACTTTGGCCGATTCGAGCGCCAGCCCGACATCTTTATGCATCCATTTGGTGGAAAAGTTGGGCTGGAAATCACGTTTCAGGATGAACGGGGCTTTGGCGCTGACCAGGCCGCTCTTCGCGGCGCTGTTATCCAGGATATCCAGCATCAACGCCGGGGCTACGCCATTTTTAGCCGCCAAAACCATACCTTCGGCGAATGCTTGCATCAAGTTAGCGAGCACCAGATTTTGCGTCAGCTTGGCCTTCAACCCTTGACCGGCAGGACCGCAGTAATACAAGCGTTTACCCATCGCCTCGAAGTACGGTTTCGCGCGGTCGAACGCGCCCTGATCGCCGCCCACCATAAAGGTGAGCGTCCCGCCTTCGGCGCCGGCCTTTGAGCCGGTGCACGGCGCGTCCAGAAAGTGGACGCCTTTGGCGGTGAATAACGCTCCGATCTCCTGGCTCTCAGCGGGCGAAACGGTGCTGCAATCCGCCGTCACGCTGCCCGGGCGGATGCCTTCGAGCAAGCCGTCTTTGCCGGTGCTGACGGCTCGCGCCATCGCCGTGTTGCCGACGCAATAGAAAATGAAGTCGGCGCGCTGGGCCACTTCTTTGGGCGTGGCGCAGGCGGTGCCTTTGCCTTTCGCCGCCAGCTCGCGGGCTTTCGCCGCCGAGTGGGTCCACAACGCGACTTCGTGACCCGCCTCCAGAAGATGCCGGGCCATTGGGTAGCCCATGATTCCTAAACCTAAAAAGCCGAGTTGTGCCATGAGAGAATCTTACCAGTGCGGCCCTCCATTTTGATTACCAAGCGACTTTTTCCGGAAACCGTGGCGTTCCTTGAGCAGCACGCCGACGTCGATTACGTGCCCACCGCGGACGGCCTCACGTCTGCCAGAATTGATCGCGCGGGCACGCGGCAAGCAGGCGATCGTCAGCCAGTTTACCGATTCGTTATCGAGCGATGTGATCGCGCAACTCAAAGGCCTGGGCATGATTGCGCATGTGGGCGTGGGTTACGACAACATCGACGTCCCGGCCGCGACGGCGCACGGGATTCTGGTCAGCAATACGCCGGGAGTTCTCGACGACACGACGGCAGATTTTGCGTTTGCTTTGCTGCTGGCGGCGGCGCGGCGCGTGACGGAAGCGGATGCGTTCGTACGCTCCGGCCAATGGAAGCGCTGGAGCCTGGAATTGATGATCGGCCACGACATCCATCACCGGACCCTGGGCATTCTGGGCATGGGACGTATCGGCCAGGCGGTGGCTCGACGAGCGGCTGGTTTTTCGATGCGTGTTTTGTATCACAACCGCACGCGCGCCGCGGGCGATTTCGCCACCTGGGTTTCGAAAGAAGAGTCTGCTGGCGGAGTCGGATTTCTTGAGCATTCACGTGCCATTGAACGAAAGCACGCGGCACGCGATTGGGGAAGCGGAATTGCGGCGTATGAAGCCGACGGCGATTCTGATCAACACCGCGCGCGGGCCGGTGGTCGATGAAGCGGCGCTGGCAAAAGCGCTCTCCGAACATTGGATCGCCGCTGCCGGCCTGGATGTTTTCGAACGTGAGCCTGAAGTTCTCCCCGGATTGCTCGCGTGTTCGAACGCGGTGCTCGCGCCGCATATCGGCTCGGCCAGCGTGGAAACGCGCCGGAAAATGACGATGATGGCGGCAGAAAACGCGCTGGCGGCGCTGACGGGAAAGCGCCCGCCAAACTTGCTCAATCCCGCTGTGTGGGACTCGTGGGCATCCCGGCCAGAAGGCGCAGGATAAGCAGGTCGGAGGGCTGGAAGGTGTGGACAGGAATGTTATTCGCGTCCTCTTCCTGATCGACCACGTGGCTGCGTATGATTTTGCGCAGATGCTCCACCGACACGCCAAGTTCCTCGGCTGCTTCTACTTCCGTGTATTGCGATCTTCCAGGGCGAGTCATGAGCATTGCGGTTAATTCGATTGTAGGGTCCGCGAGGCGGGCGGCCCAATCGGGCAGAGCGCTTAGTTCGAAGTAGGGTTCGCCTGACGTACCGGAGTACTACTCGCGGTACGTCTTTGCGCCACTAACGTCAACATACAATAAAGCCATGAGGATTCTCACTTCATTTCTCCTGCTTTCCGCGGCCGTTTGGGGGCAAACCGCCCCGGGATTCGATCCCACCGCCATCGATCGCAACGTGAATCCCTGCGAGAACTTCTATCAATTCGCGTGCGGCGCGATGGATGGCGGCCAATCCCATCCCGGCCGATCAATCGCGCTGGGGAAGATTTGACGCGCTGCAGGATCGCAATCGCGAAGTCCTCCACAAGATTTTGGAAGCGGCCGCGGTGGTGAAGCCGGGGCGCACGGCGCTGGAACAAAAGATGGGCGATTATTACGCTTCGTGCATGGATCAGGCGGCGATTGACGTCGAAAGGCGCGGCTCCGCTGAAGCCGGATCTGGATCGCATCGCGGCGATCAAAGACAAAGCCGGGCTCACCGACGCCGTGGTGTATTTGTATCGCGCGGCGTCGCGCCGTTCTTCCAATTCGGCTCCGGGCCGGATCGCTAAGAACTCGGCGATTGTCATTGCGGATCTGGATCAGGGCGGCTTGGGTTTGCCGGATCGCGATTACTACTTGAAGACGGACGACAAGTCGGTTGAAATCCGCAAGCAATACGTCGCGCACATGCAAAAAATGCTGGAATTGGCCGGCGCCAAGCCGGGCGACGCCGCGAAGCAGGCGCAAGCGGTGATGGCGTTTGAAACCGAACTGGCGAAAGCTTCGCTCGACCGCGTTTCGCGCCGCGATCCGGAGAAGGTGTATCACAAGATGACGATTCGCGAGCTGGATGCGCTGGGCTCGGGTTTTGCGTGGGGGAAATTCTTCGTGGCGTCGGGCGCGCCGCATTTCGAATCGCTGAACGTGGATGTGCCGGACTTCATTAAAGGAATGAATGCGGTGATCGGCTTCGGCTTCGCTCGACGATCTGAAGGCGTATTTGACTTGGAACGTGGTGCGCGAGTCGGCGAACGCGCTGTCGCTGCCTTTCGAGCAGGAATCGTTCAATTTTTACGGCAAGATTTTGCGCGGCACCAAGGAAATGCGTCCGCGCTGGAAGCGCTGCATGGATTTGACGGATCAGCAGTTGCCGGATGCGCTGGGGCGCAAGTTTGTCGAGACCACGCTGGGCGCCGAAGGGATGAGGCGCACCCATGAAATGGTGGGCGAGATCGAGAAAGCCATGGCGGCCGACCTGCAGGATATCGATTGGATGACTCCCGAAACCCGCAAGCAGGCGCTGGAAAAGCTGCACGGCGTGCTGAATAAAGTCGGCACCAATGAAGAGTGGAAAACTTACGCGACCGTGCGCATCTCGCGCAACGACTTTTTCGGCAACACCGAGCGCGCGGGCTTTTACGAAACCGAACGCCAACTGTCCAAAATCGGCAAGCCGGTGGACAAGAAAGAATGGGGCATGAGCCAGCCCACGGTGAACGCGTATTACGATCCGCAGCAGAACAACATCAATTTCCCGGCGGGCATTCTGCAGCCGCCGTTTTATGACAACAAAGCGGACGATGCGGTGAATTATGGTGCGATCGGTTCGGTGATCGGGCATGAGCTGACGCATGGGTTCGACGACGAAGGGCGGCAGTTCGACGTCAAAGGCAACCTGCGCGATTGGTGGACGGAAAAAGACGCCAAGGCTTTCGACCAGCGCGCGGATTGCCTGGTGCAGGAATACGGAAGTTTCAGTCCCATCGATGACGTGAAATTGAACGGCAAACTGACGCTCGGCGAGAACACGGCGGATAACGGCGGGCTGCGGCTGGCGTACATGGCGCTGATGGATAAATTGCAGGGCAAGGAGCCGCCGCTGCGCGACGGGTTCACTGCGGCGCAGCGATTTTTCCTGGGCTGGGGGCAGATCTGGTGCCAGAATGTGACGCCGGAAGCGGCGCGGCTGCGGGCACAGACGGATCCGCATTCGCCGGGGAATTTCCGGGTGAATGGGACGGTTTCGAACATGCCGGAGTTTCAGAAGGCGTTCGCGTGTACGCAGAACCAACCGATGGTTCGCGGGCCGGCTTGCCGGGTTTGGTAATTGCGGGCACACTTCGGCTTAGATGCATTGTTCGGCCAGGAGGCCGAACGCGGACCGGAGGTCCGCCCCACTATTAAAATCGTCTCGCGGTGGGGTGCTGGTTTAGGGCAGCCCCACCGGAGTGGTAGAGGTTATGGACGGCTTGCTGGTCTTTGAAAAGTGACTGAATGAACCAGTTTTCTGCTCTCTCCCATTTCCTCCCGCGGCAACTTTTAACGATCACCAGAGAATCGATTCTCTCCTGTCCCGCCCTCTCCACAATGTTTCCAGGACGGCCAGCCCGCTGCTTTCGCAACGGGCGCGGATACCACTAAACCACAACGATTAGCCTGCGCAGGCTGTACTACGGATTCAGTATGCACTCGGGTGGTGCGGGCGGGGACAAATGCAAAACGGGAAGTGGCTGAATGCAATGGTAATAGCTGTTAGGGACGGCGGTGAATCGCGCCGGCCTTCATTACGAACGACACTTTTTGTAGGGCGGCAATGTCGTCGAGAGGGTTGCCGAGGACGGCTACGATATCGGCTAGGTAGCCGGATTTGATGATGCCGATTTGGCCTTCCCAGCCGAGCAGTTTCGCGCCGTTCACCGTGCTGGCTTGAATGGCTGCTAGCGGCGTCATGCCATTTGCTACCATGAGCGCGAATTCGCGGGCTTGGGTGCCGTGCGGGAAAGGTCCGACGTAGGAGCCCATGGCTATGGGTACTCCGGCGGCTAGTTGTTTGCGGAATTCTTGACCGTGGTACGCGAGGATCTCGCGATAGCCGGCGGCTGCGGCGGGGGTGGCGGCGTGCGCGGCGAAATATTCGAGGATCGTAAATGTGGGGACGGCGAAGATCTGTTTCTCGCGCATTAACTTTATGGTTGCGTCGCTGAGCTGGTAGGCGTGGTCGATGGAAACTACGCCGGCTTGGGCGGCGTAGAGCGTGCCGGGTTCGCCGGTAGCGTGGACGGCGATGTGCTTGCCGACGCGGGCCGCTTCGTTAACGGCGGCGGACAACTCTTCGCGAGTAAATTGGTAGGGTGTCGAAAAATGAGCGGCGGTTAGGGAGTCTTCACCGGTTTCGTAGATCTTGATGAAGTCGGCGCCCTCTTTGAATTGCTGGCGGATGGCGGTGATGAGGCCGGCCGCGTTGTTGGCTTGGGTGGCGTTGGGAAGGACTCGCTGCTCGGGATTGAAGCCGAGGGCGTCTTCGTGTCCTCCTAGAATATCGATGGCGTTGCCGCTGATGCGCAGGCGCGGTCCGGGAAAGAGGCCTTGGTCGATGGCGTTGCGGACGGCGGTATCGGCGGAACCGGCGCCTTCAGTTCCCATGTCGCGTTCGGCGGTGAAGCCGGCCATGAGATCTTCGCGCGCGGCCAGGATCGCGGTCAGGGTGCGCTGCGCTACCGACTCCTGCACGGTTTGCATGTCTTCGGCGCCGGGGTGCAGGAACAGGTGGACATGGGCGTCGATCAGGCCGGGCAAGAGAGTGCGATCGCCCAGGTCGATGATTTCGGCTCCGGTGAAATGGGTTACCGAGGTGCCGGCTTCGGCGATGCGATCGGCTAGAACCAGGACTTCGCCGGGCGCTAGCATGCGGCCGGTTTCTACGTCCAAGAGCCTAGCGGCGTGGAGGACGATGGGGCGGATGGGCGGTTGGGCGCATGCGGTCCAGCAGAGAAGCAGAAGGATGGCGCGCGGCCACATCAGGGTTGCTTGGGCGGCGCGTCGATTTTGGGGGCGTCGGGAAGGATGAACGTGGTTTCGCCGGGGCGCAGCAGTTTTAGTTGCTTGCGGATTTCCATTTCCTGCTCGGTCGAGCTTTCTTCCAGGCGGCGAATGCGTTCGCGGCGGCGCTCGTTTTCGGCGGCTTTGGCGGCGTTCTGCTCTTCGAGTTGGCGGACTTCCTGGCGTTTGTCGAGCAGTGCGGAAACACCTTGAGGTCCGCGCAATGCGACGACTCCATAGACCACCGCCAGTGTGAACGCGATGATGTAACCAGCGCGGCGCATTCGCAAGCGAAATGAAAGTGATCGAAGCAAGGCTTCCAATTTACGTTTATAGCGTGGATTGCGAAAAAATACTAGTGTGGTGTTACGCTTTAATGGTTGAGTCCGCGAAAACCTCATGAACGACCGGGGGACAGCGACGTCCTCAGCGTTAAGTGTCCCAAGTGCGGAACCAGCAGCGTACGCCGCTCGCATAACGAAGGGATATATGCGGCTCTACAGCGGCTGTTGGGACGCTGGCCTTTTCGTTGCCGCAGTTGCCGCAAGCGTTTCTATCGCGCGGCCGAACCGCCTGAGGATTACTGAGCGTCCCGAAATGGTACGCGCTATTTGGCGGCGGGCTTATCGAGCAGCGCTTTGATGTCGGCGGGAAGTTCGAACAGGTCGGCCGCAATGGGCTGGTCGAAATTCATGTCGGTGATGGTGATCTCCAGGTGCTGCGGGCCCATTTTCGACTTGGAATGCGTGGCAACCAGGACGCCGTCGAAGTTCTTATAGTCGGACACTTCCACTTCCACCGGGATTTCGCCCATGGGGCTGACGGCGGTGGTGGCGGTTTTCACCAGTAATCCGGATTTCTTGGAGTAGAATTGCGTTTCCGCTTTGCCCAAGGTAGGCGTCACCTGCACTTTGTAACAATCTTCGCCGTTCACGGTTTCAGAGCCGGTGGTTTCGACATTGGCGAAGACTTTGCGCCAATCGACTTGGGCATTGAAGCGGGCTTCGCGCTCGGCTTGCGCTTTCTCGTCGCCGTTCTTGACGCGCGGGCCGGTGATGGCGTTCTTTTCCCAGGCGACGCCTTCGCTGAAGCCCGATTCGGCTTTGCCTAGCGGTCCCAACTGGAGAGATGAGTACTCTTTGTCGGGAGCGGCGGAGTAGCGGACGAGATTGCCCGTCATCCCGACTTCGGGGACCAGGATCGTTCCGGCCATCTTCTCGTGGGTGTGCTTTTGATAGGCCGCTTTGCCGCCGGTGACTTCGACGAAACGATCGAGGATGGTTTCGGCTTTCGGCAATTCTTGCGCCGAGACTGGCGATGACGCGAGGGCTGCGGCGAAGGCGGCCAGGAGGGTGATCCGGTTCAGTCTGGTCATTTCGATTCCTTTTGCTTTCGTATCCAATCTAGCGCAGCATCGACCACGGAGTCGTGCCCGGCTAGGAGGGCTTCGCGGGTGAGTTTTACTTCGACGTCGGGGATGACGCCGTTGCCTTCGAGGGCTTGGCCGCCTTGGGAAATATAATTCGCGACGGCGTATTGGAAGCCATCGCCGTTGGGCAGGCGGGTAATGACGGAGGGCAGGGCGGCGGCGGCGGTGCGGGTGCCGAAGATACGGGCGCGGCCGAGGTCTTTGAGTCCGCCGGCGAAGATTTCAGACGTGGAAGCGGAGCTGCCGTCGACCAGCACGGCGACGGGTCCGCCGTAGGCTTCGGCGCGCGGGTTGATGGCGAAGTTGAGGGTGGCGCCGCGCATGTACATGGTGCCCAGGCGTAATCCTTGCTGGCTGACCAGCCAACCGGCCATGCCCATGGCCATGCCGCCGATGCCTCCGGGATTGCCGCGCAGATCGATGACGATGCCGTCACAGTGGGCGCATTTCTGGACGGCGTCTCCGAATTCGGTCATGACGCGCACCAGATCGAGGAACATATTGAAGCGGATGTAGCCGGTGTTGCCGAGCATCTTCGATTCGAAAAAAACCGGTTGTGGGGGCAGGTTGCCGAAACCCGCGAAGTTGCCGCGCGGGGGGATGAGTTTGACGTCGCGAGTTAGGTGAGCGTTGGCGTCGGCGAAAACCATGGGGCGGACGGCGTCGATGGGTCCGGAGAGGCGCGCGGCGATAGCGCGTTCGAGTTGCAGTTCGTGGATGGCGGGGTCGGTTTCGAGTTTGGCTACCAGGGAGGGAAGATCGGCGCCGTTCGTCTGCAAGACTTCCCAGCCGAGTTTGACGCTGTCCGGGCTTAGCGATTCCGTGACGATGACGCGGCCGTTGAGGACGTGGGCTTCGAAAGCGGGCCAGCCGTCGCCGGCGCCGGAAGGGTCAAGGACCTGGTAGACGGCGGCGGGGAAAATCGCAAAATGGGTTTGATGCAGGCGGCCGAGCATGTCGCGCATGACGGCGCGGGCGGCATCGGTGGAGGTCGCGGCTTCCACTTGCGGGCGGTATTCCTGGTGGATGACTTGCCAATCGAGGCCGGCGGGCTTCTCTTCCCAGTGTTTGTCGTGGATGGCGGACCAGACGGCTTCGAAAGACGCCAGATTCAACTGCTTCTGTTCGGCGGTTAATTGGGCGAAGGCCGGAACAGACGCCAGCAAAAGCAGCAAGGCAGTGCGCGCTCTTGACTTTCGAGGCTTCACTATTCTAATGTAGCGGTTCGACTTGGCTCGCGCGACGCGGCTGACTCGTCTCATTGTTTTATGGCGGACCGGGTACAGGAACACACCGTGGAACAGGTGCTGGAATCGACACTGGAAAGCGTGGACAGCGCCGAACAAACCGTCCTCAATGAGGCGGAGGCGCTGGGCTTCGACGAAGACGATCTGCACCGGGTGGGCATTGCACTACGGGAGTGCATGGTGAACGCGGTGGTTCACGGTAATCGCTACAATTCCAGGAAGAAAGTTCATTTGAAGGTGACTCGCACGCGCGGAGAGTCTGACGGTGGTGATTGGCGATGAGGGCGACGGATTCGATCCGACAGCCGTGCCGGATCCGCTGGCGGGCGAGAATCTTCTGAGAGGTTCGGGGCGGGGCGTCATGCTGATGCAGGCGTTCATGGATGAATTCCAGATTTCAAAACGGTCGCCGCAAGGCACCGAAGTGAAAATGGTAAAGTACAAGGCTAAAGCGACGTAAGCAACAAGCAAGAGAGTGAAGGAGGTTTCCCTGTGAGTGTGAAATTGACCACCCGCCAAGTGGGTGACGTGACGGTGGTGGATGCGGCGGGCCGCATCACACTGGGTGAGGGCGCCAGCATGTTCCGCGATACCATCCGCGATCTGGCGGCCGGCGGCCACAAGAAGTTGCTGCTGAATCTCGCCGAGATTTCCTACATCGACAGCTCCGGCATTGGCGAGCTGGTGTCCGGGTTTACCACGGTGGCCAATCAGGGCGGCGTGGTGAAGCTGCTGAACCTGACCAAGCGCGTGCAGGATCTGTTGCAGATTACCAAGCTGTATACCGTGTTTGAGGTGTTCGACGACGAAGCCAAGGCGGTGCAGAGCTTCAAGTAGGTCTTTCTGAGGGCGCGCAGCCAATTTGGGACTGGCTCGGGAACGTTCGTCAAGGAATATTGAGAGAATTACGGCGGCTCCGATTCACTCTGTTGTGAAGGGGGCAATTCAGGACCCTTCTAACTGCCCGAGGGCGGTTGTTAGAAAACCCATGGTCCCTGTCAGAGAGCCGAAAACCTATTCCATATTGCTTGCCGATGATCTGACGCTGGTCAGAGAAGGGCTGGCGGCGCTGTGTCAGGCGCAGCCTCATTACCGGGTGGTGGCGCAATGCTCCGAGGGAGCGGCGGCGCTGCGGTTGATTGAGGCTGAAAAGCCGGACATTGCGGTTCTCGATTTGAACCTGCCGGATCTGTTCACTCTGGAGATCGTCCGCAAGCTGCGGGAGGCCAAGGTGACGACGCGCATTGTGGTTTTGTCGACGCGCAAGGACCGTAAGACGGTGGTCGAGGCGCTGCGGGCGGGGGTAAACGCGTTTCTTCTGAAATCCGGGCCGGCGCATCATTTGCTCGAAGCGTTCGAGCAGATTCTGGATGGCGGGATCTACGTTTCGCCGTCGCTCGAACTCGAGAAGATGTTCAGCTCAGGGCAGAAGGCGGCGCCCGACGATCCTCTGGAGGCTTTGAGTGCGCGCGAATACCAGGTGTTTTCGCTGCTGGTGGAGGGCACTCGCGCCAAGGAGATCGCGGCGCGGCTGGACTTGAGCCCTAAGACGGTGGATACTTACCGCGCGAGTTTGATGCGCAAGCTGGACATCCACGACGTGGCGGGGCTGGTCAAATTCGCGATTCAGCGGGATTTGACGTCGATTCGCTAGCGCCATTCAGCGGGTGAAATCGCCTCCCGGAAGGCGATCTGCGCCGCCCACTGTTCCCCGATTGCCGGAATTGCGTACGCTATGCTATTGGTATAGTTCAACCCTCGCCCGGCCAACCCCCTAGGGTGAAAAGGATTTATGGCGTACGTAATTGCGGAACCTTGCATTGGAGTGAAGGATGCGGCCTGCGTCGACGCATGCCCGGTCGATTGCATCCACCCCAAGAAAGACAGCGAAAAATTCGCTAACGAAGAGATGATTTACATCGATCCGGTGGAGTGCATCGACTGCGGCGCTTGCGTGCCGGTGTGTCCGGTTTCCGCTATCTTTGCGATCGACGATTTGCCAGAGAAGTGGGGCGAATTCGCGCAACGGAACGCGGCTTACTTCGGACGCTAACCCCCCGTTATTCTAGTCAGGGCCGGTAGGTTGCGCTCTGAATATCCGTCTCCCAGATTTTCACTTCGCTGATGCGCACAGGGACGGGCGTGTCTTCCAGTTTCCCTGTCATCTCCTGATAAAAATATTTGGCGATGTTTTCGGCTGAGGGGTTGACCACGTCGAACGGGGGGATCTCGTTCAGGAACTGGTGGTCGATGCGGTCGAGGATTTCGCCCATGAAGCTTTTGACGTCGAGGAAATCGACTAGCATCCCGGTCTCGTCGAGCTTTTCGCCCTCGATCACGACGCGCACTTTCCAGTTGTGGCCGTGCACGTTTTCGCAGCGGCCTTTGTAGTTGCGCAGGGCGTGGGCGGATGCGAATTGTTGTTCTACGGCAATTTCAAACATCGTCAAAAAACCTTTCTACGTCGTCACGTTTGGTGGTGAACGCGTAATCCGGCAGACTGTCGAAAAAAATCTGCCCGTAGCGCGTCTTGGTGATGCGGTTGTCGAGCAGCGCCAGCACTCCACGATCGGTGCGGCTGCGGATCAGCCGGCCGAAACCCTGCTTCAACGCGATGGCGGCTTGCGGGACTTGATAACCCGAAAACGGATCGCCGCCTTCGTTGCGAATGGCCGCGATGCGCGCTTCCACCACAGGGTCGCTGGGCACCGCGAACGGTAACTTATCAATAATAACGCAGCTTAATTGTTCGCCCGGGACGTCGACGCCTTGCCAGAATGAGGAGGTCGCGAACAGCACGCAGTTGCGGGTGGCGCGGAATTCTTCGAGCAGGGCGCTGCGCGGGCCGGTGCCTTGCATGAGCGTTTCGAAGGGCACTTCGAGCGAGACTTTGTCGTAGATCAGGCGCATCTGCTGATAGCTGGTGAAGAGCACGAAGGCGCGGCCGCGGCTGTGCATCAGGATCTCGATGACTTCGCGGGCGGCTGCCGACGTGAAAGCCGGGCTGCGCGGATCGGGCAACTCTTGCGGGACGTAGAGCAGGGCTTGCTGGTTGTAGTCGAAATGGCTCTCGACGACCAGGGTGCGGGCGTTGCGCAGACCGAGGCGCTGTTTGGTGAACTCGAATTCTCCGGCGACTGCTAGCGTGGCGGAGGTCAGGATCGCGGTGTCGATGGCGTCGAATAGTTTCTCGTCGAGCAATTGCGAGACATCGATGGGCGTGGCTTGCAGGAAAGTGCCGCGGCCGCGGCGTTCGATCCAATAGACGTAGGCTTTGTTGCCGGACTCCATCCAGAAGGTCAGGCGGCGGGAGATTTCGCGTGCGCGATTCACTAGCGGGATGGCTTCTTCGGGGGCGGCTCGGAGGAGTTCGAGTTGCAGGGCTACGATTTCGAGCGCGGCCAGGATGTCGCGATACTTTTCTTCGTGCTGAATGAGGAACGCTTCGTGCGAGCGGAAACCGGTGCGGCCTTCGGTGGCTCCGAAGAGTCCGAAGAAGTGCGCGGCGCGGTCGCCTAGCGTGATCAGAATGCGGTCGAGTTCCTGGGAGCCGAATTGTTTGCGGTGCGCGAGACCGGCTACGTCGCGCGTCAGCTCTTCGAACTGGTACGTCGAAACGCCGGTTCCGAAATACTGGCCGGCGACGTCTTCGATGTCGTGGGCTTCGTCGAAGATCACGGCGCCGTAGTCGGGGATGATGCCGCCTGCGTCTCCCATCGGCCCGCCCTTCACGGCGAGATCGGCGAAGAACAGATGGTGGTTGACGATGATGATGTCGCTCGCCTGCGCGCGCTGGTGCATGGCGGTGATGAAGCAGCGCTCGAATTGCGGACACTTTTGGCCGGAGCACAGCTCGCTGCGCGCGTCGATTTTGGCCCAGGCGGTGCTGGCTTCGGGCAGCGTCTTGATTTCGCTGCGGTCGCCGGTTTCGGTGGTCTTCTCCCACTCGCGGATGATGCGGAAATCGGCGACTTCTTCGAGGCCGTCGAGGATGGGCTCCTTCTCGGCGTCGTAGATTTTCTGGCGGCAGGCGTAGTTGCCGCGGCCCTTCATGTAACAGGCGCGCAGCGGGCCCAGGTGGCGTTCGAGGAAAGGAATGTCTTTGAAGAAGAGCTGCTCTTGCAGATTTTTGGTGCCGGTGGAGATCACGACGCGCTTGCCGGAGAGAATCGCGGGGACCAGGTACGCCAGCGTTTTGCCGGTGCCGGTGCCGGCTTCGACGATCAGGTGCTTCTTTTCGGCGAGGGCGGATTCGGCGGCTTCGGCCATGGCCAGTTGCCCGGCGCGATATTCGTAGTTCGCGTGCCACTCGGAAAGCAGTCCCTTACGGCCAAAGAATTGGCGGACGGTGAGGGGTTTGGTTGCGGAAGACACTTACTCGACGATTTTAGCAGGCGCCTAAGCTGGCGCTATTTTTGGGGAGTGTCTCAGTTTGAAATCGAAGCCGATGAACGGGGGTTAGAAAGAGCGACATAGGGGCTGATAGTATTGAAGCGAAATGAAGCTCGCGGGAAAGGCTCTATTGAGATCCGGGCTAACGCTCGTCGCCCTTGGAATAGTGGCCTTAGCCGCACTCTTAATTTACAATCATGGGCTCGAGGACACACTCCCGTTTGTTCTTTACATCAGCGCGTGGGTATCCATTCCAGTCGGGTCGCTTTGCTGCTTGGTTGCAGTGGCCCTCAATCGGATAAATAGGTGAGGTTTTCGAACACTACCTACTTCTTCGACATCGCCACCGTGGTCAGCACGTCCCACTGAAACTCCATGAATTTGTAGAGCGCGTCTTCGCGGAGGCGTTCCTGGTCGCTGTGGGCGGCGAAGCCTTTCGCGGCGTCTTCCTCATCGACGATGGGGCCGACGCCGTAGCACTGCATGCCTTTCGCGCGCAGGAAGGCCATGTCGGAGGCGCCGGTGCTCATGGTGGGGATGGTCGGGATTTGATAGATTTTGCGATTGGACGGCTTCGATGGCGTGATACACATCCGAATCGATGCGCGAGGGCGGGGCGGCGGGGCGCTGGTTTTTGGATTCGGGGATGAGTTCGACGGCGGGGTCGTTGATCATCTTGCGCATCAGGGCGTAGAACGCGGGCATGTCTTCGTCGGGCAGGGCGCGGATGTCTAGCGTGGCTTCGGCCTGCGACGGGATCACGTTGATCTGGAAACCGCCGGAGATGATGTCGGGCGAAATCGAGGTGTGCAGCATGGAGTATTTGCTGGGGTCGTGCTCGGCTAGATATTCGCGGCTGGCGGCGGCTTTCATGGGGCTGAATAATCCGTTGTAGCGGGCGGCTTCGGCGGGGGTGCCGATGGTGGCTAGTTTCTCGAAGTAAGTCCGGGTGGTGTCGTTGAGGCGCATGGGCGGGTCCCACAGCGCTACTTTTTCGATGGCGGTGGAGAGATGCAGAATTGCGCTGGTGCGCATGGGGCGCGAGCCGTGGCCGGAGGGGCCGTGGGCTACCAGACGCGCGCCTTTGGGGAGCTTTTCGGCGGTTTCGACCAGGGCGTAGCGGACTTGGCCGTGGCCGCGGACTACGCCTCCGGATTCGGCGATGCAGGCTTCGGCGTCGATTTCGGGCCAGTGGTCGTTGACCAGGTGTTCGATGCCGGGGCCGGTGGCGGCTTCTTCGCCCGCTTCGGCGGCGAAGATTACGTCGCGGTCGAGTGGGACGTTGTTGCGCTTGAGGAGCAGCATGGTCATCAGGCCGGCGGCTACTTGCCACTTGTTGTCTTCGGTGCCGCGGCCGTAAATGTAGCCGTCCTTGAGTTCGGCGCTGAAAGGTGGGATGGTCCATTTTGATGTGTCAACCTGGACTGTGTCTAAGTGGCCCATCAGGAGAATGGGGCGCTTGGTGCCGTTGCCTTTCAGGCGGGCGATCAGGTTGGCGCGCGCGGGGTCTTTGGAGGCTAGGGTTACGGGGATGCCTTCGGCTTCTAGGACGTGCTGGACGTATTCGGCGGCTTTGGTTTCGTTGCCGGGCGGGTCAGCGGTATCGATTCGGATCAGAGCTTGGTAGTGGCGCAGAAGTTCTTGGTTGACCTTGGGCCAGTCCGGGGTTTGGGCGCTGGCTAGGCTCGTGAAGACCAACGACAGGAGGGACGCTTTGAGGCGCATGGTGCGAGTTTACCGCAAGGGCGCGACCGGAGGTCGCACGCAGGCCGGAGGCCTGCCCCACTTTAGAACGCGTGGCTGGAACTAATGCCATTGGTTTGTAGAACCGTCTGCATTTTCTCGAGCGCGGCTTTGTGGATTTGTGACACGCGGCTTTCGTTGATGCCTAGGATGCCGCCGATTTCTTTCATGGTCATTTCAGCGGTGTAGTAGAGCGACACTACTTTCTGATAGCGCTCGGGCAGGGTCTTCATCGCGTACGCCCAGCACGCTGCGTAGTTGCTCATGGGCGCAGATGGAATCGGGATGAGTGTCGGGACTCGTGGGGAAATCGGGAGCGGGCAGGTCGTCGTTTTCGTTGGAGCGGGTGGAGGCGGAGACCAGGCCGACATTGCGCAGGTCCAGCATCATGCTGCGCCAGCGTTCCGGGTCTATGCCCAGCTTCTGCGCGACTTCGAGTTCCGTGGGATTGCGTTGCAGGGTGGCGGCGAGTTCGCGAGTGGCGGCTTCCACTTGTTTGTGGCGGCGGCGCATGTCGCGCGAAGCCCAGTCGAGCTGGCGGAGGCTATCGAGAATCGCGCCCTTGATGCGGTGCTTGGCGTAGCTCGAAAAGGCGACTTGTTTTTCGGGATTGAATTTGCTCGCGGCGTCGAACAGGCCGAGGATTCCGGCGTGAACCAGATCGTCGACATCGACGTGGACCGGCAGGTTTTCGTGGACGCGAATGGCGATGGCTTTGACCAGCGGCAGGTGCTCGAGCACGACGCGGTCGCGGCGGGCCATCTTCGCGTTTTGCTGAGCAGATTGCTGGGCCGCAGCCAATTTCGCGGTTGCTTCGGCTTTCGCCGTGGTGCGGGTGTGCAAGGTGCCACTCACCGCCATGGGTTTAGCGGGGGGCTTGGCGGGCGCTGCTCCCTTGCGTGGCAGGGCACGCAGTCTGCTGCCCGGAGCAGTCTTGGTCTTGATCTGGTGTGGCGGAAGCTGGAGCGCGGGAGCGACAGCGGCGGCACTGGAACTTTTTAGTCTCATTTTATTTTCTCCGACGCCTTTGAAAAGGCACGCCCTAGGCCAAACGGTCTAAAGGTCCGGAAAACTCCTGCCGAGGGACCTGTTGAAGCCCGCCTAAAGCACCGATAATCAAACACTAATGCGTTGGAAAGGACGGGGCTGATTTCCTCCCGCGCGGAGGCCGATCTGCCGACTGGGCCTGCTCCCGTACCGTTTTGGAACTGCATTTCCATGGTTTAATGCCAAACCGGAACGTGAGAACCGATCCGGGATCGGAATCCACGAAAAACCCTCCGGCTTTTAGAAGCTTAGCGGGTAAGGTGCAGTTAGTACCTAGAAGCTTCCCCTTAGATGAGGCCTAAAATGATCCGAAGCAGGATATGTCTGACGCTTAGCCGATGCGGTCTTTCAGTACGGCTAGGTATGTTTTCAATGCGAAGCCGCCTAAAAGCACCAAGGTTGCGATGCGGATGACGCCGTCGAGAGTGAAACCGGCCAGAATCGCCAAAACTGCGTAGACCAGCATGGCGTAGAGGAAACGACGGTTCATTTGGGCTGATTATACGTAAACGCGAGCTGCAGGCGGATTTCGTTGCCCTTGAAAGTCCTGGGGAGAGGCGGGAAAGGGTAAGAGGCGCTGATGCCGGCTACGGCGGCGCGGTCAAAGGCGGCGGTGCCGGAGGGCTCGGCGATAACCAGTTTGGGAACGCCGCCGCTGCGGTCGATGATGAACTGGATTAACACACGGCCTTTGCGGCCACCCACGCGGGCGCTCTCTGGGATCACGGAGAGCCAGTTGGTGCGGACGGCGGCGAGAACTTGCACCAGGTAAGGTTTGAAGTCGACTCCGGCGGGATCGCTTAGGAGTTGCAGGTTGCTGCGGGCGGGTCCGTTCGAGGGGGCCTGATTTTGGCTGGGGATATTGGTGAATTCGTCGATGTCGCCGATGGTAACTCCGGCGGAGGGTTGCGCGGGCGCAGGCGGGGTGGGCGGGTGCAGGGTTTCTTCGAGCGAATGCGCGATGGGCGGCAGCTTCGCGTTCGGGCTGTAGATGCGTCCTGGGGAAGTTCCGCCGGACCCTACGGGTTCAAACGCCAGTTTGGGCTTGTCGGGAGGCGGGGGCGCTATGGGCGGCAGGATTCCGGACGAGGCTACGGGCGGCGGGGTGGCTTCGGCTTCGATTTTGGGCGGCTCGATGGGAGTGGGGATGGACGGCGCGGCGGCGGGTGCCGGGATGGGGGCGCGGAAGCGCGGGGCTTGCGGAACTGGGGCGGGAGGGGCGGAACTGCGCACGTCCAGGTCGTGTGTAATTTTGCCGCGGTTGGGGTCGCGTTGCGTCAAGTCCTGCGGGACGTAGAGCGGGACGGCTTTGCGCAGGTCGACTACGAAATCGGGAAGGCGCTCGGGGAGTGGGGCGTTGATGGCGGTGATCACCACCGAGAGGGCGATCAGATGATAGACGATGGCTCCGGCGATCGCAAAGGCGATTCGCGACGGCGGGATGGGCTCGCGCCATTCGCGTAGGAGATTTAAGTCATCGTTGTGATGCGGTGTTCACGTGCTTGCCAGCGTTTTTTCGACCAAGCGGTAATGCGCCTCAATTTTATCAAGGATCTCGAAAGCTACTTCCAGGGCCGCCAGGCCCTGCGCGCCGGTGACTCGGGGAGGCTGGCGGGTGGAGATGCTTTCGAAGAATCCCTCTAATTCAAGACGCAATGGTTCGTCCTTGGTTACCGGGAGGGCGGCAAAGTCGATGGCCATGGGCGGTTTGACGCGGAAGCGGACGGCGTCCTGGCGGCTGTAGTCGAGCGAAATGTATTCGTGGGGCTGGAACAGGCGCAGTTTGCGGACGCGTTCGGTGGAGACGCGGCTGGCGGTGAGGTTGGCAATGCAGCCGCTGGGGAATTGGATGCGCACGTTGGCGATGTCCACCTTGTCGGACAAGATGCGGATGCCGGCGGCGCGGATTTCTTCGGGGCGCTCTCCGGTGAGCGCGAGGATGATGTCGACGTCGTGGATCATGAGGTCGAGGACCACGTCGACGTCGAGGCAGCGCGGGGTGAATTCGCTAAGGCGGTGGATTTCGAAGAACAGGGGTTTGCCGATGGCTTCAGAGAGCGCGATTACGGCGGGATTGAAGCGTTCGAGGTGTCCGATTTGCAGGATGCGTTGATGGCGATCGGCGGCGTCGACTAGCGCGCGCGCGGCTTCGAGCGTGTGGGCGATGGGTTTCTCTACCATCACGTCGAGGCCGGCTGCGATTAGCTGGCAGCCGATTTCAGAATGCGTGACGGTGGGGGCGGCGATTACGGCGGCGTCGGAGTTGGCGGCTAATTCGTCGAGGCTCGTGAAGACGCGGCATGCGTGGGGTTCGGCAACGGCGGCGGCGCGCGCGGGGTCGAGGTCGTAGACGCCGGCTAAGTGGGCGTGTTCTGACTGATGGATGACGCGGAGGTGGTTTTTGCCGAAGGCTCCGGCTCCGGCTACGGCTACACGCGGTTTCATCCGAGCGGCTTCATCCCAGCATCTTGGTCAGCGTCTGGACGAGCGGGTGGCGGGCGCGGATTTCAGCGACGCGGAAGGCGAGATCGCGGCTGTCGATCGCGGGATCGACGGCGCGGCCTTGCGAGATGGTGTCGATGCGCAGGCGGAAAGGTGTGTCGGCTGGATGGGGGAGTTTCAGGCTGATTTCGAAGTTGCCTTCACCGACGGCGCTCTCAACCGAGGCATCGCCTACAGCCAAGCGAACGCGAGCGGGCGGGGCTTTGTCGGGGCGCCAACCGCGCAGGAGCACTCCGGATACGGGGGCTAGCGGCTGGATTTCGACATCGGCGTGGGATTCGACCCATTGATCTGAGAACATGCCGATGGGTGATGCGCCTTGGATCACGTAGCCGGTTAAAGGAATGCGAACGTAGGTGCGGAGGTCAACGATGTTCTGGTTCTTGATGGCGATGTCGGCGTTCTTTTCGAGCTCCATCTTGTGATACATGCGGAGCCAGTCGTCGCGGCGCTTCAGCAGGTCTTGGAGGGATTTGACGTCGCCGGCGCTGAGCGTGTGACCTTCGCGGATCTCAGGGGGCAAGGGGCGTTGCACGTAGAACGTTCCATGGAGAGGCGCGATTTCCTGCGGGGGGCGTTCCTTGGTGTAGAGGTAAATCGAAATCGATTTGCGGGTTAGGTGGCGTTTATCGGGCGGAAGGTTGATTTTTGGAAAGCCGTGCCAGGAATACTCGTTGGTCTCGAACATGACGCAGCGGTTGAACAGGGGATCGAAGGCGCGGATCTGATTGTGTTCGTGATCCCACGGGTTAGAGTGGATTTCAATGGCTCCGCCCCATTCGGTTTTCCATTCCTTGTTCATGTAAACGATTACATTGAGGCGGCGGTGGAGTTTCTGCGCTTCGTCGTAGTTGAAGTCGACGTGGGCGTCAAGTTCCTGGCCGTGGCGGTTGTCGTGGGTGCCGCCGCCGTAGAGTTTGGGGTCCATGAGCAGGTCGGGGATGCCGGTGAGGCGGCTCATGAGATCGAGGAACGGTTGCGAGCCGATCATTTCGTAGAGCTCTTCGTAGGCGGGGCTGATCTCACGAATCTTGGTGTTGACGGCCTTGCCGCCTAGTTCGCCCATTTCGTTCATGGCGAGTTTGGGATCGAAGCTGGGGAATTCGGCGAGCAGCCTTTCGGCGAAGGCGGGTTCGAAGAAATTTTCGATCATCGCGTGTTTGAAGGGCGAGGCGTTGATGAAGGCTTCGCGGTGTTCGGCGGCGTGCTGGACGACTGTCTCGGAGATTTGCGGCAACGTGGCTTCTACTGGGTGCATCTTGGTTTGAGGGTACCCTTCGGTTTCAGGATACCCTTACTTGCGTCGATCGTCTGTTGTTAGGCGCGCTGCCGATCTGAAGCGCTAAGCTTTCTGCGCGTTTGCGGCTTGCATGGCGGCCATGCGGGCTTGATGTTCGCGGGTCAAGTGAGGCGTGATGCCGAGCATGCGCTCGATCAGCATGAGCTGGCCGCGATGATGCATTTCATGCTCCTTGACACTAGCCAGCATGTCGAAACGGGTGCGGCTGGGGGGCGTGCCGCCGGGGGGCATGGTGACGGCCACGCCGATGAAGTCGTCCGACAGCGACTCGACGGCCGAGGCGTACTTCTCGCCTTCCTCTTTCAAGAGGGCGATGATCTGGGCTTTGGTGCGCGGCTTGGCGGCTTCGGCCGCGACTCCGCCCATGAGCTTCATGAAATCGAAGCCTTCCATGGAAGTGCGCTTCTCATTCAGGACAACGGTCTCCTGGAATTTGGCGCCGAGCGCGATGTGGGTCAGCAACTCGCCGACGGTTCGGGTGCCCTCAGCCGGGCGGTAACTGTACTTGTCCTCCGGAATTTCTTCCGCGATGGTCAAGGTATTCTTGCGCACGGTCCGGAAGGAGGCGGCAAGGTCTTTGGCTCCGTAATAGTTCATGATGTCTATTCTAGCGCGGGGCTGCTAAACTCCACGATAGGAAGCAGCGAATACAGGATGACGCACCCGGTAGAATTCAGTGACACCGATCCGCGGGCGATGGAGGTTTGGCTGGACTTGCAGCGCCGGATGCCCGCCGGGGAAAAGCTCGCTGCGACATTGAAGGCGGGTGAGTTTCTTCTGAAAACCTGGGAGTCTGAGGTTCGTGACGAACATCCGCGAGCGAGCGACGCGGAAGTGCGCTTTAGAGTGGCTGCACGACATCTACCTCGCGATTTGATGATCCAGGTGTATGGATGGGACCCGCATCCCTACGGCATTCTAGATCCAGCGGGTGACTCTTTTGGCGATCTTCCATTCGGCGGTCAGTGTGTGGACATGGCGTATGTTCGCGAATGGGCCGCTCAATGCAATGTCACTGAGCGTCTCAATGGAATGATCGACGAATAATATCGAGGGCTCGAATTCAAGTCCAGGACTGCTCCCTGGCGGAGTAATTGCTTAAGGAACTTGTATGGAAGCCCCTTGCTGTATCGTCGGCGGAGGCCCGGCTGGGATGGTGCTGGGGTTATTGCTGGCGCGCGCGGGGATTGACGTGGTTGTACTCGAAAAGCACAAGGATTTCCTGCGGGATTTCCGTGGGGACACGATTCATCCTTCGACGCTCGAAGTGATGTATGAGCTGGGCCTTCTGGATGATTTCCTGCGTCAGCCGTATCAGGAAGTGCGCCAGATCGGGGCGCAAATCGACGACTTTCAGGTGACCATCGCGGATCTTTCGCATCTTCCCACGCATTGCAAATTTGTGGCACTAATGCCGCAGTGGGACTTCTTGAACTTCATCGCGTCGCAGGGGAGGCGCTATCCGCAATTCCGGGTACGGATGGAGTGGGAGGTCACAGGGCTGCTCGAAGAGAACGGCCGGATTGTGGGCGTGCGCGCGAATACTCCGCAGGGGGCTCAGGAAGTGAGGGCGGGTTTAACGATCGGCGCAGACGGGCGGCATTCGGTCGTGCGCACGCAGGCGGGGTTGGAGGTGATCGATCTCGGCGCGCCGATCGATGTGCTGTGGATGCGGGTTTCGCGGGAGGCGAACGATCCTAGTCAGACGCTGGGGCGCGTGCGGGCAGGGAGGATTTTGGTGACGCTCGATCGTGGGGACTATTGGCAGTGTGCTTACGTGATTCCGAAGGGCGCTTTCGATGCGATTCGCGGGAAGGGGCTGGCGGCGTTTCGTGAGGACCTGGTGAAAGTCGCACCATTTCTCGCCGGGCGGGTGGAGGAATTGAAGGACTGGGACGATATCAAGCTGCTGGCGGTGGCTGTGGATCGTTTGCGGAAGTGGTCGCGCGCGGGGCTGTTGTGCATCGGGGATTCGGCGCATGCGATGTCTCCGGTGGGAGGCGTGGGCATCAATCTGGCGATCCAGGACGCGGTGGCGGCGGCGAATTTGCTGGCGCAGCCGCTGCTGCGCGGAGAGGTGAGCGACGCGCAGTTGCAAGACGTGCAGCGGCGGCGTGAATTTCCTACGCGCATGACGCAGCGGCTGCAGATTTTCGCGCACCGGCGCTTGTTAAGTCCGACGCTGGGAAACGAGGCGCCCATCCGCCGGCTACCGCTTGCGCTCCGCCTGCTGCAGCGCTTCCCGGTATTGCGGCGCATTCCGGCGCGCGTGGTGGGGATTGGATTTCGGCCGGAACACGTGAAATCGCCTGAACGCGCTAAAATCGAATTTCCCCATGGAAATCGATAAAGTTTACGAGCCCCAGCGGTTCGAGCCGCATTGGGCTGAGTGGTGGGTGGAACATCACACTTACCGCGCCGACCCACACCCCGGACAACCGTATTTTTCGCTGGCGATTCCGCCGCCGAATGTGACTGGGTCCTTGCACATGGGGCACATGTTCGAGCATTCGATCATCGATGCGCAGGTGCGCTGGCGGCGGATGAAGCGGACTCCAGAGGGCAAAACGGTCGACACGCTGTGGCTGCCGGGCACGGATCATGCTGGGATCGCGACGCAGATCATGGTGGAGCGGCAGCTGGCCGCCGAAGGGCTCACCAAGTTCGACTTGGGGCGCGAGGCTTTCGAGGCGCGCGTCTGGAAGTGGAAAGAGGAAAACGGCGGGCGCATTGTCGAGCAGATGAAGCGCGCGGGGGTGAGCTGCGACTGGTCGCGGGAACGCTTTACGCTGGACCCGGGGCTGTCGCGCGCCGTGCGCGAGGTTTTCGTGCGGTTGTACGAGAAGGGGTTGATTTATCAGGGCGATTACATCGTTAACTGGTGCCCGCGCTGCCAGACGGCGCTGTCGGATCTGGAAGTGGAGCACGAGGAATCGGACGGCAGCTTGTGGCACATCCGTTATCCGGTGGTGGGGCTGGATGAAGATATCGTGGTCGCGACGACGCGTCCGGAAACGATGTTGGGCGATACCGGGGTGGCGATCAATCCGCTCGATCCGCGGGCGGCGCGGCTGCATCCGCTGAATGTGAAACTGCCGTTGACGGGGCGAGAGATTCCGGTGGTGCTGGATGACATGGCGGATCCGGAGTTTGGTTCGGGCGCGGTGAAGATTACGCCGGCGCACGATCCCAACGATTTTGAAGCGGGCAAGCGGCATGATCTGCCGAGCATCAAAGTGATCGGCGAGGACGCCAAGATGACGGCGGCCGCGGGGAAGTTCGCCGGTCTGGACCGCTATGAGGCGCGTAAGCAGATCGTGGCGGAGCTGAAGGAATTCGGGTTCCTGGTCAAGATCGAACCTTACAAGTTGAGCGTCGGCAAATGCCATCGCTGCAAGACGGTGGTCGAGCCGCTGGTTTCAAAGCAGTGGTGGATGAAAATGAAGCCGTTGGCTGCTCCGGCGATTGCGGCGGTGGAGGACGGTCGCATTACGTTTGTGCCGGCGAATTGGTCGAAGACATATTTCGAGTGGATGTACAACATTCGCGACTGGTGCGTTTCGCGGCAGTTGTGGTGGGGGCATCGCATTCCGGCGTGGCATTGCGGGGATTGCAAGGACGTCACAGTGGCGCGCGAGGAGCCGGCGAAGTGTTCGCACTGCGGGTCGGCGAAACTCACGCAGGAAACGGATGTGCTGGACACGTGGTTTAGTTCGGGGTTGTGGCCGTTTTCTACGCTAGGGTGGCCCGATGACACGGCGGATCTGCGCGCGTTTTATCCTACGACGCTGCTGGTGACGGGCTTCGACATCATCTTTTTCTGGGCCGCGCGCATGATTATGTTCGGCATGGAAATGATGGGCGACGTGCCGTTCCGGCAGATCCACATTCACGGGCTGGTGCGCGACGCCGAGCGGCAGAAGATGTCGAAGACCAAGGGGAACGTGGTCGATCCGCTGGTCGTCAACGAAAAATACGGGACGGATGCGGTGCGGTTTGGACTGCTGGTGGCGGCGGCTCCGGGAAACGACATCGCGCTGAGCGAGGAAGTGATTGCGCGCGGGCGCAACTTCGCCAATAAGATCTGGAACGCTTCGCGGCTGCTTGTTCACGAAGGAACGCGGGGCGGCGGCGCGGACTTCGTTGGCGGATCGATGGATTGGGTCGCGGCTCAACGCGGCGGTCAAGATTGCGAACGATTCGTTTCGAGATGCATCGCTATCACGAGGCGGCCGATGCGGTTTGGACTTTCTTCTGGGACGAGTTTTGCGATTGGTATTTGGAGTTGAAGAAGTCGGATACCGATTGGGGGTTTGCTTACGAGGTTCATGAGAAGGCGCTGCTGCTGCTGCATCCGCTGATGCCTTTCATTACGGAAGAACTGTGGCACCGGCGCGGGCATCGAGACTTCGATTGCGCTGGAGGCTTATCCGCCGTACGATCCGGCGCTGAACGATCCTGAAGCCGAGCGCGAAATGAAGCTGCTGCAGGACGTGGTCACGGAGATTCGCGGGGTGCGCGCGGACAACAAGATCGATCGCAAGGAAAAGCTGACGGGCGTGCTGCGGATGACAGGTTCGATCGATCTGGAATTCATCGAACGCAATGCTAACGTGAGTCTGACGGTGGAGCCTTACGAGGGGGCGGGTTACAGTTTGGCGCTGGGCATTCCGGTCCCGAAGGAGCGGCTGATCAAGGAAAACGAGCAGCTCGAAAAGGTGATTGCGAATTCTAAGCGCCAGCTTGCGAACGAAAGTTTTGTGGCGAAGGCGCCGGCGCATGTGATCGAGGGCATGCGCGCTAAGCTTGCCGAGTATGAGGCGCAGCTTGCCAAGAACCGGGCGGCGTTAGGCGAATGAGTTTCGACATCGCCCATCCCGACGTGAAGCGTGCGGTGGCGGAGGCTCTGGCCGAGGATGTGCGCACGGGCGATATCACTACTGAGGCTACGATCCCGGCTGAGCTGCAAGCGGAAGGACATTTCGTGGCTCGCCAGGAGATGACGCTCGCGGGCGTGGAACTGCTGACGCTGCTCTACGACAACGCTGTTCTAAGAGTGCCGAGCGGGAGTGTTGTGCACGCGGGTCAAGAGATTGCTATCGTGCGCGGACGCGCGCGGCTGCTGCTCACTCGCGAGCGCGTGGCGCTGAATTTCCTGCAACGGCTGTCAGGAGTCGCTACGCTGGCGGGGCGCTTTGTCGAGGCTGTGGCGGGAACCGGGCGTGCGGATTCTGGACACGCGCAAGACCACGCCTGGCTTGCGCGTGCTGGAGAAAATGGCGGCGGCGGCGGGCGGCGTGGTGAATCATCGCATGGGATTGTGGGACGCGGTGCTGATCAAGAACAATCACATTCGCCTGGCGGGCGGCGTTCGCGCGGCGGTGGAGCGAGCGCGGCCGTTGGGGAAACCGATCGAGGTGGAGGTCCGCACGCGTGCCGAAATCGAGGTCGCGCTGGATTGCGGGGCGGGGCGGCTGCTGCTGGATAACATGACTCCGGCGCAGGCGGCCGAGGAGATTCGCTTCATCGCGCGGCGGGCGGAGGTCGAGATTTCCGGGGGCGTCACGCTCGAGAATGTGCGGGCTTACGCCGACGCGGGGCCGGATTTCATTTCGTCGGGGTCGATTACACACTCGGCTACCGCGGTGGATATCAATTGCGGAATTTATGAGCTTTGAATTGCCGGGGCGGCGGGTGGAGTGGTTCGCTTCGATCGATTCCACGATGATCGTGGCGGCGCGGCTGGCGCGCGAAGGGTGTGCGTCGGGAACGGTGGTGGGGGCCGACCAGCAGACGGCGGGGATCGGGCGCGCGGGACACTCATGGTATTCGGAACCGGGGTCCGGGTTGTATGTGTCGATCGTGTTGCGGCTGGCGTTGGGCTCGGAGTCGCTGCCGCTGGTGATGCTGGCGCTGGGGCTGGCTACGCAGCATGCCATTGCCGACGTCACGGGGCTCGCGCCGGATCTGCGCTGGCCTAACGATGTCTTGCTGAACGAAAAGAAGTGCGCCGGGATTCATGGCGCAGATCGAGGGCGACGCGGTGATCGCCGGGATCGGAATCAACGTAGGGCATACCAGTTTCCCGCGGGATATCGCCGCGTTGGCGACGTCGTTACGGCTGGCGGGCGCGGCGGTGTCGCGCGAGGTGCTGCTGGCGGCGCTGGTGACTGCGGTGGAAGAATCTTGTGGGGTGCTCAAGACGAGCGGGCCGGCGGCGATTTGCGATGCGTTCACGCGCGCGTCGACTTATGCGCAGGGGCGGCGCGTGCACGTGGAGCAGGAGGCTGCGATTCTCGAAGGCGTGACGGCGGGGCTCGATGCCTCTGGCTTCCTGCTGCTGCGGCAGGATAATGGAACGGTGACGAAAATCCTGGCCGGCGGCGTCCGGCCCATCTGACTATGCTGCTGGCACTCGACGCGGGGAACACCAACATCACCATCGGCGCGTTTTCGGGCGCGCAATTGACCGGGCGCTGGCGCCTGCGCACGATTCGCGAGCAGACTCCGGACGAGTGGGGCATTCTGATGCGGAATCTGTTTTCGCTTTCAGAGCTGGATTTGAGCCAGGTACACGGCGTAGTGATTTCGAGCGTGGTCCCGGCGGTCGATCAGCCGCTGACCGCGATGGCGGAGCGTTACTTTGAGCGCCAGCCGATGTTTGTTACGCCGGCGTACGGATACCGGGATCAAAGTGCTATATGACAATCCCCGTGAGGTGGGGGCGGACCGGGTGGTGAACGCCGTGGCCGGGTTTCACAAATACGGCGGGCCGTGCGTGATTGTCGATTTGGGTACGACGATCAATTTCGACGTGGTTTCGAAGGACGCGGAGTTTCTGGGCGGGCTGATCGCACCGGGCATCGGCATGTCGATCAATGGGCTGTTTGCGCGGACGGCGCGCCTGCCGATGGTCGATTTCCGGGCGCCGGAGAAACTGGTGGGCAGCAATACGGTCGGCAGCATACAGTCTGGACTGTATTACGGGTTCATCGGGCTGATCGACGGCATTGTCGAACGTATCGTGAAGCAGTTGGGACCGGAGACCAAGACCGTCGCCACCGGGGGGCAGGGGCAGTTGATTGCCGACGGCTCGCGGCTGGTGAAGGTCTATGACGAAGACCTGACGCTCGAAGGGCTGCGGCTGATCTGGGAGCGCAATCAAGCACGTTGACGGAAAACTACTTCAATTATTTCACGGAAATCGAAGACCATTTTCAGCGGGCGCGCGGGACCGGGCTGTTTCTGCTGTCGCCGCTCGACTGGGCGCTGATTGAGGCCTGGAAAAACGCGGGGATTCCGCTGGAAGCAGTGCTGCGCGGGATCGATCAAGCCTTCGACAAGTGGCGCTCGCGGCCGCCGCGGGCACGCCTCCAGATGGTGAATTCGCTGGCATATTGCGCGCAGGCGATTGCGGCCGAAGTCCAGGTGATGGTGGACGGAGGGCCGGCGAAACCGGCGGGCGCGGCGGCGCCTTTTTCGATCGAGGACGTGCGGGCTTACCTGGCGCGCAACGCGGCGGCGTTGCGGAAGGCGGGGCTGGAGGAACTGGCGGCGTCGCTGGAGACGTTGCCCCTGGATACGCTGTACTCCGATTTGGAGCAACTGGAGCAGCGGCTCACGGCGCTGGAGGAAAAAATGATTGCGCGGCTGCGCGCGGACGCGAGCGACGAGGCGCTTTTTGAAGCCCGGCGGACGCTCGATCGCGAACTCAAGCCTTATCGCGGCAAGATGAGCACGGAGCAGCTGGCCATGCTCGAAAAGCAGTTTCTGGAAAGGAAGTTACTGGAAAACAAGAGCTTGCCGCGCCTGAGTCTGTTCTATCTGCATCCCTAATCCCAGCTGAGAGGATTAAGTAAAAGGTCATAGGATCTAAGGCCTCTAAGAGGTACATTTTTCGACTATACCCTGAAATTTTTGACGGCTATCATCCGAAATGTGTACTTGAGGACTATTTCGGGCCGGCCTTCGGAGGCGCTGGAGCACAATAGGGAGACACATTAACGATGAAAAACTTGATTCTCAAAATTCAGGCTCTCCGCGATACTCGCGGTCAGGACCTCATTGAATACGCGCTGATGGCAGGTTTCGTAGCCGTCGCGGCCGGTGCGGTTATGCCGGGCGTGGCCAGCAGCATTAGCGCCATCTTCTCGCAGGTGGGATCGGTGATGGCGGTGGCTTCGACGCAGGGCAGCTAAACTTGAACAGCAAGGAAGTTTAAAGGTCCGGAGAGGGTCCAATTGGCCTCTCCGGACCTTTCGTTTTTGAGGGGGGGCTATTTGGGCTGGGGGACGATTCGCAAGTACGGCTTGAGGGTCTTCCAGCCGCCGGGGTACTTCTGCTTGGCCACCTCATCCGTCACGGAAGGCGGAATGATCACGTCCTCGCCCTTCTTCCAGTTCACCGGGCGTGGCGAGAGTGTGGGTCGCGGTGAGTTGGATCGAATCCAGCACGCGCAGGACTTCGTCGAAGTTCCGTCCCGTATTCATGGGATAAATCAGCATCAGCTTGATCTTCTTGTCGGGCCCGATCACGAACACGGTGCGCACGGTGGCGTTGTTGGCGGCGGTGCGGCCTTCCGAAGTGGTTCCGGCGTCGGCGGGAAGCATGTCGTAGAGCTTGGCGACTTTCAGTTCGGGGTCGCCGATCATCGGATAGTTGACCTTGTGGCCTTGGGTCTCTTCGATATCCGCTGCCCATTTGCCATGGCTGCTGACCGGATCGACGCTCAGGCCGATGATCTTGGTATTGCGCTTCTTGAATTCGGGTTCCAGGCCGGCCATATAGCCGAGTTCGGTGGTGCACACGGGCGTGAAGTCTTTGGGGTGAGAGAACAGGACGGCCCAGCCGTCGCCGATCCACTCGTGGAAGTTAATGGTGCCCTGCGTGGTTTCCGCGGTGAAATTCGGGGCTTCGTCGTTGATGCGTAAAGACATGGTTGATCTCCTCGAACAATTCTACTCTGGGGCGTGAGAATTTTCTCGGCGTGGACGCACCAAATAGGCGAGGTCGCTATGCAAACTTCCGCTGCTCCGGTCACTGAACGTGCACGCTTGATTATGCAGACGCTGCTCCAGATGGAGAAGCAGTTTGGGAAAGGGTCGGTGCTGCAACTGGGTTCGAAGAGCGTGCAGCAGGTGAGCGTGATCCCTACCGGATCTATTTCATTAGATGCCGCGCTGGGGGTGGGCGGGTTTCCGCGGGGGCGCGTGATGGAGGTGTTTGGGCCGGAGTCGTCCGGTAAAACCACGCTGGCGTTGCAGGTGATCGCGCAGGCGCAGGCGGCGGGAGGGACGGCGGCGTTTATCGACGCCGAGCATGCGCTCGATCCGACTTATGCGCGGGCGCTGGGAGTGGATGTCGATAATTTGCTGGTTTCGCAGCCGGATTATGGCGAGCAGGCGCTGGAGATCACTGGCTCGCTGGTGGCTTCGAACGTGATCGACGTGGTGGTGGTGGATTCGGTGGCGGCGCTGGTTCCGAAGGCGGAACTGGAGGGCGAGATGGGCGACAGCTTCATGGGGCTGCACGCGCGGCTAATGTCGCAGGCCATGCGGAAACTCACGGCGTCGGTGTCGCGGGCGAATGCCTGTCTGATTTTCATCAATCAGGTGCGCGAGAAGATCGGCGTGGTGTTCGGCAATCCGGAGACGACCACCGGAGGGCGCGCGCTCAAGTTTTATTCGTCGGTGCGGATTGAGGTGCGGCGCATCGGGGCGATTAAGGATGGCGATCAGGTGATTGGTAATCGGACCAAGATCAAAGTGGTGAAGAACAAAGTGGCGGCGCCGTTTCGCGAGGTGGAGGTGGACATTCTTTACGGCCAGGGGATCTCGCGCGAAGGCGATTTGCTGGATCTGGGGGCGACGCATGAGGTGGTGGAGAAATCCGGGTCCTGGTTCAGCTACGCGGGCGAGCGGCTGGGGCAGGGGCGCGACAACGCGCGGCTGTTTTTGAAAGAGCACACCGATATTCGCGACAAGCTGGACTTGGCCGTGCGGCAGAAGCTGGGGCTGATCGAAATGCCACCGGTGAAGCCCACGGCTCCGGAGGCGGCGTCTAACGGGAAATCGCAGACGGCTTAGCCAGCATCGCGACGATTTGTTCGCGTGCGGCTGCGGTGAGTTGGTCGCGATCGATGGAGTGTCAGACCGGCGGTCGGGAGCGGATCGCCAATGCGCAGCGTCACGCGCTGGAACGGGTGGAAGACGGCCGAGCCCATCGCCAGCACGGCGCGCGTGCCGACTAATGCGATCGGCAGCAGCGGGACTTGGGCTTTGATGGCGATGTAGGCGCCGCCTTCCTTGAAGGGCTGCAGAACGCCGTCCTGAGAACGGCCGCCTTCGGGAAAAATCAGCATGGAAATGCGGCGCTCGCGGATCACTTGCGCGGCCAGGTTCATGGTCTTGACGGCGGCGCGCGGATCTTCGCGGGGGACGGGAATGTGGCCGGCTTGCTTTAGGTGCGTTCCCAGGAAGGGGATCTGGAACAGGCCTTTTTTCGCGAGGAAACGGAAATTCGCGGGGATGCTGCCGAGGACCGCGGGCGTATCCATGTAGCTCAAGTGATTCGAGCAGAGGACGTAGCTGCCGCGGGCGTCGATTTTCTCCAGGCCTTCGACGGTGACGCGCACTCCGGCGATCCATAGCAGCGAGCGCGCCCACACGCGGCCGACGCGGATCGCGGCGTCGCCGGATTTGTCGAACAGCGTCAGGAAAATGCTGACGCAGCCGCACAGGAAGGTGGAGAGAATGATGAGCGGGTCGATTACGACCAGGCTCCAGAGAAAGGCCATGAGTTTTTATTGTAAGAGGCGGCTCGGGCTTCGCCTACCAGGAAGAGCGAGCCGGTGATGACGATCATGTCGTCGGCCGCGGCTTCGCTGGCGACTAGTTTCAGGGCGGCGACGATGTTCGGGACCGCGCGGCCGTGCGGCGCGAGCGCTGCCAGTTCCTCGGGCGGCATGGAGCGCGGGGAATCGGCGGCGGTCAGGATCAATTCGTCGGCTAGCGGGAAGAGGAGCGCGCCCATTTCGGCGACGGCTTTGTCGCGCATGGCGCCGAAGATGATCCAGCGTTTGCGGTCGGGGTAGAAGCGTTCCAGATAACGAATCAGCGCGCGCACGCCGGCGGGGTTGTGGGCGCCATCGAGCAGGATGTCGGGGTTGGGCGAGATGTGTTCCAGGCGGCCGGGCCAGCGGGTTTCGGCGATGCCTTTCGGCGACACGCCTAGCGTTTCGAGCGCCAGCGCGGCGGTGACGGCGTTGTCGACTTGATGCTCTCCGGCGAGCGGGCATTCGATGCCGGAGAAGCGGCTGCCGCGGGCGTCGATTTCCAGGTCGCGGATCTCGAAATCCGCAGCGCGCTTTACGGGGATGGCGAGTTCGGCGGCTTTGGCGTCGAGCACTGCTTGCGCGTCGGGGCGCTGGCGGGCGAATACTGCTGGGACGCCGGGCTTCAGGATGCCGGCTTTTTCGGCGGCGATGGACTCGATGGTGTCGCCCAGGAACACTTGGTGATCCATGTCGATGGGCGTGATCACGGTGAGCGCCGGATCGACGATGTTGGTGGCATCGAGGCGTCCGCCCAGGCCGACTTCGATCACGGCGGTCTTCACGTTCAATTCGCGGAACAACCAGAAGGCCATGGCGGCGACGGTTTCGAAGTAGCTGGGATGCGCGTCGAGATCGAGCGAGCCGGCGGCTTGGTGGACTACGTCGAACGCTCGCGAAAACTGCGCTTGCGTGACGGGAATGCCGTCGATCTGGATGCGCTCGGTGGGTTCGACCAGGTGGGGCGAGGTGAACAGTCCAGTGCGGACGCCCGCTGCCCGCAAGCCCGCGGCGATCATGGCGGAGGTGGAACCTTTGCCGTTGGTTCCGGCGACGTGGACTATGCGGTAGGCTTTCTCCGGATTGCCCAAAGCGGCGAGAACCGCGCGGATGCGGTCCAGGCCGAGCTTGGCGGTCTTCATTTCGTTGCCCAGCGCGTACAGGAACTGGACGGAATCGGGATAATTCATGTCTTTCTATTCTGGACTGGCTGCGCGGTGCGAAACTGATTCAGACGGAAGATTCGACGTAGCCAACTGGCACTTAGATTCAGGCTTGGTGGTTCGAACTGGGTGCTGCAGGACGTAGAGTCTCTACATGCCGCGCGCCGCTGAAGTTCATGTTTTGTATCCATGCCACTTCGGCCCCAATGCTTCGACTAACGCCGGATAGTTTTCTCGAAAGAGCGAGGCCCCGGCCTCCAGTTCGAACACTAGGCGCCGGTTGCAATCCTTGGATTGCTTCGAGGATGAACACGAGGCCTTGCCAGTTATTGGGCTCCAGACACGGCGCAAGGTATAAGAAGGATCTGCCCCCGATCCTTTACGAAGTTTGCTCGAAGAGTTTCGGAGTCCTAAGGTCACGATGCAATTGCCATATACGCCTTCGGGTCGTAATGATCCAGTGATCACTTTGAACCCAAGTTCGTTGAAGAGCCAGGGCGCGCCCTGACAAGAGCTGCTGATTGCAAAGACGGACTCATTTCGAAGCTCTAGTAACCTGCATCATGTGTATATGTTTAACTTTCAATCCTATCCGCGTTCGCAATCCCTAAACCATTTATGTCCGCCTATGTCCATAATGAAAGGGACTCGATTCCCGTCCCTTGTCCAACTTTTTCCAGGTTGGGGGCGTCTTTACGAACGGAGCAAACGTTGATCTTTCGCGAGGTTGAGGATCGCGACCTGATCGCCAAAGCGCGGCAGGGAGACGTGGAGGCTTATAACCTTCTCGTGTCCCGGTGGGAGAAGCGTATCTTCAACTATCTGCTGCGGTTGGTGTCGAATCGCGAGGATGCACTCGATCTCAGCCAGGAAACTTTTTTGAAAGCGTATCAGAACCTTCGCAAACTCGACGATCCGGCGCGCTTTTCGGCGTGGCTGTTCCGGATCGCTCACAACGAGGCGTTTTCGTTGCTGCGGCGGCGGAAACCGGAGAGCGAGCTTTCTGAGCCGCGTCCGCGGGATTTCGGCGGGCGGATGCTGCCGATGGAGTTGTCGCTGGCGGTGGAGAGTGCGCTGAAGGTGCTGAGTGAAGATCAACGGGAAGCGGTGCTGCTGAAGGTCTATCAGGGATTCAAGTTCGATGAAATGGCGGAGATTCTGGAAATTCCGGTCTCTACTGTGAAGTCGCGCTTGTATACTGCGCTGGATCTGCTGAAGGCCACGCTGGCTCCGGCGGTATTTCGTAAAGATGGGGGGATGGCGTTATGAGTTGCAAGTTGGGGGATGGACGGCCGGATTTGAAGTCGTACGCGCTGGGCGAACTGGACTCGCGCACGCGGCAGGACGCTGAGAACCATGTCGCTGCGTGTGCGGAATGCCAGGACGAACTGGCCGAGTTGCGGGTGACGCTGGATGCGATGGCGACGCTGCGCGAGGAAGAGCTGCCGCGGCGGATTGCGTTTGTGTCCGATAAAGTTTTCGAGCCGCGCTGGTATCAAAAGTTGTTCCTGCGGCCGTCGTTTGCGGCGGCGATGGTGATTGCGGCGGCGATTTTGGTGCATGCTTTTGTGCGGCCGGTGGGTTTGCCGAACGCAACCGCGCAGGTGGATACGCGGGCGATCGAGAGATCGCGTTAGCGCGGAAGTCACGGCGCGGTTGCAGAGTGAAATGGCAACGGCGGTGAGCGCGGCGGTTACCAAAGCGGTCGCCGACACGGAAAAGCGCGACGACCAGCGACCGCAATGCTGCTCTCCGCCGCGGAGAAGCGGTACTCCGACGACGCCGATTTTCTCAATAAACAAGTTACTCGTATCTATGCCCTGAATACCGGGGCGGGAGTTCGCTAAATGAAGATCTTCACTTTGAAACACTTCTCGACCTTGAAACTGTCTTTCCTCCTCCTTGTGATTGCCGCCTCAGCAATGGCAAGCGATGCGCCGCGCGTGCCACGGAACACGCTGGCTGCGACGGAACATAAACTCGATAACAGCTTCACCAAGTTATGGAGTGACAATCCGTTCGTAGTGCTGGGTCCCACGCGCGGCGTTTATTTAGAAGGCTACGGTGCGGTGTTTACGGCGGAAGTGAATCTGGTGGCGGGGCCGGTGCTCGGCATCATGACGCCGCCCATGACGAAGCAGGATATCGCGCATACACAAACAGAAAAAGATCGCGCGCATTCCGGAGCTCAGGAAAGCGCTGGCGAAGGCGCTGGCCGATATTGCGGCGTCTCCGGAAATGGCCACGGTGCCGCCTGACGAGCAGATCGTGCTGGTGGCGTTCCTCTCGCATTTCCCCTGGGAAGATCTGGACGGAGTGCCGGCGCAGATTATGATGCAGGGCTCCAAGAAGCAATTGATGGACGCGCAGCACCTGGGTGGTGCGGCTCTTGAATCCGCGATTCACGCCGTGCAGTATTAACGCCCATGCGGCTTGGCGAAATCCTGATCCAGAAGCACCTGATCACTGGCGAGGACCTGGATCGCGCGCTCGAATTGCAACGTGAGCGCGGCGATAAGCTGGGCAAGATCCTGGTCGATCTGGGCTTTGTCGCGGCGCGCGACGTGTTGCTCGCCTTGTCGGAGCAATTGCAGATTCCGCTGCTGGCGATCGAAGGGCCGCCCGCGGTTTCGCCTGAAACCGAAACGCTGTCCCCCAAGTTTTTGCGCCAGTTCCGCTGCTTGCCGGTGATGCTGCACGATCATACGGTCACCTTGGCGATGGCCGATCCGCTGGATTTCGAAACGCGTGCGACCGTGGAGGCGTGCACCGGACTGACGGTGAATCCGGGGCTTGCGGGGGAGCGGGAAATTCTCGACGCCATTGACCGCTACTACGGTCAGTCAGAGAAAGAAGAAACCGAGTTTGCGACTCCCGTAGGCGAGGCCAACGAAGATCTGGAACATCTTCGCGATATGGCCAGCGAGGCTCCGGTGATCCGCTTGGTGAATGCCATGATCGCGCTGGCCGTCGAAAAGCGCGCGAGCGATATTCACATTGAGCCGTTTGAAAAAGAATTCCGCGTGCGCTACCGCGTGGACGGCGTGCTGGTGAATCAGGACGCACCGCCGCGCGAGTTGCGGGCTGCGATTATTTCGCGCGTGAAGCTGATGGCGCGTTTGAATATCGCCGAGCGCCGGTTGCCTCAGGATGGGCGCATTAAGGTGAAGACACTGGGGCGCGAAGTCGATTTGCGCGTTTCGACGCTGCCCACGCTCTACGGCGAAAGCGTTGTCATGCGTTTGCTCGATCGCTCGGCGGGAGATTTTTACGACCTGGAGCGGCTGGGCTTCGACCAGCACATGCTGTCGCGCATGCAGCACTACACCTCGCTGCCGCACGGAATTTTTCTGGTCACGGGACCCACGGGCAGCGGCAAATCGACCACGCTGTATTCGGCGTTGAAACGCATCAACCAGACGGACAAGAAGATTATTACGATTGAAGACCCGGTTGAATATCAGATGGACGGGATCAATCAGATTCATGTGAATCCGCAGATCGGGTTGACCTTCGCGCAGGGGCTGCGGCACATTGTGCGTCAGGATCCCGATGTCATTATGGTGGGCGAAATTCGCGACCGCGAGACGGCGGACATTTCCATACGGTCCGCGCTCACGGGACACTTTGTGTATTCGACGCTGCATACCAACGACGCGCCCAGCGCGATCGCGCGCTTGACCGATATGGGCGTGGAGAATTACCTGATCACATCGTCGCTGACGGCGGTGCTGGCGCAGCGGCTGGTGCGTGTGATCTGCAGTGAGTGTAAGGTTCCCGGCGGAACGGCCGTGACTCCGGAAGGCGAGACCATCGACGTTTTTCGCGGGACGGGATGCGAAGCATGTTTCAATACCGGCTATCGCGGGCGGCTCGGTATTTTTGAAATGATGGAGTTGAACGAAGAACTGCGCACGTCCATCATGCGCAATGAGGATTCGGGCAGGATCACGGAGATCGCGCGCCGCAACGGCATGCAGAATCTTCGCGAAGACGGTTGGAATAAAGTGCGCCGCGGTGTGACGTCGGCGGATGAAGTGATGCGCGTGACACAGGAAATCTAGATGGCGACAGCCTATTTTTTTCGGGCGGTAGCGGCGGACGGGAAGCTCCGCACGGGTACGCTCACGGCCGACACCGACCGTCACGTCGCCGCCGAATTGAAGCGCCAGGGCTTGATTCCGGTATATGTCGGTCTGGAACAGAAGGCTGGATCGGCCCTGAAACTGCCGGCGTTCCAGGCCGGCAAGCGCAAAAACATTCTGTTTTTCACGCAGGAGCTGGCGACGCTGCTCAATGCCAGCGTGCCGCTCGACCGTGCGCTGTCGATCACGGCGGAGCTGACCGAACGCGCGAATTTCCGCGCGCTGGTGCTGGACATTGTCCGCTTGATCAAGGGCGGAAAGTCGCTCGCCGATAGTCTGGCGTCGCATCCCGCATATTTTTCCGATCTCTACGTCAATATGGTGCGCGCGGGTGAAGCCTCCGGGTCACTCTCGCAAATATTCGACCGCTTGGCGGAGTTCGAGCGCACGCGCGACGACTTGCGCAGTTACATCGTCAGCTCCCTGATTTACCCGGGGCTGCTCACCATCGTGGGCATTTCATCCATCATTGTGCTGCTGGAGTTTGTGGTGCCGCGCTTCGCGCTCATCTTTTCCGATCCACGGATGACCATCCCGGTGCCCACGCAAATGTTGCTGACCACTAGCCGCTATCTGCAGAGGTACGGACCGCAGGGCGCAATTGTGCTGGCGGCGGCGATCGTCTCGTTCATCATTTATATACGCACTGTAAATGGCGCGATGTGGTGGGACACTTTCCGTCTCCACGTGCCGGTACTGGGTGACGCGCTGCGTAAGGCGGAGACGGCGCGATTCGCGCGCGCCATGGGAACATTGGTCGCGGCGAGTGTGCCGCTGGTGCAATCGATCGGCATCTCGCGCGGGATTCTGAATAATCGGCGCATCGCGGGATCGCTCGAGCGCGTAATCACCGGTGTGAAGCGCGGCGAAGGCATTGCGGGGCCGCTTTCGAAGGCGGGGGAATTTCCTCCGCTGGCCGCACACTTATTGAGCGTCGGCGAGGAAACCGGACATCTGGACACTATGTTCGTACGCATGGCCGATATCTACGAAACGGAAACGCGCAGCGCCATCCGGCGCTTTACTTCACTGTTTGAGCCGTTGATTATTCTGGTGATGGGGCTGTTGATCGGCACTTTGATTTTGAGCTTGATGCTGGCCATCACCAGCATCAATGACATCGCCGGCTAGAAGGAAACGTTATGCGGAAAACTAAACCATCCCAACGCGGTATCACACTGATTGAAATGCTGGTGGTGGTGACCATCATCGCGCTGTTTGCGGCGCTAGTGGGCCCCAAGCTATTCAGCAACGTGGACAAGGCCAAGCGTACGCAGGTGCGCGCGCAGATTAATTCGTTCATGACGGCGCTGGGTTCTTATAAGCTGGACACCGGGAACTTTCCAACCACCGATCTGGGCCTGAACGCGCTGCGCGTGAAGCCGGAGGGCGTGGATCAGTGGGCGGGTCCGTATTTGCCGCAGGATGCTCCGGAGGATCCCTGGGGCCATCCGTATCTCTACAAATTCCCCGGCGATCACGGGGATGAACCGGACATCCTTTCGCTGGGCGCCGACGGCCAACCGGGCGGAGAAGGGAACAACGCCGACATTGTCAGTTGGAGCAACAAATAAAGGGCAGCGCGCAGGCATCACGCTCATTGAGCTGCTGATCGTGCTGACGTTGATCGCGCTGGTAACGGGCATCGCTTTCCCGAGCGCGGCCGCCGGCGTTGAATCTCTGCGCCTACGCTCGGTCGCGGACACGGTGGTGAGTTTTCTCAATACCGCGATTGACCGCGCCGGCCGCCGCCAGCAGGTGATCGAAGTGTGGATTTCGGCAAAAGACAACGTGTTGATTTCGCGCTCGCCGGATTTGGAATTTTCGCGCCGCCTGGAATTGCCGGAGGGATATCGCATCCAGGCGATTGTGCCGGCTGCTGAGGTGAATCCTGATGAGCCGCGGCGCTTTTTGTTGTATCCGGGCGGTGCGGTGCCGCGCATCGGCGTCGAAATTGCGAACCGCTCGGGAGCCAAACGGATGGTCAGCGTGGATCCTTTCACGGAATTAACGCGCGCGGAGAAAGTACAGTGAGCGCGCCCCGGCAGTCCGGATTCACTTTGCTGGAGGTCCTGGTGGCGACGCTCATCATGGGCATCGCCGTGTCCGGTATTTTGAGCGGCATGGCGGGAGCGTCGCGCAACGCCACGCGGCTCACCGACATCGATCGCGCCACGCTGCTCGCCAAGCAAAAAATGGACGAGCTGCTGCTCGATCGCTCGGCGCCGCGCAATCAAGACATCGCCGCGGAGTTCGATCCGGCGCTTACCGGAGGCGTGCGCTCGGGATGGCATGCGCGCGTTACGCCGTTCGAATCCGTGCCGGGCGGCGGCTTGGCGCTCGATCTCGATCGTGTGGAGCTGGAAGTCTGGTGGATGAGCGGCCAGACGCGGCGTATCTATGCGCTCGAAGGCTTCCGCCGCAATATTTTGCAGCCAGGGGACCGGCGATTCTGATGCAGCACCGTTCTCCACATCGCAAGCAGCGCGGCGTCACGCTGCTGGAGCTCATGATCGCGGTCACGCTGGTGGCGGGCCTGTCGACGGGCATGCTGATGGCCATGCGCACTAGCCTGCTCACCTATGAGAAGACCGCCAATAAACTGGAATCTAATCGCCGCTTCGTGAAGACCCAGCAGATTTTATCGAACCAGATCGCAGCGCTGATTCCGGTGCAAGGAGCCTGCGCGGGCCAAGGCCAGACGATTCCCGGAATTTCGTTTCTGAGCGGATTGCCGGACGCGCTGCGCCTGGTCACCAGTTATTCCATCGCGGAGGGCGCGCGCGGCTATCCGCAGATCGTCGAATATCGCGTGTTGCCCGGCGAACGCGGCGGCGTGCGGCTGGTGGCGACGGAGCATCCTTACACGGGTCCGGAAAGCATCAACGGGTTCTGCCAGGGCGCGCCCGTGGGAACTGCGTATGTGCTCGCGGAGAACCTTGCCTACTGCCATTTTTTTTATCACGAGCCTTATAAGCAAAACACGTATCTCGAAACTCCCTGGCTGCCGCTGTGGGATAAGCCGCTGCTGCCGGCCGGGGTCCGGATTGAAATGCGGCCCGCCGTGCCCGTGAACGGGGGACTTTCCGTGATGAACGTGACGGTTCCGATTATGGTCGACCGCGATCCGCGACTGATGTATGACGACCGCTTCTAATCGATCGGCTCCAAGCGATCGCGCGGTGGCGCGCTGTTGGCCGTGCTATGGCTGTCGGCAGGCTTGGCCGCCATCGCGCTGTCGGTGTCCACGAATGTGCGTTCGGAAACCGATCGGGTTTCGACGGCGGGCGATGGACTGCGCGCGTCGTATCTGGCTTCGGGTGCGCTGGAGCGCGGGATCTTGTGGGTGATGTGGGGCAATTTGGGGCTGACTTATACGGCGCCCGACGGGCTGCCGCGCTTCTGGAGTCCGACTATGCGGCGCCTCCCCATGCGTTTCCCGAGCGGCGATGCGCTGGTCGAAGTGATTCCGGAAAATTCCAAGCTCAATATCAACACGGCCGATCCGGAGGATCTGTATCGCGTGGTCTTCGCGGTGAGCGGGGACCCGGTGCGCGCGCGGCAGATCGCGGATGGCATTGTCGATTGGCGCAGTCCGGCGGCGGGTCCCAGCATTTTCGACCAATACTATTTCAGCCTGGGTCCGACTTTTCGCGCGCGCCATGCGTCTTTTGTGGAGATAGAGGAATTACTGCTGGTCGAGGGGATGAGTCCCGAGTTGTTCTACGGAAATTACACCACGGGGCCGGACGGGCGTCTGTACGCGCGCGGTGGCCTGCGCGATTGTCTGTCTCCGTGGGGATCGCTGGGGCCGTTCGACGTAAATACCGCGAGTCCCGCGCTGCTCGAAGCCATGGGCATGCCGGCGGAGGAGACGGCGGCCATTGTCGCGCGCCGCCAGTCGCAGCCCTTTGGAGTTTCGCTGGAAACCGGCCCGCTGCCGCCGCGGATTGCGCCCTACAACGGATTCACGATCTACACGCTGCGCGCGAGCGCGCGCTTGCGCCGCCCTGACGGCACGTATTCCGAAGTGGTGCGCACGGCGGCAGCCACCATCAAATTATTCGACCCCACGAAGGCTCCGCGCCCCATGGACATATTGCGCTGGTACGACGACGCTTGGTCGCAGGCAGCGATTCCGCCGTATCCGGGAATGGCGATCCGCGGCGGCAATGTTCCGGGACAACCGGGGTTTGCGGGAGACGCGCAGCCATGAGCGTCCTTCGCACGCTGATTCCGGGTGGGCTGCGCCAGTGGCTGGCGTTCGGCCACGGCGTGGGCATCGAAGTCGTGGGACCGCATGGCGGAGAATCGCTGCGCGTCACCGCGGTGCGCGTGCATCCGGGCGGAGCGCGCGTGGTGGGTACGCTTTCCTTCGACGATGCCATGCATCATGCCGCCGGCGCGTGGGGCACCGAGTACGCGGCGTTCGTGCGCAAACATGGCTGCGCCCACGTGGCCGCGACGGTGTTGCTGCCGCGGCGCGAGGTGATGGTGCGGCACCTGGCGCTTCCCGGCGTTTCCGACAAAGATCTGCCCGCGGCCATCGAGTTTCAGATGGACGGCCTGCATCCTTACCGCGAAGAAGATGTGGCATCGAGTTGGGCGCGGCATTCCGGGCACGCCTTCAGTGCTGGTGGCGATCACGCGGCGCGCGGTGATCGAGCGTTTCGTTACGCTGTTCGGCGAGGCGGGGATTCAGGTGGGCGCGTTCACTTGTTCGGCAGCGGCGATTCATGCCGCGCTGCGCATGTTTCGCCCGGAGCCTCCGCAGTCCGGCCTGCTGGCGTATGAGAGTACTGAATCCGGATTTGAAATTTACGGCGAGAGCGCCAGCCGCGCGGTATTTTCGGCCAGTTTCACGGTGCCGCTGGAGCGAGCCGCGGCCATGGCGGCGGCGGAATTGCGTTTGGAACCGGACACCGCGCCGGTCAATTTAGATGCGTTGCTGAAGACGGCTCCGGCGTTGCCGTATGCGGCGGCGCTGGCCTCGGCGTGTCCGCTGATGGCGCTGCCGCTCAATCTGCTGCCCGCGGAATTGCGGCCGTCCGGCTCGCGCTGGCTGTGGATTCCTTCGGCCGCTTTGGGTGCGGCGGTGCTGCTGCTGGCGGTCGCGCTGGGATTGTTTCCGCGCTACGATAACACGCGCTATCTGGCTTCGTTGAACGCGGAGATCGCCAAGAGTGGCGCCGCTGGCGGGTCGCGCGACGGCGCTCGACCGGCAGATTGAAATGGCGCGGCGCAACACGCTCGCGCTCGACCAATTGCGCGCGCCGCACCAAGGCCGATATGGATGTGCTGAACGAGATGACGCACATTCTGGCGCCGCCGGCGTGGCTCAATCTGCTGGAAATCAATCGCACGCAAGTGACGCTGGCCGGGGAAACCGCGCAGGCCGCGCCGCTGCTGCAAACCATCGATGCGTCGCCGCTGTTTAAAGGATCGGAGTTCGTGATTCCGCCCTCGCGCGTGAAAGACGCCGAGGCGTTTCGCATCCGCACCAACCGGGAGGCCGGCAAATGAATCTGAGCCCGCGTGACCGGCGCGCACTCGCCTGGCTGGCCGTCGCCGCGCTGGTGGGGTTGGTCGCCTATTTCTGGCCGGCGGGTGACGGCTCCGCGGCGGTGGTGGCTCCGGCGGGAGATCCGGTGACGCTCGCGGAAACGCGCCTGGCCCGCTTGCGCGAAACCGCGGCCACCGTGCCCGCGAAGGAAGACGTGTTCAAGAAAGTTTCCGCCGATCTGGCGGCGCGCGAAAAAGGCATGATCCAGGCGGATACCGCTGCGCAGGCGCAGGCGCAGTTGATCCAGATCGTGCGCCGCCTGGGCGCGGCCGAGAATCCCGCGATCGAGATTCGTTCGACCGAGCTGAATCCCATTCGCCCGTTTGGCGATTCCTATGGGGAAGCGAGCGTCGCGGTGCAGATCGAGTGCCGCATCGATCAGTTGGTGAACCTGCTGGCTGCGCTCGAAACGCAGCCGGAACTGGTGGCCACCACGCGATCTGCGCGTGTTGTCCTCGAACGCGAAAGAGAAAACCGTGGCGGTGCGCCTGACCGTCTCGGGCGTGGTGCCGCGCCGCCTGGTTCCAGAAAAAGCACAGGTGGGAAAGAAGACCGGAGGGTCCGCGTTGTGAATCGCCGAATGGTTTTGTTGAATCTCGCGTTATTGGCTTTGGTCGGAGCATTGGGCTGGGTCCTGCGCGCGAATTGGCTTGAGGCGCAGGCTCGCGAGCGCGCCGTGCTGCGCCGTCGAGTAGCGCCCAAGGCAGTGCTGGCGCCGCCCAGCATCCCCGGCGTGCAGGCCGCCGCGCCCGCCGAATATATCGACGTCGCGAACAAGATGCTGTTCTCGAAGGACCGCAATCCCATCGTGGTGGTGGAACCGCCCAAGCCCGCGCCCGAGCCGGTGATGCCCGCGCTTGCCCAGCTATAGCGGACAGATGTCGATTGGCGAGCCGGTGATTTTCTTGAGCGTCGCGAAAGATATTCAGCACAGCTATCATGCGGGCGATCAGGTGGGCGATTTCAAGCTAGCGAGTTTCGATCAGGACAAAATCGTCCTGGAGTGGAACGGCAAAACTGTCGAGCGCAAGCTTGAAGACTTGCGGGTGAAGCAGATTCTAGCGCAGGCCGGAGCGCCTGCGGGTGGGGGGGCGAGTGCAGGTTCAGGTGCGGCCCAGGCCCTGTTCCGGCGATGCCGCGCCCGTCGATTCCGACTCCGGGTTTCCCGAAACCGAAAGCTTCGCCGGACAACGCGAACGCGGGCCTCAGCGCGGTGACGGCGCCCGCGGCCAGCTCACACAGTTCGACTACGTCTGCGAGCCCGGCTACGGCAAGTCCTACGACTTCGTTAAGCGGTTCGAAAGCCGGCCGATAGCAACAGCGCCAACGACGCGAGTGACGACGGCATGTTCGGCGCGGCGCTGCCGGGAGGCTTTCGCGCGTGCGTGGCCGCCGACAGTTCGCCCGCGGGCACGATGCATTCCGGATACAGAAAGGTTCAGTCCATGAGCATATTTGGTGCGTCCTGCGATTGGGAGCCGGTTAAATGAGAATTTCGCGTTCCATGATAGTTCCGGGATTGGCGCTCGCGCTGAGCGGTTTCTGCCGATCGACCGGTGGGGCAAGGCCTTCGCGCAAGCTCCAGCCGGTGCAAATCGCGCCGGCGCAGGCGGTCCCCGGCGCCCCGTACCCATCGGCAATTTGCAGTTGCAAAACGCTTCGCTGGTGGAGGTGATCAATCAACTGGCGCGCCAGTTGAAAATCAACTACATCCTGGATCCCGCCGTGAAGGGCAGCGTAGTGCTGAACACCTACGGCAGCACTGCCAACATGGATGCCCGCGGGCTGTTGGATCTGATCCTGCGCATCAACGGCGCGGCCATGATTCAGGAAGGCGAGGTGTACCGCATCCTGCCGCTGAAGGACGCGCCCAAGATGCCGCTGCGTCCGCAAGTGAACGCGCAGAACATCCCCGAAGACGACCAGATCATGCTGAATCTGGTGTTCCTGAAATACGTGACGGTGGATGAACTCACCAAAGTATTGAGGCGAGTTCGTGGGCGAGAACGCGACCATGTATTCCTATGCGCCCTCGAACCTGCTGTTCATTCTCGACAGCCGCCGCAATATGCGCCGGACCATGGAATTGATTCAGTTGTTTGACAGCGATAGTTTCGCGAACCAGCGGGTGCATCTGTTTGACGTGAAGAACACCAAACCCTCCGATCTGGTGAAGGATCTGGAAAACGTCTTGAAGGCGGTTTCGCTCGACGGCAAAAACACCACGGTGCGCTTTCTTCCGGTGGACCGCATCAATACGCTGATTGCGGTGGCGGCGAATCCGGGTGTCTTTGACACCATCGAGGACTGGCTGAAGAAGCTGGACATTCCGGTGAAGATATCGGTGGGCGGCGGCAGCGAAAATCACGTGTACCGTCTGCGCTACGGGCGCGCCGAGTGCGTGTCGCAAGCCCTGAACCAGCTCTACGGCATCGGCGGAACGGGGGGCGGCTACGGGGGAGGCTACGGCGGCGGCTATGGCGGCGGCTATCCCGGCGCGGGCATATGGGGGGCGGCTTTGGAGGCTTCGGCGGAGGCGGCGGACAGTTCGGCGGAAATTACGGATTTCCCAACACCTACGCCGCGACCGGCGGCGGCATGAACAATAACAGCACCTACGGAAACGGCAACAACTTCAGCAGCGGTTTCGGCGGCATGGGGCAGTGCCCGGGAATGGGTACGGGCGGCTTTCAGGGTGGCGGCGGCTACGGCTATCCGGTGTTTGGAGGATACGCCGCGCAAGTGCCGGCTGCCACGACGGCCCAGGCCGGCACCACTTCCATTGTGGGCAACGGTGCGCCCCCGCTGGCGGCGCCCGCTCCTACCACGCCGGGGCTGGGGCCCGATGGCAAGCCGGTGGTTCGCGTGGTGGCCAATCCGCTCGACAACGCGCTGCTCATCCAGGCCACGCCGGAGCAATATCAGGATGTATTGCGGATCCTCAAGGATCTGGACGTTCCTCCGCGCCAGATTTTGCTCGAAGCGAAAATTTATTCGGTGAGTCTCACGGGATCCTTCGCGGGCGGCGTTTCGGCGCAGTTCCAGCGCGTGACCAGCGCGGACCGGGGGCTGCTGGGCGCCTTGGGCAGCGCGTCCGGCGTAACCGCCCTTACTGCGCAAATGGGATTTTCTGGTAGGCCGCAGCAAGGAGCTGCTGGCGTTCCTCAATTTATCGGAAAATATCGGACGCACGACGGTGCTCTCCGAGCCCAGCCTGATCGCCACCGACAGCATCCCGGCCGCCATCAACGTGGGCACACAGGTTCCGGTGCAGACTTCTTCCTCGACCACGGTGGCTGGCTCGAGCACCGTGACCAATTCCATTTCGTCCGAGAACACGGGCGTCACTTTGCAGGTGAATGCGCGCATCAATCCCAGCGGGGTGGTCACGCTGGTGATCAACCAGGAGGTCAGCTCTCCTGGCGCGGGCGCCGGCACTTTGACGCCGTCCTTCGATCAGCAAGTGGTGCAGACGCAAGTGACGGTGCAGGACGGCGACACCATCGCGATCGGCGGACTGATCAGCGACACCACCACCACGGGTTCGAGCGGGATTCCCTATCTGTCGCGGCTCCCCGGAATCGGTTTGCTGTTCGGCAGCAAGAGCAGCTCACATGCGCGCAGCGAGCTCATCATCTTTATGACGCCGCACGTAATTCTGGACGAGAGCGACCTGATTGAGGCCAGCAACGAACTGCGCGAGCGGGTAAAGAAGCTGCAAAGGTACGTTAAGTTGCTTTAATAAGGAATTAAGGAAGAATCCGCCTTCTACCCGCAAAAATCACCAGTCACCCCCGCAAAATCGCCGTTCTCTGGGTCGCCCTGGCCGCCGGAGAGCAAAAAACGGGCAAACTATACGCGCGAATGACACTTTTGCCTTGACGGGACCTGTTCGGCAATGGTATCAATAAGTCTGACTGCGTCCAAGGGTTTTACAGCAGTTGTTAGTTGTATTTCAGGGCAGGGCGGCGTACGTGCCGTCATTCCCGCGAGCACAGAACAAAAAAGAAGTAGAGAAGTCGGTCAAGATGAGCTGGATTACTAACACAGCAGTCGAGCGAAGATCAGCCAGAGGTGAAGTGCGGCTGGGAAGCTCGGTTCCCGAGGTTCTTCAAAGCTAAGGGGATTGCAGATTGAGGCTCAGGTTGAACAAGAGAACTTCCATCAATTCAATTCCAACAATTCACAAGGAGAAGGAAATGGCAGATTTTCGCAAATGGCTCTACGCGTTTGCTGTAGTGGCGCTCCTCGCGGGGCTCACTGTCCCAGCAAGCGCGCAGACAACGTTCCAGACTTGCATCGGCGGTGCGGTCAACCCGACCGTCCGCGCCGAAGGCTATACCGAACTGGCTGGTGACATCACGATCACCTGCTCGGGCGGAACCGCCACCCCGTCCGGTAGCACCGTTCCGGCCGTAACCATCGACGTTTCGATGAACACCATCATCACCAGCAAGCTGACCTCGACGGGATTCACCCCGAATTTCAACGAGGCTCTCTTGTTGATCGATGAGCCGGGTCTAGGCGCCGCCGGCAACCCGCTGCTGAATTGCGGGGCTGCGACAGCACCTTTTAATTCTGGCACGGGCGCTGGCGTCTGCAGCATCACCGCGGACGGCACTCCGACTTACAGCGGTGCGGCTGGCCACCCGAACGTATTTCAAGGCCGCCAAGTGATCGGGTCCAACAACCAGATCATTCAGTTCATCGGCGTTCCTTTGGATGGCGGTACCCACACGCTGCGCATCACTAACATCCGCGCCAACGCGGTGTTTTTGAGCGGCGGACGCATCACCAATAGCAATTTTGGTGTGGGCCTCACCTTCCAGACGTTCGTTACCTTCACGTCGCCGAACTCGGTGAACGCGCAGTTGATTAACGTAACCAACGGCTCCATCCGCAACGGCTTGGATAGCGTTACGGGTACCACCGCCGGTCCATTTCTGCAGTGCATCTTCACGGATGTCGAAGATGTCACCGCTGGCAGCGTAACGCTGATCGAAGGCTTCCCGTCGGCTTTCAAGGCTCGCAACTGGGAGCAGATTGCCGATAACGGAACATATGTCGGAACTGCCGACTGGTCCTATAATCTTGGCAGCGCTAACTTCACGACTGCCGACAACGTGCAGAACGTACCGAATGCCTTCTACAGCACGGAGAGCGGCTTCATGTTCCCGCCGACCGCTACTGTACCGACTCCCAATCCGCCGCAGGGCATTTCGAGCGCTACCGGCTCACCGGCCGGCAACACTGCGTTCAGTTCGGGGACCGGCGATCCGACTGGTATCTCGACCGCTGGAACCGTCTCTAACGGTACTCGCTTTGCCGTGGTGTTCTCCAACATCCCGTCTGGCACCGTTATCAGCGTTCCGCAAAAGGTTGACCTGATCAACATCTCCGGCGGCAACGGCGCGCACACCGGCACCATGTTGGCTGTGGGCGGCACCGATTCCGATGGCAGCGGCTCCGGCGGCACCGTTGGCGTAGGTGGCATCACGACCTCCGGCACGAACTTCACCGTGTTCTACGAAGTTCTGTTTGCCGATCCGCTGGCGATCGAGAGCGCGACTATCAACGTGACCGCGGTGGTCCAGCCGTTCAACGGCACCAACCCGCAGGTGAACGTGGTTGCGACGGCGCAGGCCGGCTTTGCTCCGTACTACAATAACGGCGCAGGTTCTTCGGCTGGCAGCCCGCTGCTTCTCGGTCATCCGTTGACCGCGTCCGTCGGTCCGATCCCGCGCTTTGTGACGGGCTTGTTGCCGACCACGCCGATCAACCTGTACTCCTTCAGCCGCTGCGCTTGCGACCTGCTCTTCCCGTGGGTGGTTGCCGATTCCACGTTTACTACCAGTATCGTGGTCGCCAATACCTCACTCGATCCAGGCCCAACCTTCGGCTTCCTGGCCGCTCCGCAATCGGGAACGGTGCAGTTCTGGTTCTTCGGAACAAGCGATATCAGCTTCAATCCGTCGAACTTCGGCACTGCCACAGGTCCTGCATACGGTGATCGCATCGCAGACAACTACGGCTTCGGTACCTGCCGGATCGTACGTTGCGTTCGTGATCAGCCCCAGCAATGCGGGTGCAACTACCCAAACGGCCGGGAACGGCCTCAAACCGATCGCGGGTAACTTCGCGGGTTATGTCATTGCGCAGTCGCAATTCCAGTACTGCCATGGTATCGCCTCGATCTCCGCGCCGGGCTTGAGTCCGCAGACCTATCTGGGTCTGGTTCTCGACAAGGCGATCCTCGGCTTCTTCGCGCTCTGGCAGCAGCCCCAGGGGCGGCCTGTCGATCCCGTTCACGGTGCCTCTGCCGCGTACCAACCAGGCGTTCTCGGACGAACTGGAGAACTAACGTAGCAGTAGTACAGCAGTCAGTAGTGACGAAAGGGAGGGCTTCGGCCCTCCCTTTTGTATTTCGATGCGCCTTTAGATTCCCAGTTTGCTCAGAATGCGGTAAACCTCGTTCAAGTTTTGCCGGTCGGCGGGAGTGAATTGCCCGGCCAATTCGGCGGCGGCCTGGCCCAGGTCTGAGCGCATGATTACCGGGCTGGCGAGAATCCCCAAAGTTTCCATGCCCACCCGCTCGTTGGGTAAGAGGGCGCGTACCGGCATGGCGCAGTGCGGCCGGGTATCGTCGAGTCCGTTCGGCGCGGGAGGATCGGCCACCCATACCGGATAGCCGCCGGGCCGATGCATCCGCCGAGGTATCCCAGTGGCCCGGGGAACCGATGCCGCCGGCGTTGCGTTCCAGCAGCAGCAATCCAACATTCAATTGGTTTCCGTTCGGCATGACGATCGCCCACATCCGGCGCGGCTCGTCCGCAGGGTAGACTACCGGAAATACCGGCGTGATGCCTTGATCCACCAGACTGGTCCCTGCGAAGGTGGGCAGCAGCGCATTGGCGTCCGCAGCGAGGCTCAGATAGTTCGCCGACATTCCCGAAGCCCCGCGGGTAGCGCTGGTCGGCTGGACCACATACTGGGGATACGTAATGGCGCCGGGCAGATTCACGGCGGCGGCGTCGGCGAGCAGAAGCGTCAGGGTCTGGAATCCCCAGGCGCCCGTCAGGTCCTGCCCAAAGATCTGGTAAGCGACGGTATTGGGCTGCGGCGTGAAGACGCTCGAATCAAACCACGTCTTATAGAGCCGGGTAGGGTCCCAGGGGGGCGCGTCCACGCCAAAGGCGGCGCGGTAGCTCTCACGCGTATATTCCTGGAACAGGGCGAGGTCGGCGGGGCTATAACTGGCCTCGTCCGGTTGCGGCGGAGCCACGGGTAAACTGACAGGTGCGCTCATCAGGCTGAAAATCTCCTGCCCGATCATGCGGCACCACCGCCTCGGACCGCGGATGCGCTTTGGATCAGCTATATCTGCTGTCCCTAAGACTGTTGGCGGAAGAGCTTGGGATGTGACTGCCGCGCCGTGCTAAGGCTTGCCGGCGGAGGATTCCTTCGACAGGATCAGCGGGATTCGAACCTCGCTCTCGAAAGGCTGAACCGTCAGGCGCAGGGAAGCGTTAAAGACGCCCTTGTCGGAAGGATGATAGGTAACTTTGAAAGTGGTCTCTTCCTGCGCCTTGAGCTGGAACTTCTTCGGCTGCACCACGAAATCCCGGGAAATCCGCAATTAAATCGGCTTCCACGCGAATCTCGCCCGGGGGTGTTGTTGTGGAAAACGATCTCCTCCGTCGATTCCTTGCCCACCGTGAAGGGCATGGTCTGGCGATTGAGCGTAGGGATCTTAGACGCTGGAGCGGGAACCCTCTTGATGAGCCGCGACCGCAGTTTCCGGGGTTAATATCCTTAGGCAGTTTAGGCGCTTGCGGTTACGGCAGAGCCCGGCGTTGTGGACGGCATCGCTCCCAACTAACGTCGGCATCAAGTCTTTTGAAGCATCGTGGTACCACTTCCATTGGCCGTTTTCGAGCTTCCAGCGGTCCAACCTGCCGGAAGGAATCTCGATGGGCCGCGCCTCCATCATAATAATTTGCTTCGACGGTAGAAGTCACTGTCGCCTTGGTGAAGTTGTCGGAGTATTCGATTTTCTGGAGTTCGGCCGACACGGATTTTTCTTTGGGAGCCCCCAGATAGTAATCCTGGCTGTCTTCGGCTACCAACTCGTAGGCTTTGCGGAAATTCCCTTCCATCTGATACTTCAGGAAGGCCGTGGCCTGGGCGCGCAAGGCCTGATCCACTTCCGGGGGTGGCGCGGGGGCCTGTGCGAGACTCAATAGCGGCGCGGCCAAGAGCACAATGGTGTAAATTCGCATAGGTTTTCGTGCGGAAGTGGCTGGGAGGCAGGGATTCGAACCCCGATACGCGGCTCCAGAGGCCGCAGTCTTACCGTTAGACGACCTCCCAACTTTATCCAGTTTATCAGACGCGAGTGGGTCCAAAATAGACCGAAGCGCGATGTGTTTTTATACAGCACAGCACGAACCGAATAAATCCCGCGAATAGTGAGCGCGTTGCAGCAGCCCATCGCGCGCGGTCTCAATGTGGCGGCGCAAGCGCGGCAGATCGACGCCAACCAGGCGTCCTTGCCACTTGCGGACCTTACCGGCGACGAACACGTGTTCGACATTGCTGGTGTCCATCATGGTCACCACCGTGCCGGGAACGTTGTTCATGGGGAACACGTTAATGCGATCGGTAGCGAGCAGGATGATGTCGGCCTCCTTGCCCGGAGTGAGCGTGCCGATTTTATGGTCCAAATGGGCCACCCTGGCGCCTTCGATGGTGGCGAGCTCAATGGTGTCGCGGCAGGTGAGCAAGCGGGGAACGTCCTTCTGGCCCCTGACAGCATGTTCGTTCGCCAGCGCGCGCTGCAGCGTGAAGGCGGCGCGCATGATGGAGAACATATCGGCGGTCATGTTGCATTCGACATCCACGCTGAGACTGGGGCGGATGCCGTGATCGAGCGCCGTCTGCAGGGGCGGCATGCCGTGGCGCATCTGCATTTCAATGGCTGGGGCAATCGAAAGCTTGCCGCCGCTATCGCGGATCATCTTCCAAGCGTTTTCGTTGAGGTTTGTGCAATGTACGTATTCGTTGTCGGGGCCCATTAATCCCTCTCTGCCCATGCGCTCGAAGGCACCGGAAGGATCGCCGACGATGTGCGAGGTGATCGGGACGCCTAGCGAGCGTGCCAGCTTCCAATGATCCGCGTTGGTACCTGTGTTGAGCGCGAGAGTCACTAACTGGTCGTTGGAGGAGAAGTGCTGACTTTTGATGCGGGTTATGTCCTGTGGAAACTGCGTACCCTTGATGCCGGCCGAGTAGGAATACACAGCGCGGCGTCCGGATTCCCTGAGTCCCGCAATGCAGGCGTCGGAGTGTGCGGGTGTGTGTGAGACCTGGGAAAGGTCAACCGTAGTGGTGACGCCGGCGTTCAGTTGGCTGAGCGAGGCAACTAGTTCGGAGATGTAGGCGTCGTCCGGCAGATACGCCGGCGTCAGAATGCCCTGGATCACCGAAATATAATTCTTGGGCGCGTCGCCGTAAATGCCCAGGTTGCCGTCGGACAGGATACTGCGCATCAGGGTTTCGTACTGATGGTGATGCGTGTCGACGAAGCCGGGCATCACGATCATCCCGCTGGCGTCGACGACCACTGCCGATGAGGCGGGTACGTTAGGCGCGATGGCGGCGATTTTCTGGCCTTCGATCAAGACATCGGCCTTCTCGAAATCGCCGACTTTGGAGTCGAGCGAAAGAACGATGCCGCCTTTGAGCAGAATGCGTCGCGCGTTCCGCAGACGATCGAGCGGAACCTGGGCGGAAGCGGGTCGCGCGGCGAAACCCGCGGCGGCGCCCGCACCGGCGCCTAGGAAACTGCGGCGTGAGGATGATGGCATGTGACGTAGTTTACTCCTCGCGAACCGGATTGCGCAGTTCGCCGATCCCCTGAATGCGGATGATCACTTCGTCGCCGGGCCGCAGGTAGCGCGGCGGTTTGCGTGCGAAGCCGACGCCGGCGGGGGTGCCGGTGGCGACGATATCTCCGGGTTCGAGCGTGACTACGGAGGAAATATATTCGATCAGTGCGGAGACGCCGAAGACCAATTCCCGCGTATTCGAATGCTGCAGAACTTGGCCGCCGATTTCGAGTTCGAGGTCGAGCGCGTGCGGGTCAGCGATTTCGTCGCGCGTGACGATCCAGGGGCCCATGGGCGCGAAGGTGTCGAAGCTTTTGCTGATGAGCCATTGCGAGGTGGTGGTCTGGTGATCGCGCGCGCTGACGTCGTTAACGATGGTGTAGCCAAACACGTGATCGAGAGCGCGGGCGGCGGGGATGTGGCGGCCGCCGGGTCCGATCACGAAGGCGAATTCGGCCTCGTAGTCGGGTCGCGTGGAGTTCTTCGGCAGCACGATGGGCGCGCCCGGGCCGATGACCACGTTGGAAAACTTACTGAAGATGGTGGGGACGGAGGGGATTTCGACACCCGCTTCACGAGCATGATCGCGATAATTCATTCCCACGCAGATGAATTTCGGTGGCCGTGGAACCGGCGCCAGCAATGTGACCGTTGCCAGGTCGTAACAGGGACCTGCAAGTACCGGAAGAGTTCCGGCAGCGATTACCCTCAGCATGTCCTGGCCCAGGCCGATCACTTGATCGCCGGATACGATGCCGGCTTGCGGTGTGCTCCTGGCTTCAGCTTGAAAGGTGACTAAACGCATGAGGTCCAGCATGCCACACCTACATGTCAGAATGGATAGTTCATGTCACGAATTCAGCGCGCTTTGATTAGCGTCACCGATAAGACCGGGGTTGTCGATTTCGCCCGCGCACTTTCAAGTCTGGGCGTTGAGGTGGTTTCCACCGGCGGAACTTTTCGCGTGCTCAAAGAGGCCGGGATCGCGCCTTTGCGTGAAGTAGCCGAGGTCACTGAGTTTCCTGAGATGCTGGATGGCCGCGTGAAGACCATCCATCCGCGCATCGCCGGTGGCATCTTGGCGATGCGGGCCAAGCCCGAACACATGCGCGCCATTGCCGAGCACGGAATTCCGCCCATCGATTTAGTCTGCGTCAATCTGTATGAATTCGAGAAAATCGCGGCGAAGAAAGATGCGCCGATCGAGGAACTGATCGAGAATATCGATATCGGCGGTCCTACTATGATCCGCGCCGCGGCCAAGAACTGGCAGGACGTGGCGGTGGTGACGGTGGCGTCCGATTACGCGGTGATCGTCGAGGAGTTGCGCGCGAACGGCGGTGTTCTCTCGAAAGACACGCACTGGCGGCTGGCGAAGAAGGCATTCGCGACCACAGCGGCGTATGATCGCGCGGTGAGCGCGCGGTTGGCGGAGATTCCGCCAACGGGCGATGTGCTGCCGGCCATCCTGGATATTCGTGCGCCGCGCAAACTGGCGCTGCGCTACGGCGAGAACCCGCATCAATCGGCGGCGCTGTATGCGTCGGGCAGCGCGGGCATCGCGGGTGCCGAACAGTTGCATGGCAAGGAACTCTCTTACAACAATCTGGTGGATCTGGACGCTGCCTGGCAGTTGATTGCGGAGTTTGACGCGCCCGCTTCGGCCATTATCAAGCACACCAATCCGTGCGGCTGCGCGGAGGGCGCGAGCGCTCGCTGAAAGCTACCGGCGTGCGTTCGAGGCCGATCCGGTTTCGGCCTACGGCGGAGTGCTGGCGTTCAACCGGACTCTGGATAGCGACACGGCGGAAGAAATCGCCAAGACCTTCATCGAAGCCATCGCCGCGCCGGACTACAGCGAAGACGCGCTGCGAGTTCTGCGCGACAAGAAGAATCTGCGGCTGTTGAAAGTTGTCGGCGGGCCTGCGGAAACGGTGGTGAAATCCATCAGCGGCGGGTTTCTGGCGCAGACTCCGGATGTGCATCGCCTGTCGCGAGCCGAGACACAAGTAAAGACCAAGCGCGCCCCGACGGACGCCGAGTGGGCTGCGCTCGAATTCGGCTGGAAGGTTTCGAAGCACGTGAAGAGCAATGCGATCGTTTACGCGCGGCTGGTGGAAGGTGTGGGGCAGGCGATCAGCGCCGGCGCGGGGCAAATGAGCCGCGTCGATTCCGTGAAGTTCGGCGCTATGAAAGCGGTCCTGCCGCTGGCCGGAGCGGTGGTGGCATCCGATGCCTTCTTCCCGTTCGCGGACGGCGTCGAAGAAGCGGCGCGGCACGGCATCACGGCGGTGATTCAACCCGGCGGCTCCGTGCGCGATGGAGATGTGATTGCGGCGGCGGACCGGCTAGGACTCGCGATGGTGTTTACCGGAGTGCGCCACTTCCGCCACTAGTTGTCGCTGAACAGCTTCAGTTTGTTATTCACGCTGGTGACGCCCTTCACCTTTTTCGCCAGGCGGCCCGCCTTTTCGCGCGCGGGTGCGTCGTGTACGCGGCCCAAAAGAGTGACAGCGCCGTTTTTCACGGTAACGTCGAAGCCGGCACCCTTGACATCAGGATCGTCGGCGAGCTTGCGGCGTACGGCGTCGTAGATTTGGTCGTCTTTGGGCGTTCCTTGTGCCATCACAAACATGGGCACAATCAGCACGAGAATAAGAAGCAAAGAAAGAAGACGCATACAGTTGCCTTTCCAATTCTAGCGCCAGTCCACGGCTGACAAAAATGCGGGATCCTGACGCCAACCGGCGCGAACCTTCACGAAAGTCTGCAGGAAAACTTTGCGGTCGAATAAATGCTCCAGTTCCTTGCGCGCCAGCGTACCGATCTTCTTGAGCGCTTCCCCGCCGGCTCCGATTAGGATGGCCTTCTGCCCTGTTTTTTCCACGTATATGGTGGCGGCGATGCGCAGGAGTTTCGGTGTGTCCTCCCAGGATTCAATCACCACGGCCACCGCATGCGGCACTTCCTGCTGGGTGTGATGCAGAACTTTTTCGCGCAGGACTTCGGACGCGAGGAAGCGCTGCGGCTGGTCGGTGAGATAGTCGTCGGGAAACTGCGCGGGGCCGCTGGGCAGGCGCTCGATGATTTCGTGCTGCAGCACATCCAGGCCATCGCCGGTTTTGGCGGAGATCGGGATGTAGGCGGCGAAATCATGCAGCGGGCGGTATTTTTCGATCAGGTCAAGCAGCTTGGGCTTCTGATCCAGCCAGTCCACCTTGTTTAACACCGCGATGACGGGCGCTTCGACTTTCTTGGCTAGATCCACCGCCTCCCCGTCTTCGTCGGTGAACGGCGCGAGCGCGTCGATGACGAACAAGACCACGTCGGGCGCGCCAGCGGCGGCGCGGACGGTGTCCATCATGCGCTTGTTCAGCAGCGTATTGGATTTGTGGATGCCGGGCGTGTCGACGAACACGATTTGGGCCTGCGGCAGCGTCAGCACGCCCTGAATCGATGTGCGCGTGGTCTGCGGCTTGGCCGCCACAATCGCCAGCTTGGTGCCGAGCAGCGCGTTCAAGAGCGTGGATTTGCCGGCGTTAGGGCGGCCCAGGATGGTGACAAATCCGGCCCGGTGTTTGGTTTTTTTCATTGCGTAGAGAGAGCTTTCGAGACGCGGACTTGATCGACGCGCACTTGATTCGCGGACAGGACTTTGATCGAGATACCGTCGCGCTCGGTGGTTTCGCCGGCTTCCGGGACATGGCCTAGCCATTCGGTAACCAGTCCGCCGACGGTGGTCGATTCGGTGCCTTCAGGCGGATGGAAGTCCAGCAGGTCTTGCAGGCGGCCGATATCGAAGCTGCCGGAGACCACGTAGCTGCCGTCCGGCTGAGCGCTGAAATCACGCTCAGGCTCGTGCTCATCGTGAATTTCGCCGACGATTTCTTCGACCATGTCTTCCATGGTGACGATGCCCGCGGTCGACCCGTATTCATCCACCACTACGGCCATGTGCGCGCCTTCTTCCTGCATCTCGCGCAGCAGGTCGTTCACCGGTTTGGTTTCGGGAACGGCGCGGATGGGGCGCACGATGTCGCGGACTTTGCGTTTCGCGCGCTGATCGTCCGTCGAGCTCGAACATATCGCGCACGTGCACGAAGCCGGTGATCTGATCGATGTTTTCTTCGTACACGGGGATGCGCGAATACTGCTCGTGGATCACGATTTCGCGCAGTTCTTCGAGCGACGCGTCCTGGCGTATGGCGACGATGCGCGGGCGCGGCGTCATGACTTCGCGCACGGTGGTGTCGCCGAAAGCCACCACCGATTGGATCAGCTCGCGATCGCCTTTTTCGATGATGCCTTCCTCTTCGCCGGCCGCGATCAGGGCGTCGATGTGTTCCTCGGGCGTAGGGGCTTCATCGGCCTGCGGATGATCGCCTAAATCGAATACGGATTGCAGAAAATTGAGCGCCCACGTCAGCGGCCGCATCACCAGGGCCATCACCCGGAATAGCGGAACCAAGGGCAGCAGCCCTTGTCCCGTGCTCTTGCGGTAGATCACCTGCGGGATCATGTAGGTGCCGAGGATCGCAAAAAACGAAACCAGCAGCACGGCGACAATCAGAGCCTCCCAGTCACGAAGCGTTATGCGCGGTGAGCGCCAGGGTCAGGCAGCCGACTACGCCTAGGCCTAGATGTTTTATCAGGGAGAAGGTGAGCGCGCCCAGTTCGGTTTCGAGGCCGATTTTAGCTTCGAGCGTGGACTTGAAAAATTCCAGCGAGGGCAGTTCGCGCGCGCGGATGCGCAGCGATTCCAGGTACAGCACCTGTATGGTCGTGGCCAGCAGTCACGACGATGGCGACGATCGCATCCAGGACTAGGAATAGCAGAGTCATTGCGTGCGCTCGATCAGCCCGCCGGGCAAACCCAAGCGCTTGCGCCAGCGAAGCTCTGCTTGCGCCATTTCGCCCGAGTCGGTTTCATGATCCATGCCGCTGAGGTGCAGCGCGCCGTGCAGCATCAAAATGCGCAGCTCGTCGGCGATAGAATGGCCGTGCTCGGCGGCCTGCGCGCGGGCGCGGTCTATGGAAATAGCGATGTCGCCGGCCAGTCCATTGGGCTGTGCGGCGGGGAAGGAGAGCACATCGGTGGCGTAATTCTTGCCGCGGAATTGGCGATTGAGGCGGCGGATTTCGGCGTCGTCCGCGATCAGGCAGGCGATGGTTCGTCCGCGCGCCACACGCCGCGTGAGCTCGCCCAGGAATTGGCGCAGTTCTTCGCGCCGCACTCTGCGGGAAGTATGGAAAAGCAACGGAATGTCGTCGGGTGACATTGGGGAGCGGCCTCAGGCCGCTGTTTCGGGAACGGGAACCGGCTCCACGGCAGCCTCGGCGGGCGCCGTATCCGCTAGTTTGAGCGACAACTGGCGGTTGGCGCCAATGATCTCGTTGTAACGCTCGTAGGCTTTGACGATTTTCTGCACCAGATTGTGGCGCACCACATCGCGATCGTCGAACTGCACGAAACTGATGCCTTCGACGTTGCGCAGCACGTCCACCACTTCCACCAGCCCGCTGCGCGTGCCCTGCGGCAAATCGATCTGCGTCACGTCGCCGGTGACCACCATCTTCGAGTTGAATCCCTGGCGCGTCAGGATCATCTTCATCTGCTCGGGCGAAGTGTTCTGCGCTTCGTCCATGATGATGAAGCTGTCGTTCAGCGTGCGGCCGCGCATGAAGGCCAGGGGCGCGATTTCGATGGTGTTGCGCTCCAGCAGCTTCTCGACTTTTTCCGCTTCGATCATGTCATAAAGCGCGTCATAGAGCGGGCGCAGATAGGGGTCGACTTTTTCCTGCAAGCGTGCCGGGCAGGAATCCCAGGCGCTCGCCGGCTTCGACCGCCGGGCGGGTCAGAACGATGCGGCTGACGCGCTTCGAAAGCAGCGCGGAGACCGCCATGGCCACGGCGAGATACGTTTTGCCGGTGCCGGCGGGACCGATCCCGAAAACCAGGTCGTGATGCTCGATGGCATCGAAGTAGCGGCGCTGGTTCATGGTCTTCGGCGTGATGATTTTCTTGCCGAAGCTGCGCTGCTTGCCGCTCTCGACCAAACGGCGGAGGCTGGCGTCGGGGTCGGCGGTGACCACGCGCAGGAAACTGTTCAGATCGCCGTTATTGAAGACGTGGCCATCGCGCATCAGCGCCACATAGTCGTCGAGAATTCCGGCGGCGCGGGCTACATTGGTGTCTTCGCCCTCGATTTCGATGGCGTCATTCAGCAAGCGCGTGCGCACGTTGAGGCCGGATTCAATCAGGCGGATATTTTCATCACGGGTCCCAAACAAGGACTCAATGCCACGGCTGATCTGTACGCTGGACTTCATTCGAGGGGAGTACGGGGGCGTTGCGCGAAACCGGACATCCGCGGGCGCGGAGGCAGGGACAACATCTGCCTTTAGCATAGCAGAAAACGCCGCACAATAGGCCCCAAAAGATGCGGCCACGCGGAGCCCTGTGCTATTCTGAAGATCGCCGATCTGGCAATGCGGGGACGTAGTTCAGTTGGTTAGAACGCCGGCCTGTCACGTCGGAGGTCGCGGGTTCGAGCCCCGTCGTCCCCGCCATTCATCCTTCGTTTTTCGTCAATTTAGATTGCGGGAGGCGTCGCTCTCAAAAAGAAGGACAATGAGCTATGAGCACGCCGCAAGACCCTCAAGATCCGCCCTATCCGTTTCCAGGTCCGGCGTTCCCACTCCCGGATCCCGACGCTGCGCCCGATCCCGATGAAGATGAGCCGCAGCAGGTGCCGCTTGAGTCGATGTTTTCGGGCGGCCGGGATCCAGAGCCAAAACTCCCTGCGCCCGATCCAGATCCCGAGTGGGATTCACCTGGCGTGTCACCGGCTCCGACGCCCGAACCGGACGAGCCCGAACCCGACGTCTTTGATCCAGGTTCGGAACCATTGCCGGCCTGAAGACAACTGGAAGCAGGGAAGAGCGTGTGGGTGGCGCCCGTCCAAGGGTAGTCGCCACCCTCAAGCGCCGGCGTGGGCACCGAGCACAGGTTCCCAAGCGGGCCATGGGTCCTCGCGTTAGCGAGTTCCCTGCCGGTTAGACGATCCCTGTCGAAAAATGTGTCAACCGCTTTGAGCCGCGCAAAAATTACTGAATGGCCAAGCTTTTTGAGACACCCAGGAAAGGCGCGAAACTGCCGTAGTTGATGGAACCACCACCCACCAGACTGGGAGTGAAGCTTTGCGAGGTACTCGAAACCGCCGATACCGTGCCGCCGCCACCTGTGACCGCGCTCACCAACAACTGGCCGGTGCTAGTCGCCGGCAGCAGGGCCAAGGCCGCCGACGGAATGGTGTAGGTGCCTAGACTCCCCTGAACGGCGCACGATATGAAACTTCGTTATTCGTCGAATTGACATTCGTAATCCTTGGACGTGGATGATCACCAGATCGAATCCACTGCCGGCCCAGTTCACCGTAAGCGGAGCTCGCGCGGTTGACAGACGTGATCGTGTCCCAATTCGTGACCGCGAAACTGGAGGGCAGCGTCGCGGCAACGGTAAAAGGTCCCACCTGCGTGCCGCCCGTTCCAGTAAGGGTGTAGGTGCCCCCTAACGCCAGCGTCCCCGCGGGGGGAGTCAGGTTGTAAATGGGTCCTTGCGGCAAAGTGAGTTTGCCGAGAACCGATCCCGCCGTCAAACCAGGGCCGCTGACCGGGATGTTCGCGCCCGCGTCCAAGAAACTATCGGGAGTAAGAAGGATCTTTCCCGCCGACGGGATAGTTCAAAGTGAGTACCGAACAAGACCCGAATGTCGGCGCGGAGTAAGGCAGGTTCCATTCCGCGGAAGAGTAGCTGGCGAATTGGCCGCCAATGATGTCGGTGGTGCCGCTGGCCGGGAAGCTCCCGCTCGTCATATTCAACTTGCCCACCGAAAGTGCCCCAAATGTAATGGCGCCGGCCGATCCCGTTCCGGCGATAATCGGCGGCCCGCTTTCGTTATAAACCGGCGCTGTGGTCAAGGAGCCAGCAGGATTGAAACTCAACGCCAGGATGCTGAAGGTCCCAGACGTGGTGTAGAATTCCGCCAGTCCGCTTTGCCCCGCCGTCGTTGGAAATTGCGTCGGGAAGGTGAACGCGATATGCCCTTGCGCGGGAATGGTCGCGGCGTAGGCTGCGTCACCTGTCCGCCGGTTGTTCGCAAGTTAACAGTAATCGTCTCGGGCGCGTTGCTGGCGTTCACCAGAGCCATCGACGCGACATTAAGCAGCGTGTTATCGAAAGGCACCAGAATACGGGTCGCGGCCGCGATTGCGGGGGATGTGCCCACTTGCGCGGGAAGCCCAGCTGGGCTTTTCGTGAAGATCGCGTAAGCCACCACCCCGGGCGTTGAGAGAACCTGGCCCCATCCGATGGATAGATTCGGCGCAGTATGGGGCGTGTGCAGCAGCAGCGTCTCGCCCGGCGCGAGCGTGATGGCCTGAGCCTGGGCCGAAGACATTTCGAGGAAACTCAGATTCCACGGAGCGGTGGCGTTACCCGTGCCGGTCTCCTGAAAAAAGCTCAAGCTCGCCACTGCGCTGGCAGCCGTGGTGTTGGTGAGCACCATGGTGGTTTGCCAGATATCGCCGTCCACCACTTGAGAGATGATGAGCGCTTGCGCCCATGCTGCTCCCGAATACAAACAGAGAATGCCTGCTAACAAACTCAATCGTTTCATAGGGGGCAGTATACAAATTAATTGCCCTCGGATGGCGGGGGCGTCACCGAGGTTGGGTAAGCGATGGCGGCGCCGCGCAGCGTGATGGTGAAGTCGGGCATCGCGACCACCTTGAGCGTTCCTTGAGAGACTTGAAGCCCTCATTCAGTTCGAACACGTGGGCGCGCGTCAGCTCCAGCGGAGACTCATCGGGCTGGTAGCTGTTGCCGCGGCCGTAATCGAGATACGGCCACTTTTTCTGCTCGATGTGCGTGCCGAAAACGTGGGCCACCAGGTGGTCGCTGACGAAGTCCGCCAAACGCTGTGCGCTCGCCGTAAACGTCGTGAGATCGTCTTGATTCACCGAAAGCAGTCCGGGATACAGACTGTCGCCGGTCATCAGGTTGCCGGTGAGACGGTCGTAGAGCGCGATGCTGGCGACGTCGTGTCCCGGGAACGGGATCACATCGATCACGCGGCCGCCTAGATCGATGTGGCCGATGTCGGTCGGCCAGTTTGCAATCCCCGCGCCCTTCTGAATTTCCGCCGGTTTGGGAGCGATGTACTCGACGCCGGCCATGGCTTGGAATTGCGCATCGCCGGCCGTGTGGTCGTTGTGCGAATGCGAATGGATCACAATCAGCGAGACTGGCGCGTGCTTGTTGCGCGCGGCCCACTTCGCCATTAGATCCATGATCACCGGGGCTGTCGCAATCACCGTCCCGCGGCTGCCATCAGGCATCAGCCTTGCCACGCCGGTGTCTTCGAGCAGCGCCTTGTTCTCGCCGAAAATCAAATACAAAAACGGCTTTTCGGGATTCACGCAGCCCGACTCGCGAAGGATGTAGAAACCTTCGTTGTACTCTTTTACCTGCCAGTCTGGAACAGTTACGCAGCTGGGACCTCCGGTTCTCCAGCCCGTCGGAACCACTCCCTGCTGCAGACCCAAGCCATCGCCCGCCTGGAAATTAGGCGCTCGCGCCGGCCCATTGGTGGGACGCGCGACCACCGCGAAATCCGGATAGACCTGATTGACAGGCTTGCCGTTCATCTTGCGGAACGCTTCGGCGAGTTCAAATACGTGGGCCCGGCTGAGTTCCAGAACGTGCTCCTTCGGTTGATACGGAGTCCCGCGCGGATAATCGAAATACGGCTGGCTGCCCTGTTCGATGTGCGTCCCCAAAACATGCGCGATCGGGTGAACTTTTACGAACGCCAGCAGTCGCTCGGCGCTGGCAGCATAGGTGGATATCTGCGCTTCGGCCACGCCCAAGCGGCCCGGATAGAGGCTATCGCCGGTCATCAGATTGCCGGTGAGGCGGTCATAGAGCGCGATGCTCGCGACGTCATGACCCGGGAACGGGATCACATCGATGATGCGGTTTCCCAGATCGATCTGGCCCAGATCGGTGGGCCAGTTTGCGATTCCCGCCGCTTTCTGAATCTCTGGCGGCGCGGCCGCGATGAATTGCACGTCGGGCATTCCCTGGAACTGCGGGTCGGCAGCCGTGTGATCGCCATGCGAGTGCGAATGGATCACCACGAGCGATACCGGCGCGTGCTTCTTCTTCGCGGCCCACTTCGCCATCAGGTCCATGATGACGGGCGCTGTGGGAATGACAGTTTTAGTCACCCGATTCGCTACGCCAGTGTCTTCGAGCAGAGCTTTCTTCTCTCCGAAGATCAGATACAGAAACGGCTTCTCGAAGTCCACGCAGCCGGATTCGCGCAGGATGTAGAAGTCTTCGTTGTATTCGTGAACCTGCCAGTTTGGGACCGTCAAGCAATTCGGGCCGCCCGTGAGCCACGGCTCCGCGAGCGTCCCCGGCTGCAGTCCTGCGCGATCGTTTTGCGCGGCCGCCGCATAGACTGTGAAAATCAAAAAGACGGAAAGAGTCTTCATAGCAGTTCTCCTTCGCGTCAATTGGCTTTCGGTTTGGCCCGCAATTCAGGCGGGTACTGAGTCTCGGAAGTCCCCCGCGGCACCAGTGTGAAATCCGGCGTCGCGTAAACTTTGTTCTCTCCGTGCAGCGAAATAAATGCGTCGTTGAGTTCGAAAACATGCGCGCGCGTCAGCTCGAGCGGCGCCTCATCGCGCTGCCAGATCGTGCCGCGGCCAAAGTCGAGATACGGCGTGCCCTGCTGTTCAATGTGGGTGCCGAATACGTGAGCCACCGGATGCTCGCTCGCGAAATCAGCCAAGCGCTGGGCGCTCGCGGAGTATTTAGCCAGATCTTCCACCGCCAGCAGCCCCGGATACAAACTATCGCCGGTCATCAGATTGCCAGTTAAGCGGTCGTATAAGGCGATACTGGCTTCCTGGTGGCCATCGAACGGAATCACGTCGACGATGCGGCCGCCCAAATCGATGTGGCCGATGCCGTTCGGCCAGTTGGCCATGCCCGTGTGTTTCTGAATCTCGTCCGGCTTGGGAGCGATGTACTCCATGCCGGCGATGGTCTTCAATTGTTCGTCGCCCGCGGTGTGGTCGTTGTGGCCGTGCGAATGAATCACCACCAGCGACACTGGAGCGTGTTTTTTCTTAGCGGCCCACTTGGCCATCAGGTCCTGAATGACGGGGGCCGTCGGAATCACGGTCCCGCGCGTGAAATCCGGCATCAGCATGGCGACGCCCGTGTCCTCGAGCAGCGCTTTGTTCTCGCCAAAAATCAGAAACAGGAACGGCTTCTCAGGATTGATGCAGCCGGATTCGCGCAGGATATAAAAGTCTTCGTTGTACTCCTTTACCTGCCAGTCCGGAACGGTCACGCAATTGGGGCCGCCCGTCTTCCAGCCCGTCGGCACCGTGCCGGGTTGCAGGCCCAGGCCATCGCCCGCCTGGATGTTTTCAGGTTGCTTAACGCCTGCCACTCGGGGCACCACGGCAAAATCCGGATAAACGATTGTGATCGGCTTGCCGTCCATCTTCTTGAACGCCTCGTTGAGTTCGAAGACATGAGCGCGGCTCAATTCGAGGACATGCTCCTTAGGTTGATATGTCGTCCCTCGCGGATAATCGAAATACGGCTGGCTGCCCTGCTCGATATGCGTTCCCAGAACGTGCGCCACCGGGTGCAGCCTGACGAAATCCACCAGCCGCTGTGCGCTCGCCGCATAAGTGGGAATTTGCGCCTCGCCCACATATAAGCGCCCCGGATACAGGCTGTCGCCCGTCATTAGATTGCCGGTGACGCGGTCATAAAGCGCGATACTCGCGACGTCGTGTCCCGGAATCGGAATCACATCGACGATGCGGTTCCCTAAATCGATTTGCCCGAGATCGGTAGGCCAAGCCGCGATCCCGGCGGCCTTCTGAATCGCGGCCGGCTTTGAATCCACGAACTGCACGTCCGCCATTTGCTGAAATTGGGGATCGGCGGCGGTGTGATCTCCATGCGAATGCGAGTGGATCACGATTAACGAAACCGGCGCGTGATTCTTGCGCTTGGCCCACTTCGCCATCAGCTCCATCACCACCGGCGCTGTAGGAATGATGCTCTTATCGATATCTCGAGCAACCCCGGTGTCTTCAAGGAGCGCCTTGTTTTCTCCGAAGATCAAATACAGAAAGGGTTTTTCGGCGTTGATACAGCCGGATTCGCGCAAAATGTAAAAGTCCTCGTTGTACTCGTGCACCTGCCAGTCGGGGACCGTCAAGCAGTTAGGCCCGCCGGTGAGCCAGGGTTCCGCCAGGCTTCCCGCTTTCAGTTCCGCTCGGATATGGTTCGAAGCAAGGCCGTAGACCGCCAGCAGCAGTCCCGCCACAATGGTTTGCGTCTTCATGAAAGTCTCCTGTTAGTCACTCCGCCGGGAGCGTAACGGCACAGATATCGCCGGGCACGTTCCAGCAAACTTGTAGGGATCGAGACGCGCGAACCGAGCGCTTTTGAGCGACCAGCAAGGCCGCTGACGAACAACGTAGGGAGAGGAGGCCTTCGACGAGGAAAGTTGAAGTAAGGCTATCACGGCTCGCAGCCGGTTGCAAGACATCAATCGCTTCCCCTTCTTTTTGCTGCGAACAAGCCGGGAAGGAAACATTAAATATGAACATTTGAGGCTTTACAGCCGCATGCCGGGTGTATACTCGACCCCGTAAGCCGGGACACCTGCTGAACCGTTCGCGATGCCGTTTGCGCGGTCAGGAGTTGTTGAAATACGGATCGGGTCGACCCGGCCCCCTCCGCAGGATCGTTGATTCCTTTCCAGGGCAAGGGCTCGTGGTGCGTCCACGCGCGTTCCCGGTAATTTCGCAAAGAAAGGACGAATCTCATGCAGGATGAAAACATGGTGGAACAGAATAAAGAGCTGGCCCGCCGCTTCTACGAGGAATGCTGGAATCAGGGCAAAGTGGACCGTGTGGATCAGTATGTTGCCAAGGACTGCCGCTACCACGATCCCGTATTTCCTGCGCTGGCGCCGGGCGTGGATAGCTTGAAACGTCACATCACCATGTGCCGGAACGCGTTTCCCGACCTCCGCTTCACCCTCGAGGACATAATCGCCGAACGCGACGAAGTGGTGGTGCACTGGACCGCCAACGGCACTCAGGAAGGCCAGTTTCTAGGAGTTGCGGCTACCCGCAAGATTGCCTCAGTGGGCGGCACTTCCATTTACCGCATTAAGAACAAGAAGATCGTAGAACAGTTTATCGATTGGAACCTGCTCACGTTGCTGGAACAACTCGGGGCCGCGACCGCTCCCAAAGTACAGGTCGCTTCCCGCTAGTATTCTTCCTTTCCCCGGTGCGGGGGCGCGGAATGCTTCACCGCCCCCGCCACCATCCCGCCACCACCCATCCCAGTTGTCAATCGGCCCTATAAAGACAATCTATGGGCCAAGTTATTGCCGGAGCCCCAGCTTTCGTCCACAATGTAGCAATGAGATTCTGGCGGCGCTCCGTTGTTGTCGGCCCCGTCGCTTATCGTACCGAGAGCCGTACGTCCGAATAAACCCAAAATTCTCCCCAAAACACTATGACAAAATACAAACTCGAATACATCTGGCTTGACGGCAATCAACCGGTTCCCGAGCTGCGCGGCAAAACTCTGCTCAAAGAATTTGAGCACCCGCCCACCCTGGCCGATCTGCCCAATTGGGGGTTCGACGGCAGCTCCACCATGCAGGCCGAGGGCAAAAGCTCTGACTGCATTCTGAAGCCGGTGGCCCTCTATCCCGATATTGCCGCAAGGACGCTTATATCGTTCTGAGCGAAGTGATGCATCCGGATGGCACCCCGCATTCCACCAACATGCGCGCGACCATCGAGAACGACCCTGACTTGTGGCTTGGTTTCGAGCAGGAATATTTCCTGTATCAAGGCGGCCGTCCGCTGGGCTTCCCGGAAAAGGGCCACCCCAGCACTCCGCAGGGCCCCTACTATTGCGGTGTCGGCTATAAATACATGGGCAACCTGGCCCGCAAAATCGTGGAAGAGCACTTGGAGGCTTGCCTCGCGGCCGGCATCAATCACGAAGGCATCAACGCGGAAGTCGCGAAAGGCCAGTGGGAGTTCCAGATTTTCGCCAAAGGCTCTGCCAAAGCCGCCGACGATCTATGGACCGCCCGCTATTTGATGATGCGTCTCTGCGAGAAATACGAAGTTGACGTGGAATTGCACTGCAAGCCGATCAAGGGCGACTGGAACGGCTCCGGCATGCACTGCAACTTCTCGACGAAATACATGCGCGAAGTGGGCGGCAAAGAATACTTTGAAGCCCTCATGAAGGCGTTCTCCGACAATGTCTCCGCGCATATCGCCGTGTATGGTCCGGACAACCATCTGCGTTTGACCGGCCACCACGAAACGCAGGCCATCGACAAGTTCAGCTACGGCCTTTCCGATCGCGGCGCTTCCATCCGCATGCCCGTGAACTTCATCAAGAACGGTTATAAGGGCTATCTGGAAGATCGCCGTCCGAATTCCCAAGGCGATCCCTACCAGATCGTCTCGCGCGTTCTGAAGACCATCAATAGCGTTCCCAAGTCCGCTATGGCTTCAGCATAGGCGTTTCGCGGCCTGCGCGCCGCTCTAATGCCGGCGTGCCAAAGCTTACCTGTGTGTGCAAAAATAGCTTTGGCCCGTCCGGCTATCCGAACCACGAACCGCATCGAGGAGAACAATGAGCAACGAATTACGTGATTTCCTGAGACTCTCTTATACAGAGCTGGAAGACATGAACCTGCAAGCCAAGGAACAGCGGCTCAAGCCGCGTTCCCATGGCGACCATCCGCGAAGAGCGTCTCAAGTACCTGACTGACGAGAAGCGGATCAAGGCAGTCACGGTAATGTTCAGCGACCTCGAAGGCCGCCTGCACATGCTCGATTACGACAAGAAGTTCCTGCTGAAGAGCTGGGACAATTTGACCTTTGACGGCTCCTCGATTCGCGGCTTCACGGCGCAGAAAGAAAGCGATCTGCGCCTGGGCATCGATTGGTCCGCCTTCTACTGGGGACCGGCCGATGTGTTCGGCGAAGGCAAGGTGATGGTGTTCGGCGAAGTCCTCGAAAAGGACGGCAGCGCGTATGTCGGCGACATGCGCGGCGTGCTGAAAACCTACGCCGAGGCGCAGTTCAAGAAGAACGGTTACACCCTGAATGCCGCCAACGAAATCGAAGGCTTCATTTTTGCGGGCCTCGACGCCGAGCGGCGCTATCACGAAACCGGCAAATTCGAGTACGTAAACACCGGCGGTTACTATCACTCGCTGCCCGGCGATCCGCTGCGCGTGTTTATCGATCACAGCGCCGAAGTGCAGCGCGCCATGGGATTCCAGAACGAAAAGGATCACCCGGAAGTCGCGCCCTCGCAGTTTGAAATCAACTACAGCTACGCCGAAGTGGTGGCCGCGGCCGATCACATCCAGCTCTACAAATTCATTTGCCGCCAGGTCGCCAAGAACATGGGGATGACCGCCAGCTTCCTGCCCAAGCCGGTGGTCGGCGTCAACGGCAGCGGCATGCACACCAACGTTTCGGTGAGCAAGGGCAAGACCAACCTGTTCTGGGATGCCAAGGGCGAAGAGAAGCTCAGCAAGTTCGGCTGGGATTTCACGGACCGCATTCTCACCGCCGGCAACGACATTTGCCTGGTGCTGAATCCCAGCGTGAACGCCTACCGCCGCCTGGACCCGCACTTTGAAGCTCCCAACCAGATCATCGCTTCGGCGGTGGACCGCGGTTCCATGGTGCGCATCCCGCTCGGCAACGAGCGCAGCATCCGCGTCGAAGTTCGCGCGGTGGCGCCCGACGCCAATCCGTACATGGTGCTGTATTCGATTTTCAAGACCGGCATCGACGGCAGCATCTCGAAGATGAAGGATCTGCGCTCCGCCAAGCGCTTCCTGCCCGACAACATCTACGACGCCATGACCGACTTCAGCAAAGCCGAGTGGACCACCAAGCTGTTCGGCGCCGAAGTGAAGGAACGCTACGTGGATCTGAAGAAGGGTTCGGCGGACCGCTGCGCGCGCCTGCTGGGAAATTTCGTGAAAACTCCTGAAGTGCAGTTCCATCACGAGGTTTATAACCAGTATTTGTGGAATCAGTTCTAAAGACTAGCCAGTTAGAAGAAAGCAGCGCCCCGGAGCAAAAGGTCCGGGGCGTTTTTCGTTTATGCGGTTGACACAGCGCGGAAAACCGTGAGACATTACGCACTGGTAGGAGGTTTCCGTCTCTATGAAGAGCACGACTCTGACGCTGCCCGTGCTGGTGGCCGGGCTGCTGGTGAACTCGCTTCCGCTTCTCGCCCATCACGGAGATGCCGGCCGCTATGAAGACAATGTAGTGGTCATGCAGGGAACCGTGGTGGAGATGCAGTTGATCACGCCGCACTCGATCATCGTCGTCGATGTCCCCGACGAGAGCGGAAAAATGGTGCGCTGGCAGGCCGAGATGGGCGGCAGAACCGCCATGATCAAGGAGTTCGGCTGGACCAAAGACACCTTGAAACCCGGCGACAAGATCACGCTTACCGGCCGTAAAGTGAAGAGCGGCGCCCCCTATATGAACTTGACTGATCGCGCCAACGTGGTGATGACCGATACCGGCAAGGAAATCTTCCGCACGCCCAACTACGGCACCAACGTTCCCAAGCGCCCGGCGCTGCAGCAGCAAGCGCCGCAGCCCAACTAGCCCGTTAGTTCGAAAAGAGAGGGAGGCGGCATGAGAATTTTTTCGGCGGCAAGCTTGGTGTGCCTGGCGTTCTGCAGCATGGGCGCCGCGCAGGCGCAATTGAAGCAAACAGCCTATATCAAAGCCTCCAACCCTCACGCCAACGATCATTTTGGTAACGGCGGCGCGCTGGAGGGCCACGGCCTTGCTCTCAGCGGCGATGGCAACACCATGGCGGTGGGCGCCCCCTACGAAAGCAGCGCCGCAAAAGGTATCAACGGCAACCAAAATGATACTTCGCTCTATGCTTCGGGAGCGGTTTACATTTTCACTCGCGTCAACAATGCGTGGACTCAGCAAGCTTACATAAAAGCTTCGAATCCCGGACAGAGCTATCGCTTCGGACACCATGTGGTTCTGAGCCAGGACGGCAACACTCTGGCGGTTTCCTCCTTCTACGAGGCCAGCGCGGCCAAAGGGATTGATGGCGATCAGACCGACAAATCCATTCCCCAAGCCGGCGCGGTTTACGTCTTCACGCGTACCGGCACCACGTGGAGTCAGCAATCCTACATCAAAGCTTCGAACACGGGTGAAAAGGAAAAGGGCAATACGCCATCCAAGGGCGACCAGTTCGGGTTCTCCCTCGCGTTAAGTGCGGACGGAAACACTCTTGTCACGGGCGCAATTTCCGAGGACAGCGCCGCCAAGGGCATCAATGGCGATCAGAACGATAACTCGCTTCCTTCCTCCGGCGCGGCTTATGTTTTCACGCGGGCCGGAACCAAGTGGTCGCAGCAGGCCTACATTAAGGCATCGAATCCTGGAGCCAACGACTTGTTCGGCTACGCCGTCGGCCTGAGCGCCGACGGCAACACCATGGCGATAAGCGCCTACGACGAAGGCAGTTCCGCCCGTGAGATCAACGGCGTCATGGACCGTGGAGTACGCGGCACGGGTGCGATCTACGTCTTCACGCGAACCGGTGCCAACTGGGCGCAGACTGCTTATCTCAAGGCCTCGAACGCGGAAAACGGCGATTCCCTGGGTTATGACATGGCCATCAGTCAGGACGGCAATACCATCGTGGGCGGCGCCGGCGACGAAGACTGCCTTGCCTCCGGCGTCAATCCTCCGGAAAAGTGCGACAACGATTTCAAAACCGATACCTCCACCGGCGCCGCCTACGTTTTCGTTCGCAGCGGCAACACCTGGACGCAACAGGCCTTCATCAAGGCCTCTCATCCCGGTAAAGAAGACTGGTTTGGTTCACGCCTGAATATCAGCGGCGATGGCAACACGCTGGGCGTCTGCGCGCAGCTCGAAAATGGCAACTCCAAGGGCATCGACGGCAACGAGAAGGACGTATCGGCCGAAGACTCCGGCGCGCTGTACTTGTTTACACGCACCGGAACAACGTGGGTGCAGAAGGCTTACGTCAAAGGTTCCAACACTCGCGCCTACGACGAATTCGCCTCCTCGGTAGCGTTTAGCAAGGACGGCAAGGTCATGGCCGTCGGCGCGCGCGGCGAGGGCAGCGCCGCCAAGGGCATCAACGCAAATCAGAACGATACCTCGGCCATGGGCGCCGGCGCGGTTTACGTTTTTTCCAACCAGTAATACGTCGCCGGCTCCCACCGCCAGCTTCGCTCCGCTCGACGCCGTTACTCTGTTGTACACCCGCGGTCTGTTCCCGCAGCCCGCGGCCGGGCAGCCGAAAATCCGATGAAAATGTTCCGCGTTAGCGCTTCGGCTCGACCGGCGGAGCGGGCTTGGCGAACTTCGCCGCCTCGATCGGTACATTGGGTTGAATGTTCGCCAGCTCCACATTTTCGCGGCCGTCCAGCCAGCCGAACGTCCATTTGTACGGCATCTTGATTCCCGCGACGTCACGATAATCCGAATAATCGATCTGCGTCGGGATGCGTCCCACCGGCGAGTTGGAGTAGCGCAGCAACCGCACCAGCAAGCCGGACTCGTCGTCAAAATACAGTGTCGCTATCGCGCCGTTCGCCGTCGTGCCTTGCACCACTTGCACCTTGCGGTCATTGACGATGCTGCTGCGGCCGACGCGCCATTTGCTGAGCACCTGCTTGATCTGCCCCGGAAATGCCATCTCCGCGTCCAACTTAGCGCCGTCCAGTTCGCCGCCCGTGAGCGGCAGCACCGTCACCGGCCGCAGCGGCTCTGCATGCCACGCCACGTGCCCATCGAACGTTATGATGTTGTCCCCACTGCGCGTATGGATAATAGTCGCGCGCTGACCCGGAGCTTTGGCGTAAATCTCGAGGGCGCGCGGCTCACTCTCCGGCCCGTACCCGACGCTGGTTCCCTTGGCGATGTAGCTAGTCAGCCCGGCCAGCCGCTGCGCACCGCCGCGCGCTTCAATATATTTGTCCAGAATCTGCTCGGCACTCGGCGCCTTGGGATCCTGCGCGACAATGTCGTCCTCTTCTTCCTCCGGTGGATGCCCGTAGATAGTGTCCAGATTGGGAGTGGTCTTGGGATGATCGCCGCCGCGATGGCAGGAGTAGCATGTCACCACCTGCCGCCCCGCGAAGTAATTCTTGTTGATCGCGCCCATCATCATCACCATGCCGCGCGCCGTCCGTTTTGCCGGCGTGTTATCGCCCGCGTAGTTCGCCCAGTCGCGGTCATCCGCCGCGTGGCAATTCTCACAGGACATGCCCAGAGCCGCCGAGAAGATCCCCATCGTGCTCATGAATTCGTCCACTGGAATTCCCTTGAGCACCTGAATGTTCTTGAAGACCTCTTCCGCCAGCGGCACTTTCGCTTCGCCAACCCCTTGAGCGCTTGCCAAACCCGCACACAGCAGCCACCCGGCCAAGACTCGTTTCATACCCGGCCAGTATATATCAGCGCTGGCTAACAGGCAGCCAGGAGGCGTTGCTTCAGAGTGGATTGAGTTTCGGCCGAAAGCTTGGAACCCTGGTGCGCCACGTAGAAAACATCGATGGCGCGGTTACCTTTGGTGTCGATCAGCACCACGTCGATATTGCACGCGGCTGAGGAGAATGCCGTGGCCAGACTGTATAGCAGCCCCGGCCTGTCCTCGGCTGTGATCTCAACCAGCGTGGCCGTAGCGCACGCTTCGGAGTCGAATTCGACGCTGGGCGGCAGCACGGTGCGTTTCGAGTCAGGCTGCGGCCGGTTCTTCAGCAGCATCCTGACATCGGTTTTGCCCGTGGCGACTTTGCGAATCAAATCCAGCAGCCGGTCGCTCTCCGACGGATTCAATTCCAGCGTGCGCCGCGGATCCCCAAAAACAAACGTATCCAGAATCAGCCCGCGCGCATTTGAAAACGCTTCCGCCTTAAGAATATCCAGACCGAAACTGGAGAACGCGCCTGCCAGCGACGCAAACAGAAACGGCATGTCGCGCGCGACGATCGTGGCGCGCCACGCGCCCTCCGTATGTTCCAGACTGACCGCAACCCCGGTCGGCCGGCTCAGTTCGTACAGCTTTACGTGACTCAAGATCTCCGTCGCCGAGTGCGTCCGCAGATAGCGCACCGGGAAACCTTTCACGAAATCCGCGCGCGCCGCCAGATTTTCGGGTACTTCCTGGATGCGGTCCGTCTCCAGCTCTCGCGTGAGCTCATGCTGCGCCACGCGATACACGCGCCACAGTTGTTCCAGCCGCCACGGAGTCATCGCGCCCGGGTTCACGCCGGAGATGTCGGCGTAGGTAAGCACCGCCAGCATCTTCAAGCGTTCGATCGTGCCCACGCGATCCGCCAGCGCTCGCGCCGTGGTGGGATCGCTCAAATCGCGGCCAGTCATTACTTCTGACAACGCCAGATGATGCAGCACCAGGAATCCCACCGTATCCTGCTCGTCCTGGGGGGCCTGCATGCGCTGCATCGCCGCCAGCGCCCACTCCAGCGACACATCCGAATGATGGCCCGTGAAGGCGCCCTTGCCGACGTCGTGATAGAGCAGCGCGAACAGCAGCACTGCAGGATCGTCGATCTCCGACAGCAGCCCCGCGAAATGCCGCGCCGCCGGATCTTGCGTGGCGCGCAGCGCTTCCAGCCGCTCAATACACACCAGCGTATGTTCGTCGACCGTGTAGCGATGGTAGAAATCGCGCACCACCAGGCTCACCACGCTTTCCCATTCCGGGAACAGCACCTGCATCAAGCCGGTGTTTTGCAGAACCCGTAAAGCCATGGCCGCATGCGGCAGCGCCAGAATCGTTTTGAGCGAGCGCCACAGCGGCCGCGGAGTCTCGGCACCAGCTGCGGAAAGGTTCCCGAACTGCTTCCAGGCGCCGCTCGGTTTCCGCCGCCAAAGGCACGCCGTGACGCGCCACGAATTCAAGCAGCCGCAGCACCATCTCCGGATCGCTCGGCAAGCGCGCCGGATTGCGCAGAAACACCCGCTCGCGCGACACCGTGAATTCCGAGTTCGATACTCGCGAGCGCAAATCGCGGAACGTGCTGAACAACGAACTGTCCGGTCTTTTCGTAAGCGTCCAGCGTGCGCTGCGTCTCGCGGAACACCATGCGGGCGTGGTTGAAGTATTCGCGCATCCACAGCGTCGGCGTCTTCACCGTGGAAAACGGCTGCTGGACGATCATCTCCTGCGTTTCGAAATTCAGCACATTGCGGTCGCGGCCGGCTTCAAAATGCAGGAAGCAGCGCAGCGAGGACAGAAACGCCCTGGCTTCCTTGAGCGACGTCTCCGGCCGCAGCTCCGGACGCAGCCCCGAAATCCAGTGGATGAAATGCAGGTCGCGCAATCCGCCGGGAGTTTCCTTCACGTCCGGCTCCAGGTGGAACAGCGTGTCCTGATACTTGCCGTGGCGCGAGCGCGTCAACTGGCACAGGTGCCGCGCCAGCCGGTGCCCTTGCTTGGTGAGAAACAACGGCAGGCGGGTTTCGAGCGCGCGTATTCACCTGCTCATCGCCGCTCAGCAAACGCCGGTCGAGCAGGCTTACGTTCAACTCCGGATTCCCGTCGTGCACTTCCGTGCAATCGTTCACCGTGCGTACCGAATGGCTGAGCCGCAGCCCTGCGTCCCACAGCAGGCGCATGAATTCGGAGAGTGGTTCCTTGATAGCTCCCGCTAGCGATTCATTGTCCAGCAGGATCATGATGTCGATGTCGGAGTATGGGAACAATTCGCGGCGTCCGTAGCCGCCCACCGCCAGCATCGCGATACCCTTCGGAAACGCCGGCCGCAGCGTCGCATCGAACGCCTCGATCGACATCTCGTCGATCACGCCGGTGAGCCGCGCCTGCACCGCGGCGGCATCGCCCGTGGCATAAAAATCCGTGCGGATTCCACTCCATGCCTGGCTGCTTTGTAGTTTCTCCATGCTGCGACTGATTCCCACGCTGGCCATTATCTATCCTACTCAATCAGTAGCACGCAACCCCCTATAGGGCCATGAAAAACTCTGTATGGAGTCAATCCAAATAATTGATATCCATCCTGCTGATCCCCAGCGGATTAGGGCCTATAAGGTCCATCCAAATTATCTATTAGCCAAGCTGTGAACCCGCCATTACAATCGGGTTATTCGCATTTCAGTCGGACGCAAGCCCCGCCGCTTGTGCCCCTATTTCAGCTTAAATTTTTGGGAGGTTTCACTTGAAGAATACAAGACTATTTGCGGGCAGTTTTCTGTTGGCCATCGCGTCCTTGGCATTTGCACAGGATCAACCTGCGCCGGCCCCAGCCGCCCCCGCGGCTCCAGCAGCGCCGGCGGCTCCGACACCGCTTCCCACTCCTGCCATCACCGGCCCGCTGTCGAATCTTCCTCCGGCCGTCTTCGACGCCGGTCCTTTCGGCAAGATCGCAGCGAACGGCATTCTCAGCGGCATGGGTTTGCTGCAGACGAATCACATTCCCGGAGACGACACCAAGCAAGCCGACCTGAGCAACGGTCAAATCTTCATCCAAAAGACCGATGGTTGGTTTCAGTTCTTCCTCCAGGCGGGTGCCTACAATATTCCCGACTTGGGCGCGCCGTTCCTCAGCACCAAGGACGCCATCAGCGACCTGTGGGGCCCGTTGCCCGTCGCGTTTCTGAAGCTGCAGGCCGGCAAGAATACTTCTTTTCAAATTGGCTCCCTGCCCACCCTGATCGGCGCCGAGTACACCTTCAGCTTTCGAAAATATGAACGTGGAGCGTGGCCTGTTGTGGAATCAGGAACCCGCCATCAGCCGCGGTATCCAGGTGAATCAGACCATGGGCAAAGTCACCGCCTCGCTGAGCTGGAATGACGGTTTCTATTCCAATCGCTATTCCTGGCTGAGCGGTTCGTTGGCGTACGCCAATGGGCCCAATGCATTGTCCTTCGTAGCAGGAGGCAATCTGGGCCAGACATCGAACTTCACGTTTGCCACGCCGGTGCAAAACAACGGCAGCATTTACAACGTCATCTACACTTTCACGAAGGGCCCTTGGATCGTTCAGCCCTACTTCCAATACACCGATATCCCGACCAACGCGAAAATCGGTATCGTGAATGGCGCGTCCACCAAAGGCGGCGCGATCCTCGCCAGCTACGCCTTCAAACACGGCTTCTCGCTCCCCGTCCGCTGGGAATATATTTCGAGCTCGGGAAGCGTTGCTCAAGATTCCCTCAATCTGTTGTATGGTCCGGGCAGCAACGCCACGTCTTTCACCGTGACGCCGACCTTCCAGCAGGGCGGCTTCTTCGTTCGCGGGGACATTGCCTGGGTTCATGCAGGCAGTTTCACCAAGGGCGACGTTGCCGGTCCCAATTGTCACTGACAACAATCAGTTCCGCGTGGTGGCCGAAATCGGCTTCATCTTCGGCGACAACATCATGAAAAAGTAGTAACGATACTTTCACCAACCTCTTCAAGTCCGTCGGAGGGCCCCTGGACTGCTCAGCAGTCTGGGGGTTTTTTTGTGCGCCCTCTCGCGCGCTACCCTTGCGCGATAACATGGAGTTCTAATGCAATTCGGAGTCTTATGCAAATCGGAATGATCGGCCTCGGCCGCATGGGGGCCAATATGGTCCGCCGCCTCGAGAAGGGCGGCCAATCATGCGTAGTGTTTGATCTGAATCCCGCCAACGTAAAAGCTCTCGCGGATGAAGGAGCGGCAGGCGCTTCTTCGCTCGACGATTTCGTCACGAAACTCGCGGCCCCGCGCGCCATCTGGATGATGGTGCCGGCCGCCGCGGTCGACAGTATGATCGCGCAGCTCGCGCCGCGTCTCGCGCCCGGCGACACTCTGATCGACGGCGGCAATTCCTATTACATCGACGACATCCGCCGCGGCCAGGAACTCAAAGCCAAGGGCATTCACTATGTCGACGTCGGCACCAGCGGCGGCGTGTGGGGCCTCGAGCGCGGCTACTGTCAAATGATCGGCGGCGAAAATGAAATGGTCACGCGCCTCGATCCGATTTTCAAAACGCTGGCGCCGGGGCGCGGAACCATCGATCGCACTCCCGGCCGCTCCGGCCAACCGAATACCGCCGAAGAAGGCTACTTGCATTGCGGCCCGGTCGGCGCCGGACACTTCGTCAAGATGGTGCACAACGGCATCGAGTATGGCTTGATGGCCGCGTATGCCGAAGGCCTGAACATTCTGCGCCACGCCAACGCCGGCCTGCACGCACGCACCGTCGATGCCGAGACCACCCCGCTGCGCAATCCCGAACATTATCAATACGAGCTGAATCTCACGGACATCACCGAAGTCTGGCGGCGCGGCAGCGTAGTCGCCTCCTGGCTGCTCGATCTTACCGCCGCAGCGCTCGCCGCCAGTCCCGGCCTCGACAATTTTTCCGGACGCGTTTCCGATTCCGGCGAAGGCCGCTGGACCATTCAAGCCGCCATCGACGAGTCCGCGCCCGCGCCCGTGTTAAGCGCCGCGCTCTATCAGCGCTTCACCTCGCGCGGCGAAGGCGATTTCGCCGCCAAAGTTTTGTCCGCCCTCCGCTTCCAGTTCGGCGGCCACGTAGAAACCAAGGGAGACCACTAACCGCCGATGCTGTCCGCACCTCAAATCGATCAGGCCGCGCGCCACCTGCTGGCCGCCCGCAAATCCAAGACGCCCGGCCCCACCATCCCCGAGAGCTATCGCCCCGCCGATCCGGATTCGGCGCTAGCGATTCAGGAACGCGTTTTAGAATTGCTGGGCGAAAAAGTAGGCGGATGGAAATGCGGCGTCCCCAATCCACTCACCGGCCCCATCGTCGCCGCGATTCCCGCGTCGGCAATCCTGCGCTCACAGCCCTGCGCCGTGCCCGGCAAGGTCGGGCAGATCGAACCGGAGATCGCCTTCGTGATCGCCCACGACCTCCCGCCGCGCGCCACGCCTTACAGCGACGCCGAGATCCGCGCAGCCATCGGCGAAGCGCGCATGGTGCTGGAGTTGATCACCACACGCTACGCCGACAAAGCCTCCGCCACACCCTCTGAGATCCTCGCGGATTCCTACAACCATCACGGCCTGCTCATCGGCCCGGTCATTCCCGACGCCCTCGATCATCCGCTCGAGCGCCTGCACGTAACGATTCAAACCCCGGACGCGACGCTCTTCGACAAGGAGCGTGCCCATCCCAGCGGCCATCCCGCGAAGGCCTTCACCTGGCTGGTGCATTTTCTGAACAGCCGTGGCCAGGGCCTGAAAGCCGGCGAGATCGTCACCACTGGGTCTTACGCCGGCATCGTCGAAGCCCCTCTGGGCGTGCCGATTCAAGTCAAATTGAATAGCCTGGGCTCGCTTCAGGTCGAATTGATTACCGACAAGCCGTAAGTCTTACGGGGAGCCTAATCGCTCCCTCCGTCTGACAACTCTTCTACAATCAAACGTTTCAGCGCCCCTGTGTTTTTGGTATGAAGCGTGCATCCTTTGCCTGCGAAGGAGCACTCAATGCAGACCAACGATTTCGAAGATCGGGATGACAAGAACACCGTGGTGGTAAGGGATTCCACCAATAGTCATAAGACAGCAATCACAGTTTTGGCCGTTGGACTGGCTGTCGCGCTCGCTGGCGATGGTTATCTGCTGGTGCGAGCCAATCATCTGAACGAGGATCTAGCGCGCACTGAAAACGGCACCCAGGTGCAGATCTCCAAGTTGAACGACGCCACCACTACCTTGCTGGAACAAGAGCGCCAACGCCTGCAGGACCTGGCGCAGGAAATGAAGCAGCAGGTGAAGGGCGTAAACGATTCCGCCACTATCGCCATCCGCCGCGCTCGCAGCGAAGCGCAGAAGCAAGGCGAAGAGCTAAGCGGCAAGCTAAGCGATCAGCAGCAGCAAGTGGCCAATGAGCTGTCGCAGATCCAGGACACTACGTCTTCGAAATTCACCGCGGTCACCACTGACGTCGACGGCGTGAAAGCCAACGTAGAAGCCGTGAAAACCAACGTAGCCGCCGCGCAGAGCGACATCGAAAAGACCAGCGCCGATCTGAAGCGCGCCATGGGCGACATGGGCGTGATGAGCGGCTTGATCGCCACTAATGCCAAGGATCTGGATTCGCTCCGCGCTCTGGGCGAGCGCAACTACTTCGAGTTCGACATGAACAAAAAAGATGCCGCCAAGAAAGTCGGCGACGTTGTCCTGACGCTCAAGAAGACCGACCCGAAACGCGCCCGCTTCACGATGGACGTGCTGGCCGATGACCGTCACGTTGAAAAACGCGACAAGACCATCAACGAGCCGGTGCAGCTATACGTCTCCGGCAACATGCAACCCTACGAGATCGTGATCAACCAAGTGACGAAAGATCACGTCACCGGCTACCTGGCCACGCCGAAAGTGAAACTGGCGCGCCGTTAGTCATTCTCCCTCCGCAACAACTCGGGGACGCCTCTATGAGGTGTCCCCGTTCTGCTTTCTAAAACCGCAGTATCGGCCACAAACTAGCGAAGTCGTCGGTCCAAGTAATCACCGGATCTTTAGAAGTGCTCCAGCCCAAAATCGTATCGCGAATCTTCGAGTGCGTGAACGTCTCCCGCTTCTCCGTCAGCAACACCCACCGCGAACTGCTTTCGCCCTTGTCTTCATCCAGCAGATCCTGACGCCACCACCACCATCCGCGCCTGCCATCCCAGATAGCGAGCCATCCCGCGCGTCACCGGCTCCAGATCCAGTGAGCGATTGGAAATATGCAGCGCGATGATGCCTCCGGGCGCCAACCGCTGCCGGTAGATGTCCGCGCACTCCGCCGTCAGCAGATGCATGGGAATCGCGTCGCCTGAAAACGCATCCACCGCGATCAGGTCGAAATCGTGCGCGTGTCCCTCGGCCAGTTCACGCTCCAGTTGAATACGCGCGTCGCCCAGCACCACGTCAGTGTGCGCCCTTCGAGTCCCCCAGAAACGTGAACCATTTGCGCGCAATCGGTTCGACGTTGGGATTGATTTCATAAAAGCGATAAGTGTCGCCCTCGCGCCCCCACGCCGCCAGCGTTCCCGCGCCCAGCCCCACGACAGCCACCCGGCGCGGATGCGGCAGCGCATCAATGCCCAGCGCCACGCCGCTGTGCGGACCATAATACGACGTAGGCCAGGAACGCTTGTCCGGATCCAGATATTGAAATCCGTGCTGCACCCGCCCGTGGCTCAACTCGCGCAGCAGCCCGTTCTTATCGCTGCGCTCCACCACGCGCAGGATTCCATAAAAGTTGCGGCGCGCCTACGATGCCCCGGCTGCTTATTGATCGCCGCCGCGTAGACCGAAATGATTCCGCCGAACATCAGCGCCATCAGCGGGACACGCACGGCGAAGTTACGCCCCGTCCACTGCGCCAGCGCCCCGCTGCGCATCCAGCATAGAAAGCCCAGGATGCAAGCGCCCGCCAACCCGATCGGATATTCGCTGAATTCGCTGAACACGCGCGGCGCGATGAGAGCCGCGAACACTCCGCCCAACGCTCCACCCGCGGCGATGGTCAGATAGAACGCCGTCAAGATGCCGCGGCGACGGCCGCGAGCGCGCCAGTTCTCCATGGCACACCATGCAGGTCACGAACAGCGCGCCCGCGTACACCGCGAATTGCTTCCACACCGAAATCGCCACGCTCAGACGTGATCACCGCGCACGTCACCGGCGCGAGCACCCCGGCCAGCACCGCGAACACGCCACGCCGGTACCAGCGGTCGCTTTCAAACGTGAGAATGAACGTCAGCAGGTAAATCGACAGCGGCGCGATCCACAGAAACGGGAACACCGCGATCTCCTGCGTGATCTGGCTGGTGGTGCCCAGCAGCAGCACAGACCCGCAAGCCGAAAGCGCCAGCCACATCACGATGTCGAGCGCCGATGGCCCGTCGTCCGCAGTTTGCAGCCTCCGCCTCCGCGGCCTTCACGCCGCGCATCTGCCACGCCATCCATCCGCACAGCGCCGACGAAGACCACATACAATCCGGACCACACCCACGTCTGCGTGCTGAGCTTGAAATACGGCTCCAGCACCAACGGATAACTAAACAGCGCCAAAAACGATCCCAGGTTCGACAGCGCATACAGCCGCCACGGCGCTTCCTGCGGATCGAGTCAGATGAAACCAGCGCTGCACCAGCGGAGTCGTCGACGCCAGCAGCAAATAAGGGCCGCCAATCGTCGCCGCCAGCAACAGCAGAATACGCCCCGAAGGATCGCCCGCCGCAGTAGTTTTCCAAATAGCGGCGCGCGGAGCAATCGGCAAGAACGCCAGCGACGCCGCCAGCAGCGCCAGATGCACCCAGCACTGCACTCCGGCTGCGCCGCGATCCCAGCCAATGCGCGTAGCCGTATCCCGCCAGCAGCATGGTCTGGAAAAACAACATGCAGTTGGTCCACACCGCCGGCCCGCCGCCGAACCACGGCAGCACATAGCGCCCGATCATCGGCTGCACCTGAAACAGCAGAAACGCGCTCAGAAAAATGGTGAGAGGAATCACAGGGCTCCCATCACACATCACGAATTTGCTCGAGCGCCCACTCGGCTTCCGCGTCCGTGATGGCGTAAGGCGGCATGAAGTAGACGATGTTGCCCAGCGGCCGCAGCAGCAGATCGCGTTTGAGAAACGCCGCGCCTAGTCGCGGACCGATATCCGCCAGATAACCGCTATCGCCCTCCAGTTCCACCACGCCCACGCCGCCGATCACACGCACATCGCCCACGTGCGCAAGCGACCGCAGCGGTTCCAGCCCCGCGCGCAATTGCTGTTCGAGACGGCCCACCCGCGCCAGCACATCGGTCTCGCGAAACAAATCCAAACTAGCGATCGCCACCGCGCAAGCCAGCGGATTCGCCGTATAAGAATGTCCGTGAAAAAACGCCTGCCCACGATCCGTACTGAGAAACGCCTCGTAAATCGCTTCCGTCGCCGCCGTCACACCCATCGGCAGATAACCCGCCGTCAGCGCCTTCGACAAGCACAGGATGTCGGGCTTCACCCCCGCGTGTTCGCAAGCAAACATGCGCCCCGTGCGGCCAAAGCCAGTGAGCACTTCATCGGCGATCATCAGCACTCCGTAGCGGTCACACAACCGCCGCACTCCCGCAAGAAACTCGGCAGGCCACACGATCATGCCGCCCGCGCCTTGCAGCATCGGCTCGACCAGCACCGCAGCCGTGCGCTCGCCCTGCTCTTCCAGACGCCGCTCCAGATCGCCCAGACAATCGATCTTGCACGTCGCCCGCTTCAACCCCAGCGGACATCGGTAACAATACGGCGAATGCGCGCGCGCCACCGGAAACAGCAGCGGCGTGAACGCGCGCGTGAACAGCGAATCCTCGCTCGCCGACATCGCGCCGACCGTGTCGCCGTGATACGCATGATGCAGCGTGATCAATCCCGTGCGCTGCGGCTCGCCGCGATTCCGCCAATACTGCACCGCCATCTTGATCGCAGCTTCGACCGCAGTCGACCCGTTGTCCGAATAAAACACGCGATTGAGCCCGGCGGCATCACCTCCACCAAGCCGCTCCGCCAATTCCACCGCCGGCCGGTGCGTGCACCCCGCGAAAATCACCTGCTCGATCTCGCGAGCCTGCGCCGCCAGCGCCGCATTCAGCTTAGGATGCGAATGCCCATGAATATTCACCCACCACGAAGAAATTCCGTCGAGAATCTTGCGCCCGTCTTCGGTGTAAAGATACACGCCCTCGCCGCGCACAATCGGCAGCAGCGGAGGCTGCGTCAGCATCTGCGTGTAAGGATGCCACACGTGCGCGCGATCGCGATCGTTCAAACTCATCGCAGAAACTCCAACAAGCGCCCCTGCGGATCCAGATGCGTCGCGCTCCACGCCCCCAGCAACCCCGGATCGAGCGGCGTCAGCAACGGCATCTCCGCAATCACCGGCACGCGCCCGTACTGCTCAATCGCCGCGCGGTTCTCCGCATTCGGTTCGCCGATCATCAATCACGCCCGCCACCCGCAGCCACCGCGTCTGCAGAGCCTCCAGCGTCAGCAGCGTGTGATTGATGGTGCCCGAGCCCGCAGCGCGCCACCACCACCACCGGCAGCGAAAGATACGCGATCCAATCCGCCATCGTCTGCCATTCGTTGATCGGGACCAGCAATCCGCCCGCGCCTTCGACGATCCAACTCGTGTCCGCGTTCGTCCGGCAGCAGTCGCGCGCAATTCCGCCAGGTCGATTCGCGTTCCCGCCCAACGCGCCGCCAGATGCGGCGAAACCGGTTTCTCCAGTCGCACGCCTTCTTCGAAAATCTCCTGCCGCCGACGCCGCGCCCAGCCGCCGCACCGTCGCCGTGTCGTCATCGATTTCGATGCCCGTCTGAATCGGCTTCCAATACCGCAGCGGCAGCGACCCCGCGATAGCGCTGCATCAGCGCCGCCGACGCAACGGTTTTGCCGACGCCGGTATCCGTCCCGGTGACGAAAAGGCCCTTCATGCTTTGGTCGCAGCTTCGAGCGCAGCGACAAACCGGTCGAGCACCTCTTCGCTCAGCCCCTTGTTCACCGCAACCCGCAATCGCGCCGTCCCCGCCGGCACCGTCGGCGGACGAATCGCCCGCACATCGAATCCCGCCGCCTGCAATTCCCGCGCGACCGCCACTGCCTTTCGTTTTCCCCAATGATCACCGGAATAATCGGCGAATCCCCGTCGAGCCCCAGCCGCCCCCGCAAATAGCGAGCCCGCCCCAGCAGCCGCTCGCGCCGCTCCGGCTCGTTCGCGATAACTTCCAGACTAGCCGCCAGCGCCGCAGCGATCGCGGGCGGAGCCGCCGTCGAAAAAATAAACGGCCGCGCACGCTGGATCAAGGATTCAATCGCGTCCGCCGGACCCCGCGACGAACGCACCGCTCACCCCCAGCGCCTTGCCCGCCGTATTGATCGACAAGAAAACCTCGCCAGCCAATCCCTCGCCGTGCTCGCCGTAAACCCCGACAGCATGCGCTTCATCGACAATCAGCGCCGCCCCAGCGCTCCTGCACAGCGCAACGTATTCCGCGAGCGGCGCCTTGTCCCCATCCATGCTGAATAGCGACTCGACGACGACGAACTTTTGACCTTCGCCCAAATCCTCGCGCAAAAGACGCTCCAGCGCCGCCACATCGTTGTGCGGAAACACCACCCGCCGCGCGCGCGACAACCGCGCCCCATCGATCAGACTCGCATGATTGCGCTCATCCGAAAAAATCACATCGCCCGCTTCGGCAAACGTCGTCAGCACCGCCAGATTCGCCAGATACCCGCTCGAAAAGTACAGGCTCCGCTCCGTCCCTTTGAAGCGCGCGAACTTTTCTTCCACGCAAGCGAAACCCGCCGCGCTCCCCGCGCAGCAATCGCGAGCCCGTGCTGCCCACGCCCTCCGCCATCACCGCGTCCGCCATCCGCTGTTTCAAAAGTGGATGCTCCGCCAGCCCCAGATAATCGTTGGAACAAAGATCGATGCCCGCCGGCGGCCGCAGCGTTCGCCGCAGGCCGCTCGCGTCAATCGCCGCCAGCCGTTCCCGCAGCCGCGAGGCTCACCGCATCAGGCATGAACTTGGACATCCGCAGGCATCAGCCGCATGCCCAGCTTGTCGAACAACTGCCGGTCCACATTAGCCTCCGGATTCGGCGTCGTCAGCAGCTTATCGCCCATGAAGATCGAGTTCGCCCCGGCCAGGAAACACAGCGCCTGCGCTTCATCGGAAAGCGACATCCGCCCCGCGCTCAGCCGCACCATCGACTCCGGCATCAGAATGCGCGCCGTCGCGATCATGCGCACCAGTTCCAGCGGATCTTCGGCGCGCTGCTTCGCCAGCGGCGTCCCTTCCACGCGCACCAGCATATTCACCGGCACGCTTTCCGGATGCGGATCGAGCGTCGACAGTTCGCGCAGCAGCCGGTAGCGTTCCTGCCGGCTCTCGCCCATCCCGATGATGCCGCCGCAGCACACCGTCACGCCGGAGCGCCGCACGCGCTCGAGCGTCGCCAGCCGGTCCTCATAAGTGCGCGTGCTGATGATCTCGCCGTAAAATTCCGACGACGTATCCAGATTGTGGTTGTACGCGGTGAGCCCCGCCTCCGCCAGCGCCGCCGCCTGCTCGTCCGTCAGCATGCCCAGCGTGCAGCACGCTTCCATCCCCAAAGCCCGCACGCCGCGCACCATGTCGAGCACGCGCTCGAACTGCTCGCCCTTGGGAATGTCGCGCCACGCCGCGCCCATGCAGAAACGAGTCGCGCCCTGCGCTTTGGCGTTGCGGGCTGCCTCGCAGCGCCGCCTCCACGCTCAGCAATCCCTCGCGTTCGACGCCGGTTTTGTAGTGCGCCGATTGCGGACAATAAGCGCAATCCTCCGGACAGCCGCCGGTCTTGATGCTCAACAGCACGCATCCCTGCACTTCGTCCGTGCGATGATGCGCGCGATGCACCGTCTGCGCGCGAAAAATCAAGTCCGGCAGCGGCGCCGTGTAGATGGCTTCGATCTCAGCCAGGGTCCAATTGTGCCGCAGAACGGCAGTAGCGGGCGTAGGGGATTCCAAGTTTTCATTTTAGCGCCGCTCCGGCCGGCGCCGCCCGCTACTCCACGCGCAACCCGAATTCGCGCCGCAATTGGCCGGTCCGCATAGAGCCGCACCCAATACGCTCCCGGCGCCAGACGCGCTGTCACGCGCGCCGAAAGACTTTGCGGTTCCGACCTGCGCCGCTCCGCTCCACAGCCGGTGGCCGCGTGGAACTGACCACTTCCAGACGGTAGGCCGACGCGGCCGGCAAGTCCGTTCGATCGAACGTCAAGCTCCAAGGGACGTCCGAAAGGCGCGCGCGCCACCCCGTCCCCATCGCCTCCCCGCAACGCCGTTAACTTAACCGTCATCGGCAGAGGCACGACGCCGACCGCTTCGCCAGATGGCTGCAGGCCGGCCAGCACCAACAGTGACGCCAGCCAGCACGCAACATCACTGCGGTAGCGAAGCAGCCACTGGCGCACCAGGAAATTGCGAAGTGCGGACGAAGGCCGGGTGGCCTCGCGTTCCCGCTCGAGGGCGGCGATCCCGGCTTTCATGAGCGCCGTGTATTCATCCACCGCCAACAGCCTGTCCTGGCACAGAGTGCAATCGAGCAAATGTTCCTCGAGCGGCGCCAGCGCAGGTTCCCACACACGTCCAAACGAGTACTCCTCCAGAAGATCCTCCGTCGGGTGAACGGGGACCGAGGGTAAAGTGTCCAACGACATGCTTTCCTCCACGTACCAAAACTGTGCCGCGGCGGAACCTTTGGCCCAAACCGGGACGGTGCCAATCCGGCACTCTGTTCCTTAGTGGGACGCGCCCGCCGAAGTTCTCATACAAATCGCGGTTAAAGCTCCCTGCGCCAGTCTTTTCTTGCCCAGCTCCCCAAAACGGGACTTGGCGCGCGATTTCAACAAGCGAAACTGGGTCTCGGTGAGCGTCATTTCGGTACAAATTTCCTCCTGGGTCTCTTCCTCCAGGTAGAAGCGGGTCAGGATCTCCCGATCCCGGCTGGTCAATTCGGCAGAGCACCTTGCGGATCAAATCCTCCTTCTGGTGGAAGATCGCGGCCTCTTCCGGATTCCCGTGCGGGTCCGCCACGCGCGAACTGGCGTCCAGATCCATTTGCTCGCGCCGCGTCTGCACCGCCTTGTCGATATGCGAAGCTACCTGGCGGCGCACGATCGTCCGCACAAATCCCATCAGCCTTTCCGGTTCCCGCAGTTCCCCGCGCCGGATCGCCTGCACCACCACCACAAAGGTGTCGTGAACCCGATCGTCCAGATCCTGCAATCCCAACTGGCGGCACAAATAAAAGCGAACGCCTTTGGAGAACAGGTGATACAACTCCGCCATGCCATCCGTCTGGCTGGTGCGGATTCGCCCCACCAGCTTTACCCAGCCGGCGTAGACTTCTGAGTTCTCAGACAGCCGCCTGAGCCAGCTCGGGACTTACGCTGCGAGCTCCCGCGCCGGCCGCTACGGCCACGCGAGAGTTCGGTTTCTATCGCCGCTTCATCCGGCGGCGGCCGATTGCTTCCGGCAGGGTCTGGAGAGAGCATTTAGTGGGTTCCTCCGGTCACTTGATAGGAAGCCCAGGAGGCTGGCGCATCGCGCCCAGTTCTGGAGTGGGCCACTTCCCTCTGGCTGAGCCGCAGCGCTTCGGCTGCCGAATGATTCCGCAAATAGAAATAGAACCGCGCAAACATCGCGCCCGAATTGTCTTCGACCGGCCATGCGGTGGAGATCACGGTGCTGGCTCCCGCCATCAGCCACGCCCGGGTTAATCCCAGTAGTCCCGCGCCGGCGCGCGCCTCTCCCGCGTTGGCTGCGCAGCCCGTCATCACCACCAAAGCGCCCGGCGCCCGCAGCCGGGCTACTTCAGAAGTGGTGAGGAATTCCGGCTGTGCGGCGCGAAGCGCCCATGCCGAAAGCGATCAGCGCCTGTTCCCGGTTGGCGCTCGGGAAAAGCACATGCGTCGCCAGATGGATCACCGCCGGCCGCGCGTCTAAGCTCCCTAAAAAGCCCTCGCGCCGCGCCTCGCGTGCCTTGCAGCAGCAGCGAAGTGCCGCCGCCGTCGTCCCAAATCCCCGCGCTCGCCTGCAATCTCATCCCCGCTCCCCACCAGCCGCTGCAACTGCCCTCCCGACCTGACGGTTCGAGACCGACCCGCTCCAGCGCGGATCAGCCTGGTTATAGATGGGATCGCCCACCCCCAGAAATTCGCCGCGCCGTCGATGACCACCCTGAATTTCAGGATCCGCGGACGCGCTCAGCAGCAGCGCCCCCGGAACGGTTTGCAAAGAATGCCGCTCCACTAAATACTCCGTGTTGCCGCCCCGCTGCTCCGTCACTAGCGCAGCAAAAGGGATGTTAAAGAGCGCACCGTCCAGCGACAATAGCCATGCTGGTTTTTGGGTTTCCAGCGGACTCAGTTGCCCGAACAATTGCCGGTACAACTGCAGTCCCCGCCGGGCAGCCTCCGCGCCGCCGGCGGAAATGCCTCGCGAAAAATCTGCACGGCTTTCGCGATATCCTGCTCGGACGCCAGCCGGTATAACCGCAGCGAACTCCGGCTGACTGCCCACAGGTACGACTCCTTTTTCCCTAACTCAAAGCTGAGGAGTAATTCGGAGTCTCTTAATCCTTCCTGAAAATGATATAAGTGAATTCCGGCTGAGAATATTCTCTACTTTCTTCGCGTCTGAAGCCCAATCCGGCTTGCGCTTCCATTTCGGTAAGTCTCGAAAGGAGACGGTTTTCGCTCAGCGGCCGAATGCGCTCCCGCGCGCCCAACTGCGCCAGCGTTTCCCAGTATTCCGAGGGCAGTTTTTCTCGCCAAACTCCCGCCAATGCCAGGCTTTCGCGCAAGCTCGATGCGCGATTCAGCTCCACCGCCTCCCACGCCTTTGCGGCCCAAACCGCATTCCCGTATTGGAACGCCTGCTCCGCGGCCAGTTGGATGAACGAATGAAATATCTCCTGTTCGAGCGCAATATTGGTGCTGGTGAGCGTCGATTGCGCCGGCAGCACCTCCAGACGCCACCGCGCCGCGGCATCCAGGGCTAAGGAAAAGTCGCGAAGCGCGGCGTCATCCTCTCCACGGGCTAGCCGTACTCGTCCCCTTTGGTGGAGCAGGACATACTCGGCCCCTGCCGGTGCGCCCCGCCGCTCCGCATCTAGCGCCCATTGCGTCAGGCGTTCAGCAGTCCGAAAATCCCCGCGCGCCAACGCCAGCGCTCCCAGACGCCCAAACGACAAACCAAGTTCGCCCGCGCGAAAAAATCGCCGCAAACGGTAAGCCTCCAGGAATGCGCCTTCAGCTTCCTGCAGATGTGCGGAGCCGAGTTCCTCCTCGCCCAGCAGATCCCAGGCCAGCGCTTCGATCGCCACGTCGTCCCGCGCCCGCGCCGCTTCGATGCCCGCCGCGAAGAACCCGCGCGCCTGGCCGTCATCGAGCAGCGCATGGATGCGCCCCATCTGCATCAGCAAAGGAGGTGCGAAGTAAGCCGCACGCGGCATTCACCAGCCGGGCTTCGTGCAGCCCTTCTTCCGCCGCCCGCGTAGCCGCCGGAACATCCCACATCTGCAAATACAAACTGGACAGATTGACGTCGATGCCGCCCAAATCCGCATGATCTTCAAGCCCGGAAGCCAAATCCCGCGCTTGTAAAAAGGTTCCCAGCGCCGCCCGATACTCCAGCGCAAACATCTGGCTGCCGCCCGCGCTCATGAGGTAACGCGCCGCCGCCAGCCGGTCGCCCCGGTGCACGGCTTCCCGATAGCCCTGCTGATACAGAGCCTCAGCCGCGGGAAAGTCTCCGGCCTTGCGCAGGCGTAGCGCGTGTTGTTGGATTTCGAGGGAGGCCTGATCCCACCAAGGGCTAGAGTCAGGCAATCTAGGCGGGATGACCGTCGGGGTGCGTGATCCCGTCATCCACAGCGTGAGAATCAGGCAAAGGCTTCTCCCGAAGGCAGCCATTTGCTTAGTTCTACGGTCTTACTACCGCTCATACTACCAGAGACTTGGCCGTAAACCAATGGTACTGATCAAAATCGCGCGGAGCGCCGCACCCCGGCGGCGCCCCTTTGCGCCAGCCTAATTACCGGCTGGAGACGGAGGAAATACAACGATCATAATTGCGATACCCCTTTCTGTCCAAACCGCTGACGATCCTAGACTAGGGGCAACACGCATTCGGGACCGCGATTTCAAAACGCCAAGTAATGCTAGCCGCACGGATTGACAAGTAGGTGGCAACTGTCACCGCTGATCATCCTCACCGAAGATTGGGGCGGCCTTCCGCCCGCATTTAAGGCGAGCATCTTCTCCAAGCGGCTTCATGGATCGATCTTAAAGAGAGGTCGAGCCGGTCCACATATCCATCCTTCTTTGCCATGGTCTCGCCAACTAACGACGCGAACCTTCTGAAAAACGGTCGTACTCAATGCGTCTAGATTACATTTCGCATCAGTTGATCTGTCAGACGTCCAAAGGTACGTTCCTTTCGGCAAGGCTAGACTCGGCTCTTTTGCAATCGTCTGGAGATCTTGATCTCGCCCTGCAGTGTACTTCTCGGGGTGCTCCGCCATGTCCATTACGGGATGCGGTTCCCGATCCTCCGCCGCCTTATGCAAGACGGCTTGAACCGCCTCTTCTACCGACTTGTCCCGCTTGCCTCGCTCTATGAGAAGGCGACGTACCTTTGGACTGTCCAGAACAATGCGAACGTCGGTATCGGCCACGGAGGTTGGAATAAAAGTGAATGCATAGGCCACGGCGACCGCGAGCGCAAGAATGCTCACTATCCGTGTGAGGGCCGAAGCGATCAGGCGCCCCCTAACAGCAGCTATTTTCGCCAGCATATTTCTGGACTCCTGGTCCTATGACTGCCTTTTACTGTGATGATTGTACAAGAATGTGGCTAACCCCTCGGTACTTAAGCATGGTAAATCGCTTAAGCCTGACAACATCCGGGTTACCCTGTCGACCCTATCGCAGGTGTACTGTTAAGGTATGGACAAGCGATTAGCCAAGCGCCACAAACGCCAAGTAGAACGCGCGCGCGAAAAAGTGAAACTCTCCGAGCCCGACGTCCGCACTCCCGAACAAATCGAAGCCGCCAAAGAAGCCAGCCGTCCCGACCTCAGCCGCGGCAACCAGCCCAAAGTTTCCGCCAGCGGCCGCTCCTTCCGCAATCGACTGGCCACCGCCATCGGTGGCGCCGCGAAAACCGACGGTTAGGATCACGTGCTATTTTCCAGGCGCTGCCCCAATTGCCGATCGGTCGAATTCCGCGGCGTAGGCGCGCGCAACGCCATGGAGAAAGCCATCCACTGGTTCCTGCTCCCCTACCGCTGCTCGCTCTGCGGCCGCCACTTTTTCCTGATGCGATGGCTGACTGCCTGACTCCCGAAAACCTAACCGCGGAACACCTCTCGATCGCCCGCACCGCGCAAGCCTTCTGGACCGCAGAAGTCGCCCCCAACCTCGCCGCTATTCACCGCCAAGACCCCGGCGTACTCTTGCGCGTCCTCCGCAAGTCCGCCGAGCTAGGCTTCACAGGCATCTCCATTCCCGAACGCTTCGGCGGCATGGAACTCGATCTCGCCTCCGTGATGATCGTAGAAGAGTGTTTCGCCCGCGACGCGTCGTATCTAGTGACACACGGCGCGCAAGCCGGCATCGGCGCACTGCCTCTGATCTATTTCGGAACCGAAGAACAAAAGTCCAAGTACCTGCCGAAGCTTGCGGACGCCAGCATGATCGGAGCCTACGCGCTGACTGAGCCCCAAGCCGGCACCGACGCCATGGCCATCCGCACCCGCGCAGATCTCACCCCCGACGGAAAACACTACATCCTGAACGGCCAAAAGATGTGGATCACCAACGGCGGCATCGCCGACCTCTTCACCGTCTTTGCCAAAGTAGGCGGGGAGAAATTCACCGCGTTTCTGGTCGAGCGCGCCTTCCCCGGCGTGACCCCTGGCGCCGAAGAACACAAGATGGGTTTGCACGGCAGCTCCACCACAGCTTTATATTTAGATAACGTCGCCGTCCCCGTCGAAAATGTTCTAGGAGAAGTAGGCCGCGGCCACATCATCGCCTTCAACGTCCTCAACATCGGACGCCTGAAAATCGGCCCCTACGCAGCCGGAGCGTCAAAAGAAGTTCTAGCCCTGAGCCTGGCCTACGCAAAAGAGCGCAAAGCCTTCGGCACAACGATTTCGGAATTCGGCGCCATTCAGCACAAACTAGCCGAAATGGCCGTGCGCATCTTCGCCGTCGAATCCATGTTCTGGCGTGTAGTCGGCCAGATCCAACAAGCCAGCGCCATCAAGGACCTGGCACTCGAATGTTCGATAGTGAAAGTGTACGCGTCCGAAGCCGTCGGTTACGTCGTCGATGAAGGAGTCCAAATCCACGGCGGCTACGGCTACCATCAGGATTACGCCGTCGAACGCTTCTACCGTGACGCCCGCATCTTCCGCATCTTCGAAGGCACCAACGAAATCAACCGCGTCCTGATCTCACGCGAGCAAGAAGTAGGAACCGCCCTCGCTGACATCGCCATCCAAACCTTCGCCCTCGAATCGGCCGAGCTGCGAGCGCAAAAACTCGGAGCCCACGCACAAGACATGTGCGCCCTCATACGCCACCAAGCCGAAGAGCGCATCGCATCGGCCAACCGCGAAATCTACGCCGCCCGCGGATTAGAGCCGCCCATCCGCCCTCCCGCCTCGCCCGTCGACACCATCGCCCTGCGCCGCAAAATCGCTCGCCGACTGTTGGATGCCGGCCGCTACGTAGTCTGATTCTTCAACCCAAACAAACGCACCGCATTGTCCTTGAGAATCATCGGCCGCACTTCATCTTTAATCCCAATAGTCTCGAAATCCTTCAGCCACCGGTCCGGCGTGATTACCGGAAAATCCGACCCAAACAACATCTTGTCCTTCAGCAGCGTATTCGCATACTGAATCAGCAGCGGCGAAAAATATTTCGGGGACCATCCCGACAAATCGATATAAACCTGCGGCTTATGCAGACACACCGAAATCGCCTCGTCCTGCCAGGGAAACGACGGGTGCGCCAGAATCATCGGCATGTCCGGAAAATCCACCGCGATGTCGTCGAGGTAAATCGGATTCCCATACTTCTGCCGCACTCCCCCACCGCCGCGCACGCGCGTCCCAATCCCGCTATGTCCCGTGTGAAACAGAGCCGGTAGCCCGGACTCCGCGATCACCTCATACAGCGGATAAGCCATCCGGTCGTTAGCAAAAAACTCCTGCAGCGGCGGATGAAACTTGAATCCGCAGATCGCGCCCCCAGCCACTAGCCGCTTCGCCTCGTTCACGCCCTCCTTACCGCGATGCGGGTTAATGCTAGCAAACGGAATCAAAACGTCGGGACTAGCGGCCGCAATCTCCACAACCTTGTCGTTCCCCAAGAAAGGCGCCCCTGACAACGACTCATCCACCGAAAAAATCACCGCCGCCATCTTGCGCTCGCGGTAATAAGCGCCCAAAACCTCCGACCCCTTGTCCGCCATATCCGCGCCAAAATACTTCGACGCCGATTGCCCGAACGTGCTCCCATCCTGCTTCTTCTCCACCGTCATCGCGTGCACGTGTACATCGATAGCCACCAAATCGGCAGCGTTAATACGTTTGGTTCTCTCTGCAATCGTCATAGTGTCCTAATCACGCGCGGCGAGTCAGTGTACAGCTCCTCCACAACGTCAGCTCGATTCTCCAGCACCGCACGCTGGCTGATCGATCCCTTATCCGTCAACTCATGCGCATCGATCGAAGGCGGAGTGTCCAGCAAGATAATAGCCGCCACACGCGTCGAAAGCCCGGTACTCTTCGCCGCAAACGACTTCAGCAACTCCCCAAACTTCGCGCGCAGCGCAGCGTCATCGAGCTCGCGGCAAGCGTTCGCATCCGGGAACACCATCGCCGTAACGTACGCCCGGTCGCGCCCCGCGATCACAACCTCTTTCGCATAAGGCACAAAATGCGCGAGAAACGCACTCCGCAGCGGACCTGTGCTCACCCAAGTCCCGGTGTTCAGCTTGAAATCCTCCGCTACGCGCCCATCGAAAAGAAACCCGCGCGCCGGATTCCCTTCTTCGATGTAGCGCAGCGCATCGCCCATCTTGTAAAACCCTTCTTCGTCGAAAGCCGCCGCCGTAAGCTCTGGCTGACGCCAATACCCCGGAGTGATGCTGGGCCCTTTCACGCGGGCCTCCAATTTGCCCAACACCGGCCCCAGTTTCAGCGTGACTCCCGGAGCCGGCAACCCCACCTCGCCCGCGCGCGCCGCCTCCCGCCCCACCCACATCGCATAAGGCGCAGTCTCCGTCGATCCCAACCCCGTCAGCATCAACAACCGCTCGCCCACCACATCCAGCGCGATGTTTTCCAGATCTTCCCAAGTCTTCTGCGACAACCCGGCAGCCGCATAAAACATAACCTTCAAATGACTGAAGTACTGCTTCGCAAATTCCCGATCCTTCCGTAAATACGGCACCAGCGCATCGAACGCGACCGGCACGTCCAGATGAATCGTGGGCTTGACCTCGCGAAGATTGCGAATCGTCTCCTCGAACTGTCCCGGCACCGGCTTGCCGTCGTTTAAGTACAACGAACCTCCGTTATAAAGGATCAGCCCCATGTCCTTATTGCCGGCGAAAGTGTGATTCCACGGCAGCCATTCCAAAATCACCGGAGGCTCCTCAGCGATGAACGGCCAGCAAGTGCGCACCATTTCCTGATTGCTGCACCACATGCGATGCGTATTCATCACACCCTTCGGCTTCCCCACCGATCCAGACGTGAACAAAATCTTGAACACCGTATCCGGCGTCACCCTCGCATGCGCCTGATCGATCCCCGCACCTGCTACGGTCTCCAGTAACTCCGAAAACAAAGTAGCCCCCGGCAGCGGATCGCGCGTCACCACTAACTCCGCCTCCTTCGGCATCACCACGTTCAATGCCTTCGCGAATTGCGTTCCGCTAGCAGCAAACACCAGCCCCGGTGTCAGCAATCCGAAAATGTGCCTCAGCTTTGCGTAATCCGTAACCAGCAATGAATACGATGGCGACAGCGGCGAGAACGGGACCCCTGCGTACATCGCGCCCAACGCCAACATCGCGTGTTCCAAATCGTTGCCCGAGACAATCGCAATAGGCCGCTCCACCGATAACCCGCGATTCACCAGCGCCTGCCCAATCCGCCGCGCCGTGTCCCGAGCCTCGCGATACGTTATCCGCCGCCACTCGCCGCCGTCAACACGCTTGGCGATGTAAGTCCGCTCCGGAGTGTGTTCCGCCCAATAATCCAGCTTGTCCGTCATCCGCGCCGGATACTCGCCCAACGCCTGCGCCAGCCTGACGTAAACCACACCGCCCGCCCCGCGCTCCACCACCACCTCGCGCGAGCCGAGCTTCACATCCCGAAATGGCCGAGCCGCCGTCATGGCGCACCATCCAGACTCGCAAACGTTTTCCCCTCGGCAGCCAGCCGCTCCAACAACGGAGCCGGTGCCCACAACTCCCCATGCTCCCGATGAAACTCCTTCACGCGCGCCGCTACCTTATCCAGCCCCACCGTGTCCGCATACCACATCGGCCCCCCGCGATACGCCGGGAATCCATACCCAGTCATATAAATCGTGTCGATATCCGAAGCCCGCGCCGCGCGCCCTTCTTCCAAAATTTTAGCGCCCTCATTAATCATCGAGTACAAACACCGTTCAATAATTTCATCCCGCGAAATTGTCCGCCGCGCAACCCCAATCTCCCGCGCCGTCCGCTCGATCAGCGACTCAATCTCCGGATCCTCAATAGGTCTGCGAGTCTCGTCATAGCGATACCACCCCGCCCCCGTCTTCTGCCCCAACCGCCCCATCGCGACTAACTTGTCGAGCATCACCGGCATCCGCGGTCCCGGACCCTGCATCGCTCGAATATCCGCAAAACATCGCGCCCCTAAATCCAGACCGCCCATGTCGTCCACAGCGAAAATCCCCATCGCCATGCCCCACTCCGTCAACGCGCCATCCACCTGCGCCGGCGTAGCCCCCTCCTCCACCAGCAGCTGCGCCTCACGCATGTAAGGAAACATCATGCGATTCCCCACGAACCCATATCCGTTGCCCACCAAAACACCGACCTTGCGTAATGCTTTGGCGAGCGCCAACACCGTAGCCACCACCTCCGCCGACGTGGCCTTCCCTCGAACGATCTCCAGCAGCCGCATCACATGCGCCGGACTAAAAAAATGCAGCCCGATCACCATCTCGGGCCGCCCCGTAACCCCCGCAATCTCATCGATATCCAGCGTCGAAGTATTGGTAGCCAGCACACATTCCTGCTTGGCAATCCCATCGATCTCCGCAAAGATCTGCTTCTTCAGATCCATGCTTTCAAACACCGCCTCGATGATAATGTCCGCCTCGTCAAACCCGTCGTAAACCAACTGCGGACGAATCATCGCAATCCGCTGCTGCATCACCTCCGCCGTAATGCGCCCGCGCTTCACCGAACTTTCGTAGTTCTTGCGAATCCCCGCCATCCCGCGATCGAGAGCCGCCTGACCAGAATCCTTGAGCCGCACCGGAATCCCCGCATTCGCTAACGCCATCGAGATCCCGCCGCCCATCGTCCCTGCCCCAATGATCGCCGCCTGCCGAATCGGATACGTCGCCGTGTCCTTCGAAACACCCGCAACCTTCCCCACCGCCCGCTCCGCAAAAAACGCGTGAATCAAAGCCTGCGCCTGCGGCGACCGCAAACTAGCCTCGGACAACTCGCGCTCTTTCTTGCACCCCGCCTCGAACGGCAAAGTAGTCGCCGCCTCCAGCGCCTCCAGCACCGCCAGCGGAGCCGTCTGATTCCGCCGGATCTTCCCCGCCAACTCCCGCCCCGCCGCAAAAGCCGCCGAGCTATTTTGAGCGTCAACGCTCTTCTCGCGAGCCTTCGGATGCGGACCGCCCTTAGCCGCCATCTCCTCAGCGAACGCCACCGCCCCACTTAGCAAATCGCCCTCGACCACGCGATCCACCAACCCGATCGCCAGCGCCTCCGCAGCCTTCACCGGAGCCGCCGTCATCAACATGTCGACAGCCTTCGCGATCCCCACCAACCGCGGCAACCGCTGCGTGCCCTCCGCCCCCGGCACCACGCCGATCGTCACCTCCGGCATCCCGAGTTGCGCGTCCGCCGCCGCCACCCGGTAATTCGCAGCCATCGCAATTTCGACGCCGCCACCCAACGCGGTCCCATGCACCGCCACCACGGTAGGCTTCGGACTGTCCTCCAACATGACCAAAAGTTTGTGCAGATCCGGACCCTCGCCCGTCCGCGCAAACTCCGCCAGATCCGCCCCCGCGATGAAAGTTTTCCCCGCGCCGATCACCACGATCGCGTCCACGCCCGCATCCGCCTGCGCCTCCGCCAGCGCCGACTCCAGCCCCTCCGGCACCCCCGCCGCAATCGCATTCACCGGCGGATTATCGACGGTGACCACCGCCACCCGCCCCCTACGCTCCAGCTTGACTAAAGAATTCATAGAAGACCGAATCTATAATCTAACCTACATCGCCGAAAAACTGATACACTTCACGGGAAGGATTTTACATGACCAATCGCCGCCAGTTCCTGAAAAACGCCGGAGTCGTTTTCACCGGCTGCCACCTCATGAACCAACACTTGCACGCCCAGCCCGCGACCGCGGCCAAGAAGCGCGAAGTCAGGGTCGGCGGTCGCCGCATCCGCACCATCGACATCCACGCCCACGTCGTCGTCCCCGAAGCCACCGCCTTACTCGGCCGCAAAACCGGTGCCGACGATGCCTCCCTCATCGACGGCACCATGGCCGCCGAACGCTTCGCCCGCATGGACGAATGGGGCACCGACATGCAAGCCCTCAGCATCAACCCCACCTGGTATTCAGCCGAGCGCGACGTCGTCACCCAAGTCATCAAACTCCAAAACGAAAAACTAGCCGAACTGTGCGCCAAATATCCCGACCGCTTCGTAGCTTTCGCCTCCGTAGCTCTGCAATACCCCGATCTCGCCGCCGAGCAACTCGAAGAAGGCGTCAAGAAATACAACCTCCGCGGCGCCGCCATCGGAGGCCACGTCAACGGCGACGAACTCTCCGCCGCGAAATTCGATCCCTTCTGGAAAAAAGCCGAAGACCTCGGCTGCCTGGTCTTCATGCATCCGCAAGGCATCCCCGAAATGAACAAGCGCTTGGCGGGCGGCGGCGGACTGACCAACGTAATCGGCAATCCGCTCGAAACCACCATCTTTCTATCGCACCTGATCTTCGACGGCACCCTCGACAAATTCCCCGCACTCAAAGTCTGCGCAGCCCACGCCGGCGGCTATCTTCCGTCCTACGCCGGCCGCTCCGATTACGGCTGCAACCGCTTCCCCGATCAATGCAAAGGCGCGAAAAAACACGCCTCCGAATATCTGCGCCAACTGTATTTCGACACCATGGTCTTCACCACCGAAGGCGTCCGCCACCTGGTAGCCGAATGTGGCGCCAGCCAGCTCATGATCGGTACCGACTATCCCTTTCCCTGGAGCAACACCATCGTCGACGACATCCTCAAGACCCCCGGCCTCAGCGACGCCGATAAGCGTGCGATCCTGGGTGAAAACGCAGCCAAGTTGCTGAAGATCAAATCCTAGGGGGCATCCCGTGCCGAGCTGTTCGCACCTCAACCAGATTCACGACGTAAAACCCAAGTCCAAAGGTTGCGAAGAATGTTTGAAGATGGGCGACACCTGGGTTCACCTGCGCCTGTGCCTTTCCTGCGGCCACGTTGGCTGCTGCGATTCTTCGAAGAACAAACACGCGACAAAACACTTTCACTCGACCAAGCACGCCATCGTAAAATCCTTCGAGCCCGGTGAAGACTGGGCCTGGTGCTACATCGACGAGGTGATGCTTGAGCCGAGTTGATGGCCGAGTTGACGCATGACCCAAGCCAACTGGCCCGCATTACCTTTCGCCGAGTGGGAAAAAACCTGTGACACGCTCCACATGTGGACGCAGATCGTAGGCAAAACGCGCCTCAAGCTAGCCCCGCTCGAAAACCACTGGTGGAACGTTCCGCTGTACGTAACGCCACGCGGCCTGACCACCTCCGCCATCCCCTGCGCCTCCGGCACGCTCGAAATCGAATTCGATCTAGTCGCGCACCAGCTGTGGATGCGAGCCAGTTCCGGCTGCCTGCACTCCATGCGCCTCTACCCGCGCTCCGTCGCCGATTTCTACGCCGAATACATGGCCGCGCTCAAAATGCTCGGCATCGAAGTGAAAATCTATCGCGTGCCCGTAGAGTTCGACGACACCACTCCCTTCGATCAAGACCACCATCACGCGTCCTACGACACCGAATACGTCGAACGTTTCCGGCAACATCCTGGTCCAGAGCGATCGCGTCCTCAAACAATTCCGCACACGTTTCCTAGGCAAGTGCAGTCCCGTGCATTTTTTCTGGGGCTCTTTCGATTTAGCAGTGACGCGCTTCTCCGGCCGCCGCGCCCCGCAAAAAGAAGGCACCGACGCCATGCAGCGCGAAGCCTACTCGCACGAAGTCACCAGTTGCGGATGGTGGCCCGGCAATCGCGCCTTCCCGCACCCCGCGTTCTACGCCTATAGCGTCCCCGTGCCACCCGGTTTGGACGCCGAGCCAGTGCGCCCCGCCGCCGCTTATTGGGACCGCCAACTAGGCGAGTTCATCCTAAAATACGAAGACGCCCGCAGCGCGGCTTCACCCGAACAAGCCATTCTAGACTTCTGCCAAAGCGCCTACGAAGCCGGCGCAAAACTGGCGCATTGGGACCGCGCCAGTCTCGAACGCTCAAAGTAGAGCCTACGGTTGACGACGCTCCGGCGGAGGCCCAGCCAGCGGCGGTTGCGGACCCACCACCGACGTCAGCGCCTGATACGCACACTCTTCATCCTTGTTCCCGCCGCCCACGCCGATCGCCCCGATCATCTGCCCGTCGACAACAATCGGCAGCCCGCCCGCCGTCGGGAACACGCCCAGCGGAGCCCAGCGCATCTGCAGCGCCAAATTATTGGCCACCATATTCGCGCGTTGATGCGTCGAATCCCGCGTGTATAAAACACTCTGCGCCTTCAACAGCGCCGTCTCGATGTTGATCGGCACCTGCCCGTCCATGCGGTGCGAGTGCACAATCTGCCCCGTCGGCGACAGAATAAAAACCGTGATCGCCTGGTTGTTTTTGACGGCGAAATCGACGCAAGCCTGCGCGATTTTCGCCGCAGTTTCGGCGTTAATTTCATTTTTAATCATGGTCTTCTTCGCAGCTTCGTCGGAGATTACGAACTTGCTTAAATTCTGCGCCGCCACCGGACCGGCGGTGACAGCCAGCGCGGCCGCGGCCAGCGTAAGCTTTGCAAAAATATTATGTGTCATGTGTGGTTGCTTCCTCGGCGTTTGAGTTTATATCAATCACCGCGAATGATACAAGTCCGTTGACTTCGATTATTCTGCGGACATATACTCGCTGGTGCCCGGCTCCATGAACAAAACCACCAGACGCGAAGCTCTGTTCGGCGCCGCAGCCCTCACCCTCAGTCGTCGCCTTTTTGCGAAAGCGTCTCAGCCCTCCACCGCCGTGAATTTCGCCGTACCCGCGAACGCCTGCGACACTCACACCCACATTTTCGGTGACCCCGCCAAGTTCCCCTTCTGGTCCGGCCGCGTCTATACGCCCGAAGCCGCTCTGCCCGCTGAAATGGCCGCACTCCATCGCGCCCTCCATCTGCAGCGCGTCGTGATCGTGACGCCGAGTATCTACGGCACCGATAATTCCGCCACCATCTACGGCATGAAAGCCTACGGCCCCGGCGCGCGCGGCGTCGCTGTGATCGGTGACAAAACTTCCGAAGCCGATCTCGACAGCATGGCCCGCGCCGGTTTCAAAGGCATCCGCATCAATCTCACCACCGCCGGCCAGGACAACGGCGCCCTTGCGCGCACCCGTTTTCAAGCCGCCGTCGAACGCGTGAAGAGCCGCCGCTGGCACATCCAGATGTACGTCAGCCCCGCCGTGATCGCCGCCATCAAAGACCTCGTGATGACGTCCCCCGTCCCCGTGGTGTTCGATCACTTCGGAGGCATCGACACCGCCCACGGCCTTGCCCAACCCGGTTTCCCCGATCTCATCGAGTTAGTCCGCTCCGGCAAAGCCTACGTGAAAATCTCCGGCGCCTATCGCGCGTCGATGAAGGCTCCGGATTACCCGGACCTGGCTCCCTTCGCGAAAGCCCTCATCGCCGCCAATGCTGACCGCATCGTGTGGGGCACCGATTGGCCGCATCCCAACTCCAATCCACCCCCCGGCCGCGCCGCCACGGAACTGAACCCCGTCTATCAAATCGACGACGGCCGCCTGATGAATCTGCTCCCCGTGTGGGCGCCCGACGCCGCCACCCGCAAAAAAATACTAGTCGATAATCCAGCACGCCTTTATGAATACTAAGAACCTCGTCCTCTTCGCTCTCTCTTCCGTTCTCGCGCTCGCTCAACAAGCGGTCCGCCCCGCGTGGGCCTTCCCCACTCCCGATAAAGAGCAGCCCAAGGTCACCGAAAGCAGCGAGCCCCGTCACCTGCCCGGCAGCGCCAAATCTTACACGCCCGAACAAATCGACGACCTAACCAACCCTCCCGATTGGTATCCCGAAGACCACGGCCCCTTGCCGCAAGTGATCGCGCACGGCACTCCGCCCAACGCACTCGCCTGCGGATCTTGTCACTTGCAGTCCGGCCACGGCCACCCCGAATCCGCCGACCTCGCCGGTCTCCCCGCCGAATACCTCGCGCGCCAGATGATGTACTTCAAGACCGGAGCCCGCAAAGATCCCGCCCGCATGAACGCCATCGCCAAAGTCGTCTCCGACGCCGACGCCCGCCAAGCCGCCGAATGGTTCGCCGCCATGAAGCCCGGTGGTTGGATCAAAGTAGTCGAAGCCGACACGCTCCCCAAGAGCTACGTCAGCACCAAAGGCCGCATGCGCCTGCCGCTTCCCTCAGGCGGAACAGAAGCCTTAGGCAACCGCATCGTCGAACTGCCCGACAACCCTGAAACCGCCACCGCCCGCGACCCGCGCAATGGCTTCACCGCCTACGTTCCGAAAGGCAGCATCGCAAAAGGCGCCGCCCTCGCCTCCAGCGGAATCGGCAAAACCGTGACCTGCGCAGTCTGCCACGGCGAAGGACTCAAAGGTCTTGGTGACGTTCCCCGCATTGCCGGCCTGCATCCGATTTACATCGTGCGTCAACTCTCCAACTTCCAAACCGGAGCCAGCGCAGGCAACGCCGCCGCTCTAATGAAACGGGTAGTCGCGAATCTAACCGAAGATGACATGATCGCTCTGGCTGCCTACGCAGCGTCTCTCAACCCCTAGCTCAAAAGGAGAAGTTAGTATGAATTCCTTACTCGGCCTCAACAGAAGAACTCTTGTGAAGCTCGGCATCGCCTCCGCAGCCGTTCCGTTCTCAGCGCTAGCGCAGGACCTGGGCTCTGAAGCCGGCGCCAGAGGCAAAGCGGGTGGCCGATCCGAATCCGAGCTCTTCCTCGGCAACAACATGCCCGGCGGCGGCCAACTCGAAATTCGCCTCACTGCCTCCATCTACACCAGCGACCCCGATCAACTCGAAGTGGCCCAACGCATGAAGCCCTTCAATCTCGATAGCTGGGTCACCGAGTGGACCCGCGTCGCTGAAAAGAACGAGCGCGCCGCCGACCAGCTAGCCGCCGAAGGCCGCAAAGTAACCGCCAACGAGTATTACCTCAAGGCGTCGAACTTCTATCGCGAAGCCTGCTGGCCCCAGCCCGTCACCGATCAACGCATGATGCCCAGCTACAAAAAAATGCGCGAGACCTTCGACAAAGCCTGGAAGATGACCCGCGCCCCCTTCGAGCGCGTCCAAGTCAACTACGAAGGAACCGTGCTCGACGGCTACTTCCGCAAGCCCAACGGCCCCGCCGGAAAACGCTTTCCCGTGATGATCGCTTTCCAGGGCGCCGACACAATGGCCGAAGCCACGATCCTAGGCGGCGGCGCATACGTAGCCCGCGGCATGGCTTATCTAGCGCTGGACTTCCCCGGCCAAGGCGGAGCGTTGCGCTTGAAAGATCTCCACCTCCCGCCCGACACCGAACGCATCGCGAAGGCCATGATCGATTACCTGGAAACCCGCCCCGACGTCGATGCCAAAAAAATCGGCATGACCGCCATCAGCATGGGCGGCTACGGCGTCCCCCGCGCCGCCAGCGGCGAGCCCCGCATCAAAGCCGCCACCATGAGCAGCGGATCCTTCGGCCTCTTGAACGATATTTTCGATTACTACCCGCCCATTCAAGAACGCATCCGCTGGATCGTAGGCGCCAAAGATTTAACCGACGCCAGAAAGAAGTTAGCCGACTACACGCTCGAAGGCCGCGCCAACCGCATCGAGTGCCCCATGCTCATCGGCTACAGCAAAGACGACCGCATCATGGACCCTGCCGGCGCTCTCAAACTCTATCAATCCGCCGTAAATTGCAAACGCGAAATGGTGGAAGGCACCGGCCATAACCAAGCCTCCAACGCCGGCGGTCCCAGATCCGTGCGCCCGCCGATCTTCCCCGACTGGGCCGCCAAACAGCTCGTGACGGAAGTCTAGTCCGCAAAATAGGGGACAGGCTCGAATTTCGCCGCTCTTGCGAAACTTCGTGCCTGTCCCCTATTTTGCCCGGTAGTGAGATTTATTTAGCCGGCCCCTCTTCGTTCTTCAAAAACTGATCGAAGTTCACGTTATCCACGCAGATCAATTCCGAAATATTCCAATCCGGCCGCAGCGTGTAAAGCAACTGCCCGCCCCACGGCTTCGTATAAGCCACCGGATCGTCGATCGTGATGTCGATCTGCAACGTCTTAGCGTCCGTCTTCTTCAACCGTTCGATCACATGCAGATCCTCGCTATGCGGATGCCCAGCGCGATCGACCCAGGACTTGTCGTTGAACCCGGTGCTGTCCACCACCAGCGTGTCGCCCTCCCACTTGCCGATCGAATCCCCCATCCAAGTTCCCGGCAGATCCTTCACGTGCGCCCGCCCATCCATCCAGATTTGCCGGATCAAATGATCGAACTCGTAAATAATCAGCACGCGATTCGGCTGCTGAATAATCTCCATCGGAAACGGCTGTAAATAAATTCGCGGCACTCCCGGGGGAAAACACCCCGTGGCATTCAAAGTGGTCGGATTCACCGGGTCGTTCGAATCTTTAAACGATCGCGGCCCAAACGACGGCTTCGTCAGCTTGAATTTCTCCAGCGCCCACGGCGTCATCGGAGGCTCTTCCGCCATGAAGCCCCATCCGCGATAGCGCGCGCCCGGCACGTTTTTCGCCGTCCATACTCCGGAAAGGTCCGGCTTCTGCTGCGCCGCCGCCATGGCAGCCACGCCCGCAAAAACAAAAATACATTTCAAGAAACCAGAGCGCATATCAGTCCCCGGCTCCTAGTTTCAATTCCTCGCCGCTCGCCGTAACGCATTTCGTAATCCACAGCGAGTGCGCTCCGCTAGCCGATCCCCAACCCGTCAACGTGATCGTATCCCCCGGCTTCAAGGTTTTTTTATTCCACCCGCCGCGGATCAAACGATTCGGGCTCGTCATCTCACCCTGCCAATGTTGCACCTCGCCATTCGCCGCTTTCACATCCAGATAAACGATCGAATGCGGATTCAACAACTGAAAATCCGTCACCGTTCCCGTCACCGTAACTGACTCCTTCAAGTTGTAAGAAGCCTGCCCGTGATGCGCCAGCGCCAAACCCGGAATCAATACAAAGCCGGCGATTACCGCCAGTAAGATTGCGCTTTTGTGTTTCATAAGAACCTCCCAGTGGGACTTTAACAACGCCGCCAGAACCTGTCAAGCGCGAATTGCCCCAAATATTTAGACGGACAGCGAAGAAAGCCCGTTACTTGACGAACTTTGTTACTCTCGTAGGCATGCAAATCCTGGTCGTCGAGGACGAGCAGCGCATGGCCGATCTTCTCGCGCGCACGCTCCAGGAAGAAGGCCACCAGGCCGTCGTCTCCGGCAACGGCCGCGAAGGCCTCGCCATCGCCCTCTCCTCCCGCTTCGACGTGATCGTGCTCGACGTCATGCTCCCCGGCATGGACGGCTTCTCCGTCGTCCGCAAATTGCGCGAAAGCCGCAATCAAACCCCGGTCCTGATGCTCACCGCCCGCGATGCCGCCGCCGATATCGTCAGCGGTCTCGACTCCGGCGCCGACGATTACCTCGCCAAGCCTTTTCCCGCTAGAAGTCCTTCACGCTCGCCTGCGCGCCATCAGCCGCCGCGGTGAAACGCCGCGCGCCGCGTGCCTAGAAATCGGACCTGTCAAATTAGACCCCGCCAGCCGCAGCGTCACCTGCGCCGGCGAAGTTGTCAACCTCACGCCCCGCGAATACAAACTCCTCGAATTGCTGATGCGCAACCGCGGCCGCGCCGTCAGCCGCGATGCCATTCTCGAATCGGTGTGGGGCTTCGATCACGAAGTCAGCCAGAACAATCTCGAAGTGTTCGTCCGCCAGCTGCGCCACAAAGTCGATACTCATGAGCCCAAGCTGATCCACACCTTGCGCGGTTTCGGCTACATCATGCGGGAGCCCTGAGCCCATGCATAGCCACTCCATCCGCTTTCGCCTGACTGTCTGGTACGCCGTGGTGCTCACCGCGGGCCTGGCCGTGTTTGGCGTTTTGCTGTGGGTGTCCCTGCGTCACCAGTTGCTGGCCGACATTGACGACGATCTCGATGGCCGCGCCAGCCGCCTCGAAAGCTATTTCCGCAACGAATCCGCCAAGAACGGCGTCGACCTGCGCGACGAGCTTGAAGAATTTTGCCAGGCCTTGCCGCCCGCCAGCTACGTGATCCTGCATGGCTCCGACGGTTTCAACTTCGCCTACCCCGAAGCCGCCCAGACCGCCGGCCCCGCAGTGCGCATGCAGCAGCGCCGCTTTACTCTCAACGGCGCTACTTTCGATTTGGATGTCGGCGCCCCCACCACCAACGTGGTTTACGTCCTCGATGAGCTGCGCGTTCTCCTGTGGAGCTTGATCCCCGTGATGATCGCCATCGCCTGCCTGGGCGGCGTGTGGCTCAGCCGCCGCGCTCTCCGCCCCGTGCAGGATGTGACCGCCGCCGCGCTCATGATCAGCATTGAAAATTTATCGGAGCGCGTCCCCGTCCCCGCCACCGGCGACGAAATCGCGCGCCTCGCCGAAGTGTTGAACTCCATGCTCGCGCGCCTCGAATCCGCCGTCAAAACTCTCTCCCAATTCGTCGCCGACGCCTCGCATGAGCTGCGCACGCCGCTGGCCGTCATTCGCACCACCGCCGAATTAGCCCTGCGCCGCGGCCGTTCGCCCGAGTCCTATCGCGAATCGCTCGAAGACGTCGTTTCCGAAGCCCAGCGCATGACGCAACTCGTCGAAGACCTGTTGATCCTCGCCCGCACCGACGCCCAGATCGTCGAAATGCCGCGCGCTCCGGTGGACCTCCGCGACATCCTGCAAGCCGTCGCCGCGGAAATGAACAGCCTCGCGCAGACTCGTCAAATCCACATCCGAACCGCGCTCGGCGACGTCCCCGCCATCATCGCCGGAAACCGCCCCGCGCTGCATCGCTTGTTCCTAGGCTTGCTCGACAACGCGCTCAAGTATTCCCATCCCTCCGGCGAAGTAATCGTCACCGTCGAACGTCACGACGCACGCCTCTCCGTCACCATTCAGGACTTCGGCGCCGGCATCGGCGAAGCCGACCTCCCGCATATCTTCGAACGCTTCTACCGCGCCGATCGCTCGCGCACCGGCAGCGGTCACGGACTCGGTCTGCCTCTCGCCGAGAGCATCGCCATCGCTCACCGCGCGAAGATCGAAGTGCACAGCGTCGCCGGCGCCGGTTCCATCTTCACCGTAATTTTCCCCGCGCGCGATCCGCATCCCGATCCGCGGCCAGCCGCGCAATTAACCGCCGCAACCAAAAATAGGGACGGAGCCTGATTTCGCCCGTGCCCCGCCAATAAATCAGGCTCCGTCCGGCTCCGTCCCTATTTTCCCAACCTCAAAATCTGAGGATTTACTGAGGGCCACCTGAAGCCTTCCTGAATTAATCTGCGCTCGCAAACTTTGCCGCGAATTTGATATATACACAGCGCCTTTCGCATTCAATTTTCGTTGACACCTATTCGAGCGGGTGATAGCATTCCATAGCTTCGTGGTGAGTGCATGAACGTTTTTACCCTGAGCCCTAGTGTTGCCTTGGGAGGTTTCAATGAGTCTCGCGTTTCCAAAATCCCTTTTTAGGGCGCCCGCAAGTAGTCGCCGGGCCTCGCAGATTTTCGCGTTAGCAGTTGGAACGTTTTTGCTGAGTGCATCGCTGTGGGCACAAGGCGCGGCCGGAAGCATCGCGGGGACCGTCACGGATCCTAGCGGCGCCTCTGTCCCCGGCGCCAAAGTGACCATCACCGATTTGCAAAGAGGCGCCACCCGCACTCTGACTACCGACGCCGCCGGCGCCTACGCCGCGCCCAACCTCAACCCTGGAAGCTATGCGGTCAAAGTCGAATTCCAGGGATTTAAAACCGCCGAACGCAATAGCATTCAGCTCGAAGTCAGCCAGGACATTCGCGTCGACATGACCCTCGAGCCCGGCAACCAAGCCGAAACCGTCACCGTCACCGGTGAGGCCGCCGTGCTCAACACCACCAGCGCCGAAGTCGGCGGCGCCCTCAGCAATCAGGTCATCAACGATCTGCCCTTGAACGGCCGCAACTTTGAAAACTTGCTCGACCTGCGCCCCGGCGTCGTGAAATATCCCGGCAATGCCGGCTGGACTCAGGCCACCAACGGTCTGCGCCCCCACGACAATTTCTTCATGGTCGACGGCATCAATAGCAACGACCCCTGGATGGCGCAGAGCATGATGAACGCCGTCATGGCCGCCGGTGACGCCGGCACCATGCTGCCCATCGATGCCATCGACGAATTCAAGACCAATCAAAACCCGCGTGCCGAATACGGCTGGAAACCCGGCGCCGTCGTCAACGTCGGCATCAAGTCCGGCACCAACGCCTTCCACGGAACCGCCTACGCCTACGGCCGCACCGATTCCTGGGACGCCAACAATTTCTTCAGCAATGAAGCCGGCCAAGCCATTCCCCCGCTCTCGCTCGAACAATACGGCGGCAGCCTAGGTGGCCGCATTATTCGCGACAAACTTTTCTTCTTCGGTAATTTCGAGTCCCAGCAGTACGATGTCGGCAGCCCCCTCGTTCACACCGTGCCGATCTCGACGCCCGGCGCGACTGATCCCGTGCAGAGCTTAACTGGAGCTTGCAACGCCGCTCGCACCGCCGGGAACCTCACCGCGCTGAGCGCGCAATTAGCCGGCCTCAGCATGTCCTGTACGCCGCTTGCAAATTATCCTGGATTGTTCCCGGTCAGCTCCACCGGCTCCTTTGCCACTGCGCTCGCCAGCACCAATTCAATTTTTTCCGGAGTAGGCAAGCTGGATTACCGCATCAACGACAAGAATTCCATCAACGGGATGTTCTTCATGAGCCCCGGCAGCGGCACCTTCGTCGACAACGCCTTTACCGAAATGGCTCCGCAGTGGCTCACCACTCAATACGCCCGTTCCCAAGTCATCTCCGGAAATTGGATCTACGTCGCCAGCCCCACCATGGTGAATTCGCTGCGCGTCGGCGTGTCCCGTTATCACCAGGTCTTCGGAACTCCCGACGTCGGTGAAAATCCTGCCAGCTATCTCTACAATGGCGCCACCTACAACTTTTACACCGGACAGAACGACCCCACCTTCGGCGGCTTCCCGCGAATTCAAATCAGCGGCTTCCCCAGCTTTCAATTGGGCGGCCCCGCCAGTTGGCCCAAAAGCGTAGGTCCCGATAGCGTCTATCAGTTCTCCGATTCCGTCTCCTGGCAGAAAGGCACCCACTCCATCAAATTCGGTGGCGAAGTTCTCTTGAACCGCAGCGACGACAACGTCACCAGCAATAACAAGGGCCCCGTCTCCTTCAGAAGTCTCGAGAACTTTTTCAGCGGCACCCTCAAGAACGCGCACATCACCAGCGGCGATACCGCCCGCAGCTTGAGCGACAACGGCTATGCCTTGTTCGTCCAGGACGACTGGCGCATCATCCCCAGGTTGACAGTGAATTTGGGATTGCGTTACGAGCTCACCACCGTGCCCCAGGCCGACAACAATCTTCTGGGCAACTTCCTTCCCGGCCAAGGCATGTTCCAGGTCGGATCGTCGCAACTCGCCAATGTCATGAATGGCGATCACAAAGACTTCGCACCGCGCGTCGGCTTCGCCTGGGACATCGGCGGAAACGGCAGGACTGTAGTCCGCGGTGGTGCCGGCATGTACTATTCGCAAGCGAGCTTTGACACCTTCATGGCCGTAGCCAACCTGTACGGGTTGCGAACCATTCCCACCGGTGTGCCGCTTTACGCCAACGGCAATCCGACGCCCACCACCGCCGGCGGCACCATCAATGTCGCTAGCATCGTCTACTCCGGTCCCTCGCTGGGTTCCGCCAGCACACCGGGAAGCATTGCCTACGGTTGGGCCCACAACAGCGCCTCTACGCCGCTCTACTCCCTCAGCTCCGCCTGCGGCGATGGTACCGTCACTCTGTCCACCGGATTTACTCCCCAGCCGTGTTCCATTCTCGGCGTCGATCCGAATCTCAAAACTCCTTACGTCGTCACTTATAACCTGGGCATTCAGCGCGCCCTCTCCAACACCCTGACGCTCGAAGCCACCTACGTCGGCAACCACGCCGCCAGATTGTACGGAGTCACTGACTTGAATCAACCGCAATTGGTGAACGGCTTCAGCCCCGGTTGGGGCAATCCTGCAAATCCCAACAGCCCCGCCGGACAATGTCTAGCCAGCGCCAATGACGGGGCCCTCAAGGGCGGAGCACCCTATGACCAATGCGCCCCGGACGGCGGAGCCGAAGTTGCCGCGCAGCCCTACAATAAGAAGTTCCCGTTCCTTAACTACATCGATTTCCTGCAGAACAGTAATACCTCGAACTACAATGCCCTCCAGGTCTCGTTGACGCAGCGCGCCTATCATGGACTCTCTTACGTGCTGGGTTACACCTATTCCCACTCGCTCTCGGAAAATTATGACAACTGGAGCTTCGTAGTTCCCATCAACAGCCAGAATCAGAAATCCATCTACGGCGACAGCTTGTTCGACATCCGCCACCACTTCACCGCCTCCGTGACTTATCTGATCCCCGGAAAGAAAACCCGCAGCCAGCTTATCGATGGTTGGTCTCTAAACGCCATCATGCTGCTGCAAAGCGCCGCGCCCTGGGGCATCAATGACATCACTACCGACTTCAGCGGTACCAACGAAATCAATCAGCCCATCGGCTCCAACGGCGAACAGTGGAATTTCTACGGCAATCCAAGTGACTTCCAGACCAGAAGCTCCTTCAATAACACCAATGTTGTTAATGGCCAGCCACAGACCGGCATTCCCTATTTCGCCGGAACCAGCAATCCCACATGTATGGCGCAAGCCACCAAGAACGGCCCCCTCGCCGTTGCCGCGCTCGCCAATCTTGGCTGCTACGTGAACGGCAGCTCCTTCCTGATTCCGCCCGCGTTCGGCAGCTACGGCACCACCGGCAACAACATCTTCCGCGGCATGCCTTACTACAACGTCGATATGTCGATTACCAAAGTTTTCCGCATCAAAGAGCGTGCCACCGCACAATTCCGCGCCGAATTCTTCAACGTGTTCAACCACGTAAACTTCGCCAATCCCGCTGGCGGCCCCGGTGGATTCGAAGCCGGCTTTACCGATCCCAGCGGTACCGGCGGCGCCGGTTTCGGCTTCGTGAATTCCACTCCCGACGTCGTCAGCTCCAACGCCGTCCTGGGCTCCGGCGGCCCCCGCGCCATCCAGCTAGGCCTCAAGTTTATTTTCTAGTAGTATTGATACACCAAAATGCGTAAAATCCTAGCGATCACCTCGGCGATCATCGTCGTTCTAGCGCTCGCACTGGCGCTCTCCTCCACCCGCGTGCGCTCCGTAGAAGCCCAAGCCAAACCCGGCACAGGTTTCGCCGCCATCCCCGGAACCGTCGGAGGCCAGGACACCTTCGGCGCCTATGAGCCCGTGAAGGATTGGCCCAAAGACATCAGCACCCTCCCCGGCAATCAAGGTTGGACCTGGGGAGCCGGCCAAAGCATCTACGCCGAAAATCCCAACCGCGTCTTCCTGCTTTTCCGCGGAGAGCTCCCCAACATCAAGCGCCCCGCCACGAAATCGCTCCCCGACTTCGGCCCCAGCATCCAGTTCCCCATCGGCCGCCTGCCCTGGCGCGACGCCACCGTCTCCGCCCTCCCCGGCGCTGGCGGCACGGGTCAAGATCCCGATGACGGACCGAAACTCTGGAAAGGCACCGTCGGTGTCGACGCCAAGTGGGAACACTGCCTAACCGTAGTCGACGCCAACGGCAACATCACCGAGACCTGGACCCAGTGGGACAAAATCTTCAAGCGCCCCCACTACGTCACCATCAACCCCTACGATCCCGACAAGCACGTCTGGGTAGTCGACGATCACATGCACGCCATCTATAAATTCACTCACGATGGCAAAGAGCTCGTCCAAACCATCGGCACCCCCACGGTCAAAGGCGCCGACGGCACGCACTTCAATCGCCCGACGTTCTTAGCCTGGCTCCCCGACAGCACCCTGTTTGTAGCCGACGGCTACAACGGCACCCGCGTCGCCAAGTTCGATAAGGATGGCAAATTCCTAATGGCCTGGGGCCAGAAAGGCACGCCCCCCAACGACAAGCGCCCCGGCTACATGAACAACGTCCACGGCATCGCCGTCGACCCGCAAACCCGCCGCGTCTTCGTCAACGACCGCGCCAACCACCGTGTCCAAGTCTTCGACGACAACGGCAAGTATCTATATGAATGGAACTTCGGTGAAGAACCCTCCGACATCCACCTTATATATATAGGAGCCGACCGCACCCTCTGGGCCTACGACCGTGGCACCTCTAAGATGCTGAAATACGATCTCGAAGGCCACTTCCTCTACTCCTGGGGCATCTGGGGCGACGGCCCCGGCGGCTTCTGGGGCGTCCACGGCTTCAGCGTAGACCAGGAAGGCAACTTCTACACCGCCGAAGTAGACAGCGGCCGCGTCCAAAAATTCAAACCCCGTGCGGGCGCCAACCAGGCGTTTGTGGTCAGTAAACCCATCTACTCCGCCTGGAAGTAACTACGGCCGTACACACAGCGCGTGCAGGGAGTAAGAATAACCAATTTGGTCGCCGCTAAACCGATGCCCATCGATGAAGTCGAAGCGCCACGCATACCCGGAAGGATGTCCGCGATCATCATTTGGGCGGCTCCCGCTCCACTGTAGACCTGTTAGAAATAAGTTCCCCTTCACATGAAAGGTGAACGCTTCATCTTGTGTTTCCCGGCTAGCCCAGGAGCTTTGGCGCTGTAGTCATAGATACCTTGCAACTCATCGATCGTCGCCAGCCTCCAGTCGGAGTACTCGGCCAACCGCAGATCCCGGCAGTATTTCACAGCCTTGCGCCAGTTCACGTTTTTGCCGTTGTCCTTCCCAGCCCACATGAGTCCAGTGGATGGATCGATCCAATACCCGCGCGCTTGCGAAGGATCCTGGCCGAAAACAACCGAAAATAGCAGGAATATAAGCGAAATAACCGCCCGCTTCATGTGAATGATGCTATCACGCGACATCTTTCATTCCCAACCCCTCGCGTTTCAGCCACTTCCCACTTTGCCTTTATCCCCATCAGCACCACCCCCGTGCATACTGAATCCGTAGTACAGCCTGCGCAGGCTAATCGTTGTTGTTTAGTTGGTATCCGCGCCCGTTGCGAAAGCAGCGGGCTAGCCGTCCTGGAAACATTGTGGAAAGGGCGGGACAGGAGAGAATCGATTCTCTGGTGATCGTTAAAAGTTGCCGCGGGAGGAAATGGGAGAGAGCAGAAAACTGGTTCATTCAGTCACTTTTCAAAGACCAGCAAGCCGTCCATAACCTCTACCACTCCGGTGGGCCGCTCCAAAAGGTAGCCCACCGCGAGACGATTCGCGTTCTAAATCTCATCTCAGCCGAAGTGTCTTTCGAGTAAGCGATAATTGTCGGGGATGCGTGTCTTCCTTGTCGCCACCTTCGCGCTGTTTCTATCCGCGTGCCAGAAAGACGAAACCGTCCTCGTCCCCGACGTCTTCCGCGTAAAATTCGAAACCACGCAAGGCGACTTCATCGTCGAAGCCACCAAATCCTGGGCCCCCCGAGGCGTAGACCGCTTCCACGAACTCCTCCGCATGCATTATTTCAACGAAGGCCGCTTCTTCCGCGTCGTCCCCGGCTTCGTCGCCCAATTCGGTGTCCACAAAGATTACGATGTCCACGACCGCTGGCGAAAATACTTCATCCTCGACGATCCGCCCATGCGAAAAAAATCTCCGCGGCACGTTAGCCTTCGCCCAATCCGAACCCAACACCCGCGCCACCGAAATCTTCATCAACCTCGCCGACAACCCCGCCCTCGACGCCCAAAACTTCGTGCCCTTCGCGAAAATCGTCTCCGGCATGGACGTGGTCGACAAGTTCTATTCCGGCTATGGTGAAATGAGGCCCGAAGGCAAGTTCATCGACCCCAACCGCGTCGAAAACGGCGCCAACGCGTATCTTGAACCGCACTTTCCGAAGATGGATTACATCAAGCGCACCGTAATTCTGAAGTAGGAGATCCCCGTATGATGACCCGCCGCCACCTCTTGCAATCCGCCGCCGCCGCCGCGCTCGCTTCCACGCCGCGCTAGCCGCCGCCGAGCTAACCGCCAGCCCGCTGATGACCACGCTCAGCACCTACATGGCGGAAGCCGCGCGCCGCCCGCTGCCCGCCCCCGTCGTCGAGAAAACCAAGCACGTCATTCTCGACACCATCGCCGCCATGGTTTCCGGCTCCGAACTCCCTCCCGGAAAATTCGCCATCCAATTCGCCCGCAACTATAAAGGCGATCGCGTCGCAACCGTAGTCGCCTCCAACGTCATGTGCGGAGCCATCGAAGCCGCCATGTGCAACGGCATGCTAGCGCACTCCGACGAAACCGACGACACGCATCCCCCGTCGCAATCCCATCCCGGCGCCTCCGTCGTGCCCTCCGCGCTAGCGGTCGGCGAGCAATTTAATAATGATGGCCCGCGCTTCCTGCGCGCCGTGGCGCTCGGCTACGACATCGGCCCGCGCGTCACCATCACGCTCGGCAAGCTGCAATATATGGTGGATACGCATCGCAGCACCCACGCCCTTTCCGGAACCTTCGGATCCGCCGCCGCCGCCGCGTGCGCCGCCGGCCTCACCGCCCAGCAAATGCGCTGGCTGCTTTCCTACACCGCCCAGCAAGCCGGAGGCCTCGCCTCCTGGCAGCGCGACACCGATCACATCGAAAAATCCTTCGACTTCGGCGGCATGCCCGCCCGCAACGGCGTGACCTCCGCTCTCCTCGTCCAAGCCGGCGGCACCGGCGTCGACGACATTCTTTCCGGAGCCGACAATTTCCTCGACGCCTTCGTCCCCAAAAACAGCGCCGATATGCTGATCGAAAAACTAGGCGAGCGCTACGAAGTCACCCGCACCAACTTCAAGAAATGGACCGTCGGCGCCCCCATCCAAGCCCCGCTCGACGCCATGGAAAATATCCTGAAGCGCACCCCTTTCGCCGCCGATCAAGTGAAGCAAGTCACCGTCCGCGTAGCCGCCGACGAAGCCACCATCGTCGACAACCGCACCATTCCCGACATCTGCCTGCAGCATTTAATCGCCGTAATGGTGGTCGATAAAAACGTAACCTTTAAATCCGCGCACGACGTAGCCCGCATGAAAGATCCCGCCGTGCTCGCCCAGCGCGCTAAAGTAAACCTGGTTCACGACGAGGCGCTGGAGCGCCTGATGCCCAAGCGCGTAGCCATCGTCGAAGTGACGCTCACCGACGGCAAGGTTTTAACCGACCGCGTGGAAGCCGTCCGCGGCACCGCCGACAATCCCATGACCCGCGACGAAGTCGCCGCCAAAGCCCGCGATCTGATGACGCCCGTGCTCGGCGCCGCCCCCACCGCGAAGCTGATCGAACGCATTTTCGATCTGGAAAACTTGAAAAGCGTGCGCGACCTGCGCCCCTTGCTGCAAAAAGCCTGAATTATGCAACGACTCAACTACGCCGCCGCTTCTCCCGAAGCCTTACCAAAACTGTTAGCCGTTTCCGCATTCGTCCATCATTGCCGGCCTCGATCCCAAGCTCCTCGAATTAGTTTTCATGCGAGCCTCGCAAATCAACGGCTGCGCCTGGTGCTTGGAGTTCCATTCCAAGCGCGCCCTTCACGCCGGTGAAACGCAGCAGCGCCTCAACCTGCTAGCCGCCTGGCGCGACGCGCCCGTGTATCTCGCCGAAAGAACGCGTCGCCCTCGAATGGACCGAAGCCGTCACGCAAATCGCCGGCCATCAGGTCCCCGACGAAATCTACCAGCGCGCCCGCCAGGAATTCCACGACGCCGATCTCACGAATTTGACCATCGCCGTCGGCATGATCAATCTGTGGAACCGCCTCAACGTGGCGTTTCAAACAGATATAAGTTCAGTGCCGCAGCCTTAAGGAGCCCACGGCAGCGGTATCTCTGCTGTCGCGCTTGTTTTCTTCGGACCGCGCTTGGCATGCTTCGAACTTACCAGCGCATCCAGCAGCATCTGGTTTGCGAAATCGAAATGCCCTCGCGCATTGCGCCATTGCCATAGCCGCTCGAGCGTCGTCATCCCGTGCAGCAGTGCCGCGTGCGTGAAAATCACCTTGGGCATCCGCTCCGGCAAGTAGAACGGACTCCAGGCCCGGTTCATAATCTCCGCCCATTCCTGAAACAACGCCGCCGCTTCCTGCCCTGTCGGATGATTCTCATTCAGGAAGTCATACAATTGCGGATGCGTCCGCGTGAAGCGCAGGAACGCTTTCGAAAAACGGTCCAGTGCATCCCGCCCCTCCGCGCTCCCCACCGCCCGCTTCAGCGACGACAACATTCTCCGCGATCCCGCCACAGCAATCGCTGCGTTCAACTCCGAACGATCAGGAAAATAATTGTAAAGCGCATTGGTCGCCACATGCAGCCGTCGCGCAATCGCGCGCAGCGAAGGCGGCTCGGTGGCGTCTTCCTCCACCATCTTGATCGCAGCCTGAATAATCGCAGCGCGGCTCAGCTTAGCCGGATAAGCCATCCTAAAGATCTTGACACAACGTCAGTCCTCGCGCTCAGTAAACAGCAATCGGCGGATGCTGCGCAAATCGTTCAACGCACGCCGGCTCTTATGCATTTGCGATTCGAGTTGCGTCAATTTATACAAAGCCAAATTCAGCGCCCGCACCTGCCGCTCGTCGGCAGACGACTCGGCGTCCTGCAAATGTTCCCGAACGTCGCCCACCGCCTCTTGAATACTTTCCTCCAGCAGCGCCACAAACTCGTGCGCGCTCTCGATGGATTCGAAAGGCTTGGCCAGCTCCGCGTACATCTTGGGTGCAGGTTGCGTCCCTCTAGCGTACCGCGAATCGTAACGCCATCGTCATATGCGCCATGCGCATCGCCCCTGACATTTCACCTTGAGGTAGCGTGCCAATTGTGTTTCAATAGGTCCAATTGCCTCCGTTTTGCAGAGGCGTCCAGAAAGAAGGGGTTGTATGAAAACGTTACAGGCATTCCTAGCCACGCTGCTGGTCTGCGCCAGCGCCTTTGCGCAATCCGGCGGCACCGCTCAAATTTCAGGCACGGTTCACGATCCGTCCGGATCGGCCGTCCCCGGCGCCCAGGTCAAAGCCATAAAAACCGATACCGACTTGACGCGCACCGTCGAGACCGGAGCGGATGGCTCCTACATTCTTCCCAATCTTCCCGTCGGCCCGTACCGCTTGGAGATCAGTAAGGATGGCTTCAGCACCTCCGTCCAGAGCGGGATCGTGCTGCAGGTTGCCAGCAGCCCCACCGTCGAAATAACGATGCAGCTCGGCGCAGTGTCGCAGCAAGTGCAAGTCGAAGCCTCCGCGCTCACCGTCGAAACGCGCAGTTCCGGTGTCGGCCAGGTGGTCGACCAGCAGCGCGTGGTCGATCTCCCGCTCAACGGACGCATTCCTACGGACCTTATTTACCTCGCCGGCGCCGCCTCGCAAGCGCCCAACGCCGATCTGGTCTCGACCAAGAACTACCCCAACGAAGCGCCCATCAGCGTAGCCGGCGGAGCCGCCACCGGGACCACTTATATGTTGGACGGCGGCAATCACAATGATCCCTTGAATAACCTCGCGCTGCCCTTGCCGTTCCCGGATGCGCTCCAGGAATTTAAGGTGGAAACCAGCGCCTTGCCCGCCATGTACGGCCAGCATTCCGGCGCCGCCGTGAACGCCGTGACGAAATCCGGCACCAATACTTTCCATGGCGATGCCTTTGAGTTCGTCCGTAACTTCATGTTCAACGCCCGCCAGTTCAACGCCCCCGCGCGCGACTCCCTGAAGCGCAATCAGTACGGCGCTACCATCGGCGGACCCATCAAGAAGGACAAGCTGTTCTTCTTCGCCGGCTATCAGGGCACCGACATCCGCACCGACCCCACCGGCAACTTCACGTTTATCCCGACGCAGACCATGCTGAACGGCGACTTCACCGCCTTCGCCTCTGCGGCCTGCAACGGTGGCATCGCCAAAAGCTTGAAGGGCGGCTTCGTCAACAACATGATTTCGCCCACGGCCTTCGACAAGGCGTCCCTGAAAATGATGACGTTCTATACGCCTGCCACTGACCCTTGCGGCAAAGTCTTCTTCGGTACCAAGCAGAACTTCGATGAAGAATCCGGCGTCATGAAGGTGGATTACAACATGAGCGACAAACAATCCTTGTTTGTTCGCTACTACGCTACCCACGCGGTGGTGGGCACGCCCTTCGACGGCAAGAACCCGCTGACTGAAACCATTTCCGGCGCTAACGATCTGGTGAATTCGATGGTGATCGGCGACACCTACATCATCAATGCTTCCACCATCAATTCGTTCCACCTCACCGGTAACCGCAGCGGCGTCACCAAGACCCAGCTTCCGTCCTTTGACGCCAGCACCCTGGGTATTAATATGACCAGCCTGGTGCCCGGCCACCTGGTCGCCACGGCATCCAGCGGCATCTATAGCTCGACCGTGTTCTCCTACGCCGCCACCGATCCCGTGACCGCGTTCCAAGCCGGCGACGATCTCAGCATGACCCGCGGCAATCATCAATTGCAGTTCGGCTTCAATTGGATGCACTCGCTGCAGAATGTTTATGGGCCTCTAAACGGCGACGGCAACTTCACATTTAACGGTCAAACCAGCGGCTTGGCATTGGCGGATTTTCTGCTCGGCGACGCCTCCGCCTTCACCCAGGGCGGCATTCAATACGCGAACGAACGCTACACCTACATCGGTGCCTACGCCCAGGACACCTGGAAGTTGACCCCGCGCCTGACTGTGAATCTGGGAATCCGCTGGGAACCCTACTTCGGCAACACCATGTCCAACGGTCACGTGGGACACTTCTATCCCGACCTGTTCACCGCCGGCACCCGCTCCACTGTGTACCCGAACGGACCTCCCGGATATCTGTTCGCGGGCGATTCGCAATTTGACACCAGCAACCGTCCGGCCCACGCGAAGCTGAACGACTTCGCGCCACGTATCGGAATCGCTTGGGACCCGACTGGCAGCGGCAAGACCAGCATTCGTGCCTCCTGGGGCATCTTCTACGATCTGCCGCAGACCTTATTTGCCTACGGATTTTCGCAGGAACCGCCGTGGGGAACTTCCATCACCCGCAGCGGTACGGCGACCGCGCCGATTTCCTTCTCTAACCCCTGGGCCGGAGTTACGGGCGGCAATCCGTTCCCGTTGTCTACTGGCGCGAACGCTCTCTTCCCGGCCAATGCCGCCACCTACACCAGTTATCCGCTCGATCTGAAGATCACGTACCTGGAGCAATGGAACGTCTCCTTGCAGCGGCAGATCGGCAGCAGTTGGCTGTTCTCGGCCAGCTATCTCGGCAACAACACTATCCATCTGTGGAGCGACGATCCGATCAACGCACCGCTCGTGACCGGAGCCACCACCGCCGTGCAGAGCCGCCGTCCGCTCACCTTACAGAACGCTGCCGCAGGCGCGTATTACGGCGTCATTCACCAGCTCGACACCGGCGGTACCGGCAGCTACAATGCCATGTTGCTTTCGGCGCAGCACCGCCTCACCAACAATTTCACAGTGCTAGGAAATTACACCTGGTCGCATTGCATCACCGGTCCGTTTACCTCCGAGCTTGACGGCGTGCAGTGGACCAATCCGTCCAACCGCAACTTCGATCGCGGCAATTGCGTCGGCATCGACCACCGCCACATCATCAACGTCTCCGCGGTCGCGGAAACGCCCAAATACGGTGGCCGCGTGATGCAGGCGCTGGTATCCGGTTGGAAGATCTCGCCCATCATGAGGATTTCATCAGGAAGCGCCTACACCATCTCGACCGGTATTGACAATGCCGTAACGGGCCTTACCGGCTCGAACGAACGCGCTAATCAGGTTCTGGCAAACCCTTATTGCGTGGTGCAGACGCCCACCTGCTGGCTCAACCCCGCGGCGTTTGCGCAGCCCGCTACGGGAACACTGGGCAATGTGGGCGCGGGTTCCATTCACGGGCCCGGCAGCTTCACGCTGGATGCCAGCTTATCGCGGCAGTTCAGAATCAGAGAGCATCAGAGCCTGGAAATCCGCTACGAAGTTTTCAATATTCCCAACCACTGGCGGCCGGGCTTCGCGCCCGCCGGCGTCAGCACCACCACGCTGCAGACGGCGCGCAACGCCGGGAACTTCGGGCAGATGCAGGTCTTCGGCGATCCGCGTATCATGCAGTTCGCGCTGAAGTATATTTTCTAAGCGGCGGTTTTATCTAAGACTTTCGCGATCATCTCCTGCGCTTCCTTCTGGATGCGCTGGAGATGATCGCGGTCTTGAAAACTCTCGGCGTAAATTTTGTACACGTCTTCGGTTCCCGAAGGCCGCGCAGCGAACCAGCCATCTTTCGTGATCACCTTGATCCCGCCAATCGAGTTGCCGTCGCCGGGAGCGTTGGTCAGCACGCTCTCGATCTTCTCGCCGGCGAGTTCAGTAACCGGGATGTCCTTCGCTGATAACTTTAATAGCGTGGCGCGCTGCTCCGCGTTGGCCGGAGCGTCGATGCGCTCGTATACCGGACGCCCGCATTTGCCGCACAGCCCCGCATAAACTTCGCCGGGATCTTTGCCGCCTCGCGCCGTGATCTCCGCCGACAGCAGTGCCGCGATAATGCCGTCTTTATCGGTCGCCCACGCCGAGCCATCGCGCGCCAGAAACGACGCGCCCGCGCTTTCCTCGCCCGCGAATCCCAACGATGCGTTCACCAGGCCCTCGACAAACCACTTGAAGCCCACCGGAACTTCGTACACTTTGCGCCCGATACCGGCCGCCACGCGATCGATCATGCTGCTGCTGACCACCGTTTTGCCCACTGCCGCGCCGGACGGCCAGGCGCTGCGCTGCGGATATAAATACGAAATGCACACGGCTAGATATTCGTTGGGCGGCATCAGCCCGCAGCTCTTGGCGACGATTCCGTGACGGTCATGATCCGTGTCGCAGGCGAAGGCGATGTCGAAACGGTCCTTCAACGCGATCAGCCCGCGCATTGCGTATGGCGATGACGGGTCCATGCGAATCTTACCGTCCCAATCGAGCGTCATGAAGCGGAACGTCGGGTCGACTTTTTTGTTGACCACTTCCAGATTCAGCCGGTAGCGCTCCGCGATCGGCGCCCAATAGTGAACGCCCGCGCCGCCCAGCGGATCGACGCCCATCTTGATTCCGGACGCCCGGATCACATCCATATCGATGACGCCTGCCGAGCCCGGCCACGTATTCACCGATGAAATCATGGCGCTGCGTCTTCGCGGCCTTGAGCGCGTCTGCGAACGGCACGCGCTTCACTCCTGCGAGCTTCGCTTCGAGCAGCGAATTCGCCAGGTCCTGAATGAATTTCGTGATGCCGCTATCGGCCGGCCCGCCGTGCGGCGGATCGTATTTGAACCCGCCATCCTCGGGAGGATTATGCGAAGGCGTGATCACGATTCCATCGGCCAGCGCCGCAGGCTTGCTGCGATTGTAGACGAGAATCGCGTGCGAAACCGCCGGAGTCGGCGTGTATTCGACATCCGTCAAGCCTGCGAGTTGCCCGCGGCAGAGCGATGCGCAACTCGACCCCGTTCGCCGCCAGCACTTCGAGCGCGCTCATGAATGCGGGCTCCGATAACGCGTGCGTGTCGATGCCGATAAACAGCGGCCCGCTGATTTTCGCCTGTGCGCGATACGCGCAAATGGCCTGCGCGATCGCCAGGATGTGGCGCTCGTTAAACGAGCCGTTTAACGCAGTCCCGCGATGTCCCGAGGTTCCGAAAGACACCCGCTGCCCAGCGTCGCTCGAGTCGGGATGAATCGAATAATACGCGTCGATCAAGTGCGCGACGTCGATCAGAGGAGCAGCGGTTGCAGGTTGTCCGGCCAAAGGGCTGATCGCCATTTACTGACCGGCCACCGGAGCCGCAGGCTCGGGCCGAGGTGCTTCGACCGGCATGCCGCGCGCGATCAACGTTTTCTCCAGATACGCCGCGATGTCCGGAAACACTTTCAACGTATTGGACACGAAAACTCCGCGCGCCAGCGTGAGCGGCGTCCAGCCCACTTTGTTCTTAGCGTCGATCTGCGCGCCGTGCTCCACCAGATATTGGACGATCGAAAGCTGCCCCGAAACCACCGCGCCATGCAGCGCCGTGCTGCCCGTCCAGCGCACATCGCCCAGCGCGTTCTCGGGCATGTTCGAAATGTTCTTCGGATAATACAGGCGAATGAAATCCGCGTCGCCTTCCATCGGGTACTCGCCGAAATCGGCGTGATAGTTGATGTCGTTACCCAGCTCGATGGCGGTCTTGACGGCTTCCAGGCGCTCCGGCTCCGGGCAGCCCGCGTACGGGCCCGGGCTCTCGCCATCCCAATAGCCGATGCCCGCCGCCGCCATCAGCGGCGAAATATTTTGCACCGTTCCCGAGTTTGGTATCCGCGCCGCCCGCCGCCAGCACACGCATGTAAGCCGCGTCGCCGTTCTGCGCCGCCAGATAAAACGGCGTCGCGCCCACGTAGCTGATATATTTGCGGCCGATGGGAATATCCAGCGGCAGCCGCACTTGTCCGAAGTCGCGATTGTACTTGATTTCCTTCCACGCGATCCGCGCATTCGGATTCGCGCCGTGCTCCAGCAGTTTCTTCGCTAAATCCAGGCTGTCGAGTTTTCCCTCAGGAATCGGCGGACCCTTGGGCGCTCCGCCCGCGCCCGCTGCCGGATCCGAACCCGGGCCTGCGCATCCACGCCAGGATATGCAGCACCGAACCGCGCGGGTCCGGCAAATTCGGGTTCGCGCCGCGATCCGCCAGCACGCCGGCCAGCTCGTAATACGCGTTGATGGTTGCCATGGCCAGCGCGCTGGTGCCATCCGGCGCGACGTCGTTGGGGTTCGCGCCGTGATCCAGCAAAACCTTGGTCGCGTCGATATGCCCGTTGCGCACCGCAAACAGCAGCGGCGTGAATTGTTTTTTGGATTTCGCCTTCACGTCGGCGCCGAACTCGATCAGCATGGCCTCCGCGTCCGCGTTGCCTTCGGATGCCGCCCACATCAGCGCCGTTTGCCCCTTCCAGGATTCCGCGGCGTTCACCTTCGCGCCCTTCGCCAGCAGCAGTTTGATGGCTTCCGGCTTGCCATTGCGAGCCGCCGTCATCAACATCGTTTGCCCTTCCGGAGTGGCGCCGTTCGGGTCCGCCCCGGCCTTGATCAAACGGTCGATAATAGCCGCGTTGCCGTTGTTGCAGGCGAAATACAGCGGCGTCAATCCATAGCGCGTCGCGGCCTTCACGTCCGCGCCGGCTTGCAACAGCAAGTCGACGATTTCGAGGTTATCCTGCTGCGCCGCCCAATGCAGCGCGGTCGAGCCGTCCGCCTCCACCGCGAAAATGCCCGCCTTTTGCTGCACCAGCGAGCGCACGGCCCTGACGTCGGACTTCTTTGCCGCCTGGATCAACCGCAGGTCCGCGCCAGCCGCGAGAATTGCGCCAGCCGCAAGCACTGCCAATAGGATTACGCGCCTCATACATCTACATCTTACAATTAGGTGGGGGCGTTAGCCGCACCCATTTATATGTTACGCCTCTCAAGTGTACTGATCCTGGCCTCGTCCGCCTTCGCGCAAGCCCCCACGCCGCAAGCCTTTGTCACGCAATATTGCATTGGCTGCCACAACGCCAAGCTCAAAACCGCGGGCTTGACGCTCGATCCCGCGGATCTCAGCCGCGTCGCCCGCCACCGCCGAAATATGGGAAAAAGTAGTGCGCAAACTGCGCGCCGGGACGATGCCGCCGACCGGTGTGCCGCGCCCGCCGCAAGCCGCTTACGATTCGGTAGCGACTTGGCTCGAAAGCGAACTCGACCGCGCCTCCGCCGCGAATCCCGAGCCCGGCAAACTGCCGCTGCTGCATCGCTTGAGCCGCACCGAATATCAGAACGCGGTGCGCGACCTGCTGGGCGTCGACGAGCTGCCCAAAGAAATGGATTACGCGATGCTGCTGCCGCCCGACAACGCGTCGAGCGGCTTCGACAGCTTGGCCGACCTGCTGTTCGTTTCGCCCACCAGCATGGAGCGCTATCTCGGCGCCGCGCGCAAGATCAGCCGCCTGGCCGTGGGCGATCCTAAGATTCCGGAGATGGTGAATATTTTCCCGCTGCCTTACGACCGCCCGCAGGACGTGCGCGTCAACGGGCTGCCGTATGGCACGCGCGGCGGGTTGCTGGTGAAGATGGACGTGCCGCTCGACGGCCAGTACAACTTCAAGATGGAATTCGCCGGCGCGGTGCGCGAGCCGCATCAGATCGAGATTCTGGTCGACGGCGAACGCGTTTGGATCACCACCATCGGCAGCGAGATGCCCGAAGCCACCGCGGGCCGCCGCCCGGGATTCCGCCGCCAGGAAAATCTGGAAGTGCGCTTGCCGCTGAAGGCCGGGCCGCACGATATCGGCGTCACTTTCGTGGCGCATGACGAAGCGCGCGACGAAGAAACCGTGCGCCCGCGCGGCCGTGGACGCGGCCCGCTGCCGGCGCTCGCGCAGGTGACGATTGGCGGTCCGTACGATGCCACCGGCGCCGGCGACACGCCTTCGCGCCACGATATTTTCGTGTGCCGCCCCGTGAATGCCGCGGACGAACTGCCCTGCGCGAAGCGCGTGCTGACGGCCCTCGAACGCCGCGCCTATCGCCGGCCCGTGACCGCCGCGGACTTGCAGGATCTGCTGCCGTTCTACACCGCCGGCCGCGCCGAGCGCGATTTCGACTTGGGCATTCAGCGCGCCCTCGAACGCCTGCTGGTGAGCCCGCAATTCCTGTTCCGCATCGAGCGCACGCCGGCCAATGAGCCGCCCAACACGCCTTACCGCGTGAGCGATATCGAACTCGCCTCGCGGCTTTCGTTCTTCCTGTGGTCCAGCATTCCCGACGACGAATTGCTCGACGTCGCGGCTAAAGGCAAATTGAAAGATCCGGCTGTACTCGAGCAGCAAGTCCGCCGCATGCTGGCCGACCCGCGCTCGGAAACCATGGTGACGAATTTCGCCGAGCAATGGTTGTACCTGCGCGACGTCGATTCGAAGAAGCCCGACGAATTGCTGTTCCCCGATTTCGACGAGAACCTGCGCACGGCTTTCCGCCGCGAAACCGGCCTGTTTCTCGATAGCGTTCTGCGCGAAAACAAGAGCCTGCTGGACCTGCTCACGGCCAACTATACATTTTTGAACGAGCGCCTGGCGCAGCATTACGGCATTCCGAACGTGAAAGGCAGTTACTTCCGCCGGGTCACGTTCCCGGCCGGCAACCCGCGCGGCGGATTGCTGGGGCAGGGCAGCATCCTGACGCTGACCGCTTACGCGAATCGCACGTCGCCGGTGCTGCGCGGCAAGTGGGTGCTCGAAAACTTGCTGGCCGCGGCGCCGCCTCCGCCGCCGCCCAACGTTCCCGCCGCTGAAGACCGAGAACAAGGACAACAAGCCGCTCACCATGCGCGACGCGATGATCCTGCACCGCGCGAGTCCCGTGTGCGCCAGCTGCCACGCGCGCATGGATCCCGATCGGCTTCTCCATGGAAAACTTCGACGCTGTCGGCCGCTGGCGCGACCTGGATAATGGGGCGCCGATCGATACCTCCGGCGTATTTCCCGACGGCACCAAATTCAACGGCATGGCCGGGTTGAAAAAAGCGCTGCTGGCGCATCCCGAACAGTTCGTCAACACCGCAACCGAGAAGTTGCTGATGTACGCCATCAGCCGCAACGTCCAGTATTACGACGCCCCCGCCGTGCGCGCCATCGTGCGCGACGCGGCCAAAAACAATTACACATTCGAATCGCTGGTGCTGGGTGTAGTGAAAACCCCGCAATTCCAGATGCGCAAATCGCCACCGGCGCAGGGCGAAGCGAAACCGCCGGTGCAGACCGCGGCATCTCCGAAAACGCAGATTGGTATCATAAGGTAGGTAAGTTATGTTTATTACGAAAAAAGCCTTGGCGCGCCGCACTTTCTTGCGCGGCGTGGGAGCCACGCTGGCCCTGCCGCTGCTCGATTCCATGGTTCCGGCGCTCTCCGCCGCGCCCAAGTCGACGCCGCGTCTGGGCTTCGTTTACGTTCCCAACGGCATCATTCAGGAACAGTGGTTCCCCAAGACGCCGGGGCCCCTGCCCGCCGATCTTCCGGCCATTCTAAAGCCGCTGGCGGCGTTCCGCGAGCAGATCAACGTGATGGGCAACATGGCCCACCTGCAAGCCAACACTTTTGGCGATGGCGTCGGCGACCACCCGCGCGCCTCGGCCGTGTGGCTCTCCGGAGTCCACGCCTGGGACCGTACCCGGCCCGGCATGGAAGTGCGCCTGGGCGTCACCGCCGATCAGATTGCGGCGCGTGAAATCGGCAAGGACACCGCGCTGCCTTCGCTCGAGCTGGTGCTCGAAAACCCCACGCAGATTGCCTGCGACACCAGCGATTGCTTTTTCGTCAACACGATTTCGTGGCGCAATCAAACCACGCCGAACCCCACCGAAGCGCATCCGCGCATCGTGTTTGAGCGCCTGTTCGGCGACGGCGGCAGCAGCGCGCAGCGTCTGGCGCAGAACAAAACCTCCGGCAGCATTCTCGATTCCGTGATGCAGGAAACCGCGCGCCTGGATAAAACCCTGGGCGCCGGCGATCACGAGAAGTTGAACGAATACCTGGATTCCGTCCGTGAGATCGAGAAGCGCATTCAGCACACGGAGGCGCAAGGCCACACCGCAATGGAGCTGCCGACGCGCCCCACCGACGTCCCGCCGACGTTCGACGAGCACTGCAAGTTGATGTTCGACCTAGTGACGCTGGCCTACCGCGCCGATATCACGCGAGTCTTCAGCGTGATCTTCGCGCGCGAGTTGAGTGGACGCACTTACGCCAACATCGGTGTGCCCGAACAGCACCACGCGGTTTCGCATCACCGCAACGATCCCGATTTGATCGCCAAGAAAGCCAAGATCGACACGTACCATGCGAGCCTGCTGGGTTATTTCCTGGAAAAATTGCACTCGACCAAAGACGGCGACGGCACGCTGCTCGATCACAGCATGATCATGTACGGCGGCGGCCTGGGCAACGGCAATTTGCACGAGCACACCAAGCTGCCCGTGCTGATGGCCGGCAAACTTGGCGGAAAGCTGAAGACCGGGCAATATTTGAACTACCCCGAGAACACGCCCATGGCGAACCTGCTGCTGACGGTGCTCGACAAAGTCGGCGCGCCGGTGCAGAAACTCGGCGACAGCACGGGATTGATTCAGCCGGATTATCTCTCGGTCTGATTCGCGGCCGTCACCGGCCACCCGGGAGCATCCGGATTTTCCGGCGACAAATAATGCATGGCGGCGTAGATGCCGCGGATGCGTCCGTTCTCCACCACAAATATTTCCGTCAGCAGATTGCGCGGGAAGGGCGTGCCATCGCCGCGCTTTGCCCCCGGCGGGCGATTGAATACCACCATGCCCAGCACTACTCCGGCCTCTTCATCGACCACTGGAAAGCGCCGGTGATCCACAGCCGCAATGGTGGCCTTGAAATTTTCCATGCGCTCTCCGCAGTCGCCTTTCACCGGGAAAGCAGCGGATTCTGAAATGGGGCCGCCCGTCATCACGCCGTTTTCAATGCGCACGCAGCCTTTGTGTCCCAGCACGATGGAACTGTCATGATGCTCGATCCCATCGAAGTAGCTCTGCGCCGCAGCCACCATGGCTTCGCGCGAGGAACGCGCGGCTTTCGCGACCGGCGCTTCGGGCGGAGCGTTGGTCACCAGTGATTCGGCGTTGAACATTCCATCCACCTTCTGTCCGATCACCAGTTCGCCTTCCGTGATTTTTTTGTTGACCACGCGAATGCGCAGCGTCGCGATGCCGGCCGCGTCGCCTTGCTGAATGTGTCCGAAGTAAACCGCTTGGCCGTTCACTGCGTCGACGTAACGCCGCTGCACTTTGCCGAGCGCCGTCGCCGTTTTCCACAAGCCCTCGCCGGGCGCGACGACGATCGAATTTTCCGTGTAGCGAAACGCGGCGTCGAGCGGAGCCTTGGAAGGATCGTGTTTCAGGACAGCATCCAGATATGTATCCAGCGTCTTCTTAAGGCAGGTGCGATCGCAATTGGCCGCTGCCGAGGCGTTCGAGGCCAGCGCGGCAAACATCGAAATCAGCGGTAAGTATTTTTTCATTTTTGAATTTCCCGGTAGCAATAGTTTATACCTGTTATGGTGTGCTCCCAACTTCTACTTGACGCCTACGTCCAGCGCACGCGCCTGGTCGAACTCCCGGCCGCCGTGCGTCCCGCCACGGCGAAAGAAGCCTATGAATGTCAGGCGCGCTTCGTCGAGCAACTTGGCAGCCGCACTATCGGCTACAAAATCGCCTGCACCAACGCCGTCGCGCAGCGCTTTCTCAGCATGCCCGAGCCGTTCTATGGCCGCCTGCTCGCGGCATCGACGTTCGACAGCCCGGCTCAACTCGCGGCCGGCGGCTTCTTCATGCGCATCATCGAATCCGAATTCGCGTTTCAATTTGCGCGCGACCTGCCGCCCTCCGCGCAGCCCCTCGATCGCGAGCAAATTGCGGATGCGCTTGCGGGCGTGCTGCCGGGCATCGAAATCGTGGATAGCCGCTTCACCAGTTGGACCACAGTCGGCGCGCCATCGCTGATCGCCGATAATGCCTGCCATGGGGCTTGGATCAAAGGCGCGCTGGTCACCGATTGGCGTCATCTTGATCTCGCCGCTCAAGCGATCGAGCTGCGCGTCAACGCAAGCGTCGTCCAGCGCGGCTCCGGCAGCGCCGTGCTGGGGCATCCGTTGAACGCACTCCAATGGTTGGTCCATCGGCTGCACTCGCAGGGGATCGGGCTCGAAGCCGGCGATTACGTGACCACCGGAGTGACCACCGATATTTACGACGCACAACAAGGCGACCATCTCATCGCGGATTTCGGGCCGGTGGGCGCGGTCGAACTTCAGTTCTAGCCCAACCCTGCGAGCGCCAGCCGCTCTGCACGATAGGGATCGTTGACCGTCCGGCAGTCACGTCCAAAAATCATCGTCGCGCGGTCTTTGCTGGAGAACTCCGGCCAATGAGCCAGCCCTTTGTGATTGGGATTGCCGCTGCGTGCGAACGCCACCCACGCCGCGCTCATTTTATCCGCGAGCGCCTGCCGGTCCGCGCCGCTGCCAATCATGTGCGTGGCTTCGTCGACGTGATCGAAGACGAACGGCAGCTCCACGCCATGCATCGCGCGCACTTTGCCCTGATGCACCGGCGAGTACCAATCGAAGTAATACATGTACACTGGCGCTTTCGCTGCAGCCAGCTTGCGTTCGGCGATGGTGTATTCGGAAGTGCGCAGCGGCGAGAGGTCAGATGCGAGAATCATCCACAAGTCCATGTTCGACGCCTCTGGGCGTCCTCTGTGGTACATGGCAATAGCATGATCCGTCACCGCATAATCGCTTTTTAGTGCTGCTTTCACGCGCGCTTGCAGCTCGGAGTTGTCGAGGTCATCAGTCGACCAATAGGCATCCGGCTGCCCTTTCGGCGTGAACTGATAAGGCACGGCTTCGGTCTCGACCGAGCCCAACATGATGGGAATGTCGGCGGAAACCTGCGGCGCAGCGGGATCGTAAGGATGCTGCGGCAGCGTACGACCGTCGACCACCGGCGTGAAGCGTAGCGACAGGTCCGGACCGTCCGTCACGGCGGCCAGCAATCGTTCCGTCGACAACGTTCGCAGTTGGTCGCGCCCGACGCGCGCCAACAACAGCTCGGCCGCTTGCGAAGCTTCGTCCTGCGGCAGCGCGCGCACCGCCGTATCCGCCAGCGTGCTGTGAATGATGGCGCGATGAAACAAGCCCTTGGCCGCGGGCATGGCCGTCAGCATCGCCGTCTTGCCGCCGCCGCCGGACTGGCCGAAGATGGTGATATTGCCCGCATCGCCGCCGAACGCCGCGATGTTGTCGCGCACCCATTCGAGCGCCAGCACCAGATCGAGCAGGCCCGCGTTGCTCGCGCCGTCGAGATACAGATAGCCGAACACGTTGAGGCGATGGTTGACCGTCACGACAACTACGTCATGCTTGCGCGCCAGCTCGCGGCCATCGTAAAGCGCGGCGCCACCCGAGCCCGTGCGGAATCCGCCGCCGTGAAAATACACCATCACTGGACGCTTCGTGCCGCGGCCCACGGCGGGAGTCCACACGTTGAGGCGCAGGCAATCTTCGCTCATGGGACCGCTGCCCGTCAGCGCGTCGCCCATCTCGGGAACCATCAGCCGGACCGGCTGCGGCGCGCGCGGACCGAGTTCGATGGCATCGCGAACACCGGCCCACGGCTCCGGTTTCAGAGGCGGCAGAAAACGGCGCGCGCCTCCGGTCGGCGCACCGTAAGGGACGCCCTTGAACGCCGCCACATTACCGTCGAGCAACGCCCCACGCAATTTGCCGCTGTTGGTTTCGACTACTAGGTCGGTGGACGCGGCGCGCACGGCACTCGCCGCCAACGCGGCTCCGCTCCAGGCCAGGAAAGATCGCCGATGCATCATCGAACCATATTAATGACACGGCGTGCCGTGCGCCAGCGTGCCGCATCGCATTGACCTGCGCCCGCCGGCGCGATAACATAGAGCGCGATTTCCATCGAAAGGCAATGTCTATGCGACTGTTTCCTCTCGCGCTCCTCGCGGCCCTGCCTGCGGGGTTGTTTGCGCAGCACACCTACACGCCCGCGGACATCCAGGAAGGCGGCCGGCTGTTCCGCGCGAATTGCGTTTTGTGCCACGGGCCGGATGGCGACCAGGTGCCCGGCATCGACCTGGGCCATGGACGCTTCCGTCAGACTTATTCCGAAAACGCGCTGGTTAAAATCATTCAGAACGGCATCCCGGGCACGGGCATGCCCTCGAATAATCTGCAGGATTTTCAGGCGCAAATCGTATTGGCGTACTTGCGCTCCATCTCCACCGGCGGGCGCGCGGTTACCGGCAACGGCGACGCGGCGCGCGGTAAAGACATCTTCGAAGGCAAAGGGAATTGCGCCGGCTGCCATCGCGTGAACGGCGTGGGCTCGCGCATCGGTCCGGACCTGAGCGACATCGGCGCGCTGCGGCGCAACGTCGAAATCGAGCGCTCGCTGCTGGAGCCGAATGAAGAAGTGCTGCCGCAGAACCGGACCTATAAAGCGGTTACGAAACAGGGAGAAACGATCACCGGGCCGCTTGCTGAACGTGGACACTTTCACGGTGCAGATCCTCGATTCGAAGGAGCGCCTGCTCTCGCTCGAACGCTCGGATCTGCGCGAGTCGGGGTTCGTGAATGAATCGCCCATGCCTTCCTATCGCGGAAAACTCAGCACGCAGGAACTGGCGGATGTGGTGGCTTATTTGCTTTCATTGAAAGGGATCTGAATATGCATGCGACGTCTATCCTTATTGCTCTCCCTGGCCGGCGCGCTCTCCGCGCAGGTGACCTTCGATCGCCTGGTGAACTCCGCGAAGGAGCCGCAGAACTGGCTCACCTACTCGGGCAACATGATGAGCCAGCGCTACAGCCCGCTCGATCAGATCACGCCGCAGAACGTGAAGAACCTGGAACTGAAGTGGGTGTTCCAGGCGCGCTCGCTCGAGAAGTTCGAGGCTACGCCGCTGGTGGTCGACGGCATCATGTACACCGTACAGGCGCCCAATGACGTGGTGGCGCTCGATCCGGTGACCGGCCGCGTGTTCTGGATCTACTCGTATGCGCCGTCGCCGCTGTCGCGGCCCTGCTGCGGACGCGTGAACCGCGGCGTCGCGGTCGTGGGCGACACGCTGTTCATGGGGACCATCGACGCGCACTTGATCGCGATCGACGCCAAGAACGGCAAGCCGTTGTGGAACACCACCGTCGCAAAGCCCGAGGCCGGCTACGCCATCACGCATGCGCCGCTGGTGATCAAGGACAAAGTGATCGTCGGCGTGGCGGGCGGCGAGTTCGGCATTCGCGGCTTCATCGCGGCTTACGATGTGAAGACCGGCAAGGAAGCCTGGCGCTTCAACACCAGTCCCGGGACCGGGCGAGGCGGGTCACGAAACCTGGGCGGGCGATTCCTGGAAGACCGGCGGCGCGTCGGTGTGGATGACCGGCTCCTACGATCCCGGCGCTGAACCTGACGTATTGGGGCATCGGCAATGCGGGGCCGGATTACAACGGCGATCTGCGCGCTGGGCGACAACCTTTATAGCAGTTCCGTGGTGGCGCTCGATGCCGACACCGGCAAGATCAAATGGCATTATCAGTTTTCGCCGCACGACGAATTCGATTACGACGCGGTGCAGGTTCCGGTGCTGGCCGATATCAACTGGCAAGGGCCAGCTGCGCAAGGTGATGCTGTGGGCGAATCGCAACGGCTTTTTCTATGTGCTCGACCGCGCCACCGGCAAATTCCTGCTGGGCAAACCGTTTGTGGAAGTGAACTGGGCCAGCGGCTTCGATGAAGCCGGGCGCCCCATGCGCGTCGCCGGCAAATTGCCGACGCCTGAAGGGACTGTGATTTTTCCCGGCAATCAGGGCGGCACCAATTGGTATTCGCCGTCGTTCAGTCCCGCGCACCGGATTGTTCTACATTCCGTCGTGGGTGAACTATTCGTCGGTGTACATCAAGGCCGAAGCCGAGTACGAAGAGGGCAAGCGCTTCGTCGGCACCTCGCCGCGATCGCTGATCGGCGGAGCAGCGGGCGGCGGAGCGAAGATCAATACACGCAAGGAAGACGAAGGCTACGGCGCGGTGCGCGCCATCGACCCCATGACGGGCGACAGGAAATGGGAGTTTAAGATGAACGACGTCACCGACGCTGGGGTGCTGACCACGGGTTCGGATCTGCTGTTCTCCGGCGGCCGCGAAGGATATTTTTACGCGCTCAATGCGCGCAACGGCGAGCTGCTTTGGAAGGCGAACGTGGGCGGCGCGGTAGCCTCCGGCCCCATGAGCTATGCCGTAAACGGCAAACAATATATCGCTATTTCAGCGGGCAGCTCACTCTTTGTGTACGGCCTGAGGGAGTAGAAATCTATTCGTCGGTGGGCATGTTGTCGTCGCCGGGTAATATGCCGCGGCTTAAATAGAGGTTGAGCCGCGAGTGTGCTTTTTCCATTTCCGCTCGTGCGGCGGAAAGTTCATGAGAAGCGTTTTGGATGCGCTGCACGCCATCCGGATGCGGCAATCCACTAGGCGTCTGTTTCATCAAGAGACAAAGAGCTTCCGAAGCGCTTCGCGCGCGCGCCGAAGAATCGAGCAGTTCTTTCATCAGGCGGGCGCGCAGCTGCGATTCAAGCGCTGAAGGCCGCCTCGCTGCATCTTGCCGTTCCGAGCACGCCACGCACACGGGTACCTCGTTGAAATACATCTCGGTCTCCGCGTGACAATAAGCGCAGTGGGCCATGGTTAGTACTGGTCACCTACAGTATTGACACCCGCAGTTATTTGTCAATGAAACTGCCGCATTACCGGCATGCAAATTTTGCCGTGCGAGTTCGTCCGCTCGAAGGCAGGGCAAGCGGGAGCCGCTCTGGGGAACGGGTGCTCCCGCCGCAAGACGAGCAACGATCGGAGGAGTCGACTCGCCAGTTAGATCCTAGCAGGTCAACCTTAAGCCTTCCTGAAGACGGTGGGGAGAAAAGGCAAGTGAGTTAGACGCGGGGAGGGAAATGTTGTGGTCTCCGATCCCCGGCGTCCAGCGTCAAGAGTTCTCGGAGGAAGAAACTCTTTTCACTTGGGACATATTCTCACAGCCAGGGCCCGTGGGCAAGGCCTAAATGTTGTGTCAAAAGCTGTAAATAGCGTGCTGACCTTTGCGGTTACAAGACCACCAAATCGCGTTCCTGCGAACTACGAACCGTGGCCTAAGACTCCTCACCGAAACTGACCGAAAAAATTGCATCGCAATAGTACGCCATTTGGCTGCTGGGGGTTCGTTCCCTCTAATTTCGAGGACAACTGCGCTTCGCGGCGCTGAAGAGGCTTCAAAAGAAGTTCTGGATTTGGCAAGTGCTTTCCCGTACCATCCAAACTGGCAAGACGCGTTCTTGCTTCGATCAGGAGTTTATCGGAGCACCCCGGTCGGGCATAGGTAGTGGGTCAATTTGAAATTGGCCACTCTTGACTTCGGAACTCGACTTGCCTCACGCTTGAGGTATGCCGAACCGCTCAAGCAATAGAGGTAAGGGATCAAAGGACGCGAATGAGATCGCATTCTCCGTGGTCCAGCAAGCCACCGGGCAAGTGCCGAAACCAGATACCGTCAAGAACCCCGCTGCCGTCACCCTAGGTCGCCTAGGTGGACTCAAAGGCGGCAAGGCCAGGGCGGAATCCCTCACGCCCGCCAAGCGCAAAGCCATCGCCAAGAAAGCAGCCGCAGCGCGTTGGAAAAAGTAGCTTGCGCTTGACGATGGCCTTGAACTACGATTGAAAATTAAAATCGGAGGCAAAGTCTGCCCAAGTACTCCGCGCCAAAACCGAAATCCGCCAATGCAAACGACTTCATTGAGCATCAGCTTCATAGTCGAATGGAAGCGATTGAAAAGGCGTTTACCGCTGATGCCATAGCCTTCTCCGGTCCGATAGTTATTGGCGTAGATGACATTGTTAGGACTGCCGTGGAAAGAAAGCACGCCCGAGGGAACAAAAACGGGCGTCTCGTTTTCTTACTGACTACCTCCGGCGGCTACATTGAAGTCGTCCAACGGATCGTTGACACGCTTAGAAAATTCTACACACTAATCGATTTTGTAGTGCCCAATTATGCTTACTCCGCCGGAACCGTTCTCGCTATGTCCGGCGATGCGATCTACATGGATTACTATTCTCGCCTCGGGCCTATCGATCCCCAGGTAGAAACGCAAAGTGGAAAGATGGTTTCGGCACTGGGTTATTTGGAGCGATACGACCTCCTGATTAGTAAAGCCACCAAGGGTACTATAAACGCCGCAGAGGTGCAGATTTTGATCCAAGGGTTCGACCAAGGAGAACTATATCACTACCAGCAGGCGCGGGAACTATCTATTGCCCTCCTCAAGGAGTGGCTAGTTCGCTACAAATTTAAGAATTGGAAAACCACTCGAACACGGAGCAAGAGGGTTACCCAAAGAATGAAGGTCTCCAGGGCGGCTTCAATAGCCAAGGAACTGAGTCAAACTAACAAGTGGCACGTGCACGGTCATGGCATCTCAAAGGAAGTACTTGAAAAGGACCTAAACTTGCTGATCGATGATTATTCCGCGATTCCAGGAAAGCCTACGGTCGGGACGCAGATTCGCGAGTATCACGACTTGATGACGGATTACATGTCGAAGACTAGTACTACGGGAGCGATTCATTTTGCTGGCGAATTCGAACGGTTCATGTAAAATGGATTTGTGAGGAAGGAAATGGCTAAGCGATTGGATGTAAGCAAGATTCTACGGAACAATCCGCAGGTCGATCGCAAGCTTTTGACAGATAGCGCCAAGCTTGTGCGCGAACTCGGAAAACTGGGAATGCCTGGACACGCAACTCAGAAGCTCGCCTCTCCATTTCAGAGGAAAAGAGCCACCATCACCAGGGCTTCTCTGATTCAACTGTAGGGTCGTTCGTTTCGGCGTAAATTGAACACTGCGCCCAAGTGATCGCTGCTCTAGTGGAAGGCAACTCCATCCGCTCGGTATCCCGCATGACTGGGATCGCGCGGAATACCATTTCTACGCTGCTGTTCATGGCTGGTGCCGCGTGCGCCCGTTATCAAGATGAAAAACTCCGCAATCTACCTTGCAAGCGCGTCCAGTGCGATGAAATATGGTCATTTTGCTACGCCAAGGACAAGAACATTCCCGAAGAACGAAAGGGCGAGTTCGGCGTCGGCAGCGTGTGGACGTGGATGGCGCTTGATGCCGATACGAAGTTGATCGTTTCCTGGATGGTAGGAGACCGCGATGCAGGTTCCGCGCATCAGTTTATGAAAGACTTAGCCGGACGCCTAAGCCATCGCGTACAGTTAACTACAGACGGCCATGCGGCCTATCTCAGCGCGGTCGAGAATAACTTTGGTGACGGCATCGACTACGCCATGTTGATCAAAATGTACGGCGCTGGCCGCGAGACAGAGGCGCGCTACAGTCCCGCAGAGTGCATCGGGACGCAGCGGAAGGAAATCAGCGGCAAGCCCGATTCCAAGCACGTAAGCACGTCCTACGTGGAGCGTCAGAACCTCACCATGCGGATGCACAATCGGCGCTTCACGCGGCTTACCAACGCCTTTTCAAAACGGATCGACCATCACGTTGCGGCGATTTCACTGCACTTCATGTATACCAATTTTGTGAGGATTCACCAGACGTTGCGCTGCACGCCCGCAATGGCCGCTGGCGTCACTGATCGGCTGTGGGAGATGTCCGATATCGTGGCACTCCTGGACGGGGAACGCGAACAACGGATTCAGGCTGGACGGGAGAAACAGAAGGGCAAGAATGAGCGATCCTACAATCCGTCCGGGCCCGTGCTTGGACAGTGAAAATATTGCTTGCAGAGAAGAAGCTAAGGTGATATCACAGAAGTAATACGGAAACGGGGGGCTGTGGGTAGCCCCCCTCAAGATTTACCCGCAAGATATTGCGGTTGGGCTGTACCCATCGTATTACGGCCTCTCCCGTAGTGTCAAGCAAAAACAGCACGGGAGAATTGTGCCCACAGAGGCGCAGGCTCCAGGTGCTTGAAAGTACATGGGAGAGATACAAAACAGATGAAACCCTATGTGATTAGTTATGACTTAGACAAGCCGGGACAGAACTACGAACGGCTTATCGCCCGCCTGAAGGAGCATGGAGCATTCCGCGTGCAGCTTTCTCAGTGGGCTTTAGGTACAACTTGGACCGCTGCCCAGCTTAGGGACGACTTGATGGGCTACATTGATTCGAACGATAGGCTTCTTGTCGTTCAAGTAGCCGGTTGGGCGTCGTTCAACCTGATGGCAATCGATAAGTTTAAGGAAATCGCTGCCTGATCCTTGCTGGCATAAGCCGGAGGCCCGATGTTCCGCCTCCGGCTTCCCTCCTGCGAATTTCAAAATTTTTCCCAATGGCTTAAACCCTGCGAGCATATTAGCACGCGATGGCTAATGGTTAATCTGGGCAACGGCCCTACTTTTTGTCTTATAACCCCTCACCCGCTCCGCTTCAGAATCCTGATAGGCTAGTGATCGTGCGGACACCGGCAGTGATCATCGCATTCTTCGTCCTGGACCCTTGGGCGCGAAACCCGCTTCTGATTTCACTCCTAGCGGCCTATCTAGTTTTTTGCGAAGTGCGAAGATTCCGCTCAAGCCATTCTTAGATTTTTTACGGATGCTCAAATGGACCCACTACCGCACAATACCCTCATTTGACAGCCCTCGGTCCGAATGTGTTATCCTCGTAGAGGTTTTGGCGAGTCGACCTTCTGCTCCCGTGCTACCGCTCTTCGTATGGAGAGTCCGGCCGGGGGCCGGCCCCGAGGCTCTGGCGGTTTCTACGCTGCCGTGAGTATGGGCTAGTCCGAAGTCTCTATCCTTCGCTGGTGCGTTTGTCAGTCGTTTTGGGAATGTGTTGAGGCGTTTTGGCGTCTCCGTTTCCTGGGTATCTTTCGCAGCATTTTCTTTTTTTGGAGAGTACAAGTTCGTGCCGACTTTTAATCAATTGGTGCGCAAAGGCCGCAAAGCCACGCGCTATAAGACGGCGAGCCCGGCCTTGCAGGCGTGTCCGCAGCGCCGCGGGGTTTGCACTCGTGTGTACACCACTACGCCGAAGAAGCCGAACTCGGCGCTGCGCAAAGTTGCGCGCGTGCGGCTGACCAATCAGATCGAAGTAACCACTTATATCCCAGGCGTCGGCCACAACCTGCAGGAGCACTCGATTGTGCTGATCCGCGGAGGCCGCGTCAAGGATCTTCCCGGCGTGCGCTATCACGTGGTGCGCGGAACGCTCGATACCGCAGGCGTCGCGGGCCGCTTGCAGAGCCGTTCCAAGTACGGAGCCAAGCGCCCGAAGGGGCCGAAGGGAGGCGCGAAATAGCCTATGCCGCGTAGACGCAGACCGGAATCCCGCGAGATTCTGCCGGATCCTTTATATGGATCGACACTGGCGGAGAAGTTCGTCAACAACATGATGTGGGACGGCAAGAAGGCCGTCTCGCAGAAGATTTTTTATGAAGCCATGGACAAGATCAAGGAGCGGTCTGGCGACGATCCTTTGAAGCTGTTCAAGAAGGCTGTCGAGAACTGCAAGCCACTTGTGGAAGTAAAGACGCGGCGCGTGGGCGGGGCGAACTATCAGGTTCCCGTCGAAGTGCCGAACAACCGGCGGACGAGTTTGGCGATCCGCTGGATTTTGATCAATGCCCGTTCGCGTCCGGAGAAGACCATGCCAGAGAAGCTGGCAAATGAATTAAACGACGCCGCGAATTCGCGCGGCGGAGCAATTAAAAAGAAAGACGACGTCCATCGCATGGCCGAGGCTAACAAAGCCTTCGCGCACTATCGCTGGTAACTGGTAAGTAAGAGAGTTTTTATGGCGCGTACAGTAGCACTCGAGAAAATGCGCAATATCGGCATCATGGCGCACATTGATGCCGGGAAAACCACGACTACGGAGCGCATTCTCTATTACACGGGCCGTACCTATAAGATTGGCGAAGTCCACGAAGGTACGGCGGTGATGGATTGGATGGAGCAGGAGCAGGAGCGCGGTATCACCATTACCTCGGCTGCGACCACCTGCCAGTGGCAGGATTGCACCATCAATATCATTGACACTCCGGGCCACGTCGATTTCACGGCTGAAGTGGAGCGCAGCTTGCGCGTGCTCGACGGGGCGGTCGCGGTGTTTGACGCTGTTGCCGGTGTGCAGCCGCAGTCCGAAACAGTTTGGCGCCAGGGCGATAAGTATCACGTCCCGCGCATTTGCTTCATCAATAAAATGGACCGCGTGGGCGCGGATTTCTACCGTTCCGTGCAAACCATCGTCGACCGGCTGCAATGCAAACCCGTCGCGATTCAGTTGCCGATTGGCGCGGAAGAGAAATTCCTGGGCGTGGTGGATCTGGTGACCATGACGGCGCGTATCTGGCGCGACGATTCGCTGGGCGCTGAGTACGACGACGGTCCGATTCCGGAAGACCTGCAGGAACTGGCGAAGGAATATCACGACAAGCTGGTCGAAGCTGTTTCGGAGGCCGACGACACCGGGCATCTGTTCGAGAAATTCGTCGAAGGCAAAGCCATCACCGAAGCTGAATTGCGTGAGGGCATTCGCAAGGCGACCATCGCGCAGAAGATTTTCCCGGTGGTTTGCGGCACGGCTTTCAAGAACAAGGGCGTCCAGAACATGCTGGATGCGGTCGTCGCGTATCTGCCGTCGCCGCTCGATGTGCCTCCGATGAAGGGCACCGACGTCGACGATAAGACCAAAGAAATTATCCGCAAACCGGATGACAGCGAACCGTTTTCGGCGCTGGTCTTCAAGATCATGACCGACCCGTTTGTCGGTCAGCTAGCGTTTATCCGGGTTTATTCAGGAAAACTAAATTCGGGCGAAGGCGTCTATAACGTCGCTAAGGGCCGCAAGGAACGCATCGGACGATTGGTCAAGATGCACGCCAATAAGCGCGAAGACATCACGGAGGTTCTGGCCGGCGATATTTGCGCGGTGGTGGGATTGAAGTCGGTTTCGACCGGCGACACCATTTGCGATGAAAAGTCTCCGGTGATTCTGGAGTCGATTGACTTCCCGGCTCCGGTAATTCAGCTGGCGATCGAACCCAAGACCAAGGCCGACCAGGAAAAGCTGGGCATGGCGATTGCGAAGCTGGTGCAGGAAGATCCCACGCTTCATGTTTCAACGGATCCGGACACTGGCCAGACAATCTTGGCCGGCATGGGCGAGTTGCATCTCGAAATTATTGTCGACCGCATGCAGCGCGAATTCAGCGTGGGTGCGAACGTCGGCAAGCCGCAGGTGGCGTATCACGAAACCATCCGGCAGACTGCGCAATTCGATTACGTACACAAGAAGCAGACCGGTGGCAGCGGCCAATACGCGCGCGTGAAATTGCGCGTCGAGGCGGCTCCCGGCAAGGGCTTTGAGTTCGACAACGAAGTCAGCGGTGGCAACATCCCCAAGGAATTCATTCCGGCGATCCAGAAGGGCGTGGTCGAAGCCCTGGAGCACGGAATTCTGGCGGGCTACCCGATGTCGGACGTCAAAGTGGTCGTCTTCGACGGCGATTATCACGACGTCGATTCGTCGGAAATGGCGTTCAAGATTTGCGCTTCGATTTGCGTCAAAGAAGCGTTGCGCAAGGCCAAGCCGGTGTTGCTCGAGCCGGTGATGCGGGTCGAAGTCGTAGTGCCGGACGAATACATGGGTTCGGTGAACGGCAATTTGATTTCGCGGCGCGGTGAACTCGAAGGCACGGAGATTCTGGGCAGCACGCACATCATCAAAGCGATGGTCCCGTTGTCGGAAATGTTCGGCTATTCGACCGAGTTGCGTTCGCGGACGCAAGGGCGCGGAGCGTTCACCATGCACTTCGGCAGGTACGTGGAAGTGCCGCGCAATATCGCCGAGGAAATCGTTAGCAAGGCGCAAGGAAAAGTAGCGAGTTAGGTTCGATTCACTCAAGTTCAGGAGACCGGGAAAACATGGCGAAGGAAAAATTTGATCGCAGCAAGCCGCACGTAAACGTGGGGACGATCGGGCACATCGATCACGGCAAGACCACTTTGACGGCGGCTATCACGAAGACCTTGGCGAAGCATAATCCGAAGGTGCAGTTCCGGAGCTTCGATTCGATCGATAATGCGCCTGAGGAAAAGGCTCGCGGAATCACGATTGCGGCGGCGCACGTCGAATACGAAACGGCCAAGAGGCATTACGCGCACGTCGATTGCCCGGGTCACGCGGATTACATCAAGAACATGATCACGGGCGCGGCGCAGATGGATGGCGCGATCCTGGTTGTGGCTGCTACGGACGGTCCTATGCCGCAGACGCGCGAGCATATTTTGCTGGCTCGGCAAGTGGGCGTGCCTTACATCGTTGTCGCTTTGAACAAAGTCGACATGGTGGATGATCCGGAACTTCTGGAGCTGGTTGAGCTGGAAGTGCGGGAGCTGCTGACTAGCTATGGATTCCCGGGGAACGATCTGCCGGTCGTGAAAGTCAGTGCGCTGGGAGCTCTGAACGGCGAGGCGCAGTGGGAAAAGACGGTGGATGAGTTGATGGAAGCGGTCGACAAATACGTTCCGATGCCGGAGCGTGTGATCGATCGTCCGTTCCTGATGCCGATCGAAGACATCTTCTCGATCCAGGGTCGCGGCACGGTGGTCACCGGGCGTATCGAGCAGGGGATTTGCAAGGTTGGCGAGGAAATGGAGATCGTGGGTTTCCGCGATACTCGCAAGACGGTTGTTACCGGCGTCGAGATGTTCAAGAAGCTGCTCGATGAAGGGCGGGCTGGGGACAACGTCGGGCTGCTGCTGCGTGGTATTGAAAAAGACGACGTCGAGCGTGGGCAAGTCATCGCGAAGCCCGGGTCGATCAAGCCGCACAAGAAGTTCAAGGGCGAAGTTTACGTTCTGAGCAAGGATGAGGGCGGCCGTCACACTCCGTTCTTCAAGGGTTATCGTCCGCAGTTCTACTTCCGCACCACGGACGTGACGGGCGTGGCTCAACTGCCTGCCGGGATGGAAATGGTGATGCCTGGGGATAACGTTCAGCTGGAGATCGAGCTGATTACGCCGATCGCCATGGACAAAGGTCTGCGCTTCGCGATTCGCGAGGGCGGACGAACGGTGGGCGCGGGAACCGTCAGCGAGATTATCGAATAATGGCAAAAAGCGCGAACAGCTTACGAGAACGCATTCGGATCCGTCTGAAGGCGTACGATCACCGGATTCTGGATCAATCGACCACCGAGATCGTGGACACGGCCAAGCGCACCGGCGCGTCGGTGGCCGGTCCGATTCCGCTGCCGACGGTGCGGAATCTGTACACCGTGCTGCGTTCGCCGCACGTGGATAAGAAAAGCCGGGAACAGTTCCAGATCCGCACGCACAAGCGCTTGCTGGACATTCTGGAGCCGACCCAGGACACGGTTGATGCATTGATGAAGCTGGATCTGCCGGCGGGCGTCGATGTCGAAATCAAGGCGTTCGGTAAAGGGAAATAGCGAGCGGCGTGGCCGCTTGAAGGATCGCAAATGAGCCCAGGAATTTTAGGCAAAAAAATCGGGATGACGCAGGTGTTCCGGCCGGACGGGCAAGTGGTGCCCGTAACGGTATTGAAGGCCGGACCGTGCATCGTTGTCCAGCGCAAGACGCCGGCGAGCGATGGCTATGACGCCGTGCAATTGGGTTTCATGGAGTACGCCAAGAAGTCCGGCGTATCGAAGCCGCGCGCGGGACATTTTAAGAAGTCGGGCGCCGAGGGCGTCCGGTTTCAGCGCGAGTTCCTGCTCGACACCACGTCCGGCGACATGAAGCCAGGCGATCGCGTGCTGGCGGAAGAGTTCAAGCCCTTGGAGAAAGTCGACGTGATCGGCGTCAGCAAGGGTCGTGGATTTGCCGGCGTCGTCAAGCGCCATCACTTCCGCGGGTCGGATGCGACGCACGGGTCCATGTTTCACAGAGCCCCGGGTTCCATAGGCGCGTCGAGCTTTCCGTCGCGTGTGTTTCCCGGAATGCGCATGGGCGGACAGATGGGCAATGCGCGCGTGACGGTGCGCAACCTCGAAATCGTCGAAGTGGATGTCGAGGATAACGTGATCCTGGTGAAGGGCGCGGTGCCCGGGCCCAACGGCGGTTACGTCATCGTGCGGAGGGCCAAGAGGTAGCCATGCCCAGCGTAGACATTATCGATCTCAATAACAAAGTCGTCGGCTCGATTGAGCTGTCCGATGCGGTGTTTGGTGCGCCGGTGAACGAGGCGCTGCTTTACGAAGCGGTGCGGCATCATCTGGCGGGTACGCGGCGCGGAACGGCTTCGACCAAGACGCGGCACGAAGTGGCCGGGTCCGGCAAGAAATTATGGAAGCAGAAGGGCACGGGGCGCGCTCGTATGGGTTCGATCCGCAGTCCGCTGTGGCGGCATGGCGGGACCACTCATGGTCCGCAACCGCGCGATTATTCGTATCATCTGCCGAAGAAGATGCAGTTGGGGGCGTTGAAGAGTGCGCTTTCGGCGAAATTGCGTGACGGCGAATTGCGCGTCGTCAGCGAGTTTCCGACGGCTGAGCCCAAGACCAAGCTGATGCGCCAGGCGCTCGACACGATCGCGGTCAAGCGCAGCGTTTTGCTGGTCGACAACAGCGCGAATAAGAATCTCGAATTGTCCAGCCGCAACCTCGAAGGCGTGAAGCTGGTGGCTAGCCGCGACGTGAATGTTTACGATCTGCTGCAGCATAACCAAGTGCTGCTGAGCGAGACGGCCGCCCGGAAATTGTCGGAGGCATTGGCATAATGGCGAACCTATACGACGTAATTAAGCGTCCGCTGGTGACCGAAAAGGGCGTCACCAAGAAGGACGATCACCGCACGCTGTGTTTTCAGGTGTCGGTCGATGCCAACAAAACCGAAATCCGGCACGCTGTCGAAGCGGCTTTCAAAGTGAAGGTCGCGGAAGTTCGCACGTCCATGACGGCGGGTAAGTTGCGCCGGCGCGGCAAGTTTTCCGGCTATCGCGCGGACTGGAAGAAAGCCTGGGTTCGATTGAAGGCCGGCGAGAAGATGCCGGAGTACGCGGAGATCTAACATGCCGGTAAAAAGTTTCAGACCGACTACGCCGACACGCCGTTTCCAGACGGTAGTCTCGCGCGAGGAAATCACCAAGCAGAAGCCGGAAAAGAGCTTGGTCAAGGGTAAGGCGGCGAGCGGCGGGCGCAGCAGCACGGGGCGCATTTCATCGCGTTTTCGTGGCGGCGGACACAAGAAAGCCTATCGCGAGATCGATTTCAAACGCGACAAGCACGGGATTGTGGCGGTGGTCGCGGCCATCGAGTACGATCCGAATCGCAGCGCGCGCATTGCGCTGCTGCATTATGTGGATGGCGAGAAGCGCTACATTCTGGCTCCGGTGGGACTCGAAGTGGGCCGCAAAGTAACTTCGGGACCGGAAGCGGATATTCTGGTCGGCAATTCGCTGCTGCTCAAGAACATTCCGGCCGGCACCATCGTTCACAACATCGAACTGAAGCCGGGCAAGGGCGGGCAGATGGCGCGCTCGGCGGGAGCGCAGGCGCAGTTGGTTTCAAAAGAAGGCGGCATGGCGCTGCTGAAGCTGCCGTCGGGCGAGATCCGCAAGGTGGTGCTCGAATGCGCGGCGACCATCGGCCAGGTGGGCAACGTCGAGCACGAAAACGTCAGCCTGGGTAAAGCCGGACGCAAGCGTTGGATGGGCAAGATGCCGCATAATCGCGGCGTCAGCATGAACCCGGTCGATCACCCGCACGGCGGTGGTGAGGGCAAAACCAGCGGCGGACGGCATCCGGTGACGCCCTGGGGCCAGCCCACGCGCGGCTTCAAGACCCGCAATAACAAGCGCACGGATAAGTGGATCGTGACGCGGAAGACGAAGAAGAGGTAGCCGAAAACATGGGACGCTCGTTAGCAAAAGGACCGTTCGTCGACGACCACCTGATGAAGAAGGTGGAAGCGATGAACGTGAAGAGCGAGAAGAAAGTGGTGCGCACGTGGTCGCGGCGCTCGACGATTCTGCCGGAGTTTATCGGCCACACGCTGGCTGTGCATAACGGCAAAAAGTTCATTCCGGTGTATGTGACTGAGAATATGGTCGGCCACAAACTGGGCGAGTTTTCGCCTACGCGGACGTTTAAGGGTCATGCGGCCAAGGCTGCGCCGGAAAAAACGGCCAAGCCGGCGTCATAAGGATAAATATGGAAGCGAGAGCGGAAGCCAGATACATTCGCACATCGCCGCAGAAGGCGCGGCTGGTGATCGACCTGATTCGCGGCCAGAAGGCCGGGGACGCGATCAATATTTTGCGCACGGTGAATAAGCGCATTGCGCCGTCGGTGGAAAAAGTTTTGCGGTCGGCGATTGCCAATGCCGAAAATCGTTCGAACGATGTGGACGTCGACAAGCTGTTCGTCACCGAATGCTACGTCAACGAAGGACCGCGCATGAAGCGGGTGCGGCCGGCGCCGATGGGGCGTGCGTACCGCTATCAGCGCAGAATGGCGCACATTGTGGTGAAGGTGGGGGACAAAGACTAGATGGGCCAGAAAACACATCCCTACGGGTTCCGGCTGGGCGTCACCAAGACCTGGCGGTCGCGGTGGTTCGCGAAGCAGGATTACGCGAAACTGCTGCACGAAGACCTGGAACTCAAAGCTTCGCTGCGCGACCGGTTGAAGGCGGCCGGTGTCAGTTCGATCGAAGTGGATCGTCCCGGCAACAAGCTGCGCATCACGATTTCGACGTCGCGACCCGGCATCATCATCGGACGCAAGGGCGCGGAGATCGAGAAGCTGAAGAGCGATCTGGCGAAGAAAACCAATCGCGAAATTTTCATCGACATTCAGGAAGTGCACAAGCCCGAGCTCGACGCGCAGCTGGTGTCGGAATCGATCGCGCTGCAGTTAGAGAAGCGCGTGGCGTTCCGACGCGCGATGCGTAAAGCGGTTGATTCGGCGCTGCGCTTCGGCTGCAAGGGAATCAAAGTTCGCGTGTCGGGGCGCTTGAATGGCGCTGAAATCGCGCGTACGGAATGGTATCTGCAAGGGCAGCTTCCGCTGCACACGCTGCGCGCGGATATCGATTATGGATTTAGTGAAGCGCACACCACTTACGGCGTGATTGGCGTGAAGTGCTGGGTTTATAAGGGCGAGATTCTGCCGGGTGGTCCGCGCAAAGGTTTGCGCAATGAACCCGAGCCGCGGCGCGCACCGCGTCCGGAACGGCGGGATCGCGATCGCGACAGGGATCGAGACCGTGGACCTCGGCCCGTGGCTCCGGCTGCCGAGCATGGTGCCGTGCAGGGGACGCCGGGTGAACGGACTACGGCTCCGATTCTGCCGCCGATGGCCGCTCCGACCACGCCTAGCTGGAAGCAAGATACGAAACCTGAAGGTGCGAAGCCCGAGGGCGGCGAGCCTGAAGGAGGCAAAGAGTAATCCATGTTGATGCCGAAGAAGGTCAAATACCGCAAGCAGCAGCGCGGCCGCATGGCTGGGAAGGCCTGGCGCGGGTCGTCGCTCGCGTTCGGCGATTTCGGTTTGAAGGTCATGGAATGCGGCTGGATCACGGACCGGCAGATTGAAGCGGCTCGCGTGGCCATGACGCGTTCGATCAAGCGCGGCGGCAAGGTTTGGATTCGTTTGTTCCCGGACAAGCCCATCACCAAGAAGCCGGCTGAAACCCGTATGGGTAAAGGTAAAGGCGCGCCGGATCAGTGGGTGGCGGTGGTGCGTCCCGGAAAGATTCTGTTTGAGATGGAAGGCGTGACCAAGGAACTGGCGGCGGCGGCCATGCGGCTGGCGGCGGCGAAGATCGGGTTGCCGACCAAGTTCGTCACGCGGGAATTGGCGGAGTAACAGCGCATGAAAGTGAACGCGGATAAAGCACGGGGCCTGGACGCGGCCGAGATTACGAAACAATTGAAGGATGCCTCGGAGCAGATGTTCCGGCTGCGCTTCCAGTTGTCGATGGGGCAGGCCGATGGGTTGACCAAGCTGCGCAATTTGCGCAAAGAGCGCGCGCGTATGCTGACCATTCAGCGCGAGCGCGAATTGGGTCAATCGGAAACTCCGGCGGCGAAGCCGGTGAAGGCGTCGAAAGCTGCGAAAAAAGCTCCGGCGAAAAAGGTTGCTGCGGTGAAGAAGGCGGCGGCTCCGAAAGCGGCGGCCAAAAAGCCGGCTACGAAAAAAGTGAGCAAGGGATAGGTGGCTATGGCGGAAACAAAAACAGCCAACAAGAACGAAAAAGTTGGGCACGTGGTCGCAAACAAGATGGCCAAGACCATTGTGGTCGAGGTCACGCGGCGCGTGGCGCATCCGCTGTATAAGCGAATCGTCAGCAAGCGTAAAAAGTTTTACGCGCACGATGAAGAAGGCCAGGCCAACGTTGGCGATGTGGTGCGCATTATCGAATGCCGCCCCATGAGCAAGCTGAAGCGCTGGAAGCTGGGCGAAATTATGCGCAAGGCCGTGCAGGTGACCACCGATCTGAGTTCCATCGGCATTCAACCCGGGCGCGAGCAGCGGGCCTCGGTTAAGAAAAAGAAGAAGTAACTCTGGTGTCAAAACCAACGGGCGAGTTTGAGGAGATAAGTTTATGATCGGGATGCGGACAATTCTCGAGGTGGCCGATAACAGCGGCGCGCGCCGGCTGCAGTGCATCCTGCCGCGCGGGGGCGATCTGGGGCTGCGAGCGGGCTTGGGCGACATTATCACCGCCAGCGTGAAGGAAGCCGCGCCGGATTCGGCGATCAAAAAAGGGAAGGTAGTGCGCTGCGTGGTGGTGCGGATGCGCAAGGAAACCCGCCGCAAGGACGGCACTTATATCCGCTTCGATTCGAATGCCGCGGTGCTGATCAGTGAAATCGGCGAGCCCATCGGGACGCGCGTATTCGGTCCGGTGGCGCGTGAGTTGCGCGAGAAGAAATTTATGAAGATTGTTTCGCTGGCTCCGGAGGTTATTTAGTCCATGGCACGTCGAGTTCCTCCGCGGCATCAGAACAAGCCGAAGGTTCGGATCAAAGTAAAGATCAAGAAGGACGACACCGTTAAAGTGATTGCCGGGCGCGATCGCGGCAAGACCGGGCGGGTCCTGCAGGTGGACGCGGAAAAAGGGAAAGTGCTGATTGAGGGCGTGAGTCTGGTGAAACGCCATACGCGTCCCAATCCGCAAAAGCAGATCAAGGGCGGGATCGCCGAGCGTGAGAGCGCGATTGCGATTTCAAATGTAATGGTGATGACGGCGGGTGGCGTGGCCACGCGCGTGGGTTATCGCGTCGAAGGTAACCGTTCGGTGCGCGTCGCTAAAAAGGGCGGCGAGACATTAGATAAGAAGTAAAGAGAGAGACAAGAAGTAGGAATCATATGGCGCGGCTGAAAGAGCTTTACCTCAAAACAGTAGTTCCGGCGCTGACCAAGGAGTTCGATTACAAGAACCCCATGGCGGTGCCGAAAATCGAAAAGATCTCGCTCAACGTCGGTATGGGCGAGGCGACGCAGAACAGCAAGCTGATCGACGGCGCGGTGAACGAGTTGACGGCCATTGCCGGACAGAAGCCGGTGATCACCAAAGCGCGCAAATCGATTGCGGCGTTCAAGCTGCGCGAAAACATGCCCATCGGCTGCGCTGTCACGCTGCGCGGCGATCGCATGTACGAATTTCTGGACCGCCTGGTGAACGTCGCGCTGCCTCGCGTGCGCGATTTCCGCGGCGTATCCACCAAATCTTTTGACGGCCGCGGCAACTACACGCTGGGCTTGAAAGATCAACTGATTTTCCCGGAGATCGACTACAACAAAGTCGAGAAGACCAAGGGAATGAATATTTGCATCACCACCACCGCTCGCACCGATGCGGAAGGTCAGGCGCTGCTGAAGCACATGGGAATGCCCTTCAGCAAGTAAAGGATTTCATGGCGACTACTGCGAAAATTGCGCGCGATACGAAATTGGCGATTGCCAAGGACAAGAAGACGCCCAAGCTGCAATGCCGGCATCGCAACCGCTGCTTGCGTTGCGGGCGGCCGCGCGGTTATTTACGAAAATTCAAGCTGTGCCGCATCTGCTTCCGAGCGCTGGCGCTCGCCGGTGAAGTTCCCGGCGTGATCAAGGCCAGTTGGTAGAGCACTAGACGAGATGCAGGAGAACAAGGAATGACCACATCCGATCCGATCGCCGACATGCTGACACGCATCCGCAACGCCATGGCCACGCGCCACGCGAAAGTGGACGTGCCGTCGTCGAAGCTGAAAACGGACATTGCCAAGATTTTGAAGGACGAGGGCTACATCGCCAACTTCAAGCTGACCGAAGAAGGCAACAAGAAGTCCATCCGCATTTATCTCAAATACACGCCGGGCAATGTGCCGGTGATTTCGCGGATCGAGCGCGTGTCACGGCCGGGCTGCCGCGTGTACGTCGGGTCGAAAGAAGTGCCGCGCGTTTTGGGCGGCTTGGGGATTAACATCCTGACCACGCCGCGGGGCGTGATGACGGGTTCGACGGCACGTAAAGAAGGCGTCGGCGGCGAAGTTCTGTGCCACGTTTGGTAGGCTGCGGAGAATTATATGTCTAGAGTTGGAAAAAAGCTGATTCCGATGCCGAAGGGCGTGAAGATCACCGTCGGCGATCAGTTGACCGTCGAGGGGCCCAAGGGCAAGCAGACCGTTCCGGTGCCTAAGGGCATTACGTTTTCGGAAAAAGACGGCGTGCTTACGGTGATCCGCGATGGCGACGATAAAGCCGCTTTGCATGGCCTGACGCGTGCGCTCACTGCCAATGCGATCCAGGGTGTTTCAACCGGATTCACGCGCGAGCTGGCGATTTTCGGGATCGGCTACCGCTGCGAGGTGAAAGGCCGGATTGCGACGTTCACTCTTGGCTATTCACATCCGATTGAGTTTTATCTGCCGGATGGGGTCGATCTGAAAGTCGACAAGCCGGCGAACAATTTGACGCCGCTGGTGCTTACCGGGTCCGACAAGCAGGTTGTCGGGCAGGTGGCTGCAAAGATGCGCGCGCTGCGTCCGCCGGACCCTTACAAGAACAAGGGTATCCGCTACGTGGGCGAAGCGTTGCGTAAGAAGGTCGGCAAGACCGGCGCTGCGGGAGGCAAGTAACATGGCACGACGCGATTCGAAAAATGTCATCCGCCTGCGCATTCACACGCGCATTCGCCGCAAGGTGAAGGGTACGCCGGAGCGGCCGCGGTTAGCTGTCTTCCGCAGTGTAAAGCATATTTATGCGCAGGTCATCGACGATGTTGCAGGGCACACGGTGGTCGCAGCGTCCTCTTCGGAAAAGGCCACCACCACCGGCAAGAGCGGCGGCGGGAACATGTCGGGCGCGAAAGCGATCGGGAAACTGGTGGCCGAGCGGGCCAAAGACAAAGGCATTAAGGCCGTGGTGTTCGACCGCGGCGGGTATCATTATCACGGCCGCGTGAAAGCGCTGGCCGAGGCGGCCCGTGAAGCGGGATTGGAGTTTTAAATCAGCATGTCGACAACTACAGCCAAGCGCATTGACGCCAACAGCCTGAACTTGAAGGAACAGGTGGTGTCGATCAATCGCGTCACCAAGGTCGTCAAGGGCGGTAAGAATTTAAGCTTCTCGGCACTGGTGGTCGTGGGCGATCCCGGCGCGAAGATCGTGGGTTTCGGAACCGGCAAGGCTAAGGAAGTTCCGGCGGCGATCAAGAAGGGCATCGAGGCGGCGAAGAAAAATTTGCGGCGAATTCACGTGCTGGCGACCACCATTCAGCATCCGGTGCTGGGACGGTTCGGCAGCGGACGCGTGCTGTTGAAGCCGGCTCCGGCGGGAACCGGAGTGATCGCGGGCGGTCCGGTGCGCGCGGTGATTCAGGCTGTGGGCATTCCGAACGTGCTGACGAAAACCATCGGCTCGCGCAATCCGCATAACGTAGTGAAGGCGACCATCAACGCGCTCGAAGGCCTGCGCGACAAGGGCGAAGTAGCGGACATGCGCGGTCTGGCATTGGATAAGGTGAGATAGCCATGGCGGGAACTATTAAGATCAAATTAATACGCAGCATCATCTGCACGCCGGAAAAGCATAAAGTAATTGTCAGGGCGTTGGGACTCAAAAAAATGAACCGTATCGTGGAGCGTCCGGACACGCCGGCTTTCCGCGGCATGGTGAAGAAAGTCCCGCATCTTTTGACGATCGTCGAATAGGGGAGCATCATGAATCTTAGTCAGCTAAAACCGCCCCCCGGGCAAAAACATAAGAAGCGCCGCTTGGGTCAGGGCATGGGTACGGGCCGCGGTAAGTTTTCCGGCCGCGGCGCGAAGGGCGCCAAGTCGATCTCGGGCTATTCGCGCATGCGCGGTTTTGAAGGCGGCCAGATGCCGCTGCACCGCCGTTTGCCGAAGCGCGGCTTCACCAACATTTTCAAAAAAGAGTTCGCGATCGTGAACGTCAGCTCGCTCGAGAAGCTGGAAGGCACGACCTTCGATGCCGAGAGCTTGCTGAAGCTGGGCGTGATTCGCAAGCTGAAACAGCATGGGCTGAAAGTTCTGGGCTCGGGCGAGTTGAAGCGGGCGATTACCGTGAAGGCGGATGTATTCTCCAAGTCGGCGCTGGAAAAAATTCAAGCGGCTGGCGGCACTGCAGAAGTGATAGGGAGTTAGCCAGGAGTCAACAGGCCATGAAGTTCCTCGAAGCCTTTACAAATGTCTTCCGCGTTCCTGATCTGCGCAAGCGGCTCATGTTCACGCTGGCTTTGCTGGCCGTGTACCGCCTGGGCGGGCACATCCCGACGCCGGGCATCGACACCAACAAACTGGAAGATTTCTTCCGTCAGAACCAAGGCACGCTGTTCGGATTTCTGGACCTGTTTAGCGGCGGGACATTCCGCCGCCTGACCATTTTCGCGTTGGGCATCATGCCCTACATCACGTCCTCCATCATTTTGCAGTTGTTGACGGTGGTCGTGCCGACGCTCGAAAAATTGCAAAAAGAAGGCGAACTCGGACGCCGCAAGATCACGCAGTGGACTCGTTACCTGACGGTGATCCTGGCGCTGATTCAATCCTTCGGGATTGCGACGGCGCTGCAAGGCGCACAGCAGGGCTTCGTCACCGATCCCGGAGTCGGGTTCATTCTGATGACCATACTCAGCCTGACCACGGGCACGGCCTTTATCATGTGGCTGGGCGAGCAGATCACAGAGCGCGGCATCGGCAACGGGATGTCGCTGATCATCTTTACGGGCATCGTCGTCGGCTTGCCGAATGCGATTCTTGAAATGGTTACGAAAGTTCAAACCGGGGATTGGAACGCATTGCAAGTAATCATCATTCTGGTGATGATGGTCGGCGTCGTCGGCTTCATCGTGTTGGTCGAGCGCGGCGAGCGGCGCATTCCGGTGCAATACGCCAAGCGCGTGATCGGGCGGCGCATGATGGGCGGGCAATCGACGCACTTGCCGCTGAAAGTGAACGCAGGCGGCGTGATCCCGGTGATTTTCGCTAGCTCGCTGCTGGCGTTTCCGCAAACCCTGACTACGGTGCAGTTCGTCAAAGATTCGCCGGTGCTCAGCGGAATGCTGGGTGCGATGGCGGGGTCGACTCCTTTGTACTATTTGCTCTACACGGCGCTGATTATTTTCTTCTGCTTCTTTTACGTGTCGATTATTTTCAATCCCAACGAAGCGGCGGACAACATGCGCAAGTACGGCGGGTTTATTCCGGGCATCCGTCCCGGCAAGAACACCGCCGACTATATGAACAACATTTTGACCAAGATCACGGTGGTGGGCGGATTGTATCTCTCGGTCCTGTCGCTGCTGCCGCAGATCATGATTTCCGGCATCAAGCTGCAGCGCCTCCCGGGGATCGGCAATTGGATTGACGCGACTTTCCCGCGCTGGCTGCTGGACGGTCTCGGCGTGAATTTTTATTTTGGCGGCACCAGCTTGCTGATCGTGGTTGGCGTGGCGATGGATACCGTGAACCAGATCGAAGCGCAGCTGATCATGCGCCATTACGAGGGCTTTACACCGCGAGCGGGCCGGATTCGCGGCCGGCGGAGCGGAATTTAAGCGAGCCGCCGGAACACCCTGTAGATGAGCCGGCTGTGCCTGATTCTATTCGGTGCCCCGGGTTCCGGTAAGGGGACGCAAGCGAAACTGCTGAAGCAATCGCTGGGGTTGCCGCATATCTCGACCGGCGACATGCTGCGCGAAAGGGTTGCCCGGCGGGATGAGTTGGGATTGAAAGTGGAGAGTATTCTCCAATCCGGCGGGCTGGTGCCGGACGTGACGGTGAACGCACTGGTCGCGGATCGAGTGGAACAGCCGGATTGCAAGCCGGGATTTATTCTGGACGGCTATCCGAGGACGGTGAGCCAGGCCGAAATCCTGGCGGCCGAAGTGCTGACGTCGCGGGGAATTCGGACCGTGGTGGTGTATCTCAAGGTCGACTATAATGTTATTGTGGCAAGACTTGCCGGACGGCGGCAGTGTCCGGTATGTGGCGCGCTGTATAGTTTGTCCCCGAACGCGCCTACCGTTTCGGAAGTTTGCGACTATGACGGCTCGAAGCTGGTAGTTCGCGACGACGATCGGGAAGAAGTGGTCACGGAGCGGTTGAAAGCGTATGACCGCCAGACTTCGCCGGTGCTGGAGTATTTCCGGGCGGCGGGGTTCGATTGCTGGGAAGTGGATGGAGCGGGACCGGGTGGTCCGCAGGCGATTGCGAAGCGGATTAAGAGCATGTTGCAGGAAAAAGGGTATCACGAGGTTGGGCAGTCAAATTAAGGAATGATCGTTCGCAAGAATCAGCCCGAACTCGAAAAGATGCGCGCCGCGGGATTGCTGGTGTATAAAGTCCTCAGTACTTTGAAGGGGCATGGTGGCGGAAGGCGTTTCGACCTACGACCTGGAAGTGGCGGCCGAGAAGATGATCACCGAAGGGGGCGCGCGAGCGGCCTTCAAGGGTTATCCGAATCCGGCGGCGGGCAGCAAGTTTCCCTTCGTGCTGTGCGTTTCGGTGAATGATGAGATTGTGCACGGGATGCCGTCACAGAAGAAGATTTTGAAGAGCGGCGATATTGTTTCGATCGATACCGGCGTGCAGTTAAACGGCTATTACGGGGATTCAGCGATCACGGTTCCGGTGGGCGAGATTTCGGCGGAAGCCCAGCGTTTGATCGATGTGACGCGTGAATCGCTGGAGTTGGCGATTGACAAGATGCGGCCGGGCAACCGGCTGTTCGATGTTTGCGGAACGGTGGAGCGGCATGTGACCGCCAACGGGTTTTCGGTAGTGCGGGAGTTTGTAGGCCACGGCATCGGCACGCAGATGCACGAAGAGCCGCAGGTTCCCAACTACATCGACCGGCGGAATGAGAATCCGCGGTTGAAAGAGGGAATGGTTTTGGCGATCGAACCCATGGTAAATGCCGGGGCGCCAGGGAGCCGGGTGCGGGCCGACAAGTGGACGGCGGTGACGGAGGATGGAAAATATTCGGCGCACTTCGAGCATACGGTGGCGGTCACGGCGGAAGGGCCGTGGGTTTTGACGAGGCCGTGATGGCGGAAGAGGCTACCCCCGGGGTTGAGGCAACGGTGGTGGAGCTTCTCCCCAGTGCGGTGTACCGTCTGAAGCTGGCGAACGAAGATGTGGTGATGGCGCATGCAGCGGGCGCGGCCACAGTGAATTTTGTGAGGATGCGTCCCGGAGACAGGGTGCGAGTGGAACTTTCGCCGCATGACCGGACGCGCGGCAGGATTATCGAGCTGTTGACGAAATGAGTTGTTGACGAAAGGTTGAGGGTTATGAAAGTAAGAGCTTCCGTAAAAGTAATGTGCGATAAATGCAAGATCGTCCACCGCGAAGGCGTGGTGCGCGTGATCTGCACCAATCCGAAGCATAAGCAGAGGCAGGGTTAACCATGGCGCGTTTAGCGGGTGTCGATTTACCGGCGAAGAAGCGGACCGAGATCGGTCTCACCTATATCTATGGCATCGGGCGGACGCGCGCGAAGTCGCTGTGCTACCGCGCGAACGTCGATCCCAACAAGAAGGTTTCGGATCTGACCGAAGACGAAATCAATCACATCCGAACGATTCTCGAGGCCGAGGGTTCGGTCGAAGGCGATCTGCGCAAAGAGATCTCGATGAACATCAAGCGCCTGATCGAGATGGGTTCCTATCGTGGCATGCGGCATCGCCGCGGCCTGCCGGTGCGCGGCCAGCGCACGCACACCAACGCGCGCACCCGCAAGGGTCCGCGGCGCGGCACCGTGGCCAATAAGAAGAAAGCCAGCGCGAAGACCTAACGAGAGAGCTGAATACATAAATGGCGACCAAAGCACCAGCGAAGACAGCGGCCAAAGGCGGCAAGAAGAAGACCTTCAAGAAGAAGGAAAAGAAGATGGTGCCCGTGGGCGTGGTCCACGTGCAGGCATCTTTCAACAACACTATCATCACCATCACGGATCCCATGGGAAACGTGCTGTCGTGGTCGAGCTCGGGTTCGCTGGGGTTCCGGGGATCGCGCAAAGGCACGCCGTTCGCGGCGCAGCAGGCTTCGCTGACCGCGGCCAACAAGGCCAAGGAATCGGGCTTGCGGACCGTGAATGTGGAAGTAAGCGGTCCGGGAGCGGGCCGCGAGTCGGCGGTGCGCGCGCTGTCGACGGCGGGGTTGGAAGTGAGAATCATCAAGGATCTCACGCCCATTCCGCATAACGGCTGCCGTCCGCCGAAGAAGCGCAGAGTTTGATTTAAAGAAGAAGTAAAGCAGGAAGAAGACCCTTCGGGGTTGTAAACTGCACCTGACTGAAGTTTAGGGAGGTTTGATTTGGCACGATATATTGGACCCGTGTGCCGGCAATGCCGGCGCGAGGGCATGAAGCTGTTCCTCAAAGGCGAGCGCTGCCACACCGAGAAGTGCGCCATCGAAAAGCGCAATTTCATTCCCGGCCAGCATGGCAAGGATCGTAAGCCGAAGATTGTCGGCTACGGTTTGCAGCTTCGCGAAAAGCAGAAGGCGCGCCGCTATTATCAATTGCTGGAAGGCCAGTTCCGCAACCTCTTCGAAAAGGCCAGCGGGATGAAGGGCATCACCGGCGACAACATGTTGAACATGCTGGAACGCCGTCTGGACAATGTGATTTACCGCATGGGCTTCGGCACTTCGCGCGCGCAGAGCCGGCAGTTGGTGCGTCACGGCCACGTGCAAGTGAACGGACGCCGCGTGGATATTCCGTCGTTCCAGGTGAAACCTAACGACGTGATTGAGATTCAGGAAGCGAGCAAAAAGAACCCGGCGGTGTTGCACGCCACCGAAGCCACCGCGCACTCGCCCAGCCCTAACTGGCTGGAAGTGGATCGCGAGAATCTGAAGGCCCGCGTGCTGGGACAACCCAAGCGCGAAGACCTGGTGCAGATTCAGTTGAACGAGCAGCTCATTGTCGAGTTGTATTCGAAGTAGGCGTTCGGAAAACAGAGGAGCCACAGAATGTTCAAAGGATTTCAAAAACCAAAGAGGCTAGTTGCCAATACGGAAACGCTCACCGAGCGTTACGGCATGTTCATCGCGCAGCCGTTTGAGCGCGGATTCGGCTCGACCATCGGCACCGGGCTGCGGCGCGTTTTGCTGAGCTCGATCGAAGGCGCGGCCATCACGGCGGTGCGGATCGACGGCGTGGCGCATGAGTTCAGTCCGATTCCGAGCGTGGTCGAAGACGCCACCGACATTATTTTGAACCTGAAGCAGGTGCCGTTCAAGATGATGGGCGAGGGCACGCGGACGGTGCGTTTGAAGGCGACGACACCGGGTCCGGTGTTGAGCGGCCAGATCGAAACCGATCAGGATATCGAAGTGCTGGATCGCAACATGCACATCGCGACGATCGGACCGGGCGGCAAGCTCAATATCGAAATGCGCCTGAAGTCAGGGCGCGGTTACGTGGCGGCGGATCGTAACAACGATGAGGATCTGGTGGTCGGCTACATTCCGATTGACTCGGTTCATTCGCCGGTGCGCAAGGTGAATTTCGCGGTGGAGGCGGCGCGTTTGGGCCAGACCACCGATTACGACAAACTCACGATTGAAGTGTGGACCAACGGCGCGATCTCGCCAGCCGATGCGATCGGCCAGGCGGCGAAGCTGCTGAAGGATCACATGGCCATCTTCATCAACTTCGAAGAAGTGGCCGACGCTACCGAAGAGCCGGCCGAGCGCGCGCTGAGCCAGATGAACGAAGTACTCAATCGTTCGGTCGAAGAGCTGGAGTTGAGCGTCCGTTCTTACAACTGCTTGAAGAACGCCAATATTCAAACCATCGGCGACTTGGTGCAGCGGTCCGAAGCCGAGATGCTGCGCACCAAGAATTTCGGGCGCAAATCGCTGAACGAAATCAAAGAAATTCTTTCGGGTCTGGGCTTGACCTTCGGTATGAAGTTCGACGCTCAGGGCCGTTTGATTTCTCCCAGCGGAACGCCGGCGATGATCGGTACGCCGCTGCCTGAGGGCTCGTACAGCCTGGACACCGATATTGACGACGACGAAGACGAGGAAGAAGAGGTCAGCCCCGCGGTTGAGTAAATCATGAAACATAAAGTATCCGGTTATAAACTCAAGCGCGATGCTGGCTCGCGCAAGGCGCTGCTCAAGGGCCTGGTGACTAGCGTCATCGAGCATGAGCGCGTCATCACTACGATTCCCAAAGCCAAAGCGGTGCAGCCGCTGGTCGAGAAAATGATCACGCTCGCCAAGCGCGATACGCTGCATACGCGGCGGCAGGCGGCGTCGTTTTTGGAGACTCCGGCGGCGGTGCAGAAGCTGTTCGATAAGCTGGGCACGCGTTTCGGGCAGCGCAGCGGCGGCTACACGCGCGTCGTTCGTCTGGGATTCCGCAAGGGCGACGGCGCCGAGCAGGCCATGCTGGAACTGGTGGGTTCAGAACTGGTCAAACGCGCCACCGAACGCGCCAAGCGCCGCGAGGAACGCATGAACGCGCTGCGTCAGGGCAAAGACGAAGGCGAAGCGCCCTCCGAATAACATCATTCGAATATGAAAGCCCGGTTCGCAGGACATCCGCGAACCGGGCTTTCTCTTTTTCTGGCGGTGTACGCTTGCGTGCTGGTAGCTCTGCTGCCGGTGCTCTCGTTGTGGCTCGACGAGATCATGGACCTGATGGTGGTCCGCAGCGCTGGGATGCGCGAACTGCTGGCGGGCGTGGCTGTGAATAGCGGCAATGCTCCGCTGAATTACATCATTCAGTTCTGGACGGTGCATGCGCTGGGCTACTCGGCGTTTGTGGGCCGTTTGCCGGAGTCGATTTTCAGCCTGGTGTCTTGTTTGGGCATCTATATACTCGCGCGGCGGTTGCGTTTGCGTTGGCCGGTGCTGCCGGTCGCCGTGTTTGCGTTGTTCCCGCTGCAATTCCGTTATGCGCTCGAAGCGCGGCCGTATTCGCTGGCGTTGGCGTTTAGCATCTGGTCGACGGTGGCGTTCTTTCGCTTGCTCGATCAGCCCCGTTCTCTGGCGCGAGCGGCGTTGTACACGTTGAGCGTCGCCGCCGGAATCTACGTGCTGCCGTTCACGCTGTTCGTGGCGGTCGCGCATCTTGCTTGGCTGCGTCGAGAGATGCTGTTGCCCGTGGGGATGGCGATTGCCATCGCGGGCTTGGCTTTCGTTCCGTGGTATTTGCATGCTGTGGGCAATTGGCGTGCGGACCCGGTAGTGGCCGGGGCACACGAAACGGTAACCTGGCGAGTGGTTCCGATGATCCTGCATGAAGTGACGGGAGCCGGCTACTTCGGGGCGGCTCTCGCCATCATTGGCGTGGCTGCAGCTTTCGCGCTCGGGTTTGCGAACCGCTGGTTTTGGCTCCTATACTTGTTGGTTCCAGTTTTCGCGGCGCTGCTTGCCGATGCCGCGTTCGGCTACTTTCCGGCAGTCCGGCAAATCATTTTCGTACTGGCTCCGCTGGCGTTATTGTTCGCCGTGGGCGCCGAAGCGCTCTTCACTCGCTGGCCGACGGTGGGGCTGGCGCTGGCCGCCGCGCTTCTGATCACTGCGGTCGCCGCCGACTTCAACTTCTTCCATCGCCCACGCGAAGATTGGGGAGCCGCCGCGGCGCTTCTCGCGAGTGAACCCTGCGTGATTTATTCGCCGGCGGATTCCGGTCCGTACTATTCGTTCTTCATCCCGGAGCTGGCGCAGCGCCAGTGCGCGCTGACACCGCCACGCGTGGCGCTGGTCATCAGTCCGTATGCGCTTGGCAACGATTTCGCCACGCGACAGCGTCAACTTACCGGCGCCGGTTATTTGAAACGCGCTGAATTCAATCCGGCGACGCCGCGGGTCGAGATCTACGTACGGCCGTAGCGGAAGCAATCGGTGGTGTGATCGTTCACCAAGCCGGTGGCCTGCATATAGGCGTAGATAATCGTGCTGCCAACGAAGTTGAATCCGCGTTTCTGCAAGTCTTTCGAAAGCGCGTCGCTTTCAGCAGTTTTCGCGGGGACGTCGGCGCGGGTCTTGCGCTTGCCATTGATCGAATGGCCTCCGACGAAAGGCCATACGTAGGCATCGAAGCTGCCGAATTCCTTTTGGATGGCGAGAAACGCGCGGGCGTTTTTCACGGCGCTCTCGATCTTCAGGCGATTGCGCACCAGGCCGGGATTGAGCAACAGCTTCTCGATGCGTAGCGGAGTGAAGCGGGCGACCTTTGGGGGGTCGAACGCTGCAAAAGCCTTCCGGTAGTTCTCGCGCTTTCGCAGGATGGTTTCCCAACTGAGGCCGGCCTGCGCGCCTTCGAGAATCAGCATTTCGAAATGGCGCTGGTCGTCATGGACGGGCACGCCCCATTCGGTGTCGTGATATTCGACGTAGTGGGGCTTGTCGAGCGAAACCCAGAAGCAACGTTTAGCTACACCCGCTGGTTCCACCGCAGTTCTCGCATTTGTAGCAGGAGCCGTTGCGGGTCATTAGGCCGCCGCATTCTGAGCAACTGGGGGCGTCGGTGGCTACTGCGCGAGAAGGGGAGTTTTTGTTGCGGCTCGGGTTCGGTGACGGCTAGCTTGGGGGATTCGCCGGCTTCGCCCGCGGCGTATTCGGGGCCTAGGAACTTCGCTCCTAGCCAGCGGAAGATGTAATCCATGATGGATTTTGCGTAGGGGACTTGCGGGTTGCCGGTCCAGCCGCTGGGCTCGAAACGGACATGGCTGAATTTGTCGACGAAGAATTTCAGGGGCACGCCGTATTGCAGGCCGTGACTGATGGCGGTGGCGAAACTGTCCATTAGCCCGGAAATGGTCGAGCCTTCTTTGGCCATGCGGATGAAGAGCTCGCCGGGCGTGCCGTCGTCGTAGAGGCCGACGGTGAGGTAGCCTTCGTGGCCTCCGATGGAGAATTTGTGGGTGATGGCGGCCCGCTCTTCGGGCAGCTTGCGGCGCACGGGGCGGTATACGACTTTCTCGATGACCTTCTCTTCCGCTTGCGTGGGGCCGTTGGCGGCTTTGGCACCTTTCGCCGTGCCGGAGCTCAAAGGCTGCACGCGCTTCGAATTATCGCGATAGATGGCGACGGCCTTCAGGCCTAGCTTCCAGCTTTCGGTGTAGGCATCCATCACGTCTTCGACGGTGCATTCTTCGGGCATGTTGATCGTCTTGGAGATTGCGCCGGAGATGAAGGGCTGCACGGCGGCCATCATGCGCACGTGGCCCATGTAATGGATGGAGCGCACGCCGTTCTGCGGGCGGAAGCTGCAATCGAACACCGACAGGTGCTCGGGCTTCAGCATGGGAGCGCCTTCGATGGTGCCGCTCGAATCGATGTGATCGACGATGGCATTGATTTGCGCGGTGTTGTAGCCGAGCTTGGTGAGCGCCGCGGGGACGGTGTTGTTTACGATCTTGATGACGCCGCCGCCGACTAGCTTTTTGTATTTCACTAGAGCGAGATCGGGCTCGATGCCGGTGGTGTCGCAATCCATCATGAAGCCGATGGTGCCGGTGGGCGCGAGAACCGTGGTCTGGGCGTTGCGGAAGCCGGCGATTTTGCCGAGGACGTAGGCTTCTTCCCAGCACTTGCGCGCGTTCTCGTAAACCGCCGCGGGGACGCGGTGGCTGTCGATGCGCGAGGTGGCTTCGAGGTGCATGCGGATGACGTTGAGGAACGGCTCCTCGTTGACGGCGTAACCTTCGCAGGGGCCCGTCGAACCTTCGGCGATGCGGGCGCTGGTGAGATACGCCTGGCCGCACATGATGGCGGTGAGAGCGGCGGCCCAATCGCGGCCGTGGTCGCTGTCATAGGCGAGGCCCATCGACATTAAGAGCGCGCCGAGGTTGGCGTAACCCAGGCCCAGCGGGCGGAAATCGTGCGAGTTCTTGGCGATCTTTTCGGTGGGATAAGCCGCGTTGTCGACCAGGATTTCCTGCGCCAGGATGACGGTGTCAACGGCGTGGCGATAGGCTTCGACGTCGAACACGCCGTCGGCCTTCACGAACTTCATGAGGTTCAACGACGCCAGATTGCAGGCGGAATCGTCGAGGAACATGTATTCGGAACATGGGTTGGACGCATTGATGCGCGCGGTGTTCTTGGAGGTGTGCCAGCGATTCACCGTCGTGTCATATTGCATGCCGGGATCGCCGCACTGGTGCGTGGCTTCGGCGATCTGATGCATCAGGTCGCGGGCTTTATAACGCTTCAAGGGCTGGTTGGCGAGGCGCGATTTGGTCCACCAGTCGCCGTCGGAGATCACGGCTTCCATGAATTCGTCGGTGACGCGCACGCTGTTGTTGGCGTTCTGGAAAAAGATAGAGCTGTAGGCTTCGCCGTCGAGCGAAGAATCGTAGCCGGCGTCGATCAGCGTGTGGGCTTTCTTCTCTTCTTTGGCTTTGCACCAGATGAACGCTTCGATATCGGGGTGATCGGCGTTGAGAATAACCATTTTCGCGGCGCGGCGGGTCTTGCCACCGCTCTTGATGACGCCGGCGAAGGCGTCGAAACCTTTCATGAAGCTGAGCGGGCCGGAGGCGCGACCGCCGCCTGAAAGCAAGCCTTCTTCTTCACGCAGCGTGGACAGGTTCGAGCCGGTGCCCGAGCCCCACTTGAAGAGCATGCCTTCGGTCTTGGCGAGATCGAGGATGGATTCGAGCGTGTCACCCACTGAATTAATGAAGCACGCCGAGCATTGCGGGCGCGGATTGGCGGGGTCGATTTTTTCGATCTGCTTAGTGGATTCGTCGTAATACCAGCCGTAGCCGCGGGTTTCTTTCACGCCAACGTTGAACCAAACGGGCGAGTTGAAGCAGGCTTTCTGCGTCAACATCAGATGTGCGAGCTCATCGCGGAAACTTTCGGCGTCTGCGGGCGTGCGGAAGTAGTGCTGTTCGGCGCCCCAATCGGCAATGGTGTTGACGACGCGGCCGATCAGTTGGCGCACGCTGGTTTCGCGTTGCGGCGTGCCGATTTTGCCGTGAAAATATTTGCTGACGACGATGTTGGTGGCGGTTTGGGACCAATCCGCGGGCACCTCGACATCGCGCTGCTCGAAGATGACGGCGCCTTTGTCGTTGCCGATGGAGGCGGTGCGCAGCTCCCAGGCGACTTCGTTATAGGGGCTGATCCCAGTGGTAAAGAAGCGCGGGAAGTCCACGCCGATTCGTTCTGAGACCGGCACCGGCCGGCGAGCATCTTTGAGTTTCATCGCAACGCCTACACCTAATTGTCCCATGGGAAGTCCTTCGAAAAAAGATTCGCGACGAGTCCGACTATCGCCGCTAGAACGCTATGTTGCCCCAATATGTCGGTTCTGTCAACAGGAAAATACTACCTGTAGTGGTTGAGTTCCTATGGCCTATTTCCAGATGGACAATGCAATGATGCCATGGTAGGATGACTTCATGGCCTGGGAAATCAGCCACTTGCAGGTGCTGGAAGCGGAGAGCATCCATATTCTACGCGAGGTTGCGTCGGAATTCCAGCGCCCGGTGATGCTCTATTCGATCGGTAAGGATTCTTCTGTAATGCTCCGGCTGGCACAGAAGGCATTCCACCCGGGGCCGATTCCGTTTCCGCTTTTGCACGTGGATACGAGCTATAAGTTCAAAGAAATGATAGACTTCCGCGATAAGCAGGCGGCGGAGCTGGGTGTGAAGCTGATTGTCAAGACCAATCAGAAGGCTCTCGACGAGGGCGCGAATCCGCTGCGGCTGGGGACGGAGCGCTGCTGCGGGTTGCTGAAGACGACGGCGCTACTGGATGGGTTGCGCGACGGTAATTACGATGCGGCGTTCGGCGGGGCGCGGCGGGACGAGGAAAAATCGCGCGCCAAGGAGCGGGTGTATTCGTTTCGCGACACGTTAGGGCAATGGGATCCGAAGAATCAGCGGCCGGAGTTGTGGGACATCTATAACAGCCGCATCGAGCCGGGCGAGAGTATTCGCGTGTTTCCGCTTTCGAATTGGACCGAGATGGACGTGTGGCAATACATTCATCTGGAGAACATTCCGATTGTGCCGCTGTACTACGCGAAGGAACGCGAGGTCTTGGTGCGCGGGAATTCGCTGATTATGCCGGAGCAGGCGTTCATGGGTCCGCGTGAGGGCGAACGGCTGCAGATGGTGAAGTGCCGCATGCGGTCGCTGGGGTGTTCGCCTTGCACGGGGGCGATCCGGTCGGACGCGGATACGATTCCGAAGATCATCGCCGAACTGGTGGCGGTGCGGAATTCGGAGCGCGAGAATCGGGTGATCGATCATGATCGCGAAGGGTCCATGGAGTTGAAGAAGCGGGAAGGATACTTCTAGACGATGGCGGCTCTTCCTGTAATCGATACGGAAAAATTCGACGTTGAGGAGTTTCTGCGGCAGGAGCAGTCGAAAGATCTGCTGCGCTTTACTACGGCGGGGAGTGTTGACGACGGCAAGTCGACGCTGATCGGGCGGCTGCTGCACGATGCTCGAGGGGCTTACGAAGATCAACTGAAGCAGGCGATCCGCGGGGGCGAAATTGATTTTTCGCTGTTGACGGACGGGCTACGGGCGGAGCGCGAGCAGGGGATCACGATCGACGTCGCTTACCGCTATTTTGCTACGCCGAAGCGCAAGTTCATTCTGGCGGACACGCCGGGGCATGAGCAGTACACGCGAAACATGGCTACCGGCGCGTCGACGGCGCAACTGGCCATCATCTTATTGGATGCCAAGCGCGGGATCACTACGCAATCCATGCGGCACGCTTACATTGCTTCGCTGCTGGGGATTCCGCATTTTGTGATCGCTGTAAATAAGATGGACCTGGTGGATTACGAAGAGGGCGTGTTCCGCCGGATTCGCGCGGAGTTTGCTCCGTTTCTGACGCGGCTGGGCGTGGATGGGGCTTACTTCCTGCCGCTGAGCGCGCTCAAGGGCGATAACGTCGTCGATAAAAGCAAGAACATGCCATGGTTTGACGGGCATAGCTTACTGGATCATTTGGAATCGGTGGACACTTCGCCGGTTACGGTGCATGCGCCTTTCCGAATGGCGGTGCAGCGAGTGGTGCGGCCGGACATGACGTTCCGCGGGTATGCGGGGCAGATTGCTTCGGGCGTGGTGCGGCCGGGCGATGAAGTTTTGACGCAGCCTTCGGGGCGGCGCACGCGGGTGGAGCGGATTGTGGCTTGGGAAGGTGATCTGGAGGTTGCGCATGCGCCCATGTCGGTTACGCTGACGCTCGCGGACGAGATCGATATCAGCCGCGGCGATATGATCAGTAGCGGTCCGGAGCCGGTGGCGGCGCGGGCGATTGAAGCGACCGTCGTCTGGTTCGATTCGAAGCCGCTCGATCCTGCTGGACACTATTTGATCAAGCACACTTCGCAGATGGTTCCGGCGCGGGTGGAGTCTGTCGAATATCGTTTAAACGTGAACACGCTGCATGCGGAATCGGTGCGCGGGCTGGCGATGAATGAAGTCGGCGTGGTGCGGCTGGCGACGGCCCGGCCGATTTTCTTCGATCCCTATAGGGAGAACCGGGGGGCGGGGGCTTTCATCCTGATTGACCGGCAAACCAACGCTACGGCGGCGGCGGGGATGATTATTTCTGCTACCGAGGCGGGGACGGAAAGCGCCGCGGAGAAACTGGCGCGGCTCGTTCGTGCATCCGTTCCTCCGGGGGCGCATCTAAACTTACCGGCAGAAGAGGAAGCGGCGATTGCGCTGCTGCGCAAGGCTCTGCAAGGATTCTTTCGTCATGAGTGAGCTGGATTCGAAAATTCAAAACGCCCGGGAATTGATTGCTGGGGAGCTGGCGAAGAACGGGACGGCTTGCATCACTTCCAGTTTTCAGGCGGAGTGCGTGGTGCTGGTGCACATGCTGAAAGAGCAGCGGCCGGATATTCCGGTGTTGTTTCTGGAGACGGGGTATCATTTTCCGGAGACGCTCGCGTATCGCGATCAGATGACGCGCGAATGGAGTTTGAATCTGGTCAATTTGGAAGCGAAGCAGAGCGTGAAGGAACAGGAATCGTTGTTCGGTATCTTGAATCAGACGGAGCCTAGTAAGTGTTGCGGGCTGCGTAAGGTGGAACCGTTGTTTGCGGGGATTGCGAACTACGACACTTGGTTCACGGCGCTGCGGCGTGAGCAGTCGCCCACGCGCGCAAATCTGCAAGAGGTGGAGCCGTTCAAGTTGCCTGCCGGGAAGACGCTCGAAAAAGTGAGTCCGCTGGCGGGTTGGACGAATAAGGATGTGTGGCAGTATATGAGCCGCTACGACATTCCGGCGTTGTCGCTTTACGATCAGGGCTACACCAGCATTGGCTGCCAGCCTTGTACTGCTCTGCCGTTCGACCCCAATAATCCGCGGTCGGGGCGTTGGCAGGGGAAAGAAAAGTTGGAGTGCGGGATTCACATTCAGGCCGAGTAGCCTGCATCCGATGACTTATCTTCTGGGGTTTGTGATTGCGCTTGCGATCGGTCTCACGGGCGTGGGCGCGGGGACGCTGACGACTCCGCTGTTGATACTCGCCGTGGGGTTGCCGGCGCGCCTCGCGGTGGGGACTTCTCTCATTTTTGGAGCGGTGGTGAAGATCATTACTTCACCGGTTTACATGGCGCGCGGGCAGGTGGACTGGCGTACGCTGGGATTCATGCTGGGCGGGGGCGTGCCGGGGGTTTTGATCGGCGTATTTTTGCTGCGCGGGTTTAACGCAAGAGTTATCACTGGGGTGATCGGCGCTACGATTGTGACGGTGGCTTTGTTTAATCTGTTTCGTCCTACTACGGCGAATCGTCACGACCATACGAAGTGGCTGGCGCTGGTGGCGCTGCCGATCGGGACAGAGGTCGGATTTTCTTCGGCGGGGGCGGGGGCGTTGGGGGCGCTGTCGCTGCTGAGCATGACTCGGTTGAGCGCGGCTGCCGTCGTGGGTACGGATTTGGTATTTGGGTTGGTCGTATCGCTGATCGGGGGCGGGGTGAATGCGGCGCTGGGGAACTTGGACGGAATGGTCTTGAAGGAGTTGCTGGTGGGCGGGGTGCCGGGGGCGATTTTCGGGGCTTATCTGGCGGGGAGAGTGCCGTCGAAGCCCATGCGGATGGGGCTTTCGGGGGCGATGGCTCTGCTGGGGGCTAGTTTGTTTTACAAGGGATTTTTCTAATGCGTGGCGTGGCTGCCATTGCTCTGCTGTGCGCGGCACCGTTGTTGGCGGTGATGCCGCCGCTGCCGCGTCCTTCGCCTCCATTCACGATTACGCAGCCGTCGGGGAAGAAGACGCCGCTGGCGAGTTATCGCGGCAAGGTGGTGGTGCTGGCTTGGGTGCATACCAATTGCCAGTACTGCCAGGCGCTGACGCTTAAGCTCAATAAGCTGCAAAAGGAATTGGGTCCGCGCGGATTTCAGGCGCTGGAGGTTGCGTGGAACGAAGGGGCCGAGCAACTGGTGCCGGAGTTCGTGCGGAAATTCGAGGTTGCATTTCCGGTGGGGTATAGCGAGTGGCCTCCGATCATGGCTTACATGGGGTTCTCAGTGTTCGATCGGCCGGTTACGCCGCTGGTGGTGGTGATCGATCGCAAGGGTGTGATTCGGGCGCAGACTCCGGCGGAGGGGGATTCGAATCTGCAGAATGAGGCTAAGCTGCGCACGTTGATTGAGAGTTTGCTGAAATAGCGTCAGTCAAGGCTATACGACGCGACGACTTTTTGAGACCAGGAAATCAGCAGCAAGGTTCGATCCATCACGACCACACTGAAGGGCGTTAAATAGCCATTTGGATTCGTCTCCGTGGGCGGAGCCACAGAAGTTGGAAGTGGGCACAGATAACGTGCTCGCAAGTCTCCTTGAAAGTCAAAACGCAGGATCTTGGCACCTTGTTTGCGATTTGTGGGATTCGAGAGGACATAAAACTCTCCGGCGGCGACGCTTGGGCTCATGAAGAATGACACTGGCACTGGCGCTGCTTCTTGTTGTTGCGCGCGCAGATTCCGGATTACCTGGAATTCAGGCGCGGCCAGGGGATGGCGCATCCAAACTCCGGTTTGTTGGTCAAGCGTGTAGAAAACAGCTTCGGTGGAGTCGACCAAACCGAGGCGGCGATCGGCTAATCCCAGAAGACTGACTTGCGCGTACTTGGGTAGTTGAGGCAGATCGACGTGCGACTCGATGTGCGTACCATTGAGGAAATCCACACCGGTGCCTGACCAGACCCACAGTCCCTGGTCTAGAACGCACTTGGATGCGGGGGCAGCGATGGTCTCGAGCAACGTTCCGCCACGCTGATAGATTTCAACTGTCCCTTCGGGGCGTCCTACCGCGATTCGTCCATCGGCGTTTGCACAAATGGCACCTATCAGCAACGCACTTTTCTTAGCCGGAGGTTGAAGGGCGAACTGGGTTTGGTTCCCGCCAGTAGGATCGGTCGCTAACAGCTCGGTCCACGCTCCATTTTGTAGCAGGAACCAGACAGTGCCGCCGGCCGAGGCGATTCCGGAGATTCGCGAAGGATTGCTGGGCAAAGCGAACAAACCGGTCTGCTTGAGGGTGGTGAGGGGCACATCCTGACCGGGTAGCGCCGTCCAAACGAACAAGCTGAAACAGCCAACACGCGCGAGTACAGCGGTATGCCGCACGGTTTGATTCTACATCTAATTCGCGGACACGGTTGCGTGCGGGGCGCCGGGGGTACGGTTTGGCGCCGTAGCTTTAAAAGACTAAGACCGGCAAAAACAAAGAAGAAAGCCTCATAAGTTCTTTGATAAAGATACTGTCGTTACGAAATAGTTACGAACGCGGAGTTATTTTGATCCTGTTTCGGCGCGCTTTACGCGTATTAGCGAAAGGCCGCTGGCTTCTTTTTGGCACCCAGAGCCAATCGGAGGGCTGGTTGCCTTCGCCCCAACGTCCGGCGCGCCCCTTCGGGTGGTTGCGCCGGGCGCATTCGGGATCCTGCGAAGGGCCTTAGTAACTGCGGCGATTGACCGAACATTAGGTGGATGCGTGATGACGTGGCCGCATAGCTTTAAGCCGGTACGCTGGCGTTTGGCGGCGGCGTGAAGGTTCCGGCGAGGCATGCGGAAGCGCGGTTAGTCTCATAAGCACGTATAATTGTTGCGTGGCACGCGGGTGGGAAAGTAAATCGATCGAGGCGCAGATCGAATCCGCGAATCTCGTGCGGGGCGAAGCGAAGCCCAAGCTGACTCGTGAGCAGATCGATTTGCAAAGCAAGCTGGAGAGTCTGCTGCTGCATCGCACGCGGGTGATGGCCGATCTCGCGAAGTGCACGGAAGAGCGCTATCGCAAGACGCTGGCTAACGGGCTCGGTTATCTGGAACAACAATTGACCGCGCTGGGCTGGCAGCGGTAATTCGATTCTGCCTTCCCCTTTTCCTTGCCGGGAACTTTCATGGGTTGAGGTGTGTCCAAAGGGGCATGGCAATGGTAACGGGCAAGGTGGAGATGAATGTGACTCCGCTGATCGATGTGCTGCTGGTGCTGTTGATTATTTTTCTGGTGATTCAGCCGAAGCCGTCGCATGGGCTGAAGGCGGAGGCGCCGCCTTCGGATAAGAATGCGCAACGCAACGCCGCGGGATGACATCGTCATTACGGTGTTGCACGATCACACGGTGCTGCTGAATCAGGAACCGGTGGAGCTGGGCGATCTGGAGGCGCGGCTGCACGAGTTGTTCAAGAACGCCGTGCATCATGTGATCTTTGTGCGCGGCGGGAAGGATCTGGATTTTGAAGACGTGGCGCACGTGATCGATATCGCGCGCGGGGCGGGGCTGGAGAAGGTCGCGCTGATGCCGGAGTGAATTTGCTAGACTGGGCCGGTTGATAGAGACAGCTACAGGGCGGGCGTTGGGCGCTGAAATCCAGGGCGTCGATTTGCGGACGATTGACGATTCGGACTTCGCGGCTATTCATCGGGCGTGGCTGGATCATCTGGTGCTGCTATTTCGCGGGCAGGAGTTGACGGACGACGATTTGATTGCATTCAGCCGGCGGTTTGGGGCGCTGGATTGGGCTCCGGTGCAGGAAACCGGGAGGCGCTTTGTCGAGGGGCATCCGGAAATCTACGTGGTGTCGAATGTGATTGAGAACGGCGTGCCCATCGGCAGCCTGGGGGCGGGCGAGGCGGTTTGGCACACGGATATGTCGTATCTGGAAGCGCCTCCGAAGGCCAGCATGTTGTATGCGCTGGAGGTTCCGGCGGCGGGCGGGAACACGTATTTCTGCAACATGTACCGGGTGTATGAGTTGCTGCCGGAACGAACTGCGCAAGCGGATTGCGGGGCTCACGCTGAAGCATGACGGCACTTACAACAGTGGCGGATATGTGCGGCAGGGGGTGACGGCGGTGGATGATCCGGTGACGTCGGCGGGGGTGTATCATCCGCTGGTGGTGACGCATCCGGAGAGCGGGCGGCGGGCGCTGTATCTGGGGCGGCGGCGGAATGCTTACATCGGCGGGTTGCCGCTTGGCGGAATCGGAAGCGCTGCTGGATGAGTTGTGGTCTTACACGGCGCGCGAGGATGTGAGCTGGGGTAACCAGTGGCGCACGGGCGACGTGGTGCTGTGGGATAACCGCTGCACGATGCACCGGCGGGATCCGTTCGATCCGGAATCGCGGCGCGTTTTGCACCGCACGCAGATCAAGGGCGAGACGCGCCCCAGCGTCGTGACTGCCCCAAAAGTCGTCCTGGGGCTGTTGTGCGGGATGTACTTGATCCTGTTTGTGGATCGGGTGAACATGTCGACGGCGGCTCCGCTGATGAAGGCCGATTTGCACCTGAGCAACACGCAACTGGGGCTGGCGTTTTCGGCGTTTGCGATTCCTTATGCGTTGTTCCAATTGATTGGCGGGTGGATTGGGGATAAGTTTGGGCCGCGGCTGACGCTGTCGGTGGGGTGCGCGATTGTGGGGGTGTCCACGATATTGACGGGCGCGGTGGGAGGGTTTGCTTCGCTGTTCGCGATGCGGCTGGCGTTGGGATTCGGCGAGGGGGCGGCGCTGCCTACGGCTACGCGGGCGATGGCTAGCTGGACTCCGGTTTCGAAGTGGGGCTTCGCGCAGGGGATCACGCATTCGTTCGCGCGGGTGGGGAATGCGGTGACGCCTCCGCTGATTGCTGCGCTGTTGGTGGTGGTTTCGTGGCGCGGGACTTTCGTGGTGTTGGGCATAGCGAGCCTTTTGTGGCTGGTGGTGTGGGCCTGGTATTTTCGCAACGATCCGCGGGAGCATCGCTCGATTACGGCGGCGGATCTGGCGGCGCTGCCTTCGCCGGTGGGGGCGCGCAGGGCGGTGCCGTGGTTGCGGCTGGCGCGAAGGATTCTGCCGGTGACCGTGGTCGACTTCTGTTACGGCTGGACGCTGTGGTTGTTTTTGAGCTGGATTCCGGCGTTCTTTTTCGAAAATTATCATTTGAATTTGCAGTCGTCGGCGATGTTTTCGGCGGGGGTGTTGTTTGCGGGAGTGGTGGGCGATACTGTGGGCGGCGTGGTCAGCGACCGGCTGCTGCGGCGTACTGGAAGTTTGATCGTGGCGCGGCGGAGGGTGATCGTGGCGGGGTTTCTGGGGGCGTTTGTGTTCCTGATTCCGGTGGTGCTGATCCACGATTTGACGGTGGCGGCGGTTTGCCTGTCGTTGGCGTTCTTTTCTGCCGAACTCATAGTCGCGCCTATCTGGTCCGTGCCGATGGACATTGCGCCGGGGTTTGCGGGGTCGGCTAGCGGGATGATGAATTTTGGGTTCGGGGTGGCGGGGCTGGTTTCGCCGTCGAGTTTCGGGTGGCTGGTGGACAGGACGGGGAGCTGGGTGGTGCCGTTTATCGGGTCGATCGTGCTGCTGCTGGTGGGCGCGGTGCTGGCGTCGCGGCTGCGGCCGGATGTGAAGTTTGAGGATGCGGTGGTCAGCCATGCTTAGTAAAACATTCGCCTGGGGGGTGATTGGGGTGGTGGTGATCGCGGCCGCGTGGTGGCATGCTGGACCCGGTGGGATTCGCGCAAAATCCGCTGTTGAGCTGGCTGAGGCTGACGCTGCGTTCGCAGGGATATCACAGGTAGGTTGGTGGGAAACCGTGCTACAGTTAAGGCGTAGTTCGTCAGTTCGCTGATTTAGGCATCTTTAACATTGTCCGGTCCTGCCGCCCATGTCCGATCCTGCCCATGATTCGCTGTTCTGCAACTGCAGAGGAAAATAAAAATGAAAAATATTTTTGTAGGGAATCTCAGCTTCGGTGCAACCGAAGATGCGATTCGATCGATGTTTGAGGCATACGGAACCGTTGACCGTGTCAGCGTGGTAACCGATCGCGATACCGGACAGGCCCGTGGTTTCGGGTTCGTCGAGATGAGCAACAACGCGGAAGGCGACCGCGCCATTGCCGAGTTAAACGGCAGGGAGCTGGACGGCCGGGCGTTGAACGTCAATGAAGCGCGTCCGAAAGAAGACCGTGGATTCGGCGGCGGCGGCGGTGGACGGGGCAAGGGCGGCGGCGGTGGTTTTGGCGGACAGCGCCGGAACAATCGTTACTAATTCGGCAGGCACGTTCACAAGCAATTTCTGTTAAAAACGGGGTGGCATCTTTCGGGATGCCGCCCTTTTCCATTTCTGGTAGACTAGCCGCGAAGGCGCGGAGCCGATTGCCAGGGTCATTACCGAGGTGACACGGCTGAAAATGGTGCTGATGTCGCCTCCGGCATCCGGCAGTGCGGCGCCTGCTGCGACGGCCATGAAACCGGCCATCAAGGCGTACTCAACCATGTCTTGGGCGCGCGTTTCGCGCCAAAGCTGATTTGTACACAGAAGTGCTTGCAGAGATCTCATGGATGTATGATGCGGCCAATTGTGCGGGCGAACAATGAGCAAACTGCCCGAAGTATGCGGGGGGAAGACAGTAGCTCTTTGAGGCTCGGGGGACTACGTCAGGCAAGAATTAGGCCAGCAATCCGCGCAAGCGGGTTTGCAGCGCGGTTTGGATTTTTTCGGCGGGGATCAGTTTGGCTAACATGCCGAGATCGGCGTCGAAGGTGACGTCTCTTTCGGTCACTGCCACTGTGCCGCTGATGGGGTTGCTGAGGAACCCCATCTTGGCGATCAGCGAGAAGGTCATTAGCGGACCTTGCCAGGATTTTTGTTGGTTGGCGATGGTGATGGGGACTTGCGCCACGCCTTTGAATACTTCGTCGAAGGCGCGGTCCACCATTTGGATCATGCTGCTCGCGGCCTTTGTTATGGGCGATGGTTATGCGCATTAGGCGTGGACGTGCTGGTGTGTGAAGGCCTCAATCATTTTTTGATTGAAGGCGGGGATGTCGTCGGGCTTGCGGCTGGTGACTAGGCCGCGGTCCACTACTACTTCTGCATCTTGCCACTTGGCGCCCGCGTTGGTTAAGTCAGTCTTAAGCGAGGGCCAGGAGGTCATGCTGTGGCCGCGCACTACGCCAGCTTCAGCCAGCAGCCAGGGGCCGTGGCAGATGGCGGCTACAGGCTTGTGCGCGGTGAAGAAACTCTTCGCGAACTCGACGGCTTTGGGGATCATGCGGAGCTGGTCGGGGTTGGCTACACCTCCGGGAAGCAGAAGAGCGTCGTAGTCGTTGGCATTGGCGGACTGCAAATCCTGCTCGACCACAAAGCGATCGCCTTTATCCTGATGATTCCATCCTTGCACTTGGCCGGACTTGGGCGAGATGAGAGTGGTGACGGCTCCGGCGTCGTCGAGGGCCTTTCGGGGGGCTGTCATCTCGATTTGTTCGAAACCGTCGGTGACTAAAATCGCAACGCGCTTGCCAGTCAGTTCTTGGGACATATTATGACTCCTTATGTGATTAGATCGCGGCCGGGGGCGCGGTGTTTCTATTTCACTTGGCGAGCGCTCTATGGGGCAAGTATCGGAAGGGGCGGGAGCGCCCACTCGCAGGGAATGGGCGACTCCCTGGGCTCAGAAAGAGGAGTCAACTCAAACTTTGCCTTGCAGGAAACAATATCACAATAATCTTAAGATGTCCTGAAATTCACCGAAGAAACTATGCTCAAATTGCGGCGCTACTTAGCTCGGCGGAGCTCGGGCGGAGCCTTGACGTCATAATTGTCGATTTGATAAGCTCGCGTTCGCTGAGCGGGAAAAGGAGAAATCGAATGAATCGCTGGATCATTACGCTGGCCGTGTCGACGGCCGTTGGAATTGCTACGGCGCAAGGACCGGCGCCGGCGCCTAAGGCGAACGCCGATCCTTACGCTAATAATCCGGATGCGGGGAAATTGAAGTTTCCGCTGGCGGCTCCGGCGGGCAAGGACAGCGGGGCGATGAAGGTGGCTCCGCCGGGCGCGGTGAATACTGGATTGCCTGATGAAGCTACGTGGAAGTTCGGTCCGAACACCAATCCGCCGGCGGATGCGAAGATCTGGAATCCGGTGATGGCCAAGATGAAAGAGGGCGGGAAAGTGACTGGCGGGACGGTGTTTAGCTCCACCGATCCGGCGACGTATTGCGCAATGGCGAACGCCGGCTACGATTTCATCTGGACGGAAATGCAGCACGACACGCGCGAGTGGGAGCGGCGGCGAGGATGTGGCGCACATGTCCGCATGCGAAGGCGGTGCCGGGGGTGCGCGTGGCTTTCGCCAATGAGCGCGAGATTCAGCACGCTGTCGACGCGGGGGCGCTGGTGGTTGTGGTTCCCACAATCCGGACCTTACAGGAGGCGATTGAGGCGCGCGACTGGACGTTCTTTCCTCCGCTGGGCAAGCGCAGTCTGGGTGGCGGGCAGGCGTTCGATCCGGATGTGTGGGGCAGCGTTCCGGGCGGATATCGCGCGACGGCCAATGACAACATCGTATTGATCCTGATGATCGAGACCATTGGGGGCGTGAAAGAAGCTTATGACATCGCCAAGGTGCCGGGCGTGACGGCGGTGTTTGCGGCGAGCGGCGATCTGGGGAATTTTTCGGGATACAAGCAGGGCGATCCGGATTACGAGCGGCTGATTAACGTGGTGCATGATGCGGCGATTTCGGCGGGCAAGCGGTTGTGCGGCCCGCTGGCGTGGCGGGACAGGCCGGATTTCACTTGCTTCCAGGGCGGGAGCGAGCTGGCGGCGATTGGGCGCGGGGTGGCGCAGGAGTTGGGGACGTTGAAGGACACGCAGGGGAAAGTGGAAGTGGGTCCTTACGCTACGAAGCGGTGAATCGTTGTCCAAGGACCTGCACGCTGCGGTTCTGATCTCGGCGAACGCCGAATGGCGGGTGGTGAAGCCCCTCTTTGAAACGGAGAAGATCGAAAAATCTCCTTACGGCGAATACTTCTTTGCCGATGTCGACGGGGACCGGGTGCTGTTTTTCCAAGGCGGATGGGGAAAGGTGGCAGCCGCTGGATCTACGCAGTACGTGATCGACCATTTCCATCCGGCGCGGTTGATTAATGTGGGAACCTGCGGCGGAGTGGAAGGCCGTATCCAACGCTTCGACGTTGTGGTGCTGGAGAGAGCAGTCATCTACGACATCGAGGAAGCCATCGGCGACTCGAAAGAGGCCATTGCCGAGTACTCCACTTCGCTTCTCTTGCCGGATGGGTTCCCGGTTCCAGCCCTCAAAGCGACGATGTACTCGGCGGACCGCGACTTGACGGCTGCCGGTCTCAGGGAACTGAACGGCCAATGCCAGCCTGTGGTAGTTGATTGGGAATCGGGGGCGATCGCATGGGTCGCGCAGAGGAATGCCACGCCGGTGCTGATCTTGCGCGGCGTAACCGATCTGGTGAGTCCGGACAAGGGGGAAGCACACGGCGATTTGCAGCTATTCCAAAACAATACGGATCGTGTTATGAAAAATCTGGTTGCCGATCTTCCCAAGTGGTTGGCTGCTTGGCGATGAGTGGAAGTGGGTCCTTGTGCCACGAAGCACTGAAACACGCGTATTTTTGATAAAATCTTCGCTGCGGACCTGCCGCCAGACTTGGCCACTGAGGGTTGCTTATTATGAGTGTCGCCGGTGTTATCCTGCCTACGAAATTCCGGCATCTGAGCGGGGCGGAGTGGGCCATCGTGGATACGGTGTTTGGGCCGACTCTTCCTTATCAATTTCGGATTTTCGTTGCCGATGGGATTGGTATGTACAACGTCCCTTTCACCGTTCCGACTTCCGTGATTTCATCGGCGCTGCTGGCAGCGGGCATTGCGAATCCGTTCGTGCCTGCCACGGCGGTGCGAGCCCCCTTTGCGCTGCTCGCCGGATATGGGGCGAGTATCGTGAATGCGGGGTACGTCATGAATGTCGGACCGAAGTATTATCCCGACCTGACGATCACGGCCTGGGGAAAGACCACGCTGGTGCATGAGATGACGCATGTGTGGCAAGGAAAGCACAGCGTGTTTGCCTTGTCGGCAACCTTGGGCGCGCTGGCGGCGCAGTGCAAGGGAATGTCGGTGTCGGGAGGTTTCAGCGGGCGAACGGGCGCTTACACTTACTCCGTAACCAGTCCGCTGGCGGCTTGGGGCAGCTTCAACCCGGAACAGCAAGCGCAAATTGTGGAGGATTGGTATAAGAAGGGGTCCTCTACAACGAGTGACGTGTTTCCCTATATTCGGGACTACGTGCGTAAGGGGAATACAAGTTGAAGCCTAACGCTCGAGACATCCTTCCTGTATACTGACTGGCGCTGGATTCGCTGGTCGAAGGAGGATACGCATGTCGATTTTCGCTTGGATTATTTTGGGCCTGATTGCCGGGTTCATCGGCAGTAAGATCGTCAACAAGCACGGCGATGGGTTGATTCTGGATCTGGTGCTAGGGATTGTAGGGGCGATTGCAGGCGGGTGGCTCTTTAACACCTTCGGCGCGAGCGGAGTTACGGGGCTGAATTTATACAGCTTGCTGGTGGCTGTGGTGGGCGCGGTGGTGGTACTGGTGGTGTACCACGCGATCCGGCGCGCGGTCTGACGAACTCGAGTGCGTCAGATACCGATGGCGCGGCCGGTGAAGTAGCCGATTACGATTGCCAGCACTACGGACATGATGGTGGTAGATTGTGCGTCCATAAGTGTCTATCGGCATTTGGGGCTGCGGGCTTCAGGTGTAAACTTTATTTAGACAGCCACGCGCAGGACGTGCACAACGGGGGTGCCGTCTTTCCGCGCACGCGGCAATGTCTAATTCATTCAGCGGGGGACGAAAATGAATGTCAGCGCTGAGCATCGGCTGCGGGAACTTGGCGTTCAGCTGCCGGCACCGCCTGAGCCATTCGGCACTTATGTGGAAGCGGTGCAGAGCGGCAATCTGCTTTTTCTGAGTGGGATGCTTCCTACGGAAGGGCATGCGGCGAAATTCGTTGGACGGGTCGGCGCGGAGTTGGATGTGGAGGCCGGTCGCCAGGCGGCTCGTGTTGCTGCGCTCAATGTCCTGGCGGTGGCGCGGCAGCATTTAGGATCGCTCGACAAAGTGACGCGGGTGGTGCGGCTAGGGGTGTCAGTGGCTACTTCTGGAGATGTGCGCGATCAGCCGAAGGTGGCGGACGGCGCTTCGGAGTTGCTCGAGGACGTCTTCGGAAAAGACAAGAGCCCTTGCCGTTTAGTGTATGGCGTTGCCAGCCTTCCGCTGGGCACGCCGGTGGAACTGGAAGTGATTTTCGAGGTGGCGGGGTAGAACTATGCCGCAGGATGTCTTTTATCGAAGCGTTAAGATTGACGGACTTTCTATTTTTTACCGGGAAGCGGGGGCGAAGGAGGCTCCGACGATTCTGTTGCTGCACGGGCTGCCTTCATCTTCGCGGATGTTCCAGCCGCTTTTTGCGCGGCTTGCCGACCGCTATCATCTGGTGGCGCCGGATTACCCGGGCTTCGGGCATAGCGACTGGCCGGATCCGAAAACATTCGCGTATACGTTCGATCATTACGCCGAGATCATGAATCGTTTCACGGAGGCGTTGGGGCTGGGGCGCTACACGCTATATATGCAGGATTACGGTGGGCCCGTGGGTTTTCGCATGGCCTTGGCGCATGCGGAGAGGGTGGAGGCGCTGATCGTGCAGGACGCGGTGGCGCACAATGAGGGGCTGGGTGCGAATTGGAAGACGCGGCGGGCGTTTTGGGCGGATCGCGCTGCCAATGAGAGCGCGCTGCGCACGAATCTTCTGTCGCTGGCGACGACGCGCACGCGGCATTTGGGGAACGACCCGAACGTGGAGCGGTATGATCCGGATCTGTGGACGGACGAATTTTACTTTCTGAACCAGCCGGGCCAGGGCGATATTCAGAGCGATTTGTTTTATGACTATCGAACGAATGTGGACAACTATCCGAAATGGCAAGCCTGGATGCGGGAGAAGCAGCCGCGGCTGTTGGTGATCTGGGGGAAGTACGATTTGTCGTTCGAGCTGACGGAGCCGGAGGCTTATCGAAGGGATGTGCCGGAGGCGGAGGTGCATGTGCTGGAGGCGGGGCATTTCGCGCTGGATACGGCGGCGGATGAGGTTGCGCGGATAGTTGGGGGTTTTCTAGGGCGAGATGTGGGAAGGCAGGACCCGATTAGGGCTCAAACAGCGAGTCCTTCTGGATCACGCTAGGGGACGACGAAACCGGGCATGGTGAGCTAGGCTTCACGACCCCGGCAGAAACGAGAAAAATATTTGGTAGTCTAAATCGAACTATATCCGTAGCGGACTTTAGCGTTGGATCGAGTTGGAAAACGTACCTCACCGTTCTTGCCTGGTTGCGTGGGGCATTGCCAATCGGCCGCAAAACGAGCGATTTCAAGTGTAGCCCCGCATCCCTCACGAGAAAAGGGTGTCCGCGAACTAACTTTAAGTGTTGGGGTGTCCCCTTATCGTCGAGCGTAAATCGTATCACTACCGGACCTTGCCATTTAATCATCAGTGCCCAGCACGGATAGCGAAGCGTCGGAATCGCCCCTGTAGGACGCCAGTCTTGCCCAGCGCACTGGATGCCTAAGAGAAGAAGGGCGACTGCCAAGTTCTTCAGCATTCTGCGTGAAGACACCGGCTGACGCGTGTTTGTTCCCAAAGGTAAAAAGAAAATGTTGGCGTCCCCAGAGGGATTCGAACCCTCGTTACCGCCGTGAAAGGGCGATGTCCTAGGCCGACTAGACGATGGGGACCTGATAGGAAGGACTTTAACTACTTTAGCATTGACGTCGGGGCTGGCGCAGAAAATGCGCCGCGCGGCTAGAGCGTCTTCAGGTAGGCGACGAGGTTGTCCTTGTCGTCGGCGGTGATGGCGTCGCCGAAGGGGGGCATGGCGCCGCTGCCTTCGGTGATGAGGGCTTTGACGTTGTCGGCGTTGACGGGCTTGCCGTTCACCAGTTTCTCGCGCTTGAAGAGGCCTTTGAGGCCGGGGCCGATCTTGACTTCGGTCGAGTCAGCGTTGTGGCAGACGGAGCAGTTTTCGAAGGCCGCTTCGCCTTTCTTCGCGTCGCCGTCGGCGGCGGTCAGGGGGAGGCCGGCCGCGAGCAGCAGGCCTAGACTCGCGAGGGTCAGGATTCCTTTTTTCATAGTCACTAGTCTACAATCTTGACGTATGGCGATCCAAGTGGGTGACAAGGCTCCGGAGATTAAAGTTGCTGGATTTTCGCTGGCGGGGTTGAAGGGGCAGCGGGTGGTGGTGTTCTTCTTCCCGAAGGCCGATACGCCGGGGTGCACGAAAGAGGCTTGCGAGTTTCGCGACGCTCAGAAGACTTTCACGAAGAAGAATGCGGCGATCGTGGGGATCTCGCCGGACAAAGAGGCGGCGCATGCTAAGTTTGCGGCGAAGTATGGTCTGCCGTTTACGCTGGTGCCGGATCCGGAGCACGCGATCGCGGAGGCATACGGGGTGTGGAAGGAAAAGAGCATGTATGGGCGCAAGTACATGGGGATCGAGCGCACTACTTTCGTGATTGACGAGAAGGGGAAGATCGCGAGGATCTTCCACAAGGTCAAGCCGGTGGGACACGCGGCGGAGGTGCTGGAGGCTCTGGCGAAGTGACGTTCGAATTCAGTCCACTAGCTTGAAGCGTTGGACGCGGCGGCCGAAGTTGGTTTCGGCTACGTAGAGGTTACCCTTCGAATCCACTGCCATGGTGTGGCCGTGGGTGAAGTTGCCTATCTGATGGCCGGGGCGGCCGAAGGTGGAGAGGATCTGGCCGCTTTCGTGATCGAGCACGTGGACGGTTTCGTTGCGGCCGTTCATTACATACATATATTTCTGCTGGGGGTCGCGCGAGAATTCTACCCACCAGGCGGTGCCGCGGGGGTCGGGGAGCGTGGGGGTGCCGGTCTTGATCCAGATGTTGCGCTTGAAGTTGCCTAGCTTGTCGAAGACTTGGATGCGGTCGCCTTGGCGGTCACAGACGTAGAGCAGTCCGGCGTTGCTCATGTTGACGCAGTGGACCACTTCGGAGAAGACTCCACCGACGCCGTTTTGGGTTTCTTCGGTGGTGGCTTGGCGGCCCCACTGGCGGAGGAATTTGCCGGTTTTGTCGAACACGGCTACGCGGCGGTTGCCGTAGCCGTCGGCTACGTAGATGTCGCCGTTGGTGGGATCGACGACGATGCCGGCGGGGTTATAGAGGCGGTCGGGCGCGGCGTTGAGGGGTTTGGCTTTGCCGGTGCCGTCTACCGAGTCGAACAGGCCGCGGGTGCCGATTTGGATCAGCAGCTTTCCATCGTGGCTGTATTTCTGGATGATGCCGTCGCCGTTGGCTCCGACCCACACGTTGTTGTCGCGGTCGAAGGTGCAGCCGTGGATGGAGTTCGGGACTATTTTCGGATCGCCCCAGGAATTGACCAGTGTTCCGGCGGCGTCGAACATCAGGATGGGCGGGGCTTGCTGGGAGGTTTCTTTTTCTTCGTCGGTGATGTCGCGGCGGTTGACGACTACTACGTGATCGTGGGCGTCGGTGCAGACGCCGCCTAGCTGGCCGGTGATCCAGCCTGCCGGGAGGGGCTTGGGCCAGGTGGGGTCGACTTCAAATTTCGGCGTGTTCTGTGCGGCGGCGGTTAACGCGCAGGCTAACAGGGCTGCGGAGAGTTTCATGGGGCTCCTATTCAAATTTTTTGCCGCCGAGGTAGACGGCATCGATGTTGCGCATGTTGGCAATGTTGTCGAGAGGGTTGTTGGCGATCACCAGGAAGTCGGCGGTTTTGCCGGGGGCTAGCGTTCCGAAATCTTTGTCGATGCGCAGGGTTTCTGACGCGCCTTTGGAGAAGGCCTGGATGACTTGCATGGGCGTCAGGCCGGCTTGGACCATTAGTTCCATTTGATGATGTTCGGCGAAACCTTGGATGAAGAAGCGGTTCGATTCGCCGCCGCTGTCGGTGCCTAGGGCAATGCGCACGCCGGCGCCGGAAAGTTTTTTGAGATTGATTTTGTCGAGGGCGAAGGCGCGCTGGAGTTTGGGGATGTTGGGGAGCTTGGACTGCTCCTCGACCTTCGCTGCCAGGCGGGCGGGCTGTTCGCCACGGAGTCCTTTTAAGAAAAACGGATCGGTCAGCCAGGCGGGGGACTGGCCGTAGATGAACATGGCTTCTTCGCGTGCAAGGGTGGGGATCACGGAAACGTTGCGCTGCTTGAGGGTGGCGATGAAGGCGTCGTCTAGTTCGCGGTCGCGCACGTCGTGTACCAGGATGTTCACGCCTAGATCGACCATGCGTTTCGCGTCTTCGTATTCGACTATATGAGCCATGGTGATCTTAGCGTGCTTGCGGGCTTGATCGAAAACGGCTGCGCAGAACTCTGGGGTCAGCTTGGGGGAGCGGCCGTCTTGGGCGTCGACCCAGACTTTTATGTAGTCTGCGCCTTGGGCTACGATTTGGTCGACTTTGGCGCGGGCTTGTTCGGGAGTTTTGTAATCCGAGCCTGGTAGGGGCGGCGAGGTGAAGCGGTACTTCACGGTAAGGATGCGGGCGCCGCGCAGGTTGCCACGTTTCTGTTCCCCTTTGAATTGGGCGATGTCGTCTGGATCGATCGCCATGCTGGTGGTGGTAGTGACGCCGTAGAGCGCATACTGGCGTAGCTGGGGATCGCGGTTCTCGCCGACGTGGCCGTGGGCGTTGATGATGCCGGGCAGGATGTATTTGCCGCGCAGGTCGATGATGGTCGAGCCTGCTGGTGGCTGCACTTTCGGCCCCAGGTCGCGGATGCGGCCGTTCTCCATCAGCAGCGTGACGTCGCGCTGCGGAGGAGCGCCGGTTCCGTCAATCAGAGTCGCGTGGGTGAGCGCGGTGACTTGTGCCGTGGCGGACGCGGCCAGAAGAAGTGCCCAGGCGAAGCGCATAATATGAGATATTAGCGTTCCGATTCGGCCTCTGCTTCGGCGGCTCCGGCGGGGCCGGCGGCCAGGGCGTCGGCGATCAATTGTTTGGCGCGTTCGGCGTCTTCTTCGGCGACGCGGATTTCTTCCGCTAGAACCGGGCAGAGGGTTATCACCCACCAGCACGGTATTGATGCCGTTCGATTCGAGCAGTTGCTGGACGGTCATGACTTCCATTTCGTCGGTGTCGCCGCCGGCCAGGCGGAAGACCGTCACCAGGCCGGGTTCATTCGGGGGGTTGTTTGCAGATTCCATTCCCTGAGCATACTCCGTAGAATAGAAGTATGGCGAGAAATAATGGTGACACTTTAGTTTGGTTCCTGGTAGGCGCGGCGGTGGGCGCGAGCGTGGCGCTGCTGTATGCTCCGCAATCGGGCGACAGAACCCGGCGCTTGCTGGGGCGGAAGCTGGCCGATGGGCGCGAAGTTCTGGCGGAGCAGGGCAGTGAATTGCTCGAAAAAAGCCGGGACCTTTTCGAAAAAGGCCGCAAGGTGGCCGACGATGCCGCGGAGCTGTTTGAAAAGGGCCGCAGCATGGTTAAAGGCTAATTCGGGCGAGCGGCTAGCTTGAAACCGTTTGTCAACGAGCCCTACGCGGATTTTTCGAAGCCCGAAGTGTGGGCGCAGGCGGAAGCCGCGCTAACGTCGGTGCGCTCGCAACTGGGGCGCGAGTACGATTTGTGGATCGCGGGCGCGGCGCATTCGACCGGCGATCTGCTGATCAGTATCAATCCGTCGCGGCCCGGCGAAGTGGTCGGGCGGCATCACAAGGCTACGGCGGAGCTGGCGAATCGCGCGATCGAGGACGCGCATGCTTACGCGCCGGTGTGGGGGCGGACGCTGCCGGTGGAGCGAGCGCGGTTGGCTGATAGCTGCGGCCGCGATTATTCGCGAGCGGCGGTTCGAATTCGACGCTTGGCTGGTGGTGGAAGCGGGCAAGACTTGGCCGGAGGCCGAGGCGGAGGTCGGCGAAGCGATCGACTTCTGCGAATACTACGCGCGGCAGATGGTGCGGTTTGCCGAGCCCGCAGCGCCGGTGCAGATGCCGGGGGAACGCGACGAAATGGTGTATCTGCCGCTGGGCGCGGGCGTGATCATTCCGCCGTGGAATTTTCCGCTGGCGATTCTGGCGGGCATGACGGTGGCGGCGCTGGTGGCGGGCAACACCGTCGTGATCAAGCCATCGAGCGAAACTCCGACGATCGCGGCGAAGTTTGTTGAGGTGCTGCATGCGGCGGGATTTCCGGCGCGGAGTCTGGCGCTGTGCACGGGCAGCGGGGCGGTGATCGGCGATCTGCTTGTAGAGCATCCGAAGACACGGTTTGTGTCTTTCACGGGGTCGCGCGAAGTGGGGCTGCGCATTAATGAACTGGCCGCGAAGCCGCGCAAGGGGCAGATCTGGATCAAGCGCGTCGTCGCTGAGATGGGCGGCAAGGACGCGATCATTGTGGATCGCGAGGCGGATCTGGACAGCGCGGTCGCGGGCGTGGTGCAGTCGGCGTTCGGATATCAGGGGCAGAAGTGCTCGGCGTGTTCGCGGGCGATTGTGGACGATCCGGTTTACGATGAGTTCGTCGAGAAGCTGAAGGCTAAGGTCGCGGCGATTACGGTGGGGCCTCCGGAAGAGCGCGCGAACTACATGGGGCCGGTGATCAGCGCTGGCGCGCGCAAGACGATTCTCGATTACATCGAAGTCGGGCGCGGCGAAGGGCGGTTGATCGCGGGCGGGGCGGCGCTGCCGGGCGACGGATATTTCGTGCAGCCGACGGTGTTCGCGGGGGTCGATTCCAAGGCGCGGCTTTTTCAGGAAGAGATTTTTGGGCCGGTGCTGACTATTTCCCGCGCGCGCGATTTCAGCCACGCGCTGGAAATGGCTAACGATACCGAATACGGCCTCACGGGCGCGGTGTATTCGCGCAATCCGGAGACGGTGCAGCGCGCGCGCCAGGAATTCTTCGTGGGCAATCTGTACATCAATCGCAAGTGCACGGGCGCCATGGTGGGCGCGCACCCGTTTGGCGGATTCAATATGTCGGGCACCGATTCGAAGGCGGGCGGCCCGGATTATTTGCTGCAGTTCCTGCAAGCGAAGTCCATCGCGGAAAAACTTTAATCGTGCATACACAAGTCGGCATCATCGGCGCGGGGCCCGCCGGATTGCTGTTGGGCCACCTGCTGCATCTGAAGGGCATCGATTCGATCATCATTGAAAATCGCAGCCAGGAGTATGTGATCGAGCGGGTGCGGGCGGGGGTGCTGGAGCAGGGCACGGTCGATTTGATGATCCAGATGGGCGTGGGCGAGCGTTTAAAACGCGAAGGGCTGCCGCATCAGGGACTGTATTTCAGTTTCGGCGGTGAGCGCCACCACATCGATCTGCAGAGGCTTAGCGGCGGCAAGGCCATTACGGTTTACGGGCAGAACGAAGTGGTGAAGGATTTGATCGAGGCGCGGGTGGCGACGGGCAGACCGCTGCACTTCGAGGTGGGGCAGGTCACGCATTCGCGATATGGATTCGGAGCGGCCCAAGATTCGCTTCGAGAAAGACGGGCGCGCGGAAGAAATCACTTGCGATTTTATCGCGGGGTGCGATGGGTTCCACGGGATTTGCCGGCCGTCGATTCCGGAGGGTTCGATCACAGCACTACGAGCGCGAGTATCCGTTTGGGTGGCTGGGGATTTTGGCGGAAGCGGCGCCGTCGTGCGAAGAATTGGTGTACACGTATCATCATCGCGGGTTTGCGCTGTTCAGCATGCGCTCGCCCAAGGTGACGCGGCTGTATTTTCAGGTGCCGCCGGACGAGGAGATCGATAAATGGTCAGACGACGCCATCTGGGATGAGATGTTGAAGCGCATGTCGACCAAAGATGGATGGAAGCCGAACATCGGGCCGATTTTTCAAAAAGGCGTGACGCCGATGCGCAGTTTTGTGGCGGAGCCGATGCGTTACGGGCATCTGTTTCTGGCGGGGGATTCGGCGCACATCGTGCCTCCCACGGGCGCCAAGGGATTGAATCTGGCGGCGACGGATGTGATGGTGCTGGCTAGCGGGCTGGCGGCGTATTACGAGCGAGCGGCGACAGGCATCTTCTCAATAATTATTCGGATATTTGCTTGCGGCGGGTGTGGAAGGCGCAGCGGTTTTCGTGGTGGATGACGCAGACGCTGCATCGTTTCCCGGGCGAGAGCGAGTTCGATTATAGGCGGCAACTGGCGGATCTGGATTACATCACAGGGTCGCAGGCGGCGATGACTAGTTTGGCGGAGAACTATGTGGGGCTGCCGCTGGATGTGGATGTGCGTCTCGAGTTGTAGTCCAGGAGTTCTAAAAACTCGCGCGGAGAGAGGATCTCAATTTCCCGATACGCGCCGAGGGCGAGCAGATGGCGGTCGCCGGTGACGATGCAGGCTGCTTCTCCTTCGACGGCGCATTCGAGGTAGCGGTCGTCCGCTGGGTCAGCGGCGACGACTTGCAGGCGCAACTCGCGTGGGGTAACAATAGCGAGCGCATCGAGGCTGTCCATGAAATCGCGGATCTCGGTTTCGGACCAATGGTGACGGCGGGCGATTTTCGGGTAGCGGAGGACGCGTCCGATCTCGCTGAGAGTCGCGGGAGATGCCACTAGATGGAACTGCCCGGCGCGCCAAGCTCGCAGGATTTTTCGCGGGGCGCTTTCGGTCAGGATGCCGCTGACGAAGACGTTGGCGTCGAGCACCGCCCGAATCATGCTTTCTTGCGATGCGGTTTGGTGCGGACGGCGCGGACGGCTTCGGCCACTTCGCGTTCAACGGTGGCAGGCTTGGCTGGCGGAGCGGATTTCCAAAGCTTGTCCAGCATGCCGGATAGCCGCTCCTTGTGTTTCTCGCGAGCCTGCAGCTGCCACAAGGGCACTACCGCGGCCATGGGCTTACCGGCGCGCTCGATGATGTATTGGTCCCCGTTGTAATACACTTCTTCCAGAAGCTCGCCCAGGTTTTGCCGGGCTTTGATGGCGGTCAGGGTTTTGATCATGCTAACTGATATGATCATATCAATTATATGAAGTCCTTTCGTATTTTTCCTGCTGGCGGTGACGATGGCTGAGGCGCAGAATCCGGCGTCGCAAGCGGCGCGGCAGTGGCGGCAGCAGCACGAGCGCGCCATCATGGACGAGTTCGTTGCGCTGCTGGCGATCCCCAACATTGCCGCGGACCATGCGAACATTCAGCGCAACGCTGAAACCATCGCCGGGATGATGGAGAAGCGGGGGATCGCGGCTAAGCTGGTTTCGGTGCCGGGCGGGAATCCGGTGGTGTTTGGGGAGATCAAGACGCCGGGGGCTACGCGGACTATCGTGTTCTACGCGCATTATGACGGGCAGCCGCTGGATCCTAAGGAGTGGGCTACGCCTCCGTTCACTCCGACGCTGCGCGATAAGCAGATTGAGCGCGATGGGCAGGTGATTGCGCTGCCGGCGGCGGGGAAACCGTTCGATCCGGAGTGGCGCTGTACGCGCGCGGGTCGGCGGATGATAAGGCGCCGATTATTGCGATGCTGGCGGCGGTGGATGCGATTCACGCGGCGGGGATGAAGCTGAAATCGAACGTCAAGTTCGCGTTTGAGGGTGAGGAAGAGGCGGGGTCTGTGAATCTGGCGAAGACTCTGGCGGCTAACAAAGAGTTGTTCGCTGGCGATGTGTGGTTGTCCTGCGATGGGCCGCTGCATCAGACGCGGCGGCAGTCGATCACGTTTGGGGCGCGCGGGATCAGCACGGTGGATATTACGGTTTACGGTCCGCGAGGGGAACTGCATAGCGGGCACTATGGGAATTGGGCTCCCAACCCCGCGATGATGCTGGTGCAATTGCTGGCGTCGATGAAGGACGCCGGCGGGCGGGTGTTGGTGGATCACTTTTACGATGGGATCGAGCCGTTGAGTGAAACGGAGAAGCGCGCCGTGGCGGAAGCGCCGGACGTGGATGCCGATTTGATGCGTGAGTTCTGGCTGGGGTCGACTGAAAACGCGCCAATGAAGTTGGCGGAGTTGATCACGCTGCCGTCGCTGAACATCCGCGGGATGGCGAGTTCGCGCGTGGGCGACCAGGCGTCGAATGTGATCCCGGCGACGGCTACCGTCACCATCGACATGCGGCTGGTGAAGGGGATGGACCCGCGGCAGACGGCGGACAGGCTCATCGAGCATGTGCGCAAGCAGGGATTCTTTGTTGTCGATCAGGAGCCTAGCGCTGACGTGCGGCGGGCGCATCCGAAGGTGGCGATGATCGTGCGGCGAAACGCGGAGAATCCGCATCGCGTGTCGATGGATTTGCCGATTTCGCAAGAGGTGATCCGCGCGGTGGAGAGCGCGCGCGGGCCGGCGGTGAAGATCCCGAACGTCGGGCGGCACGGGGCCGGACGTGGCTGAGGCTGTGCTGGGCATGACGGAAATCGGTATCCCGATTGGGAACCACGACAACAATCAACACAGTTACAACGAAAATCTGCGGCTTGCAGAATCTGTGGGACGGGATCGAGTTGATGGCTGCGCTATTGACGATGTAGCGCGGCTTCGATGGCCGAGGTCAGTTCCTTCGACATCGGCTCGACGGGCGAATCGAAGCGGGCGAGCACTTTGCCGTCGCGGTCGACCAGATACTTGGTGAAGTTCCAGGGGATCTCGCCGCCGGTTTTCGGATTGGCGCTTTTGTCGGTCAGGAATTGATAGAGCGGGGCTTTGTCGTTGCCGGCAACGGAGATCTTCGAGAACATGGGGAAGGTGACGCCGAACTTGGATTTGCAGAACGCGCCGATCTCGGCGTTGGTGCCGGGTTCCTGGGCGCCGAAATTATTGGCGGGGAAGCCGGCGACTACCAGGCCTTGGTCCTTGTACTTCATGTACAGCTGCTGCAAACCTTCGTATTGATAGGTGTAGCCGCATTGGCTGGCGACGTTCACTACCAGCATCACTTTGCCCTTGAAGTTCGCTAGCGGCGTGGGCGTGCCGTTGAGCGCGTCCATGGTGAATTCGTGGACGCTGGAGGCGGCGAAGGCGGCGCTGGACATAATGAGTATGGCTCCCAATAGAGATTTCATGCCCTGATTCTACTACGTTGGGCGTCAGCGCTGATCCCACTGCCGGGTGATCTCGGCGATGACTTCGTCGGGGCGGTTGGTGTAGAGCCAGAACAATTGCACCGCGTGGGTGCCGCGGACTTGCATTTTGAGAGCGCCGCTGGCTTTGGTGAATTTCAGGCGCTCCTCGCCACTTTTGGTGGGCGTGATGATGCCGAGTCCGATCTTGGTGACGTGCGGCGCAGGCTTTGGCGGCCTCGACGGCGGGGATCGCACTGGGGATCACGGTCGAATGGCGGCCGTTGAACTTCGCTCCCTTGAGCAGGCCTTTGGCGTGAGTCACGCCTCATTTTACTTAGTAGCGGCGGCGGCCGGCGCGGCGGCGACTTTCTTTTTGGAGCTGCGGCGCTTCTCGGCAGGCGGGACGCGGTCGCTCTTTTTAAGATTCGGCAGAACGATGGAGAGGACGAACTTCTTCTCGCCATGGTCGTCGAACTTGATCACAATATATTCTTCGTTACAGGAGAGGACGCTGCCCAAACCGAACTTGGGGTGGTCGACCTGCGCGCTCTGGGCGAAGGCGGGTTTGCTGGCCATAAGGAGACGAAAACCTTCTTTCGGAGCCGTAAGCTCTATAACTAATTGTACCAGTAGGCGGGGCTGGCGGCCAAACTGGCTTTTCTGGTCGACGCCAAGCCTGTCGGCGTGGACGCTCGACGCGGACTGGAGGTCGCCCCACACTTACTGCACCTTAGGTGGGAACCTTCCGCCCGAACCCGGTGTCTACAGTGTTGACGGGATTCACGGAGGCGGTACACTGGATGAGCGGTACACTTGTGGCTCACAACGCAATTGGCTTCCAGTTCGAGACCGGATTCGATACGGCGAAAGCGCCGCACTGCGGCGCCTAACGCGCAGGAAGAACGGGAGTTAATCGCCCAGCTCATCGACGGCCAGGAAGCCGCTTACGAAACCCTGATCGCGCGCTTCGAGCACCCGATTTTCAACCTGGTCAGCCGGCTGACGAACGATCCGGGGGATGCGCCGGATGTGGTGCAGGAAGTGTTTTTGAAAGTGTTCCGCAACGTGCATAGCTTCCGCGGGCAAAGTTCGCTGAAGACTTGGATTTACCGCATTGCGGTAAACGAATCGCGCAATCACCGGCGCTGGTTCGGGCGGCATCGCAGCCAGGAGATCGCGCTGGAGCCGACGCCGGGCGAAACGCATAGCTATTTGGATTGGCTGCCGGATCCGGCGCGCTCGCCGATGGAGCTGGCGATGGATCACGAGCGGGAAACGCTGATCGAGGCAGCGCTGGCGGAGATCAATCCGCATTATCGCGCGGCGCTGGTGCTGCGGGAATTGGAAGGTTTGAGTTACGACGAGATCGCCGAGATCCTGGAGACTTCGCTGGGTACGGTGAAATCGCGAATTTTGCGCGGGCGCGAAGCCTTGCGCGAACGGTTAACAGAGCGCCTGAAGCGGGAAAATGCGTCCGCCGGCTGGCGCCCAAGGACGGTGATCGCGGAATGAGATACCATCCTGGCAATCTGCGGAATCCGGACTCCATCGGCGAGGAGTTGCGGAAGCTTTCTGTTAAAGTGCCCTCCGCCGAGCTGCGGACTTCGCTGCGCGTGATCGCTTCGCGCGAGCGGCAGCGGCGGCTGGAGCACCGCAACTTCGCGGCGATCTGGAAATCCTGGCAGGACCGCGCGCATCTGTTCTTCGATAACGTGGTGCGTACGCGTGGCGCTGCCGGTGGCGGGCGGCGTGTGCTCCACGCTGGTTTTGTTCAGCATGTTTGTGGTGCCGGCTTACCCGCTGCTGACGCGCGGCGATGCCGACGTTCCCACGATTCTCAAGACTCCGGTGGCGGTGAAGAGCATGGCGCCGTTCAGCGTGGGCGACACCGACGTGGTGGTGGACGTGGTTGTCGATGAGCAGGGCCGCATGATGGATTACGCGATTGTCGCGGGCGCGAGCGTGCTGGCGAATGCGCAGACGCGGCGGCGTCTGGAAAACGCGTTGGTGTTTTCGAATTTCACTCCGGCCACCAGCTTTCGGCCAGCCCATGATGTCGAAAATGCGGTTGTGGTTCCACTCCAGCCGTATCGACGTGAGAGGGTAACCTCTGGGGCGCCGCTTCGGGCAGCATTTCCTGGCCCGCAAATCGATTCTGGATCGCATCGCGGACGCGGCTTGCGGCGAGAGTGCGCGCTGCAGTGATCGAAATCGGAGCCGGGCGCGGCGCGTTGACGGAGCCGCTGCTGGAACGGTCCGAACGCGTGATCGCGATCGAGGTGGATTCCGTTCTGGTGCACTATCTGCGCCAGAAGTTTCTGCGCGGCGATTGAGGCGGGGCGGTTGGAACTGATCGAAGGCGACGTTCTGAAGACCGATTTCGCGGCGCTGGCGGAGCGGCCGGTGATCGCGGGGAATCTGCCGTACTACATCACTTCGCCCATTCTGGAGCGGGTTTTTAGCTTGCAGGGGCGCATGGGAGCGCGCGGTATTTCTGGTGCAGGCCGAAGTGGCCGAGCGCATTGCCGCCGGGCCGGGCAGCCGCGATTTCGGATATCTGAGCGTGCTGGTGCAGACGCACGCTCGGGCGGAGATTCTGTTTCCGGTGGGGCGCGAGGCGTTTCGTCCGCAGCCCAAGGTGGATAGCGCGGTGGTGCGGCTGACGCCGCGCGATGCCGCGGCCGATTTGGGGATCGCCGACGTGCCGGCGTTTCTCAAATTCGCGCAGCACTGTTTCCGCCACAAGCGCAAAACGCTGCGCAATAATCTGGGCGCGGTGTATGGGTTGAAAACCATCGACGCTTTGCCCGAAGGCGCGGCTGCGCGCGGAGCAGGTGGGGCTGCCGGAATTGGCGGCGCTTTATCATAAGCTGACCGATGTCTAAAAGCGCGCTGCAGGTTCTGGCGGGTGAAGTAGTGGCGTGCACGGACTGTCCGCGTCTGGTGGCGCATCGCCGCAAGATGGCGGAGGTGAAGCGGCGCGCGTATCTGCGACTGGGAATATTGGGGCAAACCAGTGCCTCCGTTCGGCGATCCGCGGGCGCAGATGCTGGTGATTGGGCTCGCGCCGGCGGCGCACGGCGGCAACCGCACGGGACGCATGTTCACCGGCGACCGCTCGGGCGATTTTCTGTATCGGGCGCTTTATGAGACGGGGTTTGCATCGCAGCCCACGAGCGTGTCGCGCGGCGATGGCCTGACGCTTACGGGCGCGTACATCACTGCGGCTGTGCGTTGCGCGCCGCCGGATAATAAACCGACGCCCGAGGAATTTCAGACTTGCCGGAAATATCTGGAACGCGAGTTAGCGCTGCTCAAGGAATTTGAAGTGCGTAGTGGCGCTGGGGAAGTTGGCGTTCGACGCGTATCTGGGTATTCTGCGCGAACGCGGCGTGATTCGCAGCCGCGCGGCGTTTGCGTTCGGCCACAACGTGCAGTATCGGATTCCGGGTGCGGCCGATTGCTGATCGGCTTCTTACCATCCTAGCCAGCAGAATACTTCCACGGGCAAGCTGACGGCGGAGATGCTGCGCGAAGTGTTCGCTGGCGCCCGGGCCATAATACAAAGATGATCGCGCGGCTGGAGCGCTACTTCGAATTCGAACGGCTGGGGACCACTTGGAAGACGGAGATGCTGGCGGGGGCGACTACGTTCGTCACCATGGCGTATATCGTGTTCGTGAATCCGTCGATTCTGCAGGAAACCGGGATGCCGTTCCAGGCTGTGGTTGCTGCTACCTGTTTCTGCGCGGCTTTCGGCAGCATTCTGATGGGGGCTTTGGCGCGCTACCCGATTGCACTCGCGCCGGGCATGGGATTGAACGCGTACTTTACGTACGTAGTGGTGAAAGGTATGGGTATCGCGTGGCAGACGGCGCTCGGCGCAGTGTTTCTGTCAGGGATCGCGTTTCTGCTGCTGACATTTTTGGGCATACGTCAGTTGATTATGGAAGCTATACCGCAGGAGCTCTACGCGGCGGTGGCTGCCGGTATCGGGTTGTTCATCGCGATGATCGGGCTGCGGAACGCCGGAATCCTCGCGCCAAGCCCGGCCACCTTAGTCACGCTGGGCAAATTGAATGAGAAGAATACGCTGCTGGCGCTGTTCGGGCTGATCGTCGTCTGCGGGCTGGCGGCGTGGGGCGTGCGTGCAGCGATGCTGATCGGCATTTTGGCGACTACGCTGGTGGGCGCAATCTTTGGGCTGATCAAATGGACTCCGGGAACGTATCGTTTGGCTGATATCGGGGCCACGGCCGGGGCGCTGGATATCCGCGCGGCTTTGCATGTCGGCTTATTTGAAATCATCTTTGTATTTTTGTTCGTCGATCTGTTCGACAACGTGGGAACTTTGGTGGGAGTTGGCAAGCATGCTGGGCTGTTCGATGCCGACAACCGCATTCCTCGCATCGGGCGGATTCTGGTGGCGGATGCTACGGCTACGGTGGTGGGATCCTTGGCGGGAACGTCCACCGTTACTAGTTATATCGAGAGTGCGGCGGGCGTGGCTGCGGGGGGACGCAGTGGGGTCACGGCCATCGTTGTCGGATTGCTATTTATCTTGACATTGTTCGTTGCGCCGCTGGTGGGGGCGGTGCCGACTGCCGCGACGGCTCCGGCGCTGATCGTGGTTGGGTCCTTGATGATGTCGCATCTCAAGGAGATCGCGTGGAGCGATCCGGCGATTGCGATCCCGGCGTTCCTGACGCTGATCACGATTCCGCTGACCTTTTCGATTGCGAACGGTTTGGCCTTTGGCTTCACGAGCTATGCAGTTTTGCGGGTGGTGCGCGGCGAATTCCGCCAGACTCACTGGCTGGTTTACGTGCTGGCGGCGCTGTTCATCGTGCGCTTCATTTACTTGGGGTCAAATTAATCAGATGCTGGCCGCGCGGCAGTAGCAGCACGTTGCCGGACATCTGGGGCGGCTGTTCGACGCCGTCGATTTCGAGACGTGCGGGCGCGCGTTCCAGCAGCGCCATGGCGCGAGCGGCGCTTTTGTAGGCGAACTCGATTCCTGGCGGCGCTAACGCCGGCTGTCTTCAGGTCGCCATTGAAATCGAGAACGCGCATGGGGGGCGGCTGCGACGATGCTTCGATCGCGTGCGCGCCGGGCATCAGCCACACAGCTTCATCGCTGGCGAAGGGCCACGGCTTGCCGTCGACTACCGCCGGACCTTTCCAGGGCACGCCTACGCCGCGGCGCGATTCGACCACTAGTTTTCCGTTCACGCGCTCGGCGCGATCTACCGCTGCTGCGGCGGATGCTAGCAAGGGGAGGTCGCCGCGTGCGATGGAGGCCTCAAAGTACAGCGCCACGCGCGGGAAAGAATTCGGCGGCGACGTGAACCAACTCGAGCAACTCCGCGCCGGTTTGCTGCTTGGTGGGGTAGACATCCTGATAGCGCTCGACGATATTCACGTCGATGGCAAGCTTGTCTTGCGCTGTCGTCAGCGGAGCGTAGCGCGCGGCGATCTGTGGATAGCGCTGCGGGCCTAGGTTCCAGATGGTGGCGGGGTCTTCGATCAAGAAAGTGAAATCGTGCTCGGTTAGCAGAGGCAGCACGCGCGACGCATCGGCTCCCAGCTTTTCACGCATGCTGGTATCGAAGCGGTCGTCGATATGGGTGACGGTCAAATCCAATTGGGGTTTTTCGCGGCGAATGTCTTCGACGAAGGCGATCCATTCGGTTTGCTGGCGCTGGGCTAGGCGGGCGCGGAATTCCAGAAAGCGTGCGAGGCCCGCGGCGTCCTTCTGCCAGTAGTGCGGCGATTGGGCGTGCGAACAGGTCCAAGCGGATCGAAGCCTTCGGCTTGCTGGAATTCGCGGCGGACGTCGGCGTTCAGAGGCGTGAAGCGGGCTGGGTTTTCGTGGCCTTCGAGCGATTCGAAATACAGTTCCGCCAGATTCACGCCATCCCAATCGAAGCGCGTGAGCAGATCGCGCGCGCCTGCTGATACGGCGGCGAAGGCGTCGCGATTGGTCAGGTTGATCAGCTTGCGCCAATCCAACTGGGCGTCTTGTTGCAAGGCGGTTTTCTCGCGCCACTCGGGGTGCTGCTCCCAGAACGCTTCGCTCACATGGGGCAGCTCCAGCCAGGCGTAGACCTGGATCGCATTGCGATGGCAGGCGTCGATCAAGCGCCGTAGGTATTCGTCGCTTTGCGGATCGCGCTCCCAGAAATGCCAGGCGGCGACGTGCAGGGCGCTGATGCCGGAGGCGCGCCAGCGCTGGGCGAAATAATCGACGTCGACGCGCGCGCGGTAGGCTGAATCGAAAAACGCCCACAGGCGCGAGGAGCGGAAGGGCGGTTCGAGTCCCAGATCCACCAGCGCCTGCGGCAGATAAGGGAAACGCTCATAGCCGCGCGGGCCGGGCGGCGCGGCTACCCACAGCACGGCGCCCGCGCCTTTGCGATAGCCGGCGATCAGCGGCGCTTTTTGCCAGCGCTCGCGCGCGAACACGCGGGCTTCGGCGGGGATCTCAAACACCGGCAGGTCGAGCGTTTTTTCCCATACGATGCGCAGATCGGGCGCGCGCAGGTCTTCGACGCTGCGCACTGGCACGTGCGGCGAAGTGCCGGCGCGGAATCCCAGGGCGGCGGCCAGCGGCGATTCGCCTTCGACTACCAAGATCACGCCGTGCTCTACACGCGCCAACCATTCGGCGGGCGGCAAATCGGTGCCGTGCGGGGCGACGATCACGCTGGCGCCGCCGCCGGTTCCAGCGGTCAGGCCCATCGAAGACAGCAATTCCTGCCAGCCGCTTGGGTCGTCCCCGATCACGTGAAAGGAAAAGCGCGGTTCGGCTTGCAGGGGAAGCACTGCGCACAGCGATCCACAGCCAGCTAACGTGAAAACGCATACCAGACTCCGATCCGCAGATCGTTGAAATTCGGGCCGCGCGGATTTCCGGCGTTCACCAGGTAGGCGCCGCGCAGCAGGTTGACGGAAAACAACAGTGGCGCGGCTCGTCCCGGCAAGCGGAAGCGGAGGCCTGGGCCGGTCTCCACGTAATTCGCCCAGTACAGGGTCTTCGCGTCGGTGGTCACGTTCCAGTTCCAATAAAACTGCGTCAGTCGGCAGAGGCGGTGTAGCCGGTGCGGTTCTGCGCGTAGAGCAAGCGTATCGTTCTCGAAGCGGCGCACGTAGACGGCATCGTCGTTGGTCTCGGCGAACCAGCCGTGCGACTCGCCTGTCAGCAGATGTCCGAAGCCTTTGGCATAGGAGACGCCGCCGCGGTAGTCGGGCGAACCACGGCTGGGGTCGGCGGAGCGTGGTGCGGTAGCGTAATTCTTCGCCGGCTTCAAACCATCCGGTCGCGCCATGCCAGGTGCGCGTGGCCATGCCGAGCCCGAAGATCGCCGCGCCTTCGGAAAGATATTGGGGCGCGAAGCCGACGCCGGGCGCGATGGCCCCCTGCGTGTCGCCGACAAAGCGCAGCGACAGATACGGGTGCACGAACCAGCTGTGCAGATTCAGCTCGGTCTTCGCCTGCGCGTAGGCGAACAGATCGTGCCAGCGCGTGGAAAACGTGGGGAAGACCCAAACGGTGGTGCGGAAGCGTGCGAGTGACCCGGCGAGATTGCGGGACGCGCGCGCGGCTTCGACGGCGATCTTCACGTCGGGGCTTTGGCGCGCCAGGTTGAACCACTTGACGGCGTCGCGGTCGTCCTTCAACATATTGTTGGCCCAACCGAGTTTCAGCATCACTTCGAAATCCACGGGATCGTTTTCGTGGGCGATGGTCAGATAGCGCAGGGCGTCCTTCAGATAGCCTTTTTCGAGACTCTTGAATGCCAGTTCCTTGGCTTGATTGGGGACACACCGGGCGCGATTGCGGCGCGTTCGCGGAGAGTATCGGGCAGGTGGAGCGCGGTGCGCACGCGCTCGGCTAACTCTTCGTCGCTGCCGGACAGAACGCGGTTGAGCAGGGCCATCGCGCCCGCGGCCGTCGCCTTGCGACATCTTGAGTAACCCCAACTGCGCGACCGATGCGAGGTCGCCGGGGGCGCGCTCGACGATGCCCGCGAATTGCGTTTCGGCGTCGCTGCGGTGCTCCATTTGTAGCTGCAGATAGGCGAATTCGCGGCGTAGTTCGACGTTCGAGGGATCGAGCGCCAGCGCTTTCTCGAATTCATACACGTAGGGATAGCGATCGGGCAGCAATTCACGCGCTTGCTCGGCGACTCTGGGCTCGGCGCCGCGCGATGCTGCTAGCAGCGCTGCTGCGGCGTCTTCGGCGCGGTCGAGTTGCTTCCACACGCGGCCTAGATCGAGCAGCAAATCGCGGTGGTCGGGGCGCAGGTGCCAGGCGCGCTCGTAGTGTTCGGCCGCGAGCGGCAGTTCGTCGCGCTGCTCGGCGAGATGCGCTAGCTCCAGGTGGCCGCTGAAGTTATCCGGCGATACGGCGAGCGCCTGGCGCCAGCGCTCGATGCCTTCGCGCAGGGGCCGGTCGATATTTTCGAACGCTTGCGCGGCGGTGGCGCTGGACTTGCGATAGCGGTCGAAGATGCGGCGCGCCGCCACTTCCTGGTGCGTTTCGTAACACAGGAATGCGTATTCGAGCGCCACTTGATCGTCGCCGGGATCGAGGCGCATGGCGGCGGCGAACTGGTCGCGCGCGGCGGCGGTCTCGCCTACTTTGAGCAGCGTGTAGGCGAGATCTTTGCGGACCGAGGGGCGGTCCGGCGCGAGGGCGATGGCGCGCTCGAAGCCGGCGATGGCGTTGTCGTATTGCTTGGCCTTTAACTCTTGATAAGCTTTGTCTAATTCCGCGTAGGCCGGGTCGATCGAGGCCGGCGGAGTCTGGCTGAGCGCGACGGCGGCGCAAGCCAGGAACAGAATTCGTTTTTGCACTGGACTGTCAAGATAGTGTCCGCAGGCGGGGACTTTTCTCGGAGGAAGGCGGGGCTCAGGGCGTTTTTCTTGCTGAACAGCTATTCGAGGGGCTGGGTGACGTCGACGAAGATGGCGCCGTCTTCGACTTTAATAGGGAAGCGGGCGACTTTGATGCTGTCGTCGTAGGCGCAGACGCCGGTTTTGTAATCGAAGCGCCAGCCGTGCCAGGGACATACCAGCAGGTCGTGGCGGATGGCTCCTTGGCTCAGCGGGCCGCCGGTGCAGGGGCACTCGCCGTCAAGGCAATGCAGGGCGCCACCGGCATTGCAAACCGCGTAGGGATGACCGTCGACTTTGGCTTCCATGGTTTCGCCGTCGGGGAGGGCGGAGATGTCTGCGACTTTTACGAATGCCATAACTAAAAAGGGCCGGAAACCCCGCAGGGTCCGGCCCTATAAACCAACCTTGCTGACTACTTTGTTTCGGGCGTGGTGACCTTGGCCGAGGGGCCCGGGTTCTTCGCCATCAGTTCCTGCAGCAGCGCGATGGTGGCCGGCTTGGGATCGCGCGTGGTGCCCGCTAGGCCGCCCTTGCCGTTGGCGACATCGAGAGCGGTGAAGCCTTGCTTGTTCTTGGCATCTAGCTTGGCACCCTTTTCGACCAGGTAGCTGATGATGATGTTGGCGCCGCGCAGGGCGGCTCCGTGCAGTGCGGTTTCGCCGCGATCGGTGGACGCGTTCACGTCCAGACCCAGGTCGACGCACAGCTTCACGGCCGCGAGTGCCTGTTCGTCAGTGCTCTTCACTTTGTCGGCCCAGCTTACGCCTGCTGCAACCAGCAGAGCCGTTAGGCCGTCTTTGTTCGCGAGCTTGGGGTCCGCGCCTTTGGCGAGCAGCAGCTTCATGGTCTCGACATCTGCACCGCGAGCCGCGCGCATGAACGGCGGTGGCTCCTTCGGCCATGGTCTTGTCACCCATATCCTGCGCGAACTTGTGCAGTTGAACCGTACCCTTGAGCTGCGCGTTGACGTTGGCTCCTTTATCGAGCAGGGACTTAATGATGTCCATGGCGGTGAGCTTGTCGGTGTCCTTGAGGGACGGACGGGGAGAATACTCTTCGTTGCGGATCTCGACTGCGGTGAACAGGGGCGCACGACCGTCTTTATTGGCGGCGTTGACGTCGGCACCGCGGTCGATCAGAACCTGCGCCAGATCGTAGTGCTTATTGAGAATGGCCAGAACCAGTGCGCTATTGCCGTCGACGTCCTTCTGGTTGACCTCCGCGCCCGCATCGATGAGAGCGGTTGCGGATTCAATTTGACCCTGGCGGGCGGCAAACGAAAGCGCGCTAAGGCCCCCGCGCGAGACCGGCGCCACCGGGCTGCCCGCGGTGAGTTTGGGAAGCGTGGTGTCGCGGCTATCGGAAAGAATCTTGGGATCGGCGCCCTTCGAGAGCAACAACTTGATGATGTCGGCATGGCCTTCGGAGGCGGCCCACATCAGTGCTGTCTGGCCTTTAAAGGATTCCTTGGCGTTGGGGTTCGCGCCCTTGTCGAGCAGCGCTTTTACGGCTTCGATGTTGCCGACGCGCGACGCCGTCATCAGAATGGTTTCGCCTTCGGTGGTTGCCATGGTGTCGGCGCTGACGCCGGCTTTGAGTAGGCGCTCGACAACAGCGCCGTTGCGGGTTCCCGCCGCTTCCGCGATGGGAGTGACGCCGTAACGGTTGACAGCCTTGGGGTCCGCGCCGGCTGCGAGCAGGGCGTCGACCATCGCTAGATCGTTCCAATGCGCCGCCCAGTGGAGGGCGGTGGTTCCGTCGGCAGTGACGGCCTTGGCATCCGCTTTCTGCGCGAGCAGGCTTTTCACAGTGGCCTGGTCTTTATTCTGCGCGGCTTCGATCAGTGCGGGAGTGGCGGCGTAGGAAATCGCCGCGAACGCCGCTGCTACTACTAGTCCATTCCAGATTTTCATGAGTCTGATCCTTTACTAGATGGCTAGCAGCCCGGTGCTGTCGCCCACTGCATCCTGATGTACGCCGGCCTTGTCGAGAATGGTGGCGAGCAGGTTCGACATGGGAGTCTCGTCGGGCAGCTTCACGTGACGTCCGCCCTTAACCTGGCCGCAAGCGCCGCCGCCGATGAAGACCGGCAGGGGCGAATGGTTGTGCACGTTGCTGTTGCTCATGCAGCTTCCGTAGAGAACCAGCGAGTGATCGAGCAGGGTGCCGTCGCCATCCGGAACCGCCTTCAGGCGTTCCAGCAGGCGCGCGACCAAGCCTACGTGATAGGTGTTGATCCGCGTCAGTTTCTCGAGCTTTTCGGGATCGTTCTGGTGATGCGACGTGGGATGGAAGGCATCGTTGATGCCGATGTTGGGGAAGGTCCGGTAGCTCACTTCGCGGGCCATCATGAAGGTGGAAATGCGGGTGATGTCGGCCTGGAAGGAGAGCGCCATCAGGTCGAGCATGAGGTGCGAGTGTTCCACGTGATCGTCGGGGATGCCGATGGGCGCGGCCGGCACGTTAATGCTGGTGTTGCCGGTCTGCTTTTCGGCGAGCTGAATGCGGCGCTCGATTTCGCGGATGTTCTCGAGATATTCGGAGACCTTGTTCTTGTCGTTCGAGCCCAAGCCGTTGGACAGCGTTTTCACCTGGCCGGTGACGGCGTCGAGAATGCTGCGCTCGCGCTGGATGCGCAGCAGGCGCTCTTCGGCCGAGGCGCCATCGCCAAACAGGCGGTCAAACACGGCGCGGGGGTTGATTTCCATGGGCATCGGGCTGGTGGGAGTCCGCCAGGAAATGGTGTTCATGTAGGTGCAGCTAAAGCCGACGTCGCAGGCGCCCAGCAAACCGCTGGTGTCTTCGGTGGCGAGTTCCAGCGACGGCAGGGGAGTTTCCTGGCCGATGTGCTGGGCTGCGATCTGGTCAATGGTGACGCCGGCGCGGACATCCTCGCCCTCGGTGCGGCGCGGACGGGTGCCGTTGAGCCACACTGCGGGGGAGCGGCCGTGATCGCCGCCGCCATCGCCCGGGAATGCCGCCCGCCTGCTTGTGCGCCAGGTTGGTGAGGATCACGACTTGATCCTGCACATTCGACAGGGGCATCAGGGTGCGGGAGAGCTTGAAATTCGAACCTTCTTTGACCGGAGTCCAGTTGGCCATCACGCCGCCGTGGGGAATGTAACAAAAGCCCAAGCGCATCTGCGGTTTGGCGGCCGTCTTCGCGAGCGGGGTCTGCGCCGGCACCATGGAATCGAGCAGCGGCAAAGCCAACCCGACGCCCACGCCCCTCAATAACGTACGGCGGGATAAATGCTTTTTAGTGATGAACATATGACGGTCTCCTGATCTCCTAGTCCGTATACAGCATACCTGCCCGAATTGCCGGGCGCAATGGGGGTCTCCCCGGCCTTACTTTTTTACTTATCGTTCGTTACATTTCCGGCAACGACATTGCCCGCTGCCTTTTTCACCTTCATTTGGAATGGGGTACTCTTGATCACGCCCATCAAGATGGACGAAAACTTGTAATCGTCTTTCGACGCGTCGCGCAGGATCGCGCGAATCGTAGGCATATCGTAATATTCGACGCCGCGGCCGAGCGCGTAGGTCATCAATTTCTGGGTGAACACGCTCAGGAAGACGTTCGGGATGCGAGGCCAGCATCTTGCGCACGTCCGACGGCTTGGTGACTTTCGTGCCGTCAAACATCGTGCCGGAGGGGTCGATCTTGGCGCCTTCGTCGGTAGTCGCGCCACTGGCCCACGGCGTCGAAGTTTTCGAGCGCAAAGCCGAGCGGGTCCATCACTTTATGGCAACCGGCGCAGTAGGGATTGGCGCGGTGCGCTTCCATACGCTCGCGCAGCGATGAGACCTTACCGGCCTCGGCGCTGGTCTTGAGCGCCGGAACGTTGGGCGGAGGCGGAGGCGGCGGAGTGCCTAAAATATTGGTCAGAATCCATTTGCCGCGATTCACGGGAGAGGTGCGGGTGGGCAGCGAAGTCACCGAGAGGATGCTCGCTTGGCCTAGCAGGCCGTAGCGGTTCTCATCGGTGATGGTCACGCGGCGGAAACCTTCGCCGTAAATATCCTTCATTCCGTAATGCCGTGCCAAGCGCTCATTGACGAAGGTATAGTTGGCGTTCAGGAAATCGAGCACGCTGCGGTCTTCGCGCAGGACGCTCTCAAAGAACAGCTCGGTCTCGCGGCGCATGGCTTGGCGCAGGTTGTCGTCGAAATCCGGGAAGGTTTCAAAGTCCGGGTTCATGGTGCGCAGGTTGCGCAGGAACAGCCACTGGCCGGCGAAGTTGTCGGTGAGAGCGTGGGCGCGCGGGTCGAGCAGCATGCGCTTCACCTGTTGTTCTAGCACTGCCGGATCTTTTAGCTTTCCGGCGCTGGCGATGCGTGATCAGTTGATCGTCGGGAATGGTGCTCCACAAGAAGAAAGACAAGCGCGAGGCTAATTCGAGGTCGTTGATCTTATAAGGTGTGTCGGCGGCCACGTTGACCGGATCGGGCTCAAAGCGGAACAGGAATTCGGGGCTCGCCAGAATCAACTGCAGAGCGGCTTCAATACCGGCATCGAAGGTCTTGCCTTCGTTCTTGCCCTTCTGGAAGAAGGTCAGCAGTTGCTCGGTATCGCGATCGGTAATCGGACGGCGGTAGGACTTGCGTGCCAGATTCGCCAGGATCTTTTTGGCGCACGGGATATCATCGGCACCGGCGGCAGGGCGGCAAATGAAAATCTTCTTGCGGCTGGGAGTCTCGCTCACGCCGCGGACATCCAAGGGTCCGTTGACGCTGACGCGATCGACCGAAGTCTGTCCTTGATAGCCTACGGGATCGACATTCGAGCGTAAGAATGGCTGCAGGATGTCGTCTTCCTGCGCGGCGGTTTTCTTGAGGAACGTGATTACGACTTCGTGCGGACCGGCCTTCACCGGAACGCGCAACGTGAGGCGCTGGTCCAGATCGGTTGCCGAAGTTCCGGAATTGTCTTCGCTGGCCTTCTCGTCGGGTCTGCCGCCGATGTGAACCAGGCCGGCGCGGACGCCGTCAATCGACAGCTCCACTTCGTTGGGGTACTTGAGCCCGCGAATGATGTCGGTAGTGGCGCGCCACATACGGATGCGGAAAACATAATCGCCGTCGAGTTGGAAGTTGTGCGTGAACATGAGGCCGCCGCGGGTTCCCAAGGGGAATCCTTCTAGATATTCGTCCTGCGACAAATCCGGGCGTGCGCGGTAGATAGTGGTGTCGGCGACGATGGCTTGATCGCCCACTGCCAAGCGGCTGATGTTCCAGGAAGCCGACATGTAGCGTTCGAGGAGGGCGGGCGAAGTCTTCAGGACGTCCGCGATGTTGTCGAAGCCGTAGCTTTCGTCGTCGTTCGGCAGCAGCGATGCGCCATCGATTTCGAGGCCCAGGATGTCCTTTATTGCATTGGCGTACTCGGTGCGGTTTAAGCGGTGCAGCGTGGCGCGGCCCGGATTGGGTTTGGCGAGCGCATCGCGGTCAATCGACGTTTCGAGCCAAGTGGCGAAGCCGTCGAGAGTGGTTTTATCCGGCCGGGGCATTCCCTGCGGCGGCATGGAACCGGTACCGATCTTACGGATCACTTTCTCAAGCGTCTCGGCGTGCGCGGAAACGTGGAATAAATCCAGGTTTTCGAGCACCAAACCGCCGGTCTTCAGCTTCTCGCTATGGCAGCTGACGCAATAGCGTTTTACCAGTGCCTCATTTGCTTGAACTTGAGCGGCATCGGGAGCCGCAGATTGCTGTTGTGGACGCGCTGCGAGCAAAGCAGGTGACGTCGCCAACATGAACACTGTCCACTTTAGAAACACACGTGGTTCCATCGAATTTACCTTAGTCCACCCTGACAACTACTGTACCTGACGCAAGGGTGGAACTCAACCGCCAACCGGCAGCCCTGGTACTGGCTGATCGGCAAGATCTAGCACTCGCGTTAGAGCTTGAGGCTCAATCTGTTATACGCCAGAGGCGTCTGTTTCATGGCTTCCGGCCGCCGATCAAAACCGCCTCAGGCCCCTCGATCGGCAAGGTTGTGTCCCCCGACAGCTCACGGACCTTCATGATCAGGTTGGCGCCCGCGCCACTGGACGCGTCTAGCATGCCAACGTTGTTAGTATCGGGGTCGCGTGTCACTGGCGTCAGCGATACCCGCGCGACCTTCTGGCCTTCGACGACGACGCGCGCGACCAGACCATCCTTATTCGGACGCATGCGGATCCAGTCGGTAGCGAAGTTGCCCAGGCAGTACATCACGGGCTTGCCCTTATAGACCTCGACGCCCTGCAACACGTGCGAGCCATGTCCGTAGACGATGTCGGCGCCGGCATCGATGGCTGCATGTGCCAGGAGCTTTTCATAAGGCTCCGCTTGCATGAAACGCGGTCCCAAGGGAATCGGCGCGAACAACGAGGGATCATCGGGATGCGGAGGAGCCGAGAGCGGGCGCGTTTCGGCCAGCATATCGGCGGTCATCGGCTGCCCGGCGCCGTCGCGATTATGACTCGACACGATCAGCACATCCACTAGCGGGCGCAAGCGCCGGATGTCCTCGCGAAGGCGCGCCAGATCGGTTTCGTCAATCGTCGAACCGTCTTTCGACAGCATCCGTGCGACTCCCGGCCGGGAGGCCGTGGCGATTTGCTGATCCTGCGCATACCACTTGGCTGTGTATTGTAGAAAACCGATCTTCACACCCTTGCGTTCGACGATCGCTGGCTGATGGGCAGCGTCCAGATTCTTTCCAGCTCCGGTGTGGGCGATATGATGGGCGTCAAGCACCGCCAGCGACTGCATGATATTCGTGGGCCCGTAAGCCACATTATTCGCGACGCCGACCACCTGAATGTTGCCCGCTTGCAAAGCCTTCACGGCCTCTGGACCCAAGTGAATCCAACCGCTCTTATCGGGAATGTCACGATCGGGTCCTGCCGATTTGATGAGCAGGCCTTCGAGATTCCCGTAAACCAGATCCGCGCTTTTTAGCGGCTCTAGGACGTTGGCGAAGGCGGTTGTGGGATCGACGCGCTGCGAAATGTTGATATCGCCCAGCAGCAGGATCGTGACGGTGTCGGCGTGCGCCGTCAACGCGGCAAAGCATAACGCAAGCAGGAGTTTCACAGGCAGATTCTATCTCACCGGGGGGTATCGATACCGGCTAACTGCCTGGCGAGCGCGATGCAGCGCGCGGAGTCGTGCTCGCGCACCATGGCGAGTTTCTCTGCCTCGATCGAGCCTTCGGCGTGGATCGCCAGCACCGCTTGGTAACCGGCGAAATCGGTCGCAGTTAATTCCTTCACCAGGTTGATGGCCTTGAGCCGCTGCTCGACGGGAACGCCTTTGCGGCCGCCCAGGTAACGTTTCACGTAGGCGCCGGTTTCAGGATTCAGCAAGTCCGCTTCGCTGGGACCTGTGGCGATCAAGCCCCCGGTGATGTCGACCAGGTAAGCCAGCATTTGATGATAGTTGGTGGCGAAGTGGAGCTTTGCCATGTTTACCAATAGAGGTTTAGGAATGGCGATGCCGAGCGCCCCGGTCTTCGCGTCGAGAGCGGAGAGGCGGAGCAGGGCACGCAGAGTTTCGGCGTAGCCGGTCAGCTTCGCCAGCTTTTCCTGGACATGCTTGACGCGTTCGAGGCCGTTGTATTCCGCCATGAGCAACGCGGCGCCGACGAGCGCGTCGACCAGAGGTAGTTTGTAGGAGATGGCCGTGAAGCGGTGGAATTCGACGAAGGTTTTCGCCAGCTTTCCGGCGAATTCCCACTCGCCTTTGAGGAACACGCGGTCGTGGGGGACGAATACATCGTCGAACACGGTGAGAGTCTCGAGCATGCGGTGGCGCGAGGCTAGAGGGGCGTCGAAGTTGCTGTCGTCATGATGCGAACCGTACGCGCTGGTGATCAGCTTCAGTCCCTTAGTGTTGAGGGGCAAGGCGAAGGACACGGCGTAGGCGGCTTCGTCCGGCTTCATGGCGCGGGTGGGCAGCACGATCATTTCGTTCGAGTTCACCGACACTGAGGTGTGGACCTTGGCGCCGCGGACCACGATGCCGTCGGACGTTTCGTCGACGATGCGCAGGTAGTAATCGGGATGTTCTTGTTCGAGCGGCGATTTGGAACGGTCGCCTTTGACGTCGGTCTGGGCTACTGAGAGCGCCAGGTCGTGATCGCGCGCGTAGGCGTGGAACTTGCGCACGCGGTCGAGGTAATGCGTGTCCTTGCGACGGTCGAGTTCATGCGCGACTAGGTGCAGTGCGAAGAGCGAATCGGTGCCGATTTCCTTGATTAAGACTACTAGCGTGCCTCCCAGTGTGGTGGCGGCTTCGATCAGGCGGCTGCGGTCCAGCAGATCGCTGCTGCTCGAAGGTAATTGAAAGTAGCGGCTGTGGGCGCCGGACACTGCTAGAGCACGCCAGGCCGGGTCGTGGGCCATGTCGTAATCGATGGCAGCGTGATCGATAGCCAAGCGAATTTCGGAGTGCTCGGTGACATCGGCTACGCGCTGCCCTTTGAAATAGACTTCGCGGCCGTCGCGTAAGCTTTCGATATATTCTTTTCTGGTTCGCATGAGTTCCTTTATGCGGCTGCTAAACTACGCTGCGGTTAAACCCCCGTCGACGGCGATGATTTGGCCGGTGATGTAATCTGACGCGGCGGCTGCCAGGAACACTACCGCTCCCTTCAGCTCGCCCGCTTCGCCAAGCCGCCCCAGCGGAGTGATGGACTTGATCTGCTCGCTCGCGTGTTCCACTACGCCTGCACTCAGGCGAGTGGGAAAAAATCCGGGCGCGAGCGCATTCACGCGGATGCCGTGCGGCGCGTAATGCACGGCCAACTCGCGAGTGAGCGCAAGTAGAGCTCCTTTGCTGGCGGTATAGCTCGGAGCTTCGAGGATTTCTTTCGCCACGCCGATCAGTCCCATGATTGAGGCGATGTTAACGATCTTGCCGTAGGCTTGCTGCCGCATGGCCGGCAGAACGGCGCGGGTCATGAATTGCGTGCCGATGATGTTGGTCTCGAGAACTTTGCGCCAGGCGTCCAGCGGCATCTCTTCGTAAGGAGCGCCCCAACTGACGCCCGCGTTATTCACTAAAATGTCGACCCGCCCGTAACGCGCGAGCGTGGCAGCGAGCAAAGCTTGGGTTTGTTCCTGGCTGGCGATGTCGCAGATCTGGCCGAAGACTTCGAAGCCGCGCTGTTCGAATTCGCGCACGGTGGGGTCGAGCCATTGCGCGCGCCGGGCGGCCAGCACAACTTTCGCGCCGGCCTCGGCCAGTCCTTCGGCGGCTTCCTTGCCCAGCCCACGCGAGGCGCCGGTCACGATGGCGACGCGCCCCTGCAGCGAGAACAAATCGTGTATGTTTTTCATGAGGGCTTTTGCAGTATACTAACGCGTCCGGACGTTTCATGGCTCACGATCGAAGAACGTTTTTGAAGGCGGCTGCGATCAGCGCCCTCCAGCTTCGCGCGCAACCCACGGGCGCGCTCGCGCCGATCGTGCAGACGGGGGCGCTCAACATCGCCTACGAAGACAACGGCAGCCGACAGGGTTTCCCTATCATCCTTTTGCACGGCTTTCCAGATGATGTGCGCGCATTCGACGGCGTGGTTCCGTCCCTCACTTCAGCAGGGCACCGCGTGTTGGTCCCATATCTGCGCGGCTACGGCCCTACGCGTTTCCGCAGCGCCACGGCCCCGCGCATGGCGGAGCAGGCCGCCATAGGACAGGATGTGATTGACTTCGCCAACGCGCTGGCGCTGCCACGCTTCGGAGTCGCTGGATTCGACTGGGGCGGACGCGCCGCCGCGATCGCAGCCGCGCTCTTTCCAGAACGCGTGCGCGCCATCGTGCTCTGTGGCGGCTATACCATTCAGAACACTCTTGCGCCGTCTCCGCCCGGTCCGCCTGCCGCCGAGCGGGAGGCTTGGTATCAGTGGTATTTCAATCTGGAGCGGGGACGCGAAGGCCTCGCCAAGAACCGCCGCGCGCTGTGCCGTTTGCTGTGGGAAACGTGGTCGCCGGACTGGCATTTTACCGATGAGACCTACGACCGCACGGCGCCTTCCTTCGACAACCCGGATTTCGTGGATGTGGTGATTCACTCCTACCGGCACCGCATCGGCAACGCTCCCGGCGACCCGCGCTTCGCCATGATGGAGCAGCAACTGGCCAAGCGGCCGAAGATTTCCGTGCCGTCAATCGTACTGCATGGCGCGGACGATCCGTTGGCGCGGCCCCCGGCGGATTCTCCTGCGGAGCGCGCGCTGTTTCCGGCGCTTATGGCGCGGCGCGTGCTTCCGGGCGTGGGACACTTTCTGCCGCGCGAAAAACCGGAAGCGGTTTCGACGGCGCTGCTGGAATTGCTGGCGGCGACGAAGTAGCACGAGGCCACCGCAGAGTGCTCCAATAGAGTTGACGCTTTCAACTTAGCCCGGGTGGCGAAATCGGCAGACGCAAGGGACTTAAAATCCCTTTTTCCGTAAGGAGAGTGTGGGTTCAAGTCCCACCCCGGGCACCACTTAAGCAGCATCCATCCTGCGTCCCCCAAAGAACATAATTGTTGTCCCTATTGCACGCCGTCGTGCTAACAAGACCTATCGCACGCTGAGTGATTGCAAGGATCATTCGAGCCTCGGATAAAAAAGTTATCTGCGGGATGCTCCGCGCATTGCACCAGGGTGTTCTTGAATTACGCCATCGTGTATACTTTACAAATGCTACGGGTCACTTCGACAAAACGGCGGAATGCGATTACGAAGCTCGCGTTCTTTTTAACTCTCTTCCTTTTTTCGGTATCTTCAGTCTGGGCACAGGTGGGGGCCGCGCTTTCTGGGACGGTCACGGATCCGACGCACGCTCTGGTTTCCGCCGCTACCGTGACAGTGAAGAACGTCGATACGGGGGCCGTGCGCAGCACGATGACCGACAGCGCCGGGTACTATCAAGTCCTCTCCTTGCCGGTCGGAGCGTATGAGATTCATGTCACAAAGGGTGGCTTCGCGGAAGCCATTCGGACCGGCGTCCACTTGGTTGTGGCACAGGACGCGACTGTGGATTTCGCGCTCAACCTGGGAGAGGTTAGCCAGCATCTGACGGTCGATGCGGACGCTCCTCCCGTCAACGTGAGCACGGTTGACATCTCCGGCTTGGTCGGCCCGCAGCAGGTTGAGAATTTGCCGCTTAATGGGCGCAGTTTCGACCTCTTGCTCACATTGAATCCTGGCGTCGTCAATTTCACCTCCGAGAAGTTCGGCGGTATCGGAGGCTCCAATTCGACCGTGGGGAATAACTTTGCGGTGTCCGGTAATCGCCCGCAACAGAATCTCTTCTTGCTCAACGGCGTCGAATTCACGGGCGCCGCTGAAAACAACATGCAGCCCGGCGGCACCAGCCAGCTATTGCTGGGCGTTGACGCGGTTCAGGAATTCAATCTGCTTCGCGATTCCTACGGTGCCGAATATGGCAAGCGGCCGGGCGCGCAGGTCTTGATTGTCACGCGATCCGGCACCAATCAGTTTCACGGATCGGCGTATGAATTCGTGCGAAACAACATCTTTGACGCGCGCAATTTTTTCGATGGAAATTCGGTGCCCGGGTTTACGCAAAATCAGTACGGAGCTTCCATAGGAGGTCCCCTCCAGAAAGACAAGACATTTTTCTTCGCCAACTTCGAAGGGTTCCGCAAGAACCTGCATCAAACCGGCGTGGATTTGGTTCCCGATGACCAATATGCGGAACGGGTTCCTGCCCTGCAAACTGATTTCACCCGCGCCCACCGTCTGCCCAGCGTCGGGAGTTGCGTTCGTAAAGGTCTCGCCCTTGATTAACGCGTGGCCGGCGCCGAGCCCCGGGAGCTCCCGATTTCGGTGGGATTTCGGAAGCGTTCAACAATCCGCTGCAAACCATTCGCGACAATTTCGGAACCGCGCGGCTGGACCATATCTTCTCGACCAAGGACACACTGAGCGCGATTTACACCATCGACGATAGCAACGACTTCACGCCGTCTCAGCACGAATTCGTACAGCGCCAACGCGGAAGACCTCCGCGAGCAGGTAGCGAGCATCGAGGAGACTCACATTTTCTCCCCTACATTGCTGAACACCGCCCGCGCTGGGTATTCGCGAGCGTTCTATTTCTTCACCGGTGAACCGACCCCCGGGACGCCGGCGGCGAGCCTTCCCGGCTTCCTGGCCGGACTTCCGATCGGCGCGCTTGTCGGTGGGCGGCAGCGCGGCGTCGAACCCGGCCGCGGTAATCGCTCTCGCCGGCAGCAACAACGGAAGCAATCTGCATATCGCGCGAAATTTATTCACCTATGAGGATCGCGTTTCCCTCACTAAAGGACGTCATCAATTCAGTGCCGGAGCATGGTTTCAGCGGCTGCGATCGAACGAAAATCTTGCTCTGAGCCAATTTGGCCAGGCAACTTTCACGGGTTTGCAGACCTTCCTGCAAGGAGCCGCCAGTCTTCTCTTCGATCCCTCGTCCACGCCCTTGGGCTGGCGTTCGTGGATGGGGGCGTGGTATGCAGAGGACTCCATCCGCTTCGGTCCGAACCTCAAGGTCACCCTCGGATTCCGCGATGAGTTTACCAGCGGCTGGAACGAAGCCAATGGGCGGGCATCCAATTACACGTTCACCAACGGCGTTATCAATACCAATCCGCAAGTCGGCTCCTCGGTCTTTACCGTGAACAATGCCAAGTTCTTGCCCCAACCGCGGGTGGGGGTCGCCTGGAGTCCGTTCGGGTTATCGAAGACGGTGCTGCGCGCGGGATTCGGCATGTACAACGACCTGCAAGATGCGTTGGGCTACCGGACGGATCAAAACGCTCCGTTCAATCCTACCTACAGCGTTTCGACCAACGTTTCCAGCTTTCCCGTCTCCACGGTGCCTGCTGGCTCGAAGCTGGTGCCAGGAGGGGTTCAGCCGGACCTACAGACTGCCGACGCTAATCTCCTGGTCGTTCCGCGTGCAGCAAGAACTGACTGCGAACACGACTCTGACCGTCGGATACGTTGGCACGCACGGCTATCATGAACTCATTGGCGTGGATGCGAACGAGCCTTTCCCCGTGATCTGTCCCGCGTCTCCCTGCCCCGCGACGTATCCCTCCACTTTCCCGGCCGGCATCGCCGGCACGCCGGTGGCGCCGGGTACCTATTATGTCCCTAGCGCCGTTAAGGCGAATCCCGCCCTCAACAATACGTGGACGTATTTTTCAGTAGCGGAAAGCACCTATAACGCGCTGCAGGTCGACCTGAACCGCCGCTTCAACAGCGGTCTGTTATTGCGTGGAGTCTACACCTGGTCGAAAACTCTTGACGACGGGGATTCGCTCAACGCCACCACCTCGGGAAATCAGCCAGCGCTGCTGTCGAATCCGTTTAACCCGCGCGCGGATCAGGGGCTGGCGAGCTTTGACGTTCGTAATGCGGCGGTGATCAGCGCATCCTACGCACTGCCGTTTGGAAAAGGGATCCGGGTTCGAAAACAAACTGGCCGGCGGCTGGACCATCAACTCGATCGTGACGCTGCAAGGTGGATTTCCGTTCGAACCGCTGCTCAGCTACAATCCTTCGAACAACGGCGACACACGCAATCCGGTTCGCCCGTTCGTAAATCCGGCTTTTACCGGCCCGGTGATTCTGGGCAACCCGAATGAATGGTTCAACCCTGCCGCGTTTCTGGCGCCTCCTGCTGCTAGCGGCTTTTACGGCAATCTGGGACGGAACACGCTCATCGGTCCGGGAATCGCCACGTGGGACTTGTCGCTCATGAAAGACACCAGGATCAGTGAGCGCCTATCGGTGCAATTCCGCGCGGAAGTCTACAATCTCTTAAACCGCGCGAATTTCAACACGCCGAATCCGGTGACTTTCACGCCCGCGCTTTCCCCCACTGCCGGGCTGATCACGGCAACGTCGACGCCGTCCCGGCAGATGCAATTCGGTCTGAAGCTGCTGTGGTAGGCTGACCGGCAGCAGCCTACAATATGAGGTAGTCATGTATACACGACGCTCTTTCATTCTGGGGCTTCTCGGCGGCAAGTCTACTCGCCGCACAGGACGCGCCGCCAACGGTTCAGGTGACCGGCGCGGTGAGGCAGGCGCTGACGCTATCCGCCGACGATCTGGCGAAGATGCCGCGCGCTTCGGTTCGCACTGCAATGCCGGCATGGAAACCGTTTATGAGGGCGTCTGGCTGCATGAAGTATTGAAAAGGGCTGGCGTCCCGCAGGGCGGCGAACTTCGCGGCAAAGCCTTGGCGGGATATGTGCTAGCCGAGGCTCAAGACGGTTATCAGGTGGTGTTCTCGCTCGGCGAAGTCGACCCCGCCTTTATCGACAATGAAATTCTGTCTGGCCGATACCGCGAATGGCAAGCCGCTGTTCGGCGCCCAGGGGCGCTTCCGGCTAGTGGTACCCAAGGACAAACCGGGAGCCCGCTCTGTCCGCATGCTGACCAAGCTCGAAGTCGTTCAGTTAAGGAAATAGCTGCTGTGAAGACGCGCGTCGAAAACCGGCTGGGCCAGATTCGAAAGAGCAGAGGCGTGGGCGCTTCGGATTTGGCGCGCCGTGTCCGCGTAAGCCGCCAAACGATTTACGCGATCGAAGCCGGCACCTACGTTCCCAATACCGAAGTTGCGCTGAATCTTGCGCGCGAACTCGAAGTGACCATCGACGAGCTGTTTTCGCTGCATGAAGGAAGCCACCAATCGCCCGAGTCTTTGGCCGCAGAGATATTGAGCGCCGAAACGCCGGCCAAGGGCCAGCCGGTGCGCATCTGCCAGATCGGAGCTCGCTGGGTCAGCGTGCCAGTGAGCGCAACCCCCTACTACATGCCGGAAGCCGACGGCATCATCAAAAAAACCGGCCGAACCAACCGGCGCGCAGACCTAGTGGTGTTCGCGAAAGACGAGGCCGCGCAGAAACGGCTGGTGCTGGCTGGCTGCGATCCGGCTACCGGCCTTCTCTCCAGCATGGTGGAAAAGATCAGCGGGGTGGAGGTGGTCTCCGCAGCCGCTTCCAGTAAACTTGCGCTCACGTGGCTTGCGGAAGGAAAGGTGCACATCGCCGGCTCGCATCTGGAAGACGCGAAGACCGGAGAATTCAATCTGCCTTACATCCGTAAACAGTTTCCTGGCGAAGAGTTCAGCGTCGTGACCTTCGCACGCTGGGAAGAGGGCTTGGTGATCGCGGCGGGAAATCCCAAGCGCATCCGTAAGATTGAGGATCTAGGCCGGAAGAACGTCAGGTTCGTAAATCGCGAGCCTGGTTCGGGAAGCCGTGGATTGTTGGACGAGCTCTTGGGGAAGGCTGGGATGGAGGCGAGCAAGATCCAGGGATACGACCGCATTGCTTTCGGCCACCTGGCGGCTGCTTACTGCATCGTTTCCCGGGATGCCGATGTGTGCCTGGCAACGCGTTCCGCGGCGCAGACTTTTGGGCTGGACTTCATTCCGCTGCGCAGCGAACGCTACGATCTGGTAATGCGCAAGCGGAGCGCGGATCTGCCTGCTGTCAAGGCCTTTCTGGATGTTTTGCAGCGCGCCACGTTACGCCGCAAGTTGGAGGTACTCGCCGGGTATGACACCTCGGAAACAGGCGCGCTGGTCGCTTAGAGGCGTCGCTGCCGGATGCGCCATCGCGGCGAGCTTGATGGGCGGCGACTTCGAGTGGAATCTGCCCAGAGGATTTCCCCGCCCCCCGGTTCCTGCCGATAATCCGATGAGCGTCGCGAAGGTTGAACTCGGCCGCCACTTGTTCTACGACAAACGAATGTCCATAAACGGAAAAGAATCGTGCGGAAGTTGTCACCGGCAGGTACTGGCCTTTACGGATGGAAAGGCTCATGCGGAAGGTACGACCGGACAGCCCCATCCCCGCAGCAGCATGAGTCTGGTCAACGTTGCTTTTGCGCCTCTACTGACCTGGGCGAATCCTACCCTCGATTCCCTGGAGGAACAGGCGCTTACTCCGATGCTGGGCGAAGAGCCGGTCGAACTTGGTTTGAAAGGACGCGAACAGCAGTTCCTGAACGTCGTACGGCGCGATTCGGTTTATCTGCGTTTGTTTCCCCAAGCTTTCCCTGAGAGCAGCGACATCTACACGCTTCAGAACGTGACCAGAGCGATCGCCGCTTTCGAACGCTCGATCATCTCCATGCGATCGCCGTACGATCGTTATCGCTGGGGCGGCGACTCTTCGGCGATTTCGGATTCGGCCAAGCGCGGGGAGATCCTATTTTCATCCAGCGAGCATGGCGGATGCTTTCAGTGCCATGGCGGATGGAATTTCGGCGCAGTTCGATTCGAAGGAAGCAAGGGACGACGCGAGGAGGGCGACAGTTTTTTCAACACAGGCGTTTCGCTATATACGCCGCCCAACCGCGGCCTCTTTGAACACACACAACGGACCGAGGATATCGGAAAGTTTCGGCCACCCACCCTGAGAAACATTGCGGTCACGGCGCCTTATATGCACGACGGCAGCGTGGCGACGCTCGAAGACGTGATCGATCACTACGCGGCAGGCGGGAAATTGGATCACCCCAACAAATCGCGCATCCTGCGGCCGTTCCATCTGACCGACAGCGACAAGCGCGATCTAGTTGAGTTCCTTAAGTCGCTCACCGACGAAGAATTGCTCCACGATCCCCGCTGGAGCGACCCGTGGCCGGTCCAAACAACTATTCCCTAATCTTTCTCCAGCATCGCTTCAGTCGATGCGGCGAAGGATCACGATTGCAATTTGGCTCAGCCCGGCGAAGACGCCTCCCCAGTGGGACCTCGAAGCAGTCATCGAAGTTAACGATGGTGGGTCCAAATGCAAGAATGAATCTGCCGCACAGATGGCGGCCATCATCTCCCGGGAAGCTGTGCGTATTCGTAGTACTTTCCTAGTAATAATCCGACACCTTCCCAGGCTATTAATCGGCCCGTCTCAGTACATTCACCTAATCGCAATAGGTCGTTGGTACTATCGACCTTCACCACGGAGGAGAAGAAAAAACTATGAAATTATATGCATTACTCTGCGCATCTATGTTGACGACGGTGGCCGCGCAGGCGGACGCCATCACCGAAACCAGCGGAACGCCAAGCAACTCTTTCCATTCTCCGGCGATCCTCAAACCGTCCCCGAACTTGGGGGGGCTTACAATTAGTTTCGACACTGCCGACTTGGAAAACCCCAGTGCTCCGTGCGTGGCGGCCTCTTGCTCTTCGCTCACCGTTCAGAATGTAACTTTTTCCAGCCCCGACGGCCTTCAAGTGATTCCTTTTAGCGGGCAGAGCGGCCCGAATGAGCTGTACGACACTAGTGCGACCGGTGCTGCGAACCTCACCATTTCTCTCACGCAGGGCGTCGGTTCGATCGGCGTCGGAATCGCGGACTCCGATTTCACAAGTGCCGGTGCGCCGGTAACCATCACACTGGAGGCTTTGGGGCTGGGCAACACCAATCTGGGCACGTTTAACGTGACCATTCCGGAGAACGGCGCGACGGCAGGAAATGGTTACTTTGTAATCTCGGACAGCACTGCTCCAAACCTCTTCGGTCTCAAGATCATGACGGCGGGCGACCCCAACGGTTTGGACTCTGGTTTGGCGATTGACGATGTACAGGTGGTTCCCGAGCCTTCCAGCTATCTGCTTGTCGCTTCCGGCGTGGCACTTTTCTTTTGTTTGCGGAAACGCAAACTCGCCTAGAGCCGCTCTATCTCAACCTAAAATTTAACGAGTCTTCAAGGAGAACGCATGCGTCCATTTCTTTCGATCACCACCAGTCTGTCGTTGCTGATGAGCTTGGCCGTGGGTCCTGTGGCTGCCGCGCCGCCCCCGCCGACGACGCCGATTCAGCACGTCGTCGTCATTTTCGGCGAGAATATTTCTTTCGATCACTATTTCGGAACCTACCCGGTCGCGCAGAATCCCCCGGGACAGCCGCGCTTCATCGCTAAGCCGGGCACGCCCGCCGTGAACGGGCTCACGCCCACCTTGCTGATTGGTGAATCCGAATTCTACCAACGCGGCCAATGGAGCCGGCGCCGCCAATCCCTTCCGCCTCAATCGGAATCAGGCGTTGACGTCTTCGCAGAGCCACAGCTACACACCCGAAGAGAGTTCGTTCGACCACGGCGCCATGGATCTGTTCCCGAAGAGCACCGGTAAGGCGGGTGGCACGCCGATTCTTTATCCGCCGGTGACCAACACCACCGGCATGGTAATGGGTTATTTCGACGGCAATACCGTAACCGCGCTGTGGAACTACGCGCAGAATTTCGCTATGAGCGACAATTCGTACAATTCGAATTTCGGACCTTCCACACCCGGCGCCATCAATTTGGTGGCGGGCCAGACCAACGGCATCATTCAGGCCACGGCGCTGAACGCCCCCAACGCCAGCGATGAAGTTGCGGACGGGCAGGGTGGTTGGACGATGATAGGCGATTCCGAGCCCCTCGGCGATCTTTGCTCCAACACCAGCTCCTTTAACGTTGAAATGTCCGGAAAGAACGTCGGCGATCTGCTCAACACCGCGGGCCTCACCTGGGGCTGGTTTACAGGCGGGTTCGATCTCTCGGCGGTCAATCCCAACGGAACCACCGGCTGCGGCAGCAGCACCGTTTCTCCGATCACCGGACTGACGGAGGGCGATTACGTGGAGCACCACGCACCCTTCCAGTATTACGCCAGCACACGCAACCTCGCCCATACGCGTCCGACCAGTCCCGCCACTGATCGGAACGGCGGCCGATCCGGCCAATCATCAATACGACACGCATGACTTCTTCGATGCGCTGGCGGTTGGAAACCTTCCGGCTGTTACCTTCCTCAAGGCCCAGTCCTATCAGGATGCCCATCCCGGCAACTCCAATCCGCTAGATGAACAAGCTTTCGTGGTGAACGTCATTAACACCCTGGCCCAGTCTCCCTTCTGGGCCAGCACCGCGGTCATTATTGCCTACGACGACTCCGACGGATGGTACGACCACCAGCCGGCACCGATCGTCAACGGTTCCTTCTCGACCGCCGATACGCTGACCGGATCGAATGCCTGCGGTATCGCCGGGACTACACCGGTTCTACCGGGTCCGAACTCCGGCGGATTGCCGGTAAACGGCCGCTGCGGCCCCGGCGTCCGGACGCCACTGCAGGTCATCTCGCCCTGGGCCAAGTCCAATTTTGTGGACCACACGTTTACCATGCAGACTTCAATCATGCGTTTTATCGAGGACAATTGGAGTCTGGGACGCGTCGGTGGTGGATCGTACGATGCCATCGCGAATCCCATTAACAACATGTTCGATTTCACGCCGCCATCGACCCCCCGAACACGACAACGCCGCTGCTTTCTCCGATCACCGGGTCTAGTTACCGGCACGGTAACGCTTCCGTAAGGCCATCGTATTTTGATTACACGACGTAGATTTGCAATCGGCGGCGGTCTTCTGACCGTCGCCGCTCGTTTTGGCAAGGCGCAAATGCAGATGGCGCACATTCCGCATATGGCGCCCGCACCGCCGCAACTGGACCCCGGAAAACTCGCGCCCTTCGTCGATCCCCTGCCGATCCCCGAGATTGCCAAGCCCCTCGGCACTCGTCCGGGCGCTTCACGGCGGCAGGTTCCTTTTTACAGAATTCCGATGCAGGAGTTCTACTCGAAAATCCATCGGGACGTTGCGGCCACTCGTTTCTGGGGTTACGGAAACAGCGTCCCCGGCCCTACAATCGAGGCTCGCAGCGGGGAGGAGATTGCGATCGAGTGGCCTAACCGCCTGCCCGCCAAACATTTTCTTCCCATCGATCACAATCTTATGGGAGCAGAGAAGGGCCTTCCCGAATCGCGCACCGTGGTCCACGTTCACGGAGCCCGCGTTCCGCCCGCCAGTGACGGCTGGCCGGAGGCATGGTATGGACCTGGCAAATCGGCCACGTACCGCTATCCAAACGAACAAGACGCCGCGCTGCTGTGGTATCACGACCACGCGATGGGCATCAACCGCTTGAACATGTGCGCGGGCATGGCGGGATTGTATGTAATCCGCGATTCCTTCGAAGATTCTCTCAATCTTCCCAAGGGCGAACAAGAAATTCCGCTGGTGCTGATGGATCGAATGTTCCGCGCGGACGGTCAGATTTACTACCCCGTCTCGCAGCTCCCCGACGCTCCTTGGGTGCCCGAATACGCGGGGAATGCCGTGCTCATTAACGGGAAACTGCTGCCCTATCTCAACGTGCAGCCGCGCAAGTATCGTTTTCGCATCCTGAACGCTTCCAACGCGAGGTTCTTCTTTCTGTCCCTCGGCAGCGGCCAGCCGTTCCAGCAAATCGGATCGGACCAGGGGCTTCTTCCCGCGCCAGTGGCAGTGAGCCGGCTTGACGTCGCTCCCGGAGAACGCGCCGACGTCGTCATAGATTTCGCGGATTATGCGGGAGAGAACATTCTGCTCAACAACGTTCCGTCGACGATAATGCAGTTCCGCGTCGCTACGGAAACAGTTGCAGTTTCAAGCCCTCTGCCACAAACGCTTCGTCCTGTGCGCAGGTTTGCCGAGTCAGAAGCGATCCGGACCCGCAGACTGACCCTCGAAGAATTCGACAATCTGATCGGCGAACCCATCGCACATCTGCTTGACGGCAAACACTGGCACGAGCCGATCTCGGAGAAACCCGTGCTCGGCACCACTGAGATCTGGGAGTTACTCAACACGACGGACGACACCCATCCCATTCATCTGCACTTGGTTCGATTCCAAATACTGGATCGCCGCCTACTCGAAGTTTCGGATTTGGTGTATGACGAAAAGGTGGTTTATAGAGGGGAAGCCTATCCACCGGAGCCGAACGAACTCGGCTGGAAAGATACGGTCCGGGCAACGGCCGGGGCGAGCACCCGGATTATCGTGAAATTCGAGGGCTATACAGGCCGCTACGTGTGGCACTGCCACATTCTGGAGCACGAGGACAATGAAATGATGCGCCCCTATGAAGTTGTTCCGGCGCCGCCACGTAAGTAGCGTCTGTTTCCAGCAAATTTATTTCGGCATCGGTATCGACACAGCCTTGCCGGCGCCGCGCTCGGCAATCCAGATCGTGTCGCCCGCGGGCTCGACCCCAGTCGGAGTGTTGAGTCCTTCCTTGATCACGGTCACGCTGGCCTTGTCGCCGTTGACGGTGATAACGGAAATCCTGCCGCTGCCGTTTTCTGCGACAATCAGCTTGCCATTGGCGGCGCGCATGCCGTCCGGCCCCTTTATCGGTTGGTCCATCCAAATATCGACAGGCTCCCCTGCTTTGCCCGCCGCGTCGACGGGGATGCGATAGAGATTGTTCGAGAACACATTATTCACATAGAGGGTTCCGTTCAGGAAGGTGATGCCATCGATGCCATAGAGCGCGCGATGCTCCAGGAACAGTTCGGCGGTAGAAGCACCGGCCGGCAGCCGGTAGATTTTGCTGTTGGAGGTATCGGACAGGTACAGTGCCTTGTCCGGTCCGATCGCGAAATCGTTGCAGGTGCTGTTGTCGCCCGGCAAGTTCCAGCGGATCTTCGGCGCGCCGGTTTCGAGATCGAAGCCCCTCAGCGCAGTGTGGCGCTGCACTGGCGTCTTCCCCGGCACAGGGGTCAGTTGACAGGTCCACAATGTGTTACTGGAAGCATCCGCGAGCATGCCGAAGAAAAAGGTCCCGGCACCTTCGGCACTGGCGTCCACGAACTTCTCGGCGGTGGTGGAGCCGGAGCGTACCTTGTAGACGAAGGGGGAGCTGGCGCTGCCCGCGATCAACACCCCGCCCGGGGCCAGGGTCAAACTCTCCGGCTGTGATTTCGTGTCAGCGATCAGAATTTCAGCGGCGGACGCGGCTTGCAAAAAGCTCGCTGCCACAGCAAGGCAAACGGCCAGCCGACAGGGGTTCAAAATAGGCATTCGTCAAATCTCCTCAAGATACGTTCTTAACGGTCCAAAGAAACAACGGAAGCCGCGCTTAAAAGACTTAGTCTAGTATACAAGTCGATTCGGCTGTCAAATAGCACGAAGCCATAGTAGAATACGATTAACCAAGGTGCCCTGGATCGCTTAGGATCGGGCGCGAAGAAGCAAGGAGAAATGACGATGAAATTGGTGAAAGCGGCGTTGCTTTTCACGCTAGCGTCGGTGGCGGCCTGGGCTCAGGTCAATGTGGGCGAACAGAAGCCCGAGGCTAGCCTACCCTTTAGCATGACTACGGTGGCCAACTTTGAACTGCCCTGGCGGCTGGCCTTCCTGCCCGATGGACGCATGCTGATCACCGAAAAGATCGGACCGGTTTGGCTGGTGTCCCAGCAGGGCGAAAAGATCGCGGTGAACAATACGCCGCCCGTTTATTGGCAGGGCCAGAACGGCATGCTGGGCGTCTTCCTTTCGCCGCATTATGCCACTGACCAGAGTATCTATCTCACTTATGTCGAACCCGGTGACTACGGCGGCGGTCTGGCACTGGCCCGCGCCAAGCTGAACGCCACCTCGACCTCGGCTAAACTCGAAAACTTCGAAGTACTTTGGCGCCAGATGCCCAAGGGCAAAGGCGGCCAGGAAGGCGGGCAGATCGCTTTCTCGCCCGACGGCCAGTATCTGTTCCTCACGGTTGGCGACCGCCAGCGCTTCACCCCCGCCCAGGATCCAAATCAGCCCGAAGGCAAGATCCTGCGCCTGACTCTCGACGGCAAACCAGCCCCTGGTAATCCCAACTTCGGAAAAACTGGAACGGCCACGATTCCGCTGATCGATCCGCCCACTGACACCGAAGCCGCCAAGACCGCGAAGGTGGTGAGCATCTATAGCTTCCCCGGCCCCAACGAGACACCGGCGGAAACCTGGGCCAGCGGTTTCCGCACGCCCTACGGCATGGCGTTTTCACCCACGGGCGAACTATGGGAGGTGGAGCATGGCCCGCGCGGCGGCGACGAGCTGAACCTAATCGAGAAGGGCAAGAATTATGGCTGGCCGTTGGTCTCCTTCGGTAACAACTATAACGGTGTGCCCATTCCCAAGCCAGACTCGCGGCCCGAACTGGCGATGCCGGTGCTTTATTGGGTACCGGTCATCGCGCCGGGCAGTCTGATGTTCTACAACAGCACCCAGACCTTTCCGCAATGGAACGGCAATGGCTTCCTCAGCGGTCTGGCGACCAAGACGCTCAACCGCATCATCTTCGATGGCCACGGCGGCGCCAAAACCGCCGAGCGCTGGGATGTGGGCCGCCGCATCCGTGATGTGGAACAAGGGCCCGATGGCTCGCTGTGGATGCTGGAAGACGCCAATCCCGGCGCCCTGATCCACGTGACACCCAAGTGATCGCCTCGCGTTAGGGGTACCGGAAGCAAAGACGGCCGGAGCGCTTCGGCATTTTTGCTTGGCTGAAAAAGGCATAAAGATCGCACAAGGGCGACGGCTCGATTCCGCCCTCGCCGCGCGCGGGAAGAGTCATTGTAAACAGGCCCAGCGGGGCCACTACGAATGCCAGTTTCGGTGTCATAGTTTCCAATACGCGGACTCCTTCGAAGGATAGCGCTCCCGCGAATTTTCCTGGACCCGGGTGAAAGCTAATTCCCCGATATCTCTTTCTCGGTATCCTAAAGGCCTGCGATGCGGGGCATCACTTTAGTATTGCTGGCGTCTCTCGGACTGCCTGCGGCCGAACTGACAGTGGATCACGTGTCTGTCGCCGGCATGGACTTGAAGCAGATGCAGGCCCGTCTAGCGGCGCTGGGGATTCCTAGCGAATACGGCGGTCTGCACAGCAACCACGCCACGCAAATGGCGCTCACTAGTTTCCCGGACGGCTCGTATCTGGAGTTGATCGCGCTGCAAGACCAGCCTGAGGCGAAGGCGGTGGCGGCGCATTATTGGTCGAAGCAGATTCAGGGCAACGCGGGTCCGGCGGCGTGGGCGGTACGCGTACAGAACATGGCGGCGGAAGTCGAACGCCTGCGCGCGGCCGGTATCGTCGTGAGTGCGCCGGTGCGCAGCGGGCGCGCGCGGCCGGACGGTACGCAGCTCGCCTGGGAAGCGGCGCAAGTGGGGCAGGAACCGAACGGCACTTTCTTCCCGTTTTTGATTCGTGATTTCACTCCGCGCGAGGCGCGTGCATTTCCGGAAGGCAAACCGGCGACGCGGAATTTCAGCGGCATTCGCTACGTTGTGATCGCGGTGCGCGATCTGAAAGCGTCGAGTGCGCGCTTCCGGCAGGCGTACGCGTTGCGCGCTCCGGTCGAAATCGAAGACGCGAAATTCGGCGCGCGCGTGGCGGAGTTTGCGGGGACGCCGGTGGTGCTGGTGGAACCGTCGAGCGCGAGGTCATGGGTGTCGGAACACATACAGAGGTTCGGCGAAGGCCCGTGCGCGTTTGTGTTGGGCAGGAGGGAGAACGGCGCTACCAAGACTAGGTGGACGGCCATCTCCTGGTTCGATAGCGCGAAACTTGGCTGGCACCTGGGAGTCGCGGAGTGAGCGCGGGACCCACACCGCCCGCAAAGAGCGAACTCACGCGCACTCTCGGACTGTTTGATTCGACGATGCTGGTGGCGGGGTCGATGATCGGCTCCGGGATCTTCATCGTGTCGGCGGAGATGTCGCGCAATGTGGGCAGCCCGGGCTGGCTGCTGCTTTCTTGGGTGATCACGGGGATTCTGACGTTGACCGCCGCACTCTCCTACGGCGAACTCGCAGCGATGATGCCGCGCGCCGGCGGGCAATACGTTTATTTGCGCGAGGCGTTCTCGCCGATGTGGGGATTTCTTTATGGCTGGACGCTCTTCGGCGTGATCCAGACCGGAACTATCGCGGCGGTGGGGGTGGCCTTCGCGCGCTATCTGGGCGTGCTGTGGCCAGCGATCTCGGAAAGCAACTATTTCGTGGCGCCGATTCATCTCTCGACGGGCTATGCGGTGTCGCTGTCGACGGCGCAATTGGTGGGGATTCTGGTGATCCTGTTTCTTACTTACACCAACACGCTGGGTATTCAGTACGGCAAGCACGTACAGAATTTTTTTACGGTGGCGAAGATCGGATCGCTGCTTGGCTTGATCGGACTCGGCATTTTTCTAGGATGGAATCGCCAGGCGGTGGCGGGAAATTTCGGGAAAGCGTGGACGCCGCGCGGCTTCACGCCGATTGCTCCGGGCTTGACGCCGGAGACTTCGTTCGGCCTGCTGGTGGCCTTGTGCGTAGCGCAAACCGGATCGCTTTTTTCCGCTGACGCCTGGAACAACATCACCTTCACCGCCGGCGAGGTGCGTACGCCGCGCCGCAATGTTCCGCTGTCGCTGGCATTCGGAACGGCCATCGTCATCGGCCTGTATCTGCTGGCGAACGTTGCTTATTTAGTGGTGCTGCCGTTCGATCAGGTGCAATCGGCGCCCCTCGATCGTGTGGCCAGCGCTATGGTGGGCGCCGTGTATCCGGGGGCGGGCGCGCAGATTATGGCCATTGCCATCATGATCTCGACCTTCGGCTGCATCAACGGCATGGTGCTGGCAGGAGCGCGCGCTTGCTTCGCGATGGCGCAGCATAATCTGTTCTTTCGCGCCGCTAAGAACATCAACAAGGCGCATGTGCCTGGCGTCGCGCTGATCATGCAGGCGGCGTGGACCACGATCTTGGTGCTGCCGCGCACCTACGATGCTATCAGCGGAAAGTTCGGCAACCTGTACGGTAATCTGCTGGATTACGTAGTGTCCGCGGCGCTCATCTTCTATATCCTGACGATCGCCGCGGTGTTCGTGCTGCGCAAGCGCCGTCCCAATGAAGAGCGGCCGTATCGCGCATTCGGCTATCCCTTCGTCCCTGCGCTCTACATCGCCGGAGCGTCCGTGATTCTGACTTTGCTGTTCGTCTACCGCACATCGACCACGGTCCCCGGGCTGGTAATCGTGTTGATCGGCGTGCCAGTGTATTTCCTGTTGAAACGCCGCCTCGAGTAATCTGGGGAGATGAAGATTACACTCTCCGTTTGCGTGCTCTTCCTATCCGCAGGGGCCGGCTTGGCGGATCAAATCACCATGAAGGACGGCGACCGCATCAGCGGCGCCATCGTAAAGAAAGACGGAGATTCCCTTACCGTCAAGAGCAAAAACTTCGGTACTGTGACGCTGAAGTGGGCGGATGTCGCCACGGTAAAGAGCGATGCGCCACTCAATATAACGCTGACCGGCGGAAAAACTGTCAAAGCCAATATCGAAACGCAGGGTGACCGCATCGAGGTGGCCGCGCCGGGAGCGCCGCAGGCAGTGGATCCCAAGGACGTAATCACGCTGCGCGACGACGCCGAAGAAAAGACGTATCAGAAGTTTCTGCATCCACGATTGCTGGATCTGTGGACTATTACCGGCAGTTTAAACCTGGCGGGCACCAAGGGCAACGCAGATACGTCGACATTGACGACGCCTATTAATTTCGTGCGCGCCTCGAACACTACGCGCACCACGGCGTATTTCAATTCAATCAGTTCATCGGCGACCATCAACGGCGTGAACGCGCAGACTGCAAAGGCCATACGCGGGGGGTGGGGGTACAATCGCAACCTCACTAAGAAAATATTCTTGAACGCCTTCAACGATTTTGAATACGACAAGTTCCAATCGCTCGATCTGGGCGTGACGGTGGGCGGCGGCGCGGGTTATCTGATCTGGTCGCACGATGCCAGCCGGCTGAGCGTAACCGGCGGCGGCGACTGGGAGCGGCAGGCCTTCGGTGCGGCGAAGGCGAGCGCAGCGTTCACGCGAAATTCGCCCGAAGCCTATTGGGGCGATGATTTCAATTACAAGATCAGCGCGCGCACTAGTTTCGTCGAGACCTTCCGGATGTTCAACAATCTTTCCGACACCGGTCAGTACCGCATGAATGCCGACGCGGGCGCGACCACGCAATTGACAAAGTGGCTCACCTGGAATGTTTCGCTGAGCGACCGCTATTTGAGCGATCCGGTGCCGGGGTTCAAGAAAAACGATTTCCTGTACAGCACGGGGCTGGGCTTTAACTGGGCGCGTTAGACGCTCTCCACTGCGAAACCCGCCGCGATTGCGGTGGCGGCAAGGCGCCGGTCCGCGCAGACAAACCAGCGGCCGCGGGGCCGTCCACCGTACCAAGCCAGGGCAGCTGCTAATTGCAGCGCGTCCCCGGCTCTTAGGGGGAAGCGATCGAGTTGCTGGATTGCGATTTCTTTGACGTTTTCAGTAGGCGCAACTTCCTTGGAAGAGGCAAGCAGCGCCGATAACCGGTCGCAGGATCCTTGAAATGCGGTAATGGACAGAAGACCTTCCCGTTGCAAACGCACCAAGGTGTTGCGCCCTTCGATCGCTGTAGCCCACCACGCGATCACCTCGGCATCGCGCAAAAGTTTATTAGCGCGGGGATTTGACTGACCGCGAACGCAAAGTTTTACGAGCGCGCTTGTGTCCCAAAATGCCAACATTTACATCCCCTCTCGCAAAATCCAAAGCACGGTGAATGGCGGCGTCACTTACGCGTGGCACGCGCACGCCTCGTCCGATCGCAAAGAAGGCGTCGGCGTCGAAGGGCTTCTGGGGCAAGCGCAGGGTACCCTTGGCGATCAGTTCCTGTTCTTCAAGATCGAAATCGACTCTGCTCAAGGGCACGATTTTGGCGACGGGCGTTTTGCGGTCGCAAATGACGACCTCTTCACCGGTTCGCACCTTGCCAGATAGGCGCTCAGCTTGTTTTTGAGCTCGGCGATTTGGACGGACGCCATACATAGCTATAATAGCTATGTTTATCCCAGAAGCTCGGCGAGAATGCGGCTTGCGGTTTCCTTGCCCCGCTCGCCTACTTCGCCGAGGGGACCGACACAGCCCGGGCAGCCGGCTTCGCACGGGCAGCCGCGCACGAGAGCCGCCGCGCCTTCGAGCAGCGGCCTCGTCATCTTGAACAGGGGAGCGCTCTGGCCGATGCCGCCGGGATAGTTGTCGAAGAGATACAGATTTGGCTCGAACGTCTGCAGGCTGCCGGCGATGGCCTCAGTGATGGACACGCCCAAGTCACGCGGATCGCACATTACGCGCAGAGAGCCGACCGTGCGCAGCAGCGCTCCTAACGCCACTAACCCGCTTTGCTTTTCGGTAGGCGTCAGATCGGCGAAGCGCGCGAGAAAAGTTTCCGGGAAGTGCAGCCAGAAGGCCGTCGTGTGCATCTCCTGCTCGGGCATGGAGAGGTGTCCTGAGCCCACGTTTTCCATGGTGTAGAACTTGATTTTCTTGAAGCCGACGATCTGCCGGTTCAGGCGCACGTCGCCGTGAGCGGCGCTGGCTCCGTTGACTGGGGCGGACTCGAACGCTTCGAGTTCCTTCACCTGCGTGTAGTCGATCGCGTCAGTGAAATAATCCGAATCGACGTGGCGGACGTAGGCTTTGCGGCCGTCGTAATCGAAGCGCTCCACTTGATACTGGCGCGCGTCGTGCAAATAGATGGCTTTCTCATGCAGCGTAGTGAGCGCGGCGGTAAACGCCACTTCGCCGATCACGCGACGGTCGCCGGTGATGTCGACCACCAGGAAGTTATCGCTCGAAATGCTACGAAGGCTGACGGCATCGGCGGGATAGGTATCTGAAGTCCAGTGCCAGGCGCCCTTGGAATCGGTGCCTGAATGATGCAGCAGCTTCAAGTCGGCGAGGAACTGGCACATCTCGCCGACATCGTGCGTACCGAACTTTTCGTTATCGCGCACCGGCAGCTCGAAGGCGGCGCATTTCATGTGATTGATCAGGATCTCCAGGTTGTCGGGATTGATGTAGGCGTGTTCGGGCGGGCGCTCGAAGAAGTACTCGGGATGTTCGATGATGTATTGATCGAGCGGCGCGCTGGATGCCACCAGCACCGCTAGCGCCGTGGTCTGGCGGCGTCCGGCGCGTCCGGCGCGCTGCCACGTGGACGCGATGGTTCCGGGATACCCGGCCATGACGACAGCGTCGAGCGAGCCGATGTCGATGCCCAGCTCCAGTGCATTGGTCGCGACCACGGCACGGATATCGCCGTCGCGCAGTTGGCGCTCGACCTCGCGGCGTTCCTTGGGCAGATAGCCGCCGCGATAGCCGCGGACGCTGCCGCTGGGGCGGTCCTCCTTTAGATAGGTGAGCAGAATTTCGGTGGCCAGGCGGGAGTTGGCGAAGACTAGCGTCTGCTGTCCGCGATCCAGCAGCTCGCGCGCGATGCGGCGGGTCTCGTTCAAATAGCCGCGGCGGATGCCCAGCGCTTTGTTCACTACTGGCGGGTTGTAAAACACCACATATTTTTCGCCCGAGGGCGCGCCGTTTTCCGACACCAATTCGAACTGCTGGCCGGTGAGCGCCTGCGCTAGCTCGCGCGGATTCGCAATCGTCGCTGAGCAGCAAATGAATTGTGGCGATGACCCGTAGAATTCGCAGACGCGTTTCAGGCGGCGCAGCACGTTGGCCAGATGACTGCCGTAGACGCCGCGGTAGGAATGCAGCTCATCGATCACGATGTAGCGTAGGTTCTCGAACGCCTTGGCCCATTTGGTGTGGTGCGGCAGAATGCCGGAGTGCAGCATATCGGGATTGGTGAACACCACGTTGGCGCGTTCGCGGATGGCGCGGCGGGCGTCTTGTGGCGTGTCACCGTCGTAAGTGAACGCGCGAAGCTCCGAACCCATGGCATCGACGGCGCCCTGGAACTCGGCGAGCTGATCTTCGGCCAGAGCCTTGGTAGGGAACAAGTACAGCGCGCGCGCGCTGGGATCGGCGATCAAGCGCTCCAGCACCGGCAGGTTGTAGCACAGCGTCTTGCCGGAAGCGGTAGGCGTTACCACCACCACGTTGCGTCCGGCGGCGGCGTGCTCGAAGGCCTCGGCTTGGTGCGAGTACAGTTGGTGGATGCCGCGCGAAACCAGCGATTGCTTGAGCGAAGACGCAAGGGATTCGGGGAACTCGGCGAAGACGCCAGGCTTGGCGGTCTGGCGGCGGATGGCGCGGACTGGGGAATCCGGGTCCGCCATCCATTCCTCGAAGCGTGCGATGGCTCCGGCGAGACCCGTGCGCCGTGCCAGAACGCGATCGTTTTCGAGGAGCCCGGATGGTTCCGGGAATCCTAGTGTGAGGTGGTAATTATCCCTTGACAACAAGTAGAAGACCTCGCATAATAAGAGTATGCCAAGGGTTGAGTTTAAGGTCAAGCAAACAATTCCGCAGCATTCGCGGTATACGATGGAAACGTTCAACCGGGACTTCCCGGACGACGATGCTTGCTTGGCGTACATCATGGAGGATCGCTATCCTGGCGGCGTGGCAAGCTGTGAGAAGTGTGGATTCGGGCGCAAGCACCATCGCGTCACGGGTCGCACTGCTTATGTCTGTAGTAATTGCGGACACCATTTGTATCCGCTTGCGGGCACCATTTTTGAGAAAAGCACGACTTCGTTACGCTTGTGGTTTTACGCCATGTATTTGATGGGTTCTACCCGCTGCGGAATCTCTGCGAAGCAGATCCAGCGCGAAATCGGCGTCACGTATAAAACCGCGTGGCGCATGTTCAAGCAGATTCGCACCCTGATGTCTGAGGATCTGCAACTGGAGGGACCCGCCGTAGAGATGGATGAAGCGTATTACGGTGGAGTGCGAAAGGGCGGCGGGGGCCGTCCCGGACGTGGCGACAAAAAGAAGACTCCGATAGTCGGGATCGTGGAGCGCAAGGGGCGAGTAGTAGCAAAGGTCCCGGAGAATGTTAGCGGCGCTTCGCTGCTAGGTTTGGCGCGTGAGCATATTATGCCCGACAGCACAGTCTACACAGACGAGTTCATTGGATATGAGGGCTTGGGTAATGTGCGCCGCGCGGACGGATCGAACGCCGGATATAGGCATCGGCGGATCAATCATAGTTCCAAGGTGTATGTGATCGGAGACATCCACACGAATAGCGTCGAAGGTTTCTGGTCACTTATTAAGCGCGGGATCGGTGGAGTTTACCACTCGGTCAGTCAGAAGTATTTGCAGAGCTACTTGGACGAGTACAGCTTCCGGTATAACCGGAGGGATCAGGGGAATCTGATTTTCAAGTCGATTTTGGAGCAGGTTTCGGAGCGGGCGGAGTAGAGATCGCCCGCTTCAGAAGATTCTTAAAGGCATCGCCGCTTATCGGCTTCATCCGCTCTTGAACCTTTGGCGAGGGAGTGAGCGGAGTTGATTTCGATTTCGGTACGTTAGCGTCGGCTTCTACCATTCGGTATACGTGTGCCCAAGGCCAGATTAGCATAACCGGGCCACGGAGGGCGCATGACGGCTAGAACATTCCGACGCATATTTGATTACACTGAATTAGTGCGGATCAAGCGGCCAATTCGGAGCAATAAACAGGATCTACGAGACACGCCAATATATTCAATACCGGAAGCCGCGCGTTCGCTGGCGATGCCCCCTAGAACATTGACCTCCTGGTTCTCCGGCAGGGAGCGTATATTTACACCAGCAGGGGACTATCAAAACTATTCGTTGCTTTCGTTCAAGGACGTAGCCGAATCCTACGTGCTGTACGTGCTTCGCAATCATCACCATTATTCGTCTGCTGAGATCAAACGAGCGATGGTTGAATTACGCAAAGAGACGAAGAGCCAACACCCATTGCTTAGCCTTGACCTCAGATCCTTGGGTAAAAATTTGTTGCTCAATCGCCCCGCGCGAGGTTCGCGGGGCAGAGAAGTAGTCAACCTTTCCGGATTTCGCAATTTAGTAATAGGCGAAGTTGTGGACACATGGGGCCAGCGACTTTTACAGGACGAGGACGGCAAAACCCTCGCAATTTTCCCTTGGCGCTATTTCGATGAAGACAAGGACAGTCGGCCCGTCTCCATGGACCCTGAAGTTTTATCTGGGCGACTCGTAGTAACCGGAACGCGGATTCCCGTGAGTGCACTGCTTGGATTGCGGATAGCCCGCAAGAGCGATGCCCAGATAGCGAAGAGCTACGACCTAGACGTTGAGGTCGTGAAGAAGGCCTTGCGTCACATTGACAATCCCTTACCGAAAGTGGCGTGAGGAGCAATTTTTTTTCCTCGACGATGCGTTCGACTGCCCACTGGCAGCGGAACAGCTAATAAAAGCTGGCTTTGCGATTAAGCGTTTCTCGGAGTGCTTCAAAGACGATGTTGGGAAACGCGAGCAGAGCGTGAAAGATCCTGCCATTATTGCCTTCTGCAACAAGCACGGCTATATTCTGACAACTACCGATGCGAACATTATCAATCTGCATCGTCCCGTAATTCTGAAGGCTAAGAATCTAGCCATTCTCGCCACGGCTCACAATTCCGTTGGCGAGATCACGGTCTGGGTGAGCGCACTCATCAAGTTAAAAATGCAAATCGAAAAGGGCTCTTTCAAAAAGAAGGGAAGGCCATGGTTCGCAAAATTCGACACTACCGGAAGGTTCTCAGTGTCACCTAAAACAGTAGAACCGGGCCCGCAGAAATCCCAAGTAGCGGCCTCACATTAGGGGCTTTACTTGTCTTGACGGGATAATAACCGTGTGAGGTTCATGTTCGCCCTTCCTTCGCCTGTGGTAAACACTGGCTAGGACGGCGGACGGGAGGAACTTAGATGCGCTGGCGGACGAACTCGTAGCGTTCCATGGTGGCGGCGAAGCGGGTCTGTTCTTCGTTGCGGACCACTTTGCCAACGCAGCGCAGACGCACCTCCGCACGCGTGCCGGGCGCCTTCGGAAGCGTAATCAGGTACTCTATGGACGAGCCTACTTCGACGGGCACTTTGGACGTGAACAGCACACCGCAGGAACTCACGTTCCGGGTTTCGCCCTTGGCTTTGTTCTTGACCTCGCCGGCAACGATCTCGAAGGGAAGCCGCAAGTCGAAGCGCTGGTGTTTTCGTTGTTCCGTCACAGTGATAACGAGTTTATAGAGTGAAACATCTAAGGTCAACGCCTTAGAGTCCTAAAATGGTTGCGATTGTAATGGTACTTTTGAATTTATGGACTACGTCGTTCCCGCTGCCTCGCAGCCTTCCCTGCCTGTCGCCGGCACAGCAGCGCGCTTTCCGGTTCGCCGCATTTATTGTGTAGGACGCAACTATCTGGCGCACGTGCGCGAGATGGGGCACGACGAAAAATCGCCGCCGTTTTTTTTCGCCAAGGCCAATGACATGATTGTCGAGGACGGCGCGACGGTGACGTACCCGCCGCTCACTAGTAACTATCACCACGAAGTGGAACTGGTGGTAGCGATCGGCAAGCGCGGCGCGAACATTCCGGTGGAGGAGGCGCTCCATCACGTTTACGGCTACGCTGTGGGCTTCGACATGACGCGCCGCGATTTGCAGCAGGCGGCGGCGAAGAAGGGGCACCCCTGGGAGATCGGCAAATCGTTCGATCAATCGGGGCCGTGCGGGGCCATTCATCCGGTAGCCCTGGTCGGCCATCTGAGCGAAGGGGAATTACAGATCACAGTGAACGGGCAGGTGCGCCAACGGTCGAATTTGAATTTGATGATCTGGAACGTGCCGCACATCATCAATCATCTATCGCAGCAGGTGACGCTCGAACCGGGCGACCTCATTTATACTGGTACTCCGGAGGGCGTCGGCGCGGTGGTGGCGGGCGATGTAATGGTGGGGCGCATCGACAAGCTGGGTGAGCTGACGATCAAGGTCGCATAACATGCTGGAACTTCGCAAATCGCAGGATCGCGGCACTGGAAAGCAGGATTGGCTGGAGGCGCGCTTCACGTTTTCCTTTGGGCCGTATCAGGATCCCGCACAGAACGGGTTTTCGGACTTGAAGCTGCTGAACGACGATCGCGTGGCGCCGGGCGGCGGTTTCGCGACGCACTCGCATCAGGATATGGAAGTGTTTTCCTACGTGCTGGCGGGCGCGCTGGAGCATAAGGACTCGATGGGCGAAGGCTCAGTGGTGCGCGCTGGAGATGTGATTGCGATGAGCACCGGCAGCGGGATCACGCACAGCGAGTTCAATCATTCGAAGTCCGAGCCAGTGCATTTTTTTCAGATCTGGGTGGAGCCCGACCGGCAGGGTGTCGCGCCGCGGTATCGGCAGAAGCATTTTTCAGACGCCGAAAAGCGCGGGCACTTGCGGTTGTTGCTTTCGCCGGACGGCGCGGAGGGGTCGCTCGGCATTTATCAGGACGCGCGGATTTATGCGGGGCTGTTCGACGGCGCGGAGAACTTCGAGTTGGCGCTGCGGGACGCTCGCTGCGCTTATGTGCATGTGGTGCGCGGACGTGTCGCGCTCAACGGCACGGTGCTCGCCGAGGGCGATGGCGCGCGGGTGCGCGGCGAACGGCAATTGGTTTTCGACAACGGGAATGACGCTGAGGTGCTGGTGTTCGATCTGCGCGCTGTTAGCTAAGGCCGAATCGGTTCGGGTATAGCGGCGCCGTCGGCGCGGGGGTCGGAGGCGGCGTAGTTGGTGCCGGTTTTGGAGTTGTGTAAGATCGCTTGGCCGCGTCCCATCTCCTGCGTGTATTCGCGGCGGATGGCGATCTGGTGGCCGCGTTCGGAGAGCTGCTGCAGGGTGCTTGCGGGGACGCGCACTTCAATCGACAGGTCGCAGCCGGTGGAGTTGCGTTTGGTGAAGCGCGGGGCTTCTAGCGCGGCTTGCAGGTTCATGTTGTAATCCACTAGGTTCGACACGAACTGCGCGTGCGCCAAGGGCTGATTCGCGCCGCCCATGATGCCGAAGCCGATGTGCATGTCGCCGCGCTCCATGAAAGCGGGGATGATGGTGTGAAACGGGCGCTTGCCGCCTACCAGAACATTGGGATGCTTGGGCTCAAGCGTAAATCCGCCGCCGCGGTTTTGCAGAAGGAAGCCCATGCCTTCGACGGTGACTCCGGAACCGAATTCCGAATAGACACTCTGAATCCAACTGGTCATGTTGCCGTCTTTATCGACGATGGTCAGATACGTCGTGTCGCTGCCCACGGGTTGTCCGGCGGGCACTTCGCAGTTGGCGTGTTTGGGATCGATCAGCGCCGCGCGCTTGCGGGCGTATTCTTTTGACAGCAACTGCGCCACGGGGACGTCGTAGGTGTGCGGGTCCGCGTCATAGCGGTGGACGTCGGCGTAGGCGAGCTTCATGGCCTCGATGCGTTTGTGCATTTCGACGGGGCTGAACGCGCCCAGCGGCGTGGGCGGAGCGGTCTCCATGATGTTCAGCATTTCGAGCGCGGCCATTCCTTGGCCGTTGGGCGGCAATTCGTAGACGCGCCAGCCGCGGTAATCGATGGAGATCGGCTGCACCCACTCGGCGGAATACGCGGCTAGGTCCTCGGCGGTCATGGTGCCGCCCAGGTCGTGCGAGGTTTTCAAAATCGCGGCGGCGATTTCCCCTTTGTAGAGCGCGTCGGGGCCTTTCTCGGCGACCAGCCGCATCGCGCGCGCCATTCCGGGATTGCGGAACACGTCGCCTTCGAGCGGCGGCTTGCCGCCAGGGAGGAACACGCGCACCGACTCTGGATTGGCTTTGATGCGCGGCTGATTGGCGGGATCGGCCCAGGATTCCTGAATCGCTTCGGAAACCGGGAAACCGTTTTCGGCATACGCGATGGCGGATTGGAACAAATCTTTCCAGGGCAGCTTGCCGTAGCGCTGATGCATTTTCCACCAGCCGTCGACCGCGCCGGGAACGGTGAAACTGTGGATGCCTTCCTGGGGCATGGTTTTGACGCCCTGCTTGGCCAGGAATTCGGGCGACAGGGCGCGCGGCGCGGGGCCGGACGAATTCAAACCTTGCAGCTTGCCCGGTCTTGGCATCCCAGTAGAGCGCGAACAGGTCTCCGCCCAGGCCGTTTTTCATGGGCTCGACCACGGCGAGCACGGCGTTGGCGGCGATCGCGGCGTCGACTGCGGTTCCGCCGCGCGCCAGAATCTGCACCGCGGCCTGCGACGCCAAGGTCTGGCTGGTGGCGGCGATCCCTTGCTGCGTAATGACTTGCGAGCGGCCGTAGTTGCGTCCTTGCGCGGCTAGCGGGGCCTGTGGGATCAACAGGATTGCAGACAAACCAGCCGATGGTGCTCATGCGAGGTAGTTTATCACCTGTATAGAAAAGTTGTATGCAAATGGGTACTGTAAAAGCGTGCGGCATGCGAACGATGCGCTACAATGAAAGTACCATCCCCGGCGATCTGCGACGGCCCTGTTGTCCGCAACACTAAGGAGAAATATTGCATGGCCATCACACGGACAGCTCCCTCTAAGCCCGCGGAGCCGAAAGCTCAGCGCAGTCCCCGGCGGGACTCCTATCGCGCCGGCAGCGGCGCCCGATGCCGACCTTCGATGCGGTCGCGCATCAAAAGGAGATCGCGCAGGTGGCTTACCGCATCTGGCTGGAACGCGCGGACCGGCCCGGATCTCCTGAAGAAGACTGGCTAAAAGCCGAAGCTGAAGTGCGCGCCAAGTACAGCCGGTAACGCCCTCACCTAAGGGCCTAAAGGTTACAGCCGGCTGGTACGATATACAAGAGACGTGCCATGAGTACGGCAACCCTTCAGCCCGCAGCCGGTGTTTCGCTCGCGGAGCCTCGGCAGACCCAGTGGATCATTTCCAAGCAGCCAGGATCTGATCTGGTTTATCGGTTCCGCGGTCATCAGCTATTTGGCCTTGGGCGCTCATGACGCTGGGGGTTGGCGTCGCCCTGATTCAGTTCATCTGGTTTTTCGGCATCGACGGTCCGCACGTTCAATCCACCATCACGCGCACTTATTTCGATAAGGCGGAGCGCGCGCGGCTGGGTTGGTTCCTGTGGATTCCCGTGCCGCTGCTGCTGGTGGGACCGGCCATGGTGTATGGGCGGGGTTTGGCTCGTTGTTCTTCTTGTTCGCGGTGTGCTGGCAGCAGTTCCACATCGTGAAACAGCACTTCGGATTCATGATGCTGTACAAGGGCAAGAACAAAGACCGCACGGATTTTCTGCTGGACCGCTGGCTGCTGCTGAGTTCGCTGCTGATCCCGCTCGGCATGTTTGTGCTGCGCACGCGGCCGGTGATCATCCAGACGGTGCCGCTGCGGCGTGGCTGCCGGCGGTGGCGTCGGCCTGTACGCAATTCTGGCGGCGGGCTGGCTACTGCGGCAAGTGCAGAAGTTGCGCGCCGGGCTGCCTATGAACTGGCCCAAGCTGGGACTGCTGGCGCATGACCATTCCACTGCAGTGGATTGCGCTGTTGTATGGGTCGCATTATGGTCCCAATGGAATCGTGCGCGCGGGGATCGCGCTCGGGCTGTTCCACAGCTTCCAATATCACCGCTTGATGTGGTTCCACAATCGCAATCGCTACACCGAACCGGGAGCTGTCGAGCGCCACGGGCTGGCGGCGCATCTGGTGGAGAACTTCGGCATTTATATCGTGGTTGCCATCATGTTGAATCTGGTGCTTAACTTCATTCCGTCGGCCATGCTGCCTTACGAAACAGCGCAGGCGGCGGTCTGGGGCGTCGCTTTCACGCACTATTGCATGGATGCGCGCATCTGGCACGTGCGCTCCGATAAGGGACTCGCCGCCGCGCTGCGGATGGCGTAGGCCGCGCTCACGATCATGCAGACGCATGCAGGCCATTCTTTTCGACATGGACGGGGTGTTGTACAACTCCGAGGAGCCGATCCCCGGAGCGGCGGAAACGCTGGCTTGGCTGCGCGAGCGGCAAGATCCCGCATCTGTTCGTCACCAACACCACTTCGCGCGGACGCGATGCGTTGGCCGAAAAACTGGCGCGCTTCGGGATTCCGGCGAGTCCCAGCGAAATCATGACGCCGTGCGAGGCTGCGGCGGACTGGCTGCGCTCGCAAGAGTGCCGGAAGCGTGGCGCTGTTTCTGCGTCCGGCGGCGCGGGCGGCATTCGACGGACTGGATTGCTTGCCGGATGACGCGGAGAGCGGCGTGCGTTACGTGGTGATCGGCGATTTGGCAAGCGCGTGGGATTTCGCGGACGCTCAACCGGGCGTTCCGCCTGCTGCACGCGAATCCCGCGGCCACGCTGATCGCGCTGGGGATGACGCGCTACTGGAAAGCGCAGGACGGGATTTCGATGGACGTGGCTCCGTTCGTGGCTGCGCTCGAAAATGCCAGCCGGCCGCAAGGCGCTGGTGTTCGGCAAACCGGCGGCGGCATTCTTTCACGCGGCCGCTGAACGGTTGGGCGTTGCGGCCGGCGAGATCCTGATGGTGGGCGACGACATCGAGAGCGACATCGCGGGCGCGCAAGTCGGCCGGCATGCGGGCTGCTCTGGTAAGAACCGGCAAGTTCCGCAGTCTGGATCTGGAAGGGCCGGTGAAGCCGGATGCGGTGCTCGATTCGGTGGCGGAATTACCGGACTGGTGGGAGCGCCGCTAGCTCGTCCATGGCGGCGGAGTGCTTGCGGTAGGGCGCGTAAAGCACCCGGAACGCGGCTACAGTCAAGACCGCGCCGATACCTATCGAAATCGCCAGCGAAGTGCCAATGGCTTGCTCGGAGTGGAAAAAATAATCGTTGAGCACTGCCGGGAGCAGCGGCCCGAGCGTGAGCCCCCCGAGGTTGAAGACCAGCAGGAATAGGGCGGAGACTTGACCGCGAACCTGGTTGGGAAGAATCCATTGCAGGGCCGCGTAGGCGACGCCCATGGGCAGCCCTAGACAGAATAAACCGGGCGCCAGCAGCGCCAGGGTCACGTAGGGGTTCGCGGCCGTGAGCGCGATGGGGAACAGCAGCAGCACGCCGATGCCGCTGATCACGCCCACGCGCAAAGGGGCTTCGAGGACGCCCTGTTTCTTCCAGCGATCCGCCAATGCTCCACCGGCATACATTCCCAGGCAGCCGCAGGTAAGGATGATCAGACCCAGGCTGCGCCCGGTCTGGCCGGCGCTCCAGTGGTGAATGCGTTGGAAGAAGGCGGGTGCCCACGCGGTGAGCCCGTAGGTGCACATCGATTGGAAGATCATAGCGAGCGAGATTCCGGCGATGGATTGCCAGCGGACGCGGATTTGTTCGGCGACTTGAGAAAGCGACAGGCGCGCGGCACTGCCGTCAGCTCGAACGTAGAACATTCTGGCGCAGCGGTTCGCGAATGGAATAAACCCACAGCGCCACCAGCAGGCCGGGGATGCCGACGATCAAAAATGTGAGGCGCCAGGAGGCCATTAATCCCAGGACGGGCAGCGTCACCGCAGGTATGTGCACAGTGAAATCGACCACGGCTCCGCCGACGATCAGCGCCAGGCCCGAGCCGATAAAAATGCCCATTGAATAGACGCTAAGCGCCCGGCCTAGACGCTCCTTCGGGAAGGAATCTGTGATCAGGGAAAACGCGCCGGGAGCGAGCGTGGCTTCACCGACGCCGACGCCCATGCGGGCGAGAAACAGAGTCGTAAAGCTGCGCGCACCGCTGCAGAGCGCAGTCATCAAACTCCAAAACAGCACTCCGAGGGTGATCAGATTGCGGCGATTACGCGTGTCAGCGAGGCGGCCGAGCGGCAGACCCAGGAAAGTGTAAAACAGGCCGAACGCCAAACCTTGCAGGAGCCCGATGCGGGTATCGCTGATGGCTAGGTCGCGCTTGATGGAACCGACCAGGAGGCTAAGGATCTGGCGATCGATAAACGACAGCGTGTAACACACCATCAGGACGAATACGACATAGCGTGCGTAGCCAACGCTCGGTTCAGAAGCCGGTGGCGGAGCAGTCCTGGCTGTAACGGCGGTAGACACGAATAGCGTCCTCCTGTCTCAGAGCACGCTATATTCAATCACAATCGGCGGGCGGACGCACGCCTGCGGGATTCAAGCTCCGGCGGCGCCGTTGAAGCTCGCCAGGGCGGCGGGCTCGCTGGGGAAGGAGGTGAGAACACTGTCCAGCTTGGTGATGCGCAGCAGATCCATAATGCGCGCCGGGATGTTCACCAGCTTCAGTTGGCCGCCGGCTTTGTTGCGTGGCGGCGAAGGCGCTGGCGAGTTCGCCCAAGCCCGAGCTATCGATGAAACTGACGTCCGCCAAGTTGAGGAGAATCTTGCTGGAACCGGCTTCGCGCAATTTCGCGATGGCCTCGCGCATGGTGGCCGACCCGTCGTTCAGAACAATGCGGCCCGCCAGATCGAGGATGGCGATATCGCCCGAGTACCGCACCGATGCTTCAAAACTCACCCTTGCCTCCTGAAGATTCCGGGTACAGACGGGGATCGCCCGGGATTGTGGTTAGTATAGCGAACCGGCGGCTGGGCATTTGGGACATGTCGCATTTGGGACAATGGGTACTTGCTCAAACAAATTACGGTCCACGGGGCGCGGCAGCACAACCTCAAGAACATCGACGTCGCGATTCCGCGCAATACGCTGACGGTGATTACCGGGCTGAGCGGGTCGGGCAAATCGTCGCTGGCGTTCGATACGATTTACGCGGAAGGGCAGCGGCGCTATGTCGAAACGCTGTCGCCTTACGCGCGGCAGTTCCTGGATCAGATGGAGCGGCCGGAGGTGGATTCGATCGACGGGCTGAGTCCGGCGATTTCGATTGAACAGAAGACCACCAGCCGCAGTCCGCGGTCGACGGTGGGGACCATCACCGAGATTTACGATTACCTGCGCGTGTTGTATGCGGCGATTGGCGTGCCGCATTGCCCCACTTGCGGGCTGGAGATTTCGCGGCAATCGTCGCAGCAGATTTTGCAGCAGGTGATGACTGCTGGGGCCGCAGGAGCGCGTGATGATCCTGGCGCCGATCGTGCGCGGGCGCAAGGGCGAGTATCGCAAGGAGCTGGAAAAGCTGGCGCGTCAAGGATTCGTCCGGGCGCGCGTCGACGGCGTGCTGCGGCCGCTGGATGAAGAGATCACGCTCGACAAGCGCAAGAATCACACCATCGAAGTGGTGGTGGACCGGCTGCTGATCAAGCCGGAAGTGGAGAAGCGCCTGGAAGCATCGATCGAGACCGCGACCAAGCTGGCCGGACGGTTTGGTGCTGGTGGCGCAGGTGGATGGGCCGGAGCGGTTGTACTCGCAGAAATTGGCGTGTCCGGAATGCGGATGCGAGCGTGCCGCAACTGGAGCCGCGGTCGTTTTCGTTCAACAGTCCGTTTGGGGCGTGCGAGACGTGCACGGGGCTGGGAAGCCGCTGGAATTGGGATCCGGCGAAGGTGATTGTCGACCCATCGAAGCCGCTGCTGGATGGGGCGCTGGGGATCGGCGGCACCTCGACGCTATGTGAACGGCGATTTGAAACTATTGGCGGCGCGCCTGAAGATTCCGATTCAGAAGCCGTTTGAGAAGCTGTCGAAGAAGGCGCAGGAAGCGCTGAGCGAAGGGCTGATCGCGGCGCTGGATCAATATTACGAGCAGGAAGACGTGTCGGAAGGCACGCGCGAGTGGCTGTTGCAATATCAATCGGCATGCGGTCTGTCCGGATTGCCAGGGCAAGCGGTTGAAGCCGTCGAGTCTGGCGGTGAAAGTGAAAGGCGTCGGGATCGCGGAGCTGACGGGGCTGTCGGTGACGCGGGCGCTTGAGACGGTGAAGAATTGGAAGCTTGCAAGGGCGCGAGTCGCAGATCGGCAAGCGTCCGGTGGACGAGGTGCGCAACCGGCTGGAGTTTCTGGTGGGCGTGGGGCTTGGGTACCTGAGCCTGGAGCGTTCGGCGGCGACTCTATCGGGCGGCGAAGCGCAGCGCATTCGGCTGGCAACGCAGATCGGCTCGAAGCTGCGCGGGGTTTTGTACGTGCTGGACGAGCCCTCGATCGGTCTGCATTCGCGCGATAATGACCGCCTGCTGGATTCGCTGCAAAGCTTGCGGGATCTGGGCAACACGGTGCTGGTGGTCGAGCACGACGCCGAGACCATCGAGCGCGCCGATTACGTCATCGATCTGGGGCCGGGAGCGGGCAGGCTGGGCGGGCAACTGGTGGCGCAGGGCACGCCGAAGGAGATCGAGCAAAATAGCGAATCGCTCACCGGCCAATATCTGGCGGGCACGCGGGTGATCGCGCTGCCCGCCGAGCGGAACCTGCCGGGGAAGCGGCGCATCGTGATTCACGGGGCGTCGGAGCACAATCTCAAAAAGATCGACGTGGAATTTCCGCTGGGATTGTTCGTCGCGGTCACGGGTGTCTCGGGCAGCGGGAAATCGACGCTGGTGAACGATATTCTGTATCGCGCGGCGGCCAAGGAAGTGTACGGATCGCGAGCGGAGCCGGGCGCGCATACTTCGATCAAGGGACTGGATCTGCTCGACAAGGTGATCGAGATCGATCAGGCGCCGATCGGGCGTTCGCCGCGCTCGAATCCGGCTACGTACACGCAGGTGTTCACGCATATTCGCGATTTGTATTCCAAGCTGCCGGAATCGCGTGCGCGCGGCTACAAGCCGGGGCGTTTCAGCTTCAACGTCAAGGGCGGGCGCTGCGAGGCGTGCCAGGGCGACGGCCAGAAGCGCATCGAAATGAATTTTCTGCCGGACGTGTACGTCACCTGCGATGTGTGCCGGGGGCGGCGCTACAATCATGAAACTTTGCAGGTGAAATACAAAGACCAATCGATTGCGGATCTGCTCGAGATGCCGGTGGAGGACGCGCTCTCGCTGCTGGAAAATATTCCGCAGATTCGGGCCAAGCTGGAAACACTGACGGAAGTGGGGTTGGGGTATTTGCATCTGGGGCAATCGTCGACGACGCTTTCGGGCGGCGAAGCGCAGCGCATTAAGCTGGCGCGCGAGTTGAGCCGGCGGCAGACCGGCAAGACGCTCTACATTTTGGATGAGCCGACCACCGGGCTGCACTTCGAAGACGTCCGCAAATTGCTGGACGTGCTGCACAGCCTGGTCAAGTTGGGCAATACGGTCGTGGTGATCGAGCATCATCTGGATGTGATTAAGACGGCCGACTGGGTCATCGACTTGGGGCCGGAAGGCGGGGAACGCGGCGGGTATGTCGTCGCCTGCGGGCCGCCGGAGGAGATTTTGCGAGTGACTAAGAGCCACACAGGGCAGGCGCTGAAGAAGGCGCTGCGCGGCGGAAAAGCGGCATGAGCAAATACGCGGAACAGCCGCTATCGTTCGCGGGACTGAAGACCGTTCCGATCGACGCGCGCGGCGGGAAAGTGCAGATCGAGCACTTCGCGCGGCCTTACAAAAAGGGCGACGGCGTAGCGGGGCTGCTGGATTCGCTGCCGAAGTTGCTGGCGGCGGATGCGTTCCGCGGCGTGGTCGATGCGGTGCGGCGGGCCAAGTCGCAAAAGCGCGCGATCCTTTGGGGCATGGGCGGCCACGTGGTGAAGTGCGGGCTGGCCGACGTCCTGCTGGACCTGATGCGGCGCGGATGGGTGACCGGCTTCGTGATGAACGGCGCGGCGTCGATTCACGATTTCGAGATCGCCATCGCCGGCCAAACCAGCGAGGACGTCGAAGCCGTGCTGCCGGACGGGCGCTTTGGCGCGGCGGAAGAAACCGGCCGGGAAATGAATACGTCGATCACCGAGGGCGCGCGCGACGGGCTCGGCATGGGCGAAGCGCTAGGGCGGCGTCTGGAAAAACTCGCGAAGCCGGAGTTCGCGCCGCATAGCATCGTGGCGTCGGCGTACAGGGCTAACATTCCGGTGACGGTGCATGTGGCGGTGGGAACCGATACTCCGCATACGCATCCGGCGGCCGATGGGCCGGCGATCGGCGCCGGCACGCATCACGATTTCCGGCTGCTGTGCTCGCTGGTGCGCGGGCTGAACGATGGCGGCGTGTATTTGAATCTGGGTTCGGCGGTGGTGCTGCCGGAAGTTTTTCTGAAAGCGGTATCGGTGGTGCGCAACCTGGGATATCCGCTGGCGAATTTCACCACTGTGAATTTCGATTTTCTGCAACACTACCGGCCGAAATTGAATGTGGTCGAGAGGCCGCATGCGAAATCCGGCGGGCGAGGATTTGCGGTGACGGGGCATCACGAACTGATGATTCCGCTGCTGGCTGCGGCGCTGATTGAGGGTGAATCCTGACTACCGCCATGCCAGAACGCGGCGCGCCGGTTTGGGGCTATCACGACCTGGCGCTATTTCTGAGCGCGGTTCTGCCGTCGCTGGCGCGTTGGCGCTGGTCCTCATTGCGCATCACGCGGATGGTGGCGCCAGCATTGTTCGCCAGCGACGCGGCGCGGACGCTGGTGTTTCAATCCTTCATGTACGTGTTCCTGGTGGGCGCGCTGTATCTGGTGATTGTCGTGGCGGTACGGCGAGCCTTTTTGAGCGCGCTGGGATGGACCTTCCCGATCCCGTACGGATGGCTTGCTGCTGGTGGCCGGGCCGGTGCTGACCATCGCGCTTTCGGCGTTGGGAGTGTTGCTGCGCGCGCCCACGGACAGTTCGCAAATCGAAGTGTCTGATCAAGAGCCGGGCCTCGCTCGCCGCGGTGATGCTGTTCGGAGTGGTGCTGGCGCCGATTTTCGAGGAAATGCTGTTCCGCGGATTTTTGTTGCCGCTGCTGGCGCGGTCGCTGGGGCCGTGGCTGGGAATTTTGCTAACGGCCGTGCCATTCGCGCTGCTGCATGGCGCGCAGAATCATTGGGCCTGGCAGCCGATCGTGCTGATCGGAATGGCGGGAATCGTCGTTTGGCTACGTGCGCTATAAGACCGGATCGACCACATCGGCGTTTCGTGATGCACTCGGCCTACAATGCGACGGGATTTCTAGGTTACGCGCTCACGCACTGGCAAACTGTTGAATTAGAGTCCGCGATAGCTGACCAGTTCGACGCCAGCCTCAGCCAGCGCGGCGCGGACTTCGCGGCGATGTCAGCGCGCGCAATTCCTGCTCGCGGCTCTCTTTCAAACGTGTGCGGGCGGCGACGCAGTTCGTCGCCGCAGATGCCGGGATGGCACATGAATTCGGTCGAACCTTCGGGCAGCGCGCGAATCAAACGGGCCAGGTCCGCCGCGCGTAGCGGCCGGTGATCTGGAATCCGGCGAAGTGGTCCGTCGAGCGGCAGCCGTGCCCGGCTAGCACGCGCGCGAAACGGCCGCGCACGATACCCAAGGCTCTTGCTGGTGGCGCGTTTGGCCCATCTCGACGCCGGGTCCTGCTGGCGTGAGCGGAAGATCGAACGGGCGGCGCACCCAGGGAATCTTGTACTCTTCCGAGAGCCGCGCCACAGCCTCCAGCACCGGCGGCAGCAGGTGCGTGTGCTTGTGCGTATCGAGATGCGTGGGCTCCAGGCCGGCGTCGAGGATGCGCCGCACTTGCGCTCGCAATTCCTCATAAATGCGAATGCGGCCGAACGCGACGGCGCGCGTGAGCTGCGCGACGGTCGCGGGAAACGGCGGCTCGCCCACCAGGACCAGATGGACGCCGATATCGAGCGTCGGGATTCTCACGCGCCAAGCGGACGGCATCGTCAAAGGCCGCGCCGGTGGCCATCAGCGTGGTGGCGGTGAGAATGCCCTGGCGGTGCGCTTCGACAATCCCCTGATTCACGTCGCGCGTGAAGCCGAAATCGTCGGCATTAACCACCAGTTTGCGCACGTCAGAACAAGCCGAGCTTGATGCGCAGGAACTTCTTGGGATTGGCGCGGAAATCTTTCATCAGGCCGTTGATCTCGCGCGTGGTGCTGTCCAGATTCTGATACAGCGACGGGTTCACCAGCAGTTGGCCGAGCGTCCCCTGGCCGTTGTTGATCTTGTCGAGCAGCGTATCCAGGCGGCCCATGGTGGCCTGCAGCTGATTATGCAGATCGTCGCTGCTGAGCAGTTTGCCGGCGGTGCCCTTGCCTTGCTGGAGGCCGGCCAGTATCCCCCGCAGATCGCCGATGGTGGCGCGCGTGTCGTCGTAAAGCGCCGGGTCCTTCATCAGCTTGCCGATGGTGCCGTCGCCTTTCTGGATACTGTCGGCCAGATCGTTCACGCGGGCCAGCGTGCCGCGCAGATCGGTGTACAGGCTGTCGTCGTGCATCAGCTTGCCGAGCGTGCCTTCCTGCGAATCCAGGGCGGCGATCACGCGGTGGGTTTCGTCCACGATGCCCACCACCTTTTTGTAAAGCTCGTCGTCGGAAAGCAATTTGCCGATGGTGCCCTTGCCGTCCTGCAACTGGTCGAGGATGGCGTCGAGTTTCTTGAAAATTCCATTCAGCGAGGCCAGCGTGCTGTAGCCCTGCTGCACCACGTCGTCGAATTCGCGCGTGTCCAGACTCTTGATCTCCGCGCCGGCCATGATGGTCGCCTGGCTGCGGCCCTTCTTGATGTTGATGTACTTGGTGCCCAGCAAATTCTCGGCGGCGATGGCGGCCTGGGAATCCACCGGAATCGACGGCAGGTAGCGGTTCTCCATCTGCAGAGTGACGCGCACGATGCGGTTCGGCTTCGCTCGATCCGGAAAGGCCGATGGTCCCCACCCGTCCCACGGTAATTCCGTTGAGCCGCACCGGGGCGCCGTTGGCAATGGCCGCCGAATCATCCAGAAAAGTATAGACGTCGGTGCGCTTGATGAACAGTCCATTGGAACTGGTCATCAGGAAAATAAGGAACGCCAGGAGTGCCAGAGCGCGAGATGGCCAGCAGGCCGACCTTCAACTGCGCCCAACGCTTTTTGGTTTGTTGCGGCATAGATTCCTAGGAACTCCCGGGACGCGCGAATTTTTGCACGTATGGATCGGTGCTGGCGCGCAATTCCGCCTCCGAGCCTTCGAAGTAGAGGCGGCCCTCCTGCATGACGAAGAAGCGCGTCGTCAACTGGCTGCTCTCCGCCCGCTCGATTTTCCCACTGCTCGGATTGTAGCGAAAATTGGCCATCAGATGCCCGTCCTGGTAGCGGTGGGTGACCATGATGGTGGCGGTGTTGCGCATGTCGCGCCCTTTGAGAATCAGGTTGATGATGGTGTTGGCGGTGATGGGGTCGAGGCCGGCCGTGGGCGAATCGTAGAGCACCAGTTGCGGCGCGGTCACCACGGCGCGCGCGATGCCGACGCGGCGGCGCATGCCTCCGGAAAGCTCGCTGGGAAATTTATCGAGAGTGTGCTCCAGTTCGACGAAGCTCAGCGATTCGCGCACGCGCCGATCCACTTCCTCGGGCGAGGGGGGCTTGTGCCCGCGTCGCTGATTGAGCAGCGGATAGGCGACGTTCTCCGCGATGGTGAGCGAATCGAACAGGCCGCCTTCCTGGAACAGGATGCCCACCTTGCTGCGCACATCGTACAACTGGCTTTCCTTGCGGCCGGTGACTTCTTCGCCGAACAACGAGATGTGGCCGGAATCCGGCGCGACCAAGCCGACGGCGGTCTTGAGCAGCATGGTCTTGCCGCTGCCGGCGGCGCCCAGCACCACGCGGGTCTCGCCGGCCTGCATGGAGAAGGAAAGGTGCACCAGCGCGGGCGTGTCGCCGAAGGCGAGATTGACGTCGTCGAAGCGCACCACCGGCTGCTGCGCCGCTGGGCGGTGCTGGCGGTTGCGCTGGGTATGGGCAGGACCGGCGTCATAGGTCTACGAAGAAAGATTCACGAACAGCGGGTCCAGCATGGAGGTGATGATGAAGATCCAGACCGAAGCCACAACCACCGCTTTGGTGGTGGAGCGGCCGACGCCCTGCGTGCCGCCGGAGGTGTTCATGCCGTAGTAGCAGCCCACCAGCGCGATGACGATGGCGAACAGAAACGGCTTCACCAGGCCCTGCGTGAGATCGTTGTATTCGAGGACGCGCCACGCCGTGCTCCAATACTGATCGGTGGTGATGTCCAGCATGGAATAGGCGATGAAGTAGCCGCCCACCAGGCCCAGGAAGTCCGCGATGATGGTGAGCAGCGGCAGCACCACGGCCATGGCGATCAGGCGCGGCGTCACCAGTTTCTGAATCGGGTCCGTTCCCAGGGCGCGCATGGCGTCGATCTGTTCGGTAACGCGCATGGAGCCCAGTTCGCTGGCGATGCCGCTGGCGTTGCGCCCGGCGACCAGCAGCGACGCGAGCACCGGCCCCAGTTCGCGCACCAGCGTGATCGAAACGATCTGCCCGATTTGCCCCTGCGCGCCGTAGGTGGCGAGCGCGCGCGACATCTGCAGCGCCATCACCACGCCGCTGAAGAAGCCGATCAGGCTGACGATGAACAGCGAGCCGACGCCGATGGTGTCCATCTGCAGGAGAATGTCGTCGGCGTAATGCGGCGAGCGGAAAATATTGCGGAACGCGCGGCCGCTCAAGAACAAAAACTCCTGAAATGTCTCGACGGGTCTCTTCAGAAAGTCGAACAATCAGGGTCTCCCGGCGCGATGGATGCTGGCATGGTTGATGTTAATATGAAAGCGCAAAATGAAGGGCCTCACCGACATCCCCGGAATCTTGGTGGGCCATGCATCTGATTATGACGGATTGACGGGGTGCACGGTGGTGCTGTGCGAGCAGGGGGCGGTGGCGGGCGGCGACATCCGCGGATCGGCCACGGGCGTCGACGAATGGGACGTGCTGAGCCCCATGCACGTCGACCGAGAGGATTCACGGCGTGGTGTTCTCCGGAGGCAGCGCGTTTGGCCTGGAATCCGCCAGCGGCGTGCGCCGGTTTCTGGAGCACAAGGGCGTCGGCTTCAAGACGGGCGCGGGACCGGTGCCGATTGTGGTGGGCGCGATTCTCTACGATCTCGGCTTCGCGCAAAAAAGGCGTGCGGCCCACGCGTGAGATGGCGGAAACGGCGGCCGCGGCGGCGACCGATAAGGCCGTGGTGGAGGGCGCGGTGGGCGCGGGGACCGGCGCGACGGTCGGCAAGATCCTGGGCATGAAGCAGGCGATGAAGTCCGGCGTGGGCTCGTGGACGGTGCCGCTGGAGGGCCAGCAATGCCGGCGTTACTGGTGTCGGCGCTGGCGGTGGTGAATGCGCTGGGCGACGTGCGTGATCCGGCGACCGGCAAGATTATCGCGGGCGCGCGCAAGGCGGCGGACTCGATGGAATTTGCCGACAGCGCGCGCCTGATGAAGAGCATGGGGCCGACCGGGTTCACGCGGGAGAACACGACGCTGGTGGTGGTGGCGACCAACGCGGCTCTCACGAAGGTGGAAGCGACCAAACTGGCGCAACTGGGACAACTGGGAATGGCGCGCGCGATCAATCCGGTGAACACCATGTCGGACGGCGATCTGGTGGTGGCGATGTCCTGCGGCATGGCGCGCGCTCCCATCGACGCGCTGGGAGTGGCGGCGGCGGAAGCGGTGGCGGAAGCGATCTTGCGCGCGGTGCGGATGGCGCCGTCGCTAGGTGGATTGCCAGGGTTGAAGAAGTAGGCGCGGTTTGCCGGAACTGCCCGACGTCGTGGTCTACATCGAGGCGCTGGAGAAGCGCATCCTCGGCCAGCGGCTGGAAGCCGTGCGCATCGTCAGCCCGTTTCTGCTGCGCACGCGTCGACCCGCCGCTCGAAAGCACATACGGCAAAATCGTGAAGCGGCTGCGCCGGGTCGGCAAGCGAATTGCGATCGGCGTTGAAGACGATCTTTGGCTGGTGCTGCACCTGATGATCGCGGGCCGCCTGCATTGGCGGGCGCGCGGCGCAAAGGTATCGAAGCCCCGCGGCTTGGCGGCATTCGATTTTCCCAATGGGAGCTCTGCTGTTGACCGAAGCGGGATCGCAGAAGCGGGCGTCGCTGCATGTGGTGGCGGGTGAGGCGGGCTTGCGCGCGCTCGATCCGGGCGGATTGGAAGTGCTCGACACGGATCTGGAACACTTTTCCGCGGCGCTGACTCCGGCCAACCATACCTGAAGCGGGCCCTAAGCGATCCGCACCTCTTCAGCGGAATCGGCAACGCATATTCCGACGAGATCCTGTTTGAAGCGCGGCTCTCGCCGCTGGCGCTCACCCAGAAGCTTTCGCGCGAAGAGATCGAACGGCTTGTTCGCGGCCACGCAGGCGACGCTGCTCCGCTGGGTCGAGCGCCTTCGCGAAGAGGCTGGCGACGGCTTCCCGGAAAAAGTCACGGCGTTCCGCGAGGGCATGGCGGTTCACGGCCGCTACAAGCAGGCATTGCCCGCGGTGCGGCGCCAAAATCCAGCGCATCCGCTACGCCGCGAACGAAACCAACTATTGTCCGAAGTGTCAGACGAACGGAAAATTGCTTGCCGACCGCGCGCTTTCGCGGCTGCTGCGCGAAGATTGGCCGAGGACGCCGGAAGAACTGGAATCGCTTAGGCAACCGGGTACGGCTCAAATTTAAGCCGCTGCGGCGATACGAATCGGAATTCCGTGGTTCGCCAGGACTGCTTCGACGTCCTTCTTCATCAGGCGCGAGGCGTCGTAATCCACGGTGATCTTGTCGAGCGACGGGGCCACTTGGACGCGCGCCATGCCGTAGGTCGCGTGCACTTGGGCGATGTTTGTCGAAATCTTCGTCTCCCAAAGGCCGCGTCAGGTCGTAGTGCAGAGTTACTTTCGTCATGGATTTATTCAGAATATCAGTCCGGCTGGAATCCTGCTTTCCAGCTTCCACAGAATCTGCCGCAGCATGCCCAGCCAGACCTCGGCGTCATGCGCGTTCAATTGCAGGCGGCGCACCAGGCGGCGAATCTTCATGCGCGTGGAGCCTTCGACGCGGGCGTGAACATAGCCGGAACGATCCAGAATGGTTTCGAGAAATTCGGTGATGCGTTCGAGGTGAGCCGCGGCCGCCGGGCGCTTTGGCATCGGGTGCGGTTTTCGCGGCGGCTGGGCTGCGGATGATCTCGTAGAGGCACACCGCCACCGCCTGCCCCAGGTTCATCGAGCCGTGCTCTTCGCGCGCCGGGATGCGCATCAGCCAGTGGCAGTGCGACATGTCTTCGTTCGACAAGCCGAATTTCTCCGATCCGAACAGCAGCGCGACCGGCGCCGTAGCAAGCTTCTTGGCGATGAGTTTGCCGCCGTATTCCAAACGGCGCAGGGGATGTTCCAGCACGCGAGGTCCGATGGCGGTGGTGCCGACTACCAGCGCGCAATCGGCCACGGCTTCGGCGACGGTGGGATATTCGCGCGCTTGCTCCAGCACCGCGTGCGCTTTCACCGCCGAACGGGCTTCGCGGAAAGCCACCTCGTAAGGATTCACCAGCCGCAGCTCGGAGAATCCGAAATTGCTCATGGCGCGGGCGGCGGCTCCGATATTGAGAGGATTGCGCGGGGAAATCAGGACGACTTTGAGCGCGCTCACGGCGTATTCGGTTGATCTTCGTCGCGGCGGACGGCGTCGAGCACGCCGTTGATGAACGCCACCGATTCTTCGCCCGAAAACTGGCGCGCGAGTTCCAGAGCTTCATCGATCACCACCGCCGGCGGGGTCTTGAGCTCGTTCATTTCGTAGACCGCCAGCCGCAGAATGTTGCGATCGACTGCCGGCATGCGCTCGATGCGCCAGTTCGCGGATTTCGCGGTGATGCGCTGATCGATCGCATCCGACCCGGCAGCAGCGCCGCGCACCAGGTCTTCCATGAACTCGTCCGGAGGCGTGCGCTGCGGATCTTCTTCTTCGGAGCCCAGCGTTTCGTAGAAGGAAGAGATGGCGTCGCCGATGTCTTGCTTGCGCTGGTCCCACAGAAACAGGACTTGCAAGGCGCGTTGGCGGGAGCGATGGCGTGCAGGCATGCTTAGAACCGCGCCATTTCAATCGCAGTCATGGCGGCGTCGAAGCCTTTGTTGCCGGCCGCGCCGCCCGCGCGCGCTTCGGCTTGCTCCCAATTGTCGGTGGTGAGGACTCCGAAGATGACCGGCACGCCGGTATCGAGCCCCGCCTGTTGCAATCCGCGGGCGGCTTCTCCGGCCACGTATTCAAAGTGCGGCGTGCCGCCGCGAATCACTGCGCCCAGCGCGACGATGGCGTCGAATCCGCCGCGCTCCGCCAGCTTTTTCGCGGCGAAGGGCAGCTCAAAAGCTCCGGGAACGTAGAACACCTGCTGGCTTTTGGCGCCCGCCTTGGTAAAGGCTTCGCGCGCGCCGGCCAACAGTTTCTCCGTGATGGCGCTGTTGAAACGCGCCACCAGGATCGCAAAGTTGAGTCCAGTTGCGTCTAAATGCTGCCAATTGAGAGAATCCGCGGACATCGTGGGATAATTGAGGTTCCGGCACCATCTTACCTCAATGGATCCATCTCATATCCGCAATTTTTCTATCATTGCGCACATCGATCACGGCAAATCGACCTTAGCGGACCGTCTTTTGGAAGTCACCGGCGCGCTCAGCCAGCGCGAAATGATGGCGCAGGTGCTCGATTCGATGGACCTCGAACGCGAGCGCGGCATCACCATCAAGGCCCACGCGGTGCGCCTGGATTACAAGGCCAAAGACGGCCAGGATTATCAGCTGAACTTGATCGACACGCCGGGCCACGTCGATTTTAGCTACGAAGTTTCGCGCAGCCTGCAAGCCTGCGAAGGCGCGCTGCTGGTGGTCGACGCGTCGCAGGGCGTCGAAGCGCAGACGCTGGCGAACACGTATTTGGCGCTGCATCACAACCTGGAAATTATTCCGGTGATCAACAAGATCGACCTGCCGTCGGCTGAGCCGGAACGGATTCGCGAGCAGATCGAGAGCGTGATCGGATTGGACGCCAGCGAAGCGATCTTGGCGAGCGCCAAGAACGGCATCGGCATCGAAGAAATTCTGGAAGCGGTGGTGCACAAGGTTCCGCCGCCCAAAGGATCGCCGGACGCCCCTCTGCGGGCGCTGATCTTCGATTCGTGGTTCGATTCCTACCGCGGCGTCATCATTCTGGCGCGCGTCGTCGATGGCCGCGTGCGCAAGGGAATGAAGATCCGCCTGTGGAACAACGGCAGCGTGCATGAAGTGGAGGGAGTTGGCTATCAATCGCCGAAACCGATTCCTTGCGACGAGCTAGCCGCGGGCGAAGTCGGGTTTCTGTTCGCCACCATCAAGACGGTTTCCGATGCGCAGATCGGCGACACCATTATGAACGACGCTGAGCCGGCTGCGGAACCGCTGCCCGGATTTGAGCCGCTGAAGCCCATGGTGTTCGCGGGATTGTATCCGGTGGAATCGCACGAACACGGGTTGCTGCGCGATGCCCTTGAGAAGCTGCGCTTGAACGACAGCGCCTTCAGTTTTGAGCCGGAACATTCCGCTGCGCTGGGCTTCGGATTCCGCTGCGGCTTCCTCGGCCTGCTGCATCTGGAGATCATTCAGGAGCGCCTGGAACGTGAGTTTGAGATCGACCTGATCACCACTGCGCCGGGCGTTCGCTACCGCGTGACGGCTACCAACGGAGAGGTCTTCGAGATCGACAATCCGCAGAAGTTTCCCGACCCCAGTTTGATCAAGGAAATCGACGAGCCAATTATCGATGCCACCGTGATCACGCGCGAAGAATATCTGGGCGAGATTCTGAAGCTGCTCGAAGAGAAGCGTGGCACCCAGAAGAAGTTCGAGTACATTGGCTCGGGGCGCGTGCTGCTGCTCTACGAGATGCCGCTCAATGAAATCGTGCTGGATTTTTACGATCGCCTGAAGTCCGCTTCGCGCGGGTATGCCTCACTCGACTATCATTTGTCCGGCTATCGTGCGTCGGCTCTGGTCAAGCTGGATGTGCTGGTGGCGGGCGAACCGGTGGATGCGCTCTCCATGATCGTCCATAAAGAATTTGCCTACGAGCGCGGCAAAATGCTGATCGAGCGCCTGCGCAAATTGATTCCGCGGCAAATGTTCGAAGTGGCGCTGCAAGCGGCGATCGGCAACAAGATTATCGCCCGCGAAACCATCGCGGCCATGCGCAAGAACGTGCTGGCCAAGTGCTATGGCGGCGACATTTCGCGCAAGCGCAAGCTCCTCGAAAAGCAGAAGGAAGGCAAGCGCCGCATGAAACGCGTGGGCCGCGTCGAGATCCCGCAGGAAGCTTTCCTGGCGGTGCTCAAAGTGAGCACTGGCAGCGACAGCGAATAGGCCGGCGATACCGTGGCGCAATGGACCGTGCTGCCTCGTCGGCGCTGCCCCTAAGGAAATCTTCAGGAACTTAAGCTCCAAGGGCGTTATCATCAACGCAATGGAATATCGCAGTCGCGCGTGATACGATTCGTGAGTCACCTGCGATTCCAAGGGAAGCATGTCAACCACGCAACCGTTGTCCGCATCCGTCAAATCGAAAACGCCGCTGACGCGCAATCAGATTCGCGGATTTCTCGCGTCGTGGGGCGGCTGGGCGCTGGATGGAATGGACTCCTTCATCTACGCGCTGGTGCTGGTGCCGGCGCTGCGCGAACTGCTGCCCAAGTCGGGGCTCACAGCTTCCAACGCCAACGTCGGCTACTACGGCGCGATTCTGTTCGCATTGTTTCTGATCGGCTGGGGACTCGCCTTGATCTGGGGGCCCATCGCCGATCGCTTCGGCCGCATGCGCACACTGATGCTGACCGTCCTGTGTTTTTCCCTTTTCACTTTCATGGCGGCCTTCTCAACCAACGTGTGGGCCTTAGGAATTTTTCGATTGCTGGCGGGCCTGGGAATTGGTGGCGAGTGGTCTGTGGGCGCCACTTTCGTTTCTGAAGAGTTGCCCGAAGACCGCCGCAAGATGGCCGCCGGCCTGATGCACACCGGCTATTACTTTGGATTCTTCCTGGCCGCCATCGCCAACTATACCGTCGGCGCGCATTACGGCTGGCGCGCCATGTTCATCGTGGGTGGAGCACCCGCGTTGCTGATCGCGTTCTTCTACAATCGCGTGCAGGAACCGGCCCGCTGGCGCGACAAAAAGAATCAACTGGGAAGCGCCTGGACCGCTTTGCACGCCTTCAAAGAACCGTTTTCAAAACTCTACCGGCGGCGCACGATTTTGAATTCGATCTATATGCTGGCGTCGATCGCCGGATTGTGGGCCGGGTCCTCTTACGTTCCAGCCGCGATTACGGAACTCGCCACCAAAGCCGGGCACACCGCCTTCGAATCCGCGCAATTATCTTCCTACGGCACTGCCTTGCTTTCAGTCGGCACCATTCTGGGCGCGATCATGACGCCCATCCTGGCTGAACGCTACGGACGTAAAATCACGCTCGGATTCTTTTTCGCGATGATGTTCATCTTCATCGCCTTCGGCTTCGGGAAAGTCTTCTACTTCGAGACCAACGCGCTGGCTTGGTTCATGGCCTGCCTGTTCTTCCTCGGTATCGGCGGCGCGAACTTCGCGGTGTATTCTTTGTGGATTCCCGAACAGTACGGCACCGAATGCCGCGTCAGCGCGTTTGCGTTCACCACCAACATCGGCCGCTTCGCAGCGGCCGGAATCAGCTTCCTGGTGGGCGCCGGCGTCCGCCATTATCAGACTCTCGGGGTTCCGGTGGCGCTCACCTCCATCGCGTTTCTGATCGGCATCCTGCTGCTGCCGTTGGGCGTCGAGACCAAAGGCAAGCCGCTGCCGTCCTAAGCGAAGACATGAGTGCCACGATGAAGGCCATGGTCCTCAGAGGACTGAGCAAGTTGACTCTCGACGAGGTCGCTCGCCCCACCCTTAAAGACGGCCAAGTGTTGGTTCGCATCACACACTCCGGTCTGTGCGGGACGGATCTCAAAATCTATCGGGGCGCGATTCCCGCGCAGTATCCGTTGATCATGGGCCACGAAATGATCGGTGAGGTCGTCGAGGGCGGCAATGGCGCAGACATCCGCCCCGGAGTCCGCGTCATCGTCGATCCTGTCGTCTCCTGCGGCGCCTGCCTGCAGTGCCGCGCAGGCCAAACCAGCATTTGCCCGAACGGCGGTCTGATCGGCCGCGATAGCGACGGCGGATTTGCCGAATACGTCGCCGTGCCCGTCAGCCAAGTGTTCCGCCTCCCCGATTCTGTCGACAGCCGCACCGCTCCGCTGATTCAAGTGGCGACAACGTGTCTGCATGCCCAGCGCCTCACGCCCTTTTTTCTGGGCGAATCCGTGGCGGTAATGGGCCTGGGAGTTTCCGGTCAACTGCACGTGCAAATTGCCAAAGCGCGCGGCGCAAGCACTGTGATCGGCGTCAGCCGCAGCCGTTTCAAAAGCGGCATGGCGAGGCAGTTGGGCGCAGACATCACCGTCGACTCGGGCAAAGGAGCCGTGGAGAAAGTTCTCGAAGCCACCGGCAGCCGCGGCGCCGACGTCGTGATTGAATCCACCGGGGTGCTGGCCTCGCTCGCCGACGCCATCCGCATCGTGCGGCCCGGCGGACGCATCGTGATGTTCGGCATCATCAGCGCGAAAGAAGGCGCACTGCCGTTCTATGAGTTGTATTTCAAGGAGCTGACGTTAATCAACGCCCGCGCCGCCACGGCGGAAGATTTCACGGGGATGATCGATTTAGTCGGCCGCGGCGTAGTGCGCTTAGAGCCGCTGATCACCCACCGCATGCACCTGGCCGAATTAGAGGCGGCGATTGGCTTAGTGGAAGATGGCGCCGACGACCGCTTGAAGATTATTCTGGATCACGCTTAAGCGAGCACAGCACTCTTGCGCCGCGATTTCGGAACCGACGGCGCCGCAGCCGCCGAATTCTGCATCGGCAAACTGAAGCGGCGAATTCCATCGTAGGCGTGCAGCGCGCCCGCCACAGCTCCGGCTGTCGGGACCAAACCGATTTCGCCCGCTCCCTTTGCGCCGTAACCGCCGACCTCGTCCGGCACTTCGATCAAGATCACGTCCACCGGCGGCGTGTCCTTCGCTTTCAGAATTCCCAGATCGCGCAGCAGCAGCGAGTCCGGCTTGCCTTTCGTGCTGGTGAAGTCTTCGGAAAGCGCATAACCCAATCCCATGTGCACGCCGCCCTCAATCTGTCCGGCACACGCCTTCGGATTAATCGCGCGCCCCACGTCATGCGCCGCGATCACACGCTCCATGCGCCCGTCTTCGCCCAAAATCACCACCTGCGTGGCATAGCTGAAGGTCAAGTGCGTGGTCGGGTTGTCGACAGCCTCTGGGGTCCCCGGCTTGGTAGTGAAATTACAAACATAGTCACCCAAGTATTCGCGCCCTGCCAACTGTTCGAGCGTCGATTGTTTCAGATCCTCGACTAATTGCTGCGCCGCACGCTGTGACGCCGCGCAGCTCAGCGTGGTCCCACGCGAAGCCCAAGTCTCGCCGCACTTGATGCCCAGATCTTTGTCCCAACGAACCGTCATGATCTCCGGCGGCAGCCCCGTCTCCTCGCACACCGCCTGACGAATCGTTGTGAACAGCCCCTGGCCCATTTCCGTATAACCCGTGAGAATTTCCAGGCGCCCGCCTTCTAGCACGCGAATGGCAGCGTGTCCGCTGTCGATAGTACCGTTGCCGATACCGGTGCTCTTGATCCCGCAGCCGATCCCGGCGTACTTCGCGCTCTTGTAAATATCTTTCACAGCTTGCAGCGTCTCGAGAATCCCGCAGCTTTCGCGCATGATCTGCCCGGTCCCAAAAGCGTCGCCCGGAAGCAGGACATTCCGCTCGCGGACATCATAGCCATCCACGCCGACCCTCTCGGCCAGCATGTCCATGATCCCCTCCATAGCGAAGTGCGCTTGGTTAGTGCCAAACCCGCGCATCGCCCCGCTGGTGGGATTGTTGGTGAAGACCGCCTTCGATTCAATATCCACGTTAGGCACGCGATAAGGCCCACAAGCGTGGCACGCCGCGCGCAGCAGGCATTTGCCGCCGGTGCCTGCGTATCCGCCGGTATCGCCTACAATGCGTGCGCGCACCGCCAGCAGATGGCCCTCGGCATCGGCAGCCACCTTGTAATGCATCACCATCGGATGCCGCTTGGGATGCAACTGCGTCGATTGCTTGCGCGTGAGCACCGTCTTTACGGGCCGACCCATCAAGAACGCCGCCAGCGCCGTCTGCGCCTGAATCGACAGCTCTTCTTTAGCGCCAAAGGCTCCGCCGCTGGCCGCCAGCGCAATCTCCACATCGTCGAGCGGCAGCTTCAGCGTCGCCGCGATCTGCTTCTGGTCGAAGATCGATCCCTGACTTTGCGTCCATACCTTGACGCCCTTGCCCTGCGGCAGCGCCAGACAAGCTTCCGGTTCGAGAAAAGCGGGCTCAATCGGCTGCGTCGAAAATACCTGGTCGATCACATGCGCCGCCGAAGTGAAAGCTTCATCCACATTCCCGCGCGAGAACGCCGTGGTGTCGAGCAAATTCGGATGCACGTGCAGATTCCCCGGAGCATGCACCTGCGGCGCACCCGGTGCGAGGGCCGCAAACGGATCCGTCACCGGCTCGTAAACTTCATATTCGACGCGCACTTTGTCCGCCGCCGCGCGCGCGTGGAAAGCCGTATCGGCCACCACCAGCACAAAAATATCGCCGACGCAGCAAGTGGTTTCGCCCACCGCAACAAAAATCGGCAAATCAGGAATGGTCAACCCGGTGCCGCGCTGCCCCGGCACATCGGAAGCACCCAGAATTCTGACGACCCCCGGCATCGCCAGCGCCTCTTCCGTATGGATCGCCAATACCTTCGCCCGCGGATGATCGCTCAATACCGGAGCCCCATGCAGCATCCCCGGCACGCGCATATCGTCGACGAACGGCCTGTCTCCCATCGCCTGCTCGATGCCGTAGTAACGCGAAGGAGACTGCCCGATGCCATTCTCTTTGCTCGACGTACCGCGAGTGCGCCCGTACTGCTCGCCAAAATAGAAATGCCGCCGCGGCTCTTTCGGAACCAGCCCTTGACCCTTGTTCCCGTTGACCTTGCCCCAGGCTTCGCCCGCAGTTTGCACGGCATCCAGAATGCGCGCATAGCCCGTGCAGCGGCACAAATGCCCGTCAAGCGCCTTGGCCACTGCGTTGCGATCCATTGCCCTTCCGCTCTTAATCAAAGACGACGCTCGCACCACGATACCCGGGATACAAAACCCGCACTGCACCGCGCCTTCGTTGACGAACGCCTCGCCTAGCAGATTGCGCATCTCCTCCGGAACGCCCTCGAGCGTGACAACCTCACGCCCCTCCATATGTTGCGGCTGGCGCAAACAAGCTAGCACCGGTTGTCCGTCCACCAGCACCGCGCAGCACCCGCACGCGCCTTCCGGGGCACAGCCGTTTTTAGCCGACGTGATGCCGTTATCCTCGCGCAACAGATCCAGGAACGTCATGCCTGGCTCGTAGGTTCCGCTGGTTGGTTTCCCGTTTAAAATGAATTGGATTTTGCCCATACTGTACTAGCGAACCGCGGCCACAAGGCTATCAGGCCCAGTAGCATTGTATCAATGATCCGCTTTTGACGCCGTTTTGACGAATTTGTTGAAAGTTTGCATGCATTCTCGTGCTACCATAACCAATCTGGAATGCTACGTAGTCTGCCCCCCTTTCGTGCCGATCAAGTCGGCAGTTTGCTTCGACCTCAAGAATTGAAAGAAGCCCGCGCCAAACGGGAAAAAGGCGCCATTACGGCCGAAGAACTCAAGGCCGTCGAAGACCGCTGCATCAAAGATCTGATCGCCAAAGAGGAAGCGGTCGGACTTCTCGGAATTACGGATGGCGAATTTCGCCGTTCCTTTTGGCACCTGGATTTCTTGGAAGGGCTGAAGGGCGTCGAAGGTTATGACGCCGAGCAAGGCATCACTTTTCAGGAAGGCAAGACCAAGGCCAAAGGCCTGCGCGTCACCGGCAAGCTGGACTTCGTCGATCATCCGTTCATCGAGCACTTCAAGTTTCTGCAAGCCAACACCACCCGCACCGCCAAGATGACCATTCCGTCGCCCAGCGTGCTGCATTATCGCGGCGGCCGGAACGCGGTGACGGGACAGGTGTACCCGGTTATCGATGAGTTCTATCACGACCTCGGCCAAGCGTACAAAAAAGCGGTAGCCGCGTTCGGCGTGGCGGGGTGCAAATATTTGCAGCTCGACGAAGTCAACTTTACCTACTTGTGTGACACCGATCAGCGCCAGATGCTGCGCGACCGCGGCGACAATCCCGACAAGCTTCCAGATATTTACGCCGACATGATCAACGCAGCGATCTCCGGGCGTCCCGAAGGCATGCGCATGACCATGCACCTCTGCCGCGGCAACTACAAATCCATGTGGATCGCGCAAGGCGGTTACGAGCCCGTAGCCGAAGTGCTGTTCCACAAGATCAACATCGACGCCTACTTCATGGAATGGGACACCGACCGCGCCGGCAGCTTCGAGCCCCTGCGCCTGGTCCCCAAGAACAAGCAGGTAGTTCTCGGCCTCGTAACCACCAAGACCGGCAAGCTCGAAACCAAAGATGAATTGAAGCGCCGCATCGACGAAGCGTCCAAGTACATCGACCTTGATCAGCTCTGCCTCAGCGGCCAATGCGGTTTCGCCAGCACCGAAGAGGGCAACCTGCTGGCCGAAGAAGAGCAGTGGGCCAAACTCAGACTGGTTGTCGAGACCGCTAACGAAGTGTGGGGCTAGCCTTAAACACCCACCGCGGCGCCGAAGCAGTTTTCTGCCGAAGAATCAGATTCAATTGTCCCGTGTGGTGCTGGACGTGGCGCAGGCTATGGATCATAAACTCCGCGCGCCCCATCTCGCGCCCCTCGAATCCGCACCATTCGTCCGCAGTTTCCTCGGTCAGAGCTTCGATCTTCGCCCGGCACCTCCTGCGCCCATGTTCCAGGTAGGTGAGCAACTCATCTTTCGTGAATGGACGCTCCGGCATGATGCCCGCCGGATCTAATTCGTCCAACGTAAACGGCGGCGGAGGCGCAAAACCCTCCGCCGAGTCCGCCATGTTGTAATCCAGAAAGAACAATGTGTGATAAGCGATGTACCAGATGTCCTGCCAGGCTTCCTCCGGACACTCGCGGATTGCATTCTGCAGCATGTCGATAGCAGCTCCGAACTGCTGCCAGATGGGCGTCTTCCAGTCCACTAGGGAGGTCCAGCCGGTCCCTTAATGTGCGACACGTCTTGATTATTTTCCTGGCAAATGTACTCCATAATCTCGCCTTGCGGCATCAGGCGCGCATTAAACGTCACCTTAAACGGTTTGGAGTACGCTCCCGGATCGTCGATGGTGATCTCGTTCACCAGCGTCCCGAAATCTTTCCGCGTGTAGCGTTCGATGGTGTGCAGCCTCTCCGTATGCGGATGCCCGCGGAAATCGAACCAGAATCTGTCGTTGAACCCGACCGTATCGACTACCAGGGTGTCGCCCTCCCAGTGGCCGACCGAGTGTCCATACCAAGTCGGGTTCGGATCCGCCGGATGCGCGCGCCCGTCCATGAAAATCTGCCGGTAGCTGTGGATGTTGCCCTCGAACAGAATGTACAGGCGCCCAGGAGCTGTCGCAAACGTCCAGGGATAAGGCGCCGTTCGCGGAATGCCCGTGGGAAGACAATTTGCCTCGGGGTCGTCCTTCGACTGCCGCGCCTCCATGATTTTTTTCGCCGACGGCAACATCGGGATGGTCTCGCCCTTAGCCAAGCCAAGTTCCAGATCCCCCACGGGGCCGCCGCCAAACCAGATCCCCGACAAGTCCGGTTTACCGTCGGGCAGCCGCGGCGCCGGCGCCGGAGGAAGTTTCGGCACCGTGCTGGCAACCGCCCCCGCCCCCGCCGGAGATGTTACGGCCGTTGGCGAATTCTGTCCCAGTAACAGAGCCGCCGAAAGCATCGATTGCAGGACAATTACGCGAAATATTCTCACGTCAGTTCTCCTTTTAAGGCTGCGGACCGCCATCGCCCGACGATCCCGCAAACACCTTGCGCCCATCCGGCAAAGTGACCGCTCGCGCGTTCGCCATATTCGATCCGTCCTTCGCCTGTGATCCGCTGACCTCTACCGCATCCCCCACCTGCAAGGAATTCCTTTTCCAGCCGCTGCGCACCAGGACGTTGGGGCTCGCCAGTTCCAAATTCCAATTCGTGACGTTGCCCTTATCGTCCTTCACATCGACATAGAAGCGCGCATGCGGATTCGCCCACTCGACTTTGGTCACCACGCCCTTCAGCGTGACCGGTTTCTTCTCGTCGTACTCCGCCGCGAAGGAGTGATGCGCCAGCAGCGGCGCCGCCAGAATAACCATGCTAATCGTCAGGACCCGGATCATTTCAAAACCCCAATGAATTTCCAATACCCCACCGCCACAGCCGCCGTGATCAGCATGAGGATCGCATAAGTATTCGCCAATCGCACCCGCTGCCCCGGGCTGAAAGCCATGTTCCCGGTGAGCCCCTCGCCCATCGCCAGCCAGAAATTCTGGTACGACATCCAGAACGGCACCGACGCAATCAGAATCGGAGCCATCACGACCAACGGCGGAATCCCCGCCGCGCTCGTCACATCGACTACCGACAGGAACAACACCGAGATCGCAATGAAACTGGACGGATCGAGAAAACGCACTAGGAACATCGCGACCGCCAAAGCGAGCGACAAGAACACCAGGTTGGAGACCAGGTGCCGCGCCACCGGCACAAAGAATCCCGCCACCCAATCCGTGATCTTAGTGTCTTGAATCACATTCGCCAGCCCGAAAACACCGCCCAAATACAACAGCAGCGACCAGGACACCGCCGTGCCAATATCCTCATCCCGCAGAATCCCCGCCAGCGCAAACACCGCCATCGCGAAGGTGCCGACCACGAACGACGGCAGATGATGATAGCGATCGGTGCTCCAGAAAATAATCGATAGGATCACGACAACGGCCGTGATTAACTCCGGCCGCTTGAAACTGCCCAGCGCCTGCAGACGATCGCGCGCGAAGGCCGGCGAAGCATCCAGTGGCTCTTCCGGCCGCAAGACGAATTGATTTCCGATTAGGATCAGAATGCACAGTAACAGCGTGGGAAACGTGATCACCTGCGCATAACCGAGCCAGGTCAGCGGCAAATGTTTCACGTCGAACGCCGCCGCGACAATCGGCCCGTCGAGCGACCCGTAAAGAAACGCGAGCCCCGGAACCACCGCCATCTCCACCGTCGTCAAGACGATCAGCGCTGCCCCGCGGCTGCGATTCGCTAGGCCCAGCGATTGCACCAGTGCCCATGCAATCGGCACCATGATGGCGGTGCGCACTGTCATCGAAGGAATTCCCAGCGCCAGCACAAAACCGATTACGAAAAATGCACTAAGAATGCCCGAGTAAGTGCCAGGAAACAGCGAAAGAATGTAGTAGGAGAGCCGCTCAGCCAGTCCCGTCTTCTTCATCGCGAAGCCGTAGAACAAGACCGTAACCAGCACCCAAAACGGCGGCCCGCCGAACCCGCTCAGCGCCAGCGGCGCGCGCACTCCGGCCACGATCAGCAGCCCCATCATCATGACGGAAGCCACCCCGTTGTTCATTACTTGGAAAGCCCACAGCGTTGCCGTGAACACCGTGATCGCCAGCACCATTTGCGCCCGGTGCGATAGCCCTTCGATCGGCGGCAGCAACGCGACCACCACGCCGGCGACAATCGCCAACACCAGCCAAGCCCACTTCAAATTGGTCTTAGCCGCGTTGCCGACAGCCGGAGTAGCAGTAGTCACGTCTGTCTATCTTATTGCAATTCCCCCGCAACAGTGGGGCGGCCCTCCGGCCCGCAGCCGGCCTCCTGGCCGGCCACCGCTCAAGCCGCCTGCATGCTCTTCTCCAGTCGGTCCAACGTCCGCATCGCCGGCAGACATTGCCCCACGCTGGCATTCGGCTCGCGCCCCTCTTTTATGGCCGCGAAAAACTCCCGGTCTTGCAACTCGATGCCGTTCATCGAAACGTCCACCTTGGAGAGATCAACTTGCTTCTGCTCCCCATCCACCAGATCGTCATAGTGTGCGACATAAGTCCCGTTGTCGCAAATGTAGCGGAAGAAAGTCCCCTGCGGACCCTTGTTATTAAACGATAGCGACAGCGTACAAACCGCGCCCGACGGAACCTTCATGATGATGCCCATGTCCATCGCGATCTTGAGCTGAGGATGCATTGGCCCTTGCACCGCCTGCGCCAGCGAAGCCGCCTCGCCAGTCTGATACTGAAATAAATCGACGGTGTGGCAAGCATGGTGCCACAGCAAATGATCCGTCCAGGTTCTAGGTTTGCCAGCCGCATTCATATTCGTGCGCCGGAAAAAATAAGTCTGCACATTCATCTGCTGGATCTTCAGCTCGCCGGCCTTGACGCGCTTATGAATCCACTGATGACTCGGATTGAAACGCCGCGTGTGGCCCGCCATCGCCACCACCCCAGTTTCTTTTTGCACCCGCACCAGGCGCTCGGAATCCGCCAGCGAATCCGCCATCGGAATCTCTACCATCACATGCTTGCCCGCGCGCATGCATTGCTCCGCCTGGTCCGCGTGCAGATGCGTTGGAGTCGTCAGGATCGCCGCCGCCACGCCCGGTTGCGCCAGGCCCTGCGCCAAATCGGTCGTCCAATGCGGAATGCCGAACTGCTTCGCAACCTCTTCGGTAGCGCTTGGATTCCCCCCGGCCAGCGACACCACTTCGATGCCGTCAATCTTTGACAGCGCCTCCAGATGCTTAATGCCGAAAGCCCCCTGTCCCGCCACGCAAATCTTCATGTCTATCGCTTCTCCTGCTCCGCCCGCATCCGCCGCTGCTCGGCCTGCACCACGATCAGCGACATCCACATCCCCAGCGGATGCGCCCCCGCGTCCACCAGAGGATGCGGCTTCAGAGACCTCACCGCATCGATGCTCTCGTCCTTCATAGTTTCGAGCGCCACAGCCTGCTTGGGACTCAACCCATATTCCTTCGCCACCGCCTGCGTGTCTGAGAACAGCTTGCGCCGCAAATCACCCGAGAAGCGCAGGTCGTACAGAACCTTATTGAGCGGATAGTCATTCGGGTCCGGATGCGTATAGAACTGATATCCCGTCTTCCCCGAAAAGCTCCAGGTAGGCGCCGGGTCCGGCGTAGTCGGAGTATTTTTCTTGTTCGGAATGAAACTCATCACGGCGTGTCCGTGGTGCCAAGTCGGCTGATACGTGATCAGCTCCCCAGGCTGATTCCCAATCGCCCCAAAGAGCATCATCCACGGCAGCATCTCGGTGTTGCCCACTTCATCCAACTGCGGATTGGTCAGATTCAGCAGCGCCTCATGATTCCCGCGCTCCATATGCGCAATCGCCCACCAGTCGAAATCGAAATCCGGCTGTGGATATTTCCACGCCCCCGGATAATGCGACATCCCGCCGCTAGCAATCACCGCGACCTTCAGCTTGGTTGTCTCGACAATCTCCTTGATCGCCGCGCCTAATTGCGCGCAGCGCCGGGCGGTCGGCAGCGGCGGCAGATAAGTGTTCACGAAGATCGGGAGCACCGGAATCTTACGTCCCTCGATCACCCACTCGTAGACCGCCGCGAAGGAATGCCCCAGCTCCGCGTCCTGCGAGAAACACATATCGAAGCCGCCCAGCACCAGCTTATCCAGGAGCTCTTCCGCGAACGGATGAATCGGCAGCGAGTAAGTCTTGCGCGCGAACGCTGCCTTCGAATGCAGACCGCCGACGATGGCGAACGTAGGTACGGCATGCAGAAAGAATGTTTCCAGATGATCGCTACCGATCACAATTGCCAGATCCGGCTTGGTCTCGTCGAGCAGCGTCCCCAAATGCCGCATCGCCGCGATGTCCGCGTCCAGTTGCTTAGGATCTTCGCTCGGCGGATAAACAAATAGCTGCGGCGCGTGCACCGTCGCCGCGGCAAATACAATCTGCCCCATGGTTGTTACTCCTCGTCAACGTAGTTGACACCAAGCTGCTTTAACTTCTCACGCAGCCCGTAGAAATCAACGCCCAACTCGCCATTGCGCAGCCGCTCGCGCGTTTTCGCTTCCTTGTCGATGCGATCGCGCCCCGCCTGTGCCACAGCCACGGCCTGCGCGCGCGGCACGACTACGACACCATCGGCGTCTGCTACCACCACGTCCCCCGGGTTGACCGTCATCCCCGCGCAAACCACCGGCACGTTCACCGATCCCGCGGTCGACTTCACGGTCCCCTGCGCCGAAATCGCCCGCGCCCACACCGGAAAATCCATCGCCGTTAACTCGGCCGTATCGCGCACGCCCGCATCGGTAACCAATCCCACCACCCCATGCGCCTCGCACGAAACCCCCAGTAATTCGCCGAACATGCCGTCCGTCGATTCCGAAGTAGTAGTTACAACCAGGATGTCGCCGCGCTGGCAAACTTCCATCGCCGCGTGGATCATCAGATTGTCGCCCGGCTGCGAAGAAATCGTCACCGCCGTCCCCGCCGCCCGCGCCGAAGGATAAATCGGGCGCATATAAGGTTTCATCAACCCCGTCCGCCCCTGCGCCTCATGCGCGGTCGCGACACCCAATTCGCCCAGCGCGCGCACCACCTCCGGATCCGGACGCTTGATGTTGCGGACAACCTTGTGGCTCATGACAATTCGGAAGTCACCCACGGATACACGCGCTGGAAAGCCTCCGCATACTTAATGTCTTTGGGACCGCCGTTGCGCACCGCCTGCGTCCCGCGCCGTTTCCCCAGATCCGTATAATACTGCCACAAATGCCCCTGCGCTTCCATTGACTCCATGGATTTGTGCTTGGTCTCCCAGACCGGAGTCACATCCAGCAGCACCTGCGGCAGAAACTCGCATTGCTCCGGCTGATGCGGTTCAAAGATGAACACCGGAGGCGCATTCAGCGGCTTGCCCTTCGCCGGATAACCCAGCGCCTGCGAATACACGCGCGTCTCGAGCGACACCCGATTCGCCGTCTCGTGATCCGGATTGTACGGATCTTTGAACGAATGCGTCAACACAAACTCCGGCTGCAGCTCGCGGTATTCCTCGACGATCGCCTGAATGGTTTCCTGCGTAGGAACGATCGGATAATCGCCCGAGTCAAAGAAGCGAATCTCAGCCCCCAAAATCCCCGCCGCGCGTGTCGATTCCGCCCGCCGGATCTCTTTCACCTTCTCGATGGTCATCCCCGGCTGCTTCCAGGCGCCCTGACTCTCGCCGCGCTCGCCAAACGACAGGCACAGGATGCGCACGCGATACCCTCGCGAAGCATACAGCGCAATCGCACCCCCCGCCCGCCACACAAAGTCAGCCGCATGCGCGCTGAACACCAAAATGTTTTTTTGATCTGCCATGAAGTCTATTCCACCAGCGATGCCGGGATCGTCGTTGCCATGTGCCGGATGTCGCTCACGCTGAATCCCGCATCCAGCATCTTCTGCGCGAACATCGCGAACCCTTCGGCCACCGGCGGATTAATCGTTTGCCCCAAATCCGTCGAAAGGAAGGTGCGCTTCACGCCAGTCTTGCGGGTAGCCTCAAACATGCCTTCCCAGGACGACTTGCCCGTATGCATAGTCGTGAAGCAATGCTCGATGACCGCGCCCAACTCCCCCAGCTCGAACTGCTCTTGAGCCGTCAGATTCTGCGACGGAAACTCCGCGTGCGTCACCACTACTTTGCGCAGCCCAATCTCTTTCGCCGTCTTCACCAGAGCGAAAATTTCCTTGCGCCCCAGATGCCCGGTCGCCAGAACCATGTCGTACTTCTTGATTAGCTCCAGTACCGTCCGCGCCGCAGCCGAGCAGTTCCCGTCCGCATCGATCACCGTCATCGGAGGCGGATTGATCCCCGTCGCCGCCAGCTCCAACTGAATCTTCGCCCAGAACGGCAGTTTGGCTTTGGTCCCGTCCGGACGCCCCGCGGTTTCGTTCGCGGCATCGACAGTTGGCATCCAAACGATCTTCGTGCCGGACCGACCCGCGAGTTCGACGGCCACCGGATTCAGCCCGCCCACGCTATGATTCAAAGCAATCGCGCCGAAAGCCCGAATCCCCGGAACCGCTTTGGTGACCACGCTGGCGCGCTCCGCCGTAGGGAAGTAGTGCGACTTCAACACAAACCCCTTCAGCCCATGCGCCAAAAATTCCTTAGCCAGATCCAGATCGTCAATGCGGCGCTCGATCACATCCGGCGCCACATGCACCTGCAGATCGTAGGCTCCTTGCAAAACGTCCCACGCCGCCGCAGACACTCCCGCTTGCGCTAAATCCACACTCATATTCTTCCTTAAATTTTCCTACGGATTATTTCGGTTCGTTCGTGCCCAGATGAACCAGGTCCTTGTTATTCTCCAGGCAAACGTATTCCAACAGGTCCCATCCCGCCTTGAAGGGGATTTTGAAACTGGTGGTCCAGGGCTTGGTGTAAGCGCCCGGATCGTCGATGGTCGCTTCGTAACTCAGCGTATTGAAATCCGGCCGCCGGAATTTTTCGATCACGTGCAGCTTCTCGGTCGCCGGATGCCCCACATAATCCAGCCAAGTGCGCCCGTTGAAGCCCACCGAATCCACCACCAGCGTGTCGTTGCCTTCCCACCAGCCAATCGATTCGCCGAGCCAGGTCGGATTCAGCTTGTCTTCAGCCGTGTGCTTGCGCCCGTCCATAAACACTGTCCGGTACATATGCGACGCGCCTTCATACAGAATTACCAGGCGGTCGGGAAGCTGGATCAACTGGAAGGGATACGGCGTCCCCGTGTAGCGCGGCACTCCTGGAGGCAGACAATACCCTTCCGGATCGTCTTTCGAGTTGTTAGCGCGCCGTTCCTGGAACTTGGCCAGCGCAGCCGGGGAGAAAGGAACCTCCACGGCCTTATCCACGTACTTCGGATTCGCCCAGTCCAGCACCCAGATCGGAGCCCACACACCCTTGCCGCCGAAGTCCACTTTGCCATCCGCCAGCCGCGGCGTGGGCTGGGCCCCGGCTGCGGCGGCGAAAAGCACACTTATCACGAGCACACGCATCCCTGGCTTCATGGCGAGAGTCTCCCTTGCGCGGGCGGAGGTTATTTATTTGCTGGGGCCGCCGTCGTCAGCCGCGCCGGCGAACACTTTGCGGCCATCGGCCAGCGCCACCGTGCGCGCGTTCGCCAGATGTGCGCCGTCTTTCGCCAGGTAGCCGTCGACGGTGATTTTATCGCCCTCTTTGAGCGAATTGCGCGTCCAGCCCTTGCGCATCAAACCGTTGGGGCTGCCGAGTTCGAATTCCCAGTTGGTGACTTTTCCGCTCTCGTCTTTCACGTCCACGTAAAAGCGAGCATGCGGATTCTGCCACTCCATCTTGGTGACGGTACCCGTCAAGGTCACCGGCTTGTTTGAATCGTATTCAGCCGCGAACGAATGATGAGCCAGCAGCGGGACCGCGGGAATCATCAACGCGCCGCCGACTGCCAGAACGGACAGGATTCTGTTTTTCATGGTATTGCCTCCACGCTTTTGACTACGTTATCACAAATTCCCGCCTAAGCGGTTCTCAAGCCCGACGTCTCGGGCGGAGCTGCCGATGGCCGCATCAGCCCGCCGAAGGCTGGCTTAAAGGGCCCACTTAGAAACCCCGTACCAGTTGATCCTTCCTGTTAGCATGGTTCAAACATGCGGAAGCCATCCCTGATCATCCTATTCACGCTACTCTGCACGGGGGGCGACGCACAATGGTTGAACTTTCCCACGCCAGGAACGCCTCGCACCCGCGACGGCAAACCGAATCTGTCCGCTCCCGCGCCGCGCATCGCCGGCAAGCCCGATCTATCCGGCGTGTGGATGCACGAGATTACTACCGTGGCCGAAGTGAAGCGCCTCTTCGGAGACTTCCTGGATGACGCCATCAAAGTGAGCGTGCCCGGCATGGAAATCGGCACACAGCACAAATACGGTTTCAATATCCTGATCGATTTTAGGCCCGGAGAATCGCCGCTGCGCCCAACAGCAGCGTCCCTCATGCGCCAGCGCGCTGCCAACGACAACCCAGCCGCGGTTTGCTCCGATATCGCCGGCATCCCCCTGGCCGGCCTTCTCTCCGAACCCATCAAGATCGTGCAAGCCCCGCGCCTGACCGTCATCCTTTATGAAGTGGACAACCTGCGCCGCCAGATCTACACCGACGGCCGCAAGTTGCCCAAGGAATTCGATTATCCGGCTTACCTAGGCTACTCAGTCGGCCATTGGGAGCGCGATGTTTTCGTCGTCGAGACCGCCGGCTTCAACGATAAGACCAGTTTGGATTTGACGGGCCACCCGCACAGCGAAGCCCTACACATCACTGAACGCTTCCACCGCCGCGACTTCGGACACATGGATGTCGAAATGACCTTCGACGATCCGCAAATGTACAGCAAACCGTTTACAGTCAAAATCCCCCACGACCTGCTGGCCGACGCCGACATCTTCGAAAGCTTCTGCAATGAAAACGAAAAAGACAGCGTCCACCTTGGGAAACAGTAGACTATACTGAATGACGGCCAAAATGCCAACGAGAATTGAGGAGAGAATCACCATGAAACTCTGGTCGAGCCGCCTGACACTGGCGGTCGCTGCGGGAGCCGTCGCCTGGGCCCAAACCCCCGCACCGAAAACGCAAACCGCGGGCGAAGCGTTTAAGAACGTCACCACCAGCACGCTCAAAGGCCTCACCGTGAGCGATTTCCTGGGCAGCATGGGAGTGATGGCCGCCGCCCTCGGCTACGACTGCGCCGATTGCCACGTCGCCGCCGGCACCGACAAAGTGAATTGGGAATTCGACACGCCCAAAAAGAAAACCGCGCGCAAGATGGTGGAGATGGTGGCCGTCATCAACAAGACCAACTTCGGCGGCGTCCAGATGGTGACCTGCTGGACTTGCCATCACGGCCGCTTCATGCCCTCGACCACCATCGGCCTCGACGCGCTCTACGGCACTCCGAATGACGAGCGCAACGACATCGTCGTCCCCGGCGAAGGCGTGCCCCCCGCCACCCAGGTTCTGGACAAATACATTCAAGCCGTTGGCGGAGCCCAGCGTCTGGCCGGACTCACCAGCTACATCGCCACCGGCAGCAGCTTAGGCTACGAAGGCCTTGGCGGCGGCGGCTCATTCCAGATTTTCGCGAAATCCCCGGATCAGCGCACCACTCTGATCGCGTTCAAAGATCACCCGGAGCGTGGCGACAGTACCCGCGCCTACAACGGTACCTCTGGCTGGATCAAATCGCCGCGCGGCCTGTTCCCTGAGTACGATCTCACCGGCAGTGAGCTCGACGGAGCCAGACTCGACGCGCTGCTGTCCTTCCCCGGGCAGATCAAGACGGCGCTCAACAACTGGCGTTCCGGCTCGCTCGACAGCATCGGCGATAAAGAGGTGCAAGTGGTGCAGGGCAGCGGCCCGCGTGGACTGCTGGCGACGTTTTACTTCGACACCAAGACTGGCCTGCTGGTGCGCATGGTTCGCTATAGCGCGTCCCCCATCGGCCGCGTCCCGACGCAGATCGACTACTCCGATTATCGCGACGTCAATGGCATCAAGTTTCCGTTTAAATACACGTTCTCCTGGTTGGATGGCAGAGATTCCTTCCAACTCAGCGACGTGAAAATCAACGTGCCGATTGACGCCGCGAAATTCGGCAAACCCTAAACCGCCTATTTGCTGGGGCCGCCGTCGTCGGCCGCTCCGGCAAATACTTTACGCCCATCGGCGAGCGCCACCGTACGGGCGTTCGCCAGATGAGCGCCGTCTTTAGCTAAATAGCCGTCGACCGTAATCTTGTCGCCCTCTTTGAGCGAATTGCGCGTCCACCCTTTACGCATCAGCCCATTGGGACTCCCCAGTTCGAATTCCCAGTTCGTAACCTTGCCGCTCTCGTCTTTGACATCGACGTAAAAGCGCGCATGCGGATTCTGCCATTCCATCTTCGTGACCGTGCCCGTCAACGTCACCGGCTTGTTCGAGTCATACTCGGCGGCAAACGAATGATGCGCAAACGCCGGCGCAGCCGCCAACGCGAGCAAGACCCCAGCTGGCAAAATCATCGATCGAATTTTCATGTTTAAATCTCCCGGAAGTTAATCTACTCTGATTGCTTCTAAATCGTCAAGGGGCAGTGAGAATCTGATTCAGCAAAGGAACACTTTTCGCGGACGGCGCCGAATCCGGCAGCGTCTTGAGGTACGCGTAGATATCGGCCATGTCCGCATCCGGCGCCGCCTTGGCCGAATACGACGGCATCTGATTTGGCCGCGGCGGATTCCGCACGTAAGCAATGAATCCCACCTGCGCGATCTTCATCGGCACCAGCCGAGCCCCCGGCCCGTTTTGCCCCGAGAACCCATGGCACGCATAACAGGAATATTTTAGGAACAGTTCTTTCCCGTGCGCGGCATTTCCCTGCGCGTTCATCGTAGCTGCTAGCAACACAAGTAGCGAAAATCTAAGCATAGATGGACTCCTAGCGCGGCTGCGTCACTACATCGATCAGCGCCGGCTCGCCCTTTTTCACCTGCGCAATCGCCCGTTGGAACGCCGGCGCCAGATCCTTAGGATCAGTGATCGGACCCTCGGCGTACTGCCCATAAGCCTGCGCCATCTTCGCGTAATCAATATTGGGGTTCCATAGCTTGGTCCCGATGTGCGCCCGGTCGGCCCCGCGATTGCGAATGCTCGCCTGCTGCTCGATAAACATCACTTCCTGGTGATACCCGCGGTTGTTATGCATAATCGTCAACAGCGGAATCTGATGATGCGCCGCCGTCCATAGCACGCCCGGAGCATAGTTCAAGTCGCCGTCCGTCTGGATCGAAACGCTCAACCGCCCATGCTTCTTGTTAGCGAGCGCCGCCCCCACAGCCGCGGGCGCGCCGTAACCCATGCCGCCCGCGCCCTGCCCGCCGATGTACTGATAGTGTTTGTCGAAGGTCCACAATCGCCGCGGCCATTGGCTGATGAATCCTTGCCATGACACCAGTGACCAGTCTTCGCTCTTGATCAGTGGCCACAACTCCGCGCATAACCGCGCCAGACTCACCGGACTCGCATCCCAGCCCACCGCCGCTAGCTCGATATCGCGCGCCCGAGCCTGCTTGTGCGCCTCCGCCAGCTTCGCGCCGCGTTCGTCGAGAGCCCGCCTGCGGTCCGCCGTGATCAGTTTCTTACAAGCTTCAATCAGCGCCGGCAGCGTCGCCTCGGCATCCGCGCCAATATTCAGATCCACTTCCGGATAATGCCCGAACTCCTGAATGTTGCTCTTGTGCGAAAGGTTCAACGAAGTAATGCTGATGGTCTTCGCCCCGCGCGCCCTTGCCGCCCGCGCCGAATTCGAAACATCGTTCACTTCCAGATTCAGCACCACATCCGCCTGATAACCGGCCCCGCCCGTTCCCGCCAGCGGATGGCGATTCGGAAAATCCATGCGCTCCGAATTGCTTACGGGAGCCTGCAGCGTCTCCGCCAGTTCGATCATCAGCTTCATCCCGTGCGGCGTCCGCGCCGTCCGCTCCGTGATAATCAACGGTCGCTCTGCCGCCACCAGCATCTGCGCCGCCTCCGCCACCGCCCCCGAATCCCCCTGCGGCGGAGTCGTCCGGCTCAGCTTCGGAATCCGCAAATCGCCTTGCAGATTGGGATGCGCCTGCAATTCATAGTTCGCCACGATCAAAACCGGAGCCATCGGAGGCGTCATCGCGATGTTGTAAGCCCGCACCGCTGATTCCGCGAAATGCCCCAGCGAATACGGCTGATCGTCCCACTTTACGTAATCGCGAACCAGCGCGCCGATATCCTGCGCACTATGCAGCGACGCCACGCCCGGACTCCGCTCCGCCCCATCGGCGTGATTGCCCGCGACCATATAAATCGGCACGCGGTCGACGTAGGCGTTATAGATCGCCATCGACGCATGCTGCATGCCGATCGTTCCATGCATCATGGCGATCATCGGCTTGCCTTCGATCTTGGCGTAGCCGTGCGCCATCGCCACTGCCGATTCCTCGTGGCAGCAAGTCAGAAACTCCGGCATTTTGTTATCGCCGTAATTGATCAGTGATTCGTGCAGTCCTTCGAACGTCGAGCCTGGATTCGCCGCCAGATACTCGAAGTCGAGAGTCTTCAGCACGTCCACCATAAAGTCCGACCCCGGATGCTCAACGATCCGTGATGCCACAGTAACCGGACGCCGCCCCGTGTCCGCCGCGACGGTAGTCGCATTCGGTTGCGCGGTCGCATTTCGCGGAGCGCTCTCCTGCGCCTTCGCCCGTGGCTGCGGAGCCACCACCGCAACCGCCGCTCCAGCAGCGGCGCCCTTCAAGAAACCTCGGCGGGATCGTGCCATTCGGGTTCCCTCCTTGTGATCGCCTGCCACATTATCATATTCCTTTGCGATGGCAATCACTCGATTCGTGACTCTTCCCGGCAGCCAGCGCCAGCCGCTGGCTAACTCGCGCCCCACAGGCCCAGCCGATCCCGCTGAAATCACCAATATCACCGTCCGCCTGCGACCCGTGAACGATATCGCGGCATTGACCACCACCGTAGAAAAACTCTACGCCCGCCCGCTAGCCAAGCGCACTTATCTCACTCGCGACGAACTTGCCCACCGCCACGGCGCGCGTCGCGAAGATCTGGACGCCGTCGAACATTTCGCCCAGCGCCACAACATGACCGTGTCCCATCGCAGCGCCGCCCAACGCTCCCTGACGCTGACCGGCCACCTCGGCGATCTTCTCGCCGCTTTCCCCGCCAAACTCAGCATGTACGAGCACTCCACCGGAACCTATCGCGGACGCAGCGGCAGCATCTCCATCCCCCGCGAATTCCACGGCATCATCACTGGAGTCTTCGGCCTCGACACCCGCCCCAACGTCAAAGCTTCCTACCGTCCACGGACTCGCACCACGTCCCACCTGGTTCCCGCCACTGCCTTCGCGAAGCGCTACAAGTTTCCCGAGCTTGACGGCTCCGGACAATGCATCGGCATCGTCGAACTCGGCGGCGGCTTTGCACACAGCGATTTGCACGCTTACTTCAAGAGCATCCGCCTAGCGACCCCGAACGTAGCCGCCGTTTCCGTCCACCACGGCGGCAGCCGCAAGTCGCAATTCGCCGACGGAGAAGTGATGCTCGACATCGAAGTCGCTGGGGCCGTCGCCCCGAAAGCGCGCATCGCAGTGTATTTCGCCCCGCATCGCGGCTCAGGCTTATTAGACGCCGTCAACGCCGCCGTTCACGACGCCGAGCGCAATCCCGGAGTTATCTCCATCAGTTGGAGTTCCCCTGAAGACCCCGTCGCTCAGCAAACCATAACCGCCTTCCACGAAGTGTTTCTAGAAGCGGCCGCACTGGGTATTACTATCTGCGCCTCCGCCGGCGACCACGGCACCGCCGGCATGGACGCCGCCGATTGGGATCGTAAAATTCACGTAGCGCACCCCTCGATAGACGACCTGGTGCTAGCCTGTGGCGGCACCCAGATCGACGAACACGGCAACGACGTCGTCTGGAATGACGGCACACCATTGAGCGTCGGAGGCTGGGCCAGCGGCGGCGGCATAAGCCAGACTCGTCCCGTGCCCGCGTATCAGAAGCGAGTCAAACTCCCGCGGCCCCTAGCCGGCAAACACGGCCGTGGCGTCCCCGACATTGCCATGAGCGCGACAGGTTATCTCTCGCGCGTGCACGGCGCCCCAGGACCGCAAGGCGGCACCAGCGCCGTAGCTCCCCTGATGGCCGGCTTGGTAGCGTTACTCAACCAGGCCAAGAAGAAAAACGCCGGTTGGCTAAATCCCTTCCTCTACGCCAACGCCAGCAAGGGAATCGTGAAGTACGTGACCGAAGGCACCAACGCCATCGCCAAAACCGTGAAAGGTTATCGCGCGAAAGCCGGCTGGAACGCCTGCGCCGGTTTAGGAACTCCCGACGGCGTCGAAATTCTCAAGCGCCTGTGACACTCAATTCGGCGCGCCCTCACTGAAATGCAAAGTCGCCGTCGGCTCGCCCACCGGCGTCATTCCTAGTCGTGTAAGCAGCTCCAGATAACGCGGATCGTCACGCAGTGAATCGTACGTCGGAACGATCTGGATGTAACACACCAATCCATCAAACGCGTCCGCCGCCTGAAACAACCGCTCAAACGCGGCGTCCCTTTGGCCCAGCGCGGTGTGCACCACCGCGAACGGCAGGTGCAGCGGAGGACCGCCTTCTTTTTCCCGCTGCTTCAGTTCCTCCAAAATCGCCAGCGCCTGCTCGCGCCGTCCAGCCTCGGCGTACGCCGCGCCCAGCCAGCACAGGAATAGCGGCTCGCGTCCGGAAATCGTCGCGCCCGCTTCAAACGCCGCGATGGCCTCATCGAACTTGCCCAGCGCTGGTACGCCATCCCCAGCACGTAACGCAGTTCGATGAAGTAGGGATGCATCTCCAGCGCTTCCTTGCAGCGCCGGATAGCGGCCTCGCAGCGTCCCATATAGGTGAGCACCATGGTCTCCGCCGCCGTCGTCGACGCCGAAAGAGGATCCAGTTGGTGTGCGGCGCGGGCTCGGCGCAGAGCCTGTTCCAGCCGTCCGGTAGCCATGAAGTAGAACCCGTATCGCAGATGCGCTTCCGCAAACTGCGGCCGCAACTCCAGCGCTTTACGAAATTCCATCTCGGCCTCAGCCCAGTTGCGATCGTAAAAAGTTCAGCACCGACCCCAGCGCCGCATGCGGCTCGGGCAACTGTGGATTCGCCGCGATAGCCTTCAGCGCCGCGGCCTTGGCCTTTGGCCACATCTCCCGCGGCGGCGCCAGTCCGTAGCCCGCCATCAGCGTATAAGTGTCAGCCAAACCCGAATAAGCCAGCGCACACTCCGGATCTTCCTTCAGAGCGCTCTCAAAGAATTCCAGCGCCTTCTCCAACCCCGCCGGAGTCTTCTTATTCCAATAGAAGCGCCCCTTCAGACACATTTGGTACGCTTCCATGTTGGTGTCCGCATGGCTCACAGTCGAGTGCTCCGTGCGCAGCGGCAGCGCCAGCTTCAGAGCCTCCACGATGGCCGCGCTGATCTGATCCTGGATCTCGAACACGTCGCTCACTTCGCGATCGTAGCGATGCGACCACACATGATAACCGGTGGCGACATCCGTCAGCTGAGCCGTAACCCGCAGCCGGTTCCCGATGCTGCGCACGCTGCCCTCCAGCAGCGACTGCACTTTCAAAACCTCGCCGATCTTGCGGATGTCCTGCGCCTTGCCCTTGAATTCGAAAGACGAGGTTCGCGAAACCACGCGCAGCCCCTTAATCTGCGACAACGCGTTGATCACTTCTTCCGTCAAACCATCGCTGAAGTATTCGTTCTCTTTATCGCCGCTGAGATTCTCAAACGGCAGCACTGCCATGGCCGCGACATCCAGTGGTTTTGAAACCGAGCTCCCCGACGCCGAGCTCGGTGCCCGGTGCTCGCGAATCGCCTCCAGATCCGCCAGCATCTCCGACATCTCTCCGTAGCGGTCCTTGGTATTCTTCGCCAGAGCCTTAGCGATCACCCAATCTACCTCCGGCGGCACGTTGGTGAACTGCGGCGCCAGGGGTGCCACTGCCTGCGTAAGGATCGCGTGCAAAACCCCCTGACTGGTGGCCCCCACAAACGGGGCCACGCCCGTCAGCATTTCGTAAAACACCGCGCCCACGGCCCAGATATCCGTGCGCGGATCGACGTATTTGCCGGTAGCCTGCTCCGGCGACATGTAGCGCACCGTCCCCATGGCCTCGCCTTCACGCGTCAATCCGGCTTCGTCGGCCAGCTTTGCCAGCCCGAAATCCAGCACCTTCACCATGCCTTTGGTGATCATGATATTTGCCGGCTTGATATCGCGATGCGTCACCCCGTGCTGATGAGCCCGCTCCAGAGCTCCTGCCACCTGGATTGCGATATCGAGCGTGCGCTCGAGCGTCAGCGGTCCGCCGCGCAGCATCTGGCTGAGCGTTTCGCCGGGATAATAGGCCATCGCCAGGAACAACTGTCCGTCTTCGGCTTCGTTAATTTCGTAGATCGTGCAGATGTTGGGATGGTCCAGCGAAGACGCCGCCATGGCCTCACGCACGAAGCGCTGCCGCTGCGCCGGGTCCGCTGCCAGTCCCCCGGAGAGAAATTTCAGCGCCACGATGCGCTGCAGCTTAGTGTCGAGCGCCCTGTGGACCACGCCCATCCCGCCCGCGCCGATCTTCTCCTGAACCTCGTAGTGTAAGACCCGGCGGTCGACCATAACTCCCCACGCGCATTCTAACAAATAGGGACGGAGCCTGATTATTGTTCCAAACTGGCAAGCCGTTCTAAACTCTCACTCCAAGCGCGAAACACATTCCGCGCATCCCGCCCAAGTCCAACATTCGAAGAGCATTCCGAATCGGAACAATAATCAGGCTCCGTCCCTATTTCTGGTTTCAAAGCGGTACAGCAGATCGTCGTAAACCTGCGCCAGCAGCTCCACGCTCTGAAAAGCGTTCACCCCCAAAATGCTGTGGTGCCACTCGTTCAGCGGCAAGGAATCCACCAACCGGTCAAAGTCCGCCACGTGATGCGGATCGACAGTCGCATGAAAAAACTGCGTCGCGAACGCCTCGCGCGGCAATCCCGTTCGCTCCACTGCCCGCTCCAGAAATTCCGGCGACGGCGGGTTTTCCATGATCGCCTGATAGCTCAAATACGCCACCGGATGCACGTGACGCATCCAGTAATATTGCACCCCCACCAACGCCGCCGCCGCCGGAGAAGGAACCCGCGCCCACACTTCCTCGCGCTTCACTCCCAACGTTTCAAGATCGTCGAGAGTCCATTCGTCGTGGTCTTTTTCCTCCACCGCATGCGCCGCCAGATACTCCACCATGCCCGCGCAAACCGGATCTTCCGCGGCGCGCGCCCGGGCGCACGCCTCGGCGGTTTTGAGCGTCGGTACCGTCGCGCGAATTACAGAGTGCACCGTAGCCAGCAACTCCGGAAATAATTCCGCCAGCCGTGGATGATGCCAAACTTCTCCCGCCGCTTGCCGCAAGCGGGGCCGCACCAGTTCGATCTTCTCCCGCAATCGCTGGCTGTTGGTCTGCACTAATAGCTGAAGCTGTCCGGATGCGGAAACTTACCGCCCTTTGCGGTCTTCTTGAGCAGCGCGTCGCCCAGCTTTTGCCGGGCGCTGATCAATGCCGATACTTCATTGTCGCTGAGACCGTTCACCTTGGCCTGATCCGCTTCCGTCAAATTATGTTTTGCCGCAATGATCCCGGCCTTTTGCAATTGTTGGACGTTTGTCTTGGCAGCCATTTCCGCCTCCTTGCAGGATCACTTTATAACAGCATTTCCGCGGCCTTGTCAATAAATTAAACCGCAAGCGACAATAAAGTCAGAAGGCTTTTGAGCGAACCCGACAAGCCCTGCAGATTGGCCTCATCCATCTCCCGCAGGCGCCCCGCCACCACCTCGCGCCCCGCCACATGAAAATAATCCGCCAACGAAACGCGTCCTTCCGCCTGCAAAGTCGTCTGGTTCGCGGCCGCGCTGAAATACGGGACGTTGAGATTGCCCAAAGCCTCCGCTTCTTGATCGAGGATATCCCCAGACAACCCCAGCGAGTCGCGCCCCACCCACTCCCGCAGCATCTCCGAGCGCCGCTTGCCGTCTCTCAAGTAGCCCGGATGCAGCGAACGATTCAGGATCGCGACATACTCGCGAGTGCTCCGCAGCAACACCCGGGCCCGCGCCGAAAACAACGCCTCCAGCGGCCCCTCGCGCCCCAGCAACCGCGCACGCCGGTCCACCACAAAGCGATACATGCCCTCAAATCCCACCAAAAACTCAGCCGAATAATTCCGCACCTCTGCACGCGCGCCGTCTACAACCGGAGCATTATCTTGCGACAACAAAATTCCAGGCACAAAGCGCAGCGACATCGCGTCCGTATTCACCGCGCTCCACACCGGCACGCGATACTCGGTAACTTCGCCGCCATCCCCGCCCAACCCACTGAAGTCGGCTGCGCCGCCGCGCCCTACTTTGGGGCGTGGCAGAAAACCTGCGCTCAACAGATCCTCCAGCGCGTCCTCGTCCCGGAAGCGCTGCGGTTGCAGCAGGCACTCCGCATCCACTAAAACCGGATAACCACCCGCCGCCACCAAGTTCCCCATATGGGCGTCGGCAGCGTGCAACACATAAAACAAACATTGCGACGCGCCCGCACGCGTAAAATAATCGCGAACCTCATTCTCATCTCGGCAAGGCTCGTGATCTACCCATTCCGCCCACCCATATCCCGCACGCTCGACGATCTGCGGAATTCTCTGCTCAACCGGCGCCCCCTCCGCGTTCAGCCAATCGAGCAATCCGAAGTAACCACGCTCGAGCGCCATCTCCCGAGGCTTATACGCCACCTTCCGTCCTGACGCAAAAGTGACGCCCATGACGGTTCGCCCCCCGTGCCGATCAGAAAGCGAAGGCTCAATACTCACAACTTTTTCTCCGCCGAAATCCGCAGCCACGCGAGCTAGAAACTCGCGATGAGCATCCCGCCAGTCGCTGTTGCACACGTCGACCAACCGCGCCAGCTCCGGGTACTCCACAAAGAACTCCGCCAGGGCACCTCTTTGCAGCAGCTCGCAAAAATCCCGATAAATTTCGTCGCCCGACGCCAGGAATCGCCGCGCGTCACCATCGCGAAATATCGTGAAAGCCGCCAGCAACGGCGAGCCGCAAATCTGCGAAAGAAGTTCGCGAGGTCCGTCCCCGCAGCCGCACCAGACATCCTCAAACGGCAGCCGCGCCCCCCCGCTCATGCCCCCGGCCGCAGAATCTGTTCCCAGAACGCCAACAGATCGTTGTCCTGTTCCCCCGGCAGCACACCCTCCGGAATTATCAAATGCATAACACGCGAGCTCTCCTGATGCACTTCGATAAGCAGGTCCTCCGGCAGTTTAACGTCCGTCCCCAGCAGCAGCCCGCATTCCCGCTCCACCACCGCTCGCGGATTCTCCAGCAGCGCTCGCCGGAAGCTCTCGTCCTCCAGCGCCCGCGCCGCCAGCCGCGCCCGAAAGTTGTTGGATCGAATCATAAACGGTTAAGTGGGGCGGACGTCCCCGGCCGCGCCGGACCTCGGGTCCGGCCACTCTTGCGCAACGCAAACGATTACGCTACCATACTGCGTCCGCATGCGACTCTCCACCACATTACGCATTCTAGCCGCACTGGCCCTAGCTGGCGCCGCCGCCCTGACCCAACAATTCCCCCTAAAACAAAACACAGAAAAACTAGCACGCGGCCCCATGCGCACCGAGAAAGTGAAAGACGGCCTGTACGTAATTCGCGGCCCCTTTCTCCCCTGCGGTACCCGCGGCTGCCGCCCCAACGGACCCGACGACGGCCTCATCCACGAGCCCGGCGACGTCGCTCTCCGCGTCACCTCCGAAGGCCTGATCCTGATCGACGATAAATATCCCGAAAACGTCCCCGATGTCCTGGCGCAAGTGAAAGCCGTGTCTCCCTTGCCGGTCAAGTACCTGCTCAACACCCACCACCACGGCGATCACGCCAGCGGCAACGTCAACATCCGCCAAATGGGAATCGATATCATCGCCCACAAAAACATTCGTGCCAATTTCCTGCGCATCAAGCAGCCCGGCGAGCCCAACATCGTCTTCGCCGATCAAGCCGCCGTCTACCTGGGAGGCGTCGAAGTCCAGTTGTTTTACCTCGGCCGCGGCCACACCAACGGCGACACCGTGATCTACTTCCCCGATCTCAAAACTGTCCACACCGGTGACCTGATCATCGACGGCATGCCCGTGATCGACTACGACGCCGGAGGCAGCGCCATCGAATTCGTCAAGACCATCGACAATCTGCTTAAGATGGATTTCGACACCATGATCCCCGGCCACGGCCGAGTCATGAAGAAGGACGACGTCCGTGCCTACCGTGCCCGCTTCGCCGAAATGAACCGCCGCATGCGCGAACTTGTGCGCAAGAAGGTTCCGAAAGATCAGGTGCAAGCGCAGCTCAAGCTGGGCGACCTAGGGTGGGGCGACTCCGTTAGCACCAGCGCCTGGGCCACCAGCATCGGCCGCTACTACGACGAAATGGCCAACGCGCAGTAGCTCATCCGCGTGCCACTATATATAGTTATAGGTTCGGCACGACAGGGGGAGACGTAATGAAACATCTGCTGCTAGCACTCTTCGTACTCACGCCAGCGCTGTTGCAAGCTCAGGTGTCCGCGGAAATCTCCGGCCGCGTCGAGGACGCCACTGGTTCCGCTGTCGGCGGCGTCACCGTCACAGTGAAGAGCCTTGAAACCGGCGCCACGCGATCCGTAGTCAGCGACGCTGACGGCAACTTCCATGTGCTCTCCTTGCCCGTCGGTCAGCAGGAATTGAAAGCCGAAAAGACCGGTTTCAAGTCGGTAGTTCGCACCGGCATCAACCTCGTCGTCGGTCAAGAAGCAGTCGTCAACCTGCAACTCGAAGTCGGCGACCTCGTGCAGCAGGTCACCGTGATTGCGGAAACCCCGGTAGTGAACACCACCACCTCCTCAGTCTCCGGACTCGTCAGCGAGCGCGAAATCAAAGATCTTCCCCTCAACGGCCGCAGCTTCGACAACTTGATCGCGTTGAATCCGGGAGCCATCAGCTATGGCCTGAAGAGTCGCCAACACCATTACCAGTATGGGCAACACTTTCTCGGTTTCGGGCAAGCGCCCCCTCGATAATATTTTTCTGTGGAATGGCGTCGAATATACCGGCTCCAGCCAGCTTTCCGTGACCCCCGGCGGCGTAAGCGGCGAACTGCTGGGTATCGACGCCGTGCGCGAATTCAACGTCCTTACCGATACCTACTCGGCGGAATACGGCAAGCGCGCCGGCGCGCAAGTCACCATCGTCACGCAATCCGGAACCAATCAACTGCACGGCTCGCTGTTCGAATTTCTACGCAACAGCGCGCTCGACGCCCGCAATACTTTCGATCAAGGCTTCGTCCCGCCCTTCCGCAGAAATCAGTTCGGGGCCGCCCTGGGTGGCCCCATCAAGAAGGACAAGCTGTTCCTGTTCGGCAACTATGAAGGATTCCAGCAGCGCCTGGCCGTCACCAACGTCAGCGTCGTCCCTGACGCCCAAGCCCGCAGCGGGTTCCTGCCGAATGCCTCGGGCGTATACACCAAAGTCGCGAATCTCAATCCGGCCATGTTGAACTACATGTCGTACTGGCCTCTAGCCAACGGTCCCGAGTTGTTAGTCCCCGGAACCAATTTCCCCAGCGGTACCGCCAAGGCGTTTTACAATCCGAAGCAAAGCATTCAAGAAAATTTCGGCACCCTGCGCTCGGATTATATTCTCAGCGACCGCGATTCGTTTTCCGGCTCCTACACCATCGACGATGGCAACAGCGTCATTCCCCAGGCGGATCCCCTCTTCGGCTCGTCCGTCGCGCTGCGCAGCCAAGTCGCCAGCGCGCAGGAAACCCACATTTTCTCCCCGCGCATTCTGAATAGCTTTACCGCTGGGTTCTCCCGTGCGGCTTTCGGCTTCGGTGCGCTATCCTTCGTACCGCTTTCGCCCAGCCTGGATTTCGTCACAGGCCTCGGCCCCGGCGGTATCGTGATCGGCGGCGGAACCACCACCACAGGGCTCGCTAGCATCACCGCCGCCGGACCCAACAACGCCGCCGGCGTTTCTAACGCCCGCAATCTCTTCACGCTCGAAGACAGCGTACAAATCGTCAAAGGAATTCATCAGTTCAGCTTTGGCGTCTGGTTCCAGCGCCTGCGCGATAACGAAGACACCGGCTCGCGCCGCATTGGACTGGCGAATTTCGCCAGCATGACGACGTTCTTGCAAGGCACCACCACTACCTTTCAAGTGCTCCCCAATCCTTCGCCGCTCGGCTGGCGCAATTGGATGGGCGCGTGGTACGTCGAAGATATCATCAAGCTGCGCCCGAATCTCACCCTGCGTGCGGGCCTCCGCGACGAGTTCACCACCGGCTGGAATGAAGCCTTTGGCCGCGCCGCCAATTATGTCACCGACGCCAACAATGTGCTCGAAACCAATCCGCTCGTCGGCAATTCCGTCTACACAAAAAACAACGCCACCAAGTTGTTCGGTCCCCGCGTCGGCCTCGCCTGGGACCCCTTCGGCAACGGCAACACCGCCGTGCGCGCTGGCTTCGGAACCTATTATTCGATGATAGACAACCTGGCGTTCCTGCTGAACTCCCTCCCGCCCTACAATGGCTCTGCTACATTTTCCGGCGCGTTGCTGAATATTACTCCGCTGAGCCCCGGCGTGCAGCCTCCGGCCTCCTGCATCGGCGGACCCAACGTGCCCGTCACCGGCTGCTCCATCTTCGCGCCGCAAGGCATTCAGCCCGACGCCAAGACCCCCACCGTCCAGGAGTGGAACTTTACGGTCGAGCAGCATCTCAGCTCCAATATGGTTCTGCGCGTCGCTTACGTCGGATCCTTCGGAACCCACGGCCTGCTGAGTCTCGACCCGAATACCATTCCCGCAGCCATCTGCGCCAGCCCCAGCGGCTGCCAAGCAGGTGGAACCACCGCGGGTGGGACTCCTGCTACCGTTCAGAGCCACGTCCCACAAGGCGCGCAATACATCCCCGTCGGCACGCGTCCGAATCCCTCCGTGGGCGCAGGCTTCTTTTGGTACACCGAAGGCAACAGCCGCTACAATGCTCTGCAGACCGACGTCGTACGCCGCCTGAGCAAGGGTTTCCAGTTCCGCTTCAATTACACCTGGTCAAAAAATCTGGATATGAATTCAGGACTAACCGGAGCCCAATCCAACAATCAGGCGCAGATGATCATGGACCGCAACGATCTCAGCCGCGATTGGGGTCCGTCGGCCCTGAACGTCGCGCATCAAGTCAGCATCTCCGCGCATTACGAGCTGCCGTTCGGAAAAGGCCGCTCGTCGCTTCAGAATCGCATCATCGGCGGATGGCAGGTGAACGGCATCGCCACGCTATTGAGCGGCTTCCCGTTCACGCCGCAGTTCGGTTCCAACCGCTCGGGCGACGGCGACACCCGCAACCCCGACCGGCCTTCCGTGAACGGAGCGTTCACAGGTCCCGTCGTCACCGGCAATCCGAATCAGTGGTTCAATCCCGCCGCCTTCATCGCCCCCGCCGCAGGCACTTGGGGGAACGTGGGCCGCGGCGTTTACTACGGCCCCGGGTTGGCGAACCTGGATTTTTCTCTATTCAAAACCACTGCGATCACTGAAAGAATCAGTTTGCAGTTCCGCGCCGAAGCGTTTAACCTGCTCAATCACGCCAACTACGGCACGCCCAATGCTACGGTATTCACCGGCACCACTATCGATCCCGTGACGAAATTGACGGTCCCAGCCGTGAATCCATCGGCCGGTCTGATCACATCGACGGCAACCTTCTCGCGCCAGATTCAGTTGGGATTAAAACTGATTTTCTGATCGCTTGGGCGCCAGAATCGCCGTGAGAATCACCGAAACGATGCTTACGATCAACGCACCGATAAACGCCGGCGCGAAGCCGTCCACGTAAAATCCCACGTGAAACCAGCGGACCGCGATCGCGGAAGCGATCCACAACGTCAGCCCGTTGATCACTAGCACAAATAACCCCAGCGTCAGAATAATCAGCGGGCAAGACATTAATTTCAACAGCGGCCTGACGATCGCGTTCACCAGCCCCAAGATAATCGCCATCGCCGCAAATACCGTCCAGGCCTCGCGCTCGACGCGAATTCCCGGCACCAGCCACGCCGCAACCACCAGCGCCACGCTCGTGATGAACCAGTGAATCAGGATTCGCATGTCTCTAATGGAGCAGATTAGTGAACTGCGCGATGCGTTTCACTTGGTCGAAGTCGTGGATGGTTTTCAAAATCTCGTCGATCCGTTTAGCCGGCAGCTTGGAATCCGGCATCAGCGCGTGGTATTTCGCATCCACGTCGCTCCACTCAATCCCCCGCGGCCCGGAACCCTTCGGCGCATCGACGGTGCTGGTAAACCTCGCTCCCGATTTCGTGACAATCGTCACGGTCCCGCCCCAGTTCCAGTCATAGTGCACAGCGGGCGGCGCAGGGTCCGCTTCCACCAAACCAATCAGACGCGCCACCACCGGACTGTGGATCTTCTCCAGCGTAACGTTGCTCCAGTTGAAATCCTTGTCAGCCACCGCGGAAGCCACGAAATATGCCAAGCTATGAATCGCTTCGATCATGTCCGCGGGAGGCTTCGAGCCATATTGAACGCTGGTCTTCGACGGCCCGGACACCAGAATTTTCGCGATCTCCTCCGGCGCCACATTGGCTTTCTTCGAAGCGTTGGCCGCCGCTTCCGCCGACGAATGCAGAGCGTGCGCGCCTGGCACCAACTTCACCGCTAAGTATTTGACGATGTCCCAATCCGGCCCCAGCCGCCGCGTCACATGCTGCGCGTCCCATTTGCCTTTGCCGAACACCTCCAGGAAGCCGCCCTTTGCTTCGAGCAAATCCGGATTCACCGTATAACCGCGAGCCGCCGCCTGCGCCGCGTTGACAGCACACAGCGCGGCATTCCCCGCGTGGTATTCCCGAGCCCAACTGTCGGTCCCGATCAACAGCCCGCCCATAGTGGTCGAAGTCATCGCGATCGCATTAGCCATCTGCTCCGGCGTCAGCTTCAACAGCTTCGCCGCCGCGACAGTTCCTCCGAACGCGACAATGATCGACGCATGCAATCCCGATCTGCCGTTATTAAGCGCTTCGCCCATGCGCCCTGCCGCTTCGTATCCCGTCACGATCGCGGATAGCACGTCCGGCCCGGACGCGCCCGTGCGTTCACCGATCGCCAGTCCGATTGCCGTCAAACAGGTGCCGGTATGCGCCACATTCCGCAGATCGCTATCGTCTGAAGCCGCCGCATCGCTCAACATCGCATTCACACGCGCCGCCTGCGTAATGGGCAGCTTGGCCCCGTCATACCAGATGGTCGCCTCCGGCTGGCCGCCCTGCTCCTTCGCCAGATCGCGGATGATGCGGGCCGAGCCGATCAACGACCCAGGAGCCGCGCTCGCCAAAGTACTAGCCAGGATCATTTTGGCGTGTTCAATCGCCAGCGCCGGCAGCCCGACGAAAGTAGTCCGCGAGAATAGCCGGGCCAGTGCGAGCGCCAAAGGCGCTTCCTGCGCACGCGCTGTGATCAGGCCGAAAGTTCCCGCGGCCAGTGCGCTTTTGAGCAGCGTCCGCCGCGTCGTTTTGAAATCTGCCGGTCTCAAGGCCGTAGTATTGCACTTTGCCACTGCCTTTGTAATGCGCTTAGCGGAAAAGTCGCCGCTTGGCAGGCTTTCAGGTTTGATATATCTCTGATACAATCGGCGTTCGGAACAGGAGAACGACATGGCAAAATCGAAAAACCCCGCACCCGGCCGCCGCGGCTTTCTAAAAGGGGCCGCAGCAGGAGCCGCCGCGGGAGCCGCCGCTCTGGTGGGAACCCCCGCCGCAAAGGCTCAAGAAGGCACTGCCTCGCGCGGCCGCGGCGCCTCCGGGAGCCGCGCTACGCGCCGCGGAAACCGGTCCACCGGCCGCCGTATCGGTCGAGACCACCGATCACCCCGGGTCCGATTACATGGTCGACGTCATCAAGTCCCTGGGCATCGAATATTACGCCGCGAATCCCTCCTCGACCTTGAAGAGCCTCCACGAATCGCTCCTCAACCACGGCGGCAACACCAATCCGGAATTCATCACCTGCACACACGAAGAAGCCTCGGTGGCGCTCGCCAACGGCTACTTCAAAATCGCCGGCAAGCCAATGATGGCGGGTTTACACGGCACCGTCGGATCGCAGCACGCCAGCATGGCGGTGTATAACGCTTATTGCGATCAAGCCCCCGTCATCGTCGTCATGGGCAACATTCTCGACGCCGGCCAGCGCCGCGGTTACGTCGACTGGCTGCACAGCTCGCAAGATGTCGCGGCCATTCTGCGCGAATACACCAAGTGGGACGATTCCCCCGTCTCGCTTTCGCATTTCGGCGAGTCCATGGTGCGCGCCTACAAGATGTGTATGACGCCCCCGGTAATGCCGGTGGCACTGGTCTGCGACGAACCGCTGCAGGAGCGGCCCATCCCCGCCGAGTTCGACCGGCGCATCCCCAAACTTCCCGCGATCTCGTATCCCACGGCCGATCCCGCCACGCTCACGACGTTAGCCAAGATGCTGGTGAACGCCGAGAGCCCCGTCTTCGTGGCCTCGCGCTGTGCCCGCACTGCGGCTGGCCTGAAATCGCTCATCGAATTAGCCGAACTGCTGCAAGCCCCCGTAATCGATCAGCACTTCCGCATGAACTTCCCGTCGCGCCATCCTCTGAATTATTCCTTCCGCGCGCGCGGCGCCGTAACCAATGCGGACGTCATCGTCGGCTGCGAAGTGCAGGATTTCTACGCCGTCCTTCACGCCTATGGCCGCGGTCGCGACGCCAATCCGCGGCGCATCACCAAGCCGGACGCGAAGATCGTCACCATCTCCGCGAACGACTTGTTCACCAAGAGCGTGTACGAGAACTTCCAGCGCTTCGAAGACGCCGACATGGCCATTGCCGCCGACGCCGAGGCTACGCTGCCGTTCTTGATCGAAGAAGTGAAGCGCCAGATGACCGGCGATCGCAAGCGCGCCATCGAAGCTCGCGGCGCGAAACACGTCGAAGCCGCTCCCAAGGCTCTCGCGCAAGCACGCCTCGAAGCTTCCTACGGTTGGGATTCCAGCCCCATCAGCACCTCCCGCCTGTCCATGGAATTGTACGGGCAGCTCAAGAACGAAGACTGGTCGTTGGTAAATGACACCGTCTTCCTGCAGAACTGGCCCCTGCGCCTGTGGGACGTCACCAAGCATTATCAATTCATCGGCGGACGCGGCGGAGAAGGCCTCGGCTACGGTCCTCCCGCAGCCGTGGGCGCTGCACTCGCCAACAAAAAGTTCGGCCGCATCTCCGTCAACATCCAAGGCGACGGCGATTTCATGTATTGCCCCGGCGCCCTGTGGACCGCAGCGCATCACAAAGTCCCGCTGCTCACCGTGATGCACAACAATCGCGCCTACAACCAGGAAGTGATGCTGGTGGGCCGCATGGCCAGCGAACACAACCGCCCGGTCGACCGCTGCGGAATCGGCACCACGCTCACCGATCCCAACATCCAATACGCGAAAATGGCGCAGAGCATGGGCGTCGAAGGCGAAGGACCCATCACGGACCCCAAGGATCTCGCCCCCGCCATCGCCCGCGGCGTCGCGGCCGCGAAACGCGGAGAGCCGTATTTGATCGATGTCGTCACCCAAGGCCGCTAAGGAGCAATGGTGAAAAGCATTCTGAAGGTCACATTCATGGGATTGGTGTTGGGCCGGCTGCCGCGCAAGCGCAGAACCCCGCCAACGGGAAAGCCCTGTTCATCAAACAGCAATGTTTCCGCTGCCACGGGACCGACGGCCAAGGCGGCGCCGGAGCCAGGCTCGCGCCGAATCCCCCCACGGTGGCGGTCGATGCAGAAGTACGTGCGCAACCCTACCGGCGCGATGCCGCCCTACACCAATCAGGTTTCCGATGCCGACATCGCAGACATTCGGGCCTACTTAGCCACCGTGCCTGCGCCCCCCGCGGTGAAGGATATTCCGCTCTTGAATCAGTAATTCACTCCGCTTTCAGCGGCATTTTCTGCAACCACGCCTCGACGGCCTTCGGGTCGTCGAACAGCGTTCCCAGTTCCGCGCGCGCTTCCTCTTCGGTTTGCAGCACGGATTCCACAATCGTCAGCCGCTCATCCGCCAAACTAGTCGCGAGTTCTAGGCGAATGCCGTTAGGATCGTAAAAATACGCTGACCAGAAGCGTCCACCCAGCGGCACCGGACCCACCACCGAAACGCCGCACGATTTCACATGCTCCACCATGCGGTCGAAACGCTCGCGCGGGACGTGAAATGCAATGTGCTGCATGCCGCCGGGCAGATCGCGGTTCTGCCGCGCCAGCCCTTTCGGATACTCGAAGAACGCCAGCAAGCTGTCATTGCCCATGTCGAAAAAGTAGTGCCGCAGATTGTCGTAAGGCGGCTGCCCGCGATCGCGCTCGAAGGGCACGCGGCGCACATGCACCAGTTGCAGTTGCACCACGCGCGTGTAGAAGTCCATTGTCGCCGGCAGATCGTCGGTGACGAACGCCAGATGATCGATGCCGCGAGTAGGCGTCGCCTTACGGGCCGTCGCCGCGGACTGCACCGCTGGAGTAGTTTCAGGCATGTTGCACCTCACTTCGCTGGCGGTGCAAAAACGCCAGCGCTTCTCTCTCGAACGCGGCTGGATCCGTCCCCGCAACATCGTGACCGGTGTTCATCTCCACAATCTGAATCCGCGGATTCGCGGCCCGTACCTTCGCCGCGGTTTCCGCCGCAAACATGTCCGATCGCGCCCCGCGCATCACCAGCACCGGACAGGCAACCTTCGCCAACTCGGCCCACATATCCACGCCCAGCTTAGGTTTTTCGCCGGTCTCCAGCACACGCCGGAATTGATTCCGGAAGTGCGGGTCACGCTTGATGACGAATCCTCCGTCGACGGGTTTCAGATATGCCTCGAAGCGCGGCCGTTGCTGCACCCCCTGCGGAGACGCCGGGTCCACTTTGAAAAACCTCATCGCCTCATCGATGCTAGCGAAGCTGTCCGGCGTCCCGGCCACCGTTTCCGTGACGCGCTGCGCACCTGCGGGTGCGTTTTCAGGTGACCAGTCCACCAGCACCAGTCCCGCGATACGTTCCGGGTACTCCGCCGCGCAATACGTGCAATTCCGCCCGCCCATGGAGTGCCCGACAAGAATCGCCTGGTCCCAACCCAGGTGATCCAGCAATGCGATGATGTCGCGCGCGAACGCCGGCACCGAATAGTCCTGCGCCCACCCCGAATCGCCGAAGCCGCGCATGTCCATCGCAGCCACTTCCCGGTCCGCCGCCAGCACCGCAGCCATGGGAATCCAATCGTAAGAAAAGTAAGACAGCCCGTGCACGATGACGATAGGCGTCTCGCCGGCCTTGCCAAAAAGGCGATAAGAAATCTCCACATCGCCGGAAGAAAATTTCGCAATGCGCTGATCGATCATAAATATCGGTCCTTCCCTAAGATGTTATGCGGGTCCGGGGCGCAGCGCAATCCCGTAAAATAGCGATATGCCGACTGCAACTTGGAATGGTGCCGTGCTCGCCGCGAGCGACAATTGCATTGAAGTGGAGGGCAACCAGTACTTCCCGCCCGATTCGCTGCACACAGAATACTTCAAGCCCAGCGATCACACCAGCGTCTGCGGCTGGAAAGGCACCGCGCAATATTACGACATCGAGGTTAATGGCGAACGCAATCCCAACGCCGCCTGGTACTATCCGGAAACCAAAGAAGCCGCCAACAACATCCGAGGCTACGTCGGATTCTGGAAGGGTGTGCAGATCGCTTAAGTGGTACGAACCTTCGGATTGACGCACATCGGTCTGGCGGTGAAAGACGTCGAGCGTTCGCTGCGTTTCTACCGCCAGGTCTTCGGCGTCGAGGTTAGCTATCGTGACGCCGGAACCATCCAGGTCACCACCCCCGGCTGCCACGACGTAATTGTCTTCGATCAAACCGCTGCCCATGCGGGTCAAGCGGGAGGCGTCGGACACTTTGGGTTCCGTCTGGTGTCGGCGGCCGACATCGATCTGGCCGTCGCGGAAGTAGAACGCGCCGGTGGCAAGATCCTGCGCCGTGGCGAATTCAGCCCCGGTTATCCCTTCGTCTACGTCGAGGACCCCGACGGCTACGAAATCGAGATCTGGTATGAGTAAGTAGCGATGATTCTCACGGTCGGCCACTCCACCCACCCCATCGAAGAGTTCCTGGAGTTGCTGAAAGCGCATGGCATTGAACAGTTGATCGACGTGCGCACCATCCCCAAGTCCCGCCGCAATCCGCAATACAACACTGAAGAACTTGCGAAGTCTCTGCAGCAAGCCCACATCCACTATCGCCACATGCCCGGCTTGGGCGGATTGCGCCACCCCCGCAAAGATTCCATCAACAGCGCCTGGCAGAACGACAGCTTTCGCGGCTACGCCGATTACATGCAAACGCCGCCCTTCGAAGCCAGTCTGCGCGAGTTGATCGAGGCCTCAAAACTCCAGCGCACCGCAATCATGTGCGCCGAAGCCGTGCCCTGGCGCTGCCACCGTTCGTTGATTGCCGATGCCCTGCTAGCGCGCGGCATCGAAGTCGCCGACATTCTAACCAAGAAACCCGCCAAGCCCCACACCCTGACTTCTTTCGCGCGAGTGGACGGCGAGCGAGTGACCTATCCCGGCCTGCTCTCCTAAGTCTTGGCCACCTGCGCCGCTTGCAAGGTATCTGTGTACTGCCGGAAGAAAGTCACCTTGCCGCCAACCAGCGTCCAGAAGTGCACCAACTGGGCGTCGAGCTTTCTGCCCGTGGCCTTGTAAACCCCGCTATAGCGCCCCGTGACGATGACTGTATCGCCGGCATCGAAAAACTGCTGCGGATTCGCGGCGAAGCCGTCCCATTCCGTCGCGAGCCGCAGAAACACACCCTGCAGAATCGCGCCGGGCCCGATGTAAGGGTTGCCCTCCGCATACAAAAAATTGTCGGCCTCATGCCATTCGATAGCGGGATCGAACGCTCCCAGCACCGTCGGCACATCGCCTTTCGCGAAAGCTCCGTACAACGAGCGTATAGTTTCCAGATTTTGTTGGGACATTAGAGTTTGGGTGCGTAATAGCCGTGGCGCGCGCGCACCACCAGGTCCTTGCGGCCTTTCACGCGGATGTCGACGGCATGATACAGCCCATCGGTCTTTAGCGGCTCCGGGCGGTAGAACACATTGTACTGATGCCGCAGCTCATTGGCGATGTTTTCGAAGGACTGCGCCAGATCTTGCGACTTGAACGGGAAGAACGCCAGCCCGCCGGTCTCCTCCGCGAAGTAGCGCAGAATTTTATCGCCATCTGTTGGGATGCGCGAGATGTTGGTGGAGATGGTATAGATCACCACGTCCGCCTTGTGCGCCATTTCGAGCGCCTGCTCGCGCGAGTAGCGGCTGTCGTTGTCCTCGCCGTCGCTCAGCATGACGATCGCGCGCCGGAATTTGTCGCGCGGCTGATCGCCCATCAGCTTTTCTTTGCACGCGAAATAAATGGCGTCATAAAGCGCCGTGCCGCCGCCCGGACGCAGGCTGTGGATGGCTTTAGAGAGTTGTTCGGTCGAATCCGTCAGATCGGAAACCAGCTCGGCGTTGCTGTCGAAGCTCACCACCATGGCTTTGTCCTCGCCGGGCCGCACCACCGTATTGATGAAATCGGTGGCGGCGTCCTGTTGGAAGCGGAACCGCTCGCGGATGCTGTTGCTGGTGTCGATCAGGATGCCGATGCGCAGCGGCAGATCGGTTTCGGCGGTGAATTCCAGAATGCTCTGCGGCTTCTTGGTTTCGAAGATTTCAAAATCGTCTCGGTTGAGATCCGTAACGAAGCGCCCCTTTTTATCGGACACCGTGAACAGCATGTTCACCCGGCTGACGTCCAGCGTAATCCGCGAAGCGGCGTCTTCATCCACCGCGGCCTGCTTAGACGGAGCCGGCTTGGACGCAGCCGGCTTAGGCGGAGCCTGCGCGTCCAAGGTGACGAACGCGAGGCACAAGAGGGTCGCCGCAAAATACTTCATGTGAGCCATCCCAATTATAGACTCGCCAGCCATTGGGTGAGACCCGCGGGCAGGGGCGCTTCCACCGTCACACGCTCCTCGGTGGCCGGACTGGTGAATACGATCCGCCAGGCGTGCAGAAAGATTCTTTCAGCCGCGGGCGCCCCGTACAGCTTGTCGCCCGCCACCGGATGCCCGATGCTAGCCAGATGCACGCGGATCTGGTGCGTGCGCCCGGTCCCGATGCGCACTTCGAGATACGTGAACTTCTCGAAACGCTGCAGAACCCGATATTCGGTGAGCGCCGACCGTCCGCTGCCTAGCTTCGCCGTCATGCGAATGCGCCGGACCGGATCGCGCGCAATCGGAGCCATCACCCGCCCTTGTTCATTGCGAACCTTCCCGTGCACCAGCGCCAGATAAGTTTTCTCCACCGTGCGTCCCGCGAACTGCGCCGCCAGCGCCCGATGCGCCGCATCGTTGCGAGCCACCAGCAGAACTCCGCTAGTGCCCTTGTCCAGACGATGCACGATGCCCGGCCGCAGATCGCCGCCCACCTGCGAGAGCGTCGCGAAATGATGCACCAGCCGATTCACCAGCGTTCCGGAACTCGCTCCCGCCCCCGCGTGCACCACCAATCCAGCCGGCTTGTTGATCGCGATCACCGCAGCGTCCTGATACAAAATTTCGAGCGGCAGGTCCTCCGGCGCAGCTTCGAGAGGCGCCGGATCGGCCGGCGAGACTTCGATGTTCTCGCCGCCGCGCAGCACCAGCGACGATTTAGCCGCCGCCCCATCCACCAGCACGCGCCCCTCTTTGATCCAGCTCTGCAATCGCGAACGGCTGAACTGCGTCAGGTGCTCTTGTAGAAAATGATCCAGCCGTTTGCCGGCGTCTCCCGTGAGCGTCATGACGACGCGGTGAATAGGAACACCGCCACTTCGGCCATCATGTTCGGGAAACGTTTTCACCTGCCGCCCGCCCGCGAGAAACATACTGCGCTCAATCTTCCAGTGCTGCTTATGAGCCAGCGAAGCGAAATCGTACACCGTCAGGAAATGAATGTTCGGCGAATCGTACCATTCATGCGGAAACAGCTCGGTTTTGGGAGCCCCGCCCGTCCACAGATGCGCCCAACGAACGCTCCAGTGCCCGAAGTTCGGGAACGCCACAATCGCATGCCGCCCGATGCGCAGCATGCTTCGCAAAACTTTCAAGGGGTGCCGCGTCTCCTGCAGAGTCTGGCTGAGAATCACGTAATCGAACGCGCCGTCCGGATAATCTTCCAGCGCGCTTTCGAGATCGCCCTGATACACCGACACCCCGCGCGAAATCGCCTTCTGCACGCTGGCTCCCACCATCTCGACACCGCGCGCGTTCACCTGCTTGTTTTCCTTGAGCCAGGCCAGCAGCAGCCCTTCCCCGCAGCCCAAATCGAGCACGCGCGTGCCCGGCTCGATCAGCTCTCCGATGATGGCGTAATCGCTGCGCCCGTAGATTTCACGAACCCCCAACGGACGCCTCCCGCAAGGTGCTCGCCAGGAATCCGCGAACGATTTCGGTTTGCTCTTTCACTTCCACTAAGAACGAATCGTGCCCATACACCGCCGCCAGATTCACATACGCGACATCGCAATTCCGGCTGCGCAGCGCGCTGACGATTTCGAGCGACTGGTAGCTCGGATACAGCCAATCCGACGTAAAGCTGATCACCAAAAACCGCGTCGGAATGTTCTCAAACAGCGACGGCAGCGACCCATGCTGCGTCAGATCGTAAGTATCCATCGCCCGCGTAATGTAAAGGTACGAATTCGCGTCAAAGCGATCGACAAACTTGTAGCCGCGATACTTCAAATAGCTCTCCACTTCAAACTCGTCCGACGACCGCAGCCTCCGCCCGAATTTCTCGCGCATGCTCTCATCGCTCATGTAAGTGATGTGCCCCACCATGCGCGCCACCGCCAGCCCCCGCGCCGGCGGACGTTTTTCATAATAGTTTCCACTCTGCCAGTCCGGGTCCGCCATAATCGCCTGCCGCCCGACTTCATTGAAAGCGATCTGCTGCGCGCTGTGCCGCGCCGTGGTCGCAATCGGCAGCGCAGCCAGCACGTTGTCCGGATACTGCACCGCCCATTCGAGCGCCTGCATCCCCCCCATGGACCCGCCTGCCACCGCCAGCAGCCGTTGAATCCCCAGATGCTCGATCAGCCTCTTCTGCAACCGCACCATGTCGGCGATCGTGATCGCCGGAAACGACATCCCCCACGGACACCCAGTAGCCGGATTCACCGAGCCCGGCCCCGTAGTCCCGCGGCACCCCCCCAGCACATTCGCGCAGATGACGAAATACTTATCGGTGTCGAACCCCTTGCCCGGACCAATCATGTTGGTCCACCACCCGCCCTCGCCCCCCGCATGCGCATCGCCCGAAAAGGCGTGCGTGACCAGAATGCCGTTGCTCTTGGTGGCATTCAGCGTGCCGTAAGTTTCGTAAGCGCAATCGACCGGCGCAAGCGTGACTCCGCAGTCGAGTTCCAGCGCATCGAAAGTGACTGTGGCGGCCTCGGTAATCATCGGACGGGGATGTTATTAGTGTACAGGGTGCGGCTCGGAGGGGTGCAGTTAGTGACTGGTGCGATGAAGCCGGATTGGTTTCATTTGGAAGGTACTTTAGACCAAAGGCGGCGTTCCGCTTCTTCCCATGGGAGCATCGTAACGACTCCGGTATCGATCTCCCGCAGACGCCTCTGGATCTCATCTAGCCAATCCAACTCGAAGCGTTCGTTTACTCCCCGATCGGACGACTCCGCAGTGCCGTTCTGCATGCTTTGATGATATATGCTGAGAGGCTTAGTCGATTGGATAGCGCCATTCGACGCCAGCCAGACGCTGATTGCGGTCGAACCAAAGCAACGCACTCACCTCGTAGCCATTCGGATGAGGATCATAGAAACGCTCAGCGAGTGCGCCACCGGGGCCCTTTTCGTTTTCCCCACTTTCACCGAACGCTTTATGAACGTCGACCATCGAACTGCCGTTGATTTGCAATCCCGATGGCAACTTGAATCGAGGAGTGGTGACCGTGACGCGTCGAATCAGCACTCGGCCGGGTCCTGTCACGTAAGCCTCAACATCGAGTCCCCTGCCGTCGCTAAGTATGACGATGCGATCCAACTGCCCTGGAACGTGCTGGTTCTCGAGTTGAGAGTTCTTCTCTTGCCGCGACTTTACTCGCGCCCGCAGTTGCTCAAGCGATAGCGAATCCGTGAAGCCAATATTCCGCTCGATGAACCGAGCCAAGCCCTCCGAGGCGTCAGCCGCAATCAGAGAAGACGACAATACTAAGAGCATTACTGCTCCACTGAGTCGCTGCATCATCGGCTATCTTGGGCAAGGAACTCTGAGCGACGCCAGCATCTCTTCGACCGTGTCAAAACGCGCTGAGACCCGGCATTCGCGGATATCCTCTAATCCTTCTGCCAATTGAGCATCGATGGTTCGCCGCTGCTCGAGCGTCCCATGAGGATCCCCTTCCTTGACAATAATAGTCATGGTAATTATCCCTTGACAGTAGGTATAATGGCGACGTATCCTTATCCCGAGCCTACCGATATTGTGAGCCTCCTCATTGGAGAAGAAAAACGCCGAGGTGTCGCCTTTGTGTCGGTGGACACTGAGGACGGATTGCAGCCCGTGGGAACGGCATTTTTCCTTAAGGTTCCAACTGGCGGGAACAAGTGGGCCATCTACACAACCACGGCCCGGCACTGCATAGAGGGCTACAAGGAAATTACCGTCGAGTTTACGGACACCGATGGGGTGCATCGTAAAATCTCCACTAAAGACAAGCAATGGTTTCGTAGCGAAACTACGGACGTGGCCTGCTGTCGGGTCACTTGGGGTGATCCGATGGTCCGCTCCTTCGATATCGAACGGGATCTCGTAACCGTCCACGAAACCCAGCAGTGGTCGTGCGGCCACGATGTCTACATCGTGGGCCTTTTTGTGAAGCATCCATACTTCACAGTTGGGCCACTAAATGAAGTTTGGAAGACGGAGCCCATTATTAGATTTGGAAGGATCGCACTTCCGATCACTCAGATGTCGGTGTGTCTCATACCCGGCACAAAAGGGGAATGCAAAAAACATGTTGCAACTCGCGCTAGGTTAATCGAGTCGATTTCATTTGAGGGAGAAAGCGGAGCACCCGTATTCGTGTATGAGGCACACTCGCAGGATGAGAAGCGATTGTACCCAAGCGGGTACAATCTACCTTCCGCGCCCCGCAGGAGCGTAGTACGCGATACCGAAATTCCGAATCGTCTATTAGGGATGATATCCTCGCACTGGAAGATTGAGTCTGAAATTCGTAGCCCAGCCCGCCACAAGAATGTAGGCAGCGTTCGGTTAAACTCAGGCATAGCGGTCGTGATACCCGCTGAAGATATTTGGGGGTTTCTGATGAACGATGAAAAGATCCAAGCCGACAGAGATAAGCTTTCAACTAGCCCTAATATTCCTCCAACTCCCCTTTCCGTTGATCTTAGAGAAAATCGAGAGCCGCCCTTTACCAAGGATGACTTTGAGGCCGCGCTGAAGAAGGTCAGCCGGAAATTGAAGCGTGAGCAATAGATCCTCAGCGGTCAACTTCAACCTTTCCCGTAATCTGAACTTCGTTTTGAACCTCGACCGGCAGCGGTATCTCGAAATCCTCTACTCTTATGTTCCCGCTCTGAACGTAGATCAATGGGATGCTATTTGCCCAGTCAGTCGAATAAGGCTTAGCTGCGCCCGCCTTTTGAGCGTCAGCCACCGTGAGCATCTTTGTGGGCATCCGCCAAAGGATCGCCGCAAGCAACAATGCAATCGCGGTCAGGATTACACGGTTATAGAGTTCTGCTGTGGATTTCATCCCGCGAGCATATCACGCTTCAGCCTTTGCGACCTGCCGAAGGAAAGTGAGAAACATAGGTTCTGTATCGTGCCGATGGCTGTAGCGGAATGAATATTCATCGAGGTAGCTTTGCAAGAATTTCCGGCTGACCGAATGATAGACACCACCCATGCCGCGCTTAATGAGGCTCCAGAAGCCTTCGATGGAATTGGTGTGGATGTCGCCCATCACGTAAATCTTCTCGCTGTGATTGATCCGGCGATGCGTGTACTGTGGCGCTCCGCTAAGTGCCTTGTACGAAGGATATTCATCGGTGTAAACCGTACTGGCGGGCAAAACAAATTCGTGGACCGATCCTACCAACGTCTTAGCGGTGATGTCCGTAACTACCTATGCGATTACTCGCCCCTTGCGCTCCACCATTCCGAGTACGGGCGTCTTAATCAAGTCGCCCCGCAGTGGTCGTCCGGTTCTGCCCTTGGCTCTGCCGCCCATGTAAGTCTCATCAACTTCAACCGAACCACTCAAGGTTTTATCTTCGTCGAGCAGAGTGCGGATTTGCTTAAACATGCGCCATGCGGTTTTGTAGGTGACGCCAGTTTCCCGCTCGATCTGCTTTGCGGAGATTCCGCAGCGCGTGGAAGCCATCAGGTAGATGGCGTGGAACCAAGTCTTGAGCGACGTGCTGGACTTATGGAAGATCGTTCCAGCGGTCGGATGAACGTGGTGGCCGCACTGATCGCACGAATAAGACGGACGGCTTACGGTGCGATGGTGCTTGGTCACGCGCTGACACAACTTACAAAAGATGCCTTCCGGGTAAAGGTAGTTGCGGAGCCATTCAAGGCAAGAAGCGTCATCCGGGAACATTGCCTCGAAATCTTTGTAGGTAAACCGTTGCATCTTAGGATGTTTTTGCCGTTCCATGAATATAGGTTACCAGAGTATGTACCTACTGTAAAGGGATAATTACCAAATCAGCCGCATTTGCAGGATAACAGAAGCCGCCCGCGTCAAATGCTGCGGACCACCGCCCCAATGTGGTCAAATAGAACTTACCCCCGAATCTGGAGGAATCAGCCCAATTGAACCCAGCAATCCTCGCCCTGGAAGACGGTACGGTCTTCGAGGGCAGTAGTTTTGGTGCGCCCGTCGAACGCACCGGCGAGGTGGTCTTCAATACCGCCATCACGGGCTATCAGGAAGTCTTCACCGACCCCTCCTACTCCGGCCAAATCGTCGTCCTCACCTATCCGCAAATCGGCAATTACGGCTCAAACGAAGGCGACAACGAAGCCGCCAAGCCGCACATCGAAGGCTTAGTTGTACGCGAATTCTCGCCTCTTTCAAGCAACTGGCGCGCCGACGAAACCGCGCAAGCGTTCCTTACTAATAGCGGCGTCCCCGTGATTTCCGAAATCGACACCCGCCGCTTGGTGCGCCATCTGCGCTCGCGCGGCGTCATGCGCGGAGTCCTATGGGCCGGACCAAACCCCCAACCGGATTCTCAAACATTAGTCGAACGCGCAAAAAACTCTCCGTCGATGGCCGGTCTAGATCTAGCAACGCGCGTCTCAACCGCGAAACCCTACGACTGGAAGCATGGCCTAGTCCGCTGCTCGCCCTCCGAACTCGAAGGCGAAGACGCCGCGATGCGCCATCACGTAGTCGCCTACGACTTCGGCATCAAACGCAATATCCTGCGCCGCTTGGTGCATACCGGCTGCAAAGTCACCGTGGTCCCCGCCGGCACCACCGCCGAGGATGTGCTCTCTCTAAAGCCCGACGGCGTGTTTCTCTCCAACGGCCCCGGCGATCCCGAGCCCCTCGATTACCAAGCCGCGCAAGTCCGCAAACTCATCGGCCAAGTCCCCATCTTTGGAATCTGTCTAGGCCACCAAGTCCTCGGCCTCGCCTTGGGAGGCAAAACCTACAAACTCAAATTCGGCCACCGCGGCGCCAACCACCCAGTGCTGAATCAAATCACCGGCCGCGTCGAAATCACATCGCACAACCACGGATTCGCCGTCGACGCCGACTCGCTCAATCTCAACGAACTAGAAATCACCCACATGAACTTGAACGACGAAACGCTCGAAGGCTTCCGCCACCGCAGCCATCCCGTGTTCTGCGTACAATATCATCCGGAGGCCGCCCCCGGCCCCCACGATTCCCACTACCTGTTTGACGATTTCGTAAAGTTAATGGACCAAGGAAGCTGATGCCGCGCCGCAAAGACATTCATCGCATCTTGATCGTAGGCAGCGGTCCCATCATCATCGGCCAGGCCTGCGAATTCGATTATTCCGGCGCGCAGGCGTGCAAGGCCCTCAAGGCCGACGGCTTCGAAGTGGTTCTCATCAATTCGAATCCGGCGACGATCATGACGGACCCGAATCTGGCCGACCGCACCTATGTCGAACCCCTCAGCGTCGAATACGCGACTGAAGTAATCCGGCGCGAGCGTCCCGACGCGCTGCTTTCCACCGTAGGCGGTCAGACCGGCTTGAATCTGGCCGTCGCGTTAGCCGAAGCCGGAGTCCTCGATAAATATGGCGTCGAACTAATCGGCGCCAAAATCGATTCCATCAAGAAAGCCGAAGACCGCCTCCTCTTCAAGGACGCCATGAAGAAGATCGGCCTCGAACTGCCGCAATCGCAGCTAGTAAATTCGATCGACAAAGGTTTGGAATTCGCCGCTCGCATCGGCTACCCCGTGATCCTGCGCCCCAGTTTCACCATGGGCGGCGCCGGCGGCGGCATCGCCTATAACCGCGAAGAAGCCGAAGAAATTCTGGAACGCGGCATCGATCTCTCGCCCGTCCACGAAGTCCTGGTCGAAGAAAGCGTCCTCGGCTGGAAAGAATTCGAGCTAGAAGTGATGCGCGATCAAGCCGACAACGCCATCATCGTCTGCTCCATCGAAAACTTCGATCCCATGGGCGTGCACACTGGCGATTCCATCACCGTAGCCCCCGCGCAAACGTTGACCGACCGCGAATATCAAATGATGCGCGACGCCGCGCTCGCCTGCCTGCGCGAAATCGGCGTCGATACCGGCGGCTCCAACGTGCAGTTCGCCATCGATCCCAAAACCGGCCGCATGGTGATCGTCGAGATGAACCCGCGCGTCTCCCGCAGTTCGGCGCTAGCGTCCAAAGCCACCGGATTCCCCATCGCCAAAATCGCCGCGAAACTCGCCGTCGGCTACCGTCTCGACGAAATCAAGAACGACATCACGCGCCTGACGCCCAGCCTGCTTCGAGCCCACCATCGACTACGTGGTAGCGAAAATCCCCCGCTGGCAATTCGAGAAATTCCCCGGAGCCGAGCCCGTTCTCGGCACCCAGATGAAGAGCGTCGGCGAAGTGATGGCCATCGGCCGCACCTTCAAGCAAGCCCTTGGCAAAGGCATGCGCAGCCTCGAAACCGGCAAAGCCGACGGCGCCACCAAATATCAGGAGCACCTGATCGAAGCCCGCCTGATCACGCCCAATCCGGATCGCCTGGGCTACATCCGCTTCGCTTTCGAACACGGCTACACCGAAGCCCAAGTGCACGAGCTGACCTCCATCGATCCCTGGTTCCTGCGCCAGTTGCGCGAGATGGTGGACCTTGAAACTGACCCTCGCCAAGGGCTCACTAGGGACCGCAACACGCGAGCAATTCTTAACCGCCAAGCGCGACGGCATCTCCGATAGTTTTCTAGCCCGCTCCTGGAACGTCCCGCCGCTGGAAGTGCGCGCCCGCCGCAAAGAGCTCGGCGTCAAAGCCGTGTTCAACCGCGTCGACACCTGCGCCGCCGAATTCGAAAGCTTCACCCCGTATCTCTATTCGAGCTACGAATCCGAATGCGAAGCCAACGTTTCTTCGCGCAAGAAAGTCATGATCCTGGGCAGCGGTCCCAATCGCATCGGGCAGGGAATTGAGTTCGATTACTGCTGCTGCCACGCCTCTTTCGCGCTCCAGGAATTCGGCGTCGAGTCGATCATGGTCAACTGCAATCCCGAGACCGTTTCGACCGACTACGACACCAGCGACCGCCTCTACTTCGAGCCCCTCACTCTCGAAGAAGTCTTGAATATTTGCGACACCGAGAAGCCCGACGGCGTGATCGTCCAGTTTGGCGGCCAAACTCCGCTCACTCTGGCGCTGCCGCTCAAAGCCGCCGGCATTCCCATCATCGGCACCGATCCCACCAACATCGATCTGGCCGAAGATCGCAAACTATTCGGCAAACTTCTCGACGAACTGAAGATTCCCTCGCCCGCCAACGGCTCCGCCACCAGCCCGGACGAGGCCTGCGCCATAGCCCGCTCCATCGGCTTCCCCGTGCTCGTGCGCCCCAGTTACGTGCTCGGCGGCCGCGCCATGGTGATCGCCTACGATGAAGACACCGTCCGCCGCTACATGCAGGAGGCCGTGACCTTCTCGCAAAGCCGTCCGGTTCTGATCGACCGTTTCCTCGAAGACGCCACCGAAGTAGACGTCGACGCCATCGCCGATTCCACCGGCGCCGTCCTGATCGCCGGCATTATGGAGCACATCGAAGAAGCCGGCGTGCATTCCGGCGATTCCAGTTGCGTGCTGCCCGCCACCTCGCTAGCGCCCGAAACGCTCGCGACCATCAAAACCTATACCGAGAAACTGGCCCGCGCCCTCACCGTCATCGGCCTGATGAACGTGCAGTACGCCGTGAAAGACGGCAAAGTGTACGTGCTCGAAGTGAATCCCCGCGCCTCGCGCACCGTCCCCTACGTGAGCAAAGCCACCGGCGTCGCGGTGCCCAGAATCGCGGTCGGCGTGATGCTGGGCAAAACCATCGCCGATTTCACGGATGCCACCGGCGTCCTCACCGTCCCCCAATATTTCGTGAAATCCCCGGTGTTCCCGTTCAATAAATTCCCCGGCGTCGACCCCACGCTGGGCCCGGAAATGCGCTCGACCGGCGAAGTGATGGGCGTCGGCGAAAATTTCGGCGAAGCTTTTGCCAAGGCCCAGTTGAGCGCCGGAACGCCGCTGCCCGACAAGGGCCGCGTGTTCATCAGCGTGAACGATCGCGATAAACCCGTCGCCGTCGCGCTCGCCAAGCGCTTCCACGAATTGGGTTTCGAAGTGACCGCCACGCGCGGCACTGCCGAGGAGATCCGCGCGTCCGGAGTGCCTTCGAAGACCGTGTTCAAAGTAAACGAAGGCCGTCCCAACGCGGTCGATCTTCTGAAGGCCGGTTCGATCGATCTGATCATTTACACCGCCACCAGCGGGGCTCACGCCTTCAGCGACGAAAAAGCCATCCGTAAGAATGCGGTCACCTACCGCATCCCATGCATCACCACCATGAGCGGCGCGCGCGCATCGGTAGAAGCCATCGTCTCGCGCCGCCGCGATCCGGTGCGCGTTTGGAGCCTGCAGGAAATCCACGGCGCCGTGGCGCAGGCCAAGACTATCTTAAAGGAAAGGGAACCATCGAACATGAAAGGCATCGTATTGGCGGGAGGCACCGGAAGCCGCCTGTTCCCGCTCACCAAAATCACCAACAAACATCTGCTGCCGATCTACGACAAGCCGATGATCTTCTATCCCATCCAGACGCTGGTGGACGCCGGAATTCAAGACATTCTGCTAGTCACCGGCGGCCGCAACTCCGGAGATTTCCTCCGCCTACTCGCCAATGGCAAAGAATTCGGACTCAAGCATTTGAATTACGCCTACCAAGAAGGCGAAGGCGGCATCGCCGACGCGCTGGCGCTCGCCGAACACTTTGCCGATGGCGACAAGATCTGCGTGATCCTGGGCGATAACATCCTGGAAAAACCCATTGCCGAAATGGCCCGCGCGTTCGAAAAGCAATCCACCGGCGCACGGATTCTTCTGAAAGAAGTTCCCGACGCCGAGCGCTTCGGTGTCGCCGAGATGGACGGTCCGCGCATCGTCAGCATCGAAGAGAAACCCAAAAAACCCAAGTCGAACTACGCCGTCACCGGCATTTATATGTACGACGGATCGGTTTTCGACAAGGTCAAGAAGCTCGTCCCCAGCGGCCGCGGCGAACTCGAAATCACCGACGTCAACAATGCCTACATTCGCGAAGGCAGCATGACCTATTCTTTCGTAGACGGCTGGTGGACCGACGCCGGCACCTTCGAATCCCTGCTGCGCGCCACCAATCTGGTGGCGCAATCCCGCACCCCCGAGCAGCGGGTGGCCGCAGCCGAAGATTGAACGTATAATAGCCGCTGATGCGAAGATTCCTTGTGATCGTGCTTGCGTGCACGTCTGCTCACGCCCAGTGGCTAAACTACAAGACTGCTGGGATTCCGCGAACCCCCGATGGCAAACCGAACCTAAGCGCCCCAGCCCCGAAAACTCCCGAAGGCAAGCCGGATATTAGTGGACTCTGGCAGATCGACGGCCTCTACGTAGCCAACATCGCCAAAGACCTGAAAGGAGATGTTCCTTTTCAGCCCTGGGCTGAGGCCTTGTATAAGCAGCGTCGCGCCAACGAGAGTAAAGAAGACCCCACCGGCTATTGCATCCCCGGCGGCGTGCCGCGCTCCGACGTCGTCCCCTACCCGTTCAAGATTTACAATATCCCCGGCGTGATGCTAGTACTGTATGAAGCAGTCCACAGCTATCGCCAGATTTTCACCGATGGCCGCGATCTCCCCAAGGACCCGAATCCCACCTGGATGGGTTACTCGATCGGACATTGGGATGGCGATGCCATGGTAGTAGAAACGTCAGGCTTCAACGATCATGGCTGGCTGGATAACAACGGCCGCCCCGCCACCGAAGCCCTGCGCGTCACCGAAAAGTTCCGCCGCAAAGATTTCGGCCACATGGAAATTCAAGTTACCGTCGACGATTCCAAAGCCTACACCAAACCCTGGACCGTCACGCTACCCTACATTCTGCTCCCCGACACCGACCTGCTAGAGTACGTCTGCAACGAAAACAACAAAGACGTCCAGCACCTCTTCGGAAAATAGGGACGGAGCCTCTTTATTGTTCTGAAACGGGAATTGCCAAAATGGCACCCCAGTGGAACCCGGCCCCAAACGCCGAAAACACCACCGGTCCCGCCGCCGATTTTTCCTGCGACCACTCCGCCGCCGCAATCAGCATCGAAGCCGAAGAAGTGTTCCCATAGCGCGCGACGTTCGAATACACCCGCTCTGCCGGCACCCCCAGCGACTTCGCAACCCGCATCAACAGATTTTGATTCGCCTGATGCAGCAGAAAAATCGCAACCTCCGCCGCCGCCACCTTCTGCCGCCCCAGCACTTCCTCGATCGACGAAGGCAGCTTCCGCGCAGCCTGCAAGATCACCGACAGCCCGTTCATGCGCAGCGGCGCGCGACCAATCGAACGCCAGCGAATCGCGATACTGCCCGTCCGTATGCAGCACCGCATCCAAAATTTCCCAGCGCCCCGGACGCGCACTCACCAATGCCGCCCCCGCGCCATCGCCGAAAAGCATCGCCGTATTTGCATCTAGCGGGCCGGATTCAATCACCGCCGACATCTTCTCCGCGCCGATCACCAGCACGTCGCCAAACCGCGCAGCCATCTCCGCCGCCATCGCCATCCCGAACAAGCCGCCCGCGCTGGCCATCGGTACGTCCAACGCCGGAGTGGTTTCAAGCCCCAATTGCAGCGCCACCTCCGCCGCCGGTCCCGGAAATCCTGGCCGCGCGCTGCCGCTTGCCACGATGATCATGCCCAGCGAGGACGCCTCAACTCCCGCTCGCCCCAAGCAATCCCGCGCCGCCGCCGACCGCCAGATCCGCAACACCGGTTTCTTCGTCCGCCCAGCGCCGCTCGCGAATGCCGGACGCGCCCTCGATCCACTCCGCCGTCCGCCCGATGCGCGCAGCCATTTCCTCGTTCGTGACCACGCGCTCCGGCACTTGCATTCCGAAAGCGTGGAGGAACGCTGGCATCTTGCCTCAAGCCCCGTGGTCTTCGAGATAAGTCTCCATGCGCGAGACCGAATCGAATTTGCGCGGATTCAAATCCCGGTCCGGCACTTTGATCGAGAACTCCTGCTCCAGCGCGCTCACCAAATCCGGCAGCGCAAAGGAATCCAGCAGCCCGCTCTCGAACAACGATTCCTCATCATCGGCGGGAAGCGGCTGCGCGGTAATTGTTTTTAAAACGCCCAGCAGGCGAGCGTGGCGATTGGCATCAGGCATGAAGTCTCATACTGCCACAGTCGAGGCCGCGTTCGCGCAGTACCATTCGTAAGTCGAGGCGATACCCTCTTTCAGCTTGATGCGCGCGCTCCAGCCCAGCCCCTGCATCCGCGAAGAATCCAGCAACTTGCGCGGCGCGCCGTTGGGATGCCACGAGTCGAAACGAATGTTTCCCGCCGTAGCCCACCACGTCCGCGATCGACACCGCCAGCTCCGCGATCGATAGCTCCTCGCCGCTGCCGACGTTCAGCACGTTACCCAGCGGCTCGCCGCCCGCGTAATTTTCCATCACCAGGCAAGCGGCCGCCGCCAGATCGTCTACGTGCAGAAATTCCCGGCGTGGCGTGCCCGTGCCCCATAGCAAGACCGACGACGACCTCCAGATCTTAGCCTCGTGAAAGCGCCGGATCAGCGCCGGCACCACATGCGCCGATTCCAGATCGAAGTTATCGCCCGGCCCGTAGAGATTAGCCGGCATCAAGCTGATCGCCGGAAATCCGTATTGCTCGCGATACGCCGCCGCCAGCTTCAGCCCCGCAATTTTCGCGATCGCGTAGGCTTCACTCGCGGGCTCCAGCGGCGACGTCAGCAAATATTCTTCCTTGATCGGCTGCGGCGCCAGTTGCGGATACAAACTCGACGATCCCAGAAACACCAGCTTCTGCGCGCCGTTCTGCCACGCCGCGTGGATCATGTTGGTCTGCATCGCCAGATTGTCGTAAAGAAATTCCGCCGGATGCGTGGACTTCGCCAGAATCCCGCCCACCTTCGACGCCGAGACAAACACAAACTCCGGAAGTTGCCGCGCGAAGAAACGCGAGACCGCCGCTTGGTCGCGCAAATCCAAATCGTCGCGCGACGCCAGAATCAGATTCAGGTAGCCGCTCTTTTCCAGGCGCCGGACAATGGCCGACCCCACCGGTCCGCGATGTCCCGCTACGAAAATCCGGCTGGATGGAGTCAGCGGAGAAAGTTCTTGCATATTGCTATCCCCATTATTACTGCCCGCGCAGCTCCGCGCCCAACGTCTGCGCCAGCCGCGCGATCACCTGCTCGACGGCCTCTGCCACTTCTTCCGATGAAAGCGTGCGGTCCGCAGCCCGAAACGCCATCGACACCGCCATACTGCGGCTGTCCTTGTCGATGCTCTTGCCCGCGAACACGTCGATGCAATCGACGCTTTCAAGGTACGGTCCCGCCGCCGCGCGTATGGCCTGCTCGATCGCCGCGTAGGCCACTTCCTTCTTCACCACAAAAGATAAGTCGCGATAAACGCCCGGGAAGCGCGCCAACGGTTCATATACCGCCGTTGGGCTTTGCGCCGCCACCAGTTTCCCCAGAAACAACTCCGCCGCGAATACCGCCGTCTGAATTCGGTGCGCCGCCAGCAAGTCCGGCGCAACCTGCCCGATCACGCCCACGGACTCGCCGCCGATCGTCACCCGCGCGGCAGTTCCCGCAGCGTAACCTTCTACCGACGCCGCCTCAAACGTCGCGCCCGTGACCCGTAACGATTCGAGCACCGACTCCACCACGCCCTTCAGATCGAAGAAGTCCGTCTCGCGCCGCGTCGACCAATCCGCATCGTTCGCAGCCCCTCCCATCAACATTCCCAGCGCCCAATGCTCGACCGGGTCCGCCGCCGGCCGCGAAAAAATCTTGTCGATTTCGAAATAGCGGAACGTGGTAGCCCGCCGCCGCGCATTCAACGCCGCCGTCTTCACCAGAAACGGTACCAAAGACCGCCGCAGCCGCGCCAGATCCGTGTTCAACGGATTTTGCAAGACAACCGAATCGCCTGCGAGCTGCGAAAACTGCGCTTCACCTTCGAGCGGCTCCAGCGGCACGCCCCGCAATTCCAGAAACCCGTTGCCCACCAACATTCCTCGAGCGGTCTGCCGAGCCTCGTCGAGCGGCGTACTCGCCCCCGCCGTCGGCGTCTCCGCGCTAGGCAGCCGCCGTGATTGCTTCGTACCCAATCACGCGCGCCACATCTTCGATCAGCACGACGGGATCGGTCGCATCCACCCGCCGCGTCGGCACCTGAATGCGCTTCAAATTCTCAGAACATTCGTAGCCCAATTTAGTGAGGCTGTCGTATACCTGCTCCCGCGTTACCGGAATCCCCAGATACCCGCTCACCCGCTCGGCAGGCAGCGCAAACACCGCGCGCTTCGCCCGTTTCGGATACACATCGGTCACCGGCCCAGCCGACTGCGCCCCCGCGTCAGAAAACAACAACGCCGTAGCCCGATCCCGCGCGCCCTCCAGCGTCTCATTAGGATCCAGCCCGCGCTCAAACCGATACGAGGAATCCGAGCTAACGCCCAGCCGCCGGCTAGTCATGCGAATGTTCGTAGGCTCGAAGTGCGCGGCTTCGAGCAGCACGCTAGTAGTTTCCTCGCCGATACCCGAGAACTCGCCGCCCATGATCCCCGCCAGCGCCATCGGCGCTTTCGCATCCGCGATCGCCAGCGGCAGTTCTTCCGCGCCGTCCACGGTGCGCCCATCCAATAACCGCAAGCTCTCGCCCTTCTTGAACCGGCGCACCACCACTCGCTCGCGCACGTTCTGCAAATCAAAAGCGTGCAGCGGCTGCCCCCACTCCTTCATCACGAAGTTCGTGATGTCGACCACATTATTAATCGGCCGCGACCCCGTCGCGAGCAGCCTGCTAGCAAGCCAAGGAGCCGATTTCCCCACGCTCACTCCGCCGATCACCTGACACGTGTACCGCGTGCACGCCGCGCGGTCCTGAATCTTCACCGGCATCACCGCTTCGCTGAAAGAACCAGGTTGCGGCGCCTCCGGCAACACTAATTTCAATCCCAACAACGCCGCCAGTTCCCGCGCAATCCCGATCAGCCCCAGGCAATCCGGACGGTTGGGATACACCTTCATGTGCACCAGCGCCTCGCCGATCGCGCATCACGTCAGGCAGGCTCTTGCCCAGCAGCGCTTCGTCGTGAAATACCTGCAAGCCGCGTCCCGCTCGCCGTCATCCCCAGTTCGCCGTCCAGGCAAATCATGCCCTGCGACAAAACCCCGTGAAAGTGATCCTCGTGAATCGAGACCCCGGTCGGCAACTCCGTCCCCGCCAGAGCCACCGGCACGCCCCAGCCAACTTCCAAAGGATGCGCCGACGCAGCCACGATTCTCCGCACGTCGCCCGGCGCCACTTCCACTTCGCAAACGAATTTATCGGTGGTCCCCTCCAGCGGCTTCTTCGAGCGAATAAATCCGACCCGCACTCCGGCCAACTCGTGCGCCAGCACATGCGTCGCTTCGACGTCCAGCCCCACCCGCGGCAAGGCGGTCAGCAGTTCCGCCAAAGCCACCCGCGGCGACAAATAATCCAACAGCCATCCAGTGTTGACGATCATGATTTAGAACTGACGCAGGAACGCTTCCTCGTTGTCATAGAGCAGTCGGATGTCATTGATCTGATGCCGCAGCATCGTGATGCGGTCGACTCCCATGCCGAACGCAAACCCCTGATGCTTTTCCGGATCGAGCCCGCCCGCGCGCAGCACCTCCGGCCGCATCATGCCGCTGCCCAGCACTTCGAGCCATCCCGTCCGCGAACACAGCGCACAGCCCTTCTGCTTGCACACCACGCAACTGACGTCCACCTCCGCGCTAGGCGTCGTGAACGGAAAATAGCTGGGGCGAAAACGCAATTTCGTTTCCGGTCCGAACAGCCCCTTGGCCAGTTCCGTCAGCGTCCAGCGCAGATCCGACATGCTCAGCTTCCGCCCCACCGCGAACACATCCAGCTGCTGAAAAATCGGATAATGCGACGCATCGATATCGTCCGCGCGATAGCAGCGCCCGGTAGTCATTGCGCGAATCGGCACCTGCCCTCCGCTAGCGCGCATCACGCGAGCCTGAAACGCCGTGGTATGCGTGCGCAGCAACTGCCCTTGCCCCACGTAAAACGTGTCATGCATATCCCGCGCCGGATGCCACGCCGGCGTGTTCAGTGCGTCGAAATTATAGTATTCGCTCTCGATGTCCGGATAGTCATCGTAAGAAAATCCCAGCCCCATCAGGATCTTCTTCATGGTCTCGGCGGTCGCCGTCATCGGATGAACCCGCCCGGCCCACCGCCGCCTTCCGGGCAGCGTAACGTCCAACTCCGGCCCCGCGGGCTTCGCCGTTTCCTGCAGCCCCGCGCGCCGCAATTCAATCGCTTCCTCGATCCGGTTCTTCGCCGCATTCACAGCCTGCCCGAACGGCTTGCGCTCTTCCGGAGCCAACGTGCCCAGCACTTTCATCTGCGCCGTCAACTCGCCTGACTTCCCCACATACTGCACCCGCGCCTGCTCCAGCGCCGCCAGCGAATCAGCCTGCGCGATGTGGGCGAGCGCGCGCTCCACGAGTTCTTGGATCGATTGCATAACAGAAGCTTTTGAGCGGAAACTACAAGTGTAACAACATGCCGCTCCCACGCGTACTCGAACCCGAGGTCATGTCCGGCGCCGACGAAGCCGTCGAATACGACGAAATGGATTTCAGCGCCACCGATCAGCTCTTCGCCCAACGCGCCGCCGAACTAGCCACCGCTGCCGCCGTCACATTAATAGCCGACCTCGGCTCCGGCAACGCCAAAATTCCCTTGGCGATGTGCCCGCTCCTGCCCCCTGCAACCCGCGTCTGCGCCGTCGAGATGTCGACAGAAATGCTAGCCGTTGCCGCCCGCAACCGCGCTCGCAATGGCGTCAATCTTCACCTGCTGGCCGCCGACGCCAAGCACGTTCCCTTCGCCGATCGCTCCCTCGGAATGATCACCTCTAACAGCCTGATCCACCACATCCCCGACCCTCGCGCCGTCTTCCAGGAAATCGCCCGCATCGCCCGTCCCCGCGCCCCGATCCTGATCCGCGATCTCATCCGCCCCGAAGACCCACAAGCCCTTGAGCAGCTAGTCGAAGCCCACGCCACGCATTGGAGTCCCCTCCAGCGCACACTGTTCGCCGATTCGCTCCACGCTGCCCTTACACTTGAAGAAGTGCGCCATATGCTCGATCAATGCGGCCTCGCCGATGTAAAGGTTGCCCAGATCACAGACCGCCATTGGAGCGCCGAGCGTGCCTGACGCCCCTCCGAATCCCAACCCCTTGCGACTCGGCAGCGACGCCGATTTCGCCGCGCTGCGCTCCGCTCTCATCGCCGCCGGGTACACAGAGCCGGCCATCTGCGAGCGCCTGGGCTTCCAGAAAATCTCGCAATTCCAATTCGTAACCGAACGCCGCCCGCCCTTGCGGGTTGTAGCGGAGAATCCGGACACACTCGATCTCCTGATCCGCCTGTTTCTCGAAAACCAACCGGTCCGGCGCCACTCCACCGGCGCCCTGCCCCTAGATCTTTTCTCGGCGCTGGGATTGATCGTGCCTCACACCGCCGACCCCGGTCTGCTTTCGGGAACCGTGATGCTGCATCCACTGCGCGATCTCTACATCGTTTCCGACCGCCCCAGCCCTGTCGAAGGCAACGAGCGCCGCCCCCCGGACGACTTCGTATATCCGGCCATGATCCCCAACACCGAGTTGTTTCTGGACCTCATCCCGCCCGGCCCCTGCGATGCCTTCCTGGACCTCTGCGCCGGAACCGGAATTGCCGCGCTAATAGCCGTGCGCAATGGTGCCGCGCACGCCTATTCTTACGACATCACCGAACGCTCCACTGTGTTCGCCGAATTTAACCGCCGCCTCAATGCCATCGCGAATTTCACCGCCGCGCAAGGCGATCTCTACCAAGCCGCCGCTGACCTCAGCTTCGATCGCATCGTGGCCCATCCCCCCTACGTGCCGGTCTACCGCCACAACCTGATCTTCGACAGCGGCGGTCAAGATGGCGAACAAATCGTCCGCCGCATTATCGAGGGCTTGCCGCGCTACCTCCGCCCCGGCGGCCGCTTCTACGGACTCACCATGGGCAGCGATCGCGACCACCCTTTCGAACACCGCCTGCGTGAATGGTTGGGACCCGCCGAGGAAGACTTCGACGTGGCGTTCGTCAAGCGCATCACCCGCACCCCGCGCGAATGGGCCGCCGAATCCGTCATCGCCAAGAAAGGCCCGGTCACCGACATCGCCGACTGGCGCGTGTTCTTCGAAAACCTCCACGTCCAGGCATTGGTCTACGGATTAGTGATGATCCAGCGCCGCGCCCAGCCGCGCCCCGTATTCACCACGCGCCGCCAGACCGGCCCTCGCACCGGCCCCCGGGAGCACGCCTGGCTGTTCGATTGGGAAACCGCGATTGCGTCACATGAATCAACCTGGATCGCGGACCTCCGTCCCCGCGCCGTGCCCGGCATCCGCTTGCGCGTCGATCACCGCTTCGAAAATGGCGATTGGATCCCCGACGCCTACCTTCTCGAAACCGACTACCCCTTCAACAGCGAAATCCCCGCGCAAGCCTGGACCGCGCACCTGCTCACCCGCGCCGACGGCTCGCGCACCACCGCCGAATTGCTGGAGCAGCTCAAAGCCGACGGCGCCCTGCACCCCGAAACTCCGCCCGGCGCCTTCGCCGAAATGCTCGCTACTCTGATTTCGGGCGGCTTCTTACAGGTATGATCGCGATCCCCTCATCGTGCAATTTCTTTCGAAAACCCTGCCGCTGCGTGTCCGCCTGCCGCGCTTGATGCGTCTCCACTTCAGCCGGGGTCGCCAGCCGGTGCGACTTCCCGTATAACAACTTCGCCGCCGCCCCCGCCGCCACCTCCGCAATCGACCCCGCCACTTGTCCCCGAGCACGATTCTCCACGCTCATCAGCCAGACATCCGCCGCCAGCGTCTGCTCGATTGCCCGAATCTCCTGCCAGTATTTCTTCAAATCGGGCATTTAAGCGTCCCCGCGCAGAACACGCGCAATCTCGCGCGCCGCATCTTCCCGCGCCTCGACAGTCATCCTAGGATGGATCTGCTCGATCTGAATCGCCGTCTCCTCATGCCGCCCGCCCAGCTCCACCGCCACCGCGCGCCGCAATTCCTCCAGCGTCTGCGGATCCAGACTCCGCACTAAATCATCGAACTTGGAATTCATGTGTTATCTCCCCCAACGTCTTTTAAAATGTCTTCTCGAATGTCTTCTCGATAGCATCGGCGTTCGCCGAAAGTTGCAGTGCGCGATATTTGAGGTCGGCCGCCCGCGCCAACAGCGCCCCCGAGACGCCCTTCGATAAATCCACCGGTAGCACCATCTCCTCGCCCACCGCCTCGCGCATCTGTTCCAGCACCCGCTCCGCCCTCTCTTGAGCAATTTCCTCCAGAGCCCGTGCCCGCGTGCTCGCCGCATGCGATTCCTCCCGCAGCCGCGCCCACAGCGCCGCCGGCAGCAACCTCTCCACTAACCGCTCGATCGCCCGCGTCGCCTGCCGGCTGCGATTTTCGAGAGTCGCCAGTTCGCTCAGCCCCTTGAAATCCAGCTTGTCCCCGCTCGCCGCCGTTTGAATCACCGCATCCAGCGCCGTCTCCCGCAGCGCGCCCAATTTTTCCCCGGTTTCCTTGGCAAACTGGTTTAGCGCCCGCTGCGCTTTTTGCAGATTCGCCAGATTCTGCTCCGCAATCCCCTGCGCCGCCGCCGCCTCCACCACCGCTGCCGACTCTTCAGCCGCCCGCGCCGCCGCCTCCACGCGCTCCTGCAAATCCTCGACGAGTTGCTGTTCATCCCCCGTCGCCACCGCATGCAATGTCGGCGTCTCAACGATGTCAAAGCTCATTGGCTCCCGTCCTTTCGCCCCCGAGACTATCTCCGCAACCTCCGCCGCCGCTCGCCTCTAAATACGCAAATCCAAGCAAGCCAATGACATAAACGGCCCCACAGCACGTGTTCCGCCATATCCAAATTTACTTGCCATGCAATTTAAATAATTGATTGGACTTCAATGAGTATTCTAGATAGACTTCGTAAAGAAGTTATAAAGAGTTATCAGCCGTAACCGCCTTGTCTGCGGGATAGGTTCCGTTAAAACAATTTGTGTTTCACCCAGGGCACCCGTGCCGCACCCACGGTCGAGGTGTATCCAGGCGCCAGCGGACTTAAATACCAAGCGTAGAGAGGATACGAATTATATGGAAAAAAGACTTTCTTTCCCCGGCAAAATCAGCCGCTTGCGGGAACGCCTGCGGAATCCTGAATGGCGCAAATACGGCAAAATCCTGCTGATGGGGAAGCTCACCGGCGTCGGCCTGATCCTTCTGGCCGCCGTTCTGATGAACCCTGACTTGCTCGGGTTGCGCACGTTTGCCGCGGACCCGGTGTTAAAAGGCAACGACATCGTCAACCCGATGAACACCGTGTGGACGCTGCTCGCGGCGTTCCTGGTGTTCGGTATGCAGGTCGGCTTCACGATGCTCGAAGCCGGCTTCTGCCGCTCGCGCGAAACCGTCAACGTGCTGATGGAATGCGTCGTCGATACCTGCCTTTGCGGTCTTCTTGTTTTACGCCTGGGGCTTCTCGTTCATGTTCAGCCACGGCAACGGCTTCATCGGCCTGAACTGGTTCTTCCTGCAAGGCGCGCCCGCACACTTATGAAGCCACCGGCGTCGCGTTCCTGGCGTATCTGGCTCTTCCAGTTCGCCTTCGCCGACACCTGCTCCACCATCACCTCGGGCGCGATGATCGGCCGCACGGCTTGGGTCGGCGACCTGATTTACAGCTTCGCGGTCTCCGGCTTCATCTATCCGATCATCGGCCACTGGGCCTGGGGTCCGGATGGCTTCCTCGCCACCATGGGCGCCGCCGGCTTCTTCCTGCCGTCGCTGGGCACCAGCTTCCACGATTTCGCGGGTTCGACGGTGGTGCACACCATCGGCGGCTTCATCGCCCTGGCCGGCTCCATCGTACTCGGCCCGCGCCTGGGACGCAGCTTCAAGCGCGACGGCGGCGGACCCATGATGCCGCACGATCTGACCATCGCCTGCTCCGGCGGTTTGATTCTGTGGTTCGGCTGGTACGGATTCAATCCCGGCAGCACGCTCTCCGCGATGGACTTTGAAGGCATCGGACGCGTTGCCGCCAACACCACGCTGGCGGCCTGCGCGGCCGGTTTCGCCGCGATGTTCGTGGCCTACTTCATGAGTAAGAAGTGGGACATGAGTTTCACCGTCAACGGCTTCCTGGCCGGACTGGTCGCCATCACCTGCCCCTGCTACTGGGTCAGCCCGACCGGCGCGATTCTGCTCGGCGGCAGTCGCCGGCGTCATCGTAGTCTACGGCGTCGAACTGCTCGAGTACCTCCGCATTGACGATCCCATCGGCGCGGTTCCGGTGCACGGCATGTGCGGCATCTGGGGAACCTGGTCGCTGGGCCTGTTCGCCACCGGCCAGTACGGCGCCACCGGTCCGTTCGCCGCCGACAACTCCGCTCCTCTGAAGGGCCTGTTCTACGGCGGCGGCACGCAAGTGCTGGTGGCGCAGATCGTCGGCAGCGCCATCATCACGCTATCCACTTTCGTGGTCGCCATGGTCGTGATGTACGCGGTCAACGCCATGGGCCTCCTGCGCATCTCGGCCGAAGGCGAAAACTACGGTCTGGATCTGCACGAGCATGGCATCTCGGCTTACCCCGAATACGTCATCTCCTCAATGGGACGTCCGGGTGGCATGGCTGTTGAATCCGCCTCTCACCCGATCTCCGCACAATCGGCAAGTGCCCGGGTTACCTTGCCGGGTTCGGCACACTAAAGATTGGACACCCATGAAAAAAATAGAAGCAGTCATCCAGCCCTTCAAGCTCGACGAAGTGAAAGACGCTCTGATCAAGATCGGCGTCGAAGGCATCACGGTCTCCGAAGTCCGGGGACACGGACGCCAGAAGGGCCACACGGAAGTCTATCGCGGCGCTGAATACAAAGTTGATCTTCTGCCCAAGGTCAAGCTTGAAATGGTAGTAAACGACGCTCTGGCGGCCCGGTGGTGGATACTCTGACCACCGCCGCCCGCACCGGCAAAATCGGCGACGGCAAGATCTTCGTCGCCTCCATCGACGACGCCATCCGCATCCGCAACGGAGATCACGGAGAAGCCGCCCTTAAAACCAAAACGGGGACACCGCCAGGTGTCCCCGCACTAAATCTCGATCTCCATCCGCAGCAGCGCCGCACTAAAAGTCTTCCCCTGCGCATCGGTCCGCAGCGAAACCGTGCCGCCGCCATCCAGCGCCTCGTACAAGCAAGAAATTAAGCGCATGCAGATTGGGCAGCTCAAACCGCTCCACCCGCCCCCGGCACAACTCGCGGAAATGCTCTTTCACCCGCTCCGCCGTAACCTGCTCCACCAGCGCCGGATAATGCTCCGGCCGCAGAGCAATCAATCCGATATTGGCGCAGTCGCCTTTATCCCCACTGCGTGCATGCGCGATCTCCCGAAGTTGCACCCGCGCCACCTCAGCCCTCCTTCACAGTGACCCGAGCCGTCACTTCACTCTTAGGAATCAGCGCCGGCCAATAAGCCACCACTTCCTCCACCTTCGGCTTCCCGCCCGAAGGATAAGTAACCACCGGAGGCCCATTCAGAGCCAGCGGCGCAATCTCCCGCGTGAACCGCTCGACGGCCGCGGCATCGTCGCCGCGCACCCCCACCCGCAGCGTCACTTCCGCAATGTCCGGCGAGGCTCGCCCGAAAGCACATCTCCATGGCAAGCATTCGCCCCGACGTATTCACTATGGATCGCCGCGAACTTCAGCCCCAACCGCTCCAGCCGAGTCCGCAAAATCGCATCCGCCGCCCGAGCCTTCTTGACAGCATCCGGCCACCCATAAGTCATCGTGCCCGCAGCCTTGAACCCCGCCGAATAACTGATCGAAACTTTATAAAACTCCGTAGCCGGACGTCCCCGCACGCCCCAGAACTGCACGCGATCCGCCCCCGCCTGCTGCAACTGAATGCGTAGTGAAATCCGCAATCACATCCGGAGTAATGTAAGCCCGCGGATCCCCAATCTCATAAACCAATTGCTCGGTAACCCCCGCCACCGAAACGCGCCCGCCGGTCCCTGGATGCTTCGTAATCGCAAACCGCCCGTCAGGCTCGGCCTCGAGAATCGGATACCCAATCCCCGCCAGATCCGGAATCGTTCTCCCAATCCACCTGACAATTCCCGCCCGTAGCCTGCGCGCCGCATTCAACCACATGCCCGCCCACCACGCCCGCCGCCAGCAAATCCCAGTCGTCGCGCTTCCACCCAAATTCGTGAATCTCGGACCGAGCGACAGCGCCACATCCGAGCACCTTCCCGTCACCACAATCTGCGCGCCCTGCATCCAGCGCCTCCGCAATCGGAAACGCCCCCAGATAAACGTTAGCGCTGCGCACCCGCGCCCGCACCGTCTCCAGCGCCGCCCCCGTATCCATATTGCGCAGCTCGATCCCCCGCGCCATCAATTCATCCAGCCGCGAGAGAATGTTGTCGCCCGTCACGACCCCAATCTTCAACCGCCCCTTGTACCCCGCGCGCGCCAGCGCCGCCGCCACCGCCTCCCCGCAAGTCTCCGGATTCACCCCGCCCGCATTCGCCACCACCTTGACGCCGCGCTCGACAATCTCCTTTGCCCCGCGCTCGATCATCTGCGGAAAATCCCGCGCATACCCCGCTTGCGGATCCCGCGCAAATTGCTTCTGCAAAATCGACATCGTGACTTCCGCCAGATAATCCAGCGTCAAATAGTCGATCGGCCCCCCGCGCAATTGCTCCAGCGGCGCTTCGAGCGAATCCCCCCAGAACCCCTGCGCATTAGCAATGCGGATCATGAAACTGTAGTTTCCCACGAACACCGCGTCATAATAAAAATGTCAGTTCATGCCCGACCAACAGTGGCGCCCCAAAGCAAATCCCTGGCTCATCGCGCTAGCCGTAATCGTCCCGACGTTCATGGAGGTGCTCGACACCTCCATCGCCTCCGTCGCGCTCCCCAACATCGCCGGCAACCTCTCGGCGACCATTGACGAAGCCACCTGGGTGCTCACCAGCTATCTGGTAGCCAACGCCATCGTCCTGCCCGCCAGCGGTTGGCTGGCGCTGCGCTTCGGACGCCGCCGCTTCCTGTTGTTCTGCATCGTCGTCTTCACGGTCTCCTCGTTCTTCTGCGGAGCCGCCACCAGCCTGCGGATGCATCCTCGCGGCCCGCGCCCTGCAAGGAGCCGGAGGAGGCGCACTCCAGCCGCTTTCGCAAGCCATCCTGCTCGAAAGTTTTCCGCCCGCAGAAACGCGGCGCCGCCATGGCGATCTTCGCCCTCGGCGTCGTAGTCGCGCCCGTCCTCGGCCCCACCTTAGGCGGCTATCTCACCGATCAATACTCCTGGCGCTGGGCCTTCTACATCAACATCCCCATCGGAGTCCTCGCCGTCTTCATGGTCTCGCGCTTCGTCGAAGACCCGCCCTACATCACTTCCGCGAAACCCGGCCGCTTCGACGGCATCGGCCTCGGTCTGCTGGTGGTCTGGCTGGGTGCCCTCCAAATCGTCCTCGACAAAGGCCAGGAAGACGACTGGTTCGGCGCAACCTGGATTCGCTGGACCGTAGCTCTCGCCGCCACCGCCTTCGTAGCTTTCCTTAGTCCAGCAATGGCGCGACCCCGCACCCATCACCAAGCTGCGCGTCTTCAAGGACCGCAACTTCGCCCTAGGATGCCTGGTGATGACCCTCTTCGGCGGCGTGATCTACGGCCTGGTCGCCATCCTTCCGCTGTTTTACCAAACCGTAATGGGCTACTCCGCGCGCTCCGCCGGACTGGCCGTGAGCCCGCGCGGCATCGGAGCCGTCTGCATCATGCCCGTGATCGCCTACCTCACCAGCCGCATCGACACCCGCTGGCTGATCTCCGCCGGATTCCTGGGCTTCGCAGCCTCTGCCATCTGGATGAGCCAAATTACCTTGAACATCTCGCAATGGTCCCTGCTGACCCCCATCATCCTCAGCGGCGCCTCCTCGGGAATGGTCTTCGTCCCGCTGGCTACCACCGCCATGGCGACGCTGCGCAACGAAATGATCGGCAACGCCAGCGGACTGTTCAACCTCTTGCGCAACGTAGGCGGCAGCGTAGGCATCTCGGTAGTAAACACCCTCATCTCGCGTCGCCAGCAAATCCACCGCGCTGAACTAAGCCGCTATATGACCAACAGCGCCCCCTTCGATTCCGCGCTGAACTTTTACCAAGGTGCCGTCCAGCCCTACACCGATAAACAAATTGCCACCGGCCGCGCTTACGCCCTAATCGACCGCGGCCTCAACCAGCAGTCCATCATTTATTCCTACGTAGACGACCTGCGTTATATAGCCGTGGTCTGCCTGCTCTGCATCCCCATCGTGATGATGCTGAGAAAGGCGAAACCCAAACCCGGTGCCGCCGCCGCGGCTCACTGACCGCTTGCAATTCTATTGGCCCGTATAATCGCGTGGATAAGACTATGAATGCATCATCCAAAGTCGACGCCGTCAACGCCGCGGTATTTGACGCCTGGCAGGCATAGAGGGGCGGCCTAGCCTATTCTCCTCCGCCAGCTTTTGAGACTGTTCCGCTTTCCCCATTTATTTTCTGTCAGATAAAGAGTATAATAAAAACATGATCTGGTCTCCCCAAAAAACTCCACAGTGATATAATCTTTTTGTGATATGATGCCGATGAGGTTCTTAGACTATGTCAGCCCTTCGGGAAACAATCTCATCGCTGAATGGTACTGCGACATCTCGGTCGAAGCCAGGGCTATGTTTGATGCACTGCTGGATGTTCTCTCCAAGAAAACGGAGTGGACGGCTCCAGAGTTTAAGCGACTCAGGGGCGGTTTAGGCGAGATTCGGTGGAAGTGTGATGGTAGGCAACATCGGATAATTGGGTGCTGGCAGAAAGAGCCGCCTGGTTTTTGGTTGCTGATCGGCTGCACTCACAAACAAAACATCTACAACCCGCCTGATGCGATTGCTACGGCTGGGAAGCGGTTAAAGGGGATTCTGAATGAACGCAAAGGACGAGTTGAGCGACACGAAAGCCCGGAAGATTGCTCGGCTGAAGGATAAGGCATATCGCGACGCCTTCGTCGCCTCACAGATTAGCGTTGGGCTTCCCTTCCAAATTCGTTCGTTGCGTGAGGAACGCAATATGAAGCAGTCGGATCTCGCCGAAAAAACCGGCATGCTTCAACCTAGAATTTCAGCGATGGAGTCCCCTGGTGGAGCGAAGTTCACTCTGGAGACACTGCGCCGCGTTGCCTCTGCTTTTGATGTGGCGTTAGTTGTTCGTTTTGCGCCATTCAGCGAACTCCTAGGATGGTCGGAAGGATTTGATCCGGATGAGTTCTCTGTGCCCTCGTTCAGCAACGATATAGGCTTGATAGAACGCCGAGGTCCGCTTGGCGATCGAGGCCTTAGAGACGCGGGTATTATGACTGGGACGAACGACGAAGTTATTCCGCGAACTCCGATAGGCACAGGAAAGGTGATTACCTTCGATTCTGCAAGGACGAATCATCGCGACCAGTCAATTAATGGAGGCGTGTGATGGCGGAAGAGCAAGAGGAAAGAGCTAAGGAATGGGGCAATCCCGAATGGATCAAGTTACTGAGTGAGGTGCAGTACCAATACTCCAATCGTTTGGCGATGAATATTAATGAACATGACATTCGATTGGCTTTTGGAGACCAACTGCCAAATGGCGAAGTTGTTCCCAGGTGCGGCCTCATCATTTCCCATTTGCACGCACGGTCCGTACTGGAGTTGCTTCAGAACAACATCCAAAGGCTCGATGAGGCTATAGCCAAAAAGAAGGCTAGCGAAGCACCCACCGAAAAAAAGCCTTCATAGCTGCGATCTATTCATTAGCGAACTTTTAGCCGAATACGGCACATTAGCGCCGCTATGGCATAGTAGAGCCTATGCGCAAATGGCTCTCGACCCCCAACGATTGGACCCTGACCATCCTCCGCCTAGCCGCCGGCATCATGATCCTTCCCCACGGCCTTCAGAAAACCCTAGGCTGGTTCGGCGGCCCCGGCTTCTCCGCGCAAATGGCCGGATTCGAACGCGGCCACATCCCCGCCGTGTTCGCGTTCCTGGCGATCATGGCCGAATTCCTAGGCGGCATCGGCCTCATCCTAGGAGCCCTCACTCGCATAGCCGCCTTCGGACTAGCCGTAAATATGGTGGTAGCGATCTACGTATTGAACTGGCACAACGGCTTCTTCATGAACTGGACCGGCCGCCAAAAAGGCGAAGGCTTCGAGTTCCACACACTAGTAATCGCGATGGCCATCGTACTGATGGCACGAGGCGGCGGCGCAGCCTCAGTCGACCGCGCTATCGCCAAAAACTAGCCCAGAGTAGTCTTCGGCATCGACAAAAACGAATGCATAGCGTGCCAAAAAACCTGCCGGTTCAACCCCTGCACCACCGAATGCGCCATCCCCGGCAAAATCACAAACTGCCGGTCCCCATTCGGCAACTGTAAAAAGAAGTCCGACAAATCGCTCATAGTAGCGATCCCGTCATACTCCCCGCGCACCAGCAACACCGGCCCCAGCACCTTCTTCGGATCCACCAGCGGCAGCTTCGAAGTCATATCCAGATAAGTCCCCGTAGGCACCTGATCCCCAAACTTCAACTCCTCATCCGCCAGAAACTCCGCAATCGCCGGATCCGTTGTCCCCGGTTTATCGCGCGTGAAAATGCTGCGGATCATCGCCCGGTCGCGCAGCCGACGGTTATGCGTGCGATAAAATTCCAGCCCCTTCGCGCGCTCCGTCAAGGTAGGCGAATTGTCGCCCTTATAAGTGAAAGCCCCCAGCACCACGCGATCTACCCGCTCCGGCTCCAGCATCGCGTAAACCCCCACGCGAATCGCCCCCGACGACTCGCCCATTAAGTGAACCTTCTGCGCCCCCGTCTCCTTGGCGATCACATCCACGCCCGCTTTGATATCCTGCGCCCCGCTCGCGATATCCGAATTACTCTCCGTTTGCGACGACCGCCCGTAGTTCTCGTGATCCATGGTCCAGACGTCATATCCCAGCCCCGCGAAAACATTCATCACCGAGTACTCGCCCTTCCCCGGGGTAGCCAAATCGAACGAAGACCTTCCCGAGTTAGACGACCCGTGAATCAAAAACAAAACCGGCAGCGCCTTCTCCCCCGCCTTAGGAGCGTTGGCTCGCTTGCGGAACATGTACAACTTCACATCGCCCTTATGCGCCCAATATTCGTTAGACCAGACCTTGCCCGCCGGCGCAGCAGCTTTCTCCGCAAATACCGCTGGAGCCATCAGCGCACCAGCCACCAAACTGCGTCGCGAAAAAGAACGGTTGTCTGCTTTCATGGGGCGTGACCTCCCCAGGATTATATCGTGTAGGGCGGACCTCCGGTCCGCGTTCGGCCTCCAGGCCGAACTGATATACTTCCCCCCGAATGGATTTGCTTCGCACTGAAGAAAAGTTCACCTGCGCCGACGGCTTCCAGATGTCCGCCTACCTAACCCGTCCCGCCAATCCCTCGCCCGTCCCCGGATTCCTCTTCATCTACGAAATCTTCGGCATGAATTCCGAAATGCACCGCCTGGCCGACGAGTTCGCCGCCGCTGGCTACGCCGTCCTGATCCCCGATCTCTTCACTCGCGGCTCCTGGTTCTCCTGCGTAAAAAAACTCATCGCCGATCTAAAAGCCGAAAGCGGCCAAGGCGTAGACGACTTAATTCGCGCGCGTAACTGGCTAGCCGAACGCCCCTTCGTCGACCCGCAACGATTAGCCGTCATGGGCCTCTGCATGGGCGGCGCCTTCGCTCTCCTGCTCGGTAAGACCGGACTCTTCCGCGTCACCGCCCCCTTCTATGGACAAGTGCCGCAAAAATTAGACGGCATCTGCCCCGTAGTAGCCAGCTACGGAGCCAAAGATCGCCATCTCGTCAAAGACGCCGCGCGCTTAGAAAAGGAACTCCCCACTCTAGGAGTTCCCTACGACATGAAAATTTACCCCGAAGCCGGACACGGTTTCATGAACCGCCGCACCAACCCAGTCGTCGATTTTATAGGCCGCGCCGCCGGAATCTCCTACAATCCATCCGCCGCGGCCGACGCCACACAGCGCCTGTTGGACTTCTTGCAGCAACACTTGTAGCGCCCGCTACGGCAGCCGCGCCAGCTCTTCCACGTACAACCGGTTATGCGGAAATTGCTGCGTCAGCCCCGTAAGTATTTCCCGCGCCTTCGAAGTATCCTTGCGCCGCAGCGCATCTACCGCGAGCAACAGCCGCGCGTAAGGTTTCAGGTAGTGCCCCTTCTCCGCCGTGAGCGTGAGCCGCTCCACCCCCACCTCGCGATCGGTTTGTGCGCCCGCCAGTTGCAGGAACCAGCGCACCGGAGCCGCCTTCAAACTCAGCATGTAATTCTCGACGCCCACCGCCAGATGCGCATCGTAATACGAAGGATCGATCGTCAGCAGCCTCTCCGCAATGGTGCGCCCGCTTTTCACCGATGCCAACGCACTCAAATCGCGTTTGTCGATCAAGCCGTCGAAATCGGCGCGCAATCCCAGCACCATCACCGACGCGAACAGCGCGTTACTGTCGCGCGGCATCCCGTGCAAAATCCCGGCTGTCAGTTTATCGGCTTTCGCCAGATCCGCATCGAAAGCGTGGCGCACCCCCGGGTCCGCATTCAGCTTCTGATGCTGCCCGCGGAAGTTCTCATCATGCAAAAAGAATTCGGACTGCAAAATTTTGAGCCGGTCAAATTCGGCGAACAGATACGCGGCCGCGTCCGATACTGGAGCCAGCGGATCGTCCGGGTATACCTGTTCATAATCCGCAAAGGTTTTATGCGCCGCCGCGAACTGCAAATCGTACATTTGCAGATAGCCTAGTTCCAGCCCACCCGGAGCGCTTCCGATGTCCGCCGCGTTTCCCATACCGGCCGCCAGCAGCAGGGCCAGCGCGAGAATCACCGCTTGCTTCATTCGTCTACTACTATAGAAGACGCGACCATGCCGCCACCCGTTGCTCTATGAACCGCTTGGGTTGGTTTTTCTTCGGTGCAATCTTTGCCTGCCTGCTGGCAGTCGCCGCCGGAGCTATCATCCTGCACGACGCCCGCGGCTTCAGCGCCAGCGAGCCCCCCGGCGCCCTCGAGCGCTGGATCGCCCGCCGCGCCCGCACCGCCGCCATGCCAGCGGACGCCCGCGCCCGCACCAATCCCCTGCAAAATACTCCCGAAGTTCTGGCCGAAGCCCGCGCCCATTGGGCCGATCACTGCGCCACCTGTCACGCCAACGACGGCAGCGGCGACACCCTGTTAGGCAAACACACCTCGCCCCCTGCCCCCGACATGCGCCTCGAAGCAACCCAGCGCTTAACCGACGGCGAACTGTTCTACGTAATCCAAAACGGTATCCGCCTCACCGCCATGCCCGCCTGGTCGAGCGGCTCCGTCCACGACGAACAGGATTCCTGGAAACTGGTCCATTTCATCCGCCACCTCCCGCAACTCACCCTCGCAGAAAAGCAGGAGATGGAAAAGCTAAACCCCAAAGCCCCCGACGACCTCAAAGAAGAAGAGGAAGAAAAGAAATTTCTAGAAGGACAAGGAGCAGCAGAACCCCATGAACACCACCATCACTAAAATTGCCTGGCTGTGCCTGGCCGCAATCCCGGCTTTCGCCCACGGCGGCTTCGACCACGTTATGGGAACCGTAGTTCAGGTTTCGCAAAACGTCTTGACCGTGAAAACCGCCAAAGGCAACGTCGACGTAAAGCTAGACGATAAGACCGAGCTAACCAAAAACGATCAAAAAGCCCAGCGCCAAGACCTCATCCCCGGCGCCCGCGTAGTCGTCGACATCCCCGAAGGCAACAAGGAAATGCTAGCCCACTCCGTCAAAATCGGAGCTGCCGCAAAAGCCGCCGTTTCACATACGGAGGATTCGCATACCCACGACTCGCACTAGTGCTCGAATCCTGGCAATGCAGCAGTTCACGGCTAAACGGGAGTTGTTACTACTGACGGTATTTCGCAAAGGCAATCGTTGGGGTATGCGCGTCGAAGAAATCGACGACGGTCCCGAAGGCGCTTGGGCCCCGGACATCACGTATCCTGACGAGGCTGCCGCCAAAGCTCACGCCATTCTCGCCGTTGAGGAGATATTCGGTTACGGCTACACCAAGCAGATTTTCAATGGGAACTGGCGTAAGGTAACGATCAATTAGCCCCGCCCGCTAGCCGTTTGGCCTTGACTCTACCCCACCCGCTAACGTATGATTTTCGGCGAAAGTCCACGCGTGCCCGGCAGGGGCCACGGGCGCGGCGGCTTGGGGAGAACCTGGAGAAAATTATGTCTACGAAGTTGTTTTTAAGCGTCATCATAAGTTGCGTTTTAACCGCTTGTTTGCTGCCCGCCGAAGACGCCAAACCCGCAGCGAAAAGCGACGCCAAATCCGTTATCGCCGCCGTCGAAAAGGCCATGGGCGGCGCCGATTTGAAATCCATTCAGTATACGGGCGTCGGCTCCAACGCCAACCTCGGGCAAGGCGTCAATCCCACCGCCCCCTGGCCGCGTTTCGATGTCACGTCCTACACCCGCACGATCAATTACACGGACTCCTCTTCGAAAGAAGAATTGACTCGCATCCAAGGCAACAACCCCGTCCGCGGCGGCGGTGCGCCCATCCTCGGCGAACAAAAACAGAACAACGACGTAGCCGGCAACTTCGCCTGGAACGTCAATGGGCCGAATTCGGTAGCCCAGTTCGGTTCGACCCTCGAAGAACGCAAGCTGCAAATCTGGATGACCCCCCACGGCTTCCTCAAACTAGCCAAGCTGGGCAACGGCTGTGCGATTAACTGGGATTGCGAAGCCAAAGTCTCGAAGAAAACCGAAGGCGGCAAGCCCGTGACCGTGATCTCCGCAGGCTTCGGCAAGTATCCCATCGAAGCCTTCGTTGACGACAAGAATATGATCGCCAAGATCGAAGCCAAGTTCCCCAACCCCGTGCTGGGCGACATGCTGATCACCACCACCTACTCCGATTACAAAGATTTCGGCGGCGTAAAGTTCCCCACCCGCATCACCCAAACCCAAGGCGCTTACCCTGTTTTCGACCTGATGGTCAAAGACGTGAAGCCCAACGCCCCCGCCCCTTTGCCTGTGCCCGACGGCGTTAAAACCGCCGAAGCCCCCCGCAACGACGTGTCCGATCAGCTTCTTGCCGACGGCGTCTGGTACTTAACCGGAGGCACCCATCACAGTCTGGTGGTCGAGTTCAAGGATTACATGGCAATCATCGAAGCGCCTCTCAGCGAAGAGCGCTCCGAAGCCGTGATTGCCGAAGCCAAACGCCTGGTCATCAACAAGCCCATAAAGTACCTCATCAACACCCACCAGCACTTCGATCATTCGGGCGGACTGCGCACCTACGTCGCCGAAGGCGCCACCATCATTACCCATCCCATGAATAAGGCCTTCTATGAACAAATGTTCAAGATGAAGCCCACCATCGCCTCCGATCGCCTGGCCAAGAATCCCAAGACCCCCGTCATTATCCCCGTGATGGACCGCTACGTCCTCACTGACGGTACTCAGAAAATCGAACTCTTCGCCATGAAAGACGACAACCACAACGAGGGAATGTTAATTGCCTACATTCCCGCCGGCAAAATCCTGGTCGAAGCCGACGAGTACAATCCGCCCGCCGCCGACGCCGCGCCGCCGCTCAGCCCCCCGGCGTCTTCGCTCAATCTGTACGACAACATCGAACGCCTGAAACTGGATGTATCGAAGATCGCTCCCATCCACGGCCGCTTGGTCACCATGGCGGACTTCCTGAAGTACGTAGGGAAAGAAGCCCCTAAGCCCGCTGAAAACAAAAAGGTAAGTGCGGCCGTAACTCCGTCACTGACCGGTCACTGACTCCATCTTGACCAGCTCTAGGGTTCGTTTGGATCGTTCACATGTTAACCTTTTTGTGGCTAAGCCGTTTGGCCTTGACGTCCCTCACGGGCGTATGCTAAATTTCAACGGCTGGCGGTCAGAAGTTTAGATTAGTCTCAGGAGAAAACGTTAAATGAAGCGCACACTGTTTGCATTGGCCCTGGTGGCTGGCGCGTTGGTAGTTTCCAGTGGCCGGGCCTACGCCCACCACTCCTTCGCCGCGACCTATTTTGAAGATAAGACCCAGAAAATCGAAGGCAACCTGGTTCAGTTCCTGTATCGCAACCCGCACTCCTTCGTCCACGTCGAGGCGCCGGATGACAAGGGCGTGATGCAGCGCTGGGCCGTCGAATGGGGCGCAGGCGGCCAGCTTGGCCGTCAGGGCGTCACCCGCGAGACTTTGAAGCCGGGCGACCACGTTATCATCGTTGGCAACCCGGGCCGCAATCCCGAAGATCACCGTCTGCGTATGGTGAACATCACCCGTCCGTCGGATGGCTGGAAGTGGGGCGGTACCTTCGACTAAACGCTGCCCGCCAGCGCTTGTTTAGGTTAGGATAGTTGACGGTCACCCGGCTACGCAGCCGGGTGGCCTTTTGTGATGGCTGTGGCGCCGCGTGTGCGCCAGCGAAGCCGAAGTTAGGAAGAGGAATCCATGAAGACCCTGCAAGTGAGGCGCGCTGCGCCGTTTTTGATGGTCGCGCTAGCGTTTTCGCTCGCACCGGTAGCTTTGCATGCCCAGGCGGGGCGGGGAGCAGCACCTCCCGCCAATGCCAAGGCTGCCGCTCCCGTAGATCTAACCGGGCAGTGGGTAGCTGTAGTCACTGAAGATTGGCGCTACCGCATGGTCACGCCCGCCAAGGGCGATTACGCCAGCGTTCCTCTCAATGCCGAAGGCCGCAAGATGGCCGATACCTGGGATCCCGCCAAGGATGAAGCCGCCGGCAACCAATGCAAATCCTATGGCGCCGCAGCCGTCATGCGCGTTCCTGGACGCGTGCGTATTTCCTGGGCCGACGACGAAACCATGAAGGTTGAAACCGACGCTGGCACCCAGACCCGGATGTTTTATTTCAAGGATCCGAAAAGCCCCGGTGGCGACTGGCAAGGTCAATCGCAGGCATCCTGGGATATTATCGGCGGCGGCCGGGGTGGCCCGGTGCGCGGCGGTTCGTTGAAGGTGGTCACCACCAAACTCAAAGCAGGTTACCTGCGCAAGAATGGCGTGCCCTATAGCGACAAGACGGTTCTGACGGAATACTACGATCGTACCAACGAGCCGAATGGCGATAGCTGGCTGGTGGTCACGACTATAGTGGATGACCCGACGTATCTCAACCAGCCCTTCATCACCAGCACTCACTTCAAGAAGCAGAACGACCAGTCCGGCTGGAATCCTACGCCGTGCACCGCGCGTTAAGCGGACGCTCGCTACTTGCAGTAAAGTGGAGAATGCCCCGCAGCCGAGCATCTTAAAGTGTGTCTCGCGCTTGGTGTGTGCAAGGCGCGTGTATAAGGAGTTGACTCTATGGATATGACGCATGTGCACCTTCTTCTGAATCACGTTCCCACCATTGGTTTCGGGATCGCGCTGGCGATGTTCGTCATCGCCCTGCTGATGAAGAACGCCGAACTCAAGCGCGCCGCCCTGGTGCTGTTCGTCGGCGTCGGTATGCTCACCATCCCCACCTACGTGAGCGGTAACTCGGCCGCTGAAGTGATTTGCGAAGGAGGCACCCGCGCCCCCGCCTGTACCGACTCCCTTGTCTCGAAAACTTTGATTCAGACGCACGAAGGCGCCGCGCTGCTGGCCTTCACCGCCATCCTGCTCACCGCTGCTTTCGCATGGCTGGGCCTGTGGCAGCTCCGCCGCACCTCAAACGTCGAAGGTTGGACCACCGGCCTGGTGCTCATTATGTCTCTGATCGCCTTCGGCCTGGTCGCGCGCGCCGCCAACATCGGCGGTGAAATCCGCCATTCCGAAATCCGTGCGCTGCAGGAACAATTAATGCCGGACGGCAAGAAAATGCAAGTTCCCATGGAAACCACCACGCCCGAAGGCCACTTCGCGCGCAAAGTGGGAGCCTTCGTGCTCAGCCTGCCCTACGGCTGGCCGTCGCTTGAAACCCTCCACTTCATCGGTCTGTCGCTGCTGATCGGCGTCGTCTTATTAATCGACTTGCGAATGTTAGGCGTCATGAAGAACGTAGCTTTCCCTCCCTTGCACCGCCTCTTGCCTTGGGCGATTTTAGGATTCGGCATCAACCTGGTCTCCGGCATGCTGTTCTTCGTGGCCTCGCCCGAACAGTACGCGCACAACATTGCTTTCATCTGGAAATTGATCCTGATGATGCTCGCCGGCCTCAACGCTTTTTACTTCACGCTGTTCGACGAAGCCTGGGTTTTGAAGGCGGGCCAGGACGCTCCCTTCGCCGCCAAAGCCATGGCGGTGTCGGCCATTGTTCTATGGGTAGGAGTACTGTACTTTGGCAGCATGCTGCCGTTCATTGGAGGGGCGTTCTAAGTGCCGCTAGGTCTGGAAGTCCTTCTGGTAGTGCTGGCCGTCACTGCGATCTTCGCGGTATTCGGTTATCTGATCGATAAAAGCGCGGAGCGCGAAGAACGTAAAGAGGGACGCTAGCCATGAACTTTCTGAATACGCTCGAGCAAATGCCTTTCAGTATCTGGGTGCGCGAATCCAGTTCCATCTGGGCGTTCCCCACCTTCCTGGTAGTGCACACCATCGGCATGTCGGTCGTCGCCGGCCTCTGCGCCATGATCAGCCTGGCGGTCCTGGGCTTCTGGCCTAAGATCCCCATCCGCCCGCTGGAGCGGCTCTACCCGCTGATCTGGATCGGCTTCTGGGTGAACGCCGTCACCGGCACGGTGCTGCTGATCGCCGACGCCTCGACCAAACTAACCAACTGGGATTTCGGGGTCAAAATGGGCTTCGTCTTCGCCGGAGTCTGGCTGATCACCCGCACCCGCAAGCAGATCTTCGGCAGCCCCGAGATCGACCGCGGCCTGCTCCCCAGCGGCGCCAAAGGCCTGGCCTGGGCTTCCCTTATCTGCTGGTTCGGAGCCATCACCGCCGGTCGCCTCCTAGCCTACCTAGGCCCCGTCTCCGGCCTCAGCGGCGTCACCAATAAGTAAGACTCTCCGGTTCCGCTCGGTATGAATACTCGCCTCATTTGTCACTTCTAGCGGCGCGCTGGCCGAGTATTTAGGCTTCGGTTGGCCTCACGTAATCTACTTCTGCTTCGCCGCGGCGTCTTGAGCGTTACGAATCGTTTCGTCTCTATTGTCCAGCTTTCTTTTCTCGGCGGCTTGGCGGTCCTGCAATTTGAGATCAATGGTCACTAAAGGATCGAACTCCACGCCGCACTTCTCGGTAGCCCAATGCCGAAAATTCTTATACCTTGAGCGACCGCCATATTGCGCTTTACAGACCGGCGAGTTCGTACCTATCCGTACTTTGTCATACCACAGCACCGCGCCCTTTTGGTCTTCGCTTTTCCACAGAAGCTTGTGGTCGACGGTATAGAGACTTGCCTCTGATTCATACGAGCGGGTGCTTAGCCACTCATTAAAGGCGCCCGAAACCGCACTGTAGAGACTTGGACCGTAATACGACGTGCAAATCCCGTCGGCACAATCGAGTGTTAACTCATTGCCGGCTGAATCGGAGCAGACGGTCGAGTTTCTGCTTGATAAACAGGAGACGGCGAGCGGCGCGATGTTGGACTGCTGCCCGGCAGTCCGGAAGCGGTGTACTTCCAGAATCGCATCAGCTTGGCTGAGGTCTGTGGTCGGGGTCAAGCAGGTGGCCTCGGCGATATGTTTGTACGTCCATACCACCCCGTTATACTGGTCGCATGATGTAGACCTTGTGTATTTTGAAACCATTGATATTGGCTTCACATTTGGCTTGGGCGTTAGAGGGAACTGCAAAACCAAATGCCAGCAACACAAGAGCTAGATGCCTCATGCCATTCCTCGTTTCCTCCAAAGCTAGCACAAGTCGCGAACTCGTCTTACGTGCCATGGCTGGCGAGCTAGTATGACGTGAAACAGGAGGCTCCGACCAGAGTCAGCGCTCTTCCAAGTGCTTCAGCCGGGCGTCGAGAACTTCCTCAACACGCCGCAGTTCCGAATGCCAGGTAGCCCGCATCTCATCGAAGCGCGAATCCATATGGCTGCGAAGATCGTTAATTCGCGCGTTAACATCGCTCAGGCGGGAATTGTTGATCAAAATCCCCATCAGTACCGTTAGCATCGTGGGTACCGACGCTAACGCGATCGATAAAATTTGGCCCGGATTGATATCCATGCTACCTATACCGGGAATTCCTCTCACTCACAATTCTGGAATTTACTTCGCAGCCGCCATAGCCGCGATCTTCGTGCGGTACTCCGGATACATCGTATCCGCCCCGCCCCGCGTAGCCTGCGCCGGCAGCTTATGCTTGTCCGCAAACTCCGCCAGGAAAGTGTTGGTCCCCGGCAAATGATGCGGCACCATGCCCAGCGGCCGATCGATCTCCACCACAGACTCGCACGGATAAGGCGCAATATTCTGTTGCAGATTCAGATTGAAATCGGTAGTGCGCACGAACGGCTCCGTCAGATAAATGGGATCGTTCACCACCACCATCCAAGTCAGATGATCGCCGTGCCGGATGATATGTTCCGTGACCGTCGAGCGGTCGCTGCGCGGCACGCCGTTGCGCCGAATCCACCCCGCCTTCAAATGCGTGGTCGTGATGGTGAGCATGTCGCCCTCCCATTTGCCCGTCGAGAACCCCTGCCAGGTGTGCGCCGCGTACTCCGGGGGATGCGGACGCCCGTCCATCCAAATCGTCCGCTCCGGCGCCTGCCAGGAGATATGCGTGTGCCAGGCGATGGTCTGCTGCGTCGCTTGATCGACATCCTTCCACCAGCGCGTGTTGGCCGGCCCACGCATGCCGTAATCCGACGGATGCGGCTTGCACTGGTGCTCCGGCAGCGCCAGCAGCGAAGCATCCCAGCTATCGGCGCGCAGCCGTGCCGCATCGTTCAAGGGAATACCCAGGTAATCGCCGATCTCCGGCCCCGGCCCGCGCTCCGGCTGGTCTTCATGAAATACCGGCGCCCATTCTCCCGCCAGATCGATGGACTGTGAAAAAGCTGGTGTACTGACCGCGCCTACGAACACAAGTGCAGATAGTATTGTCCTAGAGAGCTTCATGGTATGAATTCCCGTTAGTCCTTCGGCGGATTGCTCAGGCTGTTATAGGCGTTGGTGACGAAGCGGTCAATCGCAGCTTCATTCCCGGCGGCATACAGCGGATCGTAATCCCGCGTCAGCTTTGCAGCCTTCACCTGATCGAGCGTCATGCCCTTCTTGATCGCGTCCTGAAAACGATCGCGCAGAATGGTCGCCATGTCGCGATACTCCACCACATCCGCTTCATCGCACAGATGCCCGTGGCCCGGAATTACGTAGGTCCCGCCCTCTTGCTTCTCAGCCGGGACGGTGATTTCGATGATCTTGTTCAGCGCCGCCACCAGCCCGTTCAAACTGCCGCCGCGAGTGACATCTGCGTTCGGAAATCCGCCGGGCGTGAAGATATCGCCTGTCGAAACCACATCCGAGCGCCGGAAGAACACCATGGTGTCGCCGTCGGTGTGCGCGTGGTGCGGATGAATCAATTGCACCGCCTCTCCGTTAAAGAACACGTCTTTGCTATCGCCGAAATACGTGTCGGTCGGCAGCGCGCCGAAGGGAATCGCCGGCTGCCCCGCCGCCGGAGGCGCGCTCATACGGTTCAACACATTTTCATGCGCCAGAATCGCCGCCGGAGAATTCGCCGCCACCTGCCCCGCGAAGTTGCCGCCCACGATAATGCCGCCGGCCTGCGAGAGCGCTTCGTTGCCGCCCGTGTGATCGCCATGCACGTGAGTATTGATGATGTAGCGGATGGGTTTATCGGAAAGCTTGCGGATCTCCGCCAGCATCTTCTCGGCCATGGGAGCGAACTGCGTATCCACCACCAGCACGCCGTCCTTGCCCACCTGGACGGTGCTGTTCCCGCCCGCGCCAACCATCATATAAACATTGCCCTGCACGAAGAGCACATGCTCTTCTACTTTGGAAAAGTCCTGTTGCTGCTGGGCGTAGATATAACCGCCGACAGCAAGCATGGCCGGAGCGGCAATGAGCGCAGAAGTCCGCAGCGCCCGGGAAAATGGAATCGATTTCATGGGTTCCTGTAATTCTTTCTTTTTGGTGTTCGCTTATTTCGACGCGGCCGTACTTTCTTTTTTCAGCTCCGCCGCAATCTTGGTCCGGTATTCCGGATACATCGTTTCTGCGCCGCCCCGGGTCGCTTCATACGGCAGCTTGTACTTAGTGCTGAACTCGGTCAGAAACTTGTTGGTGCCCGGAAGATGATTCGGCACTACGCCCAAGGGGCGCTCCACTTCCACTACTGACTCGCAAGGATAAGGCGCGATCACCTGCTGCGGGTCCAGTACAAAATCGGTAGTGCGCACAAACGGCTCCGTCAAGTACACCGGGTCGGTCACTATCACCATCCAGGTGAGGTAATTGCCGTTGCGGATCATGTGCTCGACCACCGTTGCCTTCTCGCTCCGCGGAATCCCGTTGCGACGAATCCAGCCGTTCTTCAAATGATCCGTCGTGATGGTCAACATGTTGCCTTCCATCTTGCCGGTCGAAAAACCCTGCCAGGTGTGCGCCGCGTACTCCGGCGGATGCGGACGCCCATCCATCCAAATGGTGCGCTCCGGAGCCTGCCAGGAGATATGCGTGTGCCAGGCAATCGTCTGCTGCGTGGCCGTGTCCACTTCTTTCCAGATACGGGTATTGGCCGGTCCGCGCATCCCGTAATCGGACGGGTGCGGTTTGCACTGATGCTCCGGCAGCGTCAGCAGCGAGGCATCCCAGCTATCGGCGCGCATGCGCGCGGCAGCGGTGATCGGCAGCCCCAGGTAATCGCCAATATCCGGACCCGGTATGCGTTCCGGCTGGTCCTCGTGGAACCGCGGAGCCCACTCGCCCGCCAGATCGATTTGCGCCGACAAAGGCACGCAAGCCAAGCCCAGGACCATCAATAAAGAACCGCCAATTGCTCGTTTCATAACTTCCCTCCAGGGAACCACGACCCAGCTTATGACATCACATCAAAGCGCCGAGTGTCAACCGCCGTTCGGGCGGTGCGCATATCGCAACTGACGCTGTCTCTTCATTATACAGTGGAAAATCAGCCCTCCCCCTCTGGCGGTTGACTGTGCCGGTATATGCTGTATCCTCATGAGAGCGTAGGAGCGTGCAATTTCCATGTCGAACCACAAACTGACCCGTAGAGATTTCGCAGTGGCCGCCGGCGGACTCGCCGTCAGCACCCTGGTTTCCAAGACCGTCCAAGCCGCCGAAACCGGCTCCGCCACATCGGCGAAAGTCCCCCTCGATCTCGCCGAATGGAGCTACTTCTGGGTCGGCGTCGACCGCGCCGATCTCGCCAGCGGCACCGTCGTCAACGGCCGTCAGATGTACGTCGAATCCTGGATTCCCGGCGCAGGTGAAACATCCCTACCCGATCGTGTTGGTCCACGGCGGCGGCGGACAAGGCCTCGACTGGATGGGCACCCCCGACGGCCGCCCCGGCTGGGCCACCTACCTCGCCCAAGAAGGCTACCGGGTTTATGTCGTCGATCGCCCCGGTCACGGCCGTTCGCCCTTCCATCCGCTGACCCACACCGCCTTCCCGCCCACCGCCGGCCCGCTCGAAAACATTTCCGGACGCTTCACGCCTCCCAATCCGACTGCGAATTCGAAGCCGCTCCCCTTCCAGCATTTCCATAATCAGTGGGTAGGGCGAAGGCACCGTGGGCTCGAAAGATCTCGATCAGTTCGTAGCTTCGCAAGGCGGTGCGTTTGTGCAAATCCCCGGTCCTCCGCGTGCCCTTCGGCACGCCCAACCCAGCGCAGACTCAAATGACTGTGCTCGCGCACCAAGCCTGGCGCGAACGCGGCGCTCTCTTGCTCGACAAAATCGGACCCGCCATCATCATGACCCACTCCGCCGGCGGCCCCTTCGGCTGGCTAGTCGCCGAGATCCGTCCGAATCTAGTGAAAGGTATCATCGCCGTCGAAGGCGGCGGCCAATCCTTCACCGGCGCCAACGTGTGGGGCATGTCCACCATCCCGGTCGCCTACGATCCCCCCGTGAAGGACGTCTCCGAACTCAAGCTGGTAGACGTTCCGTCTCCCGAAGAAGGCGTCGCGCCCTACAAGCTGCAAGCCGAACCCGCGCGCAAACTTAAAAAATCTGCAAGGCATTCCGAGTCGTCATCGTGACGTCAGAAGGCTCCTTCGCGTCGCCTGGAAACCCCGGCGCGGTGGCGTATTTTAAACAAGCCGGCTGCCAGGCCGAAGAAATGCGCTTGACCAAACTCGGCATCCACGGCAACGGCCACATGATGATGGTGGAGCGCAACAATCGCCAGGTGCTCCAGCCCATTCTCGATTGGATGTCGAAGACCGTCGAGAAAAGCGCCCCGGTCACGCAGCCGCGCGCCACCGAAACCGCCATCAAAATCGCCGACAACGGTTTCTTCTGGACCGGCACCGAGCACAAGACCATGCCCTACGGCACGATTCTGCGCGGCCAGATGTACGTCGAATATTTCATCCCCAAGGAAGTCCGCTCGAAGTATCCCATCGTGCTGGTGCACGGCGGCGGCGGATCGATGCTGCACTACATGGGCGTCAACGGCATGGCCGGATGGGCGCACTATTACATTCAAGCCGGCTACCCCGTGTATTTAGTCGATCGCCCCGGCCACGGCCGCGCCCCCTATCATCCCGACGCGCTCGGCCCCATCAGCGCCTGCCCCACTTATGACCAGATCACCCGCGACACGCTGCGCGCCGCCAAGCAGCCCAACAAACAATGGATGGGCACCGGCGACATCGGCGATCCGTTGCTCGACCAAATCATGGCCGGCCAAAACGCCGCCCCGCAAGATAACGTAATGGCGCACGGCCTGTGGGCCAGCCGCGGAGCCGAGCTGCTCGACAAAATCGGACCGGCCATCATCCAGGTGCACTCCGCCGGCGGCCCCTTCGGCTATCTGGTAGCGAACGAGCGCCCCAAGCTGGTGAAAGCCATCGTCAACGTAGAAGGCGGCGGCGCCGCATTCCAAGGTCAGAATCAGTGGGGCTTAGTCGACGTCCCCGCCGTCTACGATCCCCCGGTCTCCGACCCCAAACAACTAACCACCAAAGACGTCGAACGGCTACAAACTCCAAGCCGACGGCAACGTCCACAAGTTGAAAAACCTGCAAGGCATCCCCATCGTCTACGTAACCGCGGAACGCTCCGGCCGCAACGGCGAAGGCCACGTCGCGTTCTTGAAGCAAGCCGGCTGCGATGCCGAAGACTTGCCCCTCAAGAGCAAAGGCATCCTGGGCAACGGCCACTTCATGATGCTTGAAGCCAATCGCAAACAAGTCTTCGACGTCCTAGACGGATGGATCAAACAGAAAGTCACAGCGTAAATAGATGGCACAAGACACGCAAATCAAACCCCTCGATCTCGCCGAGTGGAGCTATTTCTGGCTAGGCGTCGAACGCGCCGAGCTCGCCCGCGGCACCGTCACCTCCGGCCGCCAGATGTACGTCGAATATTGGATTCCCGCGCAAGTGCGCCACCCGTTTCCCATCGTCATGATCCACGGCGGCGGCGGCCAGGGCACCGATTGGATGGGCGCTCCCGATGGCCGCCGCGGCTGGGCCACGCATTTTCTTGAAGAAGGATTCCGCGTCTACGTAGTCGACCGCCCCGGCCACGGCCGGTCTCCGTTTCATCCAGACATTGACGGCCCGTTTCCGCGCGGCGCTGCGACCTATGAAGGCGTCGCCCGCCAGTTCACCGCTCCCGAGAAAGCCGAAAAACCCTACGGCCCGCAAGCCGCGAAACATACACAGTGGCCCGGCACCGGAGTCCTCGGCGATCCCACCGTAGATCAAGTCATCCCCGGCCAAGGCGGGTCATTTATTAACGATCTCGAAGCCACGCACAATGTCTGGCGCCAGCGCTTAGGCGAGCTCTTCGACAAAATCGGACCCGCCATGATCATGACCCATTCGATGGGCGGCCCCAACGCCTGGATCGCCGGCGATGAGCGCCCCGGCTTGGTCAAAGCCATGATCGGCATCGAACCCGCCGGCCCGCCCTTCGGAAATCTGAAGTACGGCGTCACCGCCTGCAAGATGACTTACGATCCGCCGGTCAACGACGCGTCCGATTTGAAGACCGTAAAAGTGACCCCCACTGAAGCGGGACAAGACGAATACTTCCTGCAAGCCGAACCCGCGCGCAAGCTCAAAAACTTGCTCAATATTCCAGCCGTGCTCGTGACCTCCGAAGCTTCTTATCACGTCCCCTACGATCCCGGCACAGTAGCGTTTCTGCGCCAAGCGGGCGTAACGCTCGACCACATCAAGCTCGCCGAAATCGGCATCAAAGGCAACGCGCACTTCATGATGATGGAGAAGAACAATCGCGAAGTCTTGCAGCCCGTGCTCGACTGGATCGCCGCCAAGGTCGAGAAAAATGTAGCGCGCGTGAACTCCGCGCACGCCGGTGAAACCGCCATGAAGCTGGCCGACACCGGCATCTTCTGGGTAGGCGCCGAAAAGAAAAAGATGCCCTACGGCGAAATCGTCGCCGGACAAATGTTCGTGCAATATCTAACGCCGCGACAGGTGCGCCATCCATATCCCGTCGTGCTGGTGCACGGCGGCGGCGCGCAGATGCTGCACTTCATGGGGCAAGGCGATGGCGAAGCCGGCTGGGCGCATTACTTCGCGCAGTCCGGATACCGGGTGTATTTGATTGATCGCCCCGGCCACGGCCGCGCGCCGTATCATCCCGACGCGCTCGGCCCCATCAGCCCCGTACCCACATACGAATCGATCCTCGCGGATTTGAAGCGCACCGCTAGCGGCGCGCACAAGCGCTGGCAGGGCACCGCTGAAATCGGCAACGACGCGCGCCTGGATCAACTCTTCGCCCAGCAAAACGCCGCCCCGCGCGACAATGCCGCGACGCAAAAGATGTGGGCCACCGGAGGCGCCGAACTTCTCGATAAAATCGGTCCCGCCGTGTTCCTAACACACTCCGCCGCCGGGCCCTTTGGATACCTGGTAGCCAATCAGCATCCCAAACTCGTCAAAGGAATCGTAGCCGTCGAAGGCGGCCTGCCCGCCGACGACCAATTGCAGCTCGACAACTATCGCGGCTTCCCCATCGCAATCGTGACCGCCGAAAACTCGGGCCGCACCGGCGGCCCCGCTATAGTCGAGCGCCTGAAAAGCGGCGGCTGCGACGCCGAACACGTCCAACTCAAAGACAAAGGCCTGCTCGGCAACGGCCACTTCATGATGCTCGAAAACAATCGCAAGCAAGTGTTCGACGTGATCAACGGATGGCTGGAGGAGAAGGTCAAAGCATAAGGAGGTCTTCGTGGCGTCCTACAAACTTCAATTGAATGGGCAAGCGGCGACCGTCGAATCTTGGGACCCGACGCAACCGCTGCTGTACGTGTTGCGGAACCAAGCTGGATTGCACGGCCCCAAATTCGGTTGCGGACTCGGTCAATGCGGCGCGTGCACCGTCTTGATCGACGGCAAAGCCGTGCGCTCCTGCGTAACGCCGGTGCGCCAGGTGTCCGGCAAAAGCGTCACCACTATCGAAGGCCTCGGCACGCCAGAGAAGCCCGACGCCGTGCAAGCCGCGTTCATCGCCGAGCAAGCCTCGCAATGCGGCTACTGCACCAACGGCATGGTGATGGCGGCGAAATCGCTGCTGGCACAGAATCCCAAGCCGACGCTCGAGCAAGTGAAACAGGGGCTCGCCGGAAATCTGTGCCGCTGCGGAACGCACACGCGCATCGTGCGCGCCGTGCTGCGCGCCGCAGGGGAGGTGGCCTGATGCTTTCCCGACGCGACGTTTTGAAGACCGGCGGCGCGCTCGTTGTGAGCTTCGCGCTGGGCATGCGTGCGAAAGCGCAGATGGCCAGCGGCTCCGACGCAGCGCTCGGCAAGCCGGTCGATCCGACGGAAGTCGACAGCTTTTTGGCCGTCCACGCAGATGGCTCGGTGACGGTTTACACGGGTAAGGTGGATCTGGGCACGGGCCTGCGCATCGCCATCCGCCAGATGGCCGCCGAAGAATTGGAACTGCCCGTCGAACGCGTCTCGCTGGTCGAAGGCGACACGGCGTTGACTCCCGATCAAGGCGGCACCGGCGGCAGCACCGGCCTCACGCGCGGCGGCGTCGAAGTCCGCCAAGCCGCGGCCACCGCGCGTGAAGCACTGCGCAAGATGTCCCCGGCGGATCTCGCCAGCGGCAAGCGCTTCAACTTGAAAGTGGATGCCAAAGCCGCGCTGAAAGATCCTAAAACATACAAAGTCGTGGGCCAGCCCGTGCTGCGCCCGGAGATTCCTTTCAAGGCTACCGGACGCCATCCTTACGTGCAGGATTTCACTACGCCCGGGATGCTGCATGGACGCGTGATTCATCCTGCGGCGGCCCGCGCGAAGCTGCTGTCGGTTGACGAAACATCCATACGCGCGATTCCGGACGTGCGCGTCGTGCGCATCGAAAATTTCCTGGGCGTCGTCGCGAAAGACGAGTGGGCCGCGGTGCGCGCCGCGCGCGAGCTCAAAGCCAACTGGGGCGAAGGACCGGCCTTGCCCGGCAGCGAAGCTCTGGACGTTTACGTCCGCCAGAGCGCCATCGACCGCGACGAAGCCGTCGTCAATCGCGGCAATTCCGCCACCGCCCTGGCGTCAGCGGCGAAAAAACTTTCGGCAACGTATTATTGGCCGAACCAAGGCCACGCGTCGCTCGGGCCCTCCTGCGCCGTCGCCGACGTGCGCGAGGGCGGCGCCACCGTGTGGTCTTCGGTGCAGGCCTCGCACGCGCTGCGCCTCAACCTCGCCAAGATCTTTGCGATGCCGGCTGCGAAAGTGCGCGTGGTTTACATGGATGGCGCGGGCTGCTACGGCGGCAACGGCAACGACGATGTGGCGGCCGATGCGGTGCTGCTTTCGAAAGCCGTCGGCAGTCCAGTTCGCGTGCAGTGGATGCGGCAGGACGAACACGGCTGGGACCCGAAAGGCCCGCAGCAGTTGCTCGACATGCGCGCCGGCCTCGATGCGCAGGGCAACATCGCCGCTTGGGAAGCCGAGATGTGGGTGCCCATGAACAAGCCGGGCGGCCGTCCGCTGCTCAGCATCGACGCCGCCGGATTAGCGCAAGATCACGGGCAAGGCGCGGGCTTGATGACGCAGAATGCCGATCCGCCGTTTGCTGCTCCGCACGTCCGCGTGGTGGCGCACTACATCAAGGAGACGCCGCTGCGGCCCTCGAATCTGCGGGCTCCCGGAAAAATCGCCAACGTGTTTGCGGTCGAAGCCTTCACCGATGAACTCGCTGCGGCAGCGGGCGTCGATCCCGTCGAATACCGGTTGCGTGGCCTCACCGACCCGCGCGCCATCGCCGTGATCCGCCGCACCGCCGACATGTTCGGCTGGCAGCCCAAGACCACGCGCAGTGCGCAGCCAGGCTTGGGGCGTGGCTTCGCCTATGCGCGTTATAAGCAAGCGGAAAACTATGTGGCCATGGCCATGGAAGTGGCGGTCGACCGCTCCACCGGACAGATCACGGTGCGGCGCGTGGCCTGCACGCACGACTGCGGGCTGATCGTGAATCCCAACGCGCTGCGCAATCAGGTGGAGGGGTTGATCGTGCAAACGCTTAGCCGGACCATCCATGAAGAAGTGAAGTTCGATCGCTCGCGCGTCACCAGCGTCGATTGGGCGAGCTATCCGATTCTGCGTTTCCCGGAAGCACCCGCGATCGAAGTCGCGCTGCTGGATCATCCCGAATTGCCGCTCTATGGCGCAGGCGAAGCCGCCGCCGTAACGGTGCCGGGCGCGCTGGCCAACGCCGTTTACGATGCCACCGGAGTGCGCCTGCGGCGCGCTCCGTTTACGCCCGAACGCGTGAAGGCCGCGCTCGCCAGCGACTAATCCCGATCACCAATCCGAGACCCGCCAGCGCGAGGCCCGCGGTAGCCGGCTCCGGCGTCGGAGACACGACGAAGGTGCCGGAAAAGGTTGCGCCGCCGTATCCGCAAGGCGGGGAGACTCCTCCAAAGCAAAGGCCGGTCCCGCGTGTGGGTCCGGAATCGAGCACCAGAGATCCGACGGCATCGCTGATGGTCAGCGAGAGATCCGCCACTACGTTCCCTGAAGAATAGCCTGTGCCGGGTGACACCTTCCACTGGAAAACAACGGACGGATCGGTGAGTGTGGTCGCGGTCAGACAATTAAAGATCTGGGTGTCGCCAATACCGGGTGCCCCAGCGCACCCGGGAGGCGTAGGCGCCGATAAATTGTTGAGATCAAATTGAAAGAGTTCACCGCTCGGAGTTATCCATCCAAATGGCTCTGAAGCCGAGATCGTACCGGTTGCAGGATTGTAGTCGAAGATAAATTCGAACGGATTGCCGGACGGCAGGAAATCTATCTTGAATTCCTCGGCGAAAATCGGCCGCGCGAACGCGCTGACCAGCAATAGCACCCATATAACTGACAGTTTCTTCAGCATGGGAATTCCTCCGTTATCGATATCCCGGAATTATACAGCACCCCCCCGGATGCGACAAGATCGCGGCTGCAGAAACCGTACCGGTACGCCCAAAAAGGAAAGGGGACGGTCCGAAGACCGTCCCCTTTTTGTTTAAGCGGTGAAGTTGGCTTAAAACTGATACTTGAGAGCCAACTGGATCAAGCGCGGATTCACCGACGTGCTGGTGATCTGGCCGAAGTTGCCGGGGGCGCCGAAGTTCAGGCCCACCGGAATGTTGAATTGCGGATGGTTGAAGAGGTTGAAGAACTCCGCGCGGAACTGCAGCGTGGCGTTCTCATGGATGCCTCCCACGCGGGTCGACTTTGCGAGCGTCGCGTCGAAGTCAAACTGGCCGGGGCCGTAGATGATGCCCACGCCAGTGTTGCCCCAGCCGGTGCCGCCGGTTCCCGGGGTGCCATTACCGCCGATGATCGGAATGGTCGTCAGAGCGGCCGTGTTGATGTAGCCCGGCCCGCCGCTGGCGCCGCCCAAGCGCGACTCGATGCCGCCGGGCGTAACCAACTGGCCATAAGTGAAGCCCGGAGCGATCTGCGCGGTGGAAGCCAACAGTGCGGTGGCTCCGGAGAGGCCGTAGATCGCACCACCGCGGCTGTCGAGGACGCTAAGCGGTTGTCCGCCCTGGATGGTGGTGACACCCGCCAGGCTCCAGCCTCTGGTCATCACGCCCAGGGCGCCCTTGAAGTGGCCGCCGGGGATTTCATAGTTGTAGTTGATCACCAGGCGCTCGGGGCGGTACTGGGGATTCAAGCCGTATTGCGGCGCCGTCGGGTTGCCGATGTTGGTGGAACCCGGTCCCGGAGGAATGCCGGTGGCGTAGCCCTGCGTGGTAAACGCACGGCTATAAGTATAGGCGGCCTGGAAGCTCAGCCCATGCGACATCTGCTTGCGCAGAGTGAGCTGAAGGCTGTTGTATTTGTAGTCGCCCTGATTGTCGGCGGCTTGCAGACCCGTCGGCGAGAAGCCCAGGTAAGGCACGCGCTCGCGGGCATTCGGCCGTGGTATTTGCGGTGACGCCGTTGACCGGAGCGGTGGCCGAAGCGAGGGAGGCTCCGTTCAGGATGTGCAGCGTGTTGGGCTGATGAATCCCGCGCGAGCCGACATAGCCGGCTTCGATCATCCAGGTCGGTGCGAGCTGATACTGGACGTTGAAGTTCCAGGAGTAAACCAGCGGCGTGATCAGGTTGTCCACCATGAAGGACTGCGCCAGATCCGATCCCTTGTTGGTGGCGAAGTTCAGCCAGCGAGTCGGGAAGGTTCCCAGCGGAATGGTTTCGAACGGCTGTGCCAGCGACGAGAACTGGTTGGTGCTGGCGCCCTGATCGAGCGTGATCGAATACGGCGGGCTCTGCTCGACAGCGTGGCCGATGGTGTTGCCCGGAACGCGATCGTAGAAGTAGCCGCCGCCGCCGCGGACAACCAGCTTGTTGCTGGAGGTCGGCTGCCAGGCGAAGCCCAGACGCGGAGCGAAGTCGAGCAGCGGGACGCCATTCTTGCTGGGAACCGGGCTGCCGAGCTGCAGAACGCCGGCCGGGAACCGGGCCCCAGGATTTGGTGTCGAAGTTGTTCACCACTACCCAACCGGCGGCAGTGGCCGTGGCGGGGCTGTTGGGGAAGGTGGCCGGATTGTTGACGGTGGCCAGTTGCGAGAGCCACAGGTTGGTGGCGTTGCCGTACTTATCCGCCATCAAACCGTCGTACTCCCAACGGACGCCGACATTCACCGTCAGCCGCTGGTTGACTTTGATGTCGTCCTGGAAGAAGGCATTACCGTTGCGGGCTTTATAGCCGTGCACGATGCCGCCGGGACCGCTGCGGACCGCAAAGTTGTTGGTGTTGAGAACGTTGCTGAAGTCGGAGCCGTTGCAAGATCCCACCACCGCCGCGCCGCAACCGCCGGGCAGACCGATGAGGAAGTCGTCAAAGGTCTGGAAGGCCGTGATGCCGTGCGAGAGGCCTTGGTAATCCCAGAACCAGTTAACCTGCTCGAACTCGCCGCCGAAGCGGATCGTGTGCTTGCCGATGTTCCAGGAAAGCTGATCGCCCACCTGCGCCTGGAAGTTGTGCACGGTTTCGTCGTTCGACGAGCTGCCGCCGGCCTGGAAGAATCCAGGGATGCTGATGACCGGACTGAACGGCAGGCCGCCGCCCAGGAAGTTTTGACCCGCGGGCAATACTGGGATAAATGTTCGAGGCGTAGGTGCTCGGTCGGCGGATGCTGATAGGCATCGGTGGTCGTGCGCTGATAGGAAACGTGCAGCTCATTCACCATGTTATTGTTCACGATGGTCGTCAGCTTGGTGACCATGTTGTGGTAGCCGAAGGGATCGGTTCCCGGAGTTCCCGGCAGATAAGCCGGCGCCCAGGAAGTTGATGCTCTGGGGTTCCCAGGAGCGATAGAAGCGGAACGCGATGGTGTTCTTCGCGCTCATCAGGTAATCCAGGTTCAACATGCCCTGATATTCTTTGTCGTAAGCCGGCTGGCTATAAGTGACGCCAGACTGGAAGTTCGCCGTGCCCGAACTGGGAATGAAATAGGTCCCGTCCGCGTTCTTGGCCTGCAGGAATTTGACCGCGATGGGATTGATGTTGGATCCGTCGCAGGCCACCTGCATGCCGGTGCCGGCTCCGCCGCCGCCCGGATTGGTTAGGAAGCTGCGAATTGCCGGGATGATTGCCGGGGCAGAAGGCCGCGCCCAGTTGTTGCGTAAACGCTGCGGTGTTGGAGCGGTCGCCGTTGGGAATCGGAGGCAGCGTGATACCGGTCGCATAGCCCTCGACGCGATACCGTTCTTCTGCCAGGTCTGCTGATAGGAAGCGAAGTAGAACAGCTTGTCCTTCTTGATCGGTCCGCCCAGCGTGCCGCCGAACTGGTTCTGGTTGAGCACCTGCTTCGAACCGCCGGAGCGGTTGCGGAAGAAGTCGTTGGCATTCAGATCGGTGTTGCGGAAAAACTCGAAACGCGGTTCCGTGCAGCGCGTTGGTGCCGGATTTGGTCACCACGTTCACGTTGGCGCCGGGGTTGCGTCCGTAACCCGCGTCGTAAAGCGAGGTCTGGATTTTGAATTCCGCAATGGTGTCCGGATTCGGAATACCGATGGTCGGATAAGTGGAACCTTCAGTAGCGAGTCCGCTGCTGGCGATAGTTGACCACCGAAACGCCGTCCATCTGGAAGGTATTCTGCGCGGTGGAAGCGCCGTTGACGGCGATTTCCATACCGCCGCGGCCCAGGGCGCTGGCGTTGTTCACGCTGGCGTTGGCGCCGGCCGAGAGGCCCAGCAGGTTGGTGTAGTTACGCGTGGTGAGCGGAATGGAAGTGGCGGTGGCCGAGCCTACAACCGTACCCATCGAAGAGCTGGCGGTTTGCAGGGTTTCGACGTTGGCCTCGACCGTGACTTGCTCGGCCGCCGTACCGACTTCCAGTTTCTGGTCGAATACCGGGGATTCCGTTACGTTCACGTTGATGCCGGTCGCCTCGGCTCCCTTAAAGCCATTGGCGGCGAATTTAAGCTTGTAAGTTCCCGGCGGCAGCAGCGGGAAGCGATACGTACCGTCCCCACCCGTGGTGGCAGTGCGTTCCTGCCCGGTACCGGCGCTGGTTAATGTTACGGTCGCGTTGGGAATGACGGCGCCGGACGCATCCGTTACCGTTCCCTGCAGCGATCCGGTGGCCGCTGTCTGCGCCATGAGCGGCAAGCAGACAGCGAGCAGACACACGAATAGTGTTATGGTTACAGCTCTTGATTTTCATGACTCCTCTTTCAGTGTTTACAGCCCCTATTGCGCGCGGATGGATCGGGACCCAACCCTATCACCCGAAAATACGCAATGCGGAGATCATAGCGGTTCTTTCAACCGTGTGTCAATACCCAATCGGATAGCATTGGGGAAAGGATTCTGACATGACACTGCTTCGCACGACTTTGGTGGGCTCTTATGCGCAGCCGGAATGGTTGATCGACCGTAAGCGGCTGGGCAGCCACAACCCGCCGCGGGTGCGCGAGAAAGAGCTGTGGCGGGTGGCTCCGGAATGGCTGGAGCAGGCGCAGGATGACGCCACGCTGCTGGCGATTCGCGATCAGGAACTGGCGGGGCTGGACATTTTGACCGATGGCGAGATGCGGCGCGAGAGTTATTCAAATCGTTTCGCGACGGCGCTCGAAGGCGTGGACCTGGTGAATCCGGGAACGGTGTTGAGCCGCAGCGGGGTGCCGGATCTGGTGCCGCGGGTGGTGGGCAAGATCCGGCGCAAATATCCGGTGCAGGTTCGCGATGTGCGAATTTTTGCGGGCGAATACGGAGAGGCAGATCAAGATTACGGTGCCGGGTCCGTTCACGATGTCGCAGCAGGCGCTTGAACGAGTTTTATCCGAGCGAAGCGGCGATGGCGCTGGATTACGCGGCGGCGGTGAACGAGGAGATTAAAGACATGTTCGCGGCGGGGGCGGATGTGGTGCAGATCGATGAACCTTATATGCAGGCGCGTCCGGAGAAGGCGCGGGAGTTTGGACTAGACGCGGTGCGGCGAGCGCTCGACGGCGTGACGGGGACGACGGCGATTCATTTATGTTTCGGCTATGCGGCGGTGGTGAAGAACAAGAACAAGCCGTCGAGTTATGCGTTCCTCGAAGAGCTGGGCGCGACGCCGGTGATGCAGATTTCGATTGAGACGGCGCAACCAAGGCTCGATTGTTCGGTGCTGGAGAGGCTGCAAAACAAGATCATCATTCTGGGCGTGCTGGATCTTTCGACGCACGAAGTCGAGACGCCGGAAGTGGTGGCGGAGCGCATACGGCGGGCGCTTCCCTATATCAGCGCGCGGCAGATTATTGTGGCTCCGGATTGCGGGATGAAGTATTTGCCGCGCGCGGTCGCGTTCGGAAAGATGCGGGCGATGGTGGCGGGCGCGGCGCTGGTGCGCGCGCAGCTTACGGCAGCGGCTTGAGCTGCGGCTTGACGTTGTTGGGCAGCGGATAGCGGTCGACGTCTAGCATCATGGACACGTATTGAAAATAGCCCATGGCTGCGATGAGATCGACAATGCCGCGCTCGCCTAGCTGGTCTTTTAGCTTGGAATAGCTGGCGTCACTCACCTGGCGGCGGTTGAGGAGTTCATCGCAGAAATTGTAGACCGCTTCTTCGTCGGGTTGAAGAGACGCGGGGCGCTGGCCGGCTGCTATGGCGTCGCCGATCGATGGGGTTGAGTCCGGCGCCCTGGGCGGCGCGGCGGTGGGCGAACCATACAAATTCGGATCGCCAAAAGGCGGCGGACATCATGATGGCTAGCTCGTTTAGTTTGGTGGGGACGGTGGAGCGGAAGCGCGGGTAGGCGCCGAATTCGTGGGCGACGCGGCCGAGGTCGGGGCTGCGCAGGAGCATGTTATACGGACCGGCGGTGGTGGGGTTGGGTCCTTTCACGACTTCGTCGATGAAGGCTTTTTGTTCGGGCGTGAAGTCGGCTGGTGCGATGGGATTGAAGCGGTCGCCGCGCATGACGATGGGGGCGGGGGCAGGGGTCTGGGCCTGGGCCAGGCCGGTGGCGGCGAGCAAAACGAAACAATAGACGTGAGTACGCATGGCCAATTCTATATCGGCGGGCACACTTCTGCTGAGCTGGGTTGGTTCGGCCGGAGGCCGAACGCGGACCGGAGGTCCGCCCTACTTACTGAAATCGTCTCGCGGTGGGCCGCTTTGGGAGCGGCCCACCGGAGTGGTGAAGGTCATGGACGGCTTGCTGGTCTCTGAAAAGTGACTGAATGAACCAGTTTTCTGCTCTCTCCCATTTCCTCCCGCGGCAATTTAACTCACCAGAGAATCGATTCTCTCCTGTCCCGCCCTCTCCACAATGTTTCCAGGACGGCTAGCCCGCTGCTTTCGCAACGGGCGCGGATACCAACTTAACTACGACGATTAGCCTGCGCAGGCTTGTACTACGGAATCAGTATGCACGGTGGTGGTGCGGGCGGCGAGAAAGAGAAAACGGGAAGTGGATGAATCACTGAGGGATGTAGGCTTGCGCGGGGCGTGAGGAGCGGATAACATCTTAGATCATGATGACTAACCGCCGTCAATTTCTCGAGATTGCTGCCGTGGGAGCCGCTGGTGCCGTGCTGGGGCGTTCGGCGGAGCCGGTGATGGGGATGATTTTTCCTCCGCTGAATTATCCGGTGCCTCCGGACGCGACGTTGTTATATCCGACGGGCGTGAAATTTTTGTCTGAAGGCTTGGGGCTGCCGAGCATGACGCCGGAGGGCTACGATTCCGTGGTGCCGAAGATTGTGCCGGCGGCGGAGAAGCTGGCCCAGCGCGGGGCTACGGGGATTTCGATTATGGGGACGTCGCTCACCTTTTATAAAGGCGCGGCGTTTAATCAGGAATTGATTGCGTCGGTGACCAAGGCGACGGGGCTGCCTTGCACCAGCATGAGCAACGGGATCGTGGATGGGCTGCGCACGGCGGGGGCGAAGCGAGTGGCGGTGGCCACGGCTTATGACGATGTGGTGAACGCGACTTTGCAGAGGTTCTTGAAGGAATCGGGATTCGAAGTGGTGGTCATCAAAGGGCTGGGCATCCAGCGGTTCGGAGATCGCGGGCCGGTGACGCAGGACGAACTGCTGAATTTCAGCGCGGGGGTTTGGGAGTCGGCGAAGAAATCCGACACACTGCTGATTTCCTGCGGGGCTCTGAAAACTTTGAACCTGCTGGTGCCGCTGGAGGAACGCTGCAAGGTGCCGGTGGTTTCGAGCACTCCGCATGCGTTGATGAACGCGGTGAAGCTGGTGGGGTTGAGCGGGCGCGCGATGGGGTATGGCAGCGTGCTGGCGAAGGCTTAGCGCGAATTTCGTATTTTCTCCCAAGCGGCATCTTTCGCCTTTTAAGATGCACGTTCTGCTTGGGTCCTCATAAAAAAGTACCGGACTCTCGATCCGTACGCGGTGCAAGTGCGGCGTTGCATGAAGGCCCTCGGCGTGCTTTATGTCGGAGCATGTATCACCACGTAAAAAAACTAATGTATACGGTCAGGGTGGACACTCCTGATCCGAAATTTGGAAACATGCTGCTGGAGCAATTTGGCGGGGCTAACGGGGAACTTGCCGCCGCCATGCAGTATTCGATTCAAGGCCTTAACTGCGAGGATCCGGCGCGCAAAGACATGCTGATGGATATCGGCACGGAAGAGCTGAGCCATCTGGAAATTGTCGGCACGCTAGCGCGGATGCACTTGAAACCCACGAAGACTTCGCGCAAGGCAGCGGAGGCGGATCCGCTAATTGCGATTGCGGGGGGCGGGGGCGTAGGGCTGTGCAATTCGATGGGCGACGCTTGGACGGCGGACTATCTGAAGATCACGGGCGAGCTGGATGTGGATCTGCGCAGCAATATCGCGGCGGAAGCGCGCGCGAAGATCGTCTACGAGCGGCTGATTAACTTCTGCGAAGATCCGGGCACCAAAGATGCTCTGCAGTTTCTGATGACGAGGGAAATTACGCACATGATGGCGTTCACGGCGGCGCTCGAAAGCATGGGCAAGGACCGCTTCACGATCGGCAGGATCGCGCCGACGGCGGGGTTGGTGGATCAATATTTCAACGATTCGACGGGCGATACCGATGCTCGCGGGCCTTGGAATGAAGGCGGGAAGTGGGAATACGTCCCGGCACCGGCGTTTCAGGAGTTCAAGTCTGAAAAGCAGGGAACACGCACTGCCGATTCTTTGGCCACGCTGGCGGGCGCGGTGGGGGATGGAAGCACCGAAAAAATCAAAGCTGGTGGCGAGCACGCCAACGAACATAAGCACGCTAAGAGTAAAAAGGAGAACTAATATGGCTGATAAACAATCCGTGAAAGATTTGCTGGAAGACGAAATCAAAGATCTGTATTCGGCGGAGAAGCAATTGACGAAGGCGATTCCGAAGATGGCCAAGGGGTCGAATGATGAGTCATTGGCGACAGCGTTTACGAAGCATCTGAAGGAAACTGAGGCGCAAGTGGCACGCCTCGAAGAAGTCAGCAAACTGCTCGATATGAAGCCGACCGGGAAGAAGTGCGAAGGAATGGAAGGTGTAATTAAAGAGGGCGCTGAGGCGCTGGAGGAAGAAGGCGACGAAACCATTCTCGATCTCGGGATTATCGGCGCGGGGAGCAGGGTGGAGCATTACGAGATGGCTGGGTATATGACGGCGATTAGCTTGGCGGAGCGGTTGGGCGAACGCGAAGTGGTGGGGTTGCTGCAGAAGTCACTGGCTGAGGAGCAGGCGGCGGAGCAGACGTTGCGGAAGATCGCGGGGGTGCTGATTAAATCGGCGAACGTTGAGGTCGAAGCGGAGGCTTAGCGCTGGCGAAGTTGGGCGGCGCTGCGGAATCCGCCGGGCGTTGAGATATGTGTCGAGGCGGTACAATCGGGCATGCGGCGCTTTACAGTCGAGATTATTCCCGATCTGGAACACGGCGGATTCACCGCGCGTGTGCCCGACATTCCCGCCTACGGAGAAGGCGCTACCGAAGAAGAAGCGATGGCGGATCTTCGAGAAGCTGTCGCGGCTTACGTCGATGCATTTGGCATGGAAGACGCGTTGGCTCGGGTAAATCAACCAATCGCGCTGCGGGAGTTGGATTTGGAGTTAGAAAATCCGATACGTGCCTAAGTTGCCGCGCCCGTCGGGCCGGGAAATGGTGCAATTTCTCGAGGCACAGGGATTCAAGCTGCTGCGAATCCGCGGGAGTCATCACGTTTTTGAGCGAGGGGTTCAGCGGACCGTCGTGCCCCTTCATGGTACACAGACTTTGAAGATCGGAACGCTACGCGGTATTCTCCGCGATATCGAACTCAGCCCGGCGCGGTTCGCGGAATTGTGGGAGCGCTGACGATTTGGATGCAGCGCCAAGGTCCGTCCCAGGTTGGTATCCTGAAGCGTGGACCCGCATCGCAATGAACGTGTGTCGGAAGGGCTTCGCGAGGAGTTGGACGAGCTCATTAATTATGAGTTGACGGATCCGCGGGTGGGGCCGGCGGCGGTTAGCGAGGTCCACGTTTCGCCGGATTTTCGCCGGGCGAATGTACGGCTGCTGCTGCAGGGGACTCCGGAGCAGCAGGCGGCTACGCTGGCGGCGATTGAGCACGCTAAACAGTTCTTACGGCATCAGTTAGCGGAACGGCTGCAGCTTTATCACACTCCGGATTTGCAGTTTGAGCCGGCGCTTCCGGCGGCGCTCAGCGCCAAGGCACCGCAGATTCTAAAGCGAATCCGGCGCGGGCGGGCAAAAAACGCGGATTCCTGAGAACGTTTGTGCTAATTTGGGGGAATGCGTGTGGCTCCCATGAATAGCCGGTTTCTCGATGCTTGCCGGCGGCGGCCGACGGACGTTCGCCCGGTGTGGTTTATGCGGCAGGCGGGCCGCTATATGAAGCAATACCGGGAGATCCGCGCTCATCACGGGATCCTGGAGATCTGCAAACGGCCGGATTTGGCGGCGCAGGTTACGCTGCAACCGGTGGAAATTCTGGACGTGGACGCGGCGATCATTTTTGCCGATTTGCTGCTGCCGGTGGAGCCGATGGGGCTCAAACTGCGGTTCGCGGCGGGCGAGGGGCCGGTCATCGACAACCCGGTAAGAACTTCGGATGACGTCGATAGTTTGTCGATTTCGAACACGGACGATTTGGGGTATGTGGGCGAGTCGATTCAGCAAGTGGTGCGGGCGCTGGCGGGGCGGGTGCCGGTGATTGGGTTTGTGGGCGCGCCGTTCACGATGGCTAGCTACATGATTGAGGGCGGGCCGTCGCGCACATTTTTGAAAACCAAGACCATGATGTACCGCGACGAGACTTTGTGGCGGCGGTTGATGGGCAAGCTGGTGGACGTGCTGGGCGCGTTCGCGGTGCTGCAGGTTACGGCGGGGGCTCGCATCGTGCAAGTTTTCGATAGCTGGGTGGGGGCGCTGGGGCCGGACGATTACGTGCGGTACGTGGCTCCTTATTCGCGCGCGTTGATCGAGCGCATTCGCGCGGCGGGGGTGCCGGCGATTCACTTCGGTACCGGGCGCGGCGGGATTTTTCCGCGAACTGCATGCGGCGGGCGGCGATGTGATGGGCGTCGACTGGCGCATCAACATCGACCAGGCTTGGATGGATATCAGTTACCGGTCTGCGATCCAGGGGAATTTGGATCCGGCGGTGTTGATGGCTCCGCTGCCGGAGCTGAAGATGCGCGTGCATGAATTGCTGAAGCGCACGGGGTCGCGGCCGGGTCACATTTTCAATTTGGGGCACGGGATTCTGCCGGAGACGCCGGTGGAGAACGTGAAGGCCTGCGTCGAAATCGTGCGCGATTTCCGGCCGTAGGCGAACGCCGTGGGGAACCGCGTGCTGGTCATTGGCGGGGGCATTTCAGGGCTCTCTGCCGCTTACGACTTGACGCGCGCGGGCGCCGATTGCACCATTCTTGAAAAACAGTCACGCGTGGGCGGGGTGATTGAGACGCGCGTGAGTGAGGGCTGCACGCTTGAGTGCGGTCCGGATAGTTTTCTTTCTGCCAAGCCGGCGGCGTTGGCGCTCATTAAAGAAGTGGGGCTGGAGGGCGATGTGATCGGGTCGAACGATCATCAGCGCACTACCTACATCTGGAAGCGCGGGGCGTTGGTGGCGCTGCCGGAGGGCGTGATGATGATCGTGCCTTCGCGGGTGATGCCGATGGTGAAGACTTCGCTGCTGGGGTGGGGAACGAAGATTCGCATGGGGCTGGAGTATTTTCGTAAGCCTGGCGAGTCGCGGGATCGCAGCGTGGCGGAGTTTGTCGTCGATCACTTTGGGCAGGAGACGCTGGATTATTTGGCGGAGCCGTTGCTGTCGGGAGTTTACGGGGGCGATCCGACGCAGTTGAGTGTGGGGAGCGTGCTGCCGCGGTTTTTGGAGATGGAGAAGAAGTACGGGAGTTTGGTGCGGGGGGTGTTGGCGGGGAAAGCGAAGGGCGGCGGGGGCGGTGGTGGGTCGTTGTTCCGGACGTTGAAGGGCGGCCTGGGGACGCTGGTGGATCGCTTGGCTGCGCAGGTTAAGGTTTGCCAGGCGGATGTGGAGACGATCGAGCGAACGGGGACGGGGTTTCGGGTGCGCGCCGGTGGCGGGTGGATGGAGGCGGATCAGGTGATTGTGGCTTGTCCGGCTTGGGCGGCGGCGCGTGTGGTTGCGGGGTTGGATGCGCGGTTGGGGGAATTGCTGGGGACGATCGATTACAGTTCGTCGGTTACGCTTTCGTTGATTTACCGGGCGGCGGATTTCGATGGGAAGCGGGCGGGGTTTGGGTTTCTGGTTCCGCAGAAAGAGCGGCGGCGGTTGGCGGCTTGCACTTTCGTAGGCACGAAGTTTTCTTATCGCGTGCCGGAGGATCGCATCGTGCTGCGGTGTTTCTTTGGCGGGATCAACGACGCGGCGGTGTTGGAGGAGAGCCGATGACGCGTTGGTGGGGATTGCGCGCGAGGAATTGCGGCGGATGTTGGGGCTGACGGCGGCTCCGATTGCGCACACGATTGCGCGGTGGCCGCGGTCGATGGCGCAGTATACGTTGGGGCATTCGCAACGGGTGGCGGAGATTCGCGAACGTGCGGCGGCGATTCGAGGGCTGCATCTGGCGGGGAACGCTTACGAGGGGATCGGGATTCCGGATTGCATCAACACGGGGCGCGCGGCTGCCAAGGCGGCGCTTACTTCTTCATCGTGACGCGGACGCCGTCGGGGCGGAGTTGGATGCTGTCGATGTTGTCGCGCAGTTCGAAGGGCTGATTCACTTTGGCGTCGGGGAACATTTTCAGGAAGAATTGATTCACCAGGAAATCGAGGGGAGCTCCGGTGACGGCGATGCCGGAGATTTCCAGGCGCGTCAATTTCGCAGTGGCGCGGCCGGAGGCGGAATCCAACTGTACGGAGACTTTCAGAGGGCGCTCGCCTTCGATCAATTTCGCTATGAGCGGGTTGGTGGGGCCTTGGCGCATCTTTAGCAGATCGATCATGGCGGAACCAGTGGCGGTGCCCATGCCTAACGTGACGGTGGGATCGCGGACGCCTGGGTACATGGGCGGGACGCGGGCGCGGGCCCAGGCGTTCAATTCAGCGGGGGTGAAGACGATGACGGAACCACGGCGGGCGTGGCCGGAATCGATGAGATTCAGCTTGTAGTCGACGCGATCGGCGGCCGGGTTCGCGGCGTAGAGGGCGGCCGCGAGGATGAGCAGGAGCTGCGGCCTCATGCCTCCAGTTTAGCTTGCCGGTTATTGCGGCTTGGCCGTGGCGGTCTGTTGCTTGGCGGCGTCCTCGATTTGCGCGAGTTGTTTACGGATGACTTCGGTTTCCTTGGCTTCCGGGTTCGCGCTGGCGAGGTATTCGCGGACGGCTGCGGCGGCGGCCACGAAGTCCCGCTTCTGGGCGAGGGCCAGACCCAGGATGTAGCGCGTGCGCATGTTTTTCTTGGCGGGATCGAGGCGGATGGCTTCGCGCGCGTTCTTCTCCGCGATGTCGATGTGCTGGGTTTGCAGGTTGCCGAGGCTGCTCAGATAATAGACGTCGGCGGAGTTGAGCGGATCGAGATGCAGCCACTGATCGGTGCGATCGACCAGTTCCTGCCACTTGGATTCGCGCAGGGCTAGCCAGGAGAGGCGTTCGAAGGGCTGGATGTATTTGGGCTCTGCGGCGATGGCTTGTTCGTAGTCTTTGCGTGCGTCTTCGAGATGACCATTCTCTTCTTGAAGGCGTCCGAGATCGAACCAGGCGACGGAATATTTGGGATAGATCTCGACGGCTTTCTCGAAATCTTTTTGGGCTTCATCCCAATTGTGCTTGCCGGCGGCGGCTTGGCCTTTTTCGTAAGCTTTGCGGGCGTCTTTGGGGGCGAGCGCGGAGACCACGCTGATGGTGAGGCCGTCCACTTTTCCGAGGCGGTGCAAGATGATGGTGCCGACGTCAGGGTTATCCATGTAATGGATGTTGCTGAGCGAGACATTGTCGGACTGGAAGTCGGGAAGGGCGGCTTGGAGCTCGCAACCCCATAGCTCGCGTTCGCTGAAGCCTCCGCGACCGGAGGAGGCGCCGTTGTTGTTCATGTTTCCGAGAGGCGAGCCGGGGCCGTTGAAGGCGGATTGGGAGCTGGCGTCCTGCATTTCGAGATTTTGGCCGACTTGGAAGCTGAAGTGTCCTTTTTTGTCGGTGTAGGTTTCGAGGCGGGGAGCGCCACCGCAGACGCGCTCGATTTTGACGCGCTCGGGGAGGGGGAGGCCGTCGCTTAGGACCACAGTTCCGGAGATGAAGATGACCTGCGGGGCGGTGGAATCGCCACCGGGGAAAGTGGAAGAGGGCTGGCGGGTATTGGTGCTGCCGTTGGTATTGGTGTTGCCGCCAGTGGAGGGCGCGGCGGAGGCCGGAGCAGAGCTGCCGGACTTCTGGGCGCTGGCGGGGCCGGCGAACGAGAATGCCACTGCGGCGAAAATGGCGGATCCCCGTAAATCGCATAAGCGTCTCCTACTCTGCGGTGATTATACCTCGTGGCGGCGGGACGCTTTACTGCAGCACAGGGAGTGTCAAATAATCGGCGGGGACGAACAGGCTGCCTTCGGTGGTGCCTTGGGGGGCGATGCGGCGGAGTTGGGCGGACAGGTCCTTGTTGGTGATGCGGGCGTGGAGTGCGGCGTCGAAGGCATGCGAAGACTTGCTGCACTTGCGCGACGGTTTCGTGGACGAATTCCAGGCGGTAGTGGACGATGCCGGCGTGGCGCCAGGCGTCGAGGTGGGCGCTGGCTTCCTGGGCTTCGGCTCCGAAGACGGTGTTGCGGCAGCCTACGTCGGCAAGGACGGGATGGGCGCGGCCTTTGGAGTCCTGGAGTGAGACGCGGTGTTTTTCGCAGGGGCGGCCGCAGTCGCGATAGCTGGTGCCTTTGGAGAGGAAGCGGCAGAAGACGCAGTGCTCGGTGTGGAAGACGGGGAGGTGCTGGTAGGCGATGGTCTCGATGTTTTGCGGGCCGATGCTGAGGGCTAGCGCTGCTACTTGGGCGGCGTTTAGGTCGTGGGTGGGGGTTAGGCGGTCTACGCCTAGATCGAGGAATAATTCGGCGGCGATGGAGTTGGCTACGTTCAGGCTGAAGTCGCCGATGAGTGGGGCGTGGGCGCGGTCGCGTAGGGCGTGAACGAGGCCGGCGGGGCGGACTAGGATGGGGCAGTCGAGATCGATCAGGAAATTCAGGATGCGGGCTTCGCCGGGTTTTAGAACGCGGGGACTGGCTACGCGGGCGGGGATGCCGCTGGCTTTGACTCGTTCGATGGAGGGGCGGAGGCCGTAGAGGTCGAGGTAATCGAGCGTGATGCTGGCGGGGGCTAGTGTCAGCGCGGCCTCGAGTTGTTCTGGGGTGCGGACTAGCAAATGGATTTGGGGGGCTGCGGCGGGGTTGCGTTGCGGGCGTGGGACGCGCGAATTTTTTTAGGGCGGCGGCGGGGTCGTGGATTTCAGTGTGGGGCGCGCGGGATTCTATCGCTTGCAGCTTCTCTACTGCTTCGCGGCGCATTTGGTTCAGGGTCGAGACGGCGGCGAAGAGGGAACCTTCTGCATCGAGAGTCAGCTTGCCTAATTCATAGGCGGTGTTGCCCAGGCGTCCGAATTGTTCGCGCAGGGTTTCTGAAGTCAGGCCGCGATTCTGCGCTGCGGCTAGGGGCGCGGGGGAGTCGATCTGGACGCTGATGTGCGGCTGTTTTTCTAGCGACCAGATGGCGCGGAGGGGTTCGGCTTCGCGCGCTTGGACGGAGATGTTTACGCGCTGGCGCGCTAAGGGGATGGCGGCTTCGAGAAATGGACGGGCTTGGCGGTCGATTTCGGGATCGTGGGTGCGCCAGAGGAGGTCGCCTACGTGGATGCGGTCGAAGCGGATGGCGCCGTTGGCGAATTGCAATTCGATTTCGCCGCTCAGTTGGCTGTTCGCGGCGAATACGCGGCCGCCTTCTTCGTGTTCTTCGGGAGAGCGCCAGGAGGCGGCGTCGAACACTACGCCGTCGCCGGGTTTCACGGGTGCGATGTCATTGGCGGGGCCTGGGGATATCGTTACGCGGTCGAATTCTACGCGGGTGACGCTGCCGATCTCTACGCCGCGGTGGCGGGGGGCGCGGCCTTCGACGACTGTTTGGTGATTGGTGCCGGTCAGGAAGAAGGGTCCGAGGCCGCGGGAATAGACTTGCTCCAAGTTGCAGTTCTTCGCGCGGGGTGATGCTGAGCGGGCGGCCGGCCCAGGCTTCGTCTACTGCTTGGCGATAGGCGCGCGTGGTGAGGGCTACGTAGTCGGCGTCTTTGTAACGGCCTTCAATTTTTAGAGCGGCGATGCCGGCGTCTACGATTTCGGGGATCTGGCGGAGGGCGTAGAGATCGCCGGGGGAAAGCAGGTAGCGGGCGTCGGCTAGTGGTTCGACGCTGCCGTCGACTAGCAATTCGTAGGGCAGGCGGCAGGCTTGGGCGCACTGGCCGCGGTTGGCGCTGCGGCCTCCCCAGGCTTCCGATGAAAAGCATTGGCCGGAGTAGGCTACGCAGAGGGCTCCGTGGACGAAGATTTCTAGATCGCACTGGGCTTCGGCGGCGATGGTGCGGATTTCTTCTAGCGAGAGTTCGCGGGCTAGCGTTACGCGGTCGACGCCCAGGCTGCGGGCTAGTTCTACGCCGCGGGCGTCGGTGATGCTCATTTGCGTGCTGCCGTGGAGTTTCATTTCCGGCGCGATTTCGCGGGCCAGGCGGACGGCGGTGAGGTCCTGGACGATCATGCCGTCGGCTCCGGCTTCGGCAATGGCGGCGATGACGCGGGCGGCTTCTTTGAGCTCGTGTTCGAAGAGGAGGGTGTTGAAGGTGACGTAGCCGCGGACGCCGCGGGCGTGCAGGGTGCGCAGGGCTTCGGGGAGTTCTTCGAGGTCGAAGCCGGCTTTGGCGCGGGCGGTGAAGTGTTTCAGGCCGAAGTAAACGCCATCGGCGCCGGCTTCGATGGCGGCGTGGAGCTGGGGCCAGTGGCCGGCGGGACTTTTCACTTCTGGTTTACGTCTCTCATTGGTGTTGTGATACGCGGTCACGCCGACTTCGGCGCCGGTGCCTTGCGAGACGTTGGCGACGATGGCGTCGAGGGTGCGGTCTTTGTTGCTGGAGGTGGCGTGCAATTCTCCGGCGGCGGTGGTGCTTTCCTTGAGGTCGACTTCGAAGCCGGCGGATTGGAGTTGATCGCGGTAAAACGTTAGCACGTGTTTGAAGTCGTCGGGGGTGTGGAAATTGAAGCCGTAGCTGAGTTCGTCGCGGGTTTGTTTGCTGCTGATATTTTCGGTGGTGGCGCCGGGATATTTGGGGATCCAGGCGAAGCGGTTGACGCCTTCGGAGGATGGCGAGTCGGTCAGAAAGGGTTTCGAGGGGGTGAGCAGATCGGTTTTCGTGGGGGTGGTGGATTTTTTGAACACCACTACGAAAATCGCGAACGCGAGCAGAACTACGCTAAACATCACGCGCAGCAACGGATTGATTCTTCTTGCGGGAGCCATACCTACAGCTTCATGATATCGGCTTTGCGTTACCCTGTTCGTTGATGATCTCTTTCACCTGTAATATCTGCGGCACGGGCAACGCTTTGGAAGAGATTCCGTGGGAGGAGCCGACGTGCTCGGGATGCGGGTCGAATGTGCGCATGCGGGCGTTGATTTACATGCTGTCGATTGAGCTTTTCGGCGCGGCGCGGACGCTGCCGGAGTTTCCCAAGGACAAGAAAATTCGGGGATTCGGGTTGAGCGATGCTTTGCTATACGCTACGCCGCTGGAGGAGAAGTTCGATTACACCAATACTTATTATGACCGGCAGCCGTACTTGGATATCACGCAGCCGCATCCGGAGCAATATGGAACATACGACTTCATTTTGTCGAGCGATGTTTTCGAGCATGTGGCGATTCCGGTGGAGCGGGCATTTGAAGAGGCGTTCCGGCTGCTGAAGCCGCATGGGGTTTTATGCATTACGGTGCCGTCTTCGGCGGCGGACGAGGATACTGTCGAGTATTATCCGGATCTGCACGAATATTCGATTGTGGAATTGGGCGGCGAGCATGTGCTGGTGAATCGCAAGAAAGACAGGACGCTGGAGGTTCATCAGAATCTGGAATTTCACGGCGGGATCGGCGCGACGCTGGTGATGCGGCAGTTTTCGCAGCGGGATATGGCGGGGAAGCTGCGCGGGTCGGGATTCGCGCAGGTGGAGTATCAAACGGAATCGGTATGCCAGAGTTCGGGATTGTGCTGGTGGGGAATTGGAGTCTGCCATTGGTGGCTCGCAAAGTGGCGCGGGAGGCGGGGGCGATTCCGATGCGAACCGCCGGGCGGCGATGCCGGTTGGGGAAGCGCCGGCGGCGGTGCAGGAGATTCCGGCCGCAGTGGCGGCGGAAGCGGTGCAGGCGGGAAATCCGCAGTTGGAAAATCAGATTTCGCGGCTGCACAATGAGAAGGCCGCGCTGGAGCGGAGGCTGGCGACGCTCGAGAATCAGTTGAATCTGGCGGCGGATTCGCGCTGGCTGAAGTTGGGGCGGAAGTTTGGCTTGGGTCCGAAGTTGAGGTAGAACGGCGTGCGATTCCGAACTCAATTTGCTTTGCTGATGGCGCTGCTGGTGCTGGGGCTGGCGATTTATGAGTATGCGAATCCAACGCGGCAGAATCGCATCGGGCCGGGAACACTGTTGGTGATCGCGATGCTGCTGGGGTTGCGGTATGTGTTCGTCAGGCAGGCGCAGAAGCGATCGGATTTGGCGAAGGGTGTTCCGCCGCGGCCGCTTGGGGTTGTCGGACGAATCGTCCGATCGCAAGTGAGTTCGGGGATAATCGTAAGACATGTCTGCGAACCCCATTGCGCGGCGGCGGTCCGGCTAGCGCGCAGGAAATTCTCGATAGCCGCTTGGAATTTTCGAAGCTTTTAGCGGAAGCAAAGAAAGAGCCGCTGCCGTTGGGGTTGACCTGGTATCCCTACGACAGCATGGCGTCGATCGATCACATGGCGCCTTTTTTCCGCAAGCATTTCGCGGATTTTGCGCGCGCGTTCGAGTCGGGGCCGGTGATTGATTTCGGATGCGGCGACGGCGACATTCCGTTGTTCTTCGCGAGCCTGGGATGCGAGGTGGCGGCGGCGGATAATCCTCCGAGCAATCACAACTGGATGGCGGGGGTGCGGGCGCTGCGCGAGCGCATGAATCTGCCGGTGGCGGTGCATGAGCTGGATGCGGATTATGCTACGCAGTTGCCGGGTGGGAACTATGGGCTGGCGATTTCGCTGGGCGTTCTGTATCACTTGAAGAATCCTTATCTGGCGCTGGAGACGCTGGCGAAACACTGCCGGTATTGCGTGCTGAGCACGCGGGTGGCGGACGTTACGAAATCCGGCGTGCCGATGAAGAATGAAGCGCTGGCTTATTTGCTGGATCACCGCGAGACCAATAACGATCCGACGAATCAATGGATTTTTTCTCCGGCGGGGCTGGAAAGAATTGTGAAGCGCAGCGGGTGGCGGATTATGGATCAGATGCGATTTGGGCGCGTCGCCGGCGAATCCGGTGGATTTGGATAAAGACGCGCGCGCATTTTTGTTCATGCGCAGTGAGCGGTTATCGGCTCCGGCGGAGATTCGATTGCTGGAGGGATGGACGGAGGTAAAGGAGCTCAAATGGGCTTGGACTTTGAAGCGATTCAGTTTCGAGGTCACGTTGCTGGAGGCGCTGCGGCCGCCGAAGTTCGCGCTGCAATTTATGATTCCCGCGTGCGGTGGCGTGCGGTGTCGCCGGTGGTGAAGATGTCGTGCACGGTGAACGGGCAGAGTGCGGGGACGCAGAATTATTCGGGAACGGATGAGAAGTATTATGAGGCGGAGCTGCCGGCGGGTGTGGATTCGAGCAAGCCGATGCGTTTTGAATTTACGGTGGAGCACAGCTGGATACCAGCGTCGATGGGCGGGATTTAGGGGTGATTATGTCGTTTAACGGGGCGGTTCGGGGGATTTCGGAGAAGATTCAACTTTTGGCTGTACTAGAGGGCCACAGGGCTTGACCGTGGCGTTGCGGCGAATTCTTCGATGCGCGCGCGGACAGTTGCGGGGCCGAGGGTTTCGGCGTAGAACATGGGGCCGCCGCGCCAGGCGGGGAAGCCGTAGCCGGTGATGATAGATCACATCGATATCGGAGGCGCGCAGGGCCATGCCTTCTTCGAAAATGCGGGCGCCTTCGTTCACTAACGCCAGGATGCAGCGGTCTACGATTTCTTCTTGCGGGATCGACGCGGCGTTCGATGCCGGCGGCGCGGGCTGTCGATTCGATCAGCGCGGCTACTTCGGGATCGGGCTGGGGCTTGCGGTTTTCATCGTATTGCGACCAACCTTTGCCGGTCTTTTGGCCTAGGCGGCCTTGCGCGCATAAGCTGCGGGAGGACCAGCGGGCGGCGAGCGCCTGGGGGAGCGCCGGAGACTTCGGCGATGTCGCGCATCACGTCGTTGCCGACCAGGTCGTACATGGCTAGCGGGCCCATGGGCATGCCGAAATCGTAGAGGGCTTGGTTGACTTCTTCGACTGACGCGCCTTCTTCCAGCAGGAACTGGGCTTCGCGCCCGTAGACGTTGATCATGCGATTGCCGATGAAGCCGGGGCAGTTGCCGGCTACTACGCCGATCTTGCCTAGCTTTTTCGTGAGCGCGACGGCGGTGGCGGTTACTTCGGGGAGGGTGGCCTGGCCGCGGACGATTTCTACCAGGCGCATGATGTTCGCGGGGCTGAAGAAGTGGAGTCCGATGACCATTTCGGGGCGGTTGCGTCGCGGAGGCGATTTGGTCGATGTTGAGCGACGAGGTGTTGGTGGCTAGGACGCAGACCGGTTTGGCGATGGCGTCGAGCTCGCGGAAGACTTGTTGTTTTGCTGCCAGGTTTTCGAAGACGGCTTCTATGATGATGTCGGCTTGATCGAAACCATCGAAGGTTAGTTGCGGAGTGATCAGCGCCAGCTTTTGAGCGGCGGCTTCCTGGGGCAGGCGCGAGTAGTTGCGGCGGATGTTGGCCATGCCGCGGTCGAGGGCTTCCTGGGTGGTCTCTTTGATCGTTACCGGAATGTTGGCGTTGGCTAGGGCCATGGCGATGCCTCCGCCCATGGTGCCGGCGCCGACGATGGCGGCGCGGCGGATTTCGTAGGTGGGGGTGGCGCTGGAGATGCCGGGGATTTTGGTTACGGCGCGTTCGGCGAAAAAGGCGTGGATGAGGGCTTTCGATTGTGGAGACGCAGGCACTCGTCGAACAGAGTTGCTTCGCGCTGCAGGCCTTCGGCGAAGGGGAGTTTGGTGGCGGCCTCCACAGCGTCGATGGCTGCCAGCGGGGCGGTTTGCCCGCGCAGTTTTTTGCGGGCTTGATCGCGGGCGGCGGCGAAGATCGCGGGATCGGGGTTGGCGAGTTTTTCGTTGCGATCGCGGGTTTTGTGGAAGGGCTTGGCCGCGATTTCTCGTGCGAAGGCGATGGCTCCGGCGCGCAGATCGCCGTCGACGATTTGGTCGACGATGCCGGAGGCTAGCGCTTCTTGGGCTTTGACCGGCGCGCCGAATGCGCACATCTCTACGGCTTTGGCTACGCCCGCTAAGCGCGGCAAGCGCTGAGTGCCTCCGGCGCCGGGGATCAGGCCTAGTTTCACTTCGGGTTGTCCTACTTGGGCTGATGGGGCGATTACGCGATAGTGTCCGGCCATGGCGGTTTCGAGACCTCCGCCTAAAGCTGAGCCGTGGATCGCCATCACTACTGGCTTGGCGGAATCTTCTACGGTGCGGACGGCCTCGTAGAAGACTGGCAAGATATTGGGCGGCGGTGGGCTTGCCGAATTCGTTGACGTCGGCTCCGGCGATGAAGGTGCGGCCGGCGCCGATGACTACGATGGCGCGCACGGATGTGTCGGCGTTGGCTTGCGCGATCGCGGCGGTTAGGGCTTCGGGGACTCCGGGACTCAGGGCGTTGACGGGGGGATTGTCGATGGTGATGACTGCTACATCTTGATCGCGCTCGTAATGAACCAAGGTATTCACGATTTTAATTTTCTTGCGTTCTCGACGGCTTGGCGGCCTTGCGCGCGGGCGGAGGCTATGCGGTCGGGTGGGTCGTCGCTGATGGGGACGGTGGTCTGCGCCGGGTTTTAGCGATTTTAGATACGACTCCATTTCAGCGGGGGAGGCGGGGCAGGAGGCGGTTAGGATTACGTCGGCCCAATCGGCGTCGATCTCGCGCGGCGCGATGTAGTCGGGGAGCATGCGTTCCAGGTTTTCGGTCCAGACGGGATCGCTGCGCGATGGTTGCGGCGTCGGCTAGATCTTTCAGGCGGCGCAGGCGGATGTTGGCGCGGGCTTGCACGGCTCCGACACCTGCTGCTAACGCCAGGCGTTCGGTTTCTCCGTGGCGCGAGTAGAACACCACTAATGCGTTGACTTCGGTCATTCATTAGGCGAGGTCGAAGACCAGGAACTCGCCGCCGTTGGGTCCGGCTCCGGCGATCTGGAGGGACGATTCCTCGCTGATGGCGGCGCCGTCTCCTTCTTTCAAGGCGTGGCCGTTGAGGGTGATGTTGCCTTGGGCGCAGTGGACCCAGGCGTGGCGTCCTTTGGCTATGGGCTGTTCTAGCTTCTCTCCGGCGCCTAGCACGGAGGCGTACATGCGGGCGTCTTGATGGATGAAGGCGGCGGGGACGTCGGTTTTCTTGTCGGGGCCGGCCATCAGGCGCAGGCGGCCTTTTTTCTCGGCGGGGTCGAAGGCGAATTGCTGGTAGGAGGGCTCGATGTCGGCTTCGGCGGGCTCGATCCAGATTTGCAGGAAGTGGACGGGCTCTTTGGGCGAGGGGTTGAATTCGCTGTGGATCACGCCGGTGCCGGCGGACATGGCCTGCACCATGTTGGGTTCGAGGACTTCCTGCTGGCCCATGCTGTCTTTGTGGGCGAGGCTGCCTTCCATGACGTAGGAAATGATTTCCATGTCGCGGTGGCCGTGTGCGCCGAAGCCTTTGCCGGGGGCTACACGATCGTCATTGAGGACGCGCAGGGCGCGGAAGCCCATGTGTTTGGGATCGTAATAATTCGCGAAGGAGAAGGTGTGGTAACTGTTGAGCCAGCCGTGATCGGCGTGGCCGCGTTCGTCCGCTGGCCGGAGGGTAATCATATTTCTATGTTACCCAGGGCTGTCAAGTTAGTGGGTGGTTTCGATGACGCGCGGGCCGCCATCGAGGCCGTAGATGGTGATCTTTCCGGGATTGGCTGGTTTGGCGGGGCGCGCGGCTGGCGGCGGGGTCTTGGGCAGCGGCCGCGGCTGCCTGCACACGCGCGGCCTCGGCGGCCTGCAAGAATGCTGCGAACTCCTCTTTCGTCAACGCCAGGCTTACGCGCATGCGATTCCCTAGCGAATCGATTTTCAGCTTCTGCGCCATGTCCGCGACTTCCGGGGTGCCGGCTTTCGCGGCTACTCCCATCTGGACTTCCATGGCGAACATTTGCGCCATCTGGGAAGCGGCGGCTTCGTTTTCGGTGGCGAGACTCAACTCGAATTGGATGCCTTCGTGCGCTGCCAGGCCGAAATCTATGCCTTTAATTTGCGAGGCGAAGGGCGCGCCTAGCGGGTTCCACGCAGATTTAGCGGGCTGAAATTTGGAGAGAGCTTCGTCGGCGACGATCCAGACGTCGTTGGTGGCTGCTAAGGTTTTGGCGCGGGCCAGTAGTTTCGACGCGGGGGGGAGGGCGTGGCCGCGGCGGTCGAGCGCAGAGAGCACGGATTTTTCGTCGCCTAAGAGCAGAAGGCCGTCCATCACGGCCAGGGTGGTGGTGTCGGTTTTCGTGGTGCGGTAGAGGTCGGCTGTGCGGTAACGGCGGGGGGCGCTCTGCTGAAACGCTTTCAACGCCTCAAGCGGAAATTGGCCTTCGACGGCCAGCAGAAACGGGGCGGTGGTTTTGGAGTTCACGTTGGGGTTGCCGGGCGAGGAGACAAATATGTAGTTGACTTGATCCAGTATTTGCTTGCCCATGGCCTGCATCGCTTGTACTGGAGGCTGGGCCGGCGGCGTTGGCGGCTTCGTTTGTTCGCTAAAGAGTTTCCAGGCGTCGGACTCGCGGATGCTCTTGACGTCGATGCCGAGCATGAGCTTCGCGTCCGGATGCCCGAGTTCCCAAGTGTCGGTTTGGGCCGCGGCGGTGGCGGCGAAAACTAAGAGCGCGATCCCGAGCTTCGATCTTGTCATGGTGGTAGCTCCTCCCCGGCTTAACATGATGCTAAGGCATTTTTTGGGGCCCAGGAATCGAGCGAACCACTTAGTTGGAGGCGGTGGATCGCCGAAGGAATCAGGCGGCGGAACGGGCGGATTGTTCTTCGGCTACCGCTTCTACGGGGAAGCCAAGTTCGCGCCAGAGGGGGAAGCCTCCTTCGAGGGGGCGCACGTGGGCGACGCCGTGGCGCTTTAGCTGGAGGGCTACGCGGGCGCTAGTGACTTCGTTGGGGCAGGTGCAGTAGAGGATGATTTCGGTACCTACAAGGGGTGCGATGATGGAATCCACTTGGTTCTCGGTCAACACGCGAGGACTGATTTCAATGGAGCCGGGGATGCGGCCTTCGCTGCGTTCGATGGCGTTGCGCAGATCGACGAGTGACAGCCTTTCGCCGCTGTCCAGGCGTTGTTTCAACTCATGCGGAGTGATGCGGGCGATTCGTAGGGAGCGGTAAACGCGGCGGCGCTGGATGTACTTGAGCGCGACGTAGAGCAGGAGGATGGAGGCTACGGCGACGCCCAGGCCGGAGCCGAAGCGCTCCAGGTAAAACGCCAGCACTTCGAGTTGAGTGCGGAACCACCAGCCGATGGTCATGAAAGAGCCGGCCCATAGGGCTGCGCCGGTGGCGTCGAGGAGGGCGAATTTCCAGGGGGCTAGCTTGTACATTCCGGCCATGGGGGGCGCCACGGTGCTCAGGCCGGGAACGAATTTTGCGAACAGCAGAGAATCCGCGCCGTAGCGCGAGTAAACGGTGCCGGTCTGGCGGACGCAGCTATCCGGCTCTAGGGCGATCTTGCAGAGGAAACGCAAGATGGAACTGCCCCGGCTTCGGCCTAGATAGAACCAAAGGGAATCGCCCACGAGTGAAGCCAGGATGGCTAGTGCGAGGGCTTCGAGAATATTCAGGCGGCCGAGTCCCGCTAGCGCGCCGGCCGCTAGCAGGAACGGGGCGGAGGGCAGGGGGAAGCCGCTCTGCTCCGCTAACACGGCCGCGAATAAAACGATGTAGCCGTGCTTTACCAGGAATTCGACGGTTTCATTCATTCGCGGGCCGGAACTTACGTTATGTGATGCGTTGGGCCGGGGGGCGGTCGCAGCTAACGTTTGCCAAGAACGTCTTTTCCTAGCAAGTCCAAGGCGAAGGAGGGATCGCTGGAGGTGCCGGTGACGGTGAAGGGAACGACGGTGACGGATTTCTTCTTAATGAAAGGGCCGAGGGCTTTTAACACTACGGACTTAAAGCCTGAAGTGGTGTCGGCTAGTTTTCCGTTGGTATGGAGGACGCCCTTGAGGTTTACATTCTTGTTGAGGAGATTGTAGGTGCCGGCGACTTCGGCCAAGGTGCCAGGCTCGGTGAAGGAGACGTTGGAGAGCTGGGCGATTCCGCCTTGGGCCGAGACGTGGCCTTTGAGGTCAGACAGCACGGTGGCAGGGTTGGCTTCCTCCTGGTCTTTCTTTTCGCCACGGGCACTCTCGGCTAGCCGGTTTACAGGGAGTTGAATTTTAGGGTCGGTAAAGTGGGCGGCGCCAATGCCGAAATCTCCGTCGAGGCGCAGGCGGCGCAGGAAGCTGAGCGGGCCGGGGGGCAGGTTTACTTTCATCCGCAGGCGCACGGCACCGTTTTCGGCGGGCTGCGCGGAAGGGGTGAACAAGCGCAGGAGATCTTCGACGCGGCCCTGGGTTACGTTCATGGCCAGGGTCACGGTTTTTCCGTGGCCGCCGGGTTGGCCTTTGACGTCGCCTTGCGACAGGACGGTGGTGCGCCCGAAGTGGGATTCGACGCTCGTGAGATGCGTGTCGCCGTTGGTGCCGTCGATCACGGCTTGGTAGGTGGAGGCCAGGTGGACAACATGGGAACTGCCGGTGACCTTGAAGTCGGGGATGTCGATGTTGCCTGCGCCATCGATGTGGCCGATGGCGCCACTGAAGTTCCCGACAGACGACAGCGTTCCGGCGATTCCTTCGAAAGCGGCGAGGTTCACGTGTTGGTAGGTGTAGGAACCGGAGACGGGGCTGGTGGCGGGGTCGTCTTCATTCCAGGGTCCGAACTGGCCGTCGGAGACGACCTCGCCGGGCGGTTCGGTGTTGTTAAAGCGCGCGTGGAAGGTGAGGGGCTCGCTTTCGCCGACGTGATCGAGAGTCAGGCGATCGATTTTGAGGATGAAGCGCTCTGCGCCGCGCTGGCGGGGCAGGAATTCGAGCACCGCGTCGTCAGTGGCGATTTCGCCGATGGCTAGATTCTTTCCGGAGACGCTGGTGGTGAGCGGGAAGACTTGCTTGGTTCCGTCAGTGGATTTGGGGGGAATGATTACGTGGAGTCCGGCGATGTGGACGGTGTTCAGTTGCTGATGAATCCTTAGCAAGCCGCTGTAGCTGGCGCGGACGGTGAGGGTTTGGACGGTGATGAGCGGGGGCAGGTCCTGGCGCTTGCGATGAAGAAATTGCACGTCTTGAGCGATGAAGCCGGGCGGGAAGTAGGTGCGGCGGAAGGAGCCGATTTTCACATTGCGGGCGAAGCGGTCCTCTAAAGCTTGGGCGACGGCTGGTTCGGTGAAGGGCCAGTTGACGATGAGCAGGGTGGCGGCAATGGCCAGGGCGAGCAGCAGCGATGCGACGCCGGCGACGATCCAGCGGCGCGGGGTCATGAAGATTTCACTTGGGTGAGTAGAACTTGCAGGCACAGGTAAGTTGGGGGTGCCTGTGCTCCGGAGTGCAACTCCCTAAGTCGTACCAATCGCAGGCAAGGCATTGCCGAGGATTTCATACTTTACATGGAGCAATCGGAGTGCCCTTCCGGGTAGGCTTGACAAAACGGCCTCAGTGCGACGCAACATGAAGTATGTGGCGGTTGGTTTTTTCGTGGGCTCTCACAGGGGCAGTTGCCCTGGGCGCGGAGAGCGCGGTCTCGCCCACGTTTTACAAAGACATCCTGCCGTTGTTTCAAAAACATTGCCAGAGTTGTCATCGCCCGGGGGAGATCGGGCCGATGCCTCTGCTGACTTATGAGGGGACGCGTCCTTGGGCGAAGGCAATAAAGACCGCGGTGGCGTCGCGCAAGATGCCGCCGTGGTTTGCCGATCCGGCTTTCGGGCATTTCACGGAGGACCGGCGCTTGAGCACAGCGGATCTGAATCGGATTGTCGCCTGGGTAGATGCGGGTGCGCCGGCGGGCGATGTGAAAGATCAGCCGCCTCCAGTGGCTTGGCGCGAGGGATGGAACATCCGGCCGGACGAAGTTTTTCAGGTGCCGGAGAGTTACAAAGTTCCTGCTACGGGGACGCTGCCTTATGTGTATCTGGTGATCCCGACGGGATTCGTTCGCGACACTTGGGTGACGGCGGCGGAGCTGCGGCCTAGCAACCGGTCTGTGGTGCATCACATTATTGCCGTGGTGCGGCCGCCGGGGTCGCAGTGGATGAAGCAGGCCAAGCCGCTGGTTCCGTATGTGCCTGCCGGGGAAGATCAGGACGGGGAGCCGACGGCGGGCGATCCATTGTCGACTCCGGTGGACATCAGCTATGAATTGCTGGCGGCGTATTCACCGGGGATGCAGCCGCAGCGGTTTGACATCGATCATTCGGCCAAGCTGGTGCCAGCGGGGTCGGATATCGTTTTGCAGATTCATTACACGCCGAATGGGAAGACGGCGGTTGAGGATCAGACCAAGCTGGGGTTGACGCTGGCGAAGGAGGCTCCGGAGAAGCGGTTTATGTCGGCGGTAGCGAACGCCTGGCACTGGGCGATTCCGCCGGGGGATCCTAACTATGAGGCTAAAGGTTCGCTCACATTTGGTGAGCCGGTGGAGTTAGTGTTCATCCAGCCGCACATGCATTTGCGCGGGAAGGACATGACGATCCGTCTGGTGTATCCGGGCGGGAAAACGGAAACGCTGTTGAGCGTGCCGCATTACGATTTCAATTGGCAGATCGTGTATTACCTGGAGAAGCCGCTGAAGCTGCCGATGGGGACCAAGGTAGAGGTGACGGCGCATTGGGACAACTCGGCGAATAATCCGCAGAACCCTGACCCCACCAAGACGGTGAAGTGGGGGAACCAGAGTTGGGATGAGATGCTGAGCGTGCCGATGGGGGTGGTCATCGAACGGGACTAGCAGGCTAACGCATCCGATTCTGGGCTTGAATTTGTTTAAAGCTGATCGCATCGAATCCCCTGTTGGTTAGCGCGCCGTATAAGGGAACATCCGCGGTAAGCAAGAGAATTCCTGCCCGATTGCATAACGATGAGATTGCCGCGCCGGCGAGGCCGAAGTTCTTGAAGGCGGTTACCAAGTCAGAGCTTTGCTCGAATATCTCAAGTGTTGTGCCGATCCACTCGCTGAGAAGTTCGCGTAGCCTGTGTAATTCGTCCGATGCCAGTTTCCCTGCAAGATTGCTGACCTCCGTAAGGATGTGAGGAGTGGTCACGATCTTTTTGAATTGGGCGATCAGAAATTCCAGAATTTTGTAGTCGTCAATGCTATACGAACTGGTGCGCTCAAATGTCTGAATTCGCCTTCGATTCATTCGGCCGATCAAACATACTAACAAGAGATTGGCGTCAACCAGCAATTGGCCGCCTCGATGCTCGGCGATTAATTGATCGATTTCGTTCACTCCGATCCTACGAGTTCGCGGATTTTCATGGAAAGCACCTGGCCAGTTTGAGCATCTACCGTGAAGGTCTTATACTCTCGCGGCCCCTTGCCGAACGCACGTGAAATCACTGTGCCTTCGAGAAGAGTCGATGGTTCCAGCATGCTCAGAGTGATCGACCACATATCTTGGCCATTGATCTTGGTCATCTCTACCTCTTCAAGACGCAGATCCGAGGTCCGGGCTGGCCCGAGTACGCTTTGTGCGAACTCAATTGCCTTCGCGACCGCTTCTTTCACGGACACCATATCTGGAAATTAACATATTCACTTCGTGAGGGTGGTCATCGAGCGGGGCTGACGGGCTATTTTGTTATCAGCGGAGGCGGTGTAGTCAGCGCGGGCAGCGTGGTAAACGTATGCGCGACCGGGATGCGGATGCCTAACGCGCCGATCTGGGCGCCGACGGGGGTGTCGAACTCGAGGGTGCCACGGATGCCGGCGGTTTGCGAGTACTTGAAACCCGGCAGCGAAGAACCTAGCGTAAACGACAAGTGGCCGTTCGCGGCCAGGGGCAGGTTGTCGGTGCCTAACGGCCCGCCGGCGGCGTCGCGAATGATTACGGGGACAACCACGGATTGGGCGGAGACGCTGTTGAGGGCGATACCGGTGGCGGTGCCGTTGGTGTTATCGAAGGCGATGATGAAACCGGGAGCGGTGCGACTTTCGAGGGGCACTACGGCTTCCTGGCCGTTGGGATTGTAGCGGAAGATCACGAAGCCTCCGACGTTGCCGTTGGTGATGAGTTGGGCGGAGCCTACGGTGGGGGCGGGATCGTCAGCAGACTTGGTGCTTTGGACTAGCAGAGTTGCTCCGGGGGCTAGCGATTGGCTCACGGTGGAGTTTACCGTTGTGGTGCTGCTGCTCACCAGAGGGAAGGACAGGGGCAACGGTAGCGGGGCTCCGGTGACATCGGAGTAAAAATTCAGGGTTGCCTGCGCGGTGGTGGTGCCGGTGTTCACCAGCACGAAGGTGGTCTGCCAACCGTTGCCGGTGGCGATGTGGGCAATCGACCCGCCGGTGGTTCCAACGTTCGCAAGCGCGGGAATGGTGGTGAGGGTCTTGGTGGTGTCGAGCGGCGTGGTGCGGATGCCAAGAACGCTGATGGGTCCGCTGCCAGGGGTATCGAATTCGATGGTGCCGTGTAGGTCGGCGGTAAACGGGTAGAGGGTGGACAGCACAAACGAGGTGTGGCCATTGGCTGGTAGGGAAATGCTGGAAGGACTGCCGATGACGATGCCGTTTTGGTCGCGAATCACGACGGGGATGACGGCGGGGTTGCGAGGAAACGTTTTCGACGGCGATGGCTAGGACTACGCCGCCGGTATTGTCGAAGGCTAGCAGGTAGGAGCTGGCGTTGCGGGTTTCCATGGGGACTACGGCTTCCTGGGCTCCGGGGATCAGGTGGAAAATGGCGAAGCCATCGACGGCTCCGGTGGCGAAGAGTTGCGCGGAGCCGACTAGCACGGGCGGGACTTGGGCTCCGGCAGAAGTGACGATCAACGAGGCGTTCGCGGGCAGCGGGCGGTCAAAGGAAGAAGCCAAGAGTGGTCCCGTGCTCCCGACTTGCTGCAGGAAGGCCAGGGGCAGCGCCAAGGGGCCATTGTGGGAGGGATCGGTGGCGTCGCCGAAGAAACTCAGGCGGGCTTCGGCGGACGACGGGGTTTTGTTCACCAGAGTGAATAGAGTGGTCCAGTTTTCTTCCGCTGCGATGTGGGGCATGGAGCCGATGAAATTGAGGCCGGTGATCGACCCACCTTCCTGCTCGATGGTGAAGAGGAGTCCGGCGACGGTCACGGTGATGCTGCGATCGGTTCCCACGTTCTGCACCACTTGATACGTTAGGGTGCCGTTGCCGCTGCCGGAGGTGGCTCCGGTGATCCACAGAGGCGCACCCGACATGCTCCAGGGGCAACCTATGCCGGTGGTTATGGCGATGCTGCCGGTTCCAGCGGCGGCTGAGAAGCCTTGTCCGCCGGAGCTCAGCGTATAAGTGCAAGCGGTAGACGCCGTGGCCAAACCGGTAATTTTTCTGACGCGGTTGTTGCCGTAGTGTCGCCGATATAGAGATTTGCGGCGGGGTCGATCGTAAGGGCAAAGGGGTTGTTGAATTGCGCCTGCGAAGGCGGGCCGCCATCGCCGTTATTCCCCAGGGCGCTTGGAGTTCCCGCGACGGTAGTGATAATTCCGCCGCTCACCATGCGGATCACTTGATTCACGGTGTCGACGATAAACAGGTTGCCGGCGGCATCAATCGCGGTCTCGCCAGGGAAATTCAGGCTGGCCGAGGTTGCTGGGAGGTGATCGCCGAAAAACCCCGGAGTGGCTCCGCTCCCCGCTACAGTGGTGATGATTCCACTGGTATCGATTTTGCGGATACGCTGGTTGGATTGGTCGGTGACATACAAATTGCCCGCCGCATCGAAAGTGGCCGCAGTGGGATTGTTCATGAGCGCGGCTACGGCTGGACCATTGTCGCCAGCAAAGCCCTGTGTGTCGGCGACACCGGCGAAAGTGGTGATGGTCCCGTTGAGAGTCACTTTGCGGATGTCGTGGGCGTTTTGATCGACGATATATAGGTTGCCACTCTGATCGACGGCGCAGCGGATGGGGTTTTCTAGACCGGCGGCAGTGGCGGGCCCGCCGTCCCCGAAGCTAAGCGACGATCCACTGCCGGCTACTGTCGTAATGATTCCGCTGGTGGAAATCGCGCGCACGCGGTGGTTGAATTGGTCGTTCACATAGACCACGCCGGAGGGCGCCACGCATACGCCCGATGGTTGGTTGAGCAGGGCCTGTGTGGCCGGGCTGGAATCTCCCGAGAAACCGGGGGCACCTGTGCCGGCGAAGGTGGTGATGGTGCCGCTGGGGTCGACCTTGCGCACTACGTTGTTATTTTGATCGGCGAGGTAGATGTTGCCGGCGGCGTCGCTGGCCAAGCCGACCACGCGGTTTACCTTGGCTTGCGCGGCGGGTCCGTTGTCTCCTGAATAGCCGGCGATGCCGTTGCCAGCGAAGTCGGTGACGATCTGGCCGGACGCGAGGGCGGCCAACAGGCATGCTCCTGCGAGCAATTTGAAGCGCATGGGAATTTCTAGTGTAGATCAACCGCCGCGAATGAGGCGCATGGCTTCGCCGACGCCGGCGCCGTCGGGTTTGGAGCCGCCGGCTTTTTCGGAGTCGGGGATGGAATCGCCTTCGCCGGGGGCCAGGAACAAGTTGGCTTCGAGGCCGTGCTGGCGGGTGTAGAGATCCCAATAGCGGCCGCCCAGGGCGTAGAGCGATTCGTGGGTTCCGCGTTCGACGATGCGGCCGGCTTCGACTACTAGAATTTGTTCGGCGCGGCGGATGGTGGAGAGGCGGTGGGCGATGACGAAGGTGGTGCGGCCTTTCATCAGGTACTTCAGGCCTTCCTGGATGAGCGCTTCGGATTCGGAGTCGAGGCTGGAGGTGGCTTCGTCGAGAATCAGAATGCGCGGGTCGGCTAGGATGGCGCGGGCGATGGAGACGCGCTGGCGCTGGCCGCCGGAGAGTTTGACGCCGCGTTCGCCGACGATGGTGTCGTATTTCTTTTCGAAATTCTCGGCGAATTCGTCGACGCGGGCGATGCGGCAGGCTTCCAGGATTTGTTCTTTGGTGGCGCCGGGGCGGGCGAAGGCGATGTTTTCTTCGATACTGCCGTCGAATAAGAAAGTGTCTTGCAGGACGACGCCTAATTGGGTGCGGTAGCTGTCCAGGCGGACTGTCGAGAGATCGACGCCATCGACGTAGACTTTTCCTTCGGTGGGGATGTGGAAGGCGCTGATCAAACTGATGATGGTGGATTTGCCGGAGCCGGAGGGGCCGACTAACGCCGTGACCGTGCCGGGCTGCGAGCGGAAGCTGACGTCGAAGAGGACGGGTTTGCCGGCTTCGTAGGCGAAGCCCGACGTTTTCGAAAAGCACTTCGCCGTGGATGGGGCCGAGTGCTACGGTGCGGTTGGGGTCTTGGTCTTCGGGGCGTTCTTTCAGGACTTCATGGGTGCGGTCGAGGCCGGCTAGCGCTTCTGTGATTTGCGTGCCGATGCCGACTACGCCGAAGACCGGAGCGACTAGGAACGCTAGCAGGGCGGTGAAGGTGAAGAAGCCTCCGAGGGTGAGCGTGCCCGCGAAGATCTGGCGCGTGCCGACGAACATCACCACTGCGCCTACAATTCCCATCAGCACGGTGGCCGAGAGGCTCATGAAGGACATGGCGGTGAGCGAGGCTTCGACGTTGGTGAGCAGACGCTTGACACCGGCGGCGAATACGGCGGCTTCGCGTTCTTCAGCGTGGTAGCCCTTGACCACGCGCACGCCGCCTAACGATTCGGTTAGGCGTCCGGTGACTTCGGCGTTGATTTTGCCGCGCTCGCGGAAGATGGGGCGGATCTTGGTGAAGGCTTTGGATAGGCTCAGGGCGAAGACGGCTACGAACAAGGCAGTGAGTCCGGTCATCAGCGCGCTGATGCGTAGTAATAAGACCAGGACAAAGAGCGCGGTAACTACGCCGCCGACGAATTCGACCAAGCCGGTACCGATGAGGTTGCGCACGCCTTCGACGTCGCTCATGATGCGCGAGACGAGGACTCCGCTTTTATTGGCATCGTAATAGCCTACTGACAGGCGGCCGATGTGCTGCTGGACTTTCTGGCGGAGTTCGGCGATCAGGCGCTGTCCGGCTTTGGAGAGAAGCTGAGTTAAAGTGAACGAGGTGATGCCCTGTACGACGGTCGCGGCAACTACGGTGAGCACAAGCGGCGTCAACATCGAGTGCTGCTTTTTGCCGATTACGTTATCCAGCAAAAACCGGGTGGAATACGGCAGCACCAGGCCGCTGACGCGGTTGATGATCATGAGGCCGAGACCGAGCGCCAGGAGTTTGCGGCGCGGCAGGATCATTTCGCGTAGGTCCGGCCAGATTTCCTTGATACGTTCGGATTGGGAACGCTTGGGCGTCGGGCCTTTGTCGCGCGAATGTTTACCGGAGGGCGTTCGTTCGGCGGATCGGGGGTGCACTGTAACTTCAGTGTAGCCTGAGAGAATGGCTCGGCTATTTGCAGGGACCTCGGGATTCGCGTATGCGAGTTGGAAACCGGATTTTTATCCGCAGAAGCTGGCGGCGAAGGATTTCTTGAAGCACTATGCGACGCGGCTGAATGCGGTGGAGATCAATTACACTTTCCGGCAGTTGCCTAAGGCGGCTACGCTCGAGAACTGGGTGGCGGCTACGGGGGAAGGGTTTCTGTTCGCTTGCAAGGCGCACATGCGGATTACCCATATTAATCGCTTGAAGGAATCTGAATTCACCGAGTTGTTCTTCAAGGCGCTGGAGCCGCTGCGTGCTTCGCGGAGGCTGGGGCCGGTGCTGTTTCAGTTGCCTCCGAACTTCAAGGTGGATACGGAATTGTTGGGGGCGTTTCTGGCTAGGCTGCCGGAGGATATTCGGACTACGTTTGAGTTTCGCAATGCTAGTTGGTTGACGGATGAAGTGTACCGGTTGCTGGAGCAGCATCGGGTGGCGCTGTGCTTGGCGGAGTCCGACACGTTTGAGGTGCCGAAGGTGGTGACGGCTCCGTTTGTTTATGCGCGGCTGCGGAAGGAAGAGTATTCGGCGGAGGATCGGCGGGAGATTGCGGAGCGGGCTCGGCGGCAGTTGGCGGAAGGGCGCGATGTGTTTGTGTTTTTCAAGCATGAGGACACGCCGGCCGGGGCGATTTATGCGGAGGAGTTGTTGAGGGGAGGGTCGCATGAGGCGTAGAAGTTTTATTGTCGGGATGGGAGCCGCGGCGCTGGCGCTGCGAGGGCAGGGGCGTCCGCAGGTGAAGGCGATAGTGTTCGATACGTTCGGGACGGTGGTCGATTGGCGCGGGTCAATTATGAATGAAGGGCTGGTCTGGGCCAAGGGCAGGAATGTCAATGTGGACTGGGCGCGGTTTGCGGATCACTGGCGGGATGGGTATGCTCCGGCGATGGAAAAAGTTCGCAAGGGCGAGCTTCCTTGGACAAAGTTGGACGATCTGCACCGGATGCTGCTGGAGGACTTGCTGAAGGAGTTCGGCATGACGGGGCTGAGCGAGGCGGAGAAGGATCATTGGAATCGCGTGTGGCACAGGTTGAAGCCGTGGCCGGATTCGGTGGCGGGGCTTACGCGGTTGAAGAAGAAATATACGATCGCGCCGTTATCGAATGGCAACGTGGGGTTGTTGAATGACATGGCTAAGAACGCGGGGCTGCCGTGGGATTTGATTTTGTCGGCGGAGCTGGCCAAGCATTACAAGCCGGATCGGGAAGCTTATGTGACTGCGGTGGAATTGCTGGGATTGAAGCCTGAGGAAGTGATGATGGCGGCGGCCCATTCGGGCGATCTGAAAGCGGCGCGAAGTTTCGGATTGCGGACGGGATTTATCTATCGTCCTAACGAGCGTGGGCCGGGCGGCAAGGCGGATCACGCGAAGGCTGGCGACTTCGATATCGTGTCGAGCGATATCGTGGATCTGGCCGCGCAGATGGGCGCTTGAACGCTATTGGACGGGTTTTTCTACGCGGACGTGCAGGACGCGCGAGGTGGTGATCGGATGGGCGTCGTCCAATAAGAAGATCATGCGCATGCCGCGGCCGATGAAGCCAAGCTCGAGCACGCCTTCCTGATCGACGGAACCTTGCAGGCTGGCGGCGACGGGCTCGGGGCAATACTCGGGGTGGCCGGAGACGCGGATCGACGTACCGCCGAGACACTCAATACGGTAGTGGCGGCTCTTGGTTTCGACGTCGATCATCGAACCGGGCAGCAGATTCTCGCATTTCAGCATCTCTGTGGATTCCATCACGCACCTCTCAGCATATCTGGTGTGCAAGTGGGTCGCCAGTCGGTAAGTCCTTTGTTGTACGAGTGGTGCTGCCCGCGGGAAGCGGAATAAATTACGCGTTTGCTGCGCGTAAAGCCGCACGGGCGAGGGTGCGGGTGGAATCTAGAGTCGGCAGCACGGAGTCTTGGGGTTCGATCAGCAGGGGGATTTCTGTGCAGCCTAGTACTACTGCCTGGCAGCCGTTGCTCGCGAAGACCTGAATCGCTCGCTGGAAATATTGGCGGGTGGCGGGGGCGAAGCGGCCGAATACTAGTTCGTCCATGATGAGCGAGTTGATGCGCTGGCGGACTTCACGCTCGGGGAATTCGCAGGCGATTCCTTCGGCGGCGAGCGCGTCGGTGTAGACCGGGCCTTCCATGAGCCAGCGGGTTCCTAGCACGCCGACTTTGCTGTAGCCGCGTTGCTTCGCTAGGGCGGCGATTTCTTCGGCGATGTGCAGCCAGGGGATGGGGGATTGCTGGCGGATTAGGTTGAGGCCCTGGTGTGCGGTGTTGTCGGGGCAGATCGCAAACGCGGCGCCGATGCGCGCTAGTTTCGCGGCTGATTCGAGCAGCAGGCGGCCGACTGCGGGCCAGTCCTCGGCTTCGATGGAGCGCATGTAATCGGCGAGCGATAAATTGTGCAGCGTGACTTCGGGATGCGCGTAGCTGTGTTGGGCTTCGCCTTCCTGGCAGATGGTGCGGTAGCACAGGGCGGCGCCTTCGGAGGTGACTCCGACGATGCCGATGTGTTTGGGCATGGCGTCCAGTATAGCGAGCTAATCTGGATGGATGACTTGGGCGATTTACGCGCTGCTGTCGGCGTTCTTTGGGGCGCTGGTGGCGATTTTGGGGAAGATTGGCGTGCGCGATGTGGATAGCAATCTGGCTGTCGCGATACGCACGGTGATCATTGTGTTTTTTGCTTGGGGGATCGTGATGGTTCAGGGCAACGGTCGCGACTTGTGGCGGATTTCACGGCACTCGTACACGTTTTTGATTCTTTCGGCTGTGGCTACGGGGCTGTCGTGGTTGTTTTACTACAAGGCTCTGAAGTTGGGCGAAGCCTCGCGGGTGGCGCCGATCGATAAGTTGAGCGTGGCGCTGGCGGTTGCGATGGCTTTCGTTTTCCTGGGGGAAAAGCCGACTACGGGTAACGTGCTGGGAGCAATGTTGGTGGTGGCGGGAGTGTTGGTATCGGTGCTGGTGCGTTAACCGCGCGCTTTGCGCTTGGCGGGTTTGGCTTCGGCGATGGAGGTTACGGCTTTTGCGGAGGCGGCGGGTTTCTTGGCTACGGCCAGGCTGGCTTTCAGGGCTTCCAGGATATCGACGACCTTTTCCTGATGGGGTTCGGGAGTGGCTACGATTTCCTTGCCTTCCTTCTTCGACTCGATCATCTGCAGCAGGTTTTCGCGGTAGGAGTCCTTGTATTTATCGGGCTCGAATTCGGCGGCTAGGGCTTCGACCAGGCTTTGCGCCAGCGCCAGTTCTTTTTCTTTCACCAGGCTTAGGTCGGTGCGGAATTCGTCCACTTTGCGGATCTCGTGGCTGAAGTACATGGTGTGCATCAGCACGCCGTTGGCTCCGGGGCGCAGGATTACTACGTGCTCGCGGTTATGCATGGTTACTTTCGCGATGCCCATGTAGCCGGATTTCTTGAGGGCGTCGAAGAGCAGGGCGTAGGGTTTCTCGCCGGCTTCGTCGGGGGCCATGTAATAGGAGGTCTCGAGGTAGATGGGATCGACGGCGTCGGCCTTGACGAATTCCTGGATCTCCATGACTTTGGCGGTCTGGGGGGCGACTTTCTTGATCTCTTCGTCTTCGATGACTACGTAGCGGTCCTTTTCATACTCGTAGCCTTTGACGATTTCGGTGCGCGGGATGGGTTTGTCTTCGGCGGCGCAGTATAAAACTTGCCGGACACGGGAGCCGTCGGATTTGTGAAGCTGGTTAAAGCTGATGCTCTCGCTACGGGCGGCACTGTACAATTTAACCGGGAACGAGACCAGTCCGAACGTGAGGTGCCCTTTCCAAACTGTGGAAGCCATTGCCTATACCTCGCAGCCTTTCACTATACCTCAAACATTATCCCCTCGTTTTGTATCGGCCGCATGTCCTTAAAAAAGTACGCTGAGAAACGCCATTTCGAGAAGACGCCGGAGCCGGCTCCGGGGAAGACGCCTGCACCGTGCGGAATGAGTTGCAATTTTGCGTCCAACGGCATCATGCTTCGCATTTGCATTACGATTTTCGGCTGGAAGTGGGTGGGGCGCTGAAGTCGTGGGCGGTGCCGAAGGGTCCGACGCTCGATCCGGAACAGAAGCGGCTGGCCATGATGGTGGAGGATCATCCGCTCGAATACGGAGGCTTCGAGGGGGTGATTCCGAAGGGGAATTACGGGGCGGGGAGCGTGATGTTGTGGGATCGCGGGACTTACGAATTGCTGGGCGATGCGACGGCGGAAGAGCAACTGGCGCGGGGGGATTTCAAGTTCCGGCTAGCGGGCGAAAAGCTGAAGGGCGAGTTCGCCGTGGTGCGGATGAAGCGCGGCAAGGGGAACGAGTGGCTGCTGATTAAGAAAAAAGACGCGGCGGCTCACGTTGGATGGGATCCGGAGGATCATTCAGCTAGCGTGCTGACGGGGCGGACGCAGGAGGAGATTGCTCGGGGGCTCGAGGCGGCTCCCATGGTCGGAAAAGCAGCGGCGGGGAAACCTGCGGCGGACATGCCGAAGATTATTACTCCGATGCTGGCGGAACTGGGCAAGGGCGAGCCGCCGGAGGGGGGCGATTGGGTTTACGAGATCAAGTGGGACGGGGTGCGGGCGATTTGTTTTATCGAAGGCGGGAAGCTGCGCATGATTTCGCGCAACGGGAATGCGATTGACAAGCAGTATCCGGAGCTGTCGATTCTGCCGCACCAGTTGCGGGCGCGGTCGGCGATTGTGGACGGGGAGATCGCGGCGCTCGATGCGCAGGGACGGCCTAGTTTTGAGCTGTTGCAGAGCCGTATGCATGTGGCGGATGCTAGTGCCATCGCGCGGCTGGCGCGCAGCCATCCGGTGGTGTTCTATGCTTTCGATCTGTTGTATCTGGATGGACGCGATTTGCGGGCGGTGCCGTTGATCGAGCGGAAGAAGCTGCTGAAAGACATCTTGCAACCGAACGAGACGATTCGTTATTCCGATCATTTTGCTACTAGCGGCAAGAACCTGTTGGCTGCGGCGAAGGAGCAGGGGTTGGAGGGCGTGGTCGGCAAGCGGGCGCAGAGCCGGTATGAATCGCGGCGGTCTTCGGATTGGGTGAAGTGGAAAGTCGTCGATTCGGCGGACTTCGTGATTTGCGGGTACACGGAGGGGGATCGGCACGGCTTGGGCGCGCTGGTCTTAGGGACGCGCGGCGGCGCGGCGGCAAGCTTACTTGGGCGGGGAACGTGGGAACGGGGTTCGACGCCAAGATGGTCAAGACTCTGTTCGCGAAACTTGCGCCGTTGGTGACCAAGGAATCGCCGCTGGAGCCGGCGCGGGGGCTGCCGCGCAAGGTGGTGTGGACCAAACCGGAGTTGATCTGCGAAGTGCGCTTCGCCAACTGGACGGAGGAGGGGCGTCTGCGCGCGCCGGTGTTCCTGGGTCTGCGCGAGGATCTGGATCCGCCGGCGGCTCCGCGGGTGGCGTTGCTGGATGCGTCTCTTAAGGAAGCTGAGATCACGATTGACGGGCATCGGCTGAAGTTCACTAATCTGGATAAATTGTTTTATCCGAAGGATGGGTATCGTAAGCGGGATTTGTTGAATTATTACGATGCGGTGGCACCGTTGCTGGTACCGCATCTGCAGGGACCGGCCGCTGTCGCTGAAGCGGTATCCCGAACGGCATCGACAAGCCGTTCTTCTTTCAGAAGCAGATTGCGGAGAGCTTTCCGAAGTGGCTGCACACGGCGGTCGCTGACGGGATCGAATATGTGATTGGCGACGATCGCGCGACGTTGTTGTACTTGGTGAACCTGGGATGTATTGATCACAATCCTTGGATGAGCCGAGTGGGGACTCTGGAGAATCCGGACTATGTATTGATCGATCTTGATCCGTATGAGTGCAGCTACGAGAAGATTGTCGAGGCGGCGTTGTGGGTGCGGGCTAAGCTCGACCGCATTGGACTCGTGAGTTACCCGAAAACTACGGGCGGGCGACGGCATCCACATCTTTATTCCGATGGAGCCGCGTTTACACTTACGCGCAGGTGCGGTCGTTTGCCGAGGTACTTTCCGCGCTAGGGGCGGCGGCGCGGCCCGACCTATTTACTACTCCGCGGGCGGTTTCGAAGCGTGAAAAGGGAAAAGTTTACTTTGATTGGCAGCAGATTGCGCAGGGCAAGACCATTTCCGCGCCTTACGTGCTGCGCGCTTACCCAGGGGCGCCGGTGGCTACGCCGCTGGCGTGGAATGAAGTGACTCCGCGGCTGCGCCCGGAGCAATTCCACCTGGGTAACGCGCTCGGCCGCTTCGAACGTGTGGGCGATTTGTTTGAGGGGGTACTCGAACGCCCGCAGCGGCTGGAAGCGGCCATCGAAAAACTGTCGAAATCCGTGTGAGCTTATTGCTTAGGAGGGGGACCATGCGGGCCGCGCCCGAAGCCCCGGCCGCCGTATCCCTAGCAGCGGCCCGATGCCTTTCATCTGTTGCGTGCGGGGTTAAGACCGCCCAGATGCCTGCAGCGGCTGTCGCATGGCAGAGTTCCTCTTCGGCTTGCACCTTGGTCAGAGCGGTAACCGCGTCGCCAACCCCTGAAGTACCGGCTTTCACCGCCGTCGCCAACGCTTGGCGAGCGGTTTGCAGAGTTCCCGGCGCCGGCAGGCACGACTGTTCCGTGCTCAGGAGGGACTGGACCGCAGAAACCTGATTCGTCGGGGTGGTAGTGAGGGAATAGAATCTGGTAAGAAAATCGAGCTGCCTCTGTAGCGCTTCGGCCGGGGTGGGCGGGGTGAGCGAGCGCGGTCCTGGGCCTTGGGCACTGAGAACGCCTGCCGCGATCAAGGGCAGAGCTAGAAAACGAAACTTCATCTGAAAGACTCCTTCGATGTAGTTGACGGGGGAACTTCGCGAAAGGGTTACGCAGGCGGGCTAGCTGCTGGCGGAGGGGCGGAATTTCGTGAGGGCTTTCACTTTTTCCATCCAGTTGTAGACGATGGGGCAATAGGTGGCGCGGTCTACCAATTCCCACATGCGGCTTTCGAGCGATCCGGCGCCTTTAAGCAAGTGCGGGAAGCGCTCGCAGTTGCCGGGGCGGGCTTCGTAGACGGTGCACTCGTTGCCGAGCAGGAACTCGCAGCCTTGGGCGTTGCGGCGTAGGATCAGGACGCCATCGTCGTCGCGGGCGGTGTGTTTATCGAGAAAGGCTTTCTCGGAGAGGCCCAGGAAGTGGGCCAGTTTCTGGATGTCGCGTTCGACGATGGCCACGTCAGTGACGCGGCAGCATTCGGCGCACTGGCGGCAATCGATGGCCTCGGTGACTTCTTCGGCGGCTTTACGGAACTGGCGTTCGACGAAAACGCGCGACTTCATGTATTTGCGGAAGCGGCCGTTCTCGTCGCGCTTCTTTTCGCCGAGCCGCTTGATCTGCACCAGGTCGGTAATCACTCTCTTCCAGGTTACAATCACAGCGTGCCTGACCGTTTGTATTTTTCTTGCAGTCTGCGCGAAACCGGGGAAGCGCAGATGCTGCAGCAGTTCGGGAAGCTGCTGGGGGCGTTTCCATTTTCAAAGCTCGCCAAACGGGGCCCAGTGATGCGGATCTACGCGATCGAGCTGGTGGAGCCCCCGCTATTCGAGCGCGAGTTTCCGGTGGGAACCGAGGTGGATGTCATGGTTGAGGCCATGCGGGAGTTTCTACACGCGGATTGCGCTTGCGAGATCGACACCTTTTGGGATCTGTGGCAATACGACGGCGAGTGGAAGCTGCGGCCGGCTCCGCTGACGCTGGCTTGCTACGGCCCGGAGTTTGAGAGCGAGCATGGGGATCATCTGCGCATCGAATTCGGGCTGGACGCGCTGTTTCTGCCGATTCCGGGGATCGACGGGAGCTTGCGGATGGGGCAGTCCAATTTGCGGAGTTTGCTGCATCTGGTGAAGGATTTGGAGGGGGCGCTGGACATCGAAAGCCGCCAGGTATGGTCAGAGAGCGGGGCCAACTTCGCGGAGGTTTTGCGGATGGCGCTCGGCGCCTACAACGTGAACTAAATTTAACCATGTGAAACAACTTTAATGGTTTAGATACAACAATATGCGGAACAAAATCGGGTTCTTGTGCATATATTAGATCAAGGAGTTTTCAACATGAAAAGATTCGGTATTTTCGCACTGGCCCTGACCTTCCTGACCGGCGCTGCCACTGTCAGCTTCGCCCAGGACACCACCACCAAGAAAGAAAAGAAGAAGAAGAAAAAGAAGGACACCACCGACACCACCAAGAAGTAGTCGGACCCATTTCGGGCGGGTCGTCATGGCCCGCCCGGTTCTACCCCGTTTTTACCGCCCCCCGATTTCGTAGTGGATCCCCGCTAGTTGTTCTGATTCCTCCCATAACTTTTTTGCTGCTATGTCGTTTTGCGCCTCCTCGGACGGCGTCGAGAGGCGGCTTTGGTTGAAATATTGTCCGGTGGTTTGGGCCAAGTCCGGCGAGGTGGCCAGGTAGACGATGGCTTCGGCACTTTTTTCCGGGGCGATGCCTTGGCTTGCGAGGAAGCTGGCGGCGGAGGGGTCGCCCCCTTTGCCGTTGCGGGGTTGAGCGAAGCGGCTGGCTACTACGCCGGGGTGGAGGCAGTTGACGGTGACGCCGCTGGCGGCCAGGCGGCGGGCTAATTCGCGCGTGAAGAGCACATTGGCGAGTTTGGATTTTCCATAGACTCCGTAGCTGCTGTAGCGTTTTTCGGATTGGAGATCGGCGAGGTCGAGGTGTGCGCCGCGGTGAACTTCGGAGGCGGTGTTGACGATGCGGGCGGGGGTTGAGGCTAGCAGGCGCGGGAGCAATGCTTGGGTGAGGACGAAATAGGCCAGGTGATTGGTGGCGAAGGTTAGCTCCAGGCCATCGGCGGTGAGCTGACGCTCGCGCCGACATCACTCCGGCGTTATTGATCAGGACGTCGATGCGGGGTTCGGCGGCGGCGATTTCTTGTCCAACGCGTTTGGTTTCGGCGAGGCGCGAGAGGTCGGCGAAATGCGCGGTGTGCTTGACTCCGGATGGAAGCCGCTTGAGGATTGATTCGGCTCGTTGCGGGTCACGGGCTATCAGCACCAAGCGGGCGCCCATGGCTGCGAGTTTCAGAGCTGAGGCTTCGCCGATTCCGGAAGTGCCTCCGGTGAGTACCACGACTTTTCCTTGCAGGAGATTCATTCTTTCGATGGTACTCTCAGGCAAAGGATGGCGCTCGTTCTGGCGGTGCTAATTGGACTCTCGCTGGGCGTCCTGGGGAGTGGCGGCTCGATCGTCACGCTGCCGGTGTTGGTTTACGCCGCGAAGGTCCCACCCAGCCAGGCGGTGGGGATGTCGCTGGCGATCGTGGGTGGGACGAGTTTACTGGGGGCGCTGCTGCAATTTCGTAAAGGGAATCTGCATTTGAAAGCAGTGCTGCTGTTTTCGATCACGGGAGTGATAGGCGCGTTCTTGGGATCGGGGGCTACGCACCTTTTGTCCAAGCAGGCGCTGCTGCTGGCATTTGCCGCGATCATGTTAGTGGTGGGCTCGTTGATGCTGAGCGGGCGTCCGCGATTGAAGGAAGGCCGTCAGTGCCAAGTGTGGCCGTGCCTGGTGGTGGGGTTGCTAGTGGGGGTCCTGACGGGATTTCTGGGAGTGGGCGGAGGGTTCCTGATCGTCCCGGCGCTGGTGATGGCGGCGGGGCTGAGCGTACGGATGTCGGGAGGAACTTCGCTGGCCATTATTGCGTTGAATTCGGCCAGCGGTCTGATGGGGCAAGCGCGCTTCGTGCGCATCGACTGGGGGCTGCTGCTGCCGTTTCTGGCGCTGGCGTGCGGTGGAATGCTGGCGGGACTGGCCTTTGCGGATCGTGTTCCGGAGAAGAATCTGCGCCGCATTTTCGCGGGAGCGCTGATGGCGCTGGCGATCTTCGTCGTTGCGTTGAATGTGTGAGCTAGATCAGCAGGAGCGCGGCGGCGTAGCCCAGTGCGCTGCCGATGGCGGCGCCGGCAAGTACGTCGGTTAGGAAGTGCATGCCTAGCAGGATGCGCGAGAGCGCCACGCTGAAGGCGCAGAACAAGAGTCCAAGCAAAAGCACGGGGTAGAACGTGGCCAGCGAGATTGCCACCGAAAAGGCGGTGATGGTGTGGCCGGAGGGGAAGGAAAATTGATCGGGCGGAAGCAGGGTGGCCCAGGAATGCGGCTCCAGTGCACAGGGGCGTTTGCGGCCGCAGGCTCGTTTCAAATTAAGGAAGAGCGACAATGCCTACACTTACCGCCAGCACGGCTGCCAGTAGGGCCCGGAAGCGTTCGGGGCCGCCGGCGAAGGCCACTATGGCTCCGACGCCGTACCACAGCCAGCCGTCGCCGCCGCGGGTGGCTGCCACCATCCACAGGCGCATCCAGCGGGGAGGGGTCCAGCGGTTCAAACGCCGCATCAGGAGATGGTCGCGGGTGGAGAGCCAATGTAACATCGAGGCTGCCATGCTACCTTTTTAAGCGTGTTGCATGACAGCCGTATGACGCTGGTATAAAACAATAGTGAAGAAAATTGATTTTATCTATTTCGACGCCGGCGGAGGGCATCGGGCCGCTGCCAGTGCGTTGAAAGCAGTGGTGGACTCCCAACACCGGGCTACTCGCGGTGAACCTTGGCAGGTCCGGCTGGTGAATCTGCAGGAAGTGCTGGATAGCCTGGACATCTTCCGCAAGGTCACCGGGCTGCGCCTGGAAGACATCTACAACACCATGCTGGCGAAGGGTTGGACGCTCGGGTCGGGGCTGGGAGTGCAGTTCATGCACGGGGTGATTCGACTCTACCACGGGGCTACGGTTCGCCTCCTGACCCAACATTGGGTAGATACCCAACCGGATCTGGTTGTTTCACTGGTTCCGAATTTCAACCGGGCTATGTATGAAAGTTTGCGGAAGGCGCTGCCGCAGGTCGCCGTACGTTACGATCCTGACCGATTTCGCGGATTACCCGCCGCATTTCTGGATGGAAGCGCGGCAAGATCAGTACTTCGTTTGTGGGACGGAGAAGGCAGTGGAGCAGGCGCATTCGCTGGGGCATACGGACGACCGGATTTTCACTACGTCGGGGATGATTGTGCGGCCGCGTTTTTATGAGCCGGTGAAGGTCGATCGGGCGGCGCGAGCGCGGCGCGGCTGGGGCTGCATCCGACGCGGCCAACGGGGCTAGTTTTGTTCGGCGGGCAGGGATCGGGAGTGATGCTGGAGATTTCCGAGCGGCTGCGCGATACCCAGCTCATCTTCATTTGCGGACGCAACGCGAAGCTGGCTGAGCGGCTGAAGGCGCAGCGCGCCGACGCGCCGCGGTTCATCGAAGGATTCACGCAGGAGGTGCCGTATTACATGTACCTCTCCGATTTCTTCATCGGCAAGCCGGGACCGGGCAGCATCAGCGAGGCGGTGGCTATGAAGCTGCCGGTGATCGTCGAAAGCCCAACGCTTGACCCTGCCGCAGGAGCGCTACAACATCGAGTGGGTGCGGGAGCGGCACGCGGGGATGGTGGTGGATAATTTTCGCGGGATTGCGGGGGCGGTAAAGGAATTGCTGGCTTCGCTCGATTCTTATCGCGAGAGCGTGTCGCGGATTGAGAATCGCGCGGTGTTTGAAATTCCGGAGATGCTGGCCACGATTTTGGAGAAAAACGCTACACTTTAAACATGAGGTGCCTACATCATAATCGGCAATGTCTGCACGGCGGTCTGCTCGGCGCTGGTGGTTTCGGCGCAATCGAAGAGCTACCTGGTGGAGACGGGCACGCACGTTCCGCTGAGCTTGATCAATAGCGTCAGCACCAAAAACGCGGTGCCGGGAGATCGGGTATATCTGGAAACGCGTTTTCCCGATTCTAGTAGACGGGCGCATTGTGATTCCGCCGGGCAGCTATGTGATGGGCACGATTACGGACATTCGCCGGCCTGGCAAGGTCAAGGGGCGCGGGGAGTTTCATCTGCGCTTCGATTCGTTGACGCTGCCGAACGGGACCACTCGGGATTTTCGGGCGCATGTGACAGGTCTCGATGGCCGGGCTAGCGAGGAACTGGATCACAAAGAGGGCACGATTCGCAGCGAGGGCAATAAGGCTGGCGATGTCCGCACGGTGGGCGAGACGGCTGCCGCGGGGGCTAGCATTGGCGCGCTGGCGGGGAGTGTGAGCGGAGCTCCTGGAATGGGCGCGGCCATTGGCGCAGGTGCGGGAGCGGCGGCGGCACTGGCGGGCGTCCTGTTCACGCGCGGGCCGGAGGCGGTGCTGGCGAAGGGCACTACCATCGAGATGATTCTCGACCGGCAGGTGAATTTCGACGAAGCCGACCTGGATTTCAGCAATGCGCTGCCGCGCCGGTCCGACGGCGAGCGACGGCGGCGGGCCGCTGCCGAGCCATAAGACCAAGCAGACCTACCCTGGCCGGATTCCGGCTTTCTAAAACTAGCGAGTTAAACCAAGCACTTAGCGGGAGGCGCTAAAGTTCGTCTCGGTATAGACCGAAGGATGTAAGGGGTACTGCTCCTTGCTACCAGTGCAAACTTTAAGTCATCCGGGCCAACAGGCGGCCACGTCGGGCACCATTAAGGCGTTTCGGATCTTTGGCGTCCCGGTGCGCCTGCACTTCACCTTTGTATTGCTGGTGGTGTTTGTTGCGGTCTCGGTGCTGGGGAGCACGCAGTCGAGCGGCAACTACGCTATTTTCCTGCTGGGCAGTCTGGCGAGCGTGCTGCTGCATGAACTGGGGCACGCGTGGGTGGCTTCGCGCTTCGGCATCCGAACCACCGAGATCGTGATGTTCCCGATCGGCGGGCTGTCGCGCATGGAACGCATGCTGCCGCCCGCGGCGGAGATTTGCGTGGCGCTGGCGGGGCCGCTGGTGAACCTTCTGCTGGCGGGCGGGATTTTCGCTTACATGTATTCGGCGCATATCACGGCGATCATCAAGGTTGCCGATTTGATGCAGCCCAATGGGAAGAATCCGCTGGCGCTGCTGCTATACGGCAATATTCTGCTGGCTGGCTTTAACCTGCTGCCGGCGTTTCCGATGGATGGCGGACGTATTTTGCGGGCGCTGCTGAGCTACATTCGTCCGGAAGAAGAAGCGACGCGCACGGCGGCTTGGATGGGGCGCATGCTGGCGATCAGCATGGGCTTGTACGGGCTGCTGGCTCCGCAATTCATGCTGGTGTTTTTTGCGCTGTTCATTTATCTGGGCGCGGCGCAGGAGAGCGTGGCGGCGCTGGGGCGGTCGCTGACGCATGGGATTCCGATCCGCGCCGCCATGATCACCGAATTCCATACGCTGGAACATCACAGCACGATTCGCGACGCTGCCAATCTGCTGCTATCGACATCGCAACAGGATTTTCCGGTGACGCATGGGGACCAAGTGGTGGGGCTGCTGGGGCGCAATTTGCTGATTCGCGCGATTGCGGCTGAGGGTCCGGACGCTTATGTGGCGGGGGCGATGGATCGCGACTTCCTGGCACTGGAGCCCAATGCCGATCTGGCCGAGGTTCTGCCGCTGATGGCGCGGGCGGGCCGCTGCGCGCTGGTGATGGAGAATGGACGCCTGCTGGGTCTGCTCACCACCGACAACTTGTCGGAGTTCCTGCTGCTGCGCCGCTTCGGGATGGAACCCGTCGTCTAAAGCAGGTTGCTGCGCGACGCTGTAGACCCACATCCCTGCCAGCACCACTGACATCGCCAGCGCGGCATAGCCCAGTTTGTGGCTATAGGCATCCAGTTTATTGATGCGCTTCATGATTACCCGCTGCTCGGCTGCCATGCCGCTCTTCGCCTACGCTCAGGTAGAGCGTATCTTCTTCTTTCATGCCGATCACGGAGCGGAATAAGAACAAGGCCAGATACAGGATCACAACCACTCCCCAAAGGGCGGCCACGATCTCGATAGGAGACGACAACATGAAACACCTCCTCAACACCCGTCAGCTGCGGCTACTTAGTTACGCCTGTTGGGGGGCGGTGTCAAGGGGTGGGAAATAGGGTAGCGGGCTACCTTAAAAAATTAAACCACAAAATGAATAAGCCCATTCCGGCTAGGCAGAGCCGAGCGAGCATCTGATAAGGATGGGGCTGCTGCGTAGCTTTTAGGATGATCGGCTTCGGATAGATCGCTGCAAGTAGAAAGCCAAGCCCTGTAACGAAGAGAATAACCTTAACACTGCTCATGCCGCTCTTTCTAACCCCCGTTCGTCGGCTTCGAGCTACGCTACCAAATCCGAATCCTTCCGCAGCCGAGAATCTGTCATGCGACTACGGACGTGCACTGCGCGCAGCGTTTGGCGGCGGCGGGGATGGTGCTTAGGCACTCGGGGCACACTTTGGTGGCTGGGGCGGGCGGCGCGGGGGGCGGGGCGGGCATGAAGCGGTTCACTTGCTTGACGATCAGGAAGATCACGAAGGCTACGATGACGAACTCGATTACGGTGTTAATGAAAATGCCGTAGTTGAGGGTGGGGGCGCCGGCTTTCTTGGCGTCGGCTACGGTGGCGTAGGTTTGGCCGTTGAGCGCGACGAACAGATTCGAAAAATCGATCTTGCCTAGCCGCCAGACCGATGATGGGGTTCAGGATGTCTCCGACCAGCGAGGCGACGATCTTGCCGAAGGCTCCGCCGATGATCACGCCGATGGCGAGATCGAGAACGTTGCCGCGCATAATAAACGTCTTGAATTCTTTGAACATGTTGGTGGCTCCCCGGTCAGGTCAGTATACACTGAGAACATGGCGAAAAACACGCCTCTCATCACTGTAACTTGCTCCTGCTGCCAGGCGGAGCTGCATATCGATCCGGAAACCAGCGCGGTGATCCGCTATGTGGAGCACGTCAAACCGCCTACGTTCGCCGACCTCGAAAGCGCGGTCGAGCGGCAAAAGGGCGAGGCTTAGCCGGCGGGAGAATGCTTTCCTGAAGTCGGTCGCGAGCCAGAAGACGCATCAGGATGTGCTCAGCAAGAAGTTCGACGAGATGCTGAAGATCGCTAAAGAGAATCCGGACGAGCCGCCTCCTAAGCGCGATATTGATTTTGACTAGGATGCGAGTCGTCAGGCCTAAGACCGCCGCCGAACGGAAGGCGCGCGTCAAGAAGATTCTGGCCGGGCTGGATGAAATGTATCCGGCGGTCACTTGCGCGCTGCATCATTCGAACGCCTGGGAGTTGCTGGTGGCGACAATTCTCTCGGCGCAGTGCACGGACAAGCGCGTAAATGAAGTGACGCCGGGGTTGTTCCGAAAGTATCCGACGATTCGGGATTTCGCGGCTGCGAGTCAGGAGGAAATGGCGCGGGAGATCCGCTCGACGGGGTTCTTCAACAACAAAGCCAAGTCAGTGATCGGGGCGGCGCGCAAGATATCTGGCCGACTATGGCGGCGAGGTGCCGCGGGATATTGACTCGCTGCTCTCGGTGCCGGGGGCGGCGCGCAAGACGGCCAATGTGGTGCTGGGGACGGCGTTCGGCATCGCGTCGGGCGTGGTGGTGGATACGCACGTGCAGCGCATCTCGCAGACGGCTGGACTTAACGAAAGAAACGGAGCCGGTGAAGATCGAGAGGGATTTGATGAAGGTGATCCCGCAGGAGAAGTGGATTCTGTTCTCGCATCAGATCATTCATCACGGGCGCGCGCTGTGCGTGGCGCGGAAGCCGAAGTGCGCCGAGTGCAAGCTGGCGCCGCTGTGCTACGCGAAGGACAAGACGGTCTAACGAGCCGCACGGGCTGCTCGCCGTTCAGGTGCAGGCCTTTGTGGATGGCGTAGAGAGCCAGTTCCAGGCGGTCTGAGACGCCTAGCTTATCGAAGATATTGTGCAGATGGTTTTTGACAGTCTGCTCGCTGATGAACATCTTCTCGGCCATCTCTTTGTTCTTGTAGCCCTGGGCGACTAGCGCCACGATTTCGCGCTCGCGCGCGGAGAGCGGGCTGCGTTCGCGGCCTTTGCCGGTGCCGGATGCGGACGGGTGGCCGCCGCCTTCAAGCGCGGTAGAGAACTGGCGCATGACGGCCGCGGTGGTGTGGGAATCCAGCCAGATTTCGCCGGAGTGCACTTTGCGGATGCTCTTGACGATCAGGTCCGGCGCGGTCTGCTTGAGCACAATGCCGCTGCAGCCGAGCTTCATGGCTTGCACGAATTCGTTCTTGTCTTCGGACGCCGTCAGGATGATGACGCGGGTCCGCTGGTTGACTTGCTGCAAGGCTTGCAGCGCGCCCAGGCCGTCCAGGTTGGGCATGCGCAGGTCGAGCAGCAGCACGTCGGGATCGAGCTCGCGGACCTTCTCCAGCACCTCGCGGCCGTCGCCGGCTTCGCCCACGACGTCGAAATCATCTTCCAGCAGCAACAGCTTTTTCAAGCCGTCGCGCACAATGGGATGATCGTCGGCGATGACGATTCGCACGGTCCCCTTGCGGTTTTCTCTGGCCTCAGGGCTCTGATTCATTGGCGCTGTCATGATATCCATAGGCTCCGTACTTCCACTTCCGTCCCGATGATAAGTGGTTCTAGTACTGAAGCAAATCAGGACCCTCTTACGAATACGCGCAAGATGTTACTTAAAACGTACCTAAGGTTACCTTAGTAAATTCAGCGTCTTTGCGGGGATGGGCTGCAAAAACGCCTACTATGATAGAGATGGGTGAGCAGGCCGAGAGTTACGACGCAATCATTGCGGGAGGCGGTCCGGCGGGGCTGGCGGCGGCGGAAGCGCTGGCGCGGCGGGGGTGTTCGGCGCTGGTTCTGGAGCAGAATCATGAGATCGGCTCGCCGATTCGGACCAGCGGCGGCAGTTTTATCGACGAGCTGGACGCGTTGGGCATTCCACGCGAGCCTGCATCATCCGATCTCGCGGGTGCGCTTTGTGTCGCCGGCGAATGCAGCGGTTTACGATTATGTCGCAACCCCGGATGTGCGTCATCGACGTGCGCGGGGTGTTTCAGTTTCTGGCCGGGAAGGGCGGTTGAAGCGGGGGCCAGCGTGCGCGTGGCGACTAAGGTGGAAGGTCCAGTATTCCAGGACGAAAGAGTGGTGGGCGTGCGCACGCGTGACGAGGTGCTGGGCGCGCGGGTGGTGATCGACGCCACGGGATACCGTTCGGTGCTGCTGAAGCAGGCGGGGCTCGATCCGGGCATGCGGCGGTTTGGCGTGGGCGCGGAGTACGACATGTATGCTCCGCATTGCGACGAGCGCGAGGCGGTGCTGCTGGTGGGGGGCGAGTTCGCGCCGTCCGGTTACGCGTGGGTGTTTCCGTGGGGGCGGCACCGGGTGCGGGTGGGGGTGGGCATCATTCATCCGGATTCGGACGCTAAGCCGGATGCGTATCTGGATGCTCTGGTCGCGGGGGCGGGGCGCTTTGGAGTGGATCTGAGCGGGGCTCAGCCGCTGGAGCATCACGCGGGGCTGATTCCATCGGAGTGCTTTGCGGCGCGGTTCGCGGGCGATGGAATTCTGGGCGTGGGGGACGCGGCGGGGCAGGCGTCGTCGCTATTGGGGGAGGGCATTCGCTGGGCGATCCACGCGGGGAAAATGGCGGGCGAAGTGGCGGCGGGGGCGATTGCGAAGGGCGACGTTTCGCGCGCGGCGCTGGCTGGGTTCGAGCGGCAGTGGACTAAGCGTTATGGCAAGGATTTGCGGCTGGCTCACAAGATCAATCAGCGGATCGCGGGCTGGGACGATCGGAAGTGGGACGAGCGGCTGGAGGTGCTGAAGCTGCTGACGCCGGATCAGTTCGTCGAGGCGCTGAAGACCAATTTGACCGGGCGGATGGCTGCTGCGGTTTCTGGCGCGGAATCCGCGGGCTCTGGCGGAGGCGGCGGGGATATTGTAGGAGCGGATGCTAGCATGATGCGGCTGGTCCTAGTAGCGGTTGCGTTCATTCCGATTCTTGCGGCCGATGCGCAAACGGGAAAGCCTGCGGAGACGCCCATTCCTAGGTTCACAGTGTGTGAAATTCTCGCGCAGCGCGTCGAATACGACGGAAAGCTGATGCGCATCCGCGCAAGTGTTTTTGGAACGGACGAAGGAGTGTGGTTGGTAGGCGACGGCTGTCCTGGCGTTGTGACAACTGATGGCTACGTTTGGGCAAGCACGATTTCGATGCAGGTGGCGAGTTCAGAAATGGGTGAGAGCACTCACGATCGCTCCGGTTAACTTCGCTTCAGACTACGGGAGTGAACAGAAGCTTGCGGCCGAAGCTGCGAAGGATGGGACGTAATTTGCCGGAAGAATGCGTCATTTGGACGTACTTAGGGCTGTTTGAGACTCGGGAAACCTATCCCAAGGTCACTTACGAGAAAGCTCCTCCTAAATACATTGGGTTCGGCCATCTCGGCGCCGCCCCCGCTCAGCTCATTTTCATGACCGCAGAAGATGTGAATGTCGACCCGAATTGTCATTCCAAGACGCGCTGACAAAAGGTTCCGAAGTGATGCGCGAGATCGGCGATCCGATTCCCGAACCGAGTTCCTCTGTGGATTACGTCGAAGTGGCGGCGTAACCGCTCTACTTCTTCTCCGGCAGCAAACCTGAACGCCCCAGAAATCCGGTGTCGATTTTGCCGGCGATGAAGTCGGGGTGCGCGAGGATTTTTTGGTGCAGGGGGATCGAGGTATAGATTCCTTCGACCACGAACATGTCCAGCGCGCGCCGCATGCGGGCGATGGCTTCCGTGCGGTTGGCGCCGAAGGTGATCAGCTTGGCTACCAGCGAATCGTAATACGGTGGGATCACGCCGTCTTGATACGCTGCGGTGTCGACGCGGACGCCTACGCCGCCGGGGAGATTCAGGCCCGTAATGCGGCCGGGCGAGGGCGTTAGCGTTTCAGGGTGCTCGGCGTTGATGCGGCATTCGAGCGCGTGGCCGCGCAGGTGGATGAATTGCCGGGCGGGAAGGGCAGGATTTCGGCTAGGCTTTCGCCAGCGGCGATGCGGATCTGGCTCTTCACCAGGTCGACGCCGGTCACCATTTCCGTGACGGGGTGCTCCACTTGAATGCGCGCGTTCACTTCGATGAAGTAGAGGTTGCCGGCGGCGTCCATCAGGAATTCGACCGTGCCGGCGTTGGTGTAGCCGATGGCTTTGAGCGCCACTCGCAGCGAGTCGGAGATGCGCTTGCGGAGTTCCGGCGTTACCGCTACGGAGGGGGACTCTTCGATTAACTTTTGGTGGCGGCGCTGGATGGAGCATTCGCGCTCGCCTAGCACTTCGACGTTGCCGTGGTTATCGGCTAGAATCTGGAACTCGATGTGGCGCGGGTTCTCGACCAGCTTCTCCATATACATGTCGCCGTTTGAAAACGCCGCCGCGGCTTCGTTCTGGGCTTGCGCCATCAGGTGCGGGAGTTCTTCGGCGCTGCGCACCACACGCATGCCGCGGCCGCCGCCGCCGGCGGAGGCTTTCATCATCACGGGATAGCCGATGCCTTCGGCTAGTTCGAGAGCTTCTTCTACGCTGCTGAGGACGCCTTTCGAGCCGGGGAGAATGGGCACGCCAGCTTGGTCCATGGCGGTGCGCGCTTCCTGCTTCAGGCCCATGCGGCGGATCACTTCGGGGCGCGGTCCGATGAAGGTCAGGTGGGACGTTTCGCAGACTTCGGCGAAGTCGGCGTTCTCGGAAAGAAAACCGTAGCCGGGATGGACGGCTTCGGCGTTGGTGATTTCGGCGGCGCTGATTACGGACGGGATGTCGAGATAGCTGCGCGAGCTTTTGGCGGGGCCGATGCAGATGGCTTCGTCGGCGAAGCGGGTGTGGAGGCTGTGGCGGTCGGCTTCGGAATACACGGCGACCGTGCGGATGCCCAGATCTTTGCAGGCGCAGATGACGCGCAGGGCGATCTCGCCGCGGTTGGCGATCAAAATCTTCTTGAACATGAGGCGACTAGCGGGGGCGGATGGCGAAGAGCGCTTCGCCGTATTCTACGGGGCGTCCGTTTTCGACCAGTTTGTGAACCAGGGTTCCGGCCATCTCGGCTTCGATTTCGTTCATCAGCTTCATGGACTCGATGATGCACAGCACTTGGCCGGGTTCGACGGTGTCGCCGATCTTGACGAAGGGCGCGGCGCCGGGCGAGGGGGCATCGTAATAGGTTCCGACGATGGGCGATTTGATCAGCGTGTGGTTGGCGTCGGCCGGCGCTGGTTTGGACGGCGCTGCGGCGGGCGCGGGAACGGAAGCGTGGGCCGCAGTTGGCTGCGGAGCGGCGGCGGGGACTTGCAGTTCCTGCGTGGTGGGGGCGCGCCGCAAGCGCAGACGATTTTCGCCGCGCTGTACTTCCATTTCGGCGACGCCGCTTTCCTCGAAGATCTGCAGCAGCTCTTTGATTTCTTGGTTGGTCATTTATATGTGGATAAATTCTTTGGAAGTCGGTGTCAGCACTTCGCAGCCGGTCTTGGTCACTAGGACGGTGTCTTCGATGCGAATCCCGGCGAGGCCTTCTATGTAAACGCCGGGCTCGATGGTGATGGCCATGCCGGCTTGGAGACGGGTTTTGTCTTTCTTGCCTAGCCGCGGCGGCTCGTGGATTTCCAGACCTAGGCCGTGGCCGGTGGAGTGGACGAATTGCTTGTCGAGTTTGTGCTTTTTCAGGACGTTTCTGGTGGCGGCGTCGACTTTGCCGGCGGTGGTGCCTTCGCGAACGGCGGCGATGCCGGCTAGTTGCGCTTCGAGCACGGCGCGGTACATTTCGCGGATCTGTTTAGGAGATTTGCCCAGATGGATGGTGCGCGTCATGTCGCTGGCGTAGCCTTCCAGGCTCGCGCCCATGTCGATTAAGAGTAGTTCATTCGCTAGCACGCGATGCGATGTGGGGTGCGAATGCGGCAGGGCGGAATGGGGACCGGCGGCGATGATGGTGTCGAAGGACGGTTTTTCGGCGCCCAGCATTTTCATCTGATATTCGATTTCGGCGGCGACGTCCAGCTCGCGGACGCCGGGGCGGATGCGCTTAAGCACGCGCGCGTAGGCTTCGGAGTTGAGGATGACGCTGCGGCGGATGGTGTCGATCTCAGCGGGCGACTTCAACATGCGGCGCTCTTCGATGATGCGTCCGATGGGGACGAGCGCGGCGCCCAGCGGAAGGTCTTCTTTCAGGCGCTGGTAGGCGTCGAACTGGGTCCAGCCGCTTTCGAAGCCGATTTTTTTCAGGCGCTTGTTTCTTGAGGACCTGGATGACGCCGGCGGTTAACGGTCCTTTGACGATGTGGACGTGGCCTGAGATGTTCTGGCGGGCGCTGATTTCGTAGCGTGGATCGGTGAAGAAATGGGTTTCGGACGGTAGCAGCAGGATCAGGCCGTTGGAGCCGGTGTAGCCCGACAAGATAGCGAATATTGGCTGAGGAACTGACGAGCAATGCGTCGGCCTTCAGCTCCGGCAGGCGCGCGGCGATGTCGCGGCGGCGCTGGTCGATCTCCGCGGTGAAGTCTTTAGTCAAACTGTTATCTTAACGCGCCTGCACAGCCTGTGATGCGACACTAGACGAAAGTGGCCGCTTACGCGTCATTGAAATCCAGAAACTTCCGCTTCCTGCTGGCTTCTAGCGTGCTGTCGGTGTTGGCGCAGCAGATGCTGTCGATCGTGGTGGGCTGGGATTTGTACGAATCGACGCACTCGGCGGTGGTGCTGGGGAATGTGGGGCTGGTGCAGATTATCCCGCCAATTCTGTTCACTTTCGCGGCGGGATACGCGGCGGATCACTATGACCGACGGCGGACGGCGGCGCTGGCGCAAGTGGTGATTGCGGGCGTCGGCTTTCTGCTGGCGAGTGCGGGGACGTCGCGCGGGGTTGCGCTGATTTACACTTGCCTGCTCTTGTCGGCCACGGCGCGTGCGTTTCAATGGCCGGCTAGTTCGGCCCTGCTGCCGCAGTTGGTCGAACCGGAGCAGCTCACGAGCGCGATTGGGTGGCAGGGCACGGGGCGGGAGATGGCTACGGTCACGGGTCCGGCGGTGGCAGGGTTGTTGTTGGCTTGGAAGGGCAGCGAGGCGGTGTACCTGGTGCAGGCTCTGTGCGCTTTGGCGTCGGCGGGATGTTATACGTTCATGCGGGTTGCCGCACAGCCGCCGGTGGCGCGGCCGGCGATGAACTGGAAGCAAATGTCGGAAGGGATTCGCTTTATATTCCGGGAGAAAGTGATTCTGGCGGCGCTTAGCCTGGACTTGCTGGCGGTATTTTTCGGCGGCGCGGTCACGCTGCTGCCGATCTTCGCGCAGGACATCTTGAAAGTGGGTGCCAGTGGGCTCGGCTGGCTGCGGGCGGCTCCGGCGTTTGGGGCGGCGCTGATGGCGTTGGCGCTGGCGCATCGCGGTCGGGTCCACAAAGCTGGGGCGGTACTTTTATGGGCGGTGGCGGGGTTTGGGGTGGCGACGATCGGCTTCGCGGCTTCGACCGCGGCGTGGTTATCGTTCTCTATGCTGTTTCTCACAGGCGTTTTCGACAGCATGAGCGTAGTCCTGCGCTGGTCCTTGGTGCAGACGCGCACGCCGGATCATTTGCGGGGGCGCGTTACGGCGGTTACGGGGTTGTTTATTTCGTGCTCGAATCAATGGGGAGCGGTGGAATCGGGCTGGGCGGCGGCTTGGCTGGGGACCGCGCCGTCGGTGGTATGGGGTGGCTTAGCTACAGTCTCGGTGGTATGCGTGATCGCTGTTCTTTCGCCCAGTCTTCGCAAATGGCGGAACGAACCGGTTAAGGAGGCGGTTGCTGCCGTTTAAAGCTGCGGACTCCCTCTTGCGGGCCCGAATTGCCATTTGACTGCAAGTACTTCCGGTTAGCGAAGCCAAACTGTTATAATTGAGCGTTACTTATGGCCAACTCTGCAGCCGCGCCGCAAGCAGCCTCTACCAAGAAGATTATCCTCCTGAGACCAAGAGGGTTTTGCGCCGGAGTAGTCCGCGCTATCGACGTGGTGAAGATCGCGCTGGACCTTTATGGCGCGCCGATCTATGTCCGCAAGGAGATCGTCCACAACAAGCACGTGGTGGATGAGCTGCGGGCCGCCGGGGCCATCTTCATCGAGGAACTGGACGAGGTGCCGGCGGGAGCGCGGGTAATCTTCAGCGCCCACGGGGTTTCGCCGCTGGTGCGGACGCAGGCGGTGGAGCGGGATCTGCAAGTGATCGACGCCACTTGCCCGCTGGTCACCAAGGTGCATCTGGAGGCGGTCAAGTTCGCCAAGAAGAACTTCACCATCGTCCTGATCGGGCACAAGGATCACGACGAGGTGATCGGCACGCTGGGCGAGGCGCCAGAAGCTACCGTACTCGTTTCGAATGTCGAAGACGTCAATCGACTTAACGTGAAAGATCCAGAAAGAGTATCGTTTATTACCCAGACCACCTTGAGTCTGGACGAGACCCAGGATATCGTCACGCGGCTGCGCGAGCGGTTCCCGAAGATTCAGGGTCCGGCGGCGCAGGATATTTGCTATGCCACTGAAAACCGGCAGTTAGCGGTAAAGGCGGTGGTGCCGATGTGCCAGCTTCTGCTGGTGGTGGGTTCGCAGAACAGTTCGAACTCGCGCCGGCTGGTGGAGGTTTGCGTGAAAGAAGGCGTGGCCTCGCATCTGATCGACGACCTGAGCGAAGTCCGGCCGGAGTGGCTGGAAGGCGTGGATAAAATTGCGGTTACAGCGGGCGCTTCGGCCCCCGAAAATCTGGTCCAGGAACTGATCGAATCGCTGCGCGGACATGGTTACGGAGAGCTGGAAGAAGTGGAAATCAAAGAAGAGGACGTGCGCTTTAATCTGCCCTCCGAATTGAGCCGGACGGTGCAGCTCCATACAATTGCGCGGGTATGAGTCCGAGCCTACAACTTACCGACGCGTTGGTCACCTCTTGTGCGCAAACTCTGCGGCAAGCGGTGAATTTCCTGTTAGGCAAACAGCACCGGGACGGGTACTGGTGGGCTGACCTCACGGCCGACACCACGCTCGAATCGGATTACATTCTGCTGGAGCTGTGGTGGCATCCGCCAGTGGACGGCGTGTGGAATCCGCCGACGCGGGAGCGCATCGGACGGGCGGTGCGGTCGATTCTGGCGCGGCAATTGCCGGATGGCGGCTTCAATATTTACGCGCAGGGGCCTTCGGAGATCAGCGCTTCGGTGAAGGCTTACACGGCGCTGAAGCTGGCTGGGCTGCCTTACGACGATCCTAATTTGACCCGGCTGCGGGAGCGCATCCTGGCAATGGGCGGGCTTGCAGGCGGCGAACAGTTACGTCAAGGTGAATCTCAGCATCTTTGGATTGTATCCGCGGGAGCACACGCCGTCGATTCCCCCTGAAGGGATGCTGCTGGGACGGTTGATCTACGAGATGTCTTCGTGGACGCGCGCGATTGTGATTCCGCTGTCGATTGTGCATGCGATGAACCCGCAGCGTCCGGTTCCGGCGGGGTTCACGGTGAACGAACTGCTGGCGCCTGGGGTGCCGCTGAGTTTTCCGAACGACGAAGGGTTTTGGAGCTGGCGCAATTTCTTTCTGCTCACTGACAAGTTCGTGAAGTTCTATGAGCGTCACGAGTTTCTTGGCTTGCGCCAAAGAGCCATTCGTCGCGCCGAGCAATGGATTCTGGAGCGCACTCGCTACACGCGACGGCCTAGCGGCGATTTATCCGCCCATGTTTTACGTCATCATGGCGCTGGATTTGTTGGGTTATCCCAAGGATCATCCCGATGTGGTCGAAGCGCGATCAGCAGTTCTTCAATCTGCTGGTGGATGATGAGCGCGGATTCTACTTCCAACCGTGTTTCTCGGTGGTTTGGGACACGGGTATTGCGGCGTATGCGCTGGGCGAGTCCGGACTGGTGCCGGATCATGCAATGGCGCGGGCCGTCGATTGGCTGCTGACCAAGGAAGTCCGGCGGCGCGGCGATTGGAGCGTGAAGCGGCCTAACGTCGAGCCTTCCGGGCTGGTATTTCGAATTCGCCAACGAATATTATCCGGACATCGACGATACGGCGCAGGTGCTGCTGGCGCTGGCACGGGCGCGCGGCACGGACGGCGTCAAGCAGGACGCTTGCTTGCGGCGTGCGGTCGACTGGCTGCTGGCGATGCAATCGAAAGACGGCGGCTGGGCGGCGTTCGATGTCGATAACAACTGGCAGTTTTTAAGCTCGGTGCCGTTTGCGGATCACAATGCGATGCTCGATCCGACGTGTCCGGATATCACCGGGCGCGTGCTCGAAGCGTTGATGGCTTGCGGCGTGAAGCGCGAGCATCCGGCGGTGCGGCGCGGCGTCGAATATCTCAAGCGCACTCAGGAAGCCGATGGCAGTTGGGCGGGGCGCTGGGGTGTCGATTATATTTACGGCACGTTCCTGGCGCTGCGCGGTCTTGAAGCAGCGGGCGAGAGCGATCGCGAGGCCTACATCCTGCGCGCGGGCGAATGGCTGCGGTCCCTGCAGAACGCCGATGGCGGGTGGGGCGAAAGCTGCGCCGGTTACGCGCAGAACACTTTTGTCGCGGCCCCCAGCGCGCCTTCGCAAACAGCTTGGGCGATTCTAGGGCTGCTGGCTTCGGGCGATACGCACAGCGGAAGCGTGCTGCAGGGCATCGAATATTTGATGGAAACGCAGCGGCCGGATGGCGGCTGGAACGAAACGTTATCCACGGGCACCGGTTTTCCCGGCGTCTTCTATTTGCAGTATCACTATTACCGCCACTCGTTCCCGGTGCTGGCTCTGTCCAGTTACTTGAAGACGAGAGAGTGCAAACGGAGTTGACCGATCATGAGAGTCCCGCTATCCCAGGTAGCCGATATGGCGACTTACATCGCCAAGAACAAGCTGCGGCCGAAGCCCGAGTGGCAGAAGAACGTCGCGCCGACGGAGGACTTGTCGAATCCGTTCAAGATCGTACACACGCAGATTCCGTCGGCCAAGAGCGAACGCAAACCGCATCCCATGATCAACAAGCGCTTCCCGCTGGTGATGATGCTGGAGCCGCTGCACGCCTGCAACTTGACCTGCACGGGCTGCGGACGCATTCGCGAATACGAGGACAGCGTTCGTGACCGCGTGTCGCTGGAGAATTGTTTGAAAGCTGTAGACGAATGCGGCGCTCCCATGGTGTCGATCTGCGGCGGCGAACCGCTGCTATTGCCGGATATCGGCGTGATGTGCGCGGAGATTTTGAAGCGCGGGCGCTACATTCAGCTCTGCACCAACGGCATGTTCCTGCGCAAGCGGCTGAAGGACTTTACGCCGCATCCCAACCTGGTGTTCAACGTTCACTTGGATGGCATGGAGAAGAACCACGACATCGCTGTCGAGCGCGAGGGCGTTTTCAAGGAAGCGATCGACGGCGTGAAGGCTGCTAAGGAAGCCGGTTTCAAAGTATTCTCCAACACGACGGTCTTCAAAGAGACTGACATGAAGGAAATCTGGGAGCTGTTCGAATACCTGGAGCAGTTCGGTGTAGACGGTCACTCGATTTCGCCGGGCTATGGATATTCGGCGGTCAACGATCGCGAAATGTTTTTGACGCGCGAAGACGTGTACGAGAAATTCAAAGACATCGACAAGATGGCCAAGCGCTTCCCGCTGGTCTCCTCGCCGGTTTACATGGATTTCCTCAAGGGCGAGCGCGAATTGCCTTGCACCGCGTGGGGCATGCCGACTTATAACGTCAAAGGCTGGAAGGGTCCGTGCTATCTGATTACGGACGGGCACTACAATACCTTCGAAGAGCTGATGACCAAGACACAGTGGGAAAATTACGGCACCGGCAACGATCCGCGCTGCGAGGATTGCATGGTGCATTGCGGCTATGAGCCGTCATCGGCGTACGGCGTGAATTCGAAAATGATGGATCCGTTCAAATCGCTGAGCTGGCTGTTGAGTTGAGAGCATGAAACCCGTTCTGGTAACGGGAGCCACCGGTTTTGTCGGCTGGCATGTGGCGCGGCAGTTGCTGGAGCGGGGCGAGCGGGTGCGGGCGTTGGTGCGGGATCCGGCGCGCAGTGCACAGGGCGCTGGCGGAGTTGGCGGGAATCGAGACGGTGCCGGGTGACTTGCGGGACGAGCACTCCCTGGCAAGTGCGGTGAATGGCTGTGGCACTGTTTATCATGTAGCCGCGGATTACCGGTTGTGGGCGCCGCGGCCGGAAGAGATGTACCGCTCAAACGTGGATGGCACGCGTAGTTTGCTGGCCGCCGCGCGTAAGGCGGGAGTGGAACGGTGTGTATACACCAGCACCGTGGGCTGTATCGGAATGCGCAAGGGTGAACTGGGTTCCGAGGACACGCCAGCCGGTCTGGGAGAAATGCAGGGGCCTTATAAGCGCTCCAAGTTCCTGGCCGAACAGGTCGCGCTTGCAGTTCGCGGGCGAGGGATTTCCAGTGGTGATTGTGAATCCCACGGCTCCGGTGGGAGATCATGATTTCCGGCCGACGCCGACGGGCAAGATCGTGGTGGATTTTTTGCGGGGAGCGATGCCGGCGTATCTGGATACCGGTTTGAACGTGGTCTATGTCGGTGATGTGGCGGCGGGACATCTGCTCGCGTGCGAGCGCGGGCGGGTGGGCGAGCGCTACATTTTGGGGGGCGAGAATCTGACGCTCCAGCAGATTTTTGGGAAGCTCGAAGAAGTGACGGGGATGCGGGCGCCTACAATGAGGATTCCTTATGCGGTGGCTTACGCGGCGGGAGTGGCTTCCACGGGCTGGGCGGCGGTGACCGGCAAGGAACCGCGCGCGCCGCTGGATGGCGTGCGGATGGCGCGTAAGAAAATGTGGGTGCGGCACGACAAAGCCGCGCGCGAGTTGGGGTATTCGGCGAGACCGGCTGTGGAGGCGCTGCGGCGCGCCGCGGAGTGGTTTCGAGCGAACGGATATTGTGAAGACCTGGCTACTGGTAGCCGCCGAACGGCGTGAGTTCGATGGGATTCGGAAGCGCTTTGGGAACGTCGCCAAGCTGGCTTGGCCGGGCGCAAAGTTTGCCGGCGAGGCACGTTGGCGGGGCGATCGCTGGTGGATGGTGGCGAACGGTCCAGGTGAGGCGCTGGTGTTCGAAGCATTGAAGGATAAGAAGAACGTGGATGGGATGATCAGTACGGGATTATGCGGGGCGCTCGACCCGGCGCTGCGCGTGGGCGACATTGTGGTGCCGCCGGGCGCGCGCTCTCGACACCCAGCGCTGCGCATCGTGCGCGGGGCGGTTCACTCGATCGATCGCGTGGCTGTCACAGCTCCGAAAAACGTACGTTGCGCAACTCAACCGGGGCGATCGCCGTCGATATGGAAGCCGCTGCCGTCGAAAGGAAAGCGGCCGAGTGGAATGTCGCCGTTTCTATGTATTCGCGCCGTGTCGGACCGCGCGGGCGATACCTTGCCGCTGGACTTTAATCGCTATCGCAATGCGCGCGGGGATTTCTCACGGACGCGGATTGCGCTGGCGGCGATGGCACGGCCCTTCACAGTAATGCCACAATTGATTGAATTCGACCGGAACTGCCGCAGGGCCGCCGATGCCCTGGGAGACTTTCTTGCCGACTGCCGATTCTAAACTCGTGACCGCCGAAGCTGCGCTCGGGACCATGCACGCCGCTGTTTATAAGGGCGCGAGCGTGGTGGAGGTGGAATCCATTCCGGTGCCGGAGATCGGAGCCGGAGAGGTTCTGATTCGCGTCGAAAGCTGCGGGATCTGTCCCACCGGATCTGAAGAAGATCGCCTACAACCTTTTGCCGGGGCCGCGCATTTACGGGCATGAGACTGCCGGCGTGATTGCGGCGGTGGGCGCGGGCGTGACCAAGTATCAGCCCGGCGACCGCGTGATTGTGTTCCATCACATCCCTTGCGGGAAATGTTTTTACTGCGGAAAGAAGTTGTACGCGCAATGTCCGGTATATAAGAAAGTCGGCGTCACTGCGGGCTACGAGCCTGCGGGCGGCGGCTTCTCGCAATATGTGCGCGTGATGGATTGGATTGTCGAACGCGGCATCGAAAAAATTCCGGACGGCGTGTCTTTCGACGCCGCTTCTTTCGTCGAACCCGTCAACACTTGCTTGAAAGGCATGAAGCAACTGGATCCGCAGCCCGGCGATGTGGTGGCGATCCTGGGGCAAGGTCCGGTGGGATTGATTTTCACGATGATGGCGGCGCGCGAGGGCTTGCGCATCGTCGCGACGGACACTTTTGAATCGCGCCGCAAGTTGGCGCGAAAATTCGGCGCGCATGAAACTTTCGATCCGCGCGATGCCGCGTTCGAGACCGCCATCAAAGAAATGACGGACGGCCGCGGGGCCGACCTGGTGATTATCGCCGCGTCCGCCAAGGGAATTGTCAACAAGCGGTGGCGATTTCGCGTCCGGGCGCGCGCATTTTGCTGTTTGCGCAGACTTCACATCAGGAGCGCATCGAAGTTTCGGGCGCCGATATTTGTATGGGAGAGCGCGTGCTGTGCGGCTCCTATAGCGCGTCTGTCGATGTGCAGAAGGAATCCGCGGACCTGGTTTTTTCGGGTGCGCTACCTGTGGAGGAATTGATTTCACACCGATATTCATTAAGCGATATTCATGTGGGAATTGAGCAGGCATTGCATCCCGGCGCGGAATCGTTGAAGATCGTAGTACAGCCCCAGAGGTGAGAACTAGAGTGACTGAGCAGATGACCGCGGCCGTTTTGTACGGCAAAGAGCAGCTGCAAATCGAGATCGTGGACGTGCCTAAGCTCGGCCCGGGCGACGTGCTGGTGCGCGTGCGTGCGGCGCTGACTTGCGGAACCGACGTTAAAGTGTTCCGGCGCGGATATCACGCGCGCATGATCACGCCTCCGGCGTTGTTTGGGCATGAGCTGGCGGGCGACATCGTCGCCATGGGCGATCAGGTGAAAGGCTTCCGCATCGGCCAGCGGGTGATGGCGGCGAATTCGGCGCCTTGCGGTGAATGCTACTACTGCAAACGCCAGCAGGAAAATCTGTGCACGGATCTGCTGTTCAATAACGGCGCGTACGCGGAATACATTCGCATCCCGGAACGCATTGTCCGTAAGAACCTGCACCTTTTGGAGGACCACGTCGGTTATCAGGATGCGGCGCTTGGCGGAGCCGCTGGCTTGCGTGCTGCGCGGGTTGGAAGAGAGCAATGTTCGTCCCGGAGATACGGTGGCGGTGATCGGGCTCGGTCCGATCGGGATTATGTTCGTGCGTTTGGCGAAGGCGGTCTACGGTGCGCGTGTGATCGCTATCGGACGCCGCCAGCCGCAACTGGATCGCGCGGCCCGCATGGGCGCCGATGAACTGATCGTCAATACAGACGGCGCGGATGTGGTGGGCGCGGTGAAGGCGATGACGGAAGGCCGCGGCGCCGATGTCGTGATCGAAGCTGTCGGGCTTGCCGGAGCTGTGGCAACTGGGGACGCGTCTGCTGCGGCGCGGCGGCGTGGTGAATTTCTTCGGCGGCTGCGCGAGCGGCACCGAGGTGAACCTCGACACGCATCTCCTGCATTATTCCGAAATCACTTGCAAGGCAAGTTTCCATCACACTCCGGCGCTGATCCGCAAAGCGCTCGACGTGGTGGGGCGCGGCTATGTCACTGCCAAGGATCTGGTCAACGGCGTGGAGCCGCTCGCCAATCTGCTGGAAGTGATGCAGCACCTGATGAGCCACAACGGCCACCTGAAGACGGCGATCATCCCCTGATTGCGCCGGAACGTACTGTGTTTCTCGGCCCTACCGACTTCCTGAAAGCTCCGGATCAAATGCAGCGGGCATGGCCTCGCGAGGAAGCGCTGGCTTACACCCACTGGCTCGCGACGCATCACTACGAAAATTTTCAGGTGGTCAGTTTTCTGCTGCCCAAGCGTCTGCATCAGGATTTCTATAACGTCTATGCGTTCTGCCGCTGGTCAGACGATTTGGGCGATGAGATCGGCGATACGCAGGAGAGCTTGCGATTGCTCCAGTGGTGGCGCGGCGAATTGCAGGCGATGTATGCGGGCCGCGCGACGCATCCTGTGTTCGTTGCCCTCCAGGGCGACCGTGGCGGACCATCAGTTGCCGATGGAGCCGTTCGACCATTTGATCCAGGCTTTCGAGCAGGATCAAACCGTCACGCGCTATCGCAATTTCGAAGAACTGTTCGAGTATTGCCGCTATTCGGCAAACCCCGTGGGACGGTTGGTGCTGGGGTTGTGCGGCTATCAGGACGCGGAGCGGCAGGCGCTCTCCGATGCCACTTGCACCGCGCTGCAGCTTGCCAATTTCTGGCAGGACGTGATCGTGGATCTGCAAAAAGATCGCGTCTATCTTCCGCTGGATGTGCTGGAGCGGCAGCGGCTATCCGGTCGAGGATCTAGTTTGCACGGCGCTTCGACGATCGTTTCCGGCGCGCGATGAAAGAGGCTGTCGGCGTGGCGCGCGGAGTTGTTCCTCAAGGGCCTGCCGCTGGCGGGGCAAGTGGACCGGCGTCTGGCGATCGATCTCGAATTATTCAGCCGCGGCGGGCTGAAGATTCTGGAAAAGATCGAGCGCCAGGATTACGACGTGCTGCGCGCGCGGCCGGTGATCTCCAAAACCGAACGCGTGGGATTGCTGCTGGGCGCGATCACACGGCGGGCTTTCTCTCGGGCCGCATGACGGTTCAGGAATCCTATTCCTGGTGCGAAGGCGTCGCGCGCAGCCAGGCCAAGAATTTCTACTATTCGTTCCTGCTGCTCTCGAAGCCGCAGCGCCGCGCGATGTGCGCCATCTATGCTTTCATGCGCTACTGCGACGATTTGAGCGATGACGACGGCATTGCCGACCGTCCCGCCGCCATCGCGCGCTGGCGTGCGGATCTGGAAGCGGCACTCGCGGGGCGCGCGGGCGATCACGCGGTCTGGCCGGCTTTCATTGACGCCGTCACGCGCTACCAAATTCCGCACCAGTATTTTTACGACATGATCGACGGCGTCAGCTCCGATCTGGAGCCGCGGCGGGTTCGGACTTTCGAGGAACTCTACGATTATTGCTATCACGTGGCTAGCGTGGTCGGCCTCACCATCATTCATATTTTTGGATTTGAATCGCCGGAAGCGCTCCAGCTGGCGGAGAAATGCGGGATCGCGTTCCAGCTCACCAACATTCTTGCGCGATGTTCGCGAGGACGCTGAGAAGGATCGCGTGTATCTGCCCGCTGAAGACTTCGTGCGCTTCGCAGTTTCGCCGGAAACGTTTGAACCACGCGAGCGCTTCCACCAACTGATGCAATTCGAGGCCGCGCGCGCCCGCGAATATTACCGGGAATCCGCGCCCCTGGTGGGGCTGATCGATGCGCGCAGCCGTGCGTCCATGCGGGCTCTGATCGGCATCTATTCGCGATTGCTCGACCGCATCGTGGCGTCAAATTACGATGTCCTGGCGCGGCGTGTTCGCGTTCCCACCTGGGAAAAACTGTGGGTGCTGATGCGCAGCGTCGCGCCTGAGACGCGTGCTAACGTTGGATCAAGAATGAACTGGAGTGCGATCGGCGCGATTCTTCTGGCTCTGGCCGTGATCATCGGCGCGTTTGGCGCGCATGCTCTCGGGGATCGCCTCGACGCCTACTCGAAGGGCGTCTATGAAACCGGCGTGATGTATCATTTCTTCCACGCCCTGGGACTGCTGGTGGTTTCTTTCCTGCCGCGCATCGGCGCGCTCTCGGCCGCGCGCGCTGCTTGGGTTTGCGGATTGCTTCTGGTCGGCGTGATTCTGTTTTCCGGCAGCCTGTACGCGCTGGCGATCAGCGGCGTGCGGATGCTGGGAGCGGTCACACCCTTCGGCGGACTGGCCTTCATCGCGGCCTGGGTGCTGTTGGCGTTCTGGTTGCTGCGCTCGAACGCTTAAGGCACTACTTTCTTCTTCTTGATCCAATCGATCAGTGCGTCGCGTTGCAGCGGGCCCGTCTGCGGAAAGCGCATCCCGGTGGCATTCAACTGATCCTTGTCGGATTGATTGGCAGCGGTGAAGTCGCTGGTGGCAACCGTATATTCTCGGTCGGGCTCCACCGGATAGCGTTTGGTAATCGACGGCGGAAGCTCGCTGCCTTTGAATTTTCCCAGCACGATGTAATTGTCGAAGGGCAGGATGTTCCACACGGTGCGCGCGAGAATGCGTCCCATTCGGCATGGTGTCGCGGACATTACCAGTATTGATCCAGGCGATATCCGCGCCGCTTTGCTCCGCCATGGCGCGCTCGATCATTTTCCGCAACACCGGATTATTCCGTTCCATGCGAGCGGTGGATTCGCCGATGGGAACGTCCACCAGCTTCGAAACTTTGCTCTCCCATTTGGCCACTTCGCGGGCGACATCCGGCGCGGGTGGGATGCTTGAGTCGATGGGAATCTTGGTCCATTCCGCGGAGAGAACTTTCTTGGCGCCGACATCGATCTTCAGATCCAGCCGCCCCAATTGGGCTCCGTACGCACGCACCAGAACTGCTACTCGGCCATCCACATTCATCATGGCCGGGTAGCCTTCATGACTGTGCCCGGCTACGACCACTGACGACCTCCGGCACCTGTTTGAGGATTTCATTGACTTCGCTCTCATCATGGATGTGTCCCAGCACGACGATCAGGTCCGTGCGGTCGCGCAATCTCTCGCGGCATATTTGCGTACCGTTTCCACTACTGGCAAGAGTGCGCCAGGGGCCGGCCTCTTCTTTCGTGATCACTGTGCCCACCAGGTCCCCCAAAATCGCGCCGATAATTCCCACGCGGATGCCGCCCACGGTTTGGATCACATACGGACGGGTTATGGTCTTGCCGTCCGCATCCACGATGTTCGCCGACACGATGGGAAATCGCGCGATGCGGATGAACTCCTGGGTGCGGCGCCATCCGTAATCGAAATCGTGGTTGCCCAGAGTACTGACGTCGATCCCCAGCAGGTTGGCAATCTGGTAAATGGGTGTGCCGTGGAACAGCGTCGAAACCGGCGTTCCTTGCACCAGATCGCCAGCGTTGAGATACAGGCAGGCGGCGCATTGCGCCTTTTGACGCCGCACTTCGGTCGCCAGACGTGCGAAGCCGCCGTTATCGCGATCATCCGGCAACAGGTGCGCGTGCAAATCGTTGGAATGCAGGATGGTGAGCGGCTTGATCTGCGCCGCCAGGGGAGTTATGCAGAGCAGCAGCGAAAGCAGGCGCCGGCGAGTGATCATGGACCCAGTGTACCTAGATGAAAACCCTAGGGGCGTTCAGGGAAACGCCGGATGGCTATTCGGGTAAAAGTGGTGCCAAATGGAATGGATGGAACATTGCTTGTCGTGCAACTCTACCCTCAAAGTGGGTGAGAAAGAATGTTGGGCATGCAGCGCGATGGTGCCGGAGAAGAACCCCAAGACCAGTCTGCACGCGCGATTTCAGACCGTGATCAAGTTGCTGTTCATCATGTTCGCGGTGCTGACCCCACTGGCGCTGGTGCTGCCCGATGGCTACGTTCCGTCGTTCAAAAGGTGCGTGGTTGGATTGATTGTGCTGGGCTTGGCGCGCAGCTCGATCCAAACCATGACGGAAACCCGCAAGGAATAGCGGGGTGATCGCTACTTGACGCGCTTGGCGGTGCAGCTCATCGGCGAACCCTGGCCGTCGGCGCGGACGATATCGATCTTCATCTCGTCGCCTGAGGGCGTGCCCGTATAGTTGAATTGCACGGTAGCGTTCTGGATGGGGCGCTTTGACGACCACATCGCCGTGCCGCCGTGGGCCATGCCGTCGAATATTTCGATATCCGGCTGGCCGTTCATGCCGTTGACGGTGCCGGTCAGCTTCATCCCGTCGGCCTTCAGAGTCGCCACCAGCGGACGCACCACACCGTCGGGGCCTTTGACGCCACACTCCCACTTGCCGTCCACATCGGCGGCCATCAACGATCCCGCGAGCAAGACGCCCAACATCAGAAAACGGATCATGACACTCTCCTCGATGAAAAATTAGTGATATCTTCTAGCTTATGCGATTCTCTAAAATCACTCTACTGGCGGCTGCCGCGGCGCTGTGTTCACCGGCCGCTTTCGCTCAGGAATTGAACACTCAGAAGACTCTATCGCTCGACGTCGCGCTGGCGATTGCCCACGGCGCGCTGGATCAATGCCGCGCCGACGGTTATCGCGTCACCGTCACGATTGTGGATGGGGCCGGCATGGTGAAGGTACAGATGCATGACGATGGCGCGGGTCCGCACACCATGGATTTCAGCCGCAAGAAGGCTTATAGCGCTCTTACTTTCAAGCGAACCTCGGGTGAGACCGGCAAGGCTTGGGCCGCGGCTCCGCCGGCGCCGCTGATTACCGATGCGGTGGGGACGCCCGGCGGCGTGCCGATTAAGGTCGGCAACGATGTGATCGGAGCGGTTGGAGTGAGCGGCGCGCCGGGCGGCGATAAGGATGAAGCGTGCTCGAACGCCGGGATCGCCAAGGTCGCGAGCAAATTGAAATAGTTCCAACAACAGGAGAAACGACATGAAATTGACTCGTATGGCAGTTCTGGCGGCAGCTTCGGCGGCCGCTGCTTTCGCGCAGCTTCCCACCACGAAAATGTTGACCGTGGATGTGGCGCAGACCATCGCGCAGGAAGCCATGATGAAGTGCCGCGCGGACGGCTATAAGGTCACCGTCAGGGTCGTTGACGGCGCCAACAATCTGAAGGCATTTCTGCGCGACGACGGCGCAGGCATGGCCACGGGAGAAGTGGCGCGAATGAAGGCCAACAGCGTGATGTCGTTCGGCCGGCCATCGGGTCCGCCGCCGAATCTTGCGCCTGGCGCCCCGGTTCCTCCTCCGCTTCTGCCGGGCACCATCAACGCGATGGGTGGCGTGCCGATTAAAGTGGGCGATCAGTTGATCGGTGCGGTTGCGGTGAGCGGCGCTCCCGGCGGCGAGAAGGACGCTGCCTGCGCCAATGCGGCGCTGGCGAAGGTGGCGGACAAGCTGCGGTAGCTAGCCGAACAACTTCTCGAACGCGCTGCGGGTTCGAGAGCGAATATCGTCCAGCGCGCTGAGCGGAATGGGAGTCCAGCGGGCGAGCAGCGCGTCGAGCGCTTCCACTTGCGTTTCCGACGGCAGCTTGGCTTCGGCATGGCCGGTGAGCACGCGGATGGCGTGGTCGAGCGCGCGGTAAAACGTGGCGGCCTGGTTCAGAAACGTGGCGCCGGCGCGGTCCAGGTGGCCCATGTTTTCGAGCACCTCGATGCGCTCCGGCGTGTTCAGCACCTTGTAGTACACGCCGGCGCTCTTCAGGCGCAGGTACATCAGCATGAAATCGATGTCGTAGTAGCCGCCGCGGCCGGCTTTGAGCGGATGCGCCGCGCCTTGTTCCTTTTCGAGCTTCATGCGCATCTGGCGCAGATCGGTGCGCGAGCGCCCGCTCTGGCCGTAGCGCTGCCAGTCGATTTCCTGCAATTCATGCAGAAAACGCTCGGCGCGCTTGGCGTCCCCGGCCACCGCGCGCGACTTCATATACGCGATGCCTTCCCAGGCCTCGGCGGCGCGCGCGAAATATTCCTTGAAGGACGATTCGGTCAGCACCAGCGGGCCGTCGCCGCCGTTGGGGCGCAGCCGCGTATCGACGGCGAACAGCACGCCGCCGCCGGTGTAGGCGGTGATCAGGTCGACCATGCGCCCGGCGACGTGGGTCCAGAATTCCAGATCCGTCGGCGTCGGAGTCGGCCAGCACGAACACCAGATCGGCATCGGAGGCCAGGTCGAACTCGCGCATGCCCAGGCGGCCCAGCGCGATCACCCACATTTCGTTCGATCGCTGGCTCGGCGGAGTCAGCCGAATGAGGCGCGCGCTTCGGCGACGGCGATGTCGTAGACGCGCGCGATCACGGCATCCGCCAAATCGGAGGTGCGGACCAAGGTGTCGAAGATGGGTTCGGAGAGGCACACGCTGGCTGCCTGGATGCGCACCATCTCGCGGCGATACCAGCGGCGCAATTCGCCGGCGCTGGCGGGCGGCGCGAGTCGCGACCGGGCGGACTGCGGCGAGCGATTTCATCGAGCAGTTCGGGCGTGCGAATCAGTTCTTCGGCGAAATACGGGCTGTGTTCGAACAGGTCGAGCACGTGAGCGCGCAAGTGGGGATCGGCGTCCAGACGGTTCAGTCTAGCGGAGTCCCCGGAAAGGCGTTCCAGAAAATGCTCGAAGGATTTGAAGCCGCGGTGCAGCTCGGCCTCAGCGAGTGCGGTCGCGAGATGGGGAGCGCGCTGTTCCAGCGCGCGCACGATGTTGCTGGCTGGCGTCGGCCGGCCGTGCCGCCGGAGAGTGGCGCTGGCGTAGACCACGCGATCGTAAATCTCGCGCACTTGTTCGCAGATGAAGCCGGGTTTGATCCAGCAGCCAGTCAGCCGAGCCGCCGCCGGCGGGCATCCGCCGTCCCAGCAATTCGAGCGCGTCCGGTTGCAGAGGCAGGGTGTGGGTTTGGCGATCGTCGGCAATTTGCAAGCGATGTTCCAGTTGGCGGAGAAACTGATAGGCGGATGCCAGGCGCCCGTATTCGGCGCCGGAGAGGTGGCCTTTATCCTGCAAGCGCGCGAGCGCCAGCATGGTGCCGCCGTGGCGCACCCAGGGATCGGCGCCGCCGTAGAGCCGCTGCAAGCACTGCACCAGAAATTCGATGTCGCGGATGCCGCCGCGCGCCAGTTTCACGTTGATCGCACCCGCGGCCTGGGAGTCTTTTCTGGCGGCGATTGCGGGCCGACAATTTTTCGTTCAGGCGCTCGCGCGTGGCCGAGAGCTCTTCGATCGCCGAGAAGTCCAGCGTCGTCGAATAGGTTCGGGCGGCTACGAAATCGAGCAGCGCGTTACCGGTTGCCCTGCCGCCGGCCGCGACGCGGGCTTTGATCATCATCTGCAATTCCCAGTCGCGGGCGCGGTTGGCGTAATATTGGCGCGCGGCTTCGAGCGAGATGCAGACCTCGCCTTGGCTGCCGTCGGGGCGCAGGCGCAGGTCCACGCGATAGCACATGCCTTCGGTGGTGTAGGTCGAAAGCAGCGAGGTGAGTTGATTGGCGGCGCGCACGAAGAATTCGCGGTTGGATATTTTCCCGGCGGTGCCGCCGCTGGTTTCGCCGTTGGCCTGGTAGACAAACATCAGGTCGATGTCGGAGCTGTAGTTCAGTTCGTTGCCGCCCATTTTACCTAGCGCGATCACGGAGAAGTGGGATTCCTCGCCGGTGCGGGTCTGCGGTACTCCGTATTCGGCGGCCAACTGCTGGCGGATCCGATCGTAAGCGGTTTCGACGATGGTGTCAGCCAGTGCGGTGAGCTCGCCGGTGATTTCCGGCAAGCGTGCCCAGGCCCAGCACGTCGCGAATCAGGATGCGCAACAACTGGCGGCGGCGGAAGCGGGCGAATTCGAGCGGCGGCGGCAGGCCCGGAGGCAGCGCGGCTTCGAGCAGTCTCGCGCATCTGCTCGGCGGTGAGAACGGGCTGCAGGTTGCCGGATTCGAGGAGCTGATCGGCCCACTCCGGGTGGCGCAGAATTTCTTCGGAAAGGAAATGGCTGTTGCTGAATACCGCGATCAAGTAGCGCAGGCCTGCGGTCGAACGCGTCAGGCGTTGGAACCAACTGGGGTGCCGCTCGTGCAGGCGCGCGAAGTATTGCAGGCCTTGTTCGGGCGCGGGCGAGGTACTTAACAGCAGATCCAGGCGATTGGCGGTGGCTGGGGGAAGTTCGCGCGACAGTTCTCCCATTTCGCGGCTGGCGCGTGCGCGGTCGTGGTAGACGAGTTGTCGGAGGCGCTCCATTTATGCGGCGAGGACGATTTCGTCGCCGGGTTGAATTATACCGGGCCGGATCACGGAAGCGTAGAATCCGCTGAGGCCCCATTTGGGCGACGATGGGTCTCCGGCGGCTGCGAGCGCGTCGAAAATGGCGGCCTGAATTCCGGGGCCGTAGACGTTGAGGGCCTGGCAGGGGGCGCGGCGCTTGGTGATTTCGATCACGACTTCCGCGCCGATGTGCCAGCGTTGTCCGACGCGCCATTCGCGGCGGTCGAGGCCGCGCGTGGTCAGGTTCTCGCCTAGAGAACCGTAGACGAGTGGAAAGCCGTGCGCGGCTAGTTCTTCGATGCCTTCGGCGGTGATTAGCAAGCACGGCTTGTTGCGGGCCGCCGTGAATGTCGGGATGGGCTTGGTGGTCGCCTTCTAACCCTGCGAGAGTGAGGGTGCCGGTGGGGATGGCGTGTTTCGGCACGCCGCCTGCTGAGACGTTGATTTGCAGAATAGTGCCGGTCATTGGGAAAAATAGGGACGGAGCCTGATTTGTTGGCGGGGCACGGGCGAAATCAGGCTCCGTCCCTATTTTTAGATGTCATAATACAAGGCGAACTCGTACGGATGCGGGCGCAGGCGGACGGCGTCGGCTTCATTTTTGCGTTTGTAGGAGATGAAGGTTTCGAGCAGCTCTTCGCTGAAGACGTCGCCTTTTAGTAGGAAAGCGTGGTCGTCTTCCAGGCAGGTGAGCGCTTCCTCTAGCGACGCCGGCATCGACGGCACGTACTTCATTTCTTCGGGCGACAAGTCGTAGATGTCTTTGTCGAGCGGCTCGCCGGGATCTATTTTGTTGAGAACGCCGTCCAGGCCCGCCATCATCATCGCCGCGAAGGCCAGGTACGGATTCGCCGATGGATCGGGCGGACGGAATTCTACGCGCTTGGCTTTGGGATTGGCGGAATACATGGGGATGCGCACGGCGGCGGAGCGATTGCGGCGCGAATACGCCAAGATTCACCGGAGCTTCGTAACCGGGCACCAGGCGTTTGTAGCTGTTGGTGGTCGGGCGCGATGATCGCGGACAGCGCGCGCGCATGTTTCAGCAGGCCGCCGATGTACCAGAGGGCCATCTGACTGAGGCCCGCGTACATTTCGCCGGCAAACAGGGGCTTGCCTTCGCGCCACAGGCTTTGGTGCGTGTGCATGCCGCTGCCGTTATCGCCGAACAGAGGCTTGGGCATGAAGGTGACGCTCTTGCCGTACTGATAGGCGGTATTGCGCGTCACATATTTATACAGCATCATGTTGTCGGCGGATTTCACCAGCGTGTCGTACTTCTGATCGATCTCGCACTGGCCGCCGGTGGCCACTTCATGGTGATGGCACTCGATGCTGAGGCCGCAGCGGATCATCATTTCCACCATTTCGGCGCGCAGGTCCTGATAGTGGTCGGTGGGCGGAACCGGGAAATAACCTTCTTTGTAGCGCGGCCGGTAGCCTAAATTGTTTTCGGCGCGGCTGGAATTCCAGCGGCCTTCTTCGGCGTCGATGTAGTAGTAGCCGGAATGGGCGTTCTGATCGAAGCGGATGTTGTCGAAGATGAAAAACTCGGCTTCCGCGCCGAAGTAGGCCGTGTCGGCGAGGCCGGAGTTTTTCAAATACATCTCGGCCTTTTTGGCGATCCAGCGGGGGTCGCGATCATAATGCTGGCGCGTGATGGGGTCGATGACGTCGGCGGTCATCACCAGGGTTTTGGTTTCGTAGAACGGATCGATGAAGGCGGTGGAGGCGTCGGGGACCAGCAGCATGTCGCTTTCGTTGATGGCCGCCCAGCCGCGGATGCTGGAGCCGTCGATGCCGAAGCCTTCCTCGAAAGAGCTCTCGTCGAGCTGGCTCATGGGATAGGAGATGTGCTGCTGCAAGCCGGGGAGATCGGTGAAGCGCAGATCCAACTGCTTCGCTTCAAATTTCTTGGCGTAATCGAGGATATCTTTCGGCGTTTTCGGCGAAGAACTCATTGTTCCATAATACTTGACGGTTCCAGTTTCGTCCGGGCGCCCGGCAATAGCGCAACAGCGGCCGTTCCATCAAGTAATAGCTGGCTGTGGCGGCGGCGAAAGTGAGCGCAAGGCGCGGAAGAAACACTTCTGCGGCATGCGGCAACGAGGGCGCGGACAAAGGAACGAAAAAGAACTGCTGCCAGAGGTAGAGGCCGTACGAGATTCGTCCCATCCAACGCAGCGGCCGGATCTCTAGCAGCCGGAACACGCGGGAACCTGGCCAAAAAACGATCGAAACTAAGATTGCCGGAATGAACGCGGCTTCGAGCAGGGTTCTGGTTGCGGCCACCGAACTCGACGAGCGTCCAAGCCCAAATGGTAAACAGAGTCAGTAAGCTGAGGACTCGGAACCACGTCGTGGTCAGCATGCGCAAAAGGGGAGTGCGGTAGGGCCCGCGTAGCAGGATCGCCAGAACGCCGGCAAACAGGAAGGCATCCAGGCGCATATCGGTTCGCTGCAAGGCGGGATACGGCAGGTGGATATGAGCGAGACTCCACGGGCGCCAGAATATCATCGCGGCGATCAGCAAGCCGGCGGCGATGAGCGCGCGCCTCACGCCCAAGCCGGTTAGTAGAACCGGCCATAGCAAGTAGAAGTGTTCTTCCAGTCGAAAGCGACCAGAAATGCGCGGTGTACCAGGAACGGTCAGGCCAGTAATTGCTGTAGAAAAAGGCCGCGCTTGCCAGTTCGCCGTGCCGCAGCGGTTCGGCAATCGACACCACCATCAGATACAGATAGGCGGCCGGTAAAATGCGAAACGCGCGCCGAATGTAGAATCCGCGCAGGTTCTGGTCTTCGAGAAGCAGGGTTGTGATCAGATAACCGCTGATGGCGAAAAACACGGCCACGCCTAGCGCGCCCACGTGGCCCGCGATATAGCCGATCGCGCGCGCCGAACGAGTGGGCGCGCCCGCCGACAGGAAGCCGTGCGATACCACTACGGCGGCGATGGCGACGGCTCGCAAGCCGTCTAGTGCCGGGATTCGGTCGCGTGTCCCCACTTCAATTGGTGGCGTTCGGGCGCCATAGTTCTCACAGACTTTCGTACACTTGTGCTGTGGAGCAAATCGCGCTCGATTGGACGCCGGAACCGCATTACTTTTCGGTGAGCGAGCTAGCTAACGCGCTGCGCGGGGTTTTCACCGAATATTTCACGGATATTTGGGTGGCGGGCGAGATTTCGGGCGTGAAACTGTACCCCAGCGGCCACTACTATTTCACGCTAAAGGACGAAGGCGCGCAGATGCGCTGCGTGTGCTTCAAAACCGCAGCGCGTTATCTCAAGTTCAAGCCGCAGGACGGCGTGGCGGTGCTGGCGCGGGCGCGTGTGGATCTTTACGACGTGCGTGGGGATCTGCAATTGGTGGTCGAGGCCATCGAGCCGCAGGGGCACGGCGCGCTGCAACTGGCGTTTGAGCAGCTCAAGAAGAAGCTGGAAGCCGAAGGGCTGTTCGCGGTGGGGCGCAAGCGCGCGCTGCCGGCGTTACCGGAGCGCATCGGGATCGTGACGTCGCCCACCGGTGCGGTGATTCAGGACATGCTGCATGTGCTGGAGCGGCGCTGCCCCGGGCGGCACATCCGCTTGTATCCGGCGCAAGTGCAGGGCGAGGGCGCAGCGCAGCAGGTGGCCGAGGGCATCGAATATTTCAGTGCGTCGGGATGGGCTGAAGTCGTGATTGTCGCGCGCGGCGGCGGTTCGCTTGAAGACTTGTGGACCTTCAATGAAGAACGCGTGGCGCGGGCCATTGCGGCTTGTTCCGTGCCCGTTATCTCCGCGGTGGGCCACGAGACTGATTTCACTATTGCCGATTTCGTGGCGGACATGCGTGCGCCGACTCCTTCGGCGGCGGCGGAAATCGTGGTGTGCACCCGCGAAAGCCTGTACGAGCGGTTGAATGCTGCCGATCACAAACTGCTGCAATCGGTGCGTTTGAAGATTGCGCTGCTGGCTCGCGCGCTGCACAACGTCGCGATCGACCGCGCACGGTTGCATCGGGCTATCGGCAGGCAAATGCAGCGAGTGGATGAGCTGGATTACCGTCTGCGCGAATTGTGGCGGGCGTCGCTAGCGGCTCGCAAGCGTACTCTCGAAGGAGCGACGGCGCGGCTGGGGAAGCTCGATGTCCGTCTGAAATTCGCAGCAGCGCGACGGCGTCTGGATGCGTGTCAGGCGGCGCTGGTGCAGTCGACACGCTTGCGGGTGAGCGGCGCGCGCGGGGCGCTTGGGCCTCTCGAAGCGCATCTGAAGCAGCTCAGCCCGCTGGCGATTCTCGAACGCGGGTACGCTATCGTCGAACGCGAAGGCAAAATCGTGAAATCGCCCGCGGACGCGCCGGTGGGTTCTGAAGTGAACGTGCGGCTGGCGCGCGGCGGGCTGAGCGCGGTGGTAAGCCGCGCTCACGAATGATTTACTTCCAAGCCGAATAGACGGGCTTAGCGACTATAAAATCCGGATTCGCTCCAGCCTTGGGATGGAACTTCTGCACGCGGCCGGCGTCCACTTCGGCTACGTACAGATTGCCTTCCTGATCGACGCTCATGCCGTGCACTCCCCAGAGGCCGCCGGGGAAAGCGCCCATGCTGCCCCAGGTGTAGAGCAGATGGCCCTGCAAGTCCCACTCGACCATCTTGTTGGTGGTGCGGTCATAGGTCCAAATGGTTTTGCCGGATCCGATATACAGCAAGTGCAGGCTGGACGGATCGGCGTCAATCTTCCATTCATATAGATACTTGCCGTTTTCGTCGAACACCTGAATGCGATGGTTGTTGCGATCGTTGACGAACACGTGATGCGTCGCCGGATCGATGGCCACGCCGTGGACGTTGCTGAAGTAGCCGGGGCGCGTGTCGATGGGGCCGCGCGGCGGGCCGCCCAGCTTGCCCCAATCCATCAGAAACTTCCCGTCCTTATTGAATTTCGCGACGCGCGTGCCGGTGTAGCCGTCGGAGACGAAGAAAGTGCCGTCGGGCAGCCAGTCGATGTAAGTCGGGCGGTTGAAGTGGGTCGCGTCAGCGCCCGCCACTCCCGGCGTGCCGATGGTTTGCAGCAGTTGTTTGCCGTCGTGCGTGAATTTGTAGATCACCTGCATGTTGTCGTCGACGATCCAGACATTCTTTTCCGGATCATACGGGCTGATGTAGATCGAGTGCGGGCGGCGGAACTTGTCGTCCCACTGCTTCCAGGTCTCGATGATCTTGCCGCTGCCGTCGACCACCACCACGCAGTTTTCCCACTTCGCGTCCACGCCGAGTTGGCGATAAGGCGGCCCTTTGATCCCGAGCTTTTGGGACTTGCCTTCCCAGGCCGTCATCCACTCGCTCATATCGTTGTCGGTGCCGCCGGTTCCCGGCAGAGACGCCGTGGTGGCATCGCGCCAGAAGCCCGCGACAGGAAAGCTGATGCTGGGCCCCAGTTGCGGCAGCAGCGCCGCTTTCGGCTCAGCCATCTTCGGCAGCTCGCCGCGGAACAACATGTAGATGCGATTCGGGCTTTCCGCGAAAACGCTTTCGCCCGCGCCGTAGGTCCACTTTTCGTTTCCGGGGAGCGTGCTGATATCCTGCGGCCAGTTCTTCACAACATCGTAGGGGCCGGTCAGGTCTTCGGACCCCAGGTTTCCCGGGATCGCCGCGAATCCGGTCCCCGGCTTCGACTTCGCTTCGACGGAGGCCAGGCGGCCCGAGATCGTCAAGCCGATCCCGACGCCCAGCGCCACCATCAGTAACATCAGCCCAACTTTTCGCATCAGTAGTCTCCTGGACCCGAGAACTGGTCCTCAGAGATCATATTACGTTTGCGCGCCGAACGGGTGAGCCTACTCTAAGCGGTAGTTCGGAGCTTCCTTGGTGATGATGACGTCGTGGACGTGGCTTTCGCGCAGACCCGGCGGCGCTGACGCGGAGGAACTTGGCCTTTTGCGTGGAGCTCAGGGATGGTCGCGCAGCCGCAGTAGCCCATGCCGGCGCGCAGGCCGCCTACTAGTTGGTAGACCAGGTCGGCCAGCATTCCTTTGTAGGGCACGCGGCCTTCGATGCCTTCGGGCACCAGCTTGCCGCCGCCGGTGGCTTCCTGCGAATAGCGGTCGGCTGAGCCCTGCGCCATCGCGCCCATCGATCCCATGCCGCGATAGCTCTTGAAAGTGCGGCCTTGATACAGAATCGTCTCGCCGGGGCTTTCTTCGGTGCCGGCGAGCAGGCTGCCGATCATCACGCAGTCGGCGCCCGCCGCGATGGCCTTGGTGACGTCGCCCGAAAACTTGATGCCGCCGTCGGCGATCAGCGGGACTCCACTGCCCGCGGTGGCCTTGGCGCATTCGGCGATGGCGGTGATCTGCGGAACACCGGCTCCGCTGACCACGCGCGTGGTGCAGATGGATCCCGGACCGATCCCGACCTTGATGCCGTCGACGCCCAGAGTCGATCAGTTCCTTGGCGCCTTCATAGGTGGCGACGTTGCCGGCGATCAGCTGAACATTCGGCAGGGCGCGCTTCACGTTGGCGATGGCGTCCATCACTCGCTGCGTATGGCCGTGCGCGGAATCGATGGCCAGGACGTCTACTTTTTTGCTGACTAACTCGTGCGCGCGCTCCAGGTAATCGCCGGACGAGCCCAGCGCTGCGCCCACGCGCAGGCGGCCCTGGGCGTCTTTGGCGGCGTTGGGGTACTTCAACTTTTTCTGAATGTCCTTGACGGTGATCAGGCCCTTCAGGTTGTAATGCTCGTCGACCACCAGCAGCTTTTCGACGCGATGGGTGTGCAGGATGGCTTCGGCTTCCTCGAGCGTGGTGCCGACGCCTACGGTGATCAGGTTCTCCTTGGTCATCACGTTCGCGACCGGCAGGTCGTAACGCGTTTCAAAGCGCAGATCGCGGTTGGTGAGGATGCCCACCAGCTTGCCGTTCTTGGTCACGGGCACGCCGGAGATGCGGTAGCGCTTCATGACGTCGAGTGCGTCGGAAATCTTGTGCTCGGGATCGATGGTCACCGGGATCGACGATCATGCCGCTTTCTGAGCGCTTCACGCGGTCCACTTCTTCGGCCTGCTTCTCGATCGACATGTTGCGGTGGACGATGCCGATGCCGCCTTGCTGCGCGAGCGCGATGGCCAGATGGGATTCGGTGACGGTGTCCATGGCGGAACTCACCACGGGAATATTCAATCCGATGTTGCGCGTGAACCAGGTGCGGGTGTCGGTGTCGGCGGGCACGACGCTGCTGCGCGAGGGCACCAGCAGGATGTCGTCAAAAGTGAGTCCTTCCGGTATCGTTTCAGGGATCATGCGAGGTTATCTTAGATGATACAGCATGGCCGCGAAAGGCCAGCGCGGCGCGCCGGTGATATGCTTGTGGCCATGCCCAGGCAAACCCGCAACCTGCTGCTTTCGTTGCTGTTACTCGCGCCATTCGCGGTTCCACAGCCGATACGGCTGTATGTGTTCGACAACGGCGTGATTAAGGGCGATCGATCCGGCTTCGTTTCAACTGAAGAAAGAAGACATCGCCACTTCCGATATGGTGGTGGCGTCGTATCTGATCGTGCATCCTAAGGGCACGTTGATGTGGGATACCGGGCGCGATTCCGGATGGCGCTCTCAACGCGGATGGGACTCCGGTGACGCAGAGACTTTTCACGGCCAGCAAAACCTTGAAGTCGCAGTTGGCGGCTGCCGGATATAAGCCGGGCGACATTACCTATCTGGGGCTCTCGCATTATCACGGTGACCACACTGCCAACGCGAACGACTTCGCCGGCGCGACCTGGCTGGTGCAGCAAACCGGAGCGGGATGCTATGTTCGCGGAGAAGGCTCCGGCGATCACGCAACTTGCGCAATACGCGGCGCTGAAGAATAGCAAGACGAAGATTTTGAACGGTGAAGATTACGACGTTTTCGGCGATGGCACGGTGGTGATCAAGGCTGCCTACGGGCACACGCCGGGGCATCAAGTGCTGTTTGTGAAACTGGCTAAGACGGGACCGGTGCTGCTGGCCGGGGACCTGTACCATTATCAGGAAGAGCGCGGCACCAGCAAGGTCCCGACTTTCGAATTCAACAAGGAACAATCGCTCGCCAGCCGCGTGGCGATCGAAGCATTCTTGAAACAGACCGGCGCGCAACTTTGGATCGAACACGATCTGGCGAATTTCAGCAAGCTCAAAAAGAGTCCGGCGTTTTACGAATAGATCATGAACTCCAGCAGGTTGCCGTCAGGGTCGCGCACGTAGACGCTGGAGGCGCCTTTTCGGCGTCCGCCTTGGCGCGCGACTGGGCCTTCGATGAGCTTGGCGCCTCCGCGGTCGAGCATCGCTTTGAGCGCCGCTGCGGTTCCTTCCCAGACGAAGCATAGGTCTCCGCACGGGGGCTTCGCCGCGGGAGCGCGCAGGGTGAACGACTCGCGCTGCCAGGTCGCGGGGCGATGAAAATTGATCATGTTGTCGCCGATATAGACCGAGCACGCGACGGCGTTTTCGACCACGTCGAATCCCAGGCCGCGATAGAACGCCAGCATGGCATCCGTGTTTTGCATCGGGAGCGCCACGTGGTCAAAGCCGCTGACTCTTCCGGCAGGCTGCGCGCGTAACTGCGCGGCGGCGGCCGCCACGGCCACGCGTCCCATGAACCTGCGGCGGGAGGCTGTTTTCTTGAGCATATGCGAGAGCCTACCACGGGCGGGAGGGGAAGCGACGGCTCCAGCAGGGGGACAGCACTAAGGCGAGTCACCCAGGAGGAGTCAGGGTTTTGCCCGAGTTCCTGTGAGGCAGTTACAGGGGATACTACATTTGAAACCATGTCTGCCCCTCTCGCTGGTAAGTACCAGGATCATTATGAAGTGCTCGGCATCGACCCCAAAGCCGATGTGGAAACGCATTCAGCGAGCTTATACGGAACTGGCGAAGAAGTTTCATCCCGGCAATCCCGTTAGCGGCGATCCGGAGGCGTTCGAGGCCGTCAACATGGCCTACGAAGTTCTCTCCGATCCCGCACAGCGGCATGCGTTCGATAACTTGAAGGGCAACGGCGAGGATCTGGACTGTCCTAAGTTCAGCGGCCTGGAATTTTTCAATTCGCTGGGGCGCGAGGCCGGTCTGCGTTCCGCGCTGCTCTGCATTCTTTACGACCGCCGGCGAAGCAAGCCGTTGAAGCCGGGATGCCGATGCGCTATGTGGAAGCGATGCTCGCGGCGAACTTAGACGAACTGTTTTTCGTGCTGTGGTATTTAAAGCAACGGGGATGGGTGGCGAGCGACGACAAGAGCAACATCCTGATCACAGTGCAGGGGATGGATTATCTGGAGAGCAATCAGCCGTCGGCGGCGTTGGTGATGCCGTACATCAAATCGTCGGCGGTTGACGAACACGAAGCGCCGCCCAATGTGCTGGTGGCGGCTTTGGATGCCGCGCTGGCCAGCCGGACTGCCAAGAACTGAAGCTGGAAAAAAGCCGCTGGCCACGCCGCGATTCCTTCGAGGGAAATTCGGGCGTGACACAGCGAAGGTTCGCTGCACTTCGCTAACGAAGTGCAGCGCTTAAATTTAGCTGCCCTGAGTGGAAGCAACGGCCATCACCGACCCGACCTTCGAGAAGATCGAACTGATACTGGACGCCACGCCCGGCATAACCGCGCCTGCCGCCACTGCCACGAAGCCAGCCATCAATGCGTACTCGATGAGATCCTGACCGCGTGTGTCTTTCAGAGCTTTCAACTTCAATAATAGATTTTTCATTACCGTTTCTCCTCTTGATTCCTATCGGCGCGTTTTGCCGTTGATTCACAGTAACAGTGAAATTCCTTTGGGAAAATCAGGGTTTCGCGCGGTTGAAGCGGTTAAAACGCCTTGTCTGGCTGGTGGATCAACCGTACACCTCACCAGCACCCGATGTCCTATCGGTCAGTTAGTCGCGGCCTAGGGCCGCTTTCACTGCTGGGCGTAGCAACAGGATCAATAGTCCGGAGGCCACGGAGCACACTGCCAGGAACAGCAGAGCGCGCTCGAAGCCGCCGAAACGATCGCTGACGAAGCCGATTACGTAGGGTCCGATGAAGCCGCCCAGGTTGCCGAAAGAATTGATCAGTCCGATGCTGGCGGCAGCCGCGGTCTTACCTAGCAGGATGTTCGGCAGCGGCCAGAAGCCGGGGTGGGCGCTGTAGAATCCGATGGTCGCGATGGAGAGCAGGAACACGCTGATCCACACGTGGCTGGTGGTGAAGGCGCAGATAAACATGGCGACTCCGGCCATGGTGCGCGGGATGGCCGCGTGCCAGATGCGTTCGCCGGTGCGATCGGAATGCCAGCCGTTGAGCATCATCGCGGGCAGCGCGCACAGCGCCGGAATCGCAGCGATCAGGCTGACTTGGGACAGGCTGTAGGTCGAGAGGCCCTGCACCATTTTAGGGAGCCACAAGCTGACGCCATAGGTTGCGGTGAGTCCCAACATCAGTGTCACTGCCATTAGCAGCACCGTAGGATTGCGCAGCGCTTGCCATGCCGATGCGAGAGTCGACCGGTGCGTGCGTTTTTCAGCGCGTTGCAGTTGCGCCACCAGCCAGGCGCGCTCATCGTCCTTCAGCCATTTAGCTTGCTCGGGATGATCGGTCAAATAAAAGATAGTGACGATGCCGGCGATCACGGCGGGTAGTCCTTCGAGGATCAACAGCCACCGCCAGCCGGGCAGCCCCATCCAGTGGATCTTGAGAAAGATCGCCGAGAGCGGGCCGCCGATCACCGCCGACGCTGGAATGGCTGCGAAGAAAATCGCGATGGCCTTGCCGCGATCCTCCGGGCGGTACCAGTGGCTCAAATAGACGATGATGCCGGGGACGAAGCCGGCTTCCGCGATGCCCAGAATAAAGCGCAGCCAATAGAACTGCTGCTCGCTGCGAATCAGTCCTGTGAGCGAGGCCACCAGGCCCCAGGTGATCATGATGCGTGCGATCCATTTGCGCGCGCTCCACACTTCCGCCAGGATCGAACCCGGCACTTCCAGCAGAAAATAACCGATGAAAAAAATGCCGCCGCCGAGGCCGAAGACGTAGTTCGAGAAGCCCAGCTCGCGGGTCATCTGCAGGCCGGCGAAGCCCACATTGACGCGGTCAAGATACGAGATGAGATAGAGCAGGAACACGAACGGCATCAGGCGGCGATCGACGTGCCTGCGCGTGCGTTCGGCGATGCCGGTGCTCGTATCCATGAACCGTCCATGAACGACGCAGTGTAGCATGGTCTCTGCTACACTGAAGGTTCCCCATATGATTTCAGCAACACAACTGCGTCCTGGCATGGTGGTCAAGTGGAACGGCGAGCTGTTCTCGATCTTCAAAATGGAGCACCGCACGCCGGGCAACTTGCGCGGCTTCGTGCAGGTGAAGATGCGCAAGCTCAGCTCCGGCACCATGATGGAGCATCGTTTTTCGTCGGAAGACAAGGTGGAGCGGGCGGCTCGCTCGAACAGCAGGACATGGAATACCTGTACGACGATGGCGAGTTCTACTACTTCATGAACACCGAGACCTTCGAGCAGATGCATCTGACCCGCGAGTTCCTGGGCGATGCCACCAATTTTCTGATTCCCAATTTGAAGGTGGAGATCGAGTTTTACGAAGGCAAGCCGATGGGCATCGAACTGCCGCCGACGGTCGATTTGACGGTGGTCGAAACCGAGCCGGGGCTGAAGGGCGCGACGGTTTCAAACGTCACCAAGCCCGCGAAGACGGAAACCGGGCTGGTGGTGCAGGTGCCCCCGTTCATCAGCGAAGGCGAGAAGATCCGCGTATCGACTTCGGAGAGCGCTTACCTCGAGCGCGCGTAAGCTATCCGCGCGCCTTCGGGTGCGCCTTGTCGTAGACCGCCATCAAATCGGTAAGCGAAACCTGGGTGTATTTCTGCGTCGTGGCCAGGCGCGCGTGGCCCAGCAGTTCCTGGATGGCGCGCAGGTCGGCGCCGTCGGCGAGCAGGTGCGTCGCATAAGCGTGGCGCAGGCTGTGCGGATGCAGGGCGGCGTCGCCCGAGACCATGCGCGCGTAGAACTTCACGATTTCGCGGGCGCCGCGGTCTGACAGGCGCGTGCCGCGGTGGTTCACGCAGCAGGGCGCGCTCCCCCGGCTTGGCGGTGCGCTCGCGCCAGATACTTTCGTAGCGCCGCCGACGCTTTCTCGCCGTAGGGCACCTGGCGCTCCTTGCGGCCCTTGCCGCGCACGCGGATCCAGCGGTCGCGCAAATCGAAGTCGTCGAGATTCAGCCCCACCAGCTCGCTGATGCGCAGGCCGCAGCCGTAGAGCAGCTCGAACAGAGCGACGTCGCGCTCGGGATGCGGACGCTCGAATTTGTCTTGCGCGACGCCATCGACCAAGGTGTTGGTCTGTTCCGCGGTGGGGACGATCGGCACGCGTTTGGGGGCTTTGGGAGTGCGCAAGGCGCGCGCGGCGTTGGTCGGGACGGATTTTTCGCGCAACAGAAACTGGAAAAACGAGCGCACGGCAGCGAGCTTGCGGCGGATCGAGATGGGATCGAGTTTGCGATCGTAGAGACTGGTCAGCCATTCGCGCAGCAGCGGAGCGTCGATGGCCGCAGGCGCGGGCGGCTCGGCTCCGGGCGGCGAGAAGTAATCCAGAAATTGTTCCAGGTCGGACGCGTAGTTGCGGATGGTGTGCACCGAGGCGTTTTCGCGGCCGAGTTCGCCCAGATAACGTCCGATCGCGACGGCCAGTTCAGACATGGGCACACAGGTATTCTTCGAGCGCGGCCAGCGCGCGGCGGCACACTTCGGCGTAGCGCACCTTTTTGTCGCGCGGCGGATTTTCCAGCTTGGGCAGTAAGTCGAAGGTGATATTGGCAGGCTGGTAGTTCAGGGGATCGGCTCCGGAAACGTAGGCCGTGAGCGATCCCATCGCGGTCTCGCGCGGGAACGCGCGCGGCGTATCGCCCGCGGCCAGCGCCGCTGCGGCGCGTCCGGCCATCAGTCCGGTGGCGATCGATTCCACGTAGCCTTCCACGCCCGAGATCTGGCCGGCGAAGAAAATATCCGGCCGCGTGCGCAACTGCAGAGTGGGCGCGAGCAGCGCGGGCCCGTTGATATAGGTGTTGCGATGCATCTGGCCGAAGCGCAGGAATTCGGCGTGTTCCAGGCCCGGAATCATGCGCAGCACGCGCTGCTGATCGCCGAAGCGCATGTGATTCTGGAAGCCCACCAGGTTGTAGCTGCCCGCGCGCGCGTTTTCCTGCCGCAGTTGCACCACGGCCTAGGGCCGGCGGCCGGTGCGCGGATCGATCAGCCCCATGGGCTTCATGGGACCGAAGCGCAGCGTGTCGCGCCCGCGCCGCGCGAGTTCTTCGATGGGCAGGCAGGCTTCGAAGTAGCGGGTACGTGCGTCTTCTGCGATGTGCGCGGGGACGCTTGCCGCCGCCAGCAGCGCGTCCAGAAACGCCTCGTACTGTTCTTTGTCGAACGGGCAGTTCAGATAATCGGCGGTGCCGTCGAGCGATTTGCCGTAGCGCGAAGCGCGGAAGGCGATGGAGGTATCGATCGATTCGGCGTCCACGATCGGGCTGATGCTGTCGTAGAAAAACAGGCGGCCGGAGCCGGTGAGGCGCGCGATCTCCTGCGCCAGCGCGTCGGAGGTCAGCGGGCCGCTGGCGATGATCCAGATGCGATCGTCATCGAGCGTAGTCACTTCTTCGCGGCGGATCTCGATGGGCGGCTCGGCTGTCGATGGCGCGGGTGATTTCGGCGGCGAAGATCTCGCGGTCGACGGTGAGCGCATGGCCGGCGGGGACGCGGGCGCGCGGCGCGATCTCGCCGATCAGCAGCGAGCCCAGCCGCCGCAATTCCTCTTTCAGCAGCCACGGCGCGCTATTTTGCTGTTCGCTCTTCAGCGAATTGCTGCATACCAGCTCGGCCAAGTCGCCGGTCTTATGCGCCGGGGTCTGCCGCAGCGGGCGCATTTCGTAGAGCACCGCGCGGGCGCCGGCGCGCGCCACCTGCCACGCGGCCTCGCATCCGGCCAAGCCTCCGCCGATGATATGAACTTCTCTCACTGCCTCCTATTATCGACTAGCCGCGATTTTCAGGCTCTCCGCCGCCTGCAACAAGGAACGGCGCAGGGGGTCATTTCCACCGAACGACGCGGCCGCGCGGCTTAGACTGGACGCAGCTTCGACATTGTGACGCCCGGCTTTCGCAATATCCTGCAGCGCTGTTTGCAATCGCGCCGCCGATGCATGCAGGCGCCAGGACACCGACGGCAGGTCATGATTCTGGATACTCGCAAAGGCCTGCTCCATACATTCGAGCGCACGCGGCAAATCGCCTTTGCGGAGCGCGACACGCGCCAGCGCATCCCAGGCCGGCGCCCGCAGAGCCGGGTCGTCCGTGGTCAAGGCATCTTCCAGAAACTGTTCGGCAGCGGCGCTGGCCTGTTCCAGATCGTCAAGTTCGAGATACGCACCCACCAGTCCGAACTCCGCGATCATGCGCCAATACCACTGTAGGAAAAATTTCGGAGTGGGTTGACGATCGCGCACCTCAAGGAACAATTCGAGCGCATTCCCCGGCTGTCCCGTAGCCAAGTTGGCGTAAGCGATGGTCAGCATCGCCATGGTACGGACCTGCCCCGCGGGCTCCTCTGCGTGAGTTTTTAGCAAGTTCTCTGCGATCAGCCGCGCGCCGGTGAAGTCAAACGCCTGCATGTGCAGCCATCCCAGCATTGCAGCGAAAAGCCCGCGCCACGGCTGGTTGCCATTCTTCTCGGCGAGTTCGATCCCGCTCTCAACGGCCCCGCGCAGCTCGCCCCACCAGCCGAGATGCATTAATGCCAGCGCCAGCGATGACAGGCACGAGAGATACACCACCAAGCTGTGGGTTTCAGCGGATTTTTCGAGTCCGGAGCGGGCGATCTCGTAGGCGTCGCGATATTCCCCACGCAGCGCCTGCACGTGAGCATACAGAATCTCGTAATACGCAGGTTTTTCCGGACCCAGCAACTCGCCGATCTTCCGCCGCGCCGCAGCACAGCGGTCCGCTTGCTGCTTGCTCCAGCCGTTAGTGATAATTTGCCAAGTCCCGGCCAGCATTTCCGTGCGGGCTTGCAGTAAGGGATCATCGTGCGTGCTGCATACCTTCACCGCCCGCTCGCAAAAGGTGACGCACGCGTCTGGATCGGAGAAAGCCATCACCCGCGCCAGCCGCGTCAATGCATTGACCTGCGCCACTTTCAGCCCCCGCTGTTCCGCCAGTGCGACTACCGTGCCGTCCGCTTCGGCTGAGCCCTCCAAGTCACCCACCGCGTAGCGTGCATCGCTGATGCGCTCGCGGATTTCGATCTCCAGGTCGCGCGCCGGTTCGGCGGCGATACCCGAAAGCAATCCGAGAGCGTGCTGCAGAATCGCCGCCGCGTCGCGATGCGCGTAGCGGCGTGCTGCATTCTCGGCGCTCAGGATCAGGTAGCGCGCCGCGCGCTCAAACTCGCGGCCCTGTTCGAAGTGCAAGGCCAGCTCGGAAGCCAGTTCTACGGTGGCGTCCGGCCCCAATAGTTCCTCGGCTTTCTGCGCCAGCAAGCGATGCAAATGCGAGCGCTGCGCCGGAGGCACGCGGCGGTACAAGGCCTGGCGATAGAGCGAATGGCGAAATTCGTAGTGCGCCGATTGGGTCGCGCCCAATACCCCAGCCGCTCTGCCCGGTCTTAGGAATTGCTGACGTTCAGCGAACCGCTCGCAGGTTTCTTCGGTTTCGGCGACGCCCGCGCCGAGCATGGCCGCTACCGACCACGCCGAAAACCGTCTCCCTGCGACACTAGCGCTCTTGAGCACGCGCTGCTCGGGCTCACTGAGGCGCTCCACCTGAATTTCCAGCATCTGCTGCAGCGTTTCCGGAACGTCCGGCACGATCTGCTGCAGCGGTGCAGTCAGCTTCCACGATCCTTCCACCTCTACCAGCAGGCCGCTCTTTACCAAGTCGCTCACGATCGCGGTCATGAATAGCGGATTGCCTTCGGAGTGCCGGTGCACTAGCTCGGTCAACTGACCGGATCCGGGAAATTCTTCGGAGAGATATTGGGCAACATCCTGCTCCTGCAAACGCTCCAAGGAGATCTCCGAGCACAGCTTGTGCATCACCAAGTCCTGGCGCAAGCCCTTTAAAGGGCTCTGCAACAGAATCACATCCACGGGACGATAGGTTCCCAACACGAGGAGTTTCGCAGGCCCGCGCCGCCGCGCAAGAGCCGAAATTAAATCCAACGTGGATGGGTCCACCCAATGCAGATCTTCGAGAATCAGCGCCAACGGAATCTTCGCCGTCATCGATTCCAGGGCCTCGCAGATTTCCCGCACCATGCGTTCCCGCGTCGCCCCCAGGATTTCGCGCTGCAGGGCGTCGCGCTGCTCGGGCCGCAGCAGGGAGGGGAACTGGATCAGCCATGTAGGAGCCTGTGACGCCAGGATCTGAATCGTACCTTCGGAGCCCGGTCCTCGCACTAAATGGCCGAAAGCATCCAGGATGGGGTAGTACGCTTCCTTGCCGCCGAACCCTTCGACGCACTGGCCGCGTGCGATGCGCATGTTTTCGTGGCCGCCCAGGCGCTGCTCGAAAGCGTCCAGCAACGTGCTCTTGCCGACGCCCGCTTCCCCCGTTACTAGAACTAATTGACGGTGGCCCTGGAGCGACTTGCGCAAGTGCGAATCTAACTCCGCCAACTCGCGCTCGCGTCCCACCGGTGCCGCAGGGCCTCCTTCCGGCGGCATAAACGATTCTTCCTGAAGAGCCGCCACGAACCGGTACCCGCGTTTCGGCAGGGTTTCGATGAACCGTGGAGTCTTCGGATCGTCCCCCAGCGCCTTGCGCAGCTCCAAAATGTATTTGCGCAGGATTTCCGGTTGGACGTAGGTCTCCGGCCAAATCGCTTCGAGGAGTTCGTGCTGGGTTACCAACCTTCCGGGGTGGTCGATAAGATGGCGCAGAACCGCAAACACCTTGGGGGTCAAGGCGATACGGGTCTCGCCGCGAAGCAGACACTGGTTCGCTGGGTCCAGCCGGAACGGACCAAACGCTTTCATTTACTGGCCTTACACACCCGAGAGTTCTTTGATTATATACAGCCTGCTCAAAGGATGCCTGCCGGTTTCACCGCGTTACTCTATACTTCACGGAAACGAAACGGTTTCTTCACGCTGGATTCGCCACCATCCTGTAAGCTTGATTTTGTTATGCAGGGAGCTTACGTTGTGCACCTAGGAGCGCCCCAAGAACAGAGCCGGGAAGAGCTCGAAGGCCGCATTGAAGAAGTAGATACCGGAAAATCTTTAAGGTTTCATTCGGGAGGCGAGTTAATCCAATTCCTGCGTGAACGCCTAGAGGTCGCCCGGGCCGGACCGGAAAGAGACAAATAATACGGTGCGCCGTTCTTGGACAAGCGGCGCCGGCCGGAAATAAGAGTTGTCGGAGGAAATGGCAGGGTGGGATATCTCCCACCCTGCTTTTATTTGCGCTTGCCGCTTAACCGTACCCGGTGACGCGGCATTTCATTGCGGAGTACCGCTGCGATGGGCAAAACCAGGGTGGCTTCGGCCGCCCTCTTTTGTTGTATCGCCAGTTTGCGCTTAGCGCAGACCCCTTACCGGTTGGCCATTGCATGGCCATGATATCCTCGGTTGGATACCATGAAAACCAGCACGGAACGCATTCTTACAACTCATGTCGGGAGCCTCCCGCGCCCCCAGGACGTAGTGGACTTATTGTTTGCGCAGGACCGCGGTGAACCGGTCGACCAGGCGCTTTTTGACTCCACCATGAAGCGCGGCGTCGCCGACGCCATTCAGAAGCAGCAGGAATCCGGCGTCGATATCGTCAGCGACGGCGAGACTAGCAAAATCAGCTACGCCACTTACATTCGTCATCGCCTGACCGGTTTCGAAGGCGATTCCTCGCGGCCCACGCCGCAGGATCTGGACGACTTTCCGGAATACCGCGACCGCCTGGTTGCGGCGGGCCACTCGGCAACATATAAGCGGCCGGTCTGCAAAGGCCCCATCAAAGTGAAGGACCTGAGCACGCTCCAAAAGGACATCGACAACATGAAGGCCGCCCTCGCCACCGCGAAGGTGACGGAAGGTTTCATGAACGCGGTCTCGCCGGGGACCATCGCTGTGTTCCAGCCCAACGAGTACTATCCCACGCACGAAGCCTATCTGGGCGCGCTGGCGGATGCGATGCAGGCGGAATACGAGATGATCGTCAAATCCGGGCTGCTCCTGCAACTGGATTGTCCGGACTTGGCGATGGGCCGCCACACCCGCTTCAAGAAACTCAGCGACGAAGAATTTCTGCGCAATGCCGAGATGCAGGTGGAGGCGCTCAACCATGCGCTGGCCAATGTCCCGGCGGATCGCGTCCGCTTGCACGTGTGCTGGGGCAACTATGAAGGCTCGCACGTGCATGACATGGATTGCCACAAGATTTTCCCCATCGCCGTAAAAGTAAAGCCCATGGCGTTGCTAGTGGAAGGCTCCAACCCGCGCCACGAGCATGAATATCAGGCCTGGAAAGACATCAAGCTGCCGGACGACAAGGTGCTGGTTCCGGGCGTGATCGCTTCATCGAGCAACTATGTGGAGCACCCCGAAGTGGTGGCCATGCGCCTGATGAACTACGCGAATGTAGTGGGACGCGAGCGCGTGATCGCCGGCACGGATTGCGGCTTCGGGACTTTCGCGGGTTTTGGCGCGGTATACCCTGCGTTCTGCTGGATGAAGATGAAGTCGCTAGCCGAAGGTGCCGCGATCGCATCGAAGAAGTTGTGGGGCAAGAAGGCCGCCAACTAAGTTAGTACCGCAATAATCCGCGCCGTTGGTTCAAGCGGCGTAAGCGGTCGGCGGCGCGTTGTGCGCCGTCGACATGTTCGCTTGCCACTGAGTGCGCCAGCGCCGGGAAGCGCATCAGCGCGGAGGAAACTTGCGTCGAGTACTCGCGCAACAGGTCGAGGCGCGTGCGTAACATTTCTTTGCCGTCGGTGCGGCGGGCGACCGACGAGCAGTTCATCGCGGCGAAGACGTGGCCGGAGTGGTCTTTCAACGGCACTGCGAGCGACACCAGTCCAACTTCCAGCTCGTCTTGCACTACGCCGTAGCCGTCGGCGCGGATTTTATCCAGATGCTTGCGGATCTTGTCGGGATTCGTTTCCGTGAACTCCGTGATCATCTCGAACTTTTGGCTCGCGAAGAAGGCGTCCAGTTTTTCCTTCGGCAAGTATGCCAGCAGGACCCGGCCCATGGCAGTGGGATACGCGGGAAAACGGCTGCCCACGCCCGCGCCCAGTCGCACCACGCGGCGCACCGACGCATTCGCGATATATACGATCTCCGTGCCTTCGAGCACCGTCACAGAACTTGAGTCGCCGGTGCGTTGGACTAATTCTCTTAAATAGGGCTGGAGTGCTTCGTCCACATTCATCGAATCCAGATACGAGTACGCCAGATCCAGCACCTTGGGGCGCAGCACAAAACGGCGTCCGTTCATGCCCACATAGCCGAGCGACTTCAGCGTCAGCAGAAAGCGGCGCGCGGTGGCGGGCGTCAGCCCGGTCTTCTGCGCCACTTCGCTCAGAGTGAGCTCGGGCTCATCGCGCTCAAAGGCGCTCAAGATACGCAGGCCGCGGTCGAGCGAGGCCACAAAGTCACGATCGGTTTGGCGGGGTTTCGGCGTTGGCATGGAATTAGGGATTGGATTGGAGGAAGCGGCGCGCCTCTTCGATTTCCGGGTCCGAGATCAAGTGGGGACGGTTGTGATAGATGCGCAGCGTCACCTCAGCGCCCAGGCCCGATAGAACTCGGGCTGATTCGCGAACGTGTTCTTCCGGTACCCAATCGTCGGAGTCGCTCCCCGTGAGCAGAACCCGGGTGCGCGATAGGGGACGTGGATAAGCAGGCCACAGTGCCCCAGGAGAGCCGAACAGCCCTCCCGGTGAACGCCACGATGTTGCGGCTACGCCCCAAGTTGCGCACTGTATACTCCAACGCAAGGCAAGCGCCCTGCGAAAATCCCATCACAATGATCTGGCTCGGCGGAAGCCGTCCGCCTTCGCTCGCGTCCTCGATGACCTGATCGAACATCTCAAAGGCTCGCGAAATGTGCGGCGCGTTCGCCGCGATCGGGTCGAAAAAGCGACCCGGATACCAACTCCCTCCTTCCACTGTGGGGGCCAGCCAGCGAACTCGATCTAACTCTAAACCGGCAGCGAGGCCGATCATTTCTTCAGGCGTCCGGTCGCGGCCGTGAATCAGCACGCCCGCCCGTTGCGCGGCCCCCCTCGGGGCGCCAGCCTCAACCACTCGGGCCGGCGCCGGGGGGTCTAACAGACTCATTTCTTATCGGTCGGGATGAACTCGGCTGAGGTGCGGCGCGAGACATTCGCGGGTGTTACCGCAGGCATCGGATCGTTGTATTCGGGAACCGTGATGGGCTCCAGCATGGCCATGATTTCCGCGCGGCGATGTTCGAACCACGGCGGCAGCAGCATGTGCGTGCCCAGTTCGAGGTATGGTTCGTCCTTAGCGAAGCCGCCCGGAGCGGTGGCCGCGCATTCCACTAGAATCCCGCCGGGACAGCGGCAGTAGATGGAGTGGAAATACATGCGGTCCTTGATCTCCGAGCAATCGGTGTAACCCAGTTCCTCGTAGTAACCCTTTTGCACGGCGAGCGCGTCATCGTCGGCGACTTCAAGGGCCAGATGATGGCCGGTGCCGGAGCCGAAGGTCCAACTGCCGGCCGGGCGCTGCGGTTCAAGCAACAGGTCAACCGTCTTCGCGGGGCCGCCCTTGCCGACTACGTAGCGATGATAATCCCCATCGACGCCGACCTTGCGGAACCCCAGCGCCTCCACAAAGAAGCGCTCGGTTTCGGGGATCTCGCGCACCGAGAGCACCGCGCCTTCAAAGCCGCGCATGCTGACATCGGAGCTGACTTCCGGCGTAACCCAGCCCTTGCGCTTGTCTTCGGGATCTTCGATCACTTCCATCTGCAAACCGGAAGGATGCTTGAAGCGGATATAGCCCTGCCCGAAGCGTTCCTTCATGCCGCCGTTTTCCACTTTGTGCTTCTTGAGCTGATCGGCCCAGAACTTGAGCGTCCCTTTGGGAACCGCGTAAACAGTGGCTTCAATCTGCCCCGAACCCGGGCGTCCCTTGACACGTCCGAAGGGGAAAGTGGTCATCACCGAGCCCGGCTCGGCGTTCGCGTTGGCGTAGTACAAGTGATAGTGAGCGTAACGTCCGTCAAACAGAACGGTCTGCTTGATCAGGCGCTGGCCCATCACTTTCGTGCAAAAATCGACGTCCTGTTGTGCGCGATCGGCGCACAAGGTTATGTGGTGAATTCCGGTAACCGGATAATCCATTTAGTGCCTCCCGAAAAATGATACGAGGTTCAGTATAGCATGGCAAATGGCGACAGGCGCAAGGGTTTGCGCCATGCGCATGGCGGGAAGCACCGGCTTCAGGCGACCATACATAGATATGCGTCGGGTTGGAATGTGGCTGGGGCTGGTCCTGGCGGGTGCGGCTCTGGCGCCGCTTGAAGCTCACGATTTGTATCGCAGTGAATCGCGCCTGGTGGTGCGCGGGCGCGAAGTGTCGGCGCAGCTCACTTTCAATCTACTGGATTTTCCGGGCGTCGATCGGAACGGCGACAAGGTCGTGTCCCAGGAAGAATTCGCGCAGTCGTTCGATCGTGTATACGCGGCCATCCTGCAGCATTTCACGCTGAGCAGTTCGGGTCCGCCGGTGCGCGTCACGCGCGACAAATACGAATTGTTCGACGAACATGTGCTGCTGCTGAATCTGACCTACGTGTTCCCGCAGCAAGTGCTGGCACTGCAGATGACCTCGACCATGCCGGACATTCTAGGGCCGGGGCACGTGCACCTGGCGAGCGTTACTGCTCAACGGCCGGCTCCAGGAACAGATTCTCGACAACCGCAATCGCACCGCGTTTTTCACGCAGTCGAGCGGCAGGTGGTGGCAGACGCTGGGGCGATTCGTGTGGCTGGGTATACAGCATATTGCTACTGGCTACGATCATCTAGCGTTCTTGCTGGGACTGCTGATCGCCACCGCGACGCTGCGGTCACTGGTAAAGGTGATCACCTCGTTCACCGTGGCGCACAGCATTACGCTGGCGCTGGCGACTTTCAACGTGGTCGTCCTGCCCTCGCGCTTTACCGAGAGCATGATCGCCGCCAGCATCCTTTACGTGGCGGTGGAGAACCTGATCCGCAAGCGCACCATGGACCGCTGGAAACTCACGTTCCTGTTCGGACTGGTGCACGGCTTCGGCTTCTCGAACGTCCTGCGCGAGATGCAACTGCCGCGCGCCAATCTGGCGCTGTCGCTGTTCTCGTTCAACCTGGGAGTCGAGATCGGGCAGATTGTGTTCGTGGTGCTGTTATTCCCCGCAATCGAGGACCTGATCAAATCGGGTTGGACGAAACTGCGCCCGGCGGTGTCGATTGCGATCGGACTGCTCGCCGCCTATTGGTTCATCCAGCGCGCCTTCTTCGGCTAAAAGAGGGACGGAGCCTCATTTTTATTCCATAAAGATTTCAGCGCGACTCCTTTACGAGATAATAATCAGGCTCCGTCCCTCTTTTTTAGCGTGGGAACGGCGTCAGCTTGGGGGCCGTGCTATCCGCCTGCGCAGGCGAGCGCGCCACATTCAAAATCAGCGCCAGCGTAGAGTAATAACCCACCAGCCCGGTAGTGTCGACTACACCCTGCTCGCCGAACTTAGCCAGCATCCGTCCGTAGGTAGCATCGCTCACGCTCTTATTCTGCAGCAGCTCGGCGGTGAAGTTGTAAACGATTTCCTCGTCCGCAGCCAGACCCTCGGGACGCCGCCCCACGGCGATCGCATTGGCAGTCTCTACCGGCAGTCCAGCTTTCAGCGCCAGTGGATAGTGCGCGTTCCACTCGTATTGCTGCATCGACTGCCGCGCGGTCATGATGATCGCCATCTCCACCAGCTTCTGCGGCACGGAATTCTTGTAGCGTAAATACTCGCCCACCGCCTGCAAGCGATCCATCAGCTCAGGGCTGCGCAGCAGCGCTACGAAGGGTCCGCCGGCGCCGCCCGCGCCGCGAGGAGTGGCGGCCAGCAACTCCGCGGAATGTTTTTGCGCCGGCGTCAGTTTATCGGCGGGAATAGGCGGCATGCGGTCCTGGGCGTCAACCATGATCGAGAATACCAGGAGCACAGTAGTGGTCAAGCGCAAGTTCATGGGTGGAGTATAAAACAAAACGGCTGCCACCGGAAGGCGACAGCCGTAAAACAACGAGGAGAGAAGGTTGTGCTTAGAACGTGATCTTCAAAGCCAACTGTATCTGGCGCGGCTGACTGTTGGTCGCCGTGATTCTACCTGCGCTGGGATTCAGAGCCACTCCGGGAGCCTGGGCCCCAGGACCGGGGTTGCCCGCGAACATCGCAGTGGCAGGATTTTGGAACGACGGGTGATTCAGGATGTTGAAAGCTTCGGCTCGGAACTGCACGGTAAACTGTTCCGAGATCTTGGTCACCCTCCAATCCTTGATCAGCGAGTTGTCCAAGTCCCACAGATTCGGTCCAATGATGGTGTCACGCCCCGCGTCTCCGAACGTCCCAATGGCTTGCAGGCTGAAACAGTTCGGATTAAACCACAATCCATGTAACTGCTGGAATCCCGAATTGAGATCGCATCCAGCGACGGCGTTCGGGCGACCCGCATTCTGTCCGCTGCCCGTGAACACGCGATTCGGCGCTGAAGTCGGATTCGCCGGCGCGCCGGAGAGGTAGGTGAAAACTCCGGTGACCTGCCAGCCATTGACCACCTGGCCGACAAATCCTTTGACGCGAGACGGCAGCGAATAGATGCCGCTCACCCGGAAGTTATTTGTCCGGTTGAAATTCGACAGCCCGCGGTCCGTATTAAGGTTGAGCGGGTTGGAACCGAGGCCGCCGCCATCCAGGCCATAGGTGCCCGAACCGTTGTCTATGGATTTGGAGTAGGTGTAGGAAATCTGTGCTTGCCAGTTATTGGAGAAGCGGCGGTTTAAGCTGGTTTGCAGCGCCTCATAGTGCGAGTCCCCCAGGTTGTCCGCCATCTGCAGGCTGTTGTATTGCGGGTTCACACGAGTATTGACCAGACCGGTGGCGCTGGCGAACGTCGGAGCCCCGTTGTAGAAGCAACCCTGACCCGCCGCAAGACACGGCACCGGAGGATTGAAATCCTGCTGGATGAACATGTGCAGGTTGTGCGACCCGATGTACCCAATGGTGGCGACGGTATTGGCCATCACTTCACGCTCAATGTTGAAGTTCCACTGCATCTGATACGGAGTGGAGTCGACCCCATAGAAATTCCCGTTGGTGATGCTCAAGCTGCCGTTGTTGGGAATGGTGATGGTGCCGCTACCCGGTCCCAGGTTGGAAAACAGGTTGGGATACAGCAAGCCCTGCGCCGCGGTCTGCGTCGCCGTCAGGAATGGCGGCTGCAGCCAGTAGTTGAGATCGCGCGAGTACAGCACGTTGTGGAACATGCCAAAGCTGGCGCGGATCGAGGTCTTGTGATCCTTGAATGGATCGAAGGCCAGACCAACACGCGGATCCCAATTCCTGAGAGAAGGATTGCTGCCGGTTTCCGTGGTGACCGGAACGAACGATCCGAAGGGCGGATTCACCAAATCGTACATCAGATGGCGAACCTCACCGATAGATGTCGTCGGCGAGTAGCGAACACCCACGTTCAGGGTAAGCCGGCTGCTCACTTTCCACTGGTCCTCGGCGTAGAAATTGAAGACCCAGTAACGGTAGTCTTTGGTGGCGTCCGCCGTAGGATTCTGCAAGTCGGAAACCTGTCCCTGCACTTGCGAAGCTGCCCCCTGCTCGAATGCCGTGAGGCTGGGGAAAGTCCAGTTGCCGCCCACCACGAAGGGCGCCCAGGTGTTCTCGCGGAGCCGGGTGGCGTTGCCGCCGATCTTGATGCTGTGCGCGCCGGAGGTCCAGATGACATCGTCACCCATTTGGAACTTATTGGGGACCAGATAGAAGGGCAGCGTGGTGCTGGCGCCCAGTGCCGTCGTTCCCGAAAAAGTACCGGTGGTGCCGTCTTCGCGTCCCGCCGCTGTTCCAAAGAACTGGAGAGGATGATTGCCGGGAGTTGCGATGGTGCCAGGTGTCACGGTGACGCCCGCCAGAACGTTGGGGCCCGACAGCACATTGCCGGTCACGCCGCTAACCACCGGCGAGCCGTAGACGTTGGCAGCTTCCCAGGTCCGCGAGAACCCTACGTGCGCCAGGTTCACCAAGCGGGCCGAGATAATGCGCCGCTCTTCCACGCTGACGAAATTGTCCCGAGTCGTATCGAGCTCGGGCCAGTAAGGGACGTTGGTAGTGAAGTTGCGAGTGGCCCGGTCCATCACGTAGCGCACGAACAGCGAGTCTTTGTCGGACAACGTGTAATCCACGCGGCCCAGTAGATAATTCTCATTGCCGATGTTGGGATTCGGTACGAAGGCTTGCCCGGTGCCGCTGGCGGCGCCGTTGGTCAAAAGTTCATTAAAAGCCGTGTTCGGATAGAGCGCCATCGCACCCTGAATCGCTTGGCGAACTGCAAGGTTGGTGGCATACGGAGTTCCGTTCTGCGCAACTGGAGCCCCGCAGACGCCTGGGGTAACCGTGGAGGTTAGAAACTGGTGCGCGCACTGGTCCGGAACCGTGACGATATTAGTCAGGATCTGGGTTGACCGCAGGCCTTCATAATTCGCAAAAAAGAAAATCTTGTCCTTCTTGATGGGACCGCCTATGCTGCCGCCAAACTGATTGCGGCGGAACGGCGGCGCCGAAGGTGTGTTGTCGAAAAAGTTGCGCGATTCCAGTTTGTTGTTGCGCAGAAAGTCGAAAGCGGTACCGTGGAACGCGTTTGTGCCGGAATGGCTCGACGCATTGACCACGGCGCCGTTGCCGCCGAATTGTGCGCTATAGGTATTGGTCAAGGTCTGAAACTCGGCAATGGCGTCCACGCCCAGCGCCGTACCCAAACCGCCCGCTCCCGGACCGTTGTTCCAGAAGTTCACCATGTCCTGGTCATCCAGCAGATAAGCTTGTCCCGAAGGACGCGAACCGGCAATTGAATACTTCTGCCCGTTGCCGTAGAAAGTGCTGCCCGCACCGGGCGCGCCCAGGGGAATCTGCGTCACGCCCGGAGCCAGCGTCAGGAGCTGAGTGAAGTTGCGTCCGTTAAGAGGCAGATCTCGAATCTGCTTTCCTTCAACCAGTGCACCGACCGCGGTGGATTGAGTTTCCACCTGCGAAACCTCGCCTTGCACGTCGACGGTCTGCGTCTGCGCGCCCACCGGTAATTGGAAGTCGGCTACGGGTTGCGAACCTACCGTGAGCGTGATGCCCCTTCGGGTTACGGTTTGGAAGCCCATTTTCTGAGCGATCAGATCGTAGTTGCCGATCAATAGATCCGGGAAGCGGAAACGCCCCTGGGAGTCCGTGGTAGTGCTGGAAGTGATATCGGTTCCGGTATTTCTCGCCTGCACCTGCGCGTCCGCCATGGCGGCGCCGGAGGTGTCTGTAATCGTGCCGGAAATCGCAGCAGTGGCTTGAGCGTTCAACCGTCCCGTGCCGATACCGAAAACGAGCAGCAATGCGCCTAAAGCGCACACTAACCTGGTGTAGCTTTTCATTTATTCTCCTAACCTCATCGGGGACCCCTTGCGTGCTTCCCCTTTGGTCCACAATTACTTAAGCCAGCCGACCCCTCGACCGTCGTAAGCCTAAAACTGATATGTGAGCCCGGGTTCGATTCTATTCGAGTGACAGGTGTATGTCAATAGTCCGCGATGCGCAAGTCCAAATTGGCCAGCGGATTTCTACTTTTTTTCGCCGCTGTCGCCCTCAGCGCCTGGCGCGGAGCCGCCGAGGAACAGGCGTCGCCCGTCGGTGAAAGTGAGATCTTTGCCCACCGCGCGGTTGGAGCTGTCTTTGGCCTGATAGCCGTCGACCACAATCTCCGTTCCCAAGGGCAGCGCGTCCTTGGTAAAGCCCAGCCGCAGCAGTGCGTTGGGGCTACCGCCTTCCACTCCCCAGTTGGTCACTTTGCCGTCCTCGCCGGTGACATCTATATGTATCCAGGAGTGAGGGTTGATGAACTCGACCTTGGTGACTTTACCGCGCAGCTTCAGCGGCTTGTTCGCGTCGAACTCGGCGGCGAATGAATGATGCGCTCCGGCGGGCGCCGCGGCCAGGGCGATCAGCAGAAGTGCTCCCGCAAAACGCATGCTTATTTTCCCGCCTTCTTTTCGGCCTCGAGCGCGCGGGCTTCGCTAAGCGTATTCGCCATCCCATAGTTCCCTTCGTGGCACGCGTATTCGAAGATCCGGCCCGGCGCTTTCGCTAAAGGCATTTGTACGGTCCACGGCTTGGTCCATGTGGCGGAGTCTTCCACTGTGAATTCGTAGAGGATGACGTCTTCCGCGGTGCGCGTGAAACGTTCGATCACATGCAGAGATTCCGTGGAACCGCGAAAGGCGGTCCGGCTAGTGAAGTTGGTGGTGTCGACCACCAGCGTGTCGCCCTCCCAATGACCGCGCGAGTCGCCTCGCCACTGGCGGATGTTAGCCGGAAGATGCGGGCGTCCGTCGGTGGGAATCATGCGAACGTCGTGGATCATCTCCTGCAGGATCGCCACGTATCCAGCGCCCTGAAAGATCTGCAGGTTGCTGTTATAGCCGGATTGCAGCATCGGCGGACCCTGGTTCGGCCATAGGATACAGCGCTCGCTCAAAGGCCGGTTTTCCGCGGCGTCGAATTCGTGGCCCTTGGCCTTGGCTGCGTTGGCCGCAATGCGCGCGCGTGCTTCCGGAGTCTGCGGCGGGACTCGGCCTTCCGGCCCGATGATCAGAGAGGTCCGCAGATTCGGCGCGAACTTGCCCTGACTGGGATCTAGTCCGAACTGGCTCAAATCGTAATGCGCTTCGACGGTCACCGGCCGATCGCCCTGGAATCCCGCCTTCGTCTTTGCGGCAGCCTCCTCGGGCGTGTAGAACTCCTTGGCTCCCAGTCCTGCGGGGCGCTCCAGCGGCACGTTACTCGCGTTGGTCCAGGTTCCTTGCAAATCCGGTTGGCCGTCTACGGTGCGAGCAGGTGTCCAGGGCTTAACCGTGGCCGCGCCGGCTGGCTTTGCCGCCACCGTAGAGACCTGGGCGGTGAGCCCGAACGGAGCGAGCAACCAGATCGCGGCAAACCAATGGCGCACGAGAGACACCTCCTATCTGAATCACGGTATCGGCGTGAAGCAGCGGTGTCAAGCCACCCGCTCGATAGCAGTGCGCGAAGCGCACGATGTGCTAACATCGCTCCAAATGAAAACGGCGATCGTCATCGCGCTGTGCCTCGCAAGCTCGGCGCTCGCGCAGCAATACACCAAGGATGGGGAACTGGTTCTTCCGAAGGATTACCGCCAGTGGATCTTTCTTTCGTCTGGTATCGGCATGACTTACACCGGCGGCTCCTCCGAAAATCCCGCGTTCGAGAATGTGTTCGTCAACCCAGAAGCCTATCAGGGCTTTTTGAAGACCGGGCTTTGGCCCGACAAAACCGTTTTAGTACTTGAAATTCGCTCCTCCGAGAGCCGGCTATCGATTAACAAGGACGGGCGGGTGCAAACCAGAGTGGCCGCCATGGAAGTGCACGTCAAAGATTCGGCTCGCGGCGGCTGGGCCTTCTACGGATTCCACGATGGCGGCGATAGAGGCACGTTGTTTCCCAAGACTGCCGACTGCTACTCCTGCCACGAGAAGAACGGCGCCACCGATACCACCTTCGTGCAGTTTTATCCCACGCTCATCGAGACGTCCAAGAAAAAGGGCACCTACAAGGAAACCGCCCACTAACGATCGCGGCGTTCGGATCGGCGCCACGGCCGCCGTTAGGCGCTATACGATCTCAGAAAATTACTTGACGGCGAATACCCAGATGGCGCCGCCCTCCGGCACTTCCGGATACTTTCCGGGAATCAGCGTATTCAGCACCGCCTGCATGGAGCGCGCGTCCACGCCCCACCCGGATTGCACGGCGATGTACTGCTTGCCGTCCACCATGAATGATACTGGCTGCCCGGTGATGCCGGAGCTGGTGGGGAACTCCCACAGCAGTTTTCCGCTCGCGGCGTCGAAGGCGTGGAACATGCGATCGTTGGTTCCGCCGCTGAAAACCAGTCCGCCGGCCGGTCGCGAGCATCGGCCCCCAGTTCTGCGAGTTCGCGTAAGTGTGGGTCCACACCCGCTTGCCGGTGTCGACATTCCAGGCCTGCACTTCGCCGATGTGATCGGCGCCCGGGCGCCACCGACAATTGAGTTCGGGCGCCCAAGTACCGCCCGCCCGGAGTGTACTCCACCTTCTCGCCAGTGCTAGTCATGCACAGATTCTCATTCGCCGGAATATAAATCATCCGCGTCTGCGGACTGTAGGCGATCGGCGGCCAGTTCTTCCCGCCCCACAGCGACGGGCAGAAATCCGCAGTCTTCCCGGTGCCCGGTTTGCGGTCCGGATCGACTTCCGGCCGCCCCGTCTTGGGGTCCAGACTCTTATAGACGTTCTGCTTCACGAACGGCGTGCCCTCGACGAAGTTGATCGCGCCATCGCGTGCGTTCGAGGAACCACAAGTACCCGTCGCGCGCCACATCGATCAGGCCCTTAACCGTTTTGCCGTTGCGTTGGTAATCCACCAGAATCGGCGGCGACACCTCATCCCAATCCCACGATTCATTGGGATCGTACTGATGGTGCCCTTTGATCTTCCCGGTCGCCACATCGATCGCGATAGTGGACGAAGTATATAAGTTGTCGCCGGGCCGCTGATCGCCCATCCACGGACCGCCGTTGCCGACGCCCCAGTACGCCAGGTTGGTTACCGGATCGTAGTTGCCGGTGACCCACACTGAGCCGCCGCCGTTCTTCCACTGCTCGCCCTTGGGCCAAGTCTCGCTGCCCGGCTCTCCGGGCGCCGGGCACGGTGTAAGTTCGCCACAGCTCTTCGCCCGTGTCCGCTTGAAACGCCGCGACGAAGCCGCGGATACCCAGTTCGCCGCCCGACGCGCCCACCATCACTGTGCCGCCGGCGACCAGCGGCGCGAGCGTCATGTAGTATCCGGTCTGGTTATCGGCCACACTCTTGGTCCAGACTTCCTTGCCGGTCTTAGCGTCGATAGCCACCAGCGTAGCGTCGCCCGCCGCGAAGAACACTTTGTCGCCGTAGAGCGCGACCCCGCGGCTGGTCTGATGCGGCAAGATCGCGCCCGCCGGCAACTGCCTGCGGTAGCGCCACAGAAGGTTGCCGGTCGACGCGTCAATCGCCAGCACCTGGCTCCCTGGCGTAGCCACGAACATCACGCCGTTGTTTACCAGCGGACGCAGCTTCGTGACCGCTGGTCACGCCGGTTGCGAATATCCACGCGGGCTGCAGGCGCTGCACGTTGTCCGTAGTAATCTGCGTCAGCGGACTGTAGCCCCAGCCGTCATATGTGCGCCGGATCATGGTCCAATCGCCATCGTCCGGCTTGGTGAGCCGCTCCGCCGTTACTGTCTTGTAATCCCGCAGCGCAGGGGATTGTGCCGCGGCAAAAGCCGCGAACAAAATCCCGCCGCAGACGACTCGCGAAATCCGCATCCGCTATCCTTTTCCGAGAGCCTTGGGCATTTCTGTATACGGCACCACGCGTCCATGCAGCGGCGCTATGGTTTGGATATCCAGCTTCAGCCGCTGAATGTTCTCATAAAGGTTATTGCCGAACTGCGCCGCGAGCGGCACCAGTCCCGGGCCGTTCGGCGCCGGCGGCGTGAAATCATCAGCCTCGATCAGAATCTTCTCCGCAGGCATATAGCCGAACAGAATCGCGCCGTTATGGTTGTCGCCGTCGGTGTGATACAGATCCAGCGTGCGCGTGCCATCGGTCAGCTCGTATTTATCCTTCACCGTAATGAACGTCGCCTTCTTCCCGCTCTTCGCAAGATTGTCCGGGCTCAGCGTGCGCGGCGCTTTCCAGGCGGCTTCGTAGTAAGGCTTGTTCACTTCGCTGGTGATGATGGTGGCCCCTTCCGCTACGTAAGTGCGGACGCCGCTTGAGTGATCCCAGTGATGATGCGTGTTGACCAAATACTTAATAGGCTTGTTGGGCACCAGCCTCTTCACTTCCGCAATCACAGCGAGAGACCGTTCCTCACTAAGCGGCGCTTCGACCACCGCCACGAAGTCCTTGTACTCGATCAGCACGCTGTTGTGTGATCCCGCCGCCGATGAACCAAACGCCGTCGGCCATCTTCTGCGACTCCACACGAACCGGCGGAGCCGTGGCTGTTTCAACAGCCTGGGGCACCTTAATCGCCGCGTTCGCCACGTTGGGCTTCACATCCGTGACGTTGAGATCCAGCACCATGTAGCCGCCCTGCTTCTGCACGATGTGAGTGGGAAACTTCACGCCGCCGAAATCCTTGTAATCCGAATAATCGGTTTCCACCAGCATGTCGCCCAGCACCGGATTCGCCATCCAGCTCTCGACTTTCGTCACCATGCCCTGGCCGTCGATGGTGCCCACCACATTGAGCCTGCCCACCGCCGTGATCGAAACCTCGGTACCGCCTTTGCCCTTCTTGGCGGTGGCGTTGCTGATCATGGCCTGCTTCACGAAACCTTGCGGCGTCATCACTAACTGGAGTTGCCGTTCCTCCACATTTCCCGGAGCCGGTTGCGGCGCGTTGCCAGGCTGGTTCCAGGCGTAGGCTCCGCACAGTATATTCACCTGCTTCTGTTCGCCCGCGAATGGAGCGCCGCCGCCCTTGGCCGGCGGGTCTTCAAGCGTCCGCACCATTTCCTCGCGCGAACACTGGCTGGGATAATCGATGGTCCGCGTGTAGCTGGTGACATTCAGCGTCGGCCAGGCCACCGTGGGCAGGTAACTCTGCCCCAGCGAAGCAGCCTTGCCGTTAGCGGAGAACTGGATGGAATTCAAATTGGCGGCACCCATGGCAGCGGCGGACTTGTGCAGAACAGCGCTTGCATCTTTCCCTTCCTGGGCGAAAGCCACGGTGGCGAGCAGCCCAAACGCGGTGACAGCAACGAAGATTCGTTTGGTCATGATGTTCCTTCCTTCGTCTAAGCAATATACTCCATGCGGGCCCGGAGCGGAAGAATCGCGTTAAGAATGTGACAACCGGCCCTGTCAAGAATCTAACGAGGGGTGGATTCACTATGCGCCATGCAACATTAAGTCCAGCGAAAAGAGAAGCCAATATCTCGCGCCTCGATCAAATGATCGCCTCGTTGAAGCCTCTCCGCGAGCCCAACCCGCTCCTGGAACATTTGCATAGCGCACGCATCTATTTGCTGGGAGCAATGCCGGACGAGTATTTGCTCAGCATTGAAGCAGCCAGGCAAGCCTTGGATGTGGTGCTCAACAGGAAACTACGCAGCCGCATGGATGACACCCTGTCGAGCCTCATCGATGAGATGTCTCGTGAAAGCCCGCAGGGGTAACTCGCATGGGATGATAAAAGGGTTTGCGTAAGTCTCCTCTTCTCCCCATCTTCTTAATCGTCGCCGTGGACGTCCTCGGGTTGACGATCATGATCCCGCTGCTGCCGTTCTACGCCGAGAAACTTGGCGCGAGCCCGTCGCAGGTCGGCTGGCTGGTGGGCGTCTACGCGCTGTGCCAGTTGTTTTCCGGCCCGCTGCTCGGCCGCATGTCGGATCACGTCGGTCGCAAGCCGCTGCTGATTGTCAGCCAGATCGGTACACTCATCGGGTTCCTGATCACGGCTTTCGCCGGGACGCTCTGGGTCGTGTTCCTGGGCCGCATCATCGACGGCGCCACCGCCGGCAACTTGTCACTCGCGCAAGCCTACATCTCGGACGTCACCAAGCCCGAAGAGCGCGCGAAATCCTTCGGCGTGATCGGTATCGCCTTTGGGCTCGGCTTCCTGATCGGCCCCGCGATCTCTGGATTCCTGTCGCATTTCGATTACCGCATGCCGATCTTCGCCGCCGCGCTGATGTCCTTCACCAGCATCATGGCCACCACGTTTCTTTTGCCTTCCGTAAAGAATGTTCACCCGGTACAAAGCGGGCCTAGCGGCCCCGGCGGACGCCGTTTGTCGCTGGTGCAGTGGGGCGAATACGGACGCTATTTCCGGCAGCCCGGCCTGGGCATCATGCTGGTGCAGTTTCTAGTATTCATGTTTTCTTTTTCGATGTTCGTCTCGGCTCTGGCGCTGTTCGTCGAGCGCCGCATCACTTGGCACGGCAAGCCGTTTGGCCCGGAACAAACCGGCTACGTGTGGGCCTACGCTGGGTTGCTAGGCATCGGTCTGCAAGGCCCCGCGCTGGGCCGCTTGGTCAAACGCTTCGGTGAGCGTACGTTGAACCGAGTCGGCTTCGCCGCTTACGTGGTGGGATATTCCATGCTGGCCTTCGCGCATTCGATTCCGTGGCTGCTGCTGAGCACCACCGTGCTGGCGCTAGGCGGCTTGGTGCGCCCGATTCTCACCAGCATGATCACGCAAAAGACGCCGCGCGCGGAGCAGGGAACGGTGCTGGGCCTGACGCAATCGCTAACCTCCGTTTCGCAGATCGTCGGACCGCCCATAGCTGGATTGCTCATTCAGCACGACCTGCTTACCGTCTGGGGGCTGGCGCTGGCAGGCATAGCTCTGCTGGGCTTGGCCATTGCATCGCGTCCCGCTCTAGTGGAGGCGCATGCCTGATGCCCCACTCCGCGACGCGTTGCTCGAAAAGATTCGTGAACAAATCGAGCGCACCGGTCACTTGATTGGCTTAGTTCCGGAAGTCCGGCAGGATTGGACGCCATCGCCCGGTGCTTGGACAACGCGGCGAGCTCATCAGCCATCTGCTCGATTGCATCTCGGGATTCTGCGCGGTTCTCGCCGCCGCTGAGCCCGAGCGGCTTGGCACATTTCGCCAAGCTGCGCGAACAGCCCGCGACGGTCGAAAGCTACCGAGCGCCACATCGAGGAAGGCTTTGCGCTGCTGACCGACGCCGATCTAGCGCGCCGCATCCCTACCGTGTTTGTCGCGCAAGGCGAGACCGTGCTGACGTTGTTGCTCGGCAACCTGGAACACCTGATCAACCACAAACACCAGTTATTCAGCTACCTGAAGCAAATGGGCGTGCCGGTAGCAACCCCGGACCTCTACCAACTCCGTGGCTAAACAGGCAGCACGTCGGCGAACACGAATCCGTCGCGCTCGACGATTTCGCCCGTGCTCACCGCAATAGGCGCAGAGAACACCGGCGCATCGTAAACGAAGGTATGGAATTCGCCGTTCTCTCCGCAAGGATCGACGCTCATGGGCAGCGAATCGAGCAAGCTCTGATCGTAATCCCGCCCCGCGAAGGAGCGTTCCACTTGGCCCGGATCCACGCAAGTGATCTTCGCTTTTACGCCCGCCGCAATCATGTCGCGCGCCAGTTTCGCCGTAGGAATTTTCCACACCGGGAACAGCGGCTCCAGGCCGGTGCCCTCTAATTGGCGCACGCGGTAGTCGCGAATGTCTTCGAGAAACAGATCGCCGAACGCCACCGCCGTAATTTTTTCAGCGGCCGCGCGCTCCCAAACCCCGCGCATGAGCTCCTCGTATTCGGCATTGGAGCAAGGCCAAGGCAGCTCCACCGCCCACAGCGGAATTCCGGTCCGCTCCGCTTGCGTCTCGACCAGCGCCCTTCGCACTGCGTGCATAGCCACCCGATCGGCCGCGGAATTGAAGGTGGTCAGCAGCGCCACCATTTCAAGATCCTTCTGCTTGCCGCAGCAAATGCAGCGCCCAAACACTGTCCTTGCCACTGCTCCACGACAACAGCACTCGCTTCATTTCGCCACCGGTCTCTCCGCAGCCGTTCGCCACGCCCGATCGCGAAATGAGGCTCCGTCCCTCTTTTCCCCATGCAGAATCTCCGCCAGAATTTCCGCCGATTCCGCAATCGTCATGCCTGAGCGATTAAAGAATAAATTGCCATCCGCAAACGCAACCTTGCCTTCACGCACAGCCCTGAGATCTCTCCACCACGAATGCCGTTCCAGCCCGCCGAGCTCTCGCTCCGCCCGCTCCAGGTCGAAACCCACATGGCGCGACGATCAGATATTCAGGATCGGCATCGCGAAGCTGTTCCGCGGGAATCGCGGTTGAGAACTCGCCCGGGTGCCCCAGCAGTGGCTCGCCATTCGCGATCTCAATCAGCTCCGGCCCCCAATTGCCCATGGCGAAAAACGGATCGGTCCACTCCAGCAGCACCGCAGTGGGCCGCCGGTAGCGCGCCGTCCGCTTCCGCACGGCGTTCAACCGCTGCCGCTCGTGATCGACTAACGTCTGCCCCTCGGCCGCCAAACCCAGCGCCTCAGCAACCTGCAAAACGCTTTGAAAGATTTCCTCGACAGTCGCCGCCGACAGCGAAAGTTGACGCGCCGCAATCGCGCACTCCCCACGTTCCAAGTCCGCCGGTGTCACGGCGCACACATCGCAATGCGACTGCGTAATCACCAGATCCGGCTGCAGGTCGCGGATCAATTCCCTGTCGATGCGATACAGCGGCTCGCCCGCGTGCAGCCTGCGCCGCACTTCCGCGTCGATGGCCGCGCTCGAAACAGAAACGTCGAAAGCCGGTTCACTGCAAGAAGGAAGCCGCCGTACCGAGGAAGGGTTGTCGCACTCGTGTGATCTTCCTACCAGCATCTCGCCTGCGCCCAGAGCGCACACGATTTCGGTAGCCCCGGCCAGCAGCGAAACGACGCGCACGCTAAGCGGCCTGGTGCAGCGGACGGAAGGAACGCTTCAGCAGCGCGTAGCCGCCGAAAATCGCCAGAGTGTAGAACGCGTCGCCGGCGAATTGATTCTGGTAGAACGGAATGCCGGCAGTAAAGCAAGCCGCGAGCCCAGCCAGCGTATTCGGATAAATGCGCCCGCTGGCCCACACCATGAAATTGGTGATGAAGAAAAACGACAGACTCGATCCCAGCGCCCCGGCAACAATCGCACCCACGCCGTGGTTCCTCGTGATCCGGCCACACAACACCGCCACCAGCGCCGCCGCGTAGACAAACCAAGAGCCGCGATCGAAGCCCAGCACCAGATCGCTCAACGCCAGCGCGGAAAGCGTCACCAGGATTCCGGTCGAAGCCTTCGCCGCCTGATAACCGGAAAACAATCCAATCGCCATCAGCGGAGTGAAATTCCATGGATGCGGCAGCAGCCGCGCACAGGCGCACAGCACCACCATCGCAATCCATAAACGCTTGCCGAAATCCATGGGTGTTCTCCTACTGGCTATTGTAGTCGAATCGCCAAGTACGAAAAATGGAGTGTGCCCGAAATCCCAAGCGCCGGTAGATAGAGGTCGAGGTCGGATTCGCGTTATCGGCGAATAACGCCACCCACGCCTGCCCGCCGTCCAGCAACTGCGCCGCCAGCGCAGCGGTGATCGCCGAGCCATACCCGCGCCCTCGAAACGCTGGAAGCGTATACACGCCCCGAATGCGCGCGCCACTGTGCTTGAACGGGCTCACATAGGATGCCATGGCCCGAATGCTCGAACCCTCCGCCCAGACAAACTGCTGGCCGTCGTCGATCGCTTGGCGCAGCGTACTTTCGATCGCCGCAGGGTCGCGTTCCTCGGCGTGCACGCCCATTTCCCTCTCCGCAGCGACCGCTAGCGGCGCCAGTTCATTCAACTCCGCGCGCGTCGCCGTCCGCATGCATCCAACGGGACTATCGACTTCCGCTACCCGCTCGAGCGTATAAAAGGTCATCTCCATACTGACGCTTCCCGCACGCCCCGTCTTCCGCTTTAACCGCGCAGCGAAAGCATCGGCCACTTCAGCGGGCCCAACCAATTGCCGCACATCCGCTTCGAAATTGTCCGCCAGGAATTCCGCGCCCTGCACGCTGCCTCCGGATAGCACCAGGTCGAGAGGCGTTTCGAGCAACGCCAGTTTCGGCGTGTCCCCCTCCATCGCCAGCCAGCTTTTGACATCATCGCCGAAACGCGCCGTGTGAAGCCGGCTCAAGATCAGGTTATTGGTACGATCGTCGGCAGTCAGCCAGGACCCGGCGGCCGCCTCGAACGCAGCCGCTCTAGTGAGCCTCAAGAGGCGCATATTCAATCCTATCCCGGTGCATGTCCGGACCATCTCAGTCGTAAAACGATACTTAGTACCTATCCTCTGGCCCTCCCCCCGTCGATTTTAAACTCCTAAGGGAAACTACGTGAATCCAGTCAGGGTGTTTGCTTGTGAAGCGCAGCCGATCGTGCTCGAAGGTCTGGCGAAAGTCCTTGCCAGCGACAGCGAGTTCGAATATTTGGGCTCGACGCCGGGAATCGCCGACGCCCTGGACGCGGTGCGCAACCAGCATCCCGACGTCCTGTTAGTCGATCAGAGCGCCGGCCTCAAGCAGATCTTCCAATTTATTTCCGACGTGAAGAGCACTTGGCCGCGCTGCCAGCCGGTCCTGTGGGTGAACGATCTGGCGGAAATCGATTGTTTCCGCGCGCTGCAGTTAGGCGCGCGCGGCATTCTTAAGAAGACCGTATCCATCGCCGCCATGCGCGAGTGCCTGCTCGCGGTCAGCCAAGGCGAAGTGTGGATCGAAAGCTCGCTCGCCGAACATGCCGTCGGTACCATGGACCGCCGCTCGTCCCCGCGCCTGACGCCGCGCGAAAAAGACATCGTGCATCACGTCTGTGGCGGCTTGAAGAACAAGGAGATCGCCGAGGCGTTGGCCATCACCCCTGGCACGGTGAAAGTGCACCTGATGCATATTTTCGAAAAGACCGGCGTCAAAGACCGCTTCGAACTGGCCGTCCAGGGCCGCCGCCTCTTGGGCACCGAACACGCCTCGCCCGTCGAAACAGTCGAAGACCGGACCGTCAAATCGTTTGCCTAAAGTGCCCGCCCCAATATGGCGAATAGGTAGACAGGCCTCAGGTCCGCACGAATGACTCCCGAATCCACTATTGCTGCGCTCCCCTCTTTGCCCCCGGCTCGTATCGACGCGCTGCTGCGCCATCGCTGGGGACGCCTGCTGGTGCCTTCGCTGCTGGATCTTCTGTTTGTCGCGCTGATCGGCTGGCTGTTCATGAGTTCCGGACCGCACGGCTGGCAGTCTTTGCTGGCCGACGCCGATGTCGGCTGGCACATCCGCACTGGCGAGTACATTCTCGACCACCACCAAGTGCCGCATCACGATCTGTATTCGTTTTCAAAGCCCGGGGCTCCTTGGTACGCCTGGGAATGGCTGAGCGATGTTATCGACGCTCTGCTCTTCCGCTGGGCTGGATTAAAAGGAGTGGTCCTGGCCGCCGGCGTAATGATTGCGCTCTACGCCACCACTTTAATGCGCCGCATCGTCGACGCGGGCGCGCACTTGTTTGTGGCTCTCTTGGTCACGCTGCTCGCGGTGGGCTCGGCCTCCATGCACTTCCTGGCCCGGCCTCACGTATTTACGCTGCTTTTGCTATCGCTTTCGATGGCACTCATCGAAGCCGACCGCCGCGGCGCCAATCCGGCGCGGCTGTGGTGGCTGGTCCCCATCACTTTGTTATGGACCAGTTTGCACGGCGGATTCCTGGTATTGATCGGATTACTGGGACTTGCGGCCATCGGCGCCGCCCTCGAAGCCTGGATACAGCGTCCCCGTGGCGCGAGCCCGGACTGGGCTCCCGCACTGCGGTGGGCCTGTTGACCGCCGCCTGCGCAGCCGTATCCTTGATCAATCCTTACGGCTGGGGATTGCACGCCCACGTCATCCAGTATTTGCGCTCCGATTGGATTCGCAAAGTGGTGCAGGAATTCCAGTCCCCCATTTTCCGCAATGAGAACATGCTGCAGTTCGAAGCCCTGCTGTTTATCGGGCTGATCACCGCCGGTGCGCGCTTCCGCCGCGGCCGTGTGATCGATGGCTTGTGGATACTTGGCGCTGGGCTATATGGCGCTGTCGAGCGTGCGCCACGTGCCCATCTTCGTCACCGTCACCGCCCCCTTGATCGCGGCTGAAATGACGTCCTGGTGGAAGACCTGGGTAGGCGATGCCTCCCCCAAATCCGCCAAAGGGATCTTGAATCAGATGGGTTTCGAGCTGGTGCGGGGGTTCCAGAGATACAGCGTCTGGATGGTGGTGGCCGTGGCCGCGCTGGCTCTGAGCGGTTCCGCGATCGCCTGGCCCAGCGACTTCCCCAGCGAATTATTCCCCACCGCCATGATCCACGCGCACGAGCAGGAGATTCTCAAAGCGCGCGTGCTGACCACCGACCAGTGGGCGGATTACCTGATCTACCTGCATCCCGAACAAAAAGTTTTTGTCGACGGCCGCAGCGATTTTTACGGTCCCGAACTGGGCGATCACTTTTTGCAAGTGATGGGAGGCATGCCCGGTTGGGAGAAAGTCATCGAAAAGTACCACTTCAACTTGGTGCTGATTCCGGTGGATACCGCCGCGTCGCAACTGTTGAAGCAGCGTCCGGAATGGCGTGTCGAGGCCGACGACGGCAAGCATATCCTGTTCGTCCTGCGCCAGCCCGATAGCGCCCGGCGGCTTACCCCAGAAAGCGGGCTCAGCGCCCGAAACTAAGGTTCTACGGAAGAGGGCAAGCTGGCGCCAGCGGGCTAATGAAAACCCCCGACCCGGCCGAAGTAGTTTAAGGAGAGTATTCAGCGATGAAGTCGGAGAACCCGAGTCCGCGCAAGACCGCCGCGGGCCGCAGCAAAAGCAGCGTAGGGATTCCCCATCTGCCGATGGAGTGGATGGATCCGATGAGCTGGCGCCTGCCCTCGGGGAAAGCGCTGGCGGAATTCGCTCTGCAAACTGGGTTTCTCGCGCCCCTGATGATGCGGGCGCCCAAGGTTCATAAGAAACCCGGGGCGGCGGGTGTGCCCGTGCGTCCGGTAGCGGTGAATCCCCGGTTGACCAGGGAACAGGTCGAGGAGGCGCCGGTGCGTTCGGCGTCGTTTCGTTAAAGGCGATGAGCATACAGGTTTGGATAGCAATCGTGGTGGGCCTCGCGGCGGTGATCGATGATCTCGCCCGCCGCCACATTGCCAATTGGATTCCCATCGCGGCGCTGGCCGGCGGTTTCGGCTGGCAGATCGGAAAGAGCGGCTGGCAGGGCGTGCTTGACGGCGCTGGCCGGCACGGTGGTGGGGTTTGCGGTGTTTTTGATTTTTTATCTGCTGGGCGGCATGGGCGGCGGCGATGTGAAGCTGATGGCCGGCTTCGGCGCGTTGCTGGGCGCCGGGCGGCTGCTCGAAGCGGCTCTGTGGACCGCCGGAGTGGGCGGCATTATGGCGGTGGCCGTTTTGGGGTGGAAGGCGCTGCGGCGGCAGATCGGCAAGTGGATGGGGCGGACGCTCCCGATGAACTGGACTCCGCCGCATGAGTTTGGAAGAACGGGAGCGGGAAGCATCGATTCCCTACGCTCCCGCGATTGCGCTGGGTGTGTGGTTATCGCTGGTGCCGAAGGGGTAGACGAGCGAACGGGTAGAGCGGACAAGTTTTGGCAACAGAAGTTTATTGATGTAAGGGATCAGCCTCCGGGCGGGGAAAACCGGTGGGAGGCGGAGGAGAACAAGCAATGGATCGCAGGTTTCTTACGGTGCTGGGTGTCAGTCTGGTGTTCGCGCTGGTGGTCTCGAGCGTGTTCTATCAGATGACGGCGCGCTCGTCGAGTCCTTCAAAGAAGGTCGAATCGACGGATTTGAAAGACGTGGTGGTGACCGCGCGGCCCCTGGGTGTGGGCGTGATGGTCAAGCCGGCCGACATCAAGGTGGTCAAGATGCGCCGCCTCGGCTTTCCCCAAGGGCGGATTCTCCAAGGTGGAAGATGTGCTCGACCGGCCGGTGATTTCGAACATCCTGCTCGAAGAGCCGATCCTCGAAGGCCGCCTGGCCGCCAAAGGCAGCGGGCTGGGTCTGGCGCCCACGATTCCGGTGGGTATGCGCGCCGTGACGGTGCGCGTCAACGACGTCGCGAGCGTAGCGGGCTTCGTGTTGCCGGGCATGCGCGTCGACGTGCTGGTGACCGGACAGCCGCCCTCGTCCGATGGCGACATGACCACCACGGTATTGCAGAACATGCTGGTGCTGTCGGCCGGAACCACCATCCAGCCGGACGCGCGCGGCCAGGCCATTCAGGCGCCCACCGTGACCCTGCTGGCGACTCCGCAGCAGTCGGAAACCTTGACGCTGGCCGGCAACGAAGGCCGCCTCCAACTGGTGCTGCGCAATTCGAGCGATCAGAACGTCGAAGCCACCACCGGCCGCTACATCAACGAACTCTACGGCGCGCCGCGCAAGGCTGCGCGGCGTCCTCGGCAGCCCCCGATCCGGCTCCCCGGCCGATCGTGATCGCGGCAGCGCCCAAGCCTCCGCCTCCGCCGCCTCCCGCGCTCGATCAGATCGTGGTGATCCGCGGCACTACCAAGACTGTCGAAACCATGCCCACGCGAGTGGCGAATTAAGGAAGGCACCCACATGAATCGCAACCTGAAACTAACAATCAGCGGCCGTTATTCCCGAATGGCGCTTCCGCGGCGCGCTGGGCGTGCTGGGAGTCCTGCTTGGCCGCCGCCAGCGGTTCCGGCCAAAGCGCCGAAGACCTGCGCTCTGACGGTCGGCAAGAGCGTGGTCATCGACTATCCCTCCGATATCCGCCAGATCTCGACCAGCAGCCCCGACATCGTCGATGCCGCCCCGGTCACCACGCGCGAGATCCTGCTGCATGGCAAGGGCCTCGGCAACGCCACCCTGGTGGTGTGGAGCAAGACCGGAGAGCGCACTTTCTACAACGTGACGGTGGAGCTGAATCTGGATCCGCTGCGCAAAATCCTGAAGGACACGTTCCCCAACGAGCAGATCGTTCCGGCGAGTTCGCGCGAATCCCTGAGCCTCAACGGCACGATTTCGAGCAAAGACGTGGGCGACCGGGCGGTGGCGCTGGCCGCACCCTTCGCCAAGAACGTGGTCAACAACATGCAACTGGGCAACCCGCCGGTTGAAAAGCAGATCCTGCTGCGCGTCAAATTCGCCGAACTGGACCGCACCAAGGCCAGAGCAGTACGGCGTCAACTGGTTCGCGCAAGCCGGGCCAGACGCAGCTCTTCACGTCCACCCAGCAATCCGGCATCGGCTCGACCACCACCAACAGCGGCCCCGGCGCGCAGAACATTCTGACCGTTGCGTCCGCGCTGAACATCTTCGCCTTCGATCCCAAGTTGAACCTGGGAGCTTTCATTCAAGCTCTTGCAGACCGAGAGCATTTTACAGATCCTGGCGGAGCCGAATCTGGTGACCACCAACGGCAAGGAAGCCTACTTCCTGGTCGGCGGCGAGTTTCCGGTGCCGGTGCTGCAGGGCGGCGGCAACGCCGGAGCGGTCACGGTCCAATTTAAAGAATTCGGGATTCGCTTGCGCTTCACGCCCGTGGTCACTGGAAACGGCACCATCAAGCTGCACTTGACCCAGGAAGTTTCGACCATCGATGCCGCCAACGGCGTGACCTTCAACGGCTTCGTGATTCCCGCGATTGCCACGCGCCGTACCGAATCCGACGTGGAACTGGGCGACGGCCAGAGTTTCGCGGTATCGGGACTGCTCGACAACCGCGATACCGAGAGCTTCAGCAAGCTGCCGTTTTTGAGCTCCATACCGGTGCTCGGCAGCCTGTTCAAGAGCAAAAACGTAAATAAGACCCGCACCGAGCTGGTGCTGCTGGTGACCCCGCAGGTGACTCAGCCGCTCGGTCCCAACGATCCCAAGCCCGAGGTCGCCTTTCCCAAGGACTTCCTGGTGCACTTGAGCCAGGCCGACATCCAGGCCGCCAAGGACAAATCGAGCAAAGAAGAACAACTAGCAGGGCGCGCCTTGGGCGCCCAGGGAAGTTTGCCGGCATGAGCATACCTGTCCAAAAAGACTCGCAGATCACCGCGCTCCTGATCGCGCCCAACCGCGACCTGGCCCAGCAGTTTGTGGCTACGCTGCCGCAGACCCGCGCGTTTCAGATTCTGGCCGATCTCAAGAGTTATCCGCCGGCACAGACGCTCGAGATCCGCATCCGCCAGTTGAAGCCGCACGCCATTCTCTTGGATCTGGCGACGGATCTGACGCTAGCGACCGAGCTCATCCGCTTCATCACCGGCCTGAACCCGCCGGTACAAGTGGTGGGGCTCGATACCCATAACGATTCCGATGCGATTCTGCAATCGCTGCGCGCCGGGGCCACCGAGTTTCTGGCGGCGCCCTTTGAGCTCGCCTCACAGCGCGACGCCATCGCGCGTCTGCGGCGCTTGTGCGGCTCGGAAACTCCCGTTAGTAACGAGGCCGGACATGTAGTCGCTTTTTCGAGCGCCAAGCCGGGTTCCGGGGCTTCGACGCTCGCCACCCAAACCGCTTTTGCGCTGCGCCGCTTGACGGGCCAGCGGATTCTGCTCGCCGACTTCGATCTGACCGGCGGCACGATTGGTTTTTATCTGAAGCTGAGCCATAACTATTCGGTAGTGGATGCGCTGCAGCATGCCGAGCATCTGGACGCTACACTGTGGAGCTCGCTCGCCGTCAATCACGGCGGCGTGGATATTCTGCCTTCGCCCGCGGCGCCTTATGCCGAGCCGATCGACGGCGGCCGTCTGCGCGTGCTGATCGATTATGCCCGTCAATTGTATGACTGGGTGATTCTCGATCTGCCCACGGTCTTCAGCCAAATCAGTTTGATTGCCCTCGCCGAATGCGAGCGGGCGTATCTGGTAAGCACTTCCGAGCTCCCCAGTCTGCATCTCACGCGCAAGGCCATGGCCATGATCACGCAAGTAGGACTCCCTAAAGAACGTTTTGAGGTGCTGGTGAACCGGGTGGAGCGGCGCGACGATATCGGCGCGGCCAATCTCGAGAAGCTGTTCAACTGCCCGGTGCACGCCAGCCTCCCCAACGACTATTTTTCGCTGCATCGCGTGGTGACTCTGGGGCAGCCGCTGGGTGCGGAAGGAGAGCTGGGCAAAGCCATCGAAAAACTCGCGGTGGGATTATGCGGGGCCTTCGATGAAGGGAAGAAGCCGGGACCGGGAGTGCGCGAGCTGAAGGCGGCGTTGCTGCACGCCTGAGAGCCGCCAATTTGAAAATGCCAGTGAAATAGGAAAAATTTAGACCATCATGTTTCCGACCACCGAGAACGCCAACAAGAACACCCAGCAGGTTTCCTGGGAACAGCGGCTGCTGAAGAACGCGGGCCGCCAGAAGACCAACCTGAAGCCGGAATATCAGGAATTGAAGTTCACGCTCCACCGCAAGCTGGTGGACAAGATCAATCTCGAAGCCCTGGCCACCATCGACAACCAGCGTGTGCGCGCCGAAGTGCGCCAGGCCGTGATTCAGTTGATCGACGCCGAGCCCACGCTTGCTCAGCTCGCTCGAAAAGCAGCAGATCAGCGACGAGGTTTTGGACGAAGTCTTCGGCTTGGGGCCGCTTGAGCCGCTGCTGACCGATCCCACCATCTCCGATATTCTGGTGAACACCTATAAACAGGTGTACGTCGAACGCCGTGGACTGCTCGAGCTCACCAACGTAACCTTCCGCGACGACCAGCACCTGCTGCGCATTATCGACAAGATCGTCAGCCAGGTGGGGCGCCGCATCGATGAATCGACGCCTATGGTCGACGCCCGCTTAATGGACGGATCGCGCGTCAACGCCATTATCGCGCCGCTGGCGGTCGACGGTCCGCTGCTTTCCATCCGCCGTTTTTCAACCGATAAACTGATGCCGCAGGATCTGGTCGAGCGCAACGCCATGACCCAGGGCATGATGGAGCTGCTCGAAGCAGCCGTCAAAGCCCGCCTCAATATCATCATCGCGGGCGGTACCGGCTCCGGTAAGACCACCTTGCTCAATGCGCTCTCTTGCTTCATCAACGGTAAGGAGCGCATTGTCACCATCGAAGACGCGGCCGAATTGCAGTTGAAGCAGCCGCACGTAGCGCGCCTCGAAACCCGCCCGCCTAACCTCGAAGGCAACGGCGCGGTGCGGCAGCGCGAATTGCTGGTCAATAGCTTGCGTATGCGACCCGACCGCATCGTCGTCGGCGAAGTCCGCGGCGAGGAAGCGCTCGATATGTTGCAGGCCATGAACACCGGTCACGACGGCTCGCTGACCACGGTCCACGCCAACTCGCCGCGCGACGCGGTTTCGCGCCTCGAAGTCATGGTTTCGCTGGCCAACTCCAACATGCAGCTGGTTTCGATCCGCCAGCAGATTGCGAGCGCCGTGCATCTTCTGGTGCAGGCTTCGCGCATGAGCGACGGCTCGCGCCGCGTGGTTTCGATCACTGAAGTCACCGGCATGGAAGGTGAAGTGGTCACGCTGCAGGATTTGTTCGTATTCGAAAAGCGCGGCATGGATCCCGACGGCAAGGTCGTCGGCCGTTTCGCGGCTACCGGGATTCGTCCCAAGTTTTACGAAAAGCTGCTCAGCGCCGGCATCCGCCTGCGCCAGGACCTGTTCGAAGAAGTAATGGAGATCTGATCATGGGTTCCTTTCTAGTAATTCTGCTGGCGGTCTGGGCGCTCGCCATGGGCGCCTGGTTCCTGGTGTCCAAGTATTTCAAGTCTTCCGACATCGACCGGGTAAAAGCCCGCCTGCTGGGGACTTCACGTGTCAAGGCTGGCAAGGGCAAGAAGGGCGCGCCTGCCGAAAAGCAGGTGATCCTCAACCGCACCGATAATAAGAACCAGTTCGCCCAGGCGGTGGTCGAAAAATATCAACTCGGCCCCAAACTCGCGACGCTGATGGAACAGGCCGGTTTAAACTGGCCGCCCGCGCGCGTGGTGAACCTGACCATCATGACGTTCGGGTCGGTATTGGCGATCGGGTGGTTGTTCCTCCCGCTCCCCAAGCTGATTACGGTCGGAGTGGCCTTGGTGGCGGCCACGCTTCCCTGGATATACGTGATTCGCAAGCGCAAGGCTCGCCTGCATAAGTTCGAGGAGCTGTTCCCGGAAACCCTGGAATTCGTTTCCCGCTCGATGCGCGCCGGCCACGCCTTTTCGGTGTCTCTCGAAATGATTCACCGCGAGTTCCCGGAGCCGATTTCGAGCGAATTCCGCCGCACTTTCGAGGAGCACAACCTGGGCCTGCCCATCGAGGTGGCGCTGCAGAAACTGGCCAAGCGGGTGCCGTCGCTCGACGTGCACTTCTTTGTCTCGGCCGTGCTCCTGCAGAAGCGTACCGGCGGCAACCTGGCGGAAATTCTGGACAAGCTGGCCTACGTGATTCGCGAGCGTTTCAAGCTACGCGGAAGAATTCGCGCGGTGAGCGCCCACGGAAAAATGACGGCTACCGCGCTCAGCCTGATTCCGGTGGCGGTGGCCGTGCTGATGTTCTACACCAATCCCGAGTACGTCAAGTTTTTCTTCACCGACGATGTAGGCCAAATCATGCTGGGCTCGGCCGTGGTACTGCAATTGATCGGTTACGGCATCATGCAGAAGATCGTGAATATCGAAGTTTAGATCGAGGTTTAGCGCTATGTCCCTACTACTGCCCTTGTTGATCTTTTTCGGAATTGCCGTAGCCGGCGCCATGTATGGCATGAAGATCTATGTGCGTCCGAAAGAGGCCATGGATCGCGTGGTCGGCGGCGCACAGTCGGCCGACGAGATGCCGTCGCATCCCAGCCTGGCGTTTCACGACCTGATCAAGCGCCTGGGCAACCTGGTGCCGCAGTCTCCCAAGGACGTGACGGTCATGCAGCGGCGCCTGATTCGCGCCGGCATGCGCAATGAGAGCTCCCTCAAAATCTTGTACGGCGCTAAAGCAGTATGCGGCGTGGTTTTCCCGTTGATCGCCTTGGCGGCGGTGGCGGGCTCCGATACCGACCCCAGCAACAAGTTCGTGGTGGTATCTGCTCGCGACCGCCGTAGGCTTCTTCGGACCCAACGAATATGTGCGGCGTCAAAGCGCGTCGGCGCGCCAGAAACAGATCGCCCGCGGGTTGCCTAACGCCCTCGACTTGCTGGTGGTTTGCGTCGAGTCCGGCTTGGGCCTCGATCAGGCGATTCTCCAGGTTTCAAAGGAACTGGAGCATGCGCATCCCGAGATCAGCGAAGAATTTGGCCTGGTGAACCTGGAACTGAAAGCCGGCAAACGCCGCGTCGAGGCTTTGCGCAACCTGGCCGAGCGCACCGGCGTCGACGACCTGAAGAAACTGGTGGCGGTGCTGATTCAGGCCGACCGCTTCGGCACGGGCGTCGCCCAGAGCTTGCGCGCGCACTCCGATTTCATGCGCGTCCAGGCCCGCCAAGTGGCGGAAGAAAAGGCCGCCAAGCTGGGCGTAAAACTGATTTTCCCGATCTTCTTTTGTATCCTCCCCTCGCTGTTCGTGGTGACGGTGGGGCCGGTGGCCATGAAGATCATTCGCGAGTTAGTGCCGATGATGCAGAACATATAGGACTCGGCTAAAGCTTAGTCCTATAAAAGCCGAATTCACTGATATCAGGAAAGGAGAAATACGATGGATTCTTCCACTGTTCGAATCGTTTGTGCCGTGCTAGCGGTCCTGTTTCTAGGGATCATTGTGCTGCGCCGCAAAAAGAACGCCGAATAACACGAAAGCTCCTTTTGGGGAAGGCGCTCGCACGAGCATAGAAGCGCGCGCGCCTTCCGTGAAAAGTTGTCTTTCAAGATTACAAACAAGATTGCAAAAGTGTCCCGCCGCGAAGCGGGCCATTCGTCGCTGGAGAGGTAGCGGAAGTCATGGTAGCTGGAGTCTTAAAGGCCGCAGTTTTGAGAGCCGCAGTTTCGCAAGCGGCCGTCTGCAGATGGGGAGTCTTGCATGTCTCGTAAGTTTCTCTTGATCACGCTCGGGATCATGACGGGGCTCGTCTGCGTCGCGCAGACCGCCACCTTCGGGATACGGGTACCCATTGGCGGCGAGGCCACCGATCTGGCGATCGACGAACCGCGCGGTGTGCTGTATATCGCCGACTTCACTGCCAGCCGCATCGAGCGCATGAACCTGGCGACTTTCAAGCTTGCTTGCGCCCATTTCGGTTGACCCTAACCCCGGCTCCATGTCGCTGTCCCCCGATCGCCTGTGGCTGCTGGTGGCGCATTACGACAATCCGGCCACCGGAACCGCCACCAATAATCATTTAACGTTGATCAATCTGCTGGACAACTCGCAGCAGAAGCTAGCGCTGCCCGATCCGCCCCTGGCCGTCATGTTCGGCGCCGACAACCAAGCGTTGGTAGTCACCACCACCCAGTTTCTCCTGTATAATCCGGTGTCGAATACGGCGAACTTGCTCGATACCATCGCCGACTTTACCGCCAACACCACCCCCGCCACTGACGGAACTTTCCCGCTCGACATCACCACCGCCTCGGTTTCGCGTTCTGGCGATGGCAACACCATTTACGGCGTAGGCGGTTCCGGCCAGGCCATCACCTTCCGCTACGATGTCCCGTCGCAGACGGTAAACCCCGGTGGAATCGTGCTCAGCAACGGTAACCTGGGGCCCCGCGTCGTCAGCTTGAATCAGGACGGTTCGAAGGTCATGGTCGGCTGGATCATGCTCGACCGCACCCTCGGTATTACCAACTTTCGTTCCCCAAGCCAGCAATCAGTTCAGCGTCGGCACTAGTTTGTTTGACGACTCCCGCGGCTTGATCTACGCGCATATCCCCGCAGTGGCGAAGGACCCTCCGGTGTTGCAGATTCTGGCGGAGGACAATCTCACGGTGCTCGGCCGCTTGCGGCTGCCGGAAAATACCACCGGCAAGAGCATCTTCAGCTCCGATTCGAGCGTCATGTATTCGGTCTCGGACTCGGGCGTTCTGGTCCTGCCCATGGGCTATTTGAATTCCTATCCCCGCGTCACCGCTTCGGCGCCTAGCGTGCTGCTGCAGGGCAATTTCTGCGACAGCAGCAAAATTTCGCGCACGTTGACGATCGACGATCCCGGCGGGATTCCCACCGCGTTCAGCTTCAATCCGGCCAACTCCGCGGTTACGGTTTCGCCCGCGAGCGGCGTGACCCCGGCGACGGTCACCGTCACCGTCGACCCCACGGCGTTCTCCGGACTCAACGGCACCCAGGCGATCGATCTGGGACTGGCTTCGAGCCAGGCCGTGAACGTGATCGATCCCGTCAAAGTGTCTGTTCAATCATGCCGAGCCTAACCAGCGCGGAACCATTCTCGAAGTTCCCGGCACGCTGGTCGACATTCTGGCGGATCCGGTGCGCGACCGTTACTACGTGCTGCGCCAGGACAACAACACAGTGCTGGTCTACGACGGATCGAACAACACTTTGCTCACCACCCTGCGCACCGACAACCAGCCCACCACTCTGGCGATCAGCTTCGACAATCAGTTCCTCTACATCGGGCATAGCGCTGCGCAGACCATGGCCATTTATAAGCTCGACGACTTTACCCGCCAACCCGATGTTTCAATCGAAGCCGGCAACGGCAACGTGCTGCGCTCGCTCGCCGTCGCCAGTAACCAGATCATTGCGACCTCTCGCGATTTCAAAGGCCAGGGACACATCCTGTTGATCGATCCGGTCACTTTGAGCGCGACCCAGCCGGACTCCGTCGGTGTCTGGAAAAACCAAATCGACTCTCTTGTCGGTAGCCACCGCTCCTCCCAGCGGCGCGCAAGTCATGGTGGCGACGCCGGATGGGTTTACCTTCCTCTACGACGCCGGGGTGGGCGATTTCACGGTCTCGCGCCAGGACTATACGGCCCTAGCGGGAGCCTACGCCGCGTCCCCAGGTCTCTTTATCGTCGACTCGCACATGCTCGATGGATCGCTGGTTCCTTTGTTTGACGTCGACTCCTCGCGCGGCCCGTCCTCCGGTTTCGTATTCTCCCAGGGCGGCGTGCATACCGGTGCTGTCGACTCGACTAGTCCCGGATACAGCGAACGCGTCGACTTTGCGGATGGCTCGGCCATTCTGCCCACCTCCTTGGTCGAAGCTCCTCTGCTTCCGGATCCGGCGGGAGTGATGGGCACCTTTATCCGCAGCCTGGCAGTATTGCCGTTCCATAACACCTTCGTCAGCTTGTCGACTTCCGGCCTTACTTTGCTGGCACCGAATTACGATGCTCCGCTGCCGCAGCCGATGATTACCAGCGTCGCTAGCGCGGCCGACGGTGTCTCGGGCGTCGCTTCGGGCGGCCTGATTTCGGTTTTTGGCAGCAACCTCAGTTCTTCGACCATCGCCGCCAGCGGCACGCCGCTGCCTACGGTGATCGGCAATAGCTGCCTGCTGGTGAACGGGCAGCCGATTTCGCTGCTGCTGATTTCTCCGTCACTGATCAACGCACAACTGGATAACGGTACCAGCGGCGCCGTCCACCATCAGCGTCCGGACGCCGCAGAACGTGAGCCCGGATTTCAACTTCACCGTGAGCTCCACTGCGCCCGCGGTATTTCTGAACGGAACCGACGGCCTCTCGACCAATCTGCCGTCCGTCACCCGCGCCGCCAACGGCTTGCTGGTGACTCCTTCGAATCCCATTCATCAAGGCGATTCGCTGACTATTTTCGCGGCCGGCCTGGGACTCACTTCCCCGGCGGTGGCGGCCGGCGCCGTTTCGCCTGCAAACCTCCGCGGTGGCAGTGCGCAACCCACCGTGACACTGAATGGCGTGGCCTTGCCCATGACCTTCGCGGGATTGGTGCCGGGACAAATCGGCGTATACGAAATACAGGTTAATGTTCCAACCTACACACCGCAGGGATTGAGCGTGCCGTTGATCATCACGCAAAACGGACGTGTCACAGACGGTGGACGTCCGGGTAGTGCATTAGACATATGGAATAACTGCGGGAATCGCTTCATACACGGGATGAACCCGAAAACACAGGGGAGAATGCTATGAGACTGTATCGAATGTTCGGAGTTTGCGGGTTGGGCCTGATGGCGATGGCGCCGTCCGCGATGGCGCAGAAATGGGAGTTCGGCGGCGGCGTAGGCGGCAGCTTCTACTTGTCGCGCGACATCAGCAATGGCTCCGCGAAAGCCAGCGCCGGAATCGACACCAATATCGCCAGCGGTGTCTGGCTGGGCGAAAACCTCAGCAATCATTGGGGCGGTGAAATCCGCTATGACTATCAGCGCGGCGATCTGCATTTAAGCAACGGCGGCGTGTCCACCTCCTTTGGCGGTGAAAGCCATGCCCTTCATTACGACATTCTGTGGCACGCTACTCCGCGGGGCTCCAAAGTTCGGCCGTTCCTAGCCGCTGGCGGCGGCATTAAGGACTATCGCGGCACCGGCGCCGAGGTGCAGTCGCAGCCGTTAAGCCAGTTCGCCCTGCTCACCAAGGGCAACGAATTAAAGGCGCTGCTCAGCCTGGGCGCCGGCGTCAAGTGGCAGGTCTCACCGTCTTTCCAGGTGCGCCTCGAAGTGCACGATTACATCACGCCCTTCCCCAAGGAAATCATCCAGCCCAACGTAGGCTCGCATGTGGGCGGAGTTTTGCAGAACATCGTCCCGATGCTGGCCATCGCTTATACCTTCTAAGCGACGGCGTTCGCCGGCAGGCGCGGAACAACTCATATGTACTTCGACGCAACTCCGATGAACATGACCATCCTGCTGGTGGTCAGCCTAGCCGTCATCGCGATTGTGCTGCTGATGAAAGGGCGTTATGACAGCAACCTTCCGCTGCTTTACTTCAGCGCAGCGCTCGCGGTTCACGTGCTTTCTGACCGCGTGCTGTCGCCCTATTTGCTCTACTCCGGCATCGCCTTTGCGCTGATTCTGCGCTTCGAGTTCATGGGTAAAGGTTTCACCAAGTTCATCGGCGTCATGACCTCGCTCGCCATGAGCCTGACGGTGGTCGTCTTCCTGTTCCAGGTGTTCGGGGACGGGCGCGATTCCATTTTTTAATCCGCCCGTCTCAGTCCTTCGTCACCGGCAGCCCCGCCGCGTTCCACGCCCGCCACCCTCCGTCGAGAGAAATCGGCATCGCGATACCCCATCTGCCGCAGCGCATCCGCCACCAGCGCCGAGCGGTAGCCGCCGCCGCAATACAGCACCATTTTGGTCGAAGGATCCGGCACCCGCGTCTCAATATCCCGCTCAATGATTCCCTTGCTCAAGTGAATGGCCCCCGCCGCGTGCCCGGCGGCCCACTCGTGGTCTTCGCGCACATCGATCAGCAGATGTCCTTCGCGCGGCAGCTTCTGATATTCCGTGATGTCGATTTCCTGCACGCGCGCCTTCGCACTATCGACCAGTGCCAGGAAACCCGGGTTGTGTTTCATACGATCGGCTCTCTCCTGCCAGCGAACTTTTAGGGCACCCGCCGGATTCGCGCGCCCACGCCGGCCAGCTTCGCTTCGATTCTGTCATAGCCGCGATCGATGTGGTACACGCGGTCGATCACCGTCTCGCCTTGCGCCGCGAGCCCCGCCAGCACCAGAGACGCACTTGCGCGCAGATCGCTCGCGATCACCTGTGCGCCGGAAAGCGGCATGGCCGCCGGCGACCATCGCCTGCCGCCCCTCCAGGCGAATGTTCGCGCCCATGCGCGCCAGCTCCAGCGCATGCATGAAGCGGTTCTCGAAAATGGTTTCGGTGATGATCGAAATCCCCTCCGCCTGCGTCATCAGCGCCATGAACTGCGCTTGCAGATCGGTGGCGAAACCGGGATGCTCCTCGGTTGTGACATCCACGCTCTTGAGCTTCCCCTTCGCCCGCACCCGCAGCGTGCCTGGAGCCGGCTCGCTCACCTCGGCTCCCGCGCTCCCGAGTTTTGCGATGAACGCCCGCAGATGCTCCGGCTCGCAGCCCGTTACCAGCAGATCTCCGCGCGTCATCGCCCCCGCGATCAGAAACGTGCCCGTCTCGATGCGATCGGCGATAATGCTGTGCCGCGCGCCGTGCAATTTCGCGACGCCTTTCACGCGAATCACAGTAGTGCCTGCGCCCTCGATGTGCGCGCCCATCTTAGTCAGCAGCTCCGCCAGATCCACCACCTCCGGCTCGCGCGCCGCGTTATGAATCACCGTCTCGCCCGACGCCAGCACCGCCGCCATCAACAAGTCTTCGGTTCCTGTCACCGTGATGCGCTCGAACGTCACCTCCGTGCCATCCAGCCCATGCGGCGCTTCCGCTTCGATATAGCCGTGCTCCTGCCGTGTAGTGGCGCCCTAGCTTTTCCAGTCCCGCCACATGCAGATTGATGGGACGCGTGCCGATCGCGCACCCTCCCGGCACCGACACCCGCGCCCGCCCGCAGCGCGCGACCAGCGGACCCAGCACCAGACTCGAAGCCCGCATAGTCTTCACCAGATCGTAAGGCGCCTCCGGATTCTCAATCGTCCCCGCCGTCACCGTCACCCGCTCGCCCTCGACCGTGACGCGCGCCCCGGCGTGCTCCAGCAGCTTCTCCATGGTGTGGATGTCGCGCACCGGTGGAATGCGGTCCAGCACCACTGTCTCCGCCGTCAGCAGGCACGCGGCCAGCGCCGGCAGCGCCGAATTTTTCGCGCCGCTGATGGCGATCTCGCCGTCGAGCGGAATCCCGCCCTGAATCTCAAACTTGTCCAAAAGATGCCAATGCCTCCCGAATCCGCCCGCCCGCTTGCGCCAGCAGCCGCTCTGCCTCTGCGCGCGAAACTTGAATCTTCTCCATGATGATCGCCGTGCGCACGCTGTTTCCGCTTTCCGTCAGCAATTCCGCCGCCCGCTCGCTCGAAACGCCCGTGGTCTGCCGGATGATCCGCCGCGCGCGTTCCGTGAGCTTATGGTTGGTGGGCTGCACGTTCACCATCTGGTTGCCGTAAACATGTCCCAGCCGGATCATCACCGCCGTGCTGATCATATTCAGGACCAGCTTGGTCGCCGTACCTGCCCGCAAGCGCGTCGAACCCGCCAGCACCTCCGGCCCCGGCTTAGGCTCGATCGGAAAATCCACCGCGCGCGACAACTCCGAGTCCGGAGTGCAGCTGATGCCGCAAGTGATTCCGCCCACGCTCTTGGCTTTTGCAATGGCGCCCAGCACGTAAGGCGTCCGCCCGCTAGCCGCGATCCCGACCACCACATCGCCCGCCCCAAATCCCGCGGCCACCAAATCGCGAGCCCCCGCCTCCGGATCGTCCTCACTCGCTTCGACGGACCGCCGCAGCGCCGCATCGCCCCCCGCAATAATACCCCGCACCAACTCCGGCAGGTACGTTAAAGGTAGGCGGACACTCGGCCGCGTCCAGCACCCCCAGCCGTCCGCTGGTCCCCGCGCCTACATATATCAAGTGACCGCCCCCCGTCAGAGCCCCCACAATCGCTTCTACGGCCGCTTCGATCCTGGGGATTTCCCGTCCTACAGCCGCCGGCACTTCCCCATCGGCAGCATTCAAGATCCCTAGAATCTGTGCAATAGAGAGCGAATCCAGGTCCCGGGAGGCACCGTAGATTTGCTCCGTCAGCAGGTCGTCAAGCATTCGTTTTGGCGGAGGATTTCTATGACCTCCGCGCCTACCATTCTATACGTCCGCCGATGCCGTTGTTTTTCCTTAAGGTCCCGGAATAGGTAAACTAGCTGAAAAGTACTACAATCTTCGGTAATGCCTAGTTCGTATCTATAACAAAACACGTATGAAATCTGGAGCCCCTAACTAAGGTACTAGTAGTTCGCCTAGGGTAATGCATTGACACCGAATCGAATAAGGCCCTATACTGCCTACGTAAGAGATAAGTGTTATCCGCAGCAGAACTAAGTGCTGCGAAGTAAAAGACTAAGTCGGAGGATGAGACAAAACAATATGAAAAAGATATTAGGTTGCTTGGCAATTTTAGCAGCGACGGTTAGTTTTTCAGGTGCGGTCGCGCAGGCGGCCCCCGCGTGCATGGTCGGTGAAAATGTACTCGTTGCTTCGTTTTCGTGCTCGATCGGTGGTTTGACGTTTCAGAATTTCTCGTCCACTAACGACAACAGCACCTTAGGAATCACCATTCAGACGGTGAATTCCAATGGCTTCACACTGTCGCCTAACCTGCCGACCAACGGCAACCCGTCGCTTAATGACGTTAACTTGCAATTCGAAGTACTCGGAGGTGTCAGCGGAATTGGGTTGAGCTTGAATGGCAACTCGTCCGCGTTCGTCACGGAGACTGTATGCGACGCTGCCGGGCTAGGTTCACCGGCGGGTTCGGGTAAGTGCGCGGGGAACGAGTTGGCGTTCCTGACCGCCTTTGGCACTGGTTCCTCGAAGAGTGTAAGCTTTGCGACCTCGAGTCCAATCTGGATCTTTAAAGATATCAACGACGGTGGAGCGGCGCTTAGCGAAGTGACTCAGGTCTACACCAGCGGCACGGTGCCCGAGCCGATGACGCTTTCGATGATGGGTGTTGGGCTACTGGGATTGAGCCTGATCTCTCGTCGCCGTAAGAAGAGCTAGCTTCATCCTCATCCGACTACGTTTTTTAAGGGGCGCAGCGCCAAGCTGCGCCCCTTTTTCCATTCTGAATCCAGCCCAGGGAACGAAAAAAGAGCGCCCCTTTTGTGGGCGCTCTTTTGCAATCCGGGCAATTCTTGGAAGTGCCGCTTACGCGCTGAACGAACTGCCGCAGCCGCAGGTGGACTTCACGTTGGGGTTGTTGAACTTGAATCCGGAGCCTTCGAGCGTCTCCACATAATCCACTTGGACGCCGTCCAGATACAGCAGGCTGGCCTGGTCAATGAACAACTGCAAGTCGCCGAACTTGTAGGTCTTGTCCAGCATCCCAGGGGTGTTCTCGAAAGCCATGGAATAGCTGAAACCCGAGCAGCCGCCGCCCACCACCGAGATACGCAGACCCGCCGGCTTCGGCTCCTGTGTATCCAGAATCTCCTTAACCTTGCTTACAGCGGTTTCCGTTAGTTGTACCATGTGTGTTAGGCCTCACCCTCAATTGTACATGATGCGGGCCGGAGAGCCAAGGATTCAGTTATCCAACCCTTCTTGGGGTCTATCTTAACCGTAACTTAAACCGAACCAGCCGCGTCGGACCAGATAGCGAGGGACCGAGTGGCTATGGACGGCTCAATTGGAATTCTCCCCTTTCCGCTGGCCGGCGAGGGAACCCGGGCGAGGCCCCGAGTGGATCACAAAAACAGCGATGAAGCGGCGCTGGTCCGCCGCGTCCAGGCCCGCGACGAGATGGCGTTCCGGGAGATCGTCGAACGCTACCAGTCCAAGGTGTTTTCGATCATCTACGGCATCCTGCGCAACCGCAACGACGCCGAGGATATCGCCCAGCAGGTGTTCGCCAAAGTCTACTTCTCGCTCGAAGAATTTCGATTTCCGCAGCTCCCTGCTGACCTGGATCTACAAAATCACCGTCAACGAGTGCTACGACTATCTGCGCAAAAAGCGCGTCCGCAAGCTGGTTTATGAGAGCGATTTCTCCCAGGAAGACGCCCAGCGCATGGAAGCCTCCGAGCCGGCCGTCGACGGCGCCGTGCCCGCCGATACCCGGCTGGCGCAGCGGGACCTGATCCTAAAGCTTCTCTCCAAGGTGTCCGAAGAAGAGCGTACCTTGATTTTGATGAAGGAAGTGGAAGGCCACTCGGTCGAAGAATTGGCCGGCATGACAGGCTTGAATGAAAACACAATTAAAGTTAAACTGTTCCGAACCCGCCAGAAATTATTGAAGGCGGCCGGACGGTTGACCCGGATCCGCTAAGCGGACGCCGGGTGTTTGAAGCGGGCACAGACCTGCGGATCGGCAAGAGTTTTGAGAAGTGACTGAGGGAAGAACGATGCATCGCGAGATTCGGGATCATATCGAGAACGTGCTGGCGGGCTCCGAACCTGAACACTTGGCCGGGTGTGAAGAGTGCCGCAGCGAGGTTCAGGGCATGCAGGAACACACCGCGCTCCTTCGCGAACTGCGCGCGCCGGAAGGCTTTGTAGCGGAACCGCGCGCCGGCTTCTACGCGCGGGTGATGGAGCGCATCGAAGCCGAAGGGCCGATCTCCATCTGGAATCTGTTCATCGAATCCGCCTTCGGACGCCGCATCGCGGTGGCCTCGATGGCGCTGGCGATCCTGCTGGGCGTGTACCTGGTGACCTCGGAGCGCTCGGCCGAAGACCCCATGGTCGCCGGACATGCAGCAGGGCCTCGAGCAGCCATTGGTCGTCGCGGGTGAAGATGGCCCGGCGCGCGTCATTACGCAAATGGATCAGTCCCCGGCGGGCCAGTCTTCTGAAGACGCCGTTCTGGCTGACCTGGTCACCTACCGGGAGCAATAATGTCGCAGGACCCGGGCAGCAAAAATCCCAAGGTGATCGGAACGCTGGTGCTGGTGTTTCTGGCGGGCGGCGCCGTGGGCGCTCTGACCATGCAGATGGGACTCCACGAAAGGCTGCATCGCACGGTTTCCGCCGCTTCCGTTCCCGCCCCGGTTCGCAAGGCTCCCACCAACGATGCGCTGGTGCAGCGCTTTAAGACCGAGTTGAATCTTTCCGGCGATCAGACCGATAAAATCGCGATGGTTCTCGAAGACTACCGCCAGTATTATCAGAGTCTGCAGGATCAGCTAGACGACGTGCGCTCCACCGGCAAGACCCGCATCCTGCAGATCCTCGACGAACAGCAGCGCGCCAAGTTCGAGAAGATCATGGGCAACCTCGAGCCCGCCCTCGAAGCCAAATAGCTCAACTCTTTCGGGCGATCCGCCATCTTGCGCTCGAGCGCCTTCCACAAGCGCGATTCGACGTCCTCCGGAATCGCCTGCGGTTCCATTCCCTTGTAAACCTGCAGGGTCTTCAGAGTGGTGTCTACAATCACGAAACAGTTGGGGCACTTATTGACGTGCGCCGCGAGGTGGACCTTGATCTCGGCGTCTACGTTCGGGTCGAGATAATCGTTCAGTTCCTGAAGAAACTGTTTACAGGTAACCAAGCAAATCGTCCCCTTTCCGCTTGAACTGGCGGGTCAGTTTTTCCCGCAGCGCCAAACGCGCCCTTAATAGTCTACTCTTCACGGCCGGCACCGAAATCCCAAGTGCCTCAGCCGTGTCTTCCGTACTCAATTCTTCGATGTCGCGCAAAGTGAAAACGGTTCGGAAATCTGGCTTTAAGCTATCCACTGCCTCATCGAGGATCGTCTGCATTTCCTCGCGGGAATAGCGCTGCTCCGGGTTGTCTTCCCAAACCGCGATCTCCCGTTTCACCTCTTCTTCGCCTGTTTCGATGGGTTCGTCCAGCGACACGAAGCGGTTGCCCTTGCGCTTGCGCAGCTTCATGAGCGATTCGTTCACGGCAATGCGCACGATCCAGGTGTAGAACTTGGAATTGCCCTGGAAGCCCGGCAGGTGCTCGTAGGCCTTGAGGAAGGTCTCCTGGAGCACGTCCTCGGCATCCTCGTCGTTCTGCGTGATGTTCTTGGCGACCCGATAGATCTTGCGGCTGTATTCCGACACCAGCGTCGCGAAAGCCGCCTGCTCCCCGCCTGCGCGCGGGCGACCAGCGTTCGACTCATCGAAAGCCACGGGATTGGGAGTGGGGGTCAACCAGAACCTCTCCATTCAATATAGCAGCGGCAGTCAAATTGGTCCGCTTGCTATGCCTGCTCGCGCTTCGATGCGCGGCAACACCTAACACAGAACCCGCCGCCCGCATCGGGTAAGCGGAGTGCGGATATTGCCAAGAACGTATTCGGAATCGCTCCAACCCCCGGTTCGACAGCTACTTGTCGAAAATCGGCTTGGGTTCGTTTGGTAATCTGATTAGTACCAATGAGTAATCTTCAGGTCACCCTTCCCGACGGAAGTGTCCAAAGTGTTCCCGCCGGCTCAGCGCCGATCGACGTCGCGCGCTCCATCAGCCCGCGCCTGGCCGACGACGCCCTGGTCGCCAAGGTCAACGGCGATCTGTGGGATTTGAACCGTCCGCTCGAAGCCGATTCCACGCTGCAAATCCTGACTCCGAAGAATCCCGAAGCCCTCGAAGTCTACCGCCACTCGACCGCGCACCTGCTGGCCGCGGCGGTGCTGGAACTGTATCCCGGAAACCAAGCTCGGCGTCGGCCCCGCCATCGAAAACGGTTTTTACTACGACTTCCAGCGTCCCGACGCGTTCTCGCCCGAAGATCTCGAAAAGATCGAGAAAAAGATGTGGGAGCTGCAGGCGCAGGACCTGCCCTACAAGCGCCAGTACATGGAAAAGGAAGAAGGCCTGAAGCTGTACGGCGATCAGCCCATGAAGTGCGAGCTGATTACCGAAAAGGCCGACGAAGTGTTTTCCGAATACACGCTGGGGAACCACTTCATCGATTTCTGCCGCGGCCCGCATGTGCCGTCCACCAAGAAGATCAAGGCGTTCAAGCTGCTCTCAATCGCCGGCGCTTATTGGAAGGGCAACGAAAAGAACGCGCAGTTGCAGCGCATCTACGGAACCTCGTTCTTCACGAAAAAAGAGCTGGACGAATATCTGGCCAAGCTCGAAGAGGCCAAGAAGCGCGACCACCGCAAACTGGGCCAGGAACTCGACCTCTTCAGCATTCAGGAACTCGCCGGACCGGGGCTGATTTTCTTCCATCCCAAAGGCGCACGCGTGCGCAAGATCATCGAAGACTGGATGCGCGATCAATATCTGGCGCGCGGCTACGACCTGGTCTATACGCCGCACGTGATGCGCGCGGATCTGTGGAGAACCTCCGGCCACCTGAGCCACTACGCCGAAAACATGTTCGCCGGCATGGAGCTGGACGACGCTGAGTACCGCTTGAAGCCCATGAATTGTCCGGGCCACATCCTGATTTATCGCGACCGCCTGCGCAGCTACCGCGAGCTGCCCGTGCGCCTCGGCGAACTGGGAACCGTCTACCGCTACGAACGCAGCGGCACCATGCACGGCCTGCTGCGCGTGCGCGGCTTCACGCAGGATGACGCCCACATCTTCTGCACGCCGGAGCAGATCGAAGACGAAGTGGTGAGCTGCCTGGAGTTCGCGCTCGACACCCTGAAGACCTTCGGCTTCGAACAGTATGAAGCCGAGATCTCGACCTGGGATGGCGGCAAAAGCGGCAAGTACGACGGCGCGCCGGAGCTGTGGAAGCTCGCCGAGGACGCCTTGCAGCGCGCGGTCGACCGCCTGGGAATCAAAGCTCCCGTGATCCCCGATGAAGCCGCGTTCTACGGACCCAAGATCGACGTGAAACTGCTCGACGCGCTGGGCCGCAAGTGGCAGCTCTCGACGGTGCAGTTCGATTTCACTTTGCCGCAGCGCTTCGGCTTGGAATACGTCGCCGCCGACGGCGCACGGCATCAGCCGCTGATGGTGCATCGCGCGCTCTACGGCAGCATCGAGCGCTTCTTCGGAACTCTGGTCGAGCACTACGCGGGCGCGTTCCCGGTGTGGCTCGCGCCGGTGCAAGTGGTGGTGATGCCGATCACGGATCGCCAGCTCGATTACGCCAAGACCGTTCACGCGCGCCTCGAAGCGGCGGGCCTGCGCTCGCATCTCGACGACCGCAAGGAAAAAGTGAATCTCAAGATCCGCGAAGCGCAGTTGCAGAAGGTGCCCTACATGCTGGTGGTCGGCGACCGCGAAGCCGAAGCCGGCACCGTGTCCGTGCGCCACCGCAAGCACGCCGATATGGGCGTCAAACCGCTGGAGCAGTTTGTGGAAGACGTGTGCAAGCTGGTCGAGTCGAAATCCGCGACGGAATAATCGCGCGAACCATTCTGAGCCCCACCACCGGCTTCATCGCCGAGGCGGGGTTCACGCACTCGCTGACGCCCGCGCGTAACTGCACTTTCGGCTGCACCTATTGTTATGTGCCCACCATGCGCATTCAGGGCGGATTGAAGCCAGAGGACTGGCAGCGCTGGGGACAGTTCACGACCTTCAAAAGCAACGCAGCGGAGTTACTGCGGCCGCGAATTGCGCGAACACCAGAGCATCTATTGTTCGCCCATGGTCGATCCCTATCAGCCCGCCGAAGAGCGTGAACGGATGATGCCGCGCATTCTGGACGCGCTTCTCGGAGCGCCCCCGCGTGTGTTCGTCCTGCAAACGCGAGGTCCGCTGATTCTCCGCGATCTGGAACAATTGCGGGCGCTCGCGCAGCGCACCACGCTGCGCGTCAGCTTCTCGATCACGACTAATCGTGAAGAAATTCGCAAGCTTTATGAGCCGCACTGCGCCCCGATCCCGGAACGTTTGGATGTGATCCGCGCGCTGCGCGACGCCGGTATCGAAACCTACGCGACCCTCGCGCCCCTGCTACCCTGCGATCCCGAAGAACTGGCGCAGTGCGCCCTCGAAGCCAGCGGCCGCGACTTGATCGGCGATCCCCTGCACGTTCGCAGCGCCAAGCCGCGCGGCGCAACCACTCGCGAAGCCGCCTTCCGCGTGAGCGCCGTCCATCATCACCGGCAGTGGTTCGATGCGGAGTTCCAAGCCGAAATCGTCGAGCGGATCCAAGCCGCCGCCCGCTCGCTCGGACGTCACTTCGCCACCGGACCCTCCGGGTTTGCGACATTGGCTCTATGAAACTCCTCGAACACATCCTCGGCCGCAACCATTCCGGAGCTTGCGGTCAAACCTGGATCGAGAATCCCGGCGGCGGCGAGTTAGCGTCCCTCAATCCCAGCGATGGCAGCGAGCTCGGCCGCGTGCGCCTGGCGGTCGAGGAAGACTACGACGAAGTGTTATGGGCCGCCACCAAAACCTTCGAACGCTGGCGCATGCTTCCCGCGCCGCAGCGCGGCGACATCGTGCGCGAGATCGGCGACGAACTGCGCGCGGCCAAGGACGAACTCGGAAACTTGGTCACCCTTGAAATGGGCAAGATTCTGGCGGAAGGCAAAGGCGAAGTGCAGGAGATGATCGACATCGCCGACTTCGCCACCGGCCTTTCGCGCCAGCTCTACGGACTCTCGATGCACAGCGAGCGCCCCGGCCACCGCATGTACGAGCAATGGCATCCGCTGGGCGTGGTAGGCGTGATCAGCGCCTTCAATTTTCCAGTGGCGGTGTGGAGCTGGAACGCCTTGATCGCCATGGTGTGCGGCGATACCGTCGTCTGGAAGCCGTCACCCAAAACACCGCTGACGGCGATCGCCGTGCAACTGATCTGTAATCGCGTGCTCGAACGCCGCGGCTGGCAAGGCGTCTTGAATTTGGTGATCGGACGCGACGATGTGGTGGGGGAGCGCCTGATCCGCGATCCGCGCGTGCCCCTCATCAGCGCCACCGGCTCCACGCGCATGGGGAAACACATCGCTCCCATCATTGCGTCGAGCATGCGGCGAAGTTTGCTTGAGCTGGGCGGCAATAACGGCGTGATCGTGATGGATGACGCCGATCCCGATCTGGTGGTCCGTGCCGTGTTGTTCGGTGCGGTGGGAACGGCCGGTCAACGCTGCACCTCGCTGCGGCGTTTGTTCTTGCAAAAAGACATCGCGCCGCGCATCACTGAGCGCCTCCTAGCCGCCTACCGGCAAATCCGCATCGGCGACCCACGCGATCCGGCCACGCTAATGGGGCCGCTGATCGATCGCGAGGCCGTCGATAACATGCTGCGCGGCCTCGATCGCATTCGCGAACAGGGCGGGGAAGTTCTCTGCGGCGGCAACCGCCTGCAGGATTGCTTCGTCGAACCCACCATCGTTCGCGCGCATCCGAATATGCCGATCCTGAAAGAAGAAATCTTCGCACCCATCCTCTACCTGCTGGAATTCGAGACGCTGGACCAGGCCATCGCCTGGCACAACGATGTTCCGCAGGGACTCTCTTCCGCGATCTTCACTGCCAACCTGAACGCGGCCGAAACTTTTCTGAGCGCTCGCGGCAGCGATTGCGGCATTGCCAACGTCAACATCGGTACCAGCGGCGCTGAAATCGGCGGAGCCTTCGGGGGCGAGAAAGAAACCGGCGGCGGGCGCGAGTCGGGCAGCGATGCCTGGAAAGCCTACATGCGCCGCCAAACCGTTACCGTGAACTGGTCCGGCGAACTGCCGCTCGCGCAAGGAATCAAGTTCGATCTATAGCTACTTCTTGCTAGTCGTGACTGTGATGCCCGGCTCTTTCATCAGCTCGCGGACGGTATCGCGGAGGATGCGCTCCGGCTTTTCGAGCAGCGGGTCATTGCCGAACATTTGTACGCGCACGAAACCTTTAGCGTCCACGAACATGAGGATCGGCACGAACGGGCGATCTTTGGGCCCGACATTCGCCAGTTTAATCAGAGCCGCGTGGTCGACATAACCGAAAGGAAAGTTGAGCTGGTGCTGCGAAGCATATTTAGCGAAGTTAGCCGCGGCGTCCTGATCTCCCGCAGCCGCCACGATCCGCAATCCGCGCGGACCGTCTTCTACCTGGAGCTTCTTCAGAACGTCGAGAACCGTGGCGCAATGCTTGCAGCTGATCGCAACCAAGGCCACAACCAGCGCCTTGCCGCGATACGTTTTGAGATCCAGCTTCCTGCCGCCCGCCCCTGAAATGGGCACGTCAGGCAAGGGGCGGCCCGGTGGTAGGCCCGCGTAAGCCATCACCGTCAAGCCCAAAAGAAACACAACGCGACGTAGCATCACACTTTATCTTAATTGATTCTCTACTTCCTCCAGCCAATCCGGGCGCTTCAAAACTTCGCGCGGACGGCTGCCGTCGGGCGGTCCGATGATGCCTTCCCGCTGCATCATGTCGAGGATTCGCGCGGCCCGGCCGTAGCCCAGGCGCAGGCGCCGCTGCAAAGTAGAGGTCGACGCTTTGCCCTGTTCCAGCACCACGCGCACGGCGTCCTGATACATCGGGTCCTGTGTGCCGTCGAAGTCTTCGGAGTCGGCATCCTCATCTTCGGCGGGAGGCGCCAGCAGGAAGGTCTGGTCATACTCGGGCGCGGCTTGGCGCTTCCAGAATTCCACTACGTCGTTGGTTTCGGACTCGCTCACATACGAGCCGTGGACGCGCACCAGTCGCGACGATCCCGGCGGCAGGAACAGCATATCGCCGCGGCCCAGCAGGTGTTCGGCGCCCATCACATCCAGCACCGTGCGCGAATCGACGCGCGTCGCCACGCGGAAGCTGATGCGCGACGGGAAATTCGCCTTGATCAAGCCGGTGATCACGTCGACGCTGGGGCGCTGCGTCGCCAGCACCAGGTGCATGCCGACGGCGCGCGCCATTTGCGCCAGACGCGTGACGGTTTCTTCGACGTTGGCGCGTTCCAGCATCATCAGATCGGCCAGCTCGTCGATCAGAATCAGAATATAGGGAATCGGTTCCAGCACCGGCTCCTCCGATTCTTCTTCGAACAGGCTGCGCGGCTGCGCCTGCAACTGGCGCACCTTCTTGTTGTATTGATCGATGTTGCGGACGCCCAGCGACGCTAGCAGTTTCAAGCGCCGCTCCATTTCGAGCACGGCGTTGCGCAGCGCGTTGGTGGCTTTCTTGGGGTCCGTGATCACCGGCGTAAGCAGATGCGGGATGCCTTCGTAGAGCCCGAATTCCAGGCGCTTCGGGTCCACCATGATCATGCGCACCTGCTGCGGCGTGGCTTTGTACAGGATCGACATGATCAGCGAATTGAGCATCACGCTCTTGCCCGATCCAGTGGAACCCGGCAATCAGCAAGTGCGGCATCGAATCGAGCGCGGCAATCTTCATGCGCCCATTGATGTCCTTGCCTAGCGCCACCGTCAGAGGCGACGCCGAGTTGTGGAATTCTTCCGATTCCAAAATCTGCCGCAGACTGATGACTTCGCGCCGGGAATTCGGTACTTCAATGCCGACCGTTGGCTTTCCGGGAATGCGCTCGATCAGAATCGATTCCGCCTGCAAGCCCAGGCACAGGTCTTCGGTCAGCGTGGTGATGCGCGAATACTTCACGCCCGCTTCGGGTTTGAACTCGAAGGTGGTGACGACAGGTCCGGGGTTGATTTGCGTCACGCTCCCGCGCACGTTGAACTCTTCGAATTTGGCCTTGATCGCGAGCGCGGTTTCTTTCAATTCCAGGCTGTCGAACTCGGTGCGCTCCGGCGGCTCCTGCAGCAGGCTGGTGGGCGGCATCTTAAACGCTGAGCGCTGCTTGCGCGGCTCGGCCGGTGCCGATTTCGCTGAGCTTCTGCGTGAAATATCCACGGGTTCCGGAGGCGCCAGCTCGAACGGCGCGGGTTCGGGAGGCAGTTCCTCCAGCGTGCGGATAGGAATCTCTTCCATCTCCGCCACGGCTTCGCGTTCGATAACGTTCGGAACGAACGGCGGCCTCATCGGATCGTTAATCTCGGGCTGATCGGGAAGCGGCGCAGGCGCGGCTTCCACCGGCTGCTGCTTCGCCGCCATAGCCCGTTTCAACGCGATCTTCTCGGCGCGCTCTTTAGCCACCAGAGCGCGCTCTTCGCGCCACTTCTTCAAGCGCGCGCCCATGCCGCTAAAGATTCCCTTAAACCAGGACGCCGGCACGCGGAACCACGGGCCCAGCTTCGACATCTCGAAGGTTGAGACCAAGTACAGTCCCAGAATCCAGCACACCGCCGTGAACATGGCCGCGCCGGTCAAGTTCATCGAAGCGATCAGGTCGTCCGCCAGGATCGCCCCCACCACGCCGCCCGCCGGCAGCGAGTTCGCAATAGGATGCCAGTTGCTGCCGAACCCGAACGCCGCGCAGGTCGCGCCCACTAACATCGCCGCCCCCACCACCTTGGCCCAAGGAGTCTGGATCGGCGACGAGCGCACCCAATTCCATCCCAGCGCCAGAATCAGAAGCGGGATCGCATAGGCCGCGTACCCGAACGCCTGCAACAGGAAATCGCCCAGAATCGCCCCCAGCCGTCCCATTAAATTGACGGGTTTCACCGCAAAAGTGGCCGTATTCCATGACGGATCAAGAGGATCGTAAGAAGCCAGACTGATCAAAAAGAACAGCCCTGCGAATAGAAACACGACTGCGACGGCTTCGTTAAGCCGGGGTCGTGAGGTGGGTCCTAAATACTTCATCTCAACCGGTGAACCGGAAGAAATGGGCCAGAGCAATTATTATTATGCCAAAAATCACGCGGTACGCGACGAAGAAGGTCAAAGTGCCGCGCCGCAGGTAGTTCATAAAGAAGCGGATGACCAGGCAGCCGGTGATTCCGCTGACCACGATTCCCACCAGCAACGCGGTCCGCATGTCGGCTGGAATGCCGCCTTCATGCTTCATCAGGTCGTAGAAATCCTTGGCCGCCGCCGCGCCGATGGCGGGCGTCGAAAGCAGAAACGAGAAGCGCGCCGCCGTCGCCCGATCCAGATTCCGCAGCAGCCCGGCCGCGATGGTGACGCCGCTGCGCGAGGTGCCGGGAACGATCGAGAAAACCTGCGCGAACCCCACCGCCATGGCGTCCGCGAAACTCAGATGCCCCAAATCTTTCTGTTTGCGGCCCGCGCGATCCGCCCACCACAAAATCAAGCCGACCACGATCATCATGGCCGCGATCACGTTGGGTGTTCGCCACACGGTCTCCGCGCGGTGCTGGAACAGGTAGCCGAACACGCCGATGGGAATAGTCGCCGCCACCATCAGCCACAGCAGCCCCTTATTTCGTGATAGCGCCGGGTCATGCTCGCTGCGCATCCCCAGCCCTTGCGCGATCACTTGCACCCAATCGCGGAAAAAGTAAATCAGGATCGCGGCCAGCGTGCCCACGTGCAGCGCCACGTCAAAGGCCAGCCCGGGATCTTTCCAGCCGAACAGCCAGGGGATCAGAATCAGGTGCGCGGTGCTCGAAATCGGCAGAAATTCTGTCAGGCCCTGCACGATTCCCAAGACAATCGCTTCGATCAAAGGCATAAACCATCAAGCGTAACGCAACCTTAGGGTAAGCTTGTGAAGATGACGATCCTGCTCGCGGCCCTGGGGCTTCTGCTGGCCGGATCGCTGGTGTATTCGGTGCTATCCGTGATCGCGGCGATCCGCTACCTGGCGGCCGTGCGTCTACCCGCACCGCCCACGCCCGAACCGATCAGCGTGCTGAAGCCCTTGGCCGGCCTCGACGACGGGCTGGAACAGAACCTGCGTACGTTCTTCACCCAGGATTACCCGCAATTCGAAATCGTGTTCGCCGTGCGCGAAGCGTCGGACCCGTGCGTGCCCTTGGTGCGCCGCCTGGCGGGCGAGTACCCGCAGGTACCTTCGCAATTATTGGTCGTGGGCGAGCCACCTTATCCGCACGCCAAAGTTTACAGCCTGGCGCGTATGTTGGCCGAGGCCCGCCACGATCTGGTAGTCATGAGCGATAGTGACATCCGCGTAGGTCCGGATCTATTGAAAGTGATCGCCTCCGAATTCGCCGACGGAAGAACCGCGCTGGCCACCTGCCCCTACCGCGCCATCGCCGGCCGTAGTTTCTGGTCGAGATTAGAAGCGCTAGGCATGAACACCAACTTCTGGCAAGGCGTGCTCACCGCGCGTCTGCTCGCCGGAATGAAGTTCGCCGTCGGACCCACCATCGCCGCCCGCCGCCTCGCCATCGAGGCTATTGGCGGCATTGAACGCGTGAAGGATTACATCGCGGAAGACTTCGATCTGGGCCGCTTGATGGCGCAATCCGGCCAGCGCGTGATTCTTTCTTCCTACGTGATCGAGCACCGCATCGGCAGCGAGTCGTGGGCCAAGAATTTCACGCACCGCATCCGCTGGGGACGCACCAGCCGCCGCTCGCGTCCACTCGGTTACGTCGGCCAGATCTTCACCTATCCGATTCCGGTCGCCTTGCTGCTGTGCGCGGCGATGGAGCCAGCCTGGCCGCTGGTCGCTGTCGCCGCGTCGTTCCGCTACGCGTCCGCATGGATGATCTCGCAGGTGGTTCTAGGTGCTCCGCTCAATTGGATTTTGCTGCCCGTCGAAGACGTGCTCGGCTTCCTCTTCTGGATCGCTGGATTTTTCGGCAACACCATCACCTGGCGCGGGCGAACCTACCGCATCGATCGCCAGGGCCGTGCAGTTGCCTGATACTGTGAGTAATGGGCCAAGAAGCAGATCTCTCGCGGATCACGGTTCAGGGCTCCGGCCAAGCTTGCATCCGCGGCTTGCAGATTACCGTAGCGGACGTGTTGAAATGGCTCGCGTCCGGCATGACGGAAGATGAAATTCTGCGCCATTACCCAAATCTAGAGACTGCCGATTTCCCGGCCGTGTATGCCTATGCCTCGCAAGCGCCCCGCAAGCGCGTATTGAACTGACGATTTATCGCGGCTTTACCGTCAGCACATTCTTCGCGTCCACCTTCCCGTATTGCATCGGAAAGCTGCGTCCCGCGTAATACGCGTCCCATTGATCCTTGTAATGCGAAGACAGCGGTTGGCCGGATTCCCCGGTCGCCAGGTTCGCGAAGGAATGATCCAGGTCCGCCAGGTCGACGATCATGCGCAGCGATGGGCCCAATCGACGAGTGTATTGTTTCACAGTAGTCGGCGCGCCGTTCATAGGAACGCGGCCGATATTGAAGTAACTGCCAATGAGCGGCAAGCGCCCCTCCACCGGATTCACAATCTGCAATGCCTCATACTCCCCGTAATCCCAGCGCGAGAGCTTCGATCCCTGGATCTTCTGCCCCTCTTCGATCGCTCCCACCAAGCAGCGCAGCAGGAGCACGTTGTAGTTCGGGAACCAGTCCGCCGGACGCTCGCGCAGCAGCCGCTCGATCACGCTCGGCGCCATGAAGTTCTGATAAAGTTCGCCGGATCCCGTAGCCGCGCGCTCCGCCACGCGCTTGCGGATCTGCTCATACACCAGCGACGCCAGCATCGGCGCGGCTTGGCCTTTTTCCATCTGCCCGTTCCACTTGCGCAGCAGGGCGACGGCTTCCTGCGTCTGCGGGTTGGCTGGGCTTCTCCGCATCGAATGCCGCCACCACTTGTTGCGCCACAAACTGATCGAAGGCGGAATACACGTCCGTCTCTACCCGCAACATCTCTTCCGGCATTCCATTTCGCGCGCGAACCCAGCAGCGCGCGCATTTGATTGGCGCGATACGGCGGCGCAAAGTTGCCATCCACTCGATAGGGATAGTCCGCCGGAAACGGATTCTGATTCGCGCTGACGATCATGCCCGCCGCGCGGGTTATAGGCGCTCGGCAACTGGTCGAAAGGAATGAAGCCGGCCCACGCGCAATCGGCGCTCTCCGCCGGCACATCGCCAGGGCAATTCTTGCGAATCGGCAGCAAGCCCGCCGCCTGATAGCCGATGTTGCCGTCGGTATCGGCGTAGACGAAGTTCTGCCCAGGGCCGCCAAAGTGTTCGAGCGCCCCGCGGAACTCACTCCAGTTATGAGCCTGATCGATCGCCAGAAAAGGAAACGAGAATCCGCCCGCTTCCGCCGCCGTCCAGTGCAGTGCAAATTGCTCGCTGGCCGTCCGCCAGAAACAGCGGGCCATCTTTGGTGAGTCCGGTGGTGATCGGCATGAGCTTCGCGCCTTTCACAGCGATAGCATCCTGCTCCACGCGCATGTTCACGCCCGCCGGTTCGCGGAACAGATCCTGGACGTCGAATTGCAAATTGGTCACGCCCCAGGCGATGCGGTCGTTGTGCCCGATGATAACCGCCGGCAGCCCGACGATGGCGGCGCCGGTTACGTCCAGGCCCGGCGCTTTCAGGTGCACTAAATACCAGGGCGAGGGAATCGAAAACTCCAGATGCGGATCGTTCGCCAGAATCGGCTTGCCGCTCACCGCATGCGATCCCGCCAGCGCCCACGCATTCGATCCAGGCTGCGGCTCATGACCGGTGCGCACCGGGAACAAGTACTCGACCTTGGCGCGCTCGCCGCTCGCCAGCATCTTTTGCTTGAGCAATTCGCCGCGCCAACTGTTGGAAAGAGCCCGGTACATCTCCAGGCCCGCCAGCATGCGAATCGCGCACCGACCAGGGACGCGGATCGTAGCGCAGCAGCGTGAACTCCAGCGGCAAGCGATCGCGATGCGTCTCGATGAAATAATTGATGCCGCGCGCGAACGCCGCCATCACCGCGCGTTCCTCGGGCTTCAGCGCTTTTTCCTGAGCCTCGGCGATCTGCCGCAAGTTCATGCGGCGGGCTTCCTGATCGGATTCGACCGCGGCTGCGCCCACCACTTCCGCCAGTTCGCCCGCCGCGCGCCGCCGCATTCCGTCCATCTGCCACAGACGGTCCTGCGCCATGGCGTAGCCTTCAAGGAAAAGAGCGTCCTGCCACGACGCCGCCTGGATGTGCGGCGTGCCCTGTGCATCCCGCATGATACTGGCTTCAGCGGAAATCGGCGCGCTGATCTCGCCGGAAGTCTGCGCCAGCGGCCGCCAAGCGTACCAGTAGCCCCCCGCGAGAAGCGCGATCAGCCAAAACCGCTATGCTCAGATTGAGCAGCCGCAGCAGGCCGGAAGCGCGCGTGGTCTGGGATCCGTAGTGCGCGTTTTCCGGTAAGCTCACTGCTTCCGATTGTAGCGAATCGTCTTCCGGCGCCTATGTCCCTACGACTCATTTTGCTAGTCGCCATCGTCGCCCTGAACGGCTTCTTCGCCGCCGCCGAGGTCGCGCTGGTTTCCGTGCGCCGCTCGCGCCTCAAGGAACTCGCGGAACAAGGCAACGCCTCTGCGCGCGCCGCCCTGGGGTTGCTCGCGAACCCCGGCCGCCTTTTGAGCGCCACGCAAGTAGGTGTCACGCTGGCCAGCCTGGGCCTCGGCTGGGCCGGCGAAGACACCGTCTACCAGATCCTTCTGTCGTGGTTCGAACCGTGGATCGCTCCCCACGCCGCCGCCATTCCCTGGCTGCATGGATTCAGTTTTGCGGTAGCGTTCCTGGCGATCAGCTTCGTTCACGTGGTTGTCGGCGAAGTGGTGCCCAAGAACCTGGCGCTCGAAAAGGCCGATAAGCTCGCGCTGTTGGTGGCCACGCCGCTGCTGATTTTCCGGCGCATCTCGGCGCCGTTTGTGTTTGTGATCGACCGCACCTCGAGCGCCCTGTCGCACCTGCTTGGGCCTGCGCGGCGGCCATACCGGAGGCGGCCACTCGCCCGAAGAACTCAAGTTCATCGTGGAATCCAGCCGTCCAGGAAGGCCATCTGGAGAGTTTCGAGCATGAGGCCATTAACAAGCTGCTGGAGCTCAAGCAAATCAACGCGCGCGAAATCATGACGCCGCGGCGGAAGATCGTTTCGGTATCGGTCGGCGCTAGCTTTGGACGACTTGCTGCGTTTGACTATGCAGCACAAATATTCACGCCTGCCGGTGTATGAAGGCAGTCCGGAACAGATCATCGGCATTCTGCATTACAAAGATCTGGTGCGCGCCTGGCAGGAACGCAAGGCCGCCACGGATCGCCGCCAGATCCCGCGCCCCTTCCGCCTGCGCCCCTATCTGCGCAAGCCGCTGGTGGTGCCGGAAACCAAGCCGCTGCACCAATTGATCGATGAGTTTCGCAACCAGCACACGCATCTGGCGATGGTCGTCGACGAGTTCGGCACCTTCACCGGCCTGGTCACGCTCGAAGACGTGCTCGAGCAAGTCTTCGGCGAGATTGCCGATGAGCACGACGTCCGTCCCGCACTGCCGGTGGCTGGAGCGCCGATCGTCGAACTCGACGGCAGCACCAGCATCCGCGATTTGAGTTCGCAATACGGCATCGAACTCCCGGGCGATGCCGGCTTCGAAACGCTCGCCGGTTTTCTGCTGCATCAGTTCGGCTACATCCCGGTGACGGGCGAGTCCGTGGTTCACGACGGCCGCACATTCATTGTCGAATCCATGGATCGCAACCGCATTGCCCGCGTGAAGATTTTGAGCTCGCAGCCGGCCGACGCGAGCACCGCTCCCTGAAAGCCTGAATGCCCGGCGACATTTCCCTGCTGTTTATCGAATTAGGCGTTGTCATTGTGGGGCTAGCCGTAGCCGCGCGTCTCTCCAGCAGTTTGGGTTTTTCAACGATTCCCCTGTATCTGCTCGCCGGCCTGGCGTTCGGCAAAGGCGGACTCGCGCCGCTCCCTCTCAGCCAGGGTTTCATTCACGTCGGCGCCGAAATTGGAGTTCTGCTGCTGCTCTTCATGCTGGGCCTCGAATATACCGGCGATCAATTGAAACAACAATTGCAGACCGGATTGCCCGCGGGCCTAGTGGATCTCGCGCTGAACTTCCCACCCGGCGTGATCGCCGGATTTCTCCTCGGCTGGAGTCCGCTTGCCGCCGTGCTCCTGGGCGGCGTCACCTATATTTCGTCTTCCGGCGTGATCGCGAAAATCCTGGCCGACGCGGGCCGTTTGAACAACCCCGAGACTCCCGCCGTGATGTCCGTGCTGGTGCTGGAGGATTTAGCGATGGCTGCATACCTGCCGCTAGTCGCAGTCCTGATCACCGGCGGTACAGTTCAGGTGATGATTACTGCGGTCGCAATCGCAATTACGCTAGTCTCGTTGGTGCTGTTCGTGGCAATTCGCTATGGCCAGAGCCTCAGCCGATTCGCCGCGCACCAATCGGACGAAGTGATTCTGCTGTCCGTACTCGGCGCAGTTTTGTTAGTCGCAGGCCTGATGCAGCGCTTACAAGTCTCGGCCGCGATCGGCGCGTTCCTGGTAGGCACGGCGATCTCCGGACCCATCGCCGAACAATCGCACCGCTTGCTCGCGCCCTTGCGGGATCTTTTCGCCGCCACTTTCTTTTTCTTCTTCGGACTTGAAATCGATCCCGCCAGTTTGCTTCCGGTGCTCCCCGCCGCCGTCGTCCTTGGCCTTTGTACGGCTCTCACGAAAGTGGGCGCGGGGTATTGGGCGGCTCGGCGCCAAGGTATCGATTCCGCAGGCCGTTGGCGGGCTGGCGCCGTCCTGATCGCTCGCGGCGAGTTCTCCATCGTCATCGCCGGCCTAGGTGTCGCCCTCGAACCCCGTCTCGGACCCTTGGCCGCCGCCTACGTGCTGCTGTTGGCTATCGGCGCGCCCATCCTCTCCCGCCTTGTGAACTAGCGCTGGCCGAAAACCACCACGCACGGTTGCAGTCGGCCATTGCGGAACTTGCAGATCTCGTGTTTTCAGGATTTTAGCAGTGGCACGCGAGTTGCATTCTAGGAGAGCGTGAAAGGGAGGCAGCCAATGAAAAAGAATCGGATTGCAACAGGTTTTTTAGCAGGCGCTTTAATGCTTGCGGGATTGTGCTTTAGCGCCAGTACTGCCCATGCGCAGCCACGGATCGGAATTGGGATTGGTGTCGGCTTGGCCCCGGCCCCGGCCTATTATGCCCCTCCAGTGGCGCCAGTCTACGCGCCGCCGTATCCGGGTTACGTCTGGACGGCCGGTTACTATAATCCTTATGGCGTCTGGGTCAACGGATTCTGGGGACCTCGCTATGGCTATGGTTTCGGACGCCCCTTCGTAGGCGCGCGGGGCTTCGTCGGCGGACGCGCTTTCGTAGGAGCACGTGGCTTCGGCGGACGCGCTTTCGTCGGTGGACGCGCCGGCTTTCGCCGGTAACTGAAACAGTTTCTTGTGGATCGGGCCGCCCTGTAAAAATTGCTGGGCGGCCCTTTTTTGCGCTCATGTATTTACAACCATTTAGCTAATGGATTGAGAAATGCATTGAGCGCTAGTAGACGTGCAGGACAAACAAAAGAGGAAGGGGAAAATGAAAAAACTACTTGCAGCTATGCTGTTGACGGCGGGGCTTGGATTTGGTCAGGTCTCTCTTGGCATTCGTATCGGGCCGCCCCCAGCGCCGCGCGTGGTGCGCGTTCGTCCGGTAGCCCCTGGACCCGGCTACTTTTGGGTAGACGGTTACTGGTATCCCGATGGCGGCCGCTACCATTGGCACGCCGGTTACTGGACTCGTCCGCCCTACGCAGGCGCCCATTGGGTAGGGCCACGCCATGAAGGCGGAATGTTTTATGCCGGATTTTGGGACGGACCCCGCGGACGCTTCGAACATGATCACAGATGGGATCGCGATCATGACCGCCGCGACTTCCGCGAGGATCACCACTAAAGATTAATAAATTTTAGTCTTTTCGAGGAGCCGGTACATTTCCCGGCTCCCTTTTCTTGGCCGCCTCGTAGCGCCGCGATTTTTGAGAAGGCGATACCGCCATTTCTGCCCCTTTTATTTCGATAGAAACCTCAAACTCTGGCGATTTTCCGGATAGAATCGAGAGTAATACGGGTGTCTCCTCCGAGCACTCTCCGAAGCGGTAACGTCGGAGCTTTCCGCGTTCCCCTTCTCCTCACACCCGCACCGAGCAAAGTTGACCCGCACTCGATTCCTGTGTTACCGTAATTTTTCGGGCGACGTCGTCGTACACGTCTTTCTGAAGTTAGCTCCGTTCCCTTACCAAACACCCTGATGGAACAGACTCTGCACGCACTCGCTGGGATACTGCTGAAATCTATCCCAACCGTTGTCCTGCTGCTTTTCCTTTACTTCTATTTGAAGGTGATGCTGTTCGGGCCGCTCAACCGGCTGCTGAAGCAGCGCGAGGAACTGACGGCGGGCACCCGCCACGCCGCACAGAAGAGTCTCAAGGACGCCGAGCGCAAAGTTCACGAATACGAAGCCAAGATGCGGGAGGCTCGCGCGGAAGTCTATCGCGAACAGGAAGAGACCCGCAAGAACTGGCTGGCGGATCAAGCGAGCCAGGTCGACAGCGCGCGCGAGCGCACCGGGCGCACCGTCCAGCAAGCCAAGGAGCAGATGACCGCTGAGATCACCGCAGCGCGCGAGAGTTTAACCGCATCCGCCGGAGCACTCGCGGATGAGATCGCCACTGCGATGCTGGCGAGGAGAGCTTAATGCGGCGGATTTCGTCCATCTCATTGCTGCTGCTCACCACCGCTGCTTTACTGAGCGCGCAAGAAGGGGGAGCGATGCCCGAACCGGCCATTGGTTGGAAATGGGCCAACTTCGTGCTCCTGGTCGCGGGGTTGGGTTATTTGATCGCCAAGACCCTGCCGCCCCTTTTCAAATCGCGCACCGAGGAAATTCAGAAAGGCATCGCGGAAGCGCGCGCGATCAAACAGGACGCCGATAAACGCGCCGCCGATGTGACTGCGCGCACAGCTACGCTCGGCGCCGACATCGAGCGCTTCCGCGTCGAAGCCAAAGCCGAGATGCAGCAGGAAGGCGAACGCATCCGCCAGGAGACGGCGGCCCAGATCGCGCGCCTGGAGCACCAAGCCCAGCAGGAAATCGAAATGTCGGGCAAAATCGCACGACGCGAGCTCAAGAGCTACGCCGCGAAGACTGTCCCTGGACCTGGCCGAGCAGCGGGTACGCGAGCGCCTAGACGCGAAGACTGAGCAAGGCTTGGTCGACGCCTTCATTCAGGATTTAGAGCGGGAGTCGAAAAGCTAAATGATCTCGGTCGTGGCAGCGCGTTACGCGAAAGCACTCGCCGATGTGGTGACAGCGGGCGTGCACGCGTCGAGCACGGCCCAGGCCGATCCCGCTGCGATTACGGCGCAACTTCGGGCCGTGGACGAGATGATCGAATCGTCCAACGAGTTAAAGAACGCGCTGGCCTCGCCCGCCGTGGTGCCGTCGCGCAAGCGTGCGGTAATGGCACGCTTGATAGCGCCCATGAATTTATCCGCGCAGGTACGAAATTTCTTGTTTGTGGTGATCGATCACCGGCGCGTGCATCAGTTGAAATCGATCATCGAAGCGTTTGAAAACCTGGCTGACGAGCGCTTAGGTTACGTGCGAGCGGACGTGGCCAGCGCGCAGGCCCTGCCGGAGGCGCAGCGCGCGGCTCTGGAAGTCCAGCTTTCGCGGCTGGCGGGCAAGAAAACCAGGCTGCGGTACTCCACCGATCCGGCGCTCGTCGGGGGCGTGGTGGCTAAAGTGGGCTCCACCGTTTATGATGGCAGCGTCCGTGGTCAGCTAGAGCGGCTGCGGGTAAAACTGGGGAGCCAGTAGGCTCTCCGATCAAAAAAGGAATTATGGCTCAGATTCGGGCAGATGAAATCTCGCGCCTGTTACGCGAGGAGATCGAGAACTACGAGAAGGCTGTCAACGTTGCCGAAACTGGATCGGTGATTTCCGTCGGCGACGGAATCGCGCGCATCTACGGCCTGGAAAACGTCATGGCCGGCGAGCTGATCGAGTTCAAGGGCGGCGTCTCCGGCATAGCGTTGAACCTCGAAGAAGATCAGGTCGGGCGCGGTGCTGCTGGGCGAAGCGTCCGGCATCATGGAAGGCGACGAGGTTCGCCGCACCGGCCGCATCATGAGCGTGCCTGTCGGCGAAGCGATGATCGGACGTGTGGTGGACGCGCTCGGCAAACCCATCGACGGCAAAGGTCCCATCGAGACCAAGGCATTCAATGCCATCGAGCGCATCGCGCCCGGCGTAGTCGACCGCCAGCCGGTGAAAGAGCCGATGCAGACCGGGATCAAAGCTATCGATGCCATGGTGCCGATCGGCCGCGGACAGCGCGAGCTGATCATCGGCGACCGCCAGACCGGCAAGACCACCGTGGCGCTCGACACCATCATCAATCAAAAAGGCGGCGACGTCATTTGTATCTACGTCGCCATCGGCCAGAAGCGTTCCACCGTGGCGCAGGTGGTGAAGACGCTCGAAGACTACGGCGCCATGCAGTATTCGATCGTAGTGGCCGCGACCGCCTCCGACCCCGCGCCCATGCAGTATCTGGCTCCGTACTCCGGCTGCGCCATCGGCGAGTATTTCCGCGACAGCAGCCGCCATGCGCTGTGCATTTACGACGATCTTTCGAAGCACGCCGCCGCGTATCGCGAGATTTCGCTGCTGCTGCGCCGTCCTCCGGGGCGCGAAGCGTTCCCCGGCGACGTGTTCTATCTTCACAGCCGCTTGCTGGAGCGCGCCGCTAAACTGTCGGCCGATAAAGGCGGCGGTTCTCTGACGGCATTGCCGTTCATCGAAACCCAAGCGGGCGACGTCTCGGCGTACATTCCGACTAACGTCATTTCGATCACCGATGGCCAGATCTATCTGGAATCCGACTTGTTCAACGCGAACATCCGTCCCGCCATCAACGTAGGCATTTCGGTCAGCCGCGTCGGTGGCAACGCGCAGGTCAAAGCCATGCGCCAGGTGGCCGGAAGCTTGCGCTTGAACCTGGCGCAGTATCGCGCACTGGCGGCGTTCGCGCAGATGGGCTCGGATCTGGATAAGACCTCCACCGCCCAGCTCACGCGCGGCAGCCGCATGGTGGAGATCCTGAAGCAGGGCCAGTATTCGCCGGTGCCAGTCGAAAAACAGATCTTGATTCTCTACGCCGGTACGGAGGGAATTCCTCGACGACCTGCCACTCGATCAATGCCGCGCCTTCGAAGAAGGCGTATACAAGTTTGTCGAGAATGCGCATCCCGGAATGCTATCCACTATTCGCGAAAAGAAAGCTCTGGACGACACCCTGAAGGGGCAGATGACGGCGGCCTTGGGCGAATTCAAGACCCGCTTCGTCGAGGAACAAAAGTCCAAGTAAAATGCCGAGTCTAATCGACATCCGGCGGCGCGTCCGTTCGATCCGCAACACGCAGCAGATCACCAAGGCCATGAAGATGATCTCGGCCGCGCGGCTGCGTAAGGCGCAGGAGCGTGCGCTGGCGGCTCGTCCCTACGGCAAGATGCTGCGCGAGATGCTGGCGAACGTGGCCTCGGCGGCCAGCCAGAATCCGGATGCCGGCGGCAATCCGCTACTGGCCGTTCGCCCCGAAAAAAAGATCCTGGTAGTAGTGGTAACGGCGGATCGCGGACTCGCCGGTGGCTTCAACGCGAACCTGCTGAAACTGGCTCAGCGTTTCGTAAACGAGCACCGGGATGCCGAGCTGAGCTTTGAGTTGATCGGCCGCAAGGGCCGCGATTATTTCCGCAAGCGTGGGGCGCGCATCTCCGGCGAACATCTGGACATGATGCGCTCTCTGAACCTGGCTTACGCGGACAAGATCGCGGACGCCATCATCGAACGGTTCTCCAACGGCGAGATCGATGCCGTCTATATGTTCGTCAACGAGTTTAAAAGCGTGATGGCGCCGACGCTTTCGGAAACGCGCTTGCTGCCGATTGAAGTCCCGAAATCGCAGGAGCAAGTGGATTACATCTACGAACAGAAGCCCGAAGAACTGCTGGGTACGCTGTTGCCGCGCTACATCAAATTGCAGGTATATAGCGCGCTGCTCGAATCGGTAGCGGCCGAGCACGCCGCGCGCATGACTGCGATGGACGCAGCCAGTTCCAACGCCACCGACGTGATCGACAAACTGACTTTGTATATGAACCGCGTGCGCCAGGCGAGCATCACGCGCGAAATTATCGAAATTGTGAGCGGCGCGGCTGCTCTGGACTAAAGCGAGGTTTCTATGAGCGTAATTGGAAAAGTGATCCAGGTGGCCGGGCCGGCCGTGGACGTCGAGTTCCCCGAGGGACAGATTCCCGTCATCCGTACGGCGATCCGCATCACCAGCGAAGGCTACAAAGTTCCCGACCCCATCGACATCATCTGCGAAGTCGCGCAGCACATCGGCGAGAGCCGCGTGCGCACTATCGCCTTGCAGCCGACCGACGGTCTGGTGCGCGGCATGAAAGCGGAGAGTCTCGGCCAGCCCGTGACCGTGCCGGTGGGCAAGGAAACGCTGGGGCGCGTGCTGAACGTGATCGGCGAGCCGGTGGACAAGATGGGTCCGGTGAACACCGCGAAGCGTTACCCGATTCATCGTCAGGCTCCGGCGTTCGACGAGCAGGCGACTGAACTCCAGATGTTCGAGACCGGCATCAAGGTCGTCGATCTTCTCGAACCCTACTTGCGCGGCGGCAAGATCGGCTTGTTCGGCGGCGCGGGCGTCGGCAAGACCGTCATCATTCAAGAGTTGATCAGCAACCTCGCGCAAAAGCATGGCGGCGTGTCGGTGTTCGCCGGCGTCGGCGAGCGCACGCGCGAAGGAAACGATCTCTGGCTCGAATTCCAGGAGTCCGGCGTTATCGATCCGCACGACTGGCGCAAATCCAAGTGCGCCCTGATCTACGGACAGATGACCGAGCCCCCCGGGGCACGCCTGCGCGTCGCGCTGACGGCGCTCACGGTCGCCGAATATTTCCGCGACGAAGAAAATCAGGACGTGCTGCTCTTCATCGACAACATTTTCCGCTTCACGCAGGCAGGTTCCGAAGTATCGGCGCTGCTAGGCCGCATGCCCAGCGCGGTAGGTTATCAGCCTAATCTGGCGTCCGAAATGGGCGACTTGCAGGAACGCATCACGTCGACTAAGAACGGTTCGATCACGTCAGTGCAGGCGATTTACGTGCCCGCTGACGACTACACCGATCCCGCGCCGGCCACCACCTTCGCGCACTTGGACGCGACTACTAACCTTTCGCGATCGATTTCGGAGTTGGGTATTTATCCCGCTGTCGATCCGCTGGCCTCCACCTCGCGCATTCTCGACCCGCGCGTCATCGGCGAAGAACACTACAACGTAGCGCAGCAAGTGAAGCAGATTCTGCAGCGCTATAAAGATCTGCAGGACATCATCGCCATCCTGGGCGTCGACGAACTTTCTGACGAAGACAAAGCCACCGTCGCCCGCGCTCGCAAAATCCAGCGCTTCTTGTCGCAGCCGTTCACGGTTGCCGAAGCGTTCACCGGCCTCAAGGGCAAGTACGTGAAAGTAGCCGATACTGTGCGCAGCTTCAAGGAAGTGGTGGAAGGCAAGCACGACGAAATTCCCGAGCAGGCCTTCTACATGAAGGGCTCGATCGACGACGTACTCGAGACCTGGGAAGACATGAAGAAGAAGGGTTAACCTTCCGTGGCTGACACTTTCCAAATCGACATCGCGACGCCCGAAAAACTGGTGCTCCAGCAGCAGGCTGACTCGGCGCAGATTCCGGGCAAGGATGGCTACATGGGCATCCTGCCAGGCCACGCCGCGCTACTCAGCGAACTCACCGAGGGCACGCTTTCGGTGACGCTGAAGGGCCAGACGCAAAGTTTCCAAGTCACCGGCGGATTCGTCGAAGTCCGCAACAATCACGTCCGGGTATTGGCGGATCGCGCGGAATAACGCTACTTGATCGCGAGCGCGTTCGGCGGCGAAGCAATCCCGCCTTCCAGATTCATCGGCGCGGAAGCGATCAAAAATTCGTAACGCCGGTCGCGGGCGCAGTCCTCTGCCAGCGGCGCTAACACGAACAGTTCTCCTAACGGCAATCCCAACAACGGCAGCGTCAGGTAGTGCAGCGCGTTTTCATCTCCCAAATCGAAGGGCAGCGATTCCACCGCCGGATTATCCGCGCCAATAGCCGCGACGCGATGGTCCCACAGCCAGGCCACCATTTCACGGCTACGCTCGATCCCAATGGACTTGATGTTTTCAAACTTGGTCAGCGACTGCTTGTGTTCTTGCGTGGATTCTATATACGCCTCCATCCACCCCGTGCGCACCAGCACGATGGAGCCAGGTTTGAGCGTTGTTCCCTGTGCAGCGAGCGTAGCCTTCAACTCCTCCAGTGTAAAAGTATCGGGCGAGAGCGGATCGACCGCTACGCCCCGCGATTTGCGGTAACCATACGCGTCAATCAGCACCCCGCGGCCCGCGAATTTATCGGACCAATGATGGATACTGAGTCGCCCGCCTGCACCGGCCTTGATCTCGCCCGGTTTCACGCCGCCGTAGAAGCATTCGTATTTGAAGTGCCCAACGTGCGCCAGGCCATCCCACTGGCTGCTCTCCTGCGTATTGTAGTTGTCCAGTACATCGTCATTCGCGAAAGGTCCCAGCGGGTGAATTCTGTGTGCCACCGCGTTGCGGCCAAAGAGCGGGGGCTTGGCGAAACCGATCTTGGCGTCGAGGCGAAAGATTTTTCCGGCTTGCACCAGGCGTGCCGCGTCCACCAGGCCTTCCGGAGTCAGAAAATTCAAACAGCCGAGTTCGTCATTTTCGCCGAACACACCCCAGGACGATCCTGCAGGGGCGCCCGGCTTGACCGGCAATTGGTGATAGGTTGGAAGCTTGTCGAAGTCCATCGAGATAACAGTATAATGCGGCGCGACAGTGGAGGTGGCCATGCAAATCGATCCTGAAGATTTCAAGCGGCATTACGCGATGCTTTCGGACGCGGCGCTCTTAGAGATCGATCGCGATGAGCTAGTGGATGTGGCGCGCGCCTGCTACGACGCCGAACTTGCGGAGCGTAACTTGGCGCTAGAGGATCCGCCATCTAGCGAACCCGCGATGGAGCCCACCGACACCCCAGCCGACGGCGACCTGCAATTGGTTGGAACTTTCCTGTCGATGGACGAAGCGAACTTCGCGCGCGGTCTGCTGCAGGCGGCCGACGTCCCGTGTTCCTTGGAGAACGAGTTTTCGGCCGGATACAGCGGCCCGGGTGCGCTGCGCCTGCTGGTGCCGGCTTCAGCGTACGACCGTGCCTGCGAAATTCTGGAAACGGAAATCAGTGAAGAAGACCTGATCGCGCAGGCCGAAGCAGAAGCATCCGAAGACTCCCCGGAATCGTGAGCACGCGACCCGCTATAATCTAACATCCGATGGCAATCGTGATTTTGGATTTATGGCAATAGACTGGTTCCCACTGTGGTTGAGCTTGCGCGTGGCTGTAGTGTCGACTGCGCTCGCTTTCGCCGGAGGTTTGTGGATCGCCTATCTGCTGGCCAATCGCCAATTCCGTGGCAAGGACGTATTAGACGCAGCCGTAACATTGCCGCTGGTCTTGCCCCCCACCGTGCTCGGTTACTACTTACTCGTGCTGCTCGGGCGTGCGAGTCCGCTTGGGAAGCTGTGGGAAATCATCTTCGGGTCGCCGCTGGTCTTCACGTGGAAAGCCGCGGTGGTGGCAGCGCTGCTACATGCACTGCCGCTATTAGTGAAGTCGACGCGCGCGGCGCTCGAAAGCGTGGACCGCAACTACGAGCGTGCGGCGCGCAACCTAGGAGCGTCGGAATGGAAGCTGTTCTGGCGCGTGACGCTGCCGCTCGCGTGGCGCTCGATTTTCGCGGCTACGGCGCTCGCCTTCGCGCGTGCCCTCGGTGATTTCGGTGTGACGCTGATGGTGGCAGGAAATATTCCGGGACGCACACAGACCGTAGCGGTAGCGATCTATGAGGCCGTCGAATCCGGCAATGGCGCGGTGGCGAGAACTTTGGTGTTGGTGGTTTCCGTGGTTGCGTTGGTCCTGTTGACGCTGGCGAATCGCCTGAGCCCCAACCGGGTTTAAGATCGCATGTTGCAGGTACGGCTCCGCAAATCTTTCGCACCTAGACCCGATTCCGCGGGCTTCACGCTGGATCTCGAGTTCTCCGCCACCGCCGGCGTGACGGTGCTATTCGGCCCTAGCGGTGCCGGCAAAACTCTGGTGCTCGATTCGATCGCCGGATTCGTGCAGCCCGACGAAGGCCGCATCTTGCTGGAAGACGACATCCTTTACGATGCCGCCGCGGGAGTCCACCTGGCGCCGCAAAATCGCAATTGCGGCTATGTATTTCAGAACTACGCCCTGTTTCCGCATATGACGCTGCGTGAGAATCTGGCCTTCGCCTCCGAGCGCCGCCCGCGGCTGGAGCGGCACCGCCGCGTCAACGATATGCTTGAGAAATTTCGCCTGGAAGATGCAGCGGGACGGCGTCCCCATGAGGTTTCCGGCGGCCAGCGCCAGCGCTGCTGCATCGCACGCGCGTTGATCGGCGAACCTAAGCTGCTGCTACTCGACGAACCAGCAACCGGCCTCGATGCGGTTCTTCGCGCAGAATTTTACGAAGCTCTACGCCAAGTCCGCAGCGAATTCGGAACCCCCATGCTGCTGGTAACGCATGATCTCACCGAGTGTTTCGAGTTAGGCGAAGAGATGCTGATCCTCCACGGCGGCAGAATCGTACAGAAAGGCACGCCGCGCAGCGTGTTAGACGAGCCGGCGAATCTCGAAGTCGCGCGCCTGCTGGGAGCTTTCAATTTACTCGACTGTGAGATTCGAACACTCGATCCCGGCCGCAACACTAGCCGTCTGCTAGTCGGCGAGTTCGAACTCGAAGGCCCTTACTTCCCGGGCCATTTAAAAGGCGACCACGTCACGCTGTGCGTGCGCCCGGAGCAGCTCAAAGTCTTCGCGCGTAACGGCAAGCCCGGCCCCAATCAGATTCCGGCGGATCTGCTGCGTGCCGTCGAGCGCCCTCACGGGATGCGTCTGGAATTTTCCGGCAGCGGCATTCCCGGCCCGGTGCGCGTTACCGTCTCGCGCGCGGAATATCACAGCCAGCGCGATAACCGTGAATGGGTGATTCAGTTCCCCAGCGAGGCGCTGCGCGTCTTGTAGCGCCTAATAGCGCCAACTCTTCAGATCCGCGCCCGGGGGTGCTGTTTTCTGCATGCGCTCCAGCATCTTCGGCAAGTACATCGTGTTGTAGTGTAAACGCGAATACGCGTTCGGCAGCGAAGGATCGCCGTTCCAGCAATGCTCCGCGCGATCGCCGTACTTCACCTCGCCGTCGTAGGGCGGATCTTTCGTCTGCTTAAGAAAATCCTCGATGTAGTAGACAGCGTCATTCAGAAAATAAGTATCGGCGCTCCCAACATACAGATGGATCTTGCCCTGCAGCTTCGGCCCGAGCGTAGCCCAATCCCGCTGCAGAATATGGCTTAGGTCGTAGTGTTCCCGCCAATACTGCGCAACGTCCGGATGAATCTCGCCTGTTTTCTTGTTGAAGATTTCCTGCGGATAACCATCCGCGCCCACCGGCGAATACACCGCTTGCCAAATATCGAACTGCTCGCCCGAGCGCCCGTGCGATCCTAACGCAAGTTCGTAAGCATTCAAATCCCGCGTTGTCGCAGTGATGTGCCCCAGGTAATCGCGCATTCCCGGCTGGTCGATTTCCTTATGCGCGCCGATCAGCACGAACGCATTTTTATCGCTATACAGATTGATCGTCGTGTACGCACGGAAGTCCACCGGATCGGGACACGCCGCGAACGCGCCGTTGTAATGTTCCGGATAAAACATCTGCACCGCCAGCGCTTCCCACCCGCCCGTCGATCCGCCATACAGAAACCGCGCCCAACCCTGACCGATCGCGCGGAATTGCTTTTCGATCGCGGGTATCAGTTCCGTCTCGATGGCATCGCCATATGGCCCGAGGTTTGCGGAGTTCACCGCGTAGGAATCGTCATAGTAAGGATTCGCATGCTGGATCTCCACTACTAAAAAGCGCGGAAAGCCGGGCGCGATCCACTGCCGATAAAATTTGTACGCTTCTTCCTGTTCGATGCGATTGTAGCCAGCAAGATGAAAGCGCTCGCTATAAACCGGCTTCAAGTTAGGATCCGGCGGCTCCGTGCGAAAGCCCGAAACGTCCTCCGGAAAATGCCCGTGAAAAACCGCCAGCGGGTAGCGCGCATCAGGGTGTTCGTCGAAACCTTCCGGAACCAGAATGTTCGCTCCCAAGAACATCGGGCGTCCCCAAAAGCGCGTAAGCAATTGCGATTGGATGCGGATGTGGCGCTTGTATTTGGTATCCTTCGGCGCGGGAATGGGCGGGATTTCTTCGGTCAACGAAATCGTAACGGGCTCGCCGCCATTCGCCGCGATAACGATCTTGCGCGGTTTGCTGTAAAGGTTCCCCGGCGCGAGCTGCCAGTGCTGTCCCTCCCCGCGATCCATCGGCAGCTTGACGGTGTGGCCGTCAGCGCGATGGAACGTCTCATAGCGGTGCAGAACCACTTGCACAAAGTATTCGCCGGGTTTGATCTGCGAGAGGCTGCGCACCGGATAGCCCCACGCGGAATCGTCCATGCGCGCAGTCTGCCCCGGCGCAAGCGCCTCGACATCCATCCCAAACAACATCTGGCTCTTGGGAGTGTTATCGATCTGCAATCGCGGCTCGGCGGAAGGGTCGGTCGAGAGAACCAACAGCAGACGGCCATCGAGCGCGGCCGCGCTGCGCTCTTTAGGAAAAGAGACGTTGAAAGCAGGACCCGCGGCGAAAACACTAACCGCCGCGAACGCCAGTGCAAGAACAGGGCGGAGCATAGCTTCAGTTTACAATTCGCTCGGCCGCTACACGGCGCGCACCGCCGCGCTCACCGGCCGCGAACCCACTGGAATCACCGTAAGCAACGAAGCCCGCCGATCGCGATTTTTCGTGATCGCACCCACCCGCAGCACCGCTACGTCGCCGGATTTACGATTCAGCACCAGCGCATATTGGTCGTCCGGCGTCACCGCGATGAAGCCCGGATCCGCGCCCACCGACGCGACCGCCACCACCCGGCGTGAGTTGATCTCCAAAATATTCACGTCGCCCGAAGCCGGGCTCGCCACGAACAAATACGCGAGCGACGCCGCCATCGGTCCCGGAGCGTGTCCCGCCAGCACCGTCTCGGCCACTTCCGGCGTGTGATAGGGATACACTACCACCACCGCATCCATCCCCTCTCCGGTGATAAACAACTGGTTCGATCCCGGCCCTTCGCCGCCGGTTAAATACAAGTTGTCTGGTCGCACCGCCAGCGGTAGATGCGCGATCAAGCGAGCCGAAGGCACGTCGTAAAGCGACAATCGCCGCTCCCCACGATCCGCCGCCATGAGCGTCCGCGAATCCGGCAGGAATCGCACCGCACCGAACTCGCCCTCTCCAGCGGGCCCCGCCAACTTGCGCGACGCCAGATCCACCAGCCGCACGCTGCTCGCAAAACTGACCGCCGCCGTTTTACCGTCGGCCGCCAGCGCGAAATCCACCGGATCTTTCGGCAGTGGCATGCGCCATTCGAGCTTGAAAGTATCGAGCGCGATGCGCACCAGCGACTTCGGCTCGCGCGTCAAAACGTAAAGCGAACTATCATCCGGCGCCACCTGAATTGCCAACGCGGACGAAGCCACCGCCAGACGGCGATTGAAGCTCAAACGGTCCACTTCGATTTCGTGCACCGTGCCGTTAGCGGGCGTAAGGGCGTAGACGAACGGCCGCTTGGCGGTGGAAATCACGCTGCTGGGCGATCCGTTCAGCGGAATGTGGCGCGCCACCGCAAGCGCTTCCAGGTCGACGGCCGCGATGGCCTGGCTTTCCTCGTTCGCGACGAAAGCATAGCCGCGAAATCCCGCGCCCCCGCGGCGGCGTCCACACGCGGCAAGTAACGGGAAGGCGAGCAGCGCCCGGCGGGAGATCACCTATCTAGCGTATCAGGCGAAGACGCCAGATTTGAGGTTTCCTCCGTACCGTATTGAAAATAAAACATAACATTGCTCCTTTGTTCCTGCCTGTGGTACCTTCGGAGGGGACGTTTCTGGGCCTCCCGGTACTCACGCTTTTTAATATGAATCTGCGGTCTTTATTTAGTCTTTTTTCGTCCGATCTTGCAATTGACTTGGGTACGGCCAATACGCTGGTCTACGCCAAGGGCAAAGGCATTGTGGTGAATGAACCCTCCATCGTCGCCATTAACAAAACCAACGGAGAAGTAGAAGCGGTAGGGAAAGAAGCCAAAGAAATGCTGGGCCGCACGCCCGGCAACATCGTTGCCATCCGCCCCATGAAGGACGGCGTCATCGCCGACTTCAAGGTCACTGAGCGCATGCTCAACTACTTCATCCAGAAAGCGCACGGCCGCAAGATGCTGGTGCATCCGCGCATCATCATCGGAGTCCCTAGCGAAATCACGCAGGTGGAAAAACGCGCTGTCATCGACTCCGCCTATCACGCGAAAGCCAGCGAAGTGTACTTGGTGGAACAAGCCATGGTAGCCGCCATCGGCGCCGGCCTGCCCATCACTGAACCCTCCGGCAACATGGTGGTCGATATCGGCGGCGGCACGACGGACGTCGCCGTGATCTCGCTCTCCGGGATCGTGTACTCGCGTTCGGTCCGTGTAGCCGGCAATGAGATGGACGACGCCATCATGCAGTACATGAAGCGCAAGTACAACCTGCTGATCGGTGAAACCACGGCGGAGCGCGTCAAGATTACCGTCGGCTCCGCCTATGAACTAGACAAGCCGCTGACGATGGAAATTAAAGGCCGCAACCTGATCGAAGGCGTTCCCAAAACCATCACTGTTGACGACACCGAGATCCGCGAAGCGCTCTCGGAATGCGTGGCCACCATCATGAACGCCATCCGCGTTGCGCTCGAGCGCACGCCGCCGGAACTTTCTGCCGATATCAGCGATCGAGGCATCGTCCTGACCGGCGGCGGAGCCATGCTGAAGAATTTAGACAAACGTATCCGGCAAGAGACCGGACTGCCGGTGTCGATTGCCGAGGACCCGCTGGCCTCGGTGGTATTGGGCACCGGTAAAATGTTGACAGAGTTTAGGCTGCTGCGGCGGATCGCGATCGAATAGCGTGAGGGGGCTGGTTGCTGCCAGCCGATGAAGTATGGAATTTCTCCTCAATCGATATCGCAACCTGACGGTGTTGCTGGTGGTCATCCTGGCGCAACTGGTGCTGTTGGCTTACCAGGTGAAGAGCAACGGCGAAGTGCGGTTGATTCGCGTATGGGCCGTAAGCGCGGTAACGCCGCTCGCGCGCGTGATTGAAGCGGGCCGCAGCAGCACGGTTCATTTCTTCCGCGATTACTTCATCCTGCTGGACGTGCGCCAAGAAAACCAGCGCATCAAAGCGGATCTCGACCGCACCAAGATGGAGAATCAGTACCTGCCGTACCGAGCTCTCGACCGCCGACCGCGCCAAGTCCCTCGCCATCTTCCAACAGCAGTCGCCGTCCAAAACCATCGCCGCGCACGTGATCGGCAACACCACCGGTGTGGGCGCGAAAGTGGTGATCGTCGATCGCGGCACCGGCAGCGGCGTTCAAAAAGGTATGGCCGTGATCACGCCCGATGGCATCGTCGGCAAAGTGACCGGCGCTTACCCACTGCTTCCTACGTGCTGTTGATCACCGATCCCTCCTTCGCCGCCGGTGTCATTTCGCAGAAGAACCGCGTGCACGGAACCTTGAAGGGTCAAGGCTACAGCACCGTGATTGTCGACTACGTGCAGAACGAACAGAAAGTGGAGCCGGGCGAACAGTTCTTCACCTCCGGCGACGACCGCATTTTTCCCAAAGGCCTGCCCGTCGGCGAAGCCACCGTGGTCCGCAACGGCAAATCCTACAAGGAAATCTTCGTCACCCCCAGCGGTCTGCAGAACGGTTTGGAAGAAGTGTTGATCGTGGTCGAAGGCGTGCACGTGCCGATTCCGGACGCGCCCGCCGCGGCGCAGCCCGTGCACTTGCAGGACGCGCCGCCCGCGGAACAGTCTTCGACAACCGACATAGCGCCTGTGCAATCGGGACCTCTACCACTGACGCCGACCGCCTGGTCGATCAATACCGCCGCATCGGCGAAGCCGAAAAACACGTCTATGGACAAAACGGCGGCACTGCCCCCAACTACAACATCAATCTGAACGCGCAGCCGCCCGCCCGCCACTCCGCCCGCGGCCCCCAAGACCCCTTGACCACATGAGCGATCTAGGAGCCAATTTCCGCGACGATTTCAGCGAAGCGCCCCACTTGAAAAAGGGCGTTTCGAAGTACAACATCGCGGCAACCATCGCCATCCCGCTGGCTGCGATTTTGTTTCAGGTATACGTTCCGCGCTTCTTCGAACGGCTCTCCTACCTGGAACTGCCGCTGTTAGTCACCGTGTATTTTTCGCTCATGCGCCGGTCCCCGATAGCGGGAGTCCTGTATGGCGCGGGCATCGGCCTGGCGCAGGATTCGCTGTCGCACAACCCGCTGGGAATGTTCGGCATCGTCAAAACGTTAGTGGGCTACTTCGCCGCCTCCATGAGCCAGCGCTTCGACGTGCAGAATCCCTGGGTGCGCCTGGTCCTGAGTTTCTTCTTTTGCTTTTTCCATCAGTTTTTTTATTGGGTACTGGTGCGCGCGCTGCTGGGTGAGGCCCTCGAATTCGATTTGCAGACCACTCTTGTGGTGGCCGTGCTTAACGCCGTGGTCGCGCTGCCCCTGTATCACATATTGGATAAACTGAAGGTCATGGAATAAGATGGCCATCGATCCCGAACACGACCTCCGGCCCGACGCCGCCAAGCGCTTGTCGCGCGACGACACCCGTTTTGCGCTGGGCCGCATTGCGGGATTCCAATATTTCATCGTTGCCATTTTTCTCTTCCTGATAACGGGCTTCTGGGTGCTGCAAGTCCGCGAAGGCGAGAGCAACAGCCAGCTCGCCGAACGCAACCGCATCAAGACGGTGCCGGTTCTTGCCCCGCGCGGCAAACTCCTCGACCGCGACGGCCGTGTGATCGTCGATAACCAGGCAGCATTCACGCTGCTGCTGACCCGCGAAAACTTGAACATGGATCACATCGACGGCATCGCTGCGGGACTGCATCTCGACCCCGCCGAAGTCCGCGCGCGCGTGAAACGCTTCGCGTCCCGGCCGAAATATGTGCCGGTGGTCATCAAACAGGAACTGACTCCCGCCGAAATCACCTTCGTCGAATCCCACCGCGATGCCAACACTTACCCGGAGATGGAGCTGATCCAAAACCAGCGCCGGCTGTATCCGAAAAATGGTCTAGCCGCACATGCCATTGGCTATGTCGGTGAAGTTTCCGAGACGGAACTCGATACCCCCGAGTTTGCGAAATACGTGCAAGGCGCCATCGTCGGCAAAGCCGGTCTGGAGCGCCAGTACAACGATATGCTGATGGGCGTCGACGGCGAGCGCCGCGTAGTGGTCGACAGCTCCGGCCGCGAACGCGAAGTGCTCGAAAGCACCGAGGCCACCCCCGGCAACAGCCTGCAATTGACGCTGGATCTGGACCTGCAAGCCGTGGCCGAGCTCGCGCTCGAAGGCCAGCGCGGTGCTGTAGTCGCTCTCGATCCGCGCTCGGGCGAGGTCCTTGCCATGGTGAGCCGTCCCGCCTTCGATCCCAACGCCTTCGCCGCGCACATTACCAACGAGTATTGGAAAGAGTTGACCTCGGGCACCGACAATCCCATGTTGAATCGTGCGATCCAAGCCCAGTTCGCCCCCGGTTCCACCTTCAAACCCATCATGGCCTTGGCCGGCCTTGAAACCGGAACCATCGATGACCACGATACCTTCCACTGCCCCGGCGGCGCGACCTTCTTCGGACGCTACTTCAAATGCTGGCAGAAGAAGGGGCACGGCAACGTCAATGTGCACCTGGGTATCGTGCAATCCTGCGACGTGTTCTTCTATAACCTGGGCAACAAACTAGGCATCGACAACATCGCTATGTACGCCGAGATGGCCGGCATCGGCAAGAAGACCGGCATCGATCTCCCCGGAGAAGCCGAAGGCCTGATGCCGTCGAGCTAAATGGAAACTGCGCACCCAGCGCCAGAAATGGTACGCCGGCGAAACCATTTCCGTGTCCATCGGCCAAGGCGCCGTGACCGTAACGCCGCTGCAGTTAGCCGCAGCCATCGGCGGCATCGTCAGCGGAGGCAACTGGTTCAAGCCGCACATGGTGAAAGCCGCCGCCGCTCTCGAACCGCGCCACGCCGACCTGCGCCCGGAAAGCATCGCATCCGTCGTCTCCGGCATGTATGGAGTCGTCAACGAAGGCGGCACGGGCGCCGCCGCGCGCATCGAAGGCATCGAATTTTCCGGCAAAACCGGCAGCGCCCAGCGCATCTCGAACGACCTGCGCAAGTCGGGCCTGGTCGATGAGGACGACGCCAAAGACAACGGCTGGTTCGTAGGCTTCGCCCCCCGCCAGAACCCCGAGATCGTAGTAGCCGTCCTGCTCGAAGGCGGCGAACACGGCGCTCTGGCCGCCCCCGTCGCCCGCGACGTCATCAAATCTTATTTCGACAAAAAACTTCGCATCAGCCAGACCTCCCCAGCACAACCCCCGCTGGCGCTCCTTCTAAAGCCTCGCTAGTATGTCACACTAGTAGTGGGCTCAGCTATGGCCACTACTCGAACCCACGTTATCCTTCCCGCGGAAGTTCTCCGCGAAATCGACGCCCTCGTCGGCCAGCGCGGCCGCAGCGCTTTCCTGGCAGAAGTCGCCCAGCAGGAAGTCCGTCGCCGCAAACTCCTTGCTGTACTCGACCGTAAAGATCCCGCCTGGAAAGCCAAGGACCATCCCGAACTCAAGCGCGGCGCCGCGGCCTGGGTCTCCAAAATGCGCCGCAGCGAACAAAAGCTCCGCGATCGCTCCGCCCAGCGATGATCATCCTGCTCGATACCAGCGTGCTCATCGACGCCCTTAATGCCCGCGCCGAAATCCGTAGTTTTCTCCAGCATCACCTCCGTGCAGGCAACTCGCTCGCCTGCTGCGCGATCACCATCGCCGAAGTCCACGCCGGCATGCGCCGCCACGAAGCCGCCGCCACCGCGGAATTTCTGGATGCCCTTGATTACTACGAAACTACACGTGCGATCGCCCGCCGCGCCGGCGATTTGAAAGCGGCGTGGTCGCGCAAAGGCCACACTCTGTCCTTGCCCGACGTCCTGATCGCCGCCGTGGCTCTCGAACACGGACTCGCCCTCGCCACCGCCAACTGCAAGCACTTCCCTATGCCCGAACTCAAACTCCTCCGGCTACCGCTAAACTAGAGTCTGATGGCGCGCTACCGCAGTTATCGCGATCTCGACTGGCCCCTGCTAGCCGTGACCCTGATCATCTGCGCCCTCGGCGTCCTCCAAATCTACTCCGCCACGCGCGACACCCATTGGCAGGACGCCTGGTGGAAGCAACTCATCTGGATCGCCATCGCACTCGGCCTCATGTGGGTGGTCACATCCATCGATTACCACACGCTGCTCAGCCAAATCCCGCTGCTCTATTCGCTTTCCGTCGGCTCCCTAATAGGCGTTCTGCTCCTCGGCCGCCTGGTTTTCGGCTCCCGCCGCTGGATCAAGATCCTGGGAGTGAATCTTCAGGTCTCGGAATTCGTCAAATTGGTGATAATATTGGTGGTAGCAAGGTACGTTTCGGAGCTGCGAAGCGACGAGATTAAACCTCGTGACTTATTGAAATTAGGAGTGTTAGTCGGACTCCCGGCCTTTTTAGTGATGTACCAGCCGGATCTGGGTACGGGCCTAACGTACCTGCCGATCCTGGCCGCCGGGGTTCTGATAGCCGGAGTGCAATGGCGGTATCTAGCCATCGTCGCGATCGTGGGTGCGCTGACCTTGCCGGTCGGTTGGTATTTCCTCAAGGATTATCAACGCCAGCGCCTGGTGACTTTTCTCGACCCCTCGGGCGACCCGCGCGGTGCCGGCTATCAAGTGATTCAATCGAAAATCGCGGTGGGAGACGGCGGTGTGTGGGGGCGCGGAGTCACGCGCGGCACGCAAACGCAGCTCCGCTTCCTGCCGGCCACGCATACGGATCTGATTTTCTCCTCGTTCGCCGAGGAGCATGGCTTCGTGGGCGTGGTGGTAGCGCTCGGCCTTTATTTCTTGCTGTTGATGCAGATCGTACAGAACGCCCAGATGGCGCCGGATCGAGCCGGGATGTACGTGTGTATGGGCGTGGCGGCGCTGCTGCTGTTCCACGTGCTGGTAAACGTGGGGATGGTGGTGGGACGCATGCCGGTGACGGGAATTCCATTGCCGCTCATGAGTTCGGGCGGTTCGAATATGTTTTCGGTATTTATGATGCTGGGGCTGGTCAACAGTGTGCGGCTCCGGCGGTTAGTGAATTGATTTTTGAAACGGACTTGGCGCTCCAAAGGCGCTCAGGCGTAAAACGGATTTCGGTACAAAAGGTTTTTTGAATTCGTTCGCGGGGATTGAGACGCGCCAGAACTGGCGGATCACTTGGCCTCCCTGAGAGCGGGTTCTTATGCGAGCGGTTTGAGTAGTCGGAAGCGGGATGTGTGAGGTGTAACTCCATCCCGGCCAAGGCGCCCGCGAGCGATCCATCGAAATCCGCACCTAAAACGCCTCTCTTTTGGACCCGGTCCACGCAGGGCCTCGTAGAAGGCCCATGAAGGAGTGGACACATGAGTAAGGAATTGGTGATCTCAGCCAACCGGCATGAGACCAAAGTAGCTCTCATCGAAGACGATCAGTTGGTGGAAGTTTACTTCCAGCGCGCCAACGAATATTCGCTCGCAGGCAGCATTCACAAAGGGCGCGTCACGCGCGTGCTGCCCGGAATGCAATCGGCGTTCGTCGATGTGGGCCTCGAACGCGACACGTTTCTCTACGTCTCGGACTTCCTCGAAGAACACGACGACTTCGACAAGATAACCGGCGACGAGCGCCCCGTACGCGAGAATCGCGACCGTGATCGCGACAGGGGACGTGATCGCGGGCGCGACCGTGATCGCGGCCCTCGCGAACCGCGCGAGCCCCGCCCCGCCATGCAAACCGCTCCCGAAGCAGAAGCCGTCGTAGCTCCCACCGAAACTCCCGCCGCCGAAGCCGCTCCCGTCAGCGCCGTCTCCGCCGCGCCCGGTCCTGAACCCAGCGGCGAACGCCGTCCTCCCGAAGGCCGCGAAGAGCGCGAGCGCAGAGGCCGCAGGTCCCGCCGCCGCCGTCGCGGTGGCGGACACGGATTCCCGGATTCGAAGTACGCCAGCGAAGGAGCTCCGGCCGTTCCGTCCTCCGAAGACACGCGACCCGAAGCAGCCGACTCCGAGCCCGCCATCGAAGTTGCCCAGGAGTCCGCTCCACCCGTCGAGCACCAATTTACGCAAGCCGTCCCCATCGTCCTCCCGGGCGAGTCCCTGGCGAAGTACCGCAACGCGCCACCGCAGCCTGAACCGGAACCCACCGCCGCCGAGATCGAGCTAGAAGAGCCGGAAAACGAGTACGACGAACCCATCCACTATCCGCCCGAGAACGCACTGCCGGATGCGCCCTTGCATATCGTAGCTGCCTCCGAGCCCGAGTTCATCGAGCCGCCCGAAGAAGCCGCCCCAGCAGCGTCCGCGCCCGAAGCCGAGCCCGAGACGCTAGAATCGGCGGAAGTCTCCGAACATCTCGCCGGCGACTCGGAAGACCAGCCCGCCGTTGCTCCCCTGCTCGACGACGACGAAGACAGCGACATCCAGGCCATGATTCTGGGCGATGTCGAAGGCATCGAGATCTCTCCGCCGCAAGAAGGCGCCGAAGGTGACTCAGGTGAAGCTGGTGATTCAAGTGAAGCCGGTGATTCCGGCGAGACCGCGACGCCTGAATCCGGCAGCGCTTCCGTCCGCGAACGCGGCGGCCGTTTCCCGCATCGCGTCTCCCGCCGCCGCCGCCGTGGACGCCCGCAAGGTCCCCCCGGGCGAACGCCGCGAGTCCGCCGACCGCGGAAGCGCCGCGTGCCGAGTTGAACGGCGCTGAGCCCAATGGCGAGCGCCCCGCGCGAAGATCAACCCCGCCAGGAACGCGCCGACCGACCCGAACGTTCCGAACGCGAAAGAACCGTCTCGCGCCCCAACCAGGGCCAGCCCTCCATCAGCGACCTGCTGAAAGAAGGCCAGGAAATCATCGTCCAGATCGCCAAGGAGCCGCTCGGCCCCAAAGGCGCGCGCATCACCTCGCACATCGCGCTGCCCGGCCGCTACGTGGTTTACATGCCGACGCTCGAACACATGGGCGTCTCCCGCAAAATCGCCAGCGACGAAGAACGTCTGCGCCTGAAACGCATCCTGCAAGGCAAACGCCCCGGCCCCGTCGGCGGATTCATCACCCGCACCGCCGCCGAAGGCCGCACCGAAGACGAAATCGCCGGCGACATGCTGTTCCTCTACAACCTGTGGCAGGATATCCGCACCAAAGCCGACAAACGCCCCGCGCCCGTGATGCTGCATCACGATCTCGACATCGTGCAGCGCATCCTGCGCGACCAGTTGGCCGACAGCTTCAAAGCCATCTGGATCGACAACGAAGAAACCTACGAAAACGTGCTGCGCTTCGTTGAGCGCTTCCAGCCCGCGCTGGTTCCCAAAGTGAAGCTGTACACTCGCGACGCGCCTATCTTCGACGCCTTCAACGTAACCAATGAGCTCGAAAAAGCTCTGCGTCCGAAGGTGTGGCTGAAATCCGGCGGCTTCATCGTCATCAACCAGACCGAAGCGCTGGTCGCCATCGACGTCAATACCGGCAAGTACGTCGGCAAGACCAATCGTCTCGAAGACACCATCGTCAAAACCAACACCGAAGCCATCAAAGAAATCGTCCGCCAAATCCGTCTGCGCGATTTAGGTGGCATCATCGTGATCGACTTCATCGACATGGACGAGCGTAAGAATCGCCAAAAGGTGATGCAGACGCTCGAAGAAGCCATGCGCGTCGACCGTGCGCCTTATAAAATTCTCCAGTTCAACGATTTCGGACTGGTAGCGATCACCCGTAAGCGCGTCAAGCAGTCGCTCGAACGGACCTTATGCGCGCCCTGCCCGCATTGCGAAGGCGCCGGCTATGTCAAGAGCCCGCAAACGGTGGTGAGCGAAATCCTCACCGAAGCCCGCAAACTATCCCGCAGCATCGAAGGCAAGGACGTAATGCTCCGCGTTCATCCCGATGTCGCGAAAGTGCTCAAGTCGCACCAGAACAAGTTCCTCGAGGAACTCGAAGAGATGCTGCGCCGGCCGGTCTTAGTTAAGAGCGACCCCCAGCTCCATCACGAAAAATTCGACTTAGCGTAGCCGCTATTGCTGTGGCGCGGAGGTAGCGTCACCCACGCTGGTTCCCAGCACATCGCCTGCCACCACCAGTTCCACGCGGCGATTCTGCTGGCGTCCTGCAGCGGTGCTATTATCCGCCACCGGGCGTGTTTTGCCGAAGCCCTCCGCCGTGACGCTGCCCGAATCGAGTCCCTGCGAGACCAAGTAACCCCGCACGGCGTTGGCCCGATTCTCCGACAGTTTCATGTTGTATTCATCTCCGCCGACGCTGTCGGTGTGGCCTTCGACCGTTATCTTCAGCCCCGGATGCGCCAGCACGATGCCCGAGATCTTCGCAAGTTTCTCGCGCGCGCCGGGCTTCAGCGAGTACTGGCCCGTATCGAATAACACATCCGACATGTTTACGATCAAGCCCCGCGCCGTTTCGCGCGTCTGCAGGATCTGATTGAACTGCGCCAGCAACTGGCGCCGCAACTCCGCTTGCTCCTTCTGCGCTTGCTCGGTCTGAGCCGCCAGCTTTTGCTGCTGTTCCAGAGCGTCCTGACGCGCCCGGTCGGCCTCCAACTTGGCCAACTCCGCCTGCTGCCGGTCGTTGCTCGCCTGCTGCGTAGCGGCCAGTGCTTCCGCCCGAGCTCTTTCCGCCGCCGCACGATCCGCTTCCGCGGCAGCCTGGGCCTGCGCCCGCGCTTGCTCGGCAGCTACTCGGTCCGCCTCCGCTTGCACGCGCTGCGCATCCGCATTCGCCCGTTGGCGAGCTTCTTCATCCGCCTTCGCTTTTGCCGCCGTCTCGCGGGCGAGTGACGCCGCACGCTCCTGCGCCAGCACGTCGTCTCGTTCCGCGCGAATCGCGATCACGCGCGCATCTTCCGCCCGCAGCACTGCTTCGCGAGCCATGGTGATTACCGGCTTTTGCCCCGGCTTCTGCGCCTGATTGCGATCCGCCCAAGCCAGCGAATCGAGCGCCTTTTGGAAACTATCGTGGGCATACTTATCCGCCCCGGCGATCCGCGCCAACATCACCGCGTTCTCCGCTTCGTAGAGTTCAAAAGGATTTTTCTTGTCGACATGCACCGGCACGAACCCGCTGGCCTTGCCTTCGCGCGTGTACAAGCCGCGCGGCAGCAGCTCGAACTTAGCGTTAATGGTTTCGATCACCCCGCGCGTATCGGGACGCACCACATTCTCCATCACCACTACATCGCTCGGCTGCGTAACGGCATAGTAAGGTTCGGCCGTCACGATCATGCCAAACGTCTGAATCTCGCTGGTAGTCTTGATGGCGCTGCTCGAACCTTGGCCGTAATGATCCAGGGTGAGTTCGCCCAGATTCACCGGACGCCCATCCGGCGAAATGGCCCACAAAACGTAAGTCAGATACTCGGGGCCATAACTGCTAGGCGGCGCAAAATTCTTAAAATCCGCGGAGATGCGGATCACGCCACGCTCGCTCTCCACCGTAGCCGTGCCGCCGCCCGCGGGCATCAGCGGGCTGCCTTCGAAGTTGATTTTGGTAGCTCCGCCGCGGTGTAAATAATTTACCGCCGCCGTGGTGTGCGAAACCACTTGAATGCGGAAGATCGGCGTAGGCATGCCGGGTTCGGGCTGCAGCGTCGGCTGTGCGCTTTGCGCCGGATTAGGCTCCTGCGCCCCAACCAAACATCCTAAGGCCAAAACAGGAAGTGCGAGTTTTGTGAAGCGTGGCATGCACGGACAGATGCATGTGCTTCACCATTCCCAGGCCGCGCGAGCCGATTCAAGCAGATACCGCGAAGCGCGCCTCAGCGTGACGGAAAAACCTACCCACTCGTCAAGGGAAGTTTCTGCAGCGTTCGGCACTTTACGCCGCCAGTACCGCGCATTACGCCAAATCCATCCACCCCGTTTTCAACTGCTTCCCGCTTTATACTGGCAGCCGTTGTAGCTCGGTTCCTGCATAATGCCATCAGCAGTTGGGCTTGGCCAAGCCGTTCGTCGTAGTTTGGTGGAATCCGCGTCCGTCTTAAAAAAACGGACTTACCGCCCCGGAAACATTGTCGGGAGGGGGCGGGACAGGAGCGAGAATCGATTCTTTAGTGACGCAAGTAGCTGTGGAGGGAAATAGGAGAACCGCAAACGTGCCGGGTGATTCGGTAACTTCCTGAGAGTTCGGCCGCCGCCTTTTTCTTCCCCACCCCGGTGGGCTGTGTATTCCAGCAGCCCACCGCGAGACGAACGATAAAACGATAAATAGGAACCACCCAGCCGAAGTGTGTTCGTATTTAAGGAGCTTTAGCAAAAGCTGCACGCACACGGGCGAGCTCCGGCAGATTCGGGTTCTGTTCGAGCACCTCTTTGAGCCATTCCCGATTCCGATCCTTCGCTGCGCGTGCGATCTCAAGAAGGCGATTCTGGAGTAGTTGAAAAAGCTGAGGCCCCGCTTCGAGTGAACTCAACATCTTATTGACAAAAGCTTCCGATAACTCCGAAATGTCTCGCGTCGAAATTGAATTCACCTGGGCTGGTCGGTCGAGAGAATCGAATGATTTTTTCGTCGCCCCACAGATCAGTATCGATCGATGAAACAAGACCGGGAAAAAAAACGACGTGATATATGAACTCGAGTGTTTCACGACTGCCCGATTTACCGGCCCGCACGAACCGAGTTTCAAACTGCCGGCCTGGGTTCTCGTTGCCCTGAGTACCCGATAGCGGAACGGCAAGTACTATCCTCAGTTTGCCGTTTTCTAATTCGTACCAGTCTGTGTGGATCAGACTGCAGCCGGTGCCACAGATGAAATTGTTCGGATCGAATGACGATTGCGCCGCCGCAACAGCGCCGAAAACCAGAAAAATCAGCAGCGCACGCATAGGCGTATCATAGCGCTTACGCCAGCCACTCCGTTGTCACGCCCACCAACATCGGCCCCAACAATGAAGCCGCTTCGCGCTCCACGCTCTGCAGCACTTGCTCCGCGAAGGCCTGATCGGGCGACACTGTGACGCACGCGATCAACCCGCGCTGCCACAAATCCTGATGATCGATCTCCGCCACCGCGACATTGAATTTCGCGCGCAGGCGATCCTTCAGGCTCTTGACGTAATGCCGCTTGTCTTTGAGAGAATGCGCCGCATCCAGACGCAACTCGAACGTGATGACGCCGATGGCGGGCACGGGCGCTTTTAGGCCATGGCTTCGGCAGCCACGCGCTCAGTCACGAAAGCCTCGATCACATCGCCCGGTTTGATGTCGTTGTAATTTACCAGCGAAATACCGCACTCGAAGCCGTTCTTCACTTCACTCGCGTCATTTTTGAAGCGCTTGAGCGAATCGATCTTACCGGTGTGAATCAGCACGTTGTCGCGCAGCAGGCGAACTTCGTTGTTGCGCCCGATCACGCCATCGTCGACATAACACCCGGCGACGCTGCCGACCTTCGAAATCCGGAACACGTCGCGCACCTGCGCGCGGCCCTTGTAGACTTCCTTGAACACGGGTTCCAGCATCCCGGTCATGGCCTTCTTGATCTCGTCGGCCAGTTCGTAAATGATCGAGTGCAGGCGGATGTCCACCTTTTCCTGCTCGGCCGTGGTCTGCGCCGCGCGGTCGGGACGGACGTTGAAGCCCACGATGATCGCGTTCGACGCCGACGCCAGCAGCACGTCGGTTTCGGTGATCGCGCCCACGCCCGAATGCAGCACGCGAATCTTCACCTTGTCGTTCGACAACTTCTGCAGCGTATCCGTCAGAACCTCGGCGGTGCCGCCGACATCGGTCTTCAGGATGATGTTCAGCTCCTTGGTCTCGCCTTCCTTCAATTGATCGTGGAGCTGATCGAGCGTAATGCGGTTGGTCTTCGACATCGCCACTTCGCGCGCCTTGGCTTCGCGATAGATGACGATCTGCTTGGCCTTGGCGGTATCGGTCACCACCTGCAGCGTGTCGCCCACTTCGGGCAGCGATTCGAGACCCAGCACTTCGGCCGGCATCGAAGGCCCGGCTTCGCGGATCGGCTCGCCCTGATCGCCGAACATGGCGCGCACTTTGCCGAACACCGAGCCGCAGATGAAATAATCGCCGACTTTGAGCGTACCGTTGCGCACCAGCACCGTCGCCACCGGACCGCGACCGCGATCGAGTTTTGCTTCCAGCACCGTGCCCATCGCGGGCCGCGCCGGATTCGCTTTCAGGTCCTGCAATCTCCGCGACCAGCAAAATCATTTCGAGCAGCAGTTTCGATACCGGTTTTGGTTCGCGCCGAAACCGGAACCATGACGGTGTCGCCGCCCCAGTCCTCAGCCAGCAGGCCGCGGTCGGCTAGTTGCTGCTTGATGCGCTCGGGCTGCGCGTCCGGCTTGTCGATCTTATTAATGGCCACGATAATTGGCACACCGGCTGCTTTGGCGTGGTCGATGGCTTCGAGCGTCTGCGGCATCACGCCGTCGTCGGCCGCTACCACCAGCACCACGATGTCGGTGACTTTGGCGCCGCGGGCGCGCATACGAGTGAACGCTTCGTGACCCGGCGTATCGATGAAGACAATGTTCTTGCCGTTCTTCTCGACGTGATACGCGCCAATGTGCTGCGTGATCCCGCCCGCTTCGCCGCCGGCTACGTTAGCCAAGCGAATCGAGTCGAGCAGCGAAGTTTTACCGTGATCGACGTGGCCCATGATGGTGACCACCGGAGGCCGCTTCTCGCGATCCAGATCGACTTCGGTCTGCTGAATGTCGTGCGTGGTTTCTTCTTCGTAGCTGAGCTTGTTGGTCGACGCGCCGAAATCGCGCGCCAGTTCCTCGGCCAGCTTCACGTCCAGAGTCTGATTGATGGTGGCGAAAATTTTCTTCTCCACCAAACGCTTCACCAGCAGGTTGCCTTTGATGCCGAGCTTTTCGGAAAGCTCTTTCACCGTGATGCCTTCGGCAATAGTGATCTCGCGATCGATGGGCGGCGGCTGGAAAGATTCCTGCCGGCGCATCACCGGACGGATGCGTCCTTCTTCATCCTCACGGCGGCGATCGGTGCCGCGGGCTCCGGGTTTTGTCGCGTGACGGCGGCCGGGATCGGCGGGCAGCGTCGCGGGCTCCGCGCGCAGCGGAGAAGACGTCGGATGCATCGAACGTCCACGCGGCGGCCCACCTGGACCCGGCGACGGTCCGCCGGGACCGCCAGGTCCGCGCATCAACGGCTGGCCCGGACGAACCGGACCGGTATAAATCGGACGTCCCGGAACCGGGCTCGCCGGGCGAGCTGTCGGCATTCCAGGGCGCGGAGCACCGGGCGCTGGAGCGCTCGGCATGGCCGGACGCGCGAGTCGCGCCACCATATCGGCGCGCGGCGGAACCACGGGACGCGCGGCAGGCTGCCCTACTAAATTCGGTTTCGCAGGCGGACGCAACGGTCCGCCGCTGCCTTGCCCTTCCGCGGGCAGTTGCGGAGCGGCAGCTCCCGGCATGGGCCGCGGAGCAGTGGGACGCGGAGGCGTCGGAATCGTAGGCACCGCAGCGCCTGGCCGTGGCGTGCCCGGCGTCGTCATCATGGTCGGCGGCGCGGGATGCGCGGCGCGGCAGCCGGCGGAGGCGCACTCAATCCCGGCGCGGGCTTGGGAGCATCGCTCACCGGCGACGGCATCGGCTGGCGCGGGCCGGAAAGAATCTGGCCGGGCCGCGGCGGTGGCGGCGCGGAGCGCGAAGGAATCACGGGCCCGCGGTTCACCGGAGCGCTCGGCGGCGCACCGGCTGGCCGGTCGCGAGCGGCGGACGCAACGGAAATGCCGGACGCACCGGCGCCGGCGCGGCTTCCGGAACTTCCAGCGGGAGCTGCCGCCGCAGGACGAGCAGGTTCAGGAGCAACCGGCGCGGGAGCTGTCTTCGCCACGGGCGGCGCGGGTTCGGCAACGCGAGCTTCGGGCTGGCGCACAGGTTCTTCGCGCGGCGCCGGCTCCTGCTCGGACTCTTCGGCAAGCCCGCCGCCCGCAACGCTGCGGCGGAGGTTCAGCACGACATCATCATCGAGCGAACTGGAGTGCGTCTTCTTATCAGTGACGCCCAATTCCGGCAACAACTCCAGAATGACGTTCGGCTTGACCTCGAGTTCACGAGCCAGCTCGTTGATGCGAATTTTACTCATACATAAAACCCCGAAGCGTACTGCTGGTACTCCAGGGATTGAGCGAAAACCTTCCTCAGAACTCGAATCCGCGCGCCGAATTTTACTTCGGCGGCCCGGACGACTCCGCATTTTCTATCGTAACAGATTCATTTTCCGGCTATTGCAGCCTCGGCTGGCTCATCGGGCGCTGCCTCAGCAGGCGCTTCCGCCACCGGTTCCGCTGCTGCTTCCGCGGTCGCCGGAGCCTCGAATGACCCTTCGAACTGCCCATAATAACCGTTGACCGCCGTCTGAATGGCTTCCACCGTTTCCGGATCGATTCCCGGCAGCGCTTCCAGTTCCTCCGGCGTCATCGAGCCCAAGGATTCGACCGTGGTCACGCCGCCTTCCATCAGTTTCTCGACCATGGCTCGGTAAGCCCGTGATCGATCAGCACCGACACCGGCGCGCCCGGCACCACTAGCGCGGCCATTTGCGATTCCACTTCCTGGCGCTTCTCTTCTTCGCTCTTGATGTCGATGCGCCAGCCCAGAAGCTTGGCGGCCAGGCGCACGTTCTGCCCCTTCTTGCCGATGGCGAGCGAGAGCTGCGTGTCGTCGACCACCACTTCCATGTGCTTGCCGGCGGCGTCGACCACCGTTACACGCGCGATCTTCGCGGGACTCAGCGCATGCGTCGCGAAGATCACCGGGATCGTCGCTGTATTCGATGATGTCGATCTTCTCGCCGCGCAATTCGCGAATGATGGATTGCACGCGCATGCCCTTCATGCCTACGCAGGCGCCGACGCTATCGACGTCGCGGTCGCGGCTCGAAACGGCGATTTTGGTGCGCTCGCCGGCTTCGCGCGCGCAGCCCTTGATAATCACGGTGTTGTCGTAAATCTCCGGAACTTCCTGTTCGAACAGGCGCATGACTAACTCCGGCGCGGCGCGCGAGATAATCACGCCGGCATTCTTGCCGGTCTTGTCGACGCTCTTGATAACGCGTCGCGATGCGATCGCCTACGCTGAAGCTTTCGAGCTTGGACTGTTCTTTCTTGAGCAGACGCGCTTCGGTCTTGCCCATGCTGACGATCAGATCCGGACCCTCGATGCGCTTCACTTCGCTGCGCACCAGTTCGCCGATGCGTCCGGCGTATTCCGAAAACACGTTGTCGCGCTCGGCTTCGCGGACTTTTTGCAGAATCACTTGCTTGGCGGTTTGCGCGGAAATGCGGCCCAGCGCGTCGGTGGGTTTCGGAAAGCGAATTTCCGAATCGATCTCCGCGTCGGCGCGAATCTTCTGCGCGTCTTCAAGCGAAATTTCCTTATCCGGATCGGTGACTTCGGCCACCACTTTCTTCACGCCGTAGATCAGGATCGCGCCAGTCGATTCATCCAGATCCGCCGCCAGCTCTTCATTGGTATGAAAATGCTTCCGTGCCGCCACCAGCATGGCGTCCTTCACGGCGTCCAGAATGATCTTCGGGTCGATCCCTTTTTCCTTGCTTAGAATTTCGATGGATTGAACAATCGGTCCAAGACTCATAATGATTTCCGTTTTTCGTAGCTGAGGAATTACCACTCGAACTTCAGGTTGGCTTTTTCCACCTGTTCGAGAGGGAACTGCACGCTTTTGCCGGGTCCGGGTTCAAGAGTGATCACGCCCGAGGTGAAACTTTTGAGCGTCCCGGTCAGGTGGCGCTGATTTTCGACCGGCTGGCGCAAAACCACCTTGACCTTCTGGCCCACAAAGCGCTCAAACTCGCGGGGCTTGGTGAGCTTGCGCTCGACTCCGGGCGAACTGACTTCCAGGCGATAGCTGGCTCCCGGGATCACGTCTTCGACATCCAAAATGGTGCCGACCTGGTGCGAAATAAACTCGCAGTCGTCGAGCGTAACTCCTTGCGGCGCAGCGGGATCCACAGTTTGGCCGGGAACCGGAGGGCGGTCGATAAAAATGCGCAGAACTCGATTGCGGCCGCCGCCAACCAAGTCGACATCGACGATCTCGATGCCCTTGCTGGCGCCAACCCTTTCCGCGATCTCGATTACTTTGTCTATGACAGCCTCACGGTCAGCCATGTGGCCCTGCCGCTTACCTAAAATCGTGCCAGCCAATAAAAAAGTGGGCTTGCGCCCACTCAACCTATTCGCCAACTGATACTAGTATACACGAAACCGGGACGGCTTCAGCGGACGCACATTAAGGTCAAAACATGGACTCTACGACTCTGCACGTCCTGCTGGTGGTATTCATCGCCACCTTGATTCGCTCCACATTTGGTTTTGGCGAAGCGCTGATCGCGGTGCCGCTGCTGGCTCTCAGCATTCCGATTGAGATTGCCGCTCCACTGGCGGTTCTGCTATCGATCACCATCGCCGCCGTGGTGGTCGTGCAGGACTGGCGGAAGATTCACGTTCGCAGCACGGGCTGGCTGCTGGCGCCGACATTGGTGGGGATTCCGTTAGGCATTGCGCTGCTCACCAGCGTGCATCAGCACCTGGTCAAAGGGGTTTTGGCGGTGGTGATTGTGGCTTTCTCGGGCTATTCCCTGCTGGGCAAGAGACCGCCGGAATTGCACAACGACAGCCGGCCGTGGCTTTTAGGCTGCGGCTTTTTCGCCGGCGTGCTGGGCGGCGCTTACGGAATGAACGGGCCTCCGCTGGTGATTTACGGGGCCATGCGGCGCTGGACTCCGCAACACTTTCGCGCGACGCTGCAAGGATATTTTCTGCCCGCGAGCGTAGTGGCGATGGCGGGATATTGGCTCGCGGGATTATGGGTTCCCGCGGTCACGCATTACTTTCTGATCTCGCTGCCGGTAGCGCTGCCCGCTATTTTTCTGGGACGAGCGATCAATCACCGCCTGCGCGGAGACGCTTTTCTTAAATATGTTCACGCCGGTTTGGTGTGCGTGGGCGTGGTGCTGCTGATACAAGCCGTCGTGGCGTGACGCTGTGGCAAAGTGACACGCTTATTATCGAAGGCACTTCCTGCACTCAATGACTTACATTGGACCGGGAAATGCTTACATCGCGCTCATGCGACCTGGACTTCTCAAAATTCCAGTACTACTCTCCTTTCTGGTGTGCGCGGCCGTTGTGCACGCGCAGCTTTCGTTCACCGAATACCCGACGCCCACTCCATTCGCCGATCCCACGCGTATTACCAATGGGCCGGACGGGGCGCTGTGGTTTACGGAGTCCGGCAGCAATCAGATTAGCCGGATCACCACCGGCGGCGCTATCACCGAGTTCCCGCTTGCGAATCAGAGCGCGCATCCTTCCGCCATCACGTCGGGGCCGGACGGGGCGTTGTGGTTCACGGAATCCGGGAGCAGCAAGATCGGACGCATAACCACTGCGGGGGCCGTCACCGAGTTTCCGATTACGGACCCGGCTGGAGGCATCACCACGGGACCTGACGGTGCGCTGTGGTTCTACTACAACGTCCCTGAGGTAGGCGACTCGAGCATACCGCCCAGCGTCATCGGACGGATGACTACCGCTGGGGTGGTCACCGAATACCCACTGTCCGCTGAGGTTCCGTCAGGGCATAGCTCCTTAATCCAGGGCAACATCACGGTAGGGCCGGATGGGGCGCTGTGGTTTCCGTTCCAAGTCTTTTGTACCGTCTGCTCCGACGCCGGCGGCAGGATGGGGCGGATCACCACCGCCGGTGTCATTAGCGTGTTTCCAACGATTCTGGGCGGCTATTTCGGCGGCCCCGTAGTTGGGCCGGATGGAGCGCTGTGGTTTGACGGATCGCAAGGCGAAATTATTGTGCGCATGACCACGGCCGGCGCCTTCACCCAATACCCCATAAACCTGCAGGCGGGCAACATGACGAAGGGGCCGGATGGGGCCTTGTGGTTTGTAGAAAACCAGGTTCTTGCCGGTCTGGATTCCACGCTCGGCCGGATCACCACTACGGGAGTTACCAGCTATTATCCGATCGCCGATTTTTCGAATAACGGATCGAGTGCCACCGATATCACAACGGGACCGGATGGGGCGTTATGGATTACGGACCGCAACGGCAAGATCTGGCGGAGTACGGTTTCCGCCGGCGCTAATCCGCTGATCTCCGGACCCATGCCGCCGCTGGGCCAAGTGGGCATGAATTACTCGACTACCCTCAGCGCATTTGGCGGCACGCCGCCGTATAAAAACTGGAGTGTCAGCAGCGGAACGCTGCCGCAAGGGCTCGGGCTCGATTCGGCGAGCGGCGTCATCAGCGGCATTCCAACCGTTTCGGGAACCATGAGTTTCAACGTGACCGTGCAGGACAGCGCGGGATTGACGTCGCCTCCGCAGAGTCTTTCGATTACCGTCAACGCGGTTATCCCGGGTTTGAGTTTCATTGGTTCGATGCCGCACGTCGCGGCGGAGGAGAACTGGATCACGACGTTCACCCTGGTCAATAAGGGCGCGGCGCCGGGGACCGCGCGGCTAAGTTTGTTTGGCGATCCCAGCGGAACGCTCCCGCTGCCGCTCACGTTTCCGCAGCAGGGGATGGTGAGTTCGACCACGGCATCCGTCGACAAGACCATTGCGAGCAATGCTTCTTTTATCGTGCGAACGGCGGGCCCGCAGACGGCCCCGGTGCAGGTAGGCTCGGCGCAATTGTCGGGTACCGGCGCGATCGATGGCTTCGCGATTCTTCACCACGTTGTGACACAGCAGGAAACGGCGGTACCAATGGAAACGCGCAACGCGAGTTCCTATGTGCTGGCTTTCGACAACACGGGAGGCAGCGTACTAGGCGTGGCGCTGGCGGGTTTGGCTGAACCGGCAAGCATACAAGTGGTGATCCGTGATGACAGCGGTACGCAGATGGGGGGAGAATCACTGCGCCTGGCTGCCGGCGGACATGCTTCTTTTGTCCTGCCCACGCAATACCCAGTCACCGCCAACAAGCGCGGCACCATTGAATTCGATACCACCAGCCCCGGCCAGATCAGTGTGATGGGAATGCGCTTCACGCCGCCGAACAATGTGCTCACCACCATTCCGCCGCTGGCCAACGTACTCCCGGGGAGCGGGAGCATCGCGCATCTGGCTAGCGGGAACGGCTGGAAAACGACCTTTGTGCTGGTAAACACCGGCACCAGCGCTGCGCCGGTGCAACTGAATTTCTTCGCCGACAATGGCAGTCCGCTGGCGCTGCCGGTGGGGTTCCCGCAAACTGCCAACGGCACAACGTCCGTGGTTTCCTCCGTCAGTCAAACCGTGGCGGCGGGAGCTACTTTGCTGGTTGAATCCGACGCTCCGCTGTCCGACCCAGCGCCCACCATCGGGTCGGCACAGTTGACCAGCAGCGGCAATGTAGGCGGGTTTGTGATTTTTCGCTATGACCCGACGGGCCAGGAAGCGGTGGTGCCGTTTGAAAGCCGCAACGCCAATGCTTACCTGCTGGCGTTCGACAACACCGCGGGAAACGCGACCGGCGTCGCGCTCAACAGCGTTTCTTCGCAAGCAGTAAACGTGCCTGTTGTGATTCGCGACGATGCCGGGAATCAGATCGCGACTGACACGCTCGCTTTGGCCGCCAACGGCCACTTAGCCTTTACGCTAGTGACGGACAAGTACCCGGCCGCTGCCAACATTCGCGGGACCATCGAATTCGACACGCCAAGCGGTGGACAGATCAGCGCGCTCGCGTTCCGCTTTCTGGCGGCGCACACGTTTACGACGCTGCCGGCTTTGGTGAAATAGGCGCTAGGCCCACTTCTTTCCGATAGCGCCCAGGTCTGCCTTGCCCAGATCCTCGGTGTCATGGCGGGGTGGAATTCGACGTGGGCATTGAAGCCCGGAAACCACGGCTCAGCAAGCGCGGGGATCTTGGAGGCGTCGTCGAGATTGACTACGATCATGCCTCCGCGCTGGCCCCCGAAGTAAGCCGCTTCCGGTTTCGCTTCCGCCATAATCTTCTGGATTCTTGCGCCGGCGGAACCGTGTTTCACATAAGTGTTGAAGGGCTCGACTGGGAACTTTACGTAGATCAGGATTCGCATGGCTGATTACTGTACACGTATCCACAACTCCGAGGCGAGCAGTTCGCGCCACGCGGATTCGCTGCGTGCCAAACGGAAACCATAACGCTGGAACAGCGGATGATGATCCACCAGATGCTGCGTTTTTAAACCGGTGGCGGCGCGGAAGAACAAGTACAGCGCGCGCACTAATAATCCTGGATGGCGGAATTCCGAGACCAGCCAACTTGCCTGCGGCGTGGCTGCGCGAGTGATGCGATCGAGCAGACGCGCCTGATCGGCTGCATCGAAGCAATCGAGAAAGAAGTGCGTGACAATCAGATCGTATTCGGCGCAAGGCAGCGGCGCGGTGCGGGCATCATCTTGGCGATAGGTGACGCGGAAATCGCCCGCGCGGGCGCGAGCGAGTTCCAACATGCGCGCGCTTAGGTCGACGTAATCGATCCGGGCTTCGGGAGCGGCCGTAAGCAACGCCGCTAGGGCGCGGCCATCGCCGTCTCCCAACACCAACACGCGGCGTGCGTCCGCAACTTCGGAGAGGAAGGCTTCGCGGCGGTGTTCGAGGGCGCGTCCGAATCCCGCGTATTCGAGCCACCGATAGCAGCGGGCGATGCGATCGCAGTTCACACGACCATCGGCAGGAACAGCAGCGGACTCAACAGCGCCACGTCGGCGAGCACACGCACGGCATCCGCCGACAGCTTGCGGTGCACGCGGTCGAGCAGCAGGAACGCGGCGGCGCTGGCAAGTTCCGCGCCGCCCAAGATCGGACGATGTGCATATAAGAGGATTCCCGCCGCGCAGGCGAGCACGATCGCAGCGGCGCTGGGCGACCAATCCAGCCTTTCTCCTTCCCAGCGCTGGATGGCGATGCAGTTCATCCAACACAAGCCTGAGAACAGCAGGATGGTGGCGACATCGGCGGGAGACTTCACTTTGCTCCAGGCTTCAAGCGACGCGCCTAGCGCGAACAGAACGCCGACTGCCGCCTCCTTCGGGCCGCGCAGGATTCCGCAATGCACCAGCGCGAAATAGACGCCGATTGCCGCGAGCAAAATCGCTCCGCGCAGGAACAGGCCGGTGGATAAGTGCTCGGCCGCCAGCCAGCCGGTGAGTCCCAGCACGGACATCCACAGCGGGAATAAAGTTCTCCACCAGCGCCGGTAAAACTCATGCCGGGGAGAATGGCAGTCGCCTTTCCAGGCGTCGAGCGTGCGATCCGCCGAGTAAATCAACCACACCGTGAGCAGCAGTAGCAGCGCTGCCAGCCCATCGACCGGCACCTGGAAGCAGCGCGCGAAGAGAATCTGCCACAGCACGGCGACGATGGGAGCGTCCAGGCTCAGCAGGTTCGGCCATAGCCAGAGGCGTGTCGGCTTCATTACAACTGGCAGCGCGCTCTCCACTCCTCTTATTATGAACTCATGCGTGTGCGTCTTCTGCTTCTGCTCACGGTTCTTTGCGCCGTGTCGCTCTCGGCGAAAGACCGGCCCATTCCGATTAAGGTTGTGGTCGTGACCATGTTTGAGCGCGGCGCCGACACCGGCGATCAGCCCGGCGAGCTGCAGTATTGGGTGGAACGCGAAAAGCTCGACCGCGTGATTCCGTTTCCGCAGGGTTATCACGATCTGCGTATGAACGGCGATGGCGTGCTGGCGGTGCTGACCGGCGTGGGAACGGCGAAGGCGGCATCCACGATTATGGCGCTGGGCATGGATCCGCGCTTCGATCTCACGAAAGCGTACTGGATCGTCGCTGGGATCGCAGGCATCGATCCGGCCGACGGCAGCCTGGGCTCGGCGGCGTGGGCCGAGTGGGTGGTCGACGGCGACATCGGCTACGAAATCGACGCGCGCGAAATTCCCAAGGATTGGAAGACTGGCTTTGTGCCGCTGCGGAAGTCCGTGCCCTATGAGCTGCCGCTAATGGTGCCGAACAACGGCGAGGCTTATCACTTGAATGCAGCCCTGGTGGATTGGGCGTTCCGGCTGACCCAAAATGTTCCGCTGATGGATTCGGAAGCCATGCAGAAGGAGCGCGCGTTATATCCGTCGCCCAATGCGCAGCGGCCTCCGTTCGTGCTGAAGGGCGACACGCTTTCCTCGAGCACCTTCTGGCACGGCAAGTTGATGGACGAGTGGGCGAACGATTGGGTGAAGTATCACACCGGCGGCAAGGGGAACTACGTCACTACCGGCATGGAAGACAGCGGCACTTTGCAGTCGCTGACGTTTCTTTCGAAGGCCGGGCGCGCCGATATGAATCGCGTGCTGGTGCTGCGCACGGCCAGCGATTACGATTCGCCCACGGGATCGATGACGGCGGCCGAGAGCCTGGCGCGCAACAAGATCGGACAATACACGGGCTATCTTCCCGCGCTCGACGCCGCGTGGCGGGTGGGGCGCACGGTGGTGGTGGAGATCGTCAAGAACTGGGCGCAGTACCGCACGACGATTCCGGGGAGTTCACCACGCTAGATATGGGCACAATTTCTAAGCGAGTTGTCGCAACGCTGCTCTTCGTGATGCTCCTGGCGACTTCGCTAGCGGCGCAGCCGTCAGAATCGATGGCGAGTCTCCTGCTTCGCTTCGATAACGAACGCGATTACGCGCAGAAAGGACGCCTGTTAGAGAGCGTGACTACTCAGTACCCGGACGCGGGGCGCGCCCTCTTGCGGCTCGCGCGATCGACTAAGAATATCGACACGCGTTGGATGGCGATGCGAGGAATGGCAACGCTTCACTACACAGCGAGTGCACCTTTTCTCAAAGCGTCCTTGAAAAATTCTGATTGGGTGGTTCGGGCTAATGCGGCGCGAGCCTTGGGAGACCTGCGAATCACGAACGCAGCTAGCGCCCTGATTGCCATGTTCGTCGCGGAGCAGGAACCCGGGGCGGTTGAGCAAGCTTCTCTCGCACTGCACATGCTTAATGTGAAAGCGGCTGCGCCGTATATTCGAGAGAAAATTCTGCGTTTCACAGGGCAGACGCGCTCCTGGCTACTGCAGGCTTTAGGCGAGCTGGGAAGTGACAGCGATGTCCCATTGATCGCCGGCTACCTCGATAGCTCCGATCCGGCGAGTGCGATGACTGCCATGGCCGCGGCTTATGCGCTGGAAGAGTTGACAGGTGTGAAGTTCGGTCCGCATGCCATGGGGGCAAGTGCGCTCCCGGGTCCGGAGGTGCTGGCAGCAAGAGCCTGGTGGGCGTCACACAAAGACCAGTGGCCGCGTTGCGATGACTGCCGTCATCGCTGAACTATTTCGTTGGGATAGTCACCGAACCCAAGGCCCGCAGCTTGGGATCCAGCACCATCACCCGCACTTTCTGCACCTGATTATTGAGCGGCACATCCAACGGAACGGAAATTCCTTCCTTGGCTGCCTGATCGAGTTGCGCTTTGCTCAAGGTCAAGTCCACGCGCGTGGGGGGCGAGGTCACGTTCAGGAAGTTTTCGTTATAGAGCGCCACGATCAAGTCCAGTTGCACTTTGAAGCCATCGCCTTCAGGTTGAATCAACACGTCCGCCGGATCGGCGTGAATGTCGAAATGAACCGCGTTGGTCTGCGGCTTGCGCGACATCGCAATCCGCAATCCGATTCCAGCGGCATCGAAAGGGCTGCGGATCTGGTTGTCGAAGCGCGCGGCCTCCTCCTGCTCCGGGCTGGGGCCGGCGGGCTGCACCGTGAACCCTTCGCGAGTCAGCAGATGAACGCCTTTGCGCGTCGTATCCACGCGAATCTTGTTTTCCTTGCCGTCTTTTTCTGGAGTCGTGGCGTAGAAGGCAATGCGGTAGCTGCCGCGTGCGTCGGTCAGCGCGTCGCTGAGCGCCAGCGCGGGATTATCGCGCGAGGACCAGCGCCCGCCGGTAAGCGCGGAAAACATTTGCAGGGTTCGGGACGCCTCCGTGCCCACGCCGTTGGTTTGATCCACCGTATACATCGCAATTTGCGATTGTGCCTCCAACTCGCTCATTTTCCGCACCTCGGGTGTTAGATCGATGATGTCGCCTCCGGCCACGCGGAACGTCAGGGGCATGCCCTGCGTGACCCAGATCAGGCTCTTGCGGCCCGCGATTACGCTCATTCTAAGGCGCATCTGGTTGAGAGCATCGAAGGTTTTTTGCAAGTGCACGTCCAGGTCGTCGCTGGTGCGGAATCCTTGATATTCCTCGAAACCGCGCTCGAGTTTCGCGCGGAGTTCAGTGGGCGAGGGGGCGGCGGCTTGCGCGTCGCCGGCGGTGCCCGGCAGGGAATGCACCGGAGCCAGTTCGCCCCTATTCGTCAAAAAATAGATATAAATATTCCCCACCGTCTCCAGGTGTTGAATGGCGGCGCTCAGTTCGACTCCGGACCTGCCCGACATCACCAATCTTTCATTCCAGCGATCGAAGAGGATCACCACGGGGGGAGGCGGCACCGCATAGTTATCGAATTCTCCCGGGACGTGCGGGGCCATGGTCCGGTTGGTTCCGCTGAAGCGGAAGAAAACGACGGGCTGCGGCTTGCCGTCTTCGCGAAGTTGCAGGTCTGACCGCTGCATATCGGTGACGGGTTCGTCTCTGGAGTTGGTGGCGGCGAGGTTGAGCGTGATCAATCTTCCAGAGGAGGACGGCTGCGCTGACAGGGGGAAGACGCAGGCGATGGCGAGGAACAGAAGGGCGCTTCGCATATGCTCCCTAACGTACACTGGGCGTGATGGCTGAGCAAGCGAGGGAAGCCGGACCGGAGGTCCGGCGCGGACGGGGACGTCCGCCCTACGTTCTATTCCACATCTGCAAGACTCGCGCTTCGCGCTCGTAGCCCAAAATGCTGATCGATCCGGTGGAGAGCGCGAACAGGCAGCCGTTGGTGGGATCGAGTTCGAGCCAGCGGGCGGCCAGCACGCGCAACATGTGTCCGTGGCCGAAGAGCGCGACGTCGCCGCCGGCTGCTACGGCTCGGGCGATGACGCGGTCGGCGCGAGCGGCGACTTCTTCAGCCGATTCGCCGCCGGGGGGCGTGCCGGTCCAGATAGTCCAGTGGGGGTTCTGGATCTGGATTTGCGCGGTGGTGAGACCTTCGTAGGCGCCGTAATTCCATTCGTGGAGATCCGGTTCGATCGCGGCGTTGTATCCTGCTAGGCGGCAGGTTTCGAGGGCACGGCGGAGGGGGCTCGCGAGCACCAACGCGAACGGCTTGCCGGCCAGCATGCGCCCTACTGCGGCGGCTTTGCGCTCGCCTTCGGGGGTTAAGGGCAGGTCGGTGGCCGAGGTGTGCCTGCCGGCCGCGCTCCACTCGGTTTCTCCGTGCCGGACCAACCATAAATCGCCGCGAGTCATGTATTCACTGTATCCGGCTCTAAGGTTTTCTTGCCGGAACAACGATATACCGGCTAGCGTTCCTGTATTTGAGAACCGGAAGAGGACCCATGTCGCTGCGCGATTTCATTTCAAAGCAATATATCGATGTTATTCAGTGGACCGAGGAGGAAAACGGCATCCTGGCCACGCGTTACCCGATGCAGGACCTGGAAATTCAGAACGGTGCGCGGCTGACGGTGCGCGAGTCGCAGATGGCTGCGTTCATCGATCAAGGCCAGTTCGCCGATGTGTTCCGGCCGGGGAGCTACACGCTTACGACGCAGAATCTGCCCATCCTGACGGATCTTTTAAATTGGGACAAGAAGTTTGAATCGCCGTTCAAGAGCGACGTCTACTTTTTCTCGACACGCCAGCAGACGGGACAGAAGTGGGGCACGGCTACGCCCATCACCATCCGCGATAAGGAATTCGGAGCAGTGCGGGTGCGCGGCTACGGGATCTACGCCTGGCACGTGTTCGACCCTCGGGTATTCCACACCAAAGTGAGCGGGACGCGCGATGCCTATTTGGTTAGCGACATCGAAGGGCAACTGCGCGAGACGATTGTCAGCCACATGACCGATACGTTCGCGGGCAGCAGCGTGCCGTTCGTCGATATGGCGGCGAATCAGGCGGCTCTGGCGCAGCGCATCGGCGAAGGCCTGAAGCCGGTGTTTGCGGATTTGGGGCTGATGCTCGACAGCTTTGTGGTGGAGAATTTATCTCTGCCAGAGGAGTTGCAAAAGACGCTCGACGCGCGCATCGGCATGAATATGGTGGGCGATCTGGGACGTTACGCGCAGTTCCAGGCGGGGACTTCGCTGCCTATTGCCGCGGCCAATGAAGGCGGAGGCGGTGCGGCGGCGGGCATGGGGCTGGGCGCGGGCTTGGCGATGGGGCAGCAGTTGATGAACGCGATGAAGCCGGGGGCGGTCGCGGTGGCGGACGCCAAATTTTGCACTTCCTGCGGGAAATCTATCGCACGGGCGGCGAAATTCTGTCCGGAATGCGGTGCCTCCCAGCAATAGATAATATGGTGTCGTGGGGACATCCGGGCGAAATCGAGTGAGACTTGCGAAGATCCTGGGGCTTTCCGGGGGCGCGCCTAAGGCCGGCTCGCGCCATTCCTCGCGGGCCGTGCACGACCTCACGGCGCTGTGCCACGGCTTGTTGTCGGAGCGCGGCGAAGTCTCCGGCGTCCTTTTGGCGACGCAGGCGCGGCAGGCTTACGAATCCTTTGAGGCACCGCAGCGCCACGCTTTTTTCAGCGTTCTAGTGAAAGAGTTTTCTCCCGATCCGGACGCAGTAGGGCGTTCGGGCGACGCCTATCGCGCCGATCCCTCGGCAGCCAATCTTGCCGAGTTGCAGCGCGTGGTGGAACCGCCGCGGCAGGAGCTGTTCCGCCGCCTCAATATGGCGCCGGGCGGGACGCGCATGCTGGTGAACATGCGGCGCGATCTGCTGGACGAAACGCGTGCGCATCCGGAATGGACCGCGATCGCAGCCGATCTGGAGCATCTGCTGGCTTCCTGGTTCAACCGCGGATTTCTCTCCTTGCAGCGCATCGATTGGACGACGCCGGCGAATATTCTCGAAAAGCTGATCCAGTTCGAAGCGGTGCACGCGATTCAAGGGTGGTCCGACTTGCAGCGCCGCCTGCAGGCGGACCGGCGCTGCTACGGTTTCTTTCACCCGGCGCTGCCGGGGGAACCGATCATCTTCATCGAAGTGGCGCTGACGCACGGCATGAGCGCGCAGGTGCAACCGCTGGTCGATCCGCTGTCGCCGATTTCCGACCCCGGAGAAGCGGACACGGCGATTTTTTACTCGATCACCAATTGCCAGGCGGGGCTGCGCGGGGTGCCTTTTGGAAGTTTTCTGATCAAGCGGGTGGCCGAAGATTTGGCGGCCGAGTTCCCGCGATTGCGAAAGTTCGCGACGCTGTCGCCGATTCCAGGCTTTCGTTCGTGGCTGAATCAAGTGAGCGGCAAGCCCGAGGTCGCAGGCGTCCTGGCGAAGCTCGAAGGAAGCGCCTGGCTCGACGACAAGGAACTGGCGGAAGAGCTCTGGCACGAACTCGAACCGTTGTGCGCGTATTATCTGACGGGGGTCAAGCACGGGCGCGAGCCGCTGGATCCCGTGGCGCGTTTCCATCTGCGCAATGGGGCACGGCTGGAGCGGATCAACTGGCTGGGCGACACATCGGCGCTGGGGATCGAGCGTTCGGCCGGCTTGATGGTGAATTACGTTTACCGCCTGGACGATATCGAGCGTAATCACGAGTTGTACACCAAGCAATATAAAGTAATCGCCTCGCACCATATCGATTGGCTGGCCAAGCGCTGCGTACTGGCCGTGGAACCCGCGAAACTCGCCACTTAAAGAGCGCAAATGGACCGTCGAATATCTTGGGTGGAATTGCTGGCTATTGGACTGCTTATTGTGGCTGTAGGCGTGTGTTTTTCGGGCGCGGAGTTTCTTCGAATACCGCATGCATCGGATGATCGACAAACTGCCGCGATGCGCGAAGCCTTCGCGCCATTAGCGGCTATTTTTTACGGTGCTACAGTGGCGGTGGTTGCTTTATCGCTCTTCCTGGTGAGTCCTCTCTTGCGCCTCGGCCCGCGTGCTCCTTTGTGGCTGATCCCGCTTGCAGGGGTGCTGCTGGGGATTGTCATACTCGTGAAGGGAAGCGATTCAGTGTGTCTCGGATTTGGGCGGGACTTGTTCTTTGCCTGCGATTTTGGCCTTTGGTTCTTGTGCCCGGTCCTCATAGTTCTCGGTACGGTTGTGCTGATTCGAAGAGCCCAAGTTTTTCGGAAGCGGCATACCCCCTAGGATGTGCTAGGCTTTCCCTAGGGATTCCCTATGGCCACCCTATACGTCGAAAACGTGCCGGACGAGCTTTACGAAGCTTTGCGTAAGCGCGCGAAGCAGAATCATAAGTCGATCGCGGGCGAAGTGATTTCGCTGCTCGAAGAAAAAGTACCGACGGCTCAGGAACTGAGGCGGCGGGAGCGTCTGTTTGCCCAAGTCTTGAAACTGCGGGCGGGGAAGTCGACGAAGCCAGGGCCCTTCCCGACCACAGAGGAAATGCAGCGTGAGGATCGCGAGCGTTGAGGTTTGTGCTCGACGCCAGTGTAGCGGCCAAGTGGTTCCTGCCGGACGAACCCTTCTCCGCGATCGCGCTGGAATTGTTGCGTAGCGCGACTGCAGGAACCACGGAATTTATCGTTCCCGATCTGTTCTTCTCCGAATGCGGCAACATTCTTTGGAAGGCGGCCAGGCGGCAACGGCTTTCCGGGGAGGAAACCCTGACCGCCATTCGGGTGATCGGGGATCTCGAAACCCTGACGGTTCCCGCTGGCGGGCTTCTCGAAAAGACTCTCGAGATTGCCCGGAGTTACGATCGCAGTTTCTACGACTCGCTCTACATCGCGGTGGCCCTCCAACAGCAAGCCCCGCTGGTGACGGCTGACGAAAAGCTCGTTACCGCCACGGCTGCTGATCTTCCGGTCCGGTGGATCGGTTCCATAGGTGACTGATTTAAAGAAGCTTAGCGCTATGGGGCGCTCTTCGGCGTCACAAGACTTGACAATAACACACTAAACTTGCATAATGGCAGCAGGCTAAGTTTAGGGCCGAGAGTTCTAACGCACAGTAACGGAAGAGAGAAGCGAACATTATGAGCAAAATCATTGGCATCGATTTGGGCACCACCAACTCCGTGGTCGCCGTTATGGAAGGCGGGCAGCCGGTCGTCATCCCTAACCAGGAAGGTGGGCGGACGACTCCGTCGGTAGTCGGCTTCGCCAAGAGCGGCGAGCGGCTGGTGGGGCAGGTGGCGAAGCGCCAGTCCGTCACCAATCCGGAGAACACGGTTTATTCGATCAAGCGCTTCATGGGACGGCGCTTCGATGAAGTGAGCCAGGAGATGAAGCTGGTTCCTTACAAAGTGGTCGCCGGGGATACGGACGACGCCCGCGTGGACATCAGCGGCAAGAAGTATTCGCCGCCGGAGATTTCGGCGATGATCCTGGGCAAGCTGAAGGAAGCGGCCGAGGCTTATCTGGGCGAGAAGGTCACCAAGGCTGTCATCACGGTTCCGGCCTATTTCAACGACGCGCAGCGGCAGGCTACCAAGGACGCCGGCAAGATCGCGGGGCTGGAAGTGATGCGTATCATCAACGAGCCGACGGCGGCGGCGCTGGCTTACGGGCTGGACCGCAAGAAGAACGAGACCATCGCGGTGTACGATTTCGGCGGCGGCACCTTCGACATTTCGATTCTCGAAGTCGGCGACGGCGTGGTGGAAGTGAAGTCCACTAACGGCGATACGCACTTGGGCGGCGACAACATCGACCAGCGCATCATTGACTGGCTGATTCAGGAATTCAAGCGCGATCAGGGCATCGATGTTTCCAAAGACCAGATGGCGCTGCAGCGTCTGAAGGAAGCTGCCGAGAAGGCCAAGATCGAGCTGTCGACGTTGCTCGAGACCGAGACTCAACCTGCCGTTCTTGACGGCGGATGCCAGCGGTCCCAAGCACTTGGCGATCAAGCTGACGCGGGCGCGTTTCGAGCAGATGGTGGCGGACATTCTGGAGCGGTCCGTGGAGCCTTGCAAGAAGGCGCTGACCGATGCCGGGCTGACGCCCGCGCAGATCGACGAAGTGGTGCTGGTGGGCGGATCGACGCGCATTCCGAAAGTGCAGGAGATGGTCCGCAACCTGTTCGGCAAGGACCCCAATCGCAGCGTGAACCCGGACGAAGTGGTCGCGGTGGGCGCGGCGGTGCAGGGCGGCGTGCTGGGCGGCGAAGTGAAGGACGTGCTGCTGCTGGACGTGACGCCTCTGTCGCTGGGCATCGAAACGCTGGGCGGGGTGTTCACCAAGCTGATCGATCGCAATACGACGATTCCAACGCGCAAGAGCGAAGTGTTCTCGACGGCGGCGGATTCGCAGACGTCGGTGGAGATCAAGGTCTACCAGGGCGAGCGCGCCATGGCTAAGGACAACCGCATGCTGGGCGTGTTCCAGTTGATCGGTATTCCGCCGGCTCCGCGCGGCATTCCGCAGGTGGAAGTGACGTTCGATATCGATGCGAACGGTATTCTGAACGTCACGGCCAAGGACAAGGCCACCAACAACGAACAGAAGATCACCATCACTTCTTCCTCCGGCCTCAGCAAAGAGGAAGTGGACAAGATGGCGAAGGACGCCGAGGCTCACGGGGCCGAGGACAGCAAGCGCAAGGACGAGATCGACGCGCGCAACCGGGCCGACTCGATGGTGTATCAGGTCGAGAAGATGCTGAAGGACCATCGCGACAAGATCAGCGACGAGGACGCGAAGAACGTGGAAGCGGCGCTCGAAGGCACGCGCAAGGCGATGGCGGGCGGCAGCGTGGAGGAGATCAGCAAGGCTACGGACACGCTGACGCAGGCCAGCCATAAGCTGGCGGAGGCGATGTACAAGTCGCAGGCTGGGACTCCGGGCGGCGGGCTCCGGGTGGCGCATCCGGTGGCGACGGGCGCGGGAGCTGGCGCGGGAGCAGAGAAGCCGAAAGACAACGTGGTCGACGCGGAATTCGTCGACGTGGAAGACAAGAAGTAAATAAGTTGAGGCGAGGGAGTCGGGCCGTCGTGGCCCGACCAACCCTACAACTGCGTATGCCGCAGAACGATTACTATCAAACACTCGGAGTGGAGCGCGGGGCCGATGCGGAGGAGATCCGCAAGGCCTACCGTAAACTCGCGCGCAAACATCATCCGGATCTGAATCCGGGCGATAAATCGGCCGAGGACCGCTTCAAAAAAGTTCAGGAAGCCTACGACATTCTGAGCGAGCCGAAGAAGAAGCAAATGTACGACCAGTACGGCTTCTATTCGGAAAACGGAATGCCGGCGGGCGGTCCGGGAGGCGCGGGCGGCGCCGGGGGCGGGGCCGAATATGGGCTTCGGCGGATTCGATTTTTCGGATTTTCACGCGCGGCGGCCGGGTCGGGGAGTCCGCGGCAGCGCTACAGCCGATCCGGGGGAATCGGCGAATTTTCAGGACATCTTCAGCCAGTGGTTTGGGCGGCAGAACGAGCCGCACGACGACTGCGCCGGAGAAAGGCACCGACCTCGAATACGGCCTGAGTATCGATTTCTGGCAGGCCATTCGGGGGACGCAGGTGCGTCTGAAGATCAATCGCCAGGAAGTTTGCGCAACCTGCAACGGCACGGGCGCGCGCGTCGGGCGCGCAACACCGTTTGCCCGGAATGCAACGGCAGCGGCAACTGTGACGCAGATGGCGGGGGCGATGCGCTTCAGCCTGACTTGCCCGCGCTGCGAGGGCACGGGCCGGCTGACCAACAAATGCGCCACGTGCCACGGCGACGGGCGCATTTCGCACGCGGAGACGGTGGAGGTGCGCATTCCGCCGGGAGCGCAGCAAGGCTCGCGGCTGCGCGTGGCGGGAAGGGCAATGCGGGCACGCACGGCGCGCCGGCGGGCGATCTGTACATCACGGTGCGCGTCGAAGATCATCCGTTCTTCCGGCGCGATGCGCGACGACATCTTGATCACGGTCCCGGTGCGCATCGATGAGGCCGGGCTGGGCACCAAGATCGAAGTGCCGACCATTGACGGGCGCGCGCAGCTCAAAATTCCGCAGGGCACTAAGAACGGACAGAAATTCCGCATGCGGGAAAAGGGCGTGCAGAATTCGCGAACCGGGACGCGCGGCGATCAGATCGTCGAGATCGTCATCGAGGCGCCGGAGGTGCACGACGAGCGCACCAAGGAACTGCTGCGTGAATACGCTACGCTCAACCCCGCCGATCCGCGCGCGGAGATCTGGAGCAAGGTGTAATCCGGCCAAGGAAGCCAAGCGAGCGCGCGTTCATGATCTCGGCGGTGGCCGAGCAATACCAGATTCATCCGCAGACCTTGCGCCTGTACGAGCGCGAAGGGCTGCTCAAGCCGTCGCGCAGCGACGGCAACACGCGCCTCTATACGGAAGACGATGTGGAGCGGCTGGAAGTGATTCTGAAGCTGACGCGCGATTTGGGCGTGAATCTGGCGGGCGTCGAAATCATTTTGAATATGCGCGAGAAGATGGCGGAGATGCAGCGCCAGATCGAGGCGTTCGTCTCCAGCTTGAACACCGAGATCACCTCGCAGCGCACCCGGCCCAGCGCGCAGGAACCGGCCAATTCATTGATCCCGGTGATTCAATGCGGCGCTCGAAGAAGCCCGGCGCTTAAGCGCAGCCTCCCCAACCAGCAAGAGATCATCCATAATGGATAGATCTTCTAATGCCTGCTCCTTTGCGCAGCATGACCGGGTTCGCGCGCGTGCGCCGTCCACTGGGCGACGGCGAACTGGTGGTTAGCGCCAAGAGCGTGAATCATCGCGGGCTGGATCTGGTGATTCAGACGCCGTCGGCGCTGGAGCCGTTTGAGGGCACGATCCGCGCCATGGTGAAAGCGAGCGTGGTGCGCGGGCACGTGGAGGTGCGCGTGTCGGTTCCGAAGAGCGCGAACGGGGAGGCGGTGCTGGCGCTCGACCGGGAATTTCTGCACGACTACTTGCGGATTTTCCGGGAAGAGGCGGCGGCGCACGATCTCGAATCGAAGCCGGATCTGAACGCGGCGCTGCGTATTCCGGGCATGTTCGCGGCCGGCGGAAAGTGCGGGTCCGCCGGAGGGGGCGGAGGGCGCGCTCGCAGGAAGCGCTGGCAGCGGCGCTCGATGAGCTTAATGAATTCCGCGCGCGCGAGGGAGGTGCGATCGTCGAGGAGCTGCGCGGCCACAACCAGGGCTTGAGCGCCGCGGCGGAACGCATGGAACAGTTGCGCGCGGCGTCGTCGGAATATTTTCAGAAGAAGGCTGGCGGAGCGGCTACAGGAAGTGGCTAAGGGCATCCAGATCGATCCGCAGCGGCTGGCGCAGGAAGCGGCGATTCTGGCCGACCGCAGCGACATCGGCGAAGAGCTGGCGCGCCTGAAGATTCATTCCGGGCAACTGGCGGCGCTGCTCGACGCCGGCGGGGAAGTGGGCAAGAAGCTGGACTTCCTGCTGCAGGAGATGAATCGCGAAACCAATACCATTCTTTCGAAGACCAGCGGAGCGGGCGCGCCGGCGATGGAGATCACGGATTTGGCGCTGGCCGCCAAGGCTGCTATCGAAAAGATCCGCGAGCAATCTCTCAATCTGACGAATGACGACCGTTTTTATCATCTCAGCGCCCTCGGGATCGGGCAAAAGCACACTGGTCAGCGAACTGATGCGGCTGGTTCCCAAGCTGCGGTTTTCGGTGTCTTACACCACGCGTTATCCGCGCGGGCAGGAACGCGACGGGGAAGACTACTTTTTCATCTCGCGCGAGGAATTTGAGGAGCGCATCGCGCAAGGGCGAGTTCCTGGAGTACGCGGAGGTCTTCGGCAACTACTACGGCACGCATATTAGCGAGCTGGAGCGGGCCGGGGCGGAGGGGTACGACCTGGTGCTCGACATCGACGTGCAGGGTGCGCGACAATTAAAAGAGAGAATTCCGGCCGGGGTGTCCATATTTATTTTGGCGCCGAGCCGGCAGATCCTGGAAGAGCGGCTGCGGGCGCGCAGTCAGGACTCGGAAGCGGTGATTCTGCGCCGTTTGCATGATGCGGCGGGAGAGATTCGCAATTATTCTCTGTACGATTATGTGCTGGTGAACCGGGAAGTGGCGGCGTCGGTGGAGACCCTGGTGGCGATCGTGAAGGCGACGCGGAGCCGGCGCGACCGGATGGAAAATGAGATCCGTCCGATACTGGAAACGTTTTTGTAAAAAGGACCGAAATATCAAATGGCTGAAACCAATCTGAAACAGGTGGCGCAGAACGTGATTCCGGACGATCCGGAAGCCAGCGCTTACCGCTTTATCATCGTGGCGGCGAAGCGGGCGCGCCAGTTGCAGGGCGGCGCGCGCAGCATGCTGCCGACGACTTCGAAGAAGCCCACCGTGGCGGCCATGGAAGAAGTGCGGCGCGGGCTGGTGCCTTACGAAGACATCGGCGATTCAGAAGACATTCGCGGTGCTCGCCGAAGAATAGCGGGGAATGATGAACGTCGCGCTGGGCGTGGGCGGAGGCATTGCTGCTTACAAAGCGGCGGAGCTGGCGCGCGCGCTGATGGAGCGGGGATTCACCGTGGACGTGGTGATGACGCGCGCGGCGGAGGAGTTTATCCGGCCGCTGACGTTCGCGGCGCTCACGGGGCGCAAGGTGCACACGCATTTGTTTTCGGCGGCTAGCGCGGAGGACACGCTTGCGAGCGCTATCGAACACATCCGCATCGGCGCAGGAGAATCAACTTCTGGTGGTGGCTCCCGCCACCGCCGATCTGCTGGCCAAATTCGCGCATGGGTTGGCGGACGATTTGCTGACTACCACTTATCTGGCATTCACGGGAACCGTGGTGCTGGCGCCCGCGATGAATACCAACATGTGGAATCATCCGGCGACGCAGGCGAATATCGCTATGCTGCGCGCGCGCGGGCATGTGATCGTCGAGCCGGATGAAGGGCTGCTGGCTTGCGGCATGATCGGGCCGGGGCGATTGGCGGAGCCGGTGGAGATTGCCGACGCGGTGCTTGCGGCGAGCAAGAAGAAAACCAGGCGGGATCTGGAAGGCGAGACCATTCTGATCACCGCGGGGCCGACGCAGGAGCCGATCGACGGCGTGCGCTATTTGAGCAATCGCTCCAGCGGCAAGATGGGTTACGCGCTGGCGGAGGAAGCGGCGGCGCGGGGGGCTCGCGTGGTGCTGGTGTCGGGGCCGGTGAGTCTGGCTGCGCCGCGCGAGCGTGACGCTGGTGCCGGTGCGCACGGCGCTGGAGATGCGGCAGGCGGTGATGGATCACTTGTCTGAGGCGACCATCGTCATCAAGGCCGCGGCGGTCGCGGATTATCATATTCCCAATCCGCCTAAACAGAAGATGAAGAAGACGGCGGCGCGGTTGGCGCTCGATTTGGAGCCGACGCCGGATATTCTGGCTGAGGTGGGGACGAAAAAGGGCGACCGGCTGCTGATCGGTTTCGCTGCCGAGACCGGCAATTTGATCGAGGAAGCGCGCCGCAAGATGCAGCAGAAGAATTGCGACATGGTGGTCGGCAATTTGGTTTCGCAGGCGGGGACGGGGTTTGAAGTCCGACGAAAACGAAGTGGTGCTGGTGACGCGCGCGGGCGAGACGATCCCGGTGGAGCGCGCTTCTAAACGTGCGATCGCGGGGCGCATCTTCGACGAAGCGATGCGTTTGCGGCTGGCGTTGCACGCTGCGCGATGACTTCCGAACAGCTTCGGCAGTATCTTAGCTTTTATCAGGATCTCGGTGTGAAAAACCTTTACCGGCGTGCGCCTGGTGTGCCAGCGGCTCCGGCTGAAAAGGCTGTATCTGTGGCCGCGCTCGCGGCTGCGCCGATCGAACTGCCTTCGCTCGCGCCCGTGGGCGATACGCTCGCGAAGATCAGCGAAGACATCGGCGATTGCCAGCGCTGCCGGTTGTGCGAGCAGCGGAACAAGATTGTTTTCGGCTCCGGGAATGAGCAGGCGCGGCTGGTATTTGTGGGCGAGGGGCCGGGCGCCGATGAAGACGCGCAGGGGCTGCCGTTCGTGGGGCGCGCGGGGCAGTTGCTGACGCAGATGATCGACGGGACGGCTTCGAAGGAAGGGATTCCGATCAAGCGCGCGGACGTTTATATCTGCAACGTGGTGAAGTGCCGGCCTCCGGAGAACCGCACTCCGCAGCCGGATGAAATGGAAATCTGCGGACAGTTCTTGTTCCGGCAGTTGATGACGCTGCGCCCGAAAGCGATTTGCGCGCTGGGGTCGACGGCGGCGAAGGCGTTGCTGGCAACCAAGGACGGCGTCATGCGGCTGCGCGGGAACTGGCACAAGTGGCATGACATTCCGGTGATGGTTACGTATCATCCGTCGTATTTGCTGCGGCCTTACAATCAAAATGCCAAGCGTGAGGCGTGGGACGATTTGAAGAAGGTTTTGCATTTTGTCTACGACTAGCGCGACAAGCGGGGCTGTTCATTACGTTTGAAGGGCCGGAGGGCAGTGGGAAATCTACCCAACTGCGTCTGCTGGGCAAGAAAGCTGCGGGGGCAAGAATCGGCCGGTGCTCGAAACCGCGGAGCCGGGGGGGACGCCGATCGGGCTGCAGATCCGGCGGGTTTTGTTGGACGCGAAGAATCAGGAACTGTGCGCGACGGCGGAACTGCTGTTGATGTTTGCGGCGCGGGCGCAGAATGTGGATCAGGCGATTCTGCCGGCGTTGGCGAGCGGGCAGGTGGTGCTGTGCGACCGTTTCACGGATTCGACGCTGGTGTATCAGGGGGCGGCGCGAGGGCTGGGGGCGGACGTGGTGTATGACGTCGATCGCATCGCGTGCCGCGGGCTGGTGCCGGATCTTACGCTGGTGATCGATATCGACGTCGAGACGGGGTTGGCGCGGGCGCACCGGCGCAATCAGCGGACGCAGGATGTGGAGACGCGGCTGGATGAACAGTCACTCGAATTTCATCGCAAGGTTCGCGCGGCGTATCATCAGCTTGCCGAGGACGAGCCGAAGCGCGTAAAGCTGATCGATGGATCGCGTGACGAAGATCGAAGTAGCGCTCGCGGTGTGGAGTGCGGTCGAACGGCTGTTAGCTAAATAACTTTGCGCTCAGGCCGACGGCGGCGGCTCCTAGCATCACCCACCAGGTTTCTACGCGCGTGAAGGTTAGCACGATAAAACTGACTAGGATAATGGCGATGGCGACGGGCCCGGTGGCGGCGTCACGGGCTAGCGGGATCGAGGCGGCCATTAAGAGTCCGGCGCTGGCTAGGATCACGGCACGAATGGCGTCGCGGATGCGTGGGAGGTTGGCGTACTTGCCGATCCAGCTCATCATGCGGAATGATGAGAAACGCGGGCGTGATCAGGGCGATCAGGCCGGCGAAGGCGCCGGGGGGTCCGGCGGCGAAATAGCCGACGCTCACCAAGTACAGGCCGTTGGGGCCGGGGCCGGTGCGGCCCGCGACGATCGCGGTATTGAGCTGACGGTCGGTCAAGATGTGGCGCGCACTACAAAATCCTGTCGCACCAGGGGCAGCGATGCCATGCCGCTGAAGGACGTGATCACGGCTTTGAACAGCAGCAGGTAAAGCAGGAAGAGATTCACGCCGCGTTCCTTCCACAGCAGGCCTCACAACTACGGCGATGCCGATCACGGGGAGGGGACCGAGTCCGAATTTCCACACGGCGGCGAAGGCGCTTAGCGTGATCACCAACGCGCGGAAGGAGCTGGCGCGGTTTTTGAAGTGGGGCTTGACGAGGTACCAGATGCTGGACCACATCATGCGCTGCGACGGCGGCGATGGTTCCAGCCGACGCCGGCCATCACCCAGGCGTTGGTGCGCCAGGTTTCGTAGCCTTGCGTCATGAGAACGGCTAGCACCGCGGACGGCGCGGTTTCGGCGAGAACTCCGGCGAGCGCTCCGCGCACGCCCATGATACGGGCGCCGGCTGCCGCGCAGAAGGCGATCACATTGGTGCCGGGGGTGATGCGCGCTAGCGAAAACGCGAGGGCGTAATCTTCGGGCGAGAGCCAAACGTGTTGCTCGACTAATTCGCGCTGCAGGGCGGCGATGGTGGGGAGTCCGCCGCCGAAGGTGGTGTTGCCGATGCGCAGGAATACACCGGTGAGCTTGCGGAGCGTGGGGGCCGGCACGTTATTCCTTGGGCGCGATGCCGAGGGCTTTCATCTTGCGGTAGAGGTGGCTGCGCTCCAGGCCCAGCATCTCGGCGGCGCGGGTGACGTTGCCTTTGGCTTCTTCGAGCTTCTTCAGAATGTAATCGCGCTCGGCGGCTTCGCGGACCTCTTGCAGGCTGCCGAAGCGCTCCATGGGCCGGTCGAAGACGGCGCGGCGCGAGCGGTCAAGCGGAATGTGGCGCGCGTCGATGCCGGTTTGCGGATTCATGATAACGATGCGCTCCATCAGGTTGCGCAGCTCGCGCACGTTGCCGGGCCAGGGATATTCTTCGAGCGCGCGGAAGGCGTCCTCGGTCAATTGTTTGGGCTTGCGGCCGTAGGCGGTGGTGAATTCGCGCAGGAAATGATCGGCCAGCAGGCGCACGTCTTCGATACGCTCGCGCAGCGGCGGGACATGGAACGGGACCACGTTCAGGCGGTAGAACAAATCTTCGCGGAAGTTGCCGCGCTCGATTTCTTCTTCGAGGTTCTTGTTGGTGGAGGCTACTACGCGCACGTCCACTTTAATCGATTCGGCGGCGCCGACCGGTTCGAAACGCTGTTCGTCGAGGGCGCGCAGCAGTTTGGCCTGGGTCTTGAGGGACATGTCGCCGACTTCGTCGAGAAACAGCGTGCCGCCGTCGGCTTTTTGCAGCTTGCCGATTTTGTCGTCGAGAGCGCCGGCGAGGCTGCCTTTGCGGTGGCCGAACAATTCGCTTTCGATTAGCTCTTCGGGGATGGCGGCGCAGTTCACTTCGACGAAGGCTTCGGGCGCGCGCGGGCTGGCGGCGTGAATGGCGTGGGCGATCAATTCCTTGCCGGTGCCGCTTTCGCCGAAGATCAACACACGTCCGTTGGTGGCGGCCATCAAGCCTCAGCTGCTGGCGTAGCGCTTTCATGGGAACGCTGTCGCCGATGATGCGCAGTTTGGCGTCGCCGGATTCTTTGAGGCGGTTGAGCTCCAGCTCCAGGCGGCGCTGCTGCACGGCGTTATTGAGCACCACGGTGACTTTCTCGATGGTCAGGGGTTTTTCGAGAAAATCGAAAGCGCCGAGTTTGGTGGCTTTGACAGCGGTTTCAATGGTGCCGTGGCCGGAGATGATGACGACTTCCGGGCGGTCAGCGAAGGGGATTTCTTGAATGCGGGCCAGGGTTTCGAGGCCGTCCATGCCGTCGAGCCACACATCGAGCAGGACCACTTCGTAACTGTTGCGAGCGAGTTCTTCGACGCACTTCTCGCCGCTCTCGACGGCGCTGCAGGAATAGCCTTCGTCTTCGAGAACGCCTGTCAGTGACTCTCTGATGCCGGGTTCGTCGTCTACGATCAAGATACGCGTGGTCTTCACGCGCGAGCCTCGGCCTCGGCGGCGACGGTGGCGGGGATATCTACATAGAAGCGCGCTCCGGCGGGGCGGTTGTCTTCGACGCGAATGCGCGCGCCGTGTTCGGACAGAATATGGCTGACGATGGCCAGGCCCAGGCCGGTGCCGCGGCCTTTGGTGGAGAAGTACGGGCAGGAACAATTTTTCCTTGTCTGCGGGCGAGATGCCGCAGCCGGTGTCGGCGACCAGCAACTCGATCGAATCGGGCGCGGTGGAGAGAGTGCGCAGCAGCAGGTGCTTGACGGGGGAGTCGCGCATGGCTTCGGCGGCGTTATCGACCAGGTTGACGACGACGCGCTTGAACTGTTCAGGATCGACTTGCACGGGGAGCAGGCCGGTGGCGAGCTCGACGCGCAGGTCGATGCCGTCGAGGCGGCCGAGGAAGACGGACAAGGCGTTCTTGACGATCTGGTTGAGGTCGCTCGGCACGGGCTGAGCGGCGGGGAAGCGCGAGAATTGGGAGAACTCATCGGCCAGCGTCTTTACGGATTCTACTTCGCGGGAAATGGTGCGGGCGCATTCGCGAAGGATGCGCTGGGAGTCCGGGGTGATGCCGCCGCGATCCAGAATGCGCGCGATGCGCTCGGCGCTGAGGGCGATCGGCGTCAGCGGATTCTTGAATTCATGAGCGATACGGCGGGCGACTTCGTGCCAGGCCGCGGCTTTCTGCGCGCGCAACAATTCGCTGGTGTCTTCGAGCACAACCACGAAACCCTGGCCGGCGGGTGGCTGCGCGGGGAGGGCGGAAACCGTAATGGCCAGATGCAGGACCTGCGCGGGCGTGTGCACGTCCATCTGGCTGGCGGCGATGCCGGTGCGGCGGGCGCGCTTCATCAGGTACTCGATTTCGATGGCGTCTTCGCGCGAAAACAAATCGCTCAGGTGCGCGGCGCGCTCGACCTGCTCCTGCGGGAGCAGGCCTTGCAGGGCGCGATTCACGCGCTGGATGCGGCCGTCGGCGCTCACGGAAAGCACGCCGGTGGGGATGCTTTCGAGAATGGTTTCGGTGAAACGGCGGCGGCTTTCGAGCTCGCGGCTGTTGGCTTCTAGCTCCTGCATCATTTCGTTGAAGGCGCGTACCAGCGTGGCGAGTTCGTCGACGGCCTTGGCGTGGACGCGATGGCTCAGGTTGCCTTTGCGGACTTCGCTGGCGGCGACTAGCAGCGCTGAAATCGGCGAGATGATCTGGCGCGAAAGCAGTAATGCGATCCAGGTGGCTACGAACAGAATGAACAGTGCGATGGCTAGAATGAACAGCAGATACATCGTGCGAATGTTTTTCTTTTGCGCGGCTAGCTGGCTGTATTCGGCCATGTAGCGATCGATTTCACTTTGCGTTCGCTGCATGTCGGCGGCGGAGCGCACGGCTAGGGTTAGCGTTCCGGGGCGCAGCGGGGCGGTGGCGGTGAACAGGCCGGTGGTGCCGGGCTGCAGCGGGCACACGACGGAGGGGGGCGATCCGGGGGCGCGGATTTCTAGCGACGCGATATTATTATTGCGGCAGAGAGCGGCGAAATCCGCGGTACCGGCGTCCACTTCGGGCAGCAGGGCGATCCAGTGGGCTAGTGCGTCGGCGCGGCCTTGCACTTCGGAAGACAGCGCTTTGTTGCTCTGCACCAGATCGGTGCGGATACCTTCGGCGGGGCGGCTGAACCATTTTTCCACGTTGCGGTTCAGGATTACGTAGCTGAACAAAGCTAGAAAGACTACCGGCAAGAGGCTGAGTGCGAGAGCGCCCAGCCAGCAGTTTGGTCTTGATGCGCGAGCCTTCGCGGTTGGCTTGGCGCTCCAGGTACAGCTTGACGCCGGTGCGGAACAGCATGAAGCCGAGCGTCACGGTGAGCAGGAAGATGAGCGTCGAAACGGCCCAGAAAACGAAGGTCTGGCCGGCGTCGGCGGGGCCGTAGTCGCCGAAGCTGAAGGAGACTTGCCACACCACTAGCGTGATTAGAATCGCCAGCAAGGCGAGGCCGGACCAGAAGAGATACCGCTTGCGCATCGAGTTACTTAAATTATAGGGCCGTTGCGCGCAGCGCGCGCTTCGATCAAACGGGCGAGTTCGCGGAGGGATGTCGTAGGTACCGTGAAGCAGGACGCTTACACTATGCGGCCCGCGACTCACAGCAGGCGTTCGGCAATGGTGCGTTCGTACTCGGGGAAATAGCGTTGGATGACGGGCAGGTCGAAGGAGCCGAGGATGCCGGTGTTGCTTTCGCGCTCAAGAAGGAATTCGAAAGATTTCTGGATCAGGGCTTCGGAGGGGATGCGGCCGCCGGTCAACTTCTGCCAGTATTCAGGCGTCAGCGTTACTGTGTGCTGGGTGGTTGAGCCGCTCTCGACGGTTACCTGGTAGGTGTTGTCGCTGGTGGTCTCGACGCGGATGGTCATGCTTCGTTCTCTAGAATCACCATGGCGAGGGCTTGTTCCTTGGTATGGGTGATGGAGAGAGCCACGTGCTTGACGCCCATTTTTGCGGCGATCTCGGCGGCTCTGCCGTGGAAGTTCAGAGTGGGGCGGCCGGAAGGGAGATTCACGACTTCGAAATCGCGCCAGGCGACACCGTGCCAGCCGGTGCCGAGCGCTTTCATTCCCGCCTCTTTGGCGGCGAAACGGGCGGCGTAGCGTTCGAAGCGGTTGGCCTTGCGGTCGGCGTAGGCGATTTCGCGGGGCGTGTAGATGCGCTCTAGAAAGCGGAGGCCGTAGCGCGCGACGGCGGCTTCAATGCGCGGGACTTCACAGAGGTCGACTCCGGAACCTAGGATCACTGTGACAAGGGTATCAAGGACGCGGCGTCCGTCTCCAGCATCAGTGTCACCGGGCCGTCGTTGACCAGCGCGACTTCCATGTGGGCCTGGAACACTCCGGTCTCAACGCGCAGGCCGCTGCGGCGTGCCAGGGCGACGAAGGATTCGTAGAGAGTGCGGGCTTGCTCGGCGGAGGCGGCGGCGTCGAAGCCGGGGCGGCGGCCTTTGCGGCAATCGCCGTAGAGGGTGAATTGCGAGACTACTAGCAACTCGCCCGCGGTGTCGAGCAGGCTGAGGTTCATTTTGCCGGCGTCGTCGGGGAAGACGCGCAGGTTGAGGATTTTCTCGACCAGAAACTCGGCGTTGGCGGGGGTATCGGGCTTGGCGACGCCTAGCAGGATCAACAGGCCCGGGCCAATTTCTCCCACTACGGAACCGTCGACGGTTACTCGTGCCTGGCTGACTCGCTGCAAGAGGGCGCGCATAGAATTCTAGGATAAACACCCGGGGCAAGCTACATATTTCGCCTTATCGCAACAGCCTGGTACTTGGCGCACAATCGTACTCGGGAGTCTCCAGAATGGTTACCAAATACGCGGAAGAAAAATCGGCAGGCGGGCGGGTTCTTCAATCTTCAGGAAGAGAAAACCAAGACGCGAGTTTCAGGGTACGGGCATGGGGATTTCATTAAGCTGAAGGACGAGTACGGGAACATCTGGCTGGGGTCGGCGGAGACGATTGCGGACAATTCGATCGTTTATCGATTTCGCGACGGCAAAGGGAAGACGCTTACCGGGAATTTCCAGCGGGCTGGTGGTTACTTTGCGGGATGAGAAGGGGAATACCTGGAGGGGTGCGGTTGACTAAGAGCTTGCCGACCGGAGGTCGGCTGCGGGCCGGAGGCGCGCCCTACTAGCGGCCCCACTCGGTCAACTGTTGCAAAACTTGCTGGGCGGCTTTTTGGCCGGCGCTTTTTTTCGATAAGCCTTGGGCTTGGCTTATCCAATCTTTGCCTACGCGAACTTCTACCGTGAAGGTTTTGGAGTGTTCGGGGCCGTCTTCGGTCACGATTACATAGCGCGGTGGCGGCAATTTCAAAGCCTGGGCCATTTCCTGCAGGGCGCTTTTGTGATCGGTCACGGCGCTATCGATGCCGTCTTCGGGGAGATCGAAGGCGCCGATGACGCGCTCCTCTAAGAATTGGCGGGTGACTTCCAGGCCGGCTTCCAGATACAGCGCGGCGATCAGGGCTTCAACGGCGTCGGAAAGCAAGGCTTTCTTTTCGCGGCCTCCGCTCATTTCTTCGCCTCGGCCTAGCAGCAGATAATCGCCAAGCTGAAGATTTTGCGCCACGGCGTAAAGATGGGCGGCGCTCACCAAGTGAGCTTTCAACTTCGAAAGACGGCCCTCCGGGAACGAAGGGAAGCGGCGGACGAGAGACTCGCTCACGGCGAAACCTAGAATCGCGTCGCCCAGGAATTCCAGTTGCTCGTTATCGGTCGCGGCTCTGGCCTTCCGCTGTTTTTTCGTATACTTTCGACTTATGCGTGAGCGCGCGCTCCAGTAATTCGCGATCGCGAAAGCTGTGACCTAGTGCTTTTTCGAGAATCGCCAGGTCCGCGCTCATGAATAGGCCGTGGATTGCTATTGAGCTTTCGCTTTGGCGGCGCGCGCTTTCTCGTCCGTGGCGATTTTCTTAAGGTTGTCGGGGATGCCCGGAGTGGCTAGAACCCGATCCGCCATGGCGATGGCCTCATCGTATTTCTTGGCGTAGTTATAGGTAGCCGTCAGCCGGACCATGGTGGAGGCTTCGGGATTGGCCGCATTATCGATGGCCATCTTGTATTCCGTGATGGCGAGGGGCCAGTTCTCGTCGATACCGGCGATCACACCCAGGGTCTCGTGGGCTTGCGCAACCAGATCCTTCTGAATGCCGGCCCACTGCTCATCGGTGAGCTTGGGGTTAGGTTTCGGAGTTGCGTTGATGGTGGCGATGGCGTCGTCGGCGAGCTTTTTGGCGCGCTTCACTTTTTCGTCTTTGTCGAGGTCGAATTTTTTGGTGATCTGCGCGAGCTGCCCGGCCACCAGCAGCATGGCCTGGAAGTTTTTGGGATCGGCTTCGAGCGCGCGGTTTCCGTAAACGATGGCGTTGGCGGAGTCACCTTTCTGCTGATACGCTTCTCCGGCCATTTCGAGGGTGATGGCTTTGAACTCGGTGTCCTTGAACTTAGAAATCAGGTTGTCGACGGCGGCGATTTTTTGATCCGGCGTGGTGGCACTCAACACCGCCTGCACGGCTTCGCCTTCCTTGGCCGATTTGACCTTCTGTCCCATCAGCAGGCTACCCGCGGCCAGCAGGCCAACCATCATAAACTTCGTCTTCATTCCTTTACTCCTCATTATTTTTTCGAAGCTTCATTTTTTGAAGGCTTCCGCGACGCCTTTTTGGGCCGCTTGACGAACGGACTCGGGTGCATCGGGGACCGCGAGGGCGGCCTTGTAATTCTCCACTGCCTGATCGCGGTCGCCTTGCGAATCAGCCAGCCGCGCCAGGTACAGCAAACTCCAGGATTTAGTTTCGGCGTCCGGCTCCAGTTCGAGAACCTTACGGAACAGGCGGTCACCTGTTTCGGGGTCCCTCTGCAGCACGGCCACCCGCGCTAAACCATAATACGCTTTTGCGTGCCAGGATGGCTCGGTGGTCTGTTCGAGCACGCGCAGGTAGGTGAGCTTGGCGCGTTCTAGATCGCGGTCGGTATAGGCTTGGTCGGCGTCGGCCAGGGTTTTGGCTACGCCGGTTAACTCCGGCGGTTTTACGGTTTGAGCGGGGCGCACGGTTCGAGCGGCCTTGGAGGACACAAACTCGACGTTCGCCAAGCGCTGCTCTTCGCGCTTGAAATCTAGGCCGGCAAAGAGATTGGGGAAATACAAGCGCAGCGCCACTTCCTGGTTTTCGTAAATCGCAAGTTGTTCGGCGAGGGCGGGGGCCAGGACGAAGCCTTCTTTCATGGCTTGTTCGGCTTCGGCGGGTTTACGGTCGAGGCGGCTCTCGATGGCTTTGATCAGGCTCTCGGTGGCGAGATCGACGAACTCGGTTTTGTAGTGGTCGTCGAGGGCGCCAGCGCCTTGTGCGTAATCGCCCAGGGCGTGTTTCTTATTGATATCTTCGGAGAACTTGAGTCCCAAAGGATCGATCAGGTAATGCAGATAGGCGTGGCGGATGCCGTCGATCTGCGGCTCGGCTGAGGGCGTGACCACCACGAAAGATTCGTCGCCGAAGCTGCGCGATTGTACTTGATTGGGGGCTCCCAGGAGGTCCACGTAAATCTGAAAGTGGCGGCCGAGATAGCCGCTGGTGGCGTTGCGCGCGTAGGCGTTCACCAGCAGGACGGTACGGGCGACGGGCTCCTGGTACTGCGCAATCATCTGATCGTAGAAGGGCTGGGCGCGCTGCCAGGCGTCGGCTAGATTGGCTTCGCTGTAGAACGCGGCGAGCAGCGGGGAGAGGCCTTCGACGGAAGTGGCGTCGGGAGGGCGCACCATGTCGGGATCGCGGTAATCGAAGTCGGGCGGCCCGTTGATGAGCAGGGCGTAGGAGATGTAGCGGCTCAACTCGGCGTTGGGGTTGGCGAGTTTGTGATCGCGGAAGAAGCGTTTGAGCTGAAATACGCTGTCGAGGTTGCGGGCGCCGATCTCGGTGCGCAGGGTGTGGCGGAAGGCGTGGGTGGAGGCGGCATCGATCTGATCGTCGTAGCCCGCGGCGTTGATGGCGGCGAGCACGGTAAACAGGGCTTCATTGCTATCGAGCTGGTTCAGGGTGTCGTTGCCGATGGCGCGCCGGATGGGAGGCTTGGGCTGCAGGCTGGGCCTTGTTTTTACCCTGCGGAAGCGCAGGCAGCGCGGCGGCCAAGAGCGCGAGACACAGATAGGAGGTGCGGGACAAAACGTTAACTAATCCCCTAGTATACTGAGCGCGGCTTCGAGCTCGCCCAGAGCATGCGGGTCGCGGGTGGCGGCGATGCCGCGGCGGTAGAATTCGCGGGCGTCGTCGAGACGGCCCATTTTCTCGAGCGTTTGGCCCCCATGATAGTAAGCCGCTGAGTAAGCCGGATCGGTCTGGAGCACGGCCTCGAATTCCGGGATCGCGCGCGCCCATTCGCCTGTGTTGACGTATTCCATGGCTAATCCGTAACGGGCAAGCTTACTGGAAGGGTCTTGCGCAAGAATTTGTTCCAGGAGCTGGATGCGGGGGGTCACTTATCTGTTAGGATACCGCTTTGGCTTGTCCCTATTTCAAACCGTTGCGGCGCTTAGACGCGGGTGGCTGGGATCCGGCGCCTCGCTTGCCGCTGGGCGACGCTTGGGCCGGTGAGTGCACGGCCGGGAGTGCGCTGGGAGCCGGCGGAGGCGCTGCAGCGGGATACGTGCAACTGCGGCTACGCGCGGGGGCGCTGTGCTGATTTTCCGGATGACGCGGGGTCGGATGCGGTGCGGTTTTCGATGGGTCCGGAGGGGCGCTTGATTTACATTCTCGAAAAGGATCACGCGCCGGTGGAGCACGGGGAAGTGGGTCCGACGGAGACGCGCGAGCCGCTGGCGAGCTTGGCGCGGGCGTTTCGCGAGAGTTATGGCAGGGCGACGGCGGGTCTGGCGGCTGCGTCGGGCGGAGCAGGCTGATTCGGGGTATCGAGGCCTCGAAACATCATCCCTTTTTGAATGTGGCGGGTGTGGGCGGAGACGCTGACGCTGGGGACGCCTAAGAAGCTACGCGTCGCCACTTCGTCGATTTCCAGGCAGTTGCACTTTTGACGCATGGCGCCGACGATGAGGCGGGCGAGCGCCTTGTCCATGGCCTGTTGCCGGTCGAACCCGTAGGCGGTCGTTTTGACTTTCCCGGCCATGTAGTGGAAGGTCCAGCCCAGGGCCGCGAATTCTTTTTCAAGATCGTGAGGATTCAGGCTGCTCTTGAGCGATACCCAAGCGTTTGGGTACGACTCGCTGCCGGGGCGGAACGCCGGCGGCAGGAGGGTACCCTTTTGGACTAATATCGTTCCGGGAGTGATCAAAGTAAACCTACTTCAGTGCGAGCGGCACGCCGATTTCGACGCCGATGATCTCGCCTGAGATCACCAGTTCGACGCGCCGGTTCTGTTGGCGGCCGGCGGCGGTGTCGTTGCTGGCAATGGGCTGGGTTTTGCCGAAGCCTCTGGTCGATAGCGAGCCCGGCTGCATGCCTTGCTGCGTCAAATAATCGCGAACCGCGGCGCCGCGTTGCTCGGAGAGGTTTTGATTGTAGTCGTCGCCGCCGACGTTATCGGTGTGGCCTTCGACGTCCAGGCGCAGGCCGGGGTGTCCGGAGACGATGCCGGCGACTTTCGCCAGTTTCTCGCGGGCTTCCGGGCGCAGGGAGAACTTGGCGGTGTCGAACAGGACATCCGAAAGATTCACGATCAGGCCGCGGGCGGTGTCGCGGGTTTGCAGAATCGCGTTGAACTGGAGCAGGAGTTTGGCGCGCAGCTCGGCTTTGTCGGTCTCGGCCTGCGCGCGGTCGCGGGCGGCGCGATCGAGATCGGTTTGGGCGGCGGCCAGTTTGGCGTCGCTTTCGAGTTTCAAGCGGTCGGCTTCGGACAGCGCCGAGGCCCGCTGGGCATCGTTGTCGCGTTTGAGGAGGTCGGCCTGGTTGAGGGCAGCCTCGCGCTGGGCGTCGTTGTCACGTTTGAGGCGGTCGGCTTCGGTGAGGGCGGCGATGCGCTGGACGTCGTTGTCGCGGCGCAGGCGTTCGGCTTCGGCGCGGGCGTCGGCCGATTGCGCGTCGTTGTCCGCCTTCAGGCGGGCAGCTTCGTTCTGGGCTCTGAGCCTCGCTTCGGCGGCTTCGCGGGTGACGCGGGTGGTTTCTAGTTCCGCGGCGGTGCGCCCGTTCTCGGCGCTGGCCTCGCGGTCGGCGGTGGCTTGGCGTTCGAGGGCCAAGAGGTCGTCATCTTGACGTTTCACGGCGATGGCGCGGGCGTCTTCGGCGGTTTGCACGGCGTGGCGCGCGGTCATGGTGACGGGTTTGGTTCCGGCGTTGCGTGCGCGATAGGTCTCGGCTTGCTGCAAGTCGGCTTCGGCTTTCTTGAATGTCTCAGTCGCGAAGCGATCCGCGCCACTGGTGCGGGCGATCTGGATCGCGTTGCGCGCTTCATAGAGCTCAAGCGGCATCTTGCGATTGACGCGCAGGTCGAGCACGTTCGCGAGGTGCTCGTATTGTCCGCGCTGGAGCAGTTCGTACTTGGCGTCGATCAGTTCGATTTTGCCGACGGTATCGGGCCGAACCACGTTTTCCATCACTACTACGTCGCTGGGGCGGGACACGGCGAAGTACGGTTCCGCTGTGACTACCAGGGCGAACGCTTGCAATTCGGTGGTCACGTCCAGCTTGCCGCTGGTTCCGCTGCGCAGGATTTCGCCTAGATTGGAGGTGCGGCCTTCGGGCGTGATGGCCCACAAGACGTACGTGAGATACTCGGCGCCGAACTGGGTGGCTTCCGGAAGATTGCGGAATTCCACCTCGATTTCGATATAGCCCTTCTTGCTTTCGACTTTGGCCTCGCCGTGGGCGGCGGGGAGCAGCGCGGTGCCGGCGAAGTCGATCTTCGTCGCCCCGCTGCGATTGCGGTAGCTGATGGCTTTCGTGGTGCGTTCGGTCACGGTGACGCGGTAAATCGGGGTGAGACCGGCGGCGGTGCGGTCCGAATTTTCGCGCCGCTCCTGGGCCGGAGTTTGCGCGGACAACATTCCGCACGTAATCAAGAAAATGGCTAGTGATTTTTTCATATGGTTAGTCCAATCTGCGTTTTTCTTCTTGCGGTGAGTAACGGTTTAGCACTCCCACCAGTTTTGCGGCGGCCGGAGGCATGCGGCGGCGGCTGCTGACGATGGCGCGGTTATCCAAGGGCTGGCCGTAGATGTTGGCGTTGTCGTCGAGATCCTGGCGCAGGGTTGCTCCTTCGAGCGCCACTCCGGCGAACAACCCCTGAGTGCGCGACCAGGACAGAATGTCGGCGTGCATTTGTGCGTCCGTCTGTGCGGTTGCCGTGCGGCCCACGGGACCGGCGGCGACGGAACCTTCGGCGCCTAGCGTGAATTTGCTCGAGAGCAGTTTATCGGCTCCACGCTCATTCATCACCAGCATGATCAGGTCGGTCGAAGACGCTCCGATTTGAAATCCCACGCTCCCGCCTTCGATACGGACGGTGGCGGGTGCGGACCAGCCCGGTCCTACTTTGCTGCGGCAGGAGAGATATCCCTTGCCGTATTTCGCGCCCACGATGAAGCCGGCGGTCTTGAGATCGGGAACGATCACGATGCAGTAGGCGTGTTCGATCAAATCCTGCGGAATGCCTTTGTCGGGAGCCGCCATGATCTCTGTGAAGACCACGGTGGCGTCCTTCAGGCGCTTGGTTGGTTCGTTATCCTTGGCCAGCAGTGGAGCTATCGCCACTGCGGCCAGCAGAAATAGTTTTGTTGCTTCACCCGTTTTCATGCGATCTCTAGGGCACGTGCCGCGCCGCTCGCTGGAAGCTGCAAAGGCGGGGAGATCGGTCTGGATCTTCAACCGTGGGTGGTCATTTGACCGCCTACGGTCAGATTAGGCGGCCTCGGCTTGGGGCGGCTCGCCAGCATCATCGTCGGCTGCTGCGCCTTCGCGGTCGGCGCGTTCCTGGCAGGCGATGCAGCGCGCCGCCCAGGGGACCGCGGCCAGACGTTTCAAGTTGATTTCCTCTTCGCAATCCATGCAGATTCCGAAACTGCCTTCGTCGATGCGGCGCAAAGCGGCGCGGGTCTCGCGTAGGCCGGAGGATTCGCGCGCCAAAGTCCCTAAAGCCAGCTCCCGCTCGACGGCGTGCTGGATCTGGTCGAGCGCGTCCGCGCTGGTTTCAATGGCCGCCGCTTCGCGGTTGCGGATGAGGCCTTCGAGCTCGCTGGCGCGGGCCGCGAGCGTGGTGGTGAATTTCTTCAATTCGAGCTTAGTCATGATGGCTTCCTGTCACGGCTGGCCCGTGACCAGCTTGCGCAGCACAACAAAATGGCTGATGGAATATCCCAGGGCGGCGCCCAGGAAAATATCGGATGGAAAATGAGCTTGCACGTTCAGGCGCGACAAGGCTACCACACCCGCGAGTCCGTAGGCGACCCAGGGCGCCCAGCGATGCGACCGGTAGCGTTCCGCAAACACGGTGGCGACGGAAAAGGCGGCGACGGTGTGGCCCGAGGGAAAACTGCCGAATCCTCCGATGCTGCGGTTGGGATTCTGGAACCAGCTAGCGGAGAAGTCGCCGTTGGGGCCGATTTGGCCGGGCGTCAAGCGGCGATCGATGTCTTTGATGGCGATGGTTACCAACTCCGCGTCGACCACCGCCTCGCCCGCGAGCAAGGCGGTGTTGGCGCTATAAGAATCGTGATCGAGCAGACCTGCGATATAAAAGGTGGCAGGCACCGCAGCGATGAAAAGACCCGTGCTGGTGCCGCTCAAAACGTGGCCGATGCCATGCACTGCCGGGTTTTGCTGGTAGGACGCGCGCTGGAAAAAGGGAGTATCGGTGGGGTCGAGGGCGATCAGTCCCGCGGTGATTCCGATGACGGCCAGTGTGGGCTGCCAGTTCTTTCTCGCGGCGGCGTGGACGGGAAACAGCCAGATCGGCTTCTGGTCCGAAGCAATGCGGTGCAGCAGCAGCTTGGGTGTGAGCAACGGTTCATCGGTAGCGGTGATCGAGACGCCGGTCGCGTCTTCGTCGATATCCTGGGCCTCTGAACGGGCCGCCCAGATGAGAACTGCAATGAAGAGAAGCGTTACCCGACGGAACGTCACTGCGTCGCCGCTGTCTGCGGCTGGAGCTGCTCGAGCTCGGTGCGCTGCTCCATGAGCTTGTCCCAGGCGGCGGAGACTTTGGCGGTCGCGGGGGCGACGGGAGGCTTGCGGTCTTTGTAATAATCCAGCATGTTGCTGCGGAGATCCGCCGATACGCCTATAAATTTGTGGCCGGCGAGTTTGTCGAGGAGCTTATCGTAGGCCAGATCGGCTCCCAGGTACTTGCCCGCGATGGTGGGCTCGCCCAGGTCGATGTTTTCGTTCGTCAGCAGGTCCATGCGATGGGCCGCTACGTCGGCCAGCAGCGCGCGATAGCTGTCGACGGTCGCGTTAAAGCTGGCCATGAACATCTTTTCTACTTCGGGTGTGGGCGCTTTGAACGCCAGGCTCTTGAACGGTCCGGATTTGGGAACGATGTGCAGGAACCAGGAGATCAGGCGGGTCTTGAATCCCGGGCGCTGGTACATTTTCCCAAAGTCTTTTTCGTAGTTGGAACGCGAAAGATTGTAGAGGAATTTTTTCTTGGTAATGCCAGGTATTTCTTTGATGAAAGTGTCCTTTTTGAGCTGCCAGGCCACCTTAGTCATGCCGGGAATGACGCTGCTGGTGCTATAGCGGTAGGTTCCCAGAGCAAGGTCCAGGCTCTTGAATATATCTTTCATCTCGATGCCGTAGGTGTCCGCAAAGGCGCGCTCGAGCACCGGTTTACTGACCTTGAAACCGATGAACTTGCGGAATTGGTCACTGGCGTAGCGGCCCTGGGCGACCTGCAGCACGTCGAAGCCGAATTCGGTGCGCAGGTGTGAAAGGGGGTTGTCCCAATAGGTCACGGTCCTGCCGAACTCCCGGCGCAGATTGGGATAGAGCACCGGCACCGCGACGTTGGTCCCCAAGCGGTGGCCGTTATTGTCGCCGGCGTAATGGGCAAGCGCACCTAGCGCAAAGGCATACTCGTCGAGATCCTGCGATTCGCGGATGAGCGCGACCACGAAATCGCCACTGCGGACGTAGTGGGTCAAATCGCTGAAGAGCTTGCTGCTGAAGGGATAGTAGCCCATGTCCTGGATAATGCAGCCGCCATAGACATAGGCGTGGGCTTCCTCCATTTCTTCTGGCGTCGACAGGGGGAATCGTTCCAGCAACATTTTTTGGATGGACGCGTCCCACAGGGTGTCGACGACGGCTTCGTGCGTGAGCACCGAATAGCCATAAAAGACTGAAGCCGAAAGCAGCAGCAGCGCGAGCAGGCGAGCGGGCCGCGGAAGACGAAACTGGAGCGACATCATCATTTATCGGACGGACGAAACTGCCCTGGTGGCGCTGGCGACCACTTCGCTTACCTGGTATCTTACATCCCGCGAAAGCATGGTGTTCCGCCCCAGAAAACGCACGTCGGCGCTCGATTCCGAGGCGGTCTGCAGCCACATCCCTTCGACCTCGCCGTAGACCAGCGCGATGCGCGCGTCGCGCAGCCACCAGGAGGGCGCCTTGCCCGGCGCACCCTCGGTGCGGCGCAGCAAATAGGTAAGCGAATCCACCCAGATTTGGCCGCGTAGCAGGGTTTTATCGCTACGCAGAGGAAGCATCTCCAGCACGTAGCAGGGCTGGCCGTTCAATTCTTCTTCGCGCAGGTAGCGAAAATCATAGTTGGCCGCCGTCATATCGGTGGCGCTATTATTCTTTACAATCGCGGTTTCGTGCTCCAGCATTTGACGAACGATTCTCTCGCCCAATCCGATGCCGCTGGATTTCTGGATCACAAATTTTTTGAATGCCGGCGGCACGAAGCTGATATCGGCGACCACTTCCGAGCGGGTCTGTTTTTCGGCCCCCATCAGGCGGTAGTTGCGGGTGACGCTATAAGGTCGCAGGTGCATGCGGTTATCGGCCCGGGCCTGGGCCATGCGATCGAGGATCACATCGATTGCGGGAACTGCAGTCTGTGCGTAAATTACCGCCGGCCCCCATCCGGCAAAGTTCAGCAGGACCAACAAGGGAATTCGGTTCGGAATCAGCATAGGCCGCGCATCCCTTCAAAGAACCGGTGACCGTCCCTGAATCACGCGAATCAGCACGCAAACAATGGCCAGAAGCAGCAAAATGTGGATAAAACCGGATAACGTGTAGGCGGTAGCAATCCCCAGCGCCCACAAGACAAACAGAATGACGGCAATGGTCCAAAGCATCGTTCAAATCTCCTTTTGTCACCGGGGCTTGGTGCACGCGGCGGGCCGTTTGCCAGAGAGCCATAATTACCGAGGCCGGCGCTTACTGGCGATGGCTGCAGGTAGTCAGATGACCGCCCTTGGTCGCGCCCTTACTGCTTGCGCCGGAATACTTTTTTCCTTACGTCGGGCCAGAATTCAGCGCCGAAATTGGCCAGGAAATCGAAGCCTATTTGGGTGCTGCCTTGCGTCAGATCGAGCGCTACGGTGTTGACGCGATCGGGATACCACTGGTTGGAGATATAGGTGGCGCCATAGGCGCTGCCGAAGCGCCACCAGGAGAATGTTTCGCCGCCGGCGTCGGTGCGCGTCAGGATGGTTCCGCGGAAGGCATGCTTGGTGCGGCGCCAAAAGCCGGTATCGCTCGACCGGTAATAGCGCGGGTCCTCGTGCAGCGCGGTGTCGAGCGCGAAGCCCATAACATTGCGCACGCCGACGTAGGCCAGTTCCGAGCCCAGACGTTTGCCGTAACCTGACGCTCCCTGTCCCCACTCTCTGGGGAAGTCGATTTCCTGGAGGAAGCCGGTGTAGGCGGCGGTCCCCACCAGGGACAACGGGCTGTAGGCGGTGGAGGCGTGAAAACTCAATTTGCTTTGCCAGGTGTCGGGCTCGGCCGACTGCGCCGCTCCGACGCCCATGAACAGCAAGGCCATAGTGCAGGCCAGCAGCAACGAGCGGGCTCCTTGGGACCGGCGGACGTACGATGTCGCAAAGAGCAGGCGGCGCAGCAGCATGTTCCTGCCTCTGTGCACGGCATCGGCCATCCGCGGCACTCGATCCGGCGTTTCCGGCGCTTGGCCGTTCACGTGCGGGTATAAGTCTAGAGTAGAAGGGACGACCATGCGATTTTTAACTGTAACGGGTACGGCGGTGCTCTTTCTGGGTATCGCAACGATGATACCAATCTACGCGCAACACGAGGAAAACAAAGAAGGTGAGAAGCAAGGCGGCCGGCCGGCTCAGCAGCAGCATGCAGAGCGGCCGCAGCCGCCGGCGCATGCGCCACAGCCTGCACCCCAGCAGCCACGAGTGCAACAACAGCCGCCGCAGCGGGTACAGCCGCAGCCGCAAGTCCAGCAACAGCGGCCTGAGCGCGCGCAGCAGGCGCCCCCCAAGCCGCAACCACCGCATACCGCGCAGCCGCCGCAGCAACAGCAGAGAGTGCAGCAACAGGCGCCGCAGCGGGAGCATCAGGTTCAGCAACAGCAACAGCAACAGCAACAGCAACAGCCGCAGCACGCCCAACAGGCGCCGCAACAGCGCGGGCAGCCAGCACCACAGCAACAGCAGCGCGTCCAGCAGCAGCCGCAGCGCGCGCCCCAACAAACCCCGCAACAGGCCCAGCGGAATCAGCAATACCGCGTGCCGCAGCAGCGCACGCAGCAGCAGGCGCGCGGCTGGCAGCAACAACGTGGCTGGCTACAGCAGGGCGGCTGGCAGGGGCAGAACAGCTTCCAGCAATCGCGCTCGCAACATTGGGCTTCCGATCACCGCACCTGGGCGCAGCGCGGCGGCTACGGAGGTTACTACATTCCGCAGCAGACTTTCGGGTTGTATTTTGGTCTCGGGCATTACTTCCACATTGGAATCCAGCCGTCGATGTATCTGGGATATCCGCGCTTTCAGTACGGCGGGTATTCGTTCCTGTTGTTGGATCCTTGGCCGAGTGACTGGGACCCCAATTGGTATAGCGCCGACGATCTTGTATATTAACTGGGATGATGACGGCTATTACTTATACAACCGCAGTTATCCTAACGAGCGGCTGGCGGTTACGATCGTCGTGTAGTTAACCGCTAGAGGTCGCTGCGCGAGATGCCCAGCTTCTTCATCATGGCGTTCAGCGTGGTCCGCGGCACTCCCAGGCGGTTGGCCGCGGCGCTGATCACGCCGCCGGTCTCGCGGAAGATGCGCAGGATGTGATCGCGCTCGACTTTCTCGAGCGTGGAGTTGCCGCCGGCTTCGGGAGCGTCCGCCCGCAGTTCCGCCAAAGGCGCGCGCAGGCCGGGACCGCGCGACAGGATCACGGAGCGCTCGATGAAGTTCTCAAGCTCGCGCACGTTGCCGGGCCAAGACCAAGCGACCAGCGCCTTCATGGTTTCAGACGGAATCTTGTCGATCTTGCGATCCATTTTCGCGGCGTACTTCTTGGTGAAGTGGCGCGCGAGCAGCGGGAATATCCTCGGCATGATCGCGCAGCGGAGGCGTGATGATGGGGAACACTTTCAGGCGGTAGTACAGATCGCTGCGGAAGAGTTTATCGCCCATCATCTGGGTTAGATTCCGGTTGGTGGCCGCTACCAGGCGCACATCGATGGGGATGGTGCGCGTGCCGCCCAATCGCTCGAAAGATTTTTCCTGCAAGCGCGCGCAGCAGCTTGGGCTGCAGATCGAGCGGAATGTCGCCCACTTCATCGAGAAACAGAGTCCCGCGATGCGCCATTTCAAAGCGGCCGATCTTTTGTCCCAAGCGCGCCGGTGAAGGCTCCGCGCTCATAGCCGAACAGCTCGCTTTCGAGCAGCCCGGTGGGAATCGCCGCGCAGTTCAAACTGATGAACGGAAGATTGCGCCGCGGACTCAAGCGGTGAATGGCGCGCGCGATCAATTCCTTGCCGGTCCCGGTTTCGCCCAGGATCAATACCGTGGCATCGGTGGGCGCCACCACTTCCACTTGCCCCATCACCCGCTTCAGGGCCGCGCTGGTCCCGACAATTTCCTCAAACTGATGCTCGGTGTGCGAAACTTCCTCGTCGATATTTTCCTGCCGGTCGCGTTCCCGCAGATCGGTGACGAAGGTGATCCAGCGGAAGGGCGACAGTTTCAGGACCGCGGTGGCGACCAGCACCGGCACGCGCGTGCCGTCCTTGCGGATCAACTCTTTTTCGAAAGGCGTGCAGGCGCCGAAGCGCAGCCCTTCTTCATGCGCCAATTCGTCGAGCGCTTCGTATTCCCGCGGCGTGAGGTCGGGCCATACCAGGCGGCCCGCGACCAGATCCTCGCGGGTGTAGCCGACCAGATCGAGAAACGTGTCGTTGGCTTCCGGAATGCGGTCAAACTCGCCGGAAACGATTCCGGCAATCGTCGATTCGGCCGGGCAGCGGCCGCAAACGCGCGCGGCTGCGCCGCAACTTTTCGTCTCTCTCGTGACGGTCGCTAAAATCGCGCACCACGCGGGCAAAGCCCTGCAAACGCCGTCTTCGTCCTTGAGCGACATGGTGATGACGTTGGCCCAGAATCGCGAGCCGTCTTTTTTCACCTGCCAGCCTTCATTGCCGAAATGTCCTTCGGCGGCGGCCCGCCTCAATTCTTCATCCAGCTTGGCGCGCAGACTATCGTCGCTGGCGATAGAGGAAAGACACGTGACGGCCGGAGGCCTCGTCGCTTGTATACCCGTAAATGCGTTCCGCGCCGGCGTACCAGGCGGCAATCTGTCCGTCGGCGTCGAGCAGGAACAGCGCATAATCCTGCACCCACGGCGGAATGATGTTGGGCGTGGCGTCGCGGTCCGAGTCGGCGCTTGGTTCTTGTCGCGCAGCACCAGCAGGTGGCGGACCGGCAGCACGTTCCCCTTGGCGGTGTACTCGACTTCGCGCGGCGTGCCATCGGGACCGACCAGCGGCAGCGTGCCCACCTGCTCGCCTTCTTCGAGAAAAGCCTGCCAGCGTTCGGAAAGCACCGGCTTGAATCCGGGAGCCGCAAAATCATCCAGGCTGTGGCCGATGATTTTGGCCCTGCGGCAGACCCAGCAGTTTGCTGGCGCCGACGCTGGCCTCGGTGTAGTTGCGATCGTCGTCGGCGAGCAGAATGGGCGCGGAAGGATGGAACACAATCGCGCGGAACAGCGACTCGAGTTCCTTCGGACCGTTTTCAGTGAGCCAAAGGTTGGTTTGTGGCTGAGAGGCCGTGGAGTTCAGAACGCGTTTCTCCTTGCCCCGTCGATCCAGGAAGCCGGCGGCCTGAAGACAACGTGCTCTTCAAACAGTGGGACGCCGAGAATGGCGGTTAAGTTCCAGTGTAGCACCGAAATGGGTTTAACGAACTCTTTATTGTGACCATAGCTGGCCACATGCCACTTTCCCGCCCTCGCGGGAAACGCTACTACCAACCAGCCAAGTCTATCGGATTTTCCGCCATTGGCGCGGCTTTCAGAGCGTTTCGATTGATCGTATTTGGTCATGAGCCCCTTCTCACAAACCACCTTGAGCTCGCCGATGTGATACACGACTCTCCCCTGAGAGCGCGTGCTATCGAAAGCACAAAAAGGAGCATTATGAGAATGAAAATCGGACGTTGCGTCCAGGCTGCCCCGCTAGCGGTGGCGGCTATCTTCATCCTGTCTGCGAGCGCGAGCGCAGCCGCCATCACTTTCAACACCACCGCCACCGGTTCGGCGGGTACGGGGTTTAACGGCAGCGGCAACCTTAACTTGAACCAGTCCTCCGGCGTGGCGGCGACGCTTGGGTTCGTGGCGGATCCCAACGCCAGCGTGGGCATTCCGTCGGGCATCAACTTCGGCAATTTTACTCTGGCGATGTGCGAGCTGCACCACGCTCTCGGGTGGCGTTGGCGCAACCTTCGGCGCTTTCACGTTTGACATGGTGATTACCGACGTCACCGATGGCGCGACCGGAACGTTCGTCGGCACCTCGGCCGGCGGTTCGGTGTATCTCGATCAAAGCACCATTGTGATCGCCTGGGCTCCGGCGCAAATCGGGACCGGCACCAACCATGCTTCGAGCGGCAGTTTTGGTTCGACATTTTTTACGACGACACCCTTCACCATCATTGTGAATCCGACGTCGGGCGCGCAGATCGGCAGCACCACGGTGCAGGGAGCGCTCGGTGGTTCGAGTGGCGTTCCCGAGCCGGCGACGCTGAGTCTGGTGGGAGGCGCTCTGTTGGGCCTCGCTTTGTTACGGCGCCAGTAAAGTTATTGGCGCTCACGAGGCCGTGGAGTACAGCGTATCCTTTTCGACCTTCCCTGGTCATTCGACCCTCCACGGTCAGGCGTTCCTTGCCGTAACGGTGGTGTTTGCTGGAGGCTTTAGCACTAGGCAAACGCAACCAACTAAGGTTCTTTACCGATAGTAATAAGTGGTTCACCGGGTTTGGGCTTAAGCCTGCTTACCCAGGGCTAACTTCTCTCACGCGAGAGCAGCCTAACTTAGAGGAGAACCATGGAAATGCACATTAGACGCATAATTCAGACGGCATTCATGCTGGGTGTCGCGGCGGTTATGATGGCTGGCAGCGCCCGCGCTGCTGCGATCACGTTCAACACTTCGGCAACTGGCACCGGTGGATCGGGGTTCAACGGGGCCAACTCTCTCAGCTTGAATTCCAGTAGCGGCGCCGCTTCGACGCTTGGATTCGAAACGGATCCAAATTCGAGTCCGGCTGTGCCTTCCGGCATTAATTTCGGAATCTTCGATCTGAATTGCGCGACCTGCACGAAGCAAGGCGCACCCTCGGCTGTGGGCGCCACCTTCGGCGCCTTTACGTTCGATTTGGTGATCACCGATGTGACTGACGGCGCCACTGGGGTATTTGTCGGAACCTCGACCGGCGGCTCGGTGTTCCTCGACCAAAGCACCATCAAGATTAACTGGGCTCCCGCGCAACTCGGGACTGGCACCAATAACGCCAAGTCCGGCAATTTCCTGGGGACGTTCTTCACTATTACCCCGTTCTCCATAATCGTTAACCCCACGTCTGGCGCCAATCCGGGACAGAGCACTGTGCAGGGAGGCATCGATTCGACTGTGGTTCCGGAGCCCGCCACGCTAGGCATGGTAGGAGGCGTTTTTTTGGTCCTTGGATTGTTGCGGCGCAAGCGAGTCGCGCGCCCGTAATCCGCCGTGCGAACTGGACCGAATTCTGAAACGGGGCAGCCGATCGTTGTGTCCCGTTTCGGTATGGGATGCAACTGCGGACGATGGATCGTGAATTGCCTGTTCATTCTGACGAGGAGCAATCAATGCCTTTGATAAACATCGTGCTGGCCCTGGTGGTTGTGGGGATGGCGCTGTATTTGATTAATCGTTTCATTCCCATGGCCTCCAGCATCAAGACGATCTTGAATGTGGTAGTCGTGGTGGCGGTATCGGTCTGGGTTTTGCAGGTGGCGGGCTTGTGGGGTCCGATCGGTAATTACCGGCTGACCCGGTGACGTCGTGAGCGCCTCAAAAATTATGGCTTTGGTCCTGATCGCTCTGGGGATCATAGTGTTGGTTTACCAGGGCATCAGTTACCAGAGTCAAGACCGAGTTGTCGATCTCGGCCCGCTGCACGTGACGGCGGAGAGAACCCACACACTGCCGCTGCCGCCCATCGCGGGCGCGGTGGCATTATTGGGCGGCATTGCGCTGTTGATTTTCGACCGCAAGAAGACCGCGTAACGTCCGCGCCTGCCAGAATTTGCGGGGGCTCCCCCGCCTTCTCCTAGCCCCATAGCCGATTGACGTTATCCGGTCATATGACCGGTTGCGGTCAGTCCCAACCTGCCCGATGGGAAGTCCGCGCTTTAAAGACCTCCAGAATATCGACTTTTTGCCATCGCCTCAACGGACCCCGGCGTGCCTTAGTCAAGTGTGCGAGACCAGCGCCTCTGGTTTCGGAGAGTTTGGGAACACCAACATGTTTACAACCAAAAGGAGACTTATGAAATTTTTCAAAGCAGCACCGACCGTACTCTGCATGGCTCTTCTCGGCTTCGCCGTTTCGTCCGCCCGGGCCGACGAATGGGACAAGAAGACCACCATCACTTTTAGCGGCCCCGTCGAGATCCCCGGCGTCCACTTACAGGGTTTTGGAATTCTACCGGCGGGCACTTACGTATTCAAAGTTCTGGATTCGAAGTCCGACCGCCACATCGTGCAGATCTTCAGCAAGGACGAATTGACGATTTACGCGACCATCCTGGCTATTCCCAACCTGCGCCTGAAAGCCACCGATAAAACCGTGATGACTTTCCGCGAACGTCCGGCAGGACAGCCGGAAGCGCTGCGCGCCTGGTTCTATCCCGGCAAGGAATGGGGCGAGGAATTCGTTTATCCGAAGGCACGGGCGATTACGCTCGCCAAGGAAACCCATACCGCGGTGCTTTCGACTTCGGCCGACATCACTCCGGAAGTCGCAGTCGCGGTGAAGACGCCCGACGAACCGGTCGTGGTACAGCTCGAAACAGGCGCCGGTGATGGCGGTCCAGCCGACCGGTGAGGAAGTGGAAATCGCGCAAGAGGTAACGCCGGTTCCCCCGGCAGTGCTGGCGCAGAATGCCCCGGTTGCGGAGACGCTTCCGGCCACCGCCAGTTCGCTGCCGCTTGGTGGCGCTCTTCGGGATGCTGGCTTTGGCAGGGGCCTTGACGTTAGGGCTGTTCCAAAAGCGCGCGCTGTAAGTCTTGTGAAAAGTAAGGGGGCGCGCCGCGGGGGCGCGCCGCACCCTGTAGGGCGGTCCGCGGCGGGGAAGGAGTCCGGATGCAACAAAAAGTCGTCCCACTTTTGGTGCCACCATTGCGAAAAACTCAGCCCGGAGGAGCGGAGACAGAGCACACGAAGAAGCGTGGCATGGCGGTTCTCACGACGCCGCTGCTGAACAAGGGTTCCGCGTTCACGGCCGGAGGAGCGGGGGGCCTTGTGCTTGGACGGCCTGCTGCCGCCGGTGATCAGCACGCTCGAATCGCAAGTGGTCTCCGCGTACGTCCAGTATCAGCGGCTGCCGGACGCGCTCGGCAAGAACATTTATCTGACGGCGCTGCACGACCGCAATGAAGTGCTGTTCTTCCGCCTGTTCTCCGAGCACCTGCGCGAGATGATACCGATCGTCAACGACCGCACGGTTGGCATGGCGATGAAGCATTACCATCACGAATGCCGGCGTCCCCGCGGCGTCTACCTTTCCATCGATCAGCCGGATGGGATCGAAGCGGCGTTCAAAAATCTGGAATGCGGCCCGGGAGACATCGATCTCATCCTGGCCACAGACGCCGAGCAGATCTTCGGGATCGGCGATTGGGGCGTGGGCGGCATCGATATCGCAATTGGAAAGCTGGCGATCTATACGGCGGCGGGCGGAATCGATCCTGCGCGTGTGATCCCGGTGATGATCGACGTGGGCACCAACCGTGAGAGCCTGCGCGACGACCCGACGTATCCCGGGAACCGTCATGCCCGGGTTCGTGGCGAACGCTACGACGCCTTCATCGACACCTATATAAAGACTGCGGCGAAGCTGTTTCCGCAGGCAGTTTTGCAATTGGAGGATTTTGCGCCCGGCAACGCCCGCCGCATCCTCGATAAATACCGCGGCCAATTCCGCACGTTCAGCGACGATTTGCAGGGTACCGGAGCGGTTACGCTGGCGGCTGTGGTTTCCGCGATGCGGGTCTGCGGAACGCCGCTGCGCAATCAGCGCATCGTGATTTTCGGCACCGGCACCGCGGGGATCGGCATCGCCGACTTTATCCGCGACGCCATGGTCCGCGAAGGCTTGTCCGAAGAGGCCGCCAGCCGGCGGTTCTGGTGCCTGGACTCCAACGGCCTGCTCACCGACGACATGGGGGACAGGCTGCGCGACTATCACGAGACCTATGCCCGTACGGCGGCTGAAGTCAAGGGCTGGAGGCGCGATGATGGCTCCGCTATTGGGCTGGCCGAGGTGGTGCATCAGGTGCGGCCCACCATGCTGATCGGTACTTCCGGCTGCGCGGGCGCGTTCAGCGAAGCCGATTATTCGCGAAATGGCCTGGCACACCGACCGGCCGATCATCTTTCCGCTGTCGAGTCCGGCGCCGCTGGCCGAGGCCACGCCGGCCGATCTGATCGCCTGGACCGACGGTCGCGCTTTGATCGCCACCGGAGGTTCGTTCACACCGGTTACTTACAAAGGCATCACCCATGTGATCGGGCAGTTGAACAACGCTATGTTGTATCCGGGCGTGGGCTTGGGCGCGATCGTGTCGCGAGCGCGCTATATTAGCGTCGGGATGCTGGTGGCCGCGGCTAATGCGCTCTCAAGCCTGGTCGCGGTGCGGCTGGCGGGCGCGACTCTGCTGCCGCATATCGAAGACCTGCGCAGCGTCACGGTAACCGTCGCGGTGGCGGTGGCCGAAGCCGCCGTGCAGGAGGGCTTGGCTGGAGTCAAGTTAGTAGACATCGTTCAGCAGGTGGAAGACGCCATGTGGCAGCCGCAGTACCGCCGCATCGAGGCCTCATAAGAGAGCGCGAAACATCATGAAACCTGCGGCTTTGATGGTTCTGCTGGCGGGATGTGCGGCTATGGCGCAAGTGCAGCCGCAGGGAAAGAGCCCGGAGCCGGAAGCGTTCCGCATTTCCGTCGATGTCGATCTGGTGGTTCTGCAAGCCACCGTGCGCGACCACGGGGGCCACACCGTCATGGAACTCGGCAGCAAGGATTTCGAAGTCTTCGAAGATGGCCGTACGCAGCCGATCCGCTTATTCCGGCACGAGGATACGCCCGTCACTGTCGGCCTGATCATCGACCACAGCGGCAGCATGCGCAAGAAACTCAAGGACGTGACGGCCGGGGCGCAGGCCTTCGTCCAGTCCAGTAACCACAACGATCAAGATCTTCGTAGTCAATTTCAACGAGATCGCGTCGCTGGGGCTGCCCATCGGGATGGGCTTCAGCGACAGCGTCGGCACGCTGGGCGCGGCCATCTGGGGGGCGCCGGCGATCGGCACCACGGCGCTCTACGACGCCATCGTCGAAGGGCTCAAAGCGCCTGCAAAAAGGCAGCAGCGACAAGAAAGTTCTGATCGTTATCAGCGACGGCGGCGATAATGCGAGCAAGGCTACGCTCGACCAAGTGTTGAAGATGACGGAACGGTCGAGCGCGATGATCTACACCATCGGGATATTCGACACCGACGATCCCGACAAGAATCCGAAGGTGCTCGAGCGCCTGGCGCACGAGAGCGGCGGCGAAGCGTTTTTTCCCGCTGAGGTGAGCGAAACCCTGCAAATTTGCCAGCGGATCGCGCGCGATATTCGGGATCAATATACCATCGGCTATTCTTCGATGAGCGCGAAAAAAGACGGGACCTATCATAAGGTTCGCCTCACGGCGCACGCAAAGGCGGACGGGAAATTGTCGGTGCGTACCCGGGCGGGGTACAGCTCCGGCGCCGGATTAACGCCTGGAACCGAGCCGGCCACCAAATGAAGCTTTTGCGTTGGTCGCAAATCGGCTTGTGGACAGTCGCGATGTGCCTGTTGGGTTATTGTGCTTTCGTGCTCGCCGATACCTGGAACTTTCAGCGCCAGGCGAGCAGGGCTTTCGACCGCCAGCTGCAGCCGGCGGCACCGCCAGGACCCAGCGCCGATTCGATCAACGGTTTGCTGGGGCGCATGGAAATCCCGCGTCTTGGCATGACCATGGTTGTCGCCGAAGGTACTGACGAAACCACTTTGCGCCGGGCTGGCGGCCACATTCGCGGAACGGCGCTCCCCGGCCAACCCGGGAACGTGGGTATCGCGGGCCACCGCGACACGCTGTTCCGTCCCTTGCGCAATGTCCGGAAAGATGACCTCATTTTGCTCACTACCCTGCAAGGCGAATATCGTTATCGGGTCGTCACCACTGAAATCGTAAGTCCCTCCGACGTGTCGGTACTGAGTTCCGACGACCATGAGGTTCTGACTTTAGTCACCTGCTATCCGTTCTATTTCGTCGGACCCGCTCCCGACCGTTTCATCGTGCGCGCCAAGAGAATCGCCGGAACCACATAAACGGTGTGATATCTTAAAGGCCGTAAGACGCGTGAAAACGGCATTTTCCTTCTACGACCGAGAGGAGCGGACATGAAAGCGAACAAAGCTCTCAAGCGGCTATCCAAGATAGAGACATTGATGTCGGATGTGGCGGAGCGATTTTCGGCTAGCGCTCCCCATTTGCGCGAAGCGCTTAAAGATCTGAGGGCTGCGGTGCTGAGCGTGAAGGAGGCTGTGAAGGTGCAAGCCTCGTCCTCGCCAGCGCCCAGGAAAGCGTCATCCAAGAAAGCCGCGCGCGCTGGAAAAAAGGCCGTCAAAAAGGCGGCTCCCAAGGCGAAGGCGGCGAAGAAGCGCACGCCGATGCGCAAGGCCGCTAAGGAATCCGCCGAAGCGCGTGGCCGCCGCTGCTTCCAATCCCGAACCCATGCCGGCCGCGGCCGCTCACGCTGAGCCATAAATCATTCGAGCGGCGCGTAGTAGCCGCGGCGATAATAGGTTCTGAGCTTGACCGCGCCGTTCGCCGTCACGCTCACTTGGACTTGCCGGTACTTGCCGTCCCGCTCGGCGTTGGTTGAGGTGTAGCCCAGCAGGTATTGATTGCGCAAATCCGTGCTGACGCGCGCGGCGACTGACGCTAGCTGGTCGATATCGTCGACGCGATAGTGCCTGCCGCCGGTCGCCTCTGCCAGTTCCTCCAGCAAATCGGGTCCGTGCAGTTCCTCCGCAGTCAGTTTACGCGTCGCGTCGGGTTCAAAAATTCCGATCGCGTAGGTCTGCATATCGGACTCAAGCACGTCGCTCTGTACTTGACGGGGCGTGAACCGGCTGCGGTTATCGCCGCCGTCGGAAACAATCAGGATCGCCTTGCGGGAGTTGCGCGCATGTTTCATCTGCAGGGACGCCATGTGCACCGCGTCCAGCAGCGATGTGCGTCCAAAGGGGTGGGCGTGCAGGACGTGCCGGTACAGTTCGCCGGGATCGTTGGTGAAGGGCACGGTGAGCTTTGGGCGGTCGTTAAATTCGATCAGAAAGAATTCGTCCTGCGGGTTGGCGGTCTGAAAGAAGGTGGCCGCCGCTTCGGACGAGCGGTGCATCTTATTGCGCATGCTGCCGCTGGTATCGAGCAGCACCCCAATCGAAATCGGCGCGTCGTCCTTCGCAAAATAAGTAATCTTCTGCTCGACGTTGTCTTCGCTTACGTGAAAATTGTCCCGTGCGAGATCCGTGACAGAAGCACCGTAGCCAGTAGTGACCTGGGCCGGAATCAGCACCATCGCGGAATCCACGCGAATGTTGACCGGCAACGCGTCGCTCGCAGCAGGCGATGCCGGAGGCCGCGAGAGCAGCAGCGGGCCCTGAAACGCAGGCCCAGTGGAGGAGGCAAGCAGAGCCGCTGCAATCCACCTTATGGCTCGAAGCGCGGCTGCCATTGGGTGGTAATATACCACATACATATGCCCGCGAACGGTATCGTCGACACACTGAGCAATCATTCCGTAGATGAAACAGTGGAACGGCTAAAGGGTATTCTTCAGGCGAAGGGAGTCACTCTATTCGCGCTGATCGATCACAGTGGTGAGGCGGAAAAAATAGGGATGAAGATGCGCCCCACTAAGTTGCTGATCTTCGGAAATCCGAAGGGTGGTACGCCTTTGATGCTGGCGGCGCCGAGCAGCGCGATCGATCTACCTTTGAAGATTCTGGTGTGGGAAGATGCGAACGAAAAAGTTTGGATTTCCTACAACAGCCTGCCCTACCTCAAAGAGCGTCACGGGTTGCCGGACGAGCTGATGGCGAATATTGCAGTGGTAGAGAAGTTGGCCGCGCAAGCAGGGGCTTAGCGAGGTCCGAAAGCCGCTACATGGTAAACTGAGTTTGTCGCGGAGAGGTGGCAGAGTGGTCGATTGCGGCAGTCTCGAAAACTGTTGAACCTTCACGGGTTCCGGGAGTTCGAATCTCCCCCTCTCCGCCATCATGTTCGCATGCGCGCCAGGAAGTACAGGCCCGCGAGCGAGAACACCACGTCTGGAGACCACGCCGCGATTTGCACCGGCAACTGGCTCAGGTTCCCAAACTGTTCGAACACCTGTCCTACCGACCAGTACACGATAGCGATTCCCAAGCTGACTCCCACGCCCGCCATGGCGCCGCGATTCCCGGTGAGAAACGCAAACGGAATGGAAACCATCGCCATGATCAAAGCAAACAACGGCACGGCGAATTTTTTCTGGAGTTGCACTTGCAGCGCCACGGTGTCGAATCCGCTTTGTTGTAGCTCGGCTATATAGGCGCCCAACTCATGAAAATTCATCTGCCGCGATTGCTTCACTTCCTTGATGAAATAGTCCGGCGGTTCTTCCAGTTCCGGAAAAGTGCGCGTGCTGCCGGAGAATTCGTCGAAGCGGGTCACGTTGTTGCCGTTCATGTCGCGGCTCCAGCCGTTCTCGAACACCCAGGCGTTCAAGCTCGGTTCCCAGCGGGCGCGTTCGGCGGCGATGTGGCGCTTCAAACGGAAACGCACGGGGTCGATTTCAAACACGTTCACGCCCAGCATCACGCGCTGGGCCTGATCGAAGTATTTGTAGTAAAACATGCGGTCGTGGAGACCGGAAATCCAGCGCCGGTCCGGGACGCAAAAAAGTCTGCGCGGGGCGGCCCTTGATTTCGGCACGGAGTGCGTCTTGCCTGCGGTCGGATTCCGGGACCCAATAATGATCGAACGCGAACAGCGCGCCGCTTAGCAATACGCCCGCCACCAGAATCGGCGCAGCCAGGCGGTAGACGCTGACTCCGCAAGCCTTCATCGCGGTCACTTCGTTGTGCTTGGTCAGAATGCCGAACGATACTAGCACCGCGGTCAGCACCGCAAACGGAGACAGCTCATAAATCAGGCGCGGCGTCAGGAAAAAATGGTATGCCAGCACGCGGTCCATGCCGATGCGGTTGCGGATGATGTCGCTCAGCAGTTCGAAGAAAGTGAACACCTGGAACATCAGCACGAAGCTGGCCAGCAGCACGGCAAAATAGAACATGAAGCTCGAAAGAACGTAAGTGTCGGTGACGCGCGGCAGCAGCGAGAAACGCGCCAGCCACAGCCGCGGCTCCAGGCGCTCCATCGGTTTGCGAATAGGCCGGAGGCCGCGCAGCTTGCGTAGACGGCTGCTGATGGCTCCCATTAAGTCCACGTCGCCGGGTTTTTCGAGACGCACTAGCATCGCGATTCCGCCGATCGCGAAAATCAAATTGGGCAGCCACACCGCCATTTCGGGCGAAAGCGCGCCTTGCCGCGCCATGCCGATGAAACCGATCAGGCCCATGTAGTACAGGAACGCGAGTCCCGCCGTCATAACCACCGCGGCGGATTTCCCGGCGCGCCTTTGCGTGATTCCCAGGGGAATGCCCACCAGCGCCATTAACACGCAGGCCAGCGGGAGCGCCAGGCGCTGATTAAATTCAGTGCGCGCGTCGAGCCGCGCGGTGCGGTCGAGCGTGCGGTCGCGGTAGGCCATGCGGTAGAGCGGCCGCGAATCCATTTCTACGGTGGGCCGCGTGGCGCGGACTTCGGCGGGCTTGCGCGCATCGAGCGCCTGGTCGCCGGCAGGAAACGCGGTGATGCGATAGTCGCCGGTATCCTTGCCGGCTTCGTAGGTGCTCCCGTTGCGCAACGCAAGCTGCAGGCGATTCAGGACCGGATCGGCCGCCACGATCGCCTCGGTTGCCAGCGTGATGCGCGGTTCATCGCCACGCTCCGGCGAACCGGGCAGCGCGTTCTTCAGGCGGTGTGACGTCGGCCAAAAAAATTCTCTTCCAGCGCCCGGTCACGCCGGTGGTGACATCGGTCACGTACACAATCGAGTTGGGGAAGCGCTCTTCGAACACGCGCGGCTGGACGTCGGACGTCAGCCCGTTGCCGATCAAAATATTCTCGATGCGATAGCGTTCGCGAATGGCCCACGGCGTCAGCCACAGCGAAGACGCCGCGGCGATCAACAACGCCACCGTGCCGAACAACAAAATCGGCGGCGCCACGCGCTGTCCCGGAATCCCGGCCGCGCGCATGGCCGTGATCTCGCCGTCGGTCGACATGCGGGTAAGCGTGATCAGCACCGCCACCAGCACGCCCATGGGAACCGTGAAGGGCAGAGATTGCGGCAGCACCAGCATGAATAAATAGATGACTGTCGAATGGGGCCCCGTGCTGCGCACCAGAAATTCGAACAGCGGCCGCGCGCGCATCAGGAAAGATCAGAAAGGTGAACAGCACCGCCCACAGCAGCGCCGTGGTCACCAGCTCGCGCAGAATGGTGCGGCTCAGCAAACGCATGATGGCAGCCTAACGGCTCGCCGTCCGGTCCGGCGGCGGTACCAGCGGCGGCTTTTGCAACTGGTCCTGCAGGCGGTCCACTTCCAGTTCGTCGAACAGCAGCCCGGGCGAGATCACCGATGTCAGCGCGATATAGCCGCCCACGCCGGTACGCGCCAACGGCGCTCCATTGTTGATGTAATCGAACACCGTGGTCTCGGCCGACGCTGCCAGAATATCGCGCAGCGAGCGCGTCGAGAGCCCCTTGAAGCCCATGCCGCGGATCAGTTCTTCGCGCCCGTCCGGGTACACCCGGTACATGAGGATCGGCGGGCTGACCGGCCGCTGCGAGCCGCCGGAATTCGCCGAAGTATTGCGCAGCGTCTGGATGTCGGCGTTGCCTCCGGAAAACGGGAAATCCAGTTTGCGGATCAGCAGGCCGTAGGGTTTGTCGCGTTCCTTGCACATCTGCATCAAGCGCGTCTTGAGATCCGCCAGCGGAGTGGTCTGCGTCGGCTTACAAACAAATTGCCGATGGCCGCCCCGCGCGTGCCGAACCCCACCGGGAAACGCGCATGGCCGTTGGAGGAGGGCAAGTTCTTGGTCGGCTGGCGCGTGGTCAAGAAAGTTTTGAGCACGCCCTTTTCGATCACCGTCACCGGCTTGGGCTTCACGCCTTCGAAGTCGAACGGATAGTAACCGGTGAGCGTCTTGCCCTGATACGTGGTCTGCGTGGGATCGTCCACCACGTCCAGCCATTCCGGCAGCACGCGCGAACCGGTGCGTCCCTCGTACTCGCTGGCGATCACGTTCACGGGCCGGCTGGGATCGGAAACGGGTTTGCGCGGAATATGCAGATTGTCGCCCAGCAACTGCGCCAAAAGCTGCGCCGCCGCCTGCGGTTCGAACAATACCGGCCCCACATAGGCTTCTCCCGCCGGCGCTTGCGCAAGAGCTTTAATATTGCCAGCCAGAGCGGTCGAGCGATGCGTCGGTTTCCGCTTCGGAAGGAAGCTCTGGCCAGCGTGAACGCAGGCATCGCGAGCGTGTCGCGCAGCACCATGCCATCAGGGGACTGCCCTTCGGCGCGCGCGTAAATCCAAGCCACGTCGTCGGGATAGCGCAGCGCGGTTCCTTCGGTGTCCAGATAATACGTGGTGTCCTGATTGAAGTGGAATTCCACGCCGGACGCCAGCACCTCGGGATAAGCGTTGAAGATCGCCGAATGCTTGGCCATGCGCGACGCCCATGCGGCTTCGTCGACCTTGGTGCGCGTGACTTTTGCCAGGCTCTCGAACTTGTCGGCCCGCGTGTAATCCGGCAGTTTGTCGGTGGGAGCGGCCGCATTGGTGAGCGCCGCGCGTTTGCGCGCGATCGATTCGACAGCGGCCTTATATGCGTAATCGGTCCCCAGCCACAGCCCTTCGCGCAGCGTGCGGTAATCGTTATCGAGCGGGAGAGGCTCCGTATCGTAGCGCGAACCGCTGTAGAGGCCGCTATAAATGTGTCCGGTGTTATCGAAGTCGTAGCTGCCCACGCGCACTTCGATATTCGGGTAGCCGGAAACGGTTGCGCGAGGTAGTGGTCACCGCGCCAAAACTGGCGTCCACTTCGAAAGCGTCGTTGTCGTCGAGCGTATAGCTGATGAAATAAGGCGTATCGTCGCCGCTGCCGCCCACCACGCGCAACTGGCGCGAACGCTCCAGTTCATCTTTCATGGCGCGCAGAATCACGTCTTCGGCGTAGGGATCCTGCGCGAGCAAACGCGCCGCGGGCAGGGATAAACCAGTGATGACCAGGAAGTGACGCCGCGAAACAGGAGGCATTAGGGCTGCGCCTCCGGTCGCGACAGATACGGCGGCTGATCCTGCGAGCGTTCCTTGCGCTGAATCTCGATGCTCGACACCAGCAGTTCCGGGGAGATCGCCGCCACCGGCACGCTGCCCGATTCCGCGCCGCAAATGCCGTTGAAGATTTCGCTTTTATCGGAGGTGGCCATGATGTTGGCGAAACTCGCCAGCGGCGTGCCGACGATACTGACTCCGCGAATCAATTCGTCCGGCCGTCCGTCGGGATAAACCCGGTAGACCATCAGCGGGACCACCGTGAAAGCCTGCAGGCCGCGGCGCGCGGTAGTGGTGTAGCCGCTGGTGACTTGATCGAAGAACAGTCCGTAGGGCTTGCCTTGCTTCTTCACTTCTTCAATCAGCATCTGCCGCAGTTCTTTGTCGCTGACCTTCTTCGACGATTCGACGAACAGGTTCGATTGCCGCGAAACGATTTCGGCGCCGGGCTGGCGGCGTCCATGTCCATTCGAATTGGGGAAACCGTCAATCGGCGAACGCGACATCAGGAAGGTTTTCAGAATGCCGTCCTCGACGACGGGAACCCGGCGCGCCTTCACGCCCTCGTCATCATATAAATAAGATCCGTTCAGCATGGTCCCCTGAAATTCGCGAATGGTTGGGTCGAAGACCACCGAAAGAAACGGCGGCAGAACTGCTTTCCCGACGCTCTTGGTGAAGGTTTGGCCCTCGGCCTCATCCTTCTGGCGGTGCCCTTCGATGCGATGCCCGAAGATCTCGTGGAAGAAGACGCCGGCGGCGCGGCCGGATAGAATCGCGGGCCCCACAAAAGGATCGGACGGCGGAGCGCGCAGCAAGATCCTGCAGATTTTTGCCGGCTTTCTCGACCGCCGCCAGAATCTCGGCGTCCTTCGGCAGGCGCGCCGGATCGTCGGTCTCGAAACTTTCCATGGTCTGCAGATCCATGCCGTCGGCGGCTTTGCCGGCGGTGGTAATAATGATGCGGCTGAACAGGCGGCCGTGTTCCAGGCGAGTGCCTTCGGTGGTGACCAGAGTTTCCATGGTGCGCTCCGTCTGCAGCGTGATGCTGGAGTTCAACGCGCCGGGATACTTGGTGAATTCCTTGGAGAGCTTGCGCAAGCGCGTGGCCCACTCGGCAGAATCGAACTTGAGCGCGCGGAGGCTGCTGAAAGAAAACCTGCGGGGCTTCTTCAGAGAAGTCGTCGGACCCGTCGGTGGCCGCCGCTTTCAGCTTCTCGTCGGCTTTGATCTGAATCAGGCGCTGCGAAGCGTTGCGGTAGACGCGGTCGGTGGCGAGCCACACCGCTTGCCGGATCGACGCCGGGTTGTCTTCGAGCGCAATGGTGGTGGTCACCGTGAAGCGGGGAATCTGCCCGTTCACGCGGCGATAGTTGTCGAACTTCGGGCGAGCCGACGCGCACCGTGATATCGAGCAGCCGCGCGCGATTCTGGTTCTGCGATGAGATCGCGCCATCACTCGCACTGAGGACGTTCGATTCGCTATCCGTTACCGAATAGCCCATGAAGTAGGGCGCTGGATCGCCTTTCGCTTTGAGCGCAGCGAAGTTGCGATCCAGTTCGCTCGACAGGATTTTACTCAGCGGCGACTGCGCCGAAACACACGTAGCAATCAGGGCCAAAAAAACAAGGTTCCGCACGCTCTAAGCATATCAAGCCCGCAAACCCCGTTCTTCGAAGCTTAGGCTTGCGCCAGCGCCATTCCTCGTTCTTTCAGCCCATTCAACGCCAGCCCGTAGCGCCCGCGACGCCAGTCTTCTCAAAAATATGTTTCAGATGAATCTTAACCGTGCCCGGGCGGATTCCCAAATCGAGCGCGATCTCTTTGTTCTTGAATCCTTGCTCGACCAGTTCCAACACCTGCTGCTCCCGCGCCGTCAGTTCGCTGCGCGGATAGCGCTCCCCGCGCCCCGATTCGCCAAATACAGATTCCTCCATCCAACTGCGCCCCGCCGCCACGGTTTTCAGACACGCCAGCACCACCGAAATCCCCGCCGTCTTGCGCAGAATCCCGCGCGCTCCCGCTTGCAAGAATCGCAGCGCCTCGGCTTCCGTGATGGAAGCTCCCCAGATCACAATCGCCGTATTGGCCGTCAAATCCACCGGGCCGGACGCGCGGATGTCCGCCAGCCATTCGAGGACGATCTGAATCCCGAAGGCCTTGTCCAGCATCAGCACGGAGGGCGCGGAATCCCGCAAAATGTCCTTGGCGCGGGCCAAAGAATCGGTGGCCTGCGCAAACTGCAGGTTGGGGTTGTCGCCCAGCAGAGTCCGGATGCCCTCTGCCGTCACCGGTTGCGTGTCGCAGACGCTCACCGTTTTCACTTCCTCCTGCGCTCTTTCAAGCGGCAGTCCAGCCGTCTTTCGGGACATTTCCCGGGACGGCGCCCGGGACACGCCGGAACAGGCGCGAAATGGTCATCGTGTCAGTAACATTCATCATTGTTTTGTGGTCCTCCTTGGGCTTTTACCCAGCTTTCACACGGCCGGTCTGACTTCCTTCCTGCCTTTGGCGGCTGCTGCCTTTCGCCGTAGTCCGCCACGGAGTAAAACCGGCGTCGAAGACTCATCGACCGGTGATACCACTCTGTTAGTAGCTGAAATCGGGTGGGGTTCTCATGTTATGATCGGGTCTAGTCGATTTACTGCTTTGAAACGTATCCCAATCCGGTTCGGTCTGCATGGCCAATTCTGAGACCCCCATCTCCAGGCGACCGTTAGCCATCAGCCCGAACGCCCCGCTATTAGATCAGTTGGAAGCGCTTTTGAAGCCCCATCTGGGCGGAGGCGCCATCCAGCGCCTGCAGGCCTATCCCTCTCCCCGCGATCTTCCCAACCTGTTGGCCTCCGGAGTCACCCATTTGGTGTTCCTGGATACCACCGGGGACCGCGACCAAGCTCTCCAATTGCTCGAAGAAGTCGGCCGCCTGGGCGGCCACGTGCCGGTAATTGCCATTCTCGGCGGGCAATGAGCCGGATTTCATCCTGCGCTGCCTGCGCGCGGGGGCTTCGGATTTCCTGATCCTGCCCTTGACCGCCGAGCAGGTGGATGCCGCTTTCGGGAAACTGTCGCGAGCGCAGCCCGCCGCCCAGGAAGCTTCCGGCGGCAAGGAACCCGCCAAGACCATCGCCGTCATGCCCGCCAAGGGCGCTTGCGGAGCCACCACCGTCGCCTGCAACCTGGCGTTTCAATGGAAGCGCACGAGCGGCAAAAAGGTTCTGCTGGTGGATATGGATCCGCTCACCGGCAATTTGTCGTTCCTGCTCAAGGTCAAATCGGTGTATAGCTTCCTCGACGCGCTGCAGCGCTCGAACGAACTGGACGCCGATCTGTGGGGCGCCATGGTCCGCCCGGTGCACGGCGTTGACGTGCTGCTGGCCCCTGAGCTGATGCTGGATCAAAATCAGGATCTGCGCGACCCGTCGCCGATCCTGGAATATGCGCGCCACGCTTACGACGTGGTGATTCTGGACACCAGCAGCGTTTATACCGAGTGGAATCTGAACATCGCGCGTGCGGCCAATGAGTTGCTTCTGGTGACCACCAACGAACTGCCGGCGCTGCAGGCCGCGCAGCGGGCGTTGTCCTATCTGGACACCAACCGCATCGGGCGCTGGAAGATTCGCTTGGTGGTGAACCGCTATCTGCGCGATGTCGGCTTAAGCCGCGAGGTCATCGGCACCGCGCTGCACACCGAAGTGTTCGAGACCCTGCCCAGCGATTATGACGCCGTGCAAAAGGCCTTGCTCGATGGCAAGCCGATTCCGGCCAGCACTCCGTTCGGCAAAGGCATGGTCGAGATCGTCGAACGCCTGGGCGGGAAGAGTCAGCCGGCCAAGAAGGGTTCGTCCCTGTCAGGTCTGCTGGGATTGTTCTCGAAGACTTCCAAGTAGCCGTATGCGCTCCCGCGCCGGCTTGACCATCCAGGAAAACGCACCGCTGGCGCGCTATACCCGTTTCGAAGTGGGCGGCCCGGCGCGGGTGCTGGCGGATGCCTCGACCGAAGCGGCGTTGACCGAAGCGCTCCGTGAAATTCGCGAAAGCGGCGAGCCCTACACCGTGATGGGCGGTGGAACGAACTTAGTGGCGGCGGATGAAGGCTATGCCGGAGTGGTGCTGCGCTACACCAACTCGTCGATCGAATTCGCCGGCGATACGGTGCGCGTTGCCGCCGGGGCGGTGCTGCAGGATCTGGTCGACGCCTCGATCGCGCACGGGCTGAAGGGTCTCGAGACCATGACCGGAATCCCCGGCTGGGTGGGCGGAGCCGTCTATGGCAATGCGGGAGCCTACGGGCATTCGATTCACGAGCGCGTCAGCAGCGTCCGTTACCTCGAAGGCGAATGCGTGCACGAAATCGGCAATGCTGCGTGCGAGTTCGCGTACCGCGAGAGCGTCTTCAAGCGCCGCAAGGATTGGATCGTGCTGTCGGCCATACTGCAATTGGAATCCGCCGATGCCGATGAACTGCGCGCCACCGCCAGCGGGATTCTGAAGATCCGCAACGAGAAGTATCCGCCTACTATGCGCTGCGCCGGCAGCATCTTCAAGAACCTTCTGTGGGCCGATTTGTCGGCGGACGGTGCGCGCGCAAGTTCCCGCAGCCGTCGTCCGCGAAGGCAAAGTCCCCTCCGCTTATTTTCTCGAACAGGCCGGAGCTAAAGGCCTGGAGCGTGGCGGCGTCCGCGTAGCCGATTATCACGCGAATCTCATTTATAACGAAGGTGGCGGCACGGCGCAGCAGGTGCGCGAGCTGATCGCCGACCTCAAGCGCCGCGTGCGCGAACGCTTCGGACTGGATCTCGAAGAAGAAGTGCAGTACGTGTAATGCTCACGGCCCCGCGATGGTAATGTTCACGCCGGCTTGGCTAGCGGCGCCGCCTACCGTGACGATGATGCCGGCCGGTCCCGCAGCCGCCGCTCCCGGCACGCGCAGGCTGATCTGAAACAGCCCCGCATAGCCTGGCGATGCGTTGAGCGACACGACATCGGCAGCGAATCCGCCGATGGTGGCCGTCACCGGCAAATCGCCTAGGCCCAGGCCTGTTCCATAGAGCGTCACGACTGCGCCGCGAGCTACTACGGCGGATTGCGGGTCGACGGGATAGAGCGCGGGAGCGGACGCCGCTGTGGCTGTTTGTACGGTTGCCGCGATGTTGCCCTGATCGACGATCACGATCTCGGCGTTAGCGGACGTCACCAGCGTGATCGGCGCCTGCACTTGAATTTGCGTGTTGTCCATGGCCAGAATCGGCACTGGAATCGAGTTGATCAATACGATGGTGCTGGCCGCGTCCGTAGCCGGGACGCCGCTTCCGCGCACGACGAGCAACATCCCCGGCGCGATTGGCCCGGGCGCGAGACTCACTCCGTTCAAGACCTGAATTGTCGTCACGGAAGTCGGCCCGCTTTGCGGAGTCAGCAGCCGCACACGGTAGTTCTCCAGATCGGCGACGTATAGAATACCTGCCGGCCCGATGGCGACATCCCAGGGAAAATTCAACTGCGCGTTCGTGGCAACGCCGCCATCGCCCGAGAATCCTGAGACTCCGGTTCCGGCAACGGCGGTGACCTGTCCAGCCGCGTCGACGCGCATGATCTGTTGACGCCCGGTATCGGCAACGAACACCTCGCCTGCAGCGTTCACAGCGATTCCCCGCGGAATGCTCCAGTGGCCCGCGCCGAGTTCGCTCAAGTTGCCTGAAGCGAGATCCAGACTGTACACCCGAGCGCCGTCTTGCTCCGTGAAAAAGAGGTGTCCCGCGCCATCGAGCGCGAGGCCGTGCGGCCCAGCCAATTTGTCGAGGAGTATCGATACCGCCCCCGCCGGAGCAACTTCAAAAATCGTACCGGCACCACTGTCCGCTATATAAAGGTTGCCCGCTGCATCCGCCACGGCCGCTGCCGGAGCAGTCAGCGTCAGACTCGCGGCGACACGCTTCGCATCTCCCGCGGGTGTGATCTGCAGAACCTGCCTCAACCCGGTGTCGACGACATAAATATTCCCTGCCGCATCCAAGCTGATGCCGCTGGGTGCGATCCATCCTGCGCTCGGCGCGACCGTCGTGATGGTCCCGTCCGCTGCCACACGCCGCACCCGCGCGTTGTCGCGATCCGCGATATAAAGGTTGCCGGACGCATCCGCCGCCACGCCGCTGGGATGATTCAGCAGTGCCTCGGTCGCAACGCCGCCATCGCCGCGCGCGGTGTCGCCGCCGCCCGCCGCCAAGCCCATCTGCCCGATGAGTGGCAGACGTACGACAATACCGGCAGTACTTTCAGGTGCGTACATGTTCAAATCCATGGCGCGCACGACATCGCTCGCCGGAATCGGCACGGGCGGCAAGCACGCCGTCGGCCGGAAAGCGCAGCAGCGCGCCCGCGTCGACATCGGCGACAAACAACGTCGCGAAAATGTCGAACGCCATACCCACGGGAGTCCCCACCGAGTCGAAGGTCGCGATCACGCCGCTCGAAATCCGGCGCACTGCATGATTCGAACTATCGGCGATGTAGAGCGAGCCATCGAATCCCACCGCCAGACCCGCGGGATAGGCCACCTGCGCTGCCGTCGCCATGCCTCCGTCACCCGAGTAACCGGGCGTGCCCGTTCCCGCCACCGTGGTCAATAAGCCGCCGGTCGAAAGTTGAAACACGCGGTGTCCGCCGAAGTCGGAAATGTACAAGCCCGCCGCCGTCGATCGCTAGAAGATTACGCGGCGAGTTCAGCAGCATCGACGTTGCGGCCATGCCTTCGTTCGCCGGTCCCGGAGCGAGCGTGCCGCCTCCGGCGATGGTTGATGATATTGCCGTCTGCGTCCACGCAGCGCACGCGCGCGTTGCCCAGGTCCGCGATGTAAAGATTCCCCAGGGCGTCTGCGGCAAGTCCATAAGGAGACGACAGTTGCGCAGCCGTTGCCGCGCCGCCATCGCCGCTGAATCCAGCGACTCCCGTTCCGGCCACGGTCGTGATGGCGCCCGAGCGATCCAACTTCCGCACGCGGTGCCCGCCGGTTTCGGCGATGTACAGATTCCCGCGGTTGTCGGCAGCTACTCCCCCCGGCTGCCGCAGGATCGCGAGCGTCGCCGGGCCGCCGTCGCCGATCCAGCCGCTGCCCGCCGCTGTACTAATGAGGTAGCCCGGCGGCTGAGCATTTATGGCGAACGCCAGCCAAAACGGAATAGCAAATAAGATGCGCATGGGATAGGCAAAGCCCTATGACAGGTAGTGTGGTTTCGAGAGGAAATCTCTCATAGGACGACGATGAGAGGATATGCTTCGAGTCATAAGAAATTTGCTGATCTTATCTTCATTTGTGGCAATATCCTCAGCCCAGTCTGTGATCCACCTCAAAACCAGAAATATCGAGACGAATCCGTCCGTATCCGTCGATGAAGATCGCGAGCCCGAATCCCACTGGCCCGGGTCATCTATTGCTACAGTTTGGCGAGCATCCCACGGCCGCTATGGTGCGTGCGCTCGAGCGCCGCAGGCGTCAAGGTTTTAGGCGATGTACCAGACAACGGACTGTTGGTTTCGGTGGACCGGCGCACCAACATCGCGGGGCTGAGAGCCAACTATGCTGCGCCTATACAGCCTCGCGATAAGATCAGCCCGCTGCTTACGTCTAACGGATATTTCTTAGTCGAGTTTCATCCGGATACCGACATGAACCAAGTCCGCGGCGCGCTGCTCAATATGGGACTGGTTCCGGTCGATAACCCGGATCTGAATCCGCTCCAGTTGATGTTGTATTTGACCGCGAGACAATTCGCCTCCGCGCTCGCCGCGCTGACTTCGCTCGACGAAGTGGCCTACGTGTTCCCGGCCTCCCGCGAGTTGATCCTGGGCATTCCCGCGCCCTTTTATGTCGGCAGCGCTCACTACCAATGGCCCCACTGGGCAAGCTATTCCGACTTATGGCAACGGCTGGGACGGCCCCGGTCTGGGCTCGGCCGCGCTGACGTATGTGTTCAGCCACGTGACCGCGCAGCTCGATACCGCCACCGCCGAATCTGAGATTCGCCGCGCCATGGCGGAGTGGTCGAAGGTGGTTGCAGTCACTTGGCAGTCGGGAACCAACCCTGTGGGCTCCGCGACCGTTAACATTCTATTCGCTACTTATGCCCACGGTGACGGCTATCCCTTTGATGGTCCCGGTGGAATCTTAGCGCACACCTTTTACCCCGCGCCGCCCAACCCGGAACCTCTCGCCGGTGACATGCATTTCGATGACTCCGAAAGCTGGCATGTCGGCTCCGACACTGATCTGTTCAGCGTCGCGTTGCACGAGTTGGGACATGCGCTGGGCCTGGGCCATTCCGACGATCCCACCGCTGTCATGTATCCCGTATTACAAGATGGTCACGACTTTGGCCGCTCCCGACAAGGCTGCTATTCTTACGCTTTACGCCGCGCAGACTTCCACCACGGTGCCACCTCCGCCAGGCTCTCCCTTGGCGTTGACGGTGAACGGGGTGGCTTCCACTACGACGGCGTCGAGCGTCAGCTTGTCGGGAGCGGCCGCGGGCGGGACGGGCACGATCGCCGTTACGTGGTCGTCGAGTAGCGGCGCCTCTGGCCTCGCGGCGGGTTCCGCCTCCGCGTGGAGCATCGCCAACCTTGCGCTCGCCGTCGGCGCCAATACGATTGTTGTCACTGCCTCCGCCGGAGGCACCCAGGTATCGAAATCGGTTATCGTAACGCGACAAACAGTGAGCACCACGGGCCCCGGCACCGGCAGTGGAAGTACAGACACCACGCCCCCCAGCTTGACGATTACGTCGCCCTCCTCGGCAACCATGTCGACCACGGCAGCGTCCGTTACCATCGCCGGCACCGCCAGCGATAACGTGGGAGTGGCGCTGGTATCGTGGGCCAGCAACTTCGGCCAAGCCGGAGTGGCTTCGGGAACCAGTGCCTGGTCCGCAGCTATCCCCCTGATAATAGGGAATAATTCGGTGACGGTTCGAGCCGCCGATGCCGCCGGAAACGTCGCTTGGCGCAGCGTGGTGATCACGCGGCACTAAATTTCAACGGTCTTGTAATATTGTTGTAACAGATAGACGGTTACTCTTAAAGAGAAGTCTATGAAGAAAATCGTGCTCATTGAGGACGACGCGGATCTGTACAACCTGGTCCAGTACAACCTGGACAAGGAAGGGTTTCAGGTGGTGGGGTCGCAGACCGGCAAGGGCGCGCTCGATCTGTGCCGCCGCGAGCATCCCGACCTGGTGATTCTCGACATCATGCTGCCGGATTCCGATGGCCTCGAAATCTGCAAAGGCATCCGCGCAAATCCCGAACTGTCGAATACGCCGGTGATTTTCCTGACCGCGCGCGCCTCTGAAACCGACCGCATCGTGGGCTTGGAACTAGGCGCCAACGACTACATCGTCAAGCCGTTTTTCGTGCGCGAGCTGATCGCGCGCGTCAAGATTCATTTCCGCGGCGACAAGCCGGTGAGCAAGGTACTGCGCTCGGGCGATCTGGAACTCGACCGCACGCGCTGCATCGTGCGCCGCGGCAGCGAAGAGCTGACGCTCACCGCCACCGAATTCCGGCTGCTGGAATTCCTGATGAGCCGGCCGGGCGTGGTGTTCAGCCGCGAACAATTGCTCGACGCCGTGTGGGGCCACGACCGCGCGGTGACCGACCGCACCGTCGACGTTTACGTTCTGCGCCTGCGCCAGAAGATCGAGCAGGAAGGCGGACCCGCTTTCATCCGCAGCGTGCGCGGGTTCGGCTATAGTTTCAACGTCGAAGTCCCGCAAGAGCAGCTACAATAAAGCTCGGTGGCCGCCCGCTAATTCATGTTGGATTGGTTGTTCGCAGATCCCCTGCTTCCCGGCACGCCCGCGCCGGATTTTTCGCTCCCCGATCAGGACGGCAATGTGGTGTCGCTCTCCGCGTTGCGTGGCCACAACGTCGTGCTGGTTTTCTATCCCGGCGACGACACCACCGTCTGCCGCCAGCAGCTTTGCGAATTCCGCGACCGTTGGGCTGGCGCGCAGCAAAAGAATACGCTGATCTTCGGAGTGAATCCGCAGAGCGCGCAGAGCCACGCCAAGTTCATCGGCAAGAGCCGCCTGCCTTTTCCTCTGCTGGTCGACGCTGGCCAGAAAATCGGCTCGCTTTACAAAGCCAAAGGATTGATCGTGCGGCGCACTGTGTATTTGATCGGTCCCGACGGCGTTATACGTTTCGGCCAGCGCGGAACGCCCGATGCGGATCAGGTTCTGTCGCATGCTGCCTAGGTTCTATCCCATCCTCGATCCAGAAATCGCTGCGCGGCACGGCGTCGATCCCGTCACAGCCGCCGAGCAAATTCTCGAAGGCGGTGCGAAGATTCTCCAGTTCCGTCACAAAGGATTTTTCTCGCGCGAAGTATTCGCGCAACTGGAGCGCGTCGCTGAACTGTGCCGTGACGCAGGCGTGTTGTTTGTCGTGAACGACCGCGCCGATCTCGCCGCGATCACCGGCGCGGCGCTGCATCTGGGTCAGGACGATCTCACGCCTTCTGCTGCGCGCAAAGTAGTGGGCGCTGAGACGCTCATCGGATTCTCCACGCACAACGAACGCCAACTCCGCTCCGCCGCGGCCGAGCCCGCAAACTATCTCGCACTCGGACCCATCTTCGGGACGTCATCGAAAGCTAATCCGGACCCGGTCGTAGGTCTCGACGAACTGCGCCGTCTGCGTCCGTTGACGGATCGCCCGCTGGTAGCCATCGGCGGCATCACGCGCGACAACGCTCAAGCGGTGCTGGCCGCGGGTGCCGACTCAGTCGCCATCATCGGCGACTTGTTCGCTGAAGGCGGCAACGTGCGCGCGCGCACCCAGGAATGGGTGTCCCTCACAAGCGTCACACAAAATGTTTGACAGCCGCCGCAAGCGGGCATATTATGGTTTCATCACTGAAAAAGGAGGTGGTCCAGTCTAATGATATCTGGAAGTAGTAGTAACTACAGCACTCTAACCACGCGTGAGGTGGCCGACTCTTAATCTGGAACCTCTTAAATTCAGGTTTCGGTTCAGTGCCGAAGCCGCTCCTCCTCTGGACCGGCTGCTTCACGCTGAAATTCGAGTCTTAGGAACAACCCCGTACGGCCTGTTCAGGTCGTGCGGGGTTTTTCATTTTTGAAAACCTTGTCACGTCGTCTTGCGGGTCGAGAGGTTTTCAGCGAACGACAAAATTAGGGCACCGTCGTTGCTCCCACAGCCTGCCAGTTCGAATTTTGACCGGTTTGGCTGGACGCCGCGAGAAAGAACAATCGGTTGCCTGCAAACTGTGGGCTGAACGTGATCGACAGCGTAAGCGTGAGGGTGTTCCCTACCATGGACGCCGAGCTTCCGGATCCGTTAATTGTGCAGTGATTGTTTAAAATGACGTTGCTGGCCGGGAATGCCAATACTCCAAAGGGGCCCGCTGCGTCACCGGCGTCATCCACGAGCAACACCGCATTCGATGAAGGCAAGTACGCGATGTAGCACGCCTGCCGGCCATCTAGGGCACTGTTAATCAGAATATCTTCCACACCAAGATCTGCCACACCGTTGGTGTCAGTAAAGGTAAACGTATAGATCTGATTGGCGGGAGGCGCTCCTTGGTTGGGATTCATTCCGCCAACCGCAGCCGGTGACGTCGGCTGTCCGGGCGAGTCCCACGTCCCTAGCGCTTGCCATCCGGTATTCGCTCCCTGGGAGTCGCCGGCCGCCATGAAGAAGACCTTGTTTCCCTCGAAGCCTGCGCTGAAAGAGAGGGCCAGCGTTACTGTGAAGGTATTCCCACTCCCGCTCATCGAGCTGCCGGTGGCGTTGATGCTGCACTGGCTGTTGCCGATACCGCCCGTAGTCGGCAATGTCAATACCCCGAACGGTCCGCCAGCATCGCCGGCGTCATCCACCAGTAAAACCTGATTCGCAGAAGGCACGATGGCCACGTAGCAGGCGTTCCTTCCGTCGATAAAGTTCCCTTGGATCAAAACGTCCACCACTTGAAGGTTCTGCCAGCCGCTACTATCGGAGAACGTAAATGTGAACGACTGACTGGCGCCGCTCCCGCCGCTGGGACTAACTGACACGGCGCGGGGCGTAAAGCTGGATATCACGGATACGAATGCATCCCCCGTCCCACCAATACTGGCCTGCAGAGGGTTAGCAGTAGAGAAACTGGCCGAGGCTGTGGATCCCGTTACATAAGCTTTGCCCGTGCCATCCACTGCAATACCCCAGCTGTTTCCGCCGATGCCGAGGTAGGTGGAATACACCAAAGCCGAACCCGCCGCGTTAATTTTGGTCACGAATGGATCGCCGCCGCCGTCTCCGTCGTTGGCCGGTAGCGGGTTGACTCTGGGAAAATCGATGGAAGTTGTGTAGCCGACTACATAGGCATTTCCCGCGCCGTCCACCGCAATACCTAGACCATCATCCGGCAAGCTGCCGCCCAGGTAGGTGGAGTAGACCAGCGCCGAACCGGCCGCATTTATCTTTGTCACAAACGCGTCGGCGTCACCGCTCGCAAGGTTGGCTTTTAGAGGGTTGACGGTTGGGAAATTAGTAGAGCTTGTGAAGCCTGTCACATAAGCGTTGCCAGAGCCGTCCACTGCAATTCCGTCGCCCACTTCATTCAAGCTTCCTCCTAGGTAGGTGGAGTAAACGAGAGCGGAGCCCGCAGCGTTGATCTTGGTCACAAAGGCGTCCTGCGCGCCTCCACCATAGTTAGCCTGCAGAGGACCAGCGGTGGGAAAATTTGACGAACCTGCCTCGCCCGTCACATAGGCGTTGCCCAAGCCATCCACCGCGATGCTGTTGCCTGAATCGAATCCGGGGCTACCCAAGTAGGTGGAATACACAAGGGCCGAACCCGCCGCATTGATCTTACTCACGAATGCATCTGAAGCGCCGCTGTTGCTGCCCTGGATAGGGCTAGCAGTAGGAAAGTTGGTGGAATATGTGTGTCCCGTTACATACGCATTGCCAGCGCCGTCCACCGCTATGCCATGCCCAGCATCGCCGCCGCCGCCCAGGTAGGTGGAGTACACCAGAGCCGACCCCGCCGGGTTGATCTTGGTAACGAATGCATTGTAGCCGCCGCCGTTTTGACTGGCTTGAAGCGGCGCCGCTGTGGGAAAATCCATTGAATCTGCTAAGCCCGTCACATAGGCGTTACCACCGCCGTCTACCGCGATGCCGCTGCCTTGGTCGTTGCCGCTACCCCCTAAATAGGTGGAGTACACCAAGGCGGAGCCTGCCGCATTGATCTTAGTCACAAATGCATTGTGTATCCCGAGGTTGCTAGCCTGTAGCGGGTTGGTTGTAGGGAAATTTGTCGACAATGTCCAGCCCGTTACGTAGGCGTCGCCCGAGCCGTCGATCGCGATGCCATAGCCATTTTCGTCGCTGCTGCCGCCAAGATAGGTGGAGTACACCAGCACTGGATCGATCACTAGAGGCTTGGAGGCGTCATATTTCGCGACCACGAACCCGACTTGTTTCCCGCGGACCATGTAGCCACCTTCGATCAACTTCCCATCTTGCAGAATTACAGGCTTTTTCTGCCGCAGGAAGGTACTCAACTCAATATCGCCATCGGCGTTCTCGCGGACCTTGTCCACGCCTTCCCACTTCACCTGAATCTGTTTGGAATCGGCGCCTGGCGCGACCAGCCAGTCGTATTCAAGTTGCCGCTCCCTGCCATAGAAGATCAGGTCAATGCCGGGGTACACTTCGCGCAAAGCAAAGCGTCCATAGTTGGGGATATTGGTGCGCCACTTCAAATGATCGTTGCCGATGAAGTAGTTGCTGACGCCCGGTTGTTTGTCCATCGGTTCCGCGCGCATCTTGCGATTCGCGCCAATAAACTTCATCCGCTCGACTGAACCATTGCGGCCCGCAAACACCGCCTCGTCGGAGGTGACGAAGAACGTGTATCCTGGCACGCGCGCCAGAAACTTCACTCGGCCATCCACCTGGCCTTGGTTCGGCTCAAAGCTGAGAGGCAGTTTGCTATCGTTACTTTCCGCCACCAGCGGCAGACTTAAAACCAGCATTAGACAAAAACGTTTCATTTTCCTCCAACGGTGCGTTTTTTGCCGCAAATGGCGGCCGGCGATGCATCTAGAGAAACTATCACTGCGGCCATCGAGCGCGCAAATCGGAGCAAAATAATGCGGGAATTCTTCGAAACGAGAAGTGCTTATGGGTTATAGCTTCAGCAGCGCCCTCAACCGCTTCGTCTGCACGCGGCTTACGGGGATCTCGGTCTGCTTCTTGTCATCCATGCGCAGTTGAAAGCTGGATTTGAACCACGGAATCACTTCCTTGATGCGGTGGATGTTCACTAAGTACGACCGGTGCACTCGCCAGAACATGTCGGGGTCGAGGTTGGATTGCAACTCCTCAATCGTGCGGTAATTGGATTGCCCTTCGAGGTTCGCCGCCACCACCGTGATCAGACCGTCGTCGATGGTGGCGTAAACTACATCCTGCGCGTCGACGATGAAGTTGCGGTGATTGCTTTTCACTAATAACTTTGATCGCTGCAATGACGGCTTGGCGGGCGAAACATCGGACGGCACCGCGGCTTTGGCTCTCTCGGCGATGCCCTTCCGCGCGCGATCCACAGCTACTGCTAGGCGGTCCTTTTCAACTGGCTTTAATAGGTAGTCGAGCGCTTCCAGGCGGAACGCTTCGACTGCATATTGGTCATAAGCCGTGGCCATCACGAAGTAGGGTAGCGCCACGCCTTGCGCCCGGAGTTTTTCGATCACGCCCATGCCGTCTAAGCCGGGCATCTGCACGTCCAGGAAAACCAGATCCGGCTCTAGGTCGGCGATCAGCTTGACTGCTTCGAGACCGTTCGAAGCCGTGGCGATCACCTCGACGTCGATGAACTCCTTGAGCAGATAGGCAAGTTCGTCCGATGCCAGCTTTTCGTCATCCACCAGCACGGCGGAGATGGTGGCGCTTGAAGGGGGCAGCGACGCGCCGACAGATCCGCTGGGAGTGGCGCTGACGGGTCCGCTGGTCGCGCGATTCACCATGAAGTGCTAGTATATCGTAGGATAGGCGTCATTCTTCGAAGAAATCCTGCCAGGTCCACTTAGGAGCACCAAAATTTTGCCCGCCAAAGATAACGTCCAGATTGCGCCCGCCGAAGGTAAGCTAGGCATCCTGATCCCCGGAATCGGGGCGGTGTCCACCACCTTCATCGCCGGCGTGGAGGCAATCAAACGCGGACTCGGACTCCCGGTTGGCTCGCTCACGCAGCTTTCCACCGTCCGCCTCGGCAAGCGCACCGATGGGCGCTCGCCCAAGATCAAGGAGTTTCGTACCCTTGGCCGGTCTTGACGATCTGGTTTTCGGCGGCTGGGATATTTACGAAGACACCGCTTACGAAGCCGCCGTCAATGCCAAGGTGCTGGAACCCACGCTGCTGGCACAGTTGAAGGAGCCGCTTTCGGCCATCAAGCCGATGAAGGCGGTGTTCGATCCCGAATACATCCGCCGCATCAACGGACCCAACGTTAAGACCAAGGGCAGCAAGATGGATAAGGCGCAGGCCCTGATGGACGACATCGCGCAGTTCCGCGAGACCTCCGGCGCTAGTCGTTTGGTCATGATCTGGTGCGGGTCCACTGAAGTGTTCCACCGCGCCGCGGCCGTCCATCAGACCATCGAGAGTTTCGAAAAGGGCCTGTGCGAAAGCGATCCCGATATCGCGCCCAGCCAGATCTATGCGTACGCGGCGTTGAAGTCGGGCGTTCCATTCGCTAACGGTGCGCCGAATCTGACCACCGATACTCCGGCACTTTTGGACCTGGCGCGCGAGCGCAATATTCCCATTTGCGGCAAAGATTTCAAGACCGGGCAGACCTTCATGAAGACCCTGCTCGCTCCGGGATTCAAAGCGCGCATGCTGGGCATCAACGGCTGGTTTTCCACCAACATTCTGGGCAACCGCGACGGCGAAGTGCTGGAAGATCCCGGCTCGTTCAAGACCAAGGAAGAAACCAAGCTGAGCGTGCTGGATCAGATTCTGCAGCCCAAGCTCTACCCGGACCTTTACGAAAATCTGTACCACGCCGTACGCATCAATTACTACCCGCCACGCGGCGACGCCAAAGAAGGCTGGGACAACATCGACATCTTCGGCTGGCTGGGTTATCCCATGCAGATCAAAATCGATTTTCTGTGCCGTGATTCGATCCTAGCCGCGCCGCTGGTGTTGGATCTGGTGTTGTTCATGGACCTCGCGCAGCGCTCCGGCATGCGCGGCATCCAGGAGTGGTTGTCCTTCTATTTCAAAGCGCCCATGACGGCGCCGGGCCTGTATCCCGAGCACGACGTTTTCATTCAGCTGATGAAGTTGAAGAACACGCTGCGCTGGATGCGCGGCGAAGAATTGATCACGCATCTCGGACTTGAATACTACGACTAGTCCGTCTGCGGTTCCGCTTTACCCAATGAACTTTTCCGCATGAATTGCCTGGTTATCGGAGGAACGGAGTTCATCGGCCGGCACTTGGTGGCCGAGCTATTGAAAGCCGGGCACGCCGTAACCGTGCTGCACCGCAAGCCGAAGCACACGCTTGGGCGCAAGGTCAAAAACCTGGTGGCCGATCGCAACGATCCCAAGGCCATGAAGTCTGCGCTCGCGGGCAAAAGCTTTGAAGTGGTCTTCGATAACGTTTACGACTGGCAGCGCGGCACCACGGCGGCGCAGGTCGAAGGTACTGTGCGAGCGATCAACGGGTCGCTCGACCGTTATATTTTCATGTCCAGCGTGGCGGCTTATGGCGATGGGCTGAATCATCACGAAGGCGACGCTTTGGCGCCGGATGACGCAGCCGATCTCTACGTCCGTAATAAAGCGACGAGCGAGCGGGCGCTGTTTCGCTTGCATCAGCGCGTGGGATTACCAGTGGTCACGCTGCGGCCGCCTTTTATTTACGGGCCGGAGAATCCAATGTATCGCGAGGCTTTCTTCTGGGACCGCCTGCGCGCGGGGCGCCCCATCATCCTCCCTGGCGACGGCCGCCGGCTGATGCAGTTCGCCTATGTGAAGGATGTGGTTCGCGCTGCACTGCGGACGATGGACGAGAAATCAGCGGTGGGACACGCCTTCAATATCGCGAACGCGCGCCCCGTGGCGCAATCGGAATTCGTCGAAGCGCTGGCCAAAGTCTGCCGCAAGCCGGTGAAATTCGTGCGCATCCCGCGCGAGTATCTGCTCCGTGCCGGCGGACATCCCATGGGTCCCAAAATGTATTTCGGTTTCTACTTGGATATGCCGCCCATTACGCAGGTGACCGCGAAAGCGCAGCGCGTCCTGAAGTTCAAGCCCACCGATTTCGCGGCGGGATTGCAGGAGTCCTACAAGTGGTACCTGCGCCATAATCAAGCGGGCAAGCAGGATTATTCGTTCGAAGACATGCTGCTGACGCACGCCCCGGTGCTGCCGCCGCCTAAGGTCTGAGGTTTTTATTCGGTCGCGCGCACTTGTTTCAACCGCTCGCGCAGCCCTTCCGTTAAAGAATTCTCGATCTCCGGGGTGATGAGCCCGACCGAATTTCAAACGAAAACTGGTGAGTTTCATGCGCACAAGGTCGGCCGCGGGCGCGATAAATGTGCCATCGTCCGTGCGTGTAGGTCTGGAGATGTCCGGCACGGGCTCCGTGTACTCGGGCCGTACTTTCTCGCGGGCGAAAATCAAGTGGATCGCACTGCGCGCTTTCGGCGCCGCCGCGTCCACTAGCCTGTCTATCCCGGCGACATGGCGATATTGCAGGCCAATAGACTTCACGGCCTGGGCGATTCGCTGGAGATCGGTCCGGTCGATCGCGACATCCACGTCGCGAGTCAACCGGGCGGCCAGTGGATCGATTCGATCCACGTGGCAGAAAACGGCAAATCCGCCAATTATTTGGTAACGAATCCCAGCACTCGCCAGTGCCGTGTCGAGGCGCTTTACTACGTCGCGAAGTTGTTCCACCTTGTACTCGTAGTAAGAGTTGACGAGCACCGTTTTCTCTCCTTGTTTCGCATGATTGCCCAGATTCAGCTGTCTCGATAGCCCCTGAAAAAGACTTTGACTTTTGTATGAAACAATCGTACGCTTTAAACCTACGTATGATTTCAGCTGCACATTCAGGCTCGGTCGACACCAAAACCAAGATCCTTAACGCCGCTGAAAAACTGTTTGGAATGAATGGATTCGACGGAACATCCCTGCGCGATATCACCGCGGAGGCGCATGTTAATCTGGCGGCGGTAAATTATCACTTCCAGTCCAAAGAGAGCCTGATTGAGGCGCTCATCGAGCGCCGCATTGAACCGATTAATCGTAGCCGCCTTGAAATGCTGGATGCCGCCGGGCCCGTCGAGCAGCGTGGAAAAGATCGTCGAGGCGTTCCTGCTCCCGCTATTAATGGTTGAGGTGAAGGCGTCGGCCCCGATGCTGGGGCGTGTGCTGTCAAATCCCGACCAATTCGTGGAGCGGGTTTACAAAAGGCATCTGTTTCCGGTGTTGGAACGATTCTCGGAAGCCATCGGGGAGGCGCTTCCCAACCTCCCTGCGGAGGAACGCTTCTGGCGTTTGCAATTCATGGCGGGATCGATGACCCACTTGTTGGCTCTGTCGGGCGTGATGCCGCTGATCAGCGGACAGCCTTTCGATCGCACCGCGGTGATGGGGCGTCTGGTACCCTTTCTCGCCGCCGGGTTGCGGGCTCCGATGGCCGTCCCATCTACGAAAAGAGAGGAACTCTAATGCGCGTTCCGTCGTTGCTCTTGCTGGCCGCCTCGCTTGGCTTGGCGCAAAGCTCGCTACCGCTCAGCATGAAGCGTGCGGTGGCAATCGCTCTGGCGCCGGATGGCTCGACGCGCGCCGCACTGGCGCAGGAATCGATTCAACAGGCGCAAGGATCAGGTCGCCGAAGCCAAGGCCGCATTGCTGCCGAACCTCGATACGTCCGTTCAGTATCGCCGCCAGACCACCAACCTGCAAGCTTACGGCTTCAATTTTAAGATTCCGGTTCCAGGTTTTTCGATTCCCGCGATCGTCGGCCCGTTCAGTGTTCTCGACACGCGCGCAGCCGCCGAGCAATCGGTGGTGAATATCAGCGATATCCGCAAATATCAGGCGTCGAAGGCCACGCTTGCGGCGGTGAAGTTCGATAATGCCGCCACCCGCAGCCAGGTGAGTGATGAAGTGGCGCGCAATTACCTGGCGTGTCTGCGCGCCGATGCCGATCGCAACACCGGCCGCGCCAATGTGGAGCTGTCCGAAGCGCTGCTGGCACAGGCGAAGCGCGCGCAGACCGCCGGGACTGGAACCGGGATCGAAGTGACTCGCGCCGAGGTGCAGCTCGCTAATGACCGCCAGCGCTTGATTCGCGCCGAGAACGATCGCACGCGCGCTACCCTGCAACTTTTGAAATCTATGGGGCTGCGCATGGATTCGTCTGTCGAGTTCACCGATAAGCTGGACTATAAGCCTATCGATCCGGCCTCTTCCGAGACTCTACTCGAACAAGCCCGCAAAGCGCGTTTTGAGATGAAGACGCAGCAACAGCGCGAAGAAGCCGCGCGCTTGAGCCATAACTCTGTCAAGGCGGAGCGGCTGCCTACGCATCGGCGCCTCTGGCGATTACGGGGCCATTGGCACCGACGTTCTTTCGTCGCGCGCCACTTACACCTGGGCGTTTCATTGAAGGTGCCGGTGTTTGACGGCGGCCGTCGTGGAGCCCTTCGCGAAGAAAGTTTTTCGCAATACAAGCAGGAGCAGACTCGCACTCGCGACGTCGGCCAGCAGATCGAATTGCAGGTGCGGGTGGCGCTGGAAAGCCTGCGTTCGGCGTCGGCTGAAGTGGATTCGTCGCGCGAAGGTCTCAGTCTCGCGGAGAGCGAACTAGCGCAGGCGCGGCGCCGCTACGACGCCGGCGTGGCCACGTCGGTCGAGGTCACCGACGCGCAAACCCGCCTGCAGCGCGCGCGCGATAACCAGGTGATCGCGCTGTATGACTATAACGTCGCCCGTCTGGATTTGGCCACGGCTACGGGTACTATCGGAGACTACCTCAATCAATGAAAAAACGACTGCCCATCATCCTCATTCTGATCGCCGCCAGCATTGGGGTTTACCTGTGGCGTACCGGGCATTTCGCCGGGCCGCGCAACAGCATTCAGGTGTCGGGAAATTTGGAGATGACACTGGTGGACATCTCTTTCAAGACCGCCGGCCGCATGATCGGAGCTTACAGTGCGCGAGGGTGACGCCGTGAAGAAAGGGCAAGTGATTGCGCGTCTCGACGCCGCGCAGTTGGAGCAGCAGAGACTGCGCGACATAGCCGCGGTGGCGGGCGCGCAGTCGACTTATGATCAGTTGAAGACCACCATCGAATATCAGCAAGCCACCATCGATAGCGATATCTCGACGCGCAGGCTGAGTTGGAGCAGCAGCAAGCCCATCTCGACGAATTGAACGCCGGGAGCCGCACGCAGGAGATTCAGCAGGCCGATTCGAGCGTGAATGAAGCTCGCGCGCAATTGGATCTGGCCAAGGCGGATTGGGATCGCGCGCAGACTCTGTATAAGGATACCGACATCTCCACTTCGCAGTTCGATCAGGCGCGTACCAAATTCAGCGCCGCCCAGGCGGTTCTGGCGCAAGCTCAGGAGCACGCTGCTTTGGTGAAAGAAGGGCCGCGCAAAGAAGAAATCGCGGGGGCCCGTGCGCAGTTGGCCCGCGCACAAGCCGCCGTACGCACCGCCCAGGCGAATCGCATCGACCTGAAGCGCAAGCAGGAGGAACTAGTGGAGCGTCGTGCCGATATCGATCGCGCTCGCGCGCAAGTGGGAATCACCGAGGCGCAGCTTAACGACACGGTAGTCGCCAGCCCGATCGATGGCGTGGTACTGGTAAAGTCCGCGGAACCCGGCGAGGTGATCGCCGCGGGCACCACTATCGTGCGCATCGGCGATGTGGATCATCCCTGGCTGCGCGCCTATGTCGGGGAGACCGATTTGGGCCGCGTGAAGCTGGGCACGGCAGTGAATCTCACCACCGATTCTTATCCGGGGAAAGTGTATCGCGGCACGGTGTCGTTCATCGCTTCGGAAGCTGAGTTCACACCCAAACAGATCCAGACCAAAGAGGAGCGCGTGAAGCTGGTCTACCGCATCAAAGTGGATGTCGAAAACTCCAGTCACGAGCTCAAGAACAACATGCCGGTGGACGCGGAGATTCCTTTGTGAGTGCCATCATTCAGGCCGAAAATCTAACTCGGGTTTTCGGCGGCGGCGCGTCTCGCGGCGGGCCGGGGGCGCCTGTTACCGCGGTCGATCATGTGAATCTGGAAATCGCCGAGGGCGAGATTTTCGCGTTGGTGGGTCCCGATGGCGCCGGCAAAACCACCACCATGCGCATGTTGTGCGGCTTGATGGATCCTACCGAAGGCCGCGCGGTGGTGGCGGGTCACGACGTCGCGAAAGAAGTGGAAGCCGTGAAAGATCAGATCGGCTACATGGCTCAGCGGTTCGGGCTTTACACCGATTTGACCGTAGCCGAGAACATGGCTTTTTACGCGGACCTTTTCGGGATCGTCGGCACCGAGCGCCGCGAGTTGAGCGCCCGTCTGCTGCGGATGACTCGCATGGACCCGTTTCAAAAGCGTCCCGCGGGTAAGCTTTCCGGCGGCATGAAACAAAAGCTGGCGCTGATGTGCACATTGCTCCACAAGCCGCGCGTGCTGTTCCTGGATGAACCGACTAACGGCGTCGATCCGGTTTCGCGGCGCGATTTCTGGGCGATCTTGTATCAATTGGTGCGCGATGGATTGACGGTGCTGGTTACCACCGCCTATCTCGATGAGGCCGAGCGCGCCAATCGCGTGGGCTTCATGCATCAGGGGCGCTTGATTCAAGTGGATACTCCCGCGGGACTGAAGCGCGGGCTTGCCGGAAGCGATCTATCGTTTGACGTCGAGCGACCATCGCGCCACTCGCGAAGCATTGCAACGACAGCCGGGCGTGTTGACGGTGCAGCCCATGGGTATCGATCTGCACCTATTCCTCAACCCAGCCGTGACGTCGCCTGAGAAGCTGCTGGCCGTCACGCCCTTCGAATTTCAGAAGATTCAGCCTTCACTCGAAGACGTTTTTATCGCGCTGGTGCGCAGGCAGGAGTTGCCGCATGCTGCTTGACACGAGTTTAGTGGGGCGGACCTCCACGTCCGCGCTGGACCTCCGGTCCGGCTATCGCAAGCCGGCGTGGACGCCGGCCGCCGTCCTGGAGGACCGCCCCACTTTGGAGGACGGAAGTGTTGCCTAACAACGCGGGGCCGGCCGTCCATATCGAGAATCTGATCAAGCGCTTTGGAGACTTCACGGCCGTCGCGGACTTAAATCTGGATGTGCAGGCAGGCGAGATCTTCGGCTTTCTTGGCCCCAACGGAGCAGGGAAATCCACCACCATTCGAGTGCTGTGCGGGCTGATGGCTCCGACGTCAGGGCGTGCGGTGGTGGGAGGCTTCGACGTCAGTTTGCATCCCGAAGAGGTCAAGCGGCGCATCGGTTACATGTCGCAAAAGTTTTCACTCTACGACGACATGACGGTGAAAGAGAACATCGAATTCTTCGCCGGCGTCTACGGAGTCTCCGCCGAAAAGTTTCCTGCGCGCCTGGAGTTCGTGCTGAAAATGGCGGAGCTCGAAGACAAGCAGGATACTTTGACCCGGCTGCTCTCGGGAGGCTGGAAACAGCGGCTGGCGCTGGGCTGCGCGATCCTGCACGAGCCGCCGATTCTGTTTCTGGATGAACCCACCAGCGGCGTCGATCCCATTGCGCGCCGCAATTTCTGGGAGTTGATCTATCAGCTCTCGGCGACAGGCCACACTATTTTCGTCACCACGCACTACATGGACGAGGCCGAATACTGCCACCGTATCGCGCTGATGTACGGCGGCAGGATGATCGCTCTGGGCTCGCCTGCGGAGTTGAAGCGGTCGCTCGGCGTCGGGCACCTGCTGAACCTGGAATCGTCCGATCTGCTGGAAAGCCTGACGCAGCTTTACGGCGGCGACAACATCCTGGACGTCGCGGTGTTCGGCGGCGGCCTGCACATAAAAGTCGACAACGCGGAACGCGCCATCGCCTGGATTCGCCAGACGCTGGCGCGCGCGGGGATCGAAATATCGGTGCTCGAACCCATCACGCCGTCGATGGAAGACGTCTTCGTCAGCCTGATCGAGCAGGAAGAAAAGGCGGCCGCATGAGCTTCCGCCGTCTCCGCGCCATCGCCCGCAAAGAAGTGCTGCATGTGATTCGCGATCCGCGCAGCCTGGCTTCGGCCATCGCCATTCCGCTCACCATGCTGCTGATCTTCGGCTATGCGCTGAGCCTTGGACGTGGATCACATTCCCACCATCGTTTACAACCTGGACGAGAGCCCGGGCGGCGCCGATCTGGTGCGCGATTTCCGCGGGCTCGCGCTATTTCGACATCATCGAGGAGGCGCATAGCTACCGGCCTATTGAGCAGGCCATGGATTCGCGCCGCGCGCTGCTAGGCGTGGTGATCCCGCCGGATTATTCGCGCAACATACTTTCCGGAGACAGCGAAGCGCAGGTGCAATTGCTGCTCGACGGCAGCGATTCCAACACCGCCGCGATCGCGCGCGGCTATGCCGAGGGCATCGTTCAAACCTACGCCGCACGCCTGCGCGGCGATGCCCAAAGCATGCACGCAGGGCGAATTCCGCCGGTCGGCGTCAGCGCGGAGAGCCGCGTCTGGTACAACCCCGACATGGTTTCGCGCAACTTCATCGTGCCGGGACTGATCGCCGTGATCATGATGATCATCACCGGTAATCTGAGCTCGCTCACCATCGCGCGCGAGTGGGAAAACGGCACCATGGAGCAGCTTCTTTCGACGCCCGTGCGGCCCTCTGAATTGGCGCTGGGCAAACTGGCGGCTTATTTTCTGGTGGGACTTGATCGACATGGTGATCTGCATGTTGGTCGGCGTCTTTTTATTCGACGTGCCGTTCAAGGGGAGCTTGCTGTTCCTGACGATTTCCAGTTTTGTGTTTCCTGTTCGGTTCCTTGTGCACAGGAGTCTGGGTCTCGGCAACATTCCGCACGCAACTGATGGCTTACCAGATGGGCACGCTGATCTCCTTCCTGCCGGGATTTTTGCTTTCCGGATTCATCTATTCGATCAGCACCATGCCGCGCGTGATTCAGGCCATCGCGCTGTTCATTCCCGCGCGCTACTTCATCAACATTTCGAAGGGCGTGTTCCTGAAAGGCATCGGCCCGGAGATTCTGTGGCCCGATTTCCTGCTGCTGTGCGGCTACGGAGCGATCATTTTCTTTTTCACAGTCCGCAAACTGCGGCAGAAGGTGGCTTGAGTTATGCGCCAACGTCTCCGCTCCATTATTCGCAAGGAATTCATTCAAGCGCTGCGCGACCCGCGTATGCGCAGCATGCTGCTGATTCCGCCGCTGATGCAGTTGCTGATATTTGGCTACGCGGTGAATCTGGACGTCGATACCGCGAACATTGCCTGGATGGATCAGGACAACACTCCGCAAAGCCGCGACCTGCGGGCCGAGTTTGAAGGCTCGGGACACTTCATTATCAAGGCCACTCCGGGAGATGAGCGCCAGATGCAAGCGCTGCTTGACCGCGGGCAAGTGGATGGCGTGATCCGCGTGCTGCCCGGTTTTGCGCGCGATGTGGCTCGCGGCCGGGCTACCAGTGTGCAGGTTTTGCTGGACGGGACGAATTCCAATACCGCGTCGCTGGTTTCCGGCTACGCCTCGCAAGTGATCGCCAGCTATTCGCAGGAAGCCTCGAGCGAAGCGCAGCGCGCGCGCATGGTGGGTGGGACGATGAGCGCCGGCAGCGCCATTTCCGTGCCCATGCCGCAGGTGGTCGCGCGGTCGCGCGTCTGGTACAACCCGGATCTCAAGAGCCGCAACTATTTCATCCCCGGCGTAGTGGTGAACATCATCACCCTGGTGACGCTGTCGCTCACCGCCATGGCCATCGTGCGCGAAAAAGAAATCGGCACCATGGAGCAGCTAATGGTGACGCCCATCCGCCCGGTGGAACTGATCCTCGGCAAGACGCTGCCGTTCGTGCTGGTGGGCTACTGGGATTTGATACTGGTGACGGGCGCCGCCATGCTGATCTTCCACGTGCCCTTTAACGGAAGTTTTCTGCTGCTCCTGTTCGCCGCGTTCGTGTTCCTGCTGACCACGCTGGGCGCGGGCCTGTTCATCTCCACCATCTCGCGCACGCAGCAGCAAGCCATGATGGCGACCACGCTGTTCTTCCAGCCGTTCTTCATGCTGAGCGGCTTCACTTTCCCCATCCGCAACATGCCCGAGGGCGTGCAGTGGCTGACGTTACATAAATCCGGTGCGCTACTTCATGGAGATCGTCCGCGGCGTGTTCCTGCAAGGTGCTGGCATCGACACGCTATGGCCGCAAATCGTGGCGCTGGCGGTTTTCGGCGTCATCATCTTGGGACTGAGCGTCAACCGTTTCCACAAACAACTAGAGTAAGAATTTTTCCGCCCTCAACACACTAACTCGCGAGGGTTCCGAACGGAGTGGAGTTGGTTTTAAGGGATGTTCCTAGGCGTCCCGGAATCAACCCCGGCCTGTAGGTAGCAGGCCGGGGAAATCCTTCCCGGGCGGAAAGGAGGCGACTGTGATCAGCTTAATCATCACTATCGCTGCCGTGTTTACCATCACGGTTTCGCCATCCGCGTTAGGCGGAGGTGATCGACCTTCGGGGCTGGTTATCCGGCCCCGATCCTCCTTGAGTATACGCCCATTGGGGCTGCCTTGGTACACTCAAAGCAGATGGATTCTCGCCGGAAATTTCTGGGCAAAGTCGCCTCCGGACTAGCCGGGACGCTCGCTGCCGTGCCCGCGCGGGCGCTGGGCGCGAGTGACCGCATCCGTGTCGGCATCATCGGCGTCGGCGATCGCGGCCTGGAATTGCTGAACCAGATCCGGGCCTGCGATAACGCGGAAGTCGTGGGCTTCGCCGATATTTACAGTAAGCGCCTGGAAAAGGCCGCGAGTTTCGCACCCAACGCGGCGACTTTTACGGACTACCGGCGTTTGCTCGACGATTCATCCATCGACGCCGTGGTAATCGCCACGCCGCCGCACTTGCACGCTGAGCAGTTCGCGGCCGCCCTCGGCGCCAGGAAGCACGTATACCAGGAAAAGACGCTCGCGAATACACTCGACCAGGTCAAGCGCATGCGCGCGTCCTATATTAAGGACCGCAACAAGCATGTGGTTCAAGTCGGCCATCAGGCGTGCTCCTTCGGACACCTCGCCGACGTCGAGCAGTTCCTGACACCCGCCGACCGCATTGGAAAAATCAGCGCGCTGGTGATGCGCAATTATCGCAATACGCCGCGCGGCAAAGCGCAGTGGGCGCGCCCGGCGCTGCTCACCTCGGACGTGAATCCGCAAAACGTGGTTTGGGACGCTTTCGATGCGGGCGCCTTTGATGCCAACCGTTTCATCCACTGGCGTTATTTCTGGGATTACTCGGGCGGCAACGTCTCCGAAAACATGAGCCAGCAACTGGCGTTCTGGTACCGCGCCCTGCAGTTGCAGATTCCCCAATCGGCCACCATGAGCGGCGGCATTTATCTGTGGGATGACGGTCGCGAAACGCCGGACACCATGGATGTTTCGCTGGAGCAGCCCGAACATATGCTGGTGAGCTGGTCGTCGGGATTCGGCAACAACCAGTTGGGCGTTACTGAAGACTTGCTGGGCTCGCACGGCACCATATCGCGTGCCAATCACGTGCGCTACACGCCGCAGAAAATCAATCGGCCCGACGACGTCGAGCGCATGGGCCGCGCCGGCCACGTGCCGCACGCGCACATGGAAAACTTCTTCGATTCGATCCGCACCAGCCGCGAACCCAATTGCCCGTTCGAAGTCGGCTATCGCGTGACCGTCGCCTGCATCATGGCGGTGGAAAGTTACCGCACGGGCCGCACGGTGCGCTGGAACGCGGAGACCGAAGAGATCGTTTAGTGGACTTCGGATACACACCCGAACAGCAGCACCTGCGCAAGACCGTCCGCGCCTTCTGTGAAGCCGAGATCAAGCCTCACGTGATGGAGTGGGACGAATCGCAAACCTTCCCGGACCAGGTATTCCGAAAGTTAGGCGAGCTAGGCGTTCTCGGCGCGGTGTTTCCGGAAGAGCTGGGCGGCACGGGCTATAGTTACGTGGATTATTCGCTGGTGATGGAGGAGTTGGCCCGCGTCGACCCGTCCGTCGCCCTGTGCGTCGCGGCGCACGTTTCGCTCTGCACCAATCACATCTATTTGGCGGGCAGCGAAGAACAGAAGCAGCGCTACATTCCGAAACTGGCGTCGGGGGAATGGATCGGCTCGTGGGCGTTGACCGAGCCGGAGTCGGGTTCGGATGCTGGCGGTACGCACACCCGTGCGGTTCGCGACGACGATTGCTGGGTGATCAACGGCAGCAAGACCTTCACCACCAACGGCCAGGTGGCCGACGTCTGCGTAGTGATGGCGGTGACAGATCGCGCGGCCTCTTCGCATGGGATTTCGGCGTTCCTGGTGGAAAAGGGCACGCCGGGATTTCGTCCCGGCAAGAAGGAAAACAAGCTGGGCATGCGCTGTTCGCCCACCAATGAGATGATCCTCACCGATTGCCGCGTCCCCGCTTCGCAACTGTGCGGCAAGCAAGGCGAAGGATTCGTGGATGCGCTGCGCATTCTCGACGGCGGACGGATTTCGATTGCGGCGCTGGCCGTGGGCATCGCGCAGGGAGCGTACGAAGCTTCGCTGCGCTATTCCAAACAGCGCAAACAATTCGGACGTTTCATATCGGAGTTTCAAGCCATTCAGCACAAGCTGGCCGACATGGCGACGGATATCGACGCCTCCCGTTTGCTCACGCTGCGCGCCGCCTGGATGAAGGATAACGGCCAGAACGTGAACAAGGAGTCTTCGATGGCCAAGCTGTTCGCCTCGGAGACCGCGGTTCGCGTGGCTGATGAAGCGGTGCAGGTTCACGGCGGCTACGGCTTCCTGAAGGACTATCCGGTGGAAAAGTTCTATCGCGATGTGAAGCTGTGCACCATCGGCGAGGGCACCAGCGAAATCCAGAGGCTGGTGATCGCGCGCCAGCTTTTGAATACCGAGCGCCAGCATGGCTGAGCTTGCCGATGACGTTTTAGCGGGGCGATCTGCGCGCCCTGGCCCGCGCGGCTACGCTGATTGAAAACCAGGACCGATGCAGCCGCTGGCCTTCTGACTGAAATCACTCCGCAGCAGGCCACGCCCTCATCCTGGGGATCACGGGAGCGCCCGGCGCCGGTAAAAGCACACTCTGCGATCAGATCATTTCGCTGCTGCGCGCAGAAGGCAAAACCGTGGGTGTGATTGCAGTCGACCCATCCAGTCCCGGTTACCGGCGGCGCGATTCTCGGCGACCGCATCCGCATGCAGCAGCATCACGCCGACCCTGGGGTATTCATCCGCTCCATGGCCACGCGCGGAATTCCTGGAGGGATCGCGCGAGCGACAGCCGATCTGGCGACGCTGCTCGACGCCGCCGGCCGCGACGTCGTCATTATCGAAACCGTGGGCGTGGGGCAGAGCGAAGTAGAGATAGCCAGGCTCGCGCAGGTGACCATTCTGGTGACGGTTCCCGGCACCGGAGACGATGTGCAAGCGATGAAGGCCGGCGTGCTCGAAATCGCCGACGTCTTCGTCATCAATAAGGCCGACCTGCCAGGCACCGACAAACTCGAACAGGAACTGCATTCAGATCGCGGGCGATCGTCCGCTGCTGCGAACCGTCGCGAGCGAAGGGCAGGGAATTGCCGAAGTGCTCAGAGCCGCGCGCGACTGCAAGCGCGAAGGGCATCTACGGCCTACCGACGCCGCCCCGCGCATCGACCATTTGGGGATAGCCGTGCGCTCGCTCGATCACGCGCTCGAAGTTTTACGAAGCGCAACTGGGATTGCACGTCGCGCTGCGGGAAACGGTTGCGCAAGAAAAAGTGAATGTCGCGATGCTGCCGCTAGGCGATCCCAGAATCGAATTACTGGAGCCCTCGGAACCGGATTCAGTCATCGCGAAATTTATCGACAAGCGCGGCGAAGGCTTGCACCATGTGGCGCTGAAGGTTCCGGATCTGCATGAACTCCGTCGACCGTCTGCGATCAGCCGGTGCGCGCATCTTGAACGAACCGCGCGCCGGTGCCGGCGGCCACTTGTACGTTTTCGTACATCCAGCCTCGACCGGCGGCGTATTATTAGAACTCATACAAGCATGAACCCAAAAATCGGAATCATTGGCGGCAGCGGATTGTATTCGATGCCCGGATTTGAAGCGCAGGAAGAGCGCAAAGTGGATACGCCCTGGGGCGCGCCCTCGGATGCCTACGTGGTGGGCAGACTCGCAGGCAAAGAAGTCGCGTTTCTAGCGCGGCACGGGCGCGGCCATCGCCTTTCACCGTCCGAGTTGAATTTCCGCGCGAACATTTACGGCATGAAAATGCTGGGCGTCGAGCGCATTCTTTCGCTCAGCGCCGTCGGCTCGCTTAAAGAAGAACATCAGCCGCTGGACTTCGTTATCCCGGATCAATTCGTCGACCGCACGCGCGGCCGGGTCTCCACGTTCTTCGGCGAAGGTTTAGTCGCGCACATCAGCTTCGCGCATCCCATCTGCTCGCAATTGGCGCACGTCGCGCACCGCGCCGCGAAAACCTCGGGAGTCACGGCCAAGCTGGGCGGAACGTACTTGTGCATGGAAGGCCCCGCCTTCTCGACGCTCGCGGAATCGAATCTGTACCGCAGTTGGGGCATGGACGTCATCGGCATGACCAATCTGCAAGAAGCGAAACTCGCCCGCGAAGCCGAGCTGTGTTACACCACCATCGCCATGGTCACCGATTACGATTGCTGGCATCCGGATCACGACGCCGTGACGGTCAACGACATCATCGCGAACCTGACGCAGAACGCAGCCAACGCGGCCAAGCTAGTGACCGAGGCGGTCCGCAGCATGCCCGAACGCGAGTGCAAATGTGGCTCGGCGCTGGCGCACGCGCTGATCACGGACCGCAAGGCGATCCCCGAGGCCACGCGCAAAAAGCTGGAGCTTCTGGTTGGGAAATACCTGTAACGAGCTGCTCGAATACTGCCTGCGCGGCGAGCAGCTGGCCGGATGAACTTCTCGACCGCGCCCTGGCGATCGAAGAGGGACGCGCGTTTTTGTCGGTCGTAGTCGAGCGCCTCGGAGATCTGTTCGAGCCGCGGCTCTGCGAAACTTACGACCGCTTGTTCACGCAAGCGATCCTGCGCACCGACGCCCGAGTTAGACGTCACGTTTGCGCAAACCCGACGGAACATGCCGTCTCCCGATACGACCGACCGAGTCTATGTGCTCTCCCGCGTGACCCTGGGGGCCGACGTAGCCGTAACTAGCGTCCTGCTGGATGCTGCGAAGCGCCGTTATCCCAACGCCGAAATCGTTTTTGTAGGTCCGCTGAAGTCGTATGAATTGTTCGAAGCGGATTCGCGCATCAGGCACCGGCTTGCTCCCTACGCCCGCTCGGGTGCGTTGAAGGATCGCCTGCGCGCGTCGGCGAACCTGTGGCTCGACGACGGGATCGTGATCGATCCGGATTCGCGCTTATCGCAGCTTGGCTTGATTTCGGTATGCGAGGAACAAAATTACTTCCACTTCCCCAGCCGCGCTTACGGAGGCGAGGGCAGTGAGCCGCTCGCGAAGCTCGCCGCGCAGTGGGCGCATGCAGGTATTCGGCGTCGAGGGAGCCAGGCCATACGTAGCACCTCTGCGCTCGATCGATCCACCGGCCGACATCACGGTCAGCCTCGGCGTCGGCGAAAATGCATTCGAAGCGGCTCAACGATGCTGCAAGAGCGCGAGTTGTTGCGCGCCCTCGCGGACACCGGCGCGTCCATCCTAGTCGACAAAGGCGGAAGCGCGGAAGAGCGCGAGCGCGTCGAACGTGCCCTGCTTCCAGGCATGCGCACGCACGATGGAGCCTTCGCTCCCTTCGCCGCGCAAATCGCCACGTCGAAGCTTTTCGTTGGTTACGATTCCGCAGGCGGCCACGTGGCATCGGCTTGCGGAGTGCCGCTGATCAGCATCGCCAAAGGTTTTGTGAGCGAGCGCATGGCCGCGCGTTGGCGTCCCGATGGCATGGTGCTAAACGAAAGCGAACTCGCCCAGGTGCCCGATTTGGCGCGCAAAATCCTCAGTACTTAACCGGCTTAGCGTCGCGCCACAAGCGCTCAAGATCGTAGTACGCGCGCGCTTTTTCGGAAAAAATATTCACCACGTAATCGCCGTAGTCCATCAAAATCCATTCCGCGTTGGTATAGCCTTCGACGCTCGACGGAATGTCGCCGTGCTCCTTCAATTGCTCCTCGATCTCATTCGAGATAGCTTGGTTCTGCCGCGAATTCGCGCCGCTGCAAATGATCAGCGTGTCGGTGAAGGTGGTCACGTCGCGCAAATCCAGCACTTTAATATCTTGCGCTTGTTTGGATTCGGCGGCGTGGACGGCGGTGAGCCAGAGAGGGTCGGGTTCTTGCTGTACGGCTTGTTTCAGTGCCTTCTTGGTCCGTGCCAGGATGTAGGGTGCTCCTGCTGGTATTGTACAATCTCGCTAATGCCTTCGCTCAAAGTGTTGCTTTCCGCCGAACAGATCCATAATCGCATCGCTGAGCTGGGGGCCGAGATCGACCGCGATTATCCGTCTGGCGAGCCGGTGTACTTGATCGCGGTTCTGAAAGGCGCGTTCATTTTCATGGCCGACTTGTCGCGTGCCATGAAGACCCCGGCCCGCATCGAGTTCATCGGCATTTCGAGCTACGGCAAGGGGAAGACCAGCTCCGGGCAAGTCCAGTTGACCAAGGATCTGGACGCGCCCATCGAAGGGCATCACGTAATTATCGTCGAGGATATTCTCGACACCGGCATCACGCTGAACTATCTGACGAAACTGATGGCGCAGCGCAAGCCCAAGTCCCTGCGCATCGTGAGCGTTGCTCGACAAGCCGGAGCGGCGCAAGAGCCCCGTGAAGGCGGATTACGTCGGGTTCACGATTCCGGACGAGTTCGTGGTCGGCTACGGCCTCGACTACGCGGAGGACTACCGGAATTTGAAGGACGTGTGCGTGATGGGGGAGTGAGGACAAGGTAGTGACTCCGTTATCTGTTGAGTGTGCTTGGAATCCGCGCTTGTGTGGGCAACATCGCCGCCCGTACAAAGGTGGCTTAAGCGCAGTATCTCGGCGGACTGGCCTATGATTCCGAGGCACATTCGAAAATGGCAGCCCTTACAAAAGTGGCAAGGCGGAGCCACGTCCGCATTTAAATTGACGGTGACCTTTTCTTACAAGGCTTAACCATGAAATTTACCAGCGGCGGATTATATAGAAGAGCTTTCGGAACGGAGCGCGAAGCGCAACAGAATAGGGAATAGTCTGCAACAAGGTCCACTCGTATGTGCGCTACAATACCGAAAAAGCCTTCAGATAGACTTTCTGGACACCTACCGCGACGTGCGTCCCAAGATTAGTTTTTCGCCGCGCCCAGCAACGGCTTCAGCGTCCGCAGCACCGTGTCCGAAACAATCTGCGCGCCTTCAGCCGTGGGATGCATGCCATCGCGCTGGAAGTAGCGCAGGTCTCGCGTAACGATGTCCTGCAGCAGAAACGGAATCAGCGGCAGCTTATATTTGGCGGCCAGGCTGCTGTAAATGGCCTGGAAGTCGCGCACGTAATCCGGGCCGTAATTCGGAGGCAGCGTCATCCCCGCCAGCACCACCCGCGCGCCGACGCGCTCGAACGCGACAATCATCTGCTCTAAGTTTTCCCGCGTCATCGCCAGCGGCAGCCCGCGCAGTCCGTCGTTCCCGCCCAGCTCCAGCAGCACCAGTGCGGGCTTCAGCGCGACTCCGGTATTCACCCGCGCCAGCCCGCCCGCCGTTGTGTCGCCGCTGATTCCCAGATTCACTACGCGCCACGCATAGCCTTGGGCGTCGAGCTTGCGCTGCAAGTCGTCGGGGTAACTCTGCCCCGGCGCGAGTCCATAGCCCGCACTCAAACTATCGCCGAACACAACCAGCGTCTTTCTCGTATCTGTTTTAGAAGCGCGGGGCCGCCCAGGCGTTGCCCAGCGTCAAGAGCGCAGCGAAAAAGACGGAATACCGCATCTGTTGCCATCATAATAGAAGAGAAGAGCATGCCGATCCTCGAAGCCATCGCGCTCACCAAAACCATCGACACCGGCACGCATCGCGTCGAGATCCTGCGCGGCGTGGATTTGGAAATGCCGGCCGGGCAGTTCGTCGCCATCATGGGAGCCTCCGGCAGCGGCAAAAGCACGCTTGCTGGGATTGCTCGCCGGGCTCGACACGGCTACGTCGGGCAAGGTCGTGATCGATGGCGTCGACATCACCGGATTGAAGGAAGACCAGTTGGCAGTGGTGCGCGGCACAGAAGATCGGTTTCGTGTTTCAGTCCTATCAATTGATCCCGACGCTGAGTGCGGAAGAGAACGTGCTCCTGCCGCTACGAACTCGCCGGCGGAGACGTCACCGGTGGACTCGTTCGCGCGCGCGAGCTGCTCAAGAGCGTCGGTCTCGAAGACCGCATGGATCATTATCCCGGTGCAGCTTTCTGGAGGCGAGCAGCAGCGTGTGGCGCTGGCGCGTGCTTTCATGTGCAAGCCTCCGATCCTGATGGCCGACGAGCCCACCGGCAATCTGGATAGCGTGAACGGGACGCTGGTGCTCGACTTGCTGATCTCGCTCAATCAGCGCGAGGGCACCACGCTGGTGCTGGTGACGCACGATCGCACGCTGGCGGCGCGCGCGGACCGCATCGTCACGTTGAGCGACGGTAAAGTCGTGGCCGACGAAATGCAGCCTGTCGGAACGATGGCGCGCTCATGAGTCTTTCGCTATCGCACCGCCGGAAGAATCGCCTGGCGCGAAACGCGTTCGTCGATGACCAAGTTTCTGTTTGTGGTGCTGGCGGTGGCGGCCGGAGTGGGCGCGCTCGCAGGCGTGCAAGGATTCAGCGCGAGTTTCCGCGGGACGCTGCTCGACGAATCGCGCACCGTGATGGCGGCCGATCTCACCGCGCGCCAGTTCACTCCTGCGACCGACCAGGAGGTCGCGGCGCTCGATGCATTAGCCAAGCGAGGTGTCGAGCACACGCTAATCACGGAAACGATTTCGATGGCGTCCTCGGCGCAGGCCGCCCCCAATAGCGATGCCGCGACGCCCGTGCTGGTGTCGATCAAGGCTGTCGACCCGGCCAAGTATCCCTACTACGGCGAAGTAAAGTTGGACCCGCCCATGGCTTTGACCGACGCATTACGGCCCGACACCGTCGCTGTCGCGCAAGACGTGTTGTTGCGCCTGAACGCGAAAGTAGGCGATCGACTGCGCGTCGGCACCGAAAGCTTTCGCATCTCGGCCATCGTGAACAGCGAACCGGACCGCATGTCGGGCAGCATGAACGTGGGCCTGCGCATGATGATGTCGCGCGCCGCGTTCGAGCGAACCGGCCTGATGGGATTCGGCAGCCGCGGCGCCTATCGCTATCTGTTCAAGATGAGTCCTACGTCGCCACCGGTGGCCGAAGTGCGCGGCGCGTTGCGCGAAGCGTTGCCCGAAGCGCTGATCGCCGATTTCCGCGAATCGAATCCCATCATCATGCGCGGCCTGGATCGCTCCACCACTTTTCTCAGTCTGGTCAGCCTGATCGCCATGATCGTCGGCGCGCTGGGCGTGGCGATGGCGATGCACGCGCACCTGCAGCAGAAGATGGACAACATCGCGGTGATGAAGTCCCTGGGCGCGGCGTCGCGCGACATCATCGGCATTTATACTTTGCAGACCTTGATGCTGGGGTTGGTGGGTGGGCTGGCTGGCGTGGTGGTGGGCCGGATTGTCGAGCGCACACTTCCCGCTGCTGATTTCGCGCTTCTTCAATATGGACATCAAGCTGGGCTGGAACCTGGCGGCTTCCGCGCAAGGGATCGCCGTGGGGATTCTGACCACACTGCTGTTCACACTGCCTCCGCTGCTGGCCATTCGCAAAGTGCGGCCCGCGATGATTCTGCGGCGCGACATGCCGGAAGCGAAAAAGACCTGGCCGCAGCGGCTCGCGGACGTGTGGTTGAGCGCTGCGGCGGGCATCCTGATCTTGCTGGGAATCGGCGGAGTCGCAGCATGGCTCGCGGAATCGCCGCGCGTGGGCGAATACTTCGCCGGCGGGCTGACCGTTGCGCTGATCCTGCTGGCGCTGGTCGCTGCCGGGTTCCTGCGCCTGATTCGAACCGCGTTGCAGCGGTCGCCGTGGCGCATTCCGACGCTCGCTCGCCAGGGATTCGCGAACCTCTACCGGCAAGGAAATCAGGCGCAAGCAATTCTGGTCGCGCTGGGACTGGGCGTGATGTTCACGCTGACGGTGTACCTGGTGCAGCACTCGCTGGTCGGCGAGATCGTGCAGAGCGCGCCGCCCGACGCGCCCAACGTCTTTTTGATCGGCATCACACCGGAGCAGGTGGGTCCGCTAAAAGCCCTGATCGCGAAACAAAAAGGCGTCGTCGCGCAGCCGGAGTTCGCCCCCAGCGTGGCGGTGCGCATCGAAAGTCTGAACGGCGTGCCGCTCGAAGAACTGAAACTGACCGGCATGTCACGGCGCTTCCGCGGCAGCCGCTCCGTGATGTGGGCCGAGGAGAAGCCGAGTTCACTCACCGTAACGCAAGGCAAATGGTGGTCGCCCGGCGAAACGCAGCCGGTGGTCTCTGTCGATCAAGAAGCCGCGCGCACTCTCGGCGCCAAGCTCGGCGACACGTTGGAACTCTCAGGAGCCGGACGAACCTTCACCGCGCGCATCGCCGCGCTGCATCGCGTGGAACAAATGCGGGTGGGCGCGGCCAACGAGTTCGTGTTTAATCCGTCGGCTCTCACCGGTTTGCCGGCGACTTTCTACGGCGGCGTGCGCATGAAGCCGGCCGACGTCGGCGCGCTGGAACGCGCCGCTTACCAAGCATTCCCCACAGTGACGGTGATCAACGTCGCCGAAGCGCTCGCCATCGTGCAGCAAGTGGTGGATCAAGTAGCGCTGGTGATCCGCTTCCTGTCCGCGTTCGCGATTCTCGCCGGCGCGATCATCCTCGCCGCCAGCGTAGCCGGCACGCGCTTCCGCCGGGTCCGCGAAGTGGTGATCCTAAAAACGCTAGGCGCCACCCGCCGTAGCGCCGGACGGATTTTCTCCGTGGAGTTCTTGACTCTAGGCGTGGTCGCAGGACTCATGGGCGCACTGCTCGCCAGCGTCTTTTCGAGATTATTGCTCAATCGCCTGCTGGACGCCAAGTTTGCATTCGACTGGAGCGCAACCCTAGTCGCGGTGGTGCTGACCGCTCTGCTGGCGCAAGCCTCCGGCTGGCTCGCCAGCTTCCGCATCCTGCGCCAAAAACCCCTCGAAGTGCTGCGCGAGGAATAGAATCAAAGATCTTCCGGCCGCAGCCCAGTATCTTTCGCGATCTTCGCGAGAGCCGCTGGGCCGATCTCCTCGCCGTCATGAAAACAGAATGTGAAGTTGCGAAAGCCTGCCTTCTGGAGCTTACGATGAGATCCAACTTGTTTCTTGAAAGTCCAGCCCAGACGCAGAAGAGCAGCGAAACACGCCTGGCTTTAGTAGCCCGCCAAATGCTCAAGCGGCGAACAAGGCCTTCAGCGGCTCCGGAACCTCGTCGCCACTTTCGACCATATCAGCCAATACCTGCAGGGCTATCGACTTAACTTTACGCACTGCGGCATCTTCGGTATCGCTATAAGCCATCACGCCCGGAAGATCGGGGACGGAAGCCAGGAAACGGCCATCGTCTTCACTATCGATCTCGATGCGGAGCGGCTCAATCGAAACCATCTTAACTTTAATGTAACGTGACCAGCGATTTCTTGGGAAAGCAGCGCGTCGCGAGCGAGAGGTCTGAATCGCGTTTATAGTCCGATATCTGACCCGAGATGAGATTCTACGTAAGGTCCTTTCCACACGAACTCGCCGGACTTATTGATGTGGCCGATCTCCCTCTCCGTCGTTACCAGACACAAACCAGAGCGAAACCTTCCGGTCTCTCCAAACTGAGGCGGAATCAAGAAATCGCCATCTGGGTCAATAAAACCCGTTCTACCGAACTTTTTCCCCACAGGATTTCTTGCAAGCGATACCGCCGCCAGGCCGCCCGCAAACTCCGAGCAATATTCGTATACCGGAGCGATGACGATTTCCCGGAATGGTCGACTTAACCTGTTTTCCCGTCGATCTCTACCGCGGCCCGGCCCTCGTGGAAGTCATATGCCATCTCAAATTGGGGTTCGATTGTGAACTCTCCCGCACGATTAATGAACCCCCATCGTTCATCTTCTGCAACCCTCGCTAGCCCCTCATTGAATGGTCCTGCGACACAGCCATCGAATCGCGGCTCAATCAGAAACTGGTTGTCCCGGTTAATGTATCCCCACTTCTCACCAACCTTCACCGCGGCGACCCCAGCGACGAACCCCCGGACGCTCTGATACATAAGCGGAATGGTCTCGGTGCCGCTCGGGTCGACGAATCCGAATAGATCTGCGGCGCCTACCCAAGCCAGGCCTTCACTGAAGTTCGCCGCAAGATCGTACTGCGGCGGCACAGCCCACTCGCCCGCTGTGTTGATGTAGCCGCGTTTCTTCAGGGAGGCCACGGCTCGGCCTTCTTCAAAATAGCTACCGCTTTTCAGAACGGGAGCGATAGCAGTCTCGCCGAGTTTATTAATGTACCCCCACCTCCCCTTGATTGAGACCGCAGCAAAACCTTCGGAGAAGGGAAGGCCGTCGTCGAATTCCGGGGCGATGAGGATCGACCCATTAAAGCCGATATACCCAAATAGTTATTCCACCTTCGTCCTTGGCGGACGTAGACCGGAAACAACGGGAGCGAGGGGTCCATATTAGCTGCCGACTCTGATTTCAAGAACCTAAAAATCAATCCCCATCAATATCTCACTCGGCTTCTTATCAAACGCCTTCGAGATCGCCAGCAAACTCTCAATGCTAGGCAGATTCGTCCCGCGCTCGATGGCACTGATCTGCGAAACACTCAGCTTGGTCTGCGTGGCCAGGTCTTTCAGAGACCAATCCCGCTCCACGCGCAGCATCTTGATCGAATGCCCCAGCCGCTCGCGCAAACGGTCCTGCGGAGACTTGCCCAAGCCAAAAGCCTCGACCGCGTTCTTCAGCACCTGACGAAGCTGCGTGAGCGAAAACGGCTTCGCCAGATAGTCGAAGACTTTCAGCTTGAAAGTCGTCCGCATGTCTTCGAGCGACGGGTAGCCGGTGATGATGATCACGCACAATCCGGGCCAGCGCGAAATCAATTGCTCCAGCACCTTGTCGCCGCTGGCGTCGCCCATTTTCATGTCCAGCAGAACGATGTCGGGCAGGCTCTCCTCGCAGCTTTCATACAGATCGCGCGCGTTGCCAAAGGCGCGCACCGAGTAGCTGCTCTCATCGGAGAGGAAGTCTTCGAGGTAAGTGCGGAAGTCGGCATCGTCGTCGAGAATCGCGATCGAAGCAATGGTTCCCTGAATGGTTTCGGGCATGAAAAGGGGTGTTTAGCCTTAGATTACACGACCCTTCCACTCTACGTGGCGGCCCGTGGCGGCGCCCAGACGCACCACGCAACAGGCTTGGCAGAATCGCATAGATGCCGACGGGAGCCAGAATCGCCCGCGCCCACCCATACCACGGGAGACAGGAACACGCTCGGCAGCAGCGCCCAGGCGATCGCAGCCGCGAACTGATGGCGCGCGGACAAAACGATCAGCATCGGCAGCCACAGCGCCCACACGGCAGCGGCGAAAACGATGCACATGCCTCGTCCAGGAACTCACTTCAGCGAAGCGTCTGGCATTTCGCACGAAGTCGGCAGGGCGAATGTGGACCCGGCCCAGCCGCGGCGCCCGCATCACTGCGAAATTCATGCGATGCCGTTTCGCCAGCTCCGCCATTTTGACGTCTTCACACACGATAACCCAGTACCGCCTTGTGTCCCCCAATGAATTCGTAAGCTGCGCGGTTCACCAGCACGCACTGGCCGTTAAAGGCGGATACCGGATCGGCGCGCGGGTTGATCCCGCAGAAATACAGGGCGCCGCCGTAGGGCGATAAGGCGCATTCCCAAGAGCGTTCGATATTCCGCTCTCAGATAGACCGACAGAAAATCGACCTTGCCGGCCTTCGGCCGCCGCGACCGCGCTCTCGACGAACCCCGGCTCGAAGCGCGTGTCGGCGTCGGCGAAGAGAATCCAGCGCGAGGTTAGCACTCGCGCGCCCTCCATGCAGGCGTTGGATTTGCCCACCGCGCCCGCGATCGGCTGGGGAGCCGGCAGGACCCCCGCGCCGGCAGCGCGCGCTTCCTGCGCGGTTTTGTCGCGAGAGAAATCATCGACAACGATGACCGAATCCGGCGGCAAACTGCGGACCGCGGCTCCGATGTTTGCCTCCTCGTTACGGGCGGGGATGACCACCATACAGTCAACTTGCTGGGCTCTTCCGGGCACGGCGGCCGTAAGCTCTGGTAGCCCACGATAGTTCCAGCCGGGAACGCCAGACAAGTGCGGCCAGCAGCGACCCCAGTGCGAGAGCCGCCCAGTATGCTTATGTCCAACTTCATCGTATTCAATATTTTAGGCGATGCTCGACACGACAATGCGGTAATAACTATTTTTAATACGAAATCACTGTTGCATTTGCATCCTTTTCCCTGTATGCTCATACTCAAGAGACGAGATGAACCTTACGGATCCCAACCAGGCCCTCCGCCAGCGCGTCGCGCTCTCTTCCGTTCTTATTTTGGTAGTTCAGGTGGTAGTACTTATTATTGGGGTCGGTGTAACCGGCCTCGCCTGAACGGCCCGATTCTTAAAGCAAGGATCTTGGCCACTGGGCGAGGGGAAGCAACCCTCGGACAGTGGCTTTTGTGTTATTAGGGGGCCTAGTGAATGGGTCGCTTGGGTTCGTTTGGTAATTTTGGTTTTTAGAGGGTACAAAAGGCTATGTCGACAAACCTCATGAATGGCGCGCAGATCGTTCTGGAGTGCTTAGCACGTGAAAAGGTGGAAGTTATCTTCGGCTACCCGGGCGGCGTGACACTGCCGTTCTATGACGCCATCTATGACTCGCCGATCAAGCACGTGCTGGTACGGCACGAGCAGAACGCCGCTTTCGCCGCCCAAGGCTACTCGCGGGCGACTGGCAAGGTGGGGGTGTGCTGCGCGACTTCGGGCCCCGGCGCCACCAATTTGGTGACGGGTCTGGTCGACGCCATGATGGACTCGATCCCAATCGTCGCCATCACCGGTCAAGTCACCAGCAAGCTGATCGGCAGCGATGCGTTTCAGGAGGCCGACACCTTCGGCATCACGCGCTCCGGGACCAAGCACAACTTTCTGGTCAAGACGCTGTCGGAACTGCCGCGTGCGATTCATGAGGCGTTTCATATCGCCTCCACGGGACGCCCAGGGCCGGTGCTGGTCGATATCACTAAGGACGCGTTTCAGGCGAACGGACACTACACGCCGGTGACTTCGATCCATCTACCGGGCTATCGGGTTTACACCGAGGGCCACGCCGGACAGGTCCGTCGCGCGGCGCAGGCGATGTGGGAAGCCAAGCGCCCATTCGTCTACGCGGGTGGCGGCATCATTCACGCGGGAGCGCACGACGAATTGCGGCAACTGGTAGAGATGATTGATGCTCCGGCGGTCACCACGTTGATGGGGCTGGGCGGTCTTGCCGCGAATCATCCGAACTTCGTGAGCATGCCCGGCATGCATGGCAGCTACGCTGCAAATATGGGCATGACGGAGACCGATCTACTGATCGCCCTCGGCTCGCGCTTCGACGATCGCGTTACAGGACGGCTCTCGGCTTTTGCGCCGCACGCCAAAGTGATTCATGTCGATATCGATCCCGCCGAAGTGGGCAAGATCCGCACGCCGGATGTGCCCATCGTTGGCGACGTCAAGAAGGTGCTCGGAAAGATTCTCGAGGAATTGGAAGCGACCGCTCCGCAAATGAAGAGCAAGAATGCCACTTCGCGCGCGGCCTGGTGGGGGCAGATTAAAGACTGGCAGCGCGAGCATCCGCTCGAGCCGGTGTTCTCGACCGATGAAATCAAACCGCAACACTTGATGGCCGAAATCGACCGCCTGTCGGGCGGCGAAGCCATCGTATGTAGCGACGTGGGCCAGCACCAGATGTGGGCCGCGCAGTTGATCAAGTTCAACCATCCGCGCCTGTGGATCAATTCCGGCGGTCTGGGTTCGATGGGCTTCGGATTGCCATCGGCGCTGGGTGCGCAATATGCGCGTCCCGACAAACTGGTGTTTGCCATCTGCGGCGACGGCGGCTTCCAAATGTCGATTCCGGAACTGGCCACCATTGCAAACCAAGGCCTGCCGGTGAAGATTATCGTGATGAACAACGGTTACCTGGGCATGGTCCGCCAATGGCAGGAGCTGTTCTATAACAATCGCCTGTGCCAGGTGCAGCTCGATACTTTCCCGGATCCGGAGAAACTGGCGGGTGCTTATGGTTTCCCGGGCCGCACAGTATCGCGTCCCAGCCAGTTGCGCCAGGCGCTGGAGGAAGCGGTAAAGGAGCCGGGTCCGTACTTGCTGAACGTGAAGGTTACGCCGTTTGAAAACGTGTATCCGATGGTTCCGGCAGGGGGCGCGGTCAACGAGATGGTGCTGGGGCCGCCGCAACCCGTGGAGGTCGCCTAGCATGTTGCAGTTGATTTCTTTGTTAATGGAAAACAAGCCCGGCGCGTTGATGCGGGTCACCGGGCTCCTGAGTTCGCGCGGCTATAACATCGAGAGTCTGACGGTCGCGCGCACGCTCGACCCCGAGCTGTCGCGCATGAGTATCGTGGTGGATGTCGAGCCTAGCCAGCGCGCCCAAGTGATCAAGCAGATGAACAAATTGATCAATGTGCTGCAGGCGACTGACTCGACCGAAGGTCCCGCGGTGCGCAGGGAATTGGTCCTGCTGCGCGTACGCGCCAGCATGCAGAACCGCACGGCGATCCTGAAGGAAGCCGAGATTTTCGGCGCGCGCGCCGTCGATTCCTCGGTCGAAGGCTTCGCGCTTGAGGCCACTGGCGATCCTGAAAAGCTCGACGAATTTATCGATGTAATGCGCAGCTACGGCGAGATCGAAGTGACCCGCTCCGGACTGGTGGTGGTTTCGCTCGACAGCAAGAAACTGAAGCTGGCCCCGCCCGTGAGTAAAGAAGAAGTTACCCAAGTAAGCTAACACCTAATCTCAATACGGAGTCTCCACAGAAATGGCAAAAAGGTTTTATGAACAAGACGGCAACCTCGCGTTGCTTAAGGGCAAGACAGTCGCGATTATCGGCTACGGCAGCCAAGGCCACGCCCACGCGTTGAATTTGCGTGATTCGGGCGTGAGCGTGATCGTCGGCCTGTATCCGGGCAGCAAGAGCTGGGCGAAGGCTGAGGCCGCCGGACTGCGCGTGATGACCACCGCCGAAGCCGCGAAAGCCGCCGACACGATGATGGTCCTGGTTTCCGATCACCTGCAAGGCGATCTTTACGAAACCGATATCAAGCCCGGCCTGACCGCCGGCAAGACGCTGATGTTCGCGCACGGCTTCTCGATTCACTTCAAGACCATTACTCCTCCGCCGGATGTCGACGTGAGCATGATCGCACCCAAGGCTCCGGGGCATCGCGTGCGCGAGCTCTACACCGAAGGCGTGGGCGTGCCCGCGCTGGTCGCGGTTCATCAGAACGCTTCAGGCAAGGCGCTCGAGCAGGCACTGGCATATGCGTTGGCGCTGGGCTGCCTGAAGGCCGGCGTGATCGAGACCACATTTAAAGAAGAGACGGAGAGCGATCTGTTCGGCGAGCAGGCCGTGCTTTGCGGCGGCGCGAGCGAACTGATTCGCGCGGGTTTCGAAACCTTGGTTGACGCGGGTTATGCACCTGAAATCGCCTATTTTGAGTGCCTACATGAATTGAAGCTGATTGTCGATCTTATTTATGAAGGCGGTCTCAGCTACATGCGGTATTCGGTATCGGACACGGCGGAATATGGCGACTACACGCGCGGCCCGCGCGTGATCAACGACCAGACGCGAGTCGAGATGAAGAAGATTTTGTCGGAGATTCAGTCCGGCGAGTTCGCACGCGCCTGGATCGCGGAGAACAAGAGCGGCCGCAAGAACTTCCTGCATATGCGTGAAGTCGCGCAGAACCAGAAGATCGAGCAGGTCGGCGCGGAGCTCCGCAAGATGATGCCGTTCCTCAAAAAGAAAAAAGAAGTAGGAGTGCCGGCGGCCTAGTTAAGCCGCCGGGAGGCCCGCGGGAGGGCCATATAATATGCGTGTTTTTACCTTCGATACGACGTTGCGCGATGGCACCCAGGGCGAGGCCGTCAGCCTCTCGGCGGATGACAAAGTCCTGGTGGCCCACAGGCTGGATGAGCTGGGGATCGACTATATCGAGGGCGGCTGGCCCGGGTCGAATCCGAAGGACAAAGAGTTCTTCGCTCGCGCCAAGTCGATTCAGTTCAAACATGCGAGATTGACTGCGTTCGGCGCCACCCGCATGGCGCGCAACCCGGTGGAGGAAGACGCGAGCGTCAACGCGCTGATCGAGGCCGATACGCCGGTGGTGTGCGTCTTCGGCAAGACCTGGGAGTTGCATGTTCGCAAGGCGCTCGGCATCACCGAGGAAGAAAACCTGAAGCTGATCTCGGACACTGTGCGCTACCTGAAGGCGCACGGCAAAGAAGTGATCTACGACGCCGAGCATTTCTTTGACGGCTACAAGCATAGCCGGGACTTTGCGTTTCGCACTCTCGAAGCTGCTCACAAGGCGGGTGCTGACACGTTAACCCTGTGCGATACCAATGGCGGCACCATGACCGGTCAGCTTGCCGAAATCTGCGCCGATGTGCGCAAAAGCTTCGAAGGGATACTGGGCATCCACACGCACAACGACTGCGAGCTGGCAGTCGCCAACGCGCTGGCGGCGGTGGAGCAGGGATTTCAGCATGTGCAAGGGTGCTTCAACGGCTATGGCGAGCGCTGCGGGAATGCCAACCTCACCACGATCATCGCCAACCTGGAACTGAAGATGGGGCACTCGACCATCGGTAAGGAGCGGCTGACGCAGCTTACTTCGGCGGCGCGCTTCATCGCGGAGCTGGCGAATTTGCCGTTGCGCGGCGATCAGGCGTATGTGGGTCACAGCGCTTTCGCGCACAAGGGCGGCGTGCACGTGAACGCGGTGCTCAAGGATTCGAATACCTACGAACACATCAGTCCTAAATTGGTCGGCAACCGGCAACGCGTGCTGTTAAGCGATCTTTCCGGCAAGGGTAGTATCCTTTATAAACTCAAGCAGCATGGCCTCGAAGACCGGCTGGACGACGCGGCGCGCCGCCACCTGCTCGATCGCATCAAGCAGATGGAATTCCAGGGCTATGAACTCGAAGCCGCCGAGGGCACTTTCGAACTGCTGGTCCGCGAGGCGCTGCGGCCGGGGCTCAACCTGTTTGAAGTGGTCAGCTACGAAGTGATCACGAAGGCCGCCCATTCCACTGCCAACGTGACTTTGAAGGTGCAGGACAACGTGCTGACGGCTTCGGCCAGCGGCAACGGTCCGGTGAACGCTTTGGACGTGGCGCTGCGGCAGTGCTTGTCGACGCTTTACCCGGCCATCGCCAGCGTGCAGCTGACCGACTATAAGGTCCGCGTGCTGGACAACAAGAAGGGCACGGCGGCACGGGTGCGGGTGCTGATCGAATGGTCCGATCACAAGCGCAGTTGGGCCACGGTAGGCGTCTCCGAGAACGTCATCGAGGCCAGTTGGTTCGCCTTAGTCGACGCCATGCGGCTGGAGCTGATGCGCCTCCACGAGGACGATCCCAACGTCCAAAAGGCGGTCGAGGACTACTGTTGGGGCGTGTGATTCGCTGGGGTTTTAGGCCAAACCCCTAAGGGTCGACTAAGGCGTTCGCCTCGTAGTAATTCCATTCCGTACGCCGTACTATTGGGCATGGCGTGGTCCGGCAATTTACGGTGCCTTTATTGCGACGGGAAACTACCGCTCTACCGTAAGCTCACCAGCGGGCAATTCTGTTGCAAAGCGCACAGCGACGCGTACTGGCAGGAACAAGAGCGTCTGGCAGTGGAACGCCTGCACCAAACCCACGATTCGCTACGTGCATATCGTGCGCCGGCGGACACGCTCGAAGCGATCCTGGGGAAACCGGCCGCCAGCGAGCCGGTCAGTTCGGCCCACTACTATCAAGTTGATGACGCCGCTGCCGCCGAGCCGATGGAACCGGAGCTCGAAGTATCGGAAATGGCCCGCTCGGCTGCGAATACGGGCAACGTCACCTTCGCTGGATTCGTGCTGGAAGACAAGCCGGGACTGCGTGCGTGGGATGCGATCCGCGCTGCCTGGAACGGCGAATTCATTCTGTGGCCGCTGAGCCGGCCGGCAATTCCGCAGAGCGCCAGCGAGAAACAGGACTATACGCTGGGGGCGGTTTCGGCCGTACCGATGCCGCGGTTCTTAGCTTGCGGATTCGCGTCAGTGATCCGCACGGATGCCGAGAAATCCGGCCCAGTCGAGTTTGCCGGCAAACCGGTCATGCAAGTTCCGTTGGGATTGGTCCCGGAGCCCGTCGAACTGAGCCAACTCCTTCCCGAAGTGCTTCCCGAGGTGGAGGAGAGACTTCCACCGTTCGCCGAAAGCCTGATGGCGCTGCAACAGTTTGGGGCGCAGGCGGTAGCCCCGGCGCAGGCGCTCAAGACACTTGAAGCGATTGAGACTGTCGCAAGAGCACAGAACACGCGTCTTGACGCCAACTTCGCAGCCCCGGCGGTGGTGGCCGTCACGCGGCTGGAGCCGCTGACTTTGAGCAACGCTCCCAAGGCGTTAGCCGCACGCGCGGGCGCGGCTGGAGACGCGCAGCCCGCAGATTTGCGCGGATATGCGCAGGCTCTGCAATGGCAGGCCAGCAGCGGCGTGCCGTGGATGAATCTAGCGATTCCGGCAGCGGGACCGGCGATGTCTTTGGCTCCGGGCAGCCGTTATCCGATCTTCGATGGCGTGGACGCGACAGTGAAAGCGCTTGCCGAAGGCCTGCAATCGACTGAGGCCCTGGAACTGCGCAGTGCGACCGCGAGCCCTATGACGCAACTAGCGTCGCAATCCGTGGCCTTGAGTTTGAATACGGCTCCGGGTTGCCGTTACGGCGTCACCATGCAGTCAGGGCCGGTTCAACTGCTGGCTAATGTGACTGAGATTGAACCTTCCCCCGCTCCGCGTAAGCAACTGTCGGCGCAAACTATCGAACTAGGTCTGCAGACCGCCCCGCCGTGCACGTTGACGGTGGCAAGTCAGGCGGGAGTGATCTCGGCTGCGCTAGAGAATGCGGATGCGCTGGCGGCAAAGCCGCAACTGCAGATTGTTCCGCTTGCCGGATGGGTGGGGCCGGACGGAGCAGAATCCGCCGCGGGCAAAAGTTCTGCCGCTGGCATTCCGCGCAAAAGCCGTTGCGCCGCCGGCTGCGACTGCGGTTTCGACCAGCGTCGAGCAGGTCTATGCTTCGAACGCACCCATGAATCCGGTGACGAAGTTCGAGCCGATCGAGGGCGGAGACAAGCCGCAGTTGCACGGATTCCTGGCTTGGACGCAAAGTCTTACCGACGCTGAAGAAAGAAAGCACCTGTGGGCGCACGCCGCCGATTTCTGGCAGCATGCTCCGCGGGATCTGAAGCTGTTGGCGGTCGCGATTCCGATTCTATTGGGACTGGCGCTGCGTCCGTCGCTGCCGAAGGTGCAGTCGGCGGCGCCGCAGACCACGCAAGGCATTTCGAAGAACATCTCAAAGAACATTGGCAATGGGTTCCGCGAGCAGTTTATCAATGTGCGCAACAGTGTGGCGCAGCGGGCGGCGGTTTCCTTGAGCGAGGACTTCCGGTCGGGTCTGGAAGACTGGCAGGCGCGCGGGGATATGTCGTCGGGCTGGTCGTTCGACGGCAACGGTTTCGTGAAGCCAGGAACGCTGGCGCTCTACAAGCCTTCGATGGGGCTGACCGACTATGACATGGATTTCCTGGGCATGGTCGATAAGAAAGCTTTGAGCTGGGTGGTGCGCGCGAAGGACTTCGATAACTACTACGTGGTGAAGCTGGTGGTTTTGAAGGGCGGACCGCTGCCGACGCTGGGCATCACGCGCTACGCGGTGATCGACGGCAAGGCGGAAACCCGCGTGGATACCAAGGTTGCGATCGATACGCGTCCGGACATGCTCTACCGCATCAGCATGAACGTGCATGACGACACTTTCTTGCTGAGTTTGCAGGGCTCGGTGGTAGACAACTGGACCGACGCGCGGCTGAAGCGCGGCGGCGTCGGGTTCTTCGCTCCCAAGGGCGAAGAGAGCCGCCTGCGGTGGCTGCAGTTGACGCATCAGTACGACATGCTGGGCCGCCTTTGCGCCTATTTGGCGCCCTACAATATTCCAACAACGAACGGGAGCTGGTAACTATGAGTACGCCTAAGACAGGAACGCCAACGAAAGCGCGGCGCAGACAGAGAGCAAAGCGGTCTCGCCCGCACTGGCGCGGGCGGTGTCTTTGCACCTCGAAGGCAAGCACAAAGAGGCCTTGAAGGAGCTGAACACGGCTCTCGAAAACGGCGAGGAGAGCACGGAGATCTACTCCGCCAAGGGCCACTTGCAGTTTGAGCTCGAGCAGTATGACGATGCCATCAAGAGCTATGAGAAGCTGCTGACGCTGGCGCCGCGGCACACCACCGCCAACTTCAATCTGGGCATCTGCTACGAGAAGCTGGGCCGCTGGAACGAAGCCACGGAAGCGTTCCAGAAGGCGCTGGATGCCGATCCCAATCGCAACGAAGCGCAACTGGGCCTGGGAATCTGCCTGCTGCATCAGGAGAAGCCGGAGCCGGCCATCGTCTGTTTCGATAAGGTGCTGGCGCGCACGCCGGCGCATGAGACGGCGCTGTTCGGCAAGGCGGTCTCGCTGCAATTGCTGTGGAAGTTCGATGAAGCGACCTCGATCTATTTGCAGCTTCTGGGCAAGAATCCGCAGTCTGAAGAATGCCTGGTGAATCTGGTCACCATCGGCATGGCGCGCAAGGACCACGACGCCATCCAGAAGTATTCCGAACAATTGCTGACGCTGCGTCCGCATTCGCAGGCGGCTCTGGAAGGGCTGGCGACCTGCGCGTTCCACAACAACGATTTCGAAGCGGCCGCGCAATTGTGCGCGAAGCTGGTCGAATTCACGCCGGATCATTTCGAGCGCTGGTTCAATCTGGGCGTGGCCGAGCAGAAGCGTAACAAGCTGCCGGAAGCGGCCAAGGCTTATGGCGAGGCGGTGCGCATCCGTCCCGACGCCAAGCAGGCGCACGTGAATCTGGGCATCGTGAAGCAGGAAACCGGGCGACTTGGCCGGGGCTCGCGAAGGTTACGAGCGGGCGCTGCAGATTGCTCCCGATCAGGCCGATGTGATTTACAATCTGGCCAGCGTCATCGAGCAGCAGGGTGAAAAGGAAGAAGCCGAGCGGCTGTACGTGAAGCTGCTTTCGCGCAATCCCGATTGGGAAGACGCGTGGTTCCGTCTGGGCTATCTGCGGCTGGCGCGCGCGCGACTATCGCGGCGGCGCGGAAGCGTTCCAATCCTGCGTCCGCAAGCGCGCGGCGTGGCCCGAGGCACAGCTCAACCTGGGTCTGTGCTGCTGGAATCTGTCAGACCGCGATGGCGCCGCCAAAGCGTTTGAAGCGGTGCTGGCGTCCGATCCGCATTCGATCGACGCGCTGCGCGGCTTGGCGGCTCTGGCCGTCGAACGCGAGGATCTGGACAAGGCTCTCGACCTGCAGGCCAAGCTGATCGAGGCCGGCGAACGCACTCCGGAACTGTTCTACAACACCGGCCTGCTGTTGCAGAAGTCCGGCCAGGTGGAAGATGCCGTCCGCCTCTATCAAGAGGCGCTGTCGGATCGTCCCAACTTCCCGGAAGCGCTGCTCAACCTGGGCCATGCGCTCAAATCGCAGGGCAAGCCGGATGAGGCTCGCGAATTCTGGCGCCAGGCGCTGGAACAGAAGCCCGAACTCGCTGCCGGATATTTCGGCCAGTAACGGCCCCGCCTATCCGAGCGTCTCACTTAGCAGGCGTACCCCGCCTATGGAGATCGCGCTGCCGTGTGGGTATACTCAAAATAGATGCAATACGCGAATTCTCTGTTGAATCTCGCATGGCTGGCCTTGTGCGTGGCCGCCTTCACGTGGTTCCTCGTTTCGACGAGCCGCAGAGGCGTGTCCAGCCGCCGCCTGGTGATGGGGCGGGCTTTGGCGCTGGGGCTGGCGCTGGTTTCGCTGTTCCCCTGCGTATCGGCTAGCGACGACTCTGTTCGCATCGACCTTCTCAACGCCCAGGCCATGGCGGATTCGCCCGGGCATTCGTCCTGGAGCGCTCAGCACCCCAGCACGGAAATGCTGGCGATTCTGGTGGGGCTGCTGGAAGTACTGGAGTCGGCGCAAGTCACCGCCGTCCTGGCGCTCACCGTGGCACTGTGCCTCTTTACGCTGGCCTTGGCGATCCATCCGGAGAGTTTAGACCGCTTCCTTCCTTCCTGCGCCGGCCGCGCTCCTCCTAGCCGTTCTCTCGCTTCGCTCTAACTTTTTTCAATCCAGTATTCAAAAAGTTTTAGGAGGGGAAGAATGCCACGCCTTATTGGGCGGGCGCTTGCCGGGTTCCTGTTAGCAGCCTCAGCGGTTTCCGCCCAGACTGCATTGACATGGGAGCAGGTCCGCGAGCGCTTCCGAGCAAACAATCCGAATCTGACCGCCGGCAGGGTGGGGGTCGAGCAATCCAAGGCGCAGGAGATCACGGCCTATTTGCGGCCGAACCCGGACGCTACGGCGACGCTGGATCAGCTGGATCCGTTTTCTCCCAATCCCTACCGGCCGCTGGGCAATGCGCTGCCGCTGGTCTCCGGCAGCTATCTGCATGAGCGCGAGCACAAGCGTGAACTGCGGCGGGATAGCGCGCAGGGCGCGACGGCGATTGCTTCCTCCACGCTGGAGGATCAGGAACGCACGTCTGCTGTTCAACCTGCGCAGCGCGTTCGTTTCGATTCTGCACGCCAAGGAGATTTTGAAGGTGGCGCAGGACAATCTGGCTTACTACGATCGCGTGCTGGAGGTGAATCGGACCCGGCAGCAGGCGGGCGACATCTCCGAAGTAGATCTGGGGCGCCTGGAATTGCAGCGGGTGCAGTATGAATCGGATTTGCAGACCGCGGATGTGAGCTTACGCACGGCCAAGATTCAATTGTTGAGCCTGCTGAACGACCGCACTCCGATCGAGCAATTCGACGTGAACGGCAAGTTCGATTTCAGCGAACAGATGACGCCACTCGAGGAGTTTCGTGCCGCGGCACTGGATGCGCGTCCGGATCTGAAGGCGGCGCTGCAGGCGGTAACGAAGTCGAAGACGGACCATCAGTTGGCGATCGCCAACGGTTCGGCAGATCCCGACATTCGGCGTCGACTGGTCACGCGCAATCCGCCGTTCAATAATCCGTTTGACAACAATACTTCGGCGCGAGCGTGACCATTCCGCTGCGTGTCTTCGATCGCAATCAAGGCGAGAAGCTGCGCACGCAACTGGATATCAACCGCAACCAGGCGCTGGTAGATGCGGGCCGGGCGCAGGTGTTCAGCGATGTGGATTCGGCCTACGCGACCATCGCCAGCAATATCGCGCTATTACGTCCCTATAAGGACAAGTATCTGCAGCAAGCGGCCAAAGTGCGGGACACGATTTCGTTCGCGTATCAGAACGGCGGGGCGTCGCTTGCTTGATTTCCTGAGCGCGCAGGCCGATTACCGGAATATTCAACTGAGTTATCTGAACCTGGTGGGTTCTTATCTGACCGCCGCGGGGCAAATGAATCTTGCCGTGGGCAAGGAGGTGATGCCGTGAAACAGCATCGTTGTGACGTATGTATGCGATGGTGGCGTGTCTGGCGGGTATTGCCGGATGCAGCAGCCAGAAGGTGGATGCGGTTTCGAATGTCGCTCCGGCTGTGAAGGTGGAGCAGGCTCCCGATCCTAATTTGATCACGGTGGACAAGCCCGAGCGTTTTCCTCTGGCGACGGCGGCGGCGCGCGCGGAGGTGAACGAACTGGTGGCGAACGGATCTGTGGCTCCCGATGTGAGCCGGACGGTGCCGGTGAATGCGCTTTCGTCGGGGCGTGTGATCGAGATCCATGCGCGTTTGGGCGACGACGTCGAGAAAGGGCCAGCTGCTGTTGACCATCAACAGCTCGGATATGTCGCAGGCGTTTTCGGATTACAAGAAATTCCAGGCCGATGAGGCGCTGGCGAAGACGCAAGCGGAGCGCGCCCAGCTTTTGTCTTCGCACGGGGCGCTGGCGCAGAAGGATCTGGATGTCGCCGTTGAGACTTACGAGAAGGCGAAAGTGGATACGCAAACCGCGCTGGATCACATCCGCATTCTGGGAGGCGATCCGCAGCGCCCTTCGGCGGTGATTGAAGTGCACGCGCCGATTTCGGGCACCATCGTCGAGCAGAACGTGACGGCAGCGGCGGGTGTGAAATCGCTGGACAATTCTCCCAATCTGTTCACCATCGCGGACCTTTCGCAGCTCTGGGTGATTTGCGATGTTTACGAAAACGATCTGGCGCAGGTGCACGTGGGAGACCGGGCGCAGATCGAATTGAACGCCTATCCGGGGCGGATGTTTAGCGGGCGGATCGCCAATATCGGCAAGCTGCTGGATCCCAATACGCGCACGGCCAAAGTTCGCATCGAGCTATCGAACGAGCGCGGAATCTTGCGTCCCAATATGTTTGCGACCGTGCATTTCGTGTCGCAAGGGCGCGCAGATGCGAACGGTGGTTCCGGCGAGCGCGGTGCTGCGTTTGCAGGATCGCGACTGGGTGTTCGTCAAAGGCGAAGGCAATCAGTTCCGCCGCAAGGAAGTGCATGCGGGTGCGATTAACGCCGACGGCACCGAGCAGGTGTTCAGCGGTTTGAGCGCCGGGGAGCAGGTGGCGCGCGACGCGCTCCTGTTCGATCGCGATAGTCAAGAAGGAGTAGCCCGGTGATTCAGAAGTCCGTCGATTTTGCGCTGCGCAACCGGTTCCTGGTGATGGCGGTCGGAATCCTGCTGCTGATCTGGGGCGCGATTTCGTTCAAGTCTCTGCCGGTGGAAGCGTATCCGGACGTTGCCAATAACTACGTTCAGGTGATCACGCAATGGCCGGGGCGCGCGGCCGAGGAAGTGGAGCAGCAGGTTTCGATTCCGATCGAAGCGCAGATGAACGGGCTGCCGCAGTTGACGGCGCTGCGTTCGGTCTCGCTGTTCGGACTGTCGAGCGTGATGATGGTGTTCGACGATGGGTCGAGCAACGATTTGAACCGGCAGAAGGTGCTGGAAAAGCTGTCGCAGGTGAATTTGCCCAACGGACTGCAGCCGACGATTGGGCCGGATTACAGTCCGGTGGGGCAGATCTACTTCTTCACGCTGCAGAGCACGAATCCCGCGTACGACGTGATGAACTTGAAGACGCTGCAGGACTGGGTGCTGACGAAGCAGTTGAAATCCGTGCCGGATGTGATCGATGTGGCGGTGTTTGGCGGGACCACGCGCGAGTATCAGGTGTAATGTCGATCCCAATAATCTGATCGCTTACGGATTGAACATCGGGCAGGTGGAGACGGCGCTGGCTAACAATAACATCAACGCGGGCGGAAGTTTCATCGAGCGCGGCGAGCAGGCGATCAATGTGCGCGCGGTGGGATTGGTCGAAAACAGCAGCGATATCGGCGCAACGGTGCTCAAGACGCAAAACGGGATTCCGGTGCGGGTGCGCGATATCGGGCGCGTGGAGCAAGGGCCAAAGATCCGGCTGGGGCAAGTGGGCAAGGCGGTGCATCCGGAGCCCGGCAAGGTGATCGACAATCCGGACGTGGTTTCGGGGATCGTGCTGCTGCGCAAGGGCGCGGACGCGGACGGCGTGCTGGAGGCGCTGCATGAGAAGGTCGGATTTCCTCAATAAGAATTTTCTGCCGCCGGGCGTGAAGATCGTTCCGCATCTGGATCGCAGCGACCTGATGCAACTGACTACGCATACGGTGCTGCATAACCTGACCGAGGGCATCATTTTGGTTTCGGTGATTCTGTTTGTGTTCCTGGGCAATTTGCGCGGGGCGCTGATCGTGACGCTGACCATTCCGTTTTCTTTGCTGTTCGCGGCGATTTGTTTGGATCTGCGCCACATTCCGGCGAACCTGTTGTCGCTGGGCGCGCTGGATTTCGGCATGATTGTCGAGGGCGCGGTGGTAATGGTGGAGAACATCGTGCGGCTGCTGAGTCATCCGGCGAATCCGGGTGAAGCGGAGGAAAGTGTCAGCCAGAAGATTCGGCGGGCGGCGCGCGAGGTGCAGCGGCCGGTGTTCTTTTCGATCGCGATCATCATTACCGCTTACCTGCCGATCTTCACGCTGCAGCGCGTGGAAGGGCGGCTATTCCGTCCGATGGCTTGGACGGTGGCGTTTGCGCTCTTAGGCGCGCTGCTGTTTTCGATGTTCCTCACGCCGGTGCTGGCGAGTATCGTTTTCCCCAAGGGGACCAAGGAATGGAACAATCCGCTGATGAACGTGCTGACGCGCCTGTATGCGTCGGGAGTGTCTTTAGCGATTCGCTGGCGCTGGATTACGGTAGGCGTGGCGGTGGCGAGCTCTGGCCGGGCGTGCTGTTGCTGGCGCGCGACATCGGCTCGGAATTCCTGCCGCATCTGGATGAAGGCGCGATTTGGGCGCGCGGGTCGCTGGCGCCCAGTACGGGTCCGACGGAAGGGACTCGCATCATGAACGATGCGCGCGTGATGTTCGCGAAGTTCCCGGAAGTAACGCAAGTGGTGAGCCAGGTGGGGCGTCCCGACGATGGCACGGATACCACGGGTTTTTTCAACACCGAATACTTTATCGATCTGAAGCCGAAGGACCAGTGGCGTCCGCTGTTCCACCAGGACAAAGACAAACTGATCGAGGCGTTGGGTGAGGAGGCCGACCAATTCCCCGGCGTGACTTGGAATTTTTCGCAGCCGATTTCCGACAACATGGAGGAAGCGGTGAGCGGCGTGAAGGGCGAGTTGGCGGTCAAGATTTACGGCACCGATCTGCCGCTGCTGGAGCAAAAGGGCGACGAAATTGTGGCGGCGATGAGCAAGATTCGCGGCGTCGAGGGGCTAGGGCTGTTTCGCGTGATCGGGCAGCCGAATCTGAATCTGGTGGTGGATCGCGCCAAGGCGGATCGCTTTGGCATCAATGTTTCGGACATCCAGGACGCGGTCGAAACCGCGGTCGGCGGCAAGGCGGTGTCGCAGGTTTTGAAGGGCGAGGAACGCTACGACCTGGTGGTGCGTTATCAGCCGCAGTATCGCAGCACCATCGAGCAGATCCAGAATATACGGCTGCTGGCGGCGTCGGGCGAACGCGTGTCGTTGGGGCAGCTCTGCAGCATCAGCATGAAGGACGGCGCTTCCGAAGTGTACCGGGAAGGGAACTCGCGCTATGTGGCGATTAAGTACGGCGTGCGCGGGCGCGATCTGGGGAGCACGGTGGAGGAAGCGATCAAGACGGTCGAGGCCAAGGTCAAGCTGCCGCCGGGTTACCGGCTGGAGTGGGCCGGCGAGTACGAATCGCAGAAGCGCTCGGCGCGGCGGCTGGCGGTGATCATTCCGCTCACGCTGCTGCTGATTTTCTTCATTCTGTACTCCATGTTCGGGTCCATGAAGTGGGCGTCGCTGGTGTTGATGAACGTGGCGATGGCGCCGGTGGGCGGAATTCTGGCGATGTATTTCACGCATACCAATTTCAGCGTGTCTTCGGGCGTGGGATTCCTGGCGTTGTTCGGCGTTTCGGTGCAGACGGGCGTGATTCTGGTGGAGTACATGAATCAATTGCGCGGGCGCGGCTATCCGCCGTTGCAAGCGGCGCGCGACGGTGCGATTCAGCGCTTTCGTCCGATTCTGATGACCATGCTGGTGGCGTCGCTGGGACTGGTGCCGGCGGCGACTTCGCACGGGATTGGCTCGGATTCGCAGCGTCCATTCGCGATCGTGATCGTGGGTGGACTGATGGCGGTGCTGATGATGAGCATCTTCCTGCTGCCGGCGCTGTACGTGTGGTTCGCGCGCGAAGGCGATCTGCTGCCGGAGGCGGATCTGCAACCCGCTACGCAAGAGTAACGAGTTCGCTCGGTTGCTCTTAGCCGCAATGATTGCTAGACTTCTCCGAACAGGAGAGAATTCATGGCGAAGTACATGTATCAGGCAACTTACACCCTGGAAGGGGTGCGCGGACTGCTGAAAGAAACCGCTTCGGGGCGCCAGAAGGCGGTCGAGTCCGCGATTACGGCGTTGGGCGGCAAGGTAGAGGCGTTCTACTATTGTTTCGGCATGGACGATGTCGTGCTCATCATGGATCTTCCCGATAATGTAGCGGCGGCGGGAATGGGAATGACGGTGGCGGCTAGCGGGATGGTGCGCGGGCGCATCACGCCCTTGCTCACGGTGGCGGAAGCAGACAAGGCTTTGGGTGTTAAGTTCGGTTACCGGGCACCGGGGCAACGGTAGAAGTCCGGCTACGACAAGATTCCGCGGGATCAAATTCCGGCCGCGGCGCCGGGATATTGGGTAAGTTTTTCGCGGGCTAGAATGTGATCCAGATGATGCTGCATGTGCAGGACGTAATCGTCGATCAGGAAGCCTAGCGTGACGGGCGCGGCATCGCCCATATGGCAAACGGTGGCTAGGCGCGCTTCAGGAATCCGCTTCACCACGCGTACCAGCAGTTCGTTGTGTTGGCGCCACATTTCGAGCAGCGTCAGCCAGGGGAGTTCGTGATAGCCATGGGCGCGGACCCAACCGTCCTGATCGTAGCCCTGGCCAGTGAATTCGGGCTCAAGCGAGGCGCGCACGAAGCGCACGTGGTTGTTCACGGCGGAGTCAATCAGATGGCCTAGCTCTTCTTTGCGCGACCAGGAATCGGGACCGGCGGGGCGGACGGCGGCCTGCTCATCAGTGAGCACGCGCAGGTTCACGTATTCGAAGGCGAGCACTTTTTCGAGGGGCGGTGCGAGTCTCTCTGGCATGTCCCATTTTGCCATGCGCCAGCCGCCGGGTTGGCGTTGTGCTAGGTTGGCTTTATCCGGGAGGAAATCGTGAGACTGCCTGTTCTTCTGCTGTTGGGCGCCTTGTGTTTGGCGCAATCCGGAAACCACAACGGGATCGACCGTTCGATGTTCGACACCTCCTGCAAGCCTTGCGACGACTTTTGGCGCTATGCGACCGGCGCGTGGCTCGACAAGAATCCGGTTCCGGCCGACCGGGCGCGCTGGGGCAAGTTCGACGAGCTTTCCGAAGCCAATTTGGAGCGGCTGAAAACGATTCTGGACGGTGCGGCCGCGGATAAAACGGCTACTGGCGACCGGCGGCGGGTGGGCGATTTCTACTCGAGTTGCATGGACACTGCGTCGATCGATGCGGCTGGGGCCAAGCCAGTGCAGCCGCTGCTATCGCGAATCGCGGCCATCCAGACGCGGCAAGATCTGGTGGCGACGCTGGTTAGCCTGGAGTTGGAAGATGGATTGACTCCAACGCGCGTGACCAATGTTTCCGATCCGGAAAATGCGGACCAAGTGATCGCCGGTATCGCGGTGGGTGGCCTTTCGTTGCCGGACCGCGACTATTACTTTCGCGACGACGCGCGCTCGAAAATGATTCGCGACGAGTTTGTGCAGCATGTGCAGCGGCTCTTGCAATTGCTGGGCGATTCGCCCGAAACGGCGGCTGCGGCCGCGAAGACGGTGATGGATTTTGAGACTGTGCTGGCCAAAGTCACGTTGACCAATGTGGCGCGGCGCGATCCTTATAATCGCGTCCACAAAATGGATTTCGCGAGTATGGAGGCGCTGGCGCCGGCTTACGACTGGAAGGGGGCGTTCCAACTCCTGAAAGTTCCGACGACGGTGGCGGTCAACGTCTCGGAGCCCGAATTTCTCAAGGCATTCAATCGCCAGTTGCAGGATGCTCCGGTCGATACGTGGAAGACCTGGCTACGCTGGCGGGTGATCGACGACCGCGCGGATTATCTGGCGAAACCGTTTTACGATGAGTGGTTTCATTTCGAGCGGACAGTGTTGTCGGGCGTGACGGTGCAGCAGGCGCGCTGGAAGGTTTGTGTTTCTTCGACCGATGCCACTTTGGGCGAGGCGCTGGGGCGGCTGTATGTTGAAAAGCATTTTCCGCCGGAGGCGCAGCGTCGCATGCAGGAACTGGTGGCCAATATGCGGTCGGCGCTGGGTGAGGAATTGCAGTCGGCCGAGTGGTTGGCTCCGGAAACGCGTGTGAACGCCATGCGTAAGCTGGCGACCTTCGATCCGCGCATCGGCTATCCGGTGAAGTGGCACGACTACTCTGGCGTGCAAGTGACCCGCGGGAATTATCTGGCGGACAAGGAATCGGCCATCGTCGACGAGCGGCGGCTCAATGCTGCAAAGATCGGCAAGAAACTGGACCGTACGGAGTGGACCATGACGCCGCCTACGGTGAACGCGTACTACACGTCGGCGAGGAATTCGATTACATTTCCTGCCGGGATTTTGCAGCCGCCGTTTTTCGATATGGAGGCGGACGACGCGGTGAATTACGGCGCGATCGGTGTCGTGATCGGCCATGAAATGGGGCACGGGTTTGACGATCAGGGATCGAAATACGACGCTGACGGCAATTTGAAAAATTGGTGGACGGATCAGGATCGTGCCCAGTTCGAGAAGCGCGCGGCGTGTATCGTGAACCAGTTCGATTCGATAGACGTGGGCGAGGGCCAGCATCACACCGGCAAGCTGGTGACCGGCGAAGCCATGGGCGATCTGGGCGGAGCGACGCTCGCGTACAAGGCGTATCACAAATCGCTCAACGGCAAGGAAGCACCGGTGATCGACGGGCTCACGGGCGATCAACGGTTTTTCCTGGCGTACGCGCGTGTGTGGGCGGCGAATCAGCGGCCGGAAGCCATGCGACGGCAGCTGGCGACGGACCCGCATCCCTTAGCCAAATTCCGGACCAACGCGACTCTGCAGAACATGCCGGAGTTCCAGCGGGCATTCGCTTGTAAGCTGGGCGATCCGATGGTGCGGCCGGCAGCGGAGCAGTGCAAGCTTTGGTGATCTTCTCCGCCGTACCCTATAAGAATGAAACTTCGCGATTTGGCGGGTAGGCTGGGCTGCGAGCTGCGGGGCGATGGCGCGATAGAGATCACGGGTGTGGCCGGCATGGAGCAGGCTAGTGCTGGACAGCTCACGTTTCTGTCCAATCCTAAGTACACGCATAAAGTGAAGCAGACGCGCGCCGGAGCGATTCTGGTGCCCAAGATCATGGAAGGGATTGAGCCGGCGCAACTGGTGTCGGCCAATCCGTATCTCGATTTTGCGCGGGCGCTGGAGTTCTTCTACCAGCCTCCGCGGCCGGCCGCGGGCATTCACCCTACGGCGTCGTATCGCTGCGTCGGCACGCATCGGCGAAGATGCTTCGATTGGGCCCTATGTAGTGGTTGGTGAGAACGTCATCATCGGGCGCGGGGCCGTGCTGAGGGCTCACGTGGTGATTTACGACGGGGCCACCATCGGCGACGACTTTTATGCGCATTCGCACGCGGTGGTGCGCGAGTTCTGCCGCATTGGGGATCGGGTCACGCTGCAGAACAGCGTGATCGTAGGCGGGGATGGATTTGGATTTGCTAAGCGCTCCGACGGGACGCATTACAAGATCGTGCAGAGCGGCGTTACGGTGATCGAAGACGATGTGGAGATCCAAACGCTCACTTCGGTCGACCGCGCGACGGTCGGCGAAACTCGTGTGAAACGCGGCGCGAAGATCGATAGTCTGGTGCAAATCGGGCACGCTTGCGTGGTGGGGGAGGACAACATCATCTGCGCGCAGACGGGCCTCGCGGGGTCGAGCGTGCTGGAGAAAAACGTGTTGCTGGCGGGGCAGGTGGGTATTTCCGGGCATCTCACGATTCACGACAACGCGGTGGTTTATGCGCAGAGCGGAGTGGGCGGGGATGTGGCGGCGGGGTCGGTGATCAGCGGGTCTCCGGCGTTCGACGCGCGCGAGTGGCTGCGCGCGATTACGGCGTTGCAAAAATTGCCGGAATTGCTGAAGACGGTGCGACAATTGGAGCGTCGCATACAATCTTTTGAAGAGGCCGCAAACCAATAATGTCCCGACATCAAGACTACGAAGGTCATGAGCACCTTCCCCTGGCGTACCGCAACCGCGATTTTCTGGACGGACCCGAGGGGAGATCTTTGCGGATACTGAGCGAATATCTGTATCCGCTGTCGCATTTCCGGCGGGAGCGGGTGCACGATACGGTGGTGTTCTTCGGGTCGGCGCGGCTAATGGAGATGGGTCCCCTGGGGCGCTATTACAATGAGGCGCGCGAGCTGGCGCGGCGGATGACGGCTTGGTCGGATGGGCTCCCGGATTCCGATCGCCGCTTTGTGGTCTGTAGCGGCGGCGGCCCTGGCATCATGGAGGCGGCCAATCGCGGCGCCAGCGATGCCAAGGGCAAGACGGTGGGCCTCAATATCGGTCTGCCCTTTGAGCAGCGGCCGAATCCGTTCGTGACGCCGGAGCTTAATTTCGAATTCCACTATTTCTTCATGCGGAAATTTTGGTTCTCGTATCTGGCCAAGGCGCTGATTGTTTTTCCCGGCGGTTTCGGAACCATGGACGAGATGATGGAAATCCTGACGCTGATGCAGACGCAGAAGCTGATGAAGCGGATGGTGGTCCTCCTATACGGCACCACATTTCTGGAAAGAAGTTATCAATTTCGACGCACTGGTGCGGCATGGCATGATCGCGGCGGACGATCTCAACCTTTTCGAGTTTGCCGACGATGTCGATACCGCATTCAAGATTCTGGAAACAGGGTTGACCAAATACTATCTGCAAGACGAACAGGAAGTGCCCGGCATCGCCAAATCACAGGTGTAAGCACCGATGCTCTCCCGCCTGCGCACTTTCCGTGAAGCGATCGGGTGGGTGGGGCAGGTTTTCCTGTTGTTGCTGGTGGTGCTGATGATTGCTGGGCCGCTCGGGGTGAGCCGGGGGCTGGGGCCGTTGCGCTGGGCCGTCTACTTCACGGGCGTCTGGGTGCTGCTGCGGCTGGCGCGTAAGGCGTTTCGCCGGGGGATCTGGCGGCTTCGTAACAGGCTACTGGCTGCGTATCTGTTCATGGCGGTGGTACCGATTCTGTTGATCGCGACGCTGGCGCTGGTGGGAATACGCATGGTGTCCAGCCAGTTGGCGGTCTATTTGGTGACCAGCGAACTCGACCGCCGTATTGACGGTCTTCAATTACTAGGCCGGAGCATGATGGACGAGAGCGGGGCAGAGCGCAGGATCGATCCGCTCTATCGTAAGCGTTATCCGGGTATCGCGGTGCTGGTGCGGGAGGCGGGCCGGGAAACGCGCTATCCGCGGGACGCGCAGATTCCCGCGCCGCTCGACGGCTGGAAAACTACACGAGGGGTGATGCTGCGCGATCGCGATTTCTATATGTGGAGCTATGACAAGACTGCTACGGGTGACGTTACCGTTACCGCTCCGCTCACCCAGGAATATTTGAGCGGATTAGTTCCCAACATCGGACAGGTGGGTTTCGGCACGTTGTTGAGGAACTCGGCGCAGCTTCTGTCGCAAGCGCCTCCTGGAAAAGTACCGGCAAGCCGCGTGGTGGGGTCGTTTAGTTTCTTGGATCCCGAAGTGCGATGGTTCGCGTCGGTGCCGGCGTTTGACTGGGAACATCCAGGCGAGGCTTCGACGCATTTCATCGTGGCGGTGCGGTCGCGGGCTACGGCACTCGTTGCGGCCATGTACGATCCGGATGCGGACCAAGCGCAGGCGGTGCAGTTGGTGATCTTGGTATTACTGGTGAGTTTGTTCGTCATAGTGGAACTGGCCGCCTTCATCATTGGCGTGCGTCTGACGCGTTCGATGACAGGCGCGGTGCATCGTCTGTATGAGGGGACGCAACGCGCCACAGCGGGAGATTTCTCGCATCGCATCATGGTGAAAGGACGGGATCAGTTGGCGGAACTCAGCCTGTCTTTCAATCGCATGACGGAGAGCATTCAGCATCTGCTCACGGTGGCTAAGGAGAAAGAACGCCTGCAATCGGAAATGGATATTGCAAGCGAGGTGCAGAACCGGTTGTATCCGCGGACCGCTTTGAATACGGCCTCATTGCGCGTGACCGGAGTTTGCCATCCAGCGCGGGTGGTTTCAGGAGACTACTTCGACTACGAACCGCTCCAGGGGTCGAGAATTATGCTGGCGATTGGCGATGTGGCCGGCAAGGGAATTTCGGCGGCGCTCTTGATGGCGTCCTTGCAGAGTTCACTGCGAGCGCAGCTGGCGGAGGGCGCGGTGTCGACCTCGCAACTGGTCAGCCGCGTGAATCAGCAGTTGCACGCCTCGACGGCGCCTGAGAAGTTCGCAACTTTCTGCGCGGGTACGTTCGATGCGACGCAAGGCGTGTTCACCTACACTAACGCCGGGCATTTGCCGCCGCTGGTGATTCGGAAAGGATCGGTGGAGCGGCTGGATGTGAACGGGATGGTGGTGGGAGCGTTTCCCTCGGCCAAATATACGGAGAGCCAGCTGGAGCTGAAGTGCGGCGACCTGCTGGTGTTCTTCACCGATGGCATCAGCGAGCCCGAAAACGCCTACGGGGAAATGTTCGGCGAAGACCGCTTGGCGGAGTTGATTTCGCGCCATGCCCACCTGAATGAGGATCAGATTATCGAGGCGGTTTGGAAGGGCGTCCACGAATGGTCCGGGGACGGGGAACTGGCTGACGATATGACCTTGCTATTGGCCAGGAAGCTGTGACCTCTATTGGAGGCGTGGTGCGCAGCCGAAAGCTGGCGTAGGGTAGGATACTATCGTGGGGCCGCAAAATCAGAATCCGCTCGATGAATTACAATCGCTGGATGAACGGATCGGCCAGACCACCGAGTTGGCTGGGCTGAAACCGATTTTTTTCCGGCTGGACGAACTGGCGAAGGTGCATCCGGGCGATTTTGAAGTCCAGCTTGCGGTGACCGAACTCAAGCAGAAAGTGGTGACGCGCGGTACTGCCTTGAAGCAGTTGGGGCAGATGATGCAAGGGGGCACTCCGGGAACGGAGATCGGGACCACCACGGGGACTTTGATCGTATCGCCGCAACCGCCGCCAACACCAACTGAGACGCTGCGGTCGCTTACCGAACCCGTGGCACCTGCTCCTCCACCGGCGGTGTCGTCTACGTTTCAGGCGCCACCGGCGGCGCTCCCCGGAGACATCCCGCCGCCGATACCACCGCCACGGGGGGCACGGCCGGCGGGTGACGGGGCAACCTGGAAGCGGGCGCTATTGCTGGGCGTGATTGCCGGGGCGGTAGTATCGATCTTGGCGCTGGTGGTCCTGGTGAACCAGGCGCGCAAGCGGAATCTGATCGCAAACGTAGCCGTGCAGGTGACTACCACGCCCGCGGGGGCGGCGATTCAGGTGAATGGGGAAACGAAGTGCACGTCCAATTGCTCACTGGCGCTGCCACCGGGCGATTATCAGGTGACGGCGGCTTTGGAAGGATATCAGTCGGCCGCCAGCGCCTTGAAGGTCACGGCTCGGCAGCCCGGTTCGTTGAACTTAAATTTGCAAGCGCAAGCGCAGATGGTGCGGATTCTAACGGATCTGCCGCAGGGACAAGTGAGTTTGGACGATCAGCCGCCGGCGGAGTTGCAGGATGGACAGTTCGTCATCAATAATATCCAGCCAGGCCAGCATGCGGTCAAGGTAACGTCGAGGACGGGCGAGGCTTCGTTCACAATCGACGTTGCCGAGGCGAAGCTGCCGGCGATCATGGGGCCTGTGGCGGTGCGGGATTTGATCGCCGTGCTGGTATCGAGCATGGGCGGCAAGGCGCGGGTAGTGACCAATAGTCCCGCGAAACTGGCGCTCAACGGCCAGGCGCAAGGCGATGCGTCTCCGGCAGGCGTCGATCTGACGGGTTTTCGTCCGGGGGTCAACGAAATTACGGTGGGCGAGGGCAAGGATCTGCGAACGCTGGCGGAGAGTTTCGGTCCAGCGCCGGCAGTGACGGCGTTCTTAAAATCCGACGTGAATAGCGGGACCCTTATCATCTCCACCGCGGAAGATAATGTTCGCGTATTCCTGAACGGCAAGGAATATCCGCGGAAAACGCAGAAGGGGCAGTTGCGGATCCCGACGCTCGGCAGCGTCAACGTGCGCGTGGCCAAGGACGGATTCGAAATCACGGGAGCACAGACGGCCGACGTAAAGAAGGGCTCAGAGACACGTCTCGAATTCAAGATGCAGGCGCTGCCGCAAGTGGCGATTTTGCAGATTCGTGACGCAACGCCGGGGGCGGAAGTGCTGCTGGATCAGAAGTCGCTAGGCGCGGTGGGCGACGACGGTTCCTTCACTAGCGAATAGCGTGCCGCCGGGCGAGCATACCATCGAGTTGCGCAAGGATCAGTTTCTGCCCAAGCGAATGCAGCGAGTGTTCATGGCCGGGAAAACGGTGCCACTGCTGGGCGGCGATGCGGTACTGGCGGCGGCGGTCGGCACGGTGCGGCTGACGCGAACGCCCGCCGATGCCTCCGTGGTTTACCGGCGCGCCGATGAGGCGCAGGGGCACGAAATGAAGATGAATCAGGTGGATCTGCCGGCGGGGAACTACATCTTTACGGCGCGTGCTGCGGGCTACGTGGACCGGACCGAGCGGGTACAGATTGGCGCGGGCGAGACGCATCCCTTGGAGCTTACGCTGGCAAAAGTGCCAGCGGCCGCGCCGCCGCCAGCTCCTAAAAACTTCGGCATGGGAGACTTTGAAGATCCCAATGCCTGGAGCAAGCAGGGCGATGTATGGACCCATAAGGGCGGCGGCGTGATTCCCTTCAAGCTACCCACCAACGGAACTTTCACTTTCACCGTGCGCTTGCTGCACGGGGGCAGCCTGTTCCGCGGAGGGCGCATTCGCTGGGCGGTGCAGTATGTGGACGCCAAGGATTACGATCTGTTCGAACTGGATCGCAAGGCACTTGCCTCCAAGGTGATCGAGGGCGGCAAGACCTATGACCGCGGGAAGTTCGAACACGGCCTGAACGATAAAGAGATGTCGTACACGGTGCAGGTGGACGTGTCGCCGGGGCAATTGGTACATCGCATTCAGAGCGGCGAAAACTGGCTGGTGCTCGATACCTGGAAGGAACCCGGACGCAAATTCACTGAAGGCAAATTCGCGTTTCTGGTGCAGGGCGGCGACGAGATTGGGCTGTCCGACTTCAAATTCGTGCCGCGGTGAAACGGCATGTATAACCCTCCCCACTTTCAAGAAGAGCGCACGGAAGTTCTGCAGCAGTTGATCCGCGAGCATTCGCTGGCGGCGGTGATCACAATGGGGCCCGAGGGGTTGATTGCCAACCACATTCCGCTGATTCTCGATGCGGACGGTGGACCGCTGGGCACGCTGCGCGGGCACGTATCGCGCATGAATCCGCAATGGAGGGATTCGCTGCCGCATGTTGCGGCGCTGGCGATCTTTCAGGGCCCGAGCGCGTACATCACTCCCTCCTGGTATCCCAGCCAGAGGGAAACCGGGAAGGTGGTGCCGACTTATAACTATGTTGTCGTTCATGCGCAGGGGCCGCTGCGCACGTACGAAGATCCGGACCTCTTGTTGTGCAACGTCCGCGCGCTTACGGACCAGCACGAAGCGGGGCTGGCGAAACGCTGGAGCGTCGAGGATGCGCCGAAGGATTTCATCCGCGAGCAACTGAAGGGCATTGTTGGCATCGAAATTCCGATCGCGCGCCTGGAAGGCAAGTGGAAAGTCAGCCAGAACCGGGCGCCCGCGGACAGGCAAGGGGTGATTGACGGCTTGCGGGCGGCTGGCGATGTGATGAGCCGCACTATGGCCGATGAGGTGGTCTCGCGAAATCGCTCGTAACGGCGGGCGGTATGATGTTTTCATGGCGAGTGAGGCGCTACTGGGAGGATCGATCGGGGTGCTCGCGGCGGGCGGCTTCTTGGCCTATGCCGTGCGTGGCCGCTCCGCCAGCGTTTTCGGACCGTCGGTGTATCACGGCAATCGCTCGCGCACGGCAATAGCGCTTACCTTCGACGATGGGCCTAGCGAATCGACGCCGGCGCTGCTGCGTATTCTCGATCGGCACCAGGTTCCCGCCACCTTTTTCATGTGCGGCCAGAACGTCGAGCGGCTGCCGGCAGTGGCGCAGAACGTGGCCCAAGCAGGGCACGAAATCGGCAATCATACCGACTCGCATCCGCGCCTGGACTTTTGTTCCCGCGATTTTATCTATCGCGAACTCGCTGTGGCACAGGAGAAGATCGTTAGGCGAACTGGTGTGACGCCGCGACTGTTTCGCGCTCCCTATGGAGTGCGATGGTTCGGACTGAAAAGCGCGCAACAGCGGCTGGGACTGCGGGGAGTGATGTGGGGTACGATTGGCAACGACTGGAAGTGGCCGGCTTCGCGCGTCACTCAGTTGTTGCTCAGTCGCGCGCGGCCAGGGGATATTTTCTGCCTGCACGACGGGCGCAGAACTAATCCGTCGCCCAACATTGGCGCTACGCTCGAAGCAGTGGAAGCGATCATTCCGGTCTTGAAGGAGCGCGGGCTGCGGTTTGAAACCGTCAGCCAGATTCTATGTCCGACCAGTTGACTGCGACGGTGATAGAAGTGATCGCGAAAACCCAACATCTGCCGCCGGAATCGATTACCATCGACAAGACCTTCGCGGAGTTGAAGATCGATTCGCTGGATGGCATGAATATTCTGTTTGCCGTCGAAAACGAGTTCGATATTTCGATTCCCGACGAGCAGGCGGCGGCCATTAGATCCGTGCGCGAGATGGTGGAGGGAATTCAAAAGCTGGTCGCCGCGAAAGAAGCTGCACATCAAGGATGACGCGCCGCGTCGCAGTGACGGGCATCGGCGTCATTGCGGCTCCGGGAGCTACGCGCGCGGCGTTTTGGGAAGCGCTGCGGGCTGGGCAGAGCGCGATCCGGCCCATGACGCTGGTGCCGGAAGGGTCGCTACGTTTCCCGAATGCGGCGGAGGTGGCGGGCTATCGCGCTTCCGCCTACATGGAGGAGAAGGAAGCGGATCTGCTGGATCGTTTCGCGCAGTTCGCGTTGATCGCGGCGCGCGAGGCAGTGGCGGAGTCGGGGTTCGTGGTCACTCCGGAACTCGGTGTGCGCACGGCGGTGGTAACCGGCACGTCGACGGGTGGGCAGACCAGCGAGGACCATGAGTTCTACAGCCTCTATGCCAAGGGTGCTTCGCGTATTCATCCTCTAACGATTCCGCGCAGCATGGCTAATGCCGGGACTAGCTGCATTGCGCGAGAGTATGGAATCGGCGGCCCGTGCTATACAGTGTCGACGGCGTGCGCTTCCGCCACCCACGCGATCGGACAGGCGTTTTGGATGGTGCGCAACGGGGTGGTGGACGCGGCCATCGCGGGTGGATCGGAAGCGCCCTTTTCGATGGGATTCTTAAAGGCCTGGGAGGCGATGCGCATTGTGGCGCCGGATACTTGCCGTCCCTTTTCCCGCGATCGCAAAGGGCTGATCCTGGGCGAGGGAGCGGCTATGTTGGTTTTGGAACCCATGGAGCCGGCGCTGGCGCGTGGGGCGAAGATCTGGGGTGAGATAGCGGGCTTCGGCATGTCTTCTGACGCTTACCATTTGACGCAGCCGCTGGCGGACGGTGCGGCCGTGCGATGCGGGGCGCGCTGCAGGACGCTAGGATTGAGCCTGAGGCGATTGGATACATCAACGCTCATGGGACTGGCACGCAGGCGAATGACGTCACCGAAGCCCAGGCGATTCGCGAGGTGTTCGGGGCGCATGCGGACAAGATAGCGGTGAGTTCCACTAAATCGATGCATGGGCACGCGCTGGGGGCGGCGGGGGCGCTGGAGGCGGCGGCTACGCTGATGGCTCTCGATCAGGGTGTGATCCCGCCGACCGCTAACTTTACCGGGGCTGATCCGGCTTGCGCGCTGGATGTGGTTCCGAACGTGGCGCGCCCGGCTAGCATCGAGCGGGCGCTTTCGAACTCCTTCGCGTTCGGCGGGTTAAACGCGGTTCTTGCGTTTCGCCGCGCTAAGCGGTAGCCTCTTTGGCTTGGGCCAGCGCGGCCTCGACTTCGGCCTGATAGCGTCCAAGCAACGCTTCGCTCGCCGCTTCAAAGCGCATCACGAGAACGGGTTGGGTGTTGGAGGCGCGCAGCAAGCCCCAGCCTTCGCCGAACAGAACCCGCACGCCGTCGACATCGATGACGTTGTGCGTCGCGCGGAACTGCTCGGCGACGCGCGCGACTACCGCGAATTTGGTTTCATCGGGGCAATCGACGCGGATTTCGGGGGTCGACATCAGCTTCGGCAAACCCGCCAGTTGTGCGGACAAGGGCTTGCCGGATTTCGCGACGATCTCGATCAGGCGGCAGGCGGCGTAGAGGGCGTCGTCGTAACCCAGATAGCGGTCGGAGAAGAACATATGGCCGGACATCTCGCCAGCGAGTTCGGCGTGCTCCTGTTTCATTTTGGCTTTGATGAGCGAGTGCCCGGTCTTGTACATGATCGGATTGCCGCCCAGGCGCTTTAGTTCGTCGTAGAGAAGCTGGGAGCATTTCACTTCGCCGATGATGGTGGCGCCGGGTTTGCGCGTCAGGATCTCACGGCCGTAGATCAACAGCAGGAGATCGCCGTAAATGACTTCGCCGTTTTCGTCGACGGCTCCGATGCGGTCGGAATCGCCGTCGAAGGCAATGCCCAGATCGGCCTGGTGGGCGTGCACGGCATCGCGCAAGTCTTTGAGATTCGCGGGAACTGTGGGATCGGGATGATGGTTGGGGAAGCGGCCGTCCATCTCGAAAAAAAGCTCGACGACTTCTACATTTAGGCGTTTCAACAGCTGATGAATCACGGGACCGGCGGTGCCGTTGCCGGCATCCAGTACCACTTTGATGCGGCGAGTGAATTTGAATTGCGGCGAGATTTCGTCGAGGTAAGCGGGAATGACGTCCATCGAATGCTGCGTGCCATGACCGGTGGCGAAGTCACGGGCGTCTATCAGGCGGCGAACGTCCTGGATGGCCTCACCATGCAAAGAACCGGAGCCGCACACGGTCTTGAAGCCATTAAATTCGCTGGGATTATGGCTGCCGGTAATCATGATGGCGCCGTCGGTTTCGAGATGTACCGCGGAAAAATACAGCAGCGGGGTGGGGACCACGCCGATATCGGTGACCTCACAGCCGGTAGATAGCAATCCTTCCAGCAACGCGTCGTGCAGGCGCGGTGAACTGAGCCGGCAATCGCGGCCCAAGCTGATGCGCGGGCCGCTGTGGCGCAGCAGATAGGTGCCTAGCCCGCGGCCGAGGTCGGCCACGTCGGCGCTCAAAAGTTCGGTTTCAGCAATACCGCGAATGTCATATTCGCGGAAGATGGTGGGCTTCAGCATTACTTTGACGGTAGCAAAGTAATGGAGTTGCAGTCACTTCTTGGCGGTGGACTGCTTGGCAATCACCATGTCTTTGATTTTGTCGTAGGTGGCCTGGGGAACGATGTTTTTGGAAACCAATTGGTCCTTGCGGGCATACGGGCGGCCGTCAACGATCTTTTTCGAATACACGTCGCCGATGCCGGGCAAGCCTTTGAGATCCGCGAGGGACGCGCTATTCAGGTCCAGCAGCGTGCCGGATTTGGAGGCGGCTGGCGCGGGCGTCGATTTCGCTGTCTTCTTGGTGGTATCCGTTTTGGTCTGAGCTGCGATCGGCGCAGCCAGAAACACTGCGATAAGGCAGGCGAGGAGCGAAAGCAGTAACTTGGATTTGCGCATGTCAATCAGTGTAAATCATGGACGTGTCTTACGTTTGCAATACGGACTACGTTAGTCATACTAGTCCCTCGTAGCGCGCAGTAACCGCCGGGAGCGACGCCAATTGACTTAGCACATTTGGACCCGATGGCCGATCTGTTAAGCGATGGGCATTCCGCAGGAAGGCAGGCAACCCTTATCGATCTTTCTCTCGAGAAGGTACTTCGAGTTTTGGGAAGTTCACCTAATGACGCTGTCATTCGGGCGGCGCCTGGGATCAGGGTGGCGTGGCTTTGAGAGCTGGCTCGAACCCGCGTCGAAAACTCGCAGAGCGTGAAGGATTTGGTGTCATGCAGGAACTCTTGAGAAGTGCGGCTGCTGCGAACCGGGTCTACCGCATCGTATTGGTGGAGGACTCGGAGACCCAAGCCTACAAGCTGCAACTGTTACTCGAGGAACAGGGCTGGCAGGTATCGGTGGCGGGCGCGGCGGAGGCGGCGCTGGCGGCGTTGGGCGACCCACTTCCCGACCTGATCCTGGTCGACTATCACCTGCCCGGAATGCGCGGCGACGAATTCTGCAGGCGCATTCGCATGAACCCAAATACGCGCGGCATTCCGCTTTTGATCGTGACCGGCTCGGCTCCGGAAACCGCCGAGATACAGAGTCGGGACAGCGGGGCGGACGCCTACATTGCCAAATCTGAGAACACTGAAATCCTGCTGCTGCGCATTCGCGCGCTGCTGCGCAAAGGCTCGGCGCAAGACGCGATTCGGAGTTCGCCGGAGACTGGGTTCCGCAGCGCTTCCATCCTGATCATCGACGATAGCCCGACGTATCTGGCGGCTCTCTGCCAGGAGATGCGCGGCCAGGGCTATCTGGTAAAGAGCGCGCCTACCGGAGCGGAGGGATTGAAGGAACTGCTGACGCAGCGATTCGATTGTGTTCTGGTGGACCTGGTGATGCCGTATCTGAGCGGCATCGAGGTGTGCCGGAGGATCACGGCGATGCGCTCCAGTCTGGACAATGCTCCGGCCGTCATTTTGCTTACGGGCGATCCTAACCAGGTGGATATGAATCGCGGCCTCGAGGCCGGCGCCGACGACTTCGTCAGTAAGTCCAGCGACTTGGCGATTCTGAGAGCCCGCATTCAAGCATTATTACGCCGCCGTTTCTTTCAAGAAGAGACACGGTGCATTGTGGAGGAACTCAAGGCCAAAGAGGTGGAGACATTGCGGGCGCTGGCCGGACGCGAAGCCGCCGAAATACGAGCGGCGATGGCCGGTGAACTGGTGCAGGCCAACCAGGATCTGCAGGAAGCCAACCGCAAGCTGAAGGAGACTCAAGCGCAGTTGATCCAAAACGAAAAAATGGCTTCGCTGGGACAACTGGTGGCGGGAATCGCTCATGAGATCAATAATCCGCTGGCCTTCGTGGTGAACAACTTGTATGTGGTAGAGGGCGGTGTAGCCAGCCTGGTCCCGGAAATCGAGCCGCACCTTAGTGCGGATCTGCTTAAGAAATTACGCAAGACCCAAACCTGCCTGGAAGAGATGCGGGAGGGTCTGAACCGCGTGAAGGAACTGGTGCTCGACTTGCGGACATTTTCGCGGCTCGATGAGGGCGAGTTCAAAGCTGTGGACGTGATCGATACCATCGACTCGGTGCTGTTGCTGTTAAAGCACCGCATGAATAATCGAATTGAGGTTGAAAAACACTACGGTCCGGAACGGATGTTGTATTGCCATGCGGGGCGGCTGAATCAGGTCCTGATGAACCTGCTTTCGAACGCGGCCGATGCCATCGCCGGAGAAGGAAAGATCGTGATTACGACCAGCCACACTGCGGAGGTCTTCGTGATCGCGGTTCGCGATACGGGTGGGGGTATTCCGGAAGCCATTCGCAGCAAGATCTTCGACCCCTTTTTCACGACTAAGCCCGTCGGCCAGGGCACCGGGCTGGGGTTGGCGATTTCCTACGGGATCGTGCAGGACCACAGCGGGTCGATTGAGGTACACAGCGACGAAGGCGCCGAAACGGAGTTCATCGTCAGAATACCGCGCGATCTCGAATGGCGGAGACGAAAATAATGGAGAAGCTATTAGTTCTGGACGATGAAGTTCTGATCCTGAAGTCTCTGGAGCGTCTCTTCGAGGACGATTATGAGGTGTTCACCACCACGGATGCCGAAACGGCGTTGCGGCAGGCGCGGGGGCACGATATTGCGGTCATTCTTTGCGATGAGCGCATGCCGGGAACCAGCGGGCATGAGTTTCTGCGGCAGGCGCGCGAGGTGTCAAGCGCCACTCGCGTCATGATGTCCGGCTATGCCGATATGACGGCGCTTACGGAAGCAGTGAATAGCGGGCAAATTTTTTCTTACATAGCCAAACCCTGGGATCCGCAAAAATTGAAGGCCCAGGTGGGCGCTGCCGCGGTCCACTTCAAGTTGGTACAGGAGGTGGAGCAGGGACGCGGGCTATTGCGGGCACTCATGGAGAACAGTCCCGATCTGATCTTTTTTAAGGACTGCGATTCGCTCTTTACCCGGGTGAATCAAGCCCAGGCGCGGTCCTTTGAAGTCGGGGACCCTGCGGAATGCGTTGGGAAAAGCGATGCGGACTATTTCGAACCCGCCGATGCCCTGCGCTGGCGCGGCGAGGAACAAGAAATCCTGCGCAGCGGGCGCGCCCAAGTGGATCAAATCGAACGCTTCAAGAAACCCCAGGACGGAGTGTGCTGGATGTCGACGACGAAAGTCCCGATGTTCGACCGAGGCGGCCAAGTTTCCGGGATCGCGGGCATTTCCCGGGATATCACCGCGCTTAAAAATAGCGAGCAATTGCTGCGGGAACAAAACGAGCGCAACCGGATGGTTCTCGAGACGGCCAACGAAGCGTTTATCGGCATGGATCCCGACGGCACCATTACGGCCTGGAATCCGCAAGCTGAATTGACTTTCGGATGGACCGCGGCGGAAGCGATCGGGCGCACTTTGTGCAATACCGTCGTGGCAACGGCCTATCGTGCCGCGCACGCGAATGGAGTGGAACAGTTTTTGACGACGACGGAAGGATCCCAGTTAAACCGCCCCATCGACTTGATCGCATTACATCGCGATGGCCACGAGTTCCCGGTGGAAGCCACGGTTTGGCTGGTGCGTTTAGGCGGCACCGTTATCTATAACGCTTTCGTACGCGACATCAGCGAGCGTCTGCTGGCCGAGGAGGCGCGCCGCAAGGAAACCTCGCTGGTGCAATTGCTGCAATCGGTGACCATGGCGGCGAACCGGTCTTCCAGCATCGAACACACCGCCAAAACCTGTCTTGGACTGATCTGCAGCTACATCGGGTGGCCGGTATGCCATGTGTATTTGCGGGCGAACCCCACGCCCGATCAGATGACGACGGCACTTTGGCTTCTCCGTGACGACGCGCGGTTTGCAGCCTTCCGGGAAGCTACCGGCCATAGTGAGGCCGCCCCAGGAAGCGGGCTACCCGGTTGTGTTCTAGCTTCCGGCAAGCCGCAGTGGATTCTCAATTTAGCAGATGAAGTGCCGTTATCGGAGCGAACCCGGATTGCGGTGGAGGCGGGGCTGCGGTCCGGTTTCGGCTTTCCGATTGTGGTGGAAGAGAAGATCATCGGAATTTTGGAGTTCTTTTCGCTGTACACGGTGCCGCCCGATGAGGAGCTGTTGAACATGCTGGAGCACATTGGCTCGCAACTGGGCCAAGTGATCATACGCCAGCGCGCGGAAGCCGATCTCCAGCGGGCGAAGGAACTGGCTGAATCGGCGAATCGCGCGAAGAGCGAATTTCTGACTACCATGAGTCACGAGATGCGGACGCCCATGAACGCCATTCTGGGTATGGCCGACCTGCTCTCTGAGAGCCCTCTGCGCCCGGAGCAGCGGGACTACGTCCGGGTGTTTCAAAAGGCCGGCGCGAATCTTCTGGACCTGATCAACGACATCCTGGACCTCTCCAAGGTGGAGTCCGGGCACGTGGAGTTGGAAGCGATCGTCTTCAATCTCCGTGTTCTTCTCGAAAGGGTGATCGAGATGATGATTTCGCGGGCCAGCGACCAGGGTTTACGTCTGACCCTGGAGATCCTGCCGGATGTCCCGTCGAATCTGCTCGGCGATCCCAATCGCCTGCGGCAAATTCTCATCAACTTGATTGGAAACGCGTTGAAATTCACTCCTCAGGGCTCGGTGACCTTGCGCGTCGAGAGGGAACCCCCGTCGACTGGTGGCGGAGAAGCGCTGAGCTGGCTGCGCTTCAATGTTGTCGATACCGGCATCGGAATCGCGGCCGAAAAAATCAAAATGATTTTCGAGCGCTTCACGCAAGCCGATTCTTCCACCACTCGCAAGTACGGCGGAACGGGCCTGGGGTTAGCCATCAGCAAAGGCCTAGTGGAATTGATGGGGGGACGGTTAGGTTGCAGTAGCGAATTGGGCAAGGGAAGCACATTCTTCCTGTCCGCGCCATTTGAAGTTCGCGAAAAGGGAACAGGGCTGGCTGGAGACGATTCGGGCTCGATGGTGAAACTGATAGCGGGTCCCGCTGAACGACATCCCGGCCATCGCATCTTAATTGCCGAAGATTCGGAATACAACATTGTATTGGTCAGGGCGTATCTGAAGAACTCCGGATTCGAATTGGACGTTGCCGAGAATGGGAAGATTGCGGTGGAGAAAGTGATGGCGACGCGTCCGGATCTGGTGCTGATGGATTTGCAAATGCCGGTGATGGATGGGCTCGAAGCCACGCGCGCGATCCGCGATTGGGAGGCTACAACGGGGGCACGACCGACGCCCATCCTGGCGCTGACGGCGCACGCCGCCGGAGAAGGAGTGAGCATCAGTCTAGAGGCCGGTTGTAACGAGCATCTTACGAAACCCATCAAGAGACTGACTCTGCTCGAAGCTATTTCCCGTCATGTCCACGGCAAAATCCGCGTTACTCCGCCGGAAGGAGTGGGAGGGTTCGTTCCCGACTATCTGGCGAGCGTGCGGCGGGAGATGGGGGAAATTTTAGCGGGCCTCGATTTGAACGACTGCAGGATTGCGCACCGCTTGGGGCATCAGTTGAAAGGATCGGGCGAAGGCTACGGCTTTCCCGAGATCACGCTCACCGGTGCAGCCGTCGAGGCGGCCGCCTTGGCCGCCAACGAAGGTGAGATTCGCCGCCAGATCCTGGCGTTGGCTGCATTTCTGGATCGCGTGGAAATTGTACCCGTCGCCTGATCGCTTCAAACCAGCGTACCGATGCGCACTTGCAGGTCTAGCTTTCCCTTAAGCGTATTCACCATGATGCAGCCGCGCTCCGCTATTTCCACTAATTTTTCAAATAATTCGCGGTCCGCGCATTCCGCGGAGACGCAAAGCTCGACTGCAGTAAACCGCGCCGGGGCATCGGCCAGCGTGGCGATTACTTCAGTTTGAACGCCGGAGACTGGCGCATGGCGCGCGTGGATCGCCGCCAGCAAATTGCTCATGAAACAGCCGCCGATGGATGCCAGGAACAATTCGCCACCCATGGGCCCCGCGTCCGCGCCGCCCTTATCCAGCGGACGGTCGAGCGCTACTTTATGGCTGCGAATGGTGGCTTCCGAGGTAGAATCTCCTATTTGGCGGAGGTGAATTATCATGAGAATTCCTAAGCGGCATTTTACCTTTTTGCGCGATGGCCCTGCGCGGTCCGTTAGGAATTTTACGGGGTAAAGTAGAGTAGGAACCGCCGATAGCGGCGGCGCGTCCACTGGATGACATGAGGAATTACGGGTTAGTCTTATTTTTGGCAGGTCTGTCGTGCTTTGGGCAGACTCAGCAGCCTAGCCCCATCCCGCCGACGGCTGACCGGAAGACCGTCTTTCAGCGGGCCGTCGACCTGTACGAAGCCAAGAAGTATCCCACCGCGTTGCTCGCGTTTCATGAAGCGGCCGCCGCCGGCGTGGCGGATGCTTTTGAGTACCTGGGTGTGATGTATAGCGAAGGCCAAGGCACGTCCGTGAATTACCAGGAAGCGATGACCTGGCTGCGGAAAGCGGCGGCTGCCGGGGACGGCCAGGCCATGTGCAACATTGGCATTCTGTATTACCGAGGCGCCGGCGCGCCACAACGCTACGATCTGGCAATGCGCTGGTTTCACGACGCCGCGTCGGCTGGCAACAGCCAAGCCATGTTCAACATCGGCGCAATGTATCGCGATGGTGTGGGAGAGACGGTAGACTTTGCAGAAGCCATGACCTGGTTCCTCAAAGCGGCAGTCAATTTTAACGACAAGGCCATGAACAGCATCGGCGCCATGTACCGCAACGGGCAGGGCGTCTCCATCGATTATGTGGAGGCCGCGCTGTGGTACCGCCGCGCTGCGGATCTCGGGAATCAAGCCGCTATGTACAACCTGGGGACCATGTATGAGCAGGGGCTTGGCGTTCTGAAGGATCCCGAGGAAGCGCGCAAGTGGTTTGCCAAGGCGTCGCTCAACGGCTTGGGCGACCCGCTGCAGTAGGTATACTCCGGCCCGGAACAGTCTATTTCGAGGGCAGGATCAGCTCGCAAGGTTGTGGGTCCCATTTAGCGCCATCCGCTTCGCGCCGGAAGTGATTGCTGACGACCCAAGGAACATAGAGATACTGCGGATCTTCCACGATAGAAGTGATCACCAGGTATTCTTGGCCGGCATCCCGGTGAATATCGTAATATTCCGTGAGCACCGCGTTCGCGCTGAAGGGGACTCCGTTATTGCGCAGATATCCGGGCCGTATGTTGGTAGTGACCACCTTAAGCGTGCCGCCTAGTTTGCGCGTGTCCGGAGGATTCGAACCCACCGGCGTTTGTCCGCCGAATCCGGGAGTATTGGGATCCTGCGCGGCAATCTTCGAGGTATAAAAGCGTGTAATCTGCGGGGATTGCCATTGCGCGACCGATTGTCCTTGCAGCGTAGCTTCGCCCGCTGGCTGGCGGGGCGCACCGAACGCCAACATTCGCGTTTGCTTGCCGGCGTCGATCTCCACTTTTAGCGTGGCGTCGTTCTCCCAGGTGATGTGCAGCCGGGCCGGCTGGCGCATGATCGCGGGAGCTCCGTAGGCCATGCATTGCTTGCCTTGCGCGATATCTTTGGCTGCATCCCAGGTGTCGGCGACCTTGCGGGCTTCGGGCGTAAGCGGGATGGCATAGTAATCGCCTTTAGGGGCGGTGAGCATGCGATAACGCCAATCCTCCGTCACTAGGGCTACCCAGTAGCCGGTGAGGTCTACAGGCGCAGCGGCTTTGGCGGTTTGTCCCGCGCCCGGAGGCCCTTGCGCAGGCATCGAGACCGGTATACAGAGCAGGGCTACGGCGGTGAGAATGGATCGTAATTTCATTACCGGCTCCCCTGGTTGGCTGCGGGCGTGAGGCTTTTATAAACGGCTTCGACAAACATATCTCCGGTCCAGGTGGGTTGGCTATAGCGGCCGTCGTAATCGCGGGTCAAGCGTGCGGCCTTGACTTCAGCGAGCGATTTGCCTTTCTCGATTAAATCGGCCACCCGATCGCGCAGGATGGTGACCATGTCGCGGTATTCTGTCACGTCGGCCTCATCGCATAAACGCCCGTGGCCGGGAATCACCATGGTGCCGCCTTCCTGCGAGATCTCGGGCACTGTGAGTTCGAGCAGATGGTTCAGCGCTTTAACCTCGCCTTGAATGCTGCCGCCGCGCGCGATATCGATCACCGGATATCCCACCGTGCTGAAAATTTCGCCGGCGCTGATCACGTTCGATCCGCGGAAAAACACAATACTATCGCCATCGGTGTGAGCGGGCGCCTCGGAAAAAATTTGTACGGCCTCACCATTGAACGTGAAGTCTTTGAGGCGCTCGAAGGTCATGGTGGGAAGACCTTTTTCCGGGATATGCATTTCCGGGGCGCTGAGGCGCGTGAGGGCATTGTCCTGCGCGTATATATTGACTTCGGCGGCCAGCGGCCCGCGGCCTTCGGCGGTGCGCGTCCCGCCGGTACTGCTGATGATATCGTTGCCGCCGGCATGATCCAGGTCAGCGCTGGTGTTGACGACGTACTTTAGCTGCTTCGAGGTTAGCTTTTTGAGCTCTGCGAGGATCGGCTCGGCCATCTGCGCGGATCCGGTGTCGACCATCAGCACGCCGTCGTTATCGCGATGCTCCCCTACCTGAACCGTGACGTTGCCGCTGTCGCTCGCGAACATGTAAACGTTGCCGCGCACATGTAAGACCTCAATGCCTGGCTGTGGCTGCGCGAACGCCGGGAGTACCCAAACGGATGCGAGTAACAGAAATCTCATTTCGCCGGCGCCCCTTCATGTTCTTTCGCGAACTTATTCAGAAACACTTGCTGTGGAGGAATCGTCATGGTCTTCAACTTCTTGCGGTATTCGGGATAGATGGTTTCCGCGCCGCCGCGGGTGGCCACGAACGGAATTCCGTAGGCTTCCGAGAACCCGGTTACCACAGTGTTTGTTCCCGGAAGATGATGCGGTACCCAGCCGTAGGGACGCGGAATCTCGGGCGCCGGCTGGCAGGTCGCGCCGTATGCGTGCGGCGGGCCCATGGGTTGATACGGATTCCACACGAAGCTCTCGGTCCGGAGCAGCGGTTCGGTCAAATAGATCGGATCGTAAGTGAGAGTGGTGACGGTCAAGTATTTGTCGTGCAGATCGAAGAATTCCGTTAAGGTGGCCGTATCGTTATAAGTGATGCCATTGCGCCGCAGATAGCCGGCCTTCATGTGAGTAGTTACCACCTTGAGAGTGTCGCCTTCCCATGTGCCGGTGGAGAATCCGCCCCAGGTGTGGGCGGCGAACTTGGACGGGTGCGGCCGTCCATCCATCCAGATGGTCCGGGTGGCGCCGCCAAAGGTGCCATCAATAACGTAGGCGAGCAGGCGTCCGGTGGAGGAATCGGTATCCGCGTGAATGCTTAAATTGGCTGGCCCGCGCATGCTGTAGATGGCGTTGTGGGGAATGCACTGATGCTCCATGACCGAGACCAGGTCAGCGTGCCAAGAGTCGGCATGATACACGGCGGCTTCGTTGATTGGGAAGCCGGTATAGTCGCCGGGGGGCGGTCCAGGATCGGTACGTTCCAATTCGTCTTCGTGATACATGCCCGACCATAGACCGGTTAGATTGAAGCCCGTGGGTCCACCTTGCCCGAATACCGGCGCACTCGCGACAAGCAAAGCTCCCATGAAGATTGTGACTCGACGCATCCGGCTCCTTCATAGTTGCGCTCAGCGCAACAGTTAATGATTGTATCTGCTTTGGAGCTGGGGCAGTACTGTCGAATGGCGGAGGGGAGCCGGTGTAGAATGCGGAACGAACATCCGGACGACGAAGGACTAGGATTCAAGGAGGTAGCGATGAAGTGTGGCAAGTGCTGGTGGTTGCTGCCTGTGCTTGTGGCAGTATGTTCGGGTTCTGCGTACTCGCAGACTGCCAGAAGCGTACTCTACGCATCGGCCGGGGCCGAATTAATCCGATACGACCTCGATGCGAAAGATGCATTGCTGGTAAAAAGGAGTTCAATCCGGCTTCCAGCAAATGTTCAGTATGCGTGGGCGCACCCCTCGGGAAAGTATTTCTACGTGGCATGGAGCGACGGAGGAGCTAGCGCGGCGGCTCCGGGAAGTGCGGTGGTGCCGCGCGGCATGCGCCACGGTGTGAGCGCATTCCGCATCGATCCAAAATCGGGAGCGTTGCAGGCGCTTGGTCAACCGGTTTCGCTGGCGGCACGCCCCATCCATTTGAGCGTGGATCGTTCAGGAACGTATGTGCTGATCGCCTATAACGATCCCAGCGGAATTACGGTGCATCGATTGAACGGGGATGGCACGATTGGAGCATTGGTCAACCAGCCTTTCCCGCTGGACACCGGAATCTATGCGCACCAGATTCGGGTGGACGCAACGAACCAGACAGCGATTTTAGTGACTCGCGGGAACGGTCCGACGAAGGATAAAACGGAGGATCGCGGCGCGCTAAAGGTGTTCCGTTATGCGGATGGCGTGCTCAAGAATCGTGCTTCGATTGCGCCTAACGGCGGAGTAAACTTTCAACCTCGGCACCTGGACTTTCACCCCTCGCAGCCTTGGGTTTTCGTCTCGCTCGAGCGGCAGAGCAAACTGCAGGTCTACCAGATGACGAAAGACGGATCCCTGGGCGCGAACCCGTTGTTCACGAAGGACAGCCTCGCAGATCCGGCGCGCAAAGCGCTGCGGCAAAACGCGGGAACCGTTCATATCCATCCCAACGGCAGATTTGTGTATCAAGCCAATCGTTCGGCAAGTACAGACGCTGCCGGGAAACCCATTGACGGAGGGGGAGAGAACAGCATCGCGGTGTACTCGATCCATCCGAGGACGGGCGAGCCGATGTTGATTCAAAGTGCCGACACGCGCGGAGCGGAGCCTCGAACATTTGCCCTTGATCCCAGCGCCCGGATTCTGGTGGCGGCAAACCAGACGGCGATCGTTGAGGGAGGGGGTACAAACGCACGGACGATTCCCGCGAGCTTAGCCGTCTTTCGTGTCGGTAGCGATGGGAAACTTGATTTTGTGCGCAAATACGACATCGATACCAGTCACGGCAGCGTGTTTTGGATGGGCATCGTTCCATTGCCGTAGGGAAGGAAATGGTCGGGGCGCAAAGATTTGAACTCTGGACCTCCTGGTCCCGAACCATGGGACAACGGCACGTCTCTCACTCACAGGCATTCACAATTATCGCGAAGTTTTGCGCAATGTTGCTAGCTATCAGAGACATGCGAGGATGTTTTCATCTGCGGCTAGCGACTATTCACATTGCTTCTCAGCAGGGGGTGGGTACAAAAGTGGGCACCGCCCATTTCCGAAGATGGAAGGAAGTTCGTGTCGCGTCCACTCAGCATAGTCAAACCCTACTCCGCCCTCCCGTGGCTCAATAAGCGTCTAAGCTTTGAATCGGACTCTGCGGAGTGTGCATCGATCGCTTCGTCGGCGTCCGATTTGAAACGGTGAAGAATATAGTCATGCGCCTCAGCGCTGTCTGGAGCTAGGTGCGAACTCCCGTTTAATACGCTACCAACGCTATGTTGACATTACCTCTGAAGGAGGGGGAACATCAAGGCAATACGCGCCGGTAATTAGTTACTGGCAGGCGTGGCCGTTGCGTACGTTGCCATCGCCCAGGCGTACCACGTCTGGTGTATCGTCAAATCATGAAATTCACCCGACGACGCCTTTTCCTCACCGGTGCAGCGGCCGTGCTTTCGCACACCGATATTGGAGCGGAGTCTCCGGCGGACCTTATCACGCTTTCGCCCAGTCCGAAGGACCTCGAAATGCCGGTGGAAGATTTTATCGATGAGATCACCCCTGTGGAGCACTTTTTTGTTCGTTGTCACACCATGATTCCGAAAGTCAAACTTACAGAGTGGAAACTTGAGATCGTTGGACTTGTCGAGCGCCCGCTCTCCCTCACACTTGGCGATTTGGAAAAATTCCCCCGCGCTGAATTGGTGAGTGTGCTCGAATGTGCCGGCAACGGGCGCAGCTTTTTCCAGCCTCCTGTCGCTGGGGCCCAGTGGCGCTTTGGTAGTGTCGGCAGTGCCCGCTGGACCGGTGTCCGTCTTAAAGACATTCTCGAAAAAGCCGGCGTGAAGCCTGGGGCGACACAACTCCTGCTCGACGGCACCGACGCGCCTTTCGCTAAGATGCCGAAATTCCAGCGTACCCTCGACATCGCGAAAGCTCTACACCCCGACACACTCCTTGCCTGGGAGATGAATGGTATGCCCCTAACGGCGGAGCATGGTTTCCCTCTCCGTGTCATCGCACCCGGCTGGGCCAGCGACTCTTGGATCAAGTGGCTTACCCGCATCGAGCTTCTCGATCACGAATTCGACGGCTTCTGGATGAAGACTGCGTATCGGCATCCTCCGATGCACATCGCGCCAGGCACTCCTATTGACCCGAAAGACATGATTCCAGTGACCGATTTGAACGTCAAGTCCGTTATCGCTCATCCCAATGAATGGGCCGCGCCCGGACGAGTCTCCATTCAGGGCGTGGCCTGGTCGAACGCCTCCCCTGTTACAAAGGTGGAGGTTTCGACGGATGGCGGAAAAACATGGTCCTCCGCGAAGTTCGCAGGGAAGTTTACGAAATACGGTTTCCGCAAATGGAGCTTCGCATGGAAAGCCTCCGAGGGCGAGTATATTCTCATATCGCGCGCCACCAATGAGGCGGGGCAGTCCCAGCCACTCGTGCCGGAGTGGAATCCCAACGGCTATCTTTACAACGCCGCCAAACCGATGCCGGTCACGATATCGAAAATACGGACGGCGTCAACCGCGGTCGTGGCAGACGCCGGACCCGAATCCGATCCTGAGGGCTATAAGTCCTCCTGCTTCCGTTGCCATGACGATCATATGATGCGCCAGCAACGCCTCACCCGCGCGCAATGGGATCGCGAAGTTACGAAGATGACCGGATGGGGAGCTGAGGTGAAGCCCGAGCAGCGCAATGGCGTACTCGACTACCTGGCGGCGCGCTACAAGCCCTGATGGCCACACGTACTAGCCCTTCCATCCACCCATCCGCACTGTTGACCGTAACGGGGCATGCGGCCACCCGACCCTAGCTCCACATGTCCCGATAAGCAACATGTCTGAAAGCGCTGCGACATTCAAGCTTTTTTTTCGTTCCACCGTTGCCTACCATTGCTGTTGCGGATACACTACAAGCGGCCGGGGCGGAGGATAAGCCTCTGCTGGGAAGCAAGTTGAGCGCCGACTCCGGGGCCAAGACCAGGCTGGGGTTCGGTGAAGACTGAGCCCCAACCGCGAACTTGATGTGCTGGGATTGGCATCCACGCGATAAATCCCAGGGGGCTGGGGACGGAGTCCCCAGAGAAAGTTCCTCCTTATGTCCTCTCAACTCATTTCGTCGGTTCCGCTCTTGCCCAGATTCCGTTCTTTCGTCAGATGCATGTCTCCGCCTTCAACTTCTGCATGAGCCTATTCCGCTGAGCGGGTGTCGCAATCATTATTCAACCTCGTTGGGTTAGCTGCATAACCGCGCTTACCCGTGCGTCGACGAAAGAACGTGCCGCGAGCCGTGGGGCTCGCGGTAAACCTCCTGCTTAGTGAGTACCCACCAAGCTGCTTCGGCCAAGTGGCGCGCCACTGCGACCACCGCCTTCTGATGATTCTTGGCGCGTTTGATCCGTTGATACAGCCGCCCCACATGGGTTCCCGCGAGCCGGCGCTGGTTGATCACGATCAAGTCGCCCGTCTCTACAAACGCCCATTTCAGATTGCGGTTCACGTTGCCGCACACCTGCCCCATACGAGTGTGACCACCGCTGGAATGCACACGCGGCACCAACCCGGCGTAGCTGGCCAGATGTGCAGCCGTGGGAAACCGATCGACTCTGCCGATCTCTAACATCAGCACCATGCTTAAGATGGGGCCCACACAGGGCAGCGTCTTCAGCAGGTCCGCCTCCACGCTCACCTGCATAATCGCTTCCAGCCGCTGCTCGGCCGATTCGATCTGCGTCTCCAGAAAATCGAGCGTCGCCAACTCCTGCTCGATCGCTTCACGGCTGTGCTCAGGCAGTTCCGGCAATCGCGCTCCGAGCAGCCGACGAGCTGCGACGCCGAACAGATCAGCTCCTGGCACCTGAACGCGTTGTGACGTGCCAGAGTGCCGTGGATGCGATTCTTTACCCGCGTGCGCAGGTGGACCAGAAAGATACGCAGGCGGAGTAGTTCACGTTGATCGCGTAACTCGCTCGGCGGAATCCACACTTCCGGCAGAGTTCCGTTGCGTAGCAGGATGGCCAGCCCTCGAGCATCCAGCGTATCCGTCTTCTTGGTCAGTCCCATGCGCCGCTTCGCTTCGAGCGGGTTACACAGCTTGGGGCGATGACCTGACCGCTCCATCTCGTCTACCAACCAACTGTAACTACCGCTGGCTTCCACCGCGATCGACGAATGGGGCGGAAGCCGCGCTAAAAACTCACGGTAAACCTGGCGATCATGCACCACCCGAAGCGCCTCGCCGGCGTTCCCTTTTTCATTCACCGCGACGAACACGGAAAACTTTTTGTGTGCATCACATCCGATAAACTGTTCCATATTGCTGCAGCACCTCCTTGTGCTGGGGGTTTCGCTCGCAGTCTACGCGAAGCCCCGCTGCAGCGCTTTCATAGCATCATTATCGGGTAGTCATCCCGGGGCATCATCTTCACGCCAATGTCCTATTTAAAACTCCTTCGGCGCAGGATTCCGCTCAGATCGAGCAGGACCTAGATGGGCCCACTAAAGCACAGGCAGGCTACTTCTTAGCGGCGGCATCTTTAATCGCTTTCAGATGGGGCAGGGAGTGGTCTTCTTCGTGGCACGCACCTTCGGTCAGTTCGAACTTCGAGTCGCGATCGAAGGAAAGAGCGATTGTCCACGGCCGCGTGTACACGACTGGGTCGGTGACGGTCGCTTCATAGTCAATCTTGTCCCGGCTAGCAGGTGTGAACCGCTCCACGACACGTTCCGCGTAGCTTACGATCTCACCACTCTCGTTCAGCCATGTCTTGCCATTGAGATTGGTCGTCTCGACCACCAACGTATCGCCCTCCCATCGCCCAATGGAGTCCCCTTGCCATAGCCGGATGGTATCGGGAAGGTGTTGGCTTCGGTTCAGGGAGATGATACGCCACGCCGTACGCTCGTGTAGGATCACCAAGTATTCGGGCGTCTCTAGTATGTGAAACGATGTCGGCACATACATCGACCGCGGCACACCAGGGGGGAAGCAATGCGCCGTTGGATCGTCGTAACCGCGCTCGGGAAGATTCCGAGAGACTCTCTCCTTCAGCGCCCATGGCCGCATCGGGAGGATTCCGTCCGGCGGATCGACGACCACCCCGCGTCCAGTTGGTGTCAGGTCGCCGGGACTCAGGCCGTGTTTTTCCAAGCCGTAGTTTGCGCCTCCGGCATCGGGCACGTAGAACCCGTTGAAATCAGGCTTGCCGTTCGCGGTGCGGCGGATATTTCGGGCCGGGCCGGTAGTGGCCTTGGGAGCGAGCCTTTCTGCTGCGGTCATCTCTGGAAGCGGGTTTCCGTCACCGGGATACCATGTCCGCTCCTCGCGAGTGAACAATCCGTTTTCCTCTTCGAGTTCCGCCTGACAGACGTACTCAAATAGTCTGTCCCGGTCCACCCGCCTGCGCAAAGGGAATTGGATGGTCCACGGCTTCGTGAACACCTTCGAATCTTCGATTGTCGCCTCATACTGAATCGTGTCTGAGTCGGTCATCCGGTATCGCTCCACCACATGGAGCGCTTCGCTATGGAAATTCCCGGCCATGTCCAACCACGTTTTGTCGTTGTGGTTGGCTACGTCGACCACCAGAGTGTCGTTCTCCCAGTGGCCACGTGAATCGCCCATCCAGGAATCGTAGTCTTCGGGATGCTTGTTGCCGCCGATCGGGATCAAACGATACGCCAACGACCACTCGAAGGTCATCGCGATCGCCTGGGGCGTCTGAAACACCTGGAATGGGTAGTCAAGATACATGATGCGCGGGGTGCCGGGCAGGAAGCACTGTCGGTAGGGATCGGCCTTCAGGCGGTTCTTGTAATTTTCGGCTTTTTTCGCGGCCGCCCATGGCTGATAGGGGATCTCGCCGCCCACCACAACTGACCGCCCCGCCAACATGTTGTTCCGCGCAGCATGATCCTGCAGATCCGCTCCTGCGCTGCTCGATGCCTGCCAGATGCCCTGCAGATTGGGCTTGCCGTCCGCGGTTCGCGGGATGGACCTTCCGGGCGCAGTAGCGCTTTGCGGAGCGGCCGTCAGCGTTATGGCAGCGGCGGCGGCGACAAGAATTCGTTGGATAAGAGAAAAAGTGAGCATGACGGTGTCCGAATAGAGCAGACTCTAGCGTTCCCAATGCCAGTATACGAACTAAGGGAGAATCGCCTCCGATCGCTGACTTGGAACTCCTTTCGCCTAATATTCGTATAATGACCGTCGTGAGATCCGTAGGCCAGCTTTCCGCCGTTATCCTTTTCGGGTTGATAGCAAGCGCATTCCTTCCTGCGCAAACCCCGAATGGACGAATCCGAAAGATGGCGTTCGTCCCGCTTGGTGGTATTGATCAGTGGATCGACATTCGTGGCGACGACAGCGCGAACCCTGTGTTGCTTGTCGTACATGGAGGCCCGGGCGAAGCGCAATGGCCTCAAACCGAAATATATAAGCCATGGGAGAAAGCCTTCACCATCGTGCAATGGGACCAGCGCGGTGCCGGCCACACGTTCGGGCGCTATGGCTTAGACACTCCTGATGTCACGCTCGATCGCATCTCCCGGGACGGCGTCGAACTTGCCGAGTATCTCTGTCGCCAACTTGGCAAGAAGAGGATTATCGTGCTCGGCCACTCCTGGGGCTCGATCGTCGCGACGCATATGGCGCAGATCAGGCCCGATCGCATCGCCGCCTACGTTGGCGCGGGCCAGGTGACGAGTTGGGCGACCATGGTCAACATGCAATACGACCTTGAGTTGAACAAAGCGCGGAAGAATGGTAATCGGACCGCCATCAGGGAACTCGAAGGCAATCGTCTCGATCCGACCAACGCGCAGCAATACTTTAGTTTCGCCAACAAATATCACGTCCGCGCGTTTTGGCCGCCGACTGACCAGGCATGGGTGCAGCATCTCCGCTCACAGTTTCCAGAACTTCAGGCTAGTAACCCTGAGCAATCCAAGTTTCTTGAAAAAGGAATGAGTTTCCAGGGCGAACACGTCCTGCCAGATCAACTCGCCACTGACCTGACAAAGACCGCCTGCCGTATTGACACCGGATACCTTGTTATTCAGGGTCAGAATGACATCGTTGCACCTACGCAGGCAGTGGTTGACTACTTTAAGTGCATCAAGGCTCCCAAGAAGGAATTAATCCTGATTCCCAATGCCGGTCACTTCGCCTTCATGACCGCGCCCGATAAATTCCTGGAAGCGCTCGTCGCCAAGGTCCGGCCATTCGCAATCGCGCGAGGCGCATAGGGAAGTTCGGAACGTCCATTTGACGAGAAACGCGCAAACCATACAAGTGCCACTGGGTGTTTTGCTTCACGTATCTGGGCGGCAATCTTACCGATTTGAGATACTGATGGGGCATTATCGAAGGGAGATTCTATGCCCGGAATTCGTCTAACGGCCATCGCGACCTCGCTGTTGGTGATTGCTGCCCTGGTCCCTCTGAACGGACAAACTGCGCTCGATGCCAAAGTAAGAGCGGTCGAAGATTCTGCGATTCGCCAACAAATAAAGGATTACGCAGCGGCACGTAGCAATGGGGATGGAAATTTGCAGGCGTCTTTCTACACGACCGATGCCGATGAGTGGGGATCGAACGACCGTGAAATGACGGTGGGCCGCGAGGCGATTGCGAAGGAAGTCGCGCTGCCGCCTGACCCTAAACGGAAGATGCGTCTCGAGCCAGTCCGTATTGATTTTCTGACACCTTCAATCGCGCTCGTGAATTGCACCTACGGGGGCACGGCAGAAAACCCAGCGGGCAAAGCGCTTTACGTAATGATGAAGATCGATGGAAAGTGGCTCATTCGTTCCAACCGACCGAGCCGATTTCCCAGCAAGTAAAGTCTCGCAGGTCGCTTTATATGCCCCGATAATCTTCATTCTCGGTATCAAGGTTTTCGGTTACGCGTCAGATACGCGACGACATCGTCCAACTCACCGTCGCTGATTTCTGTCTTGCGCGTGATTGGCATTCCGTACAACCCGTGCCGAACCACTGTTTTGATGAACGCTGGCGTGAGATCGGTTCGCTGTTCAAGCACCGCCGGAACTTTGCCTTGGTATTTCAAGCCGAGCGCCAGGGTGCCCGGTAGTGCACCGGTAGCAAACATCCCAGTCTTAGGAGCCTCGGCTCCGTGGCAAGGCGCGCACCACTTGTTGAAAACGGCCCTTCCGTTCTTCTCGGCCGGAGCGGTTTGGGCGAAGGTGGGATGGGTGATCGTGGCGGCGAAGAGAACGAGTAAAGGAAAAGCCTGTCTCATGCGTGGTTTCCTCGCATCTTTGCGGGCCACACTCCATAGCGGCCGGGAGCGATAATGCCGTTGGGATCGATGCTGTCTTTCAATTTCTCCTGGAAGTGCAGCAACGCATTATTATTGAACGAGTATTTGCTGGCGAGCCGGTCTTGAAAGGCGGGGGAAGTGCGGTAGCTGGCCCAGCCGCGCTCGGCGCAGCGATCCAGAATCCGCCCGAACAGCGCTCGGCTGCGCGCGTTTTTGGCCGGGTCGCGCCAGGTTGGAACCAGGGTCGCCATGATGAGGCACCGCGAGTAGTAGTTGATCGGAACGCTGAAAGGATTCGTCATCGGCGGGACGCCCATTTCTTTGTACGTTTCATACATGACGCGGGCTGATTCCCACACGGCGGATGCCTTTCTGGGAATCATCGCGAAGAAGTCGGCGTGTCCATCCGCCGGGTCTTTAGCCGTCAAGGGAGTCCGGGTGGCGATGACAAACACTTCGAGGGACGGAATGCCGAAGCTGGGCTTATCACTCTGCGTCGCTTCCTTTTCGGGAGCAATCGGCAGCGTGACAAATTCACCGTCGCTAAAGGCAGCGCCAGGAATCGCCTTGGCGAACCGCCGCTTGGCCGCTTGCCAGCCGGCGCGCACGGTCTCCTCGGGGCCGTAAAACTGCAGCGTGACGGACCAGGCGGGACGGCCCTGCGATTTCACATACGCTTCCAGTGCCTCTGTAGATGGCCAGCCATTCTGCATCAAAGCGGCCATTGCAGGTGTAGGCGGCGCCATCAAACCTCCCCCGATCGGGCTCCCGTAGCGGGGCATGCCGATTAAACCCGAGTCCTCCTGATAACTGACTTCCTGAATCAGGGAATCCAGATCTTGGTAGCGGGGCACCGTGACCGTGCCCGATAGATACGCTTCCGGCATAGGCATCAGCCAGAAGCCCATCTTTGTGACGATGCCGAAGTTCGATTGTGCGAACAGTCCGTCGATGTTCGGCCCCACTCCGTAGCGGAAGTCTTGCCAGCTATCCGAGTTTGGCACAGCACCCATCCCGGTGCGGATGAGTTCCCCTTCGGCGGTCACAATCTCCATGCCGCAATGCGACCCGAAGTGATCGCGAAACGGGGCCACTCCGTAGCCGACGCCGTGATCCAGGCTGTTGCCCACCGGACTGCCCCAACCCGGGTCAGGAACATCTAGCATCACTTTCAGTTTGCGTTCCTTGATGTGGTTGTAAAGATCGAAGTAGGAAACGCCCGGTTCCACCAACGCGAAGTTGCGCTTGTCGTCGACTTCGAGGATACGGTTCATGCGCTTCAGATCGACGACAAGGCTGCCTCGCATGTTGGGCGCCGATCCGCCGTAGGTCAGGTTTCGTCCGGTGGAGATGGGATACAGCGGAATCTTGTATTTGTTGGCTATCCGAACGACTTGCTGCACTTCCTCGACTTTGCCTGGCGCCACGGCAGCCGATGCCACGCGCTCTTCCGGCTCGCCCCAGAAGATGGAGTAGGAATCGCGATATAGCGCGACATCTTCGTCCGAACTAAACACCCATGGCGTGCCAACGGCGAAGCGAAATTCGCCTAGGGCCGCGTTAAAATTCGCTTCACTTACATTCGGAGGTAGAACCATTTGGATATCCTCTTTGCGACTTCACTGCTGCCTAAGCATGTCTGAGTCAGGCAATAACCCACGAAACGAAAACTGGAGCGCCTTCCGGAGAGAATGGCCCGGTGCGCTTTTGCACGTCCGTCCCGGAGGATTCACGCGGGTCAAACTTGCGTGCCAGCACAGCCATGGTATGTCCATATCCGGACCGGTAGTGGAGTCTACTTGCCGCTTCGACAATCGATGCTGGACCGGCGGCGTCATGCCGTAGTTGTCCGGTGCGATCCAACTTATGGTCGACGCGATAGCGCACCTTCATGCCAACGGAACGCGCGAGTTCTTCCAGGCAAAACAAAGCCGTACGGTCGGTCAGTCCGGCAATCGGTGCTGGTGAATTGCGCAAGTGGGCCTGAAGATCGCCGTACCAGAGCTGGGCGAGATCAGTTCCAATCTCGGAAACTGCCACTCCGCTGCCGCGCATTGCGGACGCGAAAGCCAGCCCTTCGGCGGATCGTCCGTCAAAGATGGCTCGCGCGAGTGGATGGCGGGAAGAATCTGGCCCATTTGCGCCCAGTGCACTCGCGGAAACATTGATGAACACACTGGCGGCGCTGGTTGCGCCGAGTTTTAAAACGGTTCTACGGTCGACCACGTTTAACCTCTGGACAAGTATAGTTCAATAGTCAACGAATCTATAGGGGAGTCAATACGTTGAGTAACGGGAGCTTACGATCGCCATACCGACCGGGCGAGCGAAGTAGTGGCAGGCGCGACTTACCCACGGCGAAATTAGTAGACGTTTGGGAAATTTCTCAGCGACCCGCACGTAGTTGAATACTCTCGATTCCCGAGTCTTATGGGGCCTGATAACAGCCATTATCGGTAGCCGCGTGCATCCGAAAAGGGTAAATGGCTGCGATTCTCGGAGGAGCAAATCCAGCGCATGCGTTGAGCGTGGCGGACTCCAGTAAAGCAGAGCCGAAATTTCCGATCACTCGGGCATCTGTAAACCGCGGTGGCTTGGTCGAACAGCCCCCACAAATATATACTCGCCGGTATCATGCGAACGATTGCCATTTGATGGTTGTGTGGGCATTGCTGGGCGGCTCCGCCTGTTACGCGGAAGGCAGGTTCTCGCAGGCAATCCCCATCAGCGCGAGCCAGTTTTTCGGGGCGTTGAAGGAAGTGTCGCTCGATCTGAGATCCGATCCTTCATTTGCGAAATTCATCCCATTGGCCGAGCAGCAGGCCGACATCGTAAAGGCTCTGGCGGCCCATGGAATCGCCGTGCGCCCGAACGCGCAGGTCACGGGGTTGGTTACCGCGACACATCGCGCCCCCGTGATCGAGTCGAGAAGCGTCACCACGGGCCAAGTCGGAGATTCAACCGCGGTCCAGGGGATTTACATCCTTACCGAGTTCTTCGTGAAAGCCGTCGCGCTGCGCAATGGAAAGCTTCATCTGGTAAGGGCCCCTCCAGCGGTGGGCTGGGCGGGTTCCACCTTGGCCGAAGACTCGGGCATCCGAAAGTTTTTACTGGGAGATCAGACCCGGCAGGACACCAGGAACCGGTTTGTGGAGACTTTTGGCGACAGCCTAAAGGCGATCGTACCGAACCCCACTGCGGAGACGCCGTGGATCGTCAATTCCTGGACGGAAAAAGCGACGGCGGCTGCGGACGCCGAGTACGTAAGGCTGATGACGCCGGGCACGCCGATTGACAAGAGCCCGCTCGAAGGGCTGAACAGTACGCTGGAGATATCTGAGTCCGAATTTCAATCATGACGACTGCAAAGCCGATCCAGGCTGGTACGATGCCTGGACCAGGGTTTTCCAGCGCCTGGGTTGGAGCGGCTCGCAACCGCCGCGCGTATCCCTAGGCCACTTTTTCCGTTGCGTGTACGCCTACGGGTTAGCGGCGCCGCGCTACTTCGCGGTGTCCGATGTGATCTATCTACAACAATCGGATCTGGTGTTCGAACTCAATGGGAAACCGGTCCGCGCATGGGGTGAGCTCCTCACAACGCACCACGAGAAATTTGCGCTCGAAGATACCATACAGGAAATTTTGGGCGATTTTATTCCACGAAATATTCAGGACTTCCTGACCGATTTGGTGCTGGGAAATGGACCGGATACGCGGGCCATCCCGTCGGGTACGCAGAGTTCGAGCGGTGGGGCTGCACCAAAGGCTCCCACGTCCGGCGGCTTGGGTGGTACTTCCAAGAGTTCTGCTTCCACCAGTCCGGCGCCCACACCCGCTGTGCCGGCCGCCGAGCGTTGCTGGCCCCCCAAAAAGGCCAGTCCTGGCTTCGATCATGGTCGGCAAGGTCGATGTATCGCACCTCGCCGGATTGCTGTGGGGCGACACGCGTGAATACGTTTCTTATATTCTTGGACCGCCGACATCGGGCCCCGAGCAAGATTCTTCGGGCTTCGGTGGCCGTCCTCTCAGACGAGACGATGGCTTATCGATAAGGGTCAACTACGATAACAACGTCGTCACTTCCGTGAAAGTGTACAGCAAGGGCTCGCGCGGCACTGATCCTTTGTTGGGCTTGCTTGGGAAGGGCGAGTCAGCCGCCATCGCGCTGCTCGGTCCCCCAAAAACACGGGAATCATTGTGGGATGTCGACAACACTGACCTCGTCTGGTCGTTCCCCGTGCCGAGCCGACTGGCCGAATCGCGCCCGGAACCGCAAACCATACAGACCCTCACGCTCCATTTCAGAACAGGCGTAGGCTGCGAGTCGATTAGCATTATCTGGTGAGCGGAGCGTGTTAGGGTTTGCGTGTTTCTCGTCAAAATGCCCTTCAGCTTTCACAACGCTGGTTGAGGATAGCTGGCAAAATGCAAACACCGCATCCGCCTTTGCAGGCCTGGCCGGTTGAGGCTTTTGGCCGACTCACCACCGTCCACAATAACGTCAATCAATTCGGCACCCTGCACGGTAGCCATGGCGCGGATCTTTGCCTCCTGGGCATCAAGCGAAACGCCATACTCGGCCTGCCGGTCTGTGGAAACGCGCACGTAGCCTATCGCTAGCATGGATTCAGCATTGATCGTGTTCGCCCGAACATCAAGTCGAAAGACCGGCCCCAACCCGATTACGGCGGATAGGCAGTGAGCCGACCCACCGGTCACGTCACAAGGGTGGGAGTGCGCTATCTGATACCTGCATGGCGCACTGGATTATACTGCGGACCTGGAGACAAACAATGCCATCCCGTTTAAATGGCTTGCAGCGCACGTTGACCTGGCAGGACTTCGGGTCGCCACGGCCTGGGAATCCGCCGCCCGGCCAGCGCGCTACCGCAGCCCAGACTCGAGCGCGGCCCAACCGGACCATCTTCGCGGAACACGTACCCGGCACCCGTCCACCGCAGTTCCGATTGCGGGACGATGTGGTAATTTCGGTCGATCTCGACCGCGGCCAGACATTCGTGAATCAGTGGGCGCTGGATCGGCCGGCACCGTTCCCGACAGACCTGCTCCACCACGAGCAAGGTCACTACGATCTGGTCGCGCTGTTCTGTCGCGACATGTTCGTCGAACTTATGATCTTGAAGCAGCAATCCTCGCCCACGCCCCAAGCGGTGATGGCAGCCGCACAGGCGATCTTTCAGCGATTTGACGGGTTTATCGCGGCAGTACATGCTCCATACGACGATCAAACTGATCACGGCAATATTGCGCAGCAACAGCAACGCTGGGACGGCTTTATACGGAGTGCATTTGCGACACCACGAACTCCCCCGATGAGCGCACCGGACGGTACCCCCTACAAGGTGCCGCTGCTTGACGTGCTTCGGCAAGGCGGCGTCATCTTATAAGCAAACGTCACCGCAGATAGCGTCTGGGGCCGAGATCTCCAAGCTTCAAGGGGCTTACCGTTCGGCAAAACCGTAAGCGCCCGGCGCACGATTCCTCTCACCCCGCGCGCGATTGCCCCAATCGAGATGCACTGTACCCGGCGCAAAGGTGACTGGGTGTTCCCTGCGGCGTCACCGAAGAAACAGCATCCCAAAGCGTATGCGCTGGCGAAGCTGGAAGCTTCCCCCCTATACTTTCCGGCACACTTGTTTGACGCGGTGGGCCGAGTACATGGACCCATATACTCTTGCCTACCTCGCGGGGCACAGCGATTTCGGTACGACCCGCCGCTACGTTCATCCGCGAGCGCAGAATGTTCGCGACGCGATGGCCCGCGCAAGAAAGGACGAGGGTGGGCACAAAAATGGGCACAATGCGCAAACGCCGGCCGACGATCAATCGCATCAAGGGCTCTTGATCAGAAACGGGGGCAGGCCACAGAACCCAAGTTGATAAAACCAACTTGGGAGAAAGATTTTGATCAACTTAGAGATTCTGATAGGACTGCCCGGCTACCAGATTACCGGGATTGAAGGAGAGGGAGTGGAAGTTAGGATATCAGCCCGCTATGAGGGCGCGGTGTCCTGCGCGCACTGCGGCGCGAGCCGTCTGCGGAGCAAGGGGCGGTATAGCCGCCAGGTGCGCCATGAAAACATCGGTGCCGGTCACGGCGTGCTGAAACTGGAAGCCCGCAAGTGGCAGTGTTTAGATTGTGGGCGTTCGTTCCGCCAGCGTTTCCCTGGCATTCTACCGTGCCAGCGTAGCAGCGAAGCGTTCCGCGAGATGATCTGCCGCCAGCATCTGGACGGCATCAATCGCAGCCGCCTGGGGAGGCGTGAAGGGATCGGCGCGGCCACCGTCGAGCGTTATTTCCGGCATGGCCTCAAACGCCAGTTCAGTGAGTGGCACTCGCCACGCTGCCCGCGAATACTGGGCATCGACGAACACTTCTTCACTCGTCGAAAGGGGTTTGCCACCACGCTCTGCGATCTGCACCATCATAGAGTTTACGATGTGGTGCTGGGCCGCTCTGAGCTCTCCTTAGAAACTTATTTCCAGACGTTGGAAGGCAAAGCCGAGGTGCGGGTGGTGTGCCTGGATCTGGCTACCAGCTACCGCTCTCTGGTTCGGCTCCACTTCCCCAATGCACGCATCGTGGCCGACCGCTTCCACGTCATTCGCATCATCAATCACCATTTCCTGGGCTGCTGGCGCGATCTCGATCCGGCTGGCAGCAAGAACCGTGGGCTGTTGTCGCTCATGCGCCGTCACCGCCATAACCTGCGCCCCGATCAGCACCTCCGGCTCACCGCCTATCTGGAAAAGTACCCCGCCCTGGAGCTCATCTATCGATTCAAGCAGAGGCTCTGCTATCTGTTGTTGAAGAAACATCGAACCCGCCGGCAATGCCAAGGTTTAGTCCCACGGTTCCTCAAAGCCTTGCATCAGCTGCGCCACGCCGGTTTGCTCCAACTGGTGCAACTCGGCCAGACCCTCACATCCTGGAGCCAGGAGATCGTCGCCATGTGGCGATTCACCCGCAACCACGGCATCACTGAAGGCTTCCACAACAAAATGGAACTCATCAACCGCCAAGCCTATGGCTTCCGCAACTTCGAAAACTACCGACTTCGCGTCAAGGTATTATGTGGTTGATTGACTTGGGTACTGGACTGCTCCCCCGTTTTTGGCGTAAAGCCATCGGCTTGGGATTGGTACGGCTCCCCCGTTGTTGGCGTAGAGCCGAAAACGGGAGGGAAATGGTCGGGGCGCAGAGATTTGAACTCTGGACCTCCTGGTCCCGAACCAGGCGCTCTACCAGGCTGAGCCACGCCCCGAAAGACTCCTCATTATAGCATTGCGCTTCCACATGTTCTCATAGAAGCTTATGGAACAAAGCATGCAAGCTCCATTCACCCTCGAAGGCAAAACGGCGCTGGTCACCGGATCAGGACGCGGTATTGGACGTGCCGTGGCCCAGAAACTGGCGGCATGCGGCGCGTCGGTCATGCTAACCGACATTGACGAAGCGCCGTTGCGGGAGGCGGCTGCTGACACTGGCGGGCGCGGGCACTGGCTGGTGGGGGACCTGACGGCGCCCGACTTTCCCCAGAAGCTGGTCGACGCCACCATCGCCGCCTTCGGCTCGCTCGACATCATCGTCAACAACGCCGGCTACGTCTGGGACAACGTCATTCAGAAGATGACCGACGAGCAGTTCCAGGCCATGCTGAACATCCATCTGGTGGCGCCTTTCCGTATCCTCCGCGCCGCGTCTAGCTTTCTGCGTGACGCCGCGAAGCGTGAAGCCGCCGAGGGCCGTCGCGTTATGCGCAAGGTGGTGAACATTACATCGATTTCGGGTGTCGACGGCATCGCCGGGCAGGCCGGCTATGGAGCAGGGAAGTCCGGCATCAACGGTCTTACCAAAGTGTTGGCCAAAGAATGGGGACGCTACAACGTGAACGTAAACTCGGTGGGCTTTGGCTTGATCGACACGCGCCTGATCCAGCCCATCGATAAAAACTGCGCCGCCCACAATCGAGATGGCTGGACGGCAGATTCCGGTGGGCGCGCCGCCTGCGTTTCTCGAAGCGGCCAAGGCCGCTTGCCCGCTGGGCCGGCTCGGGACTACCGAGGAAGCAGCCGGCGCTGTCCTGTTCTTTTGTTCGCCGCTATCGGATTACGTATCCGGCGAGATTCTGATTGTCAGCGGCGGGGCTCGCGGCTGACAAAGCGGTTGCCTGGGATAAAGAAGCGCAGCGGCAAGTCCGCCGATTTATTGATCCCGATCCGCGGCGATGTCGCGATGGCGAATTTCTCGTCGTTCGCCGGAGTGTGTATCGTAAGCGGGCCGCGCGTCAGGTCCGCGCCATAGTGTTGCAGCGTGATTCCTAACGCGCGGGTGAGCTTGCCCGGGCCGTTGGAGAGGTGCGACTGATGCCCGCCAAGGGCTCCACCGCGCGAATCAGTACGCAGCCCGCGACGCCTTCACGCTCCGCCACCACGTTCAGGCAATAGTGCATGCCGTAAATCAGGTAAACGTAGGCGCGTCCCGGCGGCCCGAAGATGACGCGGGTGCGCGGAGTCGGGCCGCGCGCCGAGTGCGCCGCTGCATCGTTTGTGCCTAGATACGCTTCGGTCTCGACGATCCGCGCTGACGCCGCACCGTGGCGAATGACTTTGCCGAGCAAGATCGCGCGCCACCTCCACCGTGGGCCGCGCGTAGAAAGATCGCGGAAGCCGCACTAGAGTTCGAGTTTTCCCCGCACCACCATATCTTTCAACTTGAATCGGTAGCGCACGGTGGCGCGTCCAATTTCGCTCGTTAGTTCGACCTCTTGATCCTCAAGCGTGATGGGCATGGAGCGCGGAAAGGCAATCAATACGTCCACAGTCGAGCCGTTCGGCACGAAGTCCACGCCGACCGGGTGTAGCGGTTCTTTGCCTCTCGCCGTGAGCGTGGATTTTTCTGCGATAGTCTGCCTGGCCTGATCGCCGCCGCCCGCGCTCACGATGGAGCCAGCCAACCCGGCGATGCCGACCACATAGATCGAAGGCTCGACCGTCAGGAACTTCTGCGCTTCTGGCGAAGTAGCCGCTTCTTTGCCGAACTTCCCACGCATCTGCGCCTGCCTTAGCGGCAGGGCACTCTGCCAGCGGACGATCACGGGAATCTGCTGTAAGTTCTGCGGGCCCCGATCGAAATCGCTAGGAGCGCTGCCCATGCGTGCCGCTTCCGCTGGCTCGCGCCCCTTGGACACGCCCGAGTCGTTCGACGACGCATCGCCAACCGCCGGTTGTCTGTTCCTCCCGGGGCTGACGGGCGTTGTATCCCCCAATACCGCTCCCGCTTGGTGTGCCCATGGTGAGTTACTGACAATCTTTTGTACATCCTTATCGGTCCAATCCTGAAAAGGCTTGGAGTCCCACGCGTCGGCGGCAGACAGAAGGACGGGAACCACAGCCGCGAAAAGACCGAGTTTATTCACGAAGGCAGCGCGCATACTACACTAGTTAGTTTCGCATGCGATTGTTCACCGCGATCGATATCCCCAGCCGATTTGAAGGAAGCTCTGCGCTCTTTTGTGGGCCGTCTGCGGCCGACGGCGAAGATCTCCTGGAGTCCGGTCGAAAATCTGCACGTCACTACGAAATTCATCGGCGAGTGGCCCGAACCGCGACTGGAGGAGATGACGCGCGCACTGGCTTCCGTGCAGACGACCGGATCCCATTGAAATCACGGTGAAGGGCATAGGCTGGTTTCCGAACGAACGCCGTCCGCGCGTTTTCTGGGCGGGCGTGGAAGGCGGCGAAGCTTTGCGCAGCTTGGCGCGGGCCACAGAAGACGCGGTGGCGGAACTCGGCGTTCCTGTCGAGGGGCGCGATTACTCTCCGCATTTGAGCTCTGGCGCGCATTCGTGAAACGGTGGCGCTCGACCGCCTTCAGCGAGCGCTCGAATCCTTCCCATCGGGTTGCGGTTTTGATTTCGGCTCGTTCCGTGCGACGCAATTCTTCTTGTATCTCTCCGCTGGCGGCAGGTACACGCAACTCGCAGGGTTTCCTTTGGCGTAGATTATGTCAGGACTCCTCGCGGTTGTGATTGCTTACTTTCTGGGCGGAATTCCATTCGGATTTTTGTTGGTGAAACTCACGCGTGGGACCGATGTGCGCGAATCCGGCAGCGGCAACATCGGCGCTACCAACGTGCTGCGCACCACTGGCCGCGCCGCCGGTGTGGCGACTCTGGCGCTCGATATCGCCAAAGGCTTCGTCGCCGTTTGGCTGGCCGCAAAACTTACTGACGACGCCCCCGAATGGACCAGTCTCGCCGCGCTCGCCGTGATGGCCGGCCACGCCTTCCCAGTATTTCTCAAATTCCAAGGCGGGCAAAGCCGTGGCGACTTTCATCGGCGCCTTCGCGTATCTGACGCCGCTTCCGTTGGCTGCCGTGCTGCTGTTGTTCGTGGTTACCGTGGCGGTCACGCGCTACATCTCGGCGGCGTCTATCCTGGCCGCCGCGACGTTCCCCTTCGGAGTGTGGATAATCCTGCATCCGCCCATCCAAGTGACCGTCGCCGCGTTCATCGCTGGAGCCTTCATCGTGTACCGCCACAAATCCAACTGGTTGCGTTTGCGTGCCGGCACGGAAAACGTGTTTTCATGGGGACGAAAATGACGTTATCGATTTTGGGCGGCGGCAGTTGGGGCACGGCGCTCGCGATCGTGTTGGCGCCGCGCTTTGAACGGCTGCGACTGTGGGTGTTCGAGCCGGATCTCGCCGCGCGCATGATTGCCTCGCGTGAGAACGACGTGTTTCTGCCGGGGCTTCGTCTTCCGGAAAACGTCGAAATCGTGTCCGATCTGGACGCAGTGATCGATGGCGCCGGCATGTTGTTGGGCGTGGTGCCCTCGCACTACGCGCGTTCCTTGTACGAACGAGTTCTGCCCGCACTCAACTCCGCAACGATCTTTGTGAGCGCGACCAAGGGCCTAGAAAGCGGCACTCTGTTGCGCATGTCTCAGGTGCTCTGCGAGGTGGTCGAACCGAAATTCGATCCGCGGATCGCGGTGCTCTCCGGACCCACTTTCGCCCGTGAAGTCGCGAGCGGCGAGCCCACTACCGTGGTGGTCGCGTCAGCGCATGCCGCTACAGCGGTCGCAGTCCAAACTGCTTTCTCGGGACCCACTTTTCGGCTTTACACGAACAGCGATCTGGTCGGCGTCGAAATCGGCGGAGCGCTCAAGAACGTGATCGCCATCGCCGCCGGCGTCGTGCAGGGACTAGGGCTGGGGAATAACACACAAGCCGCTTTGATCACACGCGGACTCGCGGAGATCACACGTCTGGCGGTCGCCATGGGCGGCGCAGCCATCCACACTCGCGGGACTCGCGGGGCTCGGCGACTTGGTGCTGACGTGCGGCGGTGAACTAAGCCGCAACCGGCGCGTCGGGATCGAACTCGCGCGCGGGAAAAGCCTCGCGGAAATCACTGCGTCCACGCCGATGATCGCCGAGGGCGTCGAAACCTGTGGCGCGGCGGTTGCCTTGGGCGCGAAATATGGCGGTGGACTTGCCGATCATCTGCCAGATGGACGCCGTGCTCCACAGCGGCAAAGATCCGCGCGCTGCGATTCGCGACCTGATGGAGCGGTCGCTTAAGGGCGAGTAGCTAAGAGCCCTTCACGCTTGGCGTACTTCCGCTGCCAGCGCCGGTGCGATTTCGAACAAATCGCCGACGATTCCGTAATCCGCGACTTCGAAAATCGGCGCATTGGGATCTTTGTTGATCGCGACGATGGTCTTCGCGCCTTTCATCCCCACCAGGTGCTGAATCGCGCCCGAGATGCCCACGGCGATATACACCTTGGGCGCCACCGTTTGTCCCGAACTGCCGACCTGCCGTTCCATAGGCAGCCATCCCGCGTCGCAGATCGGCCGTGAAGCGGCCAGCTCCGCGCCAAACGCCTTTGCGAGATCCTCCACGACGGGCAGGTTGGATTGTTCCTTGATGCCCCGTCCCACCGATACGATGATTTCCGCCGCGGTCAGGTCCACCGCACGCGCCGCCTCGCGGAACGGGGCTTCCGGCTTCTGCCGGATCTGCTCGGCGCTGAGTGCCGGTGCAAACGCCTCCACTGCCGCCGAGCCGCTTTCTAAGGAATCCGCTCGCCAAGCGCCCGCCTGCAACGAAGCGAACACCGGACCCGCGCCACTCACGCGCACGTCCCCGTTCAGCTTGCCTTGGAAGAACTGCCGCACCAGCGTCAGCGCTCCAGCGTCCACGCGCGCGGCGATCACGTCGCTCACTAGCACTTGCGAAAATCGCGTCGCCAGCTTGGGCGCGAAATCGCGCACCTGATAGGTGTGCGGGAACAGCACCACGCTCGGCTGCGTTTTCCGGATCAGCTCTTCGATCGCTGCCGTGTATCCGTCCGCGGTATAGGAGTCCAGCAGATCATGCTCTACCGCCCAGACTTTCGCGAGCTTCTTGGTTGCCGCTTCATTCGCCAGAGTGCCGATACCTTTGCCCACTACCGCCGCTTCCACCGGCTGCCCGAGTGCCACGCCCAACTGCTGGCCCGCAGCCAGCGTCTCCCATGACATGCGATGCCACTGGCCGCCTTGCTGTTCGAGCACCACCAGAATACTCATAAAACCCGCACCTCGAACTTCAGTTTCTCGACCAGTTGCGCGGCCGCCGTCTTCGCGTCGCCTTCGAAAATTTGCGTCTGCTTGCTCTTCTGCGGCAGGTACACTTTTTCGATGGTTGCCACGGCTGCCGCGACGCCGCCCAATTCAGCGGGCGTCACACGCCGGATCTCTTTGCTCTTGGCCTTCTTGATGCCCATCAGCGTCGCGTAGCGCAGCTTATTCGAGCCGCTCTGCATCGTCAGCACGGCCGGCAGCGGCATCTCGATGTGCTGGAACCAGCCGTTTTCGAGCTCGCGTTTGACGCGGATGCTCGCCTTCGCGCACTTCCGCCTGCATGATGATGGTCGAGTGCGGGACGCCTAGCAACTCCGCCATCACAACGCCGGTTTGCCCGGAACCCAGGTCGTCCGATTGCAGACCCGTCAGAATCAAATCCGGTTTTTCCGGCGCGACGGCCGCGGCCAGCAGCTTTGCCACTCCCAACGTGTCGAGCGACCCCAGGTCATCCGCCGCAATGTGAATCGCGCGGTCGGCGCCCTTGGCCAGCGCTTCGCGGATGGTCTGCGCCGCGCGCTCCGGACCCGCGCACAGCACCACCACCTCGCCCCCGTGCTTTTCCTTCAACTGCAAGGCTTCTTCGAGCGCGTAGGCGTCCGGCTCGTTAATCTCAAAACTCAGGTCCGCTTCGTCGATCCATTTCCCCGATGAGTCGGGATGCAATGGCGAGTCGCGCAAAGGAACCTGCTTGATCGCGACAATAATTTTCATGTTCTGTTACGATTCGGGCCGCTTGAAAATCAGGCAACCGTTGGTGCCGCCGAACCCGAAGGAGTTCGATCAGCGCATAGTCGATCTTCATCGGCCGCGCTTGTTCCGGGAATGTAATCCAGGTCGCACTCCGGATCGGGATGATCCAGGTTGATGGTCGGCGGTGCGATCTGGTCGCGAATCGCCATCACCGTGATGCCCGCTTCCAGTCCTCCGGCGCCGCCCAGCAGGTGCCCCGTCATGGACTTCGTCGAACTCACCGCGACCTTGTAGGCATGTTCGCCGAAAACCCGCTTGATGGCGAGCGTTTCGATGCGATCCCCTACCGGCGTCGAAGTGCCGTGGGCGTTGATGTAATCGATCTGCTGCGGTTCAATGCCGGCGTCGCGCAGGCAATTGCGCATCACGCGATAGGCGCCGTCGCCGTCTTCCGATGGCGAGGTGATGTGGTGCGCATCGCCCGACATCCCGTAGCCCGCAACTTCCGCCAGGATCTGCGCGCCGCGGCGCTTGGCGTGTTCGTATTCTTCGAGCACCAGGATGCCCGCGCCTTCGCCCACGATGAAGCCGTCGCGGTCTTTGTCCCACGGCCGGCAGGCGTGCGCCGGATCGTCGTTGCGCTGCGACAGCGCGCGCATCGCCGCAAATCCGCCGATCCCCATGGGCGTGATCGCCGCCTCCGTGCCGCCGCAGATCATCACATCGGCATCGCCATATTGAATCATGCGGAAAGAATCGCCGATCGAATGGGCGCTGGTGGTGCAGGCCGTGGCCGAAGCCGAATTCGGCCCCTTCGCGCCGGTACGGATCGAAACGTAGCCCGACGCCAAATTGATGATGGTCGCCGGAATGAAAAACGGCGAGATGCGCGACGGCCCTTTTTCGAGCAGAATCTTGTGTTCCCGCTCGATCACTTCGAATCCGCCGATGCCGCTGCCGATGTACACGCCGGTGCGCTCGGCCTCTTCGTTGTTGGCGACCTTGAAGCCCGAAGCCTGGTACGCGAATTCGCTCGCCGCGATGGCGAACTGAATGAAGCGCCCCATCTTCTTGATTTCTTTTTTCTCGATGTAGAGAGCCGGGTCGAAGTTCTTCACTTCGCCCGCGATGCGGCAATTGAAATCCGGTGGGGTCAAACGCGGTGATCGGCGCAATTCCGTTCTCGCCGCGCTTGATGGCTTCCCAGACTGGTTCCGTGCCAATGCCAACCGAAGTCAGCATGCCGACTCCAGTGACTACAACTCTGCGTGACAAATTGGGACTCCCCAAAAACGGCCGGCCTACTTCTTTTTCGACTCGATATAGTCGACGGCGTTCTTGACGGTGGCGATCTTCTCCGCGTCCTCGTCGGGAATGTCTAGGTCGAATGCTTCCTCAAACGCCATCACCAGCTCGACGATGTCGAGCGAATCGGCGCCCAGGTCATCGACGAAACTCGCGGTGGGATCGACTTGCGCTTCATCCACGCCGAGTTGCTCGACGATGATTTGCTTGACCTTCTGCTCTACGGACATGAAACCTCCACGTGTCTTTCGCCGGATTGGCGACGAGCGTCACTCCGCCAGACTCCATGCGGGACGCTCAAACTCATTGATTCTACCGAGCCTGAGGTGGAAATCGCAAGCGCACCCGGCATTTGCCGCTAACTACTTGAGTTTAGAGTGGCGGTTTAGCCCAGAAGACCGCCGTGTCCCAGGCACGCCACCTCCCAGCCGGAAACGCGGTAGCGCGCCAGCATCGGGGGCAAAACCAGATCGACCACATTCGGCTTGGCCGAGCGGAAGCAGCCGGGTGCGGACACCACGGGAATCTCGTCCTTATAGCCCAATAGGAATAAATTGCCCGGTTCTACGGGAGCGAGGAAACGCTCCAGTTGGCAGCCGATACGAGTCATCGCGCGGCCAATGACATCTTCCGGCCCAGCCGGGGCCGTGGTCGAGCCCACCAGGACTACGGTTGGCTTGGCGCGAAGCAGGTGCTGCAGGTTGCGCGCCGCGGCGTCTTCTTCCTCGGTGCAGGCCAGAACGAAGCTGGGGGCGACTCCGAAGCGCTCTAACCGCTGGCGCAAGATGCTCTCGAACAGCTGCCGAGCACGATCGCCATGCACCGGGTCCGAATACAGAACTCCGACCGTTGGATTTCGGACCGGCCGGGCCTGCAGAATCGGGCCCCGCTCCTTCACGATTCTTATCACCGCTTCGAGCTGCGATTGGGCGACGGCGAAGGGAGCGCTCTTGACCGTCGCGATCCGCTGGCCGGCCCGCGCGAAACTGAAATTCGGCGTAGTGGCGATGACGACGCTCGCCAAGCAATTGATCTCTCGGAGCAATTCGTCGTCAACCAGCACGCAGCAGTCTTCAGTGGCAAACAGGTTGGCCCGCCCCCCCGCCGCCAGCCGGATCTCCAGGCATCCGCATCCCATTTCCTGGGCGGCTTGGCTGACGGCCTCGTCTTCTCCTACCTCACCCTCCTCAAGTTCCGTCACCCAGACTTGCGCGAGCCCTTCAGTTTCGAGCAAGCGCACGTCTTCCTCGTTCAAGACGTGGCCTTTCCCCAATAACTTGCGGCCGCTTGGACGGAAGATGGTGCAACACAGAATTCTGCCGGCAGATTCCCGGATGTCCACAGTTCGTGCTTTCATTTACCCTCCCCGTACGCCTTCGCTAGCCAATTACGTCCCAAGGCGGGTTGCCTGAACTTCGAGCGAATCCAAATTAGGTGCAAGTCGTAGCTGCACGGCCTGGACTTGCTAGAGCATAGTGGAGGAATGATTGAAACAATCTCACAAAGAATTCGCTTATTCTTTGCGTGTCACTAGAATGAGCGCAGCTTATCCAAGAATGAACTTGGTGCCCACGGAGGAACCAGCCAATAGCTGATCGAGGACGCCCGCGTGAGCTCCCGGAGCGATCAGCACTTGCCTTACTCCGTTGCGCAATGCAGTTATTGCAGCCTCAATCTTGGCTTGCATGCCACCGGTGGCCACGCCGGACGAAACCAGCATCAGTCCTTGTTCGGCTGTTAGCTGTGTGCAGATTTTGCCGTCCGCATTGCGCACACCTTCCACATCGGTGAGAAAAATCAATTGATCTGCAGCAAAACCTTGCGCGCATGCCACTGCCATTTGGTCACCATTTACGTTAAATATGGAACCATTCCGATCGCTGGCGACGCATGCAACCACCGGGAGATAGAGTTCCTTGACCAAAAGATCCAGCAGGCGCCCATCGGATGCCACCGGTTTGCCCACTTGGCCGAGTTCAGGATCGAGTTGAACGGCATCCACCAATCCAGCGCTCAAGCCGCTCAACCCGACGGGCCGTGCGCCCGCCGCCCGCAGCGCCGTCACCAGTTGCGCGTTGACGCTTCCCGCGAAGACTTTAACGACGGCATCGATCACCTCGGCGGTAGTCACCCGCAAGCCATTCACGAAACGGCTCTCTACGCCACGTTCAGCGAGGAATCGGGTCATTTGTTTGCCCCCGCCGTGAACCACGACTACTTGTTCGCGTTCAGCCAGCGCGGCGATTTCACGCGCCAGGCGATCGCGGGACTCGACGGAATCGAGCAGCGTGCCGCCCAGTTTAATCAGTAGTTTCACGCAGAAGCTCTCACAGCAGGCCGTCGGTTTCCGGGAATCCCAGCAGAAGATTCATGTTCTGCACCGCCTGTCCGGCCGCTCCCTTTACCAGATTGTCGATGGCGGCAATCACTACCGCGCGACCGGTCTTTGCGTCGTAATGGACCCCGATATCGCAGAAATTCGTGCGCGATACCGCCCGCAAATCCGGCGCGTGGCCCGCCGCATAGAGCCGGACGAAAGGTTCGTCGGCATACGTTTTCTGATAAATCGCCAGCAAATCGCCGGCGGAACTCACGTTTTTTGCCCGAAAATAGATGGTTTCAAGGATCCCGCGGTCTATCGGCAATAACTGCGCGGTGAAACTCAGCTCGCTTTCTTCCAAACCAGATGTCCGTAGTACTTCTGGCACATGCCGGTGATTTAGTACCGAATAAACGGAGTAATTCTCCGTGACTTCGCAGAAGCTAGTTTTGAGCGACGGCTTGCGCCCGGCTCCGCTCACACCGGATTTGGCGTCGCATACGATCCCGGCTTCCCGGACTACCACGCCCGCGTCCACCAACGGCTTGATTGCCAGGTTCGCTGCCGTGGGATAGCAACCCGGGTTCGATACCAGCCGTGCCCCAGGAATCCGTGAGCGGCAAAACTCCGGCAGTCCGTAAGCCGCCTCCACGAGGAGCTCCGGATGATTATGGGGTTCTTTATACCAGCGCTTATAGTTCGCCACCGTACCCAGGCGGAAGGCACCGCTCAGATCGATCACTTTGGCACCGGTTTCGAGTAGCGGCAACGTGAGTTCCAGGGAGACGTCAGCCGGGGTGGCCAAAAACACGACCGCCAGGCCCTCGGCGTGCACCGCTTGCGCGGAAAACGGTGCGCGCCGCGGCCCGGGATGGCTCAAGGGGCGCGGCTGGTCCTCCGCATCGCGATGCTCCAGCAGCACCGGTTCTACCTGCGGATGCCTCTGAAGGATGCCGGCCAGTTCCGCGCCGCTGTATCCGCGAAAACCCACAATGCCTACAGGAACTTGCATGAGTAATTATTCATCCCCGTGAATAATTATACCATTCGAGTACTCGGGTACTGTCCAGGGATGCGTTGGTTAAATATGCAAAGCCGCGCCTAGTGGGTACGCGGCTTAGTTAACGCGAGGTTGATCTTCGATACCGTCTACGGATACGCCGCGTACTCGCCTTGCTTCTTGCACGATACCGAGAAGCCGGAAGTAGTCCCCGGGTAACAGTTGGGCCCGAGACAGAACACTCTCCATCACCTGGAACGACACAAAGCGCCCATACTTCGGAAGTTCGACTGATTCGCCTTCGTTGTCGACCATACACCAATTCCATTTATCCTCGGTGTAAACTGTCCACTCGGCGGCTTCCAAAATCTCTTTCAGAATTATCGGCGCTACTTGTCTTAAGGCTGGCATCCTTCTATGCTCCGTTGATGCAGAAGCGCACCAATCGGAACACGGATGTTCGTCTCGGTAACTTCCACGTTGTCCTTGAACTTGAAAGCAACAAATTCATCATCAGGGGAAAGTGCAGGCGTGCTTTCCCCGCCGGAAATGATTCGCTCGAACCCGGCGTCCCGCAATATCTTGACTATACGTCCATGCTCAAAGGCAGTAGAGAGCCGTAACCGAATCGCACTCTGGACAGCCTCAAAAGCATCTTCCTTGGTTGCCCCTTGGGAGTAAGTCTTGAAGCGAGGGCAGAAGCCCACAAACACGTCGGCCTCTTCGTCATGCTTCACTCCAATCTGCACTCCGTTAATCGTGATTTCTACTAGTTGTTGTGCCATGTGATCACTCCTCCAACCTAAAGGCGGGATTTTACCGCATCTAGATTGGCGCCTGCAACTAGCTTACCATGGCCATTTCAGGCCGCTAGGAGATCCCGGATGGTCCACGCCCGATCCGTTAACCCCGCTGCCATTGCGGGAGTTGCTTTGATTGTCGAGTGCGGCTTGCAGAAGTTGTACCAAGCGAAATGCAGCGCTAGCGCTGCCTGAAGGTTCTCCCACTTTTTAGAGAACGCATTGGTCAGCCGGGTCAGTCTGCGGATCTGCATTCTCATGGTGAGGTTTTGCCGCTCGACGTGTGACGTACAAATTCTTTCGTTATCGGGGTTGCCGTAGATCGGTTTGCGAATCGCCTCCACTACCTGTGGCGGGCTGTAGCGGCGTTCGGCCTCTTGCGGGGTGGCATAGATTTTTATAAGTTGCGCGAAATCCACCCGGCTGCCGAGCGTCCGCGCGATAGCGGTAGGGTAGGCGGGGAATCCATCGGTACTCAGTTGAAAGCGATTCTCGGCGGAGGCTGCGAAGGATAGTTTTCGCATGAACCGCATGGTGTAGTCCATGTTGCGCTTGCCTAGCTCGTAGGTCAGCACCATTTTTGATTTCCGCTCGAACGCCACAAAACACCAGGCATCCCCAATCTCTTGATAACCCTCCTCGTAAGTGCGGCGATTACTTTCTTTCTTTTGAACGAACCCCCAAATTTCGTCGCATTGGACCTCGGTAACTGGGACGTTGCGAACCTTCCGCGCCAACAACTCTTCGCAGCGCTCCCCGGCGATTACCAGAATTTGCATGACGATGTTGCGGTGAAGGCCGGTCATCCGTTCCACGCTGCGAATGCTATTGCCTTCGGTGAGCATTTGGAGCGCTAGAATGCCTCGCGGATCTTCCAGGTACATCTCTACCCGGAAGGCTTCAGGATGCGGTTCCGTGAATGTCTTGGAGCACTGGGCGCAGCGAAACCGCTGGAGGCCATTGCGATGCTTGCCATGCTTGGGCGCATCGATTCGGCAGTTGTGGCACGTCAAATTGGACCTTGCTTTCTTCGGGCAAGTGCGTCCAAAATGACAGTGAGTCTAAGCAACTCTGCCTTTGGAGTAATCCCGAGGCTAGACCCCACAAGCAGTTAGCGCTGCGAGTGGGGTTAAATTTGGTACCCGTGGCTGGGTTCGAACCAGCGACCTCAAGTTTAGTAGACAAGCGCTCTTCCAACTGAGCTACACGGGCCATTCGAGCTAGGGCCAGCGGTGACAGTTTGACGACAGATCCGCTGGCTTTTGCTTTTATAGCAGGCACATATGGATGATAACAAATTTGTTATTGCAGCACAATGGTCATGATAACATTTATGTGATACGATGAATGAGAAGGATTCGGAATGGGATATCTACGACTACTGCGACCATCGGGGGATCAATGTGATCGAGGATTGGCTTACAAGCGATCTGGAGGTCCCCGAGCGGGCGAGGGTTCTGCGCAAGCTGGATGCATTGCGAAAAAATGGCCCAGACCTGTCGAGCGAACTGCTATCGGATACACCGTCCCCCCACATAAAGAAAATTCGCGTCAATGGGCGCGTCGCGCCAAGATTACTTCTTTGCCGAGGTCCCGTAGATATGGGCGCACGAGAATTTACGCTCCTGTTTGGCTGTACGGAGAGAGACAGGAAGTTTGTCCCGCCCAATGCCATCACAAGGGCCGAGGAAAACCGGAAATTTGTTATCGCGGACCCGCTGAAACGGAGGGCGAAACGTGTCTTTGAGGAATCGCCTGAAGAACCAACTGAGAGATAGGCAGTTCCGTCATGCATATGCCGACGAACAGCTTAATCTGAGCATCGCCACGCAGATCAAAGTTATTCGGGAAAACCAGAAAATGAGCCAAGCGACTCTCGCGGGTAAAATCGGGACGAAGCAGGCTGGTATCTCGCGGATTGAAAGCGCAAATTATGATGGTTGGAGCATCGCCATTCTGCGTAGATTGGCAGAGGCTTTTGATTTACGACTTCGTGTCTCTTTCGAGGAGTTTGGAACTCTATGGAAAGAAGTAGACGACTTCAGCCGTGAGTCACTTCTTCGACGACGATTTGATGATGACCCGGAATTTAAGGAGGCCGACAAGCCGAAAGCTGAGGAAATTGCGGCACTGACCCGTCAGACTATCACGCCCACGGCTCCCCATGTGCCGAGATTGAGCGACCTAGTGTCTGCCGTAACTGAGCAAAATGAAGAATTAAGGAAATCACTCATTGCGTCTAGCGATTTAAGCCCGATTATCGCTGCGTTGACATCGCAACAGGAAGCATGGCGCGCGGATCTAGCGCGCATGACTGAGGCCTTTGTGCCAGTCAATACATACCTTCAAGGACTTCAGAGCAACGATTGGGCTCAGTTTGCTCACGCTTTCACTTCTTTTTCGTTGCCGCCGAACATTGCCAGCATTTATAATCCATATCCCGAAAGCAAGGAGGGCACAATGGCAGCTACATCTTACATAACCCCCACGGCAAATGAGGCTGTAGAACTGACTGCCGTGCGCGCTCCCGTGATACCCATCGACCAACACAGGAACCAGCACGGGGCTAAAAAACGCCCATCGCTTAAGCGCTATCAGGTTGGGAGAGGGATAGGCAGGAGGAAACATGGCTGATTTAGAGTTTAAGCGTGATGACGATTTCGCGTCTCTTTACGCAAACAATACACAGTTCGAATCAACACTGTGGGATCTCAAGCTCATATTTGGACAAGTGGATCTAGCCACTTCCAAGATTGAGCAGCATACGGCGGTCGCGCTACCTTGGCCCCATGCGAAGATCGCGGCATATTTCCTTGTGATTAACCTCATGTTTCATCAGGCCCAAAATGGTGCGATCTATATACCGGAATCAGTGATTCCGCCCAGGCCCGATCCGTCTAATCCGGAGTTGGATGCCAACGGCAAAAAAACAACTCAGTACCTAGCTTGGATTCATGATCAGTTTTTTGGACCAAATCCATATGTGCCGCCCGACGTAGAAGGACCAAAGACATGAGTAGGAAATGCCATTAAAATCCATAAATTCAGGCATTTCCAGACCAACGCACTTAGGGACACTACCAGTACTCGCGCTATACTAAAAGAGACCGCTCCGCGAGCGGCCGACTCTGTAGATCCCAAAGCATGCTATCCGTCAACAACATTTCCATGCGCTACGGCGCCCGCATCCTCTTTGAGGATGTCACCACCACGTTTCTGCCCGGCCGGCGCTACGCCATCACCGGGCCGAACGGCGCTGGCAAGTCCACCTTCATGAAAATCCTCACTGGCGAGATCGATCCCACCAAGGGCTCCATCACGCGGCCGAAGAAGATGGGTGTGTTGAGCCAGGATCAGTTCGCTTTCGATGCGTTCCGCGTGGTGGATGCGGTTATCATGGGGAACAAGTTTTTGTGGGCCGCGCTGCAGGAACGCGAGGCTCTCTACGAGAAAGATCCGGAGACTCTCACCGACGAAGATGGCATGCGGCTGGGCGAACTCGAAGGCATCGTCGGCGACGAGGGCGGCTATACCGCCGAGACCGACGCCGCGGTTTTGCTCGACGGTCTGGACATACCCGAATCCCTGCATGAGCGCAAGATGAGCGAATTGCAGGGCGGCCAGAAAGTGCGCGTCCTATTGGCGCAGGCGCTCTTCGGGACACCCGGCGTGCTGCTGCTCGACGAACCTACTAACAACCTGGATCTCGATTCAGTCCACTGGCTGCAGGATTACCTGGTCCGCTACGACGGCTGCCTGATCGTGATCTCGCATGACCGCCACTTCCTCAACGAAGTCTGCACGCACATCGCCGATATCGATTACGAGACCATCATCACGTACACCGGCGGCTACGACGACATGGTGCTGCAGAAGACCCAGATCCGTTCCCGCATCGAGTCGCAAAACGCGCAGCGCGAAAAGAAAATCGAGCAGTTGAACGAATTCATCCAGCGTTTTGCCGCGGGGACGCGCTCATCGCAAGTGACTTCGCGCCGCAAGGAAGTCGAGCGCTTGCAGACTTCCGACCTGGCCCGCTCCAACATCGCGCGCCCCTTCATCCGCTTTGAAATGAAGCGCCCGTCTGGGCGCCATCCGCTCGAAATCAAGGGTCTGTCGAAGGCTTACGACGATACCAAGGTGATCACCAATTTCACCGCCAGCATCAGCCGCGGCGAAAAGATCGCCCTGATGGGCCGCAACGGAGCGGGGAAAACTACCATGCTGCGCTCCATCGTCGAGCCGGGCTTCGCCGACTCGGGCACGGCCGAATGGGGTCACGAAGTCTCGGTCGGCTACTTCGCCCAGGACCATCGCGAGTCCATCCCCAAGGGTTTCACGCTGCTCGAATTCCTGCATAGCTTCGATGAGCAGGCGGCCCAGGAAGAGTTGCGCGGCTTGCTTGGGCAGATGCTGTTCTCCGGCGACGACGCGCTGAAGAAGACCGACGCGCTCTCCGGCGGCGAGGCCGCGCGCATCATCTTCTGCAAGCTGATGCTCGAAAAACCCAACTTCCTGGTGCTGGACGAACCCACCAATCACCTGGATCTGGAATCCATCAACGCGCTCAATATTGCGCTGCAGAAGTACGACGGTACGGTGCTGCTGGTCACGCACGATCACGACGTGATCGACGAAGTCGCCACGCGCATCTGGCACTTCGACCACGGCAAGATTGAAGACTTCAAGGGCCCCTACGAAGAGTACATGACCCAGTTGAAGCAGACCGTCAGTCGCTAGTTTTATCCAGCTTCAGCAGCTTCCGGAACTGCTCCACTTCCTTGGGCGTGAGCGAGCGGTAGCGCCCCGGCGCAACGTCCAGTTCCAGAAACCCGATCTTCACGCGCCGCAGCTTCTCCACCAGCCTGCCGAAATGTTTGAACATGATGCGGATCTGGTTCTGCCGGCCCTCGGTGATCTTCACTTCGTACCAGGGATTGGCGCCCTGCTTGATGCGCTTCAGCTCGGCGGGCGAAGTCTTGCGGCCGTGCAGCGGGATGCCTTCGCGGAACTGCTTTTCCTGCTCCTCGGTGAGCGCGCCGTTCACCTTCACCACGTAAGTTTTCGTGACGTGGTTGGCGGGCGCGGTGAGGCGGTGCGCGAATTCGCCGTCGTTGGTCAGCAGCAGCAGGCCTTCGCTGTGATAATCCAGGCGGCCCACCGGAAACACGCGCTCCCTGACGCCGCGCATCAGATGCATCACGGTCTGGCGGCCCTCCGGATCGGACACCGTGGTCATGCACTCCTTGGGTTTGTTCAGCGCGATATAGGTGAGGTGCTTGGGCGCGCGCAGCAGGCGGCCGTCGACCTTGATGTGATCGTTCTCGATGTCGGCCTTCGAGCCGAGCTCGGTGACGGTCTTGCCGTTCACCGTCACGCGGCCTTCGACGATCAGTTCCTCGGCCTTGCGGCGGCTGGCGACGCCGGCTTGCGAGAGGATTTTTTGCAGACGTTCTTCAGGCATTTTCCGCGGCGGTCGGCGCCTTCGGCGGCGTTCGGCGCTTCCGGTTCCGCTTCGCTCACCGATCAGCCGCCCCAACTCTTCGAATTCCTTGAGCGTGGGCAGCTCGGTCAGGTCCTTCAGTCCGAACTGCACCAGGAACTCCTTGGTGGTCTTGTACAGAATCGGCTTGCCGACCACGTTCTTGCGCCCGGCCTCCGCGATCAGCTTGCGGTCGAGCAGCGTCTTCAGCACGCTCGCGCCCTGCACGCCGCGAATTTCCATGATCTCCGGCGCGGTCACCGGCTGCTTGTACGCGATCACCGCCAGCGTTTCCAGCGCCGCCAGCGACAGCTTCAGCGGCGGCGTCAGCTTCTTCACGAACGCGCGCACGGCTTCGTGATGCTCCGCCTTGGTGGCCATCTTGTAGCCGCCCGCCACTTCGCGAATGCTCAGGCCGTGCCCGGGCGCGGCGAATTCCGCCACCAGTTCATCCAGCAGCCGCTTGATCTTGTCGATCGGCCGTTCCAGCGCGGCCGCCATCTGCTGCGCCGAAAGCGGCTCATCGGTGACATAGACGATCGCCTCCAGGATCGCCTTCAGTTGCGCGTCCGTGTTCTCGACCGGCCGTTCTTCCGTCAATTGTGAAACGTCCATTTCGTCCATAAGTCGGTTCTACAAATATCCTTCTTCAATCGCGGCCATGATTGGTCTCCGACGAAAACGCCGCTTCGAATCCCTTCAGGCGCTTCAGTCCGATCTCGCCGAAGGCGTCGGTCTGCGTCAGCCCGACGGCCTGCAGCTTCACCAGCTCCAGCAGCGCCAGAAACAGGCAGATCATGGCGCGGCGGCTGCGCTGCCGCTCGAACAACTCGCGCGCGGAAACCACCTTGTGCGCCGCTTCGTTCTCGAAAATCGTGCGCAGGTAGCGGATCATGTCCGGCACCGAAACTTCTTCGCTGCTGACTTCGTACACCGGCCGGTTCTTGGCGCGCTCCAGCACGCCCTGAAACGTCTTCACCAGATCGTACAGCGTCACCGCCAGGCCCGGCGTGCCATCGTCTTCGGCGCGGAACTGCTCGATCTGCGGATTCGACCACACCGCTTCTTCCACCACCCGCTTCTGGTGCAGCATTTCCGCGGCGCTCTTGAAGCGCTCGTGCTCCAGCAGCCGGTCCACCAGTTCCTTGCGCGGATCTTCTTCGGGCGAGATTTCCTGCAGCTCCGGATCGCGCGGCAGCAGCATTTTCGACTTGATCTGGATCAGCGTCGCCGCCATGTAGATGAACTCGGCGCTCAGCTCCATGTCCATCTCCAGCGCCTTCTGCATGTACTCCAGATACTGCGGGGTGATCTGCGCGATGGGGATGTCGTAGATGTTGATCTCCTGCTTGCGGATCAGGTCCAGCAGCAGGTCCAGCGGCCCGTCGTAGTGTTCCAGGTGAAAATTCAGCGGCGACGACACTGCAAACTAGGATAGCAAGGGGCGCCAAACCAAGCGCCCTCAGCCGCTGCCGTGTGCGAGCCAATGGAGTGTTCGCGTCGGCTGCGGCCCAATTTTTTCCTGCCGGGCTCGGGAGGCTTCGAGCCCAGGAAAATCAGGGTCACATCGACGGTTTTCGCGTCTTCGTTGACTTTGGTCTGCGAACTGGTCTCGCCCAGGTTGTCGAAAATCCCCTGGTCTTTCACTTCTTTCAGAAACGCGTCGGGATAGCCGGCGTCGAAAGGCTTGCCCTTGCGTTCCGCCCCACATCTTGCGGATCGCCGGTTCGCTGATCACATCCAGTCCGCGGATCTCCAGCTTGCCGTAATTGAACAGCGCCCCTGCGTCGACGTTCACCGCTAGATCGACGGTGTGCTCTTTGTCGTCGTAGGTGCGGTCCGCGCGCGCGGTGGCATGCAAATATCCGGTGCCTTTGTAACGTTTCACGATGCGATTGAGCCCGGTCTTGATTTCGTCGAAGTTCACGGTCTCGTCCTTGCGCCACTTGACCAAGTCTTCGAGTTCCTTGGCCTGCCGCGCCGCCGCGCCCGTGAAACGCACCGCCCCTAGCTTGTACGCGGGCCCTTCCTCGACGGTTACCGTCACCGAGACGCCGATTACCTCAGCCTGCTTTGAAGGCTCCGCGACGATCTTCGGGAAAGCCACGCGCACTTTGCCGTGCGCTTCATACATGGGCCGGATGCTGGCATCGAGCAGACGGCGCACCGCAGGCTCGGTGAATTCCGTGCCGACCGCCACATCGGCAAACTTATTCAGCAACTCCTTGGCGGGAACCGATTCGTTGCCGGTAATATGAACCTCGGAAATGCGCGGCCGGTCGCCCGCCGGACGGAACAGAACCGTGGGTTCGCCGGGCAGGTCGTAGTTCAGCTTGCCTTCCACGGTGACCTTGCCGTCCAGCGCCTTGGTGAGCGCGCTTTCGTAGCGATCCAGCACCTCGCGCGTAGCGGGAATCACCTCGCCCATCAGAATTTCCTGCTTCGCCAGCGCCGCGCGCAACACCGCGTCGGATGCCGGGAGATCCTCAAAGCGGTACGAATACAACAGCGCGACCTCCGCCAATTCAAACGTCGCGTCGTATCCGTTATTTGCCGCGTTGGGCTTGAACTCGTAACCCACGCTTTCAAACGCGCCGGTCCCGAGCAGCCGCGCCCGTGCCGCGTCGAAATTGTCTTTGCTGACTGACTGGCCGATCTTGAGCCCCGACGCTCCGATAATCTGCGCCGGAGTGTAGTGTTTATTGCCCTTGATCGTCAGATTGGTAAGCGGGTAGGGGAGGGAAGGGGACTGCGCCGGCGCCAACAGCGGGAACAAAAACAAGCCGAGGAACCACGCACGCATATGTACATTCTACGCGGCTCCTCGCGCTCGGGTTTCGCTTACTGCGCAGAGCCGGAAGCGCCTTTTGGAAACGTCGGCGCGTCTTTCAGCGTATAGTCCGGCGGCACCTGAAACAGTGTGGGCGAGGGATCGCTGCGCGAAATGTTCTGCAGCGAATAGATCGTGCTGCCCATGCGCGGATCGTTGTGTTCCGAATGCACGATCACTTGCAAATCGGGCGAGCGCCAAACTTCATCCACGATCTGGATCGGCTTATCGTTGCCGATCTGCCCGGCGGGAATCGTGATAGTGGTGCGTGTGCCTTCGGCCTGGACTCCTTCTACCACCTTGGTGCCGAGCTGCTCGACAGCGGGTGGCGCGGCAGCCGTCCCAGCATCGGTCTTGCTGTAGAGCATTACTGTGGTGGGCGGCGCCCACAGGAGACGCACTCCTGCCGACGCCCATGCGCTGCACCATAACGACGAGTCTCTCCACGCGCCCCTGGAAGGCGTCGGCGGCACGGTCGCGAGCTGCGGAATCGGCAGCTTGATCGCGGTTTTGTCATCCGGATTCAAGGAATAATTCATTCCCGCCACCGGATCTGAAATGAAAACCGTCGTTGATGGAGCGCCTTGCGGAGCGAACCCCCCGATGTTCGGGAAGCGACTGCTCGCGCCGCTCGCGTCCTTCGCCATCGCGGTAAACGACTGCAGTGGTGCGATTCACAATGTGGTTGCCATCCGCCAGGGTCTGCGTATTCTCCGTCACTGCGTTGCCCGAATACGGTGCACCCTTACCGGAATGCCACCCACCAGTTCGCCCGGAGACGAAAGCGAAGGTGTTCGGCCCGACGGCTCCCGCCATCCCCGGCCCTGCGCCAGTGCTGAAGATCACGTTCTGCTGTTGCGCGAGCAGCGCGCTGCCACACGCGGCTAGCAGTACTCGCATATTTTATGGTCCTCATGTTCTTTCTCCTTCTTTATCTCTATTGCACATCAAATCTTACAAACCGAATGGCTCGAGGCATTCCCTCTTCTCCCACCAGGACATCGGCCTGGATGGGGTCGACCAGATGATCTTCCCTGCACCGGCAATCCCACCGAGCGCATCGCCGCCGCGGGGAGTTGCACCCGCAGCATCTGCCCGCGCTCAAACGGCGGCTGCCGGATCTCATCAGCGGGAAAAAATCGGTGACCACTTCGCGTGCCGCCGGTCGCAGCGCATTTTGCGAACCACTTTGTGAGCCGCAGGCGCCGCTGCCGCCACCGCCGTGCGCCGCCGCGTTGGCGGTACTCGTGACCACCGGCGGTTGTACGCTCACTACCGGTTTCATTACGTCGATTCATACGACAGCGACACTACCAACACGACACCAGCCGCTATCGCCGCGATCCCGGCCCAGCGCCACTTGTGAGCGGCGCGGCGCGTACGGAATGCGCGGAGCAGACGCGCCTCCACTTGCAGGCGGCGCTTCCCGTTCACCGTCGCTCTCCGCCAATGCCCTTAATGCCTCGAGAACCTGGTCTTCTCTCATGACATGACTCCTTACCGCTTTCGCCGCCAGTTTCTGCGCCAGCATCGCGCGCCCGCGGCTCGAGCCGGGACCGCACCGTCCCCACCGGACAATCGAGCGCCGCCGCCGCATCCTCATAACTGGCGTTTTCGAGATCGCACAGCACCACCGCTTCGCGATACTGCGTCGGCAGGCTCAGCACCGCGCTGCGCACCGCTTCAATGGTCTCGCGCCGCGTCAGATCGTCCAGCACATCGTCATCTGCCGCCAACTCTTCAGCGAATCATCCATCTTCGGCCGCTTCTTCTCCAGGCGCCGCAGCTAGCAAGATTGCGCGCGATGCCATAAAGAAACGAAAGCAGCGACCCGCGCGACGGATCGAATCGTCCGCCGCTCTCGAGCAGCGCCAGAAAAACTTCCTGAGTCACGTCTTCGGAAACCGCGCGTCGCCCGACATGTGCAGCGCGAAGCGATACACCGCGCCCTGCCGTCTGCCGGTACAACGCGGTAAATGCAGCTTCGTCGCCGTCGCGCGCCGTCCGCAGCAGTTCCTCGTCGCTTAGCATCTCGTCTGTCAGGAATTGCCGTTGCGGTATCCTCGATAAGTTCCCAAAAGTTATTCCAGTTCGTGTCTTATTCCAGTTCGAGCGTAACGTACATCAGGCTGCCGTCGCGCTCCACCTGAATCGCCACCGGATCGCCGGATTTGAGCGCCGCGAGCGTTGACGTCACCGCCCGAATGGTGACCGCCGGCACCTGATTCACCTGATAGATGACGTCGCCCACGCGCAGGCTTTCGCCGGAATAAGGCGCATCGGAGCTCTCCGCCGCGATCACCAGCCCGTAGGTATGGCGCAGTCCCGGCAGCATGGCTTGGACCTTCTCGTCCACTTCGATCACCAGCACGCCCAGTTGCGGGATGATGTTTTTCTCCGGATCCACCATGTCGGCGAAGCGCTGCGGGTCGTCGTTGCGCTCGATCACCTTCATGGTCAAGGAGAGATTCTGATCCCCGCGCCTGACGCTCAGCGTCACTTGGCTATCCAGCGCCTGGCTATAGATAAAGCTTTGCAGGTCGCGGGCGTTCTTGATCTCGTTGCCGTTCACCGCGACGATGATGTCGTCGATCTTCATCCCCGCCTGGTCCGCCGGACCTCCCGGCAGGACATCGGCCGTGATCGCGCCCGAATCCTGCGGCAGCTTCAGTGCCTTGGCCATCTCCGGCGTAATGGCTTGCGCCACGATTCCCAGTTGCCCGCGATGCACGTGCCCGTCCTTGCGAATCTGGTTGTACACGCTGCGCACCACGTCGCTCGGAATCGCGAAACCCAGCCCTTCGCTGCCGCCGGATTGCGTGAGGATGAAAGTGTTGATGCCGATCACGCGCCCTTCGGTATCCACCAGCGGGCCGCCGCTGTTGCCGGGATTAATGGGGGCGTCGGTCTGCAGATAAGTGATCGGAATCGTCCTCGCGCACTTGCCGCGAAGTGGAACTGATGACGCCCATGCTCACCGACCCGGCCAATCCAAACGGACTGCCAAACGCCATCACCACTTGCCCCACGCGCACGTTCTTCAGGTCGCCGAAACTCAACTGCGGCAGACCGCTGCGGTCGATCTTGATGACCGCCAGATCGGTTTGCCGGTCCGCGCCGACCAATTTCGCCGGCAGCACGACTTCCTTGGTGTTGCCGGGCCCCGCCGCCAACCGCACTTCGATCTTGCGCGCTCCCTGCACCACATGATTATTGGTGACGATGTAGCCGTCTGCCGAAAGAATGACCCCGGAACCGGTGCTGCGCTGCCGCGTCAGCAGGCTGGCGGACCCTCGCTGGCTCTCGTCGCCCCGCCCGTAGCCGGTGGAAACAATCTGCACTACCGCCGGATCGACACGCGCCGCCAGCGCTTCGAGCGATTGGCTGAAAGCCGTGAGTGGGATAGCCGGACTGTCCCACAAGCGATTGCGATGCCAGCACAACCGCCAGCGAAGAGAGCACATACAGGCGCATATACTTAAGGACGCCCTTTCTCGCCTCTAGAGTTTCACATTCCAGCCGCGGAATTCGCAATCCGTCCTGCTACACTAAAAGAAAAACCATGACATACGACGTGATCGTCATCGGGAGCGGTCCCGGGGGATACTCGGCGGCCGTTCGTGCGGGCCAGTACGGCCTGAAAACCGCCATCGTTGAAAAAGACGCGAAACTGGGCGGCACCTGCCTGCACGTCGGCTGCATCCCCACCAAAGCCTTCCTCCACACGGCCGACGTTTGGGAGCATTTCCAGAACTCCGTCGAAGACGGCATCCACTGCGAAAATCCGCGCCTGGATTTCCCGCTGGTGATCGACCGCAAGAACAAGATCGTCGCCAAGCACGCCAAGGGCGTCGAGTTCCTGATGAAGAAGAACAAGGTCGACGTGATCAAGGGCTACGGCCGCCTGGCGGGCCCCGGCAAAGTCGAAGTCACCTCCGACGCCGGCAAGCAGATCGTCGAAACCAAGAACATCGTGCTGGCGACCGGCTCGGAAGCGCGCATGCTCCCCGGCCTCCAGCCCGATGCCAAGCGCATCCTCACCAACATCGAAATTCTGAACCTGAACGACGTTCCGAAGTCGCTGGCGATTCTCGGCGCGGGCGCGGTGGGCGTCGAGTTCGCGTCCTGCTTCCATCGCTTCGGCACGAAGGTCAGCGTGTTCGAAATGCTGCCGCGCATCGTGCCGGTGGAGGACGAAGAGGTCTCCAAGGAACTCGAGCGCGTACTTCAAGAAGAGCGGCATTCGCGTCGAAACCGGCGCGAAGGTCGAGCAACGTCCAGAAGACCGACAACGGCGTGCGTTTCACCGCGACTCTCGCGAACGGCAAAGAGGAAACGGTCGAAGCCGAAGCGCTGCTGGTGGCCGTCGGCCGCAAGCCGAACACCGAAAACATCGGCCTCGAAGGCACGCGCGTCGAACTCGACCGCGGCTTCATCAAAGTCGACCAGTTCCAGCGGACCGGCGAGCCGGGCGTCTACGCCATCGGCGATATCGTCGCCGGCACGCCGCAGCTGGCGCACGTGGCCACCGCCGAAGGCATGGTCGCGATCGCGCACATCGCCGGCAAGCCGGTGACGCCGATCAACAAGAACCGCATTCCCGGGCGCGACTTATACCGAGCCGGGCATCGGCAGCGTCGGGCTGACCGAAGCGCAGGCGCGCGCGCAGGGCTACAAGGTCAAGAGTCGGCAAGTTCCCGTTCGCGGCCAACAGCAAGGCCAGCATCCTGGGCCAGCACGACGGCTTCGTGAAGGTCGTCGCCGACGAGAAGTACGGCGAAATCCTGGGCGTCCACATCATCGGCCCCGAAGCCTTCGAGCTGATCAGCGAAGGCGTGCTGGCCATGGAAGCCGAAGCCACCGTGGAAACGCTGATGCACACCATTCACGCGCATCCCACCCTCTATGAAGCCGTGGGCGAGGCGTTCAACGCCGTGTACGGGCTAGCCATCAATGCCTGAAGTGGTATCAGCCGCGGCCGTCTGCGAGCTGCGCGATCTCGGCCGCATGAGCTACGCCGAGGCGTTCGCGCTGCAGCAGCAGCTCGTCGAGCGCCGCAAGCGCGGCGAGATTCCCGATCAGCTGCTGATCGTCGAACATCCGCACGTCGTCACCATGGGCCGCAACGGCCACGACGAAAATCTGCTGGCGCGCCGGAGCTGCTCGACCGCGCGGGCATCGAGTTCCACCGCACCGACCGCGGCGGCGACGTCACCTATCACGGCCCCGGCCAGATCGTCGGCTATCCCATCGTCGATTTGCGAGAATGGAAGCGCGACGTGGTGGCGTACGTGCGCGCGCTCGAACAGGTCCTGATCGACACGCTGGCCGAGTTCGGAATCGCGGCCGGGCGCGAAGCCGGGCGCCACCGGCGTGTGGACCGAGCAGGGCAAGATCGCGGCCATCGGCGTGCACATCAGCCGCTGGGTCACCTCCCACGGCTTCGCGCTGAACGTGGATACGGATTTGAATTATTTCCAGTACATCGTGCCGTGCGGTTTGACCAAGCCGGTGACCTCGATGCAGGCGCTCGGGTGCCAGGCCGATCGCGACCAGGTTGTCGCCGCCATCGCCCGCAGTTTCGCGCGAGTGTTCGATCGGGAACTGCAGATCGAGAATGGAGAATATATGATCGACGTCGTGATGCCCCAGATGGGCGAAAGCATTGTCGAAGGAACCCTGACCAAATGGCTGAAGAAGCCCGGCGAGCACGTGGAGCGCGACGAGCCGCTGTTCGAGATCTCGACCGATAAAGTGGACACCGAGATTCCTTCGCCCGCCGCCGGGACGCTGGGCGAGATCCTGGTGCAGGAAGGCACGACGGTAGGCATCAACACCGTGGTGGGACGAATCAGCGATGGCGCCGGCGCTCCCGCGGCAGCGCCGCGCCGCCGCGGCCGGCTGCCTGCGGCTCCGGCTCCTGCTCCGGCTGCAGCGGCGCCCGCGCCTGCCGCGCCCCCCAAGCCCGCTCCGGCAGTCGTCGAAGCCGCCGCGATCCCCGAAGAAACCGCCGGACCGCTGTCGCCGCTGGTGCGCAAGATGGCGCGCGAGAACAACATCGACTTGAGCCAGGTGCGCGGCACCGGCGCCGGCGGGCGCATCACCAAGCAGGATCTGGAAGCGTATCATCGAAGCACGCACTCGCCGCTCCGGCTCCGGTCGCCGCTCCGCCGGTGCAACGCCGCCGCCTCCGCCACCGCCGCCGCCTCCACCACCGCAGCGCCGCCACGGCGGTGCAGCAGCAGGCTCCGCCGCCACCCCCGCCGCCGCGCACGCAAGCCGTCGCACCGGTTCAGGAACAGGCCCATTTCCGCGGCGAAGCCCCGGCCGCTCGCGTCGAGCCCATGAGCAACATGCGCCAGAAGATCGCCGAGCACATGGTCTTCAGCAAGCGCACCTCGGCGCACGTCACCACCGTGCACAAGGTCGACATGACCCGCATCGCCAAAATGCGCGACCGCGTGAAGGGCGAGTTCCAGGCCCGCTACGGCTTCAGCCTGACCTTCCTGCCGTTCGTGATGCGCGCCGCCACGGCCGCGCTGCAAGCTTTCCCGCTGCTCAACAGCTCGATCGACGGCACCAACATCATCTACCACCGCGACATCAATCTCGGCATCGCCGTGGCGCTCGAAAACGGCCTGATCGTGCCGGTGATCCGCAACGCCGACGAAAAGAACGTGGTCGGCTTGCAGCGCTCCATCGTCGATCTGGCCTCGCGCGCCCGCTCGCGCCAGCTTCGCCCGGATGAAGTGCAGGCCGGGACGTTCTCCATCACCAATTTCGGCAGCTTCGGCAGCGTCTTCGCGACGCCGGTGATCAATCAGCCGCAGGTGGCGATTCTGGGCGTCGGCACGGTGGAGAAGGTGCCGGTGGTGGTCGACGACGCCATCGCCATCCGCTCCATGTGCTACCTGGCGCTGACCTTCGATCATCGCCTGATCGACGGCGCGCTGGGCGATCAGTTCACGCAGAAGGTGAAGATCGATCCTGGAAAACTGGAGCGAAGAAGTTCTGTAGCTCGCGTCCTGGCGAGCTACTGCTTCTTGGCCGGAGCCGCGGCGGGTGGTGCAGCCGCCGGCTTCGGTGCCGGGGCTGGAGCCGGAGCGGCTGCCGCCGGCTTGGACGCCGCTAGCCGGACGAGCCGCCGCTGGTGTCGCCGTGAACACCGTCTTGTCGTACAGATCGATCACTTCCTTGGTGATGTCCACCGTGTTCGAAGCGTACAGCACCGGCGTGTTCTGATTGCTCACATCCAGCACAATCGCGAAGCCATTCTGCTGAGCAATTTGTCGATCACCGCCATCATCTTCTGCCCTAGGACGTTTACCACCTTCTGCTGTTCCTGCTCGAGCTCCGCCTGCGCGTCTTCAAGCTGCCGGTTATAGCTCTTGGTCTTGGCGTCGATATTGCGCGTCAGGTCTTCCTTGGCGCTGTCGGAGAGCGTGTTGCCGCCCTTCTGCAGGCGGTCCTGCAGATCCTTGATCTCGGATTGCTTACCTTCCAGCTCCTTCTTGCGCGGCGCCATCTTGATTTCGAGCTCCGCCGCGGCCTTCTGGCCTTCCTTCGTGGCTGCCAGCGCGGCCTGGATCTGGATCACTCCCACCTTGGTGGGCGCGCCCGCCACGGCCGCCGGAGCCGCCGCTGGAGGAGCGGCGGCGGGTGGTGCGGCTTGGGCCGCTGCCGGAGCCGCCGCTTGGGCCATGGCCATTCCCGCCATCCCGGCGCCTAACACGATCATTGCAAACAGATTCTTGGTCACAGCGAAACTCCTCAAACAATTTTCTCTCATGCTAACACGTGTCCGGTTGCCCGCTCAGAACGTCCGGCCTACCGAGAAACGGAACAACGTGCGTCTCTCGACATAAGGATATACGCTGCCGACCTGCGACAACGCGTTCAGGAACGACGCCTCATTCGGGAAGTCGCTGCGGGGCGCCAGAATCGGGGCCTGAATGTTCTCCACACTGTCCATGGATTGTAGGCGAAATACACCCGGAAGGGAGCATTCACCACCGGCATCAATACCTGCAACTCCAGTCCCGTGGATGCCCGAATCCCCTGCGTACCCGGCGCGATGATCGCTTTGCTGGGAAGGACTGGCTTCCGGGAACTCCGCATTCAATTGGGTGATTCGTTCAGGATTGATCTCCAACTGGTTGGTGTTGACCAGGCGGTTCATGCCTGCATCGAAAAACGTCGGCCAAAGTGACCGGACCGAAGATCGGGACGCGGTATTCGAAATTCCCGACCAGCGCCGTATCGCCGCCGGGCGTCACCAACTGGTAGGAGGGAACGCGACCTGGGTGACCGGCGACGCCGCTGTTGCAACCTGTTGGCGTGCCATCCGCGTTTGAGCACGTTCACGTTGCCTTCGATCGGCATGAACGCGATCGGGAGTAATGCGTACAGAAGTCGAAACCCGCGGACATCGTTTTCGCCGCCCATGAAAAAGCGATTGAACGGCGCTGCGGTCTTGCCGCCAAAACCGGTCAAGTAGCGGCCCGAGAAGTGCACGCCGACCACGTGCTTCGGACTTAATCCCTTGTGGAAGTACTTGGCGTCGATGATGGGCTCGATCTGGTTCACATTCCCGCCCAGAATGCTTCCGGAAAACTGGACGGAGGCCGAAAGCGACTTGCCCGCCGTCGGCGTGATGGGATGGTTCACGGTGTTGTACGTGAAGCTCGGAGTGACGGTGGAGGACTTGATGCCGGCCAACTGATTCGGTCCGTTGATGTTCAGGAAGTTGAGATAGGTGTAATAGGAGGTCGCCGCCGCCGTCAAGGTACTCACGCTTTGGATGGTGTAGCCGTAGCTGATGCCCACGCGCGCGAAGCTGCGCTTCAGCGGATAGCTCAGGAAGGTGGTGAAGCCCCGCGAATTGCTCACGTAGTTCAGCAGGTTCTGCTGGCCCAGTTGATTGTAGAGGGCAGTGAGGTCGGTTCCGGCAAGAATCGAAGCTTGCCGCGCCTGGTTGTAGTCGAAGCGCGACATGAATACCGTGAAGCCTGCCTGCAGCGGCTTGTCGAACAAGTACGGTTCCGTGAATCCCAGGGTCACGTTGGTCTGAATCGTCCCCAGCGTGGCTTGCAGACTGAGCGTCTCGCCCAATCCCAACCAGATTATTCGTGGAGTAGCCGAAGCCCAGGAAGCTGCCGGAGATTCCCGAGACGCCGCCATTGAGCTGAATCGAGTTCTTGCCGCGTTCTCTTTGACCTTGAGCGTCAGATCGACGGTATTGGTCTTGGTATCGCGCTTCACGTCGGCCGCATCCTCGGCCTTGAGAGCCTCAAAATATCCCAGCTGGTTCAGCCGCAGGATGCTCAGCTCCCACAGGCGGGTGTTATAAACGTCGCCTTCGTCGATCAGCAGCTCGCGGCGGATCACCTTATCGCGCGTGGTGGTGTTGCCCGAAAAATCGATGCGGCGCACGAAGAATTGCTTGCCTTCGTCGAAGTTCAAAGTCAAATCGATTTTGTCGGTACCCGGCACCGGCTCAATGTTGGGCTCGGAAACGAAATCGATATAGCCGAACTGAGCCGTACAATTTCCGCAGATCTTCGAAGCCTTTGCGCAGCTTGGCGGTCGAGAAGACATCTCCCTGCTGCATCTGGAAGATCGGGCGCATCAGGGTCTCCGGCGTCCGGAACAGCTTGACGCCTACGAAATTGATGCTGTTCAGCCGGTACAGCCGGCCCTCTTCGATGGTGAGTCCGATGTTGGCGTTCTTGCCGGGCTTGTTGGGATGGATCAAAGGCAGCTTGAATTTGCCGCCGCCGACGTCGACGATATCCACGGTGTGATCGGTGACGCGAGCCTGGAAGTACCCGTTGTCGCGGTAGAACATCTCGATGCGCTCCTGATCTTCCTCGAGCTTGGTCGAATCGTAAGTCTTCGCGAATAGGTTTTCGAAGAAGATGGAGTTGGGAATCCCGATGCGGCCGCAGATTCTTCATGGCGCGCCGAACGGTCAGAGCGTTGAACACCTCGTTGCCCTTAAAGGTGATCTCGCCCACCTTGACCTTGGGCCCTTCATTCACTTTGAAGATCACTTCGAGCGAAGAAGGCGGCACCTGGCGCAATTCCGGCTCGACGGTGGCGAACTGCCGCCCGCGTTCCGCCAGATATTCCTGCAACACATTGCGCGCTCGCTGAATTTTGTTGGGATCGTATTGCGATTCGACTGCTCAAGCCAACCTTGCGTTCCTTGAAGCGATCCAGAATTTCCGAATTGGTGACCGACTTGTTGCCGTCGTACTTGATGGAACGGATCACCCGCCGCTCCGCCATGGTGAAGCGCAGAATCCAGCCGGTTTTGCCGGCATCTCGCGCTCCACGCGAATATCGTCGAAGCGTCCGGTGTTCCACAGCGCCATAAAGTCGCGATGGATGGATTCGTCGTCCAGCTTGTCGCCCTTCTTGGTGAAGATCAAGGCCCGCAAGGTGTCCTGCGGGACTCGCCGCACACCGCGGAACTCAATGGCTTCGATGACATCTTCGAAGGGTTGCGGCGCGGCTTCGGCGGCGGGCTTGGGCGATTGCAGGCCGGGTGCTTGGCCAGCCGGCGGCTGAGCGGCGGGAGCGGCAGGCTCGGCGCCTTGTGGAACGGCTTCAAAAGGATTGTTCTTGGCCGGAGGCGGTTGAGGTGGGGCTTGCGGTTTCGCCGGCGCCGCTGCCGGAGCTTGCGTAGCCAGCGGGCGCAGCCTGTCCCTGAGCCAACAGTTGGGGCGCTGGGTCAAGGCCGACCACAGCAGGGTTGCCGCGAGCAAACGCAGGCATCCGAGCCTGAACACTGTCATCTAGTCCGGGTTCCTTTCAAAGCTGCGTTCCCCTTCAGACGTTGGCCCGCCGACAGGGGTTTCACTGAACCATAGCCTCACTGCGTACCGCTACAGCTAGTTGGATTTGCCGTGCAAGGTTGTCCCCGTCGAACCGGTGTGATTGCGAAGATTTTAGTTTAGCGCATTTCCAGGGCGCGTACCTAGCCGGATAGGGCGACCAGCAAGTGTCGCGGCTGCGCAGCCGTGGCTCGGTAGCAGGAAGACGGCGAACCTGATCATCGCCTACTGTCGTCTTCGTACTGCTCGCCGTTCAGTCGGCGTCGGAGTGGCTGTCTTCCTTGGGCGTGTAGTAGGAATGATAGTAGGTGTATTTGCTGTACAGCTCGCCGCGGCGGGCGCCGTTAACCACAATCCCCAGAACATTGTTGTTGCAGAGCGATTGCATGGCGCGCGTTACCGAATCGATGGTGGTATGGCCGATGCGCACCACCAGCAGCGTGCCATGGCACAAGGTGCCGAGCAAGCTGGCGTCGGCCGCGAACAGCAGCGGGGGACTGTCCAGAATCACCCAGTTGAACAGCTCCGGCAGGCGGTCCATCATGAACTTCACTTCCGGCAAATTGAGCAGTTCCAGCGGATTGATCACCGCCTCACCCGCCGGCATGATGTACAGATTGGTGCCGGCGATCTTGCGCATGGCCTTGTGCAGCGGCACCTTGCCCAGCAGGTAATCGGTGATGCCCGGACTGCGGTCGACGCCAAACAGGGTATGCACGATGGGACGGCGGAAATCGAAATCCGCCAGCAGAGTTTTGTTGCCCGCCAGATGCGCCTGCGCCAGCGCCAGATTGGCCGCCGAAAGCGATTTGCCTTCCGCCGGCGATGCGCTGGTCACCACGATCGAGTGGATCGGCTGCAGCGTCTTCATGTGATTGAGGCGCGTGCGCAGCGTGCGGAACTCCTCCATGGGCGCTTCGTGTGGGCGCGAAACATCGATCAGCAGCGAGTCGGTGGCGGCGCGGAAGGGGACTTCCTCCACCAGTCCAGCAGCCCGGCGAGATTCGTCGCGCTCCGTACCCGGTCTCGGCTGAACCGGGCGTCGTCGTCAGTCGATCGTCAGCGCGTGCTCATGAACCGCTCCGTCGCCGGCGGGTTCGAGCACGGCGTGCCCACCAGGGGCCGCCGGCGCGGATGGACGGGCTGCGGCATGACTCCGGTCTGCTCGGCGCGGCGCAATGCATCATGAACTCGACTCATCTTGTAATCTCCCTCCGCCTCTTCAGACTTTGGACACGTAGTAATACACCACCGAGCCCGGACATCACCACGGCCGCGGCCAGGCACGCCGTGGTCCATCCGAGCCAAGCCAGCCGGCGGCGGCGGCGCACCACAAAATCGTTTTCGAGCAGCGGAACGCTGCCCAAAATCGCCATCTGCGTGTAAGCCCGCACGTCCTTCAGATTCTTGAGCGAAGTATCCTTCATCTCGCGGGCGCCGGCGATCACGATTCCCAGCAGCAAGCCCAGGGCCGCGCCCAGACGAAATCACGATGGGACGCTTGGGCTCGGTGGGGGTGGTCGGCAGCGATGCCGGGTCCAGCAGTTCCAAAGTTTCGCCCTGTTTGCGCCCTTCCATCTCTTGCGCGATTTCGGCCTTGCTCAGCTTCTCGCTGAGGTCGATGAATCTCTCCTTGACCAGGTCGCGGTCGCGCATCAGATCGGCGTATTCTTTTTCGCCCAGCGGGATGGTCTCAATGCGTCCCTGATAGCCTTGATGGCGTCGTTCACGCGCTTGAGTTCCTTGGTGTTGTCCTGAATGTCCAGATCGTGGGCTTCGATGCGCGCTCTGGAACCGGCGGATGTTGGCTTCGAGCTCGCGGGCCTCGCGCACGCTTTGCGCGTTGGCCGGCCGGGACTTCGGGCGCGTCCGTTTTCTGTTGGCGGCTTCCTCGGCCTGGATTCGTCCAGGCGCTTGCGTGCGACCGCCAGCCGCTCTACCGCGTTTTGAACGTCCGGGAAGGTGTCCTTATAGTGCTGCCGCAGCACCGCCAATTGGTTCTCCCAATTGGTAACTTCGTGCTCGGCGTCGATCACCTTCTCGCTCTTCCGCTCCGGCGCGCTCTTCGCACTGCGCGGCGTCCTTCGTGAGATTCGACTGCTGATCCTTCAAGATGCGGATGTTGGACTCCATCTGCAGCTTTTCCTGATTCGCCGTGCTGATTTTGGACTCCAGATACGTCGCCTGCGATTGCAACGCCGCCAACTGCCGCATATTGGAGTCCACTTGATCCGGCAGCTTGCCGTTGTTCTGCATGCGGAACGACGCCACCTTATCTTCGGCGGTATTCAGCTGTTTCTTGGCGTCGTCGAGCTGGTCCTTGATGAACTGCGTGGTCTGAAGGTGGCATTCGAGCGGTTGCGGATGTTCTCGTCGATGAAGCGGCTGACCAGGTCTTGCACCACTCGCTGCGCCAGCAAGCGATTTTCATAAGAATAAGTGACCGCGAAGGCCGGAAGACGGTCGGCGGCTCCGGTGGAAGAGGCCACCGGCTGAATCAGAATATTCTTCTTCATCTGCTCGATCACATCTTCGATCGGCATGCGGCTGCGCTCGCTGCTGGTATAAGCCGAAGGAGTTGAATGATGGTGGTGAGCACCGTGCGGCTCAAAATGGTCTGCGCCATCGAATTGATGCGGTCGCTCATCTGCTGGTTGATGGCCGACTGCACCATGTTCTGCGGCACCTGCTGCGGCACGATCTTCACCACCGCCTGCGAAGTGTAGCTGTCCGGGTAGAGGTACACGCCCACCACGCTCGCCACCAGCGTGAACAGGAACGGACCGAAAATCCAGCCTTTATGGCGGCGCACGATGTCGATGTAATCTTCGACATCCAGGGTTCTTCGGGGAGTGCTATAGTTTTCGGTCGGTTGCATACAATGTCCTTCGCTTAGGGAACTACGATGGTGTCGCCGTTTTCGAGGAAGATGTTCTGCTCCAGATTCTTCCCCTTAAGGATGTCCTGATAGTTGAACTTAATTCTCTCCGCGCCGCGAATAATGATGATTTTTTTCTTGTTCGCGAAATCGCGGAATCCGCCGGCGTTGGAGAGCGCGTCGAAGACCTTGGTGGGCGTCGCCAGAGTGTACTCGCCGGCGCGATTCACTTCGCCGGTGATGTAAAACTTCTTGCTGCCGACCGTCTGCAGGCTGACGCTGACATCCGGGCTGTTGATGAAATTCGAAAGCGCCTGCTTCAACTGCTCGCCCAGGCGCTCCGGCGTCAATCCGCTGGCCTGTACGTCGCCCACCAGCGGCATGCTGATCTTGCCGTCCGGCCGGACCGTATAGGGTCCCGTGAAATCCATCTCGCGCCAGACCTTGATCATCAAAACGTCCTGGGCCCCGATCACGTAGGTTTTGGGATCGACCGCCGCGCCCGAGCTGTCGGACTTGAGAGGCGCCGTCGAGGCGGCGTCGCTGCGGCTGGGAGGCGGTGCTTGATTCTGCGCCACCGCCGGGCTCGAAACCAGCAGCCCGCATAGCAAGGTCAGTACGGCTGAAACTACGTTTCGCACCACGTTAGCGAACTCCTTCCGCATCCTCGCCTCAGCTGCAGGCGTAGTGCTTGATTACATTGTATCTTGATAGAACCGCTCTTTTAAGTAGACAATCAGTTATCGGCGTACTAGCCCGACGGGTCTAGATCATAAATGAAGAAAGGTAATCCATGAGCTATTTCCTGGCCAAAACCGACCCGGAAACATATTCGTTAGAGGATCTGGAACGCGAAAAGCGTACAATCTGGGACGGAGTGACGAACCCCCAGGCGGTAAAAGCCATCCGCGAAATGCGACCCGGCGACCGGGTTTTCATCTACGCCAGCGGCGGCGGCTCGGCCGTAGTCGGCCTGGCGAATGTCTTAACGGCAGGCCGTCCGGACCCCAAGAACCCCAAATCCGCAGTGGTAGATCTGGAATTCGCCGGCCCGCCTGGAGCCGCCCACCACCCTGGCGGAAATCAAGCAATCTCAGAAGTTTAACGATTGGGCGCTGGTTCGCCAAGGCCGCCTCTCCACCATGTCCGCCCCCGAAAACTTTCGTCGCCTGGATGCGAGCCCGCTACCCCAAAGCGAAAATTTAGAGGGCGGGCCTCCCGGCGCGCGGTCTGCCGGTCCCTGCGGTAGACTGAAGCTTGCCACAACTGGTTCGATCCGTAATTGACTTTGCGGCGTCCACCGCGGGACGAACCTGTCTCGAATGGTTCCGCCGCGAGCGTAATTGGATCAACGAACAGCACCTGAAGCTGTGCCGCATCCCGGCCCCCACCTTCTTCGAAGAAAAGCGCGCCGTCTGGATGGCCCAGCAATTTCAATCGTTAGGTTGGGAAGCCCGCCTGGACCGCGCGGGCAACGTAGTAGCGACACTTCCCGGCGCTCGACCCGCGCCGGCAGTAGCCGTAACCGCGCACCTGGATACCGTGCTCGCCCCGCGCACTCCCGAAGACATCAAGCTGCTGGGCGACGGCCGCATCGCCGGTCCTGGGGTGGCCGATAACGGACCGGGCCTAACCGCCTTGTTGGCGCTGGCCGCAGCCTGGAAAGCCGCCCCGCCGCTCAACGGGTCGGCAATTGCCCCCATGCTGGTTGCCAACGTTGGCGAGGAAGGCGAGGGTAATCTCAGCGGCATGCGCTATATCTGCCGCGCCGGAGCCAACCAGCCGCTGCGTTCCTGGTGCTCGACGGCCCCGGCACCGATCACATCACCTCGCGCGCACTCGCCAGCCAGCGCTTCGAAGTCACCATAACCGGACCCGGCGGCCACAGTTGGCGGGATTCCCTCTACGGCAATCCGGTGCACGCGCTGAGCCGCGCCGTGGCCTCCTTCACGGCACAAGCCGGATCGCTCGCCCAGCCCGGCCCGCCCGATGCGCCCGGCCCCCGCAGCAGCTTCAATTTCGGAATTTTCGAAGGCGGGTCGAGCATCAATTCCATCCCCACCGAAGCGCGCGCCAAGATCGACCTGCGTTCGGAAAGCCTGGAGCGCATCGAAAAAATGGCGGCGCTGCTCGCCCAGGCGGTCGATCAGGCGGTCGACGCAGAGAACGCCCGCGGCAGCGGGCCCCAGGGTGAGCGCACGAATCAAGGACATCGGCTCGCGCCCCAGCGGGGAACTGGCCGGGGATTCCGCCTATGCTCGAAGCGGTGCGCGCTGCCGATACTCATTTAGGAATCCGCAGCCGTCTGGATTGTTCTTCGACCGACGCCAACATCCCGCTATCGCTGGGTCTGCAAGCGGCGTCGATCGGCGCGGGCGGGCAGGGCGGCGGAGCTCACACGCCCGCCGAATGGTATCTGCCCGACGGGCGCGATCTGGCGCTGCGGCGAATCCTGCTGACGGTATGTGTGTTGTTGACCAGCGAGTAACCTGTTCTGACTGATTTCGTCTGATGGGTATAAGTACGTATAATGAAAATTGAAGGCGTCTGCCTGAAGTGAGGTAGCAATCATGAAACTGCTCGAAAAGATGCGCCAGCAGAAACTGCTGTCGATGACGCTGCTGTTGTTTACGCTTTCGATCGGGATCGTGATCGGAACGCTGGTCAACACCGGCGTCCACGCGCAGCGCAGCGGAGCGGCGGCGCCCGACGCCACGCCCGCTGGTTCTCCCCAAAGCCGTGCAGATCGGCAACGAGTTCACCAAACTGGCCAAGATGCTGGAGCCCAGCGTGGTCAACATCACCGCCGATTACACGCCCAAGCTGCAGGAAGGCAAAAGCCGCAAGCAGAGCCAAGGCGACGACGACGGCGACGACGATTCGAGCGATCTGTTCAGACGCTTCTTCGGCGGCCCTGGCGGCGGGCGGCGATTCCTCACCGCAGTCGCAGCGCCGCGAACAATCCGGCACCGGATTCATCGTGGATAAGAACGGCTACATCATCACCAATAATCACGTGGTGGACGGCGTCGACCGCATCAAGGTGAAGCTGCACGGCGACGAAACCGAATACAAAGCGCGCCTGATCGGCACCGACCGCGAGACCGATCTCGCCGTGATTAAGATCGATTCCAAACGTCCGCTGGCTCCCGTGACCATTGCCAATTCGGACGGCGTGCAAGTGGGCGACTGGGCGGTGGCAATAGGATCGCCCTTCGGCCTGGAGGCGTCCGTGACCGCAGGCATCGTGAGCGCTACCGACCGCACCAGCATCGGCCAGCAGTTCCAGCGCTTCATCCAGACCGACGCTGCCATCAACCCCGGCAATAGCGGCGGACCGCTGCTGAATATCAAGGGCGAAGTGATCGGCGTCAACACCATGATCGCCACGCAGAGCGGCGGATCGCAGGGAATCGGTTTCGCGCTGCCCATCAACACCGTAGTGCGTGTCTATAACGACATCATCCGCGACGGCCGCGTGACGCGCGGCTCCATCGGTATCTCCTGGGCGCCGGGCACCAAGCTCGGAAACCCTGCGCGCCTTGGGCGAAGATCACGGCGTGATCGTCGGCGAAGTGAAAAAGGGCGGCCCTGCCGACAAAGCCGGCGTCAAGGCCGACGACATCATTCTGGCGATCAACGGCCAAGCCGTGAAAAACGGCGACGAGTTGGTGGCGCGCGTGGCCGACATCGCCGGTGGGCACGCCCACCAGCATCACCGTCGATCGCGACGGCAAGAAGATGGACATGAAGTTGACCATCCAGGATCGCGCCAAAGTGTTCTCGGACGACCCGCGTGTGGTGGGCGAAAATGCCGTCCCGAGCAACGCTCCCGGCAAAGAAGAATCCACGCAAGTGAAGTTCGGCATCAGCATTCGCGGTGCGAGCGATGAGGAGAAGGACTTGACCCCCGATAAGCACGGCATCACCGTAACGCGCGTCGAAAACGGTTCTTTCGCCGACGACATCGGATTGATGGAACATGACGTTATCATCGCCATCAACCGCCAGCCGATGACTTCGGTGGACGACATCCGCAAGGTCCAGGGGACGCTAAAACCAGGCGACCCGGTGGCATTCCGCGTCGTGCGCCAGATTCCCGGCGTGCGTGCCAAGGGTGCGCAGCCGCGCACCAACACCATCTTCCTGAGCGGAACCTTGCCGCAGAACTAGAGACGGACATCAGTTTGCGTTTACTGGCTGTAGCGCTCGTAGGGCTGTCGCTCGTCGCGGCCAATGCCGCGCAAACGCCCGTAACCAAGAAGAAGACCGCGCCCAAAAGCACCAAGGCACCGGTGGCTCACGGGGCTCCGGCGGCCGTCAAGTCAAAAGCCGGAACTGCCAAATCATCTGCAATAAGAGCCGGTATTTCGAAATCCACTGCCAAAGCGGGGACGAAATCCAAGCGAGTAGTCGTAGCCCGCCGCCCCCCGGTGCAGATGCAGCCGACCACCGACCGCTACAAAGAAATTCAGCAAGCCCTCGCCGACAAAGGTTATTTCCGCGGTACGCCGGATGGCACTTGGGGTGGCGAATCGGTAGACGCACTGAAGCGCTTTCAGAAGGATCAGAACCTGGATCCCGACGGCAAAATCGGGTCGCTCTCCCTGATGGCTTTGGGACTTGGACCCAAGCGCGGAGTGGCGTCAGCACAATCGGTCCCCACCAGCAGCGAACCGGTGGATCCCCCGCCCATAGCGCAGCCGCGGAATTAACCCTTAGCGAAATACAACGCCGTCGCGCGTTCGAGCTCCGACTTCGACATCACCGGTCCGCGGCCCTCATACCGTCCGATAGACGTAAGAATCGTGCAGATATCGGATGGATAGCACGCGCGCAGTTCCGTGCGTCCCTGGCGCAGGCACAGCTTGCGCAGGTACTCGGCGCTATCCGGCTCGGCCGCGATGTGGCGCGCCTTCACCACTCGCTCGAAAATCTGATCGAAGGAATCCGGATCGACAGCCTCCACCAAAATCTTGTTTTGAATGCGGCGCAGGAAGGCTTCATCGGCCAGATCCGACGGTTCCAGGTTGGTCGAAAACACCACCATGGTTTCAAACGGAATCTGGAACTTCACGCCGTAGCGCAGCGTCAGGTAATCCACGCGCCGGTCGAGCGGCACGATCCAGCGGTTCAGCAAATCGCGCGGCGACATCAACTGGCGTCCAAAGTCGTCGATCAGCAGAATGCCGTTGTTGGCCTTCATCTGCAAAGGCGCGGCATAGATGCTCGAGGATTCGTCCAGGCGCAGCTCCAGCATGCTGGGAACCAGCTCGCCGCCCACCAGGATGCAGGGCCGCTTGCACACCACCCAGCGCGGGTCCACTTCCGTTTCATCGTTATCCAGCGGCTGATGCACCACCGGATCGAAAAGACTGATGATCTGGTTATCGACTTCCACCGCGTAAGGAATCAGAATCGCGTCTTTATAAACCCGCAGCATGCGCTCGGCCAGACTGGTTTTACCGTTGCCGGTGGGTCCGTAAACGAAGATCGAACTCTGTGAAATGATCGCCGGACCCAGTTGGTCGAGCATATGGTCGGACACAATCAGGTCCGAAAACGCGTTGCGCAGCGTCTGCCGGTCGACGTGAACCTTGGCGGCCTGCGCCTTCACCGCGGCGCCATAATCTTTGATCGAGACCGGGCACGCCCCGGCGTATTGCGAGACCTGAAAACGCTCGCTGGCCATCTGCTTGCCCGCCGGCGACAGCGTGAAGTTATAGTCGTTGCCGGACATGCCCTTCACTTCCACCAGTTGCTGCTGGCGCATGTGCTTGAAGGTGCTGTCGACGATAGGAACCGCCAGGCGCAGCGACTTGCTCAGGCTGGCCAGCGTGCAATTGCCCTCGATCACCATGCGGCGCAGCATCAGATCCAGCACCAGGTTTTCGGAAATCCCCAGTTGCGCGAAATTCTGCGGGACGGCGGGGCTGAAGGCGGTTCGAACCGGTGCAAACGTTGCCATAGCGAAGGAAATTCCTCTCCAACTGAGTATCGGTTGGAGAGCGGGGAGAGTTTAATGCCTGCTGAATCCGCTGCACGTTCCGGCCGCTCTAATCGTCTAAACTGATTAAGGTTCCGCCCTGTAAATGGTGAAGTGTCTCCGAATTCTGTGCCTGGCGATGGTCGCGGCAGTGGCCTGCCAGGCCTCGGAGTCCGCCGCCTACATGTTTGAGGCTGGCGAGAAGGCCATGAAGGCCGGGGACAGCCTGCAAGCCCTGCTCTTCTATTCCCGGGCAGCGCGAACTCGAGCCCACGAATTCGCTATACGCGCGCAAGCGGGCGGCCATCCAGGGCATGCCGGCCCTCTCACGGCCTGCCGTGCCCGCGCCAGCCGATGGACCCCGCCATCGAAACCGTCGAAGCCCAGCTGAAAGCCGAGGGCGTCGTCGAAAACACGGAACTGGCTGCCGCGCCGCCCCCAGTTCTGGCCCCGGCTCCCGGCCGCCAGAGTTTCGATCTGAAGGGACCCGCCCAAACCCTGTTTGAGAAGGTCGCCGGCGCCTACGGGATCCAAGTGGTGTTCGATGCCGCCTATGTTCTCCCGGTCCCCTCGACCACGCTGCACATCACGGACGCCACCGCGCAGGAAGCCTTGCGTACGCTCGAAGCCGCCACCGATTCGTTCCTCGATTCCCCTGGGAGAACACCTCGCCATGGTGGCGCGCGACACCGCCCAAAAGCGCACCGAACTGATGCCGGTGATCGCCGTCGCGGCCCGATTCCGGAGCGCTTGTCGGCCCAGGAGGCGCAGGAGATCGCCACCGCCGTGCAGCAGACCCTGGAGATCCGGCGCATCAGCCTGGACGCCGGGAAACGCGTGGTGTATTTCCGCGATACCGTTCCCAAGGGGCTGGCGGCGCGCCAGATGTTTGCGGATCTCTCGCGCGGCCGGGCGCAGATTGAAGTCGACGTCGAATTCGTTTCCGTCGGCAGGACCTCCAATCTGAGCTATGGCCTGCAGTTGCCCAGCGCGGCCGCGATCATCGACTTCGGCAAGTCCTTTCAGAACATCCCTTCGGCCGCGTATGCAATGGCTTTTTCACCTTCGGCGGCGGATCGACGCTCATTGGGATTGGGCATCGCCAACGCCGCGGCCTTCGCGACGCTGAGCAAATCCTCGACCGAGACCCTGCTGAACGCGCAAATTGTGGCGCTCGACGGACAGGCCGCTTCCTTGCATGTGGGCGATCGCTATCCGGTGATCACCGCTAGCTTTACCGGGGTCACGCCGGGCGCGCAAGCCGGCCTTCGCCCCCACCATACAATTCGTGGATCTGGGACTGGTGCTGAAATCACCCCCACCATCCATGAAGATATGGAAGTGACGCTGGACGTGGACGCGGAGTTCAAGTCCCTGGGCAGCGCCAGCGTCAACGGGATTCCCGTGATTAACAGCCAGCAGTATCAGGGCAAAGTGCGCCTGAAAGATGGCGAGTGGGCCGTGGTAGCCGGCCTGGTGACCACCAACGATGCCGAAACGCCCACGGGAATCGCCGGATTATCCGACTCTGCCCCTGATCGGCGGCTTGTTCACGCATCACGTCCGTGAGCAGGATCGCAGCGATACCCTATTGATCTTGAAGCCGCACTTGGTTTCCCTGCCGCCCTGGGAATACGTCACGCCGGCGCTTGTGGACCGGTTCCGAAACGCGCCCGGTCACGCCGTTTTAGGGCGCGGCCCGAACAGCGCGGTGCCGACGCGGATGTGCGTGGCGCCTTCTTCAATGGCGGCTTCGAGATCGTGCGACATCCCCATCGACAGTTTCGGCAGGCCGTGCGGCTTGCGCGAGCGCCGCTAGTTTCCGGAAGTAAGGACGCGTCTGCTCGGGATCGTCGCTCCACGGCGGCATGGTCATCAGCCCAGTGAGCCGCAGGTTGGCGCACTGGCGGATCGGCGTCGATCAGTCGCCGGCAGCGCATCCGGAGCCGAGCCGGCCTTGGATTCTTCTTCGCTCAACTTCACTTCGATCATCACTTCGAGCGGCTTACCAACCTGATCCAGCCGGCGCGCCAGTTTTTCGGAATCGACGGTCTCGATCACCTGAAATAATTCCGCCGCGATGCGAGTCTTGTTGCTTTGCAGGTGGCCGATCAAATGAAACTCCGCGCCCGCGAGATTTGCCAGCGCGGCGTGCTTTGCCTCGAATTCCTGCACGTAGTTTTCGCCGAAGTGCCGCAAGCCGAGATCGAAGGCTTCGAGCGTCACGCCGCGGGGAATTTCTTGGTGACGGCAATGAGAGTGATGTCGGAACGCCGGCGTCCCGCGCGTTCGACCGCGTTATGGATGCGTTCCTCGACTTGATTCAGGCGTTCGCGAAGCACTCTGCTTCTCGCAGTATAACCGCAGCCGCCGCGGCGCCCAATTCGTGACCCGCTTTTTCGATGGCGACCAACTGGTGCCGCGCCGGAATGGCCGTCGAGCGCCGCCGTCATTTCTTCGATCGAGCCAAAAGGATCGCGCGTGCCGTGAATGAACAACGCCGGCGTCCGCAGCTGCGGAAAATGTTGCGTGCGCAGTTGCTCCGGCTTGCGCGGCGGGTGCAAGGGGTAGGAAAGCAGCAGCAGAGCATCGGCAACCGCCGGAGTTTCCGCCGCCAGCAAAGTAGCCTGCCGCCCGCCGTAAGAATGCCCGCCCAGCATCACGTAATCCGGCGTGATCTCCCGCATGGCTTCCGCCGCTTGCTGCAATCCTTCGCGGTCGCGCGCCGCCGCGCCCGGAAACGGCGGTCCAGAAGCACGCAGTTGCCGATAAGGAAGATCGCAGCGCAGCACATGAAATCCAGCCTCTGCAAACGCCTCCGCCACGTCGCGCAACAGCGGCGACTCGCAGTTCGATCCCGCCCCGTGCGTGATCACCAGCCCCTTGCCACGATGGCCGCGCCGGCTCATGCAGCCAGCCGCGAATCAATTCCCGTTCAAAGCGTTTCGTAAGCGATCTCTCCTTTGCCCCACACCGTCTGGCGGCCGACGCCGGTCCAGCGCGCGATTTCGAGATACGGCACGAACTCGGCCAGGTCGCCTTCATATTCAGCGAATCCGGTGAAGCCGCCCAGCGAATGCCGTTGGCCCGTGCCGCGGCTGGTGCGTTCGGCGGCGACCGGCTGACAGCTCGCAGCGCGTCATCGACACGCGGCCCGCCCGCTCGCCAAAAGCTTTGAAGTCGATGGCCAGCGGCCCGTCGCCGTACAACTCGCGCAGGGTGCTGACCCGGTCGCGAATGCGCGCCAGCAAGACTCCGAATTCCGGCCGCTCCGCCCCCTTGAGTTCCGTGGGCGTCAGGAACTGCACCCGCACGCGGTCGATCGCGCTGATCGGAGCGCACAACGGCAGACACAAGCGCTCGGTTCCCGAGACCGACGTCGAACGTTCCCAGCTCCGCCATCGCCCGCGTGAACAATTCGAATCGCCGGTTCGCGCGTCAGAAACAAGTTCAGTCCCGACTTCTAACGGACCGAACATGCGGAACACGAACGGCCGCGGCGGAGTCGGCAAGCCCGCTGGGCCCGATCGGCAGCGCGTGGGCGCGAAATAGCGCGAGTACGCCTCCGCATCGACTTTCTTCAGCGCCCTTCCAAATGCTCCGCGCAGAGTGTTCGCCGAAAAATCGCGCAGCTTCGAGGCCGCGAAACGAAAGCGCAGCGGATAAAAATCGAAAGTTTGGGCACTCGCGGCGGCTCGCATTTCCACGCTCTTTTATAATAGAAGGATGCCCTTCCGGCTCGGGATCGACTATCAGCCGCGAGGCGACCAACCCGCCGCCATCGAAGCGCTTTTGCGCGGCTTGCGCGACGGCGAACAGCACCAGGTTCTGCTCGGCGTCACCGGCTCCGGCAAGACCTTCACCATGGCCAAGGTGATCGAGGCCAGCAACCGTCCCGCGCTGGTGCTGGCGCACAACAAGACGCTGGCCGCGCAGCTCTATCAGGAATTCAAAAGCTATTTCCCGTCGAACGCGGTCGAGTACTTCGTCAGCTACTACGATTACTATCAGCCCGAAGCCTACATTCCCGCCGGCGACGTCTATATCGAAAAAGAAGCCACCATCAACGAAGAGCTCGACAAGCTGCGCCTCTCCGCCACGCGATCGCTGTTCGAGCGCCGCGACTGCATCATCATCGCCAGCGTGAGCTGCATCTACGGCCTCGGCTCGCCCGAAGCGTATTACGGCATGCTGCTGATGCTCGAAAAAGGCCAGAAGATCACGCGCGAAGAAATCACCGCGCATCTGGTCAGCATTCTCTACGAACGCAACGAAGGCGACTTCAAGCGCGGGGCGTTTCGCGTCCGCGGCGACATCATCGAGCTGTTCCCCACCTACGACGATTCCGCCTATCGCATCTCCATGTGGGGCGACGAGATCGAATCGCTGGAGCAGATCGATCCCGCTGACCGGCCAGGTGAAGCAGACCTATCTGCGCCTGCCCATCTATCCCAAGACCCATTACGTGATGCAGCCGGAGACGCGCGACCAAGCTCTGCGCAGCATCGAAAACGAGCTGCATTGGTGGAAAGGCGAGCTCGAAAAGGAAGGCAAGCGCATCGAAGCCCAGCGCCTGTGGCAGCGCACCAAGTTCGATCTGGAAATGATCAAGCAGATCGGCTACTGCCACGGCATCGAGAATTATTCGCGGCATTTTTCCGGACGCCTGCCGGGCCAAGCGCCGCCCACGCTGCTCGATTATCTGCCGCACGACGCGCTGATGTTCCTCGACGAAAGCCACCAGACCATTCCGCAGCTAGGCGGCATGTATCACGGCGACCGCTCGCGCAAAGAGCAGTTGGTCAAGTACGGATTCCGCCTGCCCAGCGCGCTCGACAACCGCCCGCTCACCTTCGAGGAATTCGAAAATCGCGTGCATCAGGCGGTCTACGTTTCCGCCACGCCCGGACCCTACGAACTGACCAAAACCGGCGGCGCGGTGATCGAACAGATCATCCGTCCCACCGGCCTGGTCGATCCCGAAGTCGCCATCCGCCCCATCCGCGGCCAGGTGGACGACCTGCTGCATGAGATCCGCCTGCGCACCGAGCGCGACCAGCGCGTGCTGGTGACCACGCTCACCAAGCGCATGGCCGAGGATCTGTCGGAGCATTACACCGAAGCCGGCGTGAAGTGCGCCTATCTGCATTCGGAAGTCTCCACGCTCGACCGCGTCAAGATTCTGCGCGATCTGCGCCGCGGCACCTACGACGCCCTGATCGGCGTCAACCTGCTGCGCGAAGGCCTGGATCTGCCGGAAGTTTCGCTGGTGGCGATCCTCGACGCCGACAAGGAAGGCTTCCTGCGCTCCGCCGGGTCGCTGATCCAGACCATGGGCCGCGCCGCGCGCCATCTGGAAGGCCAAGCGATTCTCTACGCCGACGTCATGACCGACTCCATGCGCCGCGCCATCGAAGAAACCACGCGCCGGCGCACCCTCCAGCGGGCCTATCAACGAAGCCAACGGCATTGTGCCGCAATCCATCATCAAGCCGATCGATATGAATCTGGTGGCGATCGCCGAAGGCGATTACGTGACCGTGCCGCTCGAAGACGAAGAAGAGGACCTCGGCGGCGGTGCCGCCCGAACAGATGGATCGCTACCTGCGCGGAACTCGAAGAGAAAATGCGCGCCGCGGCCCGCAAGTTCGATTTCAAACAGGCGGCCGCCTATCGCGACCGCATCAAGGAATTGAAGAGCAAGGCTGTCATTGGTATCACTCCCGATTTGACGATGACATGAAGTTGCGAAAAACGGCGGGACTGGTCGGCGCGGGGGGCGTCAGCCAGTCGTTTGTGGCCCGGATGCCTGCGTTTCTTGAGCAGCTGGGCCCCGTCAAAGGTTCTTCTCTCAAAGTTTCGCGCCGCATTGCGAACGGGCTGCGCGCCGGTGTTGGCGTCGACGACTATAGCGCGCTCGCGTCCTGCGGACTCATCTGGATCTACGCTCCTGAAAACCTGCTGGACGCGCTCGCAGCGGAGTTGGCCGCGTCGCAGTCCGCTGGCAGGCAAGACGGTGGTGCTGTGCGATGTGCTGCGCGACAGCCTTTGGCCCAGTCCTTTGCGAACGGCAGGCGCGCGCGTGGCGACGTTGAACTGTTTGCCGGAATCGCTACGAGCGGAAGTTCGTGGCCGAAGGACATCCGCAGGCGCTGGCGGAATTGCGAAAACTGCTGGCGCGGGATCGCCGCCAGCCTGATCGAAATCCGCCCCGCGACCAAGCCCCTGTATCTTGCCGGCGTGCATCTGGCGTCGCACCTTTTGTTGCCGTGGGTCGCGGGCGCCGCGGAGAGTTTGCGCGCCGCTGGCTTTCCTCGCAACGAAGCCGTCAGCGCAGTGGAAGCGCTGGGAGAGCGGACTCTGCGCGCCTACGGAAAGGCCGGCGACAAGGCCTGGAACCGGGCTGCGGCCGAGCAGTTGCAGCGGGCCGTGGCCGAGGATTTCGAAACCTTGCAGCAAACCGATATCCGCCTCGCAGCCCTCTTCTCCGATGGCGGCGAACGCATGCTGCGCTATTTCGCCAAGCCGGTCCAGAAACAGCGCTTAAAAGTGATGGCCCGCCGTTCTGGCTGAATCGGAAAGCTTTTTTTGAGGAAAGCCGCTATTCTTGAAACCAGGTAGTATGAACGATACCCAGATGCTGACGATCGCGCTGACCGCCGTGCCCACGATGCTGATCGGCATCCTGCTTAATAACGCTCGCCTGAGCGATGTGAATTCGCGCCTGGGAAAGTTTCGCTCCCACATGGACGCACGCTTCAACGACGTCGATAGGCGCTTCGACGGCGGCGACCGGCGCTTCGAAGAAATGAAGGAAATGTGGCGCACCGAACTTCACCGCGTCGAAGAAGTGCTCGACGCCCGCCTGAAGCATCTGGAAGATCGCTAGCAGTCACCCCTTCTTAACGTCGCGGTGCGTTTCCTTCACGCGGTACCCCGCCGCCGCCAGGCGTTTGCGGATTTCACTGGCGATCAGCACGCTGCGGTGGTGCCCTCCGGTGCAGCCGAAGGAAATCGTCAGGTAGCTCTTGCCCTCCGCAATATAGTGCGGCAGCAAGTAGATCAGCAGATCCGAGATGCGCTCGATAAACTCGGTGGTCTGCGGGAAAGACCGGATATAGCGCGCCACGCTCGGATGCTTGCCGCTATAGTTCTTGAACGCCGGAATGTAGTTGGGATTGGGCAGAAACCGCACGTCGAACACCAGGTCGCTTTCCGCCGGCACGCCGTGGCGGTACCCGAAGCTGGTCACCTGCACCAGAATTTCCGGCGTCCCCTTTGGGTCCTCCGAAAGTCCGGTGAATGGTCTCCCGCAGCTCATGCACGTTGAACTTGGTGGTGTTGATGATGGGGTCGGCCAGCTTGCGGATGGGCTCCAGTTGCTCGCGCTCGCGGCGGATGCTGGCGCTGACGCTTTGTCCGGTGCCCAGCGGATGCGGCCGCCGGGTTTCGCTGAAACGCCGGATCAGCGAAGCATCGTCGGCTTCGAGAAAAATCAGCCGCGTCGGCACCAGCCGGCGGATGCGCTTGAACAAGGCCGGGAAGCGCTCGAGCGCCGCGCCTTCGCGGATGTCCACCACCAGCGCCGCGCGCCGGATGGTCGGCGCGTCTTTGGTGAGCTGCGCGAACTTGGGGATCAGATCGATGGGCAGATTGTCCACCGAATAGTAGCCCAGGTCTTCCAGCGCCTTGAGCACGGTCCCTTTGCCGGAGCCGCTCAGGCCGGTGATGATCACCAGTTCGGTTTTCGCCGGTGCTGCAGCCGCCTGTTTCATTCCCCGTCTTTCGCGCAGCACGGCTTGGGCCTCGTCGCGCGTCGATGCGGACACCAGGAGCCCTAGGTTTCGATTAAATCATAGTGGCCGTCGCGCCTGCGGATCAGCATGGAAACCACCTGTTTATCCGCGTCGCGATAGGCCACATAATCGCGCCCGTCTTCCATCTCGAGCAGCGCCTCTTCGAGCGTGATGGGCTTGCGGCGCTCATGATGATCGGGACGGAAGACGCGCGTTGCATCGGAACCGGCCTGCAGCGGCTTTACGCGACGCTTTTTGTGCCGGCGCAGCCGAGCGCCTCGGCCTTCGCGGCAGCGGCCTTGATCGGTTCTGACCGGCGCGTGGTCTCGCGCCACTTGCGCGCTCTGCTTCGCGGCCTGCTTTTCGATGCGGTCGAGCGCGGCGCACATCGCAGTGAAAACGTCGCTATCGGAACCAATGCCCACCAACTGATGATTGTGACTGTGCAGCGTGATCTCCGCCTTGTGAAGATGGCGCTCGCTGGTCACCACCACATGGGCCTGTTTTTCCCCGCGCCCGTCCACCAGCTTGGACAGCTTCGCGAACTTCGCATCCATTTCTCTTGCAGCTTGGCCGGAAGATCTCGTCCTTGATCCCCTTATAACTGACCTTCATGTTGGACTTCTCCGCGCTATTTGCGAACGCGTCTCTGATGCGTCGAAGGAATCCGCATATCCTCGCGGTACTTCGCGACCGTGCGGCGAGTCACCTGGATGCCTTCGGCCTGCAGGCGCTCCGTGATGTGTTCGTCGGTGAGTGGATGGGCCGTATCCTCCTCTTCGATCATCTTTTTAACCGCCGCTTCAGGATCAGCAGCGGAGTCCCGCCGCCCGAAGGCCCCTGCACCGCTTCCGAGAAAAAGTAACGCAGCTCGAAAACACCCTGCGGCGTGTGCGCGTACTTGCTCGAAACCGCGCGGCTCACGGTCGAAGGATGCACGCCGATCTCTTCCGCGATTTCCTTGATCATCATGGGCTTCAGTTCGTCGATGCCATGTTCCAGGAAATCCATCTGCCGCCGCACGATCGATTGGCAGACCCTCAGAATGGTCTGCTTGCGCTGCTCGATATTCTTCATCAGCTGAATCGCGCTGGCGTAGCGTTCCTTGACGTAATTGCGGACTTCCTTATCCGGCTCCTGGTTGCGGTCGAGCATGCGCCGGTATTGCGGATTCAAGCCGCAGCTGCGGAACGTCTTCGTCGTTGATCTGGATCAGGTAATCGTCGCCGTCTTTCGAAATGTAGACGTCCGGCTCCACCTGCCGCGCCCCCGGACCCGAGTAGCGCAGGCCCGGCCGCGGATCCAGATGCCGGATCACGTCGATCGCAATCTCGATGTGTTCCTGCGGCCGGTGCAGCACCTTCGCCAGTTCCTTGAACTGCCGCAGTTCCACCAGCTTCAGATGGTCGGCGACGATCTTCCACGCCACGCCGTCCCTTGCCATTGCGGCTTTCGATCTGCAGCAGCAGGCACTCGCGCAGGTCCGCCGAGCCCACCCCCGCCGGGTCCAGCGAATGAACCACCTTCAGCGCCTCCGCCATCACGGCCGGGTCGTGACCCTCGGCGGTGGCGATCTCCTCGGAAGTCGACGTCAGATACCCGTTCTCGTCCAGATTGCCGATGATGCCCTCGGCCGCGTCGCGGACTGCCTCTGGCAGCGCGATCAATGCCAGTTGCGAATGCAAATGATCGCTCAGCGTCACCGGCGAAGAGAGGAACGTCTCGAACGAAGGCTTCTCGGAAATCTCCGCCGCCGGGCTCTTGTACCCGGGATCCAGATAATCGTCGAAATACGACCCAAAATCGATTTCATCGAATGGGTCCGCCGCCTTGGTTTCGGGTATTTCAGCGGCCAGCGCAGCCGCCGGATCGATATTGCCTGCGTCCTCTGTCCTGGCGCCGCTCGCCGCATCCTCGAAAGCCATCGACGCTGCCATCGCCATCGGCTCATATTCCGCGTCGGTGCCCTCGATCTCTGCCGGACCCGCCGTCACTTCGAGAATCGATTGATCTGCGGGATCGCCCGACCGCTCGCCCTCGGCTTCGAGCAGCGGTTGCAATTCCTCCGGCGTCAATTCCTCGCCGCCCTCGGTAGCTTCCTCGAGAACCGGGTTCTGCGCCACCTCGGCCGAGATCATGTCCTTCAATTCCAGCCGGTTCAGTTGCAGCAGGCTCACCATCTGCACCAGTCCGGGCGTGAGGATCTGCTTCTGCGAGATCCGGACCTGCAGCCGCGGCGAGAGTGAACCCATAACTAGTCCCATCCTAACACCGGACCGTGCAAGTCAATATCCAAACTTTGCCGGTTCATACGTATGCCGCGATGGGCAAACACGTTATAATAGACCGTTTCCGATGCGCTATCTGCCGGCCCACGCGCAACACATCGGAGCTCGCCAATACCAACAGGATTCACTAGGTCTGGCGGATCCGGAGGACCAAGCCTTCCTCGCTCACGGGGGCTACCTCGCGGTCCTCTGCGACGGCATGGGTGGCATGGAACACGGCGATATCGCCAGCCAGACCGCCGTGCGCGCGATCCTCGATGCCTACGCGCTCAAGAATCCCGAAGAAAGCATTCCGGCCGCGCTCGAGCGCAGCGCCCGCGAAGCCAATGAGCGCGTCATCGAAGCCGCGCTCGGCTTAGGATTGAAAGAAGGCGTCGGCACAACGCTGGTAGCCGCCGTGCTCCATTCCGGTTTCCTGTATTTCATCTCGGTGGGCGACAGCGCCGTTTTCCACGTCCGCGACGGCGTGCTCCACATGGTCAACCGCCCGCATGTCTTCGCGAATTTACTGGATCAAGCGGCCGACCGCGGCCAGATCTCGCGTTCCGAGGCGGCCCAGCACCCCGAGCGTGAATCGCTCACGAGTTTCATCGGCATTCATAACCTGGAGGAGATCGATCACAACCTTGAACCATGGCCGGTTTCCGAAGGCGACACCATACTGTTAGCCAGCGACGGTATGTTCAAGACTCTGGACCCAGAGGAAATTCAGGCCTGCCTCACCGGACATCCGCAATCCTGGCCGCAGATTCTAGTCGAGCGCACGCTGGCGCAGGGTAATCCCGGACAGGACAATGTGACTGTGGTTTCGGTCACTTTTGCTTCCGGAGCGCTCGCCAAGTGGGACCCGAAATCGCCGCCCAGTATCTTTCAAATGGCGCAAGAAACGCCCCCTGCCGCCAGGTCCTCCTCTGAAAAAGCCTGGCTCGTGGCCGCTGGACTGTTGTTGCTGATCGCCGTCGCCTTCGGTGGTCTGTGGTATTTCTCAGCCCGCTAAGTGGCCCAATTCCTGCACTTAAAATAAAAAGAAAATCTATGGGAAGCCGTTTTGCATCCATTTTTGCCATCGTTTTGATGGCCTGCGCACCCGCATGGGCGCAACAGGAAGTCGATTTAGTCTCTTCCGAGGATCCCGCTTCCTCCGCGGTCACGGTGCAGCCGTCACTGGAAAACCCGTCGTCGCCCAGGGTCCAATGGAAATCGCTATTCAGTCAATCTTTCCGGCTACTGCTAATTGAGCATGCCTTCCGCTACGCCACCGAGCCCGGGACGCGCCACACCGGCCAGCCCTTTTTCCAGGGCTACTTGAATTCCGTCGGCGCCTTGCACGGTTGGTCCGATGGCGATCCTTTTTACGTCAACTACGTCGGCCACCCCATGCAGGGTGCTGTGTCCGGATATCTGTGGACTCTAAACGACCGCCGCTACCGCAGCGTCGAGTTCGGCAAGAATCCCAACTATTGGAAAAGCCGCATTCGCGCTGGAGCTTTCGCCTGGGCCTACAGCGAGCAAATGGAGATCGGACTGATCAGTGAAGCCTCCATCGGGAACGTCCAGGCCTACTATCCCCAGCAAGGCTTTGTCGACCACATAGTCACGCCCGCCATCGGCTTGGGCTGGATGATCGCCGAAGATGCGCTCGACCGCTACCTGGTTCGTTACGTCGAACGGAAAACCCAAAATCGCCTGGTTCGCTTTTTGGTGCGGGGCGGAGCGAATCCCAGCCGCAGCTTGGCCAACGTCGTCAGCGGCCAATGGCCCTGGGCGCGCCCCCGCGATCGCGCCGATTTCCTCACCGCCGCGTTGCCCAAGCCGCTGCCGCGCAAGACCAACCAGCCGGAGCGGCCTCGCGGAGTGGCACCCTTCGAGTTCGCCGCCAACGCCTATGCGCTCGGCGATCCCAGCGGAACTTGCGCCGGCGGCGGCGCGACAGCGGCTGTCCGCATGAGTTCCCAATGGCAAATGGTGGTTGACGTCAACGGCTGCAAAATGACCGGCCTTGAGAAAAACCTCAGCGGCGATTCCCTCAGCTATATGGTCGGCCCCCGCTGGACGCCGCCGGTAACCGGGCAACTCGTTCCCTACTTCCAGGTGCTATTCGGCGGAAACAAGCTGACGCAGGAATTAGTGTTTCCCCAGCAGGAATCCTATCTGGTCGCCGTCTCCAAGATCAACAGCTCCGAACCTCCCGATCGCAGCCAGTACGCCCAGCAGTTCGAAAGCGACGGCTTCGCATTTGCCGCCGGCGTGGGACTGGATTTCAACTTCAACCGCGCACTGGCTTTCCGCTTAGTCGGCGTGGACTACACCCGGTCCTGGGCCAGCGACATGAACGGCTTCACCGCTCCTCAGGGCTTTCAATTCAAGACCGGCCTGGTCTTGCACATGGGAACCTGGTAGCGGCTCTGGAAGCGTTTTCCCGGGAAATGCGTGCGGTACCACTCGATTGCCTCGGAGTCTACATCGGTGCCATTAAAATCGACATCCGGATAGTCACGCATGAGCCAAATAATCGTGCGCCCGCAGCCGCAACCAAATTCCAATACTCGGCTGCCCGGTTCGAGATCGACACCTGCCTCCTTGATTCTCTCCGCCATCAAATTGGCGCATCCGCGCCCTATCTTGAGAAATAGAGACGCGGAATGCGACTCGCTAACCTTGAAACGAAGTGCGGCGGGGGGTAGGTTGAAACCGCTGCCGCCGCCCGACTGGAAGCGATCCGAATAGGAACAAATCAATCGTACTCGGAGCCGATAGAGCCAGTAATATATCCAACGTGCCGTCACCGGCTCTACGCAAGCAATCCGTATGCCATGAAAGTGACGTGGAATTAAAATCTAGCGTTTGGATATTTCTGAAATACTTTCACTTAAATTAAAGAATGTATCGCGGGCGAAAGCGCTACCGAATTCCGCAATGCGGATGTGACGGAAACTATTGACTGCGCACCTCCCCGCGCTTCACTTGCGCCCGCCGCCGCCCCTGCTCCAGATTCGCCGACGCCGTCTCCTTAGCCGCGTCACTCACCTTGATGTTATTCACTACCCGCTTCGCTCCCGCCGTCTTCGCCATGCGCGTCGCCGCGCCTTTGTGTTGCACCACGTTGGTCGAGCCGTCCCAAAATGCCACACCTCCTTGCACCCGCACGCTCAGCCCGTCCTTGCCGATCTTCGATTTCGCGAGCTTCGCCCGGATCACAGCTTCCATTTCTTTGTCCTGCTGAGCGGTCGTGCCTTGCCCCGCAATCGGCTTTGCTGGGGAGCTTTGCTTTGCGCCCCCAAAGTTCCCGCGCACAGAACAGCGATCGGAATCCACAGTCTCATGACATAGTAGTCCGCGGACCCCGCCAAAATTCTCATTCAGAGTGCCGGCAAACTTGCTAGTCTAGTGGCGGACCCGCTCATGAGCAGCTCCTTGTTTCGACGGCTAGTGGCTGCCGCCATCGCGCTGCGTCGTAGTAACTGCTTGTATCCCTCAACTACGCTCTTGCGCTCCAGTCGACCCCGACATTCGCGCTCAGGTGCTCGAAATCACCCTTGTCGCCGCACTCCGGCCGCCGCGGTAGCGCTGTTGGTCTCGCGCACCTTAACCGCTCGCGTCAGACGCCTCAAACGCGCCGCCGAAGGCTTGTTGGGACCGGAAGCGCAACCCGGCGTGCTCACCGATCCCGGTGACGATCTCGGATCTCTCGAACGCTCGCTCGTCGGCGTAGGCCAGGAACTGCGCGGCCTGGTCAGCAATCTGCGCTTCGAATCCGCCCGCCGCGAAGCCATACTCGCCGGCATGGCCGAAGGCGTCCTAGCCGTCGACCCCGATTTGAGAGTGACCTTCTGCAACCAAGCCTTGCTCAGCGCCACCGGATTCCGCGGACGCTACGAAGGCGTCGGCCTGCTGCAAGTCGTTCGCGATCCGGCTTTATATGAGTTGATTCGCTCCGTGCGCGCTTCCGGCGAGTCCGGCAAACTCCGCTTCCATCTGTTCGCCAACATCCCGCGCACCTTCGAAGCGCAAGCCACGCCCGCTCGCCATGCCCTCCGGCCGCGGCGTCATCGCCATCTTCCACGACATTACCGACCTGGAACGCCTGGAACAAGTGCGCAAGGATTTCGTCGCCAACGTCTCCCACGAGCTGCGGACCCCGCTCGCCGGCATCATCGGCTATTCCGATACGCTGCTCGATGGCGCTCTCGACGACACCGAGAACCGCCGGAAGTTCGTCGAAATCATTCGCGCCAACGCCGTGCGCCTAGGCAGCATCGCGGCCGACTTGCTGGTGCTTTCCGAACTCGAATCCGGAGCCGACCACGAAACCGAAACCGTCTCCGTCCGCGCGGCGTCCTGGAAGACGGCCTGCTCACCGTCGAATCCGAAGCCCGCGAGCGCGGCGTGCGCCTCGATCCGCGAAGAAATGCAGGATCTCTACGTCGCCGGCAGCCGCCTGCGCTTGGAGCAAGCTTTCCTCAACCTGCTGGCCAACGCCATCAAGTTCAACCGCCCCGACGGCGAAGTTCGCGTGCGCATCACTCACACCGACGACGCCCGCGTCGCCGTAATGATAGCCGACACCGGCGTCGGCATCCCCTCCCAGGATTTGCCCCGAATCTTCGAGCGCTTCTACCGCGTCGACAAAGCCCGCTCCCGCCAGGTGGGCGGCACCGGCCTGGGACTCTCCATCGTGCGCCACGTGATTGAGAGGATGAACGGCACTGTAACTGTTGAGAGCCAGGTAGGCAAAGGCACCACGTTCCAGGTTCTGCTGCCCGCCGCGGCGAGGGTGGGCCGAGTGGCGTCATGACGGCTGCCCGTAACACAATCGTAACCTAGATATTCATGACAACCTCACTCGCGGCTTGCTAAAGTCATAACTTGTGACACCCTCCACTCCCAGCCCTTCAAATCGAGTCCTCGACAGCCCTGCGGGCGCCAAAATCCTAACAGCTCTACCGGCCCGCTGACCATCCAAACCCTTTCGATTTCCAGCAGATCGTGCGCGAAGAAACCACCAAGCCCATCATTATCGACATCTCGCAGCGTCGCCTACATGGACTCCGCCGGCCTCGGCTGCGTGGTCAGCGCCTACACTTCCTGCCAGACGAAATCGGCGGCGCGTTCGGAATCACCGGGCTCACCGAGCGCATCAAAACCCTGTTCGCCGTGACCCACGTAGACGGCCTGCTCCCCTGCTTCGAACGCCTGGAATCCGCCGAAGCGTCCGTCAAGAATTCTAAGCCCGCAGTCACGAAATTGTAACGGTGTATTAATTACAAACTCATCCTTCCCCGCTAATCTCACCATTCAGAGCTAAGTTTTGCGACTCCCTGGTGCGAACAAGCTCACAACTGCAATTCCAACATAACAGGAGCAAATTGGATGAGACGAATCAATGAGCGAACCGGACGGGTGCTTCTAGCCTGCCTCTTGAGCTCCGATTATGCCGCTTATCGGCGGCCGACAACCCGGCGACTGCAACCCAGGCGCCCCAGCCCACCGAGATCGAACAGCTCAAACAAATGCTGGCGGATCAGCAAAAGCAGATCAATGAACTCCGCCAGGCCCTGGCCCAGCAGCAGGAGCACAGAAGCAGAGCGATGGCAGCGGCTCCGCGTCCGCCGGCTCCGCGATCGTGCCGGCCAGCCGATCCCGCCCCGGTCAGCACCTTCCGCAACCTGGGCCAAGTGGCCAGCACCACCGGCTGATCCTGCCGCATGCGACGTGCCGCGCTATGGCGCTTCCGGCGATCCCTTGCCGCAAGCGGCTGCCCCGAATGCCACCAGGCTCTTCCAAGAATCCCTGCGAGGCCGATGTGGACAGGACCGTCCCCACCTTCCTTCGGCTCGGCAGCGTCTGCATCGTCCCCATCGGCTTCATGGATCTCACGCCCTTTTGGCGCGACAAGAACGCGGCATCGAGCATGGGCTCCAACTTCGGCAGCATTCCGTATAACAACGTCAGCCAACGGAAACCTCTCGGAATTCCATTTCAGCCAGCAAAACTCGCGTCTCGGTTTCCGGATCGATGGCGATTGGAAGGGCACCCACTTCATCGGCTACAACGAGTTCGACTTCAACGGAACCAGCGGATCGACGAACTCTCGCCGTTTCAAACGGCGCGATTGTTCCCGCGCCTCCGCCTGTATTGGGTGGATGCCCGCAAGGGTAAAGTCGAGTTCCTGGCCGGCCAGAGCTGGAGCATGCTGACGCCCAACCGCAACGGCATTTCCGCGTTGCCTGGCGATCTCTTCTTACACCCAGGTCATCGACATCAATTACATGGCGGGCCTCACTTGGACGCGCCAGCCCGGCATGCGCGTTCTCATTCACCCGAATAAGAAGGTGACTTTCGGCTTCTCCGCTGAACAAGCCGATCAGTACATCGGCGGCTCGGCGGGCGGCTCCGGCATCACCCTGCCTACCGCTCTTTCCGGCGCTCGCCTCGATCGCAACTCGACGCCGCGGCCAGAACATCAGTTGGGCGAGTTATCTGGCGCCAGCCCGCCTACACGCCGGACTTCATCGCCAAGGTCGCCTTCGACCCTACCTCGCGCTTCCACTTCGAAGTCGGCGGCATCGAGAGCAACTTCAAGACCACCAGTCATTGCGGCGCCGTTCACATCGCACACCACCGAGGGCGCCGGACTTCTGGTCGGCTTCAATGTCGCGGTCCTGAAGAACCTCCGTCTCATATCGACCAACTTCTTTAGCGATGGCGAAGGCCGTTATCTGTTTGGCCAGGCCCCGATGTCATCGTCCGCGCCGACGGTTCCCTCAGCGCCGTCCAGGCCGACGGCACCATCGATGGTTTCGAGGCGACGCATCAAGAACACCTGCTCTATGCCTACTACGGCGGGGATCTACATCGGACGCAACGTCGCGCTTGACGCCAACGGAACCACCAGAATCGGCTACGGCTACACCGGTTCGCGCCAACAGCCAGAACCGCGCCATCAACGAATTGACTTTCGGATTCAACCAGACCATGTGGCGCGAGTCCGCGCTATGGCGCCATCAACGTCATGGGTCAGTATGAATATCTGGCGCGCAATCCCTGGTTCGTCGCCGCAGGGGCTCCCAAAGCGACCCACGATAACACCATCTACTTCAACATCCGCTACACTTTGCCGGGGGCCATGCCCAACTTCTAAGTCCCTGAGAATAAGGATACTCGGGCTATCACGGGGATAGCCCGAGTAGTGTAATCGTTCTGTAATAAACACTTGATTAAATAGAGGAGGAGCACATATGAAGCGATTTGTGATGCAGGCGGCACTTGTTTGCCGCCCTGACGACCGGGGTGGCGTCAGCACAGCAGATTCTGATCAACGCGGCCGGTGCCACGTTCCCTTATCCGATGTACTCGAAGTGGTTTGACGAGTACCACAAGAAGTTCCCGAATCTTGCGTTCAACTACCAGTCCATCGGTTCCGGCGGCGGCATCAAGCAGGTGACCGAAGGCACCGTCGATTTCGGAGCCAGCGACGGCCCCATGAACGACACGCAGCTTAAAGAATTCCACGACAAGCACGGTTTTGGAATCCTGCATTTCCCGACCGTGATGGGCGCCGACGTGCCGGTCTACAACGTTGCCGGCGTGAACGCGGATCTCAATTTCACGCCCGAAGCTTTGGCAGGAATCTTCCTCGGCAAGATCACCAAATGGAACGACCCGGAACTGATGAAAGCCAATCCCGGTCGTCAAATTGCCGTCCGCTGACATCGTCGTGGTTCACCGTTCGGATGGCAGCGGCACTACCTATATCTGGACCGACTATCTGTCCAAAGTCAGCAAGGAGTGGGAGACGAAAGTCGGCCGCGGAACCTCTGTCAATTGGCCGGTCGGGCTTGGCGGCAAAGGCAACGAAGGTGTATCGGGCCAGGTGCAACAGACCCCGAACTCCATCGGTTACGTCGAACTGATCTATCGCCGTGCAGAACAAGATGAAGACCGGCAAGGTGAAGAATATGGCCGGAGACTGGGTCCAGGCCAGCTTGGCCGGCGTAACTGCGGCGGCCGCCAGTTCCAAAGAGATGCCGGACGATTTCCGCGTTTCCATCACCAACGCTCCGGGCAAGGATGCCTATCCGATCTCCAGCTTCACTTGGCTGCTGATCCCGGAAAAGATCGCCGATCCCGCCAAGAAGAAAGCCATCAAAGATTTCTTGAACTGGATGCTGGCCGACGGCCAGAACATGACCTCGAAGCGCTCGCCTACGCACCGCTTCCCAAAGCGGTGGTGGCGAAAGAAATGAAAGCGATCGCGAAGATTCAATAGTTGATCTACAGCATGGCCGCCACATCCACAACCGTAGCCATCGGCGCCGGTCCCGCGAGACCGGCGCCGGGGTATTGGCAGCGCCTGCGCGGTGGGGACGAGGCGGCCTACGTGATTACTTTCATGGCCGCAGCCGAGCATCCTGGCGATCACCGGTCTGCTGGTGCTGGAGCTATACACCAACTCCGCCGCGTCTCGCAGCAAATTCGGCTGGAGTTTCCTGGTCACTTCCACCTGGGACCCGGTCAACGATCAGTTCGGCGCGCTGCCGTTCATTTACGGAACCGTGGTGACGTCGTTCCTGGCGCTGCTGATGGGAATCCCGCTGGGCGTCGGCGCAGCGATCTTTCTGGCGGAACTAGCGCCACCGAAAATCTCCGACGCCCTTACCTTCTTGATCGAGTTGCTGGCAGCGGTTCCCAGTGTCATCTACGGACTGCTGGGGGTTTTCGTGCTCATCCCCATCCTGCGCGACATCGAGCCCTACCTGAAGTCCGCACTTGGGTGGACGCCGTTTTTCAGCGGCCCCTTCTACGGCGTCAGTCTGTTTTCGGCCGGCGTGGTGCTCGCCGTGATGATCATCCCGTTCATCATTTCCATCTCGCGCGAAGTGATTCTGTCGGTGCCCGGCGATCAGCGCGAAGCCGCGCTGGCGCTCGGCGCGACCCGCTGGGAGACCACCTGGGATATCGTCGTGCCCTACGCGAAAAAAGGCATCATGGGGTCCATCTTTCTGGCGCTTGCCCGCTCGCTGGGCGAAACCATGGCGGTCACCATGGTCGTCGGTAACGATCCTAAGATTAAGGCGTCGCTCTTGGCGCCGGGCTATTCCATCGCCGCTGTGATCGCCAACGAGTTCACGGAAGCCACCGGCCAGTTGTACACCAGCGCCCTCATCGAACTGGGCCTGGTTCTGTTCGCCCTCACCATCGTGATCAACGGCATGGCCCGTCTGCTGATCATCGGAGCCGACAAGTACAAGGCATAACCATGTCCGACCTGCACACACTCCGCCGCAAGACAGTCAACGTTGTGATGTTGACCGTTACCGGATTGTGCACGCTGTTCGCCGCCGGAACCCTGGTCTACATATCTGGGCTATCTGTTCGTGCACGGCGCTACCAGCCTGACCTGGGACTTCTTTACGAAACTTCCCACGCCCGTCGGCGAATCCGGCGGCGGCATGGCCAACGCCATCGTAGGCAGCGGCAAGCTTCTTGCTTCTGGCGTCGCTATTCGGCATCCCCATCGGATTTTTGGGCGGGGTTTATCTGGCGGAATTCGGCGGCAACACATTTTCCTACATCATCCGCTACGTCACCGACCTTCTGAATGGCGTGCCTTCCATCGTGATCGGCATCTTCGCGTACACTATTGTCGTTCTGCCCCAAAAGCATTTTTCGACGCTGGCTGGCGGCCTGGCCCTGGGCGTGATGATGATCCCCATCGCCGTCCGCAGCTCCGAAGAGTTTCTGCGCGCCGTCCCCAATTCGCTTCGCGAGGGCGCCATGGCTCTGGGCGCATCCAAAGCCAGGTCCATTCTCACCGTGGTCATTCCCGCCGCCAAGAATGGAATCATGACGGGTATCATGCTGAACCTGGCGCGCGTGGCCGGCGAGACCGCCCCGCTGCTGTTCACCAGCTTCGGCAACCGTTACTGGAGCTCCGGATGGGAACAGCCCATATCCGCCTTGCCGGTGATGATTTTTACCTATGCCATCGCGCCCTACGAAGATTGGCACAAGCAGGCCTGGGCGGCCGGTTTCGTTCTGCTCGCTTTGGTCTTGACCGATAAACATATTCGCGCGTGCAGTTCTCGCCCAAAAAAAGCACGTCGCCAGGTGATTCATGCAAGCTCCTACTCGACAACCTTATCCTGAGATGAATACCCCAACTGCGGGAGCGAACACGCCGCCTATGGATGCCGAAAAGCCGCTTCCCGAAACGGCCCACAAGCTGAGCGCCACCGATCTGAATTTCTACTACGGCAATTTTCAAGCCTTGAAGAATATCTCGATGGAGATCTTCGCCAATCAGGTCACCGCCTTCATCGGACCTTCCGGCTGCGGCAAGTCCACCTTCCTTCGCACCTTGAACCGCATGAACGAGACAGTCCGCCACACGCGCGTCGAAGGGAAGATTCTGCTCGACGGCGTCAACATCCTGGAACAGGAAGTAGCCTATGTCCGCCGCCGTGTTGGCATGGTGTTCCAGCGCTCTAATCCATTCCCGAAATCCATTTTCGACAACATCGCCTACGGCCCGCGCATCAACGGCACGGTCGCGAACCGCGCCGCTCTCCGCGAAAAGGTGGAGCAGAGCCTGCGTCGCGCCGCTCTTGTGGGACGAGGTCAAAGACAAACTAAATCAATCCGCCTACGGTCTCTCCGGCGGCCAGCAGCAGCGCCTGTGCATCGCCCGGGCTCTGGCAGTCGATCCGGAAGTACTTCTGCTCGACGAACCCTGCTCGGCCCTCGACCCCATCGCCACCGCCAAGATCGAAGATCTGATCTTCCAGCTCAAGAGCAGTTGCACCATCGTCATCGTCACCCACAACATGCAGCAGGCGGCGCGCGTTGCCGATAACACCGGCTTCTTCCTGCTGGGCAACTTGATCGAATTCGACAACACCGCCGTCATCTTCAAGAACCCGGCGAAAAAAGAGACGGAAGACTACGTAACCGGCCGTTTCGGTTGATCTTTTTGGAGTTGATATGCGCCACTTCATAGAAGAACTCGAACAACTCAAAACCAAACTGCTCGAAATGAGCGCCATCGTCGAATCCTCGATTCAGCGCAGCATCAGCGCGGTCACGCAAAAGGATCGCAACGCCGCTGAAGAAGTCTTCCGCACCGAAGCGCGCATCAACGCCATCGAAATCGAGATCGACGAATTCGCCATCAATCTCCTGGCCCTCCAGCAGCCCATGGCCGCCGACCTGCGCCTGATTGTAGCCGCGCTCAAGATCAACACCGACCTCGAACGCATGGGCGATCTGGCAGTCAGCATCGCCGAACGCGCCCTATCGCTCATGGAAGGCCCCATCATCACGCCGATGATCGACATCCCGCACATCTCCGGCCTCGTGCAATCCATGGTGCGCAAAGCACTCGACGCCTTCGTCCACCGCGACGCCGACCTGGCCCGCAGCGTCCTCGCCTCCGACGATGCCGTCGATAGCCTGCGCACCGCCTGCTACCACGAGCTCACCAGCTTCATGGAAAAGGACCCGCATCAATATCCAGCAAGCTCTCAACCTGATGGTGGTGATCCGCAACCTCGAACGCATAGCCGACCACTCCACCAACATCGCCGAAGACGTCCTGTTCCTGGTGAAAGGCATCGACGTCCGCCACCACGCCGAAACCCGCCCCTCCGCGGTCGGGTAGGGCGGACCTCCGGTCCGCGGCCAACGTCCACGTTGGCGTCGCGCCCCAGCTTGAGCAACTCAGCGCAGCAGGATATAGTTTAAGTGCTAAATCCAAGCGCTCTGCCCATGGAGTCGATACCTCGAATCGCACTGCTAGCCGCCGCCATCGCCGCTATTTTCGCCCCGTCCTCCAACCCACAGTCTCCGGACGATTCCGCCGCCCTACTGGACCGAGCGCGTGAAAAAATCGTTCGCACCACGCGCCGACTGCTGAAATTCACCTGTCTTGAGACCATCGAACGCAATTACTACGTAACGCCCCCCAAGAAAGTAAACGCCAACGTGATGACGGAATCTCCCGCCAATTCCTGCGACGGAAAGGACTTCGGTGGGAACGGCCGCCTCTCTCTCGATGCGCAGGACCGTTTGCGTTTGGATGTGGTAGTCGGCGAAAACAAGGAGATTTTCTCCTGGGCGGCCGCGAACCGCTTTGACTCGCGTTCGGTCTTTCAACTGGTTTCCAACGGGCCGATCAGCATGGGTTCCTTTGGGACTTACCTGGTGGACATATTCGAAAATCCCGGCACGCGCTTCAAATTCACCGCCAAGCAGCGCCAGGGCTTAGCAGAAGTTTTCGAGTACGCTTTTGAAGTACCTCCACAGGCCAGTCATTATGACGTGAGAGGGGACACTGAGTGGAAGATCACGGGCTATCACGGCTCCTTCGAGATCTACTCGGCGACGGCTGAACTGGCCCATTTGGTTGTGGAGACTGCGGAACTTCCGCCCGACACCAGGCTATGCCGAGCCAGGACTAGCATCGATTACCATTACATACTCATCGGAGACGATGAATTCCTGATTCCGCGCCAGAGCAAGCTCGAAACCTTATCGGGGAACGCGAATGAAACCTCCAGCCTCATCACGTTTTCCGGTTGTCACGAATACGCCGCGGAATCCAGTCTGCGATTCGACACGCCGGAATCTCCGTCCGCCGTGAAGACAACCACGCAACCTCCAGCGCCACTCCCGTCAGGCCTCTCACTGACGCTAGCTCTGCTAGGTGCCATTAATCCCGCCAGCGCAGCCGCCGGGGACGCGATTTCGGCTGAAGTCTCGACGGCAGTTCGAACACCGCATTCGAAGCAGATTCTGGTGCCTGCGGGCGCTGTAGCGCATGGCCGCATCTTACAAATGCGGCATCAATATACTTCCTCGCAGTATCTGATTGCGATTCGCTTCGACACGCTCGAAACCAACGGTGTGGTGGTGCCGCTTTCTTTGCGGTGGGATCGCAAGCTAAAGGTTGAGAATAGCCGTACGCAAAACGGATTCCGCAACCGGAGCCCGGAATTTTTGCTGCCGCCGCCGGCCACCGCTGAAACCGGAGGCGTCTTCTCCCTGCCTGCCTTCCGCGCCGGCTCCGTCCTCCCTCCCGGCTTCAAGTCGAAATGGATTACGGTGAGCCCGTGAAACGTGCCATCGGCTTCATCGCCATCGCGGCCTTCGCGCAAGATCCTCTCGAGACGCTCCAGAGGGCTCGCGACAAAATGCTTTCAGAAATCCCCACGCGCCCGCGCTATAGCTGCCTCGAGACCATCGATCGCAGCTATTTTTCGCGCCGCAGCCTGCTCGTTTCGCCTCCTTCCTGCGAGCGTCTCAGCGCCGATCGAAAAGCAGGCCGCGCCAAGCTGCGGCTCGATGCCACCGATCGCTTGCGCCTTGAAGTCGCCGTGACCCAGGGTACTGAGATCTTTTCCTGGAGCCGCCCTGCCTCATTTTCCTACAGCCTCGAGCAAATCCTGCAATTCGGACCCACCGGCACCGGAGCCTTCGCCGCGCACCTGATCGACATTTTTAGCAATCCCTCTGTCCGCTTCCGCGCCCTCGAAGACCGCGGTGAAAATCTCGAATACTCTTTCCGCGTGCCCATCGAGGCTAGCCGCCTCATTATCAAAGCCGGCACACAATGGCGTCCCGCCGGCTACAGCGGCTCCTTTGCAATCGACCGAAGTTCCCTAGAAATGCGGCGCTTCACGATGGAGTCCGACGAGCTGCCGCCCGATACCTCGCTCTGCGAAATCAGCACCACCAACGAATATCGGGAAGAGAACACCTTAGGCCTCCTGCTGCCTTCCGTCACCCGTTCCCATGACATCCTGCGCGACGCTACCGAGACCGAACAGGTGACCACCTTTTCCGATTGCAGCGAGTCAGCGCGACCCCCGTCCCAGCCCGAGACGATCACGGACCTTGCGCTGCCCAGGCAGACCTTTGGACTTGCGCTCTCCACGCCGATCGACACCGCGACAGCCGCCGCCGGCGACGTGATTTCGGCGCGCCTGACAGAGCCAATTCTGCGCCCGCAATCCTCACAGGTCCTCGCTCCGCCAGGGTCCCTGGTGACCGGCCGCATCGTCCAGATGGAACACCGCCTCTTCCCTAGAAACTATTTCGTAGTATCGCTGGCGTTCGACCGAGTGCAAGTCGACGGCAAGTCTTTCAAGCTCCGCATAGAATCGGACGGGAACATGATTTTCACTCCGAAAAGCGCAAGGCCGAACCCCGAATGGCCGCTAGGAACCTTCTCGTTTCCTGCCAGCTCTCCACGCTACGTGATCCCCGCCGGCTTTAAATCTAAGTGGCGTACCATCGCCTCCGCCTAGACCGTTCTAGTAGGGCGGGCCTCCGGCACGTCGCCAACGTCCACGTTGGCGCGCTTCAGTTCCCCGCAGGAGCCGCAGGAGCCACCGGCGCCGCCACATTCACCGCAAACGCCGCAGTCAGCCGCGTCCCCGTCCCCACCATCACCGGCACCGTCGGGTTCGTCACCGTCGGGTCCACCACCACCCCCGCCGGCATCACAAAGTTGACGTATGCCAAATCCTGCACGGGAACTGCCGAATTCGGATCCGGCGGCACTGCAATCACCGCAGTAACTGGGTAAGCCGCCCCCGCGATATTCACATAAACCGCTCCCGCCCCCGGCAAAACTTCCGCTCGCCCCCGACAGCCCGTAAACCATCACCGTCACCACCCCGCCCAGCTGCACCGGCGACGATGGACTCACCAGAACCGGCGTCACCGCTGCCGTCGGGTCCGCAGGCGCCGGATAATCCACCGCCCACAAAATCACCGGAGGCTGCGGGTCGAGTTTTAAGATCACACGCGGCACCACAATCGCTGGCGGATTCCCCGGAGCCGTCAGCAGCACCGGCTGCTCTCCCACTGCCAGATCCAGCGGCAGGTTCACCGTCAACGTACCGTTCGCGTCCGCCGTGAAGGGCACGGTCAAAGGTCCCACGGAAAGCGTCCAGCCCGTCAGATCCGAGCCGGCAGCCCCGTAGTCGCAATCAACGCAGTGCCTCCCGCCGGAATCCCCGCCAGTCCCGTCACCGCGTTCAGGATCGGCACCCGCATGCTGACTTGATTGGGAGCCGCCGCCGCCACCGTGAACAAATCCGGCAGCGTGATAATCTCCAGCCCCGTCGCCACCGTAACGTAGGTGACTCCTGGTTGCGCCGCCGGGTCCACGCTCAGGTTGAGAATCACCATAGTGGGATTCACTACCCACGTTCCCCGCACCGAAATATCGCTCGACCCGAAGCCCACCGCCGTTTGCCCATCGGCGAAATGCGTATTTACTCCACTGATCACCATCAGCGTATCGGTGCCCGCCGTCACAGTCACCGGCGTAGGCACAATCGACGCCGCATTCATTTGCGGATACGTAAACTGCGGCCGCGGCGCGGTTCCCAAAGATTGCAGCGAACTCTGCCCGTCCGGATTGATCGCCTCCACCGTAGCCACGCTTCCGCTCAACGCCGCTGGCTGCGTCACCGCCAGCGAGCCGTCTGCATTCGCCGATAGCACCGTCGCCGGAGACCCTTCGAACAAAATGCGCGTGGCCGTCGTCAAATTGGTCCCCGCGACATTGGTCACTACTTGCAGCGCATCCACCGCCTGCGAGAGTCACCGACGTTATCGTGGGAGCCGGGTTCGCCACTACCGTGAACGCCGCCGGCAGCACGTAGAGATCTCCGTTCAAGGTTACCGCCAGCGCCACTGGCGTATTGACGGAAACCGCGCTCGTATCCAACACCGTCTCTAGGAACCCCTGTTGGTAATACTTCAGGCTTCCCGCTTCGATCGCGGCCGCGTTGCCGATCACGCTCACACTCAGTCCCGGAGCCATGGCCGTCTGGTTGTTGACCGTCGCGCCGTTCGCGTAAAACACCAGCGCGTCGCGGGTCCCGGTCACCAGCGGCGGCGACGGGATCGCCACGCCGCTCGGATAGCCATAGGTCTGCATCGCATAAACCGCTGGCCCCGCGCTCGCCGCCACCGCGAAATTGATATTGGGAACGAACGCCTCCCGCCGCGACATTAATCGGGGTCGCCTGCGTCCAATCCTGCGTGCCCGGAAAGAACTGGGTGACGAATTGCGTGTTCGCCGCGAAGTTATCGTTGGCGGGATCGACAGGAGGCACGATGTTCGCCGGAGACGCCTCTCCTGTCGCCGCCGGCGGCAGCGGATGTGCGTACACATAATATTGCCCCGGCGGAACCCCCACGATTTCGTAAGTCCCATCCGGAAACGTCATGCCGCTCACAGCCACGCCGGTGGTCGGCGACAGCGCCACCACACTCGCCAGACTCACGCCCGTCGCGCTCCCGTTCGCTCCTGGAAGCGTCACCTGCCCGCCGATGATTCCGGTCGACGCCAGGAAGCCGCCGTTCAATCCTGTCGCCGGATACAGCAGCGAAATCGCACTGATGTCGTCCGCCGCCAGCGGCGCGCCGCGCGTAGTCGCCCGCGTGATCGCCGTCGACATCACTGCCGAAGTCAGCGTGTGCTGCAATCCCAACGAATGCCCGAATTCATGCACCAGCGTAGTGAAGAAACGCGTCCGTATAACTCGCCTGCTGATACCCCGCCGCCGTCAGATCCTGCCGCAATTGCAGCTTCGCGCGCAGAATCGGCACGAATGCAGTTCCTTTCGTGCCCAGGAATGTCAGATCCGCCGGGAATGTCAGCTTGGTCTGCGCGATGATTCCCGGCGGCATGTTGTCGTCGAACACCACATCGATGCCCGGCACCGTTTGCGGAGCCGTCATATTGCGCGTCCCGCCAAAATGCAGGCGCAGCCCCGAACTCGCTACTCCATCCCATACCGCTGCCGCTTGCCGGATCTCGCTATAGATGTCCGTCATCGTGTCGCCCGGCATCAACGGCCCCGGCGGCACATCGGAAATGAAATATTGAATCGTGCTGTCCTTGATCGCATTCAGATCGTAATGCGCCGGTAGTGGAATATAAGGACTCGACCCGTTCGCAAAGAACACGTAGTAGTAATACGCCGAGGCCACCGGCGAAACCAGCGCCCAGCGCCGCCAGCAACAGCAGCGCCGCGTTGTGTTCTCGCCGGGGCTCGCATTCGCTTACTGTCTCCCCGCCGCCAAGGTCTTCATCACTTTGCTCTTCAATTCCGCCCATGGCATCGACAAGGTTTCATCGCGCACCGCGCGCCCCGCGCCGTCGAGCATCTGTTCGCCCGCCGCCGCCCGCGTCGCTATGGCGTCGCCCGCAGTCGTCCGTTCGACAGTGAACAATCCCTGCGACATCCCCATCAACTGCGTGAGCCCGGACCGGCTGGTCCACAGAAACAAAACGTATTCCTGCCCCGCACGCAGCACGGGAGCGCCCGCCACCACTTGCCGCATTCCCCCCGCGACTCCTCCCGGCACCGCCACGTCTGCTGGCTTTATGCCGTTCGACGCCTTCACGGTTTCGAGCGTTTCAAGTCGGTACACCGTGAACACATCGGTGCCGCGGAGTACCTCGACCGAACCCGTCACCTTAGCGCGCACAATCGCTGTCGCTTTCTGCGCCATCTCGCCCAAGCTCAATTGCTGGAGCGTAGTCGCCCCTGCCGGAATCCAGCCACCGGCAAAGCACAGGCACACAAAGATAGCAAGCGCACGCATAAGCTGTTTGGCCAGCGTCCTAAGAAGCACGGCAAGCCCCAATTTATGGGGTTGATAAATAAAGCTTTAGGTTACCAAAACCGCGCTCGTCCTGTGGAGCTTCGACACGCCCTGGGACACAACGAAACACGCCCCTCCACTGCTGCCCTTAGCCAGTCACAAACGTCTGATAGTTCATATTGCACCATCCTGCGGAATAAACGAACCGGTTGAACGTATTGAAACATAAGAAGCTTATGCTGATGGAGCCCTCATCTCTGGCCGCTGCCGGTGCGAATCCGTTTTGGGGATTCCTGGGAATGATGTGCTAGGATTCCTGGCGTGAATATATGCAGACTGACATGAGAATTTTTACCGGTTCAAGCGACCCATTTGGCGGTAGCACTCGTTTGGGCCTTGTAACATATTGGTTCTTAAAGTTTTTAGGAAGGCACCGCAGGATTTGCACCTGACTTGGCCCGAAATCCGCGGATTGGACTACGGACGTAATGGTTTATGAGAGTCGAGCCGATATCTAAGGATCGCGCACGGATAGGGCGGATCAAGTACTCGGCGCTCGCCGTGCAGCGGGCGGATTCAGCAAATTTTGAAATGGTATTGTAATTGCTTGCAAGATGGTTCAGCGATGTGCTACTCTACTTCAAAGATTCAAACGAGGTACCTGGGCCTAGACGCACAGGGCACTTCCCGCCTGCACTTTCGCGGCAGGCAATCCCCTAGAAGTGGATTGAGTTCAGTGAACCTTTTTGGTAATCTCTGCGTCTAATGCCATGAGACGGACGTGAGAGAAAAAGAGATGAGGACGTAAGGACAAAAGAGACGAGAGACAGGAGATAAAAAAATGACAAAGAGTGAATTAAAAAAATTCAGAGAAATACTGGAGGCTAGGCAGGCGGAATTGGAATTGTTTGTGCGCAACCGTGAAGGCATCGCTATTGAAAAGAGCCCGGACGCTCTCGACGAAGTGCAGCACGCGGCTGAGCGTGAGCTCGCCATCCGCAATCTCGACCGTGAGTCGCAACTGCTTCGCAACGTGAGAGGCGCGCTGCGCCGCTTGGACGAAGGGACCTTCGGTGTGTGTCTGCACTGCGAAGAAGACATCAGCCCCAAGCGCCTGGCTGCCGTGCCGTGGACCCCGTTCTGCATCCAGTGCCAGGAAATCGCCGACCGCAATCAGGCCGACGGTACCGAAAGCTTCGACGAACTGATGCACGCCGCCTAAACCTGAATCTCTCGTTCTCTTTTTACGGGCGCGGAGTCGAAATCGGCTACCGCGCCCGATGTGTTTTCCCGTGGCCTTTGATTATGAGGGAACGCTGACAATCCAAGAAACCATCCGCCCCGCATTTTCCTTGTCCCTCCGGAACGAGTGAAACAGATGCGCGTCACACAACGTGCATCCCCCCAGTACCTGAATGCGCTCCGCCGCCACGCCGTTTTCAACCAGCAGCCGGTGGTTCATTTCAGCCAAGTCGATCTTCCCCGCGCTCTCCAACCCGAACTGCCGCGCCACTTCGATACCCACGTGGTAACAGCACACTCCAATCCCTGGCCCAATCGCCACGCGCAAGTCGGCCGCCTCGGTCCCGAACCGCGCCCGCATCTGCCCGATAGCCTTAACCACAATCCCCGCCGCCGTTCCGCGCCACCCGGCGTGCACCGCCGCCACTGCGAAATTTTGTGGGTCCGCCAATAGAATCGGGTAGCAATCCGCGGTGCGAATCGAAACCGGCACTCCAGCTTGCGCAGTCACCAGAGCATCGCCCTCGCCCGCGACACCAGCCCGCTCCGCCTCCAGCACCACAGCCGAATGAATCTGCCTCAGACTGGCCATGTCTTCTTGAGACACAACGTCCACGCGCGTGCCAAATCCGTGATCGAGCCAAGGAAGTTCGGAGAGCAGGGAAGAGCGCAGCACTTGCGTTGAGGGTTAGATCACTTCGTCGAGCAGCAGAGACAAGTGGCGAGTCTTCTCATCCACCCGCCCCTTGAGCGAAGCCAATTCGTTCTCGATCGTGCGCAGCCGGTCCGCCATGTGCAGGCACGCCAGCACCGCAATGCGCTGCGCGTCCATGTTGCCGGCGCGCTGCGCGATCGACGTCATCAACTCGTCAACCGTGTGCCCCAGCATTTCCACTTCGCCGTCTTCGCCGGTGGCGCCCAGAGTGTAGGTTTGGTTGAAGATGGTGACCCGCACCGTCTTCTTTTCCGAGTCCATTCCGGCGCCTCCAGCTTTATTGGCCGCTCAGTTGATCCATCTGCCCTAGCAGTTTTTCGATGCGTACGCGGACTTGCTTGCGCTCCGCCCGCAACCCCTCGATTTCCTCGTGCAGCTTTTCTGCCTCGGCAGCCGCTTTCTTGACCGCAGCCATCTCCGTCAGCGCCGCGCGCGCTTCTTCGAGTTCGCTCAACGCCGCGTCCCGCTCCGCCCGCAGCGCCGACACCAACTCGACAGCCCGGAGAACCCGTTCCTCCAAATCAGCCAGCGAATCCAACTCAGATGCAGGTTGCGGCATCGACATCTTGCGTTACCTCTAAGCCGCGGCTTTTTCGAGCGCCGCCTTGGCCTGGTTCACTAGGGCGCTAAACGCCGGCGGATCCGTCAGCGCCATGTCCGCCAGAACTTTACGATTCAATTCCACGCCGGCCTTCTTCAGCCCGTCCATAAACTTGCTGTAAGAAATTTCAGCCGCTCGGCAGGAAGCCCCAATGCGCACAATCCACAGCGAGCGGAAATCGCGCTTTTTGAGACGACGGCCCTTGTAGCCGTAGCGCAGCGACTTCTCCACCGCCTCTTGTGCGGACCGATAAAGCTTACTCTTAGTGAGGAAAAAACCCTTGGCGAGGGTAAGCGTCTTCTTGCGGCTATTACGCCGTTTAGTACCACGTTTGACTCTTGGCACGTTTCATCTCCTTCGGGTTTAACCCGTGTGATAGTTGCTGGCAGATCAGGCACGTGCGGCGCACTGTCCACCAAAATCAGCCCCGAGGGGCTAGTACGGAATCATGCGGTGAATTTCAGGCGAGTTAGCCGGATCGGCTATCGACGACTGTCCCAACCGCCGCTTCCGCGTGCGCGACTTCGACGTCAGAATATGACGGGCAAACGCATGCCGGCGCTTAATCTTGCCGGTCCCCGTCTTCTTAAACCGTTTGGCCGCACCCTTATGGGTCTTCAACTTTGGCATATAAAAATTTCCTGGGTGTAAGGGCGCCCGCCACTTTTAGGGACGACCTTTTCCATCGTAACACAGCCCAACCCCTCAAAATCCACCCCAATATTAATATTGAGCCTTGATTAAGTGGGGCGGGCCTCCGGCCCGCAGCCAACGTCCATGTTGGCCCTTTCCGTTAGTTCGGAGCCTGCACCGGAAACTTAGCGTCCGGCCACTTCGCCGCAAACTGCTTTGCGTGCGCATCGCAAACCTGCTCCGGATTCGATCCCCGCGGCTGATTCTCCCCGAAAAATTTGTAATCCGTCTCCCACAACGCCGGCTGCTTGCAATGGTCGCACTTGTTAAGCGGATTCGCGTGAATGGCCGTAATCCGATGCCCGTAAGATTCTGACATGAAGCTCCTTGAACTCGAGTAAGGGTTCCCAAGACCCCACTTGAGAGTAGCACGCTCCGAATTCGCGCCCGAAACATCTTATCCACTGCAGGATCTAATGCGAAGGAGTCATCCATGAACGCCACTGGCGAAGCGATACTAACTCATCCCGATCCGCAGGGCCACTTTGTATATCCCTATACCAACGAACCCCAGTTCGCCGAAGCCGTCTGCCTGTTCATCGGCAGCGGACTCCGCAAGGGTGGATCTGCCCTTTTGGTCATGACGGACTCTCATCGCGCAGCCGTTTGTGGACAATTGCAGGAAGAACGCCTTGATGTTGCCGAACTCGAAGCCAGCGGCCGCTTGGTCTGCGAGACCGCCGAGAGTCTCTTGGGTACCTTCCTGTTCGACGGAATTATCGACGAGCATCGCTTCAAGACCACCGTCGGACACCTGATCGAAAAAGCCCGCGCCGCCAGCTCCAACGGCGAAGTTCGCGTGTTCGGAGAGATGGTCGATCTAATCTGGATTCCGAATCCGCAAGCGACGCAGCGTCTTGAGGAGTTGTGGAATCAGGTAATCAAACTCCACTCAGTGCCTCTCCTGTGCGCCTACTCCCTAGGCGGAAGCCGCCCCGAAGTTCTTCCCGAGTCCCTGCTCGAGTGTCATTCCGAAGCCCTACTCTAGCGGCTTATCTGCGTCCATCGGTTCCCATCTGCGAGCCAATTCTCTTGGCCCCGCCCTCGGTGTATACTTCCATAACTGGAGCCCCTCATGTCCATAACCCGCCGCACAGTCCTCGCCAGCGCCACCCTGATCCCGTTAGCTGCTATAACCAAAGCCCAATCCCCGGTCCCCACTCTGTCCCAGAACAACGTCAAACCCTAGACGCCTTAATAGACCGCCTGATCCCCAAAGATGAACTAGGCCCCGGCGCAGTAGAAGCCGGAGTAGGCGACTACATAGACCGCTGCCTGGCAGACTACCTAGCCGCCGAAAAGCCGCTCTTCCTGGAAGGCCTAGCTAACCTGGACGTCTACTCCCTCCGCACCCAAAAGATCGCCTTCGCGACCCTCACTCCAGCCCAGCGCGACGCCGTCCTGACCGACATCGACAACAACCAAGCCCCCAACCTCCGCGGCTTCTTCAACCGCGTCCGCCGCCTCACCCTAGAAGGAATGTTCGGCGACCCCGTCTACGGCGGCAACAAAAATTTCGCCGGTTGGGATCTCATCCGCTATCCCGGCGCCAAACTAGCCGCCGGCCCCGAAGACCAGAGCATGAAGACCCCGCCCAAGCCCTATCGAAAAGAACTCTACGGCGCAGGCGCGACGGGAGAAACCCATGCCCACTAATCTCAAACCCACCGACGTAGTTGTAATCGGACTAGGAGCCGCCGGCGGCGTAGCCGTCCTGCCCCTTACAAGAGCCGGTCTCAAGGTCACAGCCCTGGAAGCCGGCAGTTGGATGCAGCCCAGCGATTTCAAAGCCGACGAAATCCACAACAACGTCCGCCGCCGCGTAACCACCGGCACCAAAGTATGGGACGAGATCCCCACCTTCCGCACCAGCCCCGATGCGAAAGCCCGCCAAGGCACTACACCCACAATGATGAACGCCGTGGGCGGCACGTCCATCCATTACTACGCCAACAGTTGGCGCTTCCAACCCTGGGATTTCAAAGTCCGCTCGGCAACCCTGAGCCGCTACGGCGCGAGCGCCATCCCCAAAGGCTCGACTGTCGAAGACTGGCCCCTCACTTACGACGACCTAGAACCCTACTACGACACCATCGAGTACGAAATCGGAGTCTCCGGCAAAGCCGGCAACATCAAGGGCTTCATCAATCCCAAAGGCAACGTGTTCGAAGGCCCCCGCAGCCGCGAATACCCCATGCCCCCGCTGCGCGACACCGACTTCACCGACATGCTGCAAGCCGCGGCGCGCAAAGCCGGCTTCAACCCCCACCGCTCCCCCGCAGCGATCAACTCCCAGCCGAGAGACGGCCGCTCCCCCTGCGCCTATCACGGCTATTGCGACACCGGTGGCTGCCACGTGAAAGCCAAAAACTCCACAGCAGTCACCACCATCCCCGCCGCTCAAAAAACGAAGAATCTAACGATAGTAGAACGCGCCCAGGTAACCCGCATCCTCACCGACGACAACGGCAAGACCACCGGAGCCCTCTACATTAAGGATGGCCAGGAATACTTCCAGCCCGCGAAAGTAGTCCTGCTAGCTTCGTACACCTACGAAAACGTCCGCATGCTGCTGCTCTCGAAATCCAAAGCGTTCCCCCACGGCCTGGCCAACAACCACGGCCAAGTAGGTAAGCACTACATCGGACACTGGGCCAACCGCGAAGTCACCGCTCTCTTCCCCTTCGACCTTAACCTTTGGTATGGAGCCAACGCCCAAGGCGTAGTCGTCAACAATTGGGCCGACGACAGCTTCGATCACACCGGTCTCGGCTTCATTGGTGGCGCCAGCCTGACCATCAATCACGAACTACACCCCATCGCTGCGTCATCGATGCCCACCTTCAACCGCGCCCCCCAATGGGGAGCGAAATGGAAAAAGTTCGTAGCCGAAAACGCCAACCGTTGGGTAGGGGCCTACGCTCAGTGCAACTCGCTCCCCTACGAAAACACTTGGCTCGATCTCGACCCCGAAGTAAAAGACAAATTAGGCGACCCCGTCTGCCGCATCACCAGCGGTCCCAAAGAAAACGAGCCCAAAGCCAGCGCCCACGCCGCCAAGAAAGCCGAAGAATGGCTCCGCGCCGCCGGAGCCATCGAAGTAGTCACCGTTCCCAACACCGTAGGACCGAATCTCTCGACGCACGCCGTAGGCGGCACAAGAATGGGCGCGAAGCCCGACTCGAGTGTAGTAGACGCCTTCGGCTTCACCCACGAATCCCCGAATCTCGGTATTCTCGGCGGATCAGTTCTAGTAACCCACGGCGCCCGCAATCCCACCCTAACGATCCAAGCCCTGTCGTGGCGCACCGCCGAACACCTAGTCAAAAATTGGAAAACAGTTGCCGGATAACATGACAAAACTCCTCCCCGCATTCATCGCGGCCGCAGTAGCCGCCTTCGCCCAGCCCCTGCCGACTCCCGCCCCGCCCGGCGACATCATCGGCGTAGGAAACTTCCTCCACGTAGTAGCCGACGTAGAAAAATCCGTCGACTTCTACCAGAACGTCCTAGGCATGGACCTCCAAGGCACCCCGCCCACCGGCCCCCGGCCCTATCTAGACACCCCCGCCATCGTGAATTTATACGATGCCCCCGGAGCCCAATACCGCGTAGGCGTAGGCCTGGTCCAAGGGTCCCCCATGCGCGCCGAACTAGTCGAATGGAAAGGCGTCGACCGTAGTCCCATCCACCCCCGTTATCAAGACCCCGGCGCCGCTACCCTGATTCTCACGGTCCGCGATCTCACGCCGATCCTGGCTCGCCTGAAGAAATCCGCCAGCCCCATCGTCACCACTGGCGGCGAACCCGTGCGCCTCAACGACAGCAGCGCGATCGTGCTCCGCGACCCCGACGGTTTCTACGTAGAATTGATCCAGCCCGACTCCCCGCCTGCGACTCCCGCCGGCAACCTGCTCTCCGTCAGCTTCGCCTTCACCGTCAGCGACACCGAACGCATGATGCATGTCTTCCGCGACGCCCTAGGCTTCCAACCCCAAACCAGCGCCTTCCAATCCGACAAAGCGCGTCTTGCTCTTCTGGGTCTCCCCCGCGCCGAGATCCGCCGCACTACTGCGCTAGTCCCCGGAACTACTTTCCAAATCGAGTTTCTGGAATTCATGGGCATCGACCGCAAGCCCGTCCACAGCCGCCCGCGCGATCCCGGCTCTCCGCTCCTTCGCCTGCTAGTCCGCGATCTCGACTCGGCCCTGAAAGCCACAACCTCCGCCGGCCTAACGGTAGCCTCCCACGAAGCTCAGCCCGTGACCTTGGTAAATCCCAACGGCGGCCTCCGCGCAGCCATCGCCGCCGCCCCCGACAATCTCTTCATCCAGCTTCTACAGCAACTCCCCAAGCCCCCAGCCCAATAAAAAAGCCGATGCCTCACAACTTGCGAGGCATCGGCCCACTTCCCAACGAGAAAGATGAAACTCTACTTCAGTTCCGTCATAAATCCCGGCACGCTCCACTGCTGCTGCAAACTATTCGGAGCCCACTGATACTCCGTCTCCATGAACTTCGCGATCTCCGCCTGCCCCTTACCGCTGCGGATCTCCTTCGTCACCCGGTCGCGCATCTTCACGATGTTGTCGCGATAAGCCTGCAACCCAGCCCTGTTCGTGATCGGCCCGTGGCCGGGAATCACCGTGTCAAAATCCAATTGCATGGCCCCATCCAGCGTCTTGGTCCACTCAACCACGCTGCCGCCGCCGTTATAATCCACCAGCGGAGTCGTTCCTGCCATCAAATCCCCCGTGTGAATCACCTTCAGCAGCGGAAAATAAATTACCGCATCGCCGTTGGTATGCCCGCGCCCATAGAAATGCGCGCGCACTTCCTTGCCGCCTAGGAAAACAGAGGTCTCGTCCGTGAACACAATCCGCGCCGGCGCCACGCCGCCCGGAGGCGCATTGGACTGCTTCTTCTCCACAATATTTTTCCGCGAATTCGCCGTCGAGATAATCTCCGCGCCGCTCTCGTACATCTTGCCGTTCCCGCTGCTATGGTCCGCGTGGTAGTGCGTGTTGATGACGTACCTCAACGGCTGCTGGGTCACTTGCCGCACGATATCCATAATCGCGTCATGATCCGGAGCAAATTTATCGTCGATCAGTATGACCCCGTTCCCCGTGACATACACCGCAACATTCCCGCCGTCGCCCTCAATCTCATAGAGGTTGTCTTTGACTTTGTTCAGAGTCAGCTTAGGAGGCTGGTTCTGATTCTGCGTATAGGCCACGAAAGCCAGCAGCAGAAACAGCACCCCAGCCGAAACACGCGCAATAATTTTCCGGTTCATGGGGGTTTACTATATCAAATTTCCCGCCGTACCGCCCCGCTCAGCCGCAACAAACCATCCCTGCCAACTGATCCCGCCTCTCCCGGTAAACCGCCTCCGCAGCCTCCGCCTGAGCCCGCGCCTCCTCCCTTTCCCCTTCGCTGATCGTCCGCAGACGCCCCACCTGAACCGCCCACTCCCCAAACGCATCCCGATAGTCCGACTTCACCCGCCGCAGGTTCTCGTTTCGATCCATATGAGCTTAGATAGCTTTCCGCGCCCAAACGACTCTTCTTTCCGCAGCCTCGAGGTGCCGGCACTAGTTCTTCCACGTTCCCCGTACTGCAATGGAATCAACGCTCCCCTAAGGCCTCTTCCCCCCTTCAGGGAGCGCAAAACTCTAGCCCCCCACCCCTGCCTCGCACCGATAGTCAATCATGCTCAAACGCTTGCTCTCTGCAATGGTGGGTGGAATGATCGGTGGCGCCCTGGCCTGGCGCTTTCAGGATATGCTCGGTCTGTCGGAAACTTTGACCTACGTTTCCCTTACGCTCGGCGGCATGGGAATCGGCTACGTCGCCAACATGTTGTTCGACGTGTTCGCCGGCACGCCTTCCGGCCCACCGCAGTGACATCAAGCTGCCTGATGCCCGCTCACCTCAGCCCCCGCCTCCCGCGGCAAAGTGAAGCAATCCAGCACGGCCAGAATCCCCAGCACCCCCATCATCCAGAACGCCAGGTGGAAATCCATCAGCGATAACGTCCCCGCCCGCTCCCCGTGCAGCCATCCCGCTCCGCGCAGCGCCACCGCTCCTACCGCCACGCCCAGCCCCATCCCCATCTGCTGCACCACCGCAGCAAAACTTGTAGCCGAGCTCATCAGCGTCTTCGGAATGTCCACGAACGCCAGAGTGTTCAGCGCCGTGAATTGCATGGATCGCGACAACCCATGCAAGAACAACACCGTGATCATTGCCACCTTCGGAGTCGATGGCGATAGCACTCCCAGCAGCGCGATCAACACCGCCGAAATCACACCGTTCACCACCAGCACCGCCCGGAATCCCCACCGCCGCAGCACCGGCGTCGTCACCGACTTCATCGCTAGATTCCCCGCGAACATCGTCAGCACCAGCATTCCGGATTGAAACGCGCTCAAACCGAAAGCTACCTGAAACATCAAGGGCAGTAAGAACGGAGACGCCATAATTCCGGTACGAAACAACGAGCCGCCCCAAATCGAAACCGCGTAAGTAGGCCGCTGCAAGCATGCAAAATCAATCAGCGGATGCTCCGTACGCCGCATATGCAGAGCCGCCAGCACCCCGGCCAGCAAACTGTACCCCAGGAGCGCCCAAACCGTTAGCCAGCGCGAAGCCTGCTGCCCCATCAATTCCAGGCTGTACATGAAACCCACGCACGCCGACCCCGCCAGCGCAAACCCCAGCCAATCGAAACTTCGCTTGGAGTTTTCCCGTTCGTTGTCGGTCCACAAAATCGCCAGCACCGTTCCCACCACTCCCAGAGGGACATTCAAATAGAAAATCCAGCGCCATGACGAATAGGTGGTGATGAATCCACCCAGCGGCGGCCCCAGCACCGGCGCCATCAGTCCCGGCCAGGTTATATAAGAAATGGACCGCATCAAATCTTTTTTTTCCGTGATGCGCAACACCACCAGCCGCCCCACCGGAACCATCATGGCCCCGCCCATTCCCTGTAACACCCGCGCCGCCGTGAACTGCGTCAGCGTGTTGCTCACCCCGCAAATCATCGACGCCACCGTAAACAATCCGATCGCTGTCGAGAACACCGTGCGTGCCCCCAACCGGTCCGCAACCCACCCGCTCACTGGAATGAACACCGCCAGCGTGAGCATGTAAACCGTCATGCCCAAGTTGAGATCCACGGGATGCGCGCCAAACGACTGCGCCATCTGCGGCAGCGCCGTCGCGATTACGGTGCCGTCCAGATTCTCCATGAAGAACGCGCCCGCCACCAGCAGCGCCACCAAAGTGGATCTGCGGCTTGAGTGAATCATCGCAGCCGCTCCACCAGATCGTCCGGAATGTGCAGATTGCCCCCGCGCCCCGTGCCCAATTCAAGCCCCGGCTTTACCGCCCCATGAAAGTCCGATCCCCCTGTCACCTTCATTCCGTGCTGCTTCGCCAGCGCCAGAAAGTTTTCCGTATCCTCTGGCCCATGATCGCTGTGATACGCCTCGATCGCATTCAACCCCACCTCGCGCATCCCCGGCAGCAGCGCCGCCACATCGCCCTTCAACCGCACCGGATGCGCCAGCGACGCAATCCCTCCCGCCTTGCGAATGCGCTCCACCCCTTCCGCAAACTGCGGCTCCCGCCGGTCCACATAACCCTTAGCCGTTTCCCCCAGGAATTCGTCGAAAGCCTGTTGCACCGTCTTTACGTACCCTTTTTCAACCAGGATCTGCGCGAAGTGCGGCCGCCCCGTTTCGCCGCGCCCCCGCGCCTGCGCCTCTTCGAGCGTGATGTCGACACCCAGTTCGCGCAGCCGCGCCACCAGCCGCAAATTACGCTCGCGCCGTGACGCCTGCATCTCCGACAGCCACCCGCGCAGCTCCGTCAAGTCACCATCCCCCAAAAAATATCCCAGCAAATGCGCCGTCTGCTCGTTCAACTTCGTCGATAGCTCGATCCCGCACAGCAATTCCACCCCAGCCTCGCGCGCGTGCGCCCCCGCCTGATCGTAGCCCGCGAAAGTATCGTGATCCGTAATCGCCAGCGTGCGCACGCCCACGCGCCGCGCCTCCGCGATCAACTCCGCCGGCGAATATGTGCCGTCGGATTGATTAGTGTGCGAATGCAGATCGATCATTGGAAATCAAACCCCGCTCCGTTAGCGCGTCCCAGATTTTCTCTACGCTTTCCTCCGGCGTCTCCCGGTCTGAGCGCAGATTCACTTCCGCGCTGTAAGGCGCCTCGTAAGGGTCTGAAATCCCCGTGAAATGCTGAATCTCGCCCGAAATTGCCTTCCGGTACAGGCCCTTCGTATCCCGTTCGATCAGCACGTCGAGAGCGCAGTCGACATACACTTCGATGAATTCCGGGATTCGCGCCCGCGCCTCATCCCGCGCCTCGCGATAAGGCGAGATCACCGCTGCAATCACGATCACGCCGTGGCGCGAAAGCAACTCGCACACGAATGCGATGCGCCGGATGTTCTCGTCGCGGTCCTCGCGGCTGAAGCCCAGACCTTTCGAAAGATGCGTCCGCACCACGTCGCCATCCAGCACCTCCACCCGTGCGTCGATCGCGCGCAGCCTCTTCTCCAGCAGGCGCGACACGGTGCTCTTCCCGGCGCCGGACATGCCGGTCAGCCAAACGGTGAATCCTTTATGGGGCGAGGTCACAAAATTCATCGTAAGGCAAATCGCAACCCAGCCGCTTTAGCTCACCCATGAAGTACTGATCGATATGCCGTTGCTGCTCCGTATTCAGCAGTTCCGACGCCCCTCCCTGCAACCCTTTGCGCACCATAGTCCCGTGCGAACTCCACGGTGTCATCTTCCACACCGAGAACTTGGAATCGATGCTTTTCATGTAAGCAAACCCGGCCTGCGTACACACGCTTTCGAGAACATCGTCCCCCACCCGGACATCCAGAAACTCCGCCACCCGCCGCACCGTTCCCGCCAAATCCCTCTTCATCGACTTAAACGAAAGCACCAGAACGTTAGGACGATTACGCTGCGCCCAATACCCCGCCGCATTCACAGCCCACGATCCGCCCAACGGAAAATTCTCCGATACAAACAACCGGTACCAGGTTTCGAGCGGTGGAATCGCCGCCCCGCCCAGCGCCTTTGCAAAAAAATAGTTCGATACAAACACATCCTTGGGATCGCGAATCACCGCGATATAGCGCGCGCGTTCCGAATAAGGGATCAGCTCCCAATTCAGGTGCGTTTTGATCGCGCGCTTCTTCTCTGGCGACGCCATCCATACCGACGGATCTTCCACCGGGATCGCATACTTCCCCAGTGGCGCCGGCGAATCCGGCCACGGCACCACATCGTGAATGTGATTGAATTCGCCCTTGCCGTGAAATAAAAGCTGATGCGCGATCTGCATCATCCAGTTGGTTCCGCTCTTGGCATAAGTCGCGACGATCACGTCGTGCTCATCGGGACTGTAATTCCTAAACGGATTCTTCTGCGCCAGCCGTTTCTGCTGCCGCGCATTCGCGTCACGCACCACCCGCTCAGTGACACCCAGACCCTCGAAAACACAGACCATCGGCGCCACCACCCCGTGAATCCACGCCCCCGCCAGACAGCGCACCGGAAGCGGCAGTGGACGGCGCCGGAACGGCTTGGCCATCACCCTACCCTTTTCAAAGGCCGCACTAAAAGCGTCAGCACAAACCCCACCCCGGTAAGATCGCCTGAATCGGCCGGTCGAACGTCGTCCACGCGTACACCGATCTAATACACATATGTACCGCTACTGCTGCCACCGGAATCATCCAGCGGTTCGGTGCAGCGTCCCTCATGCGATTTGGTCCTCCCGTCCGCCGCTCATGCGCGCAAAGTCCACCACTTGTTTGACCAGAATCGCAATCTGCCGCGCCGCCGTCTCTTCCACCACCGAGCCCTTTTCATCGAACGTCTTATTCAGCGTGTTGATCGCAACCCCCATCGGCGTCGGCCACCCGCGCAGCGCATGTACAATGGACCGCAGCGCCGACAGCGTGATCGCCGTCGATTGCCATCCCGATCCGCACACAATCAGCCCCACCGCGCGCCCGTCGAAATAAGGGTGCGGATCCTGTGCCATATCTTCGACGTAGTCGAGCGCATTCTTCAGCAGCCCCGAAGCTGACCCGTGATAGCAGGGTGTCGAGATAATCACCCCATGCGCCCGCCGCAGTGCCTTAAGCAAGCGCCGCACGTCAGCCGGCCTCTCTCCCGCCTCCGCCGTATACATTGGCAGATGAATACTAGGCCCGTCGAACAGCTCCGTGTCCGCCCCCGCCGCCTCCGCCAGCGATAGCGCATACCGCAAAGCTTTTTCCGCCGACGATTGCGGCTTAGTAGCGCCGCCAATGCCGACAATATAAGGACGAAAGCGCGAACTCACTCCTGCTATCCTACATCGCCCTCCCCCCATATGTAGGCGCGGACCGAACGGTAGTAGCAGAGGTCCTAGATTTCCTGGAGTGTGCAGCCAACGCTTCGACTTGGCCGACGCGCGTTCGATGATTGCAAGCGCACTGTTGGATGTGGCCCAGATCCAGCTGGAGGAAGGCCGCCCGCTGCCGATTCCAAATGCTGACGTATCTCCCAATGCTGACCCCATCGAACTGCTCCCGCTGGCCGTAGAAGTAAGCGCCGCGAAACTGTGAAACGGTGGGAGACTCTGGATCGCCTAACGGCGGCACGGTTGTGTTCTCGATCGAGAAGGCAGCCGCTACTCGGTCTCGCCCGGAAATTTGCGAGCAGCTTGATCCCAGATATTCGCTGACGATGCAGAACGGAGGCGCTGCGGTCTATCATGAATTATGGTGGGTCTTCGGCTCTCTGCCTCAACACTCCTGCTTCTCAGCCCCGCCTTCGCCGCCACTCTAACTTTTCATAAAGACATCGAGCCCATCTTCCAGTCCCGCTGCCAAAGTTGCCACCGCCCCGGTGAAGTGGCCCCCATGCCGCTCCTCAAATATCAGGACGCGCGCCCCTGGGCCAAAGCCATTCGCGCCGCGGTAATCACCGGTAAGATGCCGCCCTGGTCGCCCGATCCGCACTATGGAAAATTTTTGAACGACCTCTCACTCGCCCCCGGCGAAAAAGAAAAGATCGTAGCCTGGATCGACTCGGGCGCCCCCGAAGGCAAGCTCTCCGATGCCCCCGCCCAGCGCCAATTCCCGGAAGGCTGGAACATCCCTCAACCGGATGTGGTCTTCGAGCTCCCCGAAGCCTACGACGTCCCCGCCTCCGGAACCATTGACTATAAGTACATCCGCGTGCCCACTAATTTCACCGAAGACAAGTGGGTGCAGATCGCCGAAGTGCGCCCCGGCGCGCCCGCCGTGGTGCATCACGCCATCGTGGTCATGCGCGCTCCCGGCAGCCGCCGCGATGAATATCTAGCCGGATACGCGCCCGGCATGACGCCGCAAATCTGGAAGCCCGGCGAGGCGCGCCTCATCAAAGCCGGCAGCGTCCTCGAATTTCAAATGCACTACGCCACCAACGGCACTCCCGCGCGCGACCGCACCCGCATCGGCCTCATCTTCGCGAAAGAACCCGTCACCGAACAGGTGATCGGCACGCAACTCACGCCGCAGTCCTTGAATATCCCTCCCGGCGACGCCAATTATCGCGTCGACGCCAGCGGCATGATGGGACAGGAAGTGAAGCTGGTGGCCATCCGCGCCCACATGCACGTGCGCGGAAAATCCATGGAAGTTCGCGCCGTTTACCCCACCGGCGAAACCGAAATTCTTCTCAACGTGCCCAAATACGATTTCAACTGGCAGCCCTATTACTATCTCGAAACCCCCAAGGTCCTGCCCAAAGGCACCCGTATCGAAGCCACGTCCTACTTCGATAATTCGCCTAACAATCGCTTCAATCCCGACCCCACCGCCGCCGTCACATGGGGTCCGCAAAGCTGGGATGAGATGATGATCGCCTGGCTCGACATCGCCGTCGACCGCAGCGCCGTGCGTCATGAAGTAGCCGCCCCCGCCATCGCCACGCCCGCGACCCCCTCCGTTCGGGAACACGAGTAACAGTCTGTTAGACTCTGCTATTAAGAGCGTTCCCGGATTCCGGAGCCACTCATGAATTTATTCGCCACCAAACCAATCGCGCTGCTGCTCGAGGAAGCCCACGCTACCGGCGAGCACAGCCTCAAGCGCACCCTGGGACCGTTTCAACTCACCGCACTCGGCGTCGGAGCCGTCATCGGCGCCGGCATCTTCGTGCTCTCCGGATTGGGCGCGCACTACGCCGGTCCCGGCCTGATGCTCTCCTTCGTGCTCTCCGGACTGGGCTGCGCCTTCGCCGGCCTGTGCTACGCCGAATTCGCCGCCATGATCCCGCTGGCCGGCAGCGCCTACACTTACGCCTACGCCACGCTCGGCGAATTATTCGCCTGGATCATCGGCTGGGATCTCACGCTCGAATACGCCATGGGCGCCAGCACCGTTTCCTCCGGCTGGTCGAACCACTTCATCGAGCTGCTCGATATCGTGCACATCAAGATGCCGCTGTGGCTCGCTTACGATCATTGGACCGGCCTGCAGAACCGCCGAAAACCTCGTCGCCCGGCAAATGGCGCAGGCGTCCGACCCCAACCTGGTCCCCGGAACCGCAGCGTTCCTCGATAAGGTCGGCGCCATCGCCAGCGCCAAGTCCCCCGAATTAGTGCAGCGAGCCGGCGAACTCCTCAACGCCCCCACCATCTTCGGCGTAGAAATCGGTTTCAACCTCCCGGCCTTCTGCATCGCGCTCCTGATCACCGCCATCCTGGTCATCGGAATTCGCGAAAGCGCCCGCTTCAATTCCACCATCGTGGTGATCAAGGTTTCGGTAGTGCTGTTCGTCATCGCCCTGGGAATCCGCTATATAAACACGGCGAATTGGGGACACGACTGGGGCTCCTTCGCCCCCATCGGATTCTCCGGCATCGGCGCCGGCGCAGCCTACATTTTCTTCGCCTATATCGGATTCGACGCCGTCTCCACCACCGCTCAGGAAGCCCGCAATCCGCAGCGCGATCTGCCCATCGGCATCATCGTTTCGTTACTTGTGTGCACCGTTCTGTACATCCTGGTAGCCGGCGTTTTAACCGGAATGGTGCCCTGGCAGGAAGTGAATATCGAAGCCCCCATCGCGCGCGCCTTCAGTGACCGCGGACTGACCACCGCATCGCACATCATCACCATCGGAGCCCTAGCCGGCTTCACCAGCGTGATGCTGGTGATGCTTCTCGGCCAGTCGCGCGTGCTCTATTCGATGGCCAACGACGGACTGCTCCCCAAGAAATTCTTCGCCGCCATCCACCCCAAATTCCGCACGCCCTGGAAAAACACCATCCTGGTCGGCCTGCTAGCGGCCATCGTAGGCAGCATCACCCCCATCGACGACATCGGCAAGATGGTAAACATCGGCACCCTTCTGGCCTTCGTAATCGTCTGTTGCGCCGTGTTAGTCCTCCGCAGAACCAACCCGTCCCAGCCCCGCCCCTTCCGCACCCCCTGGGTCCCGCTGATCCCTCTCCTAGGGATCGCCTTCAACGGCTACATGATGTACAAACTAGGCTGGATCAACTGGGCGCGCCTGTTGATCTGGCTGTTCATCGGCCTGGTAATCTACTTCACTTACAGCCGCCACCACAGCCGCCTCCAACACGGCGACACCGATCGAGACCGCCAAGCCGTCGGTCCTATTTCGTAAAGTAATAAACGCCCGACAACGCGGCCAGCAAACCGGCAAATTGGAAGAACACCAAGTTATCGGGCTGCTCCGGAGCGTCCTTCGTGAAACAGCGCCACACCGCCACCAGCGCGACGATGATCAACATCGTCTCCGAAGTCCAGAACCACAACAGCCCCGCCAGCGCCGCGATCAAGATCCGATGATGCCGCGTCAGCGCGCGGAACCCCCGGCTGCCATCGAGCTGCCACACCGGAATCAGATTGAACACGTTGATCCACGCGCCTACTTTCGCCAGCGCCGTGAACAACCCCGAGTCCGTGATCACGCCGATCCCCATGCACGCGAGCGCCGCGCCCAAGCCCCACAACGGCCCCGCCAGCCCCACCCGCGCGTCTTCTCCCGCCGATGCCGGATACGCTTTCAACCGTACAAAAGCGCCAAATCCCGGGATGAACATCGGAGGGCTAGCCGGGATGCCGTACCGCGCCAGCGCCATCACGTGCCCCATCTCATGCACGTAAATCGACAGCACAAACCCCAGTCCAAACTTCCAGCCGTAGATCGCCCAATAGAATCCAATCGACACCAGCATCGAAAGCAGCGTGTTGAGCTTGGTCAACCCCAGCAGCACCAGCTTGCCTTTGGTGAGGATCACCAACCCGACGGTCTTGAACTTCAGCAGCAGCGCCCCGATGGTTCCGATGAAACCCAGCTTTTTCTTGCCCTCGCCGCCGGACTGGCGGAGCCTCCGCAGGCGTTGGGAGCAAAACCGGTGCTGGATTTTCAGGTTGCATTGCCGCTCTGCGACGCGCTCTCTTTCCATAATCGCAGGAAAATCAGGCGCAGCGCCGCCATCAGCGGAATGGAAAAGAAAATCCCCGGAATCGCCGCCCAGTTCGCCGCCCGCCAGCACTGCCGAAGATAATCAGCAGCGGATGCATGCGCATCCCCGCGCTCAACAGCATCGGCTGCAAAACGTAATCCTGCCCCAACCGGTAAATCACAAAAAACAGCGAACAGCAGGATCCAATGCGTATAGCCGCTGAAGAGCCCCACCGCCCGCAATCAGCAGCATGGCGACGAACGGCCCCACCGCCGGAATGAATTCGAGCGTCGCCGCAATCCCCGCCAGCAGCACCGCGTAAGGCGCCCCGGTCGCGCTCAAAAATACCGAATAAAAAACAAACGCCACCGATCGACAGAATCACCAGCGCTCGCAGATATTGCGACAGCAGCCGGTGCAGGTCCTGCAAAATCTGATGCAGCAGCAGTTGATGCTTGCGGGGCACGCTATGGATAAACCCGTCCCGCAGCGCCTTGCCGTCCTTGATGAAAAAGAACGCCAGAATCGGCACCACAACCACGCTGACAGCCGCGCCCAGCCCAGTCGCCAGCTGTCGCAAAGCCTCGCCCGTGAGTGAGATCGCGTTCTTGCCGAATTCGTCCAGCCGGTCGTGCAGCCACATGCCCAAGCGATCGCGCATCGGATCCAGCCACGCAGGCAAGGGAAGTCCGCCCAGCGGATCGCTGCGCAGCGCCTCCGGCAATGTCCCCGAAAGCGTGCGCGCGTCCGAAGCCACCGCCGAAACCACGCCGATTAGCGCCGCCGCGAACGCAGCGATCAGCAAAACGTAAACCACCATCAACGCGACGGTGCGCGGAATGCGCACGGAAGTGAAATGATCGACGAACGTCACCAGCGGCGACAGCAGCAGCGCCAGAAATACCGCCAGCGTGAAAGTGATCAAGCGCGCCGCGGATCGAATAGATCAACGCGATCGCCAGCGCGAACACAAACACCGTCCACACCGCTTTGAGAACGCGCTGATCGAGCCCTAGCAATTCGGCACCCACATGGCCTATAGAATAAACGAAGTGACTACAGCAGCAGACCACATGCGCGGGCTGGTGGCGGAATTGCAGGATCTCGAAGAGAAACTGCGCCAGGGCGGCGGCCCCGCGAAAATCGAGAAGCAGCACCAGGCGGGCAAGCTGACCGCGCGCGAGCGCGTCGCCAAACTGATCGATCACGGCGCGATGTTCCTCGAAATCGGACTCCTCGTCGCCTACGACAAATACGACGGCCAAGCCCCCGCCGCCGGAGTCATCACCGGCATCGGCCTGGTCGAAGGACGCCCCACCGTGATCGTCGCCAACGATGCCACCGTCAAAGCCGGCGCGTGGTGGCCCGAAACCATTCCGAAAATTCTGCGCGCGCAAGAGATCGCCATGCGCAACCGCCTGCCCATCGTGTATCTGGTCGATTCGGCGGGCATCAACCTCCCCTATCAAGGCAGCATTTTCCCCGGCCAATACGGTGCGGCGCGCATTTTCTATTACAACTCGCTGATGCGCCGGAAACTCAAAGTGCCGCAGATCGCCGCCGTGATGGGCATGTGCATCGCCGGAGGCGCCTATCTGCCCGCGCTCTCCGACGTCATCATCATGGTCGAAGGTACCAGCTTCATGGGCCTGGGCGGACCCAATCTCGTAAAGGGCGCCGTAGGGCAAGTCGTTTCCGCGGAAGCGCTGGGCGGAGCCACGCTGCACACCCAAACCAGCGGCGTCGCGCATTACAAAGCCAAAGACGACCTCGACGCGATCCACATCATCAAAACCAAATTGCGCGAGCTGCCACCGCCGCCCGCCAGCGCACGAACACAAAGGCACCGCGCCCGCGAAGCCCGCCGAAGGACTTTACGATCTCCTCCCCGCCGATCACCGCCTGCCCTATAACGTCGAAGAAGCCATCGCCCGCATCGTCGACGCCGACGAGTATCTAGAATTTCAACCCGAGTACGCGCCGGAAATGTTGTGCGCCCACGCGCGCCTGGACGGCCGCGTGATCGGCGTAATCGCCAACCGCCGCGGCTTTCTCAAGACCCACGCCGGCCCGCGCATCGGCGGCATCGTCTACGCCGAATCCGCGCGCAAGGTCGCCTACTTCGTCGAAAACGCCGAGCGCCGCGGCCTGCCCCTGCTCTATCTGCAAGACGTCTCCGGCTTCATGGTAGGCACCGAAGCCGAGTCCGAAGGCATCATCCGCGCCGGCGCCGAAATGGTGGAATCCATGGCCTGCGCGACTGTGCCCAAAATCATCCTCACCCTGAATCACGCGAGCGGCGCAGGCTATTATGCGATGGCCAGCCAAGGCTTCGATCCCCACTTCGCCTTCGCCTGGCCCACAGCCCGCATCGGCGTCATGGAAGGCGACGCCGCCGTGCAAGCCGTCCACGGTCCGGAGCTAGAAAAACTGAAAGCCAGCGGCGCCCCCATCCCCGACGAGCTGGAAAAGCGCATGGCGCAAACCCGCGCCGATTACGAGCGTTGGCTCGACTCGCGCCACGCCGCCGCCCGCGGTCAAGTGGACGCGCTGATCGATCCCCTAGCCACCCGCCGCGTCCTGGCCTTCGCCTTCGACGCCGCCTGCGCTCAAGGCCATCGCGAACACCTGGTCATCGGAAACTTTATGAACCTCCGCATCGAACAAGACGGCCGCCTCCGCCGCATCGCCCTGGCCGCCCCGGAAAAACGCAATTTGCTGGACGCCTCAACGTGCCATGATTTACTCCGCGAATTGCGCGACGCCGTAGCCGACGACGAAGTAGGCGCGATCTTGCTAGAAGCCGACGGCCCCGTCTTTTGCAGCGGCGTCGATCCCATAGCCGGCGAAGAACTCTTCACCATCGGCCGCCGCATGGTCAAGCCCTTGGTCGCCGCCGTGCAAGGCGTAGCCGTCTCCGGGGGCCTCGCCCTGCTCGCCAACGCCCACGTAGTGCTAGCCGCCCAAGGCTCCAGCTTCGGCCTGACCGACATTCGCGAAGGCAAGTGGAGCGAAGCCGTCTACTGGGCCGTAGCCTCCGCCATCGGCGAACGCCGCGCGCTCGAACTGTGCCTCACCGGCCGCATCTTCTCCACGCCCGACGCACTCGCCTGGGGCTTAGTCCACCAAGTAGCCCCCGCGTTCGAACTAGACGACCGCGCCACCGAAGTAGCCGGCGCGCTAGCCAACGCCAATCCTGAAGCCGTCCGCGCCGCCCTGCGCAGAGCGTAAAAGAGCGGTCACCGGCGTCTGTTAGACTCGACAGAGAATGCCCCAAATTCTCCACGGCTTGGCCGTGCAAACCGAAATTCTCAACCGTCTGAAACCCCGCATCGCGAAACTAAGCCGCCCCCCGGGTTTAGCCGTGATGCTAGCCGGCAACGACCCCGCTTCCGAGATCTACGTGCGCACCAAGATCAAAGCCTGCGCCGACCTGGGCATTTTCAGCGAGAAAATCTGCGCCCCCTGAAACCGCCACCACCGACGAGTTGGTCGCGCTGGTCGAAGACCTGAACAGGCGCCCCGACATCGACGGCATTCTAGTCCAGATGCCCCTCCCCAAACACGTCGACTCGCGCCGCGTCCTCGAAGCCGTAGCCGCCGATAAAGACGCCGACGGCTTTCATCCCATCAACGTCGGCTACCTGGTCTCTGGCCGCCCCGCGCCGCGCTCCTGCACGCCCGCCGGCATTATCGAAATGCTGAAGTTCTATCAGATCCCCATGGCCGGCCAGCACGCCGTAGTCCTGGGCCGCAGCGACATCGTCGGCAAGCCCATGGCACTGATGCTGCTGCACCAGAACGCCACCGTCACCATCTGCCACTCGCGCACCCGGAACCTGCCCGAGATGTGCCGCCAGGCCGACATCCTGGTCGCCGCCATCGGCCGCCCCGCCTACGTCACCGCGGATTACATCCGGCCCGGCGCCACCGTAGTCGACGTCGGCATCAATCGCATCACCGACGTAGCCGAAGGCCTCGCGCCTGGGCCGCACCGAAGAAGCCGTCCGCAAGGGCAAAGCCGTCGTCGGCGACGTCCATCCCCTCGATATGGCCCGCGTAGCCGGTGCCTACACTCCCGTGCCTGGAGGCGTCGGCCCCTTAACCATCGCCATGCTGATGTCCAACACCGTCGAACTAGCGGAGCTGCATCAGAACGCCGGATAAAACATGCTGCGCGTAGGCCTAACCGGCGGTCTGGCGAGCGGCAAAAGTTTCGTCGGCCGCGAGCTGGCGAACCTGGGCTGCCTGCTGATCCGCGCCGACGAGCTGGGCCATCAGGTTCTGGCGCCCGGCGGGGAAGCCTACGACGCCACCATCCGCGAATTCGGCCCCGGCATCTTAAATCCAGACCACACCATCGACCGCCGCAAGCTGGCCGCGCTGGTCTTCCACGACCCCGCGCAGCTAGCCAAGCTCGAACGCGCTGGTGCACCCCCCCGTCCAGGCCCGCGAGCGCCGCCTCATGGACCAATACGCCGCCACCCATCCCCATGGCATCGCCGTAGTAGAAGCTGCGATACTAGTCGAAACGGGCAGTTATCGCGATTTCGCGAAGCTGATCGTGGCCGTTTGCAGCGAAGAGCAGCAGATCGAGCGTGCCATGGCGCGCGACGGCATGACCCGCGAGCAGGCGCTGGAGCGGTTGAGCCGGCAAATGCCGCTGGCCGAGAAGATCAAATATGCCGACTATGTCATCGATACGTCGGGAGCGAAGGAAAACACGCTGGCGCAGACCCGCGCCGTGTACCAAGCTCTGCTAGCCTTGAACCCTTGAGATTTTGAAACTTATGAGATTACGAACTCTATTCATTGCGTTGGCGCTGGTAGGCGCGTTCGTGTACTTCACCACCGCTCCCAATTCCCCTCTGCGGCGCTATCGACGGCCCGCTGTGGAGCGGCCCCGCCGTCGCGCACTCCGCCGGACTGGGCGGCGACGAAGTCAACAATATCGAGATTTACAAGGCCGCCAAAGACAGCGTCGCCTACATCACCAGCACGGTTTATCAGCAAACCTTTTTCTTCGAAATGGTGCCCACGCGCGCGCTGGGATCGGGCTTCCTGATCAGCGCCGACGGCCGCATTCTCACCAACAATCACGTCATCAGCGGCAGCTCCAAAATCGAAGTGCGCTTTTCCGATGGCAGCCGCTACACCGCCAAAGTCCTGGTGGCCGATCGCGCCGACGATCTGGCCATGATCCAGATCGATCCCAAGAAAAAACTGCCGTTCCTGAAACTGGGCGATTCCGATGCCCTGCAGGTCGGGCAAAAGGTCCTCGCCATCGGCAATCCGTTCGGCTTTTCCGGCACGCTCACCACCGGCATCGTGAGCTCGCTGGGCCGCGAAATTCGCAATGAGAACAGCACCCTCGAAGGACTGGTCCAAACCGACGCCGCCATCAACGAAGGCAATAGCGGCGGCCCCTTGCTCGATTCCCAAGGCAACGTAATCGGCATCAACACCGCCATCCTGCGCCCCCAGCGGCGGCAACATCGGCATCGGCTTCGCCATGCCCATCAACCGCGCCAAAGCCATGCTCGAAGACTTCCGCGTCGGCAAGAGTTTCGGCCGCCCGCGCTTTGGCGCCTCCACGGTTTACATCACCGGCGACTTGGCCACGGAATTGAAGCTGCCCGAAAGCGGCGGCCTGCTGATTCAGGAAATCGGCCGCGGCTCGGCGGCGGAAATGGCCGGCTTGAAAGGTTATCGCGACGTCGTCCAGGTGGGCAATGAGCGCCTGGGTATCGGCGGCGATTTCATCACCGCCGTTGACGGCAAGCCGGTGACCGAATCCGACGAACTGGCCCGAGCCATCGCCCGCAAACGCCCCGGCGACACCATTACCGTGAAAATTTTCCGCGCCGGCAAAACACTCGACGTCCCAGTGAAATTGGGCGAAGTGCCCGAACAACGTTTCTGACAGGACCCAGCGTGGCTCCAGAATCACCATCGCTAGCCGTCGCCGAGAGTCCTGCAAGCGCCACGGAAACGCTCTCCGCCGCCGCGCCCCTCAAGGCGCTGGCCGGGTTCTTCGTATCCGGTGTTCTGCTGGCGTTTCTAGGAGCGATCCTGCCCTCCTGGGGCCACCATCTGCAATCGGATTATTGGATGATAGGCCTCTACTTCGTGGCCCTGATCCTAGGCGTGCTGCTCTCCGTCCGCACAGCCCCTTGGTTAATGCGTAAGCGCGGATTAGCCTGCACTCTCACCTCCGCCTGCGCTCTGGCCTCAGTCGCGCTGCTCTACCTGGCGTTTTTCTCGCCGCCCTATGACGCTTGGCTGCGCCTGCCCGGCATCTTCCTTCTGGGAGCCGCCGCCGGGCATGCTGCATACCGCGATTTTCCACGCCATCTCGCCCATGTACCGCCACGATCCCGCCGCCACCGTCAATCTCGGCGGAATCCTGTTCGGACTGGGCTGCTTCAGCGTGGCCCTCCTGATTTCGCCGCGCGTTTTACTTTTACACCGCCGCCGCCATTCAAATCTGGATCGCCCTGATTCCCGCCATCTTCGCCGTCATCTACGCGCGCACCCGCTTCGCACCTCCAACGCTCTCCGTCGGACCATCCAGCCACGCCTTGCTGGCCGAAATCAAAAGCCCCGGCGCGGTCTTATTCAGCCTGGTGTTGTTTTTTCAATTCGGCAACGAGTGGGCCATCGCCGGTTGGCTGCCGCTGTTCTTGAGCCAGCGCCTGGGAATGAGCCCGGCGGATTCCGTGCTGATCCTTGCGCTCTACTGGATGGCGCTGCTGGTCGGCCGCGTTGTCGCGCAATGGATTTTGCCGCGCGTCCGCCACACCCGCCTGCTGCTGCTCAGCGTCCTCCTGGCCATGTTCGCCTGCACCATCCTGCTCGATACCAACAACGGCTTCGGCGCCGTCATGGGAGTCTTGCTCCTAGGTGGCGCCTACGCCCCCATCTATCCGCTGGTCGTCGAAAAAATCGGCCACCGTTTCCCCTATTACCACCCCGGTTTTTACAACGGCATCTTTTCCTTCGCGATGGTCGGCGGCCTGCTGGCTCCCTGCGCCCTAGGTTATTTCGCCTGGCTGCTGGACGTGCGCGCCGTGATGGGCCTGCCGCTGATCGGCTCCATCATCGTCTTCGTACTCCTCGGATTGGTCTGGCTTGAAGCCCGTCTCAGCGCCTTGCTGCACCCGACGACATAATGCGTCCCTACGTCGTAGCGCTGGCCTGCTTCTCCGTGGCATGCCCCGCCGCTGACCTCGAGCAGCGCCTCGACGCCCTAACAGCCGATACCCTCGCCCTAGGCTTCACCGGCATTCAAGTAGTCGAAGCAGCCACCGGCAAAATCCTTTACAGCAAAAGCGCGGACCGCCTATTCCTCCCCGCATCGAATCTCAAAATCCTCACCTCCGCGCTGGCCCTCGAACGCCTGCGCCCCGATTACCGCTTCACCACCCGCGTCGTGCGCGAGGCCTCCGGCGACCTCGTGCTGGTAGGGTCAGGCGATCCTTCGCTCTCCGGCCGCGCCTTCCCGTACAGCAAGGAGTCGCGCGCAATCCCACCCTTGCAAGCCATCGAGCAGTTAGCCGACGCCATCGCCGCCCACGGCGTGCAACGCATCGACGGCGACATCGTCGGTGACGACCGCCTATTCCCCTGGGACCCGTACCCCGCCAGTTGGACCGAAGACGACACCCTGCGCGACTTCGGCGCACCCGTAAGCGCACTCACGCGTGAACGACAACACGGTCACCATTTCGCTCTCCTCTGCGGCCCTCACCATCGAACCAGCCTTCGAGTACCTAACCATCGACAATCGCGTAAAGACGGCAGCGCGCGGCAGCGCCTCGGCCGTGCACGCGCGCCGAGTAGCGCGATCCACCCAATGGCAGCTCACCGGCGCCATTCCATTGGGCCGCACCGTGATTGAAAATTTGCCGGTAGACGATCCCGCCCTCTTCGCCGCATCCGCCCTCTACGACGCCCTAACCCGTCGCGGCATCGCCATCCACGGCCGGCCGGTAGCCCGCCATCGAGCCTTAGGTGAATCCTACGCCGCCGCGGAAGGCGAGGAACTCGCCTCCCGCATCTCCCCTCCGCTATCCGAGTTGCTCCAAGTGATGGACATCCTCAGCGAGAACCTTCACGCCGAACTCCTGCTGCGCGAAGTCGGCCGCGTCACCCGCGGCGAAGGTTCCACCGCCGCTGGATTAGCCGAAATGACTGCCTACCTAACTGGCATTGCAGCGCAACCCGGCGACTGGCGTCTAGAAGACGGCTCCGGTCTGGCCCGCAACACGCTCGTGACACCGCGCGTGCTCACCCACATCCTGGCGCGCGAGGCCCAATCCGCCGACAGCGCCCTGTGGACTTCACTCCTCCCCGCCGGCGGCGAAGACGGTACCTTGAGCCGTCGCCTATGCTGCATGTCCGGCGGCCGCGGCATCCACGCAAAAACCGGAACCCTCAGCCGCGCCCTGGCCCTCTCCGGTTACGCCGACAGCGCCACCCACGGCCAACTCGCATTCTCTATCCTCGTGAACGATTTTCAAGCCCCACCCTCCGAAGTCACCGAGTGGATTGATAAAATAGCAACAGCTCTATTGGAGTAAAGCCCCATGCCTATTTTTGAATACCGTTGCGACGATTGCGGAAACAAGTTCGAGAAACTAGTACGGTCAAGCGCGCGTGAAGCCGCCGCCGAATGCCCCTCCTGCGGCCGCAATCATGTCACCACCCAAGTTTCCAGCTTCGCCGCCCGCACCAACGGCATCGCGAAAGAGAGTGCGCCCTCTTGCGGTTCCGGTATGTGCGCCACACCCGAGTGGTGCGGCCGAAATTAGCGGTACTAAGCTTTCAGTATCCGCTCAACGGCCTGCGCCAGCACCGCCGGCTGAAATGGTTTCTGCAGAAACTCCACCCCGACCGATCGTGGCTCGTAAGGATACCCGCTCGCGATAATCGCGCGCAGCTGCGGAGTCCGCTCGCGCGAGCGCAGCACCAACTCTTCGCCGTTCATATCCGGCAGCGTCAAGTCTGTCACCAGCAGCCTATAGCGCTCGGGATTCTCGTCCAGCAGTTTGAGCGCCGCATCTGGATGCGTGCACGCGTCCACCTGATAGCCCAGCCGCTCCAGATATTTTTTCAACAGGTTCGCCAGCGCAGGTTCATCGTCCACCAGCAGCAGGCAAAGGGAATCCATTTAGGTCAAAGGACAGACACGCTACCACAGCGCCAAAGGCACTGACCCCGGACTGAACAGGAGTCCCAGCGTGGCGCGCGTGGTGGTGCGTTTATAGTTGCTGATCTCAACATACTGTTGGTTGGCATCGTAGCGCGCCACCACACTGATGCCGCGGCCCAGACCGTAAGTGATGCCGGCCGAGCCCGAATATGTTGAGAATGTTCCGGTATTCTCTCCCCCTACCGAGGCCAGACTATAGTGCCCGCCGGTCACCCCCACGTTCAGTTTGCGGATTCCAGTGTAGCTATACGCTACGAAGGCATTGTCCATCCTCGCCGTTCCAGACGCTCCGTTTCCCGTACTCAGCGCCCTGTTGTAATTAAAAGCTACGCTGGCACGGCGAAACTTGCGTTGCAGGACCGCCGAACCGCTGGGATAAACGCTGTGCGCATAGCTGCTCTCGGTTATGCTCGGTTGCCCGAAAAGCGCCGCCAACACTGGAGGAAGCGCAAAAGTGACTTGGGCGTTGACTTCACTAATGGTCACTCCCGCCTGCAGCGAAAAGGTCCAGAATTGCCCTAACGCGGTGGCGAAGGTCCCATGGTACGTGTTTGAATCCGAAACGTTATGAAATGCTGGGAACTCATAATGCGAGTAAGTATAGCTAGCGCCCACGGTTGATGTCTTGGTTATCCGGCGCTGCATGCTTCCCGTGAAATCGTAACCCCCTGAATTGGAAAGTCCCGCGGATTTTTGATCTTGCAGGAAGCCGGATCCACCGAAGGTGAAGGAGTTGCGCGCAGATTCAAAATATGTGGCATACGCGGACGATTGCAGGAACGTAGTCCGCGAATCGAATAACAGCGTGGCTGGTGTAATGGCGCTTGTGGTATCGATCGAGGACGAATACACCAATTCACTCGTCCCGATAGAATAAGTGCCCGCGTTCTCGTGCACATCCACACTCCAGTGCCGCGAAGGCTGTAACGTGTAGCCCAAGCTTAAGTGCTGGTCGCTGCCGTTATAGATGTTCGAATTTACGTAACGGTGGTAATCGCCGCCGTAATCCAATCCCAATCGCGCACGCTTCCAGCGATGCACTCCGTAGGCGCCCCCGGTTGCTTCATAGCCGTAGAGATTATGGATGCGCAGCGGGTTCCCGTGGGCGTCCAGCGTGAACGGCAGCAGATTAGTGTCCACGATCCCCGATATGCCCCCGTAGACTCGCAGGCTCCCCTCTTCGCCACTGCGCATGCCCACATCCCCGGCGCCTAGGTTCGCAACTCCGGGCCCCTGGTAACTGGGCACACTCGAGGTGTCCTGCGCGACCGCCATAGAGGCTCCCGCGATCAGCAGAGCACCGCCCAGCATCCGCCCCAGGAACTTAATCCACAGACCCGGCGTCAAATTTCTATGCAAGGCTAGCTTCTCCCGTCCGATAGACTGAAATGGACAATAACTCTTCCGAGTCTGACGCCTGCCGCTTGCCGCTGTCAAGTCCATAGAAAACAGGAGGTTATGAAAATGTTTTGGCGCATCTGGCCCCTTTGGATACTCGTTCCGGTACTCTCTGCCGCCGATCTCCCCATTACCGAAGTAACGCTCTATAAACATGGCGTGGCCCACCTCGAACGCTCGGGCGAATTGAAGCCCGGCGAGACGGCGCGCCTGGATTTCAAGCCTGGCGATATGAACGATGTCCTCAAGTCGCTTACCGTTACAGACCGCAATGGCGGCAAAGTGAATGGCGTGCGTTACGATTCGAGCGATCCCCTCGATAAGCGCCTCGCGGATTTCCCCTTCCAGTTGGGCGCCGGCGCCTCGCTCGCCGCGTTTCTCGACCAAATGAAGGGCGCGCGCATCGAATTAAAGCTCGGTGCCGGCGATGCCGCGGGCGTCATCATCAGCGCGCGCGTAGTCGAGTCATATGGCCAACCTCCGCGTGAAGTCCTGGTACTTTTAATGGACTCCGGCGACATCCGCAGCTTCGATTTGGGCGCCGCCAGCGCCGTAAAACTGAGCGATCCCAAACAGCAAAGCCAGCTAGCCGCCTACCTGACGGTGCTTGAACCAATCGCACGCCCGCGACCGCCGCAGCGTCTACATCGACGCCGTAAGCTCCGGCGCGCGCCAGTTGATCGCCAGCTATATGACGCCGTCGCCAGTGTGGAAATCCAGCTACCGCCTCATGTTCGGCGCCGCTGGCGAGCCCACTCTAGAAGGCTGGGCCATCGTCGACAACACCTCCGGCGACGACTGGACCAACGTGCGCCTCGCCGTAGTCTCCGGCAAGCCAGTATCGTTCATCACCAGACTCTACGAGCCCCTCTACATCCAGCGTCCCTTTGCGGAGCTAGCCGAGAATCAGGCCGCCTCTCCGGTGGTTTATCAGGGTGCGATGGATGCAGTTGCCAAGGATAGATTCGCAGCAGCTCCAAAGGTCCAGGTCGAGGCCCAGGCAGGTGCGCTTCCCATGAACAGCCGCAGTGTTCTCCAGCTTAATTCGGTCGCCCCTTCTTCGATCGCCGCCACCGCCGATACCCGTCAAGCCGGCGAGCTATTCGAGTACAGCTTCGCCGCGCCCGTCACCGTCAAACAAGGCGAATCCGCCATGCTGCCCTTCTTGCAGCAGAAAATCGGCGCGCGCAAACTCCTCGTCTATTCAGAAAACTACGGCCTGAACCCGCGCGACGCCGCCGAGTTAACCAACAACACCGGCAAGACCCTCGACGGTGGTCCCATCACTGTCTATGACGCCGGAACCTACGCTGGAGAAGCATTAGTAGAAACGTTGCCCATGAGCGACAAACGCCTCATCAGCTACGGCGTCGATCTCGGCACCCGCGTCACCACCGCCTTCGATTCCTCACAAGCCGTAGTCCGCGAAATCCATTTCCAACGCGGCATCCTCACCACCCACTCCGCCCTGCAGGAAACCAAAACCTACACCATCAAGAATGTGGACGCGAAAGCCAAGACTCTCGTCATCGAACACAACCAGCGTCCCGGCTACACACTTATGGAACGCAAGCCCAGCGAAACCACCCCTAGCGCCTATCGCTTCGAAGTGAAACTCGCCGCCTCGGACACCCAAACTTTCCCCGTGCGCGAAGAACATGTCTACGACGAATCGCTCTCCATCACCAATCTGACGCCCGATGTCCTCGCCGTCTACATCCAGAACAAATCCCTAAACGAAAACGCGCGCCGCCAGCTCGACCAAATCGCGCAGAAGAAACGTGAGATTTCCGCCAACGACTCGGCCATCCGCCAGGCCGAAGCCGACGTCACCAGCCTCACCCAGGATCAGACCCGGCTGCGCAGCAACATCGAGAGCCTCAACCGCGTCAGCGGCCAGCAGGATCAAGTGCAAACCTACGCGCGCCAGCTGGCAGCATCAGAAACCAAGTTAGCCGCCCTGCGCGATACTCAAAGCGATTTGCGCAAGAAGAAGACTGCGCTTGAAGCCGATCTCAATTCGCTGACGGAGCGGATTTCGTTTTAGCCGGTAGCTGAATTCCGTCGCCGTACTGCGCGAAATTCGGAATCGTCACCGGCAGGTGCCCGGTAATGGGAATCTCGCCCATCAGCGCCTTCACTACCGAAATCTCGGACGGCGTAGCCGTGCTGAACGCCGCCAGATAGCCGTTCACTTTAGGAAATCCGGAAAGCAAGTAAGGATTGCCGAACGACACCAGCGCCACCGGCGTCGACCCCTGCGATAAGCTTCTCCAGATAAGCCGGCAGGTCGCCGCCTAATATCGGATTCGTCGTGAACGTCGCGAACACCAGCGCCGAACACACCGACACGTCGCCGATCACCGCATCCAGCGCCGCCAGCGGCAGCGAATTATCGACGAACGCAACCCGCGCCTGCGGAGCGCGCTTGCGAAACTCCTGTGCCAGTCGCTGCCCGAACGTCGACAGCCGCACTCCCGCCGACACCACCAGGCACGCCTGATTGGGAGCGAACAACGGCACCACGCCGCCGTCATTTTGCACCAGCGTCAGCGCACGATCCGCCACATCCTGCGCGCGACTCGCTTCTTCATCCAGATCCAGTGCGTCGCTGATCGGCATCCAGATCGACAATCTTCCTCTTCGGCAAACCCACGCGAACTTTGGCTTCCAGCACCCGCAGCGCGCTTTGATCGATGCGCTGCCGCGAGATCCGCCCTTGCGCGACAGCTGCCATCACCGCGCGAATCGACGGCCCCAGGATCGGGCGGCATCAGCAGCACATCCGCGCCCGCTTCGATCGCGCGCACGGAAGCCTCGCCGGTGTTGAATTGCTTCGTGAGTCCCGCCATGTCCATCGCGTCGGTGACCACTAGCCCCTTGAATCCCAATTCCTCGCGCAGCAGTCCGGTGAGCACGCGCGCCGAAACTGTGGCCGGAATCTCGCTCCGGTTCGATCGCCGGCACCGTCATGTGCGCGGTCATGATGGAATCCACGCCGTGATCGATCGCCGCCTCGAAACGGCTTCAATTCCACATCGTTCATGTGTTCGCGGCGTGGCATCGAGACGCGCCAGATCCAGATGGCTATCGATGTTGGTGTCGCCGTGGCCCGGAAAATGTTTCGCCGAAACCAGCACCATGTTCTTCGGATCGGAATGCGCGCCGTCGATGTAAGCGGCCACGTGCTCGCGACACTTCATCGGGATTCTCGCCGTAAGAACGAATGTTGATGACCGGATTCAGCGGATTATTGTTGACGTCCGCGTCCGGAGCGAAGACCCACTGCACGCCAAGCGCGCGCGCTTCGCGCGCCGTCGCCAGTCCTTCCGCCGCGCGAAGCCTCCACATCGCGCGCCGCGGCGTATGCCATGTTGAACGGGATAGCGCACCGTATCGCTGACGCGCATGGAGGACCCGCGCTCGAAATCCGCCCCGATCAGCAGCGGAGTCTTCGACAGCTTCTGCATCTGATTAAAAAACAGCGCCATGGTGTGCGGCTCCGCCGTTGCGCGCCAGGCCGTATTGCACGCGGTTCATCATGATGAACCCGCCGATGTGCAGGTCCTTCACCCAATGGCGGAATTTCACGAGTTCCTTCGACCGAGCGCTGGGAGCGTCCCCATAATAGGCGCCCATCACCAGTTGCGCCACGCGGTCGCGCAGAGTTGAGCGAGCGTAGCATCGACTGCGCCGCGCGCTGCTCGGCTGTAACCTTGGGCGCGGGCTTAGCGGCAGGCCTGCCCTCGCCTCTGCGCGAGCAGACAAAACAGCGCGAATGTGACGACGGTCCGCATCGCCCTTAGGATATCTTTATTCGGCAGGTATACGCGCAGCCGGTAGGGAAGCCGCCGCGATCTGCGCGATATCCAGCAATTTCGGAGGCGCGCCAGCGCTAGTCCCCGCCGCCAGCGCATCGCGAAACATCGTATTGCAGAACGGACAAGCCGTGCCCACGACGTTCGCGCCGGTCGCCACCAGTTCCTGCGCCGCGATTGTGGCTGACGCGCTCGCCGGTTTCTTCGCCTAGGAACGCCAGCCCGCCGCCGGCGCCGCAACAGAAGCTGCGCTCGCGCGACGCGGCGGATCGATCACTTCTCCCGACCGCGCCAGCACCGCGCGCGGCTCGATCGTACGTGCCGCGATAGCGGCCCAGATAGCAGGGATCGTGATACACGATCTTGTCGCCCGTGTCTGCCTGCGGCAGCCGGTCCTGATGACGCGCCATGAACTCGCTGTGATGCTCGATCTCCGGCGCAGTCCCGAACTCTCGCCAGTCGGTAGAAATCGTGCGCACGCAATGCGGGCAAATCGAGACGATCTTCGTGACCTTGGCCTGCGTCAGCGCTTCCAGATTCTGCTCGGCGAGCTGCTGGAACACCAGATCGTTGCCCAGCCGCCGCGCCGGATCGCCCGTGCATTTTTCTTTTTTGAGCACGCCGAAGGTGGTTCCCAGGTGCTCCATCACGCGCGCGAACGACGCCACGATCTCCCGGCCCTGCGGATCGTACGCGCCCATGCAGCCGAGCCACAGGCAGTATTCCTGGGTGCCGTCGAAGATCGGAAACTGCTGCTTCTGAATGAATTTGTCGCGCTCGGTGGCGCTGAAGCCCAGCGCGTTGCCGTTGCGTTCCAGCGCCAGAAACAGCTTGGTCCCGTACTCGTCCTCCCACTTGCCGGTGTTCACCGCGCCGCGCCGCAGGCCGATGATGATGGGCACATGCTCGATCCCCACCGGGCACTGAAATTCGCACGCGCCGCAAGTGGTGCACTGAAACACCGCTTCCTGCGAGAGATGCTTGCCCAGCAGCGGCTCTTCCGAACTGCGCGCCGAACTCGTTCAAGTAATCGCGCACGCCCAGCGCGATTTTCTTGGGATCCAGAATCTTGCCCGTATTCGCCGCCGGGCAATGCTGGGTGCAGCGCCCGCATTCGACGCAGGAGTACGCCTGCAGCGCCACGATCCGCGTCAGATCCTTGCCCGTGTCGAGCCCGAAATCTTCGTCGCCCGCGAGCGGCGGAATGTGCGAGAATTCGCCGCGCGAAAGAAACACCGTCACCGGGCTCAGCACCAGATGCAGATGCTTGGTGTGCGGAATCAGCGGCAGGAAGATCAGCAGCGCCAGCGTGTGCGCCCACCACAGCGGCTTGCTGTCGCCGTACCAGAAAGTCGCCAGATAGGTGACCATCAGCACGAAGATCAGCAGCGCGATGACGCCGGATTCCTTGGAAACCTTCCGCCCAGCCAGCGCGGCCGGACCACGAAACCGCCGCACGAACAGCCCCGCGATCGAGACCGCGACAGCAACCGCGAACGCCCCGGCGAAATCGAAATAGAATGCGCCGAACCCAGCTGTCGCGCTCCAGGAACGCGAGGCCGACACCCGTGGCGAAATGATTCAGCGTGACCAGCGCGAACGCGCAAAATCCCCAGAACACGAAAGCGTGCGCGAGGCCCGGCAGCGGCCGCTCGCGGATCACTTTGCTCTGCAGCAGAACTTCCGAAACGAAATCCCAGACGCGCTTGCCCACGGACCCCAGCTTGAAATCCGCATCCGGCTTGGCTTCGCGGATCTTGCGCACCACTCTGCCGAAGCGCACCGCAGAACCCGCCGGCCGACGCGGCCAGCAGCACTAAAAACACAATAATTTCGAAAGGGGAGAAACCCGGCACCTTTTCAAAAGTAGCATGCGCATTCCCGCAGACGTTAAGATCTAAAAGATGGAACATTTGGTTTCGGGGGCCGCCGGTTTCATCGGTTCGCATTTGTGCGACCGCTTGCTGGCGGAAGGCCACAGCGTCATCGGCCTGGACAATTTGATCACCGGCTCGCGCCGCAATCTGGCGCATCTCGAGAAGCACCCGCACTTCCGCTTCATCGAATGCGACGTCACGCGACCTTTCGACGTCGCCGGCCGCTTCGATCACGTCTGGCACCTGGCGTCGCTGGCCAGCCCCAAAGAATATCTGGCGCATCCCATCGAAACTCTGGAATCCGGATCCACCGCCACGCGCAACATGCTCGAAATCGCGCGCCGCGACGGCGCGCGGTTTCTGGTCACGTCGACCTCGGAATGTTACGGCGATCCGCTGGAGCATCCGCAGGTGGAAACCTATTGGGGCAACGTGAATCCGGTGGGCCTGCGCTCCTGCTACGACGAAAGCAAGCGCTACGCGGAAGCCATGACCATGGCGTACCACCGCTACTCACGGCGTGCGCACCAACATCGCGCGCATCTTCAACACCTACGGCCCGCGCATGGCCTTGAAGGACGGCCGCGTGGTGCCGGCGTTTCTGGATCAGGCGCTGCAAGGCCAGCCGCTCACGATTTTCGGCGACGGCACGCAAACGCGCAGCTTCTGTTATGTTTCGGACATGGTGGACGGCCTGGTGCGCCTGGCGTCCTCCGAAGAGCGCTTTCCCGTGAACTTGGGCAACCCGGTGGAGCTGACGATTCTCGAATTCGCCGAACGCATCCGCGAGCTGATGGGTTCGAACCTCCCCATCGTGCATGAGCCGCTGCCCGTCAGACGATCCGAAGAAGCGCCGCCCCGACATCACCAAGGCCAAACGCGTCCTGGGATGGGAGCCGAAGGTGGCTCTCGAAGACGGCCTGCGCGAAACCGTCGCCTACTTCAAGGCGCTGGCGCCTGCGTGATCCACACTTTCGTCGCCGCGGGCCGGCCGAGCTGCACCGATTTCCCGCCCACCTTCAGCGTCAGCGTTTCGTCGTAATTGCGCGAGACCATGCTCAGCTTTACGCCCGGCCGGATGCCCAGCCCGTCCAGATATTCCAGCAGCCTCCGGTCGCGCTCAAAAACGCTGGTGACCTGCGCCACCCCGCGCTCTGAGATTTCATCGAGCGGCTTCCACCCGCGCTCGCGCCGGTCCTGCGGACGGTCCATGCCCACCCGGTTGCCGTGCGGACACGACTCGTCTTCGCCCAACTTCTCCCGCAGCCTGTCTTCGAAATCGGCGGAAACCGCGTGCTCCATCTGCTCGGCTTCTTCGTGAACCTTGTACCACTCCATGCCGAAAATCTCCGTCAGCATGCGCTCGATCAGATGATGCCGGTTCATCACGCGATTGGCGATCTCGCGCCCCTCCCGCGCCAGCGTAATTTCACCCGCCGCCGTGACGCGGATCAGGCCATCGCGCTTCAGGCGGCGGATCGCCATGGTGACCGCGGGCGGCGAAACTTGCAGCCAGCGCGCCAGCGTGGCCGCGATGACAACTTCGCCCTCGCCCTCGGCCTCCGCAATGGCCTTCAGGTAATTCTCTTTGGAAATGGTGATGCGCACTCACCCGTGATTGTAATATGCGCGCCTCAAGCCGAGTGAAATCGCATGCCCGCGAAGCTCACCACGCTCGCTTCATCGATGTTCCACTGCTGATAGCCCAGCAACTCGCCGCGCGCCTGCGGAACCGCCTTGAGAAACGTATAAATCGGCGCCGACCCGCACCATTTCAAATCGTCCTGCTTCTGCTGCACCAAATCCCAGAAGCCGCGCGCGTCGCCCGGATTCCATGCGCTCGATGCGCACCCGGTCGCGCTGCTCCACCTCCGCCATTTCATCGCGCCCCGCGATCGCAGTGATGCGGTCGCCATAGCGCTGGCCCATGTGCGCCATATCCACGCCCAGCACCCACAGCAGTTTCCCGTCCTCGCGCGCGCCCATCTCGCCCAGCGTTCCTAAAATGCGCCGGACATCCTCATCGTCCTCCGGCAACCCGCCCTCGTAAATGCTGCGCAGATACGAACCGCACAGCACCGGCAGGATGCGGATGTTCGGTCCGAACAGATGCTGCAAAAACACCACCTGAAATTCGATCGAGTGCTCGATCGCGTGGCAGTAATCTTCCATCATCGCCGCCGGCCCGAGCTTTGCCTCCAGCTCGTCCACCAGCTTCGTGTCCGTAACCGCCTCCCCGTAAGGCGTGACGAACGGTTTGCGCGTGAGCCCCAACCGGTCCGGGTGTCCATAATGCGACGTGCCCAGAATCACGAAAGTGCGCTCCGCGTCCGCCGGAGTGAGCGCCGAATAAGCCGCGCGATAAGCTTCCACGCCGCCGAACGGACTGACGTGCGGAGCGGCAATCGCCAGCACCCGCCCGTTCGCAGATCCATTGGCTTTCGCGCCGCTCAAATACTCATCAAATGTCGACGCGCAGTTCGCCCGCCTCGCCCGGATACCCCGTGCCCGCGTGCGCCGGCTCGCGCAGCGGAGCCTCCGCGAACGCCCGTTCCGCTTCCTCCCGCCGCCGCGCAAAATTTTCATCCTCCAGAAATCCGGCCTCGCTGAGCGCACTCAAAAGATTGCTTTCCAGATCGCCCGCCTGCAAGTCGCCGGTGATCCGCACCAGATGCGCCCGCAGATCCAGCGCGCTGTGCTGGCCGTCGAAATATTCCAGACACTCCACCAGCGCCGGCGGAACGATCAGCGTGGCGTCGGAAAAATGAAACGGATCGCGGATCACCAGTCCGGGTTTGTCCTCGAACGGCGAAGGCATGAAGTCGAGAGTCATTCGCAAGCGCGGCAGCATGGAAACACCAGCATACAATTGAAGGGACCCCAGTGCCCACGCCTCTCGATGAGTATCGCGCCCGCGCCGACCGCTGGCGCATCGAACATACGAAAAGTGAACAGCGCTCGCGTCAGCTAGGCAACGCACGACTCGCCACGGGTCTGGCGGCGGTAGCCATCGCCGCGCTGGCCATCGGCGCCGGAGTGCTCTCGCCCTGGTGGCTGCTGCTTCCGCTGGCGGTTTTCGTACGTGCTCGCCGATCCTCCACGACCGCGCCGATAAACAGCGCGACGCCGCCCTGCGCGGCACTGCTTATTACGACCGCGCCCTAGCCCGCATGGAAAACCGCTGGATCGGCAAAGGCCACCAAGGCGAAGCCTTTCGCGATCCCAAACACCTCTACGCCGACGATCTGGATTTGCTGGCCCCGGCTCCGCCTTCGAATTGCTCTCCACCTCGCGCACCGCCACCGGCGATCGCATGCTGGCCGAGTGGCTCCTCGCCCCCGCGCTGCCCGAAATCGTGAAAGCCCGCCAGGCCGCCGTCACAGAACTGCGCGAACGCCTCGACCTGCGTGAAGACATCGCGCTGATGGGCGAAGATATCCGCACCGCCATCGACGATCAAGCCATGAAGACCTGGGGCGAGCGCCCCGCCGTGCGCTTTTTCCCCGGCGCGCGCTGGGTCGCCCTGGCGCTGGCCTGCGCCGCAGTCGCGACCTTCGTCCTGTTTCTCGCCCAGGTGCTCAGCCTGCGCCCGTTTCTGGCGGTGGTCCTGGCCGAACTCATCTTCGGACTGATGGTGCGCGACAGCGTGCGCAGCGTGGCGGTGTTCGTCTCGACGCCCGCCCGCGAACTGAAATTAGTCCGCCTCTTGCTGGAGCGTTTGGAAAAGGAACCCTTCAAATCTCCGCGCCTCGAGCAGCTAACGCACGCGCTGGACGTCCACGGCCTAACCGCCTCCGCCGAAATCCGCCGCCTGGAACGCTCCGTCGAATATCTGGATTCGGCGCGCAATCAATTCTTCCGCCTCCTTGCCGCGCCGTTGGTGTGGATCCCCCAATTCACCATGGCCATCGAAGAGTGGCGTCAGGAATGCGGCCCGCACATCGGCGAATGGGTCGCCGCCGTCGGCGAGTTCGAAGCGCTGTGCTCGCTCGCAACTTTCGCCTATGAGCGCCCCGACGCCGTGTTCCCGGAACTAGTATCCGAGCCCGCCCCGCTCTTCGATGGAACGGACGTCCGCCACCCCCTCATCCCGCGCGACCACGCCGTCGGCAACGACGTGCAGCTAGGCGGTCCGTGCGACCTGTGGATCGTAAGCGGCTCCAATATGTCCGGCAAGAGCACGCTGCTGCGCGCCGTCGGCTTGAACGCCGCCCTAGCCTGGGCCGGCGCCCCCGTATGCTGCGCCCGCCTGCGAGTCTCCCCCCTGCGCATCGGCGCCTCCATCCGAGTCAACGATTCTCTGGCCGACAACAAGTCGCGCTTCTACGCCGAGATCAGCCGCCTGCGCGACATCGTCGATCTAGCGCGCGCCGGCCAGCCAACTTTGTTCCTACTCGACGAACTCTTAAGCGGCACCAACTCCCACGACCGCCGCATCGGAGCCGCCGCCGTCATCCAAGGCCTGGTCGAACGCGGAGCAATCGGCCTCGTAACCACCCACGACCTCGCGCTAGCCGAGATCACAGCGACCCTAGGCGAACGCGCCCGCAACGTCCACTTCGAAGATCACATCGAGAACGGCGAAATCCATTTCGACTATCATCTCCGCGACGGCGTCGTTGAGCGCAGCAACGCCCTAGAGCTGATGCGCGCCGTTGGACTGGATGTATAGTGAGCCTATGAATGTCTTGATCACCGGCGCCAACGGCGGGTTGGGCACCGCAGTGTGCCAGGAGTTCCTAGCGGCCGGCGCGAAAGTCATCGGCGTCGCGCTCGAATGGAAACAGTCCGCGCCCTTCACCACCATCTCCGCCGACGTGACCACCGAGGCAGGCTGCGACTCCATGGTGAAGCAAGCCCTGGAACACGGCCCCATCGACGCCCTGGTGCATCTGGTAGGCGGCTTCGCCGGCGGATCGCCCGTGGCCGAAACCACCGATCAAACCTGGGACAGCATGATGAACGTCAACCTGCGCGCCGCCTTCTGTTGCATCCGCGCCGCCCTCAAACCCATGCAGACCGCCGGTCGCGGACGCATCGTCGCCATCGGAACGCGTATGGCCGTCGAGCCCTCGCCCAACTTCGCAGCCTACGCTGTGTCGAAAGCCGCGCTGGTCGCGCTTATAAAGAACGTCGCCGCCGAAGGCCAAAAGTTCGGCGTGACAGCGAACGTGGTCCTGCCATCGACCATCGACACGCCCGCGAATCGCGCCGCCATGCCGAAAGCGGATTTCTCACGCTGGGTAGCGCCGCAATCCATCGCGAAGCTGCTGGTGTTTCTAACCTCAGACGCCGCCGCCGACACCAGCGGCGCAGTAATTCCAATCTACGGGAGGGCTTAAATGCGCAAGAAAATGACTGCCGCGGAGATCGCGGCCGCACTGCCGAAGCTAGCCGGCTGGAAAGTGAAGGACGGCAAACTGCATCGCGAATACAAGTTTCCCGACTTCAAGCACGCCATGAAGTTCATGCACTCCGCCGTCGAGCCCATCGACAAGATGGATCACCATCCCGAGTGGTTCAACGTCTATAACAAAGTGATCGTCGATCTCAACACCCACGACGCCGGCGGCATCACGGCTAAAGATTTCGAACTCGGAGAGCTGCTCGAAGGATTGTCCAAACGCGCTCTATGAAGTTGGTCTGGCTCGGCATCGCAATGCTTTGCACGCAAGCAGCGCCGGCGCAGGAGACCTTTTCCGCATCCCCCACGCTCGATGCGCGTGGTCGAAGCCGCCGTGCGCGACGGCCTGATTCCGGGCGCAGTGCTGATCGTCGGACACGACGGCAAGATCGTCCACCGCAAAGCCTACGGCAGCGCGCGCACTGGTGCCCGCAGCGCGAGCCCATGACCGCCGACACCATCTTCGACATCGCGTCGCTGACCAAAGTAGTCGCCACCACGCCCGCGCTGATGAAGCTGTTCGAGCAAGGCAAACTGCGCATCAACGATCCAGTAACCGCCTACCTGCCCGACTTCCAAGGCGGCCGCAGCGACATCACCGTGCGCGATCTGCTGACGCATTTCTCCGGGCATGCCCCCGGACTTGGATCTGGACCCGCCCTGGAGCGGCTACGACACCGGCATCCGCCGCGCGTTGATCGAAAAGCCCACCGCGCCCCCCGCCACTCGCTTCGTCTATAGCGATATAAATTTCGAACTGCTGGGCGAAATCGTGCACCGCCTCAGCGGCAAGCCGCTCAGACGAATATGCGCGCGAAGCCGTGTTCGCGCCGCTGGGGATGCGCGAGACGCGCTTTCTCCCCGCCGCGTCCCTGCGCCCGCGCATCGCCCCCACAGAAATCGACCCTGCGACAGGCGCACCCTTCCGCGGCGTAGTGCACGATCCCACCGCCCGCTACATGGGCGGCGTCGCCGGCCACGCCGGCGTCTTCTCCACCGCCGCCGATCTAGCGAAATACGCGCAGATGATGCTCGACGGCGGAGGCCAATTGTTTTCGCCCCTCACCGTGAAAAAGTTCACCTCGCCCAACTCGCCCCCCGATCAGCCCATCCTGCGCGGCCTCGGCTGGGACATCGACTCCGGCTACTCCGCGCCGCGCGGCGAATTGTTCCCCATCGGTTCCTACGGCCACACCGGCTTCACCGGCCCGTCGCTTTGGATCGATCCCGCCTCGAAAACCTACATCATCCTGATGACGAATTCCGTCCATCCCAAAGGCGGCAAGAATCTAAATCCGCTGCGCTCGAAAATCGCGACCGTGGTCGCCGCCGCCTTCGGCGTCACCGGACGCCGCGCCCTCTTACGAAACGCTAGAAACCGCAGGCGTCCGCCGCATGACCGCGCCCAATCACGAAGTGCTCACCGGACTCGACGTCATGGAAGCCGCCAACTTCGCCGAACTCGCGGGCAAGCGCGTCGGCCTGATCACCAATCACACCGGCCTCGACCGCAGCGGGCCAGCGCAACATCGACGCCATGCGCGCCGCCGGCGTGCAGACTCACCGCGCTCTTTTCCCCCGAGCACGGCCTCACCGGTAAAGAGGACCGGCCCGACATAGCGGACGATAAAGACCCCGCAACCGGCCTCCCCGTCCGCAGCCTCTACGACAACGGACGCAACCGCCTCACGCCCGCCATGCTCCGCGACGTCGACGTTCTGGTCTTCGACATCCAGGACGCCGGCGCGCGCTTCTACACTTATTCGTGCACCATGCTCTACGCTCTCGAAGAAGCCGCGAAGGCGAAGCTCCCGTTCTACGTGCTCGACCGCCCCAATCCCGTAACCGGCGTCCACGTCGAAGGCCCGCTGCTCGACGACAACCTGCACAGCTTCACCGGCTGCTTCGCCATGCCCGTGCGCCACGGCCTGACGCTTGGCGAACTCGCCACCATGGCCAACGCCGAGCGCAACTGGGCCGCCGACCTTCACGTCGTCAAAATGAAAAACTGGCAGCGCAGTGACTGGTTCGATTCGACCGGCCTGTCTTGGACCGACCCGTCCCCCAATCTGCGCAGCCTCAACGCCGCCGCGCTCTACGACGGACTCGCCCTGCTCGAAGCCTCGCCCAATTATTCCGTGGGCCGCGGCACCGACGCGCCCTTCGAACAGATCGGCGCCGATTGGATTCATGGCGCCGAACTCGCGCAGTTCTTAAACAACTGGGTCCTGCCCGGCGTGCGCGTGTATCCCACCAAGTTCCAACCGTCCTCCGGCCCCTTCGCCGGCAAAACCATCGAAGGCGTCCGCTTCGTCATCCTGAATCGCGAGCAGTTGAACTCCGTGCGCCTCGGCCTCGACGTCGCCTACGCCCTGCAGCGCCTCTACCCCGGCAAAATCAATTTCGAAGCGTGCCGCTTCTTGATCGGCAGCCGCGAAGTCGTGGACGCTCTCAAATCCGGCGCCGCCCCCGGCAACATCGAGGAGCGCGTCCGCGAGCCATTGCAGAAATTCGCAGAGCGCCGCCGCCCTTATCTGCTTTACTGAGCTTGCTCGATTGTTCCAGAGAACTGGCGCTTCAGTGTCGCGATCGTTTTGCTTTGCGCTGGCGTCAAGTTGACAGCCTCCCGCTGCACAACTTCCCGCGCGTCCGCGCTCCCCTGGTCCGCAGCGAGACTTAACCACGCCAGCGCCTGTTCGTATTCGTAGTCCGGGCGGTGAGGTGCGTCAAACATCAAATGGCCCAAGCGAATTTGACACTCGCGCTCCCCGCCCGCCGCGCACAGGCGAAAATAATTCTTGGCGCGGTCCATACTACGTTCCACGCCGTCGCCTTTTTCATAGCGGTCCCCCAACAGAAACTGCGCCTCGCGGCTGCCCAACACCGCCGCACGGCGTAGGTCGTTCCAAGTCTTGTCGTCTCCAGTCTTGCCGCTGCCCGCAGAGCCGTCGAGCGAACGCTTCGCCAGCCGGTAGATCGCCGGACCGTAGCTCTTCTTAGCCGCCTGTGTGATCTTTACCCAACCCGCCATGGCGTCTTGAGCCACGGCCGGCGCCATTTCCCCTGAAATTTCCCACATTCCGATCAGATACACCGCGCCCGGGAAATTCTGCTGATCGAGATGGATCATACTCTGCACCGCGCGGTCCTTGGCGGTTTGACTGACGGTGATGGTATCGACGTGCCGCAGTTCCTGTAGCGCCACGTTGAACTGCGTCCGCCGGCGTTCGTAGCCTTCATCGAACGCCGTCCCTGGAAAACGGAAATTCACCTCGATGGTGGCGCGCACAGGAACCGCCGCGCCGTCTTTCTGGCCCGGCACGAACTCCCACTTTTGAATTGCCGCCACTGCATTCTCATCCAACCCATAACCGAGCGGGCTGATGACTTGAACGTCTGCCGGGCGTCCCTTCTCCGTAACCACCAACTGCAGCACTACTGTTCCTTGAATCCGATCTGCACGCGACAGAGGGCTATACTCCGGTTCCACTTTTCGCAGCAAGCGAGGCGCCGTCACGCCAGGCCCGATCCGGATGGGAGCAGTTTGCGCGCCCAATAACGCTGCGAAACTTAGGGCCCAGCCGACGAAAGCGCAGCGCATCACACGCATGTTTCAGGAAAGTATATCGTAAATACGAATTGAAGACTTCGCCTGCTAAAAGGAACTCATTGGCGGGAATCAAGCATAAGCTTTATGCCGAATGGCAAGGCAAGGTGGACAGCGTTCATTGACTGTTCGCGTGAGAAATATTTTTCGGAAACCTCGTAACCTTAGGCCGCCGAGTAACGTTCTATAAGTAATTAAATCCCCGTTACGACAGCGGGCGCCCTCACCCCTTATCACCCAATAGGCGCCCGCTTTTTCTTTCCCGAAAAATCAATCCAGATCGTCCACCAGCGCGGAACTCAAATAGCGTTCACCCGAATCCGGCAGAATCACCACGATCATTTTGCCTTTCATCGCGGGCTCATGCGCCAGCTTCACCGCCGCCGCCACCGCCGCGCCGCAGGAGATCCCGCACAAGATCCCTTCTTCCTTCGCCAGACGCCGCGCCATCTCGATGGCTTGCTCGTCAGCTGACCTGTTCCACGCGATCCACCATCTTCAGATCCAGCGTTGCCGGGAATGAACCCCGCGCCGATCCCCTGTATCCCGTGTGGCCCCGGCTCCAGCGGCTTCCCCGCCAGCGTCTGGCTGATCACCGCACTGCCCCGCGGCTCCACGCCCACCGACAAAATTGCTTTCTTCTTTTCCAACTTGATGTAGCGCGAAACGCCCGTGATGGTGCCGCCCGTGCCGATGCCCGCCACGAACGCGTCGACCTGCCCGTGCGTGTCGTCCCAGATTTCAGGACCGGTGGTCTTGAAATGAATGTCAGGATTCGCCGGATTCTGAAACTGCTGCAGCAGCACCCAGCGATTGGGCTCGGCCGCCACCATTTGCTCCGCCCGTTCGATCGACGCCCCCATGCCCAGCGCGCCATCGGTCAGAATGATCTTCGCGCCCAGCAGCTTCAGCACCGCGCGCCGCTCCAGCGACATCGTCTCCGGCATCAGCAGCGTGACCGGATAGCCGCGCGCCGCGCCTACGAACGCCAGCGCGATGCCCGTGTTGCCGCTGGTAGGCTCGATCAGCTCGCGCCCGGGCTTCAGCAGCCCACGCCGTTCCGCGTCCCAGATCATAGCCGCGCCAATGCGGCACTTCACCGAATACGCCGGATTGCGCCCCTCGATCTTGGCGATGACGCTGGCCTGCGCGCCGTCCGTGACGCGGTTCAGCCGGATCAGCGGCGTGCGCCCGATGCTAAATGAATTGTCAGGAAAAATCATGTTCAGATGTCCCAGTTTGCCACGTAGCGCGTCTGCGATTTCTGCCAGTTCCGCGCCAGCTCCGCAAACGTGGTGTGATCGAGGATCGCCGCGACCGCTTCGTCCACCTGTTTCCAAATCGGCTGAAACGGATTCGAAGCGTCGCGCTTCGTGTGCTTGCCGTCTTCCACAAACCGCAAGACTTCACCGACGTTGATTTCGTTAGCAGGCTTAGCCAGCCGGTACCCGCCCTCCGCCCCGCGCCGCGATTCAACGAAGCCGCCTTGCTTGAGGCTCGCCAGAATCAGCTCCAAAAACTTCTGCGGAATCTTCTGCCGCCGCGCCACGTCGGCGATCTTCACCGGCTCGCCCGCCGGCTGCAGCGACAGGTCGAAGACCGCCAGCAACGCGTATTCACTTTTCACGGAAATGTTCATGCAGATCGCGCGAACGGGAGGTTCTACCTAGCGATTGTAGGGGTTCGCAGGCCAGCGTGTAAAGCTGAGTGAGCCTCTTTCGAGCTACAATGGTCGAGCACTGGAGGTGCACCGTGACCGACAACATTTACACCAACCAGTCCTTTTACGCGCAGTAGCAAGCGTCGCAAGGGCTTCCCATCCGAGACCCACGTCAAGAAAGGTCTCCGGATTATCCGCGGAGAAAAAGAGCTTCTGGAAAAACTTGGCCCGAACGATCCGTGTCCCTGCGGATCAAACCGCCGCTTTCAAGAATTGCTGTATGAGAGCCGGCAGCTTTGACGGCGATCGCCGCAACTACTTTTTTCAGAGAGTAGTAGGTGGCTCTTGGACTGGGGCGGCATTCGAGCCGCGCCAGTCTCTACCCACGCACCCGAATCTTGTCTTCGTCCACCACGACTAGTTTTCCCCGGAGATCTTCCGCACCAAGCTTGAATAGACAGCGATCCAGAGCTTGTTCGATCTTCGATTCAGTAGGGGGATGGAGGCGCAACCAGATGACGCCCGGTGTACCTCGCGGCGGGTAGCGAATGATATTGCCGAAATCGGCATCAGTGTCACCAATACGCGATCGGCCTGAATGGCAGCCGACCTCACCACCGGATCGCTGGCGCCATTCAACCCTCTTCCGTAACGGCAACCGCGTCGTGGCCACTTTCGCGCAGACGCACTGCGTGCCTGCCAGACAAATTCTCATCCAGAAGAAGCCGCACGCCTCGGCCAAAATGATCTCTTCACCGGCCAGAGCCGCCGCATATTCCAGGCACGCGAGTAGGTCCTCTTTGGTGAGCTGGGGATATGCGGCCAGCAACTGCTCCGCGTCCTCGCCCGCCGCCATCTTCTGCAAGAGAAGATACACCGGGATACGAGTTCCTTTGACGCAAGGCTTCCCCATAATGACTTCGGCATTGGAGGCAAGCCGCGCGGGAAGCTTCATGCCGTTAACCTAGCACAAGCTCAGTGTCCCTCTTCCGCCAAAAACCGCTCCGCCTCGATAGCCGCCATGCAGCCCGCGCCCGGACGGCGGTGATCGCCTGCCGGTAGGTGCGGTCCTGCACGTCGCCTGCGTGGAAAACGCCGGTGATATTGGTCCGCGCGCCGCCATGGGAGATGATGTAGCCGTCCGGGTCCAGATCGATCTGCCCCACAAACGGCTTGGTATTCGGAATGTGGCCGATCGCTACAAAGTATCCGTCCGCCGCCTGATCCCACACGCGGCCGGTCTTCAGGTCGTGCAGCTTCACGCCGGTGACCAGGTTTTTCGAAACGTCGTAGATGTCCTCGACCACCGTATTGGTCAGGAACTTGATCTTGTCGTTGGCGCGCGCGCGGTCGAGCATGATCTTCGACGCGCGGAAGTTATCGCTGCGGTGCACCAGCGTAATGGTGTCTCCAAACCGCGTCAGGAAGTTGGCCTCTTCCATCGCCGAATCGCCGCCGCCGATCACCACGATCCTGCCGCCTTTGTAAAAAGCCCCGTCGCAAGTCGCGCAGGAACTCACGCCGCGGCCGATCAGCTTCTGCTCGCTGGGCAGCCCCAGCCAGCGCGCCGAAGCGCCCGGTGGCGATGATCAGCGTGCTGGTCTCCTGCCACTCGCCGTCAATGTTAATGCGGAAAGGGCGCTTCGAGAGATCCGCTTCGAGCACCTTGCCGTGCATGTACACCGCGCCGAAACGCTCGGCCTGCTTCTGCATGTTGGCGACCAGGTCGGGCCCATTGATGCCGTCCGGAAATCCCGGAAAGTTTTCGACTTCAGTGGTGAGCGAAAGCTGCCCGCCGGGCTCATGCCCGATGACCACCAGCGGGTTCAGCCCCGCGCGGCCAGTGTAGATCGCGGCCGTGCTCCCGGCGCAGCCCGATCCAAGAATGATGACGTTATGCACGATTTATATTACCAACCGACTTAGATGTTTGAGCGCCCCGCCGCGATTCAGCGTCAAAACCAAAGCGAAACGATGCGGTTGGCGAGGAACGCGAAGACGTAAGCGAAGACCGTCATGTAGGCGAATTGAATGATGGGCCAGCGCCACCCGCCGGTTTCGCGCCGCACCACCGCGACCGTCGACATGCATTGCATCGCGAACGCGAAGAACACCAGCAACGCCGCCGCGCCTCCGGGCGTAAGGTCGTGCCGCAGCGCCGCCTGCAATCCCATCGATTCCGTGGTGCCCTCGATCCCATAGATGGTCCCCAGCGTCCCCACGATCACTTCGCGCGCGGCCAGCGACGTGATCAGTCCGATGCCGATCTTCCAGTTGAAGCCCAGCGGCCGGATCGCCGGCTCGACAGCATGCCCGATCATGCCCGCGATGCTGTCGCCGATCGGCGGAGCCTTGCCATCGTGCAGCGGCAGATTCGCCAGCACCCACAGCACGATCGCCACCGCCAGAATCACCGTCCCCGCGCGCCGCAGAAACACCCGTGCACGATCGATCAACCGCAGAACCAACGACGTGACGGTGGGCCAGCGGTAAGGCGGCATTTCCAGAATGAAAGGCGCACGCGTGCTTTTCAGCACCGTCGATTTCAGCAAGCGAGCCGTAACGATCGCCGCCAGAAAGCCCAGCACGTACAATCCCAGCAGCGCCGCCGCGCGCGTGCCGAAGAACAATCCCAGCAGCGGTTTTTCGGGAATGAAAGCCGCGATCACCAGCGTGTAAACCGGCAGCCGCGCCGAACAGGTCATGAACGGAGCGATCAGAATCGTAGCGATGCGGTCCCGCTTGTTCTCGATCGTGCGCGTCGCCATGATCGCCGGCACCGCGCAAGCGTAAGCCGATAGCAGCGGAATAAAGCTCTTTGCCCTGGAGACCGATGCGCGCCATAGTGCGGTCCGCAATCAGCGCCGCGCGCGCCAGGTAGCCCGAATCTTCCAGCACGCCGATGAACAAAAACAGCAGCAGGATCTGCGGCAGGAATACGATCACCGATCCCACGCCGCTCCACACGCCATCGACGATCAGCGAGCGCAGCGGGCTATCCGGCATCGTCCCTTCGATCCATTTGCCCGGAAGTCTGAATCGCCGCCGCCACCGCGTCCATCATCGGACGCGCCCCGGCGAAGATGGTCTGGAAGACGCCAATCACCACCAGCAAGAAGATCAGCGGACCCGACCACCGGATGCAGAAAGATCCCATCCAGACGCCGCGTCCACAGCGGCGGAGCGGGCGCGCGAAAGTTCGTCCGGCGGCTCATGTTAGCCGCCCAGTCGCGGACCTTCGGGCACGTCCTGCAGTACCGGCAGTTGCAACAGCGGAGGCTTCGGCGGCAGATGCTTGGGCGCGCCGTTCAGGAATTCAAAAACTTTCTCGACGCCCGTGCCCTTGGACGCGCTGATCAGAACCACCGGCGTGTTGAGTTGTTTCGCCAGTTCCTTCGCGTCCACCTCGCCGCCGCGGCCGTGAAGGTCGTCGGCCATGTTGAGGATCACCAGCGTCGGCAATCCCAAACTCAGAATCGGCGCCGCCAGCGAAAGGTGGCGGCTAAGATTCGTCGAATCCAGAATCAGCATCACCGCGTCCGGCTTCGGCAAACCCTTCATGGTTCCCGCCAGCACGTCGTGCGTCACGCGCTCGTCTTCGGTGCGCGGCTGCAGGCTGTAAACGCCGGGCAGATCCACCACGAAAATCTCGCGCAGGTGGCCCAGTTTCGCGCGCCCCATGCGATGCTCCACCGTCACGCCCGGGAAGTTCGCCACCTTCTGCCGCAACCCCGTCAGCCGGTTAAACAGCGTCGACTTGCCCGAGTTCGGCGGTCCGACAATAGCCACCACATGCTGCTTGCCGGAAGTTTCCGGCGGCGGCAAGGTCGCAACAGAGGGACCGTGGCAATCGTCCATGGGTTTCCTGTTAAAGACGTCCTATCGCAGAATCAAGTGCACGGCGGTTTCGCGGCGCAAAGCGACTTCAGATCCGTCCACGCGAAACACCCGCGGGTCGCCGCCCGGCGCGGAATGCGCCCGCGTCACGCTGTGCCCCGGCAGAAACCCAAGTTCCATCAAGCGCTGCGCCGCGTCTTCCGACAAATCGATGCGCTCCAGAATACCCGACTCACCCTTCTTCAGCGCCGTCAGATTGCGCGGCCCCGCCGGAGCACCTCTTATTGAAACGCATTTGCATTGTCAATTTATTATGCCTCCGCTGCAGGAGCGATTTCAAGTGGAGTATTGCAATTGACTTGCAACTAGCGGCGCAGCCAAATGGCGGCAGGCCAGCAGCGTAAGCGCGAAGGTAAGGCCGCTCAGAATTCCGCCAAGTGTCACCGTTTGAGGCGCATAATCGACCGTAACGTGGCTCTCCCCCGCAGGAACCGCGATGCCGCGCAGCCCGCCATCCACTTCGTTAATGATCGCTGCGCGTTCCGTTCACGCGCGCTTCCCAGCCCGGATAATACAGTTCGCTCAGTACCAGTACGCCGCCGTTCGCCGCCTGCACCTTCACGGCGATGTGATGCGCCGAATGCTCTTCCACGTCTGTGCGCGTGCCCATTGTCGATCCACGCCCGCGGCCGCGCTCTCGGATTCTGATAAATCTTCCAGTTCGCATCCGCATACACCGGATTCGGTTCCGTCGCCGCAGCAGGCTTCAGGAAATAGCGGACGTTTAGCAGGTCGATGCCCGGCCCTCCCTTGCTCATCAGGTCCATATAATTGGACGCCAGCGTGACCGCGCCGCCGTTGAGCGTCTCGATCCCATACGCGTCCCCGAAGTTCAACGGAGGATCGGCCACCACCTGCACGCGAAACAGCCCCGGTTGCGCTTTCAGATAATCAGCCGCGCCGCGCATGCCGATCAAGCGCTCCAGTTGATCGGTGCCCGTGCGCGCCACCTGAATCTCGTTTTGAAAGATGTTGGTGAACGAATGCAAATCGAACACGATGAAATGCGATTACTAAGAACCGCGCCACCGCCCCGCGTCCGCCTCCCGCGATGTAGCGGAACAGCGGATAAGTAAGAATGATGAGCAGCAGCGACCACTCGGTCCACGGCTTCAACTCCGGCCGTCCGAAAATCAAGGGCAGCGCGAGCACGATTGCGGAGGCAATCGCCATTCCCATCAACACACAGTTCAAAACGCGCCAGGATCGCAGCGTCTCCGTCCCGCTGAACAACGTCTGCGCACCGAAGGCCGCCAAAATCACCAATCCAAAGTGAGCCAGATACAGGAAACGGCTGGCCTCGCGCGCCATCCATAGCAACGGCACCAGCGCGTACATCAATCCGTAGAGCAGGGAAGCCGCGCCCAGCGAAAACAGAAACGCTGCCACCGCGAGCCCCGCCGAATAGCGCACCGACAAATGCTCGCGGCATTTCCAGAATCCAATCACAGCCAGCAGCAGCGGGAAGACGCCGAGGTATGGGCTCAAGACTTCGCCGGCTCCCAACTTGCCCTGAAAATTCCAGGAGAACAAATAACCCAGCAACGTTCGCGGCAGAATCGAATCGATCATGTAGGCGATGGGGATCTTCTGCGTGGCTGGCAGCGCTGTGCCGGAGATGAAGCGCACCGCCCGCGCACTGTATTCGGCCGAGGGCAGCAGTTGCACCGCGCCCGCCGCCAAGCCCATGAGTCAGCACCGCTCCCACCACCACCGCCGGCCGCAACCAACCCGTGCGATTGCGAATCACGAAGTACGCGGACGCAGTCACCAGCACGATCGCCTGCATCATGACGATATGAAGCCCGCCCGCCAGAATCGACATTCCTAGTGTTAATCCTGCCAGCGCTGCATACAGTAAGGACCGCCGCAGTTCCAACGCCTGCAGCGCCCGCAGCGTCAACAAAAACTGCAGCGGCAGCCAAATCGAACTCTCCAGCAGATGCGGCCACGGCACCACGCCAACGAATCCGCCCAGCGAATAGGTCACGCCGGCCAGCACCGCCGGAAACTGGTCGAGTCCCATTTCGCGAATCAGCGCATACATGAAGTACGCCGCCAGCACGTGCACCAACACGAAGTACAAGTGATACAACGGAACCGCCAGCAGCCCATAACGGTTCGCCGGGAACAACGCAAAGATCAAATGCAGCGGATAAAACGCCGCCGTCTGCATCTCGCCAATGTAGCTGCGGCCGCCAAATGCGTAGGGATCCCACAGCGGCCAGCTTCCGTGCCGAACGCTCTCCGCCCAGAAATGAAACCAGGTGTATGCCTGCGTGACCGTCTCCGCGTCCGTCATCATCGAATACTGGCCCGTGAAGACGATGTTCCAATAGAACGCCACCACCGCCAGCAACATCCACACCAGGGACTTGATTGTCGGCTTGGCCACGGTGTTCTATTCTAACGCAGGGCATAAATGGAACGTAGTTTCCAGCCGCATCGTATCCTAGCTGAGTGTTCTCGCGGTCACGGCTGTTCGCCATAACGGCAGCATTGGTTGTGCTCGCGCCAGCCTGCTACCTCGCGGCGTTGGCGGTGTTCTGCCAGTTCACTCTGCACGTGCTCGCATACCGCCTGCAACTCCCCGAGGAACGGCTTGGCGGACGGCGTCGCTTCGCGCGTTCGACGGAGCCCCACTCGAAGGCTGGTTCGTGCAACCCGCCATCCCCAACGGAAACTGCGTGATCGTACTCCACGGGATCGGCGATTCGCGGCAGGGCAGCGCCGGTTTCGCGCCCCTGTTTCTCGACCAAGGCTATTCCGTCCTGCTGCCCGATAGCCGCGGCCATGGCGCCAGCGGAGGCGAACTGGTCACCTACGGACTGTGGGAGAAGTACGATGTCCGCGACTGGGCGCAATGGCTGCGGCAACACCATTGCCGATCGCTCTACGGCCTAGGCGAGTCTCTCGGCGGGTCCGTCCTGATCCAGGCAGCGGCGCTCGGCGACGACTTCCATGCGATTGTCGCGGAGTCCGCGTTCGCCGACTTGCCGGCGATTGCAGAGTTCCGCGTCGATCAAATGTTCCACTTGCCGCCGTTGCTGCAATCCCCCGTCCCGTGGTTTCTAGTGCGCAACTCAATCACGTTTGCGAGATATCGCTATGGCCTCGACTTACGTCAGGTGTCGCCCATCGACAGCATGCGCCGCACCTCGACGCCGATCTTGCTGATTCATGGCCTGGCAGATTCGCGAACGCCCTACTGGCACTCGCAGGCATTGGCCCGCGCCAACACTCATGCTGTCCTCTGGCTGGTACCGAACGCCGAACACACCCAAGCTTACTCGGCGGCGCCCAATGAATATCGCCGCCGCGTGCTCGGATGGTTTACCGGCCACTAACGCTATTTCACGAGAACGGTCTTATCCACCTCGATGGTCACGGTCTTGGTCACCGTCGGGCCGTTGGTGGGAACCACTTTCACCTCGTAACTACCGGGATTGAGCAGCAGCGCCTGCGCGAAGTTGCTGAACTCGTCCACGTGTCCCATGAAGCGATCGTTTACGTAAACCGCCGCGAAGTGATCCGGATTTTCGACGCGCAGTTTGCCGAACGGCGGCTTGGCCGGAGGCAGCGCCATCATGGTTTCCTTCAAAACCGTTTTCTTGCCGGCGGTGATGGTCACCTTCTTGACGATCTCCTGATAACGCGGGTCCTCCAGCTTGATTTCGTGTTCGCCGGCAGCTACTTCATAGGTGCGCGCCACTTTGAAGTTAGCAGCAGGGCCCACATACTTCCCATCGATGAAGACTCCGGCGCGTCCCGGGTCCACTTCCGTTTTGAGGCGGCCCGTGTCCGCTGCTGCACACAGGAACGAGGCCGATAGTAGTGCTGTTAGAATTCGCATACTGTTATTGTGCACCCAAATCTACGCGGTGGCCGCGCTGCGTTTGGCTGCGGCCTCGGGAGCTTCGGCGAAGACCGAGTACACCGCTCCCGCGATAGCCGCGCCCACAATCGGCGCCACCCAGAAGAGCCACAATTGTTCCAGCGCCCAGCCACCGACGAACAGCGCCGGTCCCGTGCTGCGGGCCGGATTGACCGAAGTGTTCGTCACCGGGATCGAGATCAAGTGGATCAGCGTCAGACCTAGACCGATCGCAATCGGTGCGAATCCCTGCGGCGCGCGTTTGTCGGTCGCGCCCAAAATGATCATCAGGAACATGAAGGTCAGGACGACTTCGGCGGTCAGGCAAGCGCCCAACGCGTAGCCTCCCGGCGAGTGCGCGCCATAGCCATTCGAAGCGAATCCGCCGGCCAGGCTAAAGCCTTCCTTGCCGGTGGCGATCAAGAACAAAATGCCCGAGCCTACCACCGCGCCCAATACTTGTGCGATCACATAAGCCGGCAATTCAGAAACGGGAAAGCGTTTTCCCACCACCAGCCCGACGGAAACTGCGGGGTTCAGATGGCAGCCGGAGATGGGTCCGATGGCGAACGCCATGGTGAGCACAGTAAGGCCGAAGGCCAACGCGACACCGGCGAATCCGATTCCCAGGCCAGGGAAGGCGGCTGCCAGAACCGCGCTGCCGCAGCCTCTGAAAACCAGCCAGAATGTTCCAATGAATTCCGCGAATGCTCTCTTTGAAAGGGCCATATTGAGCTCCTCCTAATTTGTCAGTTCCAGACAGCCTCAGCAGTATACTCCCAACTTTCCAGGGTTGCCTGGCGTATTCTATCTGATGAATGCCGATTGAATTTCGAAATGTTACCGCCGGTCCTTTGAAAGCTTTTAGCGCCAGCGCCCCCGCGGGCGCGATTATCGGCCTGATCGGCGGGAAGAACTCGGGCGTCGCCGAGCTGCTAAAGGTGGCCTGCGGCGTGATCCCGCCGGAGCAGGGCGAAGTGAAAGCCGGCGAGCAGCGGCGCTTAGTCTCGTTGGGCGATCCCTTGAATCTCGCGCCGTCGGACGTGCTGGGGCTGGATCAGGCGCTGGCCACCCAAGACGCGCTGGTGCGGGCGCGCACGCTGCTCGGTCTCGACCGTTTGCGGCGTGCGGGCACAACGGTGCTGCTGGCGTCGCACGAAGACCGCTTGCTTGAAACGCTGTGCGACGAAGTGTGGTGGCTGGAGGCCGGCGAGATCGCAGCCAAAGGCGATCCGCGCGAGACCATGACGCGCTACCGCCGCTTCGTGGCCGAACAAGTGCGCGCCTGGGGTGAGACGATTGCTCCGCGGCTGGCTCCCTCCGCGCGGCGCGGCGACGGGAAGGCTGAAGTACTCTCGATCGAGACGCTGGGCGCGAACGGCAACTCGACTATCGTGTGGAAGAGCGGCGAGTATGTGACCGTGCGTGCGACTGTGCGTTTCCATGAAGACCTGAGCGAGCCCGTGATCGGCATGCTGATCCGTACGCAGATCGGCTTCGAAGTGTACGGGACCAACACGGAGTTAGAGCACGTCAAAATCGGTCCGCGTAAGGCGGGCGATACGGTAACGGTGCTCTTCCAATTCCTGTGCGACCTATGCCCGCAACCTTATACGTTGACGCTGGTGGCGCATGACCCCGACGGGTCCGCGCACGATTGGTTGGACGACGCGGTTGCATTCACGGTGGCCGACGAGCGCGGAACTCCCGGAGTCGCAAATCTAAGAGCGAAAGTGACCGTCGAGACGGAGAAACAAAAGGCGTTATGACCTATCGTGCTGGAGTGTTCGCGGGGCTTCTGAGTGCCGGCTTGGCGTGGGCGCAAACGCCTCCCGAACCCGCCGATCCGCCGAAGCAAGCGTCCTTCGGGCTCGAAGATTCGAAGGTAATTCAGACGCTGCCGCAGAGCAAGCCAGTTTTCGGGAAGGCGGGTCCGGCGCCGCGCTTGACGGATGGTAAACCGGACTTATCGGGTCCCTGGGAGCCCAACGCGATTCGCGAGAACGTGCGTCTGGACGCGACAGGAGTGGTGATTCCGTTCCGTCCCGAAGCCAAAGCGATCTACGATCAGCGCCTGGCCACGCTCGGCAAGGATGATCCGGAAGCGCGCTGCCTGCCCCCTGGAGTGCCGCGCTTAACCACCACGCCCTATCCGTTCCGATTTCTGCAGGTGCCAGGATTGATCGTCATCATTTACGAAGGCGGTTCGCAGACCTTCCGCCAGATCTTCACGGATGGCCGCGGGCATTCGAAGTTCGCCGAAGAGTTGTGGAACGGCGATTCGATCGGCCACTGGGAAGACGACACGCTGGTGGTCGAAACCACCGGCTTCAATGAGAAAACCTGGATCGACGCCGCGGGCGTGCCGCATTCCAAAGACATGAAAGTAACCGAGCGCATCCGCCGCCTGGACGCCGAGAACATGGAGATCGTGAGCACCATCGACGACGGCAGCATGTACACTAAACCGTGGTCGTTCACGACGTATCCGAAGCGCCTGCACGGCGAGATTCTCGAGTACATCTGCAACGAGAACGAATCCGACGTGCGGCACTTGGTGGGGAAGTAGGCCGGAGTTCTATTTCGTTCGCCGGATCGCTTTGAAGGTGCCTTCGACAGCGCCGATGACCATTTCGGAGACGGCGCCTTGATCGTTCTTCGCGAATTCGACGCTGCCGCCGGCTTCCAGGAAGAAGAATTTGGTTTCTGAGAGCGGCGTGAGCGGGCGCTTCGGACCGCCGTCCATATCTACCATCAATTGATTCCCATCCAGAGTGACTGTGAGTACAATGCTTAGCTCGGGCCGTTCGGGCGGCTTGAAATCGTAAACGCCGGCGTACTTCGCCAGAATCTGCGGGGCCACAGTGATCGCATTCTTCAACTCGTCGGCGGCCTTGCCGACCAGGTGCCGGCGATCCCGCTCGTTTTCGGCACAAACATATTCGATCATTTCCGTGTCTGCATCCAGTTCCAGCTTGATGGGAACTAACAACGGCTTGGTGAGCGCCTTGGGATCGTCGAGGGTCTTTTCCATCTCCAGATGCCCGAAATCGTTTCGATGTAAACGTTCCGTGACGTGTAGCGACTCGGTGTGGGGATGGCCCGAGCCGTCGAGCCAGGTGCGGTCGTTGAAGCCAGCGCTTTCGATCACGAGCGTGTCGCCCTCCCAATGGCCCACTGAGTAACCCATCCAATCGGGGTTGGGATCGCTGGGAAGGGGGCGGCCATCGAGAAAGATCTGCCGGTAGGTCAGATCGTCGTTGAGGATGACGATGAGTCCGGGAGTCTGGATCAGCTTACGGACAGTCTCGCCAATGCGGGGGCCGAAGGGGAGGCAGAGAACGCTCATGTCGTCTTTGAAGAGATCTTCTTTGCGCTTCTTAGAGAGCGCATCCGCCCAGGGCTGCGGCGCCATTGCCGCGATTGCTTTTTCGGCTGGGCCGCTGCCGCTTTGATCTTCGCGCCACAGGCCGGAGAGGTCGGGCTTGCCGTCGAGGGTGCGCGGGGCAGGGGCAGAGAGGTTGGGTTTGCCGTCCGCGGTGCGCGGGATGCCGGGCGTCGGGTAGTGCAGCCACTGTGCGCTCAGGGGCGCTAGGCAGAGGGCTGCGACGGGAAGAAGAGGCAGCAGACTCATGCGATGGAACCTCCGATCCAAAATACTATACGGAGCATTTTTGACGGAAGTTCCGCTGCGGTGAAGATCGCCGACCGGAGGTCGGCGGCGGACCTGGAGGTCCGCCTCACTTTATTAGCGATTGGTGGTGGGGATGGAGGTGAAGGCTTGGCTATTGAAGCGCAGGCCCAGCACTGCTACGTTGCCGGTGGCCACGCTGAAGACGGCGGAGCCGCGCAGGCCGGCGATTCCGGATAAACCTGTCAGATCGCGCAGGACGGATTCGGTTTTGGCGTTGGGTCCCAGGGCTACGGTGGCGGTTCCGACGACGTTGCCGCTGGTATCGCGTGTGCTGATTGCAACCGTCGTCGCTACGGAGCTGGGGTTCACGATCGCGACGGCGGTCACCACGTTGGTGTCGTCGAAGGAAAGCGTGCTGCTGGTGGAGGAAGCGCTCGACAGCGGCACCACCACTTCCTGATCGGGGCTGCCGGGCGCGGTCTTGCGGAAGACGCCGTAAGCGGTGACGCCGGTGGGGAGCACCAGCGATGCATAGCCTTGGATGATGGTGGAACCTGCGTTCGGCGCCTCGATGACTGCCGTTCCGTTGGCGGCTAGATTCACGGTGGTGGACGTTCCGCCGACCGAGGGCACGCTCAGCGCACTGCTATCGTCGGAGAAGAAGTTCACTGTGAACGAGACTGGGCTGCTAGTTTGATTGGTGAAGTAGAGTGCCGAATAGAAGCCGCCGCCGAAGACGAAATCCGGGAGGAGGACGCGCGCGGGCGACTGCGGATCGGCGTAGCCGCTGATCACTGCGCCGGAGTCGATCTCCGAGAACACCAATTTGAGGCCATCTTGGACCGCTGCGAAGCTGAAGTTGTGGGTGCCGAACTGATTAATCAGTTGCGCCGTGCCGGAACAATCGCTGCCTATGGTGTAGGTGCCGTGAGCGGGAACAGGAGTGAGACTGCCGTTGAGATTCACGACGCTGCTGGCGCTGAGCCCTCCGTTCCCATCGGACGTTACCTGACCCTCTTCCGCGTAGGGCTTTCCGGAAAGCAGCCCTGCGAAGAGATAGCCGTAGCTGCCATTGACCGAGGCATTCGTGCATTGGGTGGTGCCGGTACTGGTGGCCTGGTAGCCGCGGCCGGCAATGACTTGCCCCTGCGTCGAGAACGCGAAGACGGCGCTCTGCCCGTTGTCGACGAACTGCAGGTTCACCGTGACCGTGGTGGGCGTAGTGGTTGCCGAGGTCGCAGTGAGCGACGCGGTCCCGGTGCAGTTTTGCGCAATTGAGTACGTGCCGGTGAGCGTAAAGTTGCCGGAGGTGCCGTTCACGGTGGTGACGGCGCTTCCCGAGATTCCGCCTTGTCCATCTGCGATCGCCTTGCCCAACGATCCGTACGGTACCGGCAGACTGCCGGGTATAAGGGAGCCATTCAGCAGGAAGTAATAGGTGCCTTTAAAAACGGCATCTGTGCACGCGGGGGTTTGTGCGTCGAGAGGAACGATCGATAACAATAGTGCGAACGCAGCTATGAGGGAGCGGATAGAAGTCATGGTGCTTCATAGTAGCGCAGGAGCGTGGGTGGAGCGCTACTTAGCTTCGAGCAGGAACGTCGGCGCGAGGCCGGAGAGCGTGGAGAAGCCGGAGGAGCCGGCGACGTGCAGCCAAGCTGGAGGCGCCGTGGAGTTTGCCGCCGAAGAAGTGCGGGTGGACTTCCACCTGCATCTCCTTCATGACCAGGCTGCCGTATTGGAGCAAGGGGAAGACGGCGCGGGCGGGATCGGCTACTTCCTGCACCACGTAGGGGCTGCGCATGGCTTGGCGCAGGGCTTTCTCCCAACCGAGTTCGTCGAGTTCGGCGCCGCGGAAGGTGTTCTGGTCGGAGGTGTCGTCGTTGGGCTTCAGCACCAGCTTGTTGCGGTGCTTCATGACGAAGTCGGGCAGGTCGACGCTGTGGTTCTTATAGGTGGTCTTGGCGGCTTGGACCATGCGGGTCCAGGGGATGAAATCCTTGATGGCTTTGCGCTCGGCGGCGGGGAACTTGGCGGTGACGGCGTCGTCGGTCAGCAAATCGAACATGCCGCGCTTGGCGGCGACCTCGGAGCGGAAGCTGTTCACCATGCACACGGCGCGGTCTTTATAGGCGCGGACCAGCGGGTGGTTGAGATCGAAGCGGACTAAGAACTCTTGCACGCGGACGCAGCGGTAGACGATGTCGATCACCATGTCGCCGCGGCGGAGCTGGCCGTTCTTGTATTCGAGCTGCTCGGGCGAGGCCACTTCGGCTTGGAAGCCGTCGCGGCGGAGGTGCTCGGCGAGCAGCGAGTTCTCGCTCGAATCGGCGGGCTGGAAGGGCGCGCGCGATTCGACGAAGGCGATGGATGGCTTCTTATTCTTGCCGCCGAATTCTTTGTAGGCTTTGAGAATGGCCGCGGTCAGGGCTTTGGTGCCGCCGAGTTTCGAGAGCTTGTGTTTCTTGCGGAATTCCTTGACCGGCGGCGCGTCGAAATAGATGTCGGCGAGCAGGTCGCCATAGACGACGCTCGACGGGGCGCCTACGCGGTGTCCTACAAAGTGGGTGGAGCCGTTGTGCAGGTTGGCATCGAGCAATCCGGACAAGGCTTGCGAGGAGTAGCCGGGCTCGACGGCGGCGAGCATGCGCTCGGCGGGGAGCAACTGCATGCGCGAGAGCAGGGCGGGCGTGGCTAGGATCATCTGCTCGGCGCGATCGATGGCGGAGAATACAGTCGCGGCGGCTTTGCCTAAGATGGCATAGTCGCGGGTGGTGAGAAAGTGTGGACGCAGCACCGGTGACAGGGGCCGGCTGACTAGCTTTTCGGCACGCAGGCGCGCTTGCAGCGCCTCGGCCCAAGCCAAGTCAATGTACGGTTCACTTTCGATTAATTTGTGATAACGGGCTGTCGCCTCGCTCACTTGGCTCATGGCGGCTGAAGGCTAGTATCGCACGCGGGTCCAAGGATTGGGAAGCTTGGACCACGTATGCTATTGATTCCAAGATACTTATAGTTAGCGCTGGTTCTGCTTGAGTACTTTTTTGCGCAGGCGGATGGATTTTGGGGTTACTTCTACTAATTCGTCGTCGCGGATGAATTCTAACGCCTGCTCTAGATTTAATAGGCGGGGAGGAACCAGGCGGATGGCTTCGTCGGCGCTCGACGCGCGCATGTTGGTGAGCTTTTTTTCTTTGACGATGTTGACGTCGAGATCCGCATCGCGGGCGTTTTCGCCTACGATCATTCCTTCGTAGACTTCTAGGCCGGAGCCTACGAACATGTCGCCGCGTTCTTGGAGATTGAATAACGCATAGCCGGTGGTTTTGCCGGGGCGGTCGGCGATGAGAGAGCCGGTGGGGCGGGTGGGGATTTCGCCTTGCCATTCGATGTAGCCATCGAACAGCGAGTTCATGATGGCGGTGCCCTTGGTGTCGGTCAGCATTTCGCTGCGCAAGCCGATCAAGCCACGCGAGGGGATGTGGAATTCCAGGCGCACGCGGCCGGAGCCGTGGTTCACCATTTTCGCCATCTTGCCTTTGCGGGTGCCGAGTTTTTCGATCACTACGCCGACGAAGTTTTCGGGGCAATCGATGACCAGGAGTTCTTGCGGCTCGCAGAGTTTGCCGTCGATGGTTTTGGTCAGGATTTCGGGTTTGCCTACGGCTAGCTCGAAGCCTTCGCGGCGCATCATTTCTATAAGGATGGCGAGTTGGAGTTCGCCGCGGCCCATTACTTTGAAGGCGTCGGGGCCGCCGGCTTCTTCCACTTTGATGGAGACGTTGGTGAGGAGTTCTTTATCCAGGCGGTCGCGCAGGTTGCGCGAGGTGACGAACTGGCCTTCGCGGCCGGAGAAGGGCGACGTGTTGATGGTGAACGTCATGGCGATGGTGGGCTCGTCGATTTGGATGTGGGCGAGCGGCTTGGGTTCGGTGGCGCTGGTGACGGTTTCGCCGATGGTGATGCCTTCGACTCCGGCGATCGCCAGGATGTCGCCGGTGCGGCCTATGGTTTCGTCGACGCGCTTGAGTCCGGAGAACGAATAGAGCTTCGTGATTTTGGTTTTGTGGAAGGTGCCGTTCAGTTTCGCGATGGAGACTTCGTCGCCTAGGCGCAGCGTTCCGTTGAAGACGCGGCCGATGGCCAGGCGTCCGAGGTACTCGCTGTAATCCAGGTTCGCTACTAAGAGTTGCAGGATGGCGTCGGGATCGCCGGGCGGGCGGCGGGGTTCTCTCGAGAATGGTGTCGAAGAGGGGGCGCAGGTTGGTGCTCTCGTCCTCCAATTTGTAGTTTCGCGATGCCTTCCTTGCCGTTGGTGTAGATGACGGGGAAGTTGAGCTGGTCTTCGGTGGCGTCGAGATCGATGAACAGGTCGTAGATTTCGTCGAGCACTTCGGGGATGCGGGCGTCGGGGCGGTCGATTTTATTGATGACGACGATTTGCGGAAGGCGGGCTTCGAGCGCCTTGCTCAGCACGTAGCGGGTCTGGGGGAGCGGGCCTTCGCTGGCGTCGACGAGCAGCATGACGCCGTCGACGATTTTGAGGGCGCGTTCGACTTCGCCGCCGAAATCGCTGTGGCCGGGGGTGTCGATGATGTTGATTTTGATGTCGTGATAGTAGACGCCGGTGGCTTTGGCGAGGATGGTGATGCCGCGTTCGCGTTCGAGGTCGTTCGAATCCATGACGCGTTCGGCTACTTCTTCGTTTTCTCTGAAAATGCCGCTTTGACGGAGCATGGCGTCGACCAGGGTGGTCTTTCCGTGGTCTACGTGCGCAACTATTGCGATGTTACGGATGGAGGTGTTGGTCATTTATAAGGGGGGACGCCTCTATTGTCGCACGTTGCGGGGCGGGGGCCGGTTCGCTGTCGGACGCGAGGGTGGTGGGTGTGACGGAGAGTGCGGGTTCTAAAGGAGTTGGGGCGGGCGTGGGTTCGTTTGGTAATTCTTCGTAATCGCGGAGGGATTGGAGTTGCTGTAGTTGTTTTAGGGCGCGGGCGTAGGTGCGGTTTAGGGTGGCTTCGTAGCGGAGGAGGAGGTTGAGTGCGGGTTTGTTCGCCATGCTGTTGAAGGTTAGAGCCAGGCGGCCCTCGGGGGTGGGGTCGCGGTGGAGGTCTTTGAAGTGGCGCTCTGCGTATTCGGCTAGGCGGTCCATTTCGAGGGTGAGGAGGGTGGTTTCGATGGTGGAGAGGCGGCGGAGGCGCCAGCGGGCGGCGGCCATGGTTTCTACTAACTCGGTTTCCAGGAGGCCGATGGGGGAGAACTCTGAGAGGTAGGAGTTGAGGAGGGTTTGGTAGTCGGCGGCGGATTCGGTGGGGAGGACGGGGGAGACGGCGGGGAGGGCAGGAGTGAGGCTCGCGGAGAGACCGTGGCGGAGGGCGTTGCGGGAGGACACGGTTAGGCCTGCCGAGGTGGTGGGGCCGTGGGATTTGGCGCCGTTGATGCGGGCGGTGGTGGATTTTTCGGGTGTGATTACTGACATTTTGGATTTGGGCCTCTGGGGGAGAGGGTAGGGGGTGGGAAGTGGGGGCGGAGGGAAGCGCTGAACGGAAGTAATTGAAGGATTGGTGAATGACAAATGAAGCTGAGCGGTGATGGTCAGGTCTTTATAGACCGTTTTTGCGTGCGACTTCGTGGTCCGCTCAAGCCTTGGGCGGGTTTAGAGTCGAGTCAATTTTGACGAGGAGGTCGTAATATTTGTCCTCGATCTGACTAGGCTTCAGATCGGAGAACAGCGTTTCCTTTATTGACTCAAGGAGACGTTTGATCTCGTCGCCTCCGATTTTTCCTCGAACAAGCCATGCCTTGATGGTGCTTAGTTTGGGCGCTGCGGTAGTTAGAGCATCGAAAATCAGAGCATCCAGCAGAGGGTACTCCGATGTAATTTTCTTGAGGATCGGTCTGAACGCATCTGCTTTGATAAAGTCCTCTCCCGTGATTGACGTTTGAGTTGGAAGAAGTTCGTCGTACCGGTACCAAGTTCCCTCGCCGTTGTATAGCTTTTGTTGCTCTACGGCGACATTGTCGCCGTCGCTGATCACAATCCAAGATCTACCGGCGAGCTCTAATATCGGCGTGATGCGGCCCACATCTTTCACTCCTTTTGCATGACAAACCCCGACGCTGGAAAGCGAATGCTTCAGATCTTTGTATTTTGGCGTTGTAAGCGCTATTTGAAAGAGCCGTTTATCTCGCCAGCCCTCGAAGATGATGTTGCTGGGTTTCAAGTTCTCGAATATCGAGTATCCTAATGCGTTGTAGATAACTTCCTCATCAACAATATTGGATTCATCGACTTCCTGTACCGATGTGATTTCGCCTTTCTTTTTGACTATCAAATGTCGCCTGAGAAGTTCTCTGTCAACCATGAAGATCGAATGGGTACTGAAGACCACGTAATTGCGTTGGGATATCTTAATCAATTCGTCGCGAAGGTAACGAGCCCCCGAGGGATGCAGACTTACGTCGGGCTCATCATGAAGGTAGAGAGTGTCAACCAATTGATCTGACTTGACTCGTGCTGAGACCATTAGCAGAAACGTGACGAAGCGCTTGAAGCCGTCGCTGCGACGTGAAAAATCATAAAGATTGTATTCATCTTTCACGCTAGCATCGATACATGGACCGTTTGGCGCGAGTTCGATACGTATCGTTCGGTGCTCTTTCCATACAGAATGCATGTGCTTGGTTGCACGAGTTGCAACACGATTAAGTAAATTTCGAAGGCCGTTTGGGCGCGTTCCCGCCTCTATGAACGCCGCCGCGATTTCAGATATCCCCGCTAGCTCGAACATATGCTTGAGCGGCGCACATATTTCCGGGTTTGCCGCGAAGGCTCTGAGTTCGATTTGCCCAGGCAGCAGGTTTGCTTCTGTATAAGACCAAAAGACACACGGCGGTAGATTATCGTTTAAGTGTCGTCCAATCTGGATTCCGAGCATCCCGCTTAAATCCTCGGTCTCAATATCTTGCAAGTATTCGGGCGGAATCGCTTGGCCCTGAATGGCCTCTTCCTGAAGCAAGATGATCTTATTAAGCAGGGTAGAGGTTCCATCTGGCTTCTGGATGTTGAAGGTGGCTGGGCACTCTTTGGTTGGTTTCTTCCAGCCTGGCTTCGCGCTGAAGGACGGATCAAGTGCCCACGCCGTCGAGGTTTTTTTCTTCGTTCGAAGGTTCACCGTATAGAGCGCTTCGGTCCTTATGTCGAACAACTCAGCTAGCGTCAGCGCCTGAGTCTTATGTGAAACAACGGGCACCGCTAGGTTCGTTGCGAGAACCTTTGAAAGCGCCGCTTCATAGTTAGCTTTCCTTTCCTTCTTATCCAAAACAAAAACGAAACGAACGTAGGCGCTCTGGTCGAGATCTTCGTCGGGGTGAAAATCACGCAGGTCGGCCGGAATTGGTTCCGTGTCTGGGTCTAGCAACGCAAGCGCCCTTAATATATTCGATTTGCCAGTCTCGTTAATCCCTACGAGAATGCGGCAAGGTGGATCGAAAGGAATCTCAATGTCTGCTATCGATCGGAAATTACGAATTGTCACGTGCGAAAGGCGCAAGCTATCCCTCTCCTTTAGATCGATTCATTATCCGATAGATTTTATGATGCGCGTGATTTTTTCGAGGCGGGTGTCGCCGGCGTCGTCTGTCTCGATGGCGCAGCGGGCGCTGAAGCCGAGTTCGCAAACGGCAAAAACGATGGCGTTGAAGATGGGCTTATAGGGCGAGTCGAAGGGGCAGTTGATGAAGACGTCTTTACTTCTGACGTAGGTCTTCGCCGCGGGTCAGTTGGTTAAGGAAAAGCGCGGGTCGAAGATGATCGAGGTGACGGCGCGTTCGATCTTCCTGGCCTTGAAGCGCCCGCTCCGGGGAGGCGATTGGATCTTGGGGAGCTTATAGAACTCAACGTCACGGATGTTCCCATCGGCGTTGTGGATGACGATTTGCCCGGGGGCGCTGGTGAGATGCTTACGAGCGTCCTCGATGGCTTCGCGCTGGTGATGAAGGGTTTGGTGTCGCTGGCGCCCACTTTACGCAGAACCCAGCCTTTCTTGGCGGGCATTACGTGGTAGGTGTTCGACGGCACGACTTTATTGTAGCGCTTGCGGTCGGTTACGAGGATGGTGGGGAGTTCGGGTACGTAGGCGCTGTAGCCGGTGGGGTGGCCTTCGATGACGAGCGAGTACTTGCGAGTCAAGGTTTAGATTCCCGCTAAATGTAAATCGCCGAGGTGAAGGCGGACGCGTTCGGGAATGTTTCCGTCGAAGAAGTAGGCGCGAACGGCTTCGCGGACGTTGGAACGGAGATCATCCCAGTTGTCGCCTTCCGTGAAAATGTCGAGGGTCAGGCACTCGGCGCAATAGCCGCCGTCGGTTTCCTGGGTGACCTCGAAGATCAGTTCGGCCATGGCTTTATCTTCGCATTGTCGGGCTAAAAGGGACAGGCGCGAAACTCGAGCCTGTCCCTTTTTGCGGTTAGAGGGTGCTGAGGAAGGCTACTAGATCCTGCTGGTTTTGGCGGGTGAGTCCTAGATTGAAGCGTTGGTTGTAGAACGTCACTACATCGTTGAGGGTTTGGGCGGAGCCGTTGTGGAAATAGGGGGCGCGGGCGGCTAGTCCGCGGAGGATGGGGCCTTTTACTTTTCCGATGTCGGCCCATAGTCCGGTGACGAGCGCGCGGCCGGGATCGGTGGTGGTCTTCACTTCGTGAGTGGTGTTGTTGGTGAGGGTGAAGACGGGGAGATAGCTGACGTCGAGGGGACTCGTCAGGTCTCCTACTCCGATATTGATGGGCAACGGGAAGGAGTGGTTGCCGGCGTTGGGGGTGGAGTGGCAGGTGCCGCAGTTGCCGGGGATGGTGGCGACTCCGAGGACGTCGTTGAGTCCGGCGACGCCGGTGATATTGATGGGGAGGGTGTTGAACAGGGTCTCGCCGCGGGCGATGCTGGCGCGGCGCAGTTCCTCAATGCCGGCGAAGCCGCTGTGCGGTTGCGACCAGGCGGAGTAGAGGTTGAAGATCGCGGGATTGAAGGTGGTACCGAGTTGGTCGTTACCGAGGGGATCGTTAATGCCGATGTAGAAGGGTTGAGAGGCGATGGCTACGGGGCCTCCGGTGGCGCCGCCTGCGTTTAGGGCGCCGGCGAAATAGTCATAGCCCTGGGCACTGGTCAGTGCCATTTCAAAGTTCACGATGTCCTGCACCTGGGCCGCGGTGGGGACGGATCCCTGGGCGTGTCCGGTAGTGGCGTCGATGGCTTGATGGGCGAGGTTGGCCAGCAAGTCCGCGGGATTGGTGGCGTAGGAGAATTTTTCGGTGTCCGTCTGCGGCGAGGATTCGCGGCCGTCCCACATGAGGGTGCTGAGGAAGCGGAGATTGGTGGAGGGCAGCGGGCGGCGGTACATCGAGAGCGTTTGCGTGCTGTTACAACCGTAGGGATTCTGCACACCGGTCACTGCGAATTGGGCGCCGGCGGGGGGCACCAGGGCGATGCGGATTAAGCCGCGGCTGAGCAGCAGGCTGTAAGCCTTACGCCGGCCGGAGAGCGTGGAGACGTCGATGTTCTGATCGCAATTCGAACCGTCGTTCGTGCGGAAAATAGGATCGTTGCCGCCGGTAAGAAGAAAGCGGAGACTGACCTCGGCGGCGGAAATGGAAAAGGCTTGAGCGGGCTTATGGCAGGTACTGCAACTGCGCCCGTTGGTGCCGAGAGACTGAAAGAACGCTCCCGTCAGAGGGATGGGTTGATGGGAGGTGTTGTGATTCTGCAGCACCCCGCTTTCATTCGGGAACGGAAAGAGATCTGGCAAATTGGATTGGGCACTCGCTGACAACACGGCGGCGAGGATTCCCAATGGAAATCTTAGGGTTGATTTCATTGAGGTAACGTGACCTTTTCTGGCCGACACGGGCCGGTATCTGAAGGGCTCGTCGCCCCCGTTTAGTTGGTCCAGAATACTCTGCATCCGTTCGCCACACAATAGTACTTTTACTGCAAATTTGCTTAAGCAGGCCTAGAGCAAGTTTGCGATCGGGCTTGTCGTGCGCTGCGAGGCCGGACTCGGGGCGGGGTTACTTGCCAACCATGTGGACGAAGTCTTTCTCGTTTTCCAGGCAGTAGTAATCCAGCAGTTCGCTATCGAGCACTAGCGGCTGGGTTAGTTTTACGGTCCAGGGGGCCGTGTAGGCTTTGGGATCGTCCACGGTGATTTCGATTTCCAGGGTCCCGTAGTTCGGGCGGCGGAGCTTTTCGGTCACTTTGGCGGCGTTGGTGAGGGGGTTGCCGTCGGAGTCGAGCCATAGATCGTCGCGGAAACCGATGGTGTGGATTATTAGAGTGTCTCCGTCCCACTGGGCCGTGGAATAGCCGTTCCAGGTGGGATGCGGATCGACGGGAAGCGCGCGGCCGTCGAGGAAGATCTGGCGATATTGCATATTACGCTCGGTCAGGATTTCCAGGCGATTGGGGACGTGAAAGATTCTTTTGTAGTAGTCGTCGGTCCAGATGCGCAGAGCACCGCGGGGCATGCAGCGGACGTTGGGATCGTCCTTGGCCTTATCCTCTTTGCGTTTCTTGACCAGCTCGGCTGTCCAGGGTTGATAGGGCAAACCTTCCTTGAGGTTGTGGGCGATGTTGAGAAATTCCCAGCCGATTTGCAGGTCGTCGCAGTGGGCGCCGCAGGGCGGACCGATGGTGGCCCATCCCCACATTCCAGAGAAATCGGGCTTGCCATCGGGGGAGCGCGGGGTGGGCGCGGAGAGGTTAGGCTTGCCGTCGGGCGTGCGGGGAACAGCGGGAGTGGGGTGGTCCGGCCACTGCGCGAATAGAGCCGGCGGGAAGGCGGCGATCAATGCTGCCGCCGTCTGGAACAAGCACAATCGACTTAGCATGCCTGTCTTCCTCCTGTGAGCCTCTTAGATCTTAGTGCGTTGCGGAGGCGGGCTGTCAAGGGTGGGTGGGGCAAGACGGCCTTCGACTGCTAATTTCTGCGTGAAGGGACCCACTTCCTTATCTGGCGTCGGACTCCGTTGCGCAAGTAAAGGCTGATTTGGCATATGTCCAGGAGAGGTTTGGCATAGCTCGTGCATTCGAGGGGGGTAGTCGCCCGAAGGCCTTGCGCCGCGTTTTGAGGGAATGAGCTGCTCCGCACAGCCAGAAAATTGTTCTCCACGAAACCAAACGGGCCGTTCGGCGAAGTGCGATGAGGAGGTAGCCATGGCGCACAATCACAACCACAATCACGGTAGCGAATATCAAGTCAAAGTGATTCACGAAGACGGAACCGAGGAGTTCAGTGAGTGGATTGAGCAGGGAGCTATTCCTTATATCTTGGCGGCCCTTCACAAGCCACAAGCTACGGCTTACTGGCTGCGGGAACGAAACATTACGGTTCCGTTCTGTCCCCATTGCCGGGATGTGGAGACGGTGGTTACCGAATATCCGGTGACGAATCATTTGTCTTCGCGGAGTCATCCGCACGATACCAGCTATCTGGTGCTCACGGGTGCGCAGGACTCGCACGATTTGCCTGCATCCGAAGTCATTCCGGGGCCTGCTCAGAAGCGGAAGGTTAGCGGGGAGTCGCGGCCTAAGGTCCACACAAAAGGGGTGGGGCCTAAGTAGCGTCACGGTTTGTAGCGGCACGCTACGAAGGGGGTGGCGAAGTAAATGGTGTTTTCGGCTCCGCGGCAAGCGATGATAGAGGTACGTGTCTACACTTCCGTCGGTGGTGATTGTGGGGCGGCCGAACGTCGGCAAGTCCACCTTATTTAACGCGATTATCGGGCAGCGGCGCTCGATTGTGGGCGATGAGCCGGGCATCACGCGGGACCGCATTTACGGTGAGGCTACTTATCGCGGTCGCAAATTCGATTTGATCGATACGGGCGGGATCGTTCTCAATGACGATGAGATGATTCCGACGCAGATTCTGAAGCAGGCGCGGACGGCGTTTGAGACGGCTGCGCACATCATTTTTCTGATTGACGGGCGGAGTGAGATTACGGGTGTGGACCGGGATCTGGCGCGGATGCTGCATAAGCTGGGGAAGCCGGTTTCGGTGGCTGTCAATAAGATTGACAGTCCGAAGCGCGAGGGGCTGACGCACGAATTTCACGCTTTAGGTTTTAAACATTTGTTTCCGGTTTCGGCGGAGCACCGGTTGGGGTTTGAAGACCTGCTGGATCACGTTACGGAAGGGTTTGTTGCGGAGCCGCAGGCGCGGAAGAAGGTGCGGGGGGAGGATGCGGGTCCGGAGCCCGAGCCGGAAGACGAGCGGACACTGCCGATTAAGATTGCGATTATCGGGCGGCCTAACGTGGGGAAGTCGACGTTGTTGAATGCGCTGACGGGGACGGAGCGCGCGATTGTTTCGCCGGTGGCGGGGACTACGCGGGATGCCGTCGATGAAAAAGTCACGGAGGACGGCACGGAGTATGTGTTTGTCGACACGGCGGGTATCCGGCGCAAGGGCAAAACCAAGCTGATGGCGGAGAAGCTCAGCGTGGTGATGGCGCGGCGGCATTTGCGGATGTCGCATGTGGCGCTGCTCGTCATGGACGCTAGCGAAGGAGTGCTGGCGCTGGACGCCACCATCGCGGGATATGCGCATGAAGAGGGGCGGGCGATTATTTTGGTGGTGAATAAGTGGGATGCGGCTAAGGACAAGAATAAGAAAAAGTTTATCGAGCAGATTCGGGACAATTTGAAGTTTCTGGAGTATGCTCCGATTGCGTTTGTTTCGGCGGAGAAGCGGTTGGGGACGCGCGGGTTGTTTCCGCTGATCAAGAAGGCTTATGAGGCGGCTTCGCGGCGGGTGACTACAGGGGAGTTGAACCGGTTCGTCGCGTCGCTGGAGTGGGAATACGATATGAAGATTTACTATATGACGCAGGCGAACGTGCGGCCTCCGACGTTTGTGGCGTTTACGGATAAGGCGGGGAAGCTGCATTTTTCGGCGGAGCGGTATTTGGCGAACCGGTTGCGGGAGAGGTTTGATTTTACGGGCACGCCGATTGTGATCCGGACGAAGCGGCGGTAAGGGTTTCTTTCTCTTATACCGGGATGCGGTATAATCTGATCATTGATTCAGTCTTTTGGCGACGTGGACACGGAACGATTGTTCCAGGATCAGAGGGTTAGAAAATTCGCCGGCTTTGCGGCGAGGGCCAAACGAAAATTGGAAGCCATCCATGCGGCGGCGCGACTGGATGACCTGGCGATTCCTCCGTCGAATCGTCTGGAGAAGCTGCGGGGCAAACTGGCGAGTTATTATTCGATTCGAATCAACCAGCAGTGGCGCGTGGTCTTTCAATGGACGGGCACGGACGCGCGGAAAGTTTCGATTGTGGATTACCACTAGGAGGGAGAAATGACTAAGAACGAATTTGCTCCTGTCGCCCCCGGGATGATGCTGAAAGAGGAATTCCTGGACGAGTATGGGCTGTCGCAGAATCAACTAGCGAAGGCTATAGGGATATCGCCCAATCGGATTGCTGAGATTGTCCACAACCGGCGGCGGATTTCGGCTGATACGGCGGTCCGGTTGAGTCTTTATTTCGGTAACAGTCCGGAGTTCTGGATGAACCTGCAAATCCACTACGATTTGAAAATGGCGCAGAGGGAACTCACGGCAGCTGAGCGAAGGCGCATCCAGGCTAGGCGGGCGGCTTAAAAATTCGATTTGGCAGGGAGCACTATTCTGATCCGGCGACTGGATGACGCTACCCAGCAGGGGCTGCGCGTTCGATCAGCATCAAAACAACGGCGTGAGCTATCCTCACGACGTGGGGACGAATTGGACCATCGATTCGAACCGAGCAATGATCGACTGCTTGAAAATATATTGTTTTTCTTGTGGATCGTTCTATTAATCCCAATCATTTCGTTTGCAATCGGCGCAATGGCATTCGGCAGCAATGGCTCTCGAGGGGCTTATATCCTGCTTGCGGCGTGTTGGGCGTACCCAGTTATTCTTGTCGCGGCAATGCTACTGAGGAAGAAACTTCGACGAGCCGTCTACCTCCCGGCGCTCAGTGCCGCTGCAATCGTGGCTGTATACGTTTTTGGCGTGGCTTTTGCAAATAGGCCTTGAAGTTGATATCAATGCTATCGGTGATATCATTGGATTGTGAGCACCATTCTTATCCGCCAATTGGATGACACTACCAAGGAGCGGCTGCGTGTTCGTGCGGCGCAACATAAGCGCTCGATGGAGGCGGAGGCGCGGGAGATTCTGAGGGCTACGCTAACGCGGCCGGCGCGGGGTCGACGAAGCTTGGCGGATCGGATTCATGCGCGCTTCGCGGGGCTGGGGGGAGCGGAACTCCCGAAGATTCCGCGCGAGGCGATGCGCAAACCTCCGACGTTTGACGAATGATCGTTCTGGACACCAACGTGTTGTCAGAATTGATCAAGGCTTCGCCCTCGCCGCACGTTGTCGAGTGGTGCAACTCGCATCCCGAGGGGGAACTTTACCTCACCAGCATTACTCAGGCGGAGATTCTGGTGGGGATCGAGTTGCTTCCGAGCGGAAGGCGGCGGACGGCGATTGCGCAGGCGGCGGAGGCTAGTTTTCGCGAGGATTTTGAGGAACGAATACTGCCCTTCGATAGCAATGCGGCACGAGAATTCGCTGGGATCGTGGGAGCGCGGCGGAAGCGCGGGCGTCCTATCACGCAGGCTGACGCGCAAATCGCGGCGATCGCGCGGGCTTGCGGGGCGGCGATTGCTACGCGTAACACGGACGATTTCGAGCACTGCGGTGTAAAGGTGGTGAATCCGTGGGGGTGATTCAGGCGAACAACTCTTCGAGCGGCAGGGCGAAGCTGGGCAGAAGAGCGGACGTGAGGACGATGGCGCTGGCGAGGACCGGGTCGGGGAGGCTGGGGCCTTTCCAGATTTCTATTTCTTTCACGTCGGACGATGGGAATCACCTTGGCGTTTTTTAGTTCTTCGCGGCGACCGCCTAGGATGACGGCGACGTCAGGGGCTCTGCGGGTGTTGGGGGAGAGGGCGTACAGGTTTTCGGAGATCGGCGCTTGACCTCGCTTGCAGCCCTTTGCGTGGGGGCGCAGCCATGATAGTCTAGGCTGGCGCGGCTTGAAAATGAGATTGCTGCGATCTGATTCTTCGGATGTGGCTCGTGTGCTAGCGTCGCGAGATTGCATTTTGGTCCGCCGTCGGCTCTACGACTTTCCAACCGCCCTGCTGGGTAACGCCATCATTCTGGTACTTCTGGCAGGTGCCCGGGTAGCTATCGCTACTTTGCCTGTACTGCGAATCGGACTTTCGCTTCTTTTGCTCTGGAACCTCATGTTGGCAGTCAGGACGAAGTTGGGCAAGACGAATTGGGTTGTTGCAGTCTCGGGAAAGGTTTTCCTTCTCAAGCTGTTCGTCCCTCGTGGACCGGGCGGGGTGGCAACGGCAGATTTGAACGTCATGGAAATGCATCAGGAAGAGATTGCTTCCCTGTCGTTTTTGACCACAGACCTCATGTGGCCCGGGACAAGTCCTTCGGTTATCCAATGGCTCGTAGTAGAGCCATCTTCTACGAGCCGCGAAGCTTTTGAAGACTGCGCTAGGCCGCTATTCCCTAGCTCTTGGGGCTGTGATCCACATAGGGAATGGTTTGCGGGCTGGAAAGACATGAAAGTGTTCGTTCGCTGGGAACTCTTCCAGCCAGATTTGCCTCACTTTTGGACGCTGATACGTCTTCAGAAACCGAACTATTCCATTGCGGAAGGCCAACGCTCCTCCTTGGATCTGCGCACATTTTGGTCCAAACCGGAGGAAGAGCAAAGCGAGTTGTTGAGGAGCGCCAAGAGATTAGGCTTTGGACCGACCTGCATCTTAATACTGAAGCGCTACAGGCATATGTCAGCCGCTGAATCGTTAAGATATTTGGCAAAAATTGAAATTGATGATGTAATTGGCGACTAATCCTGTAGGCGAGTGCTTCGAAAGAACAGATCAAGTGCGAAAAGCAGTCTTCCCGACACGCGGTTGTGCTTGTACGTGGACTTGGTCATCTCGATCAACTCTCCCCCGTCGAGTTCGTAGCGCTTGTCTTCCTCGAAGGAGTAGTTGTCGAATTCCTGAGCCGTCAGCACGGTCTTGGTCGCGCCCATAGGATCAGCGTAAACGCTGGGGCGGGATACAATATTTCTGGTGATGACATTTCCTACGGAGTATCGGGAGAGGCTGCTTTCTACGCTTTCGACAATCGACACGGCGCTGGTGGCGCAGGCGATTGGGTGGATGAAGGAGGCTCGCGAGGCGAAGCGCGCGTTGTTTGTGGCGGGCAATGGGGGGAGCGCGGCTACGGCTGCGCATTTTGTTTGCGATATGGTGAAGGGCGCTAGTACGGGGAAGTCGCGCTTCCGGATTGTGGCGCTGGGGCAAAATCTGCCTACGATGACGGCTTACTCGAACGATGTTAGTTACGCCGATGCGTTGGTCGAGGAGTTGAAGAATTTTGCTGAGCCGGGGGATTTGTACATGGCGATTAGCGGGTCGGGGAATTCTCCTAATGTGGTGCGGGCGATGGAGTATGCGAACTCGATTGGGTGCCGGACGCTGGCCCTGACGGGGCGGGATGGGGGGAGGCTGGGGGCGTTGGCCAACCTGAACATTCACGTGCCGGAGCCGCATATGGGGCGGATTGAGGATGCGCATCATATTATCTGTCACATGATTTGCTATAGCTTTATGGAGCATCCGGAGCTGGTACAGCCTTCCTAGTACACGGGAGTATTATGGGTAGGTACGAACCTAGGCGGTTGCATGGAAACTAAGGTTCACATTTCGACGGTGATGGTCGATAATGAATTCACGCGGGCCTTGCCCACGGAGACACCATGAACGTGAATCATCCCAATCGAACATCTGTGGGCTCCTCGGCTGGCACTGCTCCTGCACGGCTGCAAGACCCGCACGCGGGGGATTTCCATTTGGCTGAATTAGTCCGCACGCTGCGGTCGCTGGCGGGGGATTCGCCGGAGCGGCAGGCCAAGATGGAAGGGCTGATGCGGGCCTATGCAGCGGGCGAGCTGCGGGTGGACGCCGAGGCTACTGCTTCTGCCATGATTGACGACGCCATGCGGCCGCGTTCGCGGCGCTAGAATCCGAAACCGGAGCGCAGGACGTTCCCCATACGATCGACCAAGGCCGAGACGCCGGCAAAACCTGGATTGTCGGGGGTGCCGAAGCGCAGGTCGATTAACTCCAAGCGAAGATCGTCTCCGACGGGGGTGACTCGCCAGAAGGGGGCTTGCGACCAGCGGCTGAACACCTCAAAGGGATGGGTGCGCAGGGCGGCTTCCATGCCGGGGACCGGGAGCGGGGCGCGATACAGGCGTCCGGCGGCGGGATCGTAGTCGGCGCGCAAGTTCACGGGTAGGACGATGGCGAAGTTTGCGCCTTCGATGACGCCTTTCCAGGTGAAGGGGTTGAAGCTGTTGGGAATCGCGATGACTCTATTGGGCGGGGCTCCTTGATAGAGGCGGGTGGACATGACTTCTACGGCGCGGGCGTGGGTGACGATGCGGAGTCCTTCAAAGGCCAGCACACCGGCTAGCGCTACCCAGGCCCAGGTGCGGCGGGGGGCGGTGGACTTGCGTTCGCCGATTTCGGCGTTGACCAAGCGGGTGAGGGCGGTGGCGGCGATGGCTAGCAGAAGGATGGCCAGGATCCAGGCGTCAATGATGTTGTTGATGTCGAGGCGGAAGCGGTGGTTGGAGAAGGGCATCGCTAAGGGTATGCCATAGGTGTTGGTCCAATCGAGGAGGAGGTGGCTGAGGACGCCGATCATCGCCGCGAGGTAGGAACGCAGGGAAAATTTGGCGCGTACGATCAGCATGGGTAACAGCGTTACGAGGGGCAGGAAGGTTAGGGAGTGGGTGTAGGTGCGGTGATATTCGATGTAGCGCATGGTGCCGGTGAACCATACGAAGGCGTCGGCGTCGGGGGCGTTGGCGGCCAGCACCATCATGGCGGTGCCGCGAGGGGTGGTTTTCTCGAGACCGGCTCTGGCTAACATCAGTCCGACGAGGGAGTGGGTTAGATTGTCCATGATTTAGCGGTAGGCGGTGGGGATCAGCAGGGTCAGGGCGTCGGGGACGATTTCTAGAGACGCTGGCAGGCGCCCGGCGTATTCGCCGTCGATTTGCAGGTGGGCGGAGCCGGAGAATTCGACGCGTTGGGTGCGGACGGAGCGCACGCCGGGCATGGACTTCACTTGACGAAGGGTTACGGCGGTCATGTAGGCGGCGTAGCGCAGGGGATTGGAGCCTTCAAACAGGACTACTTCGAAATCGTTGTTCAGGAGGGAGGCGTTGCTGGCGATTTCCATGTCGCCGCCGTAGTTGCGGACGCGGGAGGCCAGTACGAAGCCGTGCTGGGTCTGGCTGCCGTCGATCTTGGCGTGAAATTGGCCGACGGTGCCGAAGAATTCGCCTAGGCCGGCGATCCAATACGCTAGTTTTCCGGCGCGGGCTTTTAGGGCGGGGTTTACTTTGGTGACGATGGTGGCGTCGAGGCCGGCGCCGGCCATCAGCAGGAAGTAGCGCGGGTCGCGGAACGGGGTGCAGAGTTTGCCTACGGCGATGCGGCGTTCTACGCAGGGGCCGAGGCGGGCGATGGCGCGTTCTAGGCCGTTGCCTAGGCCTAGTTCGTTGGCTAGGACGTTGGCGGTGCCGCCGGGGAGAATGCCTAGGGGGACGCGCGAAGGGATCACGCCGTTGGCTACTTCGTTGATGGTTCCGTCGCCGCCTAGGACTAGGATTAGGTCGGCTCCGGCGGCTACGGCTTCGCGGGCTAATTCGGTGGCATGGCCGGCGGCTGCGGTGGGGGTCAGTTCGGCTACGATACCTACTTTTTTCAAGGCATCAATGGTACGTTGGAGAATACGCGCGGGCTGCCGCCGGAATTTGCCCGCGACAGGATTGTAGATCAGGACCGGCTGCTGATATTTGGCTATCTTTCAAGTATAACTTCCCTGTGAGTTCTATTCCCCAGAAAATCGACGCGCTGCGCAAGAAGATTGCGCACCATGAGCATCTTTACTATGTGCTGGACGCGCCGGAAATTACGGACGCTGAGTACGACCGGATGATGCGCGAGTTGCAGGCTCTGGAGGCGGCGCATCCGGAGCTGGTTACGGAGGATTCGCCTACACAGCGGGTGGGGGGGAAGCCTCGCGAGGGGTTCGTCAAGGTGGCGCATTCGTCGCCGATGCTCAGTTTGGATAATGCGCTGAACGAGGACGGAGCTGCGAGACTTCGACCGGCGGGTGCGGGATTTGTTGGGGGACGAGAAGTTTGAGTATGTCGCGGAGTTGAAGCTGGACGGGCTTGTCGCTGGCGGTGCATTATCGGGAGGGGAAGTTTTCGCAAGCGGTGACGCGGGGGGATGGGGCTATCGGCGAGGACGTTACGGAGAATGCGCGAACCATACGCTCGATTCCGTTTCGCGCGAAGGCGGAGGAAGTGCGCGGGGAAGTGGTTTTCAACCGCAAAAGCTTCGACAAGTTGAACGAGGATCGGGCGGCGGCGGGGCTGCCGGTGTTTGCGAATCCGCGGAATGCGGCGGCGGGGTCGCTGCGGGTGCTGGATCCTGCGATTACGGCTTCGCGAAGGTTGGATTATTTCAGTTACTACCTGGTGCCGGCGCCTCCTACGCAGCATGAAACGCTGGAAGAGCTGACGGCGATGGGATTCAAAGTCAATCCGAATTGGCGCAAGTGCAAAGACATTGAGGCGCTGGTGGCGTTCTGCAAGGAGTGGGAAGAGAAGCGGGACGGGCTGCCTTATGAGATCGACGGCGTGGTGGCTAAAGTGGACGCGGTGGCGCAGCAGCAGAGGCTGGGGTGGAGGCACAAGGCTCCGCGGTGGGCGATTGCTTTTAAGTTTCCGGCTCGGCAGGAGGAGACGGTTGTCGAGGACATTGGGGTGAGTGTGGGGCGGACGGGGACGTTGACGCCGGGGGCGTTTTTTCGTCCGGTGAATGTGGGCGGGGTGATGGTTTCAAAGGCCACGCTGCATAACGAGGATGAGGTGGAGCGGTTGGGAGTGCAGATCGGCGATACGGTGCTGGTGGAGCGGGCGGGGGATGTGATTCCTCACGTGGTGCGGGTGGTCAAAGAGGGCGAGCATCGGCGGCCGTTTCGCATGCCGGCGAAGTGTCCGGTGTGCGGCGGGGAGATTGTTCGGGCGGAGGGGGAGGCGGCTAGCCGGTGTATCAACATTAGTTGTCCGGCGCGGTTGAAGGAAACGGTTCTGCATTGGGCGGCGCGTGGGGTGATGAATATTGACGGGATGGGCGAGGCGCTGGTGGATCAATTGGTGGACAAGGGGCTGGTGAAGAACGTCGCGGATTTGTATGCGCTGAAGCTGGACGATTTGATGGGGCTGGAGCGGATGGGGAAGAAGTCGGCGGAGAAGGTGCTGGGTAATATCGATGCTTCGCGGAGGGCTCCGCTTCCGCGGATTTTGAACGGGCTGGGGATTCCGTTTGTCGGGGAGCGGACGGGGCAGTTTTTGGCGGAGGAGTTCGGGGATCTGGATAAGATTGCTGCTGCCGATGAGGAGGAACTGCAAAAAGCCGAGGAAGTGGGGCCGAAGGTGTCGGGGAGTATCCATCGATTCTTTCGGGAGAAGCATAATCATGCTTTGATCGAGAAACTGCGGGCGGCGGGGTTCTCGTTCACTCACGCGGTCAAAAAGCGCGAGGGCGGGCCGTTGGCGGGGAAGACGTTGGTGCTGACGGGGACGTTGCCGAATCTGGCGCGGGAAGAGGCCAAGCAGCGGATTGAGGCGGCGGGCGGGAAGGTGGCGGGGTCGGTGAGCAAGAAGACGAGTTATGTGGTGGCGGGGGAAGAGGCGGGGTCGAAGCTGGACAAGGCGCGGGAGTTGGGCGTGGAGGTTATCGACGAAGCGCGGTTACTCGCTATGATTGGGGACGCGGCCGAGTAACGGATGCATCATTTTCTCGACCTCTTAAAAGAACTGGGACCGGTAGGGGTGCTGATTCTATCGATGGTGGAATCGGCAGGGATTCCGAATCCTGGCGGGACGGACTTTTTGCTGCTGTTTATCACAGCGGCGCGGCCGGAGGATGCGGTGTTGACGGCGGCGTTGGCGGTGGTGGGGTCGTTGGTGGGGAGTTTGTTTTTCTTTGAGCTTTTGCGGCGCGGCGGGGAGAAGTTTTTAGCGAAGTACACGGCGTCGGGGCGGGGGCTGCGGTTTCGGCGCGTGGTTTTTGCGCTACGGCATGATCACGGTGTTTATTCCGGCGTTCCTGCCGATTCCGATTCTGCCGTTCAAGGCCTTTGCGGCTTGCGCGGGGGCCATGGGTGTCACGCGCAAGCGGTTCATGCTGGTGCTGTTTGCGGCGCGGCTGCCGCGGTATGCGGCGCTGGCTTATTTGGGCGCGAAACTGGGGGAAAATTCGGGGGCTTGGCTGCGCGGGCATGGTTGGTATTTGCTGGCGTCTGGCGGTGCTGCTGGCGGCGGCTTTGGGGCTGATGGTGCGGCGGGCTAACCGGGAGGCGTTACAATTGGAGTGAAGTTACTCCCCCATGGTTATTAGCCCTTCCATCACTGAAGAAATCGCGGAATTGAAGCGCAGCCGGAAGGCTGTCATTTTGGCGCATCATTACCAGGACGCCGAGATTCAGGAGCTGGCGGATGCTGTCGGGGATAGTCTGGAACTGGCTCGGCAGGCTCGGGATTTCGCGGGCGAGGTGATTGCGTTTTGCGGGGTTTGGTTCATGGCGGAGACGGCCAAGGTTTTGAACCCGGAGCGCATTGTGGTGGTTCCGGATAAAAACGCCGGGTGCAGTTTGGTGGATAGCTGTCCGGTGGAGGATCTGCGGGCTTGGAAGCGGGCGAATCCGGAGTACGCGGTGGTTTCTTACATCAATACTTCCGTGGAAGTGAAAGCGGAGAGCGACATTCTTTGCACTTCGCGCAATGCGGTGAAGATTGTGAATTCGATTCCGGCGGAGCGGCCGGTGATGTTTTTGCCGGATTTGAATCTGGGCAATTACGTCAAGCAGCAGACGGGGCGCGAGAACATGAAGATCTGGCAGGGGGCGTGTATCGTGCACGCTACTTTTCCGGCGCGGCGGGTTACGCAGGCTCGGGTGGAGCATCCGAATGCGCTGGTGGCGGCGCATCCGGAGTGTCCGCGGGATGTGCTGGCGATGGCGGATTTCATTGGGTCGACTTCGGCGATTGTGGATTGGTGCGCGGGGCACGAGGCGCAGGAGTTTATCGTGATGACGGAGAGCGGGGTGCGGTACTCGCTCGAGAAACGGGCGCCGGAGAAGAAGTTTTATTTCGTAGCGAATGAGCAGTGTAATTGCAGCGAGTGTCCTTATATGCGGCTGAATACGCTCGAAAAGCTGCGGGATGCGTTGCGAGATCTGCAACCGCGGGTGGAGCTTTCGGCGGACGTTATGGAGCGGGCTCGGGTGCCGATTGAGCGGATGCTGGCGGTGAAATGAACGTGACTCCTCTTATCGATACTTTCGACCGGGTGCACGACAACCTGCGCATCAGCGTTACGGACCGCTGCAACATTCGCTGCTTCTACTGCATGCCGGAGGAAGGCGTGAAGTTTCAGCCGCGCGAGGAGATTCTCACATTCGAGGAGATTGAGCGGTTTGTGCGGGTGGCGGTTACGCTGGGCGTGCGTAAGCTGCGCATCACGGGCGGGGAGCCGCTGCTGCGCAAGGGGCTCGCGCAATTGATCGGGCGGCTGGGGAAGATCGACGGCATTCAGGATATGGCGCTGACTACCAACGGGGTGTTGTTGGCGGATCAGGCGCAGGAACTTTACGATGCTGGGCTGCGGCGGTTGAACATACATTTGGATACGCTCGACCGGGCGCGCTTTCAGCAGATCACGCGGCGGGACGATTTCGGGAAAGTGATGGACGGGATCGAGACGGCGTTGCGGGTGGGGTATCCGGTTATTAAGATCAATGCGGTGGCGGTGAAGAATTTAGTGGAGGAAGATATCGTTCCGCTGGCGCGGTTTGGGCGCGAGAACGGGATTGAGATTCGCTACATCGAATTCATGCCGCTGGATGCGCAGGGGATTTGGGATCACGGCAAAGTGCTGCTTACGGATGACATGATTGCGATGCTGACGCAGGGGATTGGGCCACTGCGGGAGATTCCGGATCGCGATCCGCGGGCTCCGGCTACAGAGTACGAGTTTGCGGACGGCAAGGGCAAGGTGGGGTTCATTGCATCGGTGAGCAAACCGTTTTGCCTGAATTGCAATCGCATACGGCTGACGGCGGACGGGAAGTTCCGCTACTGTCTGTTTGCGATTGACGAGACTGACATGCGGGTGTTGCTGCGCAATGGCGGTCCGGATTCGGCGATCGCGGATGCGGTGCGGGCGTCGGTGAAAGCCAAGTGGATCGGGCATCAGATCAACACGGCAAAGTTTGTGCCTCCGCCGCGGCCGATGTATTCGATTGGCGGATAGCGTCATCCAGATTCAGGCTCGCCGTGAATTGAGCAGATGACCAATCCCGAGCCCGAATTCGCGATTGAAGTCATCCAACTCACGCGCCGGTTTGGCGAAATGGTGGCGCTAAACCGACTCACCTTATCTGTGCCGGCCGGCACGATTTTCGGCCTACTGGGTCCCAATGGGGCGGGCAAGAGCACGTTAATCAAGATGCTGACGACGCTGCTGCCGCCGACGAGCGGCACCGCACTGGTGGCAGGGCTGGATATTGTCCGCCAGCCCAAACTGGTCCGGCGGCATATCGGGTACGTCTCGCAAATGCTGTCGGCCGACGGGGACCTCACTGGCTACGAAAATCTAGTGATCTCGGCGGAGCTTTATGGATTGACGCGCGCCGAACGAAACGAGCGAATTGCTCAGGCGCTGGCGTTCATGGAACTCGCGGATGCCCAACACAAAATGGTGCGCCACTATTCGGGCGGCATGATCCGGCGGCTGGAGATCGCGCAGTCCATGCTGCACCGGCCAGAGGTTTTGTTTCTGGACGAACCCACGGTGGGACTCGACCCTTCGGCGCGGCATTCCGTCTGGCAGCGGATTCTGCAACTGCGGAAAGAATTTGGAACCACTGTACTCATGACCACGCATGATATGGGTGAGGCGGATTATCTCTGCGATTTGGTGGCATTTTTGCATCGCGGAGAACTGCTGGCGAAAGGAACGCCCGTCGAACTGAAACAAGCACTCGGCTCCAGTGCAAGTCTGGATGATGTATTCGTTCATTACGCCGGTGTATCGGTAGCCGAGGGAGGAAATCTGCGCGATGTCGCCCAAACCCGCCGTACTGCCCAGCGGCTGGAATAGTTCGGTGGTGCCGCTGTTTTTCGAGCAAATGTATGCGGTGGCGGAAGCCGATATCCGCAAGCTGATTCACGATCCAGTCGAGTTGCTGACCAGAATGGTGCAGCCGGTCTTATGGCTGACCATCTTCGTGCAAGTGTTTGCGCGGACCAGGGCGATACCCACTGGCGGAGTTCCGTATCTGGATTTCATGGCTCCGGGAATTCTGGCACAGAGTGTGCTTTTTGGAGCGATTTTCTTTGGGATATCGCTGATCTGGGAGCGCGATTTGGGAATCGTGCACAAGTTCCTGGTGAGTCCGGCGCCGCGCACGGCACTGGTCCTCGGACGCGCAGTCTCCTCTGCCATTCGAGCGATTTGCCAGGCAGTTATGGTGTACGTCGTCGCGTTGCTTTTGGGAATTCATTTGCGCTTCCATTGGGACGATCTTCTGGGAGTGCTGGTGACGGTGAGTCTGGGCGCATCGGTTTTCTCGACCTTTTCCCTGATTGCTGCGTGTATTGTGAAGTCGCGGGAGCGTTTCATGGGGATCGGACAAGTTCTAACGATGCCGCTGTTCTTCGCCAGTAACGCGATCTATCCGCTGGAGATGATGCCGACGTGGCTACGTTGGTTGTCGCGTGTCAATCCGCTGTCGTATCAGGTGGACGCGTTAAGGGGCCTCATGATCCAGGGAGGGCACAGCGGATTCGGGTTGGGTCTGGACCTGCTGGTCCAGGGATTGATCCTGGCCATCCTGGTTGCTATCGCCGCGAAGCTTTATCCGAATATTGTGACCTAAGACGTCAAAACGTATAGCCCATGGACGCCTGATAAGTCCGCGGCGGCAGGAAGTGCGTTCCGCTGAAGGTCGATAGGAAATTGTAGAGCGCGACTTTGTTGGTTACGTTCATGACCGTAAAGCGCAGCGATACTTTGTAGCGTTCGGCTTTAAACAGGTTGTCGGTGCCGGCGGCGATGTCGAACAGGCTGCGGGCCTTGACGCGGTCCGGGTTGTGATCGTTGTTTTCGGTTCCTGCTTGCGGCAGCGTCAGCAACGTGGAGGTGGCGAGGCCAGCGCAGGAGCGGAGCGGATTCGCGAGGGTGGCGGGTACGCCGCTGCACGCCAGGCCGATGTCGACTTGTTGGGACGGGGTCAGCAATAAAGCTGCGGCGGAATCGGGGACGCCGGTGACTACCAGTCCGCTATCGTAGCGCCAGATCATTGTGCCCCACAGACCGTCTTTCTTGTGTTGATAACGCAGATTCACGGTCTGTTGATAGGCTTGGTCGTGATCGATGCGGAAGACGCCGGGGACGTTGGCGGTGCCCTGGAAAATAAGGCCTCCCACTTCCGGCGGGAAATAACGGGCGCGGGAGTGGCCGAAGGTCATGTAGGCCTGGAAGCCGTGGATGTTGGTGCTGCTCAAGCGGCCGGTGACGCCGTCGACTTTGGAGTTATGCCAGGCGATAGGGAAGGTGATAGGGGTGTTGTAGAGCACATCGAAATCATAAGCGTTGTGCGTGAATTTCCAGAAATAGTCGGCGTCGAAAACCAGGTAGCGGGTGAGCTTTTGCTGCAGTCCTGCGTTGAATTGATTGCGATTCCCGGGCTCGACCGGAATGCTGGCGCGCGCTCCGAAGACGTTGGCGGCTAGGCCGCCGGCGCCGGTGGCACTCGACAGCAGCAGGTTCTCGTTGAAGGGAGTCTCGAAGGTGCGTGAGTAAGCGAGACGCAGGACAGTGTCGCTGGGGTGGACATGATAGGAGAGTCCCAGGCGCGGCTGAATGCCATTCTTCGAGACTAAGCCGTTGTATTGGTCGTCACGTAGGCCGGCGTCGATATTGAAATCGCCGAGTTTGATGGTGTCACTACACAATAAAACGCAAGTTGAATTGATAGAGTCACTGCCATGGAAAGCGAAGTAGGATTCCACCGCGTGCGAGATTCGTAGGGAGATCAGGCCGGGCAGAAGCGTGAGATTGAAAGCTGGGCTGGTGATACCGAGATAAAAGTTTTCGAGCAGGCGGGTTTGCTGCACTTGCATGCCGATTTTAATGTTGTGTGCCTTGTGCGACGTGGCCAGGTCGGCTTTGACGCCATAGTTGGTGAGAAAGCGGTTCTGCGAATCCGTGATGGGAGTGTCGTCGAGCGGATTGCGGCTGGCATAATAATTCACTTGATCGCGCCGTCCGAACGCAGCGATGCTGAGCAGAGTGGCTGAGCCGATGGTCCGCTGATAGCCGGGGGCGACGTTCCAGGTGAGCACGCGCTGCTTCTGATCCTGCGTCAACTGATCGTAGCTATTGGGAACCTGGAACCAGTTGCGGGCTACGAATAGATTTAAGTGCAAGGTATCGCGCGGACTCAACAGGTAATCCAGCCGGTCGAATATGCTCTCGTTGTTGCCGATGTCATGGATGGGCAGGAATTCGGGGGTGTCGAGAAAGTGTCCGGTGCGCACTGCATTCAGGGCGGTGAAATTGCCGAGGGTGGCGCTGCCGAAGCCGAGCGTGGCGCTTCTCGGAATAGGTTCCGAACGAACCCCAGCCGGTTTCGATACTTCCGAAGGGGTGTCCGGCGCCGAGGCCGGATTTTGTGACGGCGTTGACCACCAGGCTGGATTTGTCGCCATATTGCGCGTCGGGGGCGCCGGTGATCAATTCCATGCTTTGGACAGCGTTGGCCGGGAGCTGCGTCGAGAACACCTTGCTTTGTTGATCGTTGACGGGCTGACCGTCGATGACGAAGCTGACTTGCGCGTGATCGCCGAGGGGATGGAAGAAGCCGTTGGCATCGGCGGCGGTGCCTCCGGTGCTGTTGTTGATAATGCTGCTGAGGCCGGAGGCGGGATCGAAGCGGGGGAGCTTCATGAAGGCGGAGGAATCGGCATCGACGTGGGCTGCGGGGTCGGTGTCGATCAGGGGCGTGGCTGCGCTGACGTCCACGCTGGTGGTGACATCGCCCATCTTGAGTGTGTAGGAGAGGCTCACGGGCGCGGCGCTGCGTACTTCGAGGGGTTCGGTCAGATCCGCGAAGCCGGGGGCCGAGATCACCAGGTCGTACATGTTGGGCGGCACGTTGGTGAAGCGGAAGGCCCCGGTTTCGTCGGTGGCGGCGGTCTGCTTGTAGCCGGTGGCAGAATTGCGGATTTCGGCTTGGGCGTTGGGGACCAGCATTTGGGAAGGGTCGCGAACGATGCCGACTACGGTGCTGGTGTTGGCGGATTGAGCGCTCAAATAAATAGTAAGGAAAAGGGCGCAAAATAATTTCGAACTCATGTGGATTCCGACCTCTTTGGCGATGAGGGAGCAATCCGGTCGCCAACGCAAGGCCGAGGAAAGCCTTGTCAAATTAGCTAGATAGCTAGCGCCAAAAAACGGCGAGAGGTGGTTTGGGGCAAAAGGCTCAATTCAAACGCGGGAGTGGGGAAACTGCCACTCCATGATTCGGCGCGAGGTTATTTCTTTAGCGCGGTTTGCCAGTTGAGGACGATGGTGATGGGTGTTGCAGTGAACTCTTCGGTGGGGGTGTTGACCAGGAAGCGCTGACCGTCGGGGGAATCCCAGCGCCAGGCTGTAATGGGTCCGCCGCCGGTGCCGCCGAGTATGGATGTTTTGAAGAGCGGCTTGGGAACGCCGAGTTTGACATTTCCGCCGGTGGTGGAGACATCTACCGCCATCAGTGTGCTGTCAGGCGCGAAATAGAACAACTCTTTGCCGTCGCGGCGCCAGCGTGGCTCGTTGCCACCGCCGTTCGACACTGGCCATTTTCCACCGGAGGACATGGGGAATGGCTGCACGTAAACTTCTTTTGTTCCGGTTTCGTTGGAGGTGTAAACCACCCAGTGGCCGTCGGGAGAAAACTGGGCTTGGCCATTCATTGAAGTCGGTGACCAGGTAGGGGACTGGTTTGTGGTCGCCCTCCATGGGCAGCACCCATAGGCCGAGGCAGGATGATCTTTTCTGCGCTGGCTGAAGAGAAGGAATTTGCCATCACGCGACCAATCGAGCGGGGTCTTGATATCGGTCTGAGTGCAGCAGCAATTCCCCTTGTCCGGCGCCGTTGGCGGGCTTGATGATAGAGGTCGGCGGACTGGCCGCCGCCGGGCGCATACACGATCTTGGCGCCGTCCGGGAGACCAAGTGCCGTTGCCGGCACCTGCGCTTCGAAGGTGAGGCGGGTGTTGACGCCGCGCAGCGAGATCCAGCTGCCACACCACCCAGGTGCCGCGATTCGTCGACGCGGCCTTCGGCGACGCGGGTTCCGTCGGGCGAGAGCGCCATTTCGTCGCGCGCGGCGGCTTCGCCGACGTGGCCCAATACTTTTCCTTGGCGGTCGTACCAGGTCAGCTGGCGATTATTGCCGCCGGTTACCGCATAGCCCAGCACGCCGTTGTTCGAGACCGAGAACAAGCCGTCGAAAGATTGGTACTCACTTGATCCGCGATTTGCACGGGCTGACCGGTGAGCTGCAGGTGGCTGGGATCGAAGGGCTGGGCCATCAGGGCGGCGCCGCGCAGGAACAGCAGGTAGCCGGGGCCTTTGCCGGGGGAATCGACGTAGATGACACCGGCCGGGCTGTCGAGGAGGCGCTTTCTCGTTCTGCTCGGCCGGCTTGGCGTCGAGGGAGCCGACGTAGACGCCGGTCAGGTCCGTTTTGGCGGCGAGTTGGTAATACAGAAAATGTTTTCCGTCGGGCAGGAAGAAGGGACGGCCGTGGCCTTGATCCCCGTGCTGCGGATTAAGGGCGGTGACGGGGACGGCTTCGCCACCGGAAGCGGGGACACGGGTGAGGATGCCGGCTCCGCTGAAGAGAATTACATCTTGCGGGCTCCAGGCGATGCCGGTGGCGGGCTGGCCGTATGGGGCCAGGGTTTGTGGGGCTCCGCCGGCGATGTCGATCCTTTTGACGGTGCCTTCCGCTAGAAAGGCGATGGACTCGCTGTTGGGGGACCAAGCGACATCGAGGTTCGCGCCTTGGGTGCCGGGGAGTTCGCGCACTTGCAGCGAATCCAAGGTGCGGAGCCATAAGCTGCTGTGGCCGTCGCTACTACGGGCGTTGAAAACCAGTTTGCGGCCGTCGGGGGAAATGGTGAAAGTGTTGAGCGTGGTTTTGGGAGGCGGGAAGATTTCGAAGCGCATCGCGGCGACTGCGGGCGGGGTTTCGCGGAAGTGGACGAAGCTGAGGGCGCTGGTGCTGAGTAGCAGGAGTGCTGCTAGCGCGGGCCATAGCCATTTCGTTTTCGATGGAGGGGCTGCGGCGGGCGGCGGGGTGGGGGAGGTGCCCGGGGGCGGTACTTCTTCCAGCAAGCGCCAGACATCGCCGATGTCGCGCAGACGTTTGCGGGGGTCCTTTTGCAGACACTCCGATAGGAGGCGGTGGACGCTGGGAGGGACGTCGCTCAGGTCGGGTTCGTCGCGAATGACGCGGGCGAGAATTTCGCCGACGTCTTCGCCGCCGAAGAGGCGCTTGCCGGTGATGAGCTCGTGGAGCACGACTCCGAAGGCGAAGATGTCGGCGCGCTTGTCGGTGTCTTTGCCGCGGGCTTGCTCGGGGGCCATGTAGGAGGCGGTGCCGAGGATCATGCCGGCTTCGGTCATGCCGATGGTGAGCGTGGGCGAATTTTGGGGAGTGGAACCGCTGGCGGCGGTGGTGGTGGTTACTTTGGCGAGTCCGAAGTCGAGGACTTTGACGGTGCCGTCGGGTTTGATTTTGATATTGGCGGGCTTGAGGTCGCGGTGGGTGATGCCGCGTTCGTGGGCGGCTTCGAGAGCGTCGGCGATCTGGTGGGCGATGCGCAGGGCGGCGTCGAGAGGCATGGGGCCTTTGGGCGACTCGCCTTCGATGTATTCCATCACCAGGTAGTTGGGGCCGACGTCGTAGATCTGGCAGATGTTGGGATGGTTGAGGGCGGCGATGGCTTTGGCTTCGCGCTCGAAGCGTTCGGAGAACTGGGCGGCGGAGACTTTGACGGCGACGTCGCGGTTGAGGCGGGAGTCGTGGGCGCGGTAGACTTCGCCCATGCCGCCGGCGCCGATGGGGGCGAGGATTTCGTAGGGGCCTAGGCGGTCACCGGGGGAGAGGGGCATTTCAGATTAGTTTAGCGGATCATCTGTCGGGAGGGTCGCTTCCTCAGACCAGCGGTCAATTCTGGTGGCCGCGGCGGCGAGACTCACTTGTTCACCCCCGCGTTCCAATTCGTCACCACAGTGAGAGGGGGCGAGGCTGCGTCGGAGGCGCCAGTGGTGTGGATCAGGAAACGCTTGCCGTCCGCGGTGACGTCGTATTCAAACAGGTTACCGGCGCTGGGCGCGATGTGGACGTCGAACAGGGCCGCGGGTGTCCCGGCTTCAAAGGATGGCTTGCTTCCGGCGAGCGCTTTTACGGGGACCGACATCATCTTGCCGTCGGCGGCGATGAAAAACAGCTCCTTGCCGTCGCCGCGCCAGCGCGACTGCTCGCCGCCGGCAACCGAAACGGCCCATTCTCCGTCAGCCGGCGGAAATGGTCTCACATAGACTTCGCGCCGGCCAGAGCGGTCCGAGGTGAACGCCATCCAACGGCTGTCGGGCGAGAGTTGGCCCGCGAGTTCGTTGAACTCGGTCCGCAGAAATGGGAAGGGCTTGCGGTCCGCGGCAAAACCCTGGGTGGGGAGCACCCAAATGTCATCCTTTGTCTTCGGATCATTCTCGAAGTAGACGATGAAGCGGCCGTCCCGCGACCATTGCGTGGGGGTGTCGCCGACGTCATTTGGCAGCAGCAGTTCATCCTGCCCGCTTCCGCTGGCGGCTTTTTTGATGAAGGTTGTACACGCCTTTTCGATTCGATGCGAACACGATACGGTCGCCCTGGGGCGACCAAAAGGGCGCGGCGTTCAACGATGCGTTGCTGGTGAAGCGCGTCTCGGTACCACGGCTCAGATCGCGCACCCACAGATCAGCCCCGGTGGCCGAATTGCGCCGGAACACAACCGACTTCTCATTGGGGGAAAGCGCGGGGTCCCAGACATTACCTGGCGCGCCCACCGGACCGAGGGACTTACCGGTTCGATCGTACCAGCCCAACTGGTTGCCTCCCCCGTTAGCGCCGCCGGTTTGGTAAAGCAGCACGCCGATCCCGGAGACGGTGGCCGGGAGATAAGCGATAGTGGTTAACGACACCTCGGCCACCGGAAATACATCTCCCGAAACCCGCGCGGTGGCGGCATCGAAGGGCTGCGCCATCAAGGTATTTTCGCGGCCGAAGAGAATGTATTCGGCCAGGCCGCCGCGCGTGGGCGGCGCAAACATCGCGCCCGATACGTCCGGCAAGATTCGCCGGTTTTCCTTACCATCAAGCGAGCTGACATAGATGCCATTCGTTTCGACCGGTCCCAGGCGTTGCGTGTACAGGAAATGGCGGCCGTCGGGAAGGAATACAGGAAACACCTGAGTGCCCTTGGTCCTGGTCACGTCAGCGGGAACTCCGCCCGCCGCCGCCACTCGCTGGATCGAAACTCCGGTGAAGGTTGGAGAAAAAACGATGACATTGTCACTGTTCCACGACCCTCCGCGACCCGAGGGCGCGTCGCATAGCGATTGCGCGGGACCGCCGCTGGCGGCGACTTTCTTCAGCTTGCCTTCCGCGAAGAATCCGATATAGCGGCTGTCGGGCGACCAGAACGGAAATGTGGCGTCCTCGGTGAACGGCATGGGCTGGGCTTGCAGCGCATCCATGGATCGCAGCCAGAGCTGGCGTTTTCCGTTCACCGCGGCGGCGATCGCGAGGGTACGGCCATCGGGGGAAATGGCGAAGCTCTGAACGATGCCGTTCTCCGGCACCGCGATGGTGTAGCGGAGGGTCGGCTGTGGCGGAGGCGTCTCGCGGAAATGGAGGATATTCGCGGGCATGAGCGCGAGCAGCAGGAATCCGGCGATGCACCAGGGTAGCCACGATCGATGCCGGGGAGCAGGAGCGAGTGGTGCCGCCTCGGGTTCCTTGCCTGCGTTCTGGATGGCGATGCGGGCTTCGCCGATGTCGCGCAGGCGGGTTTTCACATCGCGGTCGAGACAGCGTCTGAGTAAGTCGCGGATGGCGCGCGGGGTGGCTGCGGGGAGCTTATCGAAATCGATGGGTGCGCGCAAGACGTCGGCCAGGATGTGCGCGACGCTGTCGCCGGTGAACAGGCGCTGGCCGGTGAGCATCTCGTACAACACGACTCCGAAGGACCAGATGTCGGCGCGCTTGTCCACGAACTGCCCGGCGGCTTGTTCGGGGCTCATGTAAGCGGCGGTGCCCAGGATCATGCCGGCTTGGGTCGCGCCCATGGTTAATGTGGGCGAGTTGTTAGGATCGGCGCTGGTGGGGGAGGACTGGGTGGTGGCGGCCAGGCCGAAGTCGAGCACTTTGACCACTCGGGCGGGCGTGATCATGATGTTGGCGGGCTTAAGGTCACGATGCACGATGCCTTTGTCGTGGGCGGCTTCGAGTGCGTCGGCGATTTGGGCTGCGATGCGCAGGGCTTCGTTGAGGGGGAGCGGACCTTTCAGCGTATGGCCGGGAACCAGTTCCATTACCAGCGCGCGGCCTGATTCCGACTCTTCGATACCGTAGATCTGCGCGATATTGGGATGGTTGAGCGAGGCTAACACTTTCGCTTCGCGCTCGAAGCGGGCCAGGCGTTCGGGATCGCGGGCGAGCGCTGAGGGCAGAACCTTGATGGCAACTTCGCGATCGAGCTTGGTGTCGCGAGCCTGGTAGACTTCGCCCATGCCGCCGACGCCGAAGGGCGCGAGGATCTCGTAGGGGCCCAGGTGCGTCCCGGCGGAGAGCGGCATGATTCGATAGTTTATCGGATTACTTGGTCCATTCGCCGAGCCAGTCTAGCACGGTGTGATACCAGAGAAGGCTGTTTTGCGGCTTCAGGACCCAGTGGCCTTCGTCGGGGAACAATAACAATTTCGAGGGGATTTTTTGTTGTTGGAGGACGGTGAATAGTTGGAGGCCTTGGCCGGTGACGTCGCGGAAGTCTTGTTCGCCGTGGATGACTAGTGTGGGGGTTTTGAAGTCGCGGGCGTAGGTGGAGGGGGAGAACTTTTCGTAGAGGTCGGGGTTGTCTACGGCGGTGCCTTTCATTTCCCAGAGCGGGAACCATTGCTCTTCGGTTTCGCGGGACCAGCTCGCGAGGTCGAAGACGCCGCCGTGGGAGACGATGGCTTTGAAGCGCGTGGTGTGGCCGTTCATCCAGTTCACCATGTAGCCTCCGTAAGAGGCTCCGGCTGCGGCCATGCGCGCGTTGTCTATATAAGGTAGGGCGGCTACGGCGTCTACTACGGTCATGATGTCGTCGTAGGGTTTGCCGCCCCAGTCGCCGTTGATTTCGTCGATGAATTTCTGGCCGTAGCCGGTGGAGCCGCGGGGGTTGGGTTCGCACGACTACGTAGCCGGCGGAGGCGAAGACTTGGGCGTTCCAGCGGTAGGTCCACGATTCGCCCCAGGCTCCTTGGGGGCCGCCGTGGATTAGGAAGACTACTGGGTATTTGCGCGTCGGCGTGAAGTTGGGGGGCTTGGTGATGAAGGAATGGACGCGGGATTTGTCGGCGGCGTCGACCCACAATTCTTCTAGCGGGGTTAGGGTGGCGTTGGAGAGGAGCGCGTCGTTCAGGTGCGTGAGGGCTACGCCGGCTCCGCCGCCTGAGGTTGCGCGGAAGATTTCTAGCGGGCGGGAGCCGCTCTCCTCCGTATAGATCATGGTGCGGCCGTCGGAGGTGAACTGGACGTCGTCGAGGCTGGACTGGCCGCTGATGATGCTGCGGATGCCGCCGCCGGTGGCGGAGATCATTTGGAGTCCGGTGCGGCCGCGGTCTTCGGTGGTGAAGAAGAGGCGGGTGGAATCGGTCGACCAGGTGAAGCTTTCTACCCAGCGATCTAGCGACTCGGTGAGGTTGGTGGCGCGGCCGGTGGCGCGGTCGAGGACCATGAGACGCCAGCGGTCGCTTTCATAACCGGCGCGGGGTTGGGAGCGGAAGGCTAGATATTTTCCGTCGGGGGAGTAGAGAGGGCTGTCGTCGGCGCCGGGTCCGATGGTGATTTTGCGGGGGTCGCCGCCATCGAGGGGGACGGTGTAGATGTCGGAGTTGGTGCTGGCGGCGGGGACGGGGTCGACGTTCATGACGTAGGCCAGTTCCAGGGAATCGGGAGAGATGGTGTAGCCTTCGGGGCCGCCTAGCGAGAACGGCGGGACGTCGTATGGGCCGGGCGTGAGGTCGCGGATTTCGGTGCCGTCGATGTTCGCTACTAATAGATGTTGGCGGCGGCGGGTGCGCCATTCGGTCCAGTGGCGGTAGAGGAGCGAGGTGTAGATGCGGGCTTTCGACGGGGCTTTGGCGTCGGCGTCGAGATTGCGCTGGTTGCAGGCGTTGTCGAAGGTGCCTGTGGCGGCTGGTCCGCATTCGGGATAGACGCTGGACTGGAATACTAGCTTCTTGCCGTCGGGGGAGACTAGGACTCCGCCGGCTTCGGTGGCTAGGCGCGTGATCAGGCGGGGGTGCGCGCCGTCGGCGTCCATGACCCAGACTTGCGAGGATCCGCCGCGGGTGGAGATGAAGTAGATTTGGCGCGAATCGGGGGACCAGCGGGGGCGTTCGTTATCGGGGCCTTCGCGGGTGAGCTGGCGTGGGGTGCCGCCGGTGACGGGGACTAGGTAGATTTGTTTGGGTACAGAGTTGGTTAGGAGGTCGGGTGTGGCTACGGTGAAGGCTACTTGCTTGCCGTCGGGGGACAGGGCGGGTTCTTCGATGCGCTGGATGCGGAGTAGGGTTTCGACGTCGAACGGGCGCTTCTGCGCGAAGGCTGGGGCCGCGCACAGGAGCAAGAAAAGCGGGGGCAGGCGCCGGATCAAACTGCGAATAACTCCTCCACGCGGCGCGGAGAATCCGGGCAGAAGGGTTGCGTCTTCGAGAAGATCGGTCGGCGGTTAGGATGGCGGGGTGTGCAGTCGCGCTATAGACGTGAATTTCACGCATGGCGGTGACGAAAATCCACACGGCGCGCGTGCCTGCTTCGAGATATTGCTGGGTCTTGCGGGCTAGTTCGTCGAAGGTATTCGAGGGCGAGGTGATTTCGATAGCGAGGGCTGGCGAGAACGGCTGGATGCGGCGTTCGGGTTCCAGCAACGGGAGTTGCGAAGGCGCAATCAGGGCTACGTCGGGGGCGCGGACGGTGTCTTCGCTTAGACGGAACCATTGTTCGGCCACGATGGCGCTGGGGTTCTTGCTGAGCGTCCAAGATGCGTCATTAGCCGGTGCAGCACCCGATCGCGAATGCGGTTGTGTAAATAGCTTGCGGAAGACACCTCGACCAGTTCTCCTTGGTCGAGCTCGTAGGAGACATCGCACGGTCTCCGGGAGCCGCTCGAGGTGTTCGACGGTCAGCAGCGTCTTTGCGCCCATGCTTGAATTCTACTCTCTTCCGCTCGCCTGGGGGCGTTGTGCCATGTAATTGTCGAGCCAGTGCAGGGCTTCTGCTTCGGTTGAAAACGCGCCGTCGGCTTGGGCTTCGTAGGCGGCGGTGGTTACTTCGCCGATGTGGACGCCGGGGCGGTCATTGAAATAGGGGAGCACGTGGCGGCCTAGGATGAGCGGGGGCTGGGGGCGGGCGTCGACGGCTTCGGATTCGGCGGCGGCTAGGAGGCGTCGGGCGGCGGGGGGGATGCCGGGCTCGAGCGGCGGGCGGCCGGAGGCGTCGGCTTCGATCACGCGGACTAACTGGGCGATGGATGCGGGGGCTAGGCGCATGGCTAGGCGGCGGACGGCGCGGGGCGTGACTTCGCGGCCGATGCTGTGATGGGCTAGATGGCTTTCTACTAGCTTCACTACTTGATCGACGATGGCGCTCTTGATGCCGATGCGTTCGAGGAACTTGCGGGCCATGGGGCCGCCGGCGGGTTCGTGGCCCCAGGAAGTCCAGCGCACGCGGCCTTCGCGTTCGCGCAGCTCGGTGGTGGAGGGCTTGGCGAAATCGTGGGCTAGGGCGGCGAAGAGGAGGACGGCGCGGTCATCCGGGGCGAGCCGGTCACGTTCGGCTACGCGGGCGGCTTGATTCAGGACGTGCATGGTGTGGATGCCGACGTCGCCTTCGGGGTGCCATTCGGGATCCTGCGGGACGCCGAAGAGATTTTGGATTTCCGGGAAGTGGCACGATCCAGTCCGGTGGATTGCAGATATTCGGCGATGCGGCCGGGGTGGGGGCTTTTGACGGCCCATTTCATGAACTCTTCGGCTACGCGTTCGCGGGCTAGGGTCGAGTACTCGCTGGCGATGGAGCGGGACATGGCAGCGGTTCCCGCGTCGACAGTCAGATTGAAGCGGCAGGCGAACTGCATGCCGCGCAGGACGCGCAGGGGGTCTTCGGAGAAGGCATCGCTGGTGGCGCGTAGGACGCGGTTGTTGAGATCTACTTGGCCGCCGAAGAAGTCCCAGATTTCGCCGGTGAGGGGGTCGAAGCTCATGGCGTTGATGGTGAAGTCGCGGCGGGAGGCGGCTTCGCGGGGGGTGATGGAGGCGTCGAAGTGGGCGTTGAAATCGCGGTGGCCGGGGCCGGTTTTGCTGTCGCGGCGGGGGACGCTGAAGTCGCAGGTGACATTGGGTAAACCCCGGACTCGGTAAACTTCACCACTCCGAAGCTTTTGCCTACTAGATCGACGCGGCCGCGGATGGCTAGGAATGCGGCTAATTCATCGTAGGAAATTCGGTAGACTTCGATGTCGATATCCTTGGGTTGCGTGGCCTAGCAGGGCGTCGCGCACGGAGCCGCCGACGACTACGGCGTGGAATCCGGACTCGCGCAGGTCGCGCACGATGCGTTCGAGCGCGGCTGGTAGTGTGAGCAGCATCCTGGTTAAGATTGTACTTGGTCGACATTCACAGTCACGTTTTATACGGCATGGACGATGGGTCGAAGACCCTGGAGCAGTCGATCGAGATGCTGAAGATGGCGGCGGCGGCGGGCACGACGCGATCTGGTGTGCACTCCGCATGCAAATCGCGAATACAAGTTTGAGCCGCTGGTGATTCGCGACCGGCTGAAGGAGCTGGAGGACTGGGATCGGCGGTGCGGTGCGGCTTTACACCGGCTGCGATTTCCATCTGAGTTACGAGAATATTCAGGATGCGATTACGCATCCGCGCAAATACACCATCAATCAGGACCGCTATCTGCTGGTGGAATTTTCGGACCTGCTGATTTTCCGCAACACGGCGGAGATTTTCGGGCGGCTGCAGGAAGCGGGGATGATTCCGATCGTCACGCATCCGGAGCGCAATCAGTTGCTGCAGCAGCGGCTGGAGGAAATCGCGCTGTGGGTGGAAGCGGGGGCGTACGTGCAGGTGACGGGGCAGAGTCTGCTGGGGCAGTTCGGAAAGAAGGCGGCGGAGTTTGCGCGCACGCTGCTCGACCGGCGGCTGGTGCATTTCATTGCGAGCGACGGGCATGATTTGAAGCATCGGCCTCCGACGATGAACGAGGCGCATGGGTGGCTGGTGAAGAATTACGGGCAGGCGATGGCGGATGTGTTGTGCATCGAGAACCCGCGGGCTACGTTGAGTGGGAATGCGGTGAATCTGCCTTATATGGAGGTGGAGAGCCGGGGGAAGAAGTGGTATCAGATCTGGCGGTGAGTACTATCAGCATAGCCGTGAGGTCTGGTTTACTCAGCGCTTTATTGAACGCAATTGCGGCTGGACTGGTATTTTCGTTTCAGCCTTGGGCCTATCGCACGTTCGACCTATTCATGTATCCGATCAATCGGTTGTTGCTTGCGGTGTTCGGCGGTACGCAGGAGTTAGGCCTACCGGGACTCGCTTTCGGGGCGATCGTGAACATTTTCGTCGATTGGATTGTGTTTTATCTTGCCTTACTCCTGTTTCAGCGACGGAAGACACGCATTTCGCCTCGCGTGAGGCAGTTGCGGTAATTGGTGTTAAGGTGAAATTAAGGCAACGCGACGCTGGAACAATTTCTGGATGGGTTTCCGTCGGTTAGCCGTGAGCAGGCCATTCAGTTTATCGAGCTAGCCAAAGAATCTCTGCTCTCTTGCGTGTCCTCCTGGACGAATGCGTTTACGCCGGTGTGCGTGCGGCGTTCCCTGGCCATGCGGTTTCGACGGTACGCGAAGCTGGCTGGCGAGACAGTAAAGACGATTCTCTTTTCCGCCTCGCCGAACATGGGTTCGACGTTCACCTAACGATTGACCGGAGGATAGAACAGCAAGTTGACCTGCGCGCATTCGCCTTGGGCGTCGTGCTCGTTCGCGTAACCAGCAACTCCTTGGCAGCGTATCTTCCAAGTTTCGACCGGCTATAGCGCGTGGTGGAGCGCGTGCGCAAAGGGGAAGCGATCCACGTGGATGTTCGCCCGAGCCGGTAGTGTTTGTTACTCGGGGGAATTGCTCTTTTTGGGTTTGACTTCGATGTAGTATTTGACCCAGTCCGTGGTGAGGCGCTGGTAGGCGGTGGCGGGGTCTAGCGTGCCATTTTTCACTTGCTCGCATACCCAGGTTTCTAGCGCATCCTTTTCGTGATAGCCGTAGTTCTTGTTATTCCACTTATTCTTGGCGGGCTGAAACCACAGGTTCGCGATGTCATTGGAGCCGCCGTTGCAGAGGGGATCGAAATGATCTACTTCGCCGCCTTTTTTGTTGCGCAGGTTCTGGGGTGCCTTGTAATTGTCGTAAACCTGGTTATGCTCGGCTTCGGGCACGCTGCGATGGGATTGCGAATAGGTGCAAGTCGTTTTGTGGATGGACGTGGGGCATTCCCAGTTGGCTTTCAGATCAGCCACGCTTACGGTGTCGGCTTTTCCTGGGGTGAGGGCGGGACCGGGGTATAGGCGGTCCGGGCCGACGTGTGCGGGCGTTTGCGAATGAGCAGCCTGCGTAGCAAAAAATAACAGAACGGCGGCCCAGTGGCAGCTCATATATTTATGCCGATTATACGGCAATAAAGAAGTTTCGTTCCGCTCCGGTATCGCTCCTTTTTGAACCTGCAATTTCCTTAAGTCCTGCTGAGACGAATTCGGATGGCGACGCACCATTTTATGTATGCGGAATTTGTGGTGGCTGGTGCTGGCGGTGCGGTTGGCGGGGCAGGGGGATCCGGCGGGTGCTAATTTGCCGGCGCAGGCCATTGGCGCTAGCGACTTGCTGGCGATTTCGGTTTACGGCGCGCCGGAGTTGACGCGGACGGTGCGGGTGAGCGAGGAGGGGCTGATCCGGCTGCCGATGCTGCGGCAGAAGATCGATGTGCGCGGGCGGATGCCGGGGCAGGTGGAGGCACTGATCGCGGGTGCGCTGGTGGAGGAAGAGATTCTGGTGGACCCGGCGGTTAGCGTCACGTATCGCTGAGTATCAGAGCCGGCCGATCAGCGTGGCGGGGGCGGTAAAGGTTCCGCTGACATTTCAGGCGGTGGGGAAGACTACGCTGCTCGAAGCGCTGACTCGAGCCCAGGGCTTAAGCGAAGATGCGGGGCCGGAGATTTTGCTGACGCGTCCGGGGGAGACGGTCGAGCGCATTCCCATAAAGAAACTGATCGATGCGGCGGACCCATTGTGGAACGTGACGCTCACGGGCGGGGAAGAGGTGCGGGTGCCGGCGGCGGGTCATGTGTTTGTGGCGGGCAACGTGAAGCATCCGGGGGCGTTCCGGGTGGATAGCGGCGGCGAGACTACGGTGTTAAAGGCGGTGGCGCTGGCGGAGGGGCTGGCTCCGTTTTCGACTAAGGGCGCTTACATTTTTCGGGCGGGCGGGGAGTGGCGGGCACACGGAAATCGAGGTCGAGCTGAGCAAGATCATGGATCGCAAGGCGCCGGACGTGGCGCTCGCGGCCAACGACATCCTTTATATACCGGACAACCGCTCGCGGCGCACGACGATGAATGCGATCGAAAAGGCGATTGGATTTGCTACCGGGACGGCGTCGGGGGCTTTGATTTTGGGGCTGCATTAATAATGATGAATCGCAACGAACCCGAGATTTTGCCGGCGGTGGTGGAGATGGGGAGAGCGGCTACGCCGTTCTATCTGGCGCCTCCTTACCAGGCGACGGAGGAGGAAAGCGAAGAGGCGAAGATTCCGCTTTCGCAATACTTCTGGATTCTGAAACGGCATCGCTGGCGGATCGGTGGATTCGTGGCGGCGATGATGCTCGGGACGCTGGTGGTGTCGGCGCGGTTGACGCCGATTTACGAATCGACGGCGACGGTGGATATCGACCGGCAGTCGCCGTCCGGAGTGGTTGGGGAGGACGCGACGCGCAGCGCGCTGAACGATTCCGATCAGTTTATGGCGACGCAGATCAAGCTGGTGGAGTCCGATTCCGTGCTGCGGCCGGTGGATCAGCGGTTTGAGCTGCGGAAGCTCGAAGGGCAGACGTGCGGCGCTGTCGGCGCGGGGGGAGGCGGCTCCGGTGACGCTGAAGCAGTTGAAGGTTACGCGGCCGCCCAATACCTATTTGATGCAGATCGGGTACCGGTCAGCCGATCCGCAACTGGCGGCGGATGCGGCGAATGCGATTACGCAGTCCTATCTGGAGCACAGCTACGAGATCCGGCTGCGCAGTTCGGCGGGCGTGGCTAGTTTCATGGAGCGGCAGATTGAGGAGCTGAAGGCCAAGATGGAGCAGCTCGAGCCATGCGCTGAGTGGGTTTGAGCGCGAGCTGAACGTGATTAATCCGGAGGAGAAAACCAACATTCTTTCGGCGCGGCTGTTGCAGTTGAATACGGAGTTCACCAATGCGCAGACGGAGCGGCTGCGGCAGGAGGCGGGGTATCAGTCGGTGAGCGGTGGATCGTTCGAGGCGGCGTTGGCGGCTCCGCAGGGGGAAGCGCTGCGCAAGCTGGCGGAGCATCGCGATGAGGCGGCGGAGCTCTTTGCGGAGATGCAGCTCGCATTACGGCGCGAACCATCCGGAATATCGCAAGGCGCAGGCGCAGTTGAATCAGGTGGACGCGGCGATCGAGGCGACACGGCTGCAGATCGCCGATCGGGTGGAGATCGGGTACCGCGAAGCGCAGCGGCGCGAGGCCATGGTGGGCGATGCGGTGACCGCGGCTAAGGCGGAGTTCGACCGGATGAATGCGCGGTCCTTCGAATACCAGGCGGTGAAGCGGGAGGCGGACGCGGACAAGAATCTCTACGAGCAACTGGTGCGCAAGATTCGCGAGGCGGGGATTAACGCGGGGTTTCAGAACGGGTCCATACGAATTGCGGACTGCGGCGCGGGCGGCGCTGAAGCCGGTGTTTCCGAATCAGGTATTGAATGTGATGCTGGCGTTTCTGCTGTCGACGTTGGTGGCGGTGGGGGCGGCGGTGCTGAGCGATTTGCTGGATAAGACGGTGCGCGATCCGGAACAAGTGGCGCGCACGTTGCGGACGGAAGTGATCGGCAGTCTGCCGTTGATGAAGGACCGGCGCGCAGGGTCGCTTGCGGCGTTAAAAGATGGGGCGAGAACGGCGCGAGAGCAGGATCTGTCGGGGTTTGGGGAATCGGTGCGTACGCTGCGGAATTCGATTCTGCTGGGGAACTTCGATCGGCATTACCGGTCGCTGCTGGTGACCAGCGCGGCTCCGGGGGACGGCAAGACTACTACGGCGGCGAATCTGGCTGCGGCGCATGCCGAGCAGGGCAAGCGAACGCTGTTGATCGATGGCGATTTGCGGCGTCCGAGCGTGCATCGCAATTTTAATCTGCCGAGCGTGGTGGGGTTGTCGAATGCGCTGCTGGGTGAAGATGTCCTGGCGCGAGGCGTTGGTGCAGACGGCGGCGCTTCCGCACCTTTATATTTTGCCGGCGGGGCCGCCATCGCGGCGTGCTTCGGATCTGGTGGGACGAGGGCTGGCGGAGTTGCTGGAAGAAGCGGCTTCTGGAATACGACTTGGTGATATCTGGATGCTCCGCCGCTGCTGGGCTTCGCGGAGCCGCTGCAAATGGCGACGGCGGTGGACGGCGTGTTGGTGGTGGCGCGGGCAGGGAGGACTAGCCGCAAGGCGGTGGCGAGCGTGCTCGCGACTTTGACACCGGCTGCGCGCGAAGGTGGTGGGGCTGGTGCTCAACGAAGTGCATAAGGAGTTGAGCGACAGCTACTACTATTACGGCTACTATCGGTCCTACTATCGGCCTCGAGCCGGAAGAGGCGTCGAACGCGGCGATGGAGCGACGGGCCGTGATTCGGGGTTCACGACGGGCACAATGCTTCGGTGGCGGTGGTGCGCGACGGGCGCGTGGAGTTCGCGCTGCAGGAAGAGCGGATCACGCGGGTGAAGAATCAGGGGGATGTCTCCGAAGAACGCTCTGGCGGCGGCGCTTCGCGAGGCTGGTCGCGGCGGCGCGCGCGTGGCGTTGAATGGTCGCTACATGAATTACGGGCAATGGCGGCGCGAGACGATTCTCGAAGACTACGGGCGCTCGTCGAATGTCGATGAGCCGGATGAAGCAGCCGCTCAAAGGCACGTTTGTCGATCGTGGTTATCAGTGGCGTAAGGCCGCGGTGCGCGAGGAACGCTTGGGCGAAGCTGGGGATTGGCAGCGAGCGGCTTGACGTCGTGGAGCATCACTTGGCGCATGCTTCGGCGGCTTACTACACGTGTCCGTGGCCTGGCGAGCGGGTTCTGGTGATCACGTGCGACGGATCGGGGGACCGTGTCTGCGCGACGGTGAGCATCGGCGAGCGCGGCAAGTTGACGCGGCTGGCGCAGATACCGAGCACGATTCGATCGGGCGGCTGTACGCGCTGGTGACGCGGTATTTGGGGATGGCTCCGCTGGAGCACGAATACAAGGTGATGGGGCTGGCTCCTTACGTCGGCTCGGAGGCGAAGACGGCGGAGGCTGCGGAGTGGTTTGCGGCAGCTGTTCGAGTTTACGCGCGATCCCTTGATTTGGCGGCGGCGGCGCGGGGTGCCGTCGATGTATGCGGCGGGAGCGTTCTTGGAGCGCGTGCTCAGCGGGGCAACGCTTCGATCTGATTGCCGCCGGGGTGCAGCGGTTCATCGAAGACTGGCTGGTCCGTTGGGTGCGGAACTGCATCCGCGAGACCGGAGTTTCGTAAAGTCGCCTGCGCGGGCGGCGTCTTTATGAACGTCAAAGCGAATCTGCGGGTGCTGGAGATTGCGGAGCTGGAAGATCTGTACGTTTTTCCTTCATGCGGGGATGAATCGAACAGTATCGGTGCGGCGCTTCAGGTGGCGGCGCACGGGCATCGGCCGGAGCCGCTGGGTCCGATTTATTACGGCGAGGCGATCACGGATGGCGAGGCGGATGGGGCACTGGATGCGCGCCGCGCGGGAAGTTTCGGGCCACTCTATGTTGACGACATCGAACGCACGACGGCGGAAAAACTGGCGCAGGGAAAAATCGTGGCGCGGGCGAAGGGGGCGCTGGAATTCGGGGCGCGGGCGTTGGGGAATCGGTCGATATCTGGCGCGGGCGGATTCGCCGACGGCGGTGCGGGTCATCAATCAAATGGTGAAGAGCCGGGATTTCTGGATGCCGTTTGCGCCCTCGGTGCTGGCGGAGAGGGCGGACGAGTATTACGTGAAGCCGAAGCCGGTGAAGTCGCCGCACATGATGTTCGCGTTTGCGTCGCGTCCGGAAAAGCGCGCGGCGTTTGCGGCGGCGCAGCATCCTTACGATTTCACTACGCGTCCGCAGGAGGTGACTCGCGAGCACAATCCGGATTATCACCGGCTGCTGAAAGAGTATGAAGCTCGCACTGGCGAAGGGATCGTGCTGAACACGTCGTTCAATCTGCACGGGGAACCGATGGTCTACCGGGCGCGCGACGCGGTGGATGTGTTTCTGCGCAGCGGGCTCGAATACATGGCGCTGGGGAATTGGTGGGTGGAGAAAACATGAAAACACTGGTTACGGGGGCGGCTGGGTTCATCGGCTATCACGTCACGGAGCGGCTGCTGGCCGAGGGGCGGCAGGTGGTGGGGATCGACAATTTGAACGCCTATTACGATCCTGGGCTGAAGCGCGCGCGGCTGGCGCGGCTTGACGCGACATCCCGGATTTGAATTTGCGGAGATCGACATCACGGACCGTCGCTGGCGATGGAGGCGGTGTTCGCGGGCGAGTCCTTCGGCAATGTGATCCATCTGGCGGCGCAGGTGGGGGTGCGCTATTCGATCGACAATCCGCACGTTTACGCTGAGGCTAACTTGACAGGATTTCTGCATGTGCTCGAAGGATGCCGGCGGGCGCGCGTGCGGCATTTGATTTATGCTTCGTCGAGTTCTGTCTATGGCGGGAATAGCAAGCTGCCGTTTTCGGTGACGGACCCGGTGGATTCGCCGCTTTCTCTATATGCAGCGACCAAGCGGGCCAACGAACTGATGGCTCATTGCTACGCGCACCTGTACGATCTGCCGGCCACGGGGCTGCGGTTTTTCACGGTGTATGGGCCGTGGGGGCGTCCGGATATGGCTCCGTTCCGTTTCGCAGCGGCGATTCTGGGGGGGCAGGCGATTGATGTTTATAACTACGGGCGCATGTGGCGCGACTTCACTTACGTAGACGACATTGCCGAAGGGGTGCTGCGGATGGCGGTGTGCGAACCATCCGGCTACCGGTTATTTAATGTCGGCAACAGTCAGCTGGTGGGACTGATGGATTTCATCGGTGAGTTGGAAGGGGCGCTGGGGCGGCGGGCTCGCAAGCGCTTCCTGCCGCTGCAGCCGGGCGATGTGCTGGCGACGCACGCGGACGTGGAGGAGTTTTGGCGCGCAGCGGGATTCCGCCCGGCGACGCGACTGGCGGACGGTATCGAACGGTTCGTCCGCTGGTACCGGGAATATTTCGGGGAGGAAGCCTATGAGCACGGCCTCAACAACCACGGCAGCAGTAAGTTTCTTCGTGCATCCTGACGGGAAGGTCGAAGCGAGTGACATCGGCGCGGGGACGCGGGTGTGGGCGTTCGCGCACATTCTGCAGGGCGCTCGCATTGGGGCGGATTGCAACATCTGCGATCACACTTTTATCGAGGGGGGGGCAGTGCTAGGTGACCGCGTGACCGTCAAATGCGGAGTTCAGCTATGGAACGGGGTCACGCTGGAGGACGACGTGTTTGTGGGTCCCAACGCGACCTTCACCAACGATGTGTTTCCGCGCAGCCGGCGGCGCGCTGAGGTCGCGCGCACTTTAGTTCGGCGAGGGGCATCGATCGGGGCGAACGCCACTTTGCTGCCGGGTGTGACGATCGGCGCAGGGGCGATGGTGGGGGCGGGAGCTGTCGTCACTCGCGACGTACCGCCGCGCGCCATCGTGGTGGGGAATCCGGCGGCGGTGAGCGGCTTCGTCAACGATGAATCGCGGAGCCGAATTCCACTGCGCGCGCACGGAGAAACGCCGTTGATTGCGGGCGCGGGACTTTACGAATTGCCGCATGTGACCGACGCCCGGGGGCATCTTTCGTTTGCGGAAATTCACCAGGCGTTGCCGTTCCCGGTGGCGCGCTACTTCCTCGTTTTCGGCGTGCCTAGCCGGGAGATCCGGGGGGAGCATGCGCATCGGACGCTCGATCAGTTTCTGGTTTGCGTGCATGGCAACTGCTCGGTGCGGTTGTTTGACGGCGACGCGAGCGAAGAGATTTTGTTGAACCGTCCGGACCTGGGACTGCACGTGCCTCCGCTGGTGTGGACTACCGAATACAAGTATTCGCCCGATGCTGTGCTGCTGGTGCTGGCCTCCGATGTTTATCGGGAGGAGGATTACATCCGCGACGTGGATGACTATTTGGCTTTGCGAGGAGGAAGCAATTGATCCCATTCCTTGATTTGCGGTTGGCTACGGAAGAACTGCGTCCGGAGATTGCCCAGGCCATTGCGCGGGTGGTGCAGTCGGGCGTCTACATCCTGGGCGCGGAGGTGGAAGCTTTCGAACGGGAGTTCGCGCATTATTGCGGGACGCGGCACTGCGTGGGGGTCGCGAACGGGTTGGACGCGCTGACGCTTCTGCTGCGGGGCCTCGGGATCGGCGCGGGCGATGAGGTGATCGTGCCCTCGAATACGTATATCGCGACGTGGCTGGCAGTATCGGCGACGGGGGCACGCGTGGTGCCGGTTGAGCCGACGCCCGGCTACCTACAATCTAGACCCGGAACGGGTGGAGGATGCTATCGGTCCGCGAACGCGCGCGATTGTGGCGGTGCATCTCTATGGGCAAACGGCAGCAGTGGAGGCGCTGGGTGAAATATCGCGTCGGCGCGGCGTGCCGTTGGTGGCGGATGCGGCGCAGGCGCATGGCGTGGATTTAGGCGGCTACTCGTCGGCATTCAGCTTTTATCCGACGAAAAATTTAGGAGCGCTGGGGGATGGCGGGGCGGTGGTCACGGATGACGCGGCGCTGGCGGAGCGCATTCGCGTGCTGGGCAATTACGGGTCGCGCGAGAAATATTCGAATGAAGTGCGCGGAGTGAATTCGCGGCTGGATCCGATGCAGGCGGCGGTGCTGCGCGTGAAGTTGAACTATCTGGACGAGTGGAATCAGCGGCGGCGGGAGATTGCGCGCTGCTATCTGGAACAATTGTCGGGAATCCCAGGTCTCACGTTGCCGAAGGTGGCCGATGACGCGGAAGCGGTTTGGCATGTCTTCGCGATTCGCTATCCGCAGCGCGACTGGCTGGCGCGGCAACTGGCGCGGGAGGAGATCGGCACGATGATTCATTACCCGGTGCCGCCGCATCTTTCCGGGGCTTATCGGGATGCCGGGTTCGGGCGCGGGTCTTTCCCGATTGCGGAGCAGATGGCGGAGGAGGAATTGAGCTTGCCGCTGCATCCGCATTTGACTTGGGAGCAGGTGGAGGAGATCGTCGGATCGGTTTGTCTGGCGGCTTGCTTACCGTTGAGGGCCATGGCGTGATTGCTGCCGGAGCCTCGCACGAGGATCTACAGACCCGTGGTTCGCGCGATGGGCCAGAGCGGATTGGGGGCGCTGGCCAGCGGGCTCTTGAGCGCGGTCGCGACCAAGATTACTGGCGGCGGTGGGCGGTCCGGCGGCGTTGGCGACGCTGACTACGTTGCAGCAGGTTCGGCAGGCGGCTGTAGTGGGCGCGACTGGTAACGGGCAGACGGCGCTGGTGCGGGGGGCGAGCGCGCTGGCGGGCGTGGAGCAGACGGAGTATGTGCGCACGGTGCTGTGTGTGTTCGGCGCTGGGACGGGCGTGGTCGCGGCGGGCATGATTTTGTTTGGCCGCGGGCGATCGCGGCGCTGGCGGGATTCGGCGCAGGGCGCGAGCCGCATGATTCCGTGGCTGGCGGTGGTGGTGATTTTATCCAGCGTCCTGGTTTTTGCGAGTGCGTTGTTGAATGCGCTGGGAGCGATTGGGCGGCTGGCGGTGTTTTCGGTGATCGGGCCGGCGGCGATGATGCTGGGGGCTTGGCCGGCGGCGCGCGCTTTTGTCGAGGGCGATGGAAACGCTCTGGTGGGGCTGTTGATTTTCTCTAGCGCGGTGAGCTGTGCGGCGGCGTTAGGGGCATTGCTGCGCTTTCGCGGATCAGTTGCTGGGTTGGTTGCGCGGTCCGGGGCGATGGTGGGATACGGGCGCGGCGCTGCAGTTTCGGCGCGATGTCGGGTGCGATGCTGGCGAGCGGGCTGGCGGCGTCGGGAACGCTTGCTGGCGGTGCGGGGACACATCACGGTGATTCAAGGGCTGGGCGGTGACGGGACAGTTCGATGCGGCCTGGGGGCTCAGCATGAATCAAGTCACGCTGGTGCTGTCATCGCTGCAGACGTATTATTTGCCGGAGGTGGCGCGGTCGCGTAATCCGGCGCAGCGTGATGCTCATATTTCGAGCGTGCTCACGGTGGCGGCGCTGACGGCGGCGGTGGCGATTGCGGCGATCGCGTTGCTGAAGCCGTGGCTGCTGACGGGGTTCTACTCGGCGGCGTTTCGTCCGGCGGCGGCGTATTTGCGCTGGACCTTGCTGGGCGACTATTTGAAAGTCACGAGCTGGATTTTGTCGATTCCGATTTTGGCGGCTGGGGATATGAAGATGTTTTTGGCTGCGGATCTGGCGGCTTACGGCGTGTTCCTGGCGGTGGCGAGCGGGCTGGCTCCGCTGGTGACGGCGGCATCGGGCGCGGCGATGGCTTTTGTGGCGATGTACGCGGCGCATCTTGTTGCTGTGCGCGATCTATCTGTGGCGCAAAATGCGCTTTGTTCCGGCGCGCAGCGCGGTGGCGGCGTGGGTGGCGGGGCTGTGCGTGGTGACGGCGGCGTCGGCGCTGACGTGGGGGCAGACGTGAGGATCTCGGTGGCGATCGCTACTTATAATCGCGCGGCAATGGTGCGCGAGGCGGTGGAGGCGGCGCTGGCGCAATCGCGCGCGCCGTACGAGATCGTGGTCGCCGACGATGCTTCGACGGATGGGACCTCTCAGGTGCTCGGGCCGGCTGGCCGCTAGCGACCGGCGCGTGCGAGTGCTCCGGCAGCGCGGCTGAACTCGGGTGGCGTTGCCAACTGGAACGCGGCGATGAACGCGACGCGCGGGGATTTGATTGCGTGGTGTTCCGACGACGATCGGTTTTTGCCGGGGCATCTGGAAGCTTCGCTTCGATTACCTACAGAGCGCATCCGGAGATTGGCATGGTTCATTCGAGTTTCGTCGATGCTTGGGAGACTCCGCGGGGGACCGCTGAAGAGCCGCGGCTGCTGCGGAGCGCGGAGTCCGCTGCTGCTCGACCGGCGAAATCTGTTTCGCTATTTGACGCGGTATTACGACTGGCCGTTTCATCCCTCGACGCTGGTGATGCGGCGCAGCGGTGTGGGAGCGGACCGGACCCTTCGACTCGACCTACGCGTTGGCGGATACGGACTGGTTTGTGCGCGCGGCGGAGCGATTTACGAGTTGCGCTGCTGCCGCGTTATGGGGTTTTGAACCGGCGGCATGCGGGGAATTGGAGCAATCGTGTAGGGAGCGCGCGCATGCAGGCGGAGATTTTTGAGATCGTGGAGCGGGCGCTGGTCCGGCGCTGGCCGCGCGGTGGGCCGCAGTTGATTGCGCTGGCGCGCGGTTTGGCGAGCCAACGTACGGCTGCGTTTGTTGCTGACGCGTGCGCGCTCGTATCGCGACGCGGACATGGGAACGCTGCCTGCGACGCCTGGCAGACGCTTACGCAGACACACGGGCACGCGGGTACCAGGTTGGCTCGACGCTGCGGGGCGGCGCTGGATTCGCGACGCGCGGCAATGCACGGGACCGGCTTGCGGGGGGTGCGTGAGAGCGTGAGTCCGCTCTGAGCTTATGTGCGCGATTGCAGGGTTGATGGGATCGGACGATCCGCGGGCGGCGGCGCGCGTCGAAGAGATGCTCGAGATCCAACGGCATCGCGGCCCGGATGGGAGCGGCATGCTGTGCGATTCGGGTATGGTGATCGGGCACCGCCGGCTGGCGATTCTCGGATTGGGAGACGCGGGGCGGCAACCGATGACATCGCGCGACGGGCGCTGGAGTCTGGTTTTTAACGGCGAGATTTTCAACTATCGGGAGTTGGCGTGGCGGAACTGGCAGGCGAATTTCGCAGCGGAACCGATACGGAAGTTTTGCTCGAAGGGATTGCGGCTTGGGGCGTCGAGGCGGCGCTCGGCGCGGGCGGCTGGGATGTTTGCACTGGCGCTGTGGGATCACCGCGAGAAGGAACTGACGCTGGCTCGCGACCGGCTGGGCGAGAAGCCGCTGGTGTATTTCTACGACGGCCGGATTCTGGCGTTTGCGAGTGAGATGAAGGCGCTGCGCGGGTTTCACGGCGGGGTGATGGAGCCGGCGGCGGTGGATGCTTACTTGGCGCTGGGCTATGTTCCGGCGCCGCTGGCGATTTTTCGCGGGATGCCGCAAATTGGAGGCGGGGCAGTTGTTGCGATTCAAGACCGGGGGCGAGCCGCGGCGGGCGCGCTGGTGGGTCGCGGAGTCCGGCGTGGAAGCAGGCGGGGATCGGCGCGACGGCGCTGCGCGAACGGGTGGGCGAGGCGGTCCGGCAGCGGCTGCGGGCGGATGTTCCGGTGGCGCTTAGCTTGAGCGGGGGCGTCGATTCCTCGGTGATCGCGGCGGAGTGCGTGCGCCAGGGCGCGGCGATCGAAAGCTTCACGGTGCGCTTCGATGGTGAATCGAGCGATGTGGACGCGGCTGCGCTTGGTGGCGCGTCATCTTGGGCTACGGCATCACGTGCTGGACGCTGGCGGCGCCGGGCAGGGAATCGAACACATGCTGCAGCATTATGACGAGCCGTTCGCGGACAGTTCGGCGATTCCGTCGCTGGCGTTGGCGCGGGCACTGGCGGGGCGCTACAAGGTGATCCTGAATGGCGACGGCGGCGATGAAGTTTTCGGCGGCTACCGGCATTACGAACATATTCAAATCAAGCAGACGCTCAAAGCGGCCGCGGCGGCGGTGGGCTGGTGCGATGGCGGGCGACGCGGGTGGGGCGGGAGTGTATGTGCAATCGAAAGTCACGTTTCGCGCGGCCGAGCGGCGGCGGTTCTTGAATGGGCACGGCACGGGGAATTCGCTCGACGGGCTGACATTGGCTGCCGCCGGGGAGGGCGCTCGCGCGCGGGAATGTGGATCGATCGCCACTTGGCGCTGGCGAACGGATTGAACTACAAGACTGACATCGCCTATGGGGCGTTCGGCATCGAGGGGCGCGCGCCGTTTCTGGACCACCGGCTGGGGGAGTGGGCGGGGTCGTTGCGTGCGCGAGATTTGGTGCGCGGGCGCGAGAAAAAAGTTCTGCTGCGGGCGGCCTATGCGGACGATTTGCCGGCGGGGGTGCTGGATCGTCCGAAGCAGGGATTCGGGGCGCCGGTCGGGCGCTGGTTGCGCGGTCCGCTGCGGGAACTGGTGAGGGAGTGCTGTCTGCCGCGAATCAGCACGGCTGGAACGACCAACAGGTGTGGACGCTGCTGATATTCGCGCTGTGGGCGCGGGAATGGCGGGCGTCATGGTGACGGTGCTCATGGCGGTGCGCGATACGCCGGCGGGGATGCTGCGGCAGGCGATCGTGTCGATCCGCGAGCAGACTTTGCGGGACTTTGAATTTCTGATTTTGGATGACGGGAGTCGAGCGGGGGAGACGCTGGCGGAGTTGGAGCGGCAGGCTGCGGCGGATTCGCGGATCCGTGTCGAGCGCGGGCCGCCGCGCGGGTTGACGCGCGACTCTCAATCGCGGGCTTGGAATCGGCGGCGGGCGAATTCATCGCGCGGCAGGATGCGGATGACTGGAGCGAGCCGGAACGTCTGGAGCGGCAGGTGGCGTTTCTGCGTGAGCATCCGGGCATCGCTTTGTGCGGCACGCAATGCCTGGACGCATCGGGATGACGGGCGTCCGCTGTGGCCCACGCGTCTGCCCGAAGAGTGCGCGGCGATTCGCGAGGCGCTGTGGCATGGGAATCCTTTCGTGCACGGCTCGGCGATGTTTCGCTGAGGCGACGGCGGCTGGGCGGTTATCGCGAAGAGTTTCCTTGCGCGCAGGATTACGATTTTTTCTGGCGTTTGAGCGATGCGGCGGGCGGCGCGAACCTGGCGGAGCCGCTGTATCACTATCGCTACAACACCGGGAGCGGTGAGTGCGCGGCGGGCTGGCGAGCAACGCGTGCGCGCATCGGGCGGCGCGAGTTTCTGGCGGAGGCGCGGCGGTCGGGCGAGGTCGAAGATGTCGTCGGGGCGCTGGCGCGTGCGCGCGCGGCCGAAAGCGATCGGGAGCCGCTGCGGGCGGCGCTGAAGCAGATCGATCATCGCATGCTCGCGGGAGACTTGGGCGCGGCGGGTCGCGCGTATGCGAGAACTGCTGATGGCGCATCCGGCGAGCCGGCTGGCGTGGGGGAAGCTGCTGCGGTGGGCGGTGTTCTCGGCGGTCCCGGCGGCGCGGGAATGGTGTTTCCGATGAGGGTCGCTGTTTGTGATTCCGGGAGAGGCGCAGGGAAGCTCCATGATCTTCGCGCGGCGGCAGGCGGAGAGCCTGGCGCGGGAGGGCGTCGAGGTGGAGCTGTTTCATTTGCGCTCGCGGACTTCGCTGCGGGAGTTGGTGCGGGAATGGCGTGCGTTTCCGGCGGCGCGTGCGAAGTTTTGATCCGCAGGTGATCCATGCGCACTTCGGAACCGTGACCGCGTTGTTTGCGGCGTGGGCGGCTGCCGATGCGAGGCCGCTGGTGATCACTTTCCGGGGCAGCGATTTGAATTTTGCGGCGCAGGTCGGGCTGGCGCGTTGCGGCGGCGGGGCGGGTGTTGTCGCAAATCGCGGCGTTGCGCGCGGCGCGGATCGTGTGCGTCAGCCGCCAATTGCGGGAACGGCTGTGGTGGCGGCGCGAGGCAGCGTGATCATTGCCGAGCGGCGTGGATCCGGAAGTGTTCCGTCCGGAGCCGCGATCGCGCGGCGCGCGGGCGGCTGGGTTGGAGCGACGAGGAGCGCGTGGTGTTGTTCAACGCGGGGCACGATCCGGCTACTCAAGCGGCTGGACTTGGCGCGGGCAGGCGCTCGCGCTCGCGCAGGGTTTATTGGCTGGTGTGCGCATGGAGGTGCTGGATGGCGCGACCGCCTCCGGCGCGGGTGCCGGAACTGCTCAACGCCGCGGATTGCTTGTTGCTGACCAGCGACCGGGAGGGATCGCCCACGGTGATTCAAGAAGCGCTGGCTTGCAACCTGCCGGTGGTCAGCGTGGACGTGGGCGATACCGTCGAGCGGCTGCGGGGGGTGCGGCATCGGCCATCGTGCCGCGCGACGCGGCGGCTATCGCGGCGCGAACTGGCGCGGGTTTTGCGAGTACCAGCGAGAAGCAACGGGCGGGGCAAGGTGGCGGAGTTTTCGGCGCAGAGGATTGCCGGCGAGTTGTGCCGGATCTACTGGCGAGCTAGCCGGGGAGCCGTCCAGAAAAGTCTGCATGGAATACTTCACCTTATTAGGCGCCGCGACGGTGGTGATTGCCGCGCTGGCCGCGGCGCTCTACCGGCAGCGCCGGGACTTGGGCCTGGTGGTGGGGATCGCGGCGCTGTATTACTGGTCGCTCTACGGGGCGTGGTCGATTGTCATCGACAAGACCGGCGGATTCAGCGGGCAGCACTACCAATATCTGGAATACAAGATGTTCCCGATTGCGCTGGACGGGCGCTACCTGCTGACGCTGGCGCTGTATGCGGGGTTCATCATCTTAGTGGAGCTGACGCTGCTGGCGGCGCTCTCGCGGCGGCGGCTGCGGCCGATTCCGCGGCTGGTGCTGCGGCACGACGCGATTCTGCTGGCGGGGTTCGCGGCGGGGATCGCGCAGCTACCTGGTGATCCGCGACAAACTGAGCATGGCGTGGGCGATCCACACCTCGGCCTATTGGTACACGCGCTCGCAAGGCGACCAGTGGTTCACGCTGCATCAGGTGCTGAACCGGGTGGCGTTGATTCCGCCGGCGATCGGCATGGCGACGCTGGCCGCGGGGAGGCGTTCGCGGTTTTTCGTGAATGTCGAGCGGCGCTATACCTGGCCGGCGTATTTGCTGCTGGCGGCGGGGATGGGCGCGTTCACGTTCGTGCTGGGAAATAAGAACGAAGTATTGACGGCGCTGCTGGCCGGGGTGCTGGCGTACGCGGGATCGGTGCGCGCGGCCGCAGTGGTGGAAGATCGGGCTGGCGCTGGCGGCGGGCGTGTGGTTTTTGGCGGCGGTGGATTTCTTCCGCGCGTCTCCGGTTTCCGGAGATTGGCGCGGCGGTGCTGGCGCGGGGGCAGGATTCAGGCGACGTCAGCCATTTCGTGGCCACCAGCAACGAGGCGTTTGCGGCGCATTTTTCGTTGTACGGCGTGCTGGCGTCGGGAACCGAACCGAAGTTTGGCTACAGCTTGTACAGCCTGGCGTGTTCGGTGGTGCCGCGGGTGCTGTGGCCGGAGCGGCCGCGCGACATTTACCTGTACTACAGCGAGAGCGTGGGCACCATCCAGAATCAGGGTTACTCGCTGCATCACGCCACCGGCTGGTATTTGAATTTCGGCTACGCGGGCGTGGCGGTGGGAGCGGTGGTGCTGGGGTTGATCTGGGCTGCGTGCCTGAACGCGCATCAGAAGATCCGGCGGCGATCGGGGCTGCTGTACCGCTTGTTCGCGATCATCGCGCCGTGGGTGTTGGTGGCAGGGCTTGCCGCCGCTGATCCGCGCGGGGCCGGAGGGCTACAAGGGCCTGATCATGGAAAGTTTTTTGATTCCTATGGGCGTGCTGGTGTTTGCCTGCCGGGCGAGAGCCGATCGTCGCGCGCGATATGGAGTCCATGAAGCCGTTTCTCTCGGTGCTGATTCCGTGCCGCAACGAGGTGCGCTCGCTGGGGCGGTGCCTGGCGTCGATCATCGCCAGCGATTATCCGGCGGAGCGCATGGAGGTGCTGGTGGTGGATGGCGCGAGCACGGACGGCACTCGCGAGGTGATCGCCGACTGGGCACGCGGCCATGCCTGCATCCGGATGGTTGGAGAATCCGGCGGGTTCGACGCCGGCTGCGTTGAATTGCGGCCTGGAGGCGGCGCGCGGGGACGTGATCGCGCGGGTGGACGCGCATGCGGCGCTGGCGCCTACGGTATCTTTCGCGCGCGGTCGAGTATCTGGAAACGACCGGCGCCGATCATGTGGGCGGCAGTGATGCGCACGCGCGCGCAACGTGACGGACCGTGGGCGGGGCCGGTGGTGGCGGCGCTCACGCATCCGTTTGGCGTCGGCGGATCGCGATTTCGCACCGGCCGTCCGGAATCTGGAGAGGAACCGCGCTGGGTGGACACTGTATTTTGTGGATGCTGGCGGCGCGAGGTGTTCGAGCGCGATCGGGCGCTTCAATGAGCGGCTGGCGCGCGGACAGGATATGGAGTTCAACCAGCGTTTGCGGCGGGCCGGGCGGCAAGATTCTGCTGGCGCCCGAGTTGGTAGTGGAGTATTACGCGCGCGCGGAATTGTGGCCCTATGCATAAACACAACTGGACCAACGGGGTGTGGGCGGTGCTGCCGTTCGCTTACTGCCGGCGGAGTGCCGGTGCGGGCGCGGCATCTGGCTCCGCTGGCGTTGGTGCTGGCGATCCTGATCACGCCGTGGACGGCGGTGGTTTACGTGGCGGCGAATTTGGCGGCGTCGGCGCAGGTGGCTTGGGCGGAGCGAAGCTGGCGGTATCTGGTGCAGATGCCGGTGGCTTTCGCGAGCCTGCATCTGCCTTACGGCGCGGGCAGTTTGTGGGGCGTGTTGCGGGTGGCGGCGATGCGGATTGAGAAGGGAGATTCCATGAGTGCGAGCAAAGCGGTGAAGGCTGCGGATTTCTCGAGCGTCACCGAGCAGCCGCGGCAGGGCGCGACGCGCATGCAGATGTCCATGCTGCGGACGCGCTACGGTTGGGCGGCGGAACACGCGGCCGGGAAAGACGTGCTGGAGGTGGCGTGCGGCGCGGGCTCGGATTGGGGTGGCTGGCGGAGCGGGCGCGCGCGTCGAGGCCGGCGACATCGACGAGGAGAATTGCCGCATCGCGCGCGAGACGCTATCGCGGGCAGGCGAATATTCGCGTGCAGCGGATGGATGCGCTGGATCTGCCGTTCGAGGCGCGTTCCTTCGATGTGGCGCTGCTGTTCGAGGCGCTGTATTATCTGCCGGATGTCCCGCGATTCCTGGCGGAGGCTCGGCGGGTGCTGCGGCCGGGCGGCACGCTGCTGATCGCGACGGTGAACTGCGAATGGAGCGGGATTCCATCCGAGTCCTTTGCACACGCGGTATTGGACGGCGGCGGAACTGGTGGAGGCGCTCGAGCAAGCGGGATTCGCGACGCGTCTCTCTGCTGGCTTTCCGGAGTCTCGATGCGAGCGGCTTGCGGAATCGACTGAAGAACCATGGCCTCTCATTGGGCTGCATGCCGCGGACGATGCGCGGAAAGGCCGTATTGAAGCGCATCTTCTATGGGCGGCTGGACCGCATTCCGGCGCGCTTGGAATCTGCGGGTCATGCGGAGCGCATGATTCCGGCGGATGGCGCGACCGATCTCACGCGCTATCGAACTCTTTATTTCGAAGCCCGGAGATGCCGATGACGCCGGCGCTGGCGCGCGCGATTCCGTTTTTCCCGTATCCGCAAGCGTTCCTGGCGGAGGAAGAGGATTTGGTCGGGATCTTCCGCGACGTCGGCCGGCGCGGGGCTTTCGTGCTGCAGGAGGACCTGCGGCGGTTTGAAGAGAATCTGGCGCGATTCCTGGGAGCCCGGCGCGTGATTGGCGTCGCCAACGCGACCGACGGATTGCTGATTGCGCTGCGCGCGGCGGGAGTCGAGGCGGGATCGGAAGTGATTTTCAGTTCGCACACCATGGTGGCGACGGCGGCGGCGATTCATTTCGCGGGCGCGATTCCGGTGCCGGTCGAATGCGGCGCGGATCATTTGATGGATGCCGCGGCGGCCGAGGCTGCGATCACGCTCGCGAACATCCGCGATCTTGCCCACGCAGCTCAACGGCAGAACGGCGGACATGGAGGCGCTGGCTGAGCGCGGCTTCGCGGCACGGCTTGCTGCTGGTGGAGGACGCTGCGCAGGCGCTGGGTTCGCGCTTTCGACGGGCAATGCGCGGGAACTTTCGGCGCGGCCGCGGCGGTCAGTTTTTTCCCGGCGAAGGTGCTGGGCTGCCTGGGCGACGGCGGCGCGGTGATCGCGAACGACGAGCGGGTGGGTGAGCGCGCGGCGGCGCTCCACGATCACGGGCGCGATGCGCACGGCAACGTGGCGGGCTGGGGATTCAATTCGCGCCTGGATAATTTGCAGGCGGCGATTCTGGATTACCGGCTGCGGAAATATGACGCTGTGATCGAGCGGCGGCGGGCATTGGCTCGGGGCTATGATGCGGCGCTCGAAGGCTTGGGCGGAAGTGGTGCGTCCGCCCGCGCCGGATGCCGACGACGCGATCACTTCGACGTGTATCCAGAACTACGAAATCGAAGCGGAGCGGCGCGACGGGCTGCGCGAATTTCTGGCGGCGCGGGACATCGGGACGCTGCTGCCGTGGGGCGGCAAGGCGGTCCATCAATGGGAGGCGTTGGGATTTGAGGTGCGGCTGCCTGCAACCGAGAGCGTTGTTCGAGCGGGTGCTGCTGCTGCCGATGCATCCGTGGCTGACGGATGACGATGTCGCAGACGGTGGCTGCGGCGGTTCGCGAGTTTTATCGGGGGCGGGCATGAAAAACAGTACCGGCTGGCTGATCAACCGCTGGGAGACGATGACGCTGATCCGGCGCGCCGAGGAGCGCATCGCTGAGATGGTCGAGTCCGGCGAAGTGCGCTGCCCGTGTCATTTATATATCGGGCAGGAGGCGATTGCGGCGGGGGTGTGCGCGGCGCTGCGTCCTGACGATACGGTGTGGGGCGGGCATCGCTCGCACGGCCACTATCTGGCGAAAGGCGGATCGCTCGCCGGGCTTTTCGGCGAGGTGCTGTTGAGAGCCACGGGATGCGCGGCGGGACGGGGCGGGTCCATGCACTTGGCGGCGCCGGAGGTGGGCATTTTGGGTACCGTGCCGATCGTCGCGGGGACGGTGCCGCTGGCGGCGGGCGCGGCTTTCGCCTATAAAATGCGCGGCGAGGACACGGTGGCGGTGGCGTTTTTCGGCGACGGCGCGCTGGAGGAGGGGCACGTGCATGAGTCGATGAATCTGGCGGCGCTGTACCGGCTTCCGCTGGTGCTGATCTGCGAGAACAATCTTTACGCGAGCCACTTGCATTGGAGCGAGCGGCGGGTGGCGGACAATCTTTATCGCGCGGGCGAGTTTCATTCGGTGCCCGGAGAACGAGTGGACGGGAACGATGTGGAGGCGGTGTATCAGGCCGCGCGGGCGGCGGTGGAGCGGGCGCGCGGCGGCGAAGGGCCGACGCTGATCGAGTGCCGGACGTTTCGCTGGCGCGGGCACGTGGGCGCGAGCTTCGATCTCGATGTGGGCGTGGAACGGCGCGGGGAACTGGCGGAGTGGCTGCCGCTCGATCCATTGCTGAGGTTGGCGGAATCAGTTGATGGAGCGTGGAGTCGCGGATCTGGAACGAGCGGCGATGCGGGCGATTGCGGCGAGCGCATTCGAGCGGCGCGGTGAGAGAGTGGCATGCGCACCTTAACTTACGCGCAGGCGATTCGCGAAGCGCACGCGCAGTTGCTGGCGATCGACTCGCGCGTGTTCGTCATCGGGCCAAGGTTTGTGGAGCCCGTGGTATGCGGGATCGAGTCTGGAAGGACTCGACGCGAATTCGGCTGCGCGCGGGTGGTGGACACTCCGGTGTCGGAGAATGCGGTGACGGGGATGGCGGTCGGCGCGGCGCTCGCGGGTTTGCGGCCGATCGTGTTTCATCCGCGCATGGATTTCATGCTGCTGGCGATGGACCCGATTGTGAATCAGGCGGCGAACTGGTCGTACCTGTTCGGACGGGGGAGCGGGGTGCCGCTGGTGATTCGCGCGGTGATCAATCGCGGCGGCGAGCAGGGTGCGCAGCATTCGCAGGCTCTGCACGCAATGTTCATGCACGTGCCGGGGTTGAAGGTGGTGATGCCGGCGACGCCTTCCGACGCCAAGGGATTGCTGATGGCGGCGCTGGAGGATCCGGGGCCGGTCCTTTATATCGACGACCGATGGTTGTATGGCGAGAGCGGCGAGGTGCCTTCGGAACCGTTTACGGTGGCGATCGGCGAGGCGGCGGTGCGGCGGCGCGGGTCCGACGTGACGCTGATTGGAATCTCCTGGATGGCGGCGGAGTGCCTGCGCGCGGCTGGACTGCTGGAGCGCGAGGGGATCGACGCCGAGGTCATTGATCTGCGGACCTTGAAACCCTGGGATAAGGAATTGGTCGCGGCGAGTGTATCGCGCACGGGGCGTGCGGTGGTGGCGGACGGGGGATGGCGTACGGCGGGGGCATCCGCCGATATCGCGGCGGAGGTGACGGAGCGCTGCTTCCCTGATTTGATTGCTCCGGTGGCGAGGGTTACGCTGCCGGACGCGCCGGCGCCGGCGAGACGCGCGGAAGAACTGGCTTATTATCCGGGAGCGGAGCAGATCGCTTCGGCTGCGCGGAGTTTATTGGAGCGGAAAGTGAAGCGGGCGGCGGCGTGAAACGCATTCTGGACATCTCGATTGCGGGGCTCGCGCTGTTGCTGTTGCTGCCGATGCTGGCGGCGATCGCGGCGGCCGTGTGGATGGGAGACCGCGGCTCGCCATGGTATCGCGGCGTGCGGATGGGCCGGGGCGGGCGCGAATTTCGCATGCTGTAAATTTCGCAGCATGCGGCCGGGAGCGTCGCAAAATGGGGTTCGCTCGACTGCTTCCGGTGATGCGCGCGTGACGCGCGTGGGCCGATTTCTGCGCGCCCTGGAAGCTCGATGAACTTCCGCAGTTGTGGAATGTGGTGACGGGCGACATGAGCCTGGTGGGTCCGCGTCCGCAGGTGCCGGAGGAGGCGTCGCTGTATACGCGGGATGAACGGCGGATGCTCAACGTGCGGCCGGGCAGTCACGGATCTGGCTTCGATTGTGTTTTCGGACGAAGGCGAGATTCTGGCGGGGAGCGCGCGATCCGGATCTGCTCTACAACCAAATCATCCGGCCATGGAAGAGCCGGTTGGCCTTGCTCTATGTCGAAAAGGCTTCCTGGAATGTGGATGCACGCATCCTGATGTGGACTGCAGCGGCGCTGATTTCACGGCGGTGGGCGCTGGAACGCGTCGGAAAACTTTTAGAAGCGTGGGGCGCAAGGGAACCGCTGCTCGGCATGGCTCGGAGGGCGGGGGCGCTGGCGGCCTATCCGCCACCGGGGGCTCGAGCGGTGGTGAGCCGCACATGAAAACCGGTCTCTTGCGGCACCGGCGTGGGGCTGCGGCAGTGTTTCACGCGCTGGTGGTGGGGGCGGCGCTGGCGTGCGCCTTTCTTCTGCGCTTTGAGTTCATGCTGGATGCGCGTTACGGGCACATGTTGCTGTGGGCGTTGCCGGTCTCGATCGCGGTCAAGCTGGCGGTGTTCCGCGGCTATGCGCTGCGCGATTTGCCGTGGCGCTATATCGGGCTTGAAGGGGTGACTCTTATGGTCGCGGCCAATGCTACCGCTAGTGTCGCGGCCGCGCTGCTGCTGCGCTGGCAAGCTGGGCTCCGGATTTCCCCGGTCGATTCACGTGCTGGATTTCCTGCTGTGTCTGGCGTTCATGACGGGAGCGCGGTTGGTGGTTCGTCTGCACTTCGAGCCAAGCTCCGGCGCGGGGAGCCGCCGAATTCTGATCTACGGAGCGGGCCGCGCTGGGGTCACTTTGCTTTCTGAGATTCGGGAGCATCCCGAATTGGGTTACCAAGTGGCGGGATTTTTGGACGACAATCCGCTGAAGCGCGATCTGCGAATGCGCGGCGTGCGCGTGTGGGGTGGGCGCGCGGTGCTGGCAGAGGTGGTCCGCCGCGAGCATATCAGCGAGATCCTGCTGGCTATACCGGGAGCGCCGGCGGCACCGAGATCGCGGCGATTTTGGAGCGTGCCGGTCGGCCGCGGTGGCGACGCGCCGAATTCCGCCACTGGCCGAATTGATCGACAATCGTGTGCTGGTGGGGCAGATCCGCGAAGTGCAGCGTGGAGGATTTGCTGGGGCGTCCCGCGGTGCAACTGGATGAGAGCGTCATTCGCGCGGGACTGGCTGGGAAGGTGGTTCTGGTGACGGGCGCGGGCGGATCGATTGGCAGCGAACTCTGCCGGCAGATCGCACGCTATCATCCGGCGGCGATTGTGGGGCTGGATCAGGCGGAGACGGAGCTGTATCACATCGATCAGGAAATGCGCGAACGATTTCCGCGAGCGGCATTTTATGCGGAAGTGGGAAGCGTGCAGAACCGGCGGCGTCTGGACGAAATTTTTCGCGAGCACCGGCCGCATGCCGTGTACCACGCTGCGGCTTATAAGCACGTGCCGTTAATGGAAGCGCACTTGTTTGAGGCGGTCGAAAACAATATATTCGGTACGCATGAGATCGCGCGAGCCGCTCGCTCCGCTGGCGTAAAGACTGTGGTGCTGGTTAGCTCCGATAAAGCGGTCCGCCCGGTCAGCATCATGGGCGCTACGAAACGCATGGCCGAACTGGTGTGTCTGGCTGCGGGTGAAGAGGAGAAGTGCACGCGATTCATGGCGGTGCGCTTTGGCAATGTGCTGGGCTCGAATGGCAGCGTGATTCCGCGCTTCCGGCGGCAGATCGCGGCGGGCGGGCCCGTGACGGTTACGCATCCTGACATGCGCCGTTACTTCATGACCATTGCGGAGGCGGCTCAACTGGTGCTGCAGGCGGCGGCGCATGGGCGACAGGCGGGGAAGTGTTTGTGCTCGATATGGGCGAGCCGGTGCGCATTATGGATCTGGCGCGGAAGATGATCTTGCTCAGCGGGCTGAAGCCGGATGCGGATATTCGCATCGAGTTCAGCGGTATCCGGCCGGGAGAAAAACTGTGTGAAGAGTTGAGCGCGTATAAAGAAGACACGCTGCCCACGCGGCACGCGCAGATCCGGGTTTTCACGGGGAGCGGAGTGGCGCGCGCCGCTTTGTCGCGGTGCTTGGAGGATTTGCGTGAGGCAGTGGCGGCGCGCGATCGAGAGGCGGCAGTTTTCTGCCTGCAGGAACTGATCCCGGAGTATGATCCGAGCACCTTCCTTCTAAGGCACGCCGTCGCGCGGGTGGGTTAGTGCAAGGAGTAATTGTGAATCGCGAGAGCGCTGGTGGCTCCGGCGGCGGTCCAGTTCACGATGGTGAAAACTTTTGCGGAGCGGGGGTATTTTCTGACTACAAAATATTCGGTGGCAGCGAGGGCTCCGACCACGCCGAATTTGAGTGTGGTGGCCTTCATGCCGAAGCCTCCGTCGGGACTTGCCAGTAGCGGGTTGAGTTCGCGCATTCCGTAAGAGCTGGCGGCGTCGAGGGCTTGGCTGGCGAAGAGCGGCGCCAGGCTGATGGCCCATTGCCGATGCCATTTGGCATTGCTGGCGGTAGACCGGTCGCCGCCGCGTTCGGGAGTCACAAAATCGTTGCTGGAGAGTTGGTCGATGGTGAGATGGCCGGTGGGAACGATGGCTGCTGCGACGGCGGGTACGAGGGTCCCGGGGCGGGTCTCGACCTCACCCGCTCGTACCGGCTGGGATAGACCACCGAGGAATATTGCTAGGGCGAATATGGTGATAAGTATTTTCATGAGACGTTTCCTTTATCCCACGTAGGGGCGGTCTTACAGTCATGAGAGTAATCCTACCCGGCAAACCCTTCCACCGAATTGGTTTCAGTACCATGTGGGTCGGAAGTACTTATGGGCGCGCGCGGAAATCGTCAAGTGTTAGCGCCATTGGGCTTTTTGTCTTGGGTGCGGCCGCGACCCTAACAATATTTATTCGCGATCCTTTTGTCTCGTGGGGTTACGCGCTAGGGATATTCCTATTAGGGGGATACGAATCGTTCCTGGAAATTCGTACTCCAAACTCGTTGCGGGTGTCGGTTGCGGGCATCGGCGGTGGCCATTATTTCGCTGTGGGGGTTCGCGCAATTAGCGACGGGTGCGACGGTATTTCGTCCTGCCACGTGGGATGCTGCGCTGCGCACGATGGCGCTAGGCGCGACGGCTTGGGTGGCGGCGAGTGCGTTGCGCGATGCCGGCGTGCGTTTGCGCTTTCTGACGGCCTTCGCGTGGTTCGGCTTTGCGCTTGAGCGCAGTTTCGGTGGTGGCTTATTTCACTTCGCCGGGACATGTGTTGTGGTTTTATCCAAGCCCTTATCCGGACGTGTGGGGGCCGTTTCTCAGCCGCAACGATTTTGCGGGTTTCCTGGAACTGAGTCTTCCGGTGGCGCTGTGGATGTCGTCGGATCGCGCTGAAGTTCGCGTTCCGCTGTGGGTGCCGGCTTGGATGTTGGCGGCGGGGCTCGCTTCGGGATCGCGCGCCGGCGCCGTACTGCTACTGGTCGAAGCTGGCCTTGTCATGGGTTTGACTTCGCGGCGCCGCGCGATTGCGAAGTTCGTGATGCTCACGGCACTGCTGGCGATGGTCGCGGGAATGGGCACGCTGCTTGGGCGCTTCGCCGAAAAGGATCCGTTCCGCTACCGGCGCGAAATGGCGGCATCGAGCGTGCAGATGATCCGGGATCATCCGTGGCAAGGCTAGGGGCTCGGCACCTACGCCTACTGTCTATCCGGCCTACGCGACTTTCGACTTGGGCGCTACGGTGGAACACGCGCATAACTATTGGCTCGAGTGGGCGGCTGAGGGCGGTATTCCGCTGGCGTTGGTCTGGTTGGCTTTGGCGCTAGCGATCTCGGTTCCGGCGGTGCGCTCGATCTGGGGTATCGGAATTTTGGCGGTGTTCCTGCATGCGCTGGTGGACTATCCCTTCGCGCGCTTTGGCCTGACGGCGTGGAATTTTGCACTTCTAGGAGCGTTGAGCGTCGAGAGGAGTCAGTGCGTCGAGCCACTCATTAGCAGGAAGAGAGTAGATGAAAACCATCGTGAGGCGAGAATCTTTGGAGGCGTTGCTCGCGGCGATGCTGACTCTACAGATGGCGATCGTCCCGCGAGTGGCGATCGCGGCCACCCCGGCCATCGGAACGATCGTGACCCGGGGAGCGTTCCGGATGAACCACGCCACTCTGATCAATAACGCGACGCTGTTTGAAGGGGCGCTGATCGAAACCGGAAGCGCCGCGTCGCGCATGGATCTGGTGAGCGGCACTCGACTGGAGTTGGGTGCGGATTCGCGAGGGCGCTTCTTCGGCGATCACCTGGTGCTGGAACGCGGGCAGAGCGCGATTCATAAAGCTCAGGGGTTCCGCGTTGAGGCGCGCGGGTTGACGATTCTCCCCGATACCGGCGCGTCAACGGGCCGCATTCTCTTGGCGGGGAGCGCGCGCGTACAAGTGTCGGCGATGACCGGTTCCCTGCGTGTGTTGAATTCGCGGGGCATGCTGGTGGCCAAGATTTCTTCAGGCAAAGCGCTGCTGTTGGAGCCGCAAGTCGCCGATGGCCCGGCGCGGCTGGCCGGGCGTGTGGTGCTGCGCGGCGGGCATTATCTGCTGACGGATGAAACTACCAACGTTACGGTGGAACTCGCGGCGAGGAGGAGTCTAGCGAATGCGATCGGACGGCGCGTTGAGGTGACGGGGATAAACGATCCGGCAGCGACTCCGGCGAGCGACGCCACGCAGGTGATCGAGGTCGCGCAAGTGACGCCGGCGCCTCAGCCCCCAACAGCGCCAGCAGGTTCTGGCGGGAGCCCGGGAGGAAGCGGAGGCGGAGGCACGGCGGCGGGCGGCTCCACGGGCGGGGCGGCCAGCGGCGCTGCGGTGTCGGTGACTTTAGTCGCGATTATTGCGGGAGTCGCAGCGGCGGCAGTGGTGGGTGGGCTCGCGGCTACGGGGAGTTTGGGGGGAGGCGCGGCTGCACCGGTGAGCCGCTGAATATGCTCGGCGCACGTCTATTTGCGGCGGCTCTTTTCGCAGCTTTCAGCTTGGCCGCCGGAGGCACGCTGCGGCTGGCGATCTCACGCACTGTGGAAATGAATCCACGCGATAGCTTGGCGTGGATCGCGCTGGGACTAGAGGCGGAGCAAGCCGGCGACGTCCCTCGCGCATCGGAATATTTGTTGCGGGCCGAGAGAATTGACCGCCAATATCTGCCGGCCTGGACCGCCGCGAATTTTTTCTATCGCCACGGTAACGACGCGGAATTCTGGCGGGCGGCGGTGCAGGCGGCGGCGATGTCCTATGACGATCCCGCGCCGCTGATCGATTTAGTCGACCATCGCGAAGCGCGAGCCATGGCGGCGCTTGAACGGTTGGGGGATACGCCCCGCTTAGAGCGCGGGTATCTACGTTTTCTGATCGGTCAAAGCCGTTGGCCAGAGGCGCATGAAGTGGCCGCCAGGCTGGCATCGCGCCATGATCCAGAGGACGGCGAACTGCTAGCGAGCTTTAGCGATGGTTTGATCGCGGCGGGGCAGGTGGAGGCGTCGTTGCAGTTGACGAACGGCGACTTTCGAATGCGGCCCTCAGGCCATGGCTTCGATTGGCGGGTGATCGCGCCGCCTGGCGGTAGCCTTCCGCTGGGAGCCCGGGCGGCTGCGCTTCTGGCTGGAGGGTTCGACGCCGGACGCGTGCCCTTTGCTGGATCAACGAGCGATGTTCGCTCGCGGCAAATATCGTCTGCGATTTCATTATCGGACCGAAGGTCTGGCGGAACCGACGGGGCTGCGCTGGGTAGTATCGCGGGAGGGAATCGAGGAGGCGGCCAGTCCGCCACTGGCGCGCGCGGCCGGGGACGAACACAAAGCCGATTGGATTTTTGAGGTGAAGAAAAGAGGCGTTTACCAAGTGCAATTGGTGTATGTCCGCGTGCCCGGGACCACCCATAAAGAAGGACACGTGGAACTCACTTCGGTGGGCCTGGAGATTTTATGACGGCGACCGATAACTGGGTGCGGCACTGTCCCAAGTGTGGCTCGGTACGGGTGCATCACTCTCGGCGCAAAGGATTTTTCGAAGGGCTGTTGGTATCGCTTGGCGGAGAGATTTGCCGCTGCCACGATTGTTGTTGCCGCAAAGCCTGGTTCGGCGGCTCACCGATTCCTATCGGCAATCGCGATCCGGAGGCGCCCGCTTGGGCGGGATTATTCATGGTCGGGTCGGGGGGAGCGGTGGTGGCTGTGCTGGGGTGGGTGATCGACCGTTTGGCGTGAAAGTCATCCTGGATCGGCTCAATCCTTCGCGGTTCTGTCCGATGGGTTTAAAGAGTGCATGAGGTTATAAGGAAACGCGGGTCGCTGGTCGCGAGTGTGCTGGTGCATGCGGCGGCGGTGGTGTTGGTGTTGACGCTCAGTTTTCCCCGCCAAATTCCGGGGCCGGTGCTGCGTGCACGCGCCGTAACGCTGCTCGTGCCGGTGCCGGTGCCGGTGCCAGCGCCGGTTCGCGTGGCGCTAGCGGTGCCAGTCGAGACACCGCGCGTGCGGGCGCTCCGCCAGTTTCATGCTCCTACGGTTGAGGCTACGCCGGCGCCGCGTCGGGAGATTGTGTCTGCTCCGGCGATCGACATCCCACGGCCGGTGCTGGCTTCGCCGGAGCTTCGTCCCATTGCCGTGTTGCCCGCGCCCCCTTTAAGAGTAAATAACCTGGCGTCGCCGGGGGCCGTTGCGCAGGTTGCGGCGGCTCCTGGGGTCGTCCGCGCGGCGGGATTTTCGGACGCGGTTTCGGGGACGCAACGGCAAGTGGAAACGGTGCGGCGGGCTGGATTCGAGAACGCCTTAACCGCCGACGTTCCCCCGGCCCCGCGGCGGCTGGCGCGAAGTGGATTTGGCGACGCCGCTGTCACTGCGGGTCCGAGTGCGGCGGCACGCGCTACTGTTTCTCCGCTCACGCGGCCAGCGGAAATTCTTTCGAAGCCCAAGCCGGTCTATACCGAGGAAGCGCGCGGCCGGCGCATTGAGGGCGAGGTCTTGCTGCGGTTGCTGTTTGCAGCGTCGGGCCAAGTGCAGGTGCTGGCTACGATTCGCGGGCTGGGCTACGGGCTTGACGAAAGCGCCGCCGCGGCCGCCGAGGCCATTCGTTTCCGGCCGGCTGAGCGCGCGGGTGTGGCGATCGACTCGACCGCAATCGTGCATATCGTGTTTCAACTGGCTTATTGAGGATTCATGAAAATCTGCTGCGTGTTGGCTGTGTTCGCGGTGCTGCCGCTGGCTGCGGCGGAGCCAGCCGGTCTGTTAGTTGAAAAACTGCTCGACCGCATCGTGGAGCGCGAGCGAATTTTTCTGACTACTATCCAGACGCGCACGCCGCTGGTTGAAACCTATATCCAGGAAATGCCTGAAAACACCGACGCCGCCGCGCGTCCCGCGAAGGATCATTATTTTCTGGGCCGCTTCCGCTTGGGCGAAACCATCGCTTACGAACCGCTGGTGCAGCGAACCGACGGCCCCGCGCCAAAGTCCAGTTCCTGGCTGCCGTTTCGTTCGGATGCCTCGAAGAACCGGCCGCTTACTTTTCTGCCGCGTGGATTTGCGCAGATGGCGGTGATCGATCTGCAGGATTTCAATCGCCAAACCTATCGCTTTGAATATGTCCGGCGGGAGTTTCTGGGCGAAGTCCGCTGTCTGGTGTTCGACGTAGCCCCGGTGAACCGCCAGCAAGCCGGGAAATTCGTGGGCCGGATGTGGGTGGAGGATCGTGACGATGCGATCGTGCGTTTCAACGGGACCTATGTGCAGGCACCCGCTCCCAAGAGCGCGCGCGCCGAACGCTACTTTCATTTCGACAGTTGGCGCGTGAACGCGGGCGGGGCATTGTGGGTGCCGGCGCAGATTTACGTCGAAGAGGAAGCTACGCCCGAGCGCGGAAAAGCGCGTGCTACGCCCCATTTCAAAGCGCAGACGCGCATTTGGGATTATGCGGCGGCGCCGTCGCGCAAGATCGACGAATTGACCAGCATTTTGATCGACAGCGAATCCGGATTGACGGATCGCGACGCACCGAAGGACGTTTCGCCGCTCGAAAGTCAGCGGTCCTGGGAACGGCAGGCGGAGGAGAATCTGCTGGCGCGCCTCGAAAAGGGCGGATTCCTGGCGCCCCCGGGGCCGGTGGACGAAGTTCTAAATACCGTGGTCAGCAACTTGATCGTGTCGGCGAAGCTCAATGTCGAAGCGCATTGCCGGGTGCTGCTGACTACGCCCTTCGAAACTTTCGCGATCGGCCGCACGATCGTCATCAGCCGCGGCTTGATCGATGTGCTGCCGGACGAATCGAGCTTAGCGCTGGCGCTTGCGAGCGAGCTGGCGCACATCGCTCTGGGACAGCGCACGCCCACGCAGTTCGCCTTCAATAACCAGACCATGTTGAGCGACTTCGACCTGCTGCAGCGCTTCCACTTTGAGCGTCCGGCCGCGGAGATGCTGGCGGCCTCGCAGAAAGCCATTGCGATCATGCGCGAATCGCCGTATCGGAACACGGCCAACGCCGGGTTGTTCCTGAAGGCTTTGAATTCGCACCGAGCCGCGTTGCCGCGCTTGTTACAGGCGACGCTTGGGGACCAGGTGGCCGATCCGGAGGCGCTGGCGCGCTTAGCTGCGCATCGCCGCTTCCGCGCCGCCTTTGGAGGAGGACAAGCTGGAGCAGATCGCGGCGCTGCCGCTGGGGTCGCGCGTGAAAGTGAATCCGTGGTCGAACCAGATGGATCTGGTAAAGACGCGGCCGCTCGCGCTGCTCTCGCCGCGCGAAAAGATGCCCTTCGAGGTGACGCCGTTCGTCCTGTATCTGACCCGCAGCGAATCCGTTAGCGCGTCGAAGTAGCCGGCGGGAGTCTCCAGCGATTCCAGATTCTCGCCGGTTTCGCGTTCGACATCGGCGTGCAGGCTGTTGCCGTGCGCGTCCATGGTGACGATGGCCATGAAGTCGTGCACGTGCAGCTTCCACATGGCCTCGGGAATGCCGAAGTCGAGCAGGCTCACGCCCAGCACCTTGTCGATCGCGCGCGCGTAATACTGCGCCGCGCCGCCGATGCCGTTGAGATAAACCGCGCCGTGTTCCTTGAGCGCCGCCAGAGTCTTCTTGCCCATGCCGCCTTTGCCCATCACCACGCGCACGCCGAAGTTCTTGATGATGTCGGCCTGATACGGCTCCTCGCGGCTGCTGGTGGTGGGGCCGGCGGCTTTCACGGTCCACTGCTCGCCGGTCTGGAGCATCACCGGGCCGCAGTGGTACAGCAGCGCGCCGCGCAGATCGACACCTTCGGGCAGCGGATTCTTCATCAGGTGCGCGTGCACGGCGTCGCGTCCGGTGTAGCACTCGCCGGTGATCAGCACCACGTCGCCTACCTTCAGCGCACGGATTTGCTCTTCGCTGACCGGCGGTCGCAGAATGATTTCGCGTCCGGTGAGCGGGAAACCTTCGCCTTGCGCCATTTTTTCAACGGGACGGGAGGGATCGCGATACAGCCACTCGGTGATGGCGCCGCTCTCCGCATCGAGCCTCACGCCCAGGCGCCGGAACGCCCAGCAATCGTAGGCCACCGACACAAAGAAGCTGGCGGGCAGGCGGTTGGCCGCGACGATCTTGCAGCCGATCAGCGACACTTTGCCGCCGAAGCCCATGGCGCCGATGCCCAGGCGATTGGCTTCCTCCATGATTTCGGCTTCGAGCTGCGCCAGTTCGGGATGCGGGATTCACGTCGTCCAGAGTGCGGAAGAGCTGGTCTTTCGCGAGCGCGTAGCCGTGCGCGCGGTCGCTGCCGATGCAGACTCCCAGGGCGCCGGGCGCGCAGCCTTGTCCTTGCGCCTGCCACACGGCGTGCAGAATGCACTTGCGCACGCCTTCGAGGGTGCGTCCGGCTTTGCCCATGTGCTCGAGGTCGCAGGGCAGGGAATACTGGATGTTCTTGTTCTCGCAGCCGCCGCCTTTGAGGATCAGCTTCACCTCGATCTCATCTTCTTCCCACTGCTCGAAGTGAATCACCGGCGTTTCCGCGCCCAGATTGTTGCCGCTGTTTTTGCCGGTGAGCGAATCGACGGAATTGGGCCGCAGCTTGCCGCGGCGTGTGGCTTCGGCGACGGCTTCCTGAATCGCGCCCTTCAGCCGGATCTGATTCACGCCGACCGGCGTGTGCACCACGAAGGTGGGCATGCCGGTGTCCTGGCAGATGCGGACCTTCGTCTTCGGCCGCCATGTCGATGTTCGAAGCGATGATGTTCAGCGCTTGCGAGGATTGCGTGTTCGGCAGCTCCGTACCGAGCGCGCCGCTCATGGCTGCGCGGACGTCGGGCGGCAGGTTGGTGGAAGTCTGAGTGATGAGTTCGACGAGGCTTTCAGCGAGAAATTGCATTTCGATCAATTTTAGCGCGCAATTAGAGTGGCACGCGAATTTCCAGGCTCGAACCCTGGCCGGGACGCGAGTCGACCACCAATTCTCCGCCCAGCATGCGCACTCGGCGCTTGATGCTCACCGGGCCGGTGCGCAGCAGTTCCAACTCTTCAAGCGAAAATACGCCGCTGAAAGGAAATCCGCCGCCATTGTCCTCCGCGCGCACTTCCAGCTTCTGGCCGTTCTTGCCAAGCGTGAGGGCCACGCGCGAGGCGCCGGAATGTTTATGAATGTTGTTCAGCGTCTCGCGCACGATTTGCAGGAGTTCGAGGGACACTTCCGTCTGTGGCGGATCGATAGTCTCGGCGCTGGAAAAGGTTGCGGCGATGCCGGTATCGCGCTGGAATTGCTCCAGCATGCGGCTGAGCGACGCGCTCAGGCTGACGCCTTCCTCCACCGGCCGCATGCTGCGCACGAAGCTGCGCAGCTCGGTGACCTGATTGCGGCACAGGTCCTGCAACTGGCGCAGTTCGTCGCCGGCGGCATCGATGTCGCGGCCGAAGAGTTTGCGCACGATCTCCAGACGCATCTGGAAGCTGATGAAACTCTGCAGCGGGCCATCGTGGAAATCCGCCGCGATGCGCTCGCGCTCGGCCTCGCGCGCGCCTTCGGCCTGCGAGCGGATGATCATGTTGTAGCGCAGCGTATTGGACATGCGCCGTTCGAGGTAGCGCTTATAGAGCGAGAAGGCCACTGCCATCGCGGCTGCGGCCCAGTCGGCCCAGATGAGCCCGCCGCCCGGCGCGGTCAGAAGCACGATCAGAACCATGGCCGCCGCGGCCACGATCAGTTACTGTAACGAACTCGTGCAGCGTGGCCACCGACACCAGCAGGAACCCGTAGGCGAGCGCCGATGCCCAGTCGACGGGCAGCAGCCACTTCGAAAAAGCGAAGAACGTGAAGTCGATCACCAGCGCGACGAACCGCGCGCGGAGCGGAATCGAAGCGCGTCTCAAACAGCGTGCCTACCGCGAAAATCGCGTAAGCGATCAGGAACACCAGCGAGGAAGAAATGCGGCCGCCGGTGAAGGGGAACCAGGCCAGGCAGGTGAGCGCCAGCACTACGCGGGCGACGCGGATCGCGGAACGGCCCTGATAGGGAACCATGAGTTACCGCCGGTAGAGATACAGACGGTGGCTGCGGCCTTCGCCATCGTCGTCGATGTCCAGGATCTTGGCCGGGGTCCACGTGGGAAATTCGAAGTCGTGCGCCACAATGCGCGCGCCTTTCTTGAGCTGCTTTTCGAAAATCGGCGTGACTTTTTCGATGGCCACGGGCAGATAAATAAATCGTCAGCAGGTCGTAGGAAGAGTAATCCTGCTGCATCAGGTCGCCATGGACGATGCGCGCGAGCGGAGTCCAGGCCCAGGGTCTTGATGCGCTGCGAGCTTTGCTTATAGAGGGCGTCGTCGAGTTCCACGCCGGTGGCGTCGGCCTTATATTTGCGCGCGGCCATGATGACGATGCGGCCGTCGCCCGAGCCCAGGTCGTACATTTTTTCGCCGGCCTTCAGTTCGCCCAACTGCAGCATTTTATCGACAATGATCTGCGGCGTCGGGAAATATGGCGCGACTTTGAGGTCGTCTTTTTTGTCTTGCGCTACATGCGCACAAGCGAGGCGAGGCAGCAAGAAGATGGTGTTTCGCCGCAGCATTAGGGTTCGATATAGACGCGGACGCGGTTGCTTGAATTACCGTCCACGTCCAGGTACAATTCCGCAGGTCCGTAATTGCTGATTTTGGGTACGGTGATTTCGACCAGATAGAAGCCCACATATCCCGGCGCGAGTTCGGCGCGCGTCACTTCCACCGGTGCGCGGTCCAGATAAACCGTGACATTGCCCGCCACGTGCGGCGGATTTTCGAGCGGCGCGGGGACTCCCGTGGGCCACGCCGGCGTCACGCGTCCCAGCCCGGTAGCCAGAATCTGAATGCGCGTCCCGGAGTGCGCCGCCGTAGCGCATCGAGCATCACGCCCTTCTCGGCATCCAGCAGCATGGGCGAGCCGTCGCGCGCCACGAAGATCACCGGCGCGGCAGCGGCCAGCGGCAGCGACGGCAGTTTCACGCCGATTGCCCGCGAAGCTCGCCGCCAGCGACAAGGTATCGCCGCGCGCTTCAAACGGAATCTGGATTTGCGATTCGCTGACGCTTGCGGCCAGCACCGGCGCGATGACGCCGCTCGCGCGCACGTTGTCGACCTGCGCGCCCAGAATACTGACCAGCGAACCCGGCGCCACCGCGCGCGCGATCATGTCCGCCGCGCTCACCACGCTGGGATCGCGCAAACGGTGCGGAGCCAGCGTCGAATACACACCGTAACCGTCGAGCGCGGCCCACAGTTGATTGGCTTGTGCGTCCAGTTTCACGTCCATCGCGGCGCCGCTCGGGAAGCCCGGGCAGGGCGGTCCAGGTTTCGACCGACGCCCAGCGCGCTTAAATCCGCATATGCCATGAATACGCCGGTGTCGGTCGCGGCATAAAGCGACGCCGCTCGCGCGGATCCGCCGCCACGCCGTGCGCCGCCGCGTCCGGCAGGTTGGCCGTGAAGTTATCCCAGAACGCGCCGCCGTTGACGGTATGCAGCACATGCGCCGGAGCGCTGGTGCGCAACGGGTCGCCGGGCGCCGCGCCCAGCGCCGCCAGGGCCACGCGCGGGTCTTGCGCGATCCACCCAGAAGCGTTCCACCGCTCCCGAGCCTGCCGACGAAAACGTCTGCCAGGTCAATCCGCGATTCGCGGAAACGCTGCACGTCGCCGTTCTGCATGCCGGTATAAATGAAATCGCCCGCGATGGCGAGGGCCGTCACGCTCACGCCGCGCAGCGAGGAAAGCGCCGCGCGCAGTTGCGTTTCAATGCACCAGGTCCGCATTGCTGGCCGGCAGCCACGCGTCTTTATTTCCGGGAGGCCAATCCGCCGCGGCATCGTTCAGCGAGCGCGATGCGCGCGCCTTGATCGCCTGCCGGAAGATCCAGCAGCCGCGTCGCCGGAAGATTCGGCAGTCCTTCGTTCAGCCCGCTCCAGGAGCGCCCTCCATCGACAGAACGAAAAACGCCTGCCGCGCCCGCCGGTTACGATCTCATCGTCTGTTGCCGGGCGCGATGGCCAGATCCACCACGCTGCCGATCAGCGACGCGCCGCGGTACATCGTCATGTTTTCCCAATGCGCGCCGCCATCGTCGGAGCGATACACGAAGTTTCCGAACGCGTAGACGCGGTTATTACCGCCGGCTAACGCCCGGTTTGCGCCCCCGCTTCCGGAAGGCTTTGCGCCTTGGCGTTCCCGACGGCGGGAGGCGCGGCGGTGGTGGCCCTTTGCCAATTCTCCAGGTCAGATGTCTGATAGACCCGGCCCGGTTCGGTTTGTGCCAAGAGCGATCCGCCCGTCCCATACCAAACACGCTCCACCGGACCCGACGCCGGTCCCGCCAAGCCGAGTTCCACCGTAAAGTTGCCGATGTGCCGCCAGTCATCGGTGGAGCAGGCGCAGGAGCAGGCGGGGGCACGGCTTGGCCCAGCGCACGGCCAGCAACAAAAGTACTTAGCAGTACTGTGGCCAAGCGCCACTGTGCTGTGGACAACTTATACATCCGACCCGTCCATTGTAACTATATCTATCGGCAGTTGAGCCTCGAAACTCGTGATTCCAGAGGAAATTCCTGATAAAAATCCGTGCGGTCCCCCACTTGCTTATGGAGTTTAATGCTACACTGACCGAATAGTATTTATGCTGCGCGTAGTGCATCCGAATCGATTGGTGGTACTGTCGCTCCTGATTAGCGGTCGCCGCCGGAGTGTGTTCGGCGCAGTTAGTCCCTTTCAGCACAACCGATTACGCAGCTAAGGTCATCACCCAAACCGGCCAGGTTTCGATCGTCAAGGACACCCAGCCCTGGGCTCTGTCGGTGGGCGATTCGGTGCAGGTTCGGGATTTGATCATAAGTGGTGTAGATGGACACGCCCTGCTACAAGTTTCAGACGGCAGCACTTTTGAGGTGTTCCCCAACTCGCGTGTGGTGTTCCGCAAGAATCCGCCCAACTGGCGGGACTTCCTCGACGTGCTGGTGGGCCGGGTGCGGGTTCACATCGAGCACCTGGGCAACGTGCCGAACCCGAATCGCGTGCTGACCCCCACGGCCGTGATTTCCGTGCGCGGGACCACCTTCGACATATCGGTCGAATGACGACGATGAAACCACGCTGGTGGAAGTGGAAGACGGGCAAGTGGAAGTGCAGCATGCCCTGTTGCCGCGCGGTAATTCGAAAATTCTGAATCCGGGCGAATCGCTGCGGGTGTATCGGGACGAACCCATCGCACATACCTTCGACAAAGGGAATCTAGCGCGGCGCATCCTGCGCTCCATGTCGGACGCGGCCCTGACTATGGCTACCCGCATGCCGAGTTCCGGCGGAGTCGGCGGCGCGGGTGGTGCCTCGGGCGGTGCTGGCGATACGACTAAAGTTCCGCCCCCACCGCCTCCGCCGACGCCTCCTCCGGCGCCTCCGGCTCCCACGATTTAGGAAAGTGGGGCGGGCCTCCGGCCCGCAGCCAACGTCCACGTTGGCTCGCGTGCGAAACTAGCGTTAGGTATGAAGTACATGCTGCCGCTTCTGGTTCCCATGGCGCTCGCTTTGCCGGCGCACGCCCAAGGCGTTTCCGCCCCGTGGGATATTTCACAGACGCTGGTCTCCTTATCCGAGCAGACCCAGCGCCTCACGCCGATTCTCGACCAATTGACGCCGCAGCAGTGGGAAGCCAAGGGCGCGCCCGCCGCTTACACCGCGCAGTGGCGCAATGCGCGTAATGAAGTCGGCTATTTGCTGGGAGCGGCGCAGTCGCTCAGGAAGCAGCCGGAAAAGTTGACGCTGGCGCTCGAAACGCTATTCCGCCTGCAGGCTGTCGAATCGCAAGTCAATTCGCTGGTGGACGGTGTTCGCCGCTACCAGAATCCGGCAGTGGGTGATTTGCTGGTGAGCGTGGTGTCCGCCAATTCGGCCAATCGCGATCAACTCCGCCAATACGTCACCGATCTGGCGCAGACCAAGGAACAGGAATTTAAGATCGTCGATACGGAAGCCCAGCGTTGCCGTGGTTCGTTGAGCGCGCGACCGGCATCCGCCACACCGAAGCCTGCGTCCGGGACGCAACCCGCGAAATGATAGAGAGAACCTGATTCATGGCCGAAACCCTCACCTTCCAATGCAACATTTGCGACGAACCCTCGACTGAGATTTGTGTCTACTGCACCAAAGACACTTGCGCCAATCACCTGTGCGATAAATGCAAGCGCTGCAGCGATTGCTGCCAGTGCGACTTCCGGCGCAACGACGATTAGGGACGATTAGGGATGGACCTCACGCGACGCGGTCTCTTGGGTTCGTTTGGTATTTTGGCGGCGGCCCGCAGCCTAACTGCACAGGCGAAGAAATCGTCTATCCGTGTGAAGGCATTGAACCATATGACTCTCACGGTGGCTGATCCGCACAGGTCTCTGGAGTTCTATCAGGGTTTGTTCGGGCTGCCGGTGCAGGCGCGCCAAGGCGAGACCACGATTTTAAGAATCGGACCGGGGCCGCAATTCGTGGCTCTCAGCAAAGGTCGAGCAAACGCCAAACCTGGCATCGCTCACTTCTGTATGACGGTGGAGAACTTCAACGTCGAGCAGATCCTGAAGACTCTCGCTGAATACGGCGTCACGCGGACGGATACAGCGGGGACGGGTCCGCTGAAGGCGTGGGTGCGCAAGCGCGAAGAGGGAACTGAGGAGCTCTACTTCACGGACACGGATGGGATTACGGTGCAACTCCAGGACGCGAGTTATTGCGGTGGGACCGGCCTCTTGGGTAACGTTTGTCTGGCAAAGCCGGAGCCCGCGCCTGGCAAGGGCTTAATCGCGGTGCGCGACTTCAGCCATTTCACGCCGATGGTTGCGGACGCGCAGCGGGCGAGGGATTTTTATCAGGGACTTTTCGGTCTGCGGATCCAGGCGTATCAAGGGTCGATGCCGGTGCTCGGTATCGGCGCGCGCGGTCAATTCCTGGCGCTGGCTGGAAGTGCGGGGGCGCCTAATATCGGTCACGGCTGCCTGAACATGGAGGGGTTCGATCCAGACAGGGTTTTGCGGACGCTCTCCGATTTCGGCGTGAAGCCCATAGATGACAATCGCCGGCCTGTGGGGCCGCTAAAGTCATACGTAAGCATGCGCATGGAAGATCGCGGCGGAGCACGCGAAGGCACTCCGGAATTGTATTTTACAGACCCGGATGGCATTTTGTTGCAGCTGCAAGACGTGAGTTATTGCGGGGGCGCGGGGTACCTAGGTGAAGAGTGCCCGGTGCCAGCTTAGCGGCGAATGCAGGAATGACTTCTGTGCTCGACTCCGGCGTACTTGCTCGGGCGGATCAACTCCGCCGCGATTTTGCCGCGGCCAAACCGTTCCGCCATGTGGTGATCGAGCCCTTTCTGGACGCGAACTTCTGTGCTGAGTTGATGGCGCAGTTCCCGCATTTCGACAGACAGAAGGCGCTCAATGAATCGGGCGAGGTGGCCGGCAAGGCTGTCTTTTCGAATCTCGCCGACCTCGGTCCGGCATACGCGCGTTTCGACCGGCTGATGCAGGACCCGGAGTTTCTGGCGCTGGCCGGGCGCATCACTGGGATACCCAACCTGCTCTACGATCCCGAATACGTGGGCGGCGGAACGCACGAAAACTTGCAGGGACAGGAACTCGACACGCATGTCGACTTCAATTTTCACCCGACCACGCAGACTCACCGGCGGCTGAACCTGATTCTGTTCCTGAATCCGGAGTGGGAGCAAGCGTGGGGCGGATGCCTGGAATTGTTGCGCGATCCTTTTGACGCGGAGTGCAAGACGGTGGTTCCACTCGCCAACCGGGCGGTGATTTTCGAAACCACCGAGGCTTCCTGGCACGGCTTCCGCAAGATTCAGATGCCGCCGGAGAAAGACATTTCGCGCCGGTCGATTGCGGTGTATTTCTATACCAAGGAACCTCCGGTCGCGGGTGCGGCGCCTTCGCACGCTACGTTTTACTATCAGCGGCCGATGCCGGGGCATCTGCAGCCGGGACGTACTCTAACGGAAACGGATGTTCGCGAACTCGAAGGACTGTTCGCGCGGCGGGACCACTATATTCGTTTCCTGTATCAGCGGGAGATGAAATTTACCGAGACGCTGGAGAAGATCATCCACTCGCCGACGTTTCGGCTGGCGGCGCAGTTCGCCAGAGTGGCCAAGCTGGTGCGTGGGAAAAATAGAGAAAAATAGGGACGGAGCCTGATTATTGTGCCAAGTTGGGAAATCCCGGTTTGGAACAATAATCAGGCTCCGTCCCTATTTTTTGGCGACGTCTACTCGGCTGAGGGTATCGGCGTAGGTAGCGATGCCTTTATAGAGAGCCTCGGCGATCTTCTGGCGGTGTTCGGGTTTGCGCAGCAAGCGCTTCTTCCGCGGAGTTCGTCAGGAATCCGATTTCGGCCAGCACGCTGGGCATGGCCGCGCCGATCAGCACTACAAACGGCGCGGTCTTCACGCCGCGATTCCTGGCTCCTTGCGTGCTGCTTTTCGAAACCACGGACAGTGAGGTTTGCAGCTTCGAGGCGAACTCCCGCGATTCGTCAATTTTATCTTTCAGCGCAATTTTTTCGAGCAGTTCGTGCAGGTCGTGAATGGAACGCTCGGAAGTAGCGTTTTCCCGCGCGGCCAGTTCGAGAGCCGTCTTCGACGTGGTGAAATTCAGTACGTACGTCTCGACGCCGGCCGCCGCCCGGTACGGCGATGAGTTGGCGTGAATCGACAAAAACAGATCCGCTCCGTGCTGGTTGGCGATGCGGGTGCGTTCTTCAAGACCCACATAAGTATCGTCGGAGCGGGTATAAATCACTTCGCTCCCCATGCGCTCCTCGATCAGCGCGCCCAGGCGCTGCGCCACGTCGAGCGTCAGATCCTTCTCGTAATATCCGGATGGCCCGTGCGTGCCGACGTCATTTCCGCCGTGGCCGGCATCGATCACGACGCGATCCAATTTCAGGCCCAACGCGCGGATCAATGAGCGGTCGCCGCGCTTGGCAGGTGCGGGTACTTTGACGGAAGAGGGCTCCTTGAGCGCGACTGTGGCGGCAGGCGCCGGCCGGCTGCTCAGGATCGCCTCAGGCGGCGGAGGCAGTTCACGCGGCATGGCCGACGGCAGAGCGGGCAAGCGCGCGGGTTTCGAGAGAGCCGCGATTTTCGGTGGGTGCTTCGACTTCGGGCACCGGCAATTCCTTCGCAACTGTCTTCGGTTGCACCGGCGGAGGCTCGAACTTGCGTGGCTCGGGCTTGGCTGCGACCGACGAAACAGTGGACTCTTCCCGATCCGCCGGCGCGGTCAGGTCCTTACCGCCCGTAACGCTCGGCTGGGCCGGGGGCAGCGGCGCATCCTTCGACCGTAGTTCCAGCACCAGCCGGTTGGGATTCGAGAGTTGCGAAGTAGTAACAGACGCTGTCTGGAGCAGATCGATCACGATCCGCGTCACTTCGGGCTGGGTTTCGGCCACGCGAATTTGTTGGACCAGCGCGTCGCCCACCGCGAATGGTATGGATACCTTTGCTGGCGATCTGCGGTCGCGCTCCGTGGATGTCGAAGAACATGCGCTCCGGGCTGGTGAGATGGCTGTACTTAAACGTGAAGTCCGAGGAAACTTCAATGGCGATGCGCGTGACATCGCCCAGCGACCAGAAACGAACTGCGGTGACCTTGGCGGAATCGGGCGCAGCGGCCGCGGAAGACACGCCCACTGCCAGGAACACGCCAGCGGCGAGGAGCGCCGCGCGAATTCCCGAACTATTCTTGCGCGATTCTGGGAACCGGTCTAGCATTTAGGTCGATGATTCGTTCTACCTGGGGACGCTGCTCTTCCGCAGGCGCCTGCACTTCTTCCGGCGGCGCGGGCGCGGCCGGCTGCGCCGCGTTTTTTATAGCTTCGTCGTGCTTGGCCATTTGGTAGCGCTGGCCCACCTGGTTTACGTAATCCTGGGTTTCCGGGAACGGCGGCGTTCCTTTGTACTTATCCACGGCTTTCGGGCCGGCGTTATAAGCGGCCAGCGCCAGACGGTCGTCTTGATACAGGCTCTGTAGATACCGCAGGTATTTTACGCCCGCTTCGATGTTCTCAGCGGGGTCGAAGCTATTGCTCACGCCCAGCATGCGCGCGGTGCCGGGCATCAACTGCATCAGGCCCTCGGCGCCCTTAGGTGAAACGGCGAAATGATTGTAATTGCTTTCTACCTGGATGACGGACTGTACCAGCAGCGGGTCAATGTTATGCGCGCGGGCGCTCTTTTCGACCAGTTCCTGAATGTGGGCGGGCGGAGGCGCTACCGGGGTGAGCTTCAGGTTGGACTCGCCGCCGGAAATGGTGCGGACAAGTTTGCCGGTGCGGCGGTCAACGCGCACCACCGACAGCTTTCCTGTATCGCGCTCGCGGCGTCAATAGAGCGACGACGCGGAGGCGTCGGCTGCGCGCATGGGGGAGGCGGCCAGCATAGCTATTGCTAAACAACAAATATACACCTTTTTGTTTGATAAAAAAGGGGGCCTGTTTTCGCGGCGGCGCATTGCTACCATCTTCTCATGGAGACCAGCGCGGGATTCGTCCTCACCGGCGGCCGCAGCTCGCGCATGGGACGCGACAAAGCGCTGCTGCCGATCGAAGGGTCGGTGCTGGTCGAGCGCACCGCCGAACGAGTCCGTGCCGCGGCGGGAAGTGTCACTCTGATCGGCGCTCCCGAGCGCTACAGGCACTTGCGGCTGGCAGTGGCGGCGGATCTGGTGGAGGACTGTGGACCGATCGGAGGCTTGTTCACCGCCTTGAAAAGCACTCGTGCGGACTGGAATCTTGTGGTTGCCTGCGACATGCCGGGACTCACCGCCGAGTTCCTGGGCGAGTTGCTTGACGCCGCGCGGCAGCGTGGATGCACCTGCCTGGTGCCCCAGACGGACTCCGGCCTGCACCCCTTGTGCGCCGCCTACCATCGCCGCGCCGAGGGCGCCGTGGCATCCGCTATCGAACATAAACGATTCAAAATGCATGATTTACTCAAAGTCCTCGAAGCCCAATCGTTTCCGGTTGCGGATGCTGGGCAGCTCCAAAACGTGAACACACCGGTCGAGTGGGGCGCACGATGAGCGACCATTACATCGAATTCCGCAATGTATATAAGACGTTCGACTACCCGGTTTTAGTCGATGTCAATTTTTATGTAGATGCCGGGCAGACGCTGGCGATCATCGGACGGAGCGGCGTCGGTAAGTCCGTGAGCCTGGGGCACATCATGGGTTTTTTGAAGCCGGACTCCGGCCGGGTGATCGTTTCCTATCAGGACATTACCGATTTCACCGAGGCCGAGCTGCGGGCGATTCGCAAGAAAGTGACCATGGTGTTCCAATCCGGGGCGCTGTTCGATTCGCTTACGGTGGGCGAGAATATTCTGTTCTCGCTCGAGCTGCGCGACGATTACACGCCGCACAATAAAGAGGATGTGGTGAACGGGCTGCTGTCAATGGTGGACTTGCTGGAGGTCCGCGACGTTTACCCGGGGGAGCTGTCGACCGGGCACCGGCGGGCGGTGGCCATCGCGCGGGCGCTGGCGGCGCAGCCGGAGTGCATTCTCTACGACGAGCCGACCACCATGGTGGACCCGATCATGAGCGACCACGTCGGCAACCTAATGTTGCGGCTGAAGCGGCAGTTGAAGTTGACCGGCGTGGTGGTCACGCACGATTTGGAATTGATGCGTAAGGTCGCGGACACTGTGGTTGTGCTGCACGAAGGCAAAGCTATTTACTTCGGGCCGGTGGTGGATCTGGAGAAATCCACGCATCCGCATATCCAGGAGTTTTTGGCGATGGACCGGGTGGCGTAACTTATTTCGCCGTCTTGAGAGGCGGCAACACTGGCCGGCCGGGGAGCTGTTGGTCGACTGCTTGCAGCATCATTCCGACCATGGCGTAGTCGCCCATTACGCCGATCAGTTCCACGGTCCCGCGTTGTCCGAATGCTTCCACCGTTTTCGCGAAGGTATCGGGGCTCACGCGGTGATCACGAAACCATTCGCGTCCGAAGCGGATCACCAGCGCGTCTTTGGCGTCGAGGCCGGTGGGCTCTTTGCCGAACTTCACGACGTCGATGATGGATTGATCCAATCCCGCTTTCAGGGCGGACGCTTCATGCCCATACCATTCATTAAGCGACATCTGCTCTTCGCGGGTGGCTACCAGAATAGCCAACTCGTCAACACGGTTGCCTAGGGTGCCGTACTTTGTGACCGAATCATGCAGGAGATGGAGCGCTTCGGCGAGCTTGGGATCGTAGATTCCCAGGCCGAGAATGCCGCGGAGAGGGCCCTTGTTGGGGCCGGCCAAAGAATCGAAAATCTTCTGGCCCTCGGCGTCCAGATCCTGGCGCTGGACTGGAGGCAGGCGGGTCAGCGTGGTGGCATTGATATCGGCAGGCAAACTTTGTCCGAACGATATCATGGCGGCGGCGCTCAAAATTGAAATCGAAAGCAGAGTTTTCATGGCGGTCTTGGGGAAGGATATCATAGGCGGCGCTTTGCTAGAATTGAAATTAAATCCCACCATCTGAAGGAGAGCGTGTGGCCGCGCTGCCGCCGTCAAGAATAGTCGCTATCTATCCGGGCTCGTTCGATCCGATCACCAACGGACACCTGGACCTGATTTCGCGCGGCAGCAAGCTGGCCGACCGCCTGATCGTCGCGGTGCTGCAGAATCAGCGCAAGCAGAGCCTGTTCACGGTGGCTGAGCGGGTTGAGATGCTCACGGAAGTGGTAAAGCCGTATCCCAACGTTGAAGTCGGCAGCTTTCACGGCCTGCTGGTCGACTACGTAGCGGCGCGCGGGGCGAATTTTATTTTGCGCGGGATTCGCGCGATTTCTGATTACGAATACGAATTGCAGATCGCGCACATGAACCGGCTGCTGAGCCCGGGCGTCGAGACGGTCTTTTTGATGGCGGCGGAAGCGTACTCTTTCGTCAGCTCGCAACTGGTGAAGGAAGTGGCGTCGCTGGGCGGCAACGTATCCGGACTGGTGCCGCCGCTGATCGAAGAGCGGCTGAAGATGCGCGTCGCCAAATGAGATATTAGAAGGAGCAGGACAACCAAATGCCAACAACCCAAGCACTAGCCGACAGAATTTCGCTCATCAGCGTTTCGTCCACCATGAAAGTGGCCGCCGACGCCGACCGCTTGCGCCGCGAAGGCAACGATGTGGTCGATTTCGGAGCCGGCGAGCCGGACTTTCCGACGCCTGAAAACATCAAGCGCGCCGCCATCGAAGCCATCGAGAAGAACTTCACCAAGTACACCAATACCGGCGGCACCGAAGAGCTCAAGCAGACCATTTGCGATAGCCACAAGGCGGACTACGGCACCTCCTACAACACTAAGGAGTGCATCGTCACTGTCGGCGGCAAGCATGCGATCTTCAATCTGACGCAGGCGCTGGTCGATCCGGGCGACGAAGTCATCATTCCGGTGCCGTATTGGGTGACCTATAAAGACGTGGTGAACTACGCTGGCGGCAAGTGCGTGTTCGTCGACACCAACGAGCAGGAAGGCTTCACGCTGACCGCCGCTATGGTCGAGCGCGCCATCACGCCCAAGACCAAGATGATCATCCTCAACTCGCCGTCGAACCCCAGCGGCGCGATTTTCGATCGCGGCGAGATGGAGCGCATCATTGCGATCGCCAAGGATCGCGGCATCTGGGTGATGACGGACGAGTGCTATCACCGCTTCCTTTATGACGGCGAGCCGCACTCGCTGGCGGCGATCCCGGGCGTGAAGGACACGGTGCTGGTGGCCGGATCGCTATCGAAAACTTACGCGATGACCGGGTGGCGCATCGGCTTCGTGCTGGGCCCGGCGCCGGTGGTGGGCGGGATCGCGAAGCTGCAAAGCCATGCGACTTCGAACCCGACGTCGTTCGCGCAGAAGGGCGCGATCGAAGCGCTGCGCGGTCCGCAGGAATCGGTGGGCATCATGCTTGCCGAGTACAAGAAGCGGCGCGATTACGTGATCGGCCGCCTGCGCGCCATGCCCGGCGTCACCGCGCAAATGCCGAAGGGAGCGTTCTACGCGTATCCCAATGTCAGTGCCGCGTACACCAATGGCATCACCAACTCCCTGCAATTTTCGGAGAAGCTGCTGGCCGAAGAGTTCGTCGCGGTGGTTCCGGGCGAGGCTTTCGGCACCAACGAGCACATCCGCATCTCCTATGCGACTTCGATGAAGGAGTTGGAGCGCGGGCTCGACCGCCTGCAGCGCTTCATCGCGGCGCGTCTTTAGATCGCATGCCGCTCCGCAAACTGGAGCCTAGTTTTCGCGAACGCCCGTGGGGAACGCGCGAACCTTGAGCCGTGGTTTCCCAACGTGCGCGCGAAGGCCGGGCCGTTCCCTATCGGCGAGGTATGGTTTGAAACGCCTGAAGTTCCCCTGCTGGTGAAGTTCTTGTTCGCGAAAGAGAATCTTTCCGTGCAGGTGCACCCTGACGATAAGTACGCCCGGTTCCATCACAGTTGTGCCGGGCAAAACCGAAATGTGGCACGTGCTGAAAGCCGAGCCCGGCGCGAAGATCGCCGCTGGATTCCGCGAGCCGGTGACCAGCGAGCAAGCCCGCGCCGGCGCGCTCGACGGAACCATCATGGGAATGCTCGAATGGTTCGACGCGAAGCCAGGCGATACTTTTTTCATCCCCGCCGGGACGGTGCACGCCATCGGCGCTGGGCTTACGATTTGCGAGATCCAGCAGCAATCCGATATCACTTATCGCTTTTTCGATCACGGCCGCGGACGCGAGTTGCATCTAGATAGCGCGCTGGCGGTGAGCCATTTGGGTCCGCATGACGCGCGTAGACCCGTAAAGGTCGAGTGCGATTATTTCGTTACCGAGCCTTTAGAAGTGCAAGGCGCGCTGACGCTTCCAGCGTTGGCGGGTCAGGCACTCCTGATCGCTATCGAAGGCGAGGGAGAAATCGACGGACAGCCGATTCGCGCCGGAGAAGTTTGGCACGTCGCGAGTTCGGGACCCCTGAACATAACCGGAAATCTCCGCCTGTTGCAGACATCGGTTGGGTCCTAGAGCTCAAATAGTTCAGAACCTGCTCTTAAGCAGAATGAATCACAAAGGCGACCAGCACGACAGCAAGTCCGTATGCAGCGCCGAAAGGGAACAACGTCGTCAACGAATAAAGAATCGAGTGCTTGGCCGGCGTGTAATGGAGCCAGCGCGCACACGCAGAAATTGCAAGTAGCTGCACAAGCCAGAGAGCTAGACCGACGGCCATGATTACTGCGGGGCGTGGCAGAAGGTATCCAGCCGTGATTCCTCCAATGAAAGGTATGGCTCCAACGGCCACGGTTGCCAAGCCTCTAGCAATGTTTGCCTTTGGTGCAATCGGAATCCACGGCGACTCTTGAACGGATCCGCCCGTCAATCGCCTGGTAACCAGCCGAACTGGGAGCCCCGTGGCCGCGGCCGTTCCTTCGGCTATATTCCGGCATTCCTGCGCGTCAAGGATAAATGGGAACGTAACTTTGACCTCGCGTTCTGGCTCATCGGTGCTACGAACTATCAACTTGAAGCCGTCGGGCATCCCTTCAAAAACGCTGTGGCAAAAAAGAATATCGCGCGATTGAGGTGTAACGGCTGCGGCAACGATCTGCTTTCCCAAGAAACTCTGATCGCTTCGACTTGGAATAAAGCTAACGCTGTCGCGTCGAACCTCCAACCTCGCTTGTGCATCTCGCGGCGGGAATGCAAACCACAACATCAAAGCGATGGAAGCCACAAAGAAGAGGACCTCCCACCACAAGGCTGGATGGTTTCTGAAGCCAGCGGACAAGCGCGCCAGGCCAACCGTGAAAGGGATATAGGATGCGCCGAGCAAGACAACCGCGACATACGCGAGTGGGATGGCTCGGAGTATGACGGAAGGAGGCATATAGAAAGCAAACGGCTCGTTGTCGTGTGCCGAGATGGTCATTGAGGGTACCTATACCACGTTCCCAGGTCCCAGGCACCGTGGGGGCCGCACACGATTCTAAGCTCAGGCGCGTGTAGGTGGCCACAGGGGTGCGTAATTGGCAAACCGGTGAAGTGAGCCTCTTGGGCTTTATGTCGATGGCCATTATGTTTTCGAAACACGAGTTCACCTCCGGAGCCATCGCTATGTAAAAAACAACCGCCAGGCCGTAACCGTCAGGGCGTGCGTCACCATCGATGCGCGGATGCTGCGGGCTTGGCGGTAAGCTAGACCGTAGAACACGCCCGCCACCGCTGCGAGCTCGCGATGCGCCAGTTGGGGAACGGGCGATACCACAGGTGAACTGAACCGAAGAGCAGGGATGCCAGCAGCACTCCCGGCCCAGTCGTTGTGCAGCCAGGCGCGTGATCCACTGTTGCAGCAGGCCGCGGAAGAAGAATTCTTCGCCTAGCGCGACTACCCAGAGGATGCCGAAGAAGGTGGCGAGTCCGATCAGCGTGGTGCGGCGCCCAACTCGCGTAGTGCAGGTGCGGGCTGGTGAAGTGGATGGCCCAGCCGACGGCGGCTGCGACGGGGACCAGGCCTGAGAAGTACAGCGCGCCGATTTTCCATTCGCGTCGGCGCGGGCCAGAATCCGAAGCCGATGTTCTTCATGCGGCGCACGCTGAGCATGGCGAAGAGTCCGGTGCGGAACCACATCAACTGGCCCAGCGATCCTAAGGGAAGCGCATCGAGGGGGCTGGGATAGAGCGGCGGGATGGCGCGCGAGAGCCACACGGCGGCGATGAAAATCAGGAATAGGATGTCGACTGCGGTATGGTGAGGGAACACTACGTACCAGAACGCTGCCACCACCGCTAACGCGGCGATCACGGCCAGCGAGTGCCACGAGAAATGTCCGCAGCGCGAGCGATGCTAACGTGTAGGGCGCTACGGCGGCGACCACTAGCGCCATCGCAGCGACTGCACGGGCGGCAGCTTTTCCAGGCGCAGGCGCAACCGCTCCACGCCCATCGTGAAATACAGGCTGACTTCCAGCAGGAAGGCGGGCAGCACGGCCAGCGCGGTCGTCCACGGGATGCCCCGGTCTTGCGCGTAGAAAAACGCTGCGACGGCGCCCGCCGCCCACAGGAGCGGAAAGGCGAACAACATTCCCGGTCATCGTAGCATTGTGGGCACGCGCTAAAATAGTCGCGCATGTCTCGATTCCCCGGCGTTGACTACTTGCTGATCGATTCGCAATTCTCCGAACAGGAATTGCTGGTGCGGCAAACCGCGCGCCAGTTCGTCGACGAGCGCGTGCTGCCGCTGATCCGCGATTGTTTCGCCAGGCGCGCTTCCCCAAAGAACTCATCCCGGAGATGGGGCGCCTGGGGTTCCTGGGCGCAAACCTCGAGGGCTATGGCTGCGCCGGGATGAGCAACGTCGAGTACGGGCTGGTGATGCAGGAGATCGAGCGCGGCGATTCCGGGCCTGCGCAGTTTCGTCAGCGTGCAGAGCGCGCTGGTGATGTACCCGATCCTGACCTTCGGCAGCGAAGAACAGAAGCAGCGCTGGCTTCCGAAGCTGCAGAGCGGCGAGGCGCTCGGCTGCTTCGGGCTCACCGAGCCCGGTTTCGGATCGAACCCGGCCGGCATGCTGACACGCGCGCGGCGCGAAGGTGCCGACTGGGTGCTCGACGGCGAGAAAACCTGGATCACCAACGGCAGCGTGGCCGACGTCGCCGTGGTGTGGGCCCGCGCCGAGGACGGCATCCGCGGATTTCTGGTGGAGCGCGGGGCTCCTGGATTCACTGCCTCCGAGATTCACGGGAAGTTGTCGATGCGGGCGTCGGTGACGTCGAGCCTCGCGTTCAACAACTGCCGCGTGCCGGAAAGCGCGCTGCTTCCGCGAAGCGCAAGGGCTGCGCGCGCCGCTCTCGTGCCTCTCGCAAGCGCGCTACGGCATCGGCTGGGGCGTGATCGGCGCGGCCATGGATTGCTATGAGACGGCGCGCGCCTATTCCGTCCTGCGCAAGCAGTTCGACGGGCGGCCCATCGCTTCGCACCAATTGGTCCAGGAAAAGCTGGCGGACATGATCACGGAGATCACCAAGGCGCAGTTGCTGGCCCTGCAAGTCGGGCGCCTGAAGGACAAAGGCCAGGCCGACGCGGCCCACATCTCCATGCTGAAGCGCAACAACGTCGGCCATCGCGCTCGATTGCGCCCGCGCCGTCGCGCGAGCTGCTGGGCGCCAACGGCATCATGGACGAATACCCCATCATGCGCCACATGTGCAACCTCGAAACCGTCAAGACCTACGAGGGCACGGACCACATCCACGCCCTGGTGATCGGCGAGCGCGTCACCGGCATTGCCGCCTATAAATGAGGCGGCGTGCTACGATAGTCATTAGATTTCTTTCCTGGATCGCCGTATGACCATTCTGATTACAATCGTGCATGTGATTGTGTGTGTGTTTCTGGCGGTAGTCGTGCTGCTGCAAAGCGGCAAGGCGGCTGACCTGGCTGGCGCTTTCGGCGGCATGGGCTCGCAGACGGTGTTCGGACCGCGCGGCTCGGCCACGGTGTTGTCGAAGGCCACTACCATCGCCGCGGCGCTGTTCATGGTGACTTCGCTCACGCTGTCGATTCTTTCGACACGCTCCGGCAAGGCTTCGCCGGCGATCTTCCAGAAGGTAGTTCCGGTGACCCAGCAAAAGGGCGGCGGCGGTGCCGCTCCAGGAACCGTTCCCATCACGGCGACCCCGATCGTGGGCGGCAAGCCCGGCAAGCCGCAGCAGATCAACGTGCCGATTCAGCAGGCGCCGGCGGGGCAGAATCAGAAAAAGTAGTTTGGCAAAGACAGTCTTCGGAATGGCATGAAAGTTTCCACCCGCGGGGGTGGCGGAATTGGCAGACGCACTAGCTTGAGGTGCTAGCGGGAGCAATCTCGTAGGGGTTCAAGTCCCCTCCTCCGCACCATTTATCTCTCGCCGTTTCAGGGTTAGCAGTTTCCGCAGTAGATCGTCCGTCCTGGAGGATTCAATTTGAAGACCCGGCATAGCGCCTTTGCGGCAGCCTTTCTCGCGTGGAGTCTGCTGGCGGCAAAAACTGCATCCGCCATGACCCTGGTGTTTGCTCTCTCGGGCAACCTTACGGGCACCATCGGCAATACCACGCTCAACGGAAACACTTTCCAGTTCACCATTACACGCGACACTAACAACGGACAATTTTCCGCCGCCGCCGCCACTTCGCTTTCGATCTCCGGCGTGGGCGCGGGCTCCTTTAGCGACGTTATGAATTTCAGTTGCTCCGGCGGGACCGGCAGCTTCATTCAAGACATCGGGTTCCCCTTCACCGTGGTCGCATTCTCTGGGTCCGGATTGAACGGTTGGGATTGTTTGAGTCCTATCGGGCCGATTTCTGTGACCCAGAGCAGTCCCAACGATTGGACCACCACCCGCACCAGCTTGGGGAATTTGACGGTGACGGGGATGACAAGTTTGAGTTTTACCGCCACCACTCCGGATGGGTTGACGATTACCACCGACCCCACGCTTCCGGCGGGCGCAGCGGGCACATTTTATTCGCAGACGCTGAAGGCGTCCGGCGGCAGTCCGCCTTACGCCTGGACTTTGACTTCGGGAGCGCTGCCGCAGGGCCTGTCGTTTTCGAGTTCGGGAGCCATTACCGGCACTCCCACCTCCGCCGGTACACTCAATTTCACGGCACAGGTGGCGGATTCCACGTCCACCAGCGTCAGCCAGGCGTTCAGCATCACAATCGGCAGTTCGTTGACCTTCAGCAGTGCGTTTCGGATTCCGCAGATCGTCGATGGAGCAGGCTGGGTCACACGGATTTCGATCATCAATACCGATCAGGTGCCGGTCACTTATACTTTCCACTTCTGGGGCGATAACGGCGCTGCCATGCCGTTTCCGATCGTGAACCAGGCGCCGGGAGTCTTGTCGGGCACTCTGGCGCCGGGCGCATCGTTCTTCGCGCAGAGCGCGGGAACGTCCACCACTTTGATGCAGGGCTGGGCGGAGATCGCTACCAGCGGGCAGATTGGCCTTACGTCTATCTTCCAATTCAGCATCGGCAGCCCACGGGATTCGCAAGGGTCGTCGATTGCATCTTTTTCGGGCAGCAGCTTTCTGATGCCGTTTGACAACACGCAGGGCAACGTGACAGCGGTCGCGATTGCGAATACCAACGCGACCCAGCCGCTCACCGTTACGATGAACTATGTGACGGACAGCGGATCGCAATCTAGTACTTCGATCGCTTTACAGCCGCATGCCCACCAGGCGTTTGTAGTGACCGCGAATAACCCTGCGGTGGTGGGCTCGCGAGGGGCGATCCAGTTCAGTGCCCCGACGCCCGACATTGCAGTGATGGGCTTGGAATTCACCGCTGCCGGCGCCTTCACTTCGCTGGGAGCCTTCCAGTAAACTCCGCCCCCTCGTTCCCTTTCACTCCGGCCAATGATAAGATCGTTGGCGATGAAATTTAGTTTGAGTGCTGCTGCAATTTGCCTCTGTTTGTTGGGTTCGGCGCTACCGGCGGGAGCACATCATTCTTTCGATGCGGAGTATGACGGGAACAAACCCATCGTCCTGACGGGCATCGTGACGAAGGTTGAGTGGATGAATCCGCACGCCCGTTTCTACGTCGACGTCAAAGAGGCCAATGGCAGCGTGACCAGTTGGAACTTGGAGTTAGGCAGTCCTGCGAGCTTGATCCGGCGCGGGTGGACCAGACATTCGCTCAAAGTCGGCGATCAGATCACCGTTAAAGCGTCGCTCGCCAAGGACGGCTCGAAAATGGCCAATGCTCGATCGGTCACTTTGGCGGATGGCACCAGCGTGTTCGGGGCGTCGTCGGCGGATAAGGAGTAGCGATGCGCTGCCGTCTGGTCGCCCTCATCGCATTCGCGTTCTTGGCAACAATCTCGGCCAGCGGTCAACAAAAAGCCGCGACCAAAGCCAAGCCCGGGCCCACACCGCGAACTGCCGATGGCAAAGTGGATTTCTCCGGCATCTGGAGTGCTGACCCTCATTTCATCTCTGACCTCAACGACGCCTTGAAACCGGGCGAAAGTATCCCGCTGCAGCCGTGGGCAGCCAAGCTGGTCAAGGAGCGCTTATCCAAAGACGACCCGACGGCAGTGTGCCTTCCGGCCGGCGTTCCGCGCCAAGTGCCGCATCCCTGGCGCATCGTGCAAACGCCCACGCATACTTTCGTCCTCTTCGAGGGCAACACCCACAGCTACCGCCAGATTTTCACGGACGGCCGTCCGCATCCGGAAGATCCGGACCCCACCTGGTACGGCCATTCCATCGGCAAGATGGAAGGCGATACCTTCGTGGTGGATTCGGTCGCCTTCAACGAAGTCTTCTGGTTCGATTTCGCCGGCCATCCACACACTGACAAATTGCACATTGTGGAGCGCTTCCGCCGCCCGGATTTTGACCATCTCGATTACGACGTGACCATCGACGACCCCGGCGCGTACACGCGGGCGTTTACGTTGTACGGGCACTCGAAATACATGTACGGCACGGAGCTGTTCGAGTACGTCTGCAATGAGAACAATCAGGACGTCGAGCATCTGGTGGGCAAGGATTCGCGGAATAAGTATTCCAAGCAGTGAGACGGCCTGAGGAGGCAGAATATGAAAGCGCTTGTACTGGCGGTTCTCTTTCTTCCGCTGACGGCTCCCGTGAAAGCGCAGTGGTTGAACTATCCCACGCCCGGCATTCCGCGCACGGCCGACGGCAAGCCGAATGTCGCCGCACCCACGCCGCGCACGGCCGATGGCAAACCCGACCTCACAGGAGTCTGGAACAGAGTTTCGCCGAAATACGGCGCCAATATCGCCGCGGATCTGAAGCCCGGTGACGTGCAGCCGTGGGCGCAAACTCTGGTCGAGCAGCGCAAGGAAAATTTGGGTCGCGATCACATGACGGTGCATTGCTTACCGCTCGGTCCGGGCTATAGCACCGCGCAGCGCTACGTGAAGATCGTGCAAACGCCTACTCTGATCGTGATGCTAGATGAGGATCTCACTTATCGCCAGATTTATCTCGATGGCCGTCCGCTCGAAAAAGACCCGCAACCGACCTGGATGGGCTACTCGGTCGGGCACTGGGACGGCGACACGTTGGTGGTCGAGAGCTCCGGCTTTAACGACAAGACCTGGCTCGACACCGACGGGCATCCGCACACCGAAGCTCTGCGTACGACGGAACGCTACCGCCGCCCCGACTTCGGTCACCTGGAAATGGAATCGACAATTCAGGATTCCAAGGTGTACGCCAAGCCTTTCAAGGTGACCATCAGTTCGCTGCTCGCTGCCGATACCGAATTGCTCGAAGCCGTCTGCAACGAGAACAACAAGAACCTGGAGCACTGGGTCGGCAAGGCTTCCGACGATGAAAAATCGGAAGTAAAGGTCGCGCGGGAAACCTTGGCTAAATACGCCGGCACTTATGTGGAACAGCCCAAGCTGTGGCGCACCGTCGCCCGCACCATCGTGATCACAGCCGATGGCGATGCGCTCTTTGGCGACCTCGACGGCCGGGGCAAAGTGCAACTCCACGCGACGTCGGCCAGTAACTTCGTCGGCATACAGGGCGGAGTCGAGTTCGTAGTCAAAGATCCGCAGGCCGCGCCCACGGATCTGTTCGTGAAACACGTGTCCGGCAATTACAGATTCGCGCGCACCAAATAATGAAGACACTCATCATCGCGGTCGCGCTAGCCGCCGTGCCGCTGGCGGCACAGTGGATCAATCATCCCACTCCTGGTATTCCGCGAACCAAGGACGGCAAAGCGAACTTGTCAGCGCCCGCGCCGCGGACGCGTAACGGCCACCCGGACTTTTCAGGGACGTGGTCGGCGCCAGGATTCAGCACCAAATATCTGGAAAATCTGGCCGCCGATGGAGTCGAAGTTCCCATGCTCCCGTGGGCGGCGGCGCTCTACCAGGAGCGCTTGGCGGACGCCGGCAAAAATCGGCCGTCCACGCGCTGCCTGCCGCACAGCGTGACCGATTTCGACGCCCATCACATGCCCAAGAAGGTGCTCCAGACTGACACAGAGATCGCGATGCTGTTTGAGAGCTATCACTCTTTTCGCGAAATCTTCATCGATGGGCGGGAACTCCCGCACGACCTCGATCCAGCTTGGTTTGGCTACTCGGTTGGAAAATGGGAAGGCGACGCCCTGGTCGTCAATACCGCCGGCATCAATCCGAATACATGGCTCGATGACGGCGGCCACCCTCACACCGACGCTCTGCATGTCACGGAGCGCTTCCGCCGTCCGGACTTCGGGCACATCGAAGTGCAGTTGACGATTGACGATCCCAAAGCTTACAGCAAGCCGTGGACCGTGAAGATCCCGTGGGAATTCTTACCTGACACCGAATTACTGGACTGGGTTTGCGAGAACGAGAAGGATGCGCAACACCTAGTGAGCAAGTAGAGCGTCGTGCTTCCAGGAATCCCAGGAGCGTTCGTAATCGATCACCGCTTTTTTCGATTCTTCCGCATCCAGGTAGTTCACTTTACCGCCGAGTTGCAGCGCCTGCATCTGTAATCGCGCATTGAGATTCAGATAGTAAGATCTTCCCACCACGATGTGTAGCGAAGGCGCCACAATCGCCGCGCCATGGCCGCGCATCAGAACGGCGGATTTGTCCGCCAGCGTCTGTGCGAGAGCCCTGCCCAGCGCCGGCGTGCGAATCAGCATGTCCGTCTCCCCGCCAGCGTTGCGAATCTCAAACACCGGCACGCCCGCTCCGATGAACGATCCCATGTGATGCATGGGCTGCAGCGGCACAGAGGTATTCGCGAAAGGGATGACTTCAGGACAATGGCAGTGCACCACTGCCATGACGTCGGGACGTGCTTTATAAATCTCACCGTGAATGAAACGCTCCGTATATCCGGTTGCAGATGAGTTGGTCACTGGCTTACTGTCCAGGTCGTATTCGGTAATGTCGGCGGCGGTCACTAAGGCGGGAGCCCCGGCACGGGCCAGGAAATAGTGATTGGGATTGGCGGGATCGCGAACGCTCACGTGTCCGTAGCCGTCGAGAACGCCCTCATTCGCCAGGATGTGATTCGCCAAAACCAGTTCGTCAATGACGGGCTTGGAAACCGGCGCCGCCTGTGGTAAAACTTGCATCGCGGCGGTAAGAAAAATAGCCAGGCCGCCAAGCCCGATTTTGATGTGCATAAAAGATTTCCGGAATTCGGTGCGGTCCTTATGATACTATCCCGCCATATGATAAGTCGCATTCTGCTTGCGTTTATCGCGATCGCTGGGTCTTTAGGGGCGCAGTGGTTGAACTATCCCACGCCAGGAGTTCCGCGAACCGCTGACGGCAAGCCGAATCTCGGCGCGCCCCCGCCTAAGACTGCGGACGGCAAGCCGGACCTGTCGGGCATTTGGCAAGCCGATGACGGCAGATTCTTGAAACCGGCAGACCGCCCGGCGCCGTCGCCTTTCCCGCAGTCCAGAATCATGCGCTGGATTGATTTCGGCTGGGGGCTTCCGGGCGGTCTCCCCTACCAACCGTGGGCTGCCGAAGCCGTGAAGCAGCGCAAGGCGCAGAACGGGAAGGATGATCCCACCTCCGCGGCGTGTATGCCGCTGGGAGTGCCGCGCCTGCTGGTCGATCCCGAATTCCGCAAGATCGTGCAAGTGCCCGGTCTTCTGCTGATCCTCAACGAACGCAACGCCGGTTACCGCCAGATTTTTACCGACGGCCGTCCGCTGCCGGTAGATCCACAGCCCAACTGGAACGGCTACTCATCCGGCAAGTGGGAAGGAGATACGCTGGTCGTGCACACCAACGGCTTACGCGACGGCATGTGGCTCGACCGCGCGGGCAGCCCCATGACCGATGCCGCCAAGCTCACCGAACGTTTCCACCGTGTGAACTACGGCACGCTCGAGATCGAAGTGACCGTGGACGATCCCAAAGCCTATACCAAGCCCTGGACCGTCAAGGTTAACGAGTTCGTCGCGCTCAATACCGAACTGATGGACTACATTTGTTCGGAAAACGAAAAAGACGCTGCGCACTTGGTGAGTAAGTAATCAGCCTAGGAGGCTTTTCATGCTACGGTTTTGCTTTGGATTTGCGTTTGTGTTCGCGATGTTCACGTCGGCCCAACAGCCTCCTGCCGCGGGACCTTACAGAGTGCTGAAGACCGCGAAAGTCGGCGGCGAGGGTGGTTACGATTACGTCAGCCTGGACGTCGCAGCACGCCGCCTGTACATCGCGCGCACCGGGCCCACTCCGCGATTGGCGGTCTACGATCTGGATACGCTCGAGCCGGTGGGTGAAATCCCCACCACGAATGCGCACGGCGCGGCGATCGATCCCAAGTCCGGTCATGGTTTCGCCACCAGCAAGCCGATCACGATGTTCGATACCAAAACGATGAAAGTGATCAAGACCATTGACGTCATGGGCAACCCGGACGGTCACTTATTTGACCCTTCCAATCAGCGCGTCTACGTTCTTAGTCACGTCGCACCGCATGTGACGGTGATCGACGCGAAGGACGGTTCGATCGCTGGCACGGTCGATATCGGAGGCATGCCAGAGCAGACCGTCAGCGATGGAAAAGGGCATCTGTATATCGATGTCGAGGACAAAGAAAACATCGCGGTGGTGGATAGCAAGACGCTGATGGTGACCGGTCATTATGATGTCACTGGGAAGGGGGGCACCTGTGCGGGGCTCGCCCTGGACAACAAAAATCACATCCTGTTTGCCACCTGTCGCAACCCGGCGAATATGGTTATCCTCAACGCGCAAGACGGCAAAATCATCACCACTTTGCCGATCGGTAATGGGTCAGATGGAGCGTCGTTCAATCCGCGAACCATGGAGGCGTTCAGTTCGCAGGTGGATGGCACGCTGACCATCGTGAAGGAAAACAGTCCCACTAGTTTTGAAGTGGAACAGACGCTGCCGACCATGACGGGAGCCAGAACCAGCGCGCTCGATACCAAGACTGGGCACCTGATCTTGATTGGAGCTGAGTTCGGTCCGCCGACTCCGCCTGCGCAACCCGGCGGGCGCGGGGGCCGCGGCCAGTTACTGCCGGGGTCGTTTACGATTCTGATGGTAGGCAAGTAAAGAGCGGCGGTCGCTGTGCGACGCTCAAGATATGTGGATGAAGATTCTCCAGTGGGCGTTGCTAGCCGCCGTTGTAATTCAGATCGTTCCTTACGGTCACACGCACACCAATCCGCCGGTGACGAAAGAGCCGGCGTGGAATTCGCCGCAAACCGGTGAACTGATCCACCGCGCCTGCTATGACTGCCATAGCAATGAAACGGTATGGCCGTGGTATTCCAATGTCGCGCCGATGTCGTGGCTGCTACAGAGGGACGTGAATGGAGGGCGCAGCCACCTGAATTTCACGCAATGGGAGCAGCCCCAGCGCCATGCCAAGAACGTCGCCGCCGAAGTGAAGCAAGGCGCCATGCCGCCGTGGTTTTATCTGCCGATGCATCCGGCGGCCAGACTGAAGGACGCCGAAAAACAAGCGCTGGTCGATGGCGCGGAGAAGTCTCTCGGCCCGCAGGCGCCACCTGCAACGCTTTAGCCAAAAGACTTCAGATGCGCGCGCATTCAATAGGAGCAGACTCTTGAAGCCATCCATTCCCAAATGTTTGTTCGCGCTGCTGTTCGCCTTCGTCCTCCGAGCGCAGACACCGGCGCCTCAGGAAAAAGATCCCCTCGGTCGCGACACTCCGCAAGCAACCGTCTTCCACTTCCTGGAGGCTTGCCACGCCCGCGATTATTCGAAAGCGATGTACTATCTCGACTTGCGGCGAATGCCGGCGGCGGCGCGAGCCGTCCAGGGTCCTGGCCTGGCCCGGCTACTCGAAGATCTGCTCGACGACACAACGTTCGACATCACCACGGTCAGTCGCAATCCCGAAGGCGACCTAGCCGATGGCTTGGCTCCGTCCCTCGATCGCCTGGCGTCCTTCGACGTGAATGGGCAGATGGTGGATCTGCAATTAGAACGAGTGCAGCCCACGCGCGGCGTGTATATCTGGCAGGTGTCCGCCGATAGCGTCGCACTGATCCCGAAGGCGCACCAGGCCGTGGCGGAGACGCCCTTCGAGAAGAAGTTGCCGCAAGTGCTGGTGACTTTTGAAATTCTGGACACGCCGGTGTGGCGCTGGATTGCGCTCCTGCTGGCGGGCGCGGCGCTATGGATCGTATCGCGGTTCCTCTCGAGCCCTGGTGGCCGTTCTGCGCAAACTGGTCGACGGCCGCGAGTTTAGCGGTCCGCTGCGGATTGCGGTGATCGTCGTCGGATTGCGTGTGGCGCTCGAATATGCGTCCCCCGCTACGCTCTCGCGAACTTTCATCGAACGCGCGCTAGCCTTGATTATCTCGCTCGCGGCAGCATGGGCCGGTGCCGTCGCGATCAACCTGATTACGGAACGATGGCGCGCACGTCTCGATCCCCGCGAGCAAGCAGTCAGTTATTCGGTGTTGCCGCTGGGCCGCCAGGTGCTCAAACTGGCCATCTTCTTAATTGCGATTTTGAGCGTCCTGAACGCATGGGGCTACAACACCACCGCTATTCTCGCCGGAGTCGGTGTCGGCGGCATCGCCATCGCGCTTGCCGCCCAGAAAACGATTGAGGATCTATTTGGCGGCGTCTCCGTCATCAGCGACCGCCCGGTGCTGGTGGGCGATTTTTGCCGCTTCGGCGATCGCACCGGCACGGTGATGCACATCGGCCTGCGCTCGACGCGCATTCGGACGCCGGATCGCACCGTAATCAGCGTCCCCAACGGCCAGTTTGCAAGCATGGCGCTCGAAAATATTTCGGGTCGCGACAAAATCTGGTTTCATCCAACGTTCAATCTGCGGCGCGATACCGAGTCGGATCAGTTGCTAAAGGTCCTGGCGTCGTTTCGCGAAATTCTCACCCGTCATCCCAAGGTGGAAATCGGGAAGATACCGGTGCGTTTCATTGGGGTGGGGGCGTATTCGCTGGATATTGCGGTGGAGGCCTATGTGACGACGGCGGATTACGACGAATTCCTCGACATACAACAGGATCTGCTGCTGCAATTGTTGCGCGCCGTGGAACAAGCCGGAACAGCCTTGGCAGTTCCCTTGCAAGAAAACTTCGCGCCACAACGGCCCGCAGGCTGATATGGTATTTTCGGTATCGATGCAGGCTAAACTCATGTGCGTTTTGCTCCTGCTTGCGCCAGGCGCATTTGCGCAGGCTCCTGCGGAATTGGTTCTACCGTCCGCGACCATGAAGCAGTTAATGGTGGACCTGATTCACCCCGCCTCTAATGACATATTGTTGTTTATCAATCGCGGTTCGGCCAGCGACGAAAAAGAATGGGCCGCCGTCCGGCGCAGCGCGGTGACACTGGCGGAATCCGCGGACCTGTTGATGGCGCGCGGCCGCGCCCGCGATCAGGGAGACTGGATGAAGGACGCTAGAATGCTCGCTGATGTTGGAACTGCCGCCTACAAGGCCGCGCAAGCGAAAGACACCAAGGCGCTCGCGGCGCTGGCCGAGCCGCTGGACGCGGCCTGCACCGCCTGCCACAAACAATACCGGCCCAACGTGTTTCCCCGTGATGGAGGCCCGAAATGAGTTACTCGCGCAGGAATTTTCTACAAGCTGCTGGATCGGGCATCGTGCTTACTGCTGTCGGCGGCGACGCCATCTTCGCCGCTCCTACTTCGCCTTATACGCTCCCCACGCCGATGGTCAAGGAGAAAGCTACCTTCCTGATTAACGGCAAGCCTCTCGCTGCCGAATACGAAGCGCGCACTACGCTGTGGGAAGTGATTTCGATGAAGCTCGGCCTCACCGGAACCAACCGCAGCTGCAATCGCGCCAGTTGTGGAGCCTGTAGCGTACTAGTCGACGGCGTCCCCGTCTACTCCTGCAACACCCTCGCCACGGAAGCAGCCGGCAAAAAGATTTTGACCATCGAAGGAGTCGGCGACGAGAAAAATCTGCATCCCTTGCAGCGCATCGGGCACGCCCACGTGGCCGCCGATTGCGGTTTTTGCACCGCCGGATGGATAGTCACCGCGAAAGCCCTGCTCGATAAGAACCTCGATCCGTCGGCTGACCAAGTGAAAGCCGCGCTGGCCGGACACATCTGCCGCTGCTCCGCTTACCCCGCCATCATCCGCACCGTGATCGATTCCGCCTCCGTGCTGCGCGGCAGCAAGACCCCGCTCGAGACCGGCCCCGCGTCGATTGTCCAGATCAAGCTGCCGATGGTGCGCGATTTCTCGACTCACGGCGGACACACGGCTAGCGACGAGCTGATCGAGGGCCCGCAGCATACTGTGACGAAGAAGTGGCAGGGCTACGCTCCCGAGAACCTCAATGTAGTCGGCAAGCCCATGCCCGCGCTGCCCGAAGTATCCGTTCCGCGCTTCACCGGCAAAGCCCAATACGCCAGCCGTGTCTGGTTCCGCGATCTGCTCTACGCGAGGTTCCTCACTTGCCCGCATCCCCACGCGCGCATTAAGGATCTCGACACCGCGGCTGCCGAAAAGATGCCGGGCGTCGCCTACGTCCTCACTTATAAGAACGCGCCCAAGCCCGGCGGCCCCGTTCCCGGCGGATTCCGAGCGGTGCCCGCCGCGCTTCCTCAGGAGTTAAATCTACAAGGTGAAGTGGTTGCGATTGTTGTCGCCGAAACGGAGGATTTGGCGCAGGACGCAGCCGACGCCATCAAGGTGGACTACGAAGTCCTGCCCTTCGCGTCGATGCTCAAGGAAGCCATGGCGTCGGGCGCACCCGACTTGGGCCACGGAAAAGGCAATCTCCTGCGCACGGCCAATTCCCCCAAGAACTATCCGCGGGCCACGTGGGCGGACCAGCAAGGCGACCTTGAAAAAGGATTCGCCGAAGCCGACGTCATCAAAGAGTTCACCTACAGCTTTGCCGGAGCCGTCTCTGTTCCCATGCAGCCCAGCGGCAGCGTCGCCAAATGGGACGGCGACAAACTCACGTTCTGGGGCATGGGGCAGGGAATTTACCCAGTTCGCGAAGTTCTAGCGGCGGCGCTGAATATGGACGCGGCGAAAATCCGCTTCATCAATAAGTACAACGGTTCGACGTTCGGCTCCGCCCGTCTGGCCGCGGAACGCTTCTATCCGTCCATCGCTTATCTCGCGAAAGTGACCAACCGCCCCGTGAAGGTGATGCTGCCGAAAGATCAGGAACTCGCGCAGCTGCAGATCAAACCCGAAACCATCACGAAATTCAGAGTAGGCGCGAAGCGCGACGGCCGCATCACCGCCATAGATCACGAAGTTTTCGTGAGCTGCGGCGATCTCGAATTCGGCGGACACGCGTCGAGCCCAGGGACCGCCACCAACCAGATGGAGCTGTACACGTCCTTGGTTCCCAACTGGAGGTCGCTCTGGTGCGCCTACCGCACCAACGCCCCGCGCCCCGGCCCGTCGCGCAGCTATTATCAGCAGGAAACCAAGTGGTCCTGGGAAAGCATGATGGACGAAATGGCGAATGAATTGAACGTCGACCCAGTTCAGTTCCGCCTTATGCACATCACTCGTCCGAAACCGAGTGACCCGCGTTATCCCTACGATTCGTTCCCTTCCGTCGAAGTTCTGGAAGAAGGAGCCAAGGCCTTCGGCTGGGATCAGCGCACTGCACCGAACGCGACTCCCGGAAGATTCAAGCGCGGCTTCGGCATGGGCATGTCGCAGCATCACGGCGGCCTGATGGGTTACCACGAAGGCGAAGAAGCCTTCGCAAGATTAGCGGCAGCCAAAGGCGCGGCAATCTTCGGAACGGAATTAGAGTTAGGTCCCGATGGCTTCGTGACCATGCGAGTTGCTCTGCCCGATAGCGGATCGAACGCCGCCACCGCGCTCGCTCACTTGGTAGCGGAAATGCTCGGATACACCACGCGCGACCGCATCCACCTGCTATGGGGCGACACTGACATCTCGCCGTCGAGCGATGAATGGTTCGGCGGACGGACCATCACTCTGCAAGGGGCGGCCATCTGCAACGCCGCCGACAAACTCCGCAAGAACTTGCTCGATCGTGCCGCGGCTGTCCTGAACGTGGACGCCGCGAAACTTACGATTCGCGACGGCGTGATCTCAGCCACCGACGATCCCGCGAAGAGCACCACCTTCGCCGCGCTGGTGAAAGCTAACAATGGCATCATTCGCCAAACCGGACGCGGTGTGGCCGGCGGCCCCCGCGGCGGATCGAACAAGGGCGTCGGCGCGTGCTTTGTCGAAGTCGAAGTCGACACCTGGACCGGCGATTGGCGCTTCATTCGCGCCGTTTACCCGCACGACACCGGACTTGTCATCAACCCTCTGGTGGCCGAAGCGGACATGGTTGGCTCGCTGATCGAAAGCATGCAAATCGCCACCGACCCCATTCCCTGGGACCGCGAATTTCCCGGTACCCGCCATTACAGCGTGGGCTACCTGTCGTATCGCCTCCCCACCATCATGGACGTCCCGAAACAAACGCAGCTCTACATAGATAGCTTAGAACCGCGCTGGTTCTACGGCGTGAAGAGCTTCAGCGAGACCAGCATCGGCGCCGTCCCCGGAGCCCTGGTCAATGCGATCTACAACGCCTGCGGCGTCCGGATCCGGGAGCACCCCATCACGCGCGAAAAGATCATGGCCGGTTTGAAAGCACAGCGGAGTAAAGCATGAAAAACGTTTCCATCTATCGGCCGACCACAGTCGACGAAGCGATCCAAATTCTGTCGCGCCACGGCACCGACGCTGGAGTCTATGCAGGCGGCACAGATCTCCTAATTCGCCTGAAGAACCGCCTGCAGCAAGCGCCCACCTACCTGGTCGACATCAAGAAAATCGATAACCTGCGCTACATCAAAGAGGACGCCGACGGCAGCGTGCGTATCGGCACCGCAACTAAGTTGTCCGAGTTGGCCGATTCCGACCTGCTCAAAAAGAAATACCCATGCTGGTCGAGGCCGTCAACAAGATCTCCTCGCCGGAGCTGCGCAATGCATCGACGCTAGGCGGCGATCTGCTGCAGGAAGTCTGGTGCCAGTATCTGCGCGGCGGCTATTCGTGCTGGCGTAACGGCGGACACATCTGCTTCGGCGCGATTGGAGACAACAGTTATTACCATTCCGCAATGGGCGGGCGCTTGTGTTACGCCGTATACCCAGGTGACGCCGCCACGGCGCTCATTCCCTTCGACGCGCGCGTGAAACTCGCCACTCCCGCCGGCGTGAAAGAGCTCACCATGGAGCAACTCGTCCCCGGCGACATGATGGTGGATGGCCGCATCCAATCTCACGTAGTCCGCTACAACGAGATCCTCACCGAAGTCGTGATCCCCGCGCCCAAGCCCGGCCTGCAAGCGTCTTTCGAGAAACTGCGTCCGCGCGGAGTGTGGGATTTCGCCATGGCCTCACTCGCCATGAGTCTCCAGCTTGGTGGCAAAACCATCGACGATGCGCGTGTGGTCTTCGGCGGAATCTCCGGCAAGCCGCTGCGCGAAACAGCGGTCGAAAATTTCCTCAAAGGAAAAACGCTGAGCGCCGAACTAGGTGACCAAGCCGTCGCCGTCGCTCTGGCCCATGCCGCGCCTCTCAAATATAATTCGACGAAAATCGACATGGCCAAAGGCCTGCTCGCCTCCGGTCTGGCGAAGATGAATGCCGCTGCGTAAGCATGCAGATCATTGAGGCGATTCTTTTCGAGCCCGTCGGCTGCCTCGCTGAATTTCCCGCGCAGCCCTTCAACGAAATCGCCGCGCAATGTTTCGGCCGCAAAAACAAGCCCAGCAAATCCGGCAGCCGTTCCTACTGGCACTTGCTCAACTTGATGGAAGCCGCAGGCAACCAATCGGTGGACGCTCTGGAACTGCAAGCCGTCGAACAAGCTAGCCCCTACGAAGACGTCGTCCCCGCGTTCACCGAGTTGAAAGCCATGGGCATCCGCCTAATCCTCGCGTCATCGCTCTCGACCGCCGCGATCACGCGCTTTGTCGCCAAGAACGGCCTTGAAGAATTCCTTTACGCAGTCCGGACCCGCGACAACGCCGGAGGCATCAAAGCTGCCCCTCTGCGCAGCGCCGTCACCACCGCGTCGCTCAATCCGCAGCATGTGATGTATCTCACCGACACAGCAGAGGGCCTGAAGGTTGCGAGCAATCTCGGCCTCATTTCCGTTCTGATGATGAACGATCCCGACGAAGCCCGCCGCCTCACCGCGCACGAACCGGCAGGCGGTATCGTTTCCCTCCATGAACTCCCCGATTTCATCCGACTGGTCGCAGCGGAAAACGCTATGATCGGTAAATAAGGACCCCCAGGACGCTCGCTCTCGGAGCCGTCCTGCTATCGTTACTCGGAACGCCCTTCGCAGCCGCAGACGCTGGATTACGGTTGGATTAATCGCAGAAAACCTGCAAACTGATCCGCATCGTAAAAGGGCCGCGAGGCGACGGCGCGTAGCGCTACTTGGCTTCGGACAAGCCCTCCGGGCAAGCAAACTCGCGTAACTCGTCTTTGCCCGGTCCGGCTTTGCGATAAGTTTTCACCGTCTGCCAGGGCTTGGTCAGCGCCTTGGGGTCAGTAACGGTGATGCGGTCTTCGAGGAGTGTGGGCTCCACTAATCGAATGCGCTCGTGCACCGTCATCTCATCGCTGTGCGGCGTGAATCCTTCGATGAAGGATTGCGTATGCAGCGCTACCGTGTCGACCACCAGCGTATCGCCCTCCCAATGGCCGGTTGAATAACCCGCATAAGTCGGGTCATCCAGAACCTTCGCCGAAGGTTTGCGGCCATCCAGATAAACCCGCCGCAGCGCATCGTTCAATTCGCTGAAGAAGGTGATCTTGTCTTTGGTCTGCATCACCTCCATGCCGTACGCCATGCTCATCATCGCCGGCATTCCCGGAGGCAGACATTTGGCGCTGTAATCGTACTCCGCCGATCCAGCGATGCGCGATTTCGAAATCTCCTGCCACTTCGCCATGTACTCGGGCGTGAGCGACGGCGCGTCCGGAGACCGTCCACGTGAACCGTCAGACAGCGGAGCCGAAGCCGTCGGACGCGGCGGCGGTCCCTGTCGTGGCGCAGTTCCCGGCGGCGGACCGCCAGATCGGTGCGCGGCCGAAAGGAGCGAGCGGATAATACACCCCTGAAAAATCCGGCGTTGCAGCTGCGCCCGTCCGCCAGACAGCGCGGCGGCGTCAAGGCGATCGACATAGATAGCAGGGCACGTGATTTCGTCATTGGGTCCCTTTCTTCAAGAGCTATTCTAGTACGGGAGAACATCATGCGGCTTCAAAACGATTCTATACCTAGCAGCGCTCATCGCAATGTCCAGGGCGGCGCGTCGGCGCAAATTGACCAGTCCGTGATCCTGCCGGAGAACTCCGCCAAGCGTGTCTCCGATCACGTCTACGCCATCATGGGGTTCCCCAACATCGCCATCGTCGTCGGCAGCCGCGCCACGCTGGTCGTCGACACCGGCATGGGAGCGCGCAACGGCCAGATCATCACGCGCGAGGTAGAGAAGCTCTCGAAAAATCAGGTGCTGTATCTCACCACCACCCATTTCCATCCCGAACACGCCGCCGGCGAACCCGGTTTCCCGCCGCGTACGATTCTAATCCGCGACACTGTTCAGCAGCAGGAAATGGACGCCAACGGCCGTCAAATGATCGAAATGTTCTCGAAAATGTCCGCGCAAAACAAAGAACTGCTGGACGGCGTCGTCCTGCGCAAGCCCGACATCCTCTTCGACAACGAACTGAAGCTCGACCTGGGCGGCGGAGTCACCGCGCGCCTAATGTGGTTCGGCCCCGGCCATACCAAAGGCGACGAACTGATCTTCGTCGAGCCCGATAGCACTCTGATCTCCGGCGACATCGTCGAAAACAAGCTGGTGCCCGCGATCTACGGCGAAGCTTCCACCGTCAAAGGCTGGCTGGCGATTCTCGAAAGGTCGCTCCGCTAAACCCCCGCTTCGTGGTTCCCGACCATGGCGAACTGGGCGACGGCTCGCTGATCCAAAAAGAACGCGCCTTCCTACTGGACCTCCAAACCCAAGCGCAGCAACTGAAACGCAAAGGTATCTCCGCCGAAGAAGCCGGCAAGATGGTGACCGAAGCGCTTAAGGCCAAATACCCTGACTGGCCCAACCTACGCGGCGTTCCCAACGTAGTCCAGCGCGTCTACGCCGAATCGAACTGACCCGGGGGCATGACGCCCACGGCCCTAACATATATAATCTAAAGGGCCAAATTTGCGTGTTCCGGAATGCCATCCTCGTCTCGATGCTGCTGGTTTCAACCGCCCGCCTGCCAGCGCAGCAGCCCGTGACCACCGCGTCCGCCGAACGAGGGTTACTTGACCGCTACTGCGTAACCTGCCACAATCAGCGCCTCAGAACCGGCGGCTTGGCTCTCGACCAACTCGATCCCGCGCACGTCGAACTCAATCCCGAACGCTGGGAAAAAGTCGTCAGAAAACTGCGGGCCGGCATGATGCCCCAAGCCGGAGCGCCGCGTCCCGATGCCGCCACCTACGCCTCGATGATCACCTACCTGGAAGGTGAACTCGACCGCCACGTGGCTCTAAAGCTGCCCCAACCCGGACTCCATCGCCTGAACCGCGCCGAATATTCAAACGCCATCCGCGACGTGCTGGCTCTCGACGTGGACGCCGCGAAGTTCCTGCCGTCCGACGATTCGACCCACGGCTTCGACAACCAGGCCGGCACGCTCACCGTATCGCCCGCGCTGATCGACGCCTACCGCTCAGCCGCCGGAAAACTCGCGCGACATCGCCATGGGCGATGTGTCCACGCCGGCCCAGACGCCCTTACCGCGTTCCCGAAGACACCTCGCAGGATTACCACATCGAAGGCCTTCCCTTCGGTACGCGCGGCGGCATGCTGGTGACCCACCAATTCCCCGCCGACGCCGAATACGAAATCAAGGTCTGGCCCGTGAACCTGGGCAACATGGATAACAACCAGGCCTTCGGCGGCATCAACGGCGAGAAACTTGAAGTGCTGCTCGACGGCGAGCGCATCCACCTCTACGATTGGGATCGCGAACTCCGCGCCGGCCCCGCCATCCACGGCGGGACGAAGCCTTTCCGCTTCCCAGTGAAGGCCGGCGAGCACACCGTCGGCGTGACGTTCCTGGCTACGCAATACGCTCCCAATACGGCGGACCTGAACAAGCACTTCCTGCGCAGCACCATCGAGACCGGAGGCATCGCCGGCTACACCTTCTATCCGCATGTCGGCTACATCCGCATCGACGGGCCCTTCAACGCGAAAGGCGCCGCCGATTCCCCCAGCCGCCGCAAGATTTTCGTCTGCCACCCCGCGAACGCCGTCTGACGAAACCACCTGCGCCAAGAAAATCGTGACCGCCTTGGCGCGCCATGCCTATCGCCGCCCCGCCACCGATCAGGACATCGAAACGCTCCTTCAGTTCTATCAGCGCGGCCGCAATCAAGGCGGCACCTTCGACAGCGGCATCGAGATGGCCGTGCAAGCCGTCCTCATTGACCCCGACTTCATCTTCCGAAAAGAGCTTGAGCCGGCCAATTTGGCAGTGGGACAGAAGTATCGCATCAGCGATATCGAACTTGCCAATCGCCTGTCGTTCTTCCTGTGGAGCAGCATCCCCGACGACGAACTGATGACCTTGGCCGTCCACAACCAGCTCCGCGATCCCAAGATGCTGGAACGCCAGACCCTGCGCATGCTCGCCGACCCGCGCTCGCAGCAGTTCGTAGTGAACTTCGCCGGACAGTGGCTGAACCTCCGCGGCTTGGACGCCCAAGCCCCCGCCACTCAAGCGTTCCCCGACTTCGACGACAACCTCCGCAATGCCTTCCAGAAGGAAGCACTCCTGTTCTTCTCGAGCATCGTGAACGAAGACCGCAGCCTGATCGATCTGCTGAACGCCAACTATACATTCGTCAACGAGCGCCTGGCGAAGCACTACGGAATCCCCAACGTCTACGGCAGTGACTTCCGCCGCGTCACGCTCACTCCCGATCTCGACATGCGCCGCGGCCTGCTCGGCAAAGGCTTCTTTCTCGAAGTCTCATCGCAGCCCAACCGCACGTCACCTGTCGGTCGCGGCAAGACCGTCATGCAAGTTTTCCTGGGCGTTAGCCCTCCCGATCCCCCACCCGGCGTAGTGATCAAACTGGTCTCGACCGATAACGACGTGCACGGAGCCGCCAAGCCCTCCATGCGCCAGCAGATGGAAATGCACCGCAAGAACGAGCCCTGCATGACCTGCCACAAGATCATGGATCCCATCGGTTTCGCACTAGAAAACTTCGACGCCATCGGCGCCTGGCGCACCCAAGACGCCGGCAACCCTATCGACGCGACCGGCGTCCTGGTCGACGGTACCAAACTCGACGGCTTGAAAGGCCTGCGCGACGCCTTGGTCCGCTACTCGCCGCAATTCGTTCGCGTCGCCACCGAACATCTGATGACCTACGCGCTCGGCCGCGGCGTCGAATATTACGACATGCCTACGCTCCGTTCGATCGTGCACGAAGCCGAAAAGCATAATTACCGCTTTTCCTCGCTGGTACTCGGCGTCGTAAAGAGCGAACAATTTCAGATGAACATGAAGGGCGTCACCTATGGAGACGAAAATGCCGCTGCCCAGTAAATTCGGAATCATCAGCAAGAAACATTTATCCCGCCGCGCCGTTCTTCGCGGCACCGGAGTCGCCCTCGCGCTGCCTCTGCTCGACTCCATGATTCCCGCGCAAACGCCCCTCGCGAAGACCGCCGCCATCCCGCCCACGCGCTTCGCCGCCATCTTCGTCCCGCACGGGATGGCCCCCGGCTATTGGGTCCCGGAAAAAGTGGGCGCGGGCTTCGAGTTCACGCCCATCATGAAGCCGCTCGAACCCTTCCGCGAGTACACCAACATCCTGAGCGGCATGTGGAGCAAGTCAGCCGAGCCGCCTCCCGGAGTCACCGGCGCGGATCACTGGGTCGCCGCCGCCTTTCTGTGCGCCGACAAACCCAAGAAGACTGCCGGAGCCGACATCCGCGACGGCGTCACCATCGATCAACTGATCGCGCAAAAAATCGGCCAGGACAACCTGATGCCCTCGCTGCAACTCGGTGTCGAAGATCCCGGCGCGAATTCCAGCAACTGCGGCGAAGGTTATAGCTGCGCCTACACGAATTCCATTTCCTGGGTGACGCCTACCAAGCCGCTGCCGATGGAGATCAATCCGCAAGTGGTCTTCGAGCGCCTCTTCGGAGCCGGCGGCTCCACCGCCGAACGCACCGCCCGCCGCGAAGAGGACCGCAGCATGCTCGATCAGGTCCTGCAACACGCCGCCCGCGTCAAGAAGGACATCAGTGCCGCCGACCGCCGCCGCGTCGACGAATATCTCGAAGACGTCCGCGAGATCGAGCGCCGCCTGGAAATCGCCCGAAAAGCCTCTGCCACCATCCCCACGATGGAAACTCCCTACGGCGTGCCCTCGTCCTTCGACGAACACATCAAGCTGCAATTCGATTTGCAGGTGCTGGCGTTCCAGGCCGATATCACCCGTGTTTCCACCACTCTCTACGCGCGCGATCTCACCGCTCGCGCCTATCCGGAAAGTGGCACCACTACCGGCTTCCATGGCGCCTCCCACCACGCCGAGAATCCCGCGAACATTCTCAACTACTCAAAGATCAATACCTATCACGTGAAGTGCCTGGCGTATTTCGCCGAGAAGCTGAAGAACATCAAGGAAGGCGACGGCAATTTGCTCGACCATTCGCTCGTCCTCTACGGCACCAATATGGGCAACTCGAATCAGCATCTCCATTTCGATGTCCCTCATATTCTGCTGGGGAGCGCCTCCGGACAACTCAAAGGCGGCCGCCACATCTCCGTCTCCTCGAAAACCGTGCCCACCGGCAATCTTCTCCTCAGCATTTTGGATCTCTACGGAATCCATCACGACAGCATCGGCGACAGCACCGGGAGGATGCCCAACCTGGTATGAAATTCGCCGCCGCCATCTGCGCGATAGCCTTGTGCGCGTCCGCGTACGCCGCGAGTCCCGTCGCCGACGCCGCCATGAAGGGCGACAAGGCGGCCGTGAAAACGCTGCTCCAACAAAAAGCCGATGTGAACGGGCCGCAATCCGACGGCGCCACCGCCCTCCAGTGGGCCGCCTATCGCAACGACCAGGACCTCGCCGACATGCTTTTGACCGCCGGAGCCAACGTCAAACTCGCCAACCACGACGGCGCCACCGCGTTATCGCTCGCCTGCGAAAGCGGCAGCGCTCCCATGATCGAAAAGCTTCTCAACGCCGGCGCCGACGCGAACGAAAAAGGTCCACACGGCGAGACGCCGGTCATGATGGCCTCCCGCAATGGCAACGTCGAAGCCATGAAGGTTCTGCTCGATCACCATGCCGACGTGAGCGCCAAGGAATCCCTGCGTGGCACCACGGCGCTGATGTGGGCCGCCGAGCAATCGCACGCCGCCGCCGCAAAGCTATTGATCGCGCACGGAGCCGACGTGAACGCGGCTTCCGCCCCCGAAGTTCGCCCTCGCGGCGCGTATCTCGCCCCATCCGCCGTAGCCCGCTTTGCGAACGGCGACGCCGTGGAAAGACGCCGTCCCGTAGCCCCTCCGCGCGCCGTCACCAGCGGTGACGACGTCGCCGACGCCGCAGCGTTCTTCGGAAATCGCAATCAAGTCAAAGACGGCGGTGGCATCACACCGCTGGTGTTCGCCGCCCGCGAAGGCGACCTCGACACGGTGAAAGTTCTTGTAGAAGCCGGCGCCAACGTAAACCAAACCACCAACTACGGCTGGACCGCGCTCCTGACAGCGACCCAGAACAAGAACTACAGAATCGGCAAATACCTGCTCGAACATGGAGCCGATCCCAACCTCGCCAACCACGGCGGCTGGCGTCCGCTCTACCTCGCCACCGACAACCGCAACATCGAAGGTGGCGACTACCCCGTGCGCCCCGCCGATATGGATCACCTCGAATACATCAAGCTCCTGCTCGATAAAGGTGCTGACGTAAACGCCCGCGTCTGCGGCGTCAAATCGACGCCCACCGTGTGCAGTGGCGATAGCACCGAAACCCGCACCATCTTCACCAACCAATGGCTATACGAAGACGGCGCAACTGCGTTCGTCCGCGCCGCCCAGTCCGGCGACGTCACCTTGATGAAATTACTCTTGTCCCGCGGCGCCGATCCCAAAATCCCCACTGCGCATAACGTGACCGCGCTCGCCACAGCGTCCGGCATCGGTTGGGTGGAAGGCATCACCTTCGAATGGTCCGAGGCGGAAGACTTGGAAGCCGTCAAGCTGTGCCTCGATCTCGGCATCGACGTCAATGCTGTAGACTCCGACGGACGCACCGCCTTGCACGGCGCCGCGCATAAAGGCCGGGTCCCGGTGATTCAAGCGCTAGTCGACCACGGCGCCAAGTTAGACGCCCACGATTACGGCAGCCGCGACACTACTAATCCGAATCAAAAGAAGTACGGCTACACCTGGCAACCGGTTGAATACGCTGACGGCGTGGTGCGTGTTGGCGTGCAATCCTCCATCGCCCATCCCGAAGCCGCCGCGCTGCTTCGTAAAATAATGAAGGACCGCGGAATGAAAGTTCCCCCCGTGGCCAACACGACAATTTGTATAGTAGATGTTTGCAAAGGAGAAGATTCACCTCAACAATGAGCACCGCCTCGCGCCTTCACCACAACGCTTACGTGACCCGCGATCTCGAAGCCACACGCCATTTTTATGAAGATCTGCTGGGCCTCCCGCTGGTAGCCACCTGGTGCGAATCCGACGAATTATTCGGCGCGGAAAGAGTCTATTGCCACTGCTTCTTCGGCTTGGCCGACGACAGCGCCCTCGCTTTTTTCCAATTCGCGAAGCCCGAAGACCAGCAACTTTTCGGACCCAAGATGCCCGAATCGCCCTTCCATCACATCGCTCTCAACTGCGACGCCAAAACGCAAGACCAGGTCCGCAAGCGCCTGGAAGCCGCCGGCTACAAGGAGCCCGCTTTCTACGTTCTCGAGCACGGCTATTGCAAGTCGCTCTACGCGACCGACCCCAACGGCATGATTGTTGAACTCACCGTAGATGAGCCCAGCGCCGCGGAAAAAGCCGGTCTGCGCCGCGCCAACGCGCACGCCGAACTCAAGCGCTGGCTCGCCGGCGACCACACCTCGAACAACACCTATCGCTGAGTTACCGCGCGGTAGCCCTGACGCCCGCAAGCACGTCGTCGACAATCGCCTTGAACTCCGTATCATTAACGAGTCCGCGCTTCTCGATGCCTAGGTCTTTAACGCGCTTCAGCATCTCCCCGATCGCCGCATCGTCCGCGTCAGTGACGCCTAGCTTTTCCAGATTGTAAGTGATGGAAGCCTTCCCGCTTTTCTTGCCCAGCACCACCTCGCCCTGCCGACCCGTCAACGCCGGGTGCGTGCCGAACATCGCCAGCGGTTCCTTCACTACTAAATCCACGCCGATGCCCGACTCACGTGTAAAATTGCGGTCGCCCAGAATCGGCTTGTTGGCCGCAATGGGGAAGTTGCTGACGCGGCTTACCAGCGCGCCTAGCTCCGGCAGCTTGTCGAGCTTATACTGCGTCTCGTAACCGTAGAGCACATGCAGCGCCACCATCAATTCCTCGAGCGCCGCGTTCCCGGTCCGTTCGCCGAGCCCGTTGGCGCAGCTATGCACCACCTCCGCGCCCGCCTCCACTCCGGCGAGTTCCGTCGCCACCGCCATGCCGAAATCGTTATGCGTGTGTACTTCCACCGGCAGCTTGGTCAGTGACTTCACCAGCCGGACTAGATATTTAATGGCATCGGGCAGCGCGCAGCCCATCGTATCCACCACGCCAATCGAATCCGGAGGCGCATCCAGCATCAGCCGCGTGAAGAGATTCCGTAGATCCTCTTCGCGCGCCCGCGTGGTGTCGTAAGGAAAGTAGCACACATATAACCCCCGCTTCTTCGCGTAGTTAATCACGTCCACGCTCTTGCGCAGCACGTCTTCCCAAGTCCACTTGAACTGATACTTCAGCTTGGGATAACCAATCGGGATCTCGACAATCACCCCCTGAGCCCCGCATTCGAGCGCCTTGTCGATATCCGCCGTCATCGCGCGCGCAAACGTGAAGATCTGCGACTTTAATCCCATTTTTGAGATCGCCTTGATGGCTTCGAAGTCCTGCTCCGACACCGCCGGCATCCCGGCTTCGATGCGCTCGACCCCTACTTCGTCCAGCTTCTCGGCAATCGCGATCTTATCGGCGATGCTGAACACTACTCCCGGTGTCTGCTCCCCATCGCGCAGTGTAGCGTCGTGAATACTCACGCGCGCCGGCAGCTGACGGTTGTTCAGAACTTCGGGAACGAAGTTATAAGGACTGATCCACCACTGATTCTCTCGAAGGTATTTATCGCTCATAATCTATTTTTTATCATCCGGAGCATCCGGCGCTGACGAGCCCAGAAATAGCGTCTTCCCATCCGGCAGGGTAACGTCGCGCCCATTCGCCCGCAGCGATCCGTCTTTCGACTGATACCCGTCCACGATAATTTCCGTTCCCGGCTTTAGTGAATCCCGAGTGAACCCGCGCCGCAGCAGCGTATTCGGCGTGCCGGCTTCCACCATCCACTCATCTACCGTGCCGTCAGCTTTTTTAACATCCACGTGAATCCACGCATGCGGATTGATCCACTCCATCTTGGTCACAGTGCCCCGCAGCTTGACTGGTTTCTTCGCATCGAACTCCGCGGCAAACGCATGATGCGCCCACACCGGCGCCCCGCCTAAAATCGCCAGCACAACCACAGCAGCGGCGGTTTTCATTTCGCTTCCCCCCTCTTTTCCCGAGCGCGAGCCCCCGTCAGGAAGTGGACCATGTCGTAATTGTCCTCATGGCAAGCATACTCATACATCTGCTCGCCCGGATCGATCCGGTTCCACGGAATCCGCGCCGTCCACGGCCTAGTCCAGGTCGTCGGGTCCTCCACCGTGAACTCATAGTTGAGCGTAGTCGCATCCACCCGCGTGAACCGCTCCGTAATTTTGTAAGTGTCCGGATTCGCGTCCATGAATACCACCCCGTCATCCGGACGGAAATTAGTGGTCTCCACGATCAAAGTGTCGCCGTCCCAATGCCCCCGGGAATCCCCCAGCCACTGCTTCAAGTTCTTCCCCAAGTGCGGACGCCCGTCCAGCGGAATCACGCGCGCGCTGTGAATCATCTCCGGCCCGATCACCACATATCCCGGCGACTGGAAAATATGAAAGTCATTGTTGTAAATGGTTGGCAGGTAGGGCGGGGAATCGGTGCGGATGATGCAGCGCACTGGCAGCGTGAAGTCCCTATAATTCTCAGGCAGCCCCGCATTGAACCGCGTATTCGCCGCCGCGCGCGCCGCCTTCCGTTGTTCTCGCTCCGGCGACAACGGCACCAGCGAAGGAATCCGCCCGTCGGGCGGGTCGACGATCAACGACGTCCGGTGATCCGCCGTAATCTTCAGCCGCCGCGAGTCCATCCAGTGATCGTTATAAGCGCGGTTCACGTCCACTTCCGCTCCGCCGTCGCGCCGGTCGCGAGTCAACTCGCGCGCCAGTTGTGCCCGGAATTCGGCAGCCTCGTCATCGTTCAAAACATCTTTTTCAGCCAGCCCGGTGGGCCGCTGCAGCGGCGTACTAGTGGCATCGTTCCAGACCCCTTGTAGATCCGGATCGCCCCACGGCGTTCGCAGCGTTGGAGCGTTCTTTGCGGCCGTCGCCTTCGCCGCCACTTTCTTGGGAGCCGCTGTCTGCGCCGCCAGCGGCAAAACCGCCGCCGCCAAAATCAAGAATCGTAGCCTCACCTGACGCCTCCTTTACTGAAACGCCCGAACAACATCTCCTCGGTAAACGGCACGCACTTGAATTCCAATAGCTGAACGTTCTTCTCCATCCGCCGGTAGAGCGGAAAACTGATCTTCCACGGCCGCGTGTATACGTTCTTGTCCTCGATGGTCGCCTCATACATCAAATGAAACGGACTCACCGGCGTATACCGCTCCACCACGTGCAAATCCTCGCTGTGATAATCCCCCGCCCGGTCGAACCACGTCTCCTCGCGGAACCCGGTTACGTCCACCACCAGCGTGTCGCCCTCCCAATGCCCGCGCGACCAACCCATCCAGGACGGCGTCGGAGCCTCGCCCTTCCAGTCCATGCGAATGGTGCGAGTAGCGCTGGCAAATTCATAAGCCATCAAGATGTAAGGGCTCGACCCCTGCACGATGCGAAATGGAAACGGCATGTAAGTCGCCCGCGGCACGCCCGGCATGTAACATTTCAATTCCGGATCGCCCGACGCGTGCCATGTCTTATCGCTGCTGACGTCCACCGTCATCCGCTTCGCGAAGTTTTGCTTCTTCTTCTCCAGTGCTCCCGGTTTGTAAGGAATATCACCGCCCTCGACCACGCTCTGCCCCGCTGGACCCGCGCCATACGCGCCCATCACTTCGGGATGCGGACCCGACTGCGCCTCATGATCCTGCAGATCCCAATCGGCAGTGACGAACGCTTGCCAGATGCCATTCAGATCCGGATGGCCATCCGCCATGCGCGGCGCTTTGTACGCCGGAAATTGCTGCGCCGCAGCCGGAATCACAGCCATTCCCAAAACGATCGTCACCATCTGTAACCAAGCACTCCGCAATAAGAAGTTGCCCATGGGTTGAATCCGGCAATCAGTATACACCCGCCCGTCTACTGTCGAAACCGTGCGCAGAATCCCCTGCAGAAATGATTTCCAAAATCAAAAAATAGGAGTATCCTAACCTTATACCTTGAGATTCGCCTCCTCCGAATCCCTTGGTTAGTCGTCCCCGAGTTTTCCGAGAAAGTGTGTACGCGATGGTGCGTGAGCGGTATATGCGCCCTTCGACCCTATCCCCGCGCGGGTGCGGGCCTCCGGAAGAGTCAACCTTTCGCCTTTGGCATTCCTCACGGAATATTCACCGAACATTGTTCGATTCCGTCGTAACCTATCGCTGGCTAAAGAATCTGTACAAGTGTGTTCCGTCGTGGCGCAGCGAAGTGGAGTTCTCGAATGAAACCAGACCTGATTCGCTTCGATCAAAGCGTCTGCTCCAGACTGGATCTGGCGCTCTCGCGGGAATGGTTGGAAACCAACGGGCTTGGCGGCTTCGCTTCGTCGACCCTCATCGGCCTGAATACGCGCCGCTATCACGGACTGTTGACGGCCTCCACCACGCCCCCCACCGGCCGCGTCCTGCTGCTGTCGAAGCTGGAGGAAACCGTCGTCATCGACGGTCAGCGCTATGAGCTCGCGTCCAACCAGTATCCCGGCGCCATTCATCCCCAGGGCTATCAGTACTTAAAGGAATTCCGCCTGGACCCGTTCCCGGTATTCATCTATCACGTCGCGGGACTCGAAATCGAAAAGCGTGTCTTCATGGTCCACGGCGAAAACACCACGGTCACTGAATATGAGGTCCGCTCCCTCGATGGCTCCGCGAAACCGAAATGCGAACTGGAGCTTCGCCCGCTGATCGCCTTCCGCGATTATCACAGCACCACGCATAAGAATGATGCGCTGAATCCGGCGCTCGATACCCAGGATGGATTGGTGAGCATCACCGCCTATTCCGGTCTCCCGCCCCTCTACTTCGCCCACAACGCGCAGGAACTGATAACCGATGGCCGCTGGTATCTGAATTTCGAATATCGCGTCGGAGCGCGAGCGCGGCCTCGACTTCGAGGAAGACCTGTATCAGCCCTTCACGCTGCGCTTCCAACTCAGCCGCCGCAGCGCCGCCGCCGTGATCGCGTCCACTCAGCCGCATGAGGCCAAGTCCGCCGCCGTGCTGCGCGACCGCGGAACGCCGCCGCCGCGAATCCGTTGCCGCCGCCGCCCCCATAGATCAGCCTTTGGTGAGAACTCTGACCGCCGCCGCCGATCAGTACATCGTTCAACGCGGATCCTTCAAATCCATCGTCGCCGGCTATCACTGGTTCACCGATTGGGGCCGCGACACCATGATCGCGCTGCCCGGCTTGACCCTGGTCACCGGACGCTTCGACATCGCCCGCCAGATCCTTGAAGCCTACGCACAGAGCGTCGACCAGGGCCTCCTCCCCAATCGTTTCCCCGACGCCGGCGAGACCCCCGAATACAACACCGCCGACGCCACGCTCTGGTTCTTCGAAGCCATCCGCGCTTACCTCCACTACAGCGGCGACGAAAACTTCGTGCGCCAGCAGCTTTATCCCACCCTCAAAGACATCGTCGATTGGCACGTGCGCGGCACCCGCTACGGCATTCATGTCGATGCCGACGGTCTCCTGGCTTGCGGCGAACCAGGGGTGCAGTTAACTTGGATGGACGCCAAGGTCGGCGACTATGTCGTCACGCCCCGCACCGGCAAGCCCGTCGAGATCCAGGCCCTGTGGTACAACGCTCTCTGCATCATGGAGGAATTCGCGCCGCCGCTTCGGTGACCCGTCATCCGAAGCTCTGTGCGCCGGCCTCGCCGCTCGAAGCCTCGGCAACCTTCAACAAGCGTTTCTGGAATCGAGTCCACCGGCTGCCTCTACGACGTCGTCGAAAACGGGCACGCCGACGGCTCCCTGCGCCCCAACCAGATCTTCGCGGTAAGTCTCCCGCACAGCATGCTGCCGCCCGAAAAAGCCCGCAGCGTAGTCGAAACCGTGCAGACCGAATTGCTGACGCCCCTGGGCCTGCGCACGCTCTCCCGCCACGACCCCCGCTATCGCGCGCATTATGAAGGCGGCGTCACCGAGCGTGACACCGCCTATCACCTGGGCACCGTGTGGCCCTGGCTGATGGGTCCCTTCATCACGGCGTACTTGAAAGTGAACCAGCGCAGCGAAGCCGCCCGCCAGCAGTGCCGAAACCTGGCTAGCGGCGTTCTCCGAGCACGTCACCACCACCGGCCTGGGCCACATCTGCGAAATCGCCGATGCCGAATATCCCTACACTCCGCGCGGCTGCATCGCCCAAGCCTGGAGCGCCGCCGAAATTCTCCGCGCCGCCGTAGAAGACGTCTACGCCGCCGCGACCGTCACCAAGCGCCGCCCCACCAAAGCCGTTGCCAACCCGCCGTTAGCGAAAGCCGCCAAGCCCTAAATCCGCAAATCGGGGACTGTTACGAATTTCGCCGCCCTTGGGAATTTCGTGGCTGTCCCCAATTTGCCCAACGCTATAACCCCGCCTTCGCCGGATGCAAGATCAGCTTCTGCACCCGCCAGTTCAGCAGCTCCGCCACCCACAGCTCATTCTCTGACGGGCAAGCGATCTCATGAATCCATCCGAACTGCTTCGGCTGCCGCCCCGCCTTGCCCAGCACGCCCACCAGCTTCCCGTCCAGCGTCAGCTTATAAATCCGCCCCGGAAAAGCATCTGAAGTGTAAATGTACTGCGTAGGCCCCGGCGAAATGCAAACCGTCCACGGAGCCCCCGCCGATTGCGTAGCGTTAGTAGTCGCCGTCGGCATGTTCCCCATCCACGGCTTGGCATCGGCCGGCACCGGAGCATCCAGCGTGATCTGCCGCAAAAATTTCCCGTCCGGATCGAAAACCTGAATGCGCTTGTTCCCGCGGTCGGCGACATAAATGTTGCCCGCCGCGTCATTCGCGATCCCATGCGGCGTATTAAACTGTCCCGGCCCCGTGCCCGGCGTGCCCCACGACTTCACCCAGTCCCCGTTCTTGTCGTACTTCGCCACCCGCGAATTGATGTAGCCGTCGCTGATGAAAATGTTGCCCTGCGTGTCCCAAGCCACATCGGTAGGCTGGCGGAACTGCCCGTCGATCGCCGGCAGCGGCGGATTCGGATGCTTCCACGGTTCCGAATTCTCATCCGAGGCTTCCTTCTTGCGCCCGAACACCATGGTCACGCGCCCCTCTGGATTAAAGCGGATGATCATGTCGGAGCCCTTATCGATGGCCCAGATGTTATCGTCTTTGTCGACGCGAACATCGTGCGCGAACGACCACGCATACAGCCCCTTGCCGATCTCGCGAATAAACTTGCCGTCCGGCCCGAACTCCAGCAGTTGCGAAGCCGTCGCCCCGTACGCCGGACCGTTCGTGTTCCCACGGTTGTAAACGAAAACATGCTTCTTCGAATTCAACGCAATGCCCGAGACCTCGCCGAAATACATGTCCGGCGGCAGCTTCAGTACGTTCGGAACCGAATCGAATGGAATCTCCGGCACATCCGCGGCCCACGCCGCCGCGCTTAGGCACCCCAGCGCAATGAGTGCATATGGTTTCAAAGTAGCCTCCTTATTCCCATCAGGTACGATATCAAATATCACACGCCGGTTGATGTCCGCGGTCTCAAGTATCGATTTCGGCGCGCCCTGCTTCGCCACCTTCAACATCGCCCGCCCAATCTGCTCCGTGGTCGTCACGTATTGCGGAAACAACCGGTACAGCAGCGGCATCAGCGGACCGAAGACAGTCAAAAAAACCTGATAAATTCGCGTCTTGGACTTCACTCCGTGCAGCGGCACGATCCCGCCCGGCCGGAACATATAAGCAGCCTTAAAGGGCAGCCGCAGCAGATCGTTCTCCGTCTTGCCCTTCACCCGCGCCCACATTGTGCGGCCGCGCTCCGAGCTATCCGTACCCAGCCCCGAGACATAAATGAAAGTCATCGCCGGATTCAGTCGCGCCAGCACCCGCGCCGCCGCCATGCGTGATGCCGTAAGTAACGCGCCGGTAGTCCGCTTCCTTCATGCCCGCCGACGAAACACCCAAGCAAAAGAAACACGCATCGTACCCCGCCAACTCGCCTTCAATCGCCGAGAAATCAAAAAAATCTTTGTGGACCAGTTCGCGCAGCTTCGGATCGCTGCGGCCCCGTCGGCGCTCTCACGATCGAAAGCACCCCTCCACATCTGGATCAAGCAGGCATTCGCGAAGGACCCCTTGCCCCACCATCCCGCTTGCTCCAAACAGAAGTACCTTCATGGCAGCGGCAGCATCGAGCGGTACTCCGGATGAGTCGCCAAGGTTCGCACAACTCGATTTCGCACAACGCGATTATGACAGATGCGGCTCCGTTTGATATCATAGGCGGCGGTATGACCCGCAAAAACCGTCTGTCCGCGCTGTCGATATTTGTGCTGGCTTCTGTGGCGTCCATCCCCGCCGCCGCCCAGTCGCTCGATTACGATACCTTCAAGACCCAGGTCGAACCGATCTTCGTGAAGAAGCGCCCTACTCACGCGCGCTGCGTCGTCTGTCACGCCGGAGCCAACAATGCCTTCCGCCTCCAGCCCCTCGACAAAGGCGCCACGTTCTGGACCGAAGAACAGTCCCGCAAAAACTTCGAAACCGTCTCGCGCTTAGTGAAACCCGGCGACCCCGACAACAGCCACTTCCTCAAACAGCCCCTGGCGCACGAAGCCGGCGGCGAAGAATTCCATTCCGGAGGACGCCAGTTCCACGATAAGAACGACCCCGATTGGCAGATCATCGCGAATTGGGTCCGCTCAGCGAAGTGACGCCTGGCTCCGTCCAATCGCGGGACGGCACCACCATAGGCTACCTCCGGGCCGGTGCCGGACCACCTTTGGTCATGGTGCACGGCAGCCTCGGTGTAGCCGAGGCTTGGTCTGCCGTCGCCAATCTCCTCGCTGATCGCTTTACCTGCTACCTGATGGATCGCCGCGCTCGCGGCCGCAGTGGCGACGCGCCGGATTACTCCATCGAACGCGAATACCAGGACGTCGTTGCAGTCCTACGCGCCGCCGGACCCAGACCCAACCTGGTCGGACACTCCTACGGAGCTGTCTGTGCACTGGGCGCAGCACTGGAAACACCAATCGATAAACTGATCCTCTACGAACCCCCCGCCGGTGTAGTGTTCGGTCCCGAAGTCGAAGAGTACCGCCAAGCCATCGCCTCCGGCGATACGGAGAGGGCGCTAGAGATCGGCATCACTAAGGTCGTAGGCGTCTCACAGAGCCAGTTCGAAGCTATGCGGGCCCATCCCATGTTTCCCATATTCAAAGTGCTGGCTCCCGGTTGGCTCCGCGAAATGGCAGAGATCGAGCGCATGGGTACCAGCCTCGAGCGCTACCGCCCCATCGAGTCGCCCGCACTCATGCTCGTGGGAAGCGACACCTCGGACAGCCTGAAAAACGCCACCGCCGCGCTCACCCGCGTGTTGAAAAACGCGCGCGTAGCCGTGTTACACGGCCAAGGCCACGGAGCCTTGCGGACCGCGCCCGGCCTCGTCGCCGAGCGCGTCCGCGAATTTCTGACCTAAGGAACGATAACCGTGCCGTTGCGCTTGGGCACCTCGCCCACCGGAATACGGCTCACTTCCTTCATGGTCTTCATGTCGATGGCCGAAACGTAATTCGCCCCCGCGTTGGCCACATAGATGGTTTTGCTATCGGGAGTAAACGTCAGCCAGTCCGGTGTAGAAGCCGTGTGCACATAGCCCAGCAGCTTCAGATCGGGCATCGAATACGCAAACACGCCCGCCGCCTGTGAGCTATTCACCCACAGCGTCTTGCCGTCCGGCGACACGCCGATCCCATGCGAAGGAGCCGCACTATGCGTCTCGCCGAGCACCGGTTCGCTGGGCAGCATCACCCGCTGAATCTCTTTGTGCGTGTTCATATCCACCACCGCGAACCCATGCGTATCGGAGAGCTGCACGAACAACCGCCCCGTCGAGCCGTCTGCGTTTTTCTCAAACGTCATGCAGCGCACGCCCTTGTCCATCATCAAGTTCCACAGCGGCTCCAGCGTCAGCTCGTCGATCACATTGATAGACTTGCCGCCCACCGACCCCGCCACCACAATCTTTCCGTCCGGCGACACATACGTGTTGTGCCCCGCGCCCTTGATCGGAATGGTCTTGATGTTCTTCATGGCCACTGTGTCGATCACATCCACCGCGCCCGGCGCCTGCGCAATCGCCACGAACAACCGCTTGCCGTCCTTCGACGTAGAAATGTTGTTAGGATGCCCGCTCAGCGGCACCTTGCCTATCAGCTTGCCGGTCTTGGTGTCGGTGAACCAAACCGTGTTCTCCGCCTCGCACGAAATGTATGCGCGCGTCCCATCCGGCGAGAAAGAGACGCCATGCGGCACCTCAATATCTTTGATCTGCATCACCACCTTATTGGTAGTGGGATCGATAATATCCACCACATCCCCAGCGCTGTTAGTCTGGTAAATGCGCACCGACCCTGCCGATACATTCAGTGCAACCAAGGGCAACGCCAGCAGGAACATCGCGGAACGTTTCACGGTCATCTTAACCCTCCTCAAAAGAACGTCACTAGTATATCGAAGCTTCGGCAGGCGAAGTTGTTAACATAGTACCAACTCGTGGATTCCCGCCCAAGCCCATCATTTGCAGGACCCGAAGTTGGAGAAATGGCGGAGCGCATTGCCGCCTTCGACTGGTCCACCACCCCGCTTGGCCCCATAGATCGGTGGCCGCAAAGTCTGCGCACCGTCGTCAATATCCTGCTCACCTCGCGCTACGCCATGTGGATGGCCTGGGGCAGCGATCTCACCATGCTGTACAACGACGCTTACAGTCCTACGCTAGGAATCAAACACCCGCAGGCCCTGGGGATTCCGGCGAGCGATGTTTGGGCCGAGATCTGGTCCGACATCGGACCGCGCATCCGAGACCGTGCTCACCACCGGCAAGGCCACCTATGACGAAGGGCTCCTGTTATTTCTGGAACGCAGCGGCTTTCCCGAAGAGACCTACCACACCTTCTCCTACAGCCCCTTGGCCGACGACCATGGCCGCATCAACGGCATGCTGTGCGTCGTCACCGAGGAAACAGACCGTTTGATCGGCGAACGGCGTGTCGAAACTTTACGCGACGTCGCCGCCGCGCTCGCCAGCACGAAAACGGAGGATGAGGTTTTCCGCGCCCTCCGCCGTCAACTCGGCCTGAACCAGAAGGATTTGCCGTTTACGCTTAGCTATCTTTTTGACGAGAGCGGAAACGCGCGACTGGCCTCCTGGAGCGGCATTTCACCCGAAAGCACCGCTCGCTCCGGAACTCATCGACGGACATGCCGATTCACCCTGGCCCGCCCGCCAGATGTTCCAGCAGCCCGCTGCCTGCGTGGTCCAGAGTTCCGGTACACGACTTCCTGGCCCGCCGGCAGTTGGAATAAACCCGCCGAACGCGCCGTCGCCATCCCCATTCGCCAGCAGGGGCAAGAACAGCCCGCCGGCTTCCTCGTCATCGGCACCAATCCCTACCAGCGCTACGACAGCGCCTACAGCGGATTTGTCGATCTGCTCGCCGGCCAGATCGCCGCCGCGCTCGGCAACGCGCGCGCCTACGAAGCCGAACGCCGCCGCGCCGAAGCTCTGGCCGAAATCGATCGCGCCAAAACTACGTTCTTTTCAAATGTCAGCCACGAACTGCGTACGCCCTCTCACGCTGATGCTCAGTCCGGTCGAAGAATTGCTCGCCGCCGGCCGCGATATACACTCCGCAGGAGCGCGAGTTGCTCGATCTGGTACACCGCAACGGCCTGCGCCTCCAGAAACTAGTCAACACACTGCTCGATTTCTCGCGCATCGAGGCCGGCCGCATGCAGGCCGTCTTTGAGCCCACCGAGCTCGGCCGCTTCACCCAAGATCTCGCCTCCAACTTCCGCTCCGCCATGGAACGCGCCGGGTTGAACTTCAAAATCGAGTGCGCCACCTTTGACGAACCGGTTTACGTCGACCGCGAGATGTGGGAAAAGATCGTTCTCAATCTGATCTCCAACGCCCTGAAATTCACCCTGCACGGCTCCGTCACCGTGTCGCTGAAGCCCTCCGGCAACCCACGCCGTACTCACCGTCGAGGATACCGGCACCGGCATCCCGCCCGAAGAACTACCCCACATCTTCGAACGCTTCCATCGCGTCGAAGGTTCCAAGGGCCGCACCATCGAAGGCACAGGCATCGGCCTAGCGCTGGTGGAAGAATTGGTCAAACTGCACGGTGGCAATATCCACGCCGACAGTAAATTGAATGTCGGCAGCACCTTCACCGTCTCACTCCCGCTAGGCGCCGCGCATCTCTCCCAAGACCGCATCCGGCCCGGAACGGACCGCGTCTCTACCGCGCTCCAGGCCGAAATTTTTGTCGAAGAAGCCCTGCGCTCACTAGCCGAATCGAAACTCAACGCTGGCGCTGCGCCCGCCGAAACCTACGGCAAACCCAAAATCCTATTGGCGGATGACAACGCCGACATGCGCCAGTACGTAACCCGGCTTCTGCGCGATCGGATACACCGTAATCACCGTCTCTGACGGCGCACAAGCGCTCCAAGCCGCTCACAAGGATCCTCCGGACCTGATTCTCAGCGACGTTATGATGCCCGAGATGAACGGTTTCGATTTAGTGAAAGCCCTTCGTGAAAACCCTCGAACCGCAACCATTCCCGTGATCCTTCTCTCAGCCCGCGCCGGCGAAGAAAGCAAGGTGGAAGGCCTCACCGGCGGCGCCGACGACTACCTCATTAAGCCCTTCACCGCGCGCGAATTGCTGGCTCGCATCGGCGCGCACCTCTCCATGCGCACACCGCCGCGAAGCCGCGGAGGCGGCACTGAAGGAAAGCCAGGCCACCCTCCAGAGCTTCTACGACAGTTCCCCGCTCCTGATGGGAGTAGCCGAAATCGTAGATGGTCACATTGCCCCTCTGTATCGCAACGCCGCCGCCGCCAAGTTCTTCGACAGCGTCGCCGGCTCCGCCAACAGTCAGCCGTGGCTGAAAAATTACCAGCGCAGCCAATCCGAAGCCCACCCCATCACCTTCGAGTACCAGCATTCCAAACCCTCCGGTAGTTACTGGCTGCGCGCCACCGTGAACCACCTGGGTACCGGGCCCAGCGGGCTTCCCCGCTTCAGCTTCGTGGCCGAGGATATCAGTGAAGATAAAATCGCCGAAGAGCGCCTGCGCCGTTCCAACGATGAGCTGCGCCGCGCCAACGCTGAACTCGAACAGTTCGCCTATTCCGCCAGCCACGACCTCCAGGAACCTTTGCGCCAAGTCGCCGTCTACAGCCAAATGCTATCCGCCAAATTCGCGGACAAACTGGATGGCAAGGCCTTGGAGTACCTCAACTATTGCGTCGAAGGCGCCCATCGCATGGAACTCCTGATCAGCGATCTCCTGGCTTACTCGCAAGCCACCAAAGGCGCCGAAGCCCCCGCCCAGCCCGTCGACACCACGGAAGTTCTCGCCGAAGTCGGGAAAAATCTCGCCACCACCATTGAGGAAACCCACGCCACCATCGCCGTCGCGGGCCTCCCCGTGGTGATGGGCGATATCGTCCCGCTCCGCCACCTGTTCCAGAATTTAATTTCCAATGCCCTGAAGTATCGCAGTGACCGCCTCCCCCGCATCGAAGTTTCCGCGAAGGATCAAGGCGATTCGTGGCTGTTCAGCGTCCGCGACAACGGCATCGGCATTCCCAAAGAATTTCAGGTTCAAATCTTCGGCCTGTTCAAACGCCTGCACGCCAAAAAACATTACCCCGGCACCGGCATCGGACTCGCCATCTGCCAGAAAGTCGTCGAAAGCTACGACGGCCGCATCTGGGTCGAATCCGAAGTCGGCCAAGGCTCGACGTTCTACTTCACTCTCCCCCGCCGCAGCAAATAGCGCATCCAGCCCCAGTAGGAACTACTGCTTTCCCCTCACCCTACCGCTGAAAACGTTCGCGCGAAAGTTAGGTCTCTAACGTGCACTACGAACCGCGTGACTAACTTGAGAGACAAGACCAAAGAAAAAATCGATGACGCCGCCCGCGCCGCCAAGAAAGTGGCGGATCAAGCCCCGGATACCGCCAAGGACCTGGCGCATAAGGCCGGCAAAAAATTGGAAGAAGGCGCCAAGCGCCTCAAGAACGCTTAGCAGAAAGTTGGGATCAATGTCATTTCTAGCCTGGATCGTGCTCGGTTTACTTGCCGGTTTCATCGCCAGCAAAATCGTCAACAAACAGGGGGAAGGTATGTTTCTCGATATCCTTCTCGGAATCGTCGGCGCCATCGCCGGCGGCTGGCTCTTCAACACCTTCGGCGCCGTTGGCGTAACCGGACTCAATTTGTATAGCCTGATGGTCGCCGTAGTCGGCGCGATAGTCTTCTTAGTGCTCTATCACGCCCTCAGACGAGCCGTTTAAGCGAACTTTAATCCTTCCTGTTAAAGTGGCACTATGGGCGAGTGGCCCGCTTATGCTGCCCATGCTCTTTCAGCACTGGATCCCTGCGTCGCTGCGCGGCGGACGGACCGGTTTCACGCTACTGGCGGAACTGGACCGCCAACTGCATCTCTGCGGCAGTTCCGCGGCCGCGATCGCCACCCTCGACAACTTCAAAATGGACTTGTACGGCCGCTTGGCCGCGCGATTCCCGATTACCGTAGCGCAGGCCCTGACGCTCAAGACCCTCAACACGCTCCTGGCCAAATATCATTACGAGGCACGCAGCGTCTCGCTGCTCTCGCACCCTGTGGGAATCGTGGTGGACCCATCCAATGTGTGCCAGTTGTCCTGCCCGGGTTGCGTTCACTCAGAACACTCCGAAACTTTTAAGCTGTTCGATTGGCCCAAAGGTACGCTCACCGCGGACTGCTTTTCGCAACTGCTCAAACTCCACGGCTCCCATGCCATCGGCGTTTACTTCTGCAACTATGGCGAGCCTCTACTCAACTTAAATACGCCGAAGCTCGTCCGCCTCGCTAAGCAATACTTGCTGGGGACGGCGCTCTCCACCAGTTTTTCGGTCTCTCGCTTCGATGCCGAAGCTTACGTCGAATCCGGCCTCGATTTCATAGTGGCGTCCATCGACGGCGCGACGCAGCCCGTGTATCGGCAATTCCGCCGCAACGGTAAACTGGAACTTGTCTTTGGCAATCTTCGCAAGCTGGCGGAAGCCAAACGTAAGCTTAAGAAGAGAACGCCTGTGGTGTCCTGGAACTTTCTAGCGTTTGAGCATAATAAGCACGAAATACCCTTGGCGGAGCGCATGGCCCGCGAACTCGGCGTCGACCAATTCCGTGTGGTGTTGCCCTGGGGAGTCGATTGGGACGACCCAAATATTCGACCAGCCTCCGTAAAAGCGGGAGTGCGCCGCTTGAATCGCCTGTCCGCGACTAACCTGCCGCAAAACTGGAATCCCTTCCCCGAAAACCTCGAGGCCGAGACCATTCGGCAAGCTTTCGAAAACCCCTGGGACCGGAGGCTACTTCGCGAAGAGATTCCCAGCAAAGGCCACACCTGCAAATGGCTCTACAACAATATCGTGATGGATGCGGGCGGTAGGATCATGCCCTGCTGCGGAGCCCCCAGCTCGGACACCAACCTGGTGTTCACGAAGATCGCCGCTACCGAAGTCGACACTTACAATTCGCCCATGCATCAGGAAGCCCGGCGCTCGTTTTCAACGTCCACGCCCATTACGGAAAACAGCCCTTATTGCCTAAAGTGTCCGTGGGATCACGACGTCGTGAATATCGGCGGCCCCGAGATCCGCCGCTATTTCCGCGCCGCCGACGCAGCTTTCTTCGATCGCCAGAGTCTGCGTCTTCTGTCCGGCTGGTAGAAGTTCATTTCACGGTCACAGTAACCGACTGCTGCACCGATTTCCCTTGCCCGTCTTCCGCTGTCAGAGTGAATGTAGTGGTTTTAGTCGGCGAAGCGTTAAAGCAATAACTAAGCGCCGGGTGGACCGAATCGATGGGCGGTTCCAGTCGAACCGCCTTAGCGTTCAAAACCCCATAACAGAACAGCGTTTCTTGCCCGCGCCGAATCACTCCGGGCCGTACGACGAATCCAGAAATCTTTACGTCGTCTGATCCGTAAGCGGCCCTGAATCGCCGTCCTGCCTCGAGTTCTTTTTGTTCCACTCTCTTCTCAAACTGAAGATCAGCCTCTTTGCGGCCATAAAATGTCCATGCAAGGTAACTTCCGCCCAGCGCCAACGCTATAGCGCCACTCCACAAGAACACTGTCAGTGAACTTTCGCGGCCCATTTCGACGAAACCTTGCGGATGCGCTCCACCGCCTCCAGAATGTTTTCCAGCGAATTCGCGTAGCTGAAGCGCAGATACCCGCGGCCTTCCGCGCCGAAGCACTGTCCGTCCAAGCACGCCACGCCGCCCTCATACAACAGGCAGTCAGCCAGTTCCTTCGAATCCATGCCCGTGCCCTCGACATTCGGGAACACGTAAAACGCCCCCGCCGGCACCGGACAGCGAAAGCCGGGAATCGTGTTCAACCCTTTGACGATCGCATCCCGCCGCCGCTTGAACTCCGCCACCATCGCGTCCACCGCATCCTGCGGACCTTCCAGCGCCTCGATCCCCGCGCGCTGCGTAAAGCTCGCCGTGCAGGAATTCGAATTCACCATCAGCTTCACTACGGCGTCCGCCAGCCACTCCGGCATCACGCCATAACCCAGCCGCCAGCCGGTCATCGAATAGGTTTTGGAGAACCCGTCCAGGATGACGGTCTTGTCCAGCATGCCATCGACGCTGGCGATCGAACTGGGCTCGCCGTCGTAAATAATCCGCGAGTAAATTTCATCGCTCAGCACCATGATGTCGCGCTCCCGCAGCATCGCGGCGATTTGCTGAATATCGCCCGCCGGAATAATCCCGCCCGTCGGATTATGCGGCGAATTCAAAATCACCAGCTTCGTGCGGTCCGTCAGCCGGTCTTTCAGCTCGTTAATGTCAAGCGAAAACCCGCGGCTCTCCCGCAGCGGAATCGGCACCGGCTTCGCGCCCTTGAAAACGAATCATCGATTCGTAAATGGGGAAACCCGGGTCCGGATAAATCGCCTCATCGCCCTCTTCGAGCAGCGCGATGATCACGAAATACATGATCGGCTTGCCGCCCGGCACCACGCACACGTTCTTGCGGACCAACCTTAATGCCGCGCGTCCGCGAAATGTACGAGGCGATCGACTGCCGCAGCTCCGGCAGCCCCTGCGTCGGGCCGTATTTGGTCCAGCCTTCGTCGAGCGCCTTCTTGCCCGCCTCAATCACATTGCGCGGCGTGGGAAAATCGGGCTCGCCGATTTCCAGATGAATGACGCTCTTGCCGGTAGCCTCGAGCGCGCGCGCCTTCACCATCACCTCAAAGGCTGATTCGACCCCGATGTGGGCCATCTTCTTCACCAGTTGCATGTGACGATGATACCGCGCGTGCTTGGCGCCAGCCGTTTAGACAGGTGACTGTCTAGAACAAGCGCCGTGTCGCGCCGCGTCCAGGACTTGCCTTTTTCCTTCGCGATCTTCTCTACGTCGTTCACGTAGGCTCCCGCCTGCGTCAACACGTGATGCAGATCGTTGCCGACGCTGATAAAGGTAAAGCCCTTGTCCAGGAACTCGCCCACGCGCGAGGTGCCGAACAGGAAGATTCCCAGAATCACATTGTTCTTCTTGGCCGCCGCGATCAGCTTGTTGGTGGCCTCGCCCAGCTCGGGCGAAGTGTACATGTGCGGGAATTCGTACTTCTCGTATAGCCCCATCGACATGCACAAATCGTTCTGACCCAGAAACAGCATATCGAGCCCCGGCACCGCCGCGATCTCGTCGATGTTCTTGATGCAATCCGCGGTCTCCACCTGCAGCGCCTTGATGGTGTTCTCGTTGGCCGCGCCCGCGTAACCCAGCAGTCCAGCCTTGTTCATGCTGCGCTGCGGAAAATACACCGAGCGCGTCCCCGCCGTCGGATAACGCATGCAACTGATGGCCGCAGCCGCTTCCTCTGCCGTATTGATGTAAGGAACCAGAATCCCGTCGGCGCCCGTGTCGAGCGACTGCTGAATGCCAGGCCGGTCCTGATAACTGCCCACGCGCACCATCGACTTCGCGCCGCCGCTGGCGATGCCCGCCAGCATGGTCGACAAAGTTTCGTAGCTCATGGGCCCGTGCTGCGAATCCACCAGCAGCCAGTCGTAGCCGCTGTGCGCCAATTGCTCCACTACCGTCGGGCTATGCGAATTCACAAACAGTCCCAGCTTAGGGATGCCCGCGCGCATTGCTTTTTGAATTCCGCGCCGCTCAATACATCGCTCATTGATTCGATCTCCTGATGAAAGTTTCTGAGTCTCGTCGCAGTATACAACACTGCACCCGCACGTCATGCCCTCGGCAAGCCTGCCGGGAGGATATGATAGACTCGTGAAGTTTCAGCACTCGTCGTAAAGCCAGCGTCTCAAGATCAGCAATGACCCTCTACCAAATCTGTCAAGCCCTGCAGGATTCCGATTTCGGCACCTCCATCCGCGAATCTATCTGGACTTTCCCGGCGATTGAAACCGTCCACGTCCTCGGATTAGCCGTCTCGGTAGGCATCCTGGTCATGCTCGACCTGCGTTTGGTAGGCGCCGGCATCCGCCACATCCCCGCCGCCGACATCATGCATAAGCTGAAGCGCTGGTACCTGGGCGGCTTCGCCGCAATGTTCCTAAGCGGCGCGTTGCTCTTCTGGTCGGAGGCGGAAAAGTGCTATCGCAGCCCCACCTTCCGCATCAAATTAATTTTCCTCGCCCTGGCCGGCGCCAACGCTCTATTCTTCGAAATCAAATATGTCCCCACCATGCGAACCTGGGACGCCACCGGCATCACGCCTACCGGAGCCAAGCTGGTAGGCTGGGCCTCACTGATCTGCTGGCTCGGCGTCATCGGCTTCGGACGCTGGACCGCTTACGGGATGAAGTAAATATGATTCACGCGTTTCTGCCGTTCTTTCGCTGGGCCGATCACACCGGCGTCGCCGTGTGGATTCGCGATTCCACCTGGATCTTCGCGCTCCTCGAAGTATTCCACCTGTTCGGCCTGACGCTCTTACTAGGAACGCTGGTAGTAGTGAACCTCCGCCTATTTGGCTGGGGCCTGGCCGGCCATCCCTTGTCGGAAGTCGCCTCCGACGCGCTGCCCTTCACCATCTGGGGAATGATCGCTACCATAGCTTCCGGCTCGCTCCTGTTCGTATCGGAAGCCCTGAAGTGTTATGCCAGCGCGCCCTTCTTCATCAAGATGGGACTGCTCGCCGCCGCCCTGCTATTCACGTTCACTTTCCATCGCTATCTGACGAAGAACAACACTCCGCCCTCGGCCACCACTAAATTTGCCGCTTGCCTATGCCTCACGCTGTGGTTCGGCGTCGGTCTGGCCGGACGCGCCATCGCCTTCTTCTAGCCCGCCCTCCCGCGTGCCACAATAATCCAATACCATGTGGCCCCAATCCTACGCCCCCGTCGCCGGTAGTCTGGAACTCTCCGCCCTGGTTGCGGTGCTGCCCGTTTTCGTCGTGCTGCTGTTGCTCGGCGTCCTCCGCAAGCCCGCCTGGATCGCGGCCATCGCCGGATTCATCGCCTCGGCCATTATCTCGGTGGCCGTTTACAACATGCCCTTCGTGCTGGCCATCAGCTCGGCGCTCTACGGAGCCGCCAACGGCATGCTGCCAATCGGCTGGATTGTATTCACCGCCATCCTGCTCTACCGTGTCACCGTCGACACCGGAAAATTCGACATCATTAAGGATTCGCTAGGCAGCGTCACCAGCAATCGCAGCATGCAGGCTCTGCTGATCGCCTTCGCCTTCGGAGGCTTCATCGAAGGCGCCGCCGGATTCGGCACGCCTGTGGCCATCGCCGCCGCCATGCTAGCGGGCCTGGGCTTCCCTCCGTTTCTAGCCGCCAGCGTCTGCCTGCTGGCGAATACCGCCCCGGTCGCCTTCGGTTCCATCGGCACGCCTCTAATCATGTTGCAGCGCGTGACCAACCTGCCGATGGACGGCCTGTCAGCCGACGTTGGCCGTCTCTGCGCGCCGCTGGCCCTGATCCTGCCGTCGTATTTGATGCTGGTGATGGGCGGCCTGCCTGCCTTGCGCGCCGCGCTTCCCGCCGCCATCGTCTGCGGCCTCGCCTTCGGTGGCGTTCAGTTCTTGGTTTCGAGCTTCATCGGCCCCAACCTGGCCGGCCTTCTCGCTGCCATCGCCGCGATGGGCGCGCTGCTCTTGCTGCTACGCTTCTGGACTCCGGTAGGCGATGAAACCCGCACCAAGTCCCGCCACGCCCCCGGCGAAATCTTTCTGGCATGGAGCCCCTATCTTCTCCTAGTGATCTTCGTTCTTCTCTGGGGCAGCTCCACCACCAAAGCGATTCTCGATAAAACCACCTCATTATTCCCTGGCCGGGCCTCCACAACCTGATTACGCGCATGCCACCGATCACGCCCAAGCCCGCGCCCTACGGAGCCCCCTACACTCTGAATCTGCTATCCGCCTCCGGCACCTCGTGCCTGTTCGCAGTGTTCGCATCGGCGCTGGTGCTGCGCGTCAGCCCGCCGCGCCTAGCGCGACTGACCTGGCTAACCGCCAAGCAACTAGCTCTGCCGCTGGTCACCATCGCCAGCGTAGTCGCCTTGGCGTTCATCATGAACTACTCCGGCCAGACCGCGACCCTCGGCTTGGTCGCCGCGAAAACCGGCGCAGCCTTCCCGTTCTTCAGCACCCTGCTCGGATGGCTAGGAGTCTTCCTCACCGGCAGCGACACCTCCGCCAACGCCCTGTTCGGCACCCTGCAAGTAGTAACCGCGAACCAGCTAGGCCTGAACCCAGTGCTGATGGCCGCCGCGAATTCGAGCGGCGGCGTGATGGGCAAAATGATCAGCCTGCAAAGCATCGCCGTAGCCGCCGCCGCCACCGGCATGGCCCGCAGCGAAGAATCCAACCTCCTGCGTTTCACGCTGAAGCACAGCGTCTTCTTGGTCTGCCTAATCGGCTTGCTGGCGATGTTCTATACATACATCGTGCCAAGTTGGGTGCGGTAAAGTCAGACGTAGTGGCTTTCCTGGACGAACTGCGAAGCATTCTCGGCCCCAACGGCCTCATCTCATCCCCCGAGGAAACCCGTACCTACGAGTGCGACGGCCTCACGAATTTCCGCGTGATGCCGCTGGCCGTAGTGCTCCCGACATCCACCGAACAAGTGCAAGCCGTCATCCGCATCTGCCATCGCGAACGCATCCCCTTCGTGGCGCGCGGCTCCGGCACGGGCTTAGCGGCGGCGCGCTGCCGGTGAACAATGGCATCGTCATCAGCCTCGCACGCATGAACCGGATCCTCGAAGTCGACCTCGCCAATCACCGCATCGTAGTGGAACCCGGCGTCATCAACTTGAACGTCACCGCCCGCGTAGCGCCGTCAGGTTATTTCTACGCGCCCGACCCCTCCTCGCAATCGGTGTGCAGCATCGGCGGCAACGTAGCCGAAAACGCCGGCGGCGCGCACTGCCTGAAGTACGGCTTCACCACCACCCACGTGCTAGCGCTCGAAGTCGTGCTGCCCGACGGCACGCTGGCGCACTTCGGTTCGAAAACGCTGGACGCGCCGGGTTACGATCTAGCCGGCGTCTTCGTCGGCTCCGAAGGCACGCTCGGCGTCGCCACCAAAATCACCCTGCGCATCATGAAGCGTCCCGAGTGCGTGCAAACTCTGCTGGCAGCGTTCAACAGCACCAACGAAGCCGGCGCCGCCGTCAGCGGCATCATCGCCGCAGGCATGCTCCCCGCCGCCATGGAGATGATGGACAACCTGGCCATCCAAGCCGCCGAAGCCGCCGTCCACGCCAACTATCCCAACTGCGGCGGGCTGCTTGCTGGTCGAAATGGACGGCCCCGTGGCCGAAGTCGACACGCTTGATCGCGCAGGTCAGCGCCATCTGCCGCGAAAACGGCGCCACGCGAAATCCGCGTCGCCCAAACCGAAGAGGAGCGCGCCGTGGTGTGGAAAGGCCGCAAGGCCGCGTTCGCGGCGGTGGGCCGCATCTCGCCCAACTACATCGTGCAGGACGGCGTGATCCCGCGCACCGCGCTTCCCAAAATTCTCGACGAGATCGAACGCCTGGGCAAAGCGCTCCGGCCTGCGCGTAGCCAACGTGTTTCACGCCGGCGACGGCAATCTGCATCCTTTGGTCATGTACGATCGCCGCATCGAAGGCCAGGAGCACGCCGCCGAAAAACTGTCCGAGCGCATTCTGGAACTCTGCATCGAAATGGGCGGCTCCATCACCGGCGAACACGGCGTAGGCGAAGAGAAAAAACACATGATGGGGAAAATGTTCGCCGAGCCCGACCTGGCCACCATGCAGAAACTCCGCTGCGCCTTCGATCCCCTGGCCCTGGCGAATCCCACCAAGGTGTTTCCCACGCCGCGCCTCTGCGGCGAAACACCGGGCGAGTACCAGCCCCATCCACTCGAAGTCGCCGGCATCGCGGAGAGATTCTAGACGCCGTGCGCATCGTCGAGCCCCACTCCGAAGAAGAAGCCGCCGAGATTCTGCGCTGCCGCCAACGAAGACGGCGCGGCGTGATCCCGCGCGGCGGCGGAACCAAGTCGGATTGGGGAAATCCGCCGCCGCGCACCGACGTGATGCTCTCGACCGCGCAATCTGAATCGCGTGATCGAACACGCCTGGGCCGATCTGACAGTCACCGTCGAAGCCGGCTGCACCATCGCCGAACTGCAGCGCACTCTGGCGCAGCACGGCCAGCGCCTCGCCGTCGATCCCCTGTGGCCCGAAAAAGCCACAGTAGGCGGAGTTCTTTCCACCAACGACACCGGCGTTCTGCGCCTGCGCTACGGCGGCTTGCGCGACCTGGTCATCGGCGTGACGCTGGCCCTGGCCGACGGTACGCTCGCGAAGAGCGGCGGCAAAGTGGTAAAGAATGTTGCCGGATACGATTTATCGAAATTGGTGACAGGCGCCTTCGGAACGCTAGGCGTCATCACCAGCGCGACTTTCCGCCTGCATCCTCTTCCCAAACACACCCACACCGTAACCGCCGCGGTCCCGCATCTGCGATGCGATGCAGCAGCTGTTGAGCCAGATTCTGGACGCGCAACTCGTGCCCGCCGCGGTCCAAGTCCGCGCGGGCGCCGGAGCGCCGCAAATCGACGTGCTGTTTGAAGGCACCGAAGAAGGAATCCACGCGCAGGTCGATCGCCTGCGCGAAATGACTCCGCTCACCGAAAATCACGCCGAAGTGTGTCCAACGCCTCGACGCCGGCGCGAAGATCAGCGTGCTGCCCGCGCGCATCGCCGAAACGCTCGAAGGCCTGGACGGTTATGCAGTGGTGGAAGCCACCGGGCATCGGCTGGGTGCAATCGCCTCACCTGTCGCCAATTGCGCGAGAAGATAGAAGCGCATGGGCGGATCGCTGGTGCTGATGCGGCCGTTATAAATCGCTCGACGCCTGGGGCGCCACCGCCGGCGGCGACGCACTTCCGCTCATGCGCGCCATCAAGCAGCGCTTCGATCCGCGCGGCATATTAAATCCCGGCGTCTTCGTGGGGGGCATTTGATTAATCCGGATCTTGCTCAGCCAGTGCGTGCACTGCGGGTTCTGCCTGCAGGCCTGCCCCACCTATGTTCTCTGGGGCAACGAAATGGATTCGCCGCGCGGCCGCATCTACCTCATGGACATGCTGAACCAGGGCGAGACCGACGATGACGCCCAAGTTCGTTCAGCACATGGATGCGTGCCTCGGCTGCGTCTCCTGCATGACGGCCTGCCCCTCCGGCGTGAACTACGGCAAGCTGATCGAGGAAACGCGCTCGCAGATCGAGCACCAATATACACGCCCGCTGCCGCGAGCGTCTGCATGCGCTGGGCCATTCTCCACACCTTCCCCAATGTGGGCTCTGCTGCGCATCGGACGCGTCTTCCTGTCCGCCTATCAAAAGTTAGGCCTCCCGTCGCTCAACGACGCTCATGCCGAAGTTAGGCAAGCGCGAAGATGTTTCCGGAGTCACGCCCGCGCAAGGAGCCAAGCGCGCCCGCGTCGGTCTGATGCTGGGATGCGTCCAGCGCGAATTCCTGCCCGAGATCAACGCCGCCACCGTGCGCGTCCTAGCCGCCGAAGGTTGCGAAGTCGTCGCCCCCGCCGAGCAACCTTGCTGCGGCGCGCTCCTGATGCACGCCGGAAAAGACGAAGCTGCGCTCTCGCTCACCCGCCGACTGTTCGCCACGCTTCGAGAAGGCCGGAGTCGACACCATCATCACCAACGCCGGCGGTTGCGGCTCGCACCTGAAAGAATTCTCCGCGGATTTCAAGGGCCAAGTCAAAGACGTCGCCGAATTCCTGGTGGAGCTGGGCCCCCGCGCCGAACGCCATCCCGTAACGAAGTGCGTCGCTTATCACGACTCCTGCCATCTCCAGCACGCGCAAAAAGTCCGCACCCAACCCCGCCAACTGCTTGCCGGAATCCCCGGATTGACGCGTGGCCGAAATGCCCGAGTCCGCCCTGTGCTGCGGCTCCGCCGGAATTTACAACCTGGTCCAGCCCGCCACCGCCAACGCAATTGGGTGATCGCAAAGCTGCGCACATCTCAGCGATCGCGCCCGACGCCGTGGCCACCGGGAACGTCGGCTGCATCCTGCAAATGCAAGCCGCCCTCACGCGTCAACAAGGCAGCCAGCCGCCCGTCGTACACACCATCCAATTGCTAGACGAATCCATCCGGGGTGCGTGTTAGCTTAGTTGATTCATGTCCAATAGCCACTACGATCTGGCGCAATGGCCCACCAGGAGATGCTCGCCGAGGGTTTTCATCCCGACTTCCCGGCCGCCGTCGATCAACAAGTGAAGACGCTTGAGTCGCAGTCGTCCGCCCCGGCCGCCGGCTTGAAAGACCTCCGCTCGCTCCTCTGGTCCTCCATCGACAACGATACCTCGCGCGATCTCGATCAAGCCGAAGTAGCCGAGCGCGTAAGCAACGGCATCCGCGTGATGGTCGCCATCGCCGACGTCGACTCCGACGTCCCCATCGGCTCCCCTATCGATCAATTTGCCGCCGATCAAACCACGTCCGTATACACCGGCGTGCATACTTTCTCCATGCTCCCTGAGCAGCTCTCCACCGGTCTGACGTCGCTCAATGAAGCCTCCGACCGCGCCGCCATCGTGATCGATTTCATGGTGGCGTCTGACGGTTCCGTCTCCTCGCAAGGAATCTATCGCGCGCTGGTTCGCAATCAGGCCCAATTGACTTACAACGGCGTGGGCCTGTGGCTCGAAGGAACCGCCCCCGCTCCCGCCAAGGTCGCTGCCTCCGCCGATCTCGCCGCCCAGCTCAAGTTGCAAGACGAGGCCGCCCGCATCTTGCTCGACGAACGCCAGCGCATGGGCGCATTGAACATCGATCGCGTGGAAGCCGAAGCCGTCGTCACCAACGGCCAGGTCGAAGGCATCAACACCCGCCAGAAGAATCGCGCCAGCGAACTCATCGAAAATTTCATGGTGGCCGCTAACGGCGTCATGGCGCGCACCCTGTCCGCCGCCGGCGTGAGTTCCATCCGCCGCATCGTCAAGACCCCGGAGCGCTGGCCCCGCATCGTGGAACTCGCCGCGCGCTGTGGCGAGACCCTGCCCGAGCAGCCCGATTCCGGCGCCCTCAACGCCTTCCTTGAAAAACAGAAAGCGAAGGACGCCGTCCATTACGCGGACCTATCGCTCGCGGTAGTGAAGCTGATGGGCCCCGGCGAGTACGTGCTGGCCCGCGCCGGTGACGCTACCCAAGGCCACTTCGCGCTAGCCGCGCACGATTACACGCATTCGACCGCCCCCAACCGCCGCTTCGCCGACACCGTCACGCAGCGCCTCGATCAAAGCCGTGCTCGCCAAACAGCCCGCGCCCTATTCCGACGCGCAACTGGACGCCACCGCGCGCAATTGCACTTTGAAAGAGGACGCCGCCCGCAAAGTGGAGCGCGTCATGGGCAAACGCATCGCCGCCGTGGCGCTGCAGCCTCGCATCGGCCAAATGTTCCCGGCCGTGGTCACCGGAGTTACGCCCAAAGGCACCTTCGTCCGCGTCCTGAACCCGCCCGCGGAAGGTTTGCTGATTCACGGCCAGCAAGGCGTCGACGTCGGCGATCAGCTATCAGTGAAACTGGTCAGCACCGATCCGCGCCGCGGCTATATCGACTTCGCCAGGTAGCGAATTACTTCTTCTTTCCTTTTTTCTGGATGCCGTAATCCGCAGCGTGCTCGCGAATCTCTTCGACTTCCGCTACCTTTTTGTCTTTCACAGTGCTGCTGTTCGCATACCGGCGCCGCGCCGCCTGCAGATTCGCCTGCCGTGTGGCGTCCGAACTCACTGCGAATCCGGAAATCAATTGCTCCAGTTCCTGGCTGTGGCAAGCCGGGCATTCCGCCACCGTGCCCTTTAGCACCAGCATTTCGAATTGCTCGCCGCACTTACGGCATTCGTAATCAAAAATCGGCATGGTCTCGACTGCATGTTAGCAAAACTACCGGTTTACCGTGGGGATGGAACTGAACGCCGCCCCATTGAAGCGCAGTCCCAGCACCGCCACATTCCCCGCTACCACGCTGAAGTCGGCGGTGCCCCGTTTCCCCGCGATCCCGGCCAGCCCCGGAAGATCCCGCAGCACCACCGCCGTCTTCGCATTCGCGCCCAACAGAATGGTCGGGTTTCCAATCAGGTTGCCTGCGTCGTCCCGCACGCTCACCGTCACGATATTCTGCACCGCACTCGGATTCGCAATCGCCACCGCGGTGACAAAGTTCGTATCGTCAAAGATCAGAGTTCTGCGCGAGGACGCCGTGTTCGAAAGCGGCACAATCACCTCCTGATCCGCTACTCCCGGCGCGCTCTTGCGGAAAATCCCGTAGCTGACCACCCCGCTCGGCAAAAACGCTGACGCATAGCCTTGCACCAAGGCTCCCACGTTAGGCGCTTCCACGATCGCCGTCCCCTGCGCCGCCAGCTGGATCGTGCTACTGGCGCCTCCAATCGCCGGAACCGTCAACGGATTCCCATCGTCGCCGATAAAATTGACCGGAAATGAAACCGCCGTATTCCCGGTATTCGCGAAGTAAATCGCCGAGTAAAAGCCGCCCCCGAAAGCAAAATCAGGTAGCACCGATGCCGTCAATCCCTGCGTCTGCGCCTTCCCCGAGACCGTCGTCCCCACATCCGTTTCCAAAAACAAGACACTCTTGCCGCTTTCAACCATCGCGAAAAGATAGTTCGCGGTTCCCGACGGGTTCGTGATCGACGCCGACCCCGAACAATCTCCCCGCAGGGAATAATTCCCCGTGCTTGCAATTTGAGACGTCGTGCCGTTTGAATTAAAAACGCCGCCCAAAGTCAGATGGGAGTCTCCATCGGAAACCATCTGGCCCTCTTCCGACACCTGCAACCCCCCCGACACCCCTGTGAATTGGAATCCGTAACTCCCGGTCAGCAGTCCTCTGCCGCACTGCACCGTTCCCGTAGTCACTTGGTACGCGCGCCCCGAAATTACCGCTCCTGCGCCCGAAAACGCCATCGCGAGACTCTTGCCCCCGTCTTCCACCTCGAAAACGAAAGGCCCAGCGGCCGGCGGATTAACCGTCAGCGTCAACGTGCCCGTGCACCCCGCCTGAACTGCATAAACTCCCGCGAAAGAAAAACTCGCGAAGTTGCCGTTGTCGCTGGCAGCCGCCTGTCCCGTCACCCCTCCGTTACCGTCGAAAACGAACTGGCTCAATTCTGCAAACGGCAGCGCCTGCCCGCCCGAGATCACGGATCCGTTCGCTAAATAAAAGTATGTTCCCGATAACACGGAGTTGGAACAGGTCTGCTGAGCCTGCATCGAAATGCCGCCAGCCACCACGAGCAGGAACAGGGAAGCAATGCGTGGATACATCTTGAACTCCTAAAGCCGGTGTCTGCCATGCAGCTTACCAGATCTACCGCACAGCGCCCCGTGCAACTATTTCACCGCACGCAAATGGCAGCGGATATCCAGGGCGGGCAACACCCAGGCCGCATGCCGCTCATACCATTTAAGATTTCCGCGAGCCAGCGCGCGCCCCAGGTTATCCAGAATAAAATTTCCGCCAAAGGTTAGCTCCACGCTCACAATATCGAAGCGAAAGGAAGCTCCATGAAAACTCTCGAAATGTTTTCCGGTCAGATGATCGAAACTAGCCGCCGCCAGATGACGGACATGCGTCGGATCGGCATACGAATTGTGCGAGCTGAAATGCGGCGTAGTCACAAACACGCTAGCCCCTGCCCGCGCCACCCGGTGCACCTCCGCCATGGTCGCCATCGCATCCTGCACGTGTTCGATGATATGCGACAGATGAATCCGCTCGAAGCGATCCGTATCAAGCGGCCAAGGATAATGATCCAGATCCCAAACTATGTCCGTCTCTGGCCCCGGAGACCGATCGATGCCCAGCGCCCCAAGCTCGGCCTTGCGCGTGCCGCAGCCCACGTCCAATACAGTGCTCCGCTCCGCGGCAGCGCTCGGGCCAGGATTCATAGCGTGGTTGAAAGTATAGCGCGGCTGCGCACTTAGGCGGCACCCGGCGGGCTCTGCAACCATTCGGGTTCTCGTGCGTCAAATACAGTGTAGGGGAGAGCCACCTCCTCCGACTGGCTTTCGGTTCTTGCTGCCATTTTGAACCAGCGGCGGCTTCTTTATCCGCCGCTCCCTACCTATTAAATCGAAATAAAATCCAGAAATAGTTCAATAATAAGTGCGCTTTAATTCTAAAGTAATCCCCCGGACTGCCCGATAAACAATCAACATTACCCCAGAGAAAACCGAACGGCAGATATGAGCCTTCTCACTCTCCTTTAACCGGGTCCTGCCGTTCGGTTTTTTAAACTCCATACTCCCAGTAGCCGCCCGCCCGATTCCCACCCGCAACGCCCAGTTATATACTTGCTTCTGGCGAAGACGCTATGAATCCAACTACAACCCTGTTGCTGTTTGCGCTGTGGCCCGCGTTGCTCGGCGCTCAAACCCAGAAGTTCGTGAAAGCCACGGCCGGAGCTCCTCCCGCCGCCATCCCCACTTTCTCCACCGAAGACCTCTCGCGCACCGGCATCTACTACGCCGGAGGTAATTACGTCGGTGAGCCCGGCAAAGAAGTGATGGGCGGCTCCGCCTACGTCGAGGTCTGGGTTCCCAAACAAATTCGCCATCCCTACCCCATCATCTATATTCACGGCGCCGGCCAAACCGCGACCGACTGGCAGCAGACCCCCGACGGCCGCCCCGGTTGGGCCTATTATTTTGCCAAGCAAGGCTACGTGCAGTACATGGTCGATTCCCCCACCCGTGGCCGCTCGCCTTACGTCCCCGGCCACGACGGCAACCTGACCATCCGCACCGCAGCGAATCTCGAAGCCACCTTCACCGCCTCCGCCAAGAAAGGCGATTTCCCCCGCGCCCACCTGCACACCCAATTCCCTGGCAGCGGACTCATGGGTGATCCCATCTTCGACGCCTTCGCCAAAACGCAGGTCCAGTTCCTCGGCGGCGGTGGTCCCAAGTCGCAGGATGATCTGACCGCCGCAGCCCTGATCTCGTTGCTCGACACCATCAAGACCCCCGTAATCATTCTCTCCCATTCGCAAGGCGGCCCCGCCGGCTGGCTGATTGCCGACGCTCGCCCCAATCAAGTGAAAGCCATTGTCACGGTCGAGCCCGCCGCCCCGCCCATCAAAGGCGTCGACACCGCGAAGCTAGCCTACAACAACGGCGGTGGCGGATTAAGCTGGGGCGTCACCTCCAGCCCCGTCCACTACGACCCTCCCATCAAGGATCCCTCCGAACTCCAAGTCGTTCTCGAAGACAAATCGGATATCCCCGGCGACGTAGTCCCCTGCTACGTGCAAAAAGAACCAGCGCGCAAACTAGTGAACCTGGAAAGAATCCCCGTCATTTACCTGTCCTCTGAAGGCGGCTATCACCGCGAGTACGACCACTGCATTCCCAAATGGCTGAACCAGGCCGGCGTAAAAACCCAGTACGTCCGCATGGAAGACGTGGGCCTCCACGGCAACGGCCACGAAATGATGCTCGAAAAGAACAGCGATGAAATCGCCAGGTTCATGTCGACATGGCTGGATAAAAACGTTCACACCTCCGACAAGCCCGCCATGGCCACGCCCCCGTCGACGATCCCCACCTTCGCCACCGCCAACATCGCGCGCCAAGGATTCTTCTACGCCGGCGGCAAGTACGTCGGCGACCCCGGCAAAGAAATCATGGGCGAAGCCATGTACACCGAAGTCTGGGTGCCGAAACAAATGAAACACCCCTACCCGGTAGTGTTCTTCCACGGCAACGGCCAGACCGGAGCCGTCTGGCGCCAGACCCCCGATGGCCGCCCCGGTTGGGCTTACTATTTAGTCGATCAAGGCTACACCGTCTACATGGTCGACTACCCGTCGCGCGGCCGCTCGCCCTACGTACCCGGCGTCGACGGCAAACTGGGCATCCGCACCGCCCAAGACCTTTCGCAAATCTGGACCGGCCCCGTCCTCTCCGGCGGCAACTTCCCGCGCATGCAGAAATACACGCAATGGCCCAGTGACTCCCCGAAAAAAGGCACCATGGGCGATCCTGTCTTCGACTACTTCGCTAAAGGCCAAATGCAATTCGTCAACAACCAGCCCGAAGTAACCATCCCCGCCGGCGTTGCGTTGCTCGATAAAATCGGCAGCCCCGTGATCTTGCTCACGCATTCGCAAGGCGGCGGCATCGGCTTCAACGTCGCCGACGAGCGTCCCAAACTCATCGCCGGCATGGTGTCGATCGAACCCGGCGGCCCGCAGATCGGCAACGTCGACACCGCCAAAGTCGCCTACACCCGAGTGAACCCCGGCTCCTGGGGACTCACTCCCCAACCCATGAAATACGATCCGCCCTTCGCCACCCCTGCCGACATCAAGGTCCACTTAGAGCCCACCGAACGCCCCGGCGACGAAGTCGGCTGCTACATGCAGGACGCGCCCGTGCACAAACTGGTGGGCTATCAAAATATGCCGATCCTCTCCATCTCCGCTGAGGGGACGTATCACCGGGTGTTCGACGTCTGCATCCCCAAGTGGCTGAATCAAGCCGGAGCGAAAGACGATTTCGTACGCCTCGAAGACGTCGGCATCCACGGCAACATGCACGAAATGTTTCTAGACCGCAACAGCCAGGACGTGATTAAATTCATAGATAGTTGGCTCAATAAAAACGTGAAGTGAGGACAAATAAAATGCAAACCAAGATCTGGGGCACAGCCCTGGTAGCGGTCCTAACCCTGACCCTGAGCGCCCAGCAGGAAAAACGAACGCTTCCCCCCGACATCATTCCTGACTCCATGTCCCGCCTCCCCCTAGTCAAGCGCGCCGACCTGGACGACAATGGCAAGCGCGTCTACGACCTCATCAGCGGACCCAACCGCACCAGCCCCTTGCTAGGCCCCGGCGGTGTGTCTTTTTACAGCCCCAAGCCCGCCGAATATATTCACTTGCTTAACGAATACCTTCGAAGAGAAAGCCAGATCAGCGGCCGCTACTTCGAACTCTCCGCATTAGTAGCCGCCCGCGAATTCGATCAGCAATACGAGTGGTCCGGCCACGAACCCGCCGCCCTCCGCGCCGGCCTGGAGCAAAACGTAATCGACACCGTGAAATACAACAAAGACCCCGCTGCCCTAAACGAAAAGGATCGCGTCGTCATCCAAATGGGCCGCGAAATCTTCCGCCAGCACCACGTCAGCCCGGCCGTCTTCGCCAAAACCGTCGAACTCTTCGGACGCCAAGGCACCATGGAAATCGTCGAAACCCTAGGCGACTACGCCCTAGCCGCAGTGATGCTGACCGCCGTTGATCACCAACTCCCCGCCGATCGCAAACCCTTGCTGCCAGTCAAGTAGCCAATATGACCATGGTAAGATGACCATGGTATGAAACAACAGATCGCGGCCGGTGAATTCAAAGCCAAGTGCCTTCACCTGCTCGATGAAGTCCAGCGCACACGCAAAGAAATCGTCATCACAAAACGGGGAAAGCCGGTAGCCCGCATGTTGCCTGTGGAACAGGAACCAACGTCTGTGTTCGGACGCATGAAAGGCACAGTGGAGATCCTCGGGGACATCGTTGCGTCGACGGGCGAGCAATGGCAAGTCGATGAACAGTGAACCACTGCTACTCGATACGCACTATTGGATCTGGTTGCAGTCCGGCGCAAAATCACCGCTAACACCGAAGATCGTTAGGATCGTCGAACAAGCGGCCGATCGAGGGAATGTTCTGCTCTCGGTCATTTCAGTTTGGGAACTCGGTGTGCTCGAAGCCAAAGGCAGAGTCCGTCTGCAAACGCCGTGTGACCAATGGGTCCGCGAAGCCTTGGCTACACCCGGACTGTCGCTCGTCCCCCTCACACCCGAAATCGCGCTGGAGAGCAGTAGCTTGCCTGGAATCTTCCATGGCGATCCGGCTGACCGCATCATCGTAGCCACAGCGCGTTCCCTCGGCGCCCGCCTGCTCACGCGCGACCAGAAGATGATGGAGTACGGTCGGCAGCGCCACGTCCGGTTAGTTTGAACTCGCACCCTAGTACTAATTCAACATTCCGTTTAACTAAATGTGCCATTTTCCTTGCTTGTCAACAGCGTCCAAGCTACCATAGGCCATCTAAGTAAAAAAGCTTAGTACCGCCCTAAGGTCTTCTTAGCAGTGCGGAATTCAAAATCGGGGAAAAATGACAGTAAAAAACACTCTCTACACGTGTGTCAAATCAACAGCAGTCTTGGCATGCATTTTATTGGGGACCCTCAGCGCCTCCGCGGGGACTATCTCTTCGTTCACCGCCACGGCCTCGCCTTCGACGCCGTTTACGGTCAGCGGCTTAACCCAGAGTTTCACCGGCGGTGAAGCCATCGTTTCCGGCACCGTAACTTGCAATTCCGAAGTTACCTGCGCCGGATCGGCAATATCCTTTAGCCTTGGCGTCACCGGCCTCAGTGCATCTACTCCCGTTTCCGCGGAAATTGTCGGCGACGCCAGCGCCAACGCCTCTGGCCTGTTCGTTGAAACCTCGCCAATCTCCGCTAGCATCCCGTTCACCGTGGGCGCCGGATCCTTCGACAAGACCGTCTTTTCGTCGAGTCTGCCCGCCGTGGGCTCGCTGTTGATTACCGGCAATCTGAACCTGACGATCCTCGCCGGCCAGTCAATCACTCTGCCGCTTAATTTCTTCGTCGGTGCTCAAGCCGTACCCGAGCCGTCAAGCTTTGCTTTCCTCGGACTCGGCCTCCTCGGCCTGGTCGCAAAATTCCGCCGCAAGTAATCCAAGCCCGCCGAGTGCGAAAGCGCTCGGCGGCGTCTCACTTACGCGAATCTTTCCCCACAATGTGCGGCAGATCCCGCACATTATTCTCGCTGCAGATGTACTCCATGATCTCCGTGTTCACCAGCAGCGGCGAATGCCCATACAGCGTGAACGGCCGCGTGTAAGCCCCCGGATCGTCGATCGTAATCTCAAAATCCAGATGCGCGAAGTCAGTGCGCCGGTAGCGCTCCGTCACATGCAGCTGCTCGGTATGCGGATGCGCCGCGTCATCGAACCAGAATTTATCGTTGAACCCCACCGTGTCCACCACCAGCGTGTCCCCATCCCACTTGCCGATCGAATCCCCAAACCAAGTCGGGTCCAAATCCTTGGGATGCCCGCGCCCATCCATGAAAATCTGCCGGTAGCTATGCGTGTTTCCCTCATACAAAAACACAATCAGCGTTGGCGTCTGCACGATCTTCCACGGATACGGAGACATGCGCGGTACGCCCCCCGGCAGGCACAACACATTCGGGTCTTCCCGCGACAACCGCTCCTTCGTCACCTTCGCCGCCCACGGTTGCAGCGGCAGTTCTTCGCCCGGCTTGAGGGCCGCCACAATATTGACGGTGAAAGCGCGATCCGGTGACCACAGCCCCGACAAATCCGGCTTGCCATCCCCCGTCCGCGGCGCCGGAGCCTTCGACTTCGACTGAAATCCCATCAGACTAGCCATCGCCTGCCCGCCGCCCTCCGGCTGCACCTGTCCCATAGCCGAAACGCACACCACCATCGCAGCGAGAAAATGTTTCATAGGTCCCTACTTAGTAGCCGGATCATCCGCCGACGACCCAGCTACCATCTTGCGCCCGTCGCCCAGCGTCACCGATCTCGCGTTCGCCGTATTCGAATCGTCCTTAGCGCGCGATCCCAATACCACAACCATATCGCCAGGCTTCAAAATGTCCCGCGTCCATCCCAGCCGCCGCAGCACGTTAGGACTAGCGAGTTCCAGATCCCAATTCGCCACCTTCCCGCCAGCGTCCTTAACGTCGATATAAAAGCGAGCGTGCGGATTCGTCCACTCCACCTTCGTGACCACGCCCGTAAGGTTGACCGGCTTGTTAGCGTCAAACTCCGCCTGAAATGAGTGGTGCGCCAACACCGGAATCGCCGCCAACAGCAACACACCCAATCGAGCCACCAGACACCTCCACACCCGATTCTACGCAAGTCCTCAGACAGGCGCAGCAATCTCCTCGCGCACCCGTCCCTCTCCCACCTGCTGCCGCCACATCGCGAAGTATAAGCCCTTCTTAGCGACCAATTCCGTGTGGGTCCCGTGCTCCAGAATCCGCCCGCGCTCCAACACGTAGATGCGGTCCGCATGCATCACCGTAGAAAGCCGGTGCGCAATCAGAATCGTGATCGCATCGCGGCTAGTCGCCACATCGCGAATCGTCTGGCTGATTTCTTCCTCAGTCAACGAGTCGAGCGAAGAAGTAGCCTCGTCGAACACCAGCAGTTGCGGCCGGCGTAGCAGTGCCCGCGCAATTGACAACCGCTGCCGTTCCCCTCCCGAAACCTTCACGCCCGCCTCGCCAATCAGCGTGTCGAGCCCGCGATCCGCCCGCGCCAGCAAACCCTCCACCGCCGCGCGCCGCAGCACATCCAGGCACTCCGCATCCGTAGCCTCCGCCCGTACAAACTGCAAATTCTCGCGAATCGTCCCCGAAAATAATTGTGCCTCCTGCGTGACGAACCCGATCTTCTCGCGCAGTGCGTCCATGTCGACCGTGCTCTCATCAACGCCGTTGTAATAAACGTGTCCCGACTTGGGTCGATACAACCCCACCAGCAATTTCACCAGCGTAGTTTTCCCCGATCCCGATGGACCTACAAACGCAATCGTCTCCCCCCGCGTCGCCCGGAACGCAATCCCCGCCAATGCCGGCTTCGATGCCGATGCGTGCTGGAAAAAGACGTCGTCGAATTCCAGCGCCTCCAGTTGCTCCACCGCCACCGGCGCCTCCGGCCGCGGCTCCGGCGGTAAATTGAGAATGGTCTGGAAGTTCAGCAGCGAAACCTCCGTCTCGCGATAAATATTGATCACGTTCCCCAACTCCTGCAGCGGCCCGAAGATGAAGAACGAATAAATGAACAGCGAGAAGAACTGCCCCACAGTAATCCGCTGCGTATAAATCAAATACAGCATCAAAAAGAGGATGGACGTCCGCAGCAGATTCACGCAGCTCCCCTGAATGAAACTCAGGCTCCGCAGATAGCGCACCTTCTTCAGCTCCAGCTTGAGAATCTTCGCCGTAGTCGAATTCAGTCGTGCAATCTCCTGTTGCGCCAGCCCCAGACTCTTCACCAGCTCAATGTTGCGCAAAGATTCCGTAGTAGCCCCCGCCAGCGCCGTCGTCTCCGCCACGATCACTTTCTGCACGTCTTTAATCTTGCGGCTCAGCACCGAGCTCAACCAGCCCAGCAGCGGCACCGTCAAGAAGAACGCCGGCGCCGATCGACCAGTGCACTTGCGACGCGTACACCATCACAAACACCACGCCGATCAGCGTAGTGAACAACACATTCACCATCGCCGCGATGAATTTCTCCACGTCCGTCCGCACCTTCTGCAGCTTGCCCAGCGTCTCGCCGCTGCGCTGATCCTCGAATAACGTGTAAGGCAGCTCCAGCGAATGACGAATCCCATCCGCATACATCCGCGCCCCCACCTGCTGCGTGATGAGGTTCACAAAGTAATCCTGAAAGTTTTTAGCGATGCGCGAGACCAGCGCTACCCCCACCGCCGCCGCCAGCAGCAAACTCACTCCGCGCAAAAATTGCCAGATGGTGTACTGGCGATAGCGAGTAGCGTAAGAATCGATAATGTGCCGGAAGATCAGCGGGTCCAGCAGCGAGAAAACCTGGTTCACCGCCGCCAGGAACAGCGCAGCCACGCCCAGTTTCCAGTACTGCTTCAGATAGCGATAGAGAATGGCCATAGATGCCCGATGCTTACAAAACAGATGCGCCCCGCCGGCCCCGCGATGCACCCTAACCGCGAATGCTCATATCGCTAGACGTGCCGCCCGCCGCCGGAACATAACACTTCAGCGTGTAATCCATCACCATGCGGTTCGCATTGAAGCGCCATCCCAGCGTTCGGATCGTCCGCTTCATGCGCTTGATCCACCCGCGCGGCAATCCATCCCGATCGCGCTGGTAGAACAGCGGAATCACTTCCTCGCGCAGCACGCGATACAAATCCTCGCCATCGCGCGAATCGTGAACGTGCATGTTCGAATGCGTCCGCCCCGTCCCGATCGAGAACCCGTTCAACCCGTCGTAAGCCTCCGCCCACCAGCCGTCCGGCACCGACAGATTCAGCCCGCCGTTCAACACCACCTTCTGCCCGCTGGTACCCGACGCCTCCAGCGGCCGCCGCGGATTATTCAGCCACACGTCCACGCCCTGCACGAACAGCCGCCCGACGTTGATATCGTAATCCTCCACGAAAACAAACTTGTCCGCGAACTGCGAATCCCGCATCAACTCCGCGATCTGCTGCAGCACCCGCTTGCCCGGCTCATCCCGCGGATGCGCCTTCCCCGCGAACACAAACTGCACCGGCCGATTCGGATCGTTCACCATCGAAGCCAGCTTCTCGATATCCGCCAGCATCAGATTGGCTCTCTTATAAGTGGCAAACCGCCGCGCAAATCCGATCGTCAGCGCGTCCGGACTCAGCACCCGGTTCAGCCGCTGCAAAGTCTCCGGCGGTTCCCCGCGCCGCTCCGCCTGATCCTTCGCGCGCCGCCGCACAAATTCCAGCAGCCGCGATTTCAAGCTGAGATGCGTCTCCCACAACTCGCCGTCGTCCACGTTCTCGATGCCTTCCCAGATCCGCGATTCGCCGCTATGCTCATGCCAGCCGATTCCCAAATGCCGGTCGTAAAGCCGGAACATCTGCGGCGCCAGCCACGACGGCACATGCACGCCATTCGTGATGTGCCCGATCGGCACCTCATCCTCCAACTTGCCCGGATAAAGCCCCGTCCACATCGCCCGCGAAACTTCGCCATGCAGCGCCGAAACCGCATTGGCGCGCCGCGAAAGCCTCAGCCCCAGCACCGTCATGCAGAATTCCTCGTCGCGGATTGCCAGGATGCTCCCGCCCCAGCCCCATGAAGCTGTTCATGCGAAAACCCCAGCGCCTCGCGCAGCGGCCCCAGATGTTCTTCGATCAGTCCGGCGTTGAACCGGTCATGCCCCGCCGGCACCGGCGTATGCGTCGTGAACACCACTTCGCGCGAAACATGCGGCAGCGCCTGATCGAAGCTCGACGCCCTCTTCTTCCATGCGGCTGCGAATCGCCTCCAGCACCGCAAACCCGCTGTGCCCCTCGTTCAAATGCAGAACGCCCGGAGTGATCCCCATCGCCTTCAGCGCGCGAAATCCGCCCACGCCCAGCAGCAATTCCTGCCGAACGCGCACGCGCCCGTCGCCGCCATACAGGCGCGAAGTCAGCTCGCGATCCTCCGGCGTGTTCCCGTCCACATTCGAATCCAGCAGCAGCAAATCGATGCGCCCCACTTTCACGCGCCACACTTTCGCCGCAATCGAAGCCCCGCGCGTCTGAATGTGCACCGTAACCGGCTCGCCCTTCTTCCCGATCGCCGGCTCCATCGGCAACTGGGTGACGTCGGTCGGCAAGTATTCTTCGTGCTGCCATCCTGTGCGATCCAGCCTCTGCCGGAAATATCCCTGCCCGTAAAACAACCCCACCGCCACCAGCGGAATGTCCAGATCGGAAGCGCTCTTGACGTGATCGCCCGCCAGCACTCCCAGCCCGCCCGAATAAATCGGCAGCGATTCATGCAGCCCGAACTCCGCCGAAAAATAAGCCACCGGCCGCGGCCGCAGCACGCCCGCATGCGTAGCGCCCCAAGTCCGGTCCGCTTGCAGATATTCCTGCTGACGCCGGTACGCGTAGTTGATCCGCCCGTGCAGCACCAGTTCTCCCGCGCGCCGCTCCAGCTTCGACAACGGAATCTCCGCCAGCAGCGAAATCGGATTATGATTCAGCTCCCGCCACCGCACCGGATCCAGATCGCGAAACAGCCCCGTCGAATCCTGATCCCAGCTCCACCACAGGTTCCGCGCCAGCGCCCACAACTTCTCCTGCGCCGGCGCGATGAACCGATCCAGCGTCCGCGCCTCGCGTCACCACCGGAGCCACCTGCGCCGCCGCCTCCGTCAGCATGCGGATCTCGTCCTGCGGGAAACGTGCGCGTCTGCACCGTCTGCACCACCAGCACGCCTTGCAGCACGCCGCGCTCCACAATCGGCACGCCCAGGAAGGTCTGGTAACGAATCCTCGCCCGCCTCCTGAAAATATTTGAACCGCGGATGGTTCTTCACCTGCCCCACCGCCACCGGCCGCACCTGCTCCGCCACCAATCCCGCCAGCCCCTCGTGCAGCGTCAGGCGCAGCGTGCCGATGCACTCCGGCCGCAGTCCCACCGTCGCCGCCAGCACCAGATTGGCGCGATCCGGCTCCAGCAAATACACCGAGCAGACATCGGTCTGAAACCGCGCCGCAATCAGCGCGACCACGTTCATCAGCGTCTCCGCCGGCTTGCCGCTCTCCTCCGCAAGATTCCCGATCTCTTCTAACGTCAATACGTAATTGGCGGCACGCGCATCAGCGGGTTGCGTCATAAACACTTCCTTAAGGATTTTGATCTTCGGCTTCCGGTGACGGGTCGAGCCGCGAACAGGGCGGGGGAGTTGCCTCCTTCAAGAATAAATCATTGCGAACAGATATATAATACGACTCGTGAAAACCCTAGCCGCGCTCCTGCTCCTCACCGTCTCCGTAGTCCCCGCGCAATGGGTGAAATTGCCCACCGCCGGAATTCCCCGCGCTAAAGATGGCAAGGTCGACCTCACCGCCCCCGCGCCGCGTCGACCCGACGGTCAGCCCGATTTCTCCGGCGTCTGGCAAATCTCCAGCCCCAAGCTCCTTATCAATCTCGCCGCCGACATGAAGCCCGGCGATCTGCCCATGCAGCCCTGGGCCGCCGCCATTACCAAGGAGCGCGGCACCGGCATCCACGCCCGCGAAGAGCCCCAAGCCAACTGCCTGCCCCCCGGCCTTCCCAGAATTAATGCCACCCCCAATCCGCTCCGCATCTATCAGCAGCCCGGCGTAGTCCTGATCCTTTACGAAGCCTTCGATCTCTACCGCCAAATCTTCATGGATGGCCGCGAACTCGGCAAGGACCCCAACCCCACCTGGCTCGGCTACTCCACCGGCAAGTGGGACGGCGACACCCTGATAGTCGACACCACCGGTTTCAACGGCAAGACGTGGTTGGATCAAGCCGGCCATCCCACCACAGATGCCCTGCACTTGACCGAACGCATCCGCCGCCGCGACTTCGGGCACCTGGAGATCCAGACCACCATCGATGACCCCAAAGCCTATACCAAACCTTGGACCGCCACCGAAGTGTTTGACCTTCTGCCCAACACCGAGCTCATAGAGTACGCCTGCAACGAAAACGAAAAAGACGTCCAACACCTTCCTGGAAAGTAGGAGTCCCCAATGATCGGGCAAAAATTAACCAGCCGCGTCCTAGCAGCCGCAGCCTCCCTCGGCGCCTTTGTCTTATGTGTGTCGCTTCTAGCCCAGCCCCCTGCCGCGCCTAAATTCAAATTCGATCCCGATTGGCCCAAGCCCCTCCCCAACAAATGGAAACTCGGGGGCGTCACCGGCCTCGCCGTCGATAAAGACGACAACGTCTGGGTCCTCGATCGCCCCAACGACCTCACCGACATCGAACTCGAAGCCGAGCTCACCCCTCCCCTAGCCGATTGCTGCGTCCGTCCCCCGTCGATGATTCACATCGACAAGGCCGGCAACGTAATCGGCTCCTTCGACGCCCCGCAAGGCCACGGCATGGCCGTCGATAGCAAGGGCTTCGTTTACATCGGCCAGGACACTGTCCGCAAATACGATCCCAAAACCGGCAAAGTAGTTGCCGAAGTCCCGCGCACCACAGAGAAACAACCCGGTGCCGGTGGCGGGCCCGACGCCGCCCCCGAAATCCGCGCCCCTGGCCGCGGTAGCCGAGGACCCGTAGCCGGATTCCTCCGTCCCCCCGGCGGCCGCAATCAACCCGACCCCGCCGCGCAAGCCGCCCGCGCAGCCGCCATCGCCGCCTTCCGCGCCAAGTACCCGCCCACCACTCCGATGATCGTCGGCGGCTTAGAAGAGATCCGCCTCGACGAACCCGCCCACGAACTCTATTGCGCCGACAATTATCTCGGAGGCCGCGTCATGGTCTTCGATCTCGATACCTTCGCCTTTAAACGCGGCTGGGGCGCCTACGGCCACGCCCTCTCCGAAATCACCACCGATGACGCCGACCGCGCCTACACCCCCGGCGGCCCCATGCCCAAAGAATTTCGCGGCCACCTTACTCTGAACATCTCCAACGACGGCCTGGTCTACGCCGCCGACCGCATGGCCAATCGCATCCACGTAACCACCAAGCAGGGTAAGTTCGTAAAAGAATTCGTCCTGGCCCCCATGACCGGCGTAGGCGGAGCCACCGGCGGCGTCATGTTCTCCCCCGACAAGGCGCAGCGGCTCCTCTACATCTCCGACCTGACCAACAATCACATCTGGTTCCTAAACCGCGAAGACGGCAAAGTGATCGGCCAAATGGGCAGCATGGGCGAAAACGGCGGCCAGTTCTTCGGACTCCACATGATCGCCGTAGACTCTAAAGGCATCATCTACACCGGAGAAGTCTTCGCCGGCGAACGCGTCCAACGCTTCCTCCCCGTGAAATAACTTAAAGCCCCGAAGCGCCTCTGAGCACAGCAACATCAGTCGCCGGATAAGCGTCCTGCCACCGGATGTACGCTACCAAAAATTGAGTATCCGAAGCCGACATCAGGAAGTCCACCGGCATCGCGATGTCCGCACGATCAAATGGTAGCGGCCACCCCCATCCTTCAGGTACTCATCCACCGTCCGCGCAATGATCTGCTCGTGTTTGTTAGTAGGATCCATGATGCAGTTCCCTCGGACTCGCCGGCAGCAAGCATTCCACGCCCGCCAACTCCTTATGGCTCGGTTCCCATTCGAGATCGCAAACTTCACAGTAGAAACCCAAGGAGTTCTCTTTGAGTAACCGTCTGATCTCATCCGGTGCGCGCAGGACTTGCCGCACCTCGTTCTTGCAGCCAGGACATCGGGCGGCAAAACTGATTGAATCGTCCATTTCAAACCTCTAGGAAGGTGCCCGCAACCAAGTGGCGCCGCACTATCCTGCAGGATTGATTGCACCTCGTCCCCCAATGTGTTTGTATTGCGGGATCAGTTGCTTACAGACTGTCACGGACCAGCTTATGGGCCATAGCACCCATGCGCCGCATAGGCCTGATGCTCTAAACGCAGTCCAGCGTCTTCAAACTCCTCTGGTATCAGTACCAAACCCGGTTTAGAGTACTAGCCGATAGAACCGTCGGTGGATTCCTCCACGGAGGTCCCCTTGCTAGTCTCTGTTCAACGGCGGTGAATCCGCCGCGCATCGGGAGGCAAAAGCATGAAGAACTTGTTACTGAAACTCAGCGCCATGAAGAATACCTATGGCCAAGACCTCTTCGAGTACGCCCTAATGGCTGGTTTCGTGGCCGTGATCGCTGCCGCCATCCTGCCCGACGTAGCGTCCAGCATCAGCACGATCTTCTCGCAAGTCGCCTCGGTGATGCCGGTTGAGTCTACTCAAGCGAACGCAGCCACAAACTGACCCGAGATCATGGTCGAACTGGTTACTACCGCTATCGTCACCCTAGCCTCAGGGCTCCTGTTCGGCTACTGGCTTCGTCGCGCCGTTCTCCTGCTGCGGAGTGAATACCCTCCAGCCGAAACGGCCGTCCTGTCGAGCGCCGGCACCGTCTCCCATCTCGCGCCCCGCACCTCGCTGCTCCAATCCACTGCCGGAATCTCCTAGCCGCCTCCGCCGCATGGGAAGTCCCAGCAAAAGATTGCCAAAGAAAAACAGCAATGACGAGCTGCGAACGATGACCTTCATGAATCAGCAACCTTCGATCGGCCACTATAGCAGGAACCGCTAGGTAGTCGCTGGACTCACCCACTGAAACGTAGGGAGGTTCGCGAGCCGAAGTGCCGTCCGAAAAAGCATCCGAATTGCCGGAAGCCCCGAATGAAGGGCAGCAAAGAGGTCGTCGGTAGACGCCCTCTTCAGGGAGCGTAACTCAATCTTCAATCTTCGAAGCCTCGTTAAAAAAAGGGAAAATGGTGGGCGCGCAGGGATTCGAACCCCGGACCCCCTCGGTGTAAACGAGGTGCTCTAACCAACTGAGCTACGCGCCCGGAGACTTCACTTTAACATGCGCAGTTCCTGAATCCCCGAACGCGCGTTATCCCTGAATATATACGCAGCAGATTCACGGCGTGAAACGAAAATGCAGAATCACCTTGCTGGGAACAGCAACCTCGTCGCTGCGCGCCGGCTCGAAAGTCCAGCGGACAGCAGCGGCAAGTGCTGCATTCGTAAGTGCCACATTTAGCGGATCGCTAAACTCCACGACTTCTGCGCCTTCTACCATGCCGGATTCCCCGACATCCACTCGCACGTCCACCGAAACCGGCCGGGTAATGGTCTGCTTTGCGGGATTCGTCAACACCGGCTGCGCTTGGATAATAGGCGCCGGCACCAGGATTTTAGCTGTTTTCCTCAGTCGCCGCACCAGCGGTACCTTTCCCACCAGACGCCCCCAGGAGGAACCCAACACCGCTTCGGGCCACACCCGAACGGTAGGTTCTGGAACGGGAAGCGGACTGGCGGCCCGTTGGGCACCAGGCGTTTGCGGCTCTTTGCCGAAGTCTGCCGGAGGCGAAGGGTCGCGCTTGACGGCAGCAGGCGCGTCGCCTTCACTCGATGATTGAACGGCGCTCGTTGGAATGTCTTCCTTCTCCTTGTCAACTGGAACCGCCGCGGACGGCTCTGGCCGCGCCGCGGACGTCTTGCTGGCCGGCGACTCCGTCGCTGCATAACTTGCCAATGGTTTAAAAAGTGGCTCTGCGGGCCGAACCGGTGTCGCCGCGGCTTGCGCCGGCAGATTCACAACCTGCACGAACCCGCTGGCGTTCGCCGTCGGGGAAAACACCTCGACACGAAAGCTCACGTCACGGCTCCTCGGCTCGTACGCCACGCTTCCCGCGTTGAATTCAGACGGCGCCAGATTCCTTACCATCTGATAGTCGCCATCCTGGATATGCAGAACCGTGCGCGACGGATTGCGTATGCCGGAAGTATTTTGGTCCCAATGAAGCCGCAACAATGCGCCGTTCCCTTCCACCGTCAGATGGAGGTCATTGGTTGGCGGCGCTTGTGGATGAACCGAATCCGGACGCGAATGAAAAAGCATGCCCATTCCCGCCCCCAGAAACACCGAGAACATCAATGCCGCTGCCAGCCACGTCTCTTTCTTGAAGCTTGCTCCGCCGCCCCACCACTTGCCCGGCGGCTTTACAAGCGCGTGATCCATCGCGCGTCCGACCCGATTCCCTTTGGTTGCTAATCCTGACCAGCGTTCCTGGTCCAGTAGCGGAACGGAATCGCTCGCCTTGTCCTCCACATCGGCAGGAGGGATTGGTCTCGAAACAGCCAATAGCGGCGTCTGGATTTCCGCTGGCGGCTGGGCGATATCGTCTGTTCCCGGTGAGGGAAGACCTTGTGCCGCCACGCCAGGCACGAAAGGCGATCCCAAGCCCAATTCATAAACACACTTCATCTCGCCGTCTTCTCGAACGAAAAAAGCGGCTTTCGCAGTTACCGGGCAAGCGAGTAAAAATAAGGCATCGCTCTCAGCGAAGCATTTCTCAAACAGTTTGCTGTCCGCTTCCTCCAACAGCATTTGTTGAGATCGCGTTTGGCTGCGAAAGATCCCTAGGTTGGCAGTTCCTTTTTTCGTCAACGCCTCTCGAAGATGGACCCAATCGGACTCAGAGAGAATGTAGGATGGCCCCGACCGGTGCTCTGAATCGATGCACTCAAACCCTTCGATCCAGAACGTAGTAGTGTCATCCCGCCGATCCGTGCGGCCGAATAGGATGCCTCCAACCTCTAGCCCCCGGCGTGGTACTCGTTTGAATGCTACGCGGACTTCCATCCCAGACGTGCCAACACGTCCGGATGAACCTGGATGGCGAATTCTCCGTGAACCTTGGGTCCAGGCGCAAATCGGTTGCCCAATAGGGGACAACGCAACTTGAGCCATACTACTAAGATCGCCTCGGAGGGACGAATGTTTCGGAGAAACCTTAGGAGTAGGTAAGGACCTGCCCATGCCTACCCAATCTCCGCCCTCATCGCCCCGCTTTTCAATCACTTCCCGCTTCGACTTTCCCTCCACCAGCACCACCCCCGTGCATACTGAATCCGTGGTGCAGCCTGCGCAGGCTAATCGTTGTTGTTTAGTGGAATCCGCGCCCGTCGCGAAAGCAGGGGGCTAGCCGTCCTGGAAACATTGTGGAGAGGGCGGGACAGGAGAGAATCGATTCTCTGGTGATCGTTAAAAGTTGCCGCGGGAGGAAATGGGAGAGAGCAGAAAACTGGTTCATTCAGTCACTTTTCAAAGACCAGCAAGCCGTCCATAACCTCTACCACTCCGGTGGGCTGCCCTAAAAGGCAGCCCACCGCGAGACGATCTTTGTCCGTTGTAGGGCGGACCTCCGGTCCGCGTTCGGCCTCCGCCGAACCCACCAAGCACAGCCGAAGTGTCTTTGTATCGCCCTTCGAACCACCAAGCGCGTTACCTAACGGCGGTTATTTTCGAGTGTGCCCCGCTAGCAAGTACCATCCGCCGCCTAGTACCGTCGGTCTATTCACACCGCCACGTCCATCGTCTATGTTGTGGGTAGTGGATAACAAGAACCCACGTCGCAACCCACGCTTTCCGTTTGCGGGAAAAGTAAATCTTTCCTGGGAACAGGGTTCGGTCCACGCCGCGGCCCGCGGCGCCGCCCTAGATATCTGCCAAAACGGCCTCTGCATTACCGTCCGCGAGCCCATCCCCGTCGGCACCTACATTGGCTTGAACATCGAGCCGCTCGGTTTCAGAAGTTCCGCCTCCGTCCGCCACATCGTCCGCGGCGTCGCCAATTTTAAGGTGGGTCTGGAACTAAGCCAACCTGTCCCCGCCCGCGCCCTGTCCGTTTAGTAGCTACCGGCTAGCCGATTGCTGCTCCGCTAACTTTGCCTTGAAATTCTTTTCTTGCGCGTCCAGGTGCGCCCGATAACCCGCCGGATCGATAAATGGATTCGGCGAGCCGTCCTTCATCCGCGCGTACTTTTCCGCCATCCCGTAAAACCGCCCGTGCGACGCCAGGAACACATCGCAAGGCAGCGCCCGCAGCGTCTTGAACCCGCGTACGTAATCCTCCGCGATCTGCGGATAATCTTTGTTGTTCACCAGAATGTATCCCGGGTTGACGCCGATGCTGCCCAGAATCACGACGTTATAGGTCTTCCCGCCGTCCTGCACTTTCATGGTCCAAGTGGTGCAGCCTTTCGTGTGCCCCGGAGTCAGATGCGCCACCAGCGTCACGCCGCCCAGCTTCACTTCGTCGCCGTCATGAATCACGCGATCCATCGGATGCGGTTTGCCGTGCGGCGTCATGCGGCTCAGCGCCGGAACATCTTGTTCCATCACCACCACCTGCGCGCCCGTCAGCTCTTTCACCATGGCGTCGCCTTCCATGTGATCGCCATGCGCGTGGCTGCCCAACAGGATTTTGGTGTCGGAGAACCTGAATCCCAACTTCTCCACCGAGGCCTTAATCTGCGGAACGGTGGATTCAAAATCGCTGTTGATCAGAATGTTTCCCTCAGGCGTCGTGATCAAAAACGATCCCAACTCCTCGGTGCCCACAAAGTAAATGTTGCCCATCACTTTGTAGGGAGGAAACGGCTTGTTGAAAGCGTCCTGCGCATTCTGCGCCAGCGCGCCCAATGCACTCATCAAAAGAATCGCCATGAGTTTCATGGCTGCCAGTTTACACCAGTCAATCGAAGCGCAACAGCTCCGCAATCTTCTGTTCGGAGAGCCCGCTTTTCTCGATCGCCACCTCGCGAACCGTGCGCCCGCTGGCAAACGCTTCCTTGGCAATCGCAGCCGCGCGATCGTAGCCGATTTCCGTGGCGAGCGGCGTCGCCATGGCCAGCGATTGCTCCACCAGCGCCCCGGCTTTGTGGCGATTGGCCTCGATCCCCTTCACGCAGCGCGTGGCGAAATTGCGAATGCCCGCATTCAAAAGCTCGATCGAATCCAAAAGATCGTAAGCCATCACCGGCATCATCGACGTTCAATTCAAAATTCCCCGCCGCGCAGCCCCAAGTGATCGCCGCGTCATGCCCGATCACCTGCGCGCAAATCATGAGCAAGCTTTCCGCGATCACCGGATTCACTTTCCCCGGCATGATGCTCGATCCCGGCTGCAGTTCCGGCAGCCGTATTTCCCCCAATCCGCCGCGCGGCCCCGACCCCAGCCAGCGAATATCGTTCGCGATTTTCGTCAGCGCAACCGCGCAAGTTTTGAGCGCCCCGCTCAAGAACGAAACCGCGTCTTTCGCCGCCTGCGCCTCAAAATGATTCCGCGCCTCGCGAAACGGCAGCCCCGTCCTTTGCGCGATCAATGAAATGGCCCGCGGCGCAAATTCCGGCGGAGCATTCACGCCCGTGCCGATCGCCGTCCCGCCCAACGGCAATTCAAAGAGGCCGTCGAGCGCCGCCGCCAGACGTTCGCGCGACGCCAGCACCTGATGCGCGTAGCCGCTGAATTCCTGCCCCAGCCGCATCGGCGTCGCGTCCTGCAAATGCGTCCGCCCGATTTTCATGACGTCCCAAAACGCCTCCGCGCGGTTTTCGAGCGCCGCCCCCAGCATTTCGAGCGCCGGCACCAGTTGCCCGGAAACCTCCAGCGCCGCCGCAATGTGAATCGCCGACGGAATGACATCGTTGCTCGATTGGCTGCGATTGACGTGATCGTTAGGATGCGCGTTCGCCAGCCGCGCAATCACTTCGTTCGCATTCATGTTGGTCGAAGTGCCGCTGCCGGTCTGAAAAACATCCACCACGAATTGCTCGTAATGCGCGCCGGCGATGATCTCGTCCGCGGCCTTCGCAATCGCCGCCGCCATCTCCGGGCTCAACAATCCAAGCTCCGCATTCACCTGCGCCGCGCACGATTTCACCAGGGCTAAAGCTTGGATCAGCAGCCGGTTGAAAGCGCTGCGCTCCGATCGCAAAATTCTCCACCGCCCGCTGCGTCTGCGCGCCGTAAAGCACGTCTTCGGGCACGCGCACCTCGCCCATCGAATCCCGCTCCACGCGCCATTTCATGCTTATATTATGGATCGCACCACGCCGCCGTCGACGCGCAGCGCCGCGCCGTTGGTTGCCGACGAGAGCGGGCTCGCCACAAAGGTCACCAGCGCCGCCACTTCTTCGGGAGTCGCAAAGCGCTTGAGCAGCGAACTCGGCCGGATGTTTTTGAAGAATTCCTGCTCCACCGAAGCGCGATCTGTCTTCTGATCCGCAGCCAAACGTCCGACAAATTCTTCGACGCCTTCCGATGCCGTCGGCCCCGGCAAAACAGAATTGACCGTAACGCGCGTCCCCGCCGTGGTTTCCGCGAGGCCGCGCGAGATCGCCAACTGCGCCGTCTTCGTCATGCCGTAATGAATCATCTCCGCGGGAATCTGCACCGCGGATTCGCTGGAGATGAAAACGATCCGTCCCCAACCGCCTGCCTTCATCCGCGGCAAGTAGTGCCGGCTGAGGCGCACGCCACTGAGCACGTTGACTTCGAAAAAGCGGAACCAATCTTCGTCCGGAATGGCTTCGAACGGCTTGGGCTCGAAGATGCCCATATTGTTGATCAGAATATCGACGTCCGGAAATCGCCGGATCGCCTCCGCGACGCCCGCGCTGGTTCCGAGATCCGCCGCCAAGCCAACCGCGCCCGGTATTTTCGCCAGCGCCGCGTCGACGCGCGCCTGCGTCCTGCCGTTTACGATGACGCGGCAGCTGCTCGCGCGCGAGCGATTCGGCGATCGCGAAGCCGATCCCTGCCGTCGATCCGGTGATGAGCGCTAAGTTTTCCATCCAGTTGCAGATCCATTTCCTAGGATGCAACAACTAGGATGCTACAACTGGAATCGACTTAGCGGGAGCCCGGTCGCGGCATTCCGTGTGGCCGCAGCTACAAATAATGTCAGACGTTTTTGCCTCACCTTCGCAATAGGTGCTGCAATAATCGCTGTCTTTTTTGGCCTTGCAGGCGCAACTGGGATGGGCGCACTTTTTAGTAGTTTCCATGCCATCCGCTTTGCACTTCAAGGTCCGTTATTGGATGAGTTCGTCCTCGATCAGTTTCGGTCCACCGCCCAGCACAACGATGGTGTAAAGCTTTCCCGCTTCGAATTCACTGAGTGGGCGCGATTTCCTTGTAATCCGTGAAATGGCCGAAGTCGGCCCCCGGAGCCGCGTGAATCGAACGAACTTTGGCCTTCCCCGGCGGCGGAGGTTTGAGTTGATCCGGAATCATGGTGAGCGAAAATTTTCCGCCTTGTCTCGAGCGCCAAAACCGTGTAGCGATGGCCGCTGGTTTCGGGCTCGGAATCGGTGATCAGCGGCGTTCCGACGGGGTTCGCGGAAGCGTAGAGTTTGAGTTCGTGATGCGCGTCCCCGCGCGGGCTGGGAAGCGCCAGGTAAGAAGTAATGGCGTCTGCTTCGGCGCTGCGGAAGGCCAGCACATCCTGGAAATACAAGTCCTTGGGGCCGCCGGTCGCATTGATAAAACGCAGCAGAGTTTTTTGTTCCTGCTTGGCGGCGGCGGGGGAAGGCGCTGTCGAAGTGGCGCCATCGACGGTGGTTTCGCTGGGGAAGGAAGGCCTGGAACAAGATGCTGCCAGCAGCGCGCTCATGAATCAGCACGCTGCTGGCAGGGAGTTTTCGGATCGCAATCATGCCCTGGATAGAAGCATTCCAGGGTCCATCAGCTCGGCTTTAATAGCCGTAGCCGTAAGAATAGGGGACGGCGCCACAGCCGGGAATCCAGTTGCCATAAGCGTCGTAATACCCGTACGGGCTGCAATACCCGCCGCCGTAATAACCGCCGTAATAGCCGGGGTAATAGCCGCCGTAGCCGAAGCCGAAATAGTCGCCGCCGCGATAATAGCCGCCACGGTAGCCGCCGTCAAAGCCGCCTCCCCGGAAACCGCGCGCGCCGCCTGACAAATCCGCGCGTGCCGCCGGCGAAACCGCGCGTGGCCGCCCGCAAAGCCGCGAGCCCCGCCGACCGGAAAACCCGCGCGCGCCGCCGCCAGAAAATCCGCGTGACGCCGCCGCCGCCAGAAAATCTGCGTGCCTCGCTCCGCCGCCAGAGAAATGGCTCTCCACCACCTCCTCCGCCGCCGCGATGCTGAGCCAGGGTCACGCCGGGGGTCAGCAGCATCAGTGCGCCGGCCAACAAAGCCGAGAGCGCGAATTTGGACGATTTCAGAGTGGTTTTCATAAGGAACCTCCAGGTTCGACTATTAAGAGCACTCCGATTTCCAATCTTAAATATATGATTATACAATAAGCTTATAAATCCGACGTCTGGTGGATTAGCACCACGGGCGGTGGTTGCGAGCCAAGGGAGCGGCCTGCCAACCCGCCACTTGCATTTTTTGCCGAGTAATGGAATGGTATCCATATGGCTCGGCAGTATCAAAGAGAGATTGGGAGATTTTTTGGGTTCTGGTGGTGGCCGCGATTGGTTGGGGCGTGCTGTGGCGGCACGAACTGGTCGGCACTTGGGTCCACAAGATTTGGATTTCCAGATCGAAGCTATTCTAAGGCTGCCTGCCGATGCGTAGCACGCGGGGCTGGCGCTTCGCCTTGTTGGCGGCGGCGCTCGGCGCTATGGTCTGCTCGCGGACCGCGCTGCTGCGCAAAAAGATTCCTTCCCATTTGTGATTCTGGGCGACCGCACCGGCGAGGCGCAGCCCGGCGTTTATGAGCGCGTGTGGCGGGCGGCGGCTGCGGAAAATCCGGCGTTCGTGGTCAGCGTCGGCGACTCGATCGAGGGGCTAAACGACGCTACAGCGGAGGACGAATGGCGGCGGCTGGAACAAATACTGACGCCCTATCGTCAGATCCCGCTGTTTCTGGCTCCCGGAAATCACGACATCTGGTCGGCGCGATCGCAGGCGGCGTTTGAGAAACATGCGGGGCATGCTCCGCATTACGGTTTCGATCACGGGCAGGTGCACGTGACGGTCTTGGACAACAGCCGGTCCGACACGTTGGCGACGGAGGAATTGCGGTTTCTGGAACAAGATTTAGAAGCGCATAAGGATCAGCCGGTGAAGTTCATCGTGATGCACCGGCCGTCGTGGCTGGTGGATGCGATGTTTCAGAATCCGCGTTTTCCGCTGCATCAACTGGCGAAGAAGTATGGGGTGCGCTGGGTGATTGCGGGGCATCTGCATCAGATGCTGGAGGTGGAGTTGGAAGGCGTGATGTATCTTTCGATGGCGAGCGCGGGCGGGCATTTGCGGGGGAGCGAGCGGTACGAGGACGGGTGGTTTTTCGGCTACGCGCTGGCGGAGGTGCGGGGAATGAGGTGGAGTTCAGATAAAGGAATTGTCGGGGCGGGTGAGCGGGCCGAGGGATTGGCGCAAGTCTGGTTTACGGAAGCACGGACGACGAAGCTTAGGACATGACCGTCGTGTTGAGCCGTGATTTCCCAACACCCCGCACTAGGAATCGCGATTCCGGTCAACATGGCAGCGACATGGTCGATTCCGGCATTGGTGCCGCCTCTAGATTTAACCATCGGCGCTTCGGCGTCTAGCCGCTTCGCAGTCACGTGAACATCGGGTTGGGGTTCGGTACGCCGATCATAGCCTTCTTGCCACAAGAACAATTTTTCGCCGCCTTTCGGCCACCTACTTTCCGTGCGCAACCACGTCCATAAGGTTTTTGTTCCATACCAAAATGATCCTCGCGGAGCGTTGGGCGCGTACGGAGCTGGTGGCACGAAAGGCGGCTGAGATGGAGTTGTAACCGGGCAATCGTTGTCGGCCCCGGCGGCATTCGCGGAAGCGGCGAACGTTGATAGAAGGATGGCGGCGAATAGTTTCATCACGTCCTCTTCTTATACGCAAGTGTACTCTTAAAAGATGGCATCTCATACTCGTTTATTTATTGATGGATCGTGGACGGAAGGCGTCAACGGGCGGACGCTTGCGGTTATGAATCCGGCTACTGGTGAAGAGGGCGGGACGGTGGCGCGGGCGGAAAATGCGGATCTGGATTTGGCGCTGGCGGCGGTGGAGCGCGGGTTTCACACTTGGAAAAAGATTTCGGCGTTTGAGCGGTCTAAGATGATGCGGGCGGCGGCGGAGCTGGTGCGGGCGCGGGTGGATTCGATTGCTCGGGAGCTGACGGCGGAGCAGGGCAAGCCGATTGCGGAAGCGAAGATGGAAGTTTTGGCGGGGGCGGACATCATCGATTGGTTCGCGGAAGAAGCCCGGCGCACTTATGGGCGGGTGATTCCGGCGCGGGCTGAGGGCGTTTATCAGTTGGTGGTGAAAGAGCCGGTGGGCCCGGTGGCCGCGTTCTCGCCGTGGAATTTTCCCATCAATCAAGCGGTGCGCAAAATTTCGGCGGCGCTGGCGGCGGGGTGTTCCATCATCTTGAAAGGTCCGGAGGAGACGCCGGGGCCTTGCGCGGAATTGGTGCGTGCGTTTGCGGACGCGGGGGTGCCGGCGGGAACGATCAATTTGGTGTTCGGGGTTCCGGCGGATATTTCGAATTATTTGATTCCGCATCCGGTGATTCGCAAGGTTTCTTTCACGGGGTCGACGGCGGTGGGCAAAGCAACTGGCGGCGCTGGCGGGGCTGCACATGAAGCGCGTGACGATGGAACTGGGCGGGCATGCGCCGGTGATTGTTTTCGATGACGCGGATGTGGATGTGGCGTCGAAGATTCTGGCGGCCACCAAATATCGCAACGCGGGGCAGGTTTGTGCTTCGCCCACGCGGTTTCTGGTGCAGAGCAAAGTCTACGATTCGTTCGTGGATAAATTCATCACGGCCAGCAAAGCGTTAAAAGTGGGCGACGGGATGAAGGCGGATACGAATATGGGTCCGCTGGCGCATGAGCGGCAGGCTGGATGCGATGGAGGGGTTTGTCGCGGACGCTGTCGAGAAGGGCGCGGAGGTGCAGACGGGCGGCGGGCGTATCGGCGACAAGGGATATTTCTTTGCGCCTACGGTGTTGACGCACGCGGATCAGAAAACGCGCGTGATGAATGAAGAACCGTTTGGGCCGGTCTCCGTGATGGTCCGCTTTGCGGATTTTGGGGAGGCGGTGGCGGAGGCGAACCGGTTGCCTTACGGGCTGGCCGCGTATGCGTATACGAAATCGGCGAAGACGGCGAACTTGATTGCTGCGGCGGTTGAGTCTGGGATGATTACGATCAATCACAGCGGACTGGCGCTGCCGGAGGTGCCGTTTGGGGGCGTTAAGGATTCCGGGTATGGATCAGAGGGCGGGTCCGAGGCGATCGAGGCTTATCTCAACAGCAAATTTATTTCGCAGGCGGGGTTGTGAGCTGCTGGTAGCCGCTGCAAGTTAGAACTGGCAGGCGCGGGTATTTAGCGAAGCGCGGGTCCGTGGCGGACAAGCGGCATTGGTAGAAGATGGAGTCGCGATCGGACCGAATGATCTTCGCGTTGGCGCAATCCTGGCACAGGCCTACGGCGGCGGGCGCGCTCACGGGAGCGGCTGGAGTTCGGGTTTCGCTCCGTCGGGGAGCGGGTAGCGGTCGACGTTCAGCATCATGGAGACGAAGCAGTAATAGCCCATGACGCCGGTGAGATCGACGGCTCCGCGCTCGCCGAATTTCTCTGTTACGGCTTTGAAGGCGGCGTCGCTGACTTGTTTGGTGCGGAGCATTTCGCTGGCGAAGTTGTAGATGATTTCTTCGTCGGGCTGCATGGCGGTGGGGCGTTTGCCTTGGGCTATTGCGTCGATCACGGCGGGACTCAGGCCGGCGGTGAGCGCGTTGCGGTGGTGGGCGTACCACTCGTATTGCGAATTCCAGAAGCGCGCGGTCATCAGGATTGCCATTTCGTTCAGGCGGTTGGGGAGCGCGGTGTGGAAGCGGAGCTGGGCTCCCAGCTTTTGGGCGGCGTCGCCCATTTCGGGATCGCGTAACGTCACATTGAAGGGGCCGTTGGTGCCGCCGCGCTCGCCGGCTAACAGGTGATCGACCATGAGTTTTTGTTCGGGCGTCATGGTGTTGTAAGTCAGGGGTTTGAAGCGATCGCCGCGGAGATGGATTTCGGGGGACTGCGCGAGCGCTAGGCCCGCTAGTACTACGAGGGACATGATTTGCAGACGCATGGCTGCTCCTTTGTTACTTCTTGGTTTCTTCGATCCACTGATAGATGCGGCGGACGCCGCGGGGTTCGGCTCCTAGGACGATTTCGGAGAAATCTTTTTTGTAGGCGGTCAGGTCCACGCGTTTCGCGGCGTCGTCGGCCGACACGCCTTGGTGGCGGAGAGTCGTCAGTTGCGCGGTGATGTCGGTCAGGTAGCTTTGGAACGCGGTGATGATGGACTTGTCGCTGAAAGGGACGCCGTGGCCGGGGAGCACTCGCGTGAAATCCAGCTGCTTTAGTTTTTCGAGTGTCGCGATCCATTCGTCGGGAAAGGCGTCGCCCATGTAGGCAACGCGGGCGCCTTCGTCCATATCGCCGGTGCAGATGATGTGTTCCTGTGGGAGATAGACGAAGGTGTCGCCGGCAGTGTGGCCGCGGCCTAGGAAGAGGAGTTGGATTTCGCGTCGGCCTTTGTGGAGGTTTAGCTGCGATGTGTAGGTCCGCGTCGGCGGCGTGGGTTTGACTTCTTTTAACTGTTCGCGTTCGGCTGCGGACAATCTGAGTTGCGAGGTCAGGTAGGGCTCGCGGTGGAGCACGTCGAGGGTTTGAATCGCGGTGCGGACGTATTCGTGGGCGATGATTTCTACGTTGGGTCCGAAGATGGAGTTGCCGTCGGTATGGTCGTAGTGGAAGTGGGTGTTGACTACGGTGCGGATCGGTTTCGGTGTTAGGAGACGGATGTCTTCCACGAGCGCGCGGGCGGCGGCGGGGGTGGTGCCGTCGTCTACCAGCAGGACGTCGTCATCGTTGATGATCACAACGTTGTTGCTGCCGAGGCCGCCGGTGGCGTAGTAGACTCCTTCGGCTTCTTTTTCAAACTTGTAGACTTTGCCTTGGGTAACGGGGTGCTCTACGTAATTCTTTAGGCGCGTGAACTGTTCGGTGAGCATCGCGTTCACGGGCGCGGCCCAGGCGGCCATGCCAGCGGCTTGATAACCGACTACGGCGTAGGAGACGGCTAGTTTGGTTCCCGATTCCGCTGGGGCGAATTGAATCGTCATGCTGCCGGTGGCGGCTTGCGATTGCAGCGGGCCGAGGCCGCCGCTGAATACCAGGACTTTCGCGGGTGTGAAATAGACCAGCTCGAGATGGCGGACTCCGCCTCCGCCGGGGAGCTTTTCGCAGAAGCAGCCCATGGGTTTTTCTTCGATGCTCAGGTTGTGGGCGTCGCCGGAGAAGGTGTGTTGGGGGTTCCACCAGTCGCCTACGTTGTGGATCAGTTTGCTGTAGACTTCGGCGGGCGGGGCGGAGATGGGGATCGATAATTTTACGGTGAAGCCGTTGGCGGACGAGTCTGCAACTTCTGCTTGTGTCCATGTTGAGCACAAGAGAAGAGCGAGAATGAGCGCGAACTTCATCTACTTTTTATCGGGGAGCGCGAATACGTAGAGGGCGTTGCCGGTGGCGGGATGGCGGACGTCGCCAGCGATCGTGCCGGGGACTTGGCGGGGGCTGCCGCCGCCTAGGCCCGTCGACACCGCGATGTATTGTTTGCCGCCTACGCTGAAGGAGACGGGGAAGCCTTGTACCGATGTTCCTAAGCGCGTCTGCCAGAGGATGGCTCCCGTCTTTACGTCTACGGCTTTGAAGACGCGGTCGAGGTCGCCTACGAAGGCTACGCCACCGGCGGTCGAGAGGACGGCGGTGAGGAAAGGCGCTCGTTGCGTCAGCTTCCAATTTTCTTTCATCGTCTTCACGTCGTAGGCGGCTAGCTTGCCGATGTTACCGTTGGTGCCGGGCATTTCGAAGAAGCGGCGGTTGGCGGAGGTGCCTCCCGATCCTTCCTTCGGCTCGGTTTTGCGGCCGTACATTTCCATGCAGCTTTGGCTGAGCGGAATAATGAGTTGGCCGGTGGGCGGGCGAATAGCTCATGGCTTGCCAGTTGTGCCCGCCTTCGGTGGAGGGACAGGATTGCACCCATTCTTCGGGGCGCTGCTCGACGATTTCATTGCGGTAGTGGACTTCGCCGGTTTTCTTATCGATGCTGTCGAAGACGTTTTGGAAGACGGTCTATTTGTAGTCGAGGAATTTGCCGGACTTGCGGTCTAGTTTCCAGAGGAGTCCGTCTTTGCCGATGGTGAAGAGTAAGTTTTGTCCGCCCGAGTCGAGCAGCACGCGTTCGTAAACGGTGTCGAGGTCGAGCGATTCGCCGGGGACGTGCTGGAAATACCAGTCGAGTTTTCCGGTGTCGGGATTGAGCGCGAGCGTGGAGGACGTGTAGAGCGCGGCGGCGTTGGTGCCGCGGATGGCGCGCATCCAAGGCTTGGCTTGCGCCACGCCCCAATAGGTGAGATTGAGTTCGGGATCGTAACTGCCGGTGATCCAGGTGTCGCCGCCGGCGCGCAGGAGATTCGGCAAGTTGCCCCAGGTTTCGCCATGCGGGGCGTCGACGCGGGCTACGGTTTCGAACTTCCAGAACTTGCTTGCCGGTTTGCGCGTCATAGGCGCTGATGTAGCAGCCGGTTTCTTTGTAGCGATCGCAGCCGCCCATGCCTTGGATGACTTTGCCGTTAACGACGATGGGTCCGCTAGTGTTGCTGTAGCCTTTGGCGGTGTCGGCGATGCGGGTTTCCCAGACTTGTTTGCCGGTGCGGGCGTCGAGCGCGACCAAGCGCACGTCGGTGGTGGCTAGGTAAACTTTGTCCTGATAAAGCGCGAGGCTGCGGATGGCGCCTAGGCCGCCGGAGATGTCGGGGCCGATGCGGTTTTCCCAGATCAGTTCGCCGGTGCTGCGCGTCGAGAGCCTGGACGATGTTGCCGGTGTTGGCGAGAAACATCACGCCGTTGTGGACGATGGGCGTGGGCTCGTTGGCGCCGCCTTCGTTCATGGCCCAGGTCCAGACAAGTTGCAGGTCTTTTACGTTAGTGGCGTTCACCTGCGTCAGGGGGCTGTAGCTCCAGGCTTGGTAGTTGCGGCGGATCATCAGCCAATCGCCGGGATCGGGATTCTTGAGCATGGCGTCGGTGACGGGGGTGTAGTTTTTCACTTCACCTTGGACGGTGACGCCTTTGGGTCCGGAGGGGGCTGCGGCGGCGGCTCCGCCTGCGCCGGCGAGTGAAATCGTGGGGCGGCCAGTGGCTACGGAGCGCACCGTGAACATGGAATCGGTTCCGAGTGCCGAAGCGGCGGCGGGGGCTCCGTTGGCGGCTAGGATGAAGGCACTTAGGTTGGCGACTTCGGCGGCGCTCAGGGTGCCTGCCAGATCAGGGGGCATGCCGGCTTGAATGTAGGTGACCAGTTCACTGGCGCTGCGGGTTCCCCACGAGGCTCGGAAGTTGTCGCCGGCGAGTTGCGGGGCTTCGCCGCCGCCGAGATCGGCTCCGTGGCAGCGGGCGCAACGGGTTTGATAGGAGGCGCGGCCGGCGTCGATTTGCTGGGCGGTTTGTGCGGTGCCATACTGCGGCGAGGACCAGAGCTAAAACAATTGTCGTTTTCATGATTTCTTCCTACGGGAGCAGCCAGCCCCACAGATTTCCTTCGGGGGCTTTTTCGCTGTGGATTTGCACGTACCATTTGCCTTTTTTGAGGGCTTCGAGCTGGTCTGGGGTTAAATCAAACGACCCGGAAAATGTTCCGTTCATGGTTTTGGTTACGGTCAAGTCGAGGAGCTTCGGGCCGCGGACGCCGGGGGCGGAGCCTTGATGGATGTGGGCCATGGTGGCGTTGCTCTTTAATCCTTCGAAGGTGCCATTGACAGTGAACTTGGTGCCGGCGAGGGTCGCGGTGGCGGCGCCGGTGCCGGCGATCGTCGATTTCATGGCGGCGTCGAGGGCTACGGGTGCCAGGCGCGTTTTGAAAGTTTCGGGGCTTTGCGCCAGGGCGGTGAACGCTAGTAACAACAACGTTGCTAGCGTGAGGCTGGGGTTTCGCATGACTTGATGAAGAATATCATACGGCGGACGCTTCCCAATAGTACTTCTCCGGTACTTTCGATTGCTCAATCGGTACTGATAGCGGATTCCGCGGAGAAGTGGTGAATGCGATAAGTAAGGTAGTTCACTCGCATGGCTACCACGATTAAAACGCAACGCCGGAGAGCGCCCAGGAAAGCGGCGGGCTCGTCCGTGATTTGCATCCAAACGAAAGACGGAATGGGCGCGGGAAAACGGATGACCGCGGCTGTCGTGGATGTGATCGACGGCGGATTCGGAGTGAACTTACGGACGCCGCTCCAGCCGGGCTCCCTTGTTGTTGTCGGGGATCATATTGAGGCAGAGGTGCGGTGGTGCGTCCAAGAGTCCGACGGTACTTTCCGGGCGGGGCTTAAAAAATCGCGCCTGGACTGTTATGAAGTGCTGCAACTGAGCCCCAACGCGGATGCAGAAACCATTTCGCGGGTGTATCGGCTGCTGGCCGCGCGCTACCATCCGGATAATCGCGAAACCGGGAATAGCGAAAAGTTCCTGCGGCTTTCCGAGGCGTATCGGATCTTAAGCGATCTGGAAAAGCGCGCGCGTTACGATGCGCAGGCTCGCGATGCCGTGCGGCCGGAGAGGCGCAAGCGGATTGACGGCAGTTTCCGCCAGAGCAGGCGGAAAGGGGACAAGCTTCCGCCGTCGGTGGGTGCGCTGCGCGGTTGGAACTCCGCCTTGCGGCAGCCGGGCTTTTAACTCTATTGCAACAGAATGTGCAGGCGTTCGTCGAAGGGGCTGCCTAGCAACGGCTGGATTTTTTCGCGGAAGGATTTGGTGTGGGGGAGCGCCAAATGCGCTTCAAAAGCGTCCCGGTTTTGCCAGACCTCCACGATGGTGAAGTGATTTATTCTGTTGGGCTCGCGTAGGAGCTCAAAGCGGACGGAGCCGGGGTCCTTCGTGCTATCGGCGGCGAATTGCTGTAGTATTTTGGAGCCTTCAGCGGCTAAGGCCGGGCCGTTGATGTCTACGTGGGTGACCACGTAGAGTTTCTGGCCGGGTTCCTGCGCGGGGGCGGGGGCGGGAGCGGACAGAGCGGCGAAGAGGAGCACAAGGCTAGCAAATTTCGCGGTGCGGAGCAACATAGAACGACATGGTACACCCGAGGTACCATCAATGCAATTGGGGCTTGCGTTCGCGACGAAACTTTTTCCCGCGGCGAACGGAACATTTTTGGAATCTGATCGTCTTTAGGTCAATACGAACCCCAGGGGGAATCCACCCCGTAGGGGATTTGGAGAGCGCGCCGTGTCAAAACAGACCACGCAGTCTACTGTCCGTGCACTGCAAGTCCCCACGCCTGCGCTCGACCCTGAGGAAATTACCGCTCAGGTAGAGCGGGTGCTGGCGAACCGCCTGTTTTTGCGCTCGCATCGCTTGTGCCGGTTCCTGCGATTTTCGGTGGAGCAGACGCTGGCCGGTAAGAGCGCATCGCTCAAGGAGCAGACGATTGGGGTCGAGGTTTTTGACCGTAAGGCGGATTACGATCCGCGCATCGATCCGATTGTGCGCGTGGAGGCGCGGCGGCTGCGGGCGAAACTGAAGTCATATTACAATTCGCCGGGGCGCGGCGATGCGATTACGATCCTGCTGCCGAAGGGCGCCTACTTGCCGTTTTTCAAGCTGCGCGCCGCTCCGCAGGAAGCAGCGGCGAGCTCCGCTGGCGAATGGGCCGGGCAAAAAATCCATTGTGGTGCTGCCGTTCGCGAATCTGCTGCAGGGGACCGACGACGACTACTTCAGCGACGGTTTGACGGAAGAGCTGATTCATTTGCTGACGCGGGTGCCGAGTCTGCGAGTGGTGGCGTGGGCGACAGCTTCGCAGTTGCGCGGGCGGGAGCGGGATCTCGCGGGCATCCGGCAACAATTGCATGTGGGGACGATGCTGCGGGGGAGCGTCCGGCGCACCGAGGGGCGCGTGCGAGTGACGGCGCAACTGATCGATTCCGAGTCAGGCGATTATTTGTGGTCTGAGACTTATGACCGGCGGCTGGAAAACGTTTTTACGATTCAAGAGGAGATGGCGCGGGCGATTGTGCAGGCGCTCGAACTCAAGCTGACGGCGCAGAGTGTTCCTGAAGCCCCGCGGAAGGCTCCGAACCTGGCGTGTTACAACCTGTGTTTGCAGGGGCGCTTTCATGCCAATAAACGCACCGGCGAAGGGCTGTACAAGAGCGTCGAGCGGTTTGAGGAAGCGATTCTGGCGGATGAATCGTGTGCCGAGGCGCATGCGGGATTGGCGGACGCTTATAGTTTGCTGGCGGATTATGGGCTGATGAATCCGGCACAGGCGGTGCCGAAGGCGCGAGCGGCGGCGGAGCGGGCTTTGGAGCTGGACCCGCAGTCGGCGGAAGCGAACGTGTCGCTGGCGTTCGTGCGCTCGCTATTCGAGTGGCGCTGGGAAGAGGCGGAGGCGCTGTATCGCACGGCGATTGCGGTGAACCCCGGGTACTCGCGTGCGCGGCATTGGTACGGAGTGGACTTTTTATCGCTGCTGGGGCGCTGTCAGGATGCGCTGGCGGAAGTGCGCGTGGCTCACGATCTGGACCCGCTGTCGATGATTATCCGCGAGGGGTTGGGATATGTGCACATGCTGTGCGGCGATTATTCCAACGCGCTGGCGGTGTACCGCGAGGTGACGGATTTGGATCCGGGCTTCTATAAAGGGCATGCTTCGATGGGGCGGGTGCTTTCTCTGATGGGCAAGTACGAACTCGCGATTGAGGCGCTGGAGCGGGCGCGCGAACTGGGCGGGGGACTCCCTAGTACTCTGAGCGCGTTGGGCGGAGTGCTGGCGCGCGCGGGGCGGCGGGCGCAGGCGCTGGGCGTGCTTGAGGAACTAGAAGCGATGTCAGAAACGCGCTGGGTGCCGGCGAGTTGTTTTGCGATTCTGCATTTGGGGCTGGGCGATCACGCGGCGGCGCTGACTTATTTGGAAGCTGCTACGGACGCGCGGCGAGTTGGCGGTTACGGCGCTGCGCGTGCATCCGCTGTACGATCCGTTACGTGGGGATGCGCGGTTTGAGCGGTTGCTGGAACGTATTGGGTTGTTGGTGTAAGCGTTTCAAAATCGGGCCAACGTGGACGTTGGCTGCGGGCCGCAGGCCCGCCCCACTCCACACTCTCAGAAGATCAAGGCCTGTGGGCGAAGAGTTCGGCGGTGGTGTCTTGGTCGATTACTTTCCAGGTTGGGGATTCGCGGAGGAGGCTCGAGAGGGGGGAGTTCGATTGGATCAGGACACGGGTGGTTTGGTAGCGATCTAGCGTGGCTAGCGAACCGGGTTGGGCGGTCAGGAGCGCGTTGACGTCGCGGTACATTTTTACGCCGTAGAAGGCGCGGTCGTCGTAGAAGACTTTTTGGCGGGGGTAGTTGGCGTAGAGCAGGTAGTCGGCCCACTGGTCGGGCGTGAACAGGCGGGCGGTGGCTAGTTCGGGGTGGCGCGCGGCTAGCCCTACGGGGAACATTTCTTTGTCGAATCGGGTGGGCCACATTTCTGGCGGCGTCCAGAAGAAGATAGCTACGAGTCCGGCCAAGAGCCACAGGCTGTTTCTGGAAAAAGACGCGCGTTTTTCGGAGGAGAGGCCGTCGAGGATGCGGGCTGCGGAGGCGTGGGGTTGGCGCGCTACCCAGGCTTGCCAGTAATGCGATAGCTCCGCGGCGATCATGGGGGCGGCTAGCACGACGAAGATGGTGCTGTGGCGGATGGCGGTTAGCGAGGCATAGGCGGTACCCATTAGCAGCAGGGGTTCGACGAATTTGCGGCGGCTTAGGTAGAGGCCGCAGAGGGCGAGGCCGGCTATTAGGAATCCCATATAAAAGAGTTGGGGCTGCGTACGGAAGGTAGGGGCTTGGAATTCCTGGATGAATTCGGTGGTGCCGTTGCCGTGCAGGAACGAGAGGACGTCCAGGTGCAATTTGTAGCCGAAGGGATTCGCTAACGTGGCGGCGGCGCAGGCAAGCGTTAACCAGGCGTAGCGTTTTGCGGATGCGGATGCGCCTTCTAATAGGCTGCCGATGACTAGCACTCCCAGGTACGCGAAGAGAATGGTAAATCCTGGATGCAGATTCACCCACACTGTTGTCAGCGCGGGGAGCAGCCAGATCATTCGTGTGTTTTGGAGGCGGTCCTTCGTGATTACGGCGGCAGTGATCGCCAGGAACAAGAGAGTAAATAAATGCGGACGTGCGTGGTAGTGGATGAGTAGCGCGTTCGAGGCAAACAGCGCTGTAACGATCGATAGCAGAACGTCGGCGCCGGCGGTCATCATGGTGCGGAGGAGCACTACGATTAACGCTGCTATGGCTACGCCGCAGACGAATACGATTCCTTTTAATCCGAATGCGTGGTTGAGTTGGGCGAAGAGGACTTCGGTGCCCCATTCGTAGGGGATCCAGGAGGCGCCGGGTTGGGTGAAAGAGAACGGGTCGGCTGTAGGGATCTTGCCGTGGTCGAGTATCCAGTTGCCGGTAGCGATGTGGATGGCGGTGTCGCCGTCCCAGAGGAGTCGGCTCCAGCCGGTGGTGGAGGTCATGAAGGACCAGGCGATCACGGCCAGGAAGAACATGTCGCAGAGGGACGGGTGCAACCAATTTTTCAGGGCGTGCGCGCGCGGCTGGACGAGCGGCGTGGTTGTGGCGGTGGCGGACCCCATCCCTTTGCTATCGGCTGGGCGCGGTAGTCTTTTTAGAGGGCCTATGAAACTGCTGACTTGTTTGATTTGCGCGGTGTTGCTGGCGGGGTGCCAGCGGAATCCTCCGCCGCAGCCGGTGAAGGAATATCAGATGCAGGGCGAGGTGGTGAGCGTCGATCCTTCGGCGCAGACGGCGATGGTCAAGGGCGGGAAGATCGAGGGCTGGATGGAAGCGATGACCATGGAGTATCCGGTCAAGGACAAGGCGGAGTTTGGGAAGCTGAAGGCGGGGGAGAAGATCCAGGCTAAGATTCTGGTTCAGGGGACGGATTATTGGATCGCCAGTGTCAACGAGGAGCCTGGGAAGTAGATGACGCGGTGGTGGGTTTCTCTGCTGCTTACTTGTGCGGCGTGGGCGCAGGGGCCGGGGGATGTTGAGGCGGTGGTCGCGACCGACCTGGGCACGTTTCGATTTGAGCTTGCTGCGGACAAAGCGCCTAAGCACGTCGAACAATTTATTGCGCGGGCCCGGCAGGGGTATTACGATGGGAGCGCGTTTCATCGGGTGGTCGCGAACGGAATTATTCAGGGGGGCGATCCTTTACTTAAAAACCCCCGGACTCCGAAAGTTCAATGGGGAACGGGCGGATTGAGTTTGCTCGCAAACGAATTCAGCGATTTGAAGCATGAGCGCGGGGTGGTTTCGACGGTGAGCATTCCCGGGCGGGCGAATAGCGAAGGAGCGCAGTTCTTTGTGTGCGTCGCGCCGCAGCCGCAGCTCGACGGGAAGTTTTCTACGTTCGGGCGGGTTACGGAGGGGATGGACGTCGTCGAGAAAATTTCGCAAGTGGCGGCGGATGCGAATGGCGTCGTCGACAAGCCGGTGCGGATTTTGAAAGTCACTATCGAAAAGAAGCGGGAGGAGCCGTTCTTCAACGCTAGCGTGGATGAGATGCGGAGGACGGTAACGCTGAAGACTACGCTCGGCAATATCAAGATCAAGATGGAACCGGATTGGGCTCCGGAGAATGTTCGTAATTTTTTGAAGCTGACGCAGAGCGGCTGGTACAACGGGACGGTGTTCCATCGCATCTCTAAGGATTTTGTGGTGCAAGGGGGGACCGCTCCGGGGCGGGTGCATAACGCGGACCGGTGGGTGCGTCCGGTGAAGGGCGAGTTTCGCGCGGACGTGAAGCATGTGCGCGGGATTGTTTCGATGGCGCACGGGGACGATCCGAACTCGGCGACTACTTCCTTTTTCTTGATGCTGGGGGCGGGGACGAATTTGGACGGGCAGTTTAGTGCATTCGGGCGAGTCGTCGAGGGGCTGGACGTGTTGGATGCGTTCGCTAAGGAAGAGGTGGAGGGAGAGACTCCGAAGCGGCGGCTGGAGATTGTGGAGGCTGGGATCGATCAGTGATCGAAGGCGGGGAGGGCTTGCATTTCGCCGGAGGGGACGGATTCTAACGGCAGGCCGGCTTTTTTCCAGGCGCGGAGGCCGCCTTGGATCACGGACACGTTGACGCCTTGGTCGATGAGTTCCTTCGCAACGCGGGCGCTGGTGGCGTCGCGGACGCAGGTGCAATAGACGTAGACGGGCTGGGCGTCCGCGGGCGCGTCGAGCGGCTGTTGGTGGAGGGCGTGGGGTTCGAGGCGTTTCGATCCTTGGATGCGCTGGGCTTTTTGATCGTAGTAGCCGTGGCTGCGGACGTCGTAGATTACGGCGCCTTGGGCTACTTCTGAGGGATGCACGCGGGGGACGGAACGCGTCGCGCCCATGTGGAACCAGCGCCAGATCAGGTAGACCAGATAGCCGGCGACGGCGGCGAAGAGAGCATCCTCCATTACTCGGGCGAAGGATTGAATGGTGTGGGTGATGGCTCCTACGGCATCGCTGAAGAGGAAACCGGCGGACCAATACGTTCCGATGTAGAGGGCGGCGCCGGTGGCGTCTAGAGAGACGAATTGGGTCCAGCGCATATTCATGCTGCCGGCTAGGGGCGGGGCCATGGTGTTGATGCCGGGAACGAACTTGGCGAACACGAGCAGGGTGCGGCCGCGTTTGTAGAAAGAATCGGCGGAGCGGAGGATGCAGGATTCGGGATTGAGGGAAAGGCGGCAGAGCAGGCCTAGCAGCCACCAGCCGGTGTAGCGGCCTAGGAAGAACATGAGGGTGTCGCCGATTAACATGGTGGCGAAGGCGCCTCCTAGGGCTAGCGGGGCGCGGAGGGAGCCGTGGGCGGCGGCTCCCCCGGCGATGAGCAGGGCGATGGCGGCGGGGACGGGGAGGCCGATGGTTTCCAGAAACACGGCGGCGAAGAGAATGGTGTAGCCGTGTTGCGCCAGGCCGGTTAGCAGGAAGTCCATCGCGTATAGAAATTATGGCTCACAGATGGACACGGATGGACACAGATAAAATTCGATCGTTAATTAGCACTTTCTTTTTCGCATTTGTCCGATATAAGATAGCGCAATGAGAAAACTGCTGGTATTTGCGGTTTTAACGGGGATTCTTCCGGCGGTGCGGGGCGCGGAGCCGAAGTGGATTCGGATGCCCTCCGCGGATTTCGAAATTTACAGCAGCGCGGGCGAGGGCGATACACGGCGGACTCTGCAATATTTCGAGCGGGTGCGGAGTTTCTTCGATCAATCGCTGGGCGGAGGCACGCAGCAGAAGCGGGAGCCGGTAAGGGTGATTCTCTTCGGCTCGAAGAAAGAGTATGAAGAATACCGGCCCAACGAATTTGCGGCCGCTTACTACACGCAAATCGCCGGACGCGATTATATTGTGCTGGGCAGCGTCAACGATGAAGTGTTTCCGATTGCGGTGCACGAATACGTTCATCTGGTGGTGCGGAATGCGGGCATGAAGCTGCCGCCGTGGCTCAATGAAGGGATCGCTGAAATTTTCTCCACGCTGAAGCCCGCAGGTGACAAAGTGATCGTGGGGGCGCCGATTATCGGGCGCATGCAGCAGATGTCGCGGGAGAAGTGGGTTCCCCTGTCGACCATCGTCGCCGCGGATCGCGATTCCCCTTATTACAACGAGAAAAACAAAGCGGGAAGCCTGTACAACGAGGGCTGGGCGCTGGCCGATATGCTGGAACTGGGTCCGCAGTATAGTCCCAACTTCGGCAAATTTCTGAATGAAATCCAGAAAGGAACGCCGTCCCAGAAGGCCATTGAAGGGATTTGGGGCAAGCCGCTCGAAGCGGTGGAAAAAGATTTACAAGCATACCTGCGGGGCGATAGTTTTATCGAAAAAGTATTTCCTGTAAAGCTGCAAACCGGAGAAAAGGTTGCCGCCGAACCGGCCGTGATGTTCGATGTGAAGCTGGCGCTGCTTGATCTGTCGAACCGGCGCGGCAAGGAGGCGGACGCCAAGGCGCGGCTACAGGATTTGGCCAAGGACGATCCGAAGCGGCCGGAGCCTCACGTTGGATTGGGGTATCTGGCGGCGCGGGCCGGGCAGGAAGATGAGGCGATCGAGTCCTTCAGCAAGGCGGTGGAGCTGGGCAGCCGGAATGGCGAGATGTTGTGGGATTTCGGACGCATGGCAAGCCGCGCGAAACCAACGCAGGCGATGGAGGCGCTCGAAACTCTGCTGGCGGATCAACCGAATCGCTTTGAGGTACGGATGGCGCTGGCGCAGATTCAGATGAACAGCAAGCTGGCGAACGACGTGATCGCGACGCTGGCTCCGGTGAAGAAGGTGACGCCGGAGGATGCTCCGCGGTTCTTCCAGATTTTGGCTTTCGCGCATATGCAGAATGGCGAGCGGGAGGCGGCGCGGGCGAATGCGCAGCGGTGGCTCGAAAACACCAAGGACAGCGACGAGAAGCTAAATGCGAACCGGATGATTCGGTATTTGGATCAACAGGACGCGCCGGCGGCGGTGTCAGGGGTGTCTCCGCCGCCGCGGCTCGATGAGGGCGATGGGGGAGATGCTCCAAAATTGGCGCGGACGCCACCTCCGGGCGGGTTTACCGCGGAGCGGGCGCCGGCGCGGTTGGGACTGCCGTCTATCGCGGGGACGTTGGTGGAGCTGGACTGCAAGGGTCCACAACCTAAATTCGTGTTGCAGACGGAGGGCGGGCAGGTATCTTTTCTGATGGACGATCCTAAGAACGTGTTGATCAGCGGGCTGACGGAGAATACGGTCGACATGAATTGCGGGCCGCAGAAGCAGGTGGTGGTGTCGATTCAGTATGAACCTCCACCGGCTGCGGCGACAGGCGTGAAGGGCATCGTGCGGGCGATTCGCTACGAAGCGGCGCGTTAGAGCAGGCGTTCGTGACCCGAATAGACGTTGTAGCGTTCGCCGCGTAGGAAGCCGATCAGCGTCATGCCGAAGTGCAACGCGGTTTCTATCGCCAGGCTGGAGGGCGCGCCTACGGCGGCCACGATGGGGATGCCGGCCATTAGCGCCTTCTGCACCAATTCGAAGCTGATGCGGCCGCTTAGCATCAGGATGTTTTCGTGGAGCGGGGTTTTTCCTTCGAGGAACATGGCTCCGATGAGTTTGTCTACGGCGTTGTGACGGCCTACGTCTTCGCGCACTGCTAGCAGGTCGCCTGCGGCGTTGAAGAGGCCGGCTCCGTGGAGTCCACCGGTGTGGCTGAAGACGGGTTGAGCCTGGCGGAGTTTGTCGGGGAGTTGCGGGATGATGGCGGCGTCGATTTTAGGGACACGGTGGGGCGGGGAGGTGCAGCTCGCGGATTTTAATCCGTCGATGGAGGCTTTGCCGCAGACGCCGCAGCTCGACGTCACGTAGAAATTTCGCGCGGCGAAATCTACTTCTACTCCGGGAGTGAGTTCGACCGTGACGGAGCCGCGGTCGTCGGAGGTGATAGCGCGGATTTGATCGACGCTGGTGATGACGCCTTCGGTGAAGAGGAAGCCGGCGGCTAGTTCGCGGTCTTGGCCCGGGGTGCGCATGGTGATGGCGAAGTCGCGGTCGCCCAGACGGATTTGCAGGGGTTCTTCTACGGCTACCAGGTCTTGCTCGGGCGTGTCGGAGTCCGGATTGATCTTACGAATCGGGACAGTGATGATGTTGCCTTTCACTTTTCGAGCGACCTCAGTAACGTTTCTATATCAGGATACGCGTAGACTACCTTGTCATCGGTGTCGGCGGTGGGGCCGTAGTTGCTGTGGAGCGAGTGATTCAGCATGCGCAGCATGGCCATTTGCTGGCCGCGGTGGTGGGCGGTGTGCGCTATGCGGCGGACCATGATCCAGGCGCGCGAGCGTGGGACGTCGAAGAACATCACTTCTTGTTCCCAGAAAGAGTCGTCGCGGGATTCGAGGGCGGCTTGGCGCATGGCGGAATCTTCCCAGTAGCGGGTGATGAAACCGCGGCGGTTCTGGGTGGCGGGGAGCGGGCGCGCGGCGACGTCGATGCCGAAGAAATTCTTAAACCAGTTGTCTTCACTGATGCATTGATGGGTCATTTGCTCGAGGACGCTGCGGCCGCGCTTGTCGGTGGGATGGGGGCGCGCGGAAAGTTCCGCATCGCGAAAGAAACTCCAGACGCTGACGACTTTAAAACGCTCGGTTTCATAGGTTTTTATGAGAAATTGGTACCTCATCGGTATGGCATCAAGTGTACGATAGAAGTAGATGGACACTGCACACGTTGTCGAACGAATTCAGGGGCTGCAACACTTGCCGGGAGCGCTGCTGCCTATTCTGCACTCGTTGCAGGAGGAGTTCGGCTACATCGACGATGCGATGATTCCGCTGATTGCTGAGGCGTTGAATATTTCGCACGCGGAAGTGCATGGCGTGATCAGTTTCTATCATGATTTCCGAAGGGCTCCGGTGGGCAAGCATGTGCTGCAGATTTGCCGCGCGGAATCGTGCCAGTCTATGGGATGCAATCCACTCATCGCGCATGTCGAGAAAAATTTGGGCGTGAAGTTGGGCGAGACTACGGCGGATGGGAGCATTACTCTGCGTCCGGTTTACTGTTTGGGGAATTGCGCATTGTCGCCGGCGGTGATGTTGGACGGGCAGCCGTATGGGCGGGTGTCGGCGGCGGTGGCGGATTCGTTGATTGAGAATGCGCGGAGGCACGCGTGAGAGTTTTTGTTCCAGGCGATTCGTCGGCGCTGTCGATGGGGGCGGACGCGGTGGCGCGCGCGATTGCAAAGGCCAAACCGGATTTGACTGTCGTCCGCAATGGGTCGCGCGGGATGTTTTGGTTGGAGCCGCTGGTAGAAGTGGAGACTCCGGCGGGTCGCGTGGCTTATGGGCCGGTTACGGCGGACGCGGTGCCGGGGTTAATCGACGCAGGGTTCCTCGAAGGGAAGCCGCATGCGTTGTGCCTGGGGCTTACCGCGGAGATTCCATATTTCAAAAAGCAGGAGCGGTTGACGTTTGCGCGGTGCGGCGTCACGGACCCGTTGTCGTTGACGGATTACGTCGCGCATGGCGGATTTCGCGGGCTGGAGCGGGCGCGGGAGATGACTCCTGAGGCGATCGTCGAGGAAGTGGTGACGTCCGGGCTGCGCGGTCGCGGCGGGGCGGGTTTCCCGACGGGCATTAAGTGGCGCACCGTTCTGAAGGCTGCGGGCGAGCAAGAAGTACATCGTCTGTAATGCGGACGAGGGCGATAGCGGGACGTTTGCGGATCGCATGATTATGGAGGGCGATCCGTTTGTGCTCATCGAGGGCATGATCATCGCGGGACTGGCTGTCGGGGCTTCGCACGGGTTTATTTATTGCCGGTCGGAGTATCCGCACGCGTTTAAAGTGATGCAGCGGGCGATTGCGCTGGCTTACGAGAAGAACTATTTAGGCGAGCGGGCCGGGTTTGATTTAGAGATTCGTTTGGGCGCGGGGGCTTACATTTGCGGCGAGGAGACTTCGCTGCTGGAGAGTCTCGAGGGCAAGCGCGGGCAGATTCGTCCGAAGCCGCCGCTGCCGGCGATCGAAGGACTGTTTGGCAAGCCGACGGCAGTGAACAATGTGATTTCGCTGGCTACGGTGCCGATTATTTTGGACAAGGGCGGGGCGTTCTATCGGGACTTTGGAATGGGGAAGTCGCGGGGGACGCTTACGATTCAGATCGCGGGCAACGTTAAGCATGGCGGGTTGGTGGAGAAAGCGTTTGGGTTGACGTTGGGCGAGGCGATTTACGATTTCGGCGGCGGGACGGCTTCGGGACGTCCGCTGCGCGCGGTGCAGGTGGGTGGGCCGTTGGGGGCTTACTTTCCGGAATCTTTGCTGGACACGCCGCTCGACTATGAGTCCTTCGCGGAGAAAAAGGGACTGTTGGGGCATGGCGGGATTGTGGTGTTCGACGACACCGTCGATTTGGCCCAGCAGGCGCGTTTCGCGATGGAGTTTTGCGCGATTGAGAGCTGCGGCAAGTGTACGCCGTGCCGGGTGGGGGCGACGCGCGGGGTCGAGGTGATCGACCGGATTGTCGCGAACCAGGACCGGGATAAGAATTTGCAGGTGTTGGATGATTTATGTGAGTTGATGCTGGATGGATCGCTGTGTGCGCTGGGTGGGCTGACGCCTTACCCAGTGCTGAGCGCCGTGCAGCACTTCCCCGAGGATTTTCATGCCAGTCATTAAAGAAGTCGATTACGGAACTCCTTTGCGGGTTGCCGAAACTTTGGTCACTCTCGAGATTGATGGCAAGCCCGTCACGGTGCCGGCGGGGACGTCGGTGATGCGCGCGGCGGTGGAGGCGGGCGTGCAGGTTCCGAAGCTTTGCGCTACCGACAACGTGGAAGCGTTTGGGTCGTGCCGCTTGTGTTTGGTCGAAGTCGAGGGGCGGCAGAGGGACTCCAGCCTCTTGCACTACGCTGGCGGAGCCGGGCATGAAGGTGCGGACGCAATCGCCGAAGCTCGCGAAGTTGCGGCGCGGGGTGATGGAGCTCTACATCTCCGATCATCCGCTCGATTGTCTGACGTGCGCGGCGAATGGCGATTGCGAATTGCAGGATATGGCGGGTGTGGTCGGGCTGCGTGAGGTCCGCTACGGCTACGAGGGCGCGAATCATTTGAAGGCGGAGAAGGATGAGTCGAATCCTTATTTCACGTTCGATCCGGCGAAGTGCATTGTGTGTTCGCGGTGCGTGCGCGCTTGCGAGGAAGTGCAGGGGACGTTTGCGCTGACTATTGAGGGGCGCGGGTTCGAATCGAAAGTGGCGGCGGGGAATCAGAACTTTCTTGGATTCGGAGTGCGTGTCTTGCGGAGCGTGCGTGCAGGCTTGTCCGACGGCGACTCTAGTCGAGAAATCGGTTATTGAAAAGGGTCAGGCGGAGCACAGCGTCGTCACCACTTGCGCTTACTGCGGCGTGGGATGCGCGTTCAAGGCGGAAATGCAGGGAAGCGAAGTGGTTCGCATGGTGCCTTATAAGGACGGCAAGGCGAATCACGGGCATTCTTGCGTGAAGGGGCGGTTTGCGTGGGGCTACGCGACGCACAAGGATCGGATCACCAAGCCGATGATCCGCGAGAAGATTACCGATCCGTGGCGCGAAGTGAGTTGGGAAGAAGCGATTGGGCGGGCGGCCAGCGAGTTCAAGCGCATTCAGGCGAAGTACGGTCAGGATTCAGTCGGCGGGATTACTTCATCGCGCTGCACCAACGAAGAATCGTACCTGGTGCAGAAGCTGATTCGGGCGGCGTTTGGGAATAACAATACCGACACTTGCGCGCGGGTGTGTCACTCGCCTACGGGCTATGGACTGAAGACTACATTCGGGACTTCGGCGGGGACGCAGAATTTCGATTCCGTGGAGCAGGCCGACGTCATTATGGTGATCGGGGCGAATCCGACGGATGCGCATCCGGTGTTTGCCTCGCAGATGAAGAAGCGGCTGCGCGAAGGGGCGCGGCTGATCGTGATCGATCCGCGGCAGATCGACTTGGTGAAGATGCCGCATGTGGAGGCCCAGTATCATTTGCCGCTGCGGCCGGGCACCAACGTCGCGGTGATCAATGCGATGTCGCATGTGATCGTGACCGAGGGTCTGGTGGACGAAGCGTTTGTCAAGGAGCGCTGCGAAGAGCCGGCCTTTGAAGCGCTGGCGGAAGTTTATTGCGGAGGAGCGGAATTCGCCGGAAGCGCTGGCTCCGATCACGGGCGTTCCGGCGGCGGATATTCGAGCGGCGGCGCGGCTGTATGCGACCGGCGGCAACGGGGCGATTTATTACGGGCTCGGAGTCACGGAGCATAGCCAGGGATCGACCATGGTGATGGGGATGGCGAACCTGGCGATGGCGACGGGCAACCTGGGGCGGCCAGGGCGTCGGCGTGAATCCTCTGCGCGGGCAGAATAACGTGCAGGGGTCGTGCGATATGGGTTCGTTCCCGCATGAGTTCACGGGGTACCGGCATGTGTCGGACGAAGCGTCACGGCGGTCCTTTGAACAGGACTGGGGCGTGGCGCTGCGCGGCGATCCGGGGCTGCGCATTCCCAACATGCTGGACGCGGCGGTGGAAGGGACTTTCAAGGGACTGTATGTGCAAGGCGAGGACATTGCGCAGTCCGATCCGAACACGAAGCACGTGACGGCGGGGCTCGCGGCGATGGAGTGCGTGGTGATCCAGGACTTATTCTTGAACGAGACTGCGATGTACGCGCACGTGTTTTTGCCGGGGTCGTCGTTCCTCGAAAAAGACGGCACGTTTACTAACGCTGAGCGCAGGATTAGTCCGGTGCGCAAGGCCATGGCGCCGGTGGCGGGTATGGCGGATTGGGAGATCACTGTCGCGCTGTCGAACGCGCTGGGATATCCGATGCATTACAACCATGCTTCGGAAATCATGGATGAGATTGCGCGGTTGACGCCTACTTTCGCGGGCGTTTCTTTCGCTAAGTTGGACGAGTTGGGCAGTATTCAGTGGCCGTGCAACGAGAAGGCCCCGGAGGGGACGCCGGTGATGCATATCGGCGGGTTTGCGCGCGGCAAGGGCAAGTTCATGATTACGGAATTCGTGCCCACCGACGAGCGCACCACCGGCCGCTTCCCGTTGATGCTGACCACCGGGCGCATCTTGTCGCAATACAACGTGGGCGCGCAAACGCGGCGCACCGACGAATAACGTGTGGCATCACGAGGACGTGCTGGAGATTCATCCGTTCGACGCGGAGAATCGCGGCATTGAGCAGGGCGATCTGGTGGCGATCGCCAGCCGCGCGGGCGAGACTACGCTGCGCGCTGAGGTGACGGAGCGCATTCAGCCGGGCGTGGTTTACACCACGTTCCATCATCCGGTGACGGGGGCGAACGTGGTGACCACCGAGTTTACCGACTGGGCTACGGGATGTCCGGAATACAAAGTGACCGCGGTCGAAGTGCGGCTGGCCAAACGCATGTCGGAATGGCAGGAGCATTATCTCGAGACGCGGCGGCAGACCACAAAAATTGAACACGGGACCGGCGCTGACGAAGTGAACTCCGAGAACATGGTGCACATGGCGAATCAGATCGCCCAGTTTTTTGCGAGCTATCCGCACGAAGAAGCCGTGGCGGGCGTGGCGGATCACATCCAGAAGTTTTGGGAAAAGCGCATGCGGCAGCAACTGCAACGACTACATCGCCACAGGCGGCAGCGGGCTGAACGAACTGGTGCTCGAAGCGGCCAAGCGGTTGGGTTGAACCAACTACTTCTTTTTGCTGTCCTTATTCAACCACTCGGCCCAACGGTGCGGCGGGAATGCGAATAGAGTGATCAGCGCCACCATAAACAAAAGCACTACAATGAGAAAGAAGAGGGCCACGAAGTATCCTCACTTATAGCTTAACGTAACCCGTCCGTACGCGAAACGTCTGAAAAGACAGAGGCTCAAGTTTGGCATGCAAAGTGCCGATTAAAAGGGCAGGTGAATGGTATGGACATACTGGGCGACCGTAAGTTTGTCGAAGTACCGGGAACCACCACGCACGAATTGCCGCCGTTGCTGGTGCGCATGTCTCCCCACGTAAGCCGGCTGGATCGCGTGATGGATATGGCGAACCAGTTGATCGAACAGGAAGACATGATTCCTCCCGCGCCGGTGGCGGAGGTCGAAATGGAGCGCCGGCGGATGGATCTGGCGGTGAATCTGGTCGACCAATATATGGCCTTCGTGCAGCATTGGCAGTGGGGCGATAGCATTCTCGAATGGATTCGCCAATGCGAGACCACTTTCGATACGCGCGTGGATCTGCGTAACCTTTTGCGGGCGGATTTGTGGCCGCACGCAGGGCGGTCGAGCTTCGTGATGCTGCTGGAGGACAAGTCTGTCGAGACGGGCGGCGTCGGCATCGAAAAAGCCATGGGGATGCGGTTGACGTTCCGGCAGCCTCCGCCGCTGAAGTGTTTTTCTAACCAGTTCCTGTTCTACCTGAACTCTACGGTGGCGAATAGCGCTTATCAGACTTGGTCGCAGATGAGTCCCAGTCCGATTAGTTCGCTGCCGCCGGAGCGGTTTCAGTTTCAGGTGCTGGATATGAAGCTGGAATAGTTGCGGATCGGTTCCTCTACAACCTTGCCTTCTTTTTTGAACACGCGATAGGCTTTGGCGCGCGGCTTCGAGACTAGAACTTTGAAGACGCGGCCGTCTCGGAATTCGATCGCGCAGTTGTTGTCGATGGCGATTCCTACGCCACCGGTTTTGCGAATCATTTCCTGAAAGTTCTTTCGACGGGGGACTCCGCCGGTCTTGCCGTTGTAGTGCGGACAGTGGATTCCATGGATCAGGCCGAGGCCTCGCACATTGATGTATTTCCACTTGTGCGGATTGTAAAAGGACATGGAATCGGAATGTCCGGAATCGAACCAGCAGATGGAACCGGCGCTGACGCCCGCTAGTATCGTTCCTTTTTTGTAGGCTGCGACGAGAAGTTTGTCGACGCCTAGGCGCCGCCAGATCCGCATCATTTGAAGAGTATTTCCGCCGCCGACGTAGATGATATCGGCCGCGGAGATTTTGTCGCGGATTTGTCCTCGCGACGGCTTGTCTTTCATCAGAAACAGGACGTCGGTTTTGCACTTCAGGAAGTCGCCGAAGTAAGCGCCGATTTTCTTCCAATAGATTTCGGAATCTGAACTTGCTGTGGGGATGAAGAGAAGGTTGGGGGTCCGTTTGTTCGAAAGGCGGATGATTTCGCGATCGATTCGAAGGGTTTGCCGGGTGGCTATCTTGCCGCCGCCGATGGCGACAATCGTCTTGGGCATGCTTCAGATGCCGGCGTACCAGGCGTAGCCGCCTTCGGGAGACGCGGAGCCTAGGCCTTTGCCGAACTCTTTTAGATTGTCGGTGACGGTGAGGTGAGTGACGAATTTCACGCTCTTGTAGCCGAGCTGGCGGGGGACTCGCATGCGCAGCGGACCGCCGTTGCCGACGGGAAGTGCGCCGCCGTTCATTCCGTACGCTAGGAAAGTCTGGGGATGCAGGGCTTCGGCGATGTCGAGGCTGTCCCACCACTCGGGATCGATCGAGAAGTAAACTACGTAGCGGGCTTTGGGGTGGGCTCCTACGGCTTCGAGGATCTGGGCGAGGGGTACGCCGATCCACTCCGCTATATAGGACCAACCTTCTTCGCACGCGAGTTGGGTGATCTGGCTGCGGGAGGGATAACCTTTTAGTTCAGCGAGCGAAAACGAGGCGGGGCGGGCAACCATGCCGTCGACGGAGAGGCGCCAATCGGCGAAGCCTCCGGCTTGGAGGCGCTTGAAGGGTTCTTTCAAAGGCGCCATTTCGTTCGCGAGCGGCGGCTGAGAAATCTGGCTGCGGGGGAACTCGCGAGCTAGCGAATGCTTGGTCAGCAGACGTTGTGACGCGTAAGTCAGGGTTTCGCCCAGGCCGAAGATGCCGCCGTGGTCGGGCGGGACGAGTCCTTCCTTTTGCGCGATAGTGGCGGCTGCACCGAGGCCGGTTACGCCTGCGGCGGCGGCGAGTCCGCTGGCGATCAGTTTGCGGCGGGAGAGGTTGGTCATGTGCGCTCCTGTATGCGGCCGGTGATCATGGCGCGGGTGCGGCTCCAGAATCCGGCTAGGGCAATCATCCCTACGTGGATCAGTAAAAAGAGCAGCAGAGCTAGCGTCACGAAGAAGTGAATGGTGCGTGCGGATTGCTGGCCGCCGAACGTCGTAACGGCGGCGGGGACCGCGGACACGAACGCAGGGGACATGGCTAAGCCCGTCCAGATGACTAATGGGAACAGAACAAAAATTACGAACAGGTAGGCGATCCTCTGGAGCAGATTGTAGGACCAGGCTTCCGCTGCGGGCGGGCGCGCGAAACGCAAATGGTTGGTGATTTCTTTGGAAAACGTGCGCCAGGAAAAATCAACCTTGCGGGGAGATAAGTTTTTCTGCAGATGGGCTGTGAACAGGCTGTAAAAAATGTAGAGAATGCCGGTCAAGAAGACGATCCAAGCGGCTTGAAAGTGGAGATAGCGGCTCCAGCCGTTCTGATCCGGCAGCACGTAGCCGTAGCCGGTGGGCACCAAGTTTCTTGACGACGGGATGGGGATTTTGAACAACGGCATCATGTTTATATTGCCGGTTTCGCCCCAATAGAAGCGCGGGTGGGAGATCAAAATTTCAAGGCCGCTGATGAGCAGGGCGAAGAAGCACAGGGTAGTGATCCAGTGGGTGATGCGGACTAATGCGGAATGGCGCGCGGGAGCCGTGGTGGCCTGAACAGCGGCGGTGGAACTTGGAACCCAAGCGATATCGCCCACACGGGAATGGTATCGCACTTGGATATCATTGTTATTAGTGCGCGACTCCTTATATACGCCGCCGGTTCCCCTGTCGAAGCTGGTTGAAATCGAATCGGTTTTGGGGGAGGCGATTCGCGGCAAGCCAGAAGTGCTCCGGCTGTCGCTGGCGTGTTTGCTGGCGCGAGGGCATCTGCTGATCGAGGACGTGCCGGGGGTGGGCAAGACTACACTGGCGCAGGCGCTGGCACGCAGTGTCGATTCTAATTTTCATCGCCTGCAGTTCACTTCCGATATGCTGCCGAGCGATGTGCTGGGCGTGACCATTTACAACGCGCATAGCGAGGGATTTGAGTTTAAGCCGGGGCCGGTGTTCACGCATTTTCTGTTGGCGGATGAGATTAACCGGGCTACTCCGAAGACGCAGTCGGCCTTGCTGGAGGCGATGAACGAGGGGCAGGTAACGATCGATGGGCGATCATGGCCGCTGGCGCAGCCGTTCATGGTGATTGCGACGCAGAATCCGGTGGAACATCACGGCACGTATCCTTTACCGGAATCGCAGCTCGACCGGTTTTTGATGCGGATTCGCATTGGATATCCCGATCAAGCTGCCGAGCGCCAGATTTTGCGGCATAGCGCGGAGCCGTCACTCGAAAAGGTCCGTCCGGTGATTTCGAGCGAAGATTTGCTGCATTTGCAGGAGACGGTGGCGCATGTGGCTGTGGATGAGGCGCTGGTAGATTACATGCTGGGGATCGTCAGGCACACGCGCGAGCATGAGGCGCTGGCAATGGGCGTGAGTCCACGGGGGGCGCAGGCGTTGTTCCGGGCTTCGCAGGCGCTGGCGGCGGTGGAGGGGCGGGACTACGTTACGCCGGATGACGTCAAACGGATGGTGGTTCCGGTGTTTGCGCACAGAGTGCTATTGAGCACGCGGGCGGCGGCGGGACAGCGCTGGGCGGGCGCGGCCGAGAAAATCCTGGAAGAGATTCTTACGCTGGTGGACGTTCCACTCTAGCGAAAACAACTAAAAATGAAGACAGCCATTATCGGCCTGCCTATGGTAGGCAAGACTAGTTTGTTCACGATCTTGACGGGCGTGCATGAGAGTGCGGCCCGGATGGGGTCGCTCGAGGCGCGGGTGGGGATCACGAAAGTTCCCGACGCTCGGGTGGATGCGCTGGCGAAGTTGTATCAGCCGCCGAAGATCACATATGCGACGGTGGAGTATTTCGATTTTCCGTCCATTTCGAAAGAAGCGCTGCGCGATCCGAGTTATCTGGCGAGTCTGCGAGTGGCGGATGCGCTGGCGCATGTGCTGCGGGTGTTTGAGAGCGATACCGTTCCGCACGAAAAGGGGTCAGTCGATCCGCTGCGGGATTTCGAGGACGTGGAAGTTGAATTGATGCTCAGCGATCTGGTGGTGGTGGAGAAGCGCATGGAGCGGCTGGACAAAGACCGCAAGAAGATCAAGAATCCGGAGCTGGATCAGGAATTTGCTTTGCTGGAGCGACTGAAGGCGGAGTTGGAGGCCAACCGTCCGCTGCGTGGACTCGAGTATAGCGCTGGGGACGAGAAGCGGATTCGCGGGTTTCAATTTTTGTCGCAGAAGCCGATGTTGTGTGTGCTGAATCTGGGTGAGAAAGACGCGGGGCGGCTGCATGAGGTGGAGGAAGAGTATCGTAAGGGTCCGTTTGCGGGGCGGAAGAATACGGCGGTGACGGCGATCTGCGGGCAGATCGAGGCGGAACTGGCTGAGTTAAAGCCGGAAGAGGCTAAGGAACTGCTTTCGAGTTACGGTCTGCAGGAATCGGGGATGGAGCGGCTGATTACTGCCACTTATTCACTGCTGGGGCTGATGTCATTTTTGACGGCGGGCGAGACGGAGGTGCGGGCTTGGACCATTCCGATTCACAGCCGGGCGGTGAATGCGGCGGGGGCGATACATAGTGACTTTGAGAAGAAGTTCATTCGCGCTGAGGTGGTGAATTGGCAGGCGTTGATCGATCACGACGGGTATCCGGGCGTTAAGGAAAAAGGGTTGCTGCGGCTCGAAGGAAAAGAGTACATCGTTAAGGACGGCGATGTATTAGTGATACGGCACTCATAAGAAATCCGCACGCGAAGCAGGACCAAGCGAACCAATCGCCGTGGCGTGTGTAAGGGGTTTGCGTGGTTTCGTAATCGAAGGACATCATGGCGGCGGTTTGCGTGAAGGGCGGCATGCGTTCGCGGACGCGGCCGCGGGGGTCGATCGCGGCGCTGATGCCGTCGTTGGTGGCGCGCAGAATCCAGCGGCGGTTTTCAGCGGCTCGCATGCGGACGAGTTCGAGGTGCTGGGCGTGGGCGGCGCTGTTGCCGAAGTAGCCGTCGTTGGAGAGATTCACCAGTACTTCGGCGCCCGATCTCGTGAACTGGCGGACCAGGTCTGGGAAGGCGGACTCGTAACAGATGAAGGCTCCGAGTTTGTGTTCGCCTACGGGGAAAATCACTACGCGGTCGCCGGGGACGAAGTCGCCGATTTCTTTGGTGATCTTGTTTACCCATCCAAAGAGCGGCGGGATGAATTCGCCGAAGGGGACCAGGTTGATTTTGTCGTAGCGGTCGATAACTCTACCGGAGGGGTTGAGCATCTCGGCTGAGTTTAGGGGCTCCTTTTGCGGGGTGAAGCCTACGGCGCCAAATAGCAACGGGGCTTGCGCGGCTCGGGCTACTTGCGCGGTGTAATCGCGGAAGGGGGCTTCGTTCAGGTAGAAGGGCGCGGGGACTTCGGGCCACAGGATCATATCAGCTCCGCTGGTGCGGGAGAGCAGAGCCATGCGCTGCTCGAGGTCGCGCAGGTTGTCTTCGGTCCACTGCTGTTCAGTGTCGATGTTGGGCTGCACCAGCAGGGCTTTGCGCGAAGGTGTTTCGGGGCGCGGGGCGCGAGGCAGCATGGGCAAGACCAGGAGCACCGCTAGCCATAGAAATTCGCGGCGGGGGCGGCGGACGAAGATCAAGGCCACGGCGCAGGCTAGCATCGCGAACACGAAAGACAAGCCGTAGACGCCGGCGATGGGCGCGAGGCGCATGGGCAAAGGCATGTCGATTCCAGCGTTGCCTAGGTCGAGCCATGCGAAACCGAAGAAGCCGTGGGTGCGCTCGATGCCGGTCCACAGCGCGGCGACGGTCGGGATGGCGTACCAGCGGGGCATCAGGAATCCAGCTAGCGTAGCGAAGACAGCCATGTGCAGGCCTTTGTAGAGGCCGAATAAAACGAACGTACCCCAGCCGCCGGCGCGGCCCATGTTGCCGTGGACTTCCATTACGAATTCGATCCAGGGGCAGACGCCGCACCAGAAGACTGCTCCCGCGGCCCATCCGTAAAACCAGCGGCGTTTCCAGGAACGCTCGCGGGCGCAGGCGACGAAGATGGGCGCTAGCGCTACGGGCGCTAGCCAAGTCAGGTTGAAGCCGGGGAATAAGAGTACGAGTAGAAACGCCGAGGCTAGCGACAGGCCGAGGTTCACTAAAAGGTCCGGCGGATGGCGGCGTTGCCGGGGAAGCCGGCGCCTTGCAGGTCGGCGCGCAATTTATTCGCGGTGGTGTCGGTGATCGGCCCTACCAGCACGCGGTAGGTGCCGGGCTTTTCGTCGATCTCCGCGGCCATGGCTTTGAAACTCTTCTTGCGGAGGACGTCCACCATGATGTCGGCTTCGTGTTTGCTGGTGGCGGCGAGTTGCAGGTAGGTTTGTCCGGTGACGGGATGGCTGCCCCCGGTGTGAGAGGGTTCTGCTTTGACCTTCTCGGGCTTGGGCGGTTCCGGTGCGGGCTCAGGTTCGGCTTCTTTCACGGGTTGCTGCGGAGCAGTTTCGGTAGGTGCGGGTGGGGCCGGAGCAGGCTCCGCAATTTTCGCGGGAGGTTCGACGATTTGCGGTTTGCCGTCGGCAGCGGGCGCGGGGGTGGCAGCGACATCGGCGGTGAGGGTTCCCGAATTGCGTCCCACGATGTAGCCCATCGTGAAAAACACGCCGAGCAGAATCACTACGATGAAGAACACACTGAGTAGCTGGCGGTTCCCTAGGATCAATTCGAATTCCCCATCTTCATTCTTGGGCAAGCAATTTCCTCCGCTCGTCTGCTCCTTTCGTTATACTAACGGATACCATTCCGCGCGTGCCAGCCTCTCTCATCTCTATTCTGGTTCCACTCTTCAACGAAGAAGAATATATTGCGCCTATTTTGAGCCGGATACTGACGGCTCCTCTCCCGGATGGGGTGGAGCGCGAGGTCATTGTGGTGGACGACGGGTCGACCGATGGCTCGGATCGCATTGTAGAGGATTTTGCGCAACGCAATCCTGGGATCGTACGGCTGCTGCGTCATGATCGCAATCGCGGCAAGGGCGCGGCGATTCGAACTGCTGTTGCCGAAGCGCGTGGGGAATTCTGTCTGATTCAAGATGCGGATCTGGAATACGATCCGCGTGAATACGAACACCTGCTGAAGCCTCTGCTCGATGGCGATGCGGATGCGGTGTATGGTTCGCGATTCATGATCGTTGCGGAGCGGCGTGTGATGTATTACTGGCACTCGTTGGCGAACCGCTTCGTGACGGAGTTGTGCAATCTGGTGGCGGATTTAAATCTGACGGATATGGGCACGGGGTACAAGGCGTTTCGCACGGCGGTGCTGGCGGAGACTCCCCTGCGGTCGAATGGCTTCGGGTTTGAGCCGGAGATCACCATCAAGCTGGGACGGCGCGGGGCGCGGGTCTACGAAGTGCCGGTTAGCTATCACGGGCGCACTTACGAAGAAGGCAAGAAGATTCGCACGCGCGATGCCTGGGTGATTCTGTTTACCATCCTGCGCTTTTCGTTGACGGGCGATCTTTATAAGGACCCAGGGGCGCGCACGCTGCATGCGCTGTCGGCGGCGCCGCGGTTCAATCGCTGGATGGCGGATACGATTCGTCCGCACGTGCGCGAGCGGGTACTGGAGATCGGCGCGGGCATTGGGAATCTGACGCGGGCGCTGGTCAGCGGGCGCAAGCGGTATGCCGCTACCGACATTAGTGCGGAACATTTGGCGCGCCTGCAATCGCGCTTTGTGCATCGCATGAATCTGGAGTCGCACTTTTGCGATCTGACGCGCGCGGAGGATTTCGAGCCGTTCCTGGGGGATATGGATACGGTGATTTGTCTCAATGTGCTGGAACATGTGGAGGACGATCACGCGGGGCTGGCTAACATTTTTTCGGCGCTGAATCATGGCGGGCGCGCGATTGTTTTGGTGCCGGAGGGGCAGAGCGTTTTCGGGACCATCGATGAGGCGCTGGGGCACTTTCGCCGCTATTCCGAGGCAGAGCTAAAGAGCAAGATGGAGAAGGCCGGGTTTGAGGTGGAGCAGATTATTCGCTTCAACCGGGTGTCGCGGCCGGCTTGGTTTGTGAGCGGGCGGATTTTGAAGCGGCGGAGTCTGGAGTGGAATCAGATGCGGCTTTACGACCGGTTTGTCTGGTTGTGGAGGCGGATTGACGGGCTGCTGCCGTGGCGGCCGACTTCGATTATTGGGATTGCGCGGAAGCCGTAGGGAAATCGGGGACAGCAACCCTTCAGAGACCTGGGAACCCCGGATATTTAGTGCGGTTACTGTCCCCGATTTGGGGCGCGAGGCAGCGATTTTGGGCGCTGGCAACCAGGTTGGGATAAGCGGAACCGATTTAGGCGGTGGGCGCTGGTTGCGCGGCTTTGAATTCTTTGTAGGCGGCGCGGGCGGAGTGAATTTGCTGCACGTGTTTTTCGGCGTGCTCGGCGTAGGTGCGGAGTAAATCCAGAAGCGTCACGGTTCCGCGTTCGCTATGTTGGCCGGTGCGGGCGAAGGTGGCTTCGGGGAGATCCTTTAGCAACTCGTAGTTTTCGGCGCGGGTGCGACGGAATCCTTCGAGGGCCGGCGAGAGTTTGCGTTTGCCGTAATCCAGACGCTCGGCCCAGAGGTCCTGATTCATGGCGGGCATCTGGGGATTATCTTCGGCGATGACTTGGCGCAGGCGCATTGCCAGCACGGTTTCGGTGTCGGCCAGGTGGCAGACGATGGTGCGGACGCCCCACTTGCCGGGGGCAGGCTGGAAGTCCAGCACTGGACCGGCGGCGCCGGTGGTGGCTACGGCAACCAATTCAGCTCCGCGGCGGAATCTTTCTAACAGATCTGCTAGTTCGCTCATTTTTTTCAATAGTAGTCGGCGCAGGACATGTAATAGCCGCATTGTTCGCAGTAGAGTTTGCATTTGCGCTCGGCTAGGCGGCGGCTGCACACAGGGCAGAAGAGCATGGGTTCGTGCTCGCTGGCTTTGGGGGGCGGTGCTGTCTGTTCCTGAGGATTCTGCTCCATCGTCTGTTCCACTGCTAGACCATTATAAGGTGCGGTGCCGAGTATAATGAAGCCAGCTTGACCTTGCGGTTTGAGCCAGAGGTACTCATGAAGCGAAGCAGAGTATGGATCGTTTTCGCGCTGGCGGCTTTGAGCGCGGCACAGACTAGACGTGAGCCTGAGCGGCCCTTAAAGCAGCCGGTGCGGGGCGTCCATGGCGCGGTGGCGGCGGGCAGCGAGTGGGCTACCGAAGCCGGCATGCGCATGTACTACAAGGGCGGCAACGCGGTGGATGTGGGCGTGGCCACCATGTTCGCGGGCTCGGTAAGCGAGCTTTCGCATTATGGATTCGGCGGCGAGGCTCCTATTCTGATCCGCACCAAGGACGGGAAGGTGCATGCGATTGCGGGCGTCGGCACCATGCCGAAAATGGCGACAGCGGAATTTTTCCGGAATCGTCCGCTGCAGCCTTTTGAGGTAACGGAGCGCGATCCGGGCGGGCTGAAGGGCATTGTTCCGGGAGCGGGACTGATGCCGGCGCTGGTGCCGGGCATGGTGGACGCGGCGCTGCTGGCGCTGCGCGAATTCGGGACCATGAGTTTTGAGGACGTCATCGCGCCGGCGATCGATCTGACGGATGGGTTTGCGCTGGATGACATGCGCTCGAATGCGATCGCTTACAGCCAGCCGTTCTTCAATCAGTGGCCGACTTCGAAGGCGCACTTCCTTCCGAACGGGCGTCCCCTGCGGACGGGTGAAATTTTCCGGCAGCCGGATCTGGCGCGCACGCTACGCGGGATGGCGGACGCGGAAAAGAAGGCGCTGGCCGCGGGCGCGTCGCGCGTGGCTGCTATCGACAAAGTGCGTGACTATTTTTATCGCGGCGAGATCGCGAAAAAGATTGACGCGTTCAGCAAAGCCAACGGCGGGCTGCTGCGTTACGAGGACATGGCGGAGTTTAAGCTGCAAGTGGAAGAACCGACGTCGACCACTTTCAAGGGCTACAAGGTTTACAAGACCGGGTTCTGGAGCCAGGGGCCGTCCATGCTGGAGGCTTTGAACATTCTCGAAGGGTTTGAGGATCAGCCTTCTTACAATTCAGCGGCCTATATTCATCGCGTGGCGGAGGCGTTGAAGCTGGCTTATGCGGATCGCGACACGTATTATGGCGATCCGAAGTTTAGCCACATTCCGGCGGATGTGCTGCTGTCGAAAGAGTACGCGGCGCAGCGCCGCAAGCTGATCACCGACAAGGCTTCGCAGGAATTTCTGCCGGGCGAGATTCACGGCAAAGTAGGCCATCATCCGTCCGAAGAGGCGGTGGCGCACATCCCGCTGGACCCGGTGCTGATGGCGCACGATACTACTTGCGTCGACGCGATCGACAAGGACGGCATGATGTTTTCGGCTACGCCTTCGGGGGCGTGGCTGCCGAGCGTGATCGCCGGGGACACGGGGATTCCGCTGAGCGAACGCGCGCAGAGCTTCGTGCTGATTCCGGGGCATCCGAATGAACTGGCTCCGGGCAAGCGGCCGCGGGTGACGTTGAGTCCCACGCTGGTGACATCGACGGACGGCAAGCCTGTTGCAGTGCTGTCGACGCCGGGAGGCGATACGCAGGAGCAAGGGCTGCTGCAAGTATTGTTCAATTCCATCATCTTCCGCATGAACGCGGAGAATTCGATTGAGGCGCCGCGCTTTGGCACGCGGCACCTGGTTTCGAGCTTCGATAATCATGCGTGGAATCGCGGGGATTTGCAGCTTGATGACCGCATTCCGGCGAGCGTCGCGGCGGATCTGGCGGCGCGCGGGCATAAGGTCAGCTTCATGTCGCGCTACGCGAACGGGACTGCTCCGGTGCTGATCCGCGTGCTCGACGGGGGCGCTATTGAGGCTGGCGCGGACCCGTATTACAACCGTTCTGCACATGCTTGGTGACGAGATCGGGTGACGCTTCCGCTTTTCGACGATACTCCGGCATTTGATCGAAGCGGGTTGGCGGGGCGGCTGCGCGCGCTGGCGGCGGAAAATATCTGGATCGGGACTAGTTCCTGGAAATATGCGGGCTGGCTGGATCAGATTTATTCCCGCGAGCGTTATCTGACGCGCGGGCGTTTTTCGCAGAAGCGGTTTGAGGCGGAGTGTCTCGCTGAGTACGCCGATATTTTTCCTATCGTTTGCGGGGATTTTTCTTTCTATCAATTTCCGACGCCGGAATTTTGGCAGAAGCTGTTTGGGACGGCTCCCGGTGAGCTGCGCTTCGCGTTGAAAGTGCCCGAGGAGGTTACGGCGGAGGTTCTTCCGAAGCATCCGCGTTATGGGCCGCGGGCGGGGATGCGGAACGAGTCATTCCTGAACGCCGATGCGCTGGCGGCGCTGTTTTTGGAGCCGCTGGAACCTTATCGGGAGCGTATTGCCGCGTTGATCTTCGAGTTTGGAGCGCGTTCGACTCCGCTGCGTGAATTTGTCAACAGGCTGGGGCCGTTTCTCGACGCGCTGCCGCGATCGTTTCGCTACGCTGTTGAAATTCGGAATCGCGCGTATTTGGGCACCCCTTATTTTGATTGTTTGGGTGCGCACAATGTAGCGCATGTATTCAATGCCTGGACAAAAATGCCGCCGCTCGCGGATCACATCGCGATTCCGGGAGCGGTTACGGCGGATTTCACTGTCGTGCGGGCGCTGCTCCGCGAAGGGCGTGCGTACGAGCAGGCGGTGGAGCAGTTCGCGCCTTACGATCACGTCAAGGACGAGAATCCGGAGGGGCGCGAAGCCATACGGGCGCTGATGCGACGCATGCGCGAGGAGCGGCGGGCGGCGCTCATCTTCGTCAACAATCGCTTCGAGGGCAACGCGCCGACTACGATCCAGGCTATTGCCGAGTGACTCCGCTTCCTATCGACAGCCTTCTGCCGGAGATCCTAGCGCAGCTTAGGCGCGGGACGAGTGTGGTGATCGAGGCGCCGCCGGGGGCGGGGAAGACGACACGAGTTCCTCCTGCACTCTTGCCGCTGGTGAAGGGTGAGGTGCTGGTGCTGGAGCCGCGGCGCTTGGCGGCTCGTCTGGCGGCGCGGCGCGTGGCTAGTGAGCGTGGGGAACGTGTGGGCGAGACGGTCGGGTATCAGGTGCGTTTCGAAGACGTCGGGGGTGCACGAACGCGGTTGCGGTTTGTGACGGAGGGCGTGCTTACGCGGCGGTTGCTGGACGATCCGCAGCTTGCGGGTGTCGGCGCGGTGGTTCTGGATGAGTTTCATGAGCGGCATCTGGATGGCGATCTGGCGCTGGCGCTGCTGCGGCGCTTGCAGAAGACCACGCGGCCGGAACTGCTTTTGGCGGTGATGTCGGCTACCTTGAATGCTGCGCCCATCTCGCGGTTTCTGGACGATTGTCCGGTGCTGCGGTCGGAGGGGAAGCTGTATCACTTGAGCGTTGAGTACACTCCGCATTCGGCGGCGCCATTGGAGGAGCAGGTGGCGGGCGCGGTCGCGCGGCTGCTCGACGAGGGCGGCGACGTGTTGGTGTTCTTGCCGGGAGCGGCGGAGATACGGCGCGCGGCGCGGGCGCTGGAGGGGATCGCGGCGCGCAAGAGTTTGCTGGTGGTTCCGCTCTATGGCGATCTGTCGCCGGCGGAGCAGGACCGGGCGATTTCTCCGGCGGAACACCGCAAGATTATTCTTTCGACTAACGTAGCTGAGAGTTCAGTGACGATCGAGGGCGTGACGGCGGTGATCGATAGCGGCCTCGCGCGGGTGGCGGCGGATTCGCCGTGGACTGGGTTGCCCTCGCTCGAAGTGCGGCGCATTAGCCAGGCATCGGCGGTGCAGCGTGCGGGGCGGGCGGGGCGCACGGCTCCGGGGCGTGTTATTCGGCTGTACACCGCTGAGGATTTTCATCGGCGAGCTGCGGCGGACACGCCGGAGATATTACGGCGCGAGCTGTCGCAACTGTTGTTGCAACTTCGGGCAATGGGGGTCACGGACCTTGCTTGGCTGGACGCGCCTCCGGCGGCGGCGCTGGCGGCGGCTGACGCTTTGCTCGACCGGCTCGGGGTCCTGCCCCATATGGCGGAGCTTCCCCTGCCGCCGCGTCTTTCGAAACTGGTTCTTGAAGCGGCGGCTCGGGGAGTTCCGGAAAAAGGTTGTGCGGCGGCCGCGGTGTTGAGCGCGGGGGAGCGCGGGGCGGACTTGCTTACGGTGATGGAAGGGGAATGGCAGCCGCAGACGCAGCGGGTTTACGATCAATTACGCCGCCTGATTCCGGGACGGGATCGCAAAGGAGTTGGGGATGACGCGCTGCTGCAGGCGGTGCTGGCGGCGTTTCCTGACCGGGTGGCGCGGCACCGGCGCGATGGGGAATTGCTGTTATCGACGGGCGGGTCCGCGCGCATGCCGGGATGCCGCTATGAATTTGTGATTGCGGTCGACGTCCAAGACCGGAAGGTCCACTTGGCCGCTGGACCGATACAAGCGGACTGGCTGCTGGATGGCGTCAAGGAATCTAATTCGCTCGCGTGGAACCGGACTGCGGAGCGGGTCGAACTCGTGACGGCGCTGGTTTACGATCAGCTCACGATCGACGAGACACGCGTTCCGGCGCCGCCATCGGAGGAGAGTGCGCGGCTGCTGGCGGAGAAAGCACTGGAGATCGACATCGGGCGTTTCGCGGATCGGGAGGCGCTGGAGCAACTGCGGGCGCGGGCGGCGTTTGCGGGTGTCGAGATTTCGGTGGAGGACGCATTGAGGGAACTGTGCCGCGGTAGGGTTAGCTTTGCGGAACTGGAAAGCGCGCATTTGCTAGCGGCGCTGCGGCCGGCTCGCATCGAACAAATTGCTCCGGAGCGCTTGCGGCTGCCGGGTGGGCGGGACGTGCAAGTGCATTATGAGACCGGCAAGCCGCCGTGGATTGAATCGCGCTTGCAGGATTTCTTTGGTGTTCTGGAAACGCCGCGGATTGGCAAGACTCCGGTAGTGGTGCATTTGCTCGCGCCCAATCGGCGGCCGGTGCAGATGACTAGCGATCTGCGGGGATTTTGGGAGTGGCTGTATCCGGAGGTTCGACGCGAACTGTCGCGACGCTATCCGAAGCACAAGTGGCCGGAGAGGCCGGTTTAATTATTCAACGACGCAAGTCCATTCGCCGGCCGCGTCTTGAAATCCGGAGAGAATGCGTCTGGGAGCCACGCGTTCGAACTCCTGTTTTAACTCGCCGACTACGATTTCGCTGATGTTGGCGACGACTACGTCGAAGGCGCCGGTCGCGACGGCGTCGACGCTGCCGATGAAGAACATTGGAGAGTGCGCGGCATCGGGATCGATGTCGCAGGCGACCACGGTGCTAGCTCCTAGCATCTTGGCGGCGATGGATAATATGCCGGAGCCGGTGCCCACATCTAACACGCGATCTCCAGGGCGGATGACGCGCTCCATAGCTGCGAGGCACAGGCGTGTGCAAGGGTGCTGCCCGGTGCCGCATTGCATACCGGGATTGATCTCGAGGCGAAAGCGGCCGGGGGGCGTGGGCTCGGTGCGCCAGGGCGCGACTACGAAGAATTTTTCGCCGACGAGGAGGGGCGGCCACGCATCTTCGGTTTCCTGCACCCAGTCGCGTTGCGCCGCGAGGAGCGGGGTTCCGAAGCGCGCCGCCGTTTCGGAATCATTGAAAAATGCTTCGACGAAGCCGTCGCCTTCTACTACGCCTAGCGTTCCCGCTTCCCACAGGTCCGCGATCAGGGCGTCTTGGTGAGCGGGCTCGACGTCAAGGCGCAGATAATACATGGGGGCGGGGTGCTTGTCCGGTCTCGATCGATCTGGCCTTCTCTTCGTCGGCGGCGGCGCGATCGCCGTTAGCCCGCTTGGCTGCAGCGCGGGCGCGAAAGGCGTAGGGGGCTTCGCTCGACTCGACGATGGCGGCGTCAAAGTCGGCGATGGCTTTCTGGTGATCGCCTAATTTCTCGTAGGCTTCGCCGCGTTGGTAGTGGCCTTCGACGGTGGGGGTCACTTGGAGGGACCGGCTGAACTCCGTGATGGCTTTGCGCGCGTCGCCGGTTTCCAGATAGATTTGGCCGCGCTCGTTGTAGGCCCGGGTGGAGCCGGGGTCGAGGTCGAGCGCTTTGTCGAGATCGGCCAACGCGGCTTCCTGCTGGCTCTCGTCATGCTCGGCTACGGCGCGGTTGAGATAGGCTTCGCCGTAGTCCGGCCAGATTTGAATGGCGCGGTTGAAGTGGGCCATGGCTTCTTCGTAGGCTCCGGGGCTCAGCTTCTTTAGGCCGAGGGCGAGTTCGGCGCGGGCGCGCGCGGGAGCGTTGGCAAGATAGTTGTAGACCGGCCAAGCGGCGCCGGCGAGCACAATTACGGCTAGGGTCCGGTAAATCAATCTCCGCTGTCTGCGCTGCTGCGCCAGGAGCGCGGCGCTGGGGGTTGCCCGGGGAAGGGGCCTGACCGCCTTGCGCCAGCGGGTGAAGAACGACTCCACTGCCATAAGGAGCGTTTTTATTATAGTTGCGCCACGCGGCGTTGAACAACTAGGAAGTAGAGGCCGAGGAGGGCCAGCAGGCCTCCGCTCCAGCCCATGATCACTGGCGCGCTGAAGATGGGGATCAGCTTGCCTAGGATCAGGCTGCCTACCGGCATGCCGCCGCGGAAGGCCACGTTATACACGCTCATCACCCGGCCGCGCATTTCGTCAGAGGCGACGGCCTGGACCAGAGAGCTGACCATGGACATCGAAATCATCATGGCTCCGCCGGACATAAAGATGAGCAGCAGTGAGAGCGAGAAGCGCGTGGATTGCGAGAAGGCGAAGATGATGCCGCCCATCAGCACCAGCACCATCAGCGCCGTGCGGCCCTGGCCGTGAATCTTGCCGAACGCCGCGACGATCAGGCCGCCGCAGACGGAGCCGGCTCCGGAGAAGGCGAGGAGTTGGGTGAAGCCCTTGGCGCCGCCGTGCAGGACGTCTTTCGCGAACACGGGGAGGAAGGTCAGCAGCGGAATGCCCAGCAGCGTCATGCCGAAGGCCAGCACGATCAAGCCGTCCATGCCGGGTTTCTTGCGGATGAAGCCGATGCCCTGGCGCATGCTGTTCAGGATGGGCTCGCTCGATTTCGCCGGGATGTATTTCACGTTGATCATGTAGAGCGAGATGACCACGGCGATGAAGGAGAGGCTGTTCAATCCGAAACACCAGGCTGCGCCGACGGTGGTGAGGGCGATGCCGCCGAGAGTCGGTCCGATGACGCGCGCCAGGTTGAACTGGATGGAGTTCATGGCGATGGCGTTGGGGATGTCTTCCTTGCCAACCAGCGTCGGCAGCAGGGCCTGATAAGCCGGGCCGCCGAAGGACTGCGCGATGCCCACGATGAAGGAGAGGCACAGGATGTGCCAGACGTGGACCACTTTGAAAAACACCAGCAGGGTCAAGATCAACGCGGTGGTCATCTGCACGTATTGCGAGATGAGTAGCAGATTGCGGCGGTTCATGCGGTCGGCGATGACGCCGCCCACTAGCGAGAACAAGATGATGGGGACTTGCGCCAGGAAGGTGTCGAGGCCGAGGTAGAAGGAGTCCTTGGATAGGTCGTAGACCAGCCACGCTTGGGCTGTCGATTGCATCCAAGTGCCGATGGTGGAGGTGCAGGCACCGAACCACATCAGCCGGAAATCACGATGCTGGAAACTTTTGAAGACGCGGGTAAGCAAGGAACCCCAATGATGCCAAAGACTCGATTCTAGCAGACGTGTCAGAAGTTAATATACTTCGAAGCAGAACACTTTGTTGGAGTCGTTGGGCGAGAGCGAATATTCGCCGTTATCGAGCGGCTCTGAGGCTTCGACCTTATAAAGGCGGCCGTCCAGCTTGTTCACCGAAAGATGGAGAGCGCGCGCGCCACCTTTGCGCTTGTTGCCTTTGCCGATGGCGAGCTCGCGGCGTCCGCCTTTGATTTCCCAACGGTAGAGTTCCAGGCGTTCAGGGAGGACTTTGTCGCTCTGGATCAGGAAAATGGGCTCGGCCAGAGGGGTGCGGGCTGGTGAGGCGGCGCCGGGGACGTTGTAGACGCCGGACTCCTCTTTGGCTTCGACGGCTTCGGTGGGGACCAGGTTGTCGGCGTGCACCAGGTACAGCATGTCGGGCTGAGGCGGGCGGGGACCATCGTATTTATCGGCGGCCAGGGCCAGCGCCGGAAGCAGCAGCAAGAAAAACAAGCGTGGCATTTCGATCCTATTTTAATGCGATCCGGTAGTGTTGCATATAGGGTTCAATCTAGAACTTGGACGAACTCGGCGAGGATTCGGTAACGGTCTTCTTGGGGGTCGAGATCCCAGGCGTCGAAGGCTGGGTTGAGCGGTTCCAGGCGGATGCGCTGGTGGGACCATTCGCCGTCTTCGCTTTGGCGTTTCTCGCCGCGATAGCGCTTCACGGTGTAGCGGTCGTTGCCGCCCTGGTCGAGGGCTTCGACCAGGACCAGACGGCCCTGGCGCGATCCAGTGACGCCGCGGCGGAACACGCACAGCGATTGGTCCGGAATGAGTGGTTCCATGGAGCGTCCGGCGATGCGAGCTACGAACATTTCCGGGGTCAGACGCAAGTTGGGCGGGGCTTCTTCCCAGGCCTCTTCTTCGATGACGTGGTTTTCGAGGAAGGGCCCCGCTGCGACGGCTAGCGAATAGCGCGGCAGGTGAGTGACAAAGGGCTGGGCGGCGGCGGTGACATGCTGGCGGTACAAGCGGCCGAGCGCGCGCGGGAAGTCTTCGACAATGGTCTCGCGGCGGTCGCTGACGCGGACGGTGTTCGAAAGCGTGTCTTCGAGCTGCGCCAGAAACCGGGCCGCTCCCATTTGCGCGGCGCGGGCCAGCAGGTCGTCTTCGAGCAGCGACAGCACTTCGGCTTCGCCGGGGGCGAACCGGTCCCAATCGCGGCGCAGACGGATGTGGACGCAAGTTGGTGGCGGGGTCTTCGAGCAGCACGCCGGCGGTGACGGGAGGCGCTCCCGGCAGTTCCACCGTCAGCAGCGAATAGCGAGCAGCGCGCGTGCCCGCAACCGAAATGCTCGCGAGAGACGATGTGCTTGCGAGAGGCATGGGGTCTAACTTATCGGCCGCAAACGAGAGGTTGGCGGCTCACTTACCTACCGGGTAATAGCCCTTGCGGGCCCGCACCTTGACGTCAGGCAGCGCCACCTTCACGTTCAGAGACCGGAAGACTTTGTCCGCTGACGCCGAGTCGTCGGGAATATAGCGCAGGATATATTGCGTGGTAATTTCTCCAGCCACATTGGCCACCGAATGGAACAGGGCCGTCGCGATGGCGGAGGCGAAGCCGCCGGTGCCGGCATGGAAGGCCAGGTTTCCTTCGTCCGAGGGCGTGGATTGAAAACCGGAGACGTCTTTATACACGTCTTGCAGGGGATATTCGACGCGGCCTCCGGTTTCTTCCGCCAGCTTGATCAGGTTGTCGCTGCCCACGCTGGTGAAGCCGTAGGCCGTGGTGCTAATGCCGTAGATGGTGACCAGATTCCGCTGCGCGACTTCCAGAACCTCCTGCAAAGTCTTCTTGCTGGAGTTATCGTTGCCGTCGCCAATCACGATGAGCACGCGGCGCGGCTCGAAGGGCTCACCCTTGATCAGCGCGCGGTTGGTGCAGGCCATATAGATGGCGTCGTAGAGCGCGGCGCCGCCGCCGGGTTTCAAGTCGCGGATCTTGGAAACGAACGGCTCGGAGTCGGAGGTGGTGTTGATCATCAGCTCTGCTTTGTTGCCATAGCCGATCAGATAACCGGAGAATTTTTCTTTGCCGGGGAGCAGGGCCAGCATCAGCTCAGTGGCGGCATCCTGAAAATGTTTCCACTGGGTGCGGCTGGTATTGCTGAGATCGAGCAGGAGGCCGGCTACCACCGGCTGCGCGCGCTCGCGGGAAAAGAACTCAATGCTTTGCAGCTTGCCCTCGTCGAAAATCTGAAAGTCCTTCTGTTCGAGGTTGGAAACGAAGCGGCCCTTGTCGTCGGTGACGGTTACGGGGACGATGACCTCGTTGACTTCGACTTTGATGGAGGCGGCGCCCGGCTCTATCTGCTCCTGGGCTGCGGCGGGCGGGGGCAGGGGAACCGCTCCCTGCTGCTGCGCCAAACCCTGCGTCAGGAGCAGCGGCGCCCAGCAGACCAAGAACTTAAGTTTCATAGGAACCTGCCCACGATTATAAACTACCGGGCGGAGATTGGCTCGCAGATGGGAACCCGCTGACGCAGATAAGAAAAATCAGTTCCCCTCGGTGAGCCCATGCTCTTTGTTACGCTAGTAACGATGCCTGACAATGTTCGCCGCTTTCAAGCTGGGCCCGACCCTTTTGGCCGCACCTGGGAGGTGGAGTTCCGCTGGCTGCAGACCGGCATCTCCATCCGCCATGCCGATACCGTCGATGTGAAGTTCGTGGTGTGGACGGAAGGGGAAGACAAGCAGGAAAAGATCGTCGCGCTGCCGCATCCGCTGCTGCTGGCGCTGGCCGCGAAATCCGGGCACGCGCTGACGGACCCGTGGTGCTTGAAACTGGCGGGACGGCATCTGCGCTACATGATCTCCTCCGGCGAGGACCTGGAAAAGACACTGGTGACCCTATCCACGCGCCGATCTCGAACGCGCCGCCGGCACGTTGCAGCCCGCCTAGCCGCGTTGCGCGGCGGATGTCGTGGTAAATATAGTTCATGGGTACAATATAGTTCTTGGATGCGTGGTGTCACGCACGTGCCTTTGAATTGAGGGAGGGGAGCGATGGTCAACTGCCCGCTTTGCGATGCGGTCATAGATGTTGACGAGGAAGAACTGGACGAGGGGGATTCGCTCATCTGCGAGGAGTGCGGCGCAAATCTCAATGTCAGTGGCGTGAGTCCGCTGGAACTGGTGCCGGATGGCGTCGATGAGGATGATGAAGAAGACCTTGACGACGATTTGGACGAAGACGACGAGGACGCTGACGAAGACGAAGAAGACGAAGACGATGAGGACAAGGCCTGGAAGTAGACTGGCCGCCGCATTGTGCGGATGCGCGCTGCTGCTGGGCGGGGCGACGCGGGCGCAGCGGAAAAACGACGCTCCCCATGCGGTGGTGGCGGGGGCGGTGTTTCGCGAGAACGGCTTCTCTCTGCCGGGGGCTACGGTGACGCTGGCGATGAAGGACGCGCCCAAGGGCAAGAAACTGCAAGCGGTGAGCGACGCGCGCGGCGAATTCGCTTTCCGGGTGCTGCCGGGGGCGGCCACTTACGTGGTGCGGGCGTCCCTGAAGGGCTTTCAGGCGGCGGAAAAAGAGGCTGCGGTCGGCGGCGAAGAGCGCGTGGAGGTAACTTTGACGTTGCCTGCCGAGTCCAAATAAGCAAGAGTAATGGAGCAAACTATGATCCCCATGCGGAACGGCGCTCGGTTGTTGGCCTTGGCGGCAGTGGCGCTGCTGGTTTCCGCGGGGCTTTTTGGGCAGGCGCAGACGCGCAAGGAGAAGCGCGAAGAGGCCAAGCTGCGCAATGTGATGGGAGTGGTACTCGACGCGCAGGAGCAGCCGGCGAACGGGGCGGTGGTGCAGTTGAAGGACATGCGCACGTTGCAGGTGCGGTCCTTCATCACGCAGAACGACGGGCAGTATCATTTTACGGGTCTGCGGCCTGACATCGATTACCAGATCACGGCCAAGTTCGGCGACATGACGGCGACGCCGCGGACTTTGAGTATTTTCGATAACCCAAGGAAGCGGTGATGAACTTCAAGCTCGACAAGCCGGAAAAGAAATGAAGCTGCTGGCAAGTTTGGTGATGATGGCTGCTGCGTTGGCGGCGCAGGGCAAGCTGACTCCGGTCGATCAGGCGAGTTATCCGAAAGTGATTGCCGCGCACCACGGCAAAGTGGTGCTCGCTAATTTCTGGGCTACGTGGTGCGTGCCGTGCCGCAAGGAGATGCCGCAACTGGTGCAGTTGTCGCACAAGCTGGCCGCGCGCGGGTTCGATCTGGTGATGATTTCGGCGGATGAGGCGGAGCAGCAAACTGCTGCGGCGAAGCTGCTGCAGGATAATCGCGCAGGGGGCGCGAATTATCTGCTGAAGACCGCTGACAACGACAAATTCTATCCCGCAGTGGATGCCAAGTGGTCGAGCGGCGAGCTGCCGGCTTTGTTTCTCTACGACCGCAGCGGGAAGAAGGTGCGGTCCTTCTTCGGCGAGACTTCGCTCGCGGATCTGGAAGCCGCTATTACCAAGTTGCTGTAGTGCGCGGCGCTCTCCTTTTCCTAATTGCTTCCGTTGGGTTCGCGCAGACGCTGGTCTTCGAACACGCTACGGTGATCGACGCTACCGGGGCGCCTCCTAAACCAGACTTCACTGTAGTGGTGCGCGACGGGCGCATTGTGTCGGTTCAACCGCGCGTGGATGCGATCGCGGAGCGGTGGTGATCGATGCCACGGGCAAGTTTCTGATCCCGGGACTGTGGGATATGCACATGCATATCACGGCGCCGCAGATTATGTTTCCGCTGCTGGTGGCGAACGGGATCACGGGCGTGCGCGAGATGTATTCGGGGGTGGCGCTCGCGACCATCCGGCAATGGAAGCTGCTGCCGGATGCGCCTCGCATGTTCGCTCCGGGGTTTATTGACGGTCCTTTAATGACGGGCACGTCGCCGGATGCCGTGGCGGTGGCGAACGCGGAACAGGCGCGGGCGGCGGTGCGCGGCGCTGCAGGCCGACGGCGCGGATTTCCTGAAGGTGTATAACAGCGTCCCGCGGGAGGCGTTTCTGGCGCTGATGGACGAGGCGCGCGCGGCGGGGATTCCGGTGGCGGGGCATGTGCCGGAGGAGGTGAGTCCGCTGGAGGCGTCGGACGGCGGGAATGCGCAGCGAGGAACATCTCAATAATATTTTGTTGAACGCGTCGACCGACGAGGGCCGGCTGCGCAGCGGAGCGCGTGGCCGATGATGTACGATCCCAAGATCACGGGCGCGCAGCGGCTGCGGCTGCTGGCTTGGCCGATGCTCGCGGGGCTGGTGGACACTTACGACGAGAAGAAAGCCGCGGCGATGTTCCAGGCGTTCGTGAAGAACGGGACTTGGCAGACGCCTACGCTGGCGATTCTCGATGGATTTCGTGCATGAGCTGGATGAGGAGTTTGTGAACGATCCGCGGCGGCGGTTTCTCCCAAAGGCGTGGACGGACAACTGGGACCCGCGTGTGATCTATTACTTGCGGGATGAGTCGCCGGCGGAGTATGAAGTGCTGCATCAGCGCATGCGGATGCTGTTGACGCGTTACCGCAAGCTGGTGGGGGATATGCATCGCGCGGGCGTGGAATTGCTGGCGGGCACGGATACCAATCCGTTCAATCCGGTGCTGCCGGGGTGGGGGCTGCATCAGGAATTGGTGCTGCTGCAGGAGTCCGGGCTGACGCAAGATGCAAGCGCTGCAGACGGCCACTCGGAATCCGGCGCGGTACTTCGGGATTCTGGAGGAGACGGGGACGGTGGAGGAAGGGAAGTCGGCGGACTTGGTGTTGCTCGACGCCGATCCGCTCGAGGACATTCGGAACACGCAGAAGATCAATGCTGTGGTGTGCGTGGGCATTACTATTCGCGCGCGGATCTGGACGCGATGTTGGAGCGGGCGGCGGCGCTCTCGGCACGGGTTCATTAGTCAATCGCCGCAGCGTTCGACTTCTACCAGGCAACTGTAGAACGTGGGGCCGCCGCCGATGTCGGTGAGGCGGTCTGAGGTGAGTACGTTGACGCTGCGGACCGTCCTCGGCGCGTTTGTTCCAGCGCACGGCGGGGGCGCGGGCTGACTCCGGGCTGCACCGCGCCGTCGACATCGGCGCGCAGCAGCAGGCTGCCGCGGTCGTTGAAGACGCGCACGCGGTCGCCGGTCTGGATGCCGCGAGCTTGCGCGTCTGGCCTGGTTCAAGTGGAGCAGCGACGGTGGCGGCGTCGACAGCTGGACGGTTGCCGAACGTGGAGTTCATGCTGTCGTCGTTCTTCGACGAGATCAGTTCCAGCGGATAGCGCGCGCTGGAGGGACGCGTCTCCGAAGCGGGATTCGATCGGGCGGAGCGTAGTCCAGCGTTTCGGCGCCGAATTCGCACTTGCCCGAGGGCAGTGCCGAACCCGCCTTCGGCGAAGGGCAGGAATGGCGTGCCGGGCTCGGAGATGTTCAGGCGGATGGAGTGCTCTTGCTCCAGGCGTTCGAGCGTGATGCCTTCCAGGAACGGGTGTCCGGAGCGCAGCAGCGAGCGGATCATGATGTCTTCGGAATCGCGGAAGCACTGGTCGTCGAAACCCATGCGCAGGGCCAGGTCGCGGAAGACTTCTACGTTGGAGCGGGCTTCGCCGGGGGCTTCGATCGCGGGGCGCGCGAGCTGCACATGGTAATGGCCGTAGGAGCGGTAGAGATCGGTGTGTTCCAGAAAAGTAGTCGAGGGCAGAAGGATGTCGGCGTAATCGGCGGTGTCGGTCTGGAATTGTTCCAGCACCACCGTGAACAGATCTTCGCGGCGCATTCCGGCTAGGACTTTCGCTCTGATTCGGGGCGATGGTGGCGGGGTTGGAATTGTAGACCACCATGCGCTTTGACGGGCGGGTCGTTGAGTTCGGTGAGGGCTTTGCCTAGCTCCGCCATGTTGACGATGCGGGCTTCGCGGCGAGTGGGCGCTCTGCAGTTCCGGCATCTCAAGGGCGGCGCTATTGAAGTGGAACGCGTGCGAGGTGGAGAGCTGCAGGCCGCCGCCGACTTCTTTCCACGATCCGGTGAGCGCGGGGAGAGCGGCTGATGGCGCGCACGGCTGCGCCGCCGCGCTCGCTGCGCTGGACTCCATAAATTCAGACGGATGGCGGCGGGGCGCGTGGTGGCGTAGTCGCGCGCTAGCTGGACGATGTCTTCGGACGCGATGCCGGTGAGGGCGGCTACGCGAGCTGGATCGTAGGCGCGCGCTAGCTGCGCTAGCTCATCGAAGCCGTTGGTGTGGCGGGCGACGTAATCGGCGTCGTGAAGATTTTCGCCGACGATTACGTGGATCAGGCCTAGCGCTAACGCTAGATCGCTGCCGGGGTTGACGGAGAGATGGCGGTCGGCTAGCGCGGCGGTGCGGGTTTTGACGGGGTCGATGACGACCAGCTTGGCTCCGTTGCGGCGGGCTTCGACGATGAAGGGCCACAGGTGCACGTTGGTGCCGTGAATGTTCGCGCCCCAGGCGATGATCAATTTCGAGTGGCGGAATTGTTCGGGCTCGGTGGCGTAGCGCAGGCCTAGCGTGGCGGTCAGCGCGGCGCCGCCGGTCGAGGAGCAAATGGTGCGGTCAAGGCGCGAAGCTCCCAGGCGATGGAAGAAGCGGCGGTCCATGCCGGAGCCGTTGAGGAGTCCCATGGTGCCGGCGTAGCTGTAGGGGAGGATCGATTCGGGGCCGTGTTCCTGCGCGATGGCGGCTAGGCGTCGGCGATGGTGTCGAGGGCTTCGTCCCAGGAGATGCGGGTGAAGCGGCCTTGGCCTTTGGCGCCGGTGCGTTTTTGCGGATAGAGCAGGCGGTCTGGCGAATATTCGCGCTCCAGATATTGAGCGACTTTGCCGCACAGGAAGCCGCGGGTGACGGGATGATCGGGATCGCCACGCAGGTTGGTGGCGCGGCCGTCTTCGATGTGGACTAGCAGGCCGCAGGCGTCGGGGCAATCGAGCGCGCAGACGGAGTGCCGGAGCTGCATACCCGCAGGATAACAATTGACGGGTCCGGGCGTGCGATCCTAAGCGCTATGAGAGTTGCGGCGCTGGTGATCCAAAATGCAGTGCGCGTGCTGGGCCTGATTTTGCTGGTGCTGGGGTTTCGCTTTTGGACGGGGCATTCGCTGCGCTTCGTGCCGGTGCATATGCGGATCGGTGAGGTGGTGATCGGGCTGCTGTGGATTCTTTCGGGGATCGGGCTGCGAAAGGGGGTTCCGGCGGGGCTGGTATTGGGCGGGATGTTTTACGGCGTCATTGTGCTTGCGTTTGCATTCCGGATGGGCTCCTTCCTGCCAGGAGAGGCGCACGAAGCGATTCGCGTGGTGCACTTGCTGTTGGGATTGGGGGCCATTGGCATGGTGGAGATGATTAGCGGCAGGATCAAGCGCGCGGGGGCTGCGTGATTGGCAGCCGTCCGCCGCGCTTGATGGACCACGGACGCAATTAATTCTGCGTGGTTTGAATTTCGTTCACTACCTGCTGCACGTTCGGAATCTGGCTGGCGGCTAACTCAGCCTGGCTGCGGGTGGCAGCTGCGGGTACTTTACCCGTAAGGATCACTACTCCGTTTTTGGTCTTGTGGTTTACGCCGGTAAGTCCCGCGGCGGTGAATGCGGCGTCCAGATTTTTATTGATGGCGGCGTCTTCATCCGCGCTGACTTCCTTGGCGATTCTCGCGGTGGGCGCGGGCTGCACGCCTATTTCGTCGGCGACGATCTGGCCGCCGGCGGAGGCTTTGGCGATGGCTTCCGCGCGCGCTTTGTCTTCCTGCGAGTCCACGTGACCCCCGATGGTCACCACGCCTTTGCTGCGGTCCTGCGATACCGTGACGTCCTTATAGCCGGCGTCTTTCAGGGATTTTTCGGTGGCATCTTTCACGTCGGCGGATTGGGGTTGGCTGGAACAGCCGGCCGCGAGCGTGAGAGCGATGGTGAGCAGTGCAAATCTAAACATGGTTTTATCCTCCGGGGCATTGGCCCGCGATGGTTGGAGCACTTCGAGGTCCAGTTGTCTCGTCGATGGAGGGCGCGGAAAGGAGGGGTAATTGAATTCGGTCTGAAGAAATTTTTAGCTTGCAAATTCCCCTTTTCTTCGCCTATTATTGCTTTATGGCTCTTACCAAACGCCAGAAAGAATTCCTGGAGTTCCTCGCGGGCTTCCTAGAGAAGCGGGGCTACAGCCCGAGTTATGAAGAGATCGCGGAGGGCTTGGAGCTGGCATCGCTCGCGACGGTGCATAAGCATATTTTGGCGCTCGAATCCAAGGAGTATTTGAAGCGCGGGTTCAACCAGAGCCGGTCTCTTGAGGTGGCTCCGAAGTATTACGAGGAGCAGAGGCAGCATCGGCAAATGCCTGCGCGCGTTGAAGTTCCGTTGTTGGGGCGCATCGCGGCGGGGCAGCCGGTGGAGGCGATCGCGGGCGAGGACACGCTCAACTTTGCGGATTTCGCGGGCGATCCGGATACTTTCGCGCTGAAGGTGCGCGGCGATTCGATGATCGAAGACCACATCTGCGATGGCGATTACGTGTTGATCGAGAAGGCCAGCGACGCGCGCAACGGCGATATCGTGGTGGCTCTGGTGGACAATGTGGAAACGACGCTGAAGCGCTTTTATAACGAGCCCGGAGACAGGGTGCGGTTGCAGCCGGCCAATGCTGCGATGCAGCCGATATACGTGTCCAAAGCGTCGGTACGGGTGCAGGGGAAACTGCTGGCGGTGCTGCGCAAGTACTAACCTGCAATCCGGGGGGTTGGCGAAACGTGCGGTTTTTGCGCTCGCGCAGAATATTTGATCTTTTCATGGGCTTTTCCAGCAATTCGTCCGATAGTAGGTGGTGGAAGTATTAGTCGCCCGCCAAGCCATTTTCGATAGCCAGCGGAATCTTTACGGCTATGAACTGCTGTTCCGGTCGGACGCAGGCAGCAACCAGTTCGACGGCACCGAAGCGGCGGCGGCTACGATGCAGGTCCTTTCGAACACCTTGCTGTCAGCCGGCGCGGAAGCGCTGCTCGGCGGGAAGAAAGCGTTCGTGAATTTCGATCATCGCCTGCTGGCGGAGAACATGTATTTGACGCTGCCGCGGGAGGCCCTGGTCATTGAGATTCTGGAAACTGTGGCTCCTACGGCGGATCTGGTGGCTTTGTGCCAGAGCATCCGCAAGCAGGGGTACATCTTGGCGCTTGACGACTTTGCCGACGAGCCCGCTTTCGCGCCTTTGGCCCGCATAGCCCATGTGATTAAAGTGGATCTGCGCTTGAGCTCCCGCAAGCAGCAAGCAGACATGCTGCGCACTTATAAACCACGCGGGGTGCAAATGCTGGCGGAAAAAGTGGAATCCTACGAGGAATTCAAGTGGGCGCGGCGCGCCGGCTACGATCTATTTCAAGGCTATTTTTTCGCCCGGCCGGAAATAGTGCGCAGCCAGGACATCCCGATGATGGTCACCGCCTGCCTGCGTCTGCTGCGTGAAGTGCAACAGCCAGAGTTGGATTTCCGGCGGCTGGAACAGTTGATTCGAGAGGACGTTTCGCTCACCTACAAGCTGCTGCGCTACGCCAACTCAGCCCTGTTTAAACGCGGCGATATTCGGTCGATCCACACCGCGTTGGTAGCGCTCGGGGAGGACCATATTCGCCGCTGGGTGACGCTGGCGACCCTGCCTAAACTGGCGACGAATAAGCCCGGCGAATTGCTCAAGCTCTCGCTGGTGCGGGCACGCTTTTGCGAGCGCTTAGCCGAGTTGGCGCGGGGCGACAGTTCTAACCAGGCTTTTTTAGTGGGTATGTTCTCGCTCCTGGACGCGTTGGTGGATCAACCTTTGGAAGAGGCTCTGCGGGGCATGGATCTGGGGAGAAAGGTCACCGAAGCCGTTCTGGGAACCGGCCCGGAAATGGATCTCTTGACCGGTCTTTTTCAGTTGGTGTGTTGCTATGAACGAGGCGACTGGGGACACTTGGCGGAGCTCGCGCAGCGCTGCGGAATTTCCACGGCGGCGATTGGTGAGGCGTACCTCGATTCCACGGCTTGGGCCGAGCAAGTGGTGCGCTCCGCCCGCGCGTGACGCGTCAAACCGCGATGCCGATGCGCCATAGGCCGTAGGCGATGGCTTGGCGGAAGTAGAGCCAGCGCTCACCCCAGGTGTCGCGCGGCTCAGAGGGGCGGGGGGAGCCGAACACGTCCATTCCTCGGGATTCGAGCATCTTTTTGACGCGGTAGATGTGATAGCCGTCGCTCACTACGATGCACGATTTCAAGTCCAGGCGGCGCATGATTTCGGCGGCGGCTACGGTGCTCTCCACGGTGCTGGAGCCTTGGGTTTCGGTGAGAATCGCTTCGGACGGGATGCCGTGACTGCTTAGGTATGCCCGGCCCACTTCGCCTTCGGTGAAGGTGGGGTCGCCGCCGGCGCCTCCGGTGGTGAGGATGCGCGGGGCCCACTGCTGGCGGTAGAGAAACAGGGCGTGGTTGAGGCGGGCTTCGAGCACCGGCGAGGGCTTGCCGCGATACTCGGCGGCGCCTAGAACCAAGATGACGTCGGCGGGGCGGACTTCGTCGACGGTCGACTGGCGGCGAATGTCGCGGGCCACCGCCAGCACCCGGATCAATGTGAAGGCGGCGGCCAAGCACACCAGGAATGCTGCGATCCATGTCAGTGGCCGTCTCATGTGCGTTATGCTGGGCGTTCAGAATCATTGTAGTGGACTCTCTCAGCGACAAGAACCCGCTGGTCAAACAAATCCGCCGCGCCGTTTCCAAGGGGACTCTCACGGAAGACGGCTACGCGGTGGCCGAAGGCGCGCATCTGCTCGAAGAGGCGCTGGCGGCGAAGTGCGAGCTGGGCGCGGTGATTGTGGCGGAGTCGGCGCACGTGCATTATCCGGATGCGCGGGTGGTCAGCGACAAAACGTTTCGGGAACTGGCGTCGACGGAGACCCCGCAGGGAGTGATTGCGCTGGTGCGTCCGGCGGTGGCGACGCTGGAGCAGATGACGCGTGGCGCGGCGCTGGTGGTGGTGCTCGATGGCGTCCAGGACCCGGGCAACGCGGGGGCGATCGTGCGGGCGGCGGAGGCGTTTGGGGCTACTGGCGTGGTGTTTTTGAAGGGCACGGTGAATCCGTACAATCCCAAGTGCCTGCGCGGGTCGGCCGGGTCGGCGTTTCGGGTGCCGCTGGTGGCGGGGGTCGAGGCCGGAGGAGATTTTGGAGCAGGCAGGGGCTGGCTTGGTATGCGGCGATGCCGCGCGCCGCGGAGGCTGGTGAGCGAGGCGGATTTGAGTGCGCGCTGCGGGATCATCATCGGCAGCGAGGGGCGGGGGGTGAGCCCGGGGCTTGCTGAGCGGGCCACGGGCTTGCGAATTCCTACGGCGGGCGTCGAATCTTTGAACGCTGCGGTGGCGGCGGGGATTCTACTCTATGAGGCGCGACGGCAGCGAGGGGCCGCGCGATGAGTTTGTTCGACACTACGCCGCCGGGAACAGAGGCGGACTCGAAGCGTCCGCTGGCGGAGCGCATGCGTCCGGAGACGTTCGAGGACTTCGTCGGGCAGGAACACATTCTGGGCCCGGGCAAACCGCTGCGCGCGCAGATCGAGCGGGACGAGCTGCAATCGCTGATCTTGTGGGGGCCGCCGGGCGTGGGCAAGACTACGCTGGCGCGGGTGATCGCCCGCATGACCAAGGCCGATTTCGTGCCGTTCAGCGCGGTGCTGAGCGGGATCAAAGAGATCAAGAGCGTGATGGCGGATGCGGAGCGGAGCCGGCGGTCGGGGCGGCGCACGGTGCTGTTCGTCGATGAAATTCACCGCTTCAATCGCGCCCAGCAGGACGCGTTTCTGCCCTATGTCGAGCGCGGCGACATCATTCTGATTGGCGCGACTACGGAGAATCCGTCGTTCGAAGTGGTGTCGGCGTTGCTGTCGCGCGCGAAGGTTTATGCGCTGCGGGCGCTGTCGGCGGACGAAATCGTCACGCTGCTGGAGCGGGCGCTGAAGGTGCTCGGGCTTGCTGCGCCGCGCGAGTTGCTGGAGCAGATTGCAGTGTACTCGAATGGCGACGCGCGGGCGGCCTACAATCTGCTGGAACTGGCTTCGGCTGTCGCGCACGAGGGCGTGCTGGATCGAGAGGCTGTGGAATCCGTGCTGGGGCGCAAGATGCTGCTCTACGACAAGAGCGGCGAGGAGCATTTCAATCTGATTTCGGCGCTGCATAAGAGCGTGCGGTCTTCGGACGCGGATGCGGCTTTGTATTGGCTGGCGCGGATGCTGGAGTCGGGCGAGGACCGGCTGTATCTGGCGCGGCGGCTGATGCGGATGGCGATCGAGGATATCGGCCTGGCGGACCCGCGCGCGCTGGAGCAGGCCGTGGCGGCGCAGCAGGCGGTCCATTTTTTGGGAGTGCCGGAGGGGGATCAGGCGCTGGCGCAGATCACGCTGTATCTGGCGGTGGCTCCCAAGTCCGATGCCGCGTATACGGCGCTGAACGCCGCGCGGGAGACGGTGGCGAAGACGACGGCGGAGCCGGTGCCGATGCAACTGCGGAATGCTCCTACCAAGCCAATGAAGGAATGGGGTTACGGGGCGGATTACCAGCACGCTCATGCCTTTGAAGACGCCATGAATACCATGGAGTGCCTGCCGGACAAACTACGGGGCACGGAGTTCTACCATCCCACCGACCGCGGCATCGAGCAGCGGATTGCGCAGCGCCTGGCGGAGATCCGGGCGCGGCGGAAGTCCGTAACTGACTGATTTTCCACCGGACTAGGATGCCAGTACCAGATCGGCCAGACCTTAGTACTGGCTCGAAATAGGCCGGGTTATCTATTGTTTGAACACGCCCCGGCGACGAAACTCAAAGAGCGAGGTAACACGGTGAGCGTGATGGAAAAAGCACAGTCAGACCGGCGGCACTCAGACAGATTCCCGATCGAACGCGAAGTCCGCTTCCGGGTCTTGAACAAGCGCGGCGGCGAAGAGACCGGCGAAGGGAAGACCCTCAACATTTCCAGTTCCGGCATTCTGTTTACGTCGGAACACATGTTGCTGCCGGGGCGGCGCCTGGAAGTGGCCATCAACTGGCCGGTGCAATTGAACAACAAAGTCGCGCTGAAGTTGGTGGCGCGCGGCCGGGTGGTGCGCTTTGAAGAAGGGCGGGCCGCTCTCGAAATCCAGCAGTACGAATTCCGGACGCAGTCAGGTGCTGCCGCCAAGGGCAGTGTGATCCCAGAGCTTGTAAATTGATCTCTCCTTGTTTCCTTTGCCCGCGCTGACACACTCAAAATAGAGCGGCGGCACGGGGACTTTCGGGGAGGACGCCTTATCGGAGGGGCGTACCTCCCCATCTTTTATTTCGGTCAACTTCTCCCGCCCGGCACCACTCCCTTAAACTGGTAGTGGATTCATGCGAAAACTTTACGCGAGGTGGATGTACGACTGGGAGGACCGTTTGTGCTCCCGGGCCACGGACCGCATGGTGCGGCCGTTCGACTGGGGGCTGGAATGGACCAAGGATTGGCCGGTTTCGCTGCGAGAATCCGCAGAACGGGCACGATTCGCACGCCTATTTGAAGCTATTGAACCGGGCGGCGCTGGAATCGAGCGACCAGTTTTTTGCGTACCGGCCGCCTACGGATTTTGAACTCACGGGCAATCTGCTGCGCTTTACGAGTGCGGTGGAGACGCCGCATCCGGAAAACAACCGGGTGCACGCGCAGTGGTTTCCGGCGAAGCTGAAGCCGGGGGCGCGGCGAGTGGCGGCGCTGGTGCTGCCGCATTGGAATGCGTCGGCGACCCAGCATAATGCGTTGTGCAGCGGCATGGCCAAGCTGGGAATTTCGGCGCTGCGGCTGAGTCCGCCGTATCACGATTACCGCATGCCGGCGGAACTGAAGCGGGCGGATTACGCGGTGTCTTCGAATATCGCGCGCACCATCGATGCTACACGGCAGGCGGTGATAGACACGCGCAGCGCGGTTGACTGGCTGGAGTCAGAAGGCTACGAACGGGTGGGCATTGTGGGCACCAGTTTGGGTTCGTGCTACGCGTTTCTGGCGAGCACGCACGATCCGCGCATCGAGGTGAACGTTTTCAACCACTGCTCGACGTATTTTGCGGATGTGGTGTGGGAGGGGTTGTCGTCGAAGCATATTCGGGAAAGTCTGGAGCCGGAGGTCACGCTGGAGCAGCTGCGCGATGCCTGGATGGTGATCAGCCCGCCGCACTATATTGAGCGGTACGCGACGCTGAAGAAGAAGTCGCTGTTCATTTATGCGCGCTACGATACGACGTTTCCGCTGCAGTTTTCCGAGCAGGTGATCGCGAAGGCGCGCGAGTTAAAGATGGACTACAAGGCGGTGGTGCTGCCCTGCGGCCACTACACGCTGGGGGAAACGCCGTTCAAGTTCCTGGACGGGTTCCACATTTGCAGTTTCCTAAAGCGCCATTTGTAGCTACAGGTTCGTCCGAATCGCGCCGATAGAATCGGTGATGACGAGCATTCTGAATCTGGAGTCAAGCCCGCAGCCGAAGGTTGCCGATGAGCAGAGGGCGGGGCTGGAATCGGCCACGGAATACGAACTCGTCCTGGGGCGGACGCAGGTGGCGAGCTGGCTCTTTGTGTGCGTGATTGCGGTAGCGGTCTGTGGTTCGCTGGCATACCTGGCGGGCGAGACTGTGGCCACGAAGAGAGCCCAGCGGACAGCGGAGGTGGCGACGGCGCCGGTTGCGAGCCCGATTCCCGCGGCCCTTCCGCAAGCGTCACTGCTGGCTAAAGCGGAGCCTGTGACGAGATCCACGCGGCCGCTGGTGGGAGAGCCGGAAATCGGCAAGGTCTATTTGCAGGTGGGGGCCGTGGAACGCGGCATGGCGGTGATTCTCGCGGAGGGGATGCGGGTGCATGGGTTCGAGGCTTTCGTCGCGCCCGGGCCGAATGACAAAATCTTCCGGGTACTGATCGGTCCGCTGCCGGATCCCGACGCCTTCCGGGAGGCGATGTTGAAGGTGGATGCGCTGGATTTGGCGACGTTCGCGCGCAAATACCAAAAATAACCGGTAAGTAACTCGGGCCACCTGCTAAATTGGCTTAGTGGACGGAGTCATCATCGTAGACAAGGCGCGCGAGTGGACCTCGCACGACGTCGTAAATAAAATGCGGCGGCTGGCGGGGACGCGCAAGGTGGGGCATCTGGGGACACTCGATCCCGGGGCAACGGGCGTGCTGCCGGTGGTGATCGGGCGGGCCACCCGGCTCGCGCAATTCTTCACGCGCAACGACAAGACTTACGAGGGCGTGATCCATTTTGGTTATTCGACCGACAGCTACGACATGGATGGAGAGGCTACTTCAGCGGAGACTGCGGTAACCCTGGAACGCAGCGCGCTCGAAGCGTTGCTGGAGGGTTTTCGGGGGGCGCTGCTACAGACGCCGCCGCCGGTTTCGGCGAAGAAAATCGCGGGGCGGCCAGCTTATGAGTTAGCTCGCAAGGGGCAGCCGGTGGAGCTGAAACCGGTGGCGGTCGAAGTGTATGACCTGCAGATTGTGGCGATCGAAGGGTGCGAGGCCACCATCCGCATGCATTGTTCGGCGGGCACCTACGTGCGCAGCATCGCGCACGACGCTGGGCAGGCGCTGGGGTGTGGGGCGTTCTTGAAAGCGCTGCGGCGGACGGCGTCGGGAGACTTCAAAATCGAGCAGGCACGGACGCTGGAGGAGCTGGCGGTGCTGGCTCAGGAAGAGCGGTTGGGGGAAGCGCTGATCCCGGCGGCGCAATTGCTGCCGGGGTTTCCCGCGGAACGGGTGGACGCGATCACGGCGGGGCAGATTCGCAACGGGCGCGACTTCCGGGTTTCGCCGTTTCAGATTCGTGAAGATACGCGCTACGTGAAAGCAGTCACGCCGCAAGGCGAGCTGATTGCGATTGGCGAAATGCGGCTGCCACGCGTGTATCATCCGGTGCTGGTGCTCTGATTAAAGGTGAAATAAGTTTCATATATTGGGTGGTTGTATGGAGCATAAGTTCCGGTATGCTGACATTAGTGACCGGTTTCTCCACCGCCTTTTTCGCGATCGGATTGCTGGCCTGGACGGCTGCGGCGCCGCTGTGGGCGGACGAAACTGCTACTGGCAAGGCCCCCGACGCCTTTTTCGCTGGCGCGGTGACGGAACTCACCAGCGACACCATCGTAGTGGGCAGAACGGTGCGTGGGAAGGCCGAAAGCCGGTCTTTCCAACTGACGCCGCAGACCAAAACCGAAGGGAAGCTGGCGGTGAAAGTCCGGGTGACAGTGCGTTACGTTACCGATGACGAGGGCGACACAGCCACGATGATTGTGGTGCGCGGAGCCATTAAGCAACCCAAGTCCAAAAAGAAATAGGTCAGGTCTTTTTCACGGACTTCTTTTTGCGATTCTTCGCCCAGCCGAGTTTATTCACTTGCCGCGCGCGGCCGAGCGCGAGCGCATGGGCGGGGACGGCGTCGGTGATCACGCTGCCGGCGGCGACGTAACTGTCCTGGCCAATCTCGACGGGCGCGACCAGTGAGGAGTTGCTGCCGATGAAGCTTCCGGCGCCGATCTTAGTGGCGCTGTTTCTTCTCGCCGTCGTAGTTGCAGGTAATGGTGCCGGCCCCGATATTCACGCGTTCGCCGATTTCGGCGTTGCCCAGGTAGGCCAGGTGCTGGCTCTTGGAGCCGGCGCCCAGGCGGGTTTTCTTCAACTCGACGAAGTTTCCGACGCGGGCTTCGGGGCCGATTTGGGCCTGCATGCGGAGGCGGGCGAAGGGGCCAACGCGGGCGCCGGGATCGATGCGGGAATCGGCTACGAGCGTGTAGGGCGCGATGACTACGCGATCGGCGAGGCCGGCGGATTCGAGGATGGCTCCCTGGCCGATGCGGCAGTCTTCACCCACGGCGGTGTTGCCGAGCAGGCGGGCGAAGGGTTCGATGACGGTGTCGGCTCCCACGCGCACTTGGGCGTCGATGGCTACGGTTTCGGGGCGTTCGATGGTGACGCCGGCCAGCATCAGTTCGCGAGTTTTGCGGGCACGGAGGATACGGTCGGCTTCGGCGAGTTCGATGCGAGTGTTGATGCCTAGTAATTCGCTGAAGTCATCGAGGTGCAGGGATTCGACGCGCTGGCCGTTGCGGTTGAGAATCTCGGCCATATCGGTGAGGTATAGTTCCCCGGAGGCGGCGTTGGGTTTGATTTCGGCGATGTGCTTCCACAGGAGCTTCGCGCGGAAGCAGTAGATGCCGGAGTTGATGACGCGCACTTTCAGTTGTTCGGGGGTGGCGTCTTTATGCTCGACGATATTCGTGACGTTGCCGGCTTTATCGAGAATCACGCGGCCGTAGCCGGAGGGGTTGTCGAGGGTGGTGGTGATGAGGGTCGCGGCGGCGCCGGAGGCAGCTTGATGATCGTGAAGTTGCTTAAGCGCGGCGGCGGATAGGAGCGGCGTGTCGCCGTAGAGGACCAGCAACAATCCATCCTGCTCGGGATCGGCTTGCTGCAGTTGCTCGCGGGCGCACATCACGGCGTGGCCGGTGCCTTTCTGCTGAACCTGGCGCGCGAAGCGGACACCCATAGGTTGGAGCAGGGCTTCGACGGTATCGGCCTGGTGGCCGGTAACCACGACAATTCGATCGCGCGGCGCGACGGCGCTGGCCGCTTGCACCACATGTTCGACCAGCGACAAACCGCCGGCGCGATGCAACACTTTGGCCTGCTTGGAGCGCATGCGCATTCCCAAACCGGCCGCGAGGATCACCACCGTGGTTTTCATAAATTTGTTTTCATAAACTCAGTTTCCGTTTTCTCGCGCGGCCTTGCTGCGCTAGTTCCAGGGTGACCGCCCCGATGGCTCCGGGATCATGGCGGATTTTGTTGGCGGAATGCGCTCGGGACATACGCAAGAGATCGGTGGAAAGCACTTCCAGCCCCAGGGCCTCCAGGTTCTCGATATCGTTGTCAACGGGGTGCGCGGACTTGGCCTGGTAAGGATTCAAGAGACGGCTGGGCAGGGACCCGGTGTTGACCACGCATAAGTCGAGCACGTGGCGCGCGCGGCCGCAGTGGCGCAGGATGGCCTCCACATGATCGGACGCGCGAAAGTTGGTGGTCTCGCCGGGCTGCCACATCAAGTTCACGAAGTAGGCTTTGAGGGCTGGAGATTTCGCGATGGCTTGCGGAATACCGTCGACCAGCAGGTTGGGGATCACGCTGGTGAAGAGCGAGCCGGGGCCCAAGGTAATGAGATCGGCGTCGGCGATGGCGCGGAGCGTTTCCGCGAGCGGCTTGGGTTTAGAGGGGCGCAGGCTGATGCGCTGGATGGGCGAAGTGCTGCGGCTGATGCGCGTCTCGCCTTGAATTCGTCGGCCGTTGGCGAGCGTGGCTTCGAGCACCACGTTGGCGGAGGTCGCAGGATAGATGCGGCCCAGTACGGAGAGCACTTGGGAGGAGAGCGTGACGGCGTGGGCGAAGTCGCCGGTCAGGTCGCGTCATGGCGGTGAGGAAGAGGTTGCCGAAGCTGTGGCCTTTGAGGCCGCGTCCGGTTTCGAAGCGGTATTGAAACAGGCGCGAGATCAAGCCTTCGTATTCGGCGAGCGCCACCATGCAGTTGCGAATATCGCCGGGTGGGAGCACGTCGAACTCGCGGCGCAGGCGGCCGGAACTGCCGCCGTCGTCGGTGACGGTCACCACCGCAGTGAGCTCCAGTTGGCCTTCGGCGGCCTTGACGTAGCGCTTCAACCCTCGCAGCAGAGTGGAAAGGCCGGTTCCGCCACCGATGGAGACGATTTTCAGCGGGCGGCGCGGGCCCAGCGGGGGGCGATTTACGGGCCAGTCGTTTACTCCTCCCCTTCAGGATCTCACGGGGAAGAGCGGATTCCAAGGCTCCCGCACGGATAAAACAATTATAGGGCTAAATGTTTTTTGGTTGTGTTCCAAGTGGAGCGAAACTGTAACACTCGCCTGTTATAAGAAGGCATGAAATGCGATCTGCACGTCCACACCAGGCATTCGGGCATGTGCACGGTTCCGGTTTTTAAGCGCATCTGCCGGGAGAGTTACAGCGATCCGGGCGAGGTCTACGACACCTTGAAGCGGCGCGGGATGGACGTGGTGACGGTGACGGATCACGATTCGATCGACGCCGCCGAGGCGCTGCGTCATCACTCGGATTTTTTCCTGAGCGAGGAGGTTACTTGCCGGACTTCGCGCGGCACCGAATTGCATGTGGGCGTTTACGACATCAGCGAGCGCGATCATATCGAAATTCAGCGCCGCCGCGACGATCTGGCGGCGCTGTTCGCTTACTTAGGCGAGCGCGAATTGCTGTTCGCCATCAATCACGCTTTCTCGGCGCTCACCGGCGCGCGCGCGGAAGCCGATTTCGACGAGTTCGCCGAGCGCTTTCCGGCGGTGGAGATTTTGAACGGCCAGATGCTGGGGGTGGCCAACGGCCACGCCGAGGGATTCGCGACACGGCATCGCAAGATCGGATTGGCGGGCAGCGACTCGCATACGCTGGCGGCATTGGGCCGAACTTATACGGAAGTACACGGGGCGCGCGACGCGCGTGAGTTCCTGGACGGGCTGAAGCAGGGCAGAACCGCGGCGTTTGGCGACGCGGGGAATTATGGGAAGCTTTTGCGCGCGGTTCTGGAAATTTCCTGCGGCATGATGGGGGAGCGGCGATGGACGCGCTGGATGGCTCCGCTATTGGCGGGCGTGCCCTTGGTGGTGGCGGCGATTGTGCTGCGGGAAATGGCGTTCGCGCAACGATGGGGGCGGTCGATGAGCAGGCTGGTGGGAGTGGTTGAGCCGGTGGCCTAGGAAGCTTGCTTGCGGCGAGGTTCTTCTTCCTCGTCGTCGTAGGCCGGGAGTTGCTCCAGGTCTTCCGATTCGAGTACGGCGTCGCAGTCGAGACAGCGCATGTAGTCGACACCATCCCGCCGCATCAGGAACTCCGTGCGCTTGTGATCACAGCCCGGCATAAATAGCAGACAATTATCCCTATTCTAATGAAGGCTGGAGTGAAGTCAAGACCCAGAAAGCGGCGGAGGCGGGCTGAAGGGCCCGGGAGCGGCCGCGTTTCGGCGACCGCATCCCGGGTGAAAGACTGAGGATTACCAGCGCGGTCCACGGCTGCCACCGCCACCACCGCGTCCACCGCCGCCACCGCTGCCGCCACGCCCACGGCCGCCGCCAAATCCGCCGCCGCCACCACCGGTCGGCTTGGGACGGGCTTCGTTCACATTTATGGCGCGGCCGTTGAGTTCGGCGCCGTTCAACTGGGCGATGGCCGTTTCAGCGTCGCGTTTTTCGGTCATTTCAACAAAGGCAAAGCCGCGGGGCTGGCCGGTGTCGCGATCGGTCACGATATTGACCCGCTCGACGTTGCCGTACTGGGCAAAGGCGGCGTGCAGGTCTTCCTGGGTGGTCTGATAGCTGAGGTTGCCGACAAAGATGTTGGTCATCAGAAGTGCTCCTTGTTGAAACGAACAGGGTTGAAATGGACAGGGTGGAAATGGAAACAGGTTGGGTCCGGAAACGCTGGCGGGCAGCGCCAGGCGCGGGAGACGGAATTTGCAAGACAATGCATATCGGCCGGGACGGATGGGAATCGGAGCTACCCTTGGATCGGTCGGAGCATATCAGTAATAAACAACACGGCGGATGCGAAATTCTACTTTCTGCAGCCGGGATTAACGGAGCCGAATGCCTTCGCAGGATACCTTAGGGTGAAGCGGCAATGCAAGCGGGGCGGGGGCTAATTCCGGCTGGGGAAACTGCCGAAAAGCATAGCGGGAGCTGCCGTCTATGAATAAGACCTGGGCTTGCTGGTGGTTTTTGCCGCCACATTTTCTCTGTTGGGCGCCGCATGCCCGCGAACCTTTCGGGGGGTTGGAAACTGAACGCGGCGAAGAGCGATTATGGGAAGTTTCCGGCTCCGCTGAGTGTGACGCGGAAGATTACGCAAGACGGTTCGAAGCTGATTCTGTCGACTACGCAGACGGGGCCGCAGGGCGACGTCACTAGCAACTTGACGTACACGACGGATGGCAAGGAGTCGGTGAACGGAGATATCAAAGGGCACGGCGCAGTGGATCGGCGACAAGCTGATGATCGAGAGCAGCCGCGAGTTTCAGGGGGCGACGCTGAAGCAGAAGGAAATCTGGACGCTATCGGCGGACGGGAAAATGCTCACGGTGGATTCGCACGTCAGCATTCCGAATGGCGAATTTGACGTGAAGCAGGTGTTCGATAAGCAGTAGGCGGCTATTTGTCGCGCTCGACCATGCGGCGGACGCGGTCGATTTCCTGGGTTAGTTTGCGCTCGCGGAGGGCCAGCGACACCACGTAGATCAGCAGGATCACGAAAGCGGCGGCGAAGCCGTAGAACATGTACATGAGATTGCGGGCTTCGATCATTCGTAGGGTCCTTAGTAAGAGTGGGCCATGCGGCGGAGGGAATCGATTTCGCGGGAGCGTTGCTCCTGGCGGGTGCGCACCATCACCAGGATCGCAGCGAGGCACATGAAGGCTAGCCAGTTCCAATAGATCGGCGCTTCCATGCCGGGGCCCATGCCGCCGCCGTCGCGAACGCTGAGTACGGGCGCGGGGTGCTGGGTGCGCCACCACTCGATGGATTTCCAGACGATCAGAATGTCGACGCAGCCGAAGATCGAGACTACGGCGGACAGGCGCGCGCGTTGCGTGGGTTCGTCGATGGCGCGGCGCAGCATCAGGTAGCCGGCGTAGATCAGCCAGCAGACGAGCATGGTCGTGAGGCGCGCGTCCCAGGCCCACCAGACGCCCCAGATGATGCGGCCCCAGATCATGCCGGTGGCGAGGACGATGGTGGCGAAGGCTAGCGACACTTCGGTGACGGCGGCGGCGAAGGCGTCGTATTTGAGTTTGCCGGTGGCGAGATAAGCGCCGCTGGCGGCAAGCGCGACGAAGAAACCGGTGAAGCCGGTGAAGATGCTGGGGACGTGGACGTAGACGATGCGGTAGATGGCGCCTTGGTTGGCTTCGTCGGGCAGGACTAAGAAGATTTTATAAAAGTTGTAGGACAGCAGCACCGCGCAGACGGCGGCTAGGACGAACAGGATGCGGTCGCGTGTTTCAGTCATCATCATCACCCCACGAGAACAATATCAATGAATACCACGGCTAGGACCGTGTAGATGAAATCGAATCCGGCCAGTACGCGCAGCCAGATCATATTATCTTTGCCCAGCGGAGTGCCGGTCATCAGGTCGCTGGTGAGCGTCATGGCGGCCATCAGGGCTGGGATCAGCAGAGGATAGACCAGCGTCGGCAGCATCATTTCGCGCATCCGCAGATTCACGGTGAGGGCGCTGAACATGGTGCCGATGACGGTCATGCCCCAGGTGCCCAGCAGCATCACGAGCACCACGGGCCAGAACTGTTTCGAGAAGTGCGTGTCATAGAGCACGGAGAACACGGCGAGCGCTGCTATTTCGACGATCATCAGCAGGAAAAAATTCGCTAAAGTTTTGCCGAAGAAGATGGCGGAGGTGGGGGCTGGGGAGGAGATCAGGGCGTCGAGGCAATCGTTTTGCAGTTCGCGGGCGAAACTGCGGTTGAGCACCAGGGCTCCGGCGAAGGAGAAGACCAACCACAGGAGGCCGCCCGAGATAGTGCGCAATTCTTCGGACGAGGGGTCGAAGGCAAAACTGAACAGCACCAGGATCACCAGCGAGAAAGCGAATGACGCGTTGAAGGCTTCCTTGGTGCGCATTTCGGAGCGCAGGTCTTTGGCGGCGATGGTCCAGGAGGCGCGCAGGAAGGAGGACACGCGTTAGTTCTCTCCGTGCGTCCGGTAGAGCCAGCCGGTGTCGTCGACCATTTGCTGGGTGCGCTCGCCGGTGAAGGCGAGCTGGCCGCGCTGGATCAGGGCTACGTGGGTGGCTAGTTCCAGGGCTTCGCGCAATTGGTGGGTGGAGAGGACGATGGTGCGTCCGAAGGCGTGTGCGTCGGCTAGCAGGGATTGCAAAACGGCGATGGCGCGGTCATCGAGAGCGGTGAAGGGTTCGTCGAGCAGAAGAACTTCCGGTTCGTGCATGAAGGCGCGGGCTACGGCCAGGCGCTGGCGCATACCGCGGGAGAATTCGCGGACTAGGCCGTCGCGAACGCGGTCGAGGCCGGTGCGTTCCAGCCACGCTAGGGCTGTTTTTTCGGGCTCGTCGAGGCCGTAAAGTTTGGCGAAGAGCACGAGATTTTCGGTGGCGGAAAGTTCGTCGTAGAGCGAGATGCCGTGGCCCAGGACGCCGATGCGCCGGCGGGTGGCTTGCTCGCGGACGCTGGAGCCTTGAATGCTGACGCTGCCTTCGGAGGCTTTGGAGAGTCCGGCGATGATGCGGAGGAGCGTGGTTTTGCCGGCGCCGTTGCGGCCGAGCAGCGCTACGGTCGAGCCTGGTTCGATGCTCAGTTGGATATTGCGAAGGGCGGGGAAGTCGCCGTAGTATTTCCAGACTTTCGAGACTTCGAGTGCTGCCGCACTCACGCAGTTCCTCTGCGATAGAGCATGGTCCCGCCCAGCGCCAGGATGCCGAGAGCCAGGCCGAGCACCCAGAAGAGCTGCGAGTAGAGGCGCGGCTTCTTGATCTCTACTTGCGGCGAGCCGCCGTCTTCGCCTTGCGCCGGGCGTGGCTTCTTCGCGGAGCGAACCAATGCCGTCGATCAAGAGGTTGTAGTCGAGTCCGGTGAGGTTGTAGATGTTGGCTTGGGTTTGCGGCTCGCGGCCGGCGGGTTCGATGCCGTCGCCGGTGACGGTCACGGCGGGCGGAGTAACCAGATGAGTGGCGGCGTCGGATGCTACTACTTTGCCGGCGAACTTATCTGTGGCGGGGATGGTATAGGTCACGTCCATGCGCGTTTCGCCCGGTTTGGTGGGGTAGTCGACTTTATAGATGTCGGCCGTGGCGGTCTTGAGCGGCGGGCGGGTGATGGGCATGCCTCCGGGGGCGGTGACGACCACTTGTGCTTTGCCCGCGGTCGAGGACGGCAGATAGAACTGGATCGAACCTTTGGCCGGATCGTTAAAAGTTAAGTTGGTCTCGTTGCCGAGGACGAAGGTTTCGCTGACCCGCAGGTTGTCGATGCCGGGTTCCAGCAGGATCAGATGTTCGAGTGTCTTGGACGACGCCGGCTTTCTTGGTGGCGTCGTAGACCTTCACTTGGATGCCGGTGGTGGGCATGCCGGGGGTGATGATCTGGTTGTAGGTGGTGCCTTGGTAGGTTGCCTGGATGAGGCCGGGTCCCGGGGGAATTTGCTTGTCGATCTTAAATGGCCCTGGGCATCGGTAGTGGTGTTGCCGAGCGGCACCATGCCGTTCTGGCTGGGCTGGACCAAATTTATAGCAACCCCGGACTGGGGTTTTCCGGTAGTCACGTTGATCGCTACGCCATCGATCGCCAGCAGCGGCAGCGAGGCGGCAGAGAGCGAGGCGACTTCATCCGACTCCTTTTCCGGCTGCCGGGCTTGGGTTGCATTTTCTCGATTTCGGCAATCACTACGGCCAGTTCTTTTTGCAGCGCGAGCTTGGTTTGGGCGTAGTCGGCGTCGGAGAGTTTGCCTACGCGATATTCGAACTGCAAGTCGCGCAGGTTTTCGTAGATGGCGGCTTTGCGTTCGTCTAGATGCTGGGTGGGCGAGACCGGGTCAGGTGGCGGGATGTCCTTGGCGCGGATGAATAGCGTATAGAACAGCGTTGCGGCCAGCAGGATGACGACGGCGAGAATCAGGTTCATCTAATCGAGGTTGGCCGTGTCTTTTTCAATTCGCGCGAGCGTCGCGGCGTCGATGGGCGGACCGTTCGAGCGCAGCTTTGCGCGGGCGCATATAACGGCGGATGGTCCAGACCACCAGCAGCAATCCCAGAGTCAGCGCGACGTAGGGACCCAAAACCCCGGCGATGCCGGGAGGGACGATCAAAACGTCCTTGCCGTTTTCGGCGACGTATTGATCCAGAATCTGCTGGTCGCTCATGCCGGATTTCTGCATGTTGACCATCTTGGCCTTGTTCATTTTGCAGACCGGGCAGCCAGGCGGCATGACGCAGGCCATGCTCTGGTTGCATCCGCAACTGCAATGCAGCTTCGACGCGATGCGGTTGATCTGCGGCGAATCCATCTCGGTCGCCGTCTGTCCCAGCGCCGCCACCATCATGACGGCGAGCAGGAGACTACTTTTCCACTTGCGCATGTTTCCCCGTGACCGTCACCACTTCCGTCCGCGGATACACCAGACGGTTCTTGCTGGGGATCAGGCAGATGATGGTGCCGATCAAAACTCCCCAATATCCAATCCAGATCCAGCTCACCAGCGGGAATACGTAAGACTGCAGCACCGTGCCTTCGCCGTCGTTGGATGCGCCCGCAAAATTTAGGTACAGATCTTCGTTCAAGCGCCGGCGGATGGCCACGTTCGAAGTCGGCTGGCGCGAGGCGAAGTACAAGCGCCGCTCGGGGCGCAGCGTGCCCAGGTCCGGAGCCGTTCTTGTTGACGCCGACGTTCAAAATATCCCACGAATAGTTTTCGTTCTTGCCGGATTCGACGTCGCCGATGGTGAGCTGGTACGCGCCCAGCCGCACGACCTTGCGCCCTTGTTCACTTGCACGGTCTTGTCGAGATCGAAGGCCTTGCCGGTGAAGCCGATGAACATGAAGACGATGCCCATGTGCACCAGATAGCCGCCGTAGCGGCGGGTGTTGCGATGGGTCAGTTCCACCATCGCGGCGAAGATGTTCTGCCCTTCTTTGCCGCGGATGGCGATGGCGCCCTTGAAGAATTCGATCACCACGGTGACCGCGACGAAGGTGCACAGCGCGAAGGACACCAGCGCATAGAAATGCCGGACGCCCATGGCGAACAAGCCCACGGCCACCGCCAAGCCCGCGACGCTCGGCCAGAAGAACGCGCGCTTGAGGCTTTCGACGGAACTCTTGCGCCAGGCGATCAGCGGGCCGACGCCGGTGAGCAGCATCAGGAAGAGCCCGATGGGAATGTTCACGCGATTGAAGAACGGCGCGTCGACGCTGATCTTTTCGCCGTTGATGGCTTCGGTGATCACCGGGAACAGCGTGCCCCACAGGACCGCGAAGCAACTCGCCAGCAGGATCAGGTTGTTAAAGAGGAAGCTCGACTCGCGCGAGAGAACGCTTTCGAGCTGCGCTTCGCTCTTGAGGTAATCCAGGCGATTCAGGATCAGGTACAGCGTCGCGGCGATGCCCACGGCCAGGAACACGATGAAGTATCGCCCGAGCGACGACTGCGCGAACGCGTGCACGGATTGCACCACGCCGCTGCGCGTCAGGAACGTTCCGAAGATGCACAGGAAGAAGGTGCAGGAAACCAGCACCATGTTCCACACCTTCATCATGCCTTTTTTCTCCTGCATCATCACGGAATGCAGGAACGCGGTGGCGGTGATCCAGGGAAGCAGGGATGCGTTCTCCACCGGGTCCCAGCCCCAGTAGCCGCCCCATCCGAGCACCGCGTAGGCCCAGCCGGCGCCGAGCAGAACGCCGGTGGTCTGGAACATCCAGGTGACCAGGGTCCAGCGGCGCGTGGTGTGAATCCAGGCATCGCCGGGCTGCTTGGTGATCAGCGAGCCCATCGCGAACGCGAACGGCACCGCGAAGCCCACATAGCCGAGATACAACATCGGCGGATGGATCACCATGGTCCAATACTGCAGCAGCGGATTGAGGCCCTGGCCATCGCCGGCATCGACGATGCCTTTGCCGGCCATCAGAACTTTGAACGGCGCTTCGACGAAGCTGATCAGGATCAGGAAGAACGTTTCCGTGGTCATCAGTACCGCGGTGACGTAGGGCATCATCTCGCGGAACTTGCGGCGATTCTGGAACACCAGAACGCTGGTGTAGGTGGAGAGCAGCCAGGCCCACAGCAACAGCGAGCCTTCTTGTCCGCCCCACCAGGAAGCGAACTTGTAGGGCGTGTCCATGGACTTGTTGCTGTGCTCGGCCACATAGGCCAAGCGGAAGTCGCCGGCGATGAGCGAATAGACCAGTAAAGACGCGGCTACGGTCAGCAGGACCCACACGCAATAGACGGCGCGCTCTGCGCTCAGGATCAGGAATGGCCGGCGTCCCAACTTGCCTGCCACCGAACCGATGACCGCATAGCACGCGAAACAGAATGCGAGCAGGATGGCAAGCGTCCCTAGATTTTCCATGAAGCCTCTTTCGCCTTGAAACGGGACAGAGTGTACTGCCCCTACTTGCTAACTTCGTCCTGGCTAACTACGAACTGACGGATTGCCCTTGACGGTGGGTTTGGCTTCATACTTTGAAGCGCATTTCGCTTGAATCTTGGTGGCGTGGAAAACGCCGTCGGAACCCAGTTTGCCGTCCGCTAAAGCCTGCGCGCCATCGCGGAAGGTATCGGGTAGCGGGTCAATGCCGTTATAAACCACTTGCATGCGCAGCTTATCCTGCGCCAGGGTGAACGAGACATTGGCGCCCTCGCGCTTGATCGAATTGGGAGCGATATCGCCGCCCACGCGCAGCCGCTTCTCCTGCGCTTGATCTGCCCAACTGCTTTAATTCGGCGACGGTCTTATAGTAAGTTTTGGTTTCGCTGATACCGCCTACCGCCAGCCAGGCGAGCGTGCCTAGAACCGCGGCGATGAGGAGTCCGAATTTCAAGTAGTTCTTCATGGGCCCAATTCCCTCGACACTAGTATACTCCTCGCGACACAACGGCCTGCAAATCGTCGCCGCCGTGGCACAAATGGCAGGCGGCCTGAAGGCGGACGAGCCCGGGGGAGTGCGCGGCTTCGCTCTTCAGGAATGCGTGTAAGCCGACTGCTGACACCACAAGGAGCGCTGCGGCCCAGGCCAAACGGAGACTCGCGGCCGGGCGCGGAGTACGCGGAAGTTGCACGCGATCCCATAACTGGGAGGGTGCTGGGACACGGCCAAGTTCTTCATGTAAAAGGGTTTCTAGCGATTTAGACATTTTTCCCTCGTAATCCCGATAAACGCCGTTCGAGTAGTTTGTGGGCGCGATTCAGGCGCGACGCGACGGTTCCCGGCGGGCAGCCCAAAATTTCGGCGATTTCGCCGTAAGAAAGCTCTTCGGTGTAGCGCAGGATCACCACCATGCGCAGCTCCGGCGCGAGCCTCGCGACCACCTGCTGAACGCTTTCTTCTACTTCGCTGCGCAGCAGGCGCTGGAGCACGCTCTCGCCAGAAGCGCGCAGGGTCGCTAACGGGGACCACTTGCGACCGGCGCGCCGGTGATCCAGGCAACTGTTGACCACTAAGCGATAGAGCCACGATTCGAACTTGGCTTCGCCGCGGAACTCGCCGATTTTCGACAGCAGCTTGAGGAAAGTGTCCTGCGCGATGTCGAGCGCTACCGAGGGGTTGCCGGAAAACCGCAGCGCGATGGAGTAGACGCGGTCGCGATGGGCATCGAACAGGGCGGCAAAGGCGTCGTGATCGCCGCGCTGACAGGCCTCAATCAACTCACTATCCACTTCTCGTTGTGGGGCGTCGAGCACCATGAAGAACATTAGACGTAGAAGCGCGGCGGATTCTTCGCGGATTTTTGCCTCCGGGAGATTTTATCGCTTGGCGTTCAACTGCACGTGGTAGCCGTCGGGGTCAGAGAAGCGGAGGCTGTTTTCGCCCTCGGGCTGTGGATTCAATCCACGGCGCTTCAATTCGGCTTCGACTGCGGCGGTGTTCCAGTTGTCGATCGCATAAGAGATGTGATCGACCTGCGGTGTGGTTCCCGAGCCGTTCCGCGCGATGATCTGCGTCGCGCCCAGCGCGAGGTTGCACTGCTTGCCGTTGTCGCCGGAAACCTGCATGCCGAAAAGGTCCGCGTACAGGTCGCGGGTCTTGCGGTAATCGGCCACTTGATAGGAGATGTGGTGGATGCCCACGACGTTGAGCGCGTGGCCTTCCGCCACGGCGGGCGGTGCGGTGGCGACGACTGAAGCGCCGCTGGCCGAAATCGCCAGGGTGCGAATGAGTTGCCGCCGGTTCATCTTGCCTTCTTCGAAATCCTGAAGCAGTTTCGCGATGATGTGTTCCATGGTTGCCGCCTTTCTTTTCCGAAAAACGCATCCATATTATCAGAACCCGTCGTGGCCGGCGGAAGATTGAGCGCGGTTTATTCCAACCACCGGCGCATTTCGGCGCGGGGAGCGACGCCGCTGCGCTGCATCACCAGTTTTCCGCCGCGGAATACGGCGAAGTTGGGAATGGATTGCACCTTGTAAAGTTCGGCCAGGTCAGGATGTGCTTCGGTGTCTACTTTCAGGACCAGCGCGCGTCCTGCCATTTCCTTCGCCAGCGCTTCGACTTCGGGCGCCGCCATGCGGCAGGGTCCGCACCAGGCTGCCCAGAAATCCACCAGGATCGGCACCTTGGCTTCTTGCACGATCTGCATGAAATTCACGCTATCGGCCTCGATGGGCTCGGACGCGGGCTTGAGCTGAGCTTTGCAGGCGCCGCAGCGTCCGGTATCGGCCAGGTGCGCGGCGGGGATGCGATTGTTGGCGCGGCAGGACGGGCAGCGGGTTAGGGTGGTGAAAGCCAAGGAACCTGCCGCAATTATCGCACTGCCGACGCCTTAGTAGACTCCGGCCTCTTTCGCCAAGTCGTGCTTTTGTTCGCGCTCTAGCGGGTGGGCAGCCGCTTCGGAGGTGGTCGGATCGATCACGTGCTTGACCTCAGCCACATGATTTACCGGAAAGCCTGTGAGGCGGGCGTGCTCGCGAATCAGGTTTTCGTTGGGCGCTACGTAGATGCAATAGATTTTGTCTCCGGTTACGTAGCTTTCGACCCACTGGACTCGCGAACCAAAACTGCGGAGAGCAGAGCAGGACCGGTCCGACACCGCCGCTAACTCGGCGGCCGACAGCTGGCCCGCTCCCACGAAGTTTCGTTCAATCACATACTTGGGCATAGAGGCTCCTTTCAACCGGGGAGTATATACCCAATTTTCGGCGGGCGCGCGGGAGCGGGCTGCGTGATGGAGCCGATTAATTTTGTCGATAGCGGGCCCGATCTTCCCTCTTGCCCGCCTCCTGCGGAAAACGCTACCTTTAAGATGAACCCCATGCTGAAACCACGAGTAGAAGCACCCGACGACCTCAACCCTCAGGAAACCGCCGAATGGGTTGAGGCTCTCGACGATATCATCGACCAGGTAGGTCCTGACCGGGCTAGTTACCTGCTCGAACACCTGATGGAACGCGCCGCCAACTTGGGCGTGCGAGTTCCACTGCGCTGGAACACACCCTACATCAATACCATTCCGCCGGAAGAACAGGTGCCTTACGCGGGCGACCGCGAGATCGAATGGCGCATCAAGTGTTTGATCCGCTGGAATGCGCTGGCGATGGTGGTGCGGGCCAATAAGCACGACGCGAATATCGGCGGCCATCTGGCCACCTATGCTTCGCTCGCGACGCTAGTGGAGGTGGGCTATAACCACTTCTTCCGCGGCTCGTATCAGGATCCGGCTGCGGGCAAGGTGGCTGGGGACTTTGTTTACTTCCAGGGCCATGCTTCGCCGGGCGTTTACTCGCGCGCGTTTCTCGAAGGGCGCTTGAGCGAGCAGCATCTGGAGAACTTCCGCCACGAGCTACGCGATCATCCGGGATTGTCTTCTTATCCGCATCCCTGGTTAATGCCGGATTTCTGGCAATTCCCGACGGTGTCGATGGGGCTGGGTCCGATTGGGTCGATCTATCAGGCGCGCTTCATGCGGTATCTGGAGAACCGCGGCATCATTCCGAAAACGCAGCGCAAAGTGTGGGCGTTTCGTGGGCGATGGGGAGACCGACGAGCCGGAATCGCTGGGCGCGTTGACGCTGGCGTCGCGCGAGAAGCTCGACAATTTGATTTTCGTGGTGAACTGCAACCTGCAGCGGCTGGACGGGCCGGTGCGCGGCAACGGCAGCATCATTCAGGAACTGGAAGCGGCGTTTCTGGGCGCCGGGTGGAACGTCATCAAAGTGGTTTGGGGCACGGGCTGGGACGATCTTCTCGCCCGCGATTCGAGCGGCCTGCTGATCAAGCGCATGCACGAATGCGTCGATGGCGAGTATCAGGCGTTCCGCGCCATGGACGGCGCCTATATCCGCAAAGAATTTTTCGGCAAGTATCCCGAGCTGCTCAAGCTGGTCGAGCACATGAGCGATGACGAGATCTGGGGCATGCGCCGCGGCGGGCTGGATCCGCTCAAGGTATTTAACGCTTACCATCGCGCCATGCAGCACAAGGGCCAGCCCACGGTGATTCTGGCCAAGACCGTGAAGGGTTACGGACTGGGCGAGGCGGCCGAAGGGCGCATGACGGCGCATCAGCAAAAGAAAATCGGCGATGCCGATCTGCTGAAGATTCGCGACCGCCTGCAAGATTCCGCTCTCCGACGAGGCCGCAACGCATGTCGACTTTTATAAGCCGGCCGAGGATTCGCCGGAGATGCGCTACTTGCGGCAACGGATCGAGGCCCAAGGCGGACCGTTACCGCAGCGCGTGGTGAAGCGACATCGAGATCCAGTCTCCTGCGCTCGAAACCTTCAAGGAAGCGCTGGAAGGTTCGCGCGGGCCGCGAGGCGTCGACGACTTCGGCTTTCGTGAGCGTGTTGAAGTCGCTGCTGAAATCGCCGGAGTTGGGCAAGTTGGTGGTGCCCATTATTCCGGACGAGGCGCGCACGTTCGGCATGGAATCGCTGTTCCGCGAGTACGGGATTTACGCGAGTCTGGGCCAGCGCTATAAGCCTGTCGATTCGAACGTCCTGCTGTATTACAAGGAAGCGCAGAACGGGCAGATTTTGGAAGAAGGCATCACCGAGGCGGGTTCGATGGCGTCCTGCATCGCCGCGGGCACGGCTTACGCGAATTACGGCGTGCCGATGATTCCGTTCTACATTTACTATTCGATGTTCGGCTATCAGCGCGTGGGCGATCTGGTGTGGGCCTTCGCGGATTCGCGAGGCAAGGGCTTCCTGATGGGTGGGACGTCCGGGCGCACCACTTTGCTGGGCGAGGGATTGCAGCATCAGGACGGGCAGAGTCCGCTGCTGTTTAGCGTGGTTCCGACGTGCGCCATTTACGATCCGGCTTACGCTTATGAGCTGGCGGTGATCATTCAGGACGGCATCCGGCGCATGTATCAGGAGATGGAAGACCGCTTCTACTACATCTGCGTCTACAACGAAAACTACGTGCAGCCGCCGATGCCGGGGATCGAGAATGGCGTTTCGCCGGAGTTGCGCGAGGGCATTCTGAAGGGCATTTACAAATATCGCGCTGTCGGAGAGTGGTCCGGCGGTGGCGCAGTTATTTGGCAGCGGCTCGATTCTGAATGAGGCGTTGAAGGCGCAGCAGATTCTGGCGGAGCGTTATCAGGTGGCGACCGACGTATGGTCCGTGACCAGCTACAACGAACTGCGGCGCGAAGGTTTGGCGGTCGATCGCTGGAACCGTCTGCATCCGACCGAAGTACCGCGGGTGGCGCACATCGCCAGAGCTGCTTTGAAAGCGAGCCGGGCCCGATCATCGCTTCGAGCGATTACATAAAAGCGGTACCCGATCAACTTTCGCCATGGCTGGGTGCGCGGCTGCATACGCTCGGTACCGACGGTTTCGGCCGCAGCGAGAACCGCGAACACTTGCGGAAGTTCTTCGAAATCTCGGCGGAGGCGATCGTGCAGGCGACGCTCTCGACGCTGGCGCGCGAAGGCAAGATCGACGGCGAGCGGGCGCGCGCGGCGATTGCGGAACTCGGTTTCGATGCCGAGGCTCCGGACCCGGTGACGCAATAGCATGGCTCCGCAAGAACAGAGCGAGATCGTAAAGTGTCTGGAAGATAGCCGCGCGGATTTTCGTGACGCAACGGAGGGTGTTTCGGAGGCGCAGGCAAAGGTGCGTCCGGCGCCTGACAAGTGGTCTGTGCTTGAGTGTGTGGAGCACATTGTCGTCGCGGAGGGCCGGTTTCTCGGCTGGCTGCAGAATCCGGGGGGCGATCCTGCGCCGCCCATGGACAAGGAAAGAGAAGCGAAGCTCTTGTTGGGCGTCTCGGGGCGCTCGCAACGAGTGAACGCTCCGGAGCCGGTGCATCCTACCGGCCGGTTCGCGACGCTGGCCGAGGCGCTTGCGCAATTCGACGACACACGCGCGAAGAGCATCCGGTTTGCCGAGAGCGCGGGCGCCGGGCTCTATTCGCTGGCCGCCAAGCACGCATTCTTCGGACCCGTTAACGGCGCGGAGGTGATGGTACTGATCGCCGCGCACGCGCGCCGTCACGCCGCGCAGATTCGCGAAATTCGAGCGGCTCTATAGCGCTCGTTTGGTGATATACTTCGTCTCAAAGGGCCCGGCCCCTGTTTCCGCCGTTTCCTGCTCCCCGTTGGCGCGCCAATCCAAAACTAGGAGCACGAAATGCCTACTCGCAGAGCTTTCACTGCCCTCCTGGCGGCTGGTTTCACTGAAGCCACTTTTGCGCAGCGCGCTGCTGTTCCCGGCGCTGCACCTTCCGCTAACACTGTCTGGCTGAATGGCAACGAGTTTCCCGAAGGGCCGCCGAAGGCTTCCGTTGAGGCGATGGCGCGTGTGATCGGCGAGTCGAACCGCTACCACTATCAGGAGTTCCCCGCATTCTATTCGACGCTGGCCGCGGCGGAGGAGTTGACGGCAGATCAGATCCTAGTGGGCGCTGGATCGAGCGAGGTGCTCCACGCGGCGATCGAGGCGTTTACGTCGCCCACCATTCCGCTCATCGCGCCGTGGCCCACTTACGAAGCTCCGCCGGAGCTGGCGCATGCGATGGGACACAAGGTAATTAAAACGCCCTTGAACGCGGCCTTCGCGCCGGATGTCCACAGGCTGGCGGCGGAGGCAGAAAAGGCCGGGGGCGGACTGATTTATTTGTGTCATCCCAACAACCCGACCTCGGTACTGACCACGCGCGCGGATATGGCCTGGCTGGTGGAAAATCTTCCCGCCAACACGTATCTATTGGTGGATGAAGCCTATCTGCACTACGGCACGTCGCCCGAGGCGATGACGGCGATGTCGTTCGTCAAGGCGGGGAAGAACGTGATCGTGTCGCGAACGTTTTCGAAGATCTACGGCATGGCGGGACTGCGCGCTGGCTTCGTGGCCGCACGTCCGGACTTGATCAAAAAGATGGAGCCGTTCCGCAATAACGTCATCAGCATCGTGACGGTGCGAGCGGTGCTGGCGGCGCTGGATCTCGGCTCGGAACTGATCGATGAGCGCAGGGCGAAGATCGATCACACGAGGACCGAACTGTGTGCGTGGTTGACCGAGCGCAAAATCAACTTCATACCGCCGCAAGCGAATTTCGTCGTGATCGAAACCGGGCAGGACGCGCGTCAGATACAGGCGAAGATGATCGCGAAAGGGTTTGCGATCGGCAGGCGCTTTGACACGCTCGAAAAAATGACGCGCGTGACGATTGGAACCGATGCTGAAATGGCTAAGTTCCGCGTGGCTTTCTCGGAGGCACTCGCGAGTTAGTACACTGGCTCTTGATGATTCAGGTCACCGAAGAGCAAGTTCGCGAACATTTATCGATGGAAGAGTGCGTCCGCATCATGCGCCAGACTTTCGAGGCGCTGCGGAAAGGGACTGCTTCCAATCAGCCGCGCCGGCGTATTTATTTGGACAACGGCACCACGCTGCACAGCATGGGCGGCGTCTATGGGAAGTATTTTGGGACTAAGTTCTATTCGTCAAATCCCAAGCATGGCGCGTATTTTTTCTTTTTCCTGTTCGATAGTGAGACCGCGCGTGCCGCTGGCGCAGTTCGAGGCGAATTATTTAGGGCAGATTCGCACGGGCGCGGCTTCGGGGTACGCTACCGATCTTTTGGCTGCACCTGGTTCGGTGACGCTGGGCGTGATCGGCAGCGGATTTCAGGCGCAATCGCAGATCGATGCGATCCGCTGCGTGCGCGATTTGAAAGAGATTCGCGTGTGGAGCCGCAAGCAGGAGAAGCGCGAAGCGTTCGCGGCCGCCAACCAGGCTCGCGCTGCTGCTACCGCCGAAGAGGCTGTGCGCGGCGCCGATATCGTGGTCACGGCGACGCCATCGAAGGATCCGGTGATCGACGATTCGTGGATCGTCCCGGGAGTGCATGTGAACGCGATGGGATCGAATCGGGAGCAGCGCCGCGAACTGCCGTCGCGGCTGGTGCATCGCGCGGATCTGATTGCGGTCGACTCGATTGAAGTCGCGAAGATCGAAGCGGGTGACTTGATTATGGCTCCGGTCGACTGGAACGATCGCCGCATTGTCGACCTGGCGAAGATCGAGCAGCGGCCTGCGGGCAAGCCCATCACTATTTTCAAATCCTGCGGGTTGGGAGTGGAAGACGTCGCCGCGGCGGCTTATGTTTACGAGCAGCTTAGTTTAGCCGGCTTATTCCTGGACGGGCATCTGCGTGTCGGAATCGCGCCACGCGCTTAGCTTCAGGCGGCGGCATACCCAGCACAGGCCTTCGGTGGAATTGGGCGCGCATTCGTCGCCGCACACGGTGCAACGGGCGGCAGGCTTCATGCGGTCCGACTCAATCGCGCGCTTGGCCTCTTCGATCAGGGCCTGCGGAATAACCGGAGTCTCCGGCTCAACTTCAGGGACCAACGTGCGTTTACGTCTCACACCTCCACTATATCAGCAGACGGGCGGCGTTGTAAGATGCTAGTAACGCTCTTGTAATTGACCCCTCATTCATGTCCAAAACAGCTTTTCTTTTTCCGGGCCAAGGCTCGCAGTTTGCCGGCATGGGCAAGTCGCTGGCCGATGCCTATCCCGAAGCCGCGCGCGTGTTCGAAGCGGCAGACGCGGCGCTGGGATTCTCGATTTCGAAGTTGTGCTTTGAAGGTCCTGACGAGGAGTTGAAGCGCACGGAAATCACGCAGCCGGCGATGGTGACGGTGAGCGTGGCGGCGTTCGCGGTGCTGCGGAGCAAGGGCGTGGTCGCCGGATTACGTGGCGGGGCACAGTTTGGGCGAATACTCGGCGCTGGTGGCGGCTGGATCGCTCGATTTCGCGGACGCGTGCGCCTGGTTCACAAGCGCGGCCGCTATATGCAGGAGGCGGTGCCGGCTGGCGTCGGCGCGATGGCTGCGCTGCTGAAGCTGCCCGAGGGAACGCTGGAGCGGATTCTCGCGGAGGCCGGCCAAGGCGAAGTGGTCACGGCCGCGAATCTCAATTCGCCGGATCAGATCGCGATCGCGGGCCACGCGGGAGCGGTGGAACGCGCCGCCGAACTTGCGAAGGCCGCTGGGGCGCGCCGCGCGGTGATGCTGCCGGTGAGCGCTCCGTTCCATTGCCCGCTGATGAAGCCGGCGCAGGAGCGTCTGAAGGCCGATCTGGACGCCACCGAATTCCGCGATCTGGCCGTGCCGCTGATCAACAACTGGCAGGCGCGTGAAATACGGACTGGCGCCGAGGCTCGCGAAGGGCTGTATCAGCAGGTGCCCAATCCGGTGCTGTGGGCGGATTCGATACGCGCGCTGGCCGCGGCGGGCGTCACGCGCTTCATCGAAGTGGGCGCGGGCGGGGTGCTCACGGGATTGCTGCGCAATATCGACCCGTCGCTGACGGGCTTGAAGTTCGGCGAAGCGGACGACTGGGAAAAGGTAAAATAGTCAAAGTGGTTCCACGCGCATTCCAGATCGGTCCGATCCAGATCGCTCCGGCGACGGTGCTGGCGCCCATGGCGGGCGTCACCGACACGGTTTTTCGCCGCCTGATTCGCAACCAGGGCGGCTGCGGACTCATCATGACGGAGTTCACCAGCTCGCACGGCATTGTGGCTTCGGCGCGCGCGACCAAGCCGACGCGGACCTTCCGCTACCTGTATTTCGATCCCGAAGAGCATCCGATTTCCGCGCAATTGTTCGGCTCCGATCCCGGCGGTGATGGCGGATGCCGCGCGCCATTGCCAGGACATGGGCTTCGACATTGTCGATATCAATTTCGGCTGCCCGGTGAAGAAAGTGGTGACGTGCAACGGAGGCTCGGGACTGCTGCGCGATCTGCCGCTGGTCGAGAAGATTCTGACGCAGCGTGCGCGCCGCGATTTCGATTCCGCTGACCATGAAATTCCGCGCCGGCTGGAACGACCGCGAACTGGTGACGGTTAAGATGGCGCAGCTGGCCGAGGATTGCGGCCTGCAGGCGATCGCGCTGCATCCGCGCACGCGCGAGCAGGGCTACAGCGGCCACGCCGATTGGACCCGCATCGCCGAAGTGAAAGCCGCCGTGAAGATTCCGGTGATCGGCAACGGCGATATTGTCACGCCGGAAGACGCGGTCCGCATGGTGCGCGAAACCGGTTGCGATGCGGTGATGGTGGGGCGCACGGCGTCCTCGAATCCGTGGATTTTCCGGCAGATTGCGGAATACGCCGCGACCGGGCACTACACGATTCCGCCGGAAAGCGCCCGCTACGAAATCATGCGGCGCTACTACGGCATGCTCGATAGAGCACCGGGCCATGGATGCGGTGGGCAAGATGAAACAGTTCGCCACTTATTTCACGCACGGCGTGCGCAACGGCTCGCAGCTCCGCGCCAGCATCTATCACGCGCACGAGACCGCGGAAATTCTGGGACTGGTGGACGCGTTCTTTGAGCGTGAGCTGGCCGTGCCCGCCGCTTGAGCGCGGTCCCTTAGAAACCGTCGATTTTGCGGCCTGCGAGAATATCGGCTTGCGCTCCCGCGTTATCGCCTAACGCGGCTCGGGACTGTGCACGCGCGTAGTAAATGTGAGGCTCCTGCGGATCCTCCGCCAGGGCTTTGTCGAAATCCGCAACGGCCAATTTGTGTTCGCCCAACTTCTGATAGGTGGACGCCCTTTGGAAATAGTTATCCAGGTTGGGCTCCAACGCTATGGCTTTGGTGAAGTCTTCGATGGCATGCCGCGGATCTCCCGCGGCACGGCGTGCGCTGGCGCGCAGGTTGTACGCCCGCGCCAGTTTTGGATCCAGTGCGAGGGCGCGATCGGCATCGGCGATGGCGGCTGGGTAGTCTTTTTGGTCCAGGTGCACGAAGCCCCGCTCGGCGAGGATCGCGGCGTCGCGGGGTTGCAGTTCGGACACGCGAGAGAAGTCGCGGATGGCGATGGCGGGGTCGGATTGCGCAACGTAGGCGCGGCCGCGCATGCGGTAGGCTTCGGCGTAGTCCGGCACTGAAATCGACGGCGCGATTGAAATTCAGGATGGCTTGGTCGTAGCGGGTGGTCTTCATCAGACGCATGCCGGCGTCGAAGGCTTCGCGGGCGTTGCGCGGATCGGTGACGCGCTTGTAAATAATGGCGGCCGACCAGCAGTGCGATCAGAGCGCCGGCCAGCCACTTCAGCAGGCGGCGGCGCTTGCTGGCGCTCCACGTCTTCCGCCGTGACCGGGATCATGATCAGAGGCTTACTCGCGGCGTCCGCGCGTTTCTCCGCGCGGCGTCGATTTGCTCTGGGGATCGCTCACTGCTTTTATGATAAAGGAACATGAAACAGGTGCACTTGATTACGGATGGCGCGTGTCTGGGCAATCCCGGACCGGGCGGATGGGCTTACATTCTGCGCTTTGGCGAGCACACGCGCGAGATGGCGGGCTCGGAAAAACACACCACCAACAATCGCATGGAACTCACCGCCGCGATTGAAGGTTTGCGCTCCTTGAAGCAGCCCTGCAAGGTGGAGGTGATCACCGATTCCGAATATCTGAAGAACGGCATCACCACCTGGATTCACGGCTGGAAGCGCAACGGCTGGAAGACCGCCGCGAAAAAACCGGTGGTGAATCAGGACTTGTGGATGGAACTGGAGCAGGCCACCGACGGCCATGACATCCACTGGACCTGGACCAAAGGCCATGCCAATCACGACGACAACAACCGCTGCGACGAACTGGCGACGGCCGCCGCGCGGGAACAGAGGTAAGTCCTCCCGAAACACTTTTTCCCTTGGCGGATCAAATAGGCAGTGAGGACCGTCTATTTTATGCGCAAACTTTTAACTGTCTGTATTTTGGGGGTCACTGGGATCTCAGTAAGTGCCTTCGGTCAGGAATCGTCGTCCCCGATCGGCTTCGGCGTGAAGGGCGGAGTTCCCTTGAACGATGCCTTTGTGGTGCGGCAGGAGAATCCAGTCGATTACGTCGCCGACACGCACCGCTATACTTTTGGGCCATACGTGGAAGTGCGTCTTCCCGCCGGGTTTGGCGTGGAGTTGGACGCCCTATATCAGACCTATGAGTATCGCCAAGTAGTGCCGGCGCCGACGATCGATCAGAACTCGCATGCCTGGGAGTTCCCGTTGGTTGTTAAGAAAAGATTCTTGCCGGGACCGGTGAAACCTTACGTCGAAGCGGGCGCGGCGTTCAGCCATCTGAGCGTCGCCGATGTGAGGGAATTGAACGATCGAAATACTTGGGGATTGGTGGTAGGCGGCGGCGTGGATTTGAAATTGGGCCCGGTGCACTTCACGCCGGAAGTTCGCTACACCCGATGGACCTCGCATGAATTCGATAGTCCCGGTACGCTGCTGCAATCGAACCTTAATGTAGCGTCGGTGATGCTCGGCATCGGCTTCTAATTGTCTGCTTAAGCGCGCGGCGCGATTCTACAATAGGGATTATGCGTAAAACATTTTTCCTATTCCTTGTGGGGATCGCGCCGCTGCTTGCGCAGTCGCCTTTTGGGCTTGGACTGAAGGCGGGAGTGCCGTTGAACGATGCGTTGTCGGCTGATCCCAGCGCGCCTATTCCTTACGTTGAAAACACCCATCGCTACGTGATTGGTCCGTTCGTCGAAGTGCGTCTGCCTTCGCGGTTCTCGGTCGAAGTGGATGCGCTCTATCGGAGTTATGATTACCGACAACTGCCGGGCGACTTTCTCGTGCCACGGTCCGTGTCGCCCGGAGCTTGGGAATTTCCGGTGCTGGCGCGCAAGGCTTTGTTCGGCGGACCCATTCAGCCCTACATCGAAGGAGGCGTCGCACTGAGCCACCTGTCGGTCAGCGACGTGGTCGAATTAAACCACCGTAGTAATTACGGAATTGTTTTGGGCGCGGGCGTGTCGCTGCACTTGGGCTTGTTTCGCATCGCGCCGGAACTGCGCTATAACGGATGGGCCTTCAAGGATTTCGACAGCCCCCTGGGCTCCCTGCAATCGAATCGCAATCAAGTGGCGGTTTTGGTGGGGATCGGTTTTTGACAGCGGCGGGCATTCAGCCGCGCCGAAGCTAACAATTGGCGTGGATACGACTCTGCCGAATCCGGCATATCACCACGCACAGGCGGTCTCAGAATAATCCCCCTCGGTTCGATTTCGAATTAAGACTTATCCCCCTCCGGCTTTGCCGATACCTTTCTTGGTGAAGATCCACTTATTCCTTCGGGGCACAGAGATATTGGTGCATTCCCGGGTAATACCGGCCTTCCGCCGGCTTGGTGGAATTCGTGAATCGAAGGGGAATGAAGCACCATGGTTTGCGGCAAACGTTCTTTTCTGGATTCGATAGCGGCGGTCCTATTGCTTTCGTCGTGCTGCCTGGACAGCGCATGGGGGCAGACGGCTCCTCCGATGGGCACGGCGCGGAGCTTTGCCGTCCTGGGCGCCTCGGCCATTACCAATACTGGGCCGACGTCCCTCATAGGAGATGCGGGCATTAGCCCGGGCAGTTCTGTGACCGGTTTTCCGCCGGGGACGGTGAGCGGCACGATCCACGCGGCCGATGCAATAGCGCGCCAGGCTCAAGTGGATGCCGCCACGGCTTACAATTTTCTAGCCGGCGAAACTTGTACTACCGATTTGACGGGCATGGACTTGGGTGGATTGACGCTCACGCCCGGAGTCTATTGTTTCGATACGTCGGCGCAGTTGACGGGAACTCTTAACCTGAACGCTGTGGGAGATCCCAATGCGGTCTTCGTCTTTCTTATAGGTAGCACGCTCACGACGGCCACCAATTCGGCGGTGATCCTGAGCGGCGGCTCCCCCTGCGGCGTGTATTTCAAAGTGGGCAGTTCGGCGACACTAGGAACGGGCACGCAGTTTGCCGGGAACATATTCGCGCTGACATCGATTACCATGACGACCGGCGCGAGCGTAAGTGGCGGAAGCTATGCGCTCAACGGCGCCGTGACCATGGATACCAATGTGGCGACCGCCTGCCAGGGCACGCTGCAGGTATGTAAAGTGGCGGGGAGCGGCATAGTCGAAGGAACTAACTTCGCGTTCAGCGTGGCGGGAACGCCGCTGACGATTGCGGCGGGTGCTGCGCCAGCGGGGACTTGCAGCGCTGCGCTGGTGGTGCCGGCACTGCCGGCGACGATTACTGAAACCATACCGTCCGGCACTACTTTGGCGTCGGTGAGCACGCTGCCGGGCGCCGGGTTATTGATCTCCAGCGATCTGGCCGCGGGCAACGCCACCGTCGCCGTCAATCCCGGAGGCCAGACTATCGCTACTTTTGTCGACACCGTTCCACCGCCTCCCACGACGGGCTTTCTGCAAGTATGCAAGATCGCCGGAAGCGGCGTCGCCTTAGGCACGAATTTCACGTTCAACGTGGCGGGAACGCCGATTACAGTGGCGGCGGGTCCTCCGCTCACGGGAACTTGCGGTCCGGCGCTGACGTTGGCAGCCGGTCAGGTGCTGATTGCAGAAACCCTGCCAAGCGGCACGGCGATGACGGCGGTCTCTACTTTGCCTAGCGCGGGATTATTGACCGCCAGCAATTTGGCGGCAGGCACGGCGACGGTTACCGTGATCGCAGGAGCGCAGACGACAGTCACCTTCACGAACGCTGTGACGCCCACCACGGGATTTCTGCAGATCTGTAAAGTTGCGGGAACGGGCGTCGTCGAAGGAACCAACTTCGCTTTCGATGTGGCGGGAGTTCCCGTCATCGTCCCGGCCGGTGCCGCGCCGGCAGGCACTTGCGGCCCGCTGCTGGAATTGCCAGACGGCCCGGTGGGCATACGCGAGCTTCCTCACGGCGGCCTCCAGTTGACGGCCGTCAGCGCCACGCCGGACGGATCGCTGCTGAACAGCGATCTAACAACGGGCCGAGGCTACGGTAACGATCGCTGGAGGCGGGCGAACCGTGGTTACATTCCAGAACGCGAGAAGTCCGGCGCCACCCACGGGATTTCTGCAGATTTGCAAAGTAGCCGGGGCCGGGGTTGTGACCGGAACCAATTTCGTGTTTATGGTGGCCGGGACACCGGTGACGGTTCCCGCCGGACTGGCGCCGGGGGGCGCATGCAGCGCGGCGTTCGCTGAGCCAGCCGGCCCGGTTAGCATCGCGGAAACCTTGCTCTCCGGCACCGTGCTGACGGCCGTCTCCACCTTGCCCGACGGATTATTGGTCGCGAGCAGTCTGGCCGCGGGCACGGCCACCGTAACCGTACAAAACGGCGGGCAGACCATCGTAACTTTTGTAGACACTATTCCGGCTGGCCCCGCTACCGGATTTCTCCAGATTTGCAAAGTTGCCGGTGCGGGCATCGCTGTCGGAACCAACTTCACATTCAACGTGGCGGGTACTCCGGTGATTGTAGCCGCAGGTCCTGCGCCAGGGGGTTCGTGCAGTCCGGCGCTGGCTGAGCCGGCCGGCCTCGTGATTATTCTCGAGACGTTGCCCTCCGGGACTACGCTCGCGGCCGTCACCGCCTTGCCGGGCGGGTCACTGGTCGGCAGCAATCTGGCTGCGGGCAGCGCCACTGTCACGGTGAACGGCGGGGGGCAGACCATCGCGACTTTCCTCGACACCATCATTCCCGTTTTACCCGGCACCGGCTTTTTGCAAATTTGCAAGGTCGCTGGGGCAGGCGTTGCGGTAGGGACGCCCTTCAACTTTAGCGTCGCCGGAAACACCGCTACGGTTCTCGCAGGCCCTGCGCCAGTAGGCTCCTGTAGCGCGCCATTGGTCATGCCGGTGGGCGCGGTGTTCCTTGCGGAAACCGCTTCGCCGGGTACGGTAATGACTTCCGTAACCACCCTGCCGGCCGGGTTGCTGGTCAGCGACAACCTGAGCGCTGGCACGGCGACGGTGACCGTGAACGCCGGAGGGCAGACGATCGCCACCTTCGTGAATACTGTGGTTTCCGCCATTTCTCTGGGGACAATCGAAATCTGCAAACTGGGCGGCCCGGGCGTCACTGCCGGCATGAGCTTCTCGTTTAACGTAGGCGGGACTCCGGTTACCGTTGTGGCGGGATCTTGCGTCGCGGCGGCAGCCTTTCCGGTAGGCACCTCGGTGGTCGTGGCGGAAAACCCGTCGGCGGGCACGACGGTGTCTGCGATCAGCGTCGTTCCCGTGGACCGCGAAGGCGCCGCCGATCTATCCGCAGGCAATGTTAGCGTAACCGTGGGCACGGGCCTCACTGAGGTGGATTTCACCAACACGGTGGGCGGATTGGGTCTGGTCAAGGTCTGTAAAGTCGCGGGAGCCGGCATCGCAGCGGGCACGCGATTCACCTTTGCGATGAACGGCACAAGCTTTGTGGTTCCGGCCGGATACTGCTTCGCAAACGGCTTGTTGCCGGTGGGGACAGTGGTCACCATCACCGAGATGTTTTCTGCGGCCAGCGTGGCTTCCGCGATCAGCGTTTTACCGGCGAGCCAGCAGGGGACCGTCGATCTCGCCGCTCAGACAGTGACCGCCACTGTGGGCGTGGGTGTCACAGAAGTTTACTTCACGAACGTGAGCAGGTGAGAAAAATGAATTACCGATTATTATGCAGCGCAGTCATCTTGATTGGCCTCTCCGGCCACGCGCAAGCGGGTATGATCGAGATCTGCAAGGACGATAGCCCCGCCGGATCGCTGAGCGGGGTAGCCGACTTCACCATCGCCGGGCAAGCCGGGACCGTGGTAGTCCCGGTGGGCGCATGCTCTCCCGCGATTCAATTGCCGGATGGATTCGCCACCATCACGGAACTTCCTCAGTCCGGCAGTATTCTGCTGAGCGTCTCCGTATTTCCGAATGACCGCCTGATCAGCTTCGACGCGGCGACCGATAGCGCCGTGGTGCTTATTACGCCGGGCGACATATCGACGGAGACGGTCATCACATTCACCAACGCACCCACCGCCAGTGTCCCCGAGCCGGGGACGGGGTGGTTGTTCGGCTTGGGCATCGTTTGCTGGGCTTGCCTACGGCCGAAGACTCCTGTCGTCAAAAACAGGGAACGCCCCGTAGATGGTGGAGAACGGGGATTCGGTACGTGACGCCGGCCATCGAGTAACAACCGACAAGATCCGGTGTCCGCTCGGAAAGGACCAAATGCGAGGCTTCGGTCCAGGGAGCTAAGGAGGACAACAGTGCGCCGCGCGCAACGGGGCTATGATTGCCACAGTAAGGCCGCTGGTTCCGGATCCGCGGCGCCTGGTTGGGGCACCACGGACTCCCGGAACCATCTGAACAAGACCTAAAAAATATACTTCAGGCCGAGCTGAATTACGCGCGGGTTAACTGCCATGCTGGTGATTCTTCCGAAGACGGCCGAATTCACGTCCGGCAGCGGAAGAGTGGGGTTGCCGACGCCCAGAACGGTGCCGGGGGCGTTGAATTGCGAATGATTGAACAGATTGAAGAACTCCGCGCGGAACTGAATGTTTTGGCGTTCCCCGATCCGCGTGTTTTTCATAAGCGTGACATCGAAGTTAAACTCAGCGGGCCCCTTGGCGGCGCCCGGCCCCATGTCGCCGTAATCGTACCCATCGCCGATCTTGGGCGGCGCGCAGAACGCATTGCTGTTGAACCAACCCGGTCCACCACTGTTCCCGCCGAGGCGAGCCTCGATACCGCCGGGACTATACATAGAGCCATAAGTGACGCCTGGGCAAAGTTGAGCGCGTGAGTATCCTTGGGTCAGCGACGTGGTGCTGGTGCCGTAGATGGTTCCACCGGCCGAATCGATGATCGTGAACAGGTTGCCGGACTGAATCGTGGTCACGCCGGAGAGATTCCAGCCACCCACTACTTTGTCCAGCGCGCCGGTGTGTTTGCCGAAGGGTAGATCCCAACTGTAGTTCATGACGAACCGTTGCGGACGGTTAAAATAAGCCGGGCCATACTGCTGCGCCAAATTCTCGGCATCGTTGCCGTTCGCCACCTGACCGTTCTCATCGGTCATGGCCTTGCTCCACGTGTAGGCGGCTTGTACCAAAAATCCGTGGGTGAAAGATTTACGGGCTGTAACCTGCAGACTATTGTAATTGGAGATCAGATCGTAACCCGTTCCCGACAGTCCCACCGGCTGGTAACCCAGATACGGAACTCGGAACTGAAGGTTCTCCAGTGTGTTGGTCGTGACACCATTGATCGGATTGCTTGGACTGGCTAACTGAGCCTGGTTGTAGTTGTGGTAGGCATCCACCAGGTTGATGGCGCTTTCACCCACGTATCCAACCTCCAAAACCCAGCTCGAGGCAAAGTTGTACTGGAGCTGGAAGTTGTACTGCCGGGCTAGCGGCGTGTGTTGGTGCGGCTGGATGAACGGCAGACTCAGTTCGGCGTCGCAAGCCGCCGAGACGTCGGCTGCACCGACCATGCAGGCAGGAACCGGGTTCGCGTACCGCTGTGCGAACGACCCCAAGGCGGGCAACGCCGGGAACGGGTGCGCGAGGGTGTTGGGATTCACACCGGTGTAATCGACGGTGACAGCGTATGGGTTGCCTTGTTCCACCGAGTGGACGAACTGGTTGGCGGCGACTCGGTCGTAGAACAGGCCCGCTCCTCCGCGCAGCACTAACTTGCTATTCACCTGATAGGCGAAGCCGAGACGGGGCGCGAAGTTGCTGAGGGGCGGGTGCTCCGCGAGCGGGACACTCAGTGGCGAAATCGCAACGCCGGCCGGGGGTTGGCCATAGTGAGCCACGAAGTTGTTGGGAACTACCCAGCCGCTGTATGCGGCTACGGAACCGTTGGGCGTGGTGGGAACCTGGCTATTCGGCACCAGGTTCTGAATCCAAGTCGTGCTCAAGTTGCCGTACTTGTCGCTCAGCATCCCATCGTATTCCCAGCGCACGCCCATGTTCAGCGTCAGCTTGCTGCTCACCTTCCAGTCGTCCTGGACGAAGGTATTCATATTGGGCAGCCGGTAACCATGGATGATTCCGTCGTTACCGTTCTTGGTGCAGAATATGCAAGTGTCAATGCTGCTCGGGCCGCCCACCAGTAGGGAGTTGAAATCCAGGAACAGCGGCAGCCCCTTGCTCAGAGCGGCGAACACGATGTTCCACTGGGTTTCTTCATACTCATAGCCGGCGCGGGTAGTATGCTTCCCGTGTGTCCAGGAGATCTGATCGGCCACTTGCATCTGGGTCGTCGGGCTGAAGGCGGGACCGCCGTCGGAGAATATTGTGAAACCGTCGGTGGCCATAATGATACTCGGCGGTATTTGAACTCCGTTCGAGATATTGATGCCGCCCTTAACCGCGTCGCTCACCAAACCGGTGATGCCGAGGTTCTCGTTGCTGAATCCGGTGGGCAAGACGGCGCTCGTCTGCGAGGCGTTCCGCTGGAACGACCCGCGGGCCTCGTTGACCAACGAATTGGTTAGGATGGTCGTCAGCTTGAGGACGGCATCCGTGTTCGAATAGAAAAACGTGCTCGGAGTGCCTGGAAAGCCGCCGTTCAACTGGAGCAGCTGTGGGTCGCGCGTGTAGAAATACCGCATCGCCAGCGTGTTCTTGCTATTGACCAAATAGTCGCCATTCAGGACCATTTGGTTCGCGTTATAGATAGCGGGATCGCTGATGGTCGTAGCCAGGTATTTGCTGGTACCCGAACTCGGAATGTAGTAACTCCCGTCGGGCACTTTGAGATTGAGGATCTTAAGCGCCACAGGACTGATATTCGATCCGTCGCAGGCCAGCGCCGCCGCCGCGCCTCCGGTTACAAGGTTGGAAAGCGTAGGGAATCCGCAGTTCATCGCGGCGAGCTGGGCAGCCCAGCCCGGAGCGCTGCGATCTCCGGCGGGCATCGGCGGCAGGGTGACGCCGGTGAGCTGGCCCGCCGCGGAAACTCCATTCTTCTGGCGCGTTCCCTGGTAACTGGCGAAGAAGAAGATCTTGTCCTTCTTGATGGGGCCGCCCACGACGCCGCCGAACTGGTTCTGGTTGAAAACTTGCTTGGGGCAGCTGCCGGCTGCGTAGTTTTGGCAGACATCGCGATTGTAGAAGAAGTCATTCGCGTTCAATTCCGAATTACGGAAAAATTCGAATGCGGTCCCATGGAAGCTATTCGTTCCCGACTTGGTTACTACATTCACATTCGCGCCAGGGTTGCGGCCGTAGCTGGCGTCAAAAGTAGACGTCTGAATCTTGAACTCCTGGATCGCGTCCGGACTCGGGATGCCGATTCCGGTATAGATACCGCCGCCGCCATCGTTAGAACTTCCGGCGTTGGCGATATTGTTGATAGCCACGCCATCCATCTGGAAGTTATTCTGGGCTGGGTCGGCGCCGTTAGTGCTGATATCCTGGGTAGCCTTGCCGAATGCCGTGGCGTTGTTCGGCGGCGCGCTGGCGCCGGCCGCCAAACCCAGAATTTGTGTATAGTTGCGATTGGCCAAGGGAATGGCGGTGACTTGCGTGGCGCCCACCGTGGTTCCTAACGACGAAGTCGCGGTCTGCAGGGTTTCCGCTGAAGCTACTACCGTCACTTGCTCGTTTTGCGCGCCGACTTCAAGCCTACGATCTAAAACCGGCGTTTCCGTCACGTTCAAATTCACCGCCGATACTTCAGAGGTCTTGAATCCATTCGCGACGAACCGCACTCTATACGTGCCGGGAGGCAACAGTGTGAAGCGGTACACGCCATCAGCACCCGTGGTCGCGGTACGCACCTGATTCGTGTCAGTACTGGTTAGAGTTACTGTCACGTTCGGCACTGCTGCGCCGGAGGGATCGGTCACCGCGCCAGTGAGAGCGGAGGTTCCGGCCGTCTGGGCTATAAGGGAGGGAACAGCCATGATCGCCAAAGCGGCGAATAACGCGACGAAGCGCAAGCAGGCCAGCGTCTTAGTGGTCATCGTTTTTTTTCCCTTTTTCTGGGCTTAGTGTGGCATCTAGAACTCGGGGGCAGGCCTGCTCAAGAGGCCGCCAATTGTGTCCCAGCGATTCTATTTCAAGTTCTACTTTTGGCAGCGTCAAAATGGCGTCAAAGTTGGAGCGACTCGCGAGTTGTAAATGAGTAATTTCAATAGAATCTACAGTCGCTCGGGCTCGGCACCGCGAAGAGCGCCATCGTGGGGCAATCTTCTGGCGGCGTGCAGGCGATTGAAGCTTCCGCCGACCCGCGCGTCACTCTGCCTCTGGCCTGGAACAGCGGACTATTTCAGAAGCCGAGCGTCGCCATGGAAAACATCAGCAAGGATGCGCTCAAGAAATTGCACGCGCCGATCGCCTACGTCGGCAGCTAAGGTCTATCTTGAACAGAGCCGTTGCTCCAACGATCGAGGGTAACCGGCAAAATCACTTTTTCTCTTGCGGCGCCGCCGCTTCCAGGCGGATTTGTTTCAGGACTTCGGTTTTTGCCGAAAGCTCGGAATTGCCGGCGGGGAACTGATTCATGCTCAATATCCCCGCGATCAAGAAGTAGCGGCCGCCGGATCTTCGTCCCGGCATTCTGTATCACTTAAAGGCTTAGTCGACAAGTTGCACTGTAATATCTTGAGAGGCATTTCACTTGTCGAGAGTCAGAGGGGGAAGTCTCAACCGAACATGGTGGGTTTAATCAGATGGACATTTGTCACAACCCAAATTCGCGGCGTGCCCGTTCAAATGAGCAATCCGCTTGTATCGAGGGGAAGACCTTCATGCGATATGGGGTGCCGTCTGCTTTAAAGAGGACTAGTGCGAGGGTGACTGATTTCGAAGTCAGCGGCTCTTGGCTTCGGGCGAAGGCTTCAGCATCGTTGTAGGATTGGAATCCCCAAGCGCTTTCCTCTGCGATGACCAGATAAGGTCCACCACGGGTGGCGGCGAGAAAGCATGGATCATTACTTTCGAGGGCGCGTTCTAACATTCTCCTCCTCAGCAGGCGAGCGACGCACGTTCATCCAAGAGAACGGCGTGGATCGAACTCGGATCGATCTCCTTCCGGCTCGATCGTAGCCCGCCTAGCGAGGCTATTCAATCGCACGAAGGTACCGAACCGAGTGGTAGTCGTTGCTAGTACTCCATCATCAAACTGACCGTGCCAGAGCGTGTGCGTGGCGTGACTTAACCGATTGAAGAAAAAACAGTGGCAATCGTTCGCACGGAGAACGAAGATCGCAGTATAATATATGGTCAGTGACCACAACACACTGAAATCAGGTGCGTTAAGAACGGAGAGGTGGCTGAGTGGTCGAAAGCAGCGGTTTGCTAAACCGATTTAGCCCCTTTAGCAAGTGCAAGAAAATTCAAAGAATCCTCTTGCCAGCCAACAACTTGCACCGGTTTTGACGTCACCTGATTTCCTCTGATTTCACTCTTGTTGACGGAGCATTCGTGACAAAATAGTGACACTTTCGCCGATTGCTAGTTTTGGATACGGAGTGTCACAGTCACGATGCCTAAGAGCATGATAACGAAAGCCCCAGAAGGGGCAGCGACGACACCGACTGTACTCCGAGAGCGGAGTATCGAAACCATTGGTCGATCAAGGCCCTTCGCAAGGCCCGAGAGATTGGTTCAGGATATGAGAACTTCGGGGTGTCGACAATCATGGCACTATCGTTCACTTCGCGATGCGGCATTCCTCGATATAGGTTCTCGCGGTTGACATCCCTGTCGTCTGCAATGCAGCCACGACGGTGCCCAGAGTTACCGATCGCTCGCCGCTGCGGGAACCAGATCTCTTCTCAAATGGCATAAGCATAATCAGAATGGCCCTATCTTTCAAGTGCCAGCCCCTCAGCAAATTGCGACCACTGAGCGCGGGAGTGAGCCATTTGACCCAGCTTGTGGCTATATAACGCCTATATAGCCTCGATGTCGTTGAAAAGTCGAAGCGGGCTGCGGTGATCCAAATGCCTCCTCCGAGAAGAAAGGAAAATCTATGCGACTAGTCAAACACATCCTGTTCCCGATCGATTTTTCAGAACGATGCCGCGAAACAGTTCCGTATGTAGCAGGGATGGCCAAAAGCTTTGGCGCGAAGATAACACTGCTACACGTGGTAGCGGAGCCTTACTGGTTCGCGCCGATGGCGGAAGCTCCTCCAGTGGCTATGGATGTCGAGGAGATTCGACGGAACATAGAGCGCGATCTCAGCCAAGGCTTCGCCGAAGAATTCGCGGGTCTGACCGTGGAGCATTCTGTGGAAATCGGCGATCCAGCGGAGATCATCACTCAGTTCGCGGAGAATCACGACGTCGATCTGGTCATGATGCCGACGCATGGGTATGGTCCGTTTCGACAGTTCCTTCTAGGGTCGGTTACAGCTAAGGTACTGCATGACTGCAAGCGCCCTGTGTGGACAAGCGCGCACCTTCAGGATCCGCCACAGCTTATCCATCTGGACGTAAGCAATGTTCTGTGCGCCATAGACGTCGCACCAAATTCTGTCGATGTTCTCAAAGTTGCTGCTCAATTCGCGCGAGAAGTCGGAGCACGGTTGCGTTTGGTCCACGCTGTCCCCGCCCCCGATGCTTGGCCCAGCCGGCAATTAGACGCTCCCTTTACAGAAGCCGTTATTAAGGATGCGCGCCTAGCGATCGACGAATGGCAGAAGTCGCTTGGTGTGTCTGCGCCTTTGTGTGTAATGCGCGGGAACATTGCTTTGGTGGTCCACGAATCTGCTGCGCGACATACAGCGGATCTTGTGGTCATCGGTCGCGGAGTTCTCAATGAGAGACTCGGGAGGCTTCGGACAAATGCCTATGCAATCGTCCGTCAATCGCCGTGCCCGGTTTTGAGCGTTTAACGCCCGACCGCGATTCGGCCATCGTTGTGCACTTTGAATTACGGAGTCTATACTATGAGAACATCTCCATCACAAGAACCAGCCCCCAAGGCATCGGGTCAACGTCTGAATCTGCTATCAAGAGATTCTCTTCAGGAAATCTGTGCCTCCCGTGGCCCCTTCGTAACGGTGTTTTTGCCCGCCCGTCATCCAGGCGCAGCGGATTTGCCTCGTGCTGAACGCGTCCGCGCGATTTTGCGGGGCGCCACTGACGAACTCGCGCGCCGCAGGTTCGAAGAGCCGATTGACCAGCTATTAGGGCCCTTGCGGGAACTAGTCGAGGACCCCGCAGAGCTGGCAGGTGGCAGCGACTCAGTGATGTTCGCTAGCCCGGAACTTTTCCGTCATTTCGCGCTGGCCATCCCGACCGCTGAACGTCTAATCGTAGCTTCTCACCCATATATCACCCCCGCTCTTCCCGACGTCATTCTGCAAAGGGAGTTCTACGTTCTCGGAATCACTAAGAAACTTCTCAGACTTGGTCGGTGGTCCGACGGCCGGTGTATGGAAATTGCCATGCCCGCAGGCTTACCCACAAGCTTTGAAGATACTCTCCTTTTCGAAACGCCTGACCATGATCTTCAGAGCCGTTCTGCCCCGAGTTCATCTTCCCAAGAGGGAGCAACACGATTTGGGACCGGCTCAGAAAGGGACATGGTTCACGACCGACTGCATCAGTATTTTCAGATCGTCGACCGAACACTTACACATTTTCTCAAGAATGCTCCACTCGTTCTGGTAGGTATTGCACAGGAATTGGCGGCATACCGTTCAGTGGCTCAATATCCCCACCTTCTCTTCGCCAAGCGAATCAGTCCCGCACACCTCTCGGCGGCTGAGCTCGGACAATACGGTGAGGAAGCAGTCTTGGAGAACCAGCGGGCAGACGCAGAGAAAGTTCTTGCCGATTTTCGGCAGACCCACTACCGAGACCATGTAGCCACCGGCATCCGGGAGGTGCTCGAGGCGGCCCACGAAGGACGCGTCCATAAATTGCTCTTGGAGCGAAATGCCAAACATGACGGGCTCTTGGGTCCATCGTTTCCCGTGGACTCGTCGCGGATTGAGGGTGAGCAGGATCTAATCAACGCAACGGCAGTGGAAACAATCCGTGGACACGGAGAAGTATACGTGCTGGATCCGGGTCAACTTGGTAGCTGCCCCATGGCAGCTCTCCTACGCTATTCCACGGCACCGGGTGCGTGAAATTGCAGCGGTAGAGCTCGGACTGTGACATCTGGCGCATGCTATGCAGGTGGACAAGACTTTCATTTAGGGTCGCCAGTCCCTGGCGTTGGTTGGAATGGAGAAAGGTCGATATTGTGAAGTTTCTGGTGCTGGCTCTTGATTTCGACGGAACGATCGCACGAAACGATATTCTTGATCCCGCGGTTCGAAGCGCGATCGCCGAGTTGCGCGGGAGAGGCGTCGTCGTGATTCTGGTTACCGGCCGTATTCTCGAAGACCTTCGCCGCGTTGCTGGAGGTTTACACTTCATCGACGCAGTAGTAGCCGAAAACGGCGCAGTCATCGAGTTTCCGGACACTGGATACTCGACGACACTCGCCCAGCCCCCGCCCGCGAGCATGCTGAACGAGCTTCGAAATCAAAACATCCCGTATGCCGCTGGTCGATCGGTGGTTGAAGCAGATGCGTCGGAGGCGCCCCGCATTCTTTCCATACTTCAGCGCCTTGAGGTGCCGATGGTTCTTGCGTTTAACCGAAGCCGAGTCATGGTGTTGCCGCAGGCAGTCAGCAAGGCCACCGGACTTCGGGAAGCATTGACGATCCTTCGACTATCGGCGCATAACGCACTCGCAATCGGCGATGCGGAGAATGACCACGAACTACTCCGAGTGTGTGAGGTAGGAGTGGCGGTGGGATGGGGCAGCGAGGCGCTAAAGGCAGTTGCAGACTACGTACTGCCCGGTGATGGGCCGCCGGCTGTGGCGACGTTTATTCGTACGCTCGGCCAACAAGGACTTCTCCCCGCACTCTTGAAGAGCCGCAGGAATCTCTTGTTGGGTCATACCGATGACGGTCAGCCGCTGTCACTCGGGGTGCGGGGCAGAAATGTATTGGTCGCTGGAGACCCAAAGTCGGGGAAATCGTGGGTAGCGGGTCTGCTATGCGAGCAACTGATCCTGTACGGTTACTCCCTCTGTATCCTCGATCCTGAGGGTGACTACACCTCCCTCGAAGCGCTGCCGGGTGTGACCGTGTTCGGTGGAACGGATCCCCTTCCTCGGCCGCGAGACTTGGTACGGTCACTAAGACATTCGGACCAGAGCGTTGTAATAGATCTTTCGCGTACGGCGCGCGGGGATAAGCTTGACTATATTCGTAGCATCCTGCCGGCCCTAGCGGAATTGCGCCGGCGCACGGGGCTTCCCCATAGGATTGTTGTGGACGAGGCGCACTATTTCCTCCAGGACCCAGCCTCCCGGCACTTGCTCGATCTCGATTTGAATGGATATACGCTGGTGACGTATCGCGCTTCGGATCTTTCACCGGAGATCTTGGCGGCGACCCAGGCCGTTATCGTCACGCGGGAATCCGATCCTGCGGAGATCCGTGCGCTTAAGGGCCTTTGTAGCTCTTTCAGCACGAGGTCGGACAAGGAATGGGAAGAAATCTTTGAAAGACTGGTGATTGGTGATGCGGTTGCGCTACCGATCACAGACGAAGCTCACGGCGACGTTCGGCGAATTCACCTTGCCCCGAGGCTGACCCCGCACGTCCGGCACCTTGCGAAGTATATCGACATGCCTGTATCCGAGGGCTGTGCTTTTGTATTCTGGCGTGGCGCCTCTCCGACGGGTCAGCGAGCACGGACTCTGCGAGAATTCGTCGAGGTAATAGAACACGCGGCATTGCCGGACGTAGATGGCCACTTGCGCCGCAAGGATTTTTCACGTTGGATTATCAATGTTTTTGGCGACTTCCGCCTCGGTAAGACGGTTAGCGAATTGGAAGAAGCTTACCGCTTGGGGAAAGCCGCGGAGATCGTCGAAGAACTTGTCCAGGAGATCCGGGTGCGTTACGACTTTGTGGATGATGGCGTGGGAATGAGCCAACCGAAGGCTAACGTGGCACGCTCCGGAGGCTAGGCTGTCACTTTGGCGCATCCGGCAAATGGAATTGTGAATCTGGACCGGACGCCGCGGCCTGTGAAATCTGAAACACGCGGGTCTTCGAACGCGCCTACGTGGCATTTGACTGCTTCTACAGGAACGGCCTGGACTGCCGCAGGTTCAAACGCACGAGGGCCGCTTAGGCCGACTGTGGAGCTCTGAGATCACGAAAGGCGTTTCGGTAGCCTGTGACTTAGAAGAGAAGACGTTTGGACAACGTGCTTGAAGTCGATCGCTTGTCGGTCCGATTTGAGAAAGTTGAAGTTGTCACGGATCTAAGCTTTCAGGTCGCGAAAGGAAGTTCGTTGGCGATCATTGTATTCGAGCCGTTCGGCAGCATGGCGGAAATGGGCTTGTGTCTGTTTTCAAGAGTGGCATTCTGGATGCTAGCTCACCAGGACGCTAGGAGCGTATGATTCATGACATCCCCCTACACGAATGAACCGGAAATGGGAAACAGCGGTGAACCATTGACCATCGCGGAACTTCGTAGTATCGATGCCTACTGGCGCGCTTGCAACTACCTCTGCGCCGGAATGATTTACCTCCGTGATAATCCATTGCTCAAGGAACCCTTGCGCCCAGAGCATTTCAAGAATCGGCTGCTCGGGCATTGGGGCTCCGATCCAGGCCAGACCTTCACATGGGTCCATCTCAACCGTGTCATTCGGAAATACGATCTGGACATGATCTACATCTCAGGTCCCGGCCACGGAGCGCCGGCCATGATCTCGAACTGTTATCTCGAAGGAACGTATTCCGAAATCTATCCGGAAAAGAGTCAGGATGAAGCGGGTCTACTCAAGCTCTTCCGCGCTTTTTCGTTTCCCGGCCAGCTCGGGAGCCATTGTACTCCCGAGGTTCCGGGGTCGATTCACGAAGGCGGGGAACTGGGCTATAGTGTCTCGCACGCATTTGGCGCCGCGTTCGACAACCCCGACCTGATTGTGAGCGTCGTTGTTGGGGATGGCGAAGCGGAGACTGGGCCACTGGCGACCTCCTGGCATTCCAACAAGTTTTTGAATCCGATCCGCGACGGCGCCGTCTTGCCGATCCTTCATCTCAACGGTTACAAGATCGCCAACCCAACGTTGCTCGCCCGGATCTCTCCGGAGGAACTCGAAGATCTTTTCAGGGGCTATGGCTGGACGCCGTACGCAGTCGAGGGTGACGAACCCGACTCGATGCACCAGAAGATGGCCGCTACCGTCGAGCATTGTATCCAGCAGATTCGTTCCATTCAACAAGAGGCACGACGGGCCAGAAGACCGGAGCGTCCACGCTGGCCCATGATCATCCTGCGTACGCCGAAAGGATGGACCGGCCCGAAGCAAGTCGACGGTCATAAGGTCGAAGGCTTCTGGCGGGCCCACCAAGTTCCGGTATTGGACGTGCAATCAAAGCCCGAGCATCGGCGGATCGTCGAGCAGTGGATGCGTAGTTATCGGCCCGAAGAACTTTTCGACCAGCAAGGTGCGCTGGTTCCCGAACTCAGGGACCTTCCGCCCGCCGGAGATCGCCGGATGAGCGCTAACCCTCATGCCAACGGTGGCAAACTGCGGAAGCCACTGAGCCTTCCGGACTTTTGCGATTATGCTGTCTCCATCGACAGCCCGGGAACGAAGGAGATCTCACCCACCGAAACACTCGGCAAATTTCTTCGCGACGTGATGCGTCGAAACATGACCAGCTTTCGCGTCTTCAGCCCGGACGAAAACGCATCGAACCGTTTGCAGGACATCTACGAAGCAACTTTCAAGACCTGGCTAGCGACCATCAAACCAGAAGATGCCGACGGCACCGATATCGCTCCGGACGGTCGCGTGATGGAGATGCTCAGCGAGCACACATTGGAGGGGTGGCTAGAGGGGTATATCCTGACCGGCCGACATGGACTCTTCAATACTTACGAGGCCTTCGCCCACATTATCGATTCCATGTATAACCAGCATGCCAAGTGGCTTGAGAAGTCGAAGCTCGAACTCGGTTGGCGAGCTTCCATTTCATCGCTCAATCTTCTGATCTCTTCGCTGGTTTGGCGGCAGGATCACAACGGCTTCACGCACGAGGATCCCGGTTTTCTGGATCTGGTTAGCAATAAGAGCGCCGAAATCACACGCATCTACCTTCCGCCCGACGCCAACTGTCTCCTCAGCGTGGCGGATCACTGCCTGCGGAGTGAAAACTATGTCAATGTCATCGTTTCGGACAAGCAGCCTCATCTCGTTTACCTGGACATGGACGCCGCGATCATCCATTGCACAAAGGGCATCGGCATCTGGGAATGGGCCAGTAACGATGCGGGTACCGAACCGGATGTTGTGGTCGCAAGCGCGGGCGACGTCCTGACGCAGGAGGCTCTTGCGGCTGTTGCGATCCTTCGGCAGGGCTTACCGGATCTGAAAATCCGCTTCGTCAATGTAGTCGACCTGTATCGCCTGCAGCCAGAGACGGAACACCCGCACGGGCTCTCCGATCGTGACTTCGACTCGCTCTTTACCAAAGACAAGCCTGTGATCTTCAACTTTCACGGATATCCTTGGCTGATCCATAAGTTCACGTATCGAAGAACCAACCACGCCAATATCCATGTTCGAGGGTACAAGGAAAAGGGCAACATCAACACTCCATTGGAACTTGCGATCCGCAACCAAGTCGATCGCTTCAACCTGGCGATCGACGTTATCGATCGTGTTCCGAAACTGCAAGGACCCGGTGCCGAGCTCAAAGAGCGGCTCAAGGGGCAGATCATCGAAAGCATTCACTACGCGTATACTGAGGGGCTCGACAAGCCCGAGATCCGGAACTGGAAGTGGCCTTTGTCACAATAGGAGCCGCGCCGAGCAATTACTTGCGCCGCTTCCGGTGGAGCGCGAGGAACGCTGGCGTCTCGATCATGGGAGGTGGTCGTATTTGCGGCATGTCTACCCTCAAGCCGACGTACTCGTTGTGCACTTCAGCATCGATGAAAATCAGGCCCGGTCGGTTCACTATGAGATTGGAAAACGTTAGCTCCGCTGCAGGAGGAAGGCGTCTTGATCGTCGGAAGCGGCAATCTTGTGCACAACCTCCACGCCTACGCTTGGGGCCGCCACGCGGTCGAGCCGTATGAGTGGGCCGTGAATTTCGAAAGCCATACTCGCCAGCTTTTGCTTGCGGGTGAGCACGCTCCTTTGGTCCATTACGAACAGTTAGGGCGCGATGCGGCGCTGTCGATTCCCACGCCGGACAACTATCTGCCATTGTTGTACGTCATTGGCGCGTCGACAAATCAAGATGGGATTGCCTTTCCCGTCGAGGGAGTCGACGGCGGTTCAATTTCGATGCTCGCGGTGCAGATCGGCTGATCAGGAAAGAATCAGGGGCTAACAGCGGATCGAGCGGGAAGTTTCGATCCCAACTCCTTTGCCGTAGGAATCTGAGACGCATCCCATCCGCCGCCCAAGGCTTTGATCAACTGAACGCTGGCGACCATTCGTTGCGCCCGAAAAGCTACCGCTGCTTGCTGATCGCTCAGCAAGGTTGTCTGAGCGGTGATCACGTTCAAATACGGATCGATACCGGCCTTGTAGCGGACGTCGGCTTCCTGAAGGCTTCTGCCAGCGGATTCGATCGCAGAATCCTGTTGATCGATTACCTGTGAAAGGATTCTGAGAGCTGCTAAGTTATCTTCTACCTGTTGAAAGGCCACTAATGCGGTTTGCCGGTAATTTGCAACGACTTGGTCATACGTCGCCTGGAACTGTTGGACCGTAGCCCTGCGCAATCCGCCGTCGAAGATGGTCTGCGCCAGGCTCGGACCTACGGACCAAACTCGGCTCGGCCATTCGAGCCATTTTGCGACTGAGAGACTTTGAAAGCCGGCCGAGGCGCTCAACGTGGTCGACGGGAAAAAGGCCGTCTTGGCGATACCGATTTGCGCGTTCGCCTGGGCAACCGCTCTTTCTGCCGATGCGATATCGGGGCGGCGCTCCAGCAGCTCGGATGGAATTCCCATTGGGATTGACGGCGGAACTGCGTCTGGAACCTCGGCGGAAATCGCAAACGTCGACGCCGGTTGGCCCGTCAGGAGAGCGATGGCATGTTCGTATTGGGCGCGGAGAACGCCTAGATTCGTCGCCTGAGCCTGGGTAGCTTTCCATTGGGCTTCGGCCTGCGCGACTGCCTCATCGGAGTCCATGCCGGCCGTGTACCGATCACGAGTTAGATCCAGCGCCTCCTGATAAGCTTTTACCGTTGCATCGAGCAACTGTGTCAATCCGTCTTGGGCTCGCAGATCGTAGTAATCGGAGGCCAGCTCAGCCTGCGCCGACAGGCGCACGTTTTGGAGATCGGCCGCGCTGGCTTGCGCGGCGAACGTATTGGCCTTCACGGTGTTTCGAATGCGTCCAAACAGGTCTGGCTCCCAGGAAGCTTCTACCGGCAGCGAATAGGTAGTGAACACGTTGCCGATCATTTGGCCGAAGGCTGTCGATAGGCGTGAATTTGTGATCGCCGGATTGACCGTGATCGCCGGGAAATACTGCGCCCGCGCTTCGCGGATCATCGCCCGCGCGGCTTGCACGTTGGCTGCTGCCGCAACGATATTTTGGTTCGAAATGTTCAGCTTCTCTTCGAGCTGGTTCAATTGAGGGTCATGAAAGCTTTCCCACCACTTGCCACGAGCGCCGTCATCGCTTGGTTGAGACGGCTTCCAGTCGCCCACCAGATTCGGCGCGCCGAGTTCTTTATAAGCAGGCGGAACAGGAGTCGAGGGCCTTACGTATTTCGGGCCGACATTGCAAGCGGTCAGCGCCGCGACGGCGAGTACAACGGTGATTCTGGTCAGGTGTGCCATGTTTCATTCACCGATATACACGTCGACTAACTCGCCGGGATAGAGATTTACGTCCTTGGGTTTCTCAAGCCGGAAGATGATCGGAAGTACTCTGACGTCCACTCGCTCGAGTCTCTGATCGGAGAGCTCGATTTTGGGAGACACCACGGGCTGCATTCTGACATATTCGAGCGGGATCTTGACGTTGGATCCGCGCACCGACATTTGCGCCTTCATCTTGGTTACGCCTGGAAGCCGCGGCACCAGTATCTCATCGACGTAACAACGCACATTCAGGTGCGAGTGAGGGCTCCCCATCACCAACACCGGAGCCATACCCTGCGTGTACGAGTCGTAAGCGCCCTGTCCCGATACGAAGCTCCCTGCCGTAGGACTGATCGCCAATACGACTCCGTCATTGGGTGCTCGAAGAGTGTACTTAGCAAGCAACGCACTCGCGGACGAGGCCGATTTCGTCAATGCGTTGTACTGCCGTTCTTGATTGTTGATGTCGTAAACCCAGGCGCCCGCTTTGGTCAGATCGCGCTGCTTTCGGGCCACGTCGAGGTTCGCCCGGGCCGTCGCCACTGCGTTCACGGCGCTATCCAAAGCGTCTTTGCTGATCGATTTCGGATTTATATCGTAGGCGGCCTGTTGCTTATCCAACTCGTCTTGGGCGGTTTTTAAAGCCGTTTGCGTGGATACAACTTGAGCCTCTGCCACGTCAAGCGTTTCCTTCCTGGGCTGAGCCTTTAGTTCATCCAGAAGGGTCAAGGCAGCCTGCGCTTGCGATTGTAGTTGTTCGACGGTGGCTCTCTGTATCGAGTCATCCATCAAGAGCAGAGCCGTCCCCTTTTTGACCTCTTCGCCTTCTCGGACAGGGATCTGTTTCACCGTGCCCGACACCTCCGGATAAACGTTGATGTTCTCTCCGCTCGGCTGGTCGCTTTCGAGGATGCCTTCCGCATAGATGCCAGTAGGATATGGATTGGTTGGAGGATTAAAGGCCGGAGGAAGGGGCGGCTGCGTGATCCCGGACAGATAAGCGACCAAACATCCGCTAAGAAGGCCAACGAAAGACAATATGAAGAGTAGCTTTCTCATTCCGTGCCTCCTTTTACAAAGCCTGTAAGACGGCCGTCTTCCATTTTCAAAATCCGCGTGGCGAATTCGTTGATTCTGGCGTCGTGCGTAACGATCAAGATGCACCGCTTATCATTGAGAATGTTATTTTTCACGAAGCCAACGATGCCGTGACCGGTATCACCGTCGAGTGAAGCCGTGGGCTCATCCATGATCAAAATGTCCGGCTTTCCGACGATAGCCCGCGCAATCGCGACACGCTGCTGCTCTCCCCCGCTCAGCTTTACCGGTGGAAGATCGCCGCGCCCCTTCAAGCCCACGATCTCCAGATACTTGGTGGCTTCCGCGATGGCTTCGCCCCAGTCCATCCGCTTAAGGATCAGCGGAATCGCTATATTTTCAGCTGTGGTCAAGCGGGGAAACAGATGAAAGTCCTGGAATACGAAGCCGATTTTGTGCAAACGAAAATCAGCGAGCTTGTCGTTGCCCAGTTTCCAGATATCCGCTCCTTCTACAGAAACGCTGCCGGACTCCGGTCTGAGAATACCTGAGAGCACGCTCAGTAACGTCGTCTTCCCGCTTCCGGACGGGCCCACGATATACAGCATTTCTCCGAAATACGCATCCAGACTCACATTCTTTAAGGCCTGCGTTCTGGCTTCACCTTCGCCAAACCACTTGACCACGTCGGTTACTCTAATCGCTGTTTCGGCCATCGCATCAACCTCGGAAAATATCGAATGGCTCGATCCGCAATACCTTGCGTACACCGAAATAGCTCGAAATGGCAGCGATGATTACGACCATCGCGAAGGCCAGCCCCAAATTCCAGAAAGTGATCACCGCCGCATAATCGGGGAGTCTCAGCTTCGCGAGTGTGATCATGACTGCGCATAAACCGATCCCCAAACCGTAGCCTGTGAGCGCGGTGAAGCTTGCCTGGAATAAAATCATCAGGATCAATTCGTGGCTCTTGGCGCCCATCGCTTTGAGCGCTCCAAACTTTTCCAAGTTCTCCAGGACGAAGGTGTAAAACGTTTGGCCTGAAATGGAGAGACCAACAACAAAACTCATGATGGTCATGATCAGAATGTTCATTCCGATGCCAGTCTGAAACTCATAAAAAGCGGTGATCTTGTCGACGAACTCATCTTTTGTCAACGCTAGGTATCCGAGCGCCTTTACCTGTTGCTTGATACGGATCACATCCGCGGGACTCTTGGGTTGCACCAGAACGTAGGAGATCGTGAAGCGCGGGTTCGGAATGTACTGAAGCGCTCTTTCGTATGTCGTGTACAGTGTCGGGACGCCAAACAGGCCGCTGCTGGTCACAGTGGCGATCCCTACAATAACTCCACGGTGATCGTTGAGCTCAAACTCGGTTCCGACCTGAGGGTTACCTAACTTCGGAAACTCGGGGTCTTTGACGACAATAAAGCCGTTCTCGCCATAGATGTCTTCGATTTTTCCCTGGATGAGCTGGGGCCTGCCGAATAGGCTGGTGTCGTCCAATCCCACCACCGTCACCGCCTGGTAGCCGCCATTCGTCAATTTAACAAGAGCTCCTCCCGAATAGACTGGGACAGCATAACTCACGCCTTGCATGCTGCGGGTTGCGTCCAGCACGTAATCCGGCATGCCGATCGTGTTCGCGACGGTTTGAACGGCCGGATCCATGATCCACATCGACGCGCCAAGGTTGAATACCGTCGCAGACGCGCGATTGAGAACACCGGCAAACATGGCAAGCATCTGGATCATCAGAAAGACGGCGAAGGTAATCCCCACAATAAGAGCCGTGAACTTCGCCTTGTCATTGACAAGTAACTTGAAGGCGAGCTTGAGAATTCCACTCATTGATGATGAGATCTTGCACGCGCTCTGCCACTGTCGAAGGGCCTGAAATAGCGAATTCTCGTGCTGTTCCGGGATACCTGTGCGCCAAATCACTCATGTCGCGGGCCAATGTTGGGTTCTTACCTCGCGATGGTTGAAACACTCGAGTGACGTTGGACTGAACCCGGGTGCAGTTGCGAACAACTCGGCAACCCAATGAACATTGCAACCGCCAATCGCGTAAGGCGCATAGCGATCGTTACAACCACCCTTTCTGGATTAAGAACAAGAACGGAGTCCAGCGTGCTCTCCCTAGGCAACAGAAGGAGCCAAACCATGGACGCCAGCAGCCTGAAGAAGCGTTCGCTGGTAGAGCTGAAGGCGTTTCCGGGGGCTCACACTAAAGCGATTTGAGGAAAAACAATGATCTTAATCCTTGGTTCAGAGCCGGTTGTGCGCAGAGTCATGACAGAAGCACTGGAGCATGCGGGGTATATGGTCCTCGCGACCGGTAGCCTGGGGGGGGCTGTGGATATGTTGGCTTACGCCAACATCGAACTGTTGATTACTCATCCTTATATCGACAATATTCCTGGGCACGAAGCTGCCAAATATCTACGTGAGAGGAACCCTAACAAAATGGGGATCCTTATCGTCGCCGGTCTTTTGGATGATGACCGCCTCGTCTACCGCGCGGACCTTGAACGGTTTGAGATATTCCCTCCGCCGTTTACCGCTGCTCAATTGATAGAAAAAGTTAAACAGGTCCTGAGAACCGCGCAGGCCGCGCCGGAATCTACAGCGGCCGCTCAAGAGGTCTGTGGATGAAAACATGGGCGGCGCATCATAGGGTCGACAACCTCGAATCACATGGCATGGCGAATTCTGTATATGGACACCTGGAGGGAAAGGATAATAATGAAAACATTTTTTAGATCATTCGTCAAACGGCCTTTCTGGGCTCTGGTTCTGATGGCACCCGTCGCTTGGGGGCAAGGCCCGGGCCCACTGCAGGCCGGTCCAGCGCGGCCCGGAAGCATCAATTTTGTGGAAGGCCAAGCTTCCATCGGAACAATTTCGGTCACTCCCGGAGCGATCGGTTCGCTTGTGCTAGAGAAAAACCAAACTCTTTCGACCCAGGCAGGAAAAGTGGAAATCCTGCTTACGCCTGGCGTCTTCTTGAGAGTGGCCGAGAACAGTTCGGTGAAGATGGTCTCGCCGGACTTGGCTAATACCAGGGTCGAGTGGGGAAAGGCCGTGCGTTGATCGAAGTGATTCAGATCCGCAAAGAGAACGATATTCGCATCGATCAAAAAAGTGCCAGCACGAAGCTTCTAAAGAACGGGTTGTACGATTTCGATGCGGATCAAGCGCGGGTGCGTGTGTTCAAGGGCAACGCGGAGTTGGACGCGGCAAATCAAAAGATCACGCTGACGGAAGGGCGCGAAGTCGCGTTGAATAGCGGTGGAAAGCTGAAGGCTCAGGGTTTTGAGCCCCGGGCGTTTGAAGATGAATTTTATCGCTGGAACGGTTTGCGGTCGGGATACGTGTCAGAAGCGAGCGTTAGCGCAGCGCGCGTCTATATTGGCTCGGGACCCGGCGGGTACGGCCCGGGCTGGGCCGGCTTCGGTTGGTATTGGGATCCTTGGTTTGGTGTCTACACGTTTCTTCCGGCGGAACGCATCTTCTACGGCCCATTGGGATGGGGCTTTTACTCGCCCTTTGCCGTCTACTATTCTCCATTCCGCTTTTACTACGGCTATCCTCACCGCTTTGGTGAGTCTCACTATCCGTACGGGCACGGTTTCCCGGGTCCAGGAAGAGGGCGGCGGTAGGCAGGATTGGCAGACAATGGCGGCTTAATGGAGTACAGAGAGTCTCCGGTTTCCTCACAGATCATTGTGAATCCGCCAATCATTTCTGCATCTGGCCTGAATAAGATTTACCGCGTGGGCGACGTGCAAGTATATGCTCTCCGGGGCCTGGACCTGGACGTTGGGCGCGGCGAATTCGTCTCCGTTGTAGGGCCTTCCGGCTCGGGCAAGTCGACGTTGTTTTGCATACTGGGCGGGCTTATGGCACCCACTTCGGGCCGGGTAATCGTCAATGGAGAAGATCTATTCACGATTTCCGACAGCGAGCGAACGAAGCTGCGCCGCAGAACGATCGGGTTCGTTTTTCAAAAATACAACCTCTTGCCGAGCTTGACCGCACGCGATAACGTGGAACTGGCTCGGGACATTGCCGGGATACGCGAGCCGTTAAGCAAAGAATTCAATGACATACTGCGGCTGATTGGGATCAATGGTCGCATGGACCATAAACCACGCGCACTTTCCGCCGGCGAGCAGCAGCGTGTGGCCATCGCGCGAGCGATCGTGATTCATCCGGCGATCTTACTTGCCGACGAACCAACCGGGAACCTGGACACAAATAATTCCCATGCCGTGATGGCGGTTCTGAAAGACCTGAACCAGCGCATGCACCAAACCATTCTCGTGATTACGCATGACAATGAAGTGGCGTCATACGGGGATCGCATTCTTCACATGCGGGACGGCAGGATAGAAACTGAATGCGGTAAATCCCGTAGCCCATATGGTACCGAAGTTTGTAAATGAAGCACGTCCTGCCGGCTCTGCACGATAATGGTGATCGCCAGCCCCGAAATCCGTCATAAAATCCTGGAATGGAATTCATCGAGACTTCCGCGAGATTCTCCGGGCAGCGCCGGGCGCCGCTTGACGTTTTCTTCCGCCCGCGCAACGTCGCCGTGATTGGCGCGACGGAGAATCAATTGGGAGTAGGCCGCTCGCTGGTATCGAACTTGACGCAGACCGCATTTGACGGCAGCGTATATCCTGTGAACCCCAACCACTCGACCGTGTTGGGTTTGCGGTGTTACCCGAACCTTCGTGAGATTCCGGAAGATGTCGACTTAGCGGTGATCGCGACGCCTGCGCGAACTGTCCCGGGAATTGTGCGTGAGTGCGTCGAGGCGGGAATTGAAGGAGCGGTTGTTATCTCTGCAGGGTTTAGGGAGACCGGCAACAAGGGCGCCATGCTTGAGCAGGAGATCCTCCGGGAAGCGCGCCCAGGGAAAATGCGCATCCTTGGTCCCAATTGCCTCGGCATCATGAGCCCGCATTACGGTCTAAATGCTACTTTCGCCAACTCGATGGCCCGTCTCGGACACCTTGGCTTCATCAGCCAAAGCGGCGCCTTGTGCACAGCTATTCTCGACTGGAGCCAGCGTGAACTAGTCGGATTCAGTGCGTTTGTTTCTGTCGGCTCCACGCTGGACATCGGTTGGGCGGACCTAATCCAGTACTTGGGCGACGATCCTGAAACTCACAGCATCGTTATCTACATGGAATCCATCGGGAACGCCGGCGCATTCCTTTCCGCGGCAAGAGAAGTTGCACTGTCGAAACCCATCATCGTGATCAAGCCAGGACGAACCGCGGCGGCCGCCAAAGCTGCCGCTTCGCACACGGGAGCACTGACTGGCCAGGACGAAGTGCTCGACGCTGCCTTTCGCCGCTGCGGCGTGGTTCGCGTAAACACCATTGCGGAGCTGTTCTATCTCTCAGAGGCGCTGGACAAGCAACCCAGGCCAACGGGACCGCGTTTGACGATTGTGACGAATTCGGGCGGACCCGCAGTGCTGGCCACGGACGCTCTACTGGAGGGGGGCGGACAACTTGCGGAACTCGCACCGAGCACGATCGAGCAATTGAATACATTCCTGCCGGGGCACTGGAGCCATCAAAATCCCATCGACATCATTGGTGACGCCGGCGCCGAACGCTTTGCGAAAACCGTGGATGTCGCTGTCAAAGATCCGGCAACCGACGGTCTGTTGGTTATTCTTGCTCCGACCGGACTTACCGATCCTACAGTTGTGGCCGAAGGGCTGACACAATACGCCAAACTCCCCGGCAAACCGGTGCTCGCAAGTTGGATGGGCGGCCGGGATATAGCGCGAGGGCAAGCAATTCTTAATCAAGCGGGTATCCCAACCTATAATTATCCAGATGCGGCGGCCCGCGTCTTCCAATTGATGTGGAGCTACAGCGCCAATCTCAAAGCCTTGTACGAAACGCCCGACGCCTTCGAATGGGACGATCGGGACGCGACGGTTGAGGCGCCTCCGAGCGTGAAGGCCTCCGAGCTTATCAGAGGCATTCGAGAGAAAGGACGCACGCTTCTCACTGAAGCGGAGTCGAAGATTCTGCTCGCCATCTACGGGATTCCGACGGTCGCTACAGAGATCGCCGCGAATGCCGATGAAGCCGTCAATGCCGCCGGTCGCATCGGCTATCCCGTGGCGTTAAAGCTTCATTCCGAAACCATTACTCACAAGACCGATGTGGGCGGCGTATGCCTGAATCTACCCGGCGAGGACGCCGTCCGAACGGCGTACCGCAGCATCCAGGAGTCGGTTATGCGAGTGGCTGGACGAGAACAATTTCTTGGGGTTACAGTCCAACCAATGGTGCGCGCTGAGGGCTACGAGCTGATCCTCGGCTCCAGCGTTGATTCGCAGTTTGGACCCGTTCTGTTGTTCGGAAGTGGAGGCCAACTGGTCGAGGTATATAAGGACCACGCGATAGGGCTGCCGCCGTTGAACACCACCCTCGCCCGACTGCTTATGGAAAGGACCAAGATTTTCACTGCGTTGGGCGGCGTGCGTGGACGTAAACCGGTGGACCTCGCCAAACTCGAGCGGCTTCTGGTGCGGTTCAGTTATCTGGTAATAGAGCAGCGTTGGATCAAGGAAATCGAGATTAACCCTCTGCTGGCATCTGCGGAAGGCCTATGTGCGCTCGATGCTCGCGTGGTCCTGCATTCGAACGATGTGCTCGATCCGCCGGCCGCAGCGATACGCCCGTATCCTGTCCAATACGTTAAAGCGTGGCGCTTTGAGGATGGAACCGAGGTGATCATTCGCCCCATTCGACCGGAAGATGAACACCTAATTGTCCGCTTCCATGCCAAGCTTTCTGACCGCAGCATCTATCAGCGATTTTTTCGTCATTTTGCCTTTGACGATCGAATCTCTCACGACCGGCTTTTGAAGGTGTGCTTTGGTGACTATGACCGCGACATTGCCCTAGTGGCAGAGTCCACGGGGTCCGAAAACCAACAGTCCGAAATTCTGGCAGTGGGCCGTTTGAGCAAGGCGCATCTGCTGAACGAAGCCGAAGTGGCGCTGTTGATCGCGGATGACTACCAAGGCCGTGGCCTGGGCAGCGAATTGGCGCGGCGTCTGATTGAGATTGCGCGATCCGAGAAGCTGGAGCGTTTGACGGTCGACGTTCTCGGAGGAAACCGTCAGATGCTTGAGGTGTGTGAAGGGCTTGGTTTTCGTCTAACGCCCACGGAGAACGGCGTTGTTGAAGGAGTGTTGCTGCTTTGACGGAATCGCTTGATCCTCGTGCGCCTGCACTTGGCCCTCGACTTGCTAAGAGTCTCGCGAACTCTTGGTAATTACCAAAGAGTAACTTGGAGGTCGGGCAAATGAAAACGGACGTTGCGGCTACGGATTGTTGGATTGTGGGCCAACTCGCGGGAATCCGCATGCTCGAGCGCGAATTGAGCGATGCGTTCAAGAGGCCGAGCGAAACAGTGAGCGAGGATCTTCGACGGCAAGTTGACGAACTGAACTCGTGGTTGAATCTCGTGGATCACGCTCTTTCGGTTCGCACCAGTTCTCCCCCAAGCCCCTTGGTGGCGGCAGGATAACGCGGCCGTTTGCCGGTTCCGGCAACCGGCTGCCTGCCTCTTAGCCCGACGTGCGCCGTTGCACTTCCAAATGTGGCCAGATTGGCCGCTTCCACTTGCTGAAACGGCGCTCTGTGGTAAAGGCGTGACTGCGTAATTTTGCGCTGCTGAGGCTTTTCACGCAGATGTACCGTCCCAGACTCAACGGCACGTCAACTTAGTAACTGGCAAGCCAAATGCTACCAGAGGAAGCGAGTCACAAGACTCAAAAAAAGGAGATCTACTGATGTCACAAGTCGCAATCAAGAAAATAAATGATACGGCCAAAGGTACGCCAGCCATCTTTGATCAGAGCGCGAAGCGTTTCGAAGAGGTTGAGCGGCGAGCGTTTGACTTGTTTGAAAAGCGCGGTCGCGAATTCGGCCATGAACTGGAGGATTGGTTTAATGCGGAACACGAAGTTCTAGGCTGGCCCGCTGGTGAGTTGGCCGAAAAGGATGGCGCGTATGAAATGCGAATAAGCCTACCTGGCTTTGAAGCTAAGGAAGTCGAAGTGACCGCCACGCCAAATGAAATCGAGGTGCACGCCGAAACCAAAGAGGAGAAGAGAGAGGAAAAAGCCAACGTGCTGTGGACAGAGTTTGGCTCGAATGACGTTTACCGGCGCTTCGCGCTGCCGAACTCGATCAATGTAGACAAAGTCACCGCCAATCTCGAAAACGGACTCCTGCGGATCAAAGCCCCCGAGAACGCGAAGCCTACGCAAGCCGCGGCTCAAACAGCTTAGTTTCTGGGAAGTCGCTAGGATGGCCAGTCTCAGAGTCTGGTTCGGCCAGCCGCTGCGTCCGTCCAGTTCGTTTGCCTAGAAGGACGATGAGGTTTGCTGCTATTAATATCGGTATTCAGATTGCTTAAAGGTAGCGCGAATGCCCTCTGGAATCGTAGTATTGTTTGGTGATCTTCCCGTCGAGCGTAAAGCATTCGAACCTCTAGTCTCACAGTTCGGATGGTCGGTGAAAGAGATTCGCACGGTCCGCGACCTGGCTCAAGCCAGCCTCGATTACAATCTGATAGCGGTTCTATTCGATCCGCAGTATTTGTCGCTCCCCTGGGACAAGGTCTTGCGTTGCATTTTAAACACAGCGCCGCGAACGCTTCCCATTCTCTGCCATCGATTTGCGGAAACGATTGACTGGCCAGAAGTGGCTGAAGCTGGGGTCTTTCACTCACTCCAGTGGCCTCTCAATCAAGGTGAAGTTCGGCAGAGTTTAGGATTTGTCTGGGGCGCGACGCGTCATTCTGTGCCGATCTCAAAGCACATGCGGTCTGATCCCAAGGCCGCTATTAGCGAGCAGCCTCAGGAGTCCGGCGCTCGCGCGGTCGCCTAACGCAAAAGTGACAGGTTAGGCGCCCAACAGACGTCTGGATTGGGGCACATCACTGGTAAACAGGATATGTGGGCGAGGACACTTGCGCCAGTGAGTTCTCACTGATTTACATTCTGATGAAGATTGTACTTTGCCATCTTGTAACGCATGCGATCCCGACTGATGCGCAAGATTCGCGCCGCCTCGGACTGATTTCCGCCAGCCCGTTCCAGAGCGTCTGTCAGCAACGACTTCTCGTGCTCTTCGAACGATCCGGAGGAGTCAATGGCCGCTACGGCGCCACTAGCTGACGCGGCTGAGCCTTGTGCCTTTCCATGAGCCGCGTGATTGGGAAGATCCTCGACGTCGATCATATCGCTCATCGTCATCATGCATGCATGACCGAGTGCGTTTTCGAGTTCGCGAATATTCCCGGGCCAGGAGTGCCGCGCAAGCAATATCTGACCGCGGCGCGTGATTCCCTTAATGTCCTTATTGAATTGTTCGGAAAACCGCTTCAGAAGGAATGCCTGAAGTAAAGGTAGATCTTCTTTCCGTTCGGCTAGCGCAGGAGTGTTCAGCTCGACCATCGCCAACCGGTAGTACAAGTCTTCGCGGAATTGCTTTTGGGCAATCATTTCCGGTACATCGCGGTTGGTAGCGGCCACCACACGCACATCGACTTTGCGGGGCGTAACCGCTCCGACGCGCGTCACTTCCTGGTTCTGCAACACACGTAGAAGCTTTGCCTGCGTAGTGAGCGGCATGTCCCCAATCTCGTCAAGGAAAAGCGTGCCACCGTGGGCGAATTCGACCAGACCCATTTTGTCAGTGGCTGCCCCGGTGAAAGCACCCTTTACGTAGCCGAACAATTCGCTTTCGAATAGCGTTTCGACTACTGCCGAACAGTTGCAGATGACCAGACGGCCCGAACTGGCTGGGCTTAAGTTATGTAGCGCCTTGGCTACTAGGTCTTTTCCTGTACCCGTTGGACCGGTGATGAGGGCAGAACGATAATGCGGAGCCACCCGGCGGATACGCGCGAATAGATCCCACATAAGCGGGCTTCGCCCGATCATCCCCTCGAATTGGCTCGCATCGAGAAGCTCATTATCCAGGTTCAGTGCACGTTGGCGCTGCCGCGCATCCGTGAGCAATCTTTCTATGCGACTGCGCAAGAGCGGGATTGAGACCGGCTTATTCAGATAATCGCAAGCGCCTTTCTGGATCGCTTCGACCGCGGTCTCGGTTGAGTAGTGTGCGGTCATCAGGATGACATCGATCGTCGGGTCGAACTCCACGATCCGGTCCAGCATCTCCAAACCTGTCATCTTGGGCATCATCAGATCCAGGAGTACAATCTGAGGATGCTCCCGGTAAATCACTTCCAGGCCCTCTTCCGGGTCTGTTTCGGTGAAAATCGTAAGACCCTCTTGTTGAAGTGATTCAGAGAGAAGCTCAAGGTTGGAGGGCGTATCGTCAACGGCAACGAGTTTGACGGTCGGTGGCATAGGTCTCATTATCCAAAGTCAATTTAGCCCGAATGGCACATGCGTCAGAATCGGACCGTTCACAACGGCGGCGCTGCCTCATGATAACAACTCCGCTACGATCTGCCGCAAATTCGAAAGGTTCACGGGTTTCGAGATATGACACGTAAACCCAGCCGCCAGAGCCCTTTCTTTATCTCCTCGCATGGCGAACGCGGTCATTGCAATGGCGGGTGTCGCCGCAAACCGCTCGTCCTGGCGAAGCCTACCAATGACGCCGTAGCCGTCCAAGACCGGCATTTGAATATCCAGGATCAATAGACTTGGCATTACACTTTGCGCTAGTTCCACGGCCTCCCCACCATCCGCAGCTTCTATAACCTCATAACCTACCGCCTCCAGAGCCAAACGGGCGACTTCCCGGTTTCCAGGATTGTCATCGGCAAGAAGTATGGTCATTTTGCTGGCACGACGTTTCGCAACACCTCTAACAGACGCTGTTTCTGGATCGGTTTTGTCAGATACGCCGCCGCGCCCATTCGGTTCGCGGAAGACGCGTCGGGCTCAAGTACCGACGCGATCACAACGGGGATATCTCTGGTTTCAGGGCGCTCCTTCAGTTGTTTCAAAAGATGCAGCCCTTCTATCGGACTACCCGGCATACGGAGATCGAGGATAACCACATCAGGTCTTTGGGACGCCAGAACAGCAAGAGCGCTCGCTACACTGTTGGCGATGGTCACGCTGTAGCCTTCCGGCTTGAGATAATCTTCCATCAACTGGGCAGCGGAGCTCTCGTCGTCTACCACCAGCACCTTAATCATTCCGGAAGGCTGTGTGGCACGTCCGTCCAGGGTGAAGGTAAAACGGCTTCCCTGACCTACTTCGCTTTCTACCCAAATTCGCCCGCCCATTTGTTCTACTAGAGTTTTTGTAATCGCAAGACCGAGACCGGTGCCTTCTCTCACGCCTTTCGTAGTGGAGCCGACTTGGTGGAAGCGGTCAAAAATTGCCTGATGCAGTTCGGGCGGGATGCCAATGCCGGTATCGGCAACCGTGATGGCCACCTGACTCCCCTGTTGGCAGGCAAGCACCGTAACTGTGCCACCCGAGGGGGTGAACTTCACAGCGTTAGAGAGCAGATTCAGTAATACCTGTTTGGTCCGTAGTGGGTCGCCCCAGATCTCGGTCTCTAATTGTGGTTCATGCTCCAGTCGGACGCCTCTCTCATCCGCGAGCGGCCGAGCCATCCCGAGCGCGTCAGTGAGTAGGTTTTGTAAATCACACAACTCTTTGTGCAACTCGAGAGCGCCAGCTTCAATCTTGCTAAGGTCCAGAATGTCGTTAATAAGATTGAGGAGGTGCTGAGAGTCTTTGCCAATGTGCCCGACAAAGCGGCGTTGCTTTTCAGTGAGTGGTCCGGCTGTTTCCTCCGCTAGAAGCTGGGTGTAACCCATGATTGTGTTCAGCGGCGAACGAAGTTCATGGCTCATGGAGGCAAGAAATTCGCTCTTGGCGGTATTCGCAGCTTCTGCCAGATGCCGGGCTTCCTTCAAGGCGGACTCGGCTTCCTTCCGGTGTGTAACATCGCGAACAATAGCAGCCGTATGGATTTCGCCACTGTCGATCTGGAATGGACTTAAGACGATGTCAACGGGGAAACGGCTACCGTCTTTGCGGAGGCCGTAGAGGTCCAAATTTGACCCCATGGCCCGCTTGACCGGGTGGGCTGCGTACCCAGCGCGATGCTTGGCATGAACTTGCCGTGCTTCTTCCGGGATCAATCGTTCAACCGGCTCGTTTAACAGTTCCGAAGAACTGTAACCGAACAATTCATCAGCGGTCGCATTGGCGCGCACGATTCTGCCATTAGAATCAACTTCGAGAATGGCGTCGGGCGCCGCATCTAGCAGGTCATGAAAGAGCTTTTCAGCGGAAGCTCGAGCTTGAGCTTCATGCAGCTGTTCAGACACAACGGGTTGTTCTGGCATGGCATTAGGCGTTGGATCTTTTACCTATCGGTTGGTACGTTTGCAATCATAGCAAAGAGGGCAACCGCTGAAGGAAAGATTACGCTACGTGGACACTGCAAAAGAATTGCCCTGAATGATCGACGCACAGCGAGTTCCGCGAGGGAATCGAAGCCCTCGATTTCGGCAGGTTGAAGATTGTAGATTCGGGGCTGACACGAGTTTGTATGCTCATGAGTTCCTCCCTCGTCACAGCAGGGCGTGCCGGCGATAGAACCAGGACTTGACCACTTGTACTAAGAACAGGTATGTCACCGCCAATACAGCGATGGTCGCCAACAGCGATAGAGGCAGCGGCGTAAACTGCAACAGTTTGCCAAGGCCTGTGTAGGGTAGGACGACTGCCACGGCAACGATCGCGAACACTGCCAAAATCAGGGGCCTGCTAGCGCGACTCTTCAAAGGGTTACCTGCTGTCCGGATCACAAATACCACCAGCGTCTGGGTTGCCAAGGATTCGACGAACCATCCAGTGTGGAATAAAGGCGCATTCCTTGAAGCGTGAAACATCCAGAGGAGCACAGCAAACGTGAGGAAATCATAGATCGAGCTGATGGGGCCGATGATCATCATGAATTGGCGGATGAATGTAATCTGCCATCGTTTCGGCCGACGCAGCAGGGCGGGATCAACGTTGTCACTCGGGATACTGATCTGCGAAACATCATAAAGGAAGTTATTCAGCAGAATTTGCGTTGGCAGCATAGGCAGGAAGGGCAAGAAAAGGGACGCAGCGGCCATACTAAACATATTTCCAAAGTTTGAACTGGTCCCCATCACGATGTACTTCATGACGTTCGCAAAGCAACGGCGCCCCTCCAGGATCCCATCGTTCAGAACGCCGAGGTCCTTTTCGAGAAGGATGATCTTCGCGGCATCTTTGGCAACGTCGACGCCGTTCATTACGGAAATGCCCACGTCCGCGGTGTGCAGCGAGGGCGCATCGTTGATTCCGTCACCGATGTACCCGACTACATGCCCGCGTGCTTTGAGAGCAATGATAACCCGGTTCTTCTGTTCCGGAGAAACGCGGGCAAAAATGGCCCCATTTTCGGCTTGGTAGGCCAGAGCGCCATCGTCCATGGTGTCGACTTCGTCGCCGGTGATGATACGGTCCGTTTTGAGTCCTACGTCGTGGGCGATTTTCCGGGTCACATATTGGTTGTCGCCGGTCATGATGACCACCGAGACGGCATTCTGCTTGAGAGCATCCAGAACTGAAAGAATCCCTTCCTTGGGCGGGTCGAGGAAAGCCGCGAAACCGGCTAGCGTCATGTCCTTTTCGAGCGCCAGAGTGTAGGTCCCCTGCTCGTCCACTTTCCGCACGGCGACCCCGAGAGCGCGGAATCCGCCGGCGCTCAGTTTCTGGAAGGTCTCCGCAGCTTGAGCTCGCCGGTTTTCGTCGAACAGTTGGGGAGCGCCGTCCACTGTGACTGTCTCGCAGATGCTGAAGATACTCTCTGCTTCGCCTTTGGTGACCAGCATGCATTCGTCGCCGTGCCGCACCACCACCGAAAGGCGCCTGCGGTTAAAGTCGAAGGGGATCTCGTCCAGCTTCTCGTATTCGACAATCAAAGGCCGTTCATGCTTCAATATCGCCGCGTCCAGAGGACTCTTAATGCCCGCCTGAAAGAAGCTGTTCAGATAAATAAACCGCAGGACGTTGTCGTCGTCCTTCCCTTGGGCGTCCACATGCCGATCAAGCTCTATTTCACCTTCCGTTAGTGTGCCGGTCTTATCGCTGCACAGGATCTCAATACTTCCGAAGTCCTCGATTGCAGAAAGTTGTTTGACTAGGACTTTCTTCTTCGTCATCCGCCGGGCTCCCTGGGCGAGGGTGACGGTTATGATCATGGGCATCATCTCCGGCGTCATTCCCACGGCCAGCGCGATCGAGAACAGGAAGGACTCAAGGACTGGACGGTGGAAAGCAATATTCACTAGCAAAACAAACAGCACCAGCAGCATGATCACTCGTGTAATCATGAGACCGAAGTGCCGTATGCCGCGGCCGAACTCGGTTTCGGGCGGCCGCATGGCCAGTCGCTGGGCAATCTCGCCGAAGGCAGTATCTTTGCCCGTGCAAGCAATGACCGCCGTACCGATTCCCGTCTGGACTGCGGTGCCCATAAAAACGCTATTGCACGCGTCCGCAATTCCGTGCTTTCCCGCCGCCAAATCACCGCACATCTTCTCGACGCACAGCGACTCACCGGTCAGCGCCGATTCGCGCACTTGCAGATCCTTGACCTCCAGCAGACGGGCATCCGCCGGTACGAGATCCCCGGCGTTGAGCCGGATGATGTCGCCAGGCACCAATTCTGCAACGGGCAACTCCTGCTCACGCCCATCGCGGATCACCGCAGCAGTAGTTGCAACTTGCTTCCGAATCTCTTCCACCGCATGCTGGGCCTGATACTCCATGAAGAAGTTCAGCAGCACGCTCAGCAGAACCATCGCGATGATGATTCCTCCCCCAAACGGATCGCCCAGCACCAGAGAAATGCTACTGGCAACCAGAAGGATGATGACCAGGGGATTGATCAAAAAGCGGAGAAGACTGATCAGAGGCGCGAAGCGCGACTGCTTCACCATGCTGTTCGGGCCGTAGAGACGGAGACGTCGCTGCGCCTCGCCGGACGATAATCCTGACGGAGTCGCCTGCAGCATCTCTAGCAACTCTGGCCGAGGCGTGTCCCAGAAGCCCCGAAACGGCGTGATTGGCTTGTCCGTAAGCATTATCCTTCAGCAGAACAATAGCAACTCTCGAACGTGGATATTTCGAGCCCCGCTAACCCGGTTCGAATTGGGGCGGTCGTCAGAGTTGATGCGCAGGAGCTACTTTTGTTCGGAACCATCACGCATTGCGAGCAGACTGACGGAGCGTATAGCGTAGGCATAGCTCTTTCTCGCTCCTTGGAAGTCCTCGCGGACATGGAGAAATTAAACGAGTCGTTATTTGTTGAACCGGAGCCATTCTGAATGAACGCTCGGCAAGAAACACGGCACGCGAGCAATTCAAGCGCTACTGAATGCCCAAGCCTCCGCGCGGTGACGCTTCTGTCCCGACGTCCGCGTTACGAACCATATGGGATATTGCTACGCACCATGCCCGGTCATTCGTGTTTGACAGCCGCCCAGGGCCGCTAGAATGAGACCATGTCCTCGCCGAGCAGCGGACTTGTAGGTTCCCCTGAGGCTCGCAAGCCGGCGGAGTCCCGCAGGTGGCTGAAGCCAAGGGTGCCGCGGGAGCAGTTGTACCGGCTTGCACCTGCGCGGACGCGTCCGAAACGTTATGGCGCCGTGGACGTTCCGGACCGTATTCGTCACGTGCTTCGCGCTTGGTGGGCATGGCTGGCAGTGGCCATCGCGCTCCAGTGGACCGGCCACTGGGGCTTCGCCATCGCGGCCGGCGCGGTGGCGTTTTTCCAATACCACACGTCTTCGGAAACGCATCCGGCGGTATATCCGCTGGAAGCGGATCTCGATGTTGATTCCATGGAATTCCAGAACACAATCGAGGGCGTGACCGGAATGCCGTTTGTCCCCGGGAATCACGTAGCGATTTATAACAACGGGGACGAGTTCTATCCCGCGATGCTGGATGCGATTGAAGCGGCCGAACGGTCCATCACCATGGAACAGTACATCTACTGGGACGGAGAGGTGGGGCGCCGCTTCGCGGAAGCTTTCGCCGAAAAGGCCCGCCAAGGGGTGGAGGTCAAGCTGTTGCTGGACGCCATTGGCTCGTCCACGCTCGGCAAGGATATCTTCCACATCCTGGCAGCCGGTGGATGTCAGCTCGCCTGGTTCCGTCCGATTCATTGGTACACGCTGCATCGCGCCAATCGGCGGGATCACCGCAAATCGCTGATCGTCGACGGTCGCATCGCGTTTACGGGGGGCGCAGGGCTCGCCGACCAGTGGCTGGGTACCGCGACCGAGCCTCGCGAGTGGCGCGATGTTCAAGTGGCCATCACCGGGCCCGCGGCGCTCGCGCAGCAGAGTGGTTTCGCTCTGAACTGGTTGGAGACCACTGGAGAGATTCTGAGCGGTGAACGTTTTTTTCCCGAGCCGCTCCGTGAAACAGGCGAAGACGGCGGCGTGAAAGTGCAGACCATCCTCAGTTCGCCGGCTCTGGGGGCGGGCTCGGTGGGTACCATGTACCTGGCCGCCTTGCAGTGCGCCAAACGAGAATTGCTCATCGTCAATCCTTACTTTGTTCCGGACGCGCGCGTGATCGATATGCTGGCGTCGGCCAGACAACGGGGCGTGGCAGTGAAACTGATGGTTGCCGGCGAACACATAGACGCGTGGTGGGCTCGCCACAATGGCGTCCGCCTGTATGGACGTTTGCTCGAAGCCGGTGTCGAAATCTATGAATTTCGTCCAACCATGCTGCACCAGAAAACTATGTTGGTGGACGGTGTGTGGACCACCATTGGTACGGCTAATTTCGATAACCGGTCTTTCGCGATGAACGAAGAGACCAATCTCTGCTTCCACGACGGCATCGTCGCGGACGACCTCCGCGCCATTTTCGCCGCTGATCTGAAACACTGCGATCGGATCGATTTTGCGGCGTGGCAGCGGCGCGGGCTATGGCAGAAAATCCAAGAGCAGTGCGCGTCGCTGCTGGAGGACCAGATCTAACCGTGCGCGCTTTCCGGATCGCCACCTACAATATTCACAAGGCCCGTGGCATGGATGGCCGCGTGCGGATCGAGCGTATCCTCCGGGTGCTCCGCGAAGTAGAAGCCGATATTGTCACACTCCAAGAAGTGATCAATCGCGAGGAACGGACTCCCGAAGACCATCAGGCGTGCTATCTCGCTGAACAACTGGGATACTTCTTCGGCATCGGCGAAACACGCAAGCATCGCAACGCAGCCTACGGCAATGTAACTCTGAGCCGCTGGAAGTTCGAGGCCGTGCGCCATGTTGATTTGAGCATCGCCGGACGCGAGCCCCGCGGAGCCTTGCGCACCGACATCCGCGTAGGTGCGGAAATCCTGCACATCTTCAACGTGCACTTAGGCACCGCAGTTCGCGAGCGCCGCGCGCAGGCCCGGCTGATCGACGAACATCTGCTGAGCGCATTGGATGTTCCCGGGCACCGGATTGTGATGGGAGATTTCAACGATTGGAACCACGGGCTAGTCACTAAAACTCTAGCTGCGGAATTTCACTTGACCGATCTGGCCGAGCATCTGCCGCGCACCCGGGGTTACCCCGCCCTATTACCACTGGTGCACTTAGATCACATTTATCTGGATCACAAATTGCAAGTCGAAAGCGCGCGCTTCCACCGCAACCGACTTTCGTTGATGGCATCGGATCACCTGCCACTGATTGCTGAAGTCTCGTTTCGCAAGCCGCAACAAAACCTGTTCCTCTCGGACGCCCAAACTAGGAAGTCATGATCGCAGTGTTTTGAGACTAATGTCTTCCACCAAATGGACTCGCGAGGCGCCGCTGCGGATTGAGACTCGACATCGGCTACGCCGATCCAAGAGCTGTCAATCGGCAATAGCGGCGTTGGTATCCTAGAAAAATGCAGCTCTCCACCCGGCTCTTGATACTGGCAACGATTGTGGCGCCGACGGCCTTCTATCCGGCGGCTCGGGCAGATGGTCCGGCTGGGGAACGATACCTTCGTCTGTATCACACCCACACACGCGAGCGCCTCAGCGTGGTTTACTGGCGGGATAATGCTTACGTTCCCGGTGCCCTTACGCAACTCGACAGATTCTTACGCGATAGTGTTACCGGCGATGTGCATCACTTTGATCCGCATCTCTTCGACGTGCTGTTCGACCTGACTGCGGCGAGCGGGCTTTCGGACGCTGAAATCCAGGTTATTTGCGGCTACCGTACTCCTCAAACCAATGAATTCCTCCGCACCCACACGTCTGGAGTTGCGAAGAAAAGCTTACATATGGAAGCTGAAGCCATCGATATCCGCCTACCTGGCGTTCAGACGTCTCGTCTGCGCGATGCAGCTTTGGCGCTGGGCCGCGGTGGCGTCGGCTATTATCCGGCGTCGGATTTCATTCACGTGGATGTGGGCCGAGTCCGGCGCTGGTAGATTTTCCGGCGGCGTACGGATACCCTTTCGCAAGAAGCGCCGCGAGTTCGGCGTCCTCATGGTAGATATCTTCGAAGAACCGCACCTCACCATTGGCAAGGACCACCGCCGTGGCATACACGATCAAGACCGGAATCGGCTTGTCGAGGCTGAGATAGATAGTCTTAGCGCCATTCATCGCTTCGGAGATCTTTGAGGGTGTCCACTCTCGTTGGTTTCGCAGAACCCAAGCCGCGAGTTCCTGGGGTTTCTCGGCACGAATGCACCCGTGGCTGAAGTCGCGGCGGGATTTCGCAAACAATTCCATTGCCGGAGTCCCGTGCAGATACACGTCGTACTCGTTGGGAAACATGAACGCGACGAGGCCCAAGGCGTTTTCGGGACCGGGAGTTTGACGGATTCGCAAGTTTCCGGAACGAAGCTGGGCTAGCGTCGGCGCGTCCACTATGCCGTTAGTGACCACCTTACCTTGCGGGGTAACGACCTCATAACGGTTCTTCATGAGATACGAAGAATCGCGATCCAACTTAGGCACCAGCTCGGCCCGTTGGATACTGACAGGTACGTTCCAGTACGGGCGAAAAATCACCTGCTTCATGTTGGCCGCGAACACCGGAGTCTGGTGATGATAGGCTTTTCCAACCACAACTTTCATTTCAATCTCCGTCCGGTACGAAGCATCCAGAGCGCGCAATTCAAATTCGGGAATATTCACGACAATTGGCGGCCTGGAGAAGTTGTGAGGGACCCAGCGCCAACGCTCCAGAGTCAGTTGCAATTGTCGGATGCGATCGGTCAGAGGCGTGTTGAGTTCGGTCAGCGTTCCCGTGCCCAAGCGCCCGTCTGGATCGAGCCCGTGGCGCACCTGGAAACGTTTTACCGCGTCTACCAAAGTGCCGACATAGGCGGTCGACTCGGGCGTCAGTTGAGCGCTCTCGGGCAGATCCCCTAGTCTTCGCAGCAGGCCCGCCAACTGGGTGATGGCGGGATACTGCCCACCGGGGTCGATAGGCTTCTTGGTAAGCGGCAACAAGCCGCCGTGGTCATCATGGGCAAGCACGATGTACCGCTGCAATGCCTGTTCGGTTTGGCGATAGCCTTCAAACAATGGTTCCATCTCCTCTAGTGCCGCCTTGACGTCCGCGCTATGAAGCAAGCGCTGTTGCAGGAAGCTGGGGAGATCGAATCCCTCGTGCTCGGCATCGAATTCGGAATGAAAGATTCCGGGATTTGCTCGACCGAAATGGAGATCGGAAACATAACGCATCACGGAAACAGTGAGCGCGAGATCGAATTCAGCCAACTCGTATTCCGATGGAGGCCGATCAGTGTGACTCAAACTTGCGACCCGGCCGACCCAGCGGGGGCCGTCATAATCCGCAGAGTTCAATCCTTTGGTGTCCGCGGTGGCGAGGGCGTGGATTACCGCGGCGGCCTGTCCAGTTAACTGGCCGTCGTAAGTCCAGCCGAAAATGTAACCAGGTTCGTAGAAGCGCCGGGCCTGAGTCCTGTAATCTGAAAAGTCCGGCCATCGAAGGGAGGGAAGATTGCCGGAAGCCACGAGGCCGCAGAGTGCGGATCCACAGTCCGGAGGAGGCGACTGGGCAAGGGCGGGCCGAACCGAAACAAGGAGTATGAATAGAAGACTGACACGAGTCATCAGATGGCCTCGCCTTTGATTAAGCACTTGGAACCCCAATTGAGGAGCATGTCGAAGCGAAGCGCCGGACTCATCCCGTATCGTCGCCGGAACACATGGCTTGAGGTGTTTCTGGTGCATCCTGGCGGGCCACTTTGGGCGCACAAGGATTTTGGAGCATGGTCGATTCCAAAGGGCGAATACCTCGACAGTGAAGAGCCCTTGGATGCCGCCAAGCGTGAATTCACGGAGGAGACGGGCTTCGTACCCGAAGGCCCCTACTTAGAGCTGGGTGATTTGAAGCAGCCGAGCGGAAAAGTCGTCAGCGCTTGGGCTTTTGAAGGCGATTGTGACCCCAAAAGGCTCAAGAGTAATAAATTTATGATGGAGTGGCCACCCCGCTCGGGCCGACAAATTGAAGTGCCCGAAGTCGACCAAGGCCGTTGGTTTTCGATCGAAGACGCGCGGGAACGGCTGCTGGCCGGTCAGGGGGCATTCCTTGATCGGCTCTTGGAGGTCGCACCTTAAAACAGGGGCGGCTTATGGTGGGTAAAGTGCCACACGATACGGACGCCGCAGGGAGTCTGAGCGATTTGACCCACCATGCCTGAACTGAAGCACGAAGAACTTGAGAGCTACTTGAGTAAGTTGTTTGGGAAGTCCGTGGAGGTACTGCGTCTGGTTACGCTCGGGGGCAGCCGGCACGGTACCGACGTCAAAGGCTATGGCTATGGAACTCCCGTACGGGTGGATTATTTGGTGGCCGGCGAGGAGCCGAAGAGTGCGGTGCTCCATACCATGACCCCAGGTCCCTTTGGCCATGAACACATGGCGGACAGGGCTCAGGAACTGATTTGGGAGAACCGAGCATTCAATCATCTTCCGCGCCATATTCGGTCGTTCGATGTAGGCGGGTTTGAGCGGGACGGCCGCCTGGTTTCAGCCGGCAAGATAGAAGAATTCTGCTTGCTGACTGAGTACGCGGAAGGCGAGACCTATGCCGACGATCTCGAGCGGCTGCGGGACGGCGATCTGCTAACGGAGCGCGACTTCGCCCGTTGTGACGTGTTATGCGACTACCTAGTGGAGATTCATAAGGTGCGAAGCGCGGACGCAGAGCTATACGCACGGCGTATCCGCGAATTGGTGGGGCACGGCGAATGCATCATGGGCGTAACCGATTCCTATCCTCCGCATCCACTTTTCCCGGCCAGCGTGCTCGAGAGGATCGAACAGTTGAGCGTCACCTGGCGGTGGCGATTGAAGAGTCTCACGCACCGGCTGCGTCAGGTGCACGGGGATTTTCATCCGTGGAATATTCTGTTCCGATCCGCTGCGGAGTTCTCGCTGTTGGATCGTTCCCGTGGAGAGTACGGCGATCCAGCCGACGACGTCGCGTCCCTAACGATGAATTACTTGTTCTTCTCCTTGCAGCGGAGCGGAAGGCTGGAAGGGTCTTTCGAATCGTTATTTCTAGGCTTCTGGCAGCGCTATCTTGAAAAGAGCGGAGATCGCGAAATGCTAAACGTTGTGGCGCCGTTTCTTGCCTTTCGCGGACTCGTGATGGCCAGCCCGCTCTGGTACCCGGCTCTGCCGGATACAGTTCGTCAAAAGCTTCTGGCGTTCATTTTCGCGGTACTCGAAAGTGACAGTTTCGATCCTAAAAAGGCGAACTTCTATTGTGGAAACTAAGTCCAAGAATGCGTTCGCGATTTGGGTCACGGGTCTGCCGGCGTCCGGGAAATCCACTCTTGTGGCAGCCTTGAAAACTCAACTTGCAAATCGAGGAATCGGCGTCGCGGTGCTTGAATCCGATGTGCTGCGCCGGATCTTGACCGTTCAGCCTCACTACGATGAGCAGGAGCGCGAGGCGTTCTACCGTCAGATGGTGTACATCGGCACTCTGCTCGTGCAGCACGGAGTCCCGGTCATCTTCGATGCGACGGCGAACCGACGCGCATATAGGGATCAGGCGCGAAGTCAGATTCCGCGATTCTTTGAAGTCTATGTGAACTCGCCTTTGGAGATTTGCATAGCCAGAGACCCCAAGGGCATTTATCGCAAGGTTCGCGAAGGTGAGGCTGGGAGTGTGCCCGGACTTCAATCGATCTATGAGCCTCCTGAAAACCCAGACCTTGTCGTTGATGGAAGTCGAGAGTTAGCGGAAACTGCTGCCCGGCGAGTAGTTCTCAGGCTGGCCGAGAAGGGATACGTCTGAGACAGCAGCCGCGCCTGTTGGTTCCTTGGTTGCTTTAGGGTATGTGAGGAGTTCGCCATGTTGGAAGTCATCACCAAACATCTCGGCGCGGTTCAATTTGAGTTAAGTGCACGCAATCACAGGATCTATTGCGATCAACCAATCCAAAACGGCGGCTTTGACGAAGGCATGACGCCGCCCGAATTGATGCTGGCATCGTTGGGTGCTTGTGCGGGATATTACGCAGTCGATTACTTGAAGCGCTCCCGGCTTCCGGAGGAAGGGGTTAGCGTCCGCACCACGGCAGAAAAGGTACTGGGCCCGCCCCGGCTTGACAGTATCCATGTCGAGTTGGAGTGTCCGGGCGTTGTCGAAGAGCGCCACCAAAAGGGATTAGTCGAGGCGGTTCGCAAATGTTTAATTCACAATACGCTGTTGCATGCCCCAAAAATTCGAGTCGACTTGGTCATTCAAGCGGCACGTAGCGCGGCTTAAGGAGTGACGCGGTTGCTCCTTCGCTTTTGGCCTTCGACGCCGTGCGCGCAGCATGTGCGTGAAACCGGCAAATTAGGAGCTCTGGCGCGTCGGACACATTTGAGCGGCGTCTGTTGAGTCATCTCCCCGTTTGAGCTTCGAGCCGAAGGAACTCACTGGACTGTTATTGTGGTTTCAACCCACAAGCTTCGAACGAAACCGAAACCCAAGACGGACGATGACGAATAGTCCCAACTCCACAAGACTCTTGCGAACGAAGAGATACGGAGTCTTCTGGTTTGCCAGTCTTCTTTCCAATCTTGGCACTTGGATGCAATCTGTCGCTGAGCCTTGGCTGGTGCTAAGCATTAGCGGTTCCTCGTTTTTACTAGGCCTGGACGCCTTCGCCTTAAATGCGCCTTTCTGGATTCTTACCCTATTTGGCGGCGTCCTCGCCGATCGAAAAGACCGCAGCCTGATCATTTACTTTTTTCAAGGCATTCAGATGCTTTGTCCCGTATTGATCGTCGTGCTTGTCGCTACGGGGTGGGTCAAAGTCTGGATGATCATTGCCGTGTCTTTGATCGTCGGAATTACCGACGCTCTTTCCATGCCTGCGTTTTCGTCTCTCATTCCGTCAATCGTTAGCAAGACGGATCTGAAACCTGCATTGGCATTGAACTCCATTCAGTTCAATTTATCCCGCGTGCTGGGGCCGGCCATTGCTGGCTTGGTCATGCTGAAATACGGATTTCTTTGGTGTTTCGGCGCGAATGCGGTTTCTTATATTCCCTTTTTTCTGTCCGTTTACTGGCTGTATCCTCGGACAGGAAGCCCTTTGCCGAAACCATCCGACAAACAAGATTTCCGTTCCACCGTCGGCGGCCTAAAAGCAATCGTGGGAGGCCAGAAAACCAGTTGGACGTTGCTCTCGGTTCTCGCTACGTCTTTTTTTTGTGGTCCGTTGATCACGTTTAGCCCGGTGATCGTGAAAAACGTGCTGCGCGCGGACGTCGGGCAATTCGGAGGTGTCCTGACGGCCTTTGGCGTCGGAGGCTTGCTTGGGCCTCTACTGATCCTCCTGACGATGGAACGTGTTGACCCTATGAAAATGTCTCTCAGTGCGGCCCTGGTCTATGGATTATTCATCGTAGCTGTGTCGCAGGTCGGATCAATTTGGCAACTCGCGATTCTGCTTGTGGGTAGTGGCTTCCTTCTTACTGTCGCCAATACGTGCGCCAATACATTCCTTCAATCGCAAGCGAATAATCAAAACCGAGGACAGACGGCGAGTCTTTATATGCTAGCTCTACGAGGCGGTCTGTCATTAGGCAATCTCGCCACTGGTACCCTAATCAGCCTTTCGAACGTTCATGTCGCCTTCATTGTGAACGGTCTCTTCGCGATCATGGTTCAGGCCTTCATCTTTCGGCAAATCTTTCCGCACAATAAAGACTCGTAATCCCTCGATCAATTCAGTTATGGTCTCGTTCAAGCGTCGATTCCCGCTCAAACACTGAGTACCGGACACGGCGCGTGGCGAATGATCCCATAAGAGTGCGTCCGCAGACGTCCCATGGTTTCTTGCAGCGAGCCTCGACCGATGAGTACTAGGTCCGCGCCATGTTGCAATGCCTCTTCGCGAACCACATCGGGCACCGTGCCCACTCCCACGCAAACCGGCACCTCAATGTCCGCCGCCCTTTCCAGATTCTGAATAGTGCTGCGCGCATTTTCGCGGAACGTTTCTTCGAACTCCTGATCCATCTGCCGTTCAGGCCATGCCTCAATAGCAGGGATCGCGTGCACCAGACGCAAGGTTGCCCCCAGTTTCTTACACAGCCCTGCTGCCCAACGCATTAGCTCGACACTCGCAGGGTTTGCATCCACCGCACACAGAATCTTGCGCACATTCAGATGCGCGCGATCCGGAGCTTCGCCAGTATGGGCGGTAGTCCATACCGGAATATGGACATCGTGTAGCACCTTGGCGGTCACCGATCCCAACAGTAACTGGCGGAAGGGGCCGTAGCCGTGAGTAGGCATCATCACCAGGTCAACTTTGTTGGCAGCGACGAAGTCCGTGATTGCCCGGGCGGGATCACCGAGCACTGCTAACCGATCCACTTTTAGATTTGCGAAGTGACTCACGAAAGTGTTGTACACGTCATCCAGTTGTGACTTCACACTATCGAGAATCAGTTGGGGATCGATCATGGGCGCTCCGTACATTCCGCCCAAATAGTACGGATGCGCCACGGCAATGAGTGTTACTTTGGCGTCGTGCCGGCGCGCCATTTCCGCAACAAACGGCATTACGCAGTTTGAACGCTCCGACAAATCCACCGGGAATACAATGTGCTTAATGCTTGGCATGGCCTCCTCCTTTATATGTCTCCGATTTGCAATTCGACACGCCGCTAGAGAACCCCGGATCACTCAATGCCCCTCTGGACAGTTACCGTAGTTTTCCACCGGAGCCCATTCTTTCGCGTGCGCCCTCATCCACCCATCGAACGATGGTATCGATCTCCGCCGGACTCAGCCGCCCGCTGTCGCCAAACAATCCGATATGCGACTCCGCAATCTTGGGCGGCATCTTCTCGTTTACCACCATCGCTCGGATCTCCCTCGCCCACGGAACCGTTTCTTCATACGTCACCAGCGACATGGGTGCGAGATGGCCGGGGCTATGACAGCCCTGGCAGTTCACCATCAGAATGGGTTGAACATCTCGATTGAAAGTAACAGGGCGATATGTGAAGGCGGACGCCGACACCACGATAAATAGAAGCGTCGAAGCTGGGAGGCGCATGAGCCCAGTTGATCGTGTTAGCGTCATTGCGATGGTCTTGAAACTCATATGACCCTCCCATCAGGTCTATTTGCATGAGCGCTGCCATGTTATTGGAGTCGTAAACCTTTGATGTGCCGTCCTTCTGGTCGAAGCGACCTGAAAAACCTGGGTGAAACGCAACAGGTTCCTGCGTAACCTAACGCACGCAAGTTGTACTTCGAGATCAGAGAGAGTATGTGCTTCCACATAATTCCTAGGGCCACGGAAGTGCTTTAAGGAAACCCAGATGCTGAACCAATCCGGACGGGAGCCTGAAAGCGTCGCCTTGGCACGGCGTATATCTCTGCTTCTCGAATCGCTACCCGATGCCATTTTCGAGGTCGATGCCAGCGGCCGCATCGTACTCGCCAATATGGAAGCAGAGCGTATGTTCCAGCGGTCGAACGAGGAGTTGTTGGGGTTGCGGGTGGAGGAATTGATTCCAAAGCGTTTCCTAGGCAGCCATATCTCACACCGGGACCATTACGCTGTTCACCCAGTCAGACGGCCAATGGGTGCAGGTCTGGATCTGTACGCAGTGCGTAAAGACGGCACTGAATTTGCGGTGGATATTAATCTAAGTCCGCTTGAGTGCGAAGAAATAGGGCACGTACTATGCGTGATCCGCGATGTGAGCCCGCGGCGGGCCGTCGAAGAGAAGGTTAATGTGTTGAACCAAAACCTGGAGCGGCGTTCGGCTGAATTGGCTGCGGCCAACGAAGAGCTTTCCTTCCAAAACCGGGAAGTGGAACGGACCAATCGGCTGAAGAGCGAATTCCTGGCCAGCATGAGCCACGAATTGCGGACTCCGCTGAACACTATCCTGGGGTTCTCTGAACTGCTGTCAGAGGAAGGCGCGGGCCCCCTGAACGACAAGCAAAAGCGCTTCGTCACGCACATCTCGCGCGATGCACATCATCTGCTGGAGCTAATCAACGACATATTGGACCTTTCCAAGATTGAGGCGGGACGGCTCGAATTGCGCCCCGAGCCATTCGCGATGGCAGTGGCGATCGCTGAAGTGCTTACTAGCATTCGACCGCTGGCAGCCGCGAAGAACATCATGATCGATAGCGACCTCGATACCACCATGATCTTGCAAGCCGACCGGCTGCGGTTCAAAGAGATCCTTTACAACCTATTTAGCAATGCGATTAAATTCACGCCGGCCAACGGCCGCATCTGGATCGAATCGACTGTTGATGGGGGATCCGTTCGCATCCTGATCGGCGATACCGGCATTGGAATTGCGCCTGAGGATCAGCAGTCGATTTTCGAAAGCTTCCGGCAAGCCAGCGCCACCACCAAAGGCGTGCGCGAAGGGACCGGCCTGGGCCTCGCGATCACCAAGCGCCTTGTAGAGCATCACGGCGGCAGGATCTGGGTAGAGAGCGAGCCCGGCGCCGGCAGCCGTTTCTATTTCACGCTGCCGGTGACCAGCGAGGAATCCACCGCTGATGAGCCTACTTCGGCTCTCGGAGTCGAATCCTCCGAGCCGCTGGTGCTGGTAATTAGTCACCAAGCTGTATGGCGTGAAGAAACCTCGCACTTTCTACAACGCGCAGGATTCCGCACTACCATCGCGGGGTCGAGTGCCGACGCTTTTCAAAAAGCCAGAGATCTGCGGTCGGATCTGATTTTGCTCGACATGGACCTGGCAGGAAAGAGTGGCTGGGAGACGCTGCACGACCTGAGAACTATGCCGGAAACGGCCACTATTCCCGTCATCATCGTTTCGACTGCCGATGAGCACAAGATGGGCGCGGCACTGGGAGCGGCCGAATGCTTAACCAAGCCCCTTGCGATAGAGTCCTTAATTCGTGCGGTGCGCAAGATTCTGAAATCGGCCGTCTCTCTCCGGGTGTTGATCATCGATGATGATCCCGAAACCCGGCAACTGGTCACCGATACCCTAACGACCGAAGGCCACTTCACGCTAGCGGCTGGAAATGCAAGCGAGGCGATGCGCATTCTGGCGGGGTCGCAGGTGGACGCCATTGTGCTCGACTTGCTTTTGCCAGGGCGCAACGGTTTCGAATTCCTTACTGAGATCCGTGCCACTGAAAAATGGAGCCGCATTCCGGTGTTGGTGCTTTCTATGAAAGATCTGAATGAACGTGAGCGAGAAACACTGGCTGCTCAGTCGGCGACAGTGTTTGAAAAAGGCTCGGGTTGGCGGCCCGCGCTCCTCGAGAAACTGCGCCGGCTAGCCAGTAAGAGTGCCGGCAAAAGGGTACTAGTAGCGGACGACAATCCTGCCGGGCGAGAACTGATTCGCGAAACTCTGCAGGACCTGGTAGCCAGCTTGGTCGAGGCGGTGAACGGGCGAGAGGCCTTGCAGAAAATTCGCGAGGCACAGCCGGATCTGGTGCTATTGGATTTACAAATGCCCGAGATGGACGGCTACCAAGTGCTAAAGGAGATCCGGAACGAACCCTCGCTTCGGAATTTACGGGTGGTCGCTCTTACGGCTTTCGCCATGCAAGGCGACCGCGAACGAGCGCTGGATGCCGGCTTCGACGATTACATCACCAAACCGGTAACGAGTGCTGAACTAAAGGCACAGCTAAATGTGGCTGTATCGGGCGAAACTGCGTAGCGCTGGTCCGCAAAATGAGCTGCACGTGTTCCGTTCCGGTGACTGAGATCGCGGACCGCATCACCTCCGTGTACACCAGCGAGATCGTAATACATCGGGAGGATGACGGCTTCCCTTTTTTGGTACAGGGATGTGGATTTGTCGAGGGGATTTCGCGGAAGATCGTCGTCTAGTCCTATGGCCCAACGGGTTACGCCCTCCAGGCAGCCCTCGATCCACCAGCCATCGAGAACGCTCGGGCCAGTATCCTCCTTGAGGGGCCGGGCGACACGGCGCACTGGCAAATACGTCTGCGTCAAATCCCGCATAGCTTTGTCTTATCGAATTCTCGCTGACGCGCAATTAGGGCAGGAATGAGGTATCTGTGAACATTCTTGCGTCCGAAGACTGTTTACTTAGTTGCAGCTCTCCCTGAGAACCCGCAAACGCTTATCGATTGTGACCGGCGTGTCAAGCTTCCGTCGAAGGCGACTCGTACTGTGAGCGTTTAATGCAGTCCTTTGGTCTGGAACGTGCTCTTTCCGCGGCAGTCTTATGTTCCCATTTCGAAAGATCATCTTTCCGGTCGACTATTCAGCGCCATGCGAAGCCATCGTGCCTCACGTCAAAGAGATGGTACAGCGCTTTTCGGCTGATTTGACCCTTGTCCACGCATACGGAGCTGAGGCTCTTGCGTATAGCGAACTCTCGATCACGGACCCCGAATTAGCAGACGACGCGCGAGCCCACGAAGAACGACGACTCCACGAGTTCGCTCTCGAAGCATTCCCGGGCCAGCATGTGGAATCCTTCGCGGAAGTGGGTGAGGCGGGGTCTCTCATTCACAAAGTCGTTCAACACCAAGGTACAGATCTAGTAATGCTACCGACGCACGGTCGGGGTCCGATTCGCCGCTTCCTACTCGGATCCGTCACGGCCAAGGTACTCCATGACGTCAGCGGTGCCGTTTGGACCGGCACTGGCGCGACGCTGGCTGATCACGCACCCAGAATTCCATACAAGTCTGTTTTGTGCGCTTTGAATTACGGAGACGAGCCGAAGGAGTCCTCAGGGCTGGGGCGGCGTTTGCATGCAAATACGAAGCTCAACTATGGCTCGTCCAGATCGTGGAGACGCCACCGGCAACTCCGGAAGTGGAGTTCACTCCCTATTTGAAGGACCTCGTTGATGCGGCCGATTTTAGACTGCGGGAGTTGAAGGGTCAACTCGGAATCAACGCGCATCACGCGATAATCAACGGAGCCGTCGCAGATGGTATTCGTCAAGAAGCAGTCCGGCGGAAGGCTGATCTGATTGTCACGGGCCGTGGACACGCCCAGGCCACGTTCGGCAGGATGTGGTCGCAGCTCTACCCAATTGTTCGTGAGTCCCCTTGCCCGGTTCTGAGTGTTTGAGAACGTTTTGACGCACGCGGGTCGACAGTGATTCTGCGCGATCAGAACGTCGACTTCAACACCGGGCTTTGTCAAGGTGTTGTGTATGAGACAGGCGTTTTACGGCACGGTTCCACTTCCCCTAGGCTTGCGCGGTGTCGAGAAGATCCTTCACCGCGGTCGGCACTTCCCCGACCAGGCTAGGTCGAAGTCGCTTTCGGACAGGCGTTGTATTCAGCGGGGAAGATTATCCAGCGCTGGCCAAGCAAGTGGAGCAAGCCGTCCGAGAGCTCTGACACGACCTTATCAAGCAAAACAATGGCTCGATCCGGGCAATGCCTCGTGACAGCCCGACTCTCTCTGAGAACTTCAGCATGGCGCTAACAGGAGAGAAGCGAACTGGCCTCCGAAATGCAGGATAAGGAAGCAGAACCAGGAGACCCTATGATCCAACTTCCGTTCGCCGATCGCACCTATGCGGGACGCCTTCTGGCCACTGAACTCCTTAGCCATAGCCTGCCAGCGAATGTAATCGTCTTGGCGCTGCCTCGCGGCGGCCTTCCCGTTGGGCTGGAGATCGCCAAGGCTCTTGGAGCGCCACTTGACATCGTGATCGTCCGTAAATTGGGAGTCCCCTGGCAGCCGGAACTCGCGATGGGCGCGATCGCGAGCAGTTCATTTCAAGCGCTCGACGCAGAATTGATTCGAGCGCTCGGCATTTCGCGCGAGGAAATCGACGCTGTCGTAAGGCGAGAGCGCGCCGAGATTGCACGCCGCGAAAGGCTCTATCGCAAAGGCCGCGGGGCGTTAAACTTGCATGATCAGACCGTCCTGCTCGTGGATGATGGGTTAGCTACCGGATCGACCATGCTAGTTGCGGCGCGTTACGTGCGCAGTTTGGAGCCCCACAGAACATTGATCGCCGTGCCAGTCGGATCGGATCAAGCGTGTCATCGACTGCAGAGAGAGGGTTACGAGTTCGTTTGTCTCGCGACTCCAGAGCCCTTTACCGCAGTCGGTGAATGTTACGCCGATTTCCGGCAAGTGAATGACGCCGAGGTTCAGCACATTCTCGAACAAAATCAGTTACCGACTGCAACGGCAGCGCAACCGGAGCTTCAGAAACATTAGAGCCAACGATTCGGAACGGACGCTCTATCACGCAACGCTGCGCGAAACCGCGCGGCGGCCCGCCGTCAAATGGACAAGAACGTTGACGAGACGGTTGAATGGACGGCCGATTACCTTATTCACTTCCACGATTGCGATAAGGAGCTGGAACACTCGCGGATGGGATACTGGAGCTAATGGCATGAGCGCCTGCTAACGCTTGAGTGCTTGCGGTTTGTGTGAAGGGTCAATTCAGGGTGAGGATCGCTCCCGGTGCTGCCGTGAATGTCACGGCAACCGTGCTAACTAGGATCCAGGGCCTAAGAACTCTGTTCCGCTTAGACCGACTCGCCGAACTCATGGCAGTCCTTTTAGCGCCGTAAGAGCATTGATACCATCCGGTACGACCAGAGTGCCCGGCTGATTCACGTAAGGGTTTGTCTCCCTGCGGCCGTAAACCTAATAGCCTGACTAATACCTAAGGGGGCTTTGCCTCGTCACCGCAATGGCGTTGCCGCCTTAAGCAGGCATCAATGTCTTTTATCTATGTGCTCGTAGTGCATCGGCATTCTGATATCCGAGCGTACATTGTTTCCGTCTTGCTTGGCCACGTCCGGTTGGTGAATGCGCTCTTCCCGCATTGCCCTCAAGGTATCGATTATTTCACGGTCGCTGAGACCTGAATGTCCGCCGCCCGCGCGAAAGATAATGTCGTCAATTGAAAGAATCCCGACCAGTTGGCCAGCTTCATCGACGACAGGCAGCCGGCTCACTTCTTGTGTGGCCATTGTTCTCAAAGCGTCCCGCACATCGTGGTCTGGGCTGCAACTGACACACCCAGGAGATGAAACCTCTCGTGCAAGAACGTCCGATGCCCTAAGGTTCTTCGTCCTAAGGGCAATACAGATATCTCGATCCGTAACAATGCCCGTGACTCTTCCTGAGCCATCCACAATCGGCAAGGCTCCGCACTGGTGGTTCCGCATCATCTTGGCTAACTCCACCAGATTGCTTTCCGGACTGCACGAACTCACGTCTCTGGTCATCAGGTCTTTAACTAGCATGGAAACCTCATCACTACAAAAATGTGCAACTCTGCGTCCATTCCAAGAATGCTGAAGTGATTGGAGTTCCTCAGAAAATGCCTTATAACCCAGATAACCGTGGGTGATATCCCCCGCGTGGCCTTCGATGTATTATAAAATTCTTGAGAACGGCAGTGCCGCCATCGTGCGGACCTTCCGAGCCGATCTCGTACGATCAAACATCTTCTTCACGACCTACAACATGCAATAGCTCCTTGGGAGGCGGCAACCTGAACCGGCAAATGCCCCGATACGGCCTGCCAATGGGGCGCCCCGTGGGGTCAGACTGGCTGACACCTGTTAGCGCCCCGCGAAGTCGTCCAGTGGAGCGACGGGACTGAGCTCAAGCGATGACCTCATTTGAGGCATGTACTACCGCCAGTGTCCTTCGACAAAGACGTAACCGCCCTTGCGGTGGACCCAGCGATGCTGCTCCCAGCGGGCATTGCGCGCGAGCTTGGACCGAAGGCGTGATAACCTCTGTTGAAGGCTCTGCAAAGCGGACATGTTCCAGTCTGCATGGGTCAACATCGGCCTTGTGTGATGAAAAAGGCATCGCCAAAAACTCCGAAACGACCATCTGTGGGCGGTAGAGTTCCGTCCGGAGCACCCAGCAGCGCAAACCGCCTCGCTCAACCGGGAGGAAGGACTTTCCCGATCGTGGGCGTTGGGGCATCGGCCGGCGGATTGGAAGCCTTTACTGAACTTTTGACCGCTTTGCCGCTCGACACGGGGATGGCTTTTGTCTTGGTGCAGCACTTGGAGGCCAAGCACGAAAGCATACTTGCGAAATTGCTTTCGAAAGCCACCCAGTTGGCAGTAACCGAAATCCGCCAGGGAATGCCGGTGGAGCCCAACCACATCTATGTAATGCCCGCCAACGCCGATTTGAGCATCGCAAACGGAGTGCTCCGAATCCTGAGTCGCAAGACCACCCCCGGCCGCCATTTGCCGATCGATCATTTCTTCCGCACGTTGGCAATGACTCAGGGCCGAAGCGCAATTGGTATGGTCCTGTCCGGGACCGCTTCGGACGGAACACTAGGACTCAAGGCCATTAAGTCCGCCGGGGGAATTACTTTCGCCCAGGAGCCCCAATCGGCCCAATTCGATGGGATGCCGAAGAGTGCGATATCAGCCGGTTGCGTCGATTTCGTGCTGCCTCCGCAGCGCATTGCCAAGGAACTTTCACGGATTACACTTCATCCCTACGTGGGATTCTCAAACTTGGAGAAAGCGAAGCCGCCCCTTCCGCCATGGAATGAGGAGTGGATGCGAATCTTCAAGCTGCTCAGAGACGCATCGAAAGTAGACTTCACGTTCTACAAGAAACCCACGATCAGCAGGCGCGTTGCACGCCGAATGGAGTCGAAAAAGATTGAGACACTAAGCGAATACCAGAAGTACCTCCAAAGCAACCCGGAAGAGCTGGACGCCCTCTCTCGGGATCTTCTGCTTCATGTCACCGGCTTCTTTCGGGACCCCGATGTATTTCGAGCGCTGCGAAACAAATTTCTCCCGCAAATCCTGGCACAGAAGCGGGCCGACGATCCGATTCGCATCTGGGTTCCGGGCTGCTCAAGCGGCGAGGAGGTCTACTCTATTGCCATTTGCCTGCTTGAGAGCCTGGGGGACCGCGCGGCGTCCACGTCGATTCAAATCTTCGCCAGCGATATAAGCGAGTGGGCCGTGGATAGAGCGCGCGCGGGTGTGTATCTCAAAGACGCGCTGAAGAAGGTATCTCAGGAGCGCGTGCGACGATTCTTTGACCGGATGAACGGGGATTACCGGATCAAGTCCGGAGTCCGGGACCTATGTATCTTTGCGCGGCACGACTTGGCCAAGGACCCCCCTTTCTCCCGGATGGATCTGATCAGTTGCCGTAACGTTCTGATCTATCTCGAACCGGTTCTGCAGAAGAAAATTCTTGCGTCGTTTCGATATGCGTTGCGTGGCGGGGGCTTCCTGCTTCTCGGCAAGGCAGAAACGCTAGGGGGATTCCCCGATTTCAAGGTCGCGGATCGCAAGAATCAGTTCTTCACCAAAGTCATGGCGACTGCTGCCTTCGAAGCCAGGCCCGTGGCATTGGAGAAGCCACCGCATTACCAGAAGAGTTCCATCGAGGAGGCCCCCAGCTTCGATTTGGAGAAAGAGGCTGACCGCATCCTGTGGGAACGCTCCCGGAACGCCGGCCTGGTAGTGAATAGCGATCTTCAAATCCTGCACTTTCGCGGGGACACGAGTCCGTATCTCCGTCCAGTTCCGGGAAAGGCAACGTTCCAGCTTCTAAAGATGCTGCGGGAGGAACTTGTTCTCGAACTGCGGGGAGCTATCAATGAGGCCCGGAAGACGAGATCGATCGTCAGGAGAGAGGCAGTCCGAATTAAGAGAAATGGCGATTTCCATCTCGTCAATATTGAAGTGCAGCCTCTTGCAAAGCACCGAACAGGTGACGGATCTTTTTTGATCCTATTCGAGGAGGTAAACCCTCCTACCGAACGCCAAACGAAACCGGAGGTCGGACGCCGGCACAAGGAAGGTCACGATCAGGAGCTAATCGAAGTTCGGAATGATCTCACCCGGACTCGCGACTACCTCCAGGCCATCATCCAGGAGCAGGAAACGACCAATGAGGAATTGAGGGCTGCGAACGAGGAAGCCCAGTCCAGCATGGAGGAACTGCATAGCACCAACGAGGAGCTGGAAACTGCTAAAGAAGAGCTCCAGTCCAGTAATGAAGAACTCGTCACTTTGAACGAGCAGTTGCACAAGCGAAATGCGGAATTAGCCCACATCAGCGACGAATTGAGTAATGTCCTCACTGGCGTAGATATTCCGATTGTGATTCTGGGAGGAGGGCAGCGTATCCGCCGCTTTACCCCTCAGGCGGAGAAGCTGCTGCACTTGTTCCCGGGTGACGTCGGCCGCCCTATCAGCCATATCCGCATCGGCGTCGATCTTCCGGATTTGGATGAATCCATTTCGCAGGTTCTGAAGGGGTCGCGTGAAGTGTGGCGCGAGGTCCAGGCCGAGGATGGCCGATGGTACTCGGTCCGTATGCTCCCGTTCCTGACGGCGGAACACAAAATTGATGGCGTTTTGATGGTGTTTGTGGATATCGACGACCTGAAGCAGAGCCACGAGAGGTCGGAAAAAGAACAGAAGCTCATCACGGCAATCCTGAACGCGGCCCAGGACCTATTGGTTATCGTTTTAGACCGGGAAGGATCGATCCTCCAGTTCAATCGCGCTGCTCAGGAGCTGACAGGGTACTCGCTTGACGAGGTGAAAAACAAACGGCTTTGGGATCTTCTTCCGATCCCGGAAGAAAGGGCTCAGGTAAAGAGCGGCTTTGAGGAAGCGCTCAGGGGTGAAACGGCGGAGGGAGAAACTCATTGGCTCACAAAACCCGGCCGGCCTCGGTTGATCGCCTGGTCCAATACCCCTTCGCTGAACGATGACGGGTCCGTGAACTACGTGATTCGTACGGGTGCGGACGTGACGGCGCGTGAAGAAGCGCAGGCAGAAGCGAGAGATAGCAGCGCCGCGGTTCGAAGCCTGAATAAGAAGGGCGAGGTGACGCTTCTGCAATACCAAAACGAGCTGCAGGCTCTGACGGCGCGTCTACTCGGCCTCCAGGAAGGCGGCAACAAGGATCTGGCCCGGGAACTGCACGACGATCTCAGCCAAAAGCTGGCCGCATTGGGCATGGAAGTCTCGACTCTCCTGCAGCCCTCTCGCGGGTCGCCCCAAGAACTCCCGGATCGGGTCCGTGTTGTCAGCGCTCGAATCAACGCCATGGCGGAAGATGTTCACGCAATGTCCCGGCGGCTTCATCCAGCAATCCTTGATGAGCTCGGTTTGGAAGCCGCCCTAAAAGAGGAGTGCGTGAGCTTCTCGGCACAGATGGGCATCCCGGCCAAATTCGAATCCAAAGGGCCGACGCTGCTACCAGAAGACGTCTCCCTGTGCCTCTATCGTGTTGCTCAGGAGAGCCTCCGAAATATCGCCAAGCACGCCGATGCGACAAACGTCAGGGTTGTTCTTTCGGCCAGAAAGGATGGCGTCAGACTTCGTATTGTAGATACGGGCGACGGATTTGATCTAAAGGACGTAAAGGGTAAGGGCGGACTTGGCCTGATCAGCATGGAAGAGCGTGTGCGGTTGGTGGGTGGTAAGTTCACCATCAAATCACAACCTGGAGAGGGGACCACCGTAGAAGTCTTCGTGCCCCTCAAAGCAAAATGAAACGCTGGAGACTGCTACTGGCTGACGATCACGACATTGTCATCGAAGGACTGCGTCGCATTCTGGAACATCCAGACCTCGAGATTGTAGGCGTAGTAAACGACGGACGATCGTTAGTTCGCACAGCCAAAGAGATTCAACCCGACATCATTATTGCGGACGTAACTATGCCTCTGCTCAATGGCATCGATGCCGCTCGACAAATACGCAAGCGTGACGCCAACGTGAAGATCATCTTCCTCACGATGCACCCGGATGTGACCTTCGCCACTGAAGCCTTGGCCGCCGGGGGTTCTGGCTATGTGTTAAAAAATTCCGCGGGAGACGAGCTGCTCACGGCCATTCGAGAGGCGATGAAGGGACGCATTTACATAACGAAATCGATCGCGGAAGCCGTGAAGCAGGGGCTTTCGTCTCGATCCAATAACTGGCGGAGTCCGCTAGACAAGCTGACATCGCGCCAGCGCGAGGTGCTGCAGTTGCTCGCGGAGGGACTCCAGGTGAAGGAAATCGCGGTCAAGCTAAATGTGTCTTCGCGGACCGTGGAATTCCACAAATACCGCATAATGGACCAACTTGGCCTCCGCACCGCCGCCGAGATCGCCCGTTATGCCGCAAGGCACGGCATCGTTACGTAACCGACACATTCCAAAAACTCTATCTAGTTAAAACTGGGACTTTTTCGAGTAGTTGGCCTCGACACCTCCGGGTTATCCTCGAAGTCACTTCCTCGATGAAGGCAACCAATCGAAGTGCGCAAGCACAGGAGGCGGAGCTGACTATGAGAGTTGAAGACGTAATGACAAAGGACGTTTCGGTCTGCAACCCAGGCACGAGTGCCGCTGCTGCCGCGGAAATCATGTGGACTAGCAACTGCGGTGTTCTTCCGGTTCTAGAGGACTCCGGCAAGGTGGTCGGCGTGGTGACGGACCGCGATCTCTTCATCGCTTTGGGAACACAAAATCGCAACGCTTCCGAACTCCAGGTGGGTGCGGTCATGCACCGGGAACCTGCTTTCTGCGTTCCCGACGATGATGTGCGCAAGGCCTTGAAGACGATGGCGCAGCAACAAGTGCACCGTTTGCCGGTAGTAAACGAATCCGGAGAACTAAAAGGGATCCTCTCCATGCGTGACCTTGTGCTCCAGGCCAAATCGGAGAGCAATGGCGTCTTCAAAGACGATGTGATACGGACGCTCAAGGCGATCTGTGAACACCGGCAGCCAACTCGGTCAAAGCGAGCGGTCGCCTGAGGGAATGTGAGGAGACGCAAGCGTGGCGCGGCCTAAACGAGAGATGAGACAGCGGACATCGGAGGAAGTGCCCCTTAGCGCGGGGGCCCAGGCGGGAGTGATTCCAATGCTGCCCGTCGTCCCCTGCGCGAAGGGCCCTACCGCGCGAAACAGGCGTTGGGGCGTGATCCTAGCTGGAGGGGACGGGACCCGCCTACGAAGTCTTACCCGGTTCATCTCCGGGGACAACCGCCCAAAGCAGTTCTGTCCGCTGTTCGACGAGTGCACGCTGCTAGGACACACCGTGCGCCGGGCTGAACGCAGCATCCCGGTCGCGCAGACCTTGTTCGCTCTCACACACGCGCATCGGGATTTCTATGTCGGCGAACTCGATGGCTTCCAGTCGCAACGAATTGTACAGCCAGCGAACAAGGGCACTGCTCCGCCGATCCTGTTCAGCGCCCTCAGCATCGCAAGAATGGATGAGGACGCGCTCATGGCCGTCCTACCAAGCGACCACTACTATTCCGACGAGGCAGGCTTTACGGCTGCTCTGGAATCGGCCTTCGAAATGGCGGAAAAGCGCCCTCAGTCGGTGGTGCTCATGGGCGCGCAACCGAGCTGCGCCGAGGTTGAATACGGCTGGATCGAACTGGGCGCATGCGTGGGGGATGGGAGCACCGAACTAGTGGGTGTACGCGGATTTTGGGAGAAGCCATCGCTTGAGATCGCAGAGACGCTCCTTCGTAAGCACTCGGCTTGGAACACATTCGTAATGGTCGGGCGTGCGCGCGCATTCTTGGAGATGGTCGCGCAGGCGATCCCCGATGTGTTGAAAGCGCTCCGGCTGGCGCGATTGTGGACGGGCTCTGAGACCTACATCGACGACTCAGTGTACGGCCAAGTGCCGTCCAGTGATTTTTCGAGGCATGTGCTGTCGGTCGAGAATCGAAGGCTGCTGGTTTTACGTGTTCGTGACCTCGGCTGGAGCGACTTGGGGGACCCCGGACGGGTCCTAGCTGTACTCGAAAACAGTAGCTCAGAGCCGTGCTGGCTGAAGGAGTGGAGGCTAGCGAAGAGGGTAGCCGTTGATGCAATTCCGGAGGCTAAATCAGCTGTTGCCTAGTAAAGAGCTATGACAGAGTACGGCCGGAAGCCGATCAGTGACGCCGAACGTCGTTTAGGAGAGCTCCTTGAGAGCGCTCCTGACGCAATCCTCGAGCTCGACAACGAGGGCCGGATCGTGCTTCTCAACCGCATGGCTGAGCAACTGTTCGGTTACACTCGCGAGGAGTTGCTGGGACAAACAGTGGAAGCGCTGGTGCCCGAAGCTCTCCGTACTGCGCACAAGCGGTATCGCTCAGAGTACCTCAGCCAACCGGTGACCCGTCCGATGGGCTCGGGCCTTAAGCTGGAGGCACGCCGGAAAGACGGTTCGCATTTTCCCGTCGAAATCAGCCTTAGTCCGGTCAAGTCCAGCACGGGATCCCGCGTCACTGCCATCATTCGTGATATCACCGACCGAAGGAAGGTTGAGGAAAGTCAGCGCGAAGCCGAACAACGATTTAGGCTGATGATCGAAGCGGTCAAGGACTATGCCATCTTCACTCTTGATCCTCAAGGAAACGTTGTTACTTGGAACGCGGGTGCGCAGAGGATCAAGCGGTACACTGCCGAGGAGATCATCGGTAAACATTTCTCGGTCTTCTATCCACCAGAGGATCGTGCTATGAAGCCGCTGGAAGAACTCGAAATCGTGAGAACGACCGGCAGATTCGAAGAACAAGGATGGCGCCTGCGAAAGGATGGCAGCGCGTTCTGGGCGAACGTCGTGATCACCGCAGTCCGCGACCCCGCGGGGGATGTCGCGGGATTCGTAAAGGTGACGCGGGACCTGACCGACCGTAAACAGACCGAAGACCAACTCCGGGCCGTGCAGGAGAAGTACGTCCGTGAATTGGAACTGCGCAATCGGGAATCCGAGCAAGCCAACCAGCTCAAGACCGAGTTCCTGGCGAACATGAGCCATGAACTTCGCTCGCCGCTCCACACCGTCATTGGGTTTGCTGAGCTGCTGGCTGAGGAAACCCACGGAGCGCTTGGTGAGAAGCAGAAGCGCTTTCTGACACACATTCAGAACGATTCACAGCACCTGCTCGACATTATCAACGACCTTCTCGACTTGAGCAAGATCGAAGCCGGGCGCCTTGAGTTGCGGCGTGAGGCATTCGATATCGTTCCGGTCATGGAGGATGCGCTCTCGTCGGTACGTCCCCGCGCGACCGCGAAGTCAGTGGAAATTCGAACCGAGATCACGGTCTCCGTAGCCGTTGTCGCGGATCGCCTCCGCTTCAAACAGATTCTGCACAACCTTCTGAGTAACGCGGTGAAGTTTACGCCGGACGGCGGGAAGATCCGAGTCGAAGCCGAGCCTCGCGACCGCTTCGCAGAGATCTCGGTCTCGGATACCGGAATCGGTATTCCCGAAGACCAGCACCGAGCCGTATTTGATAAGTTCTATCAAGTGCGCTCCGCTACCAGGGGTGGCGGAGGCACCGGACTGGGCCTTGCCATCACGAAGGGACTCGTGGAGCAACATGGCGGGAAAATCTGGCTCAAGAGCGAGCCGGGCAATGGAAGCTGCTTCACATTCACGATTCCGCTTGAGCAATCCTATGAAAAGAGTGCTGGTGGCGGACGATAAAGCGCCAGGCCGCGAATTGCTCCGCGCGGTTTTGGAGCAATCCGGCCACACCGTGTACGAGGCGAGCGATGGAATCGAGGCGCTGCGGAGCGCTCGGGAGCTTCTACCCGATCTCATCATCCTCGACTTGCACATGCCTGCGCTGGACGGCTTTGGAGTCCTCCAAGAACTCAGGCTAGATCAACGATTCGCTGCCACGCCGATCGTCGCACTCACCGCGAGTGCGATGCAGGGCGACCGCGAGCGGGCAATAAGCGCGGGGTTCAACAGTTACATCGCCAAGCCCATAAGCTTGAGCGCACTGCGAGGCGAGATCGAGCGTTTCTTCAATGTCGAGTAACGGCACAGTATCGAGCAACGGCAAATCCGGGATTTCTCTGCTCGTCATCGACGATAGTCCGGGCAGCGTGGAACTGCTCTCAAATGGGTTGTCGCAGCCGGGCCTTGAGATTCTTACAGCGTCTCACCCGGAAGAAGGATTGAATCTGTTCCGCAGCCGGCGCCCAGAAATCGTCATCACAGACTTGATGATGCCGCAGATGACCGGCATGGAAGTGCTGGAACGTATCGTAGAGATAGATCCTGCAACGGATGTGATCCTTATGTCGGGCCACTACTCTACGGAATCCGCCGTCGAAGCAATTAAGAAGGGGGCCAGTGATTACCTGAACAAGCCGGTCTCGATAGATCCATTGCGCGAGCGGATTGGCAAGCTGGTCGAAGAAGCGAGGAAGCGGAAACGTGCGTCGCAGCTCGAAGATGAATTGCGGGCCAACTCAGAGTTCGAAGGAATCGTTGGCCGTAGCCCACAGATGTGGGAAATGTTTTGGCGCATCCGGCGCGTCGCGCCGCATTATCGGGCACTACTCATTACGGGTGAGACTGGCACCGGTAAAGATTTGGTTGCCCAGGCCCTCCACCGGCTTAGCCCGGTAGCAGCCGGCCGCTACGTGGTGCTCAACTGCTCAGCCGTCGTCGAAACTCTGTTCGAAAGCGAACTATTTGGCCATGTGAAGGGCGCATTCACCGGAGCGACGCACGACAAGCCGGGCTTGTTCGAGCACGCTCATGGAGGCACGCTGTTTTTGGATGAGATTGGAGATATGCCGCTCACAACACAAGCGAAACTCCTGCGCGTTCTCCAGAATCAGGAAGTGCAGCGCGTCGGGGCGCTGAACGCCCGCAAAGTGGATGTTCGAATCGTCGCGGCTACGAATCACGACCTGCGGATCGCGGTGGCTGAGAAACGCTTTCGGGAAGATCTTTACTACCGCCTCTCCATGGTGGAAATTCAGGCTCCGCGACTGGCTGATCGCAAAGAGGATCTTCCTTTGCTTCTCCGGCATTTCGTCGCGCGATTCGCCGCGCAGTTTGGAAAGGACGTGCGCGGGCTGACTCATCGGGCGCAAATCCGGCTTTCGCAGCATTCGTGGCCTGGCAATGTGCGGGAGCTTGAAAACGTCATTGGACATGCGGCCATGATGGCCATAAGCGACATGGTTGACGTGCAAGACCTCCCTTTATACTTGCGCGCTTCCCCGGAAACTCCGGAACAGATAGCAGCATCCCTTTCCACCGGTGCCACGCTCGCCGAGGTGGAACGTGCGTATATCATCCGCGTTCTCCGTGATACTGATGGTGTGATCAGCGCCGCAGCCACTCGTCTCGGGATGCCTCGCACAACCTTGAACGCAATGATGACGAAGCTGGAGATCTCGCGTAAGGATCTTTGATTCAGATCCACGAACCTTCAGCGTAATCGTCGTACCCGCTGCGTCATACGACCTTAAGCTCAACGTGACGACGTCCACGTTCAAAGCTCCGTATGATTCGCCAGTTCCGGGAGCCCTTGGTAAGTGTCAGGTGTGAGCGACTTCACTCAAACTACGCCGTGCGGTCCGCTCGTGTGACGCCCGGCGGTCGGGTTTCCCATCCTCTCGCTCAAACTCCCAAAGCGTCCTAAAGCGCTGCAATATATTAACTTACAACGACGGGAAGCTGTCGGCCTCAAGAATGCTTCATTTTGGGGCGTCCCGCGTTTTGCGGAGAACAGATTGGAGG
>CAVUZF010000005.1:0-1464285 GCA_963745995.1 Bryobacterales bacterium
GCAGCGCATCTTCGATCTTGGTCTTAACCTGACTCGCTGAAGCTGCGGGTATCACTTCGATGTTATTTGTAACCGCACGGACGCCACCTGAAGCGGCGCAGCCAGGCACCTGTTAAATTATATAGCGGAGGTCTGGCGTGAAACTTACTGTCGGTACCATTTTAGCGATCGCTGGCGGGCTGATGATTGTTCCGGCGGCGTTTGCGCACCACGGTAGCGCGATTTACGACAACGGGAAAGCGGTGACGGTGACGGGCACCGTTACCGAATGGATCTGGAGCAATCCGCATTGCCTGCTGGAGTTCGATGTCAAAGACGACAAGGGCGGCAGCGTACATTGGGTGGCGGAGGTCAGCAATCCTCCGGACATGACGGCGCGCGGCTGGAGCCGGAAGATGTTCAAGGCGGGTGACGAAGTTACGGTCACCATGGTCGCCGCTAAGAACGGCGAGCCGATCGGGCGGATCGCGCGCATCACGGTGAACGGCAAGACGTATCAGGGCATGGGTCCGGTGCCGGGAGAAGCCAAACAGTGAGCCGCTGGGTTGTGTTGTTGGCGGCGTGTCTGTTCCCGTTGGTGGGAGCCGCGCAGACGCCGGTGCGCGACATTTCTGGAATCTGGCAGCCGGTGCGGGCGATCGAGGGCATTCAGCCGAGCGGGGCTTTGAACATGCCGGCGGATGGCAAGCCGGAACACGAGTTGCCTTATACCGCGGCGGGGCTCGAAGCGTTCAAGAAGCACCGGCCGTCGAATGGGCCGACGGAAGTGGCGGCGGCGGACGAGAACGATCCGGCGCACATCTGCGATCCGCAGGGGTTCCCGCGAGAAAATTTGTTCGAGGTGCGGGCTACGCAGTTTATTCAAACGCAATTTCAGGTGGTGATGTTGTATACCTACGATCGGGTATACCGGGTGATTTGGACGGACGGCCGGCAGCTTTCAAAGGACCCCGATCCAAGATGGTTCGGATATTCGGTAGGAAAGTGGAAGGACGATAACACTTTCGTTGTCGAGACCAACGGCACGGACGAGAGGACCTGGCTGGATAACGCGGGGCGGCCGCATAGTGAAGACTTGCGCGTTGAAGAGCAGTTCCACAGAGTGGATCACGACAATATGGAACTGACGATGATCGTCGACGATCCGAAGTTTTATACCAAGCCGTGGGTGGCATTGGATAAGCTGCATTTTAAGCTGATGCCTCCTACTACCGATCTAGTGGAAATGATGTGTTCGCCTTCGGAGATCGCGGAATACAACAGGAAGCATGCATCGCGGGGCGCGGCTAAGAAGTAAGATGCGAGTAAAGACTGGCTGGCTGGGGATCGCGGCTGCGTGCGTGTTGAGCGCTCAGACGGCGCCAAAGCCGGTGATGGTGGAGGACGTCCTTAAGGATGTCCGCATGCTCAAAGGTATTTCAGTGAATGAGTTCATGGCCACCATGGGTTTCTTCTCGGCTTCGACAGGCCGAAGCTGCAACTACTGCCATGTCGAGGAAGCGGGAGGGGACTGGGCCCGTTATGCCGACGATCATCCGAACAAGACCAGGGCGCGCGGGATGATCGCGATGGTAACGGCCATCAACAAGAACTATTTTGGCGGGCGGCGGATGTTGACTTGCTATTCCTGCCATCGCGGCGGTGAACGTCCGCAGGTGACGCCGAGCCTGGCGGAGTTGTACAGCACTCCGCCGACGCCGGAGCCGGATCAACTGCTGGCGAGTGGGGCGAACGCGCCACCTGTCGATCAAATTTTGGACAAGTACATTCAAGCTTTGGGCGGGCAAGAGCGACTGACGGCGCTTACTAGCTTCGTCGCGAAGGGTGTACAGCAGAGTTACGCTAGCGCGCAGAAAGTGCCGGTTGAATTGTACGCGAAGGCGCCGAATCAGCGGTCGCTAGTGGTGCATACGAACGAAGGGCTGAGTACAACTACTTTCGATGGTAGTGCGGGGTGGATTGCGGCTCCGGCTACGGATCGGCCGGTGACTTTGACTGCGCTCGCAGCGGGGGATCTGGACGGAGCGCGGCTGGACGCGGTGCTCAATTTCCCGGCGCAGATCAAGCAGGCCCTGCGGCAGTGGAGGGCTGGGAACCCGGCTACGATTGACGATCATGATGTTCAGGTGGTCCAGGGAACTAGCGATGGGCGGTATCCAATCAACCTTTACTTCGATCCGGAGAGCGGTCTGCTGGTGCGATCGGTGCGCTACGCGGATTCACCGGTGGGATTGAGTCCGACGCAGGTCGATTATGCAGATTATCGCGAGGTTGCGGGCGTGAAGATGCCCTTTCGCTGGACAGTGACTTGGCTGGATGGGCGGTCGATTGTCACGTTAAGCGAGGTTCAGCCGAACGTGGCGATCGATCCTGCAAAGTTTAGACAGCCTCGTTAGGGTTTGCCGACGCCGCCGTCGCGGATCAGCTTGTTGAATTTGAATTCTTCCGACGGCACGCAGTAGATTTGTTCGTCCCAATCTTTCGAGGAGTCCTTTATCAGTTTCCAGATTTTGCGATCGCTCTTGAAGGGCTTCGAATAGTACTGGGGGTCGGTGATAGTCTCGGTCAATTCCAGAGTGTCGGCGTCTAACTTGCGGTAGCGTTCTTCGAGCTGCATCTGGTCGGTGTGGGGGTAGCCGTTGTGATCGAGCCAGGTGCGTTCGTCGAAGCCCACCGACTTCACTACGAAGGTGTTCCCTTCCCACTGGCCGACGGAATAGCCGTTCCATTTGGGCTCGATTTCATCGGGCTTGGGGAGTTGGCGGCCGTCGGTGAAGACTACGCGGTAATCGTGGTGCCATTCGGAGAACATGAAGGTTCTTCCGGTGGTTTGCAGGATCTCGAGCGTGGAGTGCGGTCCGGCGACTTGGCCATTCAACATGCGCGGCACACCCCAGGGATCGCACATACCTTGGGGATCATTACCGATTTTCGGGGCTGCGATGCGGCGGCCGTAGGAGGGAATATTCTTGTCGAAGGCGGCTTCGCCCGCTGCCGTGAACGGGGCTTCTTCGGTGGGGACATCCAATTTGCGAGGGGCGGGAGCCTGCTTCAAGAGGTAGGCCTGCAGTTCGTTCGCTCCGCCGGGAACGTTGCTGTAGGTTTGGAACGGGGTTTCGCGATGGTATTTTCCGGTGAGCTTCTTCGGATCAAAAGTGCCTGCGGTCTTAGCGGGAGGCGCTTGCGCGGCGGCGATACCAGCGGAGACGAGGAAGATCAGAAGAGGCCTTCGCATGTTCATTCCCAGAACGCTATTCTTTAGCCGCGCTGGTCTGGGTGGGCTGGCCGCCGCCGCCGAGCGGGAGTTTCTTGCCGTTAACGATTAATTCCTTAGCTAGGCAAACGGTGGCACCGGGGGTTTTGTGAGGATTGCAGGTGATGACTAAGGCATCGCCGGGCTTGATCGATTCCCTGCTCCAGCCAACTTTCATGTTCTTCATCATCATCGGTGTGGGCGCGAACTCGGAACCCCAATGCTGCACGACGCCGTTAGCGTCCTTCACATCGAAATACAATTGCGGGTGTGGATAGGAATAAGAAAATTCAGTCACGGTGCCGGTTAAAGTGATGGTTTTATCCACTTCGTAGGTGACGGAAGTGCCGTGGTGAGCCATTAGGAGCGCTCCGCACGACAGATAAGAAGCAAGTAATTTATGAGTCACGGGGAACCCTCCTTCACTTATCAGTCTTGAATTATACATCCGGTAGGACTGCTCGCAAGTCTATGTGGTTGTAAAGTTTCGTAAGCAGTAGACTACGGGAATGCGGTTTCTAAGATGGTTCGCAATCTGCGGGTTCATGGGGGCGATGTGGGGAGCGCCTATGCGCACGCGCGAGGTCATCCGGCGCGGGGATGTCGCGGTAGAGGTGGTTGCAGAAGGACGCGGGCCGCTAGTGGTGCTGCTGCCTTCGTTAGGGCGCGATTCAGATGAATTCGATCCCATTGCTGAGCGAGTTGCCGCGGCGGGATTCCGGGTGCTGCGTCCGCAGCCGCGCGGCTATGGGCGCAGCAGGGGTCCGATGGAGAACTTGACGCTGCACGATTTTGCGCGCGATGTCGCGACGGCAATCGAGCATGAGCACGCGGGTCCGGCGATTGTGGCGGGGCATGCTTACGGGCATTTTGTGGCTAAGATGACGGCGACGGATTTCCCGAAGCTGGTGAAAGGAGTGGTTCTGATCGCGGCGGCGCAGAAGAACATCGATCCGCAGGTGAGGAGGTGGCTGGCGATTGCTACGGACGCGCGGCAGCCGGAGGCGGAGCGGGTGAAGTATTTACAGATGGTATTTTTTGCGCCGGGGCATGATTCGCGGATCTGGCTGACGGGGTTTCATGCCAACGTGCAACGTGCCGAGGAGATCGCTCGCGATGCTACGCCGCAGCAGGAGTATTGGTCCGCCGGAAATGTGCCGCTGTTGGATTTGCAGGCGGAATTCGATCCCTACCGGCCGCGGGCAACGGCGGATGAACTGGTGAAGGAGTTCGGCGCGGGCCGCGTTACCGTGGTGCTAGTGCGCGGGGCGTCGCATGCGGTGATCGTAGAGGATCCGCGCGCGGTGGCCGATGCGGTGATTGCGTTCGCTCGCAAATTATTTGCGTGAGGCTGGATTGTAAATACTTGTAACGATAAGCATTTGCAGCCTTGACGGAGGCGCGTTCCGGGGGTACCATTTGGCGGAAATGAGAAGCAGGATGTATTCGATGGCGAGGCACGCGGGAGACCGCAGGCTTGGCCGCTGAAGGCATGACGCCTGCTCCGCGCGGTAAAAGGCTCCCGCATAGATGTATCTTCTGGAATTTTGCAAAACGCTGGACAAGAGCGCCATTGGCACGGCGATTCGTGAATCGAGTCTGTTGTTCCCGGTGATAGAGGGCGTGCATGTGCTGGCGCTGGCGCTTTCGGTGGGCTTGATTCTGATTACCGATTTACGGCTGATGGGTGTGGTGATGCGCAAGCGGCCGGTTTCCGAAGTTTGGGAACAATTTTTCCCTTGGATGATGGCGGGTTTCGCGATAATGTTCACGACTGGGTTTCTGTTGTTCTGGTCGCACGCGATGGCGGCGTACAATAGCATGGCGTTCCGCGTGAAGCTGCTGTTGCTGATCTTGTCGGCGGTGAATGCGGTGGTTTATCATCTGACCGTTTACCGCAAGATGGACGGCTGGGACACGGCGCTGGTTCCACCAGCGGGAGCGCGGATGGCGGGGTGGGTGTCGCTGATCTTCTGGGCGGGCATCATCACCATGGGGCGAATTATGGCGTACACTTTCTAGCTGGCGCGGGACTTTGCCATGGCAACCATCTTTCCTTTTTTCGAATGGTGCGAAAAGACGGCGCTGTTCCGCGTGATCAGCAACCACGAATCGTTCTTCCCTGCTCTCGAAACCATTCATCTTTTTGGATTGGTACTGTTGCTGGGCACAACCGTGATCTTGTGTTTGCGATTGCTGGGCGTCATGATGGCGAAGCAGCCGGTGGCAGAATTGGCGGGGGAACTGGCGAAATATACTGCGTCGGGGATGGCGCTGATGCTGAGTTCCGGCGCGCTGATGTTCGTGGCGACGGCGGTTCGCAATTATAGCAATACATCTTTTTGGGTCAAGATGGTCTTCCTGGCGGCGGCGCTTACTTTTCATTTCGCTTACTTCCGCAAGGTGATCCGTATGGAGGATTCGGGCGTGGAAAAACGGCGCGGCAAGGTGGCCGCGTGGGGAGCTCTTATTTTATGGTTCGGCGTAGCATTATCGGGACGGTCGATTGGGTTCCTGGGATAAGGGATGTGAAGCAGGCGCACTCTAACGCGAAGGAGCAGAGCCGCTCGATTCTGCTGATCGACGACGATGCGGCGCTGTGCACGTTGATGGCGGAGTTCTTTGCAGAGCACGATTTCCGCATCGACGCGGTACATGACGGCGCGAGCGGCCTGGCGTGCGCCTTTCAGGGCAAGCACGATCTGGTGCTGCTGGATGTCATGCTGCCGGTGGTGGATGGGTTTCATGTGTTGCAGCGTTTGCGGCAGCGAACCGCGATCCCAGTGATTATGCTGACGGCGCGGGGCGCGCAGCAGGATCGCATTGCGGGGCTGGACGCGGGGGCGGACGATTACATCGCCAAACCGTTTGCGCCACACGAACTATTGGCGCGAGTGCGGGCCGTGCTGCGCCGGATGGGGTCCACCAGGCCGGCGGCCGGACAGGTGGCGGTGAGCGATATCGAATTGAATACGCGAACGCGCGAGGTGCGAAGAGCCAACGTTCCGGTGACGGTGACGTCGTTCGAGTTCGATATTCTGGACATTCTGATGCGCTCGGCGGGGCATGTGGTGTCGCGCGATGAGCTAGCGACGGTCCTGTATAATCGGGAGGCCACGCCGTTCGAGCGATCAATCGACGTGCATATTAGTCATTTGCGGAGAAAGCTGGAAACCGGGAATCGAACCTTGATCCGGACGGTGCGCGGAGTGGGATATTTGTTCGTGGCGGCGGACGACAAATGAAATCAGTTTATTTAAGAGTCCTGTGGCTGTGTTTTGGAACCCTGGTGTTTGCGCTGGGAGGCTTCCTGGTGATTTCCCGCATCATGACTCAGCAGAGTTTTGACAAGCGAGCTCCGATTGGCAGAAACGCCGAGTTGCAGTTTGAAGAAGCCGGCCTGGAGTACGAGAACGGCGGGGCGAAGGCACTTTCTACTTATCTGGCTTGGCAGCACTCGTTCTATCCGGAGCTGGAGTTTTACTACACCAAGAAAGGCCGGGATCTGGTGACGGGCGTTGACCGCTCGAACCAGCTAAAAATGGCGCGGTCGCGCTGGTCGCTGATGAACGTGATGGGTCCGATCATCATTGCGGTTCCGTCGGCGCAGAGTGAGTATGCATTCATCGTGAATATTCCGCCCAAAAATGTGGCGCTATATCTGCCTTATTATTTGCTGCTGTTATGCGCGGTGGCGCTGCTGTGCTGGGGATTGGCGGTCCACTTCGGGTCTCCATTGAATAGGTTCACGGAAACCGTGCGGAGCTTCGGAGCAGGAGATTTGTCGGCCAGAGTGCACTTCACGAGACGCGATGAGATTGGCGACGTGGCGCGGGCTTTCGACCAGATGGCGGACCGGATTGAAACGCTGCTGACCGCGGAACGGCGGCTGTTGCAGGATATTTCACATGAGCTGCGGTCTCCGCTGGCTCGGCTGAGCTTCGCGGCGGAGCTGACGAGGACTTCCGCCGATCGCAATGGGGCGGCGATGCGCGTTCAGCGCGAAGTGGACCGGCTGACGGATTTGGTGCAGAGCCTGTTGCAGGTGACACGCGCGGAGGGCGATCTGGATGCGCGGAATTTGCAGGTGGTGGGGCTGGATGGGCTGGTGCGGGAACTGATGCGGGATTGCGAGATTGAAGCTTCCGCGCGGAATTGCCAGATGACGTTGAAGGGGTCGAGCCATTTGCAATTGCGAGCCGATCCTGAACTGCTGCGGCGCGCGATCGAGAACATTTTCCGCAATGCGATCCGGCACGCTCCGGCGAATAGCAACATCGAGGTCACCCTGGATAGCACAGCGGCAAACGCTTCGGTTTCGGTCCGCGATTACGGATGCGGGGTTCCGGCAGAGGAACTCGCCAACATTTTCAAACCGTTCTTCAGAGTGGATAATTCGCGCGACACGGCTACCGGAGGTGTGGGACTCGGGCTGGCGATCGCGCAGCGCGCAATTCTAGTTCATCACGGGCAGATTTGGGCGGAGAACGCCGAGCCCGGGCTGCGCGTTTCGGTCGATTTGCCGTTGGCCGGTTAGTTCGCAAATTCAAAAGCGTCAGCCGAGGGGGTCGATACCATAACTCCCGTACCGGACGATTGCACGTCGCCGCTGATCGCGTAGAAGCGATTGCCGATCACGCCTCCGGCTACGCCGTGACGGCCGATTGTCATGGGCGTCAGAATGCTCCAGGTATTGGTCGCCGGGTCGTACATTTCAAAAGCGTGATAGGCGGTGTGCTGGAAGAAATCCTGATTTTCGCCACCTGCAACCACGATGCGGCCCTTATAGACGCCGACGTCGAGGCCGCTGCGGGCGGTGGGCATTTTGGCGAGCGGGCGGCTCCAGGTGTCGGTGGCAGGGATCGTAGGCTTCTACGTTCGCAAGGTCAGACGAGGCGGCGATGAAGGCAGCGCCGATGCGTCCGCCAATCACATAAATCTTGCCGTCAACGACTCCGGCCGCGGTGTGATTGCGGGGCGTCGGCATGGGGGAGCGGGTGCGCCAGGTGTTGGTTTCGGGATCGTACTCTTCGACGGTAGAGAGCACGCGCTGCGCGATGGTGGGATGGATGGCGGGGTTGGTGGCGCCGGGCGCAGTGGTGGCTCCGCCGATGACGTACATCTTGCCATTCACCGTTGCCGCGACGGCGGCGCCGCGCGTGGTGGGCATGGGCGCCAGGGCTTTCCAGGTGTCCTTCACGGGGTCGTACTCAAAGGCGTTATTGATGGGGGTCCAAGCGGCGAGGTTGCCGATCTTACCTTCGGTGAAGCCGCCGAACACGTAGATCTTGCCGCCGTATTCGGTGAGGGCCAGGTGATGGGCGGGGAGCGCCATGGGCTTCTTTTTGGTCCACTGATTGGTGGCGGGATCGTATTCGTAGACCATGCCTACCGGGAGCCAAATGGGCGCGGACACCAAGCCGGCGAAGACATACATCTTGCCGTTCGCGGCCTGGCCGATGACTTCTTCATGCGGCTCAGGAAACGGCGGCAGGCTCACCCATTTGCCGCCTTGGGCGTGGACGGCGGGGGCCAGCACGCTGAGCAGGCTGAATGCAATCGAAATCGTTCGCGTCAACATTCGTATCCTTTCATGTCTGATGTCATGCGACCACGGATTTTTCGGGATCGATCAGGAATATCCAGATCAGGGCGCCCAGGAACAGGACGCCGGCGGAAACAAAGAACGGTGCGGACCAATAGCCTCTATCGAAGAGGCCTCCGTAGACCAGCGCGGTGAGCGAGGCGGCCAAGGCGCCGGCCATATTCATGATGCCGGTGACAGTGCCGCTGAACTGGCCGCCGACGTCCATGGGGACGGCCCAGGCCGGTCCAATCACTAATTCCAGAAAGAAGAACGACAGAGCCAGACACAGTACTGAGACGACGGCGTTCGAGGTCATGGCTGCTGGAATCACGAAGACGCCGGCGAGCACAAAGCCGGGTGCGGCGACGATACGGCGCGCGAATCTTGCGTTGCCGGTGCGCTTATAAACCAGATCGCTGATGGAGCCGCCGACTACGTCTCCGAGCATTCCCGCGAAGAGCGGGACTGAACCCAGGATGCCTAAGGCTTGCAGGGTCAGATGGCGGTGTTCACGCAAGTAGGTGGGGTACCAGGTGAGATAAAAGTTGGTTCCGAAGAAGAAGCAGGCGTAGCCGATAGCGATGAACCACATGTTGGGTGAGCTGAAAATGCGTCCCCAGGGGACTGCTTGGCGGGTGGTGCTCAACTGGACGATGGTGCCATCGGCGTTGCGGCCGCGGATCTGCGCTAGTTCGGCTTGATTCACGCCACGATGTTCTTCGGGGCGATTGCGGTAGATTGCGGCGAAGGCGACGGCCCAGATGACGCCGAGCGATCCAAAAATGTAGAAAGATCGCGCGCCATCCGAAGGCGAGCAGAATGCTGCCGGCGACTAGCGGCGTGACGGCGACAGCGAAGCGGCTGAAGAAATGCGTGGTGCCTTGGATGCGGCCGCGTTCTGACCGCGGGAACCATAGCTGCATGCCGCGGCTGGCTACGGGGAAGGCTCCGGCTTCGCCCAGGCCCAGCAGAAAGCGCGCGCTGAAGAGCGACTTCATTCCGACGGCAAAGCCGGTCATGGCAGCGGCGATGGCCCACCAGGACATGATCACGATCAGAACTTTTTTGGGGCCGAAGCGGTCTCCCAGCCATCCGGCGGGGACTTGGCCCAATGCGTAGGCCCAGGCGAAGGCCGCGAGAACCAGTCCCATCGCGCTCTTGCTCAAGCCGAATTCTTTGGCGATTTCTGGCTGGGCTACGGAAATGTTGCTGCGGTCCATGTACGCGATCAGGTACATGAGGCTGATCAGGAATAGAATCCACCAGCGGGTTCTGGTTGGCTTGGCACTCACACTGACAGGAACTGCGGCGAGCTCCGTCACGTTTGCGCGGTGAGTGTCCACGTGCCCCCTGACTTATAAATATGCGGCCGCGAGCTGAATCTAGACGAACGATGGTTCGGGCGCCGTCGCGACTTGCGCGGCGATATCGACGGGCTGTCCGGTTTCGGCAGAAAGGTCGGCGGCCTGATATACCTGCATGACCAAGCGCGCTTGCTCGGCGGTTACCAGCGGCTGTTTGCCCAGCGCGACGCATTCGATGAAATGAAGCGTTTCCGCTTCCATCGGTCCCGCGTAGACGTGATTCACTTTTTCCCCAGGCATGGTCGAGATGGGGAATTGAATTCCTTTCTGCAACGTAGTCGTGTAGACGTCGCGATGGGTATCGTCCACCATTACGGCGCCTTCGGTACCGATGAACTCGATCCAGGTGGAGGAAAAATTCGGATAGGCGGGAGGCAGCACCCAGCCGGCGCCGATGGTAAACGCGGTGCCGTCGTCCATGGTCACGATGATGAAGACGCAGTCGGGAACATTGTACTGGCCCTTCATGATTTTGTGGACTTCCTGCGCATACACGCGAACGGGTTTGCGGGGAGCCAGGCACCACAGGACGAAATCGATATCGTGGGTGGCTTCCATGGCGGCGGGGGACAACTTCACGCGTCCGCCGATTTTCTTGCCGAGGTTGCGCGTGATGTGGCGGCTGACCAGCGCGCTGCAGGGCTCGCCGATGGTGCCGTCTTCAATCGAGCGCTTCACAAAAGCGAACTTGGGATTGAAGCGCTGTGAGTAGCCGATGGTAAAGGACAGTTTCTTCGAGCGCGCCAAGCGCGATCAGTTCGTCGGCTTCTGACAACTCCATCGATATCGGCTTTTCGAGAAAAACGTGTTTGCCGGCGAGAAGGCTTTCCTTGGTGATGGGATAGTGCGTGGGCTCGGGCGTGGTCGAAATCATGACCGCATCGATCGAAGGATTTTCGACAATTTTGCGGTAATCGGTGGACGCGGTGACGGGATTCGTCTGAGTTTTGACTTCCTGAAGGCGCTCCTCTTTGATCTCGGCGATGTGCAGTTCTTTGACCCAGGGGCTGGCCGCGGCGGCGACCGCGCGAATGCCTCCACACCAACCAGTTCCGATAATTCCAAGGTTAATTTGTTTCATGATTACAGCCTTCCTCTATGCGTTGTAACTTGTGATTCTACTCTGCGCCCTGCGGGGAGTCAAAGCGCGGGCCAGCGCCTTGACATATCTTTACGAAGGGCGTCAAGTGCGTACGGGTGTGCCAGCGGGGATTTCGGTAGAGTGCTTGCGGCGGCGGTTCTGCAGCAAGTGATCCAGGCTCCAGACGCCGGCGCCGGCGGCTACAAAATACAGGAATGCCAGAAAGTAGAGGAGGACTTCATTTCCGCCGTTGCGTATGGGCCAGACGCCGCGGGGGACGGCGGAATAAAAGTACGCGGCCAACAATTCGGCGCACAGGATGACGGCTACCGGCCGCGTGAACAGGCCGAGAAACAACAAGACGCCGCCGAGGATTTCGAGGCCGCCGAAGATGGAAGGCAGCCCGTCGAGCGCCATGGGGATGGCGGCACGCCGGCCTCCGGATACGTGGAAGTAGCCGAAGGAGTGGCGGAATCCGTGGAGGGTAAACACGAAAGCCAGGATGATGCGGAGCAGCGAGCGCGTGTAGCCTTCCCAAGAGCTGATGGTTTCCTTCATGATTTGATCCGATCAGCCTGGAGTCTTCACGGGCATAGGCGGCGCTTCGCGAACCTGTTCGATGAGTGAATCCAAACTCCACGGACCAGGGCCGGCGGTTACCAGCCACAGAAACAGAAAGCAGCAGATGACGGCTTCTTCGCCACCGTTGCTGATGGGCCAGAATCCTCGTGGGGCCCAACGGGAGAAGTAGGCCACCGCCATTTCGCCGCACAGGATGAAGGCGGTGGTGCGCGTGAACAAACCGAGAATCAGCAGGGTTCCTCCGGCGACTTCTAGGGGCCCGGCGAATCCGTGCATGGTTGCGAAGTTGTGGTCGATTCGACCGTTCGCAAAGCCCCAGATCTTTTCTGCGCCGTGCTGGAAGAACAGCAATCCGACCGCGATTCTGAGCGCGCTAAGGAGATAAGGCAACATGCTGGTGTGCTCCTCGTCGCTGGCTATTGTATACCAAATCACAGTCGGTTACGATTGAAACGCAGTGGGCCACGGTTAAGAATTGTGAAGCAGTTATTTCTAATGTTCCTTTTGCTGGCGGGCGCGGCGTCTCCGGGCGCGGCGCAATCGGCGGATGACCGCGCTAAGAAAGCCATGAGCGGCGATGTCAGTGCGCAGATATCCTTGGGGGAATCGTACCGGCTGGGCCTGGGCGTGGATCAGGATTACGCGGAGGCGCGGCGGTTTTACAAGCTGGCGGCTGCGCAGGGAGCTCCACAGGCGCAATTCGCGCTGGCGGAGATGAACCGTTTTGGCGAAGGCGCGGCGCTGGATTATGCAGAGGCAGTGCGTCTTTACAAATTAGCGGCTGCGCAGGGGCTACCGGAGGCGCAGTTCGGCTTGGGTGTGATGTACGACAACGGCCAGGGAGTCGCGCGGGATTACAAAGAAGCCGTCCGTTGGTATAAGCTCACCGCCGATAAAGGCATGGCGGACGCTGAGTTCAACCTAGGATTGATGTACGCCGAGGGGAAAGGGGTCGAGCAGGATTTTACAGAAGCTGCGCGCTGGTATCGCCGCGCTTCGGATCACCGGAGTTTGCCGGAGGCTCAGTATAATCTCGGCGTCCTTTACGATCGCGGCCAGGGAGTCGGTCAGGACTATCAGCAGGCGGCTCAATGGTACAAACTAGCCGCCGATCAGGGACACATGGAAGCGCAGTTTAATTTGGGAGCGCTCTACATGAACGGGCAAGGTGTGGCGCAGGATTATCGTGAGTCGGCGCGTTGGTACAAATTGGCTGCGGAGCAAGGCCAAGCGGAGGCGGAGTACAACTTAGGGGTGCTCTACGCGAGTGGCCAAGGGGTTTCGCGCGATAACGGCGAAGCGGCGCGCTGGTATAGGCTCGCGGCGGAACAGGGTCACGCGGACGCGGGATTCAATTTAGGAGCCTTCTACACGAACGGCGTGGGAGTTCCTAAAGATCTGGTCGAAGGCTATCGCTGGTTCACAATCGCAGCGAGCCAGGGCGATCAGGATTCGCTGAAGGCGAAAGAACGGGTGGCCGCCCGCATGTCGCCGGAAGAACTGCAACGGTCGCGGGCCCTCGCGGCCGCATGGACTCCCTGTAAGAGCAAAGTCGAATGCGGCGCGAGGGCCGGCCGCTAGAAGATGACCTTCAAAGCGAACTGAATCTGCCGCGGCGTACCGACGATCGATGTGATTTGTCCGGCTGCGTTATTCGGCGCGCCGGCGGTGTTCAAGAAGAGCGCAGCAGCGGGCAAACCCAGATTCGTGTGATTCAAAATATTGAAGAACTCCGCTCGAAATTGAGTATTGATCCGTTCCGTGATCTTGGTGTCCTTGGTCAGTGAAAAGTCCAGATCGGTAAAATGCGGGCCGCGGACGGTATTGCGGCCGAGGTTACCGAGGGTGCCTGGCGCTTCGATCGAAAATGCATTGGGATTGAACCATTCATTCGCCGTCCCGACGATTGGATTGTTGCTAAAGCCGGGCTTGAGATTCGGCCGCGCGACTAGCGCATAAACGCTGCCGCCCGTTGCCTGGTCATAACCGTCCGTGATGTTCAACGGGAGCCCGGTGTTCCAACTGAAGATGCCGCTCATCTGCCAACCTGAGACCAGCCGGTTGCCGTGGAAGGGCAACACATATACGGCATTGGCTTTGATGACGTGACTGATGTCGTAGCTGCAGGGGCCCTGATCGGACGCGGCGGAGTAGGGGTTCGTAAACCCGGAAGTACCGTTGGTATTGAAGCTGGCGAGGTAGCCGCCGTCATCCATGCACCGGGACCAGGTGTAGGAGACCTGACCCTGGATGCTCTCCGTCAATCTGCGGGTCAAGCTGGTTTGAAGCGAATTGTATTTAGACCAGGCCTGTGGACTGAGATTGCCGAACTGGGCCAGGTTGTTATTGAGGTATGCATTAGGTAGTACCGCCGCCTGACCGTTGGCTGTACCCGGGAACCCAAAGTAACCACCGGTACCACCGGGTGCAAATGCCTGCTGGCCTTTAGCGTAACTGGGATTCGCACAGTGCGGTCCTTCGCTGGCGAGGCACACCAACGGGGGATTCAGATTCACCTGCGTCATCAGATGAACGCCTCTAGAACCCACGTACCCGATGTTGAAAATCGTTGCCTTCGCGATCTCCCGCTCAATGTTGAGGTTGTACTGCATCACATACGGAGTGGTGCTCGAATTGTAATCAAATCCAGGAGTGGAGCTGGCCTTTCCCAGGTTCAGTCCGTTGAACGGGATGGTGGGATAAGCGACCGGCGAGACGTGCGGGATATTCGGCGTGACACTGAGGGCCCAAGGCGGCGAGGTCCAATAACCGGGTGCGAAAGTGTTGACCGAGATCAGCTCGCGAAAGATTCCAAAACCAGCGCGGATGGAGGTTTTATGGTCAGAGAATGGATCGAAGGCTAGGCCGATTCGGGGATCGAAATTTTTCCAGGTGGGGTTGGTGGCCATGGCGTTGGGGACGTGCGTGAAGTAGGGTGCCGTAGCCGTGGCAACGTCCGTGACCGCAAACAACTGGTTGTGCTGGTCGACGGGATTGGTCGAAAATTCCCAGCGGATGCCTAGATTCAGGGTGAGTTTCGACGAGACCTTCCAGTCGTCCTGGGCATAGGGATTGATTTCAATCTGCCGGAAATCGCGATTGGGATAGGAACCGAGCGGGACGTATAGCACCACGTTGGGAGACCCGGTCACGAATTGCGCCAGGTTAGAGAACGAGAATTCTCCTCCGTCAAAAAACGGCATAAAGGTATTGCTCTGGAGCCTGGACACGGACCCACCGAATCGTACGGAGTGAGCGCCGTGCGTCCAGGTGACGTCGTCGGCCTCGGTGAATCGATTCTGTGTGGTGTTAAATGGAAGCTGCAGCGCGCTCCCGATACCAGAAAGGCCACCGATCGCAACAATGCCATCGGGCCGTCCGGAGCTTGCCGGTGCGAACTGCAGTGGGTCGACTCCGTTCACGAGTCCACCCGGAAGCGTTGGCTGTTGGAATTCGTAAGTACCCGGACGAGAGTAGCTGAAGCGAGCCACGTTTACGAGGGTGGGGGTTATGATTCTCCGGTATTCCACGGTAGCAAATTGGGTGTGCGAGGAATCTTGCTCCGGCCAATTACCGATGGGACCGCCGGCGAAACCGCCGCCACCGTAGGGTTCGACGAAGCTCGACTTATCCGAGATATATCGGACCAAGAAGGAATCCTTCTCTGAAATTACCCAGTCAAAGCGGCCCAGGAAATAATCCTCGTTGCCGATGCGGTTGGCCACCGTCAGCGCTTCCGGTTGTCCGCCCACCACTAAATTGGCAGCGGGGAAAACGGCAAGAGTATTTCGAATCGCGGTTGCCTGGGCGGCTGAAACGGTGGAGGCCGGGACACAGGTGGCGGAGAATTGCGGCAGATTACAACCGGGAACAAAGGCGATTTTGCTTTCGCCCTGTGCCAGTCTTACACCCTCGTAATTAGCGAAGAAGAACAGCTTGTCTTTTTTGATGGGTCCGCCGACTGTGCCCCCGAATTGGTTTTGGCGGTATGCAGGCCTGGTCTGCGGATCAAAAAAGCTGCGCGCGTCCAGAACGTCGTTACGGAAAAACTCATAGGCAGATCCATGGACTGCGTTGGTTCCCGAGCGGCTTACGGCGTTGATCACGGCACCATTTCCGCCGAACTGGGCGCTATACGTGTTCGTGAGAGTCTGGAATTCGCCGATGGCTTCCACGCCCAACGACGTCCCCATCACCGACCCCATGCCCTTGCTCCAGAAGTTCTGCAGGTTTTCGTCGTCGAGCAGAATGGCTTGCCCGGTGGGACGCGATCCGGCAACCGAATACTCGGGAGCACGGCCTTGAAAACCGGTGGCCTGGAATGCGTTGCCGGCGATGGTCTGAACTCCGGGCGTCAGCACGATCAACTGTTCGAAGTTGCGGCCGTTCAAGGGCAGCTCGCGCATCTGCTGTTGACCGATGAGCGTGCCCACCGTGGCGTTGGTGGTCTCCACTTGCGAAGTGGACGCTTCGACGGTCACGGTCTGGTTCTGCTGGCCGACAGCTAGCGCGAAATCGATTACGCTTTGCGAACCGACGGTGAGTGTGACTCCCGGGCGGATGACAGTGGAAAATCCTGGTTTCGACACCTGGACTTCGTAGTCGCCCACCGGCAAATTCGATAACGTGAACCGGCCTTGAGCGTCTGACCGTGCGTTTTGAGTGGCGTCAGTGTTGATATTTTTTACCTGCACCGAAGCGTCCGGAACAGCCGCACCGGTGGCATCCGTAACGTTGCCTAGCAGAGTTGCGGTGGCCGCTTGCCCGTAGAGGCGAGTGGTTCCCACTTGAGTCAGCCCGCACAGTAAACCAACCAGCGCGAAGATGTGAAGAATTCGAACTGCAACATCAGATCGCATAGACATGCTCCCGAAATCCCCTTTTTGGCTCTCCAGCGTAGCGCGCAATGATTCGATCGCAGTTCAGCCTACTCGCTCAGATGAAGAGACCCGGTCGATAATACGCTTTGTTTATTCGCCTGTAAAGCGCACTTTACATTTCTTGACACTTGCTCACAGTGCCAAGCTTGCGGGGGGACAGGGGCGGTCTATTTTAGCGTCTGCTTGAGACTGTTGTAGACGGACTCAACAAACATGGCGGTGGTCCAGGGGCCGGAGGTTGCGCCGTAACGGCTGTCGTAGTCGGCGGTCGGACGCGCCGCTTTCACTTGTTCGAGCGTCGCGCCACTCTTGATCAAGGCCTGCACGCGATCGCGGACGATCGCGACCATGTCGCGGTATTCCACCACCTCGTGTTCGTCGCAAACATAGCCGTGGCCGGGAATCACAATGGTTCCGCCTTCTGACTCGTGTTGGTAAACGGTACGGTTCAGGATGTCGTTCAGCGCCTTGATTTCGCCTTGCACACTGCCGCCGTTTTGTACGTCGATGAAGGGGAATTGCGTAGTGGTGAAAATATCGCCGGCGACGATGATGTCGGCGCGGCGGAACTGGACGATGCTGTCGGCGTCGGTCACGGCGTTGGGCTCCTGGAACATTTCGATGGCGTCCCCGTTATGGAAGTGCCGGCGGCGTTCGTCGAGAAATGTATCGCTGGGAATGCCGGCGGCCGGCATTTTCAGGGCGTACATGTGATTCTGCACGTTTTGGTGCGCCATAATGGTGGCCCCGATGCCGGCGTCCGCGAAACCTAGCGCAAAGAAGGAGCCTACGACGCTGGGATCGGAGCCCGCCGCGCGCAGCGCCGCATTGCCACCGGTGTGATCGGCACGGTATCCAGTGTTCGCGATAAATTGAATGGGTTTGTCGCTGAGTTTACGAATGGCTGCGATGGTTTTGGCGGCTAGCGCACCGGTACCGGAGTCCACCACGAACGCGCCTTCGTCGCCCACTTGCACGACGATGTTTCCGCCGTCGCCTAGCAGCAGGTAGACATTATTGCGCAGGGGCAGCACATGGATTTCTCCATCGTGGGGCTCAGGATCGACGGCGCGGCTGGTGGGCGGAGCGCCGGAGTTGGGACGCGTGCGCACCAATCCCTCGGCCTCGGTCGCCGTCCGCATCTTCGCCACAAACTCGGGATACATGGTTTCCGCACCGCCCAAATATCCCAGCATGGGGATTTTGTACTTCTCGCCTTGTTCCTTCACGAAGGGGTTTTGGCCCAACAGATAATTCGGGACTTGATCCTGCGCTCTTCCGAAAATCTGTTCGCCGTCGTCGCAGGCGAATAACCAGTTGCCGTGGTCCACGGGCTGGCGTGCGAAGTCGGTGGTTCTGACGATGGGTTCAGTCAGGTACACGGGATCTGTGATGACGGACGTATACGTGAGATGATCGCCATGACGAACGAAGAACTCGACTGTCGTTGCCTGATCGCTCTCCGGCAATCCGTTGCGGCGCAGCCAGCCTTGCTTGATATGAGTGGCTTGGACCACAAGAGCGTTGCCGACAAATGTTCCGGTGGAAAAGCCCATCCAGGTGTGCGGCGCATACGGCGGCGGATGCGGACGACCGTCCATCCAAATGGTCCGGCTGCCTTCAAAAGTCTGGTTGTACCAATGAATCGCGATCAGACGTTGGGTATGCGGATCTCGTTCCTCCCACGCGCGCGCATTGCCGATGGAGCGCACTGAATAGGGCGCGACGTACCCGTCGCATTGATGGTAACGCAGCGTTACTCGCGACACGTTGTACGACAACCCGAACAGGCGCGCCGCTTCGTTGATCGGGAACCCGCCGTAGTCGGCGGTTTCAGGGCCACCGCCGCGTTCGAGAGCATCTTCGTGCATGGCTGCAGTCCAATAGCCGGAGAGGTCGAAGCCTGGAGTGGGACGCGGCGCACCCGCGGGCGGGCCTCCCTGGCCGAAGCACGCTTGGCTGAACGCGATGACGCCCATCAGCACGGTCGAGTAAAGCGGAAGAGTTCGTCTCATCGGATTCTCCAGGAGTTTATCGAGCCGAGCAAGGCGTGGGGTTCCAACCCGTAGCGTCGTTCTGTTTTTTGAAATGGGTGCTGGTCCAAAACGGCTGCGCCAGGTAAGTGGGGTCGACCACCTCGCTCGAAACCACCAGCAAGGAATCGCCGTTGGGAACATCCAGGCGATCCCAATACTCCGTGACGACGGTGTTAGCGCTGTAGGGGAGCCCGTTCTTGCCGAGATATCCGGGTTTTAGCTTAGTCGTCACCGCCGCCATCGAACCGCCGGCCGACGGTGGCGCACCGAAAAATTGAAATCCTAAAGGGCTGCGCGAGCGATCCCAGGACGCCGAGGAGACGCCTTGCCAATCGCCGCCTTGGCCCTGCGGCGGGCCGAAGTAGAACAGGCGGGTTTGCGTGCCGGCATCGGCTTCGACTTTCAAAGTGGAATCGTCCTGCCAAGTGATGTGCAGCCGGCCGGGAATGCGCAGGAGGCCCGCTGCTCCGTACGCCTTGCACTGGTTGCCGGCAGCTTCGTCTTTCGCTGGGTCCCATGACTGAGCGAGTTTCTGGCCGTCCATGTTCAAGGGCACGGAGCCGAAGTCGCCTTTGGGCGGAGTGGCCATGCGATAGCGCCAGTCCTCGGTCACCAGCGACACCCAGTAGCCGGTAAGATCCACCGGGGCGGCCACTCGCGGGGGTTGCGGCGGGCCGCCTCCCCTGCCCTGCGCATGGATGCCGGCAGCCGTCGAAATCAAAATCGCGACTGTCAATATGGGCGCCGCGTATCGCGTAGTTCTCACCTGGACCAGTTCCTCCTCGGCTTCCAGCAAACGATAGTATGCGTCTTCTAGTTTGCTGTCAATAACATTTCGCGGCGAAGTATTTTGTCAATTTTGGTAAACGCGCGTTTCGCGAATGTCGACGGAAGCTGAGGTTTTTAGTATCCTAGGGACCGGCATTCAAGCCCCTCCTCTATGAAACGTCACTCCCACTTTGAGTCCGTCGAACCCTCGCGTCGGAAACTATTGAAGGGTTTGGCCGCAGGCGCCGCGGCTCTGCTGCCCGCGGCCGCGGTAATGGCCCAGAAAAAGCGGGGACGCATTGACGTACACCATCACATGCTGCCGCCGTTTCAGGAAAATATGACGGCGCGCCAGTACACTCCGCAAGCGTCGCTCGACGCGATGGATAAGTTCGGCACTGAGCAAGCCATTTTGTCGTTGACGATAGCGGCTGAGTATCTTTACGACGGTTCTGAGAAGGCCATCAAATTCGCGCGCGAATCCAATGAGTACGGGGCCAAGGCGATGCAGATGAATCCCAAGCGACTGGGTTTCTTTGCCGCGATTCCGGGCCGCAACATCGACGCGAGTCTGAAGGAGATCGAATATTCCTTCGATACTCTGAAGTGCGACGGTGTGGAGTTGTTTACCAACCTGGGCGACAAGTGGTGGGGAGATCCCATGTTCTTACCGCTCTTCGATGAGTTGAACCGGCGCAAATCGGCCGTGTTCTTTCATCCCACGGTTGCCAATTGCTGCCACAACTTGGCCGGGCTGGGCGATGGCGTGGTTGAATTCGACTTCGACACCACGCGCACGATTGTCAGCCTGCTTTATAACGGTGTGCTGTCTCGCTGCCAGGACATTCGCTGGATCGTGAATCACTCCGGCGCCGCAGTTCCGACGCTTGCCGGGCGCATCAAAGATCGGGTTCCCGGAACTACAACTAATAGCACTGGACCGGTTAGCAAGATTGTCGGACAGCCGACAGAAGGCAAGAGTCCGAAGACTCCGAACGGCGTCTACCCAGAACTCACGCGCCTGTATTATGAATGTGCGCATGCTGCCTACCCGATGCCCATCGCGGCGTTGCGCGCCTTTGCGCCTTCGACACAATATTTATTTGGAACGGATTTTCCGATCGAACCGATGGAATCGACGGTACGGCAAATTCCCGGCTTAAAACTTCCCGTCGACGTGCAGCACGCGTTGGACCGCGGGAATGCCGAACGCCTCTGGCCCAAGTTCAAAGTCTGAGCATGCTAAGTTCGATCTTGAGAGAAGTGGAGGTTCTATGAGGAGTCTGCTGCCATTGGCCGCAGCGCTTGCGATTGCGTTTCCGATCTTCGCCCAAGGTCCGGGTTCGTACAATCCTGGAGCGGCGCCGGGTCTCGATCTGGCGGGCAACTGGGGTCCAGTGTTTCATGAGGACGCCGGCGAGCGTGGCCCTGGACCGGAGCTGGTCAACTATCTGGGAATTCCGATCACGGATCGCGCGCGGCTGGCGGGACTGAGTTACGATGCTTCCCGCTTCACGCTGCCGGAACATCAGTGCGAAGTGCACGGCGTACAATACATCTACCGTGGCCCGCTTAATCTTCGCATTTGGGAAGAAAGAGACCCGGTATCGCAGGAACTGATTGCGATCAAGCAGTATATCGATAACTATGAGCAGACCCGCACCATTTGGATGGATGGGCGTCCGCATCCTTCAGAGTATGCGCCGCACACCTGGATGGGCTTCTCGACCGGAAAATGGGAAGGCAACGCTCTGACTGTTACCACTACTCATATCAAGCGTGGCTGGCTTCGGCGCAACGGGCTGCGCGCGAGCGATCAGGCGGTACTAACGGAACACTTCATCCGCCACGAAAACCATCTGACTCACATCACGATCTTGACCGATCCTGATAGTTTGACGGAGCCTTTTATCCGCAGTCAGGATTTCATTCCCAGAGCGCTCAATGGGGAAGGCTGGCTGTATCCCTGTGACGCGGTTGTCGAGATCGAGCGTCCGCGGGGTGCAGTGCCCAGCTATCTGCCCGGCAAGAATCCATTTGTAAGCGAGTTCGCGGATAAATACAAGATTCCAGTAGCGGCAGCCTTGGGCGGAGCCGAGACCATGTACCCCGAGTATCAACTTAAATTAAAGCAAGCGGCGGCCGATTCGGCTCGGAAGTAGATGATGAAACCAATTGTGCAGAAATTAGTCGGACTGCTGGCAGGGGGTGCATATCTGTTTGCGCAAAGCGGCGCCCGCCCTGAGCTTCAGATGTTGCACGTGCAAGGCAACGTATATTTGCTGGCGGGCGCGGGTGGCAACATTGTCGTTCAAACTGGCCAACAAGGTACTTTGGTGGTAGATACCGGATTGGCGGACCGCAGCGACGACGTGCTGGCGGCGGTCCACAAACTAACCGACAAACCAATTCAGTACATCATAAACACCCACGTTCATCCGGATCATACCGGTGGAAACGACGCGCTCCGCAAGGCGGGTACAACTTATACCGGAGCGAACGTCACCGCTAACCTGACCGACGTGAAACTGGGTGCGCAGATCTTCGCGCATGACAACGTGCTGCTGCGCATGAGCGCTCCCACGGGCAAACAGGCGTCTATGCCTTTTGGATTCTGGCCCACGTTGACTTTTTTCGGCGCGAGTAAACAAATGTCGTTCAACGGCGAGCCGATTGAGATCCTGCATCAACCCAACGCCCACACGGATGGCGACAGCCTGGTGTTCTTCCGCCGGTCGGATGTGATCGCGGCGGGTGACATCTTTCTGACTACCACGTATCCTTTTATAGATCTGGAGCGCGGCGGCACGATCCAGGGTGAGATCGATGCCTTGAATACTATCGTCGAAATGGCCGTTCCGCTGCGCCAGGAAGAAGGCGGGACCTACGTGATCCCGGGCCACGGCCGTATCGTCGACCGCTTTGAAGTGGTAGAGTACCGTGACATGGTTACTATCGTTCGCGACCGCATTCAGGCCGCAATCAAAGACAGTATGACGCTGGCCCAAATCAAAGCCGCGAACCTCTCGCTCGACTACGATTATCGTTATGGCGCGAAATCAGGTTTCGGCACCGCCGACAATTTTGTCGAGTCAGTTTATAAAAGTTTGACGAAAGGCAAGTAGGAGGTTCACATGCGTATCATCCGTGCTCTAGCGTTGTTTGCAGCAGGAATTGTTTTCGGGATGTTTATGATGCAGCCCAGTGCGGCCCAGCAGGAGGGCTCCAAAGGACTGCGCTTGAATCACGTCGGCATGTACGTCAAGAATTTTGACGAGTCGATGAACTTCTACACCAAGACTATGGGTTTCCGCGAAGCTTTTTCCTTTAAAGATAAAGAGGGAAAGCCCGCGCTGACCTATCTGCAGATTAATAAGGACACTTTCCTGGAGCTCGCACCGGCGACCGCCGAACGCCCCGTAGGGCTCAGTCACGTAGGTTTGTGGGCCGACGATTTGAACGCTGAAGTCGCTGCGCTCCGCCAGCAAGGCGTCAAAGTCGACGATCCTCGTACGGCCACCACGAAAGCGCCGCTCACCAATGTGATCGACCCCAACGGTATCCGTCTCGAGCTCGTGGACATTGCTCCCGGCTCAGCGCAAAGGAAAGCCATCGATAGCTGGAAGTAGCGTGCTACTTCGTGTGTTCTTTCAAGAACGCGATGGTTCGCGCCCACGAATCTGACGTGGCTGCGGGGTTGCCACCCAGGTCCTGATACTCCAGAAATCCGTGAGTACCGTGCGGGTAGGAGTGGGCTTCGAACGATTTCCCCGCCGCTTTCATGGCAGCTTCTGTGGGCGCCATGGTCGCCGTCACCCGCGCATCGTCGTCGCCATAGAACGCTAACACCGGCGCTTTGATCTTCGCGAGCATCTCTTGATTCGCGGGAGTGCCGTAGAACACCACCGCAGCGTTCAGCTCCGGGATCTCTGAAGCGAAGCGGAAGCTGTTGCCGCCGCCCATGCAGAACCCGATACTAGCGCTCTTGCCGTTGGCGCGTGGCAGCTTCATCCCCCAATCGCGCGCCGCTTTGTAGCGGTTAAACATGTCATCTGCGGTGAGCCTGGCGTTGGCCCGCATCACGTCGTCGGTGCCTTGGAAGGAATCGTAGTTGCCACCGTTCGGGCCCAAACCGGAGTGGAGATCCGCGGCGATGGCGATGAATCCTTGCAGTGCGAGCTGATCGGCGAGCGCGCGTTGCCAGTCATCCATACCAGGACCATGCTGCATCACGACTACGATCGGCGCTTTCCCGTCACCTTCGGGATATTCCACCCAAGTGTGCAGCTTGCTGCTGCCGAAGGGAATGTCGACGAATTCCTTGTGCAGCTTCGAATTCGTCACCACAGTGTGGGCGTTAAAAATGCCGGCCGGCAGATCCGGCAACTTTCCGATCGGGTAACCTCGGAGCCCAGCACCTTTTTTGTCATTCACGGGCTGGCCCATCATCATGCCGATGTGCATGGAGTGGTCCTCCGGCACATTCAGGTTCTCGCCTGGCATAGGCTTGTCGCCGGTTTGTTCGACGAGGAATGACACCGCCTGCGGCCATACTGCGTCGCCGGCCTTGAAACTGGCCGAGTGCCCGGCCGCTGCGGCCCGCACGCCAGCGGCGGAGAAATCGATACTTGCACTCTTGCCATTGGCTGCCGGCAGCACCGTCGCGTAGTCGCGCACCGCATTCGTCCGGCGGGCAATCTCATCACGCCCCATGCGATCTAGCGCGGCAGCGACAGCGCCCGGATTTGCAAAATCGTTGCTGTCGCCACCATGGGAACCGAGACCGGAGAGAACATCCGGCACCACTGCGATAAATCCTTCCGCAGCCGCCTGATCGGCCACCGCGCGAATCCAATCGCTCGCACCCTGCTTGCCGGCCGAAAGAACCACTACTGGAGCCTTGTCGGAACGCTCCGGGTAAACAAAAAAGGCCCGCACGTTCGCCACGCTCACCCACTCGCGATGACGATGCGTCGAGTTCAACAGTGCTGTCGCGGCCCCTTCGGTCGGCAAAGTCGAGTGCATGACTACGGGAGCATTCGGCCTGGCAGCGCGGTAAAGGAGCGTAATCGCTGCGATCGCGATCCCCAGCAAAAGGAACTTCTTCATGGTTTGTTACTTCCTGCGGGCGATATTCACTTGAGTGCAATCCGCCATTACGTCCAAGAACTTTTGGTAGTTCGCTTGGCCGACAACAAAGGGATTCGGCTCACCCTTCTGGCGCGCCGCCAGCTTGTCGAGCTTGACCTGGATCGGGTCCATCAGCGGATGATTTTGGATCTCGACGTCGACCTTGGCCTTCTTGGTCTCTTCTTTAAAATGCGCGACGGACTTCGCGTAGGTCTGCAATCCTTCATCGGAGATAATGCCCGGGGTCAAAATCGTGCCAGCGTAAATCGCGGCCATATGAGTCTTGCCGTTGTCTTTCACTGGAAAGATGTAACCCATCGATCCCGGAGTGTGTCCGGGGATTGCCACCGGCATTACCTTCAGATCTCCCAAGACCACCGGCTGGCCTTCGGCGACCACCTGATCGTGTTTTGGCAGCACAGGAGGTGGACCTTTCTTATCGCCACCGCGTCCTGGCGGTGGATTCTCCATAAGATTCCAATCCGCAGCCGAAATATATACCTTCGATCCGTAATGATCCTGAAAGTACGGCGAACCGCCGAAGTGGTCCGCGTGGCCGTGGCCCATGAGAATGATCTTCACCTTCGCGGGATCCAGCCCCAGTTTTTGGAATCCAGGGAGAAGCTGCGAGTCCACCTGATTCGCGCTCAGGGAATCGATCATGAGGAGACCGTCCGAAGTTTGAATCACGTAAACAGTTGTGCCGGAATTACCGATCGCATAAACGTTGTCGAAGATTTTGGTCGGGGCGATCACGGGATCGTTCGGGCTATTGGGACGCGGCGCTTCGCAGAAAAAATGCTCTTCGTCGGCCCACATCGCGCCCGCGGCCTTCTTGGTTTTTTCGATCAGCGCCTTCACCTGAGGCGAATCGGGTTTCGCTGCCGGCGGCTGCGCCAGCGCAAAAACCGGCAAGAGTATCGCGATACAACCGAGCTTACCGAAAGACATTGTTCTTTTCTCCTGTTCGCCAAAGTCTTCAGCGAAACGCGTTTGATTATACTCTGTGAGAATAGGACCGTAAAGGTCACTTGACATATCTTTACATGCCCAAAAAGAGCGTATGCGATCTTACCGAGTTCATCGCCAGGGTTTTGACAAACGTAGGCCTTTCCGCCGCCGACGCGCGCGTTGTAGCCCAACTGATGGCAGAGGCGGACGCCCGCGGCGCTGACGGCCATGGCATCTTTCGCTTGCCGCAGTATGTGAAACGCATCCAGAGCGGCGGGATCAACATACAGCCGTATATTCGCGTCATTCAGGATCATCCTGCCACCGCATTGCTCGATGGCGACAATGCTATGGGCCATTTGGTCATGAGCCGCGCCGCGGAGATAGCCATCGAGAAAGCAAAAACTTGTGGTGTGGCTTGGGTGGGTGCACGCAACAGTAACCATGCGGGTCCAGCCTCGCTCTACGCGCGTATGCCGCTGGCGCATGACATGGTGGGACTGTACATAGCTGTGGGCAGCGCGAATCACTTGCCTCCTTGGGGCGGCATTGCCATGCTGCTGAGCACGAATCCGATCGCTATCGCGGTTCCCGGTGCCCAGGGCCGCGATGTTACCCTCGACATGGCAACCACCAATGCCGCTTACGGCAAGATCAAAATAAAAGCGCAGCGCAATGAGACCATGCCGGAAGGCTGGATGATGGATCGGCAAGGTAACGCTCTGACTGATCCTAAGAAAGCGGACGAAGGCTTTCTGCTGCCGATCGGCGGGCCTAAGGGATACGGGCTGGCGCTGATGTTTGGCTTGCTGGCCGGCACTCTGAACGGCGCAGCTTTCGGAAATGACGTGGTCGACTTCAACCGTGATTTCTCGACCGTAACGAATACCGGGCACTTGATCGTCGCCGTGAATATTGCAGCGTTCGCCGACGTGCCGGCGTTCAAAGCAAAAGTCGACGAAATTTGGGAGTTGATGAAATCGTCGCCGCTGCTCCCGGGTTTCGATGAAATTCGGCTCCCCGGAGAGCGATCGGCAAAGATCTACGCGGACCGTTCGGTCAATGGCGTTCCCGTTACTCCTGAACTGCAAGGCACGCTCGACCAACTAGCGGACCGTCTAGGTATTGAGAGACTATAGCGGTTATGGCAACCGCAAGCATCATCAAAATCGCGTCCGTCCCCACATTTCAGCGCGGCGACGGCGTCATCACGACCCTGCTCGTCGGTACGGATCGCGCGCCCGATACCGTATTCACATCCGGCTTGACCTCCTTCCCGCCGGGACGCCGCGCGCCTATGCACAGCCATAATTGCGGAGAGCAAGTGACCGTGATGGAGGGCGAAGGCGAAGTAGTGGTCGATGGGCAGGCTACGCGCGTCGGCCGCTTCGACACCACTTATATTCCCGCCGGGAAATCGCATTGTTTTAATAACGTCGGCGATTCACCCTTGGTGATTTTATGGATTTACGGCGCGCAGCATGTGACGCGCACGTTCACCGAAACGGGAAAGACTGTCGAACATCTTTCGCCGGGCGACAAAGTCACTCCGGCTTAGCGTGTATACACGCGGTTCGCGCCGGAAGCTTTCAACTTGGCCAGCTTCTATTCGCCCTAAAGTAGGCCGCCGCGCCAAGCGCGCAGGTTCCGATCGCCATCACAAATCCGTCGATGTGAAAACATTCGATCACTGGGAAAATCACGGGAGACGAGTTTAGAGGGTTCCCCACAAGCAACATTGGCATCGAACACTATACATCACTCGGACTAGCCGCTCCACAGGTGTAGAATCATTTAAGTTTCGAGGAGCATCCATGAACTACCCATCGCGCCGTGCATTTCTTACCGGGCTTGGCGGTGCGGGAACCGTCGCGATCATGGCTACACGCGGCCTGCGCGGCCAGATTGCGCCGAACGCGCGCGCCATCGATTGCCACCACCACTTTGTGTCGCCGGGTTGGATCAAAGCTCTCACGGCGAAGGAAAATCGCAAAGTCGCGGGCTATACCACTTGGTTCGCACTCCCGCAACTCAGACCGTACACGCCCGCGAAGGATCTCGAAGACATGGACCGAGACGGTGTCGCCGCTTCCATGCTTTCCTGCACCACGCCTGGGGTGTGGTTTGGAGATCCGGAAGAAACCCGCGCCCTGGCTCGCGAGATGAACGACTTCGGCGCCCGCACAGTTTCCGATCACAAAAGCCGCTTCGGATTGTTCGCCGTCCTGCCGCTGCCGACTATCGATGACAGCCTTCACGAAATCGAATACGTTTTCGATAGGCTCAAGGTCGACGGCGTTGGAATTCTGTCGAGCTACGGCAATCATTGGTTAGGCGATCCCATTTTCAGACCGGTCCTCGACGAACTAAACCGGCGTAACGCCGTGGTCTACGTGCACCCCACCGATGCGCCATGCTGCCAGGAACTGATGCCGGGCGTGGGCCCGGGCACCGTCGAGTACAACACGGATACCGCGCGTACTATTTTCAGCCTGCTCGGCACTAATGCGGCCACACGCTATAACAACATCCGTTTTATTTTTTCGCACGGCGGCGGCACCATGCCCTCGCTGGTCCAACGCTTCGGCATCGGCCAGCCCGACAACATCAACCAGAATTTACGTGCCACGCCCGAGCCCAATTCGCGGCTGTATCATTTGCGCCGTTTCTATTACGACACAGCGCAATCGACCAACATCGTGCAGATGCAGGGACTCAAGACCATCGCAGGCACCGGGCAGATCGTTTATGGCACCGACTACCCTTTCGGTTCCCCGGCGAAGCATCTGGCAGGCCTGCGCGAGTGCGGCTTCAGCACCGCCGAACTGACGGGTATTCATCGGGACAATGCGTTGAAGCTATTTCCGCGGTTGAACTCTTAGAGCTACGGCTTCCGCCAAGGCTCCAATTTGGCTGGGCGGCGTCCGCGACGAATCGCGCCACTCAGACCGACGTACGATAGCTCTTCCCCGCTGTGAGCGCGTCGCAGCATCAATCCTCCGCGGCTCATATCGCCGCGGCCGACGAACTCGGATGGGAATAGAAGCCGCTGCCCGAAAACGCTAAGCAGCGGTTCCGCGTACTTGGCGGTGGCGATGCTGCCGAGCAGAAGGTATTGGCAGGACGGTCCCGCGCGTTGATCGAGCGAGGCCGCGTCGCGCAGGAGCGGAGTTCTGAACGCTTGGTTATCTTCTTCTACGGCGACATCGCCGATGCCGCGCAATTGTTCCGCGTCGATCATCGTGTCCGGAGGCAGCAGGCCATGGCCCGGCACAATGACCAGCGCGGGCGGGATGCCTATGGGTGGACCGGCGAACGCTTCGGCATACGCCAGTTTGCCGCGGAAGTAGAGTCCGCTGATGAACGCGTAGGCTTCGCCGATGGTGGATTTCCGCTCACGAAGCCGCACTGCCAAATCGAAGTCGGCCTCCGGGCGCAGCAGGACATTCGACCGCGGTCCGCCAATGCGCGCCGGCGATAGCAAAAATACCAATGGAAACTCGCGAGCCAAAACTTTCATGTTACGGCTAGCGCCTAGGCGGTCTCGCGCAGCAGGCTCAAAGGGGATGCGGTTTCGCGCTCCACTTGTTCCATCAAACATTGGCGCGGTGCTTTGTCGGGGCGCCAGCGCATAAATTTGGTTCCGTGCCGGAAACGGTGACCGGTGAAATGATCATAGCGGACCTCCACCACCAACTCCGGTCGCAGCGGTTCCCACTCAGCGGACTTCTCCGAATTCCACCGGCTCGGCCCGCCCGGCGCCCGGCCCGTAAAGCCGGGCCGCTCAATCAGTGCCTTCAATTTGCGAGTGAGCGAGGGGCGGCTGGCTGCTTCAATGGAGGAAGTAAACCCCACGTGCTGCAGGAATCCCTCATCATCGTATAGACCCAATAGTAAGGAACCGACCACTTTCTGGGCCGCCAGGTATCGAAAACCGCCAACCACGCAATCGGCGGTGCGCAGAGTTTTGATCTTCTGCATCGCACGTTCGCCTGCCATATAGGGCAGATCAAGACGCTTGGCGACTACGCCATCCAGTTGGCCTCGCATGCTCTTCAACCATCCGCGGGCGATGGCGATCTCTTTGGTTGCTGGCGAAAGAATAAAGGTTGAGTTCCCCGTCATATATTTGGAGGTGAAAGATTCGAGCGCAGCCCGTCGTTTTACGAATGGCTCGTCGACCAATGACTCGCCGCGATCATTCACCACCAGATCGAAGAGCACAAACTGCGCAGGATGTTGTTGCGATAGCTTGGCCACTCTGCTCGCCGCCGGGTGAATTCGCTGTAGAAGATCGTCGAAAGACAGTTTTCCGTCAATCAACACGATCATTTCGCCGTCGAGCACGAATTTCTTGGGCTTCAGTTTGAGCAGAGCTGCCGCCAGTTCCGGAAAATATCTGGTGAGCGTTTGTCCAGCCTTTGACTGCAATTCCACGGTTGGCCCGTCGCGAAAGGCGACACAGCGGAATCCGTCCCACTTGGGTTCGTATTGCCACTCGGCTCCGGTGGGAATCGCACTCACACTCTTAGCCTCCATCGGCAGGAACGGCGGTTGAACCGGCAATTTCATACCGCAGCCGTAAGTTTGAAGCGATTTTTCTGAAGGAGTAACGGCCGGTAGAGATCGCCCACTTTCGCGAGGCGCTGCATGATATTGTCAATGCGGAAATCCTCGATCTCGACGCCGCGTTCGAGTTCCTCCCAGGTGACCGGGGCAGACACGGGTGCACGAGGTTTGGGGCGCACCGAGTAAACCGAGGCCAGAGTCCGCCCCCAAGCGTTCTGATTGTAGTCCACCAGAATCCGGTTCGGCGACCGCTTCGCCACACGGTACTCAGAAGTCAGAATTTTAGGATACTTCTGTGCGGCGCTCACGGAGAACGCCTTCGCGAAAGTCCACACTTCTTTCTGCAAAGGGCCACGCACAATCGGAATGTAAATGTGGACGCCGCGGGAGCCAGTGGTCTTGGGGTAGCTTTTGATCTTCAACGCATCCAACTCGTCGCGCAACAACAGCGCTGCTTCTCGCACTAGAGCGAACGTGGCTCCGGGTGTGGGGTCCAGATCGAAGTGCAGATAGTCCGGGCGATCGACGTCATCGCAGCGGGCATACCAGGGATTGAGATCGATACATCCGAGATTAACCGCCCACAGCAACCCGGCCAGATCATTGATCACCGGAAAATCGACTAAATTTGCCGACGGGTGTTGGATTTCGCAGATCGGAATCCAAGCAGGCCGTGACGGCGGAGCGTGTTTTTGAAAGAAGAACTTGCCCGAAGCCCCGTCGGGATAGCGCTTGAGCACCATCGCTCGCGATTCCAGATAAGGCAGCAGATAAGCAGACACATCGGCGTAATATTGCAACAGGTCGCGCTTGGTAATGCCGTCGTCTGCCCAGAACACTTTGGATAGATTCGTCAAGGTGAGTTCTTTGCCGACAACGCGCAGGGTGACGTCCTTTAAATCCCGCGGAATCGTTACCCGATCCTTCCCGTTTTTCGAGGCCGGTCCTCCGCGCCCCGCACGGAATGTGCTGGCATGCGCGTTCTTCGTGGGCGAAGGGAGTGGCATAGAGATGCTGTCCGTTAGATAGCTTTCACAGGAGGCATGTTTCCCGCAATCGGCATGCTGGCGTCGAAATTGCATAATCGAAATACATGCCATTGGTAAAATATCACACCAAGCGGGATTTCAAGATCAGTGCCGAGCCCAAAGGTGCCACGCGCACTGACGCATCCAAGGCGCCTCTTATTTTTGTGGTTCAAAAACATCAGGCCAGCCATCTGCATTATGATTTTCGGCTCGAGTGGAACGGCGTTCTGCTTTCGTGGGCGGTCCCCAAGGGGCCGTCGCTCGATCCGGGGGTAAAGCGGCTCGCCATGGCTGTCGAAGATCATCCCATCGAATATGCACAGTTTGAGGGGATTATTCCAGAAGGCCAATATGGCGGCGGCACCGTGATGGTCTGGGATCAAGGGACCTGGGAACCCGAGCAAGATCCCGAAGCCGGCCTGCGTAAGGGTGAACTGAAATTTTCATTGCATGGGAAAAAACTGCGCGGTTCCTGGGTGCTTGTGCGAACCAAACGTGGACCGGATCATTCGCGCGCCTCCTGGCTCCTCATCAAACATCGCGACCGGTATGCCAATACTTCCGATGTTGTGACGGAAAAGCCGCGCTCCGCAATATCTAAGCGCTTAATGGCTGGAATCGCTAGAGCGGCGGGTGGCAATGTCGCCAAAGCTGCCGAGAGCGATCCTCGCCCGCCGAGGAGCGGGCTGCGCTAGGGCTGGTACATCCTTACACTTCACCGCGCTCTACTTAAAGATATCCAGCACGTCCTGCGGCAAAGTATTCTGTGGCCGGTCCCAGCCTACTTCGAAAAACCTTTCCCAGTTCTGCGCCCAAGGCCGCCCGTAGTAGTCGATATAGCGCGGGTCCGCCTTAGTGAGTTGCGTCGGCTTGCCATTGGTATTCCGCAGGTTGCCCAAACACTCGATGTAAGTGAAGCGGCGGTCCGGAGCATCGGGAGTCGCTTGGCGGACAAAACGATACGTCGCGTGCACGGGCTGTACAAACGTGTCGGGATCGTAAAATACCGCCTCGTGATCGAGACCAATAAACTTCCCGTTCGCATCCAAGGCAGGTTTATAGGTTTCCACAGTCTCCATCTTCTCGCTGAATTCGAACATGGAGTGTGACAGCGTCCAGCCTTGAACGTTCGCAGTCCAAGTGACGAGGGTAGTTCCGTCCCAGAAGCCGACGGTCTCGCCGTACCACTGCGGGACTTTTTGAACGTGCTGTTTTCCGATCATCACCTGGCGCAGGAAGTTTGCCGCGATGCCGGAGAGGAACTGGATGTTCCAGGGGCTCATCGTTAGTTGGAAATTGCCGGCGTTCGACGCCTCCGCCCACCAGCGCATGAACCCTTCCGGCTGACAAAAGGAGGCCTGCCACTGCGGCGCGTTGTCCACGCCTTCGTGATAATTCTGCTGCACAAAACGTTTTTGATATTCCGGGGTGAGTAAAGAAAGTATGGTCGGAACTTGATTGACGGTTCCCCAAATCCACTGCGCGCCCCGATCTGCTTGCATGTCACGCGTGTAGTATCCGTCCCAGTCCGGCACGTTCGCCTTGGTATAAAGAGTCGGACCACCTTTCGCTTTGGCCGCCGCTAGCAAAGCCTGATAATGCTCCTTCGCTGTTTTATAAGGATAGGGGCTCACGATCCGATCGCGCGGATAATCGGCGGTGCAGTCGCTCCAGGCAGCCGACATGGGTGGATTGGTGCCGATGCGCAGCGAGGTCCAGATATCCGCGATCTGGCGCGGCGTGTTGCAGCGGAAGTAGCGTTGGTCCATCCACAACTTCTGATCTTTGTAGAAGTTTTTCGATAAGAATAAATCTACCGGCAACGCCTGCATTCCGGGTGGTGGCCCCGGGAAAGTCGGCGTGTTCCCTCGCCCAAACGCGCCCGCCGGCCGTTGCGGCGCCGGCGGACCGCCGCGCTGTGCGAAGACGGGCGTGATCACGGCCACGAAGGCGAACGAAATAACAAAGAATTTCAAGCTCATTCCCCCGCGTCCCACTTCCCGAGTATTTTCCCGTCCGGCATCTTCGCGCCGATGAAGCCGCCGACCGGCGATCCGTTCAGCATCGGATGAAACTTGATGGTCACGTTCATGCCCGGCGAAAATGTTGCCGGGCGAACGCCTTCGCGGCCCAACTGGTTGGGGCTGCCCCATTCAATGCTCCATTCCGTAACCTTGCCGGCCGCATCCGTCACGTTAACCTGAATCCACGAGTGCGGATTTCGAAACTGGAATTCTTTCACCGTACCCGTGATCTCCTTCACGGCTTCAGGGTCAAAACCTGCGTTCGAATGGTGGGCAAATACCGGCTGGATCGTGAACCAGCTCAGGGGAACGATCATCCCTATCCACAGCGCCCTATTGATGCGGTTCAGCATGAAAATCTCCTCAAAGGTGAATGCAACCTTAGTTTAGCGGCTTGCCATCCGGTCCGAGAACCATCGTCTTCCCGGTAACCGTATCCGCCGGATTGCGGTTGTTTTCAGCGCAACCGTAATCGTACATGAAGAGGCCGGGTCTACTTTTACGAAACTGCTTGGTTACGTTCCACGGTTTGGTCAAGGCCTTCGGATCTTCGATGACCAGCTTGAATTCGAGCGTGTTTTCGTTGATCTTCCGCACGCGTGTCGTGACCGTCGCAGCCTCGCTCAACACCAAGCCGGTTCTGTCGAGAATGGAATCGTTATCCCGATTCCCCTTTAACCCGATGGTCTGGAACACCAACGTGTCGCTCTCCCAATGGCCCACCGAAACGCCAGTGTAGGTTCCCCAAGTGTCTTCCTTGGCGGGGAGTTTTCGTCCGTCGGTATAAACCCGCATGGTGTTGGGGCCGTTCTCGGTGACGATGTAAAAGATATCCGGGCGGACGACGAACTCGTAAGCGTCCGGCAGATTCAGGATGCGCGGGTACCCCACCGGAACACCGCAGTTGGTGAGCACATCCGGGAAGCGGTCCGCGTCGCGTAGCGCCAGATGATCTTGGTAAATTTTTTCGAACGCAGGAGTATAGGGGGGATGCTCACGGACGCCGTGCGTGATCACACCGCCCTTGCCGGTTTGCGTGGCGGTGTCAAAAACCGTTCCACCCATCATGCTCCACAGACCAGTCCAGTCGGGCAGCTTGTCAAAGGGAGTAACCGGTGACGTCTGCCCCTGGGTCACGCAGGGCGCGAACAAGAAAGTGAGCCCGGCAAGAATTCGCAATTTCTTTGTATTCATCTAACGCGTCTCCCCGCTTCCGCCCTTGGGCATGCTCTTACGGAGTGATCCTTCGGCTGCAGCCATTGACAACCCCACTGGCTGGACAGAATATCATAACTGAGCATTCGGGATGAAAGCGAGGTGCCTCGATAACCGCTGCCGGTTAAACTTGAGTGTTTTGGGGCGCCAACGGCGGGGATGCGGTGGACAACGACGCGGGCGCGGGTCCGTTCATGTGTAGTCTTGCAAAAAACTGTCCCAGTCGTACAGAACCCTCTCTAATCAGGAGGTTGTGCTGGATGTACGCCGAAGTGACGAACTTGGCCGTTGCCTCCTTTAACTTCTTCAGGTTGATCATCATTTGGTAGAGGGCAAGAACGTTGCCCATGTTACGAACGGCGTGGCTGACGGTGATCGGATTAGTGCGACGGGGGCCCGAGCGAGCAGAGCGGATCGCCCACCACGATGTTCTGCCAGCTCAGCGAGCGGATCGACAAATAGAAGCTTTCGGCGAGGTTGCGGCCGCTGTAGTAGGCCGTGAAGAGCAGGTCGGGGCGCGGGGTCATGATCAGATACGGTTCGTAGACATGGCCGGAGCCGCCGGTGGCGCCTTCTAGAAGGTAATCGGCCAGCAGGGACTGCGGCGAACCTACGAACAGGCCCGCGCGGGTGTTCCAATCGCGGCTGGGCATCCATTTATCGGGGGGCTTGTCGAAGGTGCGGCCGTCGCTCGACACATACTCGGTGACGATGCCGCCGGGGAGCCAGTGGAATCCGGGGAAGCGGCGGTGGTGATTGGCATCGTTCGAGCCCCAACTGGCGTAGCCGATCACGTCGGTCTGATCCCAGACAGGCTGGGTGGTGTCTTCGAGCACGACGCGGTCCTTGGGGAGTTGAATGGCGGCGTCGCGCAGCCAGTTGTTGCCGGGCGCGTCGTTGGGATCGCTGAGGTCGAGTACAAATTTGCCGCGGTTAGTGGCGGCGCGCGCGCGGTCGACGATGGCTTTGACGCCGTCGAAGTCGTAGGCGGCCAGGCGCGTGACTAAATAAATGGGAAAATCCGGATGAGAGAAAGCGTGATCGCGGCGGCCGAAAAACGGATTGGGGATTACGCCGTCGATGGCATGCGGTTTCGCGGAGTGGAGATCGGAATAGAGCAGCGTGAGTTCGCTGTCGACGGATGCGGCGTTGCCGGAGAGCTCGGGGGTGCCGGCGATTTTAAGGGGAACGCCAGCCGTGGTCACGATGTAGTAGATGCTTTCTTCGAGTCCAGATTTGCGGAGAAAATCCGCCAGGGGGCGGGCGATCTGGCGGTCGAATTCGCTGCGCGAAATTTCTTCGACGGTGGGCGCTTTGAGGTGGCAGATGTTCTTGGCGGGGATGTTGCGGCGGCGGGCGTAGTAATCGGCGATGGAGCGTGACAATGAGGAATTATCATTGACTACTAGCAGGACGCGATCGGCTGGGGACTGGGCGGCGCCGGGTGCTGCCGCAAAAGCTGGCCAGCAGGGCTGCGGCGAGTATAGAAAACCGCGGCGCTCGTGGTACCATCGCTTAATCCTAGCAGCGTGAGGGTCCCAGTGAGATACTGGAGTTGGCGGACTGCAAAGGCACTTAAGTATCGATACAGATGGACCTCGATCAGCTCCATACTTTTCTCGAAATTGTGCGCCTGAAGAGTTTCTCGAAGGCGGCGCAATCCTGCTACCGGACGCAGCCGGCGGTAAGCGCACAGGTGCGGCAATTGGAGCAGGAAATGAACGCTCCGCTGTTTGCGCGGCTGGGAACTAAAATCGCTCTGACTCCAGCCGGCGAAATCTTCGCGCAGTACGCCGAGCAGATTCTGGACTTGCGGCGGCGCGCGCAGGATTCGATCAACGAACTGGAGCGGGTTCCGCGCGGTGAACTGGTGATTGCGGCCAACGAAGCTACCTGCATTTACGTTCTGCCGCGGGTGTTTTCGGAATACAAAAAGCGTTTCCCGAACGTGCAGATTCTGGTGGACCGGGCTTATGGAACGCGCGTGGTGGAGGCGGTGGTCGACAATCAGGCCGACTTCGGCATCACGCAATTGCCGGTGACGGAGAAGCGCCTGCAGGTGGCGAAGATTCACTCCGACGAAATCAAGGCGCTGTTTCCGCCGGGACATCCGCTGGCGCACAAGGACTGCATTCTTCCGCAGGATCTGGCGGGCTTGCAATTGCTGCTGCCGAAAGCGGGCCAAACGCGCAACCGATTGAATGCCTGGCTGGAGCCGGTGGAAGATCAGGTGAGCATATCCATGGAGCTCGATTCGACGGAAATGCTGAAGCGGTTCGCGATGGCGGAGCTGGGCGTGGCGTTCGTGGCGGGATCGCACACGCATGAAGAAGTGGCGGCGGGGCGGCTGGCGGCGCGGTCGCTTGGGACCGGAGCCGATGGTGCGGCAGATTGGTTTAATCTATAGGAAGGACAAAGCTCTCTCGAAGGCCGCGCTGGGCTTCATTGAAGTGACCATGAGCCACGCGGTGACCGAGGCGGCGGCGATTCCGAAGCGGGTTGGCACGGTCGAGCGCGGTACCGAAGGCTGCGATCGTCGAGAATTGAGTTGAGAAGGGCAATGCACCGGGTGACTGTTAAGACGTCCACCATCTTCATCGCGAAAAGCGGGCGCGACGCAGGTGTACCGTTCGGTGGGCGAGATTCCGGACCGGCTGCGCAAGGAGCTGGAGGAATCGACCAACAGCTTCAATTCGGCGACCATTCTGATTGCGGACCGGCGCGGACGCGAGGAAATTGTGAAGGCGCTGAACGGGCTGCCGTCGAGTTTGCGGAGCAGGCTGGCGAATTCGCTGACGCCTAGGCCGGATGCGGAGGCGGAGGTTGAGGCGGAGAGTAAGGTTGTGCCGGTGCTGCGGTTTCTGCGGAGGAATTGGTTAGAGATCACGCTGCCGACTACGGTGGCTGTGATTGTTTGGGCGGCGTTTAACTTCCGGTAAGTCGGTTTGAGCTACGTCGCAGCAATTCCAAGTCACTATCTATCAGCGTAGGCTCAAGGGTGCCACGGAAGACTCGAACACGAACTGGGGCAAAATCCGAAGTTATCACTGCAAAGTGGAAGACTGCTATCGATTCCAGGGAAGAATATTTCGGCACCATCACCCTTGAGGACGAATTTCAGCTGACGTTCCCGATACTCCATTCCCCCGAAGACATTCCTTCCGGAACGACCGTTCTATGGGGCATTACGGACCACCTCAAAAGATGTACGGCTCTCACGTTGCCGTTCGGACCTCACGGTACGGTTTCAAATCTCCTCGAAACTGATGAGACTGAACGCCTCTTTAATGCGACTAGAACTATTAGGTACCTGCTTGTTGGTCGAAAGCACCTCGACAATCCGGCCGGTGACTTTGTCAACCAAATCTCGTTCACACCCCGACCCAACGAAGACCTGCGCAAACTGCCATTCGGCGCAATGCCCGCCGAACTCTTTGAAACGGCTATCCACTCCTCAAACCTGACCGTAAGTGCGTCGGTCACGGGCAACCTCCTGAGCTTTCGGATTCGCTTTCAAAGCGCTCTGAACTTGAATGCTGCACTAGAGGAGGCGAATGTAGTATGCGTATTCCTCTCTTTTTTGGGGCATCAATACGTCTATCCTAGCGACTTCCATGTCTGGGCTGTCGGAGAAGATGGGCCATACCAAGTGCATTGCCGGGCTTTTAGCTCCTCACGCAAGCGAGAGGAAACTTGGGTGGGATATACGCTTCTGTTGCCGGACGAACAACCGAGGTACTCCGATACGCTCAAAAAATGGTTTTCGACAAACGAGGAATTTTTGCAAAGCCGGTTCCTCTATCGACATTCGCTGAAGGAACCTAATATCTTCTCTCTAGCCCGATTCCTTGCCGTCTTCCAAGCCCTTGAAGGAATCGTGAAGAAATCTAGCTATCAGTTACTGACAAGCGATGAGTTGGCCAAAGCCAAAACGACTCTTCGAACCTCACTTCCGTCAGCCCCCAACCTAGAAACATTCATCAAGAAGCTCAACAACAGCGAGTCGCCGAGCCACATCCTAAAACGAGAATTACCAAAGATGCTGGCAATAGCCAATATTTTTCCAGACTTCGACGTGGTGGAGTTCGTCGACAGAATATACCAACGCCGGAATCGGGGCTCCCACGCTGGCCGAGACTTGAATTACTTGAAGTTCGATGAATTCTTGATACTTGATACGCTCTTACTTACTGCAATCTATGTGATCGTGGAAAGCTGCGCGCTCGGGCTGGATGCATCGAGCGCCCTCAAGAAATTGCGCGGGTCCTTTTTCGGCGTGGAGTTGCCTCTGACCACGCTAAGATGAATCCTCAGCAGCCTCAAAAGTTCACTTCTTCGATTCACTGGCCGATCGGTCGCCAGTGCGTCGCAATAACAGCGAGCGTTCTATAGTCAACCTTGACATTGGCAGCTCGATGGAAATAGCTTTGCGGTATGGACGAAGCGGGGGGTGAGCGACTTACACAACCGTCGGGGGAGCGGTGCGAGTCCATACGGCGGCTGGTTCGGAAGCGGTTGGAAGCGGCCAAGGCTGGTGATTTCGTCGAGTATACGGGACGCGAGGGGCTGCGGCGGCTTGCGCGGAGTGAAGTCCAGGGGGCGCAAGAAACTGGCTCAGGCGTGGGAGCGGCGCTAAGCGTTAGCCGACAGCAGTCACGATGGCTTTCGTGGCAGGTTATTTTGGCAGCACGTCGCGGATCGCTTGAATGACGAGATCAGGTTGCTCCAAATGGATATTGTGTTCGCTGTGTGCGGCGACCCGCAACTCTCCATGCGTTGAGCGCTGCGCAAGGTCCTTTTGAAGTTCTCTCCAGATACGCTCCCGGGCGACGGCCACCTCTTCAGTCACTTTTTTCGGTCCCTGAATCGGCCTTTCGTGAGCGAGCACGATCAAGGGCAGGTCCGTTTGCCATTCCAGGCGCTCGCCGGGTTTCACGAACAAGCCCCACTGCGCGGCCTCCTCGTCCAGGGCTTGCCAATTCGGATCGAGCTGGTGGAACCGCAGTGCCTGCTCCTCATGCGCCGAATCGACGAATACCAGCCCCGCCACCTCTCGCGGAAATTTCGTGACGAAACTACGGGCGTAGATTCCCGCGACCGAATGCCCAACCAGAATGAACGGCCTTTTCTCGTCCGACGCTTGGAGTAACCCGTGCAGATCGTCGACGACTTCATCCACCGATTGCAGTTTGGAGGCCGCCTTGTCGCTCTCGCCAAAACCAGCGCGATCATAACTGCACACTCGTGCAAACTTCGCTACGGCTGGCTGGACCTTTCCCCAATCCTTGGCGGTCCTTCCGCCGCCCGCAATCAGCACCACAGTCGCCGAGCCCGCCTCACCGCCGCAATCGATAGACAAACGGCGATCGCCGAGACTGATCATTCTGTGTTCACCGAATGCCGTAATCGAGGCAACCAACAGACCAGCGCCGATAAAGAGCGTGCCCCGGAACACTCCTACTCTAGGATGCATGGCGGCAATCATAGTCAGTCTCGAGATGGAGTGCAAGGGCGGACTTCCGGACAATCAGGCGTTCTGTTCATTTGGACGCGCAGCGTCTGGCTGAACGGGCCAGCATAGGTACAGCCGAGTACGTGATCGATGCGATCACCGAGCGGTTTTGGATTTTGGGCGAGCACCCGGAGGCGGGGTACGTGTGCAAGCCGGAAAACCGCTGCTGAAACGCCAGATAATCTTTGGCACTGAGGATCGCGACGGGTCGTAAATAGCGGCGGGGACGGTACTAGAAGTTTCAATTTCCTACATCGTCTTCCGAAGCACGTTTTGGCGGTGTATAATACTGCCCACAGATTTGTTTAACGGTGATTTTTGGAGGCTGAAGATGAATGTCCCCCACTCTTTGTTTTCCATGAATATGCCCCGGCTGCGCTATCTTGTGGCGGCGACAGTCCTGGTCTTCGCGTCGTTTCCTCTCCAAGCCAACTCGCTCCTTCCCGGCGGTACGGTATCGCCCGACGTATTCACAAACCCCGGAAGTACTCCGCCGCTGCTCGGCGATATTTCTGGAACCTTCAGCTTTGGTAGCGGACCTGGATTACTGACCGGCTCCTGGGAAGAAGTGGTTCTGGTTGACCCTTTCAATATCACCTGTAAAGGTTGCCTGGACTTCGCTTTTGTGGTGAACGAAGACCCCCTGTTGTCCTCCGGGATTTTCGACGTGGGCCTGTCGGGGCTCATAAACGCTACGACCGATGTTGGCTACATCGATGGGACGGGTACCGCGCCCATTTCGGTCACGCGGGGGACGTTTGGCAACGTCGTCACTTTCCAATTCGTGACTCCAACCTCTTCCACCAGCAATGTCATCGGTCCGGGTGGCGGGTCGGCCGTCTTATTAATAGCCACGAACGCAACGTCCTTTAACAGTCTGGGCAATTTGTCCATCAGCGGAGGAGGGCAGAACAGCCCGGCCATGGGTCAGATCGGCGGTATGTTTGAACCCACCTTCGTGCCGGAGCCTTCTACGGCGCTACTTCTGGGTCTGGGACTGACGGGACTAGCGGCGCTTCGAAAAATGATTTGCTGACGCCTGCTAGCGGGATCTCTTGTGGGAATCGCGTTGCAGAGCCAGGCGGTAATGATAAGCGGTGCGCTGGCGGTCTAGTTCGGCGGCGCGCAGTTCGGCGAAGCGGTCCGAGGTGAGGGCGCTTAGGAAGTTCGCCAGATCGTCGACCTCGCTCGCGGTGAGCCCTAGCGGCTTCATCCGGCGTCGAGGAACGGGTTTCGTTCGCCACCTTTATTGAAGAAGTCGAGGACGTCCCACAGTGTCTCCAGGCTTCCGTCGTGCATGTAGGGGCCGGTGAGAAGTACGTCGCGCAGAAATGGTGTCTTAAAGGCGCCGATATCTTCCTTTTTTCGCGTAACTAGAAAACGGCCTAGTTCCGAGTCATCCGTTTCCAGCGCCAGCTTGTCGATCTCGGACTTATTGCCTGCTGTGGCACCGTCGTTCGCGCGCATGCCAGTGAGTGAGATCCTGTTTGCGCGGCGGCGACTCCGGTGTTGTGGAAGCGGTTGTCGCCAAAGAGCGGGAGTGCGGGATCGTAGGTGTGGCAGCTTCCGCAGCGCGCCTTGCCCGTGAACAGAGCCCATCCCCGGCGCTGCGAGGCGTTCAAGGCTTTTTCGTCGCCGTGCAGAAAACGGTCGAAAGGCGCTTCGGTGGAAAGCCGGGTCCGCTCGAAAGCGGCGAGTGCTTTGCCCATGTCCTCCCAGTTCGGGGGGCGGCCGAAGACTTTCTGGAACGCGTCGACAAACTCCGGAATGGCGGCTAGCTTCGCCACCACATCTTTTGGGTCCTTCTGGCCCATTTCAACGGGGTTCAGGATCGGCAGCGTGGCTTGCTCTTCGAGAGTCGCGGCGCGACCGTCCCAGAACATCGATTTATAGAACATGGCGTTCAGAATCGACGGAGCGTTGCGCTTCCCGATCTGATCGCCGACGCCGCGCGAGGCTGGCGGTGTGGGTGGTGAAACCGTTGCGGGGGGAGTGGCAGGTATTGCAGGCCACGGAGTTGTCGGCCGAGACGCGTTTGTCGTCGAAGATCATGTCGCCGAGTTTGGCCTTGGCGTCCGTGATCGGGTTATCGGAGGGCGTGAAGGATTGAATTGTCTCGGCGGAAAAAAGAGGGACGGGGGGCGCCGGCTGCTGCGCGGGTAGGAAAACCGCCGCGGCCAGGAAGACTAGCGGGGGGATCGCTGTACGGTTCATTTTGTCCTCCAAACGATCGCACTTAGGATCTTATCAGAGGATGCCGCGGCGCTGTGGTTAGCTCTTGAGAAACGCTAAAAGGTCGGCGTTGATGGTGTCGGCTTGCGTGGTGGGCATGCCGTGGGGGAAGCCCTTATAGGTTTTCAGGGTTCCGTTCTTCAGGAGCTTTGCGGAGAGCGGGCCGGCGGATGCGTAGGGGACGATCTGATCGTCTTCGCTGTGCATTACCAGGACCGGGATGGTGATCTTCTTGAGGTCTTCGGTGAAATCGGTTTGGGAAAAAGCTACGATGCCGTCGTAGTGGGCTTTGGCGCCTCCCATCATGCCTTGGCGCCACCAATTCTGGATGGTGGCTTCCAGGGATTTTACGCCGGGGCGGTTGAAGCCGTAAAACGGTCCGGAGGCGAGGTCGCGATAGAACTGCGAACGGTTGGCGGCGAGCTGGGTTTGCAGGTCATCGAACACGCTCTTGGGAAGACCGAGCGGATTCGACGCGGTCTTCAGCATGAGCGGCGGCACGGCGCTGATGATGGCGGCCTTCGACACGCGGCTTTCGCCATGCTGTCCCAGATAGTGCACCACTTCGCCCCCTCCAGTGGAGTGTCCTACGTGGATGGCGCTCTTTAGATCGAGATGCGCAGTGAGAGCGGCGAGGTCGGCGGCGTAATGGTCCATATCGTGGCCGTCGGCGGTTTGGGCGGAGCGGCCGTGGCCGCGGCGGTCGTGGGCGATTACGCGATAGCCTTGCTTCAGGAAGAACAGCATCTGGTTGTCCCAGTCGTCGGCGGAGAGCGGCCAGCCGTGGCTGAACACCATGGGCTGGCCAGAACCCCAGTCCTTGTAGAAAATCTCGACGCCGTCTTTGGTGGTGATGGTGGGCGTGTGGGCTCCTTTCAAATGGAGGGTTACCCTAATTAAAACACAGACCAGATTGGCCGCGAATGAACGCAAATGAACGCGAATCGGGGTTCATTTCCGGTAGCGTTCGCGCATGGCGGCTGCGGCTTTGGTGGATAAATCCTTCAACACTGTTTGATCCACATCGGTCAACTTTTTGATGTTGAGGCAAGCTTTGCCGGTGGTGTATTTGCCGAGTTTCTCGAGCAGCGGGCCGGCGCCGGAGAAACCGGTGAGGTTATAGAGAACCGTGGCGGTTTTGCGCGGGGAAAAGGCGACGAGTGGCATGTCGCCTTCGCGGCCGCTCTCATACTTATAGTGATAGGCGCCGAAACCGATAATGGACGGGCCCCACATTTTCGGCTTTTCGCCGGTGGCGTTTTGGAGCAGTTTGACCAGGGATTGGGCGTCGGAACGCTGCGAGCCGGGGAGCCGGCCGACAAACGCGGCGACGCTTAGAGCAGTGGGTTGGGTCTTGTTGGCTGCCATCCAGCCCCCCTTCAGCATTCCAGCCTAGCGCAGAATCGTCATATTGTTTTTCTGGCTTTCACCCGATAGTTCTCTTGTGGAACACCGTAGAGAGCCTCGCCTGAAAATCAGCAAGAATGTGATTGTAAAAGTGGGCAGCCTGTTGGGCGTGCCGGACTTGGGGAAGCCGATGTTCGGCGTGGTCCTGGACATGTCGGGGAGCGGGGTGCGCCTGGCGACGTCATTGCCGGTGCCGGTGGGCGCGGAGGTTGAGATCGCGGATAATCGCACGCTGATTCTGGGCGAGATTTTGCGCTGCGAACCCGAGGGCGAAGGCTACATTGCCGCGGTGCGGGTGTCGGAAGTGACGGCGGTGGAAGACGCTCCGATGCCGCCCGCTCGGTGATAATGAAAAAGTGCAAACTGATCGTATTGCGATTTTTGGGAGCGGCGGACAGCTCGGCGTCGAGCTAAAAGCGGAATTTTCCAGGCGCGGATATCAAGTCAGCGGTTTCGAGCGAGCCGACGTCGACATCACTAATGCGGCGCAGGTGGATGCGTGTTTGGCGGAATGCGATCCGGCTATCGTGCTGAACTCTGCCGCTTACAACCAGGTGGACGTCGCGGAGAAAGAGCCGCAGGCCGCTTTCTCAGTGAATGGTTTGGCGGTGCGGAATCTGGCTGTCGCGTGCCGGCAGGCGGATGCGCGGCTGGTGCATTTCTCGACCGATTACGTTTTCGATGGCATGGCGGGGCGGGCTTACACGGAGCAGGACACGCCGCGGCCGTTGGGCGCTTACGCGGTTTCGAAACTCGCGGGCGAATATTATGCGCGGGCTTATCTGGATCAGGCGCTGATTATTCGGACGTCGGGGGTGTATGGGCCCGGGGGGCTCGACACGGCGCGCGGGAATTTCGTGGAGTTGATGCTGCGGCTGGCGGCGGGCGGGCAGCCGATCAAGGTGGTAGAGGATCACGTGGCGTCGCCGACGTTTGCTCCGGCGCTGGCTTCGCGGACGGCGGATCTGGTGGAGCGCGGGGCGCAGGGATTGTTTCATATCGGCGGGGGCGCGGCGATTTCGTGGTTCGATTGGGCGGTGAAGATTTTCGCGGCGGCGGGGGTTAAACCTGAGCTGAAGCCTACGAATGAGCGCGAGTTCCGCACGGCGGCGCGGCGGCCGAAATATTCGGCGTTGTCGAACGCGAAGATGGAGACGCTGGGGATCGATGCGATGCCGACGCTCGATCAGGCGATCGATCTTTATTTGCTGGCGCGCGGCCGGCGGGTGGCGGCTGCGAAATAGCTAAAAATTCAGAATATCGCCGGTCTTTAGACCGTTCTTCCTCGCGACGCCAGCGTTTACTTCCAGCACGTACTTGGATTTGAAGTGGCCGCCGTAGTTGGTGCAATCTCCGGCGCTCTTTGAGGTGCAGGGCGGGGTGTCGAGGGACATTTCCACGATTTGATGGTCGTGGTCCATCCAGATGATGTCGAGCGGGATTTTGGTCTGGTACATCCAGTAGTGGAAGATGTTTTCTTCGGGGTGGATGAAGAGCATGCCGCGGTTTTGGGGAAGCGTCTCGCGGTACATCAGACCTTTTAGGAGCTCGATGTCGCTGCGCATGGTTTCGGCGTTGATCAGGGTGCCGTTGGGGAAGGTCACCTGCGTGATCCCGAGTTCATCGGTCACATTGGGGGAGCTGCAGCCGTTGACCAGGAGCAGGAGTGCGAGCAAAAACCGCATTCCTTTAGAATAGCGGTTGCGGTCTTGTTCCTCTTCCTATTTCGCCAGGGCTGGCAGCGTCGTGAACGTGTGCGCGATAGGAATCCGGAAGGCGAGTGCGCCGATTTGTCCGCCGGGCGGTGTGTCGAACTCAATCGTCCCTCGAATGTTGGCCGTCATTGGGTACCTGTCGGTAGCCAGGGTAAACGCAGAGTGCCCGTTGGGCGCGAGGTGAATCGTATCCGTTGCGATGGAAGTCCCGGATTCGTTGCGAACGATTACCGGCACATCGGCGGCCTGTGCGGATACGCTGTTGACGGCGACTCCGGTGGCGGTGGCGGACGTATTGTCGAACGCCAGGATGTATCCTCCGGCGCCGCGGCTTTCAAACGGCACCACAGCTTCCTGCCCGTTCGGGTCATAGCGGAAAATGACGAAGCCCGTGACGTTGCCACTGGTGGTGAGCTGGGCTGAACCGATCGTGGGCGTGGGATCCGACAGCGGCGCAGCGCTTTCGATGAGCAGACTCGCGCCCGGGTTCAGCGTTTGACTCACCGACGGCGCAATGGTGGTGGTACCGCTCGCTGTTTGCGGAAAGCCGATCGGCAAAGCCAGCGGAGTTCCGTTATCGGCAAAAAAATTGAGATTAAACGGGGCAGCGGCGGTCCCGGTATTGACTAGCACGAACGTGGTTTGCCAGCCATTGCCGGTGGCGATGTGGGCGATGCTGCCTCCGTTGGTTCCAACATTCGCTAAAGCCGGAATGGTGGTCAGGGCATTGTTGGGAGGAGCAAAGCGCATCCCCAGAACACTGATCCGGCCGCCGCTGGGAGTTTCGAACTCGATGGTGCCGCGAAGATTCGCGGTAATGGGAAACTGCGTCGGAAGCACAAACGAAGTGTGTCCGTCGGCGGACACGGCAACGGAATTCGTCGCAATCTGCTTGCCGCTATCGTCGCGAATCACCACAAATATTGAGGCGTCCTGCGCCGCGACATTCGCCACGGCGACCCCGAGTACGGCCCCGCCGGTATTATCGAAGGCCAGCAGATAGGAACCGGCGTTGCGCGTTTCGAGCGGCACCACAGTCTCCTGCTGCGTGACAATGTGGTGAAAAATGGCGAAGCCGTCCACGGCGCCATTGGCGGACAACTGTGCCGACCCGACCTGCACTGGAGGGATTTGCGGACCTCCGGTCAGAACGGTCACGAGCCCGTTGGCATTGAAAGTCTGATCGAGAACTGCGCTGGGGACAAAGGCTAGGCCAGTGGGTGATGTCAAGTTAAGCGGAAGCACTCCGTCAGGATCACCAAAAAAATTCAGTTTCGCCTCCGCCGGGACACTGCTTTTGTTGACCAGCGTGAACGTTGTCGTCCAGTTTTCATGGGCGGCCAGATGCGGCAGCGACCCGACAAAGCTGCTGCCCGGTATGAGGGGATCGATGGTAAAGGAACCTGCCCGAACCGCCGTGGCACCTGTGGCGTCCTGCACGGTCACCCCAAAGGTGAAGGTACCGCCGTTCACGAAGTTGGATGCGAAAAGCGGCGTTCCGCTCAGCGTGCCGGTGGATGGATCGAGCGTCAAATTTGCCGGTGGACCAGGACTACCACCGCTCATCGACCACTTGTATGGCGGCGTGCCTCCGGTAGCAATGAAGGTCGCGGAGAAAGGAACAGCAAAGTGCGCGAGTGGGAGTGAAAACGCAGAGATGATGAGCGGTTGGGACGGAATGCCGACTCGGCCAATCCTATTGTCCAGGTCGGTAACCCACAGCGCCCCATCCGGTCCAAGAGTAATGTCGCGAAATGAGGCCGCCTGGAGTGAGTAAGTTGTAATGTCTCCTGAAGGGTCAATCCTCCTAAGCATTCCCACTTGACCAAATTCAAGAATCTCAGGGCTGAGGGTCCAAACTGCACCCTGGGCAACGGTTTTATATGGGCCAAGTGTACCCGGGAACCCGGCAATCAAGCCAGTCGTGGTGATCCGGCCTATTTGCCCGTTGATATCAAACCATATCGTGCCGTCCGGGCCCGCGATGATGTTGCCGGTGCCTTCTCCAATAGGGAGCGGAAATATCGTGATGACTCCGCTTGCCGTAATCCGTCCGACAGCAGGGGCGGATTGTACTGGCGCGCCGAGCGTGCGCGCGCCGAGCGTGAACCAGATAGCGCCATCGGAAGAGGATGCGGTAATATCTCCCACACCGCTTGCTGCGGATAGCGGGTAGTAAGTGGTGGCTTCGGGGGTGATCCGGACGATCTCGGGAGGCGAATTGGAATTGACAAAGGTCCAGATCGCACCATCCGGTCCCACCACGATGCCGCCCGCGCTGCCCGGCTGAAAATTGAGCGGGACTCCCGCAGGTCCGCTGATCGGGTATTTCGTCACGGCTCCGCTAGGCGTGATTCGTCCGACTGCGGCGGCATTCGAATCGGTGAACCAGAGCGCACCATCGGAACCGCCCACGATCCCGTTCGGCTGAGTCCCCACCGCGGCAACGGAGAATTCGGTGAACGAGCCGTCGACGGTGACACGGCCAACTTGTCCGACTGCGCTTTCGGTGAACCACAGGGCCCCATCCGGTCCGGCCGTGATATGCGCGGGAGTGCTGTTGGGCGTGGGGATCGGATATTCGACAACCGTCAACTGCGCATAAGCAGTGCCGACTGCCAGCAGCGGCAGCAAGGATCGAAGGAACGACATAAGCGGATGGGAGCAAGTTCATGGCCAGCGCTAAAACCACCGATTTAATATCTGCGCTGCCTCCGGCATTGTGTCCTTTCGACACGCCCGGAGCGCCTGATGACCCCTTAGAATAGTAAGTTGGCCTCCTCCTTTATTAAGCGCGTCCGGCTTACGCTCGAGATGATCAAGTTTGAGCACTCGGTGTTCGCACTGCCGTTTGCCCTCACGGGGGCGCTGCTGGCTTGGCGGGACTCCGGATTTATCAGACAGGGGTTGTGGTTCAAGCTGGGGTGGATCGTGGTGTGCATGGTTTCGGCGCGGTCGGTGGCGATGGCGTTCAACCGGGTGCTGGATGCGGAGATCGACCGGCGGAATCCGCGGACCAAGATGCGGCATTTGCCGGCGGGGATTTTGTCGCGCGGGTTTGCTTGGGGGTTCATCGCGTTCTGGAGCATCGTGTTTTTGTTTGCGGCGCGGGAGTTGAATCCGCTGTGCTTTGCGCTGGCTCCACTGGCGCTGGCGGTGCTGATGTTTTATTCCTACACCAAGCGATTTACTTCGCTTTCGCATGTGGTGCTGGGGTTCTCGCTAGGGATCGCGCCGGCGGGGGCTTGGATTGCGATGCGGGGGGCGCTCGATCCGCGGATTTTGTGGTTGACGGCGGCGGTGACGTTGTGGACGGCGGGGTTCGACATCATTTACTCCTGCCAGGATTTTGAGTTCGATACCGAGGCCGGGTTGTTCAGCATTCCGCGGCGGTTTGGGATTCCGGGGGCGTTGTGGATTTCGCGGCTCCTGCATGTGGGGATGCTGACTTGCCTAGTGATGTTGGTGGAGGCATTCGCTCTCGGCGGACTGGCTTGGGCGGGGATCGGGGCGGTGGCCTGCTTGCTTCTGTGGGAGCATCACCTGGTTTGGCCGAATGACCTCTCGCGCGTGGATGCGGCGTTCTTCATAATGAACGGGTATGTCAGCGTGATATTCTTTGTATTCTGGGCCAGTGATATCTTTTGGAAGCACTCATGACACCTGTATTTGAAGATTCCCGGCTGCTGCCGATTCGTGAAAAGCTGGAGGCTCGCGAGCGGCTGTCGGCTGACCATGGGCTGACGCTGTATCGCACTCCCGACTTGCTGGGCGTGGGGTGGATGGCGAACCAGGTGCGCGAGCGGCTGCACGGGAACAAGACCTTTTTCAACGTCAACCGCCATATTAATCCGACCGATGTATGCGTGGCTAGCTGCAAGCTGTGCGCGTTCGGCAAGAAGGCGAAAGATCCGACGGCTTACGCTTTTTCGCTGGAGGAAATATGGGAGCGGGCGGGGCGCGGGCATGCTGAGGGCGTCACGGAGTTTCACATTGTCGGCGGGCTGCATCCGGAGTTGTCGCTCGATTGGTATTGCGAGATGCTGCGCGGGTTGAAGCAGCGCTATCCGGAAGTGCATTTGAAGGCGTTCACGATGGTGGAGATCGGGTACTTCGCGCAGCGCTCGAAGATCAGCCATCGCGAAGTGCTGGAGCGACTGCGAGAATCCGGGCTCGATTCGATGCCGGGGGGCGGCGCGGAAATTTTCGCGGAGCGCGTGCGGCGGGTGATTTGCGATCACAAGCTGTCGGGCGAGCAGTGGATCGATGTGGCGCGCATTGCTCATAAGATGGGGCTGCATTCCAACTGCACCATGCTCTACGGTCATATCGAGACCGAAGAGGATCGCGTGGATCATTTGCTGCGGCTGCGCGGGCTGCAGGACGAGACCGAGGGCTTTCAGACTTTTATTCCGCTGGCGTTTCATCCGGCCAATACGGCTATGGAGCACATCGGCACGACCACGGGTTTTAACGATCTGCGCGAGATCGCGGTGTCGCGGCTGATGCTGGACAATATTCCGCACATCAAGGCTTATTGGGTGATGATGACTCCGCAGATCGCGCAGATTGCGCTGCGCTTTGGCGCGGACGATCTGGATGGCACGGTGGTCGAGGAGAAAATTTATCGTGACGCGGGCGGAGCTACTAGCGGCAGCTTGCGGCGCGGTGAATTGCTGCGGCTGATTCGCGAAGCCGGGCGCGAGCCGCTGGAGCGCGACACTTTGTATCATCCGGTGGAACGTAAAGAATCCGAGAACGTCTTTACGGTTCTGGTCTAAAGCGGGCCGCGGTGTGAGCCGGCAGATTCGAATCGGCTGGCTGATCGCGGGGCTGTACGCGGCTCTCTTCCTGATTTATTCCGTTACGTGGGCTTTCACCTGGGATGAAAGCCTATCATCTGCTGGCGTCGCAATTGATGGCCGGCGGCAAACTTCCTTACCTTGATTTTTGTTTTCCGCAGACGCCGCTGAACGCGTATTGGAATGCGGGATGGATGCGGCTGCTGGGCTTCTACTGGCGGGTGCCGCATGCATTCGCGGCGTTATTCACGATGGGCGCGGCGGGGCTGACGGCGCGGTTTGTGCTGCTGCGTTTTCCAGTGGCCAGTTGGCGTGGTGCGGCGGCTTTGAGCGCTCTACTGCTGACGGGTTTGAACGCGATGGTATTCATCTTCGGGCCGCTCCAGGCTTACGGAATCAGTATGTTCACGTTGGTGGCGGCGTTCCGGGTGGCGGTTCGCGAGGTGGATCGCGAGGGAGTGCTGGGGACGGCGGCGGTGGGATTATTGGCGGGGACGGCAGCGGCTTCGTACCTTGTTGTCGGCGGCGGCGGCGCCGGTTTTGCTCTTGTGGATGCTGTACTACAATCGCGCGGGCAGCCGGTGGGGGAAGCTCGCGACGTTCGCCAGTGGGAGCGGCAGTGCCGTTTGCGCCGGCGATGTGGCTGGCGTTGGAGGGACCGCGGCAGACGTGGTTCAATCTGGTCGAATATCACACAACGTTTCGCAAGTTGTATTGGCCTGATACTACGCGCCATGACTTGGAAGTTTTGACGTCGTGGATCGACTCGGGGCAGGCGCTGGTGTTGGGCTTGCTCGCGATCGCGGGATTGGTGTACATCGCGCGGCGGAGCCAGTGGCCAGCGGCGCTGAAGGCGGAATTTTATTTGTGTGCGTGGCTGGCGGTGGCGCTTTCGGCAGAAGTGGCGCGCGCGCATCCGACGTTCCCGCGATACTTTGTGCTGGCGGTTCCCTTCCTCGCGATCCTGGCGGCGGTGGGATTGTACGCGATGGGGTCGCGGGTGCTGGAGCAGGATAAACCGCGGTGGGCGGTGGTGGCGTTAGGCGTCGTGATGGTGTTTGGGTTGGGCAAGGCGCTTTACGACCGGGACCAGGTGTCGGATCACTGGGCGAGCTACGAGCGAGTGGCGAAAAAGATCGATGAGGTGACCCCGCGCGGGGCGTTGTTGTTTGCCGATGAGCCGATTTATTTTTTGACGCGGCGTGTGCCGCCGCCCGGGCTGGAGTTGAGCAATTCGCACAAGGTCGACCTGGGGCCGCAGGAGAATGCGCTGCTGCATATTCTGACGGAGGGGGACGTGAAGCGCGAAGTGCGATCGGGGATGTTCGCGACGGCGTATAGCTGCGATGAGGACGATATTAGCGATTATGGGCTGGTGAATCTGTACCGGCAGCGGGTGGATATGGACAATTGCTCCATCTTTTGGGATCGCAGGAAATAGCGGCGCGGCTGCTCGATCAAGAACACAAGCGTAGAATCGCTTGAGACTTCAACTGCGAGATCCGCGATTCGCTCAAGCCCATGATTTCGGCGATCTCGCGGGATTGCATTTCTTCGTAGCAATGCAAGTGCAGGATGCGCTTTTCCATGGGGGGCAGACTCGAGATGGCGACATTGAGCAATACCCGCAACTCGTCGCTCTCCACCTTGCAAGAAATCGTCGATCTTCGGGTCTCCAGGCTTTCGAGATTCAATCCGGTCAGCGCGGCTAACCACTCATGATATTCACCCAGTGTCAGGCCCAATTCGCCGGCGATTTCGTCTTCCTCGGGCGCGCGGCCCAAGTGTTGCTGCACTGTAGAGATGGCTTTCTTGATCTGGTTCGCCCGTTTTCGCGACTGCCGCGGCGCCCAGTCGAGGCTGCGCAAACTGTCTAACATCGCTCCGCGAATCTTGTGCTCGGCGTAGGTGGTGAGCCGCACGTTTTGGCGGCGGTCGAAGCGATCGATGGCCGCGATCAATCCGACCACGCCGGTTGAGACCAGGTCCTCGATGCTCACGCTTTCGGGAAGACGCTGGCGTAGACGGCGCGCGATGTGCCGCACCTGCGGGACGTGCGCGAGAATCAGCCGCTCGCGCTCCTCTGCCGATAGGGTGGTGTCCGGGAAAGGCGCATTTGGGACGGGATAGCGGGTGAAGGCGGCTGCGGCGCTCATGGATTATCTCCTGTGTTCTGTTGGATGCGATGCATTAGTCGATGGCCACCGTTACTTCGTTACTCTCTACAACAGTTCCATCCGGAAGAACGACCTGCACATAAAGGGGAATCGCAGGCCCGGTGGGAACACCTTGGGGCAGCGTAATGTTGAGTTGGGACAAGCCGACAGCGCCCGGAGCAAGTCCGGCAAACGCGGGATCGACTGCGATGCCGCCCACCATGACGCGAATTTGGTGGTTGAGGAGAATGGGCGCGCCGCTCGGCACACGCGTTCCTGTTGGAACGTTGCCGCGAAAGTCGCCGAGGCCGTTTGCGTAGATCGTGAGAGTCTCGCCGGCCTGGGTAGACTGGGCGACGGCAGCTTGGTTGTCGAGCTTTGTTAACTCACTAGAGGGCCCCAGCAAAATCAATCCACGACTGGTCGAGCCGAACATAAATAGTTCAGGCGCGGCCGGTTTCATGAGGCTGGCGGCAGAAGGTATCGAGAGACCGCTTGCCGCTTGCAAACTAATTTGCAAGGGCGTGCCGGAAGGCAGCAGCGGACACTGAAAGCGGACTTGGGAATCCGAAGCAAACAACAGAGGGGCCGGAATACCGTTGACGTTCACTTGCAGATCCGCGAGTTGAGTGGGCAGCGGGAAGGACGCCGGGGTTTGCGGAGTCTGGGTGGTAAGGTTGGCGCCGGTGAGCAGCGCGAGTCCGCCGGGGCTGCACGCATTGGTCATGGCATTGCCCGCGAGATCGTCGAGCGCCAGCGCGCCCCCCGAGGTCTGGGCAGGAGCCGACTGGCCGGTGTTTGCTACTGCTGCTGTGGTCACGGCAGACTTCACCATCGTTTGACCGGTGACTTGCGAAGTCCCGGAGGGTGCCGCGAGGATCTCCGCGATCGCGAGGTTGTAGGGGTCCGTCGTGGGCGCCGAATCGCCGATGGTCACACTACTGCCGCTGAGAGGAGTTGCGCTGCTCAGCATCTGAACCCAATAAGTATTTCCGGCCGGATCCAGATATTGGTGCACGAGCGTCTGGCCCGCTAGCGGCATTCGCGCAGTGGCGGTTTTCGAATCGTCGCCCACACCCACCACCCAAGAGTTGTTGCGCGTGGTGACCAAACTTGCTTTGGGGGCTCCGGTCGATCCAGTCCCACTCGTGGTTGCGCCGATCGCGCCCGAACCGCTGGAGCCCGTCGTATCGACACCGGCAAAGGTCATCACGGTCAAGGAAGAGGTGACTTTTAGCGATAGTGCTACGTGCACGGAAACGCTATTCAAGGGCGTTGGGGAGAAAGCGCGCCAAATTTCAGCTGTGCCTCTCTGCGTCGGAGTTCCGGTGACTTGAACCCAAGCCAGGCCGCCGCCTGTAACGCTCTTCACGGAGGCCTTCCCGCTTCGAAAGTCGGTCGCGATGAAGGCCAGCAGCAACTCATTACCGGCTGCCGTCGAAAACGTGGGTGAGGCTACGGTGGAACTGGCTGTGGCTTGATCCTTCCGAACCTGGGAATCAAGCGTAATGGTACCGGTTGTCGAATTTTGAGCGGCCGTGAAGTTATTGGCAGTAAGGTTCGCTCCATTGACGGTGACGGACAGAGTGGCGGGAGTGAAAGTGTAACCGCTCTTACTGGGCGTCAAAGTATACACGCCGTTGGCGAGTCCGCTGAAGGTATAGTTCCCGGAGGCGTCAGCGGTGGCCGTCGCTCCGCCGGTCACGGTTACCGTCGCGCCGGTACCGAGCAAGGAAGGAGAGATGGTACCCGAGATACTCCAGGACCCGGACGTAAGGGCTAACGAGAATGTTTTCGAAACCCCACCGGCGCTCGCCGTCAGAATGGCGGTCTGAGCTGTCGTCACTGCGGCGGCGGTGGCTGTAAACCCAATACTCGACGACGATGCCGGCACCGTTACAGCGGCGGGAACGCTCACGCTGGAATTTCCGCTGGCGAGCGTGACGGGGAATCCGCCAGCCGGTGCTGCGGCACTAAGCGTAACCGTGCAGGCAGCGGCCCCCGGGGTGGCGATGCTAGCCGGGGTGCATGATAATCCACTCAAAACCGTTGTCGAAATTGCAGTGGCCGTGAAACTGGTTACGGTAAGATTCGCTCCATTGACGGTAACGGTCAGAGTGGGGGGGCTGAAAGTGTAGCCGGCCTTGCTGGGAGTCAGAGTATAGGCGCCGTTGACGAGGCCACTGAAGGTGTAGTTCCCAGAGGCATTCGCGATTGCTGTCACCCCGCCAGTGAGCGTTACGGTCGCGCCGCTGCCAAAGGTGGAAGGCGTGATAGCGCCGGAGATACTCCACAGCGCAGGCGTGACGGCTAGCGAGAAAGTTTTGGAGACTCCGCCGGCGCTCGCGGTCAGAATGGCGGTCTGGGCTGTCGTCACGGCTACGGCAGTGGCTGTAAAACCAACGCTCGAGGCGGCCGCCGGGACAGTAACCGTGGAGGGCACGCTTACGCTGGTATTTCCGCTGGCGAGCGCGACCGGAAATCCGCCGGCTGCCGCGACGGCACTCAGCGTTACCGCACACGTCGCGACTCCCGGAGAAACCACGCTGGCTGGGGTGCATGATAATCCACTCAGGATGGGGACGATCACCTGGCTCACCGAAATCGTCCCTCCTGTTCCGGAGGACGAAAGCAATTGGCCAACTCCCGATGTCGCGACAACCTGTGTGACTAGGATGGGCGCGGAAGAGGCCGGCGCACTCGGTGAAATACTGAAGGTGGCGACAGCGATCACGCCATTGCCGATATTGCTTTGAGTGTCTGAGAACAGAACACAGGTGGTGCTGCCGGTTATGCTCGAACAGGTGACGCTTTTGCCTGCCGCGGTTGCGGCGGAACCTGCCGCTACACTGACGCTTGCGATCACCGAGGAAGAATAACTCATGGTCCACTCTACGCCCGACGTGGTGGCCCCTCCCGAACTAGCGAGCGAAACATTCAAACTTACGGCGCCGCCGGCCACAGCGCTCCCGGAGCTCAAAGAGACCGCGGCCGTCTGCGCCAGAAGAGGGCTGGCAGCTAAGCCTGCCAGCACGTAGGCGAATCGTAGTGCATTGCTTAGCGATTTAAAGGGAGCATATGAGAGGTTCATGAAATCCTTTTGGCCCCGGTGCAACAAAAAACGCCGCCGGATGACCGGTTAAAACGTTATGAAAACGGACTTGGTCTAACAAAAAACTGCGGACACACTCCCACCGTTCGCGTTACGACACGCGGGCAGTGCGCGCTTTAGGAGTGAAATACTTTCCACTCGCAAGTTCTTAGGGGGGTGAACAACAAGGTAGACTGGAAGGGTAGCAGAGAGATGCCAACTTACCTTGGTGTCCGAGAAGCGGTTCCCGCCCAAAACGGGGACCGCCTCTTTTTATCCAACACGACTTTCAAAGATCGAGACTACCGATTACGACACGGCCCACGCTCGCCAAACAAACTACCGGCACACTGCCCGGGGCGAGGGCACACTAACCCAAAATTTCGGAAACTTAGAACAAGATTGAGTGCACCGCGAGTGCCATTCCGGATATGTTTCCATTTGGGAACGGTAAGTTAAAGAGCTTCTTATTGTTTGCCGGGCGGGATCAGTTCTTTTTGGGTTTTATGCGCTGTCGGTGTCACCGCAATGTTTACCGAAAAAGACCGGGTTGCCGTATTTAATTCCTTATCCTTCCATCAATTTTCTACAGGCTTGCTATGCAATGTTTGCCGCATAGGGGAATGGCCTAAGCAGCGACCTCACGGAGTCAGATGACCATATGCCGTCGAATCACGCAGGCCAGAGTTACTTTGCGCACTAGTGGTTATAGTGCAAGTAGAAGCAATATTACGATAACCCTTTGGCCTTCGAAGCGATACCTCCCGAGAGCGCGAATGCATTGGCTTCGCTGCATATGAGGTGCTGTTCCTCTAGAATACGAACGGGTAGGGTTTCCGCAGTGTCATCGTCGAGGACTGGCACCGTGCCTCATTGTGCCCTGGCGAAGCTGGCATGTGCTCATATGAAGGCGTCAAAACCATGCAGGGACGGGAGAGTCAATTTCCAATTACGCGGCGGCCTTCGATTCGATATTTTCCTGATAGCACTAGCGCGATGGCTTCGCTATATATGCGATGCTCTTCTCGCAGGATGCGGGCGGCCAGGGAGGCTTCGGTGTCGTCGTCGAGGACGGGAACGGCGGCTTGTTGGATGATGGGGCCGGAGTCGAGGCCCTCGTCGACGAAGTGGACGGTGCAGCCGGAGATTTTTGCACCGTGGGCCAGGGCATCGCGGTGGGCGTGTAGGCCGGGGAAAGATGGTAGGAGTGACGGGTGGATGTTCAGGATGCGCTGGGGATAGCGGCGGATGAACGCCGGGCTGAGCAGGCGCATGTAGCCGGCTAGGCAGATCAGGTCCACGCTGGCGGCGTCGAGGGTCGCGGAAAGTTGGGCGTCGTAGGTCTCGCGGTCGACTTCGCGTGAGGGGAGCACTATCGCGTTCAAGCCGCGGTCACGGGCGATGGCGATGCCGGGGGCATCGGCGCGATTGGAAATTACTATGGCGATTTCGGCATCGAGATGGGCATCGGCTATGGCTACGAAGTTGGAGCCGCGGCCGGAGAGTAGGATGCCTAGGCGCTTCACTCGTAGATAACTCTCTCCTGCCGCGCGGGGATCACTGCGCCTATGGGGAACCACTCTTCTTTCATCTTGTCCAAGATCTTGCCGGCCTCGGCAAGTTTACGCGGGGAAACTACGAAGATCATGCCGATGCCCAGATTGAAAGTGCGGCGCCAATCTTGTTCCGGGATGCGACCGATTTTTCTTAGCAGCTCGAAGATGGGGAGGACGGGCCAGGTGCCTAGGTCGATGCGGACTCCGAGACCTTTGGGGAGAATGCGCGGGGTGTTGTCGGTGATGCCGCCGCCGGTGATGTGTGCGGCTCCTTTGAGGATGGCGGCGTCGTCGAGCGCGCGTAGCGGCTTTAGATAGCTGCGGTGCAACTTCAGGAGTTCGTCGGCGATAGTACTTTCAAGATCATTCAGGCGCGTGGAGGGGCCATGGCCGGCTACATCGAATAACAATTTGCGGGCTAGGGAGTAGCCGTTGGTGTGGAGGCCGGTTGAGGGCAGGCCGATGAGCACATCGCCGGTACGGATTTTCGCTCCGGTCAGGAGGCGTTTGCGTTCTACGGCCCCGACGATGAAACCGGCTAGATCGTATTCGCCGGGAGCGTAGAACCCGGGCATTTCCGCGGTCTCACCGCCGATTAACGCGCAGCCATTGGCTTTGCAACCGCGGGCGATGCCGGAAATTACCTCGGCGGCTACGCGGGATTCGAGTTTTCCTACGGCAAAATAATCCATGAAGAAGAGCGGCGTTGCGCCTTGCACGGCGATGTCGTTGACGCAGTGGTTGACCAGGTCTTCGCCGATGGTGGAGTGGCGTCCGGTTAAGAACGCCAGCTTGAGTTTGGTGCCGACGCCGTCGGCGGAGGACACTAGCACGGGCTCACGGTAACCCTTCAACAGAAAGCCGCCGCCGAAGCTGCCGATGTCGGTGAGGACGCCGCTGGTGAAGGTTTTGCGCGCGAGGGTGCGGATGGAGTCGACGGCGCGGTCGGCTTCGTCGATGCTGACACCGGCGTCTTTGTAGCTGATGCCCCGCTTCTTCGGGGTCATTTTTTGAGCCATTTTTGAGCCATGAATTCTCTATGTTACGCGACGGCTGCGGCGGCTGTACACTAGCTGTACACTAAAAGCGATGAGCCGCGTCAAAAAGGGCATGTTTTCTGTCCGGCTGGTTCTCGTCGGTGCGCTGGCAGCTAGTCTTTCGGCGCAGATACAGTTTCCTGGTTCGGGCGGACCTTTCCCGGGTGGCGGCGGCCCGATGGGCGGCGGCGGACGGCGCGGGAAGAACACGGACTCGGGGCCATCCAAAGGCAAGAAGGATACGGTGCCGGTCACCACTACCACAGGCATGCTGCGGGCGGTGGCGGGGAACCAATTTGTGATTGAGGGCGACGATCACCGCATCATTACTTATAAGGCCGGCGATAAAATGACGGTCACGCGGGACGGCAAGCCGGTGGAGCTGACCAGCTTCGCGATCGCCGATCACATTTCTGTCGATTCGACCGCCGATGACATGGGTTTTTTCACGGCTACCGGAGTCACGTTCAACATGCCGGGAACAGCGCATGAGCGGAACTTGGCGTCGCGGACTTGGGATCTGCCGAATCTGGGAAGCGCCAGCACAAAGCCGGTGACGGCTGCCAAGCGCGGGGACGATGATGACGACCGGCCAACTTTGCGGCGCAGCAAGGATGATGCTGCCGCGCCTCAGCAGAAGGCTTCCGCTACTCCGGCGCCGGCTCCTGCAGCGGTTGAGCCTGAGCCGGAGCCGCTGCCCACTACTTTGATACGGCCGAGCGATCCTCCGCCGGATGCCGACGATCCGGGGCGTCCGCAAGTGCGGCGGGGGAAGCCTGCGCCGCGGGTATCGGCCAGCAATACGGAGCCGGAACCGGTTTCTGCGCCAGCTCCGGTGACGGTTTCGACTGGGCGCGCGACCGCACCGGCGGCCGAGCCCGTGCAGGCATACGTCCCTGTCGAAGAAGATCCTATTATCGTCAAGGCCAGGGCGGCTGCGGCGGAATATGCGGGGGCGCTGCCAAACTTTTTCTGCCGGCAGTTGACTACGCGCTATGACAGCGACCGGCCGAAAGATGGCTGGCAGGCACACGATACCATCGCGGCCGACCTGGCCTATGAGAACGGGCACGAGAACTATAGCAACATCAAGGTCGGCAGCAAAACGGTAAAGTCGATGGAAGAGGTGGGCGGGAACTGGTCGACGGGCGAGTTTGCTTCGATGCTGGACGAGGTTTTCGATCCGGACTCGGCCACCACTTTCCGCAAGAGCGGGCCGGACACTATCAACGGGCGCAGCGCCACAACCTTCAAATTCGAAATCACGCGGGAGCGTTCGGGATGGCGCATCAGTGACGGCGGGCAGTTGTATTATCCGGCGATGCGCGGAACCATTTGGATCGATAAAGAGACTTCGCGGGTGCTGCGCCTGGAAAAAGAAACGCGCAACATGCCGCTGCTGTTTCCGTTGGTGAAGGTGGAGGTGGCTGTCGATTACGATTTCGTGCGGTTGTCCACGCCGCAACCGTTTCTGCTGCCGACAACATCGGAGGTGTTGAGCTGCGAACAGGGATCAACGCGTTGCGTACGCAATCGCATTGAGTTTCGCAACTACCGCAAGTTTGGCGCGGAATCCGGCATTACCTTCGACGAGAAGCAATAATTGCCTGAGCGAAGGGGCTGCGACCTAGTTTGTACAACCGGGTTTGTGCAACCCAGTTTGACTGACCCGCGTCGAAGACACTGTTATACTCAAAAGTTCGACCCCGTGCGGTTAGGCCGGCGAGGTACTTGCATCCCATGAAAAAAGCCCATGAATAAAGCACTGATTCTTTTGTCCGCATTCACCGCCGCCGCGTTGCCTGGATGGGCGGCGCTGGGTGGTTCGGTGGATACGGTGGCCACCGATCAGGTGAAATTCCAGGCCAAGCGCGCGATTACGCAGATGCGGACGTACAACATCCATCTCATCAGCCGCGAGTGACGGCACATCGATCAAGGAATACGTGACGCCGGCGGGGAAAGTGTTTGGAGTTTCCTGGACCGGGCCGACCATTCCGGATTTGACGCAGTTGCTGGGGACGTACAGCGCGGAATTTCAGACTACGGTTCGCGCACAGCCCAGGCGGCGGAAGGCGGGCGTAGTGCATAATCCGGATCTGGTGGTGGAAAGCACGGGACACATGCGGGCTTTTTACGGGCGCGCGTATGTGAACTCGCTGCTGCCGAGCGGCGTGACGGCGGAGATCGTGCAATGAGGCGCGCCGGTGCGGCGGCCGCGGTGGCCGCTTTGGTAGCGGTGTTGGCGGGATGCGGAGGCGGCAGTACGCCGGCGGCGACTACACCGACTCCGGTGAATAACACGCTGCCGCTGGTGGTGGATACGGGGCCGAGTCTGAACGGCCAAACGGTGGGCTTCGACAATAGTCTGTATACCAGCGTGAGCATTTGCAACCCGGGGACGGCCACTTGCCAGACCATCGACCATGTTCTGGTGGATACCGGGAGTTCCGGGCTGCGCATTCTGTCGTCGGCTCTGGGCCTGGCTCTGCCGTATGTCACGGACGCCAACAGCAACGGGATCGGCAACTGCATTCAATATCCCGGATACCAGCTTCCAATGGGGGCCGATGGCGCTGGTGGACGTGCATTTGCAGGAGGAAGTGGCCTCTAACGTTCCCATCCAGATCATAGCGCCGCCGAATTTCAGCGGTCCGCCGACGGCGTGCAGCGCGGGCGGGGTGGCGGCGAATACTGTATCTAGCTTGGGTGCGAACGGGATTCTGGGCGTGGGGCTGTTCCGGCAAGATTGCGGCGCGGCTTGCGCGTCGTCATCGCCTCCGAACGTATACTTCACGTGTCCGGCGGCGGGATGCACTCCGACTACGGTGGCGCTGACGGCGCAATTGCAGAATCCGGTGTGGATGTTCCCGCAGGACAACAATGGGCTGTCGATTACGCTGCCATCGGTGGGCGCCAGCGGGGCGAGTACGGTGACGGGCACCATCACTTTCGGAATCGGCTACGCAGACCGACAATGCGCTGGGTAGCGCGTTGGCGCAGGCGGCCACTGCCAAGGGAACTTTCACGACGACCTTTGGCGGCGTGGCGTATACCAATAGCTTTATCGACAGCGCGCTGGGGGCCTATTATTTTCTGGATTCGACCACTACCGGTCTGCCGAATTGCGCGGCCAACGGGGATGCGGCGGGATATTATTGCGCGCCTTCGCCGGTGACGTTGACGGCGATGACCAGCGGACCGAATCCGAGCAGTTCGGGGACGATCGTTTCACAGAACCTGTCGTTGCACGGTGTGGAACGCGCTGACGCTGATCGATTCGGGCAACCCGGCGCTTAGCAATATCGGGGGACCGAATCCGGGGGCGTTTGCGTGGGGGCTGCCGTTTTTTTACGGGCGCACGGTGTTTATCGGGATCGAGGGGCAAACCACGCCCGCCGGCACTGGGCCATTTTGGGCGTACTGATTAGGCGGCAACCGCGCGGGGACGGGGGCGCGTCGATACACTGTTATACTCAGAACTTCGGCTCCGTTGGCAGTCTTAAAATATTTATCTCGCATGTGGAAATCCTACTTATTTGCAGTGACTGCCGCCGCAGTCCTGTCCGGACCCTGTTTGGGCGGCGACTTCGTGACCGGCCAAGCGGCGCGCGCGGTTATCGGCCAACCCTTTTTCAACGCGCAGAACGCGGGCGCGGCGAGCACCACTCCCGCGCCGGCCGGCGGACCGCGAAGACCGCGCAGGCCTGCTAGTCTGCAGGGCACTCCCATCACCTTATTGGGAGGTGCCAGCGGACTGGCGTACGTCAACAATACGCTTTTCGTGGTGGACGATAACCATCTGGGATTTTTTGCCGGACAACAACCGGGTCTTGATTTACCCGAACATCAACCAGACGATCCCGGCGGCTACGGCGGAGATTGCTCCGTTGAGCGGCCGCTGCCCGGTGTGCGGCGGAACGGCCACGGTGGTAGTGGGGCAACCCGACTTTAACACCACCACCACAACGCCCACGGTGCCGATCACGGCGGCGAGCCTGCATCTGCCGACAGCAGTGGCGTCCGACGGCCATATTCTGGTCGTGGCCGACACGGCCAACAACCGGGTGCTCCTATGGAAATCGATTCCGACCGTCAACGGGCAGCCGGCGGATATCGTTTTGGGGCAGACCGACTTCACTTCGGTGGCTTTGGTGTCGGTGACCGCGAGCGCGATGCGCGGGCCGCAGGGGGTCTGGATTCAAGGCAGCAAGCTGTTCGTGGCGGATACGCAGAACAACCGTGTCCTGATTTGGAATACGATTCCCACGCAGAATAATCAGCCCGCCGATCTGGTGCTGGGACAGCCCGATTTCGCGAGTGCGCCGCCTATCAATCAGGTGAATCCGAATCTGATCGCGAGTGCCAAGATCATGCTGAGCCCGACGTCGGTGACGAGCGACGGTACTCACCTTTTTGTGACCGATCTGGGATACAACCGGGTGCTGATCTGGAACAGCATCCCCACCACGAACCAGAAGCCGGCGGACGTTGAGATCGGGCAGGTGGGCATGACGCAAACGTTCTCCAACGATCAGAAGCCAACGGGGGACGTTAGTCCGCACCTGTGCGCATCGAACGGGACCGACAGCGATGGGACCCTGACCTACCCGGCACTGTGCGCCTACACGTTGAGTTTTCCGCGCTTTGCGCTATCGGACGGCACGCGGTTATTCGTGGCCGACGGCGGCAACGACCGAGTGCTGGTATACAACAGCATCCCTACAGCGAACGCCGCCAAGGCGGATGTGATTTTGGGCGAGCCCGACGAATTCTCCGATGTATTCAGCAACAACGACAACACGACGCTGTCGACGGCGGACATTCTTCCTACACCGACGTCGCTGGCCTGGGACCCGGTGAATCAGAACCTGTATGTGGCAGATGCTACCGATTTCCGCGTCCTGGTGTTTTCGCCGGAACAGCCTTCGCTGACTCCCAATAGCATCGTGAACGCCGCCAGCAAGGAAGTGTTTGCGGCGGGGTCCGTGGTGGTGGCGGGCACTATCACCGCGGGCAACGATGCCACTATCACGATCGGCAACCCGGTTGGATCGGCCACCAACACGATTAATTACAAGTACACCGTGGTCACCGCCGATACGCTCGAAACCGTGGCGGTGGCGCTGACTAAGCTGATCAACGCAGGCGCTGGAGACCCTAACGTGCTGGCGATTGAAGATGCCGGCCTCGCGACCATCCACCTGATTGCGCGGCAGCCGGGTTTGCCGGGGAACAACATTACGCTGGCCACTACGCTCTCGACCAATGCCACGCTGACGCTCAGCGCTAGCGGCGCGAATTTGAGCGGCGGGGCGAGCGCAGCGATTATCGCGCCGGGCACGGTGGTGTTGATTAACGGCACCAATTTGTCGGACCCGGGTGTAAACGCCACGGCGGACATGACGCAGAACGCGCTGCCGTTCTCGCTGGGAGGCGTGGAAGTTTATTTCGATGGCATCCGCGCGGGCATATTCTCCGTGAGCCCGACGCAGATCAGGGCGGCGTTCCCGTTCCAAGTGACGGGCGCCAACAGCGTATCGGCTTGGGTGCGGGTCGCGCACGCCGACGGCAGCGTTACGGTAACCACGGCCATTGGAGTTCCGGTACAGGAACAGGCTCCTGGGATTTATCGCCGATGAAACGCCGGGGGCTGCGGAGCCGCGCACGGCGGTGGCGGTGCACGCTTCGAGCTTCGCCACGGGAACCATCACGATTGCAGGCTCGGTGCAGGCGGGCGATACGGGAACCATCACGATTGGCGACGCTACTTACAGCTACACGGTACTGGCCACCGACACAATCAGCACCATCGAAACCAATTTCATAAACCTCATCAACGCCGACCCCAACTCGCCAGTGGTGGCGAGCGCGGGTCCGCAGGATTTCAACATCCGGCTGCGGGCGCTGGTGCCGGGTCCGGACGGCGATGGCCTGGCAATCAGCACTGGCACCTCGACGCTAGATACGAACACGTCCGGCGTGCTGCTGTCGCTGACGGCCACTAACACGGTGTTGTGCTGTGCGAGTTTCGCGGGAGCGCCGATCACGGCCGCCAACCCCGCGCTACCGGGCGAGACCATCAATCTCTACGCCACCGGGCTGGGATTGATTTGCTCGAGCCCGGTGATCAACAACTTCTGTTCGGTGATTCCAGATCCGGGATTATCGGCGATTGTGGATGGAGCGAAGTATACGGGTCCAGCGGCTAATGCGCCGTTCGCCGATCTGTCCGCGCTGGTGGGGGGCTCCAGTGCGACGGTGATTTCAGCGTCGCTGATACCGGGCCAAATCGGGGTGTACGTGGTGCAACTGGAAATCAATTCGAGTGTGACGCCGGACGCGCTGGCACAAGCGACGATTTCGCAGAGCTTGAGTACCAGCAACATCGTGACGATTCCGATTGGCAGTCCGCCGACGCAATAGGCCCCGCGTCCCGATCACGCAGAGGCTTCGTAGGGCTTGTAGCCGGCGTCGCGCATGGCGCTGCGGGCTTTTTCTTCGTCCGCGGGGGCGACGTAGAAAAATGCGCCAATGCGCTCGGAGCGGAAGATGATGCCGCCACTGTAGCGATCGGGCTCGACCAGATAATCCAATCCGGTGTCGGTCAGCAATTTTTCCAGCGCGAGAGCTTCCTTCAGCTTCTTGGCGACGTAGATCAGGCTGAGCTCCTGATCTTCAAAATAGTCCGGCTCGCGGAGCACTGAGAGGTCTTCAGCCTCCGACGCGGGCGGTGAACGCATCGAGCGTTCCGGGACTGACCTTGTTCAAATGATCGGAGTACTGCTGGGCCACGGTTTCGAGGTTCGCAAGAAAGGTGGGGTCTTTGTAGGCGGCGCGGATTTCGGCGAGAACAGGGCGCAGACGAATAGCCACCAGCAGCATTTCACGGCTGTTCGCGAAAAAGAGATCGGGGTTGAGAACGCCGGCGGTGACGAAGGACGCGGCCATGTCCCAATAGGTGGAGACCATGCGCATGCGTGCGTTGTGTCCGATCCGGGCGGGCAGAGCTGCTGGATATCGGCCATGCTTTTGGGCTTGAAGTTGGCGACAAACCAGGCGCGGGCTTCGCGCATTTTTTCTTCGCGGCGCATTTCGTAGAGGCGCAGCAGGAGGTTGGCGTCGTCGTAGGTGGCTTGAACGGCTTGGGTCATCAGCCACTAGAGTAGCGCAAAGAATGAGATTTCCGCGCGGCTCGGCGCACCAACATTACATGCAACCTGCTTCGACAGCCATACCCGGACGACGGGCTTTACTGGCTGGCGCTGCGGATGACTCCGGGGCTGGGGACGCGGAAGGCGGGGCAACTGTCTGGAGGTGTTCCGGACGCCGCAGGCTATTTTTCGGGCGTCGAAGTCGGAACTGCAGGCGGCGGGGCTGGCGGCTAGCGTGGCGCAGAGTCTGGCTAGCGGGTGCGCTTTCGACGATGCGGCGGAGCAGCAGACGCAGGCGGCAAAGGCGGGGGCGGTGTTGATTCCGCTGACGGATGCGCGGTATCCTCCGGCGCTGCGGGATATTTTCGATCCTCCGCCGCTGCTGTTTGCGCGGGGGCGGGTGGAATTGCTGGGGACGTTGATGATCGGGGTGGTGGGGACGCGGCGGCCTACGGCTTATGGCGCTGTGGTGGCGACGAAATTGTCGGCGGACTCTGGCTGCGGCGGGGATGACGATTGCTAGCGGGATGGCGCGGGGGATCGACACGGCTGCGCATAAAGGAGTGCTCGAAGTGGGTGGCGGGACGATTGCGGTGTTCGGGTGTGGGATCGACCAGATCTATCCGGCGGAGAACCGGAAGCTGGCGGAGCAGATTGCGGAGGCGGGGCTGTTGGTCACGGAATTCCCGATGGGCGCGCCGGCTTATCCGCAGAACTTTCCGATTCGCAATCGCATCATCAGCGGGATGAGCGCAGGGGTACTGGTGGTGGAGGGGAGCGAATATTCGGGGTCGGCGATCACGGCCAAGCTGGCGGCGGAGCAGAACCGGGAGGTGTTCGCGGTGCCCGGGAATATCACATCGAAGATGAGCTGGGGGCCCAATTTGTTGATCAAGCAGGGGGCGAAACTGGTCCAGGAATGGAACGATGTGGTCGGTGGAATTGAAGGCGGACGACCGACGGAGGCTGGTGGATCAGTGCCGCAATCGACTGAATCTAAAGGATGAAAATTCAGAAGAAACCAATGCGGGCGATTCCGGCATCCGTATTGGGCAGTGCGGCTCGTGCAATTTTGAGGCGGCTGCGGACGGACGTTCCGATGGGGTTGGATAACCTGATAGAGTCGTTAGAAGAGGTCTCGTCCTCGGAAGCGATTGCGGCTTTGTTCGAGTTGGAACTGGCCGGACTGGTTCGCCAGCTTCCGGGCAAGAGCTATATCCGGGTGTGGATGGATTGAGCGCGGCGCTATTGACATCGACCGCCAAACAGCCAGCGGTTTATCATGCTAAGATTTCGGTTGTTTCTTATAAGGTAGTCGAGGGCTGCCATGACGGCAGTGGTTTAAGGAAGGTTTCAGCACTCATATGGCAAAGAATCTCGTCATCGTTGAATCTCCGGCGAAGGCGAAAACGATTGGGAAGTACCTGGGCAAGAACTACACGGTGAAGGCCTCGCTGGGGCACGTGAAGGATCTGCCCAAGAAGAATCTGTCGGTGGACGTCGAACACGACTTCAAGCCGGTTTACGAGGTGATTGAGGGCAAAAAGAAGCTGATCGCGGAGCTGAAGACGGCGGCTAAGGGCGCGGATTCCGTATTCCTGGCGGCCGATCCGGATCGCGAGGGCGAGGCGATTTGTTTTCATCTGCAGGAGGAGTTGCAGGATCGCAAGAACGGTCCAAAGTTCTTCCGCGTGATGTTTAACGAGATCACGAAGAGCGCTATCCAGAAGGCGTTCGAAAAGCCGTTGTCGGTGAATTTGCATCTAGTGGACGCGCAGCAGGCGCGGCGGATTTTGGATCGCCTGGTGGGCTACAAGATTTCGCCGCTGCTGTGGGATAAAGTGCGGCGAGGGCTGTCGGCGGGGCGCGTGCAGACTGTCGCGCTGCGGTTGATTGTGGATCGCGAGCGCGAGATCAAGGCGTTCATCAAGAAAGAGTATTGGAGCATCGACGTCAACCTGGCGGCGAAGAAACCGCCGCAGTTGAGCGCGCACCTGGCCAAGAAGAACGAAGAGAACCTCGAGATTTCGAACCAGGCGGAGGCGGATGCGATTGTCGCGACGCTCGACGGCACGGCGTATGTGGTGCGGTCGGTTACGAATCGCGAGAAGAAGCGGAATCCGGTGCCGCCGTTTATTACTTCGACGCTGCAGCAGGAGTCGGCTCGTAAGCTGCGCTTTAGCGTGAAGCGTACGATGATGCTGGCGCAGAAGCTTTACGAAGGCGTGGAGCTGGGCAAGGACGAGGGCGCGGTCGGTCTGATCAGCTACATGCGTACGGATTCTACGCGCGTGTCGGCGGATGCGCTGGATGAAGTGCGCGGGATGATCGCGGAGCGCTATGGGGCGGATTATCGTCCCGAGAAACCGAACTGTTTATAAGAGTAAGAAAGATGCGCAGGACGCGCACGAAGCGATTCGTCCGACGTCGGCGCTGCGGACTCCGGAGAGCGTGGCTAGTTTCCTGGCGGAGGACGAGGCCAAGTTATACGCGTTGATCTGGCAGCGGTTCGTGGCGTCGCAGATGACGCCGGCGGTGTTCGATCAGACTACGATCGACGTCGATGCCAAGGGCAAGGACGGGGCGGATTACATTTTCCGGGCTACCGGGAGCGTCGAGAAATTCAACGGGTTCCTGCGAGTATATAAGGAAGGCAAGGACGCTAAGGACGAGGACGACGAGGAAGAAAAGAGCAAGCTGCCGGCGGTGACGCAGGGCGAGGTGCTGAAGTTCAAGGCGATTCTGCCGGAGCAGCATTTCACGGAGCCGCCTCCGCGGTTCACGGAAGCTACGCTGGTGAAGGAACTGGAAGCGAATGGCGTGGGGCGGCCTTCGACTTACGCTTCGATCCTGTCGACGATTCAGGATCGCGAGTATGCGCGGAAGGAAGGCGGCAAGTTCTCTCCGACCGAGTTGGGGATGGTGGTGACGGATCTGCTGCTCGAGAGCTTCGACGATCTGTTCGATACCAGTTACACGGCGCGGATGGAGGCGGAGCTCGACGAGATCGAAGAGGGCAAGCTCGATTGGCGTACGGCCATGAGCGACTTCTACGTGCGCTTCGAGAAGGATCTGGAGCACGCGGCGCTGCACATGACCGATATCAAGCGCATGGAGCGGCCCACCGACTTCGTGTGCGAGAAGTGCGGCAAGCCCATGGTGATCAAGTGGGGCAAGCATGGGAGCTTCATTGCTTGCACGGGGTATCCGGATTGTACAAATACTCGCGAGATCGCTGAGGAAGGCGCAACGGAGCAGGACGAGGCGGTTTATTGCGATAACTGCGGGCGGCCGATGGTGCTGAAGAAGGGTCGATTCGGGCAGTTTTTGGCTTGCTCGGGATATCCGGATTGTAAGACCACGAAGCAACTTGGGCGAGGCGCAGAAGCCTAAGGACGTGCCGCTGGACGAGGATTGTCCGCAGTGCGGCGGGAAGCTCGTCAAGAAGTACGGGCGCTTTGGGGAGTTTGTGGCTTGCGGGAATTATCCCAAGTGCAAATACGTTAAGCAGAAGACGATTGGCGTGAAGTGCCCGAATTGCTCCGAGGGCGAGATCATCGAGCGGCGGTCTAAGCGCGGGAAAACTTTCTACGGATGCAACCGGTATCCGGAGTGCGAGTTTGTGGCGTGGGGCAAGCCGATTGCGGAGAAGTGTCCGGATTGCGGCGGCGGGTATTTGATCGAGAAGTATTTGAAGTCGGGTGCGTTTGCGCAGTGTCCGAATGCGGAGTGCAAATTCAAGAAGCCGCTGGAGGTGGTGGCACCGCCGGTTGAGGTTGCGGTTTAATGGCGGCGGCTGTTACCGCTGGTCCAGGTTGATTACGGGATTGACGCGCCGCTGGTGGCTCGCGGGTGGTTTGGGCGCGCGGGATGGGCGCTCGCCACGGGGGTCGCGTTCTGGTTCATGAACCGGCAGGATTACCCGGCGCCGGCGGAACACGTGCTCGCGGCGCTGGCGCGGTGGCGTTGGTTTGCGCGGGGGTGGCTTGGTTCAAGATTCGCTCCAGCAAAGATGGGAAGCTGCTGCTGCGGGAGCAATTGCTGGATCAACTGGCTCTGCAAGGGGACGAAAAAGTTCTGGATGTGGGCTGCGGGCGCGGGCTGCTGGCGATCGGTGCGGCGAAACGGCTGAAGACCGGTAAGGTCACTGGGATCGACGTGTGGAATCCGCAGGATCTGTCGGGAAATTCGGCGGACTCGGCGAAAGAGAATGCCAAGGCCGAGGGCGTGGCGGACCGGGTACGGTTCGAGAGCGGCGATGCGCGGAAGCTGGTTTATCCGGAGAATCACTACGACGTGGTGGTTTCGGCGAATGCGCTGCATACACTGGCCGGACGATCGCGAGCGGGGACAAGGCGCTGCGCGAAATGCTGCGGGTTCTGAAGCCTGGCGGGCGGCTGTTGGTTTTCGATACGGCGGAGACTGGGTATTACGCACAGGTGCTGCGTGAAAGCGGCGCGAAGGACGTGACGCTGTCGCCGTGGAGTTTCTTGTGGTGCCGGCTTTCCCGCAGCGTGAGCGCGCGGAAGTAACCCTGCGCTAACCTTGTATTTAGGGAGTTCTTTTCAGGTTGCCCCGACTCAGTCCGCGTGTGTTCATCGCCCTACTGGCTTTGGTCACGACCGTTTCCGCTCAAGAAACTTTGGTTCCTCTATTCGTCATTGAGCGCAGTGTGAATGGGAATACCGTGCATTACGACGCGAAGCTTAAGGACGGCAAAATCGATCCGCAGCAGCCGGTGGTGGCTTACTGGATTTTGAGCGACAACGGGAAGCGGCAGGAACTGAACGTGCTCGAAAGGCTGAAGGCTTATGGCTTCACCATTCGGCCGGACAAGGAGCCTGAGGCGTATCGCATGACGCTGATGGCGGATAGAAAGAAAGAGATTCGTGTGTTCCGCATGGGGGCGGCGGTGCATGCGGAGGCAATGATCGGGGCTTGCGAGGCTTATTTGCAGAAAATTTTCATCGTTTCGAAGAAGTCGTTCATGATGAACTTGCCGGAGTATGCTGATATGTTCGGCAACGATATGTCGACGGGCATGGAATGCCACGAGCGGGTTACGCCGAGCGACCGCTAGCTGTTATATACTTTCGGTATAGAGTATATAACGATGGCTATGAGCATTAAGAATCCTGAACTGGAGCAGCTTGCCCAACAATTGAGCCGTCTTACCCGTTCTTCCAAAACCGAAGTGATTCGGCAGGCGCTTAAGGAAAAGAAGGAACGCTTAACGGCTGCCGCGGGGCTGGATCGAAAGCAGCGGCTGCTGTCTTACCTTGAGAACCGCGTTTGGCCGAGCCTCCCTAAAGGCGCCTCGCGGAGGTGGACCAAAGCGCAAGAAGAACGCGCGTTAGGTTACGGGAAACACGGGGAACCGACATGATTGCCGCATGATTTTAGATTCATCAGCGATTGTGGCCATCCTATGCCGGGAAGCTGGGTACTTGGAGCTGCTCGAACGGATCGAGGGTGCGGAAACTTTGGGGATTGGAGCGCCAACGCTTTTCGAAACCGCCGTGGTTCTGACGATTAAGCTGCGGCGCGACGGCCTGGCAGTAGTTAACGAATTTCTGCGGGCGTCAGGTGCTCGGGTGATTTCGCTTACCGACGAGCACGCTAGCATCGCCTTTGGGGCGTACTTTCGATATGGCAAAGGGCGGCACAAGGCGGCGCTTAATTTCGGGGATTGCTTGAGCTACTCGATTGCCAAAGTGAGCGGGGAGGCGCTCCTCTTCATCGGCAACGACTTCACTAAGACCGACGTGGCGGCCGCCTAGTCCGGTTGAGCGAAGAGAGTGCCGCGGCCTAGGAGCCAAGCGGGATCGAAGCGGTGTTTCACTTGTTTCATGGCCTCGATTTGATCGGGTGGGTATTGGATTTCTAAGAGGTGGGCTTTGCGTTTGCCTAGACCGTGTTCGGCGCCTACGGTGCCTCCCAACTTGACGGCTTCGCGGGCCAAATCCGTCATGACTTCCTTGCCGCGTTCGAATTGGTCGCGGGTTTCGGGGAAGCTGTTGACGTGGACGTGGGCGTCGCCGATGTGTCCGTAGATCACGTAGCGGCCGGGGGAGTCGGCGTCGAGTACGCGGCGGTAGATGGCCATCATCTCGCGATTTTTGTCGAGCGGCACCGCGTAGTCGGTACCGAATTTTACAAAGCCGGTGCGGCGGACGCGGTCGTTGGCTTTCTCGGCTAGGGTGTGGCGGAAGACGCGGAAGCGTTCGCGGTCGGAGGCAGAGGTGGCGAACCAGGAATCGTTTCCCAGCGCGGTCGACATGTCGATGTCGGCGTCGCCTTCGATCTCGATCATGAGTGCGGCTTGATGCGCGGTGTCCATCATTTGGAGCGAGGCGTGATCGATGTATTCGATCATGTTGAGGCCGGGCGTGGGACGCCAGCGGTCGACTGCTTCGAGAGCGTCTGCTTCGGAGCGAAAGAAGACTACGCCGCCTAGACGCTCGCCGGGCGCGGGGAGGAATTGCAATTCGGCTTCGGTTACGACTCCTAGGGTGCCTTCGTTGCCGACGATGAGATCGACCCATTCCATGCCGGGGGCTAGCGGGTAGCCGGCGGAGTGTTTGGTGGTGTGCGGGAGTGAGATTCGCGGGACTTCGAAGTCGATTTTTTCGCCGCGGTGGAAGGTTTGGATGCTGCCATCCATGAACGCTACGCGCAGGGAGAGGACGTGGCGGCGGGTGGCTCCGTAGCGGAAGCTGCGGGAGCCGCTGGAATTCGCGGCGATGTTGCCGCCGATGGACGATGTGTTTTCGGTGGGGTCGGGGGCGTAGAATTGGCCGGAGTTGGCGGCGGCGGCTTGCACTTCGCGGAGTAGGACCCCCGGGCCGACGACTGCCCTGCCCTTGCTTACTTCTAGTTTCCGCAGGCGCGTGAGCGAGAGCGCCCAGCCGCCGGAGGGGGACGCGCCTCCGGCCAGGCCAGTGAGGGCACCGCACACGGTTACGGGAATTTTTTCTTGCGAGGCGCGCTTCAAAATGGAAGCGACTTCGGATTCGGTTTCCGGAGTGAAGAGCTGGTCGGCTTGGCCGGGGTAGTTTGAGGCGTCGGTGATCTCCACTATCTAAACCTCCAGGATCACGGGCATGATCAAGGGGCGGCGCGAGGTTGATTTGCTGATGAAGCGCTTCAGGTCGGCACGGATTTTTTCCTGCATGACGCCCCAGTCGCCGCGCTCTTCGGCTGTCGAACCTTCGATGGTTTTCAGAACCACTTGGCGGGCGTCGCGCAGCAGGTCCGTGCCTTCGTCCATGGACATGAAGCCGCGGCTTACGATTTCGGGCAGGCCTTCGGCCAGGCCCGAGTTTTTGTTCATGGCGATGATGGGGAGCACGAAGCCGTCTTCGGAAAGATGGCGGCGGTCGCGGATGACCATGTCTTCGACTACGTCGCCGATGGAGCCGGAGTCGATGCAGACGCGGCCTACGGTGACTGGCTCGCCTTTGCGGGCGCCGTTGTTGTCGATCACGAGAGTCTGGCCGGATTCCAATACGAAGGTGTCTTCGAGGCCCAGATGGCTCAAGTGCTGGGCTAGTTGGGCGTGTTTCGCCAGCTGGCGGTACTCGCCGTGAATCGGGACGAAGAAGCGGGGGCGCACCAGGTTCAGCACCAGCCGCAGCTCTTCGGCGCTGCCGTGGCCGGAGACGTGAATCGGCGGGTTCATGTTGCCGTAGATGACGTCGGCGCCGCGCTTGGCGATGTGGTTCATCATGCGGTAGATGCCTTTTTCGTTGCCGGGGATGATGCGGGAGCTGAGGGCCACGGTGTCGCCTTGTTCGAGCGACAGCGATTTGTGATTGTCGACGGCTACTCGCGAGAGGGCGGACATGGGCTCGCCTTGCGTGCCGGAGACTACCGCCACCAGCTTGCTGGGGGCAGTCTGCATGATGTCCTGCGGGCGCAGCAGAATGCCGTTGGGGATGGTCAGCAGGCCGAGGTCGTGGGCGATCTCGGTGGTGTTGTTCATGCTGCGGCCGAGGAACGCGACTTTGCGTCCGTATTCTTGCGCGAGATCCAGAATTTGCTGCAGGCGGTGGATGGACGAACTGAAACAGGAGATGACCAGGCGGCGCGGGGAGCGCACGAATAAATCTTCGAGGCGCGGGCCGACGGCGCGTTCGCTTTCGGTGTAGCCGGGGCGATCGACGTTGGTGGAATCGGACATCAGCAGCAGCACGCCGCGTTTGCCGTATTCGGCTAGGGTGTGGAGATCGAAGAGTTCGTTGTCGGTGGGCGTGGGGTCCACTTTGTAATCGCCGGTGTGGATGATGACGCCGAGCGGAGTGGTGATGGCCAGCAGCACGCAGCTCACGATGGAGTGGGTGACGTGGATGAATTCGATCGAGAACGGTCCGAGCGTGAGCTTGCCGCCGGGTTTGACTTTGTGGAGTTTCGCGGAATCGAGCATCTGGTGCTCTTCCAGGCGCCGCTCGACCAGGGCTAGCGTGAAGGCGGTGCCGTAGACCGGGATGTTCATTTGCGCGAGCAGGAAGGGGATGCCGCCGATGTGGTCTTCGTGGCCGTGGGTGAGGACCAGGCCGCGGACGTGTTCGCGATTTTGCTCGAGGTAGGTGAAGTCGGGGGTGACGATGTCGACGCCCAGGAGTTCGGCGTCGGGGAACATCATGCCGGCGTCGAGCACGATGATGTCGTCGCCGTAGCGGACGGCCATGCAGTTCATGCCGAACTCGCCCAGGCCTCCGAGCGGGATGATCTGTAGTTTTTTATCAGCCATGTGTGAAATTCAAGGGTAGCAAGTTGGGGGTTGGCACGCGTTGGAGCGCTCTACGCCGCTGGTCTGACACTAACGCGCAAAGCGAGATACATCCGATGAAGCGCGAATCCGGCGGGCAAGAAAATCGCGAAGCAGATTGCGACTACGTAGCGGTTAGAATATTGTACCAGGTAGTAAACCAATGGATAAAACACGAGCACCGATCCAAATAGCGCCGCCTGAAGGCGATATCCCGCCATCCTCATTCTGATCAACCCGAGCCAGCCGAGAACAGACCATAGAAGGCGTACTGCAAATGTCGACCGATTGGACGGGAGGTCCAACCAGAAAATAGAGGTCCGGGCGAGTGTCAGTACACCGGCATGTTGGGGATGGCTCGATATCCACGCCAGCGCGTCATGGAGACATTGGCGATTAAAGCGGACTTCTCCAACCTGCCTAATCTGGTTCACCGCGGCCATGGAGCAGGTGGGGTGGAAGGTGCATATCCATCCGCTTCTCTCATTGGCTTCCTGTGAAGGCTGCGCGCCATCACCGTGGGAAACTCTCAGTTCCAACCCGAAGTTGTCCCGCATAAACATCCACGCGCCTAGCGCGGAATGGTTGCGGACGGTCCAGGGCATGAGCAGCAGCAGAACGATGGCGGCCACTGCCGCCGCTTGACGGAGGCGCTGCGCCCTTGCGATAGGCGTTCGATAGAGCAGAAAGATCACACCATGAACCACGAGCACGGTGAGCATGGCAGGCTGGATGTGGAGAAGTAATCCCCAGCCCAATCCGAAAATGGTGGTATCTGCGAACTGGGTCTCCGCCCGGTTGGACATTTTCAACAGCAGAACGGTTAACCAGAGCAGTACCAGCGCCGCCGCCCATTCATCGCGGCCGCGAAACACCTCGCTCGAGCGGAATGCCGGGTAGATTGCCGCCAAGATACCAGTTACGGCTCCCGACTCGGCGGCCAGACCAATCGCGGATGCAGCGATGGGAAAAGAAGCGTAGAGCAGGCCGAAGCCCACAATATTAAAGGCGTTGCGAAGGGCAGCTGCCGTGTTGCCGTATCCCGCGATGCGAAACAGATACGACGTTACCCAGGGAAACGAAGGAGGAACGTGGGCGGTTGGGCCTGTGGGTTCAGCGAAGGGGTCTGCAAAGCGCCCTGTTTTACTTAGCGCGATGGCTACGTTGATGGCCTCATCCCCGGAGTGAAAGCCGGCTACTGTCTGACTTCCGAAAAGGAAATCGGCCGAAGGTGTACGTGAGAGAAGGAAGCCCCGAAGCGAGATCGTAAGCAGGAAGATGCCGGCCGCGTACCCCAAGCGAGACATGCGGCAAGATTAAACCTGGATATTCGTTTGGGAGAGCAGGTGTAGCATGCTGCCTTCAAGCAGGATGAGGTGTCGTTTTTTACTGGCCATGTGTGAATTCAAGGGTAGCAACTTAGCGGCGGCCGCGTGCCAAAACTGCTGAAATGTGGGATCTAGTGGCGTTGGGCTTCGATGCGGTTGAGAGGGTTGTCGAGATCGACAACTTTGCTGAGCAGGAGATCGAAGCGGGTGCCGAATTTATGCTCCAGACTGGCGAATCGGTTATCGAACTTGTTCTCCATGTTTGTGAGACGAACATCCATGGAACGAATGTTGCTGGATAGATCTCCGAGCCGTCCGTTGTTTAGAAGGATACCGCTTAACACGGTGATGATCGTCGGCACGTTGGCAAAGGCCAAGACGAGCATTTGATTCTTATCCACTGACTTCAGTATAACGACTGCGCGTTGTTAACATGGAAAGTGCGGGCGCGTAGCTCAGGTGGATAGAGCATCAGCCTTCTAAGCTGAGGGTCGCTGGTTCGAGTCCAGCCGCGCCTACCAATGTTTGGCTGACTCTAGCGCCCGGGCAGATAGCCGAGGAAGTGGAGCAGCAGGTAGATCATTGACAGGGCGACGACGCCGAAAACGATGCGGCCTGCGATCGAGAAGTTGGAGCGGTCCGGTTTCGCCATGGGAGCTAGAGACTACGGGGGCGCCGGAAGAGGTGCGAGATCAGGCCGACCAGGAAGAGAACGATGAAAACGAAGAACACGATGCGGGCTATCTCGGCGGCGGCGAATGCTACGACTCCGAAGCCGAGGGCTCCGGCGATCAGCGCGAGCAAGAGAAACATCAAGGCGTAGTAAAGCATGGAAAGCTCCTTTCGCTAGTAAAGCGAATCTAATTGTTTTTGCCAACGGCCACGAGCACGATGCCACCCACAAGGGCAATGGCTCCGGCGATGGGCGATAGCGGCACCGAGTGGTTCTTGTCGCGCGAGGCGTGGATGGGTCCGATATCAACTACCTTCTCGCGCGTGGTGTAACTGAAGCCTCCCCAGGCTAAGCCCACGATTCCGAGTACGATCAGCACAATTCCCAGGATTTTACTCATGTCGTTACGCTCCTTTTCGTGGTGGAGCAGGTGTGTGACCAAATCGATTTGGGATGTGTTTGCAATAAAATGCAATGGCCGAACTGCGCGAAAATCCGCGGCGAGGCTTGGGGAGTGCGCAGAATTTGCATCGTCTATCCGCAGTCCTAAAGGCACCGGTGGGATGCGGCGTGGGATTCGAGGGCGCGGCGGGCGTGTTCGCAAACTTCCTGAGCGCGCGTGAAGCGTTCCCAGATTCGCATAAACATATCGGCCTCGTAGCTACGCGCCACATTTGCCAATTCCTTAGAGAGAGGGATGAGTTTCTCTGCCGCATCGGAATATTGGCGGAGGAGTTCCTGGCGGACTTCGCAAGCGCTCATGGCTGCGTCGATTTCTAGCCGGCTCGGCTGGAATGTATGCAGGGCCAGCTTCCCTCGTGCAAAGGAAGTCTTGCCCTGCGGGCGGGCGGAATGTTTGGACTCCTTCGCGCCCAAAAGTGTCGAACTTCCGCGTCGTTCGACGGGTTAGAGTCAGCGCTGCGGGGAATGTTTCATTTTTTCGTGGGCCTGGCTATGGCCGCCGTCGCCGGAGATCAGTGCTGTCCTTCATACTGCTGAGGCGAGTAGTTCTCCTGCGTTCCCTCGTGCTGGTAGGAGGTGTTCTGCCCGTAGTCGGCGCCGGCTGCGGCGCTCATGACCTTGGCGGCCACTGCTTTTTGCAGTTGATCCTGCAGATGAAGCAGCGAGCGGAATGCCAGATAAAAGCGCAGGGCCAGGTCCTTCTTCTGCGCATACTCGTAGGCTTGGCTAGCGGCCAGGAGGTCCGCCTTTACGGATTCGAAACCCGGCTTATCGGGTACGTCTGCTACCAACTCAAGGAGCAGCGCTCCCACCAGTTTGCTCATGGTATCTTCAGTCGTCATTTTAGAAAGCCCGCCTTCGTAGATTGGTTGTGTCGACGAGTGTCAGCCTGGGGGAAAGTACAGGTTAGCAATTTTTTAATGGCTGTTTGTTGACGATCTCGCGTAGGGCGGCGCTCATCCGGCGAATTTGTCGGTGGCAGCGACAAGGGCGCGGCTGTTGGACGGTTCGAGGGCGCTGTGGCCGCTATCGGGAGTGATTATGAGTTCGGCTTCGGGCCAGGCGCGATAGAGGGCCCAGGCGCTTTCCATGGGGCAGACGACGTCGTAGCGGCCTTGCACGATTACGCCGGGGATGTGGCGGATGTTGGAGACATTGCGCAACAACTGGTCGTCAAATTCGAAGAATCCTTTGTTGACGAAGTAGTGGGCTTCTATGCGGGCGAAGGCTAGCGCGAACTCATCCTCTTCGTAGTGACCGGCGAAGGCGGGGTCGGGCAGGAGCTTGGAGGTGGCTCCTTCCCATCCGCTCCAGATTTTGGCGGCGGCCAGGCGGACGGCGGGATCGTCACTGGTGAGGCGGCGGTGGTAGGCGGAGAGGAGATCGTCTTGTTCTGCTGCGGGGATGTGGGCTAGGTAGGGTTCCCAGGCGTCCGGATAGAGGACCGAGGCGCCGCGCTGGTAGAACCAGTCGATTTCCTGTTTGCGCAGCAGGAAGATGCCGCGGAGAACGAGTTCGGTGACGCGATCCGGATGGGTTTCGGCATAGGCGAGGGCGAGGGTGGAGCCCCAAGATCCGCCGAAGACTTGCCAACGCTCGATGCGTAAGTGCTCGCGGATTTTTTCGATGTCGGCGACCAGGTCCCAGGTGGTATTGGCTTCGAGGGACGCATAGGGCGTGCTTTTGCCGCAGCCGCGCTGGTCGAAGTTTACGATGCGGTACTTTTCGGGATGGAAGAAGCGGCGCTGTTTGGGATCGGAGCCGCCGCCGGGGCCGCCGTGCAGGAAGATCGCGGGCTTGCCGGCGGGGTTGCCGCTTTCTTCGTAATAGATTTCGTGCACGGGGGAGACCTGGAGGCGGCCGGTGTTAAAGGGCTCGATGGGCGGGTAGAGCCAGGTTACGGGATCTTTCATAATGGACATTGCTGGTGCTATTTTACGGGGACTATGATGTTCGACGCCACCGATCGTAAGCCTACGGGGCTGCTGCTCGATCCGGTCTACAGGCGGCACGATCCAGGTGCGGGGCATCCCGAACAGCCGGCGCGCTATGACGCGGTGACGCGCGCGATGGAGGGGAGCGGCCTACTTTCGCAGCTTCAGCGCGTGGAGGTGCGGGTGGCGAGCGAGGACGAAATCGCGCTGGTGCATGGACGCGGGTACATCGCGACGGTGAAGCGCGATATTGCAGCGGGCGCGCACGAATTGAGGACTGGCGATACCAACGTCGGCCCGCAATCGTTGGATGTCGCGGTGCGCGCAGTGGGAGGCGTTTTGAATGCTGTCGATGCGGTCGTGGCCGGCAAAGCTGCGAATGCTTTTTGCGCGGTGCGGCCTCCGGGGCATCATGCGCGGCCGGATCAGGGGATGGGATTTTGCATTTTTAATAACATTGCGATCGCGGCTCGTTATGCGCAACGGAAGCACGGACTAGCGAAAGTGATGATCGTGGATTGGGATGTGCATCACGGGAACGGCACGCAGGATACGTTCTATCGAGATGGCTCCGTGTTTTTTATGAGCACGCATCAATCACCGTGGTATCCGGGGACGGGCGCGGCGGAGGAGACGGGCGACGGTAAGGGGCAGGGCTGCACCTTGAATTTTCCGTTTCCGGCTGGCGCGGGGCGCGGCGAAATCGTGGGGGCTTTTCGCGAAAATCTCCGGCGGGCGGCGGATGCGTTTAAGCCGGATTTAGTGATGGTCTCGGCGGGGTTCGATTCGCGCGAGGGCGATCCGCTGGGGCGTTTCGAACTGAGCGATGGGGATTTCGCGGATCTCACCAAGATCATGCTGGAGATCGCGGGAATGCATGCGAATGGGCGTCTGATCTCGGTGCTCGAAGGCGGCTACAGCTTGAGCGGCCTGGAGGCTGCGGTTGGGGCTCACGTGCGCGCGCTGGTTGCCGCTTAGCGTCTTACTTTGCGGGGCGCGGCACGTGAAACGACATCAGTACGATGGTGCCGTTGATGGGGCTGAACCAGTGCGGGGTGTTTTCGGGGACGATGACGAAATCACCTTTCGCTACGGGGCGGGCGGAGCCGCCTTCTATCGCGGTGCCGGTGAGGTTGGCGGCGTTGGTGCGTTTTTCGTTGACTAGCTTGCCTCCGGTGACGAGGGTGGCGGAGCCTTCGATCACGTAGAACATTTCGGCTTCGGTTTCGTGGACGGCGGCGGGACCTACGGCGCCGCGGTATTCGAGACTGGCGGTGTAGGGCGCTAGCTGAAGGATGGGTTGGGCGAAGAGGGGCTGGTCGGGTTTGCGCTCGGCCTTGGCTTTGGCGATCATCGCGGCTACGTCGGAGGACGAGGCGAAGGTTTTCATGGCGGGCGTTTGGGCTACGGCGAAGGCGGCTAGAAACGCGACGGCGACGGCGAGTTTGAGGGTGTGCATTCCAAGAATGCTAGCACACGCGTCAGCCGACTTCGAGCATTACCCAACCGGGCTGGCGGGTTGCTTGCCTTCGAAGACTATACGGCAGGCAACTCCGTTAAGTTTTATTCTACGCCGCAGCCTGCGAACCATGGGTCAATTAATGGCGCCAATTGTCTGCTCTAACGGATTAATTACGGTAAACACTCTGGGCCAAATGGCGTATGACATTCCAGATTATACCGTGACATTCTGGTCGCCGGCCGAGCTCGGTATTCAGCGAGCTTCCTGGGAGACTGTTCCATGCTCGATGAATACATTCCGGTCCATATACACGAAGACGATCTGGCGCTTTACCTGCGGGGGCAAGTTGAATCAGAACGTCTCTCGCTGATTGAACTCCACCTATTAGAATGCAGAATGTGCCAGGATCAGCTCTCCGATTGCGCCGGACAACAGATGAAGCTTCTATCTATAAAAGGGGCTTATTCGGGCGCGAAACAAAAGCGATCTGAGCAACGTTTCCGTGCCGAAGGCGAGGCGATCCTGCAGGAAATCCATCCATTAGCTTTGGAGCGGCATAAGGTTAAAGTCGTGGATGTTTCAAGAAACGGGCTTGGAATCATAAGCCTTAAGTCCATTTTGCCTGGAACCATCGTGCGATTACGGACTAAAGATATCGTCGAACTGGGGAATGTCCGGTATTGCTCGCCGTTTGACAACGAGAGATTTCGGATCGGCTTGCGGCTAAATGGAGAGGGTTAAGCAGGCGGCGGAGCCTTCTATTACGCTTCAGCCCACTTCGAGCATTACCCAGCCGGGGAGGCTGGCCGGCTGGTTGCCTTCGAAGACTATGCGACGGGTTTTGGGGAACGGCATGCCGGTTTGGATGGCGCGCTGGTAGATGGGCATCTGGCGCAGGATCTTGCGGTAGTTGCCGTCTTCGGTTTTGAGGTAGGCGGACTTGCCTAGGAGGCCGCCGCCCCATCCGATGGAGAGCAGGCAGGCGTGATCGCTGGCGCGGACTTCGGCCAGGCGGGCGGAGAGTTGGTCTAGCTTAGCGGCAAGCTTGGTCATTCCGGTGCGTTGGGCGTATTCACGGTGGCGTTCTAGTTGGCCTTCGGCATAACGATTTGACGCTTGGAACATTTTGATGCGATCGCTGACAGAGCGTTCGCGCCACTGGCCGTCGAAGGCGGTGCCGGGGGCGGCCATTTCGGCGAAGAGGGGAACGCTTTCGTCTACGCGCTTGGCTTCTACGGAGCCGCGGGCGGATTTCCAGCCTAGCTCTAAGCGGTCTTGGCCACGGGCGATAAGGGTCGCGGTGCGGAGGAGGTAGACTTTCATGCCGGTGTAGTTGACTACGGCGGAGTCGGCTACGGAGATGCGGCGCATGCGGTTCGAGCCTGATCCGCCGAGCACGGCGTCTTCAGCTTTGTTCGCGAAGTAGCGGGGGACGCGGTCTTCCACGCGCTCGGCTAGATCACGGACGGTGTTTTCGTTCCAGCGGTCGAAGACGGAGCCTGTGCGGAGGGCTCCTTTGAGTGCGGTCGCGGGGAGGTAGGGGCCGCTGGCGTTGGTCGCAAAAGTTGGGATGAATAGGTCGGCGGCGTGGGCGCGTTCGTAGAGCGGGATGGAGCTAGTGTGTTCGAACGGCAAGCGGCGGCCGGCGAAATTTTGAGCGAAGCCGCCCCAGGAGGCGAAGTCCAGCTTGTCGGCTTTCTTGAGTTGCGCTAGATAGCCTTCGAGGCGCGGACCCTTTGCGAGTAGGCGGAAGATGCGGCGTTGGTCTAGGACGTTGACGTGGTCCTTCCACACCATATAATCGATGGGGGCTAGTTTTTGGCCGTCGCCTACAAGAGTGGGCGTCAGGCATGTCACGCGGTACTTCATGCGGGCACCTTCAAAGGGACGGGCAGCGACAGGCCGAAGCCGGCGCGATAGACGGGGTGCGCGAAGCCTTCGGGGGCTACGTCGGCGGCTGCGCCTTTTGGTTCTGAGGGCGAGACTAGGACGGAGCCTTCGGCTACCATGCGGGTGTTCTTTTTCATTTGGCCCCAGCCGGATTCGCTTTCTACTCGGCCGCCTCGGGTGGTTAAGGAGTAGTTGCCGCGCTGCCAATCGACCGCATCGGTCGATGCGGGGTGGAATAGGGACAGCATCCAGTGGCCGGTTTCTGTGTCGGTGGCGGTGTTCGCTAGAAGCGTTGGATTGTCGCGGAAGTCGGGGGATTCGGAGCGTCCCCAGCCGCGGGAGCGTTCGCCGCCGAAGCCGGAATCGGCTAGCAGGCGGATGGCGGCTTTGACACGTTCGATCCAGTGGTCATCTGAGATTTCGGCGAGGAACCACAAGCCGCTGCCGGAGGTAAATTCCAGGCACGCTACCGAGTGCGAGGTGGCGCTGTCGCCGGCGCGGTCGATGGCGGCGCTGGAGCGGACTGACGCGCGGAATAACGTTGAACCGACGGGGGCGGAGGACGGCATCAGGCATTCGCTTTCGCCGTCGACGGTCCAAGAGTCTTCGCTGAGAGGCTTTCCGTTCAGAAGAGATTCTACAACCGAGAGCGGGACGAAGCGGGCGCCTTTCCAGCGGACTTTCGACGAGGCTGCGGGGGGCCAGATGTGCTGGGGCGGGAGCACGTAGAGCGTCTCGTGGTGGAACGGGAAGCAGGAGCTGAAGCGGACAGCGGATTCGGTCGCGCGCGCCGTGGCATCGAGCCATTCGTCGAGAACGCCGAGGCGGGACATGGCTCCGCAGACGGCGGAGTAGAGGGCATCGCTGTGGTAGATGCGCTCGACGCGATCGCGGTCTCCGGAATTGGGGCCGATGCGCCAGGGGCCGGTGGGCCGCAGGCGGACCAAAACAGAGGGCATGTTTAACTCGCCAGTTTTTCGCCGAACGACGCGTCGTTGGCTAACGACTGCACGGCGGTCAGATCGGCGGCGGAGGCTAGTTCGGTTTCGGCGCTGCCGGAAGAATAGAAGGCTCGGTTGCGCCAGATCAGTTTTAGATTGGCGAAACGGATGCGGCCACTGCCGCGGGAGCCGCCGCCGCCTAGGGCGTCGTCTTCAAGCAGGCGCAAGCCTTCGATCAGGCGGGCGGCCAGGGCTTTGTCTTCTTCGCAGAGGATGTCTAGGACCATGCGCAGTTGGAACCGGGCACCGGCGGGGACTCGTTCTAGCGTGCGCGGATTCGCTTGCGAGGTGATGCGGTCTATGGCGTTCTCGCTTTTCACTTCGGTGATTTCGTCGTCAAGATTTTCGCGCATTTGGGCGGTGATGCTTTCCGCTACCAGCGGGGCATCGTAGATCGCCAGGCGCGCGGGGGTGGCGGCTCGGGTGTCCAGGGGCTCGCCGGAGACGCGGTCCATGCGGCCGGGATTGCGTCCGAAGAGCAGACAGATTTCGTCATCGGGACGGTCGCTTTGGTGGATGCGGACTTCTTGGCCTTTGCGTTTCGACAAGTAGACAAGCTCGGCGGGCGTGGTTAGGCCTAGCGCGTTTTCTAGCAAAGAACGGATGCGGCCGCGCAGCGAGCTGCCGGGGATGTAGGGCAAGCCGAAGGCATCTTTGACGACGGGGTTGTCGGCTCCGCCGATTTCTAGCGAACCTTTGCCAGCGCCGATGTGGAGGCCGGTTTCGCAGTGCAGGTCGCCGGACAGGATCAGTTTGCCTACCAGTTGTAACTGGGTTTGAGCGGTGTGTGAGCTCATATTCCTCTTCTACTCGTTGTAAGCGACAATCGCTTCGAACAAATCTTTAAAACGTTCGTAGCCGCGGGCGTCATTGCGGCGGGTTACTTGGAGCAAGAGCCGCTCCAGGGCGTCCAGACTCCGCAAAGAATGGCGCGCGATGGTGTAGGCTAGGCGCGCGCGCAACATTACGAAGTGGTGTTGACGTTCGGCTTCGGGGGCGCGGACGGCGCGGCGGACGGCGTTATATAAACGGCGGAGCTGGCTCTTGGTACCGGAATCCATGTCGCGCATACGGGCCACTACGGCGTGGGCTTGGTTGTCTAGGTATAGGCTGTCGGAGATCAATTTCTCGAGCTCGATCTCGGGGGCCATCTCGAAGGGGCGTCCGCCAGCGGGGCGTCCTCCTTCACGGCGGTCACCACCGGGACGGCGTTCTGCATGGGGTTGGCGGTCACCTGGCGGACGATCGCCGCCGCGGCCTTCGCGCTGTTGGCCGCCGCCGCGATTGTCGGGACGGGGCGGGCGGTCTTCGCGCTTCTGCTGGCCTTGCGGGCGCTGGCCTTGGGGACGGCCTTCGGGTTTCGGCTTGGGGGCTTCGGCGGCGGCGGGCTCGGCGGCCTGCGCGGGCGCGGATACTTCGGGCGCAGGCGCTGCTGCTTCGGGCGCGGGCGTCGCTTCTGCTTCGGCGGCGGGCGCGATTAGTTCGGGTTGGACATCGTCAGACATTCTGGTTTTCCTTCTACGCTTCGGCCGACAATCTGGCCCATTCTAACGCTACTCGCCCGGCGGGTCGCAACTTCACGGTTACGGCGCTCCGTCCGATTAAATCGGCGATCAGGGCGGTGCGTGCTTTCTGGTAATCTCCGCGCGCTGGGCCCATAGCGGGGCGCGCGGCGCTCAGGATGCGGCGGATTCGTCTATGATAGCGCCACGGGCGCTCGCCGCCCATTTTTCTGGCTTGGCGCTTGGACATTTTCGACTGGGTCTCGCGGTAGATTCCGCAGAGGTCTTTCAAATATTGGGGCGAGACGCCGAAGTCGGTGACCATGCGGAGGAGCAGGTCTTTTAAGTCGGCGGCGTCGGTGAACTGTTTCCATTCGAGCGTGCGGCCTAGCAGATAAATGCAATCTTTGTCGGAGGATTTGGCGGCTTCGAGACGGCGTCCGGCTTCTTCAAAGACTGAGCCTAGGGAGGCGTCTTCGGCAGGGGCTAGCGCTAGCGCCATCGTAATGGTCTTGCCTTCGGGGCCGGCGAAATCCGTTAAGTTGGTTTCGGTGAAGCGGCGGAAGAGGCGTTCCATTTCGCGGGCTAGTCCGATTAGGGCGTCCCAGGCGCCGTAGACGGCGAAGTCGTCGCCTCCGGAATAGATCACGGTGACTTTTCGCCAGAATTCGGGCATGGAGCAGAGCACTTCCAGTTCTCCGGCGAAGAACTGTTTGTACATTACGGAGAGCTGGATGTGCTCTTCGATGGTCTGGGCGCGGCGGATGCGGATGTCGAAATTGTCTACGTCTCCGCGCAGGACACCCCAGGTTCCCAGGCCAGCGGCGCGGGAGGCTAGCGTTTCGGTGGACGCTGGTTCGGTGCCGGCGTCGTTGGGGGCGGCGTGGCGGGCGAAGGGGAGTGACTCTGGCGATCCGGTTAAGGTCCAGACGTGTTTGCCTTCGCCGACTAGAATGCGTCCGGGGGTTTCGGGGGACCAACCTACGCTTTCGGCGTCGCGGAGTTTCCAGCCTAACTGGCCTTCGAAGTAGACGTCGGCGGCTGAGTAGCTGGGAATCGAAGGCTGTTCAGACCAAGGAGTCCCGCGCAGGCGGGTCATCTGTTCGTTCAGGCGGCGGCGGACGTCGCTCCAGTCGCCTAAGTTTTCGGTGATGCTCCAGATTAGTTTTACTACTCCGTCACTGAGGGATGCGATTTCTTTGGCGGCGGCGTCCAGGAACGCGTCGACTGCGGGGCGCACTTCTTCGGGTAAGACCAATAAGAATTGGCCGCCGCCGCTGGAGCCTAGGAGGATTTTCGCCAGTCCTAATTCGTCTAGCAGGGCGCGGGGGAGAATTTCGCCTAGCAGGCTGACCCAGTGGGAGCGGCCGGTGAAGGCGTGGTCGCGCTCGCCTCCGGCGGGGGCCAGGAGGAAGTCTTCGATTCCGAGGAGCTTGCCTTGAAGAAAAATCTGCACAGAAGGATGCCTGAAGGCGAAACCCTCACTGTATCATGCCCGCCAAACGCCATGATAGGCTCTTACTGGAGGCGAAACATGAGATATCTCCTGATGACGGGCGTGCTGGCGTGTGCGGGTTTCGCGCAGGACTTCAAGCTGCCGCCGCCGTTCGCGACTCCTTCGGCGAATAACCAGTCGCATGTGATTGAGCGGCCGGCGGGGGCTCAGCTCAAGGTGCCTGCCGGATTCACGGTTGAAGAATACATGTCAGGGTTCGCGATCCCGCGCAAGATGATTTTGGGGCCTTCGAACGAACTGCTGATCGCGGATAGCGCGCTGAACGGCAATGGCGCGGTGTGGATCGCGCAGGGGAAAGAAAAGCGCAAGTTGATTGAGGGGCTGGACCGGCCGTTCGGCATGGCGTTCTGGAAAGATTATCTGTACGTGGGCGAACCCACGTCGATCAAGCGCTATAAATATGACGCGAAGGCGATGACGGCGGCGAAGGGCGAGGAGGTGGTTTCGCTCAAGGATTTCGGCAGCGGGCACAACACGCGCAACATTTTGTTCGATCGCAAGGGCGAGAAGATGTATATCAACATCGGATCGCAATCGAACGTGAACGCGGGCGAGGACCCGATGCGTGCGGCGGTGAATCGTTTTAATCCGGACGGCTCGGGGCACGAGATTTTTGTTTCGGGGACGCGGAATCCGACGGGGATTCATTTGTATCCGGGGACGGACACGATTTGGATCACGGTGGAGGAGCGCGATGCGCTGGGCGATGATTTGGTGCCGGAGTACTTCACGCATATCGAGCAGGGGCGGTTTTATGGGTGGCCGTATGCCTATATCGGACGCAATGAAGACCCGCGGCGCGAGGGGGAGCGGCCGGATCTGGTGGCGAAGACGGTGACGCCCGATTTGCTGCTGCCGGCGCATGCGAGCGCTTTAGAGTTTGCGTTCTATACGGGGAAGAGTTTTCCCAAACAATATCAGGGCGGGGCGTTTATTGCGCTGCACGGGTCGTGGAACCGGTCGAAGCGGCAGGGGTACGAGATTGCGTTTGTGCCGTTCGCGAACGGGAAGCCTAGCGGGCCGATGCAGGAGTTTTTGACGGGGTGGATGTTGTCGCCGGATAATCCGGATGTTTGGGGGCGGCCGGTGGGGGTGTTGGAGATGCCGGACGGGAGTTTGCTTGTGTCGGACGATGGGGGGAGGAAGATTTGGCGGGTGGCGTATAAGCAGTAGTAGGTTGAATTCGAATGGAGAGTAATCTTGGACAGTTAGAGAGGCTCCTGGAAGAGGGCTCGAAGTTCACGTTCGCCAACTTCTCCGACGGCTCACACGGTGCAATCTACGGCGGTAACGACTCCCCAGAGTGGCTTGCCTGGAAGACCCGAGTCTCTAACGCGATTCATTCAATCCTGGAGAAGAATTCAGCGCCTGTAGCGCTCTTAATGCGCGCCTCGGAAATCCGGACTGAAGGAAACGGTGAAGATAACTTCCGTAGTCAAAAGTCCTTGATGCTGTCGGCACTTCAGGAGACGACCAAGGCGGTGCTGGACGATGTGTTCGGCGAATCTAAGCAACAGAAGTCGGCTTCCTCATCTGGTGCGCTCTCCAATCGCAACTTTGTTGTGCACGGTCACGACCATGCGACGAAAACGGAGCTTGAGGTATTCCTCACGGGGCTTGGCCTTGAGCCGATGGTTTTGCACCGACAACCGGATCAGGGTCACACGTTGATTGAGAAGTTTGAACACCATTCGGATGTCGGCTTCGCATTCATAATATTTACGCCTGACGACATAGCATACAAAGCGGACGAAGATACCCTGTCCGACTCGCGCCGCAAGAAAGAGTTCCGAGCACGCCCTAATGTTACATTCGAGTTCGGATATTTCGTCGGCAAGCTGGGCAGGCGGAAGGTGTGCTGCCTCATAAAGGGTGATGTAGCTCGTCCGTCGGACATCGACGGTCTGGTTTACAAGCCGATTCCAGAGTCGATCGAGGCAATCGGATATTCGATAATCAAGGAGCTTAAGGCCGCAGGATACACCATCAAGATATAGTCGCAGCGAGTATTCAACCCCACTATACTTTAGCGTATGTATAAAATTCTCATCGTATTCTCACTGGCGGCGTGCGTGGCGGTAGGAAGCGCGCAGACTCAGGGAGCGGCGCAGACCGCAGTGGTTGCGGCGGTGCATCAGTTTGTGGACGGCTTCAACAAGGGCGATATGAAGGTGATGGCGGCGCCTTGCGCGGAGCAGGCATCCATTCTGGATGAATTTCCGCCGCATGAGTGGCATGGGGCGGGGGCTTGCGCGAAGTGGGCTAGCGATTATGACGCCGATGCCAAGAAGAATGGCATCACTGATGGAGTGGTCACGCTGAGCAATCCGACGCACGTGGATGTCACCGGGGACCGGGCGTACATGGTAGTGCCCGCGAACTATAGTTTTAAAATGAAGTGGAGGCCGGTTAGCGAGATGGGTTCCATCATTACGCTAGCCTTGCAGAAGAGCCCGGCCGGTTGGCGCATTACGGGATGGGCTTGGGCGAAACATTAAGCGCCCGCGGGTTTGTGGTTGATGAAAGCGAAATTCTTTGTCATCGTGGTCGCTCTACTGATGATGATCGGGATTATGCTGCTGCGATCCCGGGCTATTTACAAGTCCATGCCCATATCACCGGGCGCTTTTGACGAGACGGAGAAGTCGAAGTCCCGCTAACAGGTCCGCCTTTCACGATTTCGCGTAAGGGAAAAATAGGGACGGAGCCTGATTTGTTGGCGTAGCACGGGCGAAATCAGGCTCCGTCCCTATTTTTGGAAACGGGATTTTAGGAAGCGCCAGATTTGCAGGTGCGGGCCGGGGCAGCGGGGCCAGGGGGCGAAGCTGATGATTTTGGTTTTGCGTTCGACCCATAGGCCGAAGTCGTCGGCGCCGGGGTAGGCTACGTCGAAGACTACGCCGGTATCGCAGGAGTCGGCGTCCTTGACTTCGAGGGCGGCGGTGTTTTTGTAGAGGCCCATGGGGCCCCAGTCTTCGGAGAATTTTTCGGGCGGGTAATATTTGGCGCTGTCGGGTGTCTGCCAAAGCTGATAGGCTTCCTGATACTTTTGCTGTTTGAGCAGGGACACGAAGCGGTCTACGGTGCGTTCTTCGGTCCAGTTGCGGAAATAGAAGAAGGCGGAGGTGCCGACGATCACGGCTACGATGCCCCACAGGATGATGCGCTTGCGGAGGCGTTCGCGGCGGGCGTCGGTTACTCCGTATTCATCGAGGTATCCGGCCATTTTATTTCACGGGGTAGGTCCGGTCGTAGGCGGCGATGGATTCTTCGGTGATTTCTAGCGCCGGTTTGAAGAACACGATGTTGGCCGAGTCGACTACTACGTCCAAACTTTTTTCGTCGGCTAGTTTTTTCACTACGTCGGTCATTCGTTGGGTCGCGCGCTGCAGGATATCGTTGCGGTCCTTCTCGGCGTCGGCCTGCACGTCTTCTTGAATACGTTTCGCTTCACGCTGTTTGCGCTGGCCATCGGCCTGCAGATCGACAGCGGCGGCGGGAGGGGTCTTGGGGTCTTGCAATCTAGCCTGGATCTCGGCCAAGTCGCGCTGGAGCTTTTCGAGCTCCTCCTGCTGCGGCTTGTACTTGAGCATCAAATCATTGGACGCTTTTTTCATCTCGGAAGTTCCCAGAACGGCTTTCTGGAAATTGACGATTCCCACCTTGATCTGCGCCGAGGCAGTGGCGGGTGAGAAAACGGCGGCGGCACAGGCCAGCAGGGCGGGCAGGAATACAGTTCTGAACATTTTAGTAAGCGAGCTCCTTTTTCAGGTATTTTAGCAGCATCTACTTCAACATCTCGCCGAGGACGCGGCCTACGCTGCCGCTAGGGGTTTCGACGTCAAGGATGGTTGCTAGAGTGGGGGCGATATCGGTGGGCGCTACGTTGGCGTTGTAACGGCCGGGCTTTTATGTGTGGGCCGAGGAACAACAGGGGGACGTGGGTGTCGTAATCGAAGGGCGTGCTGTGCGCGGTGCCGGTACTCACCGAGAGCCAATAGGGATCGAGGATCACGATCACGTTGGCGGAGCGCACCTGATTGAAGCCATTGCGGACGTCGACGCCGACTTGATCTTCGAGGACTCCGCCGTTCAGCAACTGGGTGCGGGTGTAGGCGCGGTAGACGTGGGGCATGGCCCGCAGGGCTTCGGCGGTGGCAGCTTCGACTTCGGAGAGGTCGGCCTTTTGGGCGCGCACGGTGGCGAGGTTGAAGTAGATTCCTGACTCGCCGCTGAAGGAAATCCAGTCGGAGCCGCCGAATTTGTCGTGCAACGCCGTTTCGAGAGCGGCGCGGACCCGGGCGGGGTCGACGCGACCGCCGGGGAGTTTGCGCTTCTGATTTTCTTCGGGAACAGGGGCGGCGCCGTGGTCGGCGGTCAAAACGACTAGCACGTTGCCGGGGCCGGCTTGGGCCTCCGCGGCGCGGATGAGATCGCCGATTAGGACGTCGACGCGGCGCGCGGCGTCGTGGACTTCTTCGGAGTCCGGGCCGTAGCGGTGGCCTACGTAATCGTTGCCGGAGTAGCTGACGGTGAGCAGATCCACTTTCGCGGTGGTGCCTAATTTTTCGGCGGCCAGGGCACGCAGGGCGAATTTCTGGATGAGCTCATTGATGTAGGGGGTGGTCTCGATGGCGGTGTTGAGGGCTTCGCCGCGCGACGGCATTTTGTGGAGCAGCCATTCCTTGGAGGCGAAGCTGTCAGCGGGATGGCTGGTATTGAATTCCTGGACCCAGGTGGGGAGCGAGGCGAAATAATAAGTGCTGCTGACGAAGTTGCCGGTGGGGCCGTCGAACCAATAGGCTCCGTCGGCGGTGTGACCTGACGGGAGGATGGCGGCGCGGTCCTTCATCGAGACGCCGATTACCTTGCCGCCTTTGCCGGAGGATTTCAGCTCATCGCCTACTGTCGATTGGAGCAGACGCCAAGGGGAGGAACCGGTACCGCCGGCGCCGAGCAGTTGGGTTTGGGGATCGGAAACGCTGGTGACGGTGGCGCCGGTAGTGCGGTCCCACCAATCGTTGCCGATGATACCGGAGAGGGCTGGGGTGGCTCCAGTGAGAACGGTGGAGTGGCCGACGGCTGTGACGGTGGGGACGTGTTGGTAGCGGGCGTTGGTGAAATCGGCGCCTTGGTCGAGCAGGCGCTTGAGTCCGCCGGTATATTCAGTGCGGAAGCGGGTGAGGTAATCGTAACGGAACTGATCGATGACGATTGCCAAAACCAGCTTGGGTTGCGGCTGCGGCTGGGCGTGCGCCGGGGCTAGCAGAGAAACGCCGACGACGAGGGACAGAACCCAGGTGCGCACTATTGACGGGGAACTTCGCGCGCCAGACGCACGCGGGCGGCTTCTAGCTTGCGTTTTACTTGCGCGATTTCTGTGGGGTCGAGATCGGTGGGGGAGCTGGTGTCCCACTCCTTGAGCGAAGTCTCCCACTGGGCCACGGCTTCCTTCACTTTGGATTCCTTCATAAGAATGTCGGCCATGTGATCGTGCACGGTGGGATCGCGCGGAGTTTTGTCGAGGGCGCGGCGGAGATTCTTTTCGGCATCTTCGAGGTGCCCGAGGCGGTACTGCACCCAGCCCAGGCTGTCGAGATAGGCTCCGTTACCGGGCTCGATGTCGAGGGCTTTGGTGATGAGGTCGAGCGACTCTTCCAGACGCAGATTGGCGTCGGCCAGCATGTAGCCGATGTAGTTCATGGCGCCGGCGTTATCGGGGTCGGCTTTGAGCACCTTACGGAATTCGACTTCGGCTTTGTCGAGCTTCTTCATGCGCTCGAGCATCGCTCCACGCATGAACCAGATGCCGGACTTGTCTTCGGTTGTATCCGACAGCTTTTCGGCGGCATCGAGGGCTTTGCCCATATCATCCCAGCGCTTGCCTTTTTCGTAGGTGTTGGCGAGCGAAACGTAAATGTCGCGGTCGTCTTTGCCGCTCAGCATTTTCTTGAGATCGGCGGCGGCTTCGTCTATCTTGCCCATTTCGGCCAGCATGGAATCGCGCGTCATGCGGATCATGCGGTCGTCGGGCCACTTCTTGATGGCGGCGTCGGCTTCCTGTTGCGCCTTGGCGTATTCTTTGCCGGTGCGATAGGCATCGATCACTTGCGCGGAGGAACGCGGGGCAAGCGCGGGATCGACGTCGCCGATCTGGCGGTAGGCATCGATGGCCTGATCGGTCTGATCCATCGAACGGTAGAGACCGGCGAGACGTTCGAGTAACGCGGTGCGATTACCGCGCTCGGCTTGGTTGTAATTGCGCTTGGTGGTGCTATCGAGGATCTCTTTCAAAAGCTGGGTGGCTTCGTTGGTGCGGTCCTCAGCTTCGAGGATGTTGACTTCGTTGTAGCGGATCTCGATGGAATTCGGTTCGATTGCTTTGGCTTTGTCGTTGGCTTCGCGGGCCTTGGCGAAATCGCGCTGCTGGCGATAGATCTGCGAGATCCGCAAATAGGACTGGGCGTCGGCGGGATCATCCATCACCAGTTGGTTATAAACTTCGAGCGCGGCGGCGTAATCCTGCGACAACATCAAGTCCTGCGCCAGGTTGCGCTGCACTTCGCGCTCATTGGCGGGATTGGTTTCGAGCAACTTGCGGAGCACGCCGGCGGCGCCCTTGAAATCGCGCATTTGCTCGTAGGCGGCGGCTAGCGCGGTGAGGCTGCGCGGGGTGGGATTCTTGTCCGCTAAAACCTTCAGCAGTTCGGCGGCTTTGCGGTTGTCGCCGAGGTCGGAATAGACCAGCGCCAAACCGGTAAGCGCATCTTCGTTGTCGGGCTCGATGTCGAGAACCTTTTGGTATGACTTCTGGGCGTCGACGGAATTGTCGGCAGCTTTTTGCAGGCGCGCGAGCATCAACCAGGCGGGCACATCTTTGGGCGCGAGCTGGGTGATCTTCTGATACTGATCGGTAGCGCGGCGCAACATGTTTTCGTCGACTTTGCCGGAGCGGCCGTCGCCGACTAAGCGCGTGAAGATGCGCGCGAGGAGACGGTGCGCGTTCAGGTCGTTGGGATTCTGTTTGAGAACATCCTCGGCGTCGGTTTGCGCTTCCCGCAGGCGGCCGGACTGGACGTAAAGATCGGAGAGCTCTTCGCTGAGCATGGCGGCGGTGGGGTCCGCCTTGATGGCTTCCTTGTAATTTTCGATGGCTTTGTTTACGTAATCTCCGCGGTTGCCGAACATGCTGGCTTGTTCGGCGTACATGTGGGCCAGCGTGTAGTGGTAGTAGGCGGAGGCTTTATCGATCTTGGGAGGGGCGCCTCCGGCGGGGGCTTGCGCCCACAAAGTTGCACTTGCTATCACACACCCAATCGCTGACTTCAGCAGAGCTTTGCGCATGGAACCACCTTCGTGGACGTGGATTTTTCGTCCCGCCATCTATAGTATACCTATGAAGCCGCTAGTGGCCGTCGTGGGGCCTACGGGGTCTGGAAAAAGCGCGCTGGCGCTGTGCCTGGCCCAAAAGTTCGGCGGCGAAATTGTCAATTGCGACTCCCTCCAACTGTACCGGGGCTTCGATATCGGGACCGCGAAAACGCCTGCACGGGATCGGCGCGGCATACCCCATCATTTGTTCGACGTGTTGACACCGAAGGAAAGTTACTCGGCCGGCGAATATGCGCGGGCGGCTAGGGGAGTGATCGCTGAAATCTCAGCGCGGGGGCGCCTGCCGGTGGTAGTGGGTGGGACAGGGTTCTACTTGCGGGCGCTGCTGGAGGGGTTGCCGGCTCTGCCGGGTCGCGACGAGGGATTGCGGGAGAGGCTGGCTTCGCGGGAACGCGTCCGGCCAGGGAGTTTGCACCGGATTCTGGGGCGGCTGGACCCTGGAGCGGCTCAACGGATTCACGAGCGGGATACGCAGAAAACGATGCGGGCGCTGGAGGTGCGGTTGCTCACGCGGCGGGCGCTGCCGGCGGTGGAGGAGGCTCGGGGGATCGAAGGGTATACGGTGGTGAAGTTGGGGCTCGACCCGAATCGGGCGGAGTTACAGCGGAGGCTGCAGGCGAGGACGCGGGCGATGTTTGCGCAGGGGCTGATTGAAGAGGTGCAGGGGTTGCTGGCGGACGGGGCTACGGGCGACGAAAAACCGTTTCAGGCGCTGGGGTACAAGCAGGCTGTGATGCATTTGCGGGGGGAAATGACTCTGGAGCAGGCGGTGGAGTCGACTGTCATTGAAACCCGGCAGTATGCGAAGCGGCAGCGGACTTGGTTCCGTCGGGACGCGGAGATCAAATGGCTGAGTGGGTTTGGGGACGAGGTCGACTGCCTTAAACTAGAACTTGATGCAATTCCTGCGGCTCGTCCTCTTCCTGCTGATATTCCAGACGGCGAGTCTATTGGCTGACACGGCGGCGGTGCTGCCGTTTGCCAATCGCACGGCGGTGACTAATCCTACGCAGGCTTCGCTCGATTGGATTGGGGAGAGCATTGCCGAAACAGTGCGGGATGCGATTGGGTCGCGCGGGGTGGTTACGCTTTCGCGCGTCGAGATCGAGGACGCTTATCATCAACTCAATTTGCGCACGCTGAGTTTGCTGACTGAGGCTTCCATGCTGAAGATCGGCGAGGCGCTGGATGCGGAGCAGGTGGTTTACGGGTCCTTCGAATTTCTGCCGGATCCGGCGGCAGCGCATGGGATCGCGGACGGGTCTCTGAAGATCACGGCGCATATTTTCGACCGGCGGCGGTTTAAGCAGAGCTCGGAGTTTATTGAGAGCGGGAATCTGGAAGACTTGCCTACGCTCGATGCGCATTTGGCTTGGCGGGCGCTGGTACTGCTGGCGCCTGGGCTGGCTCCGGCGGAGGCGGATTTTCGGACGCTGCGGCCTCCGGTCCGGCTGGACGCGGAGGAAAACTACGTGCGCGGGTTGCTGGCGCGATCGCCGGATCAGCAGGAGCGATTTTTTCTACAGGCGGCTCGCTTAGACGCGCGCTTTGGCCATCCGGATTATCAATTGGGGCGGCTGCACTACGATCGCAAGGAATACCGGCAGGCGGCGGACTGGCTACTGAAGATTACTCCGGACGACGCGCATTACCGGGAGGCTACGTTCTTGCTGGGGCTAGCGTTGTTCCAGGCGGGGGATTTCGCAGGGTCACAAAAGGCGTTCCAAACGGTGGCCGATGTGGTGCCGCTGAGCGAAGTGTTCAACGATCTGGGGGCGGCGCAGAGCCGGCGCAATCTGCCGCAGGCTATCGAGTCTTTCCGCAAAGCGTTGGATGGCGATCCCAACGATCCTATGTATCATTTCAATTTAGGATACGCATTGTGGAAGAAGGGCGACTACGCGGGGGCGGCGGATCGCTTCCGGGCCGTGCTCGACCGGCAGCCGGACGATGAGATGGCTACTTTGATGCTGGGGCTTTCCTTGAAGAAGCAGAATACGCGGGCGGGCGATGCGCGCCTCGAAACGCTGGAACGCCTGAAAAGCAATTACGAGGAGCGGGCTTATCTGCAACTGAAGGCGCTAGTGAATCCTGGCAGGCAGTGATCCCAAGCGGCTCTGGAACCTATGTATAATTCGGTAAAACATGATTGAGTCCTTCGGAGTTTCGGACCCCGGTTGCGTCCGCACGAACAATGAGGACTATTTCCTCCTGCTGCCTTCTGCGGGATTGTATGTGGTGGCTGACGGCATGGGGGGCGCACAGGCTGGGGAGCATGCTTCGCGGCTGGCTGTGGAGACGCTGCGCGACACGATTCAGGCGGCGACGCCTCCTACGTCGCCCGACGATTTGCTGGATGCTTTCGCCAAGGCCAACCAGCGGGTAATGAAGGAAGCGGACTCCGATCTGAGCATGGAAGGCATGGGGACCACGCTGGTGGCGGCCGTCGAGAACGATGGGGATTTATTTATCGCCAGCGTGGGCGACAGCCGGGCTTACTTGTTCGAGGGCGGCAAGCTACAGGTGATCACCGAGGACCAGACCTGGGTGAACGAAGTGGGGCGGCGGCTGGGGCTCGATGAGGAGACTCTGAAGATTCATCCGATGCGGCATGTGCTGACCATGGCGATCGGGGTGTCGGGGCAGTTGCGCGTGAACCATTATTTGATCCATCCGACGCCGGGGGCGCAGATTCTGCTGTGCAGCGACGGGCTGCATGGGGTGGCTCCCGACGAGCGTATTTGCGAGGTGCTGGCGGCGGCCGGGTCACTCGAAGCTAAGTGCCAGAAGCTGGTGGCGCTGGCAAAGGAATTGGGCGGCCCGGATAATATTACGGCGGTGATTCTGAAAGCGGCCTGAGCGGGCGCGCTTTATTGGTCCTCTTTAGTAGCGGTCACGGGCTCGACTTTGACGCCTTCGCGAGCGCTGTCGCCGGGATTGGCGATGATTTTCTCGCCCATCTGCAGGCCGCTGAGGACTTCCAGGCGATCGCCGTAGTCGCGGCCTACTTGAATTTTCTGCAAGTGAACGGTGGAATCGGGGCGGACTACCGCCACCTGAGTTCCGGTTGCGAGGACAATTAAAGCATCGCCGGGGATGAGTAAGGGAGCGTTGGGGCGCGGGCTGCTGAGGTCGACTTGCGAGTACATGCCGGGCAGCAGGGCGCCGTCGGCGTTGGGGACTTGGACTTCGACCAGCATGGTGCGGCTGGTGGGATCGAGCGCATTCGCGGTGCGGGCGACAGTGCCGGTGAAGGTACGCCCCGGCAGGTTGGTCACGGTCAGGCGGGCGGGCTGGCCCGCGTGAATGGAGCTGGCGTTGGTCTGCGGCACGTTGACGTAGGTGCGCAGAGTGTCGGTCTGGGCGATGCGGTAGAGCAGGGTGCTGCCGGTATTCACGAGCGCGCCGACGTCCACATTACGCAAGGTGATGACGCCGGCGAAGGGCGCTTTCACGACTCGATAGGCTTGCATTTGATCCAGGCGCGTGACGTTGGCTTCGGCGGCGGCGATGTTGGCGCGCTGCACGGCGATGGCTTTTTCGAGCGCTTGCACGCCGGCTAGCTGGGCTTGGTATTGGGACTGATACTGATCGTTATCCTGTTTGGAGACGACGCCGGCGACCACCAGGCTGGCCCAGCGGCTGGCGGTGACTTTGGCCAGTTCGAGATTGGCTTTGCCCTGCTGTTCGTTGGCCAGCGCCTGGTCGAGCGCGGCTTGGGTCTGCTGCAAATTGGCTTTGGCCTGAATCAGTTGCTGATCGAGCTCGGGGGCTTCGATCTCGGCAACGGGCTGGCCGGCTTGGACGCGGTCGCCGATGTCGACCATGCGGCGCTTGATATAGCCGTCGGCGCGCGCCAGGATGGGGGCTTCGGTGACGGCTTCGATGCTGCCGGGGAGCTGCAATTCGCTCATGGGCGAGGAGCGGCCCACTTCGATGACTTCGACGCGCGGCACGGCCTGTTCCTGCTCGAGCGCCTGGCTGCCGATCAGGGCATTGCGTTTCTGCAGCGGGATGTAGCCGGCGAAAAATGCCACGACGAGCAAAACCACGGCGCCCAGGAAGAGGGCCCAGATGGTGATGGCGGAAGGATGCCAGGGTTTCTTCAAAGCGCTGTGCGCGGTGCCGTCGACCAGGCCCTTCTGCTCGCGAAGCTGGCGCTTTAGGTCTTCGACTTCCTTGCGTAGACGTTCCTCCGTGGTTTCCTGCACGGTGATTTCTTCGGGTTGATTCGGTTCGGTATATCGCATCTGATACTTAAATTTGGTTCAAATTCCACTCGGATTCGAGGGCGTCTTCGCGCTCCTCTTGTTCCAGCTTGCGTTCGTGGTCGACGGGCGGCTGGGTGCGCAGATAACTATATATGATGGGCACCACGAACAAGGTGGTAACGGTGGCGAACAACAGGCCGCCGATCACGGCGCGTCCTAGCGGAGCGTTCTGTTCGCCGCCCTCCCCCAGACCGAGCGCCATGGGGAGCATGCCGAGCATCATGGCAGTGGCGGTCATCAGCACGGGGCGGATACGGGCGTAGCCGGCGGACAGCATGGCTTCCTTGGCCGACGGTACCAGCATTCGTTCGTCGTTGGCGAAGGTGACCATCAGAATACTATTGGCGGTGGCGACGCCGATGCACATGATGGCTCCCATCAGCGAGGGCACGTTGAGCGTGGTGCCGGTGATGAAGAGCATCCATAAAATTCCAGCCATGGCGCCGGGCAGAGCGGTCAGGATGATGAAGGGATCGAGCCAGGACTGGAAGTTCACCGACATCAGCAAATAGACCAGGATGACGGCGACGATCATGCCCAGGCCGAGGCGGAAGAAAGACGAGCGCATGGTGTCATACTGGCCGCGCAGATCGAGCGTGGTGCCGCGCGGGAGGTGCGAGGTTTCTTCCTGCATGATTTTCTCGACGGCCGAGCCGACGCCGCCGAGATCGCGGCGGTCGACGTTAGCATAGACGTCGAAAACCGGCCAGACGTTATAGTGGTTGACGATGACGGGGGCGTACCCGCGCTTGACCGTGACCAGATTCGAGAGCAGTTGGGCGCTGCCGGCCATCGCTCCCGGATTTCCGTAGGCTTGGGACGCGCCGTTCGGGCGAGGCTCCTACGTAGGCATTTCCGCTGGCGGTGCTAGAGTTGACGGGAAAGTTGCCGGAAGTCACGGGAGTGCGCAGCAGGGCATCCAGAGAATCGACTTTATACTGCGGGGTTTGCACGCCGACGTTGTAGTTGACGCCGTTGGACCAGTACCCAGAAGTTGGGGGCGACGGTGCCGTTGCCGCTGAGCGAGATCAGCATGTTGCCTGGTAACGTCGTGCTGGGTGAGGCCGAGCTGCGCGGCTTTGGTGCGGTCGACGTTCAGGGTAATCGCGGGTTGGTCGACCACTTGGTGCACGTGCACGTCGGCCGCGCCGGGAATGCGTGCGATGCGCGCAGCTAATTGCTGGGCGATCTTGTAGCCGGCATCGGCGTCGCGGCCGACGACCTGTAGATCGATGGGCGCGGGCAGCCCGAAGTTCAAAATCTGATTGGTGATGTTGGCGGGCTGGAAGAAGAACGTGGTGTCGGGGAATTTCTGGTTGAGTTTTTTGCGCAGCGCGACTTCGTAATCGCGGGTGGGGCTATGTTTTTCTTTGAGCGAAATCAGAATCTCGCCGTCGGCGCTGGAGATGGTGGGGATGTCGCCTTGCGCGAGGCTGGTCCAGCTATTGGGGATGCCGATGTTATCGATGATGGTTTCCATTTCATCGGCGGGGATCACCTGGCGGATTTCGCGCTCGATGGCGGCGAAGCGAACCTCCGTTTCCTCAATGCGGGTGCCCGCGGGGGCGCGGGCGTGGAGACGCATCTGGCCGGAATCGACGGTGGGGAAGAAGTCTTCGCCGACTAGCCAGAGGAGTCCCAGGGAGCCGAGGAAAACGACGCCGAAGCCGGCGAGAACGCGGCCGCGGTGGCGCAGGGACCAATCGAGCAGGCCGATGTAGCGGAAGCGGAGGCGCTCGAACAGGCCATTGAACCAATGATGCATGGTCCAGAAGATGCCTTTGCCGCCGACGTGCTCGCCTTCGACGCCGAGCTGATACATCGACATCTCAGAACGCAGAAGCTTGTGCACCATGGTGGGGACCAGGGTGCGCGATAGCAGGTAGGAGGCGAGCATGGCGAAGACTACGGCCATGGCCATGGGCGTGAATAAATATTTCGCGGTTCCGGTGAGCAGGAGCACGGGGACGAATACGATACAAATCGACAGCGTCGAGACGAACGTGGGGACGGCGATTTGCGAGGCGCCATCGAGCACGGCGCGCACGAGCGGCTTGCGCAGTCCGATATTGCGATGGGTGTTTTCGATTTCGACGGTGGCGTCGTCGACCAGGATGCCGACGGCGAGGGCCAGGCCGCCGAGCGTCATGACGTTGATGGTTTGGCCGAGCAGGCTGAGGATGCTGAGCGAAGCGAGGATCGACAGGGGGATGGAGATGCAGACGATCAGGGTGCTGCGCCAACTGCCGAGGAACAGCAGGATCATCATGCCGGTGAGGGCCGGCGGCGATCAAGGCTTCGCGGACTACGCCTTTGATGGAGGCGCGCACGAAGATCGACTGGTCGGCTAGCGTGACGACCTTTAGTTCCGGCGGAATGGTGGCGAGAATGCGGGGGAGGGCGGCTTTAACGTCGTTGACGATGGCGAGCGTGGAGGCTTTGCCGGTGCGGGTAACCGTCATCAGAACGCCGCGCGAACCATTGGTGCGAACGATATTGGTCTGGACAGAGAAGCCGTCGCGCACTTGCGCTACATCTTTCATGTAGACCGTCGCGCCGTTCACGGTCTTGATCGGCAGGTTGTTCAGTTCGTCGAGGACGACCGGGCTGCTGTTGACTTTGATCTGATACTCGGTGCCGGCCAGCTTGGCCGTGCCCGCCGGGAGAATCAGGTTTTGCAAATTCAGGGCGTTCGAGACATCGACCGGCGCCAGTTGTTTGGCATAAAGCTCGTCCAGGTTTAGATCCACCATCACCGACCGGCTCTTGCCGCCGAAGGGATAAGAAACCGAGGCGCCCTGCACGGTGCCGAGCGGCGTGCGGATAAAGTTATTGCCTAGGTCGAAGATTTCCTGTTCGCGTAGGGTTTTGCTGTTGAGTCCCAGTTGCAGGATGGGGACGCTGGCCGCATCGTATTTAAGAACATTGCCGGGCAACATACCCGGCGGCATCTGGCGGATGGCGCTGGTCATCTGCGCGGTGACTTGCGCGACGGCCATGTCGACTTGGACGTTGGGGTGGAAGTAGATCCGAACCACGGCGATGCCGTTGTAGGATTGCGATTCGATGTGTTCGATGTCGTTGACGTTGGAGGTGAGGCCGCGCTCAAAATTCGTAACGACGCGCTTTTCCATCTCCTCCGGGGAAAGACCCGAGTACTGCCAGAGCACGCTGACGATGGGGATGTCAATATAGGGGAAAATATCCACCGGCATGGTGACGATGGCGGCCACGCCCAGGAAGGCGATGAGAATGGCCATGACCACGAAGGTATACGGGCGGCGGAGGGCTAGGCGGACTATCCACATAACTTATGTTTCGCAGGGCGAAGATAATGCCTACTGCTATATCTATTATTATCTGTTGGCCGCGACTTTTTTGGCTGTCCCGTTTGGCAGGGTGCAAAGGCCGTAGTGCCATTTGGCAGAGCGGGAGTTCCGCCGACCCTGCGCTATCATATTATGCGTGAAACCGGACGCGGCTCTTGAGCTCGCCACCCAACAATTGAACCGGGTGCGCGAGGAGATTGGGAAAGTAATTGTCGGCCAGCAGGAAGTGGTGGATGGGGTCCTCATCTGCTTGCTGGCGGGGGGGCACGTCCTCCTGGAGGGCGTACCGGGACTGGGGAAAACCACCTTGCTGCGGACGCTGGCGCGCGTGCTGCACCTGAAGTATTCGCGGATTCAGTTCACTCCCGATCTGATGCCTGGCGATATTGTGGGCAGCATGATTATCGACACCGAGAGCGGGGCCAAGGCGCTGCGCTTTCAGCCGGGGCCGATTTTCGCGCACCTGGTGCTGGCGGATGAAATCAATCGTGCAACTCCGAAAACGCAATCGGCGCTGCTCGAAGCCATGCAGGAGCACACAGTCACTAGCGGTACTACGACGCACGAACTGGAAGCGCCTTTTCTGGTGATGGCGACGCAGAATCCGATCGAGATGGAAGGCACTTATCCGCTGCCCGAGGCGCAGCTCGACCGGTTCCTGATGAAGATTTTGGTGCGCTATCCGTCGCGCGAGGATTTGAGCACGATCGTGACGCGCACAACGCAGAAGGAAGAGGCGCATCTGCGGACGATTTTGAATCGCGAGGAAATTCTGGAGCTGCGGCGGGTGTGCCGGGATGTGCTGGTGGCGCCGCATGTACAGAGTTACGCGATCGATCTGGTGATGGCGACGCAGCCGGATTCTAGTGAGTCGCACGCGCTTTCGAAAAAGTTTATTCGGTTCGGTAGTTCGCCGCGCGGGGCGCAGGCTTTGGTCGAGTGCGGGCAGGTGCTGGCGCTGATGCGCGGACGCCTGCATCTGTCGATTGAGGACGTGCAGACGGTGGCGGCGGCGGTGCTGCGGCATCGCATCATTTTGAATTTCGACGCGCACGCCGATGGGCAGACACCGGAGACGATCTTGAACAAGATCATCCCGAGTGTGGTGGCGCAGGCGGGCGCCAAGGTCTAGCCGGTGGCGGAAAACGGGCTGCTGATCGACACTCCGCTGCTCGAAAAACTGGAGAGGCTTGCGATCCAGTGGCAAAAATCCTTGCCCGGCGCGGTGGGCGGGCATAACACTTCGCGCTCGGCAGGGCCGGGGCAGGAGTTCCTCGACCATCGTCAATTTCATCATGGCGACGATTTGCGCGCGGTGAATTGGCGCGCTTACCTGCGACTTGAAAAGATGTTCCTCAAGATGTTCCAACTGGAGCCGCGCATTCCGGTGCGGGTGCTGGTGGACGTGAGCAAATCGATGACGACGGGCGGAAGCAAGAGCGCGCTTTCGAAATTCGATTATGCGCGCAAGCTGGCGGCGGCGATGTGTTACGTGGCGCTGGTGCGGCTGGATTCGATTTATCTGCAGCCGTTCGCGGAAAAGCTGGGCGATCCGCTGCGGCTGGGCGGGGGACGGCAGCGGTTTCAGCCGGTGGCGAACTATTTACAAGCGCTGAAGCCGGGAGGCTCGACCAAGTTCTTCGACATCACGCGCGATTTTATTTCGCGCTATCCGCAGCGCGGGCTGGTGATCGTGATCTCGGATTTTTTGGATGACGCGGGGTGCGAGAAGCCGCTGCAATACCTGACGGATTTCGGGCACGAGATGATTCTGATCCATGTGTGGGCGGACGAGGATCGCGAGCCGCCGTGGGATGGGGAGTTGGATCTGGAGGACGCGGAGAGCGGGACGCGGGTGCAACTGGCGTTCGATGACTCGGCGCGGGCTCAGTATGTGGCGGCGTTCGATGAATTCGCATTGCAATTGCGCAACGTGGCGCTGCGCAATGGCGGGCGGTATGTTGGGTTATCGACGTCGATTCCGATTGAAGAAGCTATTTTTGGCCCCATGGTGAGGGCTGGCGCCGTGCAGTAACGCATGAATTTTCTGAACCTCAGTTTCGGTGAGCTGCTGGGGCTGGCGGGGATTGTCTCTGCTGGCATCATCGCGCTGTATCTGCTGGATCGCACCAAGCGTAAGCAAGTGGTGGCTACGCTGCGGTTTTGGACGGCGGGGAAGCTACCCGAGGAACTGAAGCACAAACGGCGCGTGCATCAACCGTGGAGTCTGCTGCTGCAGGTGATCAGCATGATCTTGCTGCTGCTGGCGATTGCGGGGCCGCGGTTCGGGGATCTGGGAACGTCGCGCGATCACGTGCTGCTGCTGGATACTTCGGCGTGGATGGGGGCGCGGGCGCGGCAGGGGATTTTGCTGGATCAAGCTAAGAATGCGGCGTTGGTGTACGTGAATTCACTGCCGCTGCTGGACCGCGTGATGCTGGTGCGGGCGGATGCGCTGGCTACTCCGGTGACGCAATTCGAATCGAATAAAGGCGCAGTAGCGGAGGCGATCCGGCGGTCGCGCCCGAGTACGTCGGCGTTGAATCTGGAGCAGGCGCTGGAGTTTGCGCAGCAGGCGCAGAAATTGCAATCGCAGAAGGCGGGCGAGATTGTGTTCGTCGGGGCAGCGCGGATTCCTAAGCAGGAAAACGAAATCGCGGTGCCGGCGAATTTGCGCGTGATTTCGATTCCATCGAACGGGGAGAATGTGGGGCTGCGGAAGTTGGGAGTCAGACGGGCGACTCCTTCAGGAACGACAGGGGCGGACGCGTGGGAAGCGTTCGTCGAGTTGCGTAACGACGGGCAGAAGGCTCGTGAGATCACGCTGCTCCTGCAATTTGCGGGAACGGCGGCGGGCAGCAAAACAATGATGCTGGCGGCGGGGTCGGAAACGCAGGCTACTTTCGTGTTTCAGGCCAAGAAGACGGGGTTGCTGGAGGCGCGCGTGACCTCTACCAACGGCCGCGGCGATGCTTTTCCGCAGGACGATACAGCCGTGATCGAAGTGCCGATCGGGAAGCCGCTGCGCGTGGCTGTGTACTCGCCGGAGCCGGACTTGTTGAAACCGCTGCTGGCGGGGAATCCTCAGGTGGAGGCTACTTTCGACTTGCCGGCGAAGTTCGATCCGCAGGCTGCGGCTGATGTCGTTGTGTTCGACCGCTTCGTTCCTAAAGACGCGCCTAAGAATGCGGCGTCGATTTGGATTGAGCCGCCGGCGGGGTCGCCGTTCGCAATTCGCTCGACTGCGTCGAATGTGAAACTCGAGACGTGGCATCAGGAAACGGCGCTGGGGGCGGGGCTGTATACAAAGGATGTGGATCTGGCGTCTACCGAGGTCTTCAATTTGGCGCCGGGGGATCGGGCGGTGGCGGATACAGCGCAGGGTCCGGTGGTGGTGGAGCGGCCGGGGACTGTGAAGATGGCGGCTCTGGGATTCGATCCGGTGCGCTCGGCGATGAAGTATGATCTGGCGACGCCGCTCTTAATGGCGAACCTACTGCGGTGGATGGCTCCGGAGGTTTTTCGGCGGTCGGATGTGCAGGCGGGGACGGTGGGCACGGTGAATGTCGCGCTAGAAAGCGGCGTCAATCCGGCCACTATTAAAGTGTTGGGCGACGATCAGCGGCCGCTGCCGTTCACGGTGGAAGGCAACAGCTTGCGATTTTTCGCGGGCGCGCCGGGGAACGTTCACGTGATTACGGGGGATCGGGAAACGGTTTATTCTTTGACGCTGCCGGATGTGGGCGATACGGCGTGGCGTCCGCCGGTGGGCGCGGCGCGGGGGATACGGCGGGGGACGACGGCGGAGTCGGCTCCACCGAATCCTTGGCCGTGGCTGGCGCTGGCAGGGGGACTGGGATTGTTCGCGGACTGGCTGCTGTACGGGCGCAGCAGGATCGTGCGGTTGACGCCGCGTGCGGCTTCGCTGAGTTTGGTGGAGCGGCTGCGCTGGAGAAAAGCGTCATGAGTTTCGACCGCAGTTGGGTGTTGCTGCTGGCTTGGATTCCGCTCGCGTGGGGATACTTCGAATACCGGCACACTTCGCGCAAGTTGGGACTGGCGTTGAAGGTGGCGACTTTTACGCTGATCCTGCTGGCGCTGGCGCAGCCGCGTTTAAGCATTTCGACCAGCAAAGTTGCGGTGGGCGTGTTGGTGGATACGTCGGCTAGCGTCGCGCCGCGGGATTTGGAGCGGGCTTCCAAGATTGCATCGGACTTGGACGATGCGCGGGGCAGCAACACACTACGCGTGATTCCATTCGCGCGCTCGACGCGCATGGCGGATTTGACGGAAGATCAGAAGCCATGGAAGCTGCGGCTGACTGCGGGGCCGGATGGACGCTCCACCGATCTTGAAGCTTCCGTGCGCGAGGCGATCAGTTCCCTGCCCTCCGGGATGCTGCCGCGGCTGGCGCTGATTTCTGACGGCAAGGAGAACAAGGGCAGCATTGCGCGCGCGGCGTGGCAGGCGCGGCAGGCGGGGATTCCGATCGACACTTTCGCGATGCAAGGGCGTGAGCGGCCGGCGTTGCGGCTGGAATCGGTGAGTCTGCCGATGAATGCGTTTACGGGGGAGCAGTTCGCGATCGATCTGGCGGTGTCGGCACCTGGAAAGATGCCGGCGGAGGTGGAGCTGTCGGCGGAAGGACGGTCCTTGGGCACGACAGCAGGTGACGCTGGGAGCAGGCATTAATCCAATTCGCATGCATGCGAGTCTCGAAACGCCGGGGGCGCTGGATCTTACCATCGCGGTACGCACCAAGGGCGCGGGCGATGTGCAGGTGGATCAGGCGGTGATGTTGCGGCGTCCGAAGGCACTATATGTTTCTGAAGATCCTCCGGGTTTGGACAACGCTTTGCCGGGAGCGCTGGCTGCGGCGCAGTTCGACGTCACGCGGGTCAATGACATCGATAGTGCCAATTTCGCAGATTATCAACTGGTGCTGCTGAACAATTGGGATCTGGAGAAGATCACGGCGCCGCGCAAGGCGGATCTCGAAAAATATGTCAAGCAGGGCGGCGGGCTGCTGGTGATCGGCGGCGAGCGCAATGTCTATGACATGAAGAAAAAGTCGGAGGACGCGCTGGATCGGGCGCTGCCGGCGAAGCTGCTGCCGCCACAGTCGGCGGAAGGCACGGTAGTGGTGTTGATCATCGATAAGAGTTCGTCGATGGAAGGTCCGAAGATGGAACTGGCTCGCGCGGCGGCGACGGGGCTGGTGGCCAATCTGCGGCCTATCGATCAAGTGGGCGTGTTGATTTTCGATAACTCGTTCCGCTGGGTGGTGCCGATCCGGAAAGCGGACGACCCGCGCGCGATTAATTCCCTGATCGCGGGAATCACGCCGGATGGGGGCACGCAAATCGCGCCGGCGCTGACGGAGGCGTATCAGAGAATTCTGCCGGTGGAAGCGACTTATCGTCACATTCTGCTGCTGACGGACGGGATTTCGGAAGAAGGCAACAGCTATGCGCTGGCGCGCGAGGCCAAGGAACATCAGGTTACGATTTCGACGATCGGGCTGGGGGCAGATGTCCATCGCGAATATCTGGAGATGGTGGCGAACCTGGCGGAGGGGAAATTTTATTTCCTGAAGGATCCGAACGGGCTAGAGCAGATCGTGCTGCGCGACGTGATGGAGCACACCGGGACGACGGCGGTGGAGAAGCCACTGGCGGCGCAGGTGGCGAAGCAGACGGAAATTCTGGAGGGGCTGAATATTGAATCGGCGCCTCCTTTAAAAGGTTATGTGCGGTTTGAAGCGAAGCCGTCGGCGGAAACAATTCTGCGCTTCGATAAGCACGAACCGCTGCTGATGCGCTGGCAGTATGGACTGGGGCGGTCGGCTGTATTTACGTCGGACGCGAAGACGCGCTGGGCCTCGGAGTGGGTCAACTGGAAAGGCTTCGACAAGTTCTGGACGAATCTTAGCCGCGATCTTTTGCCGCACACGCAGGCGGGCGAGGCGACGGTGGAGTACGACAGCGCCAACGGGGATCTGGTGGCGAACTACCGGCTGGGCGAGGGCGTGGATGAGCCTAAGGAAGTGCCGGCGATTTATGTGATCGGATCGGATGGGTTCAAGAAGCAAATGGATGTCATTAAAGTGGGCGCGGGGGTGTATCGCGGGCGGCTGGCGATTGGGGCGCGTCAAGGGCTGTTCCGGGTTCGGCCGTTGATGGACTCGCCGGCGTTTCCGGAGGTGGGACTTTATCGCCCGGAAGTGGAACTTACGGAGTACGGGTCGAACCAAACGCTGTTGAAACAGGTGGCCGAATTCACGGGCGGGCGGTTTGAACCGTCTCCGAAAGCGGTGTTCGATCCGGGTGCGCGCACGCTGGCGTCGACGCTGCAACTTTGGCCTGGGCTGCTGGGGTTAGCGGTGTTGGCTAATTTGGTTGAGTTGGTGCTGCGCAAGTGGAAGGGCTTATTCGGACGCAGTTAGCGCCTTCCAGTGGCGGTAGACCAGCGATAGCGGCAAGCCCATTACGTTGAAGTAGCAGCCGTCTACTTTCTCGACAAATTTCGAAGCTAGGCCTTGGATGGCGTAGGCTCCGGCTTTGTCCATTGGTTCGCCACTGGCTACGTAGTCGGCGATTTCGGTGTCGCTGAGAGGCGCGAAGCGGACTATCGTGGACGAATGATCGACGATTACGCCACCGTTGTGCAAGAGGCAGATGCCGGTGATGACGGTGTGGTCGCGTCCGGAGAGCAGGCGCAGCATGGCGCTCGCGTCATCGGCGTCGGCGGGTTTCTCCAGGACGTGGTCATCGATGGCAACGGTGGTGTCGGCGCCCAAGACGATTTCGCCGGGGTGTTCCCAGGCGGCTTCGGCTTTGGCGCGGGCTAAACGGCGGACGTAGGCGACGGGATCTTCGTCCGTTCGGCGGACTTCTTCTACGGGTTTTGCGCGCACGGAGAAATGGAATCCGGCGACGGTCAACAACTCGCGGCGGCGGGGGGATTGCGAGGCTAGAATGAGTTCGGGCAAACGTCAGGTATAACATTCTAGCCATGCTAAAATCGAGTTTCCCCCGGACAAATGGAGACTATGGAACGCGCTGGCCGTGTCGTCAGAAAAATGAAAGTGTCGCCGGGGATTACCGATCCGGAGACGCGCGCGCAGATGGCTTGGCCGGTGGCGGCGGGCAAGTACACGGCTCTGAAGACGCGGGCTACCAGTTTGGTGCGGGGGACGCTGGTGGTGGAAGTGGAAGACATCGTTTGGCAGCGGCAATTGAATACGCTGCGTCATCATCTGCTGCGGAATCTGCATCAGGAAATGGGCGAGGCGCTGGTGACGGAAATCGATTTTCGTCCGATGCCGCGCAAGCTGGCGCCGCAACGGGCAGAGACGGCGAGGCCGGGGATCGAGGGCATTCACGATCCGGTGATGGGGCTGCTTTACCGGCAATCGCAGAAAAAGGAAACGGCTTGAAGATTACGGAACAGGAAGTCCGGCGGGTGGCGGATCTGGCGAATCTGGCGCTGCGCGATGACGAGGTGGCGCGCATGGCGCAGGATCTCAGCGGGATCTTGACGCACATCGATAAGTTGAACGAGTTGGACACCAGTAACGTGGAGCCGATGGCGCAGGTGTTGTTCGATGCGGAAGAAACGGCGACGTTGCGCGAAGATCAAGAGCGTCCGACGCTGACGAACGCGGAGGCGGTGGGGAATGCTCCGGTGACGAGCGGCGGGTATTACAAGGTGCCTCGGGTGATCGAGAGATGAGCAGTCCGCTGCACGATCTGAGCATCGATTCGATCCGCGCCGGGCTGCTCGGGAAGAAGTTCAGCGCTGAGGAGTTGACGCGGCAAGCGATCGAGTATGCGGAGGCGGAGAATCCGAAGACCAACGCTTACCTGACGTTTTCGCAGGAGCGGGCGCTGGCTGCGGCTAAGGCCGTCGACGCGAAGATTGCCAGCGGAGAAGATCCGGGAGCGCTGGCCGGTGTGCCGATTGCGGTGAAGGATGTCATCGTCACGCGGGGGCTGCGGACTACTTGCGGATCGAAATTGTTGGCGAATTATGTTCCGCCTTACGATGCTACGGCGGTGATCCGACTGGAGCAGGCTGGCGGCGTGATCTTAGGCAAAACCAATTGCGATGAGTTCGCGATGGGATCGTCGAACGAGAATTCGGCGTTCGGGCCGGTGCGGAATCCGGTGGCGCTCGATCGCGTGCCGGGCGGGTCGAGCGGCGGGTCGGCGGCGGTGGTGGCGCAGGAGACGGCGTTGGTTTCGCTGGGGTCGGACACGGGCGGGTCGATCCGGCAGCCGGCTTCGTTTTGCGGGATTAGCGGGGTTACGCCGACTTATGGACGTGTTTCGCGCTACGGGTTGACGGCGTTCGCTAGTTCGCTCGATCACGTTGGGCCGTTTGGGAAGACCACGCGCGATGCGGCGCGGTTGCTCGAAGTGATTGCGGGACACGACAATATGGACGCAACTTCGGCGCTGGCCCCGGTGCCACATTATGTGGCCGCGCTCGACGGCAACGTGAAGGGCATGAAGCTGGGGCTGCCGCGTGAATATTTTGAGGGGCTGGCTAGCGAGACGGGCGATCTGGTGATGGCAGCCGTTGAGGAGTTGAAGAAACTCGGCTGCGAGGTGCATGACATTCAGTTGCCGCACACGCCTTACGCGGTAGCGGCGTATTACATCATCGCTACGGCGGAGGCTAGCGCGAATTTGGCGCGCTATGACGGGGTTCGCTACACGACGCGGTCGGCATCGGCCAGCACGCTTTCGGACATGTACCGGCAGACGCGCGATGAAGGGTTCGGCGATGAGTGCAAGCGGCGGATTATGCTCGGGACTTATGTATTGAGTGCGGGCTACTACGATGCTTATTACTTGAAGGCGCAGAAGGTGCGCCGGCTGATCACACGGGATTTCGAACAGGCTTTCGAGCAGGTGGACGCAATCGTGGCACCGGTGTCGCCGTTTCCGGCGTTCAAGCTGGGGGAGATGGTGAACGATCCTACGGCGATGTATTTATCGGACATTTATACGGTCACGGGGGACTTGGCCGGTATCCCGTGCATGAGTGTTCCCTGCGGGCTCACGGCGCAGGGTCTGCCTGTGGGACTGCAAATTCTAACACGGCATTTTAACGAAACGACGATGTTCCGCATTGCCGACGCCTATGAAAAGGCGTCAAACTGAGATCAGGAGATCAACACATGGCATTTACTTTACCCGCACTGCCTTACGCTTTCGATGCGCTGGAGCCGCATATCGACGCCAAGACGATGGAGATTCACCACGATAAACATCATCAGGCTTACATCACCAACGTGAACAAGGCGCTCGAATCCGCGCCGGAACTGGCTTCGAAGAGCGTGGAGGAATTGCTCGCGAACAACTGCGCGATTGTGCCGGAGGCAATCAAGACGGCCGTGCGCAACAATGGCGGCGGCCATTACAACCACTCCATGTTTTGGAAAATTTTGGGGCCCAAGGCGGGCGGCGCGCCGATGGGGAACCTGGCGCAGGCGATCACCGGTGCGTTCGGCGGCTTCGACGCCTTTAAAGAAAAGTTCAACGCGGCGGCGACTACCCGCTTCGGTTCGGGATGGGCTTGGCTGGTGAAGAGCGGTTCCGCGATTGAGATTATTTCTACGGCGAATCAAGATTGCCCGTTGATGGAAGGTAAGTTCCCGGTGATTGGGCTGGACGTATGGGAGCACGCCTACTACTTGAAGTATCAGAACCGGCGTCCGGAATACATTGGCGCGTGGTGGAGTGTGGTGAACTGGGCTGAGGCCGAGAAGCGCTTCAACTCAGGGAAGTAAGGGCGGCGATTAAAGACAACAATTTGTCCCGGCTGAAGACGAAGCCGGGACAAGTTTTATTGCCGCGGATTTCGCGGTGCATCACGATGTGGCCGGCGTCGAGCGGGATCGACCAGCGGCGCGCGATTTCGAGAACTAACTGGGCGGACGCGGCGTATTGCGCATCGGTCCATTCATCCTGAGCACGGCCTTCGTGCTCGATACCTACCGTATAGAAGTTGGGATTCACATGCGGGCGCAGCAGCCGCCAAGTGGGATTCACGGGGCTGCCAGCGTGATAGGCGGTGTCTTCTTCACTCACATACTGGTGCACTTCGCCGGCGCGGCCTACGCAATAGTGGGCGGAGACTTGCGCGGCCGCATTGTCGAACCAGGCGTCGGCGGAGGCTAGCGAGCCTTCGGAAATGTGAATCACGATCGCGGCCGGGTGCAGGCCTCCGGGGCGTCCGGGCATGAAATTCTTAGGCGAGCAGGGCTTGCGGATTACATTCATAGGGCGCCTCGTTCACTGCTCGGGGGAGGCGGCGAATCGGCGAGAGCTGCCTGGCGCTGAGCGCGGTCCTGCGATTCCTGACCGGCCACGGCGGAGCGCAGCTTGAGCAGATCTTTGAGGACGGCGAACCAGAAGGGGGCTCCCAGAGTCAGCAGGAGTGCGCCGGCGGCTACGCCCATGTAATTCACTTTTTGCCAGCGCGCTAGCCATTCGGCGGGGGTTGCGGGAACGACGATGACTTCGGCGGCTTCGAGTTTCGCGTAGGCTGAGCGGACGTCCGGTTGATTTATGGCCAAGGTTTGGGCCAGGGCGATGGCCTGATCGCGCGCGGCGTCGCTGCGGGCGAAGCGCTTCAATAGATCGAAAGTGTCTAGCGGGAGCGCCAGCGCTAGCGCGATACCGAAGATCGCTACCAGCTTTCTGCTCTGCGACGTGAATTTTTCGGATGCTTGATCCATGGTTGAATCGAATGCTGCGAAGATTTCGCTGGCTAGGCCGGCGGCTGGGGTCCACGCCAGGGCGGTGCTGCGAACTACCGCTGTGGACAGATCCGGGCGTTCGACGGAAAGTTCCAAGGTAGTGCGACGGATCTGGGCCAATAGCGCGGAGGGCTCGAAGGCGGGGACCAGCGTGGTGATTTTGGTTTTCAATTCCGGCGTCGACTGGGCGAGTTCTAATAGATTCTCGATGAGGTCCTCGCGAGTGATGGCGTCTTTGCGGCGTACTATTTTGTGCGCCAGCCCCTTCGCTCTTTCAGCGGCTAATTCCCAACCTAAGTGGAGGAAAATCTGCAGCACTCCATCGCGCAGATGGCGTGTGCGCAGTTGCAAGAGATTCGCGAGGAGCTGGGTCAATACAGTGACTACCAGACTCAGCACCAGCATCACCGTGGCGAAACCAATCAACGTGTCTAACGATCTGAACATGAGCGAGGAATAACAGTCCACAATGCGCGGAGGCGCGAGCTATTTCGTTAACTTGCGGTGGGGGAATGATTTGGCGGACGGGAGGCGGTGCTACCCGCCGATTTTTGATGAAACAAATTCAAATTTTGTTTCGTTCTATATTCCATATATGGCAACCCTGTTCGCGGATTTGCGCTACGCCGTTCGCATGCTTTGGAAGAATGCCGGGTTCACGGCGGTGGCTGTAGCGGCGCTGGCGCTGGGAATTGGTGCGAATATCGCGCTTTTCACGGTGGTGAACGCGGTTCTGCTGGATCCGCTGCCTTATGCGCAACCGGAGCGGATGATGAAGCTGGGTTTGAAAACGCCTAGCGGCAACCAATATTCGAATTCCATCCCAAAGTATATGGCGTGGAGGCAGAATCAGGCGTTCGCGGCGATGACGCTATACGATTTCGGCGGACTGGGAATGGTTTTGGGAAGCGGCGATCCTCCGGATCAGGTGAAGGGAGCGCATGTTTCCGCGGAATATTTCAAGGTATTCGGCGTATCGCCAGCCATCGGCCGGAGTTTCACGGAAGCGGAAGACCTGCCGAAGGGTCCGCAGGCCGCGGTGATCAGCTATAGCTTGTGGCAATCGCGCTTTGGCGGCGACCGCGGTGTGATTGGGCGCACGATGCTGCTGAACGGGACTCCGTTTCCAGTGGTGGGGGTGTTGCCGGCAGGGTTCCGGTCGTCTCCCGAAGCAGAGGTGTTGCTGCCGATGCAGGCTGATCCTAACAGCACGAATCAGGGGCACTACTTGAGCGTAGCAGGACGCCTGAAGCCGGGCGTAACGGTGGCGGCGGCGGAGGCCGAAATGAAAGCGGTGGGCGAGCGCTTTCGCCGAGCCAATCCCAAATGGATGCAGCCTGACGAGAGTGTCGCGGTGGTGCCGATGCGGGATGCCATGGTGGGCGACGTGCGCGTAGCTCTGCTGGTGTTGAGCGGGGCGGTGGCGCTGGTGTTGTTGATCGCGTGCGCTAACGTCGCTAGCCTCTTGCTCGCGCGCGCTTCGGGCAGGCAGCGGGAGTTGGCGATTCGTGCGGCGGTGGGAGCGACGCGCGCGCGCATGATCCGGCAGATGCTTACGGAGAGCGTGGTGCTGGCGGCGTTCGGCGGACTGCTGGGATTCGCGCTAGGGGCCTGGGGCGTGCGCGCTCTACTGGCGCTGGTGCCGGGAAATCTTCCGCGGCTGACGGATGCGGCCGGCAACCACTTGGCGATTCCCTTACTGGATTGGCGCGTGGCGGCGTTCACGGTAGGAACGGCGCTGCTGACTGGGTTGTTATTTGGAACTTTTCCGGCGCTACAATCTTCGCGGACGGATTTAGCCTCGAACTTGAAGGAAGCAGGGGGACGCTCGGGGACCGGGTTGAAACACAATCGAGTGCGGTCAGCTTTGGTGGTTACCGAAGTTGCGTTGGCGCTAGTGCTGCTGGTGGGGGCGGCGCTGCTGATCCGAACGTTCGCGGGGCTCGAGAACGCGAATACGGGGATTGATCCGCGCAATGTACTGACGCTGGAGACTTCCCTTACGGGCGGGAGTTATACGACCACGGCAAAAGTCGACAACCTGGTTACGCAGGCGGTGCGGCGCATTGAAGCCGTGCCGGGGGTGGAGGCGGCGGCAACCGCGGTGGTGCTGCCGATAGAGGCCGGGGTGGATCTCCCGTTCAATATTTCCGGCAAGGCTCCCGCGAAGGGCGATTACAATGGCGACGCACAGTGGCGCAGTGTGTCGGCGCATTACTTTCAAGTTTTCAAGATTCCGCTGCTGCGTGGACGGGTGTTTAGCGAGACCGATTCCGGTAACTCCAGTCGCGTGGTTTTGATCAACGAGGCCATGGCGAAGCGTTATTGGAAGGGCGAGGATCCAGTGGGGCAGGTGGTCACTATCGGCAAGGGGTTGGGGCCGCAGTTCGACGATCCGCCGAGGCAGGTGATCGGCATTGTAGGAACGGTACGCGAAAACGGACTGAAAACGGGCGAGGTCGACGTGATGTACATTCCGCAGAGCCAGGTGCCGGAGGGACTGACGGCTTTGGCGAACAGCGTTCTGCCGCTGTCGTGGGCGGTGCGGACGGCGACCGGTCCAATGACGATGCGAATTGCTGTCGAGCGGGAACTGCGCGCGGTGGACGGGCAAATTCCGATTTCGCGCGAACGGACTATGGAGAAAGTGATCGCCGATACCGTGGCTCGGCAGAATTTCAACATGTTGTTGTTGAGTATTTTCGCGGGCGTCGCGCTGGTGCTGGCGGCGATTGGGATTTACGGACTGATGTCCTATTCGGTGGAGCAGCGTACGCAGGAGTTGGGTATTCGCATGGCGCTGGGCGCGAATCGCGGGAATATGCTGCGGCTGGTGCTGACGCAGGGGATGAAGCTGACGCTTTCGGGACTAGCGTTGGGATTGGCGTTGGCCTACGGATTGACGCGGCTGTTGGCGAGTTTGCTGTTCGGCGTGAAGGCTAGCGATCCGGCGACGTTCGGCCTGGTTGCCGGAGTGCTGGCGGTGGTCGCGTTGATAGCGGCTTACGTTCCGGCGCGGCGCGCGACGGCTATCGATCCGGCCATCGCGCTGCGCTACGAATGAATTTTTAGTATTTCGGAACGGACGGATCGATTTTGTCGCTCCAGGCGGTGATGCCGCCCAGCATATTTTTCACGTTCTTGAAGCCGGACTGGCGCAGGAACTCGCAGGCTTTGGCGCTGCGGCCGCCCATTTTGCAATGGACGATAACTTCGCTGTTGGGGTCGAGTTCGCCGACGCGCTTGGGGACGTCGCCTAAGGGGATCAGCTTGGCGCCGGGGATGCTGGCGATTTGATACTCGTTGGGCTCGCGCACGTCGATGAACTGGAATTTGTCGCCACGGTCGAGGCGTGCTTTTAGCGCTACTGCGTCGATCTCGGTGTCGGACATGTATCCGGCTTGTTGTTCAGCCACAGGCGCTACCTCCGCGGGGTTGGGGACTCCGCAAAATTGATGATAGTCGATCAGTTCGTGAATCGACGGGTTGTCGCCGCAGACCGGACACTCGGGATTGCGGCGGAGTTTTAGCTCGCGGAAACGCATGGCTAAGGCGTCGTAGAGTAACAGGCGTCCGACGAGCGATTCGCCCACGCCTAGAATTAGCTTCACGGCTTCGGTGGCTTGGATCAAGCCGATGGTTCCGGGGAGAATGCCGAGCACGCCGCCTTCGGCGCAGCTCGGAACCAGACCAGGAGGTGGCGGCTCGGGATAGAGGCAACGGTAGCAGGGGCCGCCGGGGTACGCAAAGATGGTCGCTTGTCCTTCGAAGCGGAAGATGGAGCCGTAGACGTTGGGCTTCTTCAAGAGCACACAGGCGTCGTTGATCAGGTAGCGCGTGGGGAAGTTGTCGGTGCCGTCGACTACCATGTCGTAGTCCTTGATGATGTCGAGGGCGTTTTCGCTGGTGATGGCGGTGTCGAACTTGTCGACTGTCATGTAGGGATTGATGTCCAGCATGGAGTCGGCTGCGGAGTCCAGCTTCTTTTTGCCGACATCTTTGGTGCCGTGAATCACCTGCCGCTGCAGGTTGGTGAAATCGACTACGTCGAAGTCAACGATACCGATGCGGCCGACGCCGGACGCGGCTAAGTACAGGCCTAACGGGGCGCCCAGGCCCCCAGCCCCTACCATCAGGACCTTGGCATTCTTTAGCTTGAGCTGGCCTTCCATGCCGACTTCGGGCAGGATCAGGTGGCGCGAGTAGCGGAGAATTTCGTCCTTGTTAAGAGTGGTCGCTTTTTCTACGACCGGGGGAGTTGCAACGGCCATCACACACCTCCAGCAATACTTGGGACGATCGACAGGGTGTCTCCCGAGGCGACCGGGGTCGCGTCCTTTTGCAGGTAACGGATGTCATCGTCGTTCAGATAGACGTTGACGAAGCTGCGCATTTTGCCTTCGTCGTTGAAGAGCTGCTTGCGCAGGTCGGGAAACTTCTGGGTCAGGGACGCCAGCACTTCCGCTACGGTGGTGCCGGTCAGATCCACCGAATCGTGCTTGTCGGCGAACTGGCGTAGGGGCGTCGGTATCAGGACTTTGGCCATATCAATTCTTCTTTCTCCGCGACGGTCTGTTCGGCGTTGGGCAGGAAACTGTTGGCGTGATCGAACTTGCCCCCCTTTACCGAGAGTACGACGAATGAATACCAGGGGCAGGAATTCTCGAGATCAGTTTTTGAGAAATACGCATCGCAATCGGGGTGCGAGTGGAAAATGCCGATCAGGTCGAGGCCTGCGGCGCGCGCTTTCTTGTCGGCTTCGAGCAGGTCTTCGGGGCGCAGCTCGTAGCGGGCTCCCTGTTCGCCCGAATAGGCGTTTTCTAGGGGCTGGGCTAGCGTTACGTCTTTCACGTCGCCGTCGATCGAACCAATCATGGCGCCGCAGCACTCGTTGGGGAATTTCGCTTCGGCGTGGGCCACCATGGCTTGCCACGCGGCGTCGTTAATTTTAATCATTCCAGAAGGACTCACTCAAATATTTCGTGGCGCCGTCGGCTAGTACTGTGACAACTACACCGCTTTGGCCTGCGGCGGCTAACTTCTTGCCGACTTCGCGCGCGGCGTGCACGTTGGCGCCGGAGGACATTCCTACCAGCAGGCCTTCGTGGCGGCCCAGCCAGCGCGTCATGGCGTAGGCGTCTTCGGTTTCAATCCACAGATTATCATCGGCCAGCGTGGGATCGTAGATGGCGGGCACGATGGCGGTGGGCATGTGCTTCAGACCTTCCAGGCCGTGGAATCCGGAGGAGGGCTGTGCGGAAATACATTTCACTCCGGGGACGTCGCGTTTGAGGCGGCGCGAGGTGCCGGTGAAAGTTCCGCTGGTTCCCATACTGGTTACAAAGTGGGTCACGCGGCCGTTCGTTTGTTTGATGATTTCAGCGCCGGTGCCTTCGAAATGGGCGCGCCAGTTGGCGGAGTTGCCGTATTGATCGGGATAAAAATACTTCTCTGCGCCTTCGGCGAAGATCTTCTGGCAGAGGCGGATGGCTCCGTCGGAACCTTCACCAGGGTCGGAGAAAACCATTTCGGCGCCGTAGGCTTTCAGGATTTGTTTGCGTTCGTGCGAGGCGTTGGCGGGGAGGCACAATTTCGCGCGGTAGCCTTTGATGGCGCAGATCATGGCATAGGCAATGCCGGTGTTGCCGCTGGTGGCGTCGAGCAGAACGGTATCCTTGGTCAGCTTGCCGGAGCGTTCGCCTTCGAGGATCATGTTCAATCCGGCGCGGTCTTTGACAGAGCCGCCGGGGTTGAAAAACTCGGCTTTGGCGTAGATTTCGACGCCAGCCAGGTCGTCGTCGACCTTGGCCAGGCGGATCAGCGGGGTGTTCCCGATCTGGCCAAGCAGAGACTGTGCCGGTTGGACGGCGGATTTGGGTGCGACAGGGACCATGTGGGGGTTACCTATTGATTGTAAACCAACTGTTTGTATTAGAAGCAGATCCCTCTCGAAAAGATGCAGGAAACTGCACGGAGATGGGGCGGCGTGATATTCTGAACAGCATGAAAACTAAGGACCCTAGCCGCCGGAAGTTGCTTTCTATGGGAGCTGGGCTGGCTGCGCTCACCGCTTGCAATACTAGCAAGCAGGAGACCCCCAGCGCGCTGGGAGCGCCGCCGTCGAAGTATGGCGCCCGCTCGCCACACGAGACTTCGGCCAGGCTAGTGCCGCCGGAATCGAAGACTCCTTCGACCGGCGCTTCGCGGACGCCGCTGCAGGATACTTATGGGATCATCACTCCCGCTTCGCTGCACTTTGAGCGGCACCACTCGGGGGTGCCTGACATCGATCCGGCCAACCATGAGTTACTGATCCACGGGCTGGTGGAGCAGCCGCTGGTTTACACGCTGGCGGATTTGAAGCGGTTCCCGTCGGCTTCGCGGATTCATTTTGTGGAGTGTTCGGGGAACGGACGTAGCGAGTATTCGGGGAATCTGGCTCCCGATCCGCAGCAGAGTCATGGGCTGGCGAGTTGCAGTGAGTGGACGGGGGTTCCGGTGAAGCTGCTGCTGGCGGAGGCCAAGCTGAAGCCGGAAGCGAAATGGGTGATCGCGGAGGGCGGCGATGCTTGCCGTTTGACGCGCAGCATTCCCATCGCGAAATTGATGGACGACGCGATGATTGTTTACGGACAGAACGGCGGGCCGATTCGTCCTGAGCAAGGGTATCCAATGCGGTTGCTGCTGCCGGGGTGGGAAGGCAACACCAATATTAAATGGCTCCGGCGGTTGAACGTGGCGGACGGGCCGGCGATGACTACGCATGAGACGGCGTTCTATACGGATCTAATGCCGGATGGGAAGGCTCGGCAGTTTAGTTTTGAACTGGAGACGAAGTCGGTGATCACGCGCCCGGCGGGCGGTCAGAAGATGCCGGGCGGGCCGGGAACGTACGAGATCACCGGCCTCGCGTGGTCGGGGCGCGGGAAGATTCAACGCGTCGAGGTTTCGGTAGACGGCAAGACTTGGAAAGACGCTGAGTTGCAACAGGGTGGGTTCGCGAAAGCCTTTACGCGGTTCCGTTTGCCGTGGACTTGGGACGGCAGCGCGGCGACTTTGCAGTCGCGGGCTACGGATGACACTGGTTATCTGCAGCCAACTGCGGATGAGATGCTGGCGGCGCGCGGGCGGAATTATGGCTATCACAATAATCAGATCAAGGTCTGGTATGTGCGCGCGGATGGGAGCGTGTCGCATGTTGCGCAAGGCGCTTAAGTTCGCCGGGGTCGCGCTGCTGGGAGTGGCGGCGTTCGGGCAGGAGGGGCACATCGGCAAGCCGGCGAGCGAAGACAAGATCAAGGCGATGGACATAACTGTGTTCCCGGACGGGCGCGGTCTTCCGGCGGGGAGCGGCACTGCGGCTAAGGGCAAGGACATTTTCAAGGCCAAGTGCGCGGTGTGTCACAACGATCAGGCGCAGGGGCGCGAGGGGCAATATCCGGCGCTGGTGGGCGGCAAGGGGACGCTGAATACTCCCAAGCCGGTGAAGACTGTGGGCAGTTATTGGCCGTATGCGACGACCGTTTTCGACTACATCCGGCGGGCGATGCCTTACGATCAGCCGGGGACGCTGCAGCCCGATGAGATCTATTCGGTGGTCGGGTTCATTCTGAATGCCAATGGCATCGTAGGCGAGAACGACGAGATCAACGCGGCCACGCTGCCGAAGGTCAAGATGCCGAATCGCGATGGGTTTGTGCCGGATATGCGGCCGGATATCAAAGCAAAACGGTAACGCCTACTGGCCGCGCATGTGGGCGAGGTCGCTTTCGCCTTCGGTACAGAAGGACTCGATGACATCGCTGTCGGGAATCAGGCGCAGGTTGACCTTGACGGTGACCGGCTGGGTGTAGGTCTTCTGATCGTCAACTGTAATTTCCAGATCCATGTGGCCGAAGTCGCGGCGGTGGAAGCGTTCGGTCAAGCGCATGTCGGCGCTGTGGGGATGTCCCATTGCGTCCATGCGGCCTTTATCGTTAAAGCCTACGGTGTCGACGACGAACCAGTCGCCGGACCATTTTCCTACCGAATAACCTAGCCAGCTTGGCTGGGGATCGGCGGGGAGTTTGCGGCCGTCGGTGTAGATCTGGCGGAAGAAGTTGCTGTCGCCCTCGTAGAGCATGATGAGAAGTCCCGGCGTGGGGATGAACTTGAACGGGCCAGGCGTGAGGTCCATTACAGGGAGCGTGGGCGGCGCGCAGAGGGTGGGCGGCTTCTCGCCGCTACGCATGCTTTCCCCGAAAGCTTTGCCGGCGGCGGGCTGAAAGGGCTCGTGCAGGAACGGGAAATCGGAGAAGAAGTTCAGGAAATATTTGGAGGGGACGTCTTCGCCTAAACCGTTTTCACCGCCGGGGAGCAGCATCTTTTCCACTTCCTTGCGGGGGGAGCTTTCTACTTCCCAGAGTCCGGAGAGGTCGGGCTTGCCTTCGCGGCGCGGCGCGAGGGCGGTCAGAATGGGCTTGCCGTCTTTGGTGCGCGGGGTTCCGGGAGTGGGCTGATTCAACCACTGGGCCGGTACGGACACGGACGCTGCCAATAATGTAATGAAGATCGAAATGTTACGAAAATGCATAGCGGTCACCCGTCCGTTAAACGGATTGCGCTTCGTTCGGATAAAGCTTAAACGCGCGCCTTGGGATGATTTTACCGCGCAGCGAGGAGCGCGCGCAGGTGGCGGGCGCGTTCGGGGGAGCGGAGCTGGCGCAGGGCCTTGGCCTCGATTTGGCGGATGCGTTCGCGGGTTACGTCGAACTCCTGGCCGATTTCTTCGAGCGTGTGCTCGCGCTCGCAGCCGATGCCGAAGCGGAGACGGATGACCTTCTCCTCTTTAGGAGACAGGGTCTTGAGGATGTTGGCGGTTTCGTCGCGGACATTGGTGTCGATGACGGCGTCGACGGGCGAACCTACCCAGCGGTCTTCGATCAGATCGCCGAGAGCGGATTCACCGTCGCGGCCAACGGGGGTTTCTAGCGACACGGGGTCGCGGGAGATGGTCTTGAGTTTCTGGACCTTTTCCACCGGGATATCCATGCGACGGCTGATTTCGTCGTTAGTCGGGGCGCGGCCGAGCTCTTTTTCGAGCTCGCGGGTGGCGCGCAGGAACTTGTTCATCGACTCGTTCATGTGAACGGGGATGCGGATGGTCCGCGACTGATCGGCAATGGCGCGCGTGATGGCCTGGCGAATCCACCAGGTGGCGTAGGTCGAGAATTTGTAACCGCGGCGGTATTCGAATTTGTCAGCGGCGCGCATTAGGCCGATGTTGCCTTCCTGGATCAGGTCCAGGAGATGCAAACCTCGGTTTACGTATTTTTTCGCGACGGAAACGACCAGGCGGAGGTTGGCTTCGACCAAGTCCTTCTTGGCGCGTTCGGCTTCGATTTCACCATGGCGGATCACCGACATGGTGTGTTTCAGGTCGATCAGCGGGGCTCCAGCAATCTGTTCGCGCTTGCGGATCTCGCGTTTTATTTCTTTGGCTTTGGCTTGGGCGGTCTGGCTGCTGCGGCCTTCGAGCTTGCGCAGTTCGTGATCGAGGTGCGACAGCTCTTCGACGACACGCTCGATTTCCTTGGCGAACATCTTCCACTGGGAACTGTAGAAGGGCACGGCGCGGATGGCTTGGGAAACTTCCACCCAGTTGCGAGCCACTTTGCCGGCGGCGCGGCGCTTCAGCTTTTTGTTGCTGGCGGGGACGGCGTCCAGTTTGTCGGAAAGCTGGGCCAGTTTTTTGTGCAGGGCGACGATGTCGGCGAGTTGCTGTTTAACTTCGTTGCGGCGCTTGGCGTAGGCGGCGCTTTCAACTTCGAGGTCGCCCAGGTCGACGAAAGCGTCCAGGTCTTCGACTTCCTTACGAATCTGCTCGCAAATCTCAACGGCGTGGAGCTGGACCAAGGCCGAACGGCTAATGGCCTTTTGCATCCGCAGTTTGCCGCGTTCCATACGGCGGGCAAGATTGACTTCACCCTCGCGAGTGAGCAGTGGGACGGCTCCCATTTCGCGCAGATACACGCGTACCGGATCATCGGTATAGATGGACTCTTCTACCGGATGGGCAGCCGCAAACTCTTCGGTATCATGGACTTCCTCCGGATGGAAGAAGCCCCCTTCTTCATCGAAGGGGAGCCCTAGCGGTTCCTGGCTGGGGCCCTCAAATTGATCTTCGAACTGATCCAATGCATCCACCTCCCCCAACCCCGGATGACTTTCCGGTCGGGGCATAAGTCGCCATGACTCATAAGCCTTTTGTATCATACAGATGAGTCCGCACACTCCATCCGTAGGCCAGACGCATGCCGCATCCTAGTATATCAGCGTTCTGGCTTTCTGTTAAGTCCCTATTACAAAAGATGTTCGGGGACGCCGTTGGTTTCACCCAAAAGTAGTTAGCCACGGCGCTGCAGCAGGTCTTTTAATTCGGTAACAAATGCCTCCACATCTTGAAAATCCCGATAAACTGAAGCGAAGCGCACGTACGCGATCTTATCGAGCGTCCGCAGGCGGTCCATGAGCAGTTCGCCGATAGCCGTGGTCGATATCTCGCGGTCCGCGCTATCTGCCAGCATTGAATCGACTTCGTCGACAACCTCAGCCAGCTTGGCCATGGCCACCGGGCGTTTTTCACAGGCCTTGATCAAACCTTCCAGCACTTTTTGGCGGTCAAATTTCTCACGTCTTCCATCTCGTTTGACGACCATGTAGGGGACTTCGTCACTACGCTCGTAGGTGGTAAAGCGGCGCTCGCATTTGAGGCACTCGCGGCGGCGGCGGATGACGTCGCCTTCCTTGCTTTCGCGGGAGTCGATGACGCGGTCCTGGCGGTGGGCGCAGAAGGGGCAGGTCATGATCTGGGGTTCGTGTCTAAGATTACGCCAAGAGGGGCAGCAAAGGGAAGTAGAATGTATAAATCGAACTTCTGAAGCGCTACCTACGTTCTAGTAAACAGGACACGGAATGGAAGCGACGGCGGCAGTTCGGCAGATGATGGTGGGGGTCAGCGGGGCCTCATCCAGCATCCGCGACGCGCGGAAGACTTCCTTGGACGCCGATCAACCTATCATCGAGCGCTGCCTGGCCGGCGAAGAAGCGGCGTGGGAGGAACTGGTCCGGGTTCACACGCGGCGGGTTTACGCGATCTGTTTCCGCTTCACGGGGTCGGATCACAAGGCGCAGGATTTGACGCAGGAAGTTTTTCTGCGGGTGTTCCGGTCGCTGAAGAATTTCCGGGCAGGCGAGGGGTCGTTCAGCGTTTGGCTGGGACGGCTGGCGCGCAATCTGCTGATCGACGACTACCGCAAGAACAAGCTGGACCGGGCTTCGGATTCCCTGGAAGAACGGTTGCCGACGATCGAGAATACTACGGCCACTGCGGCGCGCGCCGATGGTATGCTGGCGGGCCGGGAAGCCAGCGAGATGCTGCAGGCGGCGCTGCAAAAACTTTCTCCGGAGTTGCGCGAGACGGTGATCCTGCGGGATCTGGAAGAACTGGAGTATCGCGAGATCGCGCAAGTGCTGGAGATCCCGGAGGGAACCGTTAAATCGAGATTGAACCGCGGGCGCGCCGATCTGGCGCGTATCGTGCGGCGGACGCAGCAGGTGGCGGTATGAGCAGGATCACTTGCACGGAATTCGAGATCTTGCTGGCGGATTATCTGGACGGTACGCTGGCAAGCGAACCGAAGGTTAACGTCGAAGAGCACCAGAGCGAGTGCGCGTCCTGCGCGGAACTGGCTGCCGATGCGGCGGGTGCGATGGGATTCATCGAGCGGGCGGCGATTGTCGATCCGCCTCCGGCGCTGGTAAACCGGATTCTGTTTGAGGTCACCAACGGGAAGAGCCGAGGCGTGATCAAGCCGTCGTGGATGGAGCGGCTGCTGGGCCGGCGGGCTGGGTTCCTGTTGCAGCCGCGGTTTGCGATGGGAATGGCGATGGCGGTACTTTCGCTGGCGATGGTGGGGCGGTTCTGGTCGGCTGCGGAGAGCACGGTGGAGCGGTCCTGGGATCGGGCGGTGAAGGGGTATCAGAGTCTGCAACTGGTTTACGAAGTGCAGTCGCAACTGGAAGAGTGGACCAAGCAGAGCGGCGCGGGCAACAGTGGGGACACTGTCGGCAACAGCGGGGCGCGTCCGGCGCAGAACCCCAAGGGAGCGGAGAAAAAATGAGCTCGGAAGCGAATATTATCGGCTATTGCCGGGTGTGCGGGAAGGCGCTCGACGAGAGCAACGCCACAGCGGCGGAGGGGACGCTGTATTGCACCGAGCATGGTCCGCAGGCGCAGGCTGCGGCTTCGGCCTCGACTCCGCCGCCGCTGCCCAGCGAGCCGCCCTCACCTTATACGGCGCCGGCTTATCACGCTGCGCCTCCGCCTTTGCCGAAAGCGGATGCGCGGGTGTCGCCGGGGCTGGCCTTTATTCTGGGATTCATTCCGGGCGTGGGCGCGGTTTATAACGGGCAGTACGCCAAGGGGCTGGTGCATGTGGTGATTTTCGGGTCGATCATCAGCATTTTGAGCTCGGGCGCGGCGCGCGGGTTTGAGCCGCTGTTCGGGCTGATGATCCCGACCTTCGTTTTCTACATGTGCTTTGAGGCGTATCACACCGCCAAGAAGCGTCGCGATGGGGAAATGGTGGACGAATTTTCAGGTTTGGTTCGGCGGGACAGCGCAGTGCCGTCGCGTTTTCCGCTGGCTCCGGCGCTGTTGATCGCGTTCGGGATTTTGTTTCTGCTGGACAACCTAGAAGTTTTGAAGATCGGTAGATTGCTGCGCTACTGGCCGGCGGCGCTGATTGTGCTGGGACTGTATCTGCTCTACGAGCGCATCACGGAGACCAAAAATGAACACTAATAATGTATCGCTGTGGCGAGCGATCCGCGGGCCGGTGATGCTGGTGACTTTGGGCACGCTGTTTCTGATCGATCACTCGGGAGGCGTCAGCTTCACGCGGACTTGGCCGGTGCTGTTGATCGTCCTGGGCGTGATGTGGCTGGGCGATTATCTGGGCCATCGCAAGGCTTGAGGCGAGTATGCGTAGAACTTCGTTGGTCGCTCCGATACTTTTGATCGCGCTGGGCGCGCTGCTGCTGGCGCGGACGCTTTATCCGGGCTTGCAGTTGATGGATTATCTGGCGCGGTACTGGCCGGTGATTCTGATCGGCTGGGGGCTGCTGCGGATCGTGGAGATTCTGGCTTGGTCGGCAGCGGCAAAACCTTTGCCTACGCGTGGTCTGTCGGGCGGCGAGTGGGTGTTGATCGTTTTCTTGTGTCTTTTCGGACTGAGTATTCATACAGTGCGCGGGGTGGCCACCTGGTTTCCGGAACATATACAATTGGACGGGCTGGATCTGTTCGACGGCGAGCGTTATGAGTATCCGTTGAGCGGGGAGAAGGCTGCTTCGCATGCGCCGCATGTGCTGCTGGAAGATTTTCGCGGGGATGCGAAAATCAACGGCGTGGATGTGGACTCAGTGAAGGTCACGGGGCACAAGACCATCCGCGGGTTGGGGCAAAAGGAAGCTGACCAGAGCAATGACGGGTCTCCGTTTGAGATTGCGGGCGATGCGAACAACGTTGTCATCCGCGTGCAGCCGGATCAGGCGGGGCGCTTGGGACGGGTTTCGGCGACGCTGGAAATCAGCGTGCCTAAGGGGGCGAGCGTGGAGGTTCATGGGCGCAACGGCGATCTGGACATCAACGATATTGCGGGGTCGGTTGCCATCAATTCGGACAACGCTGGGGTTCGCTTGAACAATATTGGCGGGGATGCGCGGGTGGATCTGCGGCGCAGCGATGTGATTCATATGTCGGCGGTGAAAGGCGCGGTCGAGATCAAGGGGCGGGGTTCCGATATCGAGTTGGAGGACCTGGGCGGACAAGCCAATATCGATGGCGCCTACACGGGAACCATTGAGCTGAAAAAACTGGCCAAGCCCGTGCATTTTACGGGCACGCAGACGGAATTCAATATTGAGAGCGTGCCGGGGCAGGTGAGCATGACGCTGGGCGACTTCACGGGGTCGAAACTCGCGGGCCCGACGCATTTGACGGGGCGGTCGCGCGATGTGCAGATTAGCGACTTCACCGGCCCGCTGGATATTACGCTCGATCGCGGGGATTTGAATCTGACGTCCGGCACTGCCGCTGGGACGCATTCAGGCGCATTTGCGGTCGGGCGATATTCGGCTGGCGCTGCCAGCCGGAGCGCAGTTTACGCTGAATGCAACGACCGAGAACGGCGACATTTCGAATCCCTTCGGAGGCGGGCTGGCGCTCGAAACCAAGGGGCGTCAGGGAACGTTGCGGGGGGCGGTGGGGGGCGGCGCGGCGATCAATCTCGAAACGCAGCGCGGCGACATCGCGGTGCAGAAGGCTGTCGTTGCCGGCGCGAATACGCCACTGCAGAAGTTAGATCAGTAGGATTCTAACGTCCATCACGTTGGTGCCCGTCGGGCCGGTCTTGACTAAGCCTCCGGTTTTTTCAAAGAAATGATAGGAGTCGTTGTTGGCCAGGAACTTCGCGGCGTCGACCGCGCGGAGTGGCTGCGTCGGCGATGGCTCCGGCGGCGTCGGTGGGGCCGTCGATGCCGTCGGTACCGCCGCTGAAGATTGTGACCTTGCGGATGGTCTGCGAGTGCGATGGCTGCGGCTAGTACGAATTCCTGATTGCGACCACCGAGTCCTTTGCCGCGGAGCGTGACGGTGGTTTCGCCGCCGGAGAGGAAGCAGACGCGGCGGCCGCCGTGGGCGATCATTTCGCGGGCGATGGCAGCGTGCATGCGGGCGATGTCGCGGGTTTCGCCGTCGATGGTAGTGGAGAGGACTATGGTGCGATAACCCAAGTCCCGCGCCTTCTTCGCTGCTGCTTCGATGGATTGGCGGTTGCTGCCTATGATCACGTTGTGCGCGGCGACTTTAGCCTTCGGCGTTTCCGTTAGCTGGCGGCGCCGGAATGTCGTAACGCTTCAGCACGGCGGCGGCGTCGGCCACGGTGGTGGTGTCGAGGACTGTGGGTCCCGAGCCGATCACACTGAGGTCGTCGCCGATAACGTCGGAAAGAATCAGAGCGATCACTGTGGCGGGGGCTGCTAGCGCGGCCAGGTGTCCGCCTTTGATCGCGGACAGGTGTTTACGTACGGTGTTGATCTCGTGAATGGTGGCGCCGCAAGCTAGCAGGCGCTTCGTGATCGCTTTCTTTTTTGCGAGCGTGATTCCGGGGGCGGGGAGCGGCATCAGCGCTGACGCGCCGCCGGAGATTACACAGACGAGTAAATCGCGTGGGCCGCTTTCACGGGCAATTTGTGCGATCTGGCGGGCGCCTTCGACGCCGCGCTCGTCCGGAACGGGATGGCCTGCCGGGTGGAAGTGGACCTGACGAAGACGGGCTTTGGTGCCGTCGGGAACGTTGATCCAACCGCCGGTGAGGCGGCTGCCGAGCAGGCGTTCGATAGCTTGCGCCATGCGGGCGCTGGCCTTCCCTGCTCCGATGACTTGGATGCGATCGAAATCGGCCAAGCGGTAGCGGCGTTGGTCTACGCGTAGACATCTTGCCGTCGGTTTCGACGTGGGCGCGCACGGCCTTATCGGGGTCGGCTGCGCTGAGTGCGGCGCGAAAAATGGCGAGCGCATGGGGGCGGCTCACGGTGTGAAGAGGGGCAACGCTAAGATGTGCGCCACGATGGCGGCGGGGTCTTGATCTTCGGTGGCGATGCGGTAATCGGCGCGGGCGTAGGCGTCGCGGCGATCAGCGTAGAGGGCTTGGAGGCGCACGGGATCGCGGGCGAGCGGACGGTGGGTCTCGGAGGCAATGCGGCGTTCGATCACTTCGAGCGGGGCGTCCAGCCAAATGGTGACGCCGTGGTTCGAGGCGAGCTCGAAATTTTCCTGGATGGTGAAGGTGCCGCCGCCGAGGGCGATCACTTGCGGACGGCCGGTGCGCACGTTGTAGACACGCTTCTTGAGCACTTCGGTCTCGAGCGTGCGGAAGGCGGCTTCGCCTTGCTGATCGAAGAGCTCGGCGATAGTGGTGCCGGCGGCCTTCTCGACTTCGTCGTCAAGGTCGTAGAAACTCCAGCCCAGTTCGTCGGCCAGCGCGCTTCCCACCTTCGATTTACCGCACCCCATGAACCCGACCAGGTAGATGCCCGGGGTCTGCTTGAGCTTGAGAATCATGTGCCCGCGAAAGTGATAATAGTAGCATGCAGGGATGGCTTCCGTTGTTTCCGCTTCAAGTGGTGTTGTTGCCCGAGGCCGAACTTCCGCTGCATATTTTCGAGGACCGCTATAAGGAAATGATCGCCGAAGTGCTGCGCGATAAGATCGAATTCGGCGTGGTGCTGGCGAACGAGAAAGGCATCGTGAACACCGGCTGCACGGCGGGGATCGAGCGCGTGCTGCGAGAATATCCGGACGGGCGGCTGGACATTTTGGCGGTGGGGCGGCGGCGGTTTGAGATCGAGCGGATCAACGACGAGCGGGCGTTTCTCAGAGGCGAGGTGGATTACTTCGACGATGAGGATGAGACGTTGCCCGAAGACGAATTCCGCGCGCGGGCGATTTCGGGTTACAACGAATTGCGCGCGTTGACGGCGGAGGCGTCCGCTACCCGCTGCGCACACAGGACGATCCTCAGTTGAGCTTCCGGTTAGCGCGGCCGATTCAGGATTTGGGGTTACGGCAGGCGCTGCTTTCGGCGCGTAGCGAGGCGGAACGTCTGCGGCAACTGGCGGAGTTTCTGCCGGCGTTTCTGATTCGGCAGCGGCGGGTGGAGCGGGTGAAGCAGGTGGCTCCGCGGAACGGGCATGGCGGGAAGCTTCCGGGGGCTCATTGACGCGCCTCTCCCTTCTGATCGACGCTGACGATACGCTCTGGGAAAACAACATCTACTTCGAGCGTGCGTTCAATGACTTTTGCGATTTCCTGAATCACTCGGCGCTGACTCCGGCGCAGGTGCGCGACGTTTTGAATGAGATCGAGCTGGTGAATGCGAAGATTCACGGATATGGGTCAAAGAACTTCGGACGGAATTTGCAGCAGGCGTATCGGCATCTGGCGGAGCGGGAGATCAAAGATGACGATCTGCGGCATGTGCTGTCGCTGGCGGAGCGAATCCTGGAACAGCCGATCGAAGTGATCGACGGCGTGGAGGAAACGCTGGGCTACCTGAGTGAGCGGCATGAACTGACGCTGTTCACTAAAGGCAATCCGGATGAGCAACTGATGAAAGTGGACCGCTCGGAGTTGGGTCGGTATTTCGCGCATACGGCGGTGGTCAAGGAAAAAGACGCGGGGGCTTACTCGCAGCTGGTGGTCGAGCGGGGGCTGGTGCACGATGCGACGTGGATGATTGGAAATTCGCCGAAGTCCGACATAAATCCGGCGCTGGAGGCGGGGTTGAACGCAGTGCTGGTGCCGCATCCGCACACTTGGGTGTTGGAGCATCAGGATCTGCGGGTATCAGGCGGACGAAAATTTCTGCGCGTGGAGCGGTTTGCGGATTTGCGGCTGCACTTCTAAGCGCGGCGGGCGGCGTAGACCAGGTGCGGCAGTCCCACGTATTCGGTCTCCTTCTCGACGGCCATCCCATTGCGTTCGGCGACGCGGCGGGAGGGGAGATTCTCGGGGCGGATCAGGGAGATGATGCGCTCTTCGCCGAGGGTTGTGAAGGCGTAGTTCATGCAGGCGCGGGCGGCTTCGGTGGCGATTCCCTGGCCTTGGGCGTGGCGGGCGAGGGCATAGCCGACTTCGATTTCTTTCGTGCCGTCTATTTCGAGGCGCACCAGTCCGCAGTATCCGCAGAACTCATGACCGGGCTTTAGAAATAGCGGCCATTGACCGACTCCGTCGTCGTTATAGCGGCGGAGGTTCTTTTGGATGCGCGCCTCTGCGTCTTTGCGCTGGAAGCGATTGGGGAAGAAGCGCATGTTGTCGTGATCGCAGAGGACTTCGGCTAGCGCGTCTATGTCATCGAGAGTGTAGTGGCGCAAGTAAAAGCGCGGGGTCTCGATGACGATCACGGCCTACTTGAGCGCAGCGCGGGTAGCGATGTCGAGCACCCATCCTGGGAAGATGCCGAGAACCAAGGTGCCCAATGCCGACGCGTAGACGGCGATTTTCAGGCCGAGGCCGGGGGCGTCGAGGGTATCGAGCGACTCGCCCGGGTCTTTGAAATACATGATGACCAGGATGCGCAGGTAATAATACGCGGCCACGGCGCTGTTGAGCAGGCCGAGCGCGGTGAGCCAGAAAAGGTTGGCGTCGAGCGCGGCTTTGAAGATATAGAACTTGCCGAAGAAGCCGGCGGTGAGCGGGACGCCGATCAGGCTCAGCAGGAAGATGGTGAGCATCGCGGCCATGGCGGGCTGGCGCTGGGAGAGTCCGGCGAAGTCTTCGATGGCGACGTAACGTTCGCCGCGGCGCGATAAATAAGTCACGACGGCGAAGGCGCCGAGGTTGGTGAAGGCGTACGCGGCCAGATAGAACATGGCGGCGGCGGAGCCGATGCTCGAGTGCGCGGTCACGGCCACCAGCACATATCCAGCGTGGGCGATGGAACTGTAGGCCAGCATGCGCTTGATATTCGATTGCTGCAGCGCGGCGAAGTTGCCGACGATCATGGTGGCGAGCGCGCAGACCCAGACGATGGGTTCCCAGCGGGCGGCGATGGGACCGAAGGCGGTCATGAAAACGCGCAGGAGGATCGCGAAGGCTGCGGCTTTTGGGCCTACGGAGAGGAATCCGGAGACCGGGGCGGGGGCACCTTGGTAGACGTCGGGGGCCCAGATCTGGAACGGGGCGGCGGAAATTTTGAAGCCGAATCCGACGAACATCAGCGCGGCTGCGGCTCCGGCTAGAGCTAGCGGGGGCGTGGAGGTTTGCAGGGCGCTGCGGATGTGGTCGAGGTTCGTCGAACCAGTGAGGCCATAGATCCACGCCACGCCGTAGAGCAGGAAGGCGGTGGCGAAGGAACCCAGCAGAAAATATTTCAGGGCGGATTCGTTGTTGCGCGGGTCATCGCGCAGGTAGCCCGCTAGTACATAGGATGCGATGGAGGAAATCTCCAGGCCGATGAAGATCATGATCAGCTCGTTGGCGGTAACCATCACGCATTGGCCGACGATGCTGAATAGGATCAAGGCGTAGTATTCGCCTCCGGAGGATTTCTCGCGGCGGAGGTATTCGGTGGAGCTTAGAATCGCGATCACGCCGATGCCGATCACCAGGACTCGGAAGAAGGATGCGAAGCCGTCGATGATCAGCATGTTGCTGAAGGCGGCGCCGGGATCGCCGGCGGCGGATATCGAGGCTACCAGGGCGGCTAGCAGCGCGACGATCGAGAAGGGCCCGAAGATCTTGCGCTGGTCGTCGTTGGTGAAGACGGCTTCCATGAACATCACCAGCACGCCGGCGATGGTCAGGATCATTTCCGGCAGGATGCGGAAGTATTCGACGCCGGTGGGGAACAAGTTAGCGGGCATTCGCCACCTCGTTTACGGCCGGAATTTGTTTGGCGGCCACTCGCTCTTTGCTCTGGTCCAGAATTCGCGCGTTCTGCGCGCTGATCGAGGGTAGGAAGGTTTGGGTGTAAGTGCCCATCCACAGCATCAAGAGGAGCAGCGGCAGGATGGCGGCCCACTCGCGTCCGGACAAGTCCGGCATGTGATGGCTTAGCGATTCGGATGGTTTTCCGTAGAATGTTCGTTGATACAGCCACAGCATGTAGCACGCGGAAAGGATGACGCCGATGGCGGCGAACACGGTGGCTGTAAAGCTTGAGAATGATGCGCCTTGCAGCACCAGAGTACTCGCCTACGAAGTTGTTCAGCATCGGCAGTCCGACGGAGGCAAGGGTGGCGATCAGAAATACGATCGCCAGATTCGGCGCGGGAGTGGCGACTCCGCCGTAGGCTGAAATTTCCAGCGAGTGGCGGCGTTCATAGAGAAAGCCGACTAGCATGAACAGCGCGCCGGTGGAGATGCCGTGATTCAGCATCTGGTACACGGCTCCGTCGAGGCCTTGCTGGGTGAAGGAGAAGATGCCGAGCACGACGAAACCCAGGTGGCTGACGGAGGAATACGCTACCAGCTTCTTCATATTGGGCTGGACTAACGCAACCAGAGCGCCGTAGATGATGCCGATGACCGCTAGCGCGATTACCCAAGGCGCTGATTTATGCGCGGCGTTGGGGAATAGCGGGAGGCAGAAGCGGACGAGTCCGTAGGTGCCCATTTTCAGCATGACGCTGGCCAGCATGATGGACCCGGCTGTCGGCGCTTCGACGTGCGCGTCGGGCAGCCAAGTGTGCAGCGGGAACAGCGGAACCTTTATGGCGAAGGCGATGAAGAACGCCAGGAACAGAATCATTTCGACCTGACTGCTCAGGGCCAGGCGGCCGCTTTGCAACTGGGCGACGATCTGCGTGTAGTCGAAGGTGCCGGCGCGGTTGTACAGGAAGATAATGGCAGCCAGCATCAAGACGGATCCAGTGAAGGTATAGATGAAGAACTTCACGGCGGCGTAAATGCGGCGGTCGTGGCCCCAGATGCCGATCAGGAAATACATGGGTACCAGGCCGATTTCCCAGAACACGTAGAACAGGAAGAGGTCGAGCGAGATGAAGACGCCGATCAGTCCGAATTCGAGCAAGATCAGGAACGCGAAGAATTCCTTCACGCGGTGATCGATGTGTTTCCACGACGCAAGCACTGAGATCGGGGTGAGTAACGTGGTTAGGATCACCAACCATAGGCTCAGTCCATCTAAGCCGACGTGATAGCGGATCGGGGGCGAACTGATCCATTCGGAATCGTGCACGAATGAGTAGCCGTCTGGCGAAAGGCCGCTGACGAGTCCTAGCGAGATCACGAAGATCAGCAGCGAAATTACAAGCGCCGCCATGCGCGAGAGGCCGGGGTTGCTCTTGGGGATCAGCAACAGCAGGAAGAAGCCGATCAGCGGCAGGAAGAGAACGGCGTCGAGGAGTGTCATCGGACGCCTCCTGCCATGGTGATGGCGACGATCACGACGATCGAGCCTAAGCACCACCCACGCGGCGTAGCTGCGTATCGAACCGGATTGCATTCGTTTGAGGATGCCGCCAACGTTGCGTGCGGTCTTGCCGGCACCGTTGACGATGCCGTCGATGCCACGCGGCATCGACCAAGCGCCACAGCAGGGACCGCGAGCCGTCAACCGTGGGATTGACCACTAGGGAGTCATAGAATTCGTCGACGAAATACTTGTTGTAGATCCAGCGGTAGGGTGTGCTGAAGGTGCGCGCCAAACCTTCGGGGATGGCGGGCGCGATCAGGTAGAACCAGGCGGCGAGAGCAATGCCGATCAAGCCGGCGGCGACGGAGACCATGGCGGTCCATGGAATTCCGAGGCTCCTCTGGCGCCACTTTGAACATAGGCTCCAGCCATTTCGGAATGTTGATGTAGCCGCCGACCAGACTCAGCACGGCGAGAACTGCCAGCGGAATCCACATCGATGGCGGCGACTCGTGGGGCTCGCCGTGTCCATGGCCGTGATCATCGTGACCGTGCGCGGCGTGCGCAGCGGTCTTCCAGCGTGGCTCGCCGAAGAAGGCCAGGAAGAATGCGCGGAAGACGTAGAAGGCGGTCATGCCGGCGGTGAAAACGCCTACCCAATACATCCAGGGCGCGTATTCGTAGGCCGAGGCCAGGATCGCGTCCTTACTGTGATAGCCCGAAAACGGGGGCACGCCGGCAATGGCGACGCTGGCGCAGAGCAGGGTCCAGAAGGTGATCGGTGTGTACTTTCGCAGGCCGCCCATTTTGCGCAAGTCCTGTTCGCCGGACATGGCGTGGATCACGCTGCCGGCTCCGAGGAATAAGAGCGCCTTGAAGAAAGCGTGCGTCATGACGTGGAAGATGCCGGCGGAAAAGGCTCCGGTGCCGAGGCCCAGGAACATGTAGCCTAACTGCGAAACGGTCGAGTAGGCGTAAACCTTCTTGATGTCGGTCTGCGCCAGGCCCATGGTCGCGGCGAAGAATGCGGTGGCTAAACCGATAATCGCTACTACTTCGAGTGCGCCATGCGCGTGCAGGAAGATCGATGAGCTGCGCGTCGACCATGTAAACGCCGGCGGTCACCATGGTGGCGGCGTGGATCAGGGCGCTGACGGGGGTGGGACCGGCCATGGCGTCAGGCAGCCACACATATAGAGGAATCTGCGCAGACTTGCCGGTGGCTCCGACAAATAAGAGCAGAGCGATCGCCGTCATCCAGCCGGCGCTCGATTCGACGGGCATACCTTGCACTTTGCCGAACACGGTGGCGAAGTCGAGCGATCCGAAGTGGATTACAATCAAGAACACTGCCAGCGAAAATCCGAAGTCGCCGATGCGGTTTACGATGAACGCTTTGTTGCCGGCGTCGGTCGCGAACTTTTCGCTGAAATAGAAACCGATCAGCAGGTAGCTGCACAGGCCCACGCCTTCCCAGCCGACGAACAGCAGCAGGAAGTTGGCGGCCAGCACCAGCACCAGCATGAAGAACATGAACAGATTGAGGTACGCGAAGAAGCGGTAGTAGCCGCCTTCGTGCGCCATGTAACCGATGGCGTAAACGTGAATGAGAAAGCCGACGCCGGTGACGATCATCAGCATCACCGCCGTCAGACGGTCGATGGCGAAATCGACGCCGATGTTCAGCGTGCCGGATTGAATCCAGGTGAAGTAATGCTCGACGTAGGCCTGCTCCAGCGGATTGCCGCCGCCGAACACGCCGAGCGCGCTCAGGGTTTTCAGCACCCACAAAAAGCTCAGCAGCACGGAGCCGGCGGCGACCGCATTGATCGCGGACTTCGGCAAGCGCCGGCCAAGCAGACCGTTCACGGCGAAACCGGCTAGCGGTAGGAGAGGTATCAACCAAAGTTGCATCTTAGTTTTTGAGCGAGCTTAATTCGTCGATTTCGAGCGTCTGCCGGTTCTTGAAAACCGTCAGGATGATCGCGAGGCCGACCGCGGCTTCAGCCGCCGCTACCACCATCACGAAGAAGCTAAAAATATGTCCGTCCACCTGTTTCAATTTGTAAGAGAACGTGATGAAGCTGAGATTCACGGCGTTGAGCATGAGCTCGATCGACATGAATACGGTGATGATGTTGCGGCGGAATAAAAATCCGGCGATTCCCAACACGAAGAGAATCAGGCTGAGGGCCAGGTACCAAGACAGCGGCACGCTGGGAGGTAGCTGAGGCACTATTCGATCTCCTTTCGCGCCAGGACGATCGCGCCCAGGATGGCGATCAGGATCAGGACGCTGGTGACTTCGAACGGCAGCAGGTAGGTGGTGAAGAGCGCGCGTCCGAATTCGAGCGGCGAGCCTTTGGTGAACTGGCCGAAGACTACATTTTCAGAGGCCGGCAGGCGGTTGGCGATCAGGCTGGCGATCAGGCCCAAGAAAACCAGGAGCAAGGGAACGCCCGCGTATTTGGCCCACGTGCGATGGCCTTTGTGTTCGGTGCCGGCGTTCAGCAGCATGATGACGAACACGAACAGCACCATGATGGCGCCGGCGTAGACCACCAGTTGCGCGGCCGCGATGAATTCGCCGCCTAGGAGTAAATACAGCGCCGCCAGCGCGCCCATCACGCCCACTAGCGAAATGGCGCTCGAGATGGGGTGCGTTTGCACCACCAGGTTGATCGCGCAGACTACCGCGATCGCGGCGAAGATCATGAAGAGGAGTGCGTCCATAGTTTATGCGCGGGCCTTTAGGCCAATGCCACCACCAGGCCGGTGAGGAACAGGTTGACGACGGCTATAGGGAACATGAAGGTCCAGGCGAAGCGCATCAGTTGGTCGTAGCGGAAGCGCGGCAGCGTGCCGCGAACCCAAATGTAAACGAAAAGAATGATGAGGGCTTTCGCCGAGAACCAGATGATGGGCATGAGCGGAAGCGCTACCGCCGGGATCAGGAACACGCCGGCCAGCGCGAAGAATGCTACGCCGACGACGGGGAGCGTGAAACGGTCGAGCGGGCGCGCGGGGCTCATCGCATGCAGGAAACACAGCACTCCGGCTCCGGCCATCACTAGCGACGGCAGGAAACTTGAACCGTATGCGGCGGGAAACGGCGGATGCCAGCCGCCTAGGAAAAGCAGCGTCGCGACGCAGGAGACGGTCACCATATTGCAATATTCGGCCATGAAGAACGCGGCGAATTTCATGCTGCCGTATTCGGTGTGGAAGCCCGCTACCAGTTCGTTTTCGGCTTCCGGGAGATCGAAAGGGCACGCGGTTGGTTTCGGCGAAGGCCGCGATGATGAATAGGATGAAGCTAATGATGTTGAAGGGGAAGACTTGGAAGATGGTCCACTTGGGGAGGAAGCCGAAGAAGAAGCCGGCTTGGCCGTCGACGATGCCGCGGAAGCTGAGCGTATTGAGCGCGAGCAGCGGTGCGGCGATCGCCATGGCCATCGGCAGCTCGTAGCTGATCATTTGCGCCGAGCTGCGCAGGCCGCCTAACAGCGAATATTTATTGTTCGAGGACCAGCCGGCGAGCGCTACTCCGTAGACGCCTAAACCAGAGATGCCGAGGATGAAGAGGACGCCGATGTTGAGATCGGTCAATTGCATCGCGGTGGTGATGGCCGGAATGTGGACCGGGCCCAGATTGATCGCGGGCAGGCTCGAGTTCGGTGCCGAAGGGAATCACGGCGATCGGGATCAGCGCGAACAGTACCGCGATGAACGGCGCGAGAAACCAGAACACTTTGTTCACGTGGGAAGGCATCATGTCTTCCTTGGTGATCAGCTTGATGACGTCGGCGAGCGGCTGCAGCAGGCCATGCGGACCCACGCGGCGGGGACCGACTCGCAATTGAATGTGCGCCAGCACCTTGCGTTCGAGCCACTGCAAGTAGGCCAGAGCGGTTAGCAGAACGAACGCCACCACGGCGGCTTTGATGATACTCACGATGAAGAAAGTCATCTTCGCCTATTGCCCCTGTCCGCCGTAGAGTTTGCCAGGAGCTTCCATCACGTTGTTGAGGATTTCAGAGTATGGAGTGAGCGAGCCTGAGGTGAAAAGCGTGTCGCCGGAAGATTGGATCGCGCCGGGAAGAGCGGCTACGCGTCCGTTGAGAGGCATGGTTGGGACCGGGCCGATCGCCAGAAGGGCAGGCGAGACTCCATAGCCGTGCACGCTCTTGCGGATTTCTTCGAATACTTTATCGGGGAGCCAGATGCCTAAGTTCAGACCCATCTCCTTGGCGATTTGGCCGAAGATCTCGAGGTCGGTCTTGGTGCCCATCACTTTAATCGCCTGCTTCAGGCGCTGCACTTCGCCGCAGACGTTGGTCACGGTGCCGTTCTTTTCGTAGGCGGAAGCGGCGGGCAGAACGATGTCGGCTTGCTTGGCGGTGTCGGTCATGAAGAGGTCTTGCACGACGACGAAGGCGTTCTTCGATGCGAGCGAAGCGGCTTTCAATGGATTCGCGCCGACTACCCAGAGGACGTCCAGGTCGGTGGCGGCCAGCATCTGTTCGCGCGACATTCCGCCGTCGCGCGGGAGCACGCCCATGTCGAAAGCGCCTCGTGAGTTTGAATAGTCGACCAGACAAACGTACTTGACGGGGATGCCGAGCGAATCGCCGAAAGCGACTAACTTCCGCAGAGAGTCGCCTTGAACGGAGTCGCCGAAAACGATGACGAGGTCGCCTTCGGCCTTCAGTTTGTCGCGCAACGATTCGACGCCGGCGACTTCCCCGCCCTTTTGGACGCGGACGCTGGCTACGGCTTGATTGTCTTCGCGCACGGGACCCGAGGTCACCGCATAAATGTGTGCACTATGATGGCGGAAGTTGGCGCGCGCCTGGAAGGAGAGGAACGGGTGCTGCTGCGCGAGATCGGCGCCCACCACTAAGACCGCTTTCGCCGAGTACACGTCATCGGTCGTCGCTAGCGCGTTGGTCTTGCCGGAGAGGGCATCGAAGAAAGTCGCTAGATCGCCGGTGCGATGGTGATCGATGTTGTTCGTGCCTAGACCCTGGCGCGCGAACTTGGCCAGGAAGAAATTTTCTTCGTTGGTGGTGTGGTTCGAACCGATCACGCCGAACTTCCGCCGCGTGCCTTCGCTTCGCTGAATTTGGTCGGAGACGACTTCGAGAGCTTGTGACCAGGAAATCGGCTCGTAGCCTTTTTCGGTCTTCATCATGGGCGATTGCAGGCGCTCGGGATGTTTGGTGAAGTCGAAGGCGTAGCGGCCTTTCACGCACAGGAATTCGTTATTGATGCCGCTGCGGTCGCGGTTGTTGCCGCGGATGATCTCGTCGTTGCGGACGCCCAGCGTGGTCTTGCAACCATCGGCGCAGTGGGTGCAGATGGTGCCGACGTGTTCCATTTCCCAGGGCCGCGTCTGATAGCGATAGGTGCCGCTGGTGAGCGCGCCGACCGGACAGATGTCGATGCAGGCGCCGCACTCGTCGCATTCGAGGTGGTCATCATGATTGGGGATGATCTCGGAAATCGCACCGCGATTGCCTACGCCCAGCGCTCCCACGCCCATGCCTTCGTTGCAGGCGCGCACGCAGCGATAGCACAGGATGCAGCGCGGCGCGTCGAAGTACACCACCGGGCTCCACTGCTTTTCGTCGACGTGAATCTTACGCTCGACGAAGCGGCTCTCGCCGGCGCCATAGCGGAACGACCATGTCCTGCAACTCGCACTCGCCGCCCTTGTCGCACACCGGGCAATCCAGCGGATGATTGGTCAGCAGGAATTCGAGCGTTCCCTTGCGCGCTTTCTTGACGATGTCGGAATCGGTGCGCACCACCATGCCCTCGGCTACCGGCGTGGTGCAGCCCACTTGCAGCTTGGGGGTCTTCTCGATCTCGACCAGACACATGCGGCAGGCGGCCTGCAGCGTGTAGTCTTCGTGATAGCAGAAGGCCGGCACTTCGATGCCGTTCTGGCGCGCCACTTCGATCAGCAGCTTGCCCTTCTCCGCTTGGATTTCTTTCCCGTCGATGGTCAGCTTAACGATGTCAGCCACGATTTATACCATCACCTCTTGCCGCGCCAGATACATTTCGAAATCTTCGGTGAACTTTTCGACGATGGAGATCGTCGGCAGCGCCGCGGCGTCGCCCAGCGCGCAGAATGTGCGGCCCAGCATGTTTTTCGATAGCTCGCCCAGCAGCGAAATGTCTTCGCGGCGGCCTTGGCCTTCGTAGAAGCGCTGCAGAATTTTCTTCAACCACGTCGTGCCTTCGCGGCATGGGATGCACCAGCCGCAGCTTTCATGCGCGTAGAACTTCATGATGCGGAGCGCGAAGCGGACCATGTCGGTGGTCTCATCCAGCACCACCATGCCGCCCGAACCCAACATGCTGCCGACTTTCGCGAGCGTGTCGTAGTCCATCGGGATGTCGCACTCTTCGGCGCGCAGAATGGGGCATGACGAGCCGCCGGGGACGACGGCTTTCAGTTTTTTTCCGCCCGGAATTCCGCCGGCGACTTCGTAGATGGCCTTCATCATCGGGAAGCCTAACGGCAACTCATAAACTCCCGGCTTGTTCACGTGTCCCGAGATGCAGACCAATCGCGTGCCGCCGTTCTTCGGAGTTCCCAGAGCCGCGAAGGCCGCGCCGCCATCGCGAATAATCGCGGGGACGGCGCTGAAGGTCTCGACATTATTCAACAGCGTCGGCAGCGCCCACGCGCCCGCGACTGCCGGGAACGGAGGCTTCATGCGCGGAATGCCGCGCTTGCCTTCGATGCGAATCGAGCAAGCGCAGTCTCTTCGCCGCACTCGTAGGCGCCCGCGCCGCTGTGGGTGCACAGATCGAACTGGAAGCCGGTGCCCGCGACGTTTTTGCCTAGATAACCCTTGGCGTAGGCTTCGTCGATGGCGCGATCCATCTTCTCGATCAGATAGCGGTATTCGCCGCGTATATAGAGGTAGCCTTTGTGCGCATCGACGGCCAGGCCCGCGATCAGGATGCCTTCGATCAACTGGTGCGGGTCGTACTCCATCAAGCAGCCGATCTTTGCAGGTGCCCGGCTCGCTCTCGTCCGCATTGATCACGATCACGCGCGGCTTGGGCGAATTGCGCGGAACGAAGCTCCACTTCAGACCGGTAGGGAATCCAGCGCCGCCGCGGCCGCGCAGCGCCGAGGTCTTCACTTCCTCGATGATCGCCTCGGGCGTCATCTCTTTGGCTTTGACGAAACGCTTTGTAGCCGTCGTTCTTCAAGATAAACGTCGAGCGTCTCGGAGCCTTCGATTGCAAAGTTCTTGCTGACGACGCGGGTTTCTAGCGGGCTCGGTTCGATTAAAAAGTTGCTTCGCCATTACTGCGCTTTCCTCAGGCCGATCAGATCAATTGATCCAGTTTCTCGGGCGTCACGAAATGATGGAAGTCGTAGTTGATTTCGACTGCCGGCGCCCAGGAGCACGCGCCCATGCATTCGACTTCTTCGAGCGAAAACAGGCCGTCGGCGGAGGTTTCCTTGTGTCCGAGGCCCAGCTTTCTTCTTGGCGTGTTCGTACAATTCTTCGCCGCCCACTAACTGGCAACTGATATTGGTGCACACCTGCACGTGAAATTTTCCCTGCGGCTTGCGGTGCAGCATGGAGTAGTAGCCCACTACTTCATCCACCTGCAGCGGGGTCACTTTGCAGCGCCGGGCGACTTCTTCGATCAGTTCTTTGGTCACCGCGCCGACTTCGTCCTGCGCCGTAAATCAGCATGGGAACCACGGCCGAGCGCGTGCGCCCTTCCGGGTAGCGCGTGAGCATTTTCGCGAATCGTTCTTCGAGTTGCGGCGAGAAGGTCATTAGCGGTCGGTATCTCCCAGCACGAAATCCATGCTGCCGAGCGAGGCGATGGAATCGGCGATCAGCGTTCCTTCGAGCAGCGGAGGCAGCGCCATCAGGTTCGCGAAGCTCGGCGTGCGCATGTGCACGCGGTAGGGCTTCGACGTGCCATCGCTGACGATGTAATAAGCGATTTCGCCGCGCGGCGATTCGACGGCTTGATACGCTTCGCCCGCCGGAACACGGAAGCCTTCGGTCACAATTTTGAAGTGATAGATGAGCGCTTCCATCTGCGTCTTCATCTTTTCGCGATCCGGCAGGACCACATGTGAGTCGAGTCCGCCTGGAACGGGCCTTCCGGCATCCCTTCCATGGCTTGCACGATGATGCGCGCGCTCTGCCGCATTTCTTCCAGGCGCACACGGTACCGCGCATACACGTCGTTTTCGGTGCGCGTGGCGACTTTGAAATCGAACTTTTCGTAGCTCGAATACGGCTCGGTCTTGCGCACGTCGAGCGGAATGCCGGCGGCGCGGATCATGGGTCCGGTCACGCCCAGATCCAGCATGTCTTCGATGGAGATGAAGCCGACGCCTTGCGTGCGGATCTTCCAGATGGGGTTCGAGTCGAGCAGGTTTTCGTACTCGTCCACTTTGCTGGGGAACTGGCGGATGAACTTGCCCAGCGCCTTCTCCCAGCCGCGCGGAGGTTCCAGAGCCACACCGCCGGGACGGATGTAGCTGGTCATCATGCGCTGCCCGGAGAACATTTCCTTGATGCGCAGGACGTCTTCGCGCTCGCGGAAGCAGTAGAAGAACATGCTCATCGCGCCGATGTCGAGAGCGTGCGTCCCCAGCCAGACCAAGTGACTATTGAGCCGGTCTAGCTCCACCAGCATCACGCGCAGCCATTGCGCTTTCGGTGGAATTTCCAATTGCAGGAGCTTTTCAACCGTCAGCGCGTAGACCAGATTGTTCGCCAGGTTCGAAAGATAATCCACGCGATCGGTGAGCGTCACTACCTGCGCCCAGTTGATGGCTTCGCACTGTTTCTCGATGCCGGTGTGCAGGAAGCCGATGTCCGGCTCGGCCTTCTTGATGGTCTCGCCTTCGAGCTCAATCACGATGCGCAGAACCCCGTGCGTCGAGGGGTGCTGCGGCCCCATGTTCAGCGTCATGCGCCGCGGAGCGGCAGGGCCCGCCGGCGTTTCCTGGGTGGCCGCGATAGTTGCTACGTGATCTTCGAAGGACTGTTTCATTTGAACGCCACTATTCTTTCGCGTACCCGTACTTGTAACCGTGCACCGGATAATCTTTGCGCAGCGGATGGCCTTCCCAATCGAGCGGCATCAGGATGCGGACCAGATTCGGATGATTGCGGAAACCGATGCCGAACATGTCGAACATTTCGCGCTCATACCAATCGGCCGCACGCCACACGCTGTAGACCGAATCCATCTCAGGATTCGTCCCGCTCACACGGCATTTTACACGCACGCGGCGGATCGGCTCAATCGAGTGCAGATGGTAGACGACTTCAAAGCGCGGCTCGGCCGGATGCCAGTCGACGGCGGTGATCGAACTCAGCCGGATAAATTTTTCGTTGTCCTTGAGATGGCGGCACAGGTCGACGATCTGCGCGGGATCGGCGATCAGCGTGATCTCGCCCAGCGCCTGTTTGGTTTCGAGAATCGCGGGATGAGTGAACTCGCTCATCGCTTCGCTCATTCCTTCACCCCCGGGCGCTTGGTTTCCGGACCCCAATCGAGCGCGCCCTTCTTATATACGTAGAAGAATCCCACCAGCACCAGCACGACGAACACGAACATCTCGGCCAGGCCGAACAGCTTCAGCTCGCGGAACACCACTACCCAGGGAAACAGGAACACGGCTTCGATATCGAACAGGATGAAGATCATCCCCACCAGATAAAACTTGACGCTGAAGCGTTCGCGCGCCGAACCTACCGGCGCCATGCCGGATTCATACGGCGTATCTTTCAACGGACTGTGCCCGCGCTTGCCGAGCAGCGTGGACGATGCCGATCAGTCCCGCCGCCACCGCGATGGCAATGATGACTTGCACGACGACAGGGAAGTAAAGTTTCGGGATAGGAGTCGGCATGTATTCGTTGGCGATAGTGGGAAGCGCGGGCCGCTCCCGGTTTGTGTTCAGGTCTTGACCTTAAACATTCAAATATAATGAGGAACGAAAGGGAGTGTCAAACTCGCCGGATGGAAATCTCTGAAACAAAGACAATTGAAGTTGTTCTAAACGGCGAGCCGCGCAGCATTCCCGCGGGTCTGACGGTGGATCGGCTGCTGATTTTTCTGGAGATGGACCCGTCCCGCGTGGCGGTCGAACTCGACCGCGCGATCGTTCGCAAGCCCGAGTGGCGCGCGGCCGAAGTGCGCGACGGCGCGCAACTCGAAGTGGTGTGGTTCGTCGGCGGCGGGTGACAGCTCTCAAGCCTCGCTTGTCCGCCGCAAAATTCCGAGATGCGCAGAAATCACCAGCAAATTCGCGACTCAAAAGTAACCCTATTGACACACCCTGGAAGTTGGTTACAATCGGAAAGTCGTCCCTAACAGGCCCCATGCTCAAACCTCGAAAAAGCCGCCCCGAACCTGCGAATCCGAATCGCACTTATTCATCCGTTGAAGTTTCAACCCTGGCGAGCGTGAGCCTGCGGCAACTGCAATGGTGGGATGAGCGCAAGGTGGTTTCGCCGCGGCACGAGGGACATCGCCGGGTATACTTTCCGGCCGAGGTCATCGAGATCACGGTCATCGCCGAACTTCGCCGCAAGGGATTTTCGCTGCAAAAAATCCGCCGCGTGCTGCGCTTCCTGCAAAAGGAAATGGGCAAGCGGCTTGGCCGACCTCACGCAGGCCGGCTCCGACCTTCACCTGGTCACCGACGGCAAAGCCATCTACCTCGAAGACCGCAACGAGCGCATTATCGATCTGCTTAAGAACGCCCAGCAGCCCATGTTCCTGGTGTGCGTCAGCGATCAGGCCCGCCGGCTGGATGAACTGACGCGCAAACCGATGCGGCCCGAAAACGGTTTAGCCGCCCGCCGCTTCCGCGCCGGTTAGTTCCCCAGCTTTGACCCACCTAAACCTCAGGTTTTGGCAGGCGAGCCTCGCGCTCTACTGTTGCCCAGCTTGATCCGCTAGATACCGGTTGGAGGGTGCCACCGGCTTGTTCGAAGAGTACTATGGTCGGTCGCATCGAAACGAGGCGTAAGCCAATATAAATCAGCAACATACTGCTTAGTACTAGAACTTTAAAATAAGACTTGTGTTGCCGATTCCCTTACTCCATACTTAACTTGTGTAAGAGGTTTGCCTGATATCTTCTTAGATGGCCTGTGATCTAGTTGATAAGGTTTATGTATCCCAAGTGGAACGCTCGCCGGAGTTTCGGTGCAGCGGAGGAAGCATGCGAAGCGAAAAGACTATAGACCTAAGATTGATTAGGCGGAAGATACTTTCTGGAGGACTTCCAGTCCTGATTTTTGCAATTACAGCCTCGGCGAGCAACGTAACGAGTGTTACTCCCACCGGCAGCTCAACCAGCGGACCGGTGGCGCCCAGCGCGACGTTTATTACCGGACTCGTTACGTTGACCGACCTAGAAATCAATCCCAGCAATGTAAGTCAGTTATTGAGCGGTCTGAGTTTCACGTTGAGCAATGCAGCCACCACCGGAACGTTGTTCTCGAGTACAGGGACACAAGTTACGGTAAATTCCGGCGGCACCTACTCCCTGGGTACCGCGGGGGCGGCCGGGTGGGGCTTGAATAACAATGTTTCAGGTGGCGTGCAGTTAAATGCGCTCGGCTTCGTCGGACCGGCCGGTCTGATCATAGGAGCACCAGGAGCCGGAGGGACCTACAGCAATGCTAGTTCGTCTATTACCGGGACCTCCTCGCATTTTCTCTCACGCTCCGTTTCGTTCATCATTGATATTCCAGGCGTGACCACGGTTACCAGCGCCAACTTCTCCTTTGGAACGAAGCCGGGTCAATTCAACGTGAAGGGTTGCGCTTCGACCAACCCAACCTGCGCATTCGGCCCAGGGTCTGATCCGGGCTCTCAAGTGCCCGAGCCGGTCTCTTTGGTCCTGACCGCCAGTGGATTGATCGGTCTCTTTTTCCTGCGCGGTCACCGCGCCTAGTTTGCTGGATCAATACCTAAGGGATTTGCCTGAGATCTTCACCACGGAAAACCTCTCAGGTAAAGCGGTGCCAGCGATGAAATCCTCCTGGTCTCACCTTTAGGCCCCGCCTTTCAGCCCATCCGTCGATCGGGACTTTCCCAGGTAGCCAACTTCTAGCACAACAGCAATTCCCTTTGACAGCCGGGCATCCCGAATTGGGTCATCAGTACCTATTTGCAGGACGGTACTAAGCAATCTAGCGGTCTGTTGAAGTAGGGTATTTGCTCCTCCATACTGAGTCGTCACCAAAAAAAGAGTTGTACGGAACACCGCATCGGAGGATACAAATGAAAGACTTACAAGAGATTTTGAAATGCTGTTTGGCGCTAGTGGCGCCGGCAATTCTGTTCGCAGGGGTGACGCTGCCGGCTCAGGCTACCAGTTTCACCTCGGGCGCCTACTACGTGGGTGCAGAGGACCATCCCGTTTTCGGACAGGGCGCGGGCGACAAGGACTACAACGATCTGATCTTCACGCTATCAGGCACCGGGACTGAAGCTCAATAGCAACGGAACCTTGAGCAACCCGATCACTCCCAATAACAACGGATCGCCGTTCTGGGATAACCTTTCGAGCGATGGAGCGGGTAAAAATTTCGGGAACTGTCTATATACGTCCGTCACAAACCCCTGCACTGGCGGCGCGCCCATCGATCCCTCGGCGAAATACCTGTCGAATGGTGGTGGTTTCGCGGGATTCGACTTTTCAGGAGCCAGCGGTTCGGTGACTTTGACGATCGACGCCGCTCTCCACACCGATAACGACATGCTCTACTGGTGTACCGATCCTAGCCATTGCCATGCGATCACCAGTGGCGGAACGTTCACTCCTGGAGCTGGGATGTTCTACTTCGAATTGCTGGATACGACGGGCACCAATCACAGCTATACTTCGGAGACTTCGAATTTCGCGGCGCGCTGGCCGCCCAGTCCCCTCCAGGCTACGCCGGAGCCGTTGTCGTTGGGTCTTACCGGAAGCGGCTTGCTGGGACTGTTCTTCCTGCGACGCCGCCGGACCCATTCCAGCTAGGGTTAGCAACCTTCGGTTTGCCGTTTGCGTCGAATCAGATGCCAGGCGCCAAAAGGCGCATCCGTTGTCCAAGGCAAGTTGATATACTGAAACCGGAGGTCTGGATGCCATCTCGTCGCCGCTCTTTACTTTTGGTTCCGCTCTTTGTCGGGCTGTGCACGGCTCAGTGTGGTCCTTATGATCTACGAAGCATGTTTCGGCGGCATCCCCCACCGACGATGCTGTGGGCCAGAGCATGAAATCCTTCACCACCGTCTTTGACGCGGTGGAACAGAACTTCGCCGACAAAGTGGACGCGGACAAAGCGGTCTACAATGGCGCGATTCCAGGCATGCTGCGCACGCTCGATCCGCACTCCAATTTCTTCGATCCCAAAGCCTATGCGGCGCTGCGCGAAGATCAGCGCGGCCAGTATTACGGCGTGGGCATGCAGGTGGGCCCGCGCAACGGCAAGACCATGGTGATGTGGCCGTTTGAAACTTCGCCGGCCTATCGCGCCGGGCTGCGCCCGGGCGACATGATCATTCAGGTGAATGACAAGAAGACCGAGGGCCTCAATACTTCTGAGATCGCCGAACTTCTGAAGGGCCCGCGCGGCACCAAGGTGCAGGTCACGGTCAACCGCGAAGGCAATCGCCAAGCCGATCACCTTCGATATCATTCGCGACGCCATCGCGCGGCCGAGCGTTCCGGAAGCCATCTGGCTGAAGCCCGGCATCGCCTACATCAACGTCACCCAGTTCGGCGAAAATACCAGCAAGGAATTTGAAGAGCAGTTCCGCAAGCTGGGCGAGAACAACATTAAAGGCCTGGTGCTCGATCTGCGCGGCAATCCCGGCGGACTGCTGAATGAAGGCGTCGAAGTGGCGGGACACTTTCTCAAGAAGAACGACCTGGTGGTGAGCCATCGCGGCCGCGCCCAGCCGAACAAGAACTACTACGCCCGTTCCGATAACGGCGGCAAGAGCTATCCGGTGGTTGTGGTGGTGAACCGCTCCTCCGCTTCGGCTGCGGAGATTGTCACCGGCGCTCTGCAGGATCATGACCGCGCCTGGGTGCTGGGCGAGCCCACCTTCGGCAAAGGTCTGGTGCAAACCGTTTTCCCGCTGAGCGAGAATACCGGACTGGCGCTGACCACGGCGCATTACTACACGCCCAGCGGCCGTTTGATCCAGCGCGATTATTCCAACATCTCGTTCCTGGATTATTACTACCGCACGCGCAACGAACAGAAAGACATGACCGACGTGAAGATGACCGATAGCGGCCGTACCGTTTACGGCGGCGGCGGCATCACGCCGGATGAGAAGTACGAAGCGGCCAAGCTCAATAAGTTCCAGATTGAAGTGCTGCGCAAGTTCGGCTTCTTCAATTTCTCGGCTGCCTACTTCGGCCCCAAGGCCGATGCTCACCTGCCCAAGGGCTGGGAGCCCGACGAAAACCTGGTCAACGAGTTCCACGAGTATCTGATGAAGAACGGCTTCGAGTTTACCGAGGCTGATTTCACCGCGAATCATCAGTGGGTAAAGGAACAGCTCAAGCGCGAGATGTATATTACGGCGTTTAGCTGGGAACAGTCGGTGCGCGTGGGCATCCAGCAGGATCCGGAAATCGCGCAGGCGATCGACGCGATGCCGAAAGCCGTCACGCTGATCGAGACTGCCAAGAAACTGCTGGTCCAGCGCATCACCCAGCAAGAACACTTGCCGCGCTAGTTTGCTGCAGTTAGTGCCCGCGCGCTAAGATAAAAGTTGCCCCCTCAGATCACCGTCCTCGACGCCGGAGGACAATACTGTCATCTCATCGCCCGCAAAGTCCGCGAACTGGGCGTCTACGCGGAGGTGGCCCCGAGCGAAACGCCTGCGTCCGCGAGTTGGCAGGACGCAAAGGGATCATCATCTCCGGCGGCCCTTCCAGCGTTTACGATCCCGGCAGCCCTACCATCGACCCCGCCCTGCTCGATTCCGGCATTCCCGTCCTGGGCATTTGCTACGGCCAGCAGTTGATGGCGCATCTTCTGCACGGCTCGGTGCAGAAAGGCGACAAGGGCGAGTATGGATTCGCGCAACTCGATTTGACTGGCCTCCGATTCCATCTTTCCGCGGCGTCTCCGGCCGCCAGCAGGTCTGGATGAGCCACCGCGATCTGGTGGTCCAGCCGCCTGACGGTTTCGAGGTGCTGGCCACCACCGCCACTTGCCCCGTCGCGGCCATGGGTTCTGCTGCGCGGCGCCTGTACGGGGTCCAGTTCCATCCCGAAGTCGCGCACACGCCGTGCGGCAAAACCATCCTTTCGAACTTCCTGTTCGACGTTTGCGGCTGCGCCCAGGACTGGGACCCCGCCGGCCAACTGCGTGCGCTCGAAGATCACATCCGCCAGATCGCCGCCGGGCGCAACGTCTTCTTCTTCGTCAGCGGCGGCGTCGATTCCACCGTCGCCTACTCGCTGTGCCTGCGCGCGCTGGGTCCGGACCGCGTTCACGGCACTTACGTCGATACCGGCATGATGCGCGAAGGGGAAACCGAATTCGTGCGCGCGCATTTCGCGGCGCTCGGCGCGCGGCTCCTTCTTCGTCGAGGACGCCCGCGAGCTGTTTCTCTCGGCCCTGGCCGGCGTGACCGAGCCCGAGCAGAAGCGCCACGTCATCGGCGAGAAGTTCGTCGAAGTGCAGCAGCGGATTCTCGAAAGCGAACATTACCTCGACGGGCGCTGGATTCTGGGCCAGGGCACGATCTACCCCGACACCATCGAATCCGGGCGGCAGCGCCAAGGCCGATCTCATCAAGACCCATCACAACCGCGTTGCCGGCATTCAGAAACTGATCGAAGAAGGCCGCATCATCGAGCCGCTTTCGTCGTTCTATAAAGATGAGGTCCGCGCCATCGGCCGTGAGCTGGGACTCGCTCCCGAGCTGCTCGACCGCCATCCCTTCCCCGGTCCCGGCCTGGCGATTCGCTGCCTGTGTACGGACTCCGAGCGAAACCCGAGCGGGTCGACGAAGGCTGGATTATTCCGGTGCGCTCCGTCGGCGTGCAAGGCGACTCGCGCACCTACCGGCCGGTGCTTGCGGTGGAGGCTGTTCCCGCGACGGAAGATCAGGTCGCCGATCTTACCAACCGCCGCCCGGACGTGAACCGTATCATCGGCATCGCCCACACTTGCCGAGCCCATCGGCGAGCCTGAAGGTGCTGCCCGCGCACCTAACCGCCGAACGCATGCACCGCCTCCGCCGCGCGGACGCCATCGTGCGCAAGCTCTCGCAGGAGTCGGGCTTCGATCAAACCGTCTGGCAATTTCCAGTGGTGCTGATTCCGCTGGGCACCCCGCAGCGGCCCGATTCGGTGGTGCTGCGGCCGATCGATTCCGTGGACGGAATGACGGCGCGCGCGGTGCGGCTGCCCGCGGATCTGTTGGGACAAATGGTGCGGGAGTTGATGGAAGTGGAAGGTGTGGCCGGCGTGTTCTACGATCTCACCAACAAACCGCCGGCCACCATTGAGTGGGAATAAACTATTCTTTCTTCTTGCCCATGCCGCGACCCGCACTCGACGGCGGGACCTTGGATTTTGCGCGCAGATAGACGGCCAGCGTGCCGTACATTTCGTTGTCGATGGATCACGCCGAAATCCAGCACGCCAAACACGGTCTGGTCGCGTCCGAACATTTTAACCATCTTCAAGGAATCGGCGTCGGTAATGGCCGCGTAGATGGGATCGCAATAATCGAAAGCCGTTTTGAGCGCGGCTTGGGCGTCGGCTTTGGAAGTCTTGGCTGCCGTCAATCTTCGGACCTGGCTCGCCCTTCGACATCCCGCATAGGCCCGCCTGCACTTCGGCGATGTGCACCACTGCCGCGCCATAGGTCCGGCTGCCCGGACCCGGGATAAAGCCGTAGTCGGCGTCCGGCATGTCGTCGGCGGCTTTCGTCACGGTGGCCTTGATCTGGGCGTAGTTCTGCTTCAATTCCGTGGTGAGCGGATTCTGCGCGTACAGAGCCGTCGCGCCCGCTAACACCGCGAGCATCATCATCTTGGATTTCATGGTTTTGCGTTCTCTCCCTAGTTGTATCTGGTATGGCTAGCCGGAACTGGCCAGACTTCATTTTACCGGGTTTTGAGGAGGTTATCGATGTTTTGCAGGTTCTGGCGCGCGAATTTAGCTTCTTCGAGGTCGCCGTTGAGATCGATCATGGTCTGGAAATGTTTGCGCGCCGCGGCCAGTGTTTCGAGACTGCCGTTGGCCGCCGCTTCGCGCGCGTAGCACAGCGCCAAGGCGTAGTGCGTGTACGCGTCGTTGGCATCGTAGGCGAGAGACTTCTGGCAGTAAGCGACGCCCAGCTCGAAGTGTCCTTGCTTGCGCTCGGAATCGCAGAGGCCGAAGTACGCCAGGCTGCGCATGTCGCGCCAGGTGTCGGTTTGCGCGGCGCGCTTTTTGCGGCCGACGCCGGCCAGGAATCCGAGCACATAGTAATTCATTTTCCCGGCGAGTTTGCTGTCGTAATCGCTCAGCCGGAGGTATTCGGTGTACTCGCTCGATGACTCCGGAAACTGCGAGCTCAGCCGCAAGACTTTCGGCCAGCCACAGGTGCGGCTCGGCGGCGGCGGGAGCGAGTTTGATCGCCGCGCGCGCGGACTCGATCGATTGCGGATACAGATCTTTCATGCGATACGCCTGCGCCTGCATGTAAAGCGCGACGGCGTTGGTTTTATCGCGCTGCGTGACGAGATTCAACTGGCGGATGGATTCGTCGACGGCTCCGGTATCGAGCAGCATGCCGGCCAAGCTGACGCGCGCTTCCAGATAATCCGGATCGATCATGATCGCTTTGCGGAGCGCCGCCTCGGAGCGCTGTTCATCGAACAGCGAATTGTAGGTGCGCCCCAGATACAGCGCGGCTTGGCTATAGGTGGGATCGATCTGCAGAGCTTTCTCGAAGTGCTCGGCGGCTTTCTTGTAGTTATCGGCGAAGCCTTTGTTATAGAGCGCGAGGCCGTCGTTCAACTCATCGACGGCGGCCTTGGTGCGGCGGCGCGCGATCGAAATCTTGATGGTTACCGTCGAATCGCGGCCCGGATAAACTACTTCATCTCGCGGGCCGTCGGGTTCGTAGCCCATTTTCACGCCCTGAATGGTGTGGCTTCCCGGACGCATGCCGGGCAGCCGCAGCGTAGCGCCTTTGCCGACGATGCCGCGCGAGGTGCCGTCGACGAACACTTCGACGCCGTCCATGTTGGATTCGAAGATCAGCGTGCCGTCGACGGGCGGCGGCTGGTGCGCTACCCGCAGGCCGTTGGGCAGAAAGGCCAGCAGCATGTTGGGATCGAAACTGCCGCGGTCGGACGTGGGGTTCTGTTGTCCTTTGGTGGCTTCGCGCACATTGCGGCGGACGTAGTTCGAAAGCTCATCGGCGGTCACGATGCCGTCGCCGGATTCGTCGGCTTCGCCCTCGAGCCCCTTGACCACGTAATAGGTGAAGATGCCGTGGCCGCTGCCCCAATCCTTGCTTTCGAAGGAACGCTCACGGTCGCGGCTGGCGGTGAGCGAGAACATGGAGCGCGACATGTCCAGCAAACTTTGGTTGAGCGCCTGCGCTTCGGCGTCGGGAGTGATCGCGCCGCTATGGCAGGCGTCGGTCAGCAGCACTTTCCATTTCGCCTTGATGCGCGATCCCGCCACTTGGCCCAGCGTCTCCATCGGATAGCCGGTGCCGGGAATGTTTGCGGGATCCAGATCGTAGGGGGCGAGATAGGCGCGGCCTTCGGAGATAAAGCCGTGGCCGGCGAAATAGATCACCACGCGATCGTCTTCTTTCGCTACCGAAGGGAGCCAGGTTTCGAGCTCGCGCTTCAAGTTGGCCATGGTCGCCTGCGCGCCGGTTAGCCGGTGAACGTTTTCGGCGCGGAAGTTGCCGCCTTCGGGACTGATCAGGATGGAATAAATCGCATCGGCGTCGCGCTCGGAAAATTCCAATTGCGATTTGGACGGCAGATTTTTGTAGTTGGCGATGCCGACGATCAGGGCATAGCCGCGGGGGACTGCCACGGACGGCGCGGGCGCGGTGTTGTTCTCTTCGTACTTGAGATCGCGGCCCTTCTTCTGGTCCTGCTTGGGCTGCTGCTGCGCCAGCGTGCAGGCGGCGACAGCAACCAGACTAGCGATGCGCCAGACGGAGTTCATACACCACCGGTCCTGATAACGGAGCGGGCGAGGACACCACCACGCTCTCTTTGCCGAAACTATTGTCCTGAATGAAGAGCAGTTCGCGCGGGTTGGATTTCACGACGCCGTTCATATTCTCGGGAAGCTTGCCGGCGGGCTTCACGCCCGGCGGACGTATCCACGCAATCGCCGCGGGCTTTGAAGATGGAGTCGTCGCAGCGCGGAGTAAGCTGCGGGGGCAAATCCGAGGGCGATGGCGGTGGCGGCAACGGCCGGTATTGCTTGCCCAGATCCACGGGGCTCACCAGCCAATACACCACGTCTTGCCCGGGCGGCCCGCTCACCTTGAAATATCCTTGTCCGGCCGGCACCACGTAATCTTTCGCCGCTTCTACACGGTTGTTGCTGCCGGTGTCCGAGCGCGGGAACAGCAGCTCATAATTGCGCGAGGTGCCCATGTTGATCACATACAGATAACCCGCAAGCGACGAAGAAAAACGAAAGCGGAGCTTCTCGCCGGATTCGAATACATGCGCGGGGTTGACGGCGATCCAGCCCGCTGAATCCTGGCGCTCGACCGCGACGCGGATGCGCTGCGGTTCTTGCGCCCACAGAACGCTGATGGCACCCAACCCGGCGATGGCACAGCATGCGCATCACTGATGCTTCAACTTCAGATCCACCACCAGCCGCGCGTCCGGGGCGGTGCTGCGATTCACGACGTAAGCGGCGGTCTCGATTTTGACCTGTCCACTGGCGGCGGCGTTCTGCGAGACCACTTTTTCGTTATCGACTTTCTCGAAAATCAGATCGCGCGATTGCATCTGGCTGCGGATGCGGGCAATGACATCGTCGCTCACCGTCGCTTGCGCCATCAGGACGCGGTTCGATTCGGCGGCTGGTTGCGACTACGGTTGGATCGGCCGGGGCGGCCTGGCCGCCCATGGAATAAATCAGCTTGTCGAGACTCTGCTCCGGCTGCCGTGACAGTACGAAGAACAGCTTTTCAGTACCGGCCTGTTCATCGAAAACGAACTGGCCCTGGTTGCCTCCGGGAACCAAACGCGTTTCGCCGCGATGCACTTGATTGCTGCCATTTGAAACTTCGCGCGAAGGGAACAAGACCTGCCAGTTGCCGCTCGATCCTTGCGCGACCACATATAGATAGCCGGTGGAATTCGCTTGCGCTTCCAGGCGAATGCGGTCACCCGAATGGAAGACGGTGTCGGCGTCCACTTCCTGATACTCACCGGCGGCGTTGCGCTTGAGTACGCTGTAGCGCATCCCCAGCGGACCCGTCGCGGGCTTGTCGGCTACGGCTTCCGTGGGAGTAGACGAAGGCGGCTGCACGGGGGCCGGAGTCTTCGCGGGCGTCTTCTTCGCTACGGCCTTCGGTCCCGGAGCGGGTGCGGAGCGGGCGCCGGCGCTGCGGGAGTTTTCACCGCGGATGCGCCGGGCGGAGGCGTATAGAACAATTCGCGCGCGCGCAAGGTGGCGCTTCCCTGCCCCCACGCCGCCGCGGCGGTCAGGGCCAGCAGCACTAACGTTTTCATAGGCACCTCTTGGTCCATGTTAGCTCCATACGGATACGCGCTAATCTATCGGCAATCGGCTCGCGCGGGGCTAGCCTAAGGGTCAATCTAGGGTTTTTTCCCTAAAACGGTACTTCAAATCGGGGCTGCGGAAAGCGCCAAGCAGTGCGCGGCTTCTTGTCCTCCATGTCGCGACGCATCTTGCCCATCCAGTAGTTGGCCAAGATGCCAGCCGCGATGAAGATAAGGATGCCGGTAAGAATTCCCAGAGCCGCTTTAAGCATCAGGACTGTGCTTTGTGAAACGCATAGAAGAACAACGTTACGGTGAGGGAGGCGAACGCATAGATCAGTGCTGCAAGCAATGAAACCGCGGCGATCAGCCCGCGCGCGAGGCTCAGCAGATCCAGAATGAAATCGCCTACCAGCAGAATCGTTAGCAGGAGTGTTCCGATGAGCGCCAATAATGACGCCGACTTGAGTGTCATGACTGGAGTATGAAGGCTGCCGCCGCGGGCCGCAAGGGTATTGACAAGTTCCATACTTCTACTATTATAGAAATATGGAATCGTCGCAGGATATCATCCGCTATGCCGATATGTTCACCGCCATGGGAACCGAATCCAGGCTGCGCATTATGCAGTTGCTGTTGTCGGCGCATCCGGAAGGCCTGGTAGTAGGCGAGATCATGGCGGAGCTCCAAGTGTCCGCCTCAACGCTTTCGCACCATCTTGAAAAGTTGAAGCACGAAGGGCTGGTGGATGTCAGCCGCGAGGGAACGTTTTTACGTTATACGGCGAATACTGTAGCGTTGCAGGAGTTGCTCGGGTTCCTCTACGCCGAATGCTGCACGCGCAACAAGGCCATTAAGCCTAAGACCATCATGACCATTTGCAAGTAGGAGAAAAGCATGGAAGACATCAAGGAAATCGTTCGCGAGAGAATTGACATCGAGCCGACTCGCATCTGCCACATCGACGACGCGCGCGCGTTTCTCAGCGGCGGAGGCATCGAGGTGGACGCGACCGCAACGCAGGTGGACGGCAAGTTCATGTCCGCGTTCATCCGCGCAGTGAAGCCCGTGTCCGCGTGCTGCGGGACGGATTGCTGTGCCTAATCCACTGCGGCTCGCCTTCTTCGAGCGTTATCTGTCTTTGTGGGTGGCGCTGTGCATGGCTACGGGACTGGCGTTGGGAAAGCTCGTGCCTTCCGTGGTCGACAATCTGCGGGGACTCGAGTTCGGCAAGGGCAGCCAGATCAACATGCCCATTGCGATCCTGATCTGGCTGATGATCACGCCCATGATGATGAAAGTGGATTTCGGCGCGATCCGCAATGTGGGGCGCAAGCCGGCCGGTCTTGCGGTCACGCTGGTGGTGAACTGGCTGGTGAAGCCGTTTTCGATGGCGTTCTTGGCGTGGCTATTTTTTAGGCTGATTTTCGCGGCCTTCATCACACCCGCGGAAGCGGATCAATACATCGCCGGTTGCATCATTCTGGCTGCCGCTCCGTGCACTGCCATGGTGTTTGTCTGGAGCCACCTCACGGGAGGCGATCCCGCGTACACATTGGTGCAAGTTTCAGTCAATGACCTGATCATGCTGGTGCTGTTCGTGCCGATCGTGCAGTTTCTGGTCACCGGAGCGTCTTCGCTTACCGTCCCATTCGCAGTGTTGCTTTATTCCGTCTTGGTCTTTATCGTGATCCCTCTCGCAGTTGGAAGTATTCTGCGAGCTTGGCTGATCCGCCAGCGCGGGAAGGATTGGTTTGAAAAAGAGCTCCTACCCCGCTTCGCTCCGGTAACCATCACGGCGCTGCTCGCGACCCTGGTCTTCATCTTTGCGTTCCAGGCCGACAACATTACCAACCGGTACTTTCACGTGATTCTCATTGCCATACCGATCACGCTGCAGGTGTACCTAAACTCAGCGCTGGCTTACGGATTAATGAAGTTGTTCAAGGTGGAGTATTCGGTGGCCGCGCCCGGCGCATTGATCGGCGCGAGCAATTTCTTCGAACTGGCGGTGGCGACGGCAATTGCGCTCTTCGGACCGCAATCCGGAGCGGCGCTGGCAACCGTGGTCGGCGTGTTGGTGGAGGTTCCCGTAATGCTATCGGTGTGCGCGGCGTGCAACCGGACACGGCATTGGTTTCCTTTGCGGACAGGTGTAAATGCCTAGCAAATCGAAAGTCCTGATTCTCTGCACAGGAAATTCCGCGCGAAGCCAGATGGCCGAAGGCCTATTCCGGCAGGCGGGCGGCGATCGCTACGAAGTCTTCTCCGCAGGCGCGAAACCCAGTCTGGTTCGACCCGAAGCCATCGCCGTGATGGACGAGATCGGCATCGATATTTCAGGCAACCGCTCGAAATCCGTCGACGAATTTGCCGGACAAGAGCTCGATCTAGTCATCACCGTTTGCGACAATGCCAAGGAATCCTGCCCGGTTTTCCCAGGCGGGACTCAACGGCTGCATTGGCCGTTCGAAGATCCAGCCGCGTTAGCGGGGTCAGAGGAACAGCGACTCGCCATGTTCCGGTCGATCCGGGACCAAATCCAGGCGCGGATCAAACGTTTCCTCGATAGCGGAGTATGAACCTACTTCACGTTGCTGCCAGGGCGAACCGCGTAGCAGGCCCGGTAGTTTGGCAACCGCCGCCGTGGACCACGTCCGGGATGATGAGGATCTGAGCGGATTGCCCGAAGGCGGGCAGTCCCATGAGAACGACACTAAAGACCGCTAAAGCAATGGATTTCATGCCACAGTACGCGCGAGCCTCGCTCGGAGTTGTTATCGAGTTGTGAAATGTTTGTGAATTCGCTCAACCTTTGAACCGTGGCAGAATCCGCAAAGCGTTGCCGCGTTCGATGGCCAGCAGATCCTGCGGCGGGAAGTGCTGCGCGCTCAGGCCGTCGTTCTCTTCGGCGGCGGTGCGATAAGGGTAATCGGTACCGTACACGATCTGCGAAATGGGCGCTAACTTCAGCAGTGCCGCCAAAGCGCCGGGATGATTGGCTTGCGCGGTGTCGTAGTAGAACTTTTTCAGTTCATACATCAGACCTTTGGGGAGACGCTTTTCGCGTTCCTTCATGTCGGCTTCCTGGCGAATGAAGCGGCTCCAGCAGGAACGGCGTAGTGCCGCCGCCGTGGGACAAAATCCAACGCATATCGGGGTAGCGCGCTGCGGTGCCGCTGAATAGCAGGCTGGCAGTAGTGCGAGTGGTATCGGTGGCCCACTCGATGGTGCCCGGGCCTACTTCGTCCTTGATGTTGGTGCAGCAGGTGGGCGTGTTGGGATGCGTGTAGATCACCGCTTTGCGGCGATTGAGTTCTTCCCACACAGGCGCGAAAGAGGCGTCGCCCAGCCAGCGGTCCCCGTAATTGGTCATCAAGCCGATGCCGTCGGCCTTCAGCGTATCGAGCGCGTATTCGATCTCGCGCAGGCTGCCTTCGATGTCCGGCAGTGGCAGGGCGGCGAAGAGCCCGAAGCGGCCGGGCGAGTCCTGACTCATCTTGGCGCCGTAGTCGTTGATGATGCGCGCCAGATTGCGCGATTGCGCGGCGTCTCCGAACCACACGCCCGGAGGGCTGACTGAGAGAACCGCGGTCTGAATGCCGCCCTTGTCCATTTCTGCAAGCGACTGATCGGTGCTCCAGGCGACCAGGTTTCCGGCGCCGATGGAGGCGATGGCGCTGCGGTAGTTGGGCGGGAACAGGTGATGATGAATGTCGATGCGGTGAGGCCTGGCGCGGAACCCCTGCGCCTGGAGCAGCGGGCGCGTCAGGGCGCCGACACCTAAACCAGCGAGGAACGTTCGCCGAGAGTGCTCGTATTGCGAAATTCGATGGCTCATGAAGTGCTCCTTGATGGCCCGATAGACCGTATAACAGTCTACGCCCGCGAAGGGTCACGATGCTTTCGCTGCTAACGCTAATCCCGTATAATCGCTGCAGGTCTAGGGTATCGCTTTCGCATGGCGAAATACTGTCTGGGCCTTTGGGAAAGGGAGGCGCATGTTGGTCCGATCCACGTTGCTCTTGACCGCTCTCATGGCAGCGGGCGCTGTAGCTGCGACCCTCGACACAGGACTGGCCGATGCGGTTAAGAACCAGGATCAGAAGATGGTGCAAACGCTACTGAGCCAGCACGCCGACGTAAATGCACGCTTGGATGACGGTTCGACTGCACTGCTGTGGGCCGCGCATTGGAACGATCTCGATACCGCCGACTCTGTTGCTCCATGCCGGCGCTGACGCGAACGCAGCCAATGATTTTCAAATGACGCCGTTATCCCAAGCCTGCCTGAACGGCAGCGCGGCGCTGGTAGACCTGCTGCTTAAATCGGGCGCTAAATCCGAATCTGGCGATCGCCACCGGCGAGACTCCGCTGATGACTTGTGCGAAGAGCGGCAACGTGGAAGCCGTCCGCACACTGATCGCTCACGACGCCGCCATCAACGCCAAGGAGCCGGTGCAGAACCAGACCGCGCTGATGTGGGCCGCGGCGGAGCGTCACCCGGCCGTGGTGCAGGCGCTGATCGATGCCAACGCCGATTTGCAGGCACATAGCAAGAAGGGATACACAGCACTCCATTTCGCCGCGCGAGAAGGAGACCAGGAGAGCGTCCGCTTGTTGCTCGCCGCGGGAGTGAACGTGAACCTTCTGACGCAGCCGGATGTTGCCGACACCGAACCGGCCGCCGAGGGACTGGTGGCGGGGCGCGGACGTACCCGAGTCCGCGGCGGATCGTTCTACCGGAAGAGTGCGTCAACGGCGGGCTACACTCCGCTGCTGGTTGCCACTGTGCGCGGCGAGATCGCGACGGCGCTGTTCTTGCTCGACCAAGGCGCGGACCCGAACATCCTAGATGCCGGCTTCACGCCTCTGCATTGGGCGTCGACCACTTGGGAAGGCTTCACCGCCAACCCGGTTTACGGTTTTGAAAATCCCATGGCTGGAATTCCGGACCGGCAGGTGAAGTTGCAGTTCGTGAAAGCTCTGTTGGCGCATGGTGCGAATCCCAACGCGCGCATGACCAAGACGCAGCCGGCCTTCGCCAGCGGATTCCTGGACGCCGTCGGCGCGACGCCTTTCCTGCTCGCGAGTTCTGTCGACGATCTTGAAATGATGAAGCTGCTGCTGGCGGCGGGGGCTGATCCGAAGATCCCGACGGCCTCGAACACGACGGCGATTATGGCGGCGACGGCGCTGCATCACGGAGTGGGCGAGAGTCCGGTGACGGAGGCCCAGGCTCGTGACGCAGTGAACTTTTTGCTGGGGTTAGGCCTGGACGCCAAGGGCGCGACGATGACCGGTGAGAACGCGTTGTTCGGTCCAGCTTATCGCGGGTGGAATACGCTGCTCGCACAGTTGATCGATCTGGGTGTTGATGTCAATGCAGTCAGCAAAGCTGGCGTCACGCCGTGGCTCGCAGCCAACGGGCAAGGCGACCGGCTCGGCGGTGTTCTCTACAACAAAGAAGGCGCGGATCTGCTGCTCAAGCGCGGCGCCGACCCCAAACTCGGTCATCCCTGCGAGGCGCAGAACGAGTGCGGCGAGTAATGCGTCAAGCGTTTTCAATTCTGGTGCTGGCTGGTGTTGCCTCCGGTTTTCAAGTGCCCACTGCGCCAGCGCGTGAGTTGGTGACCAAGTATTGCGTCTCCTGCCATAACCAAAAGCTGAAGACCGCGAATCTGGTTCTCGATGATGCGCCAAACTCAGCGGAGACGTGGGAGAAAGTCATCATCAAGCTGCGTAGCCGTGCGATGCCGCCTCCCGGAATCCGTCGGCCGGATAACGCGACCTACGATGCCGTAGCCGATTCGTTGGAGACGGAACTCGACCGCGCGGCCGCAGAGCACGTCAATCCGGGCAGAACAGCGAGCCTGCATCGGTTGAATCGCACCGAGTACGCGAACGCGGTGCGCGACTTAATTGCAGTAGACATGGATGCCCAGGCGATGTTGCCGCCTGACGAACAGGCGTATGGATTCGACACCAACGCCGAGGCGCTGGCCATGGAACCGGCGCTGCTCGACCGTTATATAGCAGCCGCGGCGAACATTGCGCGCCGCGCCGTCGGCGACGCCAAGATGCCTCCCGCGTTTGAACGCTACGGCGCCATCCAGGGAAACTCGAATGAGCAGACCTACCTGCGGCAGACCGAGCGCTTGACCGAAGATTTTCCGCTAGGATCGCGCGGCGGGATCGCGGTGCGCCATTATTTTCCTGTCGACGCGGAATATGTTTTCAAGATCCGGCTGCAGCGAAATTATGAAAGCGTGATCCGCGGCCTGAACGTGGCGAATCGATTCGAGATACGGGTGGACGGAAATCGCGTCGGCCAATTCACCCTCGGCGGCGGAGGAGCAGCTTCGCAGGCGAAGAACTTCTTATATGACGGCGACGAAACGCTGCAGGTGCGCGTCCCCGTGAAGGCCGGATTGCGCCGGGTGGTCGCTACGATGCTCAAATCGGAGGATGCCGAACCCGAAGGGGCGGGCCCGGATCGCATCCCGACGTGGAGCCGCGAGTCGGATAACGCGGCGGCTCCGGCGGCCATCTCATCGTTGCTGGTGGGAGGCCCGTATGAAGCGAAAGTGCCCCAAGACTCTCCGAGCCGTCGGCTTATTTTTGTTTGCCAGCCTAACGGCGCAAGCGAAGAAACCCCATGTGCGGCCAAGATTCTGACGCGGTTAGCGCGGCGCGCGTACCGGCGGGCGGCAACCAGTGACGACGTCGAGACTTTACTCCGGTTCTACAAGCAAGCGCGAGCGGCAGGAACTTTTGACGATGGCATCCGCGCGGCGCTCGAACGCACGCTCGTCAGTCCGGATTTCCTATTTCGCATCGAGGCCGATCCCGCGGGCGTCGCTCCAGGCCAGGCTTATCCCATCTCTGACGTCGAACTGGCTTCGCGCTTGTCGTTCGCATTGTGGAGCAGCATCCCCGACGACACGCTTCTCGGCGTTGCCATCAGCGGGAAGCTGCGCGATCCTGCGGTTCTCGAGCAACAAGTCACGCGCCTGCTCGGCGACCCGCGCGCGCGGGCCTCGCTGGTGCAGAACTTCTTCGCGGAATGGCTGCAGATTCGCAACGTGCGGCTGCTGAATCCGGAGAGCACCAAGTTTCCCTGGTTCGACGACAACCTCCGCGCCGCTTTCGTGAAAGAGATCGAGCTGTTCCTCGACGCGCAGCTAAAAGAAGACCGCAGCATCGTCAGCCTGCTCACTTCGAATGAGACTTTCGTGAATGAACAGTTAGCACGGCATTACGGAATTCCCGATGTCTATGGAAGCCACTTCCGCAAGGTGACGTTGGCCGACGAGAACCGCTTCGGGTTGCTCGGCAAAGCGAGCGTGCTGGCGGTCACGTCGTACACCACACGTACATCGCCGACCATCCGTGGAAAATGGCTGCTCGAAAATATTCTGGCCGCGCCGATGCCGGCCCCGCCGCCCAATATCCCTGCGCTCGAAGCCAGCAACAAGGATGGCAAGTCGCTCTCGGTGCGCGAAATGCTGGAGATGCACCGCGCGAATCCGGCGTGCGCCAGTTGTCACGCCCGCATGGACCCGCTGGGTTTCAGCCTGGAGAATTTCGACGCCATCGGCCAATGGCGCACCACCGACGCCGGGAAAGCCATCAACGCCTCCGGAGTGCTGCTGGACGGCACGCAAGTGACGGGTCCGGCGGCGCTGCAACATGCGCTAGTGGCGCAGAAACAGCAATTCGTCAGGGCCGTGACGGAGAAGCTACTCACTTACTCGCTCGGCCGGGGGCTTGAATATTACGACGCTCCCGCGATTCGCGGGATCGTGCGCGGCGCGGCCGCCGATGACTATCGCTGGTCATCGGTAGTTTTGGGCATCGTCAAGAGCGCGCCGTTTCAGATGAGGAGGTCAGGTTCATGATCGTCACCAAGAAGGCACTTTCGCGCCGCACGATGCTGCGCGGGTTGGGTGCGGCGGTGGCGCTGCCGCTGCTCGATGCGATGCTCCCCGCCTTCGCGGCGACTCCAAATCCCGTGCGGCGCCTGGGCGTTGTCTATCACCCCAACGGTGTCATCTACGATCAGTGGCTGCCGACGGGCGTCGGAGCCGGCTACAAACTCTCGCCCACGCTCGCCGGGCTCGAACCGTTCCGCGACAAATTGATTGTCGTCACCGGGCTCTATAGCGATGCAGCCGAGGCGCTTGGCGACGGCGGCGGCGACCACTCGCGCGCCTCCGGCACTTACCTAACCGGCGTGCACGTCAAAAAATCCGACAGCGCGCTTGAGAATGGAATCTCGATGGATCAGATCGCCGCGAAGGCCTTCGAGCGCGATACCCAGCTCTCCTCGCTGCAACTGACCACGGACGACAACAGCCTGGTAGGGTCCTGCGACCTGGGCTACAGTTGCGCCTATAGCAGTACGCTCTCCTGGCTCACGCCGACCTTGCCGCTGATGGCCGAAAACAATCCGCGCGTGCTCTTCGAGCGCATGTTCGGATCAAGCGATAGCACCGACGCACATGTCCGCGCAGCGCGCCTGAAACAGGATCGCAGCCTGCTCGATTCCGTCAATGACCGCGTGAATCAGCTACAGCAGAAGCTAGGCCGCGCTGACAACCGGAAGGTGGACGATTACCTCACTTCGCTTCGCGACGTGGAGCGGCGTATCCAGAAAGCGGAAGAACAGAGCACGAAACAGATGCCCGAGGTCGCCAGCCCGCTGGCATTCCCGATAACTTCGAGCAGCACGTGCGCCTGTTGTACGATCTGCAGCTACTCGCCTATCAATCCGACCTGACTCGCGTAATCACCTTCATGTACGGACGCGAACAGACCGGCCGTCCGTATCCGCAGATTGGCGTCCCGGAGCCGCACCATCCCGTGACGCATCATCAGAACGATCCGGTGAAGATGGAAAAGTGCACCCGCATTCAGCGCTATCACATCGCGTTGTTCGCCGATTATCTGCAAAAGCTAAAGGACACGCCGGACGGCGACGGCTCGCTGCTCGATCACACGATCTTGCTCTACGGGGGAGGCATCAGCAATAGCGACCGGCATACGCATGGTCCGCTGCCGACGTTGCTCCTGGGCGCAGTCAAAGGCGGACGTCACTTGGTGTATCCGGAACACACACCGTTGACGAATCTTCAACTAACGCTGCTGAACAAGCTCGGAGTTCCGGCCGAGAAGCTCGGCGATAGCACCGGGCAGTTCACGGAATTGTCCGCGCTCTAACTAATCGGCGATCGCCTGCTCGACCAGTGTTTTCACTAATTCGCGATAGTGCCGGCGCGCGGGGCCGGGCGTGTTGGCTAGAAACACTACCACCATCTCTTCCTTGGGATCGACCCAGAACATGGTGCCCTGCGCCCCGCTCCACATAAATTCTCCGGGAGTTCCAGGGACGCCCGCCACCCCCGGCTGCGTGCGCACCGCGACGCCCAATCCGAAACCGAAGCCGTCCATGTGTTCCACCGGGAATTCATGCAGCCGCGAAACATCCACATTCGGACCCAATTGATTGGACGTCATGTACTCCACCGTTTTCCTACTGAGGAGCCGGTTGCCGTCAAAGGTTCCCTTATTCAGCAGCATCTGTGCGAAGCGCATATAGTCAAGGGCAGTGCCCGAAGCGCAGCCACCGCCGCAGTCGTATTGCCAGGGCGTCACCGGCAAGCGAAATGTGGTGGGACGGCCCGTGTCGGGATCGACAGGTAATGGTCTGGCGATGCGCGCCTGTTTCAAAGCGGGCACCACGAAACCAGTGTCGACCATTCCCAGCGGTTCGAACAAACGTTCCTGCAAGAACTCGCCGAGCCGCTTCTTGGTGACGGCCTCCACTGCCAGGCCGGTGACATCGAGACCGTGGCTGTACTCCCACTGCGTGCCTGGTTGATAGTGAAGCGGTAGTTTGCCCAGCTCCTGCAAAAATTCCGCGCCCGATTGATTGGCCGCGCTCTTTAGCTTGGCCTCATACAGCTTGTGAAGCGGAGTATCGCCGCGATTGCCGTAGCTCACTCCCGCCGTGTGACGAAGCATGTCCTGCAGGGTAGGCTGGCGATGCGCCGCTTCGATGCCGCGGGGGCCGGCCACTTTCATATCCTTTAACTCGGGCAAATAGTTGCCAATCGGATCGTTCAACAGCAAGTCGCCCTGTTCCGCTAACATCAGCGCCGCCACGGCCACCATGGGCTTGGTCATCGAAGCCAGCGCGAAGATGGCATCTTTGGGCATCGGCGCGCCTGCGGCTTTGTCGACGAAACCGAACGCTTCGTAATAGGCTAGCTTGCCTTTGCGCGCGATGGCGACCACCGCCCCCGGCATGCGCCCGCGATCGACATCCTGTTTGATTGCCTGCGCGAGGCGCTCCAGCCGCGCGCTGGAGAGACCCACGGTTTCAGGTTTGGCCACGGGCGGTGCGTCGGCGGCGCCAAAGAGGTTTAAGCTCGCGATTAGAAGCGCTGCGAATTTCAGCATTTTTACACTCTACTACGTGCTATGGATGGGTTGGTGCGAACGGTGGGGGTCGAACCCACATGGCTGTTAACCGCTGGAACCTAAATCCAGTGCGTCTGCCAGTTCCGCCACGTTCGCCCAAATGGCTGGAACCAGTGTAACATCCGCTCGTATTGCGCCCGGGTTTAAAGTCTTCGTCCGCCGCGCCGAAAAGAGCAGAGGGCCAGCTCGGCCCAAGAACAGGCGGAGATTGTGGTGGTTAAGATTCTTCGGCGCGGAGGGAAGCACGGCACCGTGACCCCGGCTTTCGACGTTTCCAGAAGTACCGGACTGCTGGGAATCATCGCGGGGTTGACGTCGCTCTGCGGCTGGTCGGTGTTGCCGTCCTACGTAATCCGCCATCTGTGGTTCGTTTCGCAAGTTCATCCCAACGCCGCGCTGGGGTTCATCCTGGTGGGTTTCTCCCTGCGCCTGGCGCGCTACGACGGCGCTACTGCCTGGGTGCACGGCGCTTGCAAGCTTTTCCGGATTTCAGTAGGGCTCCTGGGACTGCTATCCCTAGCCAACATCTGGTTCCACTGGAATCTGGGGATCGACAAATTCATCGTGCGCGATCCCGACGGCGGTTATGCCCGGAGCGATGCCGCCGGCGGCTGCGCTTGTGCTTCTACATGCTGGGGTGCGCGCTGGTCCTGTTGACGGCGGGGCGCAGCGTACTCTGCCAGATCGCTTAGCTTGACGGTCACCACCATAACCACGGCCACTCTGGTCGCCAGCATTTACGCTTGGTTCGCTCCGCAAACGCTCCCCGGCTACCTCGGCATGCCCGCCATTACGGCGCTGGTGCTCCTGATTTTGTCGCTGGGAGTGGTCAGCTCGAATGCGCACCATACCCTGCTGACCGTGATGACCAGCAACAGCGTGGGCGGGGCCATGGCGCGGCGGCTCTTGCCCGCGTCGCTGTTGATCCCGCTGGGGCTGGGTTTCCTGCGCTTGAAAGGGCAGGACGCCGGATGGTTTGGTCCGGGCCTGGGCTTGGTGCTGCATGTGGTCGCGACCATGCTGCTGCTGGCGCTTTTTATCTGGTGGAACGCAGCGGCGCTCGATCGCATCGCGCGCGAGAACGGGCGCTTCGAGCACGCCGTGCAAGACACGCAGGCAGCGCTGCTGGAGATTCTGCGCCATGTCAGCAACGCCGCCTTCGCGCACGATCTCACTGGAAATCTCACGTTCTTCAATGCCGCCGCCGAACGCTTATTCGGGATTACCGCGGCCGAGGCTCTGCACCAAAACATCTACAAGGTGGTCACTCCCCAATCGGCCGCGAGCGTGCGTTCCATTTTGTCCAGCCGGTTGATCGGCGGCGCGCGCCACCCGGAGTCCTTGGTTCTGCTTACCAGCGCGGGGGAGCAGGAGTGCGCGGTTCTGACCATCCTGATGGTCGATCGCATCGGCAATCCGGCGGGCTACTTCTCGCTGGTGTCGCCGTTTGTTCACGCGAAGCCCCTGCCATCGCGCTTCTTCCCGCAGCGCCACATCGCCGACCCGGTTAGTGTCGGCCTGAGCCGGCCCGCTAGGGAGCCGCGACCGGCGCCGGCTTCGCTCCGTGGCGCGATACCAGATTCAGCAGAGTCGACGCCGCCACCGGCTTCGAAAGGTAGTCATCCATTCCGGCGGCGAGGCAGCGCTCGCGGTCCCCGGCCATGGCGTGCGCCGTCATAGCGATGATGGGGATGTGCCGGCCCGTGCGTTTTTCTTTCTCGCGGATCAGCGCGGTAGCTTCAAAGCCGCCCATTTCGGGCATTTGCACGTCCATAAGGATCACATCGAAAGATTGTTCCTCCAGCAGTCTTAAGGCAGCCTTGCCATTTTCGGCGATGGCCACCGGTGCCCGGCCTTCTCGAGAATCCGCAGGGCCACGCGCTGATTGACGGCGTTGTCCTCGGCCAGAAGAATGTGCAGCGCAGAACCGCCCAATGACTGGGGGCCGCGCTCTAGCGCTTCCCCGTTGAGCGTGGGGCGGCGCTCGGGGAGCGCGGGTCTCGTGCGCGATCGCAGCGACTAATTGCCGCACCGCAACTCCGCGCGCCGCACCGGCTTCGTGAGATAGGACGAGACGCCCAGCCTGCGGCAGCGCGCTAAGTCGTCGCCGCGGTCGCCCGAGGTCAGCATCAGAATCACCGGCTGCGCCAATTCCGGTGAATCGTGAATCCGTTTCACCAGCTCGAAGCCGTCCATTTCCGGCATGTGGACGTCCGTCAGCACCAGGCTGAAAGGGTGGCCGCGCTGGACGCCGCGCCGCATATGAGCCAGCGCTTCTGCGCCGCTGGCGGCAGGCGCCGGCAGCATGCCCCAGCCGCCACAGCATGTCGGTCAGGATACGCCGGTTGGTCAGATTGTCGTCGACCACCACCACGCGGATCCCGGCCAGCGGAACGGCCTCGGCCAGATTCGCGATCTGCCGGGTTTCGCTCGAAACGCCCAGCAGCGCCGTGAAGTGAAAGCAGCTCCCTTTCCCGGGAGCGCTCTCCACCCAGATTTCGCCCTGCATGGCCTCCACCAGACGAGCCGAGATGGTCAAACCCAAACCCGTGCCGCCGAACTTGCGCGTAGTCGAGCCGTCGGCTTGCGAAAATGCTTCGAAAATCATTTTCTGCTTGTCGAGCGGAATGCCGATGCCGGTGTCCCGCACCAGGAAATGCAGATTCAACTGATCGGCGCTGCGGGACTTGCAAAGCCACTTCGAGTTCCACTTCGCCCTGCGCCGTGAACTTGATCGCGTTCCCCAGCAGATTCACCATCACCTGCCGGATTCGGGTGACGTCGCCCACCACATATTCCGGGACTTCCGGCAGCACGTCGCAGATCAGCTCCAGGCCTTTTTCGTGCGCCCGCAGCGCCAGCGCCCGCACCGTGTCTTCCACCAGATCGCGGATATCGAAGGAAACCGGATCGAGTTCCAGCCGCCCGGCCTCGATTTTCGAGAAGTCCAGAATGTCGTTGATCACCGACAGCATGGAATCGGCCGAGGCCTTCACGGTATTGAGATAATCCCGCTGCTCGGAGGTCAGCTCGGTGTCGAGCACCAGTTCGGTCATGCCCATCACGCCGTTCATGGGAGTGCGGATTTCATGGCTCATGTTGGCCAGGAATTCGCTCTTGGCGCGGCTGGCGGCTTCGGCTTTGTCTTTGGCTTCGAGAAGCTGGGCGTTGGATTTGACCAGTTCCCCGGTGCGCGCGGCGACGGTTTGTTCCAGACGGTCGCGATGCCGCGACAGCTCTTCATCGCGGTGCTGGATTTCCGTGAGCATTTCGTTGAAGGTATCGGTGAGCTGCCCCAGGTCGTCGTCCGATTGTTTGACGGCGCGCGCCGCATAGTTCTTTCCCGCCGAGACCAGCCGGGCCACCGGCTCCCAGATGCGCAATGGGCTCGAGAATGGAGCGCTGCAGGCGCGAGGAAAGGAAAAAAGCCACCAGCGACGCACCCGCGATCACGGTGAGAACCACCCACAGGAAGTGCTGCACCTGCCGGCGTGAGTTCACCCAGGTCGGATTCGAGCGCCACCGTCCCGATTTTTTGTCCGTTGCTGAGAATGCTTTTGAAACCATCAGGCGGTCGGAATCGAAACGGCTGCCGTCGGCCTGTGAGGGGCGGCGCAGCGCCGGCGCGCCCCCCCGGATCTCGGCGATAGCTCGCAAACGGTTTCCCGTCCGCCGAATACAGGAAAGCGGCCATAATGTGCTGCTTGGCGTGCAGCGTCGCCAGCAGTTCCTTGGCCGCGGTAGGATCGTTAAACGTAAGCGCTGCCGTGCTATTGGCGCTGAAGATGTCCGCCAGCACCTCCACATCGTGCCGCATCGCGTCGCGGCCCTGCATCTGGTCGTCGATCAGCAGCCACGCGCTGCCGAGCAGCGGTCGCGATGAGCCCCACCAGCATCCCGGCCAGCTGAACCTTTTGGGCCACCGGAAGATTCCGGTAATAAGCCGGCATTCTCATGGCTGCCTCTTGACGATCTCCGCCAGGCTGAGCAGCTTCGAGCTGATCTTCAGGTGGCTGCGTTCGGCCGTCTCCAGGTCGATTTGAATGCGCACGCGCGGCCCCGCGATTTGGAAAGCGATCATGCCGCCGACGCGCCGTGAAGTCGTCGGTTTCTCCCACCGTCAGAATGGCTGCGCCCTTCAGCGCATCGAGCAGCGGGCGAACCCGCTTCCACTCCGCGCTGCCGATAAACAGAATCTGGCATCCTTTCGGCCTGCTGGGTGTCCGGGAATCCGCCGCACCGCGAAAACCCTGTCGCCGATCTTTTTGCCTTGCACCATGATTCGAGCGTCGAGCCAAACGGATTCACGCCGGCAATGCAAATCCCGATCGGGTCGGTGGAGCTCGCAAAGGTACCCGGCGGCCATTCGACGAACTTGGCAAAGTTATAGAGAAACGCGGCCTTCACCTGATACTCGTCGAACCCCGCGACCGGCCGCCTGCGCGTGCAGTTCCAGCGCGGCGCCCACCAGCAGGAGCAGACTGAGGATGCGCGTCATTTCAGGGGGGTTCAAAAGCGCCACGTTATCTTTCCGAAAATACTGCGCTGATCGAGCATGTGATCGATGAGATCGAGAATCCGGGAATTCCGCGTGCCGCGGCTCGAGCAGGTTCTGCCCGGTAATGCTGAACTCCGTGAACTCCCCCAGCCGCCAGCCCACGCGGACATCCAGCCGTACATAGCCGGGAATATTTCCCACCGCCAAGGGTCCGGTATAGCCGATGGTCTGATCCCACTCGAAGGAGCGTCCCAGATTGACAAAGGAGCGCACCTGAAAGCTGCGCCGGGGCGAGTATCCCGCCGTTTGCTCGATGACGGGGTCCTGGCTAGAGGCGTCGCGCATCACCGACATGTTCAGCATGGTCAAGCCCGGGCTAAGCTTCCAGCGATCCGTCACATTCCAGGTGGCGAAGGCCTCGGCTCCATAATCTCGGGCGTGCGCCAGGTTCTCGTAGAGCAAGGGAAGCACCAAGTGAGGAGGCCCCGGGGTGAACGCAAAGTAAGGCATCTGCGGCTCACTGGTTTCGAGATTCTGGTAGAAGCTCAGAAACCCGGTCACGTCGAGAGACAGCCGCCGGCTGATTTGAGCGCGATAGCCGGCTTCAAAATCCCGCACATCCTCCACTTTGGTGTTGGGGTTTCCGAATACCGTCACCAGCCCGAAGGCCCCTTGCGGAAGCGCAACCAGCGCGCTTACCGCCTCCAGTCCGCTGTCGATCGCGTCCGGCTGCCGAATGGCTTTCGCCGCGGATACCCACACGGTATTGCGGGAATTGGGCGCCCACACCAACTGCGCGCTGGGTTCATTCTCGTAACCCGTGTAGGCGTTATGTTCAAACTTGGCGCCGACGGTCAGCGATAAGGTTTGGCCGAGGGTAATTTCATCCTGCACGAATGCGCTATAGAGTGCATCCGTGCGGTCGAGCGGGTGGAGCGTCGTCAGGTTGTTTCCGGCGAAGCGGTTGGCGTCGGCCCGGTAGCCCAGTCCCCAAACCACATCGTTGCGGCTGCCGACGCTTAAATGGTGCTGGAAATCGATGTCCCCGATCGTGGCGAAGTCGTGAGCTCCGTTGGCAAAGGCGTCGCTCTTGTCGAAGTAGGCTTGGAGCGATATATCCGAGCCTTTGGCAAACGTGTGCGTCCAGCGCGCCAGGATGTTTTCGCCTTCGTCGCTAAGCGATTGGGGGTACGTGCCCTGCGCCGACAGCATCTGCGGAAGAACTTCGGTAATGGTCTCGCCCCCGTCCACCTTACGGTAGTCGCCTTCCACCGTCAACAGGTCTCGAGCCGACAGCCGCCAGTCCGAGCGGAGGCCCCCTTCCGCCGGGCTCCGCGCGTCGGCGGGCTGGTCGGAATCGGCCGCGTCCGATTTCCCCTGATGCGAGTAGCTGCCGAAAACGCGGTAATCCCCCTTGGCTCCGGCTTTACCTCCGTACTGCAGCAAGCCTTCGCCTTGTTGATCCGTTCCTCCGCCGACGGTGAGCAAGCCCCCGGGCGTGTCCCCGGCGCTCTTGGTGATGATGTTGATCACCCCGTTCATGGCATTCGCACCCCATACCGTGCCGCCCGGGCCACGAATCACTTCGATCCGCTCGATGTCTTCGAGTGGCACATCCTGGGCAAACCACAACACTCCCGAAAACGCCGGGTGATACACGCTGCGGCCATCGATCAGCACCAGCACTTTATTGGCATAGACGCCGTTGAAACCGCGAATGCTGACGGCCCAGTTGCTATGATCGACGCGCGCCACGTCGACGCCCGGCACCATGCGCAGGAGGTCCGGAATATTGGTCGCCCCCGAGCGGCGGATGTCTTCCTGCGTGATCACGAAAATCGCCGCCCCGGTTTTCGCCAGCTTCTGTTCCTTCTTCGACACCGAGGTGACCTGCACGTTCATCAGATCTTCCAGGCTGAATTGCGTCAAGTCGCGCGGCGGGGCGCTTTGCGCCAAAGTAGTGGCGGCGATGGCGCAAGTGAGGACAAGCATCCTACGCCAAGGCGCCGACGACTTCGACATAGGGCTCTTATCGGTTGGCTAAGGCGAAGTGCGAACGGAAGGTCGTCCGAATCGCCTGCGCTAAGACGCGCCCCTTGCGCGTCGATGAGTCGTTACGGCATGGACTGCGGCGGACGCCGCCGTTTCGTCGCCTGCTCGAACCCAAACGCCAGCTCAATCAAACGCGGTTCACTGCACGCCCGGCCCGTAAAACTGACTCCAAAGGGAGCGGGTTGCGCGTTGAAGCCGTCCGGAAAAGGAGGCGTGGGCGCATTCGGCACCTTGCCGAAAGGCACGATAACGGTGGGGTAACCAGGCTTGGCCGCGATGGCCGCACCGTTCGCCCCCGGAAACAGCAGGGCATCCAAACGGTTCGCCTGCATGACTTCGTCGATGCCATGCGTTCCGGCGAGTGCGATGTCCTTGGCGCGGTCCGCCCGATAGCGCGTGCGATCCGCCTCGACCTCCATCTCGTCGGAAATGTCGAGCAGCGATTGTCCGTACTTGATGGCTCCGGCGTTGCGATGCTCCCGGTTCCACTCACGCAGCTCGCCGAGCGACTTGACGGGCGCCGACGCCCCCAATGACGACAGCCACAGGTTGAAGTCACGCTTCATGCCGTATTTCAATACCACCGAACAGTGTTCGTCGCTGCCTTTGCCCTCCCCGGCTCCTGCGCATGTGCTCCATAACAGGAGATTGGCCGCGGCATCGGAGCTAACCACGCTGGGGATTTCCGCGGGATCGACGATAACGGCCTCTTGGCGCTTCAGAATCTCGATGGCTTCAGCCATGACCTTAGCCTGCGCCGGGTTGAGGCCGCCGCGCGCCGGGCCTCCCCCAGGCACGGAGACCGGATTGTAATAGAAAGCACGCGGGATGCCGATGCGCGCACCCTTGAGTCCGTTGGCATTCAAGAACCGTCGGTAACCGGCGGGCGGAGGTGTGCAGGCGCGCGTGGCGGGATCGTTGGCGTCAGGCGCGGCGCCTTCGAGAACTCCCAGCAGAATAGCCGCATCGGTAACGGTTTTAGCGAGCGGCCCCGGCGTATCTTGATCCGCCGTGATGGGAATCACACCGTAGCGGCTCACGCGGCCGACAGTGGGCTTGATGCCCACCAACATATTTTGGTTGGACGGGCTCAGGATCGATCCCGACGTTTCCGTGCCGACATTTGCGGTCCACAGATTGGCTGCGGTGCCGATCCCGGAACTGGACCCTCCCGTGCCTAGCGCCGGACGCCCATCGGCAATGGCGGGCCGAGGATCGCGGCGCGGGTCATAAGGATTAAAACCGTAGCCCGCGACTGCGTTGTAGTTACCCGGCATGGGCGTGGGCGCACCGGCGACCCAGTTGGCCAATTCCGTCATCCCGGTCTTCGCAATCAGGATCGCGCCCGCGTCGCGCAGATGCTTCACCAACGTGGCTTCATAAGGGGGCACGAAACCGTCGAACGCCAGCGCGCCGCCGGTAGTCGGCAGGTTGGTGGTCTGAATGTTGTCTTTGACCGCCATGGGGATGCCATGCAAAGGTCCGCGCACTTTCCCCTGCGCGCGCTCGCGATCGCGCGCATCGGCTTCCTCGAGCGCCTTGGGATTCACGGTGATTGCAGCATGAAGTTTATCTTCGTAAAGAGCAATCCGTGTGAGATACTGCGTTACCAATTGCCGCGACGTAACCCGCCCTTGCCGCATGGCCGCCTGCATCTCGGGAATGCCGGACTCGACGACGCTAAAGGGCTTCGGAGCGGTGCTGGCTTGCCCCCAGAGGACGGTGGCGACAGCCGTCAAGCAGAAGCAAGCCGTGAACGGTTTCAGGATTTTATGCCACACGAGAATAGTGTACACTGGTTCCGTGGGTAATCTTAAAAATATCACCTTTTCAGCCTCGCCTGAAACGATTGAGCGCGCCCGGCTTCGTGCGCGCGAGCAGCGAACCACTCTCAACGAAGCCTTTCGCGAGTGGCTGGAGCGCTATTCCGGCGGCCGACCCACGGCTGGCGAGTACCGGGACATCATGAATCAGCTCAGCCACGTACGCGCCGGTCGAAAATTCACGCGCGCGGAGATGAATGAAAGAGCTGCGCAATCGTGAGCCGGGCGTTTTTCCTGGACACCAACATCTTCGTTTATTCCTTCGACCGTTCGCACCCGCGTAAACAAAAGCGCGCGCAATCCCTCATAGCCGAAGCGATCGAATCGGAGCAGAGTGCCATCAGCACTCAGGTGATCCAGGAGTTTCTCAACGTCGCTCTCGGCAAGTTTGCCGCCCGCATGACTTCAAATGAAACGCTGGCCTACCTCGACCGCATCTTGTGGCCTCTTTGCAAAATCCATCCCCACGCCAGTCTCTACGCCAGTGCGGCTTCGATCGGAGAAGAGACGGGCTGGACTTTTTACGATTCCTTGATCGTCAGCGCCGCGGCGTCAGCACGATGCCAGATACTTTACACGGAAGATTTGCAAGCCGGACGAGTGATTCGCGGGGTCGAAATTCGTAATCCGTTTGCCTAGGCGTCCACCGCTGCGAGATCTTTCGCGACGTAGGTCCGATCCACGTAATTATTAAGGATCGCCAGGAACTCCTCGACAATGTGGTCCCCGCGCAGCGTGCATTTCAGCTTCCCGTCGACGTACACGGGAGCCACCGGCTCCTCGAACGTGCCCGGCAGCGAGATGCCGATGTTCGAGTGCTTCGATTCGCCAGGGCCGTTAACGACGCAGCCCATGACCGCTACCTTCATTTCCTCGACGCCCGAATAGCGCGCGCCCCACACCGGCATTTGCATGCGCAGGTAGGTTTGGATTTGATCCGCCATATCCTGGAAGAAGGTGCTGGTAGTCCGGCCGCAGCCGGGGCAGGCGGTCACTTGTGGCGTAAAGCTGCGCAGTTCGAGCGCTTGCAGGATCTGCTGGCACACGATGACTTCATCGGTGCGGTCGCCATTCGGTAGCGGCGTCAGCGACGCGCGGATGGTATCGCCGATGCCTTCTTGCAAAAGCACCCCGATGCCGGCTGTCGATGCCACGATGCCTTTCGATCCGAGCCCGGCTTCCGTCAGGCCTACGTGCAGCGCGTAATCGCACTCAGCCGCTAGCATGCGGTAGACGCGGATCAGATCCTGCACGCCGCTGACCTTCGCGCTCAAGATAATTTGATCGCGCCGCAGTCCATATTGCTCGGCCGCTTTCGCGGATTCGATGGCGCTCACCACAATGGCGCGCAGCGTAACAGTCCGGGCGTCGAGAGGCTCCGCCAGCAGATTATTCTCATCCATCATGCGCGTCAGCAGCGCCGAATCGAGCGAGCCCCAGTTAACGCCGATGCGCACCGGACGGTCATACTCCACCGCCGCTTCAATCATGACCCGGAAGTTGTCGTCGTGCTTCTTGCCGATATTTACGTTCCCCGGATTGATGCGGTATTTCGCCAGCGCCCGCGCCATGTCTGGATACTTCTTCAGCAACAGATGGCCGTTATAGTGGAAGTCGCCGATGATGGGAACGCGGACGCCGAACTTATCCAGCGTATCCACGATCTTCGGCACCGCGCGCGCCGCCTCTTCGGTATTGACCGTCACGCGCACCAATTCCGAGCCGGCCTGCGCCAGCGCCATCACCTGATTGACTGTCGACGCAACATCGGCCGTGTCGGTATTGGTCATCGACTGAACCACAATGGGATGGTCCCCGCCAACCTTGATTTTCCCGACGCTGACCGCTACCGAACGACGGCGTGGCTGTGCTGCCATGAAACCTCCGCAATGCTGTGAAAATCCACTGTGAATATACATTGTACCGTGGTAAGCTTTGTGGGAAATGGTACCTGCTCTCCGGCGGCGCCTTCCATGGCTTGCGCTCCTAGCCTGCATTGGGCCCGCTGCGGTCCTGCGCGCGCAGGACGCCGGCGCGAATTCCCTGCCCGCCCTGCAAGATGCCGCCGCCAAACGAACCGCGGAGTGGACCACTCTCACCACCAGTCTGGAACCGCGGCTGGTGCGGCTCTTGCCCTGCGATCCGCGCGTGCGTACTTCGGTGGAAGAAGTCGCCAAGGCATCGGACAACCGCACGGTCGCACTCACCAGCTATTGGAACATGGTTTCGATTCAGTCCAAGGCCCAGGTGGACGCCATCCGCGCATTGCTGGCCCACGAAGAAGAACGCGGCGAAGACTGGTCCAGCGAGAAAACTGAAACCGAGCAGGAATTAGCCGCGACCCGCGCTCAAGCCGCCGCCCTCAAAGCCAGCATGCAGCCCGTTCCGGCGCTGGCGAGTCCGCAGAAGAATCTCGAGTCGTTGGCCGCGACCGATCAGGAGCTCGCCGCTCAAGCGCAGGAGCGCGCGGCCGACGGAGGCCAGTTGCTTGACCGATCTGCGCGAACTATTGAAGGCCAGCCCAGGCCCGCCAGTCCGCCATTGACGAGCAGTTGAAATCTGTGAGCGCGGAAGGCCAGCGCTGGAGCGCCTATTACGCCGCGCGCCAAGCGCGCGCCCAGATCGAATGCTTCATCATTAACCCCGCGGCCGCCACCGCGCCTCCGGCAGCCCGTCCCTCTCCGCCGCCGGCCCCGTGCGTCCGCTGCCTCCGGGGACGAAGCCATGAGACGCGCGCGCTGGCAGTTCTGCTATTGGCGTCGCGCGGCTCTGGCCCAGCAGGAAGCCCGTCAAAACTGGCGTAAAACCGATCCCGATCTGGAGCGCGACGCCGCCACCGCCGGCGCGACCCTGGGCGCTCGCGCCGATAAAGCCGCCGCCGAAGCAGCCAAGTATTTCAGCCGCGCGGAAAGCTTCATCTGGAAAGCCTCGCCAGCGGATACCGCCCAGAAGGCTTCCGCGGTAGCGCCATTGACTCTCGCGCCGGAAACCTCGCCCAACCTGGACACGTACCTGGCTGCGCAAAACACTATCCTGAGGCTCCAGCATAGACACCATCGCCCGCGATCCCGACCGCGGCATCCAACAATTACGCCAGGCTCTGGAGCGTGAGCGCGCTGCTGTCGCCGCCCTGAGCGCGGAATCGAAAGACGTGCAGAAAGCTCGCGAAGCCGTGGCGCAAACCGCGAGCACCGCCGAACAGGCACGGCTGCAGAACGGTGGAGCTGTATCAGAAATTGGCAGCCAGCCTGCAGCAATCGGCGCAGCTCACCGAACAATCGGGAACGGCGTGGGCGCGGCTATTACCGCTCGCTGTCGGACGCCGCGCGGAGCGTCGCCGTGCCTGTGACCTCCTCTGTTCCGGCAGCCGAATTCGCCGCCAGCCGTTATTCCTCCCGCCGCGGTTGCGCGCAATGTTCCACCCGTTCCGCTGTCGCGCTACCTGGGCGCGTGGACCTACCCCACCGTAGGCGCGCACTTCCACGGCGCACAGCCGCTCTCCGCCGAACTGGTGGTGCGTGAAGAAAACGGCCGCGCCAGCGGAACTTTATCGGCGCGTTTCAAACTGCCGCCCGGAACCACTGGCGATCCCATGGTCCAGTTCAACTTCGAAGGCACGTTTCAAAGCTCTCGCAGACCAGACTTTCGCGGTGACAACCAACGAGCGGAGCCAACGGAACTTTGGAACTGATCCCCGGACCAGCCTTCAATCTGCTCGAAGTGAATTTCAGCACCGACGAGAAGCCCGAGGCACGATTCGCCAGGCCAATTTTTTGCTGGTGAAAAAATAATCTGCCCGAGCTTTTCCAAGAAATCGCCTGCCCTCTGTGCGGATCTGCCGACTATGAGTCGTGCAAGCCCGCCCGTTATCCGCCGTCGCTCGACGAGCAACAGTTAAAGCAAATTTTTCGCGCTGCGAGCGATCACGTGCTATGGGATCAAGTGGTCCACTGCGGCGTCTGCGACTTGGTGTACATCAATCCACGGCTGCGCGCGGAGTTGATCCTCGAAGGCTATGCCGAAGCGGAAGATCCCATGTTCGCCGCGCAGAATGAAGCGCGCATCCGCGGATTCCGCAAGACACTGGAAGGCGTAGTGAAGCGTCTGGGAATCTCGCCCGCAGGGAAGCGCGTGCTGGACGTAGGCTGCGCCGGCGGGGCTTTCTTAGTGGCCGCGCGCGAGATGGGATTCACTGTGACCGGCATCGAGCCAGCCCGCTGGATGGCCGCCTACGGCCGCGAAAATTATCGACTTGGATATCCGCGATGGCATCCTCGAACCCGGCGCTTTCGAAGCACACAGCTTCGACGTCATCACGCTGTGGGATGTGATCGAACACCTCCCGCAGCCGCTCGAGACTTTGCAAACCGTGCGGTCCTTGCTCAAGCCCGGCGGCGTGCTGCTGGTAAATTATCCGGACATCGGAACGCTCGCCGCGCGCATGCTGGGACGGCGCTGGCCGTTCTGGCTGAGCGTCCACCTGATTTATTACACGCGCAAAACCATGACCGAACAGTTGCGGCGCGCCGGCTTCTCGACGCTCTGGTTCGAATCGTTTTGGCCGGTTCTGCCGCTGGGTTACGTAGCGCAGCGCGCGGCGCCTTACGGAAAACCACTGCACTATTGCAGCGCGTGATCGCACGCGCTGGGCATCGGCAAACTATGGCTCACCTACAACATCGGGCAGACTCTGGCGGTGGCCAAGCCTACTGAGTAAAGCGGAACCGCAGCAGCGTCCACACCGCGATGAACCCGTCGGAAGGTTTTATTTTCTTTCCTTCGTCGTGAGAGCGCGGATGGTATTCGATGGGCACTTCGACGATGCGCAGCCCCCGGCGGACTAGCTTGGCCGTGATCTCATGATCGGTTTCAAAGCCGCTGGTGCGTAGTGGCATGGCCTTGACCACCGCGGCCGGATACAGTTTGTAGGCCGTGAGCGTATCCGTGATCCAGCGCTGGTAAAGCAGCGCGGTCCACAGCGTCAGCAGCACTCCGGCGAACCACGGGCCGACTCCTTGCTGCGGATGTTTCCCCGGAAACAACTGCTGGCGGCTCTGTCCCAACGTGCGGCTGCCATACACGACATCGGCATGATCCAGCCCCTTCAGTAGTTTCAAATAATCGCGCGGCTCGTACTCGAGATCGGCATCCTGTATCAGGATGTAGTCGCCGGTCGCTTCGCGAATGCCGCGCTGCACCGCTTTTCCTTTCCCTTGGTTCGGGACCTGCGTGAAGCAATGCACCTGCGGAAAGCGGCTAGCCCACTCGCGCGCGATCTCCTCAGTGTTGTCACGCGAGCCATCGTTAACGACGATCAGCTCCTTTTGAAAGCCCAGAGCTTCCACCGGCACCGCCAGAATCCGCTCAATCAGCGTTCCAATAAAAGCGCCTTCGTTGTAAGCAGGAATCACGATGGAAAGAACCGGCATGGACCGCGCTACTACTCTTTCATCCGGAATCGCAGCAGCGCGAAAAGAGCGCGCAGGCCGTCGGATGCGCGAATCTTTTTGCCGGCGGAACGCGCGCGCGGTTTGTAATCGACGGGAATCTCAAACAAGTATTCGCGGCGGCTGCGAGAGCTTGGCGACGATCTCGGTTTCAAGATCCAGGCCGTCCGATTGCAATGCCAGCGAGCGCAGCAGAGCGGCGTCGTAACCCTTCAGGCTGCTCAAGACATCCGTCACATAGCGATTGTAAAGCAGCAGCGTAGCGACGCTCAGCATCATGCCGCCGTACTTGCTGGTGAGATACAGCCGCGGTTGTTCTCGTAGATGTTTTTCAAGCGGTCCGAGAGGTCCGTGCACTTGACGGCGCGAGTTCCGAACACCGCGCGGAATCCGCCTTGCATCAGCGATTGCACCACACTGTACAAGTCTTCCGGCCGGTACTCGTCGTCACCCGGAAAAAATACAATCAAATTTCCGCGAGCTTTCTCTATGCCCAACCGCATGGCCGCGCCGCGTCCGAAACGCCCAGGAGGCAAGCTGTAAATTCGCACATTGCCCACGGAACGCGCGCGCTCCTGCGTGGCATCCGTCGACCCGCCATCGATCAGAAGCACTTCTTTGCTCAGGCTCATGGGTCCAAAATCCAGCGCCGTGACCGATTTCAGAACCCTCTCAACCGTCGCTTCTTCGTTCAGCACCGGGATCACGATGGACACCATATGATGGAACGGCGTCAGTTCGATATCGATCCGCGATTGCACGATCTGCCGCAATTCATCGAGAACATAACCGCCGGAGTGGCGTCCCTCGGCAGCTTCCCAATCGCGCACCTTCACGGTTTCGAGCGGAAACGCGAAGCTGGATTTGTCAAACGGCACGTACTTGGCCTGCCCTAGCGTGTTTTCGTCGATTCCCTGCACAAAAAAGTGCGACACCACGTCAAGCCACTCGACGTTTCGCGCGCCGCCACGGCTCATGGTCTGAAGCAGCTTGCGTGCCAAATCGCTCGCATCGTCGCCCTGAATATCGAAATCGCGATGGATATTGCCCACGAAAACTTTGTCGGCTTTGCTGTTCGCGGCGATGGCTTCGGCCACACCTTCGGTCATGTAAGAGGGAAACAGAGAAGAGTGCTGCGTGCCCGGACCATAGATGATGACGTCGGCCTCCCGCAGCGCGTCGTCCGCAAGTGGATTGAGCCCCGGGACCCGATGTGCCGAGCGTAACAACGGCCTCCACCCCTCATTGGGTTCCGCGGCATTCTCGATTCGGTTCAAGAAAACGTCGGCATCGATCAGAAACAGGTCTTTGATTTTCGTGTCATCCTGCGTAGCAACAATGTCCGCTTCATTGAGCAGCACCGACCCGTTTTCTTTCTGCGCCACTAGGAAAAGATTCTCGCCCTGCGTGATATTCAGCAGCACATCGCCGCCCACTTCATAAAATTCGCTGAACGCTCGAATAGCCCGGTTAAAATCGCGGCCCTGCTCCAGATAACAGCCAGTGAAATACAGATTCCCCAGAGCGCAATCGGTGAAGTCGAAGGTGCGCCCGCCCTGTTCCTGTCTGCCTGAAATAGTCGCGGAACGTAACGAGATACGAACTCAACCGCCGCCATTGCCAAGTGGTCAGCAGCGGGAAGGCCGCGGCGAGCTTTTCCGGCAGCAGCGCGAAGTCCCCCGCGACGATGCGGTCGATCCAGTCGAGCGCCTCCGCGCGCGCGATCCCCACGGGGAGGCGAAACTCGGAAACCAGCGCCAGACTTTTCTCGCTGCGTTCGCTGGCGGGCATCAGGCGGCCGAGATTCTTGCGCACGTCGGAAGGCCCCAGCATCCCCGGCACGAAGCGTCGCAGACGGCCCGTGGAGTGTCCGTCATCGTAAGCATTGATCAGGATCTTGAGCGAGATCTGCGGATGCTTCTGCAGCGCCGCTGTGATACTTTGCGTGCCGCTGCCGCCCGAGAACAGAACCACATTGATCTTGGAGCGCGCCGGCGCCGCCACTTGCGGATCGATCTCCGATTTAGCAGCCATGCGAAGTCCCGAGGAATGCCTCGACAGCGGCCGCGTCTTCGCGAGTATTGATGCCCACCGTTTCTTCCAGTCGCATCACGCGCGGCGTCAGTACCACTTCCCGCTCCGCCGCCAGCGGGATCACCGGCAGCAGATTGAATTCGCGAGTCGCCGTTCCGATGCCCCCGCTCTCACTCCGCAGCCGTTCCAGTAACCGGCGCAGAGCCGCCGTCTCGAAGCAGAAAAAGCCGGTATCTCCTTCGCCCATCTCGGGCATGGCATCGCCCTCACGAGCTTGCCGCACTCCACCTAACCGCCCCGCTTCATCGCGATCGAAATGGATGTACGGATTCGCGCGCAGCAACGTAGGACACGTCACACTTGGCTGCAGCGGTCCTTGGTGCAGTCGCATACAGGTTTCGACCGACTCCCGCCGCAACGCCACTTGATCGCCCCAGACCACGGCAGCATGTCGCGTCTTCACTTGAGGCAACGCCAACGCCACCGCATCTCCCATGCCTGTCGGCGTCTCTTGTATGACGACTGCAAAACGTCCCGGGATGCGCCGCTCCAGCGCGGCCGTCACCTCGTCCGCACCCTCCGGCGAAAGCACGAGCACCAAGAGAAGCGCAGTTCGGAACCAGAAAATCGAGCAGCCAGTCGAGGATCGCGCGTCCGCCCAGAGGATACAAAATCTTAGGACGCGAAAATCCCAACCGCGTGCCTCGCCCAGCCGCCGGAATCACCGCAGTCCAGCACGCGGGATCAACGGGCCGAGGCTGCGCCGCCAACTCACTGAGGTCCGCAATCACGCGGTCGGCACCCACCGCCAGCAGAGCCTCCGCCGAGCACGTCCCCGCCATCGCAACCACCGGACACCCCGCCGCCCGCGCCGCCGCAACTCCGGCCAAGGCGTCTTCAACAACCAAACACTCCCTCGCGTCCAGGCCAAGCCTTTCAGCCGAGCGCACATAAATCTCAGGATCCGGCTTGGCGTTGCCCACGTCTTCCCCACTCAAGATGGAACGGAACAGAGACCGCGAACCCGTCCACTTCAGAAAAGCATCCACGCTCGATCGCGAGCCCGAACTCGCTAGCGCTAGCGGGAATTCCCCAGCGAGTTCCGCCAGCATCGCTTCACAATCTTTTGCTAACGGGCGGCTCGCTTCCAGCAACTCCCGCGCGATGCGGCTCTTTTCGCGAGCCATGCTCAGCGATGGCCTCCCCGCTCTCGCTCCTCCCCCGCCGTTCGAGCACATCCGCAATCACATCGGACGTACGCCAACCCGCATAAGGCGCATATTCAAAATCATGAATCCCGTGCCGCGCGAATACCTGTTGGAACGCTTCCGCGTGGCTGGGAGCCGATTGGATGAGCACGCCATCCAGATCGAAAACGATCCCGCGGATTGCTGTGTCGATCATGGGCCTGAGTCCGGCAACCGCTAATCTAACATACGGCAGCGGGGCGGCCCAGAGATTCCGCTTAGCGAGGACCGGAATATTCCATCTGCAGGTTGGGCATCGCTTCCTCGAGCGCAGCCTTGAGGAGTTGCGATTGGCCAGAAGTTCCAAGCAACACCTGCACCACTTCAATTCCAGTGCGGAAGAAGGATCGTTCCGCACATGAATATGCCACGAACCCGTAGAGCACGGTGTCCTTGATGTTCAATTTGACCGACGTGCCCGGCATGAACTGGAGAGGCAGATACACGCCGATGCCGGATTCCGACAAATCGATCGCATCGCCTGAGGCCGAGTATTCAGGCGTCGCAAGGTCTGTGACTCTTACCTGCAAGACCACCGGTAGACGGTCGTGAATTCTCTGATCCATCACCGACTTCTTCGGCAGTTTGCCCGGGCGACTTTAACCTGTTCAGCCCCCGCCGGGTGTATACTGGCCCAGAACCTAGGAGCCCATTATGAAAATACCGGGTGATTTGCTTGCGCTGGCGTGCCTGGTGTCCTCTCTTTCCCATTGTCGGCACAAGCGCTAGAAACCTATAAGGGCCGCCTCGCGCCCGTGCCCGTGGACGCTCAATTGGCGCGCAATACTACAGGTCACGGCAGCGCCTCTGTGGCTCTCGCGGGCGCCAAACTCACCGTCAGTGGAACCTTCGAGGGATTGCTCGGGCCTGCCACCGCCGCACAATTGCGCCGCGGCTTAGCCACCGGCGTTCCCGGAGCCGTGGTCTTCGATCTCACCGTCACCAAGGCAACCAGCGGCACCATCTCCGGCTCCTTCGACTTGACGCCGGAACAAATCGACGGCCTCCGCAAGGGGCGCCTGTATGTGCAGATCGATAGCGAAAAAGCCCCGGACGGCAATCTCTGGGGCTGGCTCTTGAAGTAGCGAAAAGAGGCTTCTGTCATGCCACCCAGAAATCTTCGAATCAGCGTTCCGCTCGCGATTCTCGCCATTGGCTGCGTCGCGATTCTGATGGCCCAGCAGTCGGGCGCTTCCGCACCGTTCACTGCGGCGCAATCTGCGGCCGGACGCACCACATATCAAGAGCGTTGTTCGAGCTGCCACATGCAAAACCTGCAAGGCAATGGCGACGCGCCGCCGCTGGCCGGAGCCGGCTTCGCATCGACCTGGGGCGATCGCCCGGTGCGCGATCTGGTGGCCTTTATTCAATCCACCATGCCTCCCGGCGCCGGCGGCAGCCTGGGCGAAGCGGCGTACTTGAACCTGGCCGCGTTCATCCTCGAATCGAACGGCGCGCGCGCCGGCAACCAGGCCATGCGAGCAGTCTCTCCGGAAATGATCCGTTCCATCGTCAATGTAGCTGCGCCCGCCCACCACTGCCGCGGCTCCCGCCCGCCAGGGAAAACAAGCGCCCTCCGCCCCGCGCGGCATCACCGTAGCCGGCGAAGTCAAGAATTTCGTCCCCGTCACCGACGCCATGCTGCGCAATCCCGATCCCGCCGACTGGCTCATGATCCGCCGCGATTATCACGCCTCGAATTTCAGCCCGCTCAATCAAATCACCACGCAGAACGTGCAGGATCTTGCAATTGGTCTGGTCCTGGGCCATGAATGAAGTCGGCACCAGCCAACCCGCGCCGCTAGTCCACAACGGAGTGCTGTACCTCAACAACACCGGCAACATCCTGCAAGCGATCGACGCCCGTACCGGCGAGCTCATTTGGGAAAACCACTACGGCACGAATCCCACCGCCGCCGCCATGCGCGGCATCTCGATATACGGCGACAAGATTTTCGTAGCCACCAGCGAAGCCCACCTCATGGCCTTCGACGCCCGCACCGGCAAGACCGCCTGGGACACCACCATCGGCGACCGCTCCAAAGGCAACTACTCCACCAGCAGCGGACCTCTCGCCGTCAAAGGAAAGCTGATCCAAGGTCTCGGCTCCTGCCAAACCTATCGCGACGAGAAATGTTTTATCAGCGCCTATGACGCCTCGACCGGCAAAGAAGTCTGGCGCTTCAAAACCGTTGCGCTCGCAGGCGAGCAAGGCGGCGACACCTGGGGCACCCTGCCGAATCTGTTCCGCGCCGGGACCGAAAGCTGGATCACCGGCAGTTACGATCCCGATCTCAACATCACCTATTGGGGCACCGCGCAAGCCAAGCCTTGGATGCGCGTCAGCCGCGGCTCCGGCAATGGAGCCACGCTATTCGCCAACTCGACGCTCGCCATCGACGCCGACTACCGGCAAACTCAAATGGTATTTCGCCCACGCCCCCGGCGAAAGTCTCGACCTCGATGAAGTCTTCGAGCGCATCCTCGTCGACGATGGCGGCCAAAAATATGTATTCAGCGCCGGTAAAACCGGTATCCTGTGGAAACTCGACCGCGCAGACCGGCAAATACATCGGCCACAAGGAAATGGTTTTCCAGAATGTCTACGATTCAATCGATCCCAAAACCGGCGAGCCGCATTACCGCAACGACATCGTCGAGCAGCGCATGAACGAGTGGGTGCCCGGCTGCCCCTCCACCGAAGGCGGCCACAACTGGCAAGCCATGAGTTACTACGCGCCCGGCAACCGTATCGTAGCGCCTCTCAGCCAGACTTGCCTCGATCTTGCCGGCGCAAACCGTTGAGAAGATCGAAGGCGGCGGTTCCGGCGGCGGAGCGCTGCGCCGTTTCTGGGAAATGCCGGGATCGAACGGCAACATCGGCAAACTCGCCGCCTACGATGTGCGCTCTCTAAAAGAATTGTGGAAACTCGAACAGCGCGCACCGTTCCTCACTTCGGCGATGACCACTGCGGGCGGCTTGGTTTTCGTCGGCGATCTCAACCGCGAGTTCAAAGCCGTCGACGTCAACACCGGCAAGATTCTCTGGAAAACGCGCCTGATCACTTCCGTCCAAGGATTCCCGCTGAGCTTCAGCGTCGGCGGCAAACAGTACATCGCCGTGACCACTGGACAAGGCGGCGGCAGCCCGCGCCAGGTGCCCGGATTGGTCGCTCCCGACCTTCATCCCGGCCAAGGCGGCCACGCACTCTACGTCTTCGCGCTGCCCGACCGCTCAGTTTCCAAGTAGCGGCTCCGGGTCGAACACGAACGTCAACACCATCTGGCTCGCCACACTCTTGCTGCCCTGCTTGCTGGGCCGGAATCGAAACCGGCGCGCCACTCTCAATGCCTCATCAGTCGAGCAAATCGGCTGTCCTCGCCCTTGGTCGACTCTACTTCCGCCGTGGTGACTTTGCCTTTCGGATCGATCCCCACCGACACATTGACCAACGCTTGTTCCTTGATCGCTGACCTGAGATCGTCCGGAATCTCCAACGAGATCTGATGCAGCATCGCTGCGGATTCAGGGGGCGTTGGTTTGATCTTCGGCGCAGGCTCCAGCCTCCACAACGGTTGGCTTCGCAATACTCGCTACAGACTGAGCCGGACGCCTCCGCCAAGACCGGCGGCATGATCGGGCTGTACGGCCGGCAATTCCGGCGATCGCGACCACGGACCCAAACTGCGCGGCTCCAACGGTCGCCAGGATCAACGCCGCCGCCGTGAATCCCAAACCGAATTTCCAACCGTTGCGGGGTTCCAGAGGTTGCGCGACGAGTTCCGCTGCCGGAGCCGTCAACTGCCGCGGACCCTGACTCCACGCCGACTCCATCGCTCCCAGAAGTTTTAAAAATCTCTCCTCCGCTACTTCCTGACTATTGCCCAGCCCCTCCACCTGCTGCGCCTGCGCCTCCAGCTTGCTTTCGAGAAGTCCAATCCTGCTCGCCAGACTCGACTCCACTTCCCGAATCCACTTCGATGGGTCCGCCGCTAACGCCTCCCGCTCCCGCCGGTCTTTAAAGAGACGCCGACCGCCGACGCTCCCATTCATCACCGCAGGCAGCGGCGAATCCACCTCGGACACCCCGGCAGCCTTCGCCAGTAGTTGAATCTCGCCCGCAAATCGCTGGGCATCGCGACGCGACAGACAGCGCCAATCGGAAGGCTCGCTTTCTTCATCGGTCTGATATAAACCGAAGCCCACCAGTTCGTCTTCCCCAATGAAATCGGCTATGTGAGTGAATTGAGCGATGGTCTCACGCCGCAGCGAAGTCGCGCCGCCGAAGGCCGAGCCGAAAGCTCGGATCTGTTCCGTAGACACCGGCCCATTGAACTCCGCCGTGAAGTTCAGCGACTCCGGATCGAAGTTGGACGCCAGCCACTCCCCCCGGTCCGCTGGAATTTCCACATCCTCAGCCAGCAAGTGAAAGAATTTACGCGTCTCTTCGACGACGCTCACCAGTTCTTCCATGGGTACGCCGGATTTACGCCGGTTCAATTCGACGCGAACGCGTAAACGAGTCATTGTTTTCCCCCTAAGTGCCCAGCGCTGAAGGAGCACCGGTCCATCGCAATACGTAAGTTGTGCCACGCTTCCAAATGATCGGGCTCCAATTCCAGAATTTGATCGCAGTAAGCCGCCGCCGCTGGGTGATCCGCAGTTGCCAAACGCCGCCGTCGCGAGCCCTTGCAGAGCCACCGTCGATTGCGGACAAATTTCAAGCAGCCGCTCGGCATAATCCGAAGTTCGTTCAAAGTCACGCCGCTCGACATTCATCGCAATCAAGTTGGACAAAGCCTCTTCGGAATCCGGCTCCGCAGCAAGTAACGTCTCGTACATCCTTCCCGCCTCCTCAAAGCGCTCCAGCGATTGCAGGGCCACGGCCTTTCCAAGCAGCGCCGTGCCCCGCGCTGCAGCGATTGAAATTCACCAACGCTTCCTCGGACCGGTTCAGATGCAGCAGACAGGAGCCCAGCCCCAGACGCGCCTCCGCCCGCTCTGCATCCAGACGCAGCACGCGCTCGAACGCCTCGGCAGCCAGATCCCAGCGTTCGCAGCAGGCCAGGCACAGCGCCAAATTTTGCTGCAAATCGGCATTGTTGGGATCGGCCATGGTCACCGCGAAATAATTCATCGCCGCATCCCCGAAACGTCCCAGCGCAAACTCGATCTCCGCCCTCACACTCGATACCCGAGCATCGAATTCACTCGACTTGCCGAGCGCCTCCAAGGCCTCCTCCAGCCGTCCAGCCCGGCGCAATTCCAAAGCGGTATCGAGTTTCATAACACCGCCGACTGCTGCGCGCGGCTCCGCAGCGACTTGGTGATCTTCGACAGCAGCAGTTCCCTTCGCTCGTTCAGCCGGTTTCGCAGGCGGACTCGGTGGGCTCGCCGCGTTGAGTTGCAAGAGTTGCAAATTACCTGCCCGGCCACGCATTCCCATCACCGCCAAAGCCCTGCTCAAGAACGGCGTTGGCGCGGCGACGGGCAAAGCGGGCATCGCGGGAATCGCAGGCGGCGGATAATCATGCTCTGCGCCATTGGTGACAGCCCGCGGGATCCGGTTCATGCGATCCATCTTCGGAACCACCATCTCCCAGCGCGCCTTTGCTTCGGACTGAACTTGCGCCTGTTGCACCTGCGGAGCAACGGCAACCGCCGCCGCAGCAGCCCGGCTGGCTTGCTTCGGTTCCGCCTTGGCAGCAGTCCTCAAGTGGGCAGATTCGATCAGACTTAAATGCGCAGTCACACTAGCCCAGGTGACCGCGAAGTGAAAATTCTTCGACGGCTCCGCTCCGCCGCTGCTCGAACGCGGCCCATTGATCCCGAATCGAGGGGCTACCGATCTGCGCGTAGAATCCTGCATCTTCACCCGCCAACTGGTACTCCAGCGTGGCTCAAGGAAATATTCTAGGTATCGTCACCTAGCTCTGCGGAGTTTAGAGTACTAGTGTTAAACGGCTCCCCATCGCGGGAATGCCGCGCGAAACACTCCCATTTACTTCGCTCAGGAGCCTGCATAAAAACTAGGGTGAAGGTCTTAGGTAAACTGTGACAGTGAGGCGAAGGCACTGACCCGGCCGCTCGAAGATGTCACCGTTCTGGATCTGACCACGGCGCTAGCAGGCCCCTTCGCCACCATGCTGCTCGCCGGACTCGGCGCGCGCGTCATCAAAATCGAGAGCCCCACCAGCCCCGATACCTGCCGCGAAAATGCTCCGTATCTGGGCTCAGAAGGCGCCACGCTTGCCCGTCGGCATCCCGACGACATCTCCATTTCCGCCATCAATCGCCTCCGCAATAAGTTGGGCGTAACCCTCAATCTGAAGAACCCGCAAGCCCAAGCCGTCTTTGCCGACTTGCTGAAGAAGGCCGACATCGTCGTCGAGAACTTCAGCCGTGGAACCATTGATCGTCTGGGAGCCGGCTACGCCTTCGCGCGTGAAATCAATCCGCGAATCGTCTACTGCTCCATCACTGGATTTGGCAATGAAGCCACCTCCGGGTCCGGAAAAGCCGCCGACGCCATCATCCAGGCTCTCAGCGGAATCATGCTCACTTCCGGAAATGCCGCTGATCCACCCGTGCGCATCGGAGTGCCCTTCGCCGATCTAAGCGCGCCTTTGTTCGGCGTGATCGGAGTCCTCGCCGCGCTCCTCCAGGCCCGCCGCACCGGCATCGGCCAGCACGTAGATGTTTCGATGCTGGGCGTGCTCACCATGCTGGTGGCCAGCGAGCCCTTCGATGTTCTGGAGCGTTGCGGCGTCCCCGCGCGCACCGGCCAAACCGCCCCCCGCCTCGCGCCGTTCGGCATCTACCCCGCCCGCGACGGCTATCTCGCCATCTGCGCGTTCACCGAAGTATTCGCGAGAAATTTATTCATAGCGATCGGCCGCCCGGAACTAACCACCGACGTCCGCTTCGCCACCCGCGACGCCCGCGTGACCAACGTCACAGAAGTAGATCGCATCGTCGAAGAATTCACACGGAGGCATTCGGTGAAGGAAGCCGTTGAGATGCTCGACCAAGCTGGCGTGCCCGCCGCCGAAGTGCGCGATCCCACGACAGCCGTACGCGATCCTCGCGTCGTCGCCCGCGGCGAAACGATGCCTTTGGTTCACCCCAAGTTCGGAGCCGTCGACGATGTCTACGGCATGGGCCTGCCGATGAAATTCTCCGGCGCCGAAACCGGTTTCGATCAGCCGCCTCCCGCAGTAGGCGAACACAATGACGCCGTTTACGGCGGCCTGCTAGGTTACTCGCCCGAACAAATCGAAAAGCTGCGACTGGATCGAATCATCTAAGGCAGCTTGTAAGCCACAAACTCCGCCGGAACGCCTGCGCCACCTACGGCAACCACGATGTATTGCTTGCCATTCAACAGATAAGTCATCGGCGTTCCCGTTTGTCCCGCCGGCATCGCAACCGCGCCCACTTCCTGGCCCGTAGCTTTGTTGTAAGCGCGCAGCATCGCCCCGCGCTGTCCCGATGGCATGGTAAACATACCACTCTCACCCGCCACCAACAGCGTCCCAGTCACCAGCGTCCCAATCACACCCGCCCGTCCCGTGCGCGGAATCGTGAGCCCCTTCAGCGCCGGATGATTGCGCACGTTGTCCGGAGTTTCCCCATGTGCAATCTGCCACAGAATCTCGCCCTTGTTCAAATCGATCGCACTGATGCTCCCGTACGGCGGTTTGATCATCGGCAGTCCTTGCACGTTCAGCGCAGCCGGAGCCCCCACCGTTCCAGGCGGTTTTCCTAGCACGTAAGCCATGTCCGTCCGCCCCGGCTCCGGCTGAACAACCCCAAACGGCACCAGCGTCCTTTGCGAAAACACATACAGAATATGAGTCTCCGGATCGAACGACCCGCCCGGCCAATTCGTCCCGCCGCCAAACCCCGACATCGCGAGCGTCGCGATCGGACCCTCCGGTTTCGCCAGCACCGGCGGCGTAAAGATCGGTCCCAGCTTATAGCGCGCCGCAATCTTCACCGCTTCCGCGCGCAACTCCGGCGTAAAGTCGATCAAGTCATCGATCGAAGAACCCTGCCGCTCATAGGCCGGAGGCTTCGTCGGAAACGGCTGCGTAGCGCTAGTCTTCTCGCCCGGCACCGTCGATTGCTCCACCGCCCGCTCCACAATCGGCCACACCGGCTGCCCGTTTGTCCGGTCTAACACATAGAGAAAGGATTGCTTGGTCGGCTGCGCGACTGCTTTCACCGTGCGCGCATTGACAGTGATATCCACCAGCATCGGAGCGCACGGAATGTCCATGTCCCACAGCCCGTGATGCACCAACTGGTAATGCCACTTGCGCTGCCCCGTCTTCAGATCGACGGCAACAATGCTCTCGCCGAACAGCCCATTGCCCGGCCTATGCCCGCCGTAGAAATCGCCCGTCGGCAACTCCACCGGCAGGTAAGCTAGCCCCAACTCTTCATCGACACTGATCTGTCCCCACACGCCCGCGTTGCCCGTGTAGTCCGCCGAATCCTGCTCCCAAGTGTCGTAACCAAACTCGCCAGGTTTCGGAATCGTATGAAAGATCCACAACCGCTTGCCCGTCCGCACATCGAATCCGCGCACAAAGCCCTTCACATTACGCTTGCTCTTGGGAATGTCCCCAGCCTTGCCCGCAGCCCCCACGATCACAGTATCGCCAGCCACCACCGGTGCCGCATGCAGCCCGATCTCGTCGTTCATCAGATCGATTTCCTGATCGTCATTGAGCTTCAGATCGACAGAGCCGTCCGTGCCAAACGCCGCGATCACCGCCCCGGTCTTCGCATTAAGAGCGATCAATCGGTACCCAGGCGTCACATAGAGGATGCGTTCTTCGCGCCCGTCCGTCCAGTAAGCCAACCCTCGTCCCGACAGCCGCCGCGGAGCCACCGCCGCGCGCTCGCCTTCCCGCTCGCCATGCACCCAGATCAACTCTCCAGTAGCGGCATCAAGCGCAACCACCGCCCGCCGCGACCCAGCCGTCGAGTACAGCACTCCACCCACCATCAGCGGCGTAGATTCCAGGTTGAACTCCGGCCGCGGCCCCAGATTTTCCGTCTTGAACCGCCAAGCCACTTCCAGATTCTTGAAATTGCCAGCATCGATTTGCTTGAGCGGCGAGTAGTGCGTGTTTCCCAGATCCCCGCCGTAAGTGCGCCACTCCCCGTTCTTCGCCCCAGACTGCGCGAATGCCGGGAGGCACGCCAGCAGGAACACGCCGAATCTCATTTGTCGAGCCCCTGTGCTGGCAATGACAACCCCGGCGTCTGCCGGTAATCCCCGATGCAGTCCTTCAGAGTATCCACCGCGTCGCGCCCCTCCCACCCGCAGCAGTAGCGAATACACTTCTCCGGACGAACATAGGTTGCCTGCAGCTTCTTCCGGTACTCCGGATACATCGTTTCCGCCCCGCCCATCACCGTCTCCTGCGGAATGTGGAAAATCTTGGTCACTTCATTCACGAACGTGTTCGCACCCGGGAGAATATGGGGCACCGCACCGGTCCCATCCAGCCGCGCCACCTCAGCCGCCGGACTGCACGGCTCCGGCGTCGGCGGAATCTGCACCTTCGGGTCCAGCTTCCAACTCCGGCTCAGCACAAACGGCTCCGTCAGATAAACCGGATCGTCAATCAGCGCGGTGATGGTCAGCGTATCCCCATGCCGCATGATGTGTTCGGTAACAGTTGCCTGATCGCTGCTAGGCACGCCATTGCGCCGGATATAGCCAGCCTTGATGTGCGTAGTGTAAGCAGTGAGAACGTCCCCTTGCCAAACACCCGTAGTGAAACCCGCATAGGGATGCGGAGCGTTCTTCGGCGGATGCGGCCTTCCGTCCATCCAGATCGTGATCACATCGCGATCCGGCGCAGCACTAATTTTCCACGCAATAGTCTTGCCCGTGACCGGCTCCGTCTCCGCCCACATCTTGATACTCTGCGGCCCGATCACCACGTACTGCGGAGGATAAAACAAACACTGCCGCTCCGGCAGCGACAATAGCGACGCCGAATAGCTCAAGGCCCGCGCGCGAGCTTCGTCGTTAATCGGCAGCCCAATATAATCCACCGCCTCCGGCCCCGGATTGCGGTCCTGCCAGTCCTGATGCTGCCGCGTCGACCAGTTGCCCGACAAATCGATTTCCGCGAACGCCGGTGCGCCCACCGACATCGCCATCACAAAAGCGATAGATAATCTCATATCACTCTCCTACCATTTCGATGAACAAGGCGTCGGATCCCACTTCGCGCCATCCGCTTCTTTCTTGAAATGCAGCGCCGTGACCCATTGCTCTTGCAGAAACTCCGGATCGTCCATCAAGGTTGTAATCACCAACCATTGATCCCCGTTCGTCTCGCGATTCAGATCCCAAAACTCCGTCAGCTTCGCCTTCGCACCATACGGCACGCCGTTCTTGCGCAAATACCCCGGCCGTATATGCGTAGTCTCCACCGTCAACGACCCAAACCCGCCCTGCGCCTCCACCTCACGCGCAACGCTCCCCGTACCCGCACGATTCCGCGGAATCTCCCACCGCGCCACCGAATCGCCTTGCCATCCCGCAGCTCCGCCCGGAGCCATCAAGTTTCCGAAATGAAAGAGACGCGTCTGCATACCGTAATCCGACTCCACCTTCAGCGTGTTGTCATCCTGCCAAGTGATATGAAAGCGTCCGGGCACACGCATGATCGCCGGAGCGCCGTACGACCGGCACTGCTCCCCCGCCGCCTCATCCTTCGCAGGGTCCCAGGTATCCGCGAGTTTCTTCGCCCCCGGAGTAATCGGGATGCTGGCGTAATCCCCCTTCGCCGGAGTAATCATCCGCCAGCGCCAGTCTTCCGTGACCACCGAAACCCAATAGCCAGTCAGATCGATCGGAGCCGAAGCCTTCGCCGATTTCGCTTGTGCCAGCAGACTCGGCATCGCCAGCACGGCGGCCGCGATCAAGAGTTGTGTCTTCGCGTAACGCATTCTATTTTTTCGCCGTGAGGCTCTTGTAAATTGCCTCCACAAACATATTCGTCGTCCAGGGCCCAGAATCCGCCCCGTATTGCTTGCGATACCCCTTGGTCGGATTCGCCGCCTGCACCTGCTCCAGCGTCATCCCCTTCGCAATCATGTCCGCGATCACATCCCGAATAATCGTTACCATGTCGCGGTACTCCACCACATCCGCCTGATCCGCCAGCCAGCCATGCCCCGGGATCACATAAGTGCCGCCGGCCTCCCACATCATCGGAATCGAAGGAATCGCCAGCTCTACAATCTGGTTCAACGCGTCAATTTCCTGCTGGATGCCACCGCCCTTCTCGATATCGATCACCGGAAAGTGCGTCGTATCGTAAATCTCCCCGGCCACAATCACGTCCGAGCGCCGAAAAAACACAACACTATCGCCATCCGAGTGCGCCGCGTGAGACATGATCTGAATACCTTCGCGATTAAAATACATCGGCTTCTGCTTCTGGAAAAAGGTCTCCGTAGGCCACGCTGCCAGCGGATACGCCGCTTGTTTACCGGTCGGCGCACTCATCCGCGTAAGCACGTTCTCCGTCCCGATAATCACCACGCCCTCCCCCGCTTTGGCTAACTTCTCGTTGCCTCCAACATGGTCCGCGTCGGCGCTGCTATTGATGATGAAGCGAATCGGCTCGCTTGTCAGCTTGCGAATCTCCGCCAGCACCCGCTCCGTCATCCGCGCCGCGCCGGTATCCACTAACAGCACGCCGTCCGGACCGATCTGCACAGCGATGTTCCCGCCCGCGCCAGCGATCATGAAGAAGTTCGGCTGCACCCGAATGACTTCGATATCGTCCGCCCCTCGCGCGAACCCCGCCCCCAGCAGCGCGGCTATGCACCAAAGCTTTCTCATGGTGGCGATCAGTTAATGAGGAAATCGTCCCAATGCTCTTTGATGAGCCCATTCTCGACGCGAATCACATTAAAGTGATTCCACTTGTATTCCCTCGACGGATCGTCGGGATCTTTCGCCGTCCGCTGCGCCATCATCAAACAATAAGGCCCATTCACCAGCGTCAACACCGGCGGATCGATCCATTCATCCTTGATCGGTTTCGCGTCCTCCGGCCGGCGCCCCGGCCGCGAGCTCATAATTTTCAAGAAGCCCTCGCGCCCCTGCGGAAAGTTCGCGTTGTGCTGAATGTAGCCCGGGTCCATAGTCTTGTTCGCCAATTCCAGATGCGCGTACTGCAGCATATCTTTCATCTCGGATTTCGCCAGCGCCAACGTCTGCTCTTCTTCCTTAGAAAGCTTCCCAGTGTTCCACTGCATCGGCGGCTTGGGCGAGACGCCCGTCACGATCTTGCCCGACCCCGGCATCTTCATCTGGCTGTCCCAGTGCTCCTGCACCTTACCGTTCTGGAGGCGCAGCACTTCCAGGCTGGTATCGTAAAACGTCTTCGAAGGATCGCGTGGATCTTTCTTCTCCTGTTCAAACACCAGCCACACGAAGTCGCCCTTCGCCCCCGCCAGCACCGGCGGATTCGCCATCTTCGCCGGAATCGGATTCATCGGTTTACTAAACTTTTGGAAAAATGCCACAAACCCCGCGCGCCCCGTGGGAACGCTAGGGTTGTGTTGAATATAATCCTCCGCCTGATATTTGGAGGTGAGTTCCAAGTGCCCCGCGTAAATCACCTGCCGCCACCAGTCCAAAACAAAGTCGACGTTCTTCTTCTCCTGCGCCGTCAGCGGAACGGTCTGCGGAGCCGTGGGCGGATTGATCGACGACGCGGTGAGAACACCGGTCGTCAGCACCAGCGCGCCGGCGAGGTATCGAATTTTCATGTGAGTGATCCCTTCTTGCAACATCGTTCAGTATACTTCTGCCGACGTGCAGTTGGGATCTTAGCTAGCGCCGTGCTTATCTCGCGGCAGCGGCGTCCAGAGCAGCCAGCGTCGGCCCCGCTTTACCCACTGGCAGTAAGCTTGGTCCGGAGCGGAACTCCGCTTTCTTCGGATCAACCTTCGAGTCGTAAACCAGCCCGATGAAAGCGTTGCTCATCTCATCCCAATTCTGCAGCCCCCAGCGGATTTCCTTAGACGGGTCCGGATTGAACTTATTATTCGGCGAGTTGTCAAAGTGCGAAATCCCCACCATGCGCGTACCCTTCGGCATCAAAATCGGCTGCTCCAGGTAATACCCAGGCTGCCAGTTGAAATCGAACTTGCCCTTGAACACCACCTGTGTTTCCCCAGTCGGATAAATCAGCCGCAGCTCATAATCTTTGCCGCGCAGATGCATGTGCGGCTGCACGTAAACCAGCTTGGCTTCCGTCGCCATGGTGATTTCCCCCACCACTTCCGCGTTGCTGTCGCCCGCCGGAATCACCAGATTGCTCGCCGTTGGCCCGTACGAAGTAAAATAACGCGTAGTGTGTGGACCCTTCGCGAACACAATCCCTACCTTGGTCTTATCCGTAGTAGCCTGCCCCATCGACGTATAGTGAACTTCGAAAACCAAGTCCGACCCCTTCGGCACAAACTTCGCCGAATCGCCAAACACGAAATTCTGCGCGCCCACACCCGGATTAAATTTCCCAAGAATATCGATGCCATCCGCCGGCTGCTTCTTCATAGCCGACTGCGGATAAAACACACCCGGCGTTGCCTCCGCCATCCATTTCGATCCGGGCGGCAGCACCCACACCTCGCCGTGATGCACCACCTTCGAATTGCCCGGACGCATCTCCGCCGCGCTCACCCAAACGTCCTCGGGAAAACTGGCTTTTACCAGTACATATTGATATTCAATCGCCCCCGACGCCGGCACATGAAACTCATTCGGCATCTCGACGATCATATCGGGCTTGAGGTTCCAGCCCTCCGGGAAACTCAACGCCGCAGGCTTATCCTTAGCGTCTCCCTCAGGAGCGCCATTATCCGCCCACGACGCGAGCGTAGCGATCTCCTCCGCCGACAACTTGCGCTCGTTCGAAAAATGACCGACCTTCGGATCGGCAAACCACGGCGGCATCTTCTGCGTTACTACAGCCGCCTTGATCGCCTTGGCCCACGGCCGCGCGTCCGTATAAGTGAGGAGCGACATCGGCGCCACCTCGCCCGGCCGATGACAGCTTTGGCAGTTCCTCTGCAAAATCGGCAGGACTTCCTTATTGAACGTCACCGAAGCGCCCGACGCGGCCAAAGCCACCAGGCAACCGGCAAAAGCGATCCGCAGCATAGTCATGGTCGAAACCTCTTGGCTAGTGTATGGCGGCCACGACCGCAGCGCAAGGGGCGTTACTTCAACCCGTAAACGAACAACGAGCTGCCCGCGGAAAACGCCACATACTGTTTTCCGTTCACGCTATAAGTCATCGGACCCATCGCGATCTCCCCGCCCGCACTCACCTTCCACAGCAACTTGCCAGTCCGCGCATCGAGCGCCTGGAACAGCCCCTCGCGCCCGCCCGTGAACAACAAATCGGAAGCAGTCGTCAAGATCCCGCTCATGGTCATATCGTTCATCTTGAACTCCCACTTCTTCTCGCCGGTTTTAGGATCGATCGCGCGCACCACTCCGTACCCATCCTCCGGCCCATTCTTACGGACTTGTCCCCCGCGCAACCCCGGGACCGAAGTTCGGAACGACCCACCCGTGAAAATTTTCCCCTCGTTGAATTCCTCGTCCGTCTTGGTGAGATTCGCGTAAGCGTCCTCCCAAGCCGGAACATAGAACAATCCCGTCCGCGGACTGTACGACGGCGAATACCAATTGGTGCCGCCGGTCAGGCTGGGATAAACTTTTACGCCGTCCGCGCTAGGCTCCATGCCCGCCACGCGCATCGGACGCCCCGCTTCATCCAGTCCGCTCGCCCAATTCACTTTGACGAACGGTTTGCCCTGCAGAAACTGCCCGCTAGTCCGGTCCAGCGTATAGAAAAAACCGTTGCGATTGCCCCACATCATCACCTTGCGCGGCTGCGTCCGACCGTCTTTGCCGGTCCAGTTCATATCCGCCAGCACCGGCACCTGCGTCGAATCGTAGTCCCAAACATCATGCGGAGTGAACTGGAAATACCATTTGATCTTGCCCGTATCGGCATCCAGCGCCACCACGCAATCGCTGTAAAGATTGTCTCCAGGCCGCTTGTCGCCATTAAAATCCGCACCCGGATTGCCGATACCCCAGTACGTCAGATTCAACTCCGGATCGTAGGACCCCGTCATCCACACCGACGCTCCCCCGTGCATCCAGGAATCGCCCGTCCAGGTTTCGTTGCCCGGCTCGCCCTTCCCCGGGATCGTGTAAAACCGCCAAGCCTCATTCCCAGTCGCCCCATCGAAAGCCGCAATGAAGCCGCGGATGCCATACTCTCCGCCCGCCGTCCCCACAATCACCTTGTCCTTCACCACCAGCGGAGCATGCGTAATCGAATACCCTGCCTCGGGCTTCGCCACTTCTTTATCCCAGACCAACACGCCCGTGCGCGCGTTGAGCGCCACCAGATGCGCATCGATGGTCCCCATGTAAAGCGTGTTGCCCAGAATCGCTACCCCGCGATTCACGCGTCCGCAACACACTCGCGCCTCGCGCGACGGCGAATACGAATACAACCACTTGATCTCGCCGGTAGCCGCATCCAGCGCCACCACATCGTTGGGAGCCTGCGTCAGATACATCATGCCGTCCACCACCAACGGCGTCGCCTCAAACTTCTCCAGCGAACGCGCCTGGAACGCCCATTGCAATTGCAAATTATTGACGTTTCCCGGCGTCACCTGCGCCAGCGCGCTATAACGCTGGCTCAGCGGCGAGCCGGAATACGAAAGCCAATTCTGCGGCTCCTTATCGGCATGCAGCAGACGGTCGAAAGTCACCTGCGCATCCAGCGCCGCCACACTCAGCATCACCAGCACAGCATGAGTCAACATGGTCTTCATAATACCTCCGTCACCACCGCAACCGGCCGCTGTCTCCCGGCCCGCGGGCGGCTGAGAAACAGCCACGCCAGCGTCCCCGCCAACGGGATCAAACTCATCGAAGTAAAAATCGCCTCAAAGTTTTTGCTATCGATCAAACGCCCGTAAATCGGCAGCACGATCGCCAGCACCGCGCCCCACGATCCGGTAGCGATGCCGGCCGCCATCCCCGCCTGATCTTTCCCGTAGATGCGCGCGCCGATATGCAGCCCCATCACGATAAAGCCGTCCGCTACGAACAAAGCCCAAAACAAAAACGCCACCACCACCGGCCAAGTGTGGAACTGCGTAACCAACATCACCGGCAGCGCCATCGCCGAGAGCAGCAGCAAAGTCTTCACCGGACGCGGGTCTTCTTTAACGATCCGATCCGACACCCACCCCCATACGAAATACCCGATCAGCCATCCCACCGACGGAATCCATAATATATAGCCCAGCTCTTTCTGGGAAAGTCCGAGAGACCGGCTTAAATAGAGAGGACTCAAGTATCCCACCACTCCCAACGCCACCGCGCCCGTGCCATACGTCGTCACCACCAGCCAGAACCGCCGGTCGAACGGATTCGGCAGCATGATTTTCGAGCCCTTCAGCCCCGGCCGGTGCGGCAACCGCGGCGGCCGCGCCACGAAAAACCACCACACTAACCACGCCGTCCCTAGCGCGCCCGTGATCCAGAAAGCGCTGCGCCAGCCCAGCGCCAGCGCAATCGGAGTCACCAGCAGCGGCGCCAGCAGCGAACCCGAAGCCGCCCCGCTATACCCGATCGCCACGCCGCGCGAACGTGTGTGCGCGGGCAAACAATCGTTAGCCATCTTCATGCAGCCCGGGAACCCGCCGCCCTCAAAAATCCCGAGCGTCGTCCGCGCCATAAACAAAGAAATCGGACCCACCACCCAGGCGTGCGACATGCTCGACAACGTCCAACCCGCCACTGCAATCGCCATCCCAATGCGCAGGCCAACAAAATCCAGCACCGATCCCCACAGCAGATTCGACACGGTGTACGCAATCGAAAATGCCGACAGCGCATCCCCGAATGTTCCCGCGCTCATCCCCGTGTCTTTCAAAATCATGGGCGAGAGCACCGCCAGCGCCTGCCGGTCGATGTAAGCGATCAGCGTCGCCACCATCATGACCACCGGCCCTAAAAATCCGGCGTCCGTGCGCGGCGTCTTAATCAAGACGCGCCACCCACCCCGCCAGCTCCGGAGCCGCCGCCGGATACCGCTGCAACACCAACGGATCGTGCCCCGGAATCACATGATCCGGCGAACTAGCCAGCGCATAAGCGCGCCGGTAGCCTTCGAGCGTATCGCCAATGTTAAACACAAACGGATACGGCAAATCGCGCTCCATGTTCGCGTAGTAATGCGCCGCGTCCGATGCCACCACCACCCACCCGCGCCGCGTATTCACGCGCACCATCTGCAGACCCTTCGAGTGCCCGCCGACCCGATGCAGACTTAACCCCGGCGCAAACTCCTCATCGCCGTCATGAAACACCACCCGCCCCGCGTACAACTTCCGCACCATCGCCACCACGTCTTCCGCCTCAAACGGCAGCCGCATCAGCGGATGCGTCATATAGCGCCCGGTGCAGAACGACATCTCGTCGTCCTGCACGTGATAGCGCGCCTTCGGAAACAAATCGTAGTTGCCGGAGTGATCGTAATGCATGTGCGAAACGATCACGTCCTCCACCTTCTCGGGATCAATGCCGATCGCCCTAAGCCCCGACTCCGGACTGTTCAATAGAGTCCGCGAGCGTTTCTTCGCCCCCGTCTCATCGAACCCCGTATCGATAACAATCGCCCGCTGCCCAGACACCACCGCCCACACAAAATAATCCAGCGGCATGGGACTGTTATCATGCGGATCACCGCCAATAAAATTCTCCCGCGCCATGCGATCATGCGTGGCGTACTTGATTGCGTAAACTTGCCAGACCCCGTTGCTCACCGCTCACCTTTCACGAAAATGCACCGTATCGGTTATCTTATACCTTGCGGCCCAAATTAAGATGACACTCGCCCGACAAATGGTCCAAGCTGTACGCGCGTACACCATGCAACAACTCTCGCCCGAAGTCACGGCGAAGGTCAAGATCGCTTTGCTCGACATGCTCTCCTGCGCCTTCGAAGCCCAAGACCTCCCCTGGAGCCAGCAAGCCATCGCCATATCGTCGCGTTCTAAAGGCGACGCCCACATCGCCGGCACGCCCCTGCGAGCCCCCTTCTCCGAAGCCGCCTTCGTGAACGCCATCCTAGGCCATGGCTTGGTTCGCGAAGACATGCACACCGGCTCCGTGAGCCATCTGGGCGTAGTGGTGCTACCCACCCTGCTAGCCCTAGCGGAATCGAGAAAAGTTTCGGGCGCCGATTTTATCTTGGCGGCAGTATGCGGCTACGAAGCCGGCTGCGCCATAGGCCGTGCGGTGATGGATCAAGAAAACGTCCGCCAGTACCGCCCCACAGGAATCACCGGACCCATCGGCGCAGCCGTAGCCGGCAGCCGCCTGCTTTCTCTCTCTGAAGACGCCTCCGTAAGCGCCCTAGGCTTCGCCGCCAACACCACCGTGGGACTCAACGAATGGCCCTACTCCGGCGGCGATGAAATGTTCTTTCACGTAGGCTTCGCCGCCAGAAACGCCGTCACCTCAGTAGAACTAGCCGACCAAGGAGCGCGCGCCTCAGAGACCTCGCTAGACGGCCAAGCCGGCCTATTCGCCGCCCTCCGCCGACAGCACAAGGTCCACGAAGTCACTCTATTCATCCGCGAGCGCCCGGAAATCCTCGAGGTCTATCACAAGCCCGCCCCCGCCTGTAACTACGCCCAAACCGCCACCCAGCTAGCACAGTCTCTAGCGCGCGAAGAAGGCGTCAACGCCGCCGATGTCGCCGCGATAAAAGTGAAAGCCACCGCCGCCGCCGTAGGCTATCCCGGATGCAACTACGCCGGCCCCTTCACAAAAACCCTGCAAGCGAAAATGAGCATTCACTTTTGCGTCGCCGCCGCCCTCTCCCGAGGCGTGATCGAAGAAGCCAACTACCGCAACTTGTCCGACCCCGAAATCAACCGCCTAGCCGCCATCACCACCGTCGAGATCGATCCCGCCTTGACCGCTGCCTATCCCGCGCAACAGGGCGCCGAAGTGATCCTGACTCTGCTCAACGGCCGCACCGTCCGCCGCGCCCTAGCCGACGTAGTCCCCGCAACCCCCGAGCAAATCCGCACCCGGTTCCGTTGCGCCGCTGAAAAAGTTCTGGGCGCTGAAGCCACCGCAGCCGCCGAAACATTCATCGATACACTCGACCAGCAACCAGACGCCGGCGCCCTAGCTACTCTACTCTCATGCAAAAGCACCAACTCCTAATCAATGGATCCTGGACCAACCCTTCCTCAGGCGAATGGTTCGAGTCCCTCAACCCCTACACCGCGCAACCCTGGGCGTTAGTCCCGCGCGGCTCGAAAGACGACATCGACCGCGCAGTAGCCGCCGCCAAAGCCGCCTTCTACAGCCCAGATTGGCAAGGCCTCACCGCCACCGCCCGCGGCCACCTGCTGCGAAAATTCGCCGACCTCGCGACAGCCGAAGCCGACCGCATCGCCCTCATCGAATCCACCGACAACGGCAAACTCTACGCCGAAATGCGCGCGCAGCTCAACTACATCCCGCAGTGGTTCCACTACTACGGCGGCCTGGCCGATAAAATCGAAGGCCGCGTCATCCCCATCGACAAGCCCGGCGTCTTCAACTTCACCCGCGAAGAACCGCTAGGCGTAGTCGCCGCCATCACCCCCTGGAATTCCCCACTTCTGCTAGCGACATGGAAACTTGCCCCGCTCCTAGCCGCCGGCTGCACGGTAGTCTGGAAGCCGTCAGAATTTTCCTCCGTCTCCGCCTTCGCCTTTGCCGAACTATTCGAGAAGGCTGGCTTCCCCCCGGCGTAGTGAACATCGTAACCGGCTTCGGCAACGAAGTAGGCGAGCCCTTGCTCACCCACCCCGACGTCGCCAAAGTAGCCTTCACCGGCGGCGACCGCACCGGTGAACACGTCTACCAACTAGCCGCACGCGGCATCAAACACGTCACCCTGGAACTAGGCGGCAAATCCGCCAACATCGTTTTCGACGACGCCGAAATCGACGAAGCCGTCAAAGGCGTAGTCTCCGGCATCTTCGCCGCCACCGGCCAAACCTGCATCGCCGGCTCCCGCGCCTTGATCCACCGCCCTATCCACGATCAATTCGTAGAGAAACTACTGGCCCTAGCCAAGACCGCCCGTATGGGCAACCCGCTAGAGCTGACCACCCAAGTAGGCCCCGTAACCACGCAGCCCCAATACGAAAAAGTTCTCGACTACATCCGCATCGCCAAAGACGAAGGCGCCGTGTGCCGCCTGGGAGGCAGCCCCGCCACGCGTCCGGAATGCGGCACAGGCTGGTTCGTCGAGCCCACCATCTTCACCGGCGTCGACCCCAAAATGCGTATCGCCAACGAAGAAGTCTTCGGCCCCGTACTCTCCGTCATACCCTTCGACGACGAAGAAGAAGCCATTAGCATCGCCAACGGCACCGTCTACGGTCTGGCCGCCGGAGTGTGGACCAAAAGCATCCGCCGCGCCCTGATCATGTCCGAGCGCCTCGAAGCCGGCACCGTATGGGTCAACACCTACCGTGCGGTAAGCTATATGTCGCCGTTCGGCGGGTACAAACGTTCCGGCATCGGCCGCGAAAGCGGCATCGATGCCATCCGCGAATACCTGCAAACTAAGAGCGTATGGATCGACATCGCGGGCAACGCCCCCAACCCCTTCGTATTGAGGTAACCATGAAAAAACTTTTACTGACGATCGCCCTCACAGCGGTCGCAACCCATGCAGCCGGCCTTCGGCTCTACGTCTTCGATTGCGGCAAGCTCCACTACGACGACCCCACCCGCTTCAACTTCAAGAAGGAAGAAGTGAAGGTCTACGATCTCTCGGTAGGCTGCTACCTGATCGTGCATCCCAAAGGCACGCTGATGTGGGACGTTGGCGTAATCCCCGACAGCGCCTTCCCCAAGGACGGCAAGCCCGCCACCAAACTCTACGCCACCGCCACCAAGACCCTCAAATCGCAGGTCCTCTCCACCGGTCACAATCCGGATGACATCACTTATCTGGCGATGTCCCACTCCCATTGGGACCACCTGGCCAACGCCAATGAATTCGCCCACTCGATCTGGCTAGTGCGCCCCATAGAACGCAACATCCTGTTCGGCCCAAATCCCCCCGAACGCTCCACGCCCGACGAATACAACTTGCTCAAAGATTCCAAGACTGTATCGCTCCCCGAAGGCGACTACGACGTGTTCGGCGACGGCACCGTAGTCATCAAGCCCGCCTACGGCCACACCCCCGGCCACTCAGTTTTGTTTGTGAAGTTAGCCAAGACCGGCCCGATAGTCCTCAGCGGAGACCTCTATCACTACCCCGAAGAGCAAACCGCAGACCGCTATCCCATCAACGAGTTCAACAAGGATCAGACTCACCAATCGCGCATGGCAATCCAAGCGTTCCTAAAACAATCCGGCGCGAAACTGTGGATCCAACACGACTACGCCGCATTCCAGAAACTTAAAAAGGCCCCAGCGTATTACGAATAACTAGCGCGCCGAACAAGCCGACGGATTCCACCCCGTCGCGTCCGCCTGCTTCTTGAAGTGCGTGCTGGTAATAAACGGCTGCATCAGGTAAGTCGGATCGTCAATGATCGTCTTCACCATCAACCACTGCTCCGGTGCATTGGGATCGATCAACAAATCAATGTACTCGGTAACCGTAGCGTTGGCGCTTACCGGAACGCCGTTCTTACGCAAGTACCCAGCGCGCAGCCGCGTAGTAACCACTTTCAACGACCCCGGCTTGTGCGGCCCGAATCCAGCCCCTGCCTGCAACGGCTCCCAGCTAGCCACTGAATACCCTTGCAGCGACGGATTCCCCGCCGGCGTCCCGCCAAAATGCAGCAGGCGAGTCTGCGTACCAGAATCCGTTTCAATCTTCAGCGTGTTGTCGTTATCCCAAGTGATGTGCAGCCGCCCCGGCACCCGCATAATCGCCGCCGCCCCGTAAGCCTTGCACTGATCCACGCCAGCCGCCTCGTCCTTCGCCAGATCCCAAGCGTCCGCAATCTTCTTCCCCTCCGCGTTCAGCGGCACCCCGGGATAATCGCCCTTACTGAGCGGGATCATCCGGAATCGCCAGTCTTCCGTGACGATCGAAACCCAATACCCAGTCATGTCCCAAGGAGCCTGCGCCTTCGGTGTCGGCGGCGGACCGGCAGGCGCCGCCGGTGGTTGCGCCCCCAACATTGCGAGCGACGCCAGCCCCAACGCAGCCCGTATCGTAACAGTGCGAATGTCCATGAATGATTCCTACTTCTTCAAACTCTTGTAAACCGCTTCGACGAACATGTCGGTGGTCCAGAATCCCGTGGACGTCCCGTAAAGCGGATCGTAATCGAACGTCGGTTTGGCAGCCTTCACCTGTTCCAGCGTCATGCCCTTCTTAACCATGTCCTGGATACGATCGCGAATGATGATCGTCATCTCGCGATAGTTGATGACGTCGCCCAGTTCGCACAGCCGCCCATGCCCCGGCACCACGAGAGTCCCGCCCTCCTGCCCGTACACCGGAATGATCAAATCGACGATGCGGTTGAGCGCCTCCACGATCCCCTCGATATTCCCGCCCGCCGCTGTATCGATCACCGGATACATAACCGTAGTGAACAAATCGCCGGTAGCAATCACGTCCGAGCGCCGGAAGAATACAATGCTGTCGCCGTCCGTATGCGCGTTAGGCATATGGATAATCTCGATGCCCTCGCCGTTGAAGAACATTTTCTTCTCGTCGTCGATGAAGGTGTCGGTGGGCCAGCCGCCGGGTGGGATCGCGGATTGCTTGCCCGTAGGCGCGCTAACCCGATTCAAAACGTTCTCATGCGCAATCACCTGCGCGCCCTCAGACGCATTCGCGCCCAGATCGAACGCCACATTACCGCCAGAAATCGTCGACCCCGCCTTGCGAATCGCCTCGTTCCCACCCACGTGATCCGGATGATAGTGCGTGTTCACCAAATACCGGATCGGCGCTTTCGAAATCGAGCGAATCGCCTCCAGCACCTTTTCGCTCATGTTGGCGAGCCCGCTATCCACCACCAGCACACCGTCTTTCCCGGTCTGCACCGTGATGTTCCCGCCGGCCCCGACAATCATATAGATGTTGTCGCGCACCGGCCATACATGGACCTCAGCGCTAGGCTGCGCAAGCAAGCCGGTGGCCCCCGCCGCCCACAAAATCAAACTCCGCACGATTCTTTTTGTCATGATTATTTCTTCGCCAGATTCAGTACCCGGTTGCGATATTCCGGATACATCGTCATCGCCCCGCCCATCGCAGCCTCTTCAGGAATGTGATGCGCGTCCTGATATTCCTTCAGGAACGTGTTCGTCCCCGGCAAATGATGCGGAATCGTACCTCGCGGCCGCACAATCTCCACCACGCTCTCGCACGGATACGGCGGAATCTGCCCTCCCAGTTGCAAAATATAGTCGCGCGACCGTATGAACGTCTCCGTCAGATAAGTCGGATCGTGAATCAGCGCCGCCCAAGTCAGCCCCTTATCGTGCCGGATGAAATATTCCGTAACTACGGCGCGATCGCTGCGCGGCACCCCGTTGCGCCGGATCCAGCCCTCCTTCAGATGCGTGGTCGTCACCACCAGCTTGTCGCCATCCCACTTGCCGGTCGAGAATCCCATCGCCGTGTGCAACGCGTACTCCGGAGGATGCGCCCGCCCATCCATCCAAATCGTGCGCTCCGTTTCCCAGGCAAAATGATGCGTGTGAATCGCCACCAACTGCTGCGTAGCGGGATCGATCTCTTCCCAAATCCGGATATCCGCGAAACTAGAAGCGTAGTCCGAAGGATGCACGCGGCACTGGTATTCCGGCAGCGTGATCAGCGAAGCATCCCAGCTTTGCGCCCGCATCCGCGCCGCCGCATTCAGCGGAATCCCGCCGTAATCGCCCAGTTCCGGCCCCGGCAGCCGGTCCGGGAAATCTTCAAATAGCGTCATCCCCCAAACGCCCGACAAATTCATTTGCGCGAACGTAGGCAACGCCGCGGCCATAAGAATAATTACAACGCGAATACGATGCTTGATTCCCATAAGAAACTCCTGCTGACCAACAGACGATGTTAACACCGAGCGAAGCGTCGAACCAGCCTGAACGCCTCTTTTGCCGCGAATTTGCCGCCTATTGAACGCTCGCCTTAGTGACCGTCGCAGCCGCCATCAGCCGCTTGAAAAGCGCGACCACGTCCTCGTGCTCCACCCAGCCGCCCGGCCCAATGTGCATCCCCTCGGCCATGTTAATCGGCATGCGCCCTTCTTTGTTCTTTATATCCATCCGCGCGCCCTTAGCCACCAGCAACTCCACCACGTTCACAGCCCCACGGAACGAAGCCCCATGCAGCGCCGTGTAACCCTCATCGTTGACCGCATTCACATCCGCCCCGTGCTCCAAACAAATCTGAATCGCCTCCGGAGCATCTGCCGTCGATCCATGACTCTGCCCGTCCGACCACCCCACTCCCGCCGCCACCATCAACGGCGTAGTATGATCCGCCGAAGCAATACTCGCATCCGCCTTGTTCTCCAGCAGCAGCCGCATCACCGCGACATCATCCGATTGCGCCGCGCGCCAAAACGGCGTAGCCCCAACCTGATTCGCCCAGCGCCCATCGAACGAAGGCTGCCCGCGCAGCGGAACTTTCTTCACCAGCCGCGCATTCGGATCTGCCCCATGCTTCAACAGCGCCTGAATCATTTGCAACCCGTCAACCTTATCTTTCTCCGGAGGCGCCGGCCGCGTCGACCATTCCAGATCCCGCATATCGATCGCGATATACAATCCCGCCCGCCCCTTGTCGTCCGCCAAGTTCGGATCGGCTCCATGCTCCAGCAAATATTCTGCGAGCTCATTATGCTCATTGATGATCGCCACCAGCAGCGCCGTGCTGCCATCCGCCGATCGTAAATTGACATCCGCCCCGCCCTCCAGCAGCGTCTTGACCGATGCCAAATCGTTCTGCCGAGCCGCAAACATGAGCGCCGCCATTCCTCCAGCAGGCGTCGGAGCCGAAAAAATCAAATCCAACTTCCGCGGCGGAGGCAGCGGATTGGTCTTCGCATTCACATTCGCCCCACGCTCTATCAAAAGCTTCGCCGCTGCCGCATTCTTTTCCGACACCGCCCACATCAGCGGAGTCTGCCCGCGCGGATTCGTCCCATTCACCTGCGCGCCATGATCCAGCAAAACCCGGACCGCATCCACCTTGCCCGTGCGAGCCGCCATCATCAACGCAGTGTCGCCGTCCGGCGTGACAAGCACATTCGCATCCTCTCCAGCCTTCAGCAGCAACTCCACCATTGCCGCGCTGCCGTTCGTGCAAGCCAGCGCTATCGGACGCATCCCAAACCGGTTCACCGCCTTCGCATTCGCCCCCGCGCGAACCAACAACTCTGCGGTAGCGACATCGTCCCAACGCGCCGCCCAATGCAGCGCCGTAGTCCCATCCGCCTGCGCCGCATTGACGTCCCCTTTCTGTTTCACCAGCGCAGCCGCGCCAGCCTGATCATGATTCATCACCGCATCCGCCAGCCGAGCTTCCCCAGCCGCGAAACAGACTCCGCCTAACACCACAAAACACGCAGCGAGACGCATCATCGACAGGCCTCCTTCCACTTCCGCCTAGTATTGTACCGCCTCCCCAAGATGGACAGTGAACACCTTGAACCGCCCTCCCCCTGTTGACACGCAAATATTTGGACTACAATCGAAAATGATGTTGCGCCGCCTTATTCTCCTCTCCTGCGCGATCTCGCCATTCGTATTCGCCGACCAACCCCGCGCCGTCTTAGACCAATACTGCGTCACCTGCCACAACCAAAAACTCAAAACCGCCGCACTAGCCCTCGATCAACTCGACCCCGATCACGTCTCAACCGCCCCCGCCACCTGGGAAAAAGTAGTCCGCAAACTCCGCACCGGAGCCATGCCCCCCGTAGGCCTGCCAAGACCCGCGCAGCCCGCCTACGATTCCCTAATCTCCACGCTTGAAACCTCGCTAGACCGAGTCGCCGCCGCTCAACCCAATCCCGGCCGCGCCACACTCCACCGCCTGAATCGTACTGAGTACGGCAATGCCATCCGCGACCTGCTGAATCTCGACGTCGACGCCTCCGCGCTGCTCCCCACAGACGACGCCAGCTTCGGCTTCGACAACATTGCCGACGTCCTAACTGTTTCCCCCGCGCTGCTAGAACGCTACATGTCCGCCGCCGGAAAAATCAGCCGCCTGGCCGTAGGCGATCCCAAAACCAGCCCCATTATCGACACCTACCGCGTCCGCGCCGACGTCACGCAGAACGACCACATCGACGGCCTCCCCCTAGGCACCCGCGGCGGCGTCCGCATCGAACACAACTTCCCCCTCGACGGCGACTACACCATCAAGGTGAAGCTCCTGAAATCCACCGTCGATCTCCTCTTCGGCGGCACCGCCCCCGACGAAACTCTAGAGATCGCCGTCAACGGCGCGCGCGTAGCCTCCATCACCATCAACCCCACTCCCAAAGAAGCACCGAAGCCCGTCGCCGCAGCCAGTGGAGCCCCCGGGACCTTCGACCCCGCTGCCGCCACGCAGCTCAGCCTAAGCCAGCCGCCCGATAGTTTAGAAGCCCGCGTCCCCATGAAAGCCGGCCCCCAAATCGTGACCGTCGCCTTCGTCAAGAAAAGCTACGCCCTAGCCGAAGACCTGATGCAGCCCTTCGAGCGCAGCACCTTCGACCCCAGCGACCCCAAAGGCCTCCCGCACGTCCTAAGCGTCAGCATCGCCGGACCGTTCAATGCCGCGGGATCGGGCGACACTCCCAGCCGCGAACGAATTTTCGTGTGCCACCCCGCCGCCGCGAAAGACGAACTCCCCTGCGCCAAAAAAATCATCACTACGCTAGCCCGCCGCGCCTATCGCCGACCCATCACCGATAACGACATCGAGACTCTCCTCAACTTCTACCAATCCGGCAAGAATTCGGGCACCTTCGAGACCGGTATTAAAATGGCGCTGCGCCGCATCCTGGCCAGCCCCCAATTCGTCTACCGCTTCGAGCGCGACCCCGCCAACATCGCCCCTGGAACGCTCTACCGCATCAGCGACCTCGAAATGGCCTCGCGCCTGTCCTTCTTCCTGTGGAGCAGCCTCCCCGACGACCAACTCCTAACCGTAGCCGCGCAAGGCAAACTGAAAGACCCGGCCGTCCTAGAGCAACAAGTCAAGCGCATGCTAGCCGACCCGCGCTCCGAATCCTTGGTCAATAATTTCGCCGAACAATGGCTCTACCTGCGCAACCTCCGCGGCGTCGTGCCGGATCTTGAAACCTTCCCCAACTTCGACGACAACCTGCGCCAGTCCTTCCGCCGCGAAACCGAATTGTTTTTCGAAAGCATCCTGCGCGAAGACCAGAACGTCCTCCGCCTGCTCGATGCCAACTACACTTTCGTGAATGAGCGCTTGGCCCACCACTACGGAATCCCCAACGTCTATGGCAGCCAATTCCGCCGCGTCTCCTTGACCAGCGACGCGCGCCGCGGCCTGCTTGGGTCAAGGCAGCATCTTAACAGTGACCTCAGTAGCCACGCGCACCTCGCCTGTCCAACGCGGCAAGTGGCTCTTGGAAAATGTGCTGGGCACGCCGCCTAATCCGCCGCCCGCCAACGTCCCGCCGCTCAAAGAAAACGCCGCCGGAGGCAGCCGCGCTCTCCGTCCGCCAGCGCATGGAAGCCCATCGCGCCAACCCCGCCTGCGCCGGCTGCCACAAAGTAATGGACCCCTACGGCTTCGCGCTCGACAACTTCGACGGCATCGGCGCCTGGCGCGACCTCAGCGAAGCCGGCGCCCCCATCGATTCCGCGGTAGTTCTGGCCGACGGCTCAAAAGTAGACGGCCCCATTGCCCTCCGCAACGACCTCCTCGCGCGCCCCCAAGTCTTCGTCGGCACCATGACCGAAAAAATGCTGACCTACGCGCTGGGCCGAGGCGTGGAATATTACGACATGCCCGCCGTCCGCAAAATTGTCCGTAACGCCGCCGCCCACGACTACCGTTTCTCCACGCTAGTAATGGGCATCGTCCAAAGCACACCGTTTCAAATGAGAAGATCGGAGCAACCCACGCCATGATCACACAAAAAACACCTGCCGCGCCGAACTTTCCTGAAGGGCCTAGCCGGAGCGTCCGTAGCTCTTCCGCTACTCGACGCCATGATCCCCGCGCTAACCGCGCAAACCCGCACCGCCGCCGCACCCAAGCTGCGTCTGGGTTTCGTCTACGTCCCCCATGGCGCCGTGCTAGATAAGTGGACCCCCATCGGCGACGGGACCAACTTCCAGTTCAACCAAATCATGGCTCCCCTGGAGCCCTTCAAGCAGCAATTAGTAATCGTCAGCGGCCTAGCCAATAAAGCCGCCGAATCACAAGGCGACGGCGGCGGCGACCACGCCCGCAGCGGACCGTCCTTCCTCAGCGGAGTCCACCCCAAACGCACCGAAGGCGAAGACGTCCGCGCCGGCATCACCGCCGATCAAATCGCCGCACAGCACATCAGCCAGGACACCCCCCTGCCGTCGCTCGAACTAGGCACCGAAGACACCGGCTTAGTCGGAGTCTGCGACGTAGGCTACAGTTGCGCCTACATGAACTCCATAGCCTGGCGCTCCCCGTCGCTCCCCTTGCCCATGGAAATCAACCCGCGCGTCGTCTTCGAACGCCTCTTCGGCGACGGCTCCAACGCCGCCGAACGCGCCCAGCGCAAAACCGAAGACCGCAGCATCTTAGACTCGGTAACCCGCGAAGCCGCCCAACTCAACTCCGGCCTAGGCCAGCGCGACCGCACCATCGTCACCGAATATCTCGACAACGTCCGCGAAATCGAACGCCGCATCCAGAAAGCCGAAGCGCAGGTAGCCTCGCAAGTAGAAGTGCCCGACTCCCCCATCGGCGTACCCGAATCCTTCGACGAACACGCCAAGCTCATGTTCGACCTGCAAGTGCTAGCCTATCGCGCCGAAATCACGCGCGTCTCGACGTTCATGCTGGCCCGCGATCTTAGCCAACGCACCTTCCCGCAAATCGGCGTGCCCGAGCCGCATCACTCCGTCTCGCACCACGGCAACAATCCCATCCAGATCGCGAAGCTTGCGAAGATCAACACCTATCACGCCTCACTCATGGCGTATTTCTTCGACAAACTGCGCGCCACCCCCGACGGCGACGGCAATCTGCTCGATCACTCGATGATCATGTACGGCAGCTCCATGAGCAATCCCAACGAACACAACCATTTCCCTTTGCCCCTGTTGGTCGCGGGCGGCGGCGCTGGCCAACTCAAAGGCGGCCGCCACCTGAAATTCCCCGAGCGCACCCCCATCGCGAACTTGCTCTTAGCCGTCCTAGACAAGTCCGGAATTCACATGGATACGCTCGGTGACACCACCGGCAAACTCGAAATCTAACTATTTTTTCTCGAGTTCCGCAAACGCTTCCTTAGCGATACGGAAGCTGTCGACGCCTGCTGGAATGCCGCAATAAATCGCCACCTGCAGCAACACCTCGCGGATCTCGTCTTTCGTCAAACCGTTGCGGATCGCGCCCTTCACATGGATCTTCAACTCGTTCGGCCGGTTCAACGCCGAAATCATCGCCAGATTAATGATGCTGCGCGTTTTCTTGTCGAGCCCCTCGCGCCCCCAGCACCATCCCCAGCAATACTCGGTAGTCAACTCCTGCATCGGCCGGTTAAAATCATCCGCCGCCGCAATCGACTTCTCCACATATTCCGCGCCCAGCACCGACTTGCGGATCGCGAGCCCTTTTTCAAACAACTCTTTATTCACGAATTCTCCTTATACCTTCTGCGCTTTTACTTCCGAGCCGACCTTCACGCCAGCCCACCGTTCCACACTCTTCACCACATCCGTCATGTCCGCGTTCGGGCCCTCAGTCACCGCCGTAATCGCCAGCAGTTGCCGCACCGAACTGCCCACGATCATCGGAACGCCCATAGCATCGGCTTCTTCCATGCACAGCCGCACGTCTTTATTCAGCAGCGCCAACGCAAACCCGAAGTCGAACGTGCGAGGAATCACACAGCGCGGAATCTTGTCCTGCGTAGCGCTATTGCGTCCGCTGCCCGCGTTGATCACATCCACGATCATCTGCGGATCGAGCCCCGCCTTCACGCCCATTACCACTGCCTCCGATGAAATCGCCATTGCCGTAGCCGAAAGCAGATTATTCAGCAGTTTCATGGTCTGTCCCTGCCCCGGTTCTTTGCCGACATGAAACAGCTTGCCGATTACCGCCAAAATCGCCTGCACCCGCGCATAAATCTCGTCCGAGCACGAAACCATTACCGCCAACGTTCCGTTTTCCGCGCCCTTAACGCCGCCGCTCACCGGCGCGTCCACCTGCACGATCCCCTTCTTCGCCAGTCCCTCGGCAATACGCTTCGCATACACCGACCCGGTAGTAGAAACGTCAATGAAAATCTTGACCTGCGTGCCTTCGATCACGCCTTTAGGCCCCAGCGCCACAGCCTGCACAATCGGAGGCGTCGGCAGACTGCCGATCACAATCTCCGCCGCCGAAGCCACCGCCGCCGGCGATTCCGCGCGCCGTGCACCCAGTTTCTCGTGCGCCGCGAGCGCCGCCTCGCTAGTGTCATAAATGGTTACTCCGTATCCAGCCTCGAGTAACCGCCGAGCCATCGGACCGCCCATGCGCCCGACGCCAATAAAACCTACATTTTGTTGAGACATACTTATGCTACGTTATCACTTCACCCCGGATTTTCGAAAATGGACACCGTACACCTTGAGCAATGGATAGGCCGCACCGAGTCGCGCAGCGACATCGTGACGCCGGTTCCCGTAGCCGCTCTAGCCGCAACCCTAGATCGCGACGACCCGCCCCCGCAGCAAGGTGATGAGCTCCCGCCACTTTGGCACTGGCTCTACTTCCTGCCGCATCCGCGCCACTCCGAACTAGGCCCCGACGGCCACGCCAAACGCGGCGGCTTTCTGCCTCCCGTGTCTCTCCCTCGCCGCATGTGGGCCGGCGGCCGCTTCGAATTCCACCACCCCCTGCGCGTCGGCGACCCCATCGCCCGCCACTCCCAAATCGTCGACATAAAACAAAAACAAGGACGCACCGGAGCACTAGTCTTCGTCCTAGTCCGCCATGAAATTAGCAACCCGCAAGGCGTAGCCCTAACCGAAGAACACGACATCGTCTTTCGCGACGCCCCTCAAGGCCCAGCCCCGCCCCCGCCCCCCGCACCGACTGACGCCACGTGGCAGCGAGTAATCCACCCCGACGACGTCCTGCTGTTCCGCTACTCCGCCCTAACCTTCAACGCTCACCGCATCCACTACGACCGCCGCTACACCACCGAAGTCGAAGGCTATCCCGGCCTAATAGTTCACGGCCCCCTAATCGCAACGTTGCTACTAGATCTCCACCGTCGTTCCCAGCCTGCAGCGCCAGTAACCCGCTTCGAGTTCCGCGCCGTAAGCCCGCTCTATGACACCGCCCCCTTCACCGTCTGCGGCAAACCCGGCCATTTATGGGCCCAAACCGCCACCGGCACCCTAGCCATGGAAGCAAAAATAAATAGAAAATAAATAGGGACGGAGCCTGATTATTGCCCCAAAATGGGATTGTCCCACTTCAGAACAATAATCAGGCTCCGTCCCTATTTATTATCTATTTTAAGATGCCTGTGCCTGCGTCAGTTCCGAACGGAACGCCCGCTCCAGAATATGCACAAACCGCGCATCCTTGCGTAAGCTATCGAGCTTCGGATCCACATCCAGCATATGCAGCATCGACGAGTTGTCCTCGCATGCCCGCTCCAACTCCGCAAAGGCCTGCCCGCGCCGGTCGAGCGCATCCAGGAACAACGCCAAATGATACGGGTCCAGATACTCCGTAACCCGCACGCGCTCCAGTTCCGCCAGCAGCGCCAGCGCCTCCCCCTGCCTTCCGCTCTTCGCCAGGCAACTCCCCTCCATCGCCCGCAGCCACAACAAATCCGGAGACACCCCACTCGCCCGCCGGTACTCCGCTAACGCCTCTTCGAACCGCCCCGCGCACTCCAACGCGTCCGCGTAAAAAAAGCGTGAGAGCTGATGATACGGATGCAGCTCCAGCGCCCGCTTCCCATAAGCCACCGCCTCATCGAACTGCCGCGCGCAAATCCGCACCACGATTTCCGTCGACGTCAGCAGCGGCGACAGCGAATCCGCACTGCACGTCCGGTTCAATTCCTCAATCGCCTGCTCGAAGCGCCCCTGCGAAAGGTGCAGCATCGCCAGCCGCATCTGGATCCCAATCAACCCCGGCTTTTCCTCTTGCGCCTGCAGCAGTTCCGCCTCCGCCTCCTCGATTTTGCGTTCGAAAACATGTAGCCCGTGCGCCCTGTCTGCCCGTAATTCCGGAGTCAGCCCCCGCAGCGCCACCGCATGGCTGTGCGCATCCAAGAACCCCGCGTAAGCCTCCCGCGGCGAGTGCATCCCCCACGTCGCCATCATCAGCAGCGCGTTCGACATCCCCTCGTAGGCCCGAAAATCGCTAGGATCCGCGTCGCTCGCCTGTTGGAAACACCGGACGGCTTTTTGGAACCCCTCCCGCGTGTGCCGGCTGGAAAAATGCCGCCCCCGCTTGATGAGTTCCTCTGACCGCGGAACGTCCAATTGATAACCGAGCTTGGGCCGGTAGGTGATCCACCCCCCGAACTCCAGCAGGGACTTCTTGACTTCGCCCACCGTGACCGCCACCGTGTGTTTTGAAACCACCGTGCCGCCCCAGGCCTCGCGAATCATCTGCTCGTAGCCGACAAAACGCCCCGCGTTGGAGGCCAACGTCTTCAGCACTTGAAAGGCCTGCGGCCGCAAGTCCACCACGGAATCGTCTCGCATCAAACGGCTGACTGTCGTATCTGCTCGAAAAGGGCCAAACTCGATTTCTCGACCGACTGGCATATGGCAGGGTCCGTGATAGATTTGACGCTGTTTTGATCGACGGACCCAGGGATTATATCATACAATCGCTGAGGTTAGTAAATTCGCGGCCTTTGGTGGGCCTGCTTGCGACCTTGATGTCACACAGGAAAGGTGAAACTAATGATCTCTAAGAGGTTACCCTCTTTGCGCCTAATCGCGCTCCTAGCTGCATTTCTAATAGCCATGATGCCCGTCCTCCTGGCCCAGTCGGCCGGCACGGCTGGTCTGACAGGAACCGTTACCGATCCGTCTGGCGCCGCGGTGCCAAACGTGACCGTCACCCTCACCAGTAACGACACGAATCAGGCCCGCACCGCAACCACTGGCGCGGACGGACAGTATAAGTTCACCCTGCTCCCGCCAGGTTCGTATAAAGTGCGTTTCGCGGCAAATGGTTTCAAGACCGCTGAAGTATCGGCGGTAAATTTGAACGTCACGGAATCGCCGGTGCTGGATCGTAAACTCGAAGTCGGCGCCCAGAGCGAATCTGTCACCGTAGAGGCGTCTGCCGAAACCTTGCAGACTGCGAGTTCCACTCTGGGAACTACTGTTGGTAGCAAGTCGGTCACCGAACTGCCCCTCGCGAGCCGCAACTATACCCAGATCATAGGACTTTCGGCGGGCGCGAATGTCGGCGTAAATAACGCAACATCTTTTGGCAAAGGCACACTGGATATCAGCGTGAACGGAAACACCCCGGGACAGAATAACTTTCAGATGGATGGGGTAGGCATTCAGAGCATGGCCAGCAGCGGCAGCGCGAATGACAACGGCATCTACGTCGGGATCGCCGTCCCCAGCCCCGACTCGATCCAGGAGTTTAAGATCCAGACCTCAACCTACGACGCCACCTACGGCCGTAACCCGGGCGGGAACGTAAACGTGATCACGAAATCTGGCACTAATTCCTGGCATGGTACGGCCTTTGAGTTCTTCCGCAATGCGGATCTCGACGCGAATGACTTCTTTTACAACCGCGACACATGTCGCACCCAATTTGCGGGCCAGTCTTGCCCCAAACAAGTGCTGAATCAGAACCAATGGGGCGGCGTGATCGGTGGACCGATCAAGAAAGATAAATTATTCATTTTTGGCAGCTTTCAGGATACCGGCGCGAAAAACGGAGTAAATTCCGCTGGTTTCTCTGAAGTCAACCTGTATCCCATCATCCCTACCGGAAATCGCAATACGGCGGCATTCCAATCGGCTTTAATCGCGGGCAATTGCCAACTTCCCTCGTTCGGTCCTCCGGGCCCGAACGGTGTTTTACCATGTTCGGCCACCTCCGTCAGCCCGATCGCCCTGAAAATGTTGCAGGTGACCAACGCGGATGGCAGCTATTACTTCCCCTCGCATACCTCCTTTGGCGATCCGCTTAGTTTCATTCAGCCTGCGCTGTTTCACGAAAAGCAAGAGCTAGTGAATGCAGACTATCTGATGAGCCAAAAAAACACCATCGCCATGCGGTTTTTCTACAGCAACGATCCCCGTACTACCCAATTCAATACACCGATTGGCGGAGCGCTCCCCGGAGCCCCCGAAATAGGGCTGTACTCGAACGCCAACGCGGTGCTGAAACTGACGACCATTGTTACAAATACCTTGGTCAATGAGGCTCGCGGATCCTTCCAGCGGCTGTTCAACCACGCCTCGGACAATCTTCCGGCGGGTTGGACCTACCAGAACTTAGGAATGATACCGACTACAGTCGGAGCGACTCAAGGGCCGGCCCTTTCCTTTCTCATTAACGGTTTCGGCGCAGGCGGCTTCCTGGAGCCGGTGACCAGCCCGACCAACCAATTTCAGTATCAGGATCAAATATCCTGGTCGCACGGAAAGCACACGATTCGAGCCGGCTTCGAATTTGAAAAAGCCCAATGGAACATCGATTTCGCTGGCCTTGAACGCGGCTGGTTGTTCTTTGGCAGCTTCAGCAACCTCCTAGCCGCCAACAACCCCGGCAACATATTCCAATGCTTGTTCTGCGTGTCTAGCAATCCTCCCTCAGCGGGAGGAATTATCCACGGATATCGCGAAACCAATATGAACTCCTTTTTCCAGGATGACTGGAAAGTAAGCACGAAACTGACCATCAATGTTGGAGTGCGCTGGGAATACGACGGCACGTTCTCCGAAAAGTATGGCAACCTCACCAACACTTGGTTGAGCCAGTTGGCGCCCAACTCACAAGTGCCCACAGCGCCGCTCGGCTTACCGGCGAACTTTGCAGGCTGGGTCACGGCTAGTAACTATCTGGCCCACTATCCGAATCCCCCCGCTGGCGTGCTCATCAACCCCACCGGCAACGGAGCCCTCCAGGATCACCCGCCGCTCAGCAATTTCGCTCCACGTTTCGGATTTGCCTACCAACTCAATAGTAAATTGGTCGTCCGCGGCGGCGCGGGAATGTTCTACGACCGCATAGGCGCCGATCGCTTTGTCCACGGAATCGAGCAGGGGAACCCTTACGCTGCAACCCTGGATTATAGCGGCGCTGCTGCGGCGCCCTATACACTGCAAAACTATTTCACGGGCTATCCGCTGGGAAGCTATGCTCAGCGCTACTCCAATCCCAGTGCCGCCTGCCTGTCAGGGGCGACCACCGGGACCGCGTGCACTTCCGCCTTGAGTGTCCCCTTCATCGATCAATCGATCCACACGCCGCTGGTGCGGCAATATAACCTGAACTTCCAGTATGAATTCGCACCGCGTTGGGTTCTCGAAGCCGGCTACGTCGGGTCGAGCGGCATCAACCTTCTGGACTACAACCACAACGTGAACACCGCCTACCTGGCCAGCGCCAACAATCCCATTAACGGCATCACCACCACCACTGCAGCCAATGTAGCCTTCCGCGTACCCTACGTGGGCTATGCTCCAACGGGTCTGCAGGCTACCGCATTCGATGGTATTTCTAACTACAATAGCCTTCAGGTCACGGTTCGCAAGCAACTCTCGCACGGGCTGAGCCTGCAAGGCTCTTATACCTGGAGCAAGTCCTTGACCGATCTCACCGTTGACTCGGCCAATAGCAATAACGCAGGCGATTTGATGCAGCAGTACGGCCCGTCATATTTTAACCGCCCCCAGCGGTTCGTCATCAACTATAGCTATGAGCTCCCCTTCGGCAAACACAACGGAGTCGCCGGCAAATTACTCGAAGGATGGAACCTGTCGGGTGTGACTACCATTCAGGACGGCTCACCCATGACTTTCGTGGATGGCGGCGCGGGTACGGCTTATGGGACCAATGGAACCGGCACCACATCCGGTTTTGGGCGCGCACAACTCTGCCCCGGCGCAACCGCAGCCACCATTGCCACTTCGGGCGGCATCGAATCGCGGCTTGGTGGATACAGCGGCGGTCCGGGCTATTTCAATACGAGCGCTTTCTGCGCGGCACCGGCGATTATGCCGAACGGCGTCACGATTACCACTCAAGCAGCGTGCCCGACGTGCGCGACCCTCTTCGGAAATTCCGGAAACGGTATTCTTCTGGGACCAGGACAGTTCAACTTCGACGTGTCGATTTTGAAGACGACGAGGATGACCGAAAGGAGCACGTTGCAGTTCCGGGCAGAGTTCTTCAACCTGTTCAATCATCCGCAGTTTGGAACTCTCGACCCTGGATCGGGGACGGGCGGGACGCAGTCGTCCCTGCCGCAGCCCCTTAGCCAAGGGCAGGGAAATATCATAAGTACCAGCGTCAACCCGCGCGTAATTCAGCTTGGCTTGAAGCTCATTTTCTAGACAGCTAGAAACCTATCCTCCAACCGCCGCGGCGCACTCCGGTGTGCCGCGGATTTTTCTTTTAGAGCACCTGGTAAATCGCCAGCTCCACCGCGTCCGGGCGCCGCACCGCCGTGCCCACAAACACATTCTTCGTCAGCCACTGATACGCCGCATCGTCCGTCTCAAACCGCGGCGTGCAGCGAAAATAAATCAGCGCAGGATCCACCGCCTCCCCACGTTGCAGCCGCTCCATCGCCTCCAGAGGCCCGTGCCGGAACCCGGTATTGATCACATAAATCAACGCGCCCGAATCCGCCTCGATCACGTACCGCGCTTCTAGTTCGGTAGTCCGATCCGCGCGAATCACCTGAAAATCTGCCCCGCCCGGCAAAACTTTCCCGTGCAGCTTGGGCCCCATCACTTCTCCGCCCGTGATCCCGATCACGCGCCGCGACCCGCTGACCACCGTAGGCGCGGCCACCCGCACCAGCACATCCGCAACATGTTCCAGTAGTGGAGCGGCACCCGGCATAGGTCCACTATAATTGAAACTCCCGTCCATGAATCATCTAAAAAGTTTGATCCGCGAAGTCCCCGATTTCCCCAAGCCCGGCATTCTGTTCTATGACATCACGACACTTCTAAAAGACCCCCAAGGCCTGCAATCCGTAATCGACGGCCTAAGCGAAAAGTTCCGCGGCCAGCAGATCGACACCGTAGTCGGCATCGAAGCCCGCGGCTTTATCTTCGCCCCGGCGGTTGCCTACGCCCTGAGTGCCGGCTTCGTCCCCGTGCGCAAACCTGGCAAACTCCCCGCCGCCGCCGAACGCGTCGAGTATCAACTGGAATACGGAACCGACGTTTTAGAAATCCACCGCGACGCCGTAGAGATCGGCAACCGCGTCCTCATCGTCGACGATGTCCTAGCCACCGGAGGCACCGCCGCCGCCGTCACCAAACTAGTCCGCCAACTAAAAGGCGAAGTAGTCGGACTCCAATTCGTAATCGAACTAGACTTCCTAAACGGCCGCGAAAAACTCCCCGGCCTGGACGTCCAAGCGTTAGTCCATTACTAAAGTGCCGCGCCTCCGTCTCCGCTCTCTGGCAAAAGTCAATCTAGACCTGCGCGTACTCCACAAACGCCCCGACAACTTCCACGAACTCCGCACCGTCTTCCAAACGATCTCCCTAGCGGACACCCTGGAAATCGAATATACCCCCTCCCGCCGCACCCACCTAGAACTAGACGACCCCCAATCCATTCCCAACAATCTAGTCCTACGAGCCGCCCATGCGACGCTAGACGCCCTAAAACAACACGCCCACGTCCGCTTCCGCCTGACAAAAAAATATCCCCATGGGCGCCGGCCTGGGCGGAGGCTCCAGCAACGCCGCCGCCGTACTCCTAGCCATCCAAGCCCTAGCAAACCGCTCCCTTCCCGCCCGACCGCCTGCTCGCTCTAGCCTCGGAACTAGGCAGCGACGTCCCCTTCTTCCTAACCGGCGGCACCGCCCTAGCCCTAGGCCGAGGCACCGAACTCTATCCGCTCCCTGATATAGCCCAAGAACGCGTCCTCCTAGTAGCCTCGGGCATCCATGTATCCACCCCAGCCGCCTACCAAGCCCTCGGCCTCAGTTTGACTTCACCCGATGCCTCACGTAGAATGAGTGGTTTCCAGCTCTTTGTACGGACGCTCGGTGACTTGCGTTCGGCGGGAGCGGCGAGCACGCTCAGCGCGAACGACTTCGAGTCCGCCGTTTTCAGTCAGCATCCCCAGCTTAAAAAGATGTGGAGCAGATTGCGGAAGCACGCGGCCGGAGCCCGCATGACGGGAAGTGGGTCGGCCTTATTCGCCCTCTTTGAGTCAGCCGCGGAGCGCGATCTCGCCCAACAGCTTTTGGAAGGGGATTCGGTGATGAAGGCCAGCCGCATACTGCCGGCCCGCTTGGTGAGCCGCAGCAGCTACCAGCGGATGTGGCGGAAACACTTGGCCGCCGCCGGTCTCGCCAGCGATTTATTATGGCCGCTCCCAAGCCGGCACGCGCGATGAGGTTCAACCACTTCAAAGTGTTCTCGGGCAACGCCAATCCGGCGTTAGCCGCGGAGATTTGCTATGAGCTCGGCTGCCAGTTGGCAGCCGTCAACGTCAAGCAGTTCTCCGACGGCGAAGTTCACCTGCAAATTCAGGAAAACGTCCGCGGCGCCGACGTCTTCGTGGTCCAGCCCACCTGCCGCCCCGTCGACCGCCACTTGATGGAGCTCCTCTTAATGATGGACGCCCTGAAACGCGCGTCAGCGGAGCGCATCACCGCAGTGTTACCCTATTATGGATACGCGCGGCAGGATCGTAAGGACCGCCCGCGTATGCCGATTTCGGCGCGCCTCGTGGCCAGTTTGCTGGAGCGTGCCGGAGCGAATCGCATCCTGGCGCTGGATTTACACGCCGCGCAGATTCAGGGTTTTTTTGACGTGCCGGTGGACCATTTTTTCGCGGCCCCGGTGATGATCGATTATTTCAACACCATGGGCGGAGACACTTTGACGGTAGTTTCCCCCGACGCGGGCGGCGTGGAACGCGCCCGCGCTTTTGCCAAGCGCTTGAATTCGCCCCTGGCGATCATCGATAAGCGCCGCACGGAAGTGAACGTTGCCGAGGTGATGCATATCATCGGCGACGTGGAAGGACAACATTGCCTGATCGTGGACGACTTAATCGACACGGCCGGGACGCTGGTAAAAGGCGCCGAAGCATTGCTGAAACAAGGAGCCCGTCTCCGTACGAGCCTGTGCCACGCACGCCGTGCTGTCAGGCCCAGCGGTAGAAAGAATAGAGAATTCAGCGTTAGAAGAAGTGATCGTGACCAACTCGATTCCATTGCCCGATCAAGCCGACAACTGCAAGCGCATCAAGCCGCTTGTCAGTTGCCCCGCTGCTTGCAAAAGCAATTCAGTCAGTTCACGAAGACGGTTCCGTAAGTACGTTATTTGTTTAGGAAGAGACCATGAGAAAAGAAATCACCATTGCAGCCGAGCCCCGCGAGCTACGCGGCAAAAATGAAGCCCGCCGCCTCCGCGCCAAAGGCTCCGCCCCCGCCGTGCTTTACGGCGCCGGTGGCGACGCCGTAGCCGTAGCCATCAACCCCAAAGAGATCAACCGCATCCTGCACAGCAAGACCGGTCACAACACCATCTTCGACATCGCCGTCCGCGGCGGAGAAACCACTCCGGTAATGATCGTCGACTGGCAGAACGATCCCATCAAAGAAAACATCCTGCACATCGACCTCAAGCGCATCGATCTCACCGCCCGCATCCGCGTCAAGGTCCCGGTCCACACCGTCGGCGATCCCAAAGGCGTCAAGCTGCAAGGCGGCCTGCACGAACTGATCACGCGCGAAATTGAAATCGAGTGCCTGCCCGACGAGATCCCCGAAGAGTTCACGGTAGACGTCAGCGAGCTGATGATCGGCCAAAGCATCCGCGCCGGCGAAGTCCCGCTGGTCGGTTCCACCAAGCTCCTGAGCCCCGCGGATTCCGTAATCTCGCACGTCATCACCATCAAGGTGGAAGCCGAGCCGGCCGCCGCCGAAGGCGCCGCAGCCCCCGCCGCCGCAGCCGAGCCCGAAGTCATCAAGAAGGGCAAGAAGGAAGAGGAAGGCGCAGCGCCCGACGAGAAAGAGAAGAAGAAGAAGTAGTAGTGGGCCACGGCCTGCCGGTTAATGCCAGACGAGATCGAGTTTCTGGTGGTCGGCCTGGGCAATCCCGGAGCGGAGTACGACAACACTCCGCACAATCTGGGTTTCATGGTTATCGACCGGTTGGCGCAAGAAAACGCCATCCGCGTAACCCGGAAAGAGAATTTTTCGCGAGTGGGTTTGGGAACGATCCGCGGCAAACGCGTCGCCCTGGCCCAGCCGCAAACGTTTATGAATCTGAGCGGCCCGGCAGTCAAGGGGTTGCTCGAACGGTACGGATTGCAACCGGATCGTTTACTGTTGGTATATGACGAGCTAGCCATTCCGTGGCAGGAGCTGCGCATCCGTCCGAAAGGTTCGGCGGCCGGCCACAACGGAGTGAAAAGCGTAATCGGCAGCCTGGGTACACACGAGTTTCCCCGGGTTCGCCTAGGTATTCGGCCCGTAGATGAAACCGGGGCCGCCATCCCAATCGGGGATGGAGCAAGTTTCGTGCTCGCGCCGTTCCGGCGGGCGCGGATGAAGGAAGTGGATGAGGTGGTCGGGCGAGGAGCTTCGGCTGTCGAATCCATACTCGCTGATGGCGTCGAAAAGTCCATGGCGGTTTTTAACCGTCGCGCCGGAGGCTTAAATACAGAGGAAGAATGAGAGTCTACGAAGAGTTGTTCATCTTGAAACCCGACACCGTCGAAGAAGAAGTCGACGGCTTTGTCGAACAGATCCAGCACGTGATCACCAACGGCAAGGGCACCGTCGATAAAACCGACAAGTGGGGCGTCCGCAAGCTGGCGTATCGCGTGCAAAAGTACAACGAAGGCTTGTACGTGCTGATTCAATTCAGTTCCACCCCGGACTTGGTCAAAGAAGTCGAACGCCGCATGCGCGTAGCCGACTCAGGTCATCAAGTTCATCACCGTCCGCATCGACGAAAAGCAGAAGAAAATCGAGAAGCGCAAGAAGGCTCGCGACAAACGCGCCGCCCGCCGCCCCGCTCCGCCACCAATGGCAGCGCCGGCAATTCCCGCAGCGGCAGCCCCCGCGATGCCGGCTCTTCCGGCTGAACCCGCTGCTGTCACACCAGGTCACGCGGCCCCCGGAGCGCCGCCCGTAGCAGCTCCCGAATCCACTGAGGTGAAGGAGTAGTTATGGCAGAAACCAGAGGCGGCAGACCCATCAGCGGTTCCTCGCGTCCCACCGGCGGCGATAAAGCCGCGATGGGCAAGAAACAATATTTCCGGCGCAAAAAAATGTGCCGGTTCTGCGTCGACAAAATCGACGACATCAATTACAAGGACGTGCGCCTGCTGCACTCCTTCATTTCCGAGCGCGGCAAGATCACGCCCCGCCGCATCTCCGGCGTCTGCGCCCCGCATCAGCGGCGCCTGGCCGAAGCCATCAAGCAGGCACGCAACATCGTGCTGATCCCGTTCGCGACGTCGATGTAAAAGGACCCCGATCATGGAAGTCATTCTAAGAGAAGAAATCGATAACCTCGGCCGCCGCGGCGACGTAGTAAAAGTCGCCGCCGGCTACGCCCGCAATTACCTGCTGCCGAAACGCCTGGCAGTAGCCGCCAACGATTCCAACAAGAAGATCGTGGAGCAGGAAAAGCAAGCCTACCTGCGCCGCGAATCCAAAGAAATCGGCGACGCCACCGATCTGGCGAAGATGATGGCCGCGGTCGAAGTCACCATCGCCCAGAAAGCCGGCGAAAACGACCAGCTCTTCGGCTCCGTGACCTCGCAAGACATCTCCGCCGCTCTCGAACGCGCCGGCTACACCATCGATCGCCGCAAAGTGAATCTTGGCGGAGCCCATCAAAGCTCTCGGCGATTACAAGGTGACCGTGAAACTGCACCGCGAAGTATCGGTGGAGCTGCCCGTCCACGTGATCAAGGAAGAATAGTGTCCCAGGACCAAGCTCCCGGGCCCAGTCCGTTCGAACTATTGGAAGCGGCGGCAAGCGGACGCACCGGCGTCGACCGCCGCTTTCTTCATTCCCTGATCGATGCCGGCTCGCCCAAAGAAATCGCCGCCGAAGTCCTCCGCTTCGCCCGCTCCCCGCAAGACCAATACCCCATCAACGTCGATCCCCTCCTGACCGACCTCTTCCGCCACTTCGGCACCGATGAAGCCCTCGAGTTCTACATCGACGCCATCCGCCGCGCCCCCGAAGACGTCGACGACAATCTGATCCAAGCCCTCCTCCCCTTCGCCGAAAAAGCCGCGACTCCCTTGCTAGCCCTCTACGAAGAGTTAGGCGAAGAAGAAGGCTCCGACGTAGCATTCCTGTTAGCCGCCCTCCGCGTCCGCGACCCGAGCGTGCTCCAGCTCTTACTCGACCGCTTAGACTACGACGCCGCCGACGGCGCCTTCTGTCTGGGACTCTACGGCGACCCCGCCGCCCAAGCCCGCGCTCGAAAAAATGCTAGCCGAAGTTCCCGAAGACGAAGTCGACCTGCACCGCGAAATCGCCTACGCCCTGGAACAACTAAAAGCCCCCGAGCCCAAGTATCAACCCGAGCCCTTCGATCTCTTCGCCGAATATCCCGAGCGCGAACTCCCCGCGTTCGAAGTGCTCGACGAAGCCGAGCGCATCGCCATGTTCGCGTCTCCCGAGGCCGACATCCGCGCCGCCGCCGCCCACACTTTCTTCAATCAGGATTTAGAAAAACCCGCGCGCGAAGCTCTATTCACGCTAGCCCAGAACGACCCCGACGCCACAGTGCGCGGCCAAGCCTGGGCCTCGCTAGGCGACGCCGCCACCGAATCCGCGCCCATCCGCGACGCCCTCATCGCCACGCTCAACGACGAATCGAAATCCGTCGACGAACGCGGCGGCGCCGCCATCGGCCTCTACGCCGTAGCCGACCGCCCCGATGTCCGCAAAGGTCTAGAAGCCCTCTACGCCCAAGGCGGCGCAGCCCGCATCAAGGCGCTCGAAGCCATGTGGCGCTCGCTGTGGGAGCCCTACGCCAAATTTTTCCCCGAACATTTGGACGACAGCAAACCCGAAAATCAAGACGTCGAGCTTCTGCGTCATGCCCTCCGCGGCGCCGGCTATTTCCGTCTCACGCGCTACGCCGATAAAATCGCCAGCTTCTTCAACCGCGCCGAGCCCTACGACGATCTCCGCGACGACGCCCTCTTCGCCTACGCCCTGGCCATGCCCGGCGAAACCACCCGCGGCCGCGTCAAAGGCATGCTGCGCAAAATCGATTCCATAGCGCACCTGACCCAGCCCGAAACCGAACTAGTGACGTTCGCGCTAGACGAACGCCTCCGCCTCCACGGCCTGGCCCCCGTCTTCGAAGCCGAACAAGACGACGAACACGATCACGATCCGACGCCGCGTCCCCCGGCCCCGAGCCCCCGGCCGCCGCTCTCTTCTCGCAAAAAACCGGCCGCAACGACCCCTGCCCCTGCGGCAGCGGCAAGAAATACAAAAAGTGCCACGGCGTAATCAACTAGTAAAATAAACCTAGCCGTGGCTACCTCCAAACCCTCTCTCCTCCGGCAGCTCGGCGTCGTCAGCGCGACCGCGCTAGTAGTCTCCAACATGATCGGCACCGGCATCTTCACCATCACCGGTTATCTTGCCGGCGATCTGGGCTCCGCCAGTCTCGTCCTCTGGATCTGGGTAGTAGGAGCCGTCTGCGCCCTCTGCGGCGCGCTCTGCTACTCCGAACTAGGCATCAACATGCCCAGCTCCGGCGGCGAATACGTGTACCTCACGCAAGCCTACGGCCCCACCTGGGGATTCATGACCGGCTGGGTCTCCTTCTTCGCCGGCTTCTCCGCCCCCATCGCCCTGACCGCCCTGGCGTTCTCCGATTACCTAGCGCAATTTTTCCCCGCCCTGCATTTCGAAGACTCGCGCGTCCTTTTCGGCTCCGGCGATTGGAAATTCACCTTCGGCTGGGCGCAGGTAGTAGCGTGCCTGCTCGTGCTGCTCTTCACCACCATCAATATCTTCGGAGTCCAGCGCGTCGCGCGCCTCCAAAACGTGCTCACCGGAGCCAAAATTCTAACGCTCGTCTCCTTCATCTTTCTGGCCTTCACCATAGGCAACGGCAACTGGCATAACTTCTCGGTGCCCGCCGTGCGCACGTCCCACGATTCCATCCCCACCCAATTCGTCCTCAGTCTGTTCTTCATCTACCTCGCCTACAGCGGCTGGAACGCCGCCACCTACGTAGCCGAAGAATTGAAACAGCCTTCGCGCACGCTCCCCCTGGCCCTGACCGCCGGAACGATTCTGGTAGCCGCGTTATACGTGGCCTTGAATCGTAGTTTTCATCTACGCCGTCCCTCTAGAAAACCTGAAAGGCGAGACCGCCGTCGGAGCTCTAGCCGCCTCCCGCCTGTTCGGCCCGCAAGTAGCCGGCATCTTCGCCGCGCTCATGGCCCTGTCGCTGATGTCGACCGTGAACGCCATGGTCACCATCGGTCCGCGCGTCTACTACGCCATGGCCAAGAACCGAGCCTTCCTAGCCTCCGCCGCCAAGGTGCATCCCAAGTGGCACACCCCCGTAGCCGCGATCGTAGCGCAAGGCGTCTGCGCCATGCTGATGACCGTGACCCCCTTCCCGCAGCTGGCCATCTACATCGGCTTCACACTAAATATTTTCGCCGTGATGAGCGTGGCCTCACTCATGATTTTCCGCCGCCGCAAAGGATGGCAGAAACTCCGCGTGGTAAGCTTCGGCTATCCATTAATCCCCGTAGTCTTTATCCTGATAGGCATCTGGATGATCATCCGCGGCGTCGAATTCAAACCTCTAATCTCACTAGCCGCTGCCCTAACCCTAGCCACTGGAGCCTTGGTCTACCACTTCCGTCTCCGCGTCCGCCCCGCACCCACCCCCACCGTAGAGACCTACTAAAGAGGGACGGAGCCTGATTTCTCCCTGAGCAACGGAGTAGCCGGCATCAGCCGCCAGAAATTCAGGCTCCGTCCCTTTTTTCCCCGACCGAAGCAACGTCGTCATCACAAAACTCGCGTCCCCCCGCCCCCCGCGCTAAACTTGAATTTCATGTCCAATTCACATTCCACGTTAGAACCGCCACGTCGCCTGCTCTTCGGACCCGGTCCCACCCAAGTCCACCCGCGCGTTTACGAAGCCATGGGCAAGCCCATCGTCGGCCACCTCGACCCCTTCTTTTTCGAAGTCTACGAAGAGATCCGCCGCGACCTCCGCCCCGTCTTCGGCACCCAAAACTCCCTTCGTACAAGTCATCTCCGGCACCGGCAGCGCCGGCATGGAAACCGCGCTCGCGAATTTCGTCGAGCCCGGCCAAAAACTAGCAGTCTTCACCGCCGGCTACTTCGCCGAGCGCCTGGTAGAAATGGGCCGCCGCCACGGCGCCAATGTGGTCTGCAGCAGCAAGCCCTGGGGCGAGACGTTCACCGAGTCCGAAGCCGCCGCCTTCATCGATCGCGAAAAGCCGAACGCCGTTGCCTTCGTCCACGCCGAAACCTCCACCGGCGCGCGCCAGAATCTGACTGCGATCACCACCCCCGCCCGCGCCGCCAAAGCCATCACCATAGTCGACTGCGTGACCTCCCTAGGAGCCATGCCCATCGACATCGATGCCTCCGGCGTCGACGTAGCCTTCAGTTGCACCCAAAAAGGTTTGAGCTGCCCCCCGGCCTCTCGCCCATTACCGTCTCCCCCGAAGCCGTAGACCGTCTCCGCGCCCGCAAAGCTCCGTGCCCCATCTGGTACCTGGATCTAAAACTCCTGCTCGACTACTACGAAGGAGCCCACCGCTACCACCACACGGCGCCCATCACATCTTTCTACGCCCTCCGCGAAGGCCTGGCTCTAGCCCTTGAAGAAGGCATCGAAGCCCGCTTCGCACGCCACCAGTCGATGCACGATGAATTCGTCCGCCGCATCGAAGCCGCAGGCCTAGAGATGTTCATCGACGACGACGCCCGCCGCATCGTCAACATCAATACACTAAAAGTCCCCGCCGGTGTCGACGATCTGAAAGTCCGCAAAACCCTCTTAGCGAAATACGATATCGACATCGCCGGAGGCTTCGGTCCCCTAGCCGGCAAAATCTTCCGCATCGGCGTAATGGGCCCCCTAGCCACCCCGGACAATGTAGGACTCCTAACCGGCGCGTTGATCGAATGCATTGCCTGATATAGCGGAGCGAAGGTTCACTCGGTTTCGGATCCGCTGGCTATCGCTCTTCAACCCAAAGACTAAGCCGTGATCCTGCGTTCGTTCCGGATTTCATCGAGATCGCATTGCAGTTGTTCCGGAAAGGGCTTTCGAGCGCCATAGAGGAATTACAATAGATCGACCTCGGATCGCGTCCGCGCCTCTCCCATGGTTCTATCGTCATCATCGCGCTGAGATTTCGCATGGCCGGTGGACAGGACGACCGGGCTAGTTCTTCTGCGCGGACGCACCCGCAAACACTCGACCACCTAGCCAGCGCCACCGGAGCCCGACTCAAGATCAGTTTCGAAGCCCCCGCCTGCGAATTTGACAAGAATGTTCGATCGCATTTTCCAAGATCGCAGTTTGCGATCTTAGACCCAGCAGCGATCGTCCTTCGGCCAGAGTCAACCGCATTATCGAACGACAAACCCGCCGCGCGCCTTTCGCCACACGTCCCCGCTCACGCGCACGGCGGTGATCTGCGTGGTTGCTGGGTCTTGTAAGCCCGGAATCGGAATCGTACTAACCCCATCGGTGTTGAGGGTGGTCCAACGCGACGCGACGCAATCGTACCCGGAGAAGCGCCCGGTCGTCCGATACTTGATGTCCACGGCAGAGTCCGAATAAGTTCCGACGCGCATCTGAATGGACTGTCCAGGCCTGACCGTGCTGGGTGTGAATGTCACTGGTACCACCGGTTCTTCCCCGTCGGTCGGCGGCACATGCCATTCCCGCAACTTGCCATCGCGAATCGAAACCACGGAATTGAAAATCGGGTATTCGGCCGGATCGATGGGCGTGGCGAAGTTATTCTGCCGCTCCACGCAGAGCGACGGATCGTGATAGACGGCCTGCATGAGGAACTGTAGAGTAAACACATTTTTCTGAAGGGGATCCTCGAGGAAGAACAAGCGCGTGCCCGCAGGCAGCGTTGGATGCTCGGTTCGCATGATGCGGACCGTCTCCCGCATGGCTGCGTCTTCCCGTCCCGTATAGGTATCCAGGCTCTGATCGCGCAAGTGGCGAGAATGAATGACGAACAGACCGGCTGCTAAAATCACACACAGCCCGGCTTGGCTCAACGACGTCCACAACGGTCTTCGGCCGCCGAGACCCAGAAGACGCGGCGCCGCCTGCATTGCCGCTGCGAACATTTCTCCGCAGAATAGTCCAAAACCAATTAGGGGCAGATATAAAACGTAGCCACCTCGCGGCGGTATCGGCAGGACCGGGAACAGAGCGATAAAGCCGTAACATAAACCAAAGAGTGCGGCCGGCCTGCGCGCCGCAACGCAGGCAATAGCGGCGAGCACTGCCAGACAGATCAACTTAGCTTGCCCCAAAGGCTGCTCCAGGAAAAAAAGCACGCCAACGTAGTGTTGCGCGTTCCTCAGCAGGTAAGCGGGCGAGTGTCGCGGAAGGTAACCTGAATCGTCCGCTAGCGTCGGGACCTTTACAGCCAAAGCCGCCACTGTCAGGAGCCCTGCCAGCAGCACCGGCAGCGCACGGCGCCACAATCGAACTAACGGAACTCGGGGCGCGAGGATGACCTCATACAGAATCAAAGCGAACGGCAGCGAAGCCGCCATTTCTTTGGAATCGAGCGCCCCGCCATAAAGCAAGAGAAAGATCACGATATCTCTTGCCTGAAGTTCATGGCCGCTGCCGCGAACTCTCGCGTAACTGATAAACGCGGCGAGAGTAAAGAAGACACACAGAATGTCGTACACGGTGCCGGTACTGAAGTAGAGATTGTCGAGCGCGGCATGAAAGCTAAATACCAGCGTGCTGAGCAATGCCGCCTTGCGCCAGCCGGTCAGCATAAGCGCGAAGCGGAAGAATAGGCCCAGGTTCACGACCATCAGGGCATAGCAGGCTGCGCGAAACGGAAGGGGATGGAAACCAAAAATCGAATACAGCGCGCGATAGAACACGTCGCCCATGGGCCGGTATGTGGGAGTGACGATGATTAGTGCCTCAAGTGCATTCCGCCACCACGGCCAGCGCCAGTAACCGTGCAACTGCACCAGATTCATGAGGTCATCGCTATCGAAGTAGGTGCGCAGGCCGTGATGGCTCAGAAGGAAGAAGTAGATCAGAATACCGGCCAGCCCGGCGGCCACCTTCCACTCCATCGAGATCCGGCGCCCTAACGATCGATATAGTTTCATTTATTCTCACCGAATCGCGAAACTCAACACATTCGACCTGGCAAACTGTTTTATAGTGATCGTCTCAAGACGGGTTAACCGGGATGAGGCTAAACGAAATTATATCGCTGCAAGCCGATTCGCCTAAACTCTTTCATAGTCCCCACGACTCGAAATGTTCATCGAAGATCAGCTTGGAATGGGCCCGCCCAAGACCCTGCTCCAAACCGTACCATGTGAAACAAGTACGCAAGATCCTGTTTCAATATAAACTGGCGGAAGGGACCCTATGACCAAGTACGAAATCATTCTGTATGGGAGTAACGAAGACTTGGCCTTCATGGCTGAAGGCTCGGAACTAGCTGGCTGCGCAGTTGACGGCGCCCACCGCCAGGAAGCGCTCGCTAACGCCGAAGCCAATCGCCGAATGGCTAGAAACCGCCCGCGAACTTGGACGCCCCATCCCCGAACCCAAAGGCCGTCTGCTGTTCGCGTAAACTAACCCCATGGCCAAATTCGAGCTCACCAAATCCATCGAAGCCGTCAAACTCAACCCTCGGACCCTCCGCCCCCTCAGCAGCATCTAAACACACTATCCCCTACGGCGCCGTCCTCGAAAAGCTCACCCTCGACCGCGATATGCAACAATTTCACTATCTGGGTGAACCCTTCGAGTGCCCCGAGGAGGACATCAAGCCCGCTCTCCACGAACTCCCCTAGGGTGCCCCGACCCCCACATCTAGGGGTATTTCCCAGTCTGCCCCCAGCCCCAGTAGTCTTGGTGCTTTACTTTCCCCCCAATACAGTTTAGGATTGGTTTGTCCCCCCGAGATGCGTCTCTATACTTATATGGAGGGCTAGGTTTTGCTCCAGCTCAAGCGCGTCGATATCCAAGGCTTCAAGTCGTTCTACGATCGCACCGAAATGCGCTTCCACGGCTCCGGCGTCACCGCCGTCGTGGGCCCCAACGGCTGCGGAAAATCCAACCTCAGCGACGCCATCAGTTGGGTTCTCGGCGAGCAAAGCGCCAAGAGCCTGCGCGGCTCCCGCATGGAAGACGTCATCTTCGCCGGCACCCGCGACCGCAAGCCGCTAGGGCTCGCGCAAGTCACTTTGACGATGGCCGACCCCACCGCTGCGCATCGCCCCGCCGAACCCGACGCCAACGGAAACGGCCATCCGCACAAGCCCTCCGAAATCACCATCACGCGCCGCCTCTACCGCTCGGGCGAAAGCGAATATTTGATCGACGGCAAATCCGCCCGCCTGCGCGACATCCAGGAACTCTTCATGGGCACCGGCCTCGGGCCGGAAAGCTACGCCATCATCGAGCAAGGCCGCATCGGCCAGATTCTTTCCAACAAACCAGCCGACCGCCGCGCCATCATCGAAGAAGCCGCCGGCATCGGCAAATACAAAACCCGCAAGCGCCTGGCCGAATCGAAACTCGAAAGCGCGAAACAAAATCTGGCCCGCGTGTTCGACATCCTCGAAGAAGTCAGCCGCCAAGCCAATTCCCTCAAGCGCCAAGCCGTCGAAAGCCAAGCGCTACGAAGAGCTGCGCACCGACATGCTGGCGCATCTCCGCCGAGCCGTCGCCGGCCGCTTCCAGATGCTCGAAAGCGACGCCGCCAAACTCGCGCTCGATCTCACCGAAGCGCAGACCAGTTTCCAAACCCTCTCCGCCGAAGTCCAGACCAAGGAACAGGAATACGCGCGCACCCAGGAATCCTGCTATCAAGTGGAAGCCGCGCTCACCGAATCCCGCGCCCGCGTCGCTGAACTGAATCTAGAAGCCGAGCGCACCCGCAGCCGCCTCGCCCTCCAAGCCAAGCAGATCGGAGCCATCGAAGAACGCATGGCCGTCCGGCGAAACCGAAACGCGTTCTCTGGACGAACGCCACCAGCGCGAGTCCGCCGAACTAGCCGACGCATCAAGAAAACATTGCCGCCATCGAACGCGATGCCGCCGCCGCCCGCGAGCGCCTGGAAACCAAATCGCAAGAACGCGACGCCCTCCAAAATCATCTCCGCGACCGCGAGCGCTCAACTGGAATCCGCCCGCCAGCAAGTGTTGCGCCTGCTAGGTGAAGCCTCCGCGCTGCGCAATCAACTGGCGCAAGCCGACGAATACCTAGCCGCCATGGAACGCGACGCCGCCCGCTCCCGCAAGGAAGAAGAAGGAGCGTCCGCCGACATCGCCCGCCTCGACCAAAGCCGCGCCGAACTATCCTCGCGCCTCTCCGCGCGCCAACTGGAACTCGAATCCCTAACCGACCGCCGCCGCCGCGTCGAAGAAGAATCGAAGGACCGCCAGCAGCGCACCGTCGAATCCCGCCAGAAATTGAACGCCCTGCGCGAAGCGCTCTCCAAGCAGAAAGCCCGCAAAGAATCGCTCGAAGGAATCCTGTCGCACCGCGCCTACACCACTGAATCGGTGAAGCGCCTGTTCGACCGCCCCACCGACGGCTTCCGCCCCCTCGGCGTGCTGGCCGATTTCGTAGAAGTCACCAATCCCGAATGGGAGCGCGCCTCCGAAGAATTCCTGCACGAAGAACTGGAATACGTAGTCGTCCAGGACTGGCAAGGCGCCGAACGCGGCATCGAAGTCCTGCGCGCCGCCTCCGATGGCCGGGCGACTTTCCTGGTGCACCCCGAATCCGGCGAGCGCTCCGCTAGCCGCACCCGATCTCTCTTCCGATCCCGCCGTCTCCGGCACTCTGCGCGACGCCCTTCGCCTGACCAACGGTTTCGCCGCCGCGCCGCAAGGCCTCTGCCGCGCCTGGCCCGCTGCTTCCTGGTATCCGATCACTCCGCCGCCCCGCGCCTAGCCGAGTCCCATCCCGATTGCTATTTCCTCCTGCCCGACGGCGCCAGCTATCACGGCCACACCATCACCGGAGGCAAGAAAAGTTCCGGCGGCCCGCTAGCCCTCAAGCGCGAACTGCGCGAACTCACCGCCCAAGTAGAAGTCCGCGACCGCGAAGCCGACGATCTGACCTCCGAACTAGAAGCCCTGGAGCGCGGCCTGGCGCTCTTGTCAGAAGAATTGGAACAAGTCCGCGCCCAACAACAAGCGCAGGAGAAGGACGCGCTCGCCCTCGATCACGAACAACGCAAACTAGCCGAAGAATACGCCCGCGCCGGTTCGCGCCTCTCGACAGCCCGCCTGGAACTAGAACGCCTGGCCCGCCAAGACGAACAAGCCCGCGCCCAGCGCGAACGCAATCAACTTTTGGTAGCCGAAAAAGAACAAGCCCGCTTCGACCAGGAAAAAGCAGTAGAAATCGCCCGCGGCGAATTCGACGGATTGCAAGCCCAAGTCCACGCCATCGGCGAAGAATATTCCGTCCTGCGCGCCGACCTAGCCGGCCTAGACGAGCGCGCCCGCGCCGAGAAAACCGCCGCCGCGCGCCTGGAAGCCCAGATCACCCAACTCACCGCACCGCCGCGAACAACTAGCCGGAGATCTCGAACGCATGGGCGTCGAACGCGCCCGCCTGCTCACCGACAATATCGAGCTGGATCAACGCGCTCAGCAATTCATCGAACACACCTCCGAAGCCACGGCCCGCGTCGATCTCCTCACCGCGCAAGAAACCGGAGGCCGCGAAGCCCTAGCCGCCCTCGATGAAGCGCTCAAGTCCCTGCGCATCGACGCCCAGACCGCGCAAGAACAGCGCTCGCACATCGAACTAGAACTAGTCCGCAAGCAATCCGAGCTGAAATATCTCGACGAAACCTCGCCGCAAAGAACTGAGCGCCGCCGCCAGCGAAATCGCCGCCGCGCAAGAACCCGAAGCCGAGCCGGTCAACGTCGAAGAATCCGAGCAGCGCTATCAAGAAGTCCGCGCCCGCATCGAAGCGCTAGGCCCCGTGAATCCGCAAGCACTGGAAGAATTCCACGAAGCCCAACAGCGCTACGAGTTCCTAAACACCCAGCGCCAAGACCTGCTCGATTCCATCCGCGACACCGAAAAGGCCATCCAGGAACTCGACACCGAATCGCGCCGCCGCTTCGCCGAAGCTTTCGAAAGCATCAACACGCACTTCAAGGAAATGTTCCAAACTCTCTTCGGAGGCGGCCAAGGCGAAATGCGCCTGACCGACGAATCGAACCTCGCCGAAAGCGGCATCGACATCATGGCCTCGCCCCCCGGCAAGCGCCTGCAACACATCGCCCTGCTCTCCGGCGGCGAGAAATCCCTAACCGCGATGGCGCTCCTGATGGCCATCTTCCGCTACACGCCCAGCCCGTTCTGCATCCTCGACGAAGTGGACGCCCCGCTCGACGAACCCAACATCCAGCGCCTCACGCGCCTGATCAAGGAAATGTCGCACGACACCCAGTTCATCGTCATCACCCACGCCAAGCGCACCATGGAAGCCGCGCAAGCGCTCTACGGCGTGACCATGCAGGAACCCGGCGTCTCGAAACTGGTGAGCGTGAAGTTCGACCCCCTCCCGACAGCCGCCGCGCCCCCCAGCGCGACCGCCGCGTTGGCCGCAGTCTAGTTCACCAGATATATTCTTTGGCTTCCGCGCGCCGAGCGTAGCTATCGAGCACATGCACCACGCGCAGCCTCTTGACCTTAGTCGGCGATAACTGCCCGATCGGCACGTACAATATTTTGCGATTCAAATGCGCTGCAATCGAACGGAAAATCGAGCGCGGCGGTTTCGCAGCCACATAAACCACAAAGCGCTCGACAGAATAATCCAGCGCCGCCATCAACAACCGCTCTGGTTTCGACTCCGCAAATTCGTAATCCGGGTCCGACCACACGTCGTACAGCCGCCGCGGCGGCAGCGTCATCAGCAGCCCGCCATATTCCGCGCGCCCGATCCCCGGTCCGACGATGTTATCGAACGGATGCGTAGAATAAAACGCCATGTCCGATTCGTTCTGATGCTCCCCCAGCCAAGTAGTCAGATAGGTGTAGCGATCATCTCGATCCTCATCGAAGATCACCACCAGCGACCCCACTTCGCCCGCCAGCCGATCCGCCGACCGCACGAAAATCTTATGCCGGTGCCAGTTGCGAATGGTCTCGCGAATGTCGATGCCGTCGAGTATCGAAGTCGTGAACGGCTCCACCCGCACCCGCTCTTCCGACAAAATCGCCTTGGCCTTCTGCTTGACGAAGCGCCCATATTCCTCGATCACCAAATCCTCCGGCGGATAAGAACAAATGGCCTCGCCCGTAGTCTGCTCCGCCCACTCGCCCGCAAACTTCTCACGCTTGCGCGGCTTCAACCCCGCCGGTTTCAGACGCTGCTTAGCGCGCGGAAGCCGCCGGCGGATGCGCAGCCGCTTGGTATTGATCCAGATTTCGCTCGCGTTCAAGCGAACCGTGTCCAGATCCGACACCTCATGCTGCGCCAGATAGCGATTCGCCATCTGCCAAACTTCCCAGCCGTAGTTATCGTCCACCACCGACCGCGCCGCCACCGCCAGATCGTAAACGCTAGCCACCAAATCGCCCGTGATATGCGCCAGATTGCGAGTGAATCGCGCAATCATCCGCCGCTGCCAGTGCGCTAGCTTCTCGCCCGTCGACAGCGTATACTTCCCCTCTGCCTCGCGCATCAAATCGAATTGCACCCGCGGCCGGTCGAGCACTTTATCGTCGTATGGCGGCGCACTCATCCCCAGCCGGAAAAATTCGTAGCGCTCCTGCAAGTACGGAAACTCGATGGTGATCTCCGCCAGACAATCCGGATGCGGATTCAAAAGCTCCGGCTGATACTTCTTCCCACGCCCCGGCGGCGGCTGCGGAGTCTCCATCGCATCCAGCAGCGGGTCGAGCATATTGAGCGCGACCACCGCCACCACGCTCGCCTCCGGATCAGCGCCCTGCAGCTTCCACGCCATCGCGGAAGCGTGCGCCGTCACCTCCTCCGTGCGCATCTGCGGATACACGCGATACGCCTCGATATAAGGATCGAGCCCGATCCGCCGTGTCGCGTAAGTATCCGGATAAGTGTCCGGCAAATGCGGACGCTCCGCCGAATCCGGCTCCAGAAAAATCACCTGCGCGCCGATTTCTTCCGCCGTCCGCAGCGCCTCCACAAACGGATCGCATGGCTCAACGGGAACGTAGATCGCGCGGTCGTCGCCATCGTCGTCGTGATACAGAATCACCGACATCTCCGGCAACCGCGCCAGCGCACGCTGATAGCAGGATGCGAGAAATCCCGGCAACTCCACCGCCACCACGCCCGGCTTCGCGTCCAGCAACAGCTTGCGCAATTCGAGCGCGAATTCCAGCTTCCCCGGCACCACCGGGAAGTAGCGAACCTTGCCTCGATTCAACCCGCCGGATTTGATTTCAGCTTCGAGGGACATAGCGCAAGGCCTCTTCGCCGAGCGTCTGCACAATCGCAGTCTTCAAGCTCTCGCCGCGGTCCGGCTTCGCCCCCCGCTCCGCCTCGCCGTGCATCAGCTTCATCGCGAAACGCGCCATATTGATGCCGTCGCGCGCCGTGTAGCGTTCGTCCGCCGCATGCGCCTGCTGCAGAGAAATCGGTGACGTAATTGAGAATATGTTCGTCGCCAAACGGCAGGTTCTCGCGCAAAATCGCGAACTCTTCATGACGCTCCGGGAAATCGATCAGGATCATCGGCTGCAACCGCGAGTGAATATACTCCGGCAAATCGAACGTGCTGGCGTCGTCGTTCATCGTCGCCACAATACGGAACAAAGGATGCGCCTTGATCTTGATTCCAGCGACGATCGATTCCACATACCGGCGATTATCCAGCAGTGGCGCCAGACTCGCCCAACTCTTCTCGCTCATGCGATTGCCCTCATCGAGAATCACGATCCCCCCGCGCAGCATCGCCGTCACCAGCGGCGAAGCCACATAGCGCAGCCGCGCTTCGCCCTCGATCACCGGCGTGACCAGCAAGATCCTCAGGCCGCGTGTCGACGGTAGCCTGCATGATGAAAACTTCCCGATCCAGCCGCTTGGCCGCTGCATACGCCAGCGTGGTCTTCCCCACCCCCGGCTTGCCCAGCAGCCGCGGGTTCATCGGCAGATCCTGCGCGTCGATCACCAGCCAGGCGGCCAGCAGTTGGCGCATCACTTCTTCCTGCCCCACCCATGTGAATCGACAACTCGTCGGGGTGCGCCAGATGCAGCGGAACGCCTTCAATCTCAACGACCATATTGCTTCAATGTAGCAGAGCGCTTCACGATAGAAGGTATACTGGCATCGTGGTCTCGGGCCGTAAGCGCATTCTCGTAGTGGCGCACGCCGATGCGCCCGGAAGTATCCGCATCATAAGCGCCCGCAAGGCCACCTCTCACGAACGAAAGTTTTATGAAGAAGGCTAATCGCAAAATCGAGGACGATCTGCGGCCCGAATACGACTTCGCCAAGATGAAAGGCGGCGTTCGCGGTAAGTATGCGGCGCATACTCGGTCCGGAACCAATCTAGTGCTGCTGGATCCTGAAATCGCCAATGCTTTCCCCACGGACGCCGCAGTGAATCAGGTCCTGCGGGTCGTACTCGATCTCACCTCCCGTGTGCCCCCTAAAACTTCAGTCCGCGCCCATTCGTCGAAGCGCGGAAAAACGGCAAAAGCGTAGCGCGGAATATAGTCCTGTGCCTGATCTTGATTGGAGTTGGTAGTCCCGATTATTTGTGCGTAGCTGGTAAACTTTAGACGATGCAGACGAATTTCAAGATTTGGCACTGGCCCTCAAAGGCCGAGCCGTTGCTTGGAATTTTCAGTGGCATCAAGATTATTGGGAAACTGAGACCCTTCGCCCCGGACGGGATATTTATGACGGTCGAAGGTGACGGATCAGACGTCGAGAAATTGGCTGAGACGCGACCGGAGATTTTTGGCTGCGACAAAAACCCACCTGACTTCGAGCCCGGGTCTTCGGAGCCTCCGAAACCTCCCAAACCATCAAGAGGGGGCCGCTGAATTCCAAAGCGATCACCCACGGCGCCAGCCAGCGCTGCGGGCGTGACGCCGGCCCCAGCACCTTGATATACTGATACTTTGCTCGGTCCGCCCCGGTACCCCGGAGTGTGTGCCCTGGGGCAGGAGTTCGCCGTGTTCTTTCATCTTCGGGACCTGGATGTCCGCGCTGGCCGTTTCGATGTCGAAATCGCGCCGGGTGACATTGATTTTCAACTGGGAGCGAAGGATAAAGATACCAATCTGCACCAGTCGGGGCCGCTCCGCGCGCAGGGAAAAGCCGAGTTGGTGCTGGGATCGGACGCCGAAATCAAGGTGTCCGGCCACGTGATCGTTGAAATGGCAGCCGATTGTGACCGCTGCTTGGAACCGGCGCGCTTCCCCATCGATTCCGATTTCGCGTTGTATTATCGGCCGGTGGCCGAAGGATACGGCGACGAAAAAGAGATCGATAGCGGCGAAGCCGAAATGGGTTTCTACGAAGGCGACGGCGTGGAACTGAACGACGTCCTGCGCGAGTTTATTTTGCTGACGCTGCCCATGCAGCGGGTTTGCAGGGAAACCTGCAAAGGAATTTGCCCGATCTGCGGGCAGAACCGGAACCAGAAAGAGTGCCAGTGCCACGCGGAGACGACCGACGACCGCTGGGCGGCGCTCAAGAGTTTGAAATCTTAAAAAGGTAGAAGAACGTGCCCAATCCAAAACGACGTCATTCCAAGCGCCGCACCTCCGCGCGCCGCACTCACGATTCGCTCACGCGCTCGGTGCTTTCCGAGTGCCCCAGTTGCCATGAACCCAAACTGCCGCACCGCGTTTGCCCGCGCTGCGGAAAATATAAAGGCCGCGAAGTCGTAGAAGTTGTCGAAGAATAGCCCGCACGCGCTCCCATGCTGACAATTGCGGTAGACGCAATGGGCGGCGACCACGCCCCCAAGGCGGAAGTCGAAGGAGCCATCCGCGCTGCGTCCGAATTGGGTCTGCGCGTCATCCTGGTCGGCCAGGAAGATGTGGTCCGCCAGGAACTGGCGACCCACGCCGGCGCCGACGCATTGCCCATCGAAATCCGCCACGCCGCCGAAGTCATCACCATGGAGGACTCGGCGGCCAAGGCCGTGCGCACCAAGAAGAACTCGTCGATCCACGTGGCCGCGCGCCTGGTGCGCGACGGCGGAGCCGACGGCTTCGTCTCGGCCGGCAATACCGGCGCCGTCATGGCCACCGCCAAAATGGTGCAGGGCATGATTCGCGGCGTGCAGCGCCCGGCGCTGGCATCGGCCTTCCCCACGCTAAAAGGAACGCCCGTGGTGGTGGTCGACGTGGGCGCGAACGTCGATTCCACCCCCGCCATGCTGGCGCAGTTCGCCGTGATGGGCGAAATCTATTCGCGCTACATTTTCAAAATCCATTCGCCGCGCGTCGGCCTGCTCTCGATCGGCGAAGAAGAACACAAGGGCAACGATCTCACCCGCGCCGCCACGCCGCTGCTCAAAGGCCTGCCGCTGAATTTCATCGGCAACGTGGAAGGCCGCGACATCTACTCCGGACTAGCCGACGTGGTGGTGTGCGACGGCTTCATCGGCAACGTGGCGCTCAAGGTCAGCGAAGGCCTGGTCGAGATGCTGCAGAGCATGCTGCGCGAATCGCTCGAAGCCACCGTCACCCGCAAGATCGGCTACGTGCTCTCGAAAGAAGCCTACCGCGATTTCCGCAAGCGCGTGGATTATTCCGAATACGGCGGCGCGCCGCTGCTGGGCGTCAAAGGCGTGAGCATCATCTGCCACGGCCGCTCCAACGCCAACGCCATCAAGAACGCCATCCGCGTGGCCTCGGAGTTTGCGCACAGCCGGATTAATGAGAAAATAGAAGCGGAGCTGGATCGCACCGCAGCGAGTAAAGTCGCAATGCAATGAAACGGGTACTGAGCTTCGCGTTCGCCCTTATGGCAGCCATCGCCGCCGCGAACGCCCAGAAGCTTGACCCGATCCAGTGGACCCTCACCTCGGATGTCACCAGAGCCCCCGCCGGCTCCTCCGTCCCCCTGCATCTGAAAGCCACGTTTCAAGAAGGCTGGCACCTTTATTCGCTGACGACGCCCACAGGCGGCCCCATCCCCACCACCGCCGAGCTAGCCGAGAACCCCGCGGTCAAAAGCGCGAAGCTGTACCAGCCGCCCCCCAACCGCCAGTTCGACAAGAATTTCAACCTCGACACCGAAACATTCGAGAAGCAAGTTGATTTACCCCTGACCGCGACTCTAGCGCCCGACGCCAAGGGCTCCGTCGAGCTAACAGCGAACGTGCGCTACCAAGCCTGTAACGACCGCCAGTGCTTGCCCCCGCGCAAGAAAACCGCGGCCTTCACAGTGACGGTGGACCCGGCAGCCCTGCCCCCGCCGCGTACGTCGTCCCGGCCGGATACACCGAAATCAAACCCGGCGCAGCAGCCGTCAAAGTCGTCAACGCCTCCGTAGAGACTCCGGCTCCAGCGAACGCCGGCAGCCTCCCCACATTTCTAATCACCGCCTTCGGACTCGGACTCGCCGCCATCTTCACTCCATGCGTATTCCCGATGATCCCCATCACCGTCTCGTTTTTCCTGAACCAACGCGGCGGACTCTTACAAGCACTCGTCTTCTCGCTCGGCATCGTAGTCCTGTTCTGCGCCCTGGGCCTCGGCGTCACCGCCGCCGTCGGACCCTTCGGCGTAAACCAACTAGGCGCGAACCCCTGGGTAAACGGTTTCATCACGCTCGTCTTCGGCGCCTTCGCTCTAAGCCTGCTCGGAGCCTTCGAAATCACGCTCCCCTCCAGCATGCTCACGAAACTGGACTCCGCCTCCCGCCGCGGCGGCTACCTCGGCACGCTGCTCATGGGCCTGACCTTCGCCCTGACATCCTTCGCCTGCATCGGCCCCTTCATGGGCAGCCTGCTGGTGGCGTCCGTACAATCGAAAGGCCTGCAGCCCGTCCTAGGAATGGTGAGCTTCGCAGCGGGCTTGGCATCGCCGTTCTTTTTCCTTGCCGCATTCCCCGGCTACCTGAAGAAGCTCCCCAAGAGCGGCGGTTGGCTTGCGCGCGTAAAAGTCGTCATGGGATTCGTACTGCTAGCCGCCATGCTCAAGTACGCATCGAACATCGATCAAGTCCTGCAGCTAGGCTGGATCACGCGCGAGCGCTTCCTAGCCGGCTGGTTCGTGCTGTTCGCGCTCGCCGGCCTGTATTTGCTCGGCCTCCTCAAACTAGAAGGAAACGAAGAAGGCGATCACCTGGGCATCGGACGCCTGATCGTCGCCAGCGTCTTGCTGATCTTCGCGTTCAGCCTGCTCCCCGGCATGTTCGGCGCGCCGCTAGGCGAACTCGACGCCTACGTTCCCGCCGCCAACCGGCGGCATCCTCAACAACGCGCGCCTCCGCGCAACAGGTCTGGATGAAGAACCAATACCAGGAAGCGCTCAACCAAGCGCGCGCCGAAAACAAATTGGTATTGGTCACCTTCACCGGCTACGCCTGCACCAATTGCCACTGGATGAAGGCCAACATGTTCCCCCGCCCCGAGATCGCCGAAGCCGCGAAAAACCTGGTGTTGGTGGAACTCTACACCGACGGCACCGACAAAGAGTCCGAAGAGAATCAAAAATTGCAGGACGAAAAATTCTCCACCGTCGCCATTCCGTATTACGCGATCCTCGATCCCGACGGCAAAGTAGTCGCCAGCTTCGCCAAAGGCATGACCAAAGACACCCAGGAATTCCTGACCTTCCTCACCGCCCGCCCGGCCTGATCTTATCCAGCCTAGTTTTATTCCGCCAAAACCTTGTGCACGAACTGCACCGCCATCGACCCTTCGCCCACCGCTGAAGCCACCCGCTTGACGCTCCCCGCGCGAATATCGCCCACCGCGAAAACCCCCGGCAAACTGGTTTCGAGCATATAAGGGCTCCGCCGCAGCGGCCATGCCGGCCCCACGTCCGTGCCCGTCTTGATAAACCCCTGGTCATCCAGTTCGACACAGTCCTTCAGCCACTCCGTGTTGGGGTCCGCGCCCGTCATCACGAAAACATGGCGCGTCTCATGGATGCCCGTTTCGCCGGTCTGCGTGTTGCGCCAGTGAATGCGCTCCAAGTGATCGCCGCCTTCGAGCTTTTCGATCTGCGTCCAAGACATCACAGTAATTTTCGGACTAGCCTCAATGCGCGAAATCAAGTACTGCGACATAGTCTTCGCCAGACAGGGCCCGCGCACCAATAGGTAAACATGCTTGGCGATCGAAGAAAGAAACATCGCCGCCTGCCCCGCCGAGTTGCCGCCACCCACCACTGCGATGTCCAGATCCCGGCACGGTGCAGCTTCGACATGCGTCGCACCGTAGTAAATTCCCGTACCTTCGAACTGTGCCAGATTCGGCAGATCCAGTCTGCGATACCGGCTACCCGCAGCCATAATAACCGCCCGCCCGCGCGCCGATTTTCCGTCGTCCAGTTTGATCGTGTACGTTGGCCGCTCTATCTTCAGCGCCGTCGCCGACCGCGCTATCGAAATTCGCGCCCCGAACTTCTCCGCCTGCACGAACGCCCGGTTCGAAAGCTCCTGCCCGGAAACGCCCATCGGAAACCCCAAATAGTTTTCGATCCGCGAACTCGACCCGGCTTGCCCGCCCGGCGCGTTCTTCTCGATCACCATCACGTTGAGGCCTTCGGACGCCCCATAGACCGCCGCCGCCAGCCCGCTAGGCCCCCCGCCAATCACCACCAGATCGCACACTTCCCCTTCATCGATCTCATCGTTGAATCCGAAGCACGCGGCCGCTTCAGAATTCGTGGGATTGCGCAGAGCTTTTTCCCCCCGGCAGATCAGCACCGGAATGTCGCTGACGCCAAAGCCGAACTGTTCGAGAATAGCGCTGACCGAAGCATCGGTGTCGGCATCCAAAAAAGTATGCGGATGCCCGTTGCGCGTCAGAAACTCGCGCAGCCGCATGGTATCGCCCGAGTGGTTAGAGCCCACCAGCACCGCGTCGCCGAAGGAGTGCGCGATCAAATACACCCGGCGTCGAATAAAGGCGTTGAGAAAAATCTCGCCCAGCTCGGCGTCGGTCTGCATGATCTGCCGCAAATGGATGCGATCGATTTCGAACAGCGTGCTCGCTTCCGGCGTCCGCAGTCGAACCATGCTGCGCCGTCCCGAAAGCATATTCACTTCGCCGTTGAATTCTCCGCGCCTCAGCACCCGCAGGCGCGATTCACCCACCGCCGAAACTGCGAGCAGTTCCAAGCCGCCGTTGAGGACCACGAAGACGCCGCGATGCGCGTCCCCCTGCTCCACCACAACTTCACCGGCTCGCGTCTGCAATTCGCGCCCAAAAGGAGCGAGCCGCGCGATCTGCGCGTCGTCCAGCTTCGGGAACATGAAGTCAGTGGGATCGGGAGTGTCGGCCATGGCGAGCCGCGGGCGGCTTCCTTTATTTTACGCAGCAGCCTGGCGGAGCAGGCGTTCCACCTTCGCATCCGGGTCGCGCGCTACGCTCAGCGCTTGTTCATTTCGATAAGGAGTGAGGAACCCAACCATGGTGTCGTAAGAAAGATGCACGCCGTCGGCGCGTTCGTCAATCAACACCGTCACCGGCGCGTAGGAGCCCGCATCGGGAACGTGCTTCACCATTTCTTTCATGATCAGCGGATTCCCCACCACAAAGCGAATGATCTTGGGAGTGTCGCGCCCGCTCTCTTTTCGCAGAAAAGCGCCTAGGTCATAGCGCGCGAATTCCATGAATCCCGATGGAGCCAGCGCGCCGCGAATCACGCTTTCCATTTCCGCGAAGGTCTGCGCCGCACCTAGATGGCTTTGAAACGCGCCCAGATCCGTATGTCCGACTCCTGCTGAAAAGGCGCTCACCACCGCCTCGAAAGGCTTCGCGGAAATCACACTCAGTCGGGGCATGCGAACTCAATAGCCGATGGTGAAGCGCTTGCGCTCATGCCTCGGTTTTTCCACCTCGTCGAGCAGCGCGACAGCGTAATCTTCCATCGAGATTTCGCTCTTGCCATTCTCGCCGACAACGAGCTGATCGCCGCCCAGACGAAATTTTCCGGTGCGCTCACCCGGTTGAATCGAGCCCGCGGGACTGAAGTAAGTCCAATTCACCGTGGAATTTTTCTTGAATACCTCCAGCGCTTCTTTGTGCGCGATGGGGATCGCGATATATTGCGCCGGAATCAGCCCGGAGTCGATCACGGTTTTGCCGGGCGCCACTTCAAGGCTCCCCGCCCCGCCCACCATCAGCACGCGCACTTTGGGATTCTTCTCACCCGCCTTCAGCAAAGTTTCCGCCGCGGTGGAGAGCGGTTTCGGATCCGCGCCCATGGCCGGCCCGTAAGAACTGATCAGCACATCCTGCCCCTGCATGGCGGCGCCGACGCTCTCGGCGTTCAACACGTCCGCAGTCTTCCAGGCGACTTTCCCTTTGTCAGCTGGAATCTTCGCCGCATTGCTGGTGAATGCCGTGACGTTATGTCCTCTTTGCAGGGCCTCAGCGACGATGCGCTGGCCGATTCTACCGCTAGCTCCAATGACTCCAATATTCATAGCCCTTAGGATGCCACAGCCGGCCCTCGCGATTCAGGATTTGTGCGCCAGCCTTTTTACAAAGTCGACGTCTCCTTCGAGGAAATCGTACTCCGCAAGCTGCCGCCGCTCGGTCCAGACGATCTGCGCGAAGTCCAGATTCGCCGGCTCTCCCCGAAACTCCGTCACGCGAAAAAAAATCAGATGAGTAGGCGGCTGCCCGGCGTAACTGAAATCGTAGCGCTCGATCTCCTCTCCGATCTGCGCGTCGATGCCCAGTTCTTCGCGCAACTCACGCGCCAGCGCCGCCCGCGGCTCCTCGCCGGGCTCCACTTTGCCGCCCGGAAACTCCCACTTGAGCCCATGCCGTCCGCGCGCTTTGCGCTGCCCGATCAAAATCTGTCCATCGCGTTCGATCACCGCCGCCACCACTTCCATTAGCGATAATTGAAGCACGAATGCATAGCGAGCGTCTGCTGGACCATTTTCAAAACCCACGCAACGCCGGTGAACTGGCGCCGCCGGCCGTGAAAGTAGACGTCACCAACCCCGCGTGCGGCGACATGCTGCGGCTTTCGGCCCGCTTTGAAAATGGACGCGTCGCCGAAGCGCGCTTTCTCACGCGCGGCTGCACCGCCGCCATCGCCTCCAGCTCCGCGCTCACCGAGTGGATGACTGGCAAAACGCCGGCGGAACTCACGCTCATCACGCCCGCCATCATCGAAGACGGCGTGGGCGGCCTGGAGCCCGCCTCCAAACACGCCGCCGTGCTGTGCGTCGACGCCGTGCGCCAATTGCTGGCCGCAGCCGCGCGAACTGCGTGAGAATAGAGGACAGTGACTTCTTTCGACTTTCGTCCCCGTACCCGCATCTTGTTCGGCGCCGGTGAATTCGCGCGCCTCGGCGAAGTGGCCCGCGAACAGAACGCCACCCGCTGTCTTCTGATCGCCGGCCAGAACTCGGTCGACTCCGGCCACGCCCAGGAAGCCGTGCGCTCGCTGAAGGCGCGCCGCATGGATGTTTTCGCGTTCCACGATTTCACAGCCAACCCTGCCGTCGCGATGGTGGAAGCGGCGCGCGACTACGCCGCTCCGCAAGCCGTCAATCTGGTCGTAGGCCTGGGCGACGGCGACGGCGCTCGATTTCGCGAAGTTGGTCAACGTGCTGCTCTCAAACGGCGGTTCGCTTCGCGATTACCGCGGCTACGGAAACGTTCCTAAGCCGCTGTTGCCCATGATTGCGGTGCCCACTACGGCCTCCAACGGCAGCGAGGCGCAAGGGAACGCCGCCATCGCCGATCCCGGCTCCCGTTCCAAAATGATCTGCGGCGATCCCAAGATTTTTTACCGCACCGCGATCCTGGATCCCAAGCTGACCCTGGGGCAATCCGCCGCGGCCACCGCAGCCAATGGCTATCATCGCAATTTCGAACGCCGTCGAGACCCTGCTCTCGACGCGCCGCACGCCCATTTCGGAATGCTTTTCGCGCGAAGCCTGGCGCTTGCTCGACGCGAGTTTCGCGCGTGCCGTGCGCGTCCCGGAAGATCTGGAAGCGCGTTCCGCCATGCTGCTGGGTGCGCACTTCGCCGGTCTGGCGGTCGAGTATGCGGCGCTGGGGCCGGCGCACGCCTGCGCCCAGCCGCTGGTCGAAAATTATCAACTGTCGGCCGGCGCCGCGGTCGCGCTGGTGCTGGCTCCGGCGCTCGAATGGATCGAGCAGGGCGCCGATCTCATCCCCCGCTTGCAGGAGTTGGCCGCGATCGCGGATCTCCCGCGCTCACTGCGCGACACCACGGTGCCGGAGCAAGCCCTGCCACGCCTCGCCGATGAGGCCGCCGCGCAGTGGAGCGGCCGTTTCAGCTCCCGCCATTTCGACGCCGCCGCGGCCCTGGAGATTTATCGCGCGGCGCTCTAAAGCGTTCCGAAAGGTCTGAAGTCCGGCGGCCAGCCTGCCGATGCATAATAAAAGACGTGAGTCTCTACGAGCGTTACGAACTCCTGGACCTCAACCGCGACGACGGCGTCAAAACCTTCGAAGCGCGCGAGATCGCGACGGGCCGACCCGTTAAGGTCCACCTCTTCGTGCGTCCGTCCGCGCCCCTGCAAGCGGCCTTGCTCAAGGCCATCGATCACTTATCCGAACCCGATCTGCAGCGCATCCTCGAACGCGGCAAACATCAGGGCACGCCCTATCTTGTGACCGACCGCCTGCCCGATTACCCGGGACTCAGCGAATGGGTGCAAGCCGCCAGCCACCAAAGCAAAGCGAAGCCCGCCAAGCCAGTGCTTGAAACCGCGGGAGCGTGGAAAGTGCAACCGAACCCACCGCCTCCGTCCCCAGCGCCCCCAGCGCCCGTGGCGGCCCCCGAAGAGTCCGCCCTAAACCAGCAATTCGTGGAATTGTTTGCAACCGCCGAGCGCCCCGTAGTCGCCGACAGTTTGCTGCAGGCCGCGCAGCGTCCGCAAAGCGCCGCACCTGTGCGGCCCCCCGAGCCCGTGATGAAGCCAGCCCCAGCGGAGCCCGGTGAATTCACCCGTATGTTCCAAGCGCCAGCCCTTGCCGCCCCCCCCGCGCCCACGCCGGCACCGGTACTCACACCGGCACCGCCAGCCCAAACCGAAGCAGGCGAATTCACTAAAATGTTTCAGGCGCCGAAAGCGCCGCCTGCGCCCCCACCCGCGCCGGCGGCCGTAGCGGCACCGGTCAAGGAACCCGGCGAGTTCACGCGCATGTTCCAGGCCAGCCCGATCCCCGCAGCCGCGCCGCCGCCGGCCGCAACGAAATCCGGTCCCAGCGACTTCGAACAGTTATTCGAGACGCGCTCTCCCGCTGGACCCATGCCGCACAGCCCCGCCGTGCAGCAGCCCCTCGCCCCGCAAGCACCCGGCAGCTCCGGACCGAATCGAATCGGCGAGTTTACCCAGACCTTCGGAAAAGGTACCTTCGATCTGGCGTCCGTTCCGCCCGCAGCCGCCCCCGCTTCCAAGGAGCCCGGCGAATTCACGCGCATGTTCCATTCGCCCGGAGCAGCCGCACCGCCGGCAGTAACGCCGCAGGCAACACCCGGAGCGCCGCCGGCCTTCGCCGTACCTCCGCCGCCCGTCGCCGCGCAGCCCAGCGGTCCCGGCGATTACACGCGCCAGTTTTCAGCGCCCGCGCAGCTTACCTTCGGACAAACTTCACCGAATCCGTCCGCGCCCACCGCCCCGGGCCCTCAAGCGTACGCTCCTCCCGCGATGGCGCAGCCCGCCATGCCCAACATGGCGCAAGCCCCCATGCCGCCGAAGAAATCCAACCTGGTGTTGATTCTCGGTGTCGTAGGAATAGTCGTGGTGATCGCGCTGCTAGTCGTTTTCTTCGTCATGCGTCCCAAATAGTTACCTCGCCAGCGCCGGTAGGGTCGTAAAGGTATGCGCCAGCGGGATGCGGATTCCCAGCGCGCCCATCTGCGTCCCCGCCGGCGTGTCAAACTCAATCGTCCCACGGATGTTGCCCGTCGACGGATATTTGTCCGTAGCCAGCGTAAACGAAAGATGCCCGTTGGCGGCCAGCGAAATGCTATCGGTGGCGATCTGCGCACCCGTGTCATCGCGAACCACCACTGGAATATTCACCGCCTGCGCCGACACGCTGTTGATGGCGATGCCCGTCGCCGTATTGCTGGTGTTGTCGAAAGCAATGACATAAGCGTTGGCCGTGCGGCTCTCAAGCGGCACCACCGCTTCCTGCCCGTTGGGATTGTAGCGGAAGATCACAAACCCGCCGATATTGCCATCCGTCGTCAGTTGCGCCGAACCGATTGTCGGCGCTGGATCGGACAGCGGCGCCGTACTCTGCACAATCAGCGTGGCCCCGGCCGGAAGCAAGCGATCGACAGTCGTTGAGACCGAGGCGGTTCCACCCGCCACTTGCGGAAAGCTCAACGGCAGCGACAGCGGACTGCCCGTATCGGCGAAGAACTTGAGATGCGCCGTGGCCGCGCTCGCCCCCGTATTGACCAGCACGAAAGTGGTTTGCCAGCCATTGCCCGTCGTGAGATGCGCGATCGACCCGCCGGTGACGCCGACGTTGGCCAGCGCCGGAATGGTGGTCAGCGTAGTGCTCGAATTCAGCGGCGTCGTACGGATGCCCAGCACCGCAATCTGCCCTCCAGCCGGGGTGTCAAACTCAATCGTCCCGCGCAGGTTCGCGGTCGCCGGATATTGCGTCGACACCACGAAGGAAGTGTGCCCGTTCCCCGCGAGCGCAATCGTCGTGCCCGCCGCGCTGATTACCGCACCCGTATCGTCACGGATCACGATGGGGATCACCGCAGCCAGCGCCGAGACGTTCTCGACCGCCACGCCCAGCACCACGCCCCCGGTATTATCGAAAGCCAGCAGGTACGAGCTCGCGTTGCGCGTTTCCATCGGCACCACCGCTTCCTGCGCTCCCGGAATCAAGTGGAAGATGGCAAATCCATCAACCGCGCCGGTCGCCGCTAGCTGCGCCGAGCCCACTTGCACAGGAGGCGTCTGCGCCCCCGCCGAGTCAATAATCAGAGAGGCGTTGGCGTTGATGCTGCGGTCGAGCGACGCCGCCAGCAACGGTCCCGCGCCCGCCGTCTGCTGCGGAAACGCCAGCGGCAGCGTAAGCGCGCCGCTAGGATCGCCAAACAGACTCAAGCGCGCCACAACCGGCGCCGCGCTTTGGTTCACCAGCGTGAACGCCGTCGTCCAGTTCTCCTCCGCCGCGATATGCGGCATGGAGCCAATGAAGTTCATGCCGGCGATCGCCGCCCCTTGCTGCTCGACGGTAAAAGCGACGCCCGCCACCGTAAAGGTAGCCGAGCGGTCCGCTCCCCCGTTCGCCTGCACTTGATAAAGGACCGGGCCGCTGCCGGTACCCCCGATCGCGCCCGGAAAGCTGATCCAGGACGGCGCGCCCGAAACGCTCCAGGCACAGCCCGCCCCCGCGATCACACCCACGTTGGCGCTGCCGCCGCTGCCCGCGAACGCCTCGCTGCCTGCGCTCAGCGTATTGGTGCAAGTCACCGAATTCTGCGTCAAGAACGTTCCCGACGCCGAAGTGAAGCTCACCCCCGGTGGCAGCGTAAACGTGACCGTCCCGCCATGGCTGTAGTCGCAAGTAGCGGACTGGCACTGCAGCGCGAGTTGCGCCACCAGGTTCGCCGTAGGATTCGCGCCCGCCAGCGACAACACGCCGTTGAACACGAAACTGCTGCCGGTCTGCGAAGGAATGTCGAAGGAGTTCCAGCCGCCGTTTTGCACCACCTGCGCCGGCGGACTGTCCTGTGTAAAATAATGCCACCAGATGATGCCGTTGCCGAAGCTCAAATAAGCGGTCAGCCCGTTATAGGCTTGCGAGTTTCCCAGCAGTGCAAACGTGCCGTTCAACTGGAACGAAACGCCAATGTTGGTCACTGTCGAGCTGTTGGCCCCCGGCACATGAAAAGTCAGCAGGTCGGACATGGTAGCCATCGCGCCGGCCGAGCTAACGGCCGCGCCCGTGGGGCTGCCGTTGGCCATGACCCCCAGCGTCCCCGCGCCTAAATTCGCGCTGGCCGATGCCGACGCGGTGCCCGCCACGCTGGGGTCCGTCGCCACAATCTGTCCTGTCGCCTGCGTCAATTGCGGCGTGTTCGCCACGTTGCTCGAAGTGATGGTCGCACCTGCGGCTTGGGTGATGGATTGGCTCGCCACGGTTCCGTCGTATTTCACATATCCGTTCGTCGCGGCGTCGGCGGAAGCCTGCGCGAAAGTAGTGACGCTGAATTGCCCCAGCGCGTTTCCTTCCAGGCACACAGCGATCGCAAATACACACAAAATCGTTACAAGTTTGTTCATAAAGTTGGGAGAGAGACAGGCAGAGCAAGCGTCGCTGATCTCTAGGTCAAATCCACTATCACAGAGAAAAGATTTTTCCTGCTACAAGAATTGTCCTGAGGAGATGCGAGGAAAATCCGATTGCGCCCCTACCTGCGGGATAGTGATATAGAATCGGCGACATGCTAACCTCTTCGCGGCGGGAACTGCTCAAAACTCTAGCGCTGGCGGGCGCGGGAACAGCTCTGCGCGCTCAAGCGCCAGCAGGACGACAAGCGCCAGCAGGAAGGATCGACGTTCACCACCATTTCACGCCGCCCTTCTACGTGAAAGCCATGGAGAAGGAACTCGCCGGCGGCGGCTTCACCGCCCGCCCCTGGAGTCCCGCCCTCTCCCTCGAAGCCATGGACAAAAGCGGCGTCGCGACCGCCCTGCTCTCGCCTGTGCAGCGCCTCGTCATGGATTCGATGAGTGACCGCGGCGAACGCGCCCGCACCCTCGCGCGCCAAAGCAACGAATTCGGCGCGCAAGTCGTCCGCGACAACCCACGCCGCTTCGGCCTACTAGCCGCGCTGCCCTTGCCCGACACCGAAGGCAGCTTGCGCGAAATCGAATACGCTTACGACACTCTCAAAGTCGACGGCATCGCGCTCTGGACCAGTTATCTCGACAAATGGCCCGGTGACCCGTCCTTCGATCGCGTGTGGGAAGAACTCAACCGCCGCCAAGCCATCGTGTTCTTTCATCCCGCCACGCCCAGTTGCTGCCGCAACCTGATCCCGGGCCTGTCGATCTCCGGAATTATCGAGTACGATCTCGACACCGCGCGCGCCGCCGAAAGCATGCTCGTGAACCGCACCCCCATGAAGTTCCCCAATATTCGTTTCATCTTTTCGCATTCCGGCGGAGCATTGATGGTGCTCGCCGCGCGCATCGTCGACGATCTGCCCCGCGACAACAAAGACGTGACCGCGCAGCAAGTCACCGACGCGTTCAAAAAGTTCTACTACGAAACCGCGCACGCCTCCAAACCCGCCGCCCTCGACGCCTTGAAAGACGTGGCTCCGGTGTCGCAAATTTTATTTGGCAGCGACGTTCCTATCCGCCCCTACGACCTCACCACCATCGGCCTCGACGACTATGCCGGCTTCTCCGCCAGCGATTGGCGAGCCATCAACCGCGGCAACGCCGAACGCCTGTGGCCACGCTTCAAAACGTAAAAAAGCCCGGGAGCGGGTGGCGCGTCGCGCACACCACCCGCTCCCGGGCGTTAAACATCAACTACTGCAGCTTAGAAAATGATCTTCAGAGCAAATTGAATCTGCCGTGGAATCGTCCCCGGATTAGAGGTCACGATCTGGCCTGCTGCCGGGTTACGTGCTCCAGTGGAGCTGGTAAACAGGCTCAAGTTGGGAATCCCGAAATTTTCGTGATTCAGGAAATTGAAGAATTCCGCCCGGAACTGAACTACGAATTGTTCCGAGATTTTCGGGATCCTCGTGTCCTTCAAGAGCGCCGCATCCATGTTGAATACGCCAGGTCCCCGCAGGATGTCTCTCCCTGCGTTGCCCTCGGTGCCGATCGGCTGTAACGTGTATCCGAGCGGGTTGAACCATTCGTTCACGGTTCCGGTTTGCATGGAACTCACCGTGTATCCGGGCGTGATGTTGGGGCGCTGATTACCGGCCTGGCCCGTAAGCGCCTGGTCGATGCCAGTCGCAACGATGATCGGCGGACCCGTAGTTTTGGTCATGATCCCGCTGATCTGCCAGCCCTGGACAAATTTGTTGCCCTTGAATGGCAAGGTATAAACGCCGTTCACGCGGACGGTATGCTCGATATCGAAACTGCTGTTGCCGCGTTCGGAGGCGAAGTTGTACGGGTTGGAACGCCCACCACCACCGGTCTCGAGAACCGCTCGATGCGGAACCATCGTCGATGCTGTGTGCGTAAGTGTAGGCTACCTGCGCCTGGAAGTTGTTGCTGAAGCGGTGCACTGCATTGGTCTGCAGCGAGTTATAGCTGGACCGGCCGTTAGTCTGCAAGGCGTTAATCACGCCTAACGCCGGGTTCCAACGCGGGTTGCTGATACCAACGCCGGAAGAGTTCACGGTACCGAAGTGCAATACTCCGTTCGCGTCCACTGTCGGAATCGGAGCGTTCTGATCGCTGCCGGTAAACAGATGGCTGCCATGCGATCCCACGTAGCCCACGGTGAGGACCCACGCGCCGGGTAGCTCGTGCTGCACATTCAAATTCCATTGATACAGCGCCGGCGTCTTGGTGTTGTTGTAGTCCACCGCCTGCCCGTTGCCATAAGGAGGCTGCGTAAAGTTCCCGGCAAAGGGATTGGGGAATGCGATGACCGGGGTCTGCGCCGTAGGAGTAATAATCACCGACGGGAAAGGAGCGCCGGTCACGTAGCCCGAAGTGTAGGTGCGCGGGGCAATCACGTTGTGCGTATCGCCGAAGCCGCCGCGAATCGAGGTCTTGTGATCCTTAAACAGATCGTAAGCGAATCCGACGCGCGGGCCCCAATTGTTCAAGCTGGGATTGTGGCGCCAAACATTCGGAACCTGCTCGAGGAAATTGGTGGTGGAAAGCCCGCCGCCGATGCTGTTGAAAGGAGGATTGGGAATCACCAGCAGATTATTGATCGCGCTCTTCGGATTGGTATCGAAATCGTAACGCAAGCCGAGATTTAGCGTGAGTCTGGAAGTGACCTTCCAGTCATCGTTAAAGTACGGCATGATCATGGTCTCGCGGAACGACCGGTAAGCATCCGGATTGAGGTTGCCCGAGAAAGGATTGGGGACGCCAATCGGGTACGCGCCGCCGTAACGATTCGGTGTGCCTTGCAGGAACGTCGTCAAGCTTGCGAAAGTGAAAGCACCCGAGGCTGAAAACGGCTGGTTTTCGAAAGTCTGGATGCGCTGCATGCCAATACCGAATTTGATATTGTGCGCGCCGCGAGTCATGTAAATGTCGTCCGATAGCCCATATTTATTCTGGATCAGGCTGTAGGGCGCGAGCGTGGACGGGCCCAGCAGGCTAAGCCCGGTAACCGAGACTGTGCCGTCCTCGCCGCCCTGATGCGGGTAGAACTGCAGTGCCGGAGTTTCGCCTATGGTGGTTGCGCTGTTCTCCGTACGCACGTAGCTGCCGCGCGTGACATTGATGACGGTCGGCGAAACGATATGACGAAATTCCGCTGTCAGGTACTGGTTGCGCGTCGGCTCGGAATCGTTCCAGGTGGAAATAGTGGAAGCCGGGAAAGGATTATTAAACGTGGATTTATCCAGCACGTAGCGGGCGAAAATGGTGTCTTTCGCGTTCAGGTTGTAATCCACGCGGCCTAACAGATAGTTCTCGTCGCCAACCTGCGTGCCGTCGGAGAAGGCATTCGCGAGACTGGTTTGTCCCGCGGCGTTGGTGATCGGAATCAGCCCGGCGGTGGGATACAGCGCCATGATCTGCCCGATTAACGGTGTCTTGAAGCCGATGTGCGTCAGAGATCCATCGGGATTGGTGATATCGCCATTATGAGCCGCCAGGTTGGGCACCGTCACCTTATTAGTGATACCCAACGACTGCCGCAGCCCTTCATAGTTGAAGAAGAAGAAAAGCTTGTCCTTCTTAATAGGTCCGCCGATGGCGCCGCCGAACTGGTTCCTGCGGAAAGGCGGCGGCGAGCTGGTGGGAGCGAAGAAGTCGCGCGCGTCAAGGGCGCTGTTGCGCAAAAACTCAAACCCGGTTCCGTGAAACGCGTTGGTTCCGGACTTGCTGACCGCGTTCACCACCGCGCCGTTGCCGCCAAATTGCGCGCTATAGGTATTGGTCAGAGTCTGAAATTCGGCGATAGCGTCGATGCCGAGCGAGGTGCCTAGCGAACCCGCGCCGCTACCGTGGCCGAAGAAGTTCACGATGTCGGTGCCGTCCAGCAAGTAGGCTTGCCCTTCCGGACGTCCACCGGCGATGCTGTAGGTGTCGCCTTTGCCATAAAAAGACGTGGTCGCGGTTTGCGCCACATTCACGCCGGGCGATAACAGAATTAACTGCTGGAAATTGCGTCCGTTCAACGGCAGGTCGGAAATCTGTTTCTGCTCCACCAGGTTGGATACCGCCGAACTGGTAGTTTCCACCTGCGAGACTTGGCCCTCCACCGTGACCGTCTGTTGCGACTGCCCCACAGGCATTGAGAAATCCACCACCGCGGATCCGCCAACAGTCAGCGTAACCCCATCGCGGACTACCGTTTGAAAACCGACCTTGGAGGCCGTGACTTGATACTCGCCCACCAGCAGGCTGGGCACGGTAAAGCGGCCTTGCCCGTCGGTGTTAGTCGACTGAGTGACTCCGGTGCCGGTATTCTTCACCTGCACCATAGCTTCGGGAACACTAGCGCCCGACGAATCGCTCACCGTGCCCGAAATTGTTGCTGTAGTTACTTGCGCCAGTAGGCCCGTGCCGGTTACGCAGAGCAGAAGGCCCATAAGCGCAAACGCGGACAGGCGCAGACGCACCTTTGTCATTGAGAAAATCAATTGTAAAACCCCTTTCAAGAATGGCGGGATAGCCTCTGCGGGCAAATTTCTTTGTCTAACCCCCACTGAAGCTACTTAATGAGAGCGTAACCAATGAGCGATCCGCATGTCAATCGGTAACTCCTTATAAATCCATCATCTATAACCAAAATACTGCGCCAGACGAAAACGGGGAGACGGATTGGATCGACACAACTGCCCAAAGGACCCCATTTTTCCCCGGTTATGCATATTGGCATCCCGTTGAGACGGGTCCCGGAAGTGCGCTAAGCGCATTATTTGCAATAGTTTCGGCTTGACTTACCAAGGACAGGTCTGATAAATTCTCTTCCATTGAAGGATTGCTGCCAGGGGTTGGCAGGGTGAGTGGAAGTACGCCCTCAAGTATTTATTTCAGGGAGGGATCATGCTTAAAAACCTGCTATTCATTGCAGCCTTGCTCCTCGTACCATGGGTACCGTCCATAATGGCGCAGTCGGCCGGGACGGGTGCCCTCACCGGAACAGTCACTGACCCATCCGGCGCGGCAGTACCGAACGTTACCGTAACTCTAACGAGTGCAGATACTAACCAGACCCGCACCGCGACCACGGGCAGCGACGGCGCCTATAAGTTCACACTGCTTCCTCCGGGCACCTATCGCGTGCGCTTCGCCGCCGCCGGCTTCAAGACCTCCGACGTGGGCGGCGTGGTCATCAACGTTACCGAAACCCCGGTGCTCGACCGAGCTCTCGACGTCGGCGCACAAAGCGAACAAGTAACCGTCGAGGCCTCGGCCGAAACCCTACAAACCGCGACCTCCTCGCTCGGCACCACCGTGGGATCGCGCGCGGCGACTTCCCTGCCCCTGACCACGCGCAACTACACGCAGATCCTGGGCATGTCGGCGGGCGCGAACGTGGCAGTCAACAACGCCTCCTTGCTCGGCAAAGGATCGCAGGACGTCAGCGTCAACGGCGCCAACATCAACCAGAACAACTATCAGATGGACGGCGTCAACATCGACAACTTCGCTGGGGCGGGATTGGGCGCCGATAGCGGAATCTATGTCGGCATCGGCATTCCGAATCCGGATGCGCTCGAGGAATTCAAAATCCAGACCTCCACCTACGACGCCAGCTACGGCCGCAACCCGGGCGCTAACGTGAACGTGGTGACGAAGTCCGGAACCAATACCATTCACGGCTCGCTGTTTGAATTCTTCCGCAACACCGATCTCAACGCGGTCGACTTTTTCCGCAATCGCGGATGCGGCTTGAATGAAGCGTTGTGCGCGGCTTCGGGCGGCGTCCGCCAGGTGCTGGACCAGAATCAGTTCGGCGGAACCTACGGCATGCCCATTAAGAAGGACAAACTTTTCTTCTTCTTCAGCTATCAGGAAAGCCGCCAAACCAACGGCGTCGGCACGCAGGGATATTCGACGCCCACGTTGCCCCCGCTTCCCGGCGGAGACCGCTCCACGGCCGCCTGGCAGGCCGCGCTGGGCGCAGCCATGTGCCCCGGGAACCATCCCGGCGCCACCGCCATGGCCCCGTATCTAACGCAAGCCGGCGGTATGCAGGTGGCCTGCGACGGCTCTAACATCAGCCCCGTGGCCCTCAATTACCTGCGCGCCAAACTCCCAAACGGGAACTACTACATTCCCAGTTCCGGGACCTCCGGTTTCGCCACCGTCCCGTTTAGCGACCCGGCGAAATTTACCGAACATCAGGCCGTAGCCAACATCGATTACCTGCTGACCAGCCGTGAAACCCTCTCCGGCCGTTTCTTTACCACGCAAGATCCGGAGTTAATCAGCTTCTCCAACGCCGGCTTAGTGGAGCTTCCCGGGACGCCCGCCAACGGCCTGTACGCCAACACCAACGGCGTGCTGAAACTCACGTCAATTTTGACCAATACCATCGTCAACGAAGCACGCATATCGGTGCAGCGAAATCTGGCTGCCTTTAACAACACCGAGCCGTTCACCAATCCCGGCCTAGGCATCACGCCCATCAACCCCGCCATCCCAGTAGTCACGCCCATCACCATCAACGGGCAAATGAACCTCGGCGGCGGCATCGGAGACGACGTGTTCGATCCCACCAATCAAGGCCAGGTGGCCGATACCATTTCCTGGTCGCATGGCAAGCACACCATTCGCGCCGGCGTCGAATACGAGCACATCCAATGGGACATCACTTATCTCGGCATCGAGCGCGGCGGTTTGCAATTGCTCAGCTTCCCGGACTTCCTGATCGGACGTGCCGGCTGCGCTCCCGGCAATGCCTCGTGCAGCGTCTCGAATCCGGGCGTCACCAACGGCTCGGCCACCAGCAACATCAGCCAGTGCCAGTTCTGCGTGCGCAGCGGTCCTGACGGAATTGTGCACGGCTACCGCTCGCAAAATATCGACTGGTTTGCACAGGACGATGTCAAAGTCAACAACAAGTTGACCCTGAACCTGGGCTTGCGCTGGGAATATGACGGAACGCTCAGCGACGCCTACGGGAACCTCACCAACTTATGGCTGAGCCAGTTAGGTCCCAATTCGAATGTCCCCACCACTCCTGGCCAAACCGCGGCGAACCTGACCGGTTACGTGGTGCCGAACAACTACTCGAAATTCTACGGTACTCCGCCGGCGGGCATCATTACCAGCGGCAGCAGCTTGCCCATCAAAGGCGGCGTGCCCTTGAACAACTTCGCGCCGCGCTTTGGATTCGCCTGGAATGCCATCCCGAAACTGGTGGTCCGCGGCGGCTTCGGAATGTTCTACGATCGCGTCGGCGGCAACCAGTTCGTGCACTCGGTCGAGCAGGGGAATCCTTACGCCGTCACGCTGGATTATTCCGGCAGCGGTTCGAATCCTTACAGCCTTTCGACGCCCTTCCCGGCGGGAACGCTGGGCTTTGCATCCCGTTGGGCGAACGTGGCCAACCTGACCACGTCCAACCTCAATCTGCCGTTCCTGACCGAAACGCTGCACACGCCGCTCACCCGGCAATACAACCTGAACCTGCAATATGAGTTTCTGCCGACGTGGGTTCTGGAAGTCGGCTTCGTCGGTTCAAGCGGAATCAATCAGACCGATTACAACCACAACTACAACGCCGCGCTGCTGGCCAGTCCCAGTGACCCCGTGAACGGCATTACTACGAATCTGGTGAAGAACGTCGCGTTCCGGACCCCGTACCTGGGCTACCAGCCGGGTGGCTTGCAGGGCACGGGCTTCGATGGCATCTACAACTACAGCAGCTTGCAGGCGACCGTGCGCAAACAGATGTCTCACGGGTTGACCTTGCAGGGCTCCTATACCTGGAGCAAAAACCTGACTGACCTAGAAGCCTATTCGGCGAACTACAACAACCCCAGCAACCTAGGTCAGCAATACGGACCTGCGTACTTTAATCGTCCGCAGCGCTTCGTATTCAACTACAGTTGGGATCTGCCCTTCGGACATCCCAAAGGATTCGTGGGCAAGCTGGCGGAAGGCTGGACCGTTTCCGGCGTGACCGTCGTGCAGGATGGGACGCCTCTCACCTTCACCGATTCCAAGGCCGGTAGCATTTACGGATTGGCGGGCGCCAATGCCACCGTGCCGGGCCTAACCAGTGTCACGTTCGGCGCGGTGAATTACGGTCGCGCGCAGATGTGCCCGGGCGCAACCTACGGGTCGATCCTCACATCCGGCAGCACCGAATCGCGCCTCGGCGGCCAAAGCAAGACGGCGAACGCCTATTTTAACCCCGCAGCGTTTTGCGCCGCTCCGGTGATCGGAGACGGCACCGATTTCGGTAACTCCGGAGTCGGTATCGTTCTCGGACCGGGGCAATTCAACTGGGATATCTCCCTGGTGAAGAACACCCGCGTCGGCGGGATTCGGGAGAGCGCGACCTTGCAGATTCGTACGGAATTCTTCAACGCGTTCAACCATCCGCAGTTCAACAATCCGGGTACCGCGATCTCGACGCCCACCACTTTCGGCATCATCACCAGTGAAAGCGTCAGCCCGCGCTTGATTCAGTTCGCCATGAAGTACATATTCTGAAGCAGGCGTGACTTAAATCCAGAGCGGGGTTCCTCCGGGAATTCCGCTCTTTTCTTTTGAGCCCCCTTGACTCCCACTACTCCTTTTGATAGCTTCTCTCTGTTCCGAACGGCATAGTGCCTAGGCTTAGGGGCAAATTTTGCAAAGCCGTTGGAACGGGGAGAGAAGATGTCCAAATTGCTTCAGGTTGCTATAGCTTCGCTCTTACTTTTATGGGGTCCGTCGCTGCTGGCGCAGTCAGCCGGCACCGGCGCACTCACGGGAACCATTACCGATCCAACCGGCGCGGTTGTGCCGAATGTGACAGTCACGTTAACCAGCGCGGATACCAATCAAGTGCGCACGGCTATGACGGGCGCCGATGGATCTTATAAGTTCAGTCTCTTGCCGCCGGGCACTTACCGCGTGAGATTTGCGGCGACCGGTTTCAAAACCTCCGAAGTGGGAGGCGTCTCGATCAATGTGACCGAAATCCCGGTGCTCGACCGCGCTCTCGAAGTGGGCGCCCAAACCGATCAGGTGACGGTGGAGGCCAACGTCGAGACTTTGCAAACCGCCAGTTCCACTTTGGGCACCACGGTGGGTTCGCGCGCGGCGACGGCCTTGCCTCTGACCAACCGCAACTACACGCAAATCATCGGCCTCTCGGGCGGAGCCAACGTCGGCGTGAACAACGCCACGCTGTTTGGCAAAGGCTCGCAGGACGTCAGCGTGAACGGCGCCAACATCAATCAGAACAACTATCAGATGGACGGCGTGAACATCATCAACTTCGCCGGCAGCGGGACCGGCGCCGACTCCGGCATTTACCCCGGCATCGGAATTCCCAATCCGGACGCGCTCGAAGAGTTCAAAATCCAAACTTCCACCTACGACGCGAGCTACGGGCGTAATCCCGGAGCCAACGTCAACGTGGTTACCAAGTCCGGCACCAACAGCGTTCACGGCTCGCTGTTCGAGTTCTTCCGCAATCGCGATCTCAACGCCAACGACTTTTTCCGCAACCGCAACTGCGGCCTGACAGCGATCGCCTTGGCCAACTGCAACATCGCCGGCGGCGTGAAACAGACCTTGAACCAGAATCAGTTCGGCGGCAGCGTGGGCATGCCGATCAAGAAGGACAAGATCTTCACATTTTTCAGTTATCAGGAAACCCGTCAGCTCAACGGCGCCGGGTCCCAGGGTTATTCCTCGCCCTTTTTGCCGGCCCTTCCGGGCGGAGATCGTTCCAACACGGCAGCCTTCCAGGCCGCGCTGGGCGCGATGTATTGCCAGGGCAAGAATGGCACGACGTCGGTTGCCAACAGCATCACGGTGGCGTGCGATGGCTCCAACATCAATCCCGTGGCGATTAAGATTCTGCAGTTGAAGTTGCCCAACGGAAGCTATTACGTGCCGGCATCGGGAGCAACGTCAGCCGGACTTACGGCTACCTCCCTCAGCATTCCGGCCCAATTTACCGAACACCAGGCCGTCGGCAACGTGGATTACCTGCTCAACTCCAAGAACACCATCGCGGGACGCTTCTTCACATCACAGGATCCCCAAACCATTCCTTTCACCAGCGCCGCCGGCGAATTGCCGGGAACGCCGGCCAGCTATCTGTACTCCAACACCAATGCGGTGCTGAAACTCACCACGATCCTCTCCAACAATCTGGTGAACGAGGCACGCGGCTCCTTCCAGCGAAATATCACCTTCAACCAGAACGGCGATCCCTTTACCAACACCCAAGTTGGCATGACTCCCATCACTCCGGGAAACACCAGCTTTAACCCCATTACCATCAGCGGCGCCTTCAATATGGGGGGCGGCATCGGTGACGATGTATTTACTCCCACCAATTCCTTCCAGGTAGCAGACATGGTTTCCTGGACTCACGGCAGGAACACGGTGCGGGCTGGTGCTGAGTTCGAGCACGTGCAATACGATCAAGGCTTCCTCGGCATCGAGCGTGGCAATACCACCATTAATACGTTCGCGGACTTCCTGATCGGGCGCGCCGGATGCGCTCCCGCTCTCCTTAATTCCGGCGCCTGCAGCCCGTCTAATCCGGGAGCCTCCAACGGCGGCGCTCTCAGTAATATCGCCTCCTGCACTTTCTGCGTGCATAGCGGACCTACGGGAATCATTCACGGCTACCGCGTCAACGATATCAATTGGTTTGCGCAGGACGATTTTAAGGTCAACTCCAAACTGACGCTGAACATGGGCGTGCGCTGGGAATACGATGGAACACTCAGCGATGTCTACGGGAATCTCACCAATGTGTGGACCAGTCTTCTGCTGGCAACGCCCGTTCCTGGTGTTGCGCCTACCAACCCACTCAATCCCGGCGCCGGCTATCTCGCCGGAAACGTCGTGCCCAACAACTTCTCTTCGTTCCACGGCACTCCTCCGGACGGAGTTTATCAAAGCAGCCGGAATCTGCCCGTCCAGTCCGGGCCGCCCTTGAATAACTTTGCACCGCGCTTTGGATTCGCGTACCAGGCCCTATCGCATTTGGTCGTCCGCGGCGGTTTTGGCTTCTTCTACGACCGGGTCGGCGGAAATCAATTCGTCCATTCCGTCGAGCAAGGTAATCCCTACGCGGTAACGCTGGACTTCTCCGGCAGCGGAAACCAGCCTTCAAGCCTGCAACAGTTGACCCCCAATGTTCCGCTGGCGTTCACGCCCCGCTGGGCGAACCTGACCAACTTAACTTACTCCGGCCTGAACCTGCCGCTGCTCGACCAGGCCATTCACACGCCTTTGACGCGCCAGTACAACCTGAATTTCCAATACGAGTTCGTGAAGAACTGGGTGCTGGAGCTGGGCTTCGTGGGATCGAGCGGTATCAATCAGACCGACTACAACCACAACATTAACCCGGCGGCGCTCGCCAGTGCTTCTAACCCCATCAACGGGTTCACAACCAACACGCTGGCCAACGTGAACTTCCGCGTTCCCTATCTGGGCTACCAGCCCGCCGGGTTGCAGCAGACGTCGTTTGACGGCATCTACAATTACAACAGCCTGCAGGTGACCGTGCGCAAGCAATATTCGCACGGGGTATCACTGCAAGGCGCCTACACCTGGAGCAAGAATCTCACCGACCTGGAAGGCTACGGCGCGAATTCAAACCTTCCCACCGACCTTGCTCAACAGTACGGAAATGCGTACTTCAATCGCCCGCAGCGCTTCGTGTTCAATTACAACTGGGAGCTGCCGCTGGGCCACTCCAAAGGCGTTGTGGGCGCGATTGCCAACGGCTGGGTACTCTCCGGGGTGACCATCGTCCAAGCGGGCACGCCGCTCACGTTCACCGACGCTCGCGCCGGAACCATCTACGGCTTGTCCGGCAACAACTCCGGCACCACGCCCACCGGCTTGGGTGCGGTCACTTTCACGCCTTACAATTATGGTCGCGCGCAGATGGCTTCGGGCGCCACCTATCAGCAGATCGACACGACGGGCAGCGTCGAGTCGCGGCTGGGCGGAGCGAGCGGCGGCGCTGGTTTTTTCAACAGCAGTGCTTTCGCGGCGCCTCCCGTGATTGGCAACGGCACGGGCTTCGGAAATTCCGGAGTCGGCATCGTGCGCGGACCCGGCCAATTCAACTTCGACTTCTCGTTCGTGAAGAGCACCCGCGTCGGCGGCATTCACGAAAACGCGAATCTGCAGATCCGGGCGGAGTTCTTCAACGCCTTTAACCATCCGCAGTTTAACAATCCGGTTACTTCCATCACGCTCCCGACCTTCGGGCAGATCACCAGCACCAGCGTGAATCCACGCCTGATCCAGTTCGCGATGAAGTACGTGTTCTAGGCGGGCTTGCAGTAGAAAAGGGCGGGATGCCGATCAGGTACCCCGCTCTTTTTTTGTCTGCTGTCACCGTTTCATAAAAACTTCGGATTCCTCTTTGAGGAAAGTAGCGTCAACGCGCTTCGAGGGCGCGGTGCCGCGCACGCCAACGGTCACGGCCGGGTGCCATTCGGGGACCTGAATCGGCTCCAGCATGTTTAGGATCTCCGCGCGGCGGTTTTCAAACCAAGGAGGCAGCAGCAGGTGCTGGCCCAACTGGCTGAAGGCTTCGTCCTTGGCGAACGCACCCTCGGCGGTGGCGGCGCATTCGAGCAGCACGCCGCCGGGCGAACGCACGTAGATCGAGTGGAAATAGTTGCGATCCTTGATCTCGGATACGTCGGTATAGCCCAGTTCTTCGTAGTAGCCTTTTTGCTCGGCGAGCGCGCTGTCGTCGGGAACGTTGAAGGCCACGTGATGCACAGTGCCCGCGCCGAAGATCCAGCTACCCGACGGGCGCTGCGGTTCGTGCAGCAAATCCACCTGCGCTCCGGGACCGCCCGCGCCGATTTCATAGCGGTGGTAGCAACCATCCTGCCCAATCTTGCGGAAGCCCAGGCCTTCGATCAGAAAGTGGTCTTCCTCTGCCACTTCCCGCACCGAAAAAGTGGACGTATTAAAGCCCACCGCCGAAGCTTCCGCGGGGATATCGCCGGCATTCCAGCCTTTGCGAGTATCCCGGTTATCCTCCATCACTTCAAAGGCCAATCCGGCGGGGTGCTTCATGTCGATGAACTTCTGGCCGAAGCGTTCCTGAATGCCGGTGTGAAAAACGTTGTGCCGGTCCAGATGCTCGACCCAGAACGCCAGAGTTCCTTTCGCGACGCTGTAGGAGGTGGACGAAACCTGCCCCGCGCCCGGACGCCCCGGAACCCGGTTATAGGGGAAGCTGGTCATCACCGTTCCCGGGTCAATCTCGGCGTTGGCGTAATACAGGTGATAGTGGGCGAAACGCCCGTCAAAGAGAATGGTCTGCTTGATCAGCCGCTGCCCCAGAACCTGCGTGAAGAAATCGATGTCCGCCTGGGCGGATCCTGAACAAACCGTGATGTGGTGAAACCCGGTACTTGGATAATTAAAATCGCTCATGATGGCTACCTCGGCCTCCGCATCTTGCAGTTGCGCGGCCAATTACAGGTTAGGAAAAACAATGCAAAACGGGCGGGTAGAAGCGGAAGGCTGCGTGAAATTTCGATGTTGTGCGCGAAATCCCTCAGCCTGGTTATACTGGTGACCTGTGAATAAGGTTGTGGCCAGCTCTGACGCGGCGGTTGCGGACATTGCCGACGGCGCGAGCATCATGATCGGCGGTTTCGGAATCTGCGGCGTCCCCGATAACCTGATCGCCGCCTTGGTCCGCCGGAAAGTGACCGGGTTGCACACCATTGCCAACAACGTCGGCATCGACGGCTACGGCATGGGAATGATGTTGGAAGCCGGCATGATCGCCTCCCATGTGGGCAGCTATGTGGGTGAAAACCGGCGTCTGGAAGAGGCAATGCTCGCGGGCACGCTGGACGTGAAACTCGTCCCGCAAGGGACGCTGGCGGAACAAATCCGCGCCGGCGGAGCGGGGATTCCCGCGTTCTACACGCCCACCGGCGTGGGAACCGTGGTGGCGGAGGGCAAAGAAGTGCGCGAGTTCGACGGCCGCTGGTACCTGCTGGAACGCGCGCTCACCGCCGACTTCGCGCTGGTGAAAGCCTGGAAAGGCGACCGCATGGGCAACCTGGTTTATCGCAAGACCGCGCGCAACTTTAATCCGATGATGGCCAGCGCCGGCAAGATTACCATCGCCGAGGTGGAGCACCTGGTGGAACCCGGCGAACTCGATCCCGACCAGATCGTGACTCCCGGCATCTACGTGCAGCGCGTGGTGGTGGGCGAGCATTTCGAGAAGCGCATCGAAAAACGCACGTTCCAGCCGAGGTCCGCATGACGGATCACGAAAAGCGCGAGCGCATCGCCCGCCGCGTGGCCCACGAGCTGCGCGATGGATTCTACGTCAACTTGGGCATCGGCATCCCCACCATGGTTGCGAACTATGTTCCTCCACATTTCGATGTCGTGCTGCAATCGGAAAATGGCATGCTGGGGGTGGGCCCGTATCCGTTTGAGGGCGAAGAGGACTGCGACCTTATTAATGCGGGCAAGGAAACCGTGAGCGAAGTGCCGGGTACGTCCTACTTTTCGAGTGCGGAATCTTTCGCCATGATTCGCGGGCGGCACATCGATTTGAGCGTGCTCGGCGCAATGGAAGTAGACGAAAATGGCGACCTGGCGAACTGGATGATCCCCGGCAAGATGGTCAAGGGCATGGGCGGGGCGATGGATTTAGTGGCCAGCGCGCGCCGCGTGATTGTCGCGATGGAGCACACGACCAAGAAAGGCGCCTCGAAGATCCTGCCGAAGTGCACGCTGCCCATCACGGGACTCAAAGTGGTGGACTTGATCGTCACAGAGATGGCCGTGATTCAAGTGACTCCCGAGGGGCTGGTGCTGGAAGAGATTGCGCCCGATACGACGGTCGATGAGGTGGTGAAGTCCACCGCCGCAAAGCTGATCGTCCATTTGCCCGTCAAGACAATGGCGTTATAAATTGCCGCGCCGCGCCTGTTCGCGTTCAATGGATTCGAAGAGGGCTTTGAAGTTGCCCTTTCCAAAACCGCGGCAGCCCTTGCGCTGAATAATCTCGAAGAATAACGTGGGGCGGTCCTCCACCGGCTGGGTGAAGATTTGCAACAGGTACCCGTCCTCATCGCGATCGACCAGAATTCCCAGATCCGCCAGCTTGGCTAGCGGTTCCGCGATCGGTCCGATGCGCCGCGGCAGATCTTCGTAATACGCACGCGGCACTTTTAGAAACTCAACTCCGCGCTGTGCGAGCTGCGACACCGTGAAAACGATATCGTCGGTGGCCAGGGCGAGGTGTTGCACGCCAGGTCCGCGATAGGCGTCCAGGTATTCGTCGATCTGCGATTTTTTTCGGCCGTGGGCAGGCTCATTGATGGGGAACTTGATCCAGCCGCCTCCGTTCGAGACGACCTTCGACATCAGCGATGAATATTCCGTGCTGATGTCATGATCGTCGAAGGTCTGGTAGACGCTGAATCCCATGACGCGCTCATAAAACTCCACCCACTTATTCATTTCACCGAGCGCCACATTGCCGACGGTGTGATCGATAGTCAGCAGGCCGGTGGGTTGCGCAATGGGATCGGGTCCGGGCACGGCGACGAAGCCGGGTAAAAACGCACCGCGATAGTTGGAGCGTTCGACAAACGTGTGAACGGTGTTTCCGTAAGCAGCGATGGACGATAGGCGCGCTTCGCCCGCGTCATTCGCATCATCGCGAAGAACGGTGGGCGAGGTAACGCCCAAAGCGCCGCGATGTGTGGTTTCACGATATGCGGCGGCGGCATCGTCGACCGTGAGAGCGATGCTTTTCACGCCGTCTCCATGACGCAGAATGTGCCCGGCCATGACGCTCTCGGGATCGAGTGGCGTGGTGAGAACAAAGCGAATCTGATTTTGTTCAAGGACGTAGGAAACGCGGTCGCGCGTGCCGGTTTCAGGGCCGCGATACGCGATGAGCGCCATGCCGAAAGCGCGGCGGTAAAAATACGCCGCCTGCTTGGCGTTGCCTACATAAAACTCCAGATGATCGATGCCCTTCAGGGGAAGAAAATCGGTGGGGGTGCTGGCTGGATAAGTCGCTAGCTGTTGCATACCTCAACCTCCTTATCCACTTTCATGGTGGCGCGAAACCGCACGGAGTTCAAGGGTCCAAGCGCATGGCTTCGCAGGCCACTACAATAGTGAGACGCCGGAAACGGTATGCAGGCTTCCAAAAAAATACAGATCGCGGAGGGCCGCGTCGCCCGTGTCGGACTGGCGCTGGCCGCTTGGAGCGAGAAGTGGTTTCCCGATCCATTAGTCTTCGCTTTCCTGGGGGTTTTGGTGGTGTACGCGTTGGGGACCGCCGCGGGCGAGAGTCCGACGAAGCTGGGGATCGAGGCGGGCAAGAATTTTTGGACGCTGGTGCCGTTCACCATGCAGATGGTGATGATCATTATCGGCGGCTATGTGGTGGCGTCGACGCCGCTGGTCCGGCGCGGGATTCATTGGCTGGCGGGCGTTCCGAAAACGCCGCGCGGGGCGGTGACGCTGGTGGCGCTGGTCGCGACTACTAGTTCGCTGATCTCGTGGGGGCTCAGCCCGATCATCAGCGGATTCCTGGTACGCGAGATGACGGGACGCGTCAAGGGATTGGATTATCGCGCGGCTGGGACCGCCGCCTATCTCGGTACGTGTTCGGTGTGGGCGCTGGGGCTGTCGTCGTCGGCGGCCATGCTGATGGCGACGAAATCGGCACTGCCGCCATCGCTGTTCGCGATCAGCGGATTGATTCCGCTCACGCAAACTTTATTCCTGTGGCAAAGTATCGCGACGGCCACGGTGGTGATTGCGGTGTCGGTAGCGGTGGCATATTTCTCGGCGCCGTCGGCTGAAAACGCGCGGACAGCGGAAAGCTACGGGCTGCGCTTCGAGCCGCCGGTCGAAACCAGCACGCGCCATAGCAAGCCGGGCGAGTGGCTGGAATACAGTCCGGTGCTCAACATATTAGTAGGCGCGTTGCTGCTGGGCTATTTGGTGAACGTGTTCCGGACATCGCCGCAAGGGGCGCTGGCCGCGCTCGATCTCAACATTTATAACCTGATGTTTCTGACGGTGGGATTGCTGCTGCACTGGCGGCCGCGCAATTTCGTGCGCGCGGTGACGGAATCGATTCCGGCGACGGGCGGCGTGCTGATTCAATTTCCGTTCTACGCGATGATCTTCGGGATGATCGTGGGCACGGGGCTCTCGGCGAAACTGGCGCATCTGTTCACGTCGGCGAGCACGCACGATACTTTTGCGCTGCTGGCGGCGGGATACTCGGCGGTGCTGGGTCTGTTCATTCCGTCGGGCGGCAGCAAGTGGGTTGTGGAAGCGCCGTACGTGCTCGAAGCCGCAATCGCGCATCACGTGCATTTGGGCTGGGTGGTGCAGATCTATAATGTGGCCGAGGCGCTGCCGAATTTGATCAACCCCTTCTGGATGCTACCGCTGCTGGGGATTTTGCGATTGAAGGCTCGGGATCTGGTGGGGTACTCGACTTTGTATTTGATGGTGCTGCTGCCGGTGGTATTTTTTCTGTGCTGGTTCTTCGCGCGAACCATCGCGTTCGTGCCGCCGATGAAGTAGGTGTATACTGATCGGGCGAGGCACCCGCACGCATGAATCGAACGTTACTTCCAGCTTTTGTTTTATTGGCCGGCGCGCTTTCCGCGCAAGCCCAGGATGCGCCGAAAGTGGACCGCGTCTCACAGATGCAGCAGATCGCGCAATCGCTGGGCGTGACGTGCGCTTATTGCCATTCGGCGCCGCGGGGGTCGGGGGAGCCGGAGCCGAAAAAGGAAATCGCGCGGGCCATGATGGCGATGACGGACGACATCAACGCGCGCATTCACGCGGCTACCGGCAAGGGCGCGGGGCAGGTCACGGACATTCAGTGCGCTTACTGCCATCGCGGCGTGCCGGTTCCCCGCCCTATCGGCGACATTGTCTGGCAGGCCACGCGCGAGAAGGGCGTGGCGGCGGCGATCGAGCAGTACCGGGATCTGCGGCAGCATTTTTATGGGCGCTCGACTTACGATTTCGGTGAAGACACGTTGATTGCGGTTGCGAATCAGATGGCGAACGCGCGTGCCGACGATGCCATCGCGCTGATGAAGCTAAATCTGGAGTTTTATCCGCAGTCGGTGCGCAGTTATTTGGCGCTGGCGTTCGCGCAGACGCGCAAGCTGGATGACATGGGCGCGATCGCTACGCTCGAAAAGGCGCTGGAGATCGAGCCGGATAATTCAAACGCCAAGGGGCGTCTGGAACAATTGAAGAGCTATCACCGGCAGCGCTAGCGCCCCCGCCTATTTATAAAGCACGCGCCAGACTTTGCCTTTTTGGCTATCGCCGATGTAGAGCGAACCGTCGGGCGCTTGCGCGATGCCATCGGGACGCGCCACGGCATCGCCGGGATTCATGAGCGGGGCCTTGCCGGGGAAACCGCTGGCGAAGACTTCAAACATTCCCGAGGGCTTGCCGCCGGAGAAGGGCTGGAAGGTCACATTGTAGCCTTCCTGCGGCATGGGCGCGCGGTTCCAGGAGCCGTGGAACACGATGAAGGCTCCGCCGCGATATTTCGCCGGGAACTGGGTGCCGGTGTAGAACGCGATGTCGACGGGCGCCCAGTGCGCGGGGAACGCGGCCACGGGCGGGGTGAATTCAGTGCAGCGGCCCACGGTTTTGCCGTCGCCGCCGTATTCGGGATTGAGGAAGAATTTCTTCTGGCCGAAATCGTAGAAGCAATAGGGCCAGCCGAAGTTGGAACCGGCTACGGCGCGATCGAGCGGCTCGGCGGGGCGTTCGGCGTTCTCTTGCGCGGTGAATTTTCCGGGCCACATGATGTCCAACTGATCGCGGTTGTTCATGGCGATGTAAACCGCGCCGTCGTGCCAGGTGATCGCCGGCATTTGGCGGAGGCCGGTGGCAAAGCGCGTGCCGTCGGCTTGGGTTTGGCCGAGTTTGTTCTCGTCGAACTTCCAGATGCCGCCATTGTGTTCCAGAATCGGGCAGGGGTCCTGGCCGGGCGATTGGGCGGTGCGGTCCTTGACCTGGCAGGCGTTGGAGGGTGCGCCCACATTGACGTAGAGCGAACCCTGGCCGTCGAAGGTGAGTCCTTTGTCGCCGTGCTGACGAACGCCGGGGAGATCTTTGACGACGATCTCGGGGTCGCCTGTCGGCTTCAACTGGCCGGGCGTCATCTTATAACGCTGCACGGTGTTGGGCGTGGCGATGTAGAGATAGCCGTTGCGCAATCCGATGCCGGTGACGCTGGTGCCGCCAAACTTTTCCTTCACTTCAAAGCGGCCGTCGCCGTTGGTGTCGCGCAGCGCCATCACACCGCCGTCCTGCAAGCCGACGTACAGATCGCCGTTGGCGGCAACGACCATGTGGCGGGCGGTGCCCAGGCCGTCGGCGGCGACGAACGCGCAGAAGCCGGCGGGGAGTTTGATGCCACCGTTATCGGGATCGCAAGCGGGTGCGCCGGCGGCGAATAAGGACGGGGTCAAAAGCAGGAGTCCGAGCGCAGCGCGGTTCATCGAAATCATTCGTGGAGTCATTGTGTGTGCCGTTCATCACTTTAGGGAATTCAAGCGGAGGGTGTCAAGGGTGGTGATATGGTTTGAGTATGTTGCGTATGCATAAGACGGTCGCGCTGGGAGCGATTACGATGGGGCTGATTTGGGCGCAGGCGTCGGTGTGGGATGGGATTTACTCGGGCGAGCAGGCGCGCCAGGGCGAGGCGCTTTATCGTCAGGAATGCGCTTCCTGTCACGGAGAAAAGCTGGAGGGGCGGGGGCAGGCGCCGCCGCTGACGGGCGCGGATTTCACGATGGATTGGAACGGGATGACGGTGGGCGATTTATTCGAAAAAATGCAGACTTCGATGCCGGCCGACAAGCCTGGGCAATTGAGCCGCGAGCAGAACGCTTCGCTGCTGGCGTATATTTTGAGCGGTAACAAGTTTCCGGCGGGCACCGCGGAACTGCCGACCGATGCGGAGCGGCTGCGCCAGATTCGCTTCGAAGCAGCTAAGGGGAAGTGATTGATGCCAGGCGCGCGGTGAAGTGGAAGACGCTGCCGCTGTGGCCGTCGCTCGCCACCCAAATCTCGCCGCCCATCATTTCGACCAATTGGGCGGAGATGGCCAGTCCCAAGCCGGTGCCGCCGAATTCGCGGCGGGACGAGGCGTCGACCTGCGTGAAGGGCTCGAAGATACGGCGCTGCTGATCGGCGGCGATGCCGATGCCGGTGTCGGAGACATGGAAATGCAGCTTCTCGAAATTCTCCGGCGCGATTCCTACTTCGAGGTTCACTTCGCCCGAGGCGGTAAATTTGATGGCATTACCGAGCAGCTTTTCGAGCACGCGTTTTAACAAGGTGGCGTCGCCCAGGAGCACTTCCGGAATCGAGGGGTGGACGTGGTAGTTGAGCCGCAGATTTTTCTCGCGCGCGGGCTGCAGGCAGGCGCCGATGGTGCTGGCGATCAGGTCGCGCAGCCAGAATTCCTTGGGGCGCAGCACCATCTTCCCGGCCTGAATCTTGGAGATGTCCAGGATATCGCTGATGATCTGCATGAGCGTGGACGCGGAACTCTTGACCAGGCCGAGATATTCGCGCTGTTCGGGATTGAGATCCGATTCGAGAACCACTTCGGTGAGGCCGAGGATGCCGTTCATGGGCGTGCGGATTTCATGGCTCATGTTGGCCAGGAATTCGCTTTTGGCGCGGCTGGCGACCTCGGCCACCTGCTTGGCCAGCACCAATTTCGATTCGGCTTCTTTGCGGGCGGTGATATCGATGCCGGACCCGATGACGTTAGTAATGACGCCGTGCCGGTCGTAGAGCGGCCCGAAAGTGGTGTCGACGATGATTTCCTGGCCGCCTTCGATGCGCGCCGTGACTTCCTCGCGCACCACTTCGCCGCCGGCGGCGCGCACGATGATGTCCTTGACACGCTCGCGTTCCTGGGCGCTATGCGTCATCCAGGGAGTTTCCCAGGCGGCCTTGCCGAGCACGTCTTCGGGCTTGAGTCCGGCGGCCAGCAAGGGGGCGCGATTGATGTCGAGCAACACGCCGTCGAGCGTATACAGGCCAACGAAGCCGTAGAGCGAATCTAAAATATCGCGAAGGCGCTTTTCGCTGGCCGCCAGTTTCTCTTCGGCCTGGCGGCGTTGAGTGATATCGCGGATGGCGCCGACAACGCGGACAAGCTCGCCGGCGGCATCGCGCAGCAAACGGCCGTTGGTGGAAACCCAGCGGTAGCTTCCGTCCTTGCAGCGGACGCGGACTTCGAACTCGAAGGATTGCACGGTCTTGTCGGCGTTGTTGCGGGCGGCGTTCTCGATCAGGCGCGGGCGGTCTTCGGGATGCACCTGATCGAAGAACGAGGACTGGCCGGTGGGCAACTCATCCTCGCTGTATCCCAGGATTTCGCTGAAGCGCGGAGAATGATAGGAGATGCCGGTGGCGAGGTCGGAGTCGAAAATTCCATCGCGGGTGGCTTGCGTGACCAGCGCGTAACGCTCTTCGCTTTCGCGCAGCGAGGACGCCGATTCTTCGGCGGCCTGCTTGGCGGCGAGGAGACGCGCTTCGGCTTCGTTGCGCTGGGTCATGTCGCTGTAAATGGCGGCGAAACCCAGTAATTTTCCGCGCGCGTCCTTAACAGGGGAAAGGATCACGGAAACCGGGACCAGGGTTCCGTTCTTGCGCAGGCGCAGGGTTTCGTAGCGCTCGGCGTGCTCGCCGCGGCGGATTTTGGCGATTCTATCCGCGTATTCGTTCTGCCGGCCGGGAGGGAACAGGATGCTATTGCTTTGACCGATGGCTTCCGCGGCGCTATAACCCCAGAAATGCTCGGAGCTCGCGTTCCAACTGAGGATGATGCCGTCGAGATTCGAGCCGACGATGCTATCGTCCGACGATTGCACGATGGCGGCGAGAAACGCGGAGAAATCGTCCGCCTGCTTGCGTTCGGTGATGTCGCGAATGGCTCCGATGAAGCGGGTGGGCTGGCCGAGCGAGTCGCGCACCACCTGACCGCGGGAAACCACCCAGCAATAGGAGCCGTCTTTGCGGCGCAGGCGCACTTCGTTGTCGAACTTTTCGAGGGTGCGGTCGGCGTTGAGGCGGACCACCAGTTGGCTGAGCCAATTCAAGTCGTCAGGGTGGACGCGGCCGAAGAAGGCTGAAAAATCGTTGGCTAACTCGTCGTCGCGGAAGCCCAGGATTTCTTTGAGGCGCGGGGAGAGATGGGAATCGCCGGTGGCCAGGTTCCAGTCGAAGATGCCGTCGAGAGTGGCTTGGGTGGCAAGCGCGTAACGCTCTTCGCTTTCGTGCAGGGCGCTGGCGGTTTTCAAGCGTTCGCTGACATTGCGAGCGCTCCACAACACATGCGTGCATTGGCCGTTTTGATCGATCACGGGGGAGACTTCCACTTCGGCGGCGTCACGCAGCGGGGTTTGCGGGGTTTCGAAACGGACGGTGGTGCGCTCCTGAATGGCGCGCAAATAGAGGGCGCGGCGGTGTTCGATGTGCTCGGGAGTGAGGCCGGTTACGGCGAGGAGTTCCTCAAAGGGGCGGCCCACGAAATCCCGCATATCTCTGCCGGTATTGCTCTGAAAATTCTCGATGACCGCGCGGTTGATGGTTTCGGTGATGAAGCCGTTGTCGGGCGCAACGCGAAAGAGAATCTGCAGATCGGAAGTGCCGTTGAAGATCAATTTCAGGCGGGCTTCGCTCTCACCCAGAGCGGCTTCGGCCAATTTGCGTTCGGTGATATCGAAGCAGTGGCCGACGATCTCGAGGGCGTTGCCGGCGGGATCGCGGAGCATGCGAAGCTCGTCACGCACCCAGCGGTATTCGCCGCTCTTATTACGGAAACGATATTCGTGGCAGTATTCGCCGGCGCGGGTCAAATGCTCGAGGCCGGCGAAGACGCGGGCGACATCGTCGGGATGCAGGCGGTCGACCCAGAACTTGCTGTCGGCCAGGAATTCTTCGCGCTCATAACCCCACAGGGCTTTGACGCCTTCGCTCACGAAGGTGGCGCGGAAGTCGCCTCCGGGTTCGCAAGTATAGAGCACCAAAGGGCTGGTATTGACCAGGAATTCCAGGCGCCGCAAATGGCCGGGGGAATGGGCGCTGAGATTTTGGGCGAGCAGAGTCAAAGAAGTGTCCATTGCGGCAGTTCTTTTATCGGCATAAATCTGCAATGTCTGTAGGGGGGTGTGGGCGGGTAAGTGCTTCGAGGAGAAACACTTCGGCTTAGCGAGCTGTTCGGCCGGAGGCCGAAGGCGGACCGGAGGTCCGCCCTACTTACTGAAATCGTCTCGCGGTGGGCCCTTTGAGAGCGGCCCACCGGAGTGGTGAAGGTCATGGACGGCTTGCTGGTCTTTGAAAAGTGACTGGGCATAATTAACTTGACGCACCTGCGGCGGTCTTGATACCTTGAAATGTGCGCTGGTATCCAAATTGGATTCAATGGTTTATCATCTGGATCGCGGTACTTGTATCCTCGCATATTTGGTTAGGTTTACGATTAGCGGACTTGTGGGAACCTGACCGTTCCGGCGCATGGGGCGTTCCGGCCTATCTATATCGCGCCATCCACCACGAGCGCTCAGAACTGGCATTCACTGTTCTAGTGATCGCCGCTCTGCTTGTGTGGCAAGCGTCGGGTTGGCGCAGACGCTAAGCGCGAAGCGCGTTGTTCTCTTCGCTGAGAGCCTTAAGCATTTCGTCGTTCCAGAAGCTTCCGTTAACGGGGATGGCCTTACGGATTTCTTCTAGTTGCCAACGACCGAGCGGCGGGGGCAACCCCGCCTTGATGGCTTGTTGTTCTTCGGTGAACCAGCGATTGACCTCGTAGGTTACAACGTCGGCAGCCTGAAGGGCCGCTAAATCGTCTTTAGGGGCAAATGATAGAGCCTTGAGGCGCTCTACCTGAGCGGCCTTGCTCCTGAGCATGTCATTGAATAAGCCATGCGCCCTCGTGGAAAACTCATCTTGCCTATCGAAAACCAGATCAATAGCGTGAATCTTCCCTGTGCTCTTAGACCCATCTAGTAATTCAAGTATTGCGGCCTCGAAAACCAGAAACCAAGGATTGCGCAATGCTGGGTTTGGCCGGATCTGTGCATCAAGGGGTGTGTATCCGGCCCTAGGAATCGATGCGCCGTAGCTTTGAATGTCGAGGCCTTTCAGCGTCCCTATCATCCGATTCTGGACTTCCTCTTTAGCGGCCTCGTCGCCCCTCAGGTATTCAAATAACTTGCTGCCGACAACGCAGTCCGACATATGAAACGGCAGTGGAATCTTAGGAGAACGCGCGGCTTCTCGTAACCAACGGCGCTGTAGTTCCTTGCAAGTCTTTTTGGACATCAAAAGCCCACATATGGTGATTGCGGTGGCGGCTTCATGCTTGCCGCTCTCGTCGTAGTAGGCTCTCATAAAGACTGCGTTGTCATTGAAAAATATATCGTTTATTATCTCGAATCCCAATTGCACTTGCACATTCCCGTCACGGTGATACACTTGTGACTAGGAAAGCGTAAGAGGCGCTAACCGAGGGCTGGATGTCCAAAGCAAAGATCGAACCCGAGAGTCGCCAAACCAGCGAGTTCGACCGTTTTACTGCTGGACTAAAGAAAATCCTATCTGTCCGCAAGTCCGATTTGGACTTGCACAAACCTATTCGCCCTCGTTTATCTCCCAAGGATAAGGGCGTCGATATTCGTTCAAAGAGCTAGGGCTTGGCGCGTTTCCCGCGTCGCTGTCGAGGCCCCAACTCACCGGGCTGTCCCGGTCGTCTTTACCAATCAATTCCGCGAATGTTAGACGCTTCCCCGCAAGCCGACACAGGGCAAACTCAAAACGATCCGCGTCCGAGACTTTGCGATTATTGAACCGGAAGCATTGCTCATCGGCATACGCTTGCAGGTGGAATGGCTCAACAGAAACGTAGGTGCCCTTGATGGAGCGCTTGAATAGAGACCAAAAATTCTCAAGCCCGTTCGTGTGTACGTTCCCGCGAACATAAGCTTCTGTGTGGTCGATCACTTCATGAGCGTAATCCGCAACCAAGCCGCGATAGGAGTGAAGCTGGTCGGTATAGACGGCAGATCCAGCCTCGACGTTTTTCAGAACCTCTGGAAGGACATTCCCGCGCCGACGCTTTGGAATCACCTTAACGCGGGCTTCTCCGTGCCGCTCCAGTAGTCCCATTACAATAGCCTTGCCTACCGTGCCACCCTGCGGCAGTTTGCCTTCGCGGCAAATCTTGCGAACCTTGGCCTTATTATTCATCAGGCGAATTTTCCCGCCGACAAAGGTTTCATCCGCCTCTACTTCGCCGGAAAGTTTTTTTTCAAACGATCCCGCCTGGAGCGCGAGGCGAATCCGATGAAGCATGAACCATGCGGATTTCTGCGACACTCCCAAGTCACGCCCGATTTCATAGCTAGAGATTCCGTTCTTGCAACCGCAAACCATCCAAATCGCAGGAAGCCACTTATCCAGACCGATAGGGGAGTCTTCCATCACGGTTCCGGTCTTGGCCGAAAACTGCTTCTTGCACCCTTTGCACTTCCAAATTAACCTCGTAGACAGAAAGGACGTTTCTTGACCATTACAGTTGGGGCACGTGGGCTTGCCATCAAACCACCGGAATCGAGCAAGGAATTCCGTCGCAACCTTCAAATCCGCGAAGTAAACAATTGCATCTTTGAGGGTTTTGGGCGTTCCGGCTTCCATGCTTTAATTCTACAAGTACTTTGCGGGTGTGTCAAGTTAATTATTACCAAGTGACTGAATGAACCAGTTTTCTGCTCTCTCCCATTTCCTCCCGCGGCAATTTTTAACGATCACCAGAGAATCGATTCTCTCCTGTCCCGCCCTCTCCACAATGTTTCCAGGACGGCTAGCCCGTCGCTTTCGCAAGGGGCGCGGATACCAACTTAACTACGACGATTAGCCTGCGCAGGCTTGTACTGCGAGATCAGTATGCATGGGGTTGGTGAGGATGGGGAGAAAGGCAAAGCGCGAAGTTATTGGCAATGCGAGTAGTACTGACTAGGGAGGTTGGGTGAAAGGCACTATGCTACACTAAACCACTTCGGTAAACATTGTGCTTTCGCGACGCTTTTTTTTGAGAAGCTCGGCGGCCGCGTTGGGTGCCCCGATGATCCATCGGGGGCGCTTCGCGTTATTTGCGCAAGAAGGTCCGGAGTATTCGGTTCGCGCCATCGATCTGGTTCGCCGTTCGACGGTGATCGATATGCTGGGGCTGCTGACGCTCGACTATCGCAAGATGTCGGTCTGGCAGGCGCAGCCGCAGCGCTTTCTGGAAGCGGATTTTCAGCGGCTGAAGGCATCCGGAATCACGGTGTTTCATCCGGCGGTGGGATACCTGGCGGGCGACATCCACGCGGAATCTCTGAAGGACATCACGGGATGGAACGCGTTCATCGCGGCGCACGGGCAGGAGTTTTTGCGCATCGACGCGGCGGGCGATTTCGGGCGGGTGAAGGCGCTGGGCAAGATCGGGATTCTGATCGGTCAGCAGAATTCGGAACACTTCCGCACGGTGGACGACGTCAACCGGTTTTACGATCTGGGACAGCGGGTTTCGCAGCTTACTTATACCGACAACCGGATCGGCGGCGGGTCGACCAACGCACACGACGCGGGGCTGACGCGCTATGGCGGCGAGATTGTCGAGCGCATGAATCAAGTGGGCATGGCGATCGATGTTTCACACTGTGGCGACCGCACGACGCTGGAGGCAATTGACGCGTCGCGAAAGCCGGTGCTGGTGACGCATTCCAACTGCCGCGCGCTGGTGGCGGCGGCGCGCTGCAAAACCGACGAAGCGATCCGCTGCCTGGCTGCCAAAGGCGGCGTGATGGGCATCACCATGGTGCGCGGGTTTGTGCGGGCGGGCGGCCCGGCTACGATCGAGGATGTGCTGGACCACATCGATCGCGTGGCGAAACTAGTGGGCGTGGAACACGTGGGGCTGGGCAGCGACGTCGATTTGGATGGACGGGATGTGAATGCGGTCCGCAAATACGACTTAGACGGAATCCATTATGCGAAGAAGATTTTCGATTTGACGGAAGGGTTGGTGCGACGGAAGTATTCGAGCAGCGACATCGAACTGATTCTGGGCGGGAATTTCGAGCGGGCGCTGGCCGAGACCTGGGCGCCCGCGTGAGCGCAAGAGTACTGTGGATCCTCCTCGCCGGTTTGGCGATACTGGGGATCGCACTGCTCCGCTATCATGCGGAAACGAAACCGCAGAATATCGATCCGGGCGTCGATTCCCACGCAGCCGAGGAAATCGAAAAGGCTAGACGGCGCTAGCTTTAGCGCGGGTGGTGGAGGCCGGGTGGACCGGATAATGCTCAATCAACCACTTCTCGATTTTTTCTTTTTGCGTTGCCAGCACAACGCGCTGCCAGCTCACCTTACCCGTGCGTTCACTATATTCGGCCATAACATACGAGCCTTCGTTGAGGACCTGGATGAGGCCATCGGTCTTGGCACGCTTGAAGTGATACGAGGAAGGAGCCGCGTGGTGTTTTTGCATATACCACCATAATAGCAGGTGCGGGAAAAGGCGGCATTTAGCCCTGCTTTTGAGGGGTGGGTGTCGTATACTGGGAAGGGTTTGGCGCTATCGTCTAACGGTTAGGACGGAGCCCTCTCAAGGCTTAAATACGGGTTCGATTCCCGTTAGCGCTACCAATTCCTCATAGACTTACAGACATCGCGGCAGTACAGGGCAGCACCCCGCGGACCTCGCGAGCGTGATACCGAATCACGCTCCGACATTAGTAGATCGATGCATTTGAGGAATGTCTGACCTAAGGAACAGGTTTTTGGCTTGCCTGATTGCAAACTTGCTCTGTGGTGGCGTTAACGGGAATCGAAAATGTTACGCGCGGTTTTGGGTAGTCTCATCCAGTCCGATCTGATTGATTCTAGGCCTGACGGGCCCGAGGTAAATGGGCTTGGGACCCTATAAAACGAGTGAGGTGTGCACGCGGTGTGCACTGGGACCCCTACTTCACCCAACTGCACGGCACCCAGCCGGACTTGCCTGCTTGCTTACCCTCTGCGGGTTCTACCCGGCAGTATGCTGCATCGGCTGCGAGCCGCTTCACATGAATACCGGCGTCCACCAAATAGCCGCAGCCGAATGTGACTAGCTCTGCCATCTTCTTTCGCTTTTCCAAGCCGTCCATCGACATTGCTTGTACAAACTGCTCAGAGCATTTCCGGTCTGATCCAATAAAGATGGCAGCGTTGCCATTACTGATCACCGGCAGGCCTCCAAGATAAGCAGCTCGGGCCGCGCGCGCTTTTCCTTCTGCCGCGGCACGAGTGGTGCGTTCTTTCTCTTCAATCTGTGCCGACGTTGGTTTCGATAGAAGCGCGTAGGGAACCCAGCCCCATCCGTACGGGACTCCGTCTACTTGCACCATCGCGCACATTAAACCCTCCTCGTCGCGAACATCCACGGACGTCGGGCCTTCGTAGTAATACCAGGTAGCTTTGGAGTCTGCTTTTACTTGCGTGCGGTTTGCGCGCTCATCATAGAGCGCAACCGCGGAGGTGCAGTCCTCGGCTAGTGGCCAAGTGTCCCAACCCTTTGGGAGATTGAGAGTGTTGCTTTGCGCGGCCGCAGACATGGCGGAAGATAGGAGGAGTAATACAATTCCGAACCGGCCCATGTTTGGCAGCATAACACCGGCTTCCGTCCCCCACACCTTCGGCGCCGGCCTTCGCGGGTCCGGGTATCGTCCGATGGGCGCGCAGGGCTTTACTTGCGATGTTGCGACTACAAACATAGTAAGTTCATGTTGTTCATCTCGCATACTGAACTGCCGATTTCAGTCTTGAACGGGGAAGCGAAGCCGAGTAGCCTATGGGCATGGCAATAACCCCAACCCTGAGCCTTTCCATGTACATCAATCATGCGCACCGGTCTGCGACTCTGCACGAGTCAAGCTGCCATCATTCTGCTAACAGGAAGGCAGAGGACTCCGAAAATGGCCTTTGGTACGATGGGCTTCAATCCGAAGTCGCCGCGAATAAATTCCTAGATAGGTTCAGCCAGGTCAGTAAAACGAAACGGTACCAATTCAGGCGCTGTCAGAGCTGTGCACCTGTCAGATAAATCTCATGCCGTGCACCTCCGGCGATGGCCTTTGTGGATCTAGTCCAGTCTCAACTCTTGATTGTCTTGGCTTCCAGCAAGGAACCAACTGGTTCGATCCAGGCGCTAAGCATCGGGAAGTGCACTACAAAAATGTAGCGTTGCTCGAACCTTCTGCCATCCAGCGCGCTGTATGAGATAGTGAATTCGATCTCGTACCTATGATCTGGTTTCGCTGTGGCTTTGGCCCTACCTAATTGATCAAAATATTCTTTAGCGTGATCGAGGAACAGGCCGACTGGCTTTAGGGCCGACAGGGGGCCGGGTGCCAGGCCTTCGAGATTGTGATTACCGAATCGAGTTTCATGTGCCGGGATGTATCGAATCCTGTCCGTTTTCAAATTACTCGGACCTCCGAGACTCGGAACCACGCCCGGTGTCGTCATGGGTCCTACATCTATATCAAATGCGGGACTGTCTCCAATGTTCTCTAGCTTTACAGAAATGTCATTGGGGATGCGGCCCCCCGATCCCCAATAGCTCTCAAAACTCGCTACGACTATAGGGCGCGGCCGGGATAACCTAACTTGCTCCGCAGCAGCTATGGCGGCCTTCGCAGCAAATAGAGCTGCGACGACCGCGGCCAGGGCCGCTATTCCAGTCTCAATTGCGATGATCGAATCGACACTCATGGTTTTCTCTTGTGCCCGTCTCTGAAGAAAACCGAGTCGCCCGAGATCCTGGCTCACCAGGGCAACTTGCAAATATTATAGCGCTGCGCCGGCGTCGGATCAGCCTCCCACAGCGATAGCCTTCGCGGGTCGGTGGGCCGCGCGCCGGCGAGTCACCGTGTACCTCTTTAACTAACTGGCTCGGGCCGTATGCCAACATCGTCGCGGATATTATTCATGAGTCCCACAGCGAGTGCTCTGAAACGAGGCCAATCTAAATGCTGTCCGTCTGCTACGATTTCTAGAACGTGATCGGTAAGCGCGTCGTTCGCATCCATGACAGATTGTGGCGCGTGCATCGCCAAGTATCCATAAACTCGTAGCCGTTGCGTCTCAAACTCCAGAAGCTCTTCTCCAGTCAAAGGGCCGCGTTGCCCTCCCGAGATCATCACAGCTTTGGCGACTATGCCCGCAAGAAGATCGATAGCAGCGTGGTAGATCGCTACCCGGTCTACCGCTTCCGCTGTTGCCAGAGGTACTTCCACGTCGTTACCAGCGACTGAACCGCTGCGGCGCTCGGCAACTTGTCGCCATCCATCCGGCAGGCCTTCCAGGCTTCGCGGTAGCACTCGATCATCTGTGAGGGATGAAGCCTAGCGAGTTCGATGCGCTTGTGGGCGAGCTGTTGTTCAGTTAAGGGGCGATCCGGTTCCACAATCCGGAGGATGTCATATTCTTCTTTTCTTCGCCTTCGTCCTCGTTCGTCCGGAGTGGTTTCAGAGCCAAATGTAATGCTTCTTGGCGAACTCCGCGCACAGCGTCCTTATGATCGTCAGGCGCATAAGCCAATCCGGGATGGTATTGCTTCGACCTGGGTTGTTCTTTGATCGGAATTCCGAAAGCGCGAACGACTCCATCTCGAGGAAAAAACGGGTGAGCATAATGACGTTGATTCCGGCTTCGAAAAGCTCCCGAAAAAATCCCTTATCTGTATCGCTGAAGTCATCCGCGAGCGTACAAAAACAAAGGTACGCTCCCGTCTTCTCTCCAAACATCTTCAGCTTCTTGCGTTCTCCTTCTTTTAATGCTGTCCCTGACTTCGCCTCGCCGAAAATCATCTCAACGTCCGGTCGCAGCATTTTGCTGCTAATAATTCCAAAGTCCATCTCATACTGCTCACCGTTGATTTTGTAATCGAAAGAAGGTACATATTTCAAGTCATGGTCGAGCAGACCGTAGAAAAAAGCCAAGGCAAGAAGGATCGTGATATTTCCATCAAGCTTGTTGGTGCTACGGAAGAGGCCATCGGATGCGTAATACCACTCGGTCGTATCTAAACGAGGCGCCACTTCGCGCGAAAAGCAAGATTTGCAGTTATAGCCATCGTTAAATTCGGTGATCGCGTACCAGTGGTATCGCTTGCACCGCGAACATTGGAACTGCAGACCTAAGCGAAACACGGTCGCCTCAATCGCGAGACTAATAAGGCTCTCGGCGTGTTCTGAAATCTGCTCGCGAGTTGCAGGGCGGTGATAAACCTTATAGTCCTTTAATGATTTCTTGACAGCCCCCCTTACCCCTGTCCCCAACCGATGCTTTCCAGTTGCTAGCTCTTCCAGTACGTCGCGAATAGCAGAATTCTGGAAAACTTCACATTTGTGGAACCCGTCTAGCATTTCGATGATCCGCGTGAGCGCCAGTCCGGGCGAGCTAGTGCGAAAATACTCTATGTTTTTTCCTTACAGAAAGGCACGAACACCTTTTGTCGCAGTGATGGGAGCGATACTTACATCGCTGGAATCCCCATCATGCCGCGTGACGATCCCCTCTTTCGAAACGCGGCTCGCATCCATGCTCATGGAAAAACCAATGTGTCTGCTTACTAATGCATCACAGCCAGAGTTTAGCCACGGAAGGTTGTAGCAGGAAGTGGCACTCCGAAGAGTGGAAAATGATATATCCATCGACCAGTGCTCAAATACGTTGTCTTTCGTAAGGAACGTTGGTTTAGGACCTTCGATTTTCCCATAGCCGTCAACCAGCACGCCGATGGCACTTGATTCAAAGCTGCGTATCGGACTAATATCGAGTTCGCTCACAGTTCCGTAGTGATTCCTGCGGTAGTGCGGCACCCAGCCCATCATTATCAGGTCTTTGACCAAGCCCTCAGATCTAATCCAGGTCGTTACTGCTTCGTGCTCTTCGTCGCTAATGCTCGGGGCCTTGATTATGACGACCTGGTTCGTGATCGATTCATTAATGGGATAAGCGGCAGCCGCACCGAAGTCACGGATGGGATTCGCGTATTCTCGATAGTCTTCCTTCGTTATCGGAAACACGTACATGCCCGCGGCGCGCAAGTTCCAATAATCAACCACGTCAAAAGGATCTGTAGGATTAAGAAGGAAATAAGCGTGCGAGTGCATACGTTGGCGCGTTGGGTGGCAATGCGAAGCGGTGAAATTCAATAAGCTTTGAAACTTAAGGGGCCACCGGGATGATTTAAACGTTGCATCGTAAACGAACATCTCCGCCTTGAAGTTCCTGCGCAAAAATTCGTAGTAATCGTCACTCGAGTAAAACCCGAACCGTGCCGCCAGAAATAGGGATTTCTCTGATTCCGCCTTATCGAGGTATCCGATCCTAACGCGGGGATTTGTGACACCCTTAAACTCCTCGTTCCATAGCTCGTCGAGCAAAGGGAAAATATCGACAAAATATGACCTGACTTCACGATTCGGAGGCCGCCAGTCCAGCTGTTCCTGCGAAAATGTCCGATGTTCCCAAGGCTTCAGCTCAGGGGGCAGCGGGGCATTCGAATAACTGATGAGAAGATCAGGGTCAAATGCCTTGAGCATGTCAGCCTGAATTTGCATATTAGGCTCGACCGGCACCCTAGTATAGTGGTAAAAATATGTTTGACTCATCAAGCCACTTCCTTTAAAATGGGTTCATGGCAGCCGAACCAAAGACCCTTCAAGACGCAATCATCTACTTTTCCAACCCCGACAACTGTGTTTCGTACCTCTTGGCGCATCGGACGGAGTGGAAGAACGGCGTGGTCTGCCCTACCTGCGGATCGAAGGACGTAGGGTATATCGCTTCGCGGCGGTTGTGGCAGTGCAAGAGCCGTCATCCCAAGGCCCAGTTTTCCGTGAAGGTCGGAACCATCATGGAAGATTCCGCGCTCGGTCTGGACAAGTGGCTCACTGCGATCTGGATGCAGACCAACATGAAGAATGGTGTTAGTTCGTGGGAACTCCACCGTTCTCTTGGCATCACTCAGAAGTGTGCATGGCACATGCTTCACCGGATTCGGCTGGCCTTGCAGGACAGCGTTAGTGGCGGCAAACTTTCGGGCGAAGTCGAAGTTGACGAAACATTCATCGGCGGCAAAGCGCGGAACATGCACAAGAGCGACAAAGCGCGAAAACTCCAAGGGAGAACTGGCGGCACTGAAGGCAAGGCTATTGTCGCGGCGGTTCTGGAGCGGGGCGGCAAGGTTCGCGCCAAGGTCGTAGACAAGCGCCGCAAGCATCAATTGCAAGCACTGGTGCGCGACAACGTGGAAGCGGGTTCCGCGCTCTACAGCGATGCGCTGAAGTCTTACGAGGGCTTGGACGGTGAGTTCGTCCACCAAGTCATCGACCACGCCATAGCCTACGCGGACGGCAACGTACATACGAACGGCATGGAGAATTTCTGGAGTCTGCTCAAGCGTGGAATCAACGGGACCTACGTTTCGGTAGAACCTTACCATCTGTTCCGCTATTTGGATGAGCAGGCTTTCCGCTTCAACAACCGACAGGACATGAACGATTCCGAGCGGTTTGGATTGGCGGTATCTCAGATCGTCGGCAAGCGCCTGACCTACTCTGAACTGATCGGCGTCGGGAAAGCGGTAACGAACTAGCCGACAGGGACGCGGGAAGCGGAAGGCCTGACCCTCCGTTTCTTCTTTGGTTTGGGGCCGCGCTTGTGCGGATTCGCATCGGCCTGTTTCTTGTACTCCGCCTCGCGCCGAAGTATCTCCGTTTTGGGAACGGACATGATATGCTCCACGGCGTTCGTGAACGTGGCGTACTCTACGGAATGTTTCACGCATCTCCATTCTACAAGTCATCCGGTTCCTGTGTTTCGATATCGCCAGTCGCGAAGGATTGAAACTCGTATAGCATCTCATTCCTCTCGCCCCTCTTGATCCCCGGAACTTGATGCTTGGAGTCAAAAATTCTATGAATGCTCTGGATATACTCCGGCTTAGGTGTACTGCGGTAATTAGCCGTCAATACCTGAAAAACGCTGAGCGCCCCTACTGAAGATGGGTTAGCTTTATGGGCAGCGAGGTGAGCCTCGCTCAATCTGTACAAGCATTCCTCTAACGGAATCTGAATGCGAAAGTGTGGTCCGGTTTTGTGATCCTTAGAGGGTTCCCACGTTTGAAGGCAGAGCATCGCCCTCGCAACTTCGGAGCCGCTTCCGATAAGACTGTAGTTGTTTTCCCAATGAACCTCTCCCCAACGATCTAATCTCACAATCGCCGATTCGTGCGAAACGTGCGAGATAAGGATATCTGCTCCAAGATTAAGCTGCCTGACTGCGTGCCAAACATCGGAATACTGATCGGTTGGCAGTCTTATAAATTCACTGTGGGTAATCCCAGTCGTAGATTCAACATAGTTCCGTATCAATTCGGCTTTTTTCTTTACCGCCACCTGCCGCAGCCCTTGCATGAGTTGATCTACAGCAAGATCATAATCCCCAGGTTCCACCTGCGTATCTGTGAATGTTTTGATTACCGGCTTGCAAGCAGATACCAACTCAGACGCTTTTCCTGGATGCCCAGCGAGCATGGCAGTGGACTTGCCTAACATTCGTAGTTTAAAAATGTCATCTGTCCCAGTCATTGAGTCCGGCTGAGTCACATCGCCCACCTGCGCACGCCAATCCGCACACATTGCGATAGCGCGATTCCCTCGGTACTCACATTCGGCGGCAATGCAAAGCGTCATAGGCTCCTCTTCGGATCGGGGTGGGTTACCATCATCCCATCCTGACTCCGATGAGTCAAGCATATTTTTACCAGTATAGTGCACACCGCTGGTCTTCCGCGTCGAATCTTCCAGGATGACGATCGGATTGAAAATGCCGCCCCATAAGCTCGTGGAGCGCGCAATCACGCTAAGCAGAAGTTCGGGCTCGGGATTAGGAAGGATAAAAGCGAGGCGCGTCGGTCGCGCATTGCAGCGTGCTTCAATTGTCGTAGTTGCCATGATTCTAAGGACCTTAGTGACTGGCTTATATTGTTTATCCAGAATACCTCTGAAGAGTGGGTTATCATGGAGCGTCGCTCGGCCAAGTACTAGAGATAATAGAAGTTTGTATGCAGGACGGTTTTGCAACGCAGCGCCCCGCCCGAAATTGGAAGGAGCGCTGGTCCCCCAAGGCCGCACTTATAGGGGGCGGTCAAGGTGACGTCAAAATTGTCGTGCGATCCGAGCGCCGCGACCAAGATATATACTTCCTGAAGGTCCTGAAACAGCAAAATGATCCCGAAAGGCGTCGGCGCATGTATCGGGAGGTAGCAGCGTACCAGACCTTGGAGCATCCGCGAATTCCGAAGTTGATTGAGTCGAACGCCGCAGAATATGGGGATCTTGGCTTTAAAATGTACATGGTCACTGAGCTTGTCCCTGGCATGACACTGACCGAGTACATAACTCGGCACGGAGTCATCGAAGTCGATAGTTGCCTTACCATGTCTACGCGCCTCCTCGAGGTAGTTCAATATTGCCATGAACGCGACTGGATCCATCGGGACATCAAACCAGACAACATCATTTTGCTCGACGACTCGCCGGCGGAGCCAGTAATCGTCGACTTCGGCCTGTCATTCAATGGTGCAGAAGCTGAGCACTTAGAAACCGCTAGTCGCGAAGAATTGGGAAACCGCTTCTTGCGCCTGCCGGAATTATCGTCGGGTTCTCCCATAAAGCGCGACCCCAGGTCCGACGTGACCTTTTGTGCCGGCGTGCTCCTATACGGGTTGACGGGCATCCACCCCGCTCTCCTGTTGGACGAGAGCCGCCGTCTTCCGCATCAGCGGCCACCGACGGCAGAACTTCTGGCCGAGAGATTGGACTCAACGCGATTAAGACGCCTTCTCGCGGTCTTCGACCGCTCTTTTGATATCGATCTCACCCGCCGTTGGCAGTCCGCTGCTGAACTGAAGTCTGCGATCGAGCGCCTAAATGAGACCGACAAGACTCCTGAGGACGAACTCGCATTTCTCCGGCAGGAAATGGAGAGGTATCGATCCTCATCGTCAGCGAGGAATTCCGAGGAGAACGCACGAGCACTACAAGTAGCTATGGACGCACTGAATCGCGGAGTTGGAGAACTGCGCGTACGACTCGGTGCGATTTTCGTCAGCACACAGACCGAGTACCACGCTGACCCGTTTAGCGGCTGGGCAACTAGTTCTTTTGCTATCCATCGAAGTGGCGAGACACCGAACAACTGGGTGAAGTTTACAGTCTCGCTAGTCGGTGCTGAAATCGTCGTTGACGCCGAGTCCGCGGGACAGACTGAGCCGATCTTCCGGACTGCGACCGACAGACCGGCGTTCGGAGCAGCTTTCGACGCCGTCATCGAAGTCCAATTACTTCGACAACTCCAAGCCGATCTCGCTAGACCGTCCGCTCGATGAATCTATCTGGCTCCGTTAGAAACAAGGCGTGAGCCGGTCAGAAAGGCTTCGTCTAAGCACGAACGCCAATGACGAGAACCGTGCTCATGGTGCGCTGACAAATAGCCGGTTACCGGGTTTTCGATTGCATTACGCGCCCTCGAATTTGTAGGTTTTTTTTGCGGGTGGATGGATCTGAAAATGATCCGCATCGCGCAAAGGAAAATCCCACATATGTGACATTGCCGAAGGTTACCCGTAGGACTCTGCCCAACGGTTTGGGACACAGCCTTCCTCTATAGGGCACCGGTTGTCGATCACCATGGCTGTGGGTCCGGGGGAACGGGGATGCGTTGCAGGCCGCGGCGCTGCTGTCCCAAAATCATCCTCCGCGGTTGCGTCAATCCGTGTTCAAACGAAACGCGAAGCTACATGAAAAACAAATGTCCCAAAATCAGATGATCTTGGTTACATTCCGCGGCCTACGTCCCGGTCGTCATTGGAGCGTGCCGCCACATCGATCATTTCCTCGGCGTTGGAACTCGTCCCAACGTAGCGCAGCGTCGTCGTCCTGGCCCCGGATGGCATGGATGTAGATGTCGGCGGTCGTGCGAACTGATGAGTGTCCCAAACGCTCGGATACAACCGGTAGCGGCACGCCATGCGCAAGCAGATGTGACCCGTGGCTGTGGCGCATTGAGTGCAAGCTCGCGCCCTTCGGAAGACCGAGGCGGCGAAATAGTAACGAAACCGCCGATGAGATCGAATTCGGCCTTAACGGCGTCCCGTCCGGGTTGGCAAAAAGCAAATTCAAGTCCGCCCGGTAATCGGACCCGAATTCGCTGCGAAACTTATCTTGTTGAGTGCGATGGACCTGGAGAGCCGCGAGCGCGGACGCCGGAATCTTGAGATCACGCGACCTCTCTGTTTTCGTGTCCTTAAATTCCAGCACTTGCCTAGTTTGTGTGAGGGATCGTGAGATGACAGCACGGCCGTCCAGAATATCCGACCAGCGCAGCGCTAGCAATTCGCCACGCCGCGCACCTGTGGCCGCAGCGACTTCGAGAAACGTTGCCATACACCAGGGCCCGGTCGCCGACTGGAAGACTAGAACCTGTTGCGCCGGGGTAAGCGCGATGCCCCGATGCTTCTTCGGAACTGGGGGTTCACTGTGCGTCACCGGATTGTTGCCGACTAGGCCCCATTTCTTGGCTCGAGTGAACGCGCTGGAAACAAGACCGGCGATGTGCCGGACGGTTTTCCGGCTCAGTGGCCGAGCTTCTTTTGTCTTGCGATGATGCCCGCCACTCTTCAGGAGTCGGCTCCATTCACGACTCAGATGGAGCGGCGTGATGTCACCGAGAGGCATGGCCAGCAATTCCGGGGCGACGTACGCAGCCAACTCCCGATAGCGCTCGACAGTTTTCGGAGCCAGTTTCTCGTCCGCGTGCTGGAGAAAGAACTCTTGAAAGAGCATAGCGAGCGTTGTGGGGAGCACCGCCGCAATCACACTCGCACCGGACTTTTTGAGTTCGTACTTCTGGCGTTCCTCTGTTCGGCGCTTGGCTTCGGCGTCAATGGCCTCCTGTTTGCTCGCGAAGCCTACTTCTCCCACCAAACGACGGTCCCGACGGGTCGCGCCGGGGGCACTAAATAGGTAGCGCCAAACCGTTTTCCCCGATTCGTACTTCCGTTTGAAGACCGGCATTCAGTCACACAACTAGCTCTGGTGGACGCCGAAGTCCAGTCCGGGTCTGTTCGCCGCAAGTGCGTTCCCACTCCAGATATGCGTGCCGTGTGACGATCCATCGGCGTCCCAGTCGAAGGCCAGGAATAATTCTTCGATCCAACATCGCGTAAACCGCTACACGGCCGATATTCAATCGCTTAGCGATTTCTGCTACCGAGATTCGGCTGCTCGGCGGTTCCACGGCAATTGTCTGCGGCTTTCCGGTCATGATGCTAGCCGCTCTCCGCGGCCTTCGTTTTCTTCGGTGGTATCTGGCGTCACCGCAGCGATCCGCGGCGGCGCGTCGGGCGGGTCAAGGGGTGCGGGTCTCGACCGCCGCGCGCCCGTTGGAGGCGTCGGCGAGCCCAAGGCCAATTGCAAGAGTGCTTCAACATTCGCCAGGCGATGTTCAAAGTCTTTCGTTACTTCTGCTTTGTCCAAAACAAGCTCAGCAGCCTTCAATCGAGCGGCTGGCGGTGTGTTCGGATCGATCATTACTTTCAAAACCGTATTCGCCGCAGCCCCCGCAGCGTCTCGAAGTCGTTCGATCGCTTCGGAATACATCAGTCGTCTAGCCCCTTCCATTCCTTCCAAAAATTCCGCTTCCCTCATCCACCGCGAGAGTGTATTGGGACTCACCCCCACGGCACGCGCAGCGTCTTCCACACTCTTGTGAGAGAGCAATGCAGCAATTGCTTCGTCCTTCTTCCTGTCAAACTTCGATCCGTGCCCGGTCATTTGCCACCGACCGCCAATAACTGCGGGCCGTGTACGCTTCGTTGGCGTGCTCGGGCAATTTCCTCAAATGTGCGACCGTCACCGTCAAGGATTGCGCTTCGCCCCGTGTATCGCTGCCAGCGAAGAACTGCCATCTCAACATAAATAGGATCGAGGTCGATGCCATAGCAAGTCCGCCCGGAACTCTCGGCCGCGATCAGCGTGCTACCGCTGCCGAGGAACGGGTCATAACAAGCGTCGCCTTTAAGCGTGTGATTCTGAATTGGGCGGCGCATGAGCTCGACCGGCTTCTGAGTGCTGTGACCGGTGACTTCGTCTTCCGCGGTTTCCGCGCCGCCAAACGGATTAAAGTTCGGTACTTCCCACACGGTGTCCTGTTTGCGGCCGCCATGCCAATGGCCGGGCTTGCCCTCCCGCACCGCGTACCAAGCAGGCTCATGCCGCCAGTGGTAGGCACCGCGCGAAATACTGAAGTGTTGCTTCAACCAAATAATCTGGGCTCGGATTTCAAATCCGCAGCCTTCGAGACTGCGTGCTACCTCGGCAGCACGAAGGCCGGCATGCCAAACATAGGCAACGTCGCCTGGAAATAGCTTCCATGCCTCGCACCAATCGGCTCTATCGTCGTTTTCGAACTTTCCGGATTGCCGCGTGCGCGGATTGAGACCTCTTTGTTCGCGCCACTCCGGTTTTAGATTGACACCGTAGGGCGGGTCCGCCACCAAAAGGCACGGCGGCGGGTGGCTTCCGAAAAGTCTCGCCACATCTGAATTCACCGTAGAATCCCCGCACAATATTCTGTGCGCGCGACCTTTAGATGCCCCTAACACCCAAAGATCACCTGGCATTATTAGGGGATCTTCTGGAACTCGGGGCGCTTCGTCTTCCTCCGCAAACTGCGCACGATCCTCCGCCGCCAACCGCTGCTCCAACTCATAGTCGTCGAAGCCCAGTAGATCGAGATCGAAGTTCTCTTCCCGAAGTGTACCCAGTTGCTGCCGGAGCAATTCCTCATCCCAGCCCGCATTAAATGCCAGTTGATTATCTGCGATGACCAACGCACGTCGCTGCGTTTTCGAAAGATGACCCAGCACGATAACGGGAACATCACGCAATCCTTCCGCCTTCGCAGCGCGTAGGCGGCCCTCGCCCGCAATCACCGTGCGGTCAGGACCGACGAGAATCGGATTGATAAAGCCAAACTCGCGAATAGATGCCGCGATCTGAGCCACTTGCTCAGGTGGGTGAGTCCGCGGGTTGTCTCCTCGCAGGACCAGTTTATCCACGGGCCAATGCTCGATTTTAGGATTCAGCTCCGCCATAAGTTCTCTCCCTAAAGTGTTTTCTGCGGCTTCCAACCTACTGGGCAAGGATAATGCGACGAGACTTATCGCGCATCAATAATGGCGAGCATTAGCGTTAACGCCTTGATGTTGGGCAGGTTTTACTCTTACAAATGTATGCGGATGTAAATGTATGTCAAGCGCGGGGGGTGGAAGACTTCACGCGAGAGAGCCATGCTTGGACGGCACCGCGAGATTTCCCGTGATACGCATCTTTCCAGGTTTGCTTGTTCCACGTAACCCGTTCGGGCAGCTCGATCTTGTGGGCGTCGAGGCGGAGGCAAAGCTGTTTGATAGTCAATCTCTCATTTTGCCCATCTGCCTCTTTCCAAATCTTTCTGATCCGACTTTTAATTCTTTCGGCATCAGGATTCCCGCTAGACCGCCCGCGATCAGCGCCGCCAACCACATGCCCGTTTTGATTCCGTGTTTTCTTCCAGAGAGTCGCCATCTCTTTCAAATGCTTTTTGAGCAAATCGAGAGACGAACCCGCCGGCCCCTCTCCCCAGCACGGTTCGGTCACGGGGATTAACTTTTCGATGAACTCGCGATATCTGTCCCAAGGTTCAGTCAAAGGCAAACTTCGCGACAGCAAAGACAGCTCCGTATTAAAGGGTCCGATGAACGAGGTCGTCTCTTTGTATTTTTCCCATTGAGATGTTGCCACGTCGTTTAATCGATGGAACTCCTCACTCATGCGGCGGGCCCCTTCGGCAGCTTGGCTTCTCTCCGGTTCATCCATTAGAGTCATTTGGGAAAGCAAAGTATCTCGAGGACGTATAAACTCATCGCGCTGTCGGCATGTTTCGTTGAATTCGTCACGAACATATTGCGTTTTTCGGTAAGCGTCGCGGTCGTCTTCGATCCTCTCCAGTAGCATCGCAATCATCTGAGGTATGTCGAACGTCCGGTTGCCCATGCGGTTCATTTTATCCTTCGCGGATCGCGCCCTTGCAGATCAATCGAGCTGTTCGTCGACCTGATCTTCAATGCGCTCCTTAATTTCCTTGCTACTCATATCCGGATTGTCGATCAACTCCTCAACCAATGTTTTTCGGATCAGCGGCCGGAGCCGGTCCGCTTCCCGTAGCTGCCCCAAATAACCGTCATCAAATTCGTATTCCTTCTCCAGGTAATGGAAGATGTGCCCGATCTCCAGACAGACCTTAAACTCGGCGGACCGTCGTTGCGCCTCCTTCTCGTCGGCGAGCCGGGCCTTCTCCCTTCGCACGGCGACCGCGGCTTTGTAGGGTGCCAGCGCGGTCTCTTCAGCAAGATCAAGCTGTTTAGCCGAAGCGCTTGCAGGCAAAGCGACGAGCACTTGCCTAACCGCTTCTTTTGCGGCGTCAACTTCCGTGCAGGTCGCACCCGGGATGTAAACGCTTCCCACAATTCGTTGGCAGGCCTGGTCATGCCGATACTCGCGGATCATCGGCTGCACGGCCTGAGTCGCCGCCGTTTCCATCTCGTTGTAACTCGCATCGTCACGCACTCTGCCGAGGGCGAGCGCCGCCGCATCCCAAGCACGCTGCTTCAATGCGGCGTATTCCGAACGATTTCGGACATCCCATGGCAATCTGCCAGCTGACGTTTGCAACGCGCGGTTGATTTCCTGCTTTCTTGTCCAAGGGGCCAGCGCTCTATGCACGGCGGCCTCCACCAAACGCCGAGTGATAGTTTCAGGCTGGCTAGCCGGAACGCCAGATAGTGTCGTTTGCACCATGCTGTGGACTTCGATTTCGACCTCTTGTCGCGCCTCATAAGGTAGCGACTTGAGTGCGTAGTTGATCCATTGTTGTATCCATTCGAAACGCTGCTGCTCCGCCTGTTTAGCTTGTTCCTTTTCCCGATCCGCCGCCTTCGCTACTGCCTCCTGTCGCTCGCGATCACGAAACCAATCCTCGGTTTCCTCGATTTCGCGCTCAAACCTGCGCCGTTCCAGCGTGCATTTGGTGATCGCTACTTGGTCGGCGGCAGCCGCAACTTGCTCCGAAGATTGCGGTAGGAATTTGGAATAGGGGGTGTGGTCGAATGGCTCGTCCGTGATCTCGAGTCCGGGCTCCCGAGGCAGGCGGCGCGGAATTGGCGGCAGGCCATCGCGCTTGAGGCGCTCAACCTCCGCGGCGGGCACGCGCCACTGCCCGCCGGGCGTGGTTTGGGCCACTATCACGTGATTTTCGCAAAGGGTGCGTACTGTGGGCAGCGTGACGCCCAGTTGCCGGGCAACTTGGCCGGTCGAATAGTAGAGTCGTTCCATACGTCACGACCATACGGAAATTCGCGTCGTTATTCAACCGTTTCAGGGGTCGTTTTGACAGTTTCAGCAACGGTTTCCGCGTTGTGTGCGCGGTTTCGACGACGGATTTTAGACAGTTAGCCAGCGCGCGGCGGTTTGCGCACTGGTTTTCAGCGTGTTTTAGCGAGATCCGTCCAATTGGTTGTCCCGCCGTGCCAAATCAAACGTACAATTGCTTACATCTGCCACCATCTGGCCCCATCTGGGATGGATCGGTAGGCGCGCCGCGCGGGCGCGGGCAATGCTTTCAGCCACTGAAAGCGACACTTCGTATCGATTGCCACTGCGTGCCAGGACGACGAGATGGAAGCGTCTGAAAATTGTGTCGATCTGCGATTTGGAAGGGACAGTTGCGACCAGCATCGCAGCAAATGGACGTGGCCGGCGACAATCCTTTAACTTTGAGGTTCGATCCGCACCCGTCAGCGCTTAATCCGCGTCCCATCCCGGCCGAGCGTCAACCTGACGTGAGGTCGGTGCTCTGTGCGACCTCGATAATGTAACCACTACCTAGGATTTCTTGTCCAAGAATCCTCGCAGGCCACAAGAACTCACCCGGAGTATTTGACCAGGTTCAACTGCGAAATCTTCTAAAGAAAACTCGCAAGTCTTCGACAAAGAGCTGCGGCTGCTCGAAACAGGCGAAGTGACCGCCGCGAGGCATTTCAGTGTAGTGAACCAAGTTAAACTCGCGTTCCAACATACTACGTGGAGGCGCGAGCGGAAGCATCTCTTTGGGGAATGCCGCGAAACCCGTGGGTACGGAAATCTTGCCGCGAGGAGCAACCGGCTCATCAGCGTTTCCCCTATAAAACCAAACACCGGACCCTTCGGTCCGTGTCACCAGATACCACATGATGTCGGCGAGAACCTGATCTTTGGTCAGCGCGCTGTCGAGGTTGTCACCGGAATCACTCCAGCTCTTCAACTTTTCGACGATCCAGGCCGCTGTTCCCAATGGATTGTCAGCGAGCGCAAAAGCTACGGTTTGTGGTTTATGCTGCTGTACGTTGAAGTAGTCCAATTCAGTTTGCCGATAAGCCGCAGCGTCGCGTAGCCACGCGCGTTCGTCATCGGTGCGCTCCGTCTCGGGAGCGGGTCTGGCTCCCGCAGCGTTGAGGTGAATCCCAAATAGCTCGTCGGGAAATTGGGCAGCGAGTTGAACTGTGACCGCATTGCCCCAATCGCCGCCTTGTGCGCCGTAGCGAGCATAGCCGTTCACCTGAGTCATCAACTTATGCCACAATCGCGCCGTGGTGACCGGACCCACCGGGTTGCCCTTTGGCTTCGACGAAAATCCGAACCCCGGCAGCGAAGGAATCACGACATCGAACGCATCTGCAGCCGAACCGCCGTATTTAACCGGATCCGTCAAGGGTCCGATCGCATCCAGAAATTCTATAACCGAGCCTGGCCATCCATGAGTCAGCACGATGGGCATGGGGCGAACACCCGCTCCCCGTATATGCAAGAAGTGAATGTCAAAGTCGTCGACACGCGCCAGAAACTGCGGATACCGGTTTAAGCGTTCCTCTACCTTCCGCCAATCGAAATGCGTAGTCCAGTATGCGGTGAGCTCCTTCAGGTAGATGTAGCTCACTCCGTATGCCCATCCGGGTGCTCCGATTGACTCTGGCCACTCTGTCTGGCGCAACTTAGCGAGAATGCGGTCGATTTGATGCTTCGGTATCGCAACTCGAAAGGGCCGTGAATTCGAATTCTGCGCGCGTGAAAGAGCAGCGCCGGCAGGCGCTAGCGCAAGAAGTTGAGTCAATTTTCGTCGTGACATCGGCGGCCTCATCATGACTCCTCAGTTTCTCAGAGAAGTTGCTTCACCGCACTGCCCTCGAGTCACCTAGGCTTCTCAGCATTCGCTAAGAAAGGATATCTCTTACAACCCTACCAGCTACGTCCGTGAGGCGGAAATCACGTCCTTGCGAACGGTAAGTCAATCGTTCGTGATCGATTCCTAGGATGTGTAACATAGTCGCATGCGCGTCGTGGATTTCGACCGATGGCGTAATCGCGTTATAGCTAAAGTCATCAGTCTCACCGTAACTGAACCCGGGTTTGACACCACCGCCGGCCAGCCACCATGTAAAGTTGTTTCCGTGGTGGTCGCGCCCGACGTTCGAATCAATCGGGCCTTGCGCAAATGATGTACGCCCGAATTCGCTGCCCCACATCACCAACGTGTCTTTCAGTAGCCCGCGCTGCTTCAAATCCGCGACCAGCGCTGCGGACGGCTGGTCCACCAGCAGGCAGTCTGGCGGATGCCGTTGCATGATGTTCGTGTGGTGATCCCATCCCACATGCATCACAGAAATGAAGCGCACATCGCGCTCAGCTAGGCGCCTTGCCAACAGGCAATTGCGCGCGAAGGTGCCGGGTTTGCGTACATCCGGACCGTACATATCCAATATGCGATCGGGCTCCTTGCTGATATCCGCTACTTCAGGAACGGAAGTCATCATTCGGTAAGCCATCTCGTACTGACTGATCTTGGCCGGAATCTCCGGATCGTCGGAAATCTGATGCTGCGTCTCGGAGAGCTTGCCGATCACATCCAACATCCCGCGGCGATCCTGCATGTCCATGCCGTTCGGATTGCTCACATACAACACCGGATCCTTACCCGCCCGGAACGGCACGCCCTGATATTGCGAAGGCAGAAAACCGGATCCCCAGTTCGAGGCATCGTGGCTTACCCCGCCGAAGGTTCCGGACGTAAATGCCACGAACGCAGGAAGGTTTTGATTCTCCGAACCGATCGCATATGCGACCCAGGCTCCCTCAGGTGGCCGCCCCGCCAGCTGAAACCCCGTGTGCATGAACTTCGCAGCAGGATCATGATTGACATGATCCGTTCGCAGCGTTTTCACAAAGCAAAGGTCATCCACTATTTTCGCGGTGTACGGGAACAACCCGCTGACCCAAGCGCCACTCTGGCCGTGCTGCGAAAACGGGCTAATCGGCTTCACAATCGGAAAGGACGACTGTGCCGCGCTCATGGTTGAAAGGCGTCCTTTGCCGCGGACCGAAGCCGGAAGTTGTTCGCCGTGCATCTTTTCAAGCATGGGCTTGTAGTCGAAGCTGTCCACTTGCGACACGGCACCGATCATATGGATGCGGATCACTCGTTTCGCGCGTGGTGCGAAGTGCAATTCCTTCAGGACGCCGTTACTCTTGGTGATCACAGCTCCCGCGGATGAAGGAGCCTGCCCCAGCAACCGGGTCCCACCCATGAGTTCAGCGAGCGCCAGCGCACCCAGCCCGCTTCCGGTCTTCAGAAAAGCTCTTCGAGCCAGAGCGGTCTTCAATCTGTCCATGTCTATCTGTTTCATGGGAGCCCCTAATGAATCGAATATGCGTCCGGCGTGTTCATCACCGCCGCGGCCACATTGGTCAACGCCGCCATCCTAACCACATCCACCGTGGAATCCACCGGAGCGACACCGATGTGAACTAAGTCCTCGGCTTTCTTTCTCTCGCCATCAAACCGGGTGAGCTCCCGATCGTAGTATTTGCGCAGCTCAGCCATCTCCGCTTCGTTCGGAAGCCGCCTGGTGGCTAAACGGAACACGAGCCTGATCTGCTCATCTTTGTCACTCTTCGCTTTGAGGACGTTGGTCGCTAGCACTCGATACGCTTCGAGGTATTGCGGATCGTCAAGCAACACGAGAGCCTGCAGCGGAGTATTGGAAGTGAGGCGCCGCGCAATAGTCCCGTGGCGCTCCGAGAAATCGAATACTGACATCGAAGGCGGTGGCGTATTGCGTTTCACAAAAGAATACAGGCTGCGCCGATGCTGGTCATCCGCGGAAAGTTCCTCTGGCCTCGGATAGCGATAGGGAGTTACACCCAACACCCATACGCCTTCTGATTGATACGGATAGACACTGGGACCGCCGATTGACTTCACCAATAGTCCGCTCGCCGCGAGCGCGTTATCACGGATTTGTTCGGCCGACATACGCATACGCGGCCCCCGAGCATAGAGCGTGTTATTGGGGTCGCGCTTCACGATTTCATCGTTAACATCGGAAGACTGCCGGAACGTCGCCGACATTACGATCATCTTATTTAAGCGCTTAATGTCCCAGCCGGACTCGATAAAGTCGACAGCCAGCCAGTCGAGCAAATCCGGATGCGTCGGCCGCGACCCTTGCATACCGAAGTCGTCTGAGGTTTCTACGATTCCCTTCCCCCACATCTGTTGCCACATGCGGTTTACAAAAACTCGCGACACCAGCGGGTTCTTCGGATCGAACAGCCACTGCACCAGACCGATCCGGTTCTTCGGAAGTTTGGGATCAAACCGGAACACTTGCGTGAGCGGCGCTGGATCCACTGGATCCAGGCGAACATTGTAAAGCCCGCGGCTCAGAACGTAAGTCTGCCGGGGCTGGGGCGCATCCGCCATCACCATCACTTCGGGCACCCAGGAGACCGCCTGATTTTGCGCTTCCCGCGCCGTATACAGAGACTTGCCGGCCTCTATCGACTCGAGAATCATTCGCGGTCAAAAGTTCGGCCATTTCGCCGGCCAACTTCGTTTGCTCGGTTTCCACTGCCCGTTCACCCTGGTGCAGGTAACTCACTTCAACCGGCGTGAGGGCACGACTGAAGAAGCGAACTTCGTCAATGCCGCCGTCTTTCATCGTGACTTCGCGGAAACGTCTCCCGAACTCCACCCCCACGAACTCGTTAAACACCGAAGCAAAGCTTCGCGGCAGACTGCTTTCCGTAAGATGATCGTGTTCGACATCCACCTCAGCCGGCTCGCCGTTTACATAAAGATGCAATCCCAACGCATGGCTGGAGCCATCGTAGGTCATTGAAACGTGTGTCCATTGTTTTACAGGTACCGCCTGTTTCGAAACCACATGCAGCATGTTATACGGCCAGGAGTGCATCATGAAAAACGACAGATGGTTCTTTTCGAGGTTTAGTTTATAGCCCGCGCCCCCGGAATTGTCATCGTCGCGATGGTTCAATACCTGCGAGTTTTCATAAACCGAAGCCGCATAGACCCACAGGTCGAAGCTGAACGGCTGCGTTCGGTCATAGAACCCTACGCTCTTCCCCAGAAAACCGCGATTGGTATCCGTGAAAAACAACGCATTTCCCTTAACACCGCCGGGCCGCAGATTCGCTTCCTCCAGTACTGCGGGTTCGCCGCCCGGAAGGCCACTTGGTGAGAATGTCAAATTCTCGCGGATCATGCTGTTTGGAAGACGCTGCCCGAACTCGCGTGCTGCCCGAACCGCATCGGCGTCCGGAGGCGGCGCATTTGGATCGCGTCCACGGAAGGGCGATACCAGATCCGTCGGCGGTTTCTGTCCTCGCCGCGCCCGCGATTTCGGCAGCTGATCGTCCGGAATCGGAGCGGTTGTTTCGAAAGGATAGTACGCCACCGTCGCCGCGTCCAGCGACTTCTGAACTACGCCCGCTACTTCGCTGGGCGGCTCCTTGAGCAACGCGCCAACTCGCGAAATTGCATCGGCATTGGCAGCTTGCCGCACCGTCGAGTAAGCGCTTTCCGCGGACCTAAGAGCAGCCTCGGCAGCCGCAATCTTCCCGTCCGTCGCCTTGTCCGTCCACGGGAGTGTCGGACCGCCCTGAATCGTGCTGAATCCAGGCGCAAAGAAACCTGGCTCATCCGCGCTATTAAAGAATCCCGACAGCGAATAGTAATCCTTCTGCGCGATCGGATCATACTTGTGATCGTGGCAGCGCGCACATCCAGTGGTCAGCGCCAGAAATCCACCGCCCACTACGTTGGCGCGATCGAGCGCGTATTCGACGCGGTACTCTTCGTCGATGGCGCCATTCTCTGTCGTCCGCTTCCCCACTCGCAAAAACGCTGTCGCCAACCTCTGCTCTTTAGTCGCATTCGGCAAAAGATCCCCTGCGAGTTGCCAAGTTGAGAATTGATCGAACGGCATGTTTTTGTTGAACGCCGATATCACCCAATCGCGGTAAGGCCAGAACAGCCGGTCATGATGATCGTCCAGAAATCCGTCACTCTCTGAGTACCGCGAGATATTGGCCCAGTAGCCCGCCATATGCTCGCCGTAAGCGGGCGACGCCAGCAGACGGTCGACTACTTTCTCGTAGGCATTCGAACTCTTATCCGCGAGAAACGCGTCCACTTCTGGAAGCGTCGGCGGCAGTCCCGTCAGGGAAAGCGTGACGCGGTTTATCAGAGTCTCCTTGTCGGCTTCGGGGGAAGGCTTCAATCCCTCTTTCTCCAGCCGTGCAAATATGAAACGGTCGATCGCGTTTACTACATGCTGGTTTAAACTTGTTTGCGGTAAAGCAGCCTTAACCGGAGTGATAAAGGCCCAGTGTGGTTTGTATTCGGCGCCTTGCTTTACCCATTCCGTGAGAGTCGCCACTTCGGCGTCCGTGAGTGGCTTGGCGCTCGCTGCGGGTGGCGGCATCCGATACGCCGGGTCCTTTGAAGAGATCCGACGGATCATTTCGCTTTCCTGTGGCTTGCCCGGCACCACCGCCTGCTCATAGGCGCTCTCTTGTTGATCCAACCGAAGCCCCGCCTGCCGGCTTTTCGCGTCAGGCCCATGACAGCGGTAGCAATTGTCTGAAAGTATGGGCCGGATCTGCCAGTTGTAATCGACTTGTGCGGGCGGGGAAACTGCAGGCGGCTGCTGTGCGTACCCATTAAGCACCAGAATCGCCAAACCCACCCCGAAAGACGCCACAGACGAAATAGCGACCGCAACCGAGCCCACTGGCTTCTTCATACCGATGCTGTCCTCCACGAACTACAACACGAATGATAAGGCCCACTTGCATGCAGCGTCAAATAGATAGTCTAGGATTTTCAATAACCTCCGGTTATTAGCCCAATGCGGCTCCTAAGTAATTGATACTAAATCGCATTTTCCTGCAGACCGCCCGTCAGCGGGCACGAACCTTTCGGAAAAACCCTTGGGAAAGCTAGAGCATGCATGCAGTTGGTGTTATGATGAGCCGTTGAGGAAATCCTCCAAATCGGGCACTATTGCTGCGTCCAATTCTCATAGCGGCCGCACTTCGGTTAAGCTGCGCGAGATGATCCTCAAAGGAGAGTTTGGGCCTCACGAGCGCATCGCGGAGATTCCGCTCGCTGCAAGATTAGGAATTTCGAGGACACCTGTACGACTGGCGTTGGAACGGCTGTCCCAAGAAGGCTTGCTCGAACCGTCCACCGGTGGCGGCTTCGCCGTACGCGAATTCACCAAGACAGATATCTGGGATGCCATCGAAATGCGCGGCATACTCGAAGGAATGGCGGCGAAATTAGCGGCGGAAAGAATCACCGTTACAAGCGAGCTAAGTGTACTGCGCGAGTGCAACGCCGAAATTGATGCTCTCATGAGCGCAAGCCCGGAGGCGATGCAGCCCGGCTCAGGCCCCACTGATGAACTATCCCGGTACGGCGAATTGAATGCGGCCTTTCATCTAGCCTTGGTAGGCCTCGCAAAAAGCCCCATGCTGCACGCGGTAATCGAGAGGGTCTATGCGATTCCCTTTGCTTCCCCAGCAGCCCCGGTGCCAGTTTCGGGCCGCGACATCATGCCGCTCGCGATAGCACAACATCATGAAATCATCCTCGCGATCGAAGCCAAAAATGGACCTCTCGCGGAGCGCCTAACGCGGGAACATGCGCTGGTCGCTCGCCGCAATCTGGAGATCGCTCTCGCGGAGCTCGAGAAACTCAGCCGGCTGCGTATGCCAGGCACATCCCTAATCAAGCTCGGCTGATTACTTTGAAGGGGTAGTCTCTGTCGCCACTGTGAAATCCTTGCCGGCGCGCGGCGACGGCTGGATGACCTTCACCTTCGACACATCTATTGCGCCATCGATGATCAGCCCGAACGTCGGGAAAAGCATTTCGTCCTTGGCTTGATCGCCGAATTTCACCGGGGCAGTAGGATCGGGGTTAAACGGATTGTTCGCAGAATTGTCGTAGTGGCCTTCGATGAGGAGCCGCGTTCCCCTGGGCGCAACCAACGGTTTTGCGGGATAGTAAAGTTGCTGCCAGTACGGATTCCAATTGACGCGTAGCGCGGTTTCGGTCCGCCCATCGGGATACCCTATCGTGAAGGTCATCTCCTTCGCGCGGTAGTGGGCATGCGCCTGTAGCCACACAATCTCGGCATCCACAGCCAATTCGCCCTCCTGCGCCGGCGCGCGATAATTCGCCTCGCCTGGCGGGATATTGATCTTGTTTCCTGCACCGACATTAAAGAAGATATACTGCCGCGCCGGACGCTCTTTAGAAACTGTAAAACCAACCTGGGGTAGATCCACCGTTTCCTGGCCATTGGGGGCGTAGTGCATCTGAAAAATCATGTCGCTATTCGCCGGGATTAGGCGTCCGGCATGCTGCGGACGATAATCGAACTCTTCCTGGCCCTTCTCATAACAGCCCTCAAAGGGAGCGCCACCAGTGGCCTGCCCTTGGCTACTCTCGGAGAACTTCGCATATTCGACGCCCTCGCGATGCGGCACCACAAATACGCAGTAATGATGAGTGAGCGCCGGATTACTTCCTGGCCGCATCTCCATCGAGGTCACCCACGTGTCTTCCTTAAAGCCGGTTGGCACCGTGACGTACATCCACTGCATGATCCCAGTCTTCTGAACCACGTGGTACTCGACGCCCTTCACCACGACGTCCGGCTTAATACGCCAGCCGGCTTCGGGCCACGCTACAGCGGTTGGCGCATCCTGGATGTTCCCAGCCGGCGCTCCGCTATCGGCCCACTTCACCAGCATCTCAACCTCTGCTGGCTTCAATGTCGGTTCATTGCTGAAGTGGCCGAAAGCCGGATCTGCGAACCACGGCGGCATTTTTCTGCTGACCACTGCTGCCTTCATCGCCTTGGCCCAAGGACGAGCCTCCTCGTAAGTCAAGAGCGACATCGGGCCGATCTGCCCGGGGCGGTGACAATTCTGACAGTTTCTCTGCAAGATCGGCAAAACGTCTCTGTGAAATGTAACGGAGGCTGGTGGTGCACTCACGTCCGCCGCGAACAGGACTGACGCCACAGTGAAACCAACAATCGCAACCCCAAACCGCATAACTGGCACCTCGCTACACCATTTTCGTACGACCTGACACTAGAATGTATACTTCACCGCGAACTGCATGATTCGCGGGTCTGAAGCCGCGAGAATAACGCCGAAGGTGTTCGGACTGCTTAGCGTAAGCGCGAACGGCGTATTCGTATTCGTGAGGGCCCGGAAGCCATTCAGAATGTTGAAAGCTTCCGCCCGGACCTCCAGGCGTTGGCCTTCCCGCACTCGGAATTCTCTCGAAAGAGCCATATCGAATTGCCAGTACTTGGGGCCGACGATTCCCGAGAACGGCGCATTCCCAAACGTGCCTGGCGCCGCTTGCGCAAATGCCCCTGCGTTTAGGAATTGAATACCCACTCCGTTATTGGTCACAGACGAACTCGCATAAGGATTCGCCAGCACTTGGTTAGGGCGTTGGATCGTGGTGGCTTCTCCAGTCAACGACGAATCTACGCCGGCAAGTGCCGTGAGAGGCGCGCCCGAAACGATTCTATAGATCGCGGACCCGGTCCAACCTGTGCCTAGCATCCGCATTGCCTTATTGGCGAACCGAGGACTCTGCGCCACTGCTGTGAGGTTGAAATTCTGCCGCCGGTCACCGATACAATCGCCCCGGTCCGCTGCGCGGTTGCCGATGTGCTCGTAGTTCGCGCCTGGATTCGGGACTACGTTTCCGATGGTCTGGTCCCCAATGCAATGAGACCAAGTGTAATTCGCATTGATGTTCGCGCTTCGGCCGGCACGCCAAGTGGTGTTCAACAACAGGCCGCTGTAGCTTTGCGTCGCGCCATCATCGTATTGGGTAACGAAACCGACGTTCTGCGAAGCCACTGGGTTCAGCAGACTCAACGTGCGACGCTGGTTTTCATTCGCCTGCGTCGAACAGACCGGATAATTAACCGGGCCGGTCGCGGTATTGATGGTGCAGGGGCCTAAACCCATAAACTGTGGCGCATTGAGCTCAACCGAGGTCAGCATATGGATCGCCTGGCTTCCCACGTAACTGGCTGATAGAAACCAGCTATTCGTAATCTGTCTTTGTACAGCGAGATTCCACGAATATTGCGACATTGTTTTCAGGTTCGGCGGAATCGGCTGGAACGACCCGAACGGCGAAAAACGCCCATTGCCGGGGCTCGATATATACGGGAATGGGGCTCCTCCCGCGATAGTGGCATACGGGTTATCCAGGCTGACGGCGGGCACCACGATCCTACCGCCAAACGGCGACGCGGTGGTGGTATTGTGATGCAGCATCTCGTTGAAATAGTCGTAGGAGATTCCGGCGCCCCCGCGAATCGACATCTTCCCATCCCCTTTGGGATCCCAGGCGAAGCCAATGCGCGGCTGAAAATCTTTTAGCTGGCTGGTCATGCTGGAGTTGCCATTAAAACCCGAGTCGCCCGGATAGTAGAATCCGGGAGGAGCATTCGGATAGACCTTGCTGACGATCCCTTGTTGGTAGCGCTGCAGGCTGAAATTGAAGATCTTGTCGTCCTTCATGTCGATGGGAAAGAACGGTTCCCAACGCACACCGTAGTTCACCGTCAGCCGCGGGCTGACTTTCCAGGTGTCCTGCGCGTATAAACCAAAGAACCACTGAGCTTCGATCAAGCCGTTCGCAGCAGCTTGCTGGAAATTAGAAACCTTTCCCAGTAGGAAGTCAGCCATCCCTAATCCTGTTACCTGACCAGTGAAGGGATACACTCCCTCCGAAAACACACGCGCTAAACCATCTACCAGGGAGTGGTCGATATTTCCACCGAAGGAAAACTGATGTCCTCCATGAACCCAACTCACATCATCATTGGCTTGTAATGCGGTCCAGTAAATTGTCAGATCTGCGCTAGTGCCGGCTCCCGTTGCAAAACCACCAGTTACAGTCATGTCCATAAAATGCGGAAGCAGGCTGAATGCGTTGATTCCTACATCCTGCGGTCCGTAAAAGGACGGGCCGGGGTGATCTCCGGCCACGCGATTTAACGATGCGCGAAACGAGTTGACCATGTTCGCGCTGATCAGATAGGTATCGCCCAACGTCGCCGATTGAGCCAGGTCGTGCTGCCCATAACTGGCAACGGTAGAACCGGCAGGCGTCGACGTTGCGAGGGGATTTTTGGTGATGTTGTAAGGCACTGCGTTGTGCAAGGTCGTCGCGAGGTACCGCCCGAAAATTGTCTGCTTGTTGCTGAATTGATAATCGATCCTGCCAACATACTGCCCATCGTTTTCAGACAGCGGTAAACCGAATAGCACCTTGCCGCAGGGGTCGGCCGTCTTGGGTAACAGGGCGGCAATCTTCAGCGCAGCCTGACTGAATGAGGCTGGGTTGATCTTGTTGCCCGAAAAACCCCCTCCTAAGGTCTTGTTGGTACCTTGGCACTGGGCGGACGCGAAAGTTGTGAAGTCACCGGACAACTCCTGCGCCGTCGGAACGAAGGCGGTGGAGTCGCTGGGATCTGAACGAATCGTAGTTCCTTGATAGCCACCGAAGTAGAAGAGTTTGTCCTTCTTAATGGCACCGCCAACCGTTCCCCCGAACTGATTGCGCTTCAATGAGTCCCTTTTTGCCGCGAAGAAGTTGCGTGCGTTGAGATCACCGTTGCGGATAAATTCGAACAAATCGCCATGAATCGCATTCGTGCCCGATTTGGTCACCCCGTTGACCGCGGCGCCCGAGTGGCCTCCGTTCTGAGCGGTCAGCGAACTAGTCTCTAGCTTGAACTCTTGCAGAGCGTCCGGAAACGGCAGAGGCATTCCGGTGGCATCGTAAAAATTGCTGTGTTGCGCTCCATCGAGCAAGTACGTGACTCCGTACGGTTGCCCACCTGCGACGGAAATGTTAATGCCGGTCTTCATTGCCCAAGCGGGCGATTGCGAGGTTTGGACGGAAGCGCCCGCCAGCGCGATTAGATCCGTAGGGTTTCTGCCATTCAACGGCAAATCCAGAATTCTCTGGTTCTCAACAACCGAACCCACGCCCATGTTGCGCGTTTCAACCGACGTCGCGTTGGCGGCGACTTCGACCGTTTCATTGACCTGACCCACATTCAGTGCGATCGGGATTTCGGGATTGCTATCCACCTGAAGCACAATACCGGTCTGCACGTACGTTCGGAAACCGGACTTGGTAGCCTCTAGCCGGTAAGGACCGATGGGCAGATTCGAAAGAAGGTAGGATCCTGACTCATCGGTGGTAGCGGTTCGCTTGGTCCCTGTGTCCGTTTGCGTGGCCGTGATCTCCACGCCCGGCAACGCGGCTCCGGACTGATCCTTGGCAGTGCCGCTAATCTGGGCGGTTACTGCCTGTCCCCACGCCATGCCTCCACTGAATGCACCGATTGTCACCACGATGGCGATGACGCTAAGCATCTGGAAATATTTGCACCTAAACATTTTGCCCCCCTGGAGCCCCTTGCTCACTTCGTATGCAATTTATGCATACCAAAGATTTTTACAACTGCTGCTAACGTTACTGCTGCGCTTAAATCAAGTCAAATCGAAGTTTCCTAACACTTAATAACGTCCCGCTATCAAGGAACCTTAGAACGCTGCCGCCCCCGCCTCTGCAACGGCATGATCCTGGTAAATCCCGGTATCCGCTGGGCGCTTCATCCAGGGATATCAGGGTCGCGTTCACAGCCTTGGCGATCTGAATCTTGTCGTGCAAAATCGCCTGCATCAGTTGACGGTTGTAGCGCAGCACCGGGCATTGGCCAGTGTGGAAAGAATGTGACTTGGCCCAGCCCAGTCCGATGCGGATGCTCAATGACCCGATTTTTGCCGCCGAGGGGAGCCAGCATCCCGGCTCCTGTTATTCGATCTTGACCGGATTGAGACGCACGAAATCCATGGTCTCAGACATTTCTTTCCAACTAGTCTGAACGATTGGTCCGGCCCATTTTCCGTGCGCGGATGCTGCCGCCTGGTCCTGCCATTCTTCGTAGAAAACCCAAACCGTGGCCCCAGTTTGCGAACCGCCCATAGGTGCCGTAGTGAAGAACTCGTAACGGATGTTGCCATGGTCTTCGTGTTTTGCACGCGTAGTCATTTCCGCGATCAGCTTGCGAAAGTCCTGCTCGCGATTCGCTTTCAATTTCAGTTGTCCCATGATGATTACATGTCCGCCAGGATCCTGGGCAAGTGCCGTGCATGACCAAACAGTCAGCATAAATGCGTGCGATAGCATCCGGCGGAAATTTGTGCGGGTCATCATTTGAGTTAATTAAAAAACGAACTTCAATGCGAGCTGAATAATTCTGGGGTCATATGCATTCTGAATCAGACCGAAGGTTCCGCTGTTCAAAGTGTAAAAACCAGTGCTAGCCAAGCCGAAGCCTGCTACGAGAGGTCGCATGCTGTTGGTCAAATTGAAGGCCTCCCCGCGAATTTCAAACCTCTGGTTTTCCCGAATCGGAATTTCCCGGACGAGAGCCATGTCCATTTCCCAGAATCCTGGTCCGGCCAGACCATAGACTCCGGTGTTTCCACCAGTGCCCAAAGCGGGTGTGGCGAATGCGGCCGGATTCAAGTACTGCAGTCCGCTGCCAAATGGGTTGCTTAGGACCTGGTTGGGCTTTTCAAACGAACCGTTCCCGTTACCGCCCGTCAAATTATTGTCGGAACCGGTGTTTAGATTGATAGGCGTTCCCGATCTATACTGATAAATCACGGACAGGCGCCAGTCGCGGGCTACTCGACCCATGGCAGAGTTGCCGAAGCGAGGTGTCTGGGTGACGGCCGTGATGTTGGCGAGTTGCCGCCGATCCTGTACACAGTTGCCTCTGTCGAAGCGCCGGTTACCACCCAAGTGATTGTTCGGGGTACTTGCGCCCGGGTTGGGCACTCCGTTGCCTACATTGATGTCGCCAATACAGTGAGACCAAGTGTAGTTGCCGTTAATATTCAAATTTCGGCCAGCTTTCCAGGTGGTATTTAGCAACAGTCCGTTGTAGTCCTGAGTAGCGCTGGAATCATACGCCGTGATGTTTCCAATTGCTTGCGCCTTCACTGGGTTCTGTAGATCCAGCACCCGGCGCGCATTTACATTCGATGCGCAGTTGGCAGCTACGGGCACCGCGGAGCATGCCGCGCCGGACGCCAAAATAGGCAACCCCGGCACCACCACAGCGGGATTCAGCTCGATCTGATTCAACACATGAATCGCATGGTTACCCACATAACTGACGGATGCAAACCACTGCGTGTTAAGCTGCCGCTGCACAGCGAGATTCCAAGTCTGAACCTGAGGTGTGCCGAGATTCTGCGGGATTGGTTGATAGGCCGCGTAGGCCGGGAACGTTCCATGCCCCGGGCTGGATGCGTACGGAAACGGGTCGCCGCCTGGAAAGTTTGCCCACGGATTGTCTAGGCTGACACCCCCAAATGCGACTCGGCCACCAAACGGGGCCGCCACATCGTCGTTGTGGTGCAACTGCAGATTTGTGAAATCGTAGGCGATACCTGCTCCCCCTCGAATCGAAGTGCGGCCATCTCCGAATGGATCCCACCCAAATCCAATACGAGGTTGAAAATCCTTCCACGCGGTTGTGTTGCTCGCGTTTCCATTGAATCCCGTGTCACCCGGATAGGTGAAACCGGCAGGCGCGTTTGGATAGACCTTGCTCTCGATGCCCTGTTGATAACCCGCTAGGCTGAAGTTATATACTTGGCCGGTTTTAATCTGCGCCGGAAAGAATGGTTCCCACCGCACTCCGTAATTTAATGTGAGTCTTGGACTAACCTTCCAGGTGTCCTGCACATATAACCCGAAGTATCGCTGATACTCTATGAGGCCATTGGGAGTTTCCTGTTGAAAGGAAGCGACCTGCCCCTGGAGGAAGGCCGGCAACGGACCCTGAGCGCCGGCGAACACGTAGATGCCCTGCGAAAACACGCGGGCGAGCCCGTCGACGAGGGATTGGGCGACGTTCACACCGAATGCAAATTGATGGCTCCCGCGAACCAGGTTTACATCATCATTTGTGTGCACCTGAGTGTTATACAAATCTAGGAGGGCTCCCGTTCCTTGCCCAATGGTAAAGGCGCCCGGTGCTATGGCCCACATCTCCGGAACCGAGGCATAAGCATTGATTCCCGCTTGAGCCGGGGTGAAAAAAGAAGGTCCCGGATGATTCACAGCCTCCCTGTTCATGGCTACGCGAAAGGTGTTCACCGTCGTGGGATTAATCAGCCACGTTTCCCCGATAGCGGCCGATTGAGCTAAATCATTCAATCCGTTATTGTTGCTATCCAACAGGTTCTTAGTCTGCTCGTAGGGAACCGGCGCGCGATCCCATGTAGCCATATATCTCCCAAAAATTGAATGCGATGCGTTCAGCTGATAATCGAGCCTACCCACTATCTGTCCGCTGGTCGTAGGCTGTGTCAGGCCGGTATTTGGATCGACCTGCGGTATCGAGTAGCGGATAGCGCCACAGGGGTCACTTGATTGAGGAAGTTTACTTGCAATGAAAGCGGCCGCCGGAGAGAGTTTAAAATTCGGGATCACCAGACCGTGATCGCTAGGACAGGCCGAGAAATTCCCAGTGAGCATGGCGGGCGTAGGGACAAAGGCAAGATTCGATTGCGAGTCGGTTCGTAGCAAAGTATCCTGATATCCTGCGAAAAAAAACAGCTTGTCTTTCTTGATCGGCCCACCGATGACACCCCCAAACTGGTTCCGCTTCAAACTGTCTCTTGTCGGGGAGAAAAAGTTTCTAGCGTTCAAATCACCGTTGCGTAGGAATTCGAACAGATCGCCGTGGAACGAATTAGTGCCGGACTTGGTCACGCCATTTACCGATCCCCCGGAGTGCGTTCCATTCTGAGCGGACAATGAACTGGTTTCCACTTTGAATTCCAGAAGCGCATCCGGGAAAGGGAGGGGGAAACCGGTCGCGTCATAAAAGTTGCTAAGTGCGGCACCGTCAAGCGCGTACCCAACCCCATAAGTCAAGCCGCCTGCGATGGAGATTTGGGCACCGGTCGCCATGCCCCACTGGGGCGAAGTCCCCGTTTGCACGGCCGCGCCGGAAAGCGCGATAAGATCTGTGGGCTGACGCCCATTGAGCGGCAGGTCTAGAACCCGCTGGTTGTCGATGACGTTAGCGACCCCCATGGCGCGGGACTCGACTTGGGTCGCATTAGCCTCAACCTGGACCTGAGTCGAGACGTCCCCTACGGCGAGTGCAATTGGGATCGTGGGAGCGCTGTCTACTTGCAAGACGATGCCGGTTTGCACGTAAGTGCGAAAACCCATTTTTATCGCCTCGATGCGGTAGGGCCCGATCGGAAGATTTGAGAGCAGGTAGGAGCCATTTTCGTTAGTGACGGCGGTCCGCGCTACGCTGGTGTCAGTTTGAGTTGCCGTAACTTGTACACCCGGCACCGCAGCACCGGATTGATCAGTCACCGAACCGCTGATCTGGGACACCGCCTGGGCGTTCGCTGGTCCGGACGTTAAGATGCAATAAACAAGCGTGAACGCAAAAACGGCAGCGAATCGCGCGAAGACGCGCGAACATTCGACTGTCAAAGCAAGGTCATCTTTCGACGCGCGCAAAGTCTTGCGTGCTTCCTGAAGCCTCTGGAAATATTTCCACTCAGTGAACATTTTTAACTCCCTCGGACCCCTTCGCCCACTTCGCATGCAATCTTCGCATACCGAAGATTTTTACACTGCTGCTAACGGTACTGCTCTGCTCAAATCAAGTCAAATCGAAGTTTCCTAACGATTGATAAACCCCCTCTATCAAGGGCCAGCTAGAAAGCGGCCGCCCCCGCCTCTGCTACTGCATGATCCTGGTCTCCTGACCCGCCGCTCACCCCGATCGCTCCGACTACCTTCCCGTTCTTCTTTAGCGGAATTCCGCCAGCGAAAATCATGATCTTGCCGCCGTTGGAAGCGTGGATGCCGAAGAACTGGTTTCCTGACTGGGAATGTGCCGCCAAATCCTTGGTTGAAATATCAAAGGCACGCGAGGTGTAGGCCTTCTTTTGCGAAATATCGATACTGCCGATCCACGCGCCGTCCATGCGCGCGTGAGCCACAATATTGCCGCCCTCGTCGGCCACAGCGACATTCATCGGCTGTCCGATCTCGCTCGCCTTCTTCTCTGCTGCTGCGATCACTCTGCGTGCGTCTGCTAATGTCACCATCTGTTGGTCTCCTTGTTAAGTCACTTTAGGCGGCGGCTTTCCTTGCCGTCCCGTGCGGGTCAATCACAAACTTCTTCGCCGCACCATGATCGAAATCCCGGTATCCAGTGGGCGCTTCATCCAGCGATATCAGCGTCGCGTTCACAGCCTCGGCGATCTGAATCTTGTCGTGCAAAATCGCCTGCATCAGTTGACGGTTGTAGCGCAGCACCGGGCATTGGCCAGTGTGGAAAGAATGTGACTTGGCCCAGCCCAGTCCGATGCGGATGCTCAATGAGCCGATTTTTGCCGCCGCATCGACGCCGCCCGGGTCACCGGTCACATACAATCCAGGGATTCCCAGCGATCCTCCCGCGCGCGTGATTTCCATGATCGAATTCAGGACCGTGGCGGGCTGTTCCACGCTGGCGTCGCTCCCATGCCCGCGAGCCTCAAAGCCCACGCAATCGACGGCCGAATCCACCAGAGGCTCGCCGGTAATCTCGGCGATCTGATCAGCCAGCGATGCTCCTTTGCGAAGATCGATCGTTTCGCAGCCGAAGCTTTTGGCCTGAGCCAAACGCTCCGGAATCATGTCCCCAACGATAACGACAGCAGCGCCCAGTAGGTGGCACGATGCCGCGCATGCCAAACCGACAGGTCCGGCTCCAGCCACATACACGATTGATCCGGTAGTCACGCCTGCCTGAATCGCCCCATGGTATCCGGTCGGAAAGATATCGGAGAGTAACGTGAGATCTTTGATCTTTGCCAGCGCTTTCTCTTTGTTCGGGAACTTAATGAGATTGAAGTCAGCGTAAGGGACGAGCACATATTCCGCCTGTCCACCGACCCAACCACCCATATCGACGTAGCCATAAGCCGCGCCGGGGCGCGCCGGATTCACGGTGAGACAAATTCCTGTCTTCCCTTCGCGGCAATTGCGGCAGCGCCCGCATGCAATGTTGAACGGTACGGTAACGATGTCGCCGACGTTCAGCATCTCGACGTCACTACCCTTTTCGATCACCTCGCCCGTAATTTCATGGCCCAGTATCAGTCCGGCCGGGGCCGTAGTTCGCCCTCGGACCATATGTTGATCCGATCCGCAGATATTCGTCGTAACGATTTTCAAAATGACGCCGTGCGGGGCGTCCTTGCCGCCGAACGGATCGGTCTCACTCTTCGGCATCCTCAACTTGGGATACTCGATGGACTTGACCTCTACCTTGCCCGGGCCGATATAAGCCACACCTCGATTGCTCGCCATTTTGAATCTCTCCTTTTTCGGAACGCGAAACGGAGACTCAGAATAAAGCGGCATCCGCCTGGGGTCAAATCAAAGGTTTCTTTGGAATGATAGAAAAACTCTATCGGCGCGCTGCTGCTGGACTTGGCTGGAAGAACTCGTGAAATTTTCCAAGCACTTCGGAACTGGTCGCGAGTTCGAAAAACGCTTCCGCCAAATAGGACTCAGGCTCACGATGCGGCACCGCGATTCCGATAGCGCCGGCATCGGACGTTAGAGGGAGCGGAACCGCTTCAAACTCATCGCTCCCGGCGATCATGAAGAGGACTGGTTTGGGAAGAATCGAGGCCCAGTTTCCAGTCCGCACGTGATCGAGCAGAATCATCATAGCGTTGGTCTCAACGCGCGCGACACCGGGATGAGGCCCACCCAGGGTTTCGTAAACCTCAGTCCCGAACACATGCGTCTCTGCAGGGAACAAGCACAGCGGCAAGCATTTCACATCCTCCCAACAGACCGAGCCCTGTGGCGAAAATCGACTCCGCTTTCGCGTCAAGAGGTAATACTCTTGAGTGTATAGAGTGTGTGAAAACCGGTAACGCCGCTTGTCGTCCAAGTAGCTGATCGCCATGTCGAAAGCAAAATCTTCCAATCCCTGCTGAATGTCAAAGGGATTGTGATTCATGACCTTGAGATTCACTTCCGGGAAACGCTGCGAAAACGGGATCATGAAAATCGACAGGAACGGTGTAGTCGAGTTCAACACTCCGATTCGGAGCGTACCTGCCAGGTGATTCGTACGGTCCCGTAACTCCTGACGAAGGTTTTTGCAATCCATCTCCATCCGCTGCGCCCAGTTCAGAACGATGTCTCCCTGTTCTGTGAATCCTTGGAAACGCTGGCCGCGTTTGACGATGGGAACCCCTAGCTCATGCTCAAGTTGTTGAATCCCAGCCGATAGAGCGGGCTGCGAGACGTGGCACGCCGCAGCAGCTCTGGCGAAATGCCCTTCTTTGGCAAGCGCGATCAGGTACTCAAGTTTACGTGCAAGCACAACCACGACCTCAATAGGACGGGTTTAGAATACCCCTGAAATGACTAGCGAGTCAAGCTCAGCCGCCGCCCCCAGCGAGCGGGACCGTTAGTTTGATGATCTTCGATACGTCGGCGTCCTTCTCGACCACCACCCCGAAGAATTGATACATCATTTCTTCCCAGGTCATCTGTCCGTAGTAGACGGTCTTGTTTGGATTGGGATTGAACTTGTTGTTCGCCGAGTTATCGAAATGAACGTCCACATGCAGCTTAGTCCCTGCCGGCACTTTGATGGACGTGTCGTAGCCCAGTTGCCAATTGAAGTCATAGTGTGGAACGTTGAGCACCACTTCCTTCCGCCCGTCCGGATACTCCAGGGTCCATTTTGCGTCCTTGCCCCGGTAATGCATGTGAGGCATCATGAAGACCAACTCAACGTCCCGCAGAAACGTAGCTTCCGCCGGCGGACTCAGCCACGCCGGGTCGTTCGGCGGAATAGCAAACCGCTTGGAGTCCATCGGCGCAGACGCCGCCAAAGAGACATATCGTCGCTCCGGCGCTTCCTTCACGGTCGTAAATCCCAACTGGATATGGTCCGTGTAGGCATTGCCATTGGGTGTGTAGTGGATGCTATAAAAAACGTCATAGCCGGCTGGGATTAATTTCGCGGCCTTGAGGCCACGGTAATCCGCTGCTGGATTTCCAGGCAGGTAGCAATCTTCCGCGCCGCCGTTGCTAGAAACAGGAGCCGTCGCGCCCTCGCGTGGGACCCGTGCAGCATCCCGGGGGGGGCCTCCTCCGAAGGTCGGACCCTTTTCCGGAATCGCAGCGCCGTCTTCGTCTCGTTCCTTATCCTGCCATTGCGGTACGCCCATTTTAGCCTTTGGATTGTGGGGCATGTACGCGATGCAAATATGGTGAGTTACTTCGGGATGTTCAGGCTTGATCTGCACCGATGTGACCCAAGTATCTTTCGTAAATCCGGTTGGCATGGTCACTGAAATCCACTCGACCACATTGTTTTTGGGGTGCGCGGGAATCTCCATCACGGGTCCTGGAACAATCACATCCGGTTGGATCTTCCAGCCTTCTGGCCATTGCATGGCAACCGGCGCATCCTTGGCGTCTCCTTCTGGCGCGCCGCTATCCGCCCATTTCGCGATGGTATCGATATCGCTCTGCTTCAGTGACCGGTCATTTGTGTAGTGGCCATATTGCGGATCCGCAAACCAGGGAGGCATTTTGCGGGAAGCTACCGCTGCCTTCATCGCCTTCGCCCAAGGTCGGGCACTCTGGTAAGTGAGGAACGACATTGGCGCAATTTGCCCTGGCCTATGGCAGGTTTGGCAATTTGCCTGCAATATCGGCAGAATGTCTTTATCAAAAGTGACCAATGTGGAGTTCGGGCTCGTATCAGCGGCCCAAGCCGCCGTCGTTAGTCCTACACAGATAAGCAACCGGCGCATACACAATTCTCCTTTGATGCTGCTATTCCAACTTATCTGCGGGCAGCCCCGGCGGTCAAATCAAAAGATCCTATGGATTGATAACCAAGCTAGGAGCATTAATTTCGCGCTACTTCCGGCCACCGGTGAAACGACCCGCCCGAAATGGGAGTCGGCGCGTGCCAGCCGTTGCCTGGAATCACGCAAGCTTCACTTTGAGGCTCAACCCTATACAGAATATTTTATTGCCGGCGAGGTGGTAGCTTTGCTCGGTTGAAGTCAACCAAATGAGCGCCGGGTTTGTACACGTGGGGAGACTGCAGATGATAGCGCCATTGGGATAACCAATTGGATAGTGCTTGTGAATATGGATGCGCTTTCGCCCTATCGGCGGCCCGCATTCTTCGCACTGAGCAATTGCCACGTTCTCTTCCTTCACGCCACTAGAGAGAACCGAGAAAGTTAGGGATTACCACGTCTCTCTTGGGTGGGAGCGCCTATAGTCTGTTACCTCAGGGACTAGACAGTCAAATTGAAAATTTCTAATGACCGATAGAATAATCCTATGAGGTCAGAAAGCGGCTTTCACTTTTCCAGGAGGGCGGGGCCGTGTGCGTTTTGAGGTGCTACCGCTAACACCTGCCGGCGCGAAATGGGCGATCTCACGTGCCATGGCGGACTGGCCGGCGCGTGAATTTCTAGTGGCAACAGCCATTACCATTTTTCGCCGACCGAACAGTGTGGTTATGGCGTCGCATTTGGTTCCGCCGCGCTGGCGTTACGTCCAACTAAGCACTCCGCGGGTCGTTGAGATTGCCTCCACTAGCTGTGCCACGTTGGCCGGAACCGGAGCTTCATGGAACCCTCGCCGCGCGGCAATGAGCAGGAACTCGTGTCCAGCTCTGTGGCGCGTACCGACGTCGCGGCGTCCAAGCAGAGCAGGAAGACAGGGGCGTCCCATATTTTCTGTTCTCCGTCAATGCCGCTCGTTGGTGGTTAAATGCTGCTGTTCCATTTCATAACACGGATAATCTTCGGTTGCGTGCTGGCCAGGTTGACCCATCATCATCGTACGCGGCCGTGAAGCGAAGAGTTTGGTCATCACCGCGGAATCCTCGACCGTATATGAATATTCGATGGTATTCCCTTTACGGGTGAACCGCTCGACGACGTGCATAGCCGGCGTGTGGAAGGAGCCATCTCCATCGAGCCATGTATCGTCAGTAAAATTCACTACGTCTACTACGAACGTATCGTCTTCCCAACGGCCAATCGATTCGCCCATCGGCATCGCCTCGGCCTTGGGATCGTGCCCACGTCCATCGGTAGGAATCACGCGAAAGATGTTGCGATTGTCGTAGAGGAAGTAAGTTGTCTTGGGGGTTTGCACGATTTCCGAGGGCGAGCCTACGCGCGGCACGCCCAGTGGAAGGCATTTATAGGAGGGATCGAGAAACGCTGCCCGTTCGAAATTGTCCTTCGCTTTGGCGCTGAACTCCGGTTTGTAAACCGGACGCGCCGCGGTATCCGCCAAGCGCGCAGCGACGCCGGCAACATTGAATTTATGCTCTGACGATTCAGGGGCGGCCACTGGCACCTTGCCATCCAGCGTGACTTTTTGGGTACCCAGGACATTGGCCGCCAGGGCCATGGCATTGAAACCCCAATAGCCGTTCAAGTCAGGATGTCCATCGGCTGTTTTCGGCGTGGGTAACGCCGCGGCCTTCTTCTTTTGCTCGATCTGCTCCGGCGTGGGCCCGAACTGCGCCAACAACAAACCGGGCGCGAGCGCAAAGGTCAGTATGCGATTGGGAAGATTCATTAGACTCGCTCCTCCTATTTGCTTTCTTCTTCCGCTGTCACCTGCAGAACCCGTCCATCGGCGTATTGAACTTTTTTGATCCAACCTAGGTTCTGTGTCCCGTCCTTGGGACCGTAGCCGAAAATGGTAACGGTCTGCCCGACGGGGAACATATCACGGCTGACGCCGCGGGCTTTCATCATGCCCGGAGGTAGGGTTTGAAACCCCCAGCGTGCCGTTGCGCCGCTGGCATCCTTTACGTCGAGGTACACGTAGGCGTGCGGGTTGACCCAGTCTAATTTACTGATGACGCCGGTGATGCTGACGGGTTTCTTGGAATCGAACTCAGCGGCGAACGAATGGTGTCCCCACGCCGTCCCGCCCAGTAATAGCGTGCTCGCGACCGCGATCGCCACTCTGTGTTTGATCGTCTCTAACATAAATCCTCCACTCTTCAGCTTCATTGGCCTAGCGCTACGCGCAGCAAGCGCGATGGTATGACTGGACCTGGAAAACCTGGAAAGCTGCCCCGCGTGGTCATCAGCGCGGCGCGGCCGTCCTTGGTTAGACGGACTGCAGGACAGTCGACGCCGAGCTCGACTACCGTGCTCACGCTCCCGTCCAGAGCGATCCTCAACAGATTCTTGTAGCCCGCGATGTAGATCGAGCCATCGGTCGCAACGTCAAAATCGTCTCCACCCCGCGTGGAATGCTGCACGGCCACGCCTTCGGGTTTGCCATCCCGGCCGATCTTCACTTTCCACATCGCGCCTCGCGATGTGTAGTACACCCAGCCTTCGTGCACCTTGATACCGTTTGAACCGCCAAATTTGCCCTTACCGGCAGCACTCTCGAGCGAGGCGTCCGTGAACCAGGGTTCGAGCTTGCTCGCTTTCAGGTCGAACTGCCACAAGGAGCCGCCTGTCGAATCCGCCACGAGATACAAACCCTCACGCACGCGGGCGATTCCGTTAAAAAAAGACTTCGCCGGCCCCGCAAAACGTCGTTTCAGTTTACCCGCCCGATCAAGGACCAGCACGGCTGTGTCGAGGTTCGTCAAATCGAATTTGCCGCGCGCTAATCCGGAGTAGTCCGGGGCCTTGGCATGTGCGGTCACCACCATACCCCCATCCGCTGTCAGAAGCAGTACCTGCGGATGGTTGTCTGCCAGTACAATCCTTTTTACGTTCTGCCCATCGCGGTCCATTGTCAGGATGGTTCCATCCACATCGTTGGTGATGTAAAGGGTTCCATTCGGCCCGATTTCAATCGCCTCGAGCGCCGCGGGATTCTGCTCCAGCACCGCCAGCGTTTCGACCATGGCCGCCCTGGATAGCGGCGACCAGAGAAATGGCAGGACGAGCAAGAACGCGAATCGCATCACAACCTCCTGTGATAATCCGGACCATACAGTTTGTATCATTGATAGTTGCCAATGTCAATGATTGTTGCGGACAGAATTCTCATCTAGAATGGGACCCATGCCGGTCACGAAAACGACGAGCGCCGCTGAGGCGAATCTCGAGCGGGAGGTGTGGAATCTTCTGTTCCAGCATTTCCAGGCTGAGAAGCGGAACTGGTCGGCCGCATGCGCGGAGTTTGGGCTCACGCTACCGCAAGCGCACCTTCTGCGGCTGCTGACGGCGGGCCAACCCGTCAAGATGAACGGACTGGCGGACGCGCTGGATTGCGACGCTTCCAACATCACCGGCCTGGTGGATAAGCTGGAAATCCGAGGGTTTATTCAACGCCGACCAGACCCTGACGACCGGCGCGTGAAAATGATCGCGCTCACGCAGGCTGGCAACAAGTTCCGCGCCAAGCTGCTCGATCGGCTGTCGCAGCCGTCGCCCGCGGTAACCAGATTATCGCTGCGGGACAAAGAGACACTACGCCGAATCGTAAGCAAGATGGTGGAGACGGCGCAAGAGGAGCGAGGGGAAGCGGCAAGCGCGCCGCCGATCCGCGCGCGCATCGCGTGACGGACGTTAGGACGAGCTCGAAAGGAGATGCATGAAACATTCCCTAATGCGCCGTAAATTTCTCTCAGGAGCCGTGGGGTTGGTCGCGGAATCGGGCAGTACTCAGTTGTTTTCAGCAACGGCACTCGCAGCCACCAAACAAAATGAGGACGCGAAGATCTTGGATCGCCTGGAAAAGGCCAATTCGGATCCGGGCCGCCGGATACTCATCAAGGGCGGCACGGTTGTCTCCATGGATGCGAAAATCGGCAACCTGGCGCAGGGCGACGTCTTGATCGAAGGCTCCAAAATTAAGGAAATTGCTCCCAACCTGAACGCCGCGGCCCGCGACGGCAAAGCCATTACCCTCGACGCTAAAGAAGCCAAATGACTATTGGGAAACCCTTCAGCAATTCTGATTGCTTGTTCCAGATTGCCCTTCTGAAGCTGAGCTTGGACTGTCATGAATTGCAGTGTCTCTTTATGGGCCTTCTTGTAAGTGATCACACGGTTCGCGATAACCGAACCCGCCGCTGCGAACATCGTCAACATGATCACGATGGTGCCTCCGGGAAGGACCCGCATCCATTCAATCCGTACAATTGGAGATCCCGCGGAAACATCCAACACTAAAAAGAGGATCAAAAGCGAGAACGCCGCCAACCAAAGCAGTAAGATCGTCCCCCCGGCTAACAACCGTTTGAGTTTTACTTGCGATCGCAGCAATGGGAGCTCTCCGGTCAAGCGAATGGTGTGAGGGACGAAAAAGTCGAATCTGACTAAGAGGTGCAAAGCTAACAATCCCCCGATGACAATCGATATTGCCTCGACAAGAAATTGTGAGAGTCCCATGGGTGGTTCCGCGGTTAAAAACCTAGAGCCATCTCGATGCTCAGAGCAATGGCTAGCAGTCCTAAAAGTCCAGGAACCAGTGTTCCTCTTAGGAACCGCCGTTCCGGGGAACGAAGCATAGCGGTTACTAACAGGGTGAGAAGGGGTAGCAGAACTTCGAGAACTAGCGCCATATCTTGATGCTCTACAAGCCACACCGAACAACTATTTCTCGGCTGCTTCACGGAGTAGCCGGACGTTACTAGAGCTACCACTGCGGCGAATCCCAGGGTTGCAAGGTCTGGCCCAAATCGCAGCACAGCGAAATGCTTTGATCGCGGGAAGCGATTATTTTGGAACTCAGGAAGTTCGATGATGTATTTGCAAATGATGGACAACCCAAGGAATGCGAGCGGGATGCCGAACAAAGGGACCGGGTCTGGAGCAAGCGGCATCGCAAGGATTACGCATTATCGCATTTGACTTCTCCGGCGGACTTCTGCGCGATGCCGACTACGTACCAAACGAGCGCCCAACGCGTCTATTTAGACCTCTTTTTCAGGTGCTTCGCCATCATCACGTGCCGCTCGCCCTGGTGATCTTATTAATCCATGGAGATTGGACTGTGCGCGGAACCGGATCACGGATCTGAGCGACCGAATCGGGGCCGCGGGGCAGCACCGGGGCAGCACGTCAGCCATCCGTACGGCCCCAAACGCCTGGTGGCCAACTGGACTGGACCGAAAATACAGCTACTTGAACCCAACTGGACCGAACTGAACTGGCGCGCAGCGGGTTCGATTCCCGTTAGCGCTACCATCTTTTCAATAACTTACGAGCACATCCTGCGTGATTCCCGTTAGTTGAGGCGTGCAGATGCCAAGATTCCGAGCATTGTGATCACACAATTCGCAAGTCTTCGACGTGGAAGCTTTCTCCGTAGGGCGGCGAGGTCATCCGCGGTTTTTTCGCACTCCCCCGACGGCCTCCTCAGACCTGCTTTGCTGAAACGCTTCAGACGATAAACTTAAGTCAGTCCAGAAATGAATTGGAAGGTCTCAGCCATATGGTCCGGGATCGTTGTGGTCCTTTCCATCGCCCTACACAAAGTGAGCGCGCTGAATTTCTGGGCGTGCTTGGCTCTGGTTGTCGGTGCAATGCTTCTTAACGGCTACATCGCCACAATCGAAGATGACTGGCCGGGTGGTTTCAATAATCCCGATCCTCAATCGAGCAACGCACAACGGCGCGTAGCTCAAATCACGGAGCGTGTGCTGCGGAGCCTATTCGGAAAGTCCCGTTGATCTGCTTAACGGCTCCTCGCACGGCGGTCGCCGTCACTCGAATTCTTGTTGACGCGGGATTTTGAAACTTTGTGCACCGCCGACGAAGTAAACTGAACGTATGACTCGCAAAGCCAGCGTGTTGATCGAGAAAGACGAGCACGGCTTTTACGCTTGGTGTCCGGAACTCAAAGGCTGCCAGTCCCAAGGCGCAACCATCGAGGACGCGCTCGCAAATATTCGCGAAGCAATCGAGCTTTATCTTGAGACGCTGTCAGAAGATGAGCGAGATGCATCGCTAAGCCGCGAGATCCTCACCACCACCGTTGAGGTGCATGCCTAGACTCCCTCGGTGGACTGCTTCTGAGGCTGAGAAGGTGCTGTTAGCTGCGGGCTTCGTCCTTTTGCGATCGAAAGGCAGCCATCGCATCTACGCGAAGGGGGCGCGCCGAGTGGTTGTCCCGTTTCATTCGGGTGCGGTCCTTCACCCTAAGATTGTGAGGCAGACGCTTGATGCGATCGAAGAAACGCAAAATGAGTAGTCGACGGGGTAAGCGATACGTCGCAACTGTACGGCTCACGACGGTCTTCTTTTTTGATCACACATTGATCACACCGTAGAGTTCCGCAGGGATGATTGCCCAGAAAAGATGATCCTGCATCGACTTGGAATCAGCTACTTACGCCTAGATCGGACCACTTCAGGCAACATGATTCGGGTTCGATTCCCGTTAACGCTACCAGCTTGTCTATTACTCACGGGCGTTCTGCCCGCACTGGTTCACACAATCCTGAAGTAAGGCGGACTTACGCGCTCCCGGAGGCTTTGCAGTTCCACGCGGTATTCCGCACGGTTCGGTGCTCATTGAATCTTGACAACAGTTTCCTAGGAAACTATAATCAAGGCATGAAGTCGTCAGCGCGTCCAGCGGCGATTGAAAGCCATACCGGGTTCTGGCTGCGGTTTGTTTCCAATCACGTATCGCATGGCTTCGCGCGGAAAGTCGCCGGTAGCGGCGTGACCGTGGCCGAGTGGGTCATCCTCCGGCAGATCTTCGAGGCCGGCGAAACCTCGCCCGGCCGGATCGCGGCTTCGAGCGGATTAACGCGCGGGGCGGTATCGAAACTCGTTGACCGCCTGGTTCGCAAGTGTCTGGTGAGCCGGAAGGAAGCCGACGAGGACCGAAGGTATCAGGACGTGAAGCTCACGGCGGCCGGCCATGCACTTGTGCCTAAGCTGGCGGCGCTGGCGGATCAGAATGACCAGGAATTCTTTTCGCGTCTTTCGGCGAAAGAGCGAGAGACGCTTGTGGCGACTCTCAAAAAGCTGGTTGCAGAGAACAAGCTGACGAAAGTTCCCACGGTGTAACTAGGTACATAGAAGGGATAACACAATGACCGGGGATTTCATCGCGAAACACCGTGAAGAGCATCCGAAAGCTAGAGGGCAAACGTTGGGAGACGGAGACGACTTGCGCCAAAACCCTGTTGATTCCGCAGGACGAGAAACGGAGCGGAATCCTCGACCACGTGCGGACGGTGGTTGCAAGGATCGTTACGGCTTCCAATGAGTCTCCGGGTGTCTCTGCCGAGTCCAAGACAATGCAATAGGAGGAGGAGAATAACAATGAGCAAGGCAATCGAGAATCTGGAAGCTGCCCAGAAGCAGGCCATGGCCATCCGTCCCAAGGTTGGCGGTTTTCCTTATCTGGCGGAGACGCTTCGGCGTGCCGGCGTGACGAGAAACTTCTGGTCTCTGCCTGCGTGCCAGAGTATCTTCTTGAGCACGGAAGGACCGGTGGTGATGCAGGCTCAGCCGCTGGTTTCAGGGACGGCAGATATTCCCGCCTTCGATCGCGAAGGGCTCATTAGAGCCTTGCGAACGGATCAGGCAGGCGAAAGTAGCTTCCCGGAATTTCTGGCCGCTTCATGGCGCGCGGGTGTGGTCCGATACGATGTCGATTTCGCAGCCCGGACCGTAGCCTACCACGGCTGCAACGGCGAGGAATATGTGGAGGCCTATCCGGCCGTGGACATCGGATAGCGAGTTCCCATCCGGCGACGTTTTCAAGCCGAGTTCGGACGCTGAGGCTTATCGGACAGGAAAGAAAGCATCGAGCGGGCGTCTGGAAGTATATTCCTTGACTGGTATATACATATTAAGGTATATACAGAGAGTGGAATCTGTGTTCGAAATCATTGCGGAGCCGAACCGGCGGGCGATACTGGGTCTGCTGGTCTCGGCACAACGATCGGTGGGGGAGATCGAGCGCCGACTGCGGATGCCGCAGACGACTGTATCGAAGCACTTGCGGGTGTTGCGCGAGGCGGGGTTTGTCGAATCGACGGTGGACGCACAGCGCCGTCTGTACCGCCTGAAACCGGAGCCGCTGCAGGAGATCGATGCGTGGCTGGCTCCGTTCCGGCGGTTCTGGTCGGCGCACGTCGACGCTCTGGAGCGGCACCTCGATCGCATAGATCCATCGACAGCAAGCAAAAGGAAGACGAGGAAAAGGATATGAGCAATCGCGAGCAGTACACACCGGGTCCGGCTAGCGGGGCGCGGGTAGAAAAGGACGGAGAGAAGTGGACTCTCATTCTGGTTCGAGAACTGCGCCACTCGCCGGAAAAAGTCTGGCAGGCGCTTACCGAGCCGGCACAACTGCGGGAGTGGGCTCCTTTCGATGCCGATGGGAGTCTGGGCAAGGCGGGAAGCGTGGTGAAGCTGACCACGGTGGGAGCGCCCACGCCGCATGTTAGCGAAACAACAGTGACGCGAGCCGACGCTCCTAAGGCGCTGGAGTACAACTGGGGTGGGCAGGAAATCCGGTGGGAACTCGAAGCCTGGGGCGGCGGGACGCGGCTGACGCTGTGGCACAACATCGATCGGCGCTTCATCTCCATGGGCGCGGCCGGGTGGCACATTTGTTTGGATGTGCTGGATCGCCTTCTGGGCGGAAATGCCATCGGCCGTGCGGTTGGCAGTGACGCGATGAAGTTCGATTGGCAGCGGCTCAACTCGGAGTACGCGCAGCAATTCGGCGTCGAAGTTCCGAGCTGGCCTGCCAAAGGCGCTCAGTCCTGAGCCGAGGAACGCATGAAAAAGAGTGGTTCCCCAACAGTGGAATCGGCATCGCGACTGATCGACGGGAGAATCGAGGAACTCGGCGACTGGCGCGGAGAGATGCTGGCGCGGCTACGCGCTTTGATCAAGCAAGCCGACCCTGACGTTGTCGAGGAGTGGAAGTGGATGGGGACGCCGGTATGGTCCGACGACGGGTTGATCTGCACGGGTGAGACTTATAAGAGTGTCGTAAAGATGACATTCGCCAAGGGCGCATCGCTCGCTGACCCCGCGGGGCTTTTCAACTCCAGTCTGGAGGGCCGAGTGAGGCGCGCCATCGACTTCCGCGAAGGCGACAAGGTTAACGAGAAGGCTCTGAAAGCTCTGATTCGTGCCGCGGTGGCGCTGAATAAGTCCTCGGCCTAAGGGTGGCTATTTGGACGGCCGCTTTGAGTTCTTGTAAAAGGCTTCGATGGGCTGGAAGGGGCCGAAGCGATGTTGCTCGAGCGGGAAAGAGTCCGCGTAAGGGCCGTAGCCGGTGTCGGCGGGCTTCTTTTTGCGATCGGGATAATCGCTCGCCAGTCCCTGCATTTCCGGGCGCGGCTTGGAGTTGATGAAGGCGGCCACGTCAAAGGCCTCCTGGTCGGTGAGATCCGCGCTGCCCAGGGGCATGCGGGCCTTGATGAAGCGTGCGGCGGTGAGGACACGGTGCATGCCGGCGCCGTCATTGAAGCTATTGGGGCCCCACAGGGGCGGGAAAACGAATCCGTGAACCAAGTCGGGGGCGGCGGCGAGTCCGACTCCGTCTTGGCCGTGACACGCTGAGCAGCGTTTCGCGAAGACCGTTTCACCGGCCTTGAGATCGGCGGCGCGATTGGGGGTCTTGAAGGCGGGCGGCTCGTGCGCTTTGCGCTGGGCTGCGCCGGTGGCAGCGTCCTGATCGGCGAGGAAGCGCAAGTAAGAAACCATGGCGATCATCTCGGGACTCTTTTCAGAGAGCACGCGACCGTTCATGCTGCGCAGCATGCAGCCGTTGATGCGTTCCTGAATGGTTTCATTGCCACCGCTGCGCGGCGAGATGCGGGGGTATTTATTGAAGGCGGTGGCGAGGCTGAGATTTCCGGGATCGACGCCGGCTCCGATGTGGCAGGAGGCGCAGGCAAGGCGGCTATCCATGTGGCGCATTTTCGGATCGGCGACGTCCGGGCCCAGGTATTCGGAGGTCTGCGAGATCAGGCGCTTGCCGTATTCCTCGGTGGCGCCGAGAGACGCCGCAGACGACGCCGTGCGTTCCGCAGGCGAAGAAATTCGTCCATAGGCAAGCGTCGCCGCTACCGTAATTAAGCCGGTGAGAGCGCATAGGGCGACCACGACGGCCATGCCGCGCGTTGAGGAATCGGGCTTCATGACTGGATGTTCCTCCTTTTTTGGATCTGATCATAGGCTCGCACATCTGCCTGGAAACGGTACTTGGGGCGCTCGACCCAGGCGCGGAGGCGCGGCGAGAGCAGCCAGGCGGCGAGAAACGCGAGGGTGAACAGAAGCGCGAGAACCACGATGACGTCCATCGCTGTCCACTCAAACATGGGGCCGGTCATGTTCACGGATTCGAGTCTCCCCTATATAAGGTCCGGACGTAATAGGCGACGGCGGACAACTCCGCCTCCGATAGCTCACTCGACCAGGGTGCCATGGGCGTGCCTTCGATTCCGTTGCGTAGGGCGCGGAGGCTCGCGGCGAGGTTGGGGCGCTGCGTGAGGAAATTCGTGGGCGCGACGGGGAACTGGGCGGCGGCGGTTCCGTCCCCTGCCCCGCTGGTTCCGTGACACTGCGCGCAACGGGCGGCGTAAACATTCGAGCCTAGGGCTAGCACCGCTGGCGGTATAGCTGGTTCCGGCGACGCGGCGTGAAAGCCACGGACGACTTCGGCGATGGCGGACAGATCCGCCACCGTGAGTTCGCGCCAGGCCGGCATGGCGGTGCCTGACACGCCGTTCCACAGAGAAAATCCCAGGCGATTCGCCGAGTATTCCTGCTCGGACAGGTTTGCGGGGCGGGGATGCAATCCGGCGGCTCCGGGGCCATTGCCTTCTCCGCGGTTGCCGTGGCAAGTGGCGCAGTAGCGGGCGTACTCTTGCTGCCCGCGGTTGCGGTCGCTCGATCGTGCGAGCTTCAGGAAGACTCCGCTGCGTCGCGTTGCGGACGGGCTGGCGTTCAACACGGGAGAGCCAAAGGCATAGCGTCTTTCGGCGTCCGAACAGTTGCAGGCTTTGCGGGCGTGGGCTTCTCCTTCAGGGCCGGCCAAGGCGCGATCGCGGCCGAGCGTTTCGAGGTAATCCAACAAGTCGCGGGCTTCCTGTTTGGGGCGATCGGGCGCGCCGTCGAATAGCCAGGGGAAGGCGGGCATGACGGAATCGGTCACGATCGCACGCGGGGCGTAGAGATGCGAAAGCTGCCAGTCGGCGGAGCGCACGGAGGCTTCGCGCGAGAGGTCGGGCCCGATGCGGCGCGTGCCCCAAAGTTGCGGGTAATCGAAGATGGTTTCCCAGGCTAGCGTTGCGGCACCGAAGCGCGCGACATCCTTAGCGAGGTAGCGGATCTGTTGGGTGTGGCAATAGGCGCAGCCTTCGCGCGCATAGATGACGCGGCCGCGCTTCTCACTGGCGGTCAAGGGCAGTGGACGGTCGGGCTCGGTCTGGCGGATTTGTTCTTCAAGCGCTTGGCCGGGCCACACGCCCAGCAGCAGGATCGACATCACGAAGAAACCGATGCCACCGAGGGCGGCGACCAGGTACGACATGCGGAGGAAGCGGCTCATGCAATCTCCGGCGCAAGGCGCGGCGCGAGGGCTTCGACTGGATCGAGTCCGACTTCTTGTTGAACGATGCGGAGTCCGGCGCCGCGATCTCCTGTGACCAGTCCGAGGAGCAAGGCGATGAAGCCGGCGCCAATCGGGATCACGGTCAAGGTCCGAACTAACCAATAAGGATGCACGGCGCGAACCGAATCCATCCAAGGGGCACTCGACTGCCAAAGGCGGGCTTCCACTAAACCGGCGATGGTCAGGTCCGAAACCATGATGACTACGCCGACTGCCAAGAGCCAATAGGCCCAGTCCAGCATGCGCGCGTTGTAGCGTGCCCAGGGAATTCGCTGCCAAACGTGGATCAATCCGCCGGCTGCGGCGAAGGTGGCGAATCCGAGCATGGCCAGATGCGAATGGCCCACCACCCAATCGGAAAAATGCACGCTTTGATTCACGGACATTTGCGCCTGCACGGAGCCCTGGATGCTGACGATCAGATAGAAAACGGTGCCGGTGCCTACGAAGCGCAGAGCTGGGTCACGGGGAAACCAGCCGGTGCCACGCAAGGAAAGGAGCAGATTCGCGACCACTAGAATCACGTCGACGCCTAATAGGGTTGAGGCCGCGATGGCTCCGATCTGCGCGCTCATGGGGATGACGGAGAAGACGTAGTGGTGGGTTCCGTTGAGAGGGTAGAGGAAAAACAACAGCCAGAAACCGAGCATCGAAAGGAAGTGGCTGAAGATTGGTCTGCGGGTGGCGGCGGGGATTACAAAATAGATCACGGCCAGCGCGAGGGGAGTTACGAAGAGGCCGATGGCATCGTGAATCCACAATCCGCTAAAGGCGGCGCCGCGCGCGCCAGGGATGAGTTCGGGGACGAAGTTTCCCATGGGGTAGGCGAGCAGCGTGAAGATCAGGCCGCCGATGATGTACCAGCTCGACACATACAGATCCTCCAGGCCGCGTGAGAAAAACGGCGGCAGGAACTGAATCAAGGCGAGGAGCAGCGCTAGAACGACGAAGGCGTCGATTACTAGGGGGAACTCGGCCCACTCCAGAGGCTGGCTGAAGCCGGCCAGCACCAGAATCCAGCCGGGGGCGACGACTGCGAAATTCCACAAACCGAAAATCCATTGGCCGAGCTTCGGCGCTGGTGACGCGGCGGCCGGTGAGCACGGGAACGCCATGGTAGAGAAACGCGAAGAAGGCGTTGCCGAGCCAGCCCAGCATGATGCCTTGGGTGTGGTCATAGCGGAGGCGGCCCCAGGTGAGCCAGGGCGAGTTTCCGACCAGGTCAGGAAGTAGCAGTTCAATCGAGGCGAGGACGCCGAACGCCACCGAGATGAGTAACGTGACGAGGGCGGCCAAGCCGTGCGCATAGACCAGCGAGCTTTCTACGGCGGGTGAGGAAGCGGAACTGGGGCTCTCAGGCATGGCTGCAAATTGATACCATCGATCATACTGGCATCGCAGCAGGGCTGTGCGCAACATGCTGATCGGCCACGCTACCAACGTGCGGACCGCGTCTGCCAAGGATGGCAGCGAAGCGGGCTTGGCCTGCATTCACTAAACTAGAAACCGGGAGCTAAGAAATGTCTAACTCGATCACGCGCAGAGAGACCCTGAAAAGAGGACTGGCGGCTAGCAGCCTGCTGGCCTTCCTCCCAGAATTACCGGCGTTGGCGCAGGGTGAAGCGGATGTTCCGTTCACCGATTATCCGCCGAATTACAAATCCAATAGCAATCCCAACGCTGCAAATCGCTTTCTCGACATCCGGAATATCGACGGGCAGATCACGCCGAACGACCAGTTCTTTTTCATCCAGCACTATAACCGGCCGGAGATCGACGCGAGCGCCTACCGACTGAAGCTAACCGGGCTGGTGAATAAGCCGATGGAGCTAACGGTGGCGGATCTGAAGGCCATGAAGCCGGTGGAGTTGGTGAATGGCTATGAATGCTCCGGCAACAGCGGGCGTTTCTTTCAGGGGCTCTCGTCTTGCGGCCGGTTCACGGGCGTTCCGTTGAACCAGGTGCTGAAGCGTGCCGGGGTTGGGGCGGCGGCGCGCGAGGTGGTGTTTTTCGGTACGGATCGCGGCAAGGAAGACGTGGTCTTCCGGCAAGAGACCTACAAGATCGAGCAGCAGTTTGGCCGGAGTATCACGCTGGAACATGCGATGAAGCCAGAGCCGCTGCTGGCTTACGCCTTAAACGGTCAGGCGCTGACGCGCGACCAGGGCTTTCCCATCCGGCTGATCATGCCGGGCTGGTATGGTGTTTCGAACGTGAAATGGGTTTCGGAAATTCATCTGCAAGAGGATCGGTTTCTGGGGAACTTCCAGGCCCGCTGGTACCGGTCTCTGCGCGGGGTGGGCGGGACGGGCGAAGATAACGATCCGCAAACGCAGTGGGTGGAAACCGAAGTGACTCACATGCAGTTGAAGTCTGTGATCGCCCGCGCGCGAAAAACCGCCGACGGCTTGAAGGTGTTCGGCTTCGTATTAAATAACGGCACACCGCTGAAGTCAGTGGAGGTGAGCGTCGATGGAGGATCCTGGCAGCCGGCTATCCTGGACAAGGGAAACACACAATATTCCTGGAAGTTGTTCACCTTCGATTGGAAGGGAGCCACGGCCGGAGATCATACGCTGGTTTCGCGCGCCACGGACGTGAACGGAACGGTCCAACCGGCGGCCGCGGATCTGCGCAGGAAGAAGACTTTCCTCGAAGACAACTCGCAGTTCCCGCGCAAGATCACGATCGCCTGAAGGCGCTACTCGCCGGCGCGGATATAGGAGAAGCCGGCTTCCTGTTTGCGCACGAGTTCGGCAACGCCGGAATCGACTTCGGTGGAGAAGGGGAAAATATCCTGGCTGGTGACTTTGCGGAGCCGCATGGAGTTCTGGCAGGCGGCCAGAGTGACGCCGTCCGCGGCGGCCTTCTTGAGGCGCTCCTCGAACATTGTATTGGTTTTGAGCAGCGCGCTGAGGCCTTTGCCGTAGAACACAACCTCGATCTGCACTCCCCCGTCGTTCTTGAACGCGGTTTGCACGTTGCCGATGTTGCCCAGGAGCTGATTCCAAGAATCGTTGTCGGCGACGTTCATCTGTAGAACGACTTTGTGTTTGGCGGGCGCGGTTTGCGCCAGAGCGGAGCCGGCGATGGTGAAGGCGGCGAGAGCAAGCAGGATGGTTTTCATGGGATTCTCCAAAGGGTGAGGATACTTTTTTAATCGCAACGGGACTATCATAATACGGTGACCCAATCTACGCCCTTCGCGGAGCGGCGTTCGTTTCTGACTCGGTTCAACCGGGGGTGGCTTCGCTGGAGGCCGTCGCCGCCGGCGGGACTGCGATGGCTCAGCCAAAGCCGGCCACTGCTGTTCGATGGCAGTCCGCGTGTCATGAAAAGAATCACTGGCTGGACAACCTGCCGGGGAGCATCGTTTGGTATTCTTTTCGCGAACATTTTCATGCGTGTAAAACCGGGCAGGTATTGTTGCTGTCAGTCGTGCACAAAAGCGGGGATATTCGCTGGTGAGCACGTAATTTCAAATCGATAGGAGTGGACATATGAAACGAGTACTTCCGATCCTTGCCGCCGGGGCGCTTATGGTCGCCGTTGGCGGTGCGCAATCCCAGGTCAAGAAATCAACGATCCCGGGAATCACGAACTTCTCTCAAGTGGAGACTACCGTCGCTTGCGCGGGTGCGGTGACGCCCGGTTCGGTAGCCGGGATTAAGAAGATGGGGTTTGCGTCCATCATCAACTTGCGGCTGCCGACCGAGGCCGGGGCCGACATCGACGGGGAAGCGGCGGCGGCCAAGGCTGCCGGCATCACCTTCGTGCACATCCCCTTCAACGGAAGCATGCCCGACCCGGCGGTGGCCGATCAATTTATCAAAACCATTACCGAACCGGGAAATCAGCCCGCCTTCATTCACTGCGCCAGCGGCAACCGTGCAGCCGCGATGTGGATGATCAAGCGCGTACTCATCGACAAGTGGGATAACGACCGTGCTGCGGAGGAAGCCACGCAACTGGGCTTGAGCAGCTCGGCGTTGAAGACTTTCGCTTTCAATTACATAGAGGCTCACAAGAAGTGAGCGATGCCGCGGAAGCAGCAAATATACCGGCCCCCCCTTACGATAAATACCCATTGACTGGTATAGGTTCATGGTCGCGCGTGCAATATAGTTAAGTTAATTCCCCGTTACGACACGACGGGCGCCGATACAATCACCCAAGACTGCGGCGCCCGTCCCCCTTAGATCCTTTCTCTGAATCGATTCTGCAAATTGTGCACTCTGTGATTTTCCGTCGCACGCGCGGGCCGACGCCTTGATTTTGATGTAACTCCTGTGCATTCGAGTGCCTCTACTCAAACGAACACATTGGGGCGGAAATGGGCACTCGAAACGACTATACAGTGGTGCTGGTATGGGCGGCGCTCATTGGGCTGGTGATCGCGGCGTTGTGGTTCAAGGTGCCCTTGGGCTAACCCTTTTTATGGCGTAGTTTTCTTGGGGCAGGCGGGATCTTTGAAAGTTACGGTGATCCCGGTTCCGACGCCGGCATTCTTGAATTCACTTATGGTTACGTGTCACCCCCACTCCGGAGCGCCAGTCGCCATTCCACCTAGTTCTTTGCCGCGCAGGGAGGCCGGGAACACCTCATTCAAAACTTCATCGATCTGTTGTCTGGTTGTCGCGCCGGGAGGGACGTCGCCAACGATTTGCCTTCCGGATGGAAGTTGAATGCGGCATACCTGCTTGGCGGGGCCGTAGTCCACCACCATCTCGATTCCGGGGCGGACGGTGAAGGTTTCGCGAGCGAGGGGCGCGCCGTATTTGGATCGCAAATGAGCGGTGTCGATTTGGGCGAAGGCTAACGGAGCAACCAGAAAAATAGCCACATGGCATGCGGCGAATTTGGTCATTTATTCGTTCCTGAAGCAGTTTTCTTTTAGGACGGGCAGCTTCTAGAAACGGGTACGGAGTTACAATGGAAGCGCCATGAAACCGCATCGCCGTGAATTCCTTCAGAACCTGGCTGCCGGTACGGCGGCGCTGAGTTTGCCGCGCGCACTGTGGGGACAGAAGAGTTTGGCGGCGGCGAAGCTCACCGACAAGATCACGCTGATTACGGGAGCCGGCAACAACATCGTCGCCTTGGCGGGCGATGGCGGAAGTCTGCTGGTGGATTGCGGGGACGCGGCGCACGCGCAGGAGGTGCTGGGGCTTGGCCGGGGGCGTCAAGAAGGTGATCAACACGCACTGGCATCTGGAATCGACCGGTGCGAACGACGCGATGGCGAAGGCCGGGGCGAAGCTTGTCTCCATGTGAACACGGAACTATGGATGACGCAGGAGATCATCCACGATTGGGAAAAGAAAGTTTTTCCGCCGCGCGCCAAAGAGGCGCTGCCTACCGAGACGTTCTACACGACGGGCAAAACCACTTTCGGCGGGGAGGCGGTGGAATACGGGCTGATGCCGATGGCGCACACCGACGGCGATATCTACGTGTACTTCCCGCAATCGAACGTGCTGGTGGCGGGCGATGCGGTGCAGCCGGGCAGGCTGCCGCTGCTCGACTGGCCGACGGGCGGCTGGATCGGCGGGATGCAGGAGGCGCAGCGGACGCTGCTTGCGTCTGGCGAACGACTCGACGAAGATTGTGCCTGCCAGCGGGGCGGTGATGAGCAAGGCCGAACTGCAGGCGAGCCTCGATCTGCTGACCAAAGTCCGCGAGCAACTGGTGAAGCTGGTGAAGCAAGGAATGGGTCCGCAGGACTTGATCGCCGCCAAAGCCATGCAGGAATTTGAAGGGCAGCTTTCGGGCGATCCGGACGCCGTTTCTCTACACCGCCTACCGGGGAATTTGTGCTCACGCCCGAGAGCTCGGCGGGGTCATGTAGCCCGATTGGGCCATTCCCCCCGACAGATCCAAGCTATAATACTTAACAACGTGATAATGCGTAACTTAATGCTCGCCATGCTTGCGGCATGCGCACTTCACGCAGCGCCTGCCGGAGGCTACTGTTAGTCCTAATAGAGCGCTGGTCAATCGCTATTGCACGACTTGCCATAATCAACGGCTGCGGACGGCGAAATTGGCGCTGGATGTGCTGGATCTTGACCATCCGGAAAAGGACGCGGTGACGTGGGAGCGGGCGATTCGCAAACTGCGCGGAGGCATGATGCCTCCGCCGGGAGCGCCGCGGCCTCCGCTGGAGGCGGTGAATACGCTGGCCACGTATTTGGAAGATTCATTGGACAAGGCCAGTGCGGCGAATTTGAATCCGGGCAGCGTGCGGATTCACCGGCTGAATCGCGCGGAGTATGCGAACGCGGTGCGCGATTTGTTCGGCATGGATGTGGATGCGGCGGCGCTGCTGCCCAGCGACGACATCAGCGACGGCTTCGACAATATTGCGAGCGCGCTGAAGGCGTCGCCGTCGTTCCTGGATCAATACATCATGGCGGCGCGCGCGGTTGTCGAAACAGGCCATGGGAACGCCGCTCACCGGCAAAGAGGTAAGACGACGATTGCGCGGGATCGACGCGAAGGTGCCGTTGCCGCCCGGGGCTCGCAGCGGGGTTACGCGCGGTTTTTGGCTCCGTATGAAGGAGACTATGAGATTCGTGCCGGACTCAATCCGGCGGTCTTCACGGTCGACGGCGAGAGAGTAGACGCCACAGGGGCGCACGCACTTGAAGGCGGGTCTTCACGCGATTGTCGCGGCGAATGCGGGCCACAGTTTCGCCGAGAGCGAAGGCGTTTTGCATGGATTTGTTCCGGGCGCGGCGGGAACCGGTTATTCGAGCACAGGATCGATCGTGGGCGGCATGATTGCCGATGGTAGGCGGCCGGCGGAGGGTCCAGGGCCGGGGCCGGCATCACGGTGAATGGTCCGTTCAATCCCGTCGGGCGATCCGGTTGACACGTCCAGCCGCACGCGCATTTTCGTGTGCCGCGCTCCCGATCCGCGGGAAGAGACGGCGTGTGCCTCGCGCATTCTTTCGAATCTGGCGGAGAAGGCTTACCGGCGTCCGGTGACCGAGCAGGATCTCGCGCCTCTGATGCGCTTCTACAGCGAAGGCACGAAAGGCTGGCAACTTTGAGGGCGGCATCGAGAACGCGATGGTGGCGATGCTGGCGAGCGTCAAGTTCCTGTATCGCGTGGAGCCGCCGCCGGCCAACGCAAAGCCGGGCAGCATTTACAGGCTGAACGGCATGGAGCTGGCTTCGCGGCTTTCGTTCTTCTTGTGGAGCAGCATCCCCGACGAGGAACTGCTGGCGGCGGCGCAGCAGGGCAAGCTGAGCGAACCCGCCGGACTGGCGCAGCAGGTGCGGCGCATGCTGGCCGACCCGCGCTCGAAGACGCTCACCACCAACTTCGCATTTGAATGGCTGAAGATTCGCGACATGGACGCGATGGAGCCGGATCCCGTGGTGTATCCCAGCTTCAACGCTCCGCTGCGGGCGGCGCTGCGACGCGAGATGGAGATGTTCGTCGACAGCGTGTTCCGCGAGGACCGCAGCGTGGTGGATTTTCTGAGCGCGAACTACACTTTCGTCAATGAGCGGCTGGCGATGCACTACGGGATTCCGAATGTGCGCGGCGATCAGTTCCGGCGCGTGACGCTGAGCCGATCCCAACCGCTTCGGGCTGCTGGGCAAGGGCGCGGTGATGATGGTGACGGCGTATCCCAACCGCACTTCGCCGGTGCTGCGCGGCGCTTACATTCTGGAAAATATCACGGGCACGCCGCCGTCTCCGCCGCCGCCGAATGTGGAGGCGTTCAAGGAGAACAAGGACGGCGAGAAGCCTAAGACGGTGCGGCAGATTATGGAGACGCATCGCGCGAATCCGACCTGCAACGCTTGTCACGGCGTGATGGACCCGCTGGGATTCTCGCTGGAGAATTTCGATACGATTGGCGCTTACCGCGCAATTGACCGCTTCACGCGCACCAAGATCGATACCAGCGGCAAGTTGGTGGATGGGACGGCCGTGAACGGTCCTAGCGATCTGCGCAACGCGCTGCTGAAGCGGCCGGAGCAGTTCGCGCAGACCTTCACGGAAAAAATGATGACGTATGCGCTGGGGCGCGGGATCGAATACTACGATATGCCCAGTGTGCGAAAGATTGTAAGAGATGCCAAGCGCGATAACTATAAATTTTCGTCGATCGTGTGGGGCATTGTAAACGCTCCGGCATTCCAGTCGAGTGCGGTGGAGCCGCCCGCCGGGACGCAGTTGGCAGCTAAATAGGGAGCTACTTATGTTTGTTACCAAGAAGCATCTGACTCGGCGCTCGGTACTGCGGGGCGTAGGCACCGCGCTGGCGCTGCCGCTGCTGGACGCGATGATTCCGGCGCAAACGGCGCTGGCGCAGACCGCGGCGAAAGCTACGCCGCATCTGGGGTTCATTTACTTTCCGCATGGCGCGGTGATGGACAAGTGGACGCCGACGGGCGAGGGCCAGATCGGCGAGTTCAAGGACATCCTGAAGCCGCTCGAGAAGTATAAGTCGATGACGACGGTGTTCGGCAACATCGACAATCAGGCTCCGCTGGGTCCGGTGCACGCGTTGGCGCCGGGGACGTGGCTCTCCTGCGTTCATCCGGCAATCAGCCAAGAGCCGCATGCGGGAACTACGGCGGACCAGATCGCAGCGCTGCATATCGGGCAGGACACGCCGCTGCCTTCGCTGGAAGTCGCGACGGACACACGCGGCGGGGGCGGCTCCTGCGATCGCGATTATGGCTGTTCCTATGCGGGGACGATTTCGTTCCGAACCCCGACTACGCCGCTGCCGATGGAGACGGATCCACGCAAGCTGTTCACGCGTTTGTTCGGGCAGGGGGATAGCGCTGCTGACCGGGCGCGGTTGTCGAAGCAGTATGTGTCATTGCTGGATTTGGTGGGCGAGGAGTCGAAGGATCTGCAGCGGGTGCTGGGGCCGTCAGACAAGGCCATCCTTTCGGATTACCTCGAAAGCGTACGCGAGATCGAGCGGCGCCTGCAGAAGATGGAAGCTCGCGATCTCTCGAAGGTGGAGATTCCGGATGCTCCGGCGGATAAGGTGTATCCGTTTGAGCAGCGCATCACTTTGATGTTCGACCTTGTGGCGCTGGCTTACCAAGCTAACATGACGCGTATTTTCTCGTTCATGGTGGCGGCGGAGGTCAGCGGGCAGACTTATAATTTCATCGGCGTGCCGGATGCGTTCCATCCGTTGTCGCATCATAACAACGAACAAGCGAAGCTGGACCGTCTGACGAAAGTACAGGCGTATCACACGCAGGAGTTTGCGAAGTTCCTGGACAAGCTGGCGAAGATGCCGGATGGCGACGGCACGATGCTGGAGCATTCGTTATTCCTCTACGGCAGCAACATGAGCAACAGCAACGCGCACAATCACTATCCACTGCCGATTTCGATTGTGGGCGGCTGGAAGACGGTGAAGGGCGGGCAGCATCTGGTGCTGCCGGAGCACACGCCGCTGGCGAACGTGCTGCTGACCATGCTCGACCGCGCTGGGGTTCCGCAGGACAAACTGGGGGACAGCACCGGGAAGTTGGTGGATCTGTAATGAAGGTGCTGCTGATTGCGGCGCTCGCCGTGGGGCCGCTGTTCGCGGGCAACGCTGAACTGGCGGACGCGATTCAGTCCGGGCGGCGCGCGGCTGCGATCGAAATGATCGCAAAGAAGTCGGCCGATGTGAACGCAGCGGATGCCGATGGCACGACGCCGCTGCTGTGGGCCGCGAACGTGAATGATTTGGATCTGGTGTCGCGGCTGCTGAAGGCGGGGGCGAATCCGAATCAGCGCAATTTGCTGGGGTCGACACCGCTGGCCGAAGCGGCGCTCAATTCGAATACCGAGATGATTCAAGCGCTGCTGGGCGCGGGAGCGGACGCCAATACGGCGGGCGCGGACGGGCAGACGCCGCTGATGCTGGTGGCGCGCACGGCGAACATCGCGGCGGCGAAGCTGCTGCTCGACAAGGGCGCGAACGTCAACGTCAGGGAAGCGCAGCGCGGGCAGACAGCCCTGATGTGGGCGGCGGCGGCTAGCCAGGGTCCGATGATGCGCGAACTGCTGGCGCACGGCGCGGGACCGGATGCAAAGAGCGCGGCCGATATGATGACGCCGTTGATCAGCAAGGAGCCGCGTGTGCAGCCGCGTTCGCCGGGCGCCATGACGGCGATGTTGTTCAGCACGCGCGAAGGCTGCATGGATTGCGTGCAAGCGCTGGTGGAGAAGGGCGCGAAGCTGGATTTGCCGGATCCGGAGGGCATCACGCCATTGATCTCCGCGCTCTTCAACGCGCATTTCGATGTGGCAAAGTATTTGATTGAGAAGGGCGCGAATGTAAACCGCTGGGATTGGTGGGGACGCAGTCCGCTGTATCTGGCCGTCGATTACAACACGCTGCCGCATGGCGGGCGGCCGGATCAACCGTCGATCGATGACACGCAGCCCATCGACATTGTGCGCATTCTGCTCGAAAAGGGCGCGAATCCGAATCTGCAATTGAAGATGCTGCCGCCCTATCGCGCGACGGGCGCGGATCGCGGCGTGGACCAGATGTTAACGGTGGGCACTACGCCACTGTTGCGCGCGGCAAAGGCGCAGGACGTGGCGGCGATCAAGCTGCTGCTGGAGCATGGCGCGATCGTCGATTTACCGAACAGTCAGGGCATGACGCCTACCGTGGCGGCAGCGGGCACAGGCTCGGTAGACGCCGACACGCGCGGCTATTACTATGCCTCCGATATCCAGGAACGCGCGATTGCGTCGCTGGAACTGCTGCTGGCGCACGGCGGAGAGTTGAATGGACGCGCAGGGCGCCTGGAGCAAGCGCCGCTGCACGGAGCCGCGTTCTGGGGATGGAACAAGGTGGTCGAATATCTATTGGCGAAGGGCGCGGACATTAATCTGAAAGACTCGCGCGGATACACCGCAGTCGATTACGCTATGGGGCGCGCGGGTGGCAATAGCCGCGGCGGCCAGCGCATCGATGTCCACAAAGAAACGGGCGATCTGCTGATTGCCAAGGGCGGAGTCGCGGGGACTCCGGCGAAGCCGAACGCTCGCCCGCGCGGGCCCGCGGGGCTTTAAGTTCATCTCCTGCCTTTCGGGGATTGACTCCCTCTACTCGCAAATATAAAGTACTAGACGTAGGGCGTGGCTATGGCAGAGTGCGCTTACTGCAAAGCGGAAACGCAATTGTACGATCGCGATGTACCGATTTGCGCACAGTGCGCTGAGGCGCGGGATGGCACTCCACGCAAGCCGCCCGCTTCGGAGCAGCAGATTCGTACTCGATTGTTGGAGGAGGTTCTGGAAGCGACCGTTCGCACCAGCGAAGCAGCGCGCGAGTTCGAGGCGGTCCTCGGCCAATTCCCGAGTGGGTTGCCGCATCCGGATGGGGCGCAGCGGATCGAGAACGCTTCTCAAAACTTGACCGTTGCCCGTAAAAAGTTGATGAACGCCCACACGCGGCTGAGTGATTATCACGATCACGGGATCGTTCCGGAAGATTTGAAGCGGAGCGGGTGACGGCTAGCTCTGGTTATAAGCCTGTTGCAAGCGCTGGATGTCGAGCTTGTCCATTTGCATCATGGCGCGATCGGCCTTGGCGGAATCCGGGTCTTGCGACATTTCGAGCAAGCCGGCGGGGACGATTTGCCAGGACAGGCCAAATTTGTCTTTGAGCCATCCGCAGCGGTCTTTCCAACCGCCGGCGGACAACTTCTCCCACAGATCGTCGACCTCTTCTTGCGTATCGCAGCTCACAAATAGTGAGATGGCTTCGGTGAACTTGAACTTGGGGCCGCCGTTCAAGGCGAAGAATCGCTGGCCTGCGATTTGGAAGGTAGCTCCAAGGACGGTTCCTTTGGGTCCGGGGCCGGCATCTCCGTGGCGGATGAGGCTTACCAGCTTGGAATTCTTGAAGATAGAAACGTAGAACTGGATGGCTTCTTCGGCGTTGCTATCGAACCATAGAAACGTGGTGATTTTTTGGATGGCGGGCATGCGGTTGTTTTCCTATACTTAGAGTGGTCTCCCAGTTGCTTGGTTTGAGAGTATGATCGTGCTACTTGGTTTTATTATCGCGGGCGTGCTAGTGGTGGGAGTAGTAGCGGCATTTCTGCTTTACGTGTCGGTGCTATCGATTGTGACGGCTGTAGCTATTATTACGGGGCTGGTAGGGACGCTGGTTTTCGGGTATTGGGCGGGTTACCGGGGGCGGGAGCTTACGCGCAGCGCGGCGGGGCCTGTTCTCGACGGCGGTACCGCGAGAACAAGCCCGGTCCGCATTTAGTGATGGAGCAGAAACCACGCGACTAGCAGAACTCCTGGAACTCCTAACGCCCACGCAACGATATATCCCATAGGTACCTCCGCCTGATTTAGTGCACGTGGGGAGCCAAAGCTAGCCTTACGAATTTGCGGGGTTGGTGCGGCTGCATCCGGCAAATTTTCCTGGAGCAGGTGCTATAAGATCTAAGAAGCTTGCAAGAGGTGCAGCTTATGAAGATGTTCGCTCGCGTGGGTGTGGCGGTGGCCGTTTTTTGGGTTCGCGGAGCGTTGGCCCAGACCTCGGCGGACGCCATCGATGCACACTTGATCGCTGCCAGAAACGCCGCGGGCTTCGATTTCACCGGTACGCTGGCGCGGTTATGCATTGCGCCTCCGTTGGTAACGGCGGTTCGCGATGTCGCGCCGGGGGCGGCGCCGGCTCGCGAGACTTGGTTCGCGGAGCCAGCTAAGGTCTTCGACAATCTTTATTTCGTGGGGTCGAAGATTCATTCGTCGTGGGCCTTGACGAGCAGCGAGGGGATCATTCTGATCGATACGCTATTCACCTACAATTCCGAGGAAGAGATTGTGGGGGGACTGAAGAAGCTGGGGCTCGATCCGGCGAAGATCAAGTACGTGATCATCACGCACGCGCATGGGGATCACGTGGGCGGGGCGAAGCTGCTGCAGGACAAGTTTGGGTCGCACATTGTGATGGGCGGGCCGGATTGGGATTCGATTGAGAAGTCCGTCAATGGGTATCCGCTGGGGAAACCGAAGCGGGATATCGTGGCCGACGACGGGCAGAAGATCACGCTGGGCGACACTGCGGTGACCATCGTGACCACGCCGGGTCATACGCCGGGGACGCTGTCGATGATCTTCACGGTGAAGGACAAGGGGAAACCGCTGACAGTGGCTTATTCGGGCGGGACTGCTTTTAACTTTCCTAGCACCGTAGCGAATTTCGATATTTACATCAACTCGCAGCGGAAAATGGCGGCAGCCGCGGCGGCGGCAAACGCCACGGTGTTGATGTCGAATCATTCGGAGTTCGATGGGGCGATTTCGAAGATCAAGATGCTGGCAGGGCGCAAGGCGGGTGAACCGCATCCTTTTGAAGTGGGGGCGGACGCGGTGGCGCGTTACTTCAAAGTTTCCGAGGAATGCGCGGATGTGGCTCGGCTGAAGCTGAAGTGAGGAGAAGCGGGATGTCACTAACAAGTCGAGTTGCGGCGATCGCGATGTTGGGAGGAGCGGCTTGGGCTCAAACGTATCCGAAGCCGGCGGAGTTGCCCAATCCTTATCGATTGGCCGAGGGCTGGCCCACTATCCCGAAGAGCATGAACGGAGGGCACTGGGGCGAGGTGATCCGGGTGCATGTTCATAGCGACGGCAACATCTGGGTGTTTCACCGCTGCTTCAATACGGTGCCGCCGGGGCATGCTACTTGCCTGGGGCGAGATGCTTCGAATCCGCCTATATTGGAATTCGATCCGTCGGGGAAGCTGCTGAAGAGTTTTGGCGTGGGGTTGTTCGCTTATCCGCATGGCTTCACGGTGGATGACAAAGGGAATTTGTGGGTGAGCGATGTGAACGATGAAGCTACGGTGCTGGGCATGTCTGCGAAGAACGCGGAGGGCGTGCAGCGTGGGCAGGAAGTGCTCAAGTTGAGTCCGTCGGGGAAGGTGCTGATGACGTTGGGCAAGGAGGGCGTGGCGGGGAATGGTCCGGATACGTTCGACCGGCCTACGGGTGTGGCGATCGGACGCAACGGCGATATCTTCGTGACGGATGGACACGCGCCTAATGCGCACAACACGGGGCGCGTCGTGAAGTTTTCCAAGGACGGGAAATTTATCAAGACCTGGGGGCATTTGGGGCCGGCGCCGGGGGATTTCGACGAGCCGCATGACATTTTTATTGGCGGGTCGCAGGAGCGCGTGTATGTGGCGGATCGCAAGAACAGCCGTATTCAGGTGTTCGATCAGGACGGTAATTTCATTGCGGCGTGGAAGCAGTTTGGGCAGCCGAGTTCGGTGTTTGTGAGCAAGGACGATACGATTTATGTTGGTGCGGCGTTCCCGGACCCTGGTGTTAAGAGGGGGCAGTTGCGGGGAATTGTGGTGGGGAGTGCGAAGGACGGGTCGCTGAAGGCTTTCATTCCCGATCCGGCGGACCCGGACAAGTTGGATGTGGGAACCACGGCGTCGGGGATTGCGGCGGATGACGCGGGCAGTATCTACGCTGCGGATGTGGCGGCGCACAATTTGCGGAAGTATGTGAGGGTCCAGTGACCGGCAAGACGTCGAGACGCGAGGTTCTCAAAAGCGCGGGGCTGTTGGCGGCTTCGGTGGCGCTGCGAGGCGAGCCGGCGAGCCCGGTGATGGCTACGCTCAGCGAGTACATGAGCGGGGCGCCTGAACGGGCGCTTCCCGAAGCGGTGCTGCAAGGGGCGAAGCACCATATTCTAGATACCTTCGCCGCGATGGTTTCGGGGTCGCAGTTGCCGCCGGGTAAGTTGGCGATCCGCTTTGCGCAGGCTACCGGAGGCCAGAAGATCGCTACGGTGGTGGCGTCGCAGGTGTTGTGCTCCGCTACCGATGCAGCGTTCGCGAATGGAGAATTGGCGCACTCCGATGAGAGCGACGACGATTACACGGCGGGCGGGGCGCATCCGGGATGTGCTGCTGTGCCGGCGGCTTTGGCGCTGGCAGAACAAGCGGGCACCAGCGGGATGCACTTCGTGCGCGCGGTCACGCTAGGCTACGACATTGGGATGCGTGCTTATAAGACGCTCGACCGCGGGGCGTTGAAAGAAACCCACAATGTAGTGGGGACGATGGGGGCCTCGGCGGCGGCTGGGTGCGTACTGCGGCTGAACGCGCAGCAGATGCGCTGGCTATTGGATTATGCAGCGCAGCAGGCGGGCGCTGGGATCGGAACGTGGCGGGATGACACCGAGCATGTCGAGAAGGGCTTTCTGTTCGGGGCGATGGGGGCTCGCAATGGAGTTACCGCGGCGCTGCTGGTCGAGGCGGGATGGACGGGCGTGAACGATGTTCTGGCGGGACCGCAGAATTTTGTGAAATCTTATGCGCCGAAGGCCGATCCGGCGGGATTCATTGAGATGCTGGGCATGCGCTTTGAGGTTATGCTGACCAGCATCAAGCGTTGGACCACTGGCGGCCCGATTCAGACGCCTTTGGACGCGATTGTGAATTTGCGAAAGCGGCGGACGTTTGAGGCGGATGAGGTCGAGCGGGTCATTGTGAGATCGGCGACTAGTCAGGCGGAGCGAGTGGATAATCGCGAGATGCCGGATATTTGTATGCAGTACCTGATTGCGGTGATGCTGCTCGATAAGACGGTTTCGTTTCAGGCGGCGCACGATAAGCCGCGCATGCAGGAGGCGGCGATCTTGCGGCAGCGCGCTAAGGTGCAACTGATTGCCGATGATGAGTTGGCGCGGCTGCTGCCTACGCGGGTGGGGATCGTCGATATCACTCTTAAAGACGGCACGCGGCTTCACGAGCGGGTGGATCATGCGCGGGGGACTCCGGAGAATCCGATGACGCGGGAGGAGATCGTGGCGAAAGCGCGAGAGTTGATGACGCCGGTGCTGGGAGCGGAGAAATCACTGCGGTTGATCGAACGGATTTTGGAGATCGAAAAGCTGAAAAATATGCGGGAGCTTCGGCCTTTGCTGGTATTATGAAAAACATTTATGAATGTTGAGACCGGGTGGTCCGCAGGTGGGAAGCGGCTGATCTTTACGGTGGGGACGGGCCGCAATGGAACCGGCTATGTCAGCCACCTGCTGCACGGATTAGCGGGCATCTGCTGCCTGCATGAGCCGGACCCGCAGTTTTATACTGTGTTGCGCGCGGTGCAAACTGACCCAGGGGTTGCGGAACGCTTTCTGCTGGAGCAAAAACTTCCTGCCATCCGCGCCGTTTCGGAGCCGGTGTATTTCGAGACCAGCCATCTGGCCTGCAAGGGGTTTCTGGAGCCGTTGATGTCGCATGGGGTGCCGCTGGATCTGGTGATTCTGCGGCGCGATCCAGTGCTGGTGGCAACCAGCCTCTATCTTTTGGGAACGGTACCGGGCCGCACGCCGTTGGGGCTGCAATTTTTGCTGTCGCCGGCCGATCCGGGAGTGCTGCCGCTCGCGCACTGGCAGGATCTGCATGACTGGGCTCTGTGTTACTGGTATTGCCTGGAAATAGAACGGCGGGCGCAGGTTTACAAACAACGGCTGGCGGGGCTAGGTGGCCGGCTGCTCGAAACCTCGGTGGGGATGTTGAAGACGGACCGGGGGCTGGGCGAATTGCTGGCATTTCTGGATCTGGATGCGACTGCGCTGGCGGATCAGGGCCTGCTCGATCGCAGAAAAGAAGTGGTGAACGATAAGGCCGAGCATAAGAGCGCGGATCGATCCAAAACGATTGATCCGGCGTTGAAGGCCCAATTGGTCCGCGAAGTCAATGAGAGGGTTTCGATTTAGGCCACACGGGGCTAGCTAATTCGATTCGCCAAATGGGGCCTCCGTAGAAGAGCGGGCCTTCCATCTTGACGAAGGCAAGGGCTTCGCCGCCGAGGACCCAGACATGTATGTCTGGCGGTTGTTTGCCCAGAAGCGGCGCGATCTTGCCTTCGATGCCTCCGATTTCTACTTTGATTACGTAGTGGGTGGCCACGCGTTTGGCGCCGGAGGTCGTGAACGGGTCCTCTCCTTGCCGGGAGATAGCTAGCTTCACGAGTCTGGGCTTGGGCGTGGTGGCGATCATGGAGACGGTGGCGGGGCGTATCGCCCGGCCGCAGGTTGTTGAGCAGCGTGAGGGTCAGGCCGTTGGCTACGTCAGGCGGCAAATCGAGGCGATCGCTGATGACTTTTTCCTTACCGTCTTTCTCGGTGTGATGCACTGTGACGTTGCCCGAGAAGGTATCGACGGAAAGGTCGGTGTGGGGTCCAAACGTCGGGTCTTTCTGGATCAGGTGGTAAGTAAGTAGGCGGAAATTGCCGCGCTGGGAATAGACCACGGTCTCATCGTGGATCGAGCCGTCCTTGAAGTGGAATACCAAGTGATTGGTGACGCGATCGTTGGTAGCGAACTGGACCAGGTCGCCTTGGGCGAGCGGGGGGCCATTGACCGCGCTTACAGCAGAAAGCCATGGATTAGGCCTTCGATATGACGAACCGCCACTGGCGCCGGCAGGGCCAGCGCCGGAGCTAGGGCGGCGATGAAGAGAATCCTCCCAATTTTGCAGCGGTAGCCGAAAGGTGATGTCATTTTGGAGAGGTGGGCGTAGGTGGGCGTCTGCAATTTTTAATGAAACCTTTCAATAAGTTCCGCCTCTATACGTTCGGATCAGCACCTGCTAGACTTGTCGCTAACCCGAGTCGTTGTGCCTTCCTCCATGCCGGTCAAACTGGTCAATGTCCGCGGAACTGAGCTCTTGGCAAGCGATACCCGGGAACGATACCGGCAAAAGCTGGCGCGCATCACGCTGGATTCCATGGTGCAGTTTGTGGGGCTGCTGGATGCCAGCGGGACGGTACTTGAAATCAATCAGGTAGCGCTCGACGCAGTGGGGGTTACGCTTTCTGACGTCGAGGGGAAGCCCTTTTGGACTACCTTCTGGTGGCAGGTGTCGGAGGAAATTAACCGCACCCTTAGACAGGCGATTGTGCGGGCATCGCAGGGCGAGTTCGTGCGCTGGGACGCGGAGATTTTTGGACGCTCCGGGGGGACCGAAACCATCATCATCGACGCTTCGCTGTGCCCGGTGAAGGATGAACAGGGCAACGTGGTGTTCATCACGGCCGAGGGGCGCGACATCACCGAGAAGAAGGCGCAGGAGCGGGAGATTGCGCGGCAGCGCGAGGAACTGGCCAAGCTGGATGTGCTGAAGACTCAGTTCTTCGCCAATATCAGCCACGAGTTTCGTACGCCGCTGACGCTGCTGTTGGGGCCGCTCGAAGACGCGCTGGCGAATGCGCATGGGATTCTTCCGATGGGCGCGGCGGCAAGCCTTTCCACTTCGCACCGCAATGCGCTGCGGCTGCTGAAGCTGGTGAACACCATGCTGGATTTCTCGCGCATCGAAGCGGGCCGCGTGCAGGCTTCTTACCAAGCTACCGATCTGGCGACGCTCACGGCGGAACTGGCCAGCAATTTCCGGTCGTTGTGCGAGAAGGCGGGGCTGCGGCTGACGGTGAATTGCGCGCCGTTGCAGACGGGCGAGCCGGTTTATGTCGATCGCGACATGTGGGAAAAAATCGTGCTCAACCTGCTGAGCAATGCCTTCAAGTTCACCTTACAAGGTGAGATCGAGGTGCGGCTGGAAGCAGTTGAGGGCCAGGCGCGCTTGACCGTTCGCGACAGCGGAGTGGGCATTCCGCCGGAAGAATTGCCGCGTATGTTTGAGCGCTTCCATCGCATCGAGCAGAGCCGGGGCCGCACGCACGAAGGCACCGGAATTGGGTTGGCGCTGGTGCAGGAACTGGTCAAACTGCACGGCGGCACGATTACGGTGGCGAGTGCGCTGGGCGAAGGGAGCATTTTCACAGTCGCGATTCCTTTAGGAAAAGCTCATCTCGACGCTGATCGAATCGGCAGAGCTTCGTCGCTCGAATCCACGGCGGTGGGACACGCGGCGTTCGTCGAGGAAGCGCTGCGCTGGCTGCCGGAAGAGGCGCCGACCCGCGAGGAACCCGCTGCCGTGGAGAAACCGCGCATCCTGTGGGCGGATGACAATGCGGACATGCGTGCCTATGTCAGCGGGCTGCTGGGCGGACGGTTTGACGTAGAGGCGGTCTCCGATGGCGAGGCGGCCCTGGCTGCGGCGAAGGCTCATCCGCCAGACCTGGTGTTATCGGACATGATGATGCCGAAACTGGACGGCTTCGGACTCCTGCGGGCGCTGCGGGCCGATGCTGATTTAGGCGAGATCCCGATCATCTTGGTTTCGGCACGGGCGGGCGAAGAGAGCCGCATCGAAGGCATGGAGGCAGGCGCAGACGATTATTTGATCAAGCCCTTTAGCGCGCGGGAGCTGGTAGCGCGGGTCGACACGCACGTTAGAATTTCGCGCATGCGGCGGGAAGCCAAGGCGGTAATGCGGGAAAGCGAAGATCGCTTCCGCGAGTTCGCCAACACGGCGCCGGCGATTTTATGGATTACGGAACCGGACGGATCTTGCTCCTTCGTTTCGAAAGGGTGGTCTGACTATACCGGGCAAAGCGAGCATGCGGCCCTGGGCTACGGCTGGCTAGACGCGGTGCATCCGGAGGACCGGGAGGAGACCAGGCGGGTGTTCTTGGAAGCGACCGGCAAACACGAGCCCTTTTCCATGGATTACCGGCTGCTGCGGGCGGACGGCGAATACCGTTGGGCCATGGGTTCGGGCCGGCCGCGCTTCGACAAGAACGGCGGGTTGGCGGGCTTTGCGGGATCGGTGATTGACGTCCATGAGCGCAAGCAGGCGGCTTTAGCCTCCTCGCTCTTGAGCGCAATCGTCGAATCTTCCGATGACGCGATCGTCAGCAAAGACTTGAACGGTATCATCCGCAGTTGGAACAGCGGCGCGGAGCGGATATTCGGCTACAGCGCCGGTGAGGTGATCGGCAAACCGATCACCATCATCATTCCGCCGGAGCGCATCGAGGAAGAGACCGATATCCTTAGCCGGCTGCAGCGTGGCAAGCGTATCGAGCATTTTGAGACCCGGCGGCGGACCAAGGATGGGAGAATTCTATCGGTGTCGCTGACGGTGTCGCCGGTCCGCGATGCGTCCGGCAAGGTCATCGGCGCTTCCAAAGTGGCGCGGGATGTGACGGAGCGCGAAATGCAGGAGCAGGCGCTGCGCGAGGCCAACGCGGCGCTGACGCGGGCCAATGGCGATCTGCAGCAGTTCGCCTATTCGGCGTCACATGATTTGCAGGAACCGATTCGCAGCATCTCGGTATATGGGGAGATGCTCAGCCAGCGGTATAGCGACCGGCTGGATGCGAGAGGTTTGCAGTACTTGAGTTTCATGACCACGGGCGCGCGGCACATGGAGATGCTGGTGAAGGATCTGCTGGCGTACACGCAGACCTCCGAAACGCTGAGCGAGCCGGGCGCCGTGGACGCCGGTAGCGCGCTGGAACAAGCGCTGGCAAATGTCGCGGAGGCGACTCGCCAGGCTGGGGCGGTGATTTCGCACGACGCTCTGCCGACAGTTCGCATGCATGAAGTGGAGCTGCAGCAGTTGTTTCAAAACCTTATCGGCAACGCGATTAAGTACCGCAAGGAAGACGAAGCGCCGCGGATTCATGTCACGGCGCGTCTGGCAGACGGGAGCTGGCTGTTTTCGATTCGCGATAACGGGATTGGGATCGCGCCGGCCTATAAGGACACCATCTTCGGGATCTTCAAGCGGCTGCATACAGACTCCAAGTACTCGGGCACAGGCATTGGCCTGGCGATTTGCCAGAAGATCGTCGAGCGCAATGGCGGGCGCATCTGGGTGGAGTCCGAACTGGGCCGAGGGGCTACGTTTTTCTTTACCGTGCCACGAGCCGAGCGCTAGACTGCGTTGATTTATACTGGGCGCTATGGCGCGCTTCGCATGCTACTTCACTGCTCTGGCGGGGTTGCTTTTGGCGCCGGTGGCGCGGGCGCAGCCGGGCGCTGAAGCTGCCTTTCAAAAGTTCTTCGCGGCCGATTCTGCGGATTCGGCTGAGCACGGCCTCGCGGACATCGAGAAGGCTGGGGTCACGTTCGACGAGGCCTGGCGGAGGTTGAAGGCGGGGCGGACTTATGGGGCTCAGCCGAGCGGCGTAGTGATGTTGAAGAACCGTACCGAGGATGGGGTTGACCACACTTACGCGGTCAACGTTCCCGCGGGGTACGATCCGGCGCGGCGCTATCAGGTGCGCTTTCAACTGCACGGTGGAGTGGGCGGAAGACCCGACAACTCGGCGCGAGGAACGGGAGAAATCGGAACGTTGGCGGGGGCCGAGCAAATCTACGTTCTGCCTTATGCGGGAGGCGAGACGCCGTGGTGGACGAACGATCAGATCCTGAATCTGAATGCGATCGTCGATACGCTGAAGCGCACTTATAACGTGGATGAAAACCGCGTGGTGGTGTCGGGAGTTTCGGACGGCGCGACGGGCGCGTATTACATCGCAATGCGCGATACCACGCCGTTTGCGAGTTTCCTGCCGTTGAACGGATTCATCATGGTGCTGACCAGCGATGAGATCGACGAGGGTTTTATGTTCCCTAATAATTTGCGCAACAAACCGCTGTTCGTGGTGAATGGCGGGCGCGACCGGTTGTATCCTACACACAGCGTCGAGCCGTTCACCAAACATCTGATCGGCAGCGGCGTGGAGATCGATTACCATCCGCAACCGGAGGGCGAGCACAATACCAAATGGTGGCCGGAGGTGAAGGATTCGTTCGAGAAATTCGCGGCCGATCATCCACGTAACCCGCATCCTGAGAAGCTCACTTGGGAGGCGGGGGATAAAATTCATAATCGGGCGCACTGGTTGGTGATCGACGAATTCGGAGCGGCGGCGGGAGAGGCGAAGGCGCTGCCGGATGCGAATTTGTATTTGACTGGCGTGGTGGTGGCGGGGCGGGCGGATGGCTCGATGTTTCCGCGCTTCAAGGCGGCGGGGCGCGTCGATCTAGTGCGCAAGGGCAATACGGTCGAGGCCGCGACCAAGGGGGTGACAGCGTTCACGCTGCTGCTTTCCCCGGACGTATTCGATTTCGACCAGCCTATTCAGGTTGTGGCCAACGGGACGCAGGTGTTCAACAGTCGCGTGGAGCGCAACGTGAAGACGCTGCTGAAGTGGGCGGCGGCGGATAATGACCGCACCATGTTGTACGGCGCTGAGGTCCAGATTAAGCTGACTCGCTGATATATAATCGGAGACCGTTAGGAGGCAGGCTATGCTTCGCTGGTTTCTTGCGGGTTTGACTCTGGGAGTGAGCGCACTGGCAGGCGATCCACCCTCCCCGGTTACTTTCACGAAGGACGTGCTTCCCCTCCTCGAGAAAAATTGTCAGAGCTGTCACCGCCCGGGGCAGGTTGCGCCGATGTCGCTGCTGACTTATCGTGACGCGCGGCCGTGGGCCAAGGCGATCAAAGCCGCCGTCACGACCCGCGAAATGCCGCCGTGGTTTGCCGATCCGAACTACGGACATTTCATTAACGACCGGTCACTGAAGCAGAGCGAGATCGACACCTTCGTCAAGTGGGCCGACAACGGTGCGGTGGAAGGCGATCCGAAGGATGCTCCGCCGCCAGTTGGGTGGGCGAAGGACGGTTGGGGTGTGCAGCCCGAGGTGGTGGTGGATATGCCTCCGCACGAAGTACCGGCGAGCGGCGTGTTGGAGTGGGAGCTGATCGCGCTGCCGTCGCCGTTTAAAGGCGATACTTGGGTCACGTCGATGGAGATTCTGCCGGGCGATGCCTCGGTGGTACATCATATTTGTTTCAGCTTCGAGAAGCATCAGCCGACCACGGTTTACAACCGCTATGAGTGGGTGCAGGTGCCGCGCGATGAGACCGGCAATCCTACGCCCGGCAACAGCGGATTCGGAGAGCTGCCGGGAATGACGATTGCGACGCGCGATGTGGGCAGCAGCGAGGTGAAGCTCCGGCAAGGCCATCCGACGTTGCGGCAGAATTTGGATTTCTGCTATTTGCCGGGCGCGGGCTACGACGATTATCGCGCTTGGAATGCGGCCAAGCTGGTGCCAGCCGGATCGGACTTGATCGTGAGTCTGCACTATACTACGAACGGCAAGGCTGTGACGGATCGCACCAAGATCGGCTTCACTGTCGCCAAGACTCCGCCGGCGAAAAAATTTCTAGTGCAGGGTGCAGGCGAGGATGCGCCGGTGATTGCACCCACTGCCGCCAACAACCGCGCGGTGTTTGCTTCCGCCTACAATCCGGAATTCGCGATCCCGCCGAATGAGGCCAACTATCTGGCGCCTCCGATGGACATTACATTCCTCAAGGATGTGGAGATTGTGCGGCTGCGGCCGCACGCGCATGTTCGCGGTAAGAGCGCGCAATATCGCGTGACCTATCCGGATGGTCGCGAAGAGATCGTGCTTAACGTGCCGCGCTACGATTTCAACTGGCAGCTTTCCTACGGGACTTCGCTGAAGTTGCCTAAAGGCACGCGCATGCGTTTTGAATTTCGTTATGACAATTCGCCCAACAATAAATTCAACCCTGATCCCAAGCGGTGGGTGTATCAAGGATTCCAGAGTTGGGAGGAAATGATGGCGCCTAACCTCGGATTCCTCGTGGATCGCGATGCCGATGTGAGCAGCCTGATGTCGGTAACGAACTAAGAGGGCGTATGAGATACCTATTCATCACCGCACTGACACTACTGCCATTGGCGCAGGCGCGCGCTGAAGACGCGAAGAAACTGACTCGGGACGTTAAGGTAATTTCGAGTGCGGGTGCCCGGGCTTTGGCGGATGCTTGCAGCGCATGGGCTGAGCAAAACAAGCAGATCGTCGCGATTGCGATTCTGGATTGGGGCGGGAATCTGATTGAGTCACATGCCATGGAGGGCGCGCCGATGAATGCGATCGATACGGCGCTGTTGAAGGCCAAGTCAGCGTTGCGCTGGCGGCGGGCAACGTCGGAAACTAACAAGATGGTGCGCAGCGGCGAGAATCTGGCGCCTACGTTCATGCGCGATTTTCCGCAGCAGGGAGCGCTGCCTATTGTGGTCAACGGGCAAGTGATCGGCGCGATGGGAGTATCCGGGGCCGACGGCGAGAAGTGCGCGCAGGCCGCGATTGATGCAGTGTTTAAGGGAGCGAAACAGTGAAGACGATTTTGACGGGTGCGGTGCTGCTGGGCGCGTGGGCGGGGCTCGGGCTGGCGCAAACAAATCAGGACTTGCTCAACGACGGCAAGAATACCGAGAACGTCACTACGCAGAGCATGGGCTACGATCGCAAGAGCTATAGTCCGCTCAAGCAGATCAACAAAACCAACATCAAAAGGCTGGTGCCTATCTGGAACACCAGCTTGATGAACGATCAGGGCGAACTGTCGGCGCCGACGATTTTTAACGGCGTGATGTATGTGATCAATGGCAAGTGGACTTTCGCGATCGACGTCGAGACCGGGCGGCAGATTTGGCGGACTCCGGTGCGGCTAGAACCGGGGACGGTGCGGGCGGCTTATAACCGCGGCGCGGCGACAATTTTTAACGGCAAGATTTTTCGCGTGACCATCGATAATCATCTGGTCGCCATCGATATGAAGACGGGCGAGCAACTGTGGAATCAGAAATTCGCGGAGCAGAAAGAGGGTTTCTATTCGACGGGCGGTCCGATTGTGGCGAATGGTGTGGTGATTTCGGGGGTGGCGGGTGGCGAGTCGACTACGCGCGGGTTCCTGGATGGTTGGGACCCGGAGACGGGCAAGAAATTGTGGCGTCACTACACGATTCCGGCGCCGGGCGAGCCGGGATCGGAGACGTGGCCTAAGAACAGTGACGCTTGGACGCAGGGCGGCGGGCCGACTTGGCGGTCAGGGTCGTACGACCCGCAGCTCGATCTGGTTTATTGGGGCACGGGGAATGCGGAGCCTTACGACCCGCGGCCTCGCGAGAATCTGGATAGCTTGTATACCAATAGTGTCCTGGCGATTCGCCCGAAGACCGGCGAGATGGTGTGTTATTACCAGTACACGCCTAACGACGTGTATGACGTGGACGCTACCGACGAGCAGGTGCTGGCCGATATTCCGATGAACGGCCAGATGCGCAAGGTGATGATTCAGGCGAACAAGAATGGCTTCCTGTATGTGCTGGATCGAACGAACTGCAAGCTGATTGCGGCGCATCCCATGGTTAAGGTGAATTGGGCTACGCATATCGATATGGCTACGGGGCGGCCGGTGCTCACCGATATCCAAAAGCGTTTTCTAGCTGGCGAAGAGGTGGAGATCTGGCCGTCGCGCGGGACCAATGCGGTGCCGATTGCGTTCAATCCGACCACGGGCTTGATTTACGCGAGCACTTGGGATGTGCCGCGCATTCAGAAGCTCGCGCCGCCGAAGCCTACAGTGATCGGCGGGCAATCGACGGGTGTCGAGGCTAGGGTTCCGGATACGAAACCTGGCGATGTTGTGGGGCACTTCGCTGCGATTAATCCGCTGACGGGCGAGAAAAAATGGGAAGTTCCGTTGACCGATGTGCCGAGCGCGGCGGGGATGCTGGCGACCGGCGGCGGGTTGGTGTTCACGGGCAAGATCACGGGGGAATTCGTCGCGCTCGATCAGGACACGGGCAAGACTCTGTGGCAGTTCAAGACTGGGTCGAGCGTGAATTCTACGGCCATCACTTACACGCACAAGGGGCGGCAGTATGTGACCATCGCGTCGGGGCTGGGCGGGATTCTGGCTACTCGCTATGGATCGCGGATCGTGCCGACGGGCGGGTCGGTGTGGACCTTCGCGCTGCTGCCTGAGTAGCGGTCAACTGCGGCCGCGAACGCGGTCGAGTTCACGGCGATCGCGCTTCGACGGCTTGCCGGCTTCGGGATGCGGCATGGCTTTGCGTTCCTCCGCTAACTTCAGGCGCAGTTCGCGGCTGGCGTCGGTTTCGCGGTAAAGGGTCTGGGCAATCGCCGCGGGGCCGCGCGTCTCGCTGAGTTGCAGGATTTCTACGTGATACTCGCCGCTTTCATTCTTCACTTTTAGGAAATCGCCGGGACGGACTTCACGGGCGGGTTTGGCGGGCTGTTCGTTGAAAGCGATTCTGCCGAGGTCACAAGCTTTCGCGGCGAGGGTGCGGGTTTTGAAGAAGCGGGCGGCGCACAGCCAGCGGTCTATTCTCACGGCGTTCATGCTTTTATTTTCGCTGCCGGAGGGTATAGTGATGGGATGCGTTTCATTGTACTCGCGGGACTCTTGTTAGCGGCGTCAGTTTGGGGCGCAGATTCCACTATGGCGCAGGCGGATCGCGCCTTCGTGCAGGCAATAGCGAAAGCGGATAAAGCTGCGCTCGATACGCTGCTCGATGCGGATTTTACTTGGACGGACTTTGAAGGAAAGACCGCGACGAAGGCTCAAGTGCTGGCGGGGCTGCCGAAAACCGCCATCGCCAATGAGAAGGGTGCTGAGCGAAAAGAATATTCGTATGGCGAGATTGGGGATGTGCAGGTGAACCTCGGTCGAGCCCACACGTTGCGGGTTTGGGTGAAGCGGGCGGCAGGATGGAAAGCGATCGTCTATCAGGAGGTAATGTCGCTCGAGGCTCCGCCTTCGTTTGCCCCGGGCGCGGGAAAGGATTGTGAGAATCCTTGCAAGACGGTGGCGTACGCGCCGCTGAACGACACAGAGCGGCAGGTGATCGCGGCCTACTCGAAACTCGAAACGGCGGCGATGGCTCACAATTCGGCGGTGTTCGCGACCATGGTGGGCGATGAATTCGTCGCGGCTAGCTCGAATAGCAACAAGGTCTACGACAAACGCGGGCGGCTGGAAGACTTCGACCACTCACGGATGGGAGGTGTGGCTCCCACGCCGCTGACCTCGGCGCGCCTGTTCGATTTCGGGGATGCGGTGTTGATGCGGTCGGAGCACCGGCCGGACCGCGGGAAGCCGCTGCATGTGACGCGGGTGTGGGTGAAGCGAGGGGGAAGCTGGGTAGAGACGTTGAGCTTTCAGACTTCGGTCAAGGCTGGTTCTACGCCCTGATGGGAATCGGGCGACGACCCGCCGTCACTTGGCGCTTGAGGGTCAACGCCCAAGTATTCCAGTGCTTCCGCCAGGCTGGTTACAAATTTATCCGGGCGCGTGGGTTGGAAGCGCTGTAGGGCGCGTTCGATTTCGCCGGTGAAGCCCCACACGCCGATCAGGATTTTCGTCTGCGGATATTTCGCGCGCAGTTGGCGGTTGAGGGTGCGGGCGTGAGAAAAAGCAAACGGCGGGATGGAGGAGATGCAGAAGACGTCGTTCGCGGTGGGGGCTACTAGATCCAGCATGGTTCCCGAAGCGGTGCCGACGGGGAAAGAGACGGTGGCTTGGCCGGCCTGTTCCAATAATTGGGCCAGCATGGCAGCGGCGATTTCGTCGGCTTCATCGTGGGCGGGGAAGCACAGCATGCGTCCCGGCGCGGCGAGCTCCGGGCGATGAGTCGCGTGCTCGACGGAGGCGTTCTGGGCGCTTTCCGAATACTCCGCTAAAACTTCGCGCAGGCTGAGGAACAGGAATTCTTCACGGTCGGGGTCGAGGGCGCTTTTGTGGCGGTCCTGTTCGGCCAGGGTGAGAGCGGGGAGGATTACGGCGTCGTATAGCTGGAGCAGCGAATTTTCGGCGCGGTAGGCTTCGATGACGGCACGGGCCTCTTGCTCGTCCATGGCTAGAAGGCGCTGGTAGAGATGCGCTTCGGGCGCGAGCGCGGGCTGATCGCCCAAGAGGATGTGGAGGAAAGACAAGTGCGGGACGTGGCGTCCTAAAACCACTACGCAGACGGTGAGCGGGGTGGAGAGGATTAAGCCCACGGGTCCCCATAGAGCTGCCCAGAACACGGTGGTGAGCAGCAGCGCCAGCGAGGAGATACCGGTGTGGGCTCCGTAGAGCCGGGGTTCGAGCAGGTTCGCGGTGATCACTTCGAGGGTGGTGAAGAGCGCGAATACCAAAAGCGGCTGCAGCCAGTTATTGAAGACGGCCAATGACAGAACCAAGGGGAGCAAGCCGGCCACCACCGATCCGATGTAGGGAACGATGCGGAACAGGGCTGCCACGGTCCCCCACAATGCGGCGTAGGGGACGCCGATGAAATAGAGTCCCAGGCCGCACAGGGCGCCGAAGCCGGCGTTCACCAGGAACTGCAGCATCAGGTAGCGGCTGACGCGCTGGGTGGCGTCGTCGAGGGCCTGGGTCATCACGTTAAGGCGGCTCATGCCGGCCAGACGGAAAAGACGGTTGCGCAGGTCGGCTTCCTCGACCAGCAGGAACAGTGTGAAGACCAGTACAATGGCGAGAACCGCCAAAGGACCCAGAAACGGACGCGTCAGATCGCGCAAGTAAACCAGTGCGCTGGGAGGGGCTTCGATCACCTGCACGGGCAGCGGATTGGCCGAGGTGTTGACTCGCGTCGCTTTTCCCGCAGACGGCGGGGGTGGGGTGTCTTGGACCGTGTCGAGTTCCTTGCCGAGTTTCTGAACGCTCTTGGCGGCGCGGCCTAGGGCACCGGTATCGCGCACGCGTAGGGCGCGGATTTTATTGTCGATATTTTCCTGATAGCTGGGCAGCTCCGTAGCAACCTGCACCACCTGATTGAAAATGACGTAACTAATACCGCCCACGACGGCCATCGAGACCAGGATCACCAGCAGGGCACCCGGGAAGCGCCCAATGTGCAGCTTCTGCAGCCAGCCGACGGCCGGCGTCAGAACCAGCGTGAGAGTGATCGCCAGCGCCAGGGGGATGAGAATCTCACGGGCCAAGTACAGCACCGCAATCACACCAATAACCACAGCGGCGGTGCGAACACCGGAGGAGCGCGGGGGTCGTGTCACCTTGTTTTGCTTGCAGTTAGTTGGCCGTTCCAGGGTAGTAACCGGGGGTACTGTGGTATCGTCTGACAGGCAATGATTTATACGTCGAGGATGGCATTGTTCGTCTTGTCTGCCCTGCTACTGATGGCCGCGGATCAGGACTGGAAAAACAAGCAATTCCCGGAATGGACGGAGGACGACGCTAAGGACTTGTTGAAGGACTCGCCATGGGTGAAGACGGTGGCGGCGACGCTGGTGAAGCCTTCCGGCAAGGATGTGCAAGTGAGCACACCCATTGGGCGCAGAAAGCACCGCGAAAAGAGCGATACGCCCGTACCGGCAAACGTCAAGCCGCCGATGCTGACGCTGCGCTGGGAGAGCGCGCTGCCGGTGCGGGAGGCGGAGTTGAAGGCGCGCGACGTTACGGCTCCGGCGCTCGATGACGAGGACCATTACGCGATCGCGGTCTACGGAATCCCACGCGCGATGCTGAAAGATGACTCGAAAGCCATGGCGGATAATCTCAGGCGGCAGGCGCTGCTTAAGCGCGAGGGCAAGCAAGACACCAAGCCGTCGAGCGTCGAAATCCTGCTGCGCGATGACGGGCCGGTGGTGTTGTATCTGTTCCCGAAGTCGGCCGCATTCGACTGGAGAGATCACAAAATCGAGTTCGATGCGCAAATGCCTGGTCTGAAATTCACGCAGGCGTTTTCCTTCGACGATATGACTTTTCACGGCAAGCTCGAGACTCTAGGCGGTTAGGCTTTGGCCCAATAGCGCTCACGGGTTTGGACGACTAAGCCCTTCTGTTTGGTCGCGAGCTTCAGGTTGCGGAACTCGGAGATTTCGGGGGGCTGGTCGGAGACGAAGCCCATGCTGTACTGACTGCGGAGTTCTTCTTCGATCGACTGGTAGATGTCTTCGATGCCGTGTTTTTTGGAGACTTCCCAGTAGGAGGCTCCGGTCTCCTTGGAAAGACGCTGGAGAATATTGCGGCCGTCGCCGCCGCCGATAGGACGAGTCGGAGAACAGGATGGAGTAAATCAGGCTATCGGCGCGTTGGGCGGCTTCGATGGCGTCCATTAGCGTGGCGGTGCTGCCGTTCTCGCCGCCGTCGGAGAGGACCACCATAGCTTTGCGGTTCTTCTGATTCTTCAGAACGTCGTTCGATGCTTTGACGACGGCGTCAAAGAGCAGCGTGCCGCCGCCGTTTTGCAGGTTGAGTTCGCGGCGGGTGGGGGTATCGACGTAGGGCAGGACGTCTTCGAGAGCCTGGCGCGAGGAGGTCAGCGGCTGGCGCAGTTGCACGGCCATATCGAACTGCATGACGAACAGCTTGTCCTTGCTCTCGCGCAGAACCTGATCGAGGAAGCGGAAGCTGGCGGTGCGTTCGGATTCGAGCACCTTTTGCTGGCTCATGCTGGTGTCGATCATGAGGCCGACGGTTAAGGGAAGTTCAGATTCCTTGGAGAAATAGCGGATGGTTTGCGGGCGGCCGTTTTCGGTGAGGACGAAGTCGTCTTTGGTGAGGTCGCGGACGATCTCGTTCTTCTTGGTGCGTACGGTGGCGAGGACGTCGACTACATTCAGGGAGGTGGAAAAGGTTGCTTCATCCTGCCCAAAGGCGAAGGAACTCACTCCTAGAAGGGATGCTGCCGAAAGCACAAATTGACGCCTGGAACTGCGCATAGTTGGTGGTAATGCACCACTATTGTAGCGATGTGTCTGGAGACCCTGCGGTTTCAACAAACACGATACACTGGAACCGAACTGGGAAGATCTACATCTAATCTTATGAAGGCGGTAAATAAAAAATGAGATTGTCAAAGATAGTTCTTTTCGCCGCTCTGGTCTCGCCCGGATTAGTTGCCACTGCGTTTGCACAACACGGTGGCGGAGGACATGGCGGAGGTGGCGGGGGACACGCTGGTGGTGGCGGAGGCGGCGCACGAGGCGGTGGTGGATTTTCCGGAGGCGGCGGTTTTCGTGGAGGCAGCGCCGGCGGCGGGTTCCGCGGCGGTAGCGTTGGCGGGTTCCGAGGCGGCGTCGGTGGCTTCCGTGGCGGCTACGGCGGACGCGGCTGGTATGGCGGACGCGGTTGGTATGGCGGAACTGGTCTGTATTTAGGATTTGGCGGCTACCCGTACTATGGCTACTACGGTTATCCGTATTACGGATACGGATACGATCCCTATTACTACGGCTATGATCCGTACGGCTACGACGGGGCGTACGCGACGGCACCCCCGCCCGACATACTCGTACGATCAGGGCTATCCCCAACAGACTTATCCGCAGCAGCCTTATCCGCCGCAGAGTAATCCGCAGCAGGGTCAAGGACAGGTTGGTCCTCCTCCAGGGGCACCGCAGCAGACGCAGCCTCAGGCGGCGGTTCAAGGCGCTGGGCAGTATTATTTGATTGCTTTCACGGATCACACCATTCAGGCGGCCTACGCTTACAAGGTGGAAGGCGATCAGCTCTACTGGCAGGATCGCGACAACCAGGAGCATCACGTGCCGCTTTCAAAGGTAGATGTCCCGTTCAGTCAGCAGATCAATCGCGACCGCAACGTGAACTTCCAGATTCCCTAACGGTTCTGGCAGTAAGTATGGGAAGTCAGCCCTTCGAAAGGGCGGCTTCCCGGCCTGCGATGCGGCCGAACACGATCACTCTCGGCAGACCGTGTAAGGCAAATCCTCCCGCCGACTCCCCTGCGCAGTATAACCCCGCAATTGCTTTTCCTTGTGCGTCGATCACCTGGCACTTGGTGTTGATCTTGATCCCCGTGAGCGTATCGTGCAGGATGGGCGTCGACCAGGCCGCGTAGAAGGGCGGCGTCTGGATTTTGTATTTCGGCGTGGGCTTAGCGAAGTCTGTGTCCTTGCCGGCGTCGACGTGGGAGTTATAGCGGGCTACCGTCTCTTCCAGAGCTCGGCCGGGCACGGGTTGGAATTGGTACGGGTTCTTGATCTTCGCCGCTAATTCCGCGAGGCTTCCGGCGCTGAAGAACCAACCGTTCAAATCCACGTTGGGCGGTTGCGGATCCCAGTGTTCCCGTTGGACAGCATCGGCATCGAAGATGGCCCATATCGGGCCGCCTCCGTTGGCTTTGCTGCCGTTCTTGCCGAGAGCGCCGTTGGTTCCCAGGCAGGCGGCGAGGAATTCGTAAGTCTCATCGACCTCGTTCCAGAAGCGCTGGCCGACTTGATTGACCAGGATGACATTCTGGAAATCGCGCACGCTTAGGCCGGACGCGCCAGCTAGCTTGAACATCGGGCTTTGCGGATTCCATTTCAAATTGCGATAGCCGTAGCGGCAGCCGATGTGGATGGTTTTCGTAATCTCGAAGCCTCGGGGATTGGCTTGGTTCGCTGTCGACCACAGGGTTGCGCCCATGGCTAACGCGAGGGTTTCGCCGTCGGCGTTTTGTTTGGTCCAGGGTTCGCCGGTGGTTTGATATTCCTCGGTCAGGCGCGGGTCGAAGCGGCGGCGGAATTCCACGTTGCTGGTGTGGCCGCCGGTGGCTAGGATGACGCCGTTCTTCGCGCGGATGTTCACGTCCTTACCCTCGAACTGGGCGGTGATGCCTATGACCCGGCCAGACATCGGGTTCTCGCGGAGAATGCGGGTCAGCTTGTGGCGCAGGAGAATGGTCGCGCCTTTTTTTCGAGCGCTGGCTTCGAGATGGCGCACTAAACCGGAGCCTGGGCTGCCGTTGATGGTTTCGTTGAAGTTGTCGGAGTATACCTGGGTGACGAACAAGCGGGGGACGGTGCCGCCGTTCACGATGGTGGGGGCGACGTCCTGGAAGATCACGCCGTTTTCGAGCAGGAATTCGAGGGACGCTACATTTTCGTCGGCCCAGGCGCGCACCAGGTCGCGGTCGGCATAACGGAATTCGGGATTGCGGTGATTGGTGTGGTCTAGATAAACCTGATCGGCGGAATCGGCGACGCCGTATTTTTTCTGCAGGCTGGTGCCGCCGCCGAGGGGGATGCGTCCGCCGCTGAGCATGGCGTGTCCGCCGATGTCATGGTTCGCATCGATCACGATGACGGAAGCGCCGTGATCGCGGGCCATGATGGCAGCGGGGAGTCCGGAGGCGCCGGCACCGACGATGACAACATCGGCGGTATGGTCGAAGCGAGGCTGAGCGGCCGCGGTGGTGGCTGCGCCCAGGCCGGCGGCGGCGGTGCCTTTCAGGAAGTTTCTGCGGTTCACTGCGCGATTCGTTTTTTCCATGGCGGCTCCTTTCGAGGGCAATCTGGTTCATCATAGCGCGCGTGCCGGCCTGGAGGCCGGCTGCGGCGTGGACGTCCGCCCCACTCACTCGGGTGGTTACGGTTGCAGTGTCCGCCCGGCAAGGTACAGAATGGTGGCGATGAAGCCCTGTACGCTCTTGTTGATTGCGATCGTATCTTGTGGGATTTCGGCTCAGACTCCTAAGGACATCCAACGCGGACAAACGAAAGAGTTGCAACAACTGATTGCTCGAGCCAATGGCGGTGATGCCGCGGCGCAATACAGTCTAGGCCTTCGCTACGGCACTGGCGCGCCAGGCGTGCCTAAAGATTATGCCGAGGAAGCGAAGTGGTTACGCAAGGCAGCCGAGCAGGGGCTGGGGAAGGCGCAATACGCGCTCGGCATGATGTACGCCAATGGACAGGGCGTCATGAAGGATGCTGCCGAAGCGGCCAGGTGGGTGGCCAAAGCCGCCGAGGGCGGGGACCCAGTGGCGCAGACTACCATCGGTGTTATCTATGAGTCCGGCCAAGGGGTGCAGCAGAACGACGCCGAGGCTGCCAAGTGGTACAAAAAGGCCATCGAAAACTACCGCAAGGCCGCCGACGACGGGGACGCATCCGCAGCCACTGCGTTAGGCAACATGTACGCGCGCGGGCAAGGCGTGACCGGGGATTATAGTGAGGCCGCCGGCTGGTGGAGGAAAGCGGCCGATACCGGATACGCGGGCGCCCAATACAACCTCGGCTTGGCGTACGCGCAAGGGCGCGGCGTTCCGGAGGATCATGTGCAGGCCTACCTGTGGCTGAGTCTTGCGGCAGCGAACGGAGGCGAGGGCAAGGAACGCCGGGCTAAGTCGCGCGACGATCTGGCGAGTAAACTAACGGCAGATCAACTCGCCGAAGGCAGGCGCCTAGTGACGGAGTGGAAGCCGAAGGCGAAGACGCCGCCGCCCGCTAAAACACAATGATCCCGCGAATTGCGATCGGAGCGATGGCTGCGACGCTGCTTTCTGCGCAGCCGCCGGCATCGCATCCGCTGGTGACGCAGGCCGAGTATTTGCGCTGGCAAACGGAGCTCTCCAATTGGGGACGTTGGGGCAAGGACGATCAGCTCGGAACTCTGAATCTGATCACCGCGGCGAAACGCAAACAGGCGCTGGCGCTGGCTAAGGAAGGCTTTTCGGTCTCGCTGGCGCGCGATGCCAGCACCGTTAAGGAAGTGGACAATCCTTGTCCGATCGAGTGGGCGTTGACCACCGATCTGCCGGAAACGACTACGGACCGGATTGCGTATCCGTGTATCCATGGCCCTGGGACGACGCACCTGGATTCGTTCGCCCACATGTATTTCGACGGGAAGATGTGGAATGGCGATTCGCGGGGCTTGGTTACCAAGCAGGGCGGCGCGGCGAAGAATTCGATCCTGACAATGAAGAACGGCATCCTGACGCGGGGTGTCCTCTACGACATGGCGAGGCTCAAAGGCGTGCCGTATCTGGAGCCGGGCACACGCATCTATCCGGAAGATCTGGAGGCTTGGGAAAAGATGGCCGGGGTGAAAGCCACTGCCGGTGACGCGCTGATTCTTCGCTGGGGGAAGTGGGCGCGGCGGGCGAAGCTGGGTCCACAGGCGGGCGATGAAGCGGCGGGGTTTGATAATTCCGTGATCCCGTGGCTCAAGAAGCGCGACATCGGATTGCTGGTGTGGGAGACGCCGGGTTACTTGCCGCAGCCGCCGGGCGATCTCTTTAGAAATGCTTTGCACAATTTCGTGCTGGAGATTCTGGGTGTCCACATCCTGGATCGAGCCGATCTAGAAGCGCTCAGCGAGGCCGCAGCGGCGCGCAAGCGCTGGGAGTTCATGCTGACGGTAGCGCCCTTGCCGATTCCGAACGGGACGGGCTCTCCGGTGAATCCGCTGGCGATTTTTTAAATATGCGAATGATCTCTTCGATAGTTTTGATATTGGCGGCTGCAATCGCGGCGGGACAGCCGGTTCGCACGGTGGATGACGCGGCTCTACGCAATGCCGGCAAGACCGGGGAAGAGTGGCTGACGTACGGGCACACTCCGGGGGAGACGCGTTATAGTGCGCTGCGGCAGATCGACACCAGCAATGTAAGCCGGCTGGGGCTGGCCTGGTCTCATGAAATCGGCGCCGGCGGCGGTGGGCAGGAGGCTACGCCGCTGGTGTGGAACGGGACCATCTACGGGATCACCAACTGGAGCGTGGTTTTTGCCGTGGATGCGCGCACCGGTCAGGAAAGCTGGCGCTGGGATCCCGAAGTGAATCAGACTACAGTGCGGCCGAAGGCCTGCTGCGGCGTGGTGAATCGCGGGCTGGCCATCTATCAGGGGATGATCATCGCTCCGGTGATCGACGGGAGATTGCAGGCGTTGAACGCGGAAACCGGGAAGGTGATTTGGGAAGCGCGCGTGGCGTTTCCGCAGGACGAATACACGATCACCATGGCTCCGCGGATCGCCAAGGGCAAAGTGATTATCGGGGTGAGCGGCGGCGACCGGCCTACGCGTGGATTCTTTGCTGCTTACGATGCGATGACGGGATATCTGGCGTGGAGGTTCTACACGGTTCCCGGCGACCCGTCGAAGCCTTTCGAAAACGACGCCATGAAGAAAGCTTCCGCGACCTGGGCTCCCGATGCCTGGAAGTCCGGCGGCGGCGGGGCGGTGTGGGACGGAATGGCTTACGATCCGGACGCGGATTTGTTTTACGTCGGCACGGGCAACGCGGAGCCGTGGCCGGAAGAGCTGCGTAAATCCAAGGGCAAAGATAATTTGTATGTGTGTTCCATCCTGGCGGTGAAGCCGGACACGGGCGAGTTGAAATGGTATTTCCAGATGGTGCCCGGCGATTCTTGGGATTTCGATAGCGTGCAGCAGATGATTCTGGCGGACCTGACCATCAAAGGACGGTCGCGCAAAGTGATCATGCAGGCCAACAAGAATGGTTTTTACTATGTGATCGATCGCGTCACCGGGCAATTCATTTCGGGCCAGCCGTATTCGCACGTGACCTGGGCCAAGGGATTGAACGAGGAGACGGGGCGGCCTATGGTGAATCCGGAAGCGCTGTATGGCGCGGACCCGATTTTGATTTCGCCAGGCGGCGGCGGGGCGCACAACTGGTCGCCGATGTCGTTCAATCCGGTTACAGGTCTGACTTACATTCCCACTTCGACGGCGAATAGCTTTACCTATGCGATGACGCCGGATTTTTCGCCCAAACCCGGCCAGACAACGGGGACGGTGCGTCCGGCTCCTACGGCGACACGGCCGCCTCCGCCATCGATCGGACCGGAGCCGATCGAAGGAGGTAATCGCGGCGCGTTGGTGGCATGGGATCCCGCGGCGCAGCAAATGCGCTGGCGCATGCCGGGCGGCGGTGGCATCGGCGGAGGAACACTCACCACGGCGGGCAATCTGGTGTTTCAGGTGATCAACGATGGACGGCTGCTGGCCTATAGTGCTGATAAAGGCGAGAAGTTGCTCGAAATCCAGACCGGGTTGCGCAGCGGTATGGGTCCTCCGATCACGTTTCAGCTGGACGGGAAGCAGTACATCGCGGTGATGGGCGGAGTGGGCGGAATTTCCGGCGGCAATGCGGGCCCGGGGAACGTGGCGACGCCGAACCAACCTACCTTGCTTACCTACGTGCTCGACGGCGCGAGCCGCTGAGCAGCGAGTGCTACAGTGAGGTCGGGTGAAAACAATCGTATTTAGCCTCGCTGTCCTCAGTTGTTTCCATGGCGTCGGCTTGGCCGAGGCGGGACCGCAACCGCCGTGCGGTGGAGAAGCGGCGCCGGTTTATCCGGACCTGGAACACTCGCCCGTCTTCAAAGTTTGGGATCGCAGCAGCAGCAGCCGTGAATGGATGCCTCCGGCGTGCCTGGGGTGGTCCACGCCGGGCTTTGAAACGCTTGTAACCACGCTAGCGCGCTTTCGCTATTCCGGCGGAGTGAACGATTTACTGGGGCGCGCGGGTGCGATATCGCAGTTCACGGGCATTCGTTATTGGTCGACGACTCGCCAGCACTGGGCGCCGCTCATCGTGAGCGCTTCGGCTCTCGCGGGGCCGGAGGGCGCGCATCATCGCCAGGATTTTTCGCTGCCCGAGCTCGCGCAGGGCAGTACGCTCTATTACCAGCAAGGCGATAACACTTCCGGCAAAGCCACTTATCAGTTGCGCATCGTAAACGTGTCACCCGATCACCTGATTTTCGAGACCGAAAATATTACGGCAATGCGCTACCTGCTCGTGCCGATCTTTCCGCCCCACGAATTTCAGGTTATTTATTTTCTGGAGCGGGAATCGCCGGAGGTCTGGCGATATTACAGTCTAGGGAGGACCGGGAAGGACGCTAGTGGTCTCGCCGCCGGGCACGACGCGTCCACGATGAACCGCGCAATGGCGTTTTTTCGCTACTTAGTTGGAATTCCGACAGATCAAGAGCCGCCGGCGGCGCGCTGAGCTTAGTGGTGCGGATAAGAGGACTTGAACCTCCACTCCCTTGCGAGAACATGGACCTGAACCATGCGCGTCTGCCAATTCCGCCATATCCGCATATGTTGGTGGGCCTTTCCATTTTCTAACGCGCGGTCGCCAGTGTCAAATTTTGCGGCCTATTTGGCCGTGCGGAGTTCCAGGATCAGGCGCATGACCAGCCCCTCGATCTGTGTGGCAACGGTGCGGTAGTAAGCTTCGCTTTGGCCGATGGGGTCCGGCACTATCCAGTCGATCACGCGTGCGCCGGGCATCTTCAACGGTGTTCCGCTCATGTTCAACACTACGTCAAAAGGCTGGCCCCGCAGGGAGTCCAGACTCTTCGGAAAGTGATCGTCGATGTTGAGATTGCGTTCGGCTAGCGTCTGCTTCGTCAGGGGCGCAATGTAGCTGGCGGGGCTCACGCCCGCGCTCCGCACTTCCATGATGTCGGCGCCATAGGCTTCCGCGAAGGCTTCCGCCATTTGGCTGCGGCAGGAGTTGCCGATGCACACGAACAGCACGCGCTTCTTCGCCGCAGCGAGCTTGGGAATCGCCGGCGCCGCAACGTCAATCCGGCTGGGACCGCGCAGGCGGTGGCGCTCGCCTCTTACGCCGCTGGGGTTTTTGCCGCTTGCGTCCGGTACCATGCGAGCGTCCTCTTCAAACCTTCTTCGATTGTGAAACGCGGGGCGTGTCCCAGTTCCGCCGCGGCGCGGGTGGTGTCCGCCATCGAATGGCGCACGTCGCCTTCGCGCGGCGGTCCAAATTTCGGCGGAAGGGTGACGCCTTCCATTTTCTGCAACGCATCCCACACGAACTTGAGTGTGAATCGTCCGCCGTTGCCGGCGTTGAACATTTTGCCGGCTACTCCGGGGGCGCGTGAAGCCTTCATGCAGAGCTCAGCGACGTCTTCGACATAGGTGAAGTCACGGGATTGTTCACCGTCGCCGAAGATGGTCGGCGCCGTGCGTTCCAGAAGATGTTTCATGAACAGGCTGAGTACACCGGAGTAGGCGCTGGTCGGGTCCTGGCGCGGGCCGTAGACGTTGAAGAAGCGCAGCGCCACCGTCTCCAAGCCGAAGCAGGAATGGAATACGGAGGCGTACTGTTCGCCCACCAACTTCTGCACTGCATAGGGAGACTTCGGCCGCGGCATCATCGTTTCGACTTTTGGCAAAGTCTCGCTATCGCCATAGGCCGACGACGACGCTGCGTAGACCACGCGCCGCACTCCGCCTTGAGCCGCCGCGCGAAATACGTTGAAGGTGCCGTCAATATTGACTTCGTGCGAAGGCACCGGGTCGGCAATCGAGCGTGGCACCGAGGGAATCGCGGCCAAGTGATACAAGGTGTCCGCGCCGCGAATTACCGGCACCAGCGCGGCCGCATCCCGAATGTCTACGACATGCAATTTGACGCGATCGCGAACCTCCGTGAGGTTGTGTTCGTAGCCGGTGAGCAAATTATCGATTACTTCCACTTCGCCGTCGCCCTGCTCGAGAAGCCTCCGCACCAGCGCCGAGCCGATGAATCCGGCTCCCCCCGTGACAATATATTTCATGTTCAAGTCCGTTTCGCGACGGCCACCAGCGACAGTCCCGGCCAGGGCAAGAGCCCGTCCACGCGGCGCCAGAACCACACCGTCTTATCGAACAATTTGAGCGCAGGACGACTGATGGCCCTGCGCCCGAGCACTTTCCCGAAGAACCACCAGGACAGCGTGCCGATCTTGTTCAGTTGATACATGCGCTCGATTTCAAAACCGGTCTGTCCCAGCATCTGCCCGAGTTCCTCGCGCGAAAACCGCCGCAGCTGGCCCAAGCCTTCATCGAGCGATCCGTACAATCCCTTTCCTTGCGGAACCAGCACTAGCACCGAGCCTCCCGGCGCCAGGCAGGTCCGAAGCGACTGCAAAACCTCTAGTGGATCTTTTACCGATTCCAACACGTTCACGCACAAGGCCGTGTCGAACTGACCGGCACCCGGCTGGTAATCGGCGGGCTCCTCCGGATGCAATTCGCAAACCGTCACATTCGGCGTACGCAGAAAACGATTTCGCAGCGCATGCAAATACAGCGGGTCCCCTTCCCCGGCTACGTAATGCAATTTTTTGGCCATCAATCGACCAGTGAGGTTTCCGAGTCCGGCGCCGATCTCCAGTACGCGATCTCCCAGATGCGGCCGCAGCACGCGCGTGACCCAGGTTATATATTGCGGCGTTCCGGTCAGGCTATTGAGCAGTCCACGGCCGTAGTTGGGCTGGTACATGTCGTCGACCACCCAGAAGTACAGGATCACGCCCAGCGCTTTCACGCCATCTTTCCAACCGATCTTCTTACCTTCTTCATAGGTGCGCCCGTGATAGCTGATGGGCACTTCGTAAACTCGAAACTTGCGTTTCGAGCACTTCATGGTGATCTCGGGCTCGAAGCCGAAGCGGTTGGAGCGGATAGGAATGCTCTTCAGTAGGTCGGTGCGGAAGACCTTGTAACACGTTTCCATGTCGGAGACATTCAGATTGCTGAAGATGTTGGAGAGCAGCGTAAGCGTCTTGTTGATCACCGTATGCCAGTACGGCAGCAGGCGGGTCTGATCGCTTACCAGATAGCGCGAGCCGAACACGGCGTCGGCGTTGCCATCGAGTAAAGGCCGTAACAAGCGCATGTATTCGGAGGGATCGTATTCGAGATCGGCATCTTGCACCAGGCAGAAATCGCCCTGCGCTTTTTCAATCGCGGTACGCACGGCGGCGCCCTTGCCCTGATTGACGGGCTGCCGGAACAGGCGGATGCGGGGCTCGCTGGCGGCCAGACGATCCAGTATGTCCGAGGTGCCGTCGGTGGAGCAATCGTCCACGATCACCAGTTCGCGCTCCATGTTCTCCGGCAGCGGCGCAGCGAGGACCAGGGCCAGGCTCCTCTCGACAACTGTGCGCTCGTTGTAAACAGGAATCAGAATGGAGAGGAGCATCCGATTCCAACAGTATAATTGGAAGTGCTTTCCGAAAATCACATGAGCTTACAAACACCCGTACTCGAGACCAACATCTCCGGACTCAAACTGCGCGGCCGCGGCAAGGTCCGCGACATTTATGAAGACCCGCAGCATCCCGAACGCCTGTTGATTGTGGCCACTGACCGCATCTCGGCTTTCGACTATATCCTGGCCACCGGCATCCCCGACAAGGGTCGCGTGCTTACGCAAATGAGCTTGTTCTGGTTCGATTTCCTGAAGGACACCGTGCCCAACCATCTGCTGAGCACCGACATGACCGGCCTTCCCGCCGAGCTGGAAGGGCGTTCGATGTGGGTGAAGCGCGCGAACATGTTCGACGTCGAATGCGTGGCGCGCGGGTATTTGTCCGGCTCCGGCTGGAAAGAATACCAGCAGACCGGCGCGGTATGCGGCATTGCGCTGCCCCCCGGCTTGCGCGAGAGCGATGCGCTTCCGGAACCGATTTTCACGCCAGCGACGAAGGCGCAGACCGGACACGACGAGAACATTTCATTCGAGCGAATGGTTTCGATCGTTGGCGAAGACCTTTCCAAACAATTGCGCGATCTCACACTCAAGATTTACCAGCAGGCAGCAGATTATGCCCGTCCGCGCGGGATTATTTTGGCCGATACCAAATTCGAATTCGGCATGATCGATGGCGTGATGACGCTCGCCGATGAAGTGCTGACGCCGGATTCCTCGCGCTTCTGGCCGGTGGACACCTATAAAGCTGGTGGGCCGCAACCGTCTTATGACAAGCAGTACGTGCGCGATTACCTCGAATCCATCCACTGGAACAAGCAGCCGCCGGCACCTGGGCTACCGGAAGACGTGGCGCGCCGCACCGGCGAAAAATACAAAGACGCTTACCGCGCCTTGACAGGACGCGCGCTCAATTCAGCATCCGCGTGAGCCTGCTCGATCTGCTGGTTGTCATCGTCGTCGGCGCCTCCGTGGCGGCGGGATTCGTGGCTGGCTTCGCGCGCGTCAGCATCGGCTTCCTCGCCACCATCCTGGGTGTAGCACTCGGCTTCTGGTTCTACGGCGACCCGGCCGAGTGGGTGCATCGTTACATCAAATCGACGACCCTTTCTAATTTGATCGGCTTCATGCTGGTGTTTTGGGCGATCCTGATGGTGGGCGCGCTGCTGGCCAAACTCTGCTCCAAACTTTTCAAATGGACTGGACTCTCCTGGCTCGACCGCCTGCTGGGCGCTGCTTTCGGGCTGGTACGCGGGGCGCTGATCGCGATCGCGATGATTGCCGTGCTGCTCGCCTTCACTCCCAAACCGATGCCGAACTGGATGGTGAAATCGGAAGTGCTGCCTTACGCGATGGAAGCGTCCAGCGCAATCTCGAAGCTGGCGCCTAACCCTATTAAGGCCGCCTTCCTCGACAGCATGTATGAGCTGCGCCGCCTGTGGGCCGAACAATTGCAAAAGAGCCGCGAGGAATTGCGGGTTCTGAAACGCGACGCCAGGGCGAAAAAGAAAGACGAATGAAAGACCTCTTGATATTCGACCTCGACGGGACTTTGATCGACTCCAAGGAAGACTTGGTCAGTTCCGTCAACGCCATGCTAGCCTGGAAGCATCGCGCTCCCCTGCCCCACGATGTCGTGGCTTCGTATGTCGGCAACGGCGCTCCCATGCTGGTGAAGCGCGCGCTGCCGGACCTCGATGAAGACGAGCACCTCGCGGCCCTGCAATTTTTTCTGGACTATTACCGCGAGCACATGCTCGACGCCACCACGCTTTATCCGGGCGTGCGGGAGGCGCTAGACCGCTTGCATCGGCACGGCATTGCGCTCGCGGTCCTGACCAACAAACCGGTGCGCTTCAGCGAGCGTCTGATCGCAGGACTGGGCCTGTCCGGGCATTTTTTCAAGATCTACGGCGGAAATAGCTTTGAAGAGAAGAAGCCGCACCCTGTGGGCATCGAGCGCTTGATTGCCGAATCGTCCGCGGACCGCTCGCGTACGGTGATGGTGGGCGACAGCGCGGTTGATGTTCTGACGGCAAGGGCCGCTTCGGTCCAGGCCTGTGGCGTGTCCTGGGGGTTTCAGCCGGAAACGTTCGCGCAGGCGCCGCCCGATTTTATCGTCGACGACCTACGGGTGCTGGCTGAAATCGTACTCGAACGGCTTTAGCGTCGTTGCGCTAAAATCCCGTCATATGAAGTGCTGCATCGCCCTTTTGCTCCTCGCGTGTTCCGCCTTCGCTCAGGAGAAGGCCATCATCTTGAAAGCCGCGCGCATGTTCGACGGCCATGAAATGCGCATGCCGGGATTGGTGGTGGTGAACGGCTCGCGCATCCTCGGCGTCGGCCCGGGCGCTCCCATGCCCGCCGGAGCGCAAGTGATCGACTTTGGCGACGCCACGCTTGCGCCTGGCTTCATCGACGCGCATACGCACCTTTCCATGATGTACAACGCCGATTACCGGCAGAATGAACTCGACGAACTGCAGCGCTCGATTCCGGAGCGGACCCTGCGTGCCACGGAAAATTTGAAGAAGACCCTAATGGTGGGTGTCACCACCACGCGCGACGTGGGCAGCACTGAATTCATGGATATCGGACTGCGCAACGCCGTCGCGGCAGGGATCATTCCGGGGCCGCGCATGCTGGTGGCGGTGCACGCGATCGGCTCGACCGGCGGACACTGCGATGGCCAGAACGGCTTTCGCGCGGGCCTGTTCGGGCGCGAAACAGGACCAGAGGATGGCGTCATCAATAATCCCGATGAGGGGCGCCGGGCGGTTCGCTACAACGTCAAGTACGGCGCCGACGTGATCAAGATCTGCGCGACCGGCGGCGTGCTTTCGCTCACCGACGAAGTGGACATCCCGCAGCTCACTCAGGAAGAAACCAACGCTATTGTCGATGAAGCGCACACGCTGCGCAAGAAGACGGCGGCGCACGCCCATGGAGCCGAAGGCGCCAAACGCGCCATCCGCGCGGGCATCGATTCGATCGAGCACGGCGCATTTCTCGACGATGAAGCTCTCGACATGATGAAGGTGCGCGGCACCTATTACATCCCCACGCTGATGGCGCTCGAGGGCGGCAAGGAGATCCTAGCCAAGGGCGGTTATCCGCCGCTGGTTGCGGCCAAGATGACGGCTGCGCTTGAATCCATCAATCAAGTGGTGCGCCAAGCCATCGCCAAGGGAGTGCGCATCGGCATGGGAACAGACGCCGCGGTGTATCCGCATGGCCGCAATGTCGAAGAGTTCCACTTGCTGACGGCGTTGGGCATGAGCCCGCTGGATGCGCTGAGAGCCGGAACGTCGGTGGATGCTGAGTTGCTGGGAATGCAGACGCGCATCGGCACGCTCGAAGTAGGCAAGTTCGCCGACGTGATCGCCATGCCTGGCGACCCCACACAAAACATCCGCCTAACCGAGAAGGTGTTCTTCGTGATGAAGGACGGCGTGATTTATCGCAACGACATGTATAGGAACGACACGCCGCGGCCTTAGCGAGTGTTCCCGCAGTCGGGCTAGGATAGGAAGTGGAGGAATGGCCGAGTGGTTTAAGGCGGCGGTCTTGAAAACCGTTGACGGGGAAACTCGTCCGGGGGTTCGAATCCCTCTTCCTCCGCCATCGTCATATTTCATGGACAAAGCGGCAGATTTGAAATTGATCGCCGACAACTGGAGCGTTTTGTTGCCGGCAGCGGAGCGCGCTTTCGAAGAGCACGGCCGCGGAATGCTGCTGGTGGATACTACGCGGATCGAAAGTGGCGGCTATCCGTTCCAATACGTGCGGATGGCGGCGCTGCCGAGCGATAATTCGGCTTGCGATCGCATGGTACGAACCTACGACCCGGAAAAAGAAATCATCATCAGCCTACTTAGATCAGACGGACGCGTCTATTCGTATGAATTTGGACGCCCCGGCGAAAGCGGAGTCATCCGGCCGTAGAGGTCGCTACTTCTCGTTCTCCAGGAGCTTACGAATCCTCAGCAACTCTTCGTGGCGCTCCGGATCGGATTTGGGGTAGCTCATCTTCAAGTCCTTCAACGCATCCAGCACCACTCGTGAAACGATCAACTGCGCGGTCTCCTTGTCATCGGCCGGCACTACGTACCAGGGAGAGGTGTGCGTGCTGGTCGAGCTTAGGCACGCCTCATACGCTTTCGTGTAATCTTTCCAGAAGCCCCGCTCCTTGATGTCGTCTGCGCTGAATTTCCAGTTCTTTTCCGGGTCGTCGATGCGCTTAAGGAAACGCTTGCGCTGCTCGTCTTTCGAAAGATGCAGAAAGAACTTGACCACGCGCGTGCCATTGCGGTGCAGGTGATGCTCCAGATTCACGATGGAGCGATAGCGGTCGCGCCAGATGGATTCTTTATCCGACAGATTGTGCGGAAGGTTTTCGCCGGCGAGAATTGCGGGATGCACGCGAACCACCAGCACCTCTTCGTAATAAGAACGGTTGAAAATGCCGATGTGCCCGCGCTCGGGGAGACGCCGCGTGGCGTTCCACAGAAAATCGTGGGCCAGTTCCTCGGCGCTGGGATGCTTGAAGCTGAAAACCTGGCATCCCTGCGGATTGACGCCCGACATCACGTGCTTGATGGCACTATCCTTGCCGGCCGCGTCGAGCGCCTGAAAGATCAGCAGCAGTGAGTATTGGTTTGAGGCGTAGAGCAGGTTCTGCTGCGCGCTCAACTTTTCAATATGCTCCGCGAGCAGAGCCTTATATTCCTCTTTCGAGCTGTAAACCGGCTTCACCTTGGTGGGCCACTTGCTAAGATCGATCTTCTTTCCGGCACGGACACGAAAGTCGTCGGCGTGGATTTTCTTCATCGGCTCCCTCGACACCATGGTACCCGGAACCTCCTTTTGACAAGGCCCCCTTAGGCATGGCATGCTGATCAGACTTCCCCATATGAAACGGGCTCTGCTAGTCCTGTCCCTGGCTGTCGCCGTCCTTGCGGGCGATAAGCCGGCAGTCTCCGAATGCTTCAAGATTCACTCGCTCACGCGCATGGATGGCGACCACTATTGGGCGGACTGGACCAACGCCTGCCCTTACACCATCGATTCGGTGTACGTGATGATTGGCTTCCGCGATAAATTTCATAACCTGCTCGGCGACGGCGTGTGGGCGCTCCACTTCATCACCCAAGGCGTGCATCGCGTGACTCGCTTCTCGGCGCCGGCTGGCGTCGGCGCTTACGAATTCGTCGACATCCGCAAAGTGACCACCGATTCCACGGAAGCCCTGCGTTAAAGTTGTAGCGGAGGCGGCTCACATGAAACTGGCGTTGTGTCTGGCCCTGCTAGGCGTGCAGGCGTTCGCGGCCGAGACTATCCCTGGCGGCCCCAGCGTAATTCCGCACGTGGTCGATGGAGACGGCTGGAAAACCATTTTCACGGTAGTCAACCTGGATAGTAGTGCAGCGTCTTTCACGCTGCGGTTCTATGCCGATGACGGCACTCCGCTGGCGTTCCCGACCACTTCAGGGACGTCGCCGGCTATCACGGGCACATTGGCCGCGCGCGGGTCGATGACCATCGAAACCAGCGGAACGGCCGTGCCGCTCACCGAAGGATGGGCGTACCTCGACACGCCCAGCATCATCGGCGGCACCGCAATTTTTCGGCGCGTGATCTCCGGCCAGCCGAATTATGAATCCTCTGAGGCGCTCGATACCGCTTTGGGCAATCACTTCGAAATGCCCTTCGATCATTTGAATGGAGCCGCCACCGGGTTTGCCATCGTCAACCAGACGGCGGGGACATCCGGGGTGATTTCGTTGGTTTTTCGCGACGAAAGCGGGAAGCCGGTGCTGACCGACAGCTTCACGCTGGTCGGCCTAGGCCACAGCGCCTTCACGCTAACGCAAAAATATCCGATTTTAACCGGGTTACGTGGAACGTTCGAAGTGTCGACCAGCGGCGTTTACATAAACCTGCTGGCGATGCATTTTTTGAACGGCAGCTTCACGGCGATCACGCCGCTGGCATCCTGGCAATGGCAGTGAGTTAGAAAGTGAAGCGGAGTTGCAGTTCCAGGCGGCGATTGGCGGTTTGGGTTCCGCCTCCGCCACCCCCGGGACCCGCGCCGAAGCCGTTGGTGATGCCTTGCGCTTCGCCGAAAAACGGCGATCCTAACGTTCCTACGGGCGCGCTGGGGTTCACGGAATTCAGCACGTTGCGGATTTCGACGCTGGCAGTCAGGTTATAGCGCCGGGTCGCCGCGGCGCCCGCGAATCCAAAGGGTCCGCCCCCGCAGGACCACCGCCTGGGCCGCCACGCGGGCCTCCGCCGCCTCGCCCGCCGCCTCCAGCACCACCACCAGGGCGGGCGTTGGGCGCGCGCGTGGTGGCTTCTCCGAAGCCCCAGGTGCGGCTGACACGCATGTTCAAGTTCAAGCTGCCGAATCCATTGCCCAAGTTGCGCGGGATGATAGTCTCGCCAGGGATCGGCTTGGTATTCAGAAAACCGTAGGGTGTAGCGAAAACAAAGGGACGCTCGCCGTCCGCTACGGCTGCGTTGCTGGCTTGAATATCAGCCGCAGTGGCGTACGAAGGACGGTCGTTGGTAATGGTATCGCCATTCAGATCCTGACCCACCACGATATTAAACGGAGCGGCTGACGAAAACATCAAAAACGGGTTCAGCCGGATACCTAAGGGCGCCGCGATGCTGCCGCCGACGAACACGCGGTGGCGCACATCGAAAGCGGCGCGGCTCCATTCGTTAGATAGGTCATAGCTATTGGCGGGGAAGGTGTTTACCCCGTCGGTGTTAGAGTGAGCGTGCCCAAAGCTGTAATAGCCGAACAGCGAATAGCGCGCGTTCAAGCGGGCGTTGATGTTGGTGGTCAACTGATTCTGTTTGAAGAGGCCACTCGATTGGTACTCATAAAGCGGGTTCGCATTGCCCATAGGATAGATGGGGTTCGTAGCGAAGGTCCCCGGCAGTGGCGCGTTGATGTTGACGGTGCGCAGTTCGTGCACGCCGCGCGAATCGGTGTAGTTGACCGAAAGGGTGATGTTCTTGGGCAACTGGCGGTCGAAGCCAATCGCGCTTTGAATGATGCGCGGCGCGACCAGGCCGGGATCGATTTTCCAACTGGTGACGGCCTGCCCCGACGGGACATAGGCCAGGGGATCGGTACTACTGGCGAAGAAGAACTGCGGGTCCTGGACGACGTAGCGCTGCTGGACTTCGCCGTTGAAGCGCTCGGCGTTTAGCACCTGCGCCAGCGCAAAACGGTCGTAGAACAAACCGAATCCGCCGCGGATCACGATCTTTGGCTGACGCAAGCGGCCTTGGCCTCCACCCAAGCCCCAGGCGACGCCGACGCGCGGCGCAAAGTCGCCTTTATCGTGCATATTGGTTTGCGCCTCATAGCGCAGTCCCAGGCTGAGCGTGAGGCTAGGGATCACTCGCCAGTCGTCCTGAACGAAGGGCGCGATATCCATCTGGTCCACGCGCGAAAGCGGATTGCCGGCCACGGCGACGTATTGAAACGCCCCGCCGCCGTTGGCGACGATCTGCGGAAAGGCGAGATTTTGCTGGATGCCCTGGAGGGTGGCGATGTAGGCGTTAATGGAGGAGAACACAAACATTCCGTTGAAATTGGTGTTGTTGAAATCGGCTTCGCGATAAACCCGCAGGCGCGCGCCGATCTTCACAAAGTGCTTGCCCTTGTTCACAGAGGTGTAGTTCTGCAATTCGTAAGTGCTCTGGTCAGTGAACTGCGGTCCCTGCTCCGCGGCGTTGCCGGTAAAGTATCCGCTCACGCTGATGGTGGGCGCGTCGGCGGCGGCAGTCTGCGAATTGCCCGAGCGCGTGTATTGGAACCGGGTTTCATTGATGGCCTGCGGGCTCACCACCCAGGTTGCGGTCAATTGCGCCGATTGGGTGGTGGTTTCGCTGTTGACGCCCTCGGCCGGAAGATTGAATCCGCCCACGCCGGTATTGTCTTGGCTCACGCGGGTCCAGGTATAGCGCGCCTGCAAGGTGATCTTCGAGCTTAATTGATAATCGATGCGCGGGCTCACGGAAATTCGTGAGGCGGGCGTGGGCACGTTTTCCGTCAATGGCTGCGGTAGGAAATCGGGACCGAGGATGGTGGCTTTGACCAGCGCCTGTTCGTCCTGATGCCGGTCACTAAAATCTAGGAAGAACGATGTCTTCTTATTCAGCGACCCGCTGAGGTTGCCTTGAAACTGCTTGGTGAGGAACGAAGGCTTGGTGGTAGCAAAGGGATTGCGGGCGTCGAGCGCTCCGTCATCCATTTGATAAAAAATCGTGCCGCGCAGTTTATCGGTGCCGGGCTTGGTGAGGATCTCGATGCGGCCGAAACCGATTTTGTCGAACTCGGCGGAAAAAGGGTTGGAGTTGATGCGGACCTCGCGGATCGAATCTTTGGGCGGCAACTGACCGTTGCTGAAACCGTCGACAAAGATCTGCCCGCCGTTGGGCCCGGCAGCGGGCCCGGCGAGCGCCATCAAGTCGTTTTGTAAGTCGTCGGGATCGTCGGAGAGCATATCCAGATCCTGTCCGCTGAGTACCAATTGGCCGGCGTTTTTCGAGGGGTCTAGTTCCAACTGTGTGGTTTCGGCGACGGTGACTTCTTGTTTCTCGGCGGCGATGGTCAACTTCGCGTCGGCGGTGGTGGCGCGCGCGGCCGTGAGTTCGATCGCCATGCTTTCAAATAGCGAGAAGCCGCTGGCGCCGATGCGCAGAGTGTAGGTGCCGGGAGGCAAGCTGGTGATCGCGTAGGCGCCGTCATTCCCGGTCTTGGCGACCCGCACCAGTCCTCCGGTTCCGGTCACGGTGACGCTGGCTCCTGGGACACCGGCGCCCGAGGGATCGGTGACGGTTCCGCGAAGACTGGCCGTGTTTTGCGCGACCAACGTCAGCGCCGTGAGCAGCACAAGCGAAATGGACCGTCGGAGGAGGGACATGCGCGCCTATTGGCCGAAGCCGCCGAGGTCGGCGCCGCCGCCCACATTCCAATCGCCCAGAGACATTTCGCGCGTGCCGGGTTTGGTAAGAATCGCTTCGACGCCGGCGAGCAAAGTGATGGCAGTGACTTGCTCGGGATTCGCGCCATTCACGCTCGATATGATGATGGCGTCGCCGGTCATAAGATCCGCGATCTTGATGGCGGGGGTGCGATCGATCATCGATTGCAGATCGCCATTCGCCGCCGCGCCCGCCGCCGAATCCGCCCGGGCCTCTGCCGCCCGCCGCCGCCGGGTCCACCGCCGGGACCACCGCCAGGAGCCGCCTTCCGCCGGCGCCACGCCGTGCAGACGATTCGCGATCACTTGCGCTAACTGCGGTTGCAGTTTCTTGAGCGTCGAATCCGCGGAGATCTTCACGGTCATGGGCTTCTTGGTCTCGACGTTGTTAATGCGGATCACGTTTTCCTGCAGGTCCACCGCGAGCACCAGGCCGGCGATCATCTTGAACTGGCCGGACACAATCTCATCGGCCGTCATCTCGGAACCATCCGGCGTTTTGTCGCCGCGGGCGCGCACCTGGTCGCCTTTGCGGAGGTCCGCAAGCTGAGACGGTTTCGCGTCGGCAAACTTCACGGAATCGGGCGTGTAGCGCCGCACGATCGCATTGGGCGCGGGCTTGATCGCTAAAGGCTTGACGCCTGCGAGCGTGCGTACGTTGATGGTGAACGAATCGGGGGCGACGTCGGTGACAATGCCGGTGACGCCGCGGCGGTCCCAATCGGCGCGCTCCGCCGCTTGCTTGCTCGCAATATCGCTTTGCGAAATCACCACGATTTCCAGGGCCGCCAACGATTTGTCTTCGGCGGCGCGGCCGCGGGCGCGCAGGCGGTCGCCCACGTTAATATCGCTGAGTTCAATGGGCGCGGCGTTGGTCAAGTTGGTTGCGCCCGGAGCTACACGGACCACTTTGGCCTTGGGGTCCACCGTGACGGCCACTTCGCCGGTATCGGTCTTGAGCGTGAGCTGGCGCGCGGCGGCGTCCATTTTCGTCACCACGCCGAGAGCCCGGCCGGTGGCTGGTTCCTGCGCGAAGCTGGCCGGCGCAAGTAGAAACACTACCAGCGCCGCAACACCTTGGATCGTCCTCATCCAGTAGTTAAGACCTCTACTAATGAGTTTAGGTTACAGTCACTGCGCGGCGGCGGAGCGCAATCCGACCGCCGGGAGATACAAACCGCGCGGCTCGCGCTTCCACCAGGCGCCGGTGCGGCGGCGGGTGGCGCTGTCCGTGAAGGTGTATTCATAAGCCATCGCGCGGATGTAGCGGGGAGGCTGATTGGGAAAAGGGTTGTTGCCAAGCAACGCCTCGACGTCGGGCGAACCCTCGAGCAGCCGCAGAGTTAGGCTTACAAACCATGGGTTCGTTTGGTAATTACTGAGGGCCGCAAACCACATCTGCCAGTCGAGACGCGGCTGGTACGGAGCCACCCAGGCGGGCGCGCGGTTGACGTCGCCGGGCTTGTATTTGAACTCGTAGGGTTTCCATGTCTGGCCGTCGGCCGAGCCTTCAAGGATGATCTCGATGCGTTCGGTGGTCATTACGGCGAACAGACCGTAGGTGTTGACGATCTGTAGCGGCGCGGCGTAGCGCAGCGGGGCGTTGAGCACGGCGGGCAGGCGGCCGTTGAAGGTCTCGACCAAATGCGACAGGCTGAGCACCATAACGAGGATTCCGACGGCAGATGCAATGTAGGGAGCGCGCCGGTCCTCGGCACCTTCGGCGATGCGGTCGCGATGGAGTACGGGAACGAAGCGGGCGAGCGCCTGATCGTCGAATAAGAAGAGAGTCAGCGCCAGGGTGAGCAAGTTGAAGAACGTGTAGTTGCCGGTGATGAAAATCAAAACTTGCAAGAGGATCAGCCACCACGCGCCGAACATACGCATACGACGCGGGAAGAAGATGAGGAGCGGCATGCCTACTTCGATCACGAGCGTCGCGGCGGTGGCGAAATGCTGGAAGCCGGCGGGGAGTTTGTCGGCGTACCACGCGACCACGGTGGGCAGCGGCTGCGTGTGCCAATGGAAGCTGAGCGCCGACAGGTTGCGCCAGGTGGGATCGCCGCTCATGAGCTTGACGGCGCCGGACAGAAAATACAAGCGGAACACCAGCCAGCGGAATAGCCAGGGCACGATGCGGTTGCTGTCCCAGGAAGATCGTCAGGAATCCGGCTTCAAGCAGAAGTGAATCCCACTGGAAGGAGAGAAATTCCTGGCCAACCGAGGCGTAGGACAGATACAGGATGAAGAGCAAGATCGGGATGAAGCGCTCGAATCTTCCGCGCGCGAAGCCGGTGAGAAACAGCATGGCCGCGAAGACCATGCCGGCGAAGCAGAGCACGACTAGCGTGGTGTCATCGGCGGCGATCCAGAAAAGGCTGGGGACGGCCAGGAAGCGCAGCGCGGAGCCGGTGCGCTCGACCGACGCGAGGAACGGCACCACCGGGACCACGCCGCGCGCGCCCAGCAGGCCCGCGACTTGCAATGCGAGCGATCCGAAAGCGATGGCGTAGATCAAAGCCAGTGCGCGCAGGAACAGCCACTGCGTGGCGGCGAAGCGCGTGGGCTCGATGCGCGTGCCGAAGGTGAAGCGGGTGAGTTGATAAAAGAAGTTCCGATGAGCCGCGATGATGCGGTAGGCGAGTTCGCTGGGGGCGGCGACCCAGGGGTAGAGACGTTCTTTGCCTAGCGACTCGAAGACAGCGCGCGCGCCGCTGGCGACGTTGCCGTCGGGGCGCACGAACTGCACTGACTTCGAGTAGTCTTCGCGAGGGATTTGCGGGAAGCGGTCGCCTACTTCTTGCGACGCGAGGTACTCAATGCGATCGCCGGTGAGCTGGCGCCAATAGTCCAGCCAGATGCGGCAGAAGCCGCAGTGGCCGTCGAAGATAAGTACGGGCTTGTCAGCCACGCTACTGGTTCAACAACGGAATATCTTTGGCGGGCTTGGGTTCCGGGAAGGTCTTGATGTAAGCGTAGACATCGGCGAGTTCCTGGTCCGACATGACTTTCGCGCGGAAGGGGGGCATGCCGCCGGATGCGGGATTGCGCACGTAGGCGGTAAAGGCTGCTAGCGGCAGTTTGGTTTGCGCGAGGCGGGCTCCGGCAGTGCCGCCTTGTCCCACGTAGCCGTGGCATTGATAGCAGCCGTTACGCTCGAACAGGCGTTTGCCGTTGGCGGTGTCGCCCTCTTTAGTTTGGGCGAGCGCGGTTAGGGCAAAAACGAAGAGCAGCAGAAATGGTTTCATGGAAGTTCTCCTAGCGGGGCTGCGTTACGACATCAAGCAGCGCGGGTTCGCCCGCTTTCACTCTGGCGATGGCGCGTTTTAGCGCGGGGCCGAGAGCGTTGGGATCGGTGATGGGGCCTTCGGCGTAGAGGCCGTAGCCTTTGGCGATGGACGCGTAGTCGATGTTGGGGCCGTTGAGCGCGGTGCCGATGTCGGAGCGGCCCAGGTCGCGATCGTATTTGGCACCGAGCAGCGCCAGGTACATGCGCTCTTCGTGATAGGCACGATTGTTATGCATCACGGTGAGCAGGGGAACTTGGTGATGCGCGGCGGTCCACAGGACTCCGGGGGCGTAGTTCAAATCGCCATCGCACTGGATGCTGACGGACAGGCGGCCATGCTTTTTATTCGCCAGGGCCGCGCCTACGGCGGCGGGGGCTTGGTAGCCGATGCCGGCGCCGCCTTGCGCGCCTATATAGTGATACGGTTTGCTGAAATTCCACAGGCGCGTGGGCCAGGAGCTGACGAAGCGGTCGTTTGAGACCAGAGACCAGTCTTCGTTTTTGATCTGTCCCCAGAGTTCGGCGGATAGGCGCGCGGTGCTTACGGGGCTGGCGTCCCAGGCGATGGCGGCTAGCTCGCGATCGCGCGCGCGAGCTTGGCGGTTCATCTCGGCGATCTTCTTGCCGCGTTCGTCGAGGGCGCGGCGGCGGTCGGGGGTGATCAACTTCTTGACGGCTTCCACCAGTTCGGGCAGCGTGGCTTCGGGATCGCCGGTGATGGCCAGGTCAACTTCCATGTAGCGCCCGAAATCCTGATAGTTGGATTTGTGGTTTAGGTCGATGGCGGAAATGCTGATGATTTTCGCTCCGTCTTTGGTCGAGGGATGCGCTTCCATGCCGAATTTGTTGAGGCCAGTCATCTTATGGGTGATGCCCCAGAAGTCTTGGACTTCGAGACCTAGGATCACGTCGGCGTCGGAGAGATTCGGACCTGCCACCTGCGGACCAGGGTTCCCATATAAAGGATGCGCCGAGGGGAAGTTCATGCGCATGCGCTGGTCTTGCACGCGGGCTTGCAGGACTCTCCGCTAACTCGACAAGGAGCTTGATGCCTTCGGCGCTGCGCGCGACGCGGCCCGCGACGATCACGGGATTTTCGGCGGCGACCAGCAACTTCGCGGCTTCGGCAACGGCGGCGGAATCGCCTTGCGGCGGCGCGCTCATGGCGAGCTTGGGGATGCGCAGATTCTTTTCGGTGATGGGCTCTTCCTGTAGCGTGCCGTCGGCGACCAGGACCACCGGCTCATAGGGCGGCGTCATCGAAATCTTGTAGGCGCGCACGGCGGATTCGGCGAAGTGCGAGAGCGAGACCGGGGTGTCGTCCCACTTGGTGTAATCGCGCACCATGGCGGCGGCGTCTTGCACGCTGTGCACCCATTCGGCGTTGCCGCGGCGGTAGTTCACGTCCAAAATGTTGCCGAGCACGATGTAGACGGGAACGCGGTCGCAATAAGCGTTATAGATCGCCATCGAGGCGTGCTGCAGACCGACGGTGCCGTGCGCCATGATCATCATGGGCTTGCCTTCGATCTTGGCGTAGCCGTGGGCCATGGCGACCGACGATTCCTCGTGGCAGCAGGTGAGCCACTCGGGATTGGTGTTCTTTCCGTAATTGATGAACGATTCCTGGAGGCCGCGGAAGCTGGAGCCGGGATTGGCGGCGCAGTATTCGATGCCGAGCGACTTGATGACGTCGACCATGAAGTCGGAACCGGGGCGCGCGTTGGAGGTGACGTCGATAGCCGGGGCAGTTTCCGGTTTCAGGGCGGCTTGCTGGGCGAGTGCGATGGGTGCGGTGGCGGCTAGGCCGGCGGCTGCGCCTGCTCCTTTCAGAAATCCGCGGCGGTCCGGATTAGTAACAGCGGGATTATTTGAATCGGACATTTTAGCCTCCTGCTTCGGGTCAGTTGTCATTATGTCATGGGCGCAAATGCTCTAGGCGGAGTGCGCGCGATGACTTCCCTCAAAGGCGGGGGCGACTTCGGACATGAAGCGGGACATTTCTTCCTTCACTTGCGTGTGCGGCTTCAGGCCTACGTTGAAGTACAGGATCACTTCATCGAAACCAGCGGCTTCTACCTTTTTCAGGGTCTCGGTGATTTGCGCGGGGGTGCCTAGTAGCACCGAGTTCTCGGTGAGATCTTCAGGCTGCACTTTTTGCAGGCGCTCGACCATGCCGATGAAGTAGCGGTAGCTGGGCGGCGCTTTGGCGGGGTCGCCGGGGAAGGCGGCAATGACGCACTCTTTGTAGTAACGGATCTGGCGCGCGCGGGCGGCATCTTCTTCCGCTTTGTTGTCAGCGAAGTGCGTGAAGTAGCTGCACATCAGGCGTTGCGGCTTCTGGCCGTGGCGGGCGCAGGAATCCTTATAGAGCTGGGCCACTTGCTCCAAACCGCCGAAGCTCATGGCGGCGGCGAAGGGGGCGACGATCAGGCCGCAGCCGAGCTTACCGGCAAGCTCGATCGACGGCTGCGAGAAGGACGCTACGTAGGCGGGGATGGGGCGCTGGACGGGCTTGGGCGTGATGCCGACGTTGTCGAACTGAAAGTGTTTGCCGTGGTGCGAAATCGGGGAGTCGCTCGACCACAGGCGGCGGACTAATTCCATTCCTTCCTCAAACAGCGACTGGTTGTCGTCGAAGTTCACGTGGAAGGGCAGGTATTCGCGGCGGTCATAACCGCGGCCGGCGGCGAAATCGACGCGGCCTCCGCTGAGCTGATCGAGCGTGGCCCATTGCTCGGCGACACGGATGGGATGATGCAGCGGCAGCACGGTGACGGCGGGCGCGAGGCGGATGCGGGTGGTGCGGGCGGCGACGTTGGCGAGGACCAGGTCGGGGCAGGAGAGCACGCCCAGGGTGCTGAAATGATGCTCGCCGATCCAGGCGGAATGGAGGCCGATTTCGTCGGCGTAGACGGCTTCCTCGAGGATGTCGGCGACGAACTGGTTGGGGGCTCGTGGGTTGTTCAGGTAGTGGTTGTCGCTGAGGGTGAAGTAGCCGAAGTCCATGTGAGGGTCAGATGACAGTATGGCATGGGGAGAGCGAAGTCGAATACAGTTGGGTAAGGACCTCTTACCGTGCGACTTTTCATTCAAGCCGTTCGACTATTATCGAGACATGCAAGGCTACGCGGACCCGTTCCCAATCAGGCGACCATCGAGGCGATGAAAGAAGCGAATGTTTTTCGGAGGCCTCAAGCGGTACGATTCGTTTCGCGAATTACGTGAGAGGATCTGAGGAGTCCCGCATCGCGGTATTCTGGGAGAGTCATGTCACTCGTCAAGGTCACGCCTAAATATCAGGTGACGATTCCCAACATCCTGCGTCGGAAGATGGGCGTCGGGGCTGGCGATACTCTTGAGGCGAAGATTGAGAGCGGCAAGATCACGCTGACGCCCAGGCTCGACTCCGAAGTGGAGTATACCCGCGAGCAGCGGCGCATTATCGATGCGCGCCTTGCGAGGGCGTTAGGCGATGTTAAAAAGGGCCTCACCGTTGGGCCCTTTGAGACCGCTGAGGAAGCGATCGCATCGATGAAACGGGAATTCAAGAAACGCTCGGCCCGCAAAAAGACCAAATCGGGCTAGATGAAGATTGAGTACGCGCCGCGCGCGTTGGAGCTTCTGGATGAATCTCCCGCGGCGGTCCGCAAAGCATTTCTCAAGCAGGTCAAGCTACTGAGCGAAAATCTACGCCACGCTTCGCTCCGCGCGAAGAAGTATGATGCAGCGACTGGCGTCTGGCAGGGTCGCGTGAATCGGGATTGGCGATTCTACTTCTTGATCAGGGGCGATACGTACCTCATTCTTGACGTGATTCCGCACCCGAAATAGAATGCGATTCTGACCAGATGTGAAATGAAGACGGATTCCTCGCGCCTAGTTGATCTACTAGATAGGCAGCATACCGCTCGCGTGCGGCTGCCGTAGCGGCGAACATCCGGAGAGCTTCGTCATCCAACTCCTCTATAGTCTTAGTACCAGCAACGTAGTCCTTCGATGCTCCCAGAGATTCTTTCCGAAATTCATCTGCCCAGTCTTCAAGTTTAGGATCAACCGTAATTAATCCACGGGCCTTGAGTTCGGCGAACGCCCGCGCCGTATACGCCAAAGCGATGTCTCGTTCGCCCCGCACGTCCCAGGAGCTGAGCACTCGCTTACTCTGGCGAAGAATATCCTCAGGCCCGGGCAGATCGAGACTTAGCACGAAATCTATTTTGGGGAAGTGGGCGAGCGGCACTAATTCAGCGTCTAGCCCCAGAACCCATCGAAGAAGACGTAGCCGTTCGCACCAACTTGTGACTTCGTTCTGCTGTTCCGTCGACCATCGCCCGTCCGCCAAAACGGTTAGAGCCCTTTCAGGCGGTTCCAGTTTTTCCCATAGCTCCTTGTCACGCAGAAGCGCATTCTGGACCTGCCGTGTCACCACTTGCATTCCGGGACTCAATTCGTTGTGGCGAATATATATTTCACTCGCTGCCCGAGCAATAAGGGAACCTAATATAAATGTTCTTTCTGCAAGATAGTTCCGAACAGCTTGTGAAACGTGCGCCGTTCGATCAGGAGTGCGCCTGGGGCTGCTCGTCAACGAGTAACTTAGGAGCTCGTCTTGGCGACGGCTCGATCGATTCAAAACGAAGCGCGTGAGTAAAGCGCCGCACAACATTACTCCGTAGGATCCAAATAGCCAAACCCCTCCTGGTTCACGGAGGGGCAGCAGCAAGAACAGAACATAACTCAGAAGTAAGACGAGCAAAACGCTAACTCTTAACACCACAAGGCGGGCGCGTTTGTCGTCTTTACTACGGCGCAGGGCGAACCAATACGATCTCCAGAATACTGGTCGCCAGATAGACATGCGCTGCCTGCACTATTGGAACAAATAAAAGACTATTTAGCGGAGAACGCACAGATCGCAGGCCAATTGATAACCGACCGAAATGGCGTCGATCAGTTGGATTCGCAATTGCAGATGGAAGGATGCTCAGTGTCCGACTACGGCTCACCGCGGCTGCGTCACAACATCCACCAACGCCGGCTCACCGGATTTTACTTTCGCTATCGCGCGTTTTAGGGCGGGCCCGAGGTCCTTGGGGTCGCTGATGGGGCCTTCGCTGTACATGCCGTAGGTTTCGGCCATCTTGGCGTAGTTAATGAAGGGGTCCTTGAAGGACGTGCCGATGTCGGCGCGGTCGATGCCGCGGTTTTGTTTGGCGGCTACCATTTGGATGTACATGCGTTCCTGGTGGTAGGCGCGGTTGTTGTGGATTACGTTCAGCAGCGGGATTTTGTGATGGGCGGCGGTCCAGAGGACGCCGGGGGCGTAGTTGAGGTCGCCGTCGGAATTGATGTTTACGGTCAGGCGGCCGTGTTTGCGATTCGCTAGTGCGGCGCCTACGGCGGCGGGGGCTCCGTAGCCGATGCCGGCGGCTCCTTGCGCGCCGATGTACTGGTAGTGGTGCTTGAAGTCGAACATTTTCGTTGACCAATAGCTGGTATAGCGGTCGTTCGATACCAGCGACCAATCTTCGTTCTTGATTTGGGCCCAGAGTTCGACGGCCAGACGCGCGGTGGCGATGGGGCTGGCGTCGAAGCCTACTGCCGCCGCTTCTAAATTGCGTTCGCGGGCTTTGCGGTGGGTTTCCGCGAGCTTCGCGCCGCGGGCTTGCAGGGCGATGCGGCGGTCTGACGTCATCTGTTTCTTCACGGCTTCGATCAATGACGGGAGCGTGGCTTCGGCGTCGCCGGTGATGCTGAGGTCGACTTCGGAGTAGCGGCCGAAGTCCTGATAGTTGGATTTGTGGTTGAGCTCGATGGCGGAGATGCTGATGATCTTCGCGCCGGGCTTCATGGTGGAACTGGATTCCATGCCGAATTTATTGAGGCCGGTCATTTTGTGGGTGATGGTCCACATTTCCTGGGCTTCGAGGCCCAGGACGACATCGGCATCGCGAACGGATTCGGTGATGGGGTCGTTGGCAGGCGGCGCGTATAAAGGATGGCGCGAAGGGAAGTTCATGCGCAGGCGCTGGTCCTGCACCCGGCATTGTAAGAGTTCAGCCAACTCGACCAGGAGTTCGATGCCGTGGGGGGTGCGGGCGCAGCGGCCGGCTACGATGACGGGATTCTCGGCGGCAAGCAGTAGTTTCGCGGCTTCGTTGACGGCGGAGGCGTCGCCTTGCGGCGGGGCGCTGGTCACTAGTTTGGGGATGCGCAGATTTTTTTCGGTGATGGGCTCTTCCTGCAAAGCTGCCGTCAGCGACGATGACGATGGGCTCGTAGGGCGGCGTCATCGAGATGGTGTAGGCGCGCACGGCGGATTCGGCGAAGTGCGAGAGCGAGACCGGCGCGTCGTCCCACTTGGTGTAGTCGCGCACCATGGCGGCGGCGTCTTGCACGCTGTGATACCAGTCGGCCGAGCCGCGGCGGTAGTTAATGTCGAGCAGATTGCCGAGGACGATGTAGACGGGGACGCGGTCGGCGTAAGCGTTATAAATCGCCATCGAGGCGTGCTGCAGGCCGACGGTGCCGTGGGCCATGATCATCATGGGCTTGCCTTCGATCTTGGCGTAGCCGTGGGCCATCGCTACCGAAGACTCCTCGTGCAGGCAGGTGAGGAATTCCGGGTCCTTATTATTGCCGTAATTGATCACGGATTCGTGAAGTCCGCGGAAGCTGGTGCCGGGGTTGGCGGCGCAGTATTCGATGCCCAGCGATTTGAAGACGTCGACCATGAAGTCGGCGCCGCAGCGGACGTTGGGCGTCACGTCGACAGCGCCGCCAGTGGCTTCCGGTTTCTCGGCGGCGCGTTGCGCGAAAGCTACGGGAGACGTGGCCACCAAGCCGGCGGCGCCCCTTAAGAACTTTCTGCGATCTACATTCTTTTTTGCTTTCGCCATCGCTTGAACCTCCTAGTTTGAGACCAGACCGTTACGGGCCGCGTAACGGGCCAATTCGGCGGTGGTATGCAATCCGGTTTTCGCGACGATGTTGTTCTTGTGGAACTCCACCGTTCGCGGAGAGACATTCAGAATCGCCGAAATCTCTTTGACGATTTTACCCTCTGCCAGCAATTGCAGCACTTCGCGCTCGCGGCCGGTCAAGCCACTGCCGTCCTTGGGGCTGTCAGCGGGCTGGCTCATTAAATTCTGCAAAACTTCGTTGGCGATCCTCGGGGCAATATAGACGCGGCCAGCGAGCACTTCGTGGATGGCCGCCACCAATTCGTCGGCAGCGGATTGTTTCACCACGTAGCCGGCGGCTCCCAGGCGGAAGGCCTGAGTAGCGAGCGAAGCGTCGGGGCTGCCGGTGAGGAAAATAAAGCGCGTGCGCGGGTGGGTGCTCTTGGCGCTGCGGAAGGCGTCCATCCCGTTGAGCAGCGGCATCGAAATATCCACCACGGCTACTTCCGGCTTGAGGCTCTCGAGTCCGGCGAGGAGCGCGCGGCCATCGGCGCAGCGGCCGACGATCTCGAATTCCGGCTCCAATATCCGGCATAGGCCGTCGAGGATGATCTCATGGTCGTCGGCGAGTATGATGCGGTGTTTCATGCGTTCCGTTCGGTCTCCCCTAGCGGTACTTTCACTGTGAGCCGGGTGCCGGCCTCCGGTGTCGAATCGATGGTCACCGAAGCCCCCATGTTACGCGCCCGTTCTTCGATGCTTAAAAGGCCCAGGCCAGAGCCGGCTTTGATTTTGCCGGCGTCGAATCCCTTTCCGTTATCGATGATGAACAGCGATAGATCCGCGCCATTCTCGCCTGCCAGGATGACACTGGCGGCGGTCGCGCCGGAGTGCAAGGCCACGTTCCTTAGAGACTCTTGAGCAATGCGGAAGAGGCCTACCGCCACGGCGCGAGGTATTTCAGCGGGTACCTCGCGCGCCGTGAAAGCCGCCACGATCGCGTGCTGTTCGGTGAACTTCCGGCAATACATTTCGAGCGTCGCTGGCAAGTCCGCGTATTCCAAGATACTGGGATGCAGCGAGTGGGAAAGCGAGCGGAGGTCGTCGGAAAGCTCAAAGATCTGCGCCTGCAAACCTTCCACCACCTCATGGTGGCTACCCGTCCGCTTCAATAAGCCGAGTTCGATTCCTACGGTAGAGAGCCGTTGGGTAATGTCATCATGCAACTCCCGGGCAATACGACGGCGCTCCTCTTCCTGCGCCGTCATCAACTGGGCGGCCAAATCGCGGAGTTTTTCGCGGGCCAATTTTTCTTCCGTGACGTCACGGGCGGCGGAGGACATCTGTGACTCCCCGGTGGCAGGAGCCGCAAGTGTCCAGCTCAGCCAGCGCCAGCGGCCATCCTTAGTGAGATAGCGATTCTCGACGTTGGAGGCAGTGCCACCTCGGGCGATTTCATCCCAGGCTGCCTTGGTTTTAGCTCGATCGTCGGGATGTACAAACTCCAGAAAGGGACGGGAACATAGTTCCGACTCGGACCATCCTAGAATCTTCACAATCGCCTCGTTGGCGCTGCGGAAGTCTCCGTTGAGACCACGAATACACAACGGGTCCGGAGACAGATTCAACAATTTGCCCCTCTGCGCCAGCAGGCGCTTGGAGCGGTCCGCTAGTTGGCCGATGACGATTGCGATCAGAAGGAAGGCGGACAAGGCGACGACATGTTCCGGGCTCGCGATGCTGAATCCGGCGGGAGGCAAGAAGTAATACGCCAAGCCAATGGCTCCGGCGACCGCACCGGCCAAGGCTTCGATCCAGCCCCACAACATCGCCAGCCCACCGGTGACCGCGACCAACAGCAAGGCTACGGTCGCATGGTCGATATTCGGCAACGACAGGCAACTTACCAAGATGCCGGCGATCAAGCCGACCGAAGTCAGCGAGCGTAAAATACGCCACCCAATCTTTTGGACGCCGCGCCGGATCCAGGCTGGGACCACAGGTGACGTGCGCGGTTCACGCCCGTCCGCCGGGGAGCGACGGAGCGACGGGAAAGGCATGAAACCCAACGAGCTGCCGTGTAGGCGCCGCATTTGACCACCTATCATACCCGCAAAATGCCGCCAGCCAGGTAAAGCTGCGGATTGGAATGCGCGGACCTCGTATTAATACGAGGTACCTTTCGACCTGTCGCAGCATATGCTTTGGGGTACCGAAGCAAAGGGGACGGGAAAATTGAAAAATCTATTACTTATGCTAGCTGGTGCCTTGTTCAGCATCAGCCTTTACGCCCAAGGTCAGGCACAGATCCAAGGCGCGGTGCTGGATTCCACGGGTTCAGCCGTTCCGGGAGCGGAGATCAAAGCGACGCAGACAGAGACGGGAGCGGTACGCACTACAACGTCGGCTGCGGATGGCCGCTACGTGCTTCCTAATCTGCCCATCGGGCCCTACCGGATGGAAGTGAGCAAAACAGGTTTCTCCGCCTACGTGCAGAGCGGAATCACTCTACAGGTGAATACCAATCCCACCATTGATATCGCGCTTAAGGTTGGCAACGTCAGCGAACAGGTGCAAGTGGAAGCCAATGCGGCGCTGGTCGAAACGCAGGCCACCGGCATCGGCACGGTAATTGAAAACCGGCGTATTCTCGAACTGCCGCTTAACGGGCGCGTGGCGACCGATCTGATCCAATTGGCCGGCGGCGTGATTCCCCAGGGCGTTGCGGGCAACGGCGGTTTCCCGAATACGCAGCAGTACGTGATCAACGGCGGGCAGTCCTTCGGTGACGCGTTCTGGCTGGATGGCAGCGTGTTCAACAATCCGTGGGATAACGCCAACATACCTTTTCCGTTCCCGGATGCGCTCCAGGAATTCAAAGTGGAAACCAGCGCGCTGACCGCGTCAAACGGCGTCCACGCCGGCGGCAGCATCACCGCGGTAACCAAATCGGGAACCAACAGTTTTCATGGGGATGCGTTCGAATTTCTGCGCAACGGAGATCTGAACGGCACCAACTGGTCCACATCGACCAATGACGGGCTGAAGCGCAACCAGTACGGCGGGGTGATCGGCGGTCCGGTAAAGAAGGACAAAATCTTCTTCTTCTTCGGCTATCAGGGCACCAAAACCCGCCAGAATTCGTTCACCAACGATTTCATTCCGACACCGGCGATGATTGCGGGTGACTTCAGCGCCTGCCCGGCGGATATCGCCGGCCTTACGGCTGCGCAAAAAGCGTTGTTCACGAATAACAAGATTGACCCCAAGAAGTACGATCCCTCGTCCCTGAAGTTGGCAAACAAGCTGCCCGGGGCTAGCGGCTGTGGCCTATTGCCGGTAGGTCTGGCGACCCAGGTGAATGAAGGCCAGTATGTCGCCCGTGGAGATTATCAGACCAGCGCCAAGAACACCATCTTCGGGCGTTACCTGCGTACCACTTACTTCCGGCCTCCGTCGTTGACCATCACGCCCGCCAACATTCTCAGTTCGACGCAGGGCGGACTGAGTGACGCGGATCAGACCTGGACCGCGGGCGACACGTACTTGTTCAGCTCCACAATGGTGAATCAGTTCCGTGCTTCCGTGCTGCGGCAAGGAATTCATCGCTTCGACTCAGACTTTGTCGATTCCTGCGATTTAGGCGTGCCCGTATATTGCGGATACGTCCCTCATCAGAGTACGTTCGCAATTACCGGCAGTTTCACAGTGGGTCCCGGCACCGGCGGTGAAGCGAAGGCTCACACCACCACCTATCAACTCAACGATGACGTGAGTTGGGTTCATGGCGCGCACCAGGTGAACTTCGGCATGGGCGGAGCCATGTACAACATGAATTTCCTGGGGAATGTCTATGCGCAAAACTCATGGAACTTTGGCAATCTTCCCTCGTTCCTGCTCGGTACCTTCAACACCTTCTCCATGTCCGCGCCCAACCCGCTGGTGCAGCAAAAGTGGTTCATCAACGGATACGTGCAGGATACCTGGAAGGTGACGTCGCGCCTGACTGTGAACCTGGGCTTGCGCTGGGAACCGTCCCTGCCTCCGTACGCCCTGAATAATGCGGCTTACAACTTCAACTACCAAAACATGATCAACAATGTGCACAGCACAGTGTTTGTCAACGGTCCTCCGGGAATGATGTTCCCCGGGGATCCCGGTGTGCCAAACGGTCGTGCGGCCGTCAACAAACAATGGAATCTGTTCGCGCCGCGCATCGCGGTCGGCTATGACCCCACCGGCACCGGCAAGATGACGATCCGTGCTTCCTACGGCATCGCGTACGACTACGTCAACGGTTCGATGTACGTCAACTCGGCCGATTCCCCGCCCTTTGGCAATACCAGCATTGTTACCGGCGGCCAATTCAGCAATCCGTACGCGAATCTTCCAGGCGCCAACATCTTCCCGTATTCACTCAGCTCGACTGCGCCCTTTGCTCCTGGTGGAACCTATATCGCCGAGGATCCCAATATGAAAACCACGATGGTGCATCAGTGGAACGCCGTTATCCAAAGGCAGTTCGGTAATGACTGGGTAGCGTCGGCCACCTACACGGGTAGCGAAACCGAGCATCTATTAGCTTCTTACCAAGTGAATCCATCTGTTATCGTCGCCTGCCCGGGAGGCGCCGTCCTCACGACCTGTAACACGACGGGCAATGCCCAAACCCGCCGCTTGTTCACGGTCAATAACCTTCCAGGCAACAAGTACTACGCCGACATAGATGTGATGGATACCGGCGGAACGTCCAGCTACAACGGCATGATTCTGCAGATTCAGAAGCGCTTGAGCAAGGGCTTAAGCACGAGTGCCAACTATACTTGGTCGCACTGCATCGGCGACTTGACCTGGGGTAATAGCACAGGCAACGCCGGAGCCGGATTCGTCATGCCCAATAACCGGCGCTATGACCGCTCCAACTGCCAATCCGTCGAAATCGGAGGCACCTTCTCCTCTGACCGCCGCCAGCTCTTCAATTGGACAACGGTGTATGAGACGCCCAAGTTCGGCAACCACGTAACCAATCTTCTGGCTTCTGGCTGGAAGGTCTCCGGTATCTACCGGGCGCAATCTGCGCCTCTGCTAACCGTGGCTCTGACCAGCGACGTGTCGCTCACCGGCGCCGCGGCAGGCTCACAACGGCCGAACTTCCTGGGCGGAAATCCGCTGTGCGCGAACCCGAGTCCGACGTGCTGGATTAACCCGACGGCTTTCGCGACTCCGGCGCCGGGAACGTTGGGCAACCTGGGCCGCTCCAATATTCCTGGTCCGGCGTTTTGGCAGGTCGATATGGCGCTCTCCCGGGTATTCACTATTAAAGAGGGATATTCGCTGGAGTTCCGTGCCGAAGCGTTCAACTTGCCCAACAGCCGTCGCGCTGGTATTTCGCCCCCAAGTCTGCAGGCCGGCGCCTCCGGCGTCAACTTGAGCTTCGGAACGGCGCCGTTTGGCACGATTACGAGCTCGCTCGATCCGCGCATTATGCAGATGGCGATGAAGTTTGTGTTTTAACCGCGCATGGAATAGACCCGGTGCCTTGGGGGGCACCGGGTTTTTTTTGACCCTGGACTCACGCCCAACTTTTGACTATGATTCTAACTGGCCGTAGTTGACTGCGGCCGGTTTGGGAGGACTCGCTTGAAAAATCCAATCTACGCAGTTTTGCTGGGCGCCGCCATTCTGGTTCCCGGCGTTTCGCTATTTGCCCACCACTCCCCGTCGGCCATCTTCGACATGAAGAAGAAGGTTTCGCTTAAGGGCACGGTCACGAAGGTGGATTGGGTGAATCCGCATATCGTCGTCTATATGGATGCAAAGAGTGACGACGGGAGCGTCGAGAGCTGGAAATTCGAAAGCAATCCGCCGCGCTGGTTCACCAAGGTTGGCGTAACGCGCGCTGATTTCGCTGCCGCCACCGGCGAGACCGTTACTGTGGAAATCGTACGGGCCATTGACGGCTCCAGGTACGGATACCTGCAGAAGATCACGTTCCCCAACGGGAATCAAATCTCTCTCGAAAGCCAGCAGAAGGAGGAATAAGCATGAAGACTCATCTAGCCGCAGTGCTGCTCACGGCAACTTTCGCTTTTTCGCAAGGACATCCCGACCTTAGCGGAACCTGGACCTTCGGTATCGATCTTCCGCCCGGCGATCTGGTGAAGGTGGTAGATGGCAAGGTCACGCGTACCCACTGGGATGGAAGCATACGCCACCGCGTGAACGAAATTCCCGGCGCTCTGCCGTGGGAAAAAGCTCCTTCCTATAAACCCGAATTCCTCGAGAAGGTGAAATTTAACGCCGCGAACGAGAGCAAAGTGGATCCGGTATTTTACTGCGATAAGCCGGGCACGCCGCGCATCGGCTCGCCGCGCAAGATTATTCAGTTGCCGGCGGAAACCATCTTCCTCTATGAGGACATCTCGGGCGACACCTTCCGTATCATTCCCACTGACGGGCGCGGACATCGTGCCAAGGCGAATCCTTCGGCGTATGGAGATTCGATCGGGCATTGGGAGAAGGATACTTTTGTGGTTGAGTCCACCAACTTCGTCGACGACACCTGGTTCGGCGAGGAGGGCTACTTGCACTCGGACAAGATGCGCGTGATCGAGCGGCTATGGCTGACTCCCGAACATAACTTGGCGTATCAGGCGACGGTGGAAGATCCGGTAGTACTCACCAAGCCGTGGACCAATTTCGCGCGGGTGATTCCGCCCAATAACGATCCCATTGAGGAGTCCCCGACCTGCAAGGAAGATGACGGGAAGCGCCTGCAGAACCTGGATCATCACCTGCAGCGCTAGTCAATAGGCGGGCGCGAAGAGTCAAGGAGAATCGATGAAGTTGAAAATCGGAGTGTGCCTGCTCCTCGCCCTCTTGCCGCTGTGCGGGCAGCCGGCCCCGGCCCAAAAAACGCTGATGGCGGAGGATGTTTTTAAGAACATCCAGGTGCTGAAGGGAATTCCGGTCAATCAGTTCATGGAGACCATGGGGTTCTTTTCGGCGGCGTTGGGTTACAACTGCACGAATTGCCATGGCAACGAAGTGCTCGGAAATTGGGACAGGTACGCGGACGATATTCCCGTGAAGCAGACGGCGCGCCGGATGATTCAGGTGGTGAACACCATCAACAAGAATCTGTTTCAGGGGCGCGAGGCAGTTACTTGTTATACGTGTCACAGAGGCAGTCCCACGCCGAAGGTGGTTCCAAGTTTGATGGAGCAGTACAGCGAGCCGCCGCCGGACGATCCGAACGAAGTGGAGATCAGCGGGCGCGCTTTTAAGGGGCCGACGGTCGATGCGATTCTCGATCGCTATATTCAGGCGCTTGGCGGGGCGGACCGGCTGGCCGCTTTGAAGAGCTATGCGGGAAGCGGGCGCTACGAAGGGTTCGACAGCTACCACACGAAAGTCACGGTGGACTTGTATGCGACGGCAACCGGCGAGCATACTGTAATCGCTCACACCCAGAATGGCGAGAGTGTCACCGCCTACGACGGACGTAACGCGTGGATTATGGGTCCCGACAAACCGGTGTCGGTGCTGGAACTAGTTCCGGGCGGGGATCTGGATGGCGTCAAGCTGGATTCGATCCTGGCGTTCCCAGGAGGGCTGAAGCAGGCGCTCACGGCCTGGCGCACGGGGTTCCCGACGACGTCTATCGATGACCGGCCGGTGCAAGTGGTCCAGGCGATGTTAAACGGCACGCGCGTCAAGCTGTTTTTCGATAAGGAAACGGGGTTACTTACACGCGCGGTGCGCTACAGCAAGACCATTGTCGGGCCGGTGCCCGTTGAGACCGATTTTTCCGAATATCGCGCCGTCGCGGGCGTGAAGCTGCCGTTCCAATGGAAGCTTACGTGGACCGGCGGACAGTCCACCTACATCCTGGATGACGTCAAGCCCAACGTGGCGATTGATCCTGCCAAGTTCGGCAGACCGGCCGCCGCCGCCAAACCCGTAGTAGCTCCCGCGAAAGTTGCTCAGTAAGTTATTGCAAATACAAGAACTGTAAAAAAAATAGGCCTCCTAGGGGTAAGTTTGTATTGACTTTCGCCTCAGGGTTTCGATATGATGACGATTCGTTCATTTTTGACTGTCTGAAGTTATCTCCAGCCCAGGTTTTCTATTCGGGGGAAGGACTCCCTGGGGTGATGGCTCTGGGTACATTTTTAGGAGATCAATGAAGCAGCATTACTTTGTAGTAGTTCTTGCACATTCTTTGCACGGCCGACTGCGCCGTATCCACGTTCCGCATCAAGCGTTGTATGTGGTGTTAGGCCTCGCGTTGTTTGGCTCAGTCTCCCTATTCGGGATGGTTTCGAGCTATCTGCGGATGAGTTGGAAAGTCGCTAACTACAATGCCCTGCGCGATCAAGTCACCGCGCTGCGCAGCCGCTACCAGCAGTTACAGCAGGAGAATTCGGAAAAGAAGGAACAACTGGCTTCCCTGCAATTGATGGCCAGCGAAGTAAGCGTCGCGCTGGGGCTGAAGCGGAATCTGGAAGGCGCGGACGATATTGCCAGCGAAGGACCGCTGGTTCCGACCTACAAGGAATCGATCGAGGAGTACAACTTCCTGAAATCCGCCAGTTATTCGCGGGTGGATCACCTGTACGCGCGGCGCTGGCAGACCAATATCGTACCCACCATGTGGCCGGTGAACGGACGGCTGCTGAGCCGCTTCGGGGAACGCGAAGATCCGTTCTCGGGTGAAGGAGCGCTGCACTCGGGCGTGGACATTTCGGCGGCCATGGGGACTCCGGTACACGCGGCGGCCGACGGCATCGTATCGCGCGCGGAATACTTCGGCGGCTACGGAAAAATGGTAGCGATCGACCACGGCAACGGCATGCACACGTGGTACGCGCATCTGTCGCGCTTCGAAGTGGTGCCAGGGCAGGAAATTCGCCGGGGTGAAGTGCTGGGCTACTCGGGCGCCACCGGGAAAGTGACTGCGCCGCACTTGCATTTTGAGGTTCGTTTGGGCGGCAGCCCGGTGAACCCGTACCCGTACCTGACGCGCTCCGCTATGCAGCAGCACGTCCAGCCGGATCTGCCATTTTAAAGCCGAGTTTTCTTGAAACCGGATTAGCCGGTTTTCGTCTAATATACATCTAGGCATGGGTGTATTCCGCCAAATTGCGCGAATTTTAGTAGTCCTGCTGGTGGTGGTGAGCTTTACCGCCGTGCAGTCGGGGAGCGCTATGGAGATCCAGCCGGATCACCATGGTGCGGACAACCGCTGTTGCGCGGGCGGCCACGCGGGGCATTTTCCGGCGCTGCACACCATTAGCACCCTCCAACTTGGGGCGCTGGCGCTGGCTGCCTGGCAGACGCCCGCGGAGGTCAGCCCTTACACCTCCGGCGACGGCCGCACCTTTAATTCCTCCAGGGCGCCGCCCGCTTAACCTTATCCTCGACTGTTGTGATTTTTTTGCCGACCGGGCATCTCGTCCGGCCGGAGTGCATTTATTTTCCTAGAGGGGAAGGTTATGTCTTTGAAACATTTCCTATTTTTATTGTCTGTTACGTTTCTGGCTACTGGCGCGTGGGCGCAGTCTCTCGGCAACGCGGGAACGATTGAAGGAACAGTCACCGATCAGACTGGCGCTTCGGTGCCAGATGCCAAGGTGACCATTAAGAATGGCGTCTCCGGCTACAGCCAATCGGCTACCTCGGGGATGGACGGCACTTTCCGGCTGACCAACATTCCGCCCAATCCTTATCACATGGAGGTGACGGCGGCGGGGTTTAACGCTTCCGAGCAGGATGTTTCGGTGCGCAACGCGATTCCGGTGCAGGTCAAGGCGAAGCTGGCGGTAGCGGGCGGGCAGACTAGCGTCACGGTGGAAGCTACCGGGGCGGACATCCTGGAGAACGACCCCTCGGCCCACATCGACGTGGATCGAAGCTTGATTCTGAAGCTGCCGTCGGGCGACCCGGGCGGGGGGCTGAGTCAGGCGATCACTTACAGCACCGGCGGCGTGGCGGCGGACGGCAATGGGTTATTCCACCCGCTCGGCGATCACGCGCAGGCTAGTTTCGTGGTGGACGGACAGCCCATCAGCGATCAGCAGAGCAAGGTTTTTTCGACGCAGCTTCCGACGAGCGCAATTCAGAGTATGGAGGTCACCACTGGAACTCCCGATGCCGAGTTCGGCGATAAGAGCAGCCTGGTGGCGCAGATTACGACGCGCTCGGGGCTGGGAGCGCCGAAAATGTTTGGCAATGTGGAGGCGAACTACGGGTCCTTCGGAACCGCCGGCGGCAGCGTGGGTCTGGGCTTCGGCAGTGCCAAGTTCGGCAACTTTATCGCGGCCGACGGCGTGCGCAGCGGGCGGTTTCTGGATACTCCGGAATACACGCCGATCCACGACATCGGCAACAACCAAACGGTTTTCGATCGCCTGGATTATGAGCCCACCGGTAAGGACGCCATCCACCTCAATTTGTTCGCGGCGCGAAACTGGATTCAGAATCCCAACTCCTACGATCAGTTATCGCAGGATCAGCATCAGCGCGTTTTGACCTGGAGCATCGCGCCAGGATATCAGCACACGGTGAGCGCGCACACGTTGATCACGGTGAATCCCTACATCCGCAAGGATCAATTCAATTATTATGCCAGCCGCGATCCTTTCGACGATACTCCGGCGACGCAAAACCAAAACCGGCAACTGCTGAACTGGGGCTTGCGCGCGGATGTCTCAACCAGCAAAGGACGCCACAATTTGAAATACGGTGTGGACTTAAAGCAGACCCGGTTACTGGAGAATTTTGGGTTCGGCATCACCGATCCTACTTTCAACAGCCCCTGCATTAACACCGACGGCAGCGCGGTGGGCGATCCCGCTTTGACGTCCATCGCGCAATGCGCCGCGGCGGGATTTCAGCCGAACGTTGCCACCAATCCGAACGTGACCGGCGCGCCGTTCTCCCCCGCGCTGCTGCCCTTCGACCTGAGCCGCGGCGGACAGCTCTTTAATTTCCATGCCGCCGCCAATATCAATCAGTACGCAATGTACGCGCAGGATGCGATCACGGCCGGCAATTTCGTGTTCAACCTGGGTTTCCGCTTTGACATCTACGATGGACTGGTTTCAAAGACCGGCCCGCAGCCGCGTACGGGGATTGCCTATAACATCAAGAAGACCGGAACGGTTTTGCGGGTTTCCTATGCGCGCACGTTCGAAACACCGTTCAACGAGAATTTGCTGTTATCAAGCGCGACCGGCATCGGCGGACTGGCGCAAAACGTATTTGGCGCAAGCGGCGTGGCCATTCAGCCGGGCTTCCGCAATCAATTTAACGCGGGTTTTCAACAGGCAGTGGGCAAGTATTTGTTGATCGATGCGGATTATTTCTGGAAGTACACGCACAATTCTTTCGACTTCAGCACGCTATTGAACACTACCATCACGTTTCCGATTGCCTGGCATAATTCCAAGCTGGACGGGGTTACGGGGCGTGTCAGCACCACCAATCTCAAGGGCTTTCAGGCGTATTGGACCTTCGGCCACACCCGCGCGCGCTATTTCCCGCCGGAGGATGGCGGCCTGATTCCACAGGGCACCCCGCTCGCGGGCGGCGTGTTCCGGATCGATCACGATCAGGCCTTTCAATCGACCATGAGCCTGCGCTACCAGCGGCCGAAGAACGCGGAGTGGGTGGCGTTGACCTACCGCTTCGACAGCGGACTGGTGGTGAGCGGCGTGCCGGACGCGGGCGCGGCGATGGCGCTTACGCCCAATCAGGAGGTCACTCTCGGACTAGCCTGCAATGGAGTTTTTGCCACCGTGGCGAGCCCGATCCGGACCTGCCTCGGTTCCGGGGGGACTGCTGGGGTGGTCACGTCCAAGTTGATCACGCTGCCGCAGGGCGGCTACGGTCCGTTTCCGAGCGCGGAGAATGACGATCATAATCCGGACCGCGTGAAGGCGCGCAACGTGCTCAACCTGGGCATCGGCACGGACAATCTGCTGCACAAAGAAGGAACCTTGCGGTATACGGCGTCGCTCGAGATTCAGAATCTGACCAACGTGACGGCGCTGTATAACTTCCTGTCGACGTTTAGCGGGACGCATTTTCTGCAGCCCCGGTCTCTGGTAGCGAAGATCGGGATGACGTTTTAATCCGTCGTCACGATCTTATACGAGCCATTCCTGAACACCACCTCGCGGACTTGGCCGCTGGGGCCGATGGGGCCGAGCGGAGTGCCGTTGAGAGACACATTAAGGCCTCCGGCATTGCCGATGCGCAAAGTGGCGCCATTAGGCATGTCGAAGCTCTGCGTGTCGCCGGCCTTGAATACGCGCGCCAGCATGGGGGTTCCAGCGCCGTTGCGCAGAGAAACCCACGTCAGCTCCGAAGCCTGTATGCTGACGCGGCCGCCGGCGGGCGCCGGAGCCACCGTGGTTACGGTGGGAGCCACGGGTTGCTCGATCGGCGCCACGCGTTGCGCGGTCTGAGCGGCTGGGGTGGCGTTACTGGTGGCTGCGACACGTTGGACTGCGGGCTCCGAGAAAAAACTTTGCCACGTCCAGGCAACCAGGATCACCACGCCGAGTCCCGCCAACACGAAGCCAGCTGCGAATCGCCAGTCGCGCTTGGGTTCTGACGCAGGCTTAGCGGCAGTCCGCCACTCGGAGGCCGTCGGGATTGACTGGGGCGCGGGCGGGGTCGCAACGCGCGCTGCAATCGGCTCCGATTCTTTGGGCTGCGGCTCTTTGGGAATTTCGACCACCGGCGTCGGGATCGCCGGCGGTTCGGAGACGGGGGAGGCAGTCGCTTGGACGATCGAAGGCGCCAAAGCGGGTTCTGTTGATGCGTGCAAGGATTCTGGCGCGACGGCTTCGGTCAGCGTGACTTCCGGTCGTGTGACTTCCGGCAATGAAACTTCGGTAGATGCGGCTTCAGGCACGGCGACCCGCGGTACTTCGGCGGCGGATAGCTGAGCCGATGCGGGAGCCGAGATCGCTTCCAGTTGGCGCGCGGTCTGGGCGCAGAAACCTTCCACCGCGTTCAGTAGCTTGCGGACGCTATCTTCGGTGGCTGTCGATTTCACGTGCAAGTCTTCGATCAGGCTGCCTTGACCCTCGATCACGTTCTCGACGCGCGTGAGGCGCCGGTCCATGTTGGCTTCCACTTCGCGCACGTAAGCGGCCCACTTGGCGGATTCAAGGCCGCGCTCGCGGCGGTCAGAAAACAGGCGTGCGCCTGCTCCCGTGTTGGTCACCACCGGCAAATGCGATTCGCTTCCGCCTTCGCCGCTGGCCTGGATCAACATTTGAATCTCTTCGGTGATGCGCAGAGCGTCGCGGCGTGAGAGGCAGCGCCATTCAGTAGGCTCATTGCCTTCATCCTGCAGGTACAGGCCGAAGCCGATGAGTTCATCCTGCTCGATCGACTCCGTGATGCGGGCGAACTGCGCAATGGTGGCCCGCCGCAATGAAGTAGTGCCGTCGAAAGCCGCATGGAAAGCGGCGACTTGCTCGGCGGTCACAGGGCCCACGAATTCGGCGGTGAAGTTCAAGGACTCGTTGCCGAAATCGAAACCCAGCCAGTCGCCTTGCGTCTGGTCGACGTGAATATCCTCGGCCAGCAGGTAGAAAAACTTCTGCGCTTCCTCCACCACGCTAGCGAGTTTGTGCAGCGGAACGCCTACGCCGCCGCGGTTCAGTTCGATTCGAATGCGCAATCGTGCCATATGTTTTTACCTCGGGAGCGGGCCGCTTGACGCGGGGCCGCTCGGGATTTCTGTTTCCGCCTGGCTTCTTCCAGACTGTCAAATACTTTCCGGCTGATGCGATATTCCACGGCATCGCCGGCTTCCGTGGGAGGAATGGTGATCCCCGGTTCCAGTTCCGCTACTTGCTGATAATAGCGCGAAGCGGCCGGGTAGTCGCGGCGCTCGATGGCGCAGAGAGCCAGGCCCTTGCAGGCGGCCGCGGAGCGCGAGTTCAATTCCAGCAAACGCTGCGAATACTTTTGCACCCGGGCCAGTTCGAACACTTCCATGGCCATGGCAATCATGTTCGCGAGCGCTTCTTCGGAATAGGGATCGATCGCCAGCAGGCGCTCGTAGTGCTTTTCGGCTTCATCGAAACGGCGCAGGAACTGGAGCGCCACGGCCTTCCCGAAGAGCGCCCGCCGCCGCGACGCTTCCGACCAGCATTTATCGAAGCATTCCAAAGCGGCTCCGAAGCACCGCAGACGCAGCAAGCAACCGGCCAATTGGAGGCGGACTTCATCGCGGTGCTGCGTCGAATTGGAGCACCGCTTCGAAGGCCCGTGCCGCGGCATCCCAGTTGTGCAGACGTTGCTGGCACACTCCCAACTGGCCCTGCGCGTAGATATGATCGGGTTCCTCCGCGATTACCGCGGAATAACTTTCGGCGGCTTCCTGGAGCCGCCCTAATTCCAGTTCGAGATCGCCGCGCAGAATATAAAAATCGAGCGAGAATTCGCTGGGGACCGACAGCGCGTCGAGCGCTTCCTGCGGACGGCGTTGCGCGCGCAAAGCCAGCGCGGCTTGCAGCGGATCGTTCATGGCAGGCCTGGCGGCGCTTGTGCGAAATTGGCTCATGGGAGCGACACTACCGCGGTGCGCGTGGCCCCTTTCTTGATCAGCGTGATGCGGAGTCCCCGCAACCCGGGCCGCTCTCCGCTTTCGTCGAAGAAGCCTAGCGCGCCGGAGTTTAACTGGGTATCGTTCCAATAATCCACCGGATGTCCCTGAACGGAAAGTGTGAACGCGGAGCCGATCGCGTCCATCTGGATTTGCAGCGGACCGGCAGTGGTTCGCGAGGGCAATGATTTTTCGCGCGTGCGGGCCCTCCACTCCGCTAAGCACGCTGAAGTGTTCCTCTGCCAATTCGAGGTTGGGTGCAGGCTTTTGCAGAACGAGCCGTGCGGCGTAATAGTTGTCCTCATCGCGCGCGCGCAGGACCAAGCCGGCGCCCTTCGCATCGGGAACCCAGCCGAACTCGACGCTGTAATCCGACTCGCCGCGCGAGGGTTCGTAAAGCGATAACAGACGCCCCGGCGGCAGAACTATGACGATGGGACCATTCTATCGGCGGCCTGTGCGTCGACGAGCCGGGGCCGGGGGTTCCCCACAGCAGGAGGCCCACCGCCAAAAGAGCGGCGGCGCCCAAGGCCCATTGCCGCCAGTAGCGTTCGAGAAGCTTTTGATCCGGGGCAACCCGCAGAAACGATGGCGGGACGTACTCGGCGGAAGCGAAATCCTTGGCTGTTGCGGCCGGCGCCGGAAGAGCCCGCGACGGCGGCTCGGCGGGAGAGCGGCCCACCACCGGCCTTGCCGGCGGCCGGGTCATCTTCGGGATCACCATTTCCCATTGCGCGTGCGGCGGGCGGATCACGATCGGCGCCGGCGCGAAACCAGCGTCATCGCCGGCGTCGCGAGAGCCAGGTTCGCGGATGGCTTAATGGGTGACACCGGCACCACGTCCGCAGGCGCGCTGTCCAGATACCCGAAGGTGACCGGAAAGCGAAACCACGCGATGTATTCGACTTGATTCCCGGAGCCGGCTGGCGGAGGGGTGGCCTCCAGCCCAAATCGAGCCATAGCTGACTTCACATTGACCACGATATATTGGGCCTCAGCAGATCATCGACCTGCATATGGTAGCATAGGCGTTCGATGGACTCAATCGAAATGATTGGGTAAGATCGAGGGCGACAAGGTTTTTTCATGGCAGAGAAGAAGCTCGAACCCAAACTGACGGAGGCGACGGCCAAAACGACCGCAGTTTTGCAAACTCTGCAATCGCGCCTCAAACGGGAGACGGCTCTGCTGGAACCGCGCGACGAACTCGGGGAGGAACTGCAACATTATTTTGCCACAGCAAATCCTCCGCTGCCAGAGAAAATTTCCAAAGAGATTCGAAATCAGGTGATCGATGGAGTGGTAGAGCGGATTCTGCACTCCTGGGATAACAACGGCCAGGTCGCCGCCAGTATCAAAAGCGAAGTGATCGCCCGTCTGGTGGAACGGGTGACTGCTGAGATCTTGAAGAAAGGCCTGGGGCAATGACGGCACGATTACTCTTGCTGTGCGCGGCGGTACAGGCCGCCGGCTGGGGCGAATCCAAAATAATGACATGGAAAATTGACGGCGTGGAGCGGGAGGCGATCGTTTACGCGCCCAGCGCGAAGACTCCGTCGGGGAAAGCACCGCTGGTGCTGGCGTTTCACGGCCACGGCGATTCCGCCGACAACTTCCAGGGCGTCGATTTACAGCAGCGTTGGGCGCAGGCGATCGTAGTCTACGCACAAGGGCTGCCGAGTACGCGCGACGGCCTGGCGGGTTGGCAGGTGGAAGGCGGCAAGGATGGAGATCGCGACCTGAAGTTCGTCGATCGGATGCTGAAGACGCTGCGCCAACAGTTTTCCGTGGATGACGCGCGGATTTATTCCACTGGTTTTTCGAATGGCGCCAACTTCACCTATCTGCTGTGGGCGGAGCGCACACAGGTGTTCGCTGCATTCGCTCCAGTGGCCGCGCGGATATTGCCTTCGGTGCATCTGACCGTGCCCAAACCGCTGCTGCACGTTGGCGGGACGGAGGACCGGCAGATCGCGTTCGCGGATCAGAAGGAAGCGATCGAAGCGGCGCGGCGGGCCAATGGCGCGACGGGCAAAGGCGAGTCCTGCGGGCAGTATTGCACGCGCTACGAGTCGAAAGACGGCGCGCCGGTGATGACGATTATCCACAACGGCGGGCACGTTTATCCGCTGGAAGTGGCGCAGTACACGGTGGACTTTTTCAAAAAGTATTCGCTGCCGCGCTAGGGCAGGACCACCATTGAGCTACGCGGGAACGCGAACTTCTGGCCCAGTTGATCGATTACGTCCACTTGCGAAATGTATTCGCCGGGTTGCAGGCGGTTGAGCGGGATTTCGAAACTGAACGGCGCGACGCCCGGGCGCGACGTTGTGAGCTTGTCGACGCGCACGGGCCGCGAGGTGAAAACTTTGCGAGCGCCTTGTAGCAGTTCAATCGCGGCAAAGACGTTAGACGTTTTTTGCTCAGGGTCGATGCCGGGATCGTAGACTTCGAAATAGACGTACAGCGTCTGGTCCTTGCGGAAGACGCGCGTTATGCTGGGCACCACTTTCTGGCCGTCCTGAACTAGCGGATGATTGGTCAGCAGCTTCTTATTGTTGTCAGCAGCGCCTACCGCGGCACTGACGGCTTCACGTTGGCTGCTGAGAATTACGGAGCTGACGCGCAGCGCTTTGCCGGCGTTCAGATCCGGCACGGTGAACTTGGTTTCGAACGTCCCCATCTTGCCGGTGAGGCCTTCGCGCGCAAGAAACGTCAGGCTGTAGTTGCCGGACGCCAGCGTGAGTCCGCTGTCATATTGCATGTAGCGGCGGTCGATTTGCGCGGCGTTGGCTTCATTGAGCTTGACGGTGATCTGATCGCGCACGCCGCCGACCAGATGACCGGTGGAATCGCGCACCTGGCCGATGAAATCGAGCGAATTGGTCTGGTTGGTGCCCTTCTTCGAATAGCCGATCGAGGATCCCGGCAGCTTCACGGAAATCGGAATGAAGTAGCGGTCCTTAGCGACGCGGAAATAATCCACTTCGAGAGCCAGCGGGAGTTCGCTGACGGGGTCGCCGAGCGTGAGGGCTTCTTCAAGCTGGCGTTCCTTGTCGGCAGAAGTGAACTTCGCGAAGGTCTTGCCGGCGTAGTAGCCCTTGCGGTAATCGAGCTTGGCTTGCGTATTGCTCGCGAGCTTGATCTGCACGCGACGGTATTTGCCGTCAGTAGCCATGTTGGTCGAGTAGTAGCCAATGATGTAGTAGCTGCGAATGTCTTCCTGGGCCTGGCGAATTCCCAGCGTCAAATCGTTGGAATCAAGCAGTGCCTTGCCGCCAGTGTCGGAAGCCAGCGTCGACAGCGTCTCCTGCGAATCGTTGAAAGTGGCTCGGCGGCCGGCCTGACTGGTGCCCGTAAGGATACCCGTGCCGCGCGGCGAGGCTACGCTGGCGTCGCCGCCGGGGGCTTCGGCAACCAACCCGCGCGCGTCCACCGGATAGAAAGAAACGTTGGAGCGGACGGCGGCGTTGACAGTCGCCTTGAGCTGCGATTGATTTTCGATACCGGTCTTGTTGACGCCGCTCGAAAAATAGATGAGGGCTTTCTTTTCGGGATAGATACTGAGCTTGCGCGCGGCGTCTTCGAGCGCGGTAAGTTTGCGGTCGGTATTAAAGATGTTGAACTCGGTTTGATCGGCCACGAAAGAACCGCTGTCATCGCCTTCATCGGCGGCAGTGGCGGCCAGGCCTTGCAGGTCGCTCGAATCTCCGAGCGTCAGGCCCTTTACAGTTTGGATGAGCAGATCGCGATCGTCAGTGAACTCTTGGAGCATCTTGAATTTGCTGCCGAAGGTCATGACACCTACCAGATCGGCCGCGGTCATCTGCGATTGAATCCACTTCACTGCAGCTTCCTGCGCGCGCGCTTGTTCCAGCGGCTGCATGGAGCTCATGTCGAAGAACAGTCCGATCAAGCGGCGATCTTGAAAGCGCTTGGGGTCGCGCTGGACTTGTTGGTTGACCGAAGTGCCAGGTGCGATTACGGCGGCCTTCTCTTCAATCGTTTGAGGGCGCTGCGAAAACGACATGGGCGCCAGAGGCTCGGTGCTCAGATCCTGGCGATCGAAGACCGTGATCTTTTGCGGAACGCCGTCTTCGAGCAATTGGAAGTCTTCCTTCTTCAGATCGGAGATGGGGCGGCCGGCTTTATCTTTCACGGTGACATTGATCACCACCAGTTTGGTGTCGACGATAAAGGTGGCGTCCTGCGCGAGCAGCAGCGAAGCGACCAGAAAGAAGGCAGCCCGTTTCATCAGAAGTTCAACCTTAGCGTAGCGCTCAGCGTGCGCATCGCGCCGGCGGACGACGGCACGCCGTAATTGATCGAGTTCACCACCGTGCCGAAGCCGGTGATATTTACGTGGTTGGTGACATTGGTGGCGTCCACGCGGATTTGCAGGCGCGTGCGCTCATGCAATGTGATGGTCCGCTGCAGCGATAGATTCATCGAGAACAGGCCCGGACCGGGAATGGTATTGCGGCCGGCATTGCCAAATTCGCCGGGCAGCGGAACAGTGAAGGCGGCCAGATTGAAAAAGCCGGAACTCGACTCAACAGGCAGCCCGGTAGCGTCCGCGCGGCCGCTGCCGATAGTGCCGGTGCCTGCGATATCGGACTGGTTCCCGAGAACGCGCGCCGTAAGAGGCGTGCCGGTTTCGAGGGTCATGTTGGTGGAGAGCGTCCAATCCTTAAGCGCCGTCTCGAAAAACTTGGCGTTGGCCAGCACGCCGTTCGAACCCACCGGCGATTGGATCACGGAGGTGGCGGTGAAGACCTGGCGGCGGTCGAAACTCGAAAGGCCGCGCTCGGCCGAGAGATCGTTAAAGTTTTGCGCCACGGTGTTGCCGACGCCTCCCAGCGTCGAGGAGTCGTCGATGGCCTTCGAGAAAGTGTACTGAAGATTGAAAGACACATTGCGGCGGAAGCGGCGGGTCAGGCGCGTTTGTAACGCGTGGTAGATGGAATTTCCGTCGGGCGTGTCGTAGATAAAGCCGGTGGCGTTGCTGATCAACTGGCGCTGCTCCGCGGTGAGGATCGCGCCCGGCGGAGCCTGGTTGGGTATCTCCTGAATGTCCAGATGCGTGCCCTTGGTGCCCAGATAGCCGATCTCGCCGACTAACTGCGAGGGCATCTGAAACTGGAAGGCGACGTTCCAGGTCTGCGCGTACATGGTTTGATAATTGCGATTCACGGCAAAGGTGTTGAGAATGGTTTTGCCGTCCGGCGTCACGGTCAGGCCTTCAGCCAGCGTGAGCGGATTTAAAGTGCTGGTTTCGACGGTGGTCGATTGCGCAAACGGGGGCTGTGCGGAGAGGCGCGAGGTGAACTGATTATAGATTCCGGGATTGTAGTAAATGCCGTAGCCGACGCGCACTACGTGATTTTTGCGATTCCACGGCTTCCAGGCGAGTCCCGCGCGCGGCGCGAAATTATTGCGGTCCGGATTGATCAGGCCGCTCGGAAAAGCTCCGCTGTAGAGGCCGGGCTGCGAGGGCGTCACCACCGAAACCGCCGTGAAGCCGGGCGCGATATCCAGATTGGCGATGCGCCCATATTTTTCGCTCCAGGGCGCGAAGTACTCATAGCGCAGGCCCAGGTTCAGCGTCAGATTATTGCGCACGCGAAAATCGTCCTGCCCGAAAAGATAGTAAGAATCGGTGCGGAAATAGGTATTCGAGCTGCCATAGCGGATGGAATCGGACTGCGGCAGTCCCAATAAGAAGTCGGCAAAGTCGAGACCGGTGTTGGCCACGGGTTGTCCGTTGGCGTTGAGTTCGCTGGTGGCGAGTCCCGTGAAATTGAAAGTGCCACGGCCGTTCGCATCGGTGACCGTGTTGCGGAAGTAGCGCGTATAGCCGCCGCCGAAGGTCCAGTTGTTTTTGCCGCGGTGGATGGCGAGACTCTCCGTGAATCCGAAGTTGTAGATAGCGCTTTGCGAAGGGCTGCCGTCGGTGAGCGAGCCGAAGTTTGTGAAGGTAAGTGTCGGCGGCCCGAAATTAATAGGACTCGATGAAGCGCCCTGGATGCCGAGAGCCGCGGCCACATCCGCGCCGTTCGCAAAGAACGGCGTGGTGAGATTGCTATTGCGGTTGAAAGTCGCCGTGAAGTTCTCGAAGACTCCCGTTCCGAAAGTGTGCCGGTAGTTGGCCGTGGCATTGATGCCATTGCCGGTCGTCGGATCGATGAAACCGTAATTCTGCAGGTTCTGCGAATCGCGGCCCTGCCAGTTGATTCCGAAACTGAGCTGATCGCGGCGCGAGAGCGTTTGATTCACGCGCGCGTTGAGGTTCTGGCTGTTATTCGGCACGGCCTCGATCAGGCGGTAGTTGTTGACGGTCCCGGGCTGGTTGGGTAGCGGGATATATTGCAGCAGTCCGGCGGCGATGGGGTTGATCTGCGGGATGCGATTGCCCGGGAACGGCAGGCCGGTGGCGGGATTGAAGATCACCGTGGAGATCCCCGAAAAATCCCCTGCACGTTCGGCGAGCGTGGGGACGGTGCCCGTGAGATTCATGCCGTTGCGCGCCAGACTGCCGTTGTAGTTGATGACGAAGAAGGTGTTTTCCGAGCGAAACAGCTTAGGAATTTCGAGCGGGCCGCCCAAATTGAAACCGAATTTGTTTTGCGCGTAGGGAGCTTTGGTGTTGGTTTGGCCGTTCAACGAAAAGGGCGAGGCGTCCGTGACCGAGTTGTCTACCGTATAGAAAATCGATCCGTGAATCTGGTTCTGGCCGGCGTTGCGGCGATTGCCGATGAAGCCGCCGCGTCCCGCTGGGCCTGGTCCGCGTCCACCACGCCCCCCGCCAAAGCCACCGCCTCCGCCACCACGTCCTCCGAAACCACCACCGCCGAATCCTCCTCCGCCTCCTCCACCCTGGAATCCGCCGGGTCCGGCCAGCGGCCGCTGCCGCCTTGACCCGGAGCGCTCGCTTGGGCTGCCGAAGTAACACCACTGCCGAAGCCATTGGGACCTTGCCCAGGTGTGAAGTCGGAGGCTTGGGTTTGCAGCCCATTGCTAAGGCTTCCGTTGACTAAAAACGATTCGTTAGCTCCGCCAGCGTTGGCTTGCTGCAGAGCGGCTACGTCGGCGGGCGGCGCTGTGCCGTCCGGGAGCGTGCCTTGCGCGGCGTCCGCCTGCACGGTTGCGCCGGGTCCAGCGTCGGGGGCTGCATTCGGGGCGTTTGCCGGATTCGCGCCGCGATTGAAGCCGCCCGGAGCCCCACCGCCTCTGCCCGCACCGCCGCCGCCCCCTCCGAAACGTCCCGAGCCAAATCCTCCGCGCCCAGCCGCGAAGTTGCCGATCTGCAAGGTGAAATCGATTTTAGTAGGGTTCGCGGCGATCTGCACCTCACGCCGCTGCGGCGCAAAACCGAACATGGCGACGTCGATGGTCCACATTCCCGGCGTCAGATTCGCGAGCTTAAATTCGCCATTCGCATCGGTCAAAGTGCTGAGGACGCGCTCGCCCTGAGTCGCTCGCACGGTGGCGCCCGGCAATGGCTGGCCTTCGGATTTCACCACGCCGGTCTGCGCCAGCGCAGCAGAAAGCGAGCCCAGAAACACCACGATTACTGCAAGCGCCCTCATGTACACTGTTTTGATGTCCGCGAACGACCTTCAGGTTACATCCCCGAATGTAACAATAGAGCACGTGAATGAAGTGGATCTTATCAGAAGTTGAGCCCGCCCATGCGGCCGCGTTGTCCGCCGCCCTGGGCATTTCGCTTCCCGCCGCCCGAGTATTGTGCGCCCGCGGGTTGAGCGATCCCTGCGGCCGCGCGCCGGTTCCTCCAGCCTTCAGCAGCGGATCTGCACGATCCTTTTTTGCTGGCTGACATGGGGAAGGCAGCGTCGCGACTCGTCCAAGCCATCGAACGAAAAGAACCTATTCTGCTCTATGGCGATTACGACGTAGACGGCACCAGCGCGCTGGTGGTGTTGAAAAAAGCGCTCGACCTGGCCGGCGCGACGGCCACTTGCTTCGTTCCGCACCGTATTCGCGATGGCTATGGCATGAAGAACGAGGCTGTCGAAGACGCCGCCGCACTGGGCGTGAAACTGATCGTGAGCGTCGATACCGGCATCCGTGCGAACCAAGTGGTGAAGCACGCAGCCGGATTGGGCATCGACGTTATTGTGACCGATCACCATCTGCCCGAAGCCGAACTGCCGCCGGCGCTCGCCGTGCTGAATCCCAACCGGCGCGACTGCGCGTATCCGGAGAAAAATCTGTGCGGCGCGGGTGTGGCGCTGAAGCTGGCCGAGGCCTTGATGATTTCGCTCGGATGGGAACGCGCACGGCGGGAGCGCCTCGTCGATTCCCTATTGAAGTTAGTAGCGATCGCGACGGTGGCGGACGTGGTGCCATTGACCGGAGAGAACCGCGTGATCGTAAAACGCGGATTGGATGGACTCGACCGCGTGACGAATCCGGGGTTGCGCGCGCTGCTGGACGTAGCAGGCATCGAGGCCGGCACTAGCCCGAGCGCCCGGCAGGTCGCGTTTCAAATCGCACCGCGCATCAATGCCGCCGGACGCATGGCCAGCGCGAGCGACATCATCGAACTATTTTCTACTTCCGATCCGCAGCGTGCACGAGCCATCGCGGCGCAGTTGGACGAGCTAAACAAAGACCGCCGCGAAACCGAAGATGGCATCCGGCAAGCCATTCTGGAGCAGTGCTTGGCGCAACCAGTGACCGATAGCGACGCCGCTCTGGTGTTCGCCGGCGAGGGTTGGCATCGCGGCGTGGTGGGGATCGTAGCCAGTCGTGTGGTGGAACGCTATCACCGTCCGGTGTTCGTCCTGGGACTCGACGACGGCATGGCGTATGGATCGGGCCGCAGCATCCGTGCGTTTCATTTGCTCGACGCGCTCGAAGCCATGCCGGCGCTGTTTCAAAAATTCGGCGGCCACCGCCAAGCCGCGGGCGTGACCCTGCTGGCCTCACAGGTGGACGAATTTCGCGTGCAGTTCCAAGCCTACGCCGCCACGCGGCTCACGGTCGCGGATTTCGAAGCTGAAATCGAGATCGACGCGGAAATCGCGTTCGACGAAATCACCGATCAAACTATCGTGGAATTGCTGAACCTGGCGCCCTTCGGTTTCGGCAACCCGCCCCCCACATTGCTCGCGCGCGGAGTGGAAGTAGCGGCGGTGCCCGATATCAAGAACGATAAGCACGTATTCTTGCGCCTAAAGTCGCAAGGACGCACGCTGCGCGCCAAGGCCTGGAATTTCGCGGAACGCGCCGGAGAGTTCGCGCCCGGCACGCGCATCGACGTCGCGCTGCGGTTTGAAGAAGACGCCTATTCCGCCAAGCGCGGCTACGCGCCCTGGCAAACCATGGTGCGCGATGTCAGGCCGGCTAAGGTTGCTCGCGCGGCAGCGCTCCCTGAATGAATTCCATTTGATCATGCCGCAGTTTAGCGGCAGCCACTTTGTCGATATACATCATGTGTCCGGCCTGATAGTATTGCCAGGAAACATTCTGCAGCATCTCAGGGTGAAGACCAATATGGTCCAGATTATATTGCGCTGAGAAATAGGGAGTGGCTAGATCGTAATAGCCCGCGCACACCAGCAGCTTCATGTGCGGGTTCTTGGCGAAGGCGTTGTAGAGCCCACTGCCGGTTTCCGCAAAGTTGTTATCCGCACCCCAGTTCCATGGCATGATCCCGCCGCTCACGTAATACATCATGTCGGATTTGTAGCCCAAATCTTCGCGAAGATATTGCAGGAAGGCAGCGCGGAAGGGCGGATCGGGAAGCGTGTTAGCGGGGTCGAACTCGGCCCGTTCGCCTTCGTTGAGAGAAGCTGGCCCGGTCAGGCGGCCGTCCAGGCGCCCGATAGTGAGGTGTTCATCCCGCAACAACTCACGAGTGAAATGCGCGACGTCGACGCGAAGGTTGCTGCCGTCAATGTAGCGCGCTTCAAGGCCTGTGTAGCGCGCCAGTTTTTCGACCACCGCCTTACGTTCGGCGGCGGGGAGCCGGCTGCCTTTGTTCAGAGCCTCCAAGTAACCTGTCATCGCCCAGGCTTCTACTTCCTTAAGCGTCGCCTTCAGATCCTTTTGCAGATCCGCCGCCAGCTTCTTGTGATAAAAGGCATCGGCTGTGTAGGTGGGCAAATGCACCGCGTACGCCAGACCGTTGGAAAGGTTGGGACGAAGCGTATTGAAATTCAAAACGGTGGAAATCAACGTAATGCCGTTGAAGGCGATCCCCTGGTCAATCAGGTGTCCGGCCAGACCTGCCGCGCGCATAGTGCCGTAGCTTTCGCCGGCAATGAACAACGGTGATTTCCAGCGGTCGTAGCGATTGATGTACATGCGGATGAACTCGCCCACCGATTCCAGGTCGCCACGCAGACCGTTCATACGCCGCGCGATATCCGCGGTGCGCGCGCGGCTGTAGCCGGTCCCCACTGGGTCGATAAATACCAAGTCAGTTTGATCGAGCCAGGTATTGGGGTTGTCCCGCAGTTTGAACGGGGGTTGCGGCATGTCGCCGTTGTCCATCAACTGTACCGTGCGCGGACCCATGGCGCCCATATGCACCCACATCGAAGCCGACCCCGGCCCGCCGTTAAACGCAAACGTCAGCGGCCGGCGCGACAGATCCGCGACCCCTTCAAGCGTGTAAGCCATGTAGAAAATGTGGGCTTCGTTCTCGCCGGTCGCCGAGTTGATCGGCATCTGCGCCACCGTGGCCGTATAATGAAGCGTTTTGCCATCGACCGTCATCTGGTGATGCGTGACGATCGGCGTCTCATCGATAGGACCAGTGGCCACCGCGCCGGCCCCGGCATCCCCGCCCGGCTTCAGCGGTTCGACCGCGGGCGGCCGTGGTAGTGGAGCGGGCGTTTGAATCGCCGGAGGTTGCTGCGCCAATAAAAGCAAGAACACGGGGACACACAAAGGCATTAGATTTTTCCCCCCTTCGAACGAATATAAGCGTCTACCTGGCGCTCCAATATCTCCAGTGGAACAGTGCCGGTATCGAGCACCACGTCGTGATACTCGCGCAAGGAAAACTTATCGCCCAGCGCTTTGCGAGCCTTTTCGCGCAGTTCGACAATTTTCAACTGCCCGATCATGTAAGAGCACGCCTGCCCGGGGAACACCACGTAGCGCTCCACTTCGCTCGCTTCAATGCCATAGTCGATGGCTTGCTGGCGGGTCCAATGCTTGGCGTGCAGACCGGTATCGACCACCAGCCGCCGCGCACGCCACAATGCATCGTAAAGTTGCCCGAGTTGGCCCTCGGGGTCTCCCTCGTACCAGCCCGATTCTGAGGCAAGGCGCTCGGCGTATAGTCCCCAACCTTCACCCAGAGCTGAGATGTTTCCAAAGGCCCGAACCTGGCGGAAGCGGGGCAGTGTTTTGTTCTCCGCCTCCAGGGCGATCTGGAAATGATGGCCCGGAACACCCTCGTGATAAATCAAACTGCGCAGAGCAAACTTCGTCATCATCTCCGGGCGCAGTGGGATCTGAATCACACCCGGCCGCGAGCCGTCCGGCGCCGGACTGTTGTAGTTGGCCGCAGCGTTAGCCTCCCGAAAACGCGGGAACGGCTGCACCACCACGCGGCTTTTCGGCGTCTTGTCGAACAACACCGCCGCGCGCTTTTCAGCGTCGCGCAGGATTCCGTCCGCGTCCGCCATAATGGTCGCGCGACCCTCCTCCGTTAGCGGATAAGCCATGTCCCGCTTTAGTTTTTCGGAGCGCTCGTTGATTGACCCTTCCGTGCGCCCCAGCCGCCGGAAGATCGTGTCCATCTCTTTTTCGATTCGCGCCACTTCATTCAGGCCAATTTGATGAATTTGCTCCGGCGTCAAATTCGTCGTGGTGTAGCGGCGCAGAAAATAAGCATAGGCGTTGGCCCCGCCTTTGAGACGCCACAATCCCGCGTCATTCGTCGATCGTGGCAGTTGCGATTGGACCGTCGCGATGGCGTTTTTCCACACCGGATACACTTCCACACTCACGATCTTTTCCGCTTCACTGCGTAGAGCTTCGCGGCGCGCCTCGGGGATCTTCGCGGCCTCCATCTTCTGCGCGAAGATCGCCACGAATGGGTTCTGGCCGGGCGAGGGATCGACAAATCCCTGCATCTGCTTAATGGTTGCGTTCAGAATAAATTTCGGCGGAATGATGTTCTTGGCCGCCAGCGCGCGTGACTCGGCGGTGGCTTCTTCCATACGCGTGCTCACCTGGCGTAGCGCCACGACGTAATTCTCAGCATCTTTCTCATTCGCTAGCGGATGCCGGACGGTCAGGCTTTCAATCAAATTGACGTTCGCTCCGTTCATCTGTTCTAGCGGAAAAGTGTAGTCAAGATACGGCTCCTCCCCAGCCACGGTATCGAGCTGCCACTGCATCAGGTCGGCGGAAATGCGCTGCGTGGGCGTGAGCTTGCTGCGGTCGAATTTCTGCAACTGTGCGAGCCCTTGCTTCGCGAGCTGAATGCGCGCGCGGCGGTAGGCAACGGTTTGCGGCGTCAGTTGACGTTCGAGACGGTCCTGTTCGTCCCCGGTGAAATAGCGCGAGGAAGTGGCCAGATTCGGATTCCCGCGCACCCAAGTCGCCGTGAAATCGCGGAAAAAGTCATCAATATTGGGCGTTTGTCCCGGTAGGGACACAGCCAGAAGCAGCGCGGTGGCGAATGCCTTGGTCATGTTCCGGATGCTATCACAGTAAGTATGCTGTGGAGCGAACTTGCGATCGCCACGTTGCGCGAAGACAATCATCCGCTATTGGTGCGCGCCGGATACATGCGCGGGCGCGAGTATTTATTCCTGGGACAGCGCGCGCTCGCGAAAATCAAAGCCATCTTGCGCGACGAACGTGCGCTCGAACGCTGTGGCGTAGCCTATATCGCTGCTGGCGACGATTTCGTCGCGGAGTCGGACTCGGGCGACGAGTTGCTGGTGCGCGGGACCAATTACGCGGCTCTCGCGGCGAAGGCCGTCAGCGTCGCACAGCCTCCCGCCATTCCCGATCCGCAAGGCGACCTCCAGCCCGAAGATTTCCACACGCCCGGCGTAAAGACCATCGCGCAGATTGCAGAGTTCACCGGTTTACCGGCGACTTCGCAAATCAAGAGCCTAGTGATGGTGCAGGACGGTCAGCCGCTGCTAATCCTGCTGCGCGGCGATCATCAGTTGAGTCCAGCGAAACTGCCAGGAGCGCGGCAGGCGGAGGCAGAAGAAATCCGCAATTGGTTCGGAGCCGATCCCGGTTCGCTCGGTCCCGATGGGGGCGCGTGGGGTAAAAATCATCGCCGACGAAGCGCTGCGTGATCGGCGGAATATGATCGCGGGCGCAAACCGCACCGATCTACCACTTGCGAAATGTCACGCCAGGCAAAGACTTCGCAGCGGAGTTCGCGGATCTGCGCCAGGTAGCCGCCGGAGACATTTCAATCGCCGATGGCGGCCCTCTCCACTTTTCAAAAGTGACCTTGCTGGATACGCCAGAGCGCATCCTGAACGCCGCCGCGGAACAGAATCACGACGCCGACGGCCTCATGCTTCCCGCCTGCGATCGCGCCGTTCACCGTCGTGGTAACGCCGGTGCATCCGGAACGCCTCGCGGCAGCCCGCGAAATTTATCAGCGGCTGCTGAGCGAGAGGACACGACGTCCTGCTCGACGATCGCGACGCCCGCCCCGGCGTGAAATTTAAGGACGCCGATCTGATCGGCTTTCCCTATCGCATCAACATCGGGAAAAAGCTGGCGGAAGGACTGGTCGAAGTAGTCGAGCGGCGTTCCCGCAAATCCAGCGATGTTCCCGTCGGCGAAATCAGTATTCCACGCTGACCAGAAACAATCCGAGCGCTGGCACGGAAGGCCCCGGCGGGATCGTGCACGCCGGGTCGAGACGTTTTTCGATATCGGCGCGCGTGAGGTTTCCCTTCCCCACTTCGAGCAGCACGCCCACGATGTTGCGCACCATGTGCTTCAGAAACCCACTGCCGCGCACGTTATAAATCAGCAAATCGCCAGACCGCTCCGCGCGCGAATGAAACACGCGCCGGACGTTGGAACGTCCCAGGTCGTCCTTATCGTCGGAAGCCGCGAAAGCGGAAAAATCATGCTCGCCTTCGAGCATGGGCGCGAGTTCAAAAATGCGCGCCTCGTCGAGCGGATACGGGTAGTGATACACATAGCGGTGGTCGAAAGGCGAACACGTTTCGCCGCGATGGATGACGATATTCGTAGGTTTTCGCGTGAGCCTGATAGCGCGGATGGAAATCCGCGGCGGCTTCCGACACTTCGAGCACGCGAATATCCAGCGGCAACAAACGGTTGATGGCCTTGCGCAAATTGTCGACGGGAATAGGATTTACCAGCGTGAACGCCGCCACTTGCGCCAGACGCATGAACCCCCGCGTCGGTGCGTCCCGACCCGGCCACTCTCACCGGCGCGCCTTCGATCTCCGCCAGCACACCCTCCAGAACGCTTTGGATCGTGGGCAACCCCGGCTGCACTTGCCATCCGTGATATTCAGTCCCGTCGTAGCTGACGGTCATGCGGATGCGGCGCATTACTGCGGTGTTGCGCGATCCGGGCTTTTCAACCGGGAGTCCCTGCTGGCACATGGGGCAGAAGTCCGGAGGATAAGCGACGACATCCAGAGTCGCCAGCGCGACACGCGGCACGCCCAGATCGACACGCCCGCCGCTGCGATCGATGATCGACCCGGCTCCGAGCACACGCGCTCCCGGCCGCCGTCGCAACGTCGATCACTTCGCGAGTGGTGCCGCCGGTGGTGACGACGTCTTCAATCACCAGCGCCGCCTCCCCGGGACGCAAGCGAAAATCCGCGGCGCAGAATCATCTTGCCCGACGCATCGCGCTCCGTAAAGATGAAGCGGGCGCCTTTGGCTTTCGCCACCTCGTGGCCGATGGGCAAACCGCCGATGGCTGGAGAGACCACTACATCGCAAGCGGGAAGCTGCGCAGCCAGCTCGCGGCCGAAACCCTCGGCGATGGCAGGGTGCTGCAATACCAGTGCGCACTGCAAATATTCGTTCGAGTGAAGACCGCTGGTGAGACGAAAATGGCCCTTAAGATAAGCTCCAGTCTCGCGGAAAACCTGCATGACGGCGTCGGACACGAATCCAAATATAGCGCAGAAACCGGCCCACACGGCATTTGCGCAGCGCAGCCCCGTGCGTGGCCGCGCAAGCCATGAGAAACTAAATGGTTAAGACGTGCTCCGCGCTGCCGCCAAATGGCCAATGCGGGAACAAATTGGCGATAGGTATCGTCATTTAAGGAAATCATGAAACAGTTGCAATCCTCGATAGCCGTGTTGTGTGCCCTGCTGGTGGCCGCTCCTCCCAGCTTTGCCCAGGAGCCGTCCCTGCAAGAGCGCCCGCGCTGGTACTCCGGCATCACCCAGCCCTACGAAGCGCGTCCGCTTGCGCCGGTGAATGTTTCAAACTCCAGCCGCATCGACGCGCTGCTACGCGCCGGGAATCTATATCTATCGCTATCGGATGCCATTGCCCTGGCTCTCGAAAACAATCTGGACGTTGAAATCGAGCGCTACGAATTTTCCATCGCCCAGGCGGATCTGCTGCGCGCCCATTCCGGAGCGAACATCCAGGGAATACCTACCGGCGTTCTACCCGGCGTGCCCACTGGCGCAAACCTCGCCTTGCTGGGGAGTTCCAGCGCAGGCCTGTCAGCCAGCGGTGACCTGAGCGCGCTCTCCCTTCTTGGGATTGGCCTAAGTTTTGACCCATTCGTCACCGGCAACCTCAACTTCGGCCACACCACCTCGCCGCAGTCCAATACAGTATTCACCGGAACCTCCGCTCTAGTCACCACCAACCAGACCGCCAATTTCGGAGTCTCGCAGAGTTTCCTCACCGGCGGAACGGCAGCGCTGACGTATGACAACATCGTGCAGGACCAAAACTCCTTTCGCTCCACTGTCAATCCCTTCACCACTTCCAGTCTGGACTTGACATTCACACAACCGCTGCTCCAAGGCTTCGGCTTTGCGCAGAATAACCGCACGATCCGTATCGCCAAGAACAACTTGAAAGCGGCTGATTTCGTATTTCGCCAGCAATTAATCAACACCGTTGCTAACGTCGTGCAATTGTACTGGAACCTGGTGGCCGCGATTTCCACCGTGAGCGTCAACCAACAAGCCGTGGCCGTCGCGCAAAAGCTGTACGACGACAATAGGAAGCAGGTGAACATCGGCACCCTGGCGCCGATCGAAGTAGTACGCGCCGAAGCGCAGTTAGCCACTGCCCAGCAAGCCTTGGTAGCGGCTCAATCAGCGGTGTTGCAACTGGAATCGGTCCTTAAAAGCGCGCTCAGCCGGAACGGCTTGGCGAGCCCCGCGATTCTCGAAGCGCACGTCGTGCCTACCGATCCCATTCGCATCCCGGAAGTCGAGGCCATCGAGCCCATCCAGGATCTGGTATCCAAAGCTTTGGACAATCGCCCGGACCTGGCCCAGAGCAGGGTTCAGATTGATAACGCCGAGATCGCCCTAAGCGGCACCCGCAACGCGCTGCTGCCCTCGTTGAGCGTGGTGGGCGATATGCGCAGCAATGCCTTGGTCGGGTCGCAGAATACCCTGTTGGGACCGCCGGCCACCGCTGGCGGCCTGGGGCAAAATCCACCCATCGCGGATCCGTTTTTCGTGGGGGGCTACGGCAGTATCCTGGCGCAGTTATTCGGGCGCAGCTTCCCCACCTACTCCATCGGGGTGAATCTCACCATTCCCCTGAGAAACCGCGCGGCCCAGGCCAACGTGGCCACTGCGGCCTTGAACCTCCGGCAAAACCAGTTGTTCGTACAGCGCCAGATCAACCAGATCCGGGTGGATGTCAAGAACGCCATAATTGCCCTCGATCAAGCCCGCGCCCAATACCAGGCAGCCGTCAAAGGACGCGTCCTGCAGGAACAAACCCTCGATGCCGACCAGAAGAAGCTGGCCCTGGGAGCAACCACGGTCTACCAGGTGATCCAAGACCAGCGCGATCTCACCACCGCCGCCGCCGCCGAAGTCACCGCCCAGGCAACTTACGCGGGGGCCCGGGTGCAGCTCGACGTCTCTACCGGTTCTACTCTGGCGAACAACAACGTCATCCTGGACGAAGCCAGATCCGGACGCGTATCCCGGGTATCCAGTCCACCCCCCACTGCACCTTAAACCGGTAATCGTTTCCTGTCGTGATCGTGCGTCGGAACGCGGCGCCTTTTTTTCAATGGGTTAGTGATTGGCGAGCGGATTGCACTCCAAAGGCTCGTAATGAGAATGTTAATGGCTCAAGGAACCCCGGACTTCCCCACTTATTCCCCGCAGATCCCCACACTCTAATCCCCATTTTGGCCCCCCCTACCCCGCCCCTTCCGGTTCCTTGAGCCTTACGAAGCGACGCCGCACTACCGAAAGAAGCCGTCCAGGCCGATACAGTTGGTCATGGACGCAAACTTGTTGCTTTCCCCCGCCTGGCGGTCTGAATTGGAATTTCAACTCTGCTTGTTGAAGCTGATGTATCCCAAGACTAGGCCCGGCGAAGGAGCCTCCGCGAAGGTGGCTGAACTGGAACAATTGCAAGCTTCTCTAGCGAACACCTCACCTGCCCGCTAAGTGTCACAACAAAGCTTCTATAATGGCGTCCAGATTTTCCACTGCGGGCAAACTGCCCTGCGCCAGCCCCTGATTGCCGCCGCCGCGCCCGCCCGCTGCAGTGACCGCAACCTTCACCCTGTCCCCCGCGTGAATTCCGGAATCGGCCGACGCCGCGAGCAGAAATGCCGGTGGCTTCAGCGACACCCCCAGGAAGGCCGCTTTACCCCCTGCGACAAATGCCTGCGCCCGCGTCCGCATGGCGTCGTCGATCGCTGCATGTTGCACCACGCGCCGGATGCCGTCAGCCCCAGGAGCGGTTGTGTTCCACAGTTCGCGCCCTTCACGCTGTGCGATTTCCGCCGCCATCCGTTGGTTCGCTTTTTCGAGCGCCTTGATGCGCTCGATCTGAGCGGCTAGCAACCCGGGGGTCTCCCCGGCCGGCACCGAAAGCTGCCTCGAAATTTCTTGCAAGGTGCGGAAATCGGACCGAGCATGCCGCAGCGCGCGCAGTCCGCAAACGAACTCCAGCCGCGTGTTCCCGCGAGTCTTTTCTGCTTTGCGAATTGCCACCGGCCCGATTTCAGCCGTCGTGCGCACGTGCGTGCCCCCGCAAGCGCTGCGGTCGACACCCGCGATGGCAACCACGCGCAGCGTCCCCGTGCGCTGCGATTCCTTGCGCAGCCCCAAATCCGCTGCGGCGTCTTCAAAAGTAATCTCCAGCGGCCGGGCTTCGCTTACGATTTCAGCGCAGCGTTGTTCCGCTTTGTCGATCTGGTGCGTCGTCAACAAAGGTGCCGTTACGTCGATAGTGCATGCTTCCGTTCCTAGATGAAAACTCACCGTTGGAATTTTGAACAACTCTTCGAGCACCGCCGATAGTAAATGCTGTCCGCTGTGCTGCTGCATGTGATCGAAGCGCCGCGGCCAGTCGATTTCGCCCGCCACTTCCCCTGCTGCGATCGCCGCGTCCAAAACATGGGCCACGCGCTCTTCTTCATCGATCACCTCGATCACGCGCGCCTCGCCCAACGTCCCCGTATCGAACGGCTGGCCGCCGGAGGTCGGATAGAACGCTGTGCGGTCCAGATAGACGCGTCGCCCGTCGTCCGCGATTTCGACCACGTGAGCTCTAAACTCGCGCAGGTAGCCGTCCTGGTAGTAGAGGCGTTCCGTCACGGTGCGGGAGAAGTAATCTCCACCTCGGCACGGATGAACTGCCAATCCGGCAATTCATAAATGCGCAGCTTAGTGGTCGCGCTAGCCGAAACGTCCTTGATTTCCTGCGGCCCCACCGACGGCACCTTGGCCTCAAACTCCGTGATGGGCGGGTCTTCCGGCTTAGCAGCCGTGGTCACCAGCCGGATCTTCAGCCCCAAATCGCCGATGTCCGCTTCCGAATGATTGATCACCACGAATTTGATGTTCAACTTGCCCGCGGCCGTCTCCGAAATACGGTACCCGGAGAGTTCCAGATACTTCGCAAGCGGGTGTTTATTTGAGATGACAGTGTCGGTGGCCTCGGGCGCCGTGGTCTGCTTCGGTTGCGCGGTATCGGTAGGAGCCGAACAGCCCGCCAGACCCAAAATAAGTGCGACGAAGAGGAATCTCACAATATCTAATATCCTACATACATGGCCGGCCACATTCGCGAGCAGTTCGATACTGTCTTCCGGCGCGATCCGGCCGCCCGCAGCGTGCTCGAAATCGTCCTTTGCTACCCGGGTTTCCACGCCGTGCTGCTGCATCGCATGGCCCACAATCTATATAGCGTCGGGCTGGTTCACGCTGGCGCGCGTGATCTCGCAGTTTTCGCGCACCTTGACCGGCATTGAGATCCACCCCGGAGCCCGCATCGGGCGCCGCTTCTTTATCGATCACGGCATGGGCGTAGTGATCGGCGAAACTTCCGAAATCGGCGACGACGTGCTGGTTTACCAGGGCGTCACGCTGGGCGGCACCGGCAAGGACACCGGCAAGCGCCACCCCACGATCGGCGACGGCGTAGTCATCGGCACCGGCGCGACCATCTTAGGCAACATCCGCATCGGCGACCACGTCAAGATCGGCGCGGGCAGCGTGGTGGTGCACCCCGTGCCGGACCACTCGACCGTGGTCGGCGTGCCCGGCCGCGTGGTCGGTGACGATGAAGAATTCGAACCTCTGGCCCACGGCGATCTGCCCGATCCCGAAGGCCGCGCCATCGACGAACTTTCCAAACGCGTGGCCGAACTCGAAGCCACCATCAAGGCGCTGGCCGATGAAAAACTTTCTTCGAAGCGTTAGCCTTGCTGTGTTTCGCCGCGGCGCGCGGCGCACAAGCCGCCGACACCACTTTCTGGATCGAGCCCTGCACCGTGATGCTCGCCGGCTGCGATGCCGGCGATGCCGATCTCGCGCGCTGGGCCCTCGAAGCCTGGGCCAAGGCCTCCGGCGGCCAACTGCATTTCGTCGAAGTGAAGGAACGCAAGAACGCTCTGCTGCGCGTGCTGTGGGCCGATAAAAACAGCGGACTCTACGGCGAGGCCGTTCCCATCAACGTCAACGGCCGCCGCGGCTCCGAACTGCACATCCTGATCGCCGATCCGCCCGGCAAAGACCGCCTGCTGCGCGACACCATCGTCTACCTCACCTGCCTGCATGAATCCGGACACGCGCTGGGACTGACGCCATACCGATGTCTTCGCCGACATCATGTACAGCTTCCAATACGGCGGCGATATCGATGAGTATTTCGGCCGTTACCGCCGCAAGCTTATGACGCGCGAAGACATCCGCAAGTACTCCGGCATGTCACCGGCCGACCGCGACGCTCTCCTCGAAAGCATACCGAAAGGCGTTCCGCGTTAGACCCGCGAGTTCGTCTTCCGTGAATCCAAACTCGCGCGCCGCCAATTCGTATTCGCTGGTCAGCGTGCAGCCGAACAGCGCGGGGTCATCTGAATTGAGAATGATGGGCACGCCGGCGTCATAGAGCCGTCTAACCGGATGCTCCGCCAGCGATGCCACCGCGCCCGTGCGCAGATTACTGGTGATGCAAACTTCAAGTGGAATCTGTTTCGCGGCCAGGTGCGCCACCAGCGCCGGGTCCTCAATCGCGCGAATCCCATGGCCGATGCGCTCCGAGCCGATTTGCAAGCGCCTCCCACACGCTCCGCGGCCCCGCCGTCTCGCCTGCGTGACACGTCAATCGCAAGCCCCGATCCCGCGCCTCACGATAAAGATCGCGCGAACAAGCCTGCCGGCCCGCGCTACTTCATCGCCGCCCAAACCGATCGCCACCACGCCCTCGCCCACCCGCTCCGCCGCCAGATCGAACACTGGTTTCGCGGTCTCCGCCCCAAACTGCCGGATCGCATCGAAAATCCAGCGCACCGTGACCGGCGTGCGCGCGGCTTCTCTCGCCAGGGCCTTATAGATAGCGTCCAGATCCTGCTCTTTCCACAAAACGACACCGACGGATAGAATCACTTCCGCATAGGTGACGCCTTCGCTCTCCAGCCGCTCGAACAGCCGCCGGGCGACACGCGCGTAGTCCTCGGGAGTCCGCAGGCGCTGATTCACCCACACAAAACTCTTCAGAAACCCAGCGAAATCGGTGTAAGCCGTGCGCGCCGCGATCTCCTCGCGCGTAAGCGACGGATCGATCTCCAGCAGCGTCTCCGGCTCGACCGATCCATCCAGGTGCAGGTGCAATTCTGCTCGCGGCGGCATCCAATGCCATAATAGCGATGTGCAAGCAGCCCCCGTCGCTTCTTCCTTGACACCCTTCGAATTGCATCTCCATGCCGAAGGCACGCACCACGAGAGTTACCGCATGCTGGGCGCGCACCCGGTGCGCGAAGGCGACATCCAAGGCGTCCGCTTCGCCGTCTGGGCGCCCAACGCCGACGATCCGTCACCGTCATCGGCGATTTCAATCAGTGGGACCGCACCAACCACCCCATGCAGCATCGCGACGGCGGCGTGTGGGAACTGTTCATCCCGGCGCTGGGCCCAGGCACGCATTACAAATATTGCGTGCGCTCACGCGACGGGCGAAGTGCAAGAGAAAGCCGACCCCTACGCGTTCTTCGCCGAAACCCCGCCGCGCACGCGCTTCGATCGTCTGGGGACTAAACAACCACACCTGGGCGGATCAAGCATGGATGGAAGCCCGCGGCCACCGCAATCTGCATGCGCGAGCCCGTCTCGATCTACGAAGTGCATCTCGAATCCTGGATGCGCCACCCCTCGCACGAATCGCTCAGCTACCGCGAACTGGCCGACCGCCTGGTCACCTACGTGCGCGATCTCGGCTACACGCACCTCGAATTGATGCCCATCATGGAGCATCCCTTCTCCGGCTCCTGGGGCTATCAGGTCACCGGCTACTACGCGCCCACTTCGCGCTTCGGCACTCCCGATGACTTCCGCTATTTCGTCGACTGCCTGCCATCAAGCCGGCCTGGGCGTGATTCTCGATTGGGTCCCCGGCCACTTCCCGCGCGACGCCCACGGCCTATGGCGCTTCGACGGCACCGCGCTCTACGAACACGCCGACCCGCGCCAGGGCGAGCATCGCGAATGGGGCACGCTCATCTTCAACTTCGGCCGCAATGAAGTGCGCAATTTCCTGCTGTCGAACGCGCTCTACTGGCTGCGCGAATTCCACATCGACGGCCTGCGCGTCGATGCCGTGGCGTCCATGCTGTATCTGGACTACGCGCGCGAACAAGGCGAATGGATTCCCAACCGCTTCGGCGGCCGCGAGAATCTGGAAGCCATCGACTTCCTGAAGCGCTTCAACGAACTCGCTGCATCAGGAGCCCGGCGCCATCACCATCGCCGAAGAATCGACGGCCTGGCCCGGCGTCTCGCGCCCGGTCTACACCGGCGGCCTGGGCTTCACCATGAAATGGAACATGGGCTGGATGCACGACATGTTCCAGTACTTTGCCAAGGACTCGGTGTTCCGCAAGTACCACCAGCAACTGATCACCTTCAGCATGCTCTACGCCTTCACCGAAAATTTCATGCTGCCGGTGTCGCACGACGAAGTGGTGTACGGCAAGCGCTCGCTGATCTACAAAATGCCCGGCGACGAGTGGCAGCGCTTCGCCAATACCCGCGCGTTCCTGGCGTACATGTTCGCGCACCCCGGCAAGAAGCTGCTGTTCATGGGCACCGAGTTCGGCCAGACCAGCGAGTGGAACCACGACGCGCAGCTCGAATGGCGTCTGCTCCAATACCCCATCCATTACAAACTGCAAACGATGGTGAAGGAGCTGAACTGGCTCTACCGCCGCGAGCCCGCGCTCTTTGAAGTGGACGACACCTACCACGGCTTCGAGTGGATCGATCTGCAGGATTCCGAGTCGTCGATCATCACCTTCATCCGCTTCGCCCGCAACCGCGAAGACTTCATCGTCTTCGCGTGCAACTTCACCCCCGTCCCCCGCGAAGGCTACCGCATCGGCGTCCCGCAGAGCCGGCCTCTACCGCGAGCTCTTCAACACCGACTCCGAGCTATTCGGCGGCGCCAACCTAGGCAACGCCGGCGCCGTGATGGCGGAAGAAATCCCCTTCCACGGCCGCCCCGCTAGCATGAACGTGACCATCCCGCCGCTGGCGGTGGTGGCGTTTAAGCCATAGAGCGAGGGAAATCGATCCATTCGCGATCTTTGCTCCCCCGATCCTTACAGTCATCTGCGTCATCTTGGGCTATTTGCACGGTCGGATCATTCGACGCGGAAAACCTCTATCGTCGATCCAGAAAAAGATGCTATTTTATTTCGCGTTCTTCATTCTGGGAATGGGCTACGCGATCATGCTTCAAGACCAACTGGCGGTTCTGTTGCATTGGAGGAATGCATGGATCGCCGTGATGGTGGCATGGGCCGCGTTGTTGGCGGTGGTTGCTTGGAAAAGATATCGAGGCAATGCCCCTTCACAACAGGCCGCCGCCGGCGATGGTGGCGTTTAAGCAATTAGGTACAATCAAGGTTCAAAGAGCAGGAAGGCACGCCATGGACGCATTGCTTGAAAAATTGGACGCCAAACTGAAAGAATGGAAGCCGGAAACGGCCGCCGAAGTGCGTCAGCGCGTCGCCGAAATGATGGCTCTCGCAGATCAAGACGCGCTCGACCTGATGCGTTCGCGGGCAATTGAGCAAGAGGTCTTGGATATGCTCGATGAGCCCACGACCCGGTGAAGTTTGGCTGGCTGACCTCGGATTGGCAGCCAAAACACGGCCCGTCGTGGTCGTCTCGCGTTACGATCCCGATCCACCACGCGCTTTAGTGTTGTTTGTGCCCCTCACGACTCAGAATCGGCACAGCAACTATGAAATAGCCCTCCCAAAGCTCAGTTTCCTGGACCGTGATTCTGTGGCAAACGTGCAAGGACTAAGTTCCCTACCGGTAGTTCATCTCGAACGAAGGCTCGGTAAGCTTTCGGACGATGTGATGAAAACGATCAAACAAGCACTCGCGTTCGCCCTGGACCTTGAGAGCCCGACCCGCTAGCGGCTTTTCTCCGCCGTCAACTTCACATCCGGCAAAGTCTCCGCAATCGCCAGCCCCGCCCAACTCGCCGCCCCCGCCGAGATCCATTGATTGTGCCCGAACGGATACCCGCTATCGAAATAAGTCTGCGTCGGATAAGCCCGGCTCTTCACAAACCACGCCCCGTTCTGATACTGGTTCTTCAGCAGGAACGCCACGCCCTTGCTATACAACTCCGCCGTCGCCGCCGTCCCCGCCTGCCGCAGCGCGTACAACGACTCTCCCGTCGCCCAAGCATCTGACTGATATTCGTCGTGCTGCCCCCAGCCGCCATCCGCTCTCTGCTTGGCAATGATCTGCTGCACCGCCGCGTTGATGTCGGCGCGCGGAGCCTTCGACCACACCAGTCCCATCAGCCGCATGTTGCGCTCCTCCGCCGTGCTCGGGACCACCGCCAGCAGCCAGCGCTGTGACCGCCGCACCTTCTCATCCACTTCGCTCTTGCGCCCGGCAATCGGATACAGCGTCATGGCGCGCACCGCCAGCGCCGTCTGGCTCACGATAGTGTCTTCCATCGGAGGCCGCGACACGCCCTGCCCCAGGTAAGTCCCGTCCGCCATCTGCTGGCCCACAAGCAGGTGCGTGGACTGCGCCATGATGGTGTCCATTGGATATTGATCCGCTGCGAACGCCGACGCCACGTAGCCCATCGTGACGAAGTCTCCTGCCGTACGGTCGCCCTGCATCGCAGCCTCCCCGGCGGTTTTGTAGAACCCCAGCATCTGCTGCATGTTCTTGCGCGCCAGCTCTTCGTTTACCTCGATCCCCTTGGCCCGCGCCACCGCCGCCAGTTGCCCCGGCAGCGCCTGGCTGTGACACGTCACGCAATGCCGCGTCTCAAACACCACCGGAGCCGAAGGCAGCAGCAGCGCCACCGCGCGGCTCACCGACGTGCGCGCGTCCGCAACACCTTCAGGCGCCGGATATACTTCCTGCCGCGGACCATGCCCCGGCTTCGCGCCATACTGCTTCAGCAAATCGATCCGCGCCTGATCCTGGCGATACACCGCCCAATCGAGCGGCCGCTCCCCATCGATGTCTTCCGCATTCGGGTCCGCGCCTTTTTCAAGCAGCAGCTTCAACGTCGCCGGCGTCGATTGCTCCGAAGCCGTAGCCGTCATCAAAGCCGTGCGCTGATAAGGAGCCACTTTCCCGTTCACGTCCGCCCCCAGCGCGATCCACTTTTCGATCAGTTCCGGCGGCTCCCAGTGCGACGCCCCAGGCAGCGCTTCCGCCGGGATCTTCAATCCCTTGGACATCAGATATTCAATGTTCGGCTGGTAATGCCGCGCGTAAACCCGCAGCCGCGCCCCGCCGTAACCCGGTTCGTTCGGATCGCAGCCATGCTCCACCAGGAATCGCACCACGTCGACATCGGCATAAGTCGCCGCGCGCCCCAATGCGTGCATGCCGCTCTTGTCCTTAGCGTGAATGTCCGCGCCCTTGCTAACCAGCAATTGCAGGATCTCGACCGTCCCCGGAAAGCTGGCCGCAATCAGCAGCGGCGTGCGCTCCAGATTCGTCGACCGCGCGTTGACATCCGCGCCATGCTCCACCAGCAATTTCACTTTCGCGAAATTCGGAATCGCCCACATCAGCGGCGTCGCACCCGCCGCATTCGCGACATTGGGATCCGCCCCGCGGTCGAGCAGCAGTTTGACGCTGTCGACTCCGCCAAAAAGCTCCGCCACCATCAGCGCCGGATTCCCGTCCGCGTCCTTCGCGTTGGGGCTCGCCCCGCCGTCCAGCAGCCGCTTCACCGCCGCGTTGTCAGCCTTCTGAATCGCCTGGAAAAGCGGCTCCGGCCGCGGGCAACATTCCGGCTGCCATCAGCAAGGTCAGCAGCACTCGACGAGTGGACATACCCATCCTCCCGGCCGGGCTTGGAATCCCCGGCTTGTCGCCAGTATACTCCAGACATGTCACGGATGCCGCTGGCTTTGCTGCTGCTGATCCTGCTCAGCACGCCCCTGCTTCGAAGCCAGCCCGCAGCGCCTCCGCCAGCCGCCACGCTTCGACGCCGTCGCCGCCACCAACGCGTACTTGGCCACCGTCCCTCCCGACAAGAAAGCCCGCTCCGACGCCTATTTCGAAGGCGGCTACTGGCTGATCCTGTGGGATTTCCTCTACGGCGCTGCCATCTCCGTGCTTCTGCTGTCAACGCGCCTATCGTCCCGCATGCGCTCCCTAGCCGAGCGCCTCACCCGCTTCCGCCCCCTGCAAACCTTCGCGTATTGGGTCGAATATCTTCTAGTGACCACCGCAATCACCTTCCCGCTCACCGTCTACGAAGGCTTCCTCCGCGAACACCAATACGGCTTGGCCACGCAAACCTTCGCGCCGTGGTTTGGAGACCAACTGAAGTCGCTAGCTCTCGGACTCCTACTCGGCGGCATAGCCGTCACCGCCCTCTTCGGAATCGTACGCCGCCTGCCGCGCACCTGGCACATCTGGGGAGCCGTCGCAGGGCTGGTTCTGTACGCTGTTTTCGCGATGGTGTTCCCGGTATTCATAGCACCGCTCTTCAACCAGTACACCAAACTCACCGACCCCACTGTCCGCGACCCCATCCTGAGCCTGGCCCGCGCCAACGGAATACCCGCGACCGAAGTTTACGAAGTGGACGCATCCCGCCAAAGCACCCGCATCAGCGCCAATGTTTCCGGCTTCCTGGGCACGGAACGCATCACCCTCAACGACAACCTGCTGAAGCGTTCCACCCTGCCCGAGATCATGTCTGTAATGGGCCACGAAATGGGCCACTATGTCCTCAATCACGTGTACAAAGGTTTGCTGTTCACCCTGATCGTCTTGGTTGTGTTTTTCGCCGGCCTGCGCCGCGCCTTGGACTGGTCGCTAGCCCGCTGGGGCGCGCGTTGGGAAATCCGGGGCGTCACCGATCCTGCCGTCCTGCCCCTAGCCATGCTGATTATCTCGATCTTCAGCTTCCTCTACACGCCCGTCGGTAACACCGTCACGCGAACCATGGAGTACGAAGCCGACATGTACGGTCTCAACGCCGTGCGCCAGCCCGACGCCTTCGCGACCATCGCGCTCAAGCTAGGCGAGTACCGCAAACTCAGCCCCGGCCCCATCGAGGAAATGCTGTTGTTCGACCACCCCTCCGGCCGCACCCGCATCTACTCCGCCATGCGCTGGAAAGCCGAAAATCTGGATGCTACAACGCACTAGCCGCGGCTTCTACCACAGTACCCGCTCCAGCGCCTCGCAGAAGAAGTATTCGCCCCACATCACCGATTCATCCACGCCCAGTCCTTTGTGTACGTGATACACCCCACCCTTCAAAATCCCCTCCCACTTGGGATCGCGCTTGCCCAGGTGCTTCTCGCACAACGACCGCAAAATCTGCACCGCCGTAGACCAGTACAGATGCCCCTTCATCGAATCGGGCACCAGCCGGCACAACCGCAGCAACCCTGCCGCGTAAATCGCCGCTGCCGAAGTATCGAGCAGGGTCCGGTTCTCCACCGGAGCATTGAAATCCCACGGCGGGACGCCATCGTGGCGGCGAATGCGTGATATAAAAATCGGCGCACGCCTGCGCGGTTTCAAGATAATGCGGATCGCGGCTGTACTCATAAACCGTAGTGAAGCCGTACATCGCCCAGCTCAATCCGCGCGACCAGCAGGAATCGCCGCGATAGCCCTGGTGCGTCGCCTGATGCAGAAATTCCCCAGTGTCGGTGTCGAAAATCCCCTCGTGCGCCGTCGATCCGTCGCCGCGCACCAGCACCCGCCGCGTCGTCCGCGCATGCCGCAACGCGATGTCGCGCAGCTTACGGTCCCCGCTCTCCCGCGCCGCGTAAAGAATGATTCCGACATTCATCATGGTGTCGACAAATAACGAATTATCGCCCACAAACGACCGCAGATATCCGCCCTTCTCCTTGAACCGTGTCGCCAGCGTGCGCCCCGCCTCAATCAGCACCTCTCGCCGCGCCGCATCCGGATGCAGCCGGTTCCAGCGATAGTACGTCGACAAAAACAGGAACCCCAGATCGTGCGCGTCGCGATCCTTCTTACGCTCCTCAATCGGCTCCGTATACCGCACGGCGTTCTCAAACCAAAATTTGGCCTCGGTCGATTCCGGTTCCGCGTGCTTGTAAAAGATCCACATCATCCCCGGCAGGAAGCCATCGGACCAATGCGTCCACACTTGCCCCTCGTGCTTCCACTCCCCGTCTTTCGTATGCAGCGGATACAGCATGGGATGCTTCTCGATCAGCTTCTTCACCTGCCGCTGCGCGAATTGATAGGAGTGCGTGAACAGATCCCCGGTGTCGCTAGAAAGATGAATCATGTATTGCCTCTAATTATAGAGTGGGGCGGACCTCCGCTCCGCGTTCCACCTCCCGGTCGAACCCTCCGTGCTACGATGAGAAAAATGCCAACGAAAATCACTATCCGCGACAACGGCTCGATCCGCGTCGAAGGAGACTTTACCATTTACGACGTGAACGGCAACGCTTTCGACCTCGCCGGCCGCGAAACCATCGGCCTCTGCCGCTGCGGACAATCCCAAAATAAACCCTTCTGCGACGGTACCCATGGCAAGATCGGCTTTCAGTCCGCTTGCCCCGCGCGCGCCTTGCCGCCTCCTGTACCCAAGGCGTAAGGATACCGCGCTTCAGTAGTACGGGCAGATCCTAGCGACACGACGGGAGAACATTCGTCCCTTTCCGGAACCATTTAGCGAAGGCGAATCCCAAATCGGCTTGCCGGAGCAGTCTTTCCGGCCCGTGGAGGGTTCGCACTGCGCTAACGGAGATCCCAAAATGACGAAGTTCGCTCGTACCATCCCAAAATTGACGTTTCTGGTTCTGCTGCTGGCTGCGCTAGCTGCGCCCACTTACGCCTCCATCGCTTACACTTCCTGCGCCAGTGGATGCAGCTACCACCAGCGGAACCTATACCAGCTGGCAATCCGCAACTGGCTCGGCCGGCCTTACCTTTTCGACGTCGCCCAACACTTTCACGGCTGGCAATCTCTCTAGCGGCGTGTATCTCGACCCCACCGGGACCGTCTTCACCGGTTATAGCAGCCCGACTGTCATCGACACCAACATGTTCGTCTCCGGAAGCTCGCTGCTCCAGAGCACCGGCGGCGGCGGCGCCGGCTTTGAGATTCTGCTCCCGGCGAATACCTATGCACTGGCCTTCAGCATCACGACGTTATCAGGAGATGGGATTCCGAACGTCGAGTTGGGCGACCACAACCTCAACATGGCCAACTACGGAATCGTCATCTCCAATGCGGTGGGTCGATTCAGTTTTTTAGCATCATCAGCACCACGCCGCTCGGTGAATTGTTCGTAGGTCAGAGCTCTCGGCGAGCCACCTGCAGATCAATGATTTCGAGATTGGCCAGGAGTCGCCCACTCCGGAACTCTCCAGCGTCAGCCTGATGGGCAGCGGACTACTGCTTTTGGGTCTTCTGCGCCGCCGCGTCCACAAACCAAACAGCCCCGTCGCCTGAAGCGATCTGCGCCGGGTAGTGCTGCGGGTCAAACGGCGAATGAAGCACGGACCGCAGCGCCGCCGCCTTGTCCGCGCCCGTCGCCAGCAGCGCCGTGTGCCGCGCAGCCAGCAGTACTCCCGGCAGTAGCGTGATGCGCCACTGCTGAAATTTCTCTACCCACACCGCGGCGGCGATGCCCGTCCGGTTATCGATCAGCGCTTCCCCGGGAAACAAGCTCGCGGTATGCGCGTCCGGACCCATGCCACGATGCATCACGTCAAAGTGCGGAAGCTCGCCCTCTGCCAAGCCGAAGAACTTCTGGATTTCGGCAACATAGCGTGACGCCGCCTCCGCCGGATCCAGTTCCGCTTCGATCCGGTGAATGTTTGCCGCCGGAAAATTGCCGGCCTTCAGCCAAGCGTCCTGCGTGAATTTGAAATTACTCTGTGCATCGGTAGGAGGCACCCCGCGTTCGTCCACCCAGAACAAATGCACGCGTTCCCATTCGAACGGGGTGCGCGCAAACCTCTCAAACATCGGCCGCGGCGACGATCCTCCGGAAATCGCCAGCGCCGCCTGCCCTTTTTGCGCAATCGCCTCCCGCAGCCATTCGAGAATCTGCGTGCCGCAAGCCTCCACCGCCGCCGCTCCGTCGGCGAATTGCCGGACGTCCATCAGCCCAGCACCCGCTCGAACACCGGGTCGCGCCCCAGGATCGACAATTCCTCGCGCATCAGACACTCTTCGGAATCCGGCGGCAGCAATGCGGAATAGACGCGCTCTCCGGTGTTTACTTCGAGCGTCCCCTTGCCTCCCAATTTGATCGACATCTCCCGGCCGCTGCCCGCAAACACCACCGAGTGCATTCCCGGATCCCCCGCCACCGGCGACAAGCGTCACGTTCATCCCCGGCAGCGCGCGTTCCATCCAGCGCGCAAAGTACAGCGACCGCGTTCCCGGACGCGCTCCGCCATGTTGAATGCGAACCGTCCCGCTGCGGCTAGCCGCCAGCCATCCGTCCGGGCACGCGTCCATCAGATGCGCCACCGCTTCGCGCCATCCCGTCAGCCGCGTCCACGCCAGATCCGCCACCTGCCGCCCGTCCTTGCGCATGCGCCGCAGAAATTCGATCGCCGAACTCGGATGCCGCACCGCTCGCGTATTGAAAATGATTTTATTCGCCAGCGGAAACAGCGGATCGAGCGAGCGGTCCAAAAACGCCCGCGGCCCACGGCACCACAGCACCACCGGCAGATCCGGCGCAATCAACGGCACCAGCAAGCGAGCCACTTCATCGGTCTGCTCGGAATCGGCCGTAATCTCGATGCCCTCCGCGCAAATCTGCTGTTCGCCGCCAAACGGCATCCAGCATTCCGCGAACACCCGCCCGCTAAAATCGCCGCCCTCGCTGGGAGTCAGCACAATCGCCCTGCTAGGATGCCCATGCATCAGTACGCCGATCGTCTTGCGCGCCTGCTCGGCATCCATGGCGTCGTGGTGCTCCGCCACCGCGATCAGCGTCATCGAGCACGCCCGCAGCACGCCGCCCTCGCCCTGATCGCGCGCTAACTGCGCCCACAGTTCGCGCAAATCCTGCAGGATTTTTTCCGGATCGATGGCCGACACGGTCGGGTTCAACTGTTCCTCCATTGATGACCTTGCCGAGCCAGCATCTCATCGGAAGCCGCCGGACCCCACGTCCCCGGATCGTAATTCGGATATTCGAACTTGCGATTACCCCAGTCCTCCAAAATCGGCGCCACCACCTTCCAGCTAGCCTCCACCATGTCCTGCCGCGTGTAGAGCGTGGCGTCTCCCGTCAGCGCGTCCTCCAGCAGCGTCTCATAAGCCGTAGGCGACCGCTCGCCGAAACTCGACCCGTAATTGAAATCCATTGACACCGGCTGCAGCCGCATCCCGCTACCCGGCTGCTTCGACAGAAACCGCAGCGAAATCCCCTCCTCCGGCTGAATGCGCAGGATCAACAAATTCGGCCGCATCGTCACGCCCCCCTCGCCCGGCGAGAACAGCGCGTGCGGAGCCATGTTGTACTGAATCGCAATCTCGGTAGTGCGCTTGGGCAGTTTCTTCCCGCTGCGGATGTAGAACGGCACCCCCGCCCAGCGCCAGTTGTCGATGAAGAAGGTAGCCGCCGCGTAAGTAGGCGCTTGCGAAGCAGGGTCCACCCCGGCTTCATGCCGGAACCCAGCATATTGCCCCGCCACAGAATAGAGCGGCACTTCCTCCGGAGTCAAGATGTGAATCGACCGCAGCAGCTTCGCGCGCTCATCGCGCACCGCGTCTGGCTCATACACCGCCGACGGCTCCATCGCCACCGTAGCCATCACCTGCAGCAGATGATTCTGGATCATGTCGCGCACCGCCCCGGCTTCCTGGTAGTAAGCGCCGCGCCCCTCCACCCCAATCGATTCCGCCGCCGTGATCTGCACGTGATTCACGTAGCGCCGGTTCCACAACGGCTCAAAAATCCCGTTGCCGAAGCGGAACGCCAAAATATTCTGCACCGTTTCTTTGCCCAAATAGTGATCGATGCGATAAACGTCAGCCTCGGCGAACACACTATGCACGCGCTGGTTCAACTCGCGCGCGCTCTCCAGATCGTGGCCAAACGGCTTTTCGATCACGATGCGCTGCCACCCGTTGGCATCGCTATGCCCCAGCCCCACGCCCCCGATCCGCTCCGCCACTTCCGCGTAATAGCTGGGCTGCGTCGAAAGATAATACAGGACGTTGGTCCGCCCCAGCGCCGCCAGTTTCTCCTTGATCGCCAGGTACAGCGACGGATCTCCCAAATCCCCCGCAATGTAGTGCAGGCTCTTGGCGAACCCCGTCCATTGTTCTTCGTCGAACGGACTGTCCTCCAGAAACTCCTTCACCGAATCATGCATCTTGGAGCGAAATTCGTCGTCGCTCATGCGCGTGCGCGAGGTGCCGATAATCGACACCGTAGCCGGCAGTCGCCGCTCGTACGCCAGCCGGTACAAAGAAGGAATCAGCTTGCGCTTGGTGAGGTCGCCGTTGGCTCCAAAGATGACGATGGCGCAGTCCGGCACCTGGCGTTGAAAGCGCAGCGGGTCAGCAAAAGGATTGGAATCGGGCACGTGATTTCACGTTACCATGCTAGGATTCCAGTAACGATGTCAACCAAGAAAGTGCTGGCCGTAGTGGAGGATCTTTTCTTCACCGTAAAGATCAACGAATCCGCCAAACGCGCCGGAGTGCCCATAGCCTTCGTGAAGAGCCAGCGCGACGCGCTAGATCAAGCCGCGGAAGCCCCGTCGCTGATCATCCTAGACCTGAATTTCGCCGCCATCGATCCAGTCGATCTAATCCGCAAACTGAAAGCCGATCCCGCTCGTATCCAAAATCCAGCTAATCGGTTACGTCTCCCACGTCCAAGGCGAACTAAAGCAGCAGGCGCAAGAGGCGGGCTGCGACATGGTCCTAGCCCGCTCCGCCTTCTCCCAAAACCTCCTCCAATTAATGACACGCCAAAAAAATAGGGACGGAGCCTGATTTCGCCCGTGCCCCGTCAACAAATCAGGCTCCGTCCCTATTTTTTCCGCAGTCTCTCCAAATCCGCCGTTAGCTGCCGCGTAATCTTATCCGCCACGTCCGCACTAGCGCCCCTAAACTTAGCGCCATTACTTTCCTGCGTAGTGGACCACATCACATCCCCATCTTTGTTCACCAACCGCACCGTAGCCATAGCCTCATGCTTCCGTTCGTGAATGTTGGTGGACTCGTTCTCCCCCACCCCCGCGCTCAGCGACCGCGCCACGCTCCGGCTAACGCTTCCCCCGCCGCCATTAAACCGCGTGCCGCTACTGTTCGAATCCTTGTTCGACTCCCCCACATGCGCATTCACGCCCTCGGACGATTGAAAGTTATCCGTGTAGACTAAGTCCTCCGCCGCTCCCCGCAGAAACGCATCCGCCCGATCCGTATTCTCCGTCAACACAAATAACTTCGACCCTTGCAAGCTGCTAATGATCAAGTCCCGCATCTGCGCCGCCGTCTCGCCGCCCGTCAGCCGGTCGACATAAACCCGCTTCACGCCCCCCATCTGCGCCAGCACATCATCCGGCGCCTGCGCCAGCAGCGCCACCAAAAGCAACACAATCATGCGTCTACCCCTTCCCCGCCTTGCGAGCCTCCGGGTCCTGATACTCCACCTTCAACCCAGTCCGCGCCTCCAGCCCCACCAGCATCGCCCGAATCCCATTTTTATCCACGCGAAACACCATGGCCTGCTGCCGGCCGTCCTCGTCCGTATAACCCACCGTCAGGAAATGCTTCCGCGACTTAGCCAGCAAGAACATCGGCGAAATCACCACCGCCATCAGCAGCCGCCGGTCCACCTTCTGCCCGTATTCCAGCAGATTGATGTGCTCATAAGGCACCCGCACCTGCTTCCCCGCGAGTAAAACGCAAAGTAGCGAGTGTCGGACAATTCCACCGACCCGCCCGCCCCGCTAGCCAACGCCGGCACCGTCCCGCCGACATATTCGACGCGGCTCTGCGCCAGCAACAGAACGAACACAAGGAGACGCCACAAAAACGAGTCCCGCGAGCCCCAGCAAATTTCTCCTAGGAAAATGCGGGTTACACTCGGCGTTACACTCGGAAATGCTCCTCTGCCCCGTACGCGACTGCCGCCAACCCCTCGCGCACGCAGAGCAGCGGATTGTTCTGCCCCAACGCCCACTCCTTCGACATCGCCCGCAGCGGCTACATCAACCTGCTGCAACCCCAAGACCGCCGCTCCAAACGCCCCGGCGACACCCCCGCCGCCGTCCAATCCCGCCGCCGCTTGCACGATTTAGGCGTGACCCTCCCATTGCTCGATGCCATCGCCGAATTCATCGCGCCGTCCCCCAGCGACATCGTCCTAGACGCCGGCTGCGGCGACGGTTTCTACCTCGGCACGCTAGCCCGCCGCTACGGATTCTCCGCCCACGGCGTCGACATCTCCATCCCCGCCATCGACGCCGCCGCCCGCCGCTATCCCGACTGCGAATGGATCGTCGCCAACGCCGACCGCTTCCTCCCCTACGCCGACCGCTCGTTCTCGCTAGTGATGTCCATCACCGCCCGCATGAACGCCCCCGAATTCCGCCGAGTGCTGCGCGACGACGGCCGCCTGCTGGTAGCGCTCCCCGCCCCCGACGACCTGATCGAGCTACGAGGTCCCAGCCGCGACCGCACCCCCCGCACCATCGAAACCTTCGCACCCGGCTTCAAGCTCGTCGACCGGCGCCGCGCCACCACCACCGCCGACCTCACCGCCGCCGCCGTCGAAGACGTCCTGCACTCCATCTATCGCCCCCGCCAAAAGCAACCCGCGGCAGCCATGCGCGTGACCTTCAGCCTCGACCTGCTGCTATTCCGCCCGACATAATGAAACTCATGAGCATCCTAGAAGAGCCCTGGCTGCGCGGCCCCATCCCCGGCGTCGACCCCTTCATCGCCCCTCTGCTCTATTCCTTCCAGATGGCCCGCGAAGACCTAGCCCACCACACCGCCGGCCTGACCACAGAACAAATCTGGGCCACGCCGCACGGCTTCGGCTCCGTCGGCTTCCACCTCCGCCACATCGCCGGCGCGACCGACCGCCTGATGACCTACGCCACCGGCGCCCAACTCTCCGAAGCCCAATTGTCCGCTCTGAAATCCGAAAAAGAACCCGGAGCCACCCGCGAAATGCTGCTAGCCGCCATCGACGCCGCGTTCGAGAAAGCCGAATCCACCGCCCGCACCCTAGATCCCGCCAGCCTAACCGCCCCCCGCACCGTCGGCCGCAAACAACTCCCCACCACGGTCATCGGACTCCTCATCCACATCGCCGAACACACCCAGCGCCACGTCGGCCAAGCCATCAGCGCCGCGAAACTCGCCCGCAACCTGTAACGACCAAAAACGCTATCCTGCAAGTTGCCCGATTCCTTCACATCCCCGCGCCAAAGCTCGCGAATTGGCTCCTCCATCCGAATCTCGTCCTAGCCGTCTACTGCCTGGCCGCACTCATCGCCACCATCGTCAAACTAGCCTCCGGACCCTTCGAACAAAACGGCGTCCACTACCAGCCCCTGCAGAACTTCGCCATCTTCCGCAACTCGTTTTTTCACCTGATCCACCACCAAAATCTCTACGCCCAATTCGATTTCGAGCAGTGGGATTTCTACCGCTACAGCCCCGCCTTCGCCCTGCTCTTCGCGCCCTTCGCGCTCCTTCCCTACGCTATCGGAGCCGTCACTGTGGAACCTGCTCAACGCTGCGGCGCTCTACTGGGCCGTGCGCTGGGTCCCGTCGCTCGACGACCGCCAAAAAATGCTGGCGCTGTGGTTCATGTTTCTGGCCATGCTCAATTCCGTCGCAAACGCGCAGAGCAACGCGCTGGTAGCCGCCCTGATGATCTTCGCCTGGTCCGCGCACGAGCGCGATAAACCCGACGCCCCCGCCCTCCTGATCGTGCTGGCGACCTTCATCAAACTGTTCGGCATCTTCGCGATCCTGCCCTGCCTGCTTAAGGAAAGCGTCGCCGAAACTTGCTCGTCTTCACCGCCGCCTGGGCCTTAATGTTCACGCTGGCTCCCGCTATTCGTAGTGACCTTCAACGAACTAGGCCTGCTCTACCGCAACTGGTACGCGACGCTCCAAGCCTTCAACCAAGCCCGCCTGGGAATCTCCGTTATGGGATTCCTCAAGTCCTGGCTGCACCTCAATCCGCCCTCGAACTACGTCGTAGCCGCAGGCGCCGCAATCTTAATCGCAACGTCCTTGCTGAATCGCCACTCCCGCATCTTGGTATTGGCCTCGGTCCTGATCTTCGTAACGATTTTCAACTACGCCGCCGAATCCCCCAGCTACGTAATCGCCGTCTCAGGCGTAGCCCTCTGGTACTTCTCCCAACCCCGCACCCCCGTGAATTTAGCGCTGCTAGCCGCCACATTTTTGTTCACAATGCTAGCCTCGACAGACCTGATCCCCCGCTCGCTTCGCGCACGAATTCCTGGAGCCCTACGTGATCAAAGCGCTCCCCTGCATAGCCGTCTGGCTAAAAATAGGGACGGAGCCTCTTTTTGCCCGCAATCCCAATACCCGAAATGAAATAGCCCCCAAAAAGAGGCTCCGTCCCTATTTTTAGCGCTATCCTGAAAGATACCCCTATGCAACAGGAAGTCGTAGAGGCCGAAGGCCACCTAATAGATTCACACCTCATGGAGCAGATCTTCGACACCGTGGTCGAATACAACGGCCGCTTTGAAGTCGAAACAGTTCGAGATCGGCCGCACCAACGCCGACAACTCGCACCTGCGCCTGAAGATCGAAACCGAAAACGCCGCCGACATGGAGCAGCTCCTGAGCCAGCTCCTCGACCTAGGCTGCACCCCCGCCGACTCTGGCTCCGCCGAGTTAGCCACCGTCGAGCGCGATTGCTGCGCCCCGGAAGATTTCTATTCCACCACCAATCACAAAACGCTGGTCCGTTAAAAAGGCGATTGGCTCGAAGTAGAAAACCAGCGCATGGACGCCATGATCGTCGTCAGCCGGCAAGCACGCCATCTGCCGCCGCCTGCGCGACCTGAAGAAAGGAGACCAAGTAGTAGTCGGCATGCGCGGCATCCGCGTAGTCCCCGAATCGAAGGAACGCGACCGCATGGCCTTCGCCTTCATGAGCAACGGCATTTCGTCCGAGCGCCAAGTAGAAACCGCCATGCGCCAGACCGCTAACCTGATGCGCCAGTGCCGCGAGTCCGGCCAGAAAATCGTAGTGGTGGCCGGACCCGGTAACCGTCCACACCGGCGGCGCCGCGCCTCTTAGCCAAGTTAATCCAAGGCGGTTGGGTGCAAGCGCTACTAGCCGGCAACGCCCTAGGCGTGCACGATATCGAAGCGTCGCTGCTAGGCACCTCGCTAGGAGTCCGCCAAAGCGACGGCCGCCAGGAAGAACACGGCCACCGCAATCACATGCGCGCCATCAACGCCATCTATCACGCCGGCGGCATCGCCAAAGCAGTCGCCACCGGCCGCCTGACCAGCGGCGTAATGTACGAATGTGTCAAAGCCGGGCGTGCCGTTCGTTCTGGCCGGCAGCCTCCGCGACGACGGCCCGCTGCCCGATACCATCACCGACATGAACCAAGCCCAAGACGCCTACGCCGAACAGTTAAAAGGCGCGGGCCTGGTGCTGTGCCTAGGCTCCATGCTGCACTCGATCGCCACCGGCAACATGCTCCCCAGTTGGGTGAAGATCGTGTGCGTCGACATCAACCCCGCCGTAGCGACCAAGGTAAGCGACCGCGGCACCGGCCAAGCCGTAGGCGTAGTCACCGACGTCGGCCTGTTCCTAGATCTCCTCTCGCGCAATCTAAATGAAACGCCAATACACTGACCAACACGCCGCCGCCGGCGTCGACGCCAAGCTCCCCGAAATCGAAGTGTGGCCGAATCAATACGCGACCGGCTACGAAATCGAAATCGAGATGCCCGAGTTCACCTCCATCTGCCCCAAAACAGGTTTACCCGATCACGGCATCCTGACCCTGCGCTACATCCCCAACAAATTTTGTTTGGAATTGAAATCGCTAAAGATGTACACCCTAGCCTACCGAAATCTAGGAATCTTCCAAGAAAACGTAGTAAACCGCATGCTAGCCGACGTAGTGAAGTACGCGAAGCCCCTGACCGCATCGCTAACCGGCGACTTCCTCCCTCGAGGCGGCGTCCACACCAAAGTAACCGCCACCTACAAAAAATAGGGACGGAGCCTGATTTTGCCCGTGCCCCGTCAACAAATCAGGCTCCGTCCCTATTTTTTAACGCAAAAACCTGAGAAATTTAGCCCGTAACGCGTCAGCAGTCTTAACGTCAGGAGCCACCACCAGAACAGTGTCATCCCCCGCAATAGTCCCCGTAACCTCCGCCCAATCCGCCTGATCCAACGCCGCCGCCAACGCGTTAGCGTTGCCGGCAGGCGTCCTAAGCACCAGCAGGTTCTGAGCCTGCCGAATATCCCGCAGCACCTCCCGCGCCAACGCCCCCACATCCGGACCCGGAGCCGCCACCGCCTCCCCGCCCCCCGCCGAATACCCGGAAGCCGTCTTCACCAGCCCCAACTCCCGAATATCCCGCGACAGCGTAACCTGCGTAGCCGGAATCTTCAGCGCCCGCAGCGCCCGCGCCAGTTCATCCTGAGTATGCAGATTCCGCCCGCGAATCAGCTTGAGAATCTGGCTTTGCCGGTAACTCTTATTCATGCGTGAAGCTGTTTCAAACGCGCCACCGCCGCAGCCAGCGCCGCTTTTACATGTGCAGGTCCAGTTCCCCCCGCAATCTCCCGCGTCTTCATTCCCTCTGACGGATTCAACACCGCCGCACACTCCGGCGTGAACTCCGGCGCAAACGCCTTGAGCGATGCCGCATCCCAATCCGATGGCTTCTTGCCCGTGCGCACGCTCTCCAGCACCAACCGTCCCGCGATCTGATGCGCCTGATGAAACGGCGTCCCACTGCGCGCCAGCGCCTCCGCCAGATCCGTAGCCACCACCCAGCTCTCTTCCGCCGCCAGCGCCGGCCGCTCCGGCCGCAGCTTCGCCGTGGCTACCACCTCGCGCGCCATCGCCAGCGACCCACACAATTGATCCGCCGCATCGAACAGAGGTTCCTTGTCCTCCTGCATGTCGCGGTTATAAGTCATCGGCAGACCCTTCATAATCACGAACAACGAATTCAAGTCCCCAAACACCCGCCCAAACTTCCCGCGAATCAGTTCCAGAGAATCCGGATTCTTCTTCTGCGGCATCAGACTCGACCCGCTAGTGACCCCATCCCCCAACTCCAGCCACCCAAACTCCTCGCTCGAATAAAGAATCCAGTCCTCAGCCAACCGGCTAAGATGCAACATCGCAGTGGAAGCCGCATACAAAAAATCGAGAGCGAAATCGCGGTCCCCCGAAACATCCATACTGTTCTTCGTAATCGCAGCAAAACCCAAATCGCGAGCAATAGCCTCGCGATCGAAAGGAAATCCGCTCCCCGCCAGCGCTCCGCTCCCCAGCGGCAGAACGTTCACCCGCACCCGCGCCTGCTGCAGCCGCTCGAAATCCCGCGCGAACATCTCAAAGTAAGCCAGCAAATAATGCGCCCACAAAACCGGCTGCGCCCGCCGCAGGTGCGTGTATCCAGGGACAACAGCCGACGGATCGCGCAAAGCGCAATCGAGCAGCGCCCGCATCAGCCCCGCCAGCAATTCCAGCGCCCGATCGATCTCACCGCGCAGCCACAGCCGCACATCCAGCGAAACTTGTTCATTGCGGCTGCGTCCTGTGTGAATTTTCCCCGACAGCGCCGCCAACCTTCTCACCCAACTTGCGGATCACCAGCGTATGCACGTCTTCGTCGCTAGCGCCCTCGTAAAACCCAGGCTTCTCAGCTTCCGCAGCCAATTGATCGAACGCCGCGACCAGTTGTTCCCGCTCCGCAGCCGTCAAAATCCCCACGCTTTCCAGGGCCCGCGCAAACGCCTGCGAGCCCTGAATGTCCGCAAAGATCAAACGCCGGTCAAAATGCAGCGATCCCGAGAAGCGCTCGAAAACTTCCGAAGGCCCCTCCTCGAATCGCCCGCCCCAGAGTTTCATTTCTTCTTCGCTTTTTTCGCGTTCTTAAGGGACGCCCGCACCTGCATCGGCAGCCCAATAAGGTTGATGAACCCGCGCGCGTCTCGCTGATCGTACTCCGCGCCCATAGTGAAGCTAGCGATATCCAGCGAATACAGCGAATTCGGCGACTTGCGACTAACCGGCTGAAAGCCGCCCTTATACAGCCGCAGCGTAACTTCCCCGGTATTGTCCTCAGTAGCCTTCGTGAAAAACGCATCCAACGATTCCCGCAGCGGCGTAAACCACAGCCCCGCGTAGACCAGAGTCAGCGTAATCCAGAGCCAGCGCCTGCTTGTAATGCGACAAACTCCGGTCGAGCGTCAACGATTCAATCTCGCGATGCGCCGCCATAATCAGCGTGCCGCCCGGAGTTTCATAACACCCCCGCGACTTCATCCCGACGTAACGATTCTCCACCAAATCCACACGCCCCACGCCGTGCTTCCCGCCGATCCGGTTGAGTTCTTCCAGCAGCGCGACAGCCGGCATTCGCTTGCCGTTCACGGAAACCGGCGCACCCGCTCTAAATCCGATAGTTACGTCCTCAGCTTTTGCGGGAGCATCCTGCGGACTCCGCGTCAGCATCCAAATTTCTTCCGGCGCCGCGTTCTTAGGATCTTCCAGCGCCCCGCCCTCATGCGAGATATGCCAGATGTTGCGATCCCGGCTGTAAATCTTCTTAGTAGTCTGCGAAATCGGCACCTTATGTTTAGCCGCGTACTCAATAGCGTCCTCGCGCGAAATAATGTCCCACTCGCGCCACGGAGCAATCACCGGCAACTGCGGAGCCAGCGCCTTATAAGTCAACTCAAACCGGACCTGATCGTTGCCCTTCCCCGTGCAGCCATGCGCCAGCGCATCGCACCCCGTTTTCAGCGCCACTTCCACCTGCTTCTTGGCCAACAACGGCCGCGCGATCGAAGTCCCGAGCAAATACTTATGCTCATACTCCGCCCCCGCGCGCACCATCGGCCAAACGTAATCCGTGAGAAACTCCTCCCGCATATCGGCGACGTAAACTTCGGAAGCCCCCGTCTTACGAGCCTTGGCTTCCAGCCCCTTCAGCTCCCCGCCCCCCTGGCCGATGTCTCCGCAAACCGCCACCACCTCACAGCCGTAGTTTTCCTTCAGCCACGGAATAATGATGGAAGTATCCAGACCGCCCGAATAGGCAAGTGCAACTTTCTTAGGTGTTTTCATATAGTCCAAAAATAGGGACGGAGCCTGATTTCGCCCCCGCCCCGTCAACAAATCAGGCTCCGTCCCTATTTTTCCTATCCCTTTCAACTCAACAGCATCACCAACAGCGCCTTCTGCGCATGCAGCCGATTCTCCGCCTGATCGAACACCGCCGACCGCGGCGATTCCATAACCTGATCCGTAACCTCTTCCCCGCGCTTAGCCGGAAGGCAGTGCAAAAAAATAGCTTCCGCCTTAGCCAGCGCAAACAGCTCAGAATTCACCTGATAAGGCGCAAACGCCCTCTGCCGCTCGGCGGACTCCGCTTCCTGCCCCATGCTGGTCCAGACATCTGTATACACCGCATCCGCCCCGTCCAACGCCGCAGCCGCATCGTCCGTAACCGTAATCGACCCCATTTCGCAAGCCTGCGCAACGATAGCAGCATCCGGCCGGTACCCCGGAGGCGTAGCAATCGCCACCTGCACTCCCAGCCGTCCCGCAGTGAGCATCAAAGAATGCGCCACGTTATTTCCATCGCCCACGAACGCCAGCTTCAACCCCTCAAGCCGGCCAAAGCGTTCCTGCAAGGTGAGCATGTCCGCCAAAATCTGACACGGATGATAGCGATCGCTCAGCGCGTTGATCACCGGCACGTGCGACCACTGCGCCAGCTCTTCAATCGTCGACTGCGCGAACACCCGCGCCACAATTCCCTGCGTCCACCGCTCTAGATTCCGCGCGACGTCCTTCACCGGCTCGCGCTCGCCGATAGGCCCCGCGTAATTGACAGCATCCCCGCCCAATTGTTTGATAGCCAACTCAAAAGTCAGCCGCGTCCGCAGCGACGGCTTTTCAAAGAGCAAACTGAGGTAGCGCCCGGAAAGCGACTTGGCAAACCGCGCAGGAGCGCGCTTCATTTGCGCCGCCAGATCCAGTAACTGACGCAGCGCTTCCGCCGAAAGGTCGAGATCGGAAAGCAAATGCTTCGCGATCGGCTGAGCGAATTTGCGAACCGGCGCGGCCATGGGCGAACTCCTGAGTGAATTTTTATTCAACTGAGTGAATAATAATACATTACGAAGACTGGAAGCAAGCGGGTAAGTGCGGCGTGCCGTCGTTTCCAAGGGGGAAGATACGAGGTATTCCCACTTGATTGGTCTCTGCGGAACCAGCCCGATAATTTCGAATGGGCAGAGTTTCTGCAGCGATACGGAGACAAGTTTGAAGAGGCAGAAGTCATAGAACCAAGGGAGAAGAGACGGTTTCCCCGCCTATGGTAGCTATACCGACCGCTCAATTGTCCTCAGCCGGCGTGCTGATCGGCTGGGATCACTTCGCGCGAGATCTTATCCGCCGAGGCCAGTCGCGTCACCGCCAGATCGTAGGTGTTTTGCAGGTTAAGCCACAACTCCGGCGAAGTTCCGAAGTAGAAGGCCAGCCGCAAAGCAGTGTCCGCGGTGATGCCGCGTTTACCGTTCACGATCAGGCTGACGCGGCTCATGGGAATGCGGATATCGCGAGCAAGTTGATTCATGCTGATGCCCCGCTCCACCAGTTCTTCGCGAAGATAATCGCCGGGATGAACCGGCTGAATTCTTGACTTGGCTTTCATGACTCTTTTTCTCACTTAGTGATAGTCGATGATTTCCACATCCCACGCATTATTTCCATGCCATACAAAGCAGACGCGCCATTGTTCGTTCACACGAATGCTGTAGGTGCCTGCGCGATCCCCCCGCAGCGCTTCCAGACGATTGCTACGGATAGCCGTCAAATCCGAAAGCGTCTGCGCGCCATCCAGCATTACCAACCGCCGGTAGGCCGCTTGCTCGATGTTCCGGAACTTCCGGCTCCCTGCCAGATGAAAGATCGCTTCGGTGTCCTTGCACCGGAAGCTGCGGATCATGCCTTTATCGTATCACCATAAAGATAATAGCTGGACGCCGCACCTGCGATCGGATAAAATTGATCCGATTGCTGAACTCAATTCAGAGAGGGATAAAAACCCATGCTCAGTCTCACCAACCGCCGAACGTTTTTTAGACAAGCATCCCTGCTGCTCGCCGGAACCCAAGCAGCCCCGCTCCTCCGCGTCGCTCGCGCCGCCGACGTCGATACCGTCGTCGCCGACACCTCAGCCGGTAAAGTCCGCGGCACCGTCCTTAAAGACATTAAAATTTTCAAAGGCATCCCCTATGGCGCCAACACAGCCGGCCAGAACCGCTTCATGCCGCCCGCGAAGCCAGTAGCCTGGAGCGGCGTCCGCGACGCGCTCGCCTACGGCCCCACCGCCCCGCAAGACGCCTCTAATCGCCCCGGCCTGCCCGCGCAAAGCGAAGACTGCCTGGTACTGAACGTCTTCACGCCCGCAGTGAACGGCAATAGCAAGCGCCCCGTAATGGTGTGGCTGCATGGCGGCGGATTCTCCTCCGGCTCCGGCTCCACGCCCATTCTCGACGGCACCAGCCTCGCCCACACCTACGACGTAGTGGTCGTCAGCATCAACCACCGTCTGAATGTTTTTGGCTTTACGTATCTAGGCGAGCTAGCCGGTTCCGAGTTCGCGCTCTCCGGCGGCGTAGGCATGCTTGACATCGTAGCCGCCCTCGACTGGGTCCGCGACAACATCGGACGCTTTGGAGGCGACGCCAACCAGGTCACCATCTTCGGCCAGTCCGGCGGCGGCCGCAAAGTCGCCACGCTCATGTCGATGCCCGCAGCCAAAGGAAAATTCCAGCGCGCCATCGTCGAAAGCGGCGCCGTACTGCGCCTCACCACGCAAGAGGACGCCATTAAAGCCACCGAGCTGCTGCTCAACGAACTGGGCCTGAAGCCCAACCAGGCTCGCGATCTGCAGCAGGTCCCCATGGCTCAGTTGCTAGCCGCCAATGCATCCGTAGTTAAGAAAATGCCGGGGCGCGAACCCGGCATGACGCCCAACTCCCCCATGGTCGATGGCAAAGCCCTCCCCACGCATCCTTGGGACCCGGCCGCTCCCGCCCTCTCCGCCAGCGTTCCGCTATTGATCGGCTGGGCACATACCGAAGAAACGCTCTACGATCGCCCCACTCCCGAAAAGCTCTCCCTCGACGAAGTCGGACTGAAGCAGCGCGCGGCGAAACGCCTGGAAGGCGATCCCGATGCCGTCATCGCCGCCTTCCGCCAAGCCTACCCCGATGCCTCGCCGTGGGATCTCTATATTTTGATCGCTACCGATCATCCTCGTGGAGCCTATTCCCGCGAGCTCGCCCGCCGCAAATCCGTGCAGCCGGGAGCCGCGCCCGTCTACCTCTACCGCTTCGATTGGGAAACACCCGAAGGCGGCGGGCATATGCGCTCGCCCCATACCATCGAGATTCCCTTCGTGTTTAACAACATCAAAATCGCCGGCCCTCTGATCTCGAAAATGCCCGAGGCCTATACGCTCGCCGAAAAGGTGAGCGCGTCATGGGTCGCCTTTGCGCGCACCGGCGATCCCAATACGCCGACCCTGCCCAAGTGGCCGGCGTATTCGGCGAAGACTCGCGACACGATGCTATTCAACAACCAGAGCCGAGTGGTCGCAGATCCCGACCACCCCGCGCGGCTCGCCATGGAACAGGTCTTAAAGTTGTCTTAGTGGATGTTGATCTTTAGAATCGCGTCTGAATGATCGTGGCGCCAGCCCCAGTAGGCTTGCTGGTCGTTGTCGTTGAGCCGCGCGAAACTGGTGGCCTTGCGATGGTTCTCCTTGGCGTACATTTTGTACGCCCGGTCTTCATTGCTGTTCCATTGATGATCGTCGTTGTGTCCTTTGTCGTGGTAGGTCTTCGCCGCTTCCGCGCGTAAAGATAGCGGCGTGAAGGCGACCGGGAGGATCAACGCGGCACCTAACACAGCCGCATTGCAGAAACGGGGCAATTTTATCTTCATGTCCTATCCGCGCGCAGTTGCATGGCCAAATTTCTTATAAATCGCAAAGCCCCCCAAGCCCCACAATACAAGCATGATCTGATTCCCTTCCCGCAGGGACGGCCGCCTGATCAAAGCCGTCGGAGTGACCTTATATGGTCTCAGCGCCCGTCATCGTCGGCACGCCCCGCACCCGCCCCCACCATAACCGCAGGCTGTCGAAATACAAATACACCACCGGCGTCGTGTAGAGCGTCAATAGTTGGCTCGCAATCAGCCCCCCGATAATCGTGATGCCGAGCGGACGCCGCAGTTCCGACCCCGTGCCCGTCCCCAGCGCCAGTGGCAGCGCGCCCAACAGCGCCGCCATAGTTGTCATCAAAATCGGGCGGAAGCGCAGCACGCAAGCCTCGACAATCGAATCGTAAGAATTCTTGCCCTCGACGCGCTCCGCCGCAATCGCGAAATCCACCATCATAATGGCGTTCTTCTTCACAATCCCGATCAGCAAGATAATCCCGATAATCGCAATGATGCTCAAATCGGTATGCGTCAACTCCAGCGCCAGCAGCGCCCCCACGCTCGCCGCTGGCAGACTCGAAATGATAGTGATCGGATGAATGTAGCTCTCATACAGAATCGCCAGAATAATGTATACCGTCACCAGCGCCGCCGCGATCAAAATAGGCTCCGTGCTGAGCGAATCCTGATACGCCTGCGCAGTCCCGGCAAACTCCGTCTGAATGGTCGCCGGCAATCCCGCCTTCGCCGCCGCCGCATCGACAGCCGTTACCGCATCCCCCAACGCCACCCCCGGCCGCAGGTTGAAGGAAATCGTCACCGCCGGAAACAGCCCCTCATGCGCTACGCTCAGAGGCGCGATGGTGGGAGCAAACGTAGCGAACGCGCTCAGCGGCACTTCCTGTCCGTGGGGCGCACGCACGTAAATCTGGCTCAAGAACCGCGGGTCCTGCCAAAATTGCGGAGCCACCTCCATCACCACGTGATACTGGTTAAGCGCCGTATACATAGTCGAGACCGGCCTCTGCCCGAAAGCATCGTATAGCGTCGAATCGATCAATTGCGAAGAAATTCCAAACCGCTCCGCCGTGTCGCGATCGTAGTGAATCTCCGTCTGCAGCCCGCGGTCCTGCTGATCGCTGCTGACATCCGCTAGAATCGGCAACTTCTTCAACTCGTCCACCATTTTCGGAGCGTACTTGGATAAATCATCCAGATTGTCGCCGCGCATGGCGAACTGATATTCCGCGTTGCTCTGCCGCCCGCCCACCCGCAAATCCTGCGCCGCTTGCAGAAACAAGGTCGCTCCCGGAATCCGCGCCAGCTTCGGCCGCAGCCGCGCGATGATCAAATCGGCGGTGATCTTGCGTTCCTCCAGCGGCTTCAGCGAAATGAAGAGCCGCGCGCTGTTCGCCGTGCCGGAGGTGAACCCATTCACGGTATCGACGGCCGGATCCGCCGCGACAATATTAATCATGGGCAGCAGAATCTTGTCCATGGCTTGAAAGGACGTGTCTTGATCTGCCTGAATACTGCCCTGCATGCGCCCGTTGTCCTGCTGCGGAAAAAATCCCTTGGGCACGCGCAGGAACAAATATACGTTGAGCCCGATCGTCCCTAGCAGCACCAGCAGCGTGATGAAGCGGAAACGCAGCGCCACCGCCAGCGTGCGTCCGTAGAAATCCACCACCCAGTTAAAACCCTTCTCGCTGGTTTCATACAGCCAGCCATGCGCGCGCTCCTGCTTCAACAAATGCGCGCACATCATCGGAGTCGCCGTCAGCGACACCACCATCGACATCGCAATCGCCACCGACAGCGTCACCGCGAATTCGCGGAACAGCCGCCCCACAATCCCGCCCATCAAGAGCAGTGGGATAAACACCGCCACCAGCGAAATACTGATGGTGAGCACGGTGAACCCCACCTCTTGCGCCCCTTTCAACGCCGCTTCAAACGGAGCTAGGCCCTTTTCTAAATACCTGGTGATGTTCTCGATCACCACAATCGCATCGTCCACTACAAAGCCGGTCGAAATCGTCAGCGCCATCAGCGACAGATTGTCCAGGCTGTAGTTCAGCAAATACATCACGCCAAACGTGCCGATCAGCGACACCGGCACCGCCACGCTAGGGATAAAAGTGGTCCGCGGACTCCGTAGAAACACGAACACCACCAAGATCACCAGGCCCACCGAAATGATCAGCGTCTTTTCGGTATCGGTCACCGATGCCCGTATCGTCACCGTTTGATCCATCGCGATCTGCGCGTGGATCGCGCGCGGAATGGAAGCCTCCAACTGCGGAAGAATCGCCCGAATGTTGTCCACCGTGCTGATGATGTTCGCGCCCGGCTCGCGGAAAATTACCACCAGCACCGACGGCTTCCCGTTGGCGTAACCCGCGTTGCGGATATTCTCGACCGAATCGTCCGCCTCTCCGATATCGGAAATCCGGATCGGCGCACCATTATGAAAAGCTACAATCAGCGGCGAGTATTCACTAGCTTTGAAGAGTTGATCGTTCGCGCCCACCTCCCACATGCGTGTCGGCCCTGAAAGATGCCCTTTGGGAACATTAGCGTTCGCATTATTGAGCACCGTGCTCACTTGATCCAGCCCCACGCCATACTTGTTCATCGCCAGCGGATTCAGCTCAATGCGCACGCTCGGCAGCGAACTTCCTCCCACCGTCACTTGCCCGACGCCAGTGATCTGCGAAAGCTTCTGCGCCAGAACAGTCGACGCCGCGTCATACATCTGCCCGCGCGTCAGCGACGGCGACGTCAGCGCCAGCATGAAGATCGGTGAATCCGCCGGATTCACTTTGCGGTACGACGGATTATTCGGCAAGTTGGCCGGCAAATATCCGCGCGCCGCATTGATTGCCGCTTCCACGTCGCGCGCCGCTGCGTCTATGTCGCGGTCCAGATTGAATTGCAACGTAATGCTAGTCGACCCTAGCGAGCTCGACGAAGTCATCTCCGTCACCGCCGCGATGTGTCCGAATTGCCGCTCGAGCGGCGTCGCCACCGATGATGCCATGATTTCAGGGCTCGCCCCCGGCAGCCCCGCGCTGACCGAAATCGTCGGAAACTCCACCTCCGGCAGCGGCGACACCGGCAGCAGCCGGTAAGCTGCCGCTCCCGCCAAGCGTGATCGCCACCAGCAACAGCGTGGTGGCCACCGGCTTCCGAATAAAGGGCTCGGATATATTCATGCGCTCACTCCGCCGGCAGCGCCCCCGGCACCGTCTCCGGCTGGCGATGCCGTGAGAACCGCAGCGCCAGCTTGTCGAACCATATGTATATAACCGGCGTCGTATAGAGAGTCAGCAACTGGCTGATCAAAAGCCCGCCGATAATCGTGATCCCCAACGGACGCCGCAGTTCCGATCCGCTGCCCGACCCCAGCGCCAGCGGCAGCGCCCCCAGCAGCGCCGCCATGGTGGTCATCATGATCGGCCGGAAACGCAGCAGACACGCCTGATAAATCGCCTCCTCCGGCTTCTTCCCCTCCGTGCGCTCCGCCGCCAACGCAAAATCGATCATCATGATGGCGTTCTTCTTCACGATCCCGATCAGCAGCACCAGCCCGATCAAAGCGATCACGCTGAAGTCCTGGTGAAACACAATCAACGCCAGCAGCGCGCCCACCCCTGCCGAAGGCAGCGTCGACAAAATCGTAATGGGATGAATGTAGCTCTCATACAACACGCCCAGCACCAGATACACCGTGATCAACGCCGCCAAAATCAAAATCGGCTCGTTCGATAGCGAAGTCTGAAACGCCTCCGACGTGCCCTGATACGCCGCCTGCACACTGGCCGGCATCCCAATCTCGTCCTTTACCTTGTTTACCGCTTTCACCGCATCCCCCAGCGACACTCCCGGCGCCAGATTAAAGGACAAAGTAACCACCGGAAACTGCCCCTGATGATTAATGGTGATCGGCACTGAAGTCTGCTCAATATGCGTAAACGCCCCCAGCGGCGTCTGCCCTCCGCTAATGGTCGCCGGCGCCGGTGTGGTCGCATTTTGCGGCAATGAGCCAGCGGAAACATTGCTTGCAATGGAGCTTGCGGAAGTGCTCGAAGAACCGCCCGAAGACGTGCCCGAACCGGAGCTAGAACCCGTGGTCGACGCCGGCGACGCAGCCCCCGACGACCCCGCCGCCGCGCTTTGAATAAACAAATCCCTCAAGTTCGTTGGACTGCTCTGGAAATCCGGCTTCAGCTCCATCACCACGTGGTACTGGTTCAACTGGGTGAACATCGTCGAGACCTGCCGCTGCCCGTATGCGTCATACAGCGTCTGATCGATCGCCGCCGTCGTGATCCCCAGCCGCGATGCCGTGTCGCGATCGATCACCAGCTTCGCCCGCAGCCCCTGCGTCTCCTGGTCCGACGCCACGTCGCTCAGCTCCGGCAACTGCTGCAGCTTCGCCAGCATTTGCGGAGCCAGCGTATTCAACTCATCCTGATTCGCATCCTCCAGCGTGTACTGAAATTGCGTGCGGCTGACGCGGTCCTCGACCGAAAGATCCTGCACCGGCTGCATGTATAAAGTGATGCCCGCCACCTGCGCCAACTTCGGTTGCAAACGCCGGATCACATCGCTCGCATTGGTCTTGCGCACGCTCAGCGGCTTCAGGTTGATCAGAATGCGCCCGCTATTCAGCGTGGTATTGGTCCCATCCACCCCAATAAAGGAGGATAGATTATCCACATCCGGATCCTGCAAAATAATCTTCGAAAGTTGCTGCTGCTCGCTCGACATCTCCGGAAATGAAATCGATTGCGCCGCTTCCGAGACCCCCTGAATCACCCCCGTATCCTGAATCGGAAAGAAGCCCTTCGGAATGACAATGAACAGAAAAATCGTCAGCGCCAGCGTAGCGATCGCCACCAGTAAAGTGACGCCCTGAAACCGCAGCACGAACTGCAAAGTCCGCGCATAAAAATCGATCACCGCCTGGAACCCGCGCTCGGAGGCTTGATAGAAGCGCCCCTGCTGATGCTCCGGCTTGTGCTTCAGCAGCTTCGAGCACATCATCGGTGTAATGGTCAGCGACACCGCCGCCGAAGCCAGGATCGTGATGCTCAAAGTGATCGCGAATTCGCGGAACAGCCGCCCCACAATATCGCCCATGAACAGCAGCGGAATCAGCACCGCAATCAGCGAAATGGTCAGCGAAACAATCGTGAACCCGATCTGCGCCGACCCCTTCAACGCCAGCCGCCAGCGATTCCTCCCCGTCTTCGATATAGCGCGTGATGTTCTCAATCATCACGATGGCGTCATCCACCACGAACCCTGTAGAAATCGTCAAAGCCATCAGCGTGAGATTGTTCAAGCTGTAGCCCATCAGATACATCACGCCGAACGTAGCCACCAATGAAATCGGAATCGCAATGCTGGGAATGATGGTTGACGCTAGAGTTGCGCAGGAACACAAACATCACCACCACCACCAGCGCAATCGTCAGCAGCAGCGAAAACTGTACGTCGCTCACCGACGCCCGAATGGTCGTCGTGCGGTCTGTCAGGATGGTCACTTTCACAGACTTGGGCAGCGACAAAGTAAGCTGCGGCAGCAGCTTCTTAATCCCGTCTACTACCGAAATAATGTTCGCCCCCGGCTGCCGCTGGATGTTCAGAATCACCGCCGGCGTCTGGTTCATCCACGCCGCCTGCCGCAGATTTTCCACATCGTCGACCACCTCGGCTACATCCGTCAGCTTCACCGGAGCGCCATTCTTATAAGCGATCAGCAGCGACGCATAATCCGCGCTCGACAGCAGTTGATCGTTCGCTCCAATCTGGTAAGCCTGCCGCGGCCCATCGAAATTTCCCTTGGCCTGATTCGCATTCGCCGCAATAATCGCCGTGCGCAGATCTTCTAGATTTATTCCATAGGACGCGAGCGACGTCGGATTCACCTGGATCCGCACCGCCGGCTTATGCCCGCCGCTGATGCTCACCAACCCCACGCCCGGCAATCTGCGAAATCTTCGGCGCCAGCCGCGTATCCGCCAGGTCCTCGACTTTCGACAACGGAAGGTCCTGCGAAGTCAGCGCCAGCGTCAGAATCGGAGTATCCGCCGGGTTCGTCTTGCTGTAAATCGGCGGCGCCGGCAGATCCGGCGGCAGATAAGTCCCGGAAGCATTGATCGATTGCTGAACCTCTTGCTCCGCAATATCGATACTCAGGCTCAGATTGAATTGCAGCGTGATCACCGAGCTCCCATCGGAGCTGGTCGAAGTCATCTGCTGCAGTCCCGGCACCTGCCCGAACTGCCGCTCGAGCGGAGCCGTCACGGACGACGCCATCACGTCCGGACTCGCACCCGGATAAAACGTGATCACCTGAATGATCGGATAATCCACCTCGGGCAGCGCCGAAACGGGAAGTTGCGTGTACCCCACCCCGCCCGCGAGTAGCAGCCCCACCATCAGCATAGTGGTGGCCACCGGCCGCAGAATGAAGATCCGGGACGGGTTCACCTATCGCCCTTTGGCCGCCCCCGCGGCTCGCCGGATATCTGCGCGTTCACCTTGGTTCCCTCGTCGAGCTTATCCACGCCCGTCAGCACCACCACATCGCCCTCCACCAGCCCCGAAGTGATCTCCGTGTTGTCCCCTTCACTCGCGCCAGCGGTCACGCTGCGCAGCGTCACCGTCGAATCCGGCTTCACCACGTATACATAGGTGTTGTTCGTATTGCGCTGCAGAGCCGCCGTCGGTGCCAGGATCACGCCGGTTTTTTCCTCCACCAGCAGCTTCACGTTGACGAACTGATTGGGAAACAGCGCGTTGTCCGTATTCGGAAACGTCGCCCGCAGCCGCAGCGTCCCGGTCGTAGGATCGATCTGATTATCGATCGTCGTCAAGGACCCCGTCGCCAGCTATATTCTTCATGTCGCGATCATACGCATAGGCCGTCAGCGCCTGCCCCGCGCCAACCTTCTTGAGCACCACCTGCAACTGATCTTCGGCGATCGTGAACAGCACGCTGATCGGTTGAATCTGCGTGATCACCAGCAGACCGTTGGTATCGGCCGCATGCACCATGTTCCCCTGATCCACCAGCCGCAGCCCCACGCGCCCCGTGATCGGGGCCGTGATGTGGCAATATACAATATTCAGCTTTGCGCTATCCACCTGCCCCTGATCGGTTTTCACGATGCCCTCATCCTGCTCGACCGTGGCCTTTTGCGTGGTCGCAATTTGTTCCGCAATGGCCTGCTGCTTGAGCAGCGTCTGATAGCGCGTATAATCGGTACGAGCATTGTCGAGCGCCGCCTGGTCTTTCGCGAGTTGCCCCTGCGCCTGCGTCAGCGCCACTTCATAAGGACGCGGATCGATCTCAATCAACACATCGCCCTGGTGAACCAGCTGGCCTTCCTGATACTGAATTTTCAGCAACTCCCCGTCGATGCGGCTCTTCACCGTGACAGTATTCAGTGGCGTAACTGCACCTAACCCCGTGTAATAAATACCGATATTGCCCTTGTATGCCTTGGCCGCAACCACCGGAGTGACAGTCGCTCCTTTGCCATTTTTCCCCGCGCCTTTCGCCGAACCCGCCGCCGTGTTGGTCGCGCTCGACTTCGGCCATAGGTAATACACCCCGGCCGCCACTAAAATCAACACAAGCAACCAGATCCAAAGCCGCCGCCGAGGAGCGGGGGGTGGAGACGTCGTCGTCATTTTAACAGGGGCCGCAGGATCCGGCGGAGACAGCAGAAGAGGCTCGGAGTGATCGTCCTTCATGAGCTTTGACGGCATTATACTCATTTTTTGCACACGCACTTCGATGACCAAATACCGTCTATAGGTGAGTACGCGCCTAATCGTTCTTCTGGAAATCCACCGTGCTGGTTTCCACTTTCAGCCGCAGCATGTGCGCGTGTGCTTCACCGATCTGCCGCGCCTGCTTCTCCACCAGCACCCGCGCCTCGCCCGTGATGTCCGAATTGACGACGATTTCGTAAGCCCCCACCGCCACTTCTTCCCCGGATTCGCAGGCCGCCACAATCGCCCCGCCGTCGCCTCCCGTAAGCGCCGCCTTCAAGTGGATCCAGCCGCGGAACAGCGTCGCCCCTAGCGTCCCCGATTGGTCCGCCTTTGCGCCCAAGCGTTCCACTTCCCTTTCTAGCGCCCGGGCAAACTGCCCGCGCTGTTTCGAGTACTCGGTAAGCACACTCGCCAGCTCCGTATTATGGACGCTCTCCGCTGCCGCGCGGTAGCCCAACTCGCCGTCCTTGCAGGTCTCGGTGAGCTGGTTCAATTCCCGGATGGTATCTTCGTTGGACACGCCTGCCACCAAGCACTTCCGTGTCCTTTCAGTAACCCCTTAGACACCAGCCGCCCCCGCGCCGGCATGACCGAATGAGGTCACGTGACTTCGGGTGGTTAAAAGCAAAACGGGGCTGCCGCAAAGGCAACCCCGTCGTTGAGAACTACTAGACTCAGGTTTCGCTTAGAATACGAATTTCAGCGCCATCTGCAAAATGCGCGGATCGAGCGAACTCGTAATGGTTCCGAATCCGGGCGTCCCGTAAGTGAGGTTGAGGCCGGACGCGCCCGCCGCCAAACTGGGAGGTGAGATGCCGGCACGGCGGCTGTTGGTCAGATTGAAGGCTTCCCCGCGTACCTCAAGCGTATATCCTTCGCGGATTTTGAAGTCGCGGACGGCCGCCGCATCCACCTGCCAAAACGCGGGACCTTGCACGCTGTCGCGGCCCACGTTGCCGAGCGTACCTGGCGCGGGCTGAGAGAAGGCGAGTGGGTTAATCCAGCAGGTCGGGCCCGGGCTGGCACACAGCGGGCTAAGCCCATTGGTGTTCGGCCGTTGTGCGTTGGTGGCCGCCCCCGTAAAGGACACGTCCGTGCTCAACCCTATGGTGACCCAGGGAGCCGACTGCGCCCGGTAGATACCCGAAAACTTCCAGCCGGAGCCCAACATGTTCACCGTGTGGTTCGAAAACTTCGGCGTCTCATACACTGTCGTCCAGTTGAAGATCTGCCGGCGGTCGGAAGAGAATACGCCGCCAATCTCGACGGACTGGCAATTGCCGCGGTCATAGCGCCGGTTGTTGGGTTCGACGAACCCCCCGCCCGCGCCACCGGTGCTGTTGCCAATGGTCAAGTCGCCGATGCAATGTGACCAGGTGTAGTTGGCATTGGTCTGCAGACCCTTGCTCAACCGCTTCTGAATCGCCAGAATCATGCCGTTGTAGCTCGAAGTCCCGCCACTGTCCAGCACATCGATATCGGCGTACTTGATGGCGCCCGGGTAGTTGTTGATCGTAAAGAGTCGCCGCTGGTTAGTGTTGGCCGCAGTCGAGCACAGTCCGCCCGAAGTCAGTCCGTATTGTCCGGCAGAGCACGTTCCCGGAATATAAACCCCTGGGTTCACCTGATAGGAAGCCAGCAGGTGTTCCGATTCGCTGCCCGTGTAGGTGGCAGACGCCACCCAGTCGTTGCCGAATTGGCGTTGGATCACGAAATTCCACTGATGCACTTCGGTAGTCGCTAGATTAGGCTGCTCCGCAATGTAAGTTCCGCCATTCACGAACGGCGAATTGCTATTCAGCGAATACGGGAAGATGTTTCCGCCCGGATTCGAAGCGTAGGGGTTGCTGAACGGCGCTCCAATGATGATCGAAGTGTTGCCGAACGGCGGGGAGTCGGCTGAGTTCACATACATCGAGCCGTTCACGTAGTCATACGAAATACCGTACGAAGCACGAATGGTCATCTTGCCGGTTCCCGTGGGATCGTAGCCGATCGCAACGCGCGGCGCAAACAAGTTCCACTGGTTCCGCACGCCAGCTAGACCCTGGAAGCCCGGATCGCCCGGGAAGCTCATTCCCGGAGGCCCGTTCACGAACGTCTTGCTGGTGACGCCCGCCAGCATGTTCGCCAGACTAAAATTGTAAGCCGCTTTATCCAGCATTCCCGGCGGCAGCGACGGCTCCCAGCGGATGCCCACGTTCAACGTCAAACGCGGAGTCAACTTCCAGGTATCCTGCGCGTAGGCGCTGATAAACCATTTTTGCTGCGTCAACGGATTCGGCGCCGACATCGCTAATTGCGTCGACTGCCCCAGCAGGAATGAGGGAATGTTGCCAAAACTCCACTGGTTTTGCGCGTACACGGTGCCCAGGAACAGCATTTTGTACATCGCGCCGCCCATGCCGAAGTTGAACTGGTGCGCGCCGTGAACCCAACTCACGTCGTTGTTCAATTGGAAAGTCGTGCTGTGCGCATCCGCCTTGCCGCCCGTGCCGGGCCCAACCGCGAAGCCGTTTGCGCCAGGCGTGCCGATCGTAAACGTGCTCTGATGCGGCACATATCCGCAATAAATGTTCTGCACGCCCAAATCGCAGGAATCGACAAAGTCGGAATCGAAGCGGCGAATTCCAGTGCGATCGACAGAGGCGCGGAACTGGTTCACCATGGTCGAGCTGAACAAGTATGTGTCGCCCGCGGTCCAGGTTTGGTCGGCGTCGTCAAGTCCGCCCTGTGAGGAAGAAAGCAAGTTGGTCGGAGTCGCGGTCAATGACGGCGGCCGGTAGTATTGGCTCCGCAGGTAGCGTCCGAACAGCGAGTTCTTCGCACTGGTCTGATAATCGCCCCGTCCCACATACTGTTTTTCGTTCACTAGCGTCACCAGGCCTAAAGGCGAAATGCCGCAGCCGCTGGACGTCGGCAGCATTTTGGCCAGCTTCACCGCCGCCGGATCGAACGTGACGCCGGGATTCAGCTTATTGTTGGTGAACAACTTCTGTTGCGCCGCCGTCAGTCCGGTAATATCGGACGGGCACGCGCTAAAATCGCCCGCGATCATCGCTGGCGTGGGAACCAAGTCATTGGCGAACGCCGTCTGGTGGGTAATGGTGCCCTGATACCCAAAGAAGAAGAAAATCTTGTCCTTCTTCACTGGACCGCCCACGGTCCCGCCAAACTGATTGCGCTTCAAACCGTCGTTGGTGTGCGTCGACCAGTTGGTGCCGTTCAGATCGCCGTTGCGCAGAAACTCAAACGCATCGCCGTGGAACGCGTTGGTGCCGGACTTGGTGACGCCGGTAATCGTTCCCCCCGCATGCACGCCGTTTTGCGCCGTCAGCGAACTGGTTTCTACTTTGAACTCTTGCAGTGCGTCCGGGAACGGGAACGGCATGTTCGCGTTGTCCCACGGGTTGTTAAACACGCTGCCATCCAGCCAGAACGCATCGCCGAAGGACTGCCCGCCGTTGATCACGTACTGCTGTGTCCCCGGGTATCCGCCGTTGCCCGCCACACCCTGCACAATCACTGCGGGCGTGAAGGCAATCATGTCCGTCGCGACACGGCCATTCAACGGCAATTCCAAAATGCGCCGGTTGTCCATCACGTTGCCGATGCCGGTCGCCTGCGTCTCGACCAGTGCCGCGTTCGCTTCCACCTGCACTTGTTCGCTGACATTGCCGACTTTGAGCGAGATCTCCACCGTCGGGTTGGTATTTACCAGCAGAGTGATGCCGGTCTGCACATAAGTGGTGAATCCCTGCTTACTCACTTCCAGGCGGTAAGGACCGATAGGCAGATTGGCAAGCACGTAGCCGCCGTCGGCGCCGCTGGTAACGTTGCGCACCTGCCCCGTGGCAGTCTGCGTCGCTTTAATATCCGCGCCGGGAACAGCCGACCCAGTGGAATCCAAAACCGTTCCCTGGATCTGCGCCGTCTGGGCGAAGAGGCTGGTACAAATAAGCACCCCGGCTAGTAATAAAAAGCTCCTCATTTGCGGAACCTCCCGATCTCATGCGACGCTATCACCTTTAGCGGCCGGGATCAAGCAGATTCTTAGTTTTTTTGAATCTCATGCGCATAGCGCAAGTACCGAGATCTCGTCCCGCGCCAAAAAAAACGGAGCTGCCCGCGAAGGCAACCCCGTCTTTTTCGATCGAACTCTCGCAGGTTTCGCTGAGTCAGAACACGAACTTCATAGCCATTTGCAGGATGCGCGGATCGAGCGAATTGGTTTGCGTGCCAAACGCGCCAATCGTACCCGGCGCGCCCCCCGTCCCCAGCGTCAGATTGAGGCCCGAAGCACCAGCCGCCAGATTGGGACGCGAGATGCCGGAACGGCGGCTGTTGGGCAGGTTGAAGGCTTCGGCGCGAAGTTCCAGGGTATACCGTTCTTTGACTTTGAAGTCGCGGACCAGCGCGGCATCCACCTGGAAAAACGCCGGACCTTCCACGTTGTTGCGGCCTGCGTTGCCGAACGTTCCCACAGCCGGAGTCGCAAACGCCGCCGCGTTGATCCAGCAGGTTGGGCCTGGATTGGGGCACAGCGCGGATATGCCAGTCGCGTTTGGCCGCTCGTTCGCCGCCGGACTAAAGACTCCGGTGAACGAGTTGTCGGTGGCCAAGCCTACCGTGACCCACTGCGCGGATGTCGCGCGGTAAATCCCCGACAGCCTCCAGCCGGAGGCCAGAGCGTTGACCATGTGATTGGAAAACTTCGGAGTCTCGTATACCGTCGTCCAGTTGAAGATCTGGCGGCGGTCGGAGGAGAAGGTGCCACCGATTTCGATGGATTGGCAGTTGCCGCGATCATAGCGCCGGTTGCTGGGCACGCCCACGCCGGTAGCGGTGGACAGAATCTGATAGCCGCCACCCGCGTTGCCGGTGCTGTTGCCGATGGTCAGATCGCCGATGCAGTGCGACCAGGTGTAGTTGGCGTTGGTCTGCAGGCCCTTGCTCAAGCGCTTCTGAATCGCCAGAATCAGGCCGTTGTAGCTGGACGTTCCGCTGCTATCCAGGATGTCGACGTCGTTGTAATACTTGGCGTAGGGGTCGTTGTTCAGCGTGAACAAGCGCGGGCAGGGCGCTTTGCCGGCCGTCCCGCAATTTCCCGTGTAAACCGTCGGATTCGCGTCGTAGGAGGACAACAGATGGTCGGATTCGCTGCCGGTGTAAGTGGCCGACGCGACCCAATCGTTGCCGAACTGCCGCTGGATCACGAAATTCCACTGGTTGACCTGGGTGGCCTTGAGGCCGGGCTGCTCGGCGATATACGTTCCGCCCGTGACGAAGGGCGAATTGCCGTTCAGGGAATACGGGAAGATGTTTGCGCCCGGGTTCCCCGCGAATGGATTGCTGAATCCGCCAAGTGGTCCGGCGGCGAGAATGGTGGTATTTCCGAACGGCGGAGAGTCGGCCGAGTTCACATACATCGAGCCGTTCACGTAGTCATACGAGATTCCGAACGAAGCGCGAATGACCATCTTGCCGTCGCCCTTGGGGTCGTAGCCGATGGCCAAGCGCGGCGCAAACAGATTCCATTGGTTCTGCACTCCGGCCAGACCGTCGAATCCGGGATCGCCGGGGAAGCTGAGTCCCGCAGGCGCGTTGACATACGTCTTGCTTCTCACTCCCGCCATCATATTCGCGAAGCTGAAGTTATAGGCCGCATTATTCAGCATTCCCGGAGGAAGGGACGGTTCCCAGCGCAGGCCTACGTTCACGGTCAGGCGTGAAGTCACCTTCCAGGTGTCCTGCACGTAGCCGTCGATGAACCACTTTTGCTGCACCAGCGGGTTGGGTGCGGACATCGAGAGCGTGGTGTATTGCCCCAGCAGGAACGCGGGAATATTTGGGAAGACCCACGAGTTTTGCGAATAGACATTCCCCAGGAAGTTCATCTTGTAGGTCGATGCGCCGAATCCGAAGTTAATCTGGTGCGCGCCACGAACCCAACTGACGTCGTTATTGAGCTGATAGGTCGTGCTGTGGGCGGCTGCCTCACCGCCCGTGCCGGGTCCAACCGAAAAGCCGTTGGTACCCGCCGTGCCGATCGAGAACGTGCTTTGGTGAGGCACATATCCGCAGTAGAGATTCTGCACGCCCACGATCGCAGGAAGAGACATAGTTGGAATCGAAGCGATGAATTCCGGTCCGGTCCACGGAGCCGCGGAACTGATTTACCATGGTCGAGCTAAACAAATAGGTGTCGCCTGCGGTCCAGGTCTGGTCTGCATCGTCCAATCCACCCTGCGTCGAGGTAAGAATGTTGCTGGGAGTGATGCTCAATGACGGCGGCCGGTAGTATTGGCTGCGCAGGTAGCGCCCGAAGATGGTGTTCTTGGCGCTGGCCTGGTAATCTCCACGGCCGACATACTGCTTCTCGTTGACCTGCGTCTGCAGACCCAACGGTTCAAGTCCGCAGCCGGTGGCGCCCGTAGGCAGCAGATTCGATAGCTTCACTGCCGCCGGGTCGAACGAGACGCCCGCCTTGAGTTGGTTGTTGACAAATAGAGCTTGTTGCGCCGCCGTGAGACCTGTAATATCGCTCGGGCAGCCGCTGAAATTGCCCTGGATCATCTGCGCCGTAGGGATAAAATCGTTCTGGAAAGTGGTGGAGTGGGTGATCGTGCCCTGATAGCCGAAAAAGAAGAACAGCTTGTCCTTCTTGACCGGACCGCCGACGGTGCCTCCGAACTGGTTGCGATGAACTCCATCGTTGGTATGCGTCGACCAATTGGTCCCGTTCAAATCGCCATTGCGTAAGAACTCGAATGCGTCGCCATGAAACGCGTTAGTGCCGGACTTCGTGACGCCCGTGATGGTCCCGCCCGCATGCACACCGTTTTGCGCCGTCAGCGAACTGGTCTCCACTTTAAACTCCTGCAGCGCGTCCGGGAACGGGAACGGCATGTTGGCGTTGTCCCAGGGATTGTTGAACACGCTGCCATCCAGCCAGAACGCGTCGCCGAAAGACTGTCCGCCGTTGATCACATACTGCTGCGTGTTGGGGTACCCGCCGTTGCCGGCCACACCTTGTACGATCACCGCCGGCGTGAATTGGATCATGTCGGTGGCCACGCGCCCATTGAGCGGCAGTTCCAGAATGCGCCGGTTGTCCATGACGTTGCCGACGCCGGTGGCCTGCGTCTCAACGAGTGCGGCATTGGCTTCCACTTGCACTTGTTCACTGACGTTACCGACCTTGAGCGAGACCTCCACTGTCGGGTTGGTATTGACCTGCAAAATGATGCCCGTCTGCACGAAAGTGTTAAACCCTGCCTTGCCCACTTCCAGACGATAAGGACCAATCGGCAGATTGGGCAAAACGTAAGATCCATCCGCGCCGCTGGTGACGTTGCGCACCGCCCCGGTGGCCGTCTGTGTTGCCTTCACATCCGCGCCCGGAACCGCTGCCCCAGTGGAATCCAAAACCGTTCCCTGAATCTGCGCCGTTTGGGCGTATAGACTGGTACAAATAAGCACACCAGCTAGTAATAAAAGACTCCTCATTCAAGTACCTCCCTGAATAACCTTCTGGCAAGTTAGCACGTTCCGACCCAGAGGGTCAAGGGATAAACCATAAGTGCACTTGCGCTTAGCGCAATAAATGAAGGTAAGGAGGGCCACCGGCGCCGCACCCTTGGGAGACGGGACTAGGAGGGTTTGGGCACCGTGTCCTACTTCGCGCTTTTCTTCTGCGCAGCCTTCTTTTCCTTGCGCGGCAGCTTGCTTTTGGTCTTCTTCACCAGCTTGGGTATTTTCTGGGACTTCGCCGCCCCCGCTTCCGGCGCCGCTCCAGCCAGCCGCGCCACTTTCCCAGCCGCCGTGCCGATCGCCTTCGCGGCCGTGACCAGTATGCTTTCCTCGCCAGTTCCCGGGTTCGTCTCAGGTGTTGTTGCAGTTTTCTTCGGCATGTTTAGCGTCCTTTTCCCTTCCTCTTGGCGGCCGCCTTTTTGCTGCGCACAGTCGCGCTCGCCGCGGCAGCCTTGCGCGCGATTTCTCTGCGTTGCTCCGGCGTGAGAACCTTCGCGCGCCGCTTCCCGCCCAGGCTTCCCAACGCCTTCGCGATTTCGGAAACGTCTCGCGCTTTCACAAACATTAGCTTAGCGCCAAGTTCGAGCGAAAGGTCAATGCGCAGGCATCTATAACCCGCTTGGGTAGAATAAAGTGTCATGGCCTACGGATGCTCCAGATTGTCAGCGATTGCGCTGGCGGTTTTGTGCGGCAACCTAGTCCTTCGAGCTCAATCGACAAGCGTTCAGGATCTCGGCATCGGTAAACTTTTAGTTGCAAGTCGGGACTCGCGGGATCCCGTATTCGCCGAAACAGTGATCTTATTAGTCCGCTACGATCACGACGGGACGTTGGGGCTCGCAATCAATCGCGGCACAAGCCTGTCGATCTCGCGGGCGCTTTCGTCATTGAAAGGAGCAGCGGGGCGCTCCGATCCGATTTATCTGGGAGGTCCCGTCGAGCCGCAGAACGTACTGGCCCTGCTGAAAGCGAACACCATGCCAGAAGGGGCGACTCATGTCTCCGGCAAGATCTATCTGCTTTCGACCAAGCTGCTTCTTGAAAAGACTTTGGCGGGGCGAGCCGGCCCAGAAGAGTTCCGCGTTTACCTCGGATACTCTGGCTGGGGCCCTGGGCAATTGGAAAACGAAGCCGGCCAAGGCCTTTGGCACATCTTTGCTGGCGATGCGGATCTCGTTTTCGATTCTGCACCTGACACTCTGTGGTCCCGGCTGATTGCCCATGTAGGGCAGCGCATCGCCCGGCGAACTCAACCGGCATATCGGACAGCTATCCAGTCAGTCGTCGCCGAAACTAGCAATCGCCGTTAATCTCTAACACGGTTCCCACGCAATCGGTTCAGGGTTGTAAGATCAGTTATGAGAAAGACGCGGAGAGGCTTGCGAATTTCCCAGGAGCGCACCGCCATCGAGTTTCATGAAATCCCAAGTTGCTGAGAGCCGCGCCGCAAAGATGCTGCGGGAGGTGTTCGAGTCGGGGCGGCCGCTCACTTATCTACGCTGCCGGAAGAGCAGCGTGCCGCCAGGGTGCTGGGCGAAGTGAGCCGGCGTTTGTCCACGTCCATACCTACGCCGCTTTGGACATGGAGCCTTACCGAGGGGATGCATCGCGACGGACAGGCGGCCGACGCGAGCACTCGGGATCCTCGCACGGCTTTGGACTTCATCATCGCCTACAAGGACGCCGGCATTTTCCACCTCAAGGACTTTCACGAGCCGCTCCGGGAATCCGCGGAAATCAGACGCCGTCTTCGCGATGTCCATGAGAGCTGTCTCGACCAGCATAAGTTCGTGGTGATCACTTCTCCGGTCCGCTTCATTCCGGAAGAAGTCGAGCGCAGCGTTCTTTTTGTGGAGCTCCGGGCGCCCGATTTTGCCGAATTGGTGGAGTTTCTGCGCGAGGAGACGCAGCGAATGTCGCCCGGTCCGCGCAACGATACCAGCGAGGATGTCCTTCACCAGTTCGCGCGGGCCCTGCTAGGTCTGACGCTCGACGAAGCGCGCTACGCGTTGCGGCGCGCTCTGGCCGCCGGAACCGAGCTCGGACCGGAGTCGCTGCCGGCTTTGCTCGAAGAAAAGCGCCTTCTGGTGAACCGCAGCGGCGTAATCGAGTTCATTGCCGAGGCCAAGCGATCTCGAGGAGGTTGGAGGGCTGGAGGGCCTTAAGAAATGGCTGCTGGAGCGCCGCAAGCTTTTCCAGCTGCGCGAAAGCCTGAGCAAGGAAATCGTGCCCAAGGGGGTCCTCATCATGGGTATTCCTGGTTGCGGCAAAAGCCTGTCAGTGAAGGCCATCGCCAGCTATTTTCAGCTCCCGCTGTATCGCGTGGACATGATTGAGATCTTCTCCGGACGGCACGGCAAGCCCGAAGGCGCGTTCGTCGAGGCGTGCAAGATGATGGAAGACATGGCGCCCGCGGTGCTGTGGTTCGACGAGATCGAAATGGGGATCACGTCAACCGAATCCGGCGGGGAGCAGGGCAGAATATTCGCGTTTTTCCTCACCTGGATGCAGGAGAAGGCGCGCGGTCTTTTCGTCGCCGCCACGGCCAATCGCATCGATCTTCTTCCCGCCGAGATGATTCGCAAAGGGCGGTTCGACGAGGTGTTCTTCGTCGATCTTCCGCAGGAGGACGAACAGATTGAAATTTTCAAAATACATCTCGGCCGCCGCGGGGTGGATGTGAGCAGGTTCAATCTCGAACAACTGACTAAGTTCACGAGTGGCTGGACCGGCGCCGAGATCGAGCAGTGCGTCATATCGGCCCTGACCACGGCTCAGCTGGCGGACCGTGACCTAACCGAACAGGATCTCATCAGCGTCGCCGCAAAGCTGGTCCCGCTGTCCCGAACCATGAAGGAGCAGATCAATCACATCCGGGGTTGGGCGTTCGAGCGCGCTGTGCGCGCATCGCCCCAACCCGTCCGGCGCTAATGGATTTCTCGGTCGCCCCGATAACGAACAGGAACGGAAACGATTCGCCGGTGCGGGAATCCTCCTAAGCTGGATCTCGCGCCAATCGTTTCTTCTGCAAGCTCCTCACCCGTTCTTCCAGCAGCGCCGTCGCCGCCGCAGGGTCTATTTCAGGCTTTAGGGCGATTGTTCTCCCGGCATGCGTTGAGATCTTACCGGAACGAAACCATTTCGCATGCGCGGCTGTGGATACCCATAGACCGTCCAGATACACGGGGAGCGCATCGCACTGAAGTTCTTTCCATAGCAGTCCGGAGCCGCGTTGGAACGCGTGCATCTCCCCATCCGGCGTGCGCCTTCCTTCCGGGAACACCAGCACATGGAAACCGCGGTCCATGGCTCTCGCCGCGTGCTCGAAGCTCGCGCGAAAATCTCCCGACTGCGGCAAAGGGAAAACATTGAACAACGCCGTCACCAGGTAATAAGCGGCCGGTGCCAGCAGATTCAGAAACCAGTTTCCTTGGCCGCGCGCCTGGCGCCAATCGAGCAGCATCTCGCCCGCCATCGCTACCGCTACGCGACGTCGTGTCCGCCTCCCGAGTCCGTATAGTAGAATCGGCACGTCGAAGAGCGTGACATGATTTGAAACAATCAACACCGGCACATCCGGCTCGTGAGTCCACTCCCGCTTTACCTTTGGCGCCCCCAACAAAGCGACCAGTGGCATCGCAACTCCTTCCAGAAACATCGTGCGGACCACCATCGCCAAGCGTGTCCACGGCCACTGCGGGTAAATGTGTTGATCCTGAACCAGGGCGGTTGTTTTGCCCGGCTCCATTGCCGGACCGGAACCTCTGAGCAGCGTTCTGAGTTCGCCCAGTGTCTGAATTTCCTGAAAGCCCGCGTCACCGATAGGAATCCCGAAACGCGTCTCCAACGCCGACTGCAGCTCTACCCGTCCCAAGCTGTCTAAATGCACGTCTTCCGAAAGCCGCGCGCTGTCCGGCAGCGTGGATGAATCCTCTCCTGTGATCCGCTGGATAATGCCTCCCAAGCCGCCGCTCGCTGGCGTTCCGGTTCGCTTCCCCTCTGCTGTTATGGCAAGCGCCGCAGCGATTTCGCGCCGCAGGACCTTGCCCGTTGAGGTGCGCGGCAAGTCGGGCTCCGGCCAAATGGTCCAATGCCGGATTTGCTGAAATTCGGCGAGTTCCCGGTTGGCCGCCCGCACCGCTTCTCCCGCATCATCCCCAATTCCGCGCATCACCAGTGCCGCCAAGGGGTGCGGGCCCTGTGGTCCGGCGCCTTCGACGATGGCCGCCGCCCGTACCTGCGGCTGCCGCAGCAGAGCCGCCTCCAAGTCTTCCGGATAGATATTCAATCCCGCGGCGGTTACGATCACGTCCTTCTTGCGGCCGCGAAAGCTGAGCGTTCCCGCCGCGTCTATCTCTCCGAGGTCTCCCGTCGCCAGCCACTCCGATTTCCGCGGCAGCATCGCGCCTCCGGCCCAGGTCGCGCCCGAGACGGTTTCGCCTTTCACGAGAATTTCGCCCTCCGCGCTTAGCCGAACCTCTCGCCCAGGCAACACCTGCCCGAGGGTTCCGCGAGCAGGATGGAACGGATGGTTCAAACTGACCAGGGCGGCGGTCTCGGTCATTCCGTAGCCTTGCACCACCACGAAACCTAAAGTGGTCCAGAAGTGCTCCACCTCGGCCGCGAGTGTCGCGCCGCCCACAACCAACGCCCAGAACTTCCACCCCAAAGCCCGGTGTACGTCCCGGAAGATCCACCATCGCCGCCAGACCGAATGGCCTTCCGCTTCTTTCAACCGCTTCGGAAGGTCCGGGAATCGCTCCATCAGGTGAGATTCGATTATTTCCACAACACGGGGTACCGCGGCCAGGACTGATATCCGCTCCCGGTATATTACGCCGGCAAGATCTCCACCGATCGGACGCGTGTCATAGTGGACCACCGCACCCAATAATGGCGGAATCCAGATCCCCATGAACTGGCCGAATACATGGCTGAGTGGCAGCGTATTCACAATCCCGAGCGGATGAACGAGCCGCTCAAACTTTAGGTACTTTTGAATTTCCCGTTCTATAGGGCGCAGGCTTGCCAACACATTGTGATGCGTGTGGACTACTCCTTTGGGCTCGCCCGTGGTGCCTGACGTAAAGATGATCTGCAGCGTGTCATCTTCGTGGAGACCAGCGACCGGCTCAAGCAAGGGCTCGCGCGGGAGCGCCGTGGCGAAATCCTCGAAGGCGATCTGCGGCACGCGGCCATCGAGAGCCCGAAGCTGCTCTTGGCTGCCTGTCACAAGCTTGGGGCTCACCTCTGCGATGACTCTTCCAATAAAATCCGGCGAACCCGCGATGTCCAGCGGCACCGGCACCACACCGCGCAGGATGCATCCGAAAAATGATCCGATCCACTCCCTTCCACTGCTGCCCCAAATCACCGCCCGCTGCCCTTTTGTGATGCCGCGTGATTCGAGCGCACAGGCGAAACGTCCGGCCAGACGCGCCAGCTCCCCGTAAGAAGTCCGCTCAATGCGAAGCCCGCGCCGTCCAACCACCGCCGGCTTGTCGCCAAGCCGCTCCAGATCTGTAATCAAAGAAGCAAGATGCGGCCTGTCGGGTGGTGGTGGCATGGCCAGAGCAGGTTCTCCGCTCTCGCCCCATTTAACCAAACCGGGACTGCTATGAGGATTTGGCTGAGTCTGCTCGATCGGAAAGCCGGTTGAGATAAGCGGAGTTGGACGGGAGAGGAGCTTACCGATCGTCCCCGCGTCACTCCCACATACTCATGCTCAGGAGACTGGTTTTCTGTCGAACCGCCAAACTAGACCCCGGCGATAACGGCTGTTAGTATGTTTGGACAGGCGCACACTCCGTGAGGCGCCGGCCGACTTTGACCACCGAGAGGCGAGGGAGGACAGATGCTCAAGCTCGCGACGATCCTATGCGTGACGAGCGGTTTCGTCACGGCGCAATGGCCGAATCACCCAACCCCGGGGATTCCCCGAACACCCGACGGCAAGCCTGACCTCTCGGCTCCCGCGCCGCGGTCCGCAGATGGGAAGCCCGACCTTTCCGGAGTCTGGCTGGTCAGTAATGGAAGTTTCTATCTCGCCTCGGATCTCAAGCCCGAGGACATCCAACCGTGGGCCGCGGCGTTGTACAAACAGCGCGGGGAAGATTTTCGCAGGGACACGGACGGAATCCATTGTCTGCCGCCCGGTCCGAAAGCCGGTATTGGGCTTGGCAACTTTCCGATGAAAATCGTCCAAACGCCGAACCTCGTCGTGATCCTTTACGAATATCAGACTATTTTTCGGCAGATTTTTACCGACGGCCGCGCACTGCCGCAAGATCCCAACCCAACCTGGATGGGTTACTCGGTTGGACGCTGGGAAGGGGATACGCTCGTAGTTACCACTGCCGGTTATAATGACCGCACTTCGCTCGATCTTGCCGGGCACCCGCACACGGAAGCTTTACGCATGACGGAGCGCTTCCGCCGCCGCGACGCCAGCCACCTTGAACTTCAAGTGACGCTCGACGATCCCAAGGCCTACAACAAGCCGTGGCAGCTTCCCATGGAGTTCGCTCTGATCCCGGACGGAGAACTGATTGAGTATGTCTGCGAGAACGAGCGCGACTCGACGCACCTCGTCGGAAAAAGCGGGGAAGAAGTTCGTGTTCCGCTCGAGGTTCTGGCGCAATACGTCGGTAAATACCAAGCACCCGCGGGCGCCGTATCGACTGTCACCTTGGAAGGCAACCGCCTGATGGTAGCGATGGGTCAGGCGGTAAAGATCCCTCTCGTCGCGCACTCGGAAAACAGCTTCACCATGGAAGGAACCGGTGTGGATTTCGTCAAGGATCCCAAAGGTGCAGTCACCGGCATGATCCAGCACTGGACGGAGGGCGACCGCAACTATCCTCGCAAAAAGTGATCTTTACTGACAACGGGGACAGGCGTGCCTTACCTAACCTCAGGCCGATGGGATACCCTCACAACACGGGTAACCCGAGCAATCGCGCTGGGTTCTCCTTGGTCATGCGGTCCAGTTCGCGCTTCGTGAACCCTTGCGCTCGCAGCTCTGCGATGTAGGTAGCCAGTCCTTCTGGGGGCGGTGGAAACCCCACTTGCCCCAGGTCCGTCGAAAGAATAACGAATTCCGATCCCACTTTACGAATAGTATTCGCCACGTCCGCAACGCTGAACTGAGCTTTGCGATGGATCGATTCCTTGGTAAGCGTGGGTACATATACCAGTTCGATGAATGCCCCTGCTTTCGCCGCCTCTTGCATCTGCGTCACGGTCATTCCCACGGAACTGCTCATAGGATGGGTAACGATCATATGCTCAACACCCAGCCGGCGACCCTCCCTTACCAGCATCAGATCTTCCTGGGGGGAGGAGTGGCCGGTCGCCAGGACCAATTTGTTCTTGGCGATCACCGCCAGGACTTCTTTGACCTCAGGCAGTAAATCCCCGTTCCGCGATACGCTTGTAAACGGCAGGTTCGATCTGGCGTTACGCCGGACATGCTCGGCGTCGAGCGTCGGCATCCACACCACGCGCCCCCAGCCTCCGGTCACCTTCACCATTTCCTCCACTGCGGCTGGATTGATGCCGCCCACGGCGCGGCTAAGACAGATTCCGCCGAACACCTCCAACCCAGGGACCTCCTTGCGCGCAAGGTAAGCCAGCATCGCGGTTGGTTCCCAGTGGCTCTTCAGCACCAGGCCGCGCATGCCACTGGCTTTCGCCAGTTTGGCCACCTCGATCCCGTCCATGGCCCAGGGTTCGCTATCGGGAAGCGAGTGCACGTGAACATCGATGACGCCCTCGAGCGGTCGATTCGATTGAGGTTGCAGCGCGGTGGCGCACACGAGCATTAAAGCAGCGAGGAGCGTGAATCTCATGACTAGATCATGATACTCCGCGTTTAAAAATAAGTCGTACCCGGCCACGAACACAGGCACAAAAATCCAAGGCCAAACGAACGCGAATGACGGAACGAAATACCACCAAGTCGCAATTCTGACGAACCAATTTATAAGTGTGGCTTGATTTGGCCGGCCGGCAATCCCTAGGCATTCGGCCGCGAGACTAGATAGCAAAAAACAGGTTGAAAGCGAAGCCCGCGCCTCGCCCTCAACCCGCTTCGTCCAGCGCTCTATACGCGTCCAGCTATTTATCGGTGTCCTCCACCGGAGTGTCCGCCACCCGAACTGCGCGCTCCTCCGCCGCGAGAGAACCCGCCGGAAGATCGCACGCTCGGCGCGCCGCCGTGGAAGCTCGACCCACCACGGAAGGATTGCGCGCCTTGCGCCCCGCCACGGAAACTGTTGTTCCTCGCAAAGCTCTGTCCGCCCACCGCCCCGGCACGGAAATTGTTCCCGGCGAAAGCTCGGCCGCCGACGGCGCCGCCACGAAAGTCATTGTGGCCGGCGAAGCCCACACCACCGTGGAATCCACGGCCACCGACGAAGCCCCGTGAGCCACCCCAGTAACCGGCGACGAAGCGTCCGCCATAGTAGCCCGGCCCGATCCAGTAAGCGCCGCTATAAGGAGGCACCGCACAGTAGCCATCGACTCCGTTATAACCGTCGATCCACACGTTGCCAGGAGCGCATAGCGGCGGCGCCGCGTATGCACCAGCGGGCTCCGGAGGATAGTAACCCGGCGCACCGCCAAACGTTTGAGAGTCGTTATATCCCGGAGCGCCATTATAGTCAGGAGCGCCATAGCCCGGACCGGCCTGCGCGCCGTTGTACCCCGGTCCGCCTCCATTGACATCTCCCCCGAATTGACCTTGCGCAAAAGCCGACCCGCCCGCCAACATCATCACCGCGATTAGTTTTGTTTTCATTTTGTTTCCTTCCCTGCCACCTGTAGCAGCACTCGGAACACCAAAGCTAAACATCTGAATATAAATGAGATGTAGCTTCATTAATGGTTGTGCTGAACCGGCTGCGGTGCTATTGGGCCAGAAGGAATCGATCGCCAGCTTCGTGATTCAGGAAAACCGCGAAGCCAACGTCGTGGACAGGATGAAAGGAGCGCCTGCGGGGGCCTATCGACTCTTGAACGCGCGCTCCCTCTAGGCATCCGAATCCGGCTGTTACGACCGCACACGAAAGTGCGAACAACGATCAGGATCCAATCCAAAGTGGTTCGACTGCAATTCAGAGGGAACAATAGCCTGCCGCTGACTTTGAAGCCGTGTCGCGCCTGCCACCTTTGCCGGTGTATTTGCAAGGTGACCGGAACTCGACACGGCGCCCGCCTGGTTCTCCCTGTTCTCTGCGCTATTCAAGACAAGTAAGCTGGTTTATGAACGTCACGTTCATCGCCTGCGTGGACCCGCTGAATGTTACGGTTCCGGGCGTCGTCTGTACTACGCCGTTCAGGACGCTTTGGTAAGCGGACACATAGGCACACGTACCCAATATAGGTGGTGTTTTCGTTGTGGGGTCGAACGAATCCTCCGTGACTGTGTATGCTCCGGCCGGAAGTTGGCATGCCATGACACTTCCCGTGGACGAGTCTGTCGTGTAGTGGTTGCTGATGCCCAGCGCGTCCGTGACCGTGATGCCCCAACCCAGCAAATCCGGAACGGTTGTGAAACCATCGAAGAACTGCTTCTGCATCGTCAAACAAAAGGATGCTGCTGCGCCCGAATCGGCTTTGAAGTTGTCGGATTTGGATCTCGACGGCAAGAAACCATGAAAACATCCATGGCCGCAGGGATTATCTACGTTTGCCGGTTTTCCTACCAAGCTCGCGACCGGGGTCACCCATACCCTATAAACGTTGCCAGCATTTGGTGTTCTGAGGTAGTCAGTGGGACAGCTGGAATTTGCCAGTTGAATGGTCGTGGCTCCGCGCGCGCCGTTATCTTGATCTACGCCGGTCGGATGAGCCGGACCGCCGACCCCCGTAAAGGCCGTGATCACTCCACCAGAGACGTGGAACTTCCGGTTGGATACAGGATCGGTACTCAGCAAGGCTTCGCCGCTCAGATCGGTTACTTGAAAATAGTAGTCGCCGTTCGGCAGGCCCGGCGCCCATCTGGGCGCATGGGGCCCAGCTCCACCGTCCAGATATACCGCGCACTTTGATGGAAACAGATTCCCACTCTCGACCACGCCGGTGACAGTGGTCACGAAAATTTCTCCCGAGAAGCCCCTTCCGAATTGATTTGCATATTCTGGTTTCTCGTCATCTCTGTTTCGATGTTCGTCCGCCTTCGCGCTGCCGCCCGTAAGCAACGCGGCAACTAGGGTGAAGACTAAAAACAACTTGTGTCGCATTCCGCAAGCCCTCAATGCATGTTCAGTGAGGTCCTGTCCGCGAGTATCACGGATAGCCCTTATCTTAAGAATTGCGTTCTTCATCGTACTCGCCTCCTTTTTTTGCTCGGTACACGGCCGGGCTCTAAAGTCGTCACCCATCTATCGGGGGTAAGGACACTCCCCCTTCAGGGGTATTGCTCAAATTGAACCTACGACGATCCGAGTTCTAAGACTGTTTGGTTAAGTAAGTTCGAGCGGACGTAAGCAGTATTAAGTACTAAGCAGAGTGAGAGCGAAGAGAGGCATCTCCCGGCGAGCCGAACGTTTAGCCTTTAGGGCCAGACAGAGGCGACCGGCAGCTCGTCAGTTATCTCAAAAACTTTGATTTTTATGGTGCGCCCGGCACGACTCGAACGTGCGACCTTCTGGTTCGTAGTCAGATTCAGGGGTCCAATACGTCCAAAAACCCAATAAAACCACTGTTTTCAGTCAGCCACTTTGACGATTTTCCAAGCTGGTGACTGACGGGTGACTGACGAGTGCGGCCTTTACGCGGATTTATGGCGACGTGCGCCTTTTCAATTGATCCTCCAAGGACTGGCGAAAAGCTACAAAGTGGGAATTCGCCATTACTTCGAGAATTTTGTAGGCTGGAACCACAACAGCTATGCCCATATTGACCCCACGCTGTCGGTCATGCGTGAGACCTGGGTTATTGATGTCCGACTCTCGGATGTCCCAATGTCCATGTGCGAGTCCGAGCAGAAAAAATTCGTTAGACGTTGCCTGAATTATCTTGGTCTCGTTATCGCGTTGGAATTGGATAGCTGCCGTTTGTCGGACGAAAACAGGCGATCCACTAAGCCCACCGATGGATCTAGCTTCCACGAGGTAAACGTCGGCAAAGCCCCGATCAATCTGAATTTGTTCCTCTGGGAGCATGGCAATATTTCCGTGGCGAACTATGGGCATGTTTCGTTTCTGCCCAGCCGCGTGGGTAAAAAGACCGGGCATGAAGACTTCGTCTCCGATGCCGATACCCTTCTCGCTTAGTGACTCAGCGGTCAGCAACCTGTCAATGGGAACACTGGTGATGATTACCTTCTCGGGATCAGGGGTGATCGGTATTATAGCCACATCGCAGGTAGAATCAGTCTCATGTGTGAATGCAGTATAGAGAAACGGCACGTGCGCCACTCCACCTGCTCTGGTATTCACGTTTAGACACATGTAGCCCGTTTTTGTAAACACCTCGAACACATGCTTAGCCGTGACGAGGTAATAGTAGTTCGCCGATGGAATTACCTTCGATGGCTCATGTATGATGAACCCCGTTCCAATCGGATCGTAGTCATCCGGGCCAATCGCGTCAAGTTCACCACGAACGACGAAGACCACGCAATTAAGAAACTGATCTGGTATCCTCATCCCAAAGCCTTTTAATCACGCGTCCCGTATCGTAGCCGTGCCGCTTGCCGCTGCTCCATCTCCTGCATCGCCTTGGGCTCACTTCTTCTAAACGAATCCAAAAAACCCGCGGCTGAGCGTTCCAAGCGGTTTTGAAACCAAGCCCACTTTGCCAACTCATTCCATCGCTCTTCCTGCTCAAATTTGTCGATATTTTCGTCGATGATCTGTTGCAGTTCGGCATATCGCCAAGCTGTTGTCTTGGGAGGGTGCTCGTCTTCCGGCAGGTTCGCGATCATATGTAGGAAGTAGTTGTAATGGGTGACTCCATCGTTGTCCAAAAGAAGTTCCACCCTTCCCACTGGCCCAACTCGCGAATAGACTTTTCGAGATACTGCGATTCTCGGATAAAAGGAGACGCGCGATTCAAGATTATAGGCTTCGTTCATAGCCTCCCCAAAAACGACGCCCGCGGAGTGATACAGCGGTCCCACGGTTATACCGCCGCGAATAAGAAGGCCAAGTCTAGCCGCCGTTACCGCGAGCCTTGCAACGTATGGTTGAGATATCATCAAGCCGAAGCCAGGGTCGCCATTGTGAGACATTTTTATCAAATCGGCTATCGGATAACTCATTACTACGTGGTCCGAAAACGTGGTGATGGTGGGTATCGACTCAGACTTCCAAGACGCAAAAGTGTGCAGCATCTTAGTTAGCTGTTCTAACTTTTCCTTTTCCGCGTTCCTCACCGCGTCCTGGAAGCCTAATAGGTCGATGAGGAAGATTAGGTGCTCATCCATATGCCAGCCGTTCTCGGAAACATTGTGAGACGATTTTATCACCGGCCCTGATTCGAAAGAATGTCTAGCCTGCGCTGAACATCAGCGAATTCAACTGACACTTCTAGGATTTGATATTATTCTCGGTATTCCACGAAGCGCGGCAGACCGCTTTTGGAGGCGTTGAAGAAACGTGATCTTTTTCACCATTTTCACATTGTCTGGAATCGTGCTCTTCATTACTAAGCATCGTGGATGGGGGTCGCTGTGCTTTGGAATCGCGATTCTCTCCCTGGTGGCACAAATTTGAAGGAACGGGTCGAATCGTAGGACGAGAAACGAAAGGAGGTGCTGGAAAATGCTGAACAGACTGAATCTGCTGCTTCGCATGCTAATATTTGCACTCGCGGTTCCGCTTGTTGCGGTTGCTGCGACCAGTGGCGGAAGTCAATACTCACCAACGTTTGCTCCTGGAGGACTGGTCGCTTGGTTCGTTTGTAACGGTCGGAAGAGAAATCCAATCGGCGGCTGGCTCCTGTATTTTTATTGGCAACTTTACAGCTCACTCCTGATTGGCATCGTGCTCTTCGCGACTAATATCCAAAGCTATGTCCCCGAGAACTTCGACAGCTCCACCAAATACGCGCTATTTCTGGCGAGCACCGTGCCGGTTCTGCTCTTATTTGTTATGGAATGCGCAGTGGCTACGCTCTTGCTCTCGGCGCGCACATGGGATATGTTGAAGCTCCTAAGGTGGACATTGCTGGCCGGAGTCGTAGCGGGGGTTCTGGGCGCTGGAATCGACGCTACTTATTTTCCGGACAACTTAGGATTGAGCGCCATGTCGATCGTTTCGGATTCATTGTGGCTAGGGTATCTGTTCCGGTCACAGCGCGTTCGCCATGTTTTCTGTCTGCACGACTGGGACGTGGCTGTCAATTCCATTCATCCACTCACGCTGAAGACAGCCTAATTATCTGAATCGAGGGTCTTCTCGCTATCAAGCAGAGGTTGCATTTGCGTCTTCCAAGTAGGAAATTGTTGATTCGGATCAAGGGCCTCAATTTCTTTGGCAACGTCAATTTGCTGCTTCACCAGCGCGATGCGTCGTAAGGCTACTTCTACGCCAGCTAGGCTCTTGGAGGTTTGTTCGTGTTGCGCAGGGAACTTGCCATCGTACACCGTAAGCTCAGTTTTCAGCCGACGAAAAACGGGCTCAAGGACTAACACGTCTGGTTCGATAGTTTTGTACATCTGGACGTACGATGGGATGGTGGCTTCAACCGCACCACGAGCCTTTGACACCCGTTCGCCTACGGTTGCAATTCGCTCCTGGTCTGCAGCAAGCTGTACCGCTTCGGCGCCGCTGCGACCAATTGCAGCCCCTATGATTGCGGCGCTAGAAAAGAAGAGGAGGAGGATGATTGTACTGTTCCGGAGTACACGCCGGTGACGGTTTTTGAGCATAGCGTCGGTTTCTGGCTCAACGGCAACGACCCGATGCCATGCACTCCATGCACTTCGAGCTAGTAGTATGGCGGCCACCGCTGCAACAGCGGTCGAAACTGTGGCTTCCCAGTGGTTCCGAGCTAACCCGCCAGCAACATTGAAGACCACCACCGAAATAAAGAAAGCCGAACCGAGGACTAGTAAAACGAAGGTCGCATACGGAGCACTTTTCAGCGGCGGGGCCGCTTCGGCCTGTTGCTCCACAGCAGTTGGAGCAAAGGAAAACCCGCAGTCACACCGGATCGAGCCTTCACGGCTGATCAGCCCGCACTTAGGGCATTGCAGTGTTCTGTGACTTCTTAGCAATCCCGCTTGGAAAGCGGCAGTCTCGGGAGGAGCATCAACTGAGGCTGCAGCTCTGAGTACCAGCTGACCGGGTGCGCCCTCGACTGCACTCTGACCAACGTTCGAAGGCAACAGATAACCGCAATGATTGCAGAACTTGTAAGACTGTTCGCACGCCTTTCCGCAGTTAACGCAGAACACCTGGCGACTCCTTTCGTAGCAGAGCGCATGAAATGTAGACTTGCTTACTAGAAATCAATAATACCCGCTTTGTATCAACGAAGCGGGCCGCTTGTGTTCCTTCACTCTTCCCGCCCGGGCAGCCGTCGAAGCGGGCAACTTGAGCATCGGCTAAGGTCCATTGTAAATAGTGTATTACGCCAGCTATAATCGCGAAATAATGGCTAAAGGCGGAGATAAGTTTGAAGCGGCCCGCAGTGTTGCAGAAACAATCAAAGACTTCGATCCGGCAGACCAAGAGATGATCTTTCGGTGGGCTGCTGAAAGCCTAGGGCTTCCTGCTCCGTTCAGGGCCTCTCTTCCCTTTAAACCTGTGCATCATCATACTGCCGAGCCTGTTGCCGCCGCCGATGCTACTGAAATTCCAAGCTACGCGGTTTCTCCCGCTACCAGCCAATCCTCCCAAGACATCAAGTCCTTCGTAGCGGCTAAGATGCCGCGCAGCGACGTTCAATTCGTGGCGACGGTTGCATATTACTATCAGTTCGTCGCACCTCCTTCTGAAAAGAAGGCAGCTTTGACGAAGGACCACCTTCTTGAGGCCTTCCGCAAAGTCGGAGGTCGAAAGATTCCACCTCACCCTGAGATGACTTTAAACAACGCCTACACGTCGGGACTGCTCGACAGACCCGAGAAGGGCGTGTATACGATCAACTCTGTGGGAGAGAACTTGGTCACCATGACTCTCCCGGGCGATGGCTCAACGACTAACAAGAAGTTGAGACATGTGAAGAAACGATCTACTGCCAGCAAAAAGGGTTCGAAGAAGGTATCGAGGAAAGCCAAGTCCTGAGGCATCGTGACCGAACCTCAGCGGGCAATCGACGCGGCTATCTCTGAAGCTGAAACGCTTCGGCTATTGTTGCGCAAAGGGAAGTCAGCACAAGTGTCCGCGGACGATGATCGACGCGTCATCAAAGCGACTTCGCTGACGTGGTTCACCAATCACAGGAACGTCGTTATGGCGGCTCTGAGCGGAGATCTGCTCAGCGCTATCGACGATGAATATAGAGAACTTTTAGCTGCCAGCGAAAAGGCGACTCTCCGTACACGCCATCTCGCTCAATTAAAGCGAATAAAGTCGGGGCTCGCGCGAATTCAATCTGACCACGTTCTTTCGCTCTCGACTACCCGCAAAGATCAACGTGAAACGTCAGACACAGCGCCGCACTTTGCGCCCCTTGTCACAGATACAAAAATGCAGATGATCTTGGGGAATAGGTGGAAGGAGTGCGTCAATTGCGTTGAGAATGGTGCTCCCCTAGCGGCGGCCGTGATGATGGGCGGAATGCTTGAGGGGTTATTACTGGCTCGTGTAAATCAGCTTCAAGACAAGAGTCGAGTATTCACGGCTGCGAGTTCACCCAAGGACAGGGCAGGCACTCCGTTGCCGCTAAAGGAATGGGGGCTCAGTAACTTCCTCGACGTCGCACACGAATTGCAATGGATATCTAAAGCCACCAAGGATGTCGGTAGCGTCGTTCGTGAATATAGAAACTACATCCACCCGCAAAAAGAATACAGCGGCATGAGCATTTCCTCAGAAGATGCGAAGATGCTTTGGGGCATCGCCAAGAGCGTCGCACGCCAAGTGCTCAAGCCTTGAATGCGCACTCTAGTCAGGTTCGGCCCCCATCCTTCCGCAAGCCGAGCAGGTGCAATGGGAGTAGTGTTTCCCACCCATGCGCCCGCACCCCAAGCAGGTGCAATGTGAATAATGTAGTCCGCCAATCCTGCCGCACTCCGAACACTGGCAATGCGAATAGTGGGTGCCACCCATTCGTCCACAGTCTGGGCAGGTGCAGTGCGAGTAGTGCCTTCCACCATGTTTGTAATGGCTCTCAACCATAAACAGTTACGCCATTCTACCACCCGTTATTGCGCAGGCCCGGCGTTAACAACTTTCAGCGAATGATATTTTTTTTGAAAAAGTCCCTACCTATATGCGATTGCCTAATCTGCCGGTAGCGCCGATCCGCGGCGGGTTGGCCGGTCGACGTTTCCAGGAGCTGGGGCGCCCGCTGCGATCACCGCGACCGTGTGGGTGCCATGGTTCGGCGATGCGTTTACGCGCGTCCGTCACGGTTCGTCACAAACAGTTTCAGGTACTCCAAAATAACCCTTGTACAAATCAAAACCGGCGTTTACAATTGCTGCAGCATGAATAAATTCGTATCGTACTACCGGGTTTCAACGGACAGGCAAGGCGCAAGCGGCCTAGGTTTGGAAGCGCAACGCGCGGCCGTGGAGCAATTCACCGCCGCGGGCGTACTGGTGGCGCAATTCACCGAAGTGGAGAGCGGCAAGCGTCACACGAACCGCCCGCAGCTACTAGCTGCGCTCGAACAGTGCCGGAAGCATCGCGCCACACTTGTGATTGCGAAACTCGACCGCTTATCCCGTAACCTAGCATTCATCGCGAATCTAATGGAAAGCGGTGTCGAGTTCGTTTGCTGCGATATGCCTACTGCGAATCGGCTTACCTTGCACATCATTGCGGCGATGGCGGAACACGAAAGAGAAATGATTTCGGCCAGGACGAAATCGGCGCTCGCCGCGGCGAAGGCACGCGGTACGGTGCTGGGGAATCCACGGCTTGACGAAGCCAGGGAGCGCGCACACGCTGTACACAGCGCTCGCAGGCCCGCGGCTGAAGTCCTGGCGCTCATGAGTGAGTGGAAACAGCAAGGCGAGTCACTGCGCGCAATTGCGCGCCGGTTGAATGCTCTGCATATTGGGGCGTCACGTAAGCAATGGCACGGTAGCAGCGTGCGGAACGCGATGGCCGCGGCGGTATGACTAAACCGAAGGCGAAGCGCCCACCAGGACGACCGCGGTCAGCGAACAGTAAGAGCACCGATCCAGGGTACTCGCAGCGATCCGTGTGGCTGCCCGATGCGATGTATGCGCGCGTGTTGCGCAAGCTGATAGACGACACCGGCAAACGGCGCGAGCTTAGCGGATTGGTCGAGCACCTGTTAACGCGATGGCTTGCCGATGGTGGCAAGCTGCCTGCGAAATAGTTGTAAGTACTGCTAATTATTCACTCGCTTCCGCGGGCGTTCCATGCTACGATCAGACGCGCCGAAGGCGCACCTCCGTTAGTCGTTCCCGCCTCGATTTTCTTTCCACCGCGGTTTTCCAAAACCATTTCCAGCTCACGCATGTTGTGTCGACCGGCGACGCAATTCGGTTGCGCTGCGAATTGACGGAGCGTCTGATATATCAATCTTGGCCAGGATTCCAGGAAAATGCGGTCGACCGGCGCACGCCCGGCAGGATGGATGGAGGTGTTCGAGTCGATTGGTTCGGATATCGAAGCCGGTCATCGTTCGCGATTTCGCCGCGGTAGAGGTGTCGAGCTGGCGCCGCCGGGGAAGTCTCCGCGTTGATGCGGTGCCGGGCGGCGCCAAAACTCGCCCTAAAAACCGCTTTTTCAATTCCCTTTAGAATCAACGACATTACTCCGTTGAAAAATGGCAACGGAGTAGCAACGGAGTAGCCAGGAATAACGGCAACGGAGTAGCAACGGAGTAGCCAGGAAATTATTGCTAACTGTCCAGGAATCAATAACATTACTCCGTTGCAACGGAGTACAACGGAGTAGCAACGGAGTAGCCAGGGTTAACGGCAACGGAGTAGGGGGTGTATGAAATACCCCCCTACGATTGCCGACCCCACTTTCCTGGACATTTAAAACGGAACCTCTTCAGCCGTCCCGGCCGTCCCTGGCATCGTGTAAAGGTTGCTTTGTTCCGGATGATCCGGGGCCGGTGGCGGGCCCGTCCAGAATAACTTAACAGCCGGGCGGCTGCCTTCCTGCCGGATCATGCCGCTTTCCAGGTTCGCCGCTATCCAGTTCCTACCCTCCGCTTGGGTTGCCGCTTTCGGCTTGCAGTCCATCGCCATCCGTACCAGCATTTCGCCGCTGATTCCTGGATTCTTACTGAGCAATTCCTCCATCCGTAGGTTCGTCGGCGCTGTCGCCCGGGTCTTCGTCGCCTGCTCTAACTCGTGGGTCGTGTAATTCATTTTGAACAGGTGATCTTTATGGGAACCTCGGCCCTTCGAGACCCTCACCTGGATTGTGTCCAATCCCTTCCGGTCAGTTCCTGGAATCGTCGTCTCCGTTCGGGTAATGTCGAGGGCCCAATCGACGTTGGCCACAATCGCTGTCGATCCGCGGGAGGTTCCCTGCTTGCCCATGTGGTGAATAATTACCACCGACGCGCCCATGTTCCGCAGCGCGATAGCTTGCACCATCCACGGGTCAACGTCCTGCGCCAAATTCTCATTCATGCCTACCATGTACTTTGATAACGAATCGACGATGATTAGCGGTTTGATCTCGCAGCTTTCGACCCACGCGAGCAATCCCAGATTGTTTAGTTCCGGCGGTGCCTGCTCATCGGTCCCTAGATTGAAGTGAAAGTTATCCCCTTCGTCCTGCTGGAATACCTCTTCCATGATTTCCGACTTCCAGTAACCTCCGTCGTTTTCGCGGTCAATGTACAACACCGGGCACTTCTGAGTCTCCAGTCCGGCGAAGTCTTCACCCTGTGAGACGGCCCGACCTAGTGCATACGCCAGTATTGATTTGCCGTGCGATGGCAGCGCGCTCAGCAGAGTTAGGCCCTGTTTAGGTAGCAAGTCCTCGACTAGCCAGCTCCGCGCCGGTATGCTGCGCTGAGCGAGCGGCACAAGGTCATCGATCGACCAGGACTTCGCCTCAGCCCTCGGAACAAATGTCTCCGGAAGCGGTTTCTCGCCAAGAGCCATCGAATGGATGTCATTTCGCTCGCGGGCAGTTAGATCCGAATACCTAGCACCTAAGACCCGATCAAGCTCAATTGGATCAAGTCCCGCTTTTCTCAAACCAATGGCGAAATTGAGCCCGTCATTCCACCTGCTTGAATGTTTCACCTTAAGCTGTTCCTGGACTGCGGCGACAATGTTGTCGATTTCGGTTTCGTCCAAGTCTGTAAACCCTGCCGTGAGCATGGCTGTTATCTGTTCGGCGCTCACCCTGCTCGCTATACCTCTGGCAAGTTGCATTGCTTCGGTCAGCCTGACAGTGTGCGCGGCTTTCACCTCAGCCGACTGCTGGTCGCGCTTGCGGAAATTGCGAAACGCACGGGTAAACTCTTCGGTGTACTCGGCTCTCTTTTCCCGGCTCTGGTCTTCCATGTAGTCCAGGGTTTCCAGGACCATCGCGCGTCCCTCTTCGTCGGTCGCGTTCGGGTTACCTTTAAGCAAGTGAGCTATGTAGCTCCTGCCTTCATCATGGTGCCAAGTGCCTTTCGGGCATCGGGTATAGGCCGGTTGTTCCCGGGCCGGTTGTTCCCGGGCCGGGCCGGGCCGCATCTCGTATCCGGTGATCTCAAAAATGAAAGCGTCGGATTTTCCTTCAGCTTTCAATTCCCTTGCGCGCTGCCGGTTGTACTCGGCTGTGAAGGCTTCCTCCTCGTCCTGAATGCGTTTCCACTCAGCTCTAGCTTCAGCGAAACCGGCTTCCCGAAGTTTTACCTGCTCTTCAAATTTTGCCTTACCTAGTTCGGGCGTCCATGCCGCTATCCTGGCTAGCTCTTCCGCGCGTGCCCGATTTGCCCTAGATTCCTCGGCCGCGGCTTCTTCAGGAGTGAGGCGTCGTGCTTTGACTTCCTGGAAGAGTTTGTATGTTTCGCTGAAGTCAGGACCGGGCTGACACTCTTCGGCGGGAGGCAAGCCTACACTCTCACGAAAAACACGCTCTTCTTCAAGCTCCTCGGGGCTGTACTCCTCGGGCTCTTCGGGCCCGAATTTCAGGAGGTCTGAAAATCGTTGCTCCATGGTGGCGGCGAAGGCCTGAAACTCGGCATCGCTCAAGAGATGCAGCGAATCTTTAAAGCGATCTTCGGTCGTAGGTCGTTCCGATTCGTTACCTAGCTGTACCCGTGCTGCAGCTTCAGCGGCAAGATCCCTTGGTAAGTCGGGTGCTAGCCACGTGCGTCTGTCAGCGAAAAGATTCGCGGCGTCAACGGCCGGGTGTGATAAAATAGGTTTAGGTTTCAAAGGGCACCTCACATGCTCTTATTCGCCCGGCAGCGGAACGTCAATTCCCGCCGGGCATTTCTATTTCTTAGCGTCATGCAGTCGTGCACGTTGAAGCTCTGCGAGTCCGCTTTTCTTCCATTATAATTTACGATCCACTTCCGAGGCCGATTTTTTTCAATATTCCCATCATTTATTCGGACTTTAGAGTGCATGTGCCGAGCACATGAGGTCTAATGTTGACTCAGTTCTACGCGTCTTTTCGATTGCAGCTAAAGCCAGCTCGGCGGTAGTGAATCGACCAAGCCAGCGGCGCTTGTACCGCGCGCGCCACATTCCGTAACGCGCTTGGCTAACACCTGGATACGGATTCGTTGGCTTGGCGCGGAGTTTCTTTACAGCTCCGTCAGCTCGGCGCACCAGGATGATGGTTTTCATGCGGCCTCCAGCAAGGCGGCCAGGGTTTCGTTGACATATTCGCTGAGGCAACTCGCGTGATCGAACGATCCGCAGAACCGCCGATGGCCTGTCGAGTCATGATCGAAAAGCGTGTACCACCCGCTGGGCGGATCTTCCCCTAGGATGAATTCCCGGCAATGGGCGCAGTGAATTTTGCGGCCTGTGACGGCTTGAGGTTTCGTCGGACGCCACGCGCTTGTATCGTCCAAGTTCTGACACCACTGGGACAGGCACCACACAGAACAGCACATCGAAATCCATCGATGGCCGCCGTCTTCGTGAAGACGGACACTAAGCCAGTTTGCTGGGATGCCCGCGGAGGTGAGGGAAGAATTACAGCCGCGGCACCGGTAGTCACGCGGTGGCGGTGGGCGATGTATCACGTTGGTTGCGTTCATGCTGCTAGCTCACTTTCAATTGGTTCGATGTAGTTTAAAACTGGTTTTCGTCCAGAGTTCCCGCGGGTCGCTGCGAGCACTGCGGCATTGTATGCAATGCAAGCGGAGCGCAGATCTGGAAACGACCCTAGATACTTTCCGCCTTGCATTGCGGTGATGCAGCCACCCTTCACAGTGACGCCGTGAATTTTGCCAGGGACATCGGTCCGTAGCGGCGTCACTTCCTTGGCTTTGATCGTCGCCAGCGCGGTGATACGCGTGTACTTCCGCCCGCGTTTTTCCTCGGGCGTCGGAAAATTCAGCCGCCGCAAATCGCCGTTCAATTCGCGGCGCATCAGATCGTGAAAACGTGCGGCCGCTTGAGCTGTGGGGAAGCCGTGACGAAGGATCTCTCGGTGGGCAATTGTGAACCGGGCGCTATAGCTGTCGACGTGTCTTATCACGCCGTTATATGCAAGTCCGTCGTCTGCTTCTTCGGGCTCTTCGTGTGGGGCCGGGTTGTCTTTGTTCCACGCCGCCCACAGCTCGCGCCACGTAGCCACCAGGGCGGCCGGTAGCGCTTTGGTGTTCTGTTCTGTCGGCGTCCAATCCCCTGGCACCCTGCGACGCAGGACGCGCACCACGCGCGCGGCGGGGCCAGCTTCACCGGCATAGGCTGCCAGGGATTCGCGGAAGGTTTCATTCTGCATAGGTTCTCCGGTTATCTCCGCGGCGCAAATTTGAAAGTCCAAGCGAGTAGCACTCGGCCGCTTTGGCGGCGCGTGGGAAAGCTTGCCAGGATGCTGCCAGCGCGACGATATCTTCGCCAGTCGTTTGAGCACCGGACGCTTCTACTTCGCTCCATAGCGTTTCTTTGGCCATCCGCATAGCCTCCACCGCAACAAGCGCGGGCGTCGCGACGTCCGCGGCAATGGACATAAACGCAGTGATTTCGTTACTGCCTTGTGGCCTGATCGGCGAAGCGTTCTCCATTTCGCTCGCCAGGAGTTTTTTAAGTGTGCTGGTCATCTTGAGGTCCTTCGATCTGAAGTGGTTTCAGTCCCGCGAATATTTTTTTCACCTGATCGGGAGTTGCCGCCGCAAGTGCCGCAAGCACCTCCATGCGAGAAACGCCGGGCTGTTGGCGCGAATCGGCAACCTCGATGTCTTGCTGGCTCTTAGAAAGTACTGGCATGCGCACACGTAGCAGGCTCTGCGCGGCCAGCAATTTCACAGTCATCGGAACATCGATGACTTCGCCTTTATGATTCTTTCCCTGGCAGAGACCCAGCAAAAAATCATACGGATGCACCGCGGTTCCCGCAGCCTCCCGCTTTTCTAAGTCGGCCAGGAAGTCACGCGACAAGCGTTTAAGCGATGGCGGCATGGCGATCCGCCTTTGATTGAACGTGACTCAGCTCGCAGCATAAGCCGTCCGCATTTTCACAGGTGAAGCGAAGACGCTCCCGCGGTTTGATGACTCTTCCGGACAATGCCAGGAGCACGCGATGCGCGTCGATAGTCTCACCCGCTAGATACGCGGTACAAGCTGGGCCCGTCTTCTGGGTTGCTCCTGTCCACTTGCGGCACTTCGTCACCGGATCAGGCGGCCCGACTGATGCACGGCAACGATCAATCAAGTCCTGACATGTTCTCATTGCTTGAAGCGTCACGCGTCGCATTGCTGGGTGATGCTGTCCGCGTCGACCCGTCACCGCTTCCTGCGCGGCGGTCTGGGAAATCCCAGACCCGTACAAAAATTCCGCCCGGCACATCTGCGCCAGGATCAATTTCCTTTTGGCGAGTGGCAGCGGGGCCAGAGGCGGGCGTCCCGCGTGCTTGGCGCTCTTCAGAGCAAGGCGTTTGAATGCCCGGCCGGTGCCGATGGCGGACACCTGCGCTTCGGAGCAACACATCTGGATTGCGATGTGTTTACCCTTCTGCCCGGCGTCCAACATCGCGACGATCCTGATAACATCCGAGTCCGTCAACGGCAGGTACACCCGCTTAGCGGCCCGCTCCATTTACGCCGCGTCTCCACGCAGGACGATTGCTTCGAGTTCCGCCTCATAAGCTTGGGCCATTTCGTCTTTGTCGGCATACGACGCCAGCGGGCCCCCAAAATTCATATATCGGGCAATGTTGACCTGCTCGACTATGGGGTCTTTTTTCGTGTTGTGATACTCGGCTAATTTAATTGCTGCGTCTTTGGCTGTCATGATCAATTCACCATTCCTTGTTGTAGTTCGTTGTCAATTCTCAGAATTTCCTTCACGAACGCAGCCACGCGGCTATCGTTCATGTTGATTTCGACGTTGCCTTCCAGCTCCAGGAGCGGAAGCCACGCGCGATTGGCCTGCCAGGCGGCCTCAAGTCCAGCAGCATAGAAGTACTCGCGTTCTGCCAACTTCAAGTTGTAGGCGGCCGATTTTTCGGCGCGTTCCGCCTCTGCGATCGTGCCTTCGATTTCGGCGACTACATCGGCGATCACGGTTTGAACGTTGGCCGCGGTGCCGATGGCCGCGGCGTGTTCGTCCAAGTTGACTTTGGAAGTGCCCTTCGAGAACCGCAGCGCCTTCATCTTGCGGTCGGCAGCCTCTTCGGCCCTGAGGGTGACACCTTTGGTTAGCCAGCGTTGTTTGCGTTCCGTGCGCTCCTGGCGCAGATCGACGGTAGCGACTTTACTGGCACGGGCGGCCTTAAGCCCGCCTTCGGCAGCGAGCACACCGGCGCGCATGGTCTCGGCACCGCTATCGGTGGGAGGTGCGACCGCGGTGGCTTCGGCGACGAGAGTTTCGATGGAGACGGCCATATCACTAGGCTCCCTTCGGTAGAGACACGATCACGGGCCGTCGGCCCTGAGTATTGCGAAGATCCTCGGCAGCGACGGCCGCGGCTCGGCTTTTCTCTTGCGCGAGTGAATCGAGTATTTGCGCTTCGTCGGCCAGGACGTGCGTGCCCTCGACAATCTTGAGCGCGGCCACTTTCAGCGGTGCTCGACAAGCTACGCCCGCGCGGCCGGTGCCTTCGCTCGTCGAAACTATCCACACACCCCCGCTACGTTGCTTCGTTTGCTTGTAAGTCAAACTTTCGGGATCTTCGTCGAAATACTCAATGAGAGGAAGTGTTTCCAGCTCAATCGCCGGACGTAGCTTCGCGATTTGCCGGCGCTCGATGTCGCGAGCCTCCCCTCCCACTAGTTTCCACGCGTGCCGTACTTGCTCTTCACCGCCGATAAACTTATTTGCCATGGGTGTTACCTCTTCTTTTTTGTTGGATTGTGGAGCTGTTTTTACTACCGTGGGGCGATCATCACGCGGCGGCCATTTTCGGGCCGTGCTGGGCGTAGCGGAGGGGTATTGCAGACTGGTCTTGGCCAGGGTTTAGATTTTGGTCCGGCTGTTCCGGAAAATCTGTACCTACCTAATATTCTATCAGTCACCCCCAAATGTCTTAAAAAGTGACGATTCATTTTATCCGTTTTGTTGACGAAAGGCCCGCAATACGAGATAATTAATGAGTTACCGGTTAGCGATGACCTCTATGCATCCAGCGGATACGCTGGCAGGAACCACCGGAGGCGGGCTTACAATCGGGTGGACCGAAAGGTCTTAAGCGCTCTGCTGAAAGGCACCTTAAAGGTGTTCTGGGCCGGACTTAGTTAGTTCGCCTCTTGGCTCTCTCGGGCACAAGGGGAGATACACTCCAAATTCAAAAATGGAGTAGTGTCTCTATGTCCAGTTCTGTCCCGACGGCTCAGGCTGTCGATTCCACCCACCCTATCCCGGCGGCTGAGGCCACCGAAACCAAAGTCGCTCGCGCACAGAGCACTTACACAATTACCGCCACCGTAGACGCAGCGCGCCAAGCAAGTGTAGTGAAGGCACTCAGGCTAGCCTTCGGCGAAGACGCAAATATTTTCTCCGTCGAGAAAGTCCAAGACGCGACAAGTCGAGCAGCCCGCCTCTTCGATGCTTCGTCGATGGTTGACGATGCCAGGGAGATCGTTGAAGAACTTCGGAGCGAGATGGAAGAGTGGTATGAATCCATTCCCGACAATCTAAAGGAAGGCAGCAAGGCGGCTGAAGTTGAAGAGGCGCGTGATGCGCTCGAATCGCTCGCCAGCGAAATGGAAAACCTCGACTTCAATGTTGAGTGCCCGGGGATGTTCTGATGACCGAAGACATCGGCGCGCTGATCGATAACCAACTATTGAAAGCCGTGCGCGTGGCCAAGCTCCTGGACATCTCCAGGAGCAAGGCCTACGCCATGATGACCGCGGGTGAGTTGCCGACGGTCCTGATCGGGAAGGGTATCCGCGTTCCGGCGAAGGCCCTGGCTAAGTGGGTCGAGTCCGGAACGCGCGTTCCGCCGAAGGCGCGGGCTGCCTAAATATTTTGACCGTCTGGTTATTGACTAACACGAGCTTTTCTGTTACGCTCCTGCATGTCTAAAAAACGCGGCGACGGTGAAGGTTCGGTTTTCAAGCATGGCGTCACCGGCAAATGGCGCGCGCAGCTTCCCTATTACGTGGGCGCGAAGCGGCATTTCACGACCAAGTCATTCGACACCAAGGGCGCGGCGGACGCGTGGATCACGTCCCAACGTCACGACCGGTACCAGGGGGTTGCTGTGGCGCCGGACAAGATGACAATCGCGGCCTACATGCGGAGCTGGCTTGAGATCCAGAAAAAAGCCGTTCGGCCGAAGACTCACAGGACGTACAGCGATTTCGTGAGGTGCCATATCGAACCGGACCTTGGCACGATCAAATTGCAGGACCTCACGACCACGCACGTCAAGCGTTGGCTGTTCTCTAAGGTTGGACGGCCAGAAGGTGAGAAGGACCTGTCTACGCGGAGCATTAAGCACCTGCGCGACACTCTTCGGGGCGCGCTTAACTCCGCGGTGAAGGAGAGATTGCTGAAGGTTAACCCGGTGCTAAGCGTTGATAAACTGCCCGCACCGCGGGAGACTGCCAAGGATTTGCGCGAACCCATGACACCCGCAGAGGCCCGCAAGCTTCTGGAGTTGGTCAGCAAACATCGTGAGGGCGCGCTCCTGCGGACAATCTTAACAATGGGGCTGCGCAAGGGCGAAGTACTGGGCCTTCACTTGGACGATTTGAAGTTAGACGACGATCCGCCCACGCTCCAGGTCCGGCAATCCTTGCAAGCGGTGGGCGGCAAATTACAGCTCGGGCCAGCTAAAACCGACGGTTCGGCGCGCACTCTTCCCCTAAATCCTGGCTTGGTCAAAATCCTGCGTCAGTACCTCGACCGGCGCGCGGCCATGAAGGCGAAGGCAGAGACGAAAGACAGGTGGATCGAGACAGGCGGCTATGTGTTCGTCACCCGGCACGGTGCGCCGATCTACCCGCGAAACCTAAACCGCGACTTTACCAAGCTGCTGGCCGACGCCGGACTCCGTCATTTCACTATTCATGACTTGCGCCACGCGTGCGCCACCATCGCGCTTGCTGACGGTGTTCCGGCGTCTTACATCGCCGCCATGTTAGGCCACGCCGACGTGAAGACAACCATGTCCATGTACATGCAAAAACCCCTGGCTAAGGTTCTGCAACACGCAACCGGCACCATTGACCGCATGATGAGTGCGAATCCCGCTGGTGACTGACAGAGGTGACTGACGGCCTTCTGTCAGTCACTCCGCCTTCCTTCAAAAAAGTGGCCTTTATTGGTCTTTTTCTGGTGCGCCCGGCACGACTCGAACGTGCGACCTTCTGGTTCGTAGCCAGACGCTCTATCCAACTGAGCTACGGGCGCATTGCGGGGTAGGACTAAAATCGATTCTACCATGCCCGCTCGCGAGAACTTAATCTGCCTGAATTCTTCCCTCGCGATCGAGCTCCAGCCGCCGCCCGCGCCACACAACGGAATTGCCAAATAACCCAGCCACCCACACCGCGAATCCGAACAAATCCCGCGCCGGCACCAGCCACCACAGGAATAGCACGTCGCGGCTGCGCAGCACTCCCCAACCCGCCGCGAACGCCATCACCAGCCGGAGTCCCAACAACCCCGTCGCCAGATCGAAGCGCCCGAATAGCGCGCAAACCACCGCCCATAGCGTTGCGTTCGTAATCGGCAATCCTAAATATCCGCCGAAGCGCGACACCCGAATGGTCCGCGCCCAGCGCACCTGATGCGCCCACACCTGCCGCCATCCGCCGCCCAGATGCGTCTCCACCACCACATCGCTCAACACGCACTTCAACCCTAGTGCGTGAATGCGATGCCCCACTTGATAATCGTCCGCCAGATAATCCGCCACCGCCGCGAATCCCCCGATGCGCTCCAAATCCTCGCGCCGGAAAGCCAGTGTCGAGCCCATTGCGAACTCATCCACGCCCAGCAGCCGCGCCACTAACGCCGACGGCGCAAAATCGGTCGCAACTCCCAGCCCCTCGAAGCGCGCCGCAAACGTCTCGCCCAGCGGACGATATAAACACGTCACCAATCCCACCCGCCGGTCCGCCAGCGGTGCCGTCACTCGCGTCAGATAATCCGGCTCGACCCGAATATCCGCATCGTTCACTACCAGAATCGGATGCTTCGCCGCCGCCGCCAAATCGATCAGCACACCGACTTTGCCGTTCGGCGTGTGCGTGTCGCTATCGACCACACGCACCCGATAAAACTCGCGCAGCACCGCCAGCCCAGGATCATTCGGCTGGCTCACTCCGCACAGAAATTCATACTCCCCCTGCAGCACCGTGTGCGATCGAATCGCCTCGCGAAACCCCGCATCCAGTCCGCGCACCGGCTTCAACACCGACACCGGCCCCACGCCCTTCGCTGCCGCAACGCGCCCCCGAAACACACACGCCAGGATCGCCAGTATCTGGTAGGTAGCGGCAATCGCGGCTATCGTGAGTAGTATCACTCGGCCAGTAAAATCACGCCCAGCGCCACCAGGCAGACTCCCCACCAGCGCCGCGCATCCACGCTCTCTTTCAAAATCAGTCGCGCCAAAATCGTTTCGAACACGATGGTCGCAGCCGACGCCGGCACCGCGAAGCTAAGATCGGCGGTCTCTACTAATTTAATGAAGGCGAAAAACGAAATCGCCATGAAGAACACCGACAGAATCAGGAACTTTTTAGTCGCCAGCGTCGCCAGCAGCCGCCCCAGCCCGCGCGGATGAAACTCCTGCACTTCGCCATGCCGCTTCATTTCGAAGCTGGACAGCAGATCCCCCATCACCGTGCAGCCCACCACAATGCTCAGCAAAATCCATGAGCTGCTCACTGGTTCTCCTGCCGCGCCTGCGTGTGCGATCCCATACCCACCAGCACCGTCCCCGCGACGATCAGCAAGGTTCCACTCCAGCGCGCTAGCGTAATGTGCTCGCCCAGGAAAAAGTGCCCCATCAGCGCGTTCGCCACATACCCCAGTGACGTCACCGGCAGCACGTAACTCAGATCCGCCCAGCTCAGCAGCACCATGCGCGAAAGCAGCCACAAGATCAACAGCGCAATCCCCAACGCCACCCAGGGAGTGAAAATCGCCAGCAGCATATGCAGCGCTGAATCGGCAGGCACCGCCAGCCCGCGCATACCGCGAGCGATGAAAAAATTCCCCAGCGTGTTACTCAGGATGACGATCGCGGCAAACAGCCGCGTCTTCCACTGCAAGCGTGCAGGCGGCATTGTGACTCCGGCCGTCGCGCGCGTCAGGCCCGGTCTTGCGCCGCGGCCTTGGCCAGCACGTTCGCTTTGTGATCGACCACGTATTGCTTGCGCGTTTTGCGCAGAGCCATGTATTCCTTGGCCTCTTTGTAGAGCCGCTTGCGCTCCGGCCCGTCGAACATGGCCTTGCGCACGATGCGCCATGCGGTTTTGGGGCGGAAGTAATACTCGTCGTAAAACCGCGCCACCCACTCCATCATCTCGCCTTCATCCAGAATGCCCGGATAAATCACTTGCGGCAGCTGATGCCCGCTAGCGTCCGACATGCCGATATTCACCAGCGCGTTCTCTTTCGCGAAGCCATAAAACTCGGTTCCCGGATAAGCGTGCGCGATCGACACTTGAATCGTCTCCGCATCCACCCGTTTCGCGAAATCGATGGTGTTGCGCAGCGTCTCGCGCGTCTCGCCCGGCAGCCCTACAATGAAGTCCGCGTGAATCGTCAGCCCCAGTTTGTGGCAATTTTCCGTAAAGCGCAGCGCCATATCGACGGTAGCGCCCTTCTTGATGTTGCGCAGAATCTGCTCGTCGCCACTCTCGTAGCCCACGATCAGCAGGCGGCACCCTGCTTCCTTCATGGCCTTCAGCGTCTCGTAATCGGTAGTCACCCGCGAAGTGCACGACCACGTAAACTTCAGTTTCTTCAATTCCGCGCACAACTCGATCGTCCGCGCCTTGCGGTAATTGAAAGTGTCGTCGTCAAAGAAAATTTCCTTCAGCCCCGGGAAATTCTCCAGCACGTAGCGGCACTCATTCGCGATATCCTGCACCGACCGCAATCTCCAGCGATGCCCCGAATGCGTCTGCGGCCACAAACAGAACGTGCACTGCGCCGGACACCCGCGCGTGGTGTAGAACGAAACGTAAGGGTTCAGCAGAAACGGAACGTTATACTTGCGGAAATCCAGGTCGCGATGATAGGTCTTGCTCACCCACGGCAGCTCGTCCAGATTCTCGATGTAAGGAGCCTCCGGATTATGCACGTTCACGCCATTCGCGCGATAGCTCACCCCCGGCAACTCCGACAGCGGCGTCCCCTTGGCGTAATTCGCAATCTGATAATCGAACTCCCGCCGCACGATGAAGTCGATCGCCTTGGTCGAATTCAAAACCTTGTCCGGCTCAATCGTCACCGGCGGTCCCACGAACACCACTTCCATCTTGGCGTTCGCATCCTTCATCATCTCCGCGATCTTCACGTCCACGTGAAAACCCGGTGACGAAGTAAACAGCACCAGTAATTCGAAATCCTTCGCCATCGCCACCGTCTGCTCAATCGAAACCCCATGCGGCGGCGCGTCCAGCACCTTGCTGTTTTCGAGCATCCCGGCCGGGTAACACAACCACACCGGATACCAATAAGATTCGATCTCTCGCGTAGAAGGCCAGCGCGATCCCGCGCCGCCGTCGAATCCTTCAAACGAGGGTGGATTTAAGAACAGCGTTCTCTTCGGCAAAGCTTGCAAATCTCCTTATAATTCCGGGCCGCCGGATTCCGGCGGCTGCTGTGATGGCCTCGGGCGCCGCGGACAGGTCCGAAGTGTGGGTTGCCTCGGCAGGCATCGAACTGACACCCGCGCTAGCCTGATCCTCGCCATTATCCCTACTGAAGTTGCTAAAACTAATCTCGAGTTCGGCGCGGCCGACGATCCTGGTATCGACCGTGCTTTGAATGTGCAGCGGGTACGCCACTCCCTCGCGAATCTCATACTCCCGCACAAAAGCAATCTTCTTCAAGAATACCGACGGAGTCTTCACGAACTGTCCGGCTTCGCGCAGCGGCATGCCAGTGGCCGCGTCGATCCAGATCTCGCCTTTGAACAACCCCACGGCCTTTTTCTTCGGAGTCACTTGCAGAATCAGCATCGTAACATTGTTCTGTATGATGCGCCCCGAGTAGCGGAACTTGTAGTTAGCCGGTGTGATCGCAATGGTCCCGTTCTCGCGGCCCGCACTCTCTGCCGCCAGGTATCGTGTGATCACTTCCTGCTTAACGGTATTGTCCCCGGAGAATCCCAAAGCCTTATATGTGATCAGCCCCAGCTTTGAGATCTTGCGGAGCGCCGTTAACTTGCCGTGTTTTTCCAGCTTGGGAAGTTTGGCGTCGATGTCCACTTCCATCTGCAGCCCGCGCAAGCTGTTTTGCTGCAATTGGGTGGCGTCCACGTACTTATCGACGATCGCCAGCCGCGTGTCGGCCTCGTATTCGTTCGATGCCGCAAACGCGAGTGTGCTCGAAAGTACTATTACGCACAAAAACGCAAGCGGCGGTGAGAAGTCGTGGCACCCTGTGTCCGTATTGTAACAGGAACCCGCTGGCAACAGGAACCGCTGGCAGCAGGACAGATGTTCACGGCGCGGGATTAACCGCTAGCGCCCAATTGAATACATCGGAAGCCGCCGCTGGATGCCATAACATGCTGTCAAACGACAGCTTACGTCCATCCGAACGTACCGTGACCAACCCGTCCCGATCCGTCCGCAGAATCGCCGTATGCCGCTCCCCCAGCCTCCCCAGCACCGCCGGATGCGGATGCCCAAACGAGTTCTCGAACCCCGCCGAAATCACCGCTACCGCCGGAGCCACCGCCGCCAGAAATTCCGGCGAAGTCGAGGTCTTCGACCCATGATGTCCCACCTTCAGCACCTCCGCGTGCAGCGGCCGCCCCTCCTCCATCAACAGCCGCTCCATCGGGCTCTCCAGATCCCCCGTCAACAGAAACGAGTGCATCCCGTAAGTAATCCGCAGCGCCAGCGAATCGTTGTTACCAGCTTTCGCCGGCGAAAACCCGGGGGGAGGCGACAGCACTTCCATCCTCGCACCCCCAAATTCGTAAGCCCCCTGCGCAGCGGTCGGCCGCCGCACCGGAATCCCCAGCTCCTCCGCACGCCGCAACAACTGCGCCGACGGATTCGCCCCCACCCACAACTCCCGCGGCCGAAAATTCTCCAGTAGCGCGCCCACGCCGCCGCTGTGATCCTCATGCGCATGCGTCGCCACCACAACATCGATGCGCCGAATTCCCCGGCTCCACAAATACGGCGACACCACGTCTTCGCCCGTATCCAAGTTCACCCGCCGCATGCGCCCAAACTGCAGCACTCCCCCGCCGTCGATCACCATCGTGCGGCCCTCCGGAAAGATCACCAGCAGACTATCCCCCTGCCCCACATCGATGGCCGTCAGCTCCAGCATGTGCGCAGCACGCGGAGCCGTCCACGGCTGCCACACAATCACCGCGAATAAGGCGGCTACCAATACTCCCGCCGGCACCCCTCCCCGCCGGTACCGCAAAGCCACCGCAAGCAGAATCAAGGAAGCCGCAAACGCCAGCCCCAGCCACAACGGCGGATTCGACACCCGCCACCCCGGTTCCCAGCGCGCATGCCAGTCCGCCGTCCGCGCCGCGATCTTTAACAGCCACCCCGCCAGTGCCGCCGGCACATGCCATCCCGTGAAGATCGCCAAAAATCCGACCGGCACCGCCGCCTCCAGCAACGGCACGATAATCACATTCGCCGTCAGCCCCGTAAAAGAAATGCGGTGGAAGTAGACCGCCATCGGCAGCGCCAACCCGATCTGGATCGCCAGCGACACCAGAGCCATCTCATAAACAAAAATGGCCCCCCGCACCGCCAGCGCGAGCCCCTCCGCACACCACTGCACCGGCACCCGCAGCCAAGCCTCCAGCGTCTCCGCCGCCAGCCGCACCTCCACCCGGAACTGCGCTATCCGAGGCTTCAGATACGCATCCGCCTCGGAATTCCCGATCTCCCGCAGCCCCCGCGCAAACGGCGTCGTGGTCGCCTCCAGCAGCGGAGCCGCCAACCCGCCCAGCGCCCCCACGCACAAAAACGATAACTGAAAGCTAGCGTCCCCCATCTCTCCCGGATCCAAAAGCAGATACACCAACGCCACCGCCGCCAACAAATTCAACACGCGCCCCCGCCGAAAGAAAAACCGCGCGATCAAATACAGCGTGAATCCCCCCGCCGCCCGCGCCACCGGAGGCGAAAACCCCGACACCAGTGCATACAACCAAGCCGCCGCAGCCGTCAGCGCCAGCGCCGGAATCTCCCCCAGCGAACAAATCCGCAGAAAAAACAGCAGCACCCCCGCCAGCACCGCCACATGCGCCCCCGAAATCACCAGCGCATGAAACGTCCCCGTCCGCCGAAAGTTCTCCGTCCAAATCTTCTGCAGTTGCGACGACTCCCCGATCAGCATCGCCTCCATCATGCCGGAAGTGTACGGGTCTTTATACAACCGCTCGATACGATCCAGCGCCGCCCCCCGCAGCGCAAAAATCGCCGCCATCGGACGCCACCCGCACCGCCCCGGCAACACCCGCGCCGTCGATCCGCGCGTCATACTAGCCGTCCAATAAATCTTCTGCCGCGCCAAATACCCCGTGTAATCGAATGACCCCGGATTATTGAAATTGCGCGGCGTCCGCACCCGCGCCTCGATCTCCACTCGTTGCCCGTACTCCAACCGCTGCGGCACGACGTCATCGTCGAGCGGTAAACTCACCCGTGCCCGCGCGTCACGTTCCAACTCCAGCGTGAACTGCTGCCGCCCCGGCGAAAGCACCGATGGCTCGACCACACACCCCGCCAGCACGACCGTCTCCCGCGAACCCGCATCGATCGTCGGCCGAGCCCCCGGACGATGCCAGGCGTCCGTAAACGCTCCCACGAAAAGCAGCGCCAGCAGCACGCACCCCCGCCGCAGCCGCCGCGAGGCCACCAGCGCCAATAGCAAAAACACCACTACCGGCCAGCCCGCATCAAAACTAGAAAAGGTGAGCGCCCGACCCAACAAAATACCGGACACCACCGCAGCCAAAGGCAGAATCAGAGGATCGGACATCTCTCCAGTAAGTCCCCTGCCGCCCCCAAACTTCTCCCCCTAAAAACACCTACCGCGCCGGATCGCCCCGAAGAGGGGCAACCGCAGCGCGGTAAAATTTCTCGAAAAATCCGCGAAGGGAAAGCTACTTGGTCTCGTCCTTCTTGTCGTCCTTCTTCTTGCCCTTCTTCTTGCCTTCCTTCTTGCTGGTATCGTCCGTCTTGTCCTGCGCGAAAGCGAAGCTGACGGCGCCCATGGCGAGGGTCAGGCCGAGCATAATGCTCATGATCTTCTTCATGTTTTGTACATTTCTCCTAAGGATTATCTGGACGACTCAAGGCCGTCACGACAGCCTCTATAGTCCCAGCAACACGTGAAGTAGCCCTTAAGCCAAGGTTAAAATTATTTCATACCGGTCACCACCGACACCTGAGCCATATCTCTTTTAAAATGTGTGCGATGCAACCCCGCCATGCGTCTAGAATCCCCACCCCTCACTACCCTCAAACCGTATGAAACGCGAAGAACTAGCCCGCAAGCTGGCCCGGCAGAACAAAGTCTCCAGCGCCCAAGCCCGCGACCAGGTCGACGAAATGGTCCGCAAAATCCTAAAAGCCCTCCGCGAAGGCCGTCCCGTAGAACTCCCCGGCGTCGGCCGCCTGGTTTCCAAACCCAAATCCGGAAAGCCGAAATGACGGAGCACGAAACGCTATCGGAAATCCTCCGCAAAGCCCTGCTAGCCGGACAATCGGTCGAGATCGACGGCCTAGGAATTTTCCAGGCCTCCCCTGGAGGCTACGAGTTCCTCCCCCAACTACGCCCCGAAATTTTCGTGGCCTATGTTGCCGAAGACCTAGCCCCCGCCCGCCGCCTCTGCGAAGCCCTGCGCGCCGCCGGCTGCTCTCCCTGGCTAGACAAAGACAAACTCCTGCCCGGCCAAAACTGGCCCCGCGCCATCGAACGCGCCATCGAAATCTCCGACATCTTCATAGCCTGCTTCTCCCCCCGCTCCGTCCTAAAACGCGGACAGTTCCAAAGCGAACTGCGCTACGCCCTCGACTGCGCCCGCAAACGCCCCCTGTCCGAACCCCTGGACGCCGTTTTCATCGTCCCCGTGCGCCTGGAAGAATGCACCGTACCCCGCCGCATCTCCGACCAAACCCAATACGTGGACCTCTTCCCCGACTGGGAAAAAGGCATCCGCCGCCTCTCCAAAGCCATCCATCGCAGCGCCCGCACCCGTCCGCTCCTAGCCCTGAGTTGACGGATAGTAGGACAGTAGGCAGCCGGATGAAGATCACCATCTCCGCCGAACTCGAAGCCCAGCTTGAACAGAAGGCCAGCGCCGAAGGACTAACGGTAGAAGCCTACGTCGAGCGGCTCATTCGTGAAGATGACGCCGAATTCGACGAGATTCGTGCCGCCGTTTCCGAAGGCCTAGCGCAGGCCGAGCGCGGAGAGGGGAAACCCGCCCGCGAAGTTTTCGCCGAGCTTCGTGCCCGCCATGGAGTACCGCGTTGACCTTACGCCGCGCGCCCAGCAAGATCTCGACAAAGTTTAAGATTGGGTTGTGAGCAACGCGCCGGTCGCTGGCGCGCCCTGGTTTGAACAATTTGAGAACAGTATCCTAAGCCTCTCAAATTTCCCCACGCGCTGCCCCGTCGAACCCAAGCTTTCTTCCTCTCTTCAAGCTGATGTTCGGAACAACCCGCCACAAATATCGCGTGTATTTCACGATCCGGGGCGAGGTTGTGCTGGTGCTCCACATCCGCCATGGATCAAGAAGATCGCCAGGCCGACTGTAATATGCAACGCCACGCCCTACTTCACATTCAATATCTGAAACAAATTACTGTAATCGTCCGTCCAAGCCCGAAACCCCTTCGTCGGACCCAACTGATAAGAATAAGCGTCCTTGAAAAAACTCCCGCTATAAATCGAAAGATCCGACGTCACCAGCACCCACGTCGACGACGAAAGATAACTAGCGTCCTCGCCCTCATCCTCCACCGTCCACGCCTGCCGACCCACCGCCTCCGCGCCCCCCTCGCACACCGGCTTCAAATCCAGATAGCGATTCGAAATATGCAGCGCCAGCACCCCCTCCGGCTTCAGATGTTTGAAGTAAAGCTGAATCGCCTCCCGCGTCAGCAAGTGCACCGGAATCGCGTCGCTCGAAAACGCATCCACCGCCAGGATGTCGTAATTCTGCGGCCCTTCGTTCGCCAGTTGCCGCTCCAGCGTCAACCGCGCATCGCCCATCAAAATAGCCTTGTTCGCCGGCGAGTGCGGATAGAACGTAAACAACGTCTGCGCGATCCGCTCCACCAGCGGATTAATTTCATAGACCCGAAAATAGTCCCCCTTGCGCCCATAGTTCGAAAGCACGCCCGCGCCGAGTCCAATGATCCCCGCCCGCACCGCCCCCCGCGCTTGCAACGCGCCCATCGCCCGCCCCACTCCCGACTTCTTCGCGTAATACGAAGTAGTCACATAGCGCAGCACCGGATCCAGCAACTGCGACCCGTGGTTAATCGTCCCGTGCAACAGCGTGCGCTCCGCATAGTCTTCGGTAGGCGGATCGTCGCGCACCTCCAGCGGTCCATAAAAATTGCGCGCCTGCAACACCAGGTTCTTCGAGAGCTTCCCTTCCTGAGTGACGAAATACCACGAGAGGGCCCCAATGCCGATGATGACCAAGGCGCGCCCCGAATACTCCGCCCACCCCTGCGGCAACCAAGTCCACCCCGCGATCAGCGCCAGGAACACGCCAGACCACAGCAGGATCGCCCAATGATTCGCAACCAGAAACGCCCGGTAGTGTTTAAACAAATACCACCCACCTCCGATCGCGCAGACCACCACCGCCGCCGGCACTATCCAGTGCAGCCGTGCCATGAACCGCCACACCGCGAACAACGCCAAGATCCCGCAGGCGATCATCGCGAGCGGCAGCTCCCAGTAAACATGAAACACCCGCGGCGCAATCAGCGCGACAAAAATCCCGCCCAGCGCCCCGCCCAACGACACCATCAAGTAGAACAGCGTCAAATGCCGCGGCGCCGGACGTCGTCGCGCCAGTTCCCCGTGGCAGAACATGCAGCAGATGAACAGCCCGATCGCGTACCCCGGAATCGCATACTTAATGTTGAAATTCCCGTCCTCCGCGTAAATCATGTAAGCCATCGCAGCCAGCGCCGGCGCCAGCAGCGGAATGAACAGCCAACGCTGATAAATCCTGTCGCTCTCAAACGCGAAGATGAAGGTCAACAAGTACAGCGCCAGCGGCAGCACCCACAGCAGCGGAATCGGAGCCACATTCTGGCTCATATGATTGGTCACCGAAACCAGCAGCACCGAAGCGCAGGTAGCCAAAAACACCCAAAATAAAAGTTGCCAAATTCCCGGCCGCTCCCCGGACTGCGCTTCCGTCGCCACCCGCTCCGGTGCCTCCACGCGAGCACTCCGGCTAACCCAAGCCGTGAACGCACACAGCAGCGCAAACACCACATACGCCCCGCTCCACGAAAACGCCTGCTGCCGAGTCGCCAGCCGCGGCTCCACTAAAAACGGAAAACTCACCAGCGCCAGCATGGACCCAAAGTTCGACAGCGCAAACAACCGGTAAGGCACTCCCGACCCCGTGCGCCTTACGAACCACGCCTGCAATAGCGGACTCGTCGACGACAGCAAAAAATAAGGCAGCCCGATCGTCGCCGTCAGCAGCAGTAAAATCCGCGCCGTCGGATCGCCCACCTGCGTGGGACGCCACATCGGCGACGGCAGAATCGGCAGCAACGCGCAGCTCCCCAACAGCAGCGCCACATGCACCATCATCTGCACTCGCGGCTTCAGAAAGCGAATCGAAACGTGCGCGTAAGCATACCCCGCCAGCAGCAGCAGTTGAAAAAACAACATACTCGCGCTCCACACCGCGGCCGATCCGCCAAACCACGGCAGGATCGCCTTCGCGATCAGCGGCTGCACCTGAAACAGCAAGAACGCGCTCAGAAAAATGGTGACTGCGTAAAGGGTCATTTATTTAATGATGGTGATGATGTTACTGAAATCGTCCGTCCAGCCCTGAAAGCCCGGCTTAGGCAGCAGGGGCTTAATGATACTGCTGCCATCGCCCTGAAAGTACGAAGTGTCGAAAAATTTCTCGTTCGCGGAAAGAATCGCCCAGGTGGTCCCCGTGTAATAAGGTTGATCCACGCCATCGTCCTCGATCACGCGCCCATGCCACCCCATATCGCTCATCCCCTGCGCGACTACCGGTTTCAAATCCAGATAGCGATTCGAAATGTGCACTGCCAGCACTCCGTCCGGCTTCAAATGCCGCGAATACAATTGAAACGCCTCACGTGTCAGCAGATGCATAGGCACCGCATCGCTGGAAAACGCATCCATCGCCAGAAAATCCAGGTTCTCGCTGGGAATCTGCTCCAGCACTAGCCGTGCGTCGCCCATCAAGATCTGCACCTGCGCCGGACACCCCTTCAAGAACCCAAACTGGTGCGATGCCACATCCGGCACCAGCGAATTGATCTCGTAGTAGTGCAGCGTATCGCCCCTATTCGCGAGCGTAGCCGTCACGCCGGCGCCCAGCCCCAAAATTCCCAGCCGCAGCGCCCCGCGTTCTTTCCGCAGTCCCCGAATCGCGCGATTGATCCCCGACGTGTAGCCGAAATACGAAGTCGTGATGCGCCCCTTGAGGTCTTCCTTCAACTGCGTCCCATGATCGATCGTGCCATGCACCAGCACCCGCTCCGCCGGAACGCCGTATTCGTCGGCAGCGTCATCGCGCACATGCATCACGCCATAAAAATTGCGCAGCGACCGCACATACCGCCGGTCTTTCTTAATATCCGTGTACCCCAGGTACCCCGCGAACCCCACCGTCGCCAGCACCAGCCCCGCCCTCATCCACAGCGGCCGAAGCTCGCCCGAACGTCGTCGCCACAACACCCAAGTCACCAGCGCCGCACACCCCACCATCGCCGCCGGCAGTTCCAAGTAATCGCGGAACAACCGCGGCGAAACGAATGCGACAAACAACCCGCCCACCGCTCCGCCCACCGACACCATCAAATAAAACTGCGTCAGATACCGCGGATGCGGCCGCCTTCGCGACAACTCCCCATGGCACACCATGCAGCACACAAATAGCGCCCCGCACAGCGCCGGAATCAGGCGCTTGATCGGCACGTTGTTTTCATACAGCGTGATCCCCCAGGTGAATACCCCCAGCGCCACTGCCAGCAGCGGTAGGAACAACCAGCGCGGATACAGTTTGTCACTTTCAAAACACAAAATGAAACTAAGCAGGTACAAGCTCAACGGCACTACCCACAGCAGCGGTATCGGCGCGACATTCTGCGTCAGATGACTCGTCACCGCCAACAGCAGAATCGAAGCACAAGCCGCCAGCCCGATCCACAAAAACTTGTCCGCCAGCGTCGGCGCAGCCGCGTCCCGACCGTCCACCCGCGCCACATCGACGCCATCCTTACTGCGCCAAGCCGCCACCACGCACACCGCCGCAAACGCCGCAAATCCCCACGACCACACCACCGCCTGCCGATGCAGCGCCATCCGCGGCTCCACCAAGGTCGGATAACTCAACAACGCCAGCATCGACCCAAAATTGGAAAGCGCAAACAACCGGTAAGGCACCGCCCCGCGTCGCGCCCGCACATACCAGGCCTGCAACAGCGGACTCGTCGCCGACAGCAGCGTATAAGGCAGCCCCACCGTAGCCGCCAGCAGCAACAAGATCCGGGCCGTAGGATCGCCCCCTCCCGTAGCTTTAAAAACCGGCGAAGGAATAATCGGCAGCGTAGCCAATCCCACCGCCAGCAACCCCGCATGCACCCAGAACTGCTGCTTCGGCTTCAAATACCGAATCGCAAGGTAAGCGTAAAGGTACCCCGCCAGCAGCACCAGTTGAAAAAACAACAGTGCCGCGCTCCACACCGCCGCTGACCCTCCGAACCATGGCAGGATGAACTTCGCAATCAGCGGTTGCACCTGAAAGAGCAGGAAGGCACTCAGAAAGATAGTGACGGCGTAAACCAACATGGAACCGCTTAGGATAGCGTAAAAGTGGGCAGCGGCAGATGAAGGGACATTAACGACGCAGCCGTGCGCCGCTGGCGTGCCCGGCCGGCAAATCTACCTCACGAAAACTGTACTGGTTTTGCTTAGACGGCAGCTGCCGTCAGTATTTAAGGCCGATGGTCAAAGTCATGAACTCGTCATAAGTGTGCGACATGATCCGGTTATAACGCACGTCCGTGAAGAACTTCATTCCCGAGCGCCCCGGCGAGTACGTGAAGCCCCCTCCCACATTCACTCCGCCTCGGTAACTGCTAAAGGCAGCAATCACCGGCGCGCTGGTATTTTCGCAGTAGCCGTAATAAGGATCGCAAACCTGTTGGATCTGTGACGGATCGGTATACGCCACCCGGCGTCCGTAAAGCCCATAGCCGCCGGTCACGTATCCTCCTAACCGGCCTTTCGTCCTGAAATCGTAGCGCGGATTGAGAGTAAAACTAAAATAGCGCACGTAGCCACCCGGCTGATCGAGACTCACTAACCCTGCCTGCGAGTACTTCATCTGATCGAACTGAAATTCCAGGAGCCCCGCAATGTGTGGAGTGAAGTTGTATCCGGCGCCCAGCAGTAGGTTCCATCCCATGTTCAACTGGCTCTTCGAAGAGCCAACCGGGAGCGTGAGGCCTCCTCCGCCTTCAAAAGCCAACTTATGGTAATCCTGCCCCGCGCAGGAAAGGCCTGCAACAAGCAGCAACAGCATCGACTTCGAACATAGCTTCATCAAACCGTGGTCTCCTTTGGTGGCTCTTGGATGAGGTTCTAGCTTGGGCGGGGTACCTTTATGGAGTATAAACCGTAGCGCGATGTCGGAGCCCATTTTGACCCGATGAAAATTTCACCGCCCAAGCAGACCACTGCCGTTGCTTGCCCTTAATCTCAACGATTGTAAGTTTTTTAGCGGCAGCAGCCCATACCACGAACCCTGGATTTCTGCCCTCGGCGGTCCGGTAGTCCTTGCCGCTTTGACGGGCCTCCGAACGATTAGGTTTCGTAATCCGCCGCCGCCCGGCTCTCCCGCAGCGCCGCAACGATCGGCTTGATCGCCAGATGTTTGGGATGCTGCTGATAGGCCTCCTGCGCCGCGCGATCGGTGAACTCGGAATAGATAACGATATCCCAGGGATCGTTGGCAATACCGATATCGACACCGATTTCGTACGTCAACATCCCCGGCACCGCATCCCGGCACGACTCTAGCGCCGCCTTCACCTTCTGAATGTTCTCCTGCTTAACGGCACCCTCGCCCTTCACTTTCCACATCACAATATGCTTGAGCATCTCTAATCCAGCTTATCCCCCGCGCGCTTCCGTATCGCCGCCAGCGCCGTCGAAGCATCCGCAATCACCTGGCCCGCAGACATCCCCGTCACTTTGCCCCCGCGTTTCAAAATCCGCCCGTCCACCATCACCGTATCGACGTCCGCCTCCTCCGCCGCCTCGATCAGCATATGCGAAGGATCGGTGAACACCCCCATCGTAGGATTCCGCGTCGAAACCAAAATCACATCGGCACGCTTGCCCGGCTTGAGCGATCCCACACGCGCATCGAGACCCAACGACCGCGCCCCCAGGATCGTGCCCACCTCCAGCACCCGCCGCCCCGTCATATAGTATTCATTCAGTGTCCGCGCGTTCTCCGTATTCCGCAGCAGCTTGAGGATGCCGAACAAATTGGCATTGCCCGTAAGGTCGACGGTATCGACCGAAATCCCCAACGGCACCCCTGCATCCAAAAACTGCCCCGCGTTGACGATCCCATACCCGATCCGCAGCTCCGACCCCGGCGAAACGCTCACCGTGGCCCCGGCCTCCGCCACCATGCGGACTTCAGTAGGCGTAGCCCACACCGCATGAATCAACTGCACATCTTTCCCCAAAAACCCGGCTTTGCCATGAGCCTCAATTTGCCCGATGGTAGGCTTCGTGGAACTGATGTGCACCGAAATGGGAATCCCCAACCGCCGCGCCGCATCGAACTCCGTCCGCGAAACCGCCGGAGAATTTCCCAGCCCCCGCCAAGCCAGCCCCAACTCCAACAAGCCGCCCGACAGCGCTGCCCAATTCGTATGCAGCTTTTCCAGATCCCCGAGGTTGACAGTCTCCGTCGGGGGTTGCCCAGGAAAAGATCCGTACGACCATCGCCCCCGGAGCCCCGACTCGCGCAGCGCCCGAATGTCCTGCTCGGCATAAGCAAACCCACGCACGTTGTGGCACCAGTTATGCACCGTAGTAGTGCCCGCGTTAATCGCCTCGAGCGCCGCCAGCCGCGTCCCCTGGTACATGTCATCCGCCGTCATGACCTTCCCGTAGCGATCGCGCCGTTCGAAATAACCCTCGCCCTTCACATCTCCCGCAAAGCTGCGCAGCAGCGAATTCCACATGTGCCAGTGCGTATCGATCAACCCCGGCAGCGCAATCGTCCCGCGCCCGTCAATCACCTCCGCCCCCGGAGCCTTCAAATTCTTCCCGACCGACACAATCTCCCCGCCGCGCACGTGCACTGAGCCGCCCGCAATGTCATCCAGGCCCGGCTCCATAGTCATCACGTAAGCATCGCGAATCAGAAATTCACGACGTGCCTGCTGCCCTTTCGCGAGCCAGCCAGCCGCCCCAAAAGCCGCCGAAGTTTTTAAGAATGTGCGCCGGTTCATATGTGAGATATATTCTCACGAATCAAACCGCGCAACTCCTCGGCCGCCGGATGCTCCTGCCCGGGCCACAGAATCCGCGTCTTGGGCATGAAGATAATCGAGGTGCCAAAACCAAAGTCTCGATCGAAGCTGACAGTGATCTGCCGCGTGCTAACCCAGCGGCTCCCGGAAACCTCGACGATGTCCCGCCAAGGCACTCGAATCTCGCGCACGAAGTTCGAAACCACCAGCCCGTCCTGCTCCACGATCACTTTTTTGAGGCGGCAGTAATACCAATAAAAACGAACACCCACCATCACGATCAAAGGAAAAAAGAACGGCCAAATCCCCCGCCCGCCGGCCGCCGCCCCGAACGTCATCATCCCCACGACGATAAAAGGCAGAATGAACTTAACGATAAAAGCCTGCGCAGATGAAATAACCCGCGGCATCTTATCCGCGATTCTGCTGAATCCAGTCGCGAAGCTCCTGCGCCGCGGGATGTTCCTGAAAAGGCCACACGAAGCGGGCTTTCGGCAGGAAGGTGATGGAATTACCGAAGCCAACGTCGCGGTTGAAGGTAAGTTTGATATGCGGCGGATTGATCATGCGGCTACCCGAAGCATCAACCACGTCACCCCAGCCCACGTGTACTTCACGAAAGAAGTTTGAAATCGTCAGCCCCTCAGAATCGCGAGTCACCTTCTTCAGAGGACCGCACAGCCAGTAAATAAAAGCGCTTCCCAGCACCCAGACCACTGGGAATATCGCCCACGGAGAATCGCGCGGCCTAACGATAAGAATCGTGATCGTGCCGGCTCCGAACCCGCCAATCCAGACCACAGGGAAAACAAACTTGTAGAAAAACGTGAGCGAAGATGAAATAACCTGCGGCACTCACAGTTTCTCTTTGAACATCCGATTCACCACCGCCGGATCCGCCTGCCCGCGGCTGTTTTTCATCACCTGCCCCACCAGAAACCCAATCACCTGCTGCTTCCCGCCCCTATACTGCTCCACCTGTTTAGGATTCGCCGCAATCACCTCATCGATGATCTTGCCCAGCGCACCCTCGTCGCTAATTGACTCCACCCCTTCGCGCTTCACAATCGTCTCGGGAGCTTCATCCGCCACCGCCATCTTCGGAAAAATATCTTTAGCGATCTTCCCGTTAATCTTCCCCTGCGCAATCAGCGCGACCAATTCCCCCAAATGCTGCAGCCGAAACCGGCGAATCTTCAATCTCCCGATTCTCCTGTTTCAGCAGCGCCGACAAATCCCCCATCACCCAGTTCGCCGCCGCCCGCGCATCCCCGCCCGCCGCCACAACTTTTTCGAAGTATTCACTCATAGCGCGGGTAGCCGTCAGCACCTCAGCGTCATACTCGCGCAGCCCCAAATCTTCGATAAACCGCTTCCGCCGCGAAGCCGGCAACTCCGGCATCTTCTCGCGAACACTCTCGCGCCAAGCATCGCTGATCCGCAGCGGCACCAGATCCGGCTCCGGGAAATAGCGGTAATCATGCGCATGCTCCTTGCTGCGCATGCTGACCGTCTCGTCCGTGTCCGGATTATACAGACGAGTCTCCTGCACCACCCGCCCGCCGCTCTCAATCAGCGCCACTTGCCGCGCGATCTCATGATCCAGCGCCATCCGCAAAAATTTGAAGCTATTCAAATTCTTGACTTCCGCCTTAGTCCCGAACTTCTCCGCCCCCCGCAGCCTAACGCTGACGTTAGCGTCACAGCGCAGATGCCCCTTCTCCATATCGCAAGTCGAGACATCCAGATACTGCATGACCTGCTTGATCTCAGTCAAGTAAGCGTAAGCCTCCGCCGACGACCGCATATCCGGCTCACTAACAATCTCAATCAGCGGCGTCCCGCTGCGATTCAAATCGACGTAAGTATATTTGTCCGAATCCTTAAACCCATCATGAATACTCTTCCCCGCGTCATCTTCCATGTGAACGCGAGTAACCCCAATGCGTTTCGCCACCCCGTCGACAACCACATCCACAAACCCATGCTCCGCCAGCGGCTGGTCGTATTGGGAGATCTGGTATCCCTTAGGCAGGTCCGGATAAAAATAATTCTTCCGCGCAAAAATCGACTTGGGATTGATCGTGCAATGCAGCGCCAGCCCCGCCTCAATCGCCAGCTCCACCGCATGACGATTGAGCACCGGCAGCGCCCCCGGCAGCCCCAAACAGACCGGACAAACATGAGTATTCGGCGCCGCCCCAAACCCATTCGGACACCCGCAAAAAATCTTAGTGCGCGTAGAAAGCTGCACGTGAACCTCGAGCCCAATCACCGCCTCATACTTAGCAATCAACTCAGGCCCCGCCAGCGCCTGCAAGCCGGAAGACATATCCAAATTATAGTGGGACGGCGCGTGTTACGATCACGGCAACATGCGAAATCTGGCGCCCTTACTAGCACTGCTTGGCTATCGCACCGCTTACGCAGAGAACGCGATCTTGCCTGCGAATTGTGAGATCGTAAGAGCCGGTCCTCGTCCGCTATTTGAACCAGCATGCGGGTTTCAAACCAGTCGGTCAAAGAGTGACTCAGTCTCGGTCCCGATCAGGCAAGCATGTCCTTGACGCCAACGGCAAGCAAATGGATACACTCCGTGCACAGTCTCGAATTCGCTTCGACTGTAGAACGTGACTGGCTCGCATGGTCCCCTGGAGCGTTTCGCGCTGGGGCCTCATTGGCTCTTAAACCGGATGAGAGGGGATGCTCGGTCGATCTTAAGATCGAGTTCGACAACCATAGCCACGTGACATTCATCCTCTTTATCCCGGTTGACGGCGGCATGTTGCGGTGGAGCAACGGCAAGCTAGAACAAAGCTTCTTCAAAGCGATTGCCGCGGCTCTCGTCAAAGAACCAATTTCAAACTAGCCGAATTCGCTTACTGCCCCAAAAACTTCTCCAGCTTCTCCACAGTTCCCTGCGCATACTGCAAATTATTGCCGCGCCCCCTCCACATCCCCGCTCTGCAGTGAAGCCCGCGCCTCCATCAACACATAATCCAACCGGATCGAAGCCGCCTTAATATCCCCCCGCAGTCCCAACCCCTGCCGATCCAAGCCCTGCTCAATCGACCGCACCCCTATCTGCGCCGCCGCCGCCCGCACCGCCATCCGGTTGATCTTATCCCGCAGCTCCTTCAATTCCGGAGAAGCCGTAGCCGCAGTAACCGGTTGTGCCGATTGTTGCGGAGGCGCCTGCTGAGCCTGTTGCACCGGCATCGCCTGCGCCACCTGTTGCGGGGGAGCCGAGTTTTGCGCAGAAATCGCCGGACGCGGAATCGGCCGGAACGGCTGTTCCGTAGTGCGCGCAGACACCGGCGCGGGCGCAGCCGTAGCCACCGGCGCACTCACCGCAGCAGGCGCGGCGGCTGCCGTAGGCGCAACCGCCTGTGTAGGCGAGGAAGCCGTCGGAGAAGGCACCGGAGTTCCACCCGGCTCCGGACTCGCCGCCCCCGGAGCAGAAGCTCCGGAGTCGCAGCCGTCTGACCCGCCGTCACTCCCTGCGCATCCGACTTCCCGCCCCGCATTAATTTAGGCCCTTCAATTACCGCCCCCACCAGAACCGCCAGCGTCACAATCGACCCCAACGCCATATACAGCCCACGCCGGCTCCGCGGAGCAGGTTCCGGAACTACCCAAGGCGCCGCCGCAGCCGGTGCGTTCACCGCTGTCATCGGAGCCGTAGGCGGCAAATTCTGTGGCAAAGGAGGCGGCATCATCGTAGCCGTAGGAATCCCGACCGGCCTCGCCGTAGGAGTCGGCAGCGGCAGCGTCTTCGTCGGCGTCACCGCCCCAGGAAACGCATGCCCCAACGCCCCGCGAAACGCCTCCGCCGTCTGAAACCGCGCCGCCGGATCCTTCTCGATCGCCATCAAAATAATGTCGCTCAACCCCGACGGTATCCCCGGAATCACCTCGATCGGAGCCATCGGCGCCTGCCCCAAATGCGCCGACATAATCTGAAAATCGCTGTCCCCGCCAAACGGCCGCCGCCCCGTCACCATCTCGTACATCGTGATGCCCAGCGAATATAAATCCGAGCGCCCGTCCGGATCGCTCCCCTTAATCTGCTCTGGCGACATATAGAACAAGGAACCCACCGTGCTCCCCGTCTGCGTCAGCCGCTTATCCGCCTGCACCCGCGCAATCCCGAAATCCATCAGCTTGATGTGCCCGTCCGCCGCCAGCATCAGGTTCGCCGGTTTAATGTCGCGATGAATCACTCCGCGCGCATGCGCATAAGCCAGCGCATCCAGCACCTGCGCCGAATAAGCCGCGGCGGCGCTCGGCGGCAGCGGACCCCGCAGCAGAATCGTTGACAGTGACGTCCCGTCCACAAACTCCATCACCATCACCAACTGGTTGTTGATCTTCATCGCCGTATGCAGCTTGGCGATATTCGGATGGTCCAGCGTGGCCTGGACCTTGATCTCGTTCAGAAACCGGTCCGCCAACCCCGCATCGCCCTCCAGATTCGGCAGCAGAACCTTCATGGCCTCGACACGGTCCGAAAGGACGTTGCGGACCTTATAGACCTGCCCCATGCCGCCCGCCCCCAGGACCTGGACGATCTCATAGTCCCCAATCCGCTCGCCGATATTCATAATGGCCTCCTCCGAATTCGCGTTCTCATCAAATCATATACGCGCGAAAACTCAAAAAAAAGGAAAATCCGACGCCCCTCCCACCTTCTGCCCAAGATGACGCTTTTTCCCCTCGGTTTACGCATATACAGTTTACGGAGGTCCCTTGACACAGTACCCCAGCCCCTACATACTGTTTCCAATACCGTGCAGAGAGTTGCTGGCGCAGCGGCCTAGTGCGCCGCCCCGCCCCAGCCGAATACTCGATTGGTGATAGCACTTATTAGTTGGAGGAATCTTTAGATGAGACTCGTTTCACTCGCCTCGCTGAGCCTTATGGCGATGGTAGCTCTGGCCCAGACCCCGGCGGCCGCTCCCAAGCCGTCTGCAACGGCAGCTCCCAAACCAGCGGCAGCCAAACCCGCCGCGGCTTCGCCGGTGGATTCCGTGATCCAGTCCGTGAAAGCCGGTCTATCCGAGAGCCTGATTATCCGCACTTTGAAACGAGATAATAAGCCGATCGACCTCACGCCGGCCGACCTGGTGAAGCTCAAGAACGCCGGCGTTTCCGAGAACATCATCAACGTGATGCTCGACCCGACCAGTGCTCCGGCCCCCGCCGCAGCCGCCGCGCCGGCACCCGTCGCAGCTCCCCCGCCGCCCCCCGCTCCCGAACCCGCTCCTGTAGCCGTCTCCGCGCCGCCGCCGTCCGCGCCCACTGCCGCCCAACTGCAAGCGCAGAAGAAGCGCGTCATTGTCGACGAATTCGATTACTCCACCGTCAAGAGCTCCGTCCAAGCCGTCTTCAACACCCAACAGGACATCGGCAAAGGCATACGCGCCATGCTGGTCAAACGCATCGCCGACGCCAATAATTTAGTCGTTGTCGAACGCGCCAAAATTCAAAACATCATGAAGGAACAGGATTTCAACGCCAGCAACCGCGTCAAGCAAGGCAGCGGCGCCCGCGTAGGCAATATCTCTGGAGCCGACGCCATGCTCTCCGGCGACATCGTGGTCTTCGGCCGCGACGACAAGAAGCGCAGCGTCAAAGGCGGCGGCCTCTTCGGCAGCGTCATCGGCGGGATCGCCGCCAGCAAGAACGAAGACAAGGCAGTCGTGGTCATCGATTACCGCCTCATCGACGCCGAAACTTCTGAAGTCATCGCCACCGGTGAAGCCAAAGGCGAATCCGTCCGCAAAGGCAACGCCCTCGGAGCTATCGGCGGCGCACTCGGCAAAGGTGTAGCCGGCGTGCAAGTCGACATGACCAGCTCCAACTTCGCCGAAACCATCATCGGTGAAGCCACCCAGGACTGCGTCAACAAACTCGCCGACATCCTGAAAGAACAGTCCAGCAACATGAAGAAGACCGTGCGCGCAGTCGAAACCACCGTCGCCGATGTCAGCGGCAACACGCTGGTCATCGCCGCCGGCGGCAACGACGGCGTCAACGTCGGCGAGACGTTCGAGATCCACCGCGTCGACCGCGAGGTCAAGGATCCCACCACCAAAGAAGTACTCGACCGCATCACCACGAAAGTCGGCGAGATGACCATCACCAGCGTGCGCGACAAAATCGCCACCGGTACATATTCAGGAGCACCTGCGAAAGTAGGCTACCTGGCCCGTAAGAAAATCTAAATCAAGTTCGGAGGCTTCCATGAAACTCAGACTATTGACCGCGCTCCTTGCCTGCACTGCTCTAGCGCCCGCGCAAACGAAGAAAGCCATGATCATCGATGACTTCGACTATTCCGCGGTCATGACTTCCGTCCAGGCCATCTTCGGCACGCAAATGAACATCGGCCAAGGCATCCAGGCCATGCTGGTGAAACGCGTAGCCGAAGGCGGCAAGTTCACCATCGTCGAGCGCAAGAAGATCGGAGCCGTCATGAAGGAGCAGGATTTTAACGCCAGCAACCGCGTGAAGCAAGGCTCCGGCGCGCGCGTCGGCCAAATCCGCGGCGCCGATCTCTCGCTGGCGGGCGACATCGTAGTCTTCGGCCGTGATGACCGCAAAACCAGCGCGGGCGTGGGCGCAGGGGTCTTCGGAGCCGGCGGCGGCGCCATCGGCGGCTCCAAAGGCGAGTTCAAAGCCGTCGTCGTTCTCGACTACCGCATCATCGACGAAGAGACCAGTGAAATAGTCGGCACCGGCGAAGCCCGCGGCGAATCCAAACGCACCAGCAAGAGTTTCGGAGCAGCCCTGTTCGCCGGCGGCGTCGGCGTCGGCGGCGGTTTCAACATGACCAGCTGCCAACTTCGGCGAAACCATCATCGGTGAAGCCACCATGGATGCCGTCAACAAGCTAGCGGCCAACATCAACTCCGCCGACCTCACCGGCGGCGCCGAAGGCCGCGATAACGATCTCGACGCGAAAGTGGCCGACGTCAGCGGTTCGAGCATCACCATCAACGCCGGCAGCGCCGCGGGCCTCCGCGTTGGCCAGACCTTCACCATCTATCACAAGGGCAAAGAAATCAAGGATCCCTCCACCGGCGAAGTCCTCGACGTCCAAACCACGCCCCTAGGAACCCTAACCATCACCCTGGTGCGCGACAAAATCGCGGTCGGCACCTACGCCGGCGGCGCCCCGCCAGTAGTAGGCGACATCGTTCGTAAATAGCCATGAAACCCGCAGCCCTCGTGCTCCTGGGTGCCCTGTGCGCCCAAGCCCAAATCCCCGGCCCGCGCTGGTACCGCAGCGCCAGCGGCATGCTCGGAGTCCCCGCCGCCAACGCCGACTATCGTGAACTCCAGCGCATGGAACGCTACCTCACCTTCGGCGTCCCCTACTGCTCCGGATTGGCCGCCGCCCAATACGCCGCGAATATGGCCATGGCCCGCAACATGTCGTCGTATTTAGCGACCGTCGGCACCTCCGCCACAGATCCCCAAGCACGTGCCTACGCCGTTCGCTTAGCAGCCGAGTTCAACTCCTTCCCCTGCGCCTACCCCGGGAAGCAATTACCAGTAGTCACCCCGCCTCCGCCCAAGCCCGGTGACCCGCCCTTCGCCCTCATGTCTCCGCCGCTAGGCAAGGTCCCCGACGCCGAACAGGAAATGGCCGCCGACCTCACCGTGCGCTACGACACCGATGTAGCCCGCTCCGCCGCTGCCTGGACCAACGCCGAAAAACTCCGTCTCAGTCTAGTCCAACGCGGCATGACCCTCAACGCCCAAACGCAGGGTGCGGTGCTCCGCCTCCAGCCCCTCTACGACGATGCAGCCAACGCTTTAAAAGCGCATAATTGGGACGAAGCGCTGTCGAATCTCCAAGCCGCCGAAGCCACCACTCAAAAAGTCGAGGCCACGGTAGGAAAGTAAACGAACAGCCCGAAGGAGCCAGTATGAGCCCTCGCAGCCTCTCAGCCGCCCTAGCGTTCGCGCTACTCGTAATCCCCGCGTCCGCCCAGCAGCCGAAACATCCCGACCTCCAAGGCTACTGGACCAACGCCACCTTCACCCCGCTAGAACGCCCCGCCGAACTAGCCAACAAAGAATTCTTCACCAAAGAAGAAGCCGCCGAGTTCAACCGCAAACGCCTCGCACGCGAAAACGCCCAGTCGAAAGAAGACATCCACTACGACAACGCCCTCTGGCAAACCGAAACCTGGGGCCGCGTAGAAAGCCGCCGCACCTCGATCGTCTTCGACCCTCCCAACGGCCGTCTCCCCGAGCTCAGCCCCGAAGGCAAAGTGCAGGCGGCAGCCAAAGCCGAAGCCGCCCGCCGCCGCGCCTCCGCCGACAGCGCCCAAGATCGCAGCCTGGCCGAACGCTGCATCACCTGGGGCAATGAAGGACCGCCCATGCTAGGCTCCACCTACAACGCCAACATGCAGATCGTCCAAACCCCGAACCTGCTAGTAATCGCCCACGAAATCGGCCACGCCGACCGCATGATCCCGCTAGACGGCCATCCCCACCTGGCACCCTCGATCCACCAACTAGCCGGCGACTCGAGAGGCCACTGGGAAGGCGACACCCTGGTAGTAGACAGCACCAATTTCAACGACCAAACCAATTTCCGCGGCCCCCCGTCACAAGCCAGACAAGACATCTTCTCCGACGCGAACCTGCATGTAGTAGAACGCTTCACCCTAACTTCGCCGAACACCATCACCTACCGCTTCACCGTGACCGACCCCACAGTCTGGACCAAACCCTGGTCCGGCGAGTTAATAATGAACCGCACCAAGGGCCCCATCTACGAATACGCCTGCCACGAAGGCAACTACGGTCTAGCCAACATCCTAGCCGGCGCCCGCGCCGCCGAAAAATCCGCCGCGAAGACTACGACCCAAGGCTCGCGCTAGACAGCGAATACAACGAGGCAGATTCACCAGCCTGACAAGGGCATGTTTTCAATAGAATTTTCGGACGAGCCGCTCGAATATCCCTTCGACGACGTGAGCGTTCCGGCGGCTCCCGGCAGATTGCTGCTCGGAAAATCGATTGAGGCGTTTTTGGCGAACTTGTCTCTCTGGACTAAAGCGGACTACGAGTCTCATTGGGCAAGCGAATTGAAATCACTCTTTGACGGGAAGCTCAAGGTTGCCCTAGTGGTGTCCTATGATGATCCGAAAGCTTCGTCCAATCTGGAGATTTGGCGCTTATATCGCGATGGCGATTGGGTCCATTTCCAGAATCAACTTCCCTGGTACAGCGATCTCCCGCAGAAATTCGAGATTTCGGAAATGAGCAGTTATTTAGACAATCGAAACGTGATGGACGCAGACGGGAAAAACAGACTTTCCGAATGGGATGTAGCCCTTCGAGACATTGAAATGTTTCTACGGCGAACTAACGCGTTCTGAGAGCGTGATAGAGTGACTCCCAATGAGACCTAAATTGATCCCGCTCCTATAGATATGCTGGGCTCCTACGTCATGGTGAAGCAGGGCAGCGCCTGGCTGATCGGAGCCGCCCGCATCGCGCGGACTCAGGTACCGTAGCTCCGTTGGGGATATAATCGCTCGGGATGGACCCGTACGAGCAAGAATTGAAATTAGCCGAGGCGCACAAAATTGCCAAGGCTGTTTTACGCGGAGACACGCCGATTTTCGAAGCTGCTCCTCGCCTGTGGAGTGCGCTGCACGGTACGAATCTGGCCATGACTGAAGCGCACCTCTTTCTCAACGGAGTTGCGTCAGAAACGGAGGATCTCCCCTTTGGCCCTGTAAGGGAGGTATGGTCGCCCGAAGCTTTGCGTCGGAAAGATGTTGTGGCCGCAGCCTACGAATCGAAGATCCGCGATGAGTTTCTGTCTGTACGTGAGATCGTCCGGCTAACACCGAGGGGCGATGAAGAAACACAAACTTGACTGCCGACCCTCCCGAATCTGTTACCATTTGGTCATATGAACACGCTCTCCGCCGCTGGTGGTTTTACCGCTCGATGAATCCACGAGGATTTGCACCCCGCCGGCCGAGGATCCGCGAAAACGTCAACGAAGCCATTCGCGCGCGTGAAGTGCGCGCCGTTTTCCCCGATGGCTCCGTCGAAGTCATGCCCACGCTAGCCGCCGTGCGCCGCGCCCAGGAATTAGGCCTCGACCTCATCCTGATCGCCCCCACCGCCGAGCCCCCCGTCGCCAAAGCGATGGACTACGGCCAGTGGCAGTACGAAAACAAAAAGAAGCAGCACGAAGCCAAACGCAAACAGCACATCATCCAGGTGAAGGAGCTCAAGTTCCGCCCCAACACCGATGACCACGATTACGATTTCAAAAAGAACCACGCCATCCGCTTCTTGCAGGAAGGCAACCGCGTGAAAGCCATCGTGCAATTCCGCGGACGCGAAATCGCTCACACCGACCTCGGCCGCAAACTGCTCATCCGCTTCGCCGCCGATCTCACCCAGTACGGCGCCGTCGAAGGCACCCCGCGCCTCGAAGGCCGCAACGCCCACGTCATGATCAGCCCCGTGAAAGTGATCCCCCCGGCTAAAGAGAAATCGGAGAAGCCCAAAGCCCCGTCATCCGACGGCGCGCCCGAGTCACATTAGCGCCGGTAGTAATCGTAGCGCCCGTGATCGCGATCGTAGTAGTGATGCCGGTAATAATCGTCGCGATAACGATACCGGTCAACGCACCCCGTAGCGAAAACAGTGAACACCAGTAAAGACAACCCAATCCAACGTTTCATCACGCACCTCTTTCTTGAAACTTAGCGCCAGCGCCCCTCGCGCCATTGATAGCGATCGCCGCGATGCTCCCAGCGCCCGTCTTCCCAGCGATGCCGCCCGCGCGGAGGCCGTTCCCAACGCCCGCCAATCCACGTGTAATCGTTGCCGCGATAACCCCAGTACCCGTTGATCCAAACATACCCCGGCCCCGGAGCCGGCCCATAACTCTCCACGCGAAGCGGAGGAGGCGCCGTCCGCGCATAAATCCCCACATATCCCGGTCCGCCGCAAGCCACTGTAGTGAGAGTTGCCGCCACAACACCAAACAACATCCAGCGTTTCATAAACCGCCTCCTGCTATTTAGAGGTGGCGCTGCAGCGGCCGGTTGCGCCGTTAGTGACGTGTGAGAAGGAATTAATGTGAAACGTTTTCGAGTGCCGGAGCATCGCTAGGCGCGAGCACCCGTTCAGCCATGGCACGCTTGAGTTCTTTGATGCCATCGCCCGTCACGCTCGAAATCTTGAAGAACGGCATCCCGCGTTTCTTCGCGAGCCGTTGCAGCGCCGCCACCCGCTTCGGATCCTGCGCAGCATCCATCTTAGTAGCGACCACGATCATCGGCTTAGCCGCCAGATCGTCCGAGAAACTAGCCAGCTCCGCCAGAATCACTTCGAAGTCATGCACCGGATCGCGCCCCGTGTCGGAGACATCCACCAGATGCGCCAGCAACCGCGTCCGCTCCACATGCCGCAGAAACTGAATCCCGAGCCCATGCCCCTCGTGCGCCCCTTCGATCAACCCCGGAATATCCGCAACCACAAACGTGCGCTGGTCATCCGTCGAAACCACGCCCAAATTCGGCACCAGCGTAGTAAACGGATAATCCGCAATCTTCGGTTTCGCCGCCGAAATCCGCGAGATCAAAGTGGACTTCCCCGCATTCGGAAATCCCACCAGCCCCACATCCGCCAGCAACTTCAACTCCAGCCGCAGCCGCCGTTCTTCGCCCGGCTTCCCGTCCTCGTGCTCCGTAGGAGTCTGATGCGTGGAAGTAGCGAACCGCGCATTCCCCCGCCCCCCACGCCCGCCCTTAGCGACGACAAACCGATCCCCAGCCGTGGTGAAATCATGCAGCAGTTCCCCAGTGTCCGCGTCGTAAACGACAGTTCCCACCGGCGTAGCCAGTTCGATCGAGTGCCCGTTATGCCCCGTCTTATCCGACCCCTCGCCATGCCGCCCGCGCTGCGCTTTATGCTCCGGATTAAAACGAAAATGCAGCAGCGTGTTGTGATGCTCCGTAGCAACCATCACCACGTCCCCGCCGCGCCCGCCATCCCCGCCGCTAGGACCGCCCCGAGGCACAAACTTCTCGCGCCGGAACGCAAGACAGCCGTTGCCTCCGTCCCCCGCCTTGACGGAAATGATGACCTCGTCTATAAACAACATGGAAAAATCCCGCGCCCGGACGAGCGCAGCCTAGAAGAAACTATTCCGCAGCCACGATGCTGACGAATTTCCCCATCCGCCCGCGATCGCGAAATTCAATCACGCCCGTGACCTTTGCGAACAAGGTATCGTCCTTGCCGATGCCCACGTTCACGCCCGGCTTGATCTTCGTGCCCCGCTGCCGCACAATGATCGACCCGCCCGGCACAAACTGCCCGCCAAACGCCTTCACGCCCAACCGCTGCGCATTAGAATCGCGACCGTTCTTAGAACTACCTAACCCTTTTTTATGTGCCATGACAATTCCCTACTACGCGATCTCGTTAATCTGCACGCGCGTGTAATTCTGCCGGTGCCCTTGTGTCCGCCGGTACTGCTTCTTCCGCTTAAACTTAAAAACGATAGTCTTAGCGTCCCGGTCATGCTCCGTGATGGTGCCCCGGACCACAGCCCCCGCCGCCGCCGCGCCCGTTCTCACGTCGCCCGCGTCGACCACCGCCAGCACCCGGTTAAACTCCACCTGCGCCCCGACCTCCCCGGCGAGCGTTTCCAACTGCACCGTCTCACCCGGAGTAACCCGATACTGCTTCCCACCGTTTTCAATCACTGCGTACATACGAATTCTCTTTCTCTACCGAATTGATTCGTCCCCCGCCCCGCACACTCTCTACCGCGCCAGGGCAGGAAGCCAGAACCTTCAGTGTACTACAGTCGGGATAACCGCTGGGAAGACCTTTTGGTATCCAGGAGTCGGCTACTTCGAAAAAAGTCCCATCACAATATAGGAAACTACCACCGTAGCGACTCCCAGGGAAACCGCATTCACTACCGCGCTTGCAACGTGGGGAGAGCCTCGCCACTTTGCCGACAAAACTCCTACGGATGCCAATAACGCACCGCCAAAAAGGCTCGGAACGACGCCGAACAGAATGAGGCTTCGGTCGAAGTAATGCCCAGGAGTACCGGGCACAAAAAGCATCATTGCGCTCCCATACGCCAGAAACCAGCACGCAATCAGGAATAGGGCGATTCGTAGAGCTAGTTTCAAGGCTTGATTTCGTACGAAAGCTGGCAATGCCTACGCTTTTCTAACTCCGTTCATCAATTTTCTTTAAGCATGTATTTCGGCGGTGTCCGCCGGCAAAGGTTGTCCTCGATCCCGGTACTCTGCAGCGATCATCTGAAAGACGCCCTCCAGTTCCAGCAGAGCTTCCTGCCGAGTCGCCATCAACGCGTAGCAACCTCGAACTGCGGGGACTTCCGCCACCCATCCATCTGGCTGGTTGCGGTAGAGGACCACCTTGTAATCATCCAACATGCCTGCTTAGATTCTACGACGTTTTTTTGATGCCTTCATTCCATTTGGGCGATAAGCAAGATAGACTTCGGCTCTTCGCTCCGAGGAAAATCCGATTAGCTCAGATCATCTAGCTCGGTTAGAATAAGGTGACAAAGAACAATGTCGACGGCCAAACAATCAGCGCTCAAGTGGGATGACACCATATTCGATGCGAGGCCGCTCCTAAAGCCGGGTGCCCCAACACCGTTCTATGCTTCCGGGCTGGGCGCGCTATTCGGAGACGACTGCATGGCTGTCCTCCCGTTTATTAAGGACGGCGTAGCCGATACGGTGTTTGCTGATCCTCCATTTAACCTCAAGAAACAATACGGCAATCGAAGTAATGATGACCTGTCCAATGCGGAATACGTCACATGGTGCAAGGATTGGATCAACGAATCATGCCGGGTCTTGAAGCCCGGTGGTTCATTTTTCCTTTACAACCTACCCAAATGGAACATCTTGCTTGGCGCTTATCTTGCAGAGATCGGGATGACTTTTCGTCACTGGATTGCGATAGAAATCAGCGCATGCCTGCCTATCCCTGGGCGTCTTCACCCAAGTCACTACAGCCTCCTTTACTACACGAAGGGGAAACCCAAGACGTTTCAGAGGATACGAACACCCATCCAAACGTGCCGCCACTGTGGCGGCGAAATTAAAGACTACGGTGGGCATAGGGGAGCGATGAATCCCAAGGGCGTCAATCTGAAGGACGTCTGGACCGATATTCCGCCCGTTCGCCATTGGAAGTTCAAATCACAAGATCGGCGGGCCAATGCGCTTTCAACAAAAATTCTCGATCGCGTGGTTGAGTTGTCCACCCTGCCGGGCGATCTAGTAATCGATCCGTTTGGCGGCAGTGGCACAACATTTGCCGTGTGCGAAAAGAAACACCGTCATTGGCTTGGGACTGAGATTGACTTCGCAAAAGAGATTGCCGAGCGTATCGAGTCAAACACCATCCACAGTCACCGAAATGATGATGTGGTAGATGAAGAAGCCCTGACGTCAGCGTAACGCGCGGCCATCCGTCCCCTTCGGAATCCGCGGTACTTTCGTGCTTTCTGCATCGTGCTCGACGACGATCACCTCAAGGACTCCTTCCTTCGACGGTATTGATCGCCATAAATCCAGGTAGGGCTCCAATTCCGATATGTTACCGACCCGGTCAGTCAGATATTTATAGAGCTTGCGCGAAGGCACAATAAGGATGCCACCCGCTAGCAACCCGTTGAGGAGTCCCAGCGCCATCTTGTTCAGCGCCCGGTGGCTGGAAGAAATATTGCCCGTTTCCCACTCCAGCGCCAGCGGACCGTACGAAGTATACAGAACTGCGTCTAGTTTACCGGGACGCTTCACCGTTGCCACCTTCAAATGTTCTTCCAGCTTCCAGCCCTTAGCCTCCAGTTCCTTCATGAGTTCGTTCTTGATCGGTTTGACGCCATTGCCCTGGCCGCTTTTCTTTCCGCTTTCGGGAAATATGGTGAAGCCTTTGCTTCCCGGTGGCCAAGCCACGCGCCGCACAGCGTTCTGAAGCATCTTTCGCGTTGTGCGCCACTCGCTCGAAGCAGCGTACTTACCGCGGTTCTGGAGCACCTCGACACCGACGATTTTCACTCGGCGTGTCCTCGTTGCGCGTAAACCTTCCGGAGAAAGCGGATCGGCTCCACCCCGAGGGCATGAGCGACCTGCTCAAATTCGATGACGTCTAGGCGACGTTCACCTCGCTCGTATTTGGAAACGAACGATTGAGGGCGGTTTAATTTGGCCGCGAGCTGCGCCTGGCTCAGGCCGGCTTTCTTGCGCTCCCCCACCAGGAGCCCGCGAAACTGCTCATATTTGTTCGTGAAGACGGATTTTGTCACGTCTCACTTATGTAATCCTGTTTTAGGTTAAAACCCAAAAGAGGTTCATGCGGCCGAAAGGGCCGATTTCCTCATCCCCCCACCACCTCCAAAAACGCCTGCGCCGCATGACTCAGCACGCGCCTTGCCGGATACACCAACCGGATCTTCCGGTCCACATCCATCTCCGTAACCTTCACCTCGCGCAGCATCCCCTGCCGAATCTCCTCGTCCACGCACATCCGCGGCAAAAACGCCACGCCCTCATTCCGCTGCACCATCTTGCGAATCGCCTCAATCGTCGGCATCTCCAGATCCATATGCAGAGGCACCTTATGCCTCTGAAATTCCCGCAGCACCACCGCCCGATAAGGAGACACCACGTTGTGCGCGATAAATTGCTCCTCGCCTCAATTCCGTTATGGAAACCTGGACCGCCTCCGCCAACCGATGCTGCGGAGAAACAATAAACGCCAGATGATCCTGATAGATGACTTTCGAAACCAGCCGCTCGTCCTCCGGATCGTAAGTCAGAATCCCCAACTCCAAATCCCCATCAATCAACTCCGCCGGAATCTTGCTCGACAAACTCCGCCGGATCTGCACTTTGATCTTCGGAAACCGCCGCCGATACCGCTCAATGTGATCCAGCAAGTACAACGTAGACGACTCATTCGCCCCAATCGTCAGCCGACCCGCCGACTTGTCCCGCATCTCCGCCAGCGCATTCTCCAGCTCCCCCTGCAGATTCTCAAACCGCCGAGCGTAGTCCAGCACCACCTTCCCCGCATCCGTCAGCAACAAATCCTTAGCCGACCGGTCAATCAACTTCTCCCCCAACTCCAACTCCAACCGCTGGACAGATAACGAGATAGCCGGCTGCGTCCGTAATAGCTTCTCCGCCGCCCGCGAGAAACTCTTCTCCGTCGCCACCGTCAAAAAGACGCGAATGGATGCAGTTCCATTTGCGATAATTATACTACCACCGAATATTATCAATTTGCCAAATTTCATCCTCCGCTAGCATAATCTGAATAGAGGGACCCCATGGCCGAACGAATCTATATCTTCGACACCACTCTCCGCGACGGCGAGCAATCCCCCGGTTGCAGCATGACCGTGCCCGAAAAACTCAAAATGGCCGCCAAGCTAGTCGACCTGGGCGTCGATATCCTCGAAGCCGGCTTCCCCATCGCCTCCGATGGCGACTTCGAAGCCGTAGGCGCCGTAGCCCGCGAGTTCCCCTGGGTAAACGTAGCCGCCCTGGCCCGCTCCAACAAATTGGATGTCGAGCGCGCCGCCCAGTCCCTCAAGCACGCCAAGCGCCCGCGCATCCACACCTTCATCGCCACCAGCGACATCCATCTAAAATACAAGCTCAAGAAATCCCGCCAGCAAGTCCTCGATGAAGCCGTAGCCGCCGTAACCCTAGCGCGCTCCTATGTAGAAGACGTCGAGTTCTCCGCCGAAGACGCCACCCGCACCGATTGGGATTACCTCGAAGAAGTTTCCAAAGCCGTAGTCGCCGCCGGAGCCCGCACCGTAAACTTGCCCGATACCGTAGGCTTCTCCGTCCCCGACGAATACGGCGCCCTGATCGCCCGCATGTCGAAGGCCCTCGGCAACACCGCCATCGTAAGCGTCCACTGCCACGACGATCTGGGCTTGGCCGTAGCCAACTCCCTAGCGGCCATCCAAAATGGAGCGCGGCAAGTCGAGTGCACCATCAACGGCATCGGCGAACGCGCCGGCAACGCCGCGCTGGAAGAAATCGTAATGGCGATCAACACCCGCCGCGACCGCCTTCCCTACGAAACCAAAATCGTAACCGAACATCTGTTCCCCGCCAGCCAGTTGCTGACTTCCATCATCACCTTCGGCCCGCAACCCAACAAAGCCATCGTAGGCGAAAACGCCTTCGCGCACGAAGCCGGCATCCACCAGGACGGCTTCCTGAAGGAACGCACCACCTATGAGATCATGGACCCGCACAGCGTCGGCGTCCCCGAAAGCAAACTGATTTTAGGAAAACACAGCGGCCGTCACGCCCTGACGCAGAGATGCGAAACCCTGGGTTTCGATCTCACCCGCGAGCAGCTAGACGCCGTATACCAGCGCTTCACCACGCTGGCCGATCGCAAGAAAGGCATGAGAAACGACGAAATTTCCGCAATAGCGCGCGAAGTGCAGGAAGAAAGCAAAGCCGCCCGCGCCAGCTAGATCACCAATAAATGAACCTTAAAATCCTAATCCTACCCGGCGACGGTATCGGCGTCGAAGTGACCAGTGCGGCCGTAGAAGTCCTCAAGGCCGTAGCCAAAAAATTCGGCCACACTCTTGAATTATCCGAAGGCCTGATCGGCGGCGTAGCCATCCACAAAACCGGCACCCCGCTGCCCCAAGACACCCTCGATAAGGCGCTAGCCGCCGACGCAACATTAATGGGAGCCGTGGGCCTCCCCGAATTCGATAACGCTCGCCCCCGATAAGCGCCCCGAAAAAGGTTTGCTGGGAATCCGCGCCGCCCTCCAAGTCTTCGCGAACCTACGCCCCGTGCGCACGTACCCGGAACTAATCGATTCCTCTCCGCTCAAGAACAAAGTGATCGAAGGCACCGACATGATCATCGTGCGCGAGCTCACCGCCGGCCTCTACTACGGAACACCCCGCGGCATCGAAGGCGACCGCGGCTTCAACACCATGTCCTACACCCGCGCCGAAATCGAACGCGTAGCGCACGTAGCCTTCAAACTAGCCGCGCAACCGCCGCAAGAAACTCACCAGCGTCGACAAGTCCAACGTCCTAGAAATCTCGCACGCTCTGGCGCAAAGTAGTCACCGAACTGGCCGCGCAATACCCCGATGTCCAGCTCGAACACATGTTCGTCGACAACGCCGCCATGCAAATGGTGCTGCGCCCCACCCAGTTCGACGTGATCCTAACCGAAAACACGTTCGGCGACATCTTGAGCGACGTCGGCGGCGTCCTAGCCGGCTCCATCGGCATGCTCCCCTCCGCTTCTCTCGGAACGAACAAAGGTTTGTACGAACCCGTTCACGGCAGCGCCCCCGACATCACCGGCCAAAATAAAGCCAACCCCTTCGGAGCCATCGGCAGCGTAGCCGCCATGCTCGAATACAGCTTCGGGCTGATGAAAGAAGCCAACGCCGTAAACGCCGCCGTCGGCAAAGTTCTCGCATCCGGCCGCGTGACCGCAGATCTAAAACCCAAAGGCACCCCCGCCACCACCGATCAGGTAGGCAAAGCAGTCTGTGAGGCATTATGAGCAGTCAACCCCGTACCATCGTCGAGAAAATCTGGGACAACCACGTAGTAACCGCGCAGCCCGGCGTCCCCAGCCTCCTCTACATCGATCTCCACCTGTGCCACGAAGTAACCACCCCGCAAGCGTTCCAAACGTTGCGCGACCGTGGCCTAAAAGTCCGCCGCCCCGATCTAACCATCGCGACCATGGACCACTCGACGCCGACCACCCCGCACAACCTGCCCATCCTCGACACCGTCGGCAAAGCCCAGCTCGATCAGATGGAAAAGAACTGCGCCGACTTCGGCATCCGTCTCTACAATCTGTCGAGCGATAAACAAGGCATCGTCCACGTAATGGGCCCCGAGCAAGGCCTGACGCAGCCCGGCATGACGATCGTCTGCGGCGACAGCCACACCGCCACCCACGGAGCCTTCGGCGCGCTAGCATTCGGCATCGGCACCAGCCAAGTAGGCCAAGTTCTAGCGACCCAGTGCCTCCTCCAGCAGCCGTCGAAAACGTACGCGATCCGAGTAGAAGGCAAACTCCAGCCCGGCGTAACCGCGAAAGACATCATCCTGGCCGTGATCGCCAAAATCGGCATCGGCGGCGGCACCGAGTGCGTGTTCGAATACACCGGCTCCACCATTCGCGGACTCTCCATGGAAGAGCGCATGACCATCTGCAACATGTCGATCGAAGGCGGCGCGCGCGCCGGTCTCATCGCGCCCGACGAGACTACTTACCAGTACATCGCCGGGCGCGAATTTGCCCCGAAGGGTAAGGACTGGGACGAAGCCCTCGCCCGCTGGAAGCAACTCCCCACCGACGAAGGCGCCACCTACGCGAAAGAATTGACACTAGACGCCAACACGCTAGAACCCATGGTCACCTTCGGCACCAACCCCGGCATGGGCATCCCCATCTCCGGTCTCATCCCCGACCCCGCTGCCATCTCCGACCCCATCGAAAAATCCGACCTCATCAAAGCCCTGAAGTACATGGACCTCAAACCCGGCGTCCCGCTCAAAGGCCACCCCATCGACGTAGTCTTCGTCGGAAGCTGCACCAACTCCCGCATCTCCGACCTGCGCGCCGCGGCTTCAATCGTGAAGGGCCGCAAAGTGAACCCGAAAGTCCGCATGCTAGTAGTCCCCGGCTCCCAGCAAGTGAAGAAGCAGGCGGAAGCCGAAGGCCTCGACAAAATTTTCCGTGAAGCCGGAGCCGACTTCCGCGAAGCCGGCTGCTCCATGTGCCTGGCGATGAACGGCGACCAACTCGAGCCCGGCGAATACGCCGTCTCCACCAGCAACCGCAACTTCGAAGGACGCCAAGGCAAAGGCGGACGCACGTTCCTCGCGAGCCCCCTAACCGCCGCCGCCAGCGCCATCACCGGCGTAGTCACCGACGTGAGGAGCCTCTAAAATGAAAACCGACCTCAAAGAAAAATCCGCCGTAACGCTGACCACCAAAACCCTAACCATCGAAAGCAAGACGGTAGCGCTCCCCATCGAAAACATCGACACCGATCAAATCATCCCCGCGCGTTTTCTGAAAACGACGTCGATGGAAGGCCTCGGCGACAATCTTTTCCTCGACTGGCGCTACCTACCCGACGGCTCCCCCAACCCCGACTTCGCCCTCAACAAGCCCTCCGCGAAAGGCGCCGAAATCCTGATCGCCGGCGACAACTTCGGCTGCGGCAGCTCCCGCGAACACGCCCCCTGGGCCCTAAAACAATACGGATTCAAAGCCATCATCAGCACTTCTTTCGCGGATATCTTCAAAGGCAACGCCCTCAAGAACGGACTGCTTGCCGATCATCATGCCGCCCGACATCCACGCCGAACTCCTGAAATGGCCGGGGATCATTTTGAAAATCGACCTGGCCACGCAAACCGTAACCCTGGCCGGCGGCCGCACCGTCGAGTTCCCCATCGACCCCTTCGCCAAACAATGCCTGATCGAAGGCGTCGACGAACTAGGCTACATGCTAAACCAGCAACCCGCCATCGCCGCCTATGAAGCCAAACGCCCCGGTTCCGTAAACACCTTGGCGTAATCACATCCTGTACGATTCGTTTCCCCCCGAGTATCAGCAGGATACGTATTCCCCCGTGCCCTCCATCCAGCCTTCTTGGCAAAATTGAGACATGAAGAAATACATTCGTGAGATCCTAAACGACCTGAAAGAAACCGGACCCAGTAGTCCCCACCGATCTCGACAACCAGATTCTCTCCAAAGATCCCGCCGAGCGCGTCCGCCAGCTGGATCAGCAAGCGCAGGAAAACGAAGAACGCGAAAGCTCCAGCTAGGCCGGCGAGCTCTTGCCCAACATCACCGCCCGCCGCGCGCCCGTCGCCCGCGGCAGATTCCCCGCGCGCCCTCGCGCATGTTCATACGCGAGCACCGCAAACGCGATCGCTTCTTTCGCGTCCGGATCGACGCCAAAATCCGCCGTGGTCTTGACGTCGATCCCCGGCAGCAGACTCGCCAAGCCGCCGCATGATCTGAAGATTGTGCACCCCGCCGCCGCGAAGCGATCACTTCACGCATGCCCTTAGGAATCGCCCGCGCAATCGATTGCGCCGTGAACTCGGTAGCCGTAGCAATCAGATCCGGCAGCGCCACCCCAGTAGCGATCAGCCCATTGACGAACTCACTCCCAAACCGCTCCCGCCCCGTGCTCTTCGGAGGCTTGATCGTAAAGTAAGGATCGCTCAACATCGCCTCCAACAACCGCGCATGCACCGTCCCGCGTCTTCGCGATGCCCCGCCGCGATCGAATCGTTGCCGGCCCGCAGTATGATGCGCCACCAACGCATCGATCACCATGTTCCCCGGCCCCGTATCGAAAGCAATCACGTCCTCAGGCTTCGCCCCCGCCCGCAACACAGTAATATTCGCGATCCCGCCGATATTCAACGCCACCCGCCCGCGCGTAGCGTGCCGAAAAAGCAGATAGTCGACGTAAGGCACCAGCGGCGCCCCCTGCCCCCCCGCCGCCATATCCCGCTCACGAAAATTCGAAATGGTGCGGATGCCCGTCCGCTCCGCCACCACCGCCGCCTCGCCAATCTGCAACGTGCTGGCGACACGCCGCCCCAAATACTCCACCGCGGCGCCCTCATGGAAAATGGTCTGCCCATGCATCCCGATCAACTCCGGTTTGTGCCGCCGCGAAGCAGCCTTCACCGCGTCCGCATACAATTCGCCCAACAAAAAATGCAGCCGCGCGATGGTAGCCGTGTGCGTCATCGCGTTCGACACCCCCAGCAGCGCCTCGCGCACCGCCTTAGGATAAGGAGTCGAACGAAACGCCAGCGGCCGAATCCGCTTTCCCCGAATATCGACAATCGCCACGTCGATCCCGTCAAGCGAAGTCCCGCTCATCACCCCCGCGACAATCACTTCAGTTCCTTCTGCAACTCCGCCAACAATTGCAGCGCCTCAATCGGCCGCAATTCGTCGAGCTTCAGCCTGCGAATGCGGTCGGCGATCTGCTCCATTCACCGGCTCGAACAATTGAATCTGCATCGCCCCCGGAGCCACTCCCGCCAGCTCTTCGGTAACGCTATGCTCCGCCGATTCATGCGTAACCAAAATCTGCCGCGCCCGCTCGATCACACTCATGGGCAGCGCCGCCAGCCGCGCCACTTCGATCCCGTAACTCTTATCCGCAGCCCCCGGCTCCACCCGCCGCAAAAACAAAATCTGCTCGCCCGATTCTTTCACCGATACATGCAAATTCCGCACGCCTTCCAGTTGCGAAGCCAACTCCGTCAACTCGTGATAGTGCGTAGCAAACAGCGTCTTCGCCCGAATGTTTCTTTGAATATGCTCGACCACAGCCCAAGCCAGCGCCAGCCCATCATAGGTTGACGTCCCGCGCCCAATCTCATCCAGCACAATCAAACTCCGCGCCGTAGCCGTGTTCAGGATGACCGCCGTCTCCGTCATCTCCACCATGAACGTCGACCGCCCCCGCGCCAAATTATCCGCCGCGCCGATCCGAGTAAAAACCCGGTCTACGATAGGCAGCAGCGCCGCTTCCGCCGGAACAAACGAACCCGCCTGCGCCAGGATCACCAGCAGCGCCGTCTGCCGCAAGTAAGTCGACTTCCCGCCCATATTCGGGCCCTGTAATCACCGCGATAAATTCCGTCTCCGGATGAAAATAAATGTCGTTGGCGATAAACCGCTGCGCGTCCCGCTCCGTCAACTTTTCGATCACCGGATGCCGCCCCGCCACCACCCGCATCTCGCCCGACTCCGAAAACCGCGGCCGCGCATAGCGATTCTCCGCCGCCACCTCCGCCAGCGCCACCGTGACATCCAACTCCGCGACCGCCGCCGCCGTAGCCTTGATCCGCGCAGCATGAGCACAAGCCATCGCCCGCAGCGTCTCAAAAATCTCCCGCTCCAGCGTCAGAATCTTTTCTTCCGCTTCGAGAATCTTGCCCTCGAGTTCCTTCAACTCCGGAGTCGTAAACCGCTCCGCATTCACCAGCGTCTGCTTGCGCTCGTAATCGGCGGGAGCCAAATGCATGTTCGCTTTCGAAATCTCCAGATAATATCCAAAGACATTATTGAAGCGGACCTTCAGCGACCCAATCCCCGTCCGCGTCCGCTCCCGCACTTCAATCTGCGCCAGATAGGTTTTGCTATTCCGCGAAATGTCTCGCAACTCGTCGAGCCGCGACATCGAACCCATCCCGAATCGCCCCACCATCCGCCAGATTCACCGGCAGTTCATCCGCGAGAGCCGTCAGAATCCCATCGCGAACCTCGGCGATTTCATCCAGCCGCCCGTCGATATCCCGCAGCCGCGCCGACTCAACCTCCGCCAGCCGCTTCTTCAGCAACGGCACCACAGCCAGTGACCGCGCCAGCGCCCCCACATCCCGGGGCCCCGCACTTGCCAGACTGATCTTCGACAACAGCCGTTCTAAATCCAAAATCGACGCCGAGCTGTTTGCCCAACTCACTCCGCAAAATCGTTGCGCCGAAACAACTCCTCCACCGCATCCAACCGCGCCTCGATCTCGGCTTGCTCAACCGAAGGCGCCAGCAACCGCCGCCGCAGCAGCCGCCCGCCCATGCCCGTGCGCGTCCGGTCCAACACCGAAAGCAGCGTAGAATCCGCCGACTCCCCCGCAAACAACGGCTCCACTAATTCCAGATTGCGAACCGTAGTAGCATCCAACACCAACGCATCCGCGCGGCTATAAAACGATGGCGGCGACAAATGATCGAGCGCACTCCGCTGCGTCTCCCGCAAGTAGTGCAGCAGCGCCGCCGCCGCGCCCGTCGCTAACGCCTTCCCCTCCAGCCCACACCCATCGAGCGACAACAACCGGAAGTGATCGCACAAACTCCGCGCCGCATAATCCGCTCCAAACACCCAAGTCTCAACGTCCGTCTTCAAGCACGAAAACTTCTGCGGCAGACCCCGCCGGCGCCAGCACCTCGCGCACATTCAACGTTTCGAGCGCCGCCGCGGCATCGGCCAACTCCATCTCGGTAGCGCGAAACTCCCCCGTAGTGACATCGACGAAAGCAAACCCCGCCCGCGCCCCCTCCGGCATCACCGCGCCCAAAAAATTGTTTTCATGCGAGCGCAGCAGCGACGCATTCATCGTCGTGCCCGGCGTAATGATGCGCGTAACCTCGCGCCGCACGAATTTCACAGCGGCTGAGGGAGCCTCCATCTGCTCGCAGATCGCCACCCGATACCCCTTCTGCGTCAGCCGAGCAATGTAATTTTCCGCCGAATGATAAGGCACGCCGCACATCGGAATCGGCTGGCCTTTTTCTTTGTTGCGCGCCGTGAGCGTAATCTCCAACTCCCGCGCCGCCGTAACCGCGTCCTCATAAAACAACTCATAAAAGTCGCCGAGCCGGAACATCAGCAGCGTATTCGGCACCTGCTGCTTCAGCCCGTGATACTGCCGCATGAACGGCGTAGAAGGCGGAGCAGCGGCGTCAGATAGGCATGCTGCGGAATCCTTCATTATGACGCATGCTACACTCGCGACCATGGCAAATCCCGCGCCCGTGCGCGCGATCGGTTGGCTGAGCCTCACCGCCATCGCCATCAACGGCATGGTCGGCGCCGGAATCCTCATCCTGCCCGCGAACGTCGCGCAGTTGCTCGGCGGCAACGCCCTGCTAGCGTATCTCCTAGCAGGCGCCGCCGTGATTTTAGTAGCGCTCTGCTTCGCCGAAGCCGGCAGCATGTTCGAACGCTCCGGCGGACCCTACCTCTACACCCGCGAAGCCTTCGGCCCCTTCGCCGGATTCCAAGCCGCTATCCTGCTCACCCTCTCGCGCGTAGCCGGAGCCGCCGCCATCAGCAACGCCTTCTCCGCCTACGCCGGTTTCCTATGGCCCGCGCTCGCGAAGGGCCCCGGCCGCGCCGCCGCCATCACACTAGTATTCGTCGTCCTGACACTCGTGAATTACCTAGGAATCCGCCCCGGCGTGTGGACCATCAACCTCCTAACCGCCGGCAAACTCCTCCCGCTCCTGATCTTCTGCGCCGTCGGCCTGTTCCACTTAGGCGCGCACCCCGCCACTCCCCAACTCACCGCCACGTCACTCCAGCAAGCAGCGTTACTCCTGATCTACGCCTTCGGAGGTTTCGAATTCGCCTCCATCCCCAGCGAAGAAGTCATCAACCCGCGCCGCACGCTTGCCCGCGGTAATCGTCTCGTCCGTCGCGTCCGTAGTAGTGCTGTACCTGCTGATCCAGTGGGTAGCGATGCGTACCCTGCCCGCCCTAGCGTCGAGCCCCGCGCCTCTAGCCGAAGCCGCCCAATTATTCCTAGGCCCAGCCGGCGGCGTCTTACTAGCCGTCGGCGCAGTCCTCTCCACCACCGGCACCAACAGCGCGTCAATCTTAATAGGCTCGCGAATGCTCTACGCCCTAGGCAGCAGCGGCGACCTCCCCGCGCTCTTCGCTCGCTTGCACCCGCGCTACCGCACTCCCGTATTCTCCACTCTCCTCTTCGCGCTAGTAGCCTGGATCGCTGCCCTCCTAGGGAGCTTCCGCGAGTTAGCCGCCCTAGGAGCCCTTAGCCGCGTCCTCTACTACACCGCCACCTGCGCCGCCGTCCCGGTTCTGCGCAAAAAGAAAGTAGCCTCCGCCCGCGCCTTCACCCTAGCCGGCGGCTGGACCATCCCCGCCCTAGCCCTGTGCGTCTGCGCCTGGCTCCTAGCCGGCAGCACCTTGCAACAAGCCGCCATCACCGCCGCCGCCATGCTCGCAGGAACAATTCTCTACGCCCTCTCCGAGGGTGCCCGTGCTGCGTAGATGCAATACATATACAATGAATAGTGTTGGATGTTTGACTGGGATCGCAGCAATCTGCGAAAGATCCGCGCCCATCGGATTTCACGCGAGGAGGCCGAGCAAGCCCTCATCAATGACGCCATTCCGATCTATGAACAAGATGTCGAGGGAGAACTCCGCTTCGTGTATTACGGCGAGACCGACACGCAGCGGCTTTTGGCGATGGTTGTAACCGAGCGTGGCAACAAAATCCGAGTGGTGACAGCCTACGATCTGGATGCCGGGCAGAAACGAGACTATTTGACTCGACGCGTACAAGGAGAATAGATCCTTTGAAAAAATCACTCCAAATGCCAAAGTTTAAAAACGAGAGCGAAGAGGCCGATTGGTGGTCCAGCCGCGAAGGCCGGGACTACGTGAAGCGCCGATCGCGGGAAGCACGGGCCAACGGTACCAAGCCCGCCGGATCACGCCTGGTTGCGAAGGTCGCCAAAAAGAACAGCATCCAAATCGCCATTCGCCTTCCGGAAGTTGACTTGAAGCGAGCACGCAAGATCGCCACCCGCAAAGGCATCGGATATCAGACCCTGATCAAGATGCTAGTGCACGAAGGCCTGCAACGCGAGGCGAAACGCGGCTAGCCACCGCTACGCGTAAATCCCGCGCAGCTTAATCGCAAACGCCACCCGGTCCAGCGCCAGCATATACGCCGCCGTGCGATTATCCACCGCATGCTTCTCCGCATACGCCACGACGTCGTTAAAACTATTAATCATGATTTCTTCCAGCCGGTCATTCACCAGTTGCTCGTTCCAGAAATAACCCTGCCGGTCCTGCACCCACTCGAAATAGGAAACCGTCACCCCGCCCGCATTCGCCAGAATATCCGGGATCACAAAGATCCCCTTCTCGCGCAAAATCGGATCCGCCAAATGCGTCGTCGGACCGTTCGCCCCCTCGCACAAAATCTTCGTCCGCAGTCGATGCGCATTCTGCGACGTAATCACGTTCTCATGCGCCGCCGGAATCAGCACGTCGGTCTCCAGAAAGAACGCCTCATCGCGATTCATATTCTCGCCGCCGTCGAAATCGACCACAGACCCGGTCTTCTGCCGGTGCGCCGCCAGCGCGCGAATATCCAGCCCCTTATCGTTATAAACCGCTCCGTCATACTCGACAATCGCGATCACCCGGAACCCAGCCCGCTCCATCAGCTTCGCCGCCATCCCGCCCACGTTGCCGAAGCCTTGAATCACCACCCGCGCATCGCCTGCGATCCAGCCCAAACCGCTTCAGCGCCTGCTCCGTCACCACCATGCACCCGCGCCCCGTCGCCTCCGACCGCCCGCGCGACCCGCCCAGATCGATCGGCTTGCCCGTCACCACCGCCGTCTGCGTGTGTCCCGAGCGCATCGAGTACGTGTCCATGATCCACGCCATGGTCTGCTCGTTGGTGTTCACATCCGGCGCCGGCACGTCGATCTCCGGCCCGATGAATTCGTAAAGCTGCGCGGTGTAGCGCCGCGTCATGCGCTCCAGTTCGCTCGGCGAAAGCAGCATCGGATCGCAAATGATTCCGCCCTTGCCGCCGCCGAACGGAACGTTCGTGACCGCGCACTTCCACGTCATCCACGACGCCAGCGCGCGCACTTCATCCAGCGTGACATCGGGAGCATAACGAATCCCGCCCTTCGCCGGCCCGCGCGCAATCGAGTGCTGCACGCGATAGCCCGTGAACACCTCCACCCGGCCGTCGTCGAGCGGCACCGGAATATTCACCGTCATCTCCCGCGCCGGCGCGCGCAAAATTTTGCGCATGCCATCGTCCAGCCCCAGTTTCTCAGCCGCGTTGTCGAACCGCGCCTCCGCCGACAGCAGCGGATTAAACTCATCGACTACAGCGGGCTTCTCAGCTTCGAGGATCATCGTTGGCCTCCGAATCTATTATGAACCGAAGCACACGAAGACCGGGGTTTATGATGAGAGACATGGGCCGCGCCTTCATCGCCATCGGCATCGCACTCGTGATCCTGGGCCTGCTGCTGACCCTCGGCGAAAGATTGCCGGTCCGCCTGGGACACCTCCCCGGCGACATCGTCATCCGCGGCAAAAACACCACGTTCTATTTCCCGCTGGTGACCAGTTTGTTAGTGAGCGCTCTGCTGAGCCTGGTGATGTGGCTGATCGGCCGCCGCTAATTCTCAACCGCGAAAGATTTCGTCCACTGCCAGGCGCGCGCCGAACAACAAGGGGATTTCCTGTCCGGATTTGTAGGCGACGGTACGGCCATCAGGCGTCGAAACCTTCACCTGCCTGCGGTCAATGTCGACAACCCAAAACTCATGACCGCCGTTTTCCAGACAGATCTGCTCCTTTTCGAGCATCTCGGCCGCAGTGTTCGGAGGCGAGAGCACTTCGATCACGGTCTCCGGCACTCCGCGAAAGTGCCCACCAGGATCTTGCTCACTCCAACTCCGCTCGGAAGCGTAAGCCACATCAGCAACACGCAACTCATGCTCGGGAAGCGGCCGGAAGCCAACCTCTATCAATGCCGAACCGCCCCCGCCCGCGGAATCCAGCGGCGCCATCAACCGCTTCTGCACGAACACGTGTTTCAAAACCGGACGCGTCACCTGGAATAATTCCCCGTGCCTTAGCTCGTAGGAGCAGCTCGGGGATTCCGGCAGCCGGTCAAACTCCGCGACCGTCATCATCCGTGTAGGGATCGACGCCACAAAAACTCCTGCGCTATCTTAACAACCCCATGCGGTCGAGCGGCCAGTAAACAAACGCCGCCTTCCCGTAAATGAAATGCCGCGGCACCGTGCCCCACATGCGGCTGTCGTTCGACGAACTCCGATGATCGCCAAGCACAAAGTATTCGCCCGGCGGCACCACCCGCAGCGGCGTGGACACATGGTCGCGATACGCCTCCGGAACATACGGCTCGTCGAGCAAGGTCTGGTTGACAGACACCTTGCCGTCCGTCACTTCCACTTTATCGCCCGGCACGCCGATCACCCGCTTGATAAAGGATTTCGAAGGATCCCCAGGGAACCAGAACACCACCGTGTCCCCGCGATTGATATCGGAAATCCCAAAGCGGTAAGCGAACTTGTTGATGAAGATGCGCTCCTGATCCACCAGCGAAGGCATCATGCTGGTGCCTTCCACGCGCACCGGCTGATACAAAAACAGAATCACCACAACGGCAATCAACACACTCACCGTCAAATCGCGCAGCCAGGATATCGCCGCAAACGCCGAAGCCGACGGCGCCCGGCCGGGTCGCGGCTCGGGACTAACGGACGGTGTTTCCGCAGGTATGTGATCGGGGGCGTCCATACTTATCCAATTCTACGACGGCTCAGCCGCCGATTGGTTTCGCACTCTATTGGATCACGATTCCCCGCTCCACCGCTCGCCCCCGCTCCGCCCGCCAATACAGTCCCGCCGCTATGGCGTTTGCCCGCACCACAAATGCCACAATCTTGGCCGTGAACCGCAGGAGGTTGCTCACATCGATCACCCGAAATGCGGAAAGTGCGCACTCACGCTGGTAAGCCCATGCAATTTGCGATTGGAGAGGCGGAGCCTGTCACTGCCGAACGAAAATCTGCACGCTGCTATACTCCGTTCCCCGAAAATTTCCCTTGGTCGTGATCGTCAAAGTCTTGCCGTCCGGCGAAACTTTCAACACCGCCGTTTCACTCACCTTGCCGCTCTCTTTGCCAGTGCGCTCGATAGTATTCGCATCCACCCGCTTCAGCGAAACCGTGTCCAGCCCCGTCCCCAGAATCTCGTAATCCTTGCCGTCGAATTTTGCCGTGTAGGTGATATTGCTGCTGCCGCCGAACAAACTCGGAGTCTTTGTCAAATGCGTCATGCCCTTATCCGACATTTCGAAGGTCATGTAGCGTTCCATAGGCACCGGCCCCGGAGTGAAGGTGGATTTATCCGGGTCCATCGCCCAGGACCCCAGGAACGGATCCTTGGCCTGCGAGTAGCCCAACGCCGCCGCCAAAATCGCCAATCCCAAACAGGCTGCCAGTCTTCGCATAAAGTCCCTCCTTCGCCGCTACGGGAACAGTATACTGCGTCATTAGACGAGCATGCCGAAACCAAGCGCCGGCCTCCTGATGTACCGCTTCCGTAACGCCGCTCTGGAGGTTTTTTTAGTTCACCCTGGCGGTCCCTTCTGGGCCAAAAAAGATTTGGGAGCATGGTCCATCCCGAAAGGCGAATACCTAGCCCATGAAGTGCCCCTCACCGCGGCGCAACGTGAATTTAAGGAGGAAACAGGTTTCGCGCCCCACGGCCCCTTCGTGGAGTTAGGCGAAATAAAACAATCCGGCGGAAAATCCGTGAGCGCATGGGCCTTCGCGGGCGATTGCGACCCCCGGAATCTGAAAAGCAACACGTTCACGCTGGAATGGCCTCCGCATTCCGGCCGGAAAATAGAAGTGCCCGAAGTCGATCGCGGCGCTTGGTATTCGATTGATGAAGCCCGCTCGCGCCTGCTGGCTAGCCAGCGGCCTTTTCTGGACCGTCTCGTCGAGAAGGTTCTTGGGGCGGCTGGTGGGGCTTGAACCCACGACTTCCAGAACCACAATCTGGCGCTACTACCAACTGAGCTACAGCCGCCGCACGGGGAATACTTTCCATTCTAGCATCGCCCCCGGCTTATTTCACTTCCCTGTCGACCAATCGCCGTCCGATAAGGAGCCAGCAGACCCGCGGACTTCCAATCACTCAGGGCGATATCGAAAGGAGATCGATACATGAAGCCTACCGCGGAACCGTACGGACGTGCGGTCACGACCCCGCTCGCAACTCGATCTTCAGCTTTGCCCCTCACATCGCGTACGCAACTTCGGCCCCACCGCCGAGTCGTGAAGTAAATTGAATCCAGTGTCGGGCCCACCCATTGGGCACCCCGGCCGCGAGGGCGGTAGAAATACTCGAGCAACGCCGCCAGCGCTAGATCAATGGGGAGAAATGGCGCACCTCAAACGCCATCCCTCTCGCGTACGTCCTACTGGGTCGTGCGGACTCGCAACTGGAAGCGCACAGCGTCAGCGTTGTGCGCGTTCAGCCAAAGGTCTCGGGGGTTAACGACGATTTGTGGGGCCCCAACAGGTCTTTGACAGGGAACGTCCGCAAGCGGACTCGCGCGCTATTTCAAGCCCGCTCTTTTCCACAAGCGCATCGACGCGCTTCTGCACGTCCTCCGGCATCCGCATCACCGCCGGCCAGCGGCGCGTGAAACCTTCCTCGGGCCACTTGCGCGTCGCGTCGACGCCCATCTTCGATCCGTAATTCGGCAGGCGGCTGGCGTGATCCAGCGAATCGATCGGTCCCATCACGAATTGAATATCGCGCTCCGGATCGATGTTGTTCAGCGCCTTCCAAGCGACTTCGCTGAAATTCTGCACATCGACGTCTTCATCGACAACCACGATCACTTTCGAGAACATCGCCTGCCCCAGCCCCCAGATCGCATGCATCACTTTGCGCGCGTGCCCCGGATAAGATTTGCGAATCGACACCAAAATTAAATTGTGAAAAATCCCTTCGGCCGGCATCGCGATGTCGCGCACTTCGGGCAATTGCAAGCGCATCAACGGCAAGAAAATCCGCTCGATCGCTTTGCCCATGTAGAAATCCTCCATCGGTGGAGGCCCCACAATCGTCGTCGCGTAAACCGGATTCTTGCGATGCGTCACGCAGGTCAAATGGAACACCGGGTAATCGTCATCCAGCGAATAGAATCCGGTGTGATCGCCGAACGGCCCCTCGCGACGCAGCTCGCCCAGTTCCACATAGCCTTCGAGCACGATCTCCGAATTCGCCGGCACTTCGAGATCGACCGTCTCGCACTTCACCATCTCGACAGGTTTCGAGCGCAGAAATCCCGCGATCATCATCTCGTCGATATCGGGAGGCAGCGGCAGAATCGCCGAATACATGGTCGCCGGATCGGCGCCGATCGCCACCGCGACGTCCATTTTCTTCACGCCGCATCCGGCCGCGCTCATGCGGCGGTAATGTTCGGCGCCCTGCTTGTGCGTCTGCCAGTGCATGCCGGTCGTGCGCTCGTCGAAAACCTGCATGCGATAGCAGCCGCAGTTGCGCTTGCCGGTGTCGGGATTTTTCGAGAACACCATGGGCAGCGTGATGAACCGCCCGCCATCGTGCGGCCAGCACTTCAGCACCGGAAAATAATCCAGCGAAAAATCCTTTTTGCGAATCACTTCCTTGCACGGGCCGTCGTTCACGATCTTGGGAAAGAACGCGCCCACCTCCGCCAGCATCGGCAGCATTTTCAATTTGCCGATGATCCCCTCGGGCATGCGCATCTGCAAAAATTCCGAGATGCGCCCCGCCACGTCATCGGCCGTGCTCTCCAGCGCCAGCTCCATGCGCTTGGTGCTGGCGAAAGCATTGATCAGCACCGGCACTTTCGATCCCTTGGGATTTTCAAACAGCAGCGCCGGACCGCCGTTCTTCACGCTGCGGTCCGCGAACTCCGTGATCTCGAGTTCCGGATCGACTTCGAACGGAATTCGCTTCAACTCGCCGTTCTTCTCTAACGCGCGAATAAACTCGCGCAAATCGGCATAGGCCATAATATAGAGTTTAACCATGCCAACCAGAACCGCACTCGTCACCGGCGCCAGCCGCGGCATCGGACTCGCCTGCGCGCAGGCACTCGCGTCCGCCGGCGCCCGCGTAATTCTAGCCGCGCGCGACGCCGCGAAACTCGAAGCCGCCTCCGCCGCAATTCCCGATTCCACGTTGGGTGACCATCGATCTGTCTTCGCAGGAGTCCATCAAAGAAGCCTTCGCGAAAGCCGGCCCGGTCGACATCCTGGTGAACAACGCCGCCGTCACCAAAGACGGCCTGGCGCTGCGCATGAAGAAAGACGATTGGGACGCCGTGCTCGCGACCAACCTCACCGGCGCGTTTCTGGCGATTCAGCAAGTGATGCAAGGCATGATGAAGCAGCGCTGGGGACGCATCATCAACATCTCTTCCATCGTGGGCGAAACCGGCAATCCCGGCCAGGCGAATTACGTAGCGTCGAAAGCCGGCTTGATCGGCCTGACCAAATCGCTAGCCCAAGAAATCGCCAGCCGCAACATCACCGTGAACGCCATCGCCCCCGGCTTCATCGACACCGACATGACCGCCGCGCTTTCCGACGAATTGAAGCAGAACATGCTGGGCGCACATTCCGCTGAAGCGTTTCGGAAAACCCGAAGACGTCGCCGCCGCCGTGAAGTTTCTCGCCAGCGAAGAAGCCGGCTACATCACCGGCGCCGTGCTCAACGTCAACGGCGGAATGTATATGTGACGCAAAGGCTGGGGAGAGGCATCACGCTTCCGCAGCGCGTCTGATCAGATCACGTAGATCATTCGCGGCTAGCGCACTTACTGCAAGATGCTTTGCGCGTACGACATCCAGTACGTTGTTCGAGGCAATAAGCCGCTCTACTTTGTATCCAAGAAGATCAGTGACGCCATCTTTAGACAGAGGAGGTTCCTCGGACATTATCACCTTACACGGGCGATAATCCCTTTGACTAACATTTAAAGTTTTGAAAAACTCGGTCTCCATCTGAGCTTGCAGATCCTTGGGCATATGGCCACAGTACGTTTCAATGCTTAATTTTCCAAGCAGCAAACCTAGGGGCTCCATCACTTCGGATTTCTCTTCGTTACCCAAAGAACGTGCAGCAAATCGGTCCGCAAGATGGAAAAAGCAGTAGACGAACTCGCAGAATATGAAGTAGCGAAGCCATTCGTAGTCATCACCCTGCCGAACCTTCGAATCGGCTATCGTTTGCTCGGCGCAATTTTGGCTCATTGATGCGACCGCCGACGCCAATTGCATGACACCATCCTCACGTGAACGCCAGTACCAGCGCATGGGCGATAGTTTATCGAGTCTTGAACCTAGTAGTTCTGGAAGCCTATTAAGAGCCGCTGACCCTTGCTATTGTTTGGGTATATGAACAAGAAGTACCAGCTCCAACACCCCTTAGTAGTGAGACGTTGCGACGATCATGCATTTAGGCCGCTGAACGCTGGTCTTGAATTCTTCGCACGCGAGCCACTCACTGATCCAGTAATCGTCGAATTGGATGTTGAAGAATACTACGTTGCCCATTCCGAATTTGTAGCCGCTGCAAAACGAACCTAGTAGGTCGCGAGGGGTAACTCCGGAAACGGCAGGTTTATCGCGTGTGGGACAGCTACTTGAATTCCATCGTCAAGTGCCCGCCGGGGCCTTGGTAGATCAGCGCGATGTCTTTGGACTTCAGCTTCGCGCTGTCCATCGAAAAATACACCAGGCCTTCGATCGAGCCGTTGGCTTTGGTCTCCTGATCCGGCAATTCTTTGGTCTTGAGCGTCTCGAGCAGCGTGGTGTCGACTGGCTTGTCGGTCTTGGTCATGCCGCCGACGCCGGTGAATCCGGGTTGATTGGTTTGCTGCGCCCAGTCGCGGCCGGCGTGGTCGCGCTTCACGATCAGCGCGCTGCCGCCCGCGAGTTGTCCCGGCGCGAGCGCGCCGCCGCGGTCTCCGTCTTTGCGCGAGACCAAGCGTAAAGTCGTCGGGACCGATGCGCAGCGGGTCGCCGGTTTTGTTGCTCGCTTTGACGCGCGCCACCACGATCCCCGGACCCAGATCCGAGCCCACCGCCTGTTGAATCTCGGCGGAGTCCATGATGCAGCGTGCCGGTCAGTTCGATGTTGTCGTTGCCCGGCCTGCCCCAGAAACGCTTTCTTGTCGGCGGCCACTGCCGCCAGCGCAAATAAGAACACGACTTCATGGCTATTCCTCATAACATCGCCTTCACCCGGGTGATAAATTCCGGGTCCATCCAGTTCTGATTGCTGATGACTTTCTCGCGCACCTTGCCGGTGGAATCGATGATGTAGGTTTCGGGAATCTGAAACGTGCCGTAGCTGGACGCAACGTTCGGCCTCGGGGTCGCGCGCCGTGGGGAAGGTGATGCGGAAGCGTTTCAAAAACTGTTGGTAGCGCTTATCGCTGGTGTCGATGCTGACGCCCAGCACCACCACTCCTTCGGTGGCCATGGTGCGCTGAAAGGCGTCGAGCGAGGGCGCTTCCTGTACGCATGGCGCGCACCAGGAGGCCCAGAAATTCAGCACCAGCATCTTGCCGCCGAAATCCGAGCGCGTGTAGGTGCGGCCGCTATCGCTGACGATCTTGAAATCCGGCGCTTGATCGCCGACGTTGGTGACGTGCACGTCGAGCGTGCCCGAGACCACACAAATCAGGGCCCCGGCCAGCAGGACAATGGCCCCGGCCAGCAAGCGGTCGATGTTACGGCCATTTTGCGATTCCACGCTATCATTTTATAGGATCGGGTAACCGGGTGCATCGCCGGGGCCGGTCCGTGCATCTAACTCAAGGGCCATGCTTCTCACCCGCAAAGCCGAATTCTCCGCCTCGCACGTGTGCCGCAACCCGGCGCTGAGCGACGCCGAAAATCAGGCGCTCTACGGCGTCAACGCGAATCCGCACGGCCACGGGCATAATTACGTTCTCGAAGTAACCATCGAGGGCGACCCCGATCCGGTCACCGGCATGGTGTTCGATCTGCGCCAACTCAAGGAAATCATCAACGCCGAAGTGGTGGACCCCATGGATCACCGGTTCTTGAACCATGAAGTCCCGCCCTTCGACCGCACGGTGCCGACCACCGAAAACATCGCCGTCGAAATCTGGAAGCGTTTGCAGAATCGCATCGCGCTGCCCAACGCGCGTCTGAAGAATGTGCGGCTGTATGAGACGGCCGATCTCTACGTCGATTACGGAGGCGAGGCATGAGGCTGACTCGCCGCTATCGCTTCGCCGCGTCGCACCGCTTGAATACGGACGCGCTTACGCCTGAGGAAAACGCCGGCCTCTACGGCAAATGCAATAATCCCTTCGGCCACGGGCACGATTACGTTCTGGATGTGTCGGTCGAAGGGCCGGTGGACGCTTCAGGGCAGATCGTGGGACGCGAGGCGCTGGATGCGCTGGTGCAGCAGCAGGTGCTCGACCGCGTGGATCATCGCAATTTGAATTGCGACCTGCCGGAGCTGCAAGACCGCGTGGCGACCACCGAAAATCTGGCGTCGGTGATCGAAGATTTGCTGACGCGGCAGTGGTCCTTGCCGGCGCGTCTGGCGCGCGTCCGCATTTCGGAAACAGCTAGGAATACGTTCGAATTGGAAACCAAATGAAGCAGAAGGCACTCGTTAAAATGATGCCGGCCGAAACCGGCAAGATCGCCAGCAGCGTGCCGGAGATGCTGCGGCATGCTGGGCGAAGATCCCACGCGCGAAGGCTTGCGCAACACGCCGCAGCGCTGGGAACGCGCCATGCAATACCTGACCAGCGGCTACCGGACCAATCTGGACGAAGTGGTGAACGGGGCGTTATTCACGGTGAATTTCGATGAGATGGTGGTGGTGAAGAACATCGAATTCTTCAGCTTGTGCGAGCACCACTTGCTGCCGTTCTTCGGCAAGATCCACGTGGCGTATCTGCCCAAGGACAAGGTGATCGGCCTGAGCAAAATCCCGCGCGTGGTGGACATGTTCGCGCGCCGTTTGCAGGTGCAGGAGCGTTTGACGCAGCAGATCGCCGAGGCCATCACCGAAGCGGTTTCGCCGCGCGGCGTGGGCGTGCTGTGCGAGGCGCAGCACTTCTGCATGATGATGCGCGGCGTGGAAAAGCAGCACTCCGGAACCGTCACTAGCACCATGCTGGGCAGCTTCCGCAAGAACAAAGCCACGCGCGACGAATTTCTGGCGCTCACGCGATCTTAAACGCGGTTCGGCCGGGAGGCCGAACGCGGGCGTGGACGCCCGCCCCACATGCGAGTGCGATAGAATACGCAACCATGATGACGAATTCTTCCGACCGGCGCGCGTTCCTCAAATTTCTGGCGGGTAGTCCGTACATCGCGGCGCTGGGCGGAGTGAGTGCGGCGGCCTTCGACACGGAGCGCGCCGCCGATGTCATCACCGACCCCAAGGACGCGCTCGACGTGATGGATTTCGAAGAGGCCGCGCGCCGCAAGGTTCCGGCAGGCCACTGGGCTTACATGGCGAGCGGCGTCGATGACGACCTCACTATCAAAGCCAATCGCGCGGGGTTTCAGCACGTGCAACTGCGGCCGCGGCGCTTGTTCGACGCTACCAAAGTGGACATGCGCACGCAGTTGTGGGGGGCCACTTATAACAGTCCGATCTTCACTTGTCCTACGGGCGGCGAGAAATCGTTTCACGCCGATGGCGAGCTGGCGGTGGCGCGCGCGACCAAGGCTCGCGGCACGGCGCAGGCGTTATCGACCGCGACTTCGACCGGCGTCGAAGATGTGTGCAAGGCGCATGGGCAGCCGGTTTGGTATCAGCTCTACGCGACGTCTTCTTGGGCGGCGACGGAAAAAATCGTGCGGCGCGTGGAGGCTGCAGGGTGTCCGGTGATCGCGCTCACCGTCGATAACACCACCGGCCGCAACAGCGAGACTTACAAGCGCACGCGTCCGAAAGATCTGGCGCAATGCGCGTCGTGCCACGGGCCCGGCGAGCCTCCGGGCACGGAGGACGGCCGATGTATGACGGCATCGACATGGGCGGCGTGAGCGGGCAGAATCCGGCGATGGATTGGGAATTCGTCGACCGCCTGCGCAAGCTGGTGACGGTGAAGCTGATGATCAAGGGCATCGACACGCGCGAGGACGCGCGGCTGGCGCTCGATCATGGGCTCGACGGCGTGTGGGTTTCAAACCACGGCGGGCGCGCGACGGAAACTTTGCGGTCGACCATCGAAGCGCTGCCGGAGGTGGTGGCGGAAGTGGGCGGGCGCATTCCGGTTTTCGTCGACGGAGGTTTCCGGCGCGGGACAGACGTTTTTAAAGCCCTGGCGCTTGGGCGCTACAGCCGTGGGCATCGGGCGTCCGTTCCTGTGGGGCTTGGGCGCGTTCGGGCAAGCGGGCGTCGATCGCGTGCTCGAAATCATGCAGGGCGAACTCAAGCTGGTGATGGGCAACTGCGGCACGCAGAGCGTGGCGAAGATCACGCGCGATCGCGTGGCGACGCCGGACTGGCGTAGCTAGAAAGCGATATAGAGTGAATTAGTGCCGGAACTCAGCCGGTTTCTAGGAATTATCATTCAATGTTTGCAGAGGTAGGCGCGCCGCATCACGTCGCTCATTTTCACGCTTACTACCAGAGCGATGTCGGGATCTTCAGCATCGATCCCGTCGAACTGATCGCGGGCTCATTGCCGCGGCGGCAACTTCGTTTTGTGGAGGCTTGGGCGGGACTTCATCAGGCTGAATTGGAGGCTGACTGGCAACGTCTGCAAGATGGCCGAAGAGCGATGCCTATAGAGCCGCTGAGGTAAAATTTCGTGAAACACCCTATCTACCGAGTGGTCGCTTTCGAGATCGTTACCGATTACACGCTGCGCGTTCGATTCGACGATCAGACTGAGCAAATTATAAATTTTCGTCCGGTGCTAGCGGGCGAACTTTTCGGACCGTTGCGCGATTTGGATTTGTTCTGCCGAGTCGGAATCGACGCTGAAGCGCATACTCTGGTTTGGCCGAACGGGGCGGATTTCGACCCCGCTACGCTGCACGATTGGCCCCTACACGAACCGGCGTTGCGAGAACTCGCGCGTCGCTGGGAACCTGTCGAGGCCTAATTCAAACAAATTCGAGTCGTCGAAATGGAAGCCTGCTTCCCCTTCCGACGAGGTACCCCAACTCCCACCTGATACACGCATTCCCTGCCTCCGTCCGAGAGGATGCACTCGAAGCAATATCTAGACTGCCTCAGACTCTTTCGATCAATCGTACAGAGCGTTCCTGATGAATAATCCTGCCTTCTTGGCGCTGACGAAGAAACGAGTCATGAGCTACTGGAATTGTTACTATCGGTCGCAGTGGAGCGACAATTACTGCGGCTTCCAAATCGTGAGAGTACTTCGAATCGCTTCGTAGGAAAATTTGATTAACCCCACTCGGGGATCGCATCTCACCCCACCGCAAGGCGCCGCGGGTTTACGTCGCGCAGGAATTCTTTCACGAAGGCGTTGGCGGGGCGGCGGTAGACTTCGTCGGGCGTTCCTACTTGCTCGATGTTGCCGTCGCTCAAGATCGCTACGCGGTCGGCTACTTCTAGTGCTTCTTCCTGATCGTGGGTGACGAAGACGCTGGCGATGTGCAGGTCGTCGTGCAGGCGGCGCAGCCATTGGCGCAGCTCGCGGCGGACTTTCGCGTCTAGAGCGCCGAAGGGTTCGTCGAGCAACAGCACGCGCGGTTCGACGGCTAGCGCGCGGGCCAGCGCTACGCGCTGGCGCTGTCCTCCGGAGAGCTGGCTGGGATAGCGGTAGGCGAGCCAATCGAGTTGGATCAGCTTCAACAGATCGAGCACGCGGACGTGGATGTCGCGTTCCGTCGGGCGCGTGGCTTTGGGGCGCACGCGCAGGCCGAAGGCGATGTTTTCGAACACGGTCATGTGGCGGAAGAGGGCGTAGTGCTGGAACACGAAGCCTACCTGGCGGTCGCGCGCGGTGGATCGCGTGGCGTCTTCATCGTGCAGGTGCACGGTTCCGCTGTCGGCTAAATCGAGGCCGGCGATGATGCGCAGCAGAGTGGTCTTGCCGGAGCCGGAGGGGCCGAGCAGGGCCATCAGCTCGCCAGTTTCGATGCGCAGGCTGACGTCTTTCAAGGCTTCGTGGGTGCCAAAGACTTTGCGAACGTGCTGGACTTCGATGCTCATGCTTGTTCCTGACGGTCTTCCATTCCAGAAATTTCTTGAGCGCCAGCGTGATGACGGCCAGCACGCTTAAGAGCGACGCGACCGCGAAGGCGCCGGCGTAGTTGTATTCGTTGTAGAGAATTTCGACATGCAGGGGCAGCGTGTTGGTCTGGCCGCGGATGTGTCCGGAGACTACCGAGACCGCGCCGAATTCGCCCAGCGCGCGGGCGGTGCAGAGGACCACGCCGTAGAGCAATCCCCATTTGATATTGGGCAGCGTGACGCGGAAAAACATCTGCCAACTGTTGGCGCCCAGCACCATGGCGGCTTCTTCTTCGTCGGTGCCCTGCGATTCCATCAGCGCGATCAGTTCGCGCGCGACGAAGGGGAACGTGACGAAGGTGGTGGCCAGAATAATTCCGGGGACGGCGAAGATGATGGGGATGTCGTGCTCCATCAGCCAGGGGCCGAACCAGCCTTGCGCGCCGAAGACCAGCACGAAAACGAGTCCGGAGATCACGGGCGACACGCCGAAGGGGATGTCGATCAGCGTGGTCAGCACGTTCTTTCCGGTGAACTGGAATTTGGTGATGGCCCACGCGGCGGCTAGGCCGAACAACGTATTCATGGGCACGGAGATGCCTACGGCGAGTAGCGATAGCTCGATAGCGGATACGGTTTCGGACTGCAGGATGGTGTCGCGATAGACGGCCCAGCCTTTTTCGAAGGCTTGCACGAATACGGCGGCTAGCGGGAGCACGATGAACAAACCCAGCGCGGCAAAGGCCAGACCGGTTAGGGTCCAGCGCACCAGGGCTGGGTCTTTGCAGGTGCGGTTTGGTCATGCTGGCTCCGTGAAGCGGCGCGAGCGGCGCTGCAGCATGTTGATGAAGAGCAGCAGGAGGAACGAAGTCACCAGCATCACTACGGCGATGGCGGTGGCTCCGGAGTAGTCGTACTGTTCGAGTTTGGTGACGATCAGCAGCGGCACGATTTCGGTTTTCATCGGGCAGATTGCCGGCGATGAAGATGACGGATCCATATTCACCCAGGGCGCGCGCGAAGGCCAGGGCGAAGCCGGTCAGGAGCGCGGGGCGGACCATGGGGAAAATCACACGGCTGAAAATTTGCCAGCGGGTGGCGCCCAGGCTCGACGCGGCTTCTTCGAGTTCCAGGTCGGCGTCTTCGAGAACGGGTTGGACGCTGCGGACTACGAAGGGGAGTCCGATGAAGGTGAGGGCGACGATGATGCCGAGCGGGGTGAAGGCGACTTTGATGCCGAGCGGAACCAAGAAACGCCCCAGCCAGCCGTTTTCGGTGTAGAGGCTGGTGAGGGCGATGCCGGCGACTGCTGTCGGCAGCGCGAAGGGTAGATCGACTAACGCGTCGGCGAGAGCCTTGCCGGGGAAGTGGTAGCGGACGAGCACCCAGGCGATCAGAAAACCGATGACGACGCTGATGAGGCCGGCGGCGAAGCGAGGCTCCGAAGCTCAGGCGATAGGCGGCCATCACGCTGGGCGAGCGGATGGATTGCACAGAAATGCGTCCAGCCGGAGGTGGCCGATTTGAGGAACACGGCGCTCAAGGGGATGAGCACGATGAGGCTCAGGTAGAGCACCGTGTAGCTGAACGACGGCCAGAAACCGGGCAGAATGCTCTGCCTTGCGCTTAGAAGGGTCACTAGCGATGACCCGGCGCATAGATTTTGTCGAACACGCCGCCGTCTTCGAAATGTTTTTTCTGGGTTTTCTGCCAGCCGCCGAAGGTGTCGTCGATGGTGAAGAGCTTCAATTTGGGGAATTGATTGGCGTACTTCGCCAGCACTTGCGGCGACTGCGGACGGTAGTAATTCTTTGCGCCGATTTCCTGGCCTTCTTCGCTGTAGAGGAATTTCAGGTAGGCTTTGGCGACCTCGGTGGTGCCGTGCTTGGCGGCAACTTTGTCGACGATGCTCACGGGGGGCTCGGCCAAAATGCTGATCGAGGGCGTTACGATTTCGAATTTGTCTTTGCCGAGCTGGTTCAGAGCGAGGTAGGCTTCGTTTTCCCAGGAGAGCAGTACGTCGCCGATGCCGCGCTGCACGAAAGTGGTGGTCGAGCCGCGCGCGCCGGAATCGAGCACCGGAACATTTTTGTAGACGCGCTTGACGAACTCCTGCGCCTTGCTTTTCGTCGCCGTTGTTTTTCTTGAGCGCGTAGCCCCAGGCCGCGAGATAACTCCAGCGCGCGCCGCCGGAGGTCTTGGGATTGGGGGTGATCACGCCGACGCCGGGCTTGATCAGGTCGTCCCAATCCTTGATGTGTTTGGGATTTCCTTTGCGCACCAGGAACACGATGGTCGAGGTATAGGGAGTGCTGTTGTTGGGTAAACGCGACTGCCAGTTCTTCGGGAACCAGGTTGGCTTTTTCTGAGAGGACATCGATGTCGTAGGCGAGAGCGAGCGTGACCACGTCGGCTTGCAGGCCGTCGATCACGGAGCGCGCCTGTTTGCCGGAGCCGCCGTGAGACTGGCTGATCTGCACATCCACGCCGGTCTTGGCTTTCCATTGTTTGGCGAAGGCGGCGTTGACGTCCTGATACAACTCCCGCGTGGGGTCGTAGGAGACATTGAGAAGTTTCACGGGACCGGCCGCGAAGAGCGCCGACGCAGTCAGGGCCGAGATCAAAAAAGTTTTGCGGGTCATCGAGATTTACCGTTGTCCTTGAAGTTGATTGCGAAATACGGGTAGTTGTAGTTGGGGCCTTTGGTGGTCTTCTCCAGGAACTCGCCGCCGAAAATGTGGCCGAGTCCCACGCCGACGTTGACGTGGCGGTTCAGTTCATACCAGGTGTAGACATCGAGTTCGTGACCGATGTGGGTTCCGGATTTGCCGGTCGTATCGCGAACGATCACGCCGCCGGAGGTGTTGTAGAGCGCGTCGGTGGCGCTGGCCAGCCAGAAGTCCAGGTACTGGCCGGTGACGGTCCAGCGATGGCGCGGTTCGAGAGTCAGGCCGACGCGTTCGCGCGATGATGTTCTGCCAGCCGAACTGGTCGGTGATGCCGAAGCGGTCGTGGGCGGTGGGATACATGGTGTCGAAGGTGCCATGCGTTCCGTCGGTAGGATTTTTGTCGCCGCTTGCGTAGTCGTACTGCCAGAACACGCGCGGCTTCCACCACATGGGATCGATGCGGTAGCCGGCGCCGATGGTGGTTCCCCAGGCGTCGATGCCGTTGGGGCCGTCGTTGCCGCGTTCGCCGATCCATTCCGCCGAGTAATCGAGACTTGGTGATGGCGAAGCCTTTGAAACGCACGCCGTAGGCTTTTTCGTCCTGCCTGCCGGTTTTGAGCTTGGCGGTGGTTTCGATCGCTACGCTGGGCTGGACGCGCCAGAGGACGAAAGGCTCGAGCGACGGAGTTGGGAACGATGTGATCGATGGCGCCGTAGAGTCCGTAGATGTTGTTGCCTTCCTGGTGATGGCTGATGCCTTCGGCGGACGGGACCACCGCGGAGGCTGCGAAGATTCCCAGGCGGAAGCGATCGTAGTGAAGATTGGTGACGACGGCATCGTAGGAGCGTCCCTGATTGCGCCATTCCGAATCGGCAATGATGGTGTTGTTGTAGTTGATCAACTGGCGTCCCACGCGCACGCTGATCCATTGTTTTTCCGGATCGCCGAATTCGGCGTAGGCGAGTTTCAGATCCCACGCGTTGAGATTGGGCGGACCATAGGGCGGCTTCTGCATGAAGGGGCGCGCGTCCTGCACTTGACCGACTACTTTGAACCATGCGGAGGGCCGGATGGTCATCGCGAGACGCGAGCGGACGAGACTGTAGGAGTCGTTGTTGTTCAGCTTGAAGCCGCTGTTGTGGTAGCCCTCATAGCGGAAGCGTTCTTCCCATCCGAAGCTGATCCACTTCGGCAGTTCGCGATTCAGAAGGCTGGCGGGAGCGAAGTCGGGGAAATCGTAGGGAGCGGTGGAGGCGGTGGTCCGATAGGCGGGGCCGTTCAGGAAGCTCAAGGGGTTCGAGGCGGGGCCGGTGATATAGCCGCCAGCGTAGGAACTGGCGGCATGCTGGATGGTGACGTCGTCCTGGGCGAAGGCCAAAAGGGAGAGGAAAAGGGCGGAGGCGGTAATCTCTACTAATTTCATATACTATACTAGTATAGTATGTTGATAGAGATAGTCAAGTATATTTAAATTGCTTTTTTGCTATGTTTTACGGGCCTCCTCCACTTTCTTGCAGACCATCTCTAAGGTGGTTTCATCGAGGATAGCGGCCATGGCGTCGCGGACTTGGCGCATGACGATGCGGGCGCCGCAGGTCGGATGTCGACGCGAATTCTGCAAGAATAATGGGAGATGTCCGCCAGTCGGCCGCTCGAAGATACATCAGTATACCCTCGTGTGTATCGGGCTTCCGGCGGGTGGCTGATTTTCTTGATGCTGTGCGGAATAGTTTTGGCGATCGGCGGAATGGTGGGCGCGTGGTTCTTAGCCGCCGCACCCCCTTCAAATAATAGTTCCCGCTTCTTGATTATTGGTCTTTGCTTCGCCTTTGCAGCGCTCGGTGTCTATTGCATACTTTCGACGCTTCGTTCGCGCGTCGTTTTGTTTGCGGATAGGATCGAAGTCGAGGATCTCACTCGCACCGTCGCGCTGAAGCGCGAGGAGATTCGCGGTTGGAGGTCGCTGGCCACATCGCCGCCCGGATATGTTTTTGTTCCCAAGGATGCCAGCCGGCGCTCCGTCAAAATAGCGCAAACGTTTCCGCTTGACGTAGAGTTCGGGGAGTGGCTGTACACGCTGCCATCGCTCGACGCCAAAGATGCGCGCGAGTCGAAAGCGGAGATTCGAAATGACACTCGTCTAGGCGCAACGCCTGGCGAGAGAATGAAAAAACTCACGAAAGGTAAGAGGCTGGCGGGGCTCCTCACTTGGATAGGAATACTCGCAATCTTTTGGGGATTGATATATCCGCGTCCTTATGAATTTGTTGTTGTGATTCTCGCCGCCATGCCGTGGATCGCTATACAAGTTGTGAGGAAATCCGAAGGCCTGTTCCGGATTGACACCACTCCCAAAGATTCGCATCCGAACGTTGCAGTGCCACTTATGTTCCCGGGCATGGTCCTGGTATTGCGTTCGGTGGTTGACTACAACGTCTTCCAGTCACTAAGCGTTGCCTGGCTCGCCACCGGCATTGGTGGTCTTCTTTGTTTCGCAGCCTACAAAGCGGATCCGACAGTAGGCAGAAAAATAGGAACGATCATCGTAATGCTTGTTTTTTCGGTGGCGTATGGATATGGATTGGTCATCGAAACCAACGTGCTGCTGGATCATTTCCACGAAACACGTTATACGCCCAACGTGCAAGGGAAACATATCGTAAGTGGCAAAACAACCAGCTACGACCTAGACCTGGGACCTTGGGGCCCGGAAACCAAGCCGAATAGCCTTCGCGTGCGCCGAGAGACCTTCGACGCTGTTCAAAGTGGAGACGTCGTCTTCCTAGGACTGATGCGGGGGGCGCTGGGCGTGAATTGGTACTTCATGATTGCGGCGCAACGAGGCGATGAGCCGCGCCGCTAGCCAACCGCTCAAGATTTAGCGTTGGTTAAGTTTAGTCGCCGCGCTTTCGACCTGCTTGTTTACCATCGCAAGAGTGGTTTCGTCGAGGATAGCGGCCATGGCGTCGCGGACTTGGCGCATGACGATGCGGGTGCCGCAGGTCTGGATGTCGACGCATTCGTCGCATTTGCGGAAGCGGGTTTCGCTGGCGCAGGGGAGCGGGGCTAGGGGGCCTTCGATGGCTCTGATGACCGAGCCGATGGTGATTTTTTCGGGGGGCTGGGCGAGGACATAGCCGCCGCCCTTTCCTTTTTTGCTGGAGACGAAGCCGGCGCTTTTGAGGGACACCAGAATTTGTTCCAGGAATTTTTTGGGAATGGTTTCTGTTTCGGCGAGAGTTGTGATTAAGACGGGGCCTTCGCCGAATTTGCGGGTGAGCGCGTAGAGGGCGCGGAGGCTGTATTGGGTGCGCTTGGAGAGTTGACGCACTCGCTAGGCTTCTCCTACGGGCGGTTTGCGTTTGTGCCAGTCGGTCTTTTCTTGAAAGACGCGGCCTACACCTATTAAATGATTTTCAAACCAGGGGCGGCCGACTAGGGAGATGCCTACTGGCAAGTTTCCGGCGAATCCGCAGGGGAGGGAGATGGCGGGGAGTCCGGCGAGATTTCCGGCGGGGATGATCTCGCTGAGGCCGCGGCTGCCTGCGATGGTGCGGCCTTCGCCGCCGCCGACTCCATCGGCCAGGCGCGGGGCTGGGGACAGGCGCGAGGGCGTCAGCAGCATGTCGATGTCGTAATACAGTTCGCGGAAGGCGGCGCGCACCAGGGTGCGGATGCGCATGGCTTTCAGATAATCGATCGCGGGAATGTCGAGGGCGGCTTTTAGGGTGGCGGCTTGCGAGGGGTCGGCCATCTGCTGGAGTTTTTCGCCGCGGATGAGGTCTTCAAAGATCGATGCGGCTTCGGCGCCGATGACGGTTTCGACGAGCGCGCCGTAGGGGAAGTCGGGGATGTCTACTTCTTTGAATTTTGCGCCGGAGGCTTTCATGACGGCTAGCGCGGCTTGCAAGGCGGGCTGGGCTTCGGGGGCGGCGCGTTCGAAATCGATGGGGGCGTAGCCGATGGTGAAGTCGGTGATCTTGCGATCGAATTGCGGGACGTAGGCGAAACCTTTTTTTGCGGAGCCGGGATCGTCGGGATCGGCGCCTGCGATGACGTGGAGAACCAGGCCGCAGTCTTCGGCGGAGCGGCACATGGGTCCGATTTTATCGAGGGTCCAGGAGAGCGCCATGGCGCCGCGGCGGCTGACTAGACCGTAGGTGGGGCGCAAGCCGGTCACGCCGCAGAAGGCGCTGGGCGTGATGATGGAGCCGGAGGTTTCGGAACCTAACGCGAAGGTGACTAGGCCCGCCGCCGTCGCGACGCCGGGGCCGCTGGAGGAGCCGCCGGCCCAGCGGGTGCGATCCCAGGGATTTTGCGCGGGGCCGGTGGAGGATGCGGATGCGGTTTGATAACCGACGCCTCCGGCTAGTTCGATCATCGACAGCTTGCCGATGAGGATGGCGCCGGCGGAGTCTAGTTTTTTGATGACGAAGGCGTCTTCGTCGAACTTCTGTCCGGCGAAAGCGCGGGAGCCCCATTCGGTGGGCTGTTTCTTGACGGCTAACAGGTCTTTGGCGCCGTAGGGGATTCCTTGCAAAGGGCCGCGGGTGCGTTCGCGCTTGAGATCGCCGTCGACATCTTTCGCTTTTTTGATGGCGCTCTTGCGGAGGGAGAGGGCTAGGGCGTTATGAGAGGCGCCTATTTTTTCCAGGCGATCGCAGAAGGCGTTGGTAAGCTCAACGCAGGAAAATTCTTTGGCGCGGAGGCGGGTGGAGAGCTCGCCGATGCTGGCGTAGAAGACGTCGCCGGGAGGGGCCTTCGTCGCCATGGGTTAGGCCTCGAAACGCGTGGCGGGTTCGATGTTGCGCGGGAGCTTGACGGTGGATAACTGCTGCGCGGCGCTTTGGAATGGGCCGCGCGGCGGGGGCCGGCGGGGCTTGTGCTTTGATGGTGGCTCCGAGGAATACGGGCGCGGCGTAGATCGCTAATGCGCGGCGCGTCAAGCCGGGAGGTTTCATATGGTCATTATAAGGTCTATACTGCGGGCAATCGGCTCACTATGAATACAGCGCTCGGGATCGATCGCTTTCAATTCGCTTTCACGATTACTTTTCATTACATCTTTCCGCAGCTGACGATGGGGCTGGCGCTGCTGCTGGTCATCCTGAAAACTATGGCGCTGCGCACGGGGGATGAGCACTACAACCGCTGCGCGCGATTCTGGACCAAGATTTTCGCCATCAATTTCGTGATGGGCGTGGTCACCGGGCATTCCGATGGAGTTTCAGTTCGGCACGAACTGGGCGCAGTTTTCGAAACTCGCAGGGGGAGTGATCGGGCAGACGCTGGCGATGGAGGGGGTGTTCTCGTTCTTTTTGGAGTCGACGTTTTTGGGGCTGCTGCTTTTCGGTGAGAAGCGGCTGGGGGCTTGGGCGCACTGGTTTTCGGCGGTGGCGGTGTTTGCGGGGTCTTGGCTTTCGGGATTTTTCATTATCGCTACCGATGCCTGGATGCAGAATCCGGTGGGTTATCGGATGGGCGTGGGCGGGCAATTCGAGTTGCGCAGTCTGCGAGGAATTGATTTTTAATCCGTGGATTTTCTGGCAGTATCTGCATAATATGACGGGCTCGGTGGTGACGGCTAGCTTTGTGATGGCGGCTGTGGGCGCGTTTTATTTGTTGACGGACACCAAGAATGCTTACGGGCGGACGTTCGTGCGGGTGGGGGTGATCGCGGGGTTCGTGAGTATCGTGCTGATGGTTTTTCCGACGGGCGATGGGCAGGGGAAGATGGTGGCGAATCATCAGCCGGTTACGCTGGCGGCGATGGAGGGGCTGTTTGAAACTACCAACGGCGCGCCGATTGCGTTAGTGGGGCAGCCGGATACGGACAAGCGCAAGCTGGACAATCCGCTGCTGGTTCCGAAGGCTCTGAGCTTCCTTACCTACCAGCGGTGGGGCGCGCAGATTCGAGGGCTCAACGATTTTCCGGAGGAGCTGTGGCCGGACAATATCGCGCTGCTGTATTTCAGTTATCACATCATGGTGGGGCTGGGTACCGTGGCGGTTGCGGTGATGGCGGTGGCGCTGTTTCTGCTGGTGCGCGGGAAACTTTTTGAATCGCGCTGGCTGTTGTGGATTTTGATGCTGATGTTTCCGCTCCCTTACATCGCGACTACGGCGGGGTGGATGACGGCGGAGATCGGGCGGCAGCCGTGGCTGGTTTATGGGGTGATGAGGACGGCGGACGGTCCTTCACCGATGGTGTCGGCGGGGAACGGGATGTTCACGCTGCTGGGGTTCATGGGGATGTACATGCTGCTGGGGATTTTGTTTCTGTTCATGATTTATCGCGAGATTGAGCACGGGCCGGGGGAGTGACGATGCAAACCTTTTGGTTTTGCGCGGTGGCGCTGATGATCGCGGCTTACGTGATTCTGGACGGCTTCGATTTGGGGGCGGGCATTATTCATTTATTCGTGGCGCGGACGGATGAGGAGCGGCGGCGGGTGCTGGAGTCGATCGGTCCTTTTTGGGATGGCAATGAAGTGTGGCTGCTGGCTGGCGGCGGGACGCTGTTCTTCGCGTTTCCGGCGCTGTATTCGGCTAGCTTCAGCGGATTTTATCTGCCGTTGATGGTGGTGTTGTGGCTGTTGATGCTGCGCGGAATTGCGATTGAATTTCGGGCGCATGTGGAGGGAGCGTTGTGGCGGCCGTTGTGGGATGTGGTGTTCTGCGGGGCTAGCGCGTTGCTCGCGATATTTCTTTGGGGCGGCGTTGGGGAATGTGGTGCGCGGGGTGCCGCTGGGGGCTTCGGGATTCTTTTTTTTGCCGCTGTGGAGTGATTTCGGCGTGAACGGCGAGCTGGGGATTTTGGATTGGTACACGGTGGTGGTGGGGGTCGCGGCGTTCGCGACGCTGATGTTGCATGGGGCGTTGTGGGTGGCTTTTCGGACGGACGGCGAGTTGGCGGCGCGATGCCGCGTGTTGGCGGGGCGGGTGTGGTGGGCGGTGGCGGCGCTGGCGGTGGTGATTACTGTGTTGAGTTTTTTGGTTCAGCCGCAGTTGTGGGTTAGCTTCTCGGCGCGGCCTTGGGGATTTGTATTTCCGGCGGCGGGGGTGATGGCGCTGGTGCTGGTGCGGGTGTGGATCGGGCGGGGGACGAGTGCAGCGTTTTTGGCGTCGTGCGGATTTATCGCGGCGATGTTGGTGAGTGCGGCTTTCGGACTGTATCCTTATGTGCTGGTGGCGCGGGGTGAGGCGCAGTTTGGGTTGACGATTTCGAATGCTGCGGCGGCGGGGTATGGGTTGCAGGCGGGGGTGTGGTGGTTTGTTCCGGGGATGGTGTTGGTGCTGGGGTATTTTGTTTTTACTTATTGGAGGTTTGCGGGGAACAGAATTGGCTCACAGATGGGAACCGATGGGCGCCGATAACGAACGGAGGTCGAGTGGTCAGCTTCACAATTAGACTCACGCACGTGGTCACTTTATGCGCATTAGTTAGTGCTCCAGCCAGTTTGGCTTCAGCGCAGGCCACCCTAAGGATCACTTCGCCGGCGGATGGAACGGTGATCCGCCCGAGCGAATCGGTGACGGTCAGGGTAACAGCGTCCGGGGAGGCGCCTAAAGGGGTGTTTGTCTCAGGGACGGCACCTATCGGGTTCGGTCCAGAACTGGTTACGGCCCCACCTTATAATTTCACTGTCGAGATACCTAAGGAGATCAATTCAGGTCCGTACAATCTTACGGCGGGCGGTTTCATTGCCGCGGGACACGACGTAAAGTCGGATACGGTGACGATTGATGTCGAGCGAGCCGATTCGCCCATGAGTCTTCACTCCGAAGATTTTTCATCCCTGCGCGTGCACGTAGGCCGGACGACGTTCACCAGGATCGTTGGCGTATTTGGCGACGGTACCTCCGCCGATCTCCAACAGTCCACCCTCACGACATTTCGATCGGACAACGCTGCCGTTGCGACAGTAGGGCCTTATGGCCTGGTTACGGGGGTGGCGCCCGGATCTACAAAAATGATCGTCACCAATGGAAGGGCCAGACTCGAAGTTCCGATTACCGTCTTACGGAATGACGAAGAATGATCCGAAACTGGGCTAACGAATGGACACGGATTAACGGTTGGGGTCGGTAACGGTTACGTCGATCTTGTATTTGCCGAACACAACGAGCTTCGTGGAACCGACGGATATTCCCGCGAGCGACTTGCCATTCTGAGTCACCCTCGCGATGCTGGGCGATTCCGAGGTGGACTTAATCCTGGAAGACCCGTCTAGCCTAGCCTTGGTTCCGTCCGGATAGGTGCCGTCGATGTCGAGGCTCAGCAAACATGGCGAATGCCCCACCCAAAGCGCGACGCACCGGCCAAGTGGAATCGATAACTTCGGCGGATCAAAAGTCACTGGAGGAATTTCGACTGGCTCGATGTCGACCTCGATAGGCGTCGCGTCAACCTCCATTTTGGACGCGGTAACTCCCGCTGCGATGATGTCAGTTTTTCCAAGGTCTGTATCCAGCGGGATTTCCAACAAGATCGTCCAGGGCGGCTTACTCACGGGACGGAGATTTCCTCCCAACACGGCACCAGCGGCACCAACAACTGTCAAAATCTCGTAGTCGCCTGCGCCAGTCAGCTTCAGAGCCACCTTCTGTCCTGGCCTGACGACGGCCCCGTTTGCCGGCGAGATAATTCGCAGAAACGGCTTTTCGGCCGGAGACGCGAGCGAAGCACCAACCAGTGTTACAAGCCCGACGGCGCATGTCAGACGCACGAACCGGATGAACAAATTGAACCTTAAGGCGCATTCAGCATTCCGGCGATGGCTCATCAATTGGGAGTATATCAGGCCGAAATTCGTTAAAGAATTTGGCTCGCAGATGGGAACCAATGGACACAGGTAGCGAACGGACGCGGATTAGCGGGCGGCGGCGGAGTTTTGGGGTTTGCCGTTTTGCTGCTCGTGCATTTGGGTGAGGGCTTCGAGGGCGGCGCGTTCCATTACGGCGCGGGGGGCGGTGTCGCCGGTGAAGATTTCGAATTGGCGGACGGCTTGTTCGATGAACATTTCGAGGCCGTTGACGCATTCGGCTCCTTGGCTTTTGGCTTTGCGGAGGAGAAGAGTTTCTAGCGGGTTGTACACCATATCAAAAACCAGCTGCGCGGGGATGCGGCCGGGGAAGAAGCATTCGGCGGCGCGCGGGGTCATGCCTAGGGGCGTGGCGTGGACTAGCACGTCGAACATTCTGGTGTCGGCTTGTTCGCGGGTGAGGAGTTCGGCTCCTACGGCGCGGGCCAGGACTCTTACGCGGTCGAGATTGCGGCCGGTGATGGCTAATTTCACTCCGGCTTCGGCTAGGGCGTAGAGGGCGCCGCGGGCGGCTCCGCCATTGCCTACGATTAACGCTGTCGATTTTCCTAGACGGACGCGCTTGGCTAACGGGCCGGTTACGCCGGCGGTGTCGGTGTTGGTGCCGCGCCATTTTCCGGATTTGCGCCACACGGTATTCACTGCGCCGATGCGGCGGGCTAGGGGTTCGACCACATCTAAGTAGCGGATGATTTTTTGTTTGTGGGGAATGGTCACGCTAAAGCCGGAGAGCGGGAGTTTCGCGGCCAGGTGGAAGAAATCTTTTAGCTGGACGGGGTGGACTAAAAACGGTAAGTAGACGGCGTCGACACGGCGGGCCTGGAAGGCGCGGTTGTGGACGGCGGGGGAGATGGAGTGGCGCACGGGGTCGGCGATGACTCCGAAGATTTTGGCGTCGCGCGAGATTTTTTCTACGCGGTAGAGATTGCGTAGCTGGCGGGCGGAGACTTGGCCGGACGCGGTGCCGGTGGCGGTGTTGGGGGCGGCGTAGGTGTAGATGCCGCCGAAGCCGGGGGACAAGACGCGGGTGGGGAAGCCGGTTTCGCCCATGGCTAAGAGCACGGTGTCGAGCTTTGGATAGGAGCGGGCTACTTCTAGAACTTTGTAATTATCCGAAGGCTTTTTGGCGGTGGTGACAACTTTGTAGCCGTCGGCGGGGACGCGCTGCATGCGGCGCATGATGGCGTCGACGGGCGGGGTGCCTCCGTAGTTGTGATAGGAGAGCAGGACGTAGGCGTGGGAGCGGAGGGCTTCGAGGCGGGGTCCGCAGTCTTCGGCGCTTTCGATTTCGACGTCGATGGCTTTGGCGCCGGCGGCGATGGCGGCTTCTAGGATGCGCAATTGTTCTTCGATGCTGCCGTTGAAGCGTCCCATATTCTGGTGGCGGCGGCAGGTGGCGAGGATGGAGCAATCGGCGTGGCGCGCGAGGAAGCGGCGAATGGCGGCGACGCCTTGTTCGGGTTTCGGCAGGTAGTCCAGGCGGAATTCGAAGAAGCGTTCGCCGGCTTCGTATTCACTGCGGGCGTGCGCCAGCAAGGTCTCGGCGTCGGTAAAGCCGAGGGCGATGCAGATGCGCGGGAAGGGAGTGCGTGGCGGCATCGAAGTCAGAACAGCATATCACGTAGAGGGGGGAGGTTAGCGCGGGGTTCGACTCCGCTGTCGGTTGATATTTTAATCTGCGCGCAATACCACAGAAATATTGCCTGCCTAGAATCGTGGAAGTTGGCCGGCCGAGGAGCAGTGGACCGGTTCAATATTCCTTCCTGACGAAAAGGGTGACGCACATGAAAATCACGGCAACATTTCTGTCTCTACTGGGGAGCGCGCTGATCGCGTGGGGTGGCGAGGGCGCGGTTCCGAAAGGCGTTCCGGATCTGGATCACGTATTCTTCATCATGATGGAGAACCACGGATACAGCCAGATCGTGGGCAATCCGAACGCGCCGTTCATCAACCAACTGGCGAAGTCCTCCGGTTACGCGACGAATTACTTCGCCGTCGGCCACCCGAGTTTGACTAATTATCTGGAAGTAGTAGGCGGGTCGAACTTCGGTGTGCGTTCCGACGACTATCCAGACTGGCATAACAAATCCTGCACGCCGAACCTGGCTTCGGGGATCACGCAATTGGAGGCCACCACTCCGGCGGTGGTTTGCCCGATCTGGGGCAGCGGGACGGATGCGGCGACGCCGGCTCTCGACTGCACCAACGAGGTTACGACTCCGCCCTGTCTGTTCGATATCGATGGGACGAAGTCCATTGCGGCGGCCCCGAACACGCTTGCGAAGACCATTGCCGATCAACTGGTGGAGCGGGGACATAGCTGGAAAAGCTACCAGGAAAGCTTACCGCCGGGCGGCGCTAATCTGGTTAATTATAGCGACGGTTTCTTCACGAACAATACGGATTTCACTCCGTTCATCGGCTCGACACCGCCTTCGTTTTCGAAGTGGAGCGTACAAGGCGTAACCGTTCCGGCTATTGCGAGCCAAAGCGATGCGAATGGCGATATCGTTTATCTCTATGCGGTGAAGCACAACCCATTCGTCTATTTTCGCAACGTGCAGGAAGGCACGAATCCGCGCAACAGTCTGGCCAACGTGGCTGGTTTTGACGGGCTCGGGGGCTTGTATCAGGATTTGGGATCGGGCAGAGTGCCCGATTTTTCTTTCATCGCGCCCAATCAATGTAATGACCAACACGGGCGCGGGAACGCCGGCCCCTTTTGTAACTTCGATGAGGACGACAACGGCACGCAGACGGGTCTGAACCAAGCGCTGATCCTGCAAGGGGACGTCACGGTGCAGCGGATCGTGACGGCGATCAAGAACTCGGAAGTGTGGCACCAGGGCAAGAACGCGATCATTGTGACGTGGGACGAAAACGACTACACTGCGACTCCGAACCAGGTGCTGCTGATCGTGGACACCAACTACGGCGATTCCGGCGTAAAGAGTGCGCAGCCTTTCAATCACTTCTCCCTGCTCAAAACGCTGGAGGCGGCTTTCGACCTGCCGTGCCTGAACCATGCGTGCGACAACGGCGTGAACGTGATGACGGATCTATTTTCCAAGTAATTTAGCGGAACATTTCACACTCGGGAAGCAGGGGGCCTTGCGGCCCCTTGCATAATTGGCGGGTAGTTTCTACTTTTTGGGCGATGCTTTGTTGGACGTCTTTCCAGGGCATGACAACGCCGTGGACGGGGACGTCTTTCGCCACGTCTAGTTTTCGTAGCGTGATGTTGTCGGTGAAGTTGGTGGTCCAGGGATAGTTTTCCCAGGTGTGATCGAAGAGATCGCCTTCGATGAGGAGGCGGTCGCGGGGGACCCAGGCCATGAGGGCTTCGGCCATGTGTTCGTTGCCGATGATGTGGTAGATCTCGACCTGCATGGCGGCGTCTTGCAGAGTTAAGCGATCGTCTACGGGGATGAATTTCATGGGACGAGGGGTGCGGGACAGTTCGTCGGGTTCGAGCGTGGATTTGCGGGCGGCTACTTCTTGGAACAAGTCTTCGGTGCCGCGGTGGGCGATGATCGTGAGGCCTTCGGCGATGGCGGTGCGGACGCCTCCGCTGTGATCGAAGTGGTGGTGGGAGACGATGGCTTGCGTTACTGGTTTGCCGGGGACGGTGGCGCGGGCTTTGTCGATGAGGGCTTTGGTCCACGGCTCGTTGAGTGGGACTTCGAACATGGTCAGGTGATCGGCGAATTCAATCAGAATTGAATTGTGGCCGGTGTTGCCGTGAAGCAGCCAGATGCCTTTGGTTACGGGCTCGGCTTCTACTTTGTAAGTGGGAGGCGTGGGAGTTGCGGCGGACTTCACGGAGGCGGGGGCGGACAGGTCGTCGATGGGGGCGTCGACGGAATTGTGCGTTACGTAGATTTGGGATTGGATTGTGTTGCGGAAGTCGGTTACTGTTTTAAATCCGGTCGGCATCATTATGCCGTTGATGGGCTCGAAGCCGGTGAACCATTTTTGGAGGGTGAGATCACGGAGGGTCTCTTCGTTTTCGGTCCAGCGGACCCACAGGGGGAGGCTGGTCTTCGCGTCGATGGCTAGGGTGTAGCGCGGACCTTGTTGCGGGGTTATGTCGACTAGCTGGGCTTTGCCTTCGGTGCGCGGATTGTTCACGGTGGTAGAGGGATCGAGGGCTAAGCGCACTAACGCTACCGGATGGGTTTGCAGTTCGGCGCGGAGATTGCGGGGGGCGGTGCGGCGGGCAGCTCCTTGCTGGTTGACGTTATAAGCGACGTCTCCGTCTAGGATCGCGGTGGTGGTGATGTTGCCGATCACGCGGCTCATGGTGGCGGCGGGGAGCCAGGCTTGGGCGCGCTGGCGAATGCGAATTCGTTGGTTGGCGAGATCGATGGTCTCTTCCCAGTTGAGCACGTTGGTCCAGCGCTGCGGGGCTTCGCGCGACGCGGAGGTGTTGCCGCCGCCGTTTTGGACGGCTTCCTGGCCGTAGCCTTCCAGGCGGAGAGAATGGATGGACTTGATGCGGTCTGCGCCGCCTAGAGCTTCGGCGGCTTTGCGGATCACGCTCGACGCGGGGGGTTGGGCGGAGGCGTGCGCGGACGCATGGGCGAGAACCGCGGCCAGCAGCAGGATTCGTTTTTGCATGGTTTCAAGAATATCAGTGCGATGATACGCTGGTCGGGTATGAAAAATCTTGCGATCGGGCTTCTGTGTTTGTCTCTGAAAATGTATGCGCAGCCGGCGCCGGTGCAGTTGCTGTTTCGAATGCCGCTCGAAAACACTACGCGGCTGCCGGTGGTGGCGGGTGTGGTGACGGATCCTAACTTGGAGATCCGGACTTATGGGGACGGGAAGAACATTGTGGTCTCGATCGGCAAGGCGGCGACCGATCCGCACACTTTCGATGGGCTGTGCGAGAGGCCGTGCGGGATGACGTTTCGCGACAAGCGCAATTATTTCGATTTGCGGGGGCGGGCGAAGATTAAATGGACCGTGATTGTTTCCGGGTTTCATCGGGCGCAGCCGCTTATTAAGTTGGCGGACGGGACGCTGTTGGTGGGGGATCAGGCGCAAGGGTCAACGGCGGACTGGCAGCAGTCGGAAGTGTCTTTTAGTGAAGTGCGGTGGCTGGCGCTGGACCCGGTACGGGGGGTCACGCTGGGGCGGTGGGTGGAACATCCGGACTTGAGCAAGGTGGAGGAAGTGGGGTACTTCGATGTGATTCCGGGGAGCGGGGAGCATCAGGAGGGGGTGGCGGTGGAGAAGTTGCCGAATCCGCCGGTGGGGGGATGGGTGGCGATTGCGGCGTTGGAAGTGTGGGGGAAGGCGGTGGGGCGGGAGGGGAAGTAGGGCGGGATAGGAACAGCCTATTCGTACCGCAATGCTTGCATCGGATCGACACGGCTCGCCCGCCGTGCGGGGAGGGCGACGGCGACTAGGGCGACAACGCCCAATACCACTGGGGCTAGGATGAATACGAGCGGATCGCGCGAATGGACTCCGAAAAGGAAACTCTCCATGACGCGGGAGAAGATGAAAGCCACTACTAAGCCGATTGCGATGCCTGTGACGATCAGGCGTATGCCGTGCCTCACGATCATGTTGCGAACGGTGCTGCGCTCGGCTCCGAGAGCCAGGCGAATTCCGATTTCCTGGGTGCGCTGCTGCACTGAGTAGGCCATTAATCCGTAGATGCCGATCGCGGCTAATAGGAGTGCCAGGAGGCCGAAGGCCGCCATTAAAATCATGTTGAAACGCTGGCGGGCGGTGGATTTCACGACGGTCTCTTCCATCGATACTACCGGCGCGATCGCCAGTCCGCCGGAGGCTTGACGCAGTTCGCTCTGAATAGCTTTGTTCAGAGATTGCGATGGCGTGCGCGTTCGCACCACGGCCCACATGGAAGTGCTTAGCGCCGGCGGGCCGGGGCGCTGTTCGGCTGGGATGTACACAGCCGGTGTCGCGTTTTGATCGAGCGTATCATCGTGGACATCGGCTACTACGCCGATGATTTGGCGGGGTGTGTCCTCCAAATTAGGGCCTAGTCCCTTGGCGATCAGAAGCTGTTCGCCAATAGGGCTCTTGGATGGCCAGAACTGATGGGCCATGCTTTGGTTAATGACGGCGACGCCGGGTGCGCCGCGCCGGTCAGCAATGGTAAATACGCGGCCGCTTATGAGAGGGATCTTGAGCACATCGAAATAGTCGGGAGAAATGATCATCCAGCGGCCAAACCCATGAGCAGCGCCGTTCAAGGGGCGGCCGACAACGATCAGGGGCAGGCTATTGAAGTCGCCACTGAGCGGGACGAGATTCGTCAGTGCCGCGCATTCCACTCCGGGCGTATTGCTCAAACGGCGAAGCAGATCCTGAATAATTTGATCCTTAGTGGCGGTCCTGGCTAATTTGGGATCGAGACTCACTTCCGCTGCCACTATATTTTGCGAATCGAATCCCGGGTTCACGGAACGCAAGCTGACCAAGGTGCGGATGAGTAGCGCGGCTCCGATGAGCAGGACGAGGGAGAGACTCAGTTCGCCGATCACCAGCAGGGAACGCGTCTTGTTTTGACGGAGGCCGCTGCCGGTTCGTCCGGCGCTCTCTTTCAAGTGGGAATTCACGTCCATTCTCGAGGCTTGCAACGCCGGGACCAAGCCGAAGAGAATGCCGGTGAGCAGCGCGGTGATCATTATGAATAGGACTACGTGGGAGTCCACCGGGATATTGGCTCCGTTGACGCCAAGACGCGGCAAGATGACGGCGTTCAGGGAGAGCAGAGCGCGGATTCCGGCGATCCCGAGGACCAGGCCGAGCAGGGCGCCGGCTGTTGCCAACAAGATGCTTTCGGTAAGAAGCTGGCGAACAATGCGCACGGGGGACGCGCCCAGGGCCACGCGAATCGCGATTTCGCGCTGCCTGGCTGTGGCGCGGACGAGTAATAAGTTGGCGACATTGGCGCAGGCGATGAGAAGAACCAGGCCGACCGCGGCCCACAGCGTCAGTAGCGACGAACGAATATTCTTCACTAGAACGTCTTGCAAGCGCTGGACGGCCAGAATGTCTCCGCGGCGAGTGGAAACCGTATCGGGGTAGCGCCGCCAGAATTCCTGGGTCGTGATTTTGAGCTGAGCATTGGCCATCGCCACCGTGATGCCCGGCTTCAGGCGGCCGGCGGCCTGAAAATAGTGAACCTGCGCGGTGCTGTTTGGATCGATGGGAAACGGCAGCCATACATCTGGCTGCTGAATCATATCGGTGCGGACGGAGCTGGCCATGACGCCGATCACTTCGTGAGCTTCTCCGCCCAGCAAGAGTGTTTTGCCGACAATCGAAGGGTTTGCGCCGAGTGAGTTCCGCCAAAAATCATCGCTCAGCAGGACGGCGTGCGGGCCGTTAGGAAGCTCCTCGTCCGCGCTAAAATTCCGGCCCTGCGCGAGGGGCAAACCGAACAGACGGAAGTAGTCGGCGGTCACATAAATCGCATTGAGCTTTTGGGGCCGATCGAGGCCGGTCAAATCGAGAGTGCCGGTGTGATAGGCGGACTGCTGCTCGAAGACGCTCGACTGCTCGCGCCACAAGTTGAACTTAATATCCGACGCAAAGGCGCGGTCGCTGGTAGCATCTACGGAGAAGGCCACCACGCGGTCAGGGTCGGGAGCGTGGATGGGTTGCAATAAGACCGAGTTGACGACGGAAAAAATCGCGGCGTTGGCGCCGATGCCGAGGGCGAGCGCAGCGATGGCAGCGAACGTAAATTTAGGACTACGCAAGAACATACGAAGCGAATGAGTGAGATCTTTGACGAAAGAATTCATCGCTGCCGGAGCCTTATATTAGATTGTAGGTCTGTCCGCGCGGGCATATAATACTGCGAACGAAAGCCGATGAAAAACTGCTGGCATACGATATTCGCCGTGGTGGTGCGGTTTGCCGTGGCCCAGCAGTTCGCAGCGGACGCCCTCGGACAACCGCCATCGGCAGCACAGGCGCAATCATCGGCCTCCGCAATAGACCTTATCTGGGGATTCAAGATTCCGATGCGCGATGGTATCCGACTCCACGGCACTGTCATTAAACCGGCTGGGCAGAAAGAACCTCTACCAGTCATTTTCACGCTCACGCCTTACATTTCCGACGGCTATCAGGATCGAGCCTCTTATTTTGCTCGGCACGGATATGTATTCGTGGCAGTAGATGTGCGCGGGCGTGGCAACTCCGAGGGCGTTTTCGAGCCTTTCGAGCAGGAGCCGCGAGATGGCTACGATATTGTGGAATTTCTGGCTCGGCAGCCGTGGTGCAACGGCAAAGTCGCCATGTGGGGCGGTTCTTATGCAGGCTTCGATCAGTGGGCTACATTGAAGGGACTCCCTCCCCATTTAGCGACTGTAGTTCCCGTGGCGGCCGGACACCCGGGCGCGGACAGCAGGGGAATTCAGGAAAGCTACAACATGCAGTGGCTGACATTAACCAGTGATAGGACGCCCAATGATTCCCTTTTTGGCGAAAGCGCTTTTTGGACCGAGAAGTTTCGGCAGATGTATTTGGGCCAACGGCCATTCAATTCGCTGGATCAGATTGTTGGAAACACCACAACGGTCTTTCAAAAATGGTTATCGCATCCAAGCTACGACGGTTATTGGCAGGCCATGGCACCTACGTCCGAGCAGTACAAAAAAATAAATGTTCCCGTGCTGACCATCACGGCGGCTTACGACGCCAGTCAAACCGGTGCAATGTCGTATTATCGCGAACACATGAAATACGGCGACCCCGATACGAAAGCGAAGCATTACCTGATCATTGGGCCGTGGGATCATGCCGGAACGCGTACGCCAAAAAAAGAAGTGGGTGGGCTGACCTTTCGCGATTCCAGCTTGCTCGACATGAATGACCTCCATCGGCAATGGTACGACTGGACGCTGAAGAACGCCTCCAAGCCAGAGTTTCTGAAGAAGCGCGTGGCGTATTACGTCATGGGACCGGGTGCGGAGCACTGGAAATACGCCGATGATCTGGACTCAATTGCCACTAAACATCTCAAACTGTACCTGACGTCGCAGTCAGGCGCCGCGAACGACGTCTTTAGCTCTGGACAAATGTTGGAACAGCCCCCATCCGGAGCGCCGGATCAGTTTGTGTACGATCCGACCGACCTGCGTCCGGGCGATTTGCAGAAGGAATCATGGGACTACAGCAAGTACCTAACGGACGAGCGGTATGCGTTGAACCTTTTTGGCAACGGTGTAGTCTATCACAGCGCGCCTTTCACAGACGCGACCGAAGTCTCCGGGAACGTTAAACTCACCATCTGGATGGCGATGGATGTGCCGGACACAGACTTCGTCGTGACCCTCTACGAAATCCTGCCCGATGGAACCAGCGTGCAGTTGAGCAAGGATTCGCTACGGGCGCGCTATCGCGAATCACTGAGCGTAGCTAGGCTGGTTACTCCCGGCCAAATCACCGAGTATTCCTTTGACGGCTTTACGTGGTTTTCGCGGCGTGTGTCCAAGGGCAGCCGCCTGCGCTTGGTGTTGAGCTGCATCAATAGCATCTATTACGAAAAAAACTACAACTCAGGCGGCACGGTGGAACGCGAATCGGGTAAGGACGCGCGCGTGGCGCACGTGATCGTTTATCACGACGCAAGATATCCTAGTGCGCTGGATATTCCCGTCGCGCGTGGGGAGGAGCAAAACGGAAGAGCAACGGGCGCACGGTGAGTGGGCTACCTTGATTTTGAAGTAGCCCACTTCCGCTGGGATTAGGCCAGGTCGTAGCGGTCGAGGTTCATCACCTTGTTCCAGGCCGCCACGAAGTCCTTGACGAACGCCGGCTGCGAGTCGCTGCACGCATAGACTTCCGCAAGCGCGCGGAGCTGGGAGTTGGAACCGAAGACGAGGTCGGCGCGGGTGCCGGTCCACTTGACTTGGCCCGTCGCGCGATCGCGCCCCTGGTACACGCCTGGGGTAGAGGAGGGCTCCCACTTGGTGCGCATGTCGAGCAGGTTGACGAAGAAATCATTCGTCAGCGTCTCGGGCCGGTCCGTAAGAACACCGTGCTTGGACTGCCCGAAGTTGGTGTTCAGGGCGCGCATGCCGCCGACCAGAACCGTCATCTCGGGAGCCGTGAGCGTGAGCAGTTGCGAGCGATCCACCAGCAGTTCCTCGGCCGGTCTTCGATCTCCCTGGCGCTGGTAGTTGCGGAAGCCGTCGGCGACGGGCTCCAGCGGGGCGAAGGAGTGAACATCGGTCTGCTCCTGCGAAGCATCGGTGCGCCCCGGCGAAAAGGGAACCTTCACGTCGTGGCCGGCTTTCTTTGCGGCTGCCTCGACGGCGGCGCAGCCGCCCAGAACGATCAGGTCCGCAAGCGAAACCTTCTTGCCGCCGGACTGCGCGCTGTTGAACTCCTTTTGGATCCCTTCGAGAGTCTGCAGCACTTTTCCCAGTTGAGACGGCTGGTTGACTTCCCAATCTTTTTGGGGCGCGAGGCGAATGCGCGCGCCGTTCGCGCCACCACGCTTGTCGGAGCCGCGGAAGGTTGCCGCCGACGCCCAGGCAGTGGCGACCAGATCGGAGATTGACAGTCCGGATGCGAGAATCTTCGTCTTGAGGGCGGCAATATCCTGCGCTCCGATCAAAGCATGATCCACCGATGGAACGGGATCCTGCCAGAGCAGCGATTCTTTCGGCACCAGGGGGCCGAGGTAGCGCGCGATGGGGCCCATGTCGCGGTGCGTCAGCTTGTACCATGCCCTGGCGAAGGCGTCTGCAAACTCCTGCGGATTTTCGAGGAAGCGCCTGGAGATGGGCTCATACACCGGGTCCATCCTCAAGGAAAGGTCGGTGGTGAGCATGAACGGGGCGTGCCGTTTCGACGGATCGTGGGCGTCGGGAACGGTGCCTGCGCCGGCGCCGTTCTTGGGAGTCCACTGGTGCGCGCCGGCGGGGCTCTTGGTGAGTTCCCATTCGAAGCCGAACAGATTCTCAAAGTAGTTGTTGCTCCACTTGGTGGGGGTGGTGGTCCAGGCGCCCTCCAAGCCGCTGGAGATGGTGGCGGCGCCGTTGCCGGTGCCAAACGCGTTTTTCCAGCCGAGGCCCTGGTCCTCGATGTTGGCGCCCTCGGGTTCGGGCCCGACATGCTTGCTCGGTTCGGCAGCGCCGTGGGTTTTTCCGAACGAGTGCCCGCCGGCGATGAGCGCCACGGTCTCCTCGTCATTCATCGCCATGCGGGCGAAGGTCTCGCGGATGTCGCGTGCCGCGGCGACGGGGTCGGGGTTGCCGTTGGGGCCTTCCGGATTCACGTAAATCAGGCCCATCTGCACGGCGCCGAGAGGATTGTCGAGTTGACGGTCGCCGCGGTAGCGCTGGTCCCCCAGCCAGGTGGTCTCAGGCCCCCAGAAAGTTTCGTCGGGCTCCCAGACGTCCGGGCGGCCGCCGCCGAAACCGAAGGTCTTGAAACCCATCGACTCCAAAGCGACGTTCCCGGTCAAAATCATGAGGTCGGCCCAGGAGATTTTCTTACCATACTTCTGTTTGATGGGCCAGAGTAAGCGGCGAGCCTTATCGAGGCTGACGTTGTCGGGCCAACTGTTGAGGGGAGCGAAACGCTGCATGCCAGAGCCCGCGCCGCCGCGGCCGTCGGCGATGCGGTAGGTACCGGCGCTGTGCCAGGCCATACGGATGAAGAATCCACCGTAGTGGCCATAGTCAGCCGGCCACCAGTCCTGCGAGGACGTCATCAAGGCGTGCAGGTCTTCGATCACGGCATCCAGGTCGAGGGTCTTGAACTCCTTGGCGTAATTGAACTCCTTGTCCATCGGGTCGGACAAGGGGGAGTTCTGGTGAAGGATCTTCAGGTTTAGCTGATTCGGCCACCATCTCGCATTCGACGGGCCGCCAGCTTGGGTAGGTCTGAAGGGGCACTTCGCTTCGGCTGCCAAGTCCGGCTTCTGATTATCGGGGATAGGCTCCCCCACTGCGTGTTCGAATTGTTTTTCCATATATTCCTCTTCCTTCGAATTGGTTCAAAAACTGTGACCAGCTACAAACCCAGACCGGCATCCCAGGGGCTCCGACGCCCGCGGCCACGCTTGCTGAGGCGGGCCCACGGCTAGGATACTCTCCGGGACACGCGCGGGGCGCATTTCGCGCAGAGCCCGCGAAAAATGAGTTCGCATTCGCGCAGAATACGTTTACCGAGGGAGCCTGAGGCGGGTTTGGGCACGCCGTACCACTCCATATCCTCCACACTGCCGCAGCGGTCGCAAATGAAGTGATGATGGCGCAAGCCTTTCGCGTCGAAGCGCGCGGCGCGGCCCTCGACGGCCACTTCCCGCACCAAACCGGCCTGCACCAAGTCCCGCAGATTGTTATAAGTGGTCGCTCTTGAAGAGCGCGGATCGACGCGATTCACAGCTTCGAAAATTTCCGCGGCCGTGGGATGCCGGTTGTGTTCCAGCAAGAATGCCATCACGGCGTAGCGCTGCGGAGTGCAGCGCAATCCGCTGCCTTCCAAGGACCGCTTAATCGCCTCGGTGTCCATCCATGAATTAGACTATATCTAATATGAAAGTTTGTCAAGACTTGTGCGCGATCCCGGCGAAGAGAGTTTGACCAGGAGGTCAAACGCGGGCCGGGAGGCCCGCCCTACTTAGCGATATGATTACTGTCATGCGGATGATTAGGCTTGTGATTTTTCTGGCTGTTCCGGTGGCGGCGCAGTGGGTCAAGTTGCCTACGCCGGGGATTCCGAGGACGCGGGATGGGAAACCGGATCTGACGGCGCCGACGCCTAAGACGGCGGGGGGCAAGCCGGACTTTTCGGGGATGTGGGTGCCGCGCGACGAGAGGGCTTGCGATCCGAAGAACGGGGTGGTGCAGTGCGCGGAGCTGCCGCTCACGCCGCAACTGGGGAATTTCGCGATGGGCCTGAAGGACGGGCTCCCTTATCAGCCTTGGGCAGCGGAGTTAGTTAAGAATCGAGCGAAGGATGCGGCCTATATCGATCCGCACACGCATTGCATGCCTCCTAATTTCCCGCGCGCCTGGGCGTTTCCGGAGACGGAAAAGATTTTCCAGACGCCCACTCAGCTGGTGATTCTGCATGAATTCAACGCCAGCTACCGGCAGATTTTTTTTGACGGCCGCAAGCTGCCGGAGGATATGGTGCCGGCTTGGAATGGGTACTCGGTGGCGCACTGGGAGGGCGGCACGCTGGTGGTGGAATCGGCGGGTTATCGCGACGATTCGTGGCTAGATACGAAGGGTAATTTTTTCTCGAGCGAAGCTCACGTTACGGAACGCATACGGCGCCCCAACTTTGGGAATCTGGATGTCGATGTAACTGTCGATGACCGCAAGGTGTTCACAAAACCTTGGACTGTCTCTTTACACTTGAAGCCGCTGCTCGATACCGAGATGATCGATTTCATGTGCCAGGAAAATAATAAAGATATCGACCATTTCGTCAAGTAAGCGGGATCACTTCATGTGTTTGAGGGACTGCTCGTTCTCAAGGCAGATTTCGTCGATCAGTTCGGCGTTGACCACGATGCGTTCTTTTAGTGTGACGGTCCAGGGCTTGGTGTAGGCTTTGGGATCGTCGACGGTCACCTGAATTTCCATGTGTCCGAAGTCGGGGCGGCGGATTTGCTCGCGCACTTTGGCGGCTTCGGTCACCACGCTGCCGATCCAATCGATCCAGGTATCGTCGCGCAGTCCGATGGTGTCGATTACCAGGGTGTCGCCGGACCACTTTGCGGAGGAATAGCCTTGCCAGGCGGGGGTGGGGTCTTGGGGCAAGGGGCGGCCATCGGTGAATACCTGGCGGTATCCGGCGTTCATTTCGTTGAGCACGACCAAGAGATTTGGCGTGTGGACAAACTTCAGCAGGTGCGGGAGGCCGTAGGCGCGCAGAAAGTTATCGGGCAAGCATTTGATGTGCGGGTCGTCTTTGGCCAGGTTGTCGGTGCGCTCCTTGACGATGGGCACGAGCCAGGGTTGATAGGGCAGGCCGCCGGGGATATCGATACCGATGTTGGCCATTTGGCGCGAGGCGGTGGCGTCGGGAGGAGGCTGGTCGTCCTCAGGAGTTTGCGTTGCCTTCTGAGCTGCCGCCTGCTGCTTGGGGCTGGATAGGCCGGAGGTTCGGCGGTTGTTGGGCTCGGCGGTGGTCCAAATGCCGGAGAGGTCGGGTTTGCCGTCGGCGAGGCGCGGCGTGGGGGCCGACATATTTACTTTGCCATCGGGCTTTCGCGGGACTCCGGCGGCGGGGTACTTGAACCACTGCGCGGCTAGGGGCGTGGCGAGGATGATGAAGGCGGTGAAGAACGCTGGGGGGCGCATGGGGCTAAGAATACACCAAGGAATGCGGTATGTCATATGCCGGAATGCTTGTTGAACCCGCGGGCTTCGCTCTTTATATAGTAGATAGGACGCCGGGGGAGACGGCGATGAACTGTGAGTTTGTTTAGCCGTATCGTTGCGCGCCAGTGGCGGCTGCCTGCCGCGATCGAGCGGACCATCAAGATTGAAGAAGTGCGCATCCCAATGCGCGACGGCGTGGCGCTGCTGGGGAAGCGCTATTGTCCGGCGGGCGGGGGTGCGCGGCCTACCGTGCTGGTGCGGAGCTGTTATGGAATTAGCGGACCCCTTGGTTTGATCGGCAGGCTATTTGCGGAGCGCGGGTTTCAGGCGATCCTGCAAAATTGCCGCGGCGTGGGCGGGTCAGAAGGCGTTTTCCGGCCGTTCTTCGATGAGCAGAACGATGGCGAGGACACGGTGAACTGGCTCACCGGCCAGGCGTGGTTCGACGGGAATCTGGCGTTGTGGGGCATCAGTTATTTGGGGAACACGGCGTGGGCGATTGCGAATTCGCCGGCGGCGGCTAAGGTCAAGGCGATGGGGCTGCACGTCACGCTCAGCAATTTCCACGACCGCACTTACGCATTCGGGGGATACACCTTGGAGGGGTCGATCGGCTGGACGCTCACGATGGCCGAGGTGCTGCAGAGCAAGGGCCGGAATATGCTTTTGCGGATTCCGGAGATGCGCAGGACGCGCGTGCTGGCGCAGAAGGCGATGGGGGTGTCGCCGCTCAAGGATGCGGATCGGGTGGTTTCCCCGCAGAGCGCCGGCTGGTGGCAGGATTGGATGAATCATGGGGAGCCGGGGGATTCGTATTGGAGCCCGATCGACTACGGGCGCGCGGCCGAAAGCATGCCGGCCGCGGTGATGACCGCCGGATGGTATGACATTTTTCTGCCGTGGCAGGTGAAGAATTTTGTGGCCGCGCAAAAGGCAGGGCGGAATGTGCGCCTGATTATCGGTCCCTGGATGCACGCGGCGGTGCCGGGGGCTGCGGAATCTCTGCGCGAGACGATGGCGCTGTTCCAGGAGCGATTTGGTTTAAGTACGCGGCGGGACGCGAAGCCGCGGGTCCGGTTATTTTTGATGGGCGCGAATGAGTGGCGGGATTATCCTTGCTGGCCGGTGCCGGGGGCGGCGGCGCAAAGTTATTTTTTGCATGCGGGAGGATTGTTGGCGCGCGGCGTTCCAACGGCTGCGGGGTCGAGCAAATTCGAATACGATCCGGCGCAACCGACTCCTTCGGTTTTTGGACCGACCATTGAGGGGAAGAGCGGCTCGGGCGATATGGCGCCGTTGGAGCGGCGCTCGGATGTGCTTGTGTTTACATCGGAGCCGCTGGAGAGCGCTGTGGATGTTATCGGACCGGTGTCAGCTGAGGTTTACTTGCGCTCGAATACGCTGCATACGGATGTATATCTATGTTTGTGCGACGTGAATCCGGCGGGCCTGTCGACGAACGTTTGCGACGGGTACCGCCGGTTGCGTCCGGACTCTCCGCCGATGCTGGAGGACGGGTCGACGCGGAAGGTGATGGTCGAGTTTTGGCCGACGGCTTACCGTTTCGAGCAGGGGCATCGCATACGCGTCATTGTCGCGAGCGGGGCGCATCCGCGGTATGTTCGCAACCCTGGCACGGGCGAGCTGTTGGGTGAGGGCGAGAGGATGATGACGCAGCGGCAAGAGATTATGCATGGGCCGGAATACCCTTCGGCGATTTCGCTCCACGTGGTTGCCACGCAGCTCAGGGGATGAGCGGGATGCGAAAGAGATTTGCGTGCATGGTGGGTTTGACGTAGGCGTAGGTGGAACCCAGTCCGGGAGCGACGGCACCTTGTTGGACGAACTTGATTCCTGGAATCCCAAGATTTTCCCCTCCCAGGCGAAAACCCGACGCGGGCAAGGGCGGGAACGGCTCGCCCGGCGGCACCGGAATCACCGCAGTCCTGCCGCCCGGATTGGTCCGTGAAGGCATGGCGATATCTATATAAAAATATTTGCCGTCAGGCGACCATCTGACTTCGCAGTAGTCGTCACAGATTGTCCGGGTGGGGCCACCCTCCAGGGGTACCGCCAACACAGAACCCTGGCCGGGAATCTTGGCCCCCGGCAAAGGAGTGCTGAGGAGGGCGAGGCTGCGGTCCGGAGAGGTTCCAAAGAAGTCGAGGATCGGGGATGGAAAAACTTTGGTGCGACCGGACCCATCGAGTCCCATCTTGGCAAGATAGTAGGCTTTGCCCTCGATGTAGCGAAAGAGCACCTGACCTTGCGGACCAAAATGCGGATTGGCTTCCCCGGCTGCCGAAATCATCCGCGGCGGCGAACTTCGATCCAAGGGTGCTAGCCAGAGTTGAGAGGACTGTCCCGCGGGCTCGGCCGAAAAGACAACCTCTTTTTCGTCGTTTGAGATATCGTACTGGAGCATGGAAACTCCGGGCACTACCGCCTCACTGTGGCCGGAGTCGAGGTCGGCACGCCAAAGTTCGCTGGGCGACTCGGGCGAGTCGTGCCGCAGCAGATAGTAGAGATTCTTACCATCGCGCGAGAAAGTAGGGGGCGTGGCAACGGCGTATCCTTCGGTGGAAAGAGCGTGGTCCCCCCGGGGGTCGTGAATCCATACCGCATTTTGCTTGGTGGAGATCGAGGTAATGAGCGAGCGTCCGTCGGGCTCCACGGCCAGGCCGTCTTCTTCGGTGGGACCTGAAGTAATTTGCTCCGGCTGCCCGCCGGGAAAGCTCTGGCGCCACAGGTGCCGCCTACCCTGTACCCCAACTCCGAAGTACATCCATTTGCCATCCGGCGACCAAGCCGCCGAGGTGCAGGCACCTGTGGGGCCCACTTGCCTGCCCGGAGAAGCGCTATCCAAGGGAATCAAACGGCAGGGTTGCCATTCGGGATCCATCTCCACTACCAGAGCCCATTTGTGGTCGGGCGAGGCATGGGAATAGTGGGCCATGGCACGCTCGCGCGCGGGGAAATAGATTTCACGATACTGGGAACGGTCGTCGCCGGCGGTCACGATGCCCATGTGTACGCCGGTTTTGATTTCCGAGAACAGCAAGTGGTGCTGGTCGAGCCAGGTGAGGCCGGCGGAATTCGGGAGGAATAATGTCGAGTCGCCACCTAGCGAGGAGACGGTGTAGGTATGCCACCCATTTTCCATCACCGTATATGCGATTCGAGAACTGTCCGGCGAAAATGCCAAGTTGTATTTCTGCCGCGGATCGTGAGTCAACTGAACCGGCTCACCGTCGGGGAGCATTTTGGCGTAGATCTGATCGGAGGTGAAGAATCCACGGTCGCTTCTGTAAAACGCAACCATCCGTCCGTCGGGCGATAACACGGGGTTGACCGCCGCGTCCGTGAAGCTGGTGATTTGGGTATAGGCGGCGGGCTGCTTGGCAGCCGAGGGTTGTAACAGCCGGAAAAGCACTGCCGCACCGGCAACGAGAAGCACGACGATCGCCGCTGCCAGAATTTTCCAATGAAATTTTTTGGGGGGCGGCAAGGGGACTGGCGTCACGGTAGGGAGCGAGCCGCTGACGTGGCCATTCGCGGCGATCGGAGCGATAAACCGGTAGCCCTGTTTGGGTAGTGTTTCGATGTAAATCGGCTCCGAAGCCTCATCGCCGAGTGCGAGCCGAATCTGCCGGATGCAGTAATTCAGTCCCTGGTCGAATTCGACAAAGGTAGAAGCGCCCCAAACGCGGGTGCGCAACTGTTCGCGCGAAACGATCTCGCCCGGCCGCTCCAGGAGAACGCTTAAAACTCGCAAGGGCTGCGGCTGAATCTTAACCGGCCGGCCGTCGCGGCAGAGTTTTCCGGAGCGGATATCGAGTTCGAAATCGCCGAATTGCAGACGTTCGTCACTATCGACGCCCATAGGAAATGCTCTGTCCTAAATAGTTTACATCCTCAGGCCGCATGAGGAGGCCCTCACTAGGAACTCATGCCGCTTGTGTCTGGGCTGGTGTTAGCTTTGACGCTGCCGGCGTGAGCCGGGAAAAAAAGGAGAAGTCATGACAATCGGATGCAAGGCGTTTACTACAATTTTGAGCTCGTTGGCTTTGATCACGTTGGCGACCGGCAGCGCCAAGGCTGGATGTGGGGATCAGCCCAAGCAGAAGGGATCTTCCCTACACGTGCAACTCAAGCCGGTGGGGTTTGTGCTGGGGGATAGGGACAGCGACCCGATCGTAGGGATGTGGAAAGTGCTGTTCACTTCCGGGGGGACGACAGTCGATTTCGGATACAGCCAGTGGCACAGCGATGGAACCGAAATCATGAACTCCGGCGGGCACACGCCGGCGACCCAAAATTTCTGCCTAGGCGTATGGGCGCAGACCGGACACAATAAGTACCAGCTCAACCACTACGCGTTGAGTTACGTCCCCTCCCCCGACGCGCCTTATGGCACGCTGGCAGCCACCGTGAACATTCGTGAATATGTCACTTTGGATCACACTGGAAACACCTTCACGGGGACGTTCACCATCGACGTCACTCCTGTTTCGGGCACCGCCCCACCACAGTTGGCAGGGACCATCACAGGGCAGCGCATTACGGCGAATTAGTAAACGAGGCAGACGGCAGCGGTTCTGGGATCGTTCCAAACGCAGGCGATCCCAGCCCCGAACTCCTCACACTTTCGGATGGCGCATGCAATCTCCTCTTATGCGCACGCCGGGGAGCGAGTCGATATAGAATATCGGGGACAGGTGTGAAAAGAGGAGAAGCTGTGTTCAAGAAACTTTTTGTAGTGGCGAGCGGCGTTGCGTTGCTTTGTGGGAGCGCTCTGGCGCAGGATGCGAAGACGGTGATTGCCAATGCGCAAAAGGCGTTGGGCGATGTGAAATCGATCACGTATTCGGGATCGGCGAAGGATGTGGCGTTCCAGCAGTGCGGAGCGAACTCCACCGATATGGTGTGCCGGGGGACGCACGATCCGATGCGGCCGATCAACAACTATGTGCGCGTGATCGATGTGACGGCGCTCGGCTTCGCGGCACACGGGAGCGACGAACAACATCGGGCCCGGCGGTTCGACGACGCTGACGCCGGGAACGTTTTTCCAGCAGGTCACGCCGCAGCAGGCGGATGTTTCGCAGCCATGGGCGAACTCGCTGGAGTTTTATCTCACGCCGTGGGGGTTTCTGAAAGGCGCGGCGGAGAATAATGCCACGGCCAGCAAGGGCAAGGTGGATGGCAAGAAGTACACCGTGCTGAGCTGGAGTCCGACGGTGAAGGCGGCTTCGGGCAAGAGCTACACGATCAACGGCTACGTGGACGACAAGAATCTGTCGCACGAGTGGAGACGTGGCTGGGCGAAAACATTATGGGCGATATGCACATCGTCGCCACATACACGGGGTGGAAGGATTTCGGGGGCGTGATGGCTCCGGCGAAGATCGTGCAGACGCGCGGCGGGTGGCCTTTCTTTGAGGTTGATGTGGCGGCGGCGAAGGCGAATCCCGCCGATGTCGCGACGCTGGTTCCGGCGCCTGCGGGGCGTGGCCGCGGCGGTGGCGGCGGCGGTGCGCCTACTCTCAACGTGACTTCGGAAAAACTGGGCGACGGGGTTTACAGGCTGACGACGGGGCCGGGCAGCTACGATTCGGTGGTCGTGGAGTTCAAGGACTACGTGATGATGCTGGAGTCGGGGCAATCCGTGGCGCGCGGCTCGGCGTACATCGCCGAGATCAAAAAGCTGATTCCCGAACAAGCCGATCCGTTACGTGATGGACACGCATCCGCATTCGGATCACACGGGCGGGCTGCCGCCGGTGGTGGCGGAAGGTGCGATCGTCATCACGCAGAAAAACAATGTGGAGTTTCTGGAGAAGGCGCTGAATACTCCGCGAACGCTGCTGGACGATCCGCTGGCCAAGAATCCGCGGAAAGTCAAAATCGAAGCGGTGGAGGAGAAGAAGGTTTATTCGGACGGAACGCGGACGGTGGAGATGTACCACGTCTTCCCTGCTCCGCATTCGAACGGGTTGATCATTGCTTACATCCCCAAGGAGAAAATTCTCTTCCAGGGCGATTTCTCGGTGAACCCCGGGCGAGCCGGCTAACGATCACGTGAAGGCGCTGTATGCCGGTATCTGGAGAAGCTCCTCTGGATTTTGACCGCTATATAAATGTGCATACTTCGGCGGCTCCGCAGCACAAGGAGGATGTGTGGAAGGCGATGGGGAAATAATGCGCGGCGCCGTGGGGGTCATCCTCTGTCTGATGTGCTGGCCGCTTTCGGCGCAGTGGCTGAATTATCCTACGGCGGGGATTCCGCGGCTGGCGGATGGCAAGCCAAATCTTACGGCTCCGGCGCCGCGTGCGGCGGATGGCAAACCGGATCTCTCAGGGATTTGGGGGTTGGCTTGTCCGGTGGCTAACGCGGTGAACGGCACGGTCAGAGGGCGCGAATATGTATTGCGCGACGGAGGTGTCGGTGCCGCCGGAGTTTTTCAACTTCGGAGATTCTATTAAAGGCGGGCTGCCGTATCAGCCGTGGGCGGCGGAGGTGGTGCGGAAGACGCGGCTGGCGGGGCGTCCTAACGATCCTTTGAGCCGGTGCTTTCCGCCGGGGATGGTGCGTCTGGAAACATTTCCGTTGTTCCGCAAGATGATTCAGATTCCGGGGCTGCTGGTGATTTTGAACGAACATAACGCGAGCTACCGGCAGATTTTCACGGATGGGCGGCCGCTGCCTGCCGATCCGAATCCGTCGTGGAACGGATATTCGTCGGCGAAGTGGGAGGGCGACACTCTGGTGGTGCAGACGGTCGGGTTCCGCGATGGGCTGTGGCTGGATACGGGAGGGAGTCCGCTGACGGATGCGGCGAAGGTGACGGAGAAATTCCGGCGCGTGAATTACGGGACGATGGAGATCGATCTGACTGTGGACGATGCGAAGGCTTACACCAAGCCGTGGAGTATTAAAGTTACGCAGATCCTGGCGCCGGATACGGAATTGCTGGATTATATTTGTCTGGAAAACGAGAGGGACGTGAAGCATCTGCCTGCACAGGTTCCGTAGGATATGAGCGCTTCCCAGTTCTGTCGAATTGCGACGCGTCTCCTTGCTGCCGTTTTGTTAATCATCATGGTCCCAACGGCCCCTTCGGGGCAGGGTGCGACCGGACGCTTCGAGGTTTACTGCGACGGCATCGGCTTCTCTTCTGGCGAACGTCGAGGGCGCGCCCGCGCCGAGAAAACTGCTTCTTGTTTTTGTACACAGGTTTCCCCGGTATCCCCGTATGCGGTGCCGAAGGAAGAGTGGAAAGACGTCTATGTCTATCGCAATGGGTGTGCAGCCGACGGAAAATGTGAGCGCCCTCGCACATCGGAACAATTAGGCTAGACAACGAGATTACGCCTGAAGGCAGGCACGTCTCCGGTAAATACGAAATCGAACTCGGGGGGCAACATCTCCGCGGCCAGTTCGCGACAGAAAGGCACCTTTATAAACGCCTTATACGAATATGCGAGTGAACCCTGCGTTCAGGTTGACCGGGATCTCCGCTGGCGGCGGGGAGGCAGGTAGTGGAAGCGGACCAGATAGATATTTTCGCCTTTGCCGTGCTTGGCTACTTTTAGCAGATCGATTAAGCCTAGAAAGCCGGACTCGCGCGCCAATTGCGGCGTGATATCGGGGAAGCCGATGGGTTCGATGGAATCGATTTCGATCTCGCCTTCTTCCATCGCGTAGCGGGCACCTACTTTGACGTGGGGGCGGGTCCAGATGCGGACGCTGCAGGTGATCTTGCCTTGACGGACTCCTTCGCGAAGGCGCTTGGTGAAAACCATTACGAGAGCTTACATCGTATCGTTGTACAAATGCCCATACTTACTTTGCAGGAGCAATTCGGCCAGATCGATATTTATCTTTTCGACCAGTTGTTGAAGGGGCGCATCGCGCGTGGGATGCGGGTGCTCGATAGCGGGTGCGGGGGCGGGCGGAACTTGGTCTACTTGCTTCGCGAAGGGTACGACGTTTGCGCTGCGGACTTGGACGCATCGGCGGTGGAGAGCGTTCGTGCGCTGGCGCGGAGGTTGGCGCCCGCGCTGCCGGATGCGAATTTTCGGGTGGAAGCTACGGAGAATATGTCGTTCGAGGATGGATGCGCGGATGTGGCGATCAGTAACACCGTTCTGCATTTCGCTCGGGATGACGCGCACTTCGAGGCTATGCTGCGGGGGTTGTGGCGGGTGCTGAAACCTGGAGGGCTGTTCTTCGCCCGGTTAGGATCGACGATTGGGATGGAGAATCAGGTGCGGCGGATTGAGGGGCGGCGGTACTGGTCGCCGGATGGATCGGAGCGGTATCTGGTGGACGCGGAACTCCTGGAAGCATACACCGAACGGCTCGGCGGTGAGTTGGCGGATCCGATTAAGACTACGGTGGTGGATAAGCAACGCTCGATGACTACTTGGGTGATGCGGAAGTCAATCCGATCCAGTTAAGGCGATCCATTTGCCGTTGTAAAAATAGTAGATGCTGGATGCTTTTCCCGCCAACGCATCATCGATGCCTTGGTGGTCTATAGGAGGCGGCTTGGGTCCAGGCGAATGGCTGTGGTGGATCATGATTTCCCGTCTGCCAACGGAAGAGATTACGCGTATATTTTCTTTGCCGTTTCCGGTGATTTCATAGCGCACCGCATCGTCCTGCCGAGCGATCTGGGCGGGGTCGATCTCGGAGCCGTTCCAATAAACCAAAATCTCGGTGGCATGGCCGACTTCGCAAAGAGCGGCCCAGTCTGATTGGCCTGGCTTCGCAAACTGTCCCTGAATGACGTTGACTTTCGGTTCGTGGAGTAGCTGGGGGATTTTGCAATGACGGCGCTGAAGATCCGCCACTAGGTTCGTGGGAAGCTTGGGAAACGCAGTGGGCAAGAGCGGCGGTTGTGCGAAGCTTGATCCGGCGAGAGTCAGGAAGACGGTGAAGTGTCTCCAGCCTAGGCATGCAGGGCGACTGCGGCTAGCGATTTGTCGAACGTGGGCCGGGAGGCATGAATGGGCACCACTCGTTGCGGAGTAGGCTTTGGTTTCGATCATGAATTTCTCTCTTATCGATTTGCTCGATACTGGTCGTCGGTGACGTGCTCTAGCCAGTCGACTACTTTGCCGTCGAGTTGTTCTTGCAGGGCGATGTGGGTCATGGCGGTGGTGGGGGCGGCACCGTGCCAGTGTTTTTCGCCGGGGGGAATCCAGACTACGTCGCCGGGGCGGATTTCTTCTATGGGGCTTCCCCAGCGCTGCACGCGGCCGCAGCCGGCGGTCACGATTAGGGTCTGGCCTAGCGGGTGGGTGTGCCAGGCGGTTCTTGCGCCGGGTTCGAAAGTGACCGCGGCGCCGGCGATGCGGGCGGGTGGGGGCGGGCTCAAGAGGGGGTCGATGCGGACGGTGCCGGTGAACCACTCGGCTGGACCTTTTGCGGAGGGCTGTGAGCCGCCGCGTTTAATTTCCATTGCGTTAATCCTCTGTTGATCGTGATTGAAGTTAACGACCGGTCATTTGTTCCAGTTTTTCGGGGTAGCGGGCGCCTTTTACTGTGATCTTCGAGGCGGCGGCTTCGATGTTGCGCAAGTCATCGGGGGTTAGTTCTACGGAGAGTGCGCCGATGTTTTCGTCTAAGCGATTTAGCTTGGTGGTGCCGGGGATGGGGGCCATCCAGGGCTTCTGGGCTAGCAGCCAGGCTAGGGCGATCTGGGCAGGGGTCGCGTTCTTTTGTTTGGCGATGGTGGCTAGCAAATCGATTAGGGACTGATTTGCTTTCAGGGCTTCGGGGGTGAAGCGCGGCAGGGTGCTGCGGAAGTCGGTGCTTTCGAACTTTGCGTTTTCGTCGATTTTGCCGGTTAGGAAACCTTTGCCTAGCGGGCTGTAGGGGACGAGGCCGATGCCTAGTTCTTCTAGCGTCGGGATGACTTCTTTTCGGGGGTTCGGGTCCATAGCGAATATTCGCTTTGCAGAGCGGTGACGGGTTGGACGGCGTGGGCGCGGCGGATGGTTTTTACACCAGCTTCGGAGAGGCCGAAGTGCTTGACCTTGCCGGTTTGAATGAGATCTTTGACGGCTCCGGCTACGTCTTCGATTGGGACACTTGGGTCGACGCGGTGTTGGTACAGCAAGTCGATGACATCGGTCTGGAGTCGTTTGAGCGAGCCTTCGACGGCTTGCTTGATGTGATCGGGGCGGCTGTTCAGGCCGGGCACACCCGTCATCCCTCGGGGATCGGAATTAGGGCTGATGTCGAAGCCGAACTTGGTGGCGATCACTAACTGCTTGCGGAAGGGAGCGAGGGCTTCGCCTACCAGCTCTTCGTTCAAATACGGGCCGTAGACTTCGGCGGTATCGAAGAAGGTGATGCCCCGGTCGACGGCGGCGTGGAGGAGAGCGATCATCTCCTGCTTGTCTTTGGGGGGGCCGTAGGAAAAGCTCATTCCCATGCAGCCCAGGCCGAGGGCGGAAACTTCTAAATTGCTTTTTCCAAGTTTGCGTTTTTGCATTATTTGAACTCCTAGCGCCCGCTCATCTTCAGTATCGCTTCGGGGAGGCGGGCTCCTTGCACGGTGATCTTGGACGCGGAGGTGGCAATTTCGGTTAAGTCGGCGGGGGTGAGTTCGACTTCAGCCGCTCCGATGTTTTCTTTTAGGCGCTCCAGCTTGCGTGTTCCGGGGATGGGAACGATCCAGGGCTTTTGGGCGAGAAGCCAGGCGATGGCGATTTGCGCGGGCGTGGCTTTCTTGCGTTGCGCGATCTGGTGGAGCAGATCGACCAACGCTACGTTGGCTTCGCGGGCCTCGGGGGTAAAGCGTGGGAAAGAGGCGCGGAAGTCGGTGCTATCGAACTTAGTTGCGGCGTCGATTTTTCCGGTGAGAAAGCCTTGGCCCAGGGGGCTCCAGGGAACGAAACCGATTCCGAGTTCTTCGAGTAGCGGCAGCACCCCGGCTTCGGGATCTCTGGTCCACAGCGAGTATTCGCTTTGCACGGCGGTAACGGACTGGACGGCGTGAGCGCGGCGGATGGTTTTCGCGCCAGCTTCGGAGAGGCCGAAGTGTTTGACCTTACCTTCGGCGATGAGGTCCTTGACTGCGCCTGCTACTTCTTCGATGGGTACGCCGGGGTCAACGCGATGTTGGTAGAACAGATCGATCACATCGGTGTTGAGGCGTTTGAGGGAGGCTGCGGCGACCTGCTTGATGTGTTCCGGCTTGCTGTTGAGGCCACCGCCGCGCTGACCGTTGGGCTGAATATCGAAACCGAATTTGGTGGCAATCACTACGCGGTCGCGGAGGGGCGCCAGAGCTTCGCCGACGAGTTCTTCGTTGGTGAAGGGGCCGTAGGCTTCGGCGGTGTCGAAGAAAGTGACGCCTAGTTCGACCGCCGAGCGGATCACGGAGATCATTTCCTGTTTGTCGCCGGCTGGACCGTAGCCGTAGCTCATTCCCATGCAGCCGAGGCCTAGGGCTGAAACTTCGAGATTGCTTTTTCCAAGTTTGCGTTTTTGCATTATTTCTCCGGCTGAGTCAGTTGACGCGACCGAGATATTTGTCCAAGAAGCTCAGGACTTCCTTCGAGAGTTCCGGCTTTAATTCGGACACGTCGTGCGGAGTCTCAAGTACCTTGCGGAACTTGTCCGCTGGAGCCGTTCCGATCATCTCGAACAGTGGCGCTTGCGCCTGATCCGGCGGGAACGTGAAATCATATTTCCCGTTGACCGTCAGGACGGGTTTTTTCAGGCGCGGCGCGAAATCCACCTGATCTTCACCCTTCGCCGCAGGCATCAGGAAAAATCCACCATCCAGGAAGACTGCGGCCTGAAACCGATCCTCCAATGCCACGAAGATCACGCCTTCCGCGGCGCCTTGGCTCACGCCAAGGTACGCCAGTTTTTTGGGATCGGCGACATCCGGCCGCGTTTCCAGATAGTCCACGGCACGGCGCACCTCTTTGGACTGTTGAATCGTCAACTCGCGCCCGCCCACAGTCCCCGGCATTGCCGTCCCGGCAGGGCGGCGCTCGTACGTCCCCCGGTAAATCGGATACAGCAGAGCCCGGCCACTCTTGATCACGTAATCGATGAAATCCAAGTCCCCTAACTGCAGGCTGCTCGGCATGAAGTCGACCCGTGCACTGGGGAAGAACACCACGGTTTGATAGGGCGGACGGACGTTCTTCGGCAAAAACAGATACATTGGGAGGCGCTCGTTGTCGTATCCGGCATCGATGGTGACCCGCTCTTTCTTCCAGTCCGCGGTTTCCTCGACCACTCCCTCCGTCTTCGCGTTCAAGGGATGCTTGTCGTAAGAGTACAGGCTGCGGTACGCCTCGAAGACCTCGTTCGAGGCCGGCTTCACTTTGGAAAAATCCCTGGACTGTCTCAAGACCGGCGCCGCCGTGGCCGCCGGCAACGGCTGCCGATTGCGCACCCCGCGAAAACCGTTCATCGCGGACCGGTCGAACGGAGGGAGCGCCTCCGGCTCGAATGCTTGATACGTTTGCGTTCCCCACGCCCCGCCCAGAATGAAACGGTTGTTCCCGTCAACCGCGTTCAGGCACCACTCTCTGACATTCCCGGTCAGATCGTAGGTTCCATACGGACCCACCGCTTGCGAAGTGCCCACGGGCGCCGCGCCTCGGCCTCCAAAATTACTCTGATTCGTGGTGTAGCGCGCGGTCTCCTGGGGAGCCGCCTTAAACCACTCCCCCAACGACGGAAGACTCTTGCCGGCGTACGCCGCATACGCCGACGCTTCGTACCAGCTCACTCCGGAAACCGGATACTCGGCCTGTCCCCGCGGAAAGTGTCCCGCCTCCCAGGTGGAAGGTCCCGGCCGGCCTGTAGGATCGCGGAATAAATCCATCGCCTGCTCCCAACTCAACTGCTTGCCGTCCTTCACGAACTTCTCTTTCCAATACTGCCGTTTTTGATAACCGCCTTGGTCCACGAACTTCTGATACTCGCGATTCGTCACTTCAAACCGGTCCATATCGAATGGCGGGAGTTCATACCGCACCCAACCGATGAAACCGATCAGGTCCCCCCAGGGTCCTCCGTCGACAGGAACCATCCCGGCGGCCACGTCCGCGGGGGGCTCGAACGGGAATTGCATGGTAGCGTTCGTCAGAGGTGCGCCGGTAAAGTCTTTGGCGCCGGCTTTGGAGAGCCTCCAACGAAAATACCCTTTCGGAATCCTGACGTGTTCCATGGGCGTCAAACCAAGCGCAAACCAGGGACTCTCTGGAGCAACATAATCCTGGATCTCCACTTTGGCTCCGGGCGTCAGGGATTTCAGCGAGGTGAACATCGTCAAATCCTGAGCCGACTTGGCCAGCCGGGCGTCGCCGGGCAGAATCCTTTCGGCCTTCCGCAATATCTGGAAGGCGGCCAGCGGTTTCAGTTCGTCCTTCAGTTTGTCGATCTCCGGAATGGCGTTCTCGCGAGCCCAGCGCCGCTTTTCAGACTGCTGGTGCAGCCACACGCCGCCCAGGATCGCCAGCAGGAGAGCCACTGCCGCGGGGCCCAGCACAGCGGTCCGCAGCAACGGCGCTACGGTATAGACCGGAGGAGCCGCGAGCCGTTCGGCCAGCGCCGATAGCTCCGCGGCCACTTGCGCCGCAGACGGACCGCGCTGTGCCGGATCTTTTTCAAGCAGCTTCCCCACGAGCGCATCCAGAGTCTGCGGAACTTCCGCGCGCTGCCGCGCCAGCGACGGAACCGTTGCGATGCCGCTCACCTGCATTTGTCCCAGCGATTTTCCAGGAAAGGGCAGTTGTCCCGCGGTCATTTCATACAGCACCAGACCCAACGCAAACAAGTCTGTGCGCGCATCCGACTCTCTACCCTCCACCTGCTCCGGAGCCATGTACGCGGGCGTTCCCATGACAACATTGGCGTCCGTCAGGCCTGTTTCGGAGACCATCTTGGCCAGCCCAAAATCCAGCACTTTCACCCCATGCCGGGTCACCATGATGTTGCCCGGCTTCAGGTCCCGATGCACGATACCATGCGCGTGCGCTTCCGCCAGGGCCGCGGCGATCTGCGCTCCATATCGAAGCACCTGCTCGATCGGCAGCGGACCCTGCTTGATTTCGTCCGCCAAAGCGGAGCCCTCCAGCAGCTCCATCACCAGGTAATTCGGACCCACGTCGTGCAGCGTGCAAATATGGGGATGATTGAACGCGGAAATCGCCCGAGCTTCGCGCTCAAACCGTCCGCTAAAGTTTGCCTCCGCGATCTTGACGGCGACCTTGCGCGCCAACCGAGTATCCGTTGCCAGGTAGACCTTGCCCATACCGCCCATCCCCAGCAGCCGTTCTATCTTGTACGGACCCAGTTGCGTGTTCTCGTGCCGCAGCATTGTCCGAGTGGGCCCATCGCCCGTGGCATCCCCGTCTTGTGTGAGAAGCTTATCGACCTCAGTGCGCAGACCGGGATCGCCGACGCAAGCGGTGGTGAGAAACATTTCCCGGTCCGGGGCCGGCTGGTGGCTCGCCGCGCGGTACAGCTCTTCGATCTGCTGGCGGCGTTCCGGCGTCATGCACGTGCCTCCGTTTTCACATCATATCGGTTTATCGCCAGGGGGGACAGCCAACTAGGCAAAATGGCGGCGGACAAGGCGGCGGACAAGGTTGGGCGGCGGCGAATGCGCTTGCTACAATTACAGGCGGAGCTTAAAAGAAAAACCGATGATTACTATCATAGATACGACGAGCCGGGCGAGCACGCCGATCCCGGAAGGGTCCGTGCAGCATTTTCTTTCCTCATCTAACGATAAGACCAGGGTTGAAGTGGCGAAGTATGAAGTGGGCGTAGGCAAGACGCACCGGGTGGCGGCTAGCGAGCGGACGCAGGTGATTTACATCTTGCACGGGACAGGCGCGGAGGTCAGCTTCACTCAGGCGGGGAAGACTACCGTTCATACGGGGCAAAGAGGCTCGGGAGTTTATTTGGAACCGAGCGAGGAAGCGTCGATCAAAGCTGCGGGGACTCCTCTGGTGTTGCTGCTGGTGACGGTGCCGAAGCACACGGGCAAGGCGGTAGAAGCCAATGGCGGCGCGCCTCGCGGGTACTTCTTCGAAGAGGCGAAATTGCAGTCTCTGGTGGATGAGAAGCGAATCCGGACGCGGACGTTCTGGGTGAATAAAGAGACGGGGCTTTCCGGGTCCTGGGATCTGCAACTGGGGCGCATGCTGTATGGGCCGAAGGGGCATTCGCCGCGGCACGTGCACAATGCTTCGAAGACCAGCACGATCAAGCCGGAGCATTTTTATCTGATCGAGACGGGCACGGGCGAGGTGAAGTACGACGGCGGCAGCTTGCCGGTGGGTCCTGGAAGCTTGGTGTTTATTCCGGAGGGGGAATGGCATCAATTGCTGGCTTCCGAATCGGGTTTCGACTATATCGAATTCCAGGCGCCGTTCGATTTCGCTACTACGATGGATCACGATCCGCTGGGGAAGAACTGGTACATCCAGGGGACCGATGACGGCACTGGGAACCCGAAGTTGTGGGTGCAAAGCTAGAAGAATTCGCTAAAAAAAGAGGTTGTAATTCTCCGCGTTGCGGGCGGCGTCGGCGGGGCGCTGCGCGGCTAGCTGCTGGCATTGGGCGCGGTTGTACACGATGTCGGTGGTGCTACCGATTTTGTGAGTGAGCTCATGGTACGTGGTTTCACTCAGGTAAGTAAGATCGTGGCCGGCATGCGTTTTCCAAACTACCAGGATGCCCATGCCGCTACCGACGTGATGCACGAACTCTCCCGATCGCACTAAGAAAACGTAGGCACAGGCCCTGGGCGTTGACGCTGACGCCGGAGCGGTCGAGATGGCGAAGGCGATGTGGCGGGCTGGCTGTCAACGGAGCCCGCCAAGTCGGTCACGCGCCCGGGCGCGTAGCGGGCTGCTACGGGCAATCGTTGTGCAGGATGCTGGGAGCCGGTGGACCGGCGACGCACGGAACCGCTTTCAGAAACTCGTAGATCGCGGCAAGATCGTGGTCGGTCATATTGTGGAGGATCGGCCAGGGCATGATCTGAAGCAGATTCCCGTCGAAAGGCGGCGGTAGGCAGTTAGTGGTGACGGTCGAGGAGCAGGTGGGATGGAGGTGATCGTAATCCGTCCCATTGCGCATGATATCGACGAACTGGGTGAAGGTGTGGCCCCCCTCGGGCAATCCCGATTTGTCAGGCGTGAGGTTGCGCGAAATGATGTCGGGCGAGCCAGGGGCGACCGGTCCGAAATCGTTGCCACCGCCCAGGTATACCGCGGGATTCACGATGGTCGGCTTTTGCCCGAAGTACGGGATGCCGGGAAATGAGTATTCGGCCTGCGGGCTGAGGGTATGGCAATCGTTGCAGGAAGCTTGGGCGTTCACGATGTAACTCCCCAAACCGACCAGTTGAAGGTTCTTCCCGTGCAGATTGAGCTTTACGGGAGAGATCGTTAATCCTATTTTCACCTTGGCTTCATCGCTGTCGCCGTCCCCTCTGCCATCATCCGCGCGTCCGTTGCGTGGACTGAACAAGGCAACCGTCAGCGCGAGTGCTGCGCCGGCCGCTACCGTTGTCTTGGAGATTTTCACAATATTCATATTTCATCCTCCTTTTAGTTCTCCAGCGTGTGCTGGTCACAGACGTTAAAGCATTGTGCACCTGATTGCGAATCATTTCCATCTAAAAATTGTCCTCACCAGCTAAATATTTCAAGGCACGATGGATTTAGGGCGACCTCACATATAGGGCGGCCTCAGCGGGAGGACTCTGAAGGCATGGCATTCGTTTGCGTTTATCCGGTCAGCCATTCCGCGAAGCAGGTGTGCCGGCTACGCACGGAACGGCTTTCAGATATTCGTAGATCGCGGCCTCTAGTGGCTTCACAGCGGCCGGTTTGGAGGTTATGGCCAGAGAGACATTTTGGAAGCTGTTCCCTTTATGTCACCCGTAACGGAATAAAAGACGGGGTTGCTAGTGGAGTCCGCCAGGATCGGCACTACCGTCATAGTCAACGTAACGGAGCCGGACGCACTCTTGAAACGGCCGGTTCCCCCGGTGATTTGAAAAATCCTAGTGCAGAGGGCCTGATTAGCCACGAAATCGATGCAATCGCTTCCCCCCGTGAGGTTGACCGTCAATAGACTTCCGTCCCAGGAGCGAAGAACGCCCGCGCCGGCCACAGCCGCAAGATAAAGCTTGGTTGGGCCCGAGCAGGTGCTGGGGGGCATGGCAGAAGGCGCACTGGAGTTCACAACACGAAGGGTGAATGGGTCTAGAATACCGCCCCCGGCGAGATTATATTCAGAAGCAGGTGTGCCGGGCGTTAGTTGGACCGTGCTGTTGGCAGCCGTGCCCGAAACCGTCAGGTTTATGGAAGCCGATTCCGCATAGATGCCTGCGACACCGAAATTGAGCAGCAGTGCCGCCGCTGCCAAGTATTTCATAGGTACTCTAGTTGAGCTTGATTTCTGTTTCATGGTCTTCCCCTTTGATTTGTCCTGTCCGTTTCTTCGGATTGCCCTTCCGGGCCTGTTTGTATAACGGACCGTGTCACCGACAATAAAGGCTTAAGAGGCTAGTTGCGACTCATTTCTCCCTCAAACTTGGCCTCATCAGCTAAGTGATTCAAGGCGTGGCGGATCTAGGGCCACCTCATTTGTTGGATAAATATATTTGGTATATACTGCGCGGTATGGCGGTTCCGTCTCACTCCGGGCGCATCGCCTTCGGGCCGTTTGAAATGGACGCGGCTTCGGGCGAGATCCTGAAGCACGGGGTCCGTTTGCGTTTATCCGGTCAGCCGTTCCGCATTCTGCTTCTTCTGGTGAACCACTCCGGCGAGGTGGTTTCGCAGGAGCGGCTCAAGAACGAGATTTGGGGTGACGGGGTTTTCGTCGATTTCGAGCACGGCTTGCATGCGGCGATCAATAAGCTGCGGCAGGCGCTGGGAGATTCGGCGGAAAATCCTCGCTACATAGAGACGGTACCGGGCCGCGGCTACCGGTTTATAGGCGAACTGGGGCGCGCTTCTCAGCCGCCACCCTTGGCCGCCATCGGTGAAGAGGTTCGAAAGCGGCTGGATGAGCAGCCGGAGCGGTCAAGACGACGATTGGTTCGGTGGGGCGCCGCTGCGGGCTTGCTGATGGCTGCATCCGCTATCGGGTGGCGCGTGTGGGGTCCTTCGCCGGCGCGGCCTCCCTGGAAGCTGACCAAACTCACATCCGACGCAGGACGATTCGACTCGCCGGCTTTGTCGCGCGACGGGAAACTGATTGCGTACTCGGCGGAGCGGGCGGGAGCGCGGGACTTGTATATCAAGCAGGTTGCCGGGGGCCAGCCAATTCGCTTGACGTTCGATGGGGCGGGCAATACGACGCCGGATTTCTCGCCGGACGCCGGCAAGATCGTCTTTCACTCGGATCGCGACGGCGGGGGCGTTTATGAAATGCCAGCGTTCGGCGGCGAGGCGCGACTGCTAGCGCGCGCTGGCCGCAACCCCAAGTATTCTCCGGACGGCACGCAGGTAGCTTACTGGATCGGGGACACGTACGTCGCCCCGACGGTGCCCGGAAACGGCACGGTGTGGGTGGTCCCTTCCGCGGGCGGGCAGCCGGTGCGCGCGGGTTCGGGTTTCAGCACGGCGCGGACTCCCATATGGTCACCCGACGGCCGGCATTTGCTGGTCGTCGGTTACCATTCCGATCAGGCGTTCGACGGATCAGCGCTGGATTGGTGGATTATACCCACCGCCGGCAAAACCGCGGTAGAAACCGGGGTAGGCAAAGCATTTCTCGAGGTGGGATTGGCCGCTCCGGGCTCGGACTATTCAGCAATCGCCACGCAGCTGAACATGGGTCTTCCGGAGCCAGCGTGCTGGCTGCCGTCGGGCAACCGCGTCGTCTTCTCCGCCCGAAACGGCGACACGCGTAACTTGTGGGAAACCACTCTCTCACCAGACGGAAAAGCTACGGACGCTCTTCAGCGGTTTACGGCTGGCTCGGGGAACGAGATCACGGCCTCCTGCTCTTCTGAGGATACGATGGCGTTCGCGACTTCGGAGACTACGGGAAATGTGTGGTCGGTGCCTTTCGATTTCGACCGCGGAAAAGCGACGGGGCCGGCAACGCAAATCACCAAAGAACCGTTTGTGCTGCGAGAGGGATCGGCGCTTTCAGGCGATGGACGGCTGGTGGCGTTTGCATCCGCACAAGCCGGCGTGTTGAACATCTGGCTGCGTGATATTACGACCGGAAAAGAGACGCAGGTGGCGGCGGCGCCGTTCCTGCAGGGCTATCCTGCGATCGATCCTGCCGGCGGCAGAGTGGCCTATTCGAGCTTTGAGAACAATAAGAGAATCCTCTACGTAGCGGCACCCGGCGGCGTTCCGGAGAGGCTATGCGAGGGTTGTTTACGTCCGACCGATTGGTCGCGTGACGGGAAAACGCTGCTGACATTCGGCGGTAGCCCGTACCACGTTAGCCTTCTGGATGTTGCATCGCATCGGCAGACGCCGATATTGACGCATCCAGCGTACAGTTTGTTGAACGGTCGCTTCTCTCCCGACGGTCATTGGATTAGTTTCACTGCGCGGGTGACACCCAATCGGGCCTGGATCGTGGTTGCTCCGCTGGATTTTACCGCGGCGCACACGATTGCGGAGAGTTCGTGGATCAAGATTTCCGAAGAGGACGCCGTTGTAGATAGCGCCGCTTGGTCGCCAGACGGGAACAGTTTGTATTTCACATCCAGCCGGGACGGGCATATTTGCTTGTGGCGGCAGAGGCTGGATCCGCATTCGCACCGGCCGTTGGGGGAGGCAGTCGGGGTGCAGCATTTTCACGAACGGCCGATGAATCCGTACCGGCTTTGGTCGGCGGCGGGGGGGCGGATGGCGGTTACATTGATGGAGTATTCGGGGAATGTTTGGTTGATGTCGCGGGCAGGGCTTTGAGGGTTTCTGGCTCCAGGATCTGCAGCGGGACTCCCGAACGATTGACCAGAAGGTCGAACGCGGGCTGGGGGCCCGCGCTACTAGCTGATCTCTGGGATAGAACCTAGGAGTCTAATTCGCGTAGATCGCGGCCCCTGGTTTCGCGGCCAAAGGCCGTAATGAGCAGCAGCGACGCGACGGTGGGGATGGCAATGGCTCCGGCTGCCAATCCAAACGCGGGAACCAAGGCGAACACGGCGAAACCCTGGGCAATCACGCCTCCGATTTTGCTGCACCCGGCCACCCATCCGGTGGCACGGCCTCTCTGTCTGACGGGAAAACTCTCGGCGGCGTAGGGCATCAGAATCGAAATCACGGCGCTGGTGCCGACGATCAAGAGCGAGACGGAAAGCAGCGGATTGGAGAGGAATGGCAACACGCTAGTGTTGCGTAGAAGGGTGGCCAGCAATCCCACGACGGTGATGCCGATCGCCAGGAGGAGGACTCTCTTCGTACTCCAAAGACTATAGAGGTAGGTCGCCACAGCAATGGTAGGAACGGCGATCAACGCAGAGCGCGCGATGAGAGCGCTGGTGAGGCCCACGCTGCGGCCCTCCGCGATCAGACTCGCCGGCAACCATAGCAGCACACCAAAATTCACGAAGCCCCAGGCCAGTGCCGCGAGAGTGAGCGCGACACTCAGGCCCAGGCGGGGTCCGGAGTTGATCCTGATGGGAGGATGGGCGCGGTCCGGATTGGCTAGATTTTCGGTGGTTGTAATGACGGTGCCGTAGCGGGCTAGCATCGCGCGCGCCTCCTCGACGCGACCGGTGTCCAGCAGGAAGCGAGCGGATTCAGGAAGGAGTGGACTGAGGGCGATCAGGATCAGTCCGCTGGGGAATCCGAGGAGCCACATAATTCGCCAGCCGAAATGCGGCTGGAGCAGGGCGGATAGCTCGCTGGTGGCGAAATATCCACCAATGGTGCCGATGCCGCCGAGGAGCACCAAGCACCAGCCACGGTGTTTAGTGGGCATGATTTCGGCTAGCAGGGCGTTGGCGACGGGCAGCATGCCGCCGGCCGCGAGTCCCATCATGAAGCACATAAAAATATTCCAGGAAAAGGACGGCATGGCGCCGCAGATGGAGGTGCCGACGAACATGATGGCGGCGAGTAAAATCGAAGCGCGGCGGCCGTAAATATCGGCTAGCGCTCCCCATACGTACGACCCCACCGTGGTCCCGGCCAGTGCGACCAGCGGCAATACTGCAATGCTGGTAGGACTGAGCCCATACTCGGCACGCATGCCCGGGGTGACAAAGCCGAGGGTTGCGGCTTTCATCACGTCGATGACAAGCGCGACACCGAGGAGAGCGATTTGTATCCAATGGGCTTTGGTGAGGGGCGCATCCTCGGGCGGCCTGATGGAGCCGTAGCTTATGTGTTCCAGTGGCTGGCTGGGCAAGAGGCCATAAGCTGCGGCGACGACTCCGACGACAATGAGCGCCATGCCGACAAGCATGCCCGTGTCCATCGGCATACCGACGAGGCGGAAGCCCATTTTTCGCCCCATCCAGAACATGGGCAGGTGGAGCGCGACGCCGACCGCCACCATAATGGAACCGGACCAGAATGCGAAGCTGCTGGATGTGAGGGACCTCATGCGCGTCTGGTGGCTACGATCTCCAGATATTCGCTGCGGGCAAGGATGGTGCCATTCGCGGCGCTATTAAACTCTGCGATCAAGTCCGCCATTTTTTCGGCAAGGGTGGGTTGCGCCGTGGGTGTGGAGGAATCGAAGGCGCGGATGGCGGGGCCGAAGTAGGTCCGCATGAACTCAACCCAATGTTGTGCAGAGAGGGCGCGAAAGTTCACGGCCTGGGGCCGGACAGCGATTTCACTGGAATAGGGGCCGAGCCGTTTCTTAAATTTGGTTTCTTCGCCCCATTCGACGGGAGCGTCGAGCGCCAACTCCGCCGGAGCGTATTGCGACAGGAGCCGGAACAGCCTTCCCAACATTCCCTGCGGGGTCCATGCGGCCAACGCGATCTTTCCGCCGGGTCGACAGACGCGCGCCATTTCCGCCGCGGTCCGCTCGGGATCGGGAGCGAAGATTGCGCCGAACGTGCTCATGACGACGTCAAAAGAGGCATCCGGGAAAGCGAGCGCCATGGCGTCGCCTTCCTGAAAATCGACAGCCAGTCCTTCGGCTGCGGCGCGCTGCCGTCCACGTTCGAGGAGTGAGGGCACGAGATCGATTGCGGTGACTTTCGCGCGACGCCGGGCGGCGGAAAGAGCCGTGTTGCCGGACGCGGTGCCGACGTCGAGAACGCGATCGCCGGCGTAGACGGGCACGGCTTCGCAGAGGAGTTCGCCGGCAATCGCCAACTCGACGCCCATTTTGGGGAAATCTCCGGAGGTCCAGGTTTCTTGTTGACGCTCGTTCAGTTGATCCAGATTCATGGTGATCCCTCTGCTGGACAAAGTCTGTCCGCTAGATCCTTCGTTCCAATGCGATCTTAGGTTACTCGATGTGACAGAATGCCGCGCTCCGCGTCCCGACGAATGGGTCTTGTGTTATCCTGTTGGGTGAAACAAAACGATTAAGGATAGACGAGGAGTATCGATTCTCGAATGGCACTGGCTGGCGAAGCAAAAACCAACGTAATTTCGAAGTTCCGGGTCCATAAGACGGACACCGGGTCGCCAGAGGTGCAGGTAGCGATCCTCAGCCGGCGTATTTTGGAGTTGACGGAGCATTTCAAGTCGCACAAGAAGGATCATCATTCGCGCAGGGGTCTGCTGCAGATGGTGGCGCGCCGCCGGCGGTTATTGGATTACCTGCGCAGCCGCAGCCCGGAACGCTACAAGACTCTGATTACGAGTCTGGGCATCCGCCGCTAACGGTCCAGGATCATTCGGAAGCGATTCTCGAGAGCCCGGCATGTGGCCGGCCACCCCCGGAGAACCCTCCAGTCTCCTCTTAATCAAAGCAGGCCGACGGACACGCTGAAGCGCAGTCCGGGCTGGTCTTGATTAAAGGACGTTTTCAAACATGTTGCATTCCGTTGAAGTGGACCTCGGCAGTGGCCGGGTCCTGACGATTGAATCCGGAAAGATGGCCAAGCAGGCCAATGGATGCGGTGATCATCCGCTCCGGAGAGTCGGTGGTCCTGGTGACCGCCTGTACGGCGCCCGAGCCGAAACCGAACGCCAATTTTTTCCCTCTGACCGTGGATTACCGCGAGTACACTTACTCGGCCGGGCGGTTTCCCGGGCGGCTTTATCAAGCGCGAAGGGCGGCCGACCGAGAAGGAGATTCTCACCAGCCGCCTGATTGACCGGCCCATCCGGCCGCTGTTCCCCGAAGGTTATTCGCATGAGACGCAGGTGATCGGCATGGTGCTTGTCGGCCGATCCGGTGCGCGATCCTTCGACGCTGGCGATCGTGGGCGCGGGCGCTTCGCTGGCGATTTCCGATATTCCGTTCCATCACGTGCTGGCGGCGGTGCGCGTCGGCATGGTGGACGGCAAGCTGGTGGCGAATCCCACTTACGAAGAGACCAAGGCGTCGCAAGGTCAATATCGTGGTCGCGGGCACCGACGAAGGCATCGTCATGGTGGAATCCGGCGCGCAGCAGGTGAGCGAGGCCGACGTGCTGGCGGCCATCGAGTTCGGCCATGACTGCTGCAAGAAGATCGCGGCGGGCATTCGCGAGCTGGCGAAGAAGTGCGGCAAGGCGAAGAAAGAGTACACGGCGCCGGAGGTCAACAAGGCGCTGTACGATCAGATTGCGGCTTCGGTTCAGGTCGGAGCTGAAGGACGCGATGAACACGGAGAAGTACGAGAAGCTGGAAAGCTACTCGCGCATCGACGCGGCCAAGAAGAAGGCCATCGAGGCGCTGCCGGAAGAGCAGAAGGCGGAAGGCAAGAAGCTGTTCGACGCGCTGAAGGAACGCATCTTCCGCGATGAGATGCTGAAGGCGAAGCGGCGTCCGGATGGCCGCAAGTTCGACCAGGTCCGCAAGATCGAGTGCGAAGTGGGCGTGCTGCCGCGCACGCACGGTTCGTCGCTGTTCACGCGCGGCGAGACGCAGGCGCTGGTGACGGCGACGCTCGGCACGAAGGACGACGAGCAGCGGATTGAGCTGCTGGACGCTTCGGAATCGTCGAAGCGCTTCATGCTGCACTACAATTTCCCGCCGTTCAGCGTGGGCGAAGTGGGCTTCATGCGCGGCGCGGGGCGGCGTGAAATCGGACACGGGGCGCTGGCGGAACGCGCCATTGCGGCGGTGGTTCCGGATGACACGGCCTTCCCCTACACGATGCGCGTGGTCAGCGACATTCTGGAATCGAACGGTTCGAGCTCGATGGCGTCGGTGTGCGGCGCGACGTTGTCGCTGATGGACGCGGGCGTGCCGATCATCGGCTCCGGTGGCGGGCATCGCGATGGGCCTGGTGATGGAGGGCAAGGATTACGCCGTGCTCACCGACATCGCGGGCGCCGAAGATCATTACGGCGATATGGATTTCAAAGTCGCCGGCACCAAAGAAGGCATCACGGCGCTGCAGATGGATATCAAGGTGCCGAACGTCACGCACGCGATCCTGAAAGAGGCGCTGGAACAGGCGCGCAAGGCGCGGCTGCACATTCTGGAGATCATGGTGAAGACCATCGAGAAGCCGCGCGACACGATGTCGCCGTACGCTCCGCGCATTTTCACGATGAAGATTCCGACCGATAAGATTCGCGAGCTGATCGGACCGGGCGGCAAGATGATCCGCAGCATCGTCGAGCAGACGGGCTGCAAGATCGACGTCGAGGACGATGGCAGCGTGAAGATTTTCTCGTCGGACGGCACGGCGGCCGACCGCTGTATCCAGATGATCACCGATATTTGCGCGGTGGCCGAGGTGGGCAAGACGTACTTGGGCAAAGTCGTGCGGATCGTCGATTTCGGCGCGTTCGTCGAGATTTTCCCGGGCACCGACGGGCTGCTGCATATTTCCGAGATCGCGGAGAACCGCATCAAGGAAGTGCGCGATGAGTTGAACGAGGGCGATCAGATTCTGGTGAAGGTGCTGGCGCTCGAAGGCAACAAGATCAAGTTGAGCCGCAGGGCGATCTTGAAGGAGCAGCGGGAGAAGTTGAAGTCGGAAGCGAAGGCGTAAAGCTTAAATCGTTTTTTGAAAAAAGGCGGGAACTGGTGATGCCAGCTCCCGCCTTTTCTTTTTTGGGGAGGCAGCGGAACGAAACGAATTACGATAAGCCGCTTCAAACGGCGTGGTCCGAGTCGAAGTGCGACACAACTTTAGTTAGTTGGCCGGGAATTCCGCCGTTCAGCTTTGGATGGGCTTCAGAGAAGTTCCAAGAACTGGCGGGCGTTTACTATCTTGGTGGGGCCATGGGGCGACGGGAAATCTTTTAGGTTGCCGGTGATCAGATAGTCGGCGCGGGAGGCGTGGGCACACTCGTAGAAACGATTGTCGGATTCATCTGGGGATTTGGCGAGCGAAATATCGGGCACGAAGAATGGGCCGGCTTTCGCTAACAATAGATAGTACTGCACTAGCTGCGGAGGCAGGCGCAGTTTCGTTACGAGAACGCGCTGATACTCGTTGAGGATCGGCTCAGAAGTACACCAGGCGAGTTTAGCGTTTGCGATGAGGTCCAGCACAGCGGCTTCTCGTCCGCCCGGTTTCAAGATTCCAGAAACCAGGACGTTGGTATCGACCACCACTTTGATCATTTATTGGCTGTTCGTTTGAGGGGGCGTTTCTCCGGTCGCATTTCGTTACGGGTTTCGGTAATGACTTTATCGATATCGCGCTTGCTCATCCGGCTGAGGCCTTGGGCGCGGGCTGCGGAGCGTAAGAGCGTCAAGACTTCCGACATGGCGGGGGACGCGGAAGCCTGCGTCTGATCGTAACGGCGCAGAGCTTCTCGCATGAGTTCGCTCATGGTTCGGCTTTCCTTTTTTGCGAGCCGTTCGGCCTTGCGGGCCAGAGAAGGCGGCATGGTGATGGAATACACTTTGGTCGTGCGCATACACTTTTAGGTTGTCATACTTTGTATGACTGGGCAATATCGGTCGGCCGGGGAGGCGGGCTGGGCTCCCCCTTTTTGTTTTGCGGGCCGCCGTGACACAATGGTGGTTCTTACGGAGGTTAGACATGAAGCGGTTTATCAGATTGGCGGGGATGAGCTTGGTCTTGTTCGCGGCGGCGGCTGGCGCGGCGGAGGAGGTTGACGAGCGGATTGCGCAGGCGGTGCAGCCTCTTCCGGCGGACCTGCAGGCCGGGGCCACCGTGGTCAGCTACGATCTTGCAACCGGCGAGCGCAAGGTGCTCCGCCAAGGTACGAACTCCATTGAGTGCGAGCCGACGAATCCGGCCGATGGTTTCACGCGGTGCTACAGCAATCTGACGGCGCCACGGCGCGAGATGGAGGCGAAGCTTCGCGCGGAGAAGAAATCGGACAAAGAGATACGCGAGTCTGTGGATGCCGCCATCAAGGCCGGCACTCTCAAAACCCCGCCGTTCGGAACCATGTCTTACCGGCTGTCGAGCAAGGACGGGGTGATCAAGCGGTTATGGATTATGTCGGTACCGTATGCGACGCCGGAGTCGATCGGCGTGTCGACGGTCAGCCAGCGCGACGGCGCTTTAAAGGGGCAGGGACTCCCCTGGCTGATGTTGGCGGGCACGGCCGGGGCGCACGTGATGATTCCTATCAACCAATAGCTGGACGGCAGTCGCGGTTTGTGGCTTGGCGGTCGCCTTAGTTTTGCAGTTAAGGTGAATCCCCCAACGATTTGAATCCTTCGATTGATTTCCTTAAGCGCGGGAAGCTGGCACATTTGAATAGCGGTTTAGGAGAGAAACCTTGGCTGTTCAAATTGTTACTGAGGAAAAGCCTGCGCGTTGGACGGGCGCGGCGGCGGGGCCGATGCGGGTGGCGGAGGTGCTATCGGCGTTGTCGTTTGCGCTGGATTTGACGGAAGGGCAGCCGATGGGGCACTCGGCGCGGAGCTGCGTGTTGGGGATGCATATTGCGCGGGAGATCGGGCTGCCGATTGAAGCACAGGGCAACCTTTACTACGCATTGTTGATGAAGGACGCGGGATGCAGCACCAACGCATCGCGTATGTTTCAGATTTTCGGCACGGACGACATCGCGGCGAAGCGGGACGTCAAGACCACCGATTGGACACGGCTGGGGTGGGAATCTCTCGAATACGCGCTGGGGCATGTGCGCACGGGGGCTCCGTTTCTGGAGCGGGTGCGGGGGTTGTTCGAGCTGGCGGTGCATCAGGAACGAAACGCCAAGGAAGTGGTGCAGATTCGCTGCGAGCGGGGGGCGGATATTGCGTGGCGGATTGGGTTGCCAGAGGCGACGGCGGAGGCGATCCACAGTCTGGACGAGTTGTGGAATGGCGCGGGCCATCCGTTGGGACTATGCGGCGAGGACATTCCGCTGCTATCGCGCATCATGAATCTGGCGCAGACGGCGGACGTTTTCTACACGGCGCATGGAATGCAAGCCGCGCTGGAGGTGACCAAAAAGCGCAGCGGGCGCTGGTTCGATCCGGACCTGGTGCGCGCGTTTCATTCGGCGGCGAAGAAGGAAGCGCTGTGGGCGGATGTGGATGACGCGGCGAACAGGGTGGCCGGGTTCGAGCCGCGGCAGGATTTGCTGCCGGCGGACGAAGACACTTTGGAACGGATCTGTCTGGCGTTCGCGGATGTGATCGACGCCAAGTCTCCGTTCACTTACCGGCATTCGACGGGGGTGGCGGGGGCGGCGGTGGCGATTGCGCAGGAAATGGCGATGAGTCCGGCGGAGGTAACGCTGATTCGGCGCGCGGCGCTGCTGCACGATATCGGGAAGCTGAGCGTGTCAAACGCAATTTTGGACAAACCCGGTAAGCTGACGGGCGACGAGTGGGGGATCGTGCGCCAGCATCCTTATTATTCGTATGAAATTTTGCGGCGGATTCCGAGCTTTCGGGATTTGAGCGAGATCGCGGCTTCGCATCATGAGAAGCTGGACGGCTCGGGTTATTTTCGCGGGGCGACGGCGGAGCAGCTTTCCCTGCCCGCGCGGATTCTGGTGGTGTCCGATATATACGATGCGCTGGCGGCCAAGCGTCCGTATCGCGACGCGCTGCCGCTGGAAAAAGTTTTCGCGATTATGCAGAAAGACGCACCGCAGGCTCTGGACGCCAACGTATTTGAGGCACTGAAATGTTCGACCGTACCGGCTAACTCAGTGGCCGAGGATTTGTTCCGGCTATCGCTGAATTTCCGGCGGGAGCAGGAGCAGGCTCCCGCCGGGGATAACGCGGGCGTGGCGTTAGGCCAGAGCTTTTCCGTACAGGGCTAACAAACGGGCCCAGGCCTTTTCGGCGAGGGGCTCGCTGTAGACTTGCGAATCGGGTGGGCACCAGCCGTGGGCGGAGCCCGTGTAGACTTCGATTTCCGCCGGCCGGTGGGCTTTGGCGAAGGTTTCTTTCAGCACGTCCTTCTCGTTGGGAGAGCGCATGTCGTCGTTGGCGGCGATGGCGATGAGGAACTGGGCTTTGGTCTTGGCGGCCTGGAGATGCGGGCTGTTGGGCATGTCGGTGACGAGTCCACCACCGTGGAACGAGCCGACGGCGCCGACGCGATCGGGCACGGCGGCGGCGGTGCGGAAGGCCATGGGTCCGCCCATGCAATAGCCTTGCGTGCCTACCTTGCGATTTTTCGCGACGGACGGCTGCTTGTCGAGCCATCCGATGAAGGCTTTGGCATCCGTGAACTCAGTGGTCTCCGTCATGGCTTGCGCTAGCGGCAGCAACGAGGGGATGGGGGTGGCGGAGCCGGCGTCCGCGGTCGGGGCTTTCTTGACGCGGTAGAAGGGGTTCACGACCAGCACGGAGTAGCCGGATTCGGCGAGGCGCTTGGCCATCTGGCGGAAGGCGGGGCGCAGGCCGAAGATGTCGGGCCACATCAAAACGCCGGGGGCGGTGCCGGTGGAGGGATGGACGAAGTAGCAGTCAGCGGTGCCGTCGGGCGTCATGATGTTGACGTCGGCTTCGGTCACAGCGGCGGCGTTGGCGACCTGGGGCAGCAGCATGGACATGCCGGCTCCCAACATCACGCCGAATTGTTTGCGGGTGACTAGACCGAGGGCTTCGTACTCTTGGCGGTCGTCTTCAAAATGATCTTGATCACACATAGTGGCTCCTTTGTTTGACGGCTGGCCGCTGGGCCGCGCGCATACTGGATAGTTTATATCCTCTTGGTCTTCTTGTGGGTTGCAGGAAGGAGCCGCCTTGAGTAACATTGCCCTGGGGGTTTGAAGATGTTCAACCGGCGCGTGTTGGTCTTATTCGGGATGTGCGCTATGGGCGCAGAGGCGCAGTGGTTGAATTTTGCGACGCCGGGGATTCCGCGCACGGCGGATGGCAAGCCGAACCTCAGTGCTGCGGCGCCGCTGGCGGCGGACGGCAAACCAGATCTCTCCGGCGTGTGGCTGCACGAGCACACTTCTTTGGCGGAGATGAAGCGGATCTTTGGCGCGGTGGCCGATACACGGGAAAAGGTGAACGTGCCGGGGATGGAGGCGGACAGCATTTCGAAGTACGCTATCGATATTCTGCTGGACTTCAAGGGCGGGGTGTCGCCGTTGCGTCCCGAAGCTGCGGCGTTGATGCGCGGGCGGGCATTTAACAGCGATCCGGCGGAGGTTTGCCGGGCGGTGATCGGCATTCCGCTGGCGGGATTGCTTTCCGAGCCGATCAAGATCATTCAATCGCCAAGGATGACGGTGGTCTTATATGAGGCGGGCAACACGCATCGGCAAATTTACACGGACGGGCGCGGGCTGCCTAACGAATATGACAAGCCGGCGTATTTTGGGTACTCGGTGGGGCATTGGGAGGGCGATACGCTGGTGGTCGAGACCGCGGGGTTCAACGACAAGACGGCGCTGGATATGGCGGGGCATCCGCATGGCGAGGGGCTGCGGGTAGTGGAGCGTTTTCGGCGGCGCGATTTTGGGCATCTGGATGTGGAGACGACTTTCGACGATCCGCAGATGTATACGAAGCCGTTTACGATTAAGGTCCCGCACGATTTGCTGGCGGATGGGGATATCTTTGAGAGTTTCTGCGAGGAGAACGAGAAGGATCGGACGCACTTGCAGAAATAGCTAGAGGGCGGCGTTCGTTAGGAAGCGATCTTTTCGACACGGACGGCGGTGCCGTAGCACAGGACTTCGGTGACGCCTTGCATGACTTCGGTGGCGTCGTAGCGCATGCCGATTATGGCGTCGGCGCCCATCATTACGGCGTGGCTCACCATTTTTTCGAAGGCTTGTTCGCGGGTTTTTTCGCAGAGGTCGGTGAGGAGCGTGATATTGCCGCCGACTATGGTTTGCAGGCTGGCTCCGATGGTGCCGAAGATGGAGCGGGAGCGTACGATGATACCGCGCACCAAGCCCAGATTATGCGTGATGCGATAACCGTCGAGAGTGAAGGCGGTGGTTACGAAGTCGTGAGTCATAAAGAGATCATCCCACGGGAAAAGATGATCCCGAGGTAGGCAGGTAAATCTGCGTACCTAATCTATTCAGAAATCGGAAGTCTGAACTCAACGACAACGTCCACCCGCATTGAAGTAGGCTTCCCATCTTTCGTTGCTGCCTTAAAGCGCCAAGATTTCACCGCCGAAACCGCCATTTCATCAAGTCCCCGGGAGTCTTGGATCGGATTAGGTCCTTGTCGGAAGATCACGAACTCTACATCATTTGGCAGCCCCTTTTCATCGACGGTCACCGCGACCACGGCATTGCCTTCGAGTCCAGCGTTCTTTGCCCGCTCGGTGTAGTCAGGTTTGACTTTGTAATTTACAGTGGGGCGCGAATTTAGGCCCGAAAACATTTGCGCATCGGACTGAAACGCCGAGATAGCCACGAGTCCAATTGCGGCGAGCACCCAAGACTTCATGAGACCAGGATACGAGGTCATTCGTGCCGATTCGCAAGAAGCAACATGAATGCATTCATCCGACTAGCGGGCCGATTACTAGCGGGCGGCGGGGAGGGCGAAGGGGACGTGGCGATCGGCGTTGAGTTTGCGGGAGAAGTCGCGGTCGACTTGGTCCAGGCTCACTTGATTGGGAACGCTTTGCAGCGTGACGTAGTGGAGCGTTGCGCCATCGACCCAATAGGCGATCACGGGGAGGATGGTGTGGTCGTTCATGGCGATCAGGAAGACGGTGGGTTGATCGTCGGCTAGAGCAGACCCTGGGGGAACCTTTACTGTGCCGGGTTCGGGGAGCGGAACATTGGAGTAATCGCGAAGCTGCGGGTGAACCGGTTCGGTTTGAAAATTCTGATTGATGATGACGACGGGGGTGGGAGCGTCGGGTGGCGCGGGGGGTGCGGGCGCGTCCGGAGGGGCATAGCCGTCGGGATAGAAGTTATCGAAACCATACCCATATCCGTAGAAGGGGACGTAGACGGCGGCGCCTCCGTAGGAGCGGCGGCCGCGATTGAAGGATCCATTCATGGATCCACCCCCGCCAAAACGGGGCGAAGGCGCGCGCAGGGAACCGGAAGAAGGCACGCCGGGGTGTAAAACATTTCCGTAGGATCCCGTGGCGGAGTGTGTTTGCGCGAAGGCGGCGGTGCCAAGGGCGAAAATGGCAAACAATGTGAGGCGCATGGGGATTCCCTCCTACCTGATTATAGGACGTGAATTGTGCGGCGCAGCGTTACGTCAGTACTGGTACAGCATTAGATATACGACTACTCCCGTAATACTGACGTAGAGCCAGATGGGGAGGGTCCAGCGGGCGATAGCTTTGTGGCGGATGAAGTTGCCTTTGAGTCCGCGGCGGAGCGTGATGATGGCTAGCACGGGGACGGTGGCGGCCAGGATGGTGTGGGTGGTGAGGATCGTCAGGTAGACGGTGCGGATGGCGCCGGTGTGCGGGTAGTGCACGGAGCCAACTTGGGCGTGATAGATGAGGTACGAAATCAGGAATAGGCTGGAGACTACGAACGCGGTGATCATCACGCGTTTGTGGGCTTGGATGCGGCGTTGCTTGATCAGTATGAAAGCGACGATTAGCAGGACAGCTGCGGTTCCGTTGAGCGTTGCGTTTAGCGCGGGGAGGTCGTGGAGCGGGATCAGGGTTGCTGCTCCTTTAGGAGACGGCGGGCGTCGGCAATCAGGGTGGGGATGGCTTCGGGTTCGGACGTCTGGTAGTAGCCGCGAATGCGTCCGGAGCGGTCAACTAGGGCGAAGCGCGTCGAGTGCTCGAGGCTGCCGTCGACGTTGCCTAGCATGAAGACTCCGCGGCTCATTCGATTGAGATCGGGAACCGTGCCGGTCAGGAAGAACCACTTTCCTGGGGTGGCTTCGAAATGTTGGGCGTAGGCGGCTAGGACGGGGGGCGTGTCGCGGGCGGGATCTACTGTGAAAGAGACGAAGCGGACGGTGTCGTCATTGGCTAGCGCGGTTTGCACTTGATGCATTTGAGAGCTCATGCGCGGGCAGGGGCCGGGGCAGTTGGTGAAGATGAAATCGGCGATCCAGATTTTTTTGTCTAGGGCGGTGCTGGAGAACTTGGCTCCGGTTTGATCGGTTAGGGTGAAGTCGGGGACTACGCCGAAGGACGGCAGCGCGGGTTTGCTGGCGCATCCGGCTAGCAACGCGAACGCGCTAGTAGCGATTGCCGTCGAGAACCAGGAGGCCATACAGCACCGGAAGATAAACTACGCTGGCGAGCAGGACTTGACGAGCGCGGGGGATGGTGCGGTCGTAGGAGGCGCGCAGGCCGGCGTAGAGGAAGTAGAGGCCGACGGCTACGGCTCCGGTGACGTAGTAGTAACCGACCATGTCGAAATATTTCGGGAGCAGGCTGATGGGGATCAGCACCAGGCTGAACCACACGATGCGGCGGGCTGTCGATTCGTTGGACGGTTCGACGACGGGGAGCATGAGGATGCCGGCTTTGGCGTAGTCTTCGCGATACATCCAAGCGATGGCATAGAAGTGCGGGAACTGCCACAGGAAGAGGATGGCGTAGAGGACTCCGGCTTCCCAGTTGAGGAGGCCGCTGGCGGCGGCGTACCCGATGAGCGGGGGCATGGCGCCGGGGATGGCTCCGATGGTGGTGGAGTGGGGGGAGCGTTGTTTGAGCGGCGTGTATAAGAAGAGATACGAAAGTTCGGTGAAGGCTCCGAGCCCAGCGGTTAAAAGGTTGGCGCCGAGCCAGAGTTCTAGAAAGCCGATTACGGAGAGAAGCAGGCCGAATTCGAGGGCGTGCTGCGGGGTGATGCGCCCGGAGGGGATGGGGCGCTTGCGGGTGCGGGGCATCTTGGCGTCGGCCAGGCGCTCGTACCATTGATTTAGCGCTGCGGTGCCGCTGGCTAGGAGGGCGGTGCCTAGCAAGGTGTGGAGTAAGACTAGCCAACTGAAAGAGCCGACTAAGTGTTCGGCGCAGAGGAAGCCGATGGCGGTGCTCATCAGGATGAAGCAGGTGATGCGCGGCTTGGTTAGCTCGAGGTACTCGCCGAGGACGCGGCCGCTCATGAATTTACCTTGGGGGATGACATCGACTACTGGTGGGCCTCTAGTGGAAATTATACCACTGCGGCAGGAATGGTTACAGTTAAAATCGAATATCATGGACGGAATGAGACAGCCGGTGCATGTGGTTTATGGTGGGGCGCATTTGTTTAAGTCGGACACAGTGCGTAAGTTAGGGAAGTTGGCGGAGCGGGCGTTGGGGGAATACGGTCCTACTCCTGGGTCGCTGTGGAACATCGGCATGCCGCCGGATCTGTCCGGGATCGTTTACGAACGCGTAGTCGAGAAACTGCGCCGCGAGGCGGTGGAGGATTTTCGCATCGACTTCGAGGATGGGTTTGGGACTCGGAAGGATGCTGAAGAGGATGCGACCGCGGATGCGGCGGCGGAGCAACTTTCCAAGGGATTGGCGGAGGGGACACTGCCTCCTTTTATTGGGCTGCGCGTGAAATCGTTTGGGCCCGAAACCAAAGCACGGGCGCGGCGGACGCTGGACCGGTTTCTGAAGGCTGCGGGGAAATTGCCGGAGGAGTTTGTGGTTACGCTGCCGAAGATCACGGCGGTGGACGAGGTTTCGGAATTCATGGAGGCGCTGGCACCTTACCCTGACGTGGGGGTGGAGTTGATGATTGAGACTTCGCTTTCGCTGCGAAAGCTGACGGAGTTGGTGGAACGTACCGAGGGGCGGTGCGTGGGGGCGCACTTTGGGCCTTACGATTACACGGCTTCGCTGGGGATTACTTCGCATAATCAGCATCTGCTGCATCCGGCTTGTCACTTTGCGCGGTCGACCATGTTGATGACGCTGGCGGGTTCGGGGATTGCGTTGTCGGATGGGCCTACGAACATCATGCCGGTGCCGGTTCATCGCGGAGATAACTTGAGCCAGGCGCAGAAGGACGAGAACCGGGTGAGGGTTCATCAGGCTTGGCAGCTGCATTACCGGCATGTGCGGGATGCGCTCTATAACGGGTTTTATCAGGGGTGGGATTTGCATCCGGCGCAGTTGCCTACGCGGTATGCGGCGGTGTATTCGTTTTTTTTGGAAGGGCTGGAGGCGGCTTCGGAGAGGTTGCGGAATTTTATTCAGAAGGCGGCGCAGGCTACGATGGTCGGCGATGTTTTCGATGACGCGGCTACGGGGCAGGGGTTGCTGAACTATTTTGTTCGGGCTGTTAGTTGTGGGGCGGTGCTGGAGGGGGAGGTGCCTGGGCTGACGGGGTTGACGGTGGAGCAAGTGCGGATGGGATCGTTCGCTGCCATTCTAAAAAGTCTTTGAGTAAAGAAGGCTCGTCAATGCGAAGGAGTGTCGCGGATCAAGTAAAGAGCGGAGCCAAACTGGGCGTAGCGTTTGTTCTGATTTTTTGCTGGGTAGGCTTGACCGCCTTCGCGGTGGGCGCGGTTTTTTCAGATAGCCAGAAATCGCGCGCGCTTGGTTGGCTCTGCCTGTTCATTGCCGCAGTTATCGCGATTCTCACCGTGGACCGATGGGTCAAAGCTCTTCCCGTGGCTCTTGGGATGGCGGTTCTCAATGGATGGATATCGGTGTGGAACGGTTATACGGGGGTTAATCCGGAGAATCGAATCCCGCGCCTTCCCAGCGCCATGATAGTGCTTGTGCTGGTGGCCTGTAATTTTTTGGCAATCGCCATCGCGGCCAGAAAATTGACGGTCATTGACCGAGCTGCCTTGTTTGCATTTTTAGTTGCTTTCGGCTTCGCAATTTCAAGCTTTCCATCCGCAAAAGGTTTTATCCTCATGTTCTCTTGCTTGGCAGTTGCTTGGGGGAATGATCGAATGCAGCGATATCGGCTTAAGAAGGCCGGGAAGCCTTTGCCCGCGTAACGACTGCGGTGGGAATGTCTCAGGCGCTGATGGCGCTGACTAGCGTGGCGGTGCGGATGGGCTTCGACAAAACTAGATTCACCATTTGGGATTCGGGGGTGTTTTCTAGGTCGGGGGGCCAGCCGCATAACGCTATGATGCGTACGTTCGGCGAGGCGGTGCGGAACGCGCGGATTAGCGATAGGCCGTCGATGGGGTCGGGGAGGCGGAGGTCTAGGATTACGGTGTCGGGGGGCGTTTCAGAGAAATGGGCGCGGGCGGTGGCTGGGATCCTTTGCTATCGAGACTTGGTGGCCTTCGCGTTCTAGGATTAATTTGCGAAGTTCTAGGGCGGGGGCGTCGTCGTCTACTAGGAGCACTTTCGACATCAAGAAAATTTGACGCCGGCGATTACTAGTTGGGGCATGGACTGGTTCCAGCTTTGGGGGAGGTCGTCGAAGGGGAGGCGGAAGGACTTGGTCTCGCCCGGTTTTAGGCCGCCCATGCGTCCGCTTACAATCGCCAGGCGGCGGCGGAGAACTAGCTGGCCGTAGGGGTCGCGGAAGACGCAGTAGATTTCTACGGTGTCTAGGGGACGGGGGCCGGTGTTGGCGATTTTGCCGTCGATTTCTACTACGGCTTGTTGGAAATAGTTTTCTTTGGCCTTCAGTTCTACGTCGCTTAGTTGGAGATTGCGGGTATACAACTTTGCTTCGGGGGTTAGCGGGAGATCGGTCTGGTTGTGGCGGTCTAGGTATTGGGTGTAGGCCCAGACTCCGGTTCCCAAGAGGATGAGTATGGCGATTACGTAGTAGGCGGGCTTACTGGCCACTGATCGTCATCTCCTTGATGAGGATGGTGGGGGACGCTATGGAGCCGCGGAATTCCAGGTCGGCTCCTATTTGTTCGATGCCTTCCAGCATTTGCTGCATGGTGCCGGCTATTGTGATTTCGGAGACGGGGAACGTTAGCTTGCCGTTTTCGATCCAGAGGCCGGCGGCTCCGGAGGAGTAGTCGCCGGTTACGGTGTTGGCTCCGCCGCCGATTAGTTCGGTTACGTAGAGGCCGGTGGGGAGGCTGGCGATGATATCGGACTGGCTGAGTTTGCCGGCTTCGATGAAGAAGTTGCCGGGGCCGATGCCGGCGTTGCCGGTGATGCCTCGCGACGCGTTGCCGGTCGTTTTTAAATTTAGTTTGCGGGCGGAGTAGGTGTTTAGCAAATAGCTTTTTAGGATGCCGCGTTCGATTACTACTGTTCGGCGCGAGGCTACGCCTTCGTCGTCGAAGGGCGTGGTGCCGAAGAGGCCGGGGATGGTGGCGTCGTCTATTACGGTGAGGGATTCGGACGCGATTTTTTCGTTTAGCTTGCCGGCTAGGAAGGATGCGTGGCGGTAGATGGCGCTGCCGTTGACGGCTCCGAAGATGTCGCCTAGGAGGCTGCCGGCGGTGCGCGGCTCGAAGATTACGGGGACTTTTTGCGTGGGGACTTTGCGGGCGTTCAGGCGGCGGATGGCTCGTTCGGCGGCGGTGCGGCCTACGGACTCGGGGGTTTCTAAACGTTTCGCGCTGCGGGCGGAGGTGTGCCAGTAGTCGCGCTCCATACCGGATTCTTGTTTGGCTACGGGGACTACGCTTAGGCTGCAACTGGAGGTTCGGTAGCTGCCTAGGAAGCCGCGGGAGTTGGCGAAGATGCGGCGGCCGGTGTGGGAATCGAATGAGGCTCCTTCGGAGAGTTGGATGCGAGGGTCGAAATCGAAGGCGGCTTTTTCGGCGCGCATGGCTTGGTCGATTTTCCACTCGGTGGTCATCTGGGCTATGGCTTCGTCGTACAAGCGCAAATCGCCATCTAGTTTTCCGAGTTCGGACGATTCGGGGAGGCCGCCGAAGGGGTCTACGCTGGTGATTTTCGCTAGTTCTAGCGCGGCTTTCACCATTTTTTCGATGCCTTCGGGGGAGAGATCGGAGGTGTAGGAGGAGCCAGCGCGTTGGGCTCCTTTGTCACCCGTGAGCACGCGGATTCCGGCGCCGCGGGAGCCTGCTTCCTTCAAGTTTTCTACTTCTTGCATGCGGACGCTGACGGAGAATTCTTCGCCTTCGGAGATGGTGCACTCGGCGTCGGTCGCGCCTCCGGCTAACGCTTGCTGGATGGCGTCGGAGGCGATTTGTTCTAGCGTTAAATCTTGGGCGGTCACGCGGCGGTTCCTCCGACCGTCATTTTGTCAATTTTCACTGTGGGGATGCCGACGCCTACGGGAACGCTTTGTCCTTCTTTGCCGCAGGTGCCGATGCCTTCGTCTAGCTTGAGATCGTTACCTACCATGCTCACGTACTTCAGTGCCTCGGGGCCGTTACCGATCAGGCTCGCGCCGCGGACGGGCCTGGTGATTTTGCCATCCTCTATTAGATAGCTTTCGGTGGCGGAGAAGACGAAGTTGCCGCTGGTGATGTCGACTTGGCCGCCGCTGAAGGTGGTGCAGTAGAGTCCTTTTTTGACGGAGCGGACGATGTCGGCGGGGTCGCTGTCGCCGGCCAACATATAGGTGTTGGTCATGCGGGGCATGGGGATGTGCTGGTAGCTTTCGCGGCGGCCGCTGCCGCTGGAGGCGGTCTTCATCAGGCGGCTGGAGAGTTTGTCCTGCAAATAGCCGCGCAGGATGCCGTTTTCGATGAGCACGTTTTTTTGCGTGGGCATGCCTTCGTCGTCTACGTTGAGGGAGCCGCGGCGGCTGCCGATGGTGCCGTCGTCGATGACGGTGCAGAGGGGGCTGGCTACCTGTTGATTGATCCTGCCTGAGAAAGCGGAAGTTCCTTTGCGATTGAAATCGGCTTCTAGGCCGTGACCAACGGCTTCGTGTAATAAGATGCCGGGCCAGCCGGCTCCGAGGACCACTGGCATTTCGCCGGCGGGGGCGTCGATGGCGTCCAGTTGAACGATGGCCTGGCGGGCGGCTTCGCGGGCGAAGTCTTCGGGCGTTTTTTCGTTCAGGAAAAAGTCGAGGGTCACGCGGCCGCCGCCGCCGGCGTATCCGTGCTGCGGGGGGCCGCCGGGTTGGCGCGCCAGGACCATGACGCTCATGCGGGCCATGGGCTGGCGATCGTAACTCAGCTTGCCTTCGCTGGTGGCGACTAACACGTTGCGGAGGCTGTCGGCGTAGGTGGCTTGCACTTGAAACACGCGAGGGTCATAGGCGCGGGCGGCTTCATCGGCGCGTTTGATGAGAGCGACGCGTTCATCCAAACCCATTTCGTTGGGGGCGTGAAGCATGGGGTAGAGGTTGTGCTGCTGGGATTCCTCGAAGCCGGTTTTGACGACGCTGGCGGGGCCCTTCGCGATGAGGGCGGCGGTGTGGGCGGCTTTGCGGATTTTGGCGGGGCTGAGGTCGTCGCTATAGGCGTAGCCGGTGCGTTCGCCGGCGATGACGCGGACTCCGGCGCCCATGCTGACGCCTTCGGTGGCGCTTTTGACGATTTGTTCGTCGATGCCGAGGGAGCTGGTGGCGAGGTATTCGAAGTACACGTCGGCGTAGTCGCCGCCGGCGGAGAGGGCTTCGCTTAGGTAGGATTCGAGGTCATGCTCGGTGATGTTGAAACGTTCGGCGAAAAACGACTGGGTGAAGCTCATGGTTTGAGCGTAGCATGGGGGGTTTGGGGGGCTGTTTTGTGGGTGATGTGGTGAATCTGTGTCACTAGCGTATTAGACAACTCAATGGATGTGCCGCGCACCTGGTGAAGTTCGCAGCAGCGATTCGATGCAGCATGGCAGCGGATCGGTAAACGCTACGCGACTTTGCGCGACTGTGCATGATAGTGTATCCGTTGTAGATCTATGTTGCTGAATGCGATGCGGTTATTGGCTTACCCGAGTTTCGCAGGTAGCGTCACTTGGCGAGGGTTCGACCGACCCTCGACCCAGATTGCTCGAATTGGCAGGGCTTGGTTTGCGATTGTTTGCGTATTTTTAGTGAGCTCCCTTCCAGCTTTCGCGCAGCGCCCCAAGACCCAAACCATTGGCTCAGGTGTTGTTGCGACGGACGACCAGGCCTCCGTTTCTGTCCCGGAGCCGAGCGCACTGGCGATTGCCTGGTATCAGAGCGGCAACGTTCTGTGGATCGTTAACGAGGTGTGGACGCTGGCGGTTCTTGCCTTGCTGCTGTTTACAGGTCTCTCCGCCAAGATTAGGAACTGGGCGAATCGGCTGGGACGCGCGTGGCCGCTGAGGCTGGGAGCGTACATGGTCCTATTCTTGCTGTTCATGCTGGTTGCCAATCTGCCACTTTCATACTACGCAGGTTACGTTCGCCCGCATGCCTTCGGCCTATCCAATCAGGGTCTGGGTCGTTGGTTTGCCGGCGTTCTGATGTCGCTCATCGTCCCTAATACGCAATTTCCGCCGTTCCAGGTTCCCGGACTATTGTTTGGTTTTCTTTTGTTCCTACTGATCTTTTGGCTGTTGAGAAAAAGCCCAACGCGCTGGTGGCTCTACGCAGGGTTGGCACTGTTGCCATTAGTTTTCTTCGGCGCGCTGATTAAGCCGATCTGGATGGATCCATTGTTGAACGAATACGGCCCATTGAAAGATAAGTCGCTGGAGGGTAATATTCTCCAGCTCGCTCAACGTGCTGGGATCGAGGGCGGTCGCGTCTTCGAAGTGAATATGAGCCGTGATACAAAGTCAATGGACGCGAAAGTCGTCGGTTTCTTAGGCACCGAGCGAATCGTGGTTTGGGACACCACCATAGCGGGCCTCGAGAAGGCGGAATTGATGACGGTGTTGGCACATGAAATGGGACACTACGTGTTGGGGCATCCGAAGAACACGCTGTTGGCGCTTTCCTGCTTGTTGTTCGCGACTTTCGGCTTGGCCCAATGGGCCATTGGGCCGCTTGTAAGGAGATACAAAGATCACCTTAGGTTCGACCGGCCGGACGATATTGCTTCGTTGCCTCTCATCTTGCTTCTTATGAACCTAGCCCTTCTGTTGCTCCTCCCGGCCTATAACGCATTCCTGCGCCACCAAGAGCATGAGGCGGACCGGTTCGCTGTGGAGCTTACCCGCGACAACCACGCTGCCGGGACGGCTTTTGTGAAATTGACGCAAGGGGTGCTGGGTGTGCCAAGGCACGGCTGGCTTTACACCGCCTGGCGTGACACGCACCCGTCCATGGCTGATCGCGTTGATTTCTTCAACCAGTACAAGCCGTGGCAAACGGGTCGGCCGCTGAAGTACGATCACTTCATCGATAGGATTAAGTGAGTGCAAATTTGTTGTCGAAGCCGGTTTTCATGATGCTGGCGGGGCCCTTCGCGATAAGGGCGGCGGTGTGGGCGGCTTTGCGGATTTTGGCGGGGCTGAGGTCGTCGCTATAGGCGTAGCCGGTGCGTTCGCCGGCGATGACGCGGACTCCGGCGCCCATGCTGACGCCTTGGGTGGCGCTTTTGACGATTTGTTCGCCGATGCCGAGGGAGCTGGTGGCGAGGTATTCGAAGTAGACGTCGGCGTAGTCGCCGCCGGCGGACAGGGCTTCGCTTAGGTAGGATTCGAGGTCATGCTCGGTGATGTTGAAACATTCGGCGAAAAACGACTGCTGGAAGCTCATGGTTTGAGCGTGGCATGGGGGGTTTGGGGGGCTGTTTGGTGCAGACTCGGGGGGAGGCAGGCGTAACTTTATCGCTCGCCCCTGCATCCAGTGCTCATGCAACTTCGACTCGCCCCAGGAGGTTTGCTCCTTATGGCCAGCCTGCTGCCCGGCCAATGGTCGTCGCCGAAAACGCCCGGCATTCCGCGGACAACTGACGGAAAACCCGATCTGACGGCCAAAGGTCCACGCACGGCCGATGGTAAGCCTGACTTCTCCGGCCTGTGGATGCTCCCCGATGAGACCTACTGGCACGACATCAGTGCAAACCTCGGACCAGAGGGTGTTCCTTTGCAACCGTGGGCCGCCGCTCTCTATAAAGAGCGCCGAGATAATGAAGGCAGGGACAGCCCCATCGCTCGCTGCATGCCCGCGGGCGTTCCGACCATCGACAACATTCCCACTCCCTTTAAAATCATCCAAACCCCGGCGTTCATCGCGATACTTTACGAATACAACATGGAGTACCGCCAAATCTTCACCGATGGCCGCGACCTTCCGCGTGACCCCAACCCGAACTGGCTTGGCTATTCGGTCGGACGCTGGGATGGTGACACGCTTGTGGTGGAAACGGCAGGTTTGAAGGACAACACATGGCTCGACCTGTTTGGGCACCCCGCCACCGATGCCCTGCACGTAACCGAACGCATTCAGCGGCTCGACTTCGGCGACATGGACATCGAAATCACCATGACTGACGGCAAAGCATACACCAAGCCATGGCGCATCGAACTCCATCCACACCTCATGCTCGACAACGAGCTGCTGGAATGGATTTGCCTCGAAGGCAATAGAGGAATGGAACATATGGTCGGAAAGTAGGTTACCTCCCGACTGACGGCATGATGAGAGTTCGGCAGGTTAGGATTTAGTAGCCCGCTGCATTAGCTGCCGCAAGTAGGCATTTACTCGAGTCTGATAACCTTCGCCGGTGGCTCGGAGCCAGGCGACTACGTCGGCATCCAGGCGCATGGTCAGACTGGTTTTCCTTGGCCGATAGAATTTTCCTAGAACATAGCCGGGCGGGAGACTTTTGATCTCGGGGATGTCGGACAGATCGATGGCGCTGTCAGGCAATTTCTCAAGCTTCAGGAGTGATTTGCGTTCTTTTGCGGTGAGCGGCCCTCTTTCCGTAAGTGCCACGATTCCTTTATTGATTTTCTTCATATAATTTTCTTTCGCGTTTGAGAGCGCGGCGGCAAGATATGATGCGGATCAGTTCGTCGGCGCCCTCCATTCCGTGAGTGTGGACGACCACGAGGACAGAGACTGCTCCGACCATCCCGATGGCGTGCCAGCGCGTCTCGCCATCTTTAATACTGTCTGCGAACGCAATGCAAAACGGATCTTCGAATACTAAGGTGGCAGTTTCAAAAGTCGATACCGTGCTTGGCTAGATTGATCTTGTTCTTAGCTTCGTCCCAGGTGTATTTTACCATGATCCGTAACTACACTATCGTACCTACGATAATGTAAGGCAAGTCGACAATCCTTCATGTGATGAAGACGCGCTCAGGATGCTGGCGCGCATAGCGAACCCATGCCGGCTTAAGATCGTCAAGAGCCCAAGCCCTCCGGTCGATTTCGTCTCCACGCTCTTTGAGACCAACTTGTTCTAATTCGTAGGGGTCGTCATCGCCTTCTTTCCGCTGAGCCAATAAGGGAACCATCAACTCCTTCGCTTCAACGAAGCACAAAGTGAGGTCGTGCAACCCGAGTTCGCGAAGTCCGGCTTCTGTTTCGGCTACCAAGCCGGGCTCGCCAAAATTTCCGAAGTGCCAGGTGATGCTATCGAGAGTGAGACTTATGTCGAGCCAGTGGGTCGCTGCCATGGCTCGGAGCCCCGAGGTAGTGGAGCGATGTTTCGGGCGAAGCTACCCTCCTCGCTGTAGGGATCTCCAAGAGCACGAGCCGTCAGGAGATTCTCAATCTCTTTCTTCACACCCGCGTCGTCCTTCTCCCGTACAGGCCATCGTTTCGGGTCGAAATTCTCCACAGAATAAGTTTACGCAAGAGGCTTGTTGGGGGCGTGGAGCATGGGGTAGAAGTCGTGCTGCTGGGATTCTTCGAAGCCGGTCTTCGCGATGCGCACGCCTACGCCGCCGAGCTGACTCGACCGTCCGCATATCTCTTCTCACGATCGACCACATGACGAGGGCGGAGGGCGCGGTTTTGTTTTTTATATCCAATTGGATATAATAAGAGCGGTGCGACCCGCGTGTTTCCTTGGTGATTCGTTGAAATCGATACGAGACTTTCCCGAGGACGCTCGACAGGATGTGGGTTACCAACTAGATAAGGTTCAGCGAGGCGATCAGCCTGACGATTTCAAGCCGATGCCTGGCATTGGCAAGGGAGTGGAAGAGATTCGTGTTTCAGAGCCAAGTGGCGCTTACCGCGTAATCTATATTGCGAGGCGCGTGGAGGCGGTCTACGTTTTGCACGTTATTTCAGAAAAAAACACAGGCAACGCAAAAGAAGGATCTAGCAATTGCGAGGCAACGCTTTGGGAGTCTGAAGGGAGGCAGGATATGAACAAGCCGGAGAAGTACGCAAGTGTTTGGGATGCGATTGAGGATACCCAGGAGCAGGCTGCAAACCTGAGATCGCGCGCGGAACTGATGCAGAAGATTGCGGCACGAGTGAAAGAACACGGCTGGACGCAAGCCGAGGCCGCTAGCCACTGCGGTGTCACCCAGCCGCGGATCAACGATCTGCTGCGCGGCCGAGTATCCCGGTTCTCACTCGACGCCCTTGTAAACATCGCGACGGCGTTGGGGTGTCGCGTGCGTTTCGATCTCGAAGCCGCCTAAGTCGTCAGGTCGAGCGTGCCGATCGGTCCGCTAGCCACTTCCGAAAAATAGACGAAATGCAGCTACGCGATTATGCGCGCCCACCGGCGCGTTTGATGAGAGCGACTCGTTCATCTAAACCCATTTCGTTGGGGGCGTGGAGCATGGGGTAGAGGTTGTGCTCCTGGGATTCTTCGAAGCCGGTTTTGGTGACGCTGACGGGGCTGAGGTCGTCGCTATAGGCGTAGCCGGTGTGTTCGCCGGCGATGACGCGGACTCCGGCGCCCATGCTGACGCCTTCGGTGGCGCTTTTGACGATTTGCTCGTCGATGCCGAGGGAGCTGATGGCGAGGTATTCGAAGTACACATCGGCGTAGTCGCCGCCGGCGGAGAGTCGTTAAAATAGCGACGATGGGAAGCCAAATCATTAAGATCCGAGCCGTGGAATTGTCTGATTCGGACACTCTTGCGGAAATCTACAATCACTATGTTTTGGGGACCGTCGTAACCTTTGAAGAGAATCCTATTAGTGGCACGGAAATGGAGCAGCGTATTGGCGCTGTTCGTTCTTCAACGCTACCCTGGTTGGTGGCGGAAAAGGACGGGCGGGCGGTCGGATTCGCCTATGCAAGCCCGTGGAAGACCAGATCCGCGTATCGTTTTTCAGTGGAAGTCACTGTCTACCTCGCCCAAGATAGCGCAGGGGGCGGGATTGGCTCGATGCTCTACGGCGAACTCCTCTCGATGCTTCATAGACTGGGGGCTCACGCTGTGATCGGCGGCATCGCACTCCCCAATGACGCGAGCGTCGGCCTCCACGAGAAATTTGGATTTAAGAAGGTCGCGCACTTTCAAGAAGTGGGGTTCAAGTTCAATCAATGGATTGATGTGGGCTATTGGGAGCGGGTCCTATAGTTTCGCCGAGCGCTCTTCGCCGGGGTGGGCGGCAAATCACTTCAAGTGAGCGTAGGACTGCTCGTTTTCTAGACACACTTCGTCGATCAGTTCCGCACCGACTACGATGCGCTGCTTTAGCGTGACGGTCCACGGCTTGGTGTAGGCTTTGGGATCGTCGACAGTGACGCGGACGTCGAGGTGTCCGAAGTCGGGGCGGCGGATCTCCTCGCGCACTTTCGCGGCCTCGGTCACTACGCTTCCGCTCCAATCGATCCAGGTATCGTCGCGCAATCCAATAGTGTCGATCACTAGGGTATCCCCGGACCATTTCGCTGACGAATATCCTTGCCAGGTTGGGGTGGGATCTTTGGGCAAGGCCCGGCCATCCGTAAATACCTGGCGGTATCCGGCGTTCATCTCATTGAGGACCACTAAAAGATTTGGCGAGTGGACGAACTTCAACAGATGCGGCATCCCGTAGGCGCGAATAAAATTGTCCGGCAAACAGCGGACGTGGGGATCGTCTTTCGCCAGGTTATCCGTGCGCTCCTTGACGATGGGCACAAGCCAGGGCTGGTAGGGCAATCCTCCCGGAAGATCGATGCCGATATTCGCCATTTGACGGGAGCCCACGATGGCGGCGGGGTCACCGGGGGTCTGTGCTTCGGCGGTGCTTTTTGGATCCTTGGGAGCGGCGAGCTGCTTGGGACTCGACAAGCCCAGATTCCGGCGATCATAGGGCTCCCCTGTGGTCCAGACTCCGGAGAAGTCGGGCTTGCCATCCGCCAGCCGAGGCGCGGGGGCCGACATGTTCACGCTTCCGTCCGCTTTCCGTGGCACACCCGGCGTGGATACTTTCAGCCACTGCGCGGCCAGGGGAGTGGATACGAAGGGTGTGCTCAGAGCGATAAGCACGAGGGTGTATAACGAGTGCGTCATATCAGACAAAGGATATACCAAAGCTTGCAGCAACGGAACCGGTTGTGGGTCGATCGATTCCATTCCGGGTTGCCTACCGCTTGCGATAATGGGCCAAATGCGCCTCGGCCGAGCAGAATGGACGTTACGAACTGGGAGGGTCATCCGTGACGAAACCGACGATACTTGTGGCGACTTGGGGAGATGGGTTGTTCGCGGTCACTAGCGATGGAAGTACGCAGGAGATTGCGAAGCAGGCCGTGAGAGGGCTGGCGGCGGACGGGCGCGGCGGGGCGCTCGCGATTGTCGGTGGACATTCGTTGCAGAGGCGGGCGGCCAGCGGCGAATGGGCGAGGGTGGCTACGAGCGAATTCGAGCTTTCTTGCTGTATGGCTGTTGGAGATGAGATTTACGTAGGAACGGACGATGCACGGATGCTGCGGCTGGGACAGGGGGACGTGCTCGATCCTATCGATGGTTTCGACAAGGTCGCGGGGCGGGATGAATGGTTTGCCGGGTCGGCGATTGTCAATGGGCAGCGGGTCGGGCCGCCGCTGGGCATTCGCTCGGTGGCGGCGAACTCGAACGGGACTGTGCTGTTCGCCAATGTTCACGTGGGAGGCATTCCGCGCTCCCTGGATGGCGGAAGAAGCTGGCAGCCAACGATCGATATTCATAGCGATGTTCATGAGGTGCGCGGGCACCCGGCGGATCCGGATCTGATCGCCGCGGCGTCTGCTATCGGCCTTTGCATCAGCCGCGACGGTGGAGCAACGTGGTCGATAGAAAGCGACGGCCTCCACGCGACGCATTGCTCCGCGATGGCATTCTCGGGCGATGACATGCTGGTGTCGGCGGCGACGGACCCTTTCGCGGCTCAGGGAAAAATTTATCGGCGGGCGATTGGAGCGGATGGAAAGTTAGTGGGCGTCGAAGGAGGTCTGCCTACGTGGACCAAGGGCCGCGCCGACACAGGCTGCATCGCTACGAAAGGCTCGATGATTGCGGTAGTTGACGGCGCGGGAACGCTGTACCTGTCGACTGATTTCGGGCGGGCTTGGTCACAGAGCAGTGTTGAACTACCGACGCCGAGTTCGGTCCTTATCTGTTAGCCAGCGTAGCCCCACCGTTTGACGAGCGCGGCCATTGAGGATTTCCATGCGGGGCTGAAATTAAGGATGGTTACGATCACCTCGCCGCCCCACAATAGGGCTGCTCCCCAGAGAACCGAGCGCATGACGCGTTTGTGCTTAAACCAATCCCAAGCCAGCATGGCGATCAACAGCAGAGTAATGCCCCAGAAATATTGAATCCACCAGCCGAAGGGGCCGGGGAAGGTGCGATTGATTCCGATCAGCCATATCCGCGCGAAGCCCGCATCGGAAATCGCCACCGCGGAGAGGATCATGTAGCGCTTGTGCTCCGCTGGATTTCTGCGGGTGAGCAGGCCGGCGACGATGAACGTCGAGAAGGCGATCATTTCTTCGAATTCGAGCGCCAGGAACTGCGGTGCATAGTCGGGATGGCCGATCTGGCGGGCTTGATCGACCAGCGCCGCCGCGAGGCCCAAGGGAACCATCACGGCGGAGAAAATGGCGGTGGCCCAGCCGAGCCGCATATGCAGGCGAACGTCGCCGGTTTCGACTAGGAATATTTGAACGGAAACGAGGACCAGCCAAACGACATACGCGGCCCCGTGGATGTGCAAAATGGTGGGTGGCGGCGGGGTTTCGTGCAAGTACCTAAGGAAGTCGAGGCCAAATCCGCCGAGTATCGCGGCCCAGACGATGGCCATCCAGACTACGTAGGCTTTACGATCGGTGTGCGTTGGCAATGCCGCTGAGAGGTTGATTCCGGACATGGCGATTCAGTTAGGGTAACAATTCGGATGGGTCGGCGGCACTTGCGATAATGGGCTGCATGCGCGTACGGGATTATGCGCCTCGACCGGCGCACCTGAGATGGCTTCTCGATTCCGATCCGGCTGTTCGCTGGCAGACGATGAGGGACCTTACTGGAGAAGCAGCCGAGACGATTGCGGCGGAGCGGGCTCGCGTCGCGACGGAAGGATGGGGGGCGCGGCTTCTGGCGCTGCAAGCTCCTGCAGGCAACTGGGGCGGACCGGGCGAGGACCGGTGGTTGTTGATGACGCTCTACAGTCTGGTGGTCTTGAAGGACCTGGGACTCGACCCGGCTTGCAAGCAGGCTCGCAAGATGATCGAGCGCGTCGACAGGCGGCTGGTGTTTCAGCCTTTACGGAATCGGCCTTTTCTTGACGGCGAAACGGAGCCTTGCATTAACGGAAGGATTCTCGGGGTCGGCTCGTATTTCAAACAACCGAACGATGCGCTCGCGGAGCAGCTTCTGGGTGAGCAACTAGAAGATGGCGGGTGGAATTGCGAGGCGTGGCCGCACTTGTCGCCGAAGCGGCCACCGAGCCGGCGCTCTTCGTTCCATACGACTATCTGCGTGCTGGAAGGGCTGCTCGAATATGAACGGGCGGGCGGGAAATCGGCGGCGGTTACGAGGGCTCGGAAGAGGGGCGAAAAACATTTGATCGAGCGGGGGATGTTCCGGTCGCTGCGCAGCGGGGAGGTCATCGACAAGCGCTGGCTACGGTTCGCGTATCCGACGTTTTGGCATTACGACGTTTTGCGCGGGTTGGATTATCTGCGTGAGGCGGGGGTCAAAGCGGACGGGCGCGTGCGGGAGGCTATCGAGATTGTGATAGAGCGGCGGCATCAAAACGGGCGGTGGCCGCTGAACCGGCTGCATCGCGAGCGGATTCCGCTGGAGATGGAGACTCGAGTGGGCGGGGCTAGCCGGTGGAATACGCTGCGGGCGCTGCGGGTGCTGCGTTGGTACGCGGACTCAGCCTAGCAAGAAGAAAGAAATTGGCTCGCAGCTGGGAACCGATCCGATTGCGGACGTTCCTTGGACGCAGATAAGAGAGAATCAGCGGAGGAATATGGGCAGTCCGACGGATAGTCGGCCGATGCGGGTTACGGCGCCGTAGATTCCGGCGTTGTTTTGGTTGGCGTGGACGATGGCTTTCAGGACTTCCGGGGTGGGGCGGGCTGAGTCGGGATCTAGGTTCACCATGGAGCAGCGGACGTCGTGGGTGGTGACGGCGATGGCCGGGGCGTCGGCTGCGTCGCCGAAGGAGAGTACGCCGCCTAGCCAGTCGTCTTCCTGGAAGGGAGCGGGGCGTAGTAAGCGAACGACTATATTCGGGCGGAAGCGGCGAACGTCTTGAGGCTGGTTTGCTAGGCGTGCGATCTCGTTGACGGTGGCGGAGGCGATCACGGAGATGTTTGCGTCGTCGAAGATGCCGTGTTTCAACTGCATCATTTGCACCGGAGCGCCGTGGCGGCGGCCGACTTCGGCGGCCAAGGCTTCGCTGAAAGTTGGGACGTCTTCACCAGCGGGCGTACGAATATGCGTGGGAAGATCCGCAGCGTCTTCACGAGGCTGCGGAGTGAACAAGACCAAGTCGGGAAGTTTGCCGGCTGTTAGCCAGGGGAAACCACCGCGCTCTTCAAGGCGGCGGAATGCGAGGCGTCTGTCACCATTGAGGCCGTGCCAGCCTAGGTTGGCGGCGTCGAGTGGTTCGCCGCGCATAGACTTCACGGGATAACGGAAGATCGCCTCTACATGTCCGATTTCGATGAGCATGCTCCGACTACTCGCGCTTGGCGGCTTTGGCTCGCCCATACATGAACACGAGCAGTCCATTTCGGGCGATAGGAGACACTGCCAGCGTTGCGGGGATGGCAACATTGACGCACGCAAACATTAGTCCTGGTCGTCTCGCTATATTGCTGGTGGGCGACGGCACGAAGCAGATCCTAGCACAGTCCTTTCACGCAACGCAGCTATCAGCGCGCTGCCGTTTTGTAGGCTACGATTCTTAGGCGGCGGTAGTCTAGGGTCCAGACGCCGGCTTGGTAGTTTGTGGGGCGGAGCCTTTCGGCTAGGGCTTTTCGTTGCTCAGGGGTGGTAATGTCGCGAGCGAAGACGGAGAGCCAGTGTTCGAAGCCGTCTTCACCTTCTACGGGGGTGGGGCGGTCGATTAGCCAGGCTTGGCGGGGTTCTAGATTGTGTCGTTCTAGGAGCGTTGCGTATTCGCCGATGGTGGGGTAATACCAGGGGGTTTCTATGGGGCCTAGTGCGTCCATGATGGACTGGATGTTGCCGTGGCCGCCGAATTCAGCTACCAGACGACCTCCGGGTTTTAGGGCGTTGGAGATGCACGCAGCGGCGCCGTCTGCATTCTTTATCCAGTGGAGGACGGCGTTAGAGAATACGGCGTCTACGGGAGGATCGATGGTGAAGTTGGCGGCGTCGGCTTGGCGGAAGTCGATTGCCGGATAGTTGGCGCGGGCTTCGGCTAGCATTTCTTGGGAGGCATCGAGGCCGATCACGGAGGCTCCGGCGTCGGCGATGGCGGCGGTCAGTTGGCCGGAGCCGCAGCCTAGGTCGAGGATGCGTTCTCCTCGCTGGGGGGCTAAGAGGTCTAGGACGGCTTTGCCGTATTCGAAGACGTAGGCGTGGCGTTGTTGGTATTGTTGCGCGTCCCAGGTGGTGCTCATAGGAAAAGTTTTCGCGGTACGGAAGCCTATGTCGGGGGCGGAGAAGCGTTCGGGGATCGGAGAGTATTCGTAAGTGACCGCTGCTGGAAGCGGCGTGTTATATGATCCGCCGCGGATTTGGAACCAGGGTTCGTCCTTAGTGGGGGCAGGGGTTAAGAGAGTGGCGAACATTCCTACGGCGGCGTCGCTCGGAGTGACCGGCGTGTCGATTAATTCCCAGGCGTTGCCGGCCATTTGGTATTCGGGCATTTTCGTGAATGAATGGACGGGCATTAGGGCGTGCTTCTGTAGAGCCGGATTGTCTAGCAGGTTGGCTTTGGTGGGGTCGTCTTCATTGCCCCAGGGGTAGCGGAGGGCGTTGACTCCGCGGGCGGCGCGTTCCCATTCCTGGGCTGTGGGGAGGCGGCGGCCTTTCCATTTTGCGTAGGCGCGGGCTTGGTCTATGGTGACGCCGGTTACGGGGAGGTCGGGGAAGGCGGTGGGCGGGGTGCAGCCGGTGGCGCGGCAGAACTCGGCGTAGTCGGCGTTCGAGACTTCGGTTTCGTCGATGTAGAACGGGCCTAGGTTGACGGGCTTTTGGTTGGGGCCGAAGGGGAAAGCTCCGCCGGGGTAATAGATCATGCCGGGGATGGCTTCTACGCGGTGCATCCATAAATACACAGCGATGCCGATTACGATGATGCCGATGACGGCGAGCATGGTGAGGACGACGGGAGGTCCGGAGTGCGGGGTCATGGGCGGCGGGGTTGCCAAGGGGGTTGCGGCGGGCGGGGGAGTGGAGGGAGTGGTTAGCGTGCGGGTGTTCACGCTGCCGGTGTGGGGCGTCGCGTGGTGCAGGACGCCGATGACTTCGCGCATGGTTTGCGGGCGCTGTTCGGGAAGCTTGGCGGTGCAGCGCAGGACCAGGTCACGGATGGCGGGGGGGGCGCCGGCGTTTTCGAGGATCGCGGGGTCGAGCGGGACGTTGATGATCTGGTAGAAAAGCTGCTCCATGGTGTCGCCTTGAATGCCGCGAACACCGGTGAGCAGTTCGTAGAAGAGCATGCCGAAGGCGTAGATGTCGACCAGCGGCGTGGTGGCGCGGCCGGCTACTTGTTCGGGCGCCATGTAATAGGGCGTGCCCATGGCCATGCCGGTGCGGGTGAGCGAGAGGTTGGCGGTTTTGGCGATGCCGAAGTCCATCAACTTCACTTTTCCGTTTTTGGCGATGTGGACGTTTTCGGGTTTGATGTCGCGATGGATGATGCCGCGTTCGTGCACGTACTCGAGAGCGGCGGCGATGTCGGTGGCGATGCGCAGGCGGTTAGCTAAGTTGCCGGTGTGGTTGTCGCGGATGGCGTTGCGGAGGTCTTCGCCTTCGAGATATTCCATCACGATGTAGGGGCGACCGCCGTGCTCGCCGTAGTCGAAGACGCTGACGATGTTTTCGTGCTGGATGCCGCCGGCGATTTTGGCTTCGTGTAGGAAGCGGGCTTTGGATTCGGGATCGGCGGAGGATTCTTCGGTGAGAATTTTCACGACAACGGCGCGTTCGATTACGGTGTCGCGGGCGCGGTAGACGTGAGACATGCCGCCGCCGAGGAATTCTTGAAGCTCGTACTTGCCGATGAGCGAGGGGAGTTGCATCTAAATGACTCGGGCTAGACGGAGGGCGAAGTAGATGGCGGCCATCACCAGGAGAGTGGCGATGCCGCCTAGGAAGGCCAGGCCGCCGGAGGTTCTGAGACGGAGCGGGGAGGGCTTGCAGAAACGCTGGCAGATCATCGGCGGGAGCGGCTGGGCCGGCGGCGGCCGCCGCAGCGGGCGCCGGGCGGGGCTGCAGGGCTCCTTGGCGGAGGGTTTCTTCGATGGCTCCGCAGATGACTCGCGAAGTTTTGCGGGCGGTCGGCGGGGCGCTTGGCGAGGCATTTGCGTGATGAGGTCGATGGCGGCGGGGGCGACGGCGGCTTCGTGGAGAGGCTCGAGGTCGAGGGGATCGTAGAGAATTTTGTGGAAGATTTTTTCGTAGTTCTCGCCTTGCGATGGGCTTTTTTGTCGGTGAGCAATTCGTACATGAGCACGCCGAAGGAATAGATGTCGGCTAGTGTCGTGACGTCCTGGCCGAGCACTTGTTCGGGCGACATGTAGATAGGGTGTGCCGAGCGTCATGCCGGTGCGGGTGAGGCGCATGTTGTCGGCTTTGGCGATGCCGAAGTCCATGAGCTTGGCGCGGCCGAAGGCGTCGACGTTTACGTTTTCGGGTTTGATGTCGCGATGGATGATTTTCTTCTGATGGATGTGGCCGATGGCGCGGCCTACTTGCAGGCCGATCTGCATGCGGCGGGCGAAGTCGCCGGTACGGCTGGTGCTCGATGGCTTCGCGAAGGCTTTCGCCTTCGAGAAATTCCATGACCATGAAGGGGCGGCCGTGTTCTTCGCCGAAATCGTAAACCGAGATGATGTTTTCGTGGGCGGTGCTGGAGGCGATGCGGGCTTCTTGCAGGAAGCGCGCTTTGGCTTCAGGATCGGCGGATTGGGCTTCGGCTAGAATTTTGAGCGCGACGCGGCGGCCGAGGACGCTATCTTTGGCGCGGTAGACGCGGGACATGCCGCCTCCCAGGAATTCTTCGACTTCGTATTTGCCGACGCGCGCGGGGTGTTCCATCAGCGTGTGACAGGCGCCACACACTTCAGTGTAGACAGAAAATCTTTGCTGAAGACTGCGGGGCCTCCTCCGGTGTCGACGAAGAATTCGTAAATCAGCGGGCGTCCTTTTACCATTTGCGGCTGCTGGCTGCGGCCGGAGGTTACGGACCAGGTGAAAGTGTAGCCGTTACCGGCGTTGGTGGTGCGGTTGGCGTCGGCGAAGAAGCGGAAGACGGCCCAGGGGCCATCGTAGGATTGGGCTCCGAGCTGGCTGCCGCCGGCTACTTTTAGATCCAAGCGGAAGCTGCGGGTGCCGGGGCCGGGCCAGGTGAATTGTTTCGAGGCTCCGCCTTTGAGTTGCGCGAGGTCGCCGTTGACGGCTACGCCGAAGTCGTCTACCTGATCGGTGGATTGGGGGCGCAGGGTGTAGCGGAGGTTGGGGTCTTGGCCCGAGTCGCCGTAGACGGCGCGGGAGAATTTCATCATCTGGCTGATGTAGCGTACGAATACTGGATTGATGGGCGTGCTGCCTTGCGGGGAGCACTCGCCGTTGGGACACGGCATGATGCTTTTCAGCGAGGACTCGTAGAAAGTCCAGAGCTTGCCAGATTGCGGGCGGAGGATCGCGCCCAGTTCGTCTAGCGTCACTTCGGCGGTGGCGGTGGGATTGAAGGGGAACTTCGCGGTGAGCGGGTTGAAGGCTGCGCAGAAGGCGGCGCCGCCGGCGCGGAGATCGCCTCCGGCCAGGTTGTCTAAATAGGTGATCGGCTGCAGGAGCAACTCTTCGGTGCGTTGGTCGATGTGGGCTTCGGGATCGGGCGGGAACGTGGCCGAGAGCTGGCGCGTGCTCAGGCGGGCGGACTGGGCGTTGTCGCGCGTCGATTGTTCCCCGTTGGGGTCTTTGTTGGCGGCGCGGTCCACGGCTTGCTGCAGGTTCATCAGGCCGCCGTTGTAGCTTTGGTTGGGCTGGACTATGTACTGTTGCGCTTGCGAGGGCGGGACTACGGCTTGGACGGCTTTGAATTTATCGGCGACGCCAGGGAGATCGATCGACGGTGTTTTGCGAGGTCCACCACATTAGGGCTAAGAGGGGCGCGCCGCTGCCGGTTAGTAGCGTGAGTTTGCGCGAGGCGTCCTGATAGTTGGCGTAGCGGTTTACGTTGCTGCGGCGGAGGACGTTGCGCCATTGTTCGATGTAGTCCTTCGTATAGAGGTCAAGGATGCCGCGTTCCATGGAGGCGCGGTCGACGCCTTGCGATTGGTAGGGGCCGAGCACCCATTGTTCGCCGCCGAAGTTTTGGCGCTTGATTTGGTCCTGCATGAATTTCCAGCCATCGCGGGTGAAGGCCCAGGCTACTTCTACGGTGCTGGTGACGGCGTCGCCGGTGCCGGGGAATTTGCGGTTGAAAGTAGTGGGGGGATTGTTTTTCGCGGACTCGGCTAAGAGGAATTGGTAGACGCGTTGGACTCCGGAGAATTTCGAGAGGTAGCTGCGGGTGCGGTCAACGGCGGCGCTGTCGTTGTCGGCTGAATACGGGTTGCCGTGTTGGAAGTCTTTCGCGTAGAAATCGAATTGTAGTTTCGCGAGGTCCATGCGGGGCTGGCCGATTTCGTTTTCGTGGCCGGCGGACCAGCGGTCTCGTAAACGGGAAGCTAGAAAGGCTTGCAGGCTTTGGTCGGAGGAGCGTTTCCACTCTGACGTGGTTAGCAGGTAGCTCTTCAGGGAATCGTAGCCGTAGCCGTAATCGTCGGTAGGGCCGGGGGCGGCGGGGGTGCGTTGGAGGAACGACTAGGATGCCGGCTTGGGTGCCGCCGAATAGTAGTTGGTTGAACTTGGAATAATAGACGCGGCGGACGCTGGGGAGCACGGAGCTGCCGCTATAGAGGCCCCAGCGTAGATGCAGGGGCGCGCCATTGTATTCGTAGTCGGTGAGTTCGGCTAGGGACTGGCGTAACGTGTCTAGTTTGCGGAGGGAGTCTTCGGAGGGTAGGGCGTTCTGGAGCGCCGCGATTCCGGAGAGGCCGCGGGAGGCGTCCAGGGCTTGCTGCTTCCAGGGAACGGTTGCCGAAGAAGGACACGATCAATAAGATCGAGTAGAGCAGACACAGGCCAGCGGCGGTGGCGTAGAGGGCGCGTTTCAGCGTGCTGGTTTTGGTGCTGGAGCCGCTGGCTCTGCGGGCGGACTCGTCGGTTAGGATTACGTCGTTGAACAGGTGGCCTAGGAAGAGCCACTGGGGAACTTTTCGCGATCCGCCGCCGGGCGTGGCTTGGGCTTGCTGGGCGCGGCGTTGGGCTTCTACGCCTACGCGGAACATGCCGGTAGCTCCGCTGACTCCGGCTTGCTCTACCGGGGTCGCTTGCGGGGAGGCGGCTACTTCGGTCATCGTCACGGGGCGGACACCGGAGAAATAGAAGCCGCGCAGGAAGGGGCTGGCGCGGAGTTGGCTGGGGCGTCCGATGTCGACTAGGAACTGCACGAGCGCGCTGCGGAGTTTGCGGAATTCGCGGGGGAATTCGTAGGACTGCGGGAGTTTTTCGGCGTCGGTTTCGCGCGGGAGCAGGCGCAGGCGTTGATCGCAGAAGGTGTGGAAGAGTTGGGTGAAGGCTGCGGTGAGGCGCTGGTTTTCTTCTTCGCCGTAGACGCCGGAGGCGTTGGCGGGGCGCATGGGTAGGGTTGCACCTACTACCTGACCGGCTTCTTCGTTGCTTGAGATTGCGGACGAATTCGGCGAAGTAGGGGAGGCGGTCGGCTCTGGTGAAGAGCACGTATACGGGGAAGCTCACGCCTAGAATTTGGGAGATTTCGCCGAGGCGCGCTTGCAGATAGCGGGCTGCGTTGGCGATGGATTCGGCTGCGCCTTGGCGGGTGAAGGTTTCCAGATCGAAGCAGAGGAGGACGCCGCGGGGGGCTTGTCCGCCGCCTAGGGATTTCAATTTTCCGGGTTGGAGTTTGGCGACTAGGCGCGACCAGGCTTGCGGGGTTCCTAGAACTGCTCCGCCGGCTTCTACGAAGACGGTGCCGCGCGCGTAGAAAATATTCGCGGTGCGCGTGGGGGTGATGGCGTTGTCCTGATAGACTTGTCCGGCTAAAATTCGGGCTCGATGCCGGATTGCAGGATGGTGCTGGTTTTGGCGGTGCCGCGGTCGCCGATCACGAAGATCATCGGGGAGGTTGGCGATGCCGGCTCCGGCTTTGGATTGGGCGAGGCGGGCGTTGGCGTCGCGGATGAGCGGGTCGGTTTCGTTGGACGCCGGGGTCAGTGGAACTCGAACCGCCTGCCGCCGCTGCGGCGTTCTTGGGCTTTTCTTTGGAAGTAATAAAACAGGGCCGAAGGAGGAGAGGCCTAGGGCGGCCATCAGGCCCATGAAGAAATACCAGCGGGGGCCTTCCAGATGGAGCATGCTGCCGCCTAGCACTCCGATCAGGATGAAGAAGACGAAGGATCCGGCGCAGGCCCAGTAGAAATTCATAGGAGGCGCCTCGCGATGGTTTCCAGGTTATCGGCTCCGGAATTTAGCAAGAGGTAGAAGCGCTGCGAACAGCACGAGCAGGAGGCCGGCGCAGCTTACGGCGATCCACAGCAGGCGCGTTGCCCACGGGTCGGTGCCGATTTGAACGGAGGGTCTTGGGGGAGGCGCCAGGCGGTCGACAGTTCCCCGCCCTGCTGGCGAATGCGTTGGATTTTGTCGGCGGTCTGCATGGTGATGGCGCGCAGGTCGCCGCGGCCGCCCATGCTGTAGCGGCCGGCGAATCCTAAAAGGAGGCAGAGTTGGTAGACCTCTAAGAGATCGGCGGTTTCGTGTGAGTCTTGGCGGCCTAGTATCTTTTGTAAATTTTGGAAGAAGATTTCGCCGGCGATGTGGTGGCCGTAACGCTCCTCTTGTAAGGGCTGGCGGGGCCAATCGGCGAAGACGGGGAGGCGCAGGTTTAGGATGGATTCGTCGAGGAACGCGATGATGGCGAAAGTGGCGAGTTCGATGTCGTCGGCGCTGTAGCCGCGGCGGCGGGCGTCGTCGTCGGCTTGCCGGACTGCGGCCCAGATTTGCGCGCGGAAGGACGGGGCGTCGGCTACTTGTTGGCGGTTGGAGCGCAGGCGTTCGCCTACGGTTAATAATTCCTGGAAGCAGTACGCGAGGTTTTCGACACGGCGCGGCGCCGGTTGCTGCGGGTGCATGTCTTCAGGCCTCCAAAATCACTAGCAGTTCGACGGTGGGGTCCGGTAAATCGCCGGGGACGTACAGGCCTAGCTGGCGGGTTTGCACGATGTGATCCCAACAGGGGCCGGAGCGGCTGACGCTGAAATATTGGGTGTCGGCTTTGACAGGGATGGCGGACGGCGGCACTTGGAGATGCGTCAGCGACATGCCGGGGAGGGCGCGCTTGACTAACTGCGGCACGAAACTCTTTGGAGCAGAGTTTTACTAGCTGCGGGGTTTTCGCGATCAGGTCCGGTTCGTTGATGCGGGAGCGGACGGCGAAAATCCAGCGGGCTTTGTCGAGGACTCGTTGATCGGTGACCGCCGCTTCATAGAAGAATTCGGCACGTTTGACGAGCGGGATCTCTACGTATTGCGTGGGGACGATGGTTTCGAGATGGATGCGGATGTGTTCGTCGAGAGCGCCGAAACATTTGTCGAGATTGCGGTGATCGTAGAGCGGGAGATCGCGCGGGTGCGATTCGATGGCGAAGGTGCAGAGGGCTCCGCCTAGCTTCAGCATGTCGACGAATAGCTCTTCGGGATGGCCGCGCTTGGTGTGGTATTGGTGACGCAGAGGCGCGAGCGACGAGTTCACGGTGTGCAGCAGCCAGAAGTTGGCGATTTCGCGGGTGGAGAATTCGGCCCACGATTTTTCTTTTCCACCGCCGGCGGAGCGGGAGAAGCGCGAACTTTTTTCTTCGAGGATTTCTATGAGGCGGCCGAGGATGGACATCAGGCGGTCGCTGGCGCTGATTTCGACGGAGGGCGGGATGAAAGATTCGTCGAAGATGAAGTGTCCGGAGCCGTCGCGCATGATGCGGGCTATGGGGAGCGTGATCAAGTCGCCTGCGGGTTCGGTGTCGAGCAGGAGCTTGATGTTTTTGCGGCCGATGTGGACGGGTTTTTCGTCGCGGCCCGTGGTCTCATCGTGGAGCATTTGGATTTCGGCTCGGAAACGCAGGGCTCCGTTTTCTTGGGAGCCGCGGGACAATGAGCAGTGTCGCCGGGGGTTAGGGTGTTGGCGCCTTCGGGGCGGCGGGGGGCTACGGCCAGCATGATGGTCACGGTGTCGCGGACTGCTGGGAACAAATCGGCAATATTTCGTGGTTCCGGGAGGGGGTCACTTTCGGGCATGTGGAAGACCATGCCGTCGGGGAGGATGCCGCGGGCGTGGATCAGGGAGACAGTGCCGTTTTTGAGGGCTTCGGCGTCGAGTGAGCGCGCCGACCAGGCCCCAGGGTTCGAACCAAAGGGCGGAGGTGGTGAAGCCAATGGAATCCTCGAAATACCGGCTTTGCGCCTGAAAATGGTGGGGCCCGAGGTACATGCCTTCCGACCAGACCACCCGTGACAGGTATTTCATGATTCGAAGTCCTACTGTATCAAAGCAGAAGCGCGCGGGGCACGCGATACGGGAAAGACCTTAGTGGCGGTGTTCCTGTTGGGAGGTGGTTTGGGGCGCGGTGGTGCAGTGGGTTTCGGCCAGGATGCACTTTACGTGCTCGAACTGGATGGTGGTGTGGAGAATGTGGAAGCGTTCGCAGAGGACGTCGTTGATGCGGCGGAGGATGGAGTCGCTTTCAGACGGGGGCATGTCGTCGATCAGAACGTGGCAGCTTAGGGCGCGGGATTCGGAGCCGAGGCTCCAGATGTGGAGGTCGTGGACGTCGATGACGCCTTCTACTTGGCTCAGTTCGGCGGAGACTTTTTTCAGTTGGAGGCCTTTGGGGAGACCTTCTAATAGGATGTTGAGGGAGTCGCGGATGATGCCCCAGCCCGACCATACGATGGCTACGCCGATGAGGATGGACAGGATGGGATCGATGGGCTGCCAACCGGTATAGCGGATGGCGAGGGCTCCGAGGATGATGGCGGCGGAACTGCCGGCGTCGCCGGCCATGTGGAGCCAGGCGGCTCGCACGTTTAAATCGTGATGATGGTGGCCGTGTCCGCCCAGGGCCCAGGCTATGGCTAGGTTGAGGACCAGGGCAACGGCGGCTACGATCATCATGGTGTTCGCGGCTACTGGCTGCGGGTGGAGAAGGCGCTGGTAGCTTTCATAGAAGAGGACTGCCGCTAGGAGCACTAGCAGGAGGGCATTGACGAATGCGGCTAGGACTCCGGCGCGTTGGTAGCCGTAGGTTCTGGTGTGATCGCCGGGGCGGGCTTGCAGGTAGATTCCGAAGGCGGCTAGCAGAAGAGCGAAGGCGTCTGTGAAATTGTGGCCGGCGTCGGAGAGTAACGCTAAGCTATGGGCGGCGAATCCGGCGGCGGTTTCGAAGACTACGAAGCCTAGGGTCAGAATCAGGGAGACGATCAGGACGCGTTTCATCCTGGTGTCGTCGCTCGCAAATTGGTGCACGTGCGGATGCTGATGTCCGGCAGCCATCTCTACTTCCATCGTACAACTACTGGTGTTTCTTTACTGTGAGCGCGGTGGGAAAAAGAGGGACGGAGACTGATTTGCAATCCGTTGCGCGGCAGGGCGACGGGCGGTGCGTTTGAAAAATCAGGCTCCGTCCCTCTTTTTCCGTCACTTCTTTACGGCGGATTCGACGGCTTCCAGTTCTTTGCCGGCGTCGGCCCATTTGCCTTGGGCGGATAGCTGGCGGTAGCGGTCTAGATGCATGCGGATGGTTTCGATGCGGGGGTCGGAGGTTGGGGGAGGCGCCGCAGTCGATGTTACTGGCGAACCTGGAACTGCCGTAGGCGTGAGAATCTGGACCGGCTTGCCGCCTTGTTCGGCTTGCAACTGGGCTAGCGCCTGTTCATAGGTGTCGGCGTAGATGAGGGTGCTGCCGCGGACTAGGGCTACCTTTTTTAGTTGCGGCATGCGGGCTTGGGCGGCCTGGATGTAGATGGGGGCTACATATAAGAAGGTTTGGTCGATCGGCAGCGTCAGGATCTGGCTGCGGAGGACTTGGCTGCCTTGCTGGTTCCACAGCGTGAGATCTTTTGAAATATTTTGATCCTGATTGATGAGCGCTTCTACTTGCAGGGGGCCGGAGATTACTTCTCGCTTGGGGAGTTGGAGGAAAACGAGTTCGCCTAAGTGCTGGCCGTCGCTGCGGGCGGCCATTAGTCCGATTAGATTTTGTTTGTTGCGCGGGGTGAACTGGATCATCAAGAGGAATTCCGGCTCTTTTTCGCCGGGGAGTTCGGCAACCATATAGGTAGGAGGCACGGGTTCGGGCTGGCCGCCGGCGCCGGTGGTGAAGGTGGCTAGATCCCAGAGGTCAGCGCGATTGTAATAGGATTCGGGATCGCGCATGTGATAGGTGCGATAGATTTCGGCTTGCGCGCGGAATAGCATTTCGGGGGCGCGGGCGTGGGCGCGCAGGCCTGCGGGCATGGCGGAGGCGGGCGTGAATAGTTCGGGGAACAAGTGTTGATAAGCCGCGATTAAAGGGTCTTCGGTGTCGAAGACGTACATGTGGACGTCGCCATCGTAGGCATCGACGGTGGCCTTGATCGAGTTGCGAATGTAGTTGAAGCGGCCTAGATTTTCCATCGCTACCGGGCGCGAGTAGGGGTGCGATTCGCTGGTGGTGTAGCCGTCCAAGATCCACACCAGGCGTCCGTCTTCGGTGTTGACGAGGTAGGGGTCTTCGTCCCAGCTTAGGAAGGGAGCCAGTTCGGACACGCGCTCGGTTATTTTGCGGTGAATCATCATGCGGCTCTCGGGGGTGAGAGAGTTGGTCAGCAGGATGTTCCAATCGCCGTCGGACACGGTGGCCAGGGTGCGCATGCCTACGGACGACATGGGAAATCCGCCTTTGCCGTCGTAGCGGGTGTTGACTTCGCTCGAACCCGCGGGGTAGTTAAATTCGGGCTGCGAGGTACGGACGAAAACGGATTCATCCATAGTTTCGCCGTAGTAAATTTCGGGACGCGTAACTTTGAGGCTCTTGGTTTTTACTTCGACGGGGGCGTCGAGTACGAGCAATTGCGGGAGGCCGGTTTCGCTGATGCGATTGGCTTCGGCCATGACGAAGCCGTAGCCGTGGGTGAAGGTCAGGGCGCGGTTGATCCAGCGATTGCGGGCGTCGCCTAGCTGGTTGAGATCGAGTTCGCGCGGCGCGAGCAGAGTTTGGCGGAGGCGTCCGTCGATTTGATAGCGATCGACGTCAGTATCGGCGTAGGTGTAAGGGCGCAGGGGCTGGCTCTGGCTGAGCGTGTCGTGAAAGGCGCGCCAGTCCCACAGGCGGACGTTTTCGAGCAGCGGGCGGTTGGCTTCGAAATCGATGCGGCCTTCTTTTTGGACGTCGAAGTCGACTACACGGGCGCGGGTGTCCAGGCCGTAGGCGGCGCGGGTGGCTTCGATGTGGCGGACGATGTAGGGTTTTTCGAGCATCAGCTCGTTGGGGCGGACGTAGAGGCTGGCGGCTAGCGGCGGGACTAGCCAATCGACGACCAATACGACGGCGCAGGCGATGGCTAGCTTGCGGCGTCCGGCGATCACTAAGATCGCGGCTAAGATGGCGGCGGCGGCTTTGATGGTTTGGAGCGGGAGTCCTAAATTTTGCTGGAGGTAATCGATGCCGACCATCAGGTTGCCGTGATCGCTGAGCATCAGGTCATAGCGGCCTAGCCAGAATTGGGCGGCTAACGCCACCAGGAAGAGCGCGGCTAGACCCTTTAGCAAACCGGTTTCGAGGCGGCCCAGGCGGCTTAGATCGCGCAGGTCTAATTCCTGACCGAAGACATAGCCGGGCATGTCGCGTCTCAGTTGCCAGCCGCGAGCGGCTACGTAATAGACCAAGCCTGCGACGAAGGCAGTGGCGGCTACCCAGCTTAAGAGCATGTTGTAGAACGGGAGTTCAAAGAAATAAAACGGCAGGGGCCTACCGAACACCGGATCTGTCCAGGCCGACGCTGCTGCGCCTTTGCCGCCGACGTAGCGGGCGACGGTCCAGCCTTCGACGGTGGAGAGTGTGAGGATTATCGCCACGAATGCGAGAGCCAGGGTGCTTAGTTTTGCGTAGACGGGCCACGCGACGAGTCGTTCGCCGGCGTGTTTCATGCCCCGGGCGTGGGCTACCCAGAGCACTGCGAATACAATGACCCAGGCGGCGAAGCCGGGGACGTAGCGGTAAGCGGTCATGCGGATCCAGGTGGGGACTTGGCCCATTTCGCGCCACCAGAAGTAATCGATGACGTAACTGCAGATGGTGCGCCCGAAGGCCAGCACGAGTATGGCGCCGATGACGATGGCGGCGATCCCTATCTGCGGATTGCGGCGGCGCGGGGGTAGCTCTCGAAAGGCCATAGCTAACTAAGGGTACACCTTACCGGGGAAGGTCTCATCCATGCACAGACTGAGGCATTTTCAAATGCTAACATTATGAATTCGAATTTTAATGCGTCTAAGGGGAAGCATGGTTTCGGTAATTAATGGTTTTTCGCAAGAGAAACTCAGACTACGGCGCTATTTATTGGTGCGTGCCGTGCTGGCGCTCGCGGTGGCGATGGAAATTCGGGGCCAGCAAATTGCACCCAGCGCGCAGCGGCAAATCGCAGCGCTGCTCAGTGAAAAGGCTTCGCGGACGCCAAGCCAGCGCAAGATGAGCTCGCACTTGGTGCACGCCGCTAAGGTCCTTCGCGGGGAAACGATGCCTCCGGACTTCCCCTCGCCGGCGAATGCTCTGGCGGCCGTTCGTTTAGATGCCCAAAATTTTGTCGAAGTGGATGTGAGCGGAGAAATCACTCCTGAGTTACTGGAATATATCCGGACTCTCCGGGGCACCGTGGTGAATTCTTTTCCCGAATATCATACAGTGCGCGCGCGACTGCCTTTATTAGCGGTGGAGCAACTCGCGGACCGGCAGGAAGTGGCGCAAGTTCAACCGAGCGAGCAGGGACATCGTCATCAAATGCCGGCCGTGGCGAGTCAAACGGTTGTCCGGGGGCGCAACGTCGCGACTCAAGTGGGGCATTTTTTCGGCGGCCGGTCCAACAAAAAACGGGGGTTCGGGCAGCCAATTCGCTCGGCAGGCGCAGCCTTTGCTGTGACTCCCGACTTTTCAGGCGATGTGGCCCATCAGGCCAATGTGGCTCGCGCTAGTTTCGGAGTTAACGGAAGCGGGGTGAAGATTGGAGTCCTATCGGACGGGGTAGACAGCGCGGCGATTGAAAAAGCTGGCGGCCGTCTTCCGGCGGTCCAAGTGATTGCCGGGCAGGGCGGCAGCGGCGACGAAGGCACGGCCATGCTGGAGGTCGTATATTCGCTGGCGCCGGGGGCCAAGCTCTATTTCGCCACCGCGGGCGGTGGTCAAGGACTAATGGCAAACAACATTCAGGCGCTGGCGGACGCGGGCTGCCAAATCATCATTGACGATACCTATTACGTTGCTGAACCGGTTTTTCAGGATGGAATCGTTGCCCAAAAGATCAACGCGGTTGCGGCAGCGGGAGTGTTCTACTTCTCGGCGGCCGGGAATGAAGGCAGCGCGTCCGTAAAAACGAGTGAAGTTTGGGAAGGCGACTTTGCGAGTCTCAGTAGCCATTTACCGGCCTTTCCTGCCACGATCGATGTTCAGGATTTTGGAGATGGCTCGGGCGTCGACCAAATTCTTATGCCGAGCGAGATTGGAGAATATACCTTGAAGTGGTCTGACCCGGCCGGTAAGTCCTCCAATGATTATGACTTTTTCATATTGGACTCCACCCGCAGTCAAGTGATAGCGTCGTCCACTAATGTTCAGAGTGGGACGCAGAATCCCTATGAACAAATCTTCGACGCGGACTGGCTGGTGTGGCCCGGGGACTGGATCGTGGTTGTACGCAACGCGGGAGCGGCAGTGCGTGCCCTGCATGTGGATGCATTGGTCGGGCAGCTTGCGCGAACTACGCCGGGATCAATCAGCGGGCATAGCGGTGCGGCGAGTGTATTTACAGTGGGTGCGGTGGACGTGCATACCGCCCAGGGCGGCGCTTTTACGGGCGGGCAGACGGCTACGCATGCGATCGCGAATCCTGCAGAGCTGTTTAGCGCGGATGGTCCGCGACGGATGTTTCTTAATCCCGATGGGACGGACATGGTTCCAGGAAGCGTTATATTTGGTCCGCAGAGGGATGGCGGGGTAGTCTTGCAGAAGCCTGACTTCATCGCCGCCGACGGAGTCCCGACGGGCCTGGCTGATTTTAATCCTTTCTATGGCACCTCCGCCGCTGTGCCGCATGCCGCCGCCATTGCGGCGCTGGTGATACAAACAACGCCCTCCATCACGGTCTCTGAAATGCGGGCAGCTTTAGCGGCATCGGCTCTGGGCCCGCAAGTAAGTTCTCAGTACGGGGCCGGAATTGTGATGGCGGAGGCGGCGATTATCGCGGGTTCCGGTTGTAGCTACTCGATCAGTCCCGGCGGGCAGGCCTTTTCCTTCTCTGGGGGCGAGGGCACGATTAGCGTCACGACGCCATCCGGATGCCCTTGGACCTTATCGACGAACGCATCCTGGATTAGCGGGATCCAGACAGGAAACGGTACGGCGAGTTACATCGTCGGCGCTAATTCCGGCGCGGCACGGTCTACCAGTTTTGTGATTGGCAATCGGACGTTCACGGTTGAGCAGCAAGCTAGCTCGATTGCCGGACTAAACATGGTTAGTTTAATACCGCATGTGGCGGCCGAAGAAAACTGGATCACAACTTTCACGCTGGTCAATAAGAGCGCCGCCGCGGCACAGGAACGCTTCAGTTTATTCGCCGAGAACGGGCTTCCGCTGCAACTTCCTTTGGTTTTGCCACAGCAGGTGCCGGCTGCTGGACCGTTGCTAGGCGCTTCGCTCGACAACACGCTAGCGCCCAATGCGTCTTTGGTGATTTCGACGGGCGGGCCAACGACTCCTCCCGTGCAAGTAGGCTCCGCGGAACTGGCCACCGCCGGGGCGGTTGACGGATTTGCTATTTTTCACCAGATTGTAACGGCACAGGAGGCAGTGGTACCGCTCGAAACGCGCAACGCGAGTTCCTATTTGCTGGCTTACGACAATACCGAAGGAGTGGGGTTGGGAGTTGCGCTGGCAAATCTAACCTCGCATTCGGTAACCATTGCGGTCAATATTCGCAATGAAAGTGGATCGCCTATCGCGAATTTGTCCACTTCGCTCGAACCGTCGGGCCACGCTTCGTTCGTTCTTTCTAACGCCTATCCGATTACGGCGAACGGGCGCGGGACCATTGCATTCACGACGCCGGTGGGAGGCCAGATAGGGGTCATTGGTATTCGCACTACCCCGTTGGATTCCGGCAACACTTTCACGACAATTCCTGCGTTGGCGAACATCGGGACCACTGGGGGCTCCATCGCGCATATTGCGAGCGGCAATGGCTGGCAAACCACCTTTGTGCTGGTGAATGCGGGCGCGGTTAGTTCCCAAGCGCATCTCAAATTTTTCGCGGATAACGGCAGTCCGCTCTCGCTGCCCCTTGGGTTTCCCCAAACCGGCAGTGGCACGACAATGGTGGCTTCCACGGTGGATCGAACGCTGGCGGCGGGCGCAACCCTGCTGATAGAAGGCGCAGGACCGGCATCGGATCCCACGTCCACCATCGGCTCGGCGCAACTCACCACGGATGGCAACATCGGCGGTTTCGTTATCTTCCGCTACAATCCCAATGGACAGGAAGCCGTCGTGCCGCTAGAGAACCGGGGCGCTGGCGGTTACCTGCTGGCGTTCGACAATACCGGGGGAACCTCGACGGGTATTGCGGTGAATAACGCGTCGGCCCAGCAAGTGAATATTCCAGTGGTGATTCGCGATGATACGGGACTGCAAATCGGGTCCGCTAGTCTTACGCTGGCAGCCAACGGACACAGCGCTTTTACACTCGGCACAGATAAATATCCGGCTGCGGCGAACATCCGCGGCACGATCGAGTTCGACGCGCCGGCGGGTTCGAAGATCGGCGCGCTGGGTATCCGCATTCCGCCGGCGCACACTTTTACTACGCTGCCGGCATTGGCGAAGTAGCTCTGTTAGAGCAGGCGGAAGTTAACTTCGATGGTGGCCATCACGGGGACGGGCTTACCGTCTTTCATGCCGGGTTTGAAGCGCCATTTTTCTACGGCTTCGATGGCCTTTTGATCTAGGCCTAGACCCAGGGAGCGGAGCACTTTTAAGTTTTGCGGGCGGCCTTGGTCGTCTACTACTAGAGAAAGCACTACGGTGCCTTGCCACTTGGCTTTGCGGGCTTCTTCGGAATATTCGGGCTCGACTTTGCTGAGCACGCTGGGGGCGGATACGCCGCCGCCGATGCGGTAGGCGCCGCCGCCGAAGCCGCCGCCGGAGCCGGGGCCTACGCCGGGGCCTTTACCGGAACCGACACCGCCACCGGAGCCGCTGCCGATTCCTCCGCCGGAGCCGATGCCATTCGACGGGATTCCTAATTTGCTCAGCGGGTCTCCGAAGTTGTTCGCGGTGATGTTGGGAATGTCTTCAGGTGCGACGATGGTCGCGGGCATGGGCAGCTTGGGTTCGGGAATGGGGTCGACCCGAGGAGGCGTAAACTGTTTGGGGGCCGGCTTGGGTAGTTTGCCTTTGCTGGCGTTCAGGAGCTCGCGGGCTCCGCCGCCTCCGCCGCCGCCGGAGGTTTGCTTTTTGTTCTGGGCGATGTAGGGGCGCAGATCGATTTCGACTCCGGTGACCTGCTGCACCATTTTTTGTACCGGCTTCAGGGATCCGATGAAGACTAGCAAGGCGATGACGGCCACGTGAATCAGCAGCGATAGGATTCCCGATTTAGTTTCGTTGCCGGCGTAAATCGTGATCTCGTGGATGGGTACCGGTTTGGAGGTAACTTCAAGCGGAGGAAGCTTGGGTGGACTGATGAGTTCCTTGATGTTCTTGAAGATTTCTAAGAACCAGGGCTTCTCAATAGAGGCAGGTGGCAGCAAGTGTGCCAAGTGGTCGTCGTCGGGATTATTCCCAGGCACCCTGTCGGGGCCATTTAGATTCTGATCAGGCACTTACACACCCAGCCTACGCCGCTACGAATTAAGGACGTCGGAGAGCGGCAAAACGTTGCAGCGGCCGCAGCGTTCTATATCTATCATACGACTCCTTGGGCGATTCCTGGGGCAGTGATTTCCAGGAAGGCGACTGTTTCGCGCCACAGGTCATCCAGGACGTCGGTCAATTCGTGGCCTGAATGGAAGGGGACGAGGCGGGTGCGGGCATGTTCCAGGGCGAAATCGTAGGAGCCTTGGTAGGGGACGACCTGGTCTTCGGTCCCATGGAGGATGAGCGCCCTTTGATGGAAGTCCGGGACTGCGTCAAATTTGATGGCGTCTTCGAGGAAGCGATAGCCGAGGCGTTGATCGGCCTTGGCCCCGTAGTGATAGATAGGCGCCCAGCCTTGCTGCTTCCATTGATCTAGTTCTTGGGGGCTGAGGCGTGCGCGCCAGCGTTCTAGAAAACGGAAGGCGGGGGCGAGCAGGATCAGGCGATCGACGGAGCGGGGGTGCTGGGCGGCGTAGAGTGCGGCTAAATAGCCGCCGAGGCTGGAACCCATCAGCACGGGGCGCTCGCCTTGTGAAGTCGCGGCGTCGACGATTTGCAGTTGGGCGCTGACGGTGAGGTTTTGAAAATCGCCGGCGTCGAGGGCGGGGGCTTCAAAGGGGATGCCGGCTTGCGCGAATTTTTCCGCGAAGAAACGGGCTTTGGTGGATTGCGGGCTGGAGGCGAAGCCGTGCAGGTAGATGACGCGCATTTAGCGCTGCGCTCCGAAGCGGTGGAACTCGCGGTAGCTGAACTTATTTTCCTCCACTTCGACGCCGGAGCGGAGTTCGCGGTGGGTGGTCTCGACCGGCAGCAGGGTGCCGTAGTCGCTCATGGCGTAGTCGACGGTAGCTTCTTCGCGCAGGGTTTTATCGGTACTGGAGTCAGTAGCGGCCATGGTGATGCGAAGGGGCAAGCCGTCGGCTTCCCGTACCCAGATTTCGCCTTCGACGCTGAGGCTCTGGGTCTTCTTATCGCCGCGGAAGACGGTTAGGGCGCGCGGCCCGTCGAGTTGTTGGTAGTGGAATACTTGAGCGGGCACGATGCCCAGCAGGCGTGGGCCGACGGCGGTGATTTCGTAGCGCTCCAAATTGCCGCGGGTGAAGAGTAAGAGAATCTGGCCGAAGTCGGTGGCTGCGCCTTTCAATCCGTATTTTTCCAATTGCTCCAGGGCGCGTTTCTTGCGGTCGTCGTTGTGGCTGGTGATGAGTTTGGCGAGTGTGTCCCGAGCCTGTTTTTCGCCCGCGACTGGTTTGCCGTCGACCGATGTTACCTGGCGCAGTTCGTGGATCTCGCGGCCGAGCACGGCGAAGGCGTATTCGGAGACGATTTCGCGCTCGTTCCAGGCGGCGACGGGGTGCTGGGCGGCGTCGCCGAGGCGCAGTTTGAGGCGCGGCGCGGCCATGACGCGCTGATGCAGGGTTTCGCGGCCGACTAATTCAGGCGCGATTTTCTCAAACGCTTGGGCTTCGCGGGCCACACGTTCGGCAAGTTGCTGGGTGCGCTGATCGGCACGCAGGGCAATCGCGAAAGATAGCAGCATGAGCCCGCGCATGCTATCGAGCATCGCATACCGAGAGCTTAGCGGCTTAAGCGGAGAATCTGCGAGGACAGCGTCAGGAAAGCGGGAATCAGGTCGGCCGTGGTGGCGGCGAATACATAGGTGCCTTCGGGTTGATTGGAGTTGACGACGCACTTGCCGGAGCTGACGCAGGAGGCGCTGGAGAGCCAGTCGGGATCGTTGGAGATGCGCTGCAGGATGGTGTCATCGACTGTGGAGGTAAAGCCCACGGCGAAAACGGTAACGGGAAGATTGGCGTTGGTGCGGGCGCTCGAGGCCACATTATCGGTGGCGTTAAAGGCGGCATTGCGAATCTGGGTCATGGTGATGGGTGACACGTGTCCGCCGGAGGTGGTTACGGCGTTGTAGGAGGCGTTGATGAGATTGCTGCCGTATACATCGGTGGTGGGCAGCCAGGTGAGATCGCTGATGTTGTTATGAGCCGAGGAGTTCTGCAGAGACATGGCACAGCCATTGGTGGCAGAGATTGGGGGATAGGCATAGTAGGGGTTCTCGCTATAATCGTTGGTCTTCACAGTGGTCCAGGAGTTGAACAATAGATAGACCGGGTTACCGCTATCGGTGCCCCCGATGCCGCCGATGATGCCGGCCGGAATATCTGCCGTATAACCGGTGCCGCCGACGCTCATGGCGTGGCCACCGGTCCAGGCGGGGAGGGCGGCCAGAGTGGCGAATCCGCCTTGGCCTTTGGTTTTGTTATTGGCGTCGCGGCAGGAACTGCCGGAGGCGATGGAGGAGGTGCTTCCGTCCCAGAAATTCACGGTGACGGTGTTGGGCTTGCCGTCGGTTTCAACGACGATTACATTCAGGGCGCCCGGCTGGTTGATTTTGTAAAGCTCGTTATAAGCCAGGGCGATGGCCTGAGGCGTGGCGGTGCCTCCGCCGCAAGCAATGGTATCGAGTTCGCCGCTGCCCGTGCCGAAGCTATTGATGTAACCGAGATCCGTCTGGAAGGTGGTGGCAGGCACGCTATGCAGGTAGGCGTTATCGGCGAAAGAAATCGCGCCGATTTTGTCGCGGCCGGCGGAGAATTGCCCGGTGAAGGTTTTGGAGGCTTGAATCAGCGCTCCGCAAGTGGGGTCGCTGCTGGTGCAGGGCGGCGATGAACTGTGACACATGGAGCCGGAGCGGTCCATCACCAGCATGGCGTTGACGTCGCGGCGGGAGGCAAAGCCATAGGCCACGATATTGGTGAAGCGGACGCCGAACCAATTCATGAAAAGAGTGGGGGCGTGCGAGCTGGCGGTGACATCGACGTGGCGCAGGTTGGGATTCACGGGGTCGTCATAGACATGGGCATGGGTATCGCTGGTGTCCATCAAAGTACTGTTGGTGAACCAGCTACCGGCGGGGAAGTTGGCATAAAACCAATTCACTGCGTTCTGTTTGGCGCTGGTGGCCTGGGCAGCGGTGGTCTGTCCCAGGTTCAGGGCGCGCGCGGCAGCGAGAGAAGCGCCGTCGACGGCGCCTTGCAATCGCGCCTTGATCACATAGAGCATGCCGACGTCGACCGCCAGGCCGATCATCGGGATAAGGAAGATTAGAGATATAACGGCCAGCATCAGGGATGCTCCGCTTTCGGCCGTTCGGCGCTGGCGCAAGAGAGGCTTCATGAGAAAACTCCTAAAAAAAAGAACGTACGGACACGCCTTGGCTGACGTTGTTGCCCAGGGTTAGGCTGGGAGTCTGGAAGAAGCCTTCGGCGGCATAGAAAACTTGGCCGTCCGCAAGCGGGGCCTGGCCGTTGGCGTTAGTCTGCCACAGCGCGACCATGGCGGCTTGCCCGGCGGGGGGCAGTTTGGCTGTCACATCGGTGACGGGGTTGGCGACGCTCCCTTGGCTGGAGAGGGTGGCTCCGGTGGGATCGCCCATGGAGCTCGCGTGCTGACTGGTCACGGTGCTACTGCCGAATACGACTCGTTGCATGAACACGAAGCTATCGTGATTGGTGCAATTACCGTTGCCGGCCGCGACACAATTAGGGTCGGTTGTGGCGCCGACGTACATGACTTGGGTGATCCAGATGATGCCGTCGCCGCTCGCTGCGGTGTTGGACTGCAGGTTGCCGCTGAAGGATGGCATTTGCAGATTTAAGCCCGTGCCCATGCGCTGCGCAAGTTGCTGGTAGGGATAGGTGGAGAAGTCCGCCCCATGAATGTACAGGTCGCCTAGATTGCGCACCATGTTATTGGCCTGAATGCTCATGATGAGGTTCATGCCGATTACAAACATGCCTAGGAAAAGGGGCGCGAAGAGCAGCGCGACGAACGCGAATTCGATGATTTCCTGGCCTCTTTGGCGCTGCCGCAGGTGTTCCTGTACCGGTATTTTCATAGTCATTCGTGGCCTAGCGGCTGACGCTGGTGACTCCCACCGGATAACCGCCGAGGATATCGGCGGAGTGGAGGTTAAAGGTGATCGGGGTGGTACTTCTAAAGAACGCCACGCTCCCCCCATAGCTGCCGCTGAGCGGCGCCAGCCAATTGAAGGACAGGTTCTGAATGGAGACATCGACCAGGTTGCCGGGCACGTTGCCGCCCGTAACAAACGCGTTGTTGAGCGCAGTGGGCGCGTAATAGTTGACGAAGATGTGCTGCGGGCTGTCGGTGGTTTTGACGAATCCCAACGCGTATTGCTGGACCACACCTTCGATCGAAGCGTCCTGGCCCTGCCCCCCCTGGGTCTGGAAGGTGACGGCATAGCGGGTGGCTTCGCGCAGGGAATTCTGCAAGGTGGACCAGCGGAACATCATCAGGCCGAAATCGGTGAAGGCGAAAATGAAAGCGAAGGTGGGCAGCAGTGTGAAAACGGACTCCAGAATGACGTTCCCATGAGAGGTTCGTTTACGGGCAGCGGACGTGTGGAATCTTGAAACCATTACGATACTCTTCGGTGCTAGCTCATCCAGATAGTCCTTATCGGCCGCCTCTCACTGACCTTGAGGGTTTTCTGAAGCTGAACCGGCAGCCGCGTGTTAGCATGAAATCTACCCCGGCTACAATGATCCGTTCTTTTCGCGGTACCACGCCTAGCGTCGCTGTCTCCGCTTATGTCGACCCGAGCGCGGTTGTGATCGGCGACGTGTTTGTGGGGGAAAGATCCAGCATTTGGCCTAACGTGACCATTCGCGGGGACGTGGATCATATCGAGATTGGGGCGGAAACGAGCATTCAGGACGGGACGGTGCTGCATTGCGACTCGGGGGTTCCGTTGACGATCGGCGACCGCGTCACGGTGGGGCACTTGGCGATGTTGCATGGGTGCACGATCGAAGATGACGCCCTGATTGGGATCGGGGCGATTGTGCTGAACGGGGCTCGGATCGGCAAGGGAGCGGTGGTGGCGGCGGGGTCGCTGGTGCCTGAAGGTGGCGAGGTGCCGGCGGGAATGTTGGCCTTGGGGGTTCCGGCTAAGCCTAAACGCGCGGTGTCGGCCGAAGAGCAGGCGCGGTTTGCTCTAGGCGTGAAACATTACGTCGAGAAAGCGGCTATCTATTTGGAAGAGCTGGAATGAGGGCTGTAAAGGGAACGCGCGATATTCTGCCACCCGCGAGTGCGGTGTGGAATCGGGTGGAGACAACGGCGCGCGAAGTATTTCGCACGTTCAACTATCACGAGATCCGCACGCCTATTTTCGAAGAGACGGCGTTGTTTGCGCGCGGGGTGGGTGAGGACACGGACATCGTCGGCAAAGAGATGTACACGTGGGAGGATCGCGACGGGACTTCGTTGACGCTGCGGCCGGAGGCTACGGCTTCGGTAATGCGCGCGTACATTGAGCACCGGCTGGATCAGATTCCGGGGATCAAGAAGTTTTACTATATTGGTCCGATGTTCCGGCGGGAGCGGCCGCAAAAGGGGCGTTACCGGCAGTTTTTTCAGATTGGGGCGGAGGCGATTGGGTCGGAGTCGCCTGTCGTTGACGCTGAAGTGATTGAGATGGTCGTGGAACTACTGAAGAGGGTGGGGCTCGAAGGTTTTCATCTCATCCTCAATTCTGTGGGGTGCTCAACCTGCCGGCCGCGGTTCATGGCGGCGTTGAAGGAGAAGCTGGCGACGATGGCGCCGACGCTGTGCGTGGATTGCCAGCGGCGCGCGACTACGAATCCGCTACGGGTGCTGGATTGCAAAGTGCCGGACGATCAGGCGGCGATCGATACGCTGCCCTCGATTCTCGATTATCTGTGCGAGGAATGCCACGGGCACTTCAAGGTGGTGCAGGAGCATTTGCGGCATCGCGGGATTGCATATGAGGTGCGTCCACGGCTAGTGCGCGGGTTGGATTATTACATGCGCACGACTTTTGAAATTACGCATGGGGCGCTGGGTGCGCAGAACGCTGTGCTGGGCGGGGGACGCTATGACGGGCTCGCGGAAGCGCTGGGCTCGAAAGTTCCGGCTCCGGGGATTGGATTTTCTATTGGCGAAGACCGGCTGGTGATGAGTGTTGGAGAAAGCCAGGAGCCTGTCGTCGACGTATTTTTAGCTCCGCTGGGGGATGCTGCGGAGGTTCATGCGGGGGCGCTGGCGGCGGAGTTGCGCTCGGCGGGGATATCGGTCGAGCGGTCTGTCGATCGCAAATTGAAGCGCGCGCTTGAGACTGCGAACAAAATGGGCGCGCGGTTTGCGCTGATCCTGGGAGACAACGAGATCGCGGCCGGGACATACTTAATAAAAGACATGGCGTCGGGCGAGCAAGTGCCGCTCGGGCGCGAGCAATTGATCGAACACATCAAAAATAATGCCATCCGTACCTCTTGATTTTTTAGGCAATCTACAACGCACGCATAGCTGCGGGGAGTTGCGCGCTTCCGATGCTGGAAAAAAAGCACTGCTCATGGGCTGGGTGCATCGCCGCCGCGATTTGGGCGGAGTCATCTTTATTCATTTGCGGGATCGCGAGGGCGTGACGCAACTCGTCTTTCACGAAGACGCGGAGCCTGAGGTGCATCAACGGGCTGAGCTGCTGGCTTCGGAATACGTGATCGCTGTCGAAGGGACGCTGGCGCTGCGCACGGCTGAGAATATTAATCCGGCGATTCCTACTGGGGAAGTTGAGTTGGTGGTGGACAAGATTTGGATTCTGAACGAATCGCGCACGCCGCCGTTTCCGATGGAAGACAACGTGGACGTCAAGGAAGACGCTCGGCTGAAGTATCGCTACGTCGATCTGCGGCGGCCGCGGATGCAGCACAACATTATTCTGCGCTCGAAGATCGCTTACGCGGTGCGGCAGGAGTTGACGGATCAAGGGTTCCTGGAGATCGAGACGCCGTTTATGACGCGGTCGACTCCGGAGGGCGCGCGCGATTATCTGGTGCCGGCGCGGGTGAGTCCGGGGAATTTTTATGCGCTGCCGCAGTCGCCGCAGATTTTTAAGCAACTGCTGATGGTGGCGGGGTTCGATAAATATTTTCAGATTGTGCGCTGTTTCCGCGATGAAGATCTTCGCGCGGATCGGCAGCCGGAGTTTACGCAGATCGATTTGGAGATGTCGTTTCCGCAGCAAGAGACGATCTACCGGGTGATCGAGCGGATGTTGAAAGCCGTCGCGAAAGCTGCAGGGTGCGAGATTGAGATTCCGCTGCCGCGGTTGTCTTACGCGGAGGCGCTGCGCTCTTACGGGAGTGACAAGCCTGACTTGCGGCTGCCTCCGTTTCATTGCGTGGAGGACTTGTTTAAAGGCGAGGGGTTGACTCCCGAAGGGCTGCCGCTGGTCGCGATTCGCATTCCTAAAACGGGAGTGGTCACGCGCAAGGAGCGGGATGAGCTGAAGGCTTTTGGCCAGGAGCGCGGCTTGCGCGTCTTTGACGATGCTAAGCGGTTGGATCGGGATTTTCCTGTCGCCATGGCCGAGGTTCGGAAGCGGACTGGGGCTACTGAGGAAGATCTACTCATACTTTGCGGATGGGGCGGCGAGGTGAAGGGGGCTCTTCCGGAGAACGCAGTCCTGCTCGCGGCGGGGCATTTGCGGATGCATGCGGGGCAGAAGTATAACGACCGGCATCAACTGCTCGATCCGAAAGATTTTCGATTTTTGTGGGTGGTGGATTTTCCGATGTTCGAGTGGGATGACGAAGAGAACCGCTGGAATGCAGCGCACCATCCGTTCACTTCCGTGCATGACGAGGATCTGGAGAAGCTCACTACCGATCCGGCGCATTGTCGCGCGAAGTCTTACGACGTCGTGCTGAATGGGACAGAGTTGGGGTCGGGGTCGATTCGTATTCACCGGCGGGATATTCAGGCGCAGGTTTTTGCGGCGCTGGGGCTGTCGGATGAAGAGGCCCGGCATAAGTTTGGATTTTTGCTGGATGCGTTGGAGTATGGGGCTCCGCCGCATGGGGGGATCGCTTTGGGACTTGACCGGCTGGTGATGTTGCTGGCGGGCGAGACTTCTATTCGCGACGTGATTCCCTTCCCCAAGACTGCTAAGGGGACGGATTTGATGTGCGAGGCTCCGTCGGATGTACCAGAGCGGGCGTTGCGCGAGTTGGGGATTAGTATTCGGAAGAAGTAAACGGAGAGTCGGACGTGGACGTCCGACGTACCTTTCCAGTACGACGTGCCCGATTGCTCGGGAGAGTCTAACCGGATGCGAAACGCCAACTTGTGGCGAGTCCTGTCAAGCCCTTGGTGGGCTCTTGCCTTTTTTGTTTTGGCTTGGGCTCCCGTTTTTATCGCAGAATTCGTGAGGGTGTTGTCGCCGAGTCTGGATGCAAGCTACGCACCCCAATCGTTTGCGATCCATTGGCTACCAATAGCTTTGCTTTGTTCCGCAATGGCCATGGCGTTACTAGTCGGGCATGCTCTTATTCAAGTAACACGAGCTAGCGAGTCTTGGCGAATCGTGATGTCTGGCGGAGTCTTGTTGAGCGTCCTCCTATTGTTGGGAACTTGGATATGGAGCGCACTTCCACATGGACGAACCGTGGAGATCTGGCTACTTCCAGAAGGATATGTTGGTTGGGTTCGCTTGGACTACTCCATCCCAGGAGCGCCCGCACTACCGAAGGAGAAGGGGCGATATGTTGTTCGTATTAACCAGTCGGGCCGTCTGCAAACTTCGACCGCGAACCTTCCGCCCGTTGATGATAACGAATACATGTCTGACGGACCCCACGGTATCCGGAAGTTAACTAAGACCATAGATCCGCATAATCTAGACTACGCTGTGCAAAGCGTCTCTTCTTTCGGAGAACACGGTAAGCCTCCAGTGGCGGAGTGCGCCTTCGTTGGCACTCGCTCAGACTTTGAATCGCACAAACAGTTGTCATGTCAAAATTGGGAAATCGGAGAACCTGAACCGCCTGATCGCAATAAAAAGCGAAAAACAGAGTCGAAGTAACTTCACTTTAGGGAAGTTATGGGGACAGATGAAAACCGGGGTGTTATTCGGTGCGGAGGGCTATGGCGGGGTCGATACGCGTGGCTTTCACGGCGGGGATTAGGCAGGCTATTCCGGCTACCATGGCCAGGAGGAGTGCGGCTCCTAGGAACGTCACGGGGTCTACGGCGCGGGTGCCTACCAGGGCGCTGCGCAGCCAGAAGCTGATGGCTACTGCGCCTACTAATCCGACGACAATTCCGACTATTGTGGGGGCCATGCCTTTGCTGACTACCTGGCGCATCACGGAACCGCGGCTGGCGCCTAGGGCCATGCGCAGGCCGATCTCGCTTCTGCGCTGCGCTACTGCGTAGGCGTTTACTCCATAGATACCCAACGCTGCTAGGATGAGCGCGACTAAAGCAAAAGAAATCATCAGGCCGGTCTGAAATTTGGGCTCGGCGAATTGATTTTGCAGGCGGTCTTCTAGCGTGCCGAATTCTTCTAGCGGCTGTTCGCGGTCGATGGCCATGAATTCGGCGCGCAGGACGGGGGCCAGCGCCGCCGGGTTGCCATCGGTGCGGGCTACGAACCACACGCCTCTCGACCACGGATTCTGCGGATGCGGGACGTAGATCATGGGCTTGAGGTCCGCCGAGGGGTCGTCCAGCTTCACGTTTCCGCAGACGCCTACGATCTGCACGCTGACGGTTTCCTCGCCGTTTTGCAGGCGCATAGGTCGGTTTATTTTCAGGCGCTGGCCCAGGGGATTTTGATTCGGGAAGTAGTGCTCGGCTAGCTCTTCGCTGACGACCGCTACTAGCGGGGCGGTTTCATTGTCGGCTTCGGTAAAAAAGCGTCCGCTCTTGAGCGGGATTCCCAGCGTGGTGAAGTAATCCGGGCCCACGGCATCGTAGGGGGCACTGGGGCGTTCGGATTCCTGGTGGGCTTGGGAGAATTCGGTCTCGAAGCGCACTTCCATGTTGTTCAACAACGGAAGGCTGGAGGCTACCGCGACACCGTTGACGCCGGGCAAAGCGGCGATGCGGCGCACGCCTTCCCGATAAAACTGCAAGGCATGGTCGGCGTCGTATTTCGCGAAGGGGAGCAGCAGGCGGGCGGTCATTAAATTCTTGGGATCGAAGCCGGGATTGGCGCGGGTGAGATCGCGGAAGCTGCCGATCATCAGGCCGGCTCCGGCTAGCAGGACGAGCGCAAACGCAGCTTCGGCGACGATCATGGCTTGGCGGAAACGTTGGCTTTTGCGTCCGGGGGTAGTCCCGCGGCCGGTGTCTTTGAGCGCGGATTGAATATCGGCGCGCGCGACGGCCAGGGCTGGGGCGAGTCCGAAAATGATGCAACTGACAAGGGAGATGGCGAGCGCGAACCAGATTACGGGCATGCTGAGCTTGATGAATCCGCCGGGCAGAGCGCTGGCGGGCACGATGGCCGGCGCGGCGTGGATCAGGGCCCACGCAATGGCTAAACCGAGCGCGCCCCCGCCCAAGGACAGCAGTGCGCTTTCGGTAAGAAGCTGGCGGGCCAGGCGGCTGGGGGTCGCGCCCATAGCGAGACGGAGGGCGATCTCACGTTCGCGACCGGCGGCACGGACTAATAACAAACTGGCTACGTTGGCGCACGCGATCAACAGGACTAAGCCCATCGCGCCAGAGAGCAGCAGGAGGCGCGTGCGGAAGGTGCGGTTGAGCAGGAAGTCCTGAAAGTCTTCGACGTGGACGGTCCAGCCCTTGTCGCTCTGCGGATAGGATTGCGCCAGCGAACGGCTGATGACGGCCATTTCGGCGGCGGCGCGGTCGCGCGGCGCGCGCAGGCGGGCGAAGGCGATTACATTGTGAAAGTCGCGGTCCTGGCGGTTGAGCGTGACTGGAATCCAGATGTCGTGCGGCCGCCACCAGAATTGGAAATCGGGAGGAGTGACGCCGACTATGGAATAGGGAACCGAGTCGACGTAAATGGTGCGGTGAAGAACTTGCGGGTCCGCGCCTAGCTCTTCCTGCCAAAAGCGATGGCTGATGACGGCGGAGTGCGCGGCGTCCTCGGGGTGATCGAGGCCGTCTTCGTCGGGTAGAAAGGTGCGGCCCAATTCGGGTTTCACGCCAAGGGTCCGGAAAAAGTTTGCACTGACGCGGGCGCCGGCGGCCTGGCGGGGGCGGTCTCCGCCGGTGAGGACGAAGGCGGTGGGCAGCCAGGCGGCGAAATCGGAGAGGGTTTTGGACTGCGCGCGCCAGTCCATGAAATCTGCAGCGGAGGCGTCGCTGAGGCTGCCTTGGCTGTCGTGGCTCCAGATGAAGGCAAGTTTTTCGGGCTCGGGATAAGAGACAGGATGGATCAGCAGGGCGTCGACGATGCTGAACATGGCGGAATTGGCGCCGATGCCCAGGGCGAGCACCAGGATGATGGAAGCGGTTACGACCGGAGCCCGCAGCATAATGCGGGCTCCGAAACGCGCGTCTTGTAGAAAATCAGACATTCGAGAAGAGCGGTGTCAGGGCGATGTAGAGGGCGAGGGAAGGACGCTTTCCGGTGCCGGGCTCCTCCGGGGAAAGCGCCAAAAAGCGCGGCACCAAATGAACCAGCCGGCGATCTGCGTAAGCATCAGGAATACACTAGGTATGGCTCTCGCCCTGAACGGGAACAGATGTAGAAGACCGTAGGAAATCGCGGCGCCGGTCACTACTACGCCCAACCCGATACTCACCGCGACTAACTGGGGATCACGCTTGCGATTGGCGAGAAGTGCACCCCACAGGCCCAGGTTCATGATGGCGGCGCCGAAATTCAGGAGCTCACTGGTACTGTTGAACCAGGAGGCTTCTGGCCAGGGCCTAAAGTGCAGGGGGAAGACCAAGAAAGGTAGAACTACCACTACCACCACGATTCCGCCCAGGATACGCCCAATGGAGGTGCGTTTGGCTCCCTCTGGTGTAGCGGCGTAGGTGAGCACAATTACCAGGAGGAAGCGGAGCAGGTCGACGATGACATCGTTGCTCCAGTACAGGCGGCTATACAACTTTACCGCTTCGGCTTGAAGAACTTTGCCCTGGGCGGCACCGGCATAGAGCACATCGTAAACGGTGAGCGTTGCCGTGGCAAACAATTCCCACGCAACATAGACCAAGAGAACCCAGAACCTACGGAAGGGACCGCGCAAAAGCAAAATGAGGACCGACAGCAGCAAAACTCCACTGCCGATCCCCAATACATCGTAGACGTAATTCATCGCCGCACACTGGCAGGCATTTCCCTCGTCGGGAAATCCTTATTATCTATGCCTTGTGCGAAAAAGTTAGCTAAGATTAGTTCCACCGGCGGGCGGTGGGCCCGAGGCGACGTTAGTTCCACCGGCGGGCGGTGGGCCTGAGGCGACGTTAGTTCCACCGGCGGGCGGTGGGCCTGAGGCGACGTTAGTTCCACCGGCGGGCGGTGGGCCTGACGCGACGTTAGTTCCACCAGCGGGCGGTGGGCCCGAGGCGACGTTAGTTCCACCAGCGGGCGGTGGGCCCGAGGCGACGTTAGTTCCACCGGCAGGCGGCGGGCCTGAGGCGACGTTTGTTCCGCCAGCGGGCGGTGGGCCCGAGGCGACGTTTGTTCCACCCGCGGGGGGCGGACCCGATGTAACCAGAACACTACCATCCGTGTTCGAGGCAACCGATCCGTGGGAAAGGGTCCATGCATACGAACTGACGCTAGCTAGCGCCAAAACAAATGCAGCCAAAATTGTAACACGCTTCACTCTACACCACCCTCAGTACTTAAAGAATTTGATCACTTAGTACATTACTCAACATGGAGCTAAGAGCAACACCTTAACAATACCTCTAAAGGCTTAGCTGCGAGTATAAGGTTTATCCCTTAGTACCGTCAAGAGCATAGTACTCTCAAAACGCAAAGATTGCGCAATGCTTTAATTAAGTTTCATTAATTATAGAAACAAGATCGGCCTAAGTGGATTGCTTGCTTCGGCGGACAAGCTGGACGATCTGGCGGAGGGCGATGTAGACGTTCAAAAAGCCGAGGCAACTGAGGGCGCTGCGGAAGTAAGGGTCGTCCCAAACGTCCTGAGCGGCGATTTGATTGGTGGCGAAGAAACTGGGGATGTGGTTGAGGCTCCAGGAATCCATCCAGGGGAAGACTACCAGGAAAGCTCCGATTTCGAAGGCGAAGAGGGCGAAGAGCACAACCCATAAGCGGCGGCGTAGAGTTCCGGGGGGACGCGGGGGCAGGGCGGGAACGGGCGGGGGCTCGGGCGTAGCAGCGGGCGTGGGCGTGATTTTGGGGGTCATACGAACAGTTCGCCTTGAGGGGAGAGGGCGGCGGGATAACCGTTCCAGACGCAATGGCGGCTCGAGTTACGGACGGGCTCAAAGCTGAAGCGGTGGAGGGTGGTGGGGCCCAGGCGGTCGAGTGCGTCGAGGTGATCGCGGGTGCCGTAGCCCTTATTGCTCGCCAGACGGTATTCCGGGAAGACTAGGTCCCATTGGGTTAGGGCGCGGTCGCGGGCGGTTTTGGCGAGGATGGAGGCGGCAGCGATGGAGAAAGAGAGCCCGTCACCGTGGATCAAGGGTTTTTGTGGAAGGGCGCTGGCGATCCGGATCGCATCGAGCAAAAGGTAATCGCAGACGGTGTTGAGTCGCGCGAGGGCGCGCTCCATGGCTAGGCGGGAGGCTTCGAGGATATTGACACGGTCGATTTCGAAGGGGTCGGCGGCGCCTACGGCCCAGGCTAGGGAGCGCTCGCGGATGCGTTCGGCTAGCACTTCGCGGCGCTCCGGTTCGAGTTCCTTGCTGTCGTCTAAGCCGCGGATCTGGCGGTTAGGGTCGAGCACGACGGCGGCTGCGAAGACGGGGCCGAAGAGCGCGCCGCGGCCCGCTTCGTCCAGTCCGGCGATGGTCCGGTAACCGGCGCTTCGGGCGGCACGCTCGTAGCGGCTGCTGGGCATGCTGAAAACGAGGACCGCGCTAGGTGCGTTCGCGCAGGCGCGCGGCTTTGCCTTTGAGTCCACGCAAGTAGTAAAGTTTGGCGCGGCGGACGCGGCCGGTGCGGACCACGTCGATGTGGTCGACCACGGGAGCTTGCACCGGGAAGATGCGCTCGACGCCTTGGCCGAAGCTGACTTTGCGGACCGTGATGGTCTCGCTCATGCCGGTGTTATTGCGGGCAATGACGGTGCCTTCGAAGACTTGCAGGCGTTCTTTGTCGCCTTCCTTAATTTTGACGTGCACCTTGATGGTGTCGCCGGGGCGGAACTCGGGGTGGGTCGCCTTCTTGTTCTTGTTCAGGATCTTGGCCATCGTTGCGTTCTGCATAGTCTTGTTCCTACTTTCTCAAACTAAACCCATTCAAACTAGATCGGGGCGCTGGCGGCGGGTTTTTTCCCGCGCGGCGCTTTTACGCCACTTGCGAATCTCTTCGTGGTTGCCGCCGATCAGCACTTCCGGCACTTTCCAACCGCGGAACTCCGCGGGCCGGGTGTACTGCGGCCAATCCAGCAACCCTTGCTCACTGAACGACTCGTCTACGCTGGAGGTTTCGTTCCCCAGCACTCCGGCTTGCAAGCGGGCTACTGCATCTACTACCACCGCTGCCGCCAACTCGCCGCCGCTCAGCACATAATCACCGATCGAAAGCTCTTCGTCGGCCAGGTGCTCCGCTACGCGCTCGTCTACGCCTTCGTAACGGCCGCAGATCAGGAGCAGTTCTTTAAGTCCGCTGAACTCCCGGGCCTTGGCCTGGTCGAACTTTTTCCCTTGCGCCGATAGCAGGATCACCTCCGATCCTTCCGTACGCTCGGGCCAAATCGCTTCTACGGCTTCAAAAATCGGTGCCGCCTTCAGCAGCATGCCTTCGCCGCCGCCAAAGGGCCGGTCATCCACGGTCCGATGCCGGTCGTAGGTCCACGTCCGCAAATCGTGCACGTGAATCTCGATCAGCCCTGCTTCGCGCGCCTTCTGGATCACGCCGTGCTCGAACGGTCCCCGGAAAAACTCGGGGAAGATCGTCACGATGTGAAACTTCACTGTTGCTCCAGCAAACCCTCCGGCAACTCCACCCGGATGGTCTTCGATGCTACGTCGATCACCTTGCAGATCGACCGCGCGAACGGAATCAGAATCTCACGGCCGTCCGCCGCTTCCAACTTCAAGAGCGGCGCGCCGCCATACTCCTCTACTTCCGTTACTACTCCAACTTCCGACTCACCCACCACCTTGCAGCCCACCAGATCTGCATAAGAGAAAGCCCCTTCTTCGGGTGGCTCCACTTCACTCGGGGACACCAGCATTTCGGCGCCCTCCCACGGCTCAGCGTCGTTTATCGAATCGATGCCTATGAACTTGAACACCGGGCGGCCATCGTGCCGCCAGGCTTCTTCTATCTGCATCACCTGACGCCGGCCACCCTTTTCTAGCGCTACTTCCTTCAACTTCTGTTCGCGCTCCGGTTCGCTGCTATCCAGCTCACCTAATAATTCTCCACGATTCCCACGGGTGCGCCACAACCTGCCGATCGCGACCCAGTCTTCCACCGCCGTTATTCCAGAATTTCCAGCGTAAAGCGGCGGTTCTGTTTCATACCGGCGGCTCCCAACAAAGTGCGGATGGAACGCGCCGTGCGGCCTTGCTTGCCGATCACCTTGCCCAGATCCCCGGGGGCGACGCGCAGTTCCAGAACTGTGACCTGTTCGCCCGCGACTTCACGGACCGTAACCTCGCCGGGGTTGTCGACGAGTATCTTGGCGATTTCCGTTACCAGTTCTTTCACTGTCACACCTCTCTGCTTTTAACGTTACTGAAGCGGCGGTTGCGGGCTCGGGCACCGCTGGGTTCATGCGGATCAGGCGGGCCACGGTGTCGGACGGCTGCGCGCCGTTCTTGATCCAGTATTGGATCCGATCGTGTTCCAACTTCACGGCCTTCGGTTTCGCTACCGGGCTATAGATTCCGACTACTTCCACCGAGCGGCTGTTACGGGCGCGCTCCTTGTCAATTACCACCACGCGATAGGACGGCTTTTTCTTGCCGCCAAAGCGCGCCAGACGAATCATCAGCATTCCTTAAACTCCTATCCTTCTATGATGCTCAATTTCCCGTGCAAAGGGCAAATCGGCTGTAATCCGTAATTTAACGCCCAAAGGGCAAACCGGGGGGCAGCTTCATTTTCGCCAGGCGTTTGCCCAGGAACCCGCCGCCTCCCGTAAAACTCTTCATCATCTTGCGCATTTGCGCGTATTGCTTCAGCAAATTGTTCACTTCCTGCACCGATGTTCCGCTGCCTTTGGCGATGCGCTTGCGCCGCTGGCCGTTGATCATCATGTGGTTGGCGCGCTCTTTGGGGGTCATCGAGTCGACGATGGCCACCAGGCGGTTGATTTCGTTTTCGTCGACCTTGACGTTTTTGAGATCCTTCATCATGCCGACTTGCGGCATCATCCCCAGGATCGATTCGAGCGGGCCGAGCTTGCGGATCTGCTTCATCTGATCGCGGAAGTCGCCGAGGGTGAAGTCGTCTTCGATGAGCTTACGCTGCATCTCTTCGGCTTGCTTTTGATCGATGGTCTCTTCTACGCGCTCGATTAGGCTGAGGACGTCGCCCATGCCGAGGATGCGTTGGGCTACGCGGTCGGGATGGAAGGGTTCAAGGGCGTCGGACTTTTCGCCGACGCCGACGAACTTCAAGGGCTGGCCGGTGACGGAGCGGATGGAGAGCGCCGCGCCGCCGCGGGCATCGCCGTCCATTTTGGTCAGAATGGCCCCGGTTATGCCTAGGCGTTTGTGGAATTCGTCGGCTGATTTGACGGCGTCCTGGCCGGTCATGGCGTCGGCGACGAACAGGATTTCCGGTGGGGTTGAGCAGGTCTTTGAGCTGGCTCAGCTCGGTCATCAGGTCTTCGTCGATGTGGAGGCGGCCGGCGGTGTCGACCAAGACCACGTCGCGGCCGGTCTGGATGGCTTCTTTGCGAGCGGAACGGGCCAGATCGATGAGGCTTGGTTTCGTCCGGAGTGCCTTCGTAGATCGGGGAGCTTGAGGTCGCGCGCCAGGACGCTGAGTTGTTTGCGGGCGGCGGGGCGGTAGACGTCGACGGAGACCATCATGGGAGAGCTACCGTTTTTCGAGAGCCAGCGGGCGAGCTTCGCGGTGGAGGTGGTTTTGCCAGAGCCTTGCAGGCCGACGATCATGATGACGCTGGGGGGCTCGTTGGCCATGCGCAGCTTGGCCTGGTGGGTGCCGAGCATCTTGACCAGTTCGTCGCGGACGATCTTGATGACCTGCTGGGTGGGAGAGAGTGCGGTGAGCACTTCCTGGCCCATGGCCTGTTCCTTGACGGCTTCGATGAACTGTTTGACAACGCGGAAGTGCACGTCGGCTTCGAGCAGGGCGACGCGGATTTCGCGCAGGGCGGCGTCCATGTTCTCGGCGGAGAGTTTACCCTCTCCGCGCAGAGTTTTGAAGACGCGTTGTAGCTTGTCGCTTAGGTTATCGAACATGATTAGCCCCGGGGGTCAAATACCTGGGGGTGTCCACCGGAAGGTAGATTTTTATTGTAGCAGGAGAGCCTTCCCGGCGTGAACACACTAGTTTTCGTTGAGATGAAATTTCGAGATGTTAATAAGCCGGATCAAAGCCGATGGTTGGCGGCTGGTAAAGCAGCGGGGAAGTCATCGACAGTACAAGCACCCCAGCAAGCCGGGGAAAGTGACCATCGCTGGGCATCCATCGGCGGAAGCGGCCCCGAAAACGCTGCGTAGTATCCTAATGCAAGCAGGCCTCAAACGATGAAGTTCGCCGTCATTTACGAAAAAACCCGCAAGGGATATAGCGCCTATGTTCCGGACCTACCTGGGTGCGTCGCTGGTGGGGGGAGTTACGAAGAAGCCGCCGAACTGGTTCGCGGGGCGATCGAACTGCACTTGGAAACGATGCGTGAGGACGGGGATTCGATTCCCGAACCCACTACGATCGCTGGCTCCGTGGCGATTCCGGTTTAGTTGTTAGAGTTCTTCGTTGCGATAGATAACGACTGGAATAGATCCCTCTTCCGTACCCCAAAAAATGTCATCCAGGTGGTAGTGTAAGCATCGTCCGATTCGCTAAGACCGGAACAAATGGCGGCGAGCGCCTTGAGTCCCGTTCTATTGCCGTGTATTTCCAGGTCGCCCTGTTTTCCCAGAACAAACTTCAATTTTCCGCCGGCGGCGTCAATCTCAGCGGTTCTTTCGGGCAGTACGGGCCTCGGTCCGTCCAATCAGCACCTCCCTGATCGCTCTCATTATAGTGGAGACGGCTTAATCGTCGGCGTCGCTCCACTCCACTTTCGTGATGGGCTCGCCCCAGGTGAAGCCCCAGAAGGTGCCGAACATGATCCAGCAGTAACGGGTGAGGCCGTCGCGGTCTTTGGTTACTACGCGGAAGACGTGTTGGTTGCGGCTGCGGGTCCAGGCGGAGGGGCCTTCGAAAAACCAGGCTCCGCGGAAGCTGACGAGTTGCAGGTGCTGGCTCTCGGCCCATTTGGTGAGGCGGCGCTTCCAATACGCCTTGGCTAGGATGAGCGCTATCGTCATCGATACGGCGGCGGCCAGGTAAATCAGAATGAGGCGGCTATTGACGTTCATTCCTTCGGGCATGGGATCGACCTATAATCATCCCATGCACTGGTTCCGGCGATTTCTTCTTTTGTGCTTGATGGTATTGCCGTGTGTGGCGCAGACTTCGGCGCTGGCGCCTACGGGCACGCTACGGGCGGCGTTTCTGGGGGACAATCCGGTACTGGGGCGGGTGGATGCGAAAACCGGGGCGGTCACAGGGCCGGTCGAGGATCTGGTCAAGGAACTTGCACGGCGGATGGGTGTGCCTTACACACTGATCCCAGCGGCGGGTGCGCGCGACATTATCAACCGGCTGCAGGCACATACGGCTGACTTGGGTTTTATGGCTTATAACGCGGGTCGTGCGGCGGATGTGGATTTCTCGGCGCCTTGGTTGTTGATGCCGAATAGTTACATTGTGCGCGCGCGATTCCCCGCTCCAGAAAGTTGCCGATGCGGACGCGGCGGGGGTTCACATCGTGGCGGTTAAGAACGACACGCAGGATGTTTATTTGAGCGCTCATTTGAAGAACAATCGGGTGGATACGGTGGCGGCGATGCCGGCGCTGGAGGAAATCGAGAGCATGCTTTTGAGCGGGAAGATGGACGCGTTTGCTGCGAATCGGCAACGGCTGATGGAGGCGGCGGCGCGTTATCCCAAGCTGCGGGTGCTTTCCGATAACTACTTTGTCGCGGGACAGGCGGTGGCGCTTGCCAAGGGGGATCCGGAACGGCTGGGCGCTCTCAATAAAATGCTGGGAGAGGTGCTGGCGTCCGGCTTGGTGAAGACTTCGATCGAGCGCGCGGGGTTGCTGGGGGTGGAGGCGGCGGCTCCGCTGGGGCGTTAGTCGAACTCGGCTCTGGGCGGGGACTGCTCGGGGCCCACGCGGCCTTGGGCGATATCGGCGGCGGCGTAATTCTCGGGGCGCACGGGGGTTCCGGCCATGCGACGCAGCAGGGCGAGTTGCCCGGTGTGGGTGAGCGCGTCGGCGACGGCGCTTTGGAATAGCTTCTCGGCGCTCGCAGCGCCTAGGCCTTGTGTAGCGATGCGCTGGTCTAAGGCTTCGAGCGCGGCGAAGAAGCGGGCGATTTCCTGTTCCCAGTTGCGCGGCTCGGAATCGCGCCATTGTTTGCGGCCTTCTACTTGGGATAGCGCCCAGTCCATCAAGTCGCCGATATGGGCCAGGATCTGGCCGGGCGTGCGGACGGACGGGGCGGCTTGGAAATCACGGAAGCTGGCGGGGGTACCGCGCAGAACTTTTCCTAAGCGATAGGCTAGCGTCGCTAGCGCGTGGCGAACCGGCAAATTCATAAGCACCATAATCGCATTGGGCGGCGGGGGCCTTGCATAATGCCCCCCATTTGCGAGACACTAGCAGGTTTTCCACACAACATATTTCAGATGCCAACGCGGGTACGAGTTCTCTATCACGATCACTGCTTCGACGGCGCGGCCTCAGCCGCTTTCTTCAGCCGTTTCGTGGAGGAGAAATTCTATCCGGGGGCGGAGTTTTTCTACACCGGACTGGCGCATAAGGCTTCGCAGTTGTTTGAGCCGGAGATGTTCGACGGCGATGTCAACGCGATTGTCGACTTCAAATATTCGACGGACCCGCGGCTGACCTGGTGGTTCGATCATCATCAGAGCGCGTTTCTTTCGCCCGAAGACGGCGAGCATTTCCGGCAAGATACCAGCGGCCACAAGTTTTTCGATCCTAAGTTTCGCTCCTGCACCATGTACATTGCGACCGTCGCGCGGGAGAAGTTCGGATTTGATCCGGGCGATCTGAAAGAGCTGGTCGCGTGGGCGGACATCGTGGACGGGGCGCTGTATAAGGACGCTCAGGAAGCGGTAGATCTGCTGACGCCGGCTACGCAGTTGACGCTGGTGATTGAAAGCTCCAAGGGCTCGGGGACGGTGCAGCGGATTATCGGGATGATGCGGCAGAGATCGCTGGGCGAGATTGCGGCGGACCCCGAGATTCAGGCGATTTTTCAGCCGCTGTATCGGAATCACTTGCACATGATCGATGTCATTCGCGAGCAGTCGCACTGCAACGATGGCGTGGTGTTCTTCGACCTGGTCGAGCAGAAGATCGAGGGCTACAACAAATTCATTCCTTACTATTTGTTTCCAGAGTCGTTGTATACGGTTTCGGTGACGACTTCACCGTTCCGCACGAAGGTTTCGGTGGGGTCGAATCCGTGGGCGAAGCGGCCGCTGAAATATAACCTGGCGACCATTTGCGAGCGCTATGGCGGCGGTGGTCACCCGGGCGTGGGCGCGATCAGCTTCGAGATCGGCGCGGTTGAGCAGGCGCGGCAGGCCGCGCGCGAGATCGCTGCGGAATTACAACACTAGCTATTACAACATCAGTCAGGATTATCTTTTCCCAGATATTCGTCGGGGACGTCGTCTTCGGGCACTTGCCTGGTGCGCACTTCTTTCACGTCGCCGTCAGGTATGTTTTCGATGCCGCTAACGACATCGGCTTCAAAGAAACTGCCCTCTTCGACCAGTTCAGAAACGCTTTCCGAGTCCGCGCCGGCTTCTTCCGATAGACCTTGCGTGTCGCCGGACTGGCCGGCGGAATCTGGGCCTAAACCCTTTTCTTTCCCGGCTACCGTGTTGTAGCTTCGCGTGCTTTCGTCTTCTCGCTTCTTCATGGCGATTATTATTGCACGCGGCTTGCCAATACGACTTTAAGGGCCGAGTGCTGGGCGGCGTTGCCGAAGGTTTCGTAGGCTTTGAGGATGTCGTTGAAGGCGAAGCGGTGCGTCACTAGCTTGCCGGGCTGGAGTTTGCCGGATTCGACCGCTTTGATCAGCATGGGCATGGTGGATGGTGTCGACCAAGCGCGTGGTCAAGGATGGCGTTGCGGTCCCACAGCTTTTCCATGTGGAGGAGCACGGGTTTTCCGTGGACTCCGATGTTCGCTAAATGACCTCCGGCGGCCAGGATGCCTTGGCAGATGTCGAAAGTCGCGGGCATGCCGACGGCTTCGATGGCTACATCGACACCTTCGCCGTGGGTCAATTCCATCACCTGCTCGATGGCATTGCCGGTTCCGCTGTTGATCAAGTCGGTGGCGCCGAAGCTCTTGGCGACTGCGAGCCGATTGTCGTCGAGATCGATGCTGATGATCCTGGCAGGGGAGTAAAACTGGGAGGTGAGGAGCGCCGCCAAGCCCACGGGGCCTGCGCCGACGATGGCGATGGTGTCGCCGGGGCTCACTTTCCCATTGAGCACGCCGCACTCGAAGCCGGTGGGCAGGATGTCGCTGAGCATCACGGCGGTCTCTTCGTCGGCGTTAGGAGCCAGCAAGTAGAGGCTGCTATCGGCATGGGGGATGCGCACGTATTCGGCTTGCGTGCCGTCAATGGTATTGCCGAGAATCCAGCCGCCGTTGCGGCAGTGGGAATACATTTGTTTCCTGCAGAAATCGCATTTGGAGCAGGCGGTGACGCAGGAGATCAGAACCTTGTCGCCCTTGCGGAAGGCGGAGACGGCTGGGCCTACTTCGTCGACCACGCCGATGCCTTCGTGACCTAAGATACGGCCGTCGGTGACGCCGGGAAGGTCGCCTTTGAGGATGTGGAGGTCGGTTCCGCAGATGGTCGACGTCGTGACGCGAATGATGGCGTCTTCGGGGCCGTGCAGGACCGGGCGGCGGTGCAGTTCCCAGGAGGGCTTGCCGGGGCCGTGATAGACCAGGGCGTGCATGGTGGCGACTGCGGTCTCGCGAGGGCAAACTTCAATTTGGGCCGTACTCATGACGACTGCCAGAGCACGCGGGTGGCCTAAAGTTTGCTTGTATTCTGAGCGGGCGCGAGAGGGCGCGATACCCGTTTGACCACAGGTGGGCGTTCTGTAACCCGGTACACATTGATTTGTAGAGAAACGGACTCCGGTGCCGAAATGACTAGGGTGGTCCTGGGTAAGCCGCTTCTGTGTCTGGCGATGCTCGGCGGACTTGCTGCGGCATCCGCTTCCCGCGCAGGCGCGGGAAATGATCGACAAGGCGCAGAGGACCGGCAGGCGGGAGATCATCTGGCAGCGATCCTGCAACTCACGAAGGCGCTGGCCAAGCATCCCGAATCGGCGGCGGCAATTCAGAGCGCTGGAGCAGGCGTCTTGCTACTGCCGCGCGACCCGATTCATCGATCCAACTTGGGATTATCCCTGGCCTTCGTTGGTCAATTCGACCGTGCGGAACAGGAATTGCATCGAGCGCTCGAACTGGATGGGACGACACCACACGGCGCCTGCTGGCGGTGGTTGAGGCGAATCATCGTCTTCGCCATCACGAGTAAGCTCCGCCGTATAACCCTGTGTGGGTCTATCACTTTTCAGGCGAAACCCTGAGCGGTCGCGCGCATCGAGGCATATAAAGAATATCGATTGGACGCCGAAAAGTATCAACGATATTCTGAGCATGAAAGTAGTTCGCCCCCCGTCGGAAGCAACTCAGTCGTTAGGAATATCCCGTCCATATTTCACCGTGAGGTGAAATCCCAAAAATTTATCCGGAGGAATTATGCCTAACGTGTGCAAGGCCGCGGGCGTGCGCCTGGCGGTCTTAACTTCAGTGGTGTGTGTGGGCGGCGCCCCAGCTTGGGGACAGCTTCAATACGGTAATCCGTACGACGCTAGTATGAGTCGCTCGCCTTTTGGGTTTCCAGGTTGGGGTGCGCGAGAATCGCTGGAAGCGGCTTCGAGCTTTCCGGAGCCGGGGCCGAGGAGTGGGTCCGGGCCGTCTACTATTTCGACCGATATGCTGCGGCATCCGCTGTCTTCAAAGGCGCGGCGGCTGTTTGAGAAGGCCATGCATTTTGCGGAGCTGGGGAACCACCACGCCGCGATCACGGGTCTGCGCGACGCGCTGGCGAAGTGCCCGGCGGATGCACCTTACGCGCACAATCTGCTGGGGCTCGAGTACATTGAAGTGCAGCAATATACGGAGGCAAAGACGTCGTTTGCAGAAGCGGCGCGGCTGATGCCTCACGAATCCAGCAATCATTCGAATCTGGGGCTTTCGCTGGCGATTATCGGGGATTGGGATTCAGCCGAACGGGAAGAGCGCAAGGCATTGCAGCTGGACCAATCCAACGATAAGGCGAAACTGATCCTCGAAGCGCTGCTGGTGCGCAAGCGCAACCAAGCTACTGACACGAAGCCGTAAGCGCAGATTCAGGCTTTAGCGGAATTGATCCGGGCGGCGCTTCAGAGTGGGACGGTCATCGTCGCTGCCGCCCTTGTCATCTTTGCCATCGCCGGTGCTGGCGCCGGGAGCTTTGCGCAGCGTGGGACGGCTGGGATCCTGATTGTCCACTTTGCGCTTATTGTGCATGGCCATCAAGCGCGTTTTGACGTCGTTGAACTCAGAGGTGGTGACCACGTATTCCGGGCGTTCTTTCAGATACTCCTGAATATTCTTCTGCGCGACGCGGATACGGTCGTCGGTCATGGGATGGGTAGAAAACACTTTCGCCATGGTGCCCGGCTTTTTCTTTTCGAGCGACTGGATTTTTTCAAAGAAATCGACGAAGGCGCCGGGATCGTAGCCGCTCTTGTACATGTATTCGAGGCCCAACAGATCCGCCTCGGATTCAAATCCGCGCGAGAAGGAAAGGAAGCCAATCGGGATAGCCACGCTGGCAGCCTGGTGAATTCCGTAACCGGTCCAGCCTCCCATGAAGATGAGCGGGATGGTAGCCAACTGGGCGATTTCACCGCGGGTAGCCTGACGGGTGCCATGGCGCGCGGCGACGTGGGCGATTTCGTGCGACATCACGCCGGCCAGCTCGGCTTCCGAATCGGCTTTCAGGATCAGACCGGAGTTGACGAAAAAGAATCCACCGGGGAGCGCGAAGGCGTTCACTTCTTCGGTGTCGATCACTTTGATGGTGAAGGGAACCTTGGCGTCGGAGTTGCGCACCAGATTCTGGCCCAGCCGGTTAACATATTCGGCGATCACCGGATCGTCGACGATCTTGGCTTCGCGCTCCACTTGCTGCGCGAGTCCCTTGCCGAGCGCGATCTCCTTCTCGATCGAGTAGAAGTTAACGCCTTTGCCGACATCGCGGTTGCCGATCTCGTCCGGGTCTTTCTTTTTATCCTCCGCAAACAAGCGTGAAGGCGAGTAAGGAAATCGCGGTTAAAGTGGCAATGCGGCGCATCGGTATTCCTCAATTTCGAGTATACGCCTTTCGACGCGCTTCGTAGCCAAAAGATTACTCTTAATTCATGTACCGCGAATTCTTCCCCGTTACCCGGCATTTGACCTATCTGAATCATGCGGCGGTGGGTCCGTTGTGCCGTCCGGCGGCGGAGGCGATGCAAGGGCTGGCGCAGGACGCGCTCGACTGGGGATCGCTGCATTATGAGCAATGGCTGGAATGCTATGCAGGGCTGCGCCAGGGTGCGGCGCGGCTGGTGAACGGCACGGCGGAGGAGATTGCCATCGTCAAGAACACGTCGGAGGGGATTGCGACAGTGGCGATGGGGCTCGACTGGCGCGCGGGCGATAAGATCGTGGCGTTCGAGGAGGAGTTCCCGGCCAACCAATATCCCTGGCGGCGGCTTGAATCCAAAGGCGTTAGGATCGACTGGCTGCCGGCTACCGCACCGCTTGAGCGGATCGAACAGGCCGCGCGCGGGGCCCGTTTACTGGCGATTAGCTTTGTGCAGTTTCTGACAGGGTACCGGGCGGATCTGGTAGGGATCGGCGAGATTTGCCGGCGGCATGGAGTCATTTATTTCGTGGATGCGATTCAGGGGCTGGGCGTGTTTCCGGTGGATGTGCGGGCTGCCAACATCGACGCGCTGGCGGCGGACGGGCACAAGTGGCTGCTGGGGCCGGAGGGCTGCGGCATCCTCTATATCTCGCGGAGCTTGCAGGAGAAGGTCGCGCCGGTGGAGTTTGGCTGGACGAACGTGGCGTCCTATAACGACTACGCCAGTCGCGATATGACGCTGCGGCCGGATGCCGGGCGCTACGAATGCGGGACGCTCAATACGATTGGGTGTTATGGACTGCGGGCGGCGGTGGATTTTCTGCTGGAGGTGGGGATCGATAAAATTGCGCCGGTGGTGCGCGGGTTGGCCGGGCAGATCGTCGAGGGGGTGCGGCGGCGGGGGTACGAGGTGTTGGGCGAGCCGAACGCGAGGGATCGTCAGTTTCCGGAAACCGGGGATCGAAAGCGCGGCGATTTGTGCGCGGTTGCGGGAACAGTCGATCATTACGGCTCCGCGGGCGGGGTGGGTGCGGGCTTCGCCGCATTTTTATATTACGGCTGAGGATATCGAGAAGATGCTGGGGCTGCTGCCGTGACAACATAAGAAATGGAGGATATAGCGCCGCGAGCATTATTCCGTAGATGAACAGCAGCATGTCGCGGGTGGATCGGTAGGCGGGGGGCCAGGGTTCGGGGTCGACGTAGCTCAGGTGAAAAAGACTGCTGTCGGGGGCGAAGCTCCATTGGAAGGTTACTTTCGAGTCCTGCGGGCAGGCCTTAGTACCTAGGCAATCCTGGCGCAATTTGGCGGGGAGCAGGCCGGTGAAGTTCACTACGCGTACGCCTTCGCTGGTTACGGTGCTGTGCCATTGGCCATCGTGAAACGCGGTCTCGAAGGCTTTGCCGATGGTGGCGGCAGGGTAGCCGCTCATGGTGCTTCCGCGGACGGCGGCTACGTAGTCGACGGCCGCCGCGTTGGCTGGGAGAGCGGAAACAGCTAGGGGCGACGGCTCGGGGACGGCGGTTTTCGATGAGGTGCAGCCGGTCGCGAACGCTAGGATCAGGATAGACGGGCGGCTACCTTACTCTTGAAATATTTTTGCGGCATAGACACGTCTAGTGAGCCTATCGGCACAACTGGACGTTTCCACGCACTTTTGGTGCGCTTTTAGCCGTGGCCTAGGTACATCAGCCAGCTTAGGCCGAAGATGGCGGCCAGAAAATAGGCGAAACATTGGACGGCATAACGCAGGCGTTCGCGGTCAGTGCGTTTGGTAATTACGCCTAGAACGGCGGAAGTAAAGAGGGCAAAGAGGAGCGACGCTTCGAAGTGGGATAGGTTCATCTTAGGCATGGTCAGTCCTTTTTACCCGGTGGCGATTTCCCAGGCATCTACCATTGCCAGCAGGTTGAGAAGTCCGGCGGCTACCAGAAACTTAGTGCCGTAGTCATGAACGTGGCCGGCCATGTCGGGCTGCGCATAACCTAGCCAGATGGTGAGGAAGTAGAGCACTCCGGAGAGCACATCACCGATGAAGCCACCATAGTAGATGACCATGGTCAACAGGTCGCCGCTCTGCGGTTGGAACAGAGTTCCGCGCATCATTAATCCCAGCAAGAAGACCAGGATTACTGAAATGCCCAGGACCGCGCCGCGGCCAGGGCGCTTCAATAGAAAATGCCCGCCGCCTGGAATCAGCCAGGCCAATACCACCGCGGGGGCCCAAGAGCCCACCGACGGGTTTTCCAATTTTAGAGTTTCCGCCACAGGTTCATTTTATCGCATGATGATGTTGATGCAGATATCGCGAGATGTGGCCCGGGAACTGGTGCGCGCCGAGAGCTGGATTCCGTGGATCGAACGGGGCGTGCGCGTGGTGGTGATTCTGGGGGGCGCCTGGCTGCTCACGTTCGTTGCGCGGCGGCTGCTGCGGAGGTTTCGCACGTATGCCATGCGGCGCCATGAAGAGCCACGGGCATTCGCCGGAGATCGAACTTGAAAAGCGCGCGGCCACCATCATGGCGGCGCTGGGCAAACTGGCGTCGCTGGCGATCTGGATGATCGCCCTGGTGATGGCGTTGAACGAATTGACGTTCAACATTCAGCCGCTGCTGGCCGGGATCGGCGTGGCGGGACTGGCGCTGGGGCTGGGCGCGCAGACGCTAATCAAGGACTGGCTGGGCGGGTTGCTGGTGCTGCTGGAGGATCAGATCCGCATCGGGGACGCAGTGACGATCAACGGAATCTCCGGGGTGGTGGAAGAAATCAATCTGCGCACCACCGTGCTGCGCAGCGAGAACGGTGCGGTAAATATCATCGCCAACGGGCTGATTAATACGCTTTCAAACATGACTCGCGAGTACGCTTATTACGTTTTCGAGGCGACGCTGGCGCATGGGGCCGACGTCGATCGCGCGCTGCAGATTCTGAAGGAAACGGGCGCTGAGGTGGCGGAGGAAGCGGCTTATAAAGAAATGATTTTGGCTCCGATTGAAGTGCTGGGTGCGGACCGGTTCGTGGAACGGGGCGTGGTGGTGAGGGCGAGAATCAAGACGCTGCCGTCGAGGCAGGCACCGGTGGGGCGCGAATTCAACCGCCTGGTGAATACGCGTCTGGCGGCGGAAGGAATTGCGTTTCCTCCGGTGTCATGAGGGCTTCAAGCAAGCGCAAAAAGGGCTCTTGCGCGATTTGCGCCATGCGGAATGCCCTTCCCCGGACGCTCGTGAAAGGCTTGGTATTTGTGCTATTCTCACAGCGAAACGCACTCTTCCCGCTGTTCCAAGAATCCAAATCCCATGACTTCCCTACTTCCGATCGAAGACATCTTACGCAAGCTGAACGTTCCTGAAAAACATGTTGACCGCTGCAGTTCTTACGGCGTCAAGCTGAAGCTGAGCCTGCTGACTGACCCGGCGCTGCAGAAGCGCGGCAAGCTGATTCTGGTGACGGCCACTTGTCCCACCAAGGCCGGCGAAGGCAAGACAGTGACGTCGGTCGGCCTTACGCAAGGGCTGGAAAAATTGGGCAAGCGCGCGATCGTGACTTCCCGTGAACCTTCTCTTGGTCCGGTGTTCGGGCAGAAAGGCGGCGGCGCGGGCGGCGGGCGCGCGCGAGTGGAACCGGCGGAAAAGATCAATCTGCATTTCCATGGGGATTTTCATGCGATCACTTCGGCGCACAATCTGCTGGCGGCGGTGATTGACGCGCACATCTTTCATGGGAACGAACTGCATTTAGATCCCGATAAGATCACGTGGCCGCGGGCCATGGACATGAACGATCGCGCACTGCGGCGCATCGCGGTGGGCGGGAGCAAGTCTACAGGACCGGCGCGCGCGACCGGGTTCATCATTACTGCCGCGTCGGAGATCATGGCGATCATGGGTCTAGCGAAGGACCGCGCGGATCTGCGGCGCCGGCTGGATGCGATTGTGGTGGGATTGAACCGTTCCGGCCAACCGGTGCACGCTTCGGAGTTCCAAGTCACCGGCAGCTTAATGGCGCTGCTGAACGATGCCATCATGCCGAATCTGGTGCAGACTACGGAAGGCTCGCCGGCCATGGTGCACATCGGACCGTTCGGCAACATCGCGCATGGGACCAGCAGCATCATTTCACAGACCATGGGATTGAAGCTGGCGGATTACGTGGTGAACGAATGCGGGTTTGGCTCGGATCTGGGCGCTGAGAAATATTTCGATCTGGTGATGCGCTATTCGGGGTTAACTCCGTCGGCGGCGGTGCTAGTGACCACCGTGCGCAGCCTGAAGCTGCAGGGCGGCGGATCGCTAACTTGCGGCTTGCCGCATCTGGAGAAGCATGCGCAGAATCTGCGGGGTTTCGGCGTGCCGATCGTGATAGGCGTCAATCATTTTCCGGACGATACCGAGGCGGAGCTCGATGAACTGAAACAATATTGCGCCAAGCTCAACGCACCCATGGCTTTCGTCGAGGCCTTCTCTAAAGGCGGTGCGGGCGCGACGGACCTGGCCGCCAAAGTGATTGAGGCAGCGGACAGCGGGGCAGAGAAGAATGTGCACGCTATTTATCCGCTGGAGGCGCCGCTGGTGGACAAGATCAACACCATTGCGCAAAAGATTTACGGCGCGGCGGATGTGACGTTTACGGAAGCGGCGCAGGACAAGCTGCAGAAGCTGACCGATTTCGGCTTTGGTAATCTGCCGATTTGCATGGCGAAAACGCAGTACTCGTTCTCAGACGATCCGGAAAAGCTGGGTGTGCCTACGGGATGGACGCTGCACGTGAGCGACGTGCTACTGTCGGCGGGCGCGGGGTTCGTGGTAGTTGTGTCGGGCAGTATGATGCTGATGCCGGGACTGGGTAAGATTCAACGCGGGTTCGACATCGACGTCGACGCGGACGGGAACATCACGGGGCTCGCGTAGTCCGGCGCCTTCCCGCATAGGGAGCGCAGTTGACGGCTGGCTATTTGACGGCGGCTCATCTGCTCGAAGCGGGCTTTGGAGCGCCACTTCAGCAGGCGATATTGGGTGTGGGTGAGTCCCATTTCCAGGCAGATTTGCTGCTGACTTTGTTCCTGCATATAAAAACGCGACAGAATTTCGCCTTCACGCTCCGATAAATGGGCCAGGGTCCAGCGCACTAAATCCTGCTGTTCACGGGAAATCATTTCGGTTTCGGGAGTAGCGCGCGGGCTGGCCAGCCAGAAGGCTGACCCGATATCGATTTGGTTGCGGCGTGTTGAGGCGGCGTCGTCGATGTAGCCGGATACCTTCCGTCGCGCGATGGTGCGGGCGAAACCCATCAGGCGGTGAGGCTCGCGCAGTTGGCCGCGCTGGATGGCGATGACCACATCCACAAAGATGCTGTGCACCTTGTCATGGAAATCCTGGGCGCGGAGCTGGCGTGCCAAATAAGGTCGCAGGCCGGTCGAAATATACTCGTACAGCTCAGCCATTCCGGCGGCATCGCCCCGTTGAACGCGGAGCACCAAGTCCAGATTTTGGGCGGGGGCTGGGGTGGAGACGCGAGGGATCGCGGTGCCGGTCTCGATCTGTTCGATTGCTGCAAAAGCGGCTGAGGCCATAGATTTCTCCGTTCCCGACGGTAAGGAGATACGCAATCCGTTGCCCAATGCCGAGGGTGGCGTTGGGCGGCATACCGAAGTGTGGTCTTTTGTGGCTTATGCAGGGTAAGCAGAGGAATATAGTTTCTCCTTACGCTGGTTTGGATTAAAGGCTACTTCGCGCGGACCGCGTTTCAGTACCCAATATCGCGGAAGTGTGCGCAGTTCGCGCGGGGCTCGTGTGTGATATCCTTCTGAAATTGGTCACGAGGCCTCCCTACTCGACATGCGCGTCAAGCAACCTCCGCCGCACGCGAACCGGTCGCCGGGGGATCGGGACTTTCTGGATCCAAGCCATCCCACGCTCCGAATCTTGAATTTGGTCCATGACGCCGTGGTTGCGGTGGACGGGCAGCAAACAATCCTTCTGTTCAACCAGCGCGCCGAGAGCGTGCTCGGATACCGGGCGGAGGAGGTCTTGGGCAAGCCGCTGGAGCTCTTGCTAGGGGTGGGGCGGAAAGACACCCGCTGGCAGCGCAAGGATGGAAGTGAGTTTTTGGGCGAGTCGCCCCGGTCAGAACTTCCCTGGAATGGGCGCAGTATTTGCGTTTATATACTGCGCGATATGACTCCGCCCTCGGTCACTGAGGGACGATTGCTCGCAACACTGCGGGAAAAAGATGTGCTGATCGAAGAGGTTCATCACCGGGTTAAAAATAATTTACAGGTGATTACTAGCCTATTGGGGCTGCAGGCGCGCACCATCAAAGACCCGGCGACGCGCAAGAAATTCGAAGAGAGCCGTTACCGGATTCAGGCAATGGCGATCCTGCACGAGATCCTATACGAGTCCTCCAGCCTGGCCGAAATCGATTTCGCGGATTACATCCGCAGACTGGTGGAGCACCTGGTCCGTTCCTATGGGGCGGCCTCCCGAATCCGCACGGAAGTGCGCCTGCAGGCGCTGCAATGCCACCGAGATGTCGCGCTGCCATGCGGCTTAATTGTGAACGAATTACTGTCGAATGCGTTTAAGTATGCTTTTCCAGGGGGAAAAAACGGCGAGATTCGCGTAGTGCTGCGGCGAGGGTCTCGGGGCAGAGTACATCTTATGGTGCGGGATAACGGCGCAGGGTTACCGCCGGGATTGGACTGGAAAACCTCGCCGACACTGGGCTTACGGCTGGTTCGCACGCTGGCGCGACAGATTGATGCGGAGGTAAAGACCAGCGGACGCGCGGGAACTTTATTTTCCATTACCTTCTTGGACGGCCTGCCCATTCCCGTGGATTAGCGTGGAATAATATGAGGAAGGCTTGGCTGATCGAATTTTAATCGTCGAAGACGAACACATTACCGCCGAAGACTTGGCAGAGATTCTGAAAAGTTTGAACTACCAAGTTACAGCGGTAGTTTCGAGCGGCGTCGAAGCAATTCGCGAAGCGGAGGAGAATCCGCCCGATCTGGTGCTGATGGACATCCGCATCAAGGGCGAGATGGACGGCGCGGAAACGGCGCTCGTCCTACGGGAGCGCTTCGACATCCCCGTGGTGTATTTAACGGCGCACGCGGATCGCGATACCTTGGAGCACGCCAAGCAATCGCGGCCCTTGGGTTATATCGTCAAGCCGTTTCATGAGTCTGAACTGCACGCGAGCGTGGAGATTGCGCTTTCGAAACACCGCCACGACCTCAGCCTTCTGAACCGCGAGCGGCACGTGACGGATGTACTGGGCGCGTTGACGACCGCTATCATCTCTGTCGACCGAGCGGAGAAGATCGTGATGATAAACCCGGCCGGGGAGGACCTTACGGGCTGGAGCAAGCAGGAAGCGCTGGGCGAGTCCGTCCGGCAGGTGTTTCGGTTGGCGGATGAGGAAGTGCCAATCGAGGAGGCGTTCGGGCAGCGGTCCCTGGTGGAGTTTCGGGCCGGGCGCCTGATCACGAAGAGCGGCGCGCAGAAGGCGATTTCGGGGAACATCGCTCCGCTGCGCGATTCGAACGGGGGGCCCGGAGGTGCGGTGATTATGTTCGAGTCTGCGCCGAGCGGACCGGACGGTCCTCACCTTATTTCACAGACATTGCTGGAGGGCAAGGGCAACTCGATCGAGTTCGGGCGCTTTCATATTGTGGCGGCGTCGGAACCGATGAAGCAGGTGCTGTCTTTCGCCGTTCGCGTGGCCCGCAGCGAGGCCACTACGGTTTTGCTGGAAGGGGAGAGCGGAACCGGCAAGGATTTGATGGCGCAGTTTCTACACTATTCGAGCAACCGTCGCACGGGGCCGTTTGTGGCTGTGAACTGTTCGGCGATTCCGGAGGCGCTACTCGAAAGTGAATTATTTGGGAGGGAGCCAGGGGCGTACACCGACGCGCGCACGCAGAAAAAGGGGCTGCTGGAGGTCGCACGCGGCGGAACCTTGTTCCTGGATGAAGTGGGGGATTTGTCGCCGGGAGTGCAAGCGAAGTTTCTGCGGGTTTTGGAGCAGCAATCGTTCCGCAGGCTAGGCGGCGTGCAGGATATCGAAGTGGACTTGCGGGTGATCGCTGCGACCAATCGCGATCTATCCGGCGCGGTACAGACGGGCGCATTCCGCCTGGATCTATTTCACCGATTGAGTGTGATCCAGATTGCGCCGCCGCCGCTCCGGGAGCATCCGGAAGACATTTTGCCGCTGGCGAATCACTTCGTGCGGCAGCATAACCTCCGCTACAAGGCCAATATTTCGGGGATTGCTACGGCCACGGCGAAAATTTTAAGCGCGTATGACTGGCCGGGGAATGTGCGCGAGCTGCGGAATGTGATCGAGCGGGCGATTTTGCTGGAGGAGAGCAGCGTGCTGCAGCCAGGAAGCATTCAGTTCGCTTCCAGGCGTGCTGGGACGGTGGAGGGATTGACGCCTGCACAGGCTGCCCCGAAGGCGGATCTGTCGCTCAAAAATTCGGAGCGGAATTTGATTGTGCAGGCGCTGGAGAAGACTGGCGGCAACAAAACCAAGGCCGCGGCGTTGCTGGGAATCAGCCGGGACGTGCTGCGCTACCGGATGAAACAATTCAAGCTGCTTTGACACGGGCGCTTGCTGCGGCGCGCGGTTGTGAGAGCCACCGCCGCCACCAGGCTCGCTTTGCTGCGGGGAAGCGGCTGCGCCAATAACTTCGGAACAGGCGGGTCCGCTGATCGAGTCGCTTTTGGATAGCGGCTATGGCAATGGGGTCGTCGGGGAGAAGGTCGATAGTGGTGACGCAATCGTTAATGGCTCCCAGATGGTCTTGCACGTCCTTCAGAGCGGTTGCCCCCGTGGCCATTTCGCCTCCGTAGAAACGCTCGAATAACTCCAGGGTGTAGCGGAAGCGCTTCGCGCGGAGGCGAAAGCGGTGCAGATTCTGGTAGCTCGAATCCGGCGCCGCGGCTGCGTCGCCGGTCTGGAAAAAATTCTCCGCTAGGGCGGGCAGGCGAGTGGCGATCTGCAAGCCGTGATGGAATGGGTGGGCTGCAACGTCCGCGGTTCGATGGCGCCGGCGGCGTTCCTTGTCGAGGCTGCGGTGCAGCTTCTGCGCGGCGCGCTCGCGGGACTTTTTTAGTTTCGGTACGGAGGGGCTTTCTGGGAGCCCGCATTCTAGTAAGAGTTCCAGGGCGATGTCGCAGTTCCTTACGGCGCCACAATGCTCCATTATTTTGTGAAGATGCCTCCGCATCTTTTTGGCAGGTGCATGGAAAACACGGATACATTGGGTAAGCCGGCGGATGGATACGCGCAGGTCATGAATGGCGTCGGGATCGCCGGCATGTTTCGCTGCGTGGCGAAGGTTGGTCTTGAAGTGGCGCAGGCAGACTCGCGTTTCGTCACGCGCGTATTTCGAAATGGGCAACGGTTTCATCGTTTCACGCGAACCGATAGCGGCAGACCGTAGGTTTCACGGAAGACGCCGGATACTTGTTCGGCGTGCCATTGTTCGACATCCAGATCGCGCTTGCGACTGGAGTTGGAGCTCCACGGCTTTATCCAGCGTGGATACGAGCACGTCTTCGACCAATTGTTCCTGGCTCTGATCGAGGGCGACGGCGATGCGCAAGAGCGGGGCCAATAGCACGACGGCGCGGCGGCCTTCGGCGTCCAGAGACTGAAATTCCACGTGGGTCGGTTGAGGCATGGACTTGCGGTGATAGCGGCAGAGGTTGGCGATGACCAGGCGCTCCCATTCGGAGAAACCGGCGAGATCGGAATTTGCTACCAGGTAGAGCGAGTGCTTGTGGTGGCGCGATTCGTTTACCCAGTGGCCAATGTTATAGAGATAGGCTGCGGCCTCCAGCAACTGGCCGTGTAAGGCGGGCAAGCCGTGCAAAGATCGCAGCTGCTCGAACAAAGTTCCGGCGAACTGCGCAACCTTGCGCACGTGCGGAGCGGAGAGGCCGTAGCGGCGGGAGAGTGCGACGACGACGCGGCGGCGATCGGCATTGAGGCGCGCTTGGGCCAGGCCGACTTTGCGATGAGCGAGGTCCGCGATGATTCCTTCGCGGACGCCAGCGGTCGAATAGTACAGGCGCGGGAGTTGAAACTTTTCGATGATCTCGCGCAGCACGGCTACGCCGGCGACGATGATTTCGGCGCGCTTGGGTCCGATGCCGGTGATGCTGCGGCGGCCTTCGAGCGATGCCGTGCTGACTTCGTCATACAGGCGGCGGATCTGAGCGGCGGTGGCGGGAAGGCGGTCCGCTACATCGCGACGGGAGCGGCGGACACGGTTGACGGCGCAGACTACGGCGGCGGCGGTGGAGGAAGTCGCCACCATGCGGTCGATTTTTGCCGGGCCGAAGCGCGCGACGGGGCCAGCCACGCGCTCCTGAATATATTTGCACATGCGCACTAGCTCGCGGGGATCGGCGGGGTCGCTTTTCAGAAACATTTCGGTGAGGCGGACGGCTCCCAAGGGCTTCGAGAAAGAGTCGACGATGTGTCCGGCGTCGCTTAAGATCAGCTCAGCGCTGCCGCCGCCGATGTCGGCCACCAGCAGGCGTTGCTTGGGATGCGGCCACTGGCTTTGCAGTCCCAGGTGCACCAGACGCGCTTCTTCCAAACCGGAAATCACTTCTACGGGAGAGCCCAGAATGGTGGAGGCGCGAGCCAGGAATTCGGGCTGATTGCGGGCGTCGCGCAGGGCTGCCGTGCCGACTACGCGTACGGCCAGCACGTCCAGCTTACGATAGGTCGCAGCCATGCTGGCGAGCACATCGCACGCCAGGTTCATGGTGGTTTCGTTCAGGCGGCCTTCGCGAAAAACACTGGTGCCCAGGCGGACTACTTGGCGCTCCGAGGCAAGCACTTCCATCTTGCCATCCGCGTCCACAGCGGCGGCGAGCATGCGGATGGAATTGCTACCGATATCGATGGCTGCGTATTGGGACATGCTTACTTTCGCACGGTCATTTTTTGTAACACAACGTTAACTCAAACGTCACTCAACAGCGGGGCTCCTCTCGTTTATGATATAGGGGCTGATGCAGGTTTTCCTACAAAATCGATGTCCGGGGCGCTTGATTGTGGTGGAAGGAATCGATGGCTCCGGCAAGTCCACACAGATTTCGCTGCTTTCGCAGTGGCTTCGCAGGCGCGGTTATGCGGTGACATTTAGTGAGTGGAATTCTTCTCCGCTGGTGCGTGAGACTACGCGCCGCGGCAAGAAGAAAGAGATGTTCACGCCGACGTCATTCAGCTTGATCCATGCTACGGACTTCGCGGACCGGCTGGAGCATTACATTATTCCGCTGCTTAAAGCGGGCGCGGTGGTTTGCGCGGACCGCTACGCTTACACGGCGTTTGCGCGCGACGTGGTGCGCGGGGTCGACCGGTCCTGGGTACGCAATTTGTATCGCTTCGCTATCAAGCCGTCGCTGGCGTTTTACTTCAAAGTCCCGCTGGATGTGGCGCTGGGGCGGATTCTGGGCGGGCGCGACGCTTTGAAATATTACGAGGCGGGGATGGACTTGGGATTAAGCCGGAACATCGAGGAAAGCTTTCGCATTTTCCAGGGACGGATTCTCGAAGAGTACGAATCGATGATCGAAGAGATGGGCTTCCATGTGATTGACGCAACCAAATCCATCGAGACGCAGCAAAAAGAAATGCGGCGGATTGTGGTGCAGGAATTCGGGCGGACGCGTCCGCCGGGCGTGTTGGGGACGGAGGTCCGGGTTGCGGAATTACAAGGGTAAACCGCCGCTGTCCTATTACAGGACGGCATTGCCGGGCGTGGATTATGCGGAACTGCAAGGCAAGTTGATCGTGATCGAAGGGCCGGACGCGGTGGGACGCAGCACGCAGGTTCGGCGGCTGAAGCCATGGCTGGAGGAATTCGGACACGCGGTGCTGGATACAGGCATGGCGCGGTCGGCGCTGGCGGGCAAGGGAATCAAGGAAGCCAAGGCCGGGAATACGCTGGGGCCGATCACGATGACCTTGTATTACGCGACGGACTTTGCGGACCGCCTGGAGAACGAGATCATTCCGGCGCTGCGGGCCGGATTCGTGGTGCTGACGGACCGCTACATTTTTTCGATCATGGCGCGCGCGATCGCGCGCGGAGAGAATCGCGCGTGGATTGAGCGGACGGCGGGGTTCGCGCTGGTGCCGCACGCGGTGCTGTATATGCGCGCGGAGGTGAAGGATCTGATTTCGCGCGTGGTGGTGGGCCGCGGGGCTTTCGATTACTGGGAAAGCGGCCTCGATCTGCACTTCGGCAAAGACATGTATGAGAGCTTTGTGCGCTACCAGTCGAGTTTGATTCAGGTGTTCGACGATATGGCCGATCCTTACGGTTTCGAGGTAATCGACGCCTCGCAATCGCGCGGATCGAGTGTTTGAGTCGCTCAAAAAGGCGATCTCCAAAGTAGTGGAGATGGATGCGCCGGCGAAGGCGCGCGTGAAGCGGAAGGTGGCAGTGCCGGCGAAGAAGGTGGCCGCTCGCTAAGGGCTGTGATCGCAACTCAAAAGGAACGGACGCAGTTTGGCAGGAGCCGGCGCGAGACGGTGAGTCGCGCGGCACAGGCGGATTTGCGGGCGAAGGAGCGGCGGTTCGATCCTATCGACTGTGTTGCGCGCGGCCGCGGAGGGCCGCGTTCGCCAGCTTCTTCCCATTAAATACGCGCGCATGAAAGTCTCGCCGTTTGCGTTTTTTCGCGGCGCGGTTTCGATCATGGCGGCGGATTTGGGACGGCTGCCGCATTCCGGACTGACCGTGCAATTGTGCGGAGACGCGCATGTGCAGAATCTGGGATCGTTCGCGGCGCCGGACGGGGCGCTGGTCTTCGATCTGAACGACTTCGACGAGACCATTCGCGGGCCGTGGGAATGGGACGTGAAGCGAATGGCGGCCAGCATCGTGCTGGCGGGCGGCGAGAGCGGGCCATGCGCGGGCGCGGTGCAAAGATGCGGCGGAAATGTTTGCGGAAAGCTATTGCCGCTCGATTCGGGAATTCGCGAATCTGCCGATCTTGCAAGTGGCGCGGCGGCAGATTCACCGGCAGGAGCGCGTCCGGCCGATTCATGCGGCGCTGCAGGCAGTCGCAGCGCGCGCGGCCCGCGGATCTGCTGCGAGAAGTTTACGGAGAATCATCGAGGGCAACATCGGGTGCGGGATCTGCGGCCGGGGTTCTGGCGGGTACGCGGCGAACAAGCGCGGGAGGTGCTGGATTCGCTGGCGTCGTATCGCGAAATTTTGTCGCCGGACCGGCGGCATTTGTTCGATCTGTTCCGGCCGATCGACGTGGGCTTCAAGGTGGTGGGAACGGGAAGCGTGGGGCTGCGCGATTACGTGGTGTTGTTCGAAGGGAACGGGGCGCTCGATCCGATGTTTCTGCAGATCAAGCAGGAGATGCCGTCGGCGTACGCGCAGTGGCTGCCGGATTTGGTGTATCCGCACCAGGGGCGGCGCGCGGCGGAGGGGCAGCGGGCGGTGCAGCCGATCTCGGACCTGCTGCTGGGCTGGACTTCGATCGGGGAGCATCAGTATTTGGTCCGGCAGCTGAACGATCACAAGGGCAGCATCGATTTGCAGAAGCTGCGCGGAGGCGGACTGGAGAGCCTGGCGCAGGTGGCGGGGGAGCTGCTGGCGCGGGGGCACGCGCGGTCGGGAGACGCGTGCGAAATTTCGCGGATACTGCGGGGCCGGGAGTAAAGTGACGCGGGCCCTGCGCGATTTTGCGGGGCAGTATGCGGACCAGACCGATGCCGACTATGCCACTTTCATGGCTGCGATCAAACAAGGGCAGATCAAGACCGCCAAAACGACAGGATAGGAATCGCGAGACAATTGCGCCTGCAGCCACGAAACTGGTAAACGCCGCAGTGCCGGCGCAGGAGGCAGGGCCAGCGAAAATGAAAACCTAGGTGTTCATGACTGCGGGAGCCTGATTCAATACCGTGGGCTCGGGCGATCCGCCCTGCGTCAGGAAATCCATAACGCTCCCGGTGAAGTTCGTGGCGCCGAATTGCGAGACCTGCACGCCGGAAAGAACCTTCATGAAGAGGTTTGCGTATTGAGTTCCCATCGCTACCGGGTCGATCCCTTGGCCCATGGAGGGATACGCCGTGATGCGCTGCTGCACCATGGAAACAAAGTTATCCGTGATCGCAGCGGCTCCGCCATTGGCCCAACCCTGCGTGCCGTTGATGAAGCCGTACATATCGGAAACCGATTGCCCGATGAACTTTTGCATGTAGGAATCCATCGAATCTGCCTGGAACGGAGTCATGCCGCCGGTGGGCGTGACGGTGGTGTACTGGTCCGGTGCGGGCGTGAAATAGGGCGCGGTCGAGGAAATGGTATAGCCGGGCGTCGTGGTTGACGGCGCATCGCTACGCCCGTAGTAGGGGTGCTGGTCGATGGCGCTGGCGTGCTTGGCGCAGCAGTCTCGATGGGCAAAACCACTTGCGTCGGAGTGGACCAAGAGGCCGCGGACGGAAGACTCGGCGACGCGGCGCCGAGAAAATACTGGAGGAAGGAGTCCTGCTGACCAGACGGACTTGACGAATTCTCGCCCACCGTCGCGAGCTGGTCAGCGAAGGTTGTGGCGGCCGGTTTGCCCGCAATGCTTGCCGCGGGCAGTTCCGCGGGAGACGTCGTCAAGGGGTTGGTTGCAGTGATCATAGGTTCTTTGACTCTGGCGAAAAGGAATGCAATCCCGGGGCCATTCCAGTTACACGTTTAGAAAGCGTGCGGGAACAAGGCTGCACCGAGTCGGGATTTTGCCAGTTCGTCAAGTTTCCGCCGTTGCAAAACGCCTTGCGCGTAGCAAGAGCCTGGATACGAAGGGGCCGCGGGTTGGTTGCCGAATTGCATTAACAACGGCGGAGTGAATTGTGTCTTCGCCCACCACTGTTCCTACTGAACTGAACGCCGTACCCAGCGAAACTACCCTACGAATTCCCGTGGACCGCTGGATACTGGGCGGCATTGCGATGGCGGTCTTGACCGTTGTCGCCGGGATTGCTTCCACCGGCGTCAGTCTCCGCTATTTCCTCCAACCCACAGCGGCGTGGATTGTTCTGGGGGGGACCTGTGGAGTCACGTTGATCACGACTCCTCGAAAGGCCCTGGTGCATGCCGTTCAACGGGTCTTTGGACTACTCCGCCAGCCTGCCACCGACCGCGATGAACTGATGGACGAGATTGTTTCGTCGCGTCAGGATCGCTCGCCTGCAGGGGTTGTTGGCGGTGGAACCGAGAATCAAGCGGATCAACAATGCCTTTCTGCGCGAGATGCTGGGGCTGGCGATTGACGTGAAATCCCGCGGAGAATTTCAAAGCATTCTCGAAACCAAGGTACGATTGCACGAGCGGCAGGGCGACGCGGACGCTAAAGTACTGGAAGTGGCGGGAGGATTCGCGCCGGCGATCGGCGTCATCGGCACGGTGGTGGGTTTGATCGATGTGCTCCGCCAGTTCTCGAATATGAACTCGGTGGCCTTCGGGATCGGAACCGCGTTTGTCTCGACCATGTATGGGTTGGCGCTGGCGAATCTGATTCTGCTTCCCGCCGCACACCGCATTCGGGCGACCGTGGCGGAGGCATTTGAGATCGAAGAGATGATTGTCGAAGGCGGCCTGTGCCTCATCGACGGAACGCATCCTTCACTGGTTCGCGAACGGCTGAACTGCTTCCTGCGGCAGGCTCCCGCCAAATGAAACCGGCCTATTATCAGAGCCAACACGGCGGACGCGATCGCTGGATGGTGAGTTATCTCGACGTCTTAACCATTCTGCTGATCCTGTTTGTGGCCATGGCGGCGCAGACCTTGCAAAATTCGCAGCAGAAACAGGCACCGGTGGCGGCGGTAGCGCAGGTGCCCCCCGCCGTTCCACCGGTTGCAAAAACGCCCGTGGTAGAAGGGTCCAGCGCGGCGATGACCGCAATCAAACAGGACCTGGAGAAAAGCAACTTAGATGTACAAGTAGATCCCCGCGGAGTGGTGGTCAGCTTGCCGCAAGCTCTGCTGTTTCAACCCGGCGACGACAGAATCAATGCCGACGCGCTGCCAACGGTGAAGACGATCGGCGACGTGCTCAACAAGATCCCCAACAACGTGAGTCTGGTGGGGCATACAGATGCCACCCCGATTCACAACCGGCACTTCGCCAATAACTGGGAGCTGGCTGCGGCTCGTGGGCTGCGCCTCCTGGAACTATTGAGCAGCCATTATGGAATTGAAGAATCGCGGCTCTCGGTGGCGAGCTTTGGCTCGTACGATCCGAAGAGTTCGAACGATACTCCGGATGGCCGCGCCAGCAATCGCCGCGTGGAAATCGTGATTCTCGATAGCTACGCGCGCAAGCCGTAGTAGTTCGCGGTGGACGTAATCTCGGGGCCGTGCTCATTGCGCAGCAGGCTCAGCAGGTCCAGAGGCCGCGTGGGATTCGACGGCAATCCGATCGCGGAGGGATTCGCCACCTTGCGCAGGCGGCCTGACTCCACCACGTATTTCTGATTGTCGGCACCCTGCAGAAGTTCGCCTTCTCTGGCTCCGACTTCTGCGCTCAGGCGGTCAAAGGAAGTCCCGTAACCGTCCATGATGCCGGTATCGAAGCCTTGCAGGCCTCCTGTGGGCATCTGGTTGCGATGGATACTCCACAGCAGATGTTCGCGCGCGGTGATGGCGCCGTCCCAGCTTAGGCTTTCCGCCATCGCACGCGCGTTGCTCGCGAGCCGCTGCCGGAGTTCAGGGATACGGACTAGGCCATCGAGCGCCACTGTGAAATCAGAGACGACGCGCGGACGTGCCACGATCGCTGTGTGGCCGTCGATCGCATAACCTTCGGTGCCGTAGGGCGTGGTGATTACGGCTGTGCCGCAAGCCATGGCTTCAATGGGTGGCATCGGGAAGCTCTCGTACCACGAGGGGCAGAGCGCGATATCGCCTTCCGCGTAAAGGCGGCTCAATTCGTCGTGATTCAGTGTTCCATGAAATTGGTAGGGCGCGAGTTCATTGGTGGGTCCGAAAACCGGGTGCTCGAAGCCGTAAACGTGCCACGCGATCTTGTGTGGATAGCGCTGCATGAGCTGTCCCACGGCGGGCACCGCATCCTGGAAACCTTTCCACTTTTCGGGGCGGCAGTAGGTGACCACGCGGATCACGCCATCCTGCGCGCTCAACTTGGGGCGCGGGCGGAATTTGGCAGTGTCGATTCCGTTTTGCACCACCGGAACAATTTCGTTAAAGCGCCGGCAGAACTCGTTGGCTAGCCAGGTCGAATTCGCGATGCGGTACATCGGCATCTGGAACGTATTGCGGCACAGCATCTTGATCAGCGGATTGCCTTGCAAGCCGGATGCGGGGTTGGCATCCGAAGCGAAAAATACTTCGTCGTAGTGCTGCGGGAAGTGAACCGGCTTGCCTTTTCCGGATTGCCAGGCCGGGATGATGCCTTCCCAATTGGCGGCGATGATCAGATCGGCTTCGGGAATCGCCGGCGTGAGCAAGTGTGTGTAGGCCAGAAAAAAGCGCAGTTCGCCGAGAAAATCGCGCGGCGTTTTGTCCAGAAAATGATACGGCAGAGACTCGCGCCGGGCGGTGGCGTCGTAGTGAATCGACACTTTGAAACCAAGTCCCGGGAATGGCTCGTCCTCCAGCCACATGAACTTGGGCCAGGTGGTGAGCGAGACTTCATGCCCCCGCGCCTGCAAACGGCGTGCGTATTCCAGCGTGCTGGCGGCGCTTCCGGTACGGACTCGCGCCGTGGGGCCGAGCAAGAAACTCATGGACAAGTGCTGAGGTGCGTGCACGGCGGGGGCTTGAACCGGCAGCGCGCTATTCTTCACGACGGCCTTAGGAGCCGCGGCGTTGGCTTTTTCCACTCCGACAACGACGGTAAAGCCATTGCCGACCTTATCGTCGGTCTCCTGAACATGGAGAATTTTCCAGCCCAGCCAGTGAATCAGTTCGACGAAATCTTCGGTGATCCAAACTGAGCAGTGTTCGTTGAGGGTTTCAGGCTGTCTGCCGGTCTCATGGCGTTCGATCAACTCAGCCAGCGTGGAACGAGAACGTTCCTTATCGAAGGTGCGTTCCTTGTGCGGCGCGATGATGTACAGATAACCACCGGGTTTGACCACGCGATACCATTCACGCAATGCCTTAATAGGATCCGGAAAGTGTTCGATGACATGCGAGCTGATGACGAAATCGACGCTGTTGTCCTCGAGCGGCAACTGGTCACCAGGCGACACGATGTCCACCGGCAGGGCCGTTCCGCACAGCTTGATCTCCTCCTGCTTGAAGGGAGTCAGTTCGTTGGTGAAATCGACGTTTCGGGTTTTCAGACCGAACGAGTTGTGCGCAGATCCGCCAATCTCGATCCCATCGAGTCCATCGAGCAACTGGTGAGCGAGTGCGCTTTCCTTGAATTTCATAGTGTTGTCAATCCGTCCTTTGTGAAGACCCTACGCGTAAACAGCTAGAACATCGGCAGAATCGCCTTAGGACTGTAGTAAGGTTTGGCCGTCAGCTATAGTACGAGAACTTCTGGCTGGCGCGGTAGAACGCTTCTTCCGCTGGTGGGACAAACCTGTCTTTGTACCAGGGCAAATGGCGGCAGCTATATTTGCCACCGACTCTGACGCCCTTCAGGTGGTCGGCCGGATCGAAGAATCGCTTGTTGTATACGGCGAAGGTGGTGTCGACGGCGGCGCTGTAAACTTCGTCGCCGGTACTGGTGAAGCCGACTGGATTCTTCCAGAACTGCGCTTCCCATTCCCAGATCTGATAATCCGCGGCGCCGATGCTGAACTTTTCGTGACGCATTTTGGACCAATCGGATATGTTGAGAGCCAATCCCGCCTTCCCGACGCGGTGTTTCTCGGTGAGCGCAATCAGTTCGCAAATAAAGTCGTCGGGGAGCGCAGGATTCAGCTCCAGGTCAGGATCTGTGATGCAAAAGTGATCCGGCAGAGAGCGTAGATTCTTCGGGTCCAGGAACAGGTTATGCGGACCCTTGTTCTCTTCCAGGCGGATGACGGAGAGATCAGGGCTGCCCTGCGAAAGGTAGTCGAGCAGCGGCGGAAAAGTCGAAGCGTTGTCGATCGCAATGATCTCTTCGAAACCGAAGCGGCGTAATTGAGCAACTATGTTTTTCAAGTACGTTACCGAATTGAAAACCGGAATCAGAATCGGGATGCGTCTCTGGAAGTGTCCGCCCAGCGATGAAGACGGTTTAGTGCGGACGCTAGCGGGAGTCTGCTGGGTTGCGGTCGAGGTCATACACGACCGCAGCGGCGATTTTGCATCGAACAATTCCGAGGCGATCCGCGGTATCAAAGCGGCCTTCACGAACAGAATATTGAACTGGTGGTCTCCATACTCTCGGTCGCGGGCGACCGGGATGAAGCCTTTGGCAATAAGCTCACGAGTGAGATAGGCACTGTCCTTCTGCTCTTTCCAGAATTCGAAGTTCTCGGCCTCGATCAGGACGGCGACGGAACTCGCCAGAGCCTTTTCGGCGCCTTTTAAGACCTTGTCGGCGGCGCCTTCGGCGTCGATCCAGAGAGCGATACGCTGCTCCGCTACATCGAATCCTTCTTCAGATAGGAATCCGTCGAGAGTGGTTCCGTCCACATTGAATTCTTCGTAGAGCGCGTCCTCGTTTCTGAGAAGCAGCGATGTCTTGCCGGTGGTCTTGGGCTCATTGATATGCCCCGGGAGCACCACGCCCTTGTCGTAATACCGCGACAGGGTTCGCGGCGCGTACATCTTGACCGGACCTACGGAGTCCGCGATCGCGCGGTTGAGATAATTTATGCCGGCAGCCGAAACATTCGCCTTGTGAAGCGCGAAGATTTCCGGATTGGCTTCGAACGAATACACCAAAAGTCTGGGAAATCTTTGCTTCGCGGCGACGGCGCAGGCACCATCGAAGGCTCCGATATCGAGAAACACCGTGGGGCGCAGCCGCTCCAGGACATCCCATAGAAGAGACGTCAATCTTGCGTTGCCGGCCGGGCCTTCTTCGCCGCGGTCGAGCACGTTCAGATGGGCCATCAGCAGGTAATCGATCGCCAGCTTGCTGTTCTGCGTCTCGGTGGTCATGCCGGCTCCTAGACGTGGCCTTGGGCCATGTCCTTTAGCATTTGCTTTTCGACGACCAGATCTGCGATCGCACGGCGAAGCTGCGCGTTTTCTTTTTGCAGTTTGTTCAACTGGTCCAGATCGGGGCTCGCGAAGGAGGCTGCTGGAGCGGGCTGCGCGGCCGGCGTAAAGCGCGGCGGGTTCGCCCACGCAGGCTGCAGCGGAGACGCGGACGGCTTCGAGACGCGGGCCGCAACGTTCAGCTTGGGAGCATTACCCTTCTCCACGCCAACGACAACCGCAAAGCCGTTGCCGACCTTGTCATCGATGTCCTGAACGTGCAAGATGTTCCAACCCAGCCAGTGAATCAGTTCGACGAAATCCTCGGTAATCCACACCGAGCAGTGTTCGTTGAGAGTTTCCGGCTGTTTCCCGGTCTCATGGCGCTCTATTAGCTCGGCCAGCGTGGTGCGCGGGCGCTCTTTATCGAAAGTGCGTTCCTTGTGCGGCGCGATGATGTACAGATAACCGCCGGGTTTGACGACTCGGTACCACTCGCGCAGCGCCTTGATAGGGTCCGGAAAGTGCTCGATGACGTGCGAACTGATGACGAAATCGACGCTGCTATCATGAAGCGGCAGCCGATCCCCGGGCGAAACGATGTCGACCGGAAGGGATTCTCCACACAGCTTGATCTCTTCCTGCTTGAAACAGGTCAGCTCATTTGTGTTGTCGACATTGCGGGTTTTCAGGCCGAATGAGTTGTGCGCGGAGCCGCCGATTTCAAGCCCTTCGAGTCCATCGAGCAGTTTGTGAGCGAGCGCGCTTTCCTTGAATTTCATAGTTATGTTTCCTTTGCAATTAAATGTCTGTGGTCAAAAGGCTTCGAGGACGGGCGACATTTCCTCGGTCTGGACGGCGCAGGGGCGGTGGTCGCCTGCGAAAACCTGCTCCCAAAGCTCGACGTTCTTTTCGATATTCCGGTGCGCCAAGACCCAGTCGCGCTGCTGGCGATACAGTTGGGTCCGATCCACTTGCAGAACTTCTTCCAGTTTCCGCTTCCAGGATTCGCGATTATTTTTGGCAGTGATCGGCACTTCGGCGGAGTACGGCAGCACGCGCGAGGCCAGCGTGACGGCGCCCGACATGGCGTATTCGTAGTATTTAATGCAGCTTTTATGCCGATTGAATTGGTCATCGAGCAGGGGTGCGATGCCGACATCCAGTTTCAAGTCGCAGACCTTTTGCGGATGCTGTTCGAGCGGGACGTTGGGATGAAACTCGTAACGGATGCCGGACAGTTTGTCGATGAAGTGTTTGATGGATCTGCCCAGCGGCGTACTGAACAAGGCTGGGCCCCAGCGGGCTTCGAGCACGGCCATCAGTTCTTCAAGAGTCGATTCCTGGCAAATTCCTTGCAGAACGAAGGTGAATGGAATCTTTTTCTGTACTTCGCGGACCGCATCCAGAGCAACAGCCAGATCCAGAAAGTGAGTGGGGCTTCCCGTCCACCCGACGCGTGCTTCGCCGCTTCTGGGTTCGACCGTCCACTCGTCCGGATCGACGCTATTGGGAATCACCGTGACATTGGGATTCCACTGGCGAAGGTAGCTGGCCAGCGTGTCCGTGGTGGTGGTTACGACGTCCGCGGAGCGCAGCAGGAATTCATAAAGCGGCAGCCGCGCTTGCACGGCTTTGTAGTTCAGGTTCTCAGGTGGAACCAGATCCAGAGCGTCGTCAGTATCGAAGACCACACGGATGTTGTTTTTTTTGGACCATTCGACGATTTTCACCGCCTGAGGGTAGTGCGCGCGATAAAGAACCAGAACGTCGGGCGCGTTATAACTCTCCTGATTCGAGAGAATTTCAACTTGGTGCCCACGTTGCCGCAGATATTTGGCGGGGATCGCGCCGCGCCATTTGTAGCAGCCGCTTTGCGTCTCTGTGAGTAGACAAATGTTCAAGCAGGTTTCTCCTCGCTCTCCGCGTTCGTGCGCGCCCAGTTTGAAATGAAAGATTCGGCGGCAGTGTTTTCGAGTTCGCGCTCATGCAGATAGGTCCAAGCCTTCTTGCGCCCTTCTTTGAGGTTCTCTAATATCCTGCAGTCTTTGCGGACTTTAAGAAGGCGCTTGCGTTGTTCGGCAATCTGGAATTCCAGATTTTTGCGGGCCGCAACCAAAGACACTTTTTCGCCGCGGATACGGAGTTGGAATGCTGCCAAGGCACGAAATTCAGTCGCTTCGACTAACGGCCGCCCCAGCATGTTCATCTCGGCGTTCAACTGAGCCGCCGTCAGCGCGTTCTCGCGATGCAGCACTTCTGCCAGCTTGTTTTGAATCGTCGAGAGCTTTTCTTCCTCGGTGCGCATTTGCAGCTCACGCCATTCGAGAACTCGTTGGAGCGGAAACTGGAAGGCCTTCATGACAGTTCCTTAGCCAAGGTAAACAGGCGGTTGCGCGTCTCTTCGAGCGGCGCGTAAGCCTCGGAATCCTGCCGCAAAAATTCCAGTATCTGCGGACGGACGCGTATGCTGCGATCCAACACCGGATTTGCGCCCTGCACATGCGCACCTAACTGGATCAAGTCGGCAGATTGGTGATACGTCGATAAGGCTTCGCGAATACGGCGGTTGGCGGACAGTTCTTCCGGCGTAATCACTTTGTTGGAAAGACGGCTCACGGAGTTCAAAATATCGATGGCGGGATAATGACCGGATGAAGCCAGGTCGCGAGAGAGGATGAAGTGCCCGTCGAGAATGCCCCGGGCCGCGTCGCAGATCGGCTCGTTAAAGTCGTCGCCTTCAACCAACACTGTGAAGAAGCCGGTGATCGATCCTGTTCCGAAGTTGCCGGCGCGTTCAAAAATTTTGGGTAATAGCGCAAATACGGAAGGCGTGTAGCCTTTCTGGCTGGGAGGTTCTCCGGCGGCCAATCCGATTTCGCGCTGCGCCATCGCCAGGCGCGTGACGGAATCCATGACCAACAGCACGTCGGCGCCCTGATCGCGGAAATATTCCGCCGCCGCTAACGCCACATAGGCGGCGCGGATGCGTAGAGGCGCGGGGCGGTCGGAGGTAGCCACAACCACCACCGAGCGCTTCATGCCTTCCGGTCCCAGTTCGTTTTCGAGAAACGCTTTGACCTCGCGATTGCGCTCGCCGATCAGCGCGATCACGCTGACTTGCGCCGAATTCTTGCGCGACATCGCGCCCAGCAACGTGCTCTTGCCGACGCCGCTGCCGCCGAATAGCCCGATTCTCTGGCCTTTTCCGCAGGCGAGCAGACTGTCAATGGAGCGAACGCCGGTTACCAAGCGATCCGTGATGTGTTTCCGCTGGAGAGGATTAGGAGGCGGCGCGTACAGCGGATAGGTGCTGGACGATTCAATCGGCGGACCGCCATCCATAGGCTGTCCGAATCCATCGAGGACGCGGCCCAACAGTCCCGGGCCCACCGCGAGCTGAGCGTCCTGCGAGCGGGCAATCACGCGGCTGCCCAATTGCAGGCCATCCGGCTCATCCAGCGGCATCGCCAGAACGCGGCCGTTGCGGAAGCCAATGACCTGCGTGCGGATGCTGCGCCCGTTCGCCAGCCTGAATTTCGCAAAAATCTCCGATCGCCGCCGCTGGACCTTGCGATTCAATCAATAGCCCAACCGTGGCCGTAACCTGACCGCTCCACGGCAAAAGATCCATGCGATCGAGATCGACCATGTAGGGAGCGAGCGCGACTTTTTCTAGAGTGTCCATGGTCATCGGTTAGCGGGCACACCGGCGCAGGCGGTCCGCGAAGCCGCGTTCAATTTCGCGAAGCTGCGATTCGATAGACGCATCTAAATTGCCGTGCGCGGTTTCGAAGATCACGTCGCCGCACTGCATGGAAGAATCCGCCACCAGCTCGACTTTCTGGGAATTTGAAAAACGTTCTAGGGCGCTGCGAATGGCGCTTTCCTGGTCCGGGTGCACGCGGATGCGGCACAGGTCCCGGGATTGAAGTTTTTCGAGAGCCACCCGGATCACGCCTTCAATGGACTCCGGCTCGAGTGTCAATTCGCGATGCAGCACGCGCCGCGCGATAGAGATCGCAAGCTTGAGAAGATCGCCTTCCGCCTCCGAACGAATTCGCGAACGCAGCGAAGAAAGCGTGGCTAAGCTCTTGCCTAGTTGGTCGAGAATCGGCTGCAGCTCGCCTTTGGCCTGCTGCTGCCCCACGTTTTTTCCTTCGGCGAAGCCCCGTTGATAGGCTTCTTGCTCGATACGCTCGCGATCCTGCTGGAGCAGTTGATTCTCTTGAGGCGTCGGGCTGTTCCGACAAGCATTTCCCTCGCGACGATCGGATTAGGCTTCGTTCTGGAAGGAAGCGCGGCGGTACTGGCGCGCCACGCAATCGGCGTGACTACGGCTTGCTCGGCGTCGCGCAGAATTCTAGACGACGTATTGGTCATCGCCGCCGCCTCCCTTTAGGCTTAGAACCCCTTCGGTTTCGAGCTGCCGGAGGACTGCGATCATGGCCTGCTGCGCCGCTTCCACTTCGCGAATTTTGATGGGCCCTAAGGCTTCCATGTCTTCGAGCAACATGGCAGCGCCGCGTTGCGACATGCCCTTCAATAGATGCTGCCGCAATTCCTCGTTGGTTCCCTTGAGAGCGGTGGTGAGCTGGCGGCGGTCGGCGCGAGCCAGCAATTCTTTCACGCCGTTGGCGTCGAGCGCCATCAGGTCGTCAAACACAAACATCTTTTGACGAATGGAATCCATTAGCTCCGAGTTCTGCTCGCCGATTTGAGTAAGGATCTCGCTGCTCAGTTCGGTATCCAGCTGATTGAAGATTTCCGCGACGGCACGAGGGCCGCCGGAGGGCTGGCGTTTCATCTCACCCAGAGACTTTAGTTTCTGCCCAATGACCGCGGAAATTTTGCCCACCACTAGCGGCGAAATCTTATCGAGCTTGGCGATGCGCAGAGCGATATCCGGCCGCGCCGACGGCTCCATCGAAGCCAGGACACCGGCGGATTGCGCGGGATCGAGCTGCGACAGCACGATCGCCACGGTCTGCGGGTGCTCGCTTTTGACGAAGCGGGCTAAGAGTTGAGGCTCGACATTTTGCAATTGCCGGGTGCTGCCCATCTCCCCATGCGGCCCGGGCAACTGGTCCAGATGCTTCTTGCTTCCTTCGGGACCGAAGGCGCTGGTGAGAATCCGTTTGACATAGGCCACGCCTCCAGGGCCGACACGAGCTAAGTCCGAAGTTGCATCGCGAAATTCTTCCAGGACCGATTCCGCTTGCGCTGCGGTGACAGACGAAAGATCGGCAATGGCCCCGCTGACCTCCTGCACCTGATCTTCATTCAATTGCTTCAGCAATCCGGCGGACGCCTGATCGCCCAAAGCAATCAGCAGAACGGCCGCTTTTTGTGCTCCGGTGAGTGTCCCGGAGCTACTAGGAGTCGCCATTACGAACTAGACCTGCCCTTCTTTGAGCCAGCCGCGTAGCACTCCGGCGCAGATCTCCGCGTCCTTTTGAGCGGTCTCGCGGAGTTGCGTGGTGAGAGTTTCGAGGCGTGCGGGCGCTAGGGTGGGAACTTTGTCGCCGATGCTTGAGCGGAGGGCGCCCAAGTATCTTGGGTGGCGGTGGCAGCGCGCGATAGCTCCTGGGTATTGCCACCCGCGGACGCTTCCGGCAGGGCTTGCGTCACTTGAACCTTGGCTGCACCAGCCGAACTTTTTCTCATCCGCATGACGAGAAAACCGCAGCCGGCCAGCAGTACAACCACGACCGCTCCTGAAATCGCCAAAAGTTTCGGATTGGCTTTGAGTTCTTCTAGAGGAGTTTTCGCTTTAGGAGCCGCGCCCGCAGGCGGCAGCGCCGTCGATGGAGGATCCAGATTCAGTGTCGACTCAAACGGCAGCGCTTCCACAAACAAAGTGTCGCCGCGATCCATATTAAATCCGGCCGTGGCCGCCACCAGGTCGTGAATCACCTTCATGCGCTCAGGCGACGGCGGCACCAGGACGCGCTTCGCGTTGGCGCCGGTCCCTTCCCAATGGGCCTCGTGATCGATCAGCACCGATACCGACAGCCGCTTGATCGAGCCCTGCGGGAGAACCGTCCGCTTCACGGTGCGGCTGGTTTGATAGTTGACGTTCTCGGTCTTGCGCGAAGTTCCACCTCCGGTGACGGCGGGCTTCGGAGCCGCATCCGGAAGATTGGAGGCCGTACCCGGGATGCCGGCGATGGCGCGGGTGGGAGTCGAAGTGTCTTCCGTGGTCTGCGAACTTACCATGGCGGATTTGGTGGGGTCGAAACTTTCTTCGCTCTGCTCGCCGCTGCTTAAATCGGTGTCCGCGGAGACGGACGCGCGGAAGCGCCCGGCGCCGACTAGCGGCTCCAGCGTAGCTTCTAATTTAGATGTGAGATCCTGCTCAACTTTGTGGCGGTATTCAAGTGCCGCTTCCGATGAATCGCCGCCGCCGGAGCTATCGACGCGCTTGGCGCGATTCAGCAAATTGCCGCGCATGTCCAACACCGATACCGATTCCGGCGCGAGGCCTTCCACGGCGCTCGATATCAGATGCGTGATGGCGGGAATGGCGGTCTCGGGCAACGAAGCGCCAGCCCTGATTTTGATCAGCACGCTGGCTTTCGCGGGCTGCTGCGCTTCACTGAAGACCGATTCTTTCGGGAAGGTGATGTGAACGCGCGCTTGCTCCACCTCGGAGATGGCCATGACGGAGCGTTCGAGTTCGCCTTCGACCGCTCGGCGGTAGTTGATATGCTCGGCGAAGTCGGTCATGCCGAAATTGGTTTTGTCGAAAATCTCGAAGCCGATTCTGTCCGCTCTTGGGCACGCCGGCGGCGGCCAGTTCCAGGCGGAGCTCAGCTACTTTTTCTTCCGGCACCGAAACGGTGGTCCCGTTGTTGGACAAACGGTATTCCGTGCTGCCCTCTTTAAGTTTCTGAATGACCACAGCCGCGTCTTCCGGCGCCAGCGTGGTGTACAGCGGACGGAAGGCGCTTTCCTTCTCCCAGTGCACCAAGCTGTAGAGGCCAGCCGAAATCAGGACGGTCGCAACCAGGATGGTCCAGCGTTGCGAGGTCGACAACATTGCTAACAGTCGTTTGAGTTGTTCCATGAACGGATTCGATCGGGTGAACTTACATCGGCATTTTCATGATTTCCTGATATGCGGAAACCACTTTGTTACGAACTTGCATGAACATTTGAAACTCGAGATCGGCACGTTGCGTGGCGAGAATCGTGGAATGCAGGTCGCCGCCGTCGCCGGAAAGGAACTGCTCCACGCTCTTCGAAGCGCTGCTGCGTGAATTTTCTACTTCTCCGATGGCGCTGCTGAAAATATCTTTGAAGGAAGAAGTTCCGCTGTCGCCGGCCGCGGGTGCGGCCACATCGGGTTGTATTTGGCTCATGAGGAGAAATTCCGGAAATGTTCAGGGACATGGCAGGACTCTACTTGAACAGATCCAGAGAACGTTGAATCATATCTTTCACCGCGGAGACAGCCGAGACATTGGCTTGATAGCCGCGCGACGCGCCCAGCAGGTCGACCATATCTTCAGCGGGATTCATGCGCGGGTAGGCCACATAGCCGTCTTTGTCGGCGTCGGGATGCCCTGGCAGATAGCGCTTTTCGGGATCGCGTTGATCGGTGACCACCTCCGAAACACGCACGCCCGATGCCCGTACCCATTTCGGATTCGAACATCGACGAGAAATCCGCCGCCGCAGGATCCGACGTGAAAATCGCGTCTTTGCGCCGGTAAGGGCCGCCTTCCGGGGTCCGCGTAGTATCGGAGTTGGCTAGATTTTCCACCAGCAGCTCCGTGCGCTGGCGCTGCGCCGACATCCCCGAGGCGCTGATCGATAGTGCGGATAACAGGCTCATACGCTACTTGCTTTCCTGAATCGCCGTTTTCACCGAATTCAGCTCGGCGCGCGCAAAGTTGGACGCGATCGAGAAGCGCATGGCGTTTTCCGCCAGCAGGCGGGCTTCGCGATCGATATTGACGTTGTTCCCGTCGGGCTTGCTAGTCAGGCCCTCCGGTTCCACAACCGCGGGCTGAGTGGAATCTTCGCCGCCGAGCGCATGTTCAAACTCCGCCCGGAAATTGATGTCCTGAGTGTGATAGCCAGGCGTATCGGCGTTGGCGATGTTGGAAGCGACCAGTTTCTGACGGGCGCTCAACAAACTCATGTAGTGTTCGGAGTTCAGAGCCATGCCTTGGAACATGGTGCACTCGGAATTGCACGCCGTGATGCCAATGCTCAACCGATTGATTTTGCTAAGCGCTGTACTGCCTGAGAGGAGAGAGAATTCGACGCTTTGCGTCGGATCTCTGACGCTGCTTACGCGTCCAGATGGAGCACTTCGGTGTTGCCGCGGCTGGGCGTGTAAGCACTCTCGCGGCTCAGCAGAATCAGCTTGCGCTGGGTGTGCGAACGAGCGGCCAGCGTAGCCGTGCGCGCCCACTCGAAAACTTCGCTCACTTCCGTGACGATCGCCAGCCGGGTGTCGTCGGAGGTGGCCGCGTTCCAGCAGGCTTCGACTTCGCGGCGGTAGGCTTCGAGAAGCTGTTCGGCTTCCGCAAACGCTCCCGCGGATACAGCCGTGCGAAAGGAATCAACTGCCTTGGTTGGCGATTGCATTCTGAGCCTGGAAGAGTTGCGTCATGAAGGTGTTCTGCGATTGCAGGGTCGAAAGCAACGCATCGGCCGCCGACATTTGCGCGGTTAATTGATTTTGCATGGTGGTGATCCGCGCCTGCGTATCGGAGATCTCCTGGTTGTCCGCTAGAATCCGGTTCTGAATGGTTCCCTGCTGCGCCGCGAAACAGACCGTTGGTCGGAGTCGTTCAGTCCGCTGAGAGTATTGGCTGCGGATGCCAGAAAACCGCTGCCCGTGCCGGTGCCCAGGAAAGCCGCCAGGTCGCCGGGATCAGCCGCCGCAACGCTCGTCAAACTGCGATTGATTGAAAACCAGATGACCAGTTCCGTCAAAGGTGAGCCCCAGGTCGGCCATGCTGGTGGCCGAACCGCCCCGCCCGTATAATTTGTCATGTCGCTGCAGAGCCTGCTGCAGGGAAAAGACGACGCTTTGTCCCGTGAGCGCGCCGCCCGCCTGTCCCGCGATTGGTTGCCAGTTCGTCAACCGTTTGGTTGTAGGCGGATACGAAAGAGGAAAGGGCGCTGGCTGCGGCGGTCGGATCGTTGGCCACAGTAACTGTGGTTTGCCCCGTCCCCAGCAGATTGACCGTCAGACCGGGAGCCAGCGTTACCGTGCTGCTATCCGACGAAATGGGCGTGGCGGGCTGTCCGTTCACCTGATACTGCGCCGGCGCCCCCGTCGAAAGGGTGGTGAGCAGGTCCTGGCTGCCGTCGTTTAGCTGGATCGGAACATTGCCCAGCGCCGTGCTCTGCAAAGACAGATGGTAGTCCGGGGCAGAAGGCGAACCTAGATTCAGAACCGTCGCGCTCAATGCCCGCGCCGGACGAGTTAATCGCCTGCGCCAGCGCATTCAAAGAATTCGTACGTGGGCGTAATCGTGAAGTTGGAACCGTTGACTGAGAGCGTGTAAGTGCTGGAAGTGCTGATCGAGGACGCGGAAGGATCGGAGACCGCCGGCAAACTGGCAGTTGCTGACGCTGGTGGTCGGGCGAGCCGATGCTGATCACGTTCAGCGTATAAGTGCCGGCCGCGACGGCCGCGCTAGAATTCAGATTTGCTGTGGCGATGGTGTTGTCGCCGACCGACGCCGAAAGACTGCCGCCAGTCGAAGCGGTGGTGAGGCCCTGGATGGCGGTTTGAATGAGGTTGAAGCCATTTTGCAGATAACCCAGTTCTGTCGATTGGCTCTGCAGCGTAGTGACGTTGGAGTTCAATTGATTCAGCGGAATGGAGGCGACCGTCACCGCCTGGGTGATGACCTGCTGCAGATCGGCGGCGTAGCTGCTCGATCCGTTGAATGTGGCAGGGGTTGTGCCCATGATTTCCTCCTTCGCTCAAACTAAACTGCCCGGCGCGATGCTCGCCTAAAAGGAAACTGGGCCGTTCTCGGTAAAGAATCGGCCCAGCTCGAATGAAACATTAGCCCCGCTGCGATTTATTGGAGCAGCTTCAAGCAGAGCCTGCGGAGCCGCATTGGCCTGCGCCAGAGCAGCCACCGAGGATTGTTCCAGCACTTGCGATTTGGTCAGGTTCGCCGCTTCCGTGGCGATGTTCGCGTCGCGAATGCTCGATTCGGAGGCCGAATCGTTGGTGATCTGGGACTGGGCCAGACTGATGGAATAGTTCAGAGCGTTCTCGCCGGTACCCACCGCGCCCTGCGTAAGGCCGAGGCTCTGCACCGCGGCTGTGATATCCGTGATGGCCTCAGCGCGTGGGCCTGCGTGTCGACTGTGTCGAGGCCGATGCCTAGACCGCTGGAGTTGACAACGTTGGCGCTGCCGCTCAGATCGATGGTGACCTGGGCGTTCGCCTGCGTGCTGCCGCCGCCAATGTAGACCGAGATGCTGGCGTTGTACTGGCGCGCTGGTGCCGGTGCCGCTGCCGAGGCCGATGTTGGCGGCCTGGCGGTCAATTTCGGTCAGTAGCGTCGTGAATTCCTGGTTCAGGGTGGAGCGGTTGCCCGAGAAGGTGCCCGAAGCGGACTGCGTCGCCAGGCTCTTCAACTGATCGAGGATGTTCGAAATGTTGTTCAAGCCGCCGTCGATGGTCTGCAGGATGTTGGTGCCGTCGGTCGCGTTGCGAACACCCTGCGTCAGCTCGTTCACAGTGCTGCGCAAGCCGTTGGCGACGGCGAGGCCGGCGGCATCGTCGCCGGAAGAATTGATTCGGTAGCCGGAAGTCAACTGGTTGATGGTCTGCGACTGGAAGTTGCTGTTCACCTGAAGATTGTTTTCGGCCGTTAACGCGGTCACGTTAGTTTGAAATGAAAGTGACATGTTCTATTCCTTTGCCTTAAAGTTTCCGGCGTCTCGCCGAACCCGACTGTTTTTCTCAGCGGTGTTATTCATGTCGCAGACACCCACTGAAATTTTAGTTTTAGTTCAATATTTTTTTAATGGTACGAAGGGGATGCGAGTCCCAGCCGCCTTCTTTCCTATCTTTCATTAGAAGACCCGCCGGCTTTCGCGATATGCCTTGTGGGAAGAACAAATGACCTCCACCGCGCCCTTAACCGCCTCCGAACGCTATGCCCGATCCATTCTTACCGCCTGGAATAAGCGTGCCATTCAATGAGTTGCAATCCACCCTCCTGCAATCGTCCGCCATGGTTCCAGAAGCTTTGTCTGCCGAGGAACGGGAGCGGATGGACTTGATTCAGGGCCTGGGTCAAGATCTTCTTATATGGGACGCCGCCGGACGCGCGGAGAACGCTGCCAACCAGAGCGCCGCGCTGGCCTTGGTGCGCCATCTCGCCCGCTGCGGCCGCTAAGGCCTCTCTTCCACCTGAAACGCCCGCTTGTTGCCCGCGCTCAGGACGTGCCCAATCACGGTAAGGTCGCCGTTCACTACGCCGCGCAGCGGCTGGTTTAATCCATGGTCGAAGCGGACCACTTGGCCTTGCCGCAGCGCCCGCAAGTCTCCAAACGATAGGTGGGTGCCCTCCAGAAGCACTTCCAGTTCAACTTCCGCGTCTTCGAGCAGCCGCGCATTGCGCTCCATATCCAATGGCGAGGGCGTTTCACGCCGTCAGTTCCGGCGACTCGGCCGCCGGCGCAGGCATCTCGAAAAAGGACCGCGGAACCGCCATTTCAAAGTGGCCGGATTGTTCGCCAAGCTCCAGATCGAAAGACGATCCGCAGCACCGAGAGCGCCGGCTCCGGGCACGGCGTCAAGGAAGGATCGCTGTTGAGCGATTCGACCACAAACTCTACCGGCTTGATCACCTGCCAGCTCTCGCCCAGGCAGCGCATGATTACCCGGCTGATTTCTTCCAGCAAACTCCATTCGATTTCCGTCAATTCACGCGGATCGGGCGACGGCTGGCCGCTGCCACCCAGTAAGATCTCCAGCAAAGTGAGGACGGTGGCGGAATCCAGATACAGGATCATGCGTTCCTGTTCCGGATGCAGCCGCAGCTTGATCAGGCAGCTCGGATTCGCGAGATTCTTCTGGAATTCCCCGGCGGTGGTGACGTTCATCGCCGCCAGATTCGCCTGGATTTCCGCCTGCAAAAATGTCGACAACACATTCGAAAGAGACTTCGCGAAGATCTCGTGGACGCTGCGCAGCTTGCGGAATTGGGGAGTGGAATCCTGCTGGCCCAGATCGAGTCTTTTGGCCCGCGATTTTGCCGGTCTCAGATTGCCGTGAGTTCATAAGTGCACTTAGCGCTATGATCGTCCGCCTAAGAGGAATCCTTTAGGCGGCTGGGGCCCGCAAGCGCGCTTTCTAGGTCTATATTGCGCATAAACAATCCCGCTCTTTCTGCGATATGCAAATGTGCGGAATACGACCGCGGAAGGTTGGGCAACTCCATGATCAAGATCACCAGGCTAAACCACACCCCGCTGATTGTGAATTCGGACTTAATCGAGCACATCGAGGTAACGCCGGATACGGTGATCACTCTGACGTCGGGGCAAAAATACATGGTTCTGGAGACTACCGAGGAAATCATTGAGCGGGTCATCTCTTTCCGCCAGCGCCTGCTTCGCAATCAGTCTTTCCCATCCAATCTGGCGCCGGGAGCGAATCCGGCGGCCAATTTCGGAATAGGAGAGCCGCGGTCCAATGGCTGAGAAGAAAGCCACGAGTAAATCCAACCTTCGAGCCTCGCGTCCGGACATTGCCAGTATCCTCGGGATCATCGTCGCCGTAGGCGGCATCATCGGCGGGTTGGTGATGGAAGGCGGTAAGGTGTCTGACGTCACCCAGGTCACCGCCGCGATCGTGGTGCTGGGCGGAACGCTGGGCGCCGTCATGATCACTTCTCCCCTGCAGACTCTGATCAGTGCGGCCAAAAGCCTGAAGAAGGTGTTTTTCGAGGAAGTCACCGATCCCCACGCAGCCGTTGAGGAAATCATCGCGCTACGCCACCAAAGCGCGCAAGAACAGCATCATTTCACTCGAAGAAGACCTGGACAAAATCGCCGACCCTTTTCTGCGCAAGGCGCTTTCGCTGGCGGTCGACGGCACCGACCTGCAGGAGCTCCGCAGCATGATGGAACTGGAGCTTACGCAAGCCGAGCAACATGCCGAAAGCGATGCGAAGGTCTTCGAAGCCGCCGGCGGGTACTCACCGACGATCGGCATCATCGGCGCAGTGATGGGTTTGATCCAGGTGATGAAACATCTGGAAAATATCGAAGAAGTGGGCCGCGGCATCGCGGTAGCTTTCGTAGCCACGGTCTACGGCGTAGCGGTGGCGAATCTATTCTTCCTGCCCGCGGCCAGCAAGATCAAAGCCAGAATCCACAACGACGTCTCCGCCAGGGAATTAATGCTCGAAGGCGTGATCAGCATTGTCGAGGGCATGAATCCGAAGTTGATTCGCGTGAAGCTTGAAGCGTTCCTACACGGGGCGGCTGGTCCGAAGAAAGCCAAGGCCGGGTCCGCGCGCAGCCGAGGCCGGCCAGACCGTGGCGGCCGGTTAACCCTCCATGGCTAGGCGGAAAAAAGAGGCGGCCCACGAGAATCACGAGCGTTGGCTGGTATCCTACGCCGACTTCATCACTCTTCTGTTCGCGTTCTTCGTGGTGATGTTCGCCTCCTCGCAAACCGATAAATCCCGCGCCAAACAAATTTCAGAAGCCGTTGAAAAAGCTTTGGCGGATGGCAAAACGCTGGGCGTCCCGCCAGCCGTCGCCAAGATTCTGGGCGGCACGGTTGACGATCGAGGCCAGGGCAATGCACAAATGAGAGGGCCCGGCGGATCGCAGAAATCGACGAAGGAAGCCCCGCCCGAAAACATCATCGAGCTGACACCTTCGATGAAGAAGTTGACCACCGATTTGGCCAGCGAGATCAAGACCGGCTCAGTGGAGGTCAACCTGGAGCCTCGCGGCCTGGTGGTCAGCCTGAAACAGACGGCGTTTTTCCCCTCCGGCACGGACGCTATCGATCCTTCCACTTACCCGATTCTCGAAAAAGTCGCGAGCGCCTTGAATGCCTTGTCGAACCCGTTGCGCATCGAAGGCCACACCGATTCCGTGCCCATCCATACAGCACGTTTCCGGAGCAACTGGGAGCTCTCGGCCGCGCGCAGCATTTCGATGATGGAAGTGATGGCGGCCGCATTTCCACGTGGACCGGCAGCGTGTAGCGATTGTAGGATTCGCCGACACCGCACCGCAAACCTCCAACGACACCGAGGAAGGCCGCGCGCGCAACCGCCGCGTGGATATCGTAATTCAGAATAACTATATGGCTTCGCCGTTGGCGCAGAAGGCGCCGCGCCCCGCCTCAGTTGCCGGACAAGTAGCTAAATAAGCTGGTCTTGGGCATGGCGGCTTCGGCCTCAATGGCGGCCTGGTAGCTGGCCTGCTGCTGCGTCATCGCGACGCTCGCCGCCGCGATATCGGTGCTGGTTGCAGCACTGAGCGCAGTCTGGTCTTGCAGTTGGAATTTCTGCGCCACGTCCTGCGCATTGGAGATCTGATTCTGTACGCCGCCATAGAAGGCCAATTGCTGCGAGAGGTAATCCTGCGCGCTCTTGAGGGAGCCGATGGCCGTGTTGATTCCGGCGGTATCGTTGTTCGCCAAAGCCACGCGCAGGCTGTTGACCGCCGCGAAGATGTTATTACTGGCCAGACTGTCGTCTGGATTGCGATTGTCGAAGATATCTTGCGCGGTCTTCGAAACCGCAAAAGTAATTCCCGAAGCATCCTGGATCAAAGCCGTGGATTGCGTGGTCACCAGACGATCCACGCCGTTCGGATTGTTGAGATCCACCTGGTAGGAAGCAGAAGTCGGCTGATCGCCGCCGAAAACATAAGCCCCGTTGAACTGCGTCTGGCTGATGCCTACCAGCGAAGTGAGGATCTGCCCGACCTGCTGTGAAAACGTGGTGCGGCTCGCCGCCGACGCTGTGGTGCCGGCGCCTTGTGACGCGATGCTCGATACCTGATCCAGCAGGCTGGTGGCGGACTCAAGCGCGGACTCCGCGCTGTTGACCTGGCCCGAAACCAGGTTCAGATTGCTGGTCACTTGATTCACGCGCCCCAGGTCGGATTCGAGCTGCAGAACGTCGCCCACCGCGTTCGGTGCGTCCGACGCCTGGCTGATTTTGGTCCCGGAAGAAATTTGCTGTTGGGTTTGGGCCATCTGCTGCTGCAACAAATTTAGATTCGTCAGGAATTGCTGACTGATGGCGCCTGAATTTTGAATCATGGAATGGCCTCTTTCTTCCGCTAGAACATATTGAGCAGCGCATCGGATAGCGTATTGATCACGCTGACCATTTTGCCCGCTGCTTGATAGCCTTGTTGCAATTGCAATACTTGCGCGGCTTCTGCGTCGAGCGAAACTCCCGACACCTGGGTCTGCAATGACCGCGATTGCGCCAATAACTGCGCGTGCAGATTGCTTCCAGTTTGGGCGTCGGAAGCGCTTTGGCCCGCTTGGGTTGCCATGCTGCTCAAGTACTGAAGAATGGTTTGCCCGGAAATCTGGTCCGCTGGAGCAGTGGAATTACCCAGGCCCGCCAATTGCAACGCGGCGCCGTTTGAAACCAGCGGCGGTCCCGGATTCACCGGCGCGAGCGTAGCGGCCGTAATGTTCGGATCGAGCGTCAGCGTCTGCGCGATGTCGGCCGGACTCGCCGCGTTATAGGCGAAAAGCGGACTCCCCGCTTGCCCGCTCGACGTCTGCGCCGAGGTCAAGATCGAATTTACGCGGTCCGCGACTTGCTGCGCCAATTGGTTCAAAGCGCCCTGCTGTTGTCCATCGCCTTGCAGGGACGGCAGCACCGTGTTGCGGACATTCAACAGCCCGCCCAAGCTTCCCTGCGAAATCTGAGAAGTGATGTCCTGCCCGCTCGCGTCCAGAATGCGTGCGTCCGGCGTGGCGTTCGGAATGGTAGGAGTTCCGGTCGGCGCAAAACTGGCCGAGACGGTGTACTGCTGCGCTCCGATCACCAGCGGAGTCTGTCCGCCCAACAGCACCGTCGCCGTGCCATTCGGTTGGAACGACACAGTGATATCCGCGAGTTGCGAGAGCGATTCGAGCGATGCGTGCAGATTCGCGTCCAGTCCGGCGTCCGGAGTGGGATTGTTTTGAATCGCAATATTGGCTTGCTGAATCGCCGCCGTGAGCGTATTGATCTGGCTCACGTTGGAACTGATCTGCTGATTTACACTATTGGTGATCTGCGAAAGGCTAGCCGCGGCCGCTTGAAAGCTCTGCGCCACGGACTGCGCCTGGCTCAGAACGGCTTGCGCACTGGTGGTATTGGGCGTCGCGGCCCACGCCGAAAAGCTCTGAAACAGGTTATTGAGCGAGCCAGTCACTCCCGTTTGCCCGGTAACGTCGAACAGGGATTGAATGGATGCCAGTGGATTCGATTCGCCTGTGTAATACCCTTGCGATGAGAGCTGCGTCCGCACCGCCTGGTTGGCGTATTCGTCTTGGGTGCTCTGCGTGCCGGCGAATGTCACTCCGCCGGTCAAGCCGGCCGGAAGATTGAAAGCCTGTGATTCGAGCTGGGCAATCTGGCGCGCGTAACCGGGAGTGGACGCGTTGCTGACGTTATTCTGCGACACCGCCAGTGCGCTTTCGATGCTGCGCAGCGCGTCAACGCTGTTGCTAAGGGAGCTGAAAAGTCCGCCCATCGCGTGGATCCTCCTAACCCTCGAAAGAGCTTCGCGATTCGGTGGGCGTCAGCACCGGCAGCCCCTGCGCCGAGTATCCGGTTCCCAGCCGTGCTTGCAATAAGCCCATGCAATAGTTCGACCCATGCTCGAACTGAAGTTTCAGCAGCCCAGCCCGTTGCCGGATCCCTTAGAATCGCCTGCTCGGACCGCAGGATTGTTGCGCGGCTTAAACTCATCCGTCATCGAGCCGTGCGTCGCTTCGAGCAATGCAGCCACCTGACTCAGTTCCGTTTCCCACTGCGCGAGCATCTCGGTCCCGGGAACCAATTCCCCGCTCTGGATTTCACGCAGCATGTTTTCAGCGCGCTGGCAAACTTCCAGCGCCGATTCTTGTGGGGGATTCATAGGATCGGCCTAGTCCCCGAACTGGGCAGCCGAGATCATGGAGTAGGCAAGCGCAGAGGAATCCACTTTATACTGGCCGGATTGAACCAGCGCGCGCAAACTCTGGGTGATGCTCGCCCGATCGGACAAGCCGGCAGCCTGCGCGGTTTGAACCAACCCCGCCTGACTTCCAAGATCCACCCCATCCCCCGCAGTCTGGGCAGACTGCGTGCGGCCAGAGGCTTGGCTCTGGGCCTTAGATGGCTCTTGGACTCGGTCGCTTTGTGGCATTGAGATGTTCAAGAGATTATTCTCTAATTTCATTGCACTGCTCCTTCTATATCGCAAGAACCCGCCGGTTGTAGAGTTCTTTTCTTGCCGGTAGAGTTCTTTCTTACCTGAGATCCCCAGCGCTCTCAGGCCGCCGCTTTTTCCCGTGCTCCCCTAAGGTCCGTCCGGCCCGGCGCCATCCTTAAAATACGAACCGCATAGTTACCGTCTACCGCTACTACTTCGCCGTACGCCAGTACACAGTTGTTTACCCGAATTTCCACTTCATCGGCCAGATCCTGGTCCAGTTCGACAATCGATCCGTTCGTCAAGTGCAGCAGGTCTTTCATATACATCTTGGTGCGGCCCAGCGACACGCTCACCGGCATGGTGACATCCATCAGGATCTCGGCCAGATTCGCACCGGCATTTTCCAGGGGGTGCACATCGTTCTCTGCTTCGTCATTGGCGGAAGCTCCCAACGCCGCTTCCAGCTCCGGGCTGACACTGAAGTGGATCGCCACCCCGGCTTCGCCTTCGCGCGCGATCGTAAGCGGCAGCGAAGTCCAATCCGCCGCCGGAGCTTCGGAACGCTCTGCTTCCAGGCAAGTGATTTCCGATCCAAACCGGCTGCGGGCCGTCTGTTCTAGCAGCGGTGTGATCCGCGCCGCCAGTTCATCGCCGGCGAATAGCGTCTCCCATGTTTCCGGCGAAGCTCCCAGCAGAATGCGGCTGGACGGGTCGAAGCTCAGGCCGCTCGACCACCAGATGAAATCCGACAGGGACGGTTCCGCGCTATCGCTCGGCCTGACGCTGAGGTTTCCCGAATGTCCTTGCGACAACTGCGCTTGGAGTTCCTTCGCGAAAACATCCAGGAGACTTTTAATGGATGGGTTGATCTGGGTCACGTTAGTAGACTCCCCGGGGCGTCGGCCAGCGCCGTTCGATGTAGTTACGCAGGCGGAGAACCGCTTGCGCCTTGATCTGCGAAATACGTGTAATGTGCAGGTCCAAAATCGGTGCGATCTCGCGAATGTTCTGGCCCTGCCGGTAATAAAGATCCAGCACCAGCCGCTCTGGCCCCGGAAGCTTCTCCAAGCCTTCCTGAATCAGCTTCTGCAATTCGAGCTCGTTCCAGAAGCAGTGCCGGCGAGTCGCTGGTTTGTCGGCGATGTAGCTCACCAGATCCCGCGAGTCATCGTCCTTGACAGGCGCATCCAGACTTCCGATGCTGATCCCGCGCAAATCCGCCAGCCACTCCTGATACTCCCGCAGAGGAAGCCCCATTTCGGCGGCGATCTCTTCTTCCGTGGGCGCCCGCTGCAGGCGCTGTTCCAGAGTGTCGAGCGCCGTCTGCACGACTTTCAATCTCTTCCGTTTGTGCGGAGCAATACCATCCATGCCCCGTACGCTGTCCAGAATCGCCCCGCGGATTTTGTATTCGGCGTAAGTCTTGAGCTTGACGTTGAAGGAGGCGTCGAAATTGTCGATCGCGTTGATCAGGCCAATGATCCCGATGGAGATCAGATCTTCCAGGTTCGTATTGCCCGGAAGCTTTTCGTGAATCCGGGTGGCGATCCAATTCACCTGCGGCAGATGATCCAGAATCAACTGCTCACGAGTGGCCGCGACATTCTCCGGCTGCTCGGAATACGCGGAAGTGCTGAGAGCTCGCCATGCCGTGCTTATGCGACCGCCTTTGCGCGTTCTGCAGGTACGATCAATAAATCTTTGTACGATGCCGGGCGAATGTCGTTCGGGATGCCCGGCCCGTGCGCCACAAACGAAAGTTTCAATCCCGCCCGAGCCGCTTCGGAGAATATCGAGCCGAACGATTGGGTTTCATCCAACTTCGTCACGAGCAACTTGGTCGGCCGGAAAGGCGCGTATCGGTCAATGCACAGCCGCAGGTCACGAGCCTTCATGTAACCGGGAATCACCAGGTGAACGTCAAGTTGCGGACATTCCGCGAACGCCGCAGCCGCCGCTTCGGCAGCCTTGGAATCGGCGCCGGAATATCCCGGAGTATCCACGAATACGGTTTCTTTTTGACGAGTTTCCGCGATCAGCCCCGGCAGCAAATACGCCGCCGGCACTTCCTCGAACGCGATATTGTTGGCGTTCGCCACAGCCTGAAGCTGCACATGCGCGGCCGCCCGCGACATATCGAGCGACAACAGCCGGGCTGGCCGTGTCATTCGCGAAGCGCGCCCGCAGCACCGCCAGTTTCGCCAAGCTGGTGGTCTTGCCCGCACCGCGCGGCCCCACCAGAACCACTGCCGGGTTCTCATCAACCCCCAGACGCGGAGCTAAGCCCACACGATTTTCCAGTTCCACCCGGAGGAACGCCTCTAGGCGTCCCCAATCGGCGCGCTGCGGTTTCCAGCGGTTGCCGGCATTCCCCGTGCCCGTCGAGAAAGCGTCGGTAGCCATGGTCGCTTCCAGGCGATCGACAATATCCTTGCCCAGCGCAGGCTCGATTTCAGCCGACATCAAGTGCGCGTAAACATCGGCCAGCTCCGGCACTGCCCGTTGTAGGGTCAACTGCGCCTGCGACGAGCGAAGCAATAGCGTCCGAATCTCATCGATTTGCTGGTGCAATTGCTCTAAGCTGTAGCGAAGCCGGTGCGGACGCAGTGCTTTCCACTTTGGGCAGCGCAAGCGAAGCAGGAGCCTCGCCAGCTACTCCCGCACTAACCACGCCAAAAATGACCTCGTAGTTCATCCCGCTAGGATGATCCGCCGGCGCCTTCCGCGTATTGAGAAGCATCGCCTCTTCGCCCAGCTCTTCCCTGGCTTGAGCCATGGCCTGGTCGACGGACTTCGCGAAATAAGATTTGATTCGCATCTGATCACGCTTCATTATTCAATTACCCCGCGCGAACGGACTTTCACATCTGTCGGGAGCTCATTGTGCGACAGCACCGTCAGGCTCGGCATCGACGATTCCACAATCTGCCGCAGGAAATAGCGCGATCCGGCACTGGTGATCACCACTGCCGCCTCCGCCTTCGCTATTTTGCGTTGCAACCGTCCCAAAATGTCTCGAATCCCTTCCGGCGCCATGGTCAGCACGCTGTTCATCTCCCCGTGCTCGACCGACGATTCGATCGACCGCTCGAGCGATGGATCGACAAGATACGCCGGCAGCTCGCCCTGCGCGTTCACCAGTTGCTTGACAATCGAGCGCCGCACCGCCTGGCGCACGTATTCGGTGAGCAGGACCGGGTTCTTGCTGCTGTGTGCAGCCTCGCCCAGTGCCTCCAACATTCCGACGCCATCGCGGATCGGCACACGTTCCCTGAGCATGTTCTGGATCACTCGCTGGATCGTGCTGAGAGGTAGCAATTTCGGGACCAAATCCTCGATGACCTTGGGATTCTCCTGCGCCACCCGATCGCAGAACACCTTGGCATCCTGCCGCGTGAACAATTCGTGAGCGTGCCGCCGCACCAATTCCGTCAAGTGCGTGCCGATGACGCTCACCGCATCCACCACGGTGTAGCCGCTGCTGCGCGCGCGATCCACTTGATCCTGGCGAATCCAAATCGCCGGCAACCCGAACGCCGGATCGACGGTCGCTTTGCCTTGCAGCGTAGGATCGGGATTTCCGCTCGGAATGGCCAATTCATGGCCTTGCAGCAGCTCAAAGCGAGCGATTTCGCTGCCGCGCATCTGGATCACGTACTCACGCGATCGCAGCGCCATGTTGTCTTTAACTTTCACCGGCGGCATCAGGTACCCGAGTTGAGTCGCCAGCTGCCGGCGAATGCCGGCAACGCGGGTCAGCAAGGGCGATTCGGCGCCGCGCTCCACCAGATTGACCAGGCCCAAACCGACTTCCACCGAAAGCGGCTCCACCTTGAGCAAGCCTTCCAGATTTTCCTTCGGTTTAGCCGCCGCCACTGTCGAATCCGCGGCGATAGCGGCAGTTTTCTGACGCATCCTCCAGGAAATCGTGCCTAATCCGCCGCCCATCAGCAGGAATGGAATGGTAGGCAGCCCCGGCAGCAGAGCCAGCGTAATCAGAACCCCACTCGCCAACATCAGCGGCTGCGCGTTTCCCAAAAGTTGTTTGTGGACTTGGTCCCCCAGGCTGTCCTCCGATCCCGTCCGGGTGACGATCAAACCCCCTGAAATCGAGATCATCAACGCCGGAATGACGGTAACCAAGCCGTCCCCGATGGTAAGAACCGTGTAGGTCTCAAGCGCACGCCGCAGTTCCATGCCATGCTGCAAGACGCCTATCAGGAACCCCGCAATAATATTGATGCCGGTAATAAGGATGCTGGCCACCGCATCGCGCTGCGTGAAACGCGTCGCGCCGTCCATGGCCCCGAAGAATTCCGCCTCGGCCGAAAGATGTTTCCGGCGCGCGCGCGCTTCGTTTTCATCGATAAGCCCCGAATTGAGATCGGCGTCGATCGACATCTGTTTCCCCGGCAAAGCGTCCAAAGTGAAACGCGCCGTCACTTCCGAGATGCGAACCGCACCATGGTTGATGACGACATATTGAATCGCGATCAGCACCAGGAAAATCACCGCGCCAATAATGTAGTTGCCGCCGACCACGAAGCTGCCGAACGCCTCGATTACGTGACCCGCCGCAGAAGTTCCTGTATTTCCGTTCAACAAAATGAGTCGCGACGACGATATGTTCAGTGCCAGGCGGAACAGAGTGAGCAATAACAAGGTAGTGGGAAAAACGCTGAAGTCGACCGGACGCCGAATGTACACCGCCACCATCATGACGATCACCGACAACATGATGTCGCTGACAATCAGGAAATCGAGCAGCGGGCCCGGCATGGGCATGATCAAGCGCGAGCACGATCGCCACTACGGCAATGGGAACACCCATCTCGCCAAAGCCCGCCGAAAAGCGCGCGCCCCACGGAAGTGCGATGGTCTTGGTCCCGGCTGTGGTGGCGTCTGCCATAAATAACTAACTTGCGACTGCTTCTAATGCCTTGGTCTTATACAACAAAGTGGTGCGCTTCATTCCCAGAATGTTCGCCGCTTTGGCCTTGTTGCCTCCGCAAGCACGCAGCGCTTCTTCTAGCAGCAGCTTCTCCACGCGCGCGGTGACTTCTTCAAAATTGACGCCCGACGCCGGCACGCGAATGTCCGGTTCCATCGCCCGAACCGTTCGCGGCGAAGGAAACTGAAAGTCTCCCAGGTAGAGCCGGCTGCGGTTTCCAGCCAGCGTCACCGCCATTTCAATGGCATGTTCCAACTGGCGGACGTTGCCCGGCCAGTGGTAGCTGGTCAGACGATCCAGAGCGCTCGAAGACAGAACTTTCGGCTCGATCCCCTCCCGCACGCAAACCTTGTCGATGAAGTGATCCACCAGTAGCGGAATGTCGCTGATACGATCGCGCAGCGGCGCGACGTGCACCGGCACCACATTCAAGCGATACAGCAGATCCTCGCGAAATGTCTTTTGCTCCACCGCCGCATGCAAATCCACGTTTGACGCGGCGATCACGCGCGTGTCGATCGGCAAGCGATTCCGAACTGCCGATTCTCTGAATCTGCCGCTCCTGCAAAACGCGCAGCAGTTTCGACTGCGCTTCGAGCGGCAACTCCCCGATTTCGTCCAGGAAGATCGTTCCGCGATGCGCCTGTTCAAAGTGGCCCGAGCGCGGATTCGTCGCGCCCGTAAACGCGCCCTTCGCGTGCCCAAACAATTCCGCTTCCACCAGGTTCTCCGGGATCGCCGCGCAATTGACCGCCACCATCTCGGACTCCGCACGCCGGCTCGCCATGTGAATCGCGCGCGCGACCATCTCTTTACCGGTTCCGGTCTCGCCCGTGATCAACGCCGTCGCCTGCCGCGGCCCAATCAAGCGGATCAGCGCATGCAGATCGCGCATCGGCTGGCTATCGCCGATCAGAAGATTCGCCCACGCCTCGCGCCGCGTGCCCGCCCGTGGAGCCTCCCGCACCACCGCGCCCAGCGCTTCCGCGGTCTGCACCCCGGTCAAGTGATGGAACATGGCCGGCGGCCGTACCAGCGACTCGTCGAGCACCGATTCCTTGTCGTAAATAACCACCGGCAGCGGCACCGCTGTCCGGTGAGCTTGCGCTAACGCCGCGCGGATCACCGAGGCTCCCGTGGGCAATTCGATCAGCTACCGCCCGAAAGCGGTCTTCGATCCGGTTCCAGTTGGTGTTCTGGCCGTCGGCGACCACCACCTTCAACTGCGTCACCCGCTCAAATGCTTGCACCAGATCCACTTGCGGACTCGAGGTCAGCCACAAAACTGTCGACACTTTTAGTTCTCCCGTAATACCGTCTGCACGTTAGTACTGCGCGATAGACCTTACATCGGCCTAAGGTAGAGAAAACCTTAGGGCTTAGCAGATGGCACTATACGTTCGCGGATTTGTTGCGATATGTACCCGTGATGGATGACCAGTTCGCACAGCAAGCTCATCGGGACTACATCGAAAACCAAGTCTTCTCCGCGCACCCGGTGGAACGCGTTCAGATGTTATACGAAATCGCGATCGACAGCGTGAATACCGCGATTGCGCGCTTCCGCGATGGCGACATCTTTGCGCGCGGCCGCGCGGTCACCAAAGCGCACGAGGCGGTCGACGAACTCACCCTGGCGCTGGATCATTCCGTGGGCGCAAGTTTCACGCACACCCTCGCCGAATTGTACGGCTACGTCCAGCGGCAGTTAATGGCGGGCCACAGCCAAAAGTCCGAAGAAGCGTTTCAAAATGCCCTCTCCGTGCTTACGACACTGGCCGGTGCCTGGAAGGAAGTGGTGATCCGGACCTGCGGCAGCGGTTCAACGTCAGTAGAGCCAGTCTCGCAGGAGCCTGCCGCGAATTCTGAGCCGCGTTCGGGCTACGACGGTGTTCCGCAGATGGCGTCTACTTCTTCGCGGGATTGGAGCGGCTAGCCGCTTCCGCCGCCGCACTTGCCGAAGCCTGGTCCAGGCTGCTCGAAATCATCCGCGCCAAGCCCAACCCTCCCTGCGCAGTGAGCGCGCGCGCGAAATATTCGTCGGCCATCTGCATAGTGGAGGCAGACGTCTGGTCTTCTTCGCCGGCGCCCATCCATCCGCCCTCTTCTTCGTGCGCCGCTTTGAGAATTTGTCCCACCATCAGCGATTCAAACTGTCCAGCCGCGTCTTTGATCTTTTCCGGACTGTCCGTCTTCTGCGACAGCCCGCTCATTCCGGTCGCCATCCAGGGGTCGATAATACTCCGGAAATAAGAGAATCCGCCATAGGAGTCTAGATAACGTCGATGTCCGCTTCGAGCGCTCCCGGCGGCCCGCAAGCTTTGCAGAATCGCAATCACATCGCGCGGCGTAGATCCGATTGAGCCCAGAGCGTGCACCAGTTGTTCCACCGTCGCACCCTGCTTGAGCACCAGGCTGCGCGATTTCTCTTCTTTCGCGTTGACTTCCACCTGCGGAACCACCGTGCTCTGCCCTTGCGAGAACGGCGCCGGCTGCGAGACGGTGTTTACCGTCTGAATCTCCACCGTGAGATTCCCGTGCATGATCGCCACCGGCGAGACACGCACTTCCTTGCCCATCACGATCGTGCCCGAACGTTCATTAATCACTACGCGCGCCGGCCGGTCCGCCTGCACTTGCAGCGCTTCGATCTCGGAAATGAATTCCACCGATCGCGTGGCGTACTCCGGCGGAATCGTCACCGCCACCAACGCCGAATTCTCCGGCTTGGCGAGCGGCGGTTTTCCGTCCGCGAACTTATCGTTGATCACATTGCTGATGCGCAGCGCCGTGGTGAAATCCGGCTGCATCAATTGAAAGCCGCACGCGGCCGCTGGGCGAAACCGTGGGCGCGGCGCGCTCAATCGTGGCGCCTCCCGGAACGCGGCCTACGGTCGGGTGATTCACCGTCTGGCTGTTCCCTCCCCTGCCGGCAACGAAACCTCCGGTCACCACCGAGCCCTGTGAGATTGCGTAAACCTGGCCGTCGATACCCTTCATGCTGGTCATCAGCAGCAGTCCGCCTTGCAGATTGGACGCGTCTCCCATGGAGCCGACGGTTACGTCGATGTGCATACCCGGCTGCCCGAACGGCGGGAAGCGTGCCCGTGACCATCACCGCCGCCGTGTTTTTCACCGCGAACAGAGTCGGATTGCTGGTCACGCCCATTTGCTGAAGCATATTCGCCAGGCTCTGCGCCGGAAACAGCGTCTGCTGCTTGTCGCCCGTGCCTTTCAGCCCCACCACCAGGCCGTAGCCGATGAGCTGGTTGTCGCGCACGCCTTCGATCGAAACCAGCTCCTTGAGCCGCGCGCCGTTGGTCTGCGGCTCCAGCGCCAGCGTCAAAAGCGGAAGAATAACGGAAAGCATTTTTCGCGAATCTCCTAGAAGGGCAAGATCCCCAGCAGCAGCCGGTAAAGAATGTTGGGCCGGTGCACCGAATCCTCGACCACGCCCTTGCCGTTCACCTGAATTTCCATTTGCGCGAGTCTCGAGGACTGCACCGTGTTGGTGGTATCCAAATCAATCGGGCGAATCACGCCGCGCACGGTAATGGTCTGGTTTTCGGAATTAATCCCCACGATTTTGGTGCCCTCGACCACCAGATTGCCGTTCCGGAGAACGTGCGTCACGCGCGCGGAAACCGTCGTTGTCAGCGTGGTGGTGCGGCTGGTCGTGCCTTGCCCATTTAAACTCGATTGACCGCCCAGGTTAGCCAGGTTCGCCCACGGCCCGGTAGCCTTCGTGAGTCCAGCCAACGCCGTGATGCTGCTGTTGCGCGCTCGACTGGCGGGAAGTCTTCACCGCGCCTGTGCTCACCGCCGAAGCGCTTTCCTGAACCGCGATCGTCACGATGTCGTCGATGCGCCGCGAACGTTGATCCGCCGCCAAATCCGAAAACCACGCCGCGGGAGTCCACAGCGACCCGGTGGGAACATTAGGGCCAGTTGTCGTTTCCGGCTGCGAAGCCTGCTCGATGTACTTGTCGAGCGCCGAAGGCGGCTTCGGCTTGAGCTTTCTTATTGTTCTTGGGCGCCGCCAGCACACCGCTGGCGGCCGCGCACAACAGAACGAAGGCGATGGCGATCTTCTTCATTGCACCGAATCCCCCACCATGACCCGGTTCTTTCCCACCACCATCGCGGGAAAATCTTTGCCGCTCGAGAGATTGTGCATCAGAATGGTCGATCCCTTGAATCCGTCAGCCTGCGCTTTAGCCTTTACCACCAGATGAGCAGCGCCGGCGAACACCTGAACGTCCACCAGTTCGCCTTTTTCAACATCGGGAGGAGGAGCAAGCTGCGTCTTGCGAATCGGAAACTCGGCACGGAGAACGCTCTTCGGTAAGTACCCGATCACTTCGTCCAGATTGCGCGCCGTGGTCTCATCCAGCAGCGAATCCTCACAGCTTTCCAGGCGAACCTGGCTGCGCTGAACTGGGCTTTCCGCTGGGGATATTGGCAATCGCCACGATGCGGGTGACGTTCGGCGATGACGCGCACCTTGGCCCATACCGGGAAATCGCCCCCGTTATGGCGTACGAATCCACGCCACATCGCTTCCTGTTGAATTCCAGAGGGCAATTGCAATCCGCTTCTCGGGAAAACCAGTTCGCCGAACGGAACCGGGCGTTGACTGCTAGAAGAAATTTCGATTTTGGCGGCGTCGATTCCCGGAACATCGCGCAAGGTCTGGCGCAGCGCTGCCCGGATCTCGTCCGGCTGCGGTATGAAACACCCGCAGAGCAAAACACACGTCCGGCAAGATCCTGAAGTTCCACGCCCTGGTTCCTGGCGATCCGCTGCAGTTCGAGCGCCTTCGAGAATCCGCGGCGCGCCGGAATCGGCTACCGCGCCCAGACGAAAATCGCCCGCTACCCGCGAGAAGCCCGGAATGACAGCCGCGACATCGCGCGCGAAGATCACGTCGCTCGAAATCGTATGGCATCCCGGCGGCAACGCCGACAAAGCCATCAAGAAAGGAAACACCATCATCATCTCGTGACGTTATTCATCATTTGATACATTTCATCGGCGGCCTTCACCACCTTGGAATTGGCTTCGTAGGCACGCTGGCTGACGATCAGGTTGACGAACTCGTCCACCACGCTCACATTGGATTGTTCGGTATAACCCTGCAACAGCGTCCCCATGCCTTCCTGTCCGCCCGGATTCCCCAGGACCGGATCGCCGGAGGCAAAGGTCGGCTGATAGAGATTCTGACCCAGGCTGTTCAAACCCGCGGGATTGATGAAACCGGCCAACTGGATCTGTCCTGCCGTCTGCGCCGCGGTCTGCCCCGGCAGTGTGTAACTCACGGTTCCGTCGGTCGCGATGGTGATCCCTTGCGCGTTCGGCGGGTAACGTGATCTGCGGACTCAGCTGGTTGCCGTTGGCATCCACCAGAGCTGCCCTCCCGGCTCATCTGAAACTGGCCGGCGCGAGTGTAGGCCAGCTCGCCGTTCGGTAGCGATACCTGGAAAAACCCGTTCCCTTGAATCACTAGATCCAGCGGGTTAGAGGTCTGCGTGAAATTTCCTTGCGTGAAGACGATTTCGTTAGAAGCCGCGCGCGTTCCCAGGCCAAGCTGCAATCCGGTCGGCACCGTGGTTTGCGCGCCCGCTGCGGCGCCCGGCTGCACCATGGTCTGGTACATCAGGTCCTGAAACTGCGGCCGCCGCGCCTTGAATCCCGCAGTATTGGAGTTCGCCAGATTGTGCGCGATATTGTCGACGTTGGTTTGCTGTGCGGTCATCCCGCTGGCAGCGCTGTACAGAGCTCTAATCATGTCGTTCCCTCATGTGTTCCCTCATCTCCCCGTTTTATTGCTGCCGTCACCCACCTACCCGAGCCACCTCGGTGAGCGCTTGTTTGTTCATATCGGAAGTAATGGTGATGGCCTTCTGCAGCATTTCGAATTGCCGCATCAGTCCCACCAGACGCACCGCGGATTCGGCCGGCGCCACGTTGGAATTCTCCGTCTTGCCTTGCTGCACCGTGGTATCGGCTAGCGGCAGTCGGCACGTTCTTGGGATCGCTGGGCAGAAAATAACTGTTGCCCATTTTTTGCAGCGCGGAAGGATCTTTAAAATCCACCACCTGTAATTGCGCCGATGGCTTGTCCGTCCTGCGTAATCGACCCGTCCGGAGTGATCTCCAGCGGATCTTGCGATTGCGTTTGAATGGGCTGCCCGTTAATGTCCCGCACGGCATAGCCTTCGCTGGTGGTTAGCTGGCCGGCGGGAGACAGTTGGAACGATCCGTTGCGCGTATACAGCGGACCCGCGGGCCCGTTCACCGCGAAAAATCCTTTGCCGGAAAGCGCCACATCCAGCGGATTGCCGGTCGGCGCCAACACGCCCTGGCTGAAATCCGTCCATTGTTTCTGAATCAGCGGCAGCTTGGTCGACGTTTCGTCGCCCTCGTTTTCGGCCGCGGTAAACAAACTGTAGAACTCCCGGTCGAGTTTGAATCCACCCGTCGTGGTATTCGCGAGATTGTTGGCCACCATGTCCAGCGCTTCCATGCGCGACTGCAGACCGCTGGCGGCTGTGACGGAAACTTGATCCATAACTTTGCTGTGCCAGAGTGCACGCACACGGCCAAACTCGCGCGATGCGATTTTCCCTAGAAAATTCATCGCAACTTGCGATATGAAGACAGCGACCTCCCCTGCGCCACCGTCGGATTCCCGACGAAACTCGTTAGAGCCCTGACGGCGCACGCGTGCTAACTCGCTGAAAAACGTCTTCACTACAATTGGCCGCCAATCTGCATAGCAAAGGGCTCAAGCGATGACAGCCTCTGCACCGATTGTGGGAACCTTGCGCGATATTCCCGACGCCGCGTCCACGCTTCCTGCCGGTAGCGGAGTCCCCGCGCATGCGAATTTCCGCAGCGTGCTCGAGCAGTATCAATCGTCCCGCGAAAGCGCATCCGATACGGACGCCGACCACTCAGTCCCGCAGAAGAAACAAAAGGATTCAGCTACAACATCATCGACGCTACCGGCGAACCCTGTTGGTAACCCGATGGTCCCGCAAGCCGTCACGCCGCCTGCGGAGCCGCCGCGCCTGCTGTTGCCGTTTACGACATCCATTACACTGCGGCAGGACCCCACCGCGTCGCCCGCCGACGACGCCACCCCCCATGCCGCCACCGCAACGCACTCAACTCCGCAGCCTTCAGCGGCCACATCGGGAACCGCAACCGCTCTTCTCCCTCCCGTGATCTTTCGGAGCACATTCGATCTGCGCAGCATCCCCCTGGTGAGCGATTCAAAACCCGTTACCTTGCAGCAGGAAACCATGGCTTCGCCCAACGATGCCGCCACCCTCGATTCCACCACTGCAACGGACCCCACTCCGCAACCTTCAAGGACTACATCGGGACCCGCAAACACCCTTGTCACTCCCGCGATTCTTCGGAGCACATTCGAACTGCGCGGTTTGCCCGTGGTAAGCGATTCAAGATCGCTTCCCATCCCTGGCGCAACCCCGCCGAAGACTCAGGCTAAAGGGCAGGCTAAATTAGTGAAAGAATCAGCGCCTTCCCAGGACGATAGCTCCGTCGCTCCGAAGCCTGTTCCCACCGCGCCGGACGATCCCTCCACTCCGCTGCTTCCCGTGACCGCTTCGAGCACTTTCCAGCCAGCCACAACCGCCGCGCAAACCACTTCCACCGTGAGCGAAGTCTCCGAACTCGTTCCGGCCGCAACGCCGGCCCCCGCTCCTGCTTTTACGGTGGACCGCCGGAGCGCCTATCAATTCCATTCATCGCCCGAACGGCTTACGGAACCGCCGGTGATCAACCGCGCCGCCCACGAGCCGCAAAAAATTTCCGATTCGACACCGGCCGCTGCCGTTGACGTAACCGCGCCGATCCCGGTACCGGTCATCAACACCGTCGAGGCGCCGCCTCCCGTTCGTCCGCCTGCTGGCGCGCCGGCTTCGCGGCAGACTTCATCGGCTGCGCAAAATAATTCCGTCGCCGTAACGGAGGATTCTTCAGCCCCAGCCGCAACCGATCCCACAACCGCCATGCCGCCAATGATGGGGCGTGCAGAGGACAGCAGCGGCGGCACGCCGGCGCCCCAAGGCTCTCTCGCCTTCGCCGCCCGCCTCTCTCCCGCACAAGAAACGCCTTCGCCCGCGCCCGACTCCGATCGCACCACTGACTCGCAGCCCCGTCCGCAAACCACGCTACAGACTCCGGTCACAGCCAGACCATCCATCTCGGAAGCAGATGTGCAGCCCGACGCACATAGCGGCGAAAGCGGAAGCGCGTCCTCAGATCAGGAAAAGATGAGTGAGCGTTTCGCCAAGCTCGAAACGCTGCCCGCACAAACACACGCCGCCACCGCCGATCAGCCCGCTTCCGCCCCGGCCAGCCATGCATCGACTACCAGCCCGCTATCGGTGGCAGCCCGCATGGATCAGGTGCAAGAAGCTCCGCCAGCGCCGTCGAGCGGCAATCGCGACATCACCATTCGGATTCCCGATGCGACTACTGACCAGAGCACCGCCGTTCGCTTCGTCGAACGCGCCGGTGAAGTCCACGTGTCCGTGCGCACCAGCGACACCGAAATGGCGCAGACCCTGCGTGGCGGCCTGAATGACTTGGTGACTCGCCTCGAAGACGGCGGCATTCGGACGCAAGTCTGGCAGCCCGGCGCCGACGCCTCCACCTCGCAGAACAATTCTCAGCAACCCTTCGCCGATCCCGACGGCTCGAATGGCCGCCAGTATTCATCCGGTTCGAACTCCGAACAGGAATCCAAACAACAGAACAAACCCCGATGGGTAGAAGAACTGGAAGATTCCATCGGCGCTCAAAATTCTAAGGAGACATCACAACTATGGCAAGCATAGCTTCCCCCCTCGCCAATCCGACCAGCCCCACAACGGCCACGAGCCCTACTTCGACCTCCAACGCCCTCACGACCAGTGCTCTGGGCAACGAAACTACATTTCTGCAGCTCATGGTGTCCGAAATTCAGAATCAGGACCCCACCGCCCCCATGGACAGCACCACCTTCCTCACCCAGCTGGCGCAGTTCAGCCAACTGGAACAGATGTCCGGAATTCGCCAAGACATCGAGACCGGCACGTACTCTGCCCCCAACACCCCATCCAGCGCCGTTAACCCTACGACGCCGGCCACTACCGCCACGGCCACCACCAAGGACGCCTTGTCGAATCTGGCAGCCGCTGCTACCCCAGGCAGTGTGGCGAGCACCGCCGCACAAGACCTTTCGAATACAGCTTTAACGACGCCCGCTTCGACGAGCGGAATCTAAAAATTCATATACAGAAGGAGAAACATACATGTCATCGTTTTCCATACCACTCTCAGGCATGCTCGCTAGTGAACAGGCTCTGAACGTCGTCAGCGACAATATCGCCAACTCGAACACGCAGGGGTTTAAGTCCAACTCCGTGCTTTTTGAGGACGCCATGAACGAGGCCTCGGCATCGTTGCAAGTCGGCGCCGGCGTAGGCAGCACCCTCACCACTCGCAACTTCACCCAAGGCACGGTGCAGACGACCGGGGGCGCGCTCGACGCCGCCATCCAAGGCGGCGGCTTTTTTGTCATGCAGAATCCCTCGGGCAACACCACCTATACCCGTGACGGTAGTTTCAGTCTCAGCCCCTCCGGGCAGTTAGTCAGCAAGGACGGCTCTCTGGTGCAGGGTTGGACCGCCACAAACGGAGTAGTGAACCCCTCCGGACCCGTCTCGTCCATCTCGGTCCCCTCGCTCTCCTCGCAAGCTCCCACGCCCACGGCCAACATGACGGTGAGCGCCAATCTCAACGCCTCGGCGGCCGTCGGCGATTCCTTCTCTGCACCCGTCCAGGTTGTTGATTCCCTCGGCAACACCCACACTTTAACCGTCGATTTCACGAATACTGCCCCCTTAACGTGGAGTTACGCTGTAAGCATCCCCGGCGCGGATGTAACCGGCGGGACAGCCGGAACCCCCTCCTCTCTCACCACCGGCACCCTCACGTTTAGCAGCGCCGGTGTTTTAACCGCACCGGCCGCAGGCGCGCCTGTTAGTGTGAAGACTACTGGCGGCTTGACGGACGGCGCCACGGACCTCAACATCAATTGGAATTTGTTCGACCCCACCGGCAACCCGTTGGTTACCCAGTACGCCAGCGCTTCCACCACCACCGGCTCCACTCAGGACGGCGTGCAAGCCGCCACGGTTACCGGAGTGACCCTGCAGAATGGCGGCATGCTGGTAGCCACTTTTTCCAATGGCACGGACCGCACCCTCGCGCAGCTTGCGGTTGCCTCGATCTCCAATCCCGACACCCTTATCGCGGTCAACAACAATCAGTACCTGGTAGGCGTCGGCACCAGCACTCCCTCGGTCGGCGCGTCCGGCACCAGTACCCGCGGAAACATCGTGGCGGGCTCGATCGAAGCGTCGAACGTCGACATGGCCACCGAATTAACCAACCTGATCGTGTACCAGCGCGGTTACCAGGCCGATGCCAAAGCCATCACCGCGATCGACCAGATGCAGCAGACCCTGATCGCGATGCAGCTCTAAAGCGTTTGATGGAGCTTAAATTTTGACCGCCGAACAACAAATGTCGCGCTACGCCCAACTCTCCTTCCCCGTCGAAGCCGAGTTGGGCCGTTGCGAAAAACCTGTCCGGGAGATCCTCTCCCTATCTCCCGGCAGTGTCCTCACCTTGCCCAAACCGGTAGGGTCAAAAATGAATTTGTACGTGGGAGGCGCCGCCTTCTGCTCGGGAGACATGATGCGTTTAGGCAGCGCCGTGGCCATCAGAATCACCGGTTTTGAAAGCCGGAAACGGAGTCAATAAGTACCCGCGATGGAAGTGTTCCAACAGTTCTTAGTCGTTTTAACTGTGCTCGGCCTCTTGTGCGGCGCCCTGTGGGCCATGAAGCGCAAAGGTTGGGCGCGCACCAGTCTACGCCGCAAGCGCGGCGACGGCGTGCCCCGTCTCGAAGTGATCGATCGCCTGCCGCTCACCCAGCATCACTCTCTGCACTTGGTCCGTCTGGCAGACCGAACCCTGCTCATCGGCCTGTCGCCCAACGGCTGCAATCTGCTCGAGTCCGCGCAGATCGCCCTGCCCTCCGCCCTAAGGCAGGAAAGCTAATGCTGCGAAATCTGTTCCTCGGAGTCCTGTGCGGAACCATTGCCTTCGCCGCGCCGGCCTCCAACTCGCCGCTCGCTGCGATGGGAGCCAAAGGCTCAGCCACCACGCTCAGCCTTCCCATGCAGATCGCGCTGTCACTCACCTTAATGGTGTTGCTGCCCGCCGCGCTGATGTCCATCACGCCGTTTCTGCGCATCACCATCGTCCTGCATTTCCTGCGCCAAGCATTAGGCACGCAATCGACGCCTTCGAACCAGGTCTTGATCGGACTCTCCATGTTCCTCTCGCTCCTGATCCTCCAGCCCATGGCCACCGAAATTTATCACACCGCCTGGGAACCCATGGATCAAGGTAAACTCACCGCCAGCCAGGCCTTCGATGAAGGCTCTAAACCCCTCAAGACGTTTCTGTCGAAGTTTGCCCGCGAAAAAGATATTGCCCTGTTCGTCGAGGTTTCGAAATCGCCGGCGCCGCGTAACGCCTCCGAACTCGGACTGCAAGTGCTGATCCCCGCCTACATCCTCTCGGAGCTCAAGACCGGCTTCCAGATCGGCGCGCTTCTATTCTTGCCCTTCCTGGTCATCGATCTAGTGGTCGCCTCCGTCACTCTCTCGATAGGCATGGTGCAACTGCCGCCCGTAATGCTATCCGCACCCTTCAAGATCCTCTTGTTCGTCCTGGTGGACGGCTGGAATCTAGTCGTAGGCTCGTTGGTCAAATCTTTTTATTAGGACTCCATTCATGACTCCAGAAGCAGCCGTACAGATTATTCGCGAAGCCCTCATGGCAGCCTTTGGCCTGGCCGCGCCCCTGCTGTTGATCGGTTTCGGCGTCGGCATCGTCATGAACTTGGTGCAAGTGGCGACCTCATTACAAGATTCCGCCTTCAGTACTTTCCCTCGCCTGGCCGCGTTCCTCACCGGTTTTATTGTCCTGATGCCCTGGATGCTCAAGCAGCTCGTCGCCTACACCGTGGGAGTCTTCACCTCTGTCGCGAAGTATGGGCACTGATCTTACGATTGATGTCGGGACCCTCTACGCTTTCCTGCTGGTTCTAGCTCGTATCTCCGGAGCCTTCATCTTCGTTCCGATCCCCGGGATTCAAGCCGGCCCGCAGATCGCGCGCGCGGTCCTGTCCGTCAGCCTGACTCTCGCTCTCCAGCCGCGCTGGCCCGTCATCGATCCCGACGGCGTCAGTTTCCCGTTGTTGATGGGCTGGATCCTCGCCGAAGCCGGCATGGGCCTGGCCGTGGGCCTCGCTGTATCGTTTCTCATCGAAGGTTTTCAAATGGGAGCGCAGATCATCAGCCTGCAAGCCGGCTACAGCTTCGCGAGCACCATCGATCCCACCTCTGGCGCTGATTCCACCGTGCTGATCATGATCGCCCAAACTACCGCCGGACTGCTCTTCTTCGCCACCGGCATGGACCGCCTGATCCTGCGCGCCTTCGCCGATAGCCTCACTTCACACCCGCCCGGCCACTTCGCCATCTCCATGCCGATGGTCACCCGCATGATTCAGGCCGGCTCTTCCATCTTCACCACCGGCTTGCGCCTGGTATTGCCGCTGCTGGCGCTGCTGCTCATGGTAGAAATTTCGCTCGCGCTGCTCACACGCCTGAATTCACAGCTTCATCTGATGCAGGTCTCCATGCCTCTCAAAATGTTGTTGTCTCTAACCTTGCTGGGCTGGCTCCTGCTGATTTTTCCGCAAGTGTTCGCCCAATCCGCCAACCGCGCCATGCAGTTGGTTTACAGCCTGCTCGCGGCCTAGCGCAACGTCATGGCGGATTCCAGCAAAACAGAACAACCTACTGGCAAGCGCCTCCTAAAGGCGCGCGGCGAAGGACAATACGCGTCCTCGCGCGAGATCATCGCCGCTGCCAATTTCCTGGTGTTCCTGGGAATTTTAGGCGCCTGGTTTCCGTCCTGGATGGATGGCATGAAGCAGATGCTACGCCAAGCCCTTGAGGGCGCCTTCCGCGGCGAGCTCACCGTAACCACCTTCCCGCGCATCGCCGGAGTCTTGCTCAACCGCGCCTTCCTCCCACTCTCCGTACTCGCGGGCCTGACCACCCTGACCACCGTCGCCGTGAATCTCGCCGTCACCAAAATGGGTTTCAGCCTCAAAAAACTGATGCCTGATTTCTCGCGTTTGAACCCCGCCGGCAAGATCAAGAACATGGCCACCCAGGGTCCCGCCGCCGTCGGGCAAGCCGCCGCCATGCTGATCGTCTTCAGCGCCACCATCTATCTCATTGCCAAGCAGAATGCGGAAGTGTTTCTCTCCCTGCCCTTCGCGGGCCTGGACGTCAGCCTGCAAACCGTCGCCGCCGCCCTCAAGGATTTGCTGTGGAAAGCCGCTGGCGTTTTCCTGGTCTTCGGCATCATCGATCTGTTCCGCCAGCGCAAGCGCTACACCAAGGGACTCAAGATGAGCAAGCAGGAAGTGAAGGAAGAGGCCAAGGAATCCGAAGTCAATCCGCAGGTCAAGGGCAAGATCCGCCGTCTGCGCCGCGACCTGGCCCGCCGCCGCATGATGAAGGAAGTGGCCACCGCCACCGCCGTCATCGTCAACCCCACGCACTATGCCGTGGCCTTGCGCTACCAGCACGATTCCGCCGGTACTCCCTTGGTCGTCGCCAAAGGGAAGAACTATCTCGCTCTCCGCATCCGTCAACGCGCCATCGAGAACGGCGTGCCCCTGGTCGAAAATCCGCCTTTGGCCCGGGCGCTCTACGCGTCCGTCGACGTCGGCCGCGAAATCCCGCCGAACCTCTATAAGGCCGTGGCCGAAGTGCTGGCCTACATCTACCGCCTGACCAATGCCCGCGCGTCCAACCACCGGCGCCGCGCCTGATACCCAGGAATTCGCTCTACAAAGCTCTAGATTCCGCGATATACCGTACGGATGGGAGTCTCCGTCATAACGCCGTCCTCGCTGCGCGCGCAAACTCTGCGCTGCCTCGACCGTTTGCCCAAGATGTCACCCATGCTCACGCAATTACTGGGCCAGCTCTCCCGGCGAAATTGCGAGATCCCTGAGTTGGTCGAAACCGTCGAGCGCGATCCCATGTTATCCGGCCAGATCCTACGCCTCGCGAACTCGGCCATCTTCGGCCGCCTGCGCCCGGTGTCCTCCGTGCGCCACGCCGTCGCCATGATCGGAACCGCGGCCCTGCGCAAGTTCGCCCTGGGTTCGTCCATCTCGAATCTGTTTTCACGCACCAAGATGGCGAAGAATTTTTCGGTGCGGCGCTTCAACGTCCATTCGGTGGCCACCGCCACGCTCCTCGAACTGCTCTCTGAAGAAGTGTCCTTCGAATCCGGACAGGACGCTTTCCTCGCCGGCTTGCTCCACGATGTCGGAAAGCTGCTGATCGCCGTGGGCCTGCCCAGGCAGTACGACGACATCCTGGCCCTCACCGCCGTGAACGGAGCCACGCTCATTGAGGCCGAGCGCGACGTCATCGGCATCGATCACGCCGAGCTATCCGCCTTGGCGATTTCCCGCTGGGAGCTCTCCGAAAGCATCCAATCGGCCGCGGCCGATCACCATCAGCCCCCTGAGTCCTCTGGAAAGCCAAACCTAAGCCTGGGAGTCCACCACGCCGACGCCTACATCAATCACTTGGGAATGTCAGTGCTGCCGCTTCCTTTGCCCTGTCAGAAAGCCGAGACCCTCGACATCCCCGGTCTTGCGTTTTCTCAGGAGCGCGTTCTTCTCGCCTTCGAGCAGGAAATCCAGACCCTAGGAAATCTGTTCCACTAAGTTATTGCTGCGTCAGCCGGTTGAGAATCCCCAGTACGTAGTTCTTGGTTTCAGGAATCTCCGGCACTGTGCCGGTCTTATCCACGCGTTGCGAGCCGGCATTGTACGCGCTGAGCGCCAACGATAAATCCCCGTGATAGCGATCCAGCAGGTCGCGCAGCAACTTGCTGCCGGCCTCCAGACTCTCTTTGGGACTAAACGGATTCTTCACCTGGAATTGCACCTGCGTGGCCGGCATCAGTTGCATAAGCCCTACCGCACCCTTGGACGAAACCGCGCAAGGATAAAAGCCCGATTCCTGGCGAACCACCTCGCGAACCAAGGCCGCGCTGATGTTCTGCCGCGGAGCGATATCTTCGATCATCCGCGACAACTCCGGTTGCGAAACCGGTTCACAAGCTGCCATCTCCGGTATCAGCAACGGGTTGGGGGAATACCTGGTCGCCGAGGCGCTTAGAACCTGCATCCGCACCGAAGTGCGTTGCTGGGCTAAAGAAGCCGCCATAGCCGCGCGCACGCGATCCGCCTGCGAATGCACGTCCTGCGCCAGGAGGAGCGCTAATAAAGCGATCACAGATGGCCCATCGGCAGAGATGGAAAGTTTCTTTAGACCCGTTTGTTTACAGAGGTCCGCCGCCCAGCGCTTTCGACAGGCTCGCCAACTTGTTCTGGAATTTCAAAGCGTCGGATCCTGCCTGATGATCCACTACGCCCGCCGCCACCTGAAACACCAGCGTGCACGGAATCCCCTCGTGCTTGAACGAATAAGGCTCCGTCAGCTTCTGCGCCGCGTCGCGCGAAATCGCCATTGCGCTGCTCGGCGAGACGTTCAAAATCGCCACAAACTGATTCGAAGTCCAGCGCCCTAGCATGACGTCCCCGCCCAGCGCATCCCGCAGCCGCACCTCGAGCGATTCCAGCGCTTCTTCCACCACGCCTCCCGAATACCGGCTTGCTAGCATTCTCAAGTTCCGCAGGACGATCAACACCAGGCAGAACGGCGCGTTCTTGTTTAACATCTGATCGATACGTTGATCCACATCCTGCCGGTTCCACGTCTCCGCGTTCAACACCGGCCGCCGCCCGGCCTGAATTTTTTGATGCAGCAGCCGGATCTCATCTTTCAACTGCGCAATAGCAAACTGGTTCTTTGCCTGCATCTGCTCGAAACTGGAAAGAATATCCGCGGAAGCCGCGCGAATCGCTGCCTTCATCGCTTCCAGCCGGTCACTGTCCGCCGCGGCGTCCAGCGACCTCAGCGCCTGCTTCAATTCTTTTTCGTGATCGTCCCCGCGCGCCGAAGCGTTTCCCGCGAATTCTTCCAGCGCCGCTACCGCCGCATCCATTTCCTTGCGCAACCGCCGCAGTTGCTCGTGCGTGCTATCCCGGTACTCGCGCAGTTCTTCCCGGAACAGGTCCTGGATATTCTGTAATTTCTCGGGACTTGAGGCCTCCCCCAACTGGCTTACCAACGCCTGCAGCTCTCCCCGGAACTGCGTCGCCTGCTGGTGATCCACTTCAATGACGTTTTGTTCCGTCGACGTGAGGGCCAGCCCATAGCATTCGAGCGCCACCTTCTTGAATTTTTCCAGCCGCTCCATTTCAAAAGCGGTCTTCAGTAGTGAAATCATCCCAGCAGCAACCGTGCAATGCGGGCAGGGGAGGATGATTCGAGCACGCAGCGCCGCATCCCGTCACGGCCTTCCACGCGTATCCGGCCGGTTTCTTCGCTCACCCGGTAAGCCGACTGTGCCCCGTGGTGCCGCGCCAGCGATTCCAGCGGCCAGTCCGAATCCGCCACCATCCGAATGTGGCCCTCGGGCCCGATGAGGATGGTCATCTCCGTACAAGCCTGTCCGCTCCGCGACGCCGATTCAGCGGCGTCCAGGATGTTGCGGGCTTGTTCGGCCAGATGCACACCTTCATATCGCAGAGCCCCGCCCAAATTCTAGTCGTCAATTCATTAACACTTGTACCGTCAGAATTTGGACTCCACGGCGAACGATCAACCCTAAAATCAATAACTTAACGCTTGGCGCTCCACTTGCTTATTCCCTGGCATGAACCTTATAGCGAATCTATCCCCCACCTATAGACGTTCTTTTTCCGTGAACAACCTATCGGGCATGACCGACGCCGGCTACGATAGCAACCGCGCCTACAGGGAGATGATGGGCATCCTCAATGGCCTCAGCCAGCACGATCCCAACCTCTACCAGCGCGTCAAACAGGAAATCGTCAGCAACCTGCGCAAGGCCAAATCTTTTAGCCGAAGCTGTTAAGACATCGCCCGCTTGTGATAGCATCCCCAAACGAGGATGTCTATCATGACCGCTCGGCTCCGCTTTCTGATTTCCGCCCTAGCCACCAGCCTCCCGGTTCTTCTGGCGCAATCTGCGAACCCACGGAATCCCGCCGACGATTGGCCTACCTTCAACCGCGATCTGGCCGGTACCCGCTTTTCCCCGCTCTCGCAAATCAATACGAAGAATGTCGCCAAGCTGGCCCTCGTCTGGTCCTACCGCGCTGCGGACATCGGCGGTAAAGCTCCGCCCCAAGCAACCCCTTTGGTGATTCAGGGAGTGATGTACCTGCCCACCGGCAACGGCGTGGTCGCTCTCGAACCCGAAACTGGGAAAACCCTCTGGACCTACTTGCTACCCGAAGGCCTCACCGCCAACTATCGCGGCGTCGCTTTCTGGCCCGGCGACAAGCAGAATCCGCCGCGCATTCTTTTCACCGCCGCCACTGGGGAATTCTCCCAGGGACCGCAAAGTGTCGCCCGCTACCATACCCTGATCGGGCTGAACGCAAAAACCGGCAAACTCGATCCCGGTTTCGGCAAAGAAGGTTTCGTCGAATTGGCGGTAGCTTACGCCGGAGTACCCACAATCTTTAAAAACCTGGTAATGATCGGCGCCTATGGCCAGGAGCACGCGCCCCTCGGTATCTCCGGCGACCCCCGCGCTCTCGACGCCCGCACCGGCGCTCCCCTTTGGGACTTCCATTCCGTCCCCCGGACCGGCGAGCTCGGCAGCGACACCTGGGAAGGCGACAGTTGGAAAGACCGTTCCGGCACCAACGCCTGGACCTTTCAAATGACCATGGACGAAGCCCGCGGCATTCTCTACATGCCCATCGGCGCCCCGTCATCCACCTATTACGGCGGCGATCGCCACGGCGCGAATCTATTCGGTAACGCTCTGGTGGCCATCGACGCCCAGACCGGAAAATACAAATGGCATTTCCAGACCGTGCATCACGATATCTGGGATTACGATCTCCCGCCGGCCCCCGGCTTGGTCGACATCGTGAAGGACGGAAAGAAGATTCCGGCCCTCGCGCAAGTAGGCAAGACCGGCCTGATGTTTATCCTCGATCGCGTAACCGGCAAGCCCGTCTTCGGAGTCGAAGAGCGCCCCGTTCCAAAATCCGACGCGCCTGATGAACAGGCCTGGCCCACGCAACCCTTCCCTTTGAAACCCCCTCCTCTGGCCCGCATGAGTTACAAAGCTGACGATATAGTCACGGCCGGCGACACCACGCCTGAACACGCACAAGCCTGCCGTGCTTTGGTAGAGCAAAGCGGCGGCCTCATCAATCAAGGTCCCTTTACGCCGTGGGCCTACCGCGCAGAAGGAGCGCCGCCCCGCAGCACCGTTTCCTTCCCGGGCATAACCGGCGGCTCCAATTGGGGCGGAACCGCAACCGATCCTCGCTCCGGTTACGTCTACGCGTTCACGCAGGACTGGGGAAACGTTGGTTGGATCCAAAAATTCCCCGCCGGGCATCGCGTTAACTATGTGAACGAATCAAACCCTCTGTTGTACGACACCGCCGGTCCTTCGGGCGCCGCCGGTTCGCCCGGCCGCTTCGATGCGCCAGCGAACGGCCCCGACGGCAAGCCCGTATCCGGCGGAGCGTGGCCGTGCCAAAAACCGCCTTGGGGACGCCTTAGCGCCGTGAATGCGAACACCGGCGAAATCGCCTGGCAGGTAACCGTCGGCGTGACCGACGAATTGCCGGAGGGAAAACGCAACACCGGAAGAACCGGGAACGCCGGCCCCATGGTCACCGCCGGTGGGCTGGTTTTTCTCGGCGCCACTAACGACGGCCGCTTTCGAGCGTTCGATGCCAAGACGGGCCAACTGCTGTGGGTAACCCGCTTTGAATACACCGCTGGCGCCATTCCCATCACCTATCGCGGCAAGAACGGCAAGCAGTACGTCGCCATCATGGCCGCGGCCCAGCCCATGAGCAACGCGACCAACGGTCATCAAGGATTGATGGTATTCGCCCTGCCCTGATCGGCTTTATCAGTGATGCCGCCCGAAATCGCCGTGCAGCCAGCGCTTCATATCGGGAGCGAACTCGTGCATGACATTGATGCCGGCGTCGATCAAAATCGTATCCGATCCCGCAATGAAGATGGCGTGTCCGTTATGAAAGCGCGCCGGCCACCACATGCGCGACACCGCCGCCGCTCCATAGTCGCCTAGAAATTCACTGTAGGCCGGCATCATGCCCCCGCTATCGTCATGCCGCCAGATGGTGTGCAGGAACGCGTCGGCAATGCGCCCCTGGAAACTCTTCCGCTTTGAACGGAAAAAACGGGTGTCTTCCCCATCCATCGCCTGCACCGGAAACATGATACTGCGCTGGATTAAGTACTGCCCCACATGCGACCCATACCGTTCCGCGAAAGCACCTCCGCCTTGCCCCCACTCCGGCGGCCGGTCGCGCGCCTGATCGAAAGCCGCCCCGATCCCCGCGTAGACCAAATTGTCGAGCTCAAATAGATGCCGCGCATCGTAACGCAGCTTATCCTGAACACTGAGACTGCGCCATTGCGGCGATTGCGGCCCGTTAGTCGCGCCCGAAGGCTCGGCCTCTGGCGAAGACCCAGGTTCGGGCTGCTGAGCCAGCAAAACTCCAGATAAGGCCCAGACCAACAGCAACGCTCTGCCGCGCATATCTGTAGTGATGCTTTCCCCCGCCGATTTGGTTTCACACCATCGAGAACCTTTTCTCGAACCGCCACGTCCCGCAGCGCCGTCAAGGGGTGATAACGCCCTTACGAACGGCATAAAGCACAATTTCAGCAGTGTTGTGAATCCCAAGTTTCTGCATCATATTAGTGCGGTGTGTCTCGACCGTGTAAGGACTGAGATTCAGAACCGCGGCCGCTTCCTTATTCGATTTTCCCTCCGCCAGCAACTGCAGGACTTCGCGTTCCCTCTCCGTCAACAGATCGAAGGAATCCTGCACGCCGCGCTTCCGCATCAGCCGCAAGTCCTCCTCCAGCAACGTCCGCGAGATCGTCGGCGAAAAGTACGGCTTTCCGGCCGCCACGGCCCGAACGGCACGCTCGATGTCTTCATCCGCATTGTCTTTGAGCAAATACCCGCGGGCTCCGGCATCCAGCGCTTTCAAGATGTAGCTCTCATCGGTGTGCATGGTGACGAAAATCACCCCGGTCGGTGCGTTCTGCCGGATCGCTTGCGCGGCCTGCAAGCCGTTTAGCAACGGCATGGCGATGTCCATGATCACGATGTCCGGATGCAGTTCCGCGGCCAGACGTACCGCCTCGCGGCCATCCGCCGCTTCCCCCACCACTTCCATCTCGCCGATGCGGTCAAGCAGAAGTTTCAACCCGGTCCGTACGATCCCGTGGTCGTCCGCGATCAGGATGCGAATCATCGCTCGTCTCCTTTGCCATTTCCTGCACCGCGATTCGCTCCTTGGCTTTCGGTATCGGCAGGCGGAATTCGGCCCTGGTCCCTTGCCCCGTGCTCGACACCACTCGCAGGTGTCCACCGAGTTCCCGCACCCGCTCCTCCATGCCGATCAGGCCCAAGCCATCCCGCCGCACCGCTCCCGGATCGAATCCGCAGCCATTATCCGCAATGGTTCCCACCGCCCATCCTCCCGTTGCCTTGAGCGAAACTTCAACGCGATGCGCGCCGGCGTGCTTCGAGACGTTGGTGAGCGCCTCCTGAATCACCCTGTAGAGGCAAGTCCGATGGGTGTCGGGAAGGTGATCGAGCGCCGGATCCAGGGCCGCTTCAATCTCCAGGCCGCTCGATCGCGAAATTTCCCGGATCAGCCACGCGATGGCCGGAGTCAGGCCCAGATCGTCGAGCATGGAGGGCCGCAGCAGCATGGCGATATCGCGCACCACGCGCAGCGTCTGCTCAACGATGCTCATCGCATGCGCGATCCGCGAGGGAAATTCACCCCCGGAATCGCCGCAGCTTCGCGCCATGCTCGACAACTCCATGCGCAGGCCCGTGAGCATCTGGCCCACCTGGTCGTGCAATTCGCGCGACAGGTATTTCCGCTCTTGCTCCTGCGCCGTGCGCACCTGCGCGGATAAACGCCGCAGTTCCGATTCCGCGATTTGGGAATGGCGCTCCAGCGTCAACATCCGTGCCAGCGTCACGCCGGCAATGCCGATTCCCAGCAGCAGAGCCAGCCCCGTAGTCCAGGCCAGCGAGGCGCGAAATTCCTGGTCGGCCCTGGTTACCCGTTCTCGCTCCCGCAAGAAGTTGTCGGTCATCATCCGCTCAACTTGGCTCGCCAGGGTGACGATCTCCTCGCGGCGCCGCAGCCTCTCGCGTAGAAATTCCTCGCGGCGGGCGTTTTTCTCCGCCAGAGTCAAATCTAGAGCAATGCGGGTGGGATCCAAGTAGGTTTCCACCTCCAGGCGCAGGCGATCGAGCGCTGCCTTCTCCTGGTCGCCTTGAGCCGATGCCGTCAAGATGCGGAAACTATCATCGGTGCTGAGCCGAATCTTCACGAACTGATCGGCGTATTGCCGCGCATGGTTCGGATCGGAGTCGAGCAGGTAGTCGCGCGTCAAGACCGCCGTGAGATACACGTTGGCGCGCAACGCGGACAGCGCGTTCCCGGCCTCTAAATGGGCGTTGTGCAGCGCCGCGACCCGCACTTGAGCCGCCGTGGCGTTGCGCCAGATGGCAAACGCCGAAGCGCCGATGATGAGCAGCAGCCCGGTAAACGCTACGCTAAGAAGTACCGACCTGCGGACGCGCACAGAGGACCCCATGTCTAGTGTCCCTCGAAATGCGCGCCTGCGGAAAATAGTCACTCTTGCCGGGCCGCGAGCTGTGCCCGCTTGAACTGGAAGGTCTCCGTTTTTCCGCTAGGAACGATGGGAATTACCTCCATTTCCATCCCGTCGCCCTGCGGAAGAATCTTGAACCGGCGCTTGACGACGTCAGAACCCTTGGTCTCCATCTCGACCAGCGAAGGCCCGTTGAACCACATCGACACCGTGGCCTTTTTTCCGGCAGTCTTGACCTCGCAGGGCGCGCCCTGCGTGCCGCAGGCAAAGTCAGTAATTTTCTTGCCGCCCTCCGCTTCCGTAACTTGCATCGAGTTGTGGGCGGTCGAAAAGGTCCACGAGGAAGCCGGAGTGTTTTCCGCCGCCACGCCCTGCGGTTCCCATGTTCCTAGCAGCTTCTGGCGGTCACCCTGGTCGTCCGCCAGTGCGCCCACGCCCAGCGGCAAAAGCAGCAGCACCGTCAAGTAGATCGTTCTCATTGCGCTTTCCCCTCCCTTCCTAATTTCGGCAGCCAAAAGATCCTCTCTCCGGGACCCCTGGTTACACCGGAGAGAGGAGCGCTGAGGAGTACCGTCAGCGGGCGGCGGTGATGTGCGCCCGGCGGTTCTTCTGCCAGCAAGCTTCTGTCTGATCCGTACAAACCGGATGGTCCTTACCGTAACTGATCACGGTCAGTTGCACGTCAGGGATACCCATGGTGGTCAGAAATTCCTCGGCTGCGCGCGCTCGCTTGTCACCCAACGCCACGTTATATTCCTCCGAGCCGCGCTCATCGGCGTGACCCTCGATCACCAGTTTCTGGCTGGGATAGTTGGACAGAATATCGCGGATAACCCCGACGTCGTCCTTCAGCACCGTGGTGGCGTCGCTCCGGATAGTCGCCTTATCGTAGTCGAACAATGCGTCCGCTAGCCGGGCCAACCGGTCGTTCAGCGTCGCGCGCTCCTGCGGGGTCATCGTGGTCGAGCGCGTCGCTTGCGTGGTCTGGCTAGGCGTTACACTTACTGGGGCCTGTCTCGGCGTAGGTCGAGGCGTCGCCGGCGCAGCCGTCGCTACCGGAGCCGGCGGAGTCGGCCGCGAAGCCACCGGAACGGCCTTATGGCACGCGGCAATGGATAGAATTCCCACCAAGCCGAAAGCTGTCAAAATTTGCTGCCTCATCATAATTTATAGAGCTCCTCATAAAGCTCGGTTGCCGCGCGGTCACACCCGATCTCGATAGAATCGCCGGAGACGCAAGCTATTTGTCTAAATCCATCAAACATGAATAGATCCGCTTGTGCCATCCCGTAAAGGCACCAAAAATGCGGACATCACATCAAGGAAGCAGCTTCAGCGAGTCCACCTTGATCGTGTCGCCTTGAATTTCACCCGTGACCTCGACCCGCATGTCCTCCGGTTTCTTTGAAGCCTCGATCAAGGCCAGCGCCTTGCGATTCCCAGCCGGGTCGAAGCTGAGATATTTCGTGGTTTCGTAAGTGTAAACGCCATAGCCGCTGCGCCGGCAAGCCGGCATCAGTAAGCACTGCCGCGTATGGGTGTAGGCCCACAGCATCCCTCCCTCCAAATGAGGGCTCGGGAAGGATACGATGCGCGTTTCCGCCCTCAGCGAACATTCCTTATCGATGAGGACCCCCTGTACTGTACTCGAAGCCGCCGCAGTGCCGGTGGCGCCCAAGGCAAGGCAGCCTAAGATTACTAGCCGTCGAATGGTCATAACAAAATTACGCTCCAGTAAGGATCTAAATTCACGAACAGGTCCGCCGCGGGCCTCCGCGCTAGTGGACGCGCAACGGGCGCAGACGTTCCTACGGCAATAAGGGGATATGATTCCACCCCGCGAAGTGCCAGAATCTACCCGGAGTAGCTTATGCGCCCGATCCTCCGTCAATTTACTTACACGGCCTACATCGCCGGACTGTCGTTGATTACGCTGTCGCTAACCGCGCCAAACCTTTCCGCGCAATCTAAAGACGCTTTCCTTGGGAAGTGGGTCATGGATCCCGATCATTCCCAGTTCACACCCGGACCCGGCCCTTTCGACCGCAGCATGATCTTCGAAATGAAAAACGGCGGACTGCATAATCTCACCAGCACCAAAACCCCAAACGGCGGCATCACCACCATCGAGTACACGGCGAAGTTTGACGGCCACGACTACCCGATCGATGGCACCGGCCTCGATACCGTCTCCATCAAACGCGACGACCCCAACACCATCGAACGGACCGGCAAGGTTCGCGGTATGCCATCTGAAACGTGCACCATGAAAATCGCGCCGGACGGCAAGACCCTGACCATGACGGTCAAAGGCGCTTACAACGGTGCCAACTATGCCAGCACGCAAATCTACCGGCGCCAGTAGCCTTGGCTCGATCCTGCTTCTGCCGTTGCTGATGATGACGGCCTTGGGCCACGATGTGATCACAACCAAGGTAACGTTTGACCGTGAAATCATTCGGCTCTTTAACACCCATTGCATCTCCTGCCATCAAGCCGGCGGCCAAGCTTTCTCGCTGGCCTCTTATGCCGAGGCGCGGCCGTGGGCGAAGGCCATCGGAGAGGAAGTGCTGCGCCGGCGCATGCCCCCGTGGGGCGCGGTCAAAGGATTTGGCGATTTCCGCAACGACCAGGGACTCACTCCCGAGCAGCTCGAGCTGATCGTCGACTGGGAAGAAGGCGGCGCGCCTGAAGGAGAGCCCAAGGATATCCCGCAGGAAAGCGAGAAGCCTCCGGAGCTCACGTTAAACCGCCCCGCGGATGCGCTGGCGCTCAGCGGAGATACCAAGCTCGTGCGCCCGCTCCTGCTCGGCGCTCTCTGGCCGGACAAAATCCCCGACGGCGCGTCTTTCCAAATGACGGCGGAGTTGCCCGACGGAAGCGTCTACCCGCTGCTCTGGCTGCAGGATTACAAAGTGAAATTCAATCATCCATTCCTCTTGAGGACGCCGCTGCAACTTCCCTCTAGAACTTTATTGCGTGGCGTGCCGCAGGCGGCCAAAATAAGCCTGATTCCGGCGGCGGACGTGCCCCCACCTCCCAATCCCAGTCGAGTTCCACAGATTGCCGCCCATGCCAAGTGAAAGGGGATTCTCATGAATACCGATCGCCGCAGTTTCTTGACCGCCGCTGCCGGTACTTTCCTCGCCAGCCGCCTGAAAGCTCAGGATCTGGTTTATCAGTGTCCCATGGACCCCGACGTTAGGTCCAACGTCGAGGGGGTTTGCCCGCGCTGTGGGATGAAACTTCGATCGGGCATTCCGGAGCCCATCGAATTCCCCATGGACCTGAAACTCACGCCTGCCGCGGCCAAGGTCGGCGAAAAGGTCCAACTGGAGTTCAGTGTTCTCGATCCGGAAAACAGCAAGCTGATCCAACACTTCCAAATCGTTCACGAGAAGCTGTTCCACATGTTCGTGATCAGCCAGGATTTGCAGTTCTTCGTGCACGATCACCCGGTCTTCGGAGCGGATGGAAAGTTTCGCTACGAAATCACTTTCCCCAAGCCCGGTCTCTACCGCTTGTTAGGCGATTTCTATCCCGACGGAGCCACGCCTCAATTGATCGCCAAGACCATCATTGTGGCCGGCGGATCGCAAGCGACGCCGTCGCTCCAGCGCGACTACTCAACCAGGGACACCGCCAATATGCAGGTATCGCTCGAAACCGATCCCCCCGATCCCATCGCGGGCATCAAGACCATGATGTTCTTTAAGCTCAATCCCGCCGAGGGGATTGAGAAATACATCGGCGCCTGGGGACACATGCTGGCCGCAAGCGACGACTTAATCGACCTGATCCACACCCACCCCTTCATCGCCGACGGTGGCCCCAACATGCAGTTCAACGTCTATTTCCCCCGGCCGCGAACCTATCGCGTGTGGGTCCAGTTCCAAAGAAAAGGAGTGGTCAATACGGCTTATTACGATGTCCCCGTTCACGAACTTGCCTAGTCGCGAACGAGTTCATTTGAAAGTGGTGAGCGCGGTAGGAATCGAACCTACAACCTACTGATTAAGAGTCAGTTGCTCTGCCAGTTGAGCTACGCGCCCTTCTTAGGGTATGGCCATCGGGCTGGATTACTTTGGTGGGGGAAGACCAACAGCCGACTCATCTATTGTATCAAACCAGCATCGTAGCGATGTCCACCGTCGAACGATGCCCTTCCACTACCGCTATCCCGCTTTCCGTCACGTGATACAACAAGCGATCCTGCGCCAAATCAAAACCAATAGAAGCATCCTCGGGCACATGCACGTTCTTGTCTAAGATAGCCCGGCGCACGCGCGCCCTGCGGCCGATGACGCAATTGTCGAACACGATCGAGTCCTCCACTAATGCGCCCGACAGCACGCGCACGCCGCGCCCGATCACCGAATTGCGTACCGTTCCTCCAGACAGAATCGAGCCGCCCGATACGATCGAATCGGTAGCCTGTCCGGCATGCCCTGCTTCGTCAAAAATAAACTTCGCCGGAGCGTCGAAGTATCCTGCCGTTCGCAGCGGCCACTGCCGGTTGTACAAATTCAGCGCCGGCGTCGGCGAGCGCAAATCCATATTCGCCGCATAATAAGTATCGATAGTCCCGACATCGCGCCAATATGGATCCTGGTTGAGCGGATCGCCCGGAATGTGATTGGTTTGAAAATCGTAAGCGAACATGTCGGCACGCCCGATCAGCCCCGGCAGAATGTCGCGGCCGAAATCGTGCGAGCTGGATTCATTGGCCGCATCCGCGTACAATTCCCGCAATAGCAAATCGGTCGAAAAAATGTAATTCCCCATCGAAGCGTAAACCCGCGTCGGATCGCCTGGCAATGTCGGCGCGTCCGCCCGCTTTTCGTGAAAGCCCGTGACGCGCCCGTCGTTCTTTGCTTCGATGACGCCAAACTCCGCTGCCAGCTCTTTCTCCACCGGAATCGCCGCAATCGTCGCCGCCGAGCGCTTCTGTACGTGATACTCCAGCATCGCCCGAATATTCATGCGGTAAATATGATCCGCGCCGAAGATCAAGATGTAGTGCGGATCGGCCTGCTCGATCAAATTGATGTTCTGATACAACGCATCCGCCGTGCCGCGATACCACTGCTCGCCGGTCGAACGCATCTGCGCTGGAACCGGAATGATGAAATGCTGCCGCAGCAGCCCGCTCACTTCCCATCCATCCCGCAAATGCTGTAGCAAGGACTGGCTCTTGAACTGAATCAAAACGTACGCCGAATAAATGCCCGAATTGATCAGGTTGCTGAGCACGAAATCGACGATGCGATAACGGCCGCCAAACGGTACCGCCGGCTTGGCTCGTTCTTTGGTCAGAGGGTACAGCCGGGTGCCTTTGCCTCCGGCGAGAACAAATGCAAGAACACGGGCTTCCATGGGTATCTTATTGTATCTGGCCCGAAGCCAATGCTTCGACAAACCCGCGCTCGATTGGCCAAGTGCCGATGACCGTTGCCGCCCGCTGTTCGAAACGCCCCGCCACCAGCACGCCGCTCAGATCGCGAGGATTGGGAGTCATATGCGCGCGCCCAATCATATCCTTCAGCAAGCCGGTGACGCCCGCAAGCTGCTTCGTCAAGTCCGCCGCCGCTTCCGCGGTCGCGCACACCACTTCCAACCGAAGCTGCAGCCGATCGCCCTGCGGCCCCGCCGCGAAGGTTACTTTTTCCGCCCGCGCCAGCGGACTCAAGAACGCCCGTGTCCCATCCGGAAACGCGTCCAGCTTATTGAAAACCGCGGGTGGCACCGAAATCCACACCGGATCGGCCGCCGCCGGAATCTCCACCTTCCGGCCGCCCGGACCAATACTCGTCACTCCGCGTGGATCGGGCGACACCGCCAGCGCCAGCACATTCGACGCCACCTCGTAATAAGAAATGTTCCGCTCCGCGCTACTGCCTGCCATCCCGCACACCGCGTCGCGGCATTGCCCACCCTGGCTCTCCGCGTAAGCCGCTAACTTCGCCCATTGAAACCGCCCGCGCAGCGTAGTGTAAACGCGGCCATCGATAAAGGCCGCCGCGACCGCGTCCAAGTCCGTGCGGTAATCGAATCCCGTCTGCTCCACGAATTTGCGGTAGTCCGCTTCTTCAGCCGCCTTCGATCCCGCCACCAGATTCAGCAATCCGCTCTTGCGCAGTGATCCGGTATCGATATAAACCAGCGTGGCCCGCCCCACCGGAAGCATCGCCAGCAATCGCCCGGCGTCATAAGAAGGATTTCGCAGCCAGTAGAATACTCCCATTGCGGCCGCGCACACCACCACAACCGCAAGCACGACCCGCCAAGGCTTAGAGCGAAAGCTCACGCGAGCCTAGACAGCCACAGCTTCCCGTACTCGCGCCTGTTTCCACAGCGCAATGTACGGTTGCAGATCCTGCATCATATTCGCCCACTGCGTCGGATTCAAAGACTGCGCGCCATCGCTGATAGCCTTTTCCGGCTGCGGATGCACTTCGACGATAATGCCATCCGCGCCGATCGCCACCGCCGCACGCGCCAGCGGCGGAACCAGACTGCGCTTGCCCGTGGCATGGCTCGGATCCAGAATCACCGGCAGATGCGTCATCTCGTTCAGCACCGCAACAGCGACAATGTCGCAAGTATTCCGCGTGACCGTTTCAAACGTGCGAATGCCGCGCTCGCACAGCATGACGTCCGGATTGCCATGCGCCACAATATATTCCGCCGACATCAGCAGCTCTTTGATCGTCGAGCTCAGCCCGCGCTTTAACAAAATCGGTCGCCCGCATTTGCCCAGCGTCTTCAGAAGCGAAAAGTTCTGCATGTTGCGCGCGCCGATCTGCAGAATGTCAGCGTATTCCGCCACCATCTCCACATCGCGGTCGCTCATCACTTCCGTAATGATGCCCAGTCCCGTCTCGCGCCGCGCCTTGTCCAGCAGCTTCAGCCCTTCGAGCTCCAGCCCTTGGAAGTCATAAGGAGAAGTCCGCGGCTTGAACGCGCCGCCGCGCAGCAGCTTCGCGCCATGCTTGGCCACCAATTGCGCGGATTCGATAATCTGCTTCTCGCTCTCGACAGAGCACGGCCCCGCCATGGTGACAAACTCATCCCCGCCAATCACCACATCGCGCACCTTAATGGTGGTTTTCTCCGGCTTGAATTCCTTGCTGACAAACTTGTAAGGCGCAGAAATGCGCATCGCGCGCTCCACGCCCGGCATCGCTTCGAGCGATTCCAGGCACGCCGTCACGTCGCCCACTCCCACCGCGCCGATCACGACCCGCTCCTCACCCGCGATCGAATGCACTTTGTAGCCGAATTCCTCAATGCGTGCCCTAACATTGCCGATCTCCTCTTTACTCGCATGCAGCCTCATCGAAATGATCATCGGGGTCTCCTAAAAATCAAAAAACCCACTCTTTCGAGTGGGTTGCTTTACTAAACCTTGTTGCTTCAGCCCACTCGTCGCGATTCAGACGGTAAAGTACCACCAGTAGCTAAATCGAAACGAGTTGAATCGGCTGGCCGACATGAAACATCACTATATCACAAATTCCTTGTCTGGTGACTGTGCTAATATAAAAATTCCCAAGGAAAGTTTGAGAGCTTCGCCATGAAACCTGGTATCCACCCTGCCTACGAAGAAGTGAACGTGACCTGCGCTTGCGGACACAAGTTCCGCACCCGCTCGGCCCACAAAGGCGACATCCGCGTTGAAATTTGCTCCAGTTGCCACCCGTTTTTCACCGGCAAACAGAAGCTGATCGACACCGAAGGCCGCGTCGACCGTTTCCAGAAGAAGTATCAGAAGGTTCGCGACGCCGCCGAAGCCAAAAAGAAACAGCCCGTCGCTTAAAGCCGCGCTACTGCGACGTCGGGCGGCGGAGGGCGGTTTTTCTTGCTCTCGCGTTTGCGCTGCCGTTCGTCCAGGATCTTTTGCCACTCCACCTGTTGGCTGGGCGATAAGCAACTCGCTGATCCTTTGCCTCTGGTCCTCGCGAATCTTTTGCAGTTCCGGCTCAATAGTCATTCGCGCGGCCCGAACCTGCATGCGGGTCTCATCCATGATGGCGCCCAGCTTGGCCGCCTGGTCATCGCTCAACTGCAGCCGCGACTTCAGATCGGCCATGAACCGCTTGCGGAATTCTTCCGGATTGCGCGGCCCCACATTCGCGCTCACTTCGGAAACTGTGTACAGCCGGTACGCGAATGCGCCCGCCACCCCCCCGCACGCAAACACCAACGCCATGTAGAGGGCTACTGTCCAGCGCGTGGGTTTCATTCCGTTTCCCCTGTGGGCAGGGGCAGCACCGCAGCGTCGTTCGCGGAATCCGCCGCAGTCAGCACATCCACATAACTGGCCTGGTACGCCGGAGGATTTTCGAACCGCGGAATCAGAATGCCGCCGATAACAATCGCCAGCGTCAGCGTAGCCACCAGCCACACTTCCGCCCATAGCCGGAACCACGAAGAAGACATGGCATTGCGGCGCGCTTCGATCTGTTCCCACAATTGCGGCATGAAGTTGGCGGACGCTTCCCGGTCGGGGCAAGCTTCGCGATATTGGGCGAACAAGCCGTCCAATCGATCGCCGCCATTCATTCCTGGGATCCCGTCGTGATCCATGCGTTCCATTGTATACTCCTAACCGCCCTGCCGCCCGCTTCACTCTTGCGATTCAAAAGCCTTCAAAACCCGCTGCCGCGCCCGGAACAATCGAACCTTCAAGGCGTTCTCATTCACCTTGTAAATCTTCTCCAGCTCCTTCAACGACAGCCCTTCCACTTCCTTCATCATCAGCAGAATCCGGTCTTCTTCGGAGACCTTCCCCAGCAGCGATTGCACCATCTCGCGAACCTTCGTCCGCCGGTCTTCCTCGGCCTTCTGCTTGCCGCCGGCCGATGCATCCGCCATCATCACCTGCTGCTCGCTCAGGTCCGACATGCGATGCTCATGCCGCCGCTTCTGCCGCCGCAAATAATCGTAAGCCGCGTTCACTGTCAGCCGGTACAACCAAGGCTCGAACACTTCCGCCGCCCGCAGTTGATCCAGCGAATAGTACAGCCGGAGAAACACCTCCTGGCCTACATCCTCCACGTCTTCCGGTTTCCCGATCAGCCGCGCAATAGTCCCCAGGATGCGCTTCCGGTACGCCTGCACCACTTGATTGAACGCGCCGTCGTCGCCGTTTTTCGCTTTTTCAATGAGCTCGAATTCAATCAGCATTGCGACCGCCCGCTGCCCTTACGCCTCGCCCGGCAGTAGCGCAAACCTGATTTATCCACAAGAAAAGGCGCACGTATACCCACTCAGGTTACAACACACTTAACGCCTTGGACGTCCCCGCCCGAAATTGGTTCTATTCGTTCGATACCCTCAAATGCGGGTATTTTCAGAGAACCGTGCTAAAATCGCAAATTGATGGATTTTCTTGAGGGGTTGAACCCCCGCCAACGGGAGGCGGTCGAACACTCCGAAGGCCCCCTGCTGGTGCTGGCTGGAGCCGGTAGCGGTAAAACCCGCGTCATCACCCACCGCATCGCCCACCTGATGACCGCCTTCCGCGTGCCCGGCTGGGCAGTCCTGGCCGTAACTTTTACCAACAAAGCCGCTGGCGAAATGCGCGACCGCGTCCGCTCACTCGTCTCGACCGGCCCCGAAGCGTCCCCCACCGTAGCGACTTTCCACTCCTTTTGCGTCCGTCTCCTGCGCCGCGAAGGCGCCCCGCTCGGCCAACTCCGCCGCGGCTTCACGCCCGCTCTTCACCATCTACGACGACGACGACCAGATCTCCATGATCAAGTCGATCTACAAGTCCCTCGGCCTGGACGACAAGTTCATGCAGCCCCGCGCCGCCCTCTCGCGCATCAGCCACGCGAAAAGCCACGCGCAATCCCCCGAAGAAATCGCCCGCGCCGCGACCGACCCCACCACCACCCGCTTCGCCACCGTCTACGAGCGTTACGAAGCCCGCCTGCGCGAATCCAACGCCCTGGATTTCGACGACCTCCTGCTCGAAGCCGTCAACCTCCTGCGCCACGACGACGCCACCCGCCAGCGCCTCAACCAGCGCTACGAATTCGTCATGGTCGACGAATACCAGGACACCAACCGCAGCCAATACGACCTGATGCGCCTGCTCATCCGAGCAGCGCCACAACATCTGCGTAGTCGGCGACGAAGACCAATCCATCTACGGCTGGCGCGGCGCCAACATCCGCAATATCCTCGACTTCGAACGCGACTTCCCCGGCGCCACTATCATTCGTCTGGAACAAAACTACCGCTCGACGCAAACCATTCTCGAAGCCGCCAGCGCCGTAGTGGCCCACAACACCGAACGCATCGGCAAGACTTTGTGGACCGACTCCGGAGCCGGCGAAAAAATCACCCTCTACGAAGCCCCCGATTCCGAAAACGAAGCCCTGTGGATCGCCGACACCGTCGAGTCCCGCCTGGCGCGCAATCCGCAAGAGCGCGTGGCCGTCCTCTACCGCACCAACTCCCAATCGCGCCAGATCGAAGAAGCCCTCCGCCGCTACGGCCGCAAATACATCGTAGTCGGCGGCTTCAGCTTCTATCAGCGCGCCGAGGTGAAAGACCTTCTCGCGTATCTGAAAGTCTTAGTCAGCCCCGCACGATTCCATCGGCCTGCTGCGCATCATCAACACTCCCGCCCGCGGCATCGGCCGCACCACGCTGGAACAAATCGAGCAGTACGCCCTGCAACATGAACTCTCGCTCTGGACATCGCTCGAGCAAATGCTCGAAGCCCACGCCTTCCCCGGCCGCGCCGAAGCGGCCCTGGCAGCCTTCCACCGCATGATGACCGAACTAGGCCGGACAACTTGACACCCGCCCCATCGGCGAAACTCTAGCCGACGTGCTGGAACGTACCGGCTATCGCAAGATGCTCGAAGAAGAGGGCACCGAAGAATCGCGCCAGCGCCTGGCGAACCTGGACGAACTTCTGAACGCCGCCGCCGATGCTGGCGAGCGCGGCGAATCTCTGCGCGATTTCCTCGACCACGCCGCCCTGGTCTCCGACGCCGATTCCAACGACTCCCGCGCCCCGGTCTCGCTGCTGACGATGCACAACGCGAAGGGCCTCGAATTCCCCGTAGTCTTCATCGCCGGCCTCGAAGAAGGCCTCTTCCCCCACAGCCGCTCGCTCGATTCCGAAAGCGGAATGGAAGAAGAACGCCGCCTGTGCTACGTCGGCATGACCCGCGCGGAGACCAAACTGTACTTAAGCTGGGCCCGCTACCGCCGCCGCTTCGGAGGCGCACAGCCCGAAGTTTCGCTCGCCTCGCGCTTCCTGCAAGAGGTCCCGCGCAACTTGGTCGACGCCGTCCGCGGCGACGCCCCGCAAGCCCGTAACGTCGACCTCTATTCCGAACGCTACCAGGTCCGCGAATCCGCGCAGCGAAACCTTTATACTGGGAAGACTTACAATTCTGTCGATAACATCCGGCAGTTTTTTTCGGAACGCGGCATGCCGGCGCCCCAGGGGATCGCCCCACCGGCGGCAGCAGCGCAAGCGCAGCCCAACCGGCCGCGCCCGTTCCGCAATTTAAGAAGCCGGTCGCCAAGAAACTGGGGCCGGGCTCGACGGTGGAACACACCAAGTGGGGCCGCGGCACGGTCCTGCGCCTGGAAGGTTCGGGCGAAGATACAAAAGTAACTGTCAGTTTTCCCGGATACGGGTTGAAGAAATTAATCGCGAAATACGCAGGGATCAAGGTGGAATGAACACAAAAAAAGTTACCGACAAAGACGAACGCAAGAAGCTCAAACGCGCGGCCCGCAAGAAAGCCGCTCCCAAGCCCAAGCGCGCCGCCGACGTAGCCCGCGGTTCGCAAAAGCGCAAAGTAAAGAAGATGGTCAAGGGCCAGCGTAAGCGCTAGGCGATAAACTCCAGCGGTCCGCCCCCGTCTGGCCGCATGTCCACTCTCTTTCGCACCAAGAGTATCGCGGCATTAATCGCGGCCAGCGATCACCCATCGCATCGCCTAAAAAAAACCCTAGGGCTGGGCAGCCTGATCGCCCTGGGGATCGGCGTAGTAGTCGGCTCCGGCATCTTCACCCTAACCGGCACCGCCGCCGCCGGCCTCAAGTTCGACGTACCCGTCAATCTTAAAAGCGCCGGTTCTAGACTTACTGATGGGCGGCAGCCACGCCATCGGCACCTTCGGCCGCCCCGGCGCCGGACCTGCCATCTCCATCTCTTTCCTACTAGTCGCCCTAGCCTGCAGCTTCGCCGCGCTCTGCTACGCCGAACTAGCATCAATGATTCCCGTCTCCGGCAGCGCCTACACCTACGCCTACGCTACCCTCGGCGAAATTTTCGCCTGGATCATCGGCTGGGACCTGATCCTTGAATACGCCGTAGGCAACATGGCCGTAGCCGTAGGCTTCGGCGCCTATTTAAACGATCTGCTCGACAACGTCTTCGGCTTCCACCTGCCTTCGCAACTCACCCAGCCGATTTTCATCGAAGGCAAAGCCACCGGAGCCTGGTTCAACCTGCCGTCGTTCCTCATGGTGATGCTGCTGACCTGGCTGCTGGTCCGCGGCGTCCGCGAATCCGCCCGCGCGAATACCATCATCGTCATCGTAAAAGTGGGAGCCATCCTGCTCTTCATCTTCGGCGCCGCCCGCAGCGTCGACACCCACAACTGGCATCCCTTCATGCCCAACGGATACTCCGGAGTCCTAACCGGCGCCGCCATAGTCTTCTTCAGCTACATCGGCTTCGACGCACTCTCTACCGCCGCCGAGGAATGCCACACCCCGCAGCGCGATCTGCCCCGCGGCATCATGTTCACGCTGGTAATCTGCGCACTGCTCTACGCCGCCGTCGCTCTAGTTCTCACCGGCATCGTCCACTGGGACACCCTCAACAACGACGCCCCCGTTGCCAACGCCCTCAAAGCCGTTGGACTAAACCGCCTCCGCTTCATCGTCACCGTCGGCGCGCTGCTGGGAATGTTGAGCGGGGTCCTAGTCGCGCAATACGGCCAGTCCCGCATTCTCTTCGCCATGTCCCGCGACCGCCTGCTCCCCGGCTATGTTCTCGCCGCGTGCACCCGATCTACAAGACCCCCGACATCAGCACCTGGATCGCCGGCATCGCCGTCGCCATCCCCGCCGGAGTCTGGGACATCGGCACCTTCGCCGACCTTACCAACATCGGCACCCTGTTCGCCTTCATCGTAGTCTCCGCCGGCGTGATCATCCTGCGCCGTTCCCAACCCGATCACGCGCGTTCCTTCCGAGTCCCCTGGGTCCCCTTCCTCCCGCTGCTTTCCATCCTCTCTTGCCTTCTGCTCATGCTGAGCCTTCCGCTAGAAACCTGGATCCGTTTCTTCGTCTGGCTGGCCGTCGGACTCGCCATCTACTTCGCCTACAGCCGCCAGCGAGTCACCGAAGATTTCATTCAACCCTAAATCCAATCGTCCGTTTGCGCCTGCGGGGCGGCTCCATCAACCGTCGCACCATCGTGTACACCGTCGAGAGTTGCTGCCCTTGCGATCTCTGCTGCCTCTCCAGATCAATCATCTTATGCGCCAAATCCTTGTGACTCGCTAACATTTCACGCAACATCACAAACGCCCGCACCACCAAAATATTCATCTGCACCGAGCGTTCGCTCTTCAGCACCGACGACAACATCACCACTCCATGCTCAGTAAATACGAACGGCAAATTACGCCTTCCGCCCCTACCAACCTTTGAGGTGCCAATTTGGCACCTCAAACTTTCCGCCTCTTCCGTCGTTAATCGAAACATAAAATCATCGGGAAATCTCAGCACATTCCGAAGGACCGCCCGATTGAGATCCTTCGTCTGCACCTGATAGAGTTTCGCCAGATCCGCGTCGGTCATCACCTTCTGCCCGCGAACCAAATAAATTCGCCGTTGGATCACCTCAACGGCAATCGGTGTCCGTCGCACTACTGCCTTCGTTTTTGTAGCCATGCTTATGAGTGCGTCAACGGGGCAAAAATTCCCACTTGACTTTGGGCGAACAAAAGGCGAATATAGGTCGTGACAACCCTGGTCGGCATCGCCCGCCTAGCCGCCGAAAGCCCCTCGCTCGAAGCCAAGCGACGCACTGAGTACTTCGATCTCCCCACCCGAAAGTACATAACTCGATGCACCAGTCCCCGCATGCCCTTCCGCTGGATGATCAATCCTTACCGCGGCTGCGAATTCGGCTGCAAGTATTGCTACGCCCGCTACACTCACGAATTCATGGAACTCCGCGAGTCTGAAGACTTCGAGAGGAAAATCTTCGTCAAACATTTCGACGCCGCCGCGTTCCGCTCCGAACTGCGTGCGCTTCCCACCGGAGAAACCATCGCCATCGGCACCGCCACCGATCCCTACCAGCCCGCCGAACGGAAGTACCGCCTGACCCGCACAATCCTCGACCAGCTCTCGCAATCCGCCGGACACCGCATCGGACTGATCACCAAATCGGATCTCGTCACGCGCGATATTGATTTGTTCCAGGAAATCAGCCGCCGCAATCATCTCACTTTAGTCATTACCATCACCACGCTCGACCGTGACCTCGCACGTTTACTCGAACCGCTCGCTCCCCGCCCCGACCTCCGTTTAAACGCCGTCCGCAAGCTGAACGCAGCCGGAATCCGCATCGCGGTGAATCTCGCGCCCATCATGCCCTTGCTCAACGACGCCGAACCCAGCCTCGACGCCGTAGCCAAGTCCTCCGCTCGCGCCGGCGCCGCGCAACTCGGAGGCAATGTCGTCTACCTGAAAGACTGCGCGCAAAAAGTATTCTTTCCGTTTTTGCGCGAGCACTTCCCCTCGTATTTACGCCGCTATCGGGAACGCTTCGAACGCAGCGCCTATCTCAAAGGCGAGTACCCGGAAATGATCCGCGAGCGCCTGCAGCGCATACGCCGCCGCTACGGCTTAGAGGAACGCAAACTGGAACCCGAGCCCGAACTCTGGCCGCAAGATCCGCAAATGACGCTATTCTCGTGAAGTGGATCAAGAAAGCGAAGTGAGTCGCGAAGACTACATGCGGATGGCGCTGAGCCTTGCCCAAGAAGCCGAGGCCGCCGGCGAAGTTCCCGTCGGCGCCGTACTGGTTTTAGATGACCAAGTCATCGGCCGCGGCCGCAACGCCCCCATCGAACGCTGCGACCCAACCGCCCACGCCGAGATCCTGGCTATCCGCGAAGCTTGCGCCTTCACGGGCAATTACCGTTTGGAACGCGCCGCGCTTTACACCACGCTGGAGCCCTGTGTAATGTGCGCCGGCGCGTTAGTCGCCGCCCGCGTCGAACGACTTGTTTTCGGCGCGCGCGATCTGCGCTTCGGCGGCGTGCGCAGCAAATTTCGACTGGCCGACGCCGAAGTGTTGAATCATCGCCTCTTGATCGAGGAAGGCATATTGGGCGCTGAATGCGCCGAACTGATGCAAAGGTTCTTCGCGGAACGGCGCCCGCCCAACGCCAGATAAACTACGCCGCCCTCCGCGCTGGTTGTGGAAAGCGCAGATGCGGCGGACGCAAGGGAATCGCACGGCACTCCGCCTCTTTCACCCTTCCCGCCACAAAACGTGAAGGCCCGTTGAAGTAGTCGTCCAGCGGAAACAGCGGATACGGTTGCAGCTCGCGGAACACACGGCCCAGCTTCTGCTCAATGCGATACACCGCGTGGAAGAAGTTCCCCCGGCTCATGCTCAACTTGCGCGCGCACAATGCCCACTCGGCTCCCAGCAAAAAATGATAACGGAATAATTGATGTTCAGCTTCAGTAAGGGAACGCCGCGATACTAAACAAAAATCCGCCATATATTCTTCGTGCTTTCGCCCAAATGACATGGGTCGATGATTCCCCGTGGGCGGCTCCACTGAAATATGGCTCACATGCCGCTCCTCCTCTACGCAACGCATGAAACGGTCATAGCAGATACGAAACATAGCGCGCAGGACGCAGTTGCAGGGCGTCCATCCACCGGTATTCCTGAGCCGCAGTCCACACCCGTGGCATTGCGTGCAATTGTGCATGGCGAGCGCCAGTGTTTCTGAGCGTGTCCATTCCATTGCTGTTCACTTCCTTCCACTTTTTGTGCTGGGACGTGCGGTCAGCCCACCGGTGACCGCATAGGTATAGTACGTCCGGCCCCGTGCTAAGTCAAATCCTATTTACCGAAAGCGTACTAATTAGGTGTGTTTTTAGTTGCTACTTCTCGATAAATGGCAAGGACTTGTTGCGCAGTCGACTCCCAGTGGAAGCGCCGCGCCTGCACTCGTCCCGCCTCTTTCAGCCACTCGCGCCGCACGTCATTGAGCAGAACTTCGCGCAAGCCGCGCTCGATGTCGAAGACGTTGTCGGGACTCACTAGTTCCGCCGCCTCTCCTACCGCCTCCACTAGTGACGGCAGATCGGAAGCCACCACCGGAGCCCCGCAGGCCATGGCTTCGAGCGGTGCCAGCCCGAAACCCTCATATAGCGTTGGGAAGGCAAAAGTTTCAGCGGCACAGTAGAAAACCCGCAGCGTTTCGATGGGAACAAAACCCAGAAAACGCACCGCGGATTCAATGCGCGAATGCGCCACCGCGCGCCGCACCGCCGGATTCCTGGAGAGTTCATCGCCGATAATCACCAGCCTTAAGTCGTGATATACCGGGTGATTTTCCAATTTATGGCGTAGCACGGCAAACGCCTCTACCAGCCGCGGTACGTTCTTATGCACGCGCACCGTTCCCGCGTACAGGATGTACGGATAGTTGATCGAGTAGCGGTCCAGAATTTGCCGCTGCTGCGCCGGATCGTCGCGCACCGAGGTAAACGCCGGATCCGGGGCGCTGTAAATCGTCGACAACCGTTCATCCGATATGCGCAGAACACCTTCCAGGTCGCGGCGCGTCGCGTGCGAAACCGTAATCACGCGCGCCGCCCGGATCACGCCGCGCCGGTAGCGCTCCTGGTGCACCGTGTAGCGAAAATCGCGTTGCTGCGGAAACAGCAGCGAGCTCATATCGTGGATCGTCACCACGTACGGACGCGGCATCCACCACGCCACCGAATTCAACGGAATATGGTACAAAGATGCATTTAAAGACTTCAGAAATCGCGGGAAAATAGAAGTTGTGTTTTAGTCCAAGATCGCTAAGCGAAAACGGTGCAATGCTGAAGTTCGGCCCCAGCCCGGCGAATTCCCCGGCATCGCTGGGATGTGCCACCAGCGTGTATTGGTTCTCTGAATCGAGCGCCGAGAGCGCCCGCGTGATGTTACGAATATAGGTGCCGATTCCAAAATCGCGAACGCGCCGGGCGTCGATGACGATATGAAGCGGCATCCCCGTTCAGCGGGCCGCTGCCGCCGTCAGTTTCCAGGCGTACAGCGGAAATTGTTCGGTGAGCGCCGCCACCCGCCGCCGCACTTCCGACAGCACGTTTTCATCCGCCACATTTTCCAGCACGCGTATGATCAGCGCCGCCACTTCCCGCATCTCCACTTCGCCAAACCCGCGCGTCGTGACCGCCGGGCTCCCGAACCGCATGCCGCTGGGATTCAGCGGAGGATTCACATCGAACGGAATCGCGTTCTTGTTGGCCGTAATGTACGCCCGATCGAGCGCCGCTTCGGCTTCTTTGCCGCGCACTCCCTTAGCGAACACATCCACCAGCAGCAAATGCGTATCCGTGCCACCCGGAAACCACGCGGAACCCCGCCGCGCTCAACTCACTCGCCAGCGTCTTCGCGTTCGCCATGACACGCTTGCTGTATGCCACAAACTCCGGCGTCATGGCCGCCTTATAGCACACCGCTTTTGCCGCAATGATATGCATCAGCGGACCGCCCTGCGCTCCCGGAAACACCGCCTTATCGATGGCTGCCCCGAATTTTTCTTTCGCCAGAATCATGCCGCTCCGCGGACCGCGCAGCGTTTTATGCGTCGTCGAAGTCACAATGTCCGCCCACTCGCAAGGATTCGGATGCAGCCCCGCCGCCACCAATCCCGAAAAATGCGCCATGTCGGTCATGAACAGCGCGCCCGACGCGTCCGCAATCTGCACGAAAACGCGCGAAATCGATGATACGCGGATATGCGCTCCCGCCCGCCACGATTAGCTTGGGACGGTGCTCCATCGCCAGCCGCTCCAGTTCATCGTAATCGATCTGCTCGCCTTCCTTCTTCACCCCGTAAGGCACAATCTTGTACAGCTTTCCCGAAAAATTGAGCGGATGCCCATGCGTCAAGTGCCCGCCGTGCGCCAGATTCATCCCCAAGATCGTGTCGCCTGGATTGAGCACACTCGCATAAGCCGCCTGGTTCGCCTGCGAGCCGGAATGCGGCTGCACATTGGCATATTCGGCGTGAAAGAGTTTCTTGGCGCGATCGCGAGCCAGGTTTTCCACCTCATCCACAAACTCGCAGCCACCGTAATACCGCTTCCCCGGATAGCCCTCCGCGTATTTATTGGTGAGCGTGCTCCCATCCGCTTCCAGAATCGCCTCGGAAGTGAAATTCTCGCTGGCGATCAGCTCCAGACGTGTGTTCTGCCGCTCGGTTTCTTTATGAATTAGCTCGAAAATCTCCGGGTCCACCTGCGCTAGCGGACGCGCCAGGCGCTTCTGTTCGTCGTATTTTTCAGTCACGGGTTGAGTCATGTTTTCTCCCGTTTGCAATGTTTTAAGGAGTCGCTTGATTTTACCACTGCGGCGCATGTGTCACACTGAAATTCACAACCATGAGAGAGCGAATTCGATCCACCACGATCCTGTGCGTCCGCCGCGACGGCAAGGTAGTGATGGCCGGCGACGGCCAGGTAACGCTAGGCTCGGAGGTGCTGAAATCCTCCGCCAAGAAGCTCCGCCGCCTCTACAACAGTAAGATTCTCGCCGGATTCGCCGGCGCCACCGCCGACGCCTTCGCGCTCTTCACTCGTTTTGAAACCAAGCTCGAGCAGTTCAACGGGAACCTGCCGCGTTCGGTAGTAGAAATGGCGAAAGATTGGCGTACAGACCGCATGTTGCGCCACCTCGAAGCGCTCTTATTAGTAGCCGACCCCACCAACACTTTCATCCTGAGCGGCAACGGCGACGTGATCGATCCCGACGATAATATCGCCGCCATAGGCTCCGGGGGCGCCTACGCCAAAGCAGCCGCCACGGCGTTGATGGAGAACACCACGCTATCCGCGCGCGAGATCACCGAAAAGGCCATGGCCATCGCCGGGAAGATCTGCATTTACACCAATGACAGCGTGCATTACGAAGAGCTGGGCTGAGGTATGCCACACTGGAAGGTTAAGCATAAATAAATGGTTATCTACCTCCCTGCCCAGGTTTCCGAAGACTCGCCGCTGCTCGACGAGCTGACGCCGCGCGAAATCGTCCGCGAACTGGATAAATACGTCATCGGCCAAGGCGACGCCAAGAAAGCCGTGGCCATCGCCCTGCGCAATCGCATCCGCCGCCAGAAACTCGACCCCGAGATGGCGGAAGAAGTGATGCCGAAAAACATCTTAATGATCGGCCCGACCGGGGTTGGTAAGACCGAGTTGGCCCGCCGTCTGGCCAAACTCGCCAATTCTCCCTTTCTGAAAGTAGAAGCCAGCAAGTTCACCGAAGTTGGCTACGTGGGCCGCGACGTCGAATCGATGATCCGCGACCTGGCGGAAATCTCCATCGACATGGTGCGCGAAGAGCGCCTCAACGAAATCGGCGAACGCGCCGAACGCAACGCCGAAGAGCGCCTGCTGGATCTCTTGATGCCGCCACCCGCGGAACCTGCCGAAGCCTCCGAAAGCGTCGACCGCACCCGCGAAAAGCTGCGCGAGAAATTGCGCGCCGGAAAATTGGACGACCGCATGGTGGAAGTCGACGTCAAAGAACGCGGACCCACCTTTGAAGTATCGACGCTAGGCGGTATGGAAGAGATGGACATCAACCTCAAGGATGTCCTCCCGGGTCTGTTCGGCGGCCGCACCCGCAAACGCAAAATGCGCGTGGGCGAGGCCATGGATTACCTGGTCCAGGAAGAAGAGCAAAAGCTGGTCGACATGGACCAGGTCACCCGCATCGCCATAGAGCGCGTCGAACGTAGCGGCATCATCTTCCTCGACGAGGTTGACAAAATCGCCGGACGCGAAGGCGGCCACGGCCCCGACGTCAGCCGCGAAGGCGTGCAGCGCGACATCCTGCCCATCGTCGAAGGCACCACCGTCAACACGCGCTACGGTTTCGTGCGCACCGATCACATCCTATTCATCGCCGCCGGCGCGTTTCACGTGTCGAAGCCCAGCGACCTGATCCCGGAATTACAAGGCCGCTTCCCCATTCGCGTGGAATTGAAATCCCTCAACGAAGCCGATTTCATCCGCATTCTCAAAGAGCCCAAAAACGCCCTGATCAAGCAATATCAAGCGCTCCTCGACACCGAAGGCATCAAGCTGGTGTTCACCGAAGACGCCATCGCCGAAATCGCCGCCTTCGCCACGCGCGTCAACGAATCCATGGAGAACATCGGAGCCCGCCGCCTCCATACCATCCTCGAAAAGCTCCTGGAAGAAGTCTCCTTCGACGGCCCCGACCTGAAAAAGAAAAACGTAAAAGTCGACGCCGTTTACGTGCGCAAACAACTAGCCGAAATCGTCAAGGATCAGGACTTGAGCCGCTATATTTTGTGACGCGCGCCCTCGCTCTCGCTTGCTATTCTATCGCTCGCCGGTTGCGCGTACGTAGGCGCTCCCAAACCGCCCGCGCTCGAAATCCCCACGCGCATCGGCGATCTGCGCGCCGCCGAGTACGGCGACAAAATCGTAGTCGAATTCACCATCGGGATGGATACCACCGAAGGTCTGAAGCTCAGCGCAGTGAAAGCCGTCGAAGCACGCGTGGCCGTGGGCACCGCGTCGCAAATCGTGCCACTTGCGGCGAAGCCTCCCGGCTCCGTCGATTACGATTTCCCGGTACGCGATTGGGTAGGCAAAAACGTCGTAGTGACGGTTCGCGCCACCGGTCCCAAAGGCAAGGCCGGGGACTGGTCGAACCCAGTTTCGTTAACCATCGGCACGCCGCTCGCAACCCCCGCGAACCTGCAAGCCGTCTCCGATCCGCAAGGCGTGCGTTTAACCTGGTCGGGCCCGGCCAACGGCCATTACCGCATCTTCCGCGGAGCCGGCGAGATGATGCCGCAACGGCTCGCCGAATCCGACAAGCCCGAGTACGTCGACGCGACAGCAGACTTCGGCTCGCCCTACCGCTATTTCGTGCAGGCGCTCATGGGCGAATTGCAGCAGAGCGAAGTATCGGCCACTGTCGCCGTGACGCCCACTGACACTTTCCCGCCCGCAGCGCCGGTAGGCCTGATGGCCGTCGCCGGTGTGAACTCCATCGAACTGGTTTGGCAGCGCAACACCGAGGACGATTTCGCGGGCTATCACGTGTATCGTTCGACAGACGGCGGTCCGCCCCAGCCCATCGCCGGACCGCTGGATGCCCCCACCTTCAGTGACCGCACCGTGGAGATAGGCAAGAAGTACAGCTACACCGTGACCGCCACCGATCGCAGCGGCAACGAAAGCGCCCGCTCCGCCCCAGCCGAAGCCGTCGCGCAATAATTATTGTGTCTTGCGCCGTTTGACCAGCCGCTTGCGCCAGCGCCGCGCGATGCTGGGCGGCGCGAACGCCTGATCCAGCAATTCCGCCTGCTCGCGCGCGTGCACTTTGGTCGACCCAGGAGCCGTCGAAGCGCTCTCCGGACGCCCCGCGTAACCCAGCGCGCGCGCCTCGTTCGCCATAATGCGCTGCAAGCGAGTGCGCATGAAGATCCACGCGCCCATATTGCGCGGCTCTTCCTGCACCCACACCACGCCGCTCGCCGACGAGTAGCGCGCGATCACCGCGCGCAGCTCGGCTTCCGGGAACGGATACAGTTGCTCGACGCGCACAATCGCCGTGTGCGCCGCCGTTTCATCGGTAGCCTTGCGAGCCTCGCGCGCCGCCAGCACTTCGTAATAGACTTTCCCGCTGCACAAAAGAATCTTGCGAATGGTCTTAGGATCGCCCACCGTTGGATCGTCCAGCACCGGCTGAAACGCGCCATTGGTAAAATCCTCAACCGTCGAGATCACCTGCGGGTGCCGCAGCAGACTCTTCGGGCGACATCACCACTAGAGGCTTGCGCAGCCCGCGCCGGTCCGGCCCGCCGCGCATCTGGCGCCGCAGCAGATGGAAATACTGCGCCGGAGTGGTGCAGTTCGCCACTTGAATATTGTTTTCCGCGCACAGTTGCAGGAAGCGTTCCAGACGCGCGCTTGAATGCTCCGGACCGCCGCCTTCCTGGCCATGCGGCAGCAGCAGCACCAGGCCGCTCGGCTGGCCCCACTTCGATTCCGCCGACGTCACAAACTGGTCGATCATGATCTGCGCGCCGTTGACGAAATCGCCATACTGCGCTTCCCAAACTACGAGGCTCAGCGGATCCGCCACGCTATAGCCGAACTCAAAACCCATCACCGCGTATTCGCTCAGCGGACTGTTATACACTTCGAACTTCGCCAGGCCGGGCACCAACTGCGCCAGCGGCACGCACACCGCGCCCGTTTCGTAATCGTGATACGCGACATGACGCTGGCTAAACGTGCCGCGTCCCGCGTCCTGCCCGCTCAACCGCACCGACGTGCCTTCCAGCATCAAGCTGCCGAAAGCCAGCGTCTCCGCCAGCGCCCAGTCGATCGAGTTCTCGCGCAGCGCAGCGGCGCGCTTCTCCACCATGCGCGCCAACTTCGGATGGATCGTGAACCCGTCCGGGAATTCCGTGATGGTCAGGATCACCTGCTCCAGCGCCAGTAAGCTAGCGCCGGTAGGCGGCAGATCCTGCGGCATCGACCCGGGAGCAATGGGACTCAGCTCCAGCAGCTCCCACTCTTCTTTGCTCTTCTGCGTCTGATCGTAAATATCGTAGAGGTACTTCTTCTGCGCTTCCTGTCCCTCAGCAATTTCCGCGGCGGTGAGCACGCCTTCTTTTTGCAGCCGCTGCGCCATACAGCACCGCCACTGACTTGTGCTCTTTCAATTTGCGATACAGAACCGGCTGCGTGTAGCTCGCGTCGTCGCCCTCGTTGTGGCCGTGCTTGCGCCAGCAGAGCATATCGATCACCACGTCGCGATGGAACCGCTGGCGGAAATCGTAAGCCATCTGCGCCGCGCGGATGCACGCCTCCGGATCGTCCCCGTTTACGTGGAACACCGGAGCCTTCACCATCAGCGCCACATCGGAACAATAATTCGTGGAGCGCGATTCGTGCGGATCGGTAGTGAATCCAATCTGGTTGTTGATCACCAGATGCATCGTGCCGCCGGTGTTGTATCCGTCGATCTGCGACAGATTCAGCGTCTCCGCCACGATGCCCTGCCCCGACATCGCCGCGTCGCCATGAATCAGCACCGGAATCACACGCTCGCGTGCGGAGTCCTGCAAACGATCCTGCTTGGGACGCACGATTCCTTCGACGACCGGATTGACAGCTTCGAGATGACTAGGATTCGCCGCCACTGAAACGCGGATGGCGTTGCCGCCTGGCTGCTGCCGCCGGTTGCTGGCCCCCAAGTGATATTTAACGTCGCCCGAACCTTCGAAATCCTCTTCCCCCAGCTCCCCTTCGAACTCCGAGAACACCTGCGCGATGCCTTTGCCGATCACGTTGGCCAGCACCGTCAGCCGCCCACGATGCGCCATGCCGATCACGCACTCATCGACGTTTTGGTTCGCCGCCCGATCCAGCACTTCATCCAGAATCGCGATGGTCGATTCGCCGCCTTCGAGCGAAAACCGCTTGTGCCCCTTGAAGCGGTTTTCGAGGAACGATTCGAATCCTTCCGCATGCGCCACGCTCATGAACGCGCGCCGCTTGGCCTCGGCATCCAGATTCCAGGGATGCTCCAGGTTTTCAATAAACCACTCCCGCTCCGCCGGATTCTCGCAGTGCATGAACTCGACGCCCATCTTGCCCGAGTAGGCCGCACGCAGCCGGTCCAACAACTCGCGCAGCGTCACCGCGCCGAACGAATCGGTTTGAAAACTGCGATCCAGATCCCAAATGGTGAGCCCGTGCGCCGAAGGTTCCAGATCCGTATGCGGAGGACGCGGCACGCCCAGCGGATCGATATCCGCAGCCAGATGTCCGCGCCCGCGCCAGGCTTGAATCAGCCGCGCCACCGCCGCCTGCTTGGCAGGATCGGACTCTACCGTCGCCGCCGCAGCCTTCTCGATTTCCCAGCGAACCGGCTGCGACGTAATACCGAGATCCGCGTAAATCCGCTCGTAGAACGCGTCTTCGCCTTCAAGTAGCGCCTGCATCTGCGCCAGAAACAATCCCGACTCAGCTCCCTGAATCACCCGGTGATCGTAGGTGCACGTCACCGTCATCACTTTGCTCAGCCCCATCGACGTGCGCACGTCTTCCGCCACGCCGCGAAACTCCGGCGGATAATCGATCGCACCCGTGGCAATGATCGCGCCCTGCCCCGGCATCAACCGCGGAACGGAACCCACCGTGCCCACCGTCCCCGGATTCGTAAGCGAAATCGTCGTGCCTTCAAAGTCTGCAGACAGCCAGCTTATTGCCGCGCGCTCGCGTCACAATGTCGTCATATGCGCTCAGGAACTGCGCGAAGCTCATCGCCTCCGCCTTCTTGATCGACGGCACTTTGAGCGATCGCGCCCCGTCCTTGCCCGCAACATCCACAGCCAGCCCGATATTCACATGCCCGCGCCGCACTCGCAGCGACTCCCCGCCGCTGCTCGAAAACGCATCGTTCAGCGCCGGAGCTTTTTCGATGGCGCGCACAATGGCCCACGCCACCAAGTGAGTGTAGGAAAGCTTGCTCAGCCCCTGCTGCGTGCGGTACGCATTGATCGCCCGCCGGTTCTCGTCCATCACTTTGACCGGCAGCACGCGCAAGCTGGTCGCGGTGGGCACCGTCAAACTCGCCGCCATGTTCTCCGCGATCTTCAGCGCGGGACCGCGCAGCGGCAGCGCCTGATCGTCCTGCCCCAGCGCCACCGGAGCCGCCGCCGGAGCAGCCAGCGCACGCGGTTCGTCCACAATCGGTTCAATGGTAATGGTCGGTGCCGTTCGACGCGAGCCCGTCGGTTTCGAAAACCTGCTTCCAGCCGGCGTCTACGGTTTTGCGGTCATAAAGGTACTGATGATACAGCTCGTCTTCGAGCCAACTGTTCACACTTGGAGCGGTAGGTTCAGACATCGGGGTTTGTATTTACCATAATAACTGATGATCAAGGCCCTCATCTTCTCCGATATCCACAACGATAAACCCACGCTAGAGCGCCTGCTGGCCATCGACGCCGACGCCTATTTCGCCGCCGGCGACCTGGTGAGTTGGGCGCGCGGCCTCGACAAAATGGGCGAAGTAATGCGGCCCCGCCGCGAGCATGTCTACGTGCTCCCCGGCAACCACGAATCCGCCGCCGACATCCAGAAATTCTGCGATCGCTTCGGCTTCGTCGATTTCCACGGCGCCACGGCTGAGATTGGCGGCGTGCGTTTCGCCGGCCTGGGCTACTCCACCATCACTCCCTTCGACACCCCCGGCGAATACGGCGAAGAGGAAATCGCCCAGCGTTTAGAAAAGTTCGCCGCCTGGAAACCGCAGGTGCTGATCTGCCACTCCCCGCCGCTAAACACCCCGCTCGACCGCATCAAAGAAGGCCTCCACGGCGGCAGCCGCGCCGTACGCGAATTCATCGAACAACACCAGCCCGCTCACTTTTTCTGCGGCCACATTCACGAGGCCGAAGGAGTCGTGATCCAGCTAGGCGCAACCCGAGCCATGAACGTCGGCAAGAAAGGGTATCTACTGGAAATCTAGCGCTCCGGTCAGCGGATTCAGTTTGCGCTAAGCTTAAATCATGGGTGCGACGCGCAGTCCCGCGGTTACCGGGCTTCCCGAGCAGTCCTTCCAGCTAGAGCACCCCAATTCCGAAGCGATCTGGAAGCGGGCCGTCGAAGTCTTCGGCAATGAAGACCTGGCGCGAAAGTGGATGGATACGCCCCTGCCGATTCTCGGCCAGTCCACTCCGCAGCAGTTTTCCTCTTCAGGCGATGCTGCGAAGCAGCGTGAGATCCTGACGATCCTGGGCCGGATAGACTACGGAATTTTCAGTTAGAAGATGCGGATCTACCGGCTGCATCGCCGGCAACGCGCGGCTTCCGATTACAGCGGTTCTTTGCGTTTCGCAGGCCGCTGGAATCCAGCGGGAACGCCCCTACTTTATGCCTCCACCGCTCTGTCGCTGGCGTGTCTTGAATTACTGGTTCATCTGAGTCCGGATCAGATCCCTTTGGACTACGTCTATACCGCGGCTGAAATTCCGCTGGAGCCGGCCGCGCATGATTTCCTCGGCAGTCTGCGGGACTCCGAGATGACTCGACGCTACGGGCACGCGTGGGTAACATCGCAGAATTCTCTGGCGGTCTACGTTCCGTCCGTAATCATCCCCGTAGAATTTAATGTGTTGCTCAATCCGATCCACGCCGGGTTTCAAACCGTGAAGTGGGATGCCCCTAAACCGTTTGAGTTCGATCCGCGACTGCTACGGGGTTTGAGTGCGGTTCTTTAGCCGTCAAAGCGACCTTCTCATACGCCAGCACTCCAAAGAACAGCAGCATCGACGCCGAGGAAACCACCGCCCACGGCTTATCGGCGAGCGCAAACAAGAACGGCAGCGGAGTAGCCATCAGCGTCGCCGCGATTTTCGAAGCCGGCTGCTTGGAGTTGAAAATCGTAAGCCAGATCGGCAGCAGTAGCAGCGTCGCGTCATATCCGTAAACGTGCGGCACGATCAGTTCCGAAGCCACCGCCGTCACCGCGAACATGCGCCACAACGGCGCGTCCCTTACCGTCCAAACGAACAAAACGATGATGCTGGCGATCAGCAGGAAGTTGAACGCAGGCGAGGCGATTCCCAAATTCGCCGCGAACCCTTCGTAGCTGATCATCAACTCGCGGCGATGGCGAGAGATGATCAGATACTTTTGTTCCCCAGCAGCGCGCATGTAGGTTCGGATAGCGCCCCAGCCGCCCAGCAGCGACGCAGGTCGCAAATTCGGCCGTCCCGCCAAGCAGCAAATCCCGCCAGCATCTCGCCAGCGCCGTCTGCACCAGCAACGCCACCGGCCACAAGAGAATCAAATGGAATTCGACAGCAGCAGCGCCAGGCCGCACCGCTCGCGAACCAACGCTTCGCGTTCGGCCAGAGTCGTAGGAAGCGATGAACGCTGCCAGCAGCAAAACGCAATCCTGCGCGCTGGCGATCCCCAACGGAGCAGGCAGAGATAAGGCCGCGAAAACCAACGCGTCCGAACCGAACCTGCCGCCAGGCCCACAGCCAGCACAGCAGCAAAGCACACTTGCAAGGCGACCCAAACATGCAAACGCCGGTCCTGCCGGGAAGCCAAGCCAGCGGAGCCAGAATGGCCGCGTAAAATGCCGGCCGCACAAAGAACAGCGCCTTCGCCTCCGGCACGAACGCCCCTTGACGGGCTTCATCGTCTGCACCGGTCGTGCAGTTCCGCGAATTCGTCCCGTGATCCACCAGCGAAGCGCCCGCATAAAAGTTCAGGAAATCATGGCCGACGCGCGCCATCGGCAGCATGAGCGAGCCCAGCATCGCCCAAAACACGCATGAGCCCTGCTACCAGCGACGCCGAGCGGCCAGGAGATCTGCGATCGTCATTCCTATTGTAATAGGCGTCATTACTACAGGCAATGGTTGCGAAGCTGAGCCGCCGCTTGCTAAACTGATAGCGAATGACCCTCGACGAATTGGAAAGAGAATACGTTACGCTCCGCCAGCAGGCAGACGCTGTGCGGAGCTATCTTTGACGCCCCCGCGCGCAAATCCCAGCTAGCCCAAACCGAACAACAGATCAACGCGCCGGACTTCTGGTCGAACCCCGAAAAAAGCCAGAAGATCATGCAGGATCGCAAGCGCCTGGAAGAGCAAATCGACCAGGAAACCAAGATCTCCGGGCTGGCCTCGGACTTAGACACGCTGTTCGAACTCGCCCGTGAAGGCGAGAACGTCAACGCCGATCTGGAGCGCGAAATGCGCAGCCTCACCGCGTATCTGGAAAAGCTCGAAACCAAGATGCTGCTCTCGGGCGACAACGACGCCCGCAGCGCCATCGTCACCATTCACCCCGGCGCCGGCGGCACCGAAAGCCAGGATTGGGCCGAGATGCTGCTGCGCATGTACCTGCGCTGGGCCGAGCGCAACCACTTCGAAACCGTCATCACGGATCGCCTCGAAGGCGAAGGCGCCGGCATCAAATCGGTCACGTTCGAAGTCAACGGCGAGAATGCCTATGGCTTGCTGCAAAGCGAAGTGGGCGTGCACCGCCTGGTGCGCATCTCGCCTTTCGACGCCAACGCCCGCCGCCACACATCCTTCGCTTCCGTCTTCGTCTATCCGCAGATCGACGACGAAATCGTGATCGACATCCGCCCCGAAGACCTGCGCGTCGACACCTTCCGCGCGTCCGGCGCCGGCGGCCAGCACGTCAACCGCACTGACTCGGCGATTCGCATGACGCACCTGTCGACCGGCATCGTGGTCCAATGCCAGAACGAGCGCAGCCAGCACAAAAACCGCGCCAGCGCCATGAAGCAGCTCCGCGCGAAACTCTACGAGCACGAACTCGCGAAAAAACGCGTCGAAGAACGCAAACTCGAAGACACCAAGCTCGGCATCAACTTCGGCAGCCAGATCCGCAGCTACGTGCTGGCGCCCTACCGCATGATCAAGGATCACCGCACCAAGCTGGCCATCGGCGACGTCGACAAGGTGCTCGACGGCGATCTCGAAGCCCTGATCCACGCCTATCTGGTGTTTCTCAAGACCGGCAAAACCGCCGGCGCCGATAGCGATGATATCGATTAAGGAAGCCGCCGAACGCATTCGATCTGGTGAATTGGTCGCGTTCCCCACCGAAACCGTGTACGGCTTAGGCGCGAACGCCCTCGACGCCGCCGCAGTCGCGAAGATTTACGAGCTGAAAGGCAGACCGCCGACCAGCCCGTTAATCGTACACGTAGCCTCTATCGAAATGGCTCGAATCCCTCGTCACCGAATGGCCGCCGCAAGCCGAAGAGCTCGCCCGCCGCTACTGGCCGGGCCCGCTGACCCTCGTCCTCCCCAAAACCCCTGCGATTCCCGACATCGTCACCGCTGGCCTTCCCACCGTCGGAATTCGCATGCCCAATCATCCTCTGGCTCTCGCCCTGATCCAACAAGCCGGCGTACCGATCGCCGCGCCCAGCGCGAACCGCTTCACGGGACTCTCGCCCACCACAGCCGAGCACGTCCGCGAAGCCTTCGGCGATGCGCTGCCAGTGCTCGATGGGGGTCCGAGCCAAGTGGGCATTGAGTCCACCGTAGTGTCCATCGCCTCAGGAAAAATCACATTACTTCGCCCCGGCATGATTTCGCTCGAAGACGTGAAACCTGTCAGCGCGCCGGCAGCACATGCAGCGCACGCGGCTCCCGGCATGCATCACCGCCACTACAGCCCGCACACCCCGCTAGTCTTATCGAACGCGCCCGACCCGCGCGGCGCATACCTCTGGATCCACCATCCAGCCAACGCAGCTCGATCCATCCAGATGCCCTCTGCGCCCGAGCCCTATGCCGCGCAACTCTATAGCGTCCTCCATGATCTCGACCATGAAAACTGGCCAGTCATCTCCGTCGAGCCGCCTCCCGGCACAGTAGAATGGGCAGCGGTGCTCGACCGCCTGCAAAGGGCCTCCGCGAAGTGAACCTCATCGAAGAAATCGACCAGACTCTAAGCGCCACGCCGACGCTTTGGTGGCTCGGCCGCGCCGGCTTCGTCATCCGCTTCGCCAACATTACGTTTTACGTCGACCCCGTACTCCCGGAGCCCGCCCCTATCAAGCACGCCGACATGATCCTGGCCACCCACGCGCATCCCGGCCACTTGCACGCGCCGACGATTATCCCCATGCTAGAAGGCTCCAAAGGCGCGAAACTGATTTTACCCAAGAGCGCCGCCGACCACGCCCACGCCGCCGGCATCCCCTATCCGCGCATGACCACCACCGATTCCGATCTGCGCGTCGAATACTTCAAGGACAACCTCTACGCCCGCATCTACGCCGTCCCGTCCGCGCATCCGCACCTGGACGCAACCCCGCTCGGCGGCTACCCATACTTGGGCTACCTCATCCGCTTCGGGCGCTGGACGATTTATCATCCCGGAGATTCGGTGCGTTACGAAACGCTCGCCGAACGCCTGCGCCCCTACAACGTAAGCGTCGCGCTGCTGCCCATCGGCGGCAAGAATTTTTCAGTGAACGAGGCCGCGCAGCTGGCCGAGGACATCGGCGCAAAATGGCTGGTGCCGATGCATTACGAGCCCGGTCAAGAAAACGATTTCGTAACCCACATGCTGGGCCAGCGCCCGCATCAGCAGTTCAAAGTGTTTCAGGTGGGCGAAAAGTGGACCGTGCCCGAAGAGTGATCGTCACCGCTCGATGTGTTTCAAGCGAGCGTCGATGACCTCTTCCACCCGATGAAGTTCCGAGCGCCACAAATCCTTCATTTCCTCGAAGCGCACATCCATATGCGAGCGGAGTTCGCCGAGGCGAGTATTGGTTTCGTTGAGTCTGGAGTTTAAGTTACTGCTCAAGTCGCCCAAACGGGCGTTGTTAATCAATATCCCAACCAGCACAAGGAGCATGGTCGGCGCCGTGCTCAATGCGATCGTCAGGATCTGGGTATCCGTCATCTGCCACCCATCATAGCGGTTCCCGCTACTCTTCCTCGTACCAAGCCCGCCATTGCCGCCGTTTCACCGGAAACGCCCGGATCAGCAGCATCCCGGCCACAAACCCGCCGACGTGCGCGAACCAGGCTATCCCACCTGAATAATTAGTCGACCCCAGCGACCCCAATCCGCTAAAAAGCTGAATCACAAACCACCACACCAGCATGGCCCACGCCGGAATCTCGATCGTCGTGATGAAAATAATAATCGGTACCAGCGTCACAATCCGCGCGCGTGGGAATTTGATCAGATACGCGCCCATCACGCCCGCGATGGCCCCGCTCGCGCCGATCGTCGGCACGCGCGAATAAGGACTCATCACCACTTGCAGAATCGCCGCCGCCAGCCCGCAGCACAAATAGAAAACGAGGAAGCGTCCCCCGCCGATCAGGTCCTCCACGTTGCGTCCGAACACCCACAGGAACAGCATGTTCCCCAGCAAGTGCAGCCAGCCGCCATGCAGAAACATGGAAGTGAACAATGTCTGCAAGTTCCCGGAGATCGCATCCGGTACCAACCCCCACCGCTCCACAAACTGCGTCAGCGCGAACTGATCCAGGGAGAACTGGTATAGAAAAACCAGCACGTTCACGCCAATCAGAATGCCTGTAACGGCAGTCGCCGCGTGAACTCGTTCCGTGGATCGTAAGGGGATCATGCGCGCTCAGGAGCGCCGCTATTTTTTGAGCGGAGGCATCTCATAGACGTAAATGAGATGCGCGTGGCGGTCGTCGGTCTTCTCGGTGCGGAAGGGCTTCCAGCCGGGGACGGCATAATCGTGCGAGATCACGCGCGCTCCGGCCTTGAGGAACCGCTCAAAGCGCGGCCGCAGCTTTTCGTTCAAAGGCGTCACCAGGTAAATGAAGACCACATCCGCGCCAGTCAAGTCCGCGTTTAACACATCGCCCTGAATCACGTGCGCCTGGTCCGACAAGCCTTCTTTTTCGATGTTGGCCGTCGCTTGCGCCACCAGCCGGGGCGAAATCTCCACGCCGACCGCCTTGGCCTTATACTTCTGTACCGCCTCGATCAGCACGCGCCCATCGCCCGAACCCAGATCGAACACCGTTTCGCCGGGCTTAATGTTGGCCAGCTCCAGCATGCGGTCCACCAGCCGGATCGGGGACGCCACGTAAGGAGCCAGCTTGTTTGCGTATTTCGAATGCACTTGCGCGTTCATCGGCGCGGCGGCCAGAGCCGCCAGCAACGAAACCCCGAGAGCAACAGGCAAGCGCATAAAAGACCTTACTGAGTCGATCGGATCGACAAGCGAGTGTAACTAGATTTTACTATACGCGAAATCATGTCGGAGACGGAAAACCACATATCGCGCGGCCGGCTGATGGTGAATTCGGTGCCGCGAAACACCCGGATGGCCCGCCCAATCGAATCCCGCCAGGGAATCGCCTGCGGATTCAATGCATAATTCATGTAGAAAATCGGGTAATCCACGTCTGTGAGCGGTTTGAGCGCCTCCTCTGGAACAGACGCATCCAGCATCACTTTGGGTCCAGCAAAAATCAGGGCATCCGGGTGATCGGCGCCCGACATCTCCTTCTGGATCAGGTCCGTCAGGAACTCGGTATCCCCATGTTTGCGCTGCAGTTTGCTGGCGTCGACGATCCCCAGCTTGACCGTGCTCAGCGCCTCCCCCAGCGCCGGGAAATCGATCATGTCCTCGCTCTCTTGCCGGTACATCACGCGCTGTTCCTGAATATTGAAAGCCACCACCGAGTACTTGCCGAACTGCGGCTCGCGCGCCAGCTGCCGCAGAATCGCCACCAGCGCCGAAGTATCCTGCGGACGCATGGTCGAAGCGCCAAAATTCTGCGGCGCAAAGTTCACCAGCACCTTAATCTTCAGCGGAGTCTTATCCAAAACCCGCGCCACCGGCGGCTCTTCGGTGAACTGTTCGATATGCGCGGATTCAATCGCCCCCGCCGGCATTTCGAGTTTCATATCGCGGTCTTTCGCCGGCAGCGACGCTTCCATCTCCCAGTAAGACGAACACACCCGCTGCAGGCGGTCCCGCATCAGCCAATCCACATGGTAGTTGCCCTCGCCCAAATCGAGCGACCCTTGCAGCAGAGCGTCCCCGCCTGCGTCATCCGCGATGGGCGGAACCGTGTAGCGCTGAATAAAGTACGCCGATTCGGTCGACTGACTAAGGGGCGTCACGCGGAACAAAATGGTCAGCGAATTCTCTTCGCCAGACAATTCCTTGAGTGGCACCGTCACGCTGAAGCCCGCATGAAAGCGCAGATCGAACCCCAGCGCCGGTTTCTCCGGAGCGACGCTGCAATTGATTTCCTTGCGAACGTCCTGCGCTTCGAGCACCGCCAAATCGCTGCCCACCAGATGCACCGGTCCACCGCCGGAAGAAAGCAGGGATTGTGCCCATGTTTGAGTGCACGACAGCGCGCACAACAGCGGGGCAGCGAACAGTCCGATCACCCGGACACGCCCCGACACGGTCATGGATGAGATCATACCCTTTTTCGCTAGCAATTGGGAGACCCAAATTGTTACGAAAATGTTCGCACCGGCGTCACGCTTTCCCCTCGTCTGGTAAACTGCAGAATCATGGCAAGCCGTAGCGTAAATAAAGTGATTTTGATCGGGCATCTTGGACGTGACGCCGAGACCGCCTATACCGCCTCGCAAGTCGCGGTGACCAAGTTTTCCGTAGCCACCAACCGCCGCTGGAAAGACCAGGCCACCGGCGAATGGAAAGAGGAAACCGATTGGTCGCGCGTAGTTCTGTGGCGCGGCGAAAACGTCGCCCCGTATCTCACCAAAGGCACCCAAGTCTACGTCGAAGGCCGCCTCCAAACGCGCAGCTACGACGACAAAGATGGTAAAAAAGTGTGGGCGACCGACGTGGTCGCCGACGAAGTCATCCTGTTAGGCGGCCGCGGCCAAGCCGGCGGCGGAGCCGGCGCCGGCATGGACGAAGGCTTCTCCCAGGAACCCCCGCAATCCGGCATGCGCAGCGCCCCCCGCCCCCGCCAAGCCGCCCCCCCACAAGCCGCCGCCTCCATGAACGAAGGCATCACCGACGACGACGTCCCGTTCTAAAAACTGGCGCAGCGGATAGCTGAACTATGGAGCCCGACCACCTCCAGGATGCTTGAAGAAATCTCTTTCACAAGCGAGACCCTTTGGCAGACAGCCTTAGCCCATGGTTCTCAGCGTGGGCAATTCGCCATAGATGGCAACTGGACTATAAACTCAGCGTCCGTGCTCGTTCGGTGCGCTGGGCCATCGTTGCCGCTGGCTATTTGCTAGCACTGACGCCGGGAGCCAACTTTTGGGCGGTTCGCGTTTGTGGGGGATTCACCGGACTCGGTTTCCTATGCTGGCCAAACTTTGCATACCATTTCACAAAAGTGTTTGAAGACTGGCCGATCACCGAAGGTACAGTCGGCTCCAGCGAGGAACAATCAGACTCGCGCTGGATTAGCCGCTACGATTTCGAATACGGTGGCGAGCGTTACGGAGGCACGTCCAAAGTTAAGGCAATCCCGGGACTCGCCGTGAAGGCCGCTTATCACGATGGCTCACCTGTCGCTATTCGTTACGACCCCCTCAATCCAGGAAATTCGTCCGTAGCCAGATCCCGACTCGCGGTGAACTTCTAATAGCGATACCGCGCCTGTAGAAAATCCACCCGGTTACCACTCACCCGATAAACCAGCCGGTGCTCCTGCGTAATCCGCCGCGACCAAGCCCCCGCCAGCCGGTACTTCAACGGCTCCGGCTTGCCAATGCCAACGAACGGTTCCCGCAGCACCGCCTCCATCAATTGGAAAATCCGCAGCGCAACCGAGCGGTCCGTCTCCACCCAATACCGGAGATCAGATCTGAACTCCGGATGGAAGACCGCCTCGCGCTCAACGGCCCGGCTCAAGTTTCATCTCTCGCCGTAACTTGGCCAGCGGCTCGGGCTTGCCCGACCCCTTCTCCGCCCTCCGCAGCGCGCGCAACAGGCGGTTCGCGTTTTTAGGCGAGCGCAGCAAGTGCGCCGTCTCCATAATCGACGCCAGTTCATCGGCCGGAACCAATGCCACGTCCCCTCCCCGCTTGCGGCGGACGATGACCACTTCCTGCTCCTCCACCACGCGATCCAGCACCGCCGCCAGTTTTTCGCGAAGCTGCGTATATGTCGTTTCCACGTCCCAAGTGTACAGGAAATCTGTACTTGCCCCTAGATCCGGTATAATCGCCGCATGCGTTTGGCAGCGGCCGTTTTCGCATTCACGATGTACGCCCCGGCGCAGTGGATCAACTATCCCACCACCGGAATCCCGCGCACTCCCGACGGCCAGCCGAACCTATCCGCGCCCGCGCCGCATACCGCCCAAGGTAAGCCCGACTTTTCAGGAATGTGGCGCGAGGCCGATCCGTTACCATGCGATGGAGTAAACCGCGTCTGTGGAGATTTAGCCATCAGCGTCCAGTTCGGCAATCTCGGCGTAGGCCTCAAAGACGGCGTCCCCTATCAACCCTGGGCCCTTGCAAAAACCAAGAACAAAGGATTGACCGACGATCCCTACACCAATTGCCTGGCGCGCGGCGGCCCCCGCATGCACCTGCTGCCCACCATGAAGAAGCTGGTGCAGACGCCCAGCCTGATCGTCATTCTCGACGAGTACAACGCCAGCTTCCGCCAGATCTTCACCGACGGCCGCCCGCTGCCCGTCGATCCGCAACCAACATGGAACGGTTATTCCACCGGCCACTGGGAAGGCGACACCCTGGTGGTCGAGAGCATCGGCTATCGCGACGATCAGTGGCTCGACGCGCGCGGCAGTCCGCTCACCGAAGCCGGCAAAGTCACCGAGCGCTTCCGCCGCCCCAACTTCGGCAACCTCGAAATTGAAGTCACCATTAACGACCCCAAAGCCTACACGCGCCCCTGGACCGCCACCATCCATCAAACCGCCGTGGTCGACACCGAACTCATCGATCTCATCTGCATGGAGAACGAGAAGGACGTGCAACACCTCACGGTGAAATAGCCGCCGCGCCCCAGATTTTCTTGTTCGCGCGGTCCTGCAGGAATACGACAACCTTTAAGTTCTCGCGTTTCCACGACGGGTCCAACCGGTAACGCGCCCGCGCCGCGTAATCGCCCACTTTCGCGTCCACACGCCCGACCGTTGTCATACTCCGCACCACTCCCGTGTGGCGCAATTTGTGTCCCCCGTTTTCGCCGCCGCGAACATCGGTGTCCAGGCGCGTTTCCGTTACCGCCAAGATCACATCAGCGCCTTTCGCCCCCGCCAGAAGTTGCGCTACTTTGATCAACACTCCGCCGTCATCCAGCGACAACTCCACCTTGGCTCTCGGTTCGCGAGCAGCTTTCGCAAGTTCCTCACGTGCGCGCCCTTCATCGGAGCCGACAAACTCCGCCTCCCCGTTCACCACCATCTGCGGCGTGTACGCGCTGTCGATACGGAAGCGCCGCACGTATTCCTCCTGGCGCAGCGTGAACGCCTCCGCCGAAAAGCGATCCTTCCAGCCCAGCCGATCCCAATAGGTGACGTGCTCCCCGAGCACAATCACGCCGCCGCCGGCTTCGAGTCGTTCCAGCACCGCATCCGCCGGCGGACAACTCGAACACCCCTCCGACGTAAATAATTCAACGATCACCTGCGCGGAACCCACCCCCGCGAAGCACGCCAGAGCCGCCATCACGTAGGACGCTTTACGCATCGCGTTTCATCAGTGCTGGCTCACGCTCAGCACATTGCCGTCCAGGTCCTTGAACCAGGCCACCTTCGCGCCGCCAGGAGCCTTCCAGATCCCCAACTCGTCCTGCTGCAGCCACGCATAGCGTTCGAAGACTACTCCGGCCTCCGTCAGTCCCCGCACAATCGCCGTGATGTCGCGCACGTCCCACCCTAAAACCGTGTAAGGAGCCGGCACCACTTCTTTGACGATAGCCACCCGCAGCGTGGTGCCCTGCGCATCGAACACCACCGCAAAGCCGTCTTCGGAAACCAAGCGCAGCCCGAGCACTTCGCCGTAGAACGCCTTGGCGCGCGCAGCATCGCCAGTGGCCAAGAACGCAACGACTTTTGCGGAAGCCAGCACTGAAGAGGCTGCTTAAGGAACCACGGCCGTAGCGCCCCAGATCTTGCGGCTGATGCGCTCCTGTACAAACACCACGTACTTCAAATCTTCACGCCGCCAGCGAGGATTGAAGCGCAGGTGCATGGAATATGTAGTCAGTTCACCGGGCTCTGCGATCCCCAGCATCACCAAGCTCCGCACCACGCCGGTGCGCCCCAGCGGTCCTGCGTTAGTAGAGGCCTTGTCCGCGCCGTCCGCCGGGCTCTCGGTAACCGCCATCCAGATTTCACTTTCGCCCGCCGAAGACGGCAGCTTATCCACCTTCACCGTCGCGAGCGAAGCGGATTGAAACGAAACCTCCACCGTCGCCCGCTGGCTTTTGGCCGCACGCGCGATCTCGTCCTTTGCCTGCTGCACGTCCGGGGTGTCAAGCTGCGCCTGCCCGCCGATCACGATCTGCGGAGTGAATAAATTGTCCAGCTTGAAGAGCCGCAAATACTCGTTCTGGCGATTAGTCATCTGGCGTAGCGCAAACGGATCGCGATAACCCTGCGCGCCCCACGCGTCCATGCGCATCTCGATGCCGATCACTTCGACGCCCGCAATCGGCTGCTTCTGCTCCAGCGTGCGCACTACTTCCCCCGCAGCCGGACAGATCGCGCAAGCATCCGAAGTAAAAAGTTCCACCAACACCGGCACCCGCCCCACTTGCGGAATCGCCCCCTGAATCGCCGTCGGCCCGGTCTTGGGAACCGAGCCGCCCAGCAGCAGTATGGGCAAGCAAAGGATGGGCAAAAACCGGCGCATGGCTACTAACAAAGATAGAACAAGTCGACGCCGCGTGGGCACCCCTCGTAGGGGGTCGTGATAGCATACTGTCGACGGAGGGCTCCATGAAACATATTGTTTTCGCTGCTGCGCTTTCCCTCATTATTCTCGGTTTATCGACAGCGATTGGTCAGGATCGCACCGAGGATCTAAAGCACGTGACGCTCGTCTCGCAGAAATTTGAACGAGGACCGGTGCTCGCTACAGCGCTTGATGTCGAGCGGTATTCCCCATATCCGTCTGTCGCTCACCTCAAAGGTAACGTAGTGATTAAGGCTAACGGATTCATCCTCCGCGCGGAACAAGCCGATTATGACGAAGTATCCGGCGAGATCAGGGCCAGCGGAACCGTGAGCGTGACGCCGTACCCGCCGCTTAACAAAAAGTAGGCTCGTCACAGCCCTAGTGTTTCGGCAACACGCTCGTCATCTTTGGGAGAAGCCCTCCGGCCGAGTTCGCAAACGCCAGCGAAGCGTCGTCCATCCACGCGCTGCCGCTTCCCCACAGCTGCAAGCCTAATTCCAGATCGTGGGCATCGGCGCAAACATCGCCGGTGATTTCATAGATCGCCCAGTTGCCACTGTTGATTCTGCGTTCACTCATGTTGTCAAAGAAACAACTTCCTCCGGCATCGCGGTGAATGCGGACCAGGAGCCCCGCACCATCGGGAGCCCCGGCCACCCCGGTCCGCACAGCAGCTCGAAAACGGAATTTCATGCCGCGAAAAGGCTTCGCGTCCACATATTGGTACAGAAACGAATGGCCCTCGGCCGGAACTACACCGTTGGAACGGATCGTCGCGCATTGCTTCCCGGAGTAACAAGTATCCGTGACAGTCAGCGTTGAGTAAGCAAGTTTCGGCGTGAATCCAAATAGCCAACCCGGAGGCCGCTCACCCGCTTGGCCTTGCTCGAAATCCGGATTGACCAACATCGACGGTGCTTGCGCAAAAATACTCCCGCCGAATAGCGCCGCCAGGGCCACGGTTCGAATAGAACGCAGCATGCTGGGAGCCTAACATGGCCGGTTTCCGGTTTCAAGGCATCGCCATTCGGGTGCGTGGTACTTTTGAAACTTGGACAACTTCTTCGGCAACTCCGCAGTCGTAGCCGCCCTCACCGAAATGGCGGCGAGCGGGCGGATTCCGCAGACGCTGCTCCTCTCCGGTCCCGAAGGCGTCGGCAAAGCCACGCTCGCGCGCCGCTTCGCCACATTACTGGTGGGCGACGCCGCCAAAATCGAGGCCGACGACTTAAGCCTCGAAGCCAACCTCGAAATCATCGCCGACCGCGAAAAGTGGCCCTCCGATAAGCGCAACGAAGACCCGCTATTCTTCGCCTCGCATCCAGATGTTTTAACGTTCGCTCCAGATGGGCCATTGCGCCAGATCACGATCCAGCAGATGCGCTTGCTCAAAGAACGCGCATCGCTCAAGCCACTGAAAGGCACCTGGCGAGTATTTCTGATCGACGACATCGACCGTGCTAATGAGCAAGCCGCCAACTCGCTGCTGAAGACGCTCGAAGAACCCCCGCCGCACCTGATTCTGATCATGACCGCCCGCAATCCTTACGATCTGCTGGCAACCATCCGTTCGCGCGCCGTCCCGTTCGGCCTGTCCCGCCTGACCGCCGAGGAAATGCGCGCCTTCGCCACAGCCCGCCGCCTGGACCACGCCGAGCGCCGTCTGCGCCTGGCCGAAGGTTCGCCTGGCATAGCAGTTTCGCTCGATCTTGAAACCTACGACCGCCGCCGCGACGCCATGCTGGCGCTGCTGCGCGTCGCCAGCGGCCTCGAGCCGTTTGGAACCTGGCTGAAACATTCCGATTCCATCTCCGCCCGCCGCAACGAAAAGCTGGATTCCTATCTTGACGTGCTCTACGTTCTGCTCGAAGACGTCCTGCGCCTGGCGAACGGCATCACGCCGCTGCGCAATGAGGATATCCGCAACCAATTGGAACCGCTAGCCCAGCGCGTTTCCTTCGACTGGCTGCGCGCCGCCGTAGCGCGCGTCGATCGACTGGTCCTTCTAGTGCGCCGCAACATTCAGAAATCCATCGCTCTCGACGCTTTTGCCGCTGAATTGCGCGGCTGTACATGAGATTGGCGGTAGAAGTTTCGCCTTCGCTGTGTTATGACAGTAACTAAGAAGTCTCAATCCCCGTCGAATCCCTAGGAGCGCTCCCATGGAGCCCGCGAATCGCAAATTGATCCGTCCTTCTTTTACTGAAGCCAAAGCCGAAGCGAAAAGCCAAAGGCCGCCGTCCCGCGGAGCCGCGGGACCCAAGCGAACCTCGCCGCCGGAACAAACCAACGCCGAGAACTTTTACTATCTGAAGCAGATGCAGTCGAAAACTCCCATGTCCCTGGTGCTTCGCGATGGTGAAGTGCTGAAGGGCGTGATCGAGTGGTACGACAAAGACTGCTTGAAAGTGAATCGCGAAGGCGCGCCGAATCTACTGGTGTTCAAATCGAACATCAAGTACATGCACAAGGCTTAAGCGCCCGCTTTTGACCGTGTGTTCGGGAACGCCGCAGGGCCGCGCTTACTTTTGCGCGGCGGCGGCTTTCGTCTCATCCGCCAAGGCCAGCAGGCGCTCGGCGTAATCCAGCGTCCGCTTACCTGCTTCGGTGAGCTGCACGGATTTCGAAAATCGGTGCCGCGTCAAGAGCGGAGCTCCCAACTCCCGTTCCAGGGCCTTCACGTGCAAGGTCACGCTCGATTGCGAATACCCCAGCCGGGCCGCGGCTTGCGTGAAATTATGCGTCAGCGCGACCATGCGAAACGATTCAATTTGTTGTAGGTCCAGCATACGTTAATAGCTCCACTTCATCCAAAAAACTACAGCGCACCTTCTCCTCGTTCGCCGTTGCGAATGCGCACGGCATCCTCAATAGAAGAAACAAAAATCTTACCGTCGCCGATTTTGCCGGAGCGCGCAGCGGCTGCGATCGCTTCCACAATCTGCGGCGCACGCGCGTCGGGCGCCACGATTTCCAGCTTCAGTTTTGGGATCAGGTCCACCTTGTACTCAGCGCCCCTGTAGACCTCGGTGTGTCCCTTTTGCCGGCCGTGCCCGCGGACCTCGGAGATGGTGATGCCCTCCGCACCGATCGCGGTCAACGCGGCTTTCACTTCATCCACTTTGAAGGGCTGGATGATGGCTTCGATTTTTTTCATACGTTCCGGCAACCGGGAACCTAGCGATTGAGTGTAGCCGCAAACGACTTTTCTGTCCAATTAAAAATTTGGATTAAGTACCTTGCTTTTCAATAATATAAAGAAATTGTAAGGAACTCATAAAGAAGTTATAAAGACGCCTGGGTCGGTCCCCCGAATCACGCTAGAATTGGCTTCAGTTGTCCTCGCGCATCAGCACCCGTCTATTTCATCTGGCGCTCACACTGGCATTGATCGCCGCCGCCACATTCGTGTGCTATCAGCGTGATACATGTGAACCCGACCACTGCGGGGTTCGCTTACCTGCTGTGCGTGCTGGGCATCGCCACCGCCTGGGGATTAGTCGAAGCGATTGTCGCTTCCGTCGCCGCCATGTTGGCGTTCAACTTTTTCTTCTTCCCGCCGGTGGGCACATTTCACCATCGCCGATCCGCAAAATTGGGTTGCGTTGATTTCCTTCCTCACCACCGCGCTGGTGGCGAGCCATCTCTCCGATCGCGCCAGGAAAGAGGCGTTGGAAGCCAAGAGGCGCCAGCAGGAGACCGAACAGTTATACGCCTTAAGCCGCGCTATTCTGCTGATGGAACTCTCCGGATCGGTGGGCTTTCACGTCGCCCAGAACATTGCTGAGATCTTCGATTGCCGCGCAGTGGCGCTCTACGACGCCAAGACCGGCGAGATCTTTCGCGGCGGCGTGCAAGATCTTCCCGGCATCGAAGAAAAACTCAAGCAGGTTGTGATCCAGGGCGCTAACACGCGCGACGACGCCGCCCAGGTTTTGTTCTCGCCCATCGTTCTGGGAGGCCACGCCATCGGCGCTCTGGCCCTCGCCGGCGTCGAGTTTTCCGATGGCGCTTTGCAGGCGCTCTTGAACCTGGTCGCCATCGCCTGGGAGCGCGTGCGCACCGAGGAAGCCGCCAATCGCGCCGACGCCGCGCGCCAAAGCGAAGAGTTCAAATCCACGCTCCTCGACGCCATCGCCCATGAATTCAAGACACCGCTCACATCCATTAAAGCGGCTTCGACCACCATGCTTTCCGATGCTCCGCCGCTCACGCCGCAAACGCGCGAACTCGCCACCATCATCGATGAAGAGGCCGACCGCCTCACTTCACTCGTCACCGAAGCCGTCCGCATGTCGCAGATCGAGGCCGGGAAAGTGCGCTTGGACCGGCAGCGGGTTTCACTCGACCTGTTGCTGCCCGCCATCCTGGCGCAATTCCAAGCGCGCAGCGACGGCCGTCCGCTGCACTATTCCGCCGCGCCGAGTTTGCCCGAGCTCACCGTCGATCCGGCGTTGATCTCGCTCGCGTTCCGGCAACTGATCGATAATGCGTTGAAGTATTCGCCGCCCGGATCGCCCGTCGACATCAGCGCCGCCCGCTCCAACGGCAACCTTGAAATCCGCATCGCCGATCAAGGCCCCGGCATTCCTGACAACGAACGTGAGCGCGTTTTCGAAAAATTTTATCGCCGCCAGGCGGTGAAGGAGCGCGTGCCCGGCACCGGCCTGGGATTGCACATCGCCCGCGAGATCCTGCGCGCGCATGGCGGCGACGTTACGATTCCACCCGGACCCGGCTCCGCATTCTGTATTACCATTCCAGTGCACCACCGAAACTGAATCCATGAGCACCGGACGCATCCTCGTAGTGGACGACGAACCGCAGATCCGCCGCGTGCTGCGTGCCTCGCTCAGCGCACAGGGTTATGAGATTCACGAAGCCCGCACCGGCGAAGAAGCGCTGACGGCCGTGCGCGAGCAGCGCTTCGATCTCATTCTTCTCGATATGAATATGCCGGGCCTGGGCGGTCTCGAAACTTGCCGCCAGATCCGCGCCGGCTCCGAAGTCGCCATCATCATGCTGACGGTGCGCGATTCCGAGCCCGACAAAGTCGCCGCTCTCGACGCCGGCGCCGACGATTACGTCACCAAACCCTTCGGCATGCCGGAGCTCTCGGCGCGCATTCGCGCGGCCTTGCGCCGTCTTCCCACCGCAGCCGAATCCGGCGCGGAATCCATTCATCTGGGTGCGATTGAAGTCAACCTGGCGACACGCCGCGTCATTTCACGCACCGGCGAAGTCCGCCTGACGCCCAAAGAGTTCGACTTGCTGCGCTATCTGCTGTCGAATCCCAACGTGCCCATTCCGCACGGGCGGCTGCTGCAAGCCGTGTGGGGGCCGGATTACGGGGATCAGGTGGAATACCTGCGAGTATTCATCAATCAGTTACGAAAAAAGATCGAGCCCGACCCCTCGCATCCCTGCTATATCCTTACAGAACCGTGGGTTGGCTATCGTTTCGCCCTGCCTGAAACCACCGCGTAATTCCTTACACAATCCTGACAGCAGGCTTATGCCTTCCTTACGGCTTTCCGGATACCTTGTATCTGGAGATAGGTTATGGCAGTCCTCAGAAATCATCCGGTGCTCGACGCGGGGCAAGTTTCCAACTCAAGTTTGGATGTCGCCGTGCTCCATGTGCGGTCACAGGAAACACCCGGCGAAGGCAAAATGCCTGCGTTACTCACTTACGACAGGGCGCCCGTATTACAAACGGTTGGGCCCACAGTTGTTCCCGATCAGACCTCCAACGCGAGTCTGGAGGTCGTCGTGATCCACACCGAGCCTAAGGAAACGCTCAGCGCCCTGAGAACGGCTGCGGAACTCGCTTCTGGTTTAGCGCCGGTCCGCTTGCTGGCGGTGCAGGTGGTTCCGTATCCGCTGGATTTGTACGCGCCACCAATATCGATTCAGTTTCTGGAGAGCCGCTTCACGAAGATGGTCTCCGAAGCAGGTGTCAATGCATCCGTGGATATCCGTCTCGGCCGTGACGCTGGAGACGTGATCGAAGCCGGAGTGGGTCCCCACTCCGTGGTGGTGATCGGCGGACGGCGCCGCTGGTGGCCGACGGCTACCATGCGCCTGGCGCGGCGCCTGGAGCGCTTGGGACATCAGGTTGTGTTTACGAATTGAGGATAAGATGCTGGATCTTTTTTACATTGCGGTAACAGTGGCGTTCTTCGTCGTGGGCTGGTACTTCACGAAGGCGTGCGACAAGCTCTAGTCGGAATCGAGGACATTTTATGGATTACATCATTGCAGGAGTCACGTCGGTCTTTCTGTTCGGCTACTTGATCTACGCGCTACTCAAGCCGGAGAAATTCTAATGACTACCAACGGCATTCTTCAAATCGTTATCTATTTTCTAGTGATCGCCGCGGTGGCCAAGCCCATGGGCGTTTTCATGACGCGCGTGTTCGCGGGTGAGCGCACGTTCCTGCACCCGGTGCTACGTCCGCTCGAACGCCTGTGCTACAAGCTTTGCGGCGTCAAAGAAGATGTGGAGCAGCGCTGGACGCAATACGCCGGCAGCATGCTGGCCTTCAGCGCTTTCAGCGCCGTGTTTCTCTACGCAATACAGCGTCTGCAAGGCTTTCTTCCGCTGAATCCAGCGGGATTCAGCACCGCGCACGCTCCTGTCAGCGCCACGGCAATGACTCCGGACCTGGCGTTTAATACCGCCGTGAGTTTCACCACCAACACCAACTGGCAGAGCTACGGCGGCGAAGCCACGCTGAGTTACCTGGTGCAGATGCTCGGTCTCACCATGCATAACTTCACCTCGGCGGCGGTAGGTATGGCGATAGCGGTGGCCATGATCCGCGGCTTCTCGCGCCATCAGGCCAATGCGCTGGGTAATTTCTGGGCGGATATCGTTCGCGCTACGGTGTATGTTCTCCTGCCGATATCGTTGGTATTCGCCCTCTTTTTGACTTCGCAGGGCGTGATTCAAAACTTCAAGCCTTACACCACAGTGACCACTGTCGAAGGGAAGACGCAGACCATCGCGCAAGGACCGGTCGCGTCACAGGAAGCCATCAAAATGCTGGGAACCAATGGTGGCGGATTCTTCAACGCCAACTCAGCGCATCCTTTTGAGAATCCGAGTCCGCTGACCAATTTCTTCCAGATGATTTCGATCTTCCTGATTCCCTCCGGATTTACTTACGTCTTCGGCAGGATGGTCAAAGATCAGCGCCAGGGCTGGGCTCTCTTCGCGGCGATGAGCGTGCTGTTTCTAGTGGGCGCTTTCGTGGTGTATCACTTTGAACAAACTGGGAATCCGATTCTCACGAAGCTCGGCTTGGAGAAGGCAGGCGGCAATATGGAAGGCAAGGAAGTCCGCTTCGGCATCGCCGCCACGGCGCTCTTCGCCACCATCACTACCGACGCGAGCTGCGGGGCCGTCATCGGTATGCACGATAGCTTCACTCCCATGGGCGGCTTGGTCCCGCTGTTCAACCTGCACTTGGGCGAAGTGATTTTCGGCGGCGTGGGCGCCGGACTTTACGGCATGCTGATGTTCGCCATCCTCGCCGTGTTTATCGCCGGACTGATGGTGGGACGCACGCCGGAATACCTCGGCAAGAAGATCGAAGGCAAGGAAGTGAAGATGGCCATGCTGGCGCTGATCGCGACTTCGTTTGTGATCCTGTTGTTCAGTGCGGCCAGCTCCGTGATCGACTTCCCCAAGGGGGACTACTGGAACGGCGCCAACGGACCGGCCATCGCCAACCTCAATAACGGCGGGCCGCACGGCTTAAGCGAAGTCCTGTACGCCTTCTCCAGCGCCGCCGCCAACAACGGCAGCGCCTTTGCCGGCATCACCACCAATACGCCCTGGTACAACCTGACCATGGGTATCACCATGCTGGTGGGGCGGTTCTTTATGATCATCCCCTTGCTGGCCGCGGCCGGAAGCCTGGCTGCGAAAAAACAAATTCCGGTCACCAGCGGAACGCTGCCCACGCACGGCACTCTGTTCGTGGGCTTGCTGGTGGGAACCATCGTTATTGTGGGCGCGCTGACCTTCTTCCCGGCGCTCTCGCTCAGTCCCATCGTCGAACATTTCCTGATGCAACAAGGGAGGGTCTTCTAGCCATGCCCGACGTACTTGAAAATATCCCAGTTCCCGCGCCGCCCAAAAACGAGGACCCGACAGAGCTGATTCCCAAAAAGCTGGCACACGCCCGGCCCTTGTTCGATCCGGCGATTCTGCGGCGAGCCACCAAAGACTCGTTCGTCAAATTGAACCCCGCCGCAGTCATCAAGAATCCCGTCATGTTTGTGGTGGAGGTCGGCGCCGCAGTTACCACGGTCCTGGTAGCGCGCGACATCGCCATTGGCGCTGCTGGCGTGGGCTTCGGCATTCAGATCGCGCTGTGGCTGTGGTTCACCGTGCTCTTCGCTAACTTCGCCGAAGCCATGGCGGAAGCGCGGGGCAAAGCGCAGGCCGATGCCCTGCGTAAGACCAAAACCGACTCCATGGCGCGCCGTATCGTAGGAGATCACACCGAACAGGTGCCTGCATCGCAGCTTCGCTCCGGTGACGTTGTGGTGGTGGAAGCCGGCCAGTTGATCCCGGGCGACGGCGAAGTCATCGACGGCATCGCGACCGTCGATGAATCCGTCATCACCGGTGAAAGCGCTCCCGTCATTCGTGAATCCGGCGGCGACCGCAGTGCCGTTACCGGCGGGACCAAAGTCCTTTCCGACGAAATCAGGATTCGCATTACGTCCAACCCTGGCGAGACATTTCTCGACCGCATGATCGCGCTGGTGGAAGGCGCCGAACGCCAGAAGACACCCAATGAAATCGCGCTCAATATCTTGATCGCGGGATTAACCCTTATCTTCCTGATGGCGGTGGTCACGCTGCAACCGTTTGCTAAATACAGCGTTTCCGCCGCAGGCTTGGGCGTGGTGCCCAGCGTGGCCGTGCTGGTTTCACTGCTAGTCTGCTTGATTCCGACTACCATCGGCGGCTTGCTCTCCGCCATCGGCATCGCCGGGATGGATCGCGTGATGCAACACAATGTTCTGGCAATGAGCGGCAAGGCCGTCGAAGCATCGGGTGACGTCAACACATTGCTGCTCGATAAGACCGGAACCATCACCATCGGCAACCGCCAGGCCGTCGAATTTCTGCCGGTGGAAGGCGTCACCGATATCGACTTGGCCGACGCGGCGCAGCTGTCAAGCTTGGCCGACGAGACTCCGGAAGGCCGCTCCGTCGTGGTCCTTGCGAAAACCAAATACGGATTGCGCGGCCGTGAAGTAGCACATCACGAGGCCACCTTCATACCGTTTTCGGCTTACACGCGCATGAGCGGCGTGGATCTGGACGGCCGTCATCTGCGCAAGGGTGCAACGCAGGCCATCGCGCAATTCGTGCAGGAGCGCGGCGGCGTGGTCCCGAAAGACCTGATGGATATCACTGAGCGCATTTCGCGGCAGGGCGGCACTCCGCTGGCCGTGGCCGACGGCGCGCAGGTGCTGGGCGTGATTCACTTGAAGGACGTCGTCAAAGGCGGCATGAAGGAACGGCTGGGGCAGCTTCGCCAGATGGGAATTCGCACCGTCATGATTACGGGCGATAACCCGCTGACCGCCGCCGCGATCGCCGCCGAAGCGGGCGTCGACGATTTTCTGGCGCAGGCATCGCCTTCGGACAAACTTGCCTACATCAAAAAAGAACAGGCCGAAGGGCGTTTGGTGGCCATGACCGGGGACGGCACCAATGACGCGCCGGCGCTGGCGCAAGCCGACGTGGGGCTCGCTATGAATACCGGCACCATGGCCGCCAAAGAGGCGGGCAACATGGTGGATCTGGATTCGAATCCCACCAAGCTCATCGAAGTTGTGGCGATCGGTAAACAATTGCTGATCACGCGCGGGGCGCTGACGACGTTTTCGATCGCCAACGATGTCGCGAAATATTTTGCGATTATCCCCGCGATGTTCATGGCGACCTATCCGGTGCTAGGCAAGCTGAACATCATGGGTTTGCACAACTCGCAAAGTGCTGTGCTGTCGGCGGTGATTTTCAATGCGCTGACCATCATTGCGCTGGTGCCGCTGGCGCTGCGCGGGGTGCGTTACCGTCCCGAAAGTGCGGCCTCGCTGCTGCGCCGGAACTTGCTGATTTATGGGCTGGGCGGCATCCTGGTGCCCTTCCCCGGCATCTGGATCATCGATCAGATCGTGCACTCATTGGGGCTGGCGTAAGGAGACTTTTATGTGGCGACAAATGCTTCCCGCGTTGCGTATGACTATCGTGCTGACGGTGCTCACGGGCTTGTTCTATCCCGGCGTGGTGACCGCCATCACGCAGGCCGTGTTTCCCAAGCAGGCCAACGGCAGCCTGATCGTGAAGAACGGAAAGGTGATTGGATCGGAGCTCATCGGCCAGAACTTCTCGAGGCCCGAATACTTTCAGCCGCGCGTTTCAGCGGCGGGTAGCGGCTACGATGCGACCTCCAGCGGCGGCTCGAACCTGGGACCGACCAGCGCCAAGCTAATCCACGGCACAACTAAAATGGACGACAAGAAAAATGAAGTCGTCGATTACGACGGCATCGACTTGCGCATCGTGCATTACGCTGTCGACAACAACATCCCGTATGAATCGTCGGTCCCGCTCAATCAATTTAAGGACGCAAGCGGCCACCTCGATGACGTGAAGCTGATCAAGGCTTTCAATGACGACAAGACGCCCTTGATTTTCACGCCCAAGGCTGCGATCCCCGCGGACGCGGTCACGGCGTCAGCCAGCGGACTCGATCCGCACATCAGTCCTGCCTTCGCGAAAGGGCAGGCGGGACGCATCGCGAAGGCGCGGGGCGTGGACGTGATTGCTCTCGAACAACTGGTCGCGCAATACACGGAAGGGCGCGACTGGGGCTTCCTCGGCGAGCCCCGCGTGAATGTCTTGCGGCTGAATCTGGCGCTGGACCAAAGCTATCCGATGAAGTAGGAGGATAATTAACTCCAGTAGCTCATGGCAGAGATCGAGCACCGCAGGCCCAGTCCCGAACAGCTTCTGCAGCAAGTGGAAGCCGAGCAGCGCCGCGCCACCCAAGGGCGTTTGAAAATCTTTCTGGGCTATGCGGGCGGCGTCGGCAAATCGTTTCGCATGTTCGACGAGGGGCGGCGGCGGCGGTCGCGTGGCGAAGACGTGGTGGTCGCGGCCACGCAGTCGACGGAGCCGGCGGTCGTGGAAGAACTGCTCAGCGGCCTGGAAGTGATTCCGCCGCGGGTGGTGGATGGAATCTGCGCCATCGACGTCGAAGCCGTGCTGCGGCGGCATCCGCAGGTTTGCCTGATCGATGGTTTGGCTTACCGCAATCCGCCCGGCAGCCGGCACGCCGAGCGCTGGCAGGACGTCGAAGATTTGCTCACGTCCGGCATTTCGGTGGTCACTTCGATCAATCTGCAATATGTGAAGGAGCGGCAGCGGCAAGTCGAAGCTATCCGCGGCAAGAAGGTGCAGGATTCGGTGCCGGAGGCTTTCATCCGCGCCGCCGATGAAATCGAGCTGGTGGACGTCCCGCCGGAATATTGCGGTCCAGGCAACGTCCAGCAGCAGCAGGAACTCTCGCAGCTCCGCGAGATTGCGCTGGTGCTGGCGGCCGATGTGGTGGATCATCAGCTCGAAACCTACCTGCGGCGGCAAGGGATCGAGCAGCTTTACGGCACGCAGGAGCGCATTCTGGTGTGCGTTACGCCGCGCTCGAATGCGTCGGCGATGATCCGACGCGGACGGCGCCTGGCAGATTTGTTTTACGGCGATCTGTACGCGGTCTACGTGCAGCAGGGAGTTTTGAGCGCTCCCGATCAATCGACGATCGAGCAGAATCTGGCTGCCGCGAGCGAGGCCGCCGCACATGTCGAGATTCTGCATGGCGAGGATCCCATCGAAAGCATTCTGCAGTACGCTTACCGCAACGGCATCACGCAGATCTTCGTAGGCCACAGCCAGCAGGACAATCGCGGATGGTTGAGCCGTTGGAAAGCGAATCCGGTGGAGCGCCTGATCATGGAATCGGAAGGCATCGACGTGCGCATCTTTCCGACCGAGGCCGCGGTAGCGTGAGAGGCCGGCTCACCATATTCCTGGGATACGCGGCGGGCGTCGGCAAGACCTATAAGATGCTCGAAGAAACGCAGCGCCTCAAGCGCGAGGGGCACGATATCGTGGTGGGCTATTTCGAGCCGCACGGGCGCCAGGACACCATCGCGAAAATCCAGGGGTTGGAACTGATTCCGCGCCGGCGCGTTACCTATCGAGGGGCGGAGTTCGAGGAAATGGACACGGCGGCGATTCTGGCGCGTAAGCCGGAACTATGCGCGGTGGACGAGTTTCCGCACACGAATGTTCCGGGCTCGCCGCGCAACAAGCGTTGGGAAGATGTCATGCTGCTGCTCGAAGCCGGCATCGGCGTGTTGACGACGATGAATATCCAGCACTTGGAAAGCCTGAACGATCAGGTGCGCGAGATCGCTAACGTGCAGGTGCGCGAAACCATTCCCGACTGGGTGGTGAAGCAGGCCGATGAAGTGGTTCTGGTGGACGTGCCGCCGCAGGCGCTGCTCAACCGGCTGCAGCGCGGTGTAATTTACGGGACCGATAAAGCTCAGCAGGCGCTGAGTAATTTCTTCAAGGAATCGACGCTGGGGGCGCTGCGTGAAATGGCGTTGCGGCAGACCGCGCATGAAGTGGATGTCCGGCAGGTTGGCGACGGGGACGAATCCAGCGAACGCATCTTGATCCACATCACGGAATCTCCAACCACCGCCGCGTTGATCCGGCGAGGGCGGCGCGTGGCGGATTATTTGAAGGCGGATTGCTTCGCGGTGTGCGTGCTGCCTCCGGCGGCGATGGCGGAATTGCCCAAAGATTCGCGGGAAGCGATTGAGAGGCATCTGGAGTTCGCACGGCGTTTGCATATTGAGACGCGCATTCTCGAAGGGGACAATGCGGCGGAAACGCTGGTGGATTTCACGCGCCGCAACGGGGTGACGCAAATCTTTCTGGCTAAACCGGCGAAAGCTGCCATTCCGCTTCTGGGCAAGCGGAATTTCGTGATGGACGTGGTGCGTCTCGCTAAAGACCGGCAGGTAACGGTGGTGGCGGAGCGGCGGGTCGCGCGCGAGGCTTAGGGCTCGATCGCGACGCGCAGGTAGGCGAGAATCGCCGACAGTTCGGCGTCGTTGTACGCAGCGATGGCGGACGAGTGGCGCCATTCGCTGCCGTTCGTGAACTTGGCGGCTCCGGGAAGCGCGTTGCGCTGGACTGGCGGCGCGGAGGTCAGGTCGTAGAACACGGGGCCTTGCTTGCTTTCGCTCAGGACCAACGCCGGCATGGATTCGCCATCCATTGCGGCGGTCTTCACGTTGGGCGTCGTAAGCATTCTTAGTGCCGCAACGGATGCCGGGATTTTTGCGATGGGCGCGGCGACGGGGATTCCGAAGCCGCCTACGTCGTGGCACGTCGAGCAGCGCCCGAAGCCGCGCACGGCTTCTTTGAATAATTCAGCCCCGCGGGCAGCGTCGCCGGTGAGCGCGCGTGCCGTTGGTTCCGCTTCGGTCGCGCCGAGAGTCGGATTGGTGACGCCGTTCAACGTTGCCACGTACGCCACTACCGCTATTAATTCAGGGCGCGAGAGGCGCGTGGCGAAGGACGCCATTCCGGTGTCGGGCACGCCGCTCCTCACAACTGTTGCGATGTACGACTGATCGAAGCCACGGCCTGCTAAACGCGGCGCGCCGCTCGATGTGCCTTTGACTCCGTGGCAATATCCGGTGGCGCAGGTTTTCGCGAACACTTGCTCGCCTTGCTTCACTACGTCGGCCACATTTTGCGCGGAGCACGACGCGGCTAGGGCTACGACTGCTAACAGGCGATTCATCGCGAGGCCTCCGGCAGGGCGAATACCACCAGCGTTGAGCCCAGGCGCCAGTCTTGATCGGGGAACAAGGCGGCTGCGGCGGCTCCAACGACGGAGCTGTGCCAGCCGGTTGCGGTCGCGATAAACTGACGGCCATTCACGGCGTAGGAGACGGAGGCTCCGCGGTGCCCGGCGCCGGTTTGATAGCTCCACAGGCGGTTGCCGGTTTTAGCGTCCATCGCGAAGAACTCGCCTTCGGGATTGCCGGTGAAGACCAAGTCGCCGGCGGTGGCCAGCATGGACGCGAGCAGGACGTACTTATAAGGAAGGGTCCAAGCGCGTTTACCGGTGACGGGGTCCCAGGCGTCGACGTGGCTGTAGGTGGCGCGGCCGGCGGGCAGCTTCACGGGGAATTCGCCGTTCATATAATTCTTGCCTTCTTCGGCGGCGCGATTGTTGGGCGTTATGTCGTTGCAGAGTTCGTTAATGGGCACGTACAGGAAACCTGTACGCGGAGAATACGCCATGGAGTTCCAGCTTTTCGCTCCGGCGGCGCTGGGGCAAATGGTGGTGGTTTTTCCTAGCTGGGGTTCATTGCGGCCGACCAGCTTGCCGTCTTCGGTGACGCCAGCGATCCAGGTGCGGAGTTCGGGGACGGAGAAGGCGCCCAAGAACTCGCCGGTTGCGCGGTCGAGAAGCGAGGTCAGACCGCTCTTGTTCATGTGGACTAAAACCTGGCGCAGGCGGCCGCGGATTTCGCGGTCCATGAGCAGGACTTCGTAGGCGGAATCGTAATCCCATTGATCGTCGGGGACTTCTTGATGATGCCAGCGGAGTTTGCCGGTGTCGGGGTCGAGCGCGACGACGCTGGCGGTGTACAGATTGATGTCTTTACTTTTATCGGCCCCGGTCGGCAAGCGTTCCGCGTCGTAAAAGTCGGCGGCGGCGTTGCCGGTGCCCCAATAGAGAAGATTCAACGACGGATCGTAGGAGCCGGTGAGCCAAGGCGCGCCGCCGCCGAATTTCCAACTGTCGCCTTTCCAGGTTTCGTGGCCTTTTTCGCCAGGGCCGGGGATCACGTACCAGCGCCATGCGAGGCGGCCATTTTTCGTGTAGAAGGCGGTGATGTAGCCGCGATGCGCGCCGTCGCCCCCGGTACCGCCGACGATGACTTTATCCTTTACGACCAAAGGGGCGGCGGTGATGTTGCAACCGCATTGGCGCGCGTCGTCGATATTGACCTTCCATAACTGACGGCCGGATTTTTGATCCAGGGCAACCATGTAATTGTCTTTGGTTCCGAAGAGGACTTTGCCGTCGCTGATGGCCAGGCCGCGGCTGCCGATGAAACCCGGTACATTCCGGGGCACTTCGGGATAGTTGTAGCGCCAGATCTCGCGGCCGGTTGCGGCGTCGAGTGCGAACACGCGGGCGCGGGCGGTGATTAAGTACATCACGCCGTCGACAACGATGGGCGTGGCTTGCAGGTTTTCTGCGTAGTCGCCGGTTTGGAACATCCAGGCGGGCGTAAGGGATTTGACGTTGCTCGTGTTGATTTGATCGAGCGCGCTGTAGCGCCAGGAGAATTGCGTGCCGCCGTAATGCGGCCAATCGGCACGGGTGGCTCCGGCGTCTTGGGCTAAGGCCGAGGAAATGGTGAGCAGGATCAGGGAGAATCGCATTGGGTTCTTCGCTCCGGACAGTATACACACTTCTCCTGAGAGAAATTGGGCTCGCAGATGGGAACCGATGAAAACCGATAGCTGCAAAAAATCGTCTCGCGGTGGGCTGCTTTTAAGGTCAGCCCACCGGAGTGGTGAAGGTCATGGACGGCTTGCTGGTCTTTGAAAAGTGACTGAATGAACCAGTTTTCTGCTCTCTCCCATTTCCTCCCGCGGCAATTTAACTCACCAGAGAATCGATTCTCTCCTGTCCCGCCCTCTCCACAATCTTTCCAGGACGGCTAGCCCGCCGCTTTCGCGACGGGCGCGGATTCCACTAAACCACAACGATTAGCCTGCGCAGGCTGTACTACGGATTCAGTATGCACTCGGGTGGTGCGGGCGGGGGCAAAGGCAAAACGGGAAGTGGCTGAATCGTTGGGGCATCGAGTTGCGGGCGGATTGACACACGCTTTCTGGGAGGGCTAGAGTTGGGGCATGGAACAACAACTGGCTTTCGGACAGTCTGCGATTGCCATCGAGAACTCACGCTTCATGAGCCGGGTTTATGGCTGGATGACGGGCGGATTGTGCGTCACGGGGCTGGTGGCCTGGAACGTGGCGGGCGACCCGGCGCTGGTGCAAACCATCTTCGGCAACCGGCTGTTGTTTTGGGCTTTGATCATCGCGCAACTGGGAGCCGTGGCAGCGCTATCGTTCCTAATCAATAAGATCAGCGGCGCGATGGCCACGGTCATCTACATTCTGTATGCGGCGTTGACGGGGCTTACGTTGTCCAGCATTTTTCTGCTGTACACGGGATCGAGCATCGCGGAAGTCTTCGGGGTCACGGCGTTCGGGTTCGCGGGGCTGAGCGGATTTGGGCTGGTAACCAAGCGCGATCTGGGGCCGGTGGGCTCGTTTTGCATGATGGGATTGTTCGGACTGATTGGTTACGCGGTGCTTTCGATGTTCCTGCCGTCGCTGATGGGCGCGGGCGGAAGCTTTGTGTTTTCGATCGTGGGTATTATTGTTTTCGCGGGACTTACGGCTTATGACACGCAGCGCATCAAGGCCATGAACGTTCCCGGCAACGAGGGAACCGACGGCGCGCGCAAGACCGCCATCTTCGGCGCGCTGGCGTTGTATTTGGACTTCATCAACCTATTCCTCAGCTTGCTGCGTCTCACCGGACGCAGGCGATAAATCTCTCCGTATAAAGAAACCATAAAGATTCCATAAAGCCTTTCAATGCGAGATTTTCATTGAAAAGGGCTACGTGTGCTCATCGAAATTATTGATTGGTCGTGGAACTTTTCAGGGTATAGAATTACGCATGAGTTACAGTCGCTTGTGAGCTCCGTAGCTTGCTTGCTACCAGCCGCCCAGGATGCACGGCTCTCACTAAAGAAGTCGATCGAACTTCTTCCATCAAAAAAGGAGAACCAATGGCGGAAAAAGAACCTCAAATGCAAGCGACGTTGGGCTTAACCGGCCTGACCATGAATGCGATGGCGCTGATCGCACCGGGCGCCTTCCTGTGGCTGACTTTTGCGATCCAGGCGAACACGGGCGCGACAGGTCCGGCAATGTGGGCTGGAATCTTACTGGCGCTGCTGCTGTGTCTGGCGACAGCGGTGTGTTACGCGGAGATGGCGAAGCTGTATCCCGGTACGGGCAGTTCGTATTATTTCGCGGAGCAGTCTTTCCTCAATCACGATAAGATGTGGCGCTACGCGCGCATATCCAAGTTCATTGTCGGCTGGGGCTCGCATCTGTACTACTGGATCTATCCGGGAGTGATGGTGGCGGTGATGGGCGTCCTGGTCGGTTATCTGGTGGGGACGATCTGGCCGAATTTCATGAGCGCCTCAAATCCGGGTCCGGTGTTTATGGCGACGATCGCGGTGATATTCTCCTTTGGAGTAGCCTGGATCGCCAGCCGCGGCGTTAACGGGTCGACGGCGGTAAACATTGCGATCAATGTGATTCAGATCAGCGCGCTGATCGTATTTTCGGTAATGGCTCTCGGTTTTCGCGCGAATCATCCGCCGGGAAGTGTCGCCTATCAGTTCGATTCTTCGTCGGGCGACGCTTACGATTACGAATTCCTGACCATGTCGCAGACCGTTAACGGCACGGCAACGGACGTGATTGTGCGCGACGACAAGGGTGTTCCCAAGCCTAAGCTGGACGCAGCCGGGAAGCCCGTGCCATTTCACATCTCCTATCCGGAACATGACGATAAGGGAGTATTTTTGAGTCATCCGACGGCTGGCTCCGTAGTCGGCATGCACAACTTTGGCTGGATGTTCGTGCAGGCCACGGTCGCGATTCTCATTCTGGTCGGCTTTGAGTCGGTGACGGCCATGGGAGGCGAGGCTAAGAATCCGAAACGCAACGTGCCGATCGCGGTGATTACATCGCTGCTGGTGCAGGGGGCTTTCTGCTACCTGTTTGAGTACTTCGCCGCGAGCTATTTCTTAAATAGCGGGTATCCCATGACCAGCGCGCAGGGGTCGGCGGCACCGATCGGCGACATGATGATCGTGGTTGGCAACGCGATCCTGGGGCCGGGGAATGGGCGCACCTTTATGCTGATCGAGGCATTCACGGTGTTTCTGGCGATCATCGGGACGACGCTTTCGTGCATGAACACGGGCGCGCGCGTCACTTACGCGATGGGCAAGGACGAGGAAGTCCCGGAACATTTCGGGCTGCTGCACTCGGAGAGCCTGACGCCGCACCGGGCGATCTGGACGCTGGCCGCGATCTCGGCGGTGGTGGGCGTGGTCGGAGTTCTGGTGCCGTTTGGCGATTCGGGCGCACTGGCGGACACGGCTATCAAAGCGTTGCCGCAGGGGCTGTTCTCGAGCGTGGGTTACATGGCGCACGATACCATGGCGGCGCTGCCGAATACGCTGCTAACGGTGACGCTGGCTTCGAACTTCGGCACGTTCCTGTTGTATATGCTGAGCTGCTTCATCTGCATGGTGGCGTATCACAACCATCCGAACTACAGCTTCCTGCGGCATACGGCGATTCCGATTTTCGGATTGCTCGCGAATCTGGCTTGCATGGCGTTCTATTTGATCGGGCCGTTTATGGGATACGGCACGGCGAAGGAGCCGCTGCTGGCGCTGGGGATTGCGATAGTATGGGCCATCTATGGCGGCATCTACTTCCTGCGCGCTAGTAAGAGCAAAGGCCGTACAACGCTGGTGGGCGAGCGTGGAATGGGGGCAACTTCGTAGCGCTATACACGGAAGTTCGTGAGATTCGGGCGGGCGCAGCATGCCCGCCCGTTTTTTTCATAGGGACGTCGTTATTTGATGTAGACCATGCTTGACGTAGAGTTTGCGCAACTTTCGGATTTCGGGAAATCCCGCGATCACAACGAGGATTACCTCGGGTACTGGGCGCCGGAGACAGCGGAGCGGGCGCGGACGCACGGCTGGCTGTTTGCTCTGGCGGACGGCGTGGGCGGGCACGACGATGGCGAGGTGGCTTCGCGCGCGGCGGTGGAGCATCTGGTCAACGGATTTCGGGATGCTCCTAAAGACGAGGCTTTGGGCGCGCTGTTGACGGGGCTGGTGAAGGCCGCAAACTTGTGCGTTTACGAAAAAGGCAAGAAGGCGAGCGCGGGCGGGACGAACATGGCCACGACGATAGTGGCGTGTGCATTGCGCTACGATCGCGCGGCAGTGGCGCATGCGGGGGATTCGCGGTGCTATTTGATTCGCGAGGGATGCGCTACGCTGCTGACGCGGGACCACACGGTCGCCAATGAGCAATTGAAATTGGGGATCCTTTCCGCTAAGGAATTTGCCAGCTCACCGAACCGGCATGTGCTGGTGCGGTCGCTGGGAAACGATCTGTTCGTGAACGTGGATCTGGCGGAGCCGCAGGTGCTGGCGGGGGATGTGCTGGCGATGTGTTCGGACGGGCTGCACAATTCGGTGGAGGGGTCGGAAATAGCGGCTTTGACGAGTCGCGGGGCCGATTTGAAGGCAGCGGCACACAGGCTGATTGAGCTTGCCAACGATCGGGACGGTAACGATAATATAAGTGTTTCGCTCGTTCGAATTCGGGACGTGGAGCGGGTTGGCATGTACCGCGGGCGGCCTTATAAGCTGCGCTGACGGCGGCCACGGCCCCTGATCATGAAATCCATCCATCCCGGCGATCTCCTCAACCAATACCGGATTGAAAACCTGGTGGCGCGCAGCGGCATGGCGTCGATTTATAAGGCGACGGACATGCAGAGCGGCCAGTTTGTAGCGATCAAGATTCCGCATCCGGAGATCGAGGGCGATCCGGTGCTGTTCGAACGTTTCCAACGTGAAGCCGAGATCGGGCAGGCGATGGATCATCCGGGCGTGATGAAGGTGCTGGCTTACAACACGCGCGGGCAGGTCTACATGGTTCTGGAGTGGGTGGAAGGGCGGCTGCTGCGCTACATCATCCATGAAGAAAAGAAGCTGCCGCCGGAGCGGGCGATCAAGCTGACGGTGGAGATTCTGGATGCGCTCGATTACATTCACCGCAACGGGGTGGTGCATCGCGATCTGAAGCCGGAAAACATTATGGTCAACACCGAGGACCATATTAAGCTGATCGATTTCGGAATTGCGGGCAAGGCGGGGGCGCGGCGGTTGACGTTTGCGAAACTGTCGCAGGTGATGGGGTCTCCGGATTATATTTCGCCGGAGCAGGTGAAGGGGAAGCGGGGGGATGCGCGGGCTGACCTGTATGCGATGGGTGTGATTTTGTACGAGATGCTGACGGGGGAGACGCCGTTTTCGGGACCGAATCCGTTTGCGATTATGAATGACCGGGTGTTGAATAATCCGGTGCCTCCGCGGGAAGTGAATCCGGAAGTTTCTGCGGCGCTGCAGGAAGTTTTATATCGCGCGCTGGAGCGGGAGCCTTCGAACCGGTATTCTACGGCGAACGAGTTTGCTTGGGATTTGGAGCATTTGGATCAGGTGGAGGCGGCGGATCGGCCGGAGATGCGGGAGTGGAAGAAGCGGAAGACTTCGTTGATGGGGAATGTGCTGTTTTATGCGGCGATGGCGCTGATTCCGATTGTGATTTTTGGGTTGTTGTTGTTGGTGGCTAAGCATACTTAGGACCGGGACGTGCCGGACCGGAGGTCCGGCGCGGACGGGGACGTCCGCCCCACATTGCTTGAACTTATTTTTGAGTTTGGTTTTCCTAAAACCAAGCCCAACGTTTGAAAACCTTCAAAACCAAATTCAATCGTTGTGGGTCATGAAGTCGGGGTAGGCGCCGGCGCCTAGTTCGTGGAGGTCCAGGCCTTGGCGTTCGGCTTCTGGGGCGGCTCGCATGGGGGAGAAGCGGTTTTGTAAGAAAATGAGCAGGTAGGTTAGGGGGAGGACTAGGCCTAGTAGCGTTGATACTCCGGCTAGCTGCGCTAGCCATTGGGTGGGCGCGGAGGATTTGGCTAGGAAGGCTACTGCTAGGATGCCCCAGACGCCTCCGAAGAGGTGGACGGAGATGGAGCCGCCGGGGTCGTCTATGGTTAGGTGGAGTTCGAGTAGTTCGACGCTGTAGGTTACTAGGGCGCCGGCTACTAGACCTACGATCATGGCGGCGGCGGGGGGCATTACGGCGCAGCCGGCGCTGCTGGCTACCAGTCCGCTGACCCAGCCGTTGGCGCAGAGGGAGGCGTCGGGTTTTCCGAAGCGGATGCGGGTGATGGCGGCTACCGCTAGAAGCGCGGAGGCGGCGGAGAGCGTGGCGTTCACTACTACTAATACGGAGCGGGTCGGTTCGGCGTGGGCGTAGAGGATGGCGCCGGCGCAATCGAGTCCGATCCAGCCTAGCCAGGCTAGAAAGCATCCTAAGATCACTAGCACGGCGTTGTGGCCGGGGATGGCCATGGGCATGCGGTCGGATGTGTATTTGCCGCGGCGGGGGCCTAGTATCCAGGTGACTACCAGCGCTGTGATTCCTCCTGCGGCTTGGATGGGGGCTGCGCCGCCGGCGTCGATGAAGCCCTGTTGGGCTAGCCACCCGCTCCACGCCCAATGGGCGAAGAGTGGAAATGTCCAGGCGGCGAAAACGGTGGTGGAAAGGCAGGCGGCTCCTAAGCGCCAGCGGTCGGCGCCGCTGCCTAGGGGGATGATGGCGGCTAGGCCGGCGCTTAGCATTCCTAGTAAGGCGACTAGCGAGGCGGGGGAACCGTCTAGCGGGAGGCCGCGCAGGAAAAAGTGTTCAGCGGCGATCCAGTTCCAGGGTTTCGCGCGGATGAAGAATTCGTAGGCGGGGCCACCGGGGTAGCCTTCAAACGCGAATCCTATTACGAAGAAAACTACGGCTGCGAGCGCGAATACGCACAGAGAACTGAGCATCATGTGGGCGGCGTTGCGGGAGCGGCCGAGTCCGGAGTTGATGACTGCTAACCCGGCGCCGGCCAGGGGTACCAAGAGGATAAACAGGAGGCACAGCAGGGAGACGGCGGGCGTCACTCTGGTTCACCGTGGGGAATGCGGTGGGAGCGAACGGCTAACGCCAGACCTAGGAGTTGTACACAGAGGCCGGCTAACGCAAAGGCAGCTTGAGGGGCGGCTTCTAGAAGGGCGATCGCCGCCAGGACGATGATCCAACCGGCGAACTGCAAGAAGAATCCGACGACTCGCATGAAAATTACGAACCATTATAACAACGGCGCGTGCGCGGTTCGGCGTTAATATTTTGTCATTTCGGGACGGCTTAAAAGAACCATGATGGTGCGCCGGGGACCGGGTAGAAAAGCCTGTAAAAGCGCTAGTGCAGGAGCTTCATTGCACTTATGGTTTGGCCCCTGCCCTGCATTATCACCGGCAGAAAGGCAGGACAGATTATGAAAACGAAAGTGCTGGCGATGATGTTGTTGGCGGGCGGGTCGATGTTTGCTCAAACGCGATTCTCGGTAGGCGTTGGGTTCAATCAAGGGCCTGCGGTTTACGCATCTAACATTCCGCCTTGCCCGGGGCCGGGATATACGTGGCTGAACGGGTATTGGCACGCTCCGGTGGTCAGGGCGGGCTTTGGATTTGCTCCGCGTTTCGATAACCATTTCCGCGGCGGGGACGACCGAGGCCGCGACTTCAACGGTCACGACAACGGGCATGACCGGGGATTCAGAGGCCGTTAACCAAGCTCTGGGTGCATGCGAGGAGCCGGTCGCTCAGGCGGCCGGCTTTTGTTTTTGTGAGATGTTGGATTATGCGAATCGCAAGTCGAATGGCGCTGGTGATCGCGGTAACGGGGGCGGGGCTGTGCGCGCAGCCGACGTTCCGGATCGAGGAAAGGGACCTGCGCAGTCCGCTAACGCTGATCGCTTATGGGGATCAGCGGTTCACGGATCCGGCTAATACGCGGCGGACGAATCCGCGTGTCCGGCAGTGGCTGGTGGGGCAGATTGCGAAAGAGCGTCCGGACGCGATCATTATGAATGGCGACGTACCGCTAGCGGGGGATGTCTCTAACGACTACGCGGTGTTTCGGACGGAGACGAAGATCTGGCGCGATCTGCGTATGCGGGTTTATCCGGCGCTGGGGAACCATGAGTTCGTGGGCGAGGCGCGGCAGGATCTGGAGAACTGGTGGAGCACTTTTCCGGAAATGCGTGGGCGGCGCTGGTATTCGGCACAGTTGGGATCGCGGGTTTACTTGCTAGCGCTCGACAGCGATACTTCGCTGCTGCCGGGGAGCGAGCAGGCGCGGTGGATTGAAAAACAGATCGAGGGGCTGCCGGCGTCAGTCGATTTTGTGATTGTGTCGCTGCATCATCCTCCGGTAGCGGATGTGCAGATGCATATTGAGGTGGATCACAATCCGCGTCCGAATGAAATTGCGCTGCGGGATTATTTATCGAAGGCGGCGCGGACATCGCACGTTGCGTTTCTGGTGAGCGCGGGGCACATCCACAATTACGAACGCAATGTTGTCGAGGGGGTGACGTATCTGGTTTCGGGCGGGGGCGGGGCGCCGCCTTACTTTGTGGAGCGCACTCCTGACGATCTGTACCAAAGCATTCTGTTTCCGAACTATCACTATGTAAAGCTGACCATCGAGAAAGACCGGCTGCATGGGGCTATGTACCGGGTGGCGAACCCGGAGGCGGAGAAGCTGACGGTGGAGCTGAAAGACAGTTTTGACGTGGCGGCGATGAGCCGCTAGGCCTCCGCCATTTGGCATAGCGGGCGCACTGGACAAAGGGCTGTCTGGAGCACGATATCATAGAGTAAATGCGTACCTTTTTGACTGTGTGCGCAGACCCACGTAGAACTAGTCTGGGCATAGCTGTAATTCTTTGCCTGGCGGCGGGTGGCTGCCAGAGAAGCAGTGGGACTGCCAACGCCGCGGGGCCGCCGCCTGCGCCATTGGTGTCGGTGGTCACATTGAAGCCGGAAGACGTGGCGATTTACAGCGAATATACGGCGGAGACTTACGCGCGCGATATGGTGGAAGTGCGCGGGCGCGTCGACGGGTATATCGAGCAGAGATTATTTCAGACGGGCGCGGACGTAAAGGCTGGCCAGGTTTTATACATATTGGACCGGCGTCCTTATCAGGCGGACGTGGCGAAGGCGCAGGGGGATCTGGAACAGAACCAGGCTAGCCACGAGTTTGCTCAGCATCAAGTGGCGCTGCTGCAGGCAGAGGCGGATCTGAAGCAGGCTGAGGCGAATCTGCTCAAGGCCAAACAGGATGTGGACCGGCTGCAACCGCTGGTGAAGGAAGAGGCGGCATCGCAGCAGGATCTGGACAATGCCGTGGCCGCTTTGCAGGCGAACGAAGCGAACGTCAATTCGCGCAAGGCGAATGTGCAGCAGATGAAGCTTTCGACGCAGGCGCAGATCGATACTACTTCAGCGCAAATCGATTCGACTAAGGCGCAGTTGGCGGCGGCGCAATTGAATTTGGAGTACGCGACGATTCGGGCGCCGATCAGCGGGCGGATCGGAGATAGTTTGATTCAAGTGGGCGGGCTGGTGAACAAAACCTCGGCAACTCCGTTGACGACGATTGTGCCGCTGGATCCGATCTGGCTGCGGTTCAAGGTGAGCGAAGCGGAATATCTGGGGATGCAGAAGTCGGCTGACGAGGCTCGCGTGCTGCAGCGGCCGATTGAGCTGGTGCTGGCCGATGGCAGCGTGCATCCTTATCCGGGGCACTTCCAGAATACGGTGAATCAAGTGGACCCGAAGACGGGGACGCTCGAGTTGCAGGCTACTTTCCCGAATCCGCAGCACACTATTTTGCCGGGGCAGTTTGGGCGGGTGCGGTTGAAGACCAATGAGCGGAAGGGCGTATTGCTGGTGCCGCAGAGGGCGCTGCTCGATCTGCAAGGATCGCAGTCGGTCTACGCGGTGGATGCGAACAATAAAGTTCTGGCGCATAACGTAGTGGTTGGTGAACGCATTGGCGAGCGGGCGATTGTTTTGCAGGGGCTGAAACCGGGGGATCGCGTGATTGTCGAGGGCGTGCAGAAGGTGCGGCCTGGGGTCACGGTAAGTGCCGATGTTTACCGGCCCGCGGCGGTGAAGAAATAGAACATGGCTAAGTTCTTCATCGACCGTCCGGTGTTTGCCATCGTGATTGCGATTGTGATCGTGCTGTTGGGCGCGGTCAGCATTCCGAATCTGCCGGTAGCTTCTTATCCGCAAGTGGTGCCGCCGGTGGTGCAGATCGTTGCCAACTATCGCGGCGGGAATGCGCTGGATCTGGAGAAAACGGTCGCGCAGCCTATCGAGCAGCAGCTGATTGGGCTGGATGGGATGTTGTATTTCCTGTCGCGCAGCTCGAACAACGGCACGCTGACGATTGACGTGACATACGAATTAGGTACAGATCCGGACCTGGCTACCGTCAAGACGCAGAACAAAGTGAGTCTGGCGCTGCCGCAATTGCCTCCGGAAGTGCAGCGGGTCGGGGTCACGGTGAAGAAAGTTTCGACGGCGCTGATTGCGGCGATTTCGCTGACGTCACCGGATGGACGCTACGATTCGCTGTTCCTGAATAATTACGCGGCGATCAATCTGGTGGATAAGATCGGCAGCATCACGGGCGTGGGCGATGCGCGGCTTGCAGCGCAGCAGACTTACGGGATGCGCGTGTGGGTGAATCCGGACAAGATGGCCAAGCTGAAGCTTACGGCCACGGATATCAATAACGCGATTCAGGAGCAGAACCGGCAGAATCCGGCGGGATCTATCGGACAGCCGCCGGTGGATCGGGGGGCGGATTTCCAGTATCCGGTGAATGCTACGGGGCGGCTGCTCGACCCGCAGCAGTTTGCCGATATCGTGGTGCGGGCGCTGCCGGATGGATCGCTGCTGCGGCTGCGCGATATCGGGCGCGTGGATTTGGGTGCGGAAGACTACACCACTTACAGCGCGGAGAACGGCGAGCCAGCGGCGGTGCTGATTGTGAACTTGAGTCCGGGGGCGAACGCGGTGGATGCGGAAAATCGCGTGAGGGCGTTCCTGGAGGAATCGAAGAAAACGTTTCCGGCGGGGATTCAGTACAAGATTGCTTACGATGCTACGCAGTTTGTGCGGGCGTCGATCAAGGACGTCGCGCTGACGCTGTTTGAAGCGGTCGGCCTGGTGATCCTGGTGGTGTTCGTGTTCCTGCAGGACTGGCGGGCGACGCTGATTCCGCTGGTGACGGTGCCGGTTTCGATTTTGGGGGCGATGGCGCTGTTCCCTGCCCTGGGATTCACCATCAACATGACCAGCATGTTCGGGCTGGTGCTGGCGATTGGCATAGTAGTGGACGATGCCATCGTGGTGGTGGAGGCGGCGCAGTTGAATATCGACCGCGGGATGATGCCGCGCGAGGCTACGATGCACGCGATGGCGGAGGTCTCCGGGCCTGTGGTCGCGATTGCCTGCATTTTGGGCGCGGTGTTTATTCCGGTGGCGTTTCTGGGCGGGATTGCGGGATTGATCTACCGGCAGTTTGCACTCACCATCGCGGCGTCGGTGCTGATTTCGGCCTTCAGTGCGCTGTCGTTGAGTCCGGCGCTGTGCGCGATGATTTTGCGGCCGAAGCGGGAATCGAGTTTGCAATCGCGCTTGTTCGCAGGGTTCAACCGGGGATTTGCCTGGACCACGCATCGTTATCTGGGGGGCGTGGGCTGGCTGCTGCGCAAACCTTTATTGACGGTGTTGGCGCTGGGGGCGTTCTTTGTGTGTGCGGGCGCGTTATTCCGGAAATTACCGTCGGGATTTTTGCCAGACGAGGATCAGGGCGTGGTGTTGTGCTCGATACGGCTGCCGGATGGCGCTTCGGTGGAGCGGACGCGCAGAGTGACGGAGCAGGTGGACGCGATTTTCCGTTCGATACCGGGAGTCACGGATGCGACGGTGCTGGGGGGCACGGATATTACCACGGGGACCACCAATTCTAATGTCGCGACGATCTTCGCGACGCTAGCGCCTTGGGAGGACCGGAAGAAGAAGTCCGAGCAGTTGGCGGGCATTATGGCGCAGGCCCGGGAGAAGTTTCGCGGGGTGAAGGACGGGGTGGTGTTCGCGTTCGGGATGCCGCCGATTCAAGGGCTGAGCAACGCGGGCGGGTTTGAATTCATGCTGGAGGACCGCACGGGCGGCGATACGCAGCAACTGGCGGATGCTTCGCAACTGGTGCTGGACGCGGCAGCGCAGCGTCCGGAGCTGACCAACATGAACAGCACGTTCCGCAATAATGTCCCGCAATATAAGGTGGATCTGGACACGGAAAAGGCGCAGACACTGGGGATTCCGGTCACCGATGTGTATAACGCCTTGCAAACTTTTTTGGGCGGCTTATACATAAACGATTTCAACCGTTTCAGCCGGACTTGGCGGGTGACGCTGCAGGCGGAGCAGGAATATCGCGATAATCCGGACGATATCAGCCGTTTCTACGTGCGTACGGGGAACGGCGATATGGTGCCGTTGAGCACTCTGGTGAAGGTGCAGCGCATGACGGGGCCGGAGGTTATTTACCGCTACAACCGGTTCCGTACGGCGAAGATCGTGGGACAAAATGCGATCGGGTATAGCACTGGGCAATCGGCTAACGCCATGGATCAGATTGGGGAACACAATCTGCCGACGGGGTTTGCTTACGAGTGGACGGGGACGGTTTTTCAGCAGAAGCTTTCCGAAGGCAAAGAAGGGTATTTATTCGGCTTCGCGGGCGTGATGGTGTTTTTGTTCCTGGCGGCGCTGTACGAGAGCTGGTCGATTCCGTTTGCTGTGGTGCTGGCGGTGCCGCTGGGGTTATTTGGGGCGCTGCTGGCGGTCTACTTGCGGGATTACGACTACGACATCTACACGCAGATCGGCATTGTGACGCTGATCGGGCTGGCGGCGAAGAACGCGATTTTGATCGTGGAGTATGCGCGGCTGAGGCGCGCGGAGGGGATGACGATCGAGGACGCGGCCATTGAAGCGGCGCATCTGCGGCTGCGGCCGATTCTGATGACGTCCTTCGCGTTCATCCTGGGCGTGACGCCGCTGCTGATGGCTATCGGCGCGGGCGGGGCTTCGCGGCGGGCGTTGGGAACTACGGTGTTCGGCGGCATGATCGCGGCTACGCTACTGGCTATCTTCTTTGTGCCGGTGTTGTTTGTGGTGGTGGAGCGGATCGCGCATCGACGGTCAGGACGGCCGCGGGTGGAGGAACCGACTCCGGTAACGGCGGGGGGAGATCGTTGAAACGGGCATTGGCTGTGGTGCCCGCGCTGCTACTGGCGGGGTGCGCTGTGGGGCCGAATTATTCGCGGCCGGCGGTGCCGTCGCCGCCGCAATTTCGCGGAGACCAAGGGACGGCGGAAGCGAAGTCGCTGGCCGATACCAAATGGTTCGATCTGTTTCACGACGAGACGCTGAAGCAACTGGTGGAGACGGCGCTGAAGCAGAATTTCGATTTACAGATTGCGGCGCAGCGGGTTCTCGAAGCGCGGGCGCAATTGGGAGTGATTCAATCGGCGCGGCTGCCGAACGTCGATGCTACGGGCGGGTTCAATCTGAGCCGGGGTTCGCTCATCGGGTCCTTTCCGCTGGCTCCACCTCCAGGGGTTAGCTTAGACAGCAGCTACACGCAGGCGGGATTTTCGCTGGGGTGGGAGTTGGACGTGTGGGGACGGGTCCGGCGGCTGAACGAAGCGGCGCGGGCGCAGTATCTGGCAAGCGAAGAGGGGCGGCGCGGCGTCGTGACCACGCTGATCGCGGACGTGACTACGCAATATTTCCAGTTACGGGAGTTGGATCTGGAGCTGGATATTGCGACCCAGAATCGCAAGGTGGGCGAGGACAATCTCCGGCTGACTACTTTGCGGAAGAATCGCGGCGCGGCTACGGGGCTGGACGTTCATCAGGCGGAGCAACTGCTGTACACGGCTACCGCGGAAATCGCGGCAGTGGAGCGGGAAATCGCACAAACGGAGAATGCGCTTAGTTTGCTGCTGGGGCAGAATCCGGGAGACATTCCGCGCGGCAAGAAGCTGGAAGAACTGACGGTTCCGCCGGCGGTTCCCGCGGGGCTGCCTTCGACATTACTGGAGCGGCGTCCGGACATCCGCCAGGCCGAACAAGAGTTGATTGCGGCGAACGCGCAGATCGGCGTCGCGAAAGCGCAATATTTTCCGCAGATCACTCTGACGGGATTTCTGGGCGGGCAGAGCAGGCGCTCTGGAGCGTTTGTTCACGGGGCCGGCGCGGCTGTGGAGCGGCGGGACTCCTGACTTCGACCTGCCGATTTTCAATGCCGGGCGGGTCCGGGCGAATGTGCGACTTGACCGAAGCGCAACAGCGGGAGGCGCTGGCAACCTATCAGAAGACAATCGAGACGGCTTTCCGGGAGGTGTCCGATTCGCTGGTGGGGTATCGCAAGACCAGCGAGCAGCGGGCGCAAGAGGAGTTGCTGTTGAAGGCGCTGCGAGAAACCTCGCGGCTGTCGACGTTGCGTTATCAGGGCGGTCTCGACAGCTATCTACAGGTGCTGGACGCGGAGCGCAATCGGTTCCAGGGGGAGTTGGCGCTGGCGCAACTGCGGGAGCAGGAAGTGCTTTCAGTGGTGCAGCTCTATCGGGCGCTCGGCGGCGGCTGGCAGTAGGTTTCGCGACCGCACCGGCAACCATAGCAACCAGAAGAGGGCGAGACCGGCGGCGGCTCCAGCCACGAGATACCAAGGCCACGCGCCCATTCGATCGAGCGGCGAAGCGGCGTCTGGTTTGCGCAGCAGAAACATGAAATTGGCGCCGGAGAAGCGATCGATGAATCCGACCAGGGCGGCATAGACGAGCAGGAGGCCGAAGGCTCGCCAGACCGATTTATGCGAAAATTTGCGGGCGCTGCCGTAGACCAGCGCGGCCATGCAAACCACGATTCCGCCGTGTGCGAGGAAGAAATAAATGGCTGGATAGGTGGGCCAGGGGGAAAGCAAATTGGGAGTAAGCAGGGCCATGCCGGCACCGGCGAGACCGGCGAAGTAGGCGAATTCGACGATCAGCGATGCGCCGGTTAAGCACGCCAGGATCGATAACCATACGGCGGCATCGCAGAGCTGCAAGGGAAGATTGGACACGTGAACGCCTTCCCGCGAATAGCGGTAGAACCACCAGACCAGTTCGTTCAAGGCCAAGGCCACGCCGAGGATCCAGGCCATTCGCTTAACGGGAAAGATGCCGCGGCGGCCCAGCCAAGCGAAAGCGGCGGCTGCGAGGGCAGTGGCTAACAGTATGGAACAGTGCAGCGTGCCAAAGAGTGTCACTTGCAGCAATATATTATACCTTTTAATCCGCTAGAGTTCCACGCCAAATGGCGTGGTTTACAGGTACTAATCGGCAGTGAGTGCAGGCATTGCCGTCATGCGACCATTGAATTGTAGGAAGCGTCCACGAGGCCGCCACCTGCAATCCACAACAAATTTATACGGAGTTAAAGACATGAGTTTAAAGCGATTGATGTTCGGCCTAGGAATCGTGGCTTTGGGTGTAGCGAGCGCTGCCTCGAGCTATGAAGTTACCATCACACAGCCCACCTGGGCTGGAGCCTCGCAACTGAAACCGGGCGTTTACAAGCTGGCGGTTACGGGCAGCAACGCGGTGTTTACCTCCGGCAAGACGGTGGTCGAAGCGCCGGTGAGCGTGGAGAAGAGCGACCACAAGGTTTCGTCGACGGAAGTGCAGTCAACCGATTCGAAGATCCGGGAAATCCGGCTGGGTGGCACGACCACGAAGCTGATCTTCAATTCGGCGACGACTGGCGACACCAGCGCGGCGCATTAAGCAACAGGGTGAGAGCAGGGCTTATGGAGCCCTGCCGTGCGCTCCAACGGGCGGGCAGTACGGTCGGAAGCGACATTTATGTTGCGGAACCGACGGCTGCCCGCCCGAGTTTTTTATCGTCGTCACTGTATTGGCTGGGGGATCGCAGGCGGTGGCGGAGTTTCCTGCCAGCAGCAACGCAAATAGGCCGATCGGCTGCTGCGTGGGGGCGCGGAGTGCGCTACGCTAGCAAGGAACCGGGAGGCTTCTGATGAAAACACTATCTTTGCTGTTGGGCTTGTGCGCCGCGTCGTGTTTCGCGCAGGATGTGGCGATTACGAACACGCGCATCATCGTGGGCAACGGGACGGTGGTACCATCCGGCACGATTATTGTGCGGGGCGGCAAAATTGTTTCAGCTAGCGCGGGTAAGGCCGATACGAAGGGCCTGAAGGTTATCGACGCCAAGGGCATGAGCGCGCTGCCGGGCTACATTGACGCCCACAAGCACATTAATACGGGACCAAACGAGAAGGAGCAGATGCAGTCACTGCTCGAGGCGGGCTACACCACAGTTTTGTCGGGCGGCGGCCCGGGAGATGGCAGCATTGCGCTGCGGGATCATATTGAGTCGGGAATGATCAATGGCCCGCGCATTATTCCTTCGGAGCGCATCAACTTGAAGGGCACTGCGGAGGAGGCTCGCGCGGCGATCCGGGCGATGGCGGCCAAGGGAATCAAGCACACGGGCGAGATTGCGCTAACGCCGGAACCGGGTCCGACTCCGGCGGAGATCGAAGTGCTGAAGGCGGTGGTGGACGAGGCGGCCAAGGCGGGAGTGCAAGTAAACGTTCACGCGGTGAGCACGCCGGCTACGATTGCTGCCATCGACGCGGGGGTGCGGCGCTTCGTGCACCTTCCGAATAAGGATTTCACCAGCCACGAGGCGGCGGCGAAAATCGCGTCGACGAATTCGATTGTGCTGGGATTGATTGCGTTCGGCGCGCCGATCATTGACCGGGAATCTCCGGCACCGGCACCGGTGGTATTTCCGAAAGACAACTCACCGCGATTCCGCGATGGCAAGGCTTGGCCGGAAGCGATCGCGGGGGCGAATCGCGACGCAAACGGCAAGGCTATGGGCACGGAGGCGGGCTATACCATCGTCAACGCGCGCACCATTTGGGATGCCAGCGGCGGGAAGGCGCTGGGATATTGCACGGATCAAAACTACGCGGACGTTGTGGTTCTGGAGCACGAGTTGAAATCGTACAGCGTGATGTTTTCGATGCAGGATATTTTCCGGATTATGGGTCCGAACACGGCGGAATATCTGCACATGGCGGATCAGATCGGGACGCTGGAGGCGGGCAAGTTGGCAGACATTATTCTGATCGACGGGAATCCGCTGGAAAACATTTACCCGATGCTGCGGACCAAGGTAGTGCTGAAGGGCGGCAAGGTGGTCGTCGATAAGCGCTCGCGTTAACTGGGGCCCTGCCCTAATCCTGCTCTTGCACTTCTAATTTGCGGACGCGCAGGGTGTCCACTTCCAGGTCGCCGATTTTTAATTTGCCGATGGATGTTTTGCGGATGACCAGGCGGCCGATTGCCAGGGCACCGATCGCTAAAGCGCCAACCGCTAGTGCTCCTACTGCCAAGGCGCCGGCGGCGGCGGTTCCGGCGGTGAATTTTTCAACTCGGGTGAGTTCCACTTGGAGTTTCTCCTAATAGATACCTTACGACAGGTGGTACGCTCTAGCCATGAACGAAGAAAACCTCGCAGACGTGGAGAAACTGAAGGCGCGAGTTCCTCGTGCAGAACATGACGCGTTTGATTCGCGACTGGAGGAGTTGCTGAACGATTCTAGCGCCGATGAAGACGATGTGGTCGCGATTCTGCGCCAGGAATTCGGTTCCGAAGGCTAAGTAGTTGTGCCGGATTCAGACGAGTTGCTGGCGCGGGTGCGGTCTGCCGCGAAATTGCTGGAGGGGATGGCGGAAGACCGCGCACCTTTGGAACAATTGCCGGCGGAGGAGCGGGAGCGGCTGCAGCGGGCGGTGGCTGCGTTTTATCATCCTGATCCCGTTGCGCGGCGGCGGCGGTTGAAAGCTGCGGAGCGGGAGCGGGCGGCGGAGCGGGCGGAACGGGTGGGGACGGTACTGCAAGAGACGGGAATCCGGACGCTGCGGCGGAAGCCGGTGTTCACGACTCCTAACGTTTTTCCACCGGCGGACTTTGACGAACGTAAAACAGAGGCTGAGGATTCGCAGCATTGTTACGTTTGCAAGCAGCACTACTCGGTCATTCATCATTTTTACGATCAGATGTGTCCGGAGTGCGCGGAGTTTAATTTCTTCAAGCGGACGGAGCTGGCGGACTTGCGGGGGCGGGTGGCGCTGCTGACGGGCGGGCGCGTGAAGATTGGCTACCAGGCTGGTTTAAAGTTGCTGCGGGCGGGGGCACGGGTGATCGTAACGACTCGGTTCCCGAACGATTCGGCGCGCCGGTATGCGGGGGAAAAGGATTTTGGAGAGTGGCGGGACCGGCTGGAAATTTATGGGCTGGATATGCGGCACACGCCTAGCGTGGAGGCGCTGTGCGGGCGGTTGCTCAAGACACTTCCGCGGCTGGATTTCATCATTAATAATGCTTGCCAGACGGTTCGGCGGCCTCCGGATTTTTACGCGCACATGATGCAGGGGGAGCGGGCCGCGCTCGATCAGATGCCGGGGGATGTGCGTAAGCTACTGGGTTCGGAAACGGCGTTGGCGGTTCCGGCGGGAGTGACGCGCGCGGCTGAGCTTTCGCAAGTGGCTTTGCAGGCGGAGGACTTGCTGGGGCAGAAGCATTTGTTCCCTGAGGGGCGGCTGGATCAGGATCTGCAGCAAGTGGATTTGCGGGGGCGGAATTCATGGCGGCTGCTGCTGGCGGAAGTGTCGTCAGTTGAAATGCTGGAGGTGCAGTTGATCAACGCCGTCGCACCGTTCATTATCAATGCGCGGTTGAAGGCTTTGATGATGCGCACGCCGGAGCGGGATAAACATATTGTGAATGTATCGGCGGTGGAAGGGCAGTTTTATCGGAATTGGAAGACCACGCGGCATCCGCACACCAACATGGCAAAGGCGGCGCTGAACATGATGACACGCACGTCGGCGACGGATTATTATAGCGATGGCATTCACATGAACAGCGTCGATACCGGATGGGTGACGGACGAGGATCCTGTCGAGATCGCGGCGCGGAAGACGGCGGAGCAGCGCTTTCATCCGCCGCTGGATATCGTGGACGGGGCGGCGCGGATACTCGATCCGATCATCGGCGGGTTTAATACCGGAGAACATGTGTGGGGACAATTCCTGAAGGATTACCGGCCGACGGACTGGTAGAGAGGAGAACCGCATGATGCGTGGGGTAGCGATATTTGCAGGGCTTCTGGGATTGACGGCGGGGAACGCGGCGGCGCAGAACGTGAAGGATGTCCGCTCGGTTTTGGAAGCTTCTCTCCAGGCGATGGGTGGCGTGAATCTCAAGACATTGCAATATTCGGCGAGTGGGTGGTCGTCGCGAATCGGGCAGACGTATGGGCTGGCGGAGGACTGGCCGCATTACGAGGTGGCCGATTACACGCGGGTGATTGACTTTGACGCCAAGTGGTCACGCGAGGACTACACGCGCAGACAGGGCAAGTATCCGCTACTAGGCAGGCCGCCGATGGCGGCGGAACATGTCACATCGATTCTGAGCGGGACTTATGCGTGGGACATGGAGGATGGCAAGGCGGTGCCTCTTACGAGGTTGTATCTGGATGGCGTGACGTACTCCGACCTGCGGCAGTTGGAACTGGCGATTACGCCGCATGGATTCCTGAAGGCGGCGTTAGCGGCAAAGGATGCCACGGCGATTACGCTGCCGATCGTGGGCGCGTCGGACGCGGGGCTTTCGCAGAACGGGCGCAAGGTCACGGTGGTGTCGTTCACGATCGGGAAATACCGGGTGAACGGAACCATTAACGACCAGAATCTGGTGGAGCTTACGGACACGTGGTTTCCCAACCCGGTTTACGGCGATATGGATTACGAGATGCGTTTTACGAAGTACAAGAATTTTGGGGGCGTGCAATTCCCAACGCTGCTGCACGTGCACCAAGGCGATCCGCGATTGAACCCGGCGCACAACTATTACGAATACAACGTGACGGATGTGAAGGCTAACGTGCCGGTGACGACGCTGGCGGTGCCGGATGCGGTGCGCGGGGCGGTGGTTGCGCCGGTTAAGGTGGAGAGCCAAAAGCTGGCGGACGGTGTCTGGCTGATTGGCGGGGGCACGCATCATAGTGTCCTGATGGAGTTCAAGGATTTCGTGACGGTGGTGGAGGCGCCGCAGAACGAAGCGAGGTCACTGGCGGTGATCGAAGAAGTGAACCGACTGGCGCCGAATAAACCGATCAAGTATGTCGTCAACACGCACCATCATTTCGACCATGCGGGCGGGCTGCGGACGTATCTTTCGCAGGGTACGACGGTGATTACGCATGAATCGAACAAGCCGTATTACATGGACATCATGTTTTATCCGGCACCTCGCGAGTTGCAGCCGGACCGGATGGCGCTGTACAACCCGATGTACATGATCAGCCGACGGCCGGCTCCGATTGAAACGGTGGCGAGCTTTGCGGGCGGGCCGGGGGGCGGCGCGGCGAAGTATGTGGTGTCAGACGGGGAGCGCGTGCTGGAGATTTTTCACGTGCAGGACATGGCTTACGAGTTGGAGGATCCGTCCTACGCGCAGGGCAATACCAGCGCGGATATGCTGATGGTTTATCTGCCGAAGGAAAAGATCCTGATCAACGCGGACCTGTACTCGCCGCCGGCAGAGGGTGCGCCGGCGCCGAAGCCCACAGCCGCGATGCGGACGCTGTATCAGAATATGCTCAAGCAGAAGCTCGACGTGGCGCGGCACGTGCCGATTCACGGGCGGGTGGGGACCAACGATGAGTTCCTGAAACTCGTGGGCAATTAGTTCCGGGTCGTGGGGCCCATGCCCATGATCTGGATGGTGGCGCCTTCGGGGCCGGTGCCGTCGTAGTGCATCTGGTTGGCGATGTCGCGGACCACGCTGCCGGGGCCTAGAGAAACGGTGCGTTCTTTATCGAACTTGTCTCCGGTACCGATCTTGAAGGTGCCGGCAATCACGGTGATGAAGCGCTCGTTTTGGTGGGAGTGGGGCTGGCTCCAGTCATCGGGACCGCGTTTGAGGAGCTGAATGTACAAGCCAGGCTTAGCGGGATCGCCGAAGAGGGCGACGGTTTGGCTGGCGCTGCCGGGGCGGGATTTCCATTCGAAGTCCTGCGGGGTTTTGAAATCGCGCATGGTGCGGTCAATGGGGACGGTCTCGGCTCCGTAGTTCGAAAAAACTGTTAACGCCAGGATTCCGCAGGCAGGGGCGAGCCAGCGCAGTTTGGAAATGGTCATGGGAATCTCCTTTCACGCGCGGCTACGAGCGCCGCCGGGTGCAAACGGTGGATAAGTACGGGGACGGAGGACTTGGCGGTCCAGAAAGAAATCAGCGAGGGCGGCGCAGGACTCGGCGAATTCGGGATGCATGTCGAATTCGTGGGGGACGCCGGTGAAGGTGTGGAGTTCGGAGGGAACCTTGGCGTCGCGGAGGGTCTGCAGCAGATGCTGGCTGTTCTCGGGAGGAATGGTTACGTCGGAGAGGCCGTGGAAGATTATCGTGGGCGGGTAACCGGTTTGGATGTGAGCCAGGGGGCTGGCGGCGGTGATCGCGGCGTCGTCGCTGCCCGGGGGCATCAGTGCCGACGCAATGGGCCTGACATCGGTTTGCGGATAGAAAGCGATGCATGCGGCGAGTTCGGTACCGGGCTGGCCGGCGGTAAAGAGGGCGATATGGCCTCCGGCGGAATAGCCGACGATGGCGATGCGCGCGGGGTCGATGCCTAGCGAACTGGCATTGGCGCGCACCCAGCGGATGTGCGTTTTCGCATCCTCGATCTGCGCGGGCCATTTCGCGGTGCCGCTCAGGCGATACTGCGCGGCAATGGATACGTAGCCGCGCGCGGTGATAGGGGTGACCTTGGCGGCGAGAGTTTCTTTGCTGCCGCGAGCAAAGCCGCCACCGTGAAAGTGGATCAGGGCCATGCGCTTTTCGGTTCCGGCAGGCGGGCGGTAGATGTCGCAATGGAGATCGCTATCGCCGCCTTTGCCGACGACGACGTCCTTTTCCACCTTAACGGCCGAGGCGTTGGAGGAGGTGCCTGTTTGCGCGGCAAATCCCAAAGCGGCGGCGCCACCCATGCCTATAAACATCCGGCGCACGATCGGTAGGTTTTCAGACATAGCAGGATTATACGTCAGTCACGTGCGGAAGTGCCCCACGGCTGGCGCTAAGCGTGGAGCTGCGAGTCTCGCCACCCTGCCAGTCCGCGCGGAGAGTTCAGTACGATTACTGGCGCGCAGGATCTTAGAATTCTGCAGGTCGCTCTAAAAGTGATCTTCTGATCTAATATGCAGTAGAAGGAAAGACAGCGTTGAACACTTCATCCAAAACCACTCGCCGGCGGGCGCTCGCGACCGCTGTCGCCACTCCCTTGGCGCTGCTGGCGGCGTCGAAAGCGGCGCAGGCCGCGGGTCCCCCGCCTAATATCCTATTTATCCTCGCTGACGATTTCGGTTACGCCGACCTTTCCTGCTATGGCCGTCCGGATTACAAAACGCCGAACATCGACCGACTGGCTAGCGAAGGCATGAGGTTCATGCAGGCTTACGCGAATTCCGCGGTGTGCACCGCCAGCCGCGTGGCACTCATTACCGGCCGCTACCAATATCGCTTACCAGTAGGTCTCGAAGAACCTCTGGCCGGACGCAACGTAGGCGTTCCACCCGGGCATCCTACGCTTCCGTCTTTGCTCAAGAAAGCGGGGTATGGGACAACCCTGCTGGGCAAATGGCATCTCGGTCCCTTTCCCGATTTCGGGCCGCTCAAGAGTGGCTACGAACATTTCTGGGGATTCCGCGGTGGTGGACTGGACTATTTCACACATAAATCCGGCGGCGCGCAATCCAATACGGACGACCTGTGGGAAGACGATGTCAAAATCCACCAGAACGGGTATTTGACAGATCTGCTCGCCGAACAAGCTATCAAGTCGATCAACGGTTACGTGAAAGAGCGCAAGCCATTTTTCATCAGCCTGCATTTCAACGCGCCGCACTGGCCCTGGGAGGGTCCGGACGATGAAGCGCTCGCACAGACGCTCACTACGCTGGGCGGCTTCGACGCCGGCACCATTAAGACTTATGGCCGCATGGTGGTCGAGATGGATCTGCAAGTCGGCCGCATCTTGAAAGCGCTGGAGGCGGCGGGCGCGGCGCGCAATACCATCGTGGTTTTCACCAGCGATAACGGCGGTGAACGCTTCTCCGATACGTGGCCCTTCAACGGAAAGAAGACCGAACTTCTGGAAGGAGGCCTGCGCATCCCCGCCATCGTGCGCTGGCCCGGCCATGTCAAGCCAAAGAGCACAACCGATCAGGTATCCATGACTATGGACTGGCTGCCAACGCTCCTCGCCGCCGCTGGCACCGAGCCGGATCCCGCGTATCCTTCCGACGGGATCAACCTGCTCCCGGCGCTGACGCAGAGTGCTGCTCCGATTTCGCGGCGGGTTTACTGGCGCTATCGGTTAAATGCGCAGCAAGCCGTTCGCGACGGCGATATGAAATATCTGAAGATCAACGGCAATACTTTTCTGTTTAACGTCGTAGACGATCCGCTGGAGCGCGCCAATCTAAAGGACCATAAGTCCGAAGTCTATAAAAGGCTGGTCCAGGATTACGACGAATGGCAGACCACGATGCTTCCGCTCGATCCGGCCGCCTCGACCTATGGGTTCCACCCGAACCAGCTTGCTGATCATTACAGTCCTGAGGCAGTTCCGCCCGCTCCGGGAGGCGGACGCGGTGCGGCAGGGCGCGGAGGCCCGGTACGCACCAATGAGAAACCGGAACCGTGAAATGCAGCTCAAAGCATAACCACACCTCACCGTTGGGCTCCGTACCGTTCCGGCGACGTGCCGAAGCCGCTACCAGAGAGCAAAAAAGGAGTATTCTGAAAAAGTCTAAGTGTCCATAATGTTTTCGGACTATGTGGAGCTTAGGCCTGATCCTTTTGGCCGAGGTGAGTCGCCTTGAAGCCTGAGAAACAAGACACCACTGGAATCGGTATTTTCGCAGCGTACTCATGTCGCTAAACAAGCCCAAAGTCGTCGTGGTAATGCCGGCCTACAATGCTGCGCAAACCCTGCGCATGACGTACGCAGAATTGCCGCGGGATGCCGTGGACCTAGTGATCGTTGTGGATGACGGCAGCTCCGACCAGACGACCGCGATCGCCCGCGAACTCGGTCTCGAGTTGTTTGTCCACAACCGCAATTACGGCTACGGCGCCAATCAGAAGACCTGCTACCGCGAAGCGTTGCGCGCAGGCGCCGATATTGTAGTCATGGTGCACCCTGATTATCAGTACGATCCCGTGCTGTTGCCTGATATCATCCGGCCGATTCAGGAAGGGGAGGCCGACGTGGTTCTGGGGTCACGTTTGTTGGTCGGGCATCCCATGGCCCAGGGCATGCCGTGGTGGAAATATGCCGCCAACCGCTTCCTGACGAAGCTTGAAAACGCAGTTTTTGGCTTGCACCTGGCCGAGTACCATACCGGTTACCGCGCTTTCCGGCGGGATGCCCTGGACCACGTAAACCTGGAAATGAATTCCGATAATTTCATCTTTGACCAGGAAATTATCGCGCAGTTAGTGAGTTTGAAAATGCGCATCGCCGAAGTGCCGGTGCCCACCCGTTACTTCCCGGAAGCGTCCTCGGCTTCTTTCGTGCAGAGTTCCATCTACGGTTTGTCGATCCTGTGGCTGCTACTGAAATATGAGTTGCACCGCCTGGGCCTGGTCCGGCAGCGTTCCTTCGAAAGCCTGCGGCGGCGTTATGCGGCCAGCCCTAGCGCCGCAGACGTGATTCCGGAGGGCAAGGAATGAGATCCGGCTACGGCTTGGGGCGCTCTTCCGCCGGATTCTTTAAACGAAACACCATGTAGTACTCAGATAGAGCCGGCCCGAAAGAGTACGGCAATGGTCCCAAAGCATCGGAATAAAAACGGGAACCCCAGGCTTGGCTCATGGTTGTCATTCGGGCCTAACAGGGAGCGCAAGGAGCCCGCGCGATGCCACTACGCTCGCCGGTATCGATTGCGGCGCGGCGCAGCGTAGCTGCTGTTCTGCGGGATTACTACCAGATCGCCGTTCCCAACGTGGAGATACCGGAAGTCGATGGGTTGGTATTGCCTTTGGCTGGCGGCAAACTTCCCGATACCTTGTTCGATCTTTTGAAGGCCCGGGACATGTCTTGTTACTGGATCAGGCGCGCAGCCCTCGGGAAAATGGCTAGGCGTATATCTACTACTCAACACTAAACAAACCGGAGCCCGTTTCCTTCACAGTGTCCACGGGATAGTTAGCTTTTGCCACACTAGCCGATCGAATATCCTTCGACGCTCCGTTGAGACGCCGCCATGCACCCGGGCTCACACCCATAGTTGCCGTGAACACTCGCGTGAAGTGACTTTGGTCCGCGAACCCGCAAGAGAGGGCCACGTCCGCGAGCGATAGTGCCCGATGATTCAGCAGGTCCCGCGCACAGTCTACGCGATGCTTCATGAGCCAGCGGTGGGGAGAAACGCCCGTCGATCGCCGGAACGCGCGGGTGAAATGCCGGACGGATAGGCCGCACTCCTTTGCCAAAAGGTTGAGTGGAATCTCCTCGTTCAAGGTTGCAGTCATTAGTTCTTTCACCCGCCGCTCCTGCCTAGGTGCCAGCCCGCCGCGAGGGATGCCGTCCTGCTGGCTCATCCCGCCATACGCATGCGCAACATGCGCGACCAGGGCCAGAGCGATATGATCCAGAAACAGGGGGTGCGCCTCAAGAGGCTTCGCTATGGCCGGGAGCAAGGAGGCCAGCAGATGGCGCACAACGGGATCATCGGTGCTGACTCCGGGTTCATGATGAAGATCGCCGAGGCGGGGCACTCCCGCTTCATAGGTCACCGAATCGAGCGCTTTGCGCGGCAGATGGAACATGACACAGTGGTATGGATCTCGAAGGTCAGCCACCGGGTCGCATCTCAAATCGTAGATTGAAGTAACGCCCGCACAGTAATTCTTAGGCTGTACTCTCCGGCCATCGAAATAGAGATCGTGGTTGTGACACGCCCTGAGCTGCAAGGCGATGAGGTAGGCGTCCTCGCGCGGCATCGGTGCGGTGGTTCCAAAGTTGGGATAGTCACACCTCAGTTCCGTGGCGGAAATGGTGGCCTTTTGCAGAACCCGCGTACTCAGCGCAGGCGCATTCGGCATGCGAAACGCTTCGGCAACTTGGTTAAGATATGCGCTCTGCCGCCTCATGGCGCAATCTAACTCCTCGTGTCCTTTTCGTGCAAAACGCGGCCGCTTCAGTCAATACGACTCGCGTCCTTAGGCTCATTATATCCGTAGATTCACGAAGGGAAAGTTCACATGCGCCGGCAACCGGATTCAATTGTTCTAATCAATGGTCTTTGGATGACCGCTCTTTGTTGGGAGAACTGGGTCAAGCGTTATTCAGCCCAGGGATTTCGAGTGATCGCCAAAAGCTGGCCGGGCATGGATATAGATATTGCAGAGCTGCGGCGCAATCCCGCAGCAGTCGCGGCCTTGGGAATCACCGAAATTGTTGACCAATACGAGACACTCATACGGGGATTGGATTCGCCGCCGATCATCATCGGTCACTCCTTCGGCGGCCTGATAACTCAAATCCTCCTTGACTGCGGACAGGGGGCGGCGGCGGTCGCCATCGCTCCCGCCCCGGTCAAAGGCATTCTCTTCTTACCCTTCTCTACGCTCAAAGTAACCTTCCCGGCACTGAGTAATCCCGCGAATAATCACCGCGCCGTCCCCTTGACGCCAGAACAGTTTCATTACGCCTTCACCAACACCCTCAGCGAGGAAGAGTCGCTGGAGGTGTACAACCGCTATGCCGTCCCTGGCCCGGATCACGTTTTGTTCCAGGCCGCGTTTGCCAACTTCAATCCGCATGCGGCGACCGCGGTGGATTTTCAAAATAACGATCGTGCCCCGCTCCTACTGATTTCAGGTGGACAGGACCACGTCTCGCCGGCGTCGGTGGTCGAAGCAAATTTCAAGCTATACCGAAACGCGACCGCAGTCACTGAATATAAGAATTTTCCAGAAAGGACTCATTACACGCTCGGCCAAGAAGGTTGGGAAGAGGTCGCCGATTATGCGCTCGATTGGGCGCTCCGTGAGGCCTCGTCGAACGCAAGTAAAGGAGTGAGCGCGTGACTCTGGCCGTCCTGATCGCCCTCCTCCTTTCGGCATCGTCGCTTGCCTCGGCACAAACTGCTTCCGAAGCCATCGTCCCCAAGACCGCAAATATCGAAGGTCTCCAGCTCCACTATCTGGCGTCCGGCCGCGGCCCCGCCGTAATCCTGCTCCATGGCTACACGCAGACCTCTCGCATGTGGAAACCGGTCATTCCCTTGCTAGCTGCGAAATTCAGCGTGATTGCCCCGGATTTGCCAGGAATTGGCGATTCGGACATACCGAAAGACGGCTTGGACATGAAGACCGCCGCTCTGCGCGTTCATGCGCTAGCCCGATCGCTCCATATCGAAAAAGCGCGCGTCGTGGGCCATGACATCGGACTCATGGTTGCATACGCCTATGCAGCGATGTATCCGAGCGAGGTAGAGAAACTCGTGGTAATGGACGCGTTTCTTCCAGGCATCGAGGGATGGGAGCCTTACTACAACAGCCCTAACCTGTGGCACTTTCGTTTTCACGGCCCGACGCCGGAAGCCTTGGTTGCAGGACGCGAAGCAACGTATTTTGCATACTTCTGGAACGATCTCGCCGCGGACAAAACCAGATCGGTCCCCGTTCCAGACCGGCAATCCTATGTGGCGGCCTACTCCCGCCCCGGACGTATGCGAGCTGGATGGGCCTACTTCGCGGCTTGGCCACAGACCGCTGCGGATTTCGCCGCGCTGGCCAAAACAAAACTGTCCATGCCGGTCCTCGCCATCGCCGGCGAGAAGGCCAGCGCCAGTACACTCTTCCCGCAGATGAAACTCGTGGCCAAAGATGTGACTGTGGTCGGACTCAAGGACACCGGCCACTGGCTCATGGAAGAGCGTCCCAAAGAAACCATGGCAGCTCTTCTCAAATTTCTATAATCGGAACGCCAACATGCGGAATCGAGTTTGGCTCGCATTCATTTTTCTATTTGCGGCGTACGCGGCGCCCACGTCATCTTTACCGCAGATGCGCATGACGCCTGAAGAGCTGTTGAAAGGCGGAGCCGGTGATAGTCAGATCGGCAGTTCCAATCTAGCCGGAATACAAACCAAAATCCTTTTCGGGAACCCTGCAAAATCCGAATTCTATTCGATTCTCCTTTTTGTTCCGCCCTACACCGCGATCCAAGCCCACTCCCATCGTGACAATCGCGTGGCCACGGTGGTGCGCGGAGATTGGCAATTTGGGTATGGCAATCACTTCGATGTACGATCGTTGAAAGCGCTGCCGCCGGGAAGCGTTTATTCCGAGCCCGCCGGAATGAACCATTTTGCGCGGACGGGATCTAGCCCGGTGGTCGTACAAATCTCGGGTTATGGACCCACGGACACGCGTTACTTTAATCCTGCAGATGATCCTGAGGCAGGGAAAAAATAGAATTGAAAGCCGCCCGCATCCATAAGTTCGGCGACCCGGAAGTAATTGTCGTCGAAGAGATCCCTCGTCCGGTTCCCGCGGCCGGAGAACTGCTCGTGCGCGTAGCCGCCGCCGGAGTCGGGCCATGGGACGCAATCATTCGCGAGGGTAAAAGCAAGGTAAGCCCCCCACCGCCGCTCACGCTTGGTTCGGATTTATCAGGAGTAGTGGAAGCAGCAGGGCCGGACGTCGCCCGCTTCAAGAAAGGCGATGCGGTTTACGGTGTCACGAATCCCCAGTTCTGCGGAGCGAATGCCGAGTACGCGATCTGCTCCGCCAACATGATCTCCCGCAAGCCAGACCGCCTAAGCGAAATCGAAGCGGCATCCGCTCCCGTCGTGGCGGTAACCGCATGGCAAATGCTTTTTGACTACGCTCATGCCGTCCCTGGTCAGGCGGTCATGATTTTGGGTGCCGCCGGAAATGTGGGTGCGTATGCCGTGCAGTTGGCAGCCAGTGCGGGGCTTCATGTGGTCGCCGTCGCCGGGCCGGAAAATGCCGAATTTGTCCGCAATCTCGGCGCGAAAAGCGTCGTCAACGATCCACTCGCAAAACGGGCAAACGATGTTCCCGCCTTTGACGCAGTCATCGACACTGTCGGCGGAGAACTGCGGGATCGCTCCACCGCCCTCCTCAAGGCCGGAGGGATTCTGGTCTCGGTGGTATCGGGAGGCTCGCTGCCCCCTCGTCCGGACGTGCAAACAATTTTCTTCTACGTTGAAGTGACCAGCGAGCGCCTCGAGACGATTTCAAGTTTGTTCGTTCAGGGAAAATTGTCACCTCACATCGGCAACGTGCTTCCTTTGCAGGAAGTTCGCACCGCCCATAGGATGCTCGCCGGCGCACCGCATAAACCTGGAAAAATCGTTCTCACTGTGGCGATCTAATGCGAAAACGATACAAGCTTCGTAGTGTGCTCGTCGTATGTGCCGTTGTGGATGTAATGGTCCCCTACGATTCCGACACCTTTTTGAACCCAGATATCTTCCCAACCGCCGCTGCCTAAATGGCCGGTGAAGATGTGAATGGCTCCCGCATACTCCGCGGGCAAGAACGAGCCTACACCCTCGCGCGCCGGCTCGACCCGCCAACGAATGTCGTCGTTCCCCCACTCGCGACCCATCTGCAAAGGGAAGCAGAAATGCGGTGAGACGGCGCCCTCGCTCAAATATTTGCGGAACTCCGGTCGAAGCTGCTGCGCCTGGCTGTCCCACCCGCCAGCGAGTCCGTATATACAATTCCCACGGACCAAGTAAGGCTCAGGGTTACTACGGACGGCGCGGTTATAACCTGGTTGTTGTGCGCTCCCCAACTGGCCGTTTGGGAGGATCATCCGCACGCTAATAGTTTGCTCGTTCGGGTTACTGAACTGCTTCACGCCGCGCAGCACTACCATGCCTTCAGGAATTGTCACACGCCCGGTAATCGATTCTTCGGTGGTCCAGCGGTCCACGGCCGGCCGATTCCGATCACCCGATTTCGACTCGTGTTCATACATCCACCGGCTGCCTACCTGGAGCGGCAACCACGCCGCGGGGTCTTCCTGAGCGCTCGCCACCATTGAGGAAAAGCACAGCGCTACGGAAAAACAACTCATTCGTACCATATCGTCAACTCCTCTTTTCGCCTTGCGAAGTTAGTACCGTGGAACCGACGGATCGACGATCGCACTCCAGTTATCGATGCCCCCGGCCATGCTCTGGCAGTTGGACACGCCTTGTTCCCTCAGCCAGTCGACCACATTCAAGCTGCGCACTCCGTGGTGGCAGAAGACAATCAATGTGGCGTTGCGGGCCTTGGCTTCCAGTTGCTCCAGGTTAGCCGGGATGCTGCGCATGGGGATCAAGGTGGCGCCTTCGATGCGCGTGACGGCGAATTCCTCCGCTTCGCGAACGTCGACCAGCACCAGCAGTTCCCCGGCGTCGATGCGCTGCTGAACGTCTTGCGGACTGGTTTCCAGCGGGAGCATAGTCTCGCGAATCAGGCCTCACGGCGGTTTCGCAAAAACGCCTCTCCGCCCTTTCGAAACGCAATGCCGTGGGCTTCTGGGCCCAGTCCAATAATCACCGATCCCGCCAGGAATGCCACTGCGGCGAGCCCTCCCATTGCCTGGGCGTAGGTGAAATGTTCGCCAAGCAACGCTTCCAAGTAAGGAGCCACTCCCGCGATCAACATCCCAATTTGATAAGCGAACCCCGGCACGAAACCGCGGAGATGCGCGGGCGTGAGTTCGTTCATGTGAGCCGGTATGACGCCCCACGCACCCTGCACGCAGAACTGCATCAGAAAGCCCCCGGCCACCAGCAACGCAGTCCCGGGCGCGGCGATCCACAGTGGGATCATCACAAGAGCGGCGAGCACGGAGCCAACCATCGCGCGGCGGCGCCCAAAGAGATCGGAGAAATAGCCGATCACCAGCCCCCCTAAGGCCGCGCCCACCATGGAAACCATGGTTGTCAACGCCGCTTCCTGCTGCGAGAATTTCCGCTGCTGCATCAAGAACGTGGGGTATAGATCCTGCGTCCCATGAGAAATAAAGCCCATCGCGGTCAGCAGCAGCACCAGATAAAGAAATCGCCGCCAGATGGTGGGAAGCGACCGCACGTAGGTGCGCCAATCTGTACGATGCTCCTGCCAGGCCTCGGATTCCTTCACGCGCTTCAATACAAAAATGGAAATCAGCGCCGGCAAACCGCCGATGAAGAACATCACGCGCCACGCGTAGTCGGGATGCGAACTGTGGATCGCCGGGTACACGGTAAGGAATGCCAGCGCCGCCAAAAGATTTCCCAGCGTGTAGCCTTGGTGGAGCATCCCGGAAATCATCCCCCTCCACTTAGGCGAAATCGATTCGAGGGCCAGAGAGGCACTTACGCCCCACTGTCCACCCATACCGATTCCAAACAACATTCGAAGAATCAGGAAAACCTGAAATGTCGGGGCAAGTCCGGAAAGAGCCGACATCACGGCGTAAAAGACGATATTGATCATCATCGGAAGCCGTCTTCCAAAACGGTCCGCCATGATTCCAAAAAACAGCGCGCCCAGCGGCCGCATGGCGAGCGTTAGCGTGAGGGTGAGCGCCACCTCGGGACGGGTTTTGCCGAAAGCCTTCGCGATATCCGCGATCAGAAACGTCAGTACAAAGAAGTCGAAGGCATCGAAGGTCCAGCCAAGGAAGCCCCCGAGAACCGCGTTGCGCTGATCGCGCTTCTGGACATTGATGGGAATATTGAGCGAGGATGCCATTAACGCGACTCCCAGGACTGTAGTATACAAAGCTTATACCTGCGAAACCCAGAGCGATTGTATTCGACGCCTATGGAACGTTGTTCGACGTTCACTCGGTAGTGCTCAGCGGTGGCCACGGCATCGCCGGCGATTTGCCGGCGCTTTCGCGGCTGTGGAGGCAGAAGCAACTGGAGTTCACGTGGCTGCGCGCGCTCATGGAGCGTTACGAAGATTTCTGGACCATCACCGAGGCAGCCCTGCACTCAACGGTCGGGCAACTCGCGATCGACATGACCGATTCTCAGTTCAACAAGCTCATGCAAGCTTACCTCGCGCCTTCGGCATTTGCAGACGCCAGATTTGCGTTGGAAACGCTCCAGGGCGTTCCATTGGCGATCCTCTCCAACGGCTCGCCGACCATGCTGGACGCTGCTGTTCGAAACAACGGATTGGAATCCTGCTTTGCCGCAGTCATCTCAGTGGACCGCGTGAAGACCTACAAGCCATCTCCCCGGGTGTACGCGCTTGGTCCCGAGATCCTTCAGGTAACGGCAGAAGAGATTCTGTTCGTTTCCTCGAACCCGTGGGACGCCGCCGGAGCGAAGGCATTCGGCTACCAGGTTTGCTGGTGCAATCGGGCGCAAGAAAAATTAGATGACTGGGGCTTTGCTCCTGATTTTATGGTGTCGCGCCTGGACGAAATTACGCTAGCGAATGGAAGCCCCGGCGCCGGTCATCACGGGCGCTCCCGGATTCGCTGAATAGTCGATGCTGGCTTGCGTCGGCAGCGCCAGCGCGGTGCCGGCGTCCTTCACGGCGTCCAGAATGCTCAATAACAACTCCTGCTGCGTCCGCAGAAAGGCGTCGCCATTACGCGTCAACACATAGATAAAAATCTCGATATCGAGTGAATACGTCCCCACGCCCACAAAACGCACCGGCAACGCTCCCGGTTCAATATCCGAGTGACTCGCCAGAATTCGCGCGATAGAATTCAGGACCGTGCGCACCTGATCTGGCGTGGAATCACGCCGCAAATTCAAGGTCACGTGAAACAGCATCTTGTCGCGCTTCTCGAAATTCTCCAGCGTCATCGAAGAGAATTGAGCGTTGGGAACACTCACCTGCGTGCGGTCCAGCGTGCGAATTCGCGTGGAACGCAATCCAATATCCTCGATCGTCCCCATCAGATCTCCGATCTTGCAGAAATCGCCCACCGAGACCGGGCGGTCGCTGATCACGGAAACTCCACCGAAGAAATTTTCAATGGTTTTCTGCGCCGCCAGGGCGATCGCGATGCTGCCGACGCCCAGACCCGCCAGGATGGCGGTGGCATTGTAGCCCCATTCGCTAAGTACAGCCGCAACCGTCAGCAGAAGAATCGAAAGCTTCACTAGCCTCGATATCAAGGGCAGTACCGACGAAGAAAAGCTCTTATGGCGCACCAACATGGTGGCGCGCAAGCGATCCAGTCCCAAGTCGATCAAGCGCGCGGCGAGCCAAGCCAGCCCCAGGAAGAAAGCCAAAGCCAGCGTCCGGTTCAAATACAGACGCTAAACGTGCGCCGGGCCCGATCCACTCCACTCCAGCGCGAAACAACGCCAGGTACATCAGCCAAAGCAGAGGCGGCCAAAGCGCCTCCATGACTCGGTGCGACGCTTCCGGCCCGAAACGCATCGCAGCGCCCTCAGCCAGCTTCAGACCGATTCGCGAAAACACCCGAGCTACGATCGCCAGCGCCGTCCCTAGCAAGACAAGCGCAATCCAACCCCACAGTGGTGTGTCTAACAGCGTCAACGTCACCAACGGTGCTGGAAGATATTTCTCCAGTGGATGATCGCTCGTGACTTGCGCGAGCTTGGGAATCAGCTTCACGCTATCGGCGGAAAACAGCCATACAGCGAGTCCGGAACGGCGAGTAATGCGCTCCAGTTGAAGGTCGGCCGTTTCGTTGCCCATTTGAAGGAAGTAACCCGTTCGCGATTGGGAGGAAGCCCGTCCTCGTGTCCGCCTTCCGGATTCCTGCTGAGAGCGGCGACGTCAAACGCCGGATCGCGATCCAGAAGTTGGCCCAACTGCTGCGCCACCCGGGGGCCCTCGCTTACCCGCTGCTCGTGCGAAAGCGTTCCGAAACTCAGGTACTTGGCGGCCTGTGTAAAATTTTTCGAGTGGCAAAACTGGAGGAAAGAAATTACGGCGCTTTGCGGCGAGTCGCGATGGAGCGGGTCCTCCGCGTTGGCAATTGGCTTGACGGTGGGGACTGAAGGAGTTCCAGGCCCCGGCTGGGCGCGACAGGCCCGGGCCGAGAATCAGGAATGCACAAACCAAAATGGCTTCCATACTTAAGTCATCGATAATCCACGAGCACCCCAATTTCCAGTCTGCTCTGCGCACGCAACCAGAAATATGTTCCGGACCATCGGTAAAAACACCAGGAAACAGAACCTTACGCTCGAGGTATCCATTTGCTGAAGAGTGCAGTCGCACGGTCCTGCCCGTGTACTTCCGTCATGCCGATGCGTCTTACTTACCGGCTCAGTTCAGCGTTGATCACCTCGGTGGCGGTGGTCTCCTTGGCCTTCGCGTTTTTCCAAACTCGCGCGGACACGCTTGGGTTGCAGCGGGATCTGGAGGACCATGCCCAAGTTTTGGCGGAGAGCTTGGCCCGGTCCGCCGAGCCGCTGGTCGCGCGCCACGCGAATCGAGAACTGCAGCGCCTGGTGGATCGCTTTAAAGACCGCGAACAGATTGCCGGAGTTTCGGTTTACAACGCGAATGACGAACCGCTCGCGATCAGCTCCGGATTTGCGCGGCGCGTAGGCGACGATCCTGCGCTCTTGCCTAAGCGGGGTGAGCAAGCGGGTCCGGCTGGAAAATTCGTCAAGCTGGCAACCGGCACCATCCATATGGTGACGCTTCCGCTCACCCAAGACGACGCCTTCATTGGAACACTGTCGTTGTTTCATGACGCCGCCTACATCGACTTGCAGGCCGCGGCCATGTGGCGGCGCGCGTTCACCGGCGTCTTCATCCAGACCATTCTGATCGTCGCCGTGACCCTGCTTACACTGCGCTGGGGCGTCGGCCGCCCGCTGCGCCGCATGGCGGATTGGCTTCAGGAATTGCGTCTGGGGACCATCGCGAAACCGCCCGACATGCCGGATCAGCACGAATTCGAACCCTTAACCCGCGAAGTCACGCGCCTGGCCTCCAGCCTCACCGAAGCGCGCGCCGCCGCCGAGACCGAAGCCCGCCTGCGGGATATGGGCGAAACCAGTTGGACGCCGGAGCGCCTGCGCGTTTTCGTGCAGAGCCGTTTGGCGGGAAGCCGCCTTTTTGCCGTCTCCAATCGCGAGCCCTACGAGCACTTTCATCGCAGTGGTGGCATCGAATGTTCCGTGCCGGCCAGCGGTCTGGTCACGGCGATCGAGCCCGTGCTGCGCGCCTGCGACGGAACCTGGATCGCGCAGGCCACGGGCGACGCCGATCGCGACACCGTCGATGAATACGACCGCGTTCGCGTCCCGCCGGATCATCCTCAGTATTCTCTCCGCCGCGTGTGGCTCACTCGCGGAAGAAGAACAAGGGTTCTACTTCGGTTTCGCCAACGAAGGATTATGGCCGCTGTGCCACATCGCGCACACACGCCCGGTCTTCCGCGTCGAGGACTGGGAACACTATCAAACCGTCAACCGGAAGTTCGCCGAGGCGCTGCTGGAGGAAATGCAACACGAAGAAAATCCCGCTGGTGCTGGTGCAGGATTATCATTTCGCTCTTCTGCCGCGCCTCATCAAGGATGCCCGCCCCGATGCGCGGGTCGCCATCTTCTGGCACATTCCCTGGCCCAATCCCGAGGCCTTCGGGATCTGCCCCTGGCAAGCGGAGTTGCTGGACGGCCTGTTGGGCGCGGATTTGATCGGCTTTCACTTGCAGGCCCACTGCAATAATTTTCTGGATACCGTCGACCGCGCGCTCGAATCCCGCATCGAGCGCGAGCACTTCGCCGTCAATCGCAGCGGGCACTCCACGCTGGTCCGTCCTTTTCCCATCAGCGTCGCCGGAGACGGGGAGCAGCCGGCCGTCGCTCGAACTCCCGCACTTGGAACGCGTGCGCCTGCTCGAAAAGCTGGACGTGCGGGCTGCGTTTCTCGGAGTGGGCGTCGATCGCGTCGATTACACCAAAGGCATTCCGGAGCGTTTTCGCGCGATCGAGCGCTTCCTCGAAAAATATCCCGCTTACCGGCGCGAGTTCGCCTTCGTGCAGATCGGCTCACCCAGCCGCACCCATATCCGCCGCTATCAGGACCTGATGGACGAAGTCCTGCAGGAGGCCGAGCGCATCAATCACCGTTTTCAGACCAGTGACTGGAAGCCCATCGTCTTCTTGAACCGCCAACACAGCCACGAGGAGATCCTGCCGTATTACCGCACCGCCGACTTCTGCCTGGTTACGTCGCTGCATGACGGCATGAATCTGGTCGCGAAAGAATTTGTGGCGTCGCGGGACGACCTGCACGGCGTGTTGATCCTGAGCCGCTTCGCTGGAGCCTCCCATGAGTTGGCCGAAGCCGTGACCGTCAATCCGTACGATACCGAGCAAATGGCGGATTCTATTCGCCTGGCCCTCGAGATGCGGCCCGAAGAACGCCGCATGCGTATGCAACGGATGCGCTCGACCGTCCGCGAACACAACGTCTACCGCTGGGCCGGCAAGCTGATCGAAGAATTGTGTGAGGTTCGTCCGGCCACCATGGCGGTTGCGCCCTATCTGGTCCGAACGGCGATGCGACGAAGCGCTTCATGAAAAAAGATACCGCGAATCAAGTGTGCCATCTATTCCGTTGCTGGGATCACATCGCCAGCCGCTTTCAGTCCAGCTCGAGCGTCGCGCTGTTTCTGGATTTCGACGGAACACTCGCGCCGCTGGAACCGCGTCCCGAAGATGTCTGGTTGGATGCCGCCACCCGGCGGACGCTCTTACGTCTTACCCGCAGCCCGCGCTTCCACGTGTGGATCGTGACCGGACGCCGCCGCGCCGACGTGCGCGCGCGCGTTCGGGTGCCGGGCTTGCGCTACCTCGGACTGCATGGCTGGGAAGGCCGCGGTGCCGTCCCCATCATGGAAGACTCGCGCGAGGCCATTGCCTGCGCCAAGAGTTGGCTCTCGAGTTTAATGCTGAGTGTGCCGGGAGTATGGCTCGAAGACAAGGGACTGACGCTCGCGGTCCACTACCAAAGCGTTACCGAGGAAGGAGTCCGCCAAGCTCGCAAGTTTGTGCAGGGAGTTCTGGAACCGTTTGCCGGCCAGTTGCAGCTCATACGCGGCAAGAAAGTCTGGGAGTTGGCGCCGCGCGAAATCGGCGACAAAGGCTTGGCGGTTTCGTCCGAGCTAACCTCCGCCGGCCTCCACGCGATGCCGGTTTATATCGGCGACGATCGCATGGACGAACCGGCTTTTGCGGCGCTTCAGTGCGGCATCACCATCCGCGTCGGCCGAGCCTGCCGCACCAACGCCCGCTACCGCCTGTCCTCTGTCGAACAGGTGCGGGAGTTTCTCCAAATCTTAGGGAGGGAATTTGCATGAACGCCGCCGCCCAGCCATTTCAGTTCGTCACCGCGGCCTATCTTATCCGCATCGAGAACCAGCGCGCCATGACTATCGCCGAGTTGCTGGCCGGCCTCGGGCAAGCCAGCGACGCCGCCATCTTCTATCACACCTTCCAGACACTCGGCCAGCATCACTTCCTCACCGAAGGCTTTTCCAATGATTTTGCGCAGTGGGTCATGGCCTCGCTGAATCAACCCATGCTGGCGGAACGATTGGCCAGCATCGATATTCGCGACTATGTCTCCATCGCCGAATTGCGTGCCGATCTCCGCCACATCGTAGCCGAATTCTGCGAAGCCCATCCCAAACAAGCAGAGCAGTCGGCCTTCGAACCCTTCTACTTTTCTCAGGCGGTCGAAGTCACGCGTCCGCTCCCCTGGGACGCCAAGACCCTGGCCGGCTTCCGCGCGGGCCTCGAGCGCCTCAGCCACGCTTCGTTTTATTACCACTTCGTCGCCTCGCGTCTGCGCCTTCAGTTGCGAACCAATGACTTCTCTTATTGGTTCGAACAGTCCCTAGGACTCCCGGAACTCGCCGCCCGCGCCGACCGTATCGATATCTACATCAACACCATAGACAGCGCCCGCAAAGAGTTGATCGAACTTGTAGACCGGGAGATCGTCCAATGATCGCAACTCCAGAAACCGTTCCTGTTTCGCTCGACCATTACGTGCCGCTCGTGGGAGCAGCGGAAATAGAGGAGTTGCGTACTCTGGCGCAGCCCTTGGAGGGTTCTATCGTCGACATGGTGAACTCTACCGCCGTCGGAGGTGGAGTCGCGGAAATTCTCATGCGTTTGATTCCGCTGGCGCGCGAGCTGGGCCTCGACGCTCGCTGGCACGTCATGGAAGGCGGCCCCGAATTTTACGAAATCACCAAGGGGTTCCACAACGCCCTGCACGGCAATGCCTATAAGTTCCGCCCTAGCGACCTCGATGTTTTTATGGATTACAACCGTCGAAATCGCGCGCAGATTCCGCTCGACGGGCGCTTCGTCGTGATTCACGATCCGCAGCCCGCGGCGTTCATCGAAACGCGCCCGCTCGCCGAAAAGCAGAGCTGGATCTGGCGCTGCCATATCGATCTTTCGCGGCCTGACCCCGCGGTATGGAATTTCCTGGAAACTTTTGTCTCGCGCTACGACGGTTCCATTTTTTCATCGCCGGAATTTTCGCGCCAGCTTCCCATTCCGCAATACCTGTTCTATCCTTCGATCGACCCGCTCTCCGACAAAAACCGCGATCTCGATCCGGACTTCATCGAAGATGTGCTGGTGGGTTTCGGCATCGATCCCCGCCGCCGTATCCTCACCCAGATTTCGCGTTTCGACCGTCTCAAGGATCCATTGGGTGTCCTGCGCGCCTATCGCATCGTGAAGCGGTATTTCGACTGCCAGCTAGTTCTCGCCGGCGGCGGCGCGTCCGACGATCCGGAGGGCAGCGCCGTTCTAGCCGAAGTGCGCGAGGCCGCCGGTAACGATCCCGACGTGTTCATTCTGGAGCTGCCGCCCTCGGCTCCTCTCGAAGTCAACGCCTTGCAGCGCGCGTCCACAGTCGTCATCCAAAAGAGCCTGCGGGAGGGCTTCGGGCTTACTGTCGCCGAGGCTCTCTGGAAAAAGAAACCGGTGGTCGCCTCCGCTGTAGGCGGCATTCCCACGCAAGTGATTCATAAACACACCGGCCTGTTGGCCCACTCGGTAGAGGGTACCGCCTACCAGATCCGCTTTCTGCTCGCCCATCCGGACATCGCCCAACGCTTGGGCGAGCAAGGCCACGAGCACGTCCGGGAAAACTTCCTGATCACCGGGAATCTGAAGCGCTACCTCACCCTGTTTCTCCACCAGATTGGAAGCTAGCGTTCGTTCCGCGGCACCCGTGATGCAGGTCGTTGATGCTAGAATCGAGCGCATTGCTTATGGATCTCGATTTGCCGCTTCGCGGCTTGGCTGCGGGTTTCATCATTGCAGCGCCTGTCGGTCCGGTCAACGTTCTCTGCATTCAACGCACGTTAGAAAAAGGTTGGAAGCCAGGTATGGTGGCGGGAATGGGGGCGGCCGTGGGAGACAGCGTCTATGGCGGAATCGCGGGTTTCAGCATCAGCATCATCATTCAGTTTTTGATTCAAGAAGAGTTCTGGTTTCGTTTAATTGGCGGTATTCTCTTAATCGTGATAGGCGCCGTTTATTATTTCAAGCCGCCCCCATCTATCCAAGCAGGCAGGAATAGCGCCTCTGCCAATTCGGACTTCGCCGCTGCGTTTCTTCTAACCCTCGCCAATCCCACCACGGTTCTTTCTTTTCTCACGGTGCTGGCGACCCTCGGACTCGGCAGGCATCGGCCCTTGTGGGAGACCTCGCTTCTGATCGCGGGGATATTCTGCGGATCGATGACCTGGTGGCTCGTTCTGACTGGCAGCACAAACCTCATGCGCGGCAAAATCACGGACCGCAGCATGGCCTGGATGAATCGGGTCGCGGGCATGGCCATCGGCGCCTTCGGACTGGTGAACGTCGTGCTCAGCCGCGGACGCCGGCATTAGGGTGCTCCCTGGCTCCCCGCAGCCGATAGGTATATACTTTCAAGCATCGGAAGCTCGGACCAGCCATTCCGGAACTTCATCTGTGAAGGAGAAACCCATGAATTCGAAGAAGTCTCGAAGGGGATTCCTAAAAGGCGGCGCTGCGGTGGCCGGCTTGGCGGCAGGGGCCGCGCAGTCCGCAAAGGCACAAGCGCCAGAACCTAAATGGCACGAAAAAGGGCACGAACAAGGAAATCATCGCTTATGGCGAGCGCTCCCGTTTCGTAACCTCTCTACGCGCGCCCGTCGCCGAAAGAGATTCGCCCGATGCCTTCGGTCTGATGTTTCACGTGCTTGACGCCCCTGCAGGATTCCGTCGGTAGCATCACGCCCTCATCGCTTCATTATGTAGCCACGCATCGCGGCTCCTTTGTTCCGGAGATCGATCCCAAAGAGCATCGCCTGATGATCCATGGCATGGTGGACCGGCCGCTGATTTTCACCATGGACGAGTTGAAGCGCTTCCCCTACGTGACGCGCGTGCATTTTCTCGAATGCATCGGAAACCGCTCAAAACCCACCCACAAGACGGTTCAGGAAACCCACGGCATGACCAGTTGCAGCGAATGGACTGGCGTCCTGCTCTCCGTGTTGCTCAAAGAAGCCGGCGTGCAAAGCGGCGCGTCCTGGATCGTCGCCGAAGGAGCCGAAGAAATCAAAGGAGCCTCCAGCATTCCGCTAGGGAAGGCCATGGACGATTGTCTGGTATGTTACGGCCAGAACGGCGAGGCCAGTGCGTCCCCAGCAGGGCTTCCCCCTGCGCCTGATCGTTCCCGGCTTCGAGGGAATTTTCCAGACCAAGTATCTCCGCCGAATCAAGGTAGTGGACCGCTATTACATGACCTACAACGATTACGGCCACATTAATCCCGATCCCAAAGTCAGCGCGCTCGGCAATCAAATCGGCCCGAAATCAGTGATCACCTATCCTTCCGGAGGGCAGAAGCTTTCCGGCCCCGGATTCTACGAGATCAGCGGCTTGGCCTGGTCCGGCGGCGGCGCCATTCGCAAGGTCGAAGTGTCCACCGACGGCGGCAAGAGCTGGAAAGACGCCGAGCTGCGGACGCCGGCCTATCCCATGGCGCATACCCGCTTTGGCTTCCACTGGAATTGGGACGGAAAAGAATGCGATCTCCAGTCGCGCTGCACCGACGAACTCGGCACCGTGCAGCCCACGCGAGCCCAATCCGCCAAATACTTCAACAAGCCTTTGGACTGAAAACTTCCGCGTCCCCGGCGCCGACAATACCATTCAAACCTGGCGCATCGCCAGCGATGGGAGCGTTCACAATGGTCTCGCGTAAATTTCTCCCCTTCGCGATGCTCCTGGGCTGCGGCCCGCTGATCCTGGCGCAGTCGCCCACCTACCATTTGGGACGGACGCCCAGCGCCGAAGAAATCAGCGCCTGGGATATTTCGATCAGTCCCACTGGAAAAGAACTCCCCCCCGGCCACGGCACCGCCAAGGAAGGCGAACAGCTTTTCAAAGTGAAGGGCTGCGCCGGATGTCATGGGGCCGACGGAATCGGAGCCCGCGCTCCCGCTTTAGTCAAAGGCGGACCGCCCGCCAAACCGGGCCAAGCCACCGCCGCCCGGCATGGAAGGAATGCACATGGTCCCCGATACCGGAATCATGGCGCTGCGCTCGCCTTACGCCGTCACCATCTGGGATTACATTCGTCGCGGCATGCCTCTCAATAGAGAGGGGACCCTCAAGCCCGATGAAGTCTACTCACTGACGGCGTTTCTGCTTTACAAGAATGACGTCATCCAGGCCGACGAGGTCCTGGACGCCCAAAGCCTGCCGAAAGTAAACATGCCGAATCGTAATGGGTTCGCCGACCTTCCCGGGTGGAAGCATGGCGCGCCCCGGCTGCAGGATTATCCCTGAACTAGACGGCGCGCCGCATAACAGATCCTGTCGCGACCGATAGCTAAGGGAGTGACGGCAAACGTTTGTCCTGGAGTGTCACCGCGCCTTATTGAGATTCTCGCTCGGAACCAGGCAAAGGATCAGCAGCTCCATGGGAATTCGATCAATGCGAACTGGCCGGCCGTCATTGCGCAGTTCATAACGGCTCGAATCCAGCTCAAAAGATCCGAATTTCCAGGCGCTAGGCTCCATCCATTGAATCCATAGTAGTTATTGGGCCATGCGACCTTCACACAATCTTGATCCCCAGTCAATGGCGCGCCGACGTGGGGCAGAATCCCAAAAGTGAACTTCATGCGTTCACCTAAGGAGATCTTGAAAATGAATCACTCTAAGTTTCGAAACCGCGTCCCCGGATTCTGCTGGGCCGCATTATTGCTGACGCCACTTCTAAGGAGCCGAGCCCGGCGGGCCTCATGAGCAGGCAGCATCCGATCGGGTATGAATCCGTCGGACAGGTCCTTAACAATGGATCGCAATCGCTTCAGCACGGCTATCTGAACTACGTGCGGGGCCTGCCGCGAATCGCAACCGCGAGTACTATTTCGGAAGCCACCGCTTTGTTGAGTTTTTACAACGGCACCACTAACGAGCTCGTAATCAGTAATGGCCCTATCCGCATCATCGATCGGACTGGCCTTTTCCGGGCTAAACGGTTTGACGATTACGGTACGCGACGTAGAATCCCGCTGGCACCAGGAATACGGTAAGAAGCACCGACATTAAGAGACCTCCGATAAGCGCGCGCGCTAAGGGCGCGTACGATTCACTACCCTCGCCAAGTTTCATGGCCATCGGCATCAGGCCGATGATGGTGGCAAGTGACGTCATAAGGATGGGGCGCAAACGTACACGACAAGACTCGATAATTGCTTCGCCCACACCTTTCCCTTCCATCTTCAGGTGGTGCGCAAATTCGACGATCAATATGCTGTTGGACATGGAGATTCCGGCCAGCATAACCACGCCCATCAATGACATTACGTTTAATGTTGTCGCCGTGAGCACGAGCGAGATCAATACACCGGAAATGGCGGGGGGCAACGCCAAGAGAATAATTAACGGGTCCATGAAGGATCGGAACTGGGCAACCAAAATCAAGTACAGCAGCACAACAGACAGCGTAAGACCGAGTGCAAAGCTTCTGAACGAGGCATTCATAGCCTCAGCACTTCCCCTGACGGCTACATTTACATTGCTGGGAATCTCTTCGTGCGCGATCACGTTGCGGACATAGTCGGCTGCGGCACCAAGATTCTCGCTGGCGGGGCGCGCATAGATGTCGAGCTTACGCCGGATTTGGTAGTGGTCCACCTCGGTGGGCGCTTTGATGCGTTCGATGTTCGCGATCATGTCCAGACGCGTCGGCTGCGCGACGCCATCGGCGTGCAATGGAATGGATCGCAAATCCTGGATCGAGTGAATCTGGGCCTCGGGATATTGAACTGTCAAGAAGTAGTTATTCCCGTTGCGCGGGTCGATCCACAGATTTGGGGCAATCATCTGGTTGGACGTCAAAGACGTGATGACATTCGTCAGCACTTCACGCTCAGTAAGGCCGAGCTTCGCGGCGTGTAGTCGGTCGACGTCAACGCGTAGCGACGGATAATCAAGATCCTGCGGCATAAAGACGTCGGCAATCGAGGGCGACAACTGTAGCTTGCTTGCGATATCCTGCGCGACACGGTTATCAGTTTCGAGGTTTGCGCCCACCACCTGCACATCGATCGGAGCTGGAGCGCCCATACTCACCACGGCGTCTACTAAGCTACCTGTAGAAAAGAAGGGCGTGAGTTCCGGCATCTCCCCGGCCATGCGTTTCTTAATCTGGCGAATATATTCATAGCTGCCGACACGATGTTCGGGCCGCAATCCTACCTGAATAAAGCCGGTGTGCATCGCGGCGTTGGAGGTGTAGACAGCCGAGAAGCCGTTGTCGACACCAATGTTGTCGACGATCGCGCCGAGATCTTCCGGGCGGACGATTTCCTTGATAAGGGTCTCTAGTTTGGCGGCTTCTTTTTCAGTCACGGTAAGCTTAGTTCCGGAAGGCGCTTTGAACGTGATCACAAATTGACCCGCGTCCGTTTGCGGAAAGTAGGAGAAACCGAGTTGTGTGTACAGCAGAAGACTGGCCGCAAAAGCCAACAAGAATACGGTCAAAACAATTGCGGGGATGCGAAGGACTTGTTTGACCAGAACTTCGTACGCTCCCAACATGCGATGGAAGGCGGCGTTGAAGGCCGCGTTGAAGCGCGCTCCCCAGTCGGGCCGTTTGCCTTGAAGCGTGCGGGCTTCGGCAGCGTCACTCTCGTCTAGGTGTTCCGGATTTTGCAGCTTCAGAAAGCGCGCGCAGAAAAGGGGCACGACCGTCATGGCGACGACGTAAGAGGCGAAAAGGGAAATCACCACCGCCAACGCCATGGCAGAGAAAAGAAATTTGCTGACGCCGGCCAACAGCGTTACGGGGAAGAAAACCACCGCGGTCGTGAGCGTCGACGCGAGAACGGGCAGTGCGACTTCCTTGCCTCCGGTTTCGGCGGCGACTGGCGGGGGCTGGCCCATCTCAAGATGCCGATAGATGTTTTCAAGAACCACAACGGAATTGTCGATCAGGCGAGATAACGCCAGCGCCAGTCCGCCCAGCACCATGCTATTGATGGACGACCCGCCCAATTGTAGGACTACAAACGTCGCACACACTGATAGGGGTATGGAGAAAAACACGGCTATCGTGGCCCTAAAGCTGCCTAAAAATATCAAGATCATCAAGCAGGTGAGAAATAAACCGATACCGCCTTCGTCCAATAGAGTTTCGATGGCTGTGCGGACGAAGCGCGACTGATCGAACACCACATCGGTTTTCATCGCCGGTGGAACATCCACCAGATGGGTCACGGTCTTGCGGACGCCATCAACGACAGCAATGGTATTTGAATCGCCGCCCTGCTTCATAACTGGGAGATAAACCGAACGCTGTCCGTTTACATGAACTACGTTGTACTGCAGCGCATGAGCATCGCTAAGTTGTCCGATGTCCGACATCAACACTGGATTCTCGCCGTTCATTTTGACGGGATATTGATTGGCGTTTTTGAGATTGAACTGTGCGTTCGAGTAAATGTTGTAATCCAGATTTCCAATCTGCACATCGCCGGCTGGCAGAATCACGTTGGCTTGGCTCAGCGATCTCACTACGTCCATGGGGCTGATCTGGCGGGCCTCGAGCTTGAGTGGGTCCACGTAAAACTGAATTTGACGCCATGGTCCACCGAAAGGCTGGGGAATTGACGCGCCAGGGACGCTCGCCAATTGGTTACGAACAAAATTTTGCGCGATGTCTTTCAGATTGCCATCGGTCATGCCCTCGCCATTCATGGTCACCAAGCACACCGGAAGACTGGATGCGTCGGACTTCAGAACTACTGGCGGCAAGGTGCCGGGTGGCAAGTCCTTCATATCAGAGACGGCTAAGTTGGCAATGGTGGCAGCATCTATATCCGCGTTGGTGTTGGATTGAAAATAGACGCGAATGATGCTCACGCCGTTTAACGACCGCGACTCGATATGGTCGATGCCGCTAGCGAAAGTAAAGAATCGCTCCAGGTGATAAGTGATGTCCCCTTCGATCTGTTCAGGAGGCATTCCGGCGTAAAACGTGGCGACGACCACCACCGGAATGTTCATCGACGGAAACATGTCCACAGGCATTTGAACCACGCTGACTCCGCCAAGGATGGCGACGATCAGACAGGCGACGATGATGAGATAGGGAGTGCGAATGGCGAAACGGGACATTGGGTACTCCCTAAGATTTCGGTGCTGAATCGGCAGCCAGAGTGATGACCTTAGGCTGAACTTTGCCGCCGGCTTTCAGCCCAGCCCGCGAGCCGACGACTACGTCATCGCCTTCGCGCAAGTCCCCACCGCGAACTTCGATCCGTTGCGCATTCTCGATTCCAAGGCGGACCGGTACAATTTGGATCGTGCCGGAAGGTTGGACGACGTAAACGCTCGCGAAAGCTCCAGAGCCCTCGACCGCCTCCATCGGGACCGAAAGCACGTTCTTTCTCTGTTCGGTGGTGAGGTCCACTTCGGCGTACATCCCGGGTACCAGCAGCAGCGTGGGATTAGGAACGTCGACTTCCGTCTTCATGGTTCTAGTGGACTGGTCGACTCTGTCCTCGAAGCGAGCGACTCGACCGGGAAACGATCGATTCAACGCGGAGACTTTAACGTTCACCATTTCGCCCAAATGAATCTGAGGCACCCCGGATTCAGGCACAGGCAGCGCCAGCCGAAGCAAGCCATTCTCCGAAAGACGGACAATCGGCATCGCCTGTGTCTGCGAAGCAGTGCCGGCTTGAATCAGCGATCCGATATTGGCGTAGCGTTTTGTGACCACGCCGGCGAAGGGCGCGGTGATGACCGCATACCGATACATGGTTTTGAAACGCGCCTGCTCGGATTGGGAGACGCGAATGCGCTGCTCGCAGGCGATGATGTGCGACTTGGCGCCGGAGACCTGCGCCTCGGCTACAAGATCGCGGGAATGCACTTCGTCGACCTCCTGCTGCGGGATCAATCCAGGCTCGCGTTTCGAAACGTCCTGGATGCGCGTGTACGACAGATGAGCTATCTGATGAGCGGATTCGACGCGTTGCAATTCGTCGCGCGCCGTGGCCAGTTCGGCGTTGGCTTCCTCGATGGCGGCGGCGGCACGGGTGAGGTCGTCCTGCATTTCCGGGATTTCCAGGGTGGCGAGGAGTTGACCTTCGCGAACGCGATCGCCAATATCCACCTTCATTTCACGGATGAATCCAGAGACCTTTGCCATCACATCGATTTCCTGGAACGGCTCGAATTCCGCCGTCAGGATTAAGTTACTGGTTAGATCGGCGCGGGCGGCTTTGACTACGGCCACCGTTTGTACGGCCGCCGCCACTGACGAAGCTTCCGCGCCACCGCCACGGCTGCACGAGGTGACGATTAACGCACCGGCGATAGCGGTCATAAGCAGAAGGCCGTGTGAATACTTTCGTATAGAGTGGCTCACCGTAAGGCTCCCATTGCATAATTCAGCGCTGCGCGCCGGCTGAGGTACTCATATTTGGCGGAGGCCGCCGCAATTTCTGCCGAGGTTTGGTTTAACTGCGCCTGGTTCAATTCGACGATGCTGCCGAGCGCATTGTCATAGCGCGCCTGGGCTAGGCGGAGAGCTTCATTGGCCTCAGCAACTAGGCGTGCGGTGACATCCAGCCGTCGAAAAGCGTCGGTCGCATCGAGCCAGGCCACTCGCACATCGCGGGCGATCAGCAGCGACAGATCCTGAACATCTTTGGCCGCTGCGGCTGCGTGCGATTCGGCCTCTTGCCGCCGCGCCTTGAACAGACCGCCATTAAGCACCGGGATGTTCACGTTTACTCCCGCGGCGCTGTAGGTTTCCTGCAACTTCTCGTCGCGAAGGGGTGCGACCCCGGCAGCAGCCGCGGCAACAATAGTCGGGTTACGCAGGCGCTTTTCGGCCTCGGCGGCACGGTCCAGCGATTCGCGATTGAGTTCTAGCGCCGCGAGGTCCGGGCGAGCGCCCACGGCCTGCGCGATCAACGTGTCGACGTCCGGATCGAGCGGCGGCGGCAGTTGTTCATCGGTCAACGAAAACGGCTGGTCGCGCTCGTAACCCATGGCTGCCGACAAACGCACATGATTGGCACGAGCATCGTTTTCGGCCCGGAAAAGGTCGAGTTCGGCCTGAGAGACGTTCACTTGCGCGAAGCTCACGTCGAGCGTCGACCGCAAGGCGCTCTCCGCCAGCGCTGAGACTTGACGAAGCGTCAGGCGCCGCAGGTCGAGCGTGGCTTGCGCAACCTTGAGAACCGACTCCGAAGCCAACGCCTGATAGTAAGTTTGCTGTACCTCGATCAGCACTTGCGCACGGATGTTCGTTACGTTTTGATTCTGCGCGGCATTGCGGAGTTTGGCACTTTGTTCCAGGCTAGCGGTGCGTCCAAAGTCGGTCACCAATTGGCTCGCGGTGAAGCCAGTGGCGGCACGGCTGAAGAGACTTGATGTGGTTAGAGCGCCCGTCGAGAGCGTCGAATTGTGTTCCGAGCCAACACCCGTCACATTACCGGACAGCGTGGGATAGTAAGCCGAACGAACCTCTTTAGTGGCGAATCCGCTGGCTTCCGCCGCCAATGCCGCCGAGACGATTCTCGGGTGATTCCGCAAGGCGATTTGCTGCGCTTCAGCGAGAGACACAGCCGCAGGATTCTCCGCCCAAGCGTTGCCGCAGAAGACGGCCCATGCGATGAACGAAATCCGAACCTTCATCGAACCGTTCCGAAAGAGACCTTCAGGATCACAGTATCCTGGGCTTCGATCAGGCCGTCTGTTACTAGCTCTTGTAACAGAGGCAAGAGGGCGTTGATGTTTTGTTCCGTATCGATAAACTCTATGCGAAGCGGCATGTGTTGGGCCGTGTCGCTTCCTCCTTCATAGGTGTGCATGCGGCGATGCGATCCGAAGCCAGCCTCTGGCCGCAGCAGGTTGGCACCAGCGACCCCTTGCTTCAAGAGCAGTGAGAGAATCTCGCGGCTCAAGAAGTCGCTGCCCGAACCGGTGTCTTCATTCAGATGAATCGTGATCTTTTTCGCGGGGCCAAGATCGAGCACGGTGAATTCCTTTCAGGGCGTACAAACTAGCTATAACTGGAGGAATCCTTCGACGCTACTGAAGACTTACTGAAGTGTTTCTGACGGATGCGTCACACTTTCTTCATAGAGTCTTCAGTATTTGCGGACGGCTGTCTCGCATATAAAGTTAAAAGAAGGCTATGCGGATTTTGGTTATCGAGGACGAACAGAAGCTGGGCAACGCATTGCAGGAAGGCCTGCAGACAGAGCACTACGAAGTCGCGCTGGCGCATAGCGGCGAGGAAGGGTTCTATTTAGCGCAAACGGAAATCTTCGATTTGCTGGTGCTGGATGTTATGCTTCCGGGAAGAAACGGATTTGAGATCCTGGCGACGCTTCGCCAGCATGGCTTCAAGACCCCTGTCCTGATGCTGACGGCTCGGGACACCGTTGAGGACCGGGTTCGCGGCCTGGATACCGGAGCCGATGACTACCTGGTAAAGCCTTTTGCTTTTCCGGAACTACTAGCTCGAGTAAGGGCGCTCTGTCGGCGGGGCATCATTCCGGAGGTCAGCCCTAAGTTGCGGGTGGCGGACCTAGAAGTGGACGTGGTGGGCCGTTCCGTAACCCGTGCGGGGGAGGCTCTGGAGCTAACCGCGCGCGAGTTTGAGCTTCTGGAGTATTTATTGCGTAATCAAGGTCATGTGGTCTCGCGCGAGATGCTGACGCGCGATGTCTGGAAGGAACCGGACCGCCACAGCCCCCTCGATAACGTCATCGACGTCCATGTCGCACGCTTACGCCGCAAGATCGATGGCCAGTTCGAGCATAAATTGGTTCACACCGTGCGCGGCGTTGGCTTTGTCGTACGCGGCGTACCGGATTAACTAGCGGCTGGGCGGATACATGCTGGAGCCGTACAGGACATAGTTGGCGTATGCTTTGTCTAGCTCAGGATCTTCGGCCAGGTGCTGCCGCAGTATCCAGATCCCCTCGCTGTTGGCAAGGAAAGTGAGACCCCGGTCGTCTCTGCTCATGGCCGTGACACCAGTAAATTCACGGGCGATCTTGGGATTTTGCGGGTCTGAGAAATCCATGATTCTGATGGCCTGCGGCAGCAGGGGTGCCGCAGCGGACGGTACACTGGTCACAAGCGCAGCGGTGCCGGCCACCGCCGTAAGACTGTCGGTCCCATTTCCGGATGCGTAGGACACATCCCCAAGAATCAACGGTTGCCCGGTTTTAGAGACATCGATTAGGGTGACCTTGCCGCCGGTGCCGTGTTCCGCGTAAAGATAGTAGCTAATGAAGTGCTGAGTAGTGAGGAAGCGGGTCACGGGCCCATCCATGAGGGGGATGTGCCCAACAACTTCTATTTCATCCTTCGCGGCAGGCGCGGAAGGCTTTTTGTTCTTGGCGTTGATCCCTGACGCCAGCACCGCGAGCGCGGCAAAATACACGATAAGAGAAGGCAGCTTTAGCACGTCTCGGTTGTAACATCGAAGGCGCTTGTTTGTGCCTTAAGATTCTCTGAAGTTTTGCTGACCTTGACCGTCAGAAAGTCATTCTCGAACCCGCCACTTGCAACACAGGTGTGCGAACGCTATAAGAGAGGAGGCTTAGGCATTAATGCGGTTCCCACCTCAAAGCATCCGGACGCGTTTGACGCTGTGGTACGTCGGCGTATTCGCAGGCGTCCTTTTGTTTTTTGGAGCCCTCACCGGCTCCTTTCTCTTTTTGCAATTGCGGAACCAACTCGATCACTATGCGATCCAAGACATCGAAACCATCGAAGGCCTGCTGTATTTTGACTTTGCCGGGAATCTGCTGCTCCGCGAGGATTACCACAATCATCCCGAATCGAGGCAAGTGCTCGAAAGGCTTGTAGAGGTCCGATCGACGGGCGGGAGTGTCCTCTATCGCAATGAGCGTTTGCGCGGGCAGGCACTCGGGGGGGAGTCCTTTGCAGGAGAAGGACAGGACGGATATTCCATCCGCTCGGCGCGCATTGCAGACGGAACGCGAGTACGCTTAGTCAGCCGGCGGCACGTACTCAGAGGTCAGCCTCTGGTGATCCGGCTGGCCTATAGCGAGGAGCCTATTTGGGCCCGCTTTGACGAACTGGCTTTCGCGTCTTTGCTGGCGGTTCCGATCGTATTGGCTCTGGCGGGCTTGGCCGGTTATATGCTTGCCCGGCGCGTGCTCGCTCCTCTGCAAGAAATGGCCTGCCAAGCCGAGCAAATTACTTCCGATCGTCTCCACGAACGCTTGCCCACCGGTGAAGTGAGCGATGAACTGGGGCACTTGGCAAGGATCTTTAACAGTCTGCTGGCAAGGCTGGAGCAGTCGTTCGAGCAACTGCGGCGCTTCACGTCGGACGCCTCGCATGAACTGCGCACACCATTGACTTCAATCCGAAGCGTTGGCGAGGTGGCGCTTCAAAAAGATGGTAGCCGTGAAGACTACCGCGATACCATCGGCAGCATGTTGGAGGAGGTAAATCGTTTGACGGCCCTCGTCGATAGCCTACTGACGATCTCGCGGGCGGATGCTGGCCGGATAAAGCTGCGCCCAACCAGCTTTTTGGCAATCGATCTCGCGCGGGAAGCAGCGGGGCTGTTTGAGGTACTGATCGAAGAGAAAGACCAGCACATCACGGTTGAAGGCGACGATGTGCTGCGGATAACCGGCGACCGAGTGTTTCTGCGGCAGGCGGTGGTGAATATCATCCACAATGCAGTGAAGTACTCGCCTGCCGGCGGTGCGATTTCGGTGAGAGTGCACGACAAGCCGGGAGGAATGATCGGCCTGGAAATCGGCGATAGTGGCCCTGGGATCGCACCAGAACACGCTGATAAGATTTTCGATCGCTTCTATCGTGTCGATGATTCCCGCTCGCGTGAGGTCGGCGGAGCGGGCCTAGGGCTCTCGATCGCACAATGGGCTGTCCGAATACACGGCGGGGATATTTTTCTGCGTACGGCACCAGGGAAAGGTTGCCTGTTTCAAATCTGCTTGCCACCTTTCATTCCCGGTACACCCTCATAAGTAGCTTTGTTCGATTGCGAGTTGGCGGATGTCTTGGGCCAACGGATATATCCGCAATCGGGAACGAAGTCGGTTTTGAGGCCGGTAATTCGGATAGACGGCAACTTCGACGTCAAAACCTGCTGTTTCGTTGAATGCGTTGTAGCCGTCCCGAAGTCTGATGCCAGGAATTTGCAGGGCGGTGCGAGTGACGCATCCAATCGAGCGTTTTCAAGCGTGCGGAATAGAGAGCCACTCAGGCCTGTTGTTCAATTTCATCCGACAGGCGAGTCTCGACAGACCAATGTTTGGAATGAACCGGAATGAAATGGAGTTTTTGACCGACTGTAACTTATTGAAAGTATGGTGGCCAGGGACGGACTTGAACCGCCGACGCCAGCCTTTTCAGGGCTGGACTCGTCCAGGGCTATCGCTCTGAATCTATAGCACGAAAGCCGCTTCAGCAGTCCCGAAACGCCCAGATTATTGGGACAGTAATGGGACAAAAAATCTGGCCGGTCGAACTTGCCTTTGAACCCACGACAATCCCCTTCCGGTTTTCACGCCAGCGCCAAAACGAGGTGATCTATGGAAGGAAATCGAGCGGCTCTCTATGGACGAGTAAGCACGTCTGACGGCCGACAGGAAGTAGATAACCAGCTTTCCGAGTTACGGCGTTTCGCATCGACTCAGGGCTGGAAGATAACGGACGAGTACATCGACCATGAAAGCGGCGGCAAGCCGGATCGCGCCGAGTTCCGGAGAATGTTCGCGCACGCAGCACAGCGCAGGTTCGATTTGGTTCTCGTTTGGGCTCTCGACCGCCTGACGCGCGAAGGCGTCGCTGAAACCTTCGAGTACATCAAACGGCTTACTTCGCACGGTGTTCAGTTCGTAAGTTTCACCGAAGAGCACTTCCGCACCACCGGACCAGCCGGAGAACTGATGATTGCGGTTGCAGCATGGATTGCGAAACAGGAACGCATACGAATCTCTGAGCGAGTCAGGGCAGGACTGAGCCGGGCGCGAGCGCAAGGAACCAGATCCGGGCGCGCTGTGGGGAGGCCCCGAGTAATCTTCCATCGCGATCAGGTTGCCCAGCTTCGCAAGCAAGGGCTGTCTTGGCGGCAAATCGCGCTTAGCCTAGGCGTCAGTGCCGGGAGCGCACGCCGAGCTTGCCAAAACCCTATAGCGGAGGTTCTATGAGCGAGAAGGAATCGCAAGGACTTCCCGTCCCTGTCGAACCCGTGTCGAAACCACTAGGTATTGGCACAAGGGAGTCGGAGCCGAGCGGAAGGAAGAAGCACCGGAGTGAGCTTCCGGCAATACCTACGGAACTGGCGCGAGATATCATTGCAACGACCCAAGTGCTCCACACACGTCACAGAGATCTCTTTCTTAGTGACCCGAAATTGAAGGACCGCGCATCGCGCCTCTTTCGCACAATGCTACCGCCCCGGCCGCGCCGTCCAGGAAGGAAGCCAATCGCGAGCGTCACCCGAGCCATCCGCCTACTGAAGAAATTCAAGAGGCAGTTCCCGGATATCAAGCCGCCGCGACTCTGGGCGAGAATCTACCCGAAGGTGATTCCAAACTACGCGAGCTTGACTGAGGACGGGCGGTGGAACGAGCAGCGCCGCTTACGAGATCGAGTTCACAGTAGGAAAGTGTCAGTTTCTCGTCGCGGTCTGAAAAGTGCGTAGTCGGTCCATGGCATCGCTAGGAGCCTGCACTTCGCTGATAGATGGCGGCAACTACGCCTCACCCGCTCCGCTTCAGGTCGTCCGGCACGGACTGCAAATATCCGTTATTTCTGGTGTCCGCCCCGGTGAACGCGGAGCGCCGCCCTAGCCATTTCGCAAGCGTTCCGCGCCTTTTCCACGTCGGCTTTGAGTTTTGGATATTTCTCTGACCTAAATTCGCCGTTGCTCGCCTGTTTGTGAAGCGTAGCGACTGCTTCAGCATAGTGCGCGCTGGCCATATTGTAGGCGGCCGTAAAGGCGTCGCATTCGGCGCAGGCCATGATCTCCATATTATCGCGCCAACGCAGGCTCAAGCGTTCTAGCGAAAGGCTATCCAAGTTTGAACCGTTCCGACCACGGCCATGACGATGGTCAGAACCAAAATAGCCCAGGTAAGCCTAACCATCGTACGGTTTTGCTTCTCGGCCTGTTTGTTTAGAGCCTCGATTGTTTCGCGGAGCCTATCTGTTGCATCGCTACCCGACCATTGACCAAGTGGTATATTATCCATCTCCCGAACCTCCCTACTCGTGAAAGATTCTCTCGCACTGTGGAACTACGCCGTTGATGACCACCCAACAATTGCCATTCTGCAATTTTCCATCTTCCCGCCGCGCTCGCCCAATGCCACGCTGGAATCGCGATGAAAGCTCTCACCCGCGATCAAGTCCAATCCCGCAAGGATCAGGCCGTCCGTTTTACCCGAGACGTGCTTGAAGATCCCGACCGAGCAGACGAAATCGAGGATGAGAGCCTTGAGGACTACGCCGAACGGCGGAAGTTCACCATCACCAATCCCGATAGAAGGAGCACTCATATGGCAGACGGAAAAACGAAGGCAGAACTAGAAGCTCAGATCGACGACTTGGAAGCAGAAAACCAGGACCTTCAGGACCAGCTCGATGCTATCGCCGATATTGTCGGCGGTAGCGATGATGACAGCGACGATGATGAAGAGGACGATACTGACGACGGCGATGGAGCCGACGACCGGGACTGACCCCAGCCCGGCGATGTGATCGGCAGTGGCGCAAGGAAGCGGATGAGGTTACTGACCGCGCACTTCGCTATCGCGCCACCGCTTGCCCGCCGCCGGGCGATCAAATCTGTGCTTTTTGTGGGTCCACTCGCTATGTGGAAGTGGGCCATATCGATGGCCATGAGGAGAACGCGGAGCAAGAAAACATCATCTGGACTTGCCGGAGTTGCAATGTCCGATGTGGGAACACGCTCAAGCGGGCAAACCTGGGGAGACGCACACGGCAGTACAATCCCGCGACCGCCGGTGCTGAGAGTCTGGGCCAGTGGATGAATGCTGTGATGAGCATGAAAGGCGATGGCGGCACCATGACCGTGGCGGATGCCGTGGCGATGATCCACGCCACGCCGCCGGAGGCTCGGTCAGGCTTCGCTAAAGAGATCTGGAGTCGGAGACGCAAGCATGGGACAGATCGCGCCGTCCCGTTTTGATCAACGGCGACGCCTTGTGTTGGTGCAAGGCTACGGAATCGCCAGTGCAGGCAACGTAGTGTACGTTTGCGTTCGCGGAATGCGGATGCCCAGGGCACCGATTTGGCCGTTGGCAGGCTTATCGAATTCGATGGTGCCGCGAATGTTGGCGGTAGCCGGATATTTCTGTGTCCCCAGAGTAAACGCAAGATGCCCGTTGGGTGCGAGATTTAGCGTATCGGTGGCGATCTGCGCGCCCGTGTCATCGCGGACGATCACTGGCACATTAACCGCCTGCGTGGAGACACTGTTAATCGCAATGCCGGTAGCGGTGCTATTGGTGTTGTCAAAAGCTAGGATGTAAGCGTTGGCGTTACGGCTCTCCAATGGCACCACCGCTTCCTGGTTGTTGTGTCGGAATATCACAAACCCGCTGACTTGTCCGGTGGTGCTGAGTTGTGCCGAGCCGGTGAGGAGTTGCGGAGCCCCGCTACTCTGCACCAGCAGGGTCGCCCCAGCCGCCAGCGTTTGGCTGACCGACGATGCCGTCGTGGCGGTGGCGTTGCCTTGCGGAAACGACAACGGCAAGGGCAGAGGAGCGCCCGTTTGATCGGCGAAGAAACTGAGCGTAGCTTGCGCCGCGCTGGTTCCGACATTGACCAGCGCAAACGTAGTTTCCCAACCGTCACCACCCGAAGCGAGGTGCGCGATGCTCCCCCCATTGGTTCCGACATTGGCTAGGGCAGGAATGGTAGTGAGCGCATTGTTGGGCGGAGTGAAACGGATACCCAACACGCTGATCTGGCCGCCTGCGGGCGTATCGAATTCAATGGTGCCGCGAATGTTGGCCGTCATCGCGTATTGCGTCGAGAGCACAAACGAGGCGTGGCCGTTGGCGGACATGGGAATGGAGCTGGTGCCGATCTGCGCTCCCGTGTCATCGCGGATCACCACGCCGATGGTTCCGGCCTGCGCCGAGACGTTTTCCACGGCCACGCCAAGCGCCACGCCGCCCGTATTGTCGTAGGCCAGCAGGTAGGAACTCGCATTACGCGTTTCCATCGGCACCACCGCTTCCTGCGCCGTCACAATCTGGTGGAAAATCGCGAACCCATCCACCGGGCCTGTCGCCGCCAGTGGTGCCGAGCCGACGAGTACGGGCGGTGTTTGCGGACCCGCTGTAGTGACAATCAACGATGCATTCGCGGCTAGCGTCTGATCGAATGAAGCGGCCAGCAGCGGCCCAGAAGACGGAGGCTGCTGAGGGAACATCAGCGGCAATATGAGCGGCCCGTTTCCAGTAGGGTCGATGGCATCACCGAACAGGCTTAGCCGAGCTGTCTCTGAAGCTGTACCTTTGTTAACCAGCGTGAACGTGGTGGTCCAGTTCTCCTCTGCCGCAAGATGCGCCATCGAGCCGATGAAGCTCAACCCGGGGATCGAAGTCGCCTGCTGCTCCACGGTGAAGCTCAGCCCCGCAATCGTGAACGAACCCGAAAGATCGCCTCCGCCAGTGGGGAACACCTGAAAGGTGACCGTGCCGCTGCCGACGCCTGAGCCTACGCTCGTAAGTGTTACCCAGGCTGGGAGGTTGCCTACAGTCCACGGACAACCCGGCCCGGTAGTGATCTTAATCGCACCGTCCCCACCTTGCGCCGTAAACGCTTGCCCACCGGCGTTGAGCGCGTAGGTACAGTTAACTGGAAGAGCCGCCATGAAAGTGATGGAGTCCGACCCAGAAGCAGCTTGCACGACGACCTCGGCGATGCCGTTGAAGCTCGAAGGCAGGAGCGCGGAAATCGCGGTATCGCTCCAGGAGGAGACCTGCAAGGTAATGGGTCCGGGATAGGCCACGACCTGGCACAAGGAGCATGGCTGCCCGAAGCCGACGCCGCTGATGGTGATACTGCCGTCCGTCTTGACGACCCACCCCGGCACGTTCTGCAGGAGAGGCCCGACCGAAGAAATCACAGGGCTGAACTTGCAACGAAATATCGAAAAGGTCCCGCCTGTCACCGAAAACGGCCCGCAGGTGCTCTGCTGGTTCGTTGTGCTTGTTTCGGTGAAGGTCCCTGTTCCGGGGCTCACGAATTCGTTATAGAAAATCGTATTCAGCCAGCCAGCCTGAAAGGCTTGCGACCCCAGCAAAACGCTTGAGAACGGCGTGTACTGCGTTCCGGCGGCGTTATCAAGCGCGAAGTAACTGCCGCCGAATTGGGTCTGGTTCGAGAAGCCAACTGACTGCCATGCCGTGGTGCCAGCAAGGAAGGACAGAATAATCTGTCCAGTTTCAGGCGCTTCGTCGACATTGGCAATGCCGCCCTTGCCGGTACAGTCGATATACCCGTACGCGCCAGAGTCCGGGCCGATATGGCAATAGGATAAGATCCGCGTCCGGGAAGGATCGCGGGCAAAATTGAGGGATGCGCTTGTCAGCGAGACGACGCCGTCACTCGCATTCAATAATTGCGGAGACGCGAAGATGCTCGACTTCCAGTAACCCGCGTTGCCGATGATGGCAAGCGCGTCAACGCCCCGCAGGTCGTCACCATGCTGGTTCCAGGTTCCCAGGCTCCACAAGAAAGCGCTGCCCGGAACCATCTCAGCGGCCTGGGTCCCATTCGCTAAGAGATCCGAGTAGTCCGCCGCGAGGAACGAGCCGAAGTTTGGCGTCGCGATCTCAATGAATTTCCGTACTCGCGGGTTGAGGAGGGGAGACAGGCCGCCGTTTGCCTGCAGACCTGCGAGATAGGAGCGGACGATGAGCCCACCCATGCTGTGGCTGACAAGGTCAACCTGAGGAACCAATGCACCGTTGGCATACTGGACCATGTTGAGGAATTGTCCCAGCGTCACGCCCAGTGCCTCGATGGAACTGCCGTTGACGGACTGCTCGACGCAATTGTCGAAGAAATAGAACGCAGGTGCGACCAGTTGCGTCGCGAGGCTGCCGAAGGTCTCAGCCGACCCAGTGGTTGCAATCGGGCACGAACTGGGAGGAAGGACAGAAAATTGCCATCCATTCAACAGCACGACGGGAGGTGTCAAGCCGCCTAGCGGCACCACGGGCAAAGCATCCACCGTACGCTTGCCGCCGCCGTCCGCTGTTCTCCTGATTCATCGACGGCCGTCACGGTAACGGCATATTCGCCCGGTTTCATCGTCAGAGAGGCAGCCAAAATCACCTGATCGCCCCTCATGTTCGGCCCGACGGCAAACCCTTTTCCTTGCGCCCCGTTAACTGTGACGGTACGCGTCCTAGCGTTCCGCACGAAATCAAGCGTCTCCGGTAGGGCATCAATCCGCACACGTTCACCAGCCCGAAGCCGGTATCGCGTTTGATTGAGGATCAAGGGGCGGACAGGACGCGGTGACGGTTGATCTTGGGCGAAGGCACACCACGGCAGTGAAGTTAGCAATGCGAACAGAATGCTCGACCGATAGCGGCTAGCCACTTCTGTCACCTCCGAGTCACTGCGGATGCTTTTCCAGAAATTCCTTGAGGTGCTTGGCAATTGCTTCCGCTGTGCTCTGGTACGCGCTGGCAGATTGCTTTTTGACGTTGTATGCCCAAGCGACTTCTTGAGTTTTGCTGTTGATAAGTTGAACCGTCGCGGTCTGTATTCCCGCCGCGCCTGCGCAGTACAGGAAAAGGCACCGCGCGACTTTTGAGCCGGTGCTCTCTTCTTTGGAAACAACCGCGCTCGACAGAAGATATACCGCGTCTTCTTTGTTTTGGGTCACAACGGCAGGAACGTGTTTCTTCACTATCGCTGCGGAAACGTAGGACTCAAAACCATTTTGTGGTTCGATGAAGATTCTAGGAGAGCCTCCCGTCAAAGCCGCTGTTTGGGCCGCGATGCGTTGTCCGAATCCCATAATGAAAGCGAGGGCGGCGAGCGTCAGCGTTAAGTGCACGATTTGCAGAACCGAGGCCGTTCGGTCTTTCATAGTCTCTTCTCCTCCTAGATCCTGCCATCCTCCTTGAACAAGGCACACGAACAAACCGCTATCCACAGGAAGGCTATCCACATAGCTGTAGACCCAAAGCTTACCATTCTCTAAGACTCGTGGGAGTGAATGACCTTTTACAGCGCCTTGGTCAAAGAATCCGCAAACTTCGCAACCAGAAGGGATGGTCTCAAGAGGCATTTGCCGATGTGTGCGGTGTCCACCGGACCTACATGGGCCATCTTGAACGGGGGGAGAAGAACGTCAGTTTTCGGAGCATGGTTCGTGTAGCCACGGCACTAAACGTGACGTTATCCGAGTTATTCACAGGACTGGAAGCTGGGGAGTCAGAAGCGGAAAGCCATCGGGTTGGCCGTGCTCGGCTGAAGCCCAGCGAACGCCAGGCAGAACTCAACCGAGGCCGCGTGCTCAAGGAACTGGCCACCTTGGAGCGCACGGTCCGAACGCTGAAGGAGATTACCCTCATCCAGAATGAGCCAGCAACGGCGCCGCACGCGCGGACTAGGAAGGCGGTACATCCTCCGAAGCAGTCGAGCAAGCGCTAACCGCCGTTTCTCACTTCCTCACATAAGTTCCCCATTAGGTTTCTGGAGTAAGACCCGCCCTCAGTCTTTGGCCCGTTATATATATACAAGTACTCTTAACAAGAGGCGGGAGCGATGCGGCGGCATTATATTAGACTAAGCTAACAAGGGGCGGCGGGCCTAAAAACGCCGTTACAGTACAGTACTGTACATAGAGCGCGCTAGCTGGCTTGTGCATTCCTGGATTGGAAATCCAAGTACTCCGTCTATTGCGACAAGTCCTTCGCCGAGTGATAGGACAATGCAAATGTGAATTGGTTGCTCGTCGTACTACCGCTGTTAATGGAAATATCTTTAAGTTGAAGTAATGGAGAATGACTTAACGCATTTAATGAAATAACTTCTTTGGAATACGGGAGATGCGTTTCAGCGAACGGTCGCCGCGTCGTAACTTCTGCCCTTGATCCGCCGTCGAATAGACGTGCCGTTGCGCGCGTGATAACGGCCTCAGGAGCGTAAGGAATGAGCGAAACGATCCCAAGCCTCTGTCGATGGTGCGGAGAGCTTATAGAGAATCCTAGACGTGGGCAGAAGTTCTGCTGCGACCAGCACCGGTATATGTGGCATCAGGGCCAGAGGATTTCACCGGCGAAGTTGGACGAGAGGATCAGGGCGATTGTGCGGGAGGAACTGGCCAGGGCCGTAGCGGTTCCCGAGGCAGGGCTCAATGCCAGATAAGGAAACGGCGGTATCTATAGTCAGTGCCAAGGCCCGGATCAACGCCCTACTAGAACGCTCGAATGGATTCGTCGCCAAATTACCAAAGATAAGAAAGTACGTTGAACAGCGGGACCGCACGGCGAGCTTACGTGCGTTACAGAGGCATGCGAAACGGGCGGCACTGATCTATGACGCTCGAAAGTCGGCTGTAGACAAGTTCTACGACGAGTTCAAATCATTTTGCAGTGAGATCCGCCGAGCTTTCGACTTGCTCAGCGGCGTATTGCTGGCGGGTGAAACTCAGGCCCTCAAAAAAAGAGTCCAGCCCTTTCGGGTCGAGGAAACCTGTGAGGTATTGCGACTGGTAGCGGAACGATTCGAAAGCAGAGAGACCCGACTTCAGAATTTTTTGATCCAGAAGAACTGTAAGATAGCATCCGTCACTCATTCAGCCCAGGTGCATAAGCCGGATATGCAAAAGTGGCGGCACGATGAACTACCCGACCAATCAGTCATGTCCCAGCGAATCGAAGAAGTGTTGAACGGAACGCGCCCCCTCCAATTACTTCAAAGGAATAAAGCGCGCGGCTAGGCACGCTTTTCCTACCCCTCTACCGCCTTTTCTCACCTTGCACTCTTACCCGGCCCGCCCGTTAGCCTCAGGTAGAAATAATTTCTCCTGAGGTGAATCCACATGTTGTCCGGCTCGGAACTTCGAGATAGGCGAGTATTGGCGCGGATTTCAGGAAGGGTGGTATGCGAGCGCGCTGGTATCGCTCGTGGGCGTCTCTCTGACATCGAACGGGGCTATGTTCAGCCACCAGAGGCCGAATTGGAACGCATCGAGCACGCTCTGGAAGACTTGATCCGAGCAAAACATCAAATGGTCGATGCGGCGCGGGAGTGCGGCTGGCCAGTAACAGCCCTATAAAAGTAAACCCGCCGGAACCACTGCAAATGGATCGGCGGGCAAGGTAGATTCAAATGTCAAAACCAAAATACCAACAGATTACTGAAAAGTCTAGTGACAATCCTAAGGCTTCACCACCCGAAAGCCCCGCCGACCGGCTCATCAGGCTGATTTCTATTTTTCGCCGATGGTTCCACATTCCCGACACTGGCATTCTGCTAGCTGTGTGCGGAGCCTACGCAGCTCACCACTTAGAAAAAGACGGAACTCCTGTTTGGCTTCTACTTGTCGGACCACCAAGCGGGGGCAAGACCGCGTTCCTGATGAGCCTTGACGTACTACTGGGCGTTTGGCCAGTGAGTACTTTGACCGAGAGCAGCCTTCTCAGCGGCACTCCTAGTAAGGAGCGTAACAAGAGCGCTTCCGGTGGGCTCCTGAAGAAGGTTGGTTTGGAGGGAGTACTGCTCATCAAAGACTTCACTTCGATACTTTCCATATCCGCTGACGCCCGAAATTCGCTGCTCGCTGCGTTGCGGGAGATCTTCGACGGGAAGTGGGTGCGGCATCTCGGTGTGGATGGTGGTTCGACCTTGCAGTGGGACGGAAAGATCACGGTAATCGGAGGATGTACGACAGCAATTGATACCCACCACGCAGTCATGAGCGCAATGGGCGAGCGCTTTCTTCTTTACCGTATGCTTCCGGCGGATGAAGCCGCTTTAGCGCGGAGAGCCTTAGATCAAGACGGCTCCGATGCCCAAATGAAAGACGAAATCGGAAACGGGGTTAAGGATTTATTGGACGGGTCTAGTTGGCATGCGCGCCGACTCTGCGATGCAGACAAGGCCCGAATAACGGCTATCGCAACGCTTGCGGCTAGATGCCGAAGCAGTGTCGAACGTGACGGCAGGACACGCGACATCGAACTGATCCCGGAGCCTGAGGTTCCGGCTCGCTTGGCCCGTCAGCTAGCAGCCCTTTTCCGTGGAATGCTCGCGATTGGCGCCGAGGAATCGGAGGCGTGGCGAGTCCTAACCAAAGTGGCTCTCGATTGTGTTCCAACGGTTCGACGAGCTGTATTTGAGGTCTTGCGAACGTCTGATCGCACTATTGAGACTGCCGAGATTGCAGCTAGAATCCGTTACCCAAATGCGACAACACGGAGGGCGCTAGAAGACCTGGAAGCGCACCGGGTGTTAGAAAAGACGTCGCTAGGTACCGGCAACAGCTGTTTATGGAACCTGTCTTCGTGGGCGAGGGAGCATTGCCGGGCGGTCTTCGGAAGCGTTCCCGAAAACTCAGGCAAGAGCGCCACGGTGACCGTTCCCGAAAACTAAGTATTCATATTCAAAAATGACTACTACTACTTTTCGGGAACGGTTCTCCGCCAAGTGAACCACATTGCTTCTTCCCCATGAAATCGCTACGCCACAACTCGGCACCACCCACCCCCTCAGGGAATGCTATCGTTTGTGGCAAGGCAAGTTCTACCGGCCATCGAGAGGAGCTCGAATCGATGGCCAGAAGGAGATTCCAGGACCCGGAACCTGAGGTGGTCGGGAACTGGTGGCAAGTCCGTGTTTATCGAGATGAATACGTTAACGGAAGGAGGGTAAGGAAACGAAAGCGCATTCGGTTGGCACCGGCAACTATGCAGGTGCGGGAGGTTCAGAAGCTCAAGGCCGAGTACTTACGGCCGCTGAATCAGGGCCTCATTTCGGAGGGTGCGGCAACGCCCTTCGAAAGCTTCGTTCGGAGTGTTTACGCTATGACTGACTTGGCGCTGTTGGCAAGCAGCACGCAGGCTCGATACCTCGGAATCATCGACCAGTACTTGGTTCCGACGTTTGGTTCCGCGTGTCTGCGGGACATCACGCCGCTCGCTCTGCAGAAGTACATTCTGGGGTTTGAAATTGCTGAACCCGACAAGCTGGCAGAGCGGAAGCTTGCGAACGAGGGGCTCGCGAGATGCCTCTCTCGTGAGTCAGTCGATAAGATCCGGGATGTGATGTCGAGCATCCTGGGCGCCGCGGTGAAGTACGGATTCCTCGTTAAGAATCCCGCTGAGGGTGTGCATCTTGCCCTGGCGAAACGCGGAACGCGGAGACACAAGCCGTTCGTTCGGCCGGAGCAGTTCGCCTCACTGATCGAGCTGATTCAAGAACCCTACGCCACTATGGTTTACGTGGCGGTCTACACCGGGTTGAGGGTTAGCGAGTTGATCGCTCTGCGATGGAGTGACATCCACGAGCAGTCAATCACAATTGATGAGCGATACTGCCGGGGTGATTGGGCAGCGCCGAAGAGTGACGCTTCCAACACCACAATTCCGGTCAGCCAGAAAGTGGTTGAACGGATTCAACGCCTTCGGACGATGACCGTGGAAGTCAAAGCCGGAAGCGGGACCAGACGTTACCAAGTCGTGAAGTCTGAGGGTCCGGACGATCTGGTGTTCCAGTCAGTTCAGAGCGGTAGACCGATGCGCGACAACAACATTTTGACCCGTCATATCAAGCCAGCCGCAAGGAAGCTTGGCATTGGCTGGGTTAACTGGCTGGTACTGCGGAGATCCTACGCCACCTGGTTACGAATGGTGGGGACGGACCCGCGAGACCGGCAATCACTCATGCGGCATTCCCGATTCACGACAACGGCCGAGGTCTACGAACAAGACCTTCCGGAGTCGCAGCTTCGGGCTGTCGAAAAGCTAAGTGCGTTAGTGAATTGAAAACGGAAGTGGGACAGTAGTGGGACAACGGGATTTCTGAGATGGTCGTAAGCGCTTTAGAATGTGGTGGCCAGGGACGGACTTGAACCGCCGACGCCAGCCTTTTCAGGGCTGCGCTCTACCAACTGAGCTACCTGGCCATGGATCTTGCGGTGAGTTTCCCCATTGTAACACCGGAGCACGCGTCGAACTCAATTGGGAGTGCGTACCATGGCACGAAGACCGTGCGCCGTCCGTTGCCAGAACCAAAGCAGCACGATGCCGATCACGATTAGGCCCGCCGAAAGCCCCATCCACAATCCCACTGCGCCTAGCGACTCGCGAAAACACAAGAACGCGCCCAGCGGTAAACCTAAAATCCAATACCCGGCGAAATGGCACAGCATCGGCGTGCGCGTGTCGCCCGCGCCGCGCAGGGCTCCGGTAGCGGTCACTTGCAAGCCGTCGAAGAGTTGAAAGAACGCGGCGACGCGCAGCAAGGGGGCGGCGGCGGCAATGATCGCGGCTTCCGGCGTGAACAGGCGCGCGATGGCTTGCGGGATCACCAGCATCGCCAGCGCCCCTAAAGACATCGCGCCCGCGCCCAACGCCAACGCTGTCCAGCCGGCTCGCGAGGCACCTTCCGGATCGCGTCTTCCGATGGCGTGCCCCACGCGCACGGCCGCCGCCGAGCTAATACCCAGCGGCATCATGAAAGTGGTCGACACCACAGTCAGCGCGATCTGATGTCCTGCCAGAATATCTGCACTGAGCTTGCCGATCAGAATGGTTACCGTCGCGAACACCGAGGTTTCCAGGCCAATTTGTCCGGCAGCGGGCAGGCCGAGTTTCAGAAGCCTGCCGATGCGCGGAAAGTCCGGCCGCCAGCTCACGACGAAGGCTTTCGGGTCGCGCCGCCAGATGATCAGAATCATCGCGGCCAGCATGTACACGCGCGAAACGCAGGTGGACCAGCCAGCGCCTTCCGCGCCCAAACGCGGAGCGCCGAAATTGCCGAACACGAAGATCCAGTTGCCGGCAGCGTTGACCAGGTTGGCCGTGATCAAGACCAGCAAAATCGGACGCACCACGCCAATCGATTGCAGATAGCGCCGCAAGCAAAAAAACAACATGCAGCGGGGGCGCGCTCCAGTTCAGAGCGCGAATGTAAGGAGTGGTATCGCGCAGCACGCTGGCATTGATTCCGAATCGCGCCATCGCCGGAACCATTACCCACACGAAGCCCATCACGCCGGGAATCAGGAGCAGCGCCAGCCAGATCCCGTTGATCAACGAATGATGGCAATCGTCCCGATCGCCCGCTCCGAAGGACTGCGAAACCAGAGTGTCGAGCCCGTACAATAGTCCACTGGCGAAAACCGCAATGGCGTAGAACACTGATGTGCCCAGGCTCACCGCGCCGATGGCGTCCGCGCTCACGCGGCCGACAAACATGGTGTCGACGATGCCCATCGCCATCCAGCCGAGCTCGGTGAGCACCAGCGGCGCGGCCAGCGCGAACATGGCGCGCAACTCGGATTCGCGTTGGGTCATGGGTCTTACTTGCCGATGCAGAAGGTGGAGAAGATCCGGTTCAGAATATCGTCCGCCGTGGTGGCGCCGGTGATGCCGTCGATGGGGCGCAGCGCCGCATACAAATCGAGCAGCAGCATTTCGTGCGGGATGCCGAGCGTGGCGGCGGTTTGCGCTTGCTCTAAAGCCTGGCGAAGTTTCCTGCAATAGTTGTTCATGGCGCAGGCTGGTGATGAAACCACCTTCCTGCTCCAGACGTCCGCGCGGCGCGACGGAGTCGATGATCGCCCGGCGCAGTTCGGTGAGCCCTTCGCCGGTGAGCGCGGAAACGCGCAGCGCAGCGCCGACATCCGCACGCGTTGGCAAATCGCACTTGTTTCCGGCGACCAAGTGCTTGCCCTGTTGTTGCGCTTTTTCGATCAACTGCCGATCTGACGCTTCGAGCGGCGTGGAGAGATCCACCACCACCACGGTCAAGTCGGCGTCGGCCATGGCCTGATAGCTGCGCTCGATGCCCAGCTTTTCGACGACGTCCTGTCCCGCGCGGATGCCCGCCGTGTCGACGAATCTTACCGGGATTCCTTCGATCACCGCCGTCTCCGATACCAGATCACGCGTGGTGCCGGGAACGTCGGTGACGATGGCGCGGTCCTGTTCCAGCAGCCGGTTGAACAAACTGCTCTTGCCGACGTTCGGACGGCCGACGATCGCCAGCGTGAATCCTTGATGCACCAGCTTGCCGTAGGCGAAGCTCGCGATCAGCGCGCGCACCCCGGCCAGCACCGGTTCGATCCGGCGCAGGATTTCTTCGGGCGGCGCCACGCTAATGTCGTCTTCGGCGAAATCGATGCCGGCTTCGAGCAGCGCGATCAATTCGAGCAGCTGCTCCTTCACCGGTTTCAAGCGCAGGGAAACCGACCCGCCGATTTGCTGCGCCGCGATGCGGGCCTGATAGAGCGTCGTGGCGTCGATCAAATCGCGAACCGCTTCGGCGCGCGGCAGGTCGATGCGGCCGTTGAGATACGCGCGCAGCGTAAATTCGCCGGGCTCGGCCAGGCGCGCTCCCCAGGCGCAGGCGCGCTCCAGCGCATAGCGCAGCACGACCGGTGAGCCGTGACACGAAATCTCGACCACATCTTCGGCGGTGTAAGAACGCGGAGCGGCGAAATAGGTGACCACTACCTGATCGACAGCATGGCCTCCTACGTCAGGCAGTTCTGCGAGAAACGCTGTCCAAGGTTTCCAGGCGGGTTCCGTTCCCGGAGGGAAGCGCAGCATGGCGTTCGCGATCACACGCGCGTCGCGGCCGGAGATGCGCACGATGCCGATACCGCCGCGTCCCGGCGGCGTGGAAACCGCGGCAATCGTGTCGTTGAGATTCACTTACCGGAAGTCACGGCGCGGGCCGCGCGGACCGCCGCGTGATGGCGGACCACCGCGCCGGTCGCCATCGCGTCCACCACGGCCGCGATCGCGGAAACCTCCCGGGCGGCCGCCGGTCGAATCGAGCTCCGGCCGCGGCTTGGGAGGAATCACCGGCTCCGGCAGCGTCTTCATTTCCGCGGGCACGATCACCACCTGGCGAATCGGTCCTTCGCCCACGCTCTCACTGCGCACGTCGGTTTCGTCGCGCAGGGCCAGGTGCAGAATGCGCCGCTCGCGGCTGTTCATGGGGCTGAAGTGAAACGGCTGGCGCGATTTCTTGACGCGCTCGCAGGCCGCTTGCGCGCTCATGCGCAGTTCTTCGATGCGCAGAATGCGGCGATCGTTGGCGTCGAAGCAGATCCGCGAATGCTCCTCGGGAGCCATCCCGATCGCTTCCATCGTCAACTGCTCCAGCGCCAGCAGCAGCTCGGCTTTGTTGGCGAGCAGCAGGTCGACGTCGGGGCCGGTGAAGCGCACCATCAAATCCGGATTTTCGAAATCCGGATGCGGCGTCTCGCCTTCCGCCACGGTAAACGAGAGTTGAAATCCGGCCAGCTTAAAAACGTGGTTGAGGAATTCTTCAATGCGCGGTCCGGTTTCCGCGACCGTATATTTCTTTTGGGCCAAAATTTATTTCCTGCCCTTCTTAATGGGAACCGGCGCCGTCACTTCAGGCGCGGGCATGGTTTTATTCAACAGCCACTGCTGGACGATGCCCACCACGTTGCCGGTTAACCAGTATAGTACCAGTCCGGCCGACGCGAAGTAGAACATATAGCCGAACATCAGCGGCATAAACATCATCATTTTCGCTTGCGCGGGATCGACGCCCGGCTGCGGCGTCATGCGCTGCATCAGGAATTGCGTGGCCACCAGCAGCAGCGGCAGCAAGTGAATCGCCAGCGATTCCGGCTGCGAAAGATCGGTGACCCACAGCCAATGCGAGCCGCGCATTTCGATCGCCACGCCCAGGACTTTGTAGAACGCCCACAAGAACGGAAGCTGCAACAGCATGGGCAGGCATCCGCCCACCGGATTCACGCCGTTCTTCTTGTACAGATCCATCACTTCCTGGTTCTGTTCGGTCTTGCGCGGGTCCTTCATGGAGATGCCCTTGTACTTGTCGTTGATGGCCTTGATCTGCGGCTGCAACGCCTGCATCTTCTTGGAGGACTTCATGCTGGTGATCTTCAGCGGGAACAGCAGCATGTTGATCGCCAGCGTGACCAGCACGATGGCCCAGCCGTAGTTGTGCACCAGATGATCCGAGGTCCAGTTGAGCACCAGGAACAGCGGCTTCGCGATGACGCCGAAGAAGCCCCAATCGACCACCTGCTCCAGCTTCGGATTCACCTTGCGCAGCAGGTCCGTGTCCTTGGGTCCGACGAACAGCGAAAGTGAGTTGAGGCCCTCGCCTCCCACGCCCACGCCGACGCGCTTCTCGTCCTTGCCGTCCACATTGGGAACGGCATCGGCAAAGGTGGTTTCTTCGACCGAAGGTTTGTCGCCCGGCAGGAATACCGCGGTGAAATAGCTGTCTTCGATTCCTACAAAGGAAAACTGGCCGCTGGCGGAAACCGGACCGTTCTTGGCATCGCCGAACGCAATGGACTTGAGTTTGGAATTGGCCAGATCGTAGTAGAGCGCGTGCTGGACGGACTCGGGGTTGCGCACCGTGGGATCGCCAAAACCGCCGCGCCAGGTGAGCTGATGGGGAACCGCCGTGCCGTTCTGCGTGACCTCGGAGGTGACGTTCACCAGGTAACTCGTCTTGGTGAAGTGGAAAGACTTTTTGGTCAGCGCGCGGCCGTCGGAAAATTCGAAGGAGACTTCGAGTCCGTCGCCCGAGCGTTCGGTCTTGAACAGCGCCTTGTTGGGATCGGTGGCCAGCGTCTGTCCCTTGACGTCAATCGAGAACGGAAACGGAACGCGATCCTTCCCGGGCTGGTACACCAGTTCCAGCGGCTTGCCGTTACCCGAATGATAATTTTTCAGAACCCAGCTCAGCACCACCGCGCCGCGGTTCGAAAAAACCACGTGATAAACATCGGTATCCACCGGGACGATCTCTTCGCCGGACGCTTGCACGGCATCCAAGGTCTCCGCGGTTTTTTGCTTCTGCGGAGAAGGAATGACGGCTTCGGGCTTTTCGACCTCCGCCGGCAGTGACCGGCTGCGCACTCTTGGCCGCGCCCGCTTTCGTGGCGGTGGGCGCCGGAGCCGGCTTGATGAAATACTGGCTGACCAGCAGCACCAATCCCATCAGCACGAAGGCGATCAGCAGCCGCACTTCCATGGACAATTCTTTTTTCATAGCAGCAGAAAACCTAGCGAACGGGATCGAATCCCCCTTGGTGAAATGGATGGCAGCGCAGCAAGCGCCGGGTCCCGAGCCACACGCCCCGCGCCACGCCGTGCTTTTCCACCGCCTGCATCATGTATTCAGAGCAGGTCGGGTGAAAGCGGCAGGCCGAGGGCAAGCATGGCGAGAGCCATCGCTTATATAGACGTAACACCCCCACCACTAAGATCCGCATTTCTCGATCACTTTCCGCATTTCTGGATCAACTTCCCGAGCGCCCGCTCGATTTCCGGAAACGACGCGCCGAGGGCCGCGCGCCGCGGATTGACCACGATATCCCACTGGCGTCCGATTTCGGAGCGATGCATCCGGAAAGCTTCCCGAATGCGGCGCTTGATACGGTTGCGCACCACCGATCCGCCGATCGCTCGCGGCACGGTAAGCCCCAGGCGGGCGGAGCTTCGCGCCGGGTCCGGACGCGCCAGGCAAAACGCGGCGAATAAAGGACCGGAGAGGCGGATACCGTTGTCATAGACGGCTCGGAATTCGGAGGAGCGCAGAATCCGCGCAGTTTGCGGGAACCCCAGCGCGCCGCCGGAGGCGGGTTTAACTGGTGGCCTTGGCGTACCGGACGGCTCTCTCGTCGCTGACGGTCAGTTTGTGGCGGCCGCGCGCGCGGCGGCGGCTGAGCACGGCGCGCCCGTTCTTGGTCTTCATGCGCTCACGGAACCCGTGTACTTTCGCGCGTTTACGATTATTCGGCTGAAATGTGCGTTTCGGCATCTTATTCCTTCTTAGACGCGCGCAACGCTACAGCGAAGGCGCAAGGGCTAGGAATCAAAGTAAAAGTATAGCAGACCTCCACACTCAATTCCAAGAAGGGGGTAGTGGGTCAGTTTGACCTCGGGAGCCATCCAGTGGTCTTTGACCCCGAATTGTTCCTGGTCAGAAACGTACCGGCAGGTAGACAAAAAGGCGCGGATTTCGGCAATGTCGCGGCAGACGACCTTCACGGGTTGGCTGAGAAACAGGCCCATGGGACGTCCTTTAAAGCACGGATGCCGCTTGTTGCTCGGCTGGGAGATGTATTTGCCGCCAAGTTCATACAAACCTGGAACAATTTCCGCAATCACAATATCTCAATCGGATTGACCTTTCCGTTCCATGAGAGGAGACTTAAAAACAATCTTGCGGCCGCAGCGGATGCCCCGAATGAACGCAGCGAGTTGAGTACCATTGGACGAAGGCCTTGTGGATGCACCCAATCAGGTGTAGTTCGTGAAAAGCAGTTTCAGTCAGTTGGTGGCGAGCACGCTGCTGGTGGTGGGCGCGCTGTTCCCGATCGTCAATCCGCTGGGGAACGCTCCCATCTTCCTGATGCTCACGCGCGGACTGTCCGATCAAGGCGCGCGCCAAACTCGCGCGGACCATCGCCGTGAACGGACTGGTGCTCATGGTGGTATCGCTGTTCATCGGCACGCACATCCTCGGGTTCTTCGGGATTTCGCTCCCCGTGGTGCAAGTGAGCGGCGGGTTGGTGGTGGCTGCGACCGGATGGGCGTTGCTGCGCCATACGCGATGACGACGATGGCGACCCTGGACGCGAAAAGGCCCTGCAACGAGACCAATTACATGCAGCAGGCCTTCTATCCGTTGACGCTGCCGTTGACCGTGGGCCCGGGGTCGATATCGACGGCAATCACAGTGGGGGCAAACCGGACCGAAGGGGCGGAGTGGCGTTGGCCGCTGATCGCCGGACTGCTGCTGGGGGCCGTTCTGATCGCTGTCTCGATTTATCTGAGCTATCGTTTCGCCGAGCGCATCGCCGCGGCGCTGGGGGATGCGGCAATGAATGTGGTGATCCGGCTGTCGTCTTTCATCCTGGTGTGCATCGGAGTGCAGATTTCATGGAATGGGCTGAGCACACTGCTGCGCTCGGTTCTGGGCCGCATTAATGTTAAACTAGTCGATGACTGGTTCATTCTTATGATCACCATCAGCGCGTTTGAAGCCAAGACCCGCTTCGGGGATTTGCTCGAAAGAGTGTGCCGCGGCGAGGAGATCGTGATTACCCGGCACCAGAAACCGGTGGCGCGATTGATCCCAGAAGGCCGTCCGGCGCTGGGCGAGATCCGGGAGGCCGTCGACGAACTCGCGAGTCTTCGCGATGAAATGGCGAGCCGCCGGGGGGCACGGCCGCTCCCGGAAAAAGACATTCGCCAAGCCGTCCAGAAGGGCCGCCGTTGAATTCACCTAGCGCGAACGAGGGATTCATCGTGGATGCTTCGGTGGGAGTTTCCTGGGCCGTGTCCTCGCAGTCGAGCCCAACGGCCCAAGCACTTCTCGAAGAAATCGCTGCCGGCAAACCGTTCGTGGTGCCAGGTTTGTGGATGTTTGAAGTCGCCAACGCCCTGCTGGTGCTTATGCGGCGAAAGAAGATTCAGCCGCAGCAATGTGCTCGGGCGCGCGGAGCGCTGAGCCGCTTGCATCCTGTCATCGACGATGAGGGGCCACGGCTGGCTCTCCGTCGGATCTACGAACTTGCGGAGGAGTTTTCGCTATCCATATATGACGCCGTCTATCTGGAACTGGCCCAACGGAAAAGCTTGGCGCTGGCGTCCCGGGATACAGGACTCCGTGCGGCCGCAGCGAAATGCGGCATCCCGATTTTGCTTTGAGTTTCGCTACAACTCCGGCTTGCCGTCGACCACCAGGTCCTTCACTTTGAACTGCAGCGTCCGGTAGGGCCCCGCCGCGCCCGGCAGGTACAGCTCGAAGCTCACGGTTTTGTCAGTGGGCGACACCAGTTCGCGCGGGAAGGCGAAGTATAGATGCGGGTCAGTGGACGTGGGCGGGAAGTAGGCGCTCAGCTTGACTCGGCCGTGCCCTGCGTCCATAGCACTGTCGTGCTCCAGCCTGCGGGTCTCGGCTTCGTTCGAAAAGGCATCGTTGTTACCCACACGCGCGGCGACGATAATATGGCCCTCGCGATTGTCGGCGAACCACGCCGCGCGTTCTTCCGATAACGGATCGTCGGCCAGTTGCTTTGGTGATTCCTGGGCGGCGCAATTCAGCGCGCCGGTCGCGTTCGGCCAGGGCTTTCACCACCGGCCCGGCCGTCGCCAGATAGACCTGTACCGGCTGGCCTGACCCGGCGTTCTTTCCCACTTGGGCCTTGCCGGGCACGAGCGGACATCTGCGCCCACGGTGAATCGGCCAGGAACTGCGAAAGCTCGGGGTCGGTCCAATCCATCGGTGGCTTGACCTGCCAGAACGGGTCAACTAATAAAAGTAGTGCGATAATGCAGCCACGTCATTCTTCAATTCTTTCATGAACGCTGATATATTGGGTGCCACTATGCGATGCGTCTCCGTCCTGGGCCTTACGATTTTTGCGGCCGCGCCCATGCTGGCGCAGCTCGCGCCGCCAAACGCCGCCGGCGTCACTATGGGGCACATGCACCTGGCCGTGAAGGACGTGGACGCCCAGAAAGAGTTTTGGATTTCCGCGATGGGCGGCACCCTGGTAAAGAACGGACCGCTGGAACTCATCCAGTTTCCGGGAGTGTTTATCATGCTGCGCAAGGCCGAATCCGCTGCGCCTCCGGCCGGGTCCATCGTCAATCACTTCGGGTTCGTGGTGCGCGACATGCCCGGGTCATTGGCGAAGTGGAAAGCCGCCGGCTTGAAGATCGACCCGACGGAAAATCCCAATGAGGTTTACGTCAACGCGCCCGATGGCATCCGGCTCGAAGTCTACGGAGTGCCGACTCTGCCGACTGCCGTCCAGATGAACCACATTCATTACTTCGCGTCCGACATTCCCGGGATCAAGGCCTGGTATGCAAAAGTGTTCGGAGCGATCCCCGGCCAACGCGCGTGCGTCGCCTGTTTATCCAAGCCAACCATGATCCAATCCGACGATCTCCCGGGCGTCAACCTTTCCTTCGGGCCCGCCGCCATGCCGCAAGAACCTACCAAGGGCCGCGCGATCGATCACATCGGCTTCGAAGTTACGAATCTGGATGAATTCGCCAAGAAGCTAGACGCGCAAGGGATCAAGCTGGACGTGCCGATCAGGCAGATCCCCAACACCAAGCTCAAGATCGCATTCATCACTGACCCGTGGGGCACGTATATCGAGCTAACCGAGGGTCTAGCGCCGGCGCATTAGAATCACATCCCCGCCGCTGCGCTGATAATTCACGAACCTTTCGGCCAGGAACAATGGCGCTGCGGTAGGCTCGATTCAGAGACTCGCAAGCAGTTCGTAATCCACGTTGCCGCCGGATAGCACCACGCCCACGCGCTTCAGGCCCGGTGGGAGTTTTTTGAAGAGCACCGGCGCGGCGGAGACGGCGCCGCTCGGCTCGGTCAGAATCTTCAGCCGCGAGAGCAGAAACTTGAGCGTGGCGCGGATCTCGTCTTCGCTCACCAGGACGATTTGATCCACCAGCCGCTGCATAATCGGGAAAGTCAGTTCGCCCGGGAATCTGCGCGCGCAGCCCATCGGCGATGGTGGCGGGCGGGGGAATTTCGACGCGCTTCCCGGCTTCTAACGACAAGAGGGTATCGTTGGCGTCCGCCGGTTCGACGCCAATCACGCGAATGTTCGGGCGAAGACTCTTGGCCGCGATGGCGCTGCCGGACATCAGTCCTCCGCCGCCGATGCACACCACGATGGCGTCCAGATCGGGGATCTCTTCCATCAATTCCAGCGCGGCCGTGCCTTGGCCGGCGATGGTCCAGGGATGATCGTAGGGCGGGACCAGGGTCGCGCCGGTTTCCTCCGCCAGTTTCTTGCCGACGGCTACGCGATCTTCACGAAACCGGTCGTAGGTAACGATTTCGCGCCCGCGCGCCCGCGTCGCTTCCACTTTGGAGCGCGGCGCATCCAGCGGCATCGCCAGCGTCGCCGGGATTCCCAGCGACTGCGCCGCGATCGCCACCGCCTGCGCGTGATTGCCGGAAGAGAACGCCACCACGCCGCGCGCGCGGTCTTTTTCCGGGATCGAATAGATGAAATTCGCCGCGCCGCGGAACTTGAACGCGCCGCCCTTCTGCATGTTTTCGCACTTGAAGAAGGTGGTCGACGCCCGCTTCGCGGTCGAAGCTGTGCGAATTCATGAACCGGCGTTCGCCGCGCGATCGGCCGGATACGCTCGGCGGCGGCGCGAATGTCGTCTATGGTTACGGTGGTTTCTAGAGTGGGGGATCGCAAGTCTCAGCATAACGTGACACACTGGAAGCGTGCCTGACGTTTGTACTTGCGGCGCAAAGCTTCCGCCCGACGCGCGATTCTGCCACAAGTGTGGCAAGCCGCAGCGCGATGAACCCGTGTTCGTCGAGGAAGTGGAGGAGCCCGCTCCGCCGCCTTTGATCGCAGTCCCGGTGCCGCGTGCCTGCTCGCATCGGCTTTCATAACCTGCTCGCCGTGCGTGTGGCGCTGATGGCTGGGGCCTTGGGCTTGTGCTTGTTCGTGCTGCTGGGCCAACTGCCGGGATTGCAGGTGATCGCGATTCTGTCGCCCGTAGCCTCGGGAGTCTTCGCGGTGCACCTTTATAAGCGCAAAACCGGGCAGCGGCTATCCATGGCGAGCGGCGCTCATCTGGGCTGGATCTCCGGCATCTTCGGCTTCCTGATCACCACTCTTCTCTTCACCGCCTTCGCCGTGATGCTGACTAATCCGGAACTGGCCGATGCTGTCCGCCAACAAGCCGGCGCTACCCGGCCCGGAAGTGATGCAAGCGCTGAAGGAAATTCAGACCGCCGCTGGAATCACTAAAGCGCTGCTTGAATCGTTCGTGTTCCTGACCCTGTTGCCGACCTTCGGCGGCTCGCTGGGCGCGAAGCTACTCGATCGGGACTGAAGGCTCCGCCAGCCGCTGACTGCGGGACGTGGTCCACTTCACGATCGCGACTCCGGCAAAGATCACAATCATCGCCACCGTCTCGCGCCAACCGAAGGGTTCGCGATAAACCCACCAGCCCAGCGCCACCGCCACCATCGGATTGACGTAAGTGTAAATCGACACCAGAGCCACCGGCAGATGATGCATCGTATAAATAAACGCGCTATAGCCGACGATGCCGCCAAACACCGCCAGATACAAGATCGCCAGCATGCCTTTGCTATTCCAGGTCTCGTGCCGCCCGTCGAGCATCGCCGGAATGGCGAAGGCGATTCCGGTCGCCAGTTGCTGTACGCCGCCGCTGACGAAGGGATGCGCACGACTCCCCATCCGCCGCTGCGCGATGGAACCGACCGACCACATCAAGCCGCCGAACTGCATCAGGAAGAAGCCGCCGAGCATAGCCTGCGTGCTGACGCGCTGCCCGCTTCCCGGTGTCATCAGCAGAGCCACGCCCGCAAGTCCAACCAGCATGCCTCCAATCGACGGCCAATGCAGGCGTTCGCCGGTGGGCGACAGCGCTTCGACGCCGACCAGCCAAAAAGGCTGCAGGCTTGCAAAGAGCGAGGCCATGCCGCTCGGAATCCATTGCTCGCTGTAGGCCAGAGCCCCGGTCCCCATGGCGATCACCATCAAACCGTAAAGCGCCGTGCGCAGCGCTTCGCGGCCAGTCGGTAGACGCGCGCCGGTGGCCAGCGCACCGATCAGCAACGCTCCGCCGGAGATCGTATAGCGCAGGCACATGAGCATGGCGGGCGAAAAAGACTCCAGCGCCACGCGGATTCCCAGATAGGTGGTGCCCCAGAAAAAACACACGCAGCCCAGCGCCGCCAACCCGCGGAATTCCGTATGGGACTGATCTTGCCCGGTCAGGTTACTATGTTAACTTGATCCTCACACTCACGATTAATCCGGCCATCGACCGCATTATTACGGCGGACCGCCTGGTATTTGAGGACCGCGGCTACATCCTCGATCGCGCCGAAGCCGCTGGCGGACGGGGCATCAACGCGTCGCAGGTGATCCACTCCTTCGGCGGCAAGACCGCGGCTGTGCTCACTGCTGGCGGCGCAGCCGGCGAACGCATCGAAAAACTGCTGGGCGGGTTGGGGTTTGCCTATGACCTGGTCCACGTTCGCGCCGAGAGCCGGACGAACCTTACGATTTCCGATAAACAGGGACTCACCGTAAAACTGAATGAGCGCGGCGCGCCGCTCGAGTCTAGTGAGCTTAAGGAGATCAAGAAGAAGGTGGAGGCGCGGCTTCCGAAAACGCAGTGGCTGATGATTTGCGGAAGTATCCAGCCGGGCGTGCCAGCCGCATTTTTATTGCGAGATCGTAGAGATGGCGAAGAGTCACGGAGTAAAGACGCTGCTCGATACCGATGGCGAAGCTCTGCAGCATGCTCTCGAAGCTAAGCCTACTGTCATCATGCCGAATCAGCACGAAGCCGAGCGGTTGCTCAGCCGCGCCTTGATTACTCGCGGGCAGTGCCTGGAGGCAGTCGACGTAATGCAGGCCATGGGCCCGGAATGCGTGATCCTTTCGCTAGGCGCGCGCGGAGCGATTGGATCGTCGCCCGAAGGAGTGTTCGAAGCGCTGCCGCCGCGCATCGAAGCACTGTGCCCGATCGGCGCCGGCGATGCTCTCGGCGCCGCCTTCGCCTGGAGCATGGAAAAGAAGAAGTCTTTCTCCGAGTCACTGCGCTGGGGAGTCGCAACCGGTACCGCCGCCGCGAAACTGCCCGGCCTGGCATTCCCCACCTTCAACGACGCGCGCGCCGTCTACAAACAAGTAGAACTTCGCCACGTAAAATAGGGACGGAGCAGGACGGAGCCTGATTATTGCCCCAAAACGGGAATTCCCGATACGGAACCATAATCAGGCTCCGTCCCTATTTTTTGCGGCGCTTGAAGAATACGCTCGACGCCTGGCCGGAGGTCGTCACCACCACCACGAACAAGACCAGCAGCGAAACCAGCGTCGCCACCGAGCCGATGATCAGATAGTCGCTGTCTTTGAGCGGCGCGGGCATCAACTTCAGCATGATCACGGCTACCGCCGCGAACACCATAACCACCGCTAGCGCCAGTGCAAGCGTGCGTTCCATTAGTCGTATTTCTCGTAGCGGATCTGCTTGCGGTCGAATCCCATACTCTTCAGAATCTGCCGGACGTCGTCCACCATGGGACGCAATCCGCACAGATAAATGTCGATGTCGCGTGCGGCCGCCGATCGCTTCACCTAAATGCGCCTGCACCCGTCCCGCGCGGCCCGTCCACGCCGGACCCGGCTGCGTCAACGTCGGCCAGAAACGAAACTGCGGAAAGTCGCGCGCCATCTCTTCGAATTCCTGACGATACAGCAAATGCGATTCGTGGCGCACGCCGAACAACAGCGTGAAGGCGGGGGAGCCCGTGCCTGAGCTCCGCTTGCAGCATGGAGCGGAATGGTGCGATCCCGGTTCCCGTCGCCACCAGCAAAGAATCCCGCAACGGCCGGCGCAGCGTGAAGGTGCCGAGCGGCGGCGGCATGTCCACCACGTCCCCTGGCGAAAGTTTAAACAAGTGCGGCGTGAAGGCGCCGCCGTCCACGCGGTTCAGACACAGCTCAAAGCGGTTGCCTTCTGCCGGGAGCCGAAGCAATCGAATACGCCCGCGTGATCGCGCGGCCCGCAATCGAATCCGTCAACGACACGAATTGCCCCGGAACGAAATCCAGCCGCTGCAGTTCCGGCGCCTCGAAAACAAAGTGCCGCACACCGGGCGCGATTTCCAGCCAACTAATCAGTTTCGCTTGCACCGGCTATTCCCCTCAGACGCTTCGCGCGCGCGTCCCACCAACGCATCGATCAGCGCCGGATGCCCGTCGAGCGGCGCCGTCACTTGAATCTCCATCCCCGGGTGCACCGCGCGCAGCTCCTCCACCAGGCGCGGCAGGTCGCGCTGGAGGTGCATCCCCAGCGTCAGGAAATACGGAATCACGATCACCTGCTGAATTCCCCGACCCGCCAGTGCCTCCACCGCACCCCGCAAATCCGGCCGTCCGGCTTCTAGAAACGCTGTTTCCACCGCCTCATACCCGCCGCGGCGCGCCAACTGAGCGGCCATCGACCGCACCGCATCGTTGGCCGATTCGACGCTCGATCCATGCCCGAACACAATGTAGCCGATTTGTTTCGAAGTTCAAACCAGCACCGCCGGCGCCGGAGCCTCCGGCAAATACCCGGTGAGAAAATCGTGGAACGCCCGCCCGCGCCGGCGCCCGTTGTTATACTGCATCTCCAGCCGCTGTATAAACACCAACACGCCCAGAACATCGGCATCGCGCAGCGTGTGCATGCCCTTCTGCTCGGACAGTTCTTTGCGCAACTCTTCCACCGCCTCCCGCAGCTTCTGCTGAATCGCCGCCGCGTACGGATTCGGCGGACGAGAATCGTAAATCAAGCCCGACTGCAAGGTGCGATACGTCCGGATCTCCGCATCCAAAGCCTCGCGCGCATCGAAATCCACCGCGCGGCCCGTTTCCATGGCGCGCTTCAGCGCCAGTGCCAGCGTGAACACCAGCGGCTCCATCTCGCGCAGAAACTTTTCACTCAAGCGGATGTCTTGATTCGGCACTTGATCGTCGGGAATCGCCGGCGGCTGCTCATGAAAACGCGCTTCCCGCAGATACTCGCAAGACGACGGGCAATCGATCGAGTTCTCGCGTTCCGCACCGCAGCACTGCGCGCAAATCTCACCTTCGACGCCCGGACAATGCCTCCGCGCACGCCGTTTTTCGCATAATTTGCAGGGGATATTCACCGCTCGATACCCCTATCGTATCATCGGGAAATGGCGCGGACCCATGTTTATCTGAAAGTCGAATTGGACCTGCCGGAATCGCAGAAAGACAAAGAACGGCCGGAGCGCGTGGCCGCGGAAATCTGCCGCGTGATCCGCCGCGTCTACGGCGTGCGCAACGCCGAAGTCTCCAGCATCATGGAGAAAGAAACTTAACCACTTCCTATGAAACCCCATCCTGGGATCTGGCATCATTGTTACAGTAATCAATCCACTAACGGAGGCTGTTCCATGAGATTGAAAATGTTTGCCGCGCTGATGGCCGGCGCTACTTTGCTGCCCTTAACGGTTTCCGCCGCTTCCGACGTCGACCAAGCGTTTGCAGAGCGCCGCGCAGGCCTTCAAGGAAGTGATGGATATGCCCGACAAAGCGATCCCGCAGGATCTTCTCAACAAGGCGCAATGCATCGTCATCGTTCCCGATTTGAAGAAGGGCGCATTCATCGTCGGCGGCAAGTACGGCAAAGGTTTCGTTACCTGCCGCAAGAAGGACAACGTCGGCTGGACGGCTCCGGGCGCGATTCGCATCGAGGGCGGCAGCGTAGGCTTCCAGATCGGCGGATCGGAAATGGACGTGTTCATGCTGGTGATGAACGATAGAGGCATGGAGCGCCTGTTGGGTGACAAGTTCACCTTGGGCGGAGACGCCACCGTTGCCGCCGGCCCCGTGGGCCGCGTCGCACAGGCCGAAACCGATGCTCGTCTGACCGCTGAAATCCTCGCCTATTCCCGCGCGCGCGGACTGTTCGCCGGCATCGCTTTAAACGGCGCGACCTTGCGCGAGGACTCAGGATTGGAACATCGATATGTACGGTAAGGCACTCAAGAACCGCGAAATCATCGACGGCTCTGTCGCCGCGCCCAAGGCTGCCGGCGCACTGTTGAGCGAACTGGACCGCTACTCCAGCCGTAAATAGTCACCGTGCCTGATTCCGAGTTTCCCGATTCCGCCGTCGATTCCAGCTACTACGTCGCCTTCGGGCGCCGCAGCCAGAGCGATGCGGAGTTTCTGGCGGCCGCCACTGGAGTCATCAATGACCTGGAAGCAGAACTCCGCCGCCTGAAAGCGGAGGAGCGCGGCAGCTGCGCGCGCTCTCGAAATCGGCTGCGGCTCCGGCCGTTTGATGCGGCCCATGAGCCGCCACTTTCTCGAAATCCACGGCGTTGATGTGTCCGCTGAATTCATCCAGGAAGCGCGCGAAAGTCTGCGGGATCTGTCCAAACGCGCGCCCGCAGCAGATTCGCGGGACCAGCCTGGAGGATTTCGCGGATCAGTCCTTCGATTTCGTGTACTCGTTTGATCTGTTCCCGCACATCCCCAGCCAGCAACTGGTGGTCGCCTTCCTGCGCGAGATTCATCGCGTGCTGCGGCCCGGCGGATTGGCGCGCCTGCAGTTCAACGGCTCCGCAGGAAGCCAGTCGTTTGACCAGTGGACCGGCGCTCGCTTCACGCAGCACGAGCTCATGGATTTCGCGCAGGAGCACGATTTTCAAGTGCTCGCGCTGGATGGAGTTTCCACGCCGTCCATGTGGACCACCTGGCGCAAACAACCCGCAGGCTGGTCTGCCGGCCTCGAAGAGAAGGCCGCCGCGTGGGGCGATACGCTGCCGGTGACGATCCACAAAATCACCAACGCCAGTAGCTTTGAGCCAGTAGCCCCCTGCCGCGGACGCTTCGCCGCGATCTCCATCCGCGCTGAAAATCTTCCGGCCGACGCTGGCCTGAATCACTTGCGCGCCACCATCGGCAGTTCGCTCGGGAACCATCACCTCGATCGGCGCGCCCGACCGCGAAGGCTGGCAGCGCATTCGCGTGGACCTTCCGGAACTGGAAGCGACCGGTTTACTCCCGGTTCAGCTCTTGTGGCTGGATCGCCCGCTTTCTCCGCCCGCGACACTACGCGTGATTCCACCCGGCCCCCCCATTCCGCGCGTCACCGCGGCGCCGCGGCGAGTCGAGAATCGCATCGTCAGGTTGACGCTCGAAGAAATTGCGCGCCCCTGGGAGATCGAAATCTGGGTGGGAGGACAACCCGTCGAGGATCTGGAAAAAATGTGCAGCGATCCGCGCCCGCAGCGCTACCAGGTGAACTTCCGCCTGCCGGAGCGACGTCGGCCCGGGACTGCACCACCTCAAAATAAACATCGGCCGCCGCAAGCTGCCAGCGGTGCCGATTGAAGTAGTGGTTTAGAGCGTCGGCGAGTCGTTGCCCAGCATCGCCTTGCGCACGATCTTGATGGGCGGGAAACCCTGCTTCAGGAAGCTATCGTGAAATTCCTGGAGTGAGAACTGGCTGCCGCGCATCTTCTTGTAATCTTCGCGCAGCTTCAAAATTTGCAGCTTGCCCAGCGTGTAATAAAGGTAAGTCGCGTCGGACGTGCCGCGCTTGGTCTCAACTATGGCCGTCTCATGCGTCTGATAGCCCTCTTTTTGAAAGAACTCGACGGCTTGATCGAAAGTTCGCTTACCGGTGTGCATCTCGATGCCAACGATGTAGCGGGCGTCGCGCAAGAGCGCGTCCTGAAGCTGGCCCAAACGCATCTTGGGATCGGTCGAGTAGCCTTCGTCGAGCATCATTTGCTCGCAGTAATGCGCCCAGCCTTCTGCGTTTGAATTGGCGCCCAGCAGTTTCCGCACGCGCGATTGAATATGCGGCACCCACAGAAATTGCACGTAGTGGCCCGGGTAAGCTTCATGCACGGCGGTCGATAGAATGGTGCCGCGGTTAAATTGGCCCATGAAACTTTCGACACGTGCGGGTGTCCAGTCTTTCTCCGGAAGCGTCACGTTAAAAAACGCTTCCTTGGCGACGGTCTCGAACGGACCCGGCGTGTCCATCGACGCGAAGGTGGTCGCGCGCATGAACGGCGGCGTCTCTTCGAGAATCGGCAGCACCGGCGAGGGGATCGTCACCAACTTGTGAGCGTTGATGAAGTCCCGCAAGCCGCCCAGCGTGTTGCGAAACGCATCCAGCAGCTTTTCCGGAGCCGGATGATCCTTTACCGCCTCCGCCAGAATCTGCTGCGGAGTTTTGGTCTTATCGATCAGCAACCCGGTTTCGCGATATTTTTTTTGATTCGCGCGCAGGTCAGCGTAACCGATCGCCAACAGGCGGTCGAGCGGAATATCCACCATTTCTTCATACAGCAGTTTCTTCGCGTAGGTATTCGCGCCCAGGCGAAAATCGCCGTTCGAGCGCGGCAGGACGTCGGTTTTCAGATAGGTCTGGTAATCCTCCAGGGCTTTAATAACGGCGTCGTTGGCGGTATGGAATTCCGCCAGTAGCTTCGCGTCCGTCGACGCTCTTGAATGCCAGCGGTACATCCTTTTGAAAGAAACTGACGATGCCGGGGACTTGCTGAATCGCAATCTCGGTAAAAATCTTAGGCGGATTTTTCAAGTTCACTCGCGCCGCGGCCAGCACCTGCGGCATCTTCCGCTCGCGTTCGATCAGCGACCGCATGCGCGCTTCCGGCGGAGCGAACGTGCGGCTCATGATGGTGAAAGCGCTGCTCGAAATGCCGCTCGAATAAATATCCGGATTACGCTCCCAACTACGCACGGTTTCGAGTTCCAGCAGATTCGCGCGGATGGTGCTGAGCACCAGGTCGCGGTCTGGCTCCGGCGGGAGCTTGGCGAACTCAGCTTCGAATTGCTTGAGCTTGGCGATGCGCGCGTCCACGCCGGCTTTGGAATAATCCTCAAGCTGGCCGTCATACTTATGGATACCCGCGGAGGTGGCCGCCGTCGGGTTGAACGGGAAATAGTATTCGTCGAAAAAACGGTCGGTAAGCGACTGCGCCGAAGCGAGGGGGATCAGCAAACTCATGAGGTAGATCGCCTTCATGTTTACAATTGTAAAGTGTCCTTTGCTCCCGTTCCCGAACAGTTGGCGTATCTCCGAAAAGGCTTCTCCGAAATCATCCGCGAAGAGGATCTGCAAGCGCGCCTGACGGAGGCTTTGAAGACCGGCCGCCCGCTGCGCGTGAAGGCCGGGTTCGATCCCACCGCGCCCGATCTGCACCTGGGCCACACCGTGCTGCTGCGCAAGATGAAACACTTTCAGGACCTGGGCCACACCGTCATTTTCCTGATCGGCGATGGCACCGGCATGATCGGCGACCCTACGGGCCGCAATATCACGCGCCCTCCCATGACCCGCGCCGACATCAATCGCAACGCCGATACTTACAAGGCGCAAGTCTTCAAAATTCTTGGACGCCGCTAAAACCGAAATCCGTTTTAATAGCGAATGGCTCGATCAACTGAAATTCGAAGACATGCTCCGTCTGTGCTCGAAATACACTGTGGCGCGTATTCTAGAACGCGATGACTTCACCAAGCGCCTGAAAGACGGCACGCCGATTTCCATGCACGAACTTCTGTATCCGCTGGTGCAGGGCTACGATTCCGTGATGCTCGGCTGCGACGTGGAACTCGGCGGTACGGATCAGAGGTTCAATCTGCTGGTAGGCCGCGAGTTACAGCGCGACTTCGAGCAGCCCCCGCAGATTGTCGCGACTACACCGCTGCTCGAAGGCACGGACGGCGTCGAGAAGATGTCGAAATCGAAGAACAACTACATCGGCATCACCGAGCCTCCGAAGGTGATGTTCCGCAAAGTCATGGGCGTCAGCGATCAACTCATGTGGCGCTATTGGGAACTGCTGACAGATTTGTCGCTGCCAGAAATCGCAGCGCTCAAGCAGCGCGAACCCATGGGCGTGAAGATGGAACTCGCCGGGCGCATCGTCGCCGACTTCCATTCGCAGCCCGACGCCGCGCAGGCGCAAGAAGACTTTAATCGCGAAGTGCGGCAAGGCGCGGAGCCCGGCAGACATTGAAACCGTCGAGTATGGCGAGTCCGGCGATCTCCGCGTCCCGCAGATGCTGCAGGCCACCGGTTTGGCCCCCACCCGCACCGAAGCCGAGCGCCTGATCAAGTCCGGCGCCGTGGAAATCGATGGCGTTCGAGCTGGCATGGTGTTCCCAGCCGAGCCCGGAACTCCACACCATCCGCGCCGGTAAAAAGTGGAAACGCATCCACGTCAAAAAGAGGGACGGAGCCTGATTATTGCCCCAAATCGGGAATACCAATACGGAACAATAGTCAGGCTCCGTCCCTCTTTTTGACTAACGCGACAAACTAAAAATTACCTCGATCGGCGCGATCACCTCCACCGGCTTGTTGTTCAACATCGTCGGCCGGTAGACCCACTGCCGCACCGCATCCACTGCCGCTTGCACCAGCATCGCTGGGCCGCTGACAACTTGAACCTGCTCGATCATCCCGTCCTCACCGATCGTTCCCATCAAATGCACCGTTCCCGAAACACGCGCCATGATGGCAATCTGCGGATAGACAGGGATCACTTTCCTCAATAGCTTTGCGGATTGAATATCGCTGGTGACCGTGATCGGCTTGCTAGGCGTAGGTTCGCTTACCTGCGGAGCCGCAGGCGGCGGAATCAATTGCGTAAAGATAACGCTCGGACCCAACGGCACGATCGGCCCCGCATCGATGACGTCAAGCGGCTCTGGCTGCGTAATCAATAATCTCAGGCTGCGTGTTGAGCGGCGGAATGCGTCTGGGGATCGTAAATACATTGCCAGGTCGAACCGTAGTGTGCCGCGGCGCCACGTGTTCAGGAACGGGAGCAGGCGGTGCCGTCGGCAGAAACGTGGGTATCTGCATCTGCACGAACGGCAACTGGTCCGTGTACAGCAAAGGAATCAGCAGCAGCGTGCCGACCGCAAAAGTCTGCGCGCTAAGCGAAACCGCCAGCGCTCCGGCTTTCTTGCCGGGCGCGGAAGAGAGCAGCATGGATTGCTCGAACATGCCCTCATAGACACCGCGCGCGACGAAAGGTTCCCGACTATTCGACCACGCGCCCGTCGCGCATCTTCACCGTCCGGTGCGCATACGCCGCGGCTTCAGGGTTGTGCGTGATCATCAGGATGGTCTGGCCCAGTCGCGTGTTCAGATCGCGCAACAACCCCAGCACCGCTTCCGAGTTTTCCGTGTCCAGGTTGCCGGTAGGTTCATCGGCCAGCAAAATCGCCGGATGGTTGACGATCGCGCGCGCAATCGCCACCCGCTGCTGCTCTCCGCCGGAAAGTGCTCGGGGCTTGTGATGCAGGCGGCCCTTCAACCCCAACAGCCCCAAAATTTCATCGAACTGCGGATCGGGGGACCCGCTCTTTCCGGCGATGTCGCGCGCAATCTCGATGTTGTCGGCCGCAGTTAAAGTCGGCAACAGATTGTATTTCTGAAACACGAAACCGACACCGGTTTTGCGCAGGTTCGTGCGTTCCGCCTCGGACATCGCCAGCAGATCGCGGCCGTCAATGTGAATGGTGCCGGAAGTCGGCGGCGTGAGCCCGCCCAGAATATGAAATAGCGTCGACTTGCCGGACCCGCTAGGACCCACCACCGCCACAAACTCGCCGCGCTCGACGGACAAATTCACGCCGCGCAGCGCATGCACGTCGATCTCGCCGACGTGATAAGTCTTCTTCAGGTCCCGAATTTCAATCATGAAACTCAATCGTAGGCCAGCGCTTCGATGGCGTCCTGCCGCGCGGCCTTGAGGCCGGGATAAATCGCGCCGATCATCGAACCGTACCAGCGCGATCAGCGCCGACCACGGCCACCAGGCGTGCGCGATCAGCATCGGCATGGTGGGCACCGCAACACGCAGGATGGCCTGCGTGCCGTAACTCATCAGGATGCCGGCAATCGCGCCCGGCCACCGCCAGCATAAAAGTTTCGCGCAGCAAGATGGTCATGATGTAGCCGGGCGACGCGCCCAGCGCTTTCAGAATGCCGATTTCGCGCGTGCGCTCCAGCACCGCGGTGTACATCGAGAGAAACACCACCAGGAAACCCACCACCACCGCCAAGCCGATCACCACGCGCGTGAAGCGTTTGAGAATCGGAATGCTGTCCACCGAAATAAGCGATACGAATTCATCCAGCGAGAAAATTTTGTAGTCCATCAGCTTGTCTTTCAGCGAATCGATCACCGCCTGCCATATTTTTCGGGTCGTCGATTTTCACATAGACTACGCTAACCTTGTCTTTCGGCGGAATACTTTTCCTGCAGATACGAAAGCCTGGCAAACATGTGCGAAAGCTTGCCGGACTCGACAATGCCCGCCACGCGCCATTCCAGACCGAGATCCAATTTATCCCCGACATGCAGCTTGTGCGCGCTCGCGTAAACATCGTCTATCAAGAGATCGGTGTCCGCGGTAAACGGCCCGCCTGCGAGATAGCGGAATCCGCCGCTCATGCGATTGAACTCGTCGAGATTAATGCCGGTGATGGAATCGAAGTTGCCGATCTGACTGCACCTTGGTTCCGGTGGCCTGCACCACGTGCGGCTCCTTGCGGACCAGCCCCACGATGCCTTCCGGCATGTCGCCCGAAAACGCGAGCACCGAGCTGCCCGGAGGCCGCACCAGAATATCCGCGCCGGTGCCGCGCGAATGGGCGGCGATGTCCCCGAGCACGCCCTCGCTCACGCCCACCAGCGTAAGGATCATGGTGACTTGAACACCAATGGCGACGGCGCTGAGCAGAGTTCGCACCGGACGGTGCTTGAGATTTTCTAAAACCAGGCGGTGAATCAATGTTCCAGTGTAGCAACCTCAGGCGGCAGCCACGCCGCGGACACCACCGCGAGCGCCGCCAGCGCCGCCGTCTCCGCGCGCAGAATCGATGGCCCCAGCGAAACCGGAGCCCATCCCGCCGCGATAAATTCAGAGCGTTCCTCATCCGTCCAGCCGCCTTCCGGACCGATCAGCAGAGCCACCGCATCATCCGCGCGCCGTTCCGCCGGAAACGCCGTTGGCAAAGGACGTGTCGTGTTTTCATCCAGCGCATAACGATACACCGCCGCGGTCGCCAGCGCCTCGCGCCACGCCGCCGGCTCGTCAATCTCCGGCAAGATGCGCGCGCCGCGATTGCTGGCTGGCTTCGAGTCCGATGCGCCGCCAACGCTCCAGGCGTTTGGGTGCGGCTTTATCCAAGCCCCGTTCGGTGCGAACGCTGATCATCGGCACGATCGCGCGCCACGCCTAACTCGGTAGCCTTCTCGATCATCCACTCGAAGTGATCGAACTTCACGATCGCCGCACAGAGAATCATCTGCACCGGCGGCTCGATCACCGGCAGTTTTTCGAGCGTGCGGAAGATCACATGCTCTTTGCGCGCGGTCTCGATCTCGGCCAGGTAGACGCCGCGGTTATCGGAAATCTCATAGCGCTGGCCCACCTCGACGCGCAGCACCCGCGTCAGGTGCCGGGCGTCGTCGCCCGCAATCTCCGCATGTCCGTTCCTCACTTGATCCACAAAAAAGCGCCTGTCGCATTTCCGATTTCGTATCCTAAGTTCTAATGATCTCGCATCTGCGCGGCACACTTCTCGAAAAGCATCCCAACCAGATCGTCATCGACGTCCACGGAGTGGGCTACGAGGTCACCATTCCCGGTCTCGGCCTATTCCTCGCTTCCCGAGCAAGGCGCGCCGGTGCGCATGCACATTTATCAGCACGTGCGCGAAGATATTCTGGCGCTCTACGGCTTCCTGACCAAAGATGACAAGGCACTGTTCGAAAAATTAATCGCCGTGAGCGGCATCGGGCCCAAACTCGCCATCACCGCGTTGAGCGGCCTGACCACCGAGGATCTCGTCGCCGCCATCCGCTCCGGCGCGGTGGAGTCGCTGGTGCGCATCCCCGGTGTCGGCAAGAAAACCGCCGAACGGATGGTGCTAGAGCTGCGCGACAAACTGGGACCGGCGGGGGCTTCCGTAGCCGGAACCAGTGGCGCGCCCAAAGGCGCCTTCGCAGCCACCGAAGAGGACGTGATCTCCGCGCTTATGAATTTCGGAGCCACCCGCGCGTCAGCCGAAGCCGCCGTCATCAAAGCGCGTTCGGAAAGCGAATCAAATGAATTCGACGCCTTGTTCCGGCGGGCACTGAAGCTCGTAAGGTGATCTAGCGGAGCACGGTCTTAAGTTGTCGATTGCGCCAGAAAAGTTGCGTAGTCCTGGGGTGAATCGGTCCTTGCGAGGTCATTGAGGATCACGATGGCCCAAATGCTTCCGCCCGGAGCATACTGCGTGCCCTGCGCGGGAGAAACTACTCCGTCCACCGTCCGGTTTCTGTAAAGATGTTGGATCCGGTAAATCCAGAAACCCGTGGCGGCATCGAAATGCCCCGTTACCTGCGGCACTCCGATACTTGCGGCTGCGGCCTTTCCACGGGCGCCCATCTGCATCAAGCGCTGCACCACCCGAACGTCATCCGGATTATTCGGCTCACCCGGACCCACGCGGGCCAGCACATTCACGATCGAAGACATCCCGCTATAGGGCGGATTCAACGCCAGTATTCGCGCCATCTATGCACCTCCTCCGATGCAATCCAACGAAGTCATTATCTAGTTTCGCGAATCGGAATCGCAAGCGTACTTTCCCATGGCACGTCCCACGCCGTTCCACTACACTGAAGCTTCATGCAGGAAAAGGGCATCGTTTCGGCATCGCTGCGCGAGGAAGAACGGCAGTTTGAAACCGCACTGCGGCCGCTGCGCCTAGCCGATTTCGCGGGCCAGAGCAAGCTCAAGGAGCAACTCTCGATCGCCATCGAAGCCGCCCGCCAACGCGGCGAAGCCATGGACCACGTGTTGCTCTACGGCCCGCCAGGCTTGGGAAAAACCACGCTCGCCGGCATCATCGCAGCCGAACTGGGCGTGGGCATGCAACAGACCTCAGGACCCGTTCTGCAAAAGAAAGTTGGACCTGGTCGGGATCCTCAGCAACGTAGCCGAGCGCGAAGTTTTTTTCATCGATGAAATCCACCGCCTCCAGCCGGACGTCGAGGAAATGATCTATTCGGCGCTCGAAGATTTCCGCATGGACATCCTGATCGGCACCGGCCCCGGCGCGCGCACCGTGGCCATGGACATTAAGCCCTTCACCGCCATCGGCGCCACTACACGCCAGGGAATCATCAGCGCGCCTCTGCGTGGACGCTTCGGCTTAGTCCTGCGCCTAAATCCTTATGAAGTCGAAGAACTTGCGCACATCGTGCGCCGCTCGGCCAACCTGCTGGGTGTCGAGATCGACATAGCCGGAGCCGAAGAAATCGCCCGCCGCAGCCGTGGAACACCGCGCATCGCCAACCGCCTGCTGCGCCGCGTCCGCGACTACGCGCAAGTACGCGCCAACGGCCACGTCGACGCCGGCGTCGCCGAAAAAGCCCTGAACTTGCTCGAAGTGGACCGCTTCGGCCTGGATGAAATCGACCAGAAAATCATGCTGACCGTGCTTGAAAAATACGGCGGCGGCCCTGTCGGACTGAGCACCATTGCCGCATCCATCGATGAAGAGCAAGGCACCATCGAAGAGGTCTACGAGCCCTACCTGATGCAACTGGGTTTTCTCGACCGCACACAACGCGGCCGCGTCGGCACCGAGCGCGGCTTTGAATACTTCGGCATCGCACGCCGGCGCGGCGGCTCGCAGAGGCGCCCTCTTCTAAGGCGCCCGTGAAAACCGTCTACATTGCGCTGGGCTCGAACCTAGGGGATCGTGTCGAAAACCTGCTGCTCGCGCGCGAGCGCCTCGCCTCACCACATGTGCGCCTGACCCGCGCCTCGTCAATCTACGAAACCGCCCCGCGCGACATCGTCGATCAACCCTGGTTCTTAAATCAAGTGGTGGTGGCGGAAACCACACTGTTCCCGCGCCAGTTACTCGCGCGTCTGCTTAGAATCGAACACGAGATGGGGCGCCAGCGCACCGTCGCCAAAGGGCCGCGCGTCATCGATCTCGATATTTTGCTCTTCGGTGAAGCGGTGATTCACACCGCTGGCCTTGAAATCCCCCATCCGCGCATGGCGGAGCGCCGCTTTGTGCTCGAACCCTTGGCCGAGCTCGCGCCCGCGCTCTGCCCCCCGCGTAGCAACCACACGGTGCAGGAGATGTTAACTAAAGTGATGGATCAGCCCGTGCGGCGGATCTGACTAGTGGCGATCCTGGTAATCACGGTTCTTGTGATCGCGGTCCCAGCGATGGTCATGTCCCACTTGCCCGTGTTCGCCGTTCCAGAAGCCTTGATAATACATGCCGCCTTCGTAATGCGGCGCAGTCCACTGCGAACCTTCGTACGGCGGACGAGTCCAATACCCTTGGTGCCAGGTATAGCGGTTGCCCGTCGGATACCAATAGCCATCTATCCAAGAGTAGCCCGGACCTGGTGAGTTCGGCCGCACACGCAACACGCGCGGACGCGGCGGCTCCCCAATATGGATCCCCACCGAAAATTGCGCCGCGAAACCGAGTCCCGCTGTCAATAACATCGCTGCAAGCAGCTTTTTCATTTTGTGTTTATCCTCGTTAGTACTGCAAATCTATCGGGGCTATGTGCACGTAGCCATCCAATTGCCGAGATCGGTTTATTGGGGCGAAAACGCCTAGCGAAAGAATCGATTGACGGCCGGCGGTCACTACAACAGCGGTAAATGGTAAGTAAGGAAGACTTCGTCGCGCCGCCACCCGCGCGCTTCGTAGAGTGACTGCGCGGTGGTGTTGGTCTGGGCCGTCGACAGCGTCAGCCTGGCCGCTCCCTCGCTGCGTCCGAACTCCCCGGCGGCTTCGAGCAACCGTTGTCCCACGCCCCTGCGCCGCGCCGCCGGGTCAACAAACAAATCGTTCAGAATGTAAATCGGCCGCGCGCTGGCCGACGAAAAACTGGGATAGAGCTGCGTGAACCCAACAGCCGTTTCATCCGATCGCAAAGCCAGCAAGATCACCGACTGATCCCGCTCCAATCTTTCGCGAAGAAACGCACGTGCCAGCGCCTGATCCGGCATCTGATCGTAAAACTGGCGATACGCGTCGAACAACGGAGCGATCAGTTCCAGATCCGCCAGCGAGGCCCGCCTTACAAAAATATTCTGCGTCTCCATGGGACTGATATTCTGACAGTGTAGCGGATGGCATTGCTTACGATTTCGGGCGATCCGGCCTCGCGCTGGGAAGAAGTAGCGCGCGGAGCCGCACAACTCTTGAACTTCGAGCTGGTCACGGAAACGCGCTTGGCGCAATGGATGGCCGAGGAATTCGGCGACACTCCCATCCGCGCCCGCGCCTGGGCCACGGCCGCTGTCGCAGTGTTGGCGCGCTTGGCCCGCGAGCATCCCTTAGCGATCGCCCTCGATGGCTCCGAACACCTATTTCGTTCCACGCCATGGCTGCTACGCGCGCGTATTACCACCAGCGACGCGCACCGCGTTGGCAACCTGATGCTGGATCTGCGGGTCGAAAAGCCAGAGGCTCTCTCGCGCCTTCGCGAACTCGACGCCGAACACAAGCGTGTGCGCAAAGCACGTTTCAGCCGCGCCTCGGCCGATCCGTCTGCCTTCGATCTCACGCTCAACCTTACACGGACCGACGCCGCACAAGCCGCCGAGATGCTGGCCGCAGCAGCCGCCAAACGCCTCGGCGAGCAAGGGCTGCTTTCCCCCAACGCCGCCGACGAAATCGAATTTGAAACGCGCCTCGAACTTGCCAAGCGCGGCATCGTCCCCGCCGGCCGTGCGCGCGTCACGAGTGCGAGCTTCGGCCATCCCAGCGAAGAAATGTTCGCGAATTTGCTGGATTTTTACCGCATCCAATGGGAATATGAGCCGCGCAGCTTCCCGCTCCAATGGGACAAAGACGGCCATGTCACTGAAGCCTTCACGCCCGACTTCTACTTGCCCGAGTTCGACCTCTACGTCGAATTGACCACCATGAAGCAATCGCTGGTCACCAAGAAAAATCGCAAAGTGAAGCTGCTGCGCGCCATCTATCCGCATATCAACATCCAGGTGTTCTATCAAAAAGATTTCCAGGACCTGGTGTTTAAATACGGCTTACGAATGGTGGCCTCGTGACGCCAGCTCCCTCGAAAACATCGAGCGCATCTTGTTTACTGAGGAGCAAGTCATCCGCGCGCATCGCCGAAGTCGCCGCCGAGATCAGCGAAAAATATCGCGGGCGCGATCTCAAGCTGATTGCCGTACTCAAGGGCTCCGTCTTTTTCCTGACGGCGCTGGCGCGCGCCCTCACCATACCCGTCAAAATCGACTTCCTGGCGATTTCCAGCTTCGGCGGCCCGTCGCACGGCCCCACGCCGGGCTTGGTGCGCATCGCCAAAGATCTCGACGAACCGATTCTCGACGAAGACGTACTGCTGGTCGAAGACATCGTCGATACCGGCTTCACCACGCGCTATCTTTTGCAGACGCTAGCCGGACGCGGCCCGCGGTCGCTGGGCATCTGCACGCTCCTCGACCGCTCGGTGCGCCGTATCGTCCAAGTGCCCGTCGATTTCCGCTGCTTCGAAATCCCCGACCGCTTCGTCGTCGGCTGCGGCCTGGATCACAAGCAGCTCTACCGCAATCTGGGCTACATCGCGGTGCTCGATCCCGACAGATAGTTTTGGCCGCTCGAGTGCTTGATCCATTGCATGACTATCAAAAACTTTTTGCTGGCAACTGCGTTGGCCGCGAGTTCTCTAGGAACGGCTGCAATCGCGCAGACCGCCAAGGACGACGTCAAAGACGCTGGGCAGGACGTCAAAGACGCAGGAAAAGCAACAGGCGCAGCGGCAAAGAAGACGGCAAGCGCAACGAAGAAGACCGTCAAAAAGGGCACTCACAAGGCAGCCCAGAAAACCGAAGAAGGCGCCGACAAGGTCGAACAAAAGACCCGCTAACGCACGCCAGTAAATCTTTCTGCGCGGTATTTGCACTTTATGTCAGCTTGACTGCGTCCGCCGGAGGCAGTCTAATTGACGCATGAGTTCCTCCGATCCGCTATTGGCCGACATGAAGTCCTGCGAAACCCGCACCATCGGCGGGGTGCAAGTCGACGTTTTCCGCGCCGGCGCTGGCCGCGTGAAGCGCATGATCTACCCGCCCGGGTTCCGCTGGTCGAAGCACTTGAAGCCGATCATCGGCAGCGACCTGTGCCAGCATGCGCACGTCGGCTTCATCGCGCGTGGTGAGTTGCACGTCAAATTCGCGGACGGCCACGTCGAAGAATTCACTGCCCCGCAAGCTTTCGCCGTGCCACCCGGGCACGACGGTTGGGTAGTCGGAAACGAACCCGCCGTTCTAATCGAATTCGACTTCGAGGGAAAGACTGCGGAGAAATTCGGAATACCCTGCTAAAATCAATCAATGAGCACGGTCGCGGCTGAACCGCAATTCCACACCTCCGGAATCGTGCGCCTGACCCGCCCGCAGTTGGTCGGCACCATGACCGGCTTGGTGCTGGCCATGTTCCTGGCCGCGCTCGATCAGACCATCGTCGGCACCGCCGAGCCGCGCATCATCGCCTCGCTTTCCGGCTTCAACCGCTATCCCTGGGTGGCGACGGCGTACATGCTGACGTCCACCATGATCGTCCCCATCATCGCCAAGCTGTCGGATTTGTGGGGACGAAAATGGTTCTTCCTGTGGGGCTCGGCCGTATTCGTCGCGACCTCGGCGCTGTGCGGCGCGTCCGGCAATCTCAACTTCACTGGGCCTCGACGGCATGAACCAGTTGATCCTGTTCCGCGGCCTGCAAGGCATCGGCGCGGGCGCCATCATGGGCCTGATCTTCACCATCGTCGGCGATATTTTTTCGCCCGCCGAACGCGGCCGCTATCAGGGCTTTTTCTCCGGCGTGTGGGGACTCGCCGCCATCTTCGGCCCCACGCTAGGCGGCTGGCTCACCGATCACATTTCCTGGCGCGCCACCTTCTACGTCAATCTTGCCGGTGGGCATCATCGCCATCGCCGCGATCTATTTCGAGTTTCCCGACATCCGTCCGCAGGCCGTGCGGCGCGTTCTCGATTGGGCCGGCGTGTTCACCATGCTGGCCTGCATCGGGCCGCTGCTGCTGGCCTTCACCTGGGTGACGGAATACGGCTGGGGCATCGGGCCGCGTCGAAACGCTGCTGGCGATCGCCGTAGCCATGCTGATCGCGTTCCTGTATTCGGAAAGCAAAGCCGTCGAGCCGCTGATCCCGCTAACGCTGTTCAACGATCCGGTGATCCGCGTGTGTTCCGTGTGCATCTTCGTGCTCGGCATGGGCATGTTCGGCGTGATCATTTATCTGCCGCTGTTCATGCAGGGCGTGCTGGGCGTTTCGGCAACCCAATCCGGCACGCTGATGACGCCCATGATGCTGGGCGCGGTCACCGGCAGCTTCCTGGGCGGCCAGTTAACCTACCGCATGCGGAGCTACAAAATTCCCGGCGTGTTGGGCTCGATTCTGGTCACCGGCAGGCATGATCATCTTCGCCACCATGGGCGCGTCCACGCCGCGCTTGCAAGTAGTCTTCGGCATGATTCTCGCCGGACTCGGCATGGGCTTGCTGCAACCGGTATACACCGTGGCCGTGCAAAACGTCGCCCCGCGCGCGCAGATGGGAGCCGCTACCGCCTCCACAATCTTCTTCCGCGCCATCGGCAGCACGCTCGGCGTGTCGCTGTTCGGCAGCGTGCTGCTCACCAACTATCACTGCCCAGTTCGGGCGCACCCTGCCCGCCGGCGTGCCGCCGGAAGGCTTGAAGTTCTTCGACAATCCGCTGCTCTTGGTACAGATGCGTCCGCAGTTGGAGGCGCATGTTCAGCCAGCTACCCCAACGGCGCTAGCATTGCTGCGAAACCCTGATGGCCAACGTACGCGCGTCGCTGGTCCACGGCCTGCACCTGATCTTCGTCTCCAGCGCGTTCGTGATGGGCGGAGCAGTGGTGCTTAACCTCCTGCTCAAGAACGTTCCGCTGCGCTCGCACCACCAGGCCGCGCCCATGCCGGAGCCCGCCGCACATTAACAGCACTTGCCACACACCGCCCCTTTGCGGTCTGATAGGAAGTGCATTTTCAAAGCGAAAGGATTTAGATGAGCACCTACCAGATCGACACCGCGCACTCCTCCGCGCAGTTCAAGGTTCGCCACATGATGATCGCCAACGTGAAGGGCGAGTTCGACAAAGTGAGCGGAACCGTCAATTTCGACCCCGCCAACCCCACCGCTTCGACGCGTCGACGCGAGCATCGACGTTTCCACCATCAGCACGCGCGACGAACAGCGCGATGCGACACCTCAAGAGCCCCGATTTCCTGGACGTCGAGAAGTATCCGACCATCACCTTCAAATCCAAGAAAGTGACCGCCACCGGCGGCGATAGCTTCAACGTAGTCGGCGATCTGACCATCCACGGCGTCACCAAAGAAGTGAACTTGAACGTCGAAGAACTGACCGGCGAAGCCAAAGATCCCTGGGGCAACCTGCGCCGCGGCGCCACCGCCAAAACCCGCATCAACCGCAAGGACTTCGGCATGACCTTCAACGTCGCTCTCGAAGCCGGCGGCTTTCTAGTGGGCGAAGACGTCGACCTCACCATCGACGTCGAATTGATTCGCCAGGCGTAGACCTTAAGCTGGGGCCGCCCCGCGCGGCTCCAGCGTCATCTTCATCCCGTATTTCGGCCGCAGCGTAATCACCGCCCGCGTCGCCACCGGATGCCCCGGAACCAGGCGCATCTTCCAGTTCTGCGCAAGCGTCGCCAGCACCAGCACGCCCTCCGCCCAAGCGAATCTCTCGCCGATACACACCCGCGCCCCGCCACCGAACGGGAAATACGCGAACTTCGGACGCTTCTCGCTCTCCTCCGGACGCCAGCGATCCGGATTGAAACTGCTCCGGCTCCGGCCACCAGCGCGGATCGCGATGCACGACCCACGGGCTCATCAGTAAAATCGACTTCGCCGGAATCGTGTACTCGCCAATCGTGTATTCCGTTTTCGCGCGCCGCCCGATGGCCCACGCCGGCGGAAACAGCCGCAGCGATTCCGAAAAGACGCCGGCCGTGTAAGGCAGCCGCGCGAACATCCTCAAACCCCGGCAGACGCCCGCCCAGCACGCGATCCAGCTCCTCATGCATCCGCGCTTCCGCCTCCGGATTTTGCGACAGCAAATACCACGTCCAGGTCAGCGCATTCGCTGTCGTTTCATGCCCCGCGATCAGCAGCGTCAACGCTTCATCGCGGACCTGCTTGTCCGTCATATGACCCTTATCGTCTTCATCCTGCGCCAGCAGCAGCATCGACAGCAGATCCCCCGCGTCCTGTCCGCTCGCCCGGCGCTCCGCGATCAATCCGTAAACGATCCGGTCGAGTTGATCGCGCGCTTTTTCGAAGCGCCGCACAGGCGGAATCGGCAGCTTCTGAATCCAGTCCGAAAACGGCAGCAGCAGCGTGTCGAACAATTCAAAGATCTGCGTCATCGCCCGCCCGATTTCATCGGCTTCCGATGAAACGTCCGCGCTAAACAAGGTCCGTCCCACGATCGCCAGCGTCAGCCGCGTCATCTCGCGATGCATATCGAGTTCCGCGCCCGCTGACCACGCCTTCCCCGCTCGCGCGGCGCACTCCACCATGTCCGCCGAGTAGCGCACCAGCCGGTCGCGATGAAACGCCGGCTGCACCAGCCTTCGCTGCCGCGTATGAAACTCGCCCTCGCTCGTCAGCAGGCCGTCGCCCAGCAGTACCTTGGCGCGCTCCAGCATGCGGCTTTTGGTGAAATTGCTCTGGCTGGTCACCAGGATGTCGCGGATCGCATCCGGATGGCTGACCACGAATGCATGCTGCGGGCCCAGCCGCATGTACACCAAATCGCCGTGCTCCCGCGCCACGCTCAGCAAATAGCCCGCGGGGTCCTTGCGAAAATGCGGCAGCACGCCAAACCACGGCCGTACATTCTTCGGACCGGGAGGACGGACAGATGGTATTGTCAACGCTTCCATTGTATGATTCAAGAACGCCTGATTCATTAGCTACCGCCTTATAAGAAAGGAAACGCATCCATGTCCAGTTCCGTTCCGCCCTCTTTCCCGCCTCCCGACCCATTCGCCAGTAGTCAGCCCCCACTGCCTCCCGGCAAAAAATCCAACCTGCTTTTGTGGATCCTCGGCATCGTTGTAGTGGTGATGGTCGGCTTCACAGCCATGTGCGGATTGGGCGGCTACTTCCTGATGCGTAAAGCCAAGCAATCGGGCTTCGATTCCGCGCTGATCACCAAGAACCCCGGCTACGCCACCGCCAAAATGATGGTGACCATGAATCCTGAGCTCGACACCGTATCGAGCGACGACAGCAACGGCACCATCGTCGTGCGCGAAAAGAAAACCGGCAAGACCATGACCTTCAAGTTCGACGCCGAAAAGAAATCCATGGTGGTTGTCGACGAAGACGGCAAAGCGGCCACTGTCAAGTTAAATACCGACGGCGACAAGAGCGGCATCGAAGTGCAATCCTCCGACGGCACCGTAAAATTTGGCACCTCCGGAAGCAATCAGATGCCCGCCTGGATTCCCACCTATCCCGGCTCCTCGCCCAAAGGAACTTTCTCCTCGCAGACCAAGGACGGCAACCAGAGCACCTTCGCCTTCAAAACCAGCGACGCTCCCGCCAAAGTGATGTCGTATTATCAGGACCAGCTCAAGTCGGGCGGCTTCAACATCACCATGACCACCAACACCCCGCAAGGCGGCATGGTGATGGCTGAAGATGGCGGCAAGACTCGCTCGGTAGTGCTGACGGTGGGCGCGGTTCGAGCGACGGCACCGACGTCAGCGTGACCTCCATCGAGAAGAAGTAATCAGTATTTCGTCAGGATCAGCGTCTGCGGCCCCAGCGGTTGCGCAGTGCTTTCGCCGAATCCCGCGTCGCGGAACATGGCGTCGAGTTCCTTAAACGTATAAGCGTCGCCGCCCTCGGTCGAGCCCAGCATCATCAGGCTGAAGGCGGCTGGCATAGGCGGAGAGATGCGGTCGTCGTTCGGCACGAACTCGACTGTCGCCACGCGCCCGCCCGGTTTCAGCGCCGCGCGCACCTTCTTCAACAACTTCACGTTGGTCGCATGATCGAAGTGATGCAGAAAATTCGGCAGCAGAATCAGGTCGTAGCCCGTGCCGAAATCCACTTCGAAAGCGCTGCCGGGAATGCTGTGATAGCGATCCCCTACGCCCGCCTTGCCGTGCATGTTCGGTCGAAAGCTCCAGCACGTTCTTCCAATCCTGGCCATAGATCTGCGCCTGCGGATTCAGCTTGGCGATCTCGATGCCGTAAGCGCCTGGCCCCGCGGCGATGTCCAGCACCTTCATCGCCTGCCCCGGCAGATTGACGATCTGCGCCATCCCTGCCGATGCCATCGCCGACATCGGCGCCATGGATTTCGCAAACTCCACCCACACCGGCGCTTCTGGCCCCATGTTTCCCTGGTCGTGCACCGCGCCGCCCTTGCGGACGACTCCGTCAGATCCATAAAGTTCGCCACATGCGTCGGGTGCGTCAGAAAGAGGGCGATCGAACCGAGATACGCGGGCGATTTTTTGTCGAGAAACACGGCCGAATCGGGAGTCAGCCCGTAGGTCTCCCGTTCTGCTTTAGTGAGAAAACCTTCGAATGGTCAGGAAATCGCAAAGAATGCGCATGCCCTTCTCGCTGGCCTTGGCGCGCCGCGCAATCTCCGCCGCACTGTTCGCGCCTGCGCCGATATGCGTGAAGATTTCAAGCTCGATGCCGGCCTTGAGCGCCAGCGCGCGCTGAAAACTGTTCAAGGCGTCGAAAATCAAAAGGGGATTGGGTTCGTGAGCTGGAGTCTGTGTGGCCATAAACTCTCATCATATCTGCTAGCATGATGTCGCGTGTTCTCTTCGCGCCTCAATGGGATGCGCATCCCAATCCGCTCAGTACTCTACTGGCGGAAAAGCGCCGCGAACGGCGCCGCGATCCTGGATCTAACCGAATCCAATCCCACCCGCGCCGGCACTCGACTACCCGCGCGAAGAACTGCTAGCGGCACTAGCCGACCCACGCGCGCTATGTTACGATCCCGACCCACGTGGCCTGCTCGCCGCGCGCGAAGCCGTCTCGGAATACTACGCCCAGCGCGGCGTCGAAGTCCCCGCTTCGCGTATCCTGCTCACTGCCAGCACCAGCGAAGCTTACAGCTACCTGTTCAAGCTGCTCGCCGACCCCGGCGACGAAATCCTGGTCCCGCGCCCATCCTATCCGTTGTTCGACTACTTGGCCGCCATGGAATCCGTAGCCGTGCGCCAGTATCCCCTGCGCTACGACGGCGTCTGGCACATCGATTTTCCCGCGCTCGCCAGCGCCATCACGCCGCGCACCCGCGCCATTGTCGTCGTGAATCCCAACAATCCCACTGGCTCTTACCTCAAGCGCCCCGAATGGGAGCGTCTCCAAACCTTCGGCCTGCCCATTCTCTCCGACGAAGTGTTCTCCGATTTCGCTTTCGCGTCTGACCCCGAGCGCGTCACGACGCTCGCTGGACCGAAGCGAGCGTGCTGACATTTTCCATGAGCGGCCTCTCGAAAATCGCCGGCCTCCCGCAAATGAAGTTGGGCTGGATCGTCGCCAGCGGTCCCGATCACCCCGCCGCACTCGAAGGCCTGGAATGGATCGCCGACACCTACTTCTCCGTCTCCACGCCGGTCCAGTGGGCGCTCCCCCGCCTCCTGACCGCCACGCGTCCCGTGCAGGAGCAGATCCGCGTCCAAACCCGCGTCCAACCTGGAACACCTTAGGAAAAATTTGCTCGCTGCTGCCTCGCCCTGCCGCTGTCTCAACGTCGAGGGCGGCTGGTACGCCGTCCTGGAGGTCCCGCGCATCCGCACCGAAGAGGAATGGGTGTTGCAACTGCTGGCTGAAAAAGACGTCCTGGTGCAGCCCGGCTTCTTCTACGATTTCGAGTCCGAAGCCTTCCTGGTCCTGAGCCTGCTGACGCCCCCCGCGATTTTCGCCGAAGGCCTGCGCCGCATTTTGGAATCAACGGGTTCCCACTCCTAAAGAATTCACTTCAAACGGTCGTTACTACTAACGGAGGGTACCCCGTACCCATGTCTCTCAACCAAGCCCAAAGTAGTCGTCGTGATGCCGGCGTATAACGCCGCCGAAACCCTGCGCATGACCTACGCGGAATTGCCGCACGACGCCGTCGATCTGGTGATCGTGGTCGACGACGGCAGCTCCGATCAAACCGCCGCCATCGCGCGCGAGCTGGGCCTGGAGTTGTTCGTTCACAACCGCAACTACGGTTACGGCGCGAATCAGAAAACCTGCTATCGCGAAGCGCTGCGCGCGGGCGCCGACATCATCGTGATGGTGCATCCCGATTATCAGTACGATCCGACGCTGCTGCCCGACGTCATCCGCCCCATTCAGGAAGGCAAAGCCGAAGTGGTGCTGGGTTCGCGGCTTGCTGGGCGGACATCCCATGGCCAGCGGCATGCCGTGGTGGAAATTCGCCGCCAACCGCTTTCTGACCAAGCTTGAAAATGCCATCTTCGGATTGCACCTGGCCGAATACCACACCGGCTACCGCGCCTTCCGCCGCGACGCGCTGGATCAAGTCAATCTGGACATGAACTCCGACAATTTCATCTTCGACCAGGAAATCATCGCGCAACTAGTGAACCTGAACATGCGCATCGCCGAAGTCCCGGTGCCGACGCGCTATTTCCCGGAGGCATCCTCGGCTTCTTTCGTGCAAAGTTCCATCTACGGTCTGTCGATTCTGTGGCTGCTGCTCAAATACGAACTGCATCGCGTGGGTCTGGTCCGGCAGCGGTCTTTTGAAAGCCTCACCCGGCGCTATATGACCACGCCACCATCCCGAAGACCTGCTCGCGGAGGGCAAGAAATGAAGTTTTGGGCAACACCGGCCCTGCTGGCGGTGACTCTGGCGTACTCATCCTGGCGGGTTGTGGCGGAGATCCCAATGCCTTCGATGAAGGCGTAGCCAAAGGCGTCGCCGAAGCTGAGCCCTTCCAACTGGATAGCGAGCAGGTGTCGATGAACCTCGCGCAACTCGACTTGCGGGGTCAGCGAAGACTTGTGGGAGGCGCCCAGCAACAGCGGCGACCGTTCCCTCTCGCATTTGCAGCAAAAAGGCCGCGATCTGAACCTCAGCGACGACGTGTACTCGGGCGACGCCGAATACCCGAATCCCTACACCCAGGTGCGCGGCAAGTTCGCGCTGCAATTGGATCAGGTGATTTCGATCAAGGATGGCGAGGATAAAGACACCAAAATCGTCCAGGCCAAACTCGGCGTCAAAATCGCCGACCCCTGCTTCACACTCCTCTCGCCATCATGGGCATCCGCAAAGGCAAGTATGCCGCCGACCTGCCGGTGACGCTCCGCTACGAACGCTACGACACCGGCTGGCACCTGGTCAAAATCCTCCACTAAGCCAGAACGCTCGCGCTGCCACCCCGCCACCGCCGCCTTCCGCGGATGCTAAAATACAGTTTCCGCTGAGCGAGTTTCTTTCAACCGGCGAAGTGGGAATCTCGCACGAACAAGATCGTAAATTTCGAAGGAGCATCATGGCTGTCACAACTGCGGGTCTGGAAGGCATCGTCGCGGCTGAATCTAAGATTTGTTATATCGATGGCGACGCAGGCATCTTAAGTTATCAGGGCTATAACATTCATACGCTGGCCGAACACGCCACTTTTGAGGAAGTCATCTACCTGCTGTGGTACGGGCGTCTGCCCAAGCAGGCCGAACTCGATCAGTTGAAGGCTGCGCTGGTGGCCAACCGCGCGATCCCCGCCGAAGTCACCGCGTTTTTGAAAGGCGCCGGCAAAGCGGTTCCCATGGACGTGCTGCGCACCGCCGTCTCCATGCTGTCGCTCTACGATCCCGGACGTCAAAGACACTTCGATCGAAGCCAGCGAGCGCAAAGCCGTTCGCCTGATGTCGCAGACCTCCACCATCGTCACCACTTTCGACCGGCTGCGCAAAGGCCAGGAAGTGGTCCCCGGCGATCCCAAGCTGAACATGGCGGCCAACTTCCTCTACACCTTGACCGGCAAGAAGCCCGACGAAGTGATGGAGCGCGTCTTCGACATCGCCCTCACCCTGCACGCCGATCATGAACTGAACGCCTCCACCTTCGCCGCCCGCGTAGTGGCCGCGACGCTCTCCGACATCTACTCCGCCGCCACCGCCGGCGTGGCCGCGCTCAAAGGCCCGCTGCACGGCGGCGCCAACGAAGACGTCATGAAGATGCTGCTCGAAGCCGGCTCGGCCGACAAAGCCATGGACATGGTGAAGAACCGCCTGGCCAACAAGATCAAGATCCCCGGCTTCGGCCACCGCGTGTATCACACCACCGATCCGCGCGCCACGCATTTGAGCGCGCTCTCCGAAGAACTCGGCAAGCGCACCGGCCACGTGGATCTCTACCTCACCTCCAGCCGCATCGAAAAGTACATGAAGGAAACCAAGAATCTGAACGCGAACGTGGATTTCTACTCCGCCTCCACCTACTATTCGCTGGGGATTCCCATCGATCTGTTCACGCCCATCTTCGCCGTCAGCCGCATGTCCGGCTGGACCGCGCATGTGCTGGAACAATATCGCAACAACCGCCTGATCCGCCCGCGCGCGGATTACATCGGCACCGCGGTGGGCCAGCCGCTGGGTCCCTATCGCCGACCGGTAGACGCAGCAAACGACAACCGAGTGTACGATCTCTCCTTCTTCCGCCAGAATCTAGACGCCATCGCCGCTAAGACTGGCGGATCGCGGCTTCACGCTCGACGTCGAAGCCTTCCGCCAACTCGACGCCGAGCGCCGCGCCGCGCTCACCGAATCCGAACAACTCAAGGCCCAGCGCAAGACCGAATCGCAGGAAATCGGCAAGCTCATCAAGGCCGGCCAGGACGCGGCCGAACGCCAGCAGAAAGTCCGCGAAATGGGCGACCGGGCGTCAGCGCTCGACGAACGCGCCAAAGAACTCGACGAAAAATACCGCCAGTTGCTGGCCGGCGTTCCCAACACGCCGCACGCGTCGGTCCCCACCGGCAAAAGCGCCGACGATAACGTAGAAGTCCGCCGCTGGGGCACGCCTCCGGCTTTTTCCTTCACGCCGCAACCCCACTGGGACCTCGGCCCCGCCCTCGGCATACTAGATTTCGAGCGCGCCTCCAAAATCACCGGCGCACGCTTCGCCGTCTACTGGGGCCTCGGCGCGAAGCTCGAACGCGCGCTCATCAATTTCATGCTGGACGTCCACACCCAGCACCACGGCTATACCGAAGTGCTGCCGCCCTTCATGGCCAACACCGCCAGCTTCTACGGCACCGGCCAGCTCCCGAAATTCGAGGCGGATCTATTCAAGGTCCAGAACACCGATTACTACCTGATCCCCACCGCCGAAGTCCCGGTGACCAATCTCTATCGCGACGAAACGCTGGACTTCGACAAGCTCCCCATCAAGCTCTGCGCCTACACGCCGTGCTTCCGCAGCGAAGCCGGTTCCTATGGACGCGACGTGCGCGGCATCATCCGCCAGCACCAGTTCCAAAAGGTCGAGCTGGTGAAGTTCGCGCCGCCCGAGACCAGCTATATCGAGCACGAAGCCCTCACTCTCGACGCCGAAGACATCCTGCAGCGGCTCGGCCTGCCCTATCGCACCGTTGTCCTCTGCACCGGCGACATGAGCGCCACCTCAGCCAAGACCTACGACATCGAAGTCTGGCTCCCCGGCCAGAACGCCTACAAAGAAATTTCGTCCTGCTCTAACTTCGAGGCCTACCAAGCCCGCCGCGCCTCCATCAAAGCTAAATCCGGAAGCGGCAAAGCCGACTTCGTCCACACCCTCAACGGCAGCGGACTCGCCGTCGGCCGCACCTGGCTCGCGATCCTCGAAAACTACCAGCAAGCCGACGGCAGCGTAGTCGTGCCCGAAGCTTTGCGCCCGTACCTTGGCGTCGAAGTGATTCGCTCGGCTTGAAATCAAACACATAGCACTTTGAACTCCGCCGCTTTTCCCGCCGTGCTGCCTACACTGGCGGGCGACTGGGAGGCGAGTCATGCTTTTTCTTAGACGGTTGATCGTGCTGCTGTTAGCGGCGACAAGTTTGGCGCAGGCGCAGCCCGCGCTCACCACCATCCAAGATATTCTTTACCGTGCTGACGGAACGCGCTTCGGCGGCACCATGTTCATCACCTGGAGCAGTTTCCTCGCGGGCGACACCTCCGATATCGCCACCGCGAATCTCACGTTCCCATCGTCAACGGAGTCCTGCGCGTCCAGCTTGTCCCCACCACCACAGCCTCCGCCGGCGCGCAATACAACGTCACCTATCAGAGCGGCGGCGTAAATCAGTTCACGGAAGTCTGGGCGGTTCCGCCCAGCACTCCCACTCTGCGAGTGCGCGATGTGCGCCTATCGAGCGGAGTCGTGGTCGGCCCTGCGCCCTCTACCGCCCCCATCCAAATCGGCGATGTGACTGGCTTGGCCAACGCCCTGGCCGTCCGCCCCACAGAAGGCGCGGGTTTCAGCATCGGGCGCACCGCCATCATCAATCCCTCCGGCCAAATCGACGCCGCCGCCGGCAACCTCGGCGATTGCATGCACGTCGACGGCAGCTCCGGCGCGTGCGGAACCGGAACCTCGGGCGGCACCGGCGGAATCCTCCCGCTGTACTCCGACGCCGAAATCCCTGCGGGCGTGGAAAACGGAGTCAACACGACCTTCACACTTCTGTTTGCGCCTTCGCCCGCCACCAGCCTGATCGTTTTCCGTAACGGCCTCCTGCAGACCCATGGTTTCGATTACTCCCTTACCGGCAACGTCGTCACGTTCCTCGCAGGCTCCCTTCCGCAGACCGGCGACGAACTGGTCGCCAGCTATCGCTACGCCAATCCCAACAACGTTCTGGGAACGCTCACCGCCGCGCAAGTTATTTGCAGCAGCGCCGGCGCCGCCACCAGCGCCATCGTCGCCACTTCACTCGGAAGCTGCACCATCCCGGCTGGACTGCTTACCACCGGCGATCGTATCGAAGTGCAGTTTTACTACCGCCACACCGGCACCGCGACGGCCTTCACCGCTGAGTTCCATTGGGGCTCCACCACGGTTCTATCGCGTACCTCCGTCGCCGGCGAACTCGCGCTCAGCGGACATGCAACCCTGGGTATTCTCGCCAGCGGCCAGTCCTGGGACGCGCAGAGTTGGGGCAACACATTCGCCTTAGCCAACGCCGTGGGCCAGGCAGCGGAGAACACTTCCCTCAGCTTGACCATCACTTTCCCCGCGCAGATTGGCGGCCACCACCAGCGATGTGATCACACTAAGCAACTTCACAGTGATTCGCTACCCCGCGCAAACGAATCCGTAAGGTGAAAACCTGAGACCTGGCTAAGAAAGCCGGCATAGAACTGTTAAGTAAGGGTTTTCGCGCTTAGCTTTGGGGTGATATTACTCTTGTCATTTCCGGGTAGGTCGTCGAATATAGGAACAGAAGTTCAGTACAACGAGACGAGGATTCGCAAAATGAAAGCGACACTTTACGCATGGGTTTACCGGCTCCGCTATGATCGCCGTGGGCAGGACTTGGTGGAGTACGCCCTGATGGCCGGCTTCGTGGCGGTGGCAGGAGGAGCCGTTTTCCCCACCACGCTGATGCCCGGCGTCAGCGCGATCTTCTCGAAAATCAATACCTACACCGCGTCAGCCGCCAGCCAAGGCAGCTAGACGCGTAGCGTTCGCTGAAACCAGCGGCGGCTCTGCTCGGCGAAATGCTATGCTGAGCCTATCCCGTGACTGCTGTTTCCTCCGCTCGAGCAATTTCCTTTCGCATTCTCCTTAAAGTTCACGCCGGCGGCTATGCTTCTGATCTACTGCGCCAGGAAACCGCGGCGCTCGATTCCCGCGATGCCGCGCTGGCCGAAACTTTGGTCTTCGGATGCCTGCGTTATCAAAGCCAGCTCGATTTCCTGATCGCCCATTTCTCCGGGCGTCCCCAACCTAAGCTCGATCTCGAAGTGCGTATCGCTCTGCGCCTGGGCATTTTCCAGTTGCGCTATCTCGACCGCATTCCCGCCCACGCCGCCGTGGCCGAAAGTGTCGAACTGGTCAAGAGCGCGCATAAGCGCTCCGCCGCGCCCTTCGTGAATGCGGTGCTGCGCAAGGTGAATCGCGACGCCGGTGCGCTGGCCGGATCGGGCTACTGAATTATCCATTCCGGACTGGTTGCTCGTGCGCTGGGAGTCGCCACTTCGGCCCGCGACGTCGCCATCGGCATCGCGCAAGCCGCGCTGGCCGAACCTGAAGTCTTATATCAATCCGGATCACCGGAAGACAGCAAGACATCGGCGCGCAATCCATCGTGCCGCTGCTCGAAATCGAACCCGGCATGACGGTGCTCGATCTGTGCGCCGCCCCCGGCAACAAGACCGCCCAAGCCATCGCCGCCGGCGGGCGCGTCACCGCCGGAGACCGCTACCTGCGCCGCCTGGCCGAAGTCCCCGACGCAAGCCGCCCGCGTGGTCCTCGACGCCGCCGAGCCGCTTCCCTTCTCCGACGCTCTTCGACCGCATCCTGATCGACGCCCCCTGTTCCGGCACCGGCACTTTAGCGCGGAATCCTGAAATCAAATGGCGCCTGGAGCCGTCAGACTTACCAGTGTTTCAGGCCCGGCAGCGGAAGATGATCGAGCAGGCGCTCCCGCACCTGCGCCCCGGCGGCCGCCTGGTCTACGCCACCTGCTCCCTGGAACAAGAAGAAAATGAAGGCGGTTGTCGAACGGATTTGCCGGTGATCGAAACCCATATCGCGCATCCCGGGCCAGGACCCGGGGGATGGCTTTTTCGCCGCCGTGATAAAATAGGAGTTTGTTTTTCGGCCGGCTTCTTAGCTTCCACGATGACCGAAATCCTCCCATCCATTCTTTCCGCCGACTTCGCCTGTTTGGGCGAGCAGGTGGCCGCGCTCGAACAGGCCGGCTGCCGGATCTCTGCACGTAGACGTCATGGATGGCCACTTCGTTCCCAATCTCACCATCGGGCCGCCGGTGGTGGCGTCGCTGCGCAAGGCCACGCGCCTGACGCTGGACGTCCACCTGATGATTACCGATCCCGACCGCTACGCGCCCCTCTTCATCGAGGCCGGCGCGAATCACGTCTCGGTGCATCAGGAAACCTGCCCGCACTTGGACCGCACCCTGAAAATGATCCAAGGCCTGGGAGCGCTCGCTGGCGTGGTCATCAATCCGGCGACGCCGCGTGGCAACGCTCGACGAAGTGCTGGGGTTCGTCGATTTCGTTCTGGTCATGAGCGTGAATCCCGGATTCGGCGGGCAGAAGTTCATTCCCTATACTCTGGATAAGGTGCGCCGGCTCGGCACAGAAGCGGCGCGAAAGAGGCTTGACGTTCGCGATCGAAATCGACGGCGGCGTCACGCTCGAAAACGTCGGTGAAATGGTGAAGGCAGGCGTCGATTGGGTGGTGGCCGGATCCGCCATATTCGGCGCGGGAAATCCGGCGGCAGGCGTTCACGGAAATGCGGCAGCACGCGCACGCGGCCGGGATGGTGCAGGTTTAGATCAGATTCGGTTATAGTCGTAAGGAAGAAATGATGACTTTCAACACCAAGAGACTTGGAATAACGGCTCTGGCGGCAGTCGTGCTTACTCGGCGGCTGCGGGTTCCATCGCAAGAAGTACGAGAACCCCATCACCAAGGAAACCGAGCAGCCCGACAAAGTTCTGTTCGACAAGGCCATCAATGACATCGAGAAGGGCCGCTACGAAGTGGCGCGGCTGACGCTGAATACCCTGATCAATACTTACGATTCGAGCGAATTCCTGGCCAAGGCCAAGCTCGCCATCGCCGATAGCTGGATGCGGCAGAGCGGTCCCGAAGGCATGGCGCAGGCCGAAGCCGAATTCAAGGATTTCCAGTTGTTCTATCCCACCATGGAGGAAGCGCCGGAAGCTCAATCCAAGATCTGCGAGATCCACATCCGCCAGATGGAGAAAGCCGACCGCGATCCCAACAACGCCCTGCGCGCCGAACAGGAATGCCGCGACCTGCTCACCAAATATCCCAATAGCAAATTCGCGCCGCAGACCGAGCAGCGCCTGCGCGAGATTCAGCAGACCCTGGCGGAAGCGGAAATGGTGGCTGGCATCGTATTACTACAACAAGGGAGCGCTCGCCGCTGCCACGAACCGCTATACCGGGTTGGTGGGCCAGTATCCGCTTTACAGCCGCGCCGCCGAAGCCCTGTGGATGGATGGCAACGCCTACACCAAAATGGGTGCGCGCTTCCGCCAAAAGGCCGGCGAAGCTTACGCCCGCATCGTGCGCGATTATCCGCTGAGCACCTACGCCGATCTCGCCAAGAAGAGATTGGTCAGGAAATGGAAATGCCGGTGCCGGAAGCCGATCCCGCCGCCGTGGCGCGCATGAAGTATGAAGCCGCCAATCACGTGGAGCCGGGCCGGATCCACAAGCTCACTGATTTTATGCGCCGCAACCCGGACGTGAGCGATGCCGCGAAGTCCGGTGCGCCCACCATGGATCCGCCGAAGCGTGAAATTCCGGCGAGCGTGCCGCAAACGGCTGACGCAGTCGCGCCGCGCGTTCAACGGCGACGTGACGGTGGCGCCGGTAAACGGACCTTCCGCGCTCGATACCCAGCCCGACGCGCGTCCGGTCCCGCCGGTGCCGGCCAAGCCAGGGGATGCAGCCGCTCCACCTGCCACCGACAGCACCAAGAAATCGCAATAGCCCGCTATGAGCGTGATCCTGCTGGCGGATGACAGTCCGCACGCGCAACGCATGGGCGAGCGCATTCTGTCGGGCGAAGGCTATCAGGTGGTGTGGGTGGGCGACGGCGAGGCCGCGGCACTGCGCCTGCCTGAAATCGATCCCGACGTCGTCATCGCCGACGCTAACTTGCCGGGGCTAAGCGGAATCGAACTGTGCCGCTACATCAAATCCAGTTGCCGCCACGTGCGCGTGATTCTGACTGCGGGCCAGATCGAGGAAATGGACGAGAGCGCCGCGCGCCGCGCCGGTTGCGACGCCATTCTGCGCAAGCCGTTTGAAGCTTCGGTGATGCTCGATACGCTGCGACCCGCTGGCGCTGAAGGCGCCAGCAGGGGCGCAAGACAGCGGCGCCCAGCAGCCACCTCTGCACACCGACGACATTCGCGCCGCCGTCGAACACGCCGTGGAACTCGAACTGCCGCGTTTTCTCGACGAACTCACTCAGAAAGTATTAACGGCCTTGGGCCACTAGTTTATGCCAGATAACAGTTTCGACATCGTATCCAAGATCGATTTGCCGGAAGTCAGCAACGCCGTGCAGCAGGCGGTGAAAGAGATTCAGCAGCGCTTCGATCTGAAGGACAGCCACTCTTCGATCGAGCTGCGCGAGAAAGAAAACAAGATTCTGCTGGCGAGCTCCGACGAGTTCAAGCTGAAGGCGGTCACCGACGTCCTGCAGGCGAAGCTGGTCAAGCGCAGCGTGCCGCTCAAAGGCTTGAGCTACGGCGTCATCACTCCCGCCGGCGGTTCGACCGTGCGCCAGGAGATCACGCTGCAGCAGGGCATCGCCATCGAGAAAGCCCGCGACATCGTCAAGACCATCAAGGACTCCAAGAAGAAGGCGCAGGCTTCGATCCAGGGCGATCTGGTGCGCGTGTCCGCCAAGGACCGCGACACGCTGCAGGAAATCATCGCTCTGCTGCGCGGCCACGACTTCGGCATCGACATGCAGTTCACCAACTACCGGACGAACTAGAAGATCCGGATCATGCCGCGCAAAATCGAGAGCCTGTTTCTGGCCGGCCCCGCCGGGCGCCTGGAAGCTCTGCTGGAAGAACCCGACGAAGCCGCCACCGGCATGGCGCTGGTGTGCCATCCGCATCCGCAGCACGGCGGGACCATGCACAACAAAGTGGTCTTCCGCATCGCGCGCGGGCTGCGCCGCTCGGGCCATGTGGTGCTGCGCTTCAACTATCGCGGCGTCAACCAGAGCGAAGGCGAATATGCGCATGGCGAAGGAGAACTCGACGACGCGCGCGTGGCGCTCGACCTTCTGCGCAGCCGCTATCCGGAGTTGCCGCTGACACTTGCAGGATTCTCCTTCGGATCGAGAATCGCTCTGCGTCTGGGTTGCTGAAAATTACGAAACGAACCCAAGCCTGCGGCGCGTCATCGCCGTCGGCTTCCCGACGGTGTATAAAAACCGTTCTTTTTTAGACACTTGCACCGTGCCGCAGGATCTTCGTGCAGAGCACGCACGACCAGTTCGGGCCGGTGGAGGAACTGCAGCCGCTGGTCGATGCCCTGCCGGAGCCCAAGCAGATTGATCTGGATCGAGGCGCAGGACCACTTCTTCGTGGATGCATTGGAGAAACTCGAAGAGGCAATCTCGGGTTTGAACTAGACGCCGGCGAGGCGCAGTTCGCGCTGCAGGCGGCGGGTGGCGCGGTCGCTGATCAGGTCAGCGACTTTGCCGAGCAGTCCGGGAATGTCCACCGGCTTGATAAACATGGAGTTCTCACGCCGGGGAAGATTCGGCCGCTCATTCTCGTAGGTGGTGAGCAGGGCGGTCGCGGGCTTATAGTCCATCATCTTGGCGTGGGCTAAGACCTGCAAGCCAGCTTGCGGCGATTCCATCTGCAAGTCACTCAAAACAAGCTCGTATTCGCCTTCTTCGAGCTTGCCGACAGCTTCGGCGGCGCTGGCGGCGGAGTCGACGTTATAGCCGCCGGCTTCGAGAACCGTCTTTAGAGTGAGCCGGGAAGCCGGGATCATCGTCCACTAGCAGGACCCGCGCCAGATCATAATCGAAGCTACGTGGCAGTTGGCTCATCTCGTTTGGGACCTGAGTTTTTAACCTCAAGTCACGAACCAACTACAGTTTAACCCCGAAAGGCAGTTTTTTAACCCGTAGATTTTAGTAGTACGTACTGACGAGCGGTAGTCCTTTAGAATCAGGCGTTTCCGGGAAAACCCGCGCGAAGATCCGATCCACATGAACCAGGTACCGGCCCACCGAAAAGGCCTGCTGAATCTGTTCAAGCGAAAGAAAGGAAAGAATTTCTTTGTCGGACTCCACACTGGCCCGGAAATTGCCATCCGCTTCCCAGGCGCGCATGGCGTGCGCCTTGCACCACCTGATAAGCCTGCTCGCGCAGCATTCCGGCGGCGGCCAGGTCGAGCAAAAGTTGTCCCGAGAAGATCAGGCCGTGAGTGCTTTCGAGATTCTGCGCATGCGCTCGGGATAGACCCGCATGCCGTCGATCAGCCAGATGGTTTTGGCCAGCAGATAATCGGTGAGGATCGCCGAATCGGCCAGGATCACGCGCTCGACCGAGGAATGTGAAATGTCGCGCTCATGCCACAGCGCGATATCTTCGAGGGCCGCGTTGACATTGCCGCGGACCACGCGCGCCAGTCCGCAGATCTGCTCGCGAGGTGACCGGATTGCGCTTGTGCGGCATGGCGGAGGAACCTTTCTGCCCCGCACGAGAACGGCTCTTCGACTTCGCGCACTTCGGTGCGCTGCAGATGGCGGATTTCGAGCGCGATCTTTTCGAGCGTCGCGGTGAGCAGCGCGAGCGCGGCGATCCAGGCCGCATGGCGGTCGCGCGCGATCACTTGCGAGGCGATGTCGGCCGGCTTCAAGCCCAGGCGCGCGCAGATTTTCTCTTCGGCTTCGGGGCCGATGTGGCCGAAGGTTCCGACGGCGCCCGAAATTTTGCCGACGCGCAGATCTTCGGCGGCGGCGTTCAGGCGCGCGAGATTGCGCTTCATCTCGTCGTACCACAGCGCGAGTTTCAGGCCGAAGGTGATGGGCTCGGCGTGCATGCCGTGGGTGCGGCCGATCTGCGACGGTGTGCTTGAATTCGAACGCCCGGCGCTGGAGCGATGCGAGCAGCGCTTCGCAATCTTTCTTGCAGCACCGCTGAGGCTTGCTGGAGCACCAGCGCCTGCGCGGTATCGACCACGTCGTTCGAAGTCAGCCCGTAATGCAGCCAGCGCGAAGCGTCGGCGTGGCCGGCGGCGGCCATTTTCTCGGCGACGGCGGTGGTGAAGGCGATGACGTCGTGCTTTACTTCGCGCTCGATTTCATGGATGCGCGCGACGTCGAAAGCGGCGTGTTTGCGCAGGGCGCGCGCGGCGTCCGCGGGGACTTCGCCGGTTTCGGCCAGGGCTTCGCTCGCGGCCAGTTCCACGGCCAGCCATTGTTCGAAGCGGTTTTCGTCGCTGAAGATGCGGCCCATTTCGGGCCGGGTATAGCGTGGGATCATTTTTCGTCTGCTTTTGTCAGTAAACAAAGCTTTCGGCAGGGCTGATCGAGGGGACGCTTGGTCTCGGCAATCACCAGGCGCGTGAACAGGCTCCGGCCGTCGAGCGCCTGCTCCGCCATCAGGCGCACGATTTCGGGATGATTGTTCTGCGCGCTCAGATGGCCCAGGATCAGCGTCGAGGTGCGCGTGTCCAGCTCGTCGCGGATGAAGTTGCAGGCGACATCGTTCGACAAGTGCCCGTTGCGCCCCATGATGCGCTGCTTGAGCGCCCACGGATAGGGCCCGACCTTGAGCATTTCGACATCGTGATTGGATTCGAGCAGCAGCACGTCGGAGCCGCGCAGATGGAAGCGAATCGAATCCGGCATGTAGCCGAGGTCGGTGGCGATCGAAATCTTGACGCCTTCGGCGCGGAAGGAGAAGCCCACCGGATCGGCGGCGTCGTGCGGGATGGTGAAGCTGGTGACGTCGATGTCGCCGACTTGAAAACACGAGCCCGCGGCGAACAGTTCGAGCTTCGGCGTGTAGTCTTCCGGCCACTGCGTGTCTTTTCCGAAGATGGCGGGCGCGGTCAGCCGCGACATGTAAATCGGGATGTCGAGCTTCCGGGCAATCACCTGCAGCCCGGCGATGTGATCGCTATGCTCGTGCGTGATCAGGATCGCGGTGAGGGTTTCGGAGCGACGCCGACGGCCGCCAGGCGCTCAAAGGTTTCCTTGCGCGAGAGCCCGCGTCGACCAGCAGGCGCGTGCGTTCGGTGGCAACCAAGGCGCAATTGCCGGAGCTGGACGACGCGAGTACGGTGAGCTTGACGATGACGGAGCCTCCTCCCTATTAGACGCGGAAAGGGAGGGGCGAAGCAAGCGTCAGGTCGCGGTGCGCAGAGCGGAGCCCGGGTCAAATCCAGTAGAGTAAAGAATATGAAGGCTCGCGTTTACGTTTCCTTCAAGCCCACCGTGCTCGATCCGCAAGGCCAGACCATTCGCGGCGCGCTCCAAAGCTTGGGACATTCCTCCATCGCCGCCGTGCGGCAGGGGAAGTTTTTCGACATCGAAATCGCTCCCGGCGCGGCCCGCGACCAGGCCGCAGAAGGAAATGGACCAGATCGCCCGCGACGTGCTGGCGAACCCGGTGATTGAGGATTATCGCATCGAGTTTTTGGACTAAACGGACGATAAGTTACTATGTGCGGAATTGTCGGCTATATCGGACCACGGGAAGCTGTCCCCATCATTATTGACGGCCTGAAGCGCCTGGAATACCGCGGCTACGATTCGGCTGGGCTGGCGGTGCTCGAAGACGGCTGCCTGGCGGTGCGGCGCGCCTCCGGCAAGCTGCGCAATCTGGAAGAAGTGCTGCAGCTGAATCCGGTGGAGGGCTTCTTCGGCATCGGCCACACGCGCTGGGCCACGCACGGGCGCCCCACTGAGGAAAACGCGCACCCGCATCGCGACTGCCACGGCGACATCGTGGTGGTGCACAACGGCATCGTCGAAAATTATCTGGCGCTGAAGCAGCCAGTTGATCGCCGAGGGCCACACCTTCATCACCGAAACCGACACCGAGGTGATCGCGCATCTGGTCGAGAAATATTTCGACGGGAATCTGGAGAACGCCGTGCGCGACGCCGTGCGCCAGTTGACCGGCGTGTTCGCGTTGAGCGTGATCTCGCGCAAGGATCCTAACAAGATCGTGGCCGCGCGCTCCGGGCCGCCGGTGGTGATCGGGCTGGGCGACGGCGAATATTTCGTGGCGTCGGATGTGCCGGCGATCCTGAGCCACACCCGCGACATGATCTTCCTGGCGGACGGCGACATGGCGGTGCTGACCAAGGACGGCGTGCATCTGACCGACTTCAACGGGCGTCCGGTGAAGCGTCCGCCCTCGCACATTCTGTGGGACCCCATCATGGCCGAAAAGGGCGGCTACAAGCACTTCATGCTCAAGGAAATCTTTGAGCAGCCGCGCGCGGTGCGCGACACCACGCTCGGCCGGGTGGGCCAGGAATCCGGGCGAATTTTCCTCGACGAAATGGAAATTTCGCTGAAGGAGTTCAAGACCTTCCGCCAGGTGCGCATCGTCGCCTGCGGCACCAGTTGGCACGCGGCGCTGGCCGGTAAGTTCATGATCGAGCGGCTGGCGCGGGTTCCCGTCGAAGTCGACTACGGCAGCGAGTTCCGCTATCGCGATCCCATCGTCGGGCCGCGACACGCTCACCATCGTGATTTCGCAATCCGGCGAAACCGCCGACACCCGCGCGGCCCTGCACGAAGCCATGCATAAGCGCTCGAAGACGCTGGCGATCTGCAACGTGGTGGGGTCGGCCATCACGCGCGAAGCTTCGGGGACGCTGATCACGCATGCCGGGCCGGAGATCGGCGTGGCCTCGACCAAAGCGTTCACCTGCCAGTTGACGGCGCTGTTCCTGATCGCCATGCATCTGGGGCAGGTGCGCGAGACGCTGGAGCCGGCGAAATCGCTCAAGCTGGTGGATCAGCTACTGCAAGCTACCGGCGCTGATCGAAGACGTGCTGCGGCGCGACGCGATTTACGACGACCTGACCAAGGTGCTGTTCCGCTCGACGGACTTCCTGTATCTGGGACGCGGCATCCACTTCCCCATCGCGCTCGAAGGCGCGCTTAAACTCAAAGAGATTTCCTACATCCACGCCGAGGGCTATCCGGCGGGCGAAATGAAGCACGGGCCCAACGCGCTGATCGACGAGAATCTTCCGGTGGTGGTGCTGTGCACGCGCGACCCTGAGGACGAACTCAGCCGGATTTTATACGAAAAGACGCTTTCCAACCTGCAAGAAGTGAAGGCGCGCGAAGGCATCGTGGTGGCGGTGGCATGCGAGGCGGACGTGGAGGAAGTATCCAAGGTGGCCGACCACGTGATCCCCATCGGCTCGACCAACGAGTTGCTGCTGCCGATTCTCGAAGTGGTGCCGCTTGCAGATGCTGGCGTATCACATTGCGGTCCGCCGCGGCTGCGACGTGGATCAGCCGCGCAACCTGGCCAAGAGCGTTACGTGGAATAACAGGGAGTGAGTTCTCAGCATCACACCTTAGAAGTGAAGACGCGCGGGAAAGGGTTGTATCCGTTCACGCGCGACGTCGCAAAATGGGTGGCTTCGACCGGCGTTCGCGAGGGCTTGCTGACGATCTTCGTGCAGCACACATCGGCTTCACTGGTGATGCAGGAGAATGCCGATCCCGACGTGGTGCTTGGACCTGGCGGATTTCTTCGAGCGCCTGGTGCCGGAAAATGATCCGCGCTACCGGCACACCACGGAAGGCTCCGACGACATGCCGGCGCACATCCGCGCGGCGCTGACGCAGACTTCGCTGTCTATTCCGGTGATCGAGGGCGCATGGCGTTGGGCACCTGGCAGGGAATTTATTTGTTCGAGCACCGGACTGCGCCCTACCGGCGAAGTGTCGTGCTGCAATTGTTAGGCTGAGACTACTGCACCATGCGGCGGCGCGAGCGCAGGATCGCCGGGACTTCCAGATCGTCGAACAAAGGATCGCTCTCGACGGGACTCGGTGCGCGTCGCCGCGGCGGCCATCGCCATCGGCGCTGGTTCTTCGTGAAGCGGCTCGGGTGCAGGAGCATCCGCCAACACTGGTTCCGCTGCTGCGGGCTCCGTGTCCTCGATCCATTGAGTTGCATCGAGCGGAGCCGGCGGGGGAGGCAAGGCAACGGCTTCCGTCTTGGCAGGGCGGCGCTCAATGCGCGGCAGATTCTCGCGCTGGAAGCCGGTTGCGATCACGGTGATCTTCACTTCATCGCCCATGTCTTCGTCGAGCACCACGCCGAAATTGATCTGCACGTCGTCGTTGTCGGCGGCTTCGCGAACCAGGTTGCACGCTTCGTTGACTTGATGCAGTCCTAGCTCGCTCGATGCCGTAATGTTGATCAGCACGCCGCGCGCGCCGTGCAATCCGCCGCCGTCCATCAGCGGCGAATGGATGGCCTTCTGCGCCGCCGCGACGCAGGCGTTTTCGCCGCGCGCCGAGGAAGTGCCCATCATGGCGTAGCCCATGCCGGTCATGATGCTGCGCACGTCGGAGAAATCGCGATTCACCAAGCCGGGCAGGTTGATGATGTCGCTGATGCCCTGCACCGCTTGCCGCAGAACATCGTCGGCCATGCGGAACGCGTCCATGAAACTGGTGCCTTTAGGAGCGAGTTTCAGAAGCTGATCGTTGGGAATAGTGATGACGGTATCGGCCACGCTCGCCAGTTCCGCCAAACCTTGCTCGGCTTGCTTGCGGCGTTTGGCGCCCTCGAAACCAAAAGGCTCAGTGACGATGGCCACGGTGAGCGCGCCCAGTTCCTTGGCGAGCGATGCCACTACCGGAGCCGCGCCCGTGCCGGTGCCGCCGCCCATGCCGGCGGTAACGAACACCATGTCGGAGCCTTCGAGCAAATCGATGATGCGCTCGGTGTCTTCGAGCGCGGCTTGGCGTCCTACCGCCGGGTCCGAGCCGGCGCCCAGGCCGTGGGTGATCTTGGAACCGATGGCAAGCTTCGACGACACGGGCGACACTTCGAGCGCCTGCGCGTCGGTGTTCAGCACGCAGAACTCGACGCCGCCCAAGCCCTGATCCATCATGCGCGCGACTGCGTTCGAGCCGCCGCCGCCGACTCCGAAGACGCGGATGCGCGTGCGCGGCGCCGGTTCTTCTTCGATCATGAATTTCAATCCGCCGAGTGCCATGGCTGTCTCCTCCTGTTTATTTCAAAACCAAACCCATCAGGCCGCTCACCTGCCGCGACGGCGGCCGGTGCAATTTCAACTTCGCCGAATAGAGAGCGAGCCCGGCTGCGGCGGTCCACAGCGGGCTCTTCAACTCTTCCGGCCAACCGCCGATGTCGTCTTCGCTGACGATGCCGTTGGCGGCCTGGCAATCCAGGACGCGCTCGGCCATGTCGCACATGCCGTTCAGCAGCGCGCCGCCGCCCGTGAGTATGATGCCTTCGTAAAGGTGCCGCTCCATGCCCGACGCGATGGATTTCGGAGCGCACATACAGGAACAACTCTTCGGCGCGCGCTTCGAGAATCTCATTCAACTCGCTGCGGCGGGCTTCGCGCGACGCGCGGCCCTCGGGGGACGGCACTTCGATGAGACTCGAATCCGCGGTCATGCCGAGCAGCGCGCAACCGTATTCATGCTTCAAGCATTCGGCGTCTTCGTAGGTGACTTTGAAAATGGTGGCGATGTCGCGCGTAAGATGGTCGCCCCACACCGGGATGCTGGCGGCCAGCAGCATGGCGTCGCCATCGTAGATCACCAGGTCTGTCGATTGCATGCCGAGATCCAGCACGGCCACTCCGCGCGCGCGCGCTTCCGGATGGACGCACGCATAGGCCGCGGCCAAAGGTTCGAACACAGTTTCTTCCACCGCGATGTGCGCCAGGTGCGCGGCCGACACTAGCGCCTGATGCTCGTGCGCCGCCGCGGTCACGATGTGGACATGGGCTTCCAGACGCGAACACACGCTCTTGCGAGGACGGCGAAAACCGGCGCGGCCGTCCAACGTGAAATTCTGCGGCAGCACGTGGAGCAGCGTGCGGTCGCGCTCCAGGCGAACGTCGGCGGCGAGTTCGACAGCGTATTCCAGATCGCCGGCGTCGAGTTCATGCGGACGTCCGAATTCGTACAGGCCGCGGCTCTGGGCGCCGCGCACTTCCATGCCGCCTATGCCGACGGTGACGGCTTCGACGGAAACCTGCGCGCCGCGTTCGGCATCGGTGACGGCGGCGCGAATCGATTCGGCGACGGCGACCGGATCGCTCATGCGGCCTTTCACCCAGCCCGCGGCGGGCGCGAGGCCATGCGACAAGTAGCGGATTCCGCCGTTCTCAATGGCGCAGATGACGCAGCGAGTGCGGCCGCTGCCTGCGTCCAGACCGACGGCTAATTGGTATTTTCGAGCTCATTCGTCCGCCTTTTGTTCTACTACGGTGATGCGGTCTTCGAGGCGCAGATCGAGCGAGGTCGCATTGGGCATTTTCTCGCGAATCTCAGCGTAGTGGTTCAGGAAATTTTGGTAGCGCACGGCGAAGTTCTGATCGCCGAGAAGCAAGGTCACCATGCGGCTGTCATAGGGCTGGGTCACGCGCAGGTCGTCGCGGTCGTTCACGTCCACTTCAGCGACTTTATCGGCGTTGGAGCCCAGCGCGCGCAGCAAGCGCAGCATGCGCTGCACGCGGTCACGGCGGTCGGCCAGAGGATCGCGCGCGTTCACTCCCTTCAGCACGGGCAAATGAAAACGATCGGTGGCGGGCGGCAGAATCACGCCGTCTTCATCGATCAATCCGTAGCGCGAGCCAGCTCAGCGTCACGAAGGCCACCGGCTTGCGTTCCGCTACTCGGACCAGCACGCGGTTGGGCCACAGACGCATGACGGTAGCGTCCTTCACCCAATCCACCGTGCGCAGCGTGGCGCGGCGGCCGTCTAGCGGAAGCATGTAGAGGCTGCGGCCCATGTCGTCGGCGAAGGCGGCTTCAATCGCGCGCCGCGAAGCGTGCTGCGCGCCCTGAATTTGAATGGCGGAAGCGTCTTCGGCGCCGTCGGGGCCGTTGACCGCGAAACGCGAATCGTGAATCAGGAATTGCTTCGAACTGGTGCCAGCCGTAGAGCGAAACCACCAGCACCACGGTGGCGATCACTACACCGACGGCGATCTTCAAGCGCGGGACGGTGTCGGGCTGCGGGTTCGAAACGCGGGCGCGCGGGCGCGGCGGGGATCCGTTGGGAGTCACGCTTTGCTCCTGAGGCGCGTCAAGATTTCACCGGAGGCCTGCGACACGCTACCCGCTCCCAGCGTCACGATGGCGTCGCCCGGATCCGCGGCGGCGATCACGGCAGCAATGCCCTGCTCGACCGAGCCGGCGTAACTCGCGCCGCGATGGCCGAAGGCCTGTAATTTTTCGACCAGGACTTCGGAGGTCACACCCGCGATGGGCGCTTCCGAGGCCGCATAAATATCGGTGACGTGAACGCGTATCGGCCTGATGGAACGAGCGTGCGAAATCATCCATCAACGCCTGCGTGCGCGTGTAGCGGTGCGGCTGAAACAGCACGTGGACACTTTGAAAACGGCAGGCGCGCGCGGCCGCGAGGGTGGCGCGGATTTCCGTGGGGTGATGGCCGTAATCGTCGATCACGGTGATGCCGCGCTCGGTGCCGCGCACTTGAAAGCGGCGGTCGACGCCACGGAATTCCGCCAGCGCTTGGCGAATCATTTCTACCGGAACGTCGAGTTCGAGAGCCACTGCGACAGCCGCGGTAGCGTTGAGCGTATTGTGCGCGCCAGGGACTTGCAGGCGGAAGCAACCCAGATCGCGATCGCCCAGATGCAGATGGAATTCGCTGGCCAAGTGTCCGGCGGACGCGCTGGTGATGCGCAACTCGGCCTGCGCGCTCGAACCGTAGGTGACTACACGCCGGTTCACGGACGGCAAAATCTGCTGGATATTTTCATCGTCCAGGCACAGGATGGCCGCGCCGTAGAAAGGAACCTTCGCGATGAAAGTGGCGAACGCGGCGCGGATATCTTCGATGCCGGCGTAGTGATCCAGATGCTCGCGGTCGATGTTGGTGACGACCGCGATGATGGGCGCGAGCTTCAGGAACGAGCCGTCGCTTTCGTCGCTTTCGACCACCAGGTAATCGCTTTTGCCCAAGCGCGCGTTGGAGCCGTTGATGCCCATGCGGCCGCCCACCAGGATCGTGGGGTCCAGATTCGCGTGGATCAGAATCGCCGCCACCATCGCAGTAGTGGTGGTCTTGCCGTGGCTGCCGGCGATGGCAATCCCGAATTTCTGGCGCATCAACTCGGCCAGCAATTCGCCGCGCGGAATTACGGGGAGCTTGCGGCGGCGGGCCTCGACGATTTCCGGATTTTCGGGACGCACCGCCGAGCTGTACACCACCATCTTGGCGCCGGCCAGGTTTGCGGCTGCGTGACCTTCGTAAACCACCGCGCCGCGGGCGATTAGACGCTCGGTGGTGGGTGAGAATTTGAGATCGGAACCGGTCACCGGATAGCCCATATCCATCAGCACTTCGGCCAGGCTGCTCATGCCAATGCCTCCGATGCCGATGAAGTGGACGGGCTGTGGCTTAAAAAACATTTTAATAATGTATTGTTTCGGCTTTCCCTAGCGTCTGTCAATGGCCCCGGTTGATGGATTCGAGCATATCCGCGGCTCGCTGCGCTGCTCCCGGCTTCGCGAAGGCTCGGGCCGCGCGCGCTCATCTCTTCTAACAGCCCCGGAGTATCGGTCAAGCGCGTCACTTCCTCGACCAACCGCGCGCCGGTCATTTCTGAATCCAGCACCAAGCGCGCGGCTCCTGCTTTTTCGAACGCCTGCGCATTTTTCAATTGGTGCTGATCGCTCGCTCCGGGGAGCGGCACCAATATCGAAGGCTTGCCCGCGGCCGCGAGTTCGCTCACGGCTCCCATGCCCGCGCGGCTCACAACGATATCGGCTTCGGCGAAGGCACCAGGCATGTCGGCGATGAACTCAGAGATCTCGCCGGACATTCCCGACTCGCGAAATTTCGGCGCCAGTTCCGCGTACATGCGCGAGCCGGTCTGGTGAATCAGGCGCACTTTATCTTTCTCCCACAGCGGCCAGCTTTCTTCAACGGCGCGATTCAATGTTCGCGAACCCTGGCTGCCTCCGGTGATTAACACTGTGATCATTGAGCCACGCGGCTTCAGCGGCACCGCGAAAAATTCTTCGCGAATGGGCAGGCCGGTGACTTCGACGCGGCCCTTGGGAAACCATCGCTCGGTTGCGGAGAAACTCACCAGCGCACGGGTCACGAAACGCGCCAGATGCCGGTGCGTGAAGCCCGGAATCGCGTTGGGCTCCATGATCACGATCGGGATGCGCTTCCATACTGCGGCCAGCAGGACCGGTCCCGCGACATAACCGCCGGTCGAAAATACCGCCGCCGGAGCAGCGCGATCCAAAATGCGGGACGGCTTGCCAGATGCTGAAGGGTAACTCGCCGAGCGTCGCCAAGGTCTGCCGGAATCCCACGCGATTCAAGCCGCCGATCTCGATCCAGTCGATGGGAAAATCCGCAGCGGGAACCAGCTTGGCTTCCATGCCGCGCTCCACCCCCACAAAGCGACACCTGATGTCCACGCGCACGCAATTCGCGCGCCACGGCGAGAGCGGGAAGCACGTGGCCTCCAGTGCCGCCGCCGGCCATCACAAAGGTTCGCGGCAACTTCACCCCTCATTTTCACTCACGCTCAGCAGCATTCCGAGCGATGCCAGCGTGCTCAAAAGCGAACTGCCGCCGAAGCTGATCATGGGCAGCGGAAAGCCTTTTGTCGGCGCGATCCCGACGACGACGCTCATGTTGATCAACGCCTGCACCACGACCGACACGGTCACACCCAGCGCTAAATATTTTCCGAAGTCATCGCGGGCCAGCAGGAAGAGCCGCGCGCCGCGCCACAGAATCACCAGGAACCCGAGGATCACCGCCGTCGATCCCCACAGTCCCAGTTCCTCGCCTACCGTAGCGAAAATGAAGTCGGTGTGGGCGTCGGGCAGGAACATCAGTTTCTGTTTGCCCTGCATCAACCCCATGCCCAGCACGCCTCCGGTACCTACCGCGATTCGCGATTGCCGCGGTTGATAACTCGCGTCGCGCACACTGGTAGAGCTTTGGATGTAAGCCTTGAGGCGGCCGCCCGGATCGATCACTTCGATTTTGCTGTAATCCGGATCGACATAAGCGATGATGCGGCCGAGCCGATAGCCGCGGGAAGCGATTGCCAGCACGATCAGCGCGACTGCAATCATGCCGACACGCAGCATATATTTCCATTCGAGCCCGGCGATCCAGAAAACGATGATGGCCGTGATCACGGGAACCAACGCAGTACCGAGGTCCGCGACCACCACCATGAAACCCAGCATCAACACGGCGACCAGCGCCTGCTTGATGGTGCGCCCGTCATTGATGATATGCGAGCGCCGCGCGATGAAGTAGGCCAGAAACAAGATTAACGCGGGCTTGGCAAATTCAGAAGGCTGAAACGATCCGACTCCGGGAAGCTTGAACCAGCGGTGTGTGTGCGGGTCGACAAAATACACGATCACCAGCAAGCCCAACACGATTCCCAAACCCGAAAATGCCCAAGCGGGTGTGTTCATGCGCCGGTAATCCATGCGTTTGAAATACATCAGCACCAAAAACGAGACCGCGGCCCAGCCGATCTGGCGAACGACGAAGTAGTACGGCGCGACGTGATAACGCAGCTCCGCGACGGCGCTGGATGCGCTGTAGAGCATGACGAGCCCGAAGAACACCATCGCGACAATGGTCAGGAACAGGATCCAATCGGTGCGCAATCTAGCCATTGTTGATCTCCCGACGGGGTTTTCTCTCCAACTGTTGTACCAAGCGCTTGAACTCGCGGCCACGGTGCTCGAAATTTTCGAACTGGTCGAAGCTGGCGCAGGCCGGGGCGAGCAGCACCGTATCGCCAGACTTCGCGCGCGTATGGGCTTCGGCCACCGCAGCTTCGAGGTTTCCACAGCGCAGAAGTGGAACGCTACCATTCAACTGCGCGGCGATTTTATCCGCCGCCGCACCGATCAGCAGCGCGCCGTGCGCTTTGGTGCGCAGCGGGGCCGCCAGCAACGAATAATCACTGTTCTTGTCCTTGCCGCCGAGGATTACCCACAGGCCTCCGTCAAACGCTGCGATGGCTTTAAGGGTCGCGTCCACGTTGGTGGCTTTTGAGTCGTTATACCAGTCGACTCCCGCGAGCCGGCGCACGAATTCCAGACGATGCTCGACGCCGGGAAACGTCATCACCGCCGCACGGATCTGTAGCGTGCGAGGCGCCTGCGAGACTCGCCATCGCCGCGGCAGCCATGGTGTTTTCGAGGTTATGCAAGCCGCGCAACGGAACTTCGTGGGTCTTCATCATGGCTGTTCCGTTCAACACAACTTCACCACTCGCGAGGAATGCTCCGGGCGAAACTTCGCGCGTCGAACTGAACCAGACTACAGTGCCTTCTCCGCGCTGCGCGTAGCCTTCGCAGATAGGATCGTCGGCGTTTAGCACCTTGTAATCGTCGCGCTTTTGCTCGATGAACAAGCGGCCCTTGGCATCAGCATAGCGCTCCAGCGTGCCATGGCGGTCGAGATGATCCGGCGTTACGTTCAGCGCCGCGCCAATATGGGCGCGAAAGGTGACGGTGGTTTCGAGTTGAAAGCTGGAAAGCTCCAGCACGTTCCACTGCCCCGGCCGCGACGTCTTCACCAGCGCCGCCGGCGGGGTACCGATGTTCCCACCGACCTGCACTGGAATGCCGCTCTGCTTGAGGATGTGGCCGGTGAGGGCGGTAGTGGTAGTCTTCCCGTTCGCGCCGGTGATGCCGATGATGTCGCCTTCTAAGAACCAGCTTGCGAGTTCCAGATCTCCAATGACACGCACGCCGCGCCGCCGCGCGTTTGCAAGTACCGCGAGATCCGCGGGAACGCCGGGCGATAACACGATGAGCTCCGCATCTGCGAAGGAGGCTTCTGTCTGCGGTTCGACTCCAGGAGACGGCTTCTGATCCACCGCCTTCACGCTGGCGCCTTTTTCGCGCAACAATTCCACCGCCGCCACGCCGCTGCGCGCCATCCCCACCACCACGACTTTTGCTCCTGCAAGCTTCATCTCAGTTTCAACGTGGTCAAGGCGAACAGCGCCAGGATCAGCCCCACGATCCAAAAACGCGCGATGACTTTCGATTCCTGCCATCCGATCTGCTCGAAGTGATGATGGAGCGGCGCCATTTTGAAAATCCGTTTGCCGCGCAGTTTGAAGCTGCCCACTTGCAAGATCACCGATAGTGCTTCGATCACAAATACTCCGCCGATGAACAGCAGCAGGACCTCTTGCTTGAGCAGCACCGCCACTACTCCCAACCCGCCGCCCAGCGCGAGCGATCCCACGTCGCCCATAAATACTTCCGCCGGATGCGCGTTGTACCAGAGGAAGCCCAGCGAGGCCCCCGTCATGGTCCCGCAAAAAATGGTCAACTCGCTCGCGCCCGGCGTGCGCGCGAGTTCCAGATAGCGTGCGAAGTCCGCATTGCCGCTCAGAAAGGACAGCGCCGTCATGGCGCCGGCGGCGATCACCATCAGCCCGATCGCCAGTCCGTCGAGCCCGTCGGTCAGATTCACGGCGTTCGATGAACCCACCAGCACCAGCAGCAAAAAACCGAAGAACGCCGAGAAGGCTAGAGGGTAGGTCAGAGGATTGTGCAACCACGCCTTGATCAGCAAGTCGGGCTTGAAATTTTTGAAGAAGGGGACGTTCATGCTGGTGGAATACGCTCCGCGCGCGTTCATCGCCAGCAGCAGCACGCCGATCAGCAGCGCCGCCAGAATTTCCAGCGCCATTTTCCAGAACGCCGTCAAGCCCAAGTTGCGCTTGTTGCGCATCTTGGTATAGTCGTCGAGAAATCCTACCGCGCCGAAGCTGACCAAGCCTGCCAGCGCCACCCATACGGCGGGCTCGCGCAGGTTCGACCACAACAAAGTCGGCAGCACGATGGACACGCAGATCAGCAGAGCCGCCCATGGTGGGCGTGCCGGCTTTTTTGTGATGCGATTGCGGACCGTCTTCGCGAATATGCTGGCCAATCTGGAATTCCCGCAGGCGCGCGATCAGCCACGGACCCAGCGCAATCGACAGCGCCATCGCCGTCAGCGTCGCCATACCCGTGCGGAACGTCGAGTACTGAAACACCCGGAAGGGCGAATAGTAGTGGAAGAGTTTTTCGAAGAATAGCCAGTAGAACATCCTCAGTTCCTGGCCTTGTTCAGGAACTCTTCAAGCGCGCGTTCCACATGTACGCCGCGGGAGCCCTTAAAGAGGATGGCATCGCCCGGTTGGGCCAGCGTGCGCAGGCAGCGGCCCGCCTCGGCGGGATCGTCGAAAAAAAGCGCGGCGCCGGCTGTTAGGCCGGCACGCTTGACCGCGTCCACCAGATGCCAGGCGGCGCCGCGAATTCCAACGAGCACATCCAAACCGCACACCGCGGCGTAGTTGCCCACGTCGCGATGCAAGGGCTCGGCCCAGCGGCCGAGTTCGAGCATCTCCCCCAGAACCGCGATGCGCCGCCGCGCTGGCGTGTCGCGCAAAACTTCCAGCATGGCCCGCACCGCATCTGGATTGGAGTTATAGCAATCGTCGTAAATCAAAATGCCGTTGTGCGTGAAGCGCTCGCCACGCATCTTTGCCGGCTTTAAGGTCTGAACTTTTTCCTTCAGCCGCTCGGGCGGAATCCCGTACACGCCCGCCACCGCGATTCCTGCCAGCACATTCGATACGCTATGCCGGCCGGTTAGGGCGACTCTCAAAACGCGTGGTGCCGACGCGGAACCGCACACCCGGAGTTCCATCGGCACGCGCGTATTCGACATCTTCGGCGCGCACCTGCGCTGCCGCCGACTGCCCGTAGAGGATGGTGCGTCCCTTGTGCGCTTCGCCAAATGCGGCCACGCGTGCGTCGTCGGCATTCAGCACCGCCGTGCCACGATCGCCGAGCGCTTCCACTAATTCGCGCTTGGCCGCCGCGATTCCTTCCACGGAATCGAAATTTTCGATGTGCGCGTAGCCCACGTTAGTGACTACGCCGACGTCGGGTCGAGCGATGGCCGCTAGATCGCGAATTTCTCCGGCGTGATTCATGCCGAGCTCGAGAACCGCTACGCGCGCCGATTCGTCCAGGCGAAGCAGCGACAGCGGCAGTCCCACGTGATTGTTCAGGTTGCCCTGGGTTTTGGCCGTCGCTATTTCCGTTGCCAGCATTTCCGCAATCACATCTTTGGTGGTGGTTTTTCCGGCGCTGCCGGTTACCGCTACCACGTCGCCCCGCCATTCCCGGCGCGCCCACGCGGCCAGCTGCTGCAAGGCGCGCAATGTGTCGTCGACACGCAGCAGCGATCCGCCGACGCCGAGGGTTTCTTCCACCACCGCGGCCACTGCGCCTTTCGCGAAGACCTCCGCCACATGCGCGTGCCCGTCATTTACCGCACCTCGCAGCGCAAAGAACAGATCCCCGGGCTCGACCGTGCGCGAATCGACGGACCAGCCGGTGATCATGGCGTCCGGCAGCGCCGTCGCATCCACGCCCAGCGCATCCGCCACCGCTCGCAGTGAAAACTTCATCCTTCCTTTTCATACCGCATGTTTCTCATATCCCAAAGATCTCAATATCCGCCGCGCCGTTTCGCGGTCGTCAAAATCAATGGTGCGATCCTGCAGGATCTGGTAGGTCTCGTGACCTTTCCCCGCCAGCAGCACCACGTCGCCTGATTTGGCTTCCCCCAGCGCGTAGGCGATGGCCTTGGCGCGATCGGGCTGCGTCACGTGCGGCTTATCGAAGCGCCCGAGGCCCACCATGACGTCGTTCATGATGCCGAGCGGGTCTTCTGAGCGCGGATTGTCGGAGGTCAGCACCACCAGATCGCTCAACTCCGCCGCGGCCATTCCCATCAAGGGGCGCTTGGTGCGATCGCGATCGCCGCCGCAGCCGAACAGCGTGATGACGCGGCCGTGGCCGGCCAGTTCGCGGCTCGCTTGGATGACGTTACGTAATGCGTCATCGGTATGCGCGTAGTCGACCACAACTAGAAACGGTTGCCCGGCGTCGACTCGCTCGAAGCGGCCGGGAACCGGCGGGCACGTCCGGATGCCCTGGGCGATCACCGCCAGATCCATGCCGTAGCTGAGTCCGATACCTACTGCCGCCAGGATGTTCGACACGTTGATGCGCCCCACCAGCGGAGACTCGAAGGCTTGCCGCTGCCCTTGGTAAACCACATCGAAGCGCAGACCATCGAAACCCGAGTGGATATTTTGCGGCACGCAAATCGGCGTCCGCGGCAATCCCGTATAAGATCGTTCGCGCGCTCAGATGGACGCATTCCGGCGCTGGCCGGATCGTCGGCGTTTAGAATCGCCCAACGCGGCGCGGGGCCGTCTTCTGGGATAAAGAGCAGACGCTTGGCCGCGGCGTACTCTTCCATGGTGTGGTGGAAATCCAAATGATCGCGCGTCAGATTGGTGAACACCGCGGTATGGAATTCGATGCCGTATACTCGCGCCAGCGCGAGCCCGTGCGAGGAAACTTCCATGGTGAGATAGCGTCCGCCACGCTCTTCCAACTCTGCGGCCAGGCGGATCACATCCAGCGATTCGGGAGTCGTATTGGGCGCCTTGCGGGTTTCTTCGCCGATGCGATACTCGATGGTTCCGATCATGGCTGTAAGTGCGCCTGTGGAACGCAAAACCGCATCCGCCAAGTAGGCGGTGGTGGTCTTGCCGTTGGTCCCGGTGATGCCGGTGAAGCGTACGCGCTCATCCGGACGCGCATAAAAATTCCGCGCGGCGATAGCCAAAGCCTTGCGGCCGTGCTCCACCTGAATCCACGGCACTGCGATATCTTCGGCGGGCGGCAGTTCGCTCACTACGGCGCATGCACCGCAAGCCGCCGCCTCCCGGGCGAATTGGCGTCCGTCGACGCGCGCTCCTTGAAACGCAAAAAACAAGGTGTCCTTTTCTACTTTGCGCGAATCGTATTCGAGGCCCGCCACCGTCAACTCCGACTCGCGGGGCAATTCTCCGCGCAATCCCACGCCCGTGAGGACCCCAGCCAATGTCATGCGAGTGGGGACCGTCACGGCGATTTCAATCCTTCACCGCGTAAGCTGTACGTGGACGCGGCTTCCGGGCGCGAGTATGCTGCCCGGCGGCGGATCCTGGGTTCGCGCCATACCGTCTCCCTGCACTTCGATAGGCAGCCCGGTGGCCGCCGATTCCTCCAGCACCGCGCGCAGAGTCATCCCGCGAAGGTCCGGCACCTTCGGGCCGATCCCCTTTTGCGCGCTTAAAAAGGGCCGCCGGTCCGGGGAAATTCCAGGGGAAGGACCCGGAGAGGTTTCAGCAACGGAGGTAGCCGAAGCCCCCTGGACCGGCGGCAGAGTGACGGAGGATACAGACCGTGAGCGCGCACTGCGCGCAAGATCGATAGAGGTTACCGAGCGCGGCGTCGCGTCCGCGAGTTCCACCGGCGCGGCTCCCAGGCCGGCGATCGCCAGATCGTTGGTGTCGCGTTTGTCGTTCTTGGTAATTTGCGGGGTGGTGTCCGGCAGATCCTTGGGAACATCCAGCATGCGCAAGGCGGAGGTTGCGACGGTGCGGAACACCGGTGCCGCCACTGGACCGCCATAACCGGCGCTGCCTCCCGAGGTTCCGATGAGCGTCACGGCGATCACGATCTGCGGATTGGCAACCGGAGCGAAGCCTAGAAAACTTGCGTTGTAATGATGCGTGTAGGCCTTGGCTTTGAAATCGTAAATCTGAGCGGAGCCGGTTTTGCCGCCGGAAGTGTAGCCGCGCAAGTTCGCCAGGCCCTTGCCGGTGCCATGCAACACCACGCCTTCCATCATCTGGCGCATGGTGATGGCGGTCTGCGGCCGGATCACGCGCTCGGGCTTCTCCGGCACGGTGCGCTCTTCTACGCCGCCGGGCTTCTGCCGCGCCAGGATTAAACGGGGCTTCACGCGCATGCCGCCGTTGGCTACGATCGCGCCGGCCAGCGCCAACTGAATCGACGTCGCGCCTACTTCATGGCCCATGGCCACTGAGCCGATCGAACTGGGCTCCCACTGGCTCAAGCGGCGGAGCATGCCCGCTGATTCCCCCGGTAGCTCGATCCCCGTCTTGCGCCCGAAACCAAATCTGCGCACGTAGTCGTAGAGGTTCTTCTCCCCTACTTTCAAGCCAATATTGATCGCTCCGATGTTGCTGGAGTGCGCCAGCACGTCAGCCATACTGAGGGACGAGAAACGGTTGTGATCGTGAATCACGCGGCCGAATAAGTTGATGGTCCCGTTGCCGCAGTTGATCATGGTGTCCGGCGTCAGATTGGTGGTTTCGAGCGCCGCCGCGAGAGTGATCACTTTGAAGACGCTGCCGGGCTCGAAGGGCGTCGCAACCGCCAGATTGCTGCGCGCACCCGGAGTCTCCTTGACGCCATCCGGGCCGCCGTTGGGATCGTAAGACGGGTAGTTCGCCATGGCCAGGATATCGCCGTTATAGGGATTCAGCACCACGATCGAGCCGGTCTTGGCGCTGCTCTTAGCCACCGCCGCAGCCACGGCCCGCTCGGCTTCGTATTGCAGATTGGGATCGATGGTCAGCGTCAGATTCGTACCCGGTTCCGGCGCGCGCGACACCACCGAGTCATACGCGTTCTGCCGCACGTCGTTATACACGCGCGCCAGGCCAGGGCGACCGGAAAGCTCGTCGTCGAAACTCATTTCGACGCCTCCGTTGCCGTGCTCTACCACGTCGTCCGGATCTACGATACCGGTGGATCCCAGAACGTGCGACGCGAGTTCTCCGTGCGGATAGAAGCGCCGCATTTCGGGGCGGAATTCCACCCAATCGAGCTTCAAGCTGCGCACCCGTTCGGCTTCTTCCGCTGAGACTTTGCGCTTCACCCACAGGAATCCGCTATTGCGGGCCTTGGCCATGGCGATGCGGTCATAGAGAGGCGTCCGCTTGATATCCAGAACGCGCGAGAGCAAATCCGCTGCCACGCCCGCGTCCGGAATTTTCATGGGGTTGATACAAATGGATTCGGCGGGCAGCGTTTTGGCCAGCGGCTGGCCGGTGCGATCGAAGATGGTGCCGCGCACGGCTGCAATCTCCACGGTCTTTTGCTGCTGCTGCTGGGCCAGCTTCACCAGTTCATCGTGATGCCACACTTGTAGTGAGAGCAGCTTGAGCACGATGACGCCGACCCATGCTAGCAACGACCACAGCAACCATCGCAGGCGCCGGGCAGATTGAGTTTCCGGCATGACTTCCCCTTGAGTGTCCGACTAGTGTTTCTGATTCAACGCCAGCGAAGAGCCATCCTTCGAATCCAGATACACCACCTTGGCGGGTTCCGGATCGATGAACTGCTGCTGGCGCGCCAGCTCTTCCATACGCGCCGGAGAAAGCATCTTGGCTTCCTGCAACTCGAGCGAGGCTTGCTCCCCCGCCAGGCGCTGCGCCTCGCCTTTGAGGGATTGAATTTGATAGCCCGCCAGCAACCCGTAAGCGCTCGGCAGCAGCACACCGATCAACAGCAGCGCAGCTAGGCCCACCGAGCCGATGGTCTTCCAGCACACTCCGCCCGCGCTCGGGTCCACCTGGCGCACGATGCGGCTATTGTCGATGCGCTTGACGTAAAAGTAAATATCTTCGTTCGCGAAGGCGCGCACAGGCCTGACTGTGTTCGTCCGGCTGACGGAAGAATGACCCGCGGCGTCCTTGGCGAAGACTTTGCTGTATGCAGTGGCGAGAGTTGCCATGTTCCTAGTTCCCTCCGGAATTGAGGCCAACCGTCAGCCCCAGGCACCGGGGGAGGAAAGTGCCTGTGGCTGAATGCTGCCCCTGTTGTTTCGTCATCACAATATTTCCACCGCGCGCAATTTTGCCGAACGCGACGGCGGATTGTCCCGAACTTCTTCCTCGCTTGGCCGAACGACGTGGCGGGTGAGAATATTCACTCGCCCTTCTTTCGCCAACGCCTGAAAACTTTGCTTGACCTTGCGGTCCTCGAGCGACATGAACGTCAGCAGCACCGCGCGTCCACCCGGCTTTACCAACTTGGGGATGACGTCGAGCAGCGCGTCCAATTCCTCGTTCTCCTGATTCACTGCGATCCGCAGCGCCATGAAAGTTTGCGTGGCGGGATGCAGTTTGCCCGTACGGGGCACGGCACTCTCGATCAGCTTGGCCAACTGACCGGTCGTCTTGATGGGCCGTGCCCGCACGATTGCTCTGGCTATTCTCCGGCTCCTCCTTTCCTCGCCTAACTGAAAGATCAAGTCGGCGAGCTGCTTTTCCGATTCGTAGTTGACGATGTCCGCCGCGGTCTGTTCCTGACTGCGATCCATGCGCATGTCCAGAAAACCGTCGGCCATCAGGGAGAAGCCCCTTTCTCCCTCCGTCAACTGGTAACGCGATACTCCCAGGTCCGCCAGCAAGCCATCCACTTGCGTGAGCCCCTCGGCCGCCAGCGCCTGTTCCACCATCGAGAACGAAACCTTGTGAAAGCGGATGCGCGCCGCACAGTCCGCTGTATTCGCGCGAGCGAGCGCCAGACTCTCCGCATCGCGATCGCAGGACACAACCAAACCGGTGGTCAACTGCCGCGCGATGGCTCCGGAATGGCCCCCAAGTCCGCAGGTGGCGTCCAGATAAACTCCGTCCGGTCTGATTGCCAGATACTCCAGGCACTCGCGCAACATGACCGGTACGTGCATACATGGCCGCTACTTCAATCCCTTCTTCTCGAGCGTCTTCACCTTCTCGGGCAAATTCGCCGTAGCGCGGTTGAGGCGCTCCTCGTGGACGCTCTTGCTGGCCACGTTGATGCGGCCGTTGTAGCAATCCAAAAACACGGGCTGCGATTCAAGTTCAATTACGCGCCGCAGGGCTGCCGGCATCAGCACACGGCCTTGCGCGTCGATTTCCGAATCTCCGCCGAAAACTTTCGCGATGTAGGCCACGTCTTCGGCAGTCTCCGCCAGGTCGCCCGCATCGGCGAATAAGTTTTCGTTGGCTTTCCACACGGAAATCGGGTAAATTCTAGCTAGCTGACGATCCAGCGTGGTGATGAAAACTTTGTCGACACCCAACTTTTTCAAGTATTCGAGGAACTCGGCCGGCAACTTGAGGCGGCCTTTGTCGTCGACTCGCGCCTGGGCAATCGAATGCGGCGGCTCCACTGGAACCATTCCCTCGCCGCCATTTCCCGCCACTTGCTCTACCACTTTAAACCAGAACTGACCACTTCAGTCCACTCAGTGTAAACCAAGATTCAGGAATTTGGCAAGGATTTTCTTTTAGGTCTATGGTTTACGCCATTTCTTCGCCCTTAATCCGACATTAGCTCGAACGAGTAGTATGAGCTCGGTCCTTAAATTTTATTGATGTAAAGATTAATTTTGTTGACTTCAATAAAATTGAATTCTATATTGATTTCATGAAGGACTCGCGGCCAGTCTGGTGGGAAATACTGGACGAAGAAGATCTGCAATTTCTGAAGCGCTTCGTCCTCAGTTCGGGATCGCTTAAGGCGTTGTGCGACGAGTATGGCGTTTCCTATCCAACCTTGCGAGCGCGCCTCGATCGTTTGATCGCAAAGGTGCAGGCGGCGGAGGATCCCAAACTGGAGGATTCGTTCCAGCGCAGACTCCATGTGCTAGTGGCGGACGGAAAACTGCCGGCCGCGCTGGCGCGTGAACTATGGAAAGCCCACCGTGCGGTGGCGGAAGAAGAAGCAGAGAGGCGGGATGATACAACCTTGGTTTGATCCGAATCAATATGCCTGGGTTCCAGGCACGGCGTACGGAGTCATCGCGGGATTGATGGCGGCGATGGTGGGCTGGCTGGCGCCGCGCGGCAGAGCTCGCGGCTTCATTGTGCGGGCATGGTTCGCACTGTGGGCGGTAGCTGTGGTGCTGCTTCTAATGGGAATCGCAGCGCGCGTGAACGGCCAGCCCTGGGGGGTGTGGTATGCACTGCTGCTGCCGGGAGCGGTCGGCACCTTAGTGGTAGGCGTGAATTCGGTAGTCATCTTGAAGAGCTATCGCGAGGTGGAAGAACGGCGCTTGACTGCGAAAGATCTGTTGGGTTGACTCATTTCACTCCACTGGCCACGCGGGCGCGGAGAAACTCATCGCCGGCGTGCCAAGTGGGGAGTTGGGGCTGGTTGGCGGCGTTAAAGTTGACAGGAATCCGAAGCGGCCGTAGAGTTCCATGCCGGAGAAGTCCCAATCGTCATGGTACTCGTCGGAGGGCTGATGGTAGCGGGCTTCGGTGAATTCGTCGGCCAGTTTCTTGCCGGTTCCGGGCGGCTTGCCGATGATGTCGTCACCGGAATCGACTGAAAAGGCCGGGATGCCGACGCGCGCAAACGAAAAATGATCGGAACGATAGTAAGTTCCGGCCAATGGCTTAGGATCGGGGGAAAGCGTGAATTGGAAACGGCGCGCGGCTTCTTCGACCAACGGATAGGCGGTGGTGCGCTCAGAGCCGCGTGCTCCCACATCGCGCGTGCGGCCGTACGCGGGGAAGCCATCGTAGTTGATAGCTAGCGCGGTCTTACCCGCGGGAATTACGGGATGCTTTCCGTAATATTCAGATCCCAGCAAGCCCGCTTCTTCCGCAGCCACCGAGATGAAAAGCGCCGAACGTTTCGGTTTCTGCGGCAGCGCGGCCCAGGCGCGGGCCAACTCCAACAGAATGCCGCAGCCGGTGGCGTTGTCTTCCGCGCCGTTGTAAATCGCGTCGCCATGGATGGCCTCGCCGATGCCGAAGTGATCCCAGTGTGCGCTGAACATGACCGCTTCGTTCTTTAAGCTGCGGATCGCTGCCCTTCCACTTTGCCGATCACGTTGCGGGTCTGGATCTGGCGAATCGTGGCGGGAGCGCGGATGTGGAAACGCAGGGGCAGCGGCTGGGCACGAAAGCCGGGAGTGTCGGCCATCTTGAGCCACTCGTCGGCGGTCTTGCCGAGGGTGGCTGCGATTTTGTCGCCGTTTTCTTTGGTAACCCAGCCCGCGAATCCTAAAGCTTGCGCTCCGGGCTCGAGCTTCATCGCGAAATCGCCTTTGGACCAGGACGACCGCACTACGTTCCATCCATAGCTGGCGGTGGGTGTGGTGTGGATGATGATCGCGGCAATGGCGCCGTGCCGCGTGGCTTCTTCGTACTTATAAACCCAACGGCCGTAGTAGGTGAGCGCTTCGCCAGTGAAAAACTTGGGGTCGTTCGAGGGCGGCTCGCCGGTGAACAGCACCACTACTTTGCCCCGCACGTCGATGCCTTTGTAATCGTCCCATTGGTATTCGGGCGCAACAATGCCATGGCCGACAAACACGGCGTCGGCGTCGAACTCGACATTAGGTTTCTGCTGAAAGGTGACGCCGACGAAATCATCCTGCCACTTGAGATTGATGTTGGCTCCGGCGCCAGTGGCGCTGATCTGGCCGCCGGGCTGCGGCGTGGATTCGATCAGCGTGAAGTTCTGAAAATAGGTCCCGTGGTCGCCGGCGGGCTTCAGTCCGTCGAGCGCAAATTGCGTAGCGATGTATTCGGTGGCCAGATCGCCGCCGCGCGCGCCGACACCACGGCCTTCGAGCAAATCGCTGGCCAGGAATTTGACGTGCGCCCGCATGCGCTCGCCCGAGATATCGTTCACTTGCGCCCAGGCGGACGCAGCCAAAAGAGAAAGCAGCAGCGCGCGATTCATGCCGCCATCATAACAAGACGGGGTTGCGAAACGGCGCCGGTACGGCGGCGGCGCGGATCTTGCGGGCGTTCCCCTAAGACTTAGGTTTCGCTGCGCCCTTGCGGACCGCGGCCCAGCGCTTGCGCTGCGCGGCAGCCATGCGCTCGCGCGCCTCGGCGCTCACGGTCCGGCGGCGCGCCGAGGGGACCAGCACCGGACGCCCTCGTTTGCCTCGATTATGCGCCAAGCGGTCAAAAATCGCAATCGCCCGATCCAGTTCCGCCTTATATGCGCGGAGATCCCCGAGGACCTTCAAAATGTCCATAGCGCCCCAGTAATCTCAAATTTCACGCCGCGGCGCAAGTGCCCTTTGATGGGCTTCCGCAAGACCCACGTTTATACTTGAGGGGAATGAAGATTGTGATCGACACCGCCGCGCAAACTCTGACACGGCAGCAGGCGGGCGGCGAAACCACCGTCGGATTATTTACCAAGGAAGCCTTCGAGGCGCTGTCACTCGAGTGGGTGCGGGTCGGCTGGAGCTTGAAGCATTATCACACCTTCACGTGGTTCGGCCTGCCGGTGCTGCAACTCCCGGAAGATTTGCTGCGCCTGCAGGAAGTGATTTACGCGGTGCGGCCCGCGATGATCGTCGAGACCGGCGTGTTCCTGGGCGGCTCGCTGCTGTTCCACGCGTCGCTGCTCGAGGCGATGGGCGAGGGGAAAGTGATCGGGATCGACCGCGAGATCCAGCCGCACATCCGCGAAGCCCTGTGCAGCCATCCGCTGGCACCGCGGATATCGTTGCTAGAGGGCAGTTCGACCGATCCGGCGGTAGTGTCGCAGGTGCGAAGCCTGACCGAAGGGGCGGGGCCAGTGCTGGTGATTCTCGATTCCGACCATACGCGCGAGCACGTGGAGCGCGAACTTGAATTCTATGCGCCGCTGGTGACGAAGGGATCGTATATCGTCGCGACCGACGGCATCATGAAAGATCTTTACGACGTGCCGCGCGCGCAGCCGGCCTGGAAGAGCGACAATCCTTTCGAGGCGGTGAATGCGTTTGCGGCGCGCCATCCCGAGTTCCGGCAGCAGCAGCCGCGGTGGCTCTCGCACGACAGTCCGCTGACGGAAAACGTCACTTATTGGCCGGGGGCTTGGCTCCAGCGCGTGGAATAGGCGCCATTAATGTTCGCCGCCGGCGGTGACGATATTCCATAGATGAAGCGTATTCCTACTCTGGATGGATGGCGGGCGGTTGCCATCACAGCAGTAGTGATCCATCATCTGGCGCGGTGGTTCTATCAGCAGGAATCCGCTTACGACCTGAGCGTGACGCGCTTCGGCGCTTTCGGCGTGGATGTCTTTTTTGGGCTCAGCGGGCTGCTGATCACCAAGCTGCTGCTGGACGAGTTTGCGGCGAACCGGCGCTTTTGATTTGCGGGGATTTTACATCCGCAGGGCTTTTCGCATTCTGCCGCCTTACTTGATGTTTCTGGCGGTGATTACGGCGGCGGGGATGTGGCGCTCCGGTTGGGAGGTGGCGTCGTGCCTGTTGTTCTTCCGCAACTATGTGCCCGACTCTCTGGCGGGCGGGGCGACGCAGCATCTGTGGTCGCTCGCCGTGGAGGAACATTTCTATTTGCTGTGGCCCGGGTCTGCTGGCTTGGGTGGGCGCGCGGCGTTCGAAGAATCTTGCGGCGGGGCTGGCGCTGAGCGGTGGCGTTGTGGAGATTGATTCAATCGCAGTTTGCGGTCCCGGTATTTCCGCTGGTTCCCGCGCATTTCCGCACGCGATATCCGGCTGGACGCGCTGCTGTGGGGATGCGTGGTGGCGTTTATTCTGGATAACGCTGACGCCCGCGCGACGCTTGGCGAAGCAGTTGCGATTCGGGGTGTGGTGCGCGATGGCGGGACTCCTGGGGCTCTGCATCGTGTATTACTCGGAACTCAACAGCGTGATGATGGCGGTGCTGATTCCGATGCTGCTGGCGGGCACGACGCTGCACCCGCGGTGGGCCTTGAGCCGCGCACTCGATTGGGCGCCCGTCACGTGGATCGGACGGATTTCCTACAGCTTGTACTTGTGGCAAGCGTTGTTTCTCTATCCCGGGTGGGAACATCCGGCGCATTGGTGGCAGCAGTGGCCCGCGAATCTGCCGGTGACGGTGGCGGTGGCGGCACTCAGCTATTACGCGATCGAGAAACCGCTGCTACGCGTCGGACGGAAGCTGGCACCGGAGCGCGATCCGCCGGTCACTTAGTCAATCGAGAGATTCTGGCGGCGGGTTGAAACAGAGTGCCTTGGCCGCTCTGGAACAGGGGCCGCATTTGCGCGTTGGCCTGGACGGCGCGAGCGGCTTCGGCGGTGTGATCCGGCGAGAGCAGCTGATAATCCACCCAATGCATGTAGACGTAATCGAGACCGAGCTGCGAGGCATATTCGGGCAGGGTTTCGAACTGCGCGAGGGTTCGCGGCACGTCGGCGCGATACCAGTAAATGGGCATGATCACGAGCGACGCGGTGCGCCGTCCGGTATAGAGATACAGCGCGGGATTGATCGAGAGTACAGTGGCATCGCGCAGGCAGGTTCTGTTTGATCCAAGCATAGGCCGCCAGGTTTTCTGCCGCGTACGCGGACGTTTTCCGCGCGCATAGCGGGCAAGGTTCCAAAGGTCATGGAACCTTGCATCCAGAGTGCACTCAACAGAAGCGCGCCGGCCAGCGCGCCGGCTACCCAACCCGCCATACGCTGGCTGGCCTCGGGACGCCGGAACGTGGTCCGCAGCAGCGCGACAAAATGTTTTCCTTCCTCCAGCGCCCCGACGGCGAACAGCGGGACCAGGGGATACATCAGCCGCAGATTCGGCGGATAATGCCAGACCACCAGTTCGAGCATGGTCAGAGCTGCTAGCGCCAGGTAGGGTTGCAGTGCGCGGTCCTTGCGGCGGCGGAACAGGCCGGTGAGAATGGCCGCGGCGGTGGTGACGCGGATCAATTGCCAGAAGAACGAACCGTTCTCCTCGGGAAACACCAGCGCCGCCATTTCGTAGAGCAGGTGGCCGAAATTGGACCACGCTACCGTGCCGAGGTCGCGCAGATGGATTTCGTAAACGAAGAAACCGATGTAATCGGTGTTGTAGAGAGACACCAGGTCGGTAGAAGTTGTATGGTGCAGTTTTACCCAGACCATCCAGCCTGTGACGACCGGCGCCATGGTTGCCGCAAAGGCACAGGCCTCACGGCGTTTTTTCCAGAACAGGAAGATCACGGGCCCGGAGATCAGGGCAACCACACCCGCCGTACGCGTCAGGTAGGCCAGGCTCGCGCACAATCCAGCCAGGGCCGCCCAAAGCCAGCCACGGTCTCGCAGGCGCGCTTGGTCGAAGGCGATGAGCGAGGCCAACAGAAAGGCTGCGAACAAGACTTCCGTGAAAATGCCGGCGGCCATCACTACCGTGTAAGGGCTCACCGCCAGCCAGGCGGTTGCGCCCCAGCGTTCGACAGGAGAGAGTCCGGCGCGGCGGAACCACACCAGGCTGAGCCACAGGAACAGGGGAATCGCCGCCCATTGAATCGCGGTGGCGACGCTGAGGTTTTGCGGAAATTGCGGGTCGATCTTCCAGACGAGTGCCAGTAGCCAGACTAACAGCGGCGGATACTTCGTTTCGTAAGGCGCCCCGGGCAGGCTCTGAATGCGATAGCCGTGGCCGTCTGCGAGCGACTTCGCGGCCACGAAATAGATGGCATCGTCATGCGCGCGGCCGAACTGCGGCATGTCGCGATTCGACCAGGCAAACCACGCCGATGGGATCAGCAGCGCGATAAAAAGTGCCAGGGCAAGGACTCGGCGCATGGGTTCTCTTGTACTTTCGACCAATTCGAGCGTTACCTATAGGTGCGTGTTCCTGGCATAATGTAGGCGGCTCTATGGCTGCTTGGCAGGAATCGCCGGAACCCCTGGTTGTCGATCTGCGAAAGGTTTCGGCAGCGGACCTTACGCCCCTGTTGGAGGAAGAAACGGGGGTATGGCAGCGGGCGCTCGATTGGGATTTTGAGCCGTCGGCTGAATTGGTCCGGCGATTCGTCGATATGCAGGCGCTCAGCGGGTTCGCGCTGCTCGAAGGCGGGCGCGTCATCGGCTACTGCTATTACATCCGGGAAGAAAAGAAGGGGCTGATCGGCGATCTCTACGTGCGTGAGCGCGAGCGCACGGTGGAGCGCGAGCATGCGCTGATCGAGGCCACGCTGGAGGCGCTGTGGAGATCGGGGGGCGTGCATCGCGTGGAGTCGCAGTTGTTGCTGCTGGATTCGCCGCTAGCGCGCAAGGTGCCGTTCGCCCAGTGGTTCCGCGCTTTCCCCAGGCGGTTTCTGGAAGCATCCGCCATGCAGGCGCTGGCGCTGCCGGACCATGCGACGGCGGGCGTCAGCATCACGCCCTGGACCGAGGCCCGGCAGGACGATTCGGCGCGGCTGGTGGCGGCGGCGTATCGCGGGCACGTCGACAGCGACATCAACGATCAGTACCGTTCGCCCAGCGGCGCGCGGCGATTCTTGAACAACATCGTGCAGTATCCCGGATGCGGCACGTTCTTCGGCCGGCATCGTACGCGGCGACGGATGCGAAGGGCGCGCTGTGCGGGATGTCGCTGGCGAGTCTGGTGAGCGGCACCACTGGACACATCACACAGATTTGCGTGTCGCCGGCGCAGCGCGGCAGAGGGCGTGGGGTATGCACTGCTGCGGCGGTCCATGCTGGCGCTGGCGGCGCACGGGTGCCGCACGGTGGGATTAACGGTGACGTCGACCAATACCGGCGCGATCCGGCTGTATGAACAGATGGGGTTCACGGACCGGCGCGAGTTTGCGGCTTACATTTGGGATGCCTGGTAGATTTGCGCCGCCCTGAATGCAAATTGGCTTCCGCGGGTGGGTGCCTGTTACGCTTGAAGTATCACTATGGCGTGGTTTTCGCGGGAGAGGTCTGGGGCGGAAGGGTCGGCGGAGGGCGAAAAGCGCGTTCGCACCGAGGGTTTATGGCTCAAGTGCGAGGGCTGCGGCCAGATCATCTGGAAGAAGACTCTCGACGAGAACGGGCAGGTGTGCCCGCAGTGCGATCACCACTTCCGCGTGGATGCGCGGACGCGGCTGGCGCTGCTGTTCGACGGCGGCACCTACGAAGAAGTGGACGCGAGTCTGACGTCGACCGATCCGCTGAAATTTTCCGATTCCAAAACCTACGCGGCGCGCTTGAGCGAGATGCAGAAGGCGACGTCGATGTCGGATGCGCTGGTGGCCGGCTGGGGCACGCTCGAAGGGCGGCACGTCAACATCTGCGCGATGGAGCTGAAGTTCGTCGGCGGCAGCATGGGCACGGTGGTGGGCGAAAAGATCACGCGGGCAGTGGAGCGGTCGATGGAGCGGCGGGCGCCGTTGATCGTGGTCTCGGCGTCAGGCGGCGCGCGCATGCAGGAAGGCGCGATCAGCTTGATGCAAATGGCTAAGATCTCTTCCGCGCTGATGCGCTTGGATGAAGAGCGGCTGCCTTTCATCAGCGTGCTGACCGACCCGACCACCGGCGGCGTGACAGCGAGTTTCGCGATGCTCGGCGATTTGAACATTGCCGAGCCGGGCGCGCTGATTGGTTTCGCCGGACCCACGGGTCATCGAGCAGACCATTCGCCAGAAGCTACCCGCAGGGTTTCAGCGCAGCGAATTTTTGCTGGACCACGGATTCCTGGACGCAGTGGTGAAGCGCGGCGAGATGAAGGCGTACATCGCGAAGGCGTTAAGCTTTTTCTGCGATTAGGAGGGGCATCATGACAAAAGATGAGGGAGCTATTCAGGACATCCTGAAGCAACTTGAAACCGCATGGAACGCTTACGACAGCGTGAGTTTCGCGGACGCGTTTGTAGAGGACGCCAATTTCATCCAGATCTTTGGCGGGCAGTTGGACGGGCGCGCAGCCATCGAGGCCGCGCACCGGCACATCTTCAACACCATCTATAAAGGCAGTCGCGCCAGCTTCCAGCTGCGGAGCATTCGTTTTGTGCGCCCCGACGTGGCGATCGTATTCTCCCGCGCGCAGGTGAATTTCCACGAAGGCACGGAAGCGCGCGAAATCGAGACCCGGCCGACATTGATCGTCGCAAAGCAAGAGGCGAGGTGGCAAATCGTTGCCTTTCAAAATACCAAGGTTTCTGAGGTGCCGATTGCAGCGCAAGCCGCGGCCCGTCTCGCAACCTAGCCGGATTTTTTCTACTCGAAAAGTTAAGGAGCCTGAACGCCAGTGGCCTCACTGATTGATGCGATCAATATAAAACGCCGGACCGTTTTCGAACACGAAAATGCTCCGTTCTACTGCCTGGAGGCAGACATCAGCACGCCCACTGCCCGCGGCGGCCAAACCCTGGTACGTCTGAAAGTTCGCAACCTGCTGAACGGCGCCGTGCTGGATAAGACCTTCAAGGCCGGCGAGAAGTTTAAGGAAGCGGATATGCAATTGGTTCCGGTCAGTTATTTATATAGTGACGCCGACGGTTCCTATTTCCTGGACCAGGACAACTTCGAGACTTTGAACCTTCCCGCGTCGGTAATTGGGGATGCCTTGGACCTTCTGGTGGAAGGTGCCCTCATCCATGCAAACAAATACAACGGCAATCCCATTGGCGTGCAGCTGCCGACGTTTGTGGAGCTGGAGGTTGCCGAAACCGAACCCGGCGTGCGCGGCGATACGGCCAGCGGCGGCGGCACCAAGATCGCCAAGCTTGAGACCGGCCTCGAGGTCCGCGTTCCGCTCTTTATCAAGCCGGGTGAAAAAGTGAAAATAGCCACCGAAACCCGGGAATTTTCGGGTCGGGCGTAGAGTAAGACTTCTCCGCGAAATGATTCAACTCCAAGGGGCCGGGAAACGTTTCGGCCACAAGCTCCTGTTTGAAGACTGCGACTGGCTGATCACGCCGCGCGAGCGCACGGGCCTCGTCGGCGGCAACGGCACCGGCAAATCGACGCTACTCAAGATTCTGTGCGGGATGGAGACGCTCGACTACGGGTCTCTCAGCATGGCCAAGGGCATGACGATCGGCTACCTTCCGCAGGACGGGCTCTCGCTGACAGGGCGTACGGTGTTTCGCCGAGGCTATGACGGTGTTCGATCAGCTCCGCGAGATGGAAAAGGAACTGGAAGCGCTGCATCATAGCTTGGGCGAATTGGATCCGGCGAGTCCCGAATACGCCGCGGCGGCGGATCGGGCGCATCATATCGACAGCGAGTTTCGCAATCGCGACGGATATGCGATTGAGGCGCAGGTGGGGACGGTGCTCGACGGGCTGGGTTTCCGCAAGGAAGACTGGGAGCGGCGCACGGAGGAGTTTTCGGGCGGCTGGCAGATGCGCCTGGCGCTGGCGAAATTGCTGCTTGAAAAACCGAGCTTGCTGCTGCTGGATGAGCCTACCAACCATCTGGATCTCGAAGCGCGCAACTGGCTGGAATCGTATCTCACCAGTTATCCGGGCGCGTATTTGCTGATTTCGCACGACCGTTATTTTCTGGACGTGACGGTGAGTAAGACGGTCGAGATCTGGAACAAGCGGGTGCAGTTTTATAGCGGCAACTACGATAAGTACCTGCTGCAGAAGACCGAGCGGCGGGATCAGTTGACGGCGGCGTATCGCAATCAGCGCGAGCGCATCGAGCAACTGGAGGCGTTCATTAATCGCTTTCGGGCGCAGGCTACCAAGGCCAAGCAGGTGCAGTCGCGCATTAAGGAACTCGACAAGATCGAGCGCATCGAAATTCCGCCGGAGGAGCAGACCATCCACTTCAAGTTTCCGCAGCCGAAGCCCAGCGGGCGGATCGTGGCGGAATTCAAGGACGTCTCGAAGAGTTACGGGCAGAAGTTCGTGTTCGGCGACGCGAATTTCGTGATCGAGCGCGGGGATCGGGTGTCGCTGGTGGGAGTGAACGGGGCGGGCAAGTCCACCATGATTAAGTTGCTGGCGGGTGCGGAGCCTCTCACTTCGGGCTCCTACACGCTGGGGCACAACGTGATTCCGGATTACTTTGCGCAGGATCAATATAAGGAGCTGGACGTGAACGCGCGGCTGCTGGACGATTTGAGCGGTTCGGCGACGGGGCATTCGCAGACGCAACTGCGGTCTCTGCTGGGGTGCTTTTTGTTCAGCGAGGACGACGTGTTTAAGAAGATCGGGGTGCTGTCGGGCGGCGAGCGCAATCGCTATGCGCTGGCGCGGATGCTGCTGGCGCCTTCGAACTTTTTGCTGCTGGATGAGCCGACGAACCATCTGGATATGCGCGCTAAGGACGTGCTGCTCGAGGCGCTGAAGGAATACAACGGCACGGTCGTGTTCGTTTCGCACGACCGTTACTTCATCGACAACTTGGCGACGCGGGTGTTTGAGATTCAAGAGGGGCACGTGCACGTTTATCCGGGGAACTACGAGGATTATTTGTGGCGCAAGGCGGGGGGGCCGGAGGCGATGGTGGCGGAGCCGGTTGCGGTCGAGGAGCCAGTGGTCGCGGAAGTAGTGAAGCGAGACAAGCCGCGGGTGAATCCGATGAAGGCGCAGAAGATGCGGGAGCGGTTGGGGGTGGTGGAAGCAGGAGGTGGCTTCGCTGGAATCGGCGATTCAGCAGTGCGAGGCGGCGCTGGGGGATTTTAAGAGTGCTGAGGAGACGGCGCGGTTAACCAAAGCAACTGGACGTGCATCGGCGGCGAACTCGAAGCCGCGCGTGGCGGAATGGGAAGAGCTGACGGCGGGGCTGGACGAGCAAAAGTAGGGACGGAGTCTATTTATCGCGCACACTGCTTTGCAGGCTTAGGGAGAGTGGGCGCGGATAAATAGGCTCCGTCCCTATTTTTGCTACGTAGTCTACGGCGCCCAGATTCTTGTAGACGTTGCCTGCTACTCCGGCGGCGGCGGGGCCGCTTACGCCGTGGCCTCCCGTGAGTAAAACTGTCACGGCTAGTTTGCCGCGGCTGGTTTCTGAGAACGATCCGAACCAACCTAGGTGCGTGGGCGAGCGTTCGTCGGTGCAGGTTCCGGTCTTGCCGAAAATGGGTTCGCGGGGGTCGAAACCGATGCGGCGGGCGGTGCCGTACTCGACGGCGCCGGCCATGCCGGGCTTGATTTCGGGGATCAGCGCTTCGATGTCCAGGTGGCGCTTCACGCGCGGGAGAATGGTTTGGGCTTCTTCTTGCGTGCGCGGATATTGTAAGTAGTACAGAGTGCCGCCGTTGGCGACCGCGCTTACCAGAGCCGTGAGCTCCAACGGCGTCAGGGCGATGCCGTCGCCGAAGCTGGTCATCATGCCCATGCCGTTCTTGGGCGGAGCGGGTGGCAGGAGGCCGGCTTGTTCGCCTTCGATATCGAGTCCGGCTTTTTCGCCTAGGCCGAACAGATGCGCATAATAGCTGACGCGCTCGAAGCCTAGCTTCATGCCCAGGCTCGCGAAGTATTGGTTGCTGGATTTCGCTAACGCCTCGGTCATCGTCATGCTGGTGCGGCCGTACAGACGGATGCGGGTGTCGCGTTCTACGATCGATTCGCTCAGTGCCGCCAGCGCCACCGGAACTTTCACGGTGGAGCAGGGCTGGAAGCCGTCGCGGAACGCCAGGCGCTGATTCACGATGCTCAGGATGCGGCCGGTCTCGGGATCGGCCACCACCACCGTGCCGTTCAATTTGCCCAGTGCGTCGAGGGCGGCGCGGCGCACGGTGGGATCTTCGCCTTCAAGGCGGTCGCCTTCGGTCGAGTCGGCGTAGGTGGGAACGCGCCACGGGCCGCGCAGAGTGCGGGCGGTGGTCTTCTTGGCGGCGGTTATCACCGGAGCAATAGGGGCTGCAAGTTTGCGGGCGACCTTGGCGCCGCGCTTGGCAGGCTTTTTGGTGATGGCGGGAGAAGTAGCGGCGCTCAACAGACAGCAGCACGCAGATCCCATGAAAAACTCTATTTGCTAAAAACGACAAAACTTCTCCTCAGGCTCTGACGATCACGGGACCCGAACTGCCATTTTGCGCGATAAGGCAGTACCAGGTCAAGCAAATTCCATCTTAATCCTAGTAAGTACTATCGGCCGTGGGTGGCGTTCCGATAAGGGTCCGCCGGTGTTACGCTAAATCCGTGGCGTCCTCCCAGCAAGGTTTCACCCGCGATCCCGAAGGAACTGTTAATTCGCGATTTCGAAGGCAAGATCACTTATTTGCCGCTGGACCGCGACCGCATCATGCTGGGGCGATCTAGCGCCTGCCAATTGTGCTATCCCGACGATGCCGGGCTGTCGCGCCAGCACATGGCGCTCACCAAAGTGAACGGGCAGTGGATGGCGGAGGACCTGGGCAGCAAGAACGGCACCCTGGTTAACGACCGCCGGATCGACACGCCGACTCCGGTGGGAATCGGCGACAAAATCGTGGCGGGGCATTTGGAATTGGAGCTGTCGGACGCGCTGCCGAGTGCAGCGGGCGTGCAGAAAGTCGAGTTCGTCGAGGTTTCCGAGAGCGCGACGTCGGGGTCGACCACGCTGGTGGCCAGTCTCGACGAAATGCTGAGCGCGCAATCCGGAGAGATGGACAAGACGTCCATCATTCAAGGCAATCCGCAAATGCAGGCGCTGATTCGGGCGGGGCGCGAACTCGCCGGGCACCGCCCGCTGAACGAGCTGTTCGAGGTCATCATGGACCTCTCGATGGAAGCGGTGCTGGCGGGGCGCGGCGTGCTGATGACGCTCGAAGGCGACGAGTTGAAGGCGCGGGCGGCGCGCGGCGCGGGGTTCAAGATTTCGAACACGGTGCGCGATCGCGTGATCAAAGAGAAATCGTCTCTGCTGGTGCGGGACGCGCAGATGGATCAGGCGCTCAAGGCGCAGATGAGCATCGTGCAGAATTCGGTGCGCAGCATGATTGCGGTGCCGCTGCAGACTAACGACCGGGTGATCGGGCTGATCTACGTGGACTCGCCGGATATGATCCGCGAGTTCACGCGCGAGGATCTGGGACTGTTGACGGTGATGGCGAACGTGGCGGCGATCCGCATCGAGCACGCACGGCTGAACGAGATCGAGTTGGTGGAACGCGCGATGTCGAAGGAACTGGATCAGGCCGCGCACATTCAGATGGGGCTGCTGCCGTCGGCGCCGCCTAAGACCGAGGGAATGGACATCGCGGGGCGCACTTCGCCTTGCCGCACGGTGGGCGGCGATTATTACGATTATCTGGAATTTCCGGATGGCCGTTTGGGAATGCTGGTGGGCGACGTGGCCGGCAAAGGCATGCCGGCATCGCTGCTGATGTCGAGCTTGCAGGCGCGCGTCAAAGTGTTGTTTGAAGAGGGCGACCGGCTGGCCGAGAAGATCACGCGGCTGAACAAGGCCACTACAGCGCACACTCCGGACAACCGCTTCATTACGTTTTTTATGACAGTCGCGGACCCGGCCACTGGCGAACTGGTATTCACCAACGCGGGCCACAATCCGCCGCTGCTGGTGCGCGCGAAGGGCGGCTTCGAACTGCTGGCGGGCGGCGGCATGATCCTGGGCATTCTTCCCATGGCGCAGTATGAAGAGTTCCGCATCAACATGGAGCGCGGCGACACGCTGGTGCTGTTCAGCGACGGCGTCACCGAAGCCGTGAATCCGTCGGACGAAGATTTCGGCGAGCAGCGACTGGCGGATCTGGTGGCCTCGATGAAGGGCCGCTCGGCGCACGAAATCATGGAGGCGGTGCACACGGAAGTCGCGCGCTTCACGCAAGGCGCTCCGCCGGCCGACGATATTACGGTTGTGGTGGCGCGCCGCCTGTAGGCAGCGTATTCCACACCAGTGCCGCGGTGAGCGCGACCATGATCACGGCGGTCGAGTACGCCACTACGTTCTGCCACCAGTTGTTGACGTATTCCTGCATGATGCGCTTGCGGTTGATCAGCATCAGCATGTAGAACAGCACGAAAGGTAGCAGAATGCCGTTCGCTACCTGCGAAAACAGAATCACTTTCAAGAGCGGCAGGCGTGGGATCAGCACGAAGCCCGCTCCGCCGACAATCAGCAGGGTGTAGAGCCAGTAAAAAATGGGCGCTTCCGAGAAGCGGCGCTCGACGCCGGCTTCGAAGCCCAGGCCTTCGCAGATGTTAAAGGCCGTGGCCAGGGGCAGGATCGCGGCGGCTAGCAGTGACGCGTTCACCAATCCCACGGCGAACAGAGCGGTCGCAAATTGTCCGGCGAAAGGCTTGAGCGCGAGAGCGGCGTCGGCGGCGTCGTTGATTTGCGTACCTGCCTCCAGCTTTGTAGATGGTGGCGGCGCAGGCCACCACGATGAAAAAGGCGATGACATCGGTGACGACGCAGCCTAAGATCACGTCACAGGCGAGTGAGCGCGTAGTGGCGGCGGTCGACTCCCTTCTCGACGATCGACGCTTGCAGGTAGAACTGCATCCACGGCGTGATGGTGGTGCCGACCAAGCCGACGACCATCAGCAGATATTGCGAATCGCCATGGAATTGCGGGATCAGAGTGTCGTGCAGCGCGCGATTCCAATCCGGCTTGGCCAAGAACGCGGAGACCGGATACGTGAAATAAATCAGGGAAAACAAAATCATCATGCGCTCGACGGGCTTGTAGCGGCCTTTGACGATGACGATCCAGACGAGCGCTAGCGCCGACCGGAACTGCCAAATACTTAGTACACGCCGAAGACTCCCATGCCGGAGGCGATGCCGGCAAACTCGGCGGCGATGTTGCCGAAATCGGCGATGGACAGAATCGCCATGGTGATGAAGGTGGCGCGCAGGCCGAACTCTTCGCGGATAAGATCGGAAAGGCCTTTGCCGGTGACGGCGCCCATGCGCGCGGCCATCTCCTGGACTACGATGAGCGCGACGGTGGTGGGGATCAGGGTCCACAGCAGCGTGTAGCCGTACTTGGCGCCGGCTTGCGAATAGGTGAGGATGCCGCCGGGATCGTTGTCGACGTTGGCGGTGATAAAGCCGGGCCCCAGAACCGCTAGGAAGGCCATCAGCCGGAATTTTACCAGCGAGAGATTGGCCTTGCGGCGCACCAAGGGTTTCGTGATGTGAAGTTCGCCGCGCATGAGCGTACTTATTGAGGGTAGACGGGGAGGCGAAGGGGAAGCAAGTGAATTTACGGTTTCGAACATTGCATGTCGTGCAGCCGCCGCTCGAGAAATCGGTGCTCACTGTTGTGACTGACTAAAGGCCGTAAACGCTTCTTGCGCCGCCTCTTCGGCGATTTCGAAGTCGCCCACCAGACGGATTAAGGCCGCCACGATCTGGACCCAATCGGCGCGACGCGACTCCTCGACCACTTCGTGGGCATCCCCGGGCATCTCCCCCGATGGTAAATAATTCTTTAGAAGGGTGTCGATTCTGGCCTCCGTCATTCGATTCAACTATGATTCGATCAATATATGGAAGGAGCACACGATGGCAGCCGCGCCGCTGCAGCCCATGTCCACTGCCACTAGCGCGCAGGTGCGCGACCTGGCGACGGACGGCCCCTTTGCGGGAACGCGTGAGCAGCTCGGCGGCTACTTCCCGATCGAGGCCAGCGATCTGGACCAAGAGATCGCCCGCCCGCATTCCCATCGCCCGCCGCGGTACTATCGAAATCCGGCCGGTGGTCGAATTGACGGGGTTTCTGGGGCAGTCCGAGGCAGGGCGGCTGGCGGGCCTCGCAAAATAAAGGGAGACGAAACTTATGGCAAACAAAACCGGAGTACGCGTTCTCGTTGGCACGCGCAAGGGCGCGTTCATCTTGACATCGGATGGAAAACGTGAAAAGTGGGATGTCAGCGGCCCTCATTTTGCGGGCTGGGAAATCTACCATCTGAAGGGATCGCCGGTCGACCCGAACCGCCTATATGCATCGCAATCCAGCGGGTGGTTCGGGCAGCTCATTCAGCGCTCGAGCGACGGCGGTAAAACCTGGGAGCCGGTGGATAATAAGTTCGTCTACGATGGCGTCCCAGGGACTCACCAGTGGTACGACGGCACGCCGCATCCCTGGGAGTTCAAGCGCGTGTGGCATATCGAGCCGTCGCTAACCGATCCCGACACGGTTTATGCGGGGATCGAAGACGCCGCACTGTTCCGCTCTACCGACGGCGGGAAGTCCTGGGGAGAGCTTTCGGGTTTGCGCGGCCATGGCTCCGGGCCCCGCTGGCAGCCAGGCGCCGGGGGCATGTGCCTGCACACCATTCTGCTCGATCCCAGCGTTCCGGGCAGGATCTTCATCGCTATTTCCGCAGCAGGCGCCTTCCGCAGCGACGACGCGGGCGCAACGTGGCGGCCCATCAATCAGGGGCTGAGGTCCGAACACATTCCCGATCCGACGGCGGAAGTGGGCCACTGCGTTCACCGCATCGCCATGCACCCTTCGCGCCCCGGCGTTCTCTTCATGCAGAAGCACTGGGACGTCATGCGCAGCGACAACTCCGGCGATTCCTGGCATGAGGTCAGCGGCAATCTGCCCACCGATTTCGGTTTCGTCATCGACGTTCACGCCCATGAGCCGGAGACCATCTACGTCGTCCCCATCAAAAGCGATTCGGAGCATTTTCCCCTCGACGGAAAGCTGCGCGTGTATCGCAGCCGCAGCGGAGGAAACGAGTGGGAGCCGCTGAGCAAAGGCCTGCCGCAGAGCGACTGCTACGTGAACGTCCTGCGCGATGCGATGGCGGTGGACTCGCTCGATTCGTGCGGTATTTACTTCGGCACCACCGGTGGGCAGGTGTACGCATCGGCGGATGCCGGAGACAGTTGGGCCCCGATCGTGCGGGATCTTCCCGCCGTGCTTTCGGTCGAAGTGCAGACGCTGTCATGATCCGGGTGGTGCTCCCGGCGCATCTTCGAAATCTGGCGCAAGCCAACGGCGAGGTGACGGTGGAGGTGGGGGGCAAGGCTACCATCGGCTCCGTCCTCGACGCGCTGGAGGCCCGTTATCCGATGCTGCAAGGGACTATCCGCGATCATGTCAGCCGGCAGCGGCGTCCCTTCGTACGGTTCTTTGCCTGCGCGGAAGATTGGTCTCACGAGTCCGCGGACGCCCCGTTGCCGGACGCAGTCGCTTCCGGGACTGAGCCCTTGTTGATCGTGGGAGCAATCGCCGGCGGCTAGAAGTTCGCGCGAGCTTGCTATGATGAGCATTCCACCATGGCAGACCCTGGGTCAGAGCTGGCGCCGATGTCCGAGGCGATCACGGAAAATATCCGCGTCGAAGTCTTATCGCGGTACTCCGCGGAGAACTCGCGGCCGCTGGAGGATAACTGGGTTTTCCAGTACACAGTGCGCATTACCAACCAGGGTTCGGAAACGGTGCAGTTGATCAGCCGGCACTGGATCATCACCGATGGCTCGCAGCACACCGAAGAAGTGAAGGGTCCTGGGGTGGTGGGAGAGCAGCCGGTGCTGGCGCCGGGCGAATCCTTCCAATACTCATCGTGGTGTCCGCTCAAAACCCCGACAGGCAAAATGGGCGGCACCTATCAGATGGCGCGCGCCAGCGGGGAGCAGTTCGATATCCAGATTGCGCCCTTCTCCCTGAGGGCACGGTACGCCGTCAATTGACCGGTCACCCTACCTGAAACGGGGTATTGTCAGCCCGCAAAAGTCATGGTAAAAAATGGGACGGAGGCTCGAAAAGCTATGTCGATTCGACGACTCTTTGAATGGTCCCTGGTGACCGGTTGCGCGGCTTTCGCCCTGCTGGGCGCGGACGCGAAGCCCACCACGGTACAAGGGGTTTTGATCGATAAAGAATGCTCTGCCAGAGCGGAAACCCGCATGGTGTCCGGTTCCAACCCGCATTTAGAAGGCGGGATGCTGTGGGCTTACACTCACGACAAAAAGTGCCTGTTGATGCCGGCCTGCCAGCGCACTGGTTACGGCGTGTTCACTTATGAAAGCAACAAGTTTGTCGCATTTGATGCGGCCGGCAACCAGAAGGCGCTAGCGCTGATTCAGGCGTCGAAAAAGGACGACGACATGCGTGTCGAAGTCGCGGGTGAGATAGACGGCGACAAGATGAAGGTCACCGGTTTAAAACTGCTGCCCTAACTTAATTGCCTTGGCACTTGCCGCCCGGGCAGCGGTTATTTTCTTCGCAGACGTATTCGAACAGACCCACCCGATCCCATTCCGGCTTCGCCTTGATCTGGAATTCCTGAGACCACGGCTTGGTGAAAGTCTTAGGATCGTCAATCGTCAGCAGATAGGAAAGCGTGTCCTTGTCTTTCCATTGAATGCGCTCAGTGGTAGTCATGGCGTCGCTGTGCATGCGGTATTCCTTGGGATTCGTGTAGAAATAATCGTCCAGCATCCAGCGCTTAAAATTCGTGGTGACGATCACCAGGGTGTCGCCCTCCCAATGGCCCACGGGATCGCCGTAGAACGAGGGCTCGATATCCTTGCGGAAGGGACGCCCGTCGAGCGGAATGATGCGCGACATGCGCTGGAATTCGTGGACGATGGTGAGGTAATTCTTGGTCTGGAAGAATTGCATGGCGTTGGCCGAGAGCATTCCGCCAGGGAATCCGGCGGGCATGCAGAAGTCGCGGGGCTCATCGTGGCGCGGATCGCCGGTGCGCGGCTCGAGGAACGCTTCGCCGCCAGGCTTGAGGGGAGCGAAATTCTTGCGGTCGAAGGTAGTGGCGGAGCTCTTACCGCGCTCCGCGCCGGGCAGATAGGTGGGCCACTGGTAGATGCCGGTGAAATCCGGCCTGCCGTCGGCGGTACGCGGAATGGCCGGCGTGGATGTCTGCGCGTAAATCGCCGGAGCAAAGGCCGCGGCGGCGGCCAGGAGTGAAAACGGAATCGTCAGCTTTTTCATGGCGTCCTCCTCAAGGCTTATTGTTGTGGTCTTCCTGGTTGGCTGTGAACACCATGCGGCCATCCGGATACGTGACTTTCGAACCGAAAGCGTTGTTCGAACCATCCTTGGCTTTGAATCCATCGACAGTCACAACCGACCCCACCTGGATGGCGCTCTTCATGATGCCGCGGCGCATTAATTGGCCCGGAGCGCCTCCCGAGAAGGCGTAATTGGTCACTTTGCCGTCCTCGCCCTTCACGTCCACATAGAACCAGATATGCGGGTTCTGCCACTCGACTTTGGTGACGGTTCCGACTACTTTGATGGGCTTGGTGTCATCATATTCGGCGGCGAACGAGTGATGGGCGAGTAGGGGCGCCGAACCGGCCAATGCCAGCAGTAAAAAGGAAAAGAACGATCGAATCATGCTGTTTACCTCGTCTTTAGGTTATTCACAGCATATCAATAACGTTCCACTCTTGTGACTGCTAATTGGCCCGCCCCGCGCCAATGACTAGCGCGCGCTCACCTTCGTCGTGCCGATGCTGGAGTGCACAGCTTCGGCGATGGTAGCATCCGCATCGGCCTTCACAATGTAGCCAGCCTTCAGGTTTTTCTCGGTGACTTCCTTCACTTTGGCGACGTAGGCGGCATGCGTGGGATAGAGCATGGCCAGACGCGCGTCATCCCAGGTGAAGTAGGAACCCATCAGGTTGCAGTTGCGTTCACCACCAGCGGCTCCGCCTTCGTTCTGGCCGGTATTGGTGGCCGTGGGAACAGCATGCTGCGCCAGTTCGATTCCGCCATGAGCGTTGCCGAGTTGGTCATGCACTACTTCCCAGCGGGGACCTTGCGGGCCGCGGCCCGGTGCGGCTTGGGCAGGTGCGTCAGGCAGCTGCTTGAGTTCGATGTGGCTGGCGGTAGGCGGCGCGGTGCCGTCTTTCAACCAGCGCGTGGTCTGATCGAGCAGCGCGTTTAGAACGTAGTGCTCAGGGATGCGGCTGAACGGAGGGTTCTTGCAGACGTTGGTGCCGGCCACGCCATCGCCATTGCCGGCAGCTCCATTGCCAGCGCCGCCACTGATAGACGCTCCGTTAATCGCGGGGGAACCATCCACCGGGTCCATGCCGGAAACGCGCAGGCCGAGTCCCGCCATCATGCGCGAGAACTTGGCGTCGAGGTGCGACGTGCCAGCCACTTCCCACTGACGGAACTTATCGGTATCCGGCTGGCGATTGTTTGCCTGGCTGGTGACATCGGTCTCGTTGAGCAGCTTGAAGACTTTGACGTTGAGATCCTCACTGACTTTACCGCCGCCGCCGTGCAGCACCACGGCATCGTAGACTTTCGGGATCAGCGGATGCACCGAGTGGAAGTAGATCCATAGGCGCCCCGCAGACTGTGAGTGTCCGATGGCCACCAGCCGCGCAGCTTTGAGGTTGCCCATCACCTTAACGTTGCTTTCGCCGCGGATCGCGACGGCGGCTGCCGTGAAGGCGTCGTAGCACAGCGAATCGTCGGTGACCTTACCGCCATCGGTGATGTCGAGCGAGGCGTAGCGGACCGGGCTCCATTCCTTGAGCGAGTTCACGCCGACTCTTTGATCTGAAACTCCAACCCAGGCATAGCCCGCGCGCAGCATGTGCTCAGCGGACTGGAACCAGTCATATTCGCCGTCGTGCCCTTGCGAGACGTTGTACCACTCCACCACCACCGTGCCGTTGAATTTCGCGGCCGATTTCGGACGTCTCACGACGATGCGGGTCTTGAAAGGGTGGTTCGAATCCTTCACCGTACCGGGCTGACCGGGCGTGATGTTATAGGCGTTGGCCTTGCCTTCGATGAAGAACTCTTGTTCCACGTAGCCTTGCTTTTCGAGATCCAGCGGCGTGGCGTTGTAGGGATAGCCATGGTCCGGGTTACGGAGCGCGGTGGTGTTCGCGACGGGGCCGGTAACAGTCACGGCCGGCAGCGGCAGGGTGGCGTCGAACGCGCAAGCGGCGCCGGCGGCTAAGAATACAAGTCCGGCCAAACGGCCCGTGAATTGATGATGAGTCATAAGTGAAATATCAGCCTCGCGTCTACTCTATCATTACGGAGGCCGAAATTCACTTTGCGAGGGGCGGCGCGGGCTCGATATGATCGATCAGTTTGCGATAAGCCCGCGGATCTCCGTAAGGCACAAAGCTCGCATAGTGCGAGTGCGGCCGCAGCAGCTTGCGGGCATGCTTGATAGGGCAGAAATGCTGTTCCGTGCGGGCGGCGATCTCGACCACGTACGCGAGCAATCCGTTCGCGTAAGAACAGTAGACGCAACCGATCTTTTCGATCACATTGAGATACCGCAGACGGCCGCGGTCAAACACCAGGTAGTCCGCGCGCGGCACCTTCTGGATGCCGTAAACCGGGAAGCAAACGGCCTGGTAGATGGTCACCGCCAGATCCAGCAGCAGGAACGGAATCGAGCACAGATAAATGATGGGCGAGGTCAGGATCACCAGCGGGTGAATGCCGCGCAGGTAGGGCCACAGCGACTTCTTGAAAGAGGTGATGTCTCGGAAAAGTCAATGGCTTCTTGGAGGTCCATGCACTATCTTGCATAGCACGGGAAGGGCCGTTCCTGCCAAAAGGCGCGCATTTGCCGGGGGGGTTACAATGAGATTGCCACTCAATGCCGGCCCAACTTGACCTCTCCAAGCTAAGCGTTACCCAATTCGCCGAGCGCTTTCGCGGCGAGATGATTCCGCTCAGCAACACGTTTTCGTACTTCTGCGCCTCGGTTCCGATGTCGGAGGAGGATCTCAAGGAGTATCTGGAGGAGCCGGTGGCGGCGCTGCCTCCCGCGATCGCCGGCGCGCTGCCTAAGATTTCGATCTTGCTGGTGCCGTATCTGGAGCGCGGCGACGGGCACGAGAAGCGCAAGACGGCGCCACCAACGGCGGATTACGTCTCGATCGAGCGGCCTCCGGAAGGGCGCTTGTCTCCTTACACGCAACTGAAGCTGGGTGACGAAACGGTGCTGGCGTTCGCGCTGAAAGATCAGGAAGTGGCCGAATACCACTACCGTTTCTATCACCTGCTGGCGACGCTGATGGCGGATCACTGGACCGACGATGTCGAGACCCGCTATATCCGCATCTTGCGCGATGAGCTGAGCGCGGACGTCCACGGCGAAGTGGACGAGCCGAGTTGGCGGCTGAAGCAGGCCATGCGGCGCTCGCAGAATGTGCGCAACGGCAAGGCGTTTCGCGAGTACGCGCGGCAATCCTTCGCGGACACGCTGACGCTGTATCTGCACGGCATCTGTTGCGACATCGACGTCGACACCGGCCCGCGCCAGTTGCCTAGCCGGAATTTGCGGAAGCGCCTCATGCTTCTCGAAGAACTGTTCCCGCCGCCGCAGGGTTACGCGGTATTTCCCGAGCAGCTCGAAGCCTAGACTAATTCCGTGTGTGGCATCGCCGGATTCACGCATTCTAACGGGCGTAGGCAACCCGAGCGCATCTGGGAGATCACGCGCTCGCTGATCCATCGCGGACCTGACCGGCAGGACGTATGGGAATCGGCCAACGTCTCGCTGGGCGCGGTGCGGCTCAAGATCATCGATCTTGAGCATGGCGATCAGCCCATGGTCAGCGGCGATGGCGACACCGTTCTGGTCTTCAACGGCGAAATCTACAATCATGCGGAGCTGCGGCGCGAGCTCGAAGCGCTGGGGCACCATTTCGACTCGCGCTGCGACACCGAAGTGGTGCTGCGCGCGTTCCTCGAATGGGATGTGCGGTCGTTCGCGAAGCTGCGCGGCATGTTCGGCGCGGCGTTGTGGAGCGAGTCGCGACGGCGTCTGATGCTGGTGCGCGATCGCGTCGGCATCAAGCCGCTGTACTATCGCCGGCACGGGGACGATCTCTACTTCGGCTCAGAGATGAAAGCGATTCTGCTGCATCCCGAGCTGGACCGGCGCATGAACCTGCGTGCGCTCGAACGGTATCTTTCCTGTAATTACGTTCCCGGCACGGATACGCTGGTCGAAGATATCCACAAACTGGCTCCGGGAAATTGGCTCGAATGGCAGGATGGCGCGGTGTCGATTCATCCTTATTGGAGCTTGCAGTTTAAGCCAGACACGCGGCTGGATCTAGCGACAGCGAAAGAGGAACTAGACCGGCTGCTGCGTTCCGCCGTTACGGAACATTTAATTTCGGACGCCCCGCTAGGCGTGTGGTCGAGCGGTGGCTTGGATTCTTCGACCATTCTGCACTACGCGGCGGAGGAGTCGGCCGCGCGCCTCAAAACATTTTCGGTTTCCTTTCGCGGACGCAGCTTTGACGAGACCCAGTTCTTCCGTGAAGTTGCTGAGCGGTACCAGACGGATCATCACGAGTTCGATCTGAACCCGGAGCACGATCTGCCGGGCGCGATCGAGGAGTTCGCTACCTATTCGGACGAACCTAGCGCCGACGCGGGCGCGCTGCCGGTGTGGTTCCTATCCAAAATGTGCCGCCAGGATGTCACCGTAGCGCTCTCCGGCGACGGCGCGGATGAATTGTTCGGCGGCTACAACACCTATCTCGCGGACCGTTACGCGAAAACGCTGCGCCATTTCCCGCGGGCCGCGCGAAGCGCCGCTGCGCGTGCGGCCGCGCTGCTCCCGGTGTCTGACGAAAAGATCGGCCTGGATTATAAGATCCGGCGGATGCTCGAAGGTTCGCTGCTCGAACCCGTCGACGCGCATTTTTATTGGAACGGGACGTTCGACGAAGCGCAGCGGCGCGCGCTACTGTGCTTCCAACAGTCCGGCGAGCGCGATCCCGTTGCCCGGCGAGACCGACGGCTATCTCAACCGCTTTTTGTGGCTGGATCAGCTCTGTTATCTGCCCGACGACATCCTCAATAAATGCGACCGCATGAGCATGGCGCATTCGCTCGAAGTGCGGCCGCCGTTTTTGGATCACCGCATCATAGAGTTCGCGGCCACGCTGCCGGAGGATTTCAAGATCCGCGGCAGTTCGCTGAAGTTCATCCTGCGCGATCTGATGAAGGACAAGCTGCCGCAGGCAGTCCTGGCGCGGCACGAAAGAGGGCTTCGATATTCCGGCGCACCACTGGCTGCGAACCACTCTCAAGCCGCTCCTCATCGAGACCCTCAGCAAAGGCAACGTGTGGCGAATCGGGGATTTTTCGCTGGGAGGCCGTCGAAGGCGTATTGGACGTCGCATCTGAAACGGCGCGCCAACCTCGGTTATCACTTGTGGGGACTGCTCATTCTGTTCCTGTGGATGAAGCGCTGGAAAATCCAACCGCCGTCGCCCGTTGAATCGCTCGCGTATGCGCATCACGATTGATGCCGCCGGGAGCGATGTCGCACCCTGGGCCGCCTCATGGGTCGCGGCCCTCCGCGCTCAAGCGCACGGAGAAGAGATTCAGGTCATCGAATCCGGCAAGCTCGCCACTCTATTGGGCGCGCAGTGGCTCGATTTCAAACTTCGCGGGACGGACGTCTTTCACGCGTCGCCCGCGACTCCCTGTGCCCCGCGGAGCGCGAAACTGACGGCTACCATCGAGGATCTGTCGGGCTGGTTGATACCCAACGAACGTACCAAGGCAGCGCAGCATTTCGCGGAGAGAATACTGGAGCGCGCCCACGGCCTGATCGCGGTGTCAGAAAGTGTCCGCCAAGATGCCATCCGGCTCCTCGGCATCGACGCGGAAAAAATTACGACCATCTATCCGGGTGTCGACGCCGAGTATTTCGATGCGCAGCCTACGCAGCGGGAGCGCCCTTATGTGATGCACGGGGAGGTCGGCGGAAATTTCGATACGTTGCAAACTGCGTGGCGCACCCTAAAGTCCGAATTGCAGCGCGACTATGAGTTGCTCTCAATTAGCGAACACACCGACAACCTACCCGGACTCATGGCAGGGGCCACGCTGTTCGTCTATCCCTCCCTATACAACGGTTTCGCCCTCCGGGTAGCCCAAGCCATGGCGGCGCGCGTGGCGGTTGTCACTTCGAACGTGTCCTCGATGCCCGAAGTGGGGCGCGATGCCGCGGTACTGGTGGACCCACACGATCCGGAGGAAATCGCGGCCGGCATCACCCGCTTGCTGGAGTCCGAGAGCGAGCGGGCCAAACTCGCCCGCTACGGCCGCGCGCGCGCCGAAAAATATCGTTGGGAAAAATGCGCCGAAGACTCGTTGGCCTTCTTTCGCCGCGTCGCCGGAGGATGACTACTTCGCGTCAAGCGTAAAATCCCAAATCTGCGGATTCATTTTGCCCTCCGTGTACTGGATCAGCGCGTATTCGCCGGGCTCCAATGCCTTCACGGGCCAGATTTTGTAGAGCATATCGGCCTCCTGCTTTTTGAAGGTTTCGATCTTCTGGACTATCTCGTCCACCATGCGGTCGTCTTTGATCTGCAGGATCGACAGGTTCTCCACCACGCGTGCGCCTTTCTTCGTCGGCGTCAACTTGACGATTTCGAAGCGCTCGTAATCGGACAAACGGAAATAGAATTCCGGACGCGTATCGGCAATGCGCAAGGGTGCATGGTCGCCGTCGAGTTCGATGGTTGCTTTGCCGGGGACCAAGGGAATGGGAGAAAGCACTCTCAATACCGTGCGCTTCTTGTCGCTGACCACCTTCGATTCGGCCTGCTTGACCGCTTCCGTCTGTTCGCCACGAATATAGTAGGCACCGGCCTGCGTGGGAATTGCGGCAACTTGTTTGATCGCCAGCTTCTCGGCCGCGCGCTCTTCGGCTTCGGCCTTGGCGTCAGCGGCGAGCTGAGTTTCACGCTCCTTCAGTTCGCCCTTGGTGCGATCAAGATCCACTAGCTCCAGAGGAATTTCTTCCCACTCGCCGCGCTCCGTGCTGTAATAGCGTACACGATCGGCTTTCACTTCGTATTGATTGGTGAGCTGATAGTTGCCGTCTTTGAGGTACAGGCGGTCAGCGGCGGACGCGACGGCGGAGACCAGCAAAAGGAAAGCTGCAGCGCGGAGAAACACCTTGCTTCTATTATGAAGGAATCCCTGTGATGCGGATTGGCCTGCATACTTCCATCGCCAAATCTCTCGAAGGCGCAGCACTGCGCGCCGCGGAACTCGGCGCCAATACTTTTCAAATTTTCTCGGCGAGCCCGCGACAGTGGAAAGCGTCATCACCGAGTGCCGCGTCAATAGCGCTCTTAAATCGCGCGCGCGATAAATACGATCTCACGCCGCTTGTAATTCATGACAACTATTTGATCAACCTCGCCGCGGCCGACGATACCGTGTATGCGAAATCCGTCGAGGCGTTCCGCGGGGAACTAGAGCGGGCCATTGCGATCGGCGCCGAATACCTGGTGGCGCACCCCGGAAATTACAAGGGGCAATCGGTCGAACAGGGCATCTTTCGGTTTCTCGAAGGAATTGGGAAAGCCGCCGCCGGTTTGAAGTTCGGGAAACTGATGCTATTGGCCGAGTGCACCGTCGGCGCGGGCGCGCAAATCGGCGGACGCTTTGAGGAACTGGCCGCCATCCGTGAATTTGCGCCGCGCATGACGGATCTGCCCGTGGGCTTTTGCCTCGATACCTGCCATCTGCTGGCTTCGGGTCAAGACGTCTCAACCGAGGCCGGTTTGAAAGAAACCGTCGCGCAGGCCGCCACCATCCTGGGCCTCGACAACGTGCACGTGATCCATGCCAACGATTCGAAAGGCCAGCTAGCCTCGCACATCGACCGGCATCAGCACATCGGGCAAGGTTATATTGGATTAGACGGGTTTCGTCGCATTCTCACCCACCCGCAGCTTCGTTCCAAAGCTTTTATTCTTGAGACGCCGGTGGATCAGGACGGCGACGAACAGCGCAACCTGGACACACTGAAGAGCCTATGCCGGAAAGCTTCCACGACCAAAACCAGTACGACCACAACCAGATCGAGTTGAAATGGGAAGCGCGTTGGAATAGCGACCCCAAGCTATACGCCGCCGATCCCGCTTCGAACGCGCCCAAATACTACGTCGTCGAGATGCTGCCCTACCCCAGCGGCCGTCTGCACATGGGCCACGTGCGCAACTATTCGATTGGCGATGCGCTGGCGCGCTACATGTGGATGCGCGGCTATAACGTCCAACACCCCATGGGCTGGGATGCGTTCGGATTGCCCGCCGAAAACGCAGCCATCAAGCGCGGCATGCACCCGCGCGATTGGACCGTCTCCAACATCGCCGCGATGAAGACCCAGATGCACCGCATGGGCTTCGCCTATGACTGGAATCTGGAGATCGCCACGTGTGACCCGGATTACTATAAGTGGAACCAGTGGTTTTTCCTGAAGATGTTCGAGCGCGGCCTGGCGTATCGCAAGAAGGCGCTGGTCAACTGGTGCCCCGAGTGCGCTACAGTGCTCGCGAACGAACAGGTGATTGACGGCTGCTGCTGGCGTCATGAGACCACGCCGGTGGAACAGCGCGCGCTCGAGCAATGGTTCTGGAAAATCACCGATTACGCCGAAGAACTGTTGCGCGACACCTACGACAAACTCGAAGGCGGGTGGCCCGAGCGCGTGCTCTCCATGCAGCGAAACTGGATCGGGCGCTCGGAGGGCTCGGAGATCGACTTCACGCTCGATGGCGGCAGCGAAAAGATCCGCGTGTTCACCACGCGCGTTGACACCATCTACGGCGCTACCTGCGTGATTCTGGCTCCTGAACATCCACTCGCGCAGAAGTTGCTCGACGACGCGGGACGAGCCAAAGCACGGCAGATGATCGATGCGCGCAAGCAGATGGGCCCCGGAGACATCATTAAAGACGGCGTATTCACCGGTCACTACGCCATCAATCCGTATAGCGGCGAGAAAATCCCCATTTGGATCGGCAACTTCGTGCTGATCGACTACGGCACCGGCGCCATCATGGCCGTCCCCGCGCATGACGAGCGCGATTTCGATTTCGCGAAGACGTTCCGGATCACAATCCGTCCCGTGATTCGCCCCGTCGACGGTGTCCTCGATACCGATCTCAAGGCTCCGTTCACGGACTACGGCGTGACCGAAAATACCGGCGATTTTTCAGGCCTCCCCAGCGAAGAAGCGCGCCGCCGGATGAATGCTTACGCGGAACAAAAAGGTTTCGGCAAGGCTGCGATCACTTATCGCATCAAGGATTGGGGTATTTCGCGTCAGCGTTATTGGGGCACGCCCATTCCGATGATCCACTGCCCGAAGTGCGGCGTGGTCCCGGTTCCAGAAAAAGACTTGCCCGTGATCCTGCCTTACGATGTGAAGTTCACCGGCAAGGGCCGTTCGCCGTTGGCTGAAGTCGCGTCGTTCATGAACGTGAAGTGCCCCGTGTGCGGCGCGGACGCGCACCGTGAGAGCGACACCATGGACACTTTCGTCGATTCATCCTGGTATTTCTATCGCTATTGCGATCCCACAAACGACGCCGCGCCTTTCGACTCCGCGCAGATCAAGCGCTGGTTCCCGATCGATCAATACATCGGCGGCGTCACCCACGCGATTTTGCATTTAATTTACTCGCGCTTCTTTACGAAAGTGATGCGCGATCTGGGCATGATCACGAACGACGAGCCCGCGACGAATCTGTTTACGCAAGGGATGGTGCTGGGCTCCGACGGCTCGGCGATGTCGAAATCCAAAGGCAATGTGGTCGACCCAGAAGAGATGGTCGGCAAGTACGGCGCCGATACCTGCCGCTTGTTCGTGCTGTTCGCCAACGCTCCCGAGAAAGACATGCCGTGGATCGAATCGAGCGTCGGCGGTCCGCGAAAATTCGTCGAACGCATCTACCGCTTCGTCACGCGCAACATCGGCCGCGAGACCGCAGGCGATGCCGGGGCCGACAGACGCGCGCTGCGCAAACTGCACCAGACTATCCAGAAGGTAACCGAGGACTTCAACAACCGCTGGCACTTCAATACATCGATCGCCGCGCTGATGGAATTGCTCAAGACATTGAACGACGAAGAAGCAAACTTGTCGCGCGCGGCGCTGGATCAAATCTTACCCACAGTTGTGTTGTTGATCGGCCCATTCGCTCCCTATCTTGCCGAAGAACTCTGGGAGCAATTCGGCCGCACAGGCCCCGTTTTTCGCCAGCCGTGGCCCGCTTTCGACGAAGCGCTCGCGAAAGAGGACGCCGCCGACGTCGTGCTGCAAGTGAACGGCAAGGTCCGCGGACGCTTGTCCGTCCCCTTCGGAACTCCACAAACGGAAATCGAAAAACTGGCTCTGGCCGACCCCAAGGTCCAGCCGTTCATCGCCGGAAAACGGGTAGTGAAGATCATCGTGGTGCCGGATAAGCTAGTGAACATCGTGGTAGCTTGAGGACATGCCCACAGGGACGCTGATCTCCGTAGAACAGTATCTGGCGACGAGCTACCGGCCGGATTGCGACTATGTGGACGGGCGCATCGAGGAGCGTAACTTGGGCGAACTGGATCACAGTAGTCTGCAAACGGCCGTCGCGGTCTATTTTGGCTCACGGCAAAAACAACTAGGAATTACGGTGGTGGTTGAGCAGCGCGTGCAAGTATCGAAAACGCGTTTCCGGATTCCTGACGTCTGCGTGGTGCTGGGCAAAGCCACCGAACAAATATTCCGTACACCTCCATTCCTGTGCGTCGAAATCCTCTCGCCGGAGGACCGCATGAAGCGCGTAAAAGAGCGCATTGACGATTACCTGGCTATGGGCGTGAGCTATGTTTGGGTGCTCGATCCATCCGGCCGGCAAGTGTACGTCGCAACTCCAGCGGCTGGCTTCCACGAATTCAAGGGTGTTGTTCTGCGCACCGAGAACCCGGTATTAGAACTCCCCCTCGCCGAGGTCTTCGCCTAACCGGAGGAGGCGTCATGTTCCAGCGCTACACCGAAAAAGCCCGCCGCGTCATCTTTTTCGCCCGCTACGAAGCCAGTAACTTTGGCACTCCCTGCATCGAGACCGAACACATCCTCCTGGGACTCCTCAGAGAAGACAAAGCTCTTACTCATCGTTTCCTGCCTTCCGTCGACTCTGTCGAATCCATCCGTCAAGGGGTCCGCGCCATCACGCCACTACGCCCGAAGATTTCGACGTCAGTGGATCTGCCTTTGAGCGACGAGTCCCAGCGCGTGCTCTCTTATGCCGCCGAGGAAGTGGCTCTCTTGAATCACAAACACCTGGGCACCGAGCACCTGCTGCTGGCGCTGCTGCGCGAAGAAAATTGCCTGGCGGCAACCCTATTGCGCGAGCGCGGGCTAATGCGAGACCGCGTCCGCGCAGAGCTGGTGGCTCACGGTACCGATTCGGCCGCCAGCTTAGGCGAGCTTCTGCGTTCTAAATTGCTGGCCTATCTGGAGTCCCTCCCCAACGAACTGAGTATCTTCGTCGGCAGCTCCGGCATCTTTGTAAAGCCGGATTGTTCCGACGCAATGCCGGCGTTCTTGGTTATCGAGATTCTTTCGCCCACCGTCAATCTGCTGGATCTCCGCCAGCGCATCGAAGACCATTTCGCGAGGGGAGTGCGTTACATCTGGCAGTTCGATCCCGGCTCGCGCCATGTGTTCGTCGCCACTCCTGAAGCCGGTCTCCATGAATTCAAAGGCGATGTCCTCCGCACCGAAAACCCTGCACTCGAGCTCCCCCTCGCCGAAGTTTTCTCATAATTTCACCTTAGTACGGCTCCCCCAGTTGCGCTTAACGATAAGATAGTTGTATAGGTTATGTCCGCTTCGACAGAACCCGCGGTCCGCGCCGTAGGCCTATCTAAGGTCTACCGCTCCGGCGATGCCGATTTGGTCGTATTCTCCGGCCTTAATCTGGAAGTCGCGCAAGGCGAAAAGCTGGCGCTGGTGGGCGAGTCGGGCAGCGGAAAAAGTACATTGCTTCATCTACTTGGAGGTCTGGACAGGCCAACGAAGGGTGCGATATACTTCGGGCAGAATGACATTTGCCAGCTACCGGCGAACCAGCTTGCGGACTTCCGCAACCGGGAACTGGGCTTTGTCTGGCAGATTCACTCCCTGCTGGCCGAATTCACGGCACTCGAGAACGTGATGATGCCCCTGCTGATACGCGGTCAGAGCCAGCAGGAAGCAGAACCCGTATCGATGGCGCGTTTGGAGGAGGTCGGTTTACGCAACCGCGCCACCCATCGCGCAGGCGAACTCTCGGGCGGCGAACAACAGCGCGTGGTTTTGGCGCGCGCTCTGGCGGGCAATCCCAGTGTGCTGCTGGCCGACGAACCCACCGGCAGCCTGGACTTTAAAACCGGCGAAATGATCATGGATCTGCTCGATGAACTGCATCGGTCCCGCCGCCTGACTTCCATTCACGTCACTCACAATCTGAACTTTGCGCATCGTGCGGACCGTGTCGTCACGCTCGAAAGAGGGCAGTTGGTCGCGGCCAGCCATCTGCTTGAATCCGTGGCCCTGGGGAATCCGTCTAATAGTAGCGAGGGCACTCAACATGTTTGAACGTTATACCGAGAAAGCTCGGCGTGTCATCTTTTTTGCGCGTTATGAGGCTAGCCAGTTCGGCAGTCCTTGTATCGAAACCGAGCATTTGCTGCTAGGTTTGCTGCGCGAAGACAAGGCGCTCGCCAATCGCTTTTTGCGATCCAGCGCATCGGTGGAATCCATTCGCAAGCAGATCGAGGCGCACACCACGCTGCGCGAAAAGGTCTCGACCTCGGTCGACCTGCCGCTGAGCCATGAGTGCAAGCGCGTGCTCGCCTACGCAGCGGAAGAAGCCGAGCGTCTCAACCACAAGCACATCGGCACCGAGCATCTGCTGCTGGGCCTGTTGCGCGAAGAAAAGTGCTTCGCCGCCGACATCTTGCATGAGCGCGGACTGCGCCTGACCCAAGTGCGCGACGAGATCCAGCGGTCGAGTTCGGAAAAAGTCTCTTCGAACCGCCCGAAGGAAAGTTCTTTGCTGAGCGAGTTCAGCCGCGACCTCACGCAGGCTGCCATGGACGGGTTGCTCGATCCCTTGATCGGTCGCGATACAGAACTCGACCGCGTGATCCAGATCCTCTGCCGCCGCACCAAGAACAACCCGGTTTTGATCGGAGAGCCCGGAGTCGGCAAGACCGCCATCGTCGAAGGCCTGGCGCAGAAAGTGGCGGACGGTGATGTGCCCTCATTCCTCGCCGACAAACGCATCCTAGCTTTGGATCTTTCGCTGATCGTCGCCGGCACCAAATATCGCGGACAGTTTGAAGAGCGTCTGAAAACCATCATGAAAGAGTTGATGGAGAACCAGAACGCCATCATCTTCATCGATGAGTTGCACACACTCGTAGGCGCTGGCTCGGCCGAAGGTTCGCTCGACGCTGCGAACATTTTGAAACCGGCACTGTCGCGCGGCGAGATTCAGTGCATCGGCGCGACGACGCCTTCGGAATACCGCAAGTCCATCGAGAAGGATCGCTCGCTCGAACGCCGTTTCCAGGCCGTAAAAGTTCCGCCGCCGAACGAGGAAGACGCCACCCGCATTCTGTTCGGCATCAAGGAACGCTACGAGAAGTTCCACGCGGTAGCGTACACCGATGAGGCCATCGAGAACGCGGTGCACGCCTCGGTTCGTTTCATTCCGGACCGCTTCCTCCCCGACAAAGCTATCGACTTGATCGACGAAGCGGGCGCACGCGTGAAGCTGCGCCAGACCACGCTCCCCGGCGAAGTCGCCGACATCCAGAAGCGCATCAAGTTCATCGTGCACCGCATGGAGAACGCCATCGCGAACCATGAGTTCGAGAAAGCGCGCTTCTATTCCGACGAAGAACGCAAAGAGCGTGAGAACCTGCGGCTGCTGCGCGAAAAGTACAACCTGGACGACACCTCAACAGGCGTCGTGACCAAAGACGACATCGAAGACGTGGTCGCACGCTGGACTGGCGTGCCCATGACCGCCATCAAGGAAGAAGAAGTTTCGAAGCTCCTGCGCATTGAAGAGGAGCTGCACCACCGCGTCATCAGCCAGGAGAAAGCCATCTCCGCTCTGGCCCGCGCCATCCGCCGCTCGCGCGCTGGTCTGAAGTCTCCCAAGCGCCCAGCCGGTTCGTTCCTGTTCCTGGGGCCGACGGGCGTCGGCAAAACTGAAGTCGCCCGCGCGCTGGCCGAATTCCTGTTCGGCAGCGAGAAATCGCTGATCCGCTTCGATATGTCCGAGTTCATGGAAAAGCACTCGGTATCGAAGTTGATCGGCTCGCCTCCCGGATACGTGGGTTATGAAGAGGGCGGCCAGTTGACCGAGCGTGTGAAGCGCGCGCCCTATTCCATCATCCTGCTCGACGAAATCGAGAAGGCGCACCCCGATGTCTACAACATCCTGTTGCAGGTGTTTGAAGACGGCCAGTTGACCGACGGCCTCGGCAACACGGTGGACTTCAAGAACACCATCATCATCATGACCTCGAACCTAGGCGCGCGCTTCCTCGATAAGCGCAGCCCCATGGGCTTCTCCGCCCCGGGCAGCGGCGTGCCGGCCAAGGTAGAAGATCAGGTGATGAGCGAAGTGAAGAAGGCGTTCAATCCTGAATTCTTGAACCGCCTGGATGAAACGATCCTGTTCACGTCGCTCACCGATGAGGATCTGCTCAAGATCATGCACCTGCTGTCGGACCAGCTCAACAAGAACCTGGTCGCCAAGCAGATCAAGCTGCGCCTCAACGACGACGCGGCGAAATACATCATCGACAAGACGCTGACGGACCGCAGCTATGGCGCGCGTCCCCTGCGCCGCGCGCTGCAGAAGTACATCGAAGATCCGCTCAGCGAAGCGCTGATTCAAGGCTCGCTGCCACGCCCGTCCGAGCTCGAAGTTTATTTGGGCGAGGGCGGCATCTACGTGCGCCAGTTGCAGGAGGAGCCGGTAGGCGTCGCCGAAGGTGGCGTAGCCGAAGCTCCGCTGCCGATGCCTGGCACCGCGCTGTATTTGTTCGAATAGCTTACTTTTGCGGCCAATAGCCCATCCTGACGCGAATCACGGCGTCGGGATGCGAGGGAATCGCCACCTGAATCTGGTGGAATCCGTCCTTCGCGCTGGGCGTGGGCGTGAAGCTTAACTAGATACTGGCTATGAATCTCTTCGCCGGCGCGCGAGATCACGTTCTCCAGTGACCCCAGCGTAAGGAACGACAAATGCCGGCCGCCCGTCGTCCGCGCCAGCGCATCGGCCACGTTAGCTTTGCCGATACGCGCCAGCTCTTGGATGCCGCCCAGGATATTCACGTTGTCATCGCCGCCCGGCATCGACGGGCTATCGGAAGGACTCGATAAAAACGTCGAACCCTGCACCGAATACGTCGCCGCATACACCACCACACCCGCGCGCTGCGCCTGTTCGATCACGTCGCTGAGCTTGCCCTTGCTGCCGCGATCGCGCGACTCGCTCAGGATCAGCATCACCCGCCGGCTGTTAGGAGAACGCGTGTCCAGCATCTTCACACCCTCCGCCACGGCGTCGATCAAGCGCGCCGTGCGAATACTGCGGCTGCGGGTTCTTTGAAACGCGGCACTGATCAGGTCTGAGTCCGCGGTAAAATCCGTCCGCACCCGGATCTCATCGTCGAACTCGATCACCGCCGCCTGCCCGCGCTGTCCGATCACCAGCGGCTTAATCAGCCCGCCCACGCGCTCAATCCGCGCCAACGCCGGCGCCGAAATTCCGCTGGCTTGAATCAGCACCATCAGCGACACGGGAGCCAGCACCGTGTCGGAAGTATCCATCCGAATTCTCTGCGGCATGCCGTCATCGGTCAGACGGAAATCATCCACCGAAAGTCCGTCGATGAAATTTCCCTTCTTGTCCGTCACCGTGACCGGCGCCAACACCAGCGGCACGTTCGCGCGGATGGTGGAGTTATCCGTTTCCTGTGCAAGCAACGGGAAAAGCAATGCCGCTGCGGCGAGAACGGAAAACGAGCGGGGCACGTACTTATGGGACGCCCGCGCCCGCTCCGCCGTTACGTTAGGCAACCGTCACTTCCGCTTATTGCCCGGATGATCCGCCAATTCATCATCGTAGAAAGGCGGTGGTATTGGCGTTGGGATCCTCCGGCAGCATGGTCTTGCTCCAGGCTTCATAGTCAGCGGCTAGTCTGTGATAGACCTCCGGCTGCCGGTCCTTCAGATTAGCGCGTTCCAGCGGATCGTCCACCACATTAAACAGAAAGGTGTTCTCGTTGATCTTGAGCCATTTCATGTCGCCATCGCGCATGGCCCGCTGCGCATTGTAACGATAGCGCCAATACAATTTCCGAGGAACGGGCGCGGCATTTTGCGTCAGCGCCGGCAGCAGATTCATTCCATCCAGCGGATACGCGGGATCGGCCTGCGCCGCCGCCGGCTGCGAGCAACGTGGGCACCCAATCCATGGTGATAGCGACTTGATCGGTGGTACTCCGCGGCTTGATATGCCCCGGCCAGCGCGCGATCGCCGGTATGCGCAGCCCACCTTCCAGCAGATCTAGCTTCTTCCCCGTGAACGGCCAAGTGTCCGAAAAGCGTTCGCCGCCGTTGTCGCTGGTGAAAATGACGATAGTGTCTTTCTCGATGCCGTTGCTGTCAGCGCCTTCAGCACCCGGCCCACCTGCACATCCAATTGCGTAACCATGCGCCCATAGGTCTTGAGCGAGCCGCCATCGAAGTCGAACAAAGATTTGACGCGGCGCGATTCGGCTTCGTCCTCCGGACCTTCCCACGGCCAGTGCGGCGCATTGAAATGCAAGCTCAAGAAAAACGGCTGCTTGGATTTCGCATAATCGCCAATCACTTTCACAGCACGGTCGCCCAGCAAATTCGTCAGGTAACCGGCTTCATGTACTTTAGCGCTGTCGTCCCATAGATCGTCGGTATCCGCGCTGGGGTTGGCCTTGTGCGAAAAATAGTCCAGCGCGCCGCCTTGAAATCCCCAAAAGTGATCGTAGCCGCTCTTGAGAGGACTGTAATCCGGCAGATAACCTAAATGCCATTTCCCAATGAGCGTGGTCCCGTAACTGGCCTTCTTCAACAGCGACGGCAGCGTCGGATGACCCGCCGGCAATCCTGCCTTGCGCGCGGCGCTCACGATCGGTTCTTCCAGACCGACAGGCAACCGGTACTGATAACGCCCCGTGATCAGCGCCGTACGTGTAGCAGAGCACACCGAGGAATTCGCGTACGCCTGTAGAAACCGGACGCCGCTCGCCGCCAGGCCGTCGATATTGGGCGTGCGATATTCGCGCCGCCCGTAGCAGGAAAGGTCGGCATAGCCCATATCGTCCGCCATGATGTAAACGATGTTCGGCTTGGGATCGGCAGCGCGCAGCGGCGAAACCATTGCCAGCGGCACTCCCGCGGTCGCCGCCAGCGCACGCCGCCGTGTGATCGACGATCTCATTTTCTTTTTTCCCTCACGTGTCCGCTGATCCAATCCGCGATCGCACCTGCAATCTCCAGATTGTTTTTCTCCAGCATCATCATGTGCCCGTTCCCGTGAATCCCGCGGCTGGCCAGCGGGACAAAGTCATTAGAAACCCCGGCCTGTGTCAAATACTGCGAAGTGCAGTGATCATAGGGCGAGTGATACGAGGCCTCCGCCGTGACAATCATCACCGGGATGCCCGCCAAACGCGGCAATTTATGTGGCACTCCGGCAAACCAGCACGCTTCCAGGCCCGCCCTCTGGGGCTGTTCTTCACGCTTCGGCGCCAGATCAGCCGCATCGTGCACCGGAGGTTCGTACGTCAACGGCGCGTCTCCGATGCCCCATCGTCGCGCCACTGTTCCCGTCGCCGCCGGTACCGCGCCGTAAAACGGCGGACCGTTCGGTTCCACCGCGACAATCCCCTTGACGAGTTCCGGCACATCATCCGCGATTTCCCAGCCAAACGGCCCCGACCGCGAATGCGTCAACAGAATCGCCGGTCCGATGCGCCGCAGCAGGGCCGCTCCCGCCGCACGATTGGCCGCGTCCATGGCTGCATTGTCCGTCATCGAAGGATTTTGCGACGCTCGAAACTGCTCGAACACCGGATCGCCATGCATGCCAGTCCCCGGCCACTGTGTATGCAAACGCGCCTGCGGCCATAGATTGTATTTTTCAATTCCTGTGAATTGGCGCTCGATCGTTTCTACCGGCGCCGTGGTGAGCGGTCCGTCTTCGGCCGCATTGTACGCCGACCGCCCGCGCGCTACTTGATCCACCACATACACCGCAAACCCGCGCCGCACGAAATACTCCGCCCAGCCTTCGCGATCGTCCGGTGTTCCCAGAAAATTGCTGCCATTCTGAAATTGCCCGTGAATCATCACGATCGGATACGGAGCCGTAACTTTCGCAGGGATTTGATATTCGACGAACATGGCGTCAGCCAGTGTCCCACCGGCTTCGCGTCCGCCCGCGTAGAAAAATCCCCGCTTCGCGATCAGCAGCGGCCCCGCGGTGCGGCTTCCCGGTTGCGCCGCAGCCGACACGGCCGCCAGAATCATCACCGCACTTCTCCACGCAGTCATTTTGCTAGTCTACAACTTGTAATGTCAGACCGAATAGAAGAACTCCAGCGCCGTCACGCCGCCGCCGAAGCGGGTGGTGGAGAAGAGCGCCGCACGCGCCAGCACGCGGAAGGAAAACTCTCCGCGCGCGAACGCATCGACCTGCTGCTCGACGAAGCCACCTTCGAGGAAACCGACAAACTGGTCCGTCACCAATGCCACGACTTCGGCATGGACGAACAGGTGATCGACGGCGACGGCTTCGTCACTGGTTACGGCTTGATCCACGGCCGCCCCGCCTATGTCTTCGCGCAGGATTTCACGGTATTCGGCGGATCGCTCTCCGAAGCCAACGCGCGAAAGATCGTGAAGATCATGGACCTTGCGCTCAAGACCGGCGCGCCCGTCATTGGCTTGAACGATTCCGGCGGCGCGCGCATCCAGGAGGGCGTCCGTTCGCTCGCCGGTTACGCGGATATTTTTCTGCGCAACACGCTATCGAGCGGCGTTATCCCACAGATCTCCGCCGTCATGGGCCCGTGCGCCGGCGGCGCCGTGTACTCTCCCGCGCTCACCGATTTCGTTTTCATGGTGGACAAAACCAGCTACATGTTCGTCACTGGACCCGACGTCATCAAAACCGTAACCCACGAGGACGTGACCAAGGAAGCCCTGGGTGGCGCGGCTACACACAACTCCGTCAGCGGCGTGGCGCATTTCCAGTCTCATGACGACTCCGAATGCCTGCGTAGCATTCGCGAGCTAATGAGCTACCTGCCGCAAAACAATCGCGACGAAGCGCCGCGCGGCGACACCGACGATCCCGCTGACCGCCAGGACCCGGAACTCGATTCCATCGTCCCCGCCGCTTCAAATCAGCCCTACGATATCAAGGATGTCATCCGCCGCGTAGCCGATCACGGCCAATTCTTTGAGGTCCACGAACATTGGGCGCGTAATATCGTGATCGGTTTCGTGCGCATGGACGGCCGCAGCGTGGGCGTGGTGGCCAATCAACCCGCACACCTCGCCGGCTGCCTGGACATCGATTCCTCCGCCAAGGGTGCGCGTTTCGTGCGTTTCTGCGACGCATTCAATATCCCGATTCTGACTTTCGAAGACGTCCCCGGCTTCCTGCCCGGTACCGCGCAGGAATTCGGCGGCATCATCCGTCACGGCGCGAAGCTTCTCTACGCCTACGCCGAAGCCACCGTGCCTAAGATTACGGTGATCACACGCAAGGCTTACGGAGGCGCTTATTGCGTGATGGGCTCCAAGCACCTGCGCACCGATGTGAATCTGGCATGGCCCACCGCCGAAATCGCCGTCATGGGAGCCGAAGGCGCAGTGAACATAGTCTATCGCCGCGAAATCGCGTCCGCCGAAAATCCAGAGTCCGTCCGCACTACCAAGTTAGAAGAGTTCCGCGAGCGCTTCGCTAGCCCCTTCATCGCCGCCGAAAACGGTTTCATCGACGACGTCATCGAACCGCGCCAAACCCGCCCACGCGTAATCCGCGCCCTGCGCATGCTCGAAACCAAAGTGGACACCATGCCCCGCAAAAAGCACGGCAACATCCCACTATGACGTGAATGCTTCCGCCGCCAACTTCTCAAAAAACTTCTTGATCATGGTCTTAGCGGTGCCATCGATCAACCGCTGCCCCACCGCCGCAATGGTCCCACCCACCTGCGCATCTCCGTCATAGGCCACTTGGGTGCTGCCCTCGACGCTGGTCAACTTCAGCAATCCGTCCCCCTTGACGAAGCCAATCCGCCCCGTCCCCTCCACCACCAGACGGAAACTCGCAGGAGGCGTCTGCTCCGTGATGCGCACTTTCCCCTCGAAAGCGCCCGACAAACTTGCCAGCGCCATCTTCATCTTCATGCGGTATTCATCAGGCCCGATCTTCTCAAGACTCTCGCAGCCAGGGATGGCCCGTGCCAATACCACGGGGTCCTGCATTACCGCATAAGCGCGCTCCTGAGGGAGCGGCAAGGTGTAGGTTCCCGAAATCTTCACCCGTTACGCCTTCAACGCCGCCGTCAACGCGCGTCCCGCATGAACCACCGCCAGATGCTTACGATAATCCGCGGAAGCATGCAGATCGGCATTGGCGTCCGCGCCTTGCGTTACCAGCGCCGCTGCCTTCGCAATATCTGCGGGCGAACCCGCCGAGCCCTCGAGCGCCTTCTCCGCCGCCGCCGCGCGATAGCCAATATTCGACAGCCCCGTCACGCCTATCCGCGCGAAGGTGACTTTCCCGCCACTGCGCCTAACCCGCGCCGCGATGCCCACGATCGCGAATCCACTAGCTGGATGCGCCATTTTCTGATAATTCGTCCCGGTCCCCGCTTCTTCCACTGGGACTACGATCTCGCGAATAATCTCGCCCGCTTCAAGCGCCGTAGTGAACGAATCGAGGAAGAATTCCGCCGCGCTCACCGTGCGCTCACCCTTCGCGCCACGAATCACAATCCTCGCTTCGAGCGCCTGCAACGCCGCCGGATAATCCGCCGCCGGATCGGCATGGGCCACGCTGCCGCCCATGGTTCCCATGTTGCGCACTTGCACATCGCCGATGGCCGCAGCCGCAGCCGAAAGCAGCGGGCACTTTGCCCGCAGTAGCGCCGAACTCTCGACCAAATAATGCGTAGTAGTCGCACCGATGTGCAGCGCTCCGCCTTCTTCGCGAATATAGTTCAGGTCTTTGATACGGCCGAGGTCCACCAGTTGCTCAGGAGCCGCCAGCCGCAGCTTCATCATCGGGATCAAGCTCATCCCGCCCGCCAGCACTTTCGCTCCGCCCCCCACCAGCTTCACGGCCTCATCCAGAGTCGTCGGCGCCGCGTATTCGAACGTTTGCGGAATCATGTTAATTCTTGCCTCCCGCCACGAGCTTCCATATTTTCTCCGGCGTCATCGGCATATCTATATGCCGCACGCCCAAGTGCGACAGCGCGTCGACGACTGAGTTCACCACCGCTGGCGAACAGCCAATTGTGCCCGCTTCGCCCACGCCCTTCACGCCCAGCGGATTCACTGGCGAAGGCGTAATCGTGTGGTCGCTCTCGATCCACGGCATCATATGCGCACGCGGCATCGCATAATCCATGAACTCGCCAGTCAATAACTGTCCGTTATCGTCGTAGACAGCCTCCTCCCACAGCGCCTGTCCCAACCCCTGCGCCACACCGCCGTGGACTTGCCCGTCGACGATCAACGGATTCAAAATATTGCCACAATCGTCCACCGCAACATAACGCCGCACGGTTACTTGCCCAGTGTCCGTATCGATGTCCGTAACCACCAAGTGAGCGCCGAAGCCGAAAGTGAAATTCGGCGGCTCCCAAAAATGCGTCGAATTCAGTCCCGGCTCCGTGTTCGGCGGCAGTTTCAAGGCGCGATAAGAAGCTCCCGCTATCTCCGCCAGCGATTTGGATTTGCCGGTCTTGTTGCAAGTCACCTGCCCGTTCGCGAAAGACACATCGTCAGATTCGAGCAGCATCGCGCCGAACTTTTTGATCTTGGCCCGCAATTCCTGCAGCGCGAAATACAGCGCCGTACCGCCGATCGCCGTGCCGCGGCTCCCAAAAGTGCCGATGCCGTATTGCACAATCGCCGTGTCCCCGCGCAGCACCAGGATGTCGTCGATATCCACACCCAGTTCATCCGCCGCGATCTGCGCAAAGGTGGTTTCTTCGCCCTGCCCGTGATGGCAAATGCCGGTCAGGATCGTCACTTTGCCCGATGGCTCGATCTTCACCGTCGCGCTCTCCCATCCACCAGCAGGAGTCGCCGGTGACGGCCCGATCCCGCAAATTTCGCCGTAAGTGCAGATGCCGATGCCCATCAGCTTGCCCTGCTTGCGCGCTTCCGCCTGCTCGGCGCGCAGCTTTTGATAATCGACAGTCTTCAGCGCCTTCTCGAGCGGCGCCGCGTAATTTCCTGAGTCATACATCAGCCCCGTCGCGGTCGGGAACGGGAATTCTTCGTTATGCACGAAATTCTTCAAGCGAATCTCCGCCGGATCGATCTTCAGTTCGTCCGACAAGATATCCACCATGCGTTCGATCCCATGAGTCGCTTCCGGACGCCCCGCCCCACGATACGCATCCGTTGGAACGCAGTTAGTGAACGCCCCAACAATATCGGCGCGAATGTTTTTAGTCCGGTACAACCCAGGCATCATCAGCACGCTCAACGTCGGAATCACCGGCGTCAGCAACTGATGATACGCGCCCAGATCCTGGATCAACTTTAGCTTGATCCCCAGAATAGTCCCATCCTTCTTAGCCGCCAGCTCGAAATAATCCACGTGCCCACGACCCTGAATGGTGCACAGAAAATTCTCGCGCCGCGATTCAATCCACTTCACTGGCTTGCCGATCTGCATCGCCACGAAGCCCATCAGCGCTTCTTCGGCATAAATATTCAACTTGCTGCCGAAGCCCCCGCCGACCTCCGGCGCGATCACGCGCATCCGGTTTTCTTCCAGCCCCAGCATGCCCGCCACCAGCGTACGAACCAAATGCGGCACCTGCGTCGACGTGTACAAGTTCAACTGCCGGTCCGCACCGCGCCACTCCGCCACCACGCCGCGCGTCTCCATCGACGATGGAATCAAGCGCTGGCTGGTGATGCGCTGCTTCACCACCACGTCCGCTTCGGCGAACGCTTTATCGACGTCGCCGCCTTCCTGGTGATAGTTGAACGCGACGTTGTCGGGCCACTCCGGATGCACCGGCGGCGCTCCCGCTGCGATCGCCTTCTCGGGATCAGCCACCGCGGGCAGTACGTCCCAGTCGATTTCGATCTTCTCTGCCGCATCGCGCGCCAGATATTTGTCGGTAGCGACCACCACCGCCACCGGATGGCCGACGAAGTACACGCGGTCCGTCGCTAGGATGTAATGATGCGGCACGCGCAGTCCCGGCAGCGAGCCGCCGCACGGCACTGGACCCACCTTCGCCGTATCCTTGCCGGTATAAATAGCCGCAACGCTCGGCGTTTCCGCTGCCGCTTTCGTGTCGATCGAACGAATTCGCGCCGCCGCGTGCGGGCTGCGGACGATCGCAGCGTAGTGCATGCCCGGCATCTGAATGTCGTCGACGTAAGTAGCCGTGCCCGTGATCAACCGCGGATCTTCACGCCTGCGGATGCGCTTGCCAACCAGTTTTTCAACCTGTGTGATGGTGCTCGCCATAACCGGCCCCTATTCCCCCGCCGCCGCGGCCGCTGCCCGCACCGCATTCACGATGTGCTGATAGCCCGTGCACCGGCACAGGTTGCCGTCGATGCCATGCCGGATCTCCGCGTCCGTGGGATTCGGATTGCGATCCAGAATTTGCTTCGACGCCATGATCATTCCCGGCGTACAAAAACCGCACTGCGCGCCGTGCTGATTCCAGAAAGCTTCCTGCATCCCATGCAGCTTGCCGTTCTCGGCCAAGCCCTCAATCGTGGTCAGGTTTGCGCCGTCGGCTTGCACCGCGAACATGCTGCAGCTCTTCACCGCCTTGCCGTCGAACTCGATGGTGCAAGCCCCGCACAGCGAAGTTTCACATCCCACGTGCGAGCCCGTAAGCCCTGCCACATCCCGCAAATAGTGGATCAGCAGCAGCCTGGGCTCGACGTCGTCTGAATATTTTTTGCCGTTGATGGTAAGGTTGATTTTCATGCCGGCTTTGAAGATATCAAACTTGCGCCGGAAAACAAAAGGGGCGTGCCGCAACACGCCGCCCGCTTGATAGACTATAAAGGTTTATGCCTTCCGGCGAGCAACAGCTCCGCGCAGACATCGTCTCTACGGGCCGGATGATGTACGAACGCGGTTGGATCGCGGCCAATGACGGCAACCTGACAGTGCGCCTGGACCGCGAGCGTATCCTCGCCACTCCGGCCGGCGTCTGCAAAGGCCGCATGCGTCCCGAGGATCTGATCGTGTGCGACAACGCCGGCAACAAGATTGCCGGCGCAGGCGAGCGCACCACCGAAATGGCCATGCACGTGGCGATCTACGATAACCGGCCCGACATCAATTCTGTGGTCCACGCCCATCCGCCGATTTCGACCGGGTTCGCCGTCGCCGGTCGCGCTCTAAATCTGGGGCTAATGCCGGAACTGATCGTATCTATGGGGTCGGTACCGCTAGCCGAGTATGGCCTCCCCGGAACCCCCGCGCTAGTCGACGGGATGCTACCCTACGTCGGGAAATTCAACGCCATTCTGCTCGCCAACCACGGAGCCGTTTGTTACGGCGAAAACGTGGCCCAAGCCTACGCCCGCATGGAGACGCTCGAACACCTGGCCCGCATCGCGCTGGTGGCCGAAATGTTAGGCGGCCCCCGCGTACTGCCGCGCGCTGAGATCGAGAAGCTATTCGAAGCCCGCACCCGCTACGGTGTCACCGTTCCCAATCATTTTGAGCCCGGCAGCCCCTTGGCCGCCGAAGACATGCCCGATCCCGGCGAAAAACTCGAAGTGACGCGCCAGCAGTTGTTGGCTCTGATCGACGAAGCCCTCCGCGTCCGCGGCGTGGTCTAGAAACCATCGAGCCCTGAAAATGCGAGAAGGGGAACATTTGAACGTTCCCCTTCGCCGCGTCGTTCTGGTATGACTCTGGAATCGTGACTTCTTGGTCCCCTTCTCACCGGGGACCTTCAGCCTATCACTTTTGTGCCCCAAGTTGTTATCACTTCGTGCCCAGGTTGCGCGGCCCCGCCGGGACCGCTTCGAGCGCCGCACCCGTGAACGGAATAAACACCACCCGGTTCCGTCCTTGGCGCTTGGCCGCATAAAGCGCATCGTCAGCCACCCGAATCAGCGCCTCTTCGGTCGGCTGCGATCCCCGGTACCCAAGCGGTAGCTCCGAAACTGCACGTGACCAACTGGGACTCTTCGTTGAACCACATAGGATCGTTGGCCAGCGCCTCGCGCATCCGCTCCGCCTGCTTCTCGGTAACGTTCACATCGCAGCCCGGCAGCACGATCAGGAATTCCTCGCCGCCGTAGCGCCCGATTGCGTCATACGGCCGGATCGACCCCGACATGCGCCGCACAAATTCCCGCAGCACCGCGTCGCCCGCGAAGTGCCCGTAGGTGTCGTTGACCGACTTAAACTTATCCAGATCCGCCAGCACCAGACCCACCGGCCGGTTCTCGCGAAGCCCGCGCTGCAACTCACGGCCCAAAATATCCAGGATAGAGGACCGGTTCCAGATCCGCGTCAGGAAGTCCTTGGTGGCCTGATCGCGCAGCTCCTCGCGCGCCGAAATCAACTCGTGCTGCAGTTCCAGAATGCGCACGCCCGGCCGCAACCGCACCTGCAGCTCATGCTGATCGAAGGGCTTGGTCAAGTAATCGTCCGCGCCGGATTCCATGCCTTCAATCAAATCCTCGCGCTGGCTCTTGGAGCTCAACAGCAGGATATAGGTATAGATGTCCTTGTCCTTGGCCGTCGCGCGCACTCTGCGGCACACTTCCGGACCGGTCAGCCCCGGCATCATCCAATCCAGAATCGCGATCTTGGGCGCGCTTCTCGGATTGCAGAATCTGCCAGGCTTCGTTGCCGTCGCAGGCCACCACCACTTCGTAACCCCACCGGCGCAAAGTTGCGTCCAGCAGGTGCCGCGAAACAATGCTGTCGTCTGCAATCAGAATTTTCATGCGTGCATTCTAATTATACGGGCGGAACCCTCCGCCTCCCTTCCCTGTATATCGGCGGGATTCAGACAAATAGTCAAGTTCTTGCTAGGCTTAAAACATGCCGGAACCGGCTCCCGCAGCCCATCGGTCGCTCCTGGTTCTGCGCCACGAGCGTTTTGAGCACTTGGGCTACTTTGCGGAGATTCTGAACGACCTCCACATCCCTTTTGTTTATAGCGATTTAAACGACAAGCTCGACCTCGGCTCAGCACGACGGCCTGATCGTCATGGGAGGCCCCCAATCCGCCAACGACCCCGACATGTCGGCCGAAATGCATTTCATCCAACAGGTGATCGACGAAAAGGTTCCCGTGCTCGGCATCTGCCTGGGCGCGCAGTTGATCGCCAAAGCGCTGGGCGCAGCACGTCTACCGCAATCGCGAAAAGGAGATCGGCTGGGCGCCGGTCCATTTCACCGAAGGTGCGCAAAATGACCCGGTGTTCGGCGGCCTGCGACTCGCCCAGCACGTTTTTTCACTGGCACAGCGAGACCTTCACGCGGCCCCCCGGGGCCGAACTGCTGGCTTACTCCGACAAATGCCGCCAGCAGGCCTTTCGCTATCGCGACAGCGTCTACGGCATCCAGTTCCATCCCGAAATCACGCCCGCAATGATCGTCGATTGGTCCGCGCAGCCGGCCAATTGCGGAGACGTCGACACCCTCGACGCGCCCATCGATCCCCACGCCGCAGCCACCGAACCTTTAGCGCGCCATATTCTCGAGGGTTGGCTCAGTACGTTCTAGCGAGCCGGCGAAACACTTAGCTCGCCCAGGCATCCCCGGGTACTTGTCTGGAGAGCGCCCTTACCCCTGCTCCGTGACCGAGCCGTTCGTTCGCGAGTTCGCGGTAGCGGTAGGCGGCTGTGCTCGAACTACTCGCGCTTTCGGCTTCGGTCAGATAACGGAGGGGCGCGGATGCTGGAATCCGCTGCACCACCTGAGCCAGCCCGCTGAGCATCGCGTGCTCCGCGGGCGTCATGGATTTCCTGACCAGCACTCCACGCCCCTCGATCATCAGGAAAGGCCGATCGCGATATTGCGCGTCGCACTTCCCAAGGGACTGGGGACACGGGATCGAACGGAACGGCGCCGGTGTTTTCGAATTTGAAAAGATCGCCTGACAAGGGTACAGCAGCCCGCCTGAGAGGACTGCTTGCGAAATTTTGTCCGTACCCAGGCCATGGACCCCATCGTCGTCAGGCAAATCCCACCGTGAATCTTCGGAAATCTCCGCCAGCGTGGTGTAATCCGCCGGGTGTGCCTGCCGCGGCCGAATCGCCAGCCGCCGCCTCACTTCGCCGAGGAGATTTTCCGCCTCTCTGCAGTCTTTCCCTCCGATCACCAAGCCGTGATTCCCCAAAATAAATACATCGGCGCCGCGAGCGCCGGCGGTGCCCTGGATCGCCCGCGACAGCGGCAAGCCGGACGCCACGTATGGAATCCAGTGCCAGCGCAAACCGTCTAGCCGTTCCTGCAAGTGCGTCGGAGCGTCGCTTCTAACCGCCCAGGCAATGGTATCGACGCAATGTACGTGCACAACCACGCGATGCGGCAGAACCGCGTGCATGGCTGTTTCGAGCGATGCTCCTGAATAGCGTTCGGCCGGATCGACGTTCCGCTCCAGGCACTCCCCCTGCAAGTCCGCGAGGACCAGCGGGGTCAAGATGTCATCCTCGAGAGCGTCCGCCATCCATTTGCCCGATGCCTTGATCCACAGGACACCATCCAGCTTGATAGAAGTGTTGCCGGTGCTCGCCTGTGTGAGCAGCGGATTGCTTCCCACGCGCCCGGTTAGTTCCCGCAAGGTCTGGAGTTCAGTTTGGCTCACCACTGGGGCATCGCTTCTCATCTGTCCCTCCCTCTTCCTAGCCCAAAACTCGAAGTGGTTCCTCGACCGCCGGTGGCTCTGGCTTCGCCCGGGAACGCCCGATTTTGATCGAAGTCTTGAAGATCGCTCCAACGGGAATGATGCCGCCCAACCGGTGTGCTGCCACCGCCGCCAAGCCCATGGATGCGATGCACCCGCACGAACTGCAATCCGGGTCGCCTCCGAATTGGCAGGGCACGATCTTGGTTTTGAAATCCGCCGACAGAGTCTGTGTCGTGAGAGCGAAAACGCAATCCTTAGGGCTCGCGGGAGGCGTCGCAAACTGCCGGACCAGGCCCTCCGGCATGTCCAGTTTGGGAAATTCCTGGCGCAGCACTAGCATGTCCGCGATCGCCCGCTCCCGCTCCTCGGGTGCCAGCATTTCCGGCAACTGATCTCCTCTTTGCGGAGTGAACAAGCTGAACCATACTTTGCGGATCTCCGGCCGTGGACTCCAAAATTCCAGAAACTCTCTCAAGTATCCCGGCCGCTTCATCATCTGGCCTGTTACTGTGCAATGAATCGTGATGTTCTGGCCCGCGATGTTTTTAAGGATGCGCTCGTAGGTGGCCGGCGTCCGGCGGATATCGTGTTCCGGCTGCAGTCCGTCTATCGACACCACCACGTTCATGTGCGGCAAACTTGCCCAACTCGCGGCGAGGGGACGGAAGGCGCTGGTGACCACCTGCACGTGGATTCCTCGCTCCAACAACAACGGGACCATGGATTCCAATTCGCGATACCGCACCAGCGGGTCGCCTCCCACGATGGATAAATGCAAAGGCCGAATCCTGTCGACCAACGCCAGAACCCCGTCAATGAGTTCCTGACCCTTGCGGTCCGCCAAGCTGCGCAAGGTCGCCCCGCCGCCTAGATGCGCATCGTCGTACGCGTAGCATCCCGGGCACTGCAAGGGGCACTCCCGCGTAATCTCGATCGAAAGTGAGGGCCGCTCACCCTTTAAAATCTTGCGCCATGCGCTGATGACTTCTGTGACTTTCACTACGGTCCTTCTCCTCCAACGAGGACGGTCTTCCCAGGCTCGCCGGCATTAGCGCCGGCAGCATCCGTGTCTTAAACGCGCAAATTAGAGCGAGTCGGGAGGAGAGGGGTCGGCCGCGCAAGCAACCACCGCCAACTCTTCGCTGGGGCGGTCCGCCGCTGTGCTTTCAGTCAAACCGGATCGATGCCCCGGGAGCTGCGGCGCGAGGCAGCTGCGGACAAACCGCAAGCTTTGTTCGTCGGCGGTATTCGGCAACTCACGCGTTCCCGCGATTTTGGCATCTAAGCCGTGCGGATTTACTGCGGGAGGATCAGGGACAGCATCCAGGGAGGAAACCACTAGCGCTGCGAGCATTACCAACACAATGTACAAAATCAACTTCATTGCAGCCCGTAAGGTCCTGTATCGATGATAGCGGATTCCCAGGCGCCAATAATCTGTACAGTACAATTGTTTGGTGTCCGACCTCTCTCTGCCTTCGGATTTCCAAGCAGTGATCGACGCCGCCTGGCAACGCGCCCGCGAAGTTCCGGGTTATATCGGTGAGCTTGAATTCCGCGCCCTGGGCTTGCTCGCCGCTGGCGCGCCCGGCCCCGGCGTGGTCGTTGAGATCGGCAGTTTTAAAGGCAAATCCATGGTGGGGTTGGCGTCGCTAGCCGCACATTACGGATTTGGCCCAGTGGTCAGCATCGATCCGCACACCGCGCCTTCCGTGACTGACCCCATGCTGGGAGAAAAAACGTCGTCCTTCGATGAGTTCATGGCGAATATCCGCGGCGCCGGAATCGAGCAGCACGTCGAAGTGCATCGCGCTCCATCTCGGGACGTCGCCAAAGGTTGGAACCGTCAAATCCGCCTGCTGTGGATCGATGGCGACCACACCTACGCCGGCGCCAAAGAGGACTTCGATTTGTTCTCGCCCTATCTCGCCGACGGCGCAATCGTGGCCTTCCACGACACTCTCCACGAATTCGAAGGTCCTATCCGCGTTTACGTCGAAGATATTCTGCGCTCTAATCACTTCGGGCCCGCAGCTTTTTTTCACACCATCGCGTGGGCGCAATATCGTCCCCAGGATGGCGCTCGCTTCCGCGCCGCGCGCGAACAACTAGCCCGCAGCGCCGCCAAGCTGATCCCGTTCGTCGCGGAAGGGCGTCAGGTGAAAGGTCTCCGCAAGATGCGTTTCAAACTGCGCCGGGCGCTGGTTCCGCACACAGTGCTATCGCCCGCCGAATGGAACACGAAAATCGCTCCGCAATTGCGCTAGTCGATCACGCCGCAACCGGCAGTTCTTCCGGGGTCTTCGGCGCTTCGCGCGCCACATCTTTTTCGAGCGCCAGATATCCGCAGGCCACCACCACCAGGAACATCGTCAGCACTTCGCTATCGCCCAGGTTCATATTCGCGACACCGTCAACCAGCGTCGCGATGACCACCGCAATCCCGCCATGCAGCAGAAACCGCCGATCGTCGCGCCCCGGCGGCAGCGTCCGCAGCCCGTGCCAGAAATCCCACAAAATGCGCCCCATCAGCCACAGAAATACCAGCAGCACGGGAATGCCGCGCTCGGCCGCGTAATGCAGGTAGATGTTGTGCAGATGCATGTACGACCCCACCGGCAGCGGACGCGGAATATCGGCCGGAACGTACTCGTTGAAGTGAATCCGCGGCATCTCCGGCCCCAGTCCCAGCACAGGATGCCGCTCGATCATCTGCAGGCCCGTGCGCCAGACCACTTTGCGGAAATCATTCGAATCCAGACTGCTGGGACGCAGGATAGAAGTGAAGCGCTCGCGAATCACGTTGGGCGAAAGCAGCAATCCCGCGACTACCACCACGGGCATCACAATCACCAGCCAGCGCCGCCAGAACCACAGCAGATACAACCCCGCCACGGCAGTCGCGATCCACACCCCGCGCGTCTCCGCCAGCAGCAGCCCCAATGAGCTCACCGCCGCCACCACGATCCACAGCCACATTCGTTTCCGCGCCTCCGGAGCGAAGAACAGAAACGACGCCAGCATGATCAGCACAAACATTTCCTCGGCCGAAAACGTGTACCAGTGGCTCATGAATCCGGTGATGCGCTCGCCCACGTAGAAGTTATAGACGTTGCTGCCCGCCGCGTGCGCCTGCTGCACCTTGCGCGCGAACTGCACGAAGCTGAGCCCCGCGCTGACGCTGCCAAACGCCGCCCAGCTCAGAAACAGCCAGCGGATCATCGCCATATTCCGCAGCAGCGAAAACACGATCAACAATTGCGTGAACACATAGATTTTCTTGATCTGCGGCCACCCCGCCGCCGGATTCCCGGAAAACGCAATCGCGATCAGCGTTCCCAGCAGGAACAATCCCAGCGGCAATTTGATCGGAGGCAGCCGCAATTTTTCCCGCGATAACAGCAGCGCCGCCAGCGCCATGCCCAGCAGAATCTGCGAAGGCGCGATCCCCACCACAATCGCCGCGGACGACGCGAACGCCAGCCAGCGCGCAGTCCTGAGCGTGAATGATTCCGCGGCGTCCATGCAGCATTCATTATCCCAAAGCGCCGGCGACGACTGCGTCAGGTTGGCGCGACCAGGTTAAAAGTGAAACCGGTACCTGATTTCGCCGTAAATCTGGCGAGGGTTGATGTAGTGTGTCCCGCCGAAAGTGTTGCTGGTGTCCAGCAGGTAGCGCGTATTCGCGATATTAACCGCATTGACAGAAACCGTCAGCTTTTCCCGGAAGGTCTTGCCGATCGACAGATCGAACGTCGAGTGCGGCGGCAGATGGGTCGGGCCATCCCCGTTCAAAAACCCCGAGCCGAACTGGTAGGACGGCGTCGCCCACATGTTACCTGGCAAAGTCAGCGAGAGGACCGACGTCAGCGTGTTCCGCTGATCGTGATCGAGCAGGAAATTGCCCAGTCGGAGCGAATTCCAGTAATCCCCCGGTAATCGGCCCGATTCCCTGCGCAATCTGATTCGAGTACGCCACTCGCCATTGGGCCATATGGAACATCCGCGGCGAACGCAGACTGACCTCGGTCCCGCTGATGATCGCTCCCAAATCCGTCAACGGAATAAAAATCCCGGAATCGCCGATGACATCGTGATCCAGAAAGTTGCGCGCGCTGGTGTGAAAATAATCCACGTCGAGCGACCATCCGCGCACCGGAATATTCAATCCGATATCGTGCTGAATATCGCGCTCGCCCTGCAGCGGAATGAAGCCGAAACCTTGCGACACCGCAAAATTAAGCGCTGGACCGGCCAGGCTGTCGAGCGGAGGAGGCTGGTAGTAATACGCGTAGTATCCGTGCAGCGTCCAGTTCAGGCGCGGAATGCGGATGGCCGCGCCCAGCCGCGGATCGGCCGCGTTCTCATTGACCAAGCCCGCCGTAATGCGTAAGCCGAATGCCCAGGTCGAGCGTGAGCCACGAGGTGACCTTGTATTGATCTTCCAGAAAAAGCGCGTTCGAGTTGGCCCACTGCGTTTCCGCCTGACTCAACACGCCTCCGCCCGGATTGGCCGTGAGCCCAAAAAAAGTATTGTCGTGCTGGCCCCAAACTTCAATACCAACTCGCGCGCTGTGCCGCTTCTTCTGCGCCTGCAGCACGGCGCGGCCACCGAAATAATTGGCGCGGGCATTGTCATCCAGAATGAATGGATTGTCCTGCGGCCCGCCCGCGTAATGCGCGCTGTTGTAATGGAAATAGGGTGAGAGCGTGAACGTAACTCCATCGGAGAAGCTATGCGTCCAGTGAAAGCCGCCTAAGTAATCTCGCTCCAGATCGAGATCGCGAATTCCCGCGGCTTGTGCGTCCGGCGGATTCGGAATTTGATAATGATCTTCGCGCAGCGAGGCGATCCAACGAAGTTGGTCCTTGGCGTTGGGATTGAAGAGCAGAGAAAGAAATCCGCCCACTCCACTAGTCTGGTCGTGGATGACTTGCGATACCGGCAGTGCCAGCCCTAACTCCGAGCGGCTTCCGTCCACGCTGGCGTAGTAGGCAAAGCGCTGTGTGTGGCTGCCGATATTGATCTGATCGTCGGTCGAATAGAAGTTGCCAGCGGACGCAATCACTTCCATCTCATTGTTGCGCTCGAAGCCGGAGGGTGTCACCACATTGAAAAATCCATAAGTGCGATCGCCGTACTGGCTCGAAAACCCGCCGCGTTCGATCTCCAGCTCTTCCACGTTCTTGGGATTAATGAGGGGCGCAACATTGGCCGCAATATTGGTGTTGATCACCGGTATGCCGTCGAAAAACCAATTCACCTGGTGGCCGCCGCGCATGTGGAGCATGTCGTGAACCATGTATGCGCCCGGCGTAAAATCGGTGATCATGGCCAGGCTGTTGGTTTGATCCGCGCCCGCGGTATGCATGATTTCCTCAGGCGAAACCATGGTCTGCACCGTCGACGCCATGCGTATTTAATCTGCTGGCGGCCCCGGACACTTCGACGCTTGAATTCAGCGGTGCCAGCTCCAGTTGAAAGTGCAGGACGGGCGCTTTGTCCGCCGTTACCGCTAGTGGCTGCTGCAATGACTGGAACCCTGCGGCGGAGATCTCGACGGTGTAGGCCCCTTCCGGGACGTCGTTAATGCGAAACTCACCGTTCGCGTCGGATTGCGCGGTTTTTGTCGCGCTGTCATTCGGGCCATGAAGAATGATTTGCGCGCCGGGAATCGGGCGGTGCTGCGGATCGTGCACGATGCCGCCAACACTGCTCGTGGCAGCAGATAGAAACGAAAAAAAAGAAATAGATATGAATAACAAAAGCAATTTCATGTGGGACCCTCCTCAGCAGACCTTCAGCGTTCAGCCAATCGCGCGCGCATTACGCGCATACCGTCAAAATTTAACTGTCGATTTTTTTAGGCGGTAAAGCCTGGAGGAGGCCGCTGATGCAGGATGGGATCGAGAACCAAGCCGGCGCTGGAAGCGCGTTCCCGAAGGGTTGCTTTCTCAATGCGAGGAAGGGAAAACCATGAGCCCGGCGCTAAAAATCCAGCCGCGAACGCGGAGGGCGCGCCGGAAACTTGCGAACATCCCGCCAGACACTTGTTCGCTGCGTGGAACCCTTGCGCCGAATCGGCAGCCGCCGCGTGATGGAGCGGGCAGGATTGCCCAAGGCCCGCACGTTTGCAGCACGCCATCTGGCACTGCGGTTCGTCGGCCTGCGCCAGCAGCGACATCACCGGCGCCGGCCCAAACAGGAGAATCAGCGCCAGTCCGATTACCTGGCGCATCCAGCCTGCGTATTTCCCGGCTCCGTTCATTCTGTTGCAGTATACAACGCTTAGACGCTGAACTCCCGGCGCTTCTTCCGCAATTTTTTACAACAGCCGGAATAAGCGGAACACACTTGGGCTAGCGATCCCCGCCAGAGCCGGCAACAACCCAGGAGTTACGCCCTGCCGCCGGAATTCACCGTGAATCGCGTGTCCGCCCAGATACAAAAAAGTGCCCCCTGCGATCGCCAGGAATGCGTGCAGAACTTGCGGCCCCAAGTAGGGTGCCAAGACCAACTCCAGCCCGGCCCCCACCAGCGTCGCCGATTCCGCCAGCAAGCACCATCCCAACGCCGCCCGCCGCGAAGCCATCGCCGCCCGCACAATTACGCCCAGCGCAAGTCCTTCCGGGATTTTATGGAGCGCAATCGCCAGAACAAACGGCATTCCCAAATGCGCCGACCCATCTGCCGCCGAAACGCTCCAGCCGTCCAGTGCGCTATGCAAAGCCGCGGCAATCAGCAGCGGCGGCGCAAACCCGTGAAGTTCCGCCGAACAATGATCGTGATCGTGCGGATGCGAACAAGCCGGACACACCGGATGCACAAAGCGATCCACCACCCACAGCGCGCCTAAACCTACCGCGATCCACGCTAACGCGTTGAGCCAGCTCAGGTAATCTGCCATCTCCGGCAGCACCCAGAAAAGCGCCACGCCCATCAGTACGCCTCCACTGAAAGGCACCAGCCGGCGCGACCACGCGTGCACCGAGGTCAGCCACACGCCACCCGTGGCACTCAAAAAAGCGATCCCGGTTATGACAAATGGCACAGTGAAATTCAGGGAAGGCTCCTGTACACTCTTAGGAAGAAGAAACATCCGGGCTGCAAAGTGCCATGCCTGGATGCCTCCATTGTAGCTTGGGCGCCTCGACCTGCAGTCCGGCTAGTGGGAGAAATTAAAATCCGCCACTGGCGAGAGGAACGAATCGCAACTAGGCTCGTCAACACTACAGGAATGCAGACTCGCAGGTCTTTTCATACAGCAATCATCTCCGGACTCGGCGCCGTGATGGGCGTCGCCTTGGGCGTTCCCACAGCGCTTTATCTCTTGGTGACGCGCAATGCGAAATCCAAAGGCAATTTCGTGGAGGCTGCCAACCTTACGCAGCTACAAATCGGCAAGCCTCAGGAAGTCACCTTCGAGAGAACTCGCGTCGACGGCTGGCGCACGTTTCAGGAGAAGGTGATCGCCTGGGTGGTCCGCACCGACGATCAGAACGTCGTGGCCTACTCGCCGCAATGCACTCACCTCGGCTGCGCTTATCATTGGGAGGCCTCGCGCGACCAGTTCGTCTGCCCCTGCCACGAATCGCGCTTTTCCATCGACGGGAACGTGCTGGGTGGTCCTGCATCGCGACCGCTGGACCGCTATCCTGTACGAGTGGAGAACAGCAAGCTACTCATCGGTTCGGAGATCCGGAAGGCCTAGCCGGGCATGTTTCGTCCGTTGCTCGATTGGCTCGAAGACCGTACCGGGGTCGAGAGCGCCGTCAAACACTTTCTTTACGAAGACATCCCAGCCTCCTCCGGATGGCACCAAGTGTTTGGCAGCGTTGCGCTATTCGCATTCCTGGTGCAAGTCGTCACTGGAATTCTGCTGGCGCTGAACTATGCGCCCACGCCGCCCGAAGCCTACGACAGCCTGCGCTACATCATGACGCAGGTGACCGCCGGCCGCTTCATGCGCGCGTTGCACCACTGGGGCGCCAGCCTGATGATCGTCATCGTGGTGCTCCACATGATCCAAACCTTCCTATGGGGCAGTTATAAGAAACCGCGCGAAGCCACCTGGATCGCGGGCGTCGTACTGCTGCTGCTGACTCTTGCTTTTGGCCTGAGCGGCTATTTGCTGCCCTGGGACAACCGGGCCTATTGGGGCACCGTCGTCACCACCCAAATCTCGGCGTTAGCCCCCGGTGCGGGACCGCTTACTGGTCCGCCTGCTCGGCAGCAATGGCACTTCGATCGGCGCCATCACCTTCACGCGCTTCTACGTGGCCCACGTGCAGCTTCTGCCGCCGCTAACGGCCCTGCTGATCGCCATTCACGTTTACTTGGTCCGGCGCTACGGCGTAGCTCCCGTCCCTGGGGACGAGCTTCAGCCCAAGAAAAAGTTCTATCCCCAGCAAGTGGCCAAAGACACCGTCGCCATTTTCGGTTGGTTTGCCGTGCTCATGGGCATGGCGCTGCTGGCTCGCGTGCCCCTCGGGCACTTGGCGGACCCCACCGACTTAAGCTACATCCCCCGTCCCGAATGGTATTTTCTGTTCCTGTTCCAATTCCTGAAGTGGTTTGAAGGACCTCTCGAAGTCGTCGGCGCCGTGATTATTCCTACGCTGGCGATCATTGCGCTGCTGCTGGTGCCCTTCATCGACCGCGGCAAAATGAAAATGGTGCGGCAGCGCACCGGCGCCATCGGACTGGTTATCCTAGGCGCAATCTTCTGGGGCGGACTCACCGAGCGCGCCGTCGCCACCACTCCAGAAACCCGCGAGATGGATATGTCGCTGGTCCAACCGTGGCAGGAAATTTCAGCCGGCAACATGGCCTCGATCGGTTACTTCCGCAAAGCGCAATGCGCGAGCTGCCATGCGCTCGGACAATCGGGAGCCGCGCCCGATCTGACCATTGCCCCTTCCTCGCGCCCCATGGATTGGCTCGAAGAGCACATTAAAACTAACCCCAAAGCCCCCGGAGTCTTGACCGACGCGCAAGTCCAAATGCTGGTCACCTTCGTCAGCAAACGCAGCGACAAAGCCGTCGACGCGTGGCAGAACGCTCCCCAGACCGCCGTCGACGGAGCCCTGATCTACCAGGCCAACGACTGCGCCAGTTGCCACAAAATCAACGGCGTCGGCGACGACCTCGGTCCGCCCTTGAACGGCGTCGGCGAACGCCGCGAGCGCTCCTGGATCGAAGGCCACTTCGCTGATCCGCCCAAATATTCGCCCGGCTCCATTATGCCCGCCTTCCACTTCAAGCCCGAAGAATTAAAGCTGATCACCGATTACATCAGCGCCATTCCAAAATAATCGCGCCATTGACGCCGTAAATTCGCGCCAATATACTGATCCTCGTGCGAAAAATCCTGTTCTTCACGCTCGCTGCCGCGGCCGTGGCGCAAGCCCCCATTCAAGTCACCACGCGACTCGTGCAAGTGGCCGTAGTCGTTCGCGACAAACATGGCGCCATCGCGGATTTGACCAAAAGCGATTTTGAAATTCTGGATAAAGGAAAATCACGCCAGATTGCCACCTTCAGCGTGGCCCGCGCCAGTGACCGCGCGGCCCACGCGGCGCTTCCTCCGAATACATTTTCGAACCGCCTCGACCGCCAAAGCGAGTCCCCGGTAACGGCCACTGTCCTCTTATTCGACAGCCTCAACACCAAATTCAAGGATCAGGCCGACGCGCGGCGCCAGGTTCTCATGTTTCTGAAGGCCCTCGATTCCGAAAGCCCGGTCGCGATCTATGCGCTCGGCAATAATCTGCGCATCGTCCACGATTTCACGCAGGACCAAGCCAGTCTGACGCGCGCGCTCGAACGCTACCGTAACTCCACCTCCACCATTTTGGCCAATTCGCAGGGCGATCCCGCGGCCGCCAGTGGGGTGAATCTCACCGCTCCCGGACCCGCTACCGTAGCCACCGCGGACACTGCGGATTTGGTGGCGCAGATTCTGGAGCCGCTGCAGGAATATTCGATCGACCGCCGCGTCGCCATCACACTCTCCGCCATGGACGCCATCGCCAGCCGCATGGCCGGAGTGCCGGGACGCAAAAATTTGATCTGGATTTCGGGCGCCTTCCCGCTGAGCATAGGATTCGATCGCAGCGGCCTAAACGGCGCGGGGCAGCGCCTGGGTACTTATTCCGGCCCCATGAAGGACGCCGCCATAGCCATCGACCAAGCCAATGTTTCCATCTACCCGGTTGACGCCCGCGGCCTTCTTGCCTCCAACCCCCTCAGAACCGAAATGCCGAAATTGCACAACCAAACCGGATTGGGCCAGGCAACCAACATGCCCACTCCCGAATATATGGCCGGTAATCAAGAAATTGAAACCATGCAACTCCTGGCCGATTGGACCGGAGGCAAAGCCTTTTACAACAGCAACGATATTCGTGGCGCCGTTAAGCAAGCGACCGAAGACGCCGAAGTCGCCTACACCCTGGGCTTCTATGCGGACGAGAAAGATCTCGACGGCAGCTATCACGAGTTGAAAGTAAAAGTCGCGCGCAAGGGCACCGACACGCGTTATCGCAAGGGCTACTTCGCCTCGCCGCTCCTCGCCGTCGATTCGCCCCCCGCGAGCGCGATTCTCAAGAATGCGCTGTTCAGCCCCGCCGACGCCACCGCCCTGGGTCTCACCGCCTCGCTGACTCCCGACGCCGCGCACGCTGGGAATTTTATTCTCGCGCTCGGTATGGACATGCAGAGCTTGAGCCTGGCCGCCAGGAACAGCCGCTGGGCCGACATGTTGAATTTCGTAATCGCACAACAGGCCGCCACCGGGGTCGTGCTCGACGCCGTCCAGAACTCAATCAAAATCGACGTAACCGACGAGAATCGCGACAAGCTGCTCAAAGAGGGGTTGACTCTCAACGTCGCCATCACCCCGGTGCCGGGCCTGAGCCAGATCCGCGTCGCCGTGATGGATCAAGCCACCGGCAACATCGGTTCTCTACGCATTGTGCCGCCGGCCAAACCTTAGCCTTACCATGGAGAACACCCGCCTCTCGACCAAAGGCCAGATCATCCTGCCGAAAAACATCCGCACCTCCCGAGCCTGGACGCCCGGGCGAAGCGGGCGAGCGTCGCCCGTGTCTCTGTGCCTTAGGCTTTCGCTACCCGCCCCGTAGCGATCTGATACGCCCAATCGCTGCGCCCCTGCTCCGCCGCCGTCCGCGCAGCCTCTCTGCGTGTCGTAAGGAACTTTGCGAAACGTCACATCCCAACCCGCCGTCTTTTCCAGAATCGCGTAGGAAGCATCCGGCGAATAGTTCTCCATCGCATGCGGCACCGGTGCGTCGTCGCTATAGGCCGCCACACCCACACTCCCCGGATTCACGATCGTCTGCCCATTCGCCAGTCGCACCAGCCGCGGAATATGCGTATGCCCGCAAACAATCACCGGCCTGCGAAACCCCGCCTAGCAACTTGACGATCTCCTCCTCGTCGCGCACCACCGGATGCCCGCTCGACACATCCTCCAGCAAATAAAGCAATCGTCCGTAGGCGAGCCATGACACAGCAGCACCTCCTCTTCGAACACCGTCGTCGCCGGAAGACCGCCCAGCCAGTCCATCGCTTCCGCGCCCGCATCGCGAATCATCCATTCATCCAACTCCCGGTCCTGATTGCCGCGAATGGTCAGTGCAACGCCCGCATCTCGCAGAAGTTCGTAAGTCGCGCGCGGCCTCAACGCCCCGTGCAGAATGTCGCCCAAATTCCACACCGCATCGCAGCCGTGCTTGCGAACATCCGCTAGCACCGCTTCCAGCGCCCAAACATTAGCGTGAATATCCGCCAGCATCGCAATCCGCATAGTTTCCATTTAAACCCACATCCCCTATTTCAGATAAACTCATATTTTTATATGATCTATTCCCGCTCCGCCGAATACGCCCTGCGCGCGTTAGTCCACATCGCCACCCTCCCGCCCGGCGAATTCACCATGGCCAAGACCATCGCCGCCGACGCCAACATCCCCGCGCCCTTCCTCGCCAAGCTTTTGCAGGACCTCACCCGCGACGGTTTTCTCAAATCCAACAAAGGCCCCGGCGGCGGATTCCGCCTCAGCCTCCCCGCCGAAGACCTCTCCATGCTGCGCATCGTCGAAGCCGTCGACGGCCCGGGCCGCTTCGACCGCTGCATCGGAGGCGCCCCCGAATGCAACGACCGCGCCGCTCTGCGGCATGCACGACTCGTGGAAAGCTCTGCGGTCGCGTATCATAGAGTACTTGGGGGGGACTTCTATCGCCGACTTGGCGAAAGCCCTGGGGGAGAAGCGCAAGTTGCTCGCCCGTCCCCGCCGTAAGTGAAGGAGAGTTTAGTTTATGCAGAATTCCGTCCTGGTCCCGATGGTGGTCGAACAGACCTCACGCGGCGAACGCGCCTTTGACATTTACTCGCGCCTGCTCAAGGAGAACATCATCTTCCTGGGCACGCCCATCGATGACAACGTCGCGAACCTGGTCATCGCGCAGATGCTGTTCCTGGCCGCCGAGGATCCCGAAAAGGACATCTCGCTCTACATCAATTCGCCCGGCGGTTCCATCACCGCGGGTCTGGCCATCTTGGATACCATGCGCCTGGTAGAGCCCAACATCGTCACCTATTGCGTAGGCCAAGCCGCCTCCATGGCCGCCGTTCTTCTTGCCTGCGGCACCAAAGGCAAACGCTATAGCCTGCCGCACTCGCGCATCCTGATCCACCAGCCGTCCATGAGCGGCCTAGCCGGCCAAGCCACCGACATCGACATCTACGCCCGCGAAATCCTGCGCATGCGCGAAACTTTGAACCAGATTCTCGCCGACGCCACCAGCCAGCCCGTAGAACGCATCGCCCGCGACGTAGACCGCGATTACATCCTGGAGCCCGACCAAGCCATGCAATACGGCCTGATCGATCACATCATCGCCAGCCGCGCCCTCCAGCCCGTAGCCAAGTAATGTGGGGCGGACCGCCGGTCGTCCCGTCTTTTTCGAAACTGCGCCAAGCGCAGCCAAGCCCGTGCTGCGCCCAGCTCGTCCGCTTGATATAATCAGTACCCGTAATGACTCCGGAATTCGTCGCGCAAAATCGCCGCCGCTTTTTGAAGTTTCTAGCCGCCAGCCCGTTAGCCACGCTCCCCGCCTCCGCCTGGCAAAATCAGTTGGTCCCCTTCGAAATGAAGGATGCTAAGGACGCCATCAGCGTCAACGATTTCGAAGAAATGGCCCGCCGCCTTCTGCCCCCGGCGCATTGGGGCTACATGGCCTCCGGAGTCGACGACGACCGCACCTATCGCGCCAACATCGACGGCTACAAAAAAATCGAACTGCGCACCCGCCGCCTAGTCGACGTCAGCAAACCCGACCTCAAAGTCGACCTCTTCGGCAAGACCTACGACACTCCCATCTTCATCTGCCCCACCGGCGGCCATAAAATGTTCCACCCCGACGGTGAAGTCGCCACCGGTCGCGCTGCGAAATCCAAAAACGCCCTGCAAATTCTTTCCACCGTGAGCAGCACCTCTATCGAAGACGTAACCCAAGCCCGCGGCGAACCCGTCTGGTACCAGCTCTACGTGCCCTCGAAATGGGAAAACGTCGAAACGTTAGTCCGCCGCGTCGAAGCCACAGGGTGCCCCGTCATGGCCGTCACCGTCGACCTGCTAGCCGGACGCAACACCGAGACCTACCGCCGCTTCCGCCGCCAGGACACCCGCGATTGCACCGTCTGCCACGGCCCCGGCGAGCCCGGCGGCAATCTCGCCGAGCGTCCCATGTTCAAGGGCCTCGACATGAAAGGCTTCGGCATGAACCCCGCCTCGCTAGACTGGGCCTTCGTCGACAAACTGCGGAAATTCACCAAAATGAAGATCGTGCTCAAAGGCATCGAAGCCCCCGAGGACGCGAAACTAGCAGTCGAGCACGGCGTCGACGGCGTTCTAGTTTCGAACCACGGCGGCCGCGCCATGGAAACCGGCCGCGCCACCATCGAAGATCTTCCCGAAGTGGTCGACGCTGTCAACGGCCGCATTCCCGTGTTCGTCGACGGCGGCATCCGCCGCGGCTCGGACGCGCTCAAGGCCCTGGCGCTAGGTGCGAAAGCCGTCGGCATCGGACGCCCCTATCTGTGGGCGCTCACCTCCTTCGGACAAGCCGGCGTCGAGCGCGCCCTCGACATCTTGACCGCAGAACTGCGTCTAGCCATGCGCCAATGCGGCATGCCTACGCTAGCCCGCATCAACAAATCCGCCGTCATCCTGCCACATGACTCACGGTCATAAGTGGCTCCTGATCACAGCAGCGTCAGCCTGCTTGGCACACGCCCAGAGCGCCGATAACGGCAAGAAGGTTTTCGAGCGCCTAATGTGCTCCGCCTGCCACGGCCATGAAGGCCAAGGCGGCGGTGCCGGCCCGCGCATCGGAGTGAAACCTCCCCCGCTGCCCGCGTTCCTCGCCTATGTCCGCCACCCCGCCGCCAACATGCCGCCCTTCACCGCGAAAGTAGTTTCCGACGCCGAGCTCACCGAGATCCACGCCTACCTATCGAGCCGCCCCGCGCCGCCCAAAGACATTCCATTACTGAATCAATAAGTCATCGTAGGATTGGGGAGAGGTGACCGATGGCGTGCGACCCCAATTCCCTGAGAAATGTTCCGCTGTTCGCTTTACTCGATGACGACGAGCTAGCCGTACTCTCCGCGCAAGTCGATCTCAAAAACTTCGCTCCGCGCCAGCGCATTTACAAAATGGGAGACCCCGGCGGACGCGCCTATGTCCTGATGTCCGGCCGCGTCAGCGTCACCACCATTGACGAAGATCAACAAGAGGTCGTCGTCAGCGAGCCCGCCCCGGGCGAGCTCTTCGGTTTCGCCTCCATGTTCGAATCGACCCCGCACCAAACCACCGCCACCGCAGTGGTAGAAACCGTTTGCATCGAAGTCGATCGCGATGACATCACCGTCCTGCTGCAGCGCAAACCACACGCCGGCCTGGATATCCTGACCGCTTTCGCGCGCGAACTACACTCCGCGCATCAACTGGTTCGCGCCCGCTCCCTGCGCAATCCCAACGAAGTGATCGAAGAGGAATCCACCTTCGGCGAACGCCTGGCCGACACCGTAGCGCGCTTCGGAGGATCGTGGGCTTTCATCATCGCGTTCGGGCTCGCCATCATTACCTATTCCGCCATAAACGTCGCGCTGGGGAAAACCGCCTGGGACCCCTACCCTTTCATCCTGCTCAATTTGTTTCTATCGATGCTGGCGTCCATCCAAGCGCCCGTGATTATGATGAGCCAAAATCGCCAGGACACCAAAGACCGTCTGCGCGGCGAGTTGGATTACGATGTCAACCGCCGCGCGGAGTCTGAAATCCAAAGCCTGTCCCGCAAACTGAATTTACTGGGAGACAAGATGAACGACATCGAGGATTTACTGCGCCAGCCGCGCTAGAATCCGGGTATGGCCAACGATAAAGCGCTGCGTCAACACCTGCTCAAGCTGCTAGAAGGCAAAGGCGCCCACGTAGATTTTGAAACCGTAGTGAAGAAAGCGTCCGTGGCCGTTCGCGGCAAGCGCCCCAAGGGTGCCGCGCATTCCCCCTGGGAAATTCTGGAACACATGCGCATCGCCCAATGGGACATCCTGGAATTCAGCCGCGACGCCAAGCACGTGTCGCCTGAGTGGCCCACCGGCTACTGGCCCAAGTCCCCCGCGCCGCCCACAAAAACCGCCTGGAACCAAGCCGTACGCGCCTTCCGAGCCGATCACGCCGCCATGTGCGCGCTAATCGCGGACGAATCCACCGACCTTTACGCCCCCATCCCCCACGGCGATGGCCAAACCCTCCTGCGCGAAGCCCTGCTGGTAGCCGACCACAACGCCTATCACCTGGGTACGTTAGTAACCACCCTGCAACTCCTCGGCGCGTGGTAACGCGATTCGCAGCTTAGTGCCCGCCTCTCGCCTTCACACCCTTCTGCGGCTTCTGCATCAAAAACGCCGCCGGAGCCATCACCAGACAAATCATCGAAAAGATAAAAATCGCGTCGATATACCCGAGCAGCGCCGCCTGCCGCTGCATCGAAGCGTAAATCATCTGCTGAGCCATCGTTGTAGCCCGCGAAACATCCGCACCCAAAGTCTGAAAAGTCGCGGTCAGCCCTGCCACGCTCTGCTGGAAGTTCGGATCGTACTGGCTAGTGTGCGAAGCCAGAACCGTCTGATGATATTGCGCGCGCCGCGACACGATCACCGAAATCGCCGAAATCCCCAGACTCCCACCCAGATTCCGCGCCAGATTCGTCATACCGCTGACGTTGTTATTCTTCTCCTGCGGAATGCCCACATAGCACAGCGTCTGAATCGGCACAAACAAAAATCCCATGCCGATCGCCTGATATATGCGATACATCATGGCAGTCTTGAAATCGATATCCAGCGTCCAAGTCGTCATGTAAAGCAAAGCCAAGCCCGTGCTAGCAAAGCCAAACACAATCAACCAGCGCCCGTCCATCTTGCCCAGCAGCCGCCCGATCAATGGCATGGTCGCGATGATCACCAGCCCGCCCGGCGACAGCACCATGCCCGCCTGCTGCGCCGTGTAGCCCATCAATGTTTGCAGAAGCTGCGGGATCAGCACCGTAGCTCCGTAAAGTGCCGCGCCCAGCATGAACATCATCAGGCACGCCACCGAGAAATTCCGGCTCTTGAATAGACGGATGTCGAGTATCGGATGCGGATGGCGATACTCCCAAATGATCGCGATCACCAACGTAATCACCGCGATCGCCATGAAGCTGACGATAAAGCTCGAAGCAAACCAATCCTCGCGCTCACCCTTATCCAGCGCCACCTGCAAGCAGCCGATTCCGGTAGCGAGCAGCCCCAGCCCGATGTAATCCACCGTGAACATCTTCTTGCGCATCTCTTCCAGGAACGGCGGATCTTCCAGCATGCGCGCGCTCAGCACCAACGACACCACCGCCACCGGCACATTGATTAAAAACAGCCAGCGCCAACTGAAGTTGTCGGTAATGTATCCGCCCAGCGTTGGCCCGATCACCGGCGCCACCACCACCGCCATGGCATAAACCGAAAATGCCTGCCCCCGTTTTTCCGCGGGGAAAGTATCGGCCAAAATAGCTTGTTCCGTGGGCGCGAGGCCGCCGCCCCCCAATCCCTGCAAGATCCGGAAGAACACCAGCACCGGCAAATTCGGAGCCAGCCCGCACATCAGCGAACTCACGCCGAACAACACCACGCACGTCATGTAAAAACGCTTACGCCCGAACTTTGTCGAGAGCCACGCGCTGATCGGCAAAATAACGGCGTTCGCCACCAGATAAGAAGTCAGCACCCACGCCGCTTCATCCTGGCTGATCGACAGATTGCCGGCGATATGCGGCAGCGCGACGTTGGCGATGCTGGTGTCCAGCACCTCCATGAACGTCGCCAGCGTCACCGTCATGGCGATCGCCCACGGGTTGAAGCGCGGACGCCATTCGGCCTTCGCGGGAACAATCGGGTCGACTGTCGTGCTCGTACTCATGCCTGACGGCTATTTCACTCTCACCGACGGCACCACCGACATGCCCGGCCGCAAAATATGGTCCGGGTCCTGGCCCGGATCGAAAGCGATCCGCACCGGAATCCGCTGCACCACCTTCACGAAATTCCCAGTAGCGTTTTCCGGAGGCAGCAGACTGAACTTAGCCCCGCTCGCTCCCGCAATGCGCTCCACCGTCCCCGTATAGTCGCGCCCATAAGCGTCGACAGTCAGCTTCACCTTCTGCCCCGGCCGCATCATCTTGAGCTGCGTCTCCTTGAAATTCGCCGTGACCCACAGATTGTCGATGCGGCACGATCGCCATCATCTGCTGTCCCGCCGAAACGTTCTGTCCGACATTGATGTTCTTCTTGCCGATGATGCCGCTGGCTGGCGCAACGATGGTGGTGTATTGCAGATTCTGCAACGCCTGATCCAGATCCGCCTGCCGCTGCGCCACCTTCGCCTGCGCCACGGATACCCTGGTTTGAGTGATGGTCACCTGCTGCGGTCCGGTCATCGCGCCCTCGACGTCTGCGTCGGCATGCGCCAGCTTCGCCCGCGCTTGCGAGACCCCGACTTGCGCCGCGGCCACCGCATGCTGCGCTTCCACCACCGCAGCCTTCTGCGCTTCTACAGTGGCTTTCGCAGCCTCGGACGCCGCCACCGCCTGATCGTATTGCTGCTTCGAAATTTCGTCTTTAGCCACCAGCGCCTGATAGCGCGCCACATCCTGCGCTGCTTTCGTCGCGTTGGCTTCGGCCACTTTCACGTTGGCCTGCGCCAGACTCAGGCGAGCCTGCGCCACGCTCTGCTGCTGCTGCGCATAGTTGATGGCTTCCGCTGCCTCTTGCCGTGACGATTTCGCGCCGTTAAGCGTGCTGCCGGTTGTGGCCTGCGTCAGTGGCACGTCACCGCGCGAAGTCTGCAGATTGGCGATCTCATTATTCAGATCCGCCTTCGCGCGCTCCACTGCGATCTCGAAATCTTTAGGGTCGAGCTTCACCAGCACGTCGCCTTTCTTCACCATCTGGTTGTCTTCCACCGTCACTTCGATAACATGGCCCGGCACGCGCGCGCTGATGGCGATCACATCGCCGTCGATTTCCGCATCGTCCGTCGATTCGGTTTTCTGCATTTCCTGCCAGATGTAATAGCCGCCCCCGACCAGAATCACCAATACGATCAATCCGATAATCTTCTTCATTTATTGATTCCCCATAAACTGCTTCAAATTCATTGTCCGTCATGCCCACCGCCCGCGCCAGCGCCACTTTCCCTAGATTGTGCGCGTACATGCTGGAGATCAGCGCCTCCTGCGCATTCGCCACCGCGTCCTGCGCCTGCACTACTTCGATGTTGTCTGTGACGCCAGCGGTGAAGCGGTCGCGCGCCTGCGTCAACGCTTGATTCGCGACATCCAGGTTGTCCCGCGCCACCGCCACCTGGTCCGCCGCGGACTTCAAATCCAACAGCGCCGAGCGAATATCCACCTCAATATGTTGGTCGAGCGATCCCAGCTCATCCTTGCGCTGGCGAATATTAACCTCAGCCTGCGCCACATCCGCGTGGATACGTCCGCCATCGAAAATGTTCACCTTCACCGATCCCACAAACTCGAACGTCCGTGTGCAACTGCCCCGGATTGACACCGTTCGCCCCATAGTTCCCTTCCAGCGCCAACTTCGGGTAGCGCTCCGCCAGCGCCGCCTCGCGCGCCAGTTCAGCGGCCTGGATCTGCGCTTTCAAACTCAAATAATCGCCGCGCGATTGATGCGCCCGGTCGAGCATCTGCTCGGGCGTCAGCCCTTCCAGCGGCGCGTAAGGCGCCGCGTCCGATAACTCAAAATCCTGCGCGGGCGGCAACCCGGTTACGCGCGCCAGCGTAAGCTTGGCCTTCGAAAACTGATTCTGCGAAGCCAAAAGTTGTTGCTGCCGCGACTTCCATTCCACCTGCGACCGCAGCTCGTCGATAGCCGGCGAAACCCCAGCAGCGTGCTGATCGCGAGCGCGCTCATAAAGCGCCTGCGCCGTGTCTGCTTCCGAGCGCGCCGCCTCCACCCGCGCCGCCGCAGCAATGATAGATCAAGTAAGAATTGGCCACCGCCTCTACCACCAGGTCGCGAGCGTCCTGCGCACTTAACTCGGTAGCCTTCTGCCTCTGCTCCACCGATTTCAAATCCTTGCGCGCCGACAAATCGATTAGGTTCATGGCCGCACTAGCCCGGACATCGGAGTAAGCAAACGGCCCGATGATCGACGGCACCCCCGGAAAGTGGAATCCGAAAGTCGCCAGATTCAGCTCCTCCACCGTTTCCCCCGCACTCGCGTTAACCGTCGGCAGCAGCGCCGCCAGGGACCGGATACGGTCGATCCGCGCCAGACGGTTATTCGTCTCAGCCTGCAGAGCGCTCAGATTGTTCTTCAACCCAAGCTGAATCGCCTCGTCCAGAGACAGTTTGCGGACAGCCGGGGTCTGCCCGCAGAGACCCCGCCCACACACGCTAATCCCAAGTAAACAATAAAGTTGCGCATTCTATTCCTTAAACGCAGGCACGTCGATCACCACCATAAGTATCTCAAAATAAGGGTCGTGCCGAATCTTCGGCTGCCGATATTTCGTCAATTAGCGAAATATCGTCTTCGGATGCCCAGCCGTTCCATCCGTGGATTGCAGCGTGCTCCGCTTCAACCCCAGCAGGGTGGCCGCGCCGTTGGGTCCCCCGACCACCCAGTTAGATGCATTCAGGGCTTCGAGGATGTGGCGCCGTTCGGCATCCGTCATGCGCAAGAACCGTGGCGGGTTCGGTGAGCGGTTGGCTGAGAGCGTCCTTCGGAATCTGCAGCCGCGTGCCGGAAGTGAGAATGACGGAGCGCTCGATCACGTTGCGCAGTTCACGGACGTTGCCGGGCCAAGCCATAGTTGACCAGCGAATCCATGGCTTCGGCCGGGATCGCATCGATGCGCTTGCGCATGCGGGTGGCGAAATCCTGCACGAAGTAGCGCGTCAGCAGCGGAATATCTTCGCGCCGCTCGCGCAGCGCCGGAACCGTGATCGGAAAAATGTTGAGCCGGTAATACAGGTCGGTGCGGAATTGCTGCTCGGCATGCCAGCGCGCGCAGGTCGCGATTCGTCGCGGCGATCAATCGGAATTGCGAAGTCAATGTGCGCGAGTTGCCCAGCCGTTCGAACTGCCCGTCCTGCAGCACCCGCAGCAGTTTCGGCTGCAGCTCCAACGGCAAATCCGCCACTTCATCCAGAAACAACGTCCCCTTATGCGCCAGCTCCACGCGCCCCAGCCGCTGGCTGAGCGCTCCGGTGAAGGCGCCTTTTTCGTGCCCGAACATTTCGCTTTCCAGCAGCCCGGCGGGAATCGCCGAACAGTTGAGCTTCACAAACGTCCCGTGACTGCGATGGCTCAGTTGATGAACCGCGCGCGCGACTAACTCTTTCCCCGTTCCGGTCTCGCCTTGAATCAAGACGGTCGAATCCGTAGGCGCCGCCGTTTGAATTTGATCCAGCACATGCCGCAGCGCCAGGCTCGTGCCGATGATCTCGCCAAAGCGATACTCGCTGCGAATCTCTTCTTCCAGATAAACTTTCTCGCCTTCCACGCGCTGCGCGCAGAGCGTTGATCTCCTCAAAAGCCAGCGCGTTTTCAACTGCGATGGCCACGTGCCGCGCGACGTGCTGCATCAGCTCGCGGTCTTCGGCCGAATACGGATCGATGTCGCGCGACGCAAACACCATGCTGCCCATCCGCTGCCGCACCGTAGTCAGCGGAAACCACAGCCCGCTGCGAAACTGGTTGCGTTGCATGTCCTGCACCAGATCCGGGCGGAAGCGGTTCTCGACTGCGGTGTCGGGCATATACAGCGGTTGCTGAGTTTCCCAGACAACTTCGGACGGCCCCCCTTCGAGCGGGTAATCCTGTCCGGCGGATGCACCCGCGGGAGCCTCCCCGGCAATGGTTTCGATGCGCACCCGGCGGGTGGCTTCATCGATCAGCATCAGCAGCAGGAAGTCGAAGCGGATCAACTTTCTAAGCGAGTCCCACAAGCTGCTGAAAAGCGCATCGCAATCCCGCGAACCCAGAAAGGCTTCTGAGATCTCCGTAAGGGCGCGGTATTTAAGGGTGCTGTCGTCGAGGGCCATGGCAAGCGGGGTTGACTCCATTTTATCCCGTGACGAAATCTGCATTGGATCGTCTGAATAGTTGGATACAGGAGTGACAATCCAACCTATGAAATTTGAAACCTTTTGGAAAGAGAGCAGAATTTTCGTGTTTTGCCTGGCAGCGGCGGGAGTCGGCGCCGTCATTGGTTCCGGCGGCTGGGCTGCGCACCCGGTGTCCGCCGCGGCCCCGTCGATCGTAGCGCCAGGCTCGCTTGAAACCAGCTTCGCGCCGGTGGTAGAGAAAGCTCTGCCAGCAGTAGTGAACATTTCCTCATCGAAAGCCACCAAAGTGAGCGCCGAAGGCATGCCGCAGCAGATGGACCCCTTGTTCCGCCAGTTCTTCGGCGATCAATTTGGCGGCCGGGAGTTCGGCGGCCGCGAGCAGGGCCGCGGCTCCGAAGCGCCCCGCAAGCAGTACGAACACAGCTTGGGATCGGGCGTAGTGGTCCGTTCCGACGGCTACATTCTCACCAACAACCACGTCATCGACGGAGCCAACGAAATCACCGTCACCTTCGACAACAAACGTGAAATGAAAGCGAAGTTGGTCGGCACCGACGCCAAGACCGACATCGCCGTATTAAAGGTGGACGCCACCAATCTGCCCACCATCGCGCTGTCCGATTCTTCGCAAGCGCGCGTAGGCGATGTGGTGCTCGCCATGGGCAGCCCCTTCGGACTGAAGCAGACCGTGACCATGGGTATCGTTAGCGCTCGCGGCCGCACTGGCTTGGGCATTGAGGACTACGAAGACTTCATTCAGACCGATGCATCGATCAATCCCGGCAACTCCGGCGGCGCGCTGCTCAACACGCGCGGCGAATTGATCGGCATCAACACCGCGATCCTCGCCAACAACGGCGGTAATCAGGGCGTGGGCTTCGCGATTCCGGCGAACCTGGCGCATAGCGTGATGACGCAGGTGATGGAACACGGCAAAGTGGTGCGCGGCTACCTGGGCCTGCTGCCGCAGGACATCACTCCGGCGATGGCGCAGGCGCTGCACTCGAAGCAGTCCGAAGGCGTGCTGATCGGCGACGTCACGGCCGGAGCCCCTGCCGCAGCCGCCGGCTTGCAACGCGGCGACGTGATTCTGGACCTCAACGGCCAGAAAGTAGACGACAGCAACCAACTACGAATGAAGGTTTCGCTGACGCCTCCGGGAACCACCGTGCAACTGAAAGTGCTGCATGACGGCTCCGAAAAGACCGTGGCCGTGAAGCTGGCGGAAATGCCCGCGAACCTGGGCGGCTCGGCTGAGAAGGGTGAAGAAGGCGGCAACGGCGCCACCAGCGCGCTCGAAGGAGTCTCGGTAGAGGCTTCGAAGGGCCACGGCGTAACCGTGACCGATGTCGACCAGGGCAGCCCCGCGGCGACGGCCGGCTTGCGCGAAGGCGACACCATTCTCGAAGTGAACCGCGCCGCAGTATCGAGCGTGGCCGACTTCGACAAAGCCATGCGCAATGTCAGCAACGGCGCAACGCTCTTGCTAGTGAAGCGCGGCGAAAACACGTTCTACATCGCCGTACAGAAGTAAGCTGCTGTAAAGCTGGTTGTAGGGAAGGGGTCGGGCTTTGTCCCGGCCCCTTTTTCCTGTTGAACCGTACCAGTACGCCTATACCGGCAAGATTCCAAAACCTTGGGACTGATCGGCCTACCTGCCGTATACTAGCTCAATCAGTTCGGAGGAACTCATCATGCACTGGAAACGTTTTGCAGGCAGCGCTCTTTTGACGGTTCTCTCGGCGGCGTTTGGGCAAGCGGGCACCATCACGCCCTACACGGACCGCTCGACTTTCAACTCGGCCGTCGGCCCCACCACCACCGAGACTTTCGGACCCCACGATTGCTTTCCTCTTCCGGGGCCGGTGAGTAGTTCGAGTTCTTTGAGTTGCAACAGTTCCGGGGGAACGCTGGCGCCGGGCACCCTGCAGGCGGGTGCGACATACTCGGCCACCTTGATGAGTTCCAATTCCAATCTATTTAACATCGATGGCGCGGGTGGCTTTCCTACTTCCTTTCTCGATGCATTGGGCTCGAATTCGAATTCCCTCATCGTCACCTTCGCGGGACCCGTTTCCGCCGTCGGCTTTGACACCAATACGCTAATGGGAAATTCGTTCACCATCACCTTCAATTTCGTGGGAGGCGGCAGCACTCAACTGGTCGAAAACATTTCTTCCGTGTTGGCGCCTAATCTGGATTTCTTTGGGTTCCAAAGTTCAGCGCAGGACATCGCGTCTATCTCAGTGCTGGGGAGCAACGGCAACGCTGCGTTCGATAATTTTAGCTTCACCGCTACTGGCGCCTCGGGGGTTCCCGAGCCCAGTGAGATCATTCCTCTCACCGCTGCGCTAGGAATGATCTATGCCCTGCGCCGCCGCAGCAGCCGTTAAGCGGATGCTTTGATTGCACGCTCGATACGGGCCTTTTCCTATTCGAGATCCAGGACCGCTTTGTCGAGCGGCCCCTGCAGCTCGCCGAAAGCTTTTGCCGCCCTCTCCGGCCGCCGCAGGACCTTCTCGGCGATGGCGCGGTCTACAATCACCGATATCGCTATATATGTGCGGGGCTGTTAGCATTATTGGGGAAAAAGGCATGAGGCAGTAACGAGATCCTCCCACGCCCGCTACAATGAGTGCGTGGAAACCCGCCGGATGTGTCCGAATTGCCGGGCCTTCATCACTACCAGTGACAAGGTCTGCCCGTATTGCGAAATCAAGCTCCAAGCGCCCGCCATTGCCCGCCGCGCGCCGGCTGACGTACTGGGAGGCCTGATCCCGCACGCGCGCTTCACCACCATTGTGATCCTGCTGATCAACGCGGGCTTCTATCTGGCGGAGGCGCTTCCGGGCCTGATTTCGGGTAGTAATGCAACCGGGCTTCCGCTTGTTCCAGGCGGGTGCGAAGTACGGTCCCGCGATTCACGATGGCCAGTGGTGGCGTCTGCTCACGGCCGGTTTTTTGCATGGCGGCATTCTGCATCTGCTGATGAATTCCTGGGTGCTGTTCGACCTGGGCGCTGCGACCGAGGAAAGCTACGGCACCAGCCGTTTCCTGGTGTTCTATTTTGTATCCACCATCACGGGATTCTACGCAAGCTATCTGTGGAATCCGGGAGTGCCGTCGGTGGGCTCCTCAGCGGGAATTTTCGGATTGCTGGGTGCCATGATCGCGCTCGGCATGCGGGATAAATCGTCTTACGGAGCCGCCATCCGTTCGCATTATTTGCAATGGGGAATTTACGCGATCCTTCTGTCGGCGCTTGTTCCCGGCTACCGACAACGCCGCGCATATCGGCGGCGTCACCGGCGGATTCGCCATCGCCTACATAGCCGGGACGCCGCGCTTAACGGGCGCGCGGAGAACAGCTCTGGCGCATGGGCGGTGCAGCCGCGGTCGCGCTCACTGCGCTGGCGTTCGGGCTCATGTTCCGCTGGATGATGACGGCGGGACCGCTGTAACTTTATTGCGGCGAGACTTCGGAGCTGGTTGATGTCCTCAATCGCCTTCCAGTTGCCGTCGGCTTGCTTCTTATAACACCGTCACGTAGCTGCCTTTGTCCTCGACAGGTTTCTTGGTTTTGGGATTGGTCACGGTCATAGTGTAGGAACCCTTGGTGGTGGCCAGGTCGCCGCTGGCGCTGATTTCGACGCGATCGCGAGGAGAAGTTGAGCTTAGGTTGGGGTCGTCGAGCAGCGCTTTCCAGGCTGCATGGATGGCGTCTTTTCCTTTGGCGGCGGGGACGCCGGGCGACATCAGGATGGCGTCGTCGGTATAGTGGCTGACACTCTTTTCGAGGTCCTTGGCAGCGGCTTCTTTCGCCCAAGTGGATTCGATGTCGCGGATTTTGGATTGCTCGGCGACCAGATCCGCGGCAGGCGGCGGCAGGTGGCGCAGCTGTTGCAACCAGCCAGCAGCAACAGGCTCGCCAAGCCAACAACTGTGAGTTTGAGCATGCAAGCTAGCGTACAACAACTTTAGCCAGGCCGGCGTTGCCCGCGACATCGTAGGCGCGGATGACGATCAGGTGCTCGCCCGGCGGCAGGTTGTCGATGTGGATGCGGAATTGTTCGCGTGCGGAATCGGTGACGCCGTCCACGGCTTCGACCGGCATCCAGGCATGCGCATCGACGGAATATTCGCAGCGGCGCAGGATGGAGCCGCGATCCTGCGCATCGACGTCGATGTCGACCGCCGCGCCGTTGCGCCGTGGAGCACTCGCGGTGACCACCGGCGGCGTGTTATCGATCAGCACCGGCGGCCCGATCAATTCCGACTTGGCGCGCTTGCTCGGCGGCATTCGAAGGACGGTCCGACGCCACCACGCGGAAAAAATAGCGGCCGTCGGCGAGCACGTCGCCATCGAGCAGATAGGTGTTCTCGCTGATATCGGCGCGCAGCAGCTTCCACTCGCGCTCGTCTTCACCGCGGAAATACAGGCTGTAGGAAAGCTTGTCGCCATCGGGGTCGTCCGCCTGCCAGGAGATTTGCAGTTGCTGCCCGGCCGGCCGCGATAGCGTTTGCGCCTGCGTGCCGACGGCGCTGGTGGCGTCGCCGGTGTCGGTGACGGTGATGGAAAAAGCCGACGACGCGCTCGCGCTCGCGCTCTTGGCGGCGCTGGCCGGGGCCGCTTGCGCCGATACCGTGATGCTGCGGATCGAGGGCGGCCGTGTTCTGCGGCAGGTAGGCGATGGTGACGCTATCAAGCTCCGGCAGCGCTGGCGGCGCCAGTGAACTCCGCGCGCCATTGAATGAAGCGCGCATTGGGACTGGTGATCAGAGACTTCGCCGGATCGGTGATGGGATCCGACCAATCGCTCCAGGTGGCGTCGGGCCGCGCGGAATTCCCGGCCCGGGTTTTGAAGACGACGCCTTTGCTGCCCACCCACGAAGATCGCCCCCAGCGCGCGACGGTGCCGGAATCGTGAATCGACGATTCGAACCAGCCGGTGGCGGCAGCGGATCTGATCCAGCCGCAACATTTTCCCCACATTCCCGGCAGCGACCAAAAGCCCGCGCGGAGAAGCCGTCAAGCGCGTGGCGTCGGCTTCATTCGTTTGCGCGATGAGGGTTGCGTCGCGAGTGCGGTCGGGACGCGGGTCGAGCCGATAGACGCGGCCTTGCGCGTCCGTCAAAAACGTGAGCGTGCCGCGCGGCGTCGGCGACCACGTCGTAAATGTTTTCGTCCTTCGAAGTCCACAGAGTCTCGACCGTGTTGTCGGGGAAAATCTTGTAAAGCGCCGAGCGTTCGACGCCGGAGACTTCGATGGCCGTCGCCGGAGCGCGTGATGGGCGAGGCGCCGGCAGCGGCTTTCGTGGGGTCAGGCTTGGGCGCGGGCGCGAGTCCGGCCTGCGCGTCGGTGACCGTGATGCTGGTGGCAGGCGCCGTCACCGTGGGCGTTGACGACGATGACGAACTGGATGCCGCGGAGGTGCGCTTGGCCAAGACTGCCGCCAAGAGCCGCGGCGTAAATCGAGCCATCGGCCGCAGGAACAATGCTGCGAATTTCCGGCAAGTTCGCGTCGTAAAGCACGAAGCCTCGCGCCGGAGTGCCGCTGATGCGATACAGAATTCCGTTGGGCTCGCTGCCTGCCAGCAGGCGTCCGTCGCGATCGAACGCCAGCGCGGTGACGTGCGCCTGGCCGGTCTCGTAATAAACATCGCCCCGGCCCGCGGCGGTAACCCGATAGATCTTGCCTTGCTGCCCGGTGGCGACGTACAGCGAGCCGTCGGGCGCGAAAGCCAGCGCCCAAATATAGCGCTCGCCGGGAGAAAAGTATTCCGTGGCGCGTGCCGTTTTCGATGCGATAGACCTTGCCGTCGGGCGACGTGCCCGGCGTAAACCACGCCCGCGCGATCGACCGCGACGGCGAAAATCTCCGGCTGATCGGAATTCCAGACCACCGTGCCGTTGCCGGCCGCGTCAACCTTCAGCAGCCGGCCGCGGTTGCCCGTGCCGAGATAGAGCGAGCCGTCGGGAGCGGAGGCGACGCTCCAAATCTGCGCTTGATCGGAAGAGAAAACGGTGTCGAGCTTTGGGGCCGGGAATCAGGCGCCCGTCGCGCGTGATCGAGAGACCGCTCATGCGGCCGCGCAGGAAATCCTGATAGCCGTTGATCTCCCAAGTAGCAGTGGTGGCGCCCGCCGCAGAACGAGGCGAGCGAGCAGGACACACGCTGGAGATCTTCATTCCTTCACCTCGACCTGAATGGTCTTGGTGCCCGTGACGACCGAACCCGGCGCGCCCGGCACTTCGAGTCTCGGCGACCTTCGCGCCGCGCGTGTTCACCTGATGTGGGCGAGCCGGCCTGGCGCGCGCGTCAACAGCATCGCGAGCGAAGGCGGCGGATCCGGAATGTCGCGGCCCTCGACGGTATAAGGAAGGCTCCGCGCGCCACACGCGGACATAGGCCTTGGTGTTCGAGCGCAGCCCGTTCAGCAGACTCAGCACCTGCTGCGGGCGAACGCTGCGGCGTGGCCACGGCGGATTGGAATTCGATCACGTTGGTGGAAGTCGCATCGGCGATGGTGAAGTTCAAGCGTGCCCGGCTGCGTCCCGACGGGCACGCGATACTTTACGCGGCGCGAAGCTTTCCTGCCCGTTCTCGCCCGCCATCACCACCGTAAGTTCGAGATCTTCGCCGGGACGCACGGTGCGCGCGGCCATCAGATCGACCACCTGCTGCTGGCTGCGGCGCTCGACCGGAGCGACATCGAGCGTCACGCCCTTCAACTTCAGCGCATCGAAGCCGCTCTGCAACGCAAACGCAATCGGCGAGCCGATGCCGGCCGGACGCGATCACCGCGACGCCGACATCGCCGCTATAAACATCGTCGACGCGCACCGCGCCGCCGTCGAAATCGAGCTGGCCGCGCACCGAATACGTCTGCGCCGCCCACGCTGCGCTCGGTGGAATCGATGGCGGAGAACAGCGCCATCTGCATCAGCAGCGGCGTCATGACGCGGTCCTGCACCAGGCGCATGCGATAAGTGTTCGCGCCCACGCGGATCTGCACCGGAATCAAACTCGCTTGGCGCCCGGTGAGTCCGGAGACGGCGGTCTCGCGATCCGACGTGATCGATCCCATCCATTCGCGCGCCATGGAAATCTTGAAAGAACTCGAAAGGTTGGGCATCAGCGCCAGCACTTCGGCGCGCGCGAACGGCAAGTCCGTCGAGCCTTCGTCGAGAAAGCGATGCCCGAAAGCGTAAACCCGGTCGCCGTCGATGGCGGTGACCGTGCCGTCGGCGCCGACCGTCATGTCGCCGGAGATCAATTGCACGCTGATCATGGACCCGGGCTCCAAGCTGGCGCGGATCGCCGAGACGGTCCGGGATAGTGCCGCCGCCCGAAACCCCCTGACGCGGGTCGAGACCCATCTGCGCGAAGCTGCGGCGCGAAATGTTCCAGCGCCGCGGGCGTGAATCCGGTGAAAGAAACGGGCGTGGCGATTTCTTCCAGCTGCGGTTGTCGCCGGCGACGAACGGCCGGCGGCGGCATCGCGGCCTGCAATAGTTCTGCGGCGGCTGCGGCGTCACGCGCAGCATGTCTTCGATCGGTCGAATGCCGGCGATCGCTTCCTTAGATAGCGGAAAGCTCAGGGCCACCGCGCCCAGCAGTTTGCCATCGATATAAACCGGCGACCCGCTCATGCCCTGCATGACGCCGGTATTCGCCAGCGGCCCCCCGCTCAAGCGCGCCAGAATAATCGATTGCCGCGGGCCCAGATTTTCCAGCACGCCCAGCACTTCCACCTGAAATTCTTCGACCTTGGTGCCGGAAAAGACCGTCCGCCCGACGCCGTGCTGCCCCGCGCGAACATCTTTAAGCGGAAAGATATCCGGGGCCGCCAAGGCCAGCGAGGCGCAATGACAGCGGCGAAAGCCAGAAGTCACCGGATAGGCGGTCACAATATTCATTGTAACGAGTCCGCGTCCGTGTTATCTCACTCTTGATTGGCCCGTAGTAGTATAGGAAAAGTTACTTTGACGGAAGGAGGCGCTTTCCGATGTGGAATCGCCGCAAAGAAGAAGAACCACCACCACAGAGACCCGCTCCGGCACCGCCGACTTCGTCTGAACTCGCCAAGGAAGGAATCCCTATGTCCACTCAGCCCGCCCGCCCCACTGAGACGCGCCCCGAACCTGTTCGCGGAGGCGCCGCCGTCATCGGAAAGTCCGTGGTCCTCAAGGGCCAGATTTACGGGCGCGAAGATGTGACCATCGACGGCGAAGTGGAAGGCACGGTGGAATTGCAGGAGCACCGCCTCACCGTCGGCCCCAACGGCAAAGTGGTGGCGACCATCAAGGCGCGCGAGATCGTGGTGCTGGGCACGGTTCACGGCAACATCGAGACCCGCGAAAAGATTGAGATCCGCAAGGAAGCGAAAGTGGTGGGCGACATCCGCACGGCGCGCATCGTGATCGAGGACGGCGCCTACTTCAAAGGCAGCATCGACATCGTGCGCGCCGAGGCTCCGAAGCCGGCGGCTGTGCCGAAGCCGCAACCAGTGGCTTCGGCCGGCGACGTCGTCTCCGGCAGCCGCCGCCAGTGCGGGTGACATCAAGCGGTAGTGGCTCAAGCACCGTCCGCCGGATCGGAGACTCGACAGAGCCACGGTCTGGACCAGTTCTGCGCGTCGCTCGAAGAACGGCCGGGGATGTCCATCCTGGACTTCGCGGGCGCCAGCCAGGCCACGGTGAGTTTCGTCACCAACTACGGGCACCGTCTGTATTCCGACGATTTCGTGCGCCAGTTGGATCAGGTGTTCGGGCCCGCCAACCGGTGCCGAATTTCTTCGAGAACCAGGCCAACCCGATTCTGGTATCGGATTTCTTCAAGCTCGCGCTGAATTTCGAGGATGAAAGCTTCGACGGCGCGCTGGTGTGGGATTCGCTGCAATTTCTGGCGTCGCCGCTGCTGCAAACGGTGGTGGCGAAACTGCACAGGATGCTGCGGCCCGGCGCGAGCCTGCTGGCGCTGTTCCACACCGAGGAGCGCATCGAAAGCATCGCCACCTACGCCTACCGCATTCAGGACCACCGGACCATTCAGATGGCGTCGCGCTCGCAACGCAAGCCGGCGCAGATTTTCAACAACCGGAGTCTGGAAAAGTTGTTCCAGGATTTCCCTTCGGTGAAGTTTTTCCTCACGCGGGACCGCCTGCGGGAAGTGATCGTGAAGCGCTAGAATCAAAAATAAAAATGCGACGTGGGAGGACTTGCAGTATTCCATCTACGTTCGCGAGCGAATCGAACGTGGCCGGCGGGAAGCCGCCGACGGCCACACTCTGGAATAGGACGAGGTCGAGCGGCGGATGAAGCCGTGGCTTACCGGCTAGCCTGGACGGAATCGGCCTGGCAGGAACTCGAAGCCGCTGCTGAGTATATCGCGCGAGACTCGCCGCACTTCGCCTCTGCTCTGATTGAGGAGGCGCAGCTTCCGGCGCGGTCACTCAAGAAGTTTCCACAGCGAGGCCGAATTGTACCGGAACTGAAAGACGCTTCGGTCCGCGAGATCTTCGTCAAGCAATATCGATTGATTTACGAAGTCGGTTCGAACCGAGTCATTGTCCTTTCTTCACGGCGCGCGACAGTTTCCCGAGACGATATGAGGCCCTAACCGGTGTAATCGGGCTTTTGGAATCCTCCGTTCGTCCTCGTATACTTCCATAAAAGGAGTCTTTTTGTCCCTCGAAGACGATTTATTGGAGCAGCGCGTCAAGCGCGCGGCGGAAATTGAGGCGCTCGGGTTCCGGGCCTACGGGCAGCGCTTTGATTTCACGCACACGATACCGGAGATCCTGGCCGACGGAAAGCGCCAAGACCGCCGAAGAGTTGACGGCGGCGAAACCGCAGGTCCGCATCGCCGGGCGCATTCAGACCATGCGGCGCATGGGCAAGGCCGGCTTCTTCCACCTGATGCAGCGCGGCGAGCGGCTGCAGGTGTACGTGCGCAGCGACGCCGTCAATGAGCGCGAGTACGCGCTCTATCAGTTGCTCGACATCGGCGACATCGTGGGCGTCGAAGGCTATCTGTTCCGCACGCGCACCGGCGAACTGAGCGTGCACGCCGAGAAGCTCACGTTCCTTTCGAAGATCCTGCTGGCCCTGCCCGAGAAGTGGCACGGGCTCGAAGACGTCGAGATCCGCTACCGCCAGCGCTATCTGGATCTGATCGCCAACCCGGAATCGCAAAAAGTTTTCGTGACGCGCGCGCGCATCATTTCATCGCTTGCGGCGGCAACTGGAAGAGCGCGGCTTCGTGGAAGTGGAAACGCCCATGATGCAGCCGCTCTACGGCGGCGCCGCGGCGCGGCCCTTCGTCACGCACCACAATACGCTCGACATGGATCTGTACCTGCGCATCGCGCCGGAGCTGTATTTGAAGCGGCTGATCGTCGGCGGCCTGGAGCGGGTCTACGAAATCAATCGCAATTTCCGCAACGAAGGCGTCTCCACGCAGCACAACCCGGAGTTCACCATGCTGGAGTTTTATCAGGCCTACACGGACTACCAGGGCCTGATGGATTTCACTTGCGAACTGCTGAAGCAGGCGGCGCTCGATGCCACCGGCTCGACTGTCGTCGAGTGGCAAGGCCAGACGCTGGATTTCGGAAACATCCGCCGCGTTTCCATGCAGGAAGCAGTGGGCGCCGAAGTGCCGCTTGCAGCGGGCAAGCGCTGGTCGAAACCTTCGAGCGCAACGTCGAGCCCACGTTGATCCAGCCCACCATCATCTACGATTACCCGGTGGAAGTTTCGCCGCTTTCGAAGCTGAAAGCCAGCGACCCCGCGTTCGTCGAGCGCTTCGAGATCTACGCCGCCGGCATGGAAATCGGCAACGCCTATACCGAGTTGAACGATCCGCAGGAGCAGCGCCGCCGCTTCGAAATGCAGCTCGAGCTCGAAAGCCGCCGGCGACGAAGAAGCGCACCAGATGGACGAAGACTACATCCGCGCGCTGTCTTACGGCATGCCGCCCACCGGCGGCGAAGGCATCGGCATCGACCGGCTGACTATGATCCTGACAAATTCGAAGTCCATCCGCGACGTGATTCTGTTCCCGCTGCTGCGTCCGGAGGGCGAGATCGGACTGGCAGAAAAGCTGCGACGGATCGCTCCCTAAATGTTCGAGCTGTTCATCGCCCGCCGCTATCTGCGCGCCAAGCGCAAGCAGGTGGTGATCTCCGTCATCACCGCGATTTCCGTGATCGGCGTGGCCGCGGGCGTAATGGCGCTGGTGATCGCGCTGGCCATCAACAACGGCTTTCGCGATACGCTGCAGCGCAATCTATTGGGCGCCACCGCCCACGTCTCCATTCTCGAGAAAGAACCCGGCACCGGCATCGAACACTGGGAACAATTGGCTCCCCGACTCGCGCAGATCCCGCACGTGAAATCGCGCGGCCCCGGCGCTTTACGAAAGCGGCTATATCAGCGGACCCGTCACCGGTGCCGGCGTCGCCATCAAAGGCGTCGATGTGCGCGCAGGCGCTCCCCTCGCCGACACCTTAAAGCATCTGAAAACCGGCTCGCTCGACGGGCTGCGCGCGTCCGGAGATTTGCCCGGCATCGTACTCGGTTCGCGCCTCGCCGAAAATATCGGAGCCGTCACTGGCAAGCAGGTGCAACTCGTCATCCCCAACGGCCAGCTCACGCCCTTCGGCCCCCGCCCCAGCTACGTGCGCCTGCGTGTCGTCGGAACCTTCGAATCCGGCTTCTACGATCTGGATGCCAACTGGGCGTTCCTGTCCCTCACGGACGCTCAAAAAGCCTTCGATCTCACCGACGTCGTCAACAGCATCGAACTCATGCTCGACGACATCTATCAGGCGCCGCAAGTCGCCGCGGCCGCCGAAAAAATCATCGGACCGAAGCTCGCCGCCACCACCTGGGGCGAACAGAACAAGCAACTGCTCAGCGCCCTCACGATGGAGCGCACCGTAACCGTAGTCACAATCGGCCTGATCCAATTGGTGGCGGCGCTGAACATTTTGATAACCCTGGTCATGATGGTGATGGAAAAGCACCGCGACATCGCCATCCTGATGTCGATGGGCGCCAAGGCCAGCCAGATCCGCAAGATTTTCGTCTACGAAGGCGCGCTGATCGGAGCCGTCGGCACCGCCATCGGCCTCGCCATCGGCTACGGCGTGTGCTATTTCGCCGAGCGCTATCAGTGGGTCAAACTCGATCAGCAGGTCTACTCGATTCCCTTCGTCCCTTTCGAGCCGCGCGCTTTCGACGCCGTCTGGATCGCCGCCGCCGCCATGGCCGTCAGCCTGCTCGCCACGCTCTATCCCGCGCGCAGCGCCACCCGCATCGCGCCCGTCGAATCGCTACGCTATGAATAATGCCTAAGCTCATCCCAGCTCCTACGCAAATTCCAGTTCCCGGAAACAAGATCATCGATGAGTACATCGGCCGCGTGAACTCGGCTGACACGCAAGCCAGCATCGCCCACATGCGCAGCCCCGCCGGCTGGTCCGAACCCGGTCAACGTCCGGACTTCGACGAATACACCGTGGTCCTCAAAGGCATGATGCGCGTGGAGCACGAAGCGGGCGTCACCGACGTGAAAGCCGGCCAAGCCATCATTGCGCGCAAAGGCGAGTGGGTTCGCTACAGCACGCCCGAGGGCGCCGAATACATGGCGATCTGCGTCCCGGCGTTCACCCCCGACACCGTCCACCGCGACGCGTAACCCCTATTGCTTTTCGTAAACTTGCGTACTGCTGTAATCCACGCCATCAATCGAGCCCTTGGTGGTCATGGTAAGCATCTTGCCGCCGCCTGAAATTTTCATGGTCACCGTTTCAGCCACCTGTCCTTTGACCTTGCCGGTGCGCTCCACCGTGTTGGCGTCCACGCGTTTCAACGCCACCGTATCCAGTTGCGATCCTTCAATCGGCACATCCTTGCCGTCGTATTTCGCCGTGAAATTAATCTCGGTAGTGTTGCCGTTCCCTTGCACCGTCTTCTGATTGAAACTCACCCCGCCATCCTTGGCTTCAAACGACATCGACCGGTTCAAGAGCGCAGTATCTGGATCAAAGGTCGACTTCCCGCGGTCCAGCACCCAATTGCCGAGCAGCGAATCCTTGCCCTGGCCCAGCGCCAAGCCCGCCACCATAAGAAAGAAAGCCAACAGGCTCACACGGTTCCGTAGAAAATGTTTCATAGTGTCATATCCTTTCACGGGCGGCGGCGTGAAATCAAGTCACAATCGTAGCGAAAGGGCGCTATCGCGCCTCGTTCACGAATGCCTGAGGAATCTGAAGTAGAAAGCTGCGAACACCAAGACAATGCCGATATTCACGGTCAGGCGTTCCCAGAATCGGTTTCTGAAGAACCCGAAATCTACCCCGACGATGACGGCTGCCATCGCCACCACGTAAAGCAGGACAACTACCGGTCTGGCCATTTCAGTCAGAATGTGCACCCCATCGCTTTAAACCTCTAGTCCGGCATACCCTAAAGCGTGGGACAACTGGAATGCAAAGTCAAGAGTGAGGAGGCCTTTTGGTCCCTTTACAGGATTGACACCCCCTAACCGCCGACACTATCATGATTAGCGGCGGCTGCCATAGGGCGCTGCTTACCAAACTTATCAAAACGGAGCTGCTAACCCGACAGGGCTCTCATTCGTCCAATTTACTTCAATATGATCACAGTCGAAGGATTGACCAAGCGGTACGCCAACCACGTCGCCGTCGACAACATCTCTTTCAAAGTGGAAAGAGGGCAGATCGTCGGCTTCCTGGGCCCCAACGGGGCCGGCAAGACCACCACCATGCGGGTGCTCACCTGCTTCCTGCCCCCCACCTCGGGCACCGCACGCGTGGCAGATTTTGACGTTCTGGAACAGCCGATGGAGGTCAAAAAACGTATCGGCTACCTGCCGGAAACCCCGCCTCTCTACCCGGAAATGGAGGTTGTCGAGTACCTCGAATATCGTCGGCCGCCTCAAAGGCGTCCCCAAGGACAGCCTGGCGCGGCGCGTTGACGAAGTGGCTGAAAAATGCTCCGTGGGCGACGTCAAAAACCGGCTGATCGGCAAGCTCTCCAAAGGCTACCGCCAGCGCGTCGGCCTGGCGCAAGCCATCATTCACAATCCCGACGTGCTGATCCTGGACGAGCCCACCTCCGGCCTCGATCCCCAGCAGATCATCGAAACCCGCGACCTGATCAAAGGCCTGGCCGGCGACCACACCATCATTCTTTCGACCCACATCCTCCCCGAAGTGGAGCAGTTGTGCGAGCGCGTCATCATCATCGCCAAAGGCAAGCTGGTGGCCACCGACACCGTGCAAAACCTGACCAGCCGCCTGCGCGGAGCCGAAACCGTGTCCGTCGAAATCGCCGCCCGCAACGGAGCGGTGCTCAGTGCGCCTGAGATTCAGCAGCGCCTGGAACGCGTCGAAGGCGTCAGCCGCGTGCTGGCGCGCGATTCGCACGACGGCAACCTGGCGTTCACAGTGGAGAGCCAGCAAGGCCAGCATGTCCGCCCCGAGCTGGCGCGCGCCGTCATCGAAGGCGGCTGGAATCTGAATGAGCTGCACGCCGTGGGCTTGAGCTTGGAGGAAATCTTCCTCGAATTGACGGGTGCGCCGAAAGCCGATGTAGATGCTCCGCACGCCACTACCATTGGCGCGGAGGGAGAACGGTAATGAACACACTCACCATCTGCCGCAAAGAATTAAGCAGCTATTTCCGTTCGCCGATCGCCTACGGCGTCATGTTCTTCTTCGCCGTGATCACCGGCTATTTCTTCTACGCCTACGTGGTTTCGTTCGTCACCTATAGCATCCAAAGCTCGATGCAAGGCCAGAGCGCGCCGATGAGCGTGAACGATCAGATGATCCGCCCGCTGCTATCAAACCTCGCCGTGATCGGATTGTTCTTCATCCCCATCATCACCATGCGCCTGTTCGCCGAAGAGAAACGCACCGGCACTTTCGAATTGCTGGCGACATCTCCGGTGCGCGACATGGAAATCATCCTGGGAAAATGGCTGGCCGCCGTTGTGCTCTACGCCGCCATGCTGGGCATTTCGCTCGTGAGCATGGCCACATTATTCGCCTACGGCAAACCGGATTGGCGCCCCATGATGGTGGGCTATCTGGGACTGTTGCTGCAAGGCGCGATGCCTGCTGGCGATCGGCACCTACATCTCTTCCTGCACGCGCAACCAAATCGTCGCCGCCGTCGCGACCTTCAGCGTGTTGCTGCTGTTGTGGGTGATCGACTGGGTATCGTCCTTCCAGGATTCCGCTTTCGCGAAAGTGATGGCCTATCTCTCCGTCACCCAGCACTTCGATTCGTTTTCAAAAGGCGTCCTGGATGCCAAGGATGTCCTCTACTACGCCTCTATGATTTTCATCGGCTTGTTTTTAACCGCGCGATCCCTAGAATCGCTGCGCTGGAGGGCCTAAGCCATGGCGAATAACTCCTGGATGAAAGCCCGCCAAACCAAGTTCGCGGCCTACACCGCCGTCTATATCCTGATCGTAGTCGCGGTCGTCGGCGTCCTTAATTTCCTGGCGAACCGCTATAACAAAACCTACGACACCACCAGCAGCAAGCAGTTCACGCTGTCCGATCAAACCGACAAGATCGCCAAAAACCTGAAGCAGGACGTCAGCATTTCCTATTGGGATCAGCCCACGCAATTTCAAGCGGCCCACGATCTGCTGGATCGCTACAAAAACCTCTCGCCGAAAATCGAAGTCCACTACGAGGATCTGGAAAAGAACATCACCCAAGCCCGCGCCGCCGGCGTAACCCGGCGCGGGGCGGTGCTGGTCCAGACCGGCGGCAAGACGCAGGAAGCCAAGAGCCTCTCTGAAGAAGAAGTGACTGGAGCCTTGGTGCGCGCCCTCAAAACCGGCGACAAGCTTGCCTGCTTCACGGAAGGCGCGGGCGAGCACACCCTCGAAGACGCCGACCGCACCGGCTACGGCCAGTTGAAGACCTTGGTCGAAGGCAACAACTACAAAACTCAAAGCATCAACCTGCTGCAGAAGCCCGAGATCCCCAAGGACTGCACCATGGTGATCGTCGGCGGCCCCTCGCGCGATTACTTACAGCCCGCCGTCGACGCGCTTAAGAACTATGTCGAAAACGGCGGCAAGGCCATCCTCATGCTCGATCCGCCGCTCAAATTCGCCAAGCAGAATATCGACGAAAACGCAGCGCTGATCGGGGTGCTGTCCACCTGGGGCGTCACCGCCGATAAAGATCTGGTGCTCGACACCAGCGGCGTAGGCCAGCTCTACGGCTTGGGTCCCGAGATCGCGCTGGTCAGCAACTACGGAACACACCCGATCGTCGGCGCCATGAAGCGCCTGGCCTCGGGATTCCCCATCGCCCGCTCGCTCGAAATCAAAAACGGCGCCAAAACCACCGTCGAGAAACTCTTCGAATCGACCGACGACGCTTTCGCCACCACCAACCTGGCGTCGGCCGAGATCAAGCCCTCGCCCTCCGACAAAAAGGGTCCCTTCATCCTGGGAGCTGCCGGGACCTTCAGCACGGGCGGCGGAAGATTCGTGGTGGTCGGATCGTCGAGCTGGGTAGCGAACACCTACCTGCGCCTGGCCGGAAACCGCGACCTGTTCTTGAACATGATGAACTGGCTTTCCGCGGACGAAGACCTGATCTCGATCCGGCCCAAGGAGCCAGACGACCGCCGCCTGACCATGACGCGGAACCAGATGGCGATGGCGTTCTATTCGAGCGTGCTGGCCATTCCGCTGCTGATCCTGGCCTCCGGTTTAAGCGTATGGTGGAAACGGCGTTGACATTATGAAGTGGGGGCGGATGGTATTGGCCGGTGTCCTGCTGGCCGGCTTGGGGGTCGCCGTGTGGTGGTCCAATCGGCAGGAGAAGGCCAAGGAAGGCCAGCCCGCGGCGGACGCGCCGCCGAAGATTCTCGCGATCAGCGCGGATTCGGTGAAGCAAGTGCAAATCGTGCACCGCGGCGAGGACCCCATCACGGTTCAATTCAACGCGAGCGGCAAGTGGGAGATGACTTCTCCCAAGCCGTTGCCCGCCGACCCGGTCGCCGTAGCGGCGCTTACCAACACCGCGTCGCGCCTCGATTCCGAACGCGTGGTCGACCCCAACGTGACCGATCTCAGGTCGTACGGGCTTGCTCCAGCGTTGATCCAGGTAAACTTCACCACCAAGGACGGCAAGTCGTCCAAACTTTTAATCGGCGAGAACACGCCTGAGGGCAGCGCGGTCTACGCCAAGCTCGACGGCGACCCGCGCCTCTTCACCATGGCCAGTTCCTTCAAGAGCACCTTCGACAAGGAAGCCAAGGACCTCCGCGACAAACGCCTGCTGCCCTTCACGCAGGACAAACTCAGCCGCATCGAAATTACCGCGCAGAAGCAGACCTACGAATTTGTCAAGAAGGGCGAAGGCGAATGGCAGATCGACAAACCCAAAGCCATGCGCGCCGACAATATCCAGACCGACGACTTGATCCAGCGCCTGAAAAACGCCGACATGGATTTGAGCGGCGTCCAAGATGACAAGAAAATCGCGGCCGGTTTTGCCGCAGCCGCTCCGCTCGCCATCGCTAAAGTAACCGACCAGGACGGCACCAAGACGCTTGAGATCCGCAAATCCAAAGACGATTACTACGCAAAATCGAGCGCCGTCGAGGGCATCTACAAAGTCTCGAAAGTGTTAGGCGACGGTCTCGACAAACCCGTCGACGCCTATCGCAACAAGAAAGTATTCGACTTCGGCTTCAGCGATCCCACACACATTGAAGTGACCGATGGCGCGAAGACCTCGACCTACGATAAGTCCGGCGACACTTGGACCTCCGGCGGCAAGAAGATGGATTCCACCAGCGTGCAAGCCTTCATCGACCGCCTGCGCGATCTCACCGCCACAAAATTTACCGACACGGGCTTCGCCACCCCCGTAGTCACGCTCACCGTGGTCTCGAATCAGGGCAAGCAGCGCGAGCAAGTGGAAATCGCTCCTGCGGCCTCCGGCGGCAACTTCCTGGCACGCCATGGCGGCGATGCGTCATTCTATGAGTTGGAGGCCAACGTGGTCAAGGAATTGCGCCAGGCGGTGGGCGACGTACGGGAAGCCCAGCCGGAAAAGAAAAAGTAGTGGGCCTCGGCCTGGTCACGGATCTTTATCAGCTCACCATGGCTGCCGGCTATTTCGAAGCCGGGAAAACGCACGACCGTGCGACCTTTGAACTCTCCGTGCGGCGCCTGCCCTACAATCGCAATTTCATTCTGGCCGCCGGGCTCGCGCAAGCCGTCGACTACCTGCTGAACTTCCGAATCACAGCAGAAGAAATCGCCTACCTGCGCGGCATCCCGCAATTCAAATACGCGAGCGAAGCGTTCTTCGACATGCTGTCCGGATTGCGTTTCACCGGCGACGTGTTCGCCGTCCCCGAAGGCACCCCCGTATTCGCCGGCGAGCCGTTTCTGACCGTGCGCGCGCCCGTGATCGAAGCGCAAATCCCCGAAACATATTTGCTGGCGATGATCGGTTTCCAGTCATCAATCGCAACCAAGGCAGCCCGCGTCGTGAAAGCCGCCCTCGGCCGCGACGTAGTCGAATTCGGCACGCGCCGCGCGCATTCGCCCGAAGCCGGAGTGCTCGCCGGACGAGCAGCCTACATCGGCGGCTGCGTCGGCACCAGCAACGCCGAAGCCGGCTTCCGTTATAAAGCCCACGTGTTCGGCACCGCCGCACACTCCTGGGTGATGTCCTTTCCCAGCGAGCGCGCCGCTTTCGAACAGCTTCAAAAACTTTTAGGCGAGCGCACGACGTACCTAATCGATACCTACGACACCATCGCAGGCGCCAAGCTAGCCGCATCGCTAGGCCGTCCTTTGTGGGGAGTGCGCCTCGACAGCGGCAACTTAATCGAACTGGCACCCGCCGTGCGCAAGATCCTCGACGACGCCGGCTTGCCCGACGCCAAAATCATGGCCACCGGCGATCTGAACGAATACAAAATTCATGAACTGGTAGCCGCTCAAGCGCCCATCGACGTCTTCGGCGTCGGCACCGACCTTGCCACTTCCGCCGACGCTCCCTCGCTCGGCGTGATCTACAAAATGGTCGAGATGGAAAGCGCCAAGCAACACCGCTACACCGCCAAGTTCAGTCACGAAAAACACACGCTCCCCGGGGCCAAGCAAATCTTCCGCCACACCGATCACGACGTGCTCGGCCGCTCCACCGAATGTATTTCCTGTGGCAGCGAAACCGTGGAAGCGCTCCAGCGCCCCGTCATCCTGGGAGGCAAGCTGGTAGAACCGCTGCCCACCACCGCCCAAGTGAAGCGCTACGCCGCCCAGCGCCTGGCGCGCCTGCCCGCCCCGTGTCATAGCCTGTTCCAGGTGGAAGACGCCTGGCGCGTCGAACTGAGCCCGGCCCTCAAAGAATTGGACGAGATCGTCCGCAAGGAGTATGCCGGATGAGGACCGTATTCTTCGACGTCGACTCGCAAATCGATTTCCTCTATCCCGCCGGAGCGCTCTACGTTCCAGGCGCCGAAAAAATAGTCGAGCAAATCGCCGCGCTGAACCGCTTCGCCGGAGAACACGCAATCCCGCTGGTCTCCACCATGGACGCCCACTCCGAAGACGACCCCGAATTCAAAACCTGGCCGCCGCACTGCGTAGTGGCGACCGCCGGCCAGCAAAAGCCAGAAGCCACGCTGCTAGCCAAGCGCGTAGCAGTGCCGAATACGCAGGGCTTACTCAACCTCGAAGGAGCTCAACAGTTTTTGCTCGAAAAGCAAACCTTCGATTGTTTCACCAACATCAATCTCGCCGCCCTGCTCGAGCGGTTCAACGCCGAGCGCTACGTAGTCTACGGTGTAGTCACCGAAATCTGCGTAAAACTCGCCGCCTTCGGTCTGCTCAAAACCGGCAAGCGCGTCGAACTGGTCACCGACGCCGTACGCAGCCTCAGAGACGCAGACTCGTCCGCCATGACGGCAGCGTTTCACGCCGCCGGCGGCGTGCTGACCACCGTCAGCGCAGCTACACGAGTCCCCTAATCGGCCCAAAACCGCATGCCGGAAATACAACCGAGCTTCCTGATCGGCCTGATCGGATCCGGCATTCAAGCCTCGCGCACCCCTGCCATGCACATGCTCGAAGCCAGCCGGCAAGGCCTGCGCTATGTTTACAAATTAATCGACCTCGAAAAACTGGGCCTGGGCGTTGACGCACTCCCCGACCTGCTCACCGCCGCCGAGCGCCTAGGATTCGACGGCTTGAACATCACCCACCCCTGCAAGCAAGCAGTGATTCCCTTACTCACCGATCTGTCCGCAGAAGCCCGCGCCATCGGAGCCGTCAACACCGTAGTCTTGCGCAATGGAGAACGCTCGGGACACAACACCGATTGCACCGGCTTCGCCGAGAGTTTCCGCAGGGGCCTGCTCGGCGCACTAACCCGCCGCGTAGTGCTCCTAGGCGCCGGAGGAGCCGGAGCCGCCATAGCGCACGCAACTCTAGCCCTCGGCGTAGAACACCTGACCATCTTCGACATCGACACCGCGAGAGCCGGTCACCTGGTAACAGCGCTAAACACAAACCGCGTCACTCACGGAACCAACCTCGCGGACGCCATGCACGCAGCCGACGGTTTGATCCACGCTACACCAACAGGCATGGCGCAGCATCCCGGCCTGCCTCTTCCAGCCACCCTGCTGCGCCCCGAACACTGGGTCGCCGAAATCGTCTACTTCCCGCTCGAAACCGAACTCCTGCGGACTGCCAAACGCATCGGCTGCCGCACCCTCAACGGCTCCGGCATGGCCGTGTTCCAAGCCGTCGACGCCTTCCGCCTGTTCACCGGCATCCAGCCCGACGCCGAGCGCATGCTGCGCAGCTTCACCGATATGGATAGCAAGTGAACGCGCCCTCCCGCACGCGTTTCCTGATGCTGGCTCTGCTAGCCATCGGGACCATGATCAATTACCTCGACCGCACCGTGCTCGGCATCGCCGCCCCCAGCCTGACTCAGGAACTTGGCCTGACACCCGCCATCATGGGCGTCATGTTTTCCGCTTTCTCCTGGGCCTACGCGCTGGGCCAAATTCCCGGCGGCGTTTTTCTGGACCGCATGGGCACCAAGCTCACCTATTTCTCCGCCGTCACCGTGTGGTCGCTATTCACTCTCCTGCAAAGCGTCGCCACCGGCTTGTACTCGCTAATGGGTTTTCGCCTAGGCCTCGGCCTCAGTGAAGCCCCTTGCTTCCCCGTCAACAGCCGCGTCGTAGCCGCCTGGTTCCCCATGCAGGAACGCGCCCGCGCCACCGCCGTTTACACCGTCGGAGAATATCTCGGCCTCGCCGGCTTCGGCCCCGCGCTCTTCTGGATCACACGCCGCTTCGGCTGGCGAGCCATGTTCCTCACCGTCGGCTCCGCCGGCTTACTGTTCGGACTCGCCTGGTGGAAACTCTACCGCGATCCCCCGGCCGCACCCACCGCCCCGCCAGCCCGCGCCCCGTTTTCGTGGGCACGCGTGCGCCAACTTCTAGGATTCCGTCAGATCTGGGGAGTCTCGCTAGGCCAATTCGGCGGCAACTCCACGCTAGTGTTTTTCCTTACCTGGTTCCCCACCTATCTGGCGAAAGAACGCCGCCTCCCCTGGATCACCGCCGGCTGGTTTTCCGTGCTCCCCTTCCTAGCCGCCGCCGCCGGAGTTCTTTTTGGCGGATGGCTTTCAGACGCACTCTTGAAGAAAACCGGCTCGCCCAACATCGCCCGCAAACTGCCCATGATCGTAGGCTTGTTAGGAGCCGCCGTGATCCTCGCCGCCAACTACGTCGCCAGCGACGCCCTGGTGATCGCCATCATGTCGCTGGCGTTTTTCGCCCAAGGCATGACCGGCCTTGGCTGGACCTTAATCGCCGACATCGCCCCCCACTCCCTGATGGGGCTCACCGGCGGCATCTTCAACTTCGCCGCAAATCTCGCCGGAATCCTAACGCCCATCGTGATCGGCGTCCTGGTGGGCCAGACCGGCTCGTTCGCCTATGCCCTGGTATATGTATCCGCTGCGGCTCTGTTAGGTGCCATCGGTTATATTTTCATCCTGGGAGACGTAAAACGAATCGAAATGGGATGAGATTTTTTCCGCCGGTTCCGCACTAAGGAGGCAGCACGAACTCCTCCGTATCGTGCATCGGGCGTTCCCTCGATGGTCAGCCTGGCCATAGCCGCCTAAGAGGGAACGCCTGCTCTTGCGGGGATCCGGATGGCATACTGGACTGGTGCGCGTTAAAGAACTAGCCGCCTTCTTGCAGGCTCCCTTTGAAGGCGACGGCGAGCGGGTGTTGCGCAAAGTCACGGCCCTCGAAGACGCCGGCCCCGACGATCTGTCCTTCGTAACCAGCGCGCGGGCGTTCAAACGAGCTGAAGCCTCCGCCGCCGGCTGCCTGCTGGTTCCCGCCGATTTCGAAAACGCCGCGCAGCGTACCGTGGTCCGCACCCCGCAGCCCCGCGCCGCCGCCGCGCGCGCCATCCCGAAAATCCATCCCAAGCTCGAACACCCTCCCGGCATTCATCCCTCCGCCGTCGTCGGCCCCGGCGCGATCGTCGAACCAGGGACACACATAGGTCCGCTAGTCGTGCTCGGCGCGGGTGTGCGCGTAGGCGCCGGCTCGTCGATCGGCGCCGGCTCGGTTATCGGCGATTATGTGGTGATCGGCGAGAAGTGCACGCTGCATCCCAACGTCACGCTCTATAGCGACGTAACGTTGGGCAAAGAAGTCGTCCTACATTCCGGCTGCGTCATCGGAGCCGATGGCTTCGGCTACGTGCTCACCGACGGCATCTGGGAAAATTTCCCGCAAATCGGCCGCGTCGAAATCGGAGACCGCGTCGAGATTGGCGCCAATTCCTGCGTCGACCGCGCCGCGCTCGGCATCACCTCCATCGGCGACGGCACGAAGCTCGACAATATGGTGCACGTCGGTCACAACTGCGCCATCGGACGCAACGTAGTGGTGGCGGCGCAGACCGGATTCTCCGGCGGAGTAGTGGTCGAGGACTACGCCGTAATCGGCGGACAAGTCGGCGTCGGCGACAAAGCCCGCATCGAATCGCGCGCCATCGTAGGCTCCGGCAGCGGCATCCTGACGTCCAAGATCGTGCGCGCCGGACAACCTGTTTGGGGAACTCCAGCGCGTCCACTCCGAGAACACCTGGAACAACTGGCAGTGCTGAGCCGCCTGGCGAAGGACCGGAGGAAAGAAAAAGCCAAATGAGCTGCGTGGCGGACGACCGCTATTGCTTCCACTCAAACGTCTCGACCACGCTCACCCGCGCCTGCGGATAAACCGTCAAGCGAAAGCGCACCGCATTGGTCGCGTTGTGATAAATCAGACTGCCGTTCTGCAACTGCGCCGCGTCGAGCGATACCGGTTTGGTATACCCGCCATCGTCGATCTCCAGCAGACCTTTCTGCGCCGCTCGAACCGACGGCGCAAAACGGTTCCAGGTCACGCTGAGATTGTCGTTATTCCGTTTCACCGATAACGTCAGCGACAAATCCTGCGCCGCCGCCGCGGCCGCGCGAGCCCCTATTGTTTGCGCCAGTTGATAGCCCAGCGCCACCCCCAGCAGCAGGAATAAAAATGTAAGCGGCAGCCACACCCAGCCGCTGCGCCACTCTCGAACCGGTTCCGCAACCAGTGGCGTTTCCGGTGCCGCTTCCGCGAACCCAAACGCAGTCTGCGGAGTTTCCTCGGCAGTCCGCGGACGGCGCTCGACTCTTCGGGCCTCCCCCAGCGGACGTCGCGCGGGAACTTCTTCACCCAGCAGTTCGCGCCGCCGCAAAGGGAACTCCAGCGGACTCGTCTCAGGAAAATCTCCGTGTTCGCGAACGAAAAACGCCCCGACGCTCACCCGCGTAGCGTAGGGCTTAATCAGCAACGCGACCGTCGCCGGTCCCGGAAAAAATTGGTCGAGCAGCTCCAAGTCTTCCGCTTCGAGAGAAAATCCATCCCGCGTGTGGCTGCGAAAATATCCCACCGCATAAGCCGATGGCGACGAGCCACGCTGCAGCCGATTCCAGCAATCCTCAAAATCCCGCCCGTCTTCTTCCGTGAACAGATACGAAGGACCCCGCCGGTATTCGCAGGGCACCGCCTCAAAATCATCGATCCGCACAATCGCCGGAACACCCGGCCGCGTGCTGCCGATCAGCATGCCGCCCACCTCGGCCCCGCGCTTGGGGACCGCCCCAAACCCGCGCATGACCTCCGCCGCCAGCCGGTCCACCACGTCTAAACGCAGGTGCACAATCACCGGCTGCCCGGGAACCTCCCACACGTAGTAACCAGCAGGATCTTGTGTCCGAGTCTCCATTTCAGTTACCGTTTCATCGTACTACGATGCCTGGAATTCTCTATATCGTCGCGACGCCCATCGGCAATCTCGAAGACATCACGCTGCGCGCCCTGCGCGTGCTGCGCGAAGTGGATTGGATCGCCTGCGAAGACACGCGCCAATCGCGCAAGCTGCTGGAGCATTTCGGAATCTCCAAACCCATGCTCAGCTATCACGACCACAACGAATCCGGCCGCGCTGCAGAGTTGATTGCAAAGCTGGCGAGCGGCGGCGGCGGAGCGCTCATCTCCGACGCCGGAACGCCGCTGATATCCGACCCCGGCTACCGCCTGGTAGAAGCCGCCATCGCATCATCCATCCCCGTGGTGCCGATTCCTGGAGCCTCCGCCGCAGTCAGCGCCTTAAGCGCCGCCGGACTCCCGACGGACAGCTTCCGCTTCTGCGGATTCCTGCCGCCCAAGTCGACGCAGCGCAGAAAACTCCTGGAACAGCTCAAGCCCGAAACCGGAACGCTCATCTTCTACGAAACCCCGCACCGCATTCTAGAAGCCCTGGAAGATGTGACGGCCGTGATGGGCGCCCGCCCCGTAGTAGTCGCGCGCGAGCTCACGAAATTGCACGAAGAGTTCCTACGCGGCACCGCCGAAGAAGTGCGAAAGGAACTAGCCTCGCGCCAATCCGTCAAAGGCGAAATCACCCTACTAATCGGCAAGAGCGATGCCATCGAAGCGGACGACACCCCCCTCGAAGACGCCGTGCGAGCCGCCGAACAGCAAGGCCTCCCGCGCATGGAAGCCATCAAGCACGTAGCCAAACAACGCGGCTTGTCGAAACGTGAAGTCTACCGTTTGATGACCGGCCGCTGAGGCGCCGGACAGCAGTCAGCCGCGCAAGCCTTCGGTTCCCGCTCAATCAGCTCGGCGATCATGCGAATAATCGCCGGATGCGTCCCCACCGTCCCTGCGCGCACCATGCGAATGCCCAACTGCTCGCACACCGCCCGCGCCTCCGTGTCCAAATCGTAAATCACTTCCATGTGATCCGAAAGAAACCCGATAGGCGCAATGACCGTATCTGCCGGCGAATCCCGCAGATAATCACAAATGTCAGGCCCCAGCCAAGGCTGCGCCGGAGGCCCGCTGCGGCTCTGATACGCCAGCGTCCACTCACCCACCCCCGCCCCTTCCGCAACCCGCCGCGAGGCCGCCTCCAGCTGCCCCACATACGGACTCGCCTGCGCCATTGAAAGCGGCACGCTATGCGCCGTAAACACCACCCGCGCCCCCGGCAGCTCGTCCAGAGACGCCCGCAGCCGATCCGTCATCGCCTCCAGAAACAGCGGATGCCCCGAAAACGGTGGAATCTTCACTATCTCCGGCGCGCCCTCCCCCACTTCCACCCGAGCCCGTTGGATATTCTCCAGATATTGCCGGCACCCCGAATACGACCCAAACGCCGAAGTCGGGAACGCAATCGCCCGCTTGACGCCGTCGTCGCGCATCTGGCGCAGCGCATCCGGCAGCAGCGGATACCAGTTGCGATTCCCCCAATAAATCGGGATCTTCACCGCCTCCCCCAACGCCGCAATCAAGGCCCGGTTTTGGTCGTTAATCGGGCTTCGCCCTCCAAAATGGTAGTAATGGTCCGCTACCGCGAGCAGCCGCTCCCGAGGCACATCCCGCCCCCGTAAAACATTCTCCAGAAAGGGGATAACGTCCTCATTCCGCTCAGGACCCCCAAACGAAACTAGCAGCAGAGCATCGAAACCGGACGGCATCTTCCCATTGTAGCGGGGTATAATAAAGGTCTTGGCGCGCAAAGGCGTGGCACACAAGCCTGTTTATGCTCGCACTCACAATTGCAGCAACTGTCCATATTAGTGTCCTCGGGTCGTTCCACCCGGTCCAATTCGAACTGAAACCAGCCAAGGGGCAAACCTTGGTGGTCGAATCGGCAGGACGCACAGAAATAGTCCAGGGCGAGCGCTCGGTGCCGCTCTACGGCCCCGCCAAAGTCGCTGGCCGCAACGGCGCGGCGGTGCGCTTTCTCCTGGGAATACCGGGTGGTGTCACCCGTGAATACATCGGCAAACTCGAAGTCCGGCGCTTAGGTATCGAGCTGTTAGCCATCGTCGAAATGAATCGCGAAGACGCCGTCGCCGCCATTGTAGAAGCGGAGGGTGCCGCCGGCCTCCCCTTCGAGGCCCGTAAAGCCCAAGCTGTAGTGACCCGGTCGTATCTGGCCGGGGCCCACAACCGCCATCAGGGCTACGATTTCTGCGACACCGAACACTGCCAGCTTTTGAAGGACGCGCCCCAGGCCTCGAGCGCCGCCAGCCGCGCAACCCTTGCGACCCACGGCCAGGTTCTCACGTATAACGGCAATATCATCGCCGCCTTGTACTCGGCCAATTGCGGCGGACACACGAAGTCATTAGCCCAAACCAAGTGGGAGGGAGCCGCCATCCCGCAGCCCGGCTATCCGTTCTTTTCCGTAGCCTGCCCCCTGCGCGGCCACGCCTCCGGACACGGCGTCGGGATGTGCCAGATGGGCGCGATCGCCATCGCCGAACACGGCTACCCGGCGCGCATTATTCTAGGCCATTACTTTCCTGGCACCACAATAACGGCTGTGGATACCACCAATCGCCCCAGGCCCGAGCCTGTGCCCCAGTTCGCGCCCTCCCGAGCGCTGACCGCTAGCGTGGGTATGGGTGCCCGCGCAGCGCAGTAAACGCGCGATAAATCTGCTCCGCCAGCACCACCCGCGCCAGTTCGTGCGGCATCGTCATCGGCGAAAGCCCCAACAGTAAATCAGCGCGTGCCCTCCACTCCGCAGGCAGCCCGTCCGCGCCACCGATTACGAAGACCATATCGCGCCCGTCCCGCTCGGCCTTGTCCACCAGCCCAATGAACCCCGCGGAATCGAGCGCGCGCCCCGCCGGATCGAGAAGAATCTTCGCCGCCGTCGGATGCTTCACCCAAGGGTCAAAGCGCAGCGGATGAATCTCCCGCATCTCGCATTTGGCGAAACGCGTGGAGCGTTTGATGTATTCCTCCGCCATGGCATTCGCGTGCGTATCGCGCGTCTTGCCGATGTAATACAGAAGTACTTTCACGCTTTGCGGTAGAACGAAATCCCGTTGCGATCCTCGATGAATTCGACGCGATCGCCAATGACGACTCGCTCTCCTTCGACGCGCACCGTGAGCCGCCCGCCGTCCTCGAGCGATACAATCGCCAGTTGATAAGGAGCGTCCGCCACAAACTGCTCCGGCGCCGCGTGCACCACGGTCTCCGTGTAAACCACTCCGCTCTTCATGCCACCCCCAGAATCGTGACGACAGCCGTCGCCCCGGACCCGCCCAGATTCTGCGCCAGCCCCAGCGAATGCTTCGCCAGTTGCCGCTCGCCCGCCTCACCGCGCAGTTGCAGCACCAGATCGCAAAGCTGTCCGACGCCGGTCGCCCCCACCGGATGCCCCTTGGACTTCAACCCGCCACTCGTATTGATCGGCAGAGGCCCCGTCAGCTTGGTGCATCCCGCCAACTCGTAAGGACCGCCCTCGCCCTTCTTCACGAATCCCAAATCCTCGATCGCGATAATCTCCGCAATGGTGAAACAATCGTGCACCTCGGCGAACTGGATATCCCGCGCCGTGACCCCCGCCATCTTGTAAGCCTTCTGCGCCGCGGCGACCACCGCGCGGAACGTAGTGATGTCGTCCTTCTGGTCAAGCGCCACGTAATCCGAAGTCTGCGCCACGCCCAGGACTTTCACGGGTTTATCCGTGAACTCGGAAGCCCGCTCCAGCGGCACGATCAAAACCGCCGCCGCCCCGTCGCTGATCAGCGAGCAATCGAACACCGTCAGGGGCTCCGAAATCGGCTTGCCCTTCAGCGCCTGCTCCATCGTGATTACCTTCCGCATATGCGCCAGCGGATTCTTGGCCCCGTTCTCATGATTCTTAACCGCGACCGCAGCCAGCATCTCCCGCGTGGTCCCGTACTGATACATGTGCCGCCGCGCGATCATCGCGAACAGCGCCGGAAACGTCGCCCCGGCCCGGACCTCGCCGCACGTGTCGCCCGCCCCCGCCAGGATCTCGGTGACCTTAGGCGTGGTCTGCGAAGTCATCTTCTCGACCCCGGCCACCAGCACGATATCGTTCAACCCCGCCGCCACGCTCGAAACCGCATGGTAGAAAGCCGACCCGCTAGACGCGCAGGCCGCCTCAAAGCGCGTAGCCGGGATCCCGGTAATCCCCATCGCCCCCGCGATGTAAGGAGCGAGATGATTCTGCCCCACAAACGACGGCCCCGCAAAGTTGCCGAGATAATAAGCTTCCACTTGTGAAGGACTTACATGGGCGTCCGCCAAGCACTTCTCCCCTGCCTCCACCGCCAGCGAGCGCAGATCGCGGTCCAGGAACGCGCCAAAAGCCGTCTTGCCGATGCCAATAATCGCCACAGGCCTCATATATGATTAGGATAGCGCCGCCGATAGTAAGGATTCAGGCTGCACGTTTTACTGGGTTGGGTCGTCACATTGGTTGTGGGGCCAGCAGCGCCCCGACCAGCCATGAGCGCGCTATCGGTAGCCTTCGAACAAATGAGCGAGACCCGGTATGACGCGGCAACGCAAGCCTCGGAAGCGCAAAGCCGCTTCGTGTCCGAGAACATGCGCCGCGTGTTCCTGCTGATCTATCGCATCGTGGGCGATGTTTCCGACGCCCAGGATCTCACCCAGGAAGCCTTCATCAAAGCCCTGCAGCGCCAGGATCAACTCAAGGATCTGGACAAAGCCGCGCACTGGCTGTCGCGCATCGCCAGCAACACCGCCATCGATTTCCTGCGCCGCGCCGGACGCGTCAGTTTTTCGGAATTGGACGAAATGCCCGAGCCCGTGGCCGTTTCCGCCCTGGATAGCCCCGAGCAATTGGTGCTCAGAACCGAGCGCCGCGAGTACCTCCAATCCGGCCTCGATATTTTGACGGAGCGCGAGCGGACCGCCCTGTTGCTGCGCGACGTCGAAGACCTGCCAGCCGAAGAAGTCGCCGCGCGCTTGCAATGCTCGAAAGCGACCGTGCGCTCGCACATCGCCAACGCCCGCGTAAAACTGCGCAAACATTTCTCACGCCTCCAGAAGCGGGGGATCTCATGACGCACCCCCTGCAAACCGACTTGGCGCTCTACTCCTCGGGCGACCTGCCGCTGTGGCGCCGCCCCCTGATGCGCCTGCACATGTCTGGTTGCGGTTATTGCCGGAACTGGGTCGAAGCCTTCCGGGCCGATCGTGAATCGCTGCTCGGGCTCGCGGCCGAAATGCCCGCCGGAGTGAATTGGGATCGCCTGGCCGCTGAAATGTCCGCTAACGTGCGCGTCGGTCTCGAAGCCGGAGAATGCGTAGCCCCGCGCGTCCGCAAGCCGACGCTCGCACCAGGATGGCGCGTGGCAGCCGCTTTCGCCGGAGTCACCGCGCTCCTGGTCAGCGCCTGGTGGCTGAACATGCCGCAAACCGAGACGGCAGCTCTAGGCCACGTGGTCCAGAAGATCGCCCAAGCCCGTCCCTGGCGCGGCGGCATTCACGCGCTGGAAGAGGTGGGCCCGACCGTCCAAGTTTCCGCCGCCGGAATTCAGTTGCAGCAGAACGGCGGCACGCTCGGCATGTCGCAAGGGCAGGAGCGCCCGGTCAGTGTGAGCCTCAGCGTGCAAGGCTCGGCGCGCGCCCGCTATGTCGATGCCGACACCGGTCAAGTGACCATCACAGGCGTGTATGCGCAATAGAGTTTTTCTGCTTTTCGGCGCTAGCGTCCTGGCTTTCGCGCAGTTCGGCCAACAGCAGAATCTGGCGCACAAAATCGATTTCCCGCACGACGCCCCGGTATCGCTCGCTGGAGACGAATGGGGTGGTTCAGCCGCCACCGTGCGCGGCGGAGCGTATGCGATTGACGTGCGCGTGGCGCTCTCCCTGCGCAACGCCAGCCCGCGCCGCATCCGCGGGATCACATTAACCGTTCTCGCCCAGGAAGCGACCCCCGGCGGCAAGGGCTCCATCTCCGTGCCCAGCCTCGACGTCGCCCCCGGCGAAACATTTTCGGTTCGCGGCGATTTACACCTGCTGCGCCCCATCGGCGCCGGCGCGAGCCCCATGGTCGAGGTCAGCCTCGATGGCGTGCTCTTCGACGACCTCAACTTTTACGGCCCCGACAAGCTGCATTCGCGCCGCACCATGATGGTGTGGGAACTCGAAGCCCGCCGCGACCGCCAGTTCTTCAAAGCGCTGCTCGATCAATCCGGCCGCGATGGCTTGCAAAAAGAAATGCTATCGAGCCTGGCCGCGACGGCGACCGCCCGCAATACGGCGTCGAAATGGTGCGCGGCCGCTCCACCAACAGCGATGGCGAGCACGACATGCAGTTCGCATTCCTGCAATTCCCCGACGCCCCGGTCGAGCCCATGGGCGGCATCGCCCACATCGCCGGCAACGAAGCGCGCGCGCCCAAGTTAGTGGTCCACAACCGCTCCCCGCGCGTCATCCGCTACCTCGAAATGGGCTGGATCGTCCGTGACTCCCAAGGCCACGAATTTTTGGCCGCCTCTCTGCCTTCGGAAATGCGCCTGCCGCCCAGCAGTTCGAGCCAAATTCTGCCCGACGCTTCGCTGCGTTTCGACGCGCGTACGTCCGTCGAAAGCATGACCGGCTTTGTATCCAGCGTCGAATTCAGCGACGGTACCATGTGGATTCCCAATCGTGCGGAATTGGACGATCCGGTGCTCCGGAGAGCCGTCGGACCCTCGCCCGAAGAACAGCGCCTGGTGCAGATCTACCGCAAGCGCGGCATCACCGCGGTAATCGACGAACTCAAAAAGTTCTAATGAAGTTCTACCAGAAACCAACCTGTTCCACCTGCCGCAAAGCCAAAAAGTGGCTGCAGGAACAAGGTGTCAAGGTGCAGGAGATCGATCTCAACCAGGGCTTAAGTGAAACGGATCTCGATGCCCTCATCGGCCAGCGCGACTACCTCAAGTTCTTAAACTTTCGCAACCAGCTCTATCGCGAACGCAAGATGAAAACCAATCCGCCCTCGCGCGCCGAAGCGATCGAGCTGATGTCGCAACATCCCAACCTCATTCGCCGGCCCATCTTAGTCCAGGGTTCCAAGATCGCCCTAGGCTTCGACGAAGACCAGTTCCGCGAAATCGTCGCCGGCTAAAGAACGGCCCGCTAACGAAGCGCTCGCCCGCGACGATAAGCCTCCCGTGGGAAATGGACCCCGCCCGTACCTGACCTTCCGCGTCGCCCGCCAGGACCTCGCCATCGAGGCCGGCCGCGTGCGCGGCATCCTGCCCTTGAGCGCAATGGAACCGATGCCCGGCGTGCGCCCCGGCCTGCTCGGCATCACCAGCCTGAACGGACAGATCGTCGGCGTCATGGACCTGCGGAGCAAACTGAAGATGCCGTTCTCAAGCCAAGGCAGCCAGCCCAAAATCGTGATTCTGGAATTGACCGCCGGCAAACTCGCAGGCTTTGTCGCCGATCGCATTTCGGACGTGGTCGTTTACCGCGACCGCGACCTGCGCAGCGGCTCGCTCCGCGGTAAGGGACGTCCGCGCAAGCTAGTCGACTTCGATCAACTCGTCAGCGAAAAGGAACTGGAGGGTTTGTGGGTGCTCAGCCCTTAAGCCCGTCAAAGGCTTTCTCGATTTCGAGCTTCGCTTCAGGCCCGATCGCCGTCAGCGGCAACCGCGGCGGACCGCCATAATAACCGTTCAGATCCATCGCGTACTTCAACCCGGGTACGCCGTATTTCACCGTCACGAGTTGCGCCGCACGAAGGATCCGCTTCTGCCAGTCCATCGCCGCCGCAGTTTCGCGCGAGCGGTGCGCTTCCCAGATGCTCACAGTGGCGAAGGGCGCGACGTTGGCGAATGCCAGCACCGCTCCCGCGCACCCAATTGCCAGCGAGGGCGCCAGAATCGGAGCCGAACCCGTCAACACTTGAAATCCCGGCTTCACGTCCTGGATCATCTGGATGCACTTCTCCAGATTTCCCGAACTTTCCTTGATCGCAAAAATATTGGGATGTTGCGACAACACGGCCACCGCTTCCGCAGAGATATCGACGCCGGTAACCTGCGGCCAGTTATAAATCATCAACGGAATTTTGGTCTGATCGGCCACCGCACGGAAGTACAGGATCTGCGTGTCCATCTTGTGCACTAGATTCTTGTAGTAATGCGGCGTCCGCACCATCGCGGCCTTGTATCCACGCTCCGCCGCAGCGTTGGTGAGAGCCACAGTCTCGCGCACGCTCTCCATTCCCGTCCCGCACACCAAAACTTTGTCCGAGGCGGCGTATTCCGCCACCCACTCCCACATCTGCAACTTCTCTTCGGTGGTTAAATAAACGCTCTCGCCGGTGGACCCGCAGACCACGTAACCAGTGAGTCCGGTGCGATTCCATTTCTCGACATTGTGCTGGACCTTAACTTTATAAAGCTCACCACGATAGTCGAGGGGAGTGGCGATAGGGGGGAGAATGCCGTGCAGCTTAAACATGAGAGGACCGCGCGGGGCGGGTTAAGAAAACCCGCCCGCTCAGGGAAAATGACTACTTTACGAAAATGATCAACAACGTGAAAATCGCCAGCGATTCGATAAACGCTAGCCCCAGCACCAGCAGCGTCTGAATGCCCGCGCGTGCCCCTGGATTCCGCGCCACGGCCTCCGCCGCGCCCGAAACCGCCTTGCCCTGGCCGAGCCCGCACAATCCCGACGCGATGCCCATGCCGAGCGCGGCGCCCACGAACCGCAGTTCGCCCGTTCCGACACCCGAACCAGCAGTGCCTTGCGCAAACACGGGGCTGGCGGCGACTAAAAGAAACAGTGCCATCAATCCCAAAACTTTCAAAGTACTCATTGGTGTAACTCCTTCTATGAAATTCCGCCAAGGAGGTGGTTCCGGTCCGCCCTGGGGGGTCGGTGGCTCACACTTGACGGGTGAAAATGCCGAATTAAATCGTATCCGCCGCCGCCTCGTCTTCGTGAGCGGTAGCGCCAGCAATATAAATAGTCGCCAGCAAAAAGAACACGTAAGTCTGTACCAAAGCCACGAACACGTGCAGCGCCATGAAAATCACCGGGATCACAATCTTAGTGAGGCTCAAAAAAACGCTAGTTACCTGCTCGCCCGCGAACATGTTCCCGTAAAGACGAACCGTCAGCGAGAGCGGCCGGATAAACACGCTAGCCGTTTCGATGGGCAGCATGAAAAGAATAATCGCAATGTTCGCCACTGGATGCGGGAAGCGTACCGGCCCCGCGAAGTGCGCAAAATACTTGATCCCCTGCGCCGCAAAACCCACCGCATTGAAGTAAATGAAAGTGACCATCGCGAGGCCCGCGGGAACCCACGGCGACATCGTCGGCGATTCAAATGCCGGCACGATGCCGATCAGATTCATAGTCAGGATAAAGATAAACAGCGTCCCGATATAGGGAATGTACTTCTCGCCGTGATGAATGCCGACTTCCTCGACCGTAGTCGTGAAGAACTCGTGCAGCATCTCAAAAATATGCTGCAGCTTCCCCGGCTTATCCACGGACAGTTGCGACCGCAGAATCGCCACCGTAACCACCAGCAGCGCCACTACCAGAATTTCCATGACGACCGAGTTGTCCCACGGACGTTCCGTCGGGCTCGACAACCCAATAAGGTGCCGCAAGGCATTCCCCGGACCGGCAAGGTATTGATTGAACAGGGCTGTCAGCCCCAGCTCGTTTTCCATATGAATTTTGTCTTACTTGGAGACGCTGAGCCCAAACAGAAGTTCGAGCACCACCGCGAAGAAAGAAACCAGCAACCCCAAAACCAGGACCGCCGGACTGCTTCGTAAAACGTATATGGTAGCATACACCGCCCCCGCGATCAGCAGGTAGCGCACCACCAAAAACACCACCGATCCGGCCGCCGGAAGCTTCCCCGAAGCCCCAATCGCGTCCGCCAATTTGAACCACGAACGCACCGTGATCAGCGACAGCCCCGCCCCCACCAAGAAGCCCACTGCGTCGCGCCATCCGCGCAATCCAAACGCCACCGCAATGCCGATCACTCCCAGCACAATCGCGATGCGAGTGATCCTGTTAATAGAAAGTTCGATCATTTCGGCTTCGAGCCCATGTCCCGCATCAACTGGCCGATTAACTGCACGAACCCGCCGAGAATCCCCAGGATCAAGAATACGATCTTCAGGTAAGTGGTGTGCAGCCACAGATCCAACCCGTAACCCATCGCATAGCCGGCAAACGTCGCCGCCGGCAGCGTCATCGCGATAGCCGTGTAGCGCGCCGCCGCCGCCATGAAGTTGTCCGGCCGTTTCATTCTCACTGCTTCGATTGTAGAAGCCGCCGGGCTTCGCGTGCGCTCTCATTCACCAGCAGCCCCATCTTCGGATGGCTAGGCTCAAAGTCCGCACGAAACCCCAGCTCCGCCAGCGTCTCGCTGGTAGTCGGTCCGATCGACGCCATCACCACCCGCCCGCAAGCCCGCCGCACTGTCGTCTTCGAGCCCCAACTCCGCCGCCACCTTCAACAAGTGCTCGACCTGTGAGGACGAAGTCACCAGCAGCACATCGATCTCGCCGCTAGCCAAGTCGCCGCACCGCTTCCTGCAGCGGCCCAAGTCCTCCGGCAACTCCCACTGATAGACCGGGACTGACGTCACATCAGCGCCGCGCGCCCGCAATCCGTCGATCAATTCCTGGCTGGGGCGCCCGTACTCCTGCACCGCCATGCGCCTCTCCGCCCGCCCTTCCGTGGCCGCCAGGATCTCGCGCCAAGTATTCGGCTCCGGCACCGCGACTGCCACCGGCACGCCCCACTCGCGCATCACCGCCATCGGCTTCGGCCCGCGCGCCACAATCGTGATCCCCCGCAGCGCCTCCGCGAACGCTCCCGCCGGCCAGCGCGTCTCGATCACCTGATTGAGCAGACGAGTGCCCACCCCCGTGAGCAAAATGAGCATGTCGAACTTGCCTTGAAATAGGTCTTCGGCAAACGCGAGAGCCGCCGCATTCTGCGCCAGCGGCACTTCCCGCATCGACGGCGCCACCAAAGGAACGCCGCCCTGCAGTCGAATCAGCGTTTCGATCTCCGTAGCGCGGCGGCTTTCGAGCGCCAACACACGCAACCCGTCGAAAGGCATGGGATCAGCTTAACAAACCGGGAGGGAACCAACGAAGCAGTGAGCAGACGCACAAACGCGACCGGTGCAGTCACACCGGTCGCGAGAGAAATTACGCGAAGAATCCCTACTGCGCGGCCGGAGGAGCCATGATCGGCTCTTCAGCGCCACGATGGCAGGTGTAGCAGCTCACGTGAGCCTTGCCATCCGGGAACTTCGAATTGATGTCAGCCGCCATGCGGATCATCGCGCGCGCGATGTTCTTCTTGGGATTGTCATCGCTCGCGAAATCTCCCATCACGTGGCAGTAGGAGCACATCACTCCCAAACCCACGCGGAACGCGGCCATGGTCGGCTGCAAACCTTCGGTCGGGAGCACTTTCAGATTCTTGGGATTCGCGAACGGGCTCGGTCCCTTTTTCTTCTCTTCCTGGGCGGAGAGAGTTAAAGACAACACTAACGCAAGTGACACAACGAGTAAGCGCATGGATGAATTATACACAATGGCGCGCCCGCGTCAATGCCATTCGTCCAGCACATCGTTTAGACGTGCGAATCCGCCTAAAAGTTGCCTCGTTTCCCGCCCTCCAACTCCTGCAACTTCGGGCCCAGTCCCAGCGTCCAATGAAGTGTGAAGGAGACAGCCATGAAGACACCAAAAAATATAATCAAAAAACTAACCATAGGCGTCGGCGGCGTAACGTTGATGGGCGCCGCTTTGTTCGCCGGGCCCACTTCCCATCCCCGCAGCATGGAGGATCAGGTGCGGCATGAGATCCTATCGGTCCCTTATATCGGGGTGTTCGATAATCCCTCCTGGCAGATCGATAACGGCGTCGTAACGCTTTCCGGCGAAGTAACGCAGCCGGTCGATAAATATGAATCTGAGCAGGCCGTCAAAGGCGTCGAAGGCGTCACCCGTGTGCGAAAACAATATCGAGGTGCTGCCGCTTTCGACCTTCGATGACCAGATCCGCGTGCGCACGCTGCGCACCTTGCTGCGTACCGCCCCGCTCGATAAATACTTTCAGGGTGTGCAACCCTCCATCCGCATCATCGTGAAGAACGGCCACGTCACGCTCGACGGCGTAGTGCTCAATAACGCCGATCGGCAATTCGCCTTCATGGCCGCGAATCGCGTCTCGGGAGTCTTTTCGGTGACTAACAATCTCCGCGCTGAAAAGTAACTTCCCCACCGGCGGCCCGCGTACCTCCTCCGCGCGGGCCGCTTTTTTCTTGTAAGCCCACCTGCCAGAAAGATCCTCCCTCTTATCCGCCACCGTTGGCTGCCCGTGTGCACCTCTAGCGTGCGACATGGCAAATTCAAAACGAATCCATCCTCTTTCGGTACCCGTAAGGCCTACGATTTTCGTCGTACTCCCTCGCCAACATAAGGAGCAGAAGCGAAAAACTTCACTCCTGCTACGATCCGTGCCGATAAGACACGATCCCGAAATGGTTGTCAAACTGGGACGACTTCAACTCCAAACGGTGGCAGCGTGAAGCCGGCGGCGGATCGGGAAATCGCGCCGGTAACCAAGTCCGGCGCCTACCGGAACCAAGCCCCGCTCTCCGCCGAAGTGCGCGAGCAGCTCATTCTGGAGCATCTCCCGCAAGTGCGCCTGATCGCCCGCCGCATCCATCAGCGCTTGCCGGAAAGCGTCAGCCTGGACGACCTGGTCTCCACCGGCGTCGTCGGCCTGATCGCCGCCATCGATCGCTTCGACGCCTCCCACAACGTGAAGCTCAAGACCTATGCCGAGTACAAAATCCGCGGCGCGATTCTCGACGGCCTGCGTGGGCTCGACTGGGCTCCGCGCCAGCAGCGCCGCCGCTCCAAGCAAATCGAGGCCGCTATACTCTCCGCCGAACATCGCCTGAAACGCTCGCCCACCGAAGAAGAAATCGCCGCCGAACTCGGCCTCGCGCTGGAGGAATATCACGAGTGGCTGGTGGAAATCCGCGGCCTCAATTTAGGAAGTTTTGAGAGCGCAGCGGAAGACGAAGACAGCCGCGACTTGCTAAACTTCATCTCCGACGATGAGGAGGACTGGCCTTCGCGTCTGCTCGAACGCAGCGAGTTGAAGAAACTACTCGCCATGGCCATCACCAAAATGCCAGAAGTAGAAAAGACCGTCCTCAACCTCTACTATCACGAGGAGCTAACGCTGCGCGAGATCTCGAAAATTCTGCATCTGCACGAATCCCGCATCTCGCAGCTGAAGTCCCAGGCCATCCTGCGCCTGCGCGCTTACATGGAAAAGCGCTGGCCCAAGCCGCGCGGAGTCTAACACCCTCTATTGCTGATCCAAATGAGCCGGCTCCGCGCGTCCCAGCCGAGGCGCTTCCGGAGCTTCCACCGTCAAGCTCATTTCCTTGCGCTCGCGCATCAGCGCCACCGGAATGGGTTTCCCGTGCGCCGCCCGCAGCCGTGCCGAAATCTCCGCCGGCGTCGCCACCTTCACGTCGTCCACTTTGAAGATCACGTCCCCTGCCTTCACCCCGGCCTTTTCCGCCGCCGAGCCCTTCATCACGGTGCGCACCAGCACGCCGTCGCTCACGCCGAAATACTGCGCCAGTTGTCCGTCAATCGATTCCGCTTCCACGCCCAGCATGGGACTGCGCAGGCCCACAATTACCCGCGGCACATCCGGCATACGGAAGCCAATCCCATCCGGTATTCCCGGAACCTGCGGATGCTCGCCGACCTTGGCAATGATCGTCTGCGGCGCGCCATTGCGGAAAATATCCAGCTTCACTTCGTGACCCACCGGCGTCTCCCGTACTAACTTCGAAGACTGTTCCAGGCTTTCCACTTTGTTTCCGTTAATTTGCAAAATCACATCGCCGCTCTTCAAACCTGCTTTTTCCGCGGGACTGTCCGGAGCCACCCGCGTAATCTCTACGCCGGTATCGGAGGGCAGCTTCAATGCCTTCGCGCGATCTCCCGTGATCTCCTGAATCCCCACGCCCAGATAACCACCCGGCGGCGTCACCAGAAAGCGTGACGGCACTGCCGGCGGCGCAGGAGGCTGCGGCGTTACGGCAACCTGCTGCCCCATCGCCCACCAGGGCAGCGCCAGCACCGTCATCCAAATTGCACTTCGCATGAACAAAATCCCCTTAGTAAGTCTCGGCGGATGCTTTGATCGAGTGCAGCATTTGGCGGGCACGCTCGCGAACATCGCTATCGTCTTCGCGGCTCATCAGTTCTTGCAGAGCGCCCACCATTTGCGGGTCCAGCGCCTGCGCATCGTGCCCGGTCAGTGCGTCGATCACTCTCGTCCGCATCCCGGTATTCGGGTCATTCAGTAAGACGTGGGCCAGCGCATTCTGTACCATCGGGTCGCTGGCGTAGCGCTCCAGGCCTTCCATCGCTTTCAACCGCACATTGGTATTTTCGTCGTTGGCCATGGCGAAGGCCAGCGCCTCGCGCACGTCGGATTCATTCGCTTCGCCCACCAGAATGGTCACCGTCTGCGCCCGCAGCCCCGGATCCGTCGCTTCCTTGGCCGCGGCCATCAACAACTGGCGGATACGCTGGTCATCGCGATTCCCGGAAATCGTCCGCTCGCGCTTCTCATCGAACACAATCCGCAAAGTGCCGTCCGGCTGTGCGGCCACATTGCGCACCTGCGCCCCGCCAATATCCGCCAATCCCATCGACGAAATTCCGCCGATGCCGGGCGTCACCTTAGCCGCAAAGAATCCGATCGCCAACAGTGCTACCGCTCCCACGGGCTTCAGGAATTGGATCTTCCAATTGCCCGCGATTTGGCTCCACCAACTCTCCGCTCCAGCCGCCCGTTTTTCGCGCGGCAGCATCTCGGCCAAATCTTCCCGGCAGCGATTCAGCAGCGCCGGCGATGGAGTCACAGCCGCCGCATCCACCGCCTCATGCAGCACCTTCTGCCGCGCCAGCGCGGTACGGCAGTCCGCGCAGCCATCCAGATGCGAATCGATGCGCTCCTCCTCGTCGAAGCTCAGCTCTCCATACAGCAGCAGCGCAAATTGTTCCCGAATATTTTTGCAGTCTTGTTCGTTCATACAAATTCTCCCAACGCCGTCCGCATTTTTTGCGTCGCCCGGAATAAACAGTTTTTGGCCGCTTCCTCGGAGGTCCCCAGCACTTCCCCGATCTTCCGCAGCCGCAGCCCTTCGTAATGCCGTAACTCAAACACCATGCGCTCGCGCGGCGTCAGTTGCGCCAGCGCTTCTTTCACACGCTTGCGGATCTGCCCGCTAAACAAATTCCTCTGCGGATCGCCTTCGCCGCGCGTCTCCGGCCGCCGCATCGGTGCGATCGAGTGTCCCCTCCGCAGTGGTGATCACCGTCGGCTCTTCCCTACGCACCTTGCGCCGCCGCAGCTGGTCCAGGCACAAGTTGGTCGCGATCCGGTACAACCAGGTGTGGAAACTGCAATCGAAGCGGAATTGGTTAAGGTTGCGATACACCCGCAGGAAGGTTTCCTGATACACGTCCCTGGCATCTTCCGGAGATCGTAACATGCTCAGAGCCAGCCGCAGCACACTCTGGTCGTAGGTACGCACCAATTCCTCAAACGCAGACGAGTCGCCCGCCTGCGCCGCACGAATGAGCTCCGTTTCGTCCACGGCCGCCCCTTCTCTGCGCACGCCCCATCGCTTTAAGGATGGTTGCACCACTTCATTGGACGATCTCAGCGATGAAAAGTAACGGTTTTAGGCCAACTCTAGGTCAATGCGCTTTTGACCGGCGTCCAAGTTCGTGATCTTGAAAGAGCGCACTTCCCCCGCCCGCACCGCGCTCGGGCTCGAAGACACGCTAGGCCCCGACTTCCACTTCTGCGCCAGCATCGCCGAAAGTGAAGAAATGTCCGCTTTTAAAGCACTTGCAGACGCCTCAGAGGCCTTATGCTCTGCCAGCTTGCAAGACGCCACTACGCCCTCGCCCAGCTCGACCTTGGCCCGCGTAGCCGAAACATCCACTACCCGCCCGCTGACGCTGTCCCCGGCCTGGTGCTCGGCGATGTATTCGTCGATCGAGGTCGGCACCAATTGCTTGATCCCCAGCCGCAGCCGCCGCCGCTCGCGATCCGCCTCCAGGACTTGCGCTTTGACCACCTCGCCGACTTTCAAGGCGTCGCTAGGATGATTCAGCCGCTTCTCGTGGCTGATATCGCCGATGTGGATCATGCCCTCGATCCCATCGCCCAAGTCGACGAACGCACCGAATTTGGCCAAGCTCGTCACGGGAGCTTCCACCTGCGCCCCCACCGGATACTTCTTCAGCGCCTCTTCCCAAGGATCGCCCAGCGCCTGCTTGAGCCCCAGCGCAATACGCTTGTCCGCCCCGTTGACGCCGAGAACCACCACCTCGACCATATCGCCCGGCTTCACCACGTCCGCCGCCTTCACGTTCTTGCGCGTCCACGACATCTCGGAAACGTGAATCAACCCTTCGATCCCCGGTTCGAGCTCCACGAACGCCCCGAAATCGGCCACCCGCGAAACCTTGCCGCGAATGCGCTCGCCTACTTGATACTTCTCCGCCGCCACCGTCCACGGATCCGGCGCCAGTTGCTTCAGCCCCAGCGAAATCTTGCGCGTCTCGCGATTGATCTTGAGAATCTTAACGTCGATCTGCTGCTCCTGCGAAACCACGTCCGACGGCTTCACGCCGCGCGCGTAAGTCATATCGGAAACATGCAGCAGCCCGTCGACGCCGCCCAGATCCACAAACGCCCCGAAGTCCGTCAGCGTCCGCACCGTCCCATGCACCACATCGCCCACCTGCAGCTTCCCAAACGCTTCCTGCTTCGTCTGCCGTTCGCGCTCTTCCAAAACCACGCGCCGGTCGACCACCACATCTTCGCTTGCGGTGTCGAGCTTGGTGATGCGGCACTCGATATCTTGCCCGACTAACTTTTCAAGGTCGGCAACCTCGCGCACCCCGCTGCGCGACGCCGGCATGAAAGCCTTGACGCCCACATCCACGCGCAATCCGCCCTTCACCACTTCCATCACGTGCCCCGAGATTACGCTCTTGTCCGCGAATGCTTTTTCGAGCCCGCTCCAGTCCTTGGGCGTCTCGACGCGAATGGTGGACAACTGATAGTTGCCCTCTTCATCGCGCCCGCGAATCGAAACAATCAGCTTCTGTCCCGGCTGCAAAGGGGCTTTGGGATCCACCGCCAACACCCCATCTGTCTTCCGCCCAATGTCAACAAACACCGAGTCCGCCGTGACCGACACGACCGTCCCTTCGAGCGTCTCGCCCCGCGCATGATGCGCCTGCTCGAACTCGTTCAATATGTCTGCAAAAGAGGTGTCGACCGGAGTCACCTCAGGCGAATCAGGAGTGTTTGATTGGGGCATGCGAGAAAACTACGTTTTTCATATTGTGTCACATTTAGCGAAGTAGGGCGGACCTCCGGTCCGCGTTCGACCTCCAGGTCGAACGTTCTTACCCGCTAAAATAACCTCAGTGCCGTCCACTTGGCGCCGCTACGTCCGCCCGCAAGATTTCGTCTGGCTGCTGTTCTTCTCCGCGCTCGCCGTCTTCGGCCCCGGCCGCAGCCCGCGCACCATTGCCGTCCTGGTCGCGCTAGGAATCGTCCAGGTATTAGAACCCCGCATCGGCACCCGCATCTCAGTAGTGCTCAAACTAGCCCTCTGTTATCTCCTGATCGGCTTCACCTACGGCGTCTCCGAGCAGCTTCTACCTGGTCCTCCTCCTGCCCGTAATCACCGCCGCGACGAACTTCGGATTCCTCGGCACCGCCATCACCTCGCTAGGCGCCTGCGCCGTCTATCTTTCCTTCCTAGTCTTCCTGGGAGAAAACGAATTCATCCCCGAAGACCAAATCCCCGAACTGGTTCTACGCACGCTCTTCCTCCCCGTAGTAGGCTACTTGACCTACCAATTAGCCCAAGCCAACCAACAAGAAAAACACAAAGCCCAGCAAGCCGTCGAAGACCTGGCGAGCGCCAACCGCAGTCTCCAAGAAGCGCAAGCCGAAGTCCGCCGCGCCGAACGCCTGGCCGCTCTAGGCCAACTCACCGCCGGCCTGGCCCACGAATTGCGAAATCCGCTAGGCACCATGAAAACCTCCGCCCAGCTTCTTTCCAGACAAGTGTCCAAAGAAAACGCCGTGGCCCAGGAAATGGCCGGATTCATCACCTCTGAAGTCGACCGCACCAATTCCCTGATCACCCGTTTCCTCGATTTCGCGCGCCCTCAGCACCTGAAACTCGAAACCGCCGACATCACGGCGATGCTCGACACCGCCATCGCCCGCTTCGAGCGCGAACAGAAAAATATCCGGCACCTCCGTGACGATCTTCAAAAACTATTCCCCCGACGTCCCCCCCGTGCGCTTCGACGCCGAGCTGATGGAGCACGTGATCGCCAACCTGCTTATCAACGCCGCGCAAGCCAGCCCCCCCGGCGGCGTCGTGACGGTGAAGACCCAGTCCGACGAATCCGAAGTAGAAGTAGCCGTCATCGACCGCGGCTCCGGCATCGACCCCAAGAACATCGAGAACATCTTCAACCCGTTCTTCACCACCAAAACCGACGGCATCGGCTTCGGCCTGGCCATTATCTCGAAAATCATCGACGAGCACGGCGGCCGCATCACCGTAGAAAGCGCCCTGGGCGAAGGCAGCGTCTTCCGCGTTTTCCTGCCGTTAAGGCGACAATAGAGAAGTTCATGCGCAAACCCCCATCCTGGTAATCGAAGACGAAGAAAAGCAGCGCCGCGTCGTCGGACTGCACCTGGCCGCCGCCGATTACGAAGTCAAAGGCGCCGGCACGGCGGAAGAAGGCTGGAAGCTAGCCGGTGACGTCGACCTCATCCTGACCGACCTGAAACTCCCCGGCATGGACGGCCTGGAATTACTAGAAAAACTCAAAGCCCAAAACTCCCACACGCCCGTGGTCGTGATGTCGGCCTTCAGCACCGTTGAAAACGCCGTAGAAGCCATGAAGCGCGGCGCCGTCGACTTCCTGCCCAAGCCGTTTTCGCTCGACCACCTCAGCGTAGTGGTCGAAAAAGCCCTCGAAGTCAGCAAACTGCGCGATGAAAATCGCGAACTGCGCGAAGCGTTAGGCCAGCGCTACCAGTTTGAAAACATCATCGGCAGCAGCCCTGCCATGCAGGAAATATTCGCCACCATCATGCGCGTAGCGCCCACCCGCGCCACGGTCCTTCTGGCCGGCGAAAGCGGTGTCGGCAAAGACATGATCGCCCGCGCCATCCACCAGCATTCCCCGCGCAAGGACCGTCCTTTCGTCAAGATCAACTGCACCGCCATCCCCGAAAACTTGATGGAAAGCGAACTTTTCGGCTACGAAAAAGGAGCCTTCACCGGAGCCAACATCTCGAAACCCGGCAAGTTCGAACAAGCCAACACCGGAACCGTCATGCTGGACGAAATCGGCGACGTCCCCGCCTCCGTGCAAGTAAAACTACTGCGCATTCTTCAGGAACGCGAGTTCGAACGCCTGGGCAGCAACAAGACTCAACAAACCGACGTCCGTGTGATCGCCGCCACCAACGTCGACCTGCGCGCGGCTCTCGAACAAGGCACCTTCCGCGAAGATCTGTACTACCGCCTCAACGTGGTGCCCATGAACATCCCGCCGCTGCGCGAACGCAAAGACGACATCCCATACTTAGTCGAACATTTCGCCAAAAAATTCAACGGCGAAATCAGCGAAGGAGCGATGGAACGCTTAGTAAGCTACCACTGGCCCGGCAACGTCCGCGAGCTCGAAAACGTAATCGAGCGCAGCGTCTTGCTAGCGAAAGGCCCCATGGTCGAAGCCGACGACGTGAAAATCGAATCCGGAATCGGCCGCGCCAAACCCGCGTTCACCTCAGATGCTTTCCTGCCCGAAGGAATGACGCTCGATCAATACGAGCAGTCCATTATCCGCGAAGCCCTGAAACGCGCCAACGGCAACAAGAGCCACGCAGCACGCCTGCTAGGCCTAACCCGCAACGCCCTGCGCTACCGCCTGACCCAAATGGGGATCGAATAATTCAGCGCCGCTTGCGGATCAGGATTACCAGCAGACTAAACAGCACCAGTAATCCCACCACCCACCGCAGCCCCATCACGAACTAGGCACGAACTAGGCAGCCGCGCCCGTCATCTTCGGCTTGAGAACGTCCACCAGCTCCTGCACCGACGCCGGCGCTCTTCGCGAGCATCGCCTTTTCCTCGGCATTGAGCTGCATCTCGTAGATCTTCTCCATCGCCGTTGCGCCCCAGCTTCACCGGCACGCCCACGAACAGCCCCTTGATTCCGTACTCGCCCTCGAGCAGCGCCGCGCACGGCAGAACTTTCTTCTTGTCCTTCAGAATCGATTCCACCATCTCGACAGCCGCCGCCGACGGAGCATAATACGCGCTGCCCGTCTTCAGATACTTCACGATCTCCGCCCCGCCATTGCGCGTGCGATCCACAATCGCCGCCAGCCGGTCCGCCGGAATCAACTCGCTCAACGGAATCCCGGAAACGTTGGACAACCGAGTCACCGGAACCATGGTGTCGCCATGCCCGCCCAGCACAACAGCGGTCACGTTCTCGACAGAAACATTCAATTCCATCGCGATGAACGTCCGGAACCGCGCCGAGTCCAACACACCCGCCATGCCCACCACCCGATGCTTGGGGAACTTCGAAACATGATGCGCCACCGTGCACATCGCATCCAGCGGATTCGTCACGAGCACCAAAATCGCGTTCGGCGAATGCTTGGCGATATTCTCCGTGACGCTCTTCACCACTTCGTAATTCGCGATCAACAAATCGTCGCGGCTCATGCCCGGCTTGCGCGCCAGCCCCGCCGTAATCACGACGACATCGGAATTCGCCGTCGGCGCGTAATCGTTAGCGCCCGTGAGTTGCACGTCGTAGCCCTCGATCGGCCCCATCTGAGCCATATCGAGACCCTTGCCCTGCGGCACCCCTTCGACGACGTCCACCAGCACCACATCGCCCAGTTCTTTCATCGCGAGGTTGATCGCGGCGCTCGCGCCGACATTGCCCCCACCCACTACAGCTATTTTATTGCGCATAAGCCATCGATTATATCGTAGTCTGGAGAATAGCTTGCCTCTCGATCAACCCACCGCCGAACGTTTCGCGCGCCTGGCGCTTGACGGCGTCCATCGCGAATACCCCAACAAAATCGCGCATACGCTTGAGTCCGACACCGACGCTCGCCCCCCGCGCGAACTGACTCCCGCCTTCTACGGCTGCTACGACTGGCACTCCGCCGTGCACAGCCATTGGACGCTAGCCCGCATCGCCCGTACCTTTCCCAACACGCTCTTGGCCGAGAAGTCACTAGCCGCAATCGCAAGCAACATCACTGAAGAAAAAATCGCCGCCGAAGTGCGCTACCTGGAACCCCGCAACGCTTTCGAGCGCCCCTATGGCTTAGCCTGGCTGCTGACGTTAAGCGCCGAATTACGCGCCATGAAGTCCCCGCTGGCCGCAATCATCGAGCCGCTCGAAACCGCCGCCGCCCAAAAGTTAGAAGCCTGGCTGCCCAAGCTCCCCTATCCCGATCGCTCCGGACAACACGCGAACACCGCCTTCGCGCTAGGCCTGATGTTCGATTGGGCCCGCCAGTTAGGTCACGGCCGCGAGGCGCTTCCCTTCGCCTCCGCCGTGCGGTTTTACAACGCGGATCACAACGCCCCCATCGCCTTCGAACCCTCGGGCGAAGATTTTCTCTCGCCATGCCTGGCCGAAGCCGACCTGATGCGCCGCGTCTGCACGCAACCCGAGTTCACCGAATGGCTGACGGCTTTCTTGCCGGACTTCCCCATGCTGCGCCCCGTAACCTCCGCCGACCCCGCCGACGCCAAACTCGCGCACTTCGACGGCCTGAATCTCAGCCGCGCCTGGATGCTCTTCGGCATTGCCAAAGGACTCTCCGATAACGATCCCCGCCGCCTGCGCCTGCTGCTCACCGCCGACGCCCACCGCGACGCCGGCCTCGCGGCCGTTACCGGAGCGCATTACGAAGGCGCGCACTGGTTGGGCACTTTCGCCGTGTATTTAGAAACGATGGACTTGGAAGACCGGCCACGCAGAATGCACCGCGTCCGTTAGGAATTCGGCTCGTTCGGATTCCCTTCGTTCGCCTCCACCTCAACCGCCTCTTCCACATCCGGCGGCAGATCTCCCGGCTTCGGCGCTTCCTTACGAGCCTTATCGAACAGGAAGCTCAAGGTCTTCTCCGTGCGAATCTGCCCGATGATGCGGTTCAGCGTCCCGTCCTTCTGCAGCTTCGCGCGCACCACAGCTACCGCCTCGCGCTGCTGCCGCGCATAACGCTGCACTTCGCGATCGACATCTTCCTGCGTGGCCGCAATCGCCTCGCGCTCGGAAATTTTATCCAGGATCAGGGACGCCCGCACGTCCCGCTCCGCCCGCTCTTTCTGCGACTCGCGAATCTTCTCCCAGTCCAGTTTCAATGACCGCGGATCGATTCCCTGCGCCGCCAATTGCTGCAACTGCGTGTTCAGGGTCGACTCAATCTGCCGGTCGATAAAGACCTCTGGCACCGCGAACGGATGCGTGTCCACCAGCTTCGCGACGATCTGCTGCTTGGTGTCGTCCTGCGCCTGATGCTCGCGCTCGTGCAGAATCGTCTTGCGGATCGAATCCTTCAACTCGTCCAGCGTCTGATAATCGCCCAAGTCCTTGGCGAAGTCATCGTTCAACTCCGGCAACTCTTTGCGGCGAACCGCCTTTACCGTAGCCTTGAAACGCACCGTGCGCCCGGCCAGAGTCTCGCGATCGTAATCCGCCGGATACGTAACCTCAAACTCGCGCGCTTCATCCGGCGACGCCCCGCGCAGGTTCTCGGTGAACGCCGGCATGGTGGCTTCATCGCCCAGCTTCAGCATCAATTCATCCTGCTGAACTTTCTCATCAACCCCTGACAAACTTTCGAGCGACACCACCGCGTAATCGCCATCCGCCAGCGCGCGCGGCTCCTCGTTCACATACTCGGCCTTACGCTCGCGCAGCGCTTCCAGGCGAGTGTTGACGTCTTCTTCCGACGCCACCGGCTCCGCGTACGTCACCGTCAGCCCCTGATATTCGCCCAACTCAAACACCGGAGCCACTTCAAACTCTGCCTTAAACTTCAGCGGCTCGCCCTTGTGAAAATGCACGTCGCTGATATTCGGCTGGCTGACTACCGTCAAGTGATCCTGCTCAAACGCCGCATTCAAAAACCGCGGCACCAGCTTTTCCAGCACCTCTTGCCGGATATCGCCCGCGAACCGCGTCTTCACCATCGCCAGCGGAGCCTTGCCCGGACGGAATCCCGGCAGCCGCACCTTCACCTGAATCGCCGCCGCCGCGCGCTCGGCTTCCTGATCTACTTCCGTTTCCGGAACCGTGATCTCGAGCGAATGCTTGCAACCTTCAATAAGAGCCATCTAAATAAATATACCCTGGAGCCCAGCCGCTCTCGGCAGCGTGGCTTAAAATTTATGCGGAGATCCGCCGCTCAAGCCGCCGTGCTTACCTCGACCTCGCCCGCTAAGCTGGTAGGCGCAGGAATTGGATCCCCATATTCCCGCATGGTCCGCAGATGGCCGTGAATCGCTTCACGGATGTTCGCCTTGGTTTCTTCCAGCGTTTTTCCCGTGGTCATGCAGCCAGGGAGATCCGGCACATAAGCGGCCCAGTTATTCTCTGCCCGCTCGAAGATCACAGCGTATTTCGCGTTCATTTCTTGTCCTCCAGACCCGCAGCCCGAAGAATCGATTTCAGGGTGCCGGCCGGCACATCATCGCCTGCGTGGCCCGGAATCGTCACCACGTTCGGCTTGCTCGAATGCTTAAAGTGGCGGTGGCTCCCTGTAGTTCGCACATGCTTCCAACCGTCAGATTCCACCATACGGATCAGGTCCCGGACCTTCACTGCCTTAATGGTACCGCCAGTTAGCGCAACGACAAACAGCCTGTTGGTCGGATAGATGTTGGTTGATGTAGCGTAGGAGAACATTGGGGTCTGGCTTATGCTCAGCCGGTTTGGGCGTATGATGGGTGTGCGTGAAAAAACGGAGCGAGGTATTGGGCGCAGTTAAACGAGCTTCGGAGCGTTCGGCGACCGTTGTTCATTGTGAGATGCAACGTGGATTGATTAGCCTCGCAACCATCGCATCTGTCGCCCCGTTCATCGGACTAGTCGGCACACTCCTTGGTATCGTGAACTCGTTCCGGGGTGTAGGAACGGATAAATGGACTGCACTTGCGGCCGTAACCGAGGGCCTTTCTGAATCGCTTGTACCAACCGCACTTGGACTTCTTGTGGCTCTGGTAGCGTTTTGCGGCTATCGCTACCTCTTAACTAAACTGGACACCTTTGATGTTGAGATGGAGAACGTTTCCCTTCAACTCATGGAAGAGTTAGCCCACTTTTGATCAACCAACATTTATCCGACCACCAAACAGCCACTCTTTCGAGTGGCTGTCTGAACAACTAGATTGTGTTCGTGAAACCTAGCGGGTTGCCGCCGCTGCGTGCGAGGCTTCCTTCAAGGCCTTGGCCTTGTCGGTCGCTTCCCAGGTGAACGTTTCTTCTGTGCGGCCGAAGTGACCGAACGCCGCCGTCTTGCGGTAGATCGGACGCCGCAACTTCAGCGTGTCGATCATCCCCTTGGGCGTCAGCACGAAAGTAGCGCGCACCATTTCCACCAGGCGCTCTTCCGGAACTGTCCCGGTGCCGAACGTGTTGACCATCACCGAAACCGGCTCAGCCACGCCGATCGCGTACGCCAACTGCACTTCGACGCGCGAAGCCAGGCCAGCCGCCACCAGGTTCTTCGCCACGTAGCGCGCCATGTAGCACGCCGAGCGATCCACCTTCGTGGGATCCTTGCCCGAGAACGCACCACCGCCGTGACGTCCCATGCCGCCATACGTATCGACGATGATCTTGCGCCCCGTCAACCCGGTATCGCCGTGCGGACCGCCGATCACAAAACGTCCCGTGGGATTGATGTGATATTTTGTCTGCGAATCTACCATATTGCCGCCGACAATAGGATCGATGATGTACTTCTTCACATCGGCGCGCAATTGCTCGGTGGTCACATCGTCGTCATGCTGCGTCGAAAGCACCACAGCGTCGATGCGCTTCGGCTTGCCGTCCACGTACTCGACGCTAACCTGGCTCTTGGCATCCGGACGCAAATAAGTCAGCTTGCCATCGCGACGCACATCACTCTGCTGGCGAACCAGCTTGTGTGCCATCATGATCGGCAGCGGCATCAACTCCGGAGTCTCATCGCAGGCATAGCCGAACATCAGCCCCTGGTCGCCCGCGCCGCCCGTGTCCACGCCCATCGCGATATCGGGCGACTGCGTCTGCACGCAGTTCAGAATGCCGCAGGTCTTGGCATCGAAACCCATCTTGGCATCGGTGAATCCGATCTCGGCGATCACTTCGCGCGCGAGTTTCGGGATGTCAATGATCGCCTTGGTGGTGATTTCGCCGGCCACCACGCATATACCGGTGGTGACCAGCGTTTCGCAGGCTACGCGGCTGGTCGGATCCTGCGCCAGCGCGGCGTCGAGTACGGCGTCAGAAATCTGATCCGCCATCTTGTCCGGGTGGCCTTCGCTCACCGATTCGGACGTGAAAATGTGTCGCATTTTTTCGGACATTCACTCTCCTTATGATTCAAAAAATGTTTCGAAAACTTATTAATACCGATAGTGGTCTGGCTTATAAGGACCATCCACCGGAACACCCAAATAATCCGCCTGCTTCTTGGTCAGCGTCGTCAGCTTCACGCCGATCTTTTCGAGGTGCAGCCGGGCCACTTCCTCGTCCAGCTTCTTCGAAAGCGTGTATACGCCGACTTTGTAGGTGTCCTTGTTCGCCCACAGATCCAACTGCGCCAGCGTCTGGTTGCTGAAGCTGTTGCTCATCACGAAACTCGGATGCCCCGTCGCGCAGCCCAGATTGACCAGCCGTCCTTCCGCCAGCATGAAGATGCTGTGGCCGTCCGGGAAGGTGTACATATCCACTTGCGGCTTGATGTTGGTCTTCTTCACATCCTTCGCGGTATTCAGCGGATCGATCTGAATCTCGTTATCGAAGTGCCCGATATTGCAGACAATCGCCTGATCCTTCATGTGCCGCATGTGCTCGAGCGTAATGATATCCACGTTGCCAGTGGTGGTCACGTAAATATCGCCGCGGCCGAGCGTGTCTTCAACCGTGGTTACTTCGAAGCCTTCCATTGCGGCCTGCAGTGCGTTGATCGGATCGATCTCCGTCACCACCACGCGCGCGCCCATGCCGCGCAGCGAGTGCGCCGAGCCCTTGCCGACATCGCCGTAACCGCAGATCACCGCGACTTTGCCCGCCACCATCACATCGGTAGCGCGCTTGATGCCATCCGCCAGCGACTCGCGGCAGCCGTACAGATTGTCGAACTTCGACTTGGTCACCGAATCGTTCACGTTGATCGCCGGCACCAGCAGCTTACCTTCTTCCTGCATTTTGTACAGGCGGTGCACGCCGGTCGTGGTTTCTTCCGAAACCCCGCGCCAGGCTTTCACTAAATCGCGCCAGCGAGTCGGCGTCTCTTTCTGGACTTTCTTCAGCAGGTCCTTAATGACCTTCTCTTCGTGGCTCTCCGACGGCGAATCCACCCACTTGCTGCCATTCTCGAGCTCATAACCTTTGTGGATCAACAGCGTCACATCGCCGCCGTCATCGACTACCAACTCCGGCCCCTTGCCGCCCGGATGGCTGATCGCCTGATACGTGCACCACCAATATTCTTCGAGCGACTCGCCCTTCCAGGCGAACACCGGAATCCCGGCGGCGGCAATCGCAGCGGCCGCGTGATCCTGCGTCGAAAAAATGTTGCAGCTAGCCCAACGCACCGACGCGCCCAGATCGATCAACGTCTCGATCAGCACGGCGGTCTGAATGGTCATGTGCAATGACCCCGTGACGCGCACACCCTTCAGCGGCTTGCCTACGGCATATTTCCTGCGGATCGACATCAATCCCGGCATTTCGAATTCGGCGATTGAAATCTCTTTGCGGCCCCATTCGGCCAGACTCATATCCGCGACTTTGTAATCGTTACTCACGATGGCTGTACTCATTCGTTCTCCTCTGGGCGAACTCTGCGCCTTGCGAAATACTTGTATCTATCAATCTAGATATGTTGATATATTAGTCCAGAACCCCGTATGGCGTCAATGCTCCAAAATTTGCGTCTTCTGGCCGACCCGAGCCGCATCCGCATCCTCTTATTAGTCACCCGCGAAGAGCTCTCCGTGGCCGAATTGCAGACCATTCTAAACATGGGCCAGAGCCGTATTTCGACTCACCTAGCGCAGCTAAAAAGCGCCGGCCTGGTCGACGATCGCCGCAGCGGCAAGAGCGTACTTTACCGCCTCCGCCCGCCTCGCGGCAATGAATCCAAGGCATTCGCCCAGTTGATGGAAGTGCTTCAAGAAGCCGCCGGTGAAATTCCCGAAGCCGAGCACGATTCCGAAGCCCTGCTTCACACCATGAAGCGCCGGCAAGATAAAGTGCGCGCCTATTTCAACGAGCTCGCCGGCAAGTTCGGCCGTCAATACGTCCCGGGCCGCTCCTGGGAAGGTCTCGCCGAAACCTTATTACTATTGATGCCGCCGCTAATCATCGCCGACCTGGGCGCCGGCGAAGGAACTTTCTCGCAACTCCTAGCCCGCCGAGCCAAAAAAGTCATCGCCATCGACAACTCCGAAAAAATGGTCGAATACGGCGCCGAACTAGCCCGCAAACACGGCGTCGACAACCTCGAATACCGCAAAGGCGACATCGAAGACGTGCCCATCCGCACCGGAACGGTGGATCTGGCTTTCTTCAGCCAAGCCCTACACCACGCCCAGCATCCGCAGCAGGCGGTCGGCGAAGCCCACAGAATCCTAAAGCCGGGAGGCCGCATCGTAGTGCTCGACCTGCTCCGCCACAACTATCAAGAAGCCCGCGACATGTACGCCGACGTCTGGTTCGGCTTCACGGAAGCCGAAGTAGGCCGCTTCCTGCGCGACGCCGGCTTCAAACACGTAGAAATCTCCATCGTCCACCGCGAAGAAGAATCCCCCCACTTCGAGACGCTATTAGCGGTCGGCGACAAGTGAAGACCTACACTTTCAACGTGGTGGTTGAACCAGACGAGGACCGCTGGCATGCCTACTGCCCAGCGCTAGTCCACCAGGGCGCCGCAACCTGGGGCAACACAGAGCAAGAGACGCTTAAAAACATCCGGGAAGTAGTTCAAATGGTCGTCGAAAGCCTGACCGAGCACGGTCGACTCGATCAACTATAACGATCTCAGTCGTCGCCGGCTTCTACAATGATCCGAGGGTAGTGGCTACGTTGATTTAAACAATCGTTCAAAATTCTAAGAGATAATACAGCCTTAACGGTATCAGCCTCGATATCCGCCTATTTGCTAATGCTAATTTTCCCTTGACGGAACCTCCTATTCTATAGACAATTACTGAGTACAATAAGAAATTTATTTCCGTAGTCACATTTGTTTTTCCTAGGCTATCTCGATGAATCCTCAATCGCTCCTCAATACCTCCCAAGTTGCGGCATGGCTCGGAATATCAACACGAACGGCCTGCCTGTGGGCTGAATGTTCGGAACTGCCGGCAATTAAGATAGGTCGGCAATGGCGATTTCAACGTGAGGCAATCCAGGAATGGTTAGATCGCTGCCGAACAGAAATGTCAAAAAGCGAAATTACTGCTGTTGCGGCAAAAGCCGCACACACTTTATCTAGTCCTACCGTATACGGGTGCCACGTTAACAGAATCCCTTTGGATCAAAATAGGCGAATCAAATGTCGAACCCGGTCCGGTTCGGATCAATAGCTGGGAGGCCACCAGCACGACGATAGGGTCAGGCCTCCTGACCAACAGTACGGATGTCACTCTTTCGCAGTAGAATAATTGGTATCAATTCAGTAAAAGGATGATCATGAAAAAACCAAGCTTTGTTTTTCCGATTCTTTTCCTGGCTTGCAGCGTTGCCTTCGCGCAATCCGTGTCTGCCCCAGCAGAGTCTTCCATCGACCCCGTTAGCGGTTGGACCGTCCCCGTTGCGCCTCGGACCATCCCCTCACCAGTGAGGCTATCTAAATGGTTATTCGCCGACCCCGCCATGGAGGCTAGATTCTTACGAGTCTGCGCCTATTTACGTTTTCCCAGTCCCTTGCAGGGCGGGGACCAGACGCTTTCTCAGGAGGGTGATGAGGCCGCTTTCTTTCTTTACGGTTTAATGATCAATAGGGCTCCCTTCAGTGCAGCGGAAACGCTGACCGCTCTGGACATCATTCACAAATCATTCGCTGACTTGCTGGCCGTCCAGGTCGGCGACAGGAAACCGACAAACAGCTTGGCGCTTTTGAAAGTATTTCAGGCAACAGCCGTCGATCAGGTTGTCAAGGAACGCATCGCGTCCGAGACCAACTTTCTAAACTCCTTACCCACGAATGTTGCGGCTCCTCCTATGGGCGTTCCCGGGCCGCCCCCAGCCCCGGGCACGACTCCATTTTTTTAGACCGTTCAAACACGGGAGCCGGGCATACCCATTACCCGGCTCCTTCTAACCCTGGCATTCATGGCAGTCAACTCTACGCCCACCAATCTCAGGTAAACACCGTATCCTACTGAATCCAAAAATCGAAATTACATAACTCTTACAATTCCCCTCCGTTTCCACTGCTACTCTACATCTGCGGAGTCATAGTGAGTAAACACGCCATCCACCTCGCCAACGGCCAAAAGATCAATTGGGTCACCACATTAATCCTTGCGGGCCTTCATATCGGCGCCTTTGCCGCTTTCTTTTGTTTCAGTTGGAAAGCTTTTTTCGTGGCGCTGGCCCTTCACTGGGTCGCGGTCGGCTGGGGCATTAGCCTGGGCTACCATCGCCTGCACACGCATCAGTCCTATCAATGTCCGCGCTGGCTCGAATACTTTTTCGCCGTCTGCGGCACCATGACGCTCGAAGGCGGACCCATGTTCTGGGTGGGCACGCATCGCGTCCACCACGCGAAATCCGACAAGGATGGCGACCCGCACTCCCCGAATGAGGGCACTTTCTGGTCGCACATGGGCTGGATCGTCTTCGGCGAAACCAATCACAATAACAGCGCGTTCATGGCCAAGCACGCGCCGGATCTGGCGCGCCATAAGTTCTACTGGTTTCTAAATACCTATCACTGGATTCCCGTCGTCGCCACCGGCCTGGCGCTGCTGGCTTTCGGCGGATGGCCGATGTTTCTGTGGGGCTTCTGCCTGCGCATCGTCTACGGCTTGCATTGCACTTGGCTGATCAACTCCGCCACCCACATTTTCGGCTCGCGCCGCTTTGAAACCAGCGACGATTCACGCAACAGCTTCATCCTGGCCGTGCTGACGTTCGGCGAAGGCTGGCACAACAATCACCACGCGCATCAGACCTCGGCGCGCCACGGCATGATGTGGTACGAGTTCGATATCTCCTGGCTCACGCTGAAGCTTTTGAAATCCGTCGGCCTGGTTTGGGGCGTCCGCTTAGTCAAGCCCGAAGTGCTGGCGCGCGAGCAAGAAGCCGCTGAACTCGCTGCTTAAGCTAGCGTCCTGTAGTAAGCCATCAAATCCAGCGGCGGCGGGACGTATCCCATCGCCCGCAGAAACCCAGAAGCCTGGCCCCGATGATGGGTGCCATGATTCACCACATGCAGAACGATCTGCCACCATGGCGTCGTATACGAATTGCCTTTCAGATCCTTGTAAGAAGCCGCTGTCGTAATATTTTCGGCAGTCAACCCGCCCGCCCACTGCTGCCAAACGTACAGAAGAGCCGGCCATTCCCGATTCAGCAGCGCCAAATCGCGATCCGCATCGGTAATAAATTTCGCCGGCGGCTGCCCCTGAATCCGCGTCATCCACACACGGTCGGCCGCGAACACGTGCGCCAGCGTCCCCACCACGTTCTTATCCGTAGTCCCAAAATCGCGAGTCAATTCCTCTGGCGATAACTTCGCGGCGGCTTCGAGGAGCCGCGCCGAAGCCCAGGCCGTGTAATCCAGATGCATTCGAAGAGTGTCCGCACTGACAGGCATATTTAAGCAGTATATTCCAGGCGGCCGCGCTGACGGGCTAAGCTAAAGGCATGGTTGTCGGCGGACGGCGCACCTCCATCGCGTTTTTTATCACGCTAGGCGCCGGACTTATCGCATTTATCGTCCTGCTCTACGTCGGCTGGGTTCTGCTTGGCTGGCGCAATGGCATTCTGCTGTTCTTCGGCATCCTCTTAGTGCTGACCGTGATCGCCGGCATTGTGCTCAATACTACGTTTCTGGTCCGGGAAGTCCGCCGCAACGCCCAGCACGACGCTTTCATTAACGCCGTCACGCATGAACTGAAAACCCCCGTCGCCTCCATCCGCCTGTATCTGGAAACCCTGCAAACCCGCGCCGTCGACGAGCCCAAGCGCCAGGAATTCTATCGCACCATGCTCGACGACAGCGATCGCCTGCTCGGCACCATCGAACAGATCCTGCGCACCGGACGAACCGGCCAAACCAAGCGCGCTCTGAACGTTTCCGCCATCGATTTCGGAGACATCGTCGAAGAATGCCTGGCGCGCGCGCGGCGGCTGTATCATGTTCCGGCCGAAGCGCTGACCTACAAACCTGGTCCGCCCGTGGTCATTCAGGGCGATGAAGACGAAGTGCGCGCCGCCGTCTCGAACCTGATCGACAACGCCGTCAAATACTCCGGCAAGGACGTCCACGTGAACGTCGAAACCGAAAATATAGACGACCGCTTCGTGCAAGTGCGCGTCAAAGACAACGGCCCCGGCATCCCGAAATCCGAGCTGAAGCAAATCTTCAAGCGCTTCTACCGCGTCTCCGGCCCGCTGGCCACGCGCGTCAAAGGAACGGGCTTAGGGCTCTTCATCGTCCGCTCGGTAGCCAAGCGCCACCGCGGCCGCGTGTGGGCCGAAAGCGAAGGCCCCGGCCGCGGCAGCACGTTTGTCCTGCAACTTCCCATCGCCAAATGAGCTCCCCCGACCGCATCCTTATCGTCGAAGACGAACAGCACCTGGCCGAAGGCCTGCGCTTCAATCTCGAAGCCGAAGGCTATCAAGTGCAGGCCGTCGAAACCGGCGAAGCCGCGCTCGAACTGCTGCTCCCCGAACACCACCAGCCCGCTTTCGACTTGGTGGTGTTGGACGTGATGCTGCCCGTGAAAGACGGCTTCACGGTGGTGTCCGAAATGCGCGGCGCCGGCCAGTTCGTTCCCACGCTGATGCTGACCGCGCGCGGCCGCCCGGAAGACGTCCTCGAAGGCTTCGCCGCCGGCGCAGACGATTATCTACCCAAGCCCTTCGAGCTCTCGATTCTGATCGCCCGCATCCGCGGCTTGCTGCGCCGCAAGCAATGGCTGCGCTCGACGGCCCCCGCGGCTAAGTCAGACGCCAGAGAATCCTACAAATTCGGCGAAAAATCCGTGCACTTCAATCTTTTAGAAGTACACGCCGCCGGAAAAGTCTACCCGCTGACGCTCATGGAAGCCAGCATCCTGCGCTTCCTGATCGAACACGAAGGTAAGGCCGTCTCGCGCAAGAGCATGCTGCAGGAAGTGTGGGGCATGCGCGAAGACACCGACACCCGCGCCATCGACAATTTCATCGTGCGCCTGCGCCGCTACATCGAAGACGACCCCGCGAAACCCCGCCACCTGCTAACCGTGCGCGGCATCGGCTATCGCTTCGTCGCCAATCCCGACGCTTAGCGATCGCTATTTAGTTGTCGTTATTTGGTAATGGTGCCGCAAGCAATACGCGCGCCGGCATTGCCCGTCGGGTCGGTATGCATGTCATCCTTCTGCGCGTGAATCATCAGGGCAGTACCGCCATTGGTAAACACCGAATGGGGACCATCCGTCAGCGTGACACGCGTATTCACCAGCGTGGCGTCGGCTTTGCCCTTCTTCCCCGCAACCGTGAAGTTCGCCATATCGCCCGCGTGCGGACCAAACTCGTTATCCAACCCGTGCTGCTTCATATCCGGATTGAAATGCCCGCCCGCCGTAGTGAACGCCGGCCCTTCGCATTTGGCGACGGTATGAATATGCGCCGCGTGCTCGCCCACCGGCAGCCCGTGCAGCTTCAGATGAATCAAAACCCCACCCCGCTTGGCTTCCGTGATAGTGGCGGTCCCCACCGGCTTCCCCATGGAGTCCTTCAACTCCACTTTGACCGGCGCAGCCACACCCAGGCTGGCCAAGGCCAAAAACGCAACAATCGCAGTATGCTGAATCATGTTCTCTCTTTCCTCCCCGCTTTCCACCCCTTATTCCAACATAGATCGTCGCACGAAATCGGGAAAGAAACTAGTGCTTTTGCTGGCTCTCGCCGGCCTCGCCGCGGCCCAGGATAAGACATCCAGCAGCGCATTAGTTGACCGCGTCGGCTCAACCGGCTTCGTGCAAGTGCGCGCCGAAAGTTTCCGCGCCTTGCAGCCGCGCCAGCAAATCCTGGCCTATTGGCTGTCACAGGCGTCGATCGCCATCGACCCCATCGTCTATGACCAGAATTCGCGCTTCGGCCTGCGCCAGAAACGCATCCTCGACGCCATCGCCGTACATCCCGACGCCATCGACCCGCGCGTACTGCCGCAGATCATGAGTTTCACCAAACTCTTCTGGACCAACAAAGGCAATCATCAGGAAATCACCGCGCAGAAATTCCTGCCGGACGTCTCGTTCGAGGACCTGAAGTCCGCCGCCCTCGCCGCGAAGCGTAAGGGCTCCCTCAGGACTTTCAGCGAACCGGATCTGCTCAAGGAATTCGACGCCCTGCGCCCTTCGCTCTTCGACCCCAACTTCGAACCCCTCATCACTGCCAAAAGTCCCAAAGGCGATCTCGACATCCTGCAATCCAGCGCCAACAATTTTTACTCCGGCGTGAAACTGGCCGATCTCAAGAACTTCAAAGAACGCTATCCGCTGAATTCCCGCCTCACGCGCAAGCCCGATGGCTCGCTGGTCGAAGAAGTGTATCGCGCCGGCACTCCCGACGGCAAAATTCCCGCAGGCCTCTACGCCCAGTATCTTGCGGAAAGCCATCGAAGCCTTCGAAAAGGCCATTCCCTACGCCGATCCCGCGCAACAAAAAGTCCTGCGCGATCTGATCCGCTACTATCAAACCGGCGAGCTAGCCGACTGGCTCCAATTCGACATCGACTGGACCCAGAACGATGCCGACGTCGACTTCGTCAACGGCTTCATCGAAGTCTATCGTGACGCCCGCGCTGCCAAGGGCACCTCGCAAAGCTTCGTGTCGATCCGCGACACCAAGACCGATTCCTCGAAGCTCGCCGCCAACGCCCAGTATTTCGAAAACCATGCGCCTTGGGCCGATCGATATAAGAAGCAAGGCGGCACGCCGCCGCGCGCCAAGGCCGTCGAAACCGTGATCGAGACCGGCGACTTCCACGTCAACACCATCGGCGATAACCTGCCCAATGAAAATGAAATCCGCGAGAAATACGGCAGCAAGAGTTTCCTGCTGTTAAGCAGCTCGCGCGCGATTTCGGAAGCCAGCGGCTGGCGCGCCGTTGAAGAATTCGGCGCTTCGCCCGAGGAAATCGCCATCGCCAAAAAGTACGGCGACGAAGCCTCCGCCCTGCTTAGTCGCCATGCACGAAACGCTAGGCCACGGCTCCGGAAAACTCAATCCCAAGCTCACTCAGGAGCCCACGTTTTACTTGAAAGAATATTTTTCGACGCTCGAAGAAGCCCGCGCCGACCTCACTGCGATGTGGGACGTATGGGATCCCAAGCTCAAAGAACTCGGCCTGATTTCGAGCCCAGACGTCGCCAAAGCGATGTACTATCAAGCCGCCCGCACGGCCCTCCTGCAACTGCGCGGCATCCCCAAAGGCGACACCATCGAAGAAGACCACCAGCGCGACCGCCAGATGATCGTCAACTACATCATCGATAAAACCGGCGGCATCGTGCGCTTCACCAGGAACGGCAAAGACTACATCACCGTTAACGATTTCGAAAAAATGCGCAAGGGCGTCGGCATGCTGCTGGCGGAACTGATGCGCATCAAAGCCGAAGGCGATTACCCCGCCATCAAAGCCCTGGTCGAAAAATACGGCGTCCACTTCGATCCGAAAGTGCGCGATCAAGTCGTCGCGCGCTACGCCGCGCTCAACCTGCCGACGTATTGGGCGGGCGTGTATCCGGAGCTACAGCCCACCTTCGACGCCAAAGGCAACGTCACGAAAGTCGAGATGACCTACCCGCGCGACATCGTCAAACAGCAAATTAGCTGGACGCGTCAGAACTCGAACTGAATGCCGCCGTTCACCGTGCGCCCGGGCGTGCGAAAACCGTTCTCGAAATAATTCTGATTCAGCAGGTTTTCGCCGCGCACAAAGAATCGGACAGCCCGGAATTCGCCTAGCGGCAGCCGGTAGCTGGCGCCCGCATTCACGCGGCGGAGTCCGTCGAAGCTGTACGCGCGCGTCGTGAAGGTGGTCACGAAATCCGGGAACATCGGGCGCAAGATAGTTTCCAGACGTCCAGGGTGTCAAAGGTAAACAACAGCCGTTTCCCGGCACGCCAGGTCGCCGCGGCGGAAAACTGCTGGCGCGGAATTTCGAGCGTGCGCTGAATGCCGGGTATCGACGGACTCCGCTCCATCGCGTTCACGAAGGTGTAGCTGGCTGAAAAATTCAACGCCGCGATGGGCGACACCGAGACCTTGGTCTCGACGCCGCGCGAAATCCCGCCCTGCGAATTGTAATATCCGAGGAACCGCCCGAACGGGTCCGGCGGCCCGGTCAGCGTCGCGAACGCGATCACCTGCTGCAAGTGGTGTAGAAGTAGCTGGCCGAAGCGCGCACGCGGCCTTTCGCAAACGTCTGATCGACGCCCGCCGTCGAAGCTGATCGAATGCTCCGGCGCGAGCCGCGGGTCGCCATAGGTGGTGTAGCCGAAGGTCGAATCGAACCCCGATCCGAAGCGTTCGTAGAGCGACGGCGCGCGATAGCCGCGACCCACATGCCCGCGCAGCTTGGTATTGGTCTTGCGAAAGAAGTACGCGATCGACCCATCGCCGGTATAAGCCGCCGGCGGCGAAGTAATCGGCGACGCCCTGGTAGGGAGCCGACGCCAAGCGGCAGCAGCGCCGGCCGGTCCAGCGTAAAATACTGCGCGCGAAATCCGCCGGTGATCAGCAGCCGCCCGCCGAACCAGCGCGTCTGATCCTGCACGAACAGGGCGTTGCTCTTCTGCGTGGCGTTGACGCCGGAGGCCGCTCCGGAATCGCTCGCATCCGTGAAATCGAAAGCATAATTCTCGCTCTCGAATTCGTAGCCGCCGGTGAGCAAATGCGCCGCGCTCGGCTGATAATGCAACTGCGCGTTCACCGTCTGAATCCGCCCGTCATACACCGAACGCTGATTGCCCAAGAGGCTGATATCCCGTGCCCGCCGGCCCGTCGCCGTAACGTCTGCTCGAATCGAGCGTCTGCAACGACAACGAATAATTCAGCTTCGCCGAGCGGCTGTCCTTCGAGAGTCAGCGCTCCGTTCAGGAACCGTCCCGCGCGCGTGCTGTCGGGATCGTCGGCGCCCGGCAGAAACGTGACGAACGGCACGGCGTTGACGATTCCGTTCGCCGGCAACGTTCCCGTCTGCAGGGGACTCGAATTGTTTTTCGCAAACGAATCGCCGCCAAACAGCCGCGCGCGCAGCACCGTCGTGTTCGACAAACGATAGCTCAGGCTGCCCTGCGCGCTGGTGTCGCGAAACGGATCGTCGCCATCGACGCCCTCCGTCACATCGACGTACGCCAGCCCGACGCTATATTGCAGCCGGTCGTTCAGCGCGCCGCCGGCCACCTGCGCCCGCCCGCGCATGGTGCCGAGCGATCCGCCTTCGGTCAGCACGCTGCCGCGCGTCCGTCCGCCGCCTTCGTCGGTGACGATGTTCACCACGCCGCCGATCGCGCTGGTGCCGTAGAGCGACGATCCCGCGCCGTTCAGCACCTCGACGCGGCTGGGATCGACGAACAGCAGATCTTCGATCAATCCCGTGGCATCGCCATGCAGGATGGCCGCGTCGCGCAGCCGCATGCCATCGACCACCACCGCGGTGTCGATGTCGCGCATCCCGCGAATGTGAATCGACGCTTCCTGCCCCGGTCCGCCGAGCGTTTGCACGCGCACCGCCGGCGCCAGATCCACCGCGTCAGTGAGAGCGAACACGTCCCGCTGCTCCGCTTCCGTGCGATCGATCACCGTCACGCTTTTCGAAACTTCGTCAGACGATTGCGAAGTTCCCGCCGCCGTCACGACAACTTGTTCGCGAACGCCCGCCAATTGCAACGCGATGTCGCGCGTGACCGGCCGAGTCCACGTGCAAGCCGTTCTTCGAGGAACACCGCGAACCCGGGAGCCTCGGCGCGCAGCAAATAATCGCCCGCCGCCACGCCTTCGAAACGATACGCGCCTTGCGTGTCGCTGGTGGTCGTCAACATCGCACTGCTGGTGCGTGAAAACAAACTGACTGCCGCGCCCGCAACCGGACGCCCTTGTGGATCTTTTACGGAACCGCTCACCGACGGAGCTTCGCCCGCAATCGCCACGGCCATAGCCGAGACATAAAACAACACGAGTAGTTTAGTCGTCATAAGACGAGGTAACGCGCCTCCTTGACCAAGGCAGGTCTCCTGACTGACAGGTCATCGCAAACCGGCGGCCTTCCCATTTCCGAAGAAACAGTGGCTACAACTTGCCGGTCCGCTCGCTGCTCACAGTGGCGCGACCGTGCGGGATTCACACCCGCTTCCCTTTTCACCCGCCCCCGAAAGGGCGAGAACCTTGGAATAGTTCTATGGGTAACATACCTGGGGCGTTCTTGGTCAACGAAAATTTCTCTCAAGGTCCGCGCGATTCGGCCGAAGAGAACGCTGTGGCACCGGATCCCTGCAAACTGCTGGTGGTCGACGACAACTCCGCGAATCGCGATCTGCTGTTAGGCAGCTTGGCTTATCGCGGCTATCAAATCGAAATCGCTGAAAACGGCGAGCAGGCGCTCGAGAAGATCAATCACGCGCATTACGATCTGGTGCTGCTCGATCAAATGATGCCGGGGATGAGCGGACTCGACTTGCTGCGTTTGCTGCGCGCGACGTATTCGCCCAGCCAGCTTCCCGTCATCATGGTGGGCGCGGTCGAAGATAGCGACGCCATCGTCGACGCCTTCGGCCAGGGCGCCAACGATTTCGTGGTCGAAGCCGGTGGACCTGCCGGTGATGGACGCGCGCATTCAGACGCAGCTCCTGCGCTCGCAGGCCGATCGCGAAAGCCGCCTGCTCGATCCGCTCACCGGACTCGGCAACCGCACCATGTTTTTGAGCCACCTCGAAGACACCCTGGCGGGCCATCGCCCCGGGAAATCCGTGGCGGTTGTTGTTGCTCGATCTGGACGGCTTTCAAAACTTGAACGACAACCTGGGTCACCACGTGGGCGATCGAGCTGTTGATCGAAGCCGCGGCCCGCTTCCGCCGCGTGATCACGGAATCCGCCATCCACCCCTCGACTCTTCTGGCGCGCGTGGGAGCCGACGAGTTCGCCATCCTGCTTGACGCCGCGCTGGTGGGGCAGGCGCAAGCCCTCGCCCAGGCGCTTTTGTCTTCTCTCTCGCGAGCCCTTTCGTCTGGAAAATTCTCCCATTTCCATCAGCGGCTGCGCCGGCATCGCCCTGTGCACCAGCCCGCAAACCATCGCCGCCGAGCTGCTGCGCGACGCCCGCGTGGCCATGTTCAACGCCCGCCAGGGCGGCCGCAACCAGTGCGAAGTATTCGACCCGCAACTGCGCCAGCGCGCCCACGCCCGCTTGGCCATGGCCGTCGATCTGTATCAGGCGCTGGAACGGAATCAGATGTTGGCGTTTTATCAATCCAAAGTAAATCTGCACAGCGGCGCGGTGATCGGTTTCGAGGCCCTCATGCGCTGGCGCCACCCGCAATTCGGCCTGATCCAGCCGTCAGTTTTCATTCCCATCGCGGAGAATACCGGCTTGATTCTTCCCATGGGGGCCTGGATTCTGCGCCAGGCTGCCACACAACTGAAAACCTGGCAGAGTAAGTTCCCGGGCACTCCACTGTCGATGAACGTCAATGTTTCCGTCAAACAACTCAAAGGTTTTCAAATCGTCCATGCCGTAGAAAAAGCGCTCGTCGAAACCGGCATTCCGCCGGATAGCCTGCATCTGGAACTCACCGAAAGCGCGCTGATCCCGGAAATGGATGCGGTGCGCGAGGTTCTTGCGCGCCTGCGAGCCTTGAACATCCGCCTCCACCTGGATGATTTCGGCACCGGCTATTCCTCGCTCAGCTGCCTGCGCACGCCTGCACTTCGATTCGCTCAAAATCGACCGCTCCTTCGTGCAGCGCCTGGATTCCGATCCGGAAAGCCGCGCCATCGTCGAAACCATTCTCAATCTCGCGCGCAGCCTGCGCATGACGGTGGTCGCCGAAGGCATCGAAACCGAAAGCCAGCGCGCCCGTTTGCTCGACATGGGCTGCGATCAGGGCCAGGGTTTCCTGTTCTCCAAACCCGTCGCCGCCGAGATCGCCGAACAATCCTTAGCGTCTCGTCTCGCCGCCGCCTAGCAGTATCCTGTCTCGCAGTATCCTGTCTCGCAGGATCCTGTCTCGCGGTATCCTGAAGACATGCAGGACCTAGCGGCGCCTCCCGCCTCTCCCGAGGTGCGCAGCCCACCCCGCTTCGCCCGATTCGCCTGGGGAGTCCTCGCCTACAACGTAGCCGTCATCCTGTGGGGCGCCCTGGTGCGCGCCACGGGTTCCGGAGCCGGCTGCGGCGGGCACTGGCCGCTCTGCAACGGCGATGTTTTGCCGGACGTTTCCAAAATCGGCACCGTGATCGAACTCACCCACCGCGTCATGAGCGGCGTGGCCCTGGTGCTGGTCGCCGCGATGTTCTGTGTGGGCCTGGAAAACTTTCGCTCCCGGCCATCCCGCGCGCCGCTGGGCCACTTGGTCTTTGGTTTTTATCCTGACGGAAGCGCTGCTGGGAGCTTCGCTGGTTCTGCTCGGCCACGTCGCCCGCAATGAATCGCGTGGGCCGTGTTTATTCGCTTGGCCTCCACCTGGTCAATACGTTTCTTCTGCTGGCTTCGCTCGCCCTGGCGGCGCACGCCGCTACGCGCAAAATCGGTAAGTTCTCGCTCGCCTTGTCCTGGCCATTGATTGCCCTGGTTCTGGTCGCCATCGCCGGAGCCATCACCGCCTTGGGCGACACGCTCTTCCCCGCTCACACGTTAGCCGAAGGCGTGCGCAATGATTTTTCGTCCACTGCCAGCTTCCTGATCCGCCTGCGCATCATTCATCCCATCCTCGCCCTAGGCGCAGGCGTCGTGATCGCCCTGATCGCCATCCCCGAATTCAAACGCCGCCGCACGCCGCTCGCTGGCTGGCTGCTCGCTTTGTTCCTAGCCCAAGTCGCCGCCGGCGCCGCCAGCATCCTGCTGCAAGCCCCGCTCCCGCTGCAACTTTTGCACCTGCTGATCGCCGATTGCCTGTGGATCGCACTGGTCCTGTTCACAGCGGAAGCGGCTGTGCGAAAATAAATCCAATTATGCGCAAACTGAGCCTTGCTCTATTCGCCCTCGGCCTCGCCGCTCTTCCCATGACCGCGCAGGATCTCCCCGACGGCCCCGGCAAAGACACCTTCGCTAAAGTCTGCAGCGCGTGCCATGGCCTGGACATCATCGTGGTCCTGAAGCACTCCAAGGAAGAATGGAAGACCGTCGTCGACACCATGGCCAGCTACGGCGCCTCCGCCAAGGACGAGGAATTCGATGCCATCGTCGGATACCTGGCCAAGAACTTCGGCAACGCCCCTCCTGCCGCCGCAGCCGCCGCTGCCTCCGCGCAGCCGCAGGGCGTCCCCGACGGCCCCGGCAAAGATACCTTCGTCAAAGTCTGCAGCGCCTGCCACGGTCTGGACATCATCGTCGCCTTGAAACATACCAAAGAAGAATGGAAAACCGTGGTCGACACCATGGCCAGCTACGGCGCCTCCGCCAAGGACGAAGAATTCGACGCCATCGTCGGGTATCTGGCGAAAAATTTCGGCAAAGGCGACGCTCCGGCGGACTCGAAGTCGAAGTAACCGTGCACCGCTCTGCCTGCCATTCGGGCCTCGTGGGCTCTCCGCGTCCTGTGCGATAATATCGCCGATAGATGTAGGAGGCCGAATCGATGAAAGTGCGTTTCCCAAGTTGGATCGTAGGCGGCATGATGCCGCTGCTGAGTTTACTGGCTGTCGCCACGGTGACCGCCCGCGCCGAGGATTTTCCGGACGGCCCCGGCAAAGTCATCATCATGCGCGCTTGCGGCAAGTGCCACAGCACCGATCAAATCGCGCGCCAGCAGAAGACCGAAGAGAACTGGCAGGCGACGGTCGTGCGCATGGCCGGCCGCGGCGCCGATGTCTCCACCGATGACGTCAATGTCCTGGTGAAGTACCTGTCCGCCAACTTCCTGAAAGTGGCCGACGCCACGAAGGTCAACGTGAATAAGGCCAGCGCGAAAGACCTGGTCACGCTAGGCTTCACCGATTCCGAGGCCGCCGCCATCATCGATTACAAGACCCGTCACGGCGACTTCCGCCTGTGGGCCGACATGCTGCAGATCTACGGCGTCGACGGCGAGAAATGCGAATCGCTAAAAGATAAGATGGAGTTCTAGGCCGCACTCCGCCCATTCCAATCGCAAGAGAGAACCATGAAGAACGTTGCTAGGATTTCCGTGCTGATCTTGTCTGCGTCGCTGGCGCCCGCCACCTGGGCGCAGGACTTCCCTCCCGGCGAAGGCCGCGACACCCTTAAAAAGGTGTGCACGCAGTGCCACGATATTGACTCCGTCCCGCGCCTCCGCTATTCGCGCTCGGATTGGGCCAACCTGGTTTTCTCGATGAAGGATATGGGCGCCGACGCCACCGGCGCCGAGCTCGATCAGATCATCGACTACTTGGCGAAGAACTTCGGTAAGGGCGACGAAGTCAAGAAGACCAACGTCAACTCCGCCTCCGCCAAGGAAATCGAAGAAGCGCTCGGCTTCACCACCAAGGAATCCGAAGCCATCGTGCTTTACCGCATGAAGAACGGCAACTACAAGGACATCGACACCATGAAGAAAGTCGATGGCGTCGACGCCGCCAAGGTCCAATCCGCAAAAGACAAGATAGAGTTTTAGGCCATGCGAAGTTTCCTGCTCGCGGTTCTTGCGGTTTCGGTATTGACCGCTGGAGAATTGCCGGAAGGCGACGGGAAAAAAATCATTCAGCAGCAGTGTGCCGGGTGCCACCCCGGGAATGCCTTGGGCGGCTATCAAAAGACGCGCGAGGATTGGGAAAATATTGTGGCCCGCATGGGCCAGCGCACCACCGCGACGCGCGATGAACTGACCACGCTCACCGACTACCTGGCCGCCAATTTCCCTAAGGTCGACGACCCCAGCAAAGTCAACATGAACAAGGCCGACGCTAAAGAAATTTCAGAGCGCCTGGGCTTCGAGCGCGGCCGAGGCCGATGCCATCGTCAAGTACCGCGACCGCCGCGGCAACTTCCGTGCCTGGGGCGATCTGCTGGTTATCTACGGCGTGGATGGTACTAAGATCGAATCGCTCCAGGACAAGATGTCCTTCTAAGTACGCCCCTCTCTGCACCGTGTGCGAAAATAATTGATTATGCAAGCAAGTGCTAGAACCTCGGCTCAGCCCTTGAGCCAAAATACGCATCTTCTCAATTGGGTTGACAAGATGGCGGCCCTCACCAAGCCGGCTGCCATTCATTGGGTCGATGGTTCGCAGGAAGAATACGACGATCTGTGCCAGCAGCTGGTCGACGCCGGCACCTTCACCAAGCTCAACCAGGATCTCTGGCCTGGCTGCTTCTACGCCCGGTCCGACGCCAACGATGTCGCCCGCGTCGAAGACCGCACCTTCATTTGTTCGCTCTCGAAAGACGGCGCCGGCCCCACCAACAATTGGGTCAACCCGTTTGAGATGCGCAAGAAACTCAAGGAGCTGTTCAGCGGCTGCATGCAGGGCCGCACCATGTACGTGCTGCCCTTCAGCATGGGCCCCATCGGCGGCGCCATGTCGCAGATCGGCGTGCAGTTGACCGATTCGCCCTACGTCGTCGTCAGCATGCGCATCATGGCCCGCATCGGCAAGCGCGTGTTCGAGGAAATCGACAAAGGCGAGAAGCGCGTGGTGCCTTGCGTCCATAGCGTGGGCGCGCCGCTGGCCGCCGGCGCAGAGCGACGTATCGTGGCCTTGCAACAAAGAAAAATACATCGTGCATTTCCCGGAGACGCGCGAGATCTGGTCCTACGGCTCGGGCTACGGCGGCAACGCGCTGCTGGGTAAAAAGTGCTTCGCGCTGCGCATCGCTTCGAACATCGCGCGCGACGAAGGCTGGATGGCCGAGCACATGCTGATCCTGGGCGTGGAAAATCCGCAAGGCGAGAAGACCTACGTCGCCGCGGCCTTCCCCAGCGCCTGCGGCAAAACCAATTTCGCCATGCTGATTCCGCCCGACGGTTTCGAAGGCTGGAAGGTCTGGACCGTCGGCGACGACATCGCCTGGATCAAGCCCGACGCCAACGGCCGCCTGCGCGCCATCAATCCCGAAGCCGGCTTCTTCGGCGTGGCGCCCGGCACTTCGCGCCACACCAATCCGAACGCCATGGACACGCTGGCGCGCAACACCATCTTCACCAACGTCGCGCTGACGCCGGAAGGCGGCGTGTGGTGGGAAGGCATGACGGATGAACCGCCAGCCGAATGTCTCGACTGGCAAGGCAACCATTGGACTCCGGAACTCGCCAAGCAAACCGGCGCGAAAGCCGCGCATCCGAATTCGCGTTTCACCGCGCCCGCTTCGCAGTGCCCGACCATCGATCCCGCCTGGGAAGACCCCGAGGGCGTGCCCATCAGCGCGTTCATCTTCGGCGGCCGCCGCGCGACCACGATGCCGCTGGTGTATCAATCCTTCAATTGGAGCGCGGGCGTTTACACCGGCGCCACCATGGGATCTGAAATGACCGCCGCCGCCGTCGGCACGGTTGGTAAAGTGCGCCGCGATCCCATGGCGATGCTGCCGTTCTGCGGTTATCACATGGGCGATTATTTCCGCCACTGGATCAAGATGGCGCGCAGCTTAAGCGAAACACCCCGGATTTTCCACGTCAATTGGTTCCGCAAGGATGCCAACGGCAAGTTCCTGTGGCCCGGCTTCAGCGAGAACATGCGCGTGCTGAAGTGGATCGTCGACCGCGCCCACGGCCGCGCCCTGGGCCGCGAAACGCCCATCGGCTGGATGCCGCGCTACGAAGACATCCATTGGGACGGTCTCGAGTTTCTCGCAGGAGAAATTCGACGAGCTGCAGAAGTTCGACTCCGCTGCCTGGAAGCAGGAAGTGATGGGCCACGAGGAGCTGTTCATCGAGCTCCACGATCACCTGCCGCCCGAGATGATCTACGAGCGCGAACTGCTCATCTGCCGGATCTAGTCGTAAGCAATGCTAAAAAAGGGCGGGCTTCGGGCTCGCCTTTTTTGTTTTACGGCATCTTGATGATGTGCTCGCCGTAAACTTCAAACACGGAGAGCAAATTGGTTACGCGGAAAATCTCGCGCACGCGTTTGCTCAAATTGATCAGCTTGAGTTCGCAGCCGGCGGCCTTTGCGGACGCGTAAAGGCTCACGATCGCGCCCAGGCCCATGCTGTCGAGCTGGGTCACGTTGGTCAGATCCAGAATGACGCGCTTGCTGTGCGGGAATAGCGCCTTGACGTCGTGGCGCAGCTCGTCGGTGCCGCCGGAGATGACACGGCCGGTGCACTCGACCACCATGGCGTCGTCCTGCGGGTAAATGCGCAGGCTCAGCGGACCAGCGGGAACATCCGGTTCATTCGGCATTCCACTACTTTAATACGCGCCCGTGCCTGAATGAATCCGCGGCCCCGGCGTCTGTTCGGCCAGGATGCGGGCTTCGGCAGCCAGCATCTTTTGCCAGCGCGCTTCGACGATCGGCTTGGCCGCGACTTTGTTCGCCAGCTTCAGAAACACTTTGTAGTGGCCCATCTCGGACGAAAACAGCGCCTTATAAAATGCCGCCAGTTCCGGGTCTTCCGCGGCCGCCGCCAGCACCGAAAATCGTTCGCAGGAGCGTGCCTCGATCAGCGCCGAAACCAGCAAGCGGTCGAGCGTCTCTTCAGTGCCGCCTTTGCGGACCAGCAGGCGTAGCGCTTTGGCGTAGGCGCAGCGGTGGCCGCGTTCCATTTGCCCGCCGCGCCGCGCCAGCAGGCGAACCGTCTGCGCCAGATGCGACGCTTCATCGCGAGCCACGCCCGTTATGGTTTCGACCCATCCCGGCGTCCATTCGCCCGGCCAGCGCGTCATCAATTCAAGCGCGTTGGCGGCGGCTTTTTTTTCAAGGAAAGCGTGATCCTGCAGCAGCGCCACCGTGTCGGCGAGCGCGGCGCGTCCCCACTCGGGCGGCGTACGCGAATGCAGCGGCAATGTTTCGACGCCAATCAAACTTGCACCACCACCTTGCCCATGAATTCGCCCGAGGCCTGATGGCGGAACGCCGCCGCTGCTTCTTCAAACGGAAAAACTTTGTCGACGACGGGGCGGATCTGATTGGCATCGAGCGCACGGTTCATCTGTTCAAACATGGTCCGGTTCCCCACCGCGATGCCGTGCATGCTCGAGCCCTTCATCATCAGCGGATGCGGTCCGGTATCGCCCGTCATGCCGGCCAGCACGCCGATCAGTGCGATCTTTCCGCTGGGCGCGACGGCTTGGAAGGAGCGCCCCAGCGAACCCGCGCCTCCCACTTCGACGATGTGATCGACGCCGCGGCCGTCGGTCAGGCGCAGGACTTCCTTTTCCCAGTCCGGCGTCAGCGCGTAGTTGATTCCTTCGGCCGCGCCCATGGCGCGCGCACGTTCGATTTTCTCATCGCTCGAGGACGTGATGATGACGCGTGCTCCGGCGGTCTTGGCGAATTGCAGCGCGAAAATGGAGACGCCGCCGGTTCCCATGCACAAAACTGTATCGCCCGCCCGCACCGGATTGCCGGCTACCATCAACGCGTTCCAAGCCGTGACGCCGGCGCAGGTCAGCGTAGCTCCTTCTTCGTAGGAAAGATGGCGGGGGATCGCGACGACGCTTTCTTCCGGCAGCACCACGCATTCAGCGAGCATGCCGTCGAGCGGGCTGCCCAGCGCATTGTGCCATCCCGGTTGCGGGCCCGTGAATCCAGCCTTGAAAAAAGATGCCGGCGACGCGGTCTCCCACTTTGAAGCGGGTAACGCCGGGGCCGGTCGAAACCACTTCGCCCGCGCCGTCCGATAGCGGGATCAAATTGCGGCTCACGGGGCCGCCGATGTAGCGGCCCAGAATAATCGCCTGATCGCGAAAGTTCAGCGACGTCGCGCGCACGCGGATCAGCACTTCGTACGCGCCTGGCTGCGGATCGGGCCGCTCGGTTTGGCGCAAGCCCTCCAGGCTGGTGCTGCCCTTCGCGATTTCGTACACCCTCATTTATCCTGTATCCTCCCGGATTTTCTATTGTCGTAGATTCCCGGCCTGTGTCAACATAGCGCATGACGCGCTTCCTGCTGCTGATGTTGCTGGCTGTGACGGCTGTCGAGGCTGCCGAACACAAACTCAAAGCGTCGCCCGAGACGCTTGCCTGGGGCTATTATTGGGCCGGCGCAAAACCGGTACTCACGGTTCAATCCGGAGATGTCGTCGAGATCCAAACCGTTTCAGGCAACCCGCAGACGCTCGAACGCGCGGGGCTTCCGGCTGAGCAAATTCAGAAGGAGCTGCGCGACATCTACGCTGGCATTCCGCAGGAAAGCCGCGGACCGGGAGGGCATTTGCTCACCGGTCCGGTGGCGATTGAAGGCGCGCAACCGGGCGACGTGCTCGAAGTGCGCATCCGTGAAATCCGCATGGACGTGCCGTACGCGTACAACACGATTGGACGCAACGGCTTCGTGTCGGATCTGTTTCCGACGGCGGTCACGAAGATTATTCCGCTCGACCGGTTGCACAAAATCGGGCATTTCGGGCCGGGGATCGATCTTCCTCTGAAACCGTTCTTCGGCAGCATGGGCGTTGCGCCGCCGGCTGCGGCGGGGAAGATCAACAGCGCGCCGCCGGGGATTCACGCGGGCAATCTCGACAACAAAGAACTGGTGGCCGGAACCACGCTGTTCATTCCGGTGCACGCCGCGGGAGCGCTTTTCGAAGTAGGCGACGGGCACGCCGGCATGGGCAACGGCGAGGTGGATATTACGGCAATGGAAACTTCGCTGACCGGCGTGTTCCAGTTCATTCTGCATCACGACCGGCGTCTGGAATGGCCTCGAGCGGAAACGCCGACGCATTACATCACGATGGGCCTGGATCCGGATCTCACGCAGGCGGCGCGTATTTGCACGCTCGAAACCATCGATTTTCTGGTGAAAGAAATGAAGCTGAGCCGCGAGGACGCTTACGCTTTGACCAGCGTCGGGATCGATCTCGAAATCACGCAGTTGGTGGACGGGACGCGCGGCGTGCACGCCATGATCCCCAAGAGTTTGTTCCGGACTGCCGCGAAGAAGTGACGCGTCTGAGAGCGGGCCACAGGACGCGGTTCCACCACATGATCAGTGCCGAGCCTAACAGCACCACGGGGATGAAGCCCAGCAGCACATAGAGCGCTTTTAAGGGCCAGCCTCCGAAGTTTCCGTAATGCAGCGATGAGAAATCGCGGAGGATTTTTCCGCCGAGCGTGAGCGGGCGGCGACGGCGGCGCGGCCCCGTTCCTGTGCTGAAACTTGGGGAACTTTGCGGGGCTGCCTGCAGGCGCGGTGGATTGATGGGCGTGAACACTTCGATGGCAGCCCGGAAGGGCTGCGGGTAAACGAAATAAAAACCCGTCGTGCCCCACATGAAAACCAGTGCGAAACTCCAGAATCCTAGGGCGCTGTGCAAGTCCCAATTCATGCGTTTCCAGCCGACGCCGCGTCGCATCCACAGATTGCGGCGCCAATTGGCGATGCCGGGCCACCAGACCACCAAACCGGTCAAGCACAGGAGCGCGGTTAAGCCGCCGCCAATCGAATTCCAGCTCATGCCGTTCGGACCCAGCAGCAAGTTGCCGTGGAGATCGGAAACCCAACGCATGATGCGGAACCACTGCGAAATCGCGGGGCCGAGATCTTCGCCGGTGTAAGGATTTACCAGCCGGCTCACTTGGATCGAGCCGTTTGCGAGCAATACTTCGGAGGCTTCGTCGCCATCGCGTCCGGGCTTGAGTTCGCGGATCACGTAGCCGGGATACGCGTGCTGCAGGGATTGTTGCAAGTCACTTTGGCTGAGCGCGCGGCCTTGCGGCGTTACGAGAAGTTTGGCAACCAACACATCGTAAATGTCATTCCGGAAGACGACGGCGCTGCCGCTGACGCAGACGACGGCGATGTACAAACCGAGGATCAGTCCGGACCACAGGTGGATTTGGAAAAATGCCTTGCGAAGGAAGGTGGTTTGGGGACGCCGCAGCCACTTCTGCCAAAACGACGCGCTAACGCCTTCCGGCGCCGAGGGCTGGGGTTGTTCGGCCGTCGAAATAGCGGACGGGATTGCGGATTTGCCCAACATGCCATGCTAACAAGAATCGGAATACCAGCGGGTGGCGGGCCAGATAATGCAGGGCGCGGTATTGCAGGTCGGGGCGGCCGTCGAGCAGCAATAATAGATCGGTGATGAAGCGGGGGCGGCGCGCTAGGCGGCGATGGGCGGCCTCGTAAAAATCAAGATTGCCGGCGACCAGCGCGTCGGCCAGCGCCAGCGATTGGCGGAACGCTAGGCCCAAGCCTTCGCCGGTGATGGCGTCTACCGATCCGGAGGCGTCGCCAACGAGGGCAACGCTGCCTTGCGTGACGACCCACAAACGGCGGGTGGCGGAGATGCCGCCGCGCTCCATAGTCGTGCGCGGGGCGTCGCCAAGGCGTTCGCGAAGGTCGGGGAAATAATCGAGCGCTTCTTCGACGCGCACTTGCGGGTCGTGGCAGAGGACGGCAACCATCATTTCGTCGGCGGCGACGGCGGCGACGTACATCTGGAATTCAGGGTGCCAATAAACTTCGACGTGGTCGGTCCAGGGAGCGATTTGGTAATGCACGCGGAAGCCGAGGCGTTCGCGGACGCGGCGCCAACGGTCGAGGCCGGCCCATTTGCGGACGCGTGAGGCGTGGCCATCGGCGCCGATGATCCAGCGGGATTTGACGTCTGAGAGCTCGCCCGAGGGCGTTCCCCAATGGAGTTCTACGCCTGCTTGAGACGCTGCGTCGGTGAGGATTTGGTGGAGAACTGTTCGGCGCAGGGCGAGGCCGCTGCCTCTTGGAAAATCCGCCGCGAAGGAAACGTCTTCGCCTAGGAATCGAATGCCGCGGAAAGGGACGCCGGTTCCGGCGGGGATTTCTACGCCTAACTCGGCCAGCGCTTTCAAGGCATCCGGCATCAGGCCTTCGCCGCAGGCTTTGTCGATGGGCGGGACGGCGGCGTCGACTACGGCCACGCTGAAACCTTTGCGGCGCGCGGCGATGGCGGCGGCTAAGCCTGCGGGGCCTCCGCCGACTACCAGCACGTCGGTGTCAGGAAAAGACAAATCTCACCAGCGCAGCAGAACTACCTCGGAGCAGAATCCGGGGCCGAGGGCGGCCATGACGCCGAGCGTTCCTGGAGGTGGGCGGCGGTTTAGCATCACGTCTTCCAGCACGCACAAGACGGATGCGGACGATAAATTTCCAACGCGGCGCAGGCAATCCCAGGAGGCTTGGATCTCACCCTTTTTCATGCCTAGCGATTCTTCGGCGGCTTCGAGAACTTTGGGGCCGCCGGTGTGCATTACCCAGGAGCCGACTTGGGCGCGCTCGAATCCATGCTCGGCTAAGCAGGGCGTCGACGTCGGGGCCCAGGTGTTCGCGCACAACTTCGGGGACTTCGCGCGAGAGGACGATGCGGAAACCTTTCTCTGAAATATCCCAGCCCATTACTTCTTCGGTGTCGGGATAAAAGACCGAGCCGGTGGCGATGATTTCGGGGCCACTGTTCACGGGAACATCGGCGCCCGCGATCACTACTGCCGCGGCGCCGTCGCCGAATAGGCCGGACGAGACAAGATTCGCTAGCGATAGATCTTCGCGCTGAAGCGTGAGGGAACACAATTCGACGGAAAGAAGAACGGCTACTTGATCGGGATAAGCCCGGACGTAATCGGCGGCGCGGGCAACGCCTGCGGCTCCGGCTACGCATCCCAAACCGAATATCGGGGTGCGGCGGATGTTGGTGGGCAGCTTCATGCGGTTGATCAGGCGCGCGTCGATCGACGGGCTGGCGATGCCGGTGACGGAGACGAAGAACAGGGCTCCGATTTGCGAGAGTTCTAGGCCGGCGCGCGACATGGCGCAGCGGATGGCGCGTTCGCCCAGCTCCTGTGCGGCTTCGATCCAGATGCGGTTGAATTCGCCGAAGGTTTTTAGATCGTAGTAGCGTTCCAGCGGAAGAACCAGGTGGCGGCCGTCGACGCCGGCGTGGGCGTGCAGTTGGTCGAGCATACGCGGATTTTCGATTTGGCCGCGCCAGTATTCGCGCAGTGCGGCTAAGAGCACGGCTTGCGGATAGTAGTGTTTTGGAAAGGCGCTGCCCGCCCCTGCGATGCGCATGGTTATGACTATTAGACGACAAAACGGCTAGTCGGGGCACACTTCTGCAGATGAGAACTGCGGCTCGAAAGATCGTCTCGCGGTGGGGTGCTGGTTTAGGGCAACCCCACCGGAGTGGTAGAGGTTATGGACGGCTTGCTGGTCTTTGAAAAGTGACTGAATGAACCAGTTTTCTGCTCTCTCCCATTTCCTCCCGCGGCAATTTTTAACGATCACCAGAGAATCGATTCTCTCCTGTCCCGCCCTCTCCACAATGTTTCCAGGACGGCTAGCCCATCCGCTTTCGCGACGGGCGCGGATACCAACTAAACAACAACGATTAGCCTGCGCAGGCTGTACTGCGAATTCAGTATGCACGGGAGTGGTGCGAGTAGAGCGAAAGGCAAAGCGGGAAGTGGATGAATCGCGGGGGGGTAGAGGCTGAGTTATTTTGTGCGGCGCATGGCGCCTTCGATGTCGGGGAGGAAGATCGCTAGCAATCCTAGCAGCGGCATGAAGGACACGGCGCGGTAGACGAAGCCGATGCTGGTGTGGTCGGCTAGTTGGCCTAGCAGAGCCGCGGCGATGCCGGCGGTGCCGAAGGCTAGTCCGAAGAAGAGTCCCGAAATCATTCCTAGTTTGCCGGGGAGGAGTTCTTGCGCGTAGACCACGATGGCGGGAAAGGCGGAGGCCAGGATGGCGCCGATGATGACGCTGAAGATTACGGTCCAGAACAAGTTCGCGTAGGGGAGCAGGAGCGTGAAGGGGAGGACTCCTAGGATCGAGCACCAGATGACGTATTTGCGGCCGACGCGGTCACCGATGGGGCCTCCCATGATGGTGCCTAGCGCTACGGCGCCCAGGAAAACGAACAGGTAGATTTGCGCGTTCTGCACGGGCAGGTGGAATTTGCTGATCAGGTAGAACGTGTAATAGCTGGTCAGGCTGGCCATGTAAATGTATTTCGAAAAAATCAGGGCGACTAGGATCGCTATCGACCAGTTGACTTGTTTGGAGGACAAGCCGTGTTCAATGTGATCGCTCACACGCTTGGCGATTTTGGCGCGCGCGGCGCGGTAGGCTTTGGCCCAGATTCCGACTTTGCCTAGAAGAGCCATGCCTAGGAGCGCAGCTAGTGAAAACCACGCTAGGCTGCCTTGGCCGTGGGGGAGGACGATGAAGGCGGCTAGGAGCGGGCCCGTCGCGGAACCGGCGTTGCCGCCTACTTGGAAAATCGATTGTGCGAAGCCGTGTTGTCCGCCGGAGGCCATGCGGGCTACTCGCGAGGACTCGGGGTGGAACACGGAAGAGCCGATGCCGATCATGGCGGCGGCGGCCAGGATTATGGGGAACGAGGAGGCCAGGGATAAGACGATCAGTCCGATCAGCGTGCAGCCCATGCCGATGCTGAGCGAGAAGGGTTGCGGGCGTTTGTCGGTGTAGGAGCCGACGACGGGTTGGAGGACCGAGGCGGTTAGTTGGTTGGTGAAGGTGATCATGCCGACTTGGGCGAAGTCGAGATGGAAGTTGCCTTTGAGGATGGGGTAGATGGCGGGGAGCAGCGACTGGATCATGTCGTTCAGGAAATGGCAGAAGCTGATCATGACCAGCACGGCGTAGGAGGTGCGCTCGCGCAGGGTTTGGGTGGGGGTGGTGGTGGCTTGCGCCGTACTCATTTAGTTTTAGGATAACTGGTTGGGAACATCGCCGGCGAAACGGATGCCGGCAGAAATCGATCCGCTGGTGTAGATGCAGTTGCCGACAGGGGAGTCGAGTATGTATTGGGACGTGGTAGAAGTTAAAGCCGAGTCTGGCCACCGGTTGTTCGTGCGCTTCGCCGATGGGACTAGCGGCAAGGTGCAATTGGAGCTTTCAGACCTCAGCGGAGTTTTGGCGCCATTACAAGATCCTTCGTTTTTTGAGTGTGTTTTTGTGGATCGTGGGGCCGTCGCATGGCCTGGGGACCTAGATCTTGCGCCGGACGCGATGTACGAACAGGTTATTAGGCAGGGGAGTCCTGCGGAACCTCTCAACGCGAGATGGGCGCCGAAGGCGTAGGTAGAGATCGAAACCTCTTGAGCCAGGGCGCGCGCCCATAGTAAACTGGCCGACCGCCTGGCAACAGATCTTCTGAGTCCATACGGTACTCGAGTTTGTGGTGCGCCACGAAGGCGTCGAGCTTTCTGCAATTTAGGTCGACATCGAAGACGCCGCGGCCATCGGTGAAGGCTGAGAGCACTTCATGGTCGGACACGTGGACCATGCCGGTTCGTGCTCGAACAAAAGCTACGTCTTTCGCTCCCTGGATATCGATGGCGTCTTGCGAAGTGCTGCTCATTTTTTTCGCCGCTTCTACTTATCGATCCTATTCGGCTCTGCGACCGGCGTCAATCGGGGAGATCAATGCTCTTGGTTGCTGTTCTTTCTCCTTTGTGGCAGGTATGCGGCCGAGGTCTAGAACGTCAATATATATCGGGGTTATTTGAGAATTTGTGGTGCTTCGGCGAAGGAGGCCCGTCACTTTTATCCGCTTGCCCATTAGCTTTCGAGCTTTCACCCTGAGTCTTTCGTTGTCAGGTAAACATCTGCGAGGTCTGGCAGATCAGGCGTGCAAGCCATATTGATTTCGGAAGGCAACTCGAGGGCCCAGTAGCTGATTTTGGCGTCCCGTTTTGTGTCCGCACCGTACCCCGGGGGACCATATGCATGGACGATTCTCAAAATCCCAAGTAGATCAATTTGCTGGTCAGCAGGTTCGGATGTTTCTGTGTTTGCGTTAACGCCGGGCTTCGGCGGCCGTTTGGGCGCGGGCGGATCAAGAGCCTGCGGAATCTTTGATTTCACGGTTTCAACCGGCGCAGTCTCGTCCTGCGAGAGTACGGTAACCGGGATAGCGAAGGGCACCAGAAGCATCGCGAAAATGAAGCGCGACATGGCTGTCGAGAGTATAAGCTAAAAAAACGCCAGCGGGAATCTGTCAGGGGCCAATAATCAGGGTTCTAAATTTTTTCACCAAGCGATCCCGTTGTTTGGGATCGTTAGTATCGAGATTTCGCTTTAGGAGTTTGACGAATTCGCGTTTTCGCTTTTCTTGGGCTTCGACGGCCTTACTCGACACTATCGTTTTGCTCATGCGGAATGAAGTCCCTCCTAATTGTCCACCAATCGGAGCTAAGATTCGCGGTATTCTCCGAAGACTTTGCGGAGGCGGTCTGAGATTTCGCCTACTGTGGCTTTTGCGGCGCAGGAGGATAGGATGTGGGGCATTAGGTTTTCTCCGCTGCGGGCGGCTTTTTCGAGGGCGTCCAGCGACGCGGCGTGGGGAAGCGGGTCGCGGGTGGCGCGGAGTCGGCGGACTCGGTCGATTTGGCGGCGTTCGATGGACGGGTCGGTTTTGAAAACTACTGGAGACGTGGGTTCGGGTTCTTGGAAGCGGTTTACACCAACCACGATTGCTTCGCCGGATTCTACTTTTTTTTGGTATTCGTACGACGGCGTTTTGGATTTCGCGTTGGATGAAGCCTTCTTCTATGGCTCTTAGTGTGCCTCCCATTTTGTCGATGCGGGCTATGTAGGATTCGGCTTCGCGTTCGATTTCGTCCGTTAAGCGCTCGATGTATTCGCTGCCGCCTAGGGGGTCGGGGACGGCGGGGACTCCGCTTTCGTGGGCGATTACTTGTTGGGTTCGTAAGGCTAAACGCGCGGCTTCCGCCGTGGGGAGGCCTAGGGCTTCGTCTCTGGAGTTGGTGTGGAGGGATTGGGCTCCTCCTAGGACTGCTGCTAACGCTTGCAACGTCGTGCGGACTACGTTTACATCGGGCTGCTGGGCGGTTAGGGTCGAGCCGGCGGTTTGGGCGTGGAAGCGGAGCATCATCGATCTGGGATCTTTGGCGTGGAAGCGATCCTTCATGATTCTTGCCCAGAGGCGGCGTGCGGCGCGGAATTTGGCTACTTCTTCTAGGAAATTATTGTGGGCGTTGAAGAAGAAGGAGAGCCTGGGGGCGAAGGTGTCTACGTCGAGACCGGCGGCTAGGGCGGCTTCTACGTAGGCGATGGCGTCGGCTAGGGTGAAGGCGACTTCTTGGACTGCTGTGGAGCCGGCTTCTCTTATGTGATAGCCGCTGATGGAAATCGTGTTCCACTCGGGGACTTCGGTGGCGGCCCAGGCGAACAGGTCGGTGATGATGCGCATGGCGGGGCGCGGGGGATAGATGTAGGTGCCGCGGGCGATGTATTCCTTGAGAATGTCGTTTTGGATGGTGCCGTTTAACTTCTTGGGGTCGGCGCCTTGGGAGCGGGCTACTATCACGTAGAGGGAGAGCAAGAATGGCGGCTGTCGAATTGATCGTCATCGAGGTGCTGATTTTTTCCAGCGGGATTTGATCGAACAGGAACTCCATGTCGGCTAGGGAGGCGATGGACACGCCTACTTTGCCGACTTCGCCGGCGGCAAGGGGATGGTCGGGGTCCATGCCCATTTGGGTGGGGAGGTCGAAGGCGACGGAAAGTCCGGTGGTGCCTTGGGAAAGCAGGTAGCGGTAGCGCTGGTTGCTTTCTTCGGCGCTGCCGAAGCCGGCGTACTGGCGCATGGTCCAGAGGCGGGCGCGGTACATGTCCTTATAGATGCCGCGGGTGTAGGGGAACTGGCCGGGGTGTTCGTCAGTCATGAACGGGAAATTTTGCGGGCGCGGAGGAAGGAAGAGACGCCGAAGTAGCCCATGACGAGGCCGAATAGGGCGGGGAGAACGATGTGAACCAGGCTTTCTACGTCGCCTTCAAAGTTGCGCACGGCGCGGACGACGTAGAATCCGGCGACCACGGCGAACACGATGAATAGAAAGCCGATGACTTCATTCCATAGGGCGTGCAGCGGGCGAATGACGCCGGGGACCACGTGGTGCATGAACTTGGAAAACAGCTGGCCCATCGGTTTCATCCTAACAGACGGGGTGGCGGGAAACTCCGGGTGAAAAACTGCTTGCGGCGGCGATATAGATGATATGCTGGAGACGGCAGAGGACACCGCACGTGGACGACCGGCTTAAAGATTTGATGAAGGAACTCGGCGATGCTATCAATGAGTCCCTTTCCGATTCGGACCGAATCGCGGCTGCGATTGGCGAGATCAAGCGCGCGGGTTACGACGTGTTTCTGGTGCTCGAAGCGACCATTGGCTTCAACAAGCGCGAGGATAACGAGGACGACTCGGCGGACGAGGGCGAGACGGTGGAACTCGAATCGACGCCGGAATCCGGGCGACGCAAGCTGAGCAAGATCAAGCTTACTTCGCAGGATCAGAAGTTTCTGCGGGCGTTGAAGATTTCGATCGACGAAGAGAAGCACTAGCTCTCACGCGGCGCCCTGCCGCTCCGTTCACTTTTCCACGTTTAGAATAAAAACGTGAACTATCGCACATTAGGGAAATCTGGACTCGAAGTTTCGGCGGTCGGGCTGGGCTGTAACAACTTTGGGATGCGTATTGATTTGGAGGCTACGCGGAAGGTTGTCGCGAGGGCGCTCGATCTGGGGATCACGCTGTTCGATACCGCCGATATTTACGGGGGGATGGGCGGGTCGGAGACAATGCTGGGGCAGGTGCTGGGGGAGCGGCGCAAGGATATTGTGCTGGCTACCAAGTTTGCCGGGCCGATGGTGGAGGGGCGGACGCGGCGGGATGCTTCGCGGGGCTATATCATGAGTGCGGTCGAGGCAAGTTTACGGCGGCTCAAGACGGATTGGATTGATTTGTATCAGTTACATTTTGGCGATCCAGTGACTCCGATGGAGGAGACGCTGGGGGCGCTCAACGATTTGGTGCATCAGGGGAAGGTGCGTTATATCGGGTGCTCGAATTTGCCGGCTTGGCAGATGGTGGAGGCGCAGTGGATTTCGCGGGAGCGCGGGTGGGAGCGTTTTATTTCGGCGCAGGATGAATATAGTCTAGTGGCCCGGCAGATTGAGGCCGAGAAGATTCCTGCGGCGCAGGCTTACGGAATGGGAATGCTGCCGTACTTTCCGCTGGCGAGCGGGTTGTTAACGGGGAAGTATAAACGTGGGGCTCAGGCAGAGGCGGGGACTCGGTTTGCTTCGATTCCGCGGTTGGGCGAGCGGTATTCTACCGATGCCAATTGGGCGCTGGTGGAGCAGCTTGAGGCGTTTTGCGCGAAGCGGGGGCGGACGCTGCTGGAGCTGGCGTTTAGCTGGCTGCTGGCGCGGCCTCCGGTGGCTAGCGTGATTGCGGGGGCTACTAAGCCGGAACAATTGGATGCAAATGTGAAGGCGGCGGGGTGGACGCTGACTCCGGAAGATCTGGCGGAGATCGATGCGATGCCGAGGGGGCAGGTGAATCCACTGTAGACTCGCCTTGGGGGGAAATGCGTATGCGTCACTGCTGCATTTTCGTATTTGCGTTGAGTATGGGGGGGTCGTGCGTGGCGCAGACCACGGCGAAAGAGGCGCAGGCTTTGGCTGCGTATCCTCTAACAATGGATCACGTTGCGCGGCATTACCAGGCGTTGATGGATCTGACCCGGCAAGAGCAGGAAGATGAGGGCCTGAAGCGCGAGTTGCAAGGCTGGTCAGGGCTGCCGCTGGACCGGCAAATCCAGCTCTATGAAAGCAACCCCAAAACCGCGGCCATCGTGAAAGCTCATGGGATCACGCCGCGCGATCAGGTGATGACGCAGACGGCACTGCTGGCGCTGATGATTGCGCTGCCTTCGATCGAGGGAAAGAATGGTCCGAATGCGAAGAATAAACTGCAATTCGATGCATCCTCGGCCGATCATGTGAAGTTTTATCACGAACATCAGGCGGAGATTACCAAGTTGGGAGCCGACTTGGTGGATGTCGCGTTGGGGAAGAAGTAAGATTAAGTACCGTTGTATCCCGCACCCGGGAAAGTGAAGCGCGGGGATCCGCACTTGACTTACCTGGCGATTGAGCGTTTTCTCAAAGCCAGCCAGAAACCAGTTTTGATCGAGCCCGGCGAAGATCCGTTTGCGCTGGCGGCGGATACGTTTGCGGTAAACGAACGGGCTGCGGGGATCACGCATTGAGTGTTGGGATGAGAAGCGTACCTTGGTTCGGCGCGTGGCGGCGGTGCGCGTCGAGCGGCCGGGGCGGCTGGAACTCGAAGTGGAACACTTTGGAGGAAGGTCCGGACTCCTGACGCTAGTGGATCTGGATCGGGAAACACATCGGGAGGCGGCGCGGAAGGGTGCTCGGCTAAAGTATCGCGAGCGGTTCCGGCAATCATTGCAGCGGCAGTTCCCGGAGTGGCGGGTGGTGGAGCTGAGCACGGAGCAGGATCTGCATAACAGTTTCTCTCCGGCGTATCCGCGGGCGCTGCTGCGGCGGGGGACGGCGGCGCTGGCGGCGATTGGGATTCCGGAAAATTCCGCGGCTCCGGCAAACGCGCTTAGCTTTGGATTGATCTGGCTGGATTATTTGCGGCGGCGGGAGCCCAAGTTGGCGGTAGAGGGTCTGGCGGTTTTTGCTCCGGCGGGGACGGAGCATTCGGTTTGTCATCGGGTGCGGTTTCTTAGACCCGGAAGCGGCGCGGTATTTGATTTTCGTGCATGACGCTAGCGGGCTATGAACAATTGGTAGATCCGTTCGATTACACAAACCTCGATACCAGGTTGGATACGGGGGGAAGACAGGCGCGTGTGCCGCGGGCGGGGCAGCCGGAGGCATGGCTGGAGGCGCGGGTGCGGGCGGATATCGAATCGCTGGATGCCACGCTGCTGACGCAGCCGGTTTACGGGCAGGTGGCGCAGTTTGCGGGCGGCGATCGGGGGATCATTGACTTACTGGCGGTGGATCGCGACGGTCGGCTGGCGGTGATCGAGTTGAAGGTGGATCAAGACATTCACCTGCCGCTACAAGCGCTGGATTACTGGATGCGGGTCAAATGGCATCTGGATCGCGGGGAGATCGCCGAAAGTGGGCATTTTATGGGGATTCGGCTGGCGGCGGAGGCTCCGCGGCTGCTGCTGGTGGCGCCGGCGTTGGAGTTTCATCCTTCGAATGAAACGGTACTGGGCTTTTTTTCGGCGGAGATTCCCATCGAACGGATCGGTTTAGGGGTACAATGGAAACAAGAGCTCAGGGTGATGTTTCGAGCTCTAGGGAAGACGTATTCCGGCAAACCATGGCCCTTGCAGTCCTCCGCCAAATCAGGCAGGCGCTCGCGACCCTGAATCCTAGGGATCTGCGGGAATTAGCAGATCGGCCCGTGAGAGTGGGACTGATCGCTCCTTCGGCCGACGCCTTGGGGCAGATGGAAACCTATTTTGCACCGTTCCATTTTTCGCCGGAGCGGCGTGCGCAGGCGGCGAAACTTCTGATTCGGGGCGGCGGTCCGGACTGCGATATCGAAATCTACGACGCGTCGATTCTACGGCCTGCCAAAGCATTTTCCTTCGATCCGGAATCGCCGGAAAACTGCGTAAGGCGGATTTTGAAGGCTCGGGAAGATTTGGCGTTGCCGTTGGCGCGGCAGCTTTATCCGTTCCGCAGACCGGCGATTCATCGCATGATCCGATCGATTGCCAAAGAGAACGCTTTGTTCTGTTTGACGACGGCGCTGCCGGACGTGATTCCCAGCTTGGCGATGATTCCTTGGGCGGCAGGGGAATTTGCTTCCGACACCGCGTTTCCTGACGATGAACCAGATCCGGATGGCTTTCCTGATAGCGGCCGCTAGCGACCGGCCGCTGGGATACCGTGAGCAGCGATCTGAAATCGCTTCGATCGTGGCGGGGGCGTTTGGATGGCGGGCATTGGCGCGCGAGCTGATCGGCAAGGTTCCTTTCGGCGGCGGGCTGATTCCGAAGGCGGGGATTGCATACGCGGGGACGTTCGCGGTGGGGCTTTCGCTCGAACGCCTGTACCGCATGGGCTATGGGTTTACGCGCGCCGAACGGCACGCGGTCTACGAAGAAGCTTTCGAGCACGGCAAACAAATCGCCAGCATGCTGCTGGCGAATTTCCGCCACAGCAAAGCTAGCTGAAACGCGCCGCTCAACGGGCGCGCATCTACAGTCAATAAGGGAGGGGATATTTCATGCGCTATTTGAGCGTTCTGCTGTTGCTGGCCAATTGCGGGCTGGCGGATACGGTGATGTTCCGCGACGGGCATCAGGTAAGCGGGTCGTTCTTGGGTGGCGATTCGCGGACCATACGGGTGGCGGTGGGCGATCACGTGGATACCATTCCGGTGGCTGATGTGGACCGGATTATGTTTGGCGATTCGGGGCAGGCGCTGGCGCCTCCGGTGTACCGTGACGCGCCGCCACCCCCTCCTCCGGCGGCGGCGCGCAACGATAATTTTCCGGCGCGGCGCGATGATTTTCCTCCACGACGCGATGATTTCGATGGGCCGGTGATTCCTTCGGGAACGGTGCTGACGATCCGCATGGTGGATAGCGTCGATTCGGAGCGCGACCGCGTTGGGCAGACGTTCAACGCTTCGCTTGACGAGCCGGTGCTGGATCCTAGCGGTCGCACTTTGGTGCCGCGCGGGGCGGACGTGGTGGTCAAATTGGTGGACGATCAGCAATCGGGCAAGATCGAAGGGCGCACGGTGCTGACGCTGGACATCCTGTCGCTGCGGGTGGATGGGCGGCAAATCGATGTCGACACCACGGCGATCACGCAGGAGAGTGCTTCGCGGGGAGCGAAGAGCGGCAAGGTGATCGGCGGCACGGCGGTTTTGGGCGCGATCATCGGCGGGATCGCGGGCGGCGGCAAGGGCGCGGCGATCGGGTTGGGCGCTGGCGCGGGTGCAGGTACGGCTGTGCAGGTGGCGACCAAAGGGCAGCGGGTGCGCGTTCCTTCGGAGACGCGGTTGACGTTTACGCTGCAACAGCCTGTTCGGTTGTAAAGGAAAAGAGGGACGGAGACTGATTTGTAACCGCCGGCGCGGCAGGGCTGGGGCGGTGCGCTTCAAAATCAGGCTCCGTCCCTCTTTTCCGGTGCTACACTGGCAGATGTTATGGCTATCAGCAAGGAACTGCTGGAGATCCTGGTGTGTCCGCAGTGCAAGGCGGAGCTGGCGATGAAGCAGGACCAAAGCGGCCTGAAATGTGTGCAGTGTAAGCGGGTTTATCCTATTCGCGACGACATCCCGGTGATGTTGATCGACGAAGCCCGCATCGAAGAATAGGCTTCGGCGCGAAAAATGGAATCTTTGCTGGCGCGGCTTCCGTCGCGCGCCCGGATTGCCGTGATCCGCTTGCGGTCGCTGGGCGACTGCGTGCTGACGACTCCAGCGCTTGGCCTGCTCAAAGCTTATCGGCCGGATCTGCGTATCCGTATGGTGGTGGAGCCGCGCTTTGCGGGGGTTTTCGAGGGGCATCCTGACATTGGGGAAATTGCGCCTGATGTGGGGCGGCGCATGGATATGGTGCTGAACCTCCACGGGGGGTCGCGCAGCATGTGGATGACGCTGGCTTCGGGCGCGAAGTTCCGGGTAGGGTTCGGACATCATAGCTATAGCTGGATTTACTCGCACAAGATTCCGCGGGCGCAGGAAATTTTGGGCGAGGAACGGCCGGTGCATACGGCGGAACATTTGGCGTCGGCGATGTTCTGGCTGGGGGTGCCGCGGACGGAGATTCCACGGGCGCGGCTGATCGCGGGGAAAGAGCGGGCTTACTTGCCTTACGTGGTGCTGCATCCGTTTGCGTCGGCTCCGCCCAAGGCTTGGCCGCTGGAGCGGTTTGTCGAAGTCGCGGAACGGCTGCAGGGCACGGGGTTGGAGCCGATGATTCTGGCGGGGCCGGCGGACGATGCATCGGCGTTTGCGCAGTTTCAAGTGTTTCGGAACGCGCCGCTGGCGGACGTGAAGAATCTAATGTCGGGCGCGAGCTTGTTCATCGGCAACGATAGCGGGCCGGCGCATATCGCGGCGGCGTTTGGAGTGCCGGTGGTGGTGTTGTTCGGTCCATCGAATCCGGTTACGTGGGCTCCGTGGCGCACGGAAGCGCGGGTGCTTACTTCGCAGGGCAGCATTGACAAGATTACGATTGACGAAGTGATGGCGGCGGCGGAAACGCTGCGGGGCGCGAGGGCGCGGGCGTGAGGGAACTGGGGCGGCTCCTGCGGTTTTCGCGGCCTTATACGCCGCACTTGATTTTATCGGTACTGTTGATGGCTTGCGTGGGGGCGGCGCAAGGGTTGATGGCGCTCCTGATCAAGCCGGTGTTCGACCGGGTGTTGAACCCGGCTTCGGCCGAAACGCCGGTGCTGCTGTTCACCATTCCCATCCTTAAGCACAAGCTATTCCTCGGCGACTTGCTGCCGGCTTCCATTCACAATGTTTTTACGATGGTGGCGACCGCGATCCTCGCCACCGTGTTCTTGAAGGGTGTGTGTGACTACTTCGCGAACTATCTGATCAACTTCGTCGGGCTCTCCGCCGTGACCGATCTGCGGCAGACGGTGTTTGACCGCGTGGTGCACCAGGACGCGCATTTCTTCGAAGCGAATTCGACCGCGCGCGTGATGTCGTCGATCATGAACGACCTGGAAAAAATCCAGGTGGCGCTTTCCCATATTCTGGCTGATCTTCTGCGGCAGTCCTTCGTAGCGATCGCTCTGCTGATCGTGGTTCTGCAGATGGATCGGAATTTAGCTCTGGTCAGCTTGACGGTGCTGCCGTTTGTGCTGGTACCGACCATGCGCTTGGGGCGCCGCATCCGCAGCAGTACGCGCAGCGCGCAGGACAACGCTGCGGAACTGAATCAAGTTTTGCAGGAGACGCTGAGCGGACACCAAGTTGTAAAGTCCTTTGGCGCGGAGGAAATCGAATCCAACCGTTTCCGGGACCGCGCTGAAAAATTGCGCAACAGCAATTTGCGGTACATCGTGCAGCAGGCGATCGCTAGCCCGGTGATCGAGTTTTTTGGCGCGGTTACGATGGTGGCTCTGCTCGGCTACGTGCGGGGCCAGATCAAAGTGAGCCACATGACGACCGGCGAGTTCACCAGCTTTGTGATCGCGCTGCTGATGCTGTACGAGCCGGTGAAGCGGCTGAATGGCATCTACAACATCTTTCAGCAGGCGCTGGGGGCGTCGCAAAAGGTGTTTGAGTATCTGGATCGCGATCAACACGTGAAGGAGAAAGAGGGCGCGGTAAAACTCGCGCGATTTGAGACGGCGATTCATTTTGACGATGTCAGTTTTCGCTATCCGAGCGTGCCGGATGGGTTCATGCTGGACTCGATTCAACTGGAAGTGAAGCGCGGGCAGGTGGTGGCGCTGGTGGGATCGAGCGGCGCGGGGAAGACTACGCTGGCGAATCTGGTGCCGCGGTTTTATGACGCAACGGGCGGGGCGGTGCGGATCGACGGGCACGACGTGCGCGATCTGCGCATGGCTTCGCTGCGCGAGAAGATCAGCATCGTGGCGCAGGACACCTTTTTGTTTAACGACACGGTGACGGCGAATATCGGCTACGGGCTGCTGCATGCTTCGGAGGAGCAGATTCATGAAGCGGCTCGCAATGCGATGGCCGAGGAATTTATTCTGCGACTGCCGCAGGGGTACGACACCATCATCGGCGAGCGCGGGACTAAGTTATCGGGCGGGCAGCGGCAGCGGCTGGCGATCGCGCGGGCGCTGCTGAAGAACGCTCCGATCTTAATTTTGGACGAGGCTACTTCGCATCTGGATACGGAGTCGGAACGGCTGGTGCAGAGTGCGCTGCAGAACTTGATGGCTCATCGGACGGTGATTGTGATCGCGCACCGGCTGTCGACGGTGCGGCGGGCGGACAAAATTGTTGTGCTGGATCAGGGGCGCATTGCCGAAACCGGCACGCATGACGAGTTGATCAGCCGCGGAGGCATTTACCAGCGGCTGCACGATATGCAGTTTCTGGAAGCGGACGCTTAGGAACCCACCTTACGGACCAGTTTGCCTAGCTTGGCGCGATCCTCAGGAGTGCCGCGGGTGTAATCGCCTGTCGATTTCGAGGGGATGCGTTTCCCTTCGGTCACGGCGGCCTTCTCATCGATCTCGCGGTTTTGTGCGATGCGCGCGGCGGTTCGTTCGGCCGGCGTCATTAGATGATATGGTTTGTTCATTTCAGGCACCCTCTACTATCATCGCAGGTCACATCATTACAGATCAGTCGTGGGCAACAACTTTGCCGGTGGAGGCGTCGACGGTGACGGTGTATTCGGCGGAGGAAACGGAGCCGCCCCAGAGGACTCGCCAAACGGGGTTGGGGAAGCGGGTGGCGGTTTCGAAATTGAGCAGATAGTTAACGGGGGGACGCTGGCCGGGCTTGTTCAGGTAGGGGCCGGAGATATTGATGGCCGCTATCAGGGCTTCGGTGGTGTCGACTTTCAAGAGCGCGGGGGAAAAGGGCTGGTTGGGGCCGCCGGCGTGCCAGCTTTCCTGCTGTCCGGGGAAGACGCCTTTGTGGACATTTTCGGTTTCGACGGCGGACCAGGTGTAGGTGCGGGCTCGGCCCATGGCTTCGGAGACGAAGACGACTTCCCAGGCTCCGGCTTTGCCGTTTTCGGGTTTGACACCAGGCACGTTGAGGCTGCGGATGGTGAGGGGCATGCTGTCGGTGGCCCAGATGCGCGAGGAGCCGTACATGTACTGGAAGGCTTGGCGGCCGCTGATGGGAGCGGGTGGAGGCTCGGGGGCTTTGCTGACGGGGGCGGGGCTGTCGGAACAGCCGGCGAGGAGGAGGGCCGCGAGGGCGGGCAATAGATACCGCATATACAAATGTCAGACGGCGGAGTGGCGGGTGTCAACTTTTTGGGGGAGTGTGTCTTCGGCTAAACCCGTTGGGAGCGGTTCGCGCCACTAACTGTCACTGCTGGCAACTTGCTCGCGCACGTAAAAGTCGCGAAGGTGAACGCCGACGTAAAAAAAATCATCAGAGGCAGGTGCGCAGTATCTTGCCTCACCAAAAAATAGAGAATTCTGCAATTTCACCTTGAGGAGTGAACCTAGCGGAATCCGGAACGGGACATTAATACGCATCCCATCTATAGAAACATTCGTGATGCGAATGTTCCACCACTCCGATGAAAAAGGCTTCAATATTTGAAGCAGCCCAGAGCCATTCGTTTCAAAGCGAGGGTTGCGACGCAATTCACCTTTGCCATTGGGACGCGGGGCTGGGATCTCGCGCAGCTTCGTCGAGAAATCGATCCAACGTGTCAACAGAGCCACGCAAGATCCACATTCAAGAAGGTGACTTTCGGTGGCGGGATCAACGTCTGCCGGAAGTAATCTGGTCAAATACGTTTCTAAGTGATGATGAGAGAGGTGCGTTACTTGGGGCATAGGTCTTTCAATTAAACGCTGGAATTCGGCCATAAAGCGCGTATCATTAAGTAGTGCGTCGCACGGAGTATAGGCATCGCGCCAGCCCAGCCTTTCGGCAAAAAGGCAATCCACCGTGAATTGCATAGGAACTAGAGTCTCCCGCAGCCAGATAGTTTCAAGATTTTTTATCTTTGTCGCGGATTGGACGAACGATCTAGGTCCCTCAATACGCCATGGTGGCCGATCGCAACCTCTCCTAGGCATGTATTCTGATCGGTTGCATCAGAGATGACCGGTGACTTCGTCCTTCACGCGCTGAGACACACCACCTGGGGTCGCCGGGCATAGCGCGATCACGGTGAGCCAAAGTACGTTGATCCCTCGAACGAAGCGATGGAACGCGCAGCGTCATCGCCGGGCAAGGTGGGGCGGCGAGCGGTCTTCGGCTAAACCCGTTAGGCGCGGGCGCTTAGGACTGTTAGTGCAGCGGAGTTCTATGGGGTCGATGCCGCTGCCGGCACACGTTGCGGAAACTCGTAAATAAACTTCAAAAGCATTTCTCACCGAACAAAATCAATTCTTCGGCGTCATACGGCGGGAGGAAGGAGCCCGATGGCGCTGCTCGATTCGGATCGGTGCGTTGGCTGTAAAGGAACATCGCGCAGCAATAGCGCCTGCTCAAGTTCCTCCAAGTGTTTTGTGGCTTCCATAATCTCTGGAGCTTCCGGCAAATACAACGCCCGTACCTCACTCCAGAGGCTGAGTGCCATCCGATATTCGTCCAAGAGCGCCATGTGTTCTGAACTAATCCCCGCAATGGCTTTCATGGTAGCCTCCCTGGTTGTTAGATGCGAGGGACGTTTGGGCGGTTGCAGCGCCAAGTCTTAAGCAACATTCATCCCGTTTGAGTAAGAGCCTGGGGTGACCCGGTTTAGGATTGCATTTTTCGCCTTCACATACTCCAACGGCGACTTGGGTTCCGCCCAGATGCGGAACAAATAACGCCAAGCTTGACTGGTTTTGCCCGCTGGCTGACCGCAAACGCAACCCGCCGCGCCAGTTTTTGCAAGATCGCCGAAACAAGAAGTGCATCGTGCCATGACCCATTGGAATCCATGGGCGCGACTATGTCCATGGAACCTGTGTACCGTTTCGAACGGTACCTTGGTTTCTTGGCGTCGGTGTTTTGCGGGGAGGGCGCGGGCCTTAGAGTACGTTCGAGAATCTCAATGGTACGATGGACCGGAAGGCAAAAGGATGCTGCTGCGACCCTGATAGAGAGCCTAGGGCGTCGCTCATAATCTATTGAGGGGGCCCTTAGCACAGCGGTTAGTGCAGCGGACTCATAATCCGTTGGTCGATGGTTCGAATCCATCAGGGCCCACCATCTCCCAGGCGCAGGGAACCGTCGGCGCTGTAGACCAGGTAATATTTCGGGGGCTTTTGGGCGGCGTATTGTTTGCGGGCGTCGTCTAGGGAGTCGCTCAGGATGCAGTTGTAGGCTTGGCGGCGAAGGGGAAGGTTCAGGTAAATGCAGGGGCCGGGGTATAACAGCCAGGAAATATTTCCTCCCTGGTATACCAGCCACTGGGAATCGGGCGCGAGACTGGGGAGAAGCGTGGATAGGTCATTGGCGGTTCGCTGCGCGCTGCGGCGCTCCAGGAGGGTAGCGCCGATGCGATCTTTGAAATACGGGCCCTTCTGAAAGAGGACTACTGAGAGCAACACGACTGCCGTGGCGGCTGCTACTGTAACCCGGCGCGTCCCTGGGTTTACAATGAGGAGACCGACGAGGTCCTCTAGCGTTAGAGCGACCGCGAATAATAGAAACATCGCGGGGGCATATACGTAGAACGGGACGCGATTTCCGGGAATAATGGTTACCGGAAGGAGCGTGAGTGCGAAGGCGGAGAGCGTCCACAATATCCATCCACGGCGGCGGTAGGCAGCGTATAGCGCCAGCGCTACGACCAGCGCCAAGACTACAATAGCTCTGCGGGGATGGGCGTCTTCGTGAAATATCAGGGGCGTGTAGTAGAGAAACGACGCGAGTATCGTTCGAGGGTCGGCATGGATGGTGTAGCGGTTGCCGGCGGGAATGGTGGGGATCATGCGACGGATCAAGAGCGCGTACTGAATCAGGAAGACGGCCCAGATGCAGAGGTGAATCCATAGTCGGGGCAGGGTTTTTTCGAAATAGGCGATCGCCAATAACAGCACGGGCAGGACGATGGCGAATTCCTTGGTGCGCAGCGCGAGGTAAAACAGGAGTGCGCTCAGGACGGCGGCAGCGGGCTTCTTGGACAGGAACGCTAGGGTGCTTCCCAGGATAAAAGACAAACAGAGGACGTCGAAGATGGCTCCTAGATAGGTCACGGTCTGCGCGGTGGTGGAGAGTGTGCCGAATACACAGAGCGCGGCCAGGGTTGCTAGCACACTCGCTCCGATGCGTCTGAGCAGAAAAAAGCCGAGTACGAGATTTGCTAGATGAATCGTCAGCAGGCACAGCAACTGCGGGCGGTAGTTGAAGCCGAAGATTTCAAACCACCAGCGCTCCAGCACGAAACCGATGGGGCGATCGTTGTAGGCGTAGTGCGGCAAAATGGTAGCGAAGTGCCAGTCCAATCCGGCAGGAAACATGTGTAGATTGCTGATTTCATCCAGGATCATGAAGAGGCCGGGCTGGAGGGCCCAGTTAATCGCGTGCCAGCAGAAATACAGGCACACGGCGGCCGTCAGGAGTTCGAACGAGAGGGTTACTTTGCGTGGCAAAAGCGGTCTCTATTCTTCGACGATTTCGCCGAGCCACTCGACAGTGATGCCGCGTTCGACGCTTTCCGAGACGGGGCAGCGGGCGGCATGGTGTTCGAGGGCGCGCCCGGTGGCTTCGCGCTGATCCTTCGTCATCTTGATCCGGCATTTTACGATTACATGGGTAAGCAGGAGTTTGCCGTCGATTTCTTCCGGGCGGCCTTCGGCGTCTTCTAGCGATGCGCCGCGGGGGATCTCGACGTCCAACGGCTGGCTATCCAAGAGTTGGAAGTCATTGCAGGTGCACTCGACTGCCGGAATCAATACGTAGTCGCATGGCCCGTAGGAATGATCGTCCTCGCGGTGGCCCCAGTTGCGACACCTTGGGTGTGGGCTCGACAGGTAGCTGCGCGCCTCCGCTCGATTCAACGGCATACATCCCCACCGCTCATTCTAACTCGGACGCTTTGCTTAGTGCCGACCGCTGAAGCAAGCGCGGGCGTATGGGCGAGTGGTCTTCGGCTAAACTCGTTTGGAGCAGGCCCTTAGCACAGCGGTTAGTGCAGCGGACTCATAATCCGTTGGTCGATGGTTCGAATCCATCAGGGCCCACCATCTCCCAGGCGCAGGGAACCGTCGGCGCTGTAGACCAGGTAATATTTCGGGGGCTTTTGGGCGGCGTATTGTTTGCGGGCGTCGCTGGGGGAGTCGCTCAGGATGCAGTTGTAGGCTTGGCGGCGAAGGGGAAGGTTCAGGTAATCGCAGGGGCCGGGGAGCAGGAGCCAGGAGACATTTCCTCCCTGGTATAGGAGCAACTGCGAATCGGGGGCGAGGCCAGGGAGAAGCGTGGATAGGTCGGCGGCTGTTCGTTGCGCGCTGCGGCGCTGGAACAGGGTGAAGGCGATGCGGTTTTTGAAATATGGTCCTTTTTGAAAGAGCGCTACGGAGAGCAATACGAGCGCGGTGGCGGCGGCTACGAGCATCCAGCGCGTCCGTTGGTTGGCGGTCGCGAGGTCAATGAGGTCTTCGAGTGTTAGCGCGGCGGCGAATAACAAAAAAATGGCCGGCGCATAGACATAAAACTGTGCGCGATTTCCAGGAATGATGGTTACGGGAAGCAGCGTGAGGACGTAGGCGGCCACGGCCCACAATATCCAACCGCGGCGGCGATAGAGGGCGTAGGCCGCTATCGCTATCACCAGCAGTAAAATCAGGGCCGCTCGGCGGGGATGGGCTTCTTCGTGGAATATCAGGGACGTGAAAAACAGAAAAGACGTGAGTATGGTTCGAGGGTCGGCATGGATGGTGTAAGGGTTGCCGGCGGGAATGGTGGGGATCATGCGGCGGATCAAGACGCCGTACTGGACGAGGAAGACGGCCCAGATGCTCAAGTGAATCCACAGACGGTGGAGGGTTTTTTCGAAATAGGCGATGGCTAGCAACAGCAGCGGCAGGACGATGGCGAATTCCTTGGTGCGCAGCGCGAGGTAAAACAAGAGTGCGCTGAGGGCGGCGGCACCGGGTTTCTTCGACAAGAACGCCAGGGTGCAGGCCAGCATAAGGAATAGGCAGAGGACATCGAAGATGGCTCCCAGATACGTCACGGTTTGCGCAGTGGTGGAGAGCGTGCCGAACACGCACAGCGCGGCGAGGGTCGCGGGCACGCTGGCTCCCATGCGGCGCATCAGGAAGAAGCCCAGCAGCAGGTTCGCGAAGTGGATCGACAAGAAGAACAGCAACTGTGGGCGGTAATGGAAGCCGAAGGCTTCAAACCAGTAGCGTTCGAGCGCGAATCCTACGGGACGATCGTTGTAGGCGAAGTGGGGCAAAATCGTGGCGAAGTGCCAGCTTAATCCGCCCATAAACATGTGGAGATTGCTGATTTCATCGAGGATCATGAACAGGCCGGGCTGGAGCGCCCAGCTAATTGCGTGCCAGCATAAATACAGGCACACGGCGGCGGTAAGGAGTTCGAAGGACAGACTTGCTTTGCGTGGCAAGGCTGCTCTATTCTTCGACAATTTCGCTGAGCCACTCGACTGTGATGCCGCGTTTCACGCTTTCGGAGACGGGGCAACGGGCGGCGTGATGCTCGAGGGCGCGCTCGGCGGCTTCGCGCTGGTCTTTCGGGATTTTGATCCGGTATTTCACTATTACGTGGGTCAACAGGAGTTTGCCGTCGATTTCTTCCAGGCGGCCTTCGGCGACGGCTTCCAGTTTTTCGGGGCCGGTCGAGATGCCGCGTCCTTCGAGCGCGCCGGCGAGAGTGCCGGTAAGGCAACCGCCGACGGCGGCGACTACGTAGTCGAGAGTGGAAGGCAGGGGCTCCGCGGGCTGGACCTTGAAGAATTCCGCGATGCCGCCGTTTACGCCCATGCGGGTGACGCCGGGGAAGCCTTCAAACTCGGCTTGTTTCACTTTATCCTTGCCGGGTTCCTTGTGAATCTTGACCTTCGATACGTGCGCCAGGCGGGCCATGGATGCTCCTTCGTTGCTTGATCGGTGAATATTCATTCTAATAGAGAGACGGGCTAATACTGAGACATACATGCGCCTTCTTCAACCCTTATTTGAAAAGAATCTGCAATGGGCTGCGCGGATGCGGGAGCGGGACCCGCAATTCTTCGAGCGGCTGACGGCGCAGCAGAATCCGCAGTACTTGTGGATCGGGTGTTCCGATAGCCGGGTGCCGGCGAATGAGATTGTGGATCTTCTGCCGGGCGAAGTTTTCGTGCACCGCAATGTAGCGAACGTGGTGCATCAGTCGGACATGAATTGTTTGTCGGTGCTGCAATACGCCGTTGAAGTACTGGATGTGCGGCACGTGATCGTGGTGGGGCATTACGGGTGCGGCGGGGTGAGGCAGGCGCTCGAAGAAGGCGGGCTGGGGATGATCGATCACTGGCTGGCTCCGGTGCGGCGGATACGGCGGCGGAATCAGGAGGCGTTGGATCAACTGCCTTCGATGAAGGCGCGCTGGGACCGGTTGTGCGAGTTGAACGTGATGGAGCAGGCGATTGCGGTTTCGCAAACGACGATCATTCGCGGGTCGTGGGCGCAGGGGCGCGAGATTGCGGTGCATGGCTGGATTTACGATCTGCACGATGGGCGGCTGCGGGATCTGGAGGTTACGGTCGACTTCGGCGGACGAGGCGGACGCATTGCAACAGCGGGCGGCGGGGGCGGAGGGCTAGTCGCGATAGAGGTCCGATTCGGGGGCAGGGCGCCGGGGAATTTTCCACGCCTTCGCGGCTCAGGCGCTGGCGCGCGGAAAAACTGCTGCCGCGGGCGGGCTGGAGCGGGGCGAACTTCATCATGCCGATGGGTTGGGGCATGTCGTCATAGATGGCTCGATGCCGCCGCGCAGGGCGTAGGTTTCGTGCCAGAAGCCGGTGCCTCCGGAGTCGCGCAGGAACGTCTTCCACCACTCGCGGTGGGGCTCGGAGCGGGTCCAGCGTTCTAGCGATTCGAAATCGCGCCAGTATTGGCGCATGCCAGCGTGCAAGGGGAACATGGAAAAGAGAAAGTCTTTCGTGGAGCAGGAGGCCGTCGGGGCGGGCTTTGACGGAGTCGGCGATTTGCGGGCCCAGGCCTAAGAGGCGCTTCACGCCGGAGAAGGTGTTCACGCGCATGCCGAGGTAAACGACGACGAGGTCAGGGTATGCGGACAGGTCTACGGTACGGCGATCTACTCGCGGCATAGCTGGATTCTACAACAGGAGTTATCGGGGGGGGGAAAATAGGGACGGAGCCTGATTTGTTGGCGGGCACGGGCGAAATCAGGCTCCGTCCCTATTTTCGGTCTAATTGCCGAGCAGGCTCTTCATTTGCGTGAAGAGGAGGATGAGCGCAGGGCCTAGCGTGACCAGGATGACCGAGGGGAAGATCAGGAAGAACACCGGGAAGATCAGTTTGATGCCGACCTTGCGGGCTTTCTCCTGGGCGATCTGGCGGAAGCGAATGCGCAGATAGCGCGCGTGAGTTTTGAGCGCGGGGCCTACGCTGGTGCCGAAGCGTTCGGTGTCGATCAGGAGGTTGGTGAACTTGCGCAGTTCCGTATCGTTGGTGCGGTTAGCAAAATTTTTGAGGGCGTCGGCGCGCGAGGTATTGGCTTTCAGCTCCAGATGCAGTTGGGTGAATTCGGAGGCGAGTTCGGGATGGGTGGCGCGCAGACCGCGGCTGGTGTCGAGGATGGCGGCGTCGAGACCTTGTCCGGCTTCAATCGCGAGGACCAGTAGATCAAGGGCGGCGGGCAGGGCGCGGCGGAGCTTGCCGACTCGGGCGCGGCCCAGGCGGTCGAGCACGCGGTCGGGAATCATGTAGCCGAATCCCAGGCCGCAGGCAAGTCCGAGGATCATCGCGAAAGCTTCGGAATCGTTGACCAGCGCGACCCAGATGACGGCTACTCCGAACAAGACGGCGGAGGCGGCTTTGATGCCCAGGAAAATCGCGACGGAAGCGGGCCAGCGGTAGCCGGCGATGACTAATTGGCGGCGCAGGGCTTCATGATCTCCGGGCAAAGGCAGGGATTCGCCCAGAACCTGGAACGTGCCGCGAAGGCCGCCTGTGCGGCGGGCAGATCGCGCTGGTTGATGGAGATGCCCTTGCGGGACTTGGACTTCGTCGGCTTCGGCCTTGGACGGGCGCAGCACGAACACATAGCCCGCGACGCTTACCGCCGCCAGGACGAACAAGAACATTCCTGCTAGGAGTCCGAATGTCATACCTTGAATGATTCACGATCTTGCGAATCACGAAATGCGCCATGACCAGGCAGCCGATGGCGGCGGCGATTAACTGCTTGCCGATGGGGTCATTGAACAGCACTTCCATGTAGCCCGGGCTGACGATCAGCATCATGATGCAGATACCGATGGGCAGGATGGTGAGGATCAGTCCGGTGAGTTTGCCGTAGGCGGCGAGCGCTCTCACTTCGCCTTGCAGCGCGTTCGATTCGCGCATGTTCTCGGCCAGGCCGGTCATCACTTCGCTCAGTTTGCCGCCGGTGCGCGCGTGCAATTGGACGGCGGCGATGAACAAGTTGATTTCGAGCAGGGGAACGCGTTTGCCGAGATTTTCCAGGGCATGCGGCCAGCCGCGTCCCAGGTTGGCTTCGGCGGAAGTGCGGCGGAGTTCGCCCGACACGGGAGGCGCGGTTTCGGCGGTGATCATTTCCATGCCGGCGGAAAGCGGATAGCCGGCGCGGAGGGCGCGCGCGAGTGAATCGAGCGCATCCGGGAAATTTTCGCGGAACTTAATGAAGCGTTTGTTGCGGCGGTGGAGCACATAGCCGTAGGGCGCCATGGACGCCCCGGCGGCACCCAAAAAAGCCGCCCACAAAGGCAGCAAACGCATTAGCACGGCCAGCGCGACGATGCCGATCAGCAGCATCATGCTGGTGATGCGGCCGACGGACCAGCGCAGGTCGGCCTGCTCCAGACGGTTTTGCAGGATGGCTCCGAAATCGAAGTGAGCGAGCACGGTGTCCCAGAAGGTGATGCTGCTGAGACGGCCGTCTTGCAGGAGAACGGAGGGCTCGATGCCGAAACCCAGTTCTTCGCGGACGCCGTCGGCCTGTTCCAGCCGATCCAGCGATTTCGCGAGTGTGCGGTCGCTCTGCTCGGCATCCGACTCGTCCGCCTTCATCTTCAGGAACGCCAGGTAGGCGATGGCGGTCAGAATCGACGCCACCAGGAAGATGACCAGGAAGAAGGCGAGTGAACTGGCTAAGAACATCGGATGCTGACTCTTTTTCTATAAAGGCAGTGGACTAACGATTATCGGCGAAGTCGGTTCGCCCGCCGCGCATCACGCTGCCGAGCGATACGGAGCTGCGGCTATGGGTAGTTTGATCGAGCGGATTCCGCAGGGACAGGCGCACGCGCCCGCCGGAATCGGCCGCCGCCAGCACGTCCACATCGGCGGGCTTGGCGAGCAAAGTCACTACGGGAAGGTTCTGTCCTTGCGAGCTCTGTTCCGGCTGCATGGATACCGAGAGCACCGCCAGATTCTCGAGAGCGGTGCGCACTTCGGTGTCTTCCGGTTTGGTGCCGCTGTGGGCCGTCACTACTTGTACGTCGACGCGCTGGCCGCCGCGCAGCAGGCCCAGGACGCCGGTCGAATCGGTCAAATGAATGGATACCGCGCGCATGCCCACGGGCACTCCCGAGCCGCCGCCCGATTGCGGGGTGGCGAGGCGAGCGCTCAAGACCGGCTCATCCTGCGCCATGGGGTCGAACACGGTGTTGCCGACGATCTCCTGCGGGTCATGATGCGCACCCGGCGGAAGCTGGGGAACGGGCCATGCGATGGTTTTCAGATCCGCGGGCGTCAGCACCATGCCGGCCTTCAGCGCTTTCGCCGCCACCACAATGGTGGTGCCGGACTGGCTGTTGGCTTTCATCGCAAACAGCATGTAAAACAGGCCGGTACAGATGATGGCGACCACCAGCGCCACCCCCAGCAGCTTGCCCATATTATCTTTTTTCATGGCTCTCCTAGTAAGAAATATCGGCTGGCGCGGAGGGTTTCTACAGGGCGATATAAGACGGCTAGGGCATTGGCCTTAAAATGGAGTCATGGAAAAGCTCACTATCGCTGGACGCGAGTTCCAATCCCGCCTGTTTGTGGGGACCGGCAAGTACCGCAGTTTCGCTGAAATGGCGCGGTGCCACGAGGCCTCTGGCGCCGAGGTGGTCACGGTGGCGGTGCGGCGCGTGAATTTGACGGACAAATCCAAAGAGTCGCTGCTCGACTATATCGACCGCTCCAAGTTTTTCATCTTGCCGAATACGGCGGCCTGTTATACGGCCGATGAGGCGATTCGGACGGCTCGGCTGGGTCGCGAGGTGGGGCTGTCGCACTGGGTGAAGCTGGAGGTGATTGGCGATCAGCGGACGCTGTTTCCGGACAACCAGGGGCTGATCGAGGCGACGCGGGTATTGAGCAAAGAAGGCTTCGTGGTGCTGCCTTACACGAACGATGATTTGGTGAATGCGAAGCGGTTGATCGATGCGGGGGCGGCGGCGGTGATGCCGCTGGGGGCTCCGATCGGCAGCGGGCTGGGGATTCAGAACCTGACGAATCTGCGGATCATGCGGGAGATGATTACGGAGGTGCCGCTGATCGTGGATGCGGGGGTGGGGACGGCGTCGGACGCGGCGATTGCGATGGAACTGGGGTACGAGGGCGTACTCATGAACACGGCGATCGCGGAGGCGGAGGACGCGGTGGAGATGGCTACGGCGATGAACTTGGGGGTGCAGGCGGGGCGGCATGCTTTCTTGGCGGGGCGGATGCCGAAGAAGTTGTACGCTTCGGCGAGTAGTCCGGCGGTGGGGGTGGTGCGGTAGCGCCCTTACTGCGCGGGATGCGCCGCCAGCCAGTTTTTCCAGTAGGAAATATACTCCTGTTCGTTCGACAAAAATAGACCTTGCGCGGGATAGTGTTGTCTCATCTCATTCGTGACGCTGGGTGGTGGTGTGAAGGATGCGATGGCGGCGGGTTTCTCGGCCATGCCTACCATCGGGAATGAAATGGCAAACTGTGCAATGCCGATAACCGCGTCGTATCGAATCTGTGCTGAGCTATCATCCAGAAGCTTTTCCAGAAACGGCAATGTCTCCTGGGAGTGGATCTCTCTCAAGGCGTATGTGGCGCAGACTCTCATACTGTCTGCATACTGAGAGCTTAGAAGAGCGCCCAACGCTGCTATGCCGCCGACGTCGGTATTACGATACTCGCAGACCGCATTCGCCAAGTGACTCTGAGTATCCGCAGGGGACGACACTAGATTAGACCTCACCACGGCAGTTAAAGCGCTCGGCGTGCCGAGCCTGACTTGACCAGCCAAACCTGTGACGCTGGTCGCGATTTGAGGTGAAGAAGCGATCTGAGTTAACATCTGTTGAAGCTCTGGACCAAGATCGGCAAGGGACCGCGACCTCTCGAGACGCGAAATCACTATTGCCGTTGTCGGATCTACGGCAGCCGCTCCGATCTCTTGAATAAGCTTGGTCTTTGGCGTCGCGCTCGAGGCGTACGCAAAAGCAGGAGAAAGATTTCCGGAGGGTAGCGGAACATAGAGATCAGCTGTTGAAATGTCACCGATCGCTAGGGGCAGCACCGTCCACCCGGACCCAGACTGTTGCAGGAACCATAGCCCGGTTTTACCGATTACTTCACTTGCGACAATCGCACCGTTTAGCCTTACCAATCCGCCGCTCTGGGGATTGATTACATTCGGCGATGATAATGTAACAGGGATGATTGAGCCCGCGCTCGAAGAGCCTTTGAGGGTTCTCGTCACGATCAAGTCCAGACTAAGTACTTGTGCCCCGGCGCTACCGTCTCGCACCGTCGCCACTACGACCGCGTCCGCTTGGTTGAGAAGAGCGCCGAGCGATGCAATAGCCGCTAAACCACAGTAGCCGAGAGACGCCGTTAAAATGACACCTAAACACCATTTTTGGATTATCATAATGCCCCTTTCGACTCCCCTACGGGTAGACTGGACTATATTCGAAACTGTATCTTCCGTGGTCGACATAGAACTGCTGAATGTCTTCCCTTACCCAAACCCCCTGCCCGGGATTTGCGCTCCCCACAAACCAATTCTGGAGGTTATGAAATGCTTTCGTCGATGAGAGCCCAATGGCGAACTGTGGGTTAGTGCACTGCGGTGATGCATTGAGGCATCCCCCGTGAGCGGCCATTACGTCCCTCCACGTGGGGTATCCGCCCCAACCAGCCGCTACGCCCGAAGCTGTTGGCTGACCATAACCAGAGAATGGTTGGTAATCAGGGTTTAAGGTATAGCTAAAGCTCTCGTTCAACGCAAGGTACAGGAGGTGATCCCCAAACACATCGTATAGATCTAGGTGAACCTCTGTAAAGAACCCATCGCCGACGGCAGAATCATTGACGAGGTTGCAACATGTAATCCTGTAAGGTGCGTATACGGTAAACGGCATCGGATCTGAGCCGAAGCCCGCCAAATTGACAGATATCTGAATGTCCTGGAAGGTGTTGCTGCGCGCCTGAGCATTCACTGTCTGAACAGCACAGGGATTACAAGAAAATGAAATTTCGCCGGTGTTTCCCGTAGCCGTCCATGAGGGAGTGTCGTTACACGTGTCCGACGCACCACAATTCGACTGAGCCGTCTCATAAGTTATGTTGGCATAACCAGTCTGGTTTTGGCCGTTTGAAAGATACCAGACGGCATTGTAGCCAGTCATGGTCGGCTTATTCACGGTGAGGCTATCGGAAGTGCTATACGGATAATAATCTCCACACTGCGACCATGCCACGTGAGAGTTAGAAAGGCCATAAGCGCCGGCTCCGCTAGTGGACGGAGAGTCGTCCCACTGTAGCCCGGCCGCAGTGCCATCGGCGATGAATCCGTTATTTCCTCCGTAACCGACCCCGGCGTAGCCGGTATGAATAGTCGTGGAGCCGACCTGTTCCGTTGAACTAATCGAGCCGGCCCACGTGTACCAATAATCACCAACGATTTGAGTTCCGGCCAACGCATCCACATTATTGCTGGCGGTTCGCCAGAGATGATTGACCCAATAAATTGTTGTCGAGCCATCCACGCACTGAGCCGGTGCCGGGCTCGGCAACAAAAAGCCACAAAATACCACAATAGACAAGCCTACATAACTTTTAGCGTAAAACATAGCATCACCTCTTTATCGTTTTACCGGTTTGGTCACTTGAACCGATTGTGAAAACACCGACTGAAGATATGCTTGCAGTCCAGCGTAGCTTCCGGGGGTGAGCTGCGACTGCAAATTTGCGAATGCCGCCGCCGCCAATCCCACCCTTCTCACCGTGAACGCATGGACAGCGTCCTGAGGCAAAGCTACTCCCGCCGCCTTGGCGGCCAAGTGCTTTTGCAAAGCCTCCTGCGTCAAGGACGCGTCTTGCGCGGTGAACTGTGCGGCGGCTGCATCGATCGCCTGTATTTCCGCCGGTTTGACGTGAAGTCGCGATGCCATGTCGGCATTGCTCGCTCCTCCCTGTCCCGAAGCACGAAGAATTGCGCTCCGCGCATGTTGAGTCAAGAACAGGATATAGAGCGTGGGGGCGTCCAAGGCCGCGCTTTGCCCCAGGATGGTCAACGAGAAACCCGTCAAGAGTGCAATTGGTAAGAGTCGCCGGAGCATGCTCATTAATAACCGATTTTTGCGGCTGCGCAAACGTCCAACCGTACTGCACCTTTGGGCAATTGCCGTAAGGCTAATGCTCGCTGATTGCGGCGGCGGCCATCGGCACATCGCTCGCTGCCGCGCCGAACTGCCCGGTATTGGCTCCACAGAATAGAGAACTTTCTAAGGCCGCTCTTCCTGCGAGTTCTGTCCGATTAGTCACATCGAATATCAGAAATAGCTGGCTGACATACCACTTCACTGTGCGTTCGGAAATGCCGAGTTGGCGAGCCACTTCCGCATTGCGCAACCCTTTACAAAGCAGGAATAGCACATCTCGTTGGCGCTTATTCAGAGTAGTGTCCAGACTAACTGGCGGGCGTGAAGTCAAAGCGAGGATCTCCAGTCGGCAAGAGCCGCTTGCGTCCAAGTATTAGAGCACAGTGCGGCCAGTATTTCAATGAAATTCTGCGCTTAAGAAATGTTATTAGACGATGAATTATTAGGGGAAAAGGCGTCGCTATTTTTGGGATTTCAGCCGCTCGTCCTCATCAATTGCGATTACGTACTTTTCATCGGGAGCGCGGACGATGTGTTGGAGTTCGCCGTAATCGAGCCAATTCAGGGAACAATTTTCGCAGGTATCGATGATTACGTTGCCGGGGCCGCCGTAGGGGTGGGTGTCCATTTCTTTGGCGCACTTGGGGCAGGTGGTGCGGCGGTCGAGCGCTCCCCAGTCGGGCTGCACGCCGGCGTATTCAGAGGTTTCGTGGCGGGAGCGCAGGTCCTCGACTACCCCCAGAAACACATCCATGTCAATCAGCAGGCCGTGGCAGCGCTGGCAGTAGAGGACGCGCTCGCCTGCGATTGCGGCTTCGACTAACGCTACGCTGCAGCGGGGGCATTGTTCGTCGGAAGGCTCGTCGAGTACGCGGACGCCGTCGGGATTGGGGTCGGGAAAATGGGTGGTGCCGCAGTATTGGCAGGCCAGGAAATCCTTGCCGGCATCTAGACTCATGGGGGCGCCGCAGCCGGGACACATCATTTTGTTATTCCTCCGCCCCCATCTATCGTCGTAATTTCCAATATCCTGGAGAGCAGCTATGTCCACTTTCAAAGCCGTGTACGCGACGCAGCAGGATGGGAAAGTCCAGGTCGCCATTCAAGAACTCGACCGCGCCAGTTTACCTGCGGGCGATGTGCTGGTGCGGGTCGAGTATTCAGACTTGAATTACAAAGACGGGCTCGCGGTGACGGGGCGGCCGGGGGTGATCCGCAAGTTTCCCATGATCCCGGGGATTGATTTGGCGGGGGTGGTGGAGGAGTCGTCATCGACGGATTGGAAGGCGGGCGATCCGGTGGTGATTACTGGCTTCGGATTGTCGGAAACTGTCTGGGGCGGATATGCGGAGCTGGCTCGGGTGGACGCGAAGTGGCTGGTGCGGCTGCCGCCGGGGTTGACGCTGAAGCAGGCGATGGCGATTGGCACGGCGGGGTTCACGGCGATGCAGTGCGTCATCGAACTGGAACGGCACGGGGTAGCGCCGGGCGGGCGGGAAGTTTTGGTTACGGGCGCGGCGGGGGGCGTGGGCAGCGTGGCAGTGGCGGTGCTCGCGAAGCTGGGTTACAAAGTGGTTGCTTCGACGGGTCGGGCGGAGTTGGGGGACTACTTGCGGTCGCTCGGGGCACGCGAAATCTTGGATCGCAACGTTTTGGCGGCTCCTTCCAAGCGGCCGCTGGATTCGGAGCGGTGGGCGGGGGCGGTGGATAGCGTTGGCGGCGATACGTTAGCGGCGATCGTGCGCGGGCTGGTGGCGAACGGGAGCGTGGCGGCATGCGGCGTCGCGGGCGGAGCGGCGCTGAACACTACCGTCTTCCCGTTCATCCTGCGCGGGGTGAAACTGCTGGGAGTGAACTCGGTATACGTTTCGCAGAGCGACCGGCAATTGATTTGGGAACGGCTGACTCGCGATCTGCCGCTGCCGCTGCTCGACAGCATGACCGAGGAGGCGCCGCTCGAGGCGGTGTTCGAGCTGGGCGAAAAAATCATTGGCGGAAGCGTGCGCGGGCGGACGGTGATTAAGATTTCGTAAGTAATCTCAGGCGCGGCCGTAGCGTCAGAAAAAACAGGAGATTTGTCGAATGAAACCTATCGCATTTGCCGCAGTATTTCTAGGACTGTTCGGCCTCAGTGTCGTAGCGCAGCCGCCACAGCCGCCACCGCCATATCCGCAGCAGGGGTATCCGCCGCCCCAATCGCCGCAGGATTTGGAACGGCTGGTGGATCGCGTCGCGCTCTACCCGGATCCGCTGCTGGGAAACATTCTGGCGGCTTCCACGTATTCCGATCAGGTCTTCGACGCCGAGGCCTGGGCGCACCGGCATGAGTATTTGCACGGCCCGGAATTGGCGCGCGCGATTCAAGACGACCACTTGTGGTTCGACCCCAGCGTGCAGGCGCTGCTGCCCTTCCCGGACGTGCTCGATATGATGGCGCGCGATATTAATTGGACGCGGACTCTGGGGCAGACTTTTCTAGCGAACCGGGGCGGGGTGATGGATGCGGTGCAGCGGCTGCGCCATCGCGCGTGGGATTACGGCTACCTGCGCAGCACTCCACAGATTGTGGTGAATAACGGACCGTATATCGATATTACTCCGGTGGACCCGGCGTTTTACTATGTTCCGTATTACGATCCCGCGATCGTGTTCTTCCCGCCGCGGCCGGGATTCCGGGTTGGGCTGGGGATTCGCTTCGGCCCTGGAATCACGCTGGGAGCGGCGTTCGCGCCGTGGGGGTGGTTTGGCGGCGGCATCCGCTTCGGGTGGGGCGCCCACGCTTTCTTCCTCAATAACCGGGCTTGGGAAGGGGTGCGGCCGGGTTATGTGCATCCTTACAGCTTGCCGCGGTATCAGCGGGGCGGTTTCGACCGGCGGGAAATGCATGAGCGGCGCGAGGGCGGGCGGGAGCGACGCTAGTCCAATCCACCGGAGCGGGGCGTTCGTATAACAGGCAGGGGGTTGGAGAGCGAGTGGCTCCAGTCCCCCGTGCATTGGAGTAAGATTTGGTTAGAGGCCCTATGCTCATCCGTAAACCCGCAGATCTTCGTTACTCCGACGTAACGCCGAAGAATGTGTACGTAAACCGCCGCCGGTTTCTGGCAGCGGGCTCGGCCATCGTGGGCGCTTGGGCGCTACCTAGCTCTGCCGAGGCCACCATGAAGCTGAACAACGTGGTGAAGACTACTTATAAGGTTGACGAAAAAATCACGCCGAAAGAAGACATCACCAGTTACAACAACTATTACGAATTCGGCACCGGCAAGGACGAGCCGGCGCGCTACGCCAACACTTTGCGGCCGTCTCCGTGGCAAGTGCAGGTGGGCGGACTGGTGGACAAGCCGAAGACTTACGATCTGGATTCGGTGATGAAAATCGCGCCGCTCGAGGAGCGCATTTACCGCCATCGCTGCGTGGAAGCCTGGTCGATCGTAGTGCCGTGGATCGGTTTCCCGCTGGCGGCGCTGCTCAAAGAAGTGGGGCCCAATAGCAAGGCCAAATACGTGGCGTTTCAGACGCTTTACGACAAAAAACAAATGCCGCTGGGGGACCGCGCCGGTATCGATCTGCCGTACGTTGAAGGCTTGCGCCTGGATGAGGCCATGCATCCGCTGGCGCTGCTGGCGGTGGGGCTCTACGGCGAGACTCTGCCCAACCAAAATGGCGCGCCCATCCGGCTGGTGGTGCCGTGGAAGTACGGCTTCAAGAGCATCAAGTCGATCGTGAAGATCACGCTCACCGACAAGCAGCCGCCGACTACCTGGAACATCGCCAACGCGCACGAGTATGGGTTCTACTCGAACGTGAATCCAACCGTGGATCATCCGCGCTGGAGCCAGGCCACCGAGCGCCGCTTGGGCGAGCTATTCAAGAAAAAGACGCTGATGTTCAATGGCTATCCTGAGGTGGCGAGCCTTTACAGCGGGATGGACCTGCGCAAGAACTATTAAAGGGCCGAGGGGCGATAGCGGATGAAGAAAATCCTGTTCAGCCCCTGGACTAAGCGCGCTCTTTTTGTTGTGTGCCTGATTCCGGCGCTGCTGTTGGTCTGGCGCGGGTTCATGGGCGATCTGAGCGCCAACCCCATCGAATTCATCGAGCACAAAACCGGAGACTGGGCGCTGCGGTTTCTGCTGATCGCGCTGGCGGTGACGCCGCTGCGCAAGATTTTCGAGCAGCCTTTGCTGACGCGTTTTCGCCGCATGCTGGGCCTTTTCGCATTCTTCTACGTATGCGTGCACCTGCTGACGTATTTGACCTTCGACCAGATGTTCAGCCCGTCGGGGATCTACGCGGACGTGGTGAAGCGGCCTTACATTACGGTGGGGACGGCGGGTTTTTTGATGCTGGTGCCGCTGGCTGTGACGTCGACAGCGGCGATGGTGCGGAGGATGGGTCCTAAGCGCTGGCAGTTGCTGCACCGGCTGATCTATTTCTGCACGCTGGCCGGGGTGATCCATTATTACTGGCTAGTGAAGTCTGACGTGCGCGAGCCGCTGATGTATTTCGGTATTTTGCTGGTGCTGATGTTGTTCCGTGCGCGGATGTGGCTGCAAAAGGGCACAAAGAGCAAGCCGCAGCCGGCGCGTGTTGGCGTTTAGGAGTTTGTCCAGGCACTGCGCGACAAACCACTCCCCGCCCTGTTCCACATTGCTCGCCGCCTGTTCTAACATCAAGGACGGAGATTCCATCGTCATGCCTTTTTGCACTTCTTGCGGGGCGCAAGCTCCCGACGCGGCCCGGTTTTGCGTTAGCTGTGGAACGCCGTTTGGGGCCGCGGCTGCGGCGGCGCCGCCGATTTTGCCGCTGGACTTCAACATTTACGGTGATAACTTGCAGGTGGCGCGTATTCGGCTGCAACCGGGCCAGGAGTTGTATGCAGAGGCCGGAAGGATGGTTTACAAACAGCCCGCAGTCGAGTGGGAAACGCGCATGAGCGGGGAGACGCTGGGCGATAAGCTGCTGGGCGCGTTGAAGCGTACGCTGATGGGCGAGTCCTTGTTCCTTACTTACTTTCGCTGCGTTACGCCCGGGGAAGTGGGCTTCGCGGGCGATTATCCGGGGCGCATACAGGCGCTGGCACTGGCCCCGGGGCAGTCTATCCTGGTGCAGCGCGACAGCTTCTTGTGCGCGCAGTCGAGCGTCACGCTCAATATCGCTTTCACCAAGCGGCTGGGCGCAGGGCTGGCGGGGGGCGAAGGATTTATTCTGGAAAAACTTACGGGGCCGGGAACTGCTTTCATCCACGCGGGCGGCGATCATCTGGAATTCACGCTGGCGGCGGGCGAGGCGCTGCAAATCGAAACGGGCTGCATTGTGGCGTTTGAGGAAACAGTGGACTACGATATTCAATTGGTAGGCAGCATCAAGCGCGCATTATTCGGGGGCGAGGGGCTGTTTCTGGCGACGCTCACGGGACCAGGAAAGGTCATCGTGCAATCGATGACGCTCGAGAAGATGCGGCGGATGCTGGCTCCTGCACGGAGCGGCGGCGATGAGCACAAGGGGCTGGGCGTGATCGGCGGGATTTTAGGTAGCGACGACTAAATGCGCCTGGCGAAGCGTTGTAACTTTGGAATGATGACAACGACAAAGCGGGCTTCTTGACAGTCGAATAAAATGGGGGACAATGGAATCCCATATGCGATGCTCCGTTTGTGAGTCCCTGCAGCGTGAACACAGCCTGATGAATCAAATTGAAGCGACGACGGTATTGCAAAAGCGCCATCGCCTGCTGCAACCGCTGCGGGACGAAAATCTGGATCAAAATCCGGACCAGGTTCTGGATGAAATCGTTCTATTCAGCCGTAAGCGGCAGGCGCAGATCGCGTTTCGCCTGCAGCGCCATCAGGACCGCGTACACGCCGCCTAGACTGCCGCCTGCGAGCTAGAATGTAGGGAGATGCTGCACCGCTTCCTGCTGCATAACGATGACATCCGCGATTCGGGCGAGCGCGGTCTTGCGCCCGGGCAGATCGGATTACTCTCCGGCTGGGGCGTGTTTTCGACGCTGCGCGTTTATGACGGCGTGATGTTCGCTTTTGACCGGCATTGGCAGCGAATGCGCAGCGATGCGGCGCGCATGCGAGTTCCCTTCCCGGCGCAGGCGGATTGGCTGGAGTCGCGACTGTATCGTTTGATCGAAGCCAACCAGATCTCGTCCAGCCAGCCCTTGAACGCGACGCTGCGCGTGGCCGTAGTACGGAATCGCGGGGGACTTTTTGAGGGCCCCGGCATTACGCGTGATTTCGACGTGGTGGCCTTCACGGTCGACATGGTGCGCTGGCCGCGGAGCGTGAAGCTGGGCGTGGTGCCTGATGGACGGCATGCCGCCAACGAATTTTCCGGAACCAAATACATTTCCTGGGCTGAAAATCTGACGCGCTACGAACGGGCGCACGAGCAAGGTCTGGACGAAGTGATCCTGCTGAATGAGCGCGGCGAGATTTCCGAATGCACCTCGGCCAATGTGTTTGTGGTGGATGCGGCGGAGCATGTGTGGACGCCACCGCTATCAGCGGGCTGCCTGGCGGGCATCACGCGCGCGGTGCTGCTCGAAGAGATGCAGGATCTGGACATCGCGATCGGCGAGAAGACGTTGTTTCCGGACGACTTGAAATCCGCGCGTGAGATATTTATCACTTCGACTACGCGCGAGCTGCTTCCGGCGGCCGCTATCGAGAGCCTGGAAATTCAAGGGGGACGCGCAGTGTGCGACCGTCTGCGCGAAGCATTCTCCGCGCGCGTAAAGCAGTTCGGTCAGCCGGCAGCCCGAAACCGGTCTATAATTGACCCAACGGTCCGGAGGGCCAATGCAACTGGCTTGTCCCAAATGCGGAGCGCGCGACGCTCGCGTGGCCCACCGCAAAGGGCTGGGCGAGTGGCTGGGATCACTTATCGGCATTTACCCACTGCGCTGCCGCCGCTGCGAAACGCGCTGGCGAACCAGCACCTGGGAATCCGCCGCCTGGAAATACGCGCGCTGCCCCAAATGCTATCGCCAGGAACTTTCCACCTGGAGCGAAGCGACACTACAGCCCGCCGCGCTGGACCGTGATCCAACTCCGCCTGGGAGCCACTCCGTACCGCTGCGTAGCCTGCCGCTGCAACTTCGCCAGCTTCAAGAAGTGCAAGGAAAAGTTCAGCTGGCGGCACCGAGGAACGGGACGTGGAGCCGGATTCATCGCTCGAAGTAGTTGGATGCCGGCGAGCACACCCGGAGCAGCACGACCAGAATTGGAGGACCGTCGCCGGGTGTTGCGCGAAGGCGGGACCGCGCAAAAAAATGGTTCCAAGTGACCCGTCGAACTGCTCGCTCTCCGACCGGCATGCACGGCCTGAACATGGCATCCGAAGCGGATGTGACGTAGGCCCTTTGCTCCCCGCCGCCGGTTTTATCCAGCAGCGGATCGTAGCGCTGGTGCGCGTCCGCTCTCCGTTTCGGTAGAAGTCTGCTTCTCGATGCGGCCTTTCACTCTCCTGCAGCGAAGTCCTGCCTTGCGGCAAATCCCCGCGGCCGGGTCGACGTTCCTGGCCTACATCTTCAAAGCCGCCTTAGAATTTCAATTGGCCCGTTCGGCTTCCCGCTCCCGGCCCCGCCTGGCTTTTTTTCGCCTGACTGGGCGCGATCACTGCGAGTCGCCCGTTGCCAACTTCCTGTCCTAAAGCCCTCCGCCTGTCGCCGGGCCTCCGCTCCCCTTCAGGACCTCTCGATCCTTCCAGATCTTAGCGCTCTGCCCGGTTTCAGCCGGATAAACTTACCATAGCGAGTTGCCCGATCTGCCTTCGCTCCCCGCCGCGTTGCAATAGTTTTGACGTACCACCGCGCGACGGATCAACGTTCCAGCTCCGCTACTTCCCGCTTGGCTCGCTGTCCTTCGAACCTCTTGGAACCATAGCCATCATGCGCTCCGATGCACTATTTTCGTCAAGGGAAAAGATGGCTTTCCTCAATGTATATTTGACTTTATAATCAATGAGTTACGAGCAGAACCGACGTGGACAATTTGTGGATAAAACAGAACCTGTAACACTTGTTTAACAATTCTAAGCGCGCGCGCCGAAAGATGCAGAATCATGCCGGTATCGGTCGCGGCCCACAAATGATCGGCATCGGGACCCGCCAAGCACCAGCGACTGCGCCACTGCGCGATAATCCACTGGCATCTCCTGCCAGTCTTTTCAAGTCGTCGCTGGCGAGCATTCTGACTTTGCCCGGAATCGGCGCCGAACGCAGCTTGCCCGGTGGCTCCACTGCAGCGAGAAACGCGCGCGGCCGTTCGTCGAAGATGGCGGCGTCGGTCACGAGCCGGTCCTTCTGCTTGAACACGCTTTCGCTTTTGCCTGTCGCCAGATCGAGCGATACACTTCCGCGGGCCATTCGAAGGAATCGACGTAGTTGAAAACGGCGAGTCCGCTCGATCCGCCTAGGCGCAAGCTGCTGACGGAGCCGAGCAGCGGCGCGGTGCCCGACTTCCACGTCGCGCCGCTATCGCGCGTATCCATTTCGATCATCAGCCGCGGCACCTGGCGGCGAGCGAGCTGTTTGCGCGGGCAAATCGTAGCTCGGCGTCCTGGCGCGCGCTGGGAGGGATGTAGGCTCCGACGATCATGCCGCGGCCGGCGTCGGCGAAAGCAATATGCGAATACACGGTGAAGGCGGGATTCGATGCGGGCTTGGCGGCCTCGTCGAGCGGAGTCCAGGTGCGGCCGCCGTCGTGAGTTTCAAACGCCGACTTTTGCAATCCGACCGCGTAGCCGTGCTGCTCATCCAGAAACCAGACGCGCAGGATGAGTCCGCCGCGCGGGGCGTCGGCTAGTTTCTTATTGGGTTTGATCTGATCGGCGATGCGCAGTCCAACTGCGCCCGGCTTCGCGCGTGAACCAGAGGCCTTCGGCCGTGACCATCCAGCCATTCATTCGTCCAGGAAGAAAATCGAGCGCGGAAATTCCTTCAGCGGAACCAAAGCCCAGTGCTCGCCGCCATCGCTGGTGACCAGCGCAGTGAATTGCGGCTTGCGGCCTTCGCGGTCGACGATGGTTCCAACGGCGATGCCGCGCGCGGCGGAGGGGAAGGCGAGATCGGTGATCGCGAGATCCTTGCCGTCCTGATCGTAGAAATACTGGAGCGTCCATTTGGGCTGCTGCGCAAACGCCAGCGGAAGCAGTGCGGCTGCCAGGAACCACCGCAGCATAAGCAGCTAGCGGCGCGGCGCGGAGCCGGAGGTGACCGGAGCCATCACTAGTTCCAGCAAATCGGTCGCGGCCAGTTTCGCGGGGTCGAGCGACGCCAGGGCCGCCAGGCATCCCACCTGTTCGCCCACCGTGGTGAGCAGTTCCATCTCGCCGCCGGTGTGCGGATGCGGGTCGCGATGCTGCACGTTGATGACGCCGGCCACGCGGCCGCGCATCAGGATCGGGGCCGAAAGAAACGCTTCGTAAGTGTCTTCGGGCAGATCCGTGAACAGCTTAAACCGCGGATCGGCGTAAGCTTCGCGCGAGATCGAGAGCAGGCGCCGCTCGCGCGCCACCCAGCCGGTGAGTCCTTCGCCCAGTTTCAAGCGCACGTGGCCGATGGTTTCTGGCTGCGGGTTGTTGGACGCGCACAGCACCAGTTCATTGTCGTGGAGCAGATACAGCAGGCACGAATCGGAGTGCATGAATTCCACCACCAGCGACACCACGCTATCGAGCGCCTTCGCGAGCCCCACGTCGCGAACCATGAAGCGGCTGATTTTTTGCAGGAGTCGAAGTTGCTGCTCAGTGCTTGAGAGCTGAGCTTCCAATTCTTTTGTGCGTGACACCGGCTATATTATGGCAGAAACTTAATGTTCCCTGCGAGTGCTATTTTCGGACCGTGCCGGATGCCATAAGTGCTTCGTAGTCTGCTAGTTTGGAGGACCGCACAATCCGCCGGAGTCTGCTTCACCGTATATCCTTATAGAAGGCCGCATGTTGCTGTTCAAATTACTTCCAGTGGGGTTGGCGTTTGGGATTCTGCAGGTGGTCCTGCGCCTGGGCGACGACGCCGATCTGGTGCGCCGGCTGAAGGCGCACGAGCCTAAGGCCATGAACGATCTTTACGATCGCTACGGGCGCTTGACGTATTCCCTGATTTTCCGCATCGTGCGCAATCCTTCGACGGCTGAGGATCTGGTGCAGGAAACTTTTCTTCGTGTTTGGAATCGCGTGCAATCTTTCGACGCCGAGCGAGGCGCGCTGGGGGCTTGGGTGTTGACGGTGGCGCGCAACCGCGCCATCGATTATCTGCGCTCGACCGATGGCCGCATGCAAGCGGGCGCGATGGAACTGGAGCAACTGGAGCGTCCGGGGCTGTTCGCGAAGCTGGACTCCGCTGCGCTCGCGATCGATCGCGTGCGGCGTTTGAAAAGCGCTTTCGAGAAATTGACGCCCACGCAGCGGCAGGTGATCGAGCTAGCGTACTACGAAGGCATGTCGCAGACCGAGATGGCGGAGCGGCTGAAGCAGCCGCTGGGCACGGTCAAAACCTGGACTCGCAGCGCGCTAAAAATTTTGCGTGACGAACTGGCGGAGGTGGCGATCGCATGACCTGCCAGGAACTAAACGATCTATTCGAGCTATACGCGCTGGGTGTGCTGGAGCCGGCCGAGAAAAGCGAAATCGACGCTCATCTGGCGCGCGGCTGCGACAACTGCCAAAACGCGCTGGCCGAGGCGCTGGCGCTGAACGCGGGCGTGCTCAGCTTTGTGCCGGTAGCCAAGCCGCGGCGGCGTTTGAAGCGGCGTTTGCTGACTTCGGTGGGGGTGCATTATCCGAGCTGGAGTTGGGTGTGGGCGGTAGGCGCGGTGTGTTTACTAGCTGGTCGCGGCGTGGCTGGGCTTTGAAGAGCGCGGGCGCACTTTCGAACTGGCCGCTGCGCGCCGCGCGTTGATCGATTCGAACAGCGAGCGTGACCGTCTGACGCAGGCGCTGCAATTCCTATCCGATCCGCAGACGATACCGGCGAGTTTCGGCAAAGGGCAGACGGCTCCGCCGCGCGGTTACGTGTTTCTGCATCCGCAGATGGGTGTATTGTTGATTGCGTCGAATCTTCCCAAAGCTGGCCCGGGCAAGACGTATGAGATGTGGGTGATTCCTAAGGGCGGCACGCCGCGGCCGGCGGGGCTGTTTCAATCGGAAGGCATGCGGGCGCTGTACATCTTAAATGGACCGGTGGATGTGTCGGCGATCGGCACGGTGGCCGTTACGCTGGAGCCGGCGGCGGGGTCTGCTACTCCCACGATGCCGATCTTGATCGCGGCTCCTGTCGGCAGTTAGCCGCGATATTTGGGCAAGAACTTTAACGCGTTCTCGCGATCGATGGCGCGTAGCTCATCGGCACTGAAGCCGCTGGTGAGCAGGCCGGAAGCGGTGGCGGGAGCGTTGGCAAAGGGGAAGTCCGTGCCGAAGACGATTTGCGAGGTTCCCACCAGTGTCTTGAGTCCCTGCATCTGCACGGGATTCGCCGAGCCTGCGGTGTCGTAGTAAAAGCGCCGCACGTGATACATGCGTGAATTCATTTCAGGGGTCTTCGCCAGGTTCTCGGCGTTGACGGCTGCGCCTAAGAAACGCGCGGCGATTGAAACGATGGTGCCGCCAGCGTGCGAGAAAATGAACTTCACATCCGGGCAGCGGGTGGCGGTGTTGCTGACCACCAGGCTGATGAGGGTGCGAGCGGTGTCGGTGGGGTATTCGAGCGCCTGCGGATTGATGCCCATCACCGGGTTCATGCAGCAGGTGGGCTCGATGGGATGCGTGTAGACCACGGCCTTGCGGCGATTCAATTCGTCGAATATGGGAGCGAAGGCCGGATCGCCCAAATACTTCGTTCCGTAGCTGGTGAGCAAGCCAACGCCATCGGCCCTGAGCGTGTCGAACGCGTATTCGATTTCCTTCAAGCTGCCGTCGATGTCGGGAATCGGCAGCACGGCGAACAGACCGAAGCGGCCTTTGTACGCGCCGACCATTTTCGCGGCGGCGTATTCGTTCATCTCGCGGGCGATTTTACGCGCTTCCTGAGCGTCTCCGAAGTAGACGCCGGGAGCTGTGGGCGAGAGCATGGCGGTGGCGATGCCGCTCTTATCCATGGCGTCCAGATTTTTCGCGGGCGAGTACTCTTTCCACACGTTGAATCCAGCCACGGGACTCACGGCGTTCTTGCGCGTCAGCAGCGCGAGATAATCCGGCGACACGTAGTGCTGATGAACGTCGATGATGCGGCGGTCACCTCCGGCGGGCGGCTGGGCGGGCAGCAGACTACTTGCGCCGAGGGCGGCTAGTCCAGTCAGGAGTTCCCGCCGCGTGGGCGCAAAGTGATTCACGGTGATCCTTTCGTCGGCTTACTTGGTTACGGGAGCTTGCGTGGTGGGCGCGGGAGCTGGTTCGGCGCCGCCAAAATTGTAATTGCTGTCCTTTTGACCTTTGAACGAGTTGCTCACGACGGGAATGCCGCGTTCCTTCATCAGGCGCGTCATCAGCGCCACGGTATCATCGTGGTAAATCGCGGAGGACATCCCGATGGGCACGCCTTCGGCCCAGTTGAGCGGCGTCATGTGGGTGGAACTGGCGCCGAATCCGAAATCTTCGCCTTTGTCTTGGGCGGCCAAGTCAGCGCCGCGGTCGACCAACAATTGGACCACTTTGTTCGCGCCTTTATAACCCGCGCCATGCAAAGCGGTGATGCCGTGATCGTTGGCGAGCTTCACGTTGGAGCCTTTGTCGATCAGGAGCTTCACTAGTTCGAGGGTTTGGTCTTCGGAATATTCGCGCAGCATGCCGTTGTCCCAGCCTACGCCGGACGCGGCCATCAGCGGAGTGGTGTGATCGAAGGTGGGGATCAGGGGGTCCGCGCCATGATCGATCAGCAGGCGGACGACGGTGAGGTCACCGCAGAGCGCGGCGCGCAGCAGCGGCGTGGCGCCTTCTTCCTTGAGCCAGGCGGCGGTCATGGCCTGATGCACTTCGGTGGCGGCCTTGAGGCGAACGTTGGGGTCCGCGCCGCGGTCGAGCAGAAACGTGATGAATTCCAGAACGCCATCGGTGCTGGGTCCCGGAACCGCCGTGACTTCCTGGTTGCGATTTTTCACGGCGAGGTAGAGCGGCGACCAACCTTTATTGTTGGTCAGATTCACGTTGGCCTTGTTATCGATTAAAAACTGCGCAATGGGGTAAAAGCCGTTCTGCACGGCCACCAGCAACGGACTGCTGCCGTCGGCCGATGTCTGGTTCACATCCGCGCCCAGGGCCAGAAGCACGCGCACCGATTCCATAGCGCCCTGACGAGTCGCGAAATGAAGGGCGGTGAGGCCGCCCTTGGCGGGTCCGGGAGGAGCGGTGGGCGGAGCGAAACCCAAACCTCTACGGCGCGGCGGGATGATTACGGCCGATGCCAGCTTGATGTCAGCGCCATGGTCTGCCAAATACTTGATCACGTCCGCGTGGCCTTCTTCAGCGGCCCACATGATGGCTGTGGTTCCGCGCAGATTTTCCTTGGCGTTGACTTGCGCGCCGTGATCGAGCAGGACTTTAACGGCGTTGAGGTTGCCACTACGCGCCGCCATCATCAAAGCCGTTTCGCCGTGAGCGAGGATGGGGGCGTTGGCGTCGGCTCCGGCTTTCAGCAGTTTTTCGATCATGGCGGCGTCGCCGGTGGTCGAGGCTAGAAACAGCGGAGTCGCGCCGGCGCGGTTGGCGGCTTGCGGATGGGCTCCGGCTTTGAGCAGGAGGTCAGCGGAATCCATGTCATCCCAGCGGACGGCCCAATGGAGCGCGGTGGCGCCGTCGGCTTGCGGGGCGTTGACGTCGGCCTTCTGCGTGAGCAGTTTGCGCAGGGCGTCGCGGTCTTTGTTCATGGCGGCGTCCGCCACTGGACTGGTGCTGGCCCCGAAGGCGGCTACGGAAAGCAGCGCCGCGGCGATGATTGTGATTCGCACGTTAGGCTCCTAGCTCAAAGACAACGCTTTGGTGCTGTCGCCGATGCTTTCTTTTTGGATGCCGAACATTTGCAGCGCCGTCAGCAGGAGGTTCGCGGTGGTACCGGAAGCCTGGATGTTGCGTCCGCCTTTGTGCTGGCCCATGGCGCCGCCGATCAGCATGTTCGGCACCGATTTGTGGCTGTGCAGATTGCTGTCGCCCATGTTGCTGGCCCAGAAAATCAAGCTGTGGTCGAGCAGGCTGCCGTCGCCATCGGGCGTCGATTTCATCTTGTTCAGGAAATACGGCAGGCACTGGACATGGAAACGGTTGATCTTGGCCCAATCCTCGAGGCGCTTGGGAATGCCGCCGTGATGCGAGGCGGCGTGGTTGGCGCTGCCGACGCCGGATTCGGGGTAGCTGCGCATGCTGACATCGTGCGCGTACATCAGGGTCGAGACACGCGTGATGTCGGCCTGGAAGGCCAGCACTTGCATATCCCACATCAGGTTGATGTGTTCCTGGAAGGACTCGGGCATGCCGAAGGGCACCTGCGCTTCGGGCGACATGTCTTTGGATTTCGCGACGTTCTTCAGGCGGCGCTCGATCTCGCGAATGTCTTCGAGGTATTCGTTGAGGCGCGTGCGATCCGTGCCCGGCAAGCTCTTATTGAGGCGCGCCACTTCGCTGGTGACGGCGTCCAGCAGGCTGACCTTTTCGAGCTTGCGCTCGGCGCGTTCCTGCGCGTTGCCGCCTTCACCGAAGAGGCGCTCGAAGACGACTTGCGGATTGGCTTCGTGCGGCAGCGGCTTGCTGGGGCCGGACCAGGAAATCGAATTGACGTAGGCGCAGCTATAACCCCACGGGCAGGTCGCGAGCGAACTCTGGTCTTCGATGCCCAGTTGGATCGAGGGCAGCGCGTTCTCCTGGCCGTATTTCTGCGCGATCATCTGGTCGATGGTGGTGCCCAGGTAGATGTCATCGCTCACGGTCTTGCGCGGCTGCACCCCGCTAAATACGGCGGCGCTGCGCGAGTGGTCGCCGCCGGTCAAGCCGGGAGGCGGCATGGAAGACGTGGCATCGAGGCCCGCGATGATGGTGATGGAATCCTTCCAGTCCTGCGAGCGGCTTCAGCACGAACGGAAACTCACCGCGGCTGTGTGAAGGTGGAATATTCGGGGGCCCAGCCGTGGGGATTGAAAATTCCCACAAAGCGCGGGATTTTGGGCAGCGCGGCGACTTTGGAGGAGGGCGTCTGCGCCGGGATCATCGAATCGAGCAGGGGCAGCGCCAGCGTGACGCCCGCGCCCCGCAGTACTGCACGCCGCGAAAGATGCTTCTTAGTAATGAACATGAGATCGCCTTCCTTGTTAATTATTACCTGCTAGCGGCGGCCACTGCACCGTCGGGTTTACGGTTCATCTGGAACGGGTCACTCTTGATGATTCCCAGAACCAGCGATGAAAACTTATAGTTGTTGCGTTCGCCGTCGCGCACGATGGAGCGCACCACCGGCATGTCGTCGTAATCGACGCCGCGGCCAAGCGCGTAGATCATCAGCTTTTCAGTGAACACGCGGACGAATTGCGGCGAGTAGCGCAGCAGCGCGTTGCGCAGATCTACCACGCCGTTGATTTTGGTGCCGTCGAAGAGCACACTCGAAGCGTCCACTTTTTGCGTCATTCTCTTTGGCGCGCCAGGTGCCGATGCCGTCGAAATTTTCGAGCGCGAAGCCAATGGGGTCCATCATCTTATGGCAGCTGGCGCAGGCGGGATTGGCGCGATGCTCCTCCATGCGCTGGCGCATGGTCTGCTCGGGACCGGCTTTGTCGCCGCTTGTTTTGAGCGCAGGCACGTTAGGCGGCGGATCGGGCGGAACGGTGCCCAGGATATTCATCATCACCCACTTGCCGCGCTGCACGGGCGAAGTGCGGTCAGGCACGGAAGTGACGAGTTCCACGCTGCCTTTGCCGAGCAGGCCGCGGCGGATATCGAGCTCGCCGGTAAGCGGCACGCGGCGGAACTGGCTGCCGTAGATGCCGGGGATGCCGTAGTGGCGGGCAAGACGCTCGTTGACGAAAGTATAATCCGCGTTCAGCAGGTCGATGACGTTGCGGTCTTCGCGGATGATACTTTCAAAGAACATTTCCGCTTCGGTGCGGAAGGCTTGGCGCAGATTGTCGTCGAAGTCGGGGTAAATCACGCCCTCCGGAGTGGAGCCTTGCATGGTGCGCAGTTCCAGCCACTGTCCGGCGAAATTTTTGATCAGTTCATGGGAGCGCGGATCGGCCAGCATGCGGTGGACTTGATGCTCTAGCACCGCGGGGTCCTTCAGCTTGCCTTGCGACGCTAGCGTGATCAGTTCTTCGTCAGGAACGGTGCTCCATAAGAAGAAGGACAGGCGCGAGGCGAGTTCCAGATCGTTAATGCGATAGGCCTGGCCGGGCTTGACGTTGGCGGGGCCGTCTTCGGTGCGGAACACGAATTCGGGATGCGCCAGAATGAACTGCAGGGCGCGCTCGATACCGTCTTCGAAGTCGCCGGCGTTGCGGCCGGCCTGGTAGAAGCTGAGCAGGGTTTCGGTATCGCGATCGGTGACGGTGCGGCGATAGGCTTTGCGCGCGAGTGTGGTCAGAATGCGCTTGGCACAGGGGATTTCTTCACTCGCATTCGCGGGATGGCACGTCAGGATTTTATTGCGACTGGGAGTGTCGGTGGGGCGCTTGCCGTTGGACGGGCCCATGATGGTGACCGAGCTGACCTGCGGCGTGAAGGTGAAACCGTCCACCAGATTGTCATCGAGAATACTGCGCTGGTAGTGGCGGTTCAAGTCAACATTTGGAACGTAGGTGGTGGCGATGAAGGTCACGCCTACGGTACGCTGGCCGGCTTTTACGGGAACTTTGATTTCAGTCTTGTCGTGGAGGGCGTTGAGCGCGATATCTTTGCCCGCGCCGATCTTGAACAGCTTCAGGCGCTGGCCGTCCAGGCTGACTTCGAGCTGCTCGTCTTCACTATCGCCACCGAACAAGGAGCCGACAGTGGTGCGGATTACCTCGAAGGAAATGGAATACTCGCCGTCGGCGGGGAAGTAATGATGGATCAGCATGCCGCCGCGGGTTCCGAAGGAGAGTCCTTCGACTTGGTCTTCCTGCGAGTAATCTTCGCGAACGTGATACACCTTGCGGGCGGGCGCGGTGTCGTGGCCGAGCGCCAGACGGCTGATCTTCGAGGCGGCGGTGATGTAGGCCTCGACCAGCGTGGGCGAAACTTGCAATCCGCTGGACACGTTGTCGAAGCCGTAGCTGGTGTCGTCGGCGGGCAGGTAGGCGGAAACGTCAATGTCGAGACCGAGCAGCTCACGAATGGCGTTGCCGTACTCGGTGCGATTCATGCGGTGAACGCTGGGACGCGCGAGCTTCGGCTTGGCAGCGGCGGCGCGGTCCAAATCATTTTCAAGCGAAACTGTGAGGGCCGCGTAATCGGCGGCGGCGGGCCGCGGCAGGCCCGATGGCGGCATCATGCCGGCGCGCAGTTTACGGACGACCTTCTCCCAGGACTCGGGCTGCGCGGCGACGTTCGAGGGGTCAAGCTTATCGAGAGTAAGGCCGGCAGTCTTGAGGCGCTGGTTATGGCAGGAGACGCAATATTGATCCAGCAGCTTGCGTTCGGACGCTGCTGGAAGAGGCGCAGGCGCGTTTTGGGCACTGCCTACCAATGAAGACAACAACAGCATCCCGCTGTAGCGGGCTAATACGCGCATATAGAGACTCCAGATGAACACTATCATGTCAGTGCAACGGAGTCAAGCCACAGAGAAAACAGGAGTTAGCGCCATTTGGCAGGGTTGCGTTTGCGCTATTCGCAAGTGGTCCGGATGCCTGATTCGAAAGTAGTTTAAGATGGAAGCTACAGCGATGTCGGGGCGTAGCGCAGCCTGGTAGCGCACCTGCCTTGGGCGCAGGGGGTCGGGCGTTCGAATCGCCCCGCCCCGACCAATGAAATCATGCTGATGTGGGCATTCCCAGGATGCCCAAAAACCGCACTGTAGATGAAAATGTAGCTGTGGTTTTCCTCAAGGTTCAACGACCTCAATCTCGAGGACACGCAACCGAATTCAAATCATCTGTTGTCCAGCAAAAGGATGCAGCCAGATCTTGCTGTCGATCTACATAACACGAATCGGGATAGAATCGAAAACGCGCAATAACGGGACTGGATGTTGACCACTCCGTATCTTCAAACATACGACTTCGAGGGGCTCGGGCTAGCCCTAACGGACATCGCTGTACTCGGAGAACTGCAGCAAATCAACCAGGATGCGGGGCGCCACATCGCGGGCATGGCGGAATATCCAGAACCCGCCTACGCACTAGATCTCGCGTCAAGATCCAAAAGTGGGCAGCAATACCGGTAACTCATGCGCGGAATCTCCATCAGCCCGCAGACGCGGCGCTCGCTCGCACGAAACTCGTCGACCAGGCGCCGCACTTCCGCTCTCTTCTCTACGAGCCCAGGGAGTTTTTTCGAATCACCGATTGCAGCATATCCTTGTCGAGGCTTAGATCCGCCACCAGCTTCTTCAGTCGCGTATTCTCCTCGCGGAGCTGCTTGACCTCCTGCGCCTCGCTCACGTCCATGCCTCCGTACTTCGACTTCCAGGCGTAGATCGTGTGCTTGGACACACCGCACTCGCGAGCCAGATCCTCCACCGCTCGCCCCGCCTCCACCTGCTTCAGCGCCGCAATGATCTGCGCCTCGCTGTGCTTGCTCTTGCTCATCCGCTTTCCCCTTTCGTTCGTCCGAAATCGTACTCCATCTCGGACGGTTTAAGGGGGTCACGTCAGCCTAAGATCCGCACGCCGCGCTGTTCGCTTCCGACTCCTCCGAACCGCCCGCCGCGCCGGGGTCGGGGACCGCAGCGCTGAACCAATGCCCGGATATCGCTCCTCTTGGCCTGACCGAGGCCAGCGCAGTTCCGGGAATTCAAATAGTGATCGGCAGGGAAAGCCTTACTATCGCCTCCGCCACCCAGGCGGGCGATATTCTCAGAGCCCGCATGATACTGCTGCTGGCCGACGGCGTTCGTAGCAGAAGATTCAGTAGCTTTTGGACACTACGGCTTTTATGATCGCGCGTTGTAAGGAGCGGTGTCTGAAACGTCGCCTCGCTGGGCCTAGCCAACTGTTGCCGGACCGGCTTGCTGCCGCTGTGCCAGCAGCCGCCCTCCAGCAGACCCACCGTAGTGACGCTGCTGCTCCGAACGTTTTCCCTCCACCGCTTTGGGGTTGTTGTCCGAAGTGTTTGACGCGGATGCCGCTGATCGAGCCAGTTTCAGCTGCCGCCGTACTTACGACTTCGCACGGTCAGGGACCTCGCCTTGATACGTCGTAGCGCGAATCGCCTTGTAGCCGTTCATTCCAAGCTTCCACTCGCGCAGGTGACGTGTGTCTCTGCGAATCAACGGCCCCGCCGAATTGCGATCCGGACACTAAACAATACGCGATATTTCAGCTGGCGCCTTTCCTCAAGATGGCCCGGCAGATCCATGTTCGTCTGGTAGCCCTGGAAACTCCTTCTCCCCAAACCGAAAATGTCTTTCAAATCCCGTAGACTGCCGCCGGAAGCGCCAGCGGCTCACTTCAAACTGCGCTATCGAAAGCGCCCGGCGGCCACCGTCTGAGTCGCCCACCATTTTCCCGCCCGCACTTCCGATAGAGTTCTAACGTTTCACGGTACCGAACCGCCCAACCAGGGAAATTACTACCGGAGACAGCCTAGTTAGCGCCCAGAGCGCCGCCGGAGAAGGAGAGGATCATAGCGAAAGCCGAAGAGGCGATGCCCGGCTGCCCGGTGGCGTAGACATTGCTGCTGTCCGTGTAGTTGATCAGCAACGCACCGTTGAAATAGACTCGATGGCTGGCTCCCTGCGATTCCAGCCGCAGGAGCCGCGGCGCGACGCTCACATCGACGTCCGCCGACGCCAGAAGGAAAAAGTTCAGCGCCCCACTGTCGTCGGCGCGATAGAGCCGCACTTGGCCGGCAAACGCAATCGCCAGATAGCCGCTGCCGTTCGCCGCCCCCTGCATCCGCGTCATCACTCCCGGCCAACTCCCGGATCCAGGATCGTGATCGTAGGTGATTTCCGCAAACTGGTCCGGACTCACCAGCGGGTTCACCAATCGCGACGCACTGTTGAAATTCGCCGAATATGCCCCGTTGTTCTTACTCAGAGCGTTCCACGACCCCGCCTTGCCCCACGTCCCGTTCTCGAATAACGGGGCCTCCACCCCCGAGAAAGTGCTGCTGGCTGTATTCCCACTGCCGCTGGCGGCCGTGCCCACCGAGAAGGTGATCACGAAATCATCCAGGTTGGTGTTCCCCGTGCTGTCTTGACAGCGAACGTAATAGCTGTAGCTGCCACCATCCACCAGCCCGCTCACCAGCGTCGTGTGCGTCGTACCCCCCGTGCTGCTGAACGTGTTCATCGACCCATACGGCACCCCAGCGCTGGTCGCGTAGCGGCACGTCGCGTTCTCGTCCGTCATCAGGCTCAGAGTCGTCTGCACCGTTCCACTCCCCAGCACCCCGCTCGGCTGCCCTCCACTCCGCGCTGGAGGTTGCGTGTCTGTGACAGCGCCCAGAGCGCCGCCGGAGAAGGAGAGGATCATAGCGAAAGCCGAAGAGGCGATGCCCGGCTGCCCGGTGGCGTAGACATTGCTGCTGTCCGTGTAGTTGATCAGCAACGCACCGTTGAAATAGACTCGATGGCTGGCTCCCTGCGATTCCAGCCGCAGGAGCCGCGGCGCGACGCTCACATCGACGTCCGCCGACGCCAGAAGGAAAAAGTTCAGCGCCCCACTGTCGTCGGCGCGATAGAGCCGCACTTGGCCGGCAAACGCAATCGCCAGATAGCCGCTGCCGTTCGCCGCCCCCTGCATCCGCGTCATCACTCCCGGCCAACTCCCGGATCCAGGATCGTGATCGTAGGTGATTTCCGCAAACTGGTCCGGACTCACCAGCGGGTTCACCAATCGCGACGCACTGTTGAAATTCGCCGAATATGCCCCGTTGTTCTTACTCAGAGCGTTCCACGACCCCGCCTTGCCCCACGTCCCGTTCTCGAATAACGGGGCCTCCACCCCCGAGAAAGTGCTGCTGGCTGTATTCCCACTGCCGCTGGCGGCCGTGCCCACCGAGAAGGTGATCACGAAATCATCCAGGTTGGTGTTCCCCGTGCTGTCTTGACAGCGAACGTAATAGCTGTAGCTGCCACCATCCACCAGCCCGCTCACCAGCGTCGTGTGCGTCGTACCCCCCGTGCTGCTGAACGTGTTCATCGACCCATACGGCACCCCAGCGCTGGTCGCGTAGCGGCACGTCGCGTTCTCGTCCGTCATCAGGCTCAGAGTCGTCTGCACCGTTCCACTCCCCAGCACCCCGCTCGGCTGCCCTCCACTCCGCGCTGGAGGTTGCGTGTCTGTGACAGCGCCCAGAGCGCCGCCGGAGAAGGAGAGGATCATAGCGAAAGCCGAAGAGGCGATGCCCGGCTGCCCGGTGGCGTAGACATTGCTGCTGTCCGTGTAGTTGATCAGCAACGCACCGTTGAAATAGACTCGATGGCTGGCTCCCTGCGATTCCAGCCGCAGGAGCCGCGGCGCGACGCTCACATCGACGTCCGCCGACGCCAGAAGGAAAAAGTTCAGCGCCCCACTGTCGTCGGCGCGATAGAGCCGCACTTGGCCGGCAAACGCAATCGCCAGATAGCCGCTGCCGTTCGCCGCCCCCTGCATCCGCGTCATCACTCCCGGCCAACTCCCGGATCCAGGATCGTGATCGTAGGTGATTTCCGCAAACTGGTCCGGACTCACCAGCGGGTTCACCAATCGCGACGCACTGTTGAAATTCGCCGAATATGCCCCGTTGTTCTTACTCAGAGCGTTCCACGACCCCGCCTTGCCCCACGTCCCGTTCTCGAATAACGGGGCCTCCACCCCCGAGAAAGTGCTGCTGGCTGTATTCCCACTGCCGCTGGCGGCCGTGCCCACCGAGAAGGTGATCACGAAATCATCCAGGTTGGTGTTCCCCGTGCTGTCTTGACAGCGAACGTAATAGCTGTAGCTGCCACCGTCCACCAGCCCGCTCACCAGCGTCGTGTGCGTCGTACCCCCCGTGCTGCTGAACGTGTTCATCGACCCATACGGCACCCCAGCGCTGGTCGCGTAGCGGCACGTCGCGTTCTCGTCCGTCATCAGGCTCAGAGTCGTCTGCACCGTTCCACTCCCCAGCACCCCGCTTGGCTGCCCTCCACTCCGCGCTGGAAGCAAACCGCCGGTCGGCGGGCCAAGGGTTGTATTGGCATCCAAGTCGATCACTGCGCCGTCCAGCCAGCCACTGTTCCAGCTGTGGACCCGGCTGCCCCCTTGCACCCACGTGTGCGGAATCGAAGCCGCCGTCAGTTCATTGTGCAAGGCGGTCATATCGGCGGTAAACTCGGCTTGGTCACCGCTGATCCACAAGCGATTCTGCTGCTGAAACGCTTTGGAATTGCTTGCTACCAGATCAGGGATATTGTAGAGATTGAAGTTTGCCTGAGTGCCAAAATTCAACGACAGACCACCGTACGCTGAAATATCATTCACCTGTGCCGGTGAGTCCCAGTCTGCGGCAGCGTTGAATACCGCCGGATGTCGAAGGATTAAGGAGAGGACGCCATTTCCCGACTTACTGAAACCGATGAGAAATCGCTGCGGGATGGGGTTGCCTTGCGCGAACGTGTCGCCGAACGGAATAAGATCGTCAATCATGAAGCTCTCCATCCGCTTCGTTGGATCGAGTGTGTTGTCGCCGTACCACGGCTCGTAGTTAAAAGACGGCGCAATTAGCGTCATGTTGAAGCGATTGGGAACATCAAGCAATCGCAACTCTTCGAGCCCGTCGCTAAATGGCGACGACAGAGTGTCGACACCAGGATCAACCGGTAGCACGTACAACAGTCGTCGCAACTTTCCTGGTGCGGGGTTGGTCGGCTCCAGCACGCGAACAACTTGCTGCTGTAGGCCCTGGTAGACCGAGGTCACAGGATAGTACTGGACCCCATTGGCATCGACCGTGGGAGTCCCAACGCTCATCTGAGTACGTGGGCTCTGAGCGAACGCGAAAGGTGTGCTTGCCGCGACGACCCACAATACGAACACTGTAGAAAGCAAGACTCTTAGGTTCAGGGTTGTGTCTTCGATACTCCAGCGACCTAATGTTTTGTGCTTTCGCCGATTCTGGGAGTCTCTCGGATTTGCGAATCCACGTATTAGCGTGACCCAGCTAGTCAACAATCTCATAAAGGTTCATATACGCAACAGGTGGGCCGGCGGACGGGATCACCCTTCACGATCCAGTCACGCTTGCATTCTTGGTGCCAGACGTCGCGGAGAGTAGGAAACGCTCAGAAACCATCGCAAGCCATTAATTTATTTGATATTAAGATTTAGGGGATCCCGGGTGGAGGATTCTCGTTGAGCGTCATAGGAAGCAACTAATTATCACAGTTGCCCAAAAAACTTCCAAGTAATGAGCGAGATACGTCATCCACTTGGGGTTACGGCCCACAGACTCAGATTGTTCGTCGCTTCTATCGAAATGCCACCTCGTGCTCTCGAGAAGAAGAAGTGGCTATGGTAAAGATAGTTGTTTCTGGGCAGGCGTCGCCTCCTCTACCTAACACAGAAAAAAGCCGCTTTCCCTGGATACGGACCACCACCGGGTGCTACTTTGCGGCGGATCTCGGTGGCAACGCTCGCGGTCAAGAAATTCGACACGTGGTACAACGAGCGCTGGGTGCATGGCCCGCTGACAGGACAGCGAGCGATTCGCTGCCCACCGGGGTCACTGTTCGCGTCCCGTCCGCCTTGCCCCCGAATCCGTAGTCTGAACGCCCAGTTCCGGGCGGCGGCATAATTCGGCGCGCCCTCAAGATCGTTCCGAACGCCTGCCAAGAATCACCGATACCCCTCCAATAATACTGGTCAGAGGTATAGATACCCAGTCAAACGATGGGAGGTCAGATCCGGCACCGGCGAGAAGCAGTAGGCCGGTGACTGCACTGGCAGCGGGAGCCATCCAAAATGAACTGGCGGGCCAGATGCCAATCCAAGCTATCGCTGCAAGCATCCCGGCCGCGGCGGCCGCAAGGGGTATTTCGATATCGTATGGTTCGGCAAAGACAGCGCCGGGGGTATGCACGTCCTTAGGCCGCGCTGTACGAAGACTCGGATGCATCCCTGTTTCACCGGCGCGTTCCACTACCGAGCCGCGCATAACCTCCCCTATTTCATTTCCCGTGAGTGCCAGCGAATAAATGCGAACGTCATCGATGAGGCCAGTAAATTCAAACCCCTTGAGGTCCGCCCGCCTGCCTATATAAACCGCTTCGCGGGAAGGATGCTGAGTGTCCGTCAAGAAGCCCGCTAGCAGACCATCGTCCTGCCTGTCGTTTAGATACACGTCTAAAGTCTTGGCGTGTGCATCATACACGCCTGCAACGTGGTACCACCGGTTAACGAGAAGAGGCGTGCGCCCGTAACGGATCATCAGTTCACCGCGGGCGTTGGTCAACTTGAACCCAATCGTGCGTGGCCCACGATCGACTGTAGTGTCTAACTGATAACCGAGATCGTGGCTCAATTGTGAGACGATTGCCGCATCGTCGCTAGGAAAAGCCGCAGAATTGATCCATGCGGTGATGGTCATGCTGCCCGCGAGCCGGAGCGCGGTCATAGGGCCGGCCTCGACGTGGCGGCTACCGTCAAAAACGTCTGCACCGTTAATGACGCCCTGCGCATGCGCAGGTTCAGGGCCGAATCGGGCGTGCAGATCCCGGCCCGAGGAATCCCTCACCGGGGTGCCGTGGCCGCTATCAAAATCCCAGCGCGCCTCCAGAATTCCCGGATACTCCCAACCCCGAGGATTCACCGGGCCTCCGGATCTGGCCCATATCCAAACAACGATGGCGCACGCGAACGCGGCGGCTGCGAAGCCGATGTACCGGTTAATTCGGAACTTCAGTGCGTAGATTCTGCGGCGACCGGCGAGTATCCCTCCCAACGTCACTCCCAGGGTATTGGCAACGATATCACTGAGTGACGGATCCCGATATAGCATTGCCAACTGACCTGTCTCGACGGACACCGAGATCGCAGCCCCCACGGCAACCGCCCGAAGCAGACCTATGTCTGCGAGCACAACGCCGATGGGAAGGTATCCGGCAACGTTCGCCAAGAAATGGGGCGGTGCGTCGATCCCAAGGTGAAATTTTGCTTGACCCGGAGGTCGCAACTCAATGGGAACTGCGGTTGCGGCGAGGACCAACACAATGATCGGAAATCGCAAGGCTATTCGGGTCTTCGGCGGCACAGCCACCATTAAATCAGATCTCAGCCCAGCGGGCCCGGCGCTGTCGTCCAAGGCGCAACGGCCGCGCCGCAAGGTGATCTGAGGATTTGCGATTGAATTGCCATCTTATGCTACTGCGACGGAAGACGCTTCGGCACTCCCATGCACCCGGCTCACGGCTGTGAGGCTACGGGAGACAATCGGATGCAGAAACCCGACCTCGGCGATTCTTTGAGCCAACGGCCGCAAGTCGCTGTGGTATTTTTAGCATCCAGCCGCTTCTTCGGCGTTGATTGTTTGTCTTTTTCCTCGGCCTTCGCGTTTTGCTCTGACATCATAGGCGGACCGCCGGGCTGCACTGTTTATTTATACTCTAGGCGATTCGAGGCACGCAGCATCCTACCGAATGGACGGTTCAACAGTTCCCTGAGTTGCCAACTAACCGTTCACTCGTTTTGCGCCCGAGGGACGGTTTAAGGATAGCGCGAAGTGGCTCCAGAAGACTTGCTGAGAATTTTGTCGCGGGTCGTCCAGTTGAAGCGAGCGGGGTGTCAGCAGGCCCCGCTGTCGGTTCGGGCGGGTTCCTTTAGCAAGCTTCGATAAGGAACGGAGAGCCGGCTGCTTCATGAGCAACCTCCGGAAAACTCAGTCCGGCATCACTAGGCCATACTCGCGGTGAAGCCTGTGGAGAGCCGAATTCGGCTCGGACCGTGGGCGGATTTGCTGTAGATGATTTTGTGGCTGCTGAAAACCCAAAGGCTCCACAAAGGCCAACAGGCTTCAACAAGGTCGCGACAACTGCTTGAAGCAGAAGGCCTCGAAAACAGGGCATTTTGCGGGCAGGCCGGAATCTGCCTTGGGCGCAGGGGGCCGGGCGTTCGAATCGCCCCGCCCCGACCAATGATTCAATAATTTAGGAGCTGAGCTTGTTGAACCTTGAGGAATCGTAAGCAACGGTTTCGGCTACATCCGCGTTTCTCGGTACGATCCGGCTGACCTCAGAGCCGATTTTGCGACTTTCTTGCACGAGGCAGCATATGGGAAGTCGCACCAACTATTCACGTGCCGACCCTATGTGCGCACTCATCAGAACCCCAGAGACCCGATGGCGTGTTGGTCACCCTGATGATGTGGCAGGACAACGTCCTGCGACTCACTCATAGTGCAACGCTTGAATAGGGTCCATAAACGCTGCTTTGCGCGCCGGATAGTAACCGAAGGAAACGCCGACCAAGGCTGAGAACACGAACGCCAACAAGACCGAACCCAGACTGACTACCGTAGACCAGTCCGCAAAGTAGGAAATGAGGGCGCTGGCGGTCAGGCCTAACAGGATTCCAGCGACACCTCCCGCTACCGATAAAGTCACGGCTTCTACCAAGAACTGCGCCAGGATGTCTTTGGTTTTGGCGCCCACGGCCTGGCGTAGACCGATTTCCTTGGTGCGCTCGGTCACTGACACCAGCATGATATTCATGATGCCGATGCCGCCCACGATCAATGACACCGATGCAATCGCGGCCAGCAAGATGGACATGACTCGCGCCGAAGTTTCCTGAGCTTTAAAGACTTCGGTCATGTCGCGAATGCTGAAATCATCGTCCTGGGACGATTGAATGTGGTGGCGCTGGCGCAACAAGACAGTCATCTCATCTTGCGCCTGCGCGGTCATCCCTTCACGCGCTTGCACCACTATGGCGCCCACCGAACCCGCATTTGCCTGGCTCGCTCCCAGGATTTTTTTCTTGGCAGTGCTGATGGGTAGTAGCATAACGTCATCCTGATCCTGTCCAGTTGGCGACTGACCTTTCGGAACCAGTGTTCCCACTACGGTGAATGGAACCTTCTTGATGCGGATGATCTTGCCTACAGGGTCTTCGCCATTGAAGAGGTTGTCCGTAACGGTTTTGCCCAGCAAGGCTACCTTGGCTGCGGCATCTACGTCGCTGCTAGTGAACGCCTGCCCTTCTTCAATCCCCAGGTCGCGAATCGCCAGGTAGTCCGGTGTTGTACCCAGAATTTGTGTGCCCCAGTTGTTATTTCCGTACACCACTTGCACTCCCCCGCGAGTGGCAGGCGCAGCGGCCTGAACAGAGGAGGTCTCCCGCGCAATGGCCTTGGCATCGTCCTCCGTGAGTGTTTGTGCGTTGCCGGTACCCATACGAATCCCGGAGCTGGTAATGCTACCGGAAACCACGATGATGATGTTACTGCCGATGGAAGCGATTTGCTGCTGAATGCGCGCCTGCGCTCCCGAGCCCACTGCAACCATGGCAATCACGGCAGCGACGCCAATGATAATCCCAAGCATGGTCAGCGCCGAACGCAGCTTGTTGATGCGCAGAGCTCCAAAGGCGATCTTCATGCTGGCCGTGAGTTTTTTCATCATGACGCAATAGCCTCCGCCAGGAGTTCGTGTTCGGCATCGCGGTGCTGCCGGACCGGTTCATCGCGCACGATCCGCCCGTCTTTGAAATAGATGATGCGGTCTGCGTACTGCGAAATATCCGGTTCATGGGTGACGACGATGATGCTGATTCCTTGTTCCCGGTTCAGACGCTGAAAAATTGCCATGATCTCGATGCTGGTGCGGGAATCGAGAGCTCCAGTGGGCTCGTCAGCCAGGATGAGCTGCGGATTGTTGATCAGGCTGCGGGCGATCGCGACCCGTTGCTGCTGTCCGCCGGAGAGCTGGTTGGGGCGGTGATCGGCGCGATCCGCCAAGCCTACGATACGCAGGGCGTTCATGCCCCGCTGATGGCTGGGATCCACTCCCCCGCGGCTGTAAAGAAGTGGCAACTCCACATTTTCGAGCGCGGGCGTGCGGGGGAGGAGGTTGAATTGCTGAAACACAAAACCGATTTTGCGATTACGGATCTCTGCAAGCTCATCGCGATCGAGCTCGCTCACGTTAACACCGTCCAGCAAATAGCTACCCGACGTGGGCCGGTCCAGACAACCCAGAATATTCATGAAGGTCGACTTGCCGGAGCCCGAAGGCCCCATGATGGCAACAAAGGCGCCCCGGTCGAATGTCGTAGAGACGTCCTGGAGTGCGTGCACGGCCACATCCCCCAACGGGTAAATTTTGTTAAGGCTTTTGATTCGAATCAGTTCGGCCATGTCCGTCTCCCCTAGAAGCTGAGCCGTCGCGTTCCCGAGTCTTGCCCCGTTGTCGCGGGATTCGTTTTGGATGCTATGCCTGTGACCACTAATTGGCCTTCGTTCAGGCCGCCCAAAATCTCGGTATAGTTGCCGTCGCTGATTCCCAGGCGCGCCTGCACCCGTGTGAGGTGACCCTCGTCGAGGAGGTAAACACTTTGCTGATGCTGTCCACGCACCCCCGCCGGCTGGCCGGCCTTAGAGGCGGCAGCCCTCCCCGCAGAGGTCGTGGCCGTTGCGGGATGGAACCGCATCGCCGCTGCGGGCAGCCGTAAGGCGCGTTCCACGCGGCCGGTAACGATCTTCACATTAGCCGTCATTCCCGGAAATAGCTTCAGGTCGGCGTTCGATACTTCTACCACCACGTCATACGTGATGACGTTCTGAACATTGATCGGCGCTTGACGGATTTGTGAAACCACGCCCGGGAAGGTTACCCCGGGATAGGCGTCCACTGTGAAATTGGCCTGCTGGCCGACGCGAATGGGTGCCACGTCGGATTCATCCACATTCGTATCCACCTGCATTTTCGTCAAGTCCTGGGCGATCAGAAAAATTGTGGGTGCTTGAAAAGAAGCGGCTACGGTTTGTCCGACGTCCATGTTACGGGACACTACGGTTCCGTCCACTGGCGCCACGATTTGCGTATGGTCTAGATCGAGTTGAGCCTGCTGTAGGGCCGCCGAGTTTTGCTTCACCTGCGACTCGGCCGCCTGCAATTGGGCTTGCGCCACTTCCTTTTGCGCCTGCGCTGACGCCACCGCGGACTGGGCCGCAACCACCGCTGCGTTCTCCGCATCCAGGCTGGCTACCGCCTGGTCATAGGTGCTCTGCGCCGTGTCAGCATCCTCCTGCGCGATAATGCCTTGCTTCACCAATTCTACGCGGCGCGTGTTCTTCGTTCCGGCGTCTGTCACCGCACTCTGCGCACGGACCACATTCGCCTTTGCCGTGGCAACGTTGGCTTGAGCGTTGGCGATATCCGAATCGGCTTTCACAACAGTGGCGCGCGCCGTCACCACGGCCGATCGGGAGCTGTCCAGATTAGCTTTCGCCTGGTCCACTTTTGCCTGAAAGATCGCCGGATCGATGCGCGCTACCAATTGGCCTTTTTTCACCTTGGTGTTGAAATCGGCGTAAAGGGCGATGACATTGCCAGAAACCTGGCTTCCCACCTGCACCGTCGTTACGGCATTTGTGTTGCCCGTAGTGGTAATGGCCGCTTCAATGTCACCGCGGTCGATAGGTATCGTGAGGTAGCCTAGTTGCTCGGATCCCCGGAAGTAAAGCACCGCGCCAACGGCGAGCACCACTATCGCGCTGGCTGCCAGCCACCACCTGTGTTGTCTGGAATGCGCCAAGTGCCCCAGGGACGGCCGTGCGGAGGGTTCAATTCCGGGCGTAGCACCGGAGCTTGCTGGTTTAGAATCATCAACTGTAGGCGAACCAAGTAATTCAATTGTCGGCACGGCCGTCTCCATTCCACTCTGGAACGAGCAATTCGGCTACCGTCTTCTGTGTGATGCTTCTGTCGCCTGCCGATCCGCACTCACGCCACAATGCATCTGCCAGATTGGCTTAGCGTGCGCTTGCGCCGATCCCTATTATCTCGCTGGCGAGCTAGGATACTTCTACGGCGCTTGGGAACGCGCAAGCACCGCGACGCAGACTATAGCAAAGTCACCCTGAGCCGCGGGAACCGCGCGGAGCGTTGCGCACCGACATCCGCGTGGGCTCCGAAATCCTGCACGTTTTCAATGTACACTTGGGCGCCGCCATTCGCGAGCGCGCCTGATAGACGAACATCAGGGGCACTCGACGTTCCCGGTCACCGGATCGTGATGGGTTACTTACCATGGATTGGTTACCAAAACTCTATCCAATGAGTTTCACCTCACCGATCTCGCCCAGCATTTGAGGCGTACTCGATCCTAAACTGCCCTGCTACCGATATGGCAGCGGATCACCTACCGCTGATTGCCGAAGTCGCGTTCCCCAAGCCGTAATCAAGTTTTCCGGTGCCCCGTCATCGTCACTTCCAACGGGTGCCGGCCTCACGCTGCTGCGCTTACAGAGATGGTTTTCTTTTCACCAGTAACACTCTTGCGGGCCTTGACTCGTAAAATTCCCGTCTCCAGCGTGGCCGTAACCTTGTCGGGATCGATGGGGTCCGGGAGTTCGAAACGACGGCAGACATCCTTGGAACCGAACTCGCTCCAGAGCACTTTGTTTTTCTCGACCTCACGCGTCTCCTTGGTCGCTGCGCGCACGATGATTTCGTTCGGCATCGCAGTCACCTGAATATCCTTGGCGTCGAACCCCGCCAGCGCGAAATCGACTTCGTACGTGTCGTCTTTCTCTGAGAGCTCGGCTGCGCTCCATCCGAAGAGCTCGTGCTCTGCAGCAAACCAATCGTCCAACGCCCGATCCATTTGGCCTCGGTTTAGAAAGAAGTCGTGAGCCCGCTGCTGGATCGCGTCAAAACGCCTTTCAAGCTCCGCGAAAATTGGCGGAACCTGCGTGATGGGATCTTTGATTTTTTGAACAGTGATTTCTGGCATAAGTGCCTCCCTAAGCATCCCATCTCGCACGTTGACTACCAACCCTTATCGAACCACATCCCCAGTCAGTTTGTGCGCAGCCTGTGGCTAGGGTACGCGAATCGGCCCTGGTCTGCTAACGATGTGGGTGATTTCACGCAGGTCTTAATCCCCACACGACCTCGGAAATAGCCATATCTGTGAGAGTGAGTGGCGTGAGAGTTGGTTTAAAAATTGCGTAGCGAGAAGCGCAGTCTGAATAAGGAGAATGTTATGCGGCACTTAATTACAACATTGATCGCCTGCGCCGCGCTTTTCACCAGCTTACCGGTGAACGCCGACGAAGGAAACCAAAAAACAACTCTGACTTTTAGTCAACCGGTTGAATTACCCGGCATCGTACTACCTGCCGGAAAGTATGTGTTCAAACTGGTGGAGACCACCACCTACCGGCACGTGGTCCAAGTATCCAACGCTGAGGAAACCAAGGTCTTCGCAACTCTTTTGGCCATTCCGGACTATCGGCTGAAGCCCACGGCGGATACCGTGGTTCATTTTGCGGAGCGGCCCGCTGGCAGGCCCGAAGCCATTCGCGGATGGTTCTATCCCGGCAGACACTTCGGTCATGAATTCGTTTACGGGAAAGTCCGCGCAACCGAACTGGCTCAAGTGACGCATCAAGCGGTTCCGTTCGCGGATGTCACGCCGACGGAGACACCTGCGGAATTGGAGCAGGCCCCGGTCGCCGCCATGACACCGGAAAACAAAGAGGTGGCAGTCGCGGAAGCAGTTGAGATGGCGGCCCCGCCGCCCACCGAGATTGCGCAAGCCCCCGAACCGGCCGCCGAGCCGGCGCCCGAACTACCTAAAACGGCGAGCCCTCTTCCCTATATCGCACTGGGAGGATTCATCTCTCTTGCCGTGGCAGGGATGCTGAAATACAGCCTGAAGCGCGTTTCGTAATCTCGGCAGTTCACTGTCCGGCGGGGCGATGGCACTGCCGGACAGCAACTATATGACTGTTACTATCCACTGGCGCCAGAGCACGGAGGACCACACAACCCTTCGCTGGGCATCCCGGTTGTTTTTCTTCATCGGATGCTTGGCGTTGGGCTTTTGTGCTCTCGCGTATCTCGACGCCACATTCTATCAGGCGTACAGGAGTTGGCGATTCGACCATCCGCCTGCACTGAACCCGATCATGAGATCCACGCCTCCGCCGGCATTGAGAATTCTTGCACGCGAAGGCTCTCCGCTCATCCGTATGAGCATCCCGCGCCTCGCGCTCTCCGTCATGGTATCGGAGGGTGTTCAGTCGCAAACGTTGGCCCTGGCAGCCGGTCACATTACTGGAACCGCATTCCCCGACGAGCCCGGCAATGTGGGCATCGCCGGTCATCGCGACACTTTCTTCCGCAAGCTCAGTGAAATCCGCAAAGACGACGTCATTCGTTTGGCAACACCCGGCGGCTCTTACCAGTATTCCGTCGAATGGACTCGCGTGGTCATGCCCGGACAGGTCGAGGTGCTGGAATCGTCGAACACGCCGGCACTCACCCTGGTCACCTGCTATCCATTCACTTACATCGGGTCTGCCCCTCAGAGGTTCATAGTGCGAGCACGCCGCCTCGAATAACCGCGCTGCTATTCTAGGGAAATGCAGGTTTCCATCCGGCTCTTCCTTGTGGCAACCATCCTGGCGCCGGCCGCCTTCGGGCCTTCTGCTCGCGCGGATGGCCGTATGGAGGAACGATACCTCCGTCTCTATCACACCCACACCCACGAGCGTCTCAGCGTGGTCTATTGGCGCGATAACGCTTATGTTCCAGATGCCCTGACGCAACTGGATACATTTTTGCGCGACAGCGTTACCGGTAAGGTGCATCACTTTGATCCGCATCTGTTCGACGTGCTATTCGACCTGACTGTGGCCACCGGCCGTCCCGACGCCGAGGTTCAGGTTATTTGCGGCTACCGAACTCCTCAAACCAACGAATACCTCAGGACCCACACTTCGGGAGTTGCCAGGAACAGCCTACATATGGAAGCTGCGGCCATAGATATCCGGGTGCCAGGCGTGCAGACGTCTCAGCTCCGCGATACCGCTCTGGCGCTGGGCCGCGGTGGCGTCGGCTACTACCCGGCGTCCGATTTCATTCACGTGGATGTAGGCCGCGTCCGGCGGTGGTAGCTTTTCCGGCAGTGTAAGGGTAGCCTTTGGCCAGAAGGTCTGCAAGTTGGGCGTCCTGCCCGTAGATGTCTTCGAAGAACCGCACTTCGCCGTCTGCAAGAACGACCGCGGTGGCGTACACAATCAATACCGGAATGGGCTTTTCCAGGCTCACATAGATAGTCTTGCTGCCATTCATCGCCTCGGCGATCTTATCGGGCGTCCACTCCGCTTGGTTTCGCAGAACCCACGCCGCGAGATCCTGCGGCTTCTCGGCGCGAATGCAACCATGGCTGAAGTCCCGGCGTGGTTTCATAAACAATTCCATCGCCGGAGTCCCATGCAGATAAACGTCATGCTCATTGGGAAACATGAACGCGACCAGCCCCAATGCGTTTTCGGGACCCGGAATCTGACGAATTCTCAACGCCCCGGAGCGAAGCAGGGCAAGTGTCGGCTCATCCACGACTCCATTCGTCACAAGCTTGCCTTGTGGCGTCACAACTTCATAGCGATTCTTCATAAGATAGGACGGATCGCGATTCACCTTGGGCAGCAACTCGGCTCGTTGGATACTGAGGGGCACGTACCAGTAAGGCCGGAAAATCACCTGCTTCATGTTGGCCGCAAACACTGGCGTCTCGTGATGGTAGGCGTTCCCAACCACTACCTTCATTTCGAGCTCCGCCGCATACGAAGCATTCAATGCGCGCAATTCAAACTCGGGAATGTTCACTACAATCGGCGGCCGTGGAAATTGATGGGGGGCCCAGCGCCAACGCTCCAGAGTCAGTTGTAACTGGCGGATGCGATCAGCTGGGGGCGTATTGAGCTGCGCCAACGTCGCTTTGCCCAAGCGTCCATCTGGATCCAGGCCGTGGCGCCTCTGAAAGTGTTTCACCGCGTCCACCAAGGAACCCGCGTACATGCCCGATGGGAGTGTAGCGCTGGCGTCGGCGGGGAGATCTCCCAGCCTCCGCAGCAGGTCCGCCAATTGTTCGGCCGGAGGGTATGACGCACCCGGGTCGATATGCTTCTTGTTCAACGGCAACAAACCGCCGTGGTAGTCCTGCGCCAGAGCAATATATCGCTGCAATGCTTGTTCCGTCCGCCTGTAGCCTTCGTAAGGAGGGTCGAGTTCCTCCAGCGCCGCTTTCGCGTCCGTGCTGTGAATCACGCGCTGCTCAAGAAAGCCAGGGAGATCGAACTCCTCGTGTCCCGCGTCGAATTCGGGATGGAATATTCCAGGGTTCGCCCGGCCGAAATGAAGATCGGAAGTATAACGCATCACCGAAACCGTCAGCGCAAGATCGAATGCGGCGAACTCGGATTCGTTTCGCGCGGGGTCGGCGAGGCTTAAACTTGCAACTCGCTCTGCCCACTGCGGACCGTCATAATCCACTGGATTCAACCCCTTGCGATCCGCCGCTGTCATAAGCTCGATAACTACCTCAGCCTCCTTCGTCACTCGCCCATGGCGAGTCCAAGCGAGCGTGTAGGCAGCAGGTTCGTAGAAATGCCGAATTTGATTCTTATACGAGGAGAACTCTGGCCAGCGAAGCTCGGAAAGCTCACCTGAAGCCACCAGCCGGCACAAGATGGACCCGCGATCTGAGGGAGGAGACTGGGCGACGGCGGGTCGAAGCAGAAAAGTACTTAGGAAAAGAAGACTGACACGCGTCATTCAATGGCCTCGCTCTTGAGTGAGCATTTGGAACCCCACTTGACAACAATGTCTGCAAGAGAACGCCGGCGCCGCTGGCAACCCTCTTGCTCAGATCCAATGCGAGGAATAAGTCATGCTGGAAGTCACCACGAAACATCTCGGGGCGGTTCAATTTGAGATAAATGCACGGAATCATAGGATCTACAGCGATCAGCCGATCGAAAATGGCGGCTTTGACGAGGGCATGACCCCACCCGAACTGATGCTGGCCTCGTTGGGTGCTTGTGCGGCATATTACGCAGTCGACTATTTGAAGCGCTTCAAATTACCCATGGGAGGGGTCAGCGCACGCACTACCGCAGAGAAGGTCTTGGGGCCACCTCGGCTGGACGACATTCGTATCGAGTTGGAATGCCCTGGCGCTGTCGAAGAGCGTCACCAAAGAGGCGTAGTCGACGCAGTTCACAGATGCTTGATCCACAACACTCTATTGCATGCGCCCAGAATTCGCGTGGATCTGCTCGTCTCGTCGGCGGTACCGAACGCAGCGTAGCCCTTCATTGGCCTGATCTCGACCGTACCGCCGCTCTGGTCTGTTCGAGAGTCTTCGTCAGCAAGTCTCTCGACAAACGCCGCACCGCGGGCTCAATCATCCAACGGACGGAGGGGGGAATTCGCCGGCTTAGCGCGATATTCTCCTGTTCGATATATACGCCGTTATCTCTTTGCTCGTATCTCGAGACACTATAGATCCGCGAGAGGTAACTGCTGCCATCGTCGGCAGGAATGCGGCGCTTATTGGCGCGCCCGTAGTCGTGAATCTCGTGAATGCGCAGGCTGCGGGAAATCGAGTACCAGCGGGTGCTATCCAGTTGCTGATAGCGGGTTTCGTACTGTGCATCGAGCACCACAGTCACGAACAGCGCTGTTCGCACATAGCGAACTTCAAAGCGGTCCTCGTTGTTAGAATGCTCCAGAAGGCTGGCCTGATCGACCGTGGGTCCGTACCACTCGGCATATCGCTCGTGATTTCGGGGCACCGCCAAGGCGTCAGCCAGGGTGGCGTTCGGGACGAACAGACCACCGATCCAGTCGTGAATCAGGCCATGCGGGATTTTTGTGGTGTCTGTCTCGATTTGCGAAACCAGGACTTCGCCGCGCTGAACGCGTGAATCCCGCCCCGGAGATTCATCGATCCATAAGAAGGGACCGCCGGCAGATGTCGCGTCCAATCGCCTGTCGACAGTCCCGATATATTGCTCCCACGCAGTGAGTGTCTCTGGCTTCAATTCGACCGCGTTTGAAACTATCGGCGTACATGAAACCAGCAGAGCCACGCTCGAAGACCAGAACTTCATCGACTCCTCGTTGCGGATTATTCGGGACCAGCCTAACGGCGCTGTCCTCCGTGCGATTCGCGGGGAGCCGGCTTGCCTTGCCGGGGTGCGCTTCGCTCGCGCCCAGAGCGTGGGTGCAGCGGATGCGTGTCGCGGGGACGAATAGCGTCCGGCGGGCGCCTTTGGATGGAGGGATAGGGATGGACATAGCCACCGCGATTCATCCAGGTGCGGCCCCAGGGCGCATGGTTTAGAAACACCGAGTGGGCGCCCCAGTCAAAGCCGATTCCTCCCGCCACCCAGCCCCACGGAGCGAAGAAGCCACCTAGAGTTACACCAAAGCCAAAACGAATCGCGCCGACGACGAAAAACCCCGGCCGCGGAGCGAAGAACACGACCAATGGATCGTAGTAGGGCACCACGATATAGCCCGGATCGACGGGCAGGATCGTGATGTAGGGTCCACCACTCACGACGATCTGTCCGTTGGTCCTTAAATAGCCATAGCGTTGCGCGGCCGCTCGCTGCCGCTGCACTGCATCCATCACTGCTTCTGGCTGCGCCAAAAAGGCGTTCCCGACTTGAGTGGTCCAGTTCATATCCGAATTCATCATGTCGAGGACGGAAGGGAACGGAAGCAGCGCCTGAACACTGGGATCCCAAGGAAGTTGATCGGCGCTTATCGCTGCGGCCAGAGCCTGTCCGATGAGGTAGTGATGCTGATCTGCCCACTGCGCGCCTGGAGGAATATCGGCCGGGTAGGTCGCGGCTGCCAGGACTTGCGCCAGCAATGGGTCTGGGTAAAGGGCGATGCGCGCCACCAGTTGGTCGAGCTGCCTTGGAGGGAACGAAGGAGGCGGCTGCGCAAAAACGGGCACCCCTACCGCCGTTGCAAGGATCAATCCTACCGCTGATACGTTTTTCATTTTTCGCATCTGTTTTCCTCGAGGGTAAGGTCTTGCACTCCCTCTGCCATACGGGAATGTTGGCGCTGATTGCATCTCAGGGCCCCCAGGTTCTAACCGTGTGCCAAATGACCCATGTAGTGCGCCAGCCCGCGCTTTTTGAGCCCCAGTCATCGGTCATTGCTTCAATTCTTGCCGGGATCTTCGGTCAATTAGGAAGCCGGCCGCGAGCCATCTGCGTTTCTAATCAGACTCGACGAGGTGGAGAGGTTGCTAAACAGCCACTGGAACATGGAGTGCTCTTAGGATGTCAGCGGGTTGGTTCAGGCATGATTAAAATTGGTAGGTGAAACACGGGGGATAAGAACATCACTAACGCAAAGCGCCCCCAGCCAAGTGGGCTGATCTTACTCCTTAGTTCAGAACCGTTGGTTCGCTCGGTTATGAAGGAAGTATTGGAAGGCGCGGGATATACCGTCCTAGCGACGGGAAGCTTCGGGGTCGCGGTCGACGCAGTTGCTGAAACTTCGATCGGCTTGTTAATTACGCATCCCTACATCGAAAACATTCCGGGCCACGAAGCTGCCAAATACCTGCGCTCCCGGAATCCTCACAAAATGGCGGTTCTTATCGTAGCCGGACTCTTGGATGACGATCGGCTTCAATACCGCGCCGATCTGCAGAAATTTGAGATCTTTCCGCCACCGTTTACTGCTGCTGAGTTTCTTGACAGAGTTGAAAACGCGCTGAATACAGTACGATCGAAGCCAGACTCGACAGATTTCCAAGACCTTTCGATGACTCATATTCCCGCGTGAACCCTTGGCGGAATGACCAGCTTTCCACACGCGACCTTCGATCGGGGACTTCACCTTATCCTCCTCGTAGCTTTTTCTTCACCTTAGGTGCGCGGGCCGGTCTCCGCAGAAGCATCGACAAGTCAATCGCATCCAAAGCTTCCGACACTTCGATACGTCCCAATCGCAACGGGCAGGGCCATTTTATGATATTTTCATCGGTCAAGGCGACGTGGGCCGAAGGAGACATCGACTATGGCGACCATGTGTGTGTTGCGGATAAAATGCTGGTATTCAGTGGCAAGCCTCGCCGCACTTTGCGTGATTTCAGCTTCAGGCACGCTGAGCGCGCAACACAATTTCACTCCAGCGGATATTGCAGATGGGGGGCAAGCGTTCCAGGCCAATTGCGTTGTATGCCATGGTGCGGACGGCGACCTCATCGCCGGAGTCGATCTGGGTCACGGAAAGTTCAAACGGGCCACAACTGATCAAGGCCTGGTCGATATTATCTTAAAGGGAATCCCCGAAGCCGGAATGCCGCCGCACGCTATGCCGGAGTTCGCTGCGCAAACGATTGTCGCCTACTTGCGCTCCCTTGCCACGGAAGGGCGAACGCCCATCCGTGGCGATGCGGCGCGCGGGAAGTCCGTCTACGAAAACAAAGGAGGGTGTGCCGGTTGCCATCGCATTGGAGCGGATGGTTCGCGCCTTGGTCCGGACTTGAGCGAAATCGGAGCTCTTCGCCGCGTTGTGGACCTGGAGCGATCGCTGCGGGATCCTAATGCCGAAGTCTTGCCGCAAAACCGCTTCTACCGCGTGGTCACCAAATCCGGCGAAATAGTCACCGGGCGGCTTCTTAACTTGGACACGTTCACCGTTCAGCTTCTGGATACGCAAGAACATATGCGGTCATTCAAGCGACCGGACCTGCGCGAGGCGGCCTTTATCGAAGATTCACCCATGCCTTCTATCCAGGGCAAAATCAGCGCCACCGAGATGGATGATCTTGTGGCATATCTGGCGTCATTGAAAGGGTTACAAAAATGAATTTTCCCTATCGATTTCATGTTCTGGCGGGCGCCACGTTTCTGTTCACTGTGTTCGCGGCGGGCCAGGTATCGGCTGATCGCATCTTGAATGCAAGTAAAGAGCCGCAAAATTGGCTGACCTACTCGGGAAGCTATCTGAGCCAGCGGCACAGTACGCTTTCCCAAGTGACGCCGGAGAACGTCAAAAATCTCGAGCTGCAGTGGGTTTTTCAAGCGCGTTCGCTGGAGAAATTTGAGGCGACGCCACTAGTTGTAGATGGCGTGATGTATACCGTTCAGGCGCCCAACGACGTGGTTGCTCTCGATGCGGAAACGGGACGCCAGTTTTGGACCTATTCCTACACTCCTTCAGCCCAAGCGCGCCCGTGCTGCGGTCGCGTGAATCGTGGCGTGGCCGTGGCTGGCGACACGCTCTTCATGGGTACCATCGACGCGCATTTGCTGGCGATTGATGCCCGAAACGGACATCCGCTGTGGAACACGACGGTGGCTCCGCCTGAGGCAGGTTACGCGGTGACGCATGCTCCGCTGGTGATTAAGGACAAAGTGATCATTGGAACCGCTGGCGGTGAGTACGGAATCCGCGGGTTCATTGCCGCTTATGACATAAAGACCGGCAAGGAAGCGTGGCGGTTTTACACCATCCCCGGCAAAGGCGAGCCTGGCAACGAAACCTGGCTCGGTGATTCCTGGCAGCATGGAGGTGCGTCGGTATGGATGACGGGCTCCTATGACGCCGACCTCAATGTTACGTACTGGGGGATTGGCAATCCAGGACCGGATTTCAATGGCGACCAACGTGGGGGCGACAACCTCTATAGCGATTGCGTAGTCGCCTTGGACGCCGATACCGGCAATCTAAAATGGTATTACCAATTTACGCCGCACGATGAGATGGACTATGATTCCGTGCAGGTTCCCGTGCTGGCGGACATGGAATGGCAAGGCCGCCCGCGAAAGGTACTGCTATGGGCCAACCGCAACGGATTCTTTTACGTGATTGACCGCATCAGTGGTCAGTTTTTGCAAGGCAAACCATTTACGACCGTTACCTGGGCGAAAGGCTTTGATGAAAAGGGCCGTCCAATGCGTGTGGCTGAGGCCACGCCTTCGGCCGAAGGCGCCAAAGTATTTCCCGGCGTGCAGGGCGGTACCAACTGGTATTCGCCGTCCTACAGTCCGCACACAGGACTGTTCTACATTCCTGCATGGGACAACTATTCAGTGGTGTTTGTGAAGGGACCGGCTGAGTTCGTCGAAGGCCGCGAATTCGCGGGAACCATGCCGCGCGGGATGATCGGCGGCTTGCGGCCGGGGATGATCAATTTTCGGAAGGAATCCGAAGGCTTTGGTGCGGTAAGGGCGTTCGATCCGAAAACCGGCGAGAAAAAATGGGAGTTTAAGATGCTCGACGTGACGGACGCGGGCATTCTCACAACGGCTACCGATGTGCTGTTCTCGGGTGGCCGGGAAGGCTATTTCTACGCGCTGGACGCACGCGACGGCGCCCTGCTTTGGAAATCCACAGTGGGAGGCGCAGTTGCCTCCGGCCCCATGACTTACTCCGTGGATGGGCGCCAGTACGTCGCCGTGTCGGCCGGGAATTCTCTGTTTGTATATGCATTAAAACAACCATAGGGAGTGTAGATGACTCACCGTATTCTAGGCCGCACAGGGGTTCGCGTAAGCCCGTTGTGCCTGGGCGCGATGATGTTCGGGAAAGTGGGAAATCCGGATCACGACGACGGTATCCGGATTATCCATCGAGCACTCGACTCAGGCATCAATTTCATCGATACCGCGGACACTTATTCGCAGGGTGAATCCGAAGAAATCGTCGGGAAAGCGCTAGCGGATGGCCGCCGGGCAAATGCGATTCTGGCGACCAAAGTCCACAACAAAATGGGCCCGGATGGAAACGAACAAGGCACTTCGCGCCGCTGGATTATTCAGGAAGTTGAAAATTCCTTACGCCGCCTAAAAACCGATTGGATCGACTTGTACCAAATTCACCGGCCTAATCCGGAAACCGAGATTGAAGAAACGCTGCGCGCCCTGGATCAACTGGTGCGCCAGGGGAAGGTTCGCTACATCGGATCGTCCACGTTCCCGGCGTCGCAAATCGTGGAGGCGCAGTGGGTGGCCCGCGACCGCAACCTGACCCGATTTGTTTGCGAGCAGCCGCCGTATTCCGTGCTCACGCGCGGTGTCGAAGCCGATGTACTCCCCACCTGCCTGCGTCACGGGATGGGCGTGATTCCGTGGAGTCCACTGGCGGGTGGATGGCTCTCCGGAAAATGGCGCCGCGGCGGCGACACGTTTTCTTCCAAGCGAGTTTCGTTCTTGCCGAAACTCTTTGACCCTGCGATACCCGAGAACCAACGCAAGCTGGATGCGGTATACGCACTGACTGACCTTGCGGATCAGGCAGGGCTGACGCTCGTCCATCTCGCGCTGGCATTCGTAATTCGGCATCCAGCCATCACGGCGGCCATCGTAGGACCGCGCACTATGGAGCATCTGGAATCCCAGATAGGCGCCATGTACGTGAAACTCAGTGACGAGTTGTTGGATCGTATCGATGAGATTGTGCCGCCGGGGCTAAACCTCAATCCGGCCGATTCGGCTTGGCAAAATCCGGCACTGGCGCCGGCTGAGCGGCGGCGCTAGAGTCGAAGGGTTTCCGAGTCAGAAGGTGGCAATCGGGTTCACTGGCGAACCGGTACCACCGGGAACTGCCAACGGCGCCACTGTGAGCAGGAAAGTGACACGGTTGCGTTGGGCCGCGGCCGTACTGAGAGCTTCCAGATCGCAATTATCGAGGATGGGAATACCCATAGCCACAATCGCGAGCATGTGCACCACCGTGCCAGGAACTCCTTCGATCTGCGACGGCGAGACATCGCTGGCGGCATCGGAACCAAGGATCGCGACATTGCGGTCGTGCAGCCACTTGGCGCAAGACGCGTGCAAGCCGGCCAACCCCTGCTCTGGAGGCCAAGGCCCTTTGGCTTTACGCGGGCCCAACGGCCGGTGCGGATAAGAATAGCGTCGCCTGATGAAACCTTGATGCCGGTCTTTTTCTCCCAAGCATCCAAATCCTCCGGATAAATGGCCGTTCCTGGTTCAAGATAATCCATGCCTTTGAGCTTAGCGATGTCGATCAGAACGCCGCGTGTCATCAGGCCATTCTTCATATTCAGGATGGAGTCCTTGGCTGCGCCCGCCTTGGTGATTTCCTTCTGCGAATACCCGTTGTACATTTTGCCCTGATAGAAGAAGTGCCCCAGCGCATCCATGTGAGTATGGGCGAGACCGTGGAAATCCACCTGATAGATATCCGAGGCGTAATCAGCGGAATTGAGCCCAGTCTTCACCATCGTGTGCACGAAGGGCGAGGGATTGTCGGGTGCTTTTTGCGTTTCCGCATCGTGCGCGAGTGAAACAGCGAAACCCTCCTTCACTTCCGCGGCCGCTTCTTTGCGCTTGGCCGGCGTGATCAGGTTCACGGCGCCAAGCTGATCATCCTTGCCCCATCGCCCCCAATTGGAAAGATCCTTCATGGCGCGATCGAAGTCCGCTTTGGTCATCTTGTGATTCGGTTGGGCTCCGAGCGAAACGACGAGCAGAAGCAGAGTCGCCAGTACTGTTTTCATCGCCAGCATTGTAGCTCGCTTTGGCGTCCGAGGGATCGCACGCTACTTCTTGACGGCGTTCTGCGCGAACTCGACCAGGATGCCGTTGGGGTCGCGCGCAAAAGTGACGGCGTCGCCAGCGGGAGTTGCTAGACGCCCATCGCCGGTGGTGATGACCGAACCGCCCGCAGACTTGATGAGCGCAGTTGCTGCGCCCAAATCACGGACCTGGAATCCGATGGCAGGCGCGCCCGGATCGGGTATCCGCAAGCGATAGGGAGTTGCACCACTAGTTTTGAATTCGAAGAAGGACCAGGCGAGCGCAGTCCCTGGCACTGTCACGGTAGCGTTGCGCAACTGTCCGCTGGTGAGGCCAGATAGCTTCAGCAGGCCCTCATTGGAAGTCCAGGGGTTCACTTTCGCCTCAAGGCCGAATTGATCATGGTAGAACTGCGCGGCCTTTTCGGCATCCGCGACCACCGATCCGAATCGCGCGCCAATTACATTCGCTCCCGCGGGAGCGGAGGTGGCCGGCAGCGGATTCGGCTGGAGAAACTCGACGTAAAAGCCATCCGGATCTCTTACGAAGATAGCTCGGGTGGCGTTGTTGGGTCCGATACCGAGAGCGGCGCCGCCCTCTGTCGCCACTTCCGCGCCCGCTTTCTTCGCGGCAGTAAGCGCGGCATCGATATCGCGCACAGTCAGGATCAACAGCGAAGCACCCGGGTCAAAGGCACGCGGTCTGCCGGGATGCAGCTGCAGATTGGTGAACTCAGTCACCTCGAGCGCGAAGTCCGCCCCTGGAATCGTAAGCATCGCATTGCGGAACTTCGTCCCTGCCGGCACGTCCACCAATTTGCGAATCATGTCCGGAAGGGGGGCCGCTGGATTGAGCGCTTTCGAGCCAGCGATCTCGATGCCGAGCGCGTGATAGAAGGCGTAAGTCTTCTCTAAATCCGCTACGCCGATAATGTACTTCGTCAGCTTGACTCCGTTAGGCGGTGAGCCGACTTCGGCGCCCCAGGCAGCACCGACAAACGCACCGATGCCGGCGCAGAGCAGGAAAGATTTTGAAAGCCGTTGTCGCATTTTGTCTCCTTTAATTCAGCGAATATTTTTAGATTTTAGATCGGTATACACGGCCTCAACGAAGTTGTCGGCCGTCCAGCCCGGGTTGCCACCGTAGCGAGGATCGTAATCGGCGGTGGGTTTGGCGGACTTGACTTGGTCGAGCGTCATACCCTTGGCGATCATTTCCTCGATGCGGTCTCCGATGATCGTGACCATGTCGCGGTATTCGACCACATCCGCTTCGTCGCATAATCGTCCATGTCCCGGCACGATCAAAGTCCCGCCCTCTTCCTTGGGTCCTGGAACCGCCAAGCGAAGGATCTGGTTCAGTGCGTCGATCTCTCCCTGGATGCTACCTCCGTGCGCGCGGTCGATGACCGGGTAGCCGGTCGTGGTAAATACATCTCCCGTCGCTAGCACGTCGGAGCGGCGAAAGAACACCATCGTGTCGCCATCGGTATGCGCATGTGCGGGATGCAACAGGACTACCGCCTCATCATTAAAGAACAGATCCTTGCGCTGTCCGAAATACGTGTCGGTGGGCACTGCCTTGAAGGCTCTGGGTGGCCGAGCGCCATCCGGACGCGACATGCGCTCCAGAACATTTTGATGCGCCAGAACAGCTGCGCCTTCCTGGGAATCCGCGGTCAAGTTCGCCACATCGCCACCTGCGATGGTTTTCCCCAACGCCGCTAGCCGCTGGTTGCCGCCAGTGTGATCCGCGTCAAGACTGGTATTCACAAGATCACGAATAATTCTGTTTCCCGCGAACCGCTGGGTGGCGGTGATGAGTTGATCCGTCATGGGGGCTGTTCCGGTATCTACCAGAAGGACGCCATCGTCTCCTGCATCCACAATGACATTTGCTCCCGCGCCCGTGAGGATGGATACGTTGCCGCGCACCGGCAGAATTTCGATGCCCCTGTCCGGCTCGGCAGCCGGGAGGGTCTTGGTGGCGCTAGATTTCGGAAGCTGCATCTGCGGATACATGGTTCCGGCCCCACCGCGAGCGACGTCTTCTGGCAGATGGTAACGGGCGGGGAATTCTTTGAGATCGGGATTCGGCCCGAGCGGCCGGTGAGGAACGACACCTTCCGCGCGCTCCACTTCCTCGGTCACCTCACAAGGATAAGGATCGAGGTGCTGCTGAAGATCGATCTGCCAGGTGGAAGTACGAACCAACGGCTCCGTCAGATAAACCGGGTCATCGACGATACTGATCAGTGTCAATAGATCGCCGTGGCGGGCATAGTGTTCCGTTAGGGTAGCTTGGTCGCTGCGAGGAACACCGTTGCGGCGCACATAGCCCACCTTGAGGTGCGTGGTGACGATCGTCAGAACATTTCCTTCCCATTTCCCAGTGGAGAATCCCTGCCAACTGTGAAGAGCGTTTGGCGATGGGTGAGGACGGCCATCCATATAGATGACGCGATGCTGATTCTGCCAGGAACTGAGCATGTGCCAGGCGACCACTTCCTGAGTCGCAAGATTCACTTCCTTCCAGATCCGCATCGCAAAACCAGCCCGGCCCCACATGTAATCCGCCGAGTGCGGGATGCATTGGCGTTCCGGCAGAGTCTGCACCGAAGCAACCCAGCTCTCCGCCCGCATGCGCGCCGCATTGTTGATGGGCAGGCCGAGATAGTCGCCCAGCTCAGGTCCGGGGATCCGCTCATGCTGATCCCAGTGAAACAACCCGCCCCATTCGCCCGACAAATCAACTTGGGCCAAAGCTGGAACACAATATAGCGTTGCCGATAAGAGTGCAATTTTTTGGAATCGATTCACGTACCTAGATCCTCCCGCCAAAGCGCGGACCGCGCGTTGCATTCTACTCGTAATAAGCTGGCGCCTTCTTGAGTTTGTTGGATGTGGGTACGTCATGCTCGATCCACAATTGCGCGCCTGTCTGTTTGAGGAACCCCTCCATGGCTGAGCGGCTGGCGAGCGTTTGCTCCTTGCTCGATTCGATGGGCGGCACCTTGCTGCTACCGCGCTCTTCCGGGTGATGCCACAGATCTCCCGCCACCAAGATCGGGCCTGTTTTGGGCAAATTCAAGAACAACACCTGATGGCCAGGCGTGTGACCGGGAGCATACTTAATGATGACGCTCTTATCGCCAAACACGTCATAATCTGATTCTGGCAATAATACGGTTTTGCTGTTTTTGAGCTTGCTATAAACTGCCTGGTCTTCCAGCTTGGCCGCAAACATCGCGTCGCGCTCGTTCTTGTGGACCAGCCAGGTGGAACCGGCAAACGCATTGGCGTTCGCAACATGGTCACTATGGTAATGAGAAAAAGCAACGTAAGTCACGTCGCTGGGCCGATAGCCGAGAGCAGCCATCTGGGGCAGCAGCGGCGTGGTCACAGTCGAGGTGGCCATCAGAAGCGGCTGACTCACTGGCGCGCCATCGGTCTTAAAAGAAGTATCCGGGATTACCCCCACGTCCCAGACCAGAACTCCCTTCGGATGCACAACCATATAGCAAGGAACCACCATATCGTTACTGGCAAGCTCCTCTTTCTTAAACTGGAAAAGAGCGGGGTCGAAGCCTCTGATTATGCCACAGTCGAAAATATAGAGTCTGGGAGATTTTATGAACGCGGGCCTTTGTGCCATACCGGGCAAGGTCATTAGTGTAGCGGCCAGCCATAGCAGCCAGCCGATATGGAGCAACCTTCTATTCATGAGTAACGCCTTTCTTCGCGGCGACTATTCTAACGCGAATGCAACTAACGCTGTTCTCGTTGAGACGATCAAAGCGATATCTATGCTAATGCAGCCAGATCTTCCGGGCCTGGACAAAAATCTGCTCAACTCGTTCGGCAATTTCCGTGGCCGTGATGGAACTTACCGGATGTTTTATGACGATTGGATCGAGATCGTTCATGCCGAGCACGTGTTGTTGAAGTTCGGCCTCGCGCACAAACTCAGTCGTGACAACAACCGCCGTTGGAATGCCGCGCAGTTCGAGATGAACGGCGTCGCGAATGCAGCAAGACGTGCAAGATCCGCAGTCCCCGATGGTGTTAAGCAAATCAGTGGCTGCCGCGCGCAAGCGCCGCTCACGCCGGCGCGGTTGAGTACCCGTCAAACTTGACGGCGCGTCCATCAGGGCACGATGTCAGTATTATCGGAAGCCACGGGTCGCGATGGTAACTTCCGATAAGCGCGTTTCTTAGTTCCAGTCCGGCGGATCCCCTAGAGCCGATTTTGGGGCTTTTCTAGCGCGAAGGGGATTTCTCGCCAGGAACGCGGGTTGTGGACTCGTCTCCGGGATGCAGCTTCGCAGGCCTTATCGCTAGGCGGCGCGCCTAAGGCGACTAACGCCACGAGTGGCCCAGCGAGGGCATCGGCCAAATAGTGGTAGCGGCCATACACGGTCGCTATTGCGATAAGCGACGCAATTACGAGAAGGGATCGGCTCAACCACCGATGCTCCGGTAAAACCCGCCTCGCGCCGAAGGCCGCAGAGAATGCACCGGCGACATGAGCGCTAGGAAACACGCTCGTGTGAATGCCGTAATGGCCCAGCATCCAGAGGTTGAAGCGCCGAAAGACCGTCGCGTAGGAAGGCAGATCCTGGCCAAGGAAGACCACGCGGGGCGGATCGGACGGCCAAAAGGGGAACTGAGCGTAGCAAAGCAAAACTCCGACAGCAAAAACGAACAGGAACTCGTCGACCATTTCACGGCGCCGGTAAGCGTACAACATGGCGATGGCAAACGGCGCCAGCGCGTAGACAAGCGCGTAGGCGACCTCGAGAATCGATGGTATGAGTGGCCCAATCGACTCGATGACCGCTCGCACGCCGCCTCGCAACACCACACGATCCCACGCCACCCACGAAGCTTCCAGCGTGTGAGCGACGTGGGGTTGCGCGAACCATCCCATTTCACGGTACTCCAGCACAATGAGCGCCAATGACGCCGCGTCGCGAATCACGTTAAACACAAGGGTTGGCTTGGCCCGATCCAGGACGATTAACAACGTGTATCCGGCCAGGATGGTTCCATTAAGAAGCATCACCAGGCGGCGGACGGACGACGCAACCGGCAATAGAGTTCCCAACGCAATCGCGTAAACTAGAAAGCCGAGAATTACCCACTCCGACCTGCGGACGCTTCCACTCTGGAGCAAATCACGAACTGGATGCGCGGTGGCCTCCAGTTTTGTAAAGATCACTGCCCCTTGTGCTGCCGGGTTCACCGCATCCCTCGTTGCGTGATGAGTTGCTCTTCCGCCGCTTGCCAGCGACGCTCAGTGATTATCAACTCGGCTCTTCCTGCCAGCCGGGTCTCGATGGCAACATGCGTAACGCGGGTATATGGAAGTCCATCCCGCAGGTTTGTATCGCGCCGGACCTCGATCTTGCGAATGAAAAAGGAGGGTTCCTTCACAAAACGGCCCTCCTGGTGAACGACAATGCCGGTGACCGAATCGATCCAGATCTGGCCGCGAATCAGACCTGCACGCTTTTTCTTGGGTACGATCTGAAATATACAGACCGCAGTTTCGTTGTTTTCCACGGAACCCAGATAACGAAACCTATAGTTCGCTGGCGTGACGGCGACTGTGGAATAGGAGAGTGCTTCAGCTTGCTCCTCCCCATCGAGGTAGCGGGCAATCACCTGCTGCTTTATTGTCGAGTCGCCATCGAATCTTATCGAACTGTATTCACTGCGTTCAGAAGCGCCCGTCTGTCGGACCGCGAGCATCTTGCCGTGTTTATCGAGGCCGGGTAGCGAAGCTTCAATCTCCATGCTGATCGGCCCCGACTCAGTGAATGGGTTACGCTCGCGAAGGGATGCGATGTATTTACCAAAAGCCAGAGAAGCGGCGGATTCGTCGATCGTCAGCCGCGCCTCGCCGACCTCTGGAGTCTGCGCTCCTAGGGACCATTCCTGACCATAACCGGTCGCGGTAAACAACAGAGCTACCGCGATGGTGAGCGACGCCGAACGCCGCATTTGGGTGACGCCAGATCCCATTCTCATCATTGTGATTTTTCGCATCGATTCCATCCTTCAAAGGGCCATCCGCGACTGACAAAAGAGCGGCGGAATGTTCCACCGCTCCGAGAGATGCAGTCCATTAAGAACGTCCGTTACCACCGGTATCCAAAACCCACGGATGGTTCGGCGCGGTGCGTGGTGCGATCCATACCGGAAAGACCGGCCAGATCATAAGTCGGCGAATTGTATACGAAACCGCGGTATTCAGCTCGCACGAAAACGTGGTGCGTGATGTCGAAGTCAGCTCCGCCGCCATAGACGAAAGCGGCCCGCGCTTGTGAACTGGCGCCCCCGAAATCCTTTGGATCGAAGATCAGGCCGCCGGCTCCGGCCAGCACGAACGGCGTGAACTTGCGCATCGGAAGGCGAAAGACGTAGGACGCGGAAATCTCATGCGAATAGTTCTTAACGCCTAGCACTCCGCTGGTCGAGCCGTAGCTTTGGGTATTGAGCGAATACCCGTAATTGGCCTCAACGCCGCTATGAGTATTGAAGAAGTAGCGATAGCTGCCGAGCACGCCGCCGCTGTTGGTGGCCTTGTTCTCGACGCCATTATTGGTCGTGCTTCTCACAAAGCTGCCGAACGCCTGTACTGAGACTTCATTGTTCCCCGGAGTTTCCGATTGCGAAAACGCCGGCAGCGCCATCGCGGCGATGCTCACAAACGATGTGACGACGAATTTCCTGCTGAACATTTCATTTCTCCTTGTTCTACTGGACACCGGCTCTTTTTCCTATGTCCCGCGGTGTTCGCCTTATTCAAGGCACGCCGCATTCCAACAGGCCGAGTCAATGAACTCTAGTAGATGCAAAACTGCCGCTCGTAATTGATGCTGGAACGCCGCGCAGGTGTTCGGCACTTGCCGGGATGCCAGCAGACTTTGCGACATCAGCGGACCTGCCGCACACGGCTTCTTCGGTTTGCGTCAGCGAGGTGAGAAGCGCGCTGCGCGACACACTGCGTACGATAGGATCCGCCACAAAGCGCACCGCGGCCGGAATCTCGCGGCTCAGCGCTATGGCCTCAATTTCGATATAGACTCCGCCGTCACGCTGAACGAGGCGGCCAATGCTAAACAGCTTCCAGATATAGCCGCCGCCTTGGCCCTCCGGCATCCAATGCTGGCTGGGCCGGCCATAGTCTTGGATTTCCTGGACACGCGTGGTTCTCGAAACACTGTAGAACCTCCGCTCATCCAGTCGAACATTCGTCGACTGATAGTCCGCATCGAGCATTGTCTTCAGGAAGAATTTCCTGTTCATCAGTTGCATCGAAAAGTAATCGTTGGAATACTGGCGAGCTATCGTTTTCGACGCAATAACCGATGGCCGGTAAAACTCCTGGTAGCGATCGTAGTTTTCGGTGACTTCGAGAATGTCGTCAAGCTTCACGTTGGGGAGAAATGCCGCGGCGATCCAATGGTGTATCAACCCTCCGGGCACTCTTCGGGGATTCGGTCCGGGCGCTGGAGCCACGACAATCTCGCCGCCATGCACTCTTGAAATCCGTTCGGACTCCTCGTCTGTCCATAGGAAGCCGCCTCCGGGGCGAACGCGATCCTGCAATGTGACGCTCGCCGAATGTACGTAATCATCCCAGGCGGCGACAGTCTCGGCCTTCAGATTCGCAGCGCGCGCGTTTACCGGTAACAGCAACGCGGCCGCCAATATCGAGAGCGTCAGCTTGGACTTTCCGAAAAACGAGTGAAACGGAAGCCATGTCCACACTGCGCCGGGGCTATTGGCGGAAGCGACCTGGGGTAGCGGCGCTCCGATAATCGCCTCGGCCAAGGCTCGCGAAACCTTTGATCTGGCGATGAGCTGCGCGCCCTCGGCATACCAGCGGGCAAGGAGCGAGCGCCCCTCTCTTTCAGCGCCGGTGATGAAAGTCATATCGACGACTAAGGACCGCTCGCCGATCATTGAGGAAGCGGTGCGCCAAGCCTGATCTAAATCGCTTGCGGCCTCATTGTTGAGCTCCCCCGACAGTTCAAACCGGAAAGCCGATGGTCCATCATGCATGTAATATTGCAACTTCTGACTCCTCATTCTCTTGATCTCCCTCAGTTGCAACGCACGCGAAGTACCGCTGCGATTGCGCGAAAAGGCTATGAAAAGCGGGGTTGTAGGTCACAGGTGTCGACGCGCCGGTACGGTTCTGCCGGGCATCTGCCGAGCCCTCGGCATTTTCACTTGGCGTCGGCTATTGCCAGCCGCCGCCCAGAGCCTTGTAGAGCTGCACGACGCTCAGAAGTTCGCTCAAACGGATTTGCGCGAGCGACAGCTCCGCCTGGAAAAGATCGCGGTCGGCGTCGAGTGCGTTGAGCTGCGTATCCACGCCTCCGCGATAGCGCACGTAGGCGAGCCGCGTGCGATCCTGCAGCGCGGTGACCAGACGCTCCTGCTCAACGCGGCTCTCGCGGGTTCGCTGATGCGCGATCAGTGCGTTTGAAACTTCGCTGAACGCGGTCTGAATCGTTTTCTCATACTGAACGAGCGCGCTGTCGCGCTCGGCCTCGCGCGAGTTTAACGTTCGATTTGAGGCGGCCGGCAGTGAAGATCGGCTGGCTGACCTGCGGAACGAAGCTCCAGGTGCTATGCGGACCGCTGAACAAGCTCGCCAGTTGCGTGCTCTGGCCACCCAGCAAACCGCTGAGGCTCAGTTGTGGAAAGTACGCCGCCTTGGCCACGCCGATATTCGCGTTCGCCGCGATCAGGGCCTGTTCCGCGGCGCGAATGTCGGGGCGGCGTTCGAGCAGAGACGAAGGCATACCCGCGGGCACTTCCGGCGGCATTTCCTGCTCGATGAACTTGCGGCCGCGAGCTCACCACTGCCGGGATTCTTTCCGACCAACAGGCTGATCTGGTTTTCGGTCTGTTCAATCTGCTGTTTCGAGCGTCGGGATGGTCTGCGCCGCGGTGCTGACCAGTTGCTCGGCCTGGCGAAGATCGAGCAGCGTGGCGACGCCGCCTCCCTGGCGCTCCTGGACCAGGCGCAGCGAGTCGCGCCGCGTGTCCAGAGTGCGCTGCGAGATCTCCAGCTCATAGTCGAGCTGCAGCAGACTGAAATAGTTGGTAGCGACGTCGCTGACCAGCGTGGTGACCACGGCCTTGCGATTCTCCTCCGCATTCAGAAGATTGGCGCGCGCGGCTTCGGTCGAGCGGCGCAGGCGTCCCCAGAGATCGACTTCGAACGAGAGCAGGTTGAGCGATCCCTGCCCCCAATTGCGATTCTGGTTCGGCACAAACGACGCGGGCAGCGGCAGATTTCCATCGCGCGAAAGGCGCGTGAATTCAAGAGCCCCGCTGGCGCTCGCCTGCGGAAATTGGTTGGAGCGCGTGATGCCGAGATTCGCGCGAGCCTGCTTCGACCCGCGCCACGGCATCGCGCAGATCGTAGTTTTGTCTCAGCGCGGTGCGCGTCAGCTCCTGCAGATTTTCGTCTTTGAAAATCTCGAACCACTTGAGATCGGCGAGCGACGCGGCCTGCGGCGGCGGCAGAAGGCTCCGGAGCCCGAAAGTTTGCCGGCACCGGGACCGTGGGGCGCACGTAGTTCGGCCCCACGGTGCAACTGCTCAAGAGTCCGCCGCGGCGATGGTGACGGCAATCAGAGAATATTTCATGATTCAATCTCCCATGGCCCCTTCGGAGCGGCCAAGCATTTGCGAGCGGTTCCAGATTGTCTGCGCCCGGAAAGCTTCTCCACCACGTAGAAAATGGCCGGGATCAGAAAGATGCCGATCGCGCTCGACCGCGAGCATCCCGCCGATCACCGTGGTGCCCATGATCTGGCGGCCCACCGAGCCCGCGCCCGACGCGGTCCACAGCGGCACGCAGCCCAGAATGAACGCGAACGAGGTCATCAGAATCGGCCGCAGGCGCAGCCGGGCTCCTTCGAGCGCCGCTTCCGCGAGGCCCATGCCCTGTTCGAATTTGTCTTTCGCGAACTCGACGATCAGAATCGCGTTCTTTGCCGCGAGACCGATCAGCATGACCAGGCCGATCTGCGAATACACATCGTTCTCGATCTGAACCATGTATGCCGGCAAGAACAGACCCATTACCCAGCGCCGCAGCCACAGCACTGCGAACGCTCCGAACAGCGCAACAGGAGTGCTCAACAGCACGCTGAACGGCAGCGTCCAGCTCTCATACAGAGCCGCCAGAATCAGGAACACGAACAGCAGCGAGAACGAGAAGATCGCCCACGTCGGCACGCCCTCCTGTGCTTTCTTTTCCTGATACGACATGCCCATGTAGTCGTAGCCCATTTCGCTGCGGCATGGTTTGGTCGAACGTCTCTTCGAGCGCCTTCATGGCCTGCGCGGAGCTGTATCCCGGCGCTGCTCCGCCAATGATCTGCGCCGAACGGTAAAGGTTATAGCGCATGGTGAACTCGGGTCCCGGGCGCGATTCGAATTTGGTCAGCGCGGAGAGCGGGACCATCTCGCCCTGCGCGTTGCGCACGTAGAACTGGCCGACGCTATCCAGGTTCTTGCGATACTCGCCTTCGGCCTCCACGTACACCTGCCATTGGCGTCCGAAGCGATTGAAGTAGTTTACAAACAGTCCGCCCATATAGGCCTGAACGGTTCGATACACGTCGTTCAGCGGCACGCCTTGCTTCAGCGCCTTCTCGCGATCCACTTCCAGAAACTGCTGCGGGACGCTCGGCAGGAACGTGCTGATCAGGCCGGGCGCGATTTCCGGGCGTTTGGACGCCGCGGCCATGAACTTTTGCAGATTGTCGGCGAGGAACGGCACGTCTTTGCCGGCGCGGTCTTCCAGGACGAAAGTGAATCCGCCCGAGGTTCCGACGCCCGGAATCGCGGGCGGCGGGAAGCTCATAGCGAAGCCGTCGGGAAGCTTCGCGAGTTCCTGATTCACGTGCTGCACGATCTCCTGATACTGCGTTTCGCGGCTGGTGCGATCCTTCCAGTCATCCAGCGTGACGAAGAAGAAGCCGGTATAGCTGGTGCTGACGAAACTCAACAGGCTGAAGCCCGCCACGCGCGTGGTGTACTTCACGCCGGGCGTATGCATCAGAATCTCCTCGACCTTCGCGGCATGCGGCTTCGGTGCGTTCGAGCGACGACGCATTGGGAAGCTGCAGGTGCATGAACATGTAGCCCTGGTCCTCGCCCGGCAGGAAGCTGGCCGGAACTTTGCTGCTGAAGAACAGCCGCGCCCAGCCCGGCGGCAAGCAGAATAAGCGAACGCGACCGCGCTCTTGCGGAGTCAGCGCGCCGGACCAGCGGATATAACCGTGCGTGGTGCGCTCGAACATCCGATTGAACCAGTTGAAGAAACGCTGCAGCGGGCCGTGGCTCTCCGGTCTTCGGTTTGAGCAGCAGCGCCGCCAGCGCCGGGCTCAGAGTAAGCGCGTTGAACGCCGACAGGATCACGGAGATCGCGATGGTCACGGCGAACTGCTGATACAAGCGGCCGGTAATGCCAGGGATGAATACGGTCGGCACGAACACCGCGGAGAGCACCAGCGCGATGCCGATCACCGGTCCGGAGATTTCTTCCATGGCTTTCAAGCGCGGCCTGCTTGGGCGCCATGCCTTCTTCGATGTGCCGCTCCACCGCCTCCACCACCACGATGGCGTCGTCGACGACCAGTCCGATGGCCAGCACCAGGCCGAAGAGCGAGAGCGTGTTGATCGAAAAGCCGAAAACGGGGAACATGATGAACGTTCCGATCAACGAAACCGGCACCGCGAGCAGCGGAATCAGCGTCGCGCGCCAGCCTTGCAGGAACAGATAGACCACGATCGTAACCAGCGCGATCGCGATCAGCGATGGTGATCACGATATCGTGAATGCCTTCCGTCACCGACTCCGTCGTGTCGAGAGAAACCACGTAATCAACGTCCTGCGGGAAACGTTTCTTGGCCTCCTCCATCAGCTTGCGGACGCCTTTCGCCGCATCCACCGCGTTGGTGCCGGGCAATTGATATACGGCGATAATCGCGCCCGGCTTGCCGTTGATGCGGCCGGATAGCGTGTAATCCTGCGCGCCCAGTTCGATGCGCGCGACATCGCGCACTCGAACGATGCCTCCGTCCGGCAGTTCGCGAACGACGATGTCGCCGAACTCTTCGGGCGAAGTCAGCCGTCCCTGCGCCCGCACCGAGTACGTGTATTCCTGGCCTTTCGGAGACGGCGAGCCGCCAACCTGGCCCGCGGGATTCACGGTGTTCTGCGCCTGAATCGCTGAAACGATTTCGGTCACCGTAATGCCCAGCTTCGCAAGTTGATCCGGCTTGATCCACAGGCGCATCGCATATTGGCCGGCTCCGAATACCTGCACGTTGCCGATTCCGGGAACGCGCGTCAATTGGTCGTTCAGGTTGATGTAGGAGTAATTGGCCAGAAACTTGCCGTCGTAGGTGCCCTTCGGCGAATAGAGTCCCATCACCATCAGCGGCGCGGTCACCGATTTCTGCACCGTCACGCCGAAATTGGTCACGTCCTGCGGCAGCTGCGAGGCGGCCTGCGTCTCGCGCATTTGCGTGAGCATCAGGTCGGTATTCGGATCGCTCTTCACGTCGAAGTTCGACGATCATGGTCATCTGCCCGTTGCCCGCCGCATTCAGCGAGTACATGTAGTTCAGGTTGTCGACGCCGCTCATCTGCTGCTCGATCGGCGTGGCTACGGATTGCTCGATGGTCTGCGCGTCGGCGCCCACATAAGTGGCGCGAATCTGCACTTCCGGCGGCGCGATGGCCGGGAACTGCGCGATGGGGAGCTGCACGATGGTCACTGTGCCGATGATCACCATCAGGAGGGAGATCACCATCGCCACGATGGGACGGTTGATGAAGAACTTCGACATTATTTTGCTCCCTTCGGATTCACCGGCGCGCCGGGACGGATCTTGAACAAGTCCGTCGGTAACCACACGCTCACCGGGCTTCAAGCCGTCTTCCACGATCCAGTTCGAGCCAATGCGGTCCCCGACTTTGACCACCGCGAAGCGAATGGTGTTGTTCGGATCGACCACGGCCACGGAATAGTTGCCCTGCATTTCGTTGACGGCCCTCTGCGGTACCAGCAGTGCACCGGTGCGCGTGCCGATCGAAGCGTGGACTTTTCCGTACAGCCCAGGGCGCAGCCTATTGCCTGGGTTGGGGAAGAGTCCGGTCAACTGAATCGCGCCGGTGGACGAATCCACCTGGCGGTCGGCGAAGGAGAATCGTCCTTTATAGGGATGCACTGTGCCGTCCGACAAAATCAATTCGAGTTCGAGGTGCTTCATGGAGGCATCGCCGCGCGTCAGGCTTAAATATTCCTGCTCGCTCACCGTGAAATTCGCCTTGATGGGATCGAGCGTCGAAACGGTGGTGACCGCGTTGGTCGAAGGCCCCACCAGGTTGCCGACCTGAGTCGTCGCGACGCCCGCGATGCCATCGATCGGCGAGTCCAGCTTGGTGAAGCCCAGATTCACCTTCGCGGTTTCGACCGCCGCCGCGGCAGCCGTCACGGCGGCCCTGGCGGCTTCGATTTGCGCTTGCGCGGTCTCCACTTGCGCTTTCGCGGCGGCTACCTGCGCTTTCTGTGACTGATTGGTCTGCATGGCGTTGTCCAGATCCTGCTGCGTGATCGCCTGCTGCTGTGCCAGCGGAATATAGCGATCCTCATCGAGCTGCGCTTTCTGCTGATTGGCCTCGGCGCTTACCAGCTGCGCGCGCGCCTGCAGCAATCCCGATTGCGCTTGCAAGAGCTGCGCCTTGGCCTGCGCCAGTTGTCCTTCGGCTTGATCCATGGCGGCTTGGAACGGCCTCGGATCGATCTCGAACAGCAACTGCCCTTTGTGCACAAAGGACCCTTCGGCGTAGTTCTGCGTAAGAAGATTGCCGACCACCTGAGCTTTGACCGCGGCGTTGACCATTCCGTCCAGCGTGCCGATCCATTCGCGCTCAATGGGGATATCTTTCTGCTGAACCACCGCGACTTCGACTTCCTGCGGGGCTGGCACGTTTTCGGCGCTGGTTTTTGAGGTACACCCCGCCGCGCCTACCAGAGCCGAACCAACCAGCGCCGCCCCGAACACTCTCGTCCATCTCTTCCACTGATCTCTCATTTGCTGCCCTCGCTTTTGGCAAATCCGGACTTCTCATAATGAAAGCCGCAAGGCCCGATGAATCGCCGCAAAGGGCGCTCACCGTTGCCTTTTAGGTTTTGCAACAGATCTTTCGTCTCTACTCCGCCGGCGATGAACTCCGCACCATCGCTTCCCATCTCCGACAGCAGCCTCTCCCCGCTCTCATCGATGAAAGTGACGTCGCTTAGATCCACGACTATGCGCGCACTGACTCCGCCTTGCCGGCCTTGCTCCCAGCACGCGCGCAGCTCGGCAACCCACGGACGCGTCAATCGGCCGCATAGGGTCCACCGCTGTTCTGTTTCCGTGCGCGAGTGTGTGATACGCAACATGGCGGCTTCGATTCTCCGCAAGTGAGAATGCATGCGGCCCGCCACTCACGAAGCTAGGTCAGGACCGCGCACAATTGGCTGATCCGTCAAGACATCCCAGGATTGTTGTAGAACGCTAGCGGCTCGCTGGCTGCTGAGCTGATGACGAGAGTCCGGTATTATGCCGGAATTTCGGCATGGATTTAGACGCCGGTGCGAGAAATGCGAATGCCAAGCTTTTGCATGCGCGATTGCAGAGTGGAGCGCTTAATCCCCAGCCGGGCCGCAGCGCCATTCGGTCCGGCAACGATCCAGTTGGTTTGTTCCAGTGCCGCGATAATTTGCTGGCGCTCTGTGTCGTCGAGAACCGCTCGCATATTGTGGGAGCTTCCGCTGGGATTTCCCGACTGGGTGATGGCTGCTGCCGCCATCGCCATTGAATTCGCGTTTGATACCCGCAAATCGTCGCCCGGGATATTCAAGATCGGGCCCTTGGTAAGGATCACCGCCCGCTCGATCACGTTCTGCAGCTCGCGGATGTTGCCCGGCCATGGATATTTGACCAGCGTCGTCATGGTTTCCGACGGGATCGTGTCGATTACTTTGCTGATGCGCCGGCTGAATTGCTGGACAAAGTGCCGGACCAGCAGAGGAATGTCTTCCGGCCGCTCGCGCAGCGCTGGGACCCGCACGGGAAAAACGTTGAGGCGGTAGTACAGATCGGAGCGGAATTTCTGCTCGCTCACCATGCGCTTCGAGATCGCGGTTGGTCGCTGCAATCAAGCGGGCATCGGTGCGCAGAGTCCGGGTTGAGCCCAGACGTTCGAATTCGCGCTCTTGCAAAACGCGCAACAGCTTCGGCTGAAGCTCGAGCGGCACCTCACCGATCTCATCCAGGAACATCGTGCCGCGATTGGCCAGCTCAAAGCGGCCCACACGCTGCGCAATCGCGCCCGTAAACGCTCCGCGCTCATGGCCGAACATTTCGCTTTCGAGCAATCCGGTGGGAATCGCCGCGCAGTTGAGCTTTACGAACCCGTTCGATTGGCGCGAGCTCAGGTTGTGCACGGCGCGCGCAATCAGCTCCTTGCCGGTCCCGGTTTCGCCGTAGATCAACACAGTTGAATCGGTGGGCGCCACAGTCTCCACTTCCTGCAGCACGCGGCGCAAAGCCTCGCTCTTGCCGACGATCTCCTCGAACTTCAACTCGGTTCGGATTTCACCTTCGAGGTAGAGTTTCTCTTGAGCGAGCTTGTTCCTGAGGTCCGATACTTCGCCAAAAGCCCAGGCGTTTTCGACGGCGATCGCCACTTGGCGCCCGATCTGGGCAAGAAAAGCAAGATCGTCCTGCGAAAAGGCGTGTTCCCGCCAACTGCCCAGGCTGAGGACGCCCACGATACCGCTACGCCCATTCAGCGGCACGTGAGCCAAGGACTGAATCCCCACCTTGGCCATGGAGGACTCTTCCTCGATCTCTTCCTTTGAGAGAATGACAGACTCGCCCGATCTGAATACTCGGAGCGCGCTGGCCTTCTCGTCGGCAGGAGGCTCGAAGCCCTCTTCGATGATTCCCGGATTGTCCGGAAAATCCAGCGCGTAGAGCCGCAGCTTCTTATCTTCCGGGCTCGGCAGGTCGATCCCTACGCCGTCGCACTGCATGGCGCGGCGGATGTTAGCTGATACTTCGCGCAGCACATCGCGCAGATTAAGGTTCGACACTACTCGATTGGTCAAGGTCGAGAAGGAGCTCGAGACGTTCGTGCGCTCGCTGCGACGCCTGAAAATTGAAGGCGTCATCCATCGCTAAGGCGATCTGATCGGCGACCAGCGAGCAGAATCGGACCTCCTCCTGGGAGTAGGCGTCGCGATGAACACTGGCGATCACTAAGCTCCCAAGCCGCCTATGTGCGGTACTTAACGGAAACGCGCATACGGATTGGATACCTGCCTGACGCATGAGGTTGGTCGAGGCGGGAAAGCGTGTCTCTTCTTCTAAGTTGATGAGAGTCACGGCCTCCTGATGCCGGTATACCCAGGCAGCCAATGTCTCTTCTTTATCGCTCTCGGAAGGCACAGAATCCGGCTTGCGGCAGCCCGAGCACATATGCCAATGAACCTTGTTTGAACTCTCATCGTACTGCGCAATCGCATCAAATTGAATGACTTGACCGAGTTCTTCGATCAGGAGTCGAAATAGATGCTGTGGTTCTTTCTGGGCGCGTACGGAGGCCGCAATCCGGATCAGAGACTCGTATCTTGCCGCCGTAGACTGATGTGATTCCTTTTCCAAGACTGCCGAAGTCAACATTTTTCGGAATCCCGCCTTATGAGGTTTTGATGCCGATCGTCCCCAGAGGATTCGCGAGAATTTCCCGAAGATACATCCAGAAGATAGCCGAGGTGCCCTTTAGGAGGCGGTGCTCTAATTTATTTTCTCCAGCAGCGAAGATTGGAGCGGACGACCTTCACGGTCAGCTTCACATGTTGACCGTAAGCCCCCGATAGTTAGAGCAGATCGAATCGACGGTTTAATCGGTGGTAACAATTTTCCGCTCGCGTAATTCGGCACTTTGACTTCGAGTGGGCGTGCATCTCCGTGTGGGTGACGGTCACGGCCTTGGAGCTCATTCTTCTTGGCCAGTCCCGCCGATACCTCAAGTAATAAATCATGTTCTTGCGAACGCCACTGCAGTCGCGCTAAAGGGTCGGGGGAGTGAATCCGGCCCCAAGCCACCGTCCTACCATTCTGGAAGTTTCGGCAGATAGATACCGACAAACGCGCTAGCGTCCGCAGGACCACTTCGCGGTATCGGAGGCAAAGGCCGTCGTTAGCGCTGCGGCGCATAATTGGCGAGAACACATACCACTAGCGATCTGGCACCTGGTCCGGAAACGTGACTCCGACACCGTACGATTCACCATTCCAGATTACGGGAGTCTTAACGTGAACACCCTACGTGTCTCCTCACGAGCAGTTATACTGCTCTCGGCATTGGCCATCCTCGGTATCCCGCTTCGCGCGCAAGGTACATCGTCATTGCGGGGAGTCGTCTTAGACCCGCAGAACGCGTCTGTGGTGGGCGCCCTCCAGGACCGTCACGTGTCGGAGGCCATCGATGGGGTTCGTCCAAACTTGGTGTCGAAGGGAGAAGTGCCATACGACGCCGGCAGCAACGAAAACCAACGCGAACGCGCCGGACACCACGGAAATAGGGGAACGCGAGTGTGCATGATCCCAACATCCCAACTCCGGAATCGGCAACTCGCAAGTAACGTAGAATTGGTGGTCTAACGCACTACTTCCGGTTTGCCCGTCAGGACAAACCGTTGAAAGTTGGGTAGGACGAACATGAATGGAGGCGAAGTACCTTTGCGAATGAAATACCGGCAGCTTCTGGCGGCGGCGTTGGCGTTACAGGCGGGATGAAGATCAAAATGAATCGAATGAATCGAAGGAATTTTGCGCGTCTTGGATGGTCCACCGTGATCGCGACGGGAGCAGGTAAGCTGCGGCCCGCGTTCGCGCAGTCACCAGGGCCGCCACCGCATCCGAAGATGGCGACGTTGGAGCCGAAGGCACAAGGGCGCGCGGCGGATTTCACCCTGCGGATCGCACCGATGATGGTCGAACTGGCACCCCAGGTTGTGCTCAGCACTATCGGCTACAGCAACCAGGTCCCCGGTCCTTTGCTGCGGATGCGAGAGGGCCAGCGCGTCGCCGTAGAGGTCGTGAACGACACGGACGTTCCTGAATACGTGCATTGGCACGGTTTGTTCGTTCCCTCGGATGTGGACGGTGCGGAGGAAGAAGGTACCCCCCCGGTCCCTCCGCATGGCCGCCGGCGTTATCAATTCGTGGCCAAGCCGGCGGGTTCGCGATGGTACCACTCGCATACTGAGGCCATGATGGATCTGCATCGCGGCGCCTACACCGGCCAGTTCGGCTTTCTCATGATCGATTCCGCGAATGACCCTGGGCTCTACGATCAAGAAGTATTTCTGGCGCTGCGTGAATGGCAGCCTTTTCTGACCACGGTGGACCCGGACGAGGAGCGGCCGGATCCCAGCGACCCGATGCCCGAAAAACCCGCCACTCCGGACCCGCGTCCCAACGGGCTCGAAATCAGCGCTCCTCTTTACTCGATCAACGACAAAATGCTAGGTGCGGGGGAACCCCTCCGGGTACGTTCGGGTCAGCGCATCCTGATGCACCTGCTCAACGCCAGCGCTTCGCAAATTCATCGCGTGGCTTTGCCCGCCCACAAGTTTCAGGTGATCGCTCTCGACGGCAATCCCGTGCCCGCGCCTCAATTGGTCAGCGTGATTGAGATCGCCCCCGGTGAGCGCGTGGATGCGATCGTGGAGATGAATCAGCCGGGTGTTTGGATATTAGGGGCAGTGCGCAATGCCGCGCGGCAATCCGGCATGGGCATCGTGGTAGAGTACGCCAATCAGCAGCAGCAGCGCGCGACTTGGCTTCCCCCTCCGACCGCGCGCTGGGACTACACAATCTTTGGCAAAACCGCTCCGCATCCCGCGCCAGACCATACCATCGACATGATCTTTGAAAAAGTGCCGGGGGGGCCCCATGGGATCAATCATTGGCTCGTCAACGGCAAGGAATATCCGCATGAACGGGAATTCGTGTTCCGTCAGGGAGGGCGCTACCGGCTGGTGTTTCGCAACCGCAGTGACGATTCCCACCCGCTGCACATCCACCGGCACCTGTTCGAGCTGGTCGAGCTCAACGGCAAGCCGACTGCCGGCATCATGAAGGATACGGTGATCGTTCCCGCATATGGACGCGCCGTCGTGGATCTGGTCGCCGACCAACCGGGCCTAACGCTGTTTCACTGCCATATCCAGCAGCACATGGACTTTGGCTTCAAGGCTCTGTTTCGCTACGCCTAAGCACCACACCGCCAGCAAAACAGGCGGGGCGGCGATTCTGCGGAGCCTACGGTTGTGCATACGTGCAGCGGTATAACTTGAAACCGGCCGTTATGAATCGACGGCATGAATCGACAACATTCCGTTTTGCTGACGGTTAAACCGCCTCCCGAATAATTTGTGTTACGGCTTTTTCACACGTCCAACATTCATACGAAATATTTGAGGGGTAACTTAGCGTCTTGGCAACTATCCGACTACAAGTCTCAAAGGGAGAAACTACATGAAGACGATCCGGGGTAGGTTCCGAGCGTCAGTGCTCATGGGAGCCGTGCTGGCATTTGCAGTGGGGGCCCAAGCACAGATTCCAAACTTCAACATCTTTCCGTCGCCGAACGACAATCCGTGGCCTTACGCAACAACGGGCCGCTCGCCCGTACTTGCGGTGGTTGGCGACGTCGCCTGCCAGCCAGAGTCCGAGGCGGATGTACCAGGCGAGAAATCGAATCAAGCCTGCAACGACAGTGAAAATAAGAATGTGACTCCCGTTTATATGGGGGAGCCTCTGGTGCAAGCCCAGGCGGCCACTGCGAAGCAGATTGAGAATATGAAGCCTGACCTCGTCGCGCTCGTCGGAGATGAGCAATACCAGGTAGCCCAATATTCGGAATTTGAGACCTCCTTCGATCTTACGTATGGCGCTTTCAAATTTCTCCACCGGCCCTCGCCTGGCAACCACGAGTTTTATACAGAGCACGGCGCGATCGGCGTTGCCGGCTACGGCTACTTCTCCTATTACAACGGCTTCCTGCACAACGCCGACGGGAGCATGATGACGGCTACGATCTCCGGCAACCCTGACACCGGCGGTACCTTCACCCAACCCGTGCCGAATTCGGATGGACAGGCGGGGCACTTTGAGCAAACGGGCGGACTCGGAACCAACAGTACCCCGGGGGGCACAGTCGGGGTCGGAGATGGCTGGTATTCCTATAATCTGGGCCCATGGCACCTGATCTCGCTCAATATCGAGTGCGAGACGCAGCCGGGCGGCTGCACAGGCTCCTGGTTTGCCGCCGAACTCGAATGGCTGAAAAACGACCTCGCCGCGAATCATTCCCAATGCACACTGGCCTACTGGCACCAGCCCACGTTCAGCGCTGCCAACAGCATCGCCGTGCCCGAGGGCACGTCCGCTGTGGCCTTTTGGCAACTGCTCTACAAGTACGGAGCCGACCTGGTGCTGAACGGACACGACCACCTCTATGCCCGCTACCGCCCCCTTGATCCCTCCGGGAATTACGATCCAAAGAAGGGCATACGCGAATTCATCGTGGGCACCGGCGGCGAGACACTCGATGTAGTCGCCACAACCGGCACAGCGTCCGATCCTAGCGGCAACCCGAACTTCAACGCAATGAATATCGAGGCAGCAACCGGGCAATTTTGGGGCGTGATGGGCCTGACCCTCAATCCGAACGGCTATGCGTGGGATTTTGAGTCGGCACTGAAAGATCCTGCGCAGACAACTGGTCCGGCTTCATACAGCGACAAAGGCTTCGGCACTTGCCACGGCCCGGCCAACAGGTTTTTTTAACTGCCAAGTTCGTCTTCGCCGCGGTTGGTTAACCTTCCCCACTCTTCGCGAAACATCGCGGAGGGTGGGGATTTTACGTTGCCACTTGGCGGATGCACGCCGTGCACCCCGCAGACCGATCGAATTTGCTCGACGCCAAAGAGGAAACTGGGACCGACCTAGCTACAGGATGCCGCCGATTTCGTGAGTGTGGCGCAGAAGGCCCGCATAGGTCATCGACAAAAATAGATCGGGTGTGCCCCACTTGGCATCGAATTCCTTGGTGGGCGCTTCGGGAATAACGTCGGACAGACCCTTGCCTTGGCGCAACATGGTTTGCACGCGATCCTTGACCGTGGCGAGCATGTCGTGTTCGGCTTGCAAGTCGTCGCGGGTTTGCAAGGGGCCGGCGCCGGGGATGATACGGGTTTTCGCATCAGCGACTTTGAGCAACGCGGCGGTGGCATCGATCATGCCGCCGATCCACCCGCCAGTAGAATAGTCCATCACCGGGTAGCGCCCAACCGACAATACATCGCTCACCATTAGGATGTTGGGCCCGGGAAAGAAGACATAGGCATCGCCGTCGGTATGGGCCGGAGGCAAGTGGGCGTACAATATCTTTTCCTGGCCGAAAGTTATGTTTCCGGAGGCGTCGAAAACTTCCGTCGGAATGGCATCGGCCGGGCGCGGAGGGTAGGTGCGGTTCTGCGCTTCGACGAACACCGTCGAACTTAGCCACCGCTTGGTATTCCGATGTGAGATGATCTTCGCGCCTAACTTCCCCAGTGCTTCGTTGGAACCGGTGTGATCCAGGTGCCAGTGGGTATTGAACAATACTTTGACGGGGCGCTGATCGAATCGATCTGCGATGGTCTTCAATAGCTCCGCTGACCGGTCCGGCAAGCCGCCGTCGACGATCATGACGCCGTCAGCGGCGGTAACCACCATAACGTTTGCACCGGCGCCCGTGATCATCGTCAGATTGTCAGCCAGTTTGGTTGCGGCGATTGCGGAAGGAGGTCGCTGCCCGAACGCCGCGCGGCAGAAAGTAAGGCCTGCGGCACCCGCCAGCACACCTCCACAGAACTCGCGACGGTTCGAGAATGTTAACACGCGGGTAGTCTATCATGAAACCGGCTGTGACTCCAGCACTGCGCGATGATTTTGCACGATGATTTGACGGAGATTCAGAACGAGATTGGAGCATCGCGCTCCGGCAGCGTTCACTCGTGCAGATGTACAATTCCGCGACGAATGGCCTCAGTTGCAGCGTGTGTGCGGTCCTCGGCTCCCAGCTTCCGAAGAATGCTCTTTACATGATTCTTGGCCGTGTCCTCTGCGATCTTCAACTGGTGAGCGATCTGCTTATTGCTAAATCCCTGTATAATAAGGCTCAAAACCTCTAGCTCGCGAGCGCTCAGATCCGGATGACGAAGCGGAGTCTCCAATGCCGGAGCGGCGAAAGGCGGAAGATAGCGCTGTCCGGCGTGCACCGCCCGGATCGCCCCAATCAACTCATCGTGCAAAACGTCCTTAGTCAGATAGGCTCGGGCTCCGGCCAGCATGGCCCTCCGGATATCTTCGTCCCCGCTATAAGTACTTAACGCAATCACTCGAGCGTCGGGAAACTCCGCGCGAATCGCGGCTACAGCCTCAAATCCGTTCATCACGGGCATGCGCATGTCCATGAGCGTGACGTCTGGACGATGGGTGCGATGCAGCGCGATCGCCTGGTTCCCATTTATGGCCTCGGCTATAACCGTCATGTCCGGATGAGCGTTCACAATCGCGCTCACCCCCGCGCGCGCAATCAGGTGGTCTTCGGCGATCAAAATCCGGATCGGCGGGCTTTCCACTGGAGAGGTCTCAGTTCGTAGGTGAGTTTCGCGAGGCAAGGGGAACTCTCACTTCCACTTCCGTACCAGTGCCCAAACGGCTGGCAAACTCAAACTCGCCGCCGAGCCGTTCGGCGCGCTCGCGCATGCCCAAGATTCCGAAATGTCCGCCGTTTACGGAGAATGTGCTGGAGGGCTCAAAGCCCTGGCCGTCATCTTTTACGGACAAGCGGAGAATGCCGCTGTCTTGCGTGAGGTCGATCCAAATCCCTTGCGGGTGCGCATGCTTCAGCGCGTTGGCTACGGCTTCCTGGGCGATACGAAGCATATTCTGTTCCAAATCCTCCGGCAGTTTCTGCTTCACGCCGGAGACCTCCACTTGTAAACTCACCGGGCTTCCTGCGACCCAGCGTTGCGCCGAAGCTGTCAGAGCCGCCGGCAAATCCTGGTCCTCAAGTTCTGACGTCCGTAAATCCATTACAGACCGTTTTGCTTCCGTCAAGCTGTGGCGCGCCATCTTGCGGGCTAGATCGAGATGCTGGCGGGCCACTCCCAGATCGCCGTCGAGCTTGATCGCCAGTGCATCCAGTTGAGAGGAAATGCCCACGAAACCTTGCGCCAAGGTGTCGTGAATTTCACGCGCCAGGCGAGTTCGCTCTTCGAGAACCAGCGCAAAGCGGCCGCTGACTTCGTGCAGCCGGAACTGATAAAGGCCGAATATTAGGCCGAGCAAAGAGAGGCCGCACAGCAAGAGAAACCATCCGGTTTCGTAAAAATGGGGCATTACTTCGAAAGAAAAATCGCTTTCACTTGCGCCCTCGCCCGGAACCATGGCTCTCACGACGAAGCGATAACGTCCATGCGGCAAAGCATTATAGTTGATCTGCCTGCGGCTGCCTGCGAGAATCCAATCGCGATCGAGACCGTTGAGTTTGTAAGAATAGCGCACGCGTTCAGGAGCCCTCAAGTAGATCCCGGCGTAGCGGAATTGGACGCTTCCCGTTCCAGGGTTGAATCTTGCCGCTTGGTTCAAATCGACCATTTGGCCATCGACGGCTAGTTCCTCGATCCGCGTGATGGGAGCGAACGCGCCTGGTGGCGGGCTCGGTCCTTGCGCGTTTGGGTCGATGGTAGCTAAACCGCCGGCGGTGGGAAACCAAAGATGGCCGTCACGCGTGAGGGTTGAGCCGCCACCCACGGGAAACCCGGGAGCACACTGCGCGCTACGGAGACCGTCTTCGGTACCGTAATTAATGGGCGAAAGAACGTGTATCTTTCCTGCGTTGAAATCCCTCAACTGGCGTTTTGAAATACGGCAAATCCCTCTGGGCGTGCTGAGCCAAAGATCGCCCTTGCCGTCATCCTGCACATGGGAGACGTTGTCGCTGAGCAATCCGTCCCGGGCCGCATAGTGATGGAAGATTCCATCGTGGAGCGAACCGAGCCCGCCGCCATAGGTGCCGATCCACAGGGTGCCTTCTGGATCCTCCGACACAGAGCGAATTTGATCCGTGCCGAACCGTTCGGCGGCCGCATAACGCTTCGGCGTGTCCTGACCGTTTTGGCCTTGGGCGACTCGCCACAATCCGCTGTCGAACATACCCACCCAGATGCTTCCATCGTGGGCCTCGGTCAAGGCCGCGGCATAACCTCTTCCGCCTGGATCGCCTCGAACGACGGAGTGCCAGGATGCGCCGTCCAATACATAGACGCCGCTCGGGGTAGCCACCCACAGGCGCCCGCGCGCATCCTCGAGCGCATCATACACGTTCCTACGCCCTAATGGATCCGGCGCTATGTAGTTCGAAAATCGGCCCGCATGCATTCGGCTCAAGCCGCCGCGGGTGCCAATCAACAAATCCCCGTTGCGGGCATCGCGAATATTGAAGATCTCATTGCTGGCCAATCCATCGCGAGTGGTATAGGAGCGGAAGTTCCCCGGGCGAAACGCCACCAAGCCGCTCTGGTGATAGCCCACCCAAATCTGACTGTCGTGGTCCTGATGGACGACGATCGGTTCATCGGAAGGCAAGCCCTCGGCTTGTCCATAAGCGCTGAAACGGTCGTCACGAAGACGGTTCAACGAGCTGTTCTTCCCCACCCACAGGTCGCCTTCGCGATCCTCGAACAGAGACCACACCAAGTCGCTGTCTTCCTTGCCGGTGGCCTGAATCCCTACGAAGCGGCCTTTTTCGAAGCGGCTCAACCCTCCATTGGTTCCCGCCCAAAGATTGCCGCCACGGTCCCTATAAATGGTTCGAACCAGATTATCAGGAAGGCCGTCGGCGGTGTCGAAACGCTTCAACGAGCCGTCCGGACGCATCCAGATGATTCCGGTGGTTCCGGCGATCCACACACCGCTGTCATCCCGGACCATCGCGGTGATGATATTACCGTTCAATTCCTTGGGCCCAAGGACCCTGGTAAATTGGCTCCCAGTCCGCTTCATCAGCCCCCCGGCTCCGCCCACCCAAAGTTCCTGTTGCGGGTCTTCGTAGATCACTTGTGCGAGTTCTAGCGGAGCGAGAGCCTGTTTTGGATAAGTAGTAATCCCGCCGTTCTCCAAACGGCGCAGCAGGCCGCCAGACGCTAGCCACACGGCTCCCGTGTGATCCTCGGCCAGCGCCGTCACGGGCTTGGGCTGCAATCCATCTTTGGCCGTGAAGATTTTGAACCGGCCACCAGAGTAGTGGGCGAGGCCCCCTCCGGTGCCAATCCACAGTCCGCTACGGCCTGCCACTAGCGTGCCGATTGAATTGCTGGGCAGAGATCCATCGTCCCTGGTGTAGGTGACGAAGTCATAACCGTCGAAACGGGCTAGTCCTTCGCTGGTGCCAATCCAGAGGTAGCCGTCCTGAGTCTGCGCGATGGCGCGGACGGTGTCCTGGGGAAGCCCTTGCGCTTGCGTCCATACGGTGCGGGTGTACTGGGTGAGCGCCTTCTCAGAACTGAGGGCAAACGCATCCCGGCAGAGCCCGGGCATGAGTCCGCAGATCAAGCCGCCGAGCACCAGTGAATGAACGCGCACTATCTCTCCCGGCTTCCTATCCTCTACGATCCCCACCACCGGTGCAAGCCCCTGGGTACGGCAACTGCGCGAAACAAACCCTGCAAGCCAATGCGAATGGCCTCGAACGCGTCAGAATATGAACTTCAACGCGACCTGCATGATTCTAGGATCGAGTGCAGAAGTTATCTGGCCGAAATTGCCGGCATTTACAGCGGTGGAAATGCCCGACATCCCGGTGCCCACACCTGACGGCTGGCCAGGGTGATAGGTATTGGTGATGTTAAAGGCTTCTCCGCGAACTTCCAGGCTTATCGATTCGCGAATCTTGAAGTCTCTGAGAAGTGTTACGTCGAGCGTCCACGACCCCGGTGTGAGGACATTGAAGGGGCTCATATTGCCGAGCGTGCCCAGTGCCGGGATCGAAAACGCCGCCGGGTTCAGATAGCATTGCGGAGTTATGGTTGCGCAATAAGGGTCCCCCAGCACCTGATTCGGACGCTGGTTATTGTTGCCGTCGAGCGCTCGATCGGTTCCGGCCGTCAGGCTGACGAAGCCGCCACTGAACGCGCGGAATATCGGCGCCAGGCGCCAGCCCGAAGCTACCGTGCGCAAGGCACGGTTGGCAAAGCGCGGACTTTCCGCGATCAAAGTCATGTTGAAGAGCTGACGCCGATCCGCACCGAAAACTCCGGCAATTTGCTGAGAGGCGCAATTGCCGCGATCGAAGGCACGGTTGGTTAAATCCTGATAACCAGCGCCTCCCCCGTTCACGCCGGAACCCTGGGTTAGATCGCCGATGCAGTGAGACCAGGTGTAATTCGCGGTAATGGCGATTCCATGGCTAAGCCGCCGCTGGCCTGTCAGCAGCAATCCGTTGTAACTGGACGTGCCGCCGGCGTCAAAGTAGTCCATGAAGCTGACCAGTGCACCGTTGGCGGGCGATAGGAGGCTGAACAAGCGCCGGTCCTGCAGGTTAGCGTTCTGCGAGCAGGGATTCCAAATCTTAGAGCCGGTCAAAGGGAGCGTGCACGACCCGAACCCCAGAACCTCGCCGGGATTCAGCTGGTGGGTCATAAACAAGTGCGCGGTCTGACTACCTATATAGCTGGCCGATACGATCCAACTCGTTCCGATCTGGCGTTGAACCGCCAGGGTCCAGCGGCTAACGTCGGTGGATTTCATGTTCGGCTGCAAACCGATATAGGTTGCACTGGGGACGAAACTCGTAGACGGACCACACGGATTTCCGCCACACCCGGGGAATGGATTTCCGCCAGGAGTGGTGGCCCAAGGAGTGAGAAATGGAATAGGGCCGGAGACCGTGACCAAGTTACCGAAGGGCGGCGAAGTTTCCGAATTGACCGGATTGCCTCCGGTAACGTCGTAGCTTAGCCCGTAGGCCGCGCGAATCGACGTTTTGCCGGTTCCGGTGGGGTCCCAGGCGAATCCCAGCCGCGGAGCAAACTGATTGAACCTCCGATTGATGCCAGCTTTACCCGGAAAGCCAGGATCGCCCGGCCATGTGAGCCCGGCCGGTGCCAGCGGCCACACAGTGCTGTGGACGTTTTGCTGGAACAGGTTCATGTCGAAATCATAGATATCGCTATTGGCCACCTGGGTCTGCAAGTTTGGTTCCCATCGCAGACCGCCGTTTACGGTGAGCCGCGAGGATACCTTCCAGGTATCCGCCACATAGGCTCCAACGTACCAATGACGAGTGAATCCTACATTAGGCTCGCCCTGACTAAAGGTATCCAGTTGCCCCGTCAGGAAATCCGCCAACGGAAGGCCCGTAGCAACGCCGTTGAAGGTGAACGTTCCAGGAGAAAATACGTTCGCCCGATTGTTGGCCATGTCGTAGAAAGCCAGACCGCCAAAAGCAATCTGATGGGCGCCTTTGACCATGTTAAAATCTTCACCTGCCTCGTAGGTTGTGTCGGTGGGACTGTTGGCGGTTTGGGTTCCACCGGAGATTTCAAAACCATTCTGGTTGAGACCGGGGACATTAAAGACCGATTGATGGGCCAGGAAGCAGAACATCTGGACCCCCAGATCGCATCCTGAGAAAAAATCGGGATTGTAGCGGTGGGTGCCAGAGCGATTGACGGAAAGGCGGAAGGAGCTGACCGTCGTCGGGCTGAGCACGAAGGTGTCGCCCACGATCCAGGATTGCCACAGATTGTCCAATCCTGCGACCGTGGTCGCCAGGATATCATGGTCGATGCTGTAGGGCGCGGGCTGCGTGAAAGGAAGCTCCATGTTGCGGATGAACACGGTGTGCCTCTCGCTGACCTGATAGTCCACCCGGCTCTGGAACTCCTGCTCGTTGTTTTGGGTAACCGCGCCATACAAAACTTTGCCGCACGGATCAGCAGTGGTAGGCAGCGCCTTAACAATGGTCAGCGCCGCCTGACTAAACAAATTGGGATTAATCGTAAAATTATTGCCGGAACGAACAAACGGCGCACCCAGGACGACCTGTTTGCCACCGTTGCAAGCGGGTGATGCCACCGTGGTAAAGTTTCCGGCCAGCATAGCTGCAGTGGGCACGAAGGCGGTGGTAGCGGCGGGATCGGAGCGGAGTTTGGTGCCCTGATATCCGAAGAAGAAGAATAACTTGTTCTTGCTGATGGGGCCACCTATAGTGCCGCCATACTGATTCCGCTTCAAGGTATCGCGCTTCGCGGCAAAGAAGTTTCTGGCGTTCAGATCTCCGTTACGCAGAAACTCAAACGCATCGCCGTGAAAGGCGTTAGTGCCTGACATACTGACGGCGGTGACCGCTCCCCCCGAATGAATTCCGCTTTGCGAGGACAGCGCGCCGGTTTCCACCTTGAATTCCTGCAGTGCGTCCGGGAAAGGGAACGGATTATTCACGCCGCCGCCATACACTGTGCCATCCAGGTAGAAAGTGGTAGCGAATGTTTGGCTGCCGGCGATGGAGAACAGCGAACCGGTGGGAATATTACCGCTACTTGAGGTGCCGGCCTGCACCACTCCGGGCGTGAGATTCACCAGATCGACAGCATTACGGCCGTTTAGAGGCATATCCAGAATGCGCTGATTCTCAACCACCTGGCCAATACTATTCGTCTGCGTTTCGACCAAGCGCGGCGTTGGCTTCCACCTGAACTTGCTCCGTAACAGCACCTAACTTGAGCCCCACGTCCACGGTGGGGCTGGAGTCGACCTGCAATATGATGCCGGTTTGCACATATGTGCTGAAGCCCTCTTTGCCGACTTCGATGCGATAAGGTCCGGTGGGAAGATTTGAAAGAATATAACCGCCATCCGCACCGCTGGTTACGTTGCGAACGGCGCCGGTGTCGGTCTGAGTCGCTTTCACCGTAGCTCTCGGAACCGCGGCTCCGGAAGAATCCCTGATGGTGCCCTGAATTTGAGATGTTTGGGCCCACAGGCCGGCGCACCCCAGCAGCAGGCAAACTGACAAGACAATACCCCTAACCTTCATGCCACAGCCCTCCCCCCTGAAACTAAATTCGTGCCAGAATAGCCCCAGCCAGTTGCGAAGTCAAGTAGCCCAATATGGCTATTGCAGAAGTGGGAAAGTGGCGGGGTTTAAACTTCAGTCGAACCCAGGGAGGGCGCTCCAGCTATCGTCCCCGCGAGGCGGTTGCCCATTACTTTGAGTTCTGCGCCGACGGGACGCCTGACGAGATCAGTTTCTTGAGAAGTGCCGCGGTGTCCTCATGAACATCGATGCGGTTACCGCCGAATCCGTTGCCACCGTTGCGGCCCATGGCCGAGTCGATGGGTGTTTTACCCTTATTGTCTTTCACGTCCACCTTGGCGCCGCGATCTGCCAGTAATTGCACCATCCGGCTCCAGCCCCAGAACGCCGCGCCATGCATCACGGTTTGGCCCTTGTCGTCGGCGGCATTGATATCCGCACCGGCGTCGAGCAGCAGCTTCACGGATGCGATGCCGTCCGTCTCGGTCTTATAGCGGCCGCGTGTATCGGAATCGCGCGACCCCAGCCCCGCCGCAGCTAGCAGCGGCGTCACATTGTTGATGTTTGGAATATTGGGATCGGCGCCTTTGGCAAGCAACATCTGAATTGCCATGGCATCGCCGCCTTTGGCCGCCCGCAGCAGCGGCGTGGCGCCGATGCCCAGGATATTGTCGCTACCACGGTCGCCTAACGAGCGATACGGAGGAAACAGTTCCAGGGCCGCATTCACGTCGGCACCGTGGGCTAGAACGGCCTTGAGCAGATCGGTACTGCTAACCGATTCGGATTCTGCAGCGTCCGGGCGGGTCGAGTGGGGGAGCGTGTGCATGTCGACGGCGGCCCAGATTTCTGCGCGGCCCCAATGGTCGGCGAGATTGACGTCGGCGCCCTTTTCAATGAGGTACTCGGCGACGTCGTAGTGGCCGTTGACGGTGGCGGTTACGCATGGGGTTACGCCGTCGGGGTCTTGCAGATTTAGATCTGCGCCGGCTTCGACGAGGGCCTTGGCGCAATCGAGGCAGCCTTCGCGGGCGGCGAAGAGAAGCGCGGTCCAGCCGCCTAACGGCATGTACTTGCGGCGCGGCTCAGCAGTGACGTCGCGCTCCCAATGGTTGACCTGCGAACGAGCATTCAAGTCCGCTCCGTGCGCGGCCAACTCCTTAACCATGGCAGGAAAGTGTTCCGCGGCAGCCCACATTAGCGCGGTCTGCCCGCGCCAATTTTCCTTCGCGTTCAGGTCAGCGCCATGGCCGATCAGCAGACGCGCGGATTCGACGTTGCCGGTTCGCGCCACCGACATCAGCGGCGTTTGCCCGTCGGCGTTCTTTTCATTCACGTCCGCGCCGGCCTTCAGCAGTTTATCGATGATGACTGGATTTCCAATGACCGCGGCCTCCGCTAGGGGACTTACTCCGTAGCGATTTACAGCCTTGACATTCGCGCCCGCGCCAAGCAGTCGTTCGACTATTGCGACATTTTCCCGGTGGACCGCCCAATGGAGCGCCGTGGTACCGTCGATCTCAGGCACGTTCACGTCGGCGTGTTTATCGAGGAGCGCGATCACTGCGGCGTTGTCGCCGGCCTTGGCCGCTTCCACCAGACGGGTATCGCCGGTGGCCGCAAAACCGGTGAGGCCCAGAGCCAGGATCAAAGTCACATGAAGCCGCATATGTGTATCTCCCCAAGCGTTACAGTGCGACGGGTTCGGCAGTGCTGTCGCCGATCTTATCCGACGGAATGCCAGCCCGGTCCAAAATCGCCAACAAGAGATTCGCTACCGGCGTATGGTCGGCGTAGCGCAAATGCTGATTGCCCTTGACCCGGCCGCAGGCTCCGCCGACTACCGTCAACGGCAGCGGAAAGTGATTATGCATATTGCTGTTGCTCATGTTGCTGCCGAACAGGATCAGAGAATGATCCAGCATGCTGCCGTCGCCATCCGGCATGCTCTTCAGGTTGGCGAGGAAGCGGGCGAAAATTTTGGCGTGGTAAGTCTGGATTTTGACAAGCTTCTCAATCTTCTGCGGATTGTTCTGGTGATGTGACGTGGGGTGGAATGCATCCGGAACGCCGATGTTGCCGTACGTAAGATTACTGGTCTCGCGGCACATCATCATGGAGACGATGCGTGTCAAGTTGGCCCGGTAGGCCAACGCGGCCATGTCGAACATCAGGTTGATACGTTCTTCAAAATTCTCCGGGATGCCGGCGGGGATTTCCGGCAGCTTCAGGTCGGAGCTGACGCTGCCACTGGTCTTCTGCACGCGACGCTCGATCTCGCGAACGCTCTCCAGATAGTCGTTGACTTTATTTTTGTCTTCGGTACCGAGGCTGGCGCGCAGGCGGTTGGCGTCCTTGGTGATCGCATCCAGGATGCTGCCGGATTCTTCGGTGCGCTGTTGCCGTTCTTGCTCGGTGCCGCCTTGGCCGAATAGCTTTTCGAAGACCTTGTGCGGGTCGAACTCCATGGGAAGCGGCGTAGTCGGGGTGCGGAAGGAAATGGTGTTGGCATAGCTGCAACCGAATTCGCGGTCGCAGGCACCGCCGTTTCCGTAGCGCTCTTCGGTAGCGAGCTCGAGCGATGGCAGAGGGGTATCCTGACCGATGTGCTGCGCTGCGATCTGGTCAACCGTGACGCCACCGAAAGGCTCATGCGTTGGCCGCGGCGCGACGCCGCTCAACCACGTTCCAGGAGCGGTGGCGTGTACCGAGGAACCATCGGCCGCCCGGTTGCCCATGCCGCTGATCACCGTCAACTGGTTCTTGAATGGCTCCAGCGGTTTCAGGATCGGCGTGATCTGGAAGTCCGGGCCTTCGGTGGCCGGCGTCCAGTGTTCCATGATGGCGCCGTGCGGAAAATAAATGAAGCCCATATGCGGCGTGCCTTTGGCGGCGGTCTTCGCCAAAGGCGTTTGCGCTGGAACCATCGAGTCCAACAGCGGCAGCGCCAAGGTGACGCCGAGGCCCCGCAATACCGTGCGCCGCGAGAGGTGCTTTTTGGTGATGAACATAGCTCTATTCCTCTTTCCTATTTATCGATGACTGCCGCTAATGTGGGACTGGATTCCGGCGCCTTCCGCATCTGGAAGGGCATGCTCTTGACCACGCCCACCACCAGCGACGAAAAGCGATAATCGTTGCGCGCCGCGTCACGCACGATGGCGCGCACGGTCGGCATATCGTAATACGCCAGACTGCGGCCCAGCGCGTAAGTCAGAAGCTTCTCTGTCATGGTGCGGACGAACTGCTCGGGATGCTTCATCAAAGCCTTGCGCAGCGCTGCCGGACCGTCGACTGCGGTGCCGTCGGCCAACTGACCCGAGGCATCCACTCGATTGCCATGATCCCGCGTACGCCACTGCCCTACCGCGTCAAAATTTTCGAGCGAGAAACCCAGTGGATCCATGATCCGGTGGCAACTCGCGCAAGTCGGGTTGGCGCGATGCTGCTCCATTAACTGCCGCACTGAGAGCGCCACTGTCCCCGCCGCATTTTCTTTCAGAGGGGGCACGTTCGGCGGGGGATCGGCCGGCGGCGTTCCCATGATGTTTTCGAGAATCCAGCGGCCGCGCAGCACCGGCGAAGTACGATTCGGGTAGGAAGTCACCGCCAGGATGCTGCCTTTGCCGAGCAGCCCCCAGCGATTCTCGTCCGTCAGGATGACCCGCCGAAACTGATCGCCGCGGATCCCTTGAATCCCATAGTGCAGAGCTAGGCGCTCGTTGACGAAGGTATAGTTCGCCTGCATCAGGTCCAGCACATTCCGGTCTTCGCGAATGACGCTGCCTAGGAACAACTCCATCTCTTTGGCCAGCGCAGCCTTGAGATTCTCTTCGAAGTTGGGAAACTCATCGTTGTCCGGATCGAACCCCGCCAAACCACGTACACCCAGCCACTGACCGCCGAAGCTCGACACCAGCGATTGCGATTTCGGGTCGGCCAGCATCCGCCGGACTTCTTTTTCGAGCACTGCCGGGTCTTTGAGCTTGCCCTGTCCGGCCAGCGTCAGCAATTGGTCGTCGGGAACGCTGCTCCATAAGAAGAAAGACAACCGCGACGCCATCTCCAGGTCGCTAATGCGGTAGCTGCCACCGCTCGCAACGTTTACTAAATCGTGCTCGGCGCGATACAGGAATCGCGGGCTGGCCAGAATATATTGCAGCGCTGTCTCGATGCCCTTCTCGAAATTTCCGTTGTTGCGGCCTTTTTGATAAAAGCTGAGCGGGGTCTCGAGATCAGCATCGGTTACTGGCTGCCGGAACGCCCGCCGCTCCAGCGCCGTGAGAATCTTCTTCGCACAAGGCAACTCCTCTTGACTCGTAGCCGGATGACACACAAAAACGCGCCGCCGGCTGCCCGTATCTCCCGGACCCGTGGGCTTGAATGGCCCCATAATCTCCAGACGGTCGACGCCTGGAGTGCCATTCATCCCGCCACTGGGCGAGATGTCACGCTCAAACGGTTCCAAAACATCGTCGCTTACGGCGAAGTCCCGATCGAGGAAGGTCGCGATTACCGTATGTTGTCCCGCCTTCACTTTGAAGCGAAGTTTCTGGAAACGGTTCTGGATGGCTTGCGCCGCCGCCGCCAGCTTCTGGTCTTGCGCTTTCAGATCCTCGGGGCCACCCACCGAACCGAGGAAGAACCGTTCCCCATCGATGGTCAACTCCAACTGGTGGGCAAATTCCAGACCCTTCACGTACATCTGGCTCTGCCGCAAAGTCACGCTAAACTGGTATTCCCCGTCGAGCGGAAAGTAATATTTGACGCGAACCCCGCCCCGCGTGCCGAGCGGCATGCCTTCCATATAATGATGCTGAGTTTGCGCGGCGGGCACGCGGAAGATGCTCACCGCTACCGGTGAGGCTGGATCGCCTACCGCCAGGCGGCTAGCTTCGCGGGCCGCGTTAATATACGACTCCAAAAATGACGGCGATTCCTTCAGCACACTGGCGATGTTATCGAAGCCGTCGCTGTCGTCGTCGGTGGGAAGTAGCGCTGCTACTTCTGGCACGTCAAGATCCAGAAGATCGCGGACAGCGTTCCCGTATTCGGTGCGATTGAGCCGGTGCAACCCCACGCGCCCAGGGTTAGCATTCACTGCAGCCGCGCGGTCGATGGAGGTCTCCAGCCAGGTGGCGAAACCGTCCAGCGTGGCTTGATCGGGCCGCGGCATTCCCTGCGGAGGCATCATGCCGCCACGTACTTTGCGGATCACTTTTTCCCAGATCTCGGCGCCGTCGGGGACGCGATCCAAATCTTTGTTGTCGAGGGTCAGGCCAGCGGTTTTAATTTTTTGGTTGTGGCAGGTGACGCAATACTTATTCACCAACCCCCGCTCAGAAGCCGATGATGTCCCACCGGGAGCCTGTTGGGGTTGGGCCGCGCACAAACTCAAACTAGCGCATAACGCAGCCAAGCCCATGACTACGAAGCGTTCAACCTGTCCCATCCAACCTCCGTGACACCACTTTGAGACTAACAAGAACCCGACGTAACGTAAATGACCAATTCGGGTTACAGGCAAGTGTTCGTTCGTAGATTCTTAAAATGCGATCAAAGGCTTGCCGCCCTGTTCCACCTCTTATTCGCAGGTGTTTGCGTGATCTAAATTGCTTAATAAACAGCATGATATGCAGTCTACGTATGCCTTAAAGCCACAGGGTTGAGCCGCGGATCCGCGCCGCACAGTTTCCCCACCGGGAGATCGCGGGTTCGCCACTTGATGAGCGGCAGTGCCCCGCGATTGATTCCTAGTCGAGAATGCGGTTTGGATTAGTACCGATAAGTCGGCTTATCGCCCATATTCGGTGGACGGCCAGAAACTGCCTTGGGTGCGTGTGATCGTCTTCGGCCCGAGGAACACCACGTGTTTTCGACGGTGCGATACTGCGGAGATGGAAGTTGCACTCTTCCCCAACCCGCTCCGGCCAGGAGTCGGCCTGCGACCGCGCCGCGAGGCCCAGCGCCCCCTTTTGCCGCAGCACGCCCGCCACTGTCCCGTGCTCGAAGCCGGAAGCACCGCGGGCTTCCTGGTTCACCCTCCGCTGGCTGAAAAAGAGGCCTTTCAAATCGGCTATGAGGGGGAGGGCCGCTATCAGTTTGTCTACTCTGTGAACACCAAAGGAAAGAAATGGGAGCCACTTTTCACCGTGACCTATATACTGCCGGTGGGCGGGATGGGCGCCACCAAACGGGAAGTCAAGCTTCACATCCAGGACACGCCGCAAACCCGTGAGATTGCCCACTTGATGCCGGATATGTTCCTCTCCGCGGATGACATGGGGACCCCAGCAGGCGCGGTGACGCTGCGGGGCGCATGGAACTTCCAGACGCCGCAGGGCTGGGACACGGTCTACACTCCGGTCTTCAATATGATCGAGCGACCTGTCGCCCCGATGCTAGTGATCCGCGTCGAGACCGACTGGTACATTCACGACTCCGAGTTCCGCTATGTCCTGCAGCCGGGCGAAACAATTTCCGCGTCACACAGCATGCCGATCGGGCAGGTGATGTTTGTGCCGCGCGAAGAGATCACCTTCCGCGATGGCACGGAAGAAGAGATTGCGGCGCGACACCAATCCAGTCTGGCGTTCTATTCCGAAAAGGCGAACTTAAAAGTCAAAACGCCATACGGAGTGGAATACAGTCCGCACTATCAGCGCAGCAGCCGCCGCAAGAATGTGAACACCGAACCGCGCGGCTCGGACAAAATAGATGAACCCACTGCTTGAAGGAAAGGTCGCCGTCATCACGGGCGGCAGCTCTGGCATCGGCCGCGTTGCCGCGCTCGCGTTCGCGCGTGAAGGAGCACACGTGGCTATCGGCGCGCGCCGCCAAACAGAAGGGGAAGAAACAGCCCGCTTGGTTCGCGAAGCTGGAGGTCAAGCCGTCTTCGTCCAGACTGACGTGAGCCAGAGCGAGCAGGTCCAGCGTCTGATCCTAGCCGCCGTCGAACGCTGGGGACGCCTCGACTGCGCCTTCAACAATGCGGGCATCGAGGGCGACGCTTTCGTGCACACAGCCGACTACTCAGAGACCGCCTGGGACAAAATCATCGCCATCAATCTGACCGGGGTGTTTCTGTCCATGAAGTATGAGATCCAGCAAATGCTGAAGCATGGCAGCGGGACAATCGTGAACATGTCCTCGATTGCCGGACTAGTCGGCGGTGCAATCGGGTCGCCCTATTTCGCTACCAAACATGGAGTGATCGGATTGACGAAAGCTGCCGCCATCGAGTACGCGAAGTCCGGCATCCGCGTCAACGCGGTGTGCCCGGCGGTGATCGACACCGACATGGCACAGCGCGGCTTCAGCGAAATGTGGGATGTGGTCGTCAACATGCACCCTGTGGGCCGTGTGGGCAAGCCCGAAGAAGTCGCCGACGCCGTAGTTTGGCTGTGCTCAGACCGCGCGGCTTTCATCACCGGCCATGCCTTGCCGGTCGATGGCGGGTGGGTGGCGCAATAAGTCCTGTCCGAATTGACTACGCGAAGGCCCGTGAATATTGCACCGGAGGCGGCTGCTCTTTGCCTAGCGCCCGCGCTGCGTGCAGCGGCCAGTAGGGATCGCGCAGGAATTCGCGCGCCAGCGAAATAACATCCGCTTGGCCCGAGGCGATGATCTGCTCGCCCTGCTGCGGGTCTGTGATCATGCCGACAGCACCGGTCAGTATGCCCGTCTCTTTGCGGATTCGTTCCGCGAACGGCACTTGATAGCCGGGCCCCGGCTGGATCTTGGCGTCGGGCGCGAGGCCGCCGGAGGAGCAATCGATCAGGTCGACGCCGCGCTTGCGCAGTTCTGCGGCTAGCTTCACCGAGTCATCGATGGTCCAGCCGCCCTCTTTCCAGTCCGTCGCCGAAATACGCAGCCACAGCGGGAAGCGTTCCGGCCAAACGGCGCGCACCGCCGCGACTATTTCCAATAAAAACCGAATTCGATTTTCAAACGCACCGCCGTATTCATCGGTGCGCCGGTTGGAGAGCGGCGACAGAAACTCATTGATGAGATAGCCGTGCGCACCGTGGATTTCGAGCACTTCGAATCCCGCCGTCAGCGCCCTCTGCGCGGCGGCTGCGAAGGCTTTCACAACGGCGTCGATCCCGGCTTTGGTTAGTGCCTCGGGCACCGGCTCACCTTCGCGAAACGCGACGGCGCTGGGAGCCTCGGTCACCCATCCGCCGGCGTCGAGCGGAATGGGAGCACCGTTGTTTTCCCACGGTACGTAGCAACTCCCTTTTCTCCCGGCGTGGGCGATCTGAATTCCAGGCACCGCGCCGTGCTGCTTGATGAAGGCTGCAATGCGCGACAGCATTTCGATGTGTTGGTCGTGGTAGATGCCAAGGTCGCCTGGGGTGATGCGTCCGCGAGCGGTCACGCCGGTCGCTTCCGCCATGACCAAGCCTGCGCCGCCGACGGCCCGGCTGCCCAGGTGGACCAAATGCCAATCCGTGGCGAAGCCGTCGTCGCAGGAATACTGGCACATGGGCGAAACGGCGATGCGGTTGCGCAGGGTTATGTCACGAATTTTCAAAGGGGTAAACAGGTTCACAAGGTTAGGATGTCGCGTAACAGCGGGAGAGAAGCAACTTCGGCCGAATATTTATAAAACTTAATCTTACCGCGCGCAACCATTTTCCTGTGCCAGCCATCCTCTCCTACGAGGAAGTGGAGCCTCCTATACTATGAAAACCTTCGCAAGCATCGGGGATTTTGTTCGGCATGACGGTGATGGCGGTCGCCGATCCGCAGACCACCGCACCCAAGCCGCCGGTCACTCTTCAGTTGAATACTGAGTTCCTCAACGACTTGATGCGCAGCGCGATGATTTTCAACGGCATGGTGCAGAATTTGAATTTGAACAAGACGCTCCACGACTCCGGCGTCACAACCGATAGCAGCAAGCACACCGCAGCGGTACTCGGCGCCGGCGCGGGCGTAGGCTTGGCGGTGGGCGGCATGACCGGCAGCCAGAAGGGTGCGATGATCGGCGCGGTGGCGGGAAGCGCGGGCGCGTACGTGATCGATCAGATCGTACAGCATCAGCAGGCGGCCAAGGCCCGTCAGGCGGAACAGGACCAATACAACCAGCAGTATCCATACAACGACCGCGCGCCGCAGCACTTCAAGGAACGCCCGGCGCAGCAGCAGTAACGGCCGTGTTATCCTGATTACGTTATGTCCATCCCGAACGTAAAACGGTACCGCATCACCAGTCCCGACGGTACGATGTCCGCCAGCCTGATGGCAGTGCTGCCTAAGGACATTGACATCAATAAGTATCTGTCGGAAGCGTCGCAGCGGTTCGACTGGAAAGCCTACCAGGAAGCGCAAGCGAAACAGTTCAAAGTCCGCGTCGGTCAGCAGAAGCAGAAGAAAGCGAAGTAGTTTCGCGTTTCTTTGCTACGGCAGCCGGGCGCGCAATGCGCGTAGGCTGCGGATGCCTTCGGCGGCTACATCCGGGTCAGGATCTCGCGAAATCGCTTCGAGCGATGGCTCGCTATCGCGGTCACCGGAGCGCGCCAGCACGATGCTCAACTGGATTTTCTCGTCTTTCGTGGCCGTGCCCAACATTCCGTAGATGACTTGGCGGATGGGCTGCTCGCGCGCCAATTCAATCAGGAACGCAACCGCCACGTCGCGCCACGCGCGCTGATTCACTGAATTCAGCAGGTATTGGAGCGGCCCGTAACGGTCGGTTTTCAACTCACCCAGCAGCACCAGCGCGAAGGCAGCCGACAGGCGCGGATTCATGCTGTGCTCGTCATTGAACGCCATATTCAAGGCGGCGCGATCCATGGAATTCCGCAAACGGCCCAGGCCTTCCTCGGCTGCGGCGCGCACTTGATCGTCTTTGTCGTGCAGATTTTCTGAGAAGAGCGCGTGATCCGCCGGATCGGCCAGCATGGCCAGGGCTTCGAGCGCGGCGCGCTTCACTTTGACGCCGCGCGCGTGGGCCAAGGCATCGCGAACCTGCGGAGCGGCTTCCTGGTTACGCAGCAGGCCAGTGGTTTCGAGCGCCTGCACTTGAATCTTCTCCTGCAAATCGCGCAGAAGGAAACTGATACGCGGCGCGGCTGCGGGATCACCGATTTTTTGAATCGCCACCAGCGACTCATACATCAGCTTGTCATCCTTGGAACGTAGGGCCTCGACCAGATCCGGTATGGCGGCGCGTCCGCGCAACACGCCGACTGCTCGCGCGGCGTTGGCCCGCGCATCCAGACTAGCCGCGCCGCGCGCGAGTTTCCCCAGCGCGGCGATCACGTCGGGACGTACTTGAATGAAGGGATCGATCACCTGATCGTTGGTGTCCGTGAATTTGCCCTTCACCGAGGCGCCGGCGCGAGAGAGCGTACCGCTCAGGCCAGTCTTGACGTACCCGGGCAGGTAGACGTTCACTAAGCCATCGGTGGCACGGATCTGCACTTCGGGATCGTTGTCGGCCGCGGCGCGCACCAAGCCATCCAGCGTCTTGGGACCGCCGATTTCGATCAGCGCTTTGACGGCTTCAACACGCACGCCAACGTCGGTATCGGCCAAGTAAGGGACCACCCGAGGAATGGCTTCTTCGCCTTGCTTGCCCATATCGCGGACCGCGCGAGTCCGCTGTTTAGTGTCTAAATCTTGCGCTTGTAGAAGCGCAAAGAGAGAAGCGAAAGAGAGAAGGATGACTAGTTTCACCGCACAAACTCGACCTGAACGCGGTGCGGGATCAACCCAGCCTCGTATCCCATGTCGAGCAGTTTTTGCGCGGCCTTGGGCACGATATCCCCGCAATCCACGGTGTAGTGGTTGACATACATGCCCACGAATTTCTCCGCCAGCGCGGGGTCCATATCGCGGGCAAACTGAAGCGCATAATTCAGAGCTTCTTCGCGATGATCGAGAGCGTACTGAATGCTTTCGCGCATCAAGCGGCAGCATTCGCTGGCCATTTCCGGGTTCAAATCGCGCCGCAGCGCGTTGGCGCCCAGGGGCAAGGGCAGATCGTAAGTGTCCTTGAACCAGCGGCCCAGAGTCGATCACATTGTGGAAACCGGCTTTTGCGTAGGTCAACTGCGCCTCATGAATGATCAGGCCGGCGTCGGCTTTGCGATCGGTCACTGCGTCAAGAATTTTGTCGAAGGGTGTATCGACGGCTTCAAAGTCGGGCTCCATCAGGCGCAGCGCCAGATAGGAGGTGGTCAGCCGGCCCGGAATCGCGATGCGCTTGCCTTTGAGTTCTTCGACCCCCATGGGATGCGAGGACACCACCATCGGGCCATAGCCATCGCCGATGCTGGAGCCCGCGGCCATCAGTTTGTACTTGTCGGCGACGTAGGGATAGGCGTGATAAGAGATCGCCGTCAACTCATATTCGCCCACGCGGGCTTTCTGATTCAGCGTCTGAATATCGTCGAGAACATGGCGGAACTGCAGCAGGTTGGAGCGAATCTTACGCGTCGCCAATGCATAAAACATATAGGCGTCATCGGAGTCAGGGCTGTGCGCGCAAACGATTTCAACAGGGAGCGACATGCGTTGGAGTGAACTTAGATGATAGCAGGTAGGGCGTCTGGCTCGCAGCTATAAAGCAGCGAGTTCAGCGCAGACCACTGATAAAGCTTGTTCCAACGCATGCAGGGCTTCGGGCGCTTCGAGCAGTTGCTGGGCGCGGCCCATCTGCTCCAAGCGGAAGGCGGCGGCAACGGCGGCGGGCGCTCCGAAGTTCGCCACTGAGCCTTTGAGCGAATGAGCGGCGTTCTCCAACTTGGTGGCGTCTTCGCCCGCGACCGCCTGGTGAATCTCCAGCACCGCGCGCGGGCATTCGTCGAGGAACAAGACTGCGATCTCGCGCAGCAATTCCAGATCGCCGCCCACGCGGGACAGCGCCAATGCGCGGTCGAGCGCAAGCTCCGGCAAGGAAGAACTCATCTTCAAATACTATCGGCTCATTGGCGATTTTCCATCAACCATTCGCGCAAGATCGCCGGCAATCGAGGGCTGTGCGCGCCCCCTATGATATTCTGATCGGAGAGCCACCCTAGCTCAGTTGGTAGAGCGGCTGATTCGTAATCAGCAGGTCGCCGGTTCGATCCCGGCGGGTGGCTCCAGTAACCCTTCTGGCTCCAAGCATTTGTGAAAAAGATGAAACCTGCCATCGCCGGGATATTCGTTTTCGTATTGGGCCAGTTCGGCGGCACAGTACGCGCGCAGTCCCAGCATGACATTGCGAAGCGATTTGCCGGCACCTGGCGGCTGGTATCCAACCCACAGCGCTTCGCCGACGGAACAACCAGGGAAAACTCCAATAGCGTTGCTTACGCCATGTTCGACAGCGACGCCAGCCACATGTGCTTCATCAGCATGAATCCGAAGCGGCCTCCATGGAAGTCAGAAACCACGCCGACCCCGGAGGATGCATTGTCCGCCATCAAGGGATTCGGCGCTTACTGTGGCACGGTCGAGATTCACGCGAAAGAAGGGTTTATCGTCCGCACGTATGACGTCAATCAAAACCCCAATTTAGTCGGCAAAGTGACCAAGCGATGGTTCACATTTCAGGGAGCCAATCGAATGTCCTTACGCATCGATGCGCCGGAACTGAACGCGCCCATGGTCGATAACACCTTGATCTGGGAACGTATCTCAAAATAGCCTCTCTACTTGCTGCAGCCTTTTTTGGCCTCTTCAAAGCCATCGAACAAGCGTCCGGCATTAGCGCCGGCGAGCGTCTCCATGCGGTGGGGCTGGCCTTTCTCGACGGTATAACGAGCGAGGGTTCCCTTGGAACTCAGCCATTCGGCTTCCTTCTTCATCTCTGAGTGCCACATATAGGGATCGTTTTCGCCCACGTACATGAAGACGCACATCTTCGAAATCGCTTGGAGCCTCGCGGTGCTGGGCTGCCACATGTATCCAGGAAAGGCGGTGACGGAGAGGAAGTATTGCGGATTGGCGGCCGCGACGTGAAAGGCGGCGATGCCGCCGTTAGACGGTCCAGCGATATTAAACTTGCCGTCCTGAATTTTGTAATCCGCCAGAATCAGCTTCAGGAACTCGGGGAAGATGCGAGCGCCATCCTCGAAGAACAATTCATCGTTGGGCGCAGCCGGTGCAACCACGATATAACCGCGCTTTTCGGCCTCTGCGCGGAGGTTGCGGTCCAGAACATTGTCAACCGTGTTCATGGTTTGCGGACCTCCGCCGAAAGCAAGAATCGCCGGATAGGTCTTCGCTGGATCGTAGCCATTGGGCAGGACCACTTTATAGTGGACGGTGGTGCCCGCCACCTTCTTAGCCTTTTCCTGCAACTCCGCGCGGACCGGCTGGGTTGCGGAGAGCGCGACGAAAACTGCGGTGGAAAACAACGGCATCCACGATCTCGGTTGTTTCATACTTGGAAGGCTCCTTTTCGGGTGTGGCAACAGCGATTTTATCCAACATTCCAGGGTGAATGGTATTGCTATTTTCCGGGGGGCGCTGCGCTCTACCTCTGCCAAAGAATTTCAATCGCCTCGAGCGGGACAGACGCGCTGGGGTGGCGCGGAATCACCCGCGCTGTAAAGTCGCTCGCGGGACGATTTCCTTCGATACTCGCGCTGTACACAAACCCGTCGACGGGCACCGCCGCTCCACGATCCATTCCTTTGCGTACCGGCCCATTTCCGTTTTGACCGTCCGCGAAGAGTTCCACGCTCACGTCCTCAGGACCTACTTTCCCTAGATAGACCGGAACCTCGAAGCGCAGGGCGCCGTTCTTAGGTTCCACCCGAAGAGGCCCGAACGAAATACCGCTCCAATCGTTCGCCAGCCGCTGCTGCCATGCGAGAATCTCCGCGCCGAGTTTGCCGCCTTGCTCCGCCCGCGCTGCGTAAGCCGCCGCCGCGGGTAGATAGTGCTCTTCGCTGTATTGCCTGACAACGCGATTGGCCGAATACTGCGGCGCCAGGCGGCCCATGCTTTCGCGAATGCGCGCGACCCACGCGGCGGGAATCCCCGCCTGATTGCGCTGATAGAATTCCGGCACGATGTGGTTCTTCGAGCAGGGTATAGACAGCGTCCGCCTCTATGGCGTCCCAGGCGGGATCGTCGCCGTGCTCCTGGCCATCGCCCACCGCCCAGCCGACAGCGGGCGTATAGGCTTCGGCCCACCATCCGTCGATTTCCGAGAGGTTCAATCCGCCGTTCGCCAGCACTTTCATGCCGCTGGTGCCGCTGGCCTCCCACGGTCTGCGCGGCGTATTGATCCACACGTCGACGCCACCGACCATGCGCTGCGTCAGCAGCATGTCATAGTCGCTCAGAAACACCACCGATCCGTGGAAACCTGAGCGGCGGATGAATTCATTCCACTGGCGAATCATTTCCTGTCCGGCTCCATCCTGCGGATGCGCTTTGCCGGCGAGGACCAATTGCACGGGCCGCTGTGTGTTGCCGAGGATTCGCGTGAGCCGGCCGGGATCGTGCAGCACCAGGTTGGGGCGTTTGTATGTGGCGAAACGCCGCGCGAAGCCGAGGGTGAGGGTGTTGGCGTCCAGAATCCGTGCCAGCCTCGGCGATCTCCGCGCTCGATCCGCCTTGGATCGCGACCTGCCTTGCGTAGCGCGGCCGCAGGTATTCGATCATCGATTTCCGCGCCGCCGTCCGCATGTTCCAGAGCGGCTCGTCGGCGATGCTGAAAGCTTGGGCTTCCATGGTCTCCAGGTTCCCGCCCCAACAACCGTGCCCGCAAGCGTCCTTCCAGAGTTGGTACGCTTCGTCTGAATCCCAGGTCGAAACATGGACGCCGTTGGTAACGTGGCCGACGGGCACTTCGCTCGGCCGGCCAGCGCGGGAAAAGGGGCTCAAAAAGCGCGCGGCTGACCACGCCATGCAGTCGGCTTACGCCATTCACGGCGCCGCTGCCACGGATCGCGAGATAGGCCATATTAAACGGCTCCGTCGAATCCTCCGGATTGCGCCGGCCCAACCCCATCAACTCATCGAAGCCGATTCCCAGCCGCTCGCTGCAATACCGTTCGAAGTGAGGCCGCATGAGATCCACTGGAAAGCGATCGAAGCCCGCCTCGACGGCGGTATGCGTGGTGAACAGGTTTCCGGCGCGGGTGATGGCGAGAGCAGTTTCGAAAGACTTGCCGGTGTCATCTTTATAACTCGCCGCGCGTTCCAGTACCGCAAAGGCCGCATGCCCTTCATTGAGGTGGCACACCTCCGGATGAATCGAGAGCGCGCGCAGAAGCCGCCAGCCGCCGATGCCGAGCACGTGCTCCTGCCGAAGGCGCAGGTCGGGTCCGCCGCCGTAGAGTTCGCTGGTGATGCCGCGATATTCCGGAATGTTGGCGGGATCGTTCGTATCCAGGAGATAAAGTTTGGCTTGTCCCACCTGCACTTCCCATACACGAACCCAAAGATCGATGCCCGGAAACGGGATCGTCAGACGCAGCCAGTCTCCATCCTCGCCACGCACCGGAGTGACCGGCAGTTGGCCGGGATCGTTGAAAGGATACAAGGCGCGTTGTGAGCCGTAACGGTCGAGTTCCTGCCGAAAATAGCCTTGCGAATACAGCAATCCGACGCCGATGACCGGCACTCCCAAATCGCTCGCCGCCTTCAGTTGATCGCCGGCGACGTTGCCCAATCCGCCCGAGTAAATCGGCAAGGCTTCGCTCAACATGAATTCCATGCTGAAGTAAGCCACCCCGGTGAGTGGCGCATCCTTGTGCTTCTGCTGGAACCAACGTGGTAACTGTTTCTCCACCAAGCGCGCCCGCAGAAGTTCGTCGAGCGTCGCGCGAAACGCCGGCTCGGCGATGAGTCGTTTGAGCCTTTCCTTCGATACGGTCTGCAGCACCGCCCAGGGGTTATCGGTTTGTTCCCATAGCTGCGGGTTCAACTGCCGCCACAGCGCATCGGCGGCGCGGCTGGGCGCTATGCTCACATCCAAGGCCAATTCCTTCAGGGCCTCTTCGCTGGATTTTCCGGGGTCGCTCATTAGATTCCACTCCGTACACTCGGGCTCAGGACTTCTGCACAGCCGACAAAGCGTCCAGCACCGTTTGCACCGCCGCTGGTTCTCCCATGGTGGAATTGACCATCAGGTGGAAAAAATGGCGCGCGGGAAACTGGATACCGAAGTTTTGGCGGATGAAGTCGGCGCGGTCACGATCTACGGTCTGGACCAACTGGATCGCTTCCTCTTCGCTCTTGCCGGACTGCCGCAAGCGCCGGACTTTTTCTTCGAACGGCGCGTAGATGAAGACGTGAAAGCATTCCGGCTGGTCTCTCAAGTAGTAAGCCGAGCCGCGGCCGACAATCACGGCGTTGCCTTGAGCGGCTACTTTTCTTACTACCTCTTCAGACACCCTTCGAATGTTTTCGGCGTCCGCCATTTTCATCTGCGGCGTGATCTGACTTCCTTCATAGCTGCCACGCAGGAAGGCTTTGAAAACGCGGTAGTAGAGCGGATCTCTGCGCTCCTCGTGCCGCTCAATGTGGTGGCTCTCGCACTCGAAGTGGCGCGCCACTTCGTCAGTCAGCGATTGATCCCATAACTTCCAGCCGAGCCGGTCCGCGAGTTGTTGGGCTATGTCTACAGCCCCGCTTCCGTATTCGCGATCGATGGTCAACACTTTGATCATAAATTTGTCTCTCTACTCCGCCACAACATGTCCACCACCCGGATCGTTCTTGCGCACGATGAACGCCAGCAGGAACATAATCCCGGCGGCGATAGCCAGCACCATGAAGGTATCGACATACGCCAGTGTTTGCGATTGCACCTGTAAGGACCGATAGAGCCGCCCATAGGCCGCGACTTGCGCGTCGGGTGCGCTGGCGCCCGCGTGCAGGAGCTGCCGGCTGAGTCCACTTAGCTGACTCCGAAACGCGGGATCGTATCTGGTGGCATGCGAAGCCAGCACGGATTGGTGAAATTGCGCCCGCCGAGCCAGAATGGTGGTGACCATGGAAGTGCCCACGCTGCTTCCAATGTTGCGCATGAAATTCACCAGGCCCGATACATTATTGCCCTTCTCGGCCGGAACGCCGACGTAGGCGCTCAGGTTGATGGGGACGAACAGGAACCCCAGGCCGAACGCCTGAATCATGCGGAGGCGGCTGGCGGCCCCAAAGCTGATCTCCAAATCCAACGCTTTGGTGGAATAATACATACCGAACGCGAGACAAATCCAGCCGAACGCCATAATATATTTCGCGGGGATTTTGGTGGTGAGTTGGCCGACGATCGGCATCTCAACCAGGATGATCAGGCTGGCGCCGGAAAGAACCAGACCGGCAGACTCCGCCGTGTATCCCATAAGCGTTTGCAGAAACTGCGGCATCATCACCAGGCTGGCGAACAACAGCATGCCCAGGAAGAACATCATCAAATTCGCCACCGCAAAATTGAAGCTCTTATACATACGGACGTCGATCACCGGTGTTTTGGTGTGCAATTCCCAGAACACCAGCGAGACGAGTGAGACGGCGCAGATTACCGCCAGTGTGACGATGAACTGCGAACCGAACCAGTCGTCTTCCTGGCCTTTGTCGAGCAGAATCTGTAGCGCTCCCACGCCCAGCGCGAGCAGCGCAATGCCGATGTAGTCGACGCGTATACCAGCGTTTTTACTGCGTGCAATATACGGCGGGTCTTCAACGACGCGAAGGACCAGAAACAAAGTGGCGATTCCCACCGGCAGGTTGATGTAGAAGATCCAGCGCCACGAATAATTATCGGTGAGCCAACCGCCGAGCGTGGGACCGATCGTCGGCGCCATGACAGCGGTGATGCCGTACAGAGCGAACGCCAGACCGCGTTTCTCAGGCGGGAAAGTATCCGCCAGAATCGCCTGCGCCATGGGCTGCAGCCCGCCGCCGCCCACGCCTTGGACCACGCGGAACAGAATCAGCAGCGGCAGGCTCGGGGCGATCCCGCACAATAGCGAACTGAGGGTAAACAGGAAAATGCACAGCAGAAAAAAGCGTTTGCGCCCGAACAGGTTCGCCAGCCATCCGCTAATGGGCAGAATGATCGCGTTCGAAACCAGATACGAAGTCAGCACCCAGGTGCTTTCGTCGTTACTCGCACCCAGGTCCCCGGCCAGGTGCGGTAAGGCCACGTTGGCGATGCTGGTGTCGAGCACCTCCATGAACGCAGCCAGCGCGACCACCACCGCGATCAGCCAGGGGTTGAATTTCGGTTTCCAGATCTCGGGGGCGTCGGCCATGAGCGCTCCTACTGCAGATAGACTTTGGGATCGACAGACATGCCGGGGCGCAGGCGGTGATCGTCATTCTGCCCGGGGTCGAGGTTGATGCGAACCGGAATGCGCTGCACTACCTTCACATAATTTCCAGTGGCGTTTTCCGGCGGCAGCAGACTGAAGCGCGAACCGCTGGCTCCGCCGACCGCAGCCACTTTGCCGGTGTATTCCTTGCCCGACGCGTCCACACTGAAACGGACGCGCTGGCCGGGGTTCATCTTGTTCAATTGCGTTTCTTTGAAATTCGCGGTGACCCAGATATCGTCGAGCGGCACCACCGCCATCAACTGTTCGCCGGGGGAGATGTTCTCGCCCAGTTCCACGGTCTTCTTACCGACGATACCGTTGACCGGCGCAACGATGGTGCAGTAGCTGAGATTCAGCTTGGCTTGGTCGAGCAGCGCCTTCCGCTGCGCCACTTGCGCGAATGCGGATTTCGCGCGCGCTTCGCTGACGGCCACTTGTTTGGGCGCGGTCATGGCAGACTCAATCGAAGCGTCCGCCTGCGGGATACGCTGATTGGCTTGCTCGACCGCGCTCTGCGCAACCGCGATGTTCTGCTCCGCTTCGCGGACCGCGGCGTGGCGCGAATCGAGCGTGGCCTGCGCGCTGGCGGCCTGCGCCACCGCGGTATCGTACTGCTGCCGCGGAATCTCGTTTTTATCCACCAGCAGTTTGTAGCGCGCGACATCGTCACTGGTTTTCTTGACGCTGGCTTCCGCGTCGCGGACCAGTGCTTGCGCCGATTCGAGGCGGTCGCGCGCCGCTCCCAACTGGCGCTGCGCGCCCCGTACAAACGCACTTGCATCCGCACGCGTCGAAGTCGCTGTCTTTAGCTGGCTGGCGGCGTTGGTGGTCGTGATCGGAATATCGATGCGCGAGCTTTCGAGTGCAGCCTCGGCGTCGCGCAAGTCCGCTTCCGCTTTTGCGACAGCGACTTCGTAATCACGCGGGTCAATGCGGACCAGCACGTCTCCGGCCTTCACCACCTGCTCGTCCTCGGCGTGGATTTCGATGACATTCCCCGCGATACGCGCACTAATCGCATTGATGTGGCCGTCGATCTGCGCGTCGTCGGTGCTCTCGTATGTATTCAAGTAACGCCATACGAAGTAACCCGCAATGGCCAGGACCGCGACAACCAACAGCAGCACGACAATCCGGCCTATGCGGCGCTTTTTGGGGGGAGCGTTTCTATCCGGCAACAATTCGGCCACGGCTACTTTACCTCCATTAGTTTTTGGATTCCCTGCTCGGCTCCGCCCAAGGCGCGTGCCAAACTGACCTTCGCCAGATTATGCGCATACAGCGCGGCGATCAGACTGTCATTGGCGCTGGCGACCGATTCCTGCGCTTGTATGACTTCGATGTTGTCGGTGACGCCCGCCGTGAAGCGGTCGCGCGCTTGCGTGAGCGTTTGATTGGCGAGATCGAGATTGTCTTGCGCTACCGCCACCTGGTCGGCCGCCGTGCGGATATCGAGGAATGCCGCGCGCACCTGATAATCGATTTGGCCGGAGAGATCGGCCAACTCGTCCTGCCGCTGCTTTAAAGCGGCCTTGGCGCGGATCACGTCCCCGGCAATGCGCCCGCCGTTAAACAAGTTGATCTTCGCCGAAGCCACAAAAGTGAACGTGCCATGGGAATCGTTCAGCGCGGGGCCGACGTCACCGTAATCGGCGGTGACTCCGGCAGTGGGATAACGCTGGCCGCGCGCGGCTTGCACGTCGTTCTCCGCCGCGCGCACCCGCGCCTGGCCGCTTTGATAATCCGGCCGCTGCGCGAGCGCCGCCACCAGAGCTTGCTCCTGCGTTATCGAGGTGAGGGGCGCATACGGCGCGGTTTCCGACAAATTGAATTCCTGGCCGTTGGGCAGTCCGATCACTCGGCTGAGCGCGAGTTTGTCTTTGTCGAACTGATTCCTCTGCGCCAGCAGGCGCTGCTGCTGCTGTTTGAGTTCCACCTGCGAGCGCAGAACGTCGATACCGGCGGCGGTCCCGGCGCGCTGTTGATCTGCAGTGCGATCGTAAAGCGCCTGCGCGGTTTCCACTTGCGAGCGAATGGCTTCCATGCGCGAGGCATCCGCGATGATCTGCAGATAGGCGCTGGCAGTGGCCTCGGCCACCAGATCGCGCGCGTCCATCGCCGAGAGCTGCGCGGCTCGCCGGCTCTCGCCAGCCGAGCGGTATTCTTTGCGGGCGTTGTAATCGAAGGCATTCCAGGAGGCGTAGGCGCGCACGTCGGTGTAATGGAACGGACCGGAAATGGTGGGAATGTTGACGCCCGGAATGGTGAGATTGAAGCCGATGGTTTTCAGGCTAATCTGCTCCACGGCTTCGCTGGCCTTGGCGTCAAGTTGAGGCAGCAGCGCGCTCAACGCGTGCAACCGTTGGCCGCGTGCGGATTCGCTGGCCGAATCGCTGACCAATAGTCCCAGATTCGCCTTCAGCCCGCGATCGATTGCGTCGTGAAGTGTGAGAGCGAGCGGTGTCGGCGATGCAGCACCCATGGGGACGCTGCCCTGGAACTGACTGGTCTGGCCGAGCGCCGTGAACGTGGTGAGAAGGAGCAAGACCAGGAATCCTTGTATAAGTCGCATGCGCGTTTGTTTCCTCATCTCTTGTTGCTTCGGCCGGATCGATGTGCCCTCGTGGTCGCACGGGCCGAAACCAAAGATATAGCATCTTCGCCCACTTGTGTGTAACGCAGAGCTAATGCATGACTAATGCCAGAATATTGTTATCGATTGGACTCACCGCCATTCGCATTTTCGGCGATTGCGCAAGCGGACGACCGGCTGCGCGGAGCAATGGGAGATCGTTTTCAGGGAGATAATCCGCACACGGCGACGACCTGCTTGACCGCCGCGATGACGCAGGGCCTAAACGGGACCCGGGACGCGGTTCAGCAAGGCCGACGGCAAGGAATCTACCACGCCAGAAGGGGCCGCGCCTCAGCGATTGTAAAAGCCGTTACTCTCTTTCCCAGGCAGGCTGGGCCGCATCGGTTCCGGCAACGGAATAAAGGGCGCCGGGGGCGTTGCGGGTCTTCTGAAACTCCTCCAGAGTTTCGCCCCGCATCGCGGCATAAATGTGCAGATTCGAAACCCCCACCACCGCGCCCAATTTCTCGAGCACGAAAAAGATGACGCCGTAGTGGATCAGGGCGCGCCAGTCGCGGCGCCGTACCATGTCGCGCTCTTCTTCGGTAAGCGCGCTCTGCGCGAAGGCGGCCTCGGGGTCGGCGAGAAACAGTTTGCGATGGACGGGTTCGATCATGCGGTGGAGGAATTTGTTGAGCCGGTAAGCCTGCACGCTGCGGCTCAAGGTAAATGGATAAGTCCCTGGCAGTTTTTCCACGCCCGCCAGTTGCTTTCCCACGTGAGCCGCGTAGGCGCGTTCAGTGTCGGGCATCGGCGCAGCAGCCTCATTCTCATAAATCACAGTTGCCAAGCCGGTCATCGTCGGCAGGTAATAACTCTGATGGACCTTCTTGATATTCGCCGATAATGCCCCGCGCATAATCAGCCACATGATGACTTCGCTGCCCTCCATGCCGCCTTTCTCGGCGTATTCGGCATGCGTCAACTCCGCGAGCGTCTCCGGATCCTTTTCGATCAAGTCGAGAAATTGCATATCCCAAGGAGTGTTGTTGAAACCCGCCCGTTCGCCGTGCACTTGATGGGAAAGCCCGCCGGTGCCCAGAATAACCACCGAAAGATCTTCGGGATAACTCTCGATCGCTTTGCGCAGCGCCTGGCCCAGCTTATAACAGCGCCGTGCGGAAGGAATCGGGAAAAGCAGCACCCCCACCTGCAGAGGAACGATGGCTCCCGGCCACTGCGGTTCGTGCGGCCACAGCATCGATAGCGGAGAGAAGCATCCGTGGTCCAACGCGCGATCTTGAAAAAAGGAGAGATCGAATTCGTCCGCCGCCAGCGACCCGCCCACGTGATGAGCCAAGCCGGCATGACCCTGAATGGGAGGCAACGCACGCGGACCGCCTCCTTCGTCTGCTACCGCATACGAGTTTCCGATGCCGAGGGCGAAGTGTGAGTAATGATCGAAGAAAAACGAAGTGACGTGGTCGTTATGAATGACGAACAGAACGTCGGGCTTCTTCTCCGCGAGCCAAAGCCTCAACGGCTCAAACGCTTCGAACACCGGCGCCCACACGGGATCGTCCTGTTTTTGCCGGTCGAGCGCAAACCCGATCGTGGGGGAATGCGAACAGCCGATCGCTCCCAGAATTTTCGCCATGAATTTCCTCCTCGAAGCACAAGTTTACTTCGCCAGCGCCGGCAGCGTCGTGAAGGCGCGCGCGATCGGGATGCGGATGCCCAGTGCGCCGATCTGCGCGCCGGCTCCGCAGTCGCGCTGCGGAAGGTGCTGTAGCTGACATCGTTCAGCAAGAAAGTGCTCTGGCCCGCAATCGGCGTCCCCGCCGGACGCCATCCTCACTTCGGTTGTCTGGGCACTGGCAAACGGCGCGTCACCCGGGCCTCCATAAAGACATCAGCCAAACGGAACCTCAAAATATCCTCTCTCCCAACACTTTGCAGTCAAAGCTTCTTACTATTTGAATGAGAATAGGACAGCCAAACACCTGAGCGTTGGTCCAGTTACACTGAGAGAATCATTAAGGAGGCTGTATGGAATGGATCATTTCGGATCTGCTGAACCGCTTCGAGAAGGGAGCGCTTTCGCGGCGGGGTTTGATTCAAGGATTGGCGATGTTGACGGCGGCGGGCGCGCAAGCCCAGGACGCTGCGATCAAGCCCGTCAAGATCGATCACATCAGCATTCAAGTGACGGACTTGCCGCGGTCGATCGCCTTTTACCAGAAGATCTTCGGTTTCATTGTTGTCAGTGAGGACAAGCCCAACGAAATTGTGCGGCTGGGCTCGGCGGGGAAAGTGCTGGTCTCCCTGCATCACAAAAGCCCCACTGGCTTGGTGGATCACTATGCGATCGGCGTGGAGAAATTCAACAAAGAAGCTGTGACGCGAGAATTGAAGGAACGCGGTGTGACTCCGGAAAATAACCTGGATGCGGGATTTCACATTAAAGATCCGGAGGGGATCAGCGTTCAGATCGTCGGGCCGGCAGCTTGATTCATCGGTTCAGCATCGGAATGCTTTTCGATGCGGACGGGGCCGGAATGCTTTCGAGGAACGCGTAGATGTCGGCGAGTTCCTGGTCCGATACCACTTTGCTGGTATACGGCGGCATTTCGCCTTTAGGGTTGCGCACATAGCGCGCGAATGCCGCGAAGGGAATCGGTTTCGGCGCCAGACGCGCACCGGCTCCGCCCTTGGCGTCGTGATCGTGGCATTGATAGCACCCATAGGCATCGAAGATTTTCTTGCCGTTGGCGGCGTTGCCTGCGGGAGTCTGCGCTTTTAATATACAGACCATCGCGAGAAGAATGATGTGACGCATAGTGGCCTCTAACGCGGTTGCGTGACGACGTCTACCAGAGCGGGTCCACCGCCGCGCTCCACCGCATCGAGTGCGCGCCGAATTGCCGGTCCCAGGTCTTTGGCTTCCGTGATGGGTCCTTCGCCGTGCACGCCAAAGCCGCGAGCCATGGTGGCGAAATCGATGTTCGGGTCGGTGATAGTGGTCCCAATTCCCGCGTTCTGGATGCCGCGCTGGTGGCGGTTGGCCATGCGCTGGACGTGCATTACTTCCTGATGATACGCGCGGTTGTTGTGCATCACGCTGAGCAGAGGGATGCGATGATGGGCTGCGGTCCACAGCGCGCCGGGAGCGTACATCAGATCGCCATCGGTCTGAATCGCCACCGAAAGCCGTCCGTGTTTGCGATTCGCGAGTGCCCCGCCGACCGACCCGGGCGCCGTGTAGCCCACGCCCGCCGCGCCACCGCCGCCTGCCGTGCGATAGATCTTGTCGACGTTCCACAGCCGCGAAGCGCCGCCGCCCACCAGCGACCAATCTTTGCTGCGGATCACGTCATACAACTCGGCTTGCAAGCGGGCGAGGCTGATGGGACTCGAATCCCAACCGTACGTCGCTTCGTCGCGCGCCCGCTGCATGCCTTGTTCGTGCGCCGCTGCCAACTTCTTGCCGCGATCTTCAAAGGCGCGCTTGCGATCGGCCGTGATCAGCCGCTTGCAAGCTTCAATCAGATAGGGCAGCGTGGCTTCCGCATCGGCCACGATCGAAACTTCGGTTTCCGGATACCGCTGGAAATATTGGTAATTGCTCTTCATGCCGAGTTCCAAGGCGGAGATGCTCACCACCTTGGTAGTCGGCTTGATGAACGTTTGCGTGGAGCGATGCAACTGGTCGCGCACGGTGTTTACGGTTCCCCACAGGTCCGGCACTTCGAGACCGACGATGAGATCCGCATTGGCGATCAGCGCACGTCCACCGGCTTGGCTCAGCGGATGATGGTTGGGAAACTTTCCTCCGGCGACGGGAGCTTGCAGCGTCTCCGCCAACTCGACCAGCAGCGCCTGGCCGGCCTCAGTGCGCACGCAGCGGTCCGCGAAGATCACGGGATTTTCGGCGTCGACCAGGAGCTTGGCCACAGCCGCGACAGACGCCGAATCACCCGCGGGCGGTCCGGACGCCGTGTACTTCGGAATATGCAGTTTCAGACTTGCTTCGACCGGAGTCTCCTGCAGATCGCTATCAGCGACCAGAATCACCGGCCCCATAGGCGGCGTGACTGCCAATTTATAAGCCCGCACGGCCGACTCGGCGAAATGCGGCAGTGAGATCGGCAGGTCGTCCCATTTGGAGTAGTCGCGCACCATCGCGACGGCATCTTGAGCGCTGTGATACCACTCGATCAGCGGCCGCCGCGCCGTCGCATCGATCGTGTTGCCGAGAATGATGAACGCCGGCGACCGCCCGGCGTACGCGTTATATATCGCCATCGCCGCGTGCTGTAATCCGACGGTACTGTGCGCCATCACCGCCAGCGGTTTGCCTTCGATCTTGGCGTAGCCGTCGGCCATCGCCACGGATTGCTCTTCATGGCAGCAGGTGATCAACTCCGGCGCTTTGTTGCCGCCGTAGTTAATGATGGATTCATGAAGCGCCCGGAAGCTCGACCCTGGGTTGGCGCAGATGTATTCGAAGCCAAGCGACTTCAACACGTCTACCATGAAGTCCGAGCCAGGACGGTCTGCCGTCAAAACTTCAACCTCAGTCGCGACCGGTTCCGTCTCCTTAGCGAGCGCCGTGGCCGACGGCACCGCAACATTACGGCGCGTTTCGGGCGCTTGCGCTTTCGCGGGGGACTGGGTCACCAAGGCCGCAGCACCCGCCGCGGCACCCTTCAGAAAGCCGCGCCGTCCCGAGGGATTCTTGGACTTCGCCATGTTAACCTCCGCCTCCCACCTGCAGATATTTACTGCGAACGATGGTCTTCGGGTCTACATCTTTGCCCACGACCACTCCATAAAACGGGTTCATCATTTCTTCCCACGTCATGGTGCCGTAGTAGACGGTCTTGTTCGGATTCGGATTGAACTTGTTGTTCACCGAATTGTCGAAATGGGCGTCGACGTGAAGGACGGTTCCCTTCGGGACCTTGATAGAAGTGTCGTAGCCGAGCTGCCAGTTGAAGTCATAATGCGGAACGCTCAGGATGGTCTTCTTCGTTCCATCCGGATATTCCAGAATGTATGTCATGTCCTTGCCGCGAAAATGCATATGCGGCATCAGGTACACCAGTTCGGCATCTTGCAGGAACGTGACTTCTGCCGGCGGACTCAGCCAGTTGGGATCATTGGGCGGAATCGCGAAGCGCTTCGGGTCGGTCGGCGACGTGGTCAGGAACGAAACATAGCGGCGTTCCGGAGCCTTATCGAGAACCGTGAAACCGACTTTCACATGATCGGTGACGGCGGTTCCGTTCGGCGTATAGTGCAAATTGAAAGTAATATCCGATCCCGCCGGGATCAGCTTGGCGGCGTTGAGGGCGCGATAGTCGGCGGCGAAGTTGCCGGGAAGGTAGCAATCCTCAGCGCCTCCCGGAGGCTGCGCGCCTCCGCTTTGGCCCAAGGCCCGTGGGCCTCCAGCGAGGGCATTGCCATCGTTGCTGCGCGGCGTTCCACCGCCCAGGAAGGTCGGACCCTTGTCGGGAAGCGCGGAGCCTTCGGCGTCGCGCTCTTTGTCGGCCCAGTAAGCCACGCCATATTTGTAGTTGGGATTGTGCGGTAAATAGCCGATGCAAATATGATGCGTCACCGCCGGGAATTCCGGCTTGATCTGCACGGAGGTCACCCAAGTGTCTTTCGTGAAGCCCGTCGGCATGATGACGGTGATCCATTCGACCACGTTGTTCTTGGGGCTCGCGGGCACATCCGTGACGGGCCCATCGACGATGATGTCCGGCTTGATGGCCCAACCCTCCGGCCACGCAACGGCTACTGGCGCGTCCTTCGCGTCGCCTTCCGGAGCTCCGGCATCGGCCCACTCCGCGATGGTATCGATCTCGTTCTGTTTAAGCGAACGGTCATTCAGATATGGGCCATGTTGCGGATCTGCAAACCATGGCGGCATCTTGCGGGAGAGCACCGCGGCCTTCATTGCTTTGGCCCAGGGACGGACGTTTTGGTACGTCAGGAACGACATCGGCGCAATTTGCCCGGGACGATGGCAGGTCTGGCAATTGCGCTGCAAAATGGGTTCGACGTCCTTGTGAAACGTAACGGGCGCGCCGGCGGCGAGAGGCAGGGAGCCTGCGATCAACAGCGTTAAGACGACACCGTGTAGTGGTGGGCGCATATTATTTTTCTCCTCCCGACGCAACCTTGGCACGGTCAGGATGGAGCGTCACTTTCTGCACCCGCCAGTTATTCATGTCGGCGATGAAGAGGGTGTTCTCCGCGGGACACGCCATGCCATGGATCCAACTGAACTGACCAACATCGTGGCCGGATTCACCGAACATGCCTAAAATCTTCCCGTCGAGCGTCAGCTTGTACACGCGGCCGGGTTCGTTGTCGGAAGTGTAAAGGTACTGCGTCGGCCCCTGCGTAATACATATCGTCCAGGGTGCCGTTTCGTCGGGTGGATTCGCTGGCATGTTGCCCAGCACGGGATGCCGCTTCTTGTCATACGGCGCATTCAAAAAAATGAAACGCTTGAATTTCCCGTCGCGGTCGAACACCTGGATGCGGCGGTTGCCGCGGTCCGCTACGTAGACGTTGTTCTGGCGGTCGATCCCAATGTTATGCGGCGTATTGAACATGCCGGGGTTCTGATCGGCATGCACTCCGCCCAATCCTCGTTCGCCCCAGGACTTAATCCAGTTGCCGTGCTTGTCGAACTTGGCGACGCGCGAGTTGATATAGCCGTCGCTGATATAGATGTTGTCGTCGGAATCGAAAGCGACATCGGTGGGAGCGCGGAAATATCCGTCTATCTGCGACGGAGCTGCAAACACTGAAGTTGCGGCGCCGCCCCTGCCGAGGCCGTTGCCTTTGTAGTAATCGGGCTCGTCGGGGCCTTCGGGTCTGCGGCCGAGATTCAGCGTGACTATGCCGGCGGGGTTGAAGCGCATCACCGCGTGCGTGCCCTTGTCCACCACCCACAGGTTGTCATATTTGTCGAAGCGGACGCCGTGCGCGTAGCCCAACCCGTAAACGCCCTTGCCCAGTTCGCGAATCAGTTTGCCGGTGGAGTCGAACTCCAGAAGCTGCGTGGTGGCGTTTCCGTATAGCGGGCCGGAGGTGGCGCTGCCGGGGTGATTCAGCACCACAATCGTGCCTTTGGAATTAACGGCAACGCCCAGCACTTCGCCCAGATTCAACTGGTAGTTCAGCTTCAGAAAGTTCGGGTCGGGATCGAAGGGAATCGTCGGCACGGCCGTTTGGCTGAATGCCGGTAGAGCCAGCCACAAAAGTGCTGCGAAACGCATGGAAACGCCTTTCTATATGCCTCCCGCAGCTTAATCCCGCGCGGCGGCGGTGTCAATCTGACTTGCGAATCACTTCGGAGCGCCGGCCGCCATGTCGTTGCGAATAACTTTTCCGCCCTTCATCACGAACTTGACGCGCTGCAGTTCGGTGATGTCGGCGAGCGGGTCGCCTGAGACAGCAACTAAGTCCGCGTACTTGCCCTTTTCGACAGACCCGATTTGATCTTGCCATCCCAGCGCTTCGGCGTTGATGATGGTTCCAGATTGAATCGCGCGCGCGGGCGTCATGCCGGCGAGCTTCACCAGCGCTTCGAATTCCAGAGCCTGCGTGCCGTGGGCGAAGGTTGCGCCGTCGGCTCCACTGCCTGCCATAACCTTGATGCCTTTGGTGGCGGCGGCCATGGCGGCGGCTTTCGTGAAGATCGGGATGATACGGTACTTGCCCCCGGTGTTCTTCTTGTCGTTGTCGTCCATGTAGGGCTCAGTGTAGCGGACGATGGTGGGGTCGTAGAAGAGACCTTTGGCAGCCATCATATTTATCTGCTCCTGATCGAGGCCGAAGCCGTGCTCGATGGTGTCGCAGCCCGCGATGATAGCGTTCCGCTGGCCTTCGCCGCCATAAACGTGGCAGCCGTTTTTCTTTCCGAGGCGATGGGTTTCGTCGATCAGAGCTTGCAACACCGGCAGCGGATAGGTGACCTCGTATTGATCCTTGCCTGACGGGCTGAAGGAATAGGCACCCGCGGGATACAGCTTGATCCAATCGGCGCCGTGGGCGATTTCCTCACGCACGGCGGCGCGTGCTTCCTCCACCGTGTGAACCGCGATGGGGTTCAGCGGGTTCACGGGAACGGCGGGGTCGATAGCGTTGGCGCTCCATACGATCCCGCGCGTCGAAACTTGGTACCGCGGGCCGTCGATGCGGCCTTGATTAATCGCGTCGCGGACGGCGACGTCGCCATAGCCGTTGCCGTGCGAGGTCATATCGCGAGCCGCCGTGAAACCGGCGCGCAGATTGTTCTGCACGTTTTGGACAGCGATCAGCATGTAGTCTTCTGTGGTCCCGTTAGGCTTGCGCTGATTGAACATATGAGTGTGCGCGTCGATCAAGCCAGGCAGCACGGTGGCCTGGCTCAAGTCGATCACTTCGGTGCCGGTGGGGATTTTGACTTGAGATGCCGGACCCACTTCCGTGATGCGATCGCCGCTGATGAGCACCACTTGTTTCGTCAACATCTGGCCGGTTTTGCTGTCGAACAAGTGGCCGGCGCGCACGGCGTAGGAGCGGGGGGCGGGCGGACACTTATAGATGCCGCCGTCAGATCCAACGCACGGCGTCGCACCGGCTCCGCGCCAGGGGGCCGGAGGTGGTTGCGGCTGCGCCCACAGAGCGGCAGCGCCTATTAAGATTCCGAAAACCAATTTCATCGTGTGATCTCCCTTTGGTCTAATGCCCGCACGAAGGCGGCGGCCTTGTGGCTGCTCTCTCTAAATTCGGTATGCGGATCGGAGTCAGCCGTGATGCCGCACCCGGCATAGTATCGCACTTGGCCGTCCGACGTGAACGCCGTGCGGATGGCTACCGACAGTTCCATGTTTCCATCCATTGAAATCCAGCCGATCGCGCCCATGCAAGGGCCGCGCCGTTGACCTTCTTCGCGCATCGCGGCGCGAATGGCTTCGATCTTGGGAGCGCCCGTGATGGACGCAGCCGGGAACGCGGCTCTGAGTAAATCGGCCAATCCCTCGCGAAGGCGGCCCTTCACTGTGGAATACAAATGATGGACGGTGGGGAGTGTCATCAGTGCCGCGTGCTGGGTCACCTCTACCGATCCGGTTTCGCACACTCTGCCGAGATCGTTGCGCACTACGTCGACGATCATGGCGAGTTCGGCGCGATCTTTTTCGCTGGCGAGAAGATCCGCTGCCAGGGCCTGGTCTTCAGCGGGGTCGTGAGCGCGCGGCCGTGTTCCTTTAATCGGAGACGACTCCACAATTCCCGCGTCCACCTTCAAGAACAACTCCGGACTAATAGAAAGGATGGCGCGCTGGTCGTCTATTTGAATGAACGACTCGTATTGCGCCGGACTGATGGTGCGCATGCGCTGGTACAAGTCCCAGGCCATGGCGGGATCGAGGTCGGCTTCCAAACGGCGGCAGAGGTTGGTTTGAAAAATGTCCCCGGCGCGAATAGTAGCGACGATCCGCTTTACGGATTCCTCGAATGCTGCGCGATCGGGGCGGCTGCGGAGCGCCGGTGGAGTGCGCCAAGCGGTGGTTGCCGTGTGACGCCATTGATGGTTCTCAAGGGTCAAGGCGGAATCGTATAGGGCGAAGTAGAACTGCGGGAAAGTGAAGTCCGGCGGGGGAATAGGTCCAAGGTCCTCGATTTCCGCCGCCAGGTCGTACGACAGGAATCCGGCGAGAATCGCTTCGGCTGGGCCGCGCCAAGCTTCCAGCATCGCTCCGAGCACGTCGAAGGCTGGCGCTGAAACTTCGACTGCGCCTTCGGGGCCGGTGATCAGGGCGGATCCATTCGAGTACGTGACGGTCGCCAAGGGATTGTGCAATAGGAGGGGCCTTGTGCCAGTCACGCATGCGAAACCCGGCGCAAGTTGCAACGATTCCTCAACTTGATCGATGCTTGCCGTGCTGCGCGAGCCGGGCCGTGGTAATGCCGAGTGCAGCTGCGCGACCAATGTGCGCAAACGCTCCGGCGGGGTTCGATCAGACCACATGCGCCGGAGTTTCCAGAAAATTTTCGAAGATGCGAGCGCCCTGCTCGGTGAGGAAAGATTCGGGATGAAACAGCACGCCTTCGACAGCGCGCAGCGGCACACGGCAGCCCATGATGTGGCCGTCTTCACTCCACGCCGACACCTCAAGCTCCGCAGACACGCTGGCCGGATCTACCACCAACGAATGATAGCGGCCTCCTAAAAACGGATTCGGCAACCCGTGCAGCAGACCCTTGTCGTCGTGGCGGATTCTTGCTGCCTTGCCGTGAACCGGATGGCCGGACGGCCGAACGTCCGCGCCCATCACGCGCGCGATGACCTGCATCCCGAGACAGACTCCCAGGATCGGCACACGGCCGGAGAACGCTTTCACAACCTCTTGGCAGATGCCGGATTGATCCGGCCCAAAGGGGCCGGGCGAGATCACGATGCGGTCAGGCGCAAGCGCCTCCACTTCGGCCAAACTGATGCGGTCCGAGCGGTGGACCACGCAACTTCCGCCGGCGGTTTCCAAAGCCTGCACCAGATTCCAGGTAAAGGAATCGTAGTTGTCGAGGACTAAAACGTTCAATGCGAAGCGGTGCGCCAACCTTTAGCGTACTCTTCGCGGGCGACTTTGGAATACGGGACGGGGCTGACGATGGCGCGGATCTCGGCCTGCTTGTGGCGCTCCACCGTGGTTTTCTTCGATCCGCCGTCTTCTTCGCCCCAGTAAAGCGTGACTTCGTTGCCGATCGCGACGTCCGGATCGACCACGCCCAGCGACAGCATCGAACTCTCGTTATAGCTGTAGCCGCTGAACATCGAAACGCCGACGATTTTTCCGCGGTTCATCACCTTGTCGTAGGACGCGGACGCATAATTCGACAACGGCAGATCGATGTATTTATACTTCGGCCCGGGATCGAGTTGGGAGCGGAAGACCTTGCCGACGTCATCCGCGTTCCAGGCGAACGTTACTTTCCGGCGCTGCGGCTTGTCGGCGATCTTCTCGAGCGCTTCGCGCCCGATGAAGTCGTGGTCGAATTTGACGAAGGGGCCGTAGCCGAGTTCGTAGGGCGTCAGATAGTAGTCCTCGATGTTGTTCGAATACAAACTGCCACCTAGCGAGCCAGTGCCTTCATAACCCGTCGCGGGCAGCCACTGGCGGTAGGGCTTCATTCTTTCATCCGTGTAAACGGCGGGCAGCGGCGACGGAATCCAGCCCGATTCCAGGGTGTTCGTCGCGTAAGCCCGGCTGCCCACTTGATGCAGGCCAAAATCCTTGCCGGCTTCGACGATCGCGGCACGGATTTCTTCGCCTTCCACATACGGTCCGAAGACTTCTAGTCCGGGAGCGCCCGCCATGCCATGACGCAGCGCGCAGACCTTGCGTCCGGCGATGGTGATGTAATCCATGTTGAAAAACCTGATGTCGGGGATGGGGCCTCCGTTCAGTTTTTCGATCACCTGCTTGGCGTTCGGGCCTTGAATCTGGTAGCGATAGCGCTTGCGGATCACGGGCTTGCCACCGGGACGCGAAGGCGAGCGGTCGTCCTTTTCCGTGGTGACGTTGTAGCCGCCCGTTTCGGCGTGGAATTGAATCCAGTTGGCGGTAGGCGCGCGGCCGACGAATACCAGCTTGTTCTCTTCCATGTGGAACAGAATGCCGTCGCCGATCACATGGCCGCTATAGCTGCACGGCACGAACTGTTTCGCGCGGTTCACAGGGAACTTGGCGAAGCTATTGATCGCCAGATGCGAAAGCAGTTTGAGCGCGTCCGGGCCCTCGATGTTCACGTCCACCATGTGATGCGACTGGTCGAACAGCACGCAGGTTTCGCGCCACGCGCGTTGTTCATCGCGCCAGTTGGTGAATTCGCCGGGCACCACCGGATAAACATACGCTCCGATTTGCGAATTGCGCAGCAGGTTCACCGGGTTCCCGACGGCCTGTAATAAAGACTCTAAATTTTGAGCACTCATAACCACAGATGAGAATAACACGCCAGGATCGGAGTAAAATAAAAACCTCATGCGCCTCTCCCGTTCTCTCGCGCTCTTAGCATTCGCCAGCAGCGTACCGGCATTCGCACAACCCGCGCCGGCTCCTTTCGTCCCGGTCACCGACAAGATTCTCCAGAACCCCGATCCGGCCGATTGGCTGATGTGGCGCCGCACGCTGAACAGTTGGGGCTTCAGCCCGCTCACCCAGATCAACCGAGCCAACGTCGGCAAGTTGAAAATGATCTGGACGCGCGGCATGGGTCCCGGCGTCCAGGAAGCAACGCCGCTGATCTATAAGGGCGTGATGTATTTGCCGAATCCCAGCGACTATGTGCAGGCGATCCAGGCGGCCACCGGCGATTTGCTGTGGGAGTACAAGCGCAAGCTGCCCGAGGACTTGAACAAGTTCCTGATCGTTCCCAGCATCAATCGCAACGTCGCGATTTACGGCAACATGATCATCGACACCAGCGCCGACGATTTCGTCTACGCGCTGGACGCGCAGACAGGCAAGCTGGTGTGGGAAAACCGCATCGTCGATTACCGCGAAGATTCGGCCCAGGAGACTTCGGGCCCCATCATCGCCAACGGCAAAATCATTTCGGGCCGCGGCTGCGAATATAAGGCCACGCCGGACGGCTGCATCATCACCGCGCACGACGGCAAAACCGGCAAGGAACTGTGGCGCACTCACACCATTCCCCGCCCCGGCGAACCGGGCGATGAAACCTGGGGCAACATTCCTTATGAAAAACGACGCCACGTGGGCACCTGGATGGTGCCGAGCTACGATCCGGAGCTCAATCTGATCTATATCGGGACGTCGGTCACGTCGCCCGCGCCGAAGTTCATGCTGGCGGGCAACGATAAGACGTACCTGTATCACAACTCGACTCTGGCTCTGAACGCCGATACCGGGAAAATCGTCTGGTATTACCAGCACATCGTCGATCACTGGGATTTCGACCATCCGTTCGAACGCCTGCTGGTGGACACGGTGGTCGCGCCCGATGCGAGTCAAGTGTCGTGGATCAATCCCAAGCTAAAGCCGGGCGAGCGCCGCAAAGTGGTGACCGGTATTCCCGGCAAGACCGGGATCGTGTACACGCTCGATCGGCAGACCGGCGAATTCCTGTGGGCTAGGCCGACGGTGCGGCAGAACGTGGTGTCCTCGATCGACGGCGCCACGGGGAAAGTCACCGTGAATCCCGAGACCACTTTTTCGAGAGCCGGCGAAGAGCGCTTCGTTTGTCCCACTGCGAACGGCGGCAAGGACTGGCAGGCCGGATCCTACAGCCCCACGATGAACGTGATGTTTTACCCCTTGCAGAACACTTGCGAGACTGTTTCTCCTTTGGATGTCGCTCCGCTGACGACATCGCTGTACGCGATCCGCGGCAAAAATCAGATCACGCCCGGCACCGATAAGGTCGGCACCGTCTATGCGATTTCCGCGGAGACAGGGAAGACGCTTTGGAAATACGAACAGCGCGCCGGCATGATGTCGCTAGTGGCGACGGCCGGCGGGCTGGTCTTCGGCGGCGATACCAACGGGCATTTTCGAGCGCTCGATCAGGACACCGGCAAAGTGCTGTGGGAGGTAAATCTGGGCTCGTCGGTGACCGGATATCCGATCGCTTACGCTGTCAACGGCAAGCAGTACATCGCGGTTAGTACCGGGGGTTCGCTGGTCAGCAACGGCCTCTTACCATTGACGCCGGAACTGCATCCGAGCACCTCGAACCAAGTTTTCGTTTTTTCACTGCCGGACGAATAGAGGAATAGTTCCCGGCGTCTGCGAGCAGCGGGGTCATACCTTTTGTCCTTTCCATTTACCGCGGCGGAACGTGAAGAACGCTAGCACTGCAAACGTTGAATAGGAGATGGCGATGGCGGAGAAGACTCCGATGGGTCCGCCGTGCGCCGGGAACGCCAGGAACCAGGCGAGCGGCAACTGCCATGCCCAAAAACAAACCAAGTTGAGGATGGTGGGGGTAATCGTGTCGCCGGCTCCGTTGAACGCTTGCACCAGCACCATGCCCCAGGCGTAGAAAATGAACCCGTACGACACGGTGCGCAACGCGGTGGCGGCCATCGGAACCACCAGGGGATCGCGTGTGAAGACGCGGATGATCGGATCGGCGAAGGTGACGAAGAGCAGCGCCACCAGGCCCAGGAACACCATATTGTAGAATCCCGCGCGCCACACAGCGATTTCAGCGCGATGCGGTTTCTTCGCGCCCAGATTCTGGCCCACCATGGTGGCGGCGGCGTTGGCCATGCCCCAGCTCGGGAGAAGAGCGAAGATCATGATGCGGATGGCGAGTGTGTAACTGGCGACAGCAGCGCTGCCGAAGGTGGCGATGGTGCGCACCAGCACTATCCAGCTCGCCATGCCGATCAGGTTCTGGAACATGCCGCCCACCGACAACCGGACTAAGCGCAGCATCAACGCGGGATTTACGCGGAAATGACTCAGGCGCGCCACGACGCGGCTCTTACCGCCGAATAGAAACCACAGTTGCATCACTACGCCGCAGCCGCGGCCAATGGTGGTACCGATGCCGGAGCCCGCGACGCCCAGTTTGGGGAAGGGGCCGAGTCCGAAGATCAGGCAGGGGTTGAGCAGGATGTTGATGAGGTTGGCGGTCCACAGCACGCGCATGGCGAGGGAGGCGTCGCCGGCTCCGCGGAACACCGCGTTGATCAGAAACAACAAAAGGACCGTGCCGCTGCCACCGTAAATCGCGCGCGCGTAGTTCGAACCTGTGGCGATGACCGCGGGCGACGCGCCCATCGCACGCAGCAGTTGCGGAGCGAAGATGCCGCCGGCGAGGCCGAGGACCACGGCGATCAGCAGCGCCATCAATATCGACTGCACCGCAACGTCGGCGGCGGCGTCCGGATTCTTTTCGCCAATGCGTCGAGCGACCGTAGCTGCGGCCGAAATGCTCAGTCCCATCGCTACCGCGTAGAGCAGTGTGAGCAGAGATTCGGTGAAGCCGACCGTGGCTACTGCATCCGAGCCCAAATGCGCTACCCAGAAGACATCGACCACGGCGAAGAGTGACTCCATCATCATCTCGAGCACCATTGGGATCGCCAGCAGAGTGATGGCGCGCGGGATGGAGCCTTCGGTGAAGTCGCGATGCGGGTCGCCGAGGATGGCGTCCTTGATCGCCATCCAGAGACTGGGAGCGTGATGCGGCGGATGGTGATGTACCGGCGTGGACATGCCTAACGCTTGAGAGGGTCTTCGATCCAGGGCGGCGTGGCCTCCATCAGACGGCCGAGTTCGGGGTCGAGCTGCTCCATCTTCTGCTTCATTTCCCAGGCGACTTGGCGGTAGCTGAAGTGGCCTTTGACGCCGCTGCGCAGGCGCGCGATGTATTCGGCTTCGGCGAAATCCATCTTGAACAGGAAGCGCGAGCGGGCGCCGAAGGGCAGCAGGTAGTGCGCGGCGGGCTCGGGGAGGTTTTGAATCGTGGCCAGCGTTTCGATCATCACGGATTCGTAGCTGTCCGCGATGCCGGCGTCGCGGAGCGCTTGCGGCGTGTCGAAACCGAGGCGTCCGGAATACGCCTGCCGATACTGCTGGCAGCGCCGATGCCGATGCATATCGCGATACGCTCCGATGTCCATGACGATGTCGTAGGCGTAGAGGCCGCCGCGGAAACCGCGCAGTCAGCTCGTCGCGGCGGGTGCGCGAGCGGAGTGCTACGTCGATCACTTCGTTGCGTTGGGCCGGCGACCAGGAGCACGCGAGTTCATAGAGGTCGCGGAAGGGCAGATCGGTTACTGGATAGAGCAGCGTGGCGGCGATCTCGGCGTGCATGTTCGCGGGGCGCAGCAAGTCGACGGCATCTGACTGCCGAAGGCGCGATAGAAACGTTGGCGCGTGCCCAGGCTGCTAGATCGCGGCGTGAATCGATCGCGTGCTGATCGGCGTCGACATGGCGCGCGAGCGTGGGCGCAAGCGGCTCGGCGGCGGTTTTCTCGTCCCACGCGCAGGTGGGCGGCTGAGCGCAGGCGGCGGCGATCTCGTCAGCGAGCTCGCGGATCTCGGCATACTCGGACGCTTTCAGGCGGCGGATCTGGCGCTCCAGCGTGCGGATGCTGGTGACTTGGCCGACGCCCGTTGGGATGCCGAAGAACAGAGTGTAGCGGGCGACGTCGAAGGCGCGCGCGGCGAGGTTGCGCTGATAAGCGTCGGGCTTCATGTCGTCGGGACGCGGGAGCTTTTCGGTCAGATGTTGCAGGATGTGTTGATGGATGTGGTGATAGGCGTCGAGCAGTTTCTGTGCGGCTGCCGGGTAAGCGGTGGCCGCGAGTTCGGGCGGCGTGACGAAGCCGGAGCGGGAGAAATCCTGATAGCGCGAGGAACGGGCCTGGCCGTCCCAGAGTTGCTCATCTTCAATTTCGGTGGCGGCGAGTTCGGAGACGCCTTCAAAGCACAGCACGACGTGGCCCAGGTCGGCGATCGAGGCGTGGCCGTACTGGAAGTAAAAGCTTTCGAGAAACTTGGTGGAATCGTGGGTGCGCACCCACTCGACGGAATCGCGAATGGAATCGGCCGAGCGCGAATAGCGCGCCAGCGCGTAGGCGATCTTTTCCGGAGGCATGGGCGCGACGGCCAGGACGCGAGGAGGTTTCATGGAGGCTAACTTCGTTATCATAACGGGTTCATGAGAATCCGCGCGATGAAATTGCATCCCGAAGCTGTGCTGCCGCATTACGCGCACGGACCCGAAGAAGACGCCGGCATGGACTTGCGTGCGGTCGAGCGCGTGGTGCTGTCGCCGGGCGTGGCGCAGGGGGTTTCTACCGGCATCGCGATTGAGCTGCCTTCGGGCTACGAGGCGCAGATTCGGCCGCGCAGCGGGATGGCGTTGAAGCATTCGATTGTGGCGAATTTCGGGACCATCGACCCGGGCTATCGCGGAGAGATTCGCGTGGTGATGTTCAACCTGAGCGCGGGCGATTACGTGATTGAGAAGGGCGACCGCATTGCGCAGCTAGTGGTCGCGCGATATGAGGCGGTGGAGTGGGAAGAAGGCGGCGAACTGGGCGAATCGCAGCGCGGCGCGGGCGGCTTTGGGAGCTCGGGACGGTAGAATTACAGACATGAACGGTGACGCCCTGGCCCTGTTTCCGGAACTTCTGCTGCCTGAGAGCGACTCGCTCAGCAAAGGTATTTTGCCCGTCCAGCGGCTGGAAGAACTGGTCCGTAACGGGAACATCCGCGCCGCCACACCTATTTCAGAAGACCAAATTCAGCCGTCGAGCATTGACTTGCGCTTGGGTAAGATGGGCTATCGGGTCGCCGCCAGTTTCCTGCCTACGCAGTTTTCAACCGTGCAACAAAAGTTGCAGGAGATGGTGGTCGAAGAGGTCGATCTTACAAACTCGGCGCTGCTCAAGAAGGGCTCGGTTTATATCGTCCCGCTACAGGAAGAGTTATTCCTTCCGGATTTCATTTCAGGACGAGCGAATCCCAAGAGCAGCACGGGCCGCCTGGATATTTTCACGCGATTGATCACGGATTATGCCGCCAGGTTCGAAGACGTGCGGGCAGGATACAAAGGAAAGCTTTACGCTGAGATCGCGCCGCTTACTTTCGACGTGATTGTGCGCGCAGGATCGAAGTTGAATCAATTGCGGCTGAGCCGCGGAGCGCCGCGCTCTTCGGATACCATGCTCAAGGAAATGCGCGAAACCGAATCGATTGTGTTTTCGCCGGACGCTTCGCCGATCGCGCCGATGATAGCAGAGGGGCTGCAACTATCGATCGACCTCGAAGGCACGGAAGCCAGCGACATCATTGGTTACCGGGCGCTCCACGATACCGCTCCTATTGATCTCGCGAACATCGGCTATTACGATCCGAAGGAATTTTGGGAACCGATTCGACGCAATGCCAAGAGAACAATTGTGCTGGCGGCGGGCGAATTCTATATTCTGGCGTCGAAGCAAAAAGTCAGCATCCCCCCGGGTTATGCGGCCGAAATGATTCCTTACGATCCTTCGGTGGGCGAGTTCCGCATTCACTACGCGGGTTTCTTCGATCCCGGTTTTGGCTGGGGGCCGGCGGAACGCCGGGGAACGCATGCGGTGCTCGAAGTGCGCTCGCACGATGTTCCTTCGTTGCTCGAAGACGGACAAATCGTTTGCCGGCTGGTCTACGAACAACTGCTCGCTCCGCCGGACCGGCTCTATGGAAAAGAGATCGGCTCCCATTATTCATCGCAGCGGCTGGCGCTGAGCAAACACTTCAAGCGGAACTAAAGAATATTCACAGCGCGAGCGGCCAGCAACGCGATGGTGGTGAGCGAGATGATGGCCTGGACCATCATCAGTCCCTTGGCCCAGCGCGAAAGCACCGGGACGTCGGTGGGAGAAAACGCGGTGCTGGTGTTGAAGGCCAGGAACAGGTAGTCCATGAAGCCGGGCTTCCAATCGTCCTCTTCCATTTCGATGCGCAGTTCGCGGCTGAGCGTCATCTGCGGAAACAGGAAAGCGCCGTCGGTATGGCACACGCTCAGGTCGCGCTGATGTGGGCCGCCGGCGTCGAGGCGCCAGTACCACGACGCAAAGATCAGGACGTTGCAGATCCACAGAGCGGTGGCGGCGCGCAGCAATTCGCTGGGGGATTCCTTGTGCAGCGGCAGGCGCGCGACCAACAGCCCGAGCGAGCCGATCATCGCCAGGGTCAAGATGCCGACGCGGCGTGGCCGAGAACGCGGGCCAGCGGCACATAGCGCGGCGGAGTGCATGAAGACCGCAGGAAAGGTCAGCACCAGCACCGACACCACGAACAGCCAGTCGGGACCGACTTTCAGCGCGGGCGGGAGCGCATAGAACAATGCACTGACCGCGAGCAGCGCAACCATGGCGGGCCAGCGCGGCTCGCCTTGACGGATGTCCGGTGACGTCGGCACTGTCAAATGTTCGCATGACGAACGCGAATATTCAAATCTTCTCTGTTTCGGCGCGATCCTTAAAAAGATTGGGGCCCCTCCGCTGAATTTGCTCCCAACGGCAGGAGTCCGCTTCATAACCCGCAACGGATCGGGACCGGTCAGGAACCGGCAACCCCCCAACGCACGCAGGCCCTCGCGACAGGATCTAGAATGCTGCTCTTCGCTTTCGCTGGACCGGTCCAAGCCCTCCGTTGGAAGAACGCTCGAACTCCTGGGTGCACGATTACACGGCGCAGACGGGATGGGCTGCGTAGGGAATCGCGAACCTGGTGGACGCGGCGGGGGATCGAGACGCTGGTCGGTGTGTGAGCGCACATTTTGAGGGATAATCGGTGACTATGAAAACCCTGGTGATGGTCTTCGCTAGCGCGGTGACGCTATTCGCGCAGTGGCCGCTGCATCCTACCCCGGGGTTCCCAAGACCGCCGACGGCAAACCGGATTTGAATGCTTCAGCGCCGCGGACTGCGGATGGCAAGCCGGATCTCTCGGGGGTCTGGGAAAACTTTCGGGCGGTGGCGGCGCCTTCCACGACTGGGCTCGGGCCGACGCTGGGGTCGAATCAGTTTTGGGACATCGGTTATGGGATGAAGGGCGGGCTGCCATACCAGCCATGGGCCAAGGAGCTGCTCGCGAAGCGCATGGCAGAAAACAGCAAGGACAATCCGGACGCGCACTGTCTGCCCATGGGACTGATGCAGCTGCACACGCATCCGCAACCCCGGAAAATCATTCAGACTCCCGGGGTGATCGTGATTTTGTATGAGGGGAACAGCGGCATCCGCCAGATTTTCACAGATGGGCGCGCGCTGCCGCCTCGCGATGTGCAGCCGTGGTGGTATGGGTACTCGATCGGCAAGTGGGATGGCGACACTTTGGTGGTGGAGACCACCGGTTTCCGCGATGACGGGTGGCTGGATGTGAACGGGAGTCCGTTGACCGAGGCCGGGAAAATGACGGAGCGGTTCCGGCGCGTAAACTATGGGAATTTGGAAATCGAGGTCACGGTGGATGACCCCAAGGCCTACACCAAGCCATGGACGGCGAAGATCACGCAACGGATCATGCTCGACACGGAGTTGATCGAGTTCGTGTGCAACGAGAACGAGAAGTCTGACGCGCACTTGGTGGGTAAGTGATTCTGGAGGGCGCGCAGGTGCGGCTGGAGCCGCTGACCTTGGACCATCACGCGGCGCTGTGTGAGGTGGGGCTCGATCCGGAATTGTGGCAATGGATTCCTTACCGCGCTACGACCGCCGAGGAAATGCTCGGTTACATTGAAAGCGCGCTGAAGGATCAGGCCGCGGGGACGGCGCAGCCGTTTGCAACCGTGGAACGGGCGACGGGGCGTGTGATCGGCTCGACTCGCTATATGAATATCGACGTGACGAACCGGCGGCGGGAGATCGGCGCGACCTGGATCGCGAAGCCCTGGCAGCGCACGGCGATCAATACCGAAGCCAAGTATCTGATGCTGCGGCACGCCTTTGAAACGCTCGGGATGCATTCGCGTGGAACTGAAGACGGACGCGCTGAATCGAAAGTCGCGCAACGCGATTTTGCGGATCGGCGCCAAAGAAGAAGGCACGCTGCGCCAGCACATGCTTACCTGGACCGGACGCGTGCGCGACACGGTCTACTTCAGCATTCTCGATTCCGAGTGGCCCGCTGTAAAGACGGCGCTCGAAGCCAAGCTCACGCGAAGGGCGTGATAGCGGCGACGACTTCGGCTGGTTTTTCGAACGGCACCAAGTGTCCGGCCTGAGGGATCATGGTGACGCTGGAGCCGGCGATGCCGCGCTGGAATTCCTGGGCGTAGACGGGCGCGATTAATTTGTCGCTGTCGCCCCAAATCAATTGCGTCTTCGCGCGGATGCGGTAGAGGCGGCTGGCGAGTCCACGCTCGGGGATGGGGAACAGGATCTTGCCGGCGGCGCCGAGTTGGCGGGCGTTCTGGACCAGGAAGCCTTGCAGGAAAGTGGGATCGCTCAAGTCCACGCCGGCGGTCATTGCTTTGGCACCGGCTTCTGCGTCGTAGAAGAGGACCGGCGGCAGTTCGAAGGGCAGCATCGCGAAAAAGTCGGGGATGGGATGCTGGTCGAGCCACAGGCCCGCGGGCGCGATCAGGGCCAGTCGCGAAACATCGTTGGGCGCGATGGCAGCCATTTCGGAGGCGATCATGCCGCCCATCGAGAATCCGGCGAGCACTGGATCTTTGAGGCCGAGCGCGCTGACCACGTCCCAGGTGTGCAGCGTGAAATCCAGCATGTCGCGCAGCTCGGTGCACTCTTCGCTATCGCCGTAGCCGGGGACCAGCGGCGCGTACACATGAAAACGCTGGGCGAGGGCGTCGAGAAAGGGCTGGTCCATATCCAGTCCGCCGGCGCCGTGCAGAAAAACCAAAGGCGTGCCGGAGCCGCCTTCGTAATAGCGCACGGGCACGCGTGCGGTGGCAACGGTTTTGAGTGTCATCGGGCGAGCGCCTCCACCGGCAAGGCCGCGGGAGTCACGCGCTTCGCGAGAGGATGGCACCAGAAGCGGCTATCGTTCGCGTATTCGGGAAAGACGTTGCGCAGTTTGGGCATGACCTGTTCGGCGAACAAGCGCGTCGAGTGCTGCACCTTATCCTTGGGCATGTCGCCCATTTGCATCAGGCAAAACACATTGCCGACGCGCAGACCTTTGATCAAGTCCTCCATGCGCTGGCGGACCGTTTCGGGGCTGCCGGCGATGACGCGGCCGCTTTCGATCAACTCGCCCCAGGGGACTTCCTCGAAGATCTTCGTGGGCGCGTATTGGTTCAGGATGCCCTTCTGCATGGTCTTGATGGTGCGGTAGCCGGGAGCGTCGGCGAAGCCGGGAAACACGTGCAGGCAGCGATTGTAAAAGTAGTGGGCGTGCTTGGCGTAGAGGCGCTCGGCATCGGCATCGGTATCGGCAACGCAAATAAATTGCGCGAATCCTGCGCGATAGGGCGACGTATCGGGCGCATTGCGTTCAGCCACGCGATTCCAGTAGCCGTCCATCAGAGCCTTGCCGCGCAGATAGCCGCCGAAGCTCAGATACGAATACGAGTAGGTGTTGTCGATACAGAAATCGTAGGTTTCAAGCGAACCTCCGCCGGGAATGTGAATCGGCGGATGCGGCTGCTGGATGGGGCGCGGCCACACGTTGACGTAGCGTAGCTTGGTATAGCGGCCGTTGAAAGCGAAAGGCTCGGGCTCGCGCCAGGCGCGCATGATCAGCTCGTGGGCTTCGGCGTATTTTTCGCGAGTGAGGCCGGGGATGGTGCCGTAGCAATAGTTTGTGTCCATCGAGGTGCCGACGGGGAAGCCGGCGACCAAGCGTCCGCCGGAAATGCAATCGAGCATGGCGAACTCTTCGGCCACGCGTGTGGGCGGATTATAGAGCGCGATGGAATTGCCGAGCACTACAATGGCAGTGTCCTGCGTACGGCGCGCAAGCGAAGCGGCGATCAGATTCGGCGAAGGCATGATGCCGTAGCCGTTCTGGTGATGTTCGTTGACGCCGATGCCGTCAAAGCCCATCTGGGCGGCGTACTCCAGGCAATCGAGGTGATCGTTATAGACGGTGTGAGAACGCTCGGGATCGAAATAACGGGACGGGATGTCAACCCATACGGAACGATTCTTCTCGCGAAAATCGTCGGGCAAATAAGGCCACGGCATCAGGTTGAACCAGGTAAATTTCATGGTTGCGCCTCCCGGCTTGGCCAGTATACATCGGACTGCAGGAGCCTGGTCAGGCGGCGGTGCGGACGTGGTCTTTCCACACTTTTACGAACAGCGGGAAGGCTTGCGGCTTGCGGTGGCCGACCAACATGCGTATCACTTCGACTCCGGCCCAACCGAAGTAGATCCACGTGATAAAGGGTTCGGTGGCGGAGCTGAAGAAGGGAATCGCAAAGAGGACGCCGAGGGCGGTGGCTTCCCACCAGGCCAGTTCCATGTTGAGCAGGAAGACCAGGGCGATGGCGGCTTGTCCCAGGGTGAGCCAGATCTCCATCTCTTGTTTCGCGTCGAAGGTGATGGGGGTGACGGCGCCGACGCTCATCGAATAGACGATGGGCAGCATGGCAGTCAGCAAGGTCCACTGATTGATGTTGCTCGACACCATATTCATCAGGGCCATGGGGGCGCGATCGGAGCGGCGGGCCCAGTAGAGCGTCGATAGCATTTCGGGAAATTCGCTGACCAGCGGCGCGATCCATTGCACGAAGACGAAGGACGGCACGCCCGCGAGCGTGGCTAGCGCCAGCAGACTCGCCAGGAACGGCTCGGCACTGAAGTAGATGAGCGCGCCTCCGCCGACGAACAGCGCGCCGATAGCGAAGATGCGCAGCGATCGCGGAGGATTTAACGATGGTCCGCGGAATGATTTCCAGGTCTTCGATGGTTTCGTGATCTTCAGAAGGGAGCTTGCCGAGAATCCACAAATAGGCGGCGTAGATTATGATCAGGACCACGCCATCGTACACCGTGAGCGAGCCTTTGATCGCGATCACCGGCACATACAGCAGCGGCGTCAACAGCGCCAGCACTTCGACGGAGTGGTGCTCTTCGAGTACAATCCGGCGCATCGGCTTGCCGGTGGCGTGCCGGTGAGAGAGTGCCGCGGTCAGATAGATCGCCGGCCAACCGAGTCCCGTTAGCAATCGCAGCGCGCCGGTAAGGTTCGCCAGCAGCAGATGCGTTTGCTGGTGCCAGGCGAGTACGGCTTCGACGGCGAACTCGGGCAGGGTTTGCATCCACGCCAGCATGGCCAGTGCGAACCCTTGCGCCACGAAATACTGCGCGGATTCCGCGGCCCAGGCGATCATCAGAGCGGAGAACAGGATGGCGGGCGCGGTCCACAGAACCGTGGTGGCGGTGGTTTCCTTCAACGGAGCCGCGACGAAAAGGAAAGCTAAAAACAGGGGATAGACGGCCTGGGGCAACACGCCCATGGTACAACGAACGTATGCCCGGTTTTCGCGTGGAAACGCCGCAGCGCGCCTACGATGCCATCGTCGAGCGCGGTTCGCTCGCTCGCATCGCCGAGTTTTTGCCGGTGCGGGCGGGCAAGCTTTTCGTGGTGACCACAGCGGATGTTTGGGGGTTCCACGGGGCTCGCGTGGAACGAGCGCTGGATGGGCGCTCGCATCAGGTGCTGTTCTTCCCCGGCGGCGAACCGCGCAAGAAGTTGGCTGAGGTGGAAGCGCTGGCGGAGCAGATGATTGCCGGCGGCGGCGACCGCTCGAGCGTGATCGTGGCGTTCGGCGGCGGCATCGTCACCGACGTGGCCGGGTTCCTGGCGGCGGTGTTCATGCGCGGGATTCCGGTGATCCAGATTCCGACGACACTGCTGGCGCAGGTGGACGCGGCGGTGGGCGGGAAGACCGGCGTCAATTTGGTATCGGGCAAGAATCTGGTGGGGAGTTTTCATCAGCCGCTGGTGGTGCTGATCGATCCCGACGTGCTGAAGACGCTGCCGGAACGCGAGTATCGCGCGGGGCTGTACGAGATCATCAAGTGCGGCGTGATTCGCGACGCTGAATTGTTCCGCGTGCTGTCCGAAGGCGCGGACCGCGTGTTCGCTCAGGAGCCAGCGACGGTGGACCGCATCATCGCCGACGCAGTGCGCATCAAGGCCGAAGTTGTGACCGCGGACGAGCGCGAAGGCGATCTGCGGCGCATCCTCAACTTCGGTCACACCGTGGGGCACGCGCTCGAAGCCGATACCCAATACGAGCGCTTCCTGCATGGCGAAGCGGTGGCGTTCGGCATGCACGCGGCGACGGCGTTGGCCGAGCGCGTGGTCGAACTGGCGCCTCCCGACGCCGCCCGCATCCACGCGGTGATTCGTAAATATGGACCGATCCCGGCGCTTACGGGCATCACGGCGTCGAGCTTGTTCGCGCGGTTGGCGGCGGACAAGAAGACGGTGCAGGGCAAGGTTCACTTCGTGCTCCCGGTGAAGATCGGCGACGTGAAAATCGTCACGGGCGTCGACGATCGCGCTGTAATGGAAGCGATCGAAGTGGCACTCGCATCATGACGCCGGCGACGGGCACCACGCCGCAGGGGATCACTAGCGAGGAAGCGGCGTCGCGCTGGGTGCGCGGGATGTTCGGCCGCGTGGCCGCGCGCTACGACCTGCTGAATCATCTGCTATCGTTCAATCTGGACAAGCGTTGGCGCGCGCACACGGTGCAGCGCGTGGCAGATGTGCTGGCGCGGCCTGGAGCGAAAGTTTTGGATCTGTGCTGCGGTACCGGCGACGTCTTGTTGTCGCTGCAGGCCGCGCGGCGGAGGCGCAGCGATCTACGGCAGTGACTTCTGCCATCCCATGCTGATTGAGGCGCGGCGCAAGGTTGTGGCGCGCAGGTTTCGCTCTCCGCTGTTCGAAGCTGATGCGCTGGCGCTGCCGCTGGCCTCGAATTCGCTCGACCTGATCACGGTCGCCTTCGGCTTCCGCAACCTCACCAACTATCGCCACGGGCTCGATGAACTCGCGCGCGTGCTGAAACCGGGCGGCACTCTGGCGATTCTAGAATTCTCGCAGCCGACCAACCGTGCCTTCGCCGGACTCTACGGATTCTTTTCGACGCGCGTGCTGCCGTTTGTCGGAGGGATGATCTCGGGTTCGCGCGATGCATACTCGTACCTGCCGGAGTCGATCAAGAAGTTTCCGGGCGCCGAGGGTTTGGCCGAGCAGATGCGGGCCGCGGGATTCGGCGAGGTCGAGTTCGAGCGGCTGACGTTCGGCGCAGTGGCGCTACATTTAGGGAAAAAGGAGTCCAGTGTCCGACCTGCGGGCGCTCCTTAAGAAGCACTGGGGCTATTCCGAATTCCGCGCGCGCCAGGAAGCCATCGTCGAGGCCATCCTGGGCGGGCGCGATGTCGCCGTGGTAATGCCCACGGGCGGCGGTAAATCGCTATGCTATCAACTCCCCGCTGTGGTTTTACAGAGGACCGCGGTGGTGGTGAGCCCGCTGATCGCATTGATGCAAGATCAAGCCGCGAGTATGCGCGAGATCGGCGTTAACGCGGCGTTCCTGAACAGTACGCTCGATTACGAGGGGGCGCGCGACGTTCGGCGTCAAGCGGAAGCGGGCGCGCTGCAGTTGCTGTACGTGTCACCCGAACGCATCGTGCAGGAAAACATGCTGAGTTGGCTAAAGCAAGTACCGTTGGCGTTCTTCGCCATCGATGAAGCGCATTGCATTTCGGAATGGGGTCACGAGTTCCGCCCCGAATACCGCCAGCTCGGAATTCTGCGGGAGCGGTTCCCGATGGTGCCGATCGCGGCTTTCACTGCCAGCGCCACGCGTATCGTCCGCCACGATATTCTGGCGCAGTTGGGACTGCGCGATCCGGCGCTGTCGGTCAGCAGCTTCTACCGGCCGAATCTGCGTTACATCGTGCACGAGTGCGCTCCGCGGCAACAGGATGCCATGCTCGACGCCGCGCTCGATTGGTATCAGGAAGGCAATGTGATCCTGTACGCTCCGACCATCAAGGCGGTGGAAGCGATCGCGGAACGTCTGGGAAAACAGGGTGTCCCAATCGTTCCTTATCACGGCAAAATGGACACCGCGTTGCGCCAGAAGAATCAGGAATTGTGGATGTCCGGCGAGAAGCGGGTGCTCGTAGGAACGTTGGCATTCGGCCTGGGAATTAACCAGCCCGCGACACGCGCGGTGATTCATCTTGCGCTGCCGAAATCCATCGAACAGTTTTATCAGGAGGCTGGCCGGGCCGGACGCGACGGCGAGCCGGCAGATTGCGTCCTGCTTTGGCAAAAGCGCGATATCGGACTGCTCACCCATTTCGTCCAGCAGTTGCAGGACCCCGGCGAACGCGAGCGCGCCTGGCAACGCTATCACACGCTGCGCCGCTTCGTCGAACAGCCGCGCTGCCGCCATCGTCAGATCTGCCTGCACTTCGGTGAAACGCCCAAGTGGGAAACGTGCGGGTCCTGCGACGTCTGCGGTGTGACGCTCGAATGGACCACCAAGAAATACACGCCGGCTCCGCGTGCGAAAGCCGCGAAAGCGGCGGCGGCCGTGCCGCTCCCTGTGCCGGAGGATGCCGGCTCGGACTCTCTCCGCGATAAATTGCGCGCATGGCGCCGCGATTTGGCAAAGCAGCAGTCGGTACCCGCATACGTCATCCTGCACGACGCCACACTCGATGCGTTGTGCCGCCAGCGCCCACGCGACCTGAATCAACTGCTCGAAGTCCCCGGAATCGGCGAACGTAAGGCCGAGCGCTTCGGCGCAAAAATTCTGGAGCTAATTACGGGCAGTTAATTCGGTGTATTCTCGACATTAGCAGGTAGGCTTCCCGTGAAAGGCGCCTTTCTCTTTTTCGCTGCGCTCCGGCTGGCGGTTGCGGCTCCGCAGTCCGCGCCCGATCAGCAACTTTGCTCGATCAGAGGCACCGTCACCGATGCGCTCACCCACCAAGGATTGCGCAAGGCATATCTGAAACTGGGCGTGTACCCGGCGGTGACTGACGACCGCGGCTTGTTTACCATCGACAACATCAAGCCGGGAACGTATCCTCTGACGGCGGAACACCCGGGCTACCTCGATGGAGAATACGGCGAGGCGGATGGGGCGGGCGTCGAAATTACATTGGCGGCCGGGCAGACACTCACGGATATTAATGTCAAGTTGACTCCGCAGGCTGTAGTATCCGGCAGAGTGCTCGACGAAGACGGCGAACTTTGGACTCACGCCTTCGTGAATCTGCTCCGCTCAAGGCGAGTTCACGGCCAGTCGAAACTTGAGGACTTCGGCGGAGGCGAGTTAAACGATCAGGGAGAGTTTCGAATTGGCCGAATTCCTCCAGGTAAGTACTACTTAGCCGCAAAGCCCGATGTGAATTGGGAATCGCGCTACAGACTACCTCCTCCCCTGCGCCAACCTACGTGGCATCCCAGTTCGCTCGACCTCGACGGCGCAAACCCGATTATCGTGGGCCCGGGGGACCAAGTAACGGGTCTCGAAATCCGGCTGCGCCGCGGCAGCGCGCACGCGATACGCGGAACGCTTGTGGGCATCGAAAATATTCCTCCTCCTACTGGGCCCGAACAATACGCCCGGCGAAGGATTTCGGTGGAGTCCACGTCGGGGGCGGGGGCTAGTGGAACGAGCTTCTTCATCGGCCCGAATGGATCTTTTGAAATACCAGGATTACCTCCCGGAACATATGAGATTCGCGTTACTCAGGGCTTTCTTCCCATTAGTCTGGGAACAGCCAAAGTGCAGGTGGATGATCGGGATGTGGACGACGTGGCCATTCAGCTCACTCCTCCTCAGCCGCTTAATGGAATGATCCAGGTCGCGGAGGAGGGTTCAAAAAAGCCTGCGGGCCTTGTTGTCGAGCTCGATCCCATTCGTCCTGGTCAAAGCCCTTATGTATATTCCCGCGCGGATGGCAGTTTCGAGTTCCCACCGATTGGAGCCGAGCGTTACCGTGTAAGCGCAGGGGGAGTCGGACACTACTTGAAAGAGATTCGCTATGGAGACGTCGTGTCAAACGACGGCACCTTCACGGTGACTGGCGCGGGGGGCAGCTTGCTCCTGGTGCTGAGTACGCGTGTCGCCCATCTGACAGGGCGAATGAGCGCGACCGCGGTTGGCGCGCCCCGAATCGTGCTGATTCCGGCGGCCGCCGGGGACGTTCGACAGGCGACGCTCGATCAAACCGGCATGTTTTCTTTCGGCGACGTGCGGCCGGGAACCTACAAGTTGTACGCCTTCGAAGGCGCGCCCGATGGCGCGTGGGAAGATCCCGACTTCATGAAAGAATTTTCCGCAGCCGGAGTCGAGATTCACTTGGACGAGGGCGAGAGTAAGAACGCAGACGTCCCGCTGATTCCGAAATCAGATCTCATGCCGGTTTTGAAAAAGCTGGGTATCGAATGAACGTCTACTAGAAGCGCTTGCGGAACAGGAAGTCGATCCCAAACAGTCCGTTGCTATCGCGCACGGCTACGGCGGACCACCGTTTGCTGAAATCCCACTGGATGCGCACGGTCTGTTCCTGGGTGCGATTCAGATTGGTGATATAGGTCAGAGTAATGTCGCGAGAAATCTGCTGCTCGAGTGTCAAGCGCGCAGCGGGCAGATTGTCGGTGGCGTCGATGGTGGGGTCGATCTTGACGCGGCTCGCGCCGAAGAAGCGCTGCAAGCGATTCGAAAGCTGCTCGGAAACCGCCTCTCCCAAAACGCTACCGGCGCTGCCGAAGGACGCCGCGGAAGTCGCGATTTGTCCACCCACTTGGTTCGATGTTGGATCGCGGCCCACCGCCAACAGCGCGATAATCTCGTTCGATTGCAGCGGCGGATCGGAGCTGTAGTTGACAGCCAAGCGTTGTGGCGAGCCCGCCACTGTTACCGTCACGGTGATGCCACGGGTGCGGGTTTCGAGATCCAGGTCGAGCGTGGGCTCGATCTTTACCGGATTCAGGAAGCGGATATCGCCGCGGTTCACGGTGTAGCGATTCCCGAAAATTTCGATTTCTCCGCTGTTGACAGTAATCGTCCCGAGCAGCGCCGGGCTCAAGGGCGTGCCGCGCAGGCGCAGGTCGACTTCGGTTTGCACGTTGCGCGTGAGAGAGGTTTCGAGTTCGAATAGCGGAGCGCTTTGCAGGCGCACGTCGAAGCGCATGCCGCGCAGATACTCGCTCGGGCTGGGCGGCGCCGGCGAAGGCTTGGACGCTTCCGCCAACAGACGCGCCAGATCCGCTCCTGCCGCAATGGCGGCACGATTCAGCGTCACCGTACCCGAAAGCGTGCTCGCCTCCGAGGTTCCGTTGAGCGACAGTTGCGCGTCAGATGTGAAGCTGACGTCCGCGGGATAGCGCACGCGAACCTGGCGCACATCGGCCTGCAGGCGATAGATCAAGAGATCGCCGAATTCCAAAAATCCGCGGAAGGCAACTCGTCCGCCGCCGGTCTCAGCGGTTAATTTGTCGATGGTGGCGCGGTTGCGGTCGAACAGTATCGTCCCGCTGGCGTTGTCAACGCCATTGGGAACATCGTTCATATACAGCGAGGCGTTGGCAAATTCCAGGCGTCCATTCATCTGCGGATTGCGCAGCGAGCCGCGCAGAGTAGCGTTGACGTTGGCTGTGCCTTTCGCCAGCAAATCCGCATTCAAGAGCTGCAGGATGCCGAGATTCACATTGCCATTTACGGCCAGATTCGCACCCCCGGTGTTGTTGAAAGGAACCACGCCGGTGACTTCAAGGTTGGTATCGCGAGCGGTCAAATGGGCCGAGGCGATCTTGGCCTCCTGCGCGGTGACCGAAACGAGAATGGGCTGCGTGTTATGAATCTGCACATCCTGCGCCTGCACGTCGAGACGCAGCGCCTGCTGCGCCTTGGCATTGAGTTGCAGGGTATCGATCTTCAAGTCCGCCTGAAAATTTCGCGAGTTCCGCAGCGCGACGTTGAAAGTAGCGCCGCCTTCGAGGAAACCCTCGAACGGGGGCATCGCCGCTTTCTCGGCGGCGGTACCGCGCAGCATCACCAGGTCATGCAGCGTGGCCACGGTAAGCCGCGAGAATTTGAGCGTGCCCGCGCCCGGGAAATCGCCATCCAGGCGCCACTTGCCCTGCCCTTCGATCTCAGTGCCGCGCACCAGCGCTTTGGCTTGCAGCGCCAACTCGTTGCCGGTAGTGGCGGCCGTCAGGTTGACATCTCCGAGCTTTTGCTTATCGAGCGTAACGTTGCGCGCAGATGCTTCCCCGCTTACCGAACGCAACTGCAGCGAACCGCGCTCGATGCGGAGATCCACAGCGGCCTTGGCATCAAGGCGCGCTTCGGCGCCGGGTTCCAATTGCCGCACCGCCGCCACGCGCGAGGCGGCGATGGCTTGCGCGGTCAGCGTCTATGCGCAGATCGCCGCTGTGCAGATCGCCGGCCTGCTGCGTATAGGCGCCCGAGAAGAGCAGCTTGCCGGCGCCCAAATCCGCTTGACCGCCGGTAAACGCGATCCCTTGCGCGGTGTAATGCAGGCTCGCACGCACGCGTTCGAACTTTTCGCCCAGCGCCGTGGCCTGAGTCGCATCGAATGCGATGGACGCATCCGGATTGCGCGCCGAGCCGGAGAGTTTGACGGTGGCCGATGCCAGCGCGTCCGCATCGATGCTGGCCACCGTAGCGATCCCGAATTCACGCGCCACTGGCGCCAGCGCCAGGTTCTTGACGCTCAGTTGCGCGGTGAGGGGACCATCCAGAAAATCGCCGGCGGCCGTAGCGCCCACCACGCGCGTCGCCAGTTACCTGCATCGGTGCGCGCACAAGCATCATGTGGCGCAGGGCGATAGCCTGGGCGGAAGCCTGTAGGTCGGCGGTGAAGCGATCGAACACGTGGCCTTCGATGCTGGCGTTGGTGACCGTTACCTGCCCTTGAAACTGTGGGGCGTCGAGACGTCCGCTCACCAGACCCGCCACTGCCGCTTCGCCCTGCTTGCGCGGATCGAGCTTGAGCGGCAACGTCGCCGGCGGATGATCGCTCAACATTTCGAGCGCCGGCAGCAAATCGTCGAGATTCGTGGAACGGGCACGAACATCCAGAGTCTGGCCCAGCGTTCCGGATAAATTCAGGCTGCTGGCGGGCGTTGCGATGCGCGACTCGCCGAAGTTCACCGTGCCCGCACGCTGGTCGTAATGCACGTTAAGCTGCCCTATGATCTGACCCTGAATCGCCGCCGCCGTATCCACCACGGCCCGGCGCTCTCCCAGGACCGCGTCCACTTCCAACCCGCCCGAGAGCGATCCGTTCCAGGGAAGCGGCCGCGGAGTCAGCGTGGCCACCGCCTCCCGTAAATCCAGGCCGTCGAAGTTTCCATCGAAATGGAAATCCTTCCAATGTTCAAGGTCCGCCTGGCCGCGTAACGTTCGCTCCGAGCGCGGACCCTTGCAGGTCTCGCAGCGTGAGCCGGTCGGGGTTCAGGTTCACGGCGGCACTCAGTGTGGCGTTCTGGATGTGCAGGCGATCCTGGGAATAACCCAATCCGCGGCCGTCAATCCTGCCAGCGAGCTCATAGTCGAAATTGTCGGCGAAGGAGAAATTCACATCGCCGTCGAAGTTGGCCGTACCGGTCGACGCCACTGGCAGCGAGAACAGCGATACCGCATCACGCACGGCGAACGCGGCCTTGGCCTTGAACACGCCGCGCGGCGCTTTCAGATTGGTTAGCTCCCCGGCGAGATCGATGCGCGAGCTGCCCACCTCGATATTGACGGAGGACAGCGCCAGGCGCGTGGCATCCAAGCGTAAAGCGGCGGCGAAGTCAGCTTCCGCCGGGGCCATGATATTCGACGCGATGTGCAGATGCCGCGAAGCCACGTTGCCGCGGTAGCGTGCGGCTGCGGCGTCACGGGTCATTTGTACTCGCAAATCCTCGCCGTTGAAGCTCAGCGGAACTTGGCGAATGTCGATATCCGCCAAGCCGTTGGTTACGGTATAGCGATGCACCTTGAGATTTACGAAATCCTCCGCCCAACTCTTGCCGCTCTTAGGGCCGGGCGGCGAGGGCAGGTTATTCGAGCCATCCGGATAAATCACGATGCGCAGGCGGGGTTGGTCGACGTTTACCGAGTCAAGATCGACCTTGCGCTCCAGCATGGAAATCACGCGCAAGCCCACGCTCACCGATTCGACACGCAGCAGCGGCGTCTCGGATTCGGGCTCGGTGCCGTGCAGCACCAGTGGAGAAATCTTCGCCGTCAGCGTCTCCCACTTGAACGAAAAATTACCGACTTCGACACGCCCGCCGGTGGCCGCTTCGATTCCTGTGACGATCCGCTCGCGCACTAGCTCGCGAAACCAGCCCGCTGCGCACGACCAGCAACGCGGCGACGGCGCAGATCACCAGCAAGATGACAGCGGCCACCAGGATCTGGGCCGTCAAATGGCGTGCGCGCGTCACTGGAAAGCTCCGTCGTGGTAGACAACCGCAGTCTCGCTGCGCGACATCTCCAGCCAGCGGTCGAGCGCCTGCATGGTCTGTTGATCGGTGAGTAGCTTTTCGATATCGCCGCGGCTGGCCTCGAAGCTCTGCGGCGGCGCCAGTTTGTCGTAGTACGCCCGCAGCGCTTCCTCGGATATTTGCACTTCGGGGCGAAAACGCAAATCGGTGTAACGCAGCATGCGCAATCCCGCCAGCAACTGTTCCGACAATTCCGCTTCGCTGATCTGCGCCTGGGCCAGGGCGGCGCGGTAAGCCTGATCCGAGGCATAGCGAGCCTTAATGGGCGTCAGCAATGCGGCGACGTCAGCGGCGGGCGGCGGAGGCACGCGCGTCTCCGTCGCGTCTTCCAACACCAGATACTGATCCACCAAGCGCGTCGGCGGCTTTGCGCTTTTGGCCAGCGCTGAAAGTCAGGCGTCTTGCCATCGATGAACGCCGAGATACGCATATCCTGCAGGATGTCCAGTTCCGAGATCACATGCTTGCCGACCGTAACCGCAATGCGGTCCAGCGTCTCGGCGCGGAGGCAAACGGCCGGCAGAGCAGATCGCAGTGCAAGCGCCGCTCATCAGAAAGTCTGCCCCAGCGAGAAGTGGAATTGAAAAGCATTGATGCGCTGCGGCACGCCCACGCAAAAAGGAGGATTCGGAGGGGTCGTCAAGTTAGGGATTGCACTGCAACAACTGGTCGCGGGTGCCACTGAATCCCACAAAACGCGGCGAATTCGGACTGTAGCTCAGATCCACGCGAATGGGTCCCACTGGCGTCTTGTAGCGGATGCCAAAGCCCACCGCCTGCACCATATAGTTGAAATCCTGATTGGAATTCTGGTGGAAGCGAAAGCTGATCTGGTCGATGCTCGAATAAACGTTGCCCATATCGTGAAACAGCACGCCCCCTACATTTTCGCCGAACAGCGGGAAGCGCAGTTCCGTCGAATGGAACAGGAAGGCGTTGCCGCCCAGCGGAAATCCGGTCTCGGGGTCGCGCGGCCCGGCCTGGTTATCCGGGAAAGCGCGCTGCGAAGAAGCGCCGCCGGCGAAGAAGCGTTCTCCCAGGGGAATGTCGGCCAGGCCGCCCAGGCGCTGGATGTAGCCGAACTGCAGCGTGCGTGCGAGCACCAGATCGCGGCCCAGCGGATGATAGGTGGAGTTGCGGAACACCAAGCGGCGTGTAGTCGGTTTGCGAACCGAACTGCGGCAGGGCGATGCCCACGTCCATGGTGTTGTAGATGCCACGGTGCGAATCGGTGGGGTTGTCGCGGCGGTCATTGATGTAGGACATGGAGAGCAATCCCACGCGCACCGGCTGCGACAGCAAAGGAACCAGCAGCGGTTCGATCTCCAGCGAATTCACGGTGACCTTGCGATACGCAAAACGGTACTGCAGGCTATTGGCGCGCGACAGGCGCTGCGCCAACTGCATGGCTGCCTCCAGGCGCTGCGCCGCAAACGTACGCACATCGTGGGACCGGTCGAACAGCCCGGAAACCGTCAGCGTGAGATTCTCGTTGCCCATGAACTCCGGCATCAGATAGCTCAGCACGCCGCGCTGTTCGAGCGTCGACGCCAGCGTCTGCAGGCTGAGCGTGCGCGCCCGGCCCAGGAAATTCAGGCGGCTGATGCCGGCGGTAACGCGCGGGCTGAAGCCGGTGGTGCCCGCCGGACTGTCAAAATTTTCCACGCCCCCGCCGATGCGCGCCAGTTCCGCGCCGATTCCGACGTTGAAGGAATATTTGGCGGCCTCGTCCAACTGGAACAAGACGTACTTGCTTTCTTCCTTGCCGTCGGGATCCTGCAGCGCCGTCTGCACTTTGGAAAAAATGCCCAGGTTATAGAGCTTCTGCTGGGTTTCGCGCGATGCGGCCTTGCGAGATGGGATCGCCCGGCTGGATCAGAATACGGCTGGAAACCACATTGGGCCGGGTGGTTTCCAGGCCGCGCACCAGCACGTCGCGCACAAATTGCCGCTCGCCCGGCTTGATGTTGTAGTGCAGGTCCGCGTGGTTCGGGATGCCGGACGGCGTCTGCGACCAATCGAAGGTGGCATCCGGGTAACCGTTGTCGAAAAAGTAACTCAGAATCGCGTCGCGGTCCGCCGCAATATTCGCCTCGCTAAACGGCTGCCCTACCGCCGATTGAATGATCTCGCGCAGATGGGCGGTGTCCTCGGGCGAAGCGCCTTCGATGTGCCAGCTGGCTCACGGTCCACTGCGCGCCCTCTTCGATTTCGTAACGCACCCCCAGTTCGTCGGTGCGGCCGCGGTAGTCGTCGAGCGTGGTGGCCGCCACCTGCACATCGCGGAATCCGTTCGAGCGGTACAGGTCGAGAATCGCGTCCCGGTCGTTATCGCGCAGTTTCTGCGAATAGCGCCCATAGCGGTCGCGCAGCTTGCCCGCCTCGCGCACCGCAAGCCGCTCACGAACCGTAGCGGTATCGAAGAAACGATTGCCGGTGATCTCGACGCCCACCAGCCGGTGACGGGCGTTGCGCGTGACCGCGTAGGTGATCCGCTGCACGCCGGGCGTGGGCGACTGTTCGTCGAAATCCACCGTCGCATCGAAATAGCCCTGCGACTGGAAATAATCCACCAGATTGCGCGTGCCTTCGAGCAACAGGCCGCGGTCGACCGCGCGCTCCTGATAGATCGGGATCAACTGGCGCAGCTTCCCCTGCGAGACCTTGGCGCCGCTGGTGTCGACTTCGACCAACGGTCCGTTGTCGATCATGAGCGTGGGCGTGACCGTGTTGGTCTTATCGTGATAATCCAGCTTGTCCAGCGTAACTTTCACCTGCAGGCGGTTCTGGCCCTGGAAATCCTTGCGCACGCGTTCGATGCCGGTCTGGACCCGGTCCTCGGTGGCGTAGCTCCAGCCGGGAAACTGGATGAAGAGCGAGCCGCGCCGGTAGCGAGTGGCGCGGATGATTTTGTCCACAGGCCGCTCGAATTTGCCGGTGAGATGGACTCCATCGAAGCGCGCGCGCGGCCCCGCGTTCAACTGGAAGCGGACGCCCACTTCTTCGGTGGACGGGTTGCGCTCCAGATCGTAATGGATGGTGGCGCGATGCAAGCCGTTGGCGCGCAGCCGTTCCTGCAGGTTGTCGATCGACTGCTTCATTGCGATTCGTTGAACGGCGCGCCCAGTTCGAGCTTGGTGGCGGTGAGAAGCTGGTTGCGGTTGGGCGGGTCGGCGACGCCTTCGAAGCTCACGCCGCCCACGAAATAGTTCAGTTGCGTCGCAATGCGCAGCGCCACGCCGTCGCCCATGGGCTCTGCATCGATCGCTGACGTCGGCAAAGCGCCCGGTATCGAATAGCTTTTGCAGAGACTGGCGGACATCGGCTTGGTGCAGCGGGCTGCCGACGTGCAGCGGCAGCAGCCGGTCCAGTTCGTCACGGGGAAGAGGCTGGTTGGGGGGATCGAAGTCGATCCGCTGGATCGTGCGGCCTTCCAGGTTCTGAGCCGGGGCGATCTGCGTATTTTGACCCGACGCCGCTACGGCGCCGAGCAGCAGCGGCAGAAACATCAACACCGGCGGACGCACGTTCTTAAATGATAACGTGCTTCGCAAAGGGCGCTGGGGTCCTGCTGCTACCATCTGTATGAGGCCCACAGAGCCTTCCGACTGTTTGATGCGCCCCGCCGAATCCCGTTACTCCCGCCAAATCCGCTTCGCGCCGCTGGGCGCGGAGGGCCAAGCCAAGATCCGCGCCGCGAGCGTCGCCATCGTCGGCTGCGGTGCGCTCGGGAACCGTGCAGGCCGAAGCCATGGCGCGCGCCGGAGTGGGCCGCCTGCGCATCATCGACCGCGATTTCGTCGAATGGTCCAACCTGCAGCGCCAGTTTTTGTTTGACGAATCCGATGCCGCCGAGGCTCTGCCGAAAGCCGTAGCCGCGGCGCGGCGCCTGGCGCGCGTGAACTCCGAAGTGAAGGTCGAACCCATGGTGGCCGATCTCACAGCCGCCAACGTCGAAGATCTGTTGGAGGACATCGATCTGATTCTCGACGGCACCGACAATTTCGAGACCCGCTTTCTGATCAATGACGCCGCCGTCGATCGCGAAATCCCTGGATCTACGGCGCGGCCGTCGGCAGCTACGGCATTAAGCTGGCGATCGTGCCCGGCAAGACGGCATGTTTCCGCTGCGTCTATCCCGAGCCCCCACAAGGCGCGCAGCCCACCTGCGAAACCGAAGGCGTGCTGGCGCCGGTCACGGCCACCATCGCCTCGCTGCAAGTCGCCGATGCGCTGAAGATTCTGGCGCGCGGCGTCGGACGCGGTAACAGCCCGCCTCACCACCATCGACGTATGGACCGGGACCATCCGCCAACTCGCGCCGCCCACGCGCGATGCACAAGTGCCCGTGTTGCGTGCGCCGTGAATTGGTCTATCTCGACGGCTCCCGCCGCGCGCCCATCAGCTTGTGCGGACGCAACGCCGTGCAGATTCACGAGCGCTCGCGGCCCGTGGATCTCCCGGCGCTAGCCCAGCGCCTGGGTACGGTGGCGACGGTGCGCTCCAACGAATTCGCGCTGCGCGTCGCGCTCGATCCCTACGAACTCACCGTGTTCCCCGACGGCCGCGCCATCATCAAGGGCACCACCGACGTCGGAGTCGCCCGCAGCCTATATGCCCGTTACATAGGGGCCTAGGTTTTATCGGACATCCCCTTTTCCGTAGACCTGATCGATAGACAGGTACATGCGGTTATTAGGGTTGTGTGTTGGCCGTCGCGCTAGGATTGGCAGGCGAGTCCCGCTTCAGTCGATCCACTGTTTTTCATTCAAGACTCGCCGGACCGCTACCTGATCCGGGTGCCCTGGCATGACCGCGGTCTTCACGCCCCCAGGCGTCGACTTTCAAGCGGTTCATCTGACGTTCCTCGGCGCCAATGGCGATCTGCACGGTCTCGATCCGATGGGCAGCGCGAACTTCCTGGTCGGCCAAGACGAGCACCAGTGGCGCACCGGCTTGCCTACGCATCCGGAAAATTCGCTACGCCAATCTCTATCCCGGAATCGATCTGCTCTACTCCGGCGCAAAAGGCCGCGTCAAATCCGAGTACACGAGTCGCGCCGGGCGCGCATCCCAGCTGACATCCGCGTCGAATACTCGGCCGACCTTTCAATCGATGCCGAGCGGCCGCTTGCATGCCGCGGACTTGATCGAGGATGCTCCCGAAATTTACCAGGACACGCCCTCCGGCCGCATCAGGGTGGCGGGACGCTACCGCCTGCTCGACGCCCACACCGCCGGCTTCGAGATAGACTGCGTACGATACTTCGCTTCCGTTAGTGATCGATCCCGTGATCTCCTACGCAACCTATATGGGCGGCACGGGCCTGGGAGCCGTCACCGGAGTGGCGATTGACAGCGCCGGCGATCTTTATGCCGCCGGCTGGACCGAAGCGCTCAACTTTCCCATCGTCTGGCCGCGCAAGCCGCCACGCGGAGGCGGCGTCGACGCCTTCATCGTGAAGCTGAACCCGACCGGCACCGCCCTGCTCTATCGCCACCTACATCGGCGGGTCGGGCGACGATCGCGCCGCGGCCATCGCGGTGAACACGAGCGGTCAAGCCTATGTCACCGGATCGACCGCTTCCACCAACTTCCCTTTAGTGCTGCCGCTGCGACCTACGTTGGGCGGATCGAAAACCGCCTTTGTCCTGAAATTGAGCGCGACTGGCAACCAGTTGCTCTATAGCACCTACCTGGGAGGAACGAATTACGAATAGGCACGGCGATTGCTGTCGACGCCTCGGGAAACGCCTACGTCGCGGGCGACACGCAATCCCCAGACTTCCCGGTAAGTGGGTGGGGTCCAAGCAGCCCTCGGCGGCGGCATGGACGCGTTCGTCACCAAACTGACTGCGGGCGGGCGCGCTCTCCTACAGCACCTACCTGGGCGGCTCGGGAAACGAACACTGCGGCGGGATCGCGGTGGATACCAGCGGCGCCGCGTATCGTAACCGGCGGAACCTATTTCCACCAATTTCCCGTCTGGCCGCCGCGATCCAGACCACCAACCACGGCGGCCAGGACGCCTTCGTCAGTAAGCTGAGCGCCAGCGGCGCGGCCCTCGCCTACAGCACCTATCTCGGTGGCAGCGGCGCGATACGTCGAACAAGCCAACGGAATTGCGGTGGATCCAACTGGCAACGCCTATGTGGCCGGGGTCACCAATTCGGTGGATTTTCCCGTAACTGCTGGCGTCCTCCAAACTCAATTCAGAGGCGTCTCAGACGCGTTCGTGACCAAGATCAATCCGGCCGGCAGCGCGCTGGATCTTACAGCACCTACCTGGGAGGCGCCGATTTTGACTCGGGCTCGGGAATTGGCATCGACAGCAGCGGCAATGCCTATATAGCCGGGTCACACTTCGTCGGGAGATTTTCCGCAAAGCCAACGCCGCTGCAAGCGGCCTTCGGCGGATTCGTACGACGCCTTCGTTTCGAAGTTGAACTCGACCGGCAACGCCTTGGGTTTCTCAACCTGGTTCGGAGGCAGCGGGTCGGATGTGGCCAATGCCATCGCCGTGGATGCGAGCGGCAACATGTTCCTGGGCGGCCAGACCAATTCCGTGAATCTGCCGCTGGTGGGTGCGATCCAATCCGCCAACACGGAGGCAGCGTGGGATGGCTGGCGCGCATCGGCGTGAGCGCTCCGCCGCCGCAGATTCCCGCCGGCGGTATCGGTCACGCCCGCGTCCGGGAGCGGCAACGCCGTGGTGTTCTCGGCGCAATATTCCGATACCGGCGGCGCCGCGGCGCTGACCACCGTGTCGTTGCTGGTCAATACCAGCGTTTCCACTGCCGTCGCCTGTTACGTCACCTATAACCCGCGGGCGGCGTGCTGAGCCTGGCCAACGACAATCCCGCCACCGGTTCGCAGGTAGTGACTTTCGGCGGCGGCAGCCAGCAGAACAGCCAGTGCATCGTCAACGGCGCGGGCAGTTCCGTGAGCTCTCGCGGGCAGCACCTTGACTCTCAATATTTCGCTGACTTTCCTGCCTGGATTCGCTGGTGTGAAGACTACGTCTATTTGTACGCCGCCGACGCCGGCGCCAACACCGGCTGGGTGTCGCGCGGGGCCTGGACAGTAGTCATTCCGCCGCCGCAGCCCTCCGCCGATTCGGTGTCTCCCAACGGCTCAAGCGGCGGCAGCCAGACTTTCACCTTCGTGTTCTCCGACTCCCAGAGCGCCACGAACCTGATCGGCATGGCCATGCTCTTTAACACCACCAGCGCCACCGTCACCAACGCCTGCGACATCGTCTACGACCGCAACGCCGGAACCGTAGCGCTGACCTGGGACAGCGGCGCCGGCTCCGACCCCAAAGCACTCGGCTCGCCCGTGGTCTTGAAAAACAGCCAGTGCCAAGTGGGCGCGGTAACAGCGGCGGCCTCCGGGCTCTCGCAGATCATCACCTTGTCCATCACCTTCACGGCCGCCTTCAGCGGGACCAAGAACATCTACATGTATCGGTTCCGACGCCGGGCTGAACACCGGCTGGGTGCTGCGCGGAACCTACCTGGTGGCGGCAGGTGGACTGCCGGTGGCGAATTCGGTGGTTCCCAGCCGCGGCTCGGGTCCGGCACAGCGCTTCAGCTTCACGGCTTCCGATCAAGGAGGCTCCGGCTTCATCACCGGCATGGCCATGCTGCTGTCTTCCTCGCTCAGCACCACCAACGCCTGCAGCATGGTCTACGACCGCACGCGCAACGTGGTGTCGCTGGCCTACGATAATCCCGCCAACGGCGCAGCTCCCGTGACGCCCGGCTCGCCCACCGTGGTTTCGAACGGCCAATGCAGCTTGAATGGAGCGAACACCACCGTGGTGATCGGCGTCACATCCATCGTGGTCACGGTGGATCTCACCTTCAACGCCGATTGGTTTGGCGCGAAGAACACTTACCTGCTGGCGTCGGAAACCATCGTCAATTCCGGCTTCGTCACCGTGGGCGGCTGGACCGTCACCGGCGGCGCTCCCACGGCCGATTCCGTGTCGCCCGCGTCGGGAACGGGCACGTCGCCCAATTTCACTTTTACCGTGAGCGATTCCACTTCGCAACTTGAACATCACCGGCATGTCCATGCTGATCACGTCCGGCGCGCCCACGTCATCTGGCCAATGCCTGCTATCTGGTTTACAACCGAGTCACCGCAACCATCGGCCTCTACGACAACACCGGCACTATACTGAGCACCAAGCCGATCGGCTCTTCGGCGAATTTGTTCAACACGCAGTGCGCGGTGGGCTTCACCGTGATGGTCAACTCCGGCAATTCGGTTTCGTTCACCATCAACACCGTGTTCCTCACCTTCAGCGGAGCCAAGAGCGTCTATCTGCAGGCCAACGAGCCCAATACCAACTCCGGCTGGGTGCAGCGCGGCGCCTGGACCCCCTGACCGTAGCGCCGATGCATAGAAGCACATGTCCGTCTACGAAGACCGCAAACAAGCGCTCGAAGAATATGAGTTCCGCATGGGCCTGGAACGCGGCCGCCTGGCGGTGACGCTGGATCTGCTGACCGACGCGCTGGTGCTGGTCGGCCAGCACGGAGTCTACTGCCAGAGCGCGCGCCAGCCCGGAAAACCCGCCATGGACGTGCAGATCATCAGCCAGTGCCTGACCGACGCGAAAGAGCTGGTCACTACCGTGATGACTGAAATTCAGCGCAAGAAATCAGAGGCCTTGTAGAAACGGATTGCGCTCTTTTTCGCGCCCGATGGTTGTATTCGCCCCGTGCCCGGGGACCACCACCGTCTCCTCCGGCAACTGCAGCAGTTTGTCCTCGATCGAGCGCAGGATCTGCCGCGGATTGCCGCCCGGCAGATCCGTGCGCCCGATACTGTCGCGAAACAGAGTATCGCCCGCGATCAATTTGTTCTCCGCTGGAATCCACAGCGAAATGCTGCCCTGCGTGTGGCCCGGCGTATGCAGCACGCGGAATTCTGCCGGACCCAGCGTGAGCACATCGCCGTCCCGCGCCGCATGCGTCGATGGCGGTTCGCGCAGGCGGCTCCATGCCCAGCCAGGATGCCTGCACGTCCAGCTGATCGTAAAGCTCCTGGTCGTTCGCGTTCATAAGAACCGGAGCGCCCGTGGCGGCTTTCAGCTTGGCGGCTCCTCCGATGTGATCGATATGCGCGTGCGTGATCACGATCGCTCTTCACACGCAGCGTGTGCTTCTTCAGAATCGCCAGGATGTCGTCGATGTTATCGCCCGGATCGATCACAATGGCTTCGTGCGATTGCTCGTCGCCGAAGATCGAGCAATTGCATTGCAGCATCCCCACCGGCAGAATTTCATGGATCATTTTTCGCCTCAGTATACAGTAGAAGTATGGATGGCACTGCGCGAAAGCGCCGCATGGCTGGACCTCTCCGCGCGCGGCAAGATCCGCGTCACGGGCGAAGACCGCGCGCGCCTGCTGCACGCCATGACCACGCAGGACGTGCAATCGCTCACCCCCGGCCAAGGTTGCTATGCTTTCTTCCTGAACGCGCAAGGCCGCATCCTGGGCGACGCCAACATTTTCTGCCGCGAGGATTCTTTCCTGCTCGACACCGAGCCCGAAACCCGCCAGAAACTATACGACCACATCGATCGCTATATCATTGCCGACGACGTCACGCTCGAAGACGCGACCGGCGAGATGGCCACCATCGCCATCGAGGGCCCGCAGGCCGCCGCGGTTCTCGATCGCCTCGGCGCACCTGTGCCCGAAGCCGATTACGCGACACGGTCCTGGAGCGGAACGCATGGTCGCCCGCGTGAGTTCAACCGGGGCCGGCGGCTACTCGATCTTCATGCTGCCAACAAGAAAGCTGGAACTGATAGCGGCCCAATCGCAGCCGGCGGATCCCGAAGCCACTCCTGAAGACGCGCGCATGGTTCGCATCGAACATGGCAAGCCGCGCTACGGCGAAGAAATCACCGAGCGTTATCTTGTCCAGGAAACCGCGCAACTCAACGCCGTGAGCTTCAGCAAAGGCTGCTATCTAGGACAGGAAATCGTCGAGCGAGTCCGCAGCCGCGCGCAGATTCACCGCGTGCTGCGGCGCCTGACCATCGACGCCACCGAGCCGCCACCCGCCGGCACCAAGCTCAAATCCGGCGACGCCGACTCCGCCGAAATCGCCAGCGCCATCTTCTCCCCTGCGCTCGGGAAAGTGGCGGCGCTGGCCTACGTGCGCACCCAGTTCGCCGAACCCGGCACCGAAATGCGCTTAGGGGATGCGCGCGTGGTCGTGCTCTAAGCGCGTACGTCGCTAGCATCTTCCAGCGGAAACACGTAAGTTTCGCCCGCCATATTGACGATGAGTTTTCCCGTCCCCAGCGGCTTGCCCTGGTTGGGATAAAACACCGCGCCGTCCGTCGATTGCCCCGGCGCAAGATTCGTCGTGACCAGCGCGATCGCCGAAGCTGCCGCCGCAGCCTTCAGCTTCGACGACCCCAAATCGGCAAACGCATTCTGCCGCCGGGCTTCATAGCCGTTGGTCGAATGAATCTGCATGTTGTTGAACAGGCTGGCCTCGTAAGCCGCAATCAGCTTGATCACATCGCCGCGCTTGCCCTTTTCACTCAAGGTGGCCACGACCGTCCTGGCGGCGAGCGCCTGGATCATTTGGCCGTCGGGCTTTTCGAAACTGCAATCCTCGCGCCTTGACCGTCCAGGAAACCGAAGAGCCGTTTGAGACGGCCACCTGCACGATGGCGTAGTCGCGAATGTGCATTGGCAGCAGTGAGAACATGACCGTCACGCCGCCCAGCGTCATGGCCTTGTACTTCAGCCCCGCCGATTCGAAGTCGATGATCGCCTGAGCGCGCCCCGCGATGCTCAACATTGCAGTCAAGACGAGTGCACGCAGGATCATCACGCCTCCATCATATGACTTTCGCTTGGGCGCTACGGCTTCTTGAAATACCACAGCCAGAAATACTGGGTGTCCGCGCCGTGCCGGTGGCGCGGCTCGAAGCCGTTGCGCTCGGCCATCGCGCAAGCTTCCTGGTCAGAGAACGACACGCCATTCCAGGTGTCATCCGGTCGGTTCTCCAGCGGGAAACCCTGCACTTGGAACTTAAACAGCGCCCCCGGCCGCAGCAGGCGGTGGACTTCGTTCACATAACTCTCGATCACTTCGCGGCTGGGAATGTGCTGGAACACGATGTTCGAATACGCAAAGTCGAACTCGCGCCTCCAACTGTCCGGCGCCAAGCGGCGCAACCAACGCGGCAGCCGGAACGCCTTATCGCCCGGATTCCGTGCAAATGACGGCACCACCGCCAGGTCGTATCCATTGTTCTGGTAGACGTGCGCATTGGGTTTATCGGCCAGCGCCTGCCGCGCACGCGCAATCATCTCGCCGCTGACATCCACGGCATGCACTTCGCCGAACAGATTCGCCAGCGCTCGCGTTAGCCTGCCGGCGCCGCAGCCGATCTCCAGAACTCGCATGTCCTTGGGATCTTTGCCCTGGCAGATATTGATCATGTCGGTGAGAATATCGTCGGCAATGGCCTTCTCCCCGGAAGCAAAAAATTCTTCGTCGGACCAGTTGGTATTGCCGGTGGCAACGTAATAACGGGCGTTTTCTCGCGCGCGCTCATCCCAATCGCGCTGCATTTTTTCCAGTTGCTGGGCTTTGGTTAAGGATTCGGAACGTCCGAAGTTCACTCTTCCATAATATGCCGAATGCTTGAGGAGGGGCCCCGGCCGGACCTCCAAAATCCGGCCGAGTGTGAAGGAATGGACGGCGGGCGTTATGGATGAGAAAGGACCACCGAACCCTTCGAAGGCAATGCCAGCGTGGCTGTGAGCCGCTTGGCTGGCGCAATCGTGAGCGACATTCCGTTGGTAAGATTGACCCCCGATAAGGTCGCCACCGTCGTGCTCTTATCGAAGACCATCCCGGGTTTCGGGATCTCCATCCGAGTCATGGGTGAGGCCATCATCGCTGCCGTTTCACCGGAAGCTGCATTGTGGATCATAATGACGCCGCCTGAAACTGGCTCGACGGTATAGAGCGCCGGCCGGGAAACTCTTGCCCGCGGCCTCGAAAGCAAAAGGCACTTCGGCCGAGAAACTCTCGGCGTGAACGGACGTTGCCATTGCGCCCATCAAACCCAACGCCAGCGTAAAATGCATCCAGTTGTTCTTCATGTATTTGGTTTTCATTTGTGAAACTCCTTTTGAAATTTTTCGGAAAGTAAAGATGAGAATGCACATGCGCGGAGCATGCGCCCGTAAACTTCAGCTAGGAATGCAGAGGTCTGCAGGGACAGGTAAAAAGTACGACGGGGAGAAAACGTGGACGAAAGCAACCCGCTTCCGTGATTACAATTTAACTATAAATGAAAACGGCGGGTGCCGCAAATCAATAATTGTGATGATGCGGATACCGAATAACGTTAGGGTAATTCCCTTAATACGCTGTAACAAAACGGGAGAGGAAGTTGGTGGACGGCGGGGGGTTCGAACCCCCGACCCCCGCATTGCGAACGCGGTGCTCTCCCAACTGAGCTAGCCGCCCACACGAGCAATCACATTCAATATACCATGTGATCAGTGCGCAACTCTGTCATCAATTATTCACTTGCGGTGCCGGGCGAATCGAAGGACACTGAAGCTTCATGGCAACTGTAAGAGCCAACGAGACCGCACCGGTGCGCGAACCGGCTGACCGCTGGTCGATCGCCGAAGCGGGCGAGTTGTACGATGTCGCCAGTTGGGGCAAAGGCTACTTCTCCGTCGAACCCAACGGCCACGTGTGGGTGCGTCCCGACAAGGACCCCGCGCGCGGCATCGACCTCAAAGAGCTGGTCGACAACCTGCAACTGCGCGGCATCTCGCTGCCCATCCTGATCCGTTTCGGTGAAATTTTGAAGCACCGCCTGGGCGAGGTGCATCAGGCCTTCCAGAACGCCATCGCCGAGCACAATTACAAATCCGGCTACTGCTGCGTATATCCCATCAAAGTGAATCAGCAGCGGCAAGTGGTGGAGGAAGTCTTCGAGTACGGCCGCAAGTACAAGTTCGGCCTCGAAGCCGGATCGAAGCCCGAGTTGCTGGCGGTGCTAGCCATAGCCGACAACGAGACGCCCGTCATCTGCAACGGCTTCAAGGACGACGAATACATCGAGATGGTGATGCTGGCCAAAAAAATCGGCCGCCAGATCATCCCCGTCGTCGAGAAGTACACCGAACTCGACCTGATCCTGAAACATTCGGCGCGCGTCGGCGTGCGTCCGGTGATCGGCCTGCGTATTAAGCTAGCGAGCCGCGGCTCGGGACGCTGGAAGTCATCCGGCGGTTATCGCTCGAAGTTCGGGCTTACCGTAACCGAGGCCCTGCGCGCCCTGGAGCAGTTGAAGGCCCTGGGCATGGAAGATTGCCTGCAGCTTTTGCACTTCCACTTGGGAAGCCAGATTACCAACATCCGGCAGATCAAAGCGGCGGTAATCGAGGCTGCCCGTGCCTACGTCGAGATGCGCCGCTCCGGCGCGGGCCTGAATTATCTGGACGTCGGCGGCGGCCTGGGGATCGACTACGACGGCTCGCAAACCGATTTCGAATCGAGCGTCAATTACACGCTGCAGGAATACGCCAACGACATCGTCTATCACATCCAAAGTGTGTGCGACGAAGCCGAAGTGCCGCACCCGACCATCGTGTCGGAGAGCGGACGCGCCGTGGTCGCGTATCACAGCGTGCTGGTGTTCAACGTCCTGGGCGTAACCGGATTCGGCGAAGAAGAAACCCTGCCCGAGTTCTCGGACGACGTCGAGCAGCCGCTGCTCGATCTGAAAGACACGCTGCGCGGCCTGAGTTCCAAGAATTTGCTCGAAAGTTTTCACGACGCGCAGCAGGCGCTCGATTCAGCGCTCAACCTGTTCAGCCTGGGTTATCTGCCGCTGCAACAGCGAAGCTGGGCGGAGAGCATCTATTGGGTCATCTGCCGCCGCATTCAGAAGATGGCTAAGGAGCTAGACGATTTCCCCGGAAGAGCTGGAGGGTTTGGATTCTCTGCTCTCCGACACTTACTTCTGCAACTTCTCGCTATTCCAAAGCATGCCCGACAGTTGGGCCGTGAAGCAGTTGTTCCCCATCATGCCCATCCACCGCCTGAACGAGGAGCCCTCGCATCACGGCATTCTGGGCGACATCTCCTGCGACTCCGACGGGAAGGTCGACCAGTTCATAGACCGCCGCGACGTGAAGAAAACCCTGCCGCTGCACACCTTCAACGGTGAGCCCTACATCCTCGGCACATTTTTAGTCGGCGCCTATCAGGAGATCCTCGGCGATTTGCATAACCTGTTCGGCGATACCAACGCCGTCCACGTCCAGTTAGACGAGAAGGGTGCCGTAGTCATCGACGCCCTGATCCGCGGCGACACCGTGCGTGAAGTCCTGGATTACGTACAGTTCAAATCCACCACATTGGCGGAACAGTTCCGCCGCGACGTCGAAACTGCCGTACGCGAAGGCCGCATTGGCTATGAAGAATCCGGCGTCCTGCTGCGCTTCTACGAAGACGGCTTGAACGGCTACACTTATCTAGAGCAATAGCTTCTCGCGGCGCAGGTCATCCAGCAATCCGGTCCCTGCGTTGCGCGGATACCCGAAGTCCCAAAAAGCATTGTCGGGACCGCTCTCCCAAACGCGTTTGTCAGCCACAATCAGCAGTTCCCGCAATCGCTCATCGAGCGCATGTACCTCTGCGTCGTCCGCTTTCGCAAGCGCGATAATTCCGCGCACGTCCAGATCATTGCGGTAATCTTCGATGCCCAGCGAATAACCGCGCTCCACCTGCTCGACGAATTCGCGCCAGCGCCGAAGCAATCCCGCGCGCCCATCGCGCACCACATGCTGCGGATACCCGTTCTCGCTCAAATAGTGCCGGATCTGCGCGTCAGTCATACTCAATCCGCCCCGCGCTTCAAAGCCTGTCGGTGGAAATAACGCTCGCCCGCGTTAGGGATGAAAAAGGTGCGGATCGTCCGATCCGGGTTGTACGCGCCGAATGCCCCACTGGTGCGGTCAAATCGCGAAACGATTCCGTCCGGCGTCACGGCTTGCAGAATCGGCCCGCCGGCGGGCGCATCGCGCAGCGCCTGGGCCCGCGCTAAATATTCCTGCGGCGAAATGTTGCCGAATTCGCGACCGTGCTTGGCGTAGTGCTCCTCAAACATCCTCCGCGAACGAAATCCCGGACCCGCCGCCACCAAAAGCAGCGCCCCCAACACAGAGCCACAGAAATGCGCAGCGCTTTAGCCATCGCTAGAATATAGTTTCCCATGCCCCCCGTCGCGAAAATCGTTCCGCACTCGATGACTGTCCACGGCGACACCCGCATCGACAACTATTTCTGGCTGCGCGACCGTCAAGATCCCGACACCATCGCCTACCTGGAAGCGGAAAACGCCTACACCAAAGAGAAGCTGCAACACACCGAAGCCTTGCAAGCCACACTCTATGCCGAGATGCTCGGGCGCATCCAGCAAACCGATTTAAGCGTCCCCGTGAAGCGCGACGAATACTTTTATTACACGCGCACCGAAGAAGGAAAGCAGTACGCCATCCATTGCCGCAAAAAAGGTGCCGGGCCCCGAAGAAGTCCTGCTCGATTGCAACCTAGCTCGCCGAAGGACACAAGTATTTCCGCCTGGGAGCGTTCATCGCCAGCCCCAACCACCGCCTGCTGGCCTATTCGGTGGATTTTGAAGGCGACGAAAAGTACACCGTCCGCGTGAAGAATCTCGACACCGGAGAGTTGCTGGCGGACGAGATTCCGAATACATCGTCCACGCTCGAATGGGCCGCCGATAACGCGACGTTCTTCTACACAACGCTCGACGAAGCCCTGCGCCCCTATAAAGTCTTCCGCCACTCCCTCGGCGTAAAAGAAGACCCGCTGATCTATCACGAGCCCGACGAGCGTTTCACACTCGATCTTTCCAGCACCCGCAGCCGCGCCTACATCTTCATCAACATCAACAGCTCGCTGACGTCCGAAATCCGCTACCTGCGCAAAGATCAACCGCAAGGCGACTTCCGCATACTTCTCCCGCGCGTTTACGAAACCGAGTACGACGCCACTCACCGCGGCGATTCATTTTTCATCCGCACCAACGACGGCGCCAAAGGATTCCGCGTCGTCGAAGCGCCCGTAGCCGACCCTGCCAAAGCCAACTGGAAAGAAATCATTCCAGGCCGCGACGGCATCACCATCGAGAGCGTCACCGCGTTCCAGGATTACCTGGTCACCGAAGAACGCCACCGCGGCCTCACGCAGATTTGCATTCGTGACGCCCACACCGGCGCGCAACACTCCATCGAATTCCCCGAGCCCGTCTACACCGCGGACCTTGGCGCCAACGCCGAGTTCAACACCAAACTCCTGCGCTTCCACTACACATCGCTTAGTCACCCCGGCTTCGATCTATGACTACAACATGGAAACCCGCGAGCGCGAGTTGAAAAAGCAACAGCAAGTGCTCGGAGGCTACGACCCGCAGCAGTATCAGTCGGAACGCATCTACGCCGGCAGAGGTCCCGATCTCGCTGGTCTACAAAAAAGGTTTCGTGCGCGACGGCCGCGCGCCGATGCTGCTCTACGGCTACGGTTCCTACGGCATCAGCATAGACCCATCTTTCAGCTCGGATCGCCTCAGCCTGCTCGACCGCGGCTTCGTCTACGCCATCGCCCACATCCGCGGCGGCATGGACCTCGGCAAGCCCTGGCACGAAGCCGGCCGCCTGCTCCAGAAGAAGAACACCTTCACCGATTTCATCGCCTCCGCCGAAAAATTGATCGCGGAAAAGTACACCTCGCCCGCCAGACTCGCCATCATGGGCCGCAGCGCCGGCGGACTCCTCATGGGCGCGGTCGTGAACCTGCGCCCGGACCTCTTCGCCGCCGTAATCGCCGGCGTGCCATTCGTCGATTCGCTAAATACCGCGCTCGACGCGTCTCTGCCCCTCACCGTCGGCGAGTACGAAGAATTCGGCGATCCCAGCAAGCCCGAGTTCTACCACTACATGAAATCCTACGCGCCCTACGAAAACGTGACTGCCCAAGCCTATCCCGCCATGCTCGTTACCGCCGGCTTGAACGATCCGCGCGTCTCCTACTGGGAACCCGCCAAATGGGTGGCGAAGCTCCGAGCCCTGAAGACCAACGATCGCCCGCTCTTGCTCAAGACCAACATGGGCAGCGGCCACTTCGGCGCCTCCGGCCGCTACGAGTACCTCAAGGAAACCGCCATCGAATACGCGTTCCTGCTGGACGTTTTATGCTGAACGTATATGACTCCGCAGCCGCCCGCGCAAACCAAGATTCAGCTCACCAACACTTCTGACTATCGTGAACACTACGCCAACAGTGTGCAAGTGCGCGTCAGCCTGTGGGATTTCTTCCTGCTGTTCGGAACCATGAACCAATCGGCCCCCGACGCGGTGACGATCCACAATTTCGAAGGCGTTTATCTGAGCCCGCAGCAGGCCAAGGCGCTCGCCAACGTGCTCAACCAGAACGTCTCGCAGTACGAATCGACCTTCGGCGAGATTAAGCTGGAGCCCAAGCAGCCCGGGTCGATTCAGTAACTGCTTATTGATCCAGTGCCTCGCGCACCGTTCCCATCAGCGCCCCCAGCGTGAAAGGCTTCTGCAGGAACCGCGCCCCCGGCGGGAACGCGCCCGCGCGCACCGCATCGTCGTCGGTGAAGCCGGAGATGTATACCACCTTCAACCCCGGCCGCGCTTCGAGTAGCTGCATGGCGAGTTGGCGGCCGTTGCGGTCCGGGCAGCATCACGTCCGTGAGCAGAAGCTGGATCGGCCCGCCGTGCGCCGCCGCCGCGGCTACCGCTTCCGCGACGCTCCCCGCTTCGAGCACCCGGTACCGCTCCCGCCGCAGAATCTTGACGATCAGCGCGCGGATGCCCGCTTCGTCATCCACCACCAGTATGGTTTCGCGCAGGCGCTTCTGCTGGGACGGCTGCTGGCAGTCGGGGCTTTGGGCTGGCGCCGCCTCCTGCGTCCGCCAACGGCAAATACATAGTGAAGGTGGAACCCCGCGCGGCCTCGCTCTCGAAGCCCAGTTCCCCGCCCCACTCCCTGACCAGCGCGTACGCGCGAGCCAGCGCCGCGCCCACCGGCTTGTCGGTCTCTTTATGCAAGAACGATTCGAAAATCGCCTTGCGCTTCTCCGCATCCATCCCGCGCCCGGGAATCGCCAGAGTCAGGCGCGCGTAAGTTCCAGGCGCAAGTGTGGCGCCCGCCACGTGTTCCGTGATCGCCGCCGTATCGCACGTGATGGTCGACCCGCGCGCGCTGCTCCTTCACCGCCGAAACCAACGCCGCGAGAATCTCTTCGAGCTGCTTCCGATTCGCCTTGGCCCACACCGGTTTGGCCGCGCGTATTTCAACCGAAGCCTCCGCGAGACCGCGCTAGCACGCCCGAGAGCTCCACGCGCTCCGCCGCACCCGCCTGCTTGCGAGTGAACTCGAGCAACTGCGCCGTCAAGTTGCTGATGCGCTCGGTCGCTGCAAGAATTTCTTCCAGCTCCCCGCGCCGCGGATCGTTCGGCGCCAGCGGCCGCAGAATTTCCTCCGCATATCCCGAGATGATCATCAAGGGATTGTTCAAGTCATGCGCCAGCCGCGCCGAAAGCCCATGCAGAGCCGAATTGCGCTCAGCCGTGATCTGCATTTGTTCAATTTGCTGGCGCTGCCCGATCAGCGGTGAGGATTCCCGTAAGCACTCCGGGCCCGCCCAAGCGCACCGTCTCCCGGCACCATACGAGCTCGCCCGAAGCCGTCACCATGCGAAACTCGGCGCTCACCTCGCGAGATTGCTGAACCGCCGTCCGGTAGAGCGCCAGCACCGCGTCGCGATCTTCCTTGATGAATCCGCTGCGCAAAGAAGTTGGGGGTCTTCAGCCAATGCGCCGCCGGATAACCCAGCATCGGTTCCACCCCGCCGCTGACGGCCGTGAACTGGAGCCCGCACGGCGTCCGCGCGCCAAACCACCGCGCGGTATGTTTTCGAAAGGCGAAGCCGCTTGCGGCGCCGCGGCGGGAGCGTTCACCGCCAGCCCCGTCACGTCTTCCACCACCAGCAGCGTTTCCATTTCCATCTCTTCGTCCCCAGTTGCGAAGAGGAAGAATCGCGACCCGCCAAAGCTTTCCAGCTCGTTCCACCTGTAACGGCGGCTGCGGAATTCCATGGACCATCGCGTTCCGGATATTTTCAATCAGCCGATCGGACGGCAAAATCTGCTCAATGGTCTTCCCGCGCAGATCCTCGCCGCGGACGCCGAACGCCTGCCGGAACGCCCGGTTGCTCGAAACCACAGACCGGTTCGCCGAGAGCACCACCAGCCCTACCGGCAGCGCCGAAACCATGTCCTGGTAATAGCGCCGCTGGTTCTCCACCAGCGCCAATAGTTTGGCGACCTCTTTACCCTTCCATGGCTCGAAGTCGGTGCGATCCATTAAAAAGACAGAATTCCTTAGCTACTAGTGTGTTCTGGGGAGCGCACTCGAACAAGGTACTTTGGATGGACGCGTAATGGTACTCGGGGGAGTACTGACTAAACCGCTCTACGGCTGTTGGGGAGTCTCCGCGACAGATCCGCCCAGCCCGGCGTAGGTTTCTTTGACCTTGACCACCTTGTCGCCGGTGAAGGTCACAAACGTCACGCGCCCGGGAGGCTCGCCATAGATCCAATCTTCGTAGTCGGTTCCTTCTTTCGATTCGCGGGTCTTGCGGACCGGCCGGCCCACCGCCAGAAGGACCTGATCGCGATTCATTCCCTCAATCGCCTTCTTGGCCTTGACGGCTTCTTTGATCGGCTCAGGCAGAGTATCGACATAGTTTTCGGTGACGCTGGATTTTTCAAAATCGAGAACCGGCAGCAGCATTTTCTTGATGTCGGCGGAGGTAGTCTCGCCGATCGGACCGCCGAAGGTCAGCGCGACCGTGGTGCCGCCCGGCGCGTTCGTCGCGGGTCCGGTAACGGGACTGGTAGAGTGTACCCATGCCAATCTGCACGTGGTCGAGGAAGCGCTTGCCGCTTTTCATCCCGCCGTTGAGTTCAAGCACGATGCGGTCCTTGTCGATTTCGACGTGGGTGACCTGAATCAGGTCGCCGACGCGGCCCGCCGGGCCGAATTCTTTGAAGGCGGCGTTCCACACGTCGTGATCCCAGGTGCCGTCGCTCGAAAATTCCAAAGCTTTCTTCGAGCGCGGCAGCAGGACTTTGATCTTGGCGTATTCCGAGCTCAGGCCGCGCAGAATCTCGATGCGCTGGTCTTCGGTGAGCTTCTTCGAATCGGCATGCAAGCGGGCGGAGGCCACTGAAAATATCACCACCAGCGCGAGTCGTCGCATACTCACCCTCGCTCCGGGATCAAACGGTACAGCACGAAGAACAACCCGGCCACCACGCCCGTCGTGAACAAGCCGCCCTCCAGGCCGTACAATCCCCCGCTCCAAAGAACTCCGGTTCTCCAGTGCAGTTCATACCCGGTCACACTTATTGTAAACCCGCTGAGATTCTCTCCCAGGAACGGCATGGCCACGTTCCAGCCGTAGTGCATTCCAATCGGCAGCCACAAGGCGCGCGTGCGCAAGTAGGCGCAGCCTAACAGCACGCCCCAGGCCATGGTGTTGACCACAGCCAGGAACGTCACGTTCTGATTTCCCATGTGCATCAGGCCGAAAAGAATGCCCGACGGGCAGAACCGTGGCGAACTCGCCCAGATGACGCACCAGGTGCTGGAACGCGTAGCCATGGAACATCAGTTCTTCGCCCACGGAGCCGAACAACAGCACGATCGCCAGCAGCGGAATGCCGGCCCACGCGCGTGGCGCCGCCGGAACCGCGTCGAAGCGAGCCATGCCCGCCAGCAGCGCGACGATCATGATCAGCGACCGCGCCTCCCGCTCCGCAGGCAATGCCGGTGACGAACTCGCGCACCGACGACGGCTCCCAGGCGAGTCCGAAATCCGCAAGCTGTCCGCGCTCCCATCCGCGAGCCACCACGGCATTCGCCAGCGCGCCCGTCGCGAAAGCGGAGAGCGCCGAAACTACCAGCAATCCTCCGAACGGCTGCATCAGCCCAGGAAAAATGAACTGCCCCAAAACCACCAGCAGAACGAACACGCCGACGCGAACCAGCAGGCGCAGCCGTATCCGGATCGAACTTGGCAGGATTCGTTTGCGCCGGAGCGTTCATCGCGGATGCACCTCCCGCCGCAGCAGGATGACCATTAGCGCCGACAACGCCACGGAAAGTTCCACGCCCCGCAGCGGGACGTCCGGCAGTCGCTGGGCCTGGAACAAGAACAGCAGCAGCAGTCCTAGAAAGATGGCCCGCATCCCATAGCGCGCCGCGCCAGCCGAAAATCGCAGCGTCATCCAGCCCGCCAGTAACGCCAGAGCGATCGACCCGACCAGCCCCAACAGCGCCGGCTTCCGCCAGCACATCCAGCTCCGGCAGCAATAACCGCCCCGCGCCGACGCTGACGCGTGACCACGCCCGCGACCAGCATGATCGCCGCCAGCCCCTCGCCATAACCAACCGCTTTCGCGGTCCGCCAAAACGCTTCCCGCATGGTCTGCGGCCGGCCTTTAGAGAACGCCACAGCCGCCGCCGGAGCCGCGAATAATACACCTAGACAGGCATATGCCGAGATCATGACCGGGTCCAGGAAACTGATCCCCTTGCGCAGCGGGAGCAGGACCCCGAAAATAGCAATTAGAACGAGATGGAGGAGAACGACTCGCAGAAACGGCTCCGTCAACACATGGTACCAACCACCCCTAAATGGCGGCTAGGGTATAAATTGCCTAGGGTCCCGCAGCTAAACAATTGCGGGAGGTGCGACGATAAACAAGTAGACATGATGGACAGGCGTATCGAACCCCGATTACTTTGTGCGGATCTGGTGGACGTCCAGTGGAAGGACCAAACCGGCCGTGTGCGGCGCAGTGTCGCTAACCTCGAAGACATTTCGCTGTCAGGCGCGTGTCTGCAGGTGGAACGCCCGGTACCGCTGGGGACCCCCTACCGCATCACCTATCCCAAAGGCGTGCTCTCCGGCAAAGTGAAATACTGCGTGTTTCGCGAAATCGGCTATTTCCTGGGGATCGAATTTGAAGCCGGCAGCCGCTGGTCGCGCAACGATTTCCGTCCGCAGCATCTGCTCGACCCGCGCCGCCTGGTCAACCGCGCCGCCAACCGCGCCAAAGACGACGCCGCCCCGCTGCCCGACCCCGCTTCTTAAGGCAGACTCCCCAAGAAAGCGTTCATCTCCCGCAGCACATCCGCTTCGTTCGACCGAAAGACGTAGTGATTCGCATTTGCCAGCCGAACCACTCGCGCTGACGGCACGCCTGTTTCGAACACTTTCACTTGCGCCTCATCGCTCGCTTCGATCGCCGCGCGCGCGGCGAGGCTATTAGCCATGAAGGGTCCCATATCGCGTGGTACCGCATAAATCGCGAGGATTGGAACTGGGATATTCGTGTACCTCTGCCCACTCGCCATAATCGCCTGAGCGGCCTTCGCTGTCGAACTTACCACTTGGGCTGCGGGCAGGGCCTGGGGCGCTGCTTCCAGGTCTTTCTGAGCCTCGCGCAAGTCGTTTTCAAACGTGGGGAGTAGCGTTTCCAACAATTCGTGAATCACCGGCAGAGAATCCTTTCCTGGCTGCATCTGCGCCAGCTTCCTTTTTAGTTCAGCCAAATCGATGTTCAGGTTTCCCCGCAAACGGTCATAGTAGGCGTATGCGTAGCCCGCGTCGAGGTAGATTAGTCCCGCAACCCTTTCTGGGTGCCGCGATCCCACGGAACTCAATTCTTCGCCGCCGATAGAATGCCCGGCAAGCACGGGCCGTACCAGTTTGAGAGAGTCGAGCACGGCCAGAACGTCGTCACCGAGTCGATCTGCTGAATATCCAGAATCCGGGACGCTGGAAAGGCCGAATCCGCGCCGCGTGATTCCGTAAACGTGATATTGGGCTGTCAGTTTGGGCGCGAACCTGTCAAAGACATGCGCGGTGTCTCCAAGGCCTGTGAGCAGAACCAGTGGCCTCCCATAACCGCCCCAATCGAGCACCTCCAGCACGACCCCTTTCTCCACAGCGACGAATTGCATCGTGTGCAAAGGATCTTTCCATGCCGTCTGAGCGGTGGCACGCCGCAATTCGAGCGCCTGTGTTTGCGTAAGCGTCCACATCCCGGTGATGGACGATCCGTCCGCCGCAACTCTCCCTTGGTAAGAGCTTCCGAGCAATGCAGCAGTGAATTTGAGATTGGAACCCCGGAACGTCACAGTATCGAGCGGCGTACCGCCTCCCCAATTCTGGTTGCGGTCGACAGTGAATAGCGCGCCGTTCCAGCCCCCGCCGTCCGCCTTAGCGATCTTTACAATGATCCGGAGCTCCTGAGTACGCGATTTGAGCGTTCCCTGCCAATCGCCTGCTATGTCCTGCCCGCCCAAGACGCTCGCCAGCATCGCGCTCAGCAAACCCATCCGCAGAATGTTCTTGCGCATCAGGCGCCTCCTTTACTTCTTCGCCGCAACCTCCGTCACCGTTGCAAACGTAAACTCGACGAACTTGTAGAGCGATGATTCTTCCAGCCGCTCGACGTCGCTGTGCCAGCTATAGCTCGTGCGGTCGAGGTCGGACACCGGTGGGTCGATGCCATAACACTCCACGCCCTTCGCGCGGAGCTGGGCGCAATCCGTAGCGGCCGTCAGCATCACCGGCAGCGTGGTCGAACCGGGGTACAGCCGCTTGCTCACCGCTTCGAGCGCGTGGAACATATCGTTGTCGATGCGCGAGGGCGGCGTGGGGACGCGGTTGCCCGTCGGTATCCGCTCGACATGGATGGCCGGGTCGCCGATGATGCGCGTCATCTCTTGCGCGAACTTGTCCACGTCTTCATCCGGCAGCACGCGAACGTCTATATTGGCTTCCGCCTCCGACGGGATCACGTTGGTCTGGAAGCCCGCCTTCAACACGGTCGGGGTGACAGAAGTGCGCAGCATCGAGTAATGCTCCGGCTCGTTTTCAGCCAGATAGCGCTGGATGGCGGCGGATTTCTGCGGGTCCGTCAGGCCGTTATAGCGCGCGGCTTTTTCTGGCGGACTGATGGTCGCCAACCGCTCGAAGTAGGTGCGGGTGGTATCGTTTAGGCGCATAGGAGTCTCCCAGGCGCCAAGTTTCGCCACCGCCGTCGACAGGTGCACTACCGGGTTATCCACGCGCGGGATCGACCCGTGCCCCGACGTACCCTGAATTACCAAACGAACCCAGCGCGGGACTTTCTCGGCTGTCGCGACCTGGACGGCGGTCACGCGGCCGTTCTCCAGGCGCGTGCGGCCGCCCTCGTTGAGTGCGAACTCGGCGTCGATCTCGCTAAAGTGCTGATTCACCATGAAATCAATGCCCAGGCTGGTAGTTTCCTCGCCGGCTTCGGCCAGGAAGATGACATCGCGGTCAAGCGCCACGCCGCTGCGTTTCAAGAGCAGCATCACCATGAGGTCAGCGGTCAGCTTGTCCTTGTCATCGGAGGTACCGCGGCCCCAGACATAGCCGTCCTTGAGGACCGCGCCAAAGGGGTCCACCGGCCACTTCGGGCGCTGTACACCGACCACATCGGTGTGGGCCATGAGCAGGATCGGCCGCTTGCGTGCCGTTGCCTTTGATCCGGGCTACCAGGTTGGCGCGCGCGGGCTCGGAAGCAAAGGTCTTGGTTGGGATGCCTTCGGCCTCCAGTACCTGTTTCAAGTAATCGACCGCTTTGGTCTCGTTGCCGGGCGGATTGGAGGTGTCGATCTGCACTAGCGCCCGGTAATGCCGCAGGGTCTCGGCCTTCTGCTGATCCCACTGGATCGCTTTTGTCTGCGCGACCGCGGACGACCGCCCATACGATCAGGATGATTCGCTTCATTTCTTACTCGCGGCAACTTCGGTGACCGCGTTCCAAGTGAATTCAACGAAGTTGTAGAGCGATGGTTCAGCCAACCGTTCAACGTCGCCATGCGCGCCGTAGTTGGCGTTGTCCTCTTCGCTCGAATACGGTCCGATGCCGTAGCTCTGGACGCCCTTGTTCCGTAGCTGCGCTTTGTCGCTCGCGCCCGTCGACATCGTAGGAAGAACCGTCGAACCGGGATACATCTTATGGCTCACTTGCTCCAGGATCCGGTACATTTCCGTATCGAGACTCGATGCCGGCGAGAAGGGGCGCGTCGCGGGCAGCGGCACGATCTTCACTTCCGGGTCGCCGATCACCTTTTGCATTTCGCTATAGAACTGCGCGATGTTTTCATCGGGTAGCGCGCGGACGTCGAGCGTCGCTTCGGCTTCCGACGGAATCACGTTGGCGCCCACTCCGGCCTTCATCATGGTCGGTACCACCGAGGTTCGCAGCATGGAATAACGGCCAGGCTCGTATTGCGGCCAGATAACGTTGAGCGGCGGCGGCGCGCTGCGGATTCAGAAGGCTGTTATAGCGCGCGGCCTGATCCGGCGGGCTGATGGTGGCTAGCTTTTCAAAATAGGTCCGGGTGGTGTCGTTGAGACGCATCGGCGTTTCCCACCGGCCCACTTTTTCGACCGCTGCTCCCAGATGGATCAGCGCGTTGTCCAGGCGCGGCACGGAGCCGTGTCCGGAAGTACCGTTAGCCACCAGGCGGACGCGGGCCGGGACCTTCTCGGCGGTGCCAATGTTCACGACCGTCACGCGCTTGCCGTCAAAGCTGGAACCGCCGCCTTCGGTGAGGGAGAACTCCGCGTCGATGTCTTCGAAATGCTGGTTCACCATGAAATTGATGCCGACGCCGGTGGTGTCGGCTTCCTCGCCGGATTCGGCCAGGAAGATCACGTCGCGATCCAGCGGCAGGCCGCTGCGTTTCAGCAGCAGCATCACCATCAGATTGGCGGCCAGGATGGGCTTATCGTCACGGCTGCCGCGTCCCCAAATGTAACCGTCTTTCATGATGGCGCCAAAGGGATCCACCGGCCATTTCTCGCGCTGCACGCCGACCACGTCGGTGTGGGCCAGAATCAGCAGCGGGCGCTTCTGCCGTTGCCCTTCAAACGGGCTACCAGGTTGGCGCGGTTGGGATCGAGCGCGAAGGTCTTGGTTGCGATGCCTTCGGCTTCCAGTACTTTCTTCAGGTACTCGACCGCTTTGGTCTCATTTCCCGGAGGGCTGGTATCGATTTGCACCAAATCCCGGTAATGCTGGAGAATTTCAGCCTTTTGTTGGCCCCAATTTATGGCGGCGGGCTGGCCGAATGCGGCAGAAGCGCAGAGAGCGATCAGAACGTATGGTTTCAAGACAATGCTCCTAAAAAGAGTGAGGCTGCAGGGCCAGTTCGCCATAGTACCCTCTGCGCCGAAGGTTCTATTCTTAGGCCCTGTTTTATCACATATACTGTAATCAAGTTTATGGCGTCGGCTGTCGACCACCTTACCGAACAGCGAACCGCACCGCCCTCCCGCCCAATACCGTGGGTGACTTTGGCATGGTTCAGCGTGTTGCTGATACTGGCTTATCTTCCGGTGGTGATTCACTTGGTGGAACAGTGGAGCACCGATGAGGACGTCGGCCACGGCTTCTTTGTGATCCCGGTGGCGGCGTTTATCGCATGGCAACGCCGCGAGCAGATTCTGGCTCTACATTACCAGCCCGCATGGTGGGGTTTGGGCGTGATGGCTTGGGCCGCGTTCCAAGGCTACATCGGCACGCTAGGCGCCGAGTTGTTCTTGCAGCGGACTTCGCTGCTGATTGCATTGGTAGGTTTGCTGCTGGTAACGGGCGGCACCAAGTTGGTGCGGGAACTGGCGTTTCCCCTGCTGCTGCTGCCGTTCATGATTCCGATCCCGACCGTCATTTACAATCAGATCACTTTCCCGCTACAGCTCTTCGCGAGCCAGGTGGCGGAGTTCAACTTGGGCCTGGTGGGAATTCCGGTGCTGCGCGACGGCAATATCCTGGAGCTAGCCAGCCAGAAGCTTTCGGTGGTGGAAGCCTGCAGCGGCATTCGCAGTCTGCTCTCGCTTTCCTTCTTATCGCTGGTCTACGCTTATTTCTTCGACAAACGCGTGTGGATGCGTTGGGTGTTGCTGGCCGCCACTATTCCGGTGGCGATCGTCGCAAACGCCGGGCGCGTTACCATCACGGGCATTCTGAGTGAGATCAATCCCGAGCTGGCGCGCGGCTTCTTCCATAGCCTGGAGGGCTGGATCATTTTCTTGATCGCCCTGGTTTTGTTGGGCGGCTTGCATTTGCTGATTTGCCGTTTCACCGGAAAGAGTCCGACGGAGGCCCCTGTTGCTTAAATTTCTGAAGTCGCCGCCAGTAATGGCCGCCACCTTCCTGATTGTTTTGCAGGGAGCGCTCGATCTATAGTGCGGTGCGGCCGGAAGCCATTCCCGCAGGCCGTCCCTTATCTATGCTGCCGGCGACGCTGGGTTCCTGGAAGCTATTACAGGAAGGTGTGATCGACGACGACACCCGCAACGTTTTGAAGGCGGACGATCTGCTCAACCGCTTTTACGCGTCAGGCAATCACGGGAGCGAATCTGTTTGTGGCCGCGTTCCGCTCGCAGCGCAACGGAAAGACTCCGCATTCGCCTAAAAACTGCCTTCCCGGTACCGGTTGGACCCCGCTCAATTCGGGCCAAGTCGCAATCGACGTCGGCCGCGCCATGCCGATCGTAGTCAACCGCTACGTGGTGGCGCATGGCGACGATCGCAGCCTGGTGCTGTATTGGTATCAGTCGCGCGACCGTGCCATCGCCAGCGAGTACACCGCGAAGTTTTGGGTGGTGGTGGACGCCATGCGCCTGAATCGCACCGACACGGCGCTGGTCCGCGTGGTGGTTCCTATCGTGAATCGCGACGAAGACGCCGCTGCGAAATCGGCCACCGACTTCGTCAAGGCATTCTACGGAACCTTGCGCGAATACTTGCCCTCTTAATACACCTGAGCAAATGTACTTTCAGCAGTTCTATCTGACCTGCCTGTCGCACGCTTCCTACATGTTGGGATCTGAAGGCGTGGCCTGCGTGGTGGACCCGCAGCGTGACGTATCTCATCTATCTGGACGAAGCGCGTGCGCAAGGGCTCAAGATCGAGCACATCATTGAAACTCATCTGCACGCCGATTTCGTCAGCGGCCACGTGGAGCTCGCGGCCAAAACCGGCGCGAAAATCTATCTGGGCGCGGCGGCGGATTCTCCCCTGCCGCATGTGGCGGTGCACGACGGCGATGAAATTCGCTTCGGGCGTGTGATTCTGCGCTTCCTCGAGACGCCTGGGCACACGGTGGAAAGCGTTTCGGTCGTGGTGACGGATCTGGATCGCGGTGAGAAGCCTTGGGCCGTGCTCACCGGCGACACGTTATTCATCGGCGATGTAGGGCGTCCCGACCTCTCGCGCGATAAGACGCCGCAGCAACTGGCGGCGAATGCTCTACGACAGCCTGCACCAGAAGCTGGATGCCGCTCGGCGATGACGTCGAGGTGTATCCCGCGCACGGGGCCGGCTCGCTGTGCGGCAAGCAGATGCGGCCGGAGCGGCAATCGACCATCGGCAAGGAGCGGGAGCTGAACTACGCGCTGCGGGCTCCGAGCAAGGAAGAGTTCGTGCGCCTGCTGACGGCGGAACTGCCCGACCGGCCGGAGTACTTCGCGCAGGATGCCGAGATCAACCGCACCGGTGCGATTCCGCTGGAATTTTTGCTTGCCCATGGAGGCGCTGACGCCGGATCAGGTGGTGGAGCGGCAGCGAGGCCGGCGATTTCGTGCTAGACACCCGGCCCGCGATGGAGTTCGGCAGCGGGCACGTCCCGGGCTCCGTGAACATTCCGCTGGCCGGGCAGTTTGCAGGGTCGGCGGGAGCGCTGCTCGGACTGGAGCACGACATCGATTCTGATGGCCGAAGACCAAGCCGCGGTGGAGGAATCGCGCACCCGCCTGGCGCGCGTGGGTTTCGAGCGCGTAGCCGGATACCTCGACGGCGGCATGGCGCGCTGGGTGGCGGACCAGAAGCCCACGGCGCAGATCATGCAAATCACGGCGGCGGAATTGAAGCGGGAACTCGACGAGGAGCCCGGTTCGATCCAGATCGTCGATGTTCGCCGCAAGACCGGAATGGGACCAGGGCCACATCGCGGGCGCGCTGCACAAGCCCCTCGACCGCGTCGCCAAAATGTTGGGCGATCTGGACCCCACGAAACCGATCGTGGTGCACTGCAAGGGCGGCTACCGCAGCGCGATTGCGTGCAGCCTGATTCAGCGCGCGGGATTTGAAAACGTCACGAACTTGATCGGCGGGTTGGATGCGTGGCAGGCTACGGGTCTGCCGGTGATCGCCTAGCCTTTGCTCGCCGCTTTCGCCGAGGCAGCCACGCCGGCGCGCCTCAGCTTGCGCTGCTGGCGCTGCCAGGCCAGCAATTCGCGGCGCCGGCGGGATTTCACGTGGCTGTCCACGCTGCCCCAGAACTTGCGGAAATAATCGGCGGCGGATACCAGCGCGAACAAGCACCACGGCCCACATGGCGATCAGCGCCAACTGGTCCAGTTGCGGCCAGCGGATGCCAGCGATCACCAGCGCGATCGCCACCACCTGCGCCACCATTTTGGTTTTCCCCAGGTCGCTGGCTTCGATGGTGTAGCCGCCCGCGGCGGCGATCGAACGCAATCCGGAGACCGCAAATTCGCGGCCGATGATCAGGATCACCATCCACGCCGGCACGCGGTGCATGTCCACCAGCGAAACCAGCGCCGCGGAAATCAGCAGTTTGTCGGCGATGGGATCGAGCAGCGTTCCAACGGTGGTGATCTGCCCCCAGCGCCGCGCCAGATATCCGTCGAGCAGATCGGTGGCGGCGGCGGCCAGGAAAATCAGCAGCGCGAAGGTTTCGCGCGTGATCGCCAGCGGCCCGGTCAAGGCGGCTAAGTAGGGTTCGACGAACCCTCCTCCGAGCAGCGCTGCCACCAGCAGCGGGACGAAGAAAATCCGCAGAAGTGTAAGCAGATTCGGCCCGTTCATCGGTTGCTTTTCATGATAGCCTTACGCCACCAGATATTTTGCCAGGCGGCGGCGGATGGATTCGGGGGTCTCGGCCTGGATCACGCAATCGTCGCCCGCGTAGCGCGTGGAGAGCACGCGCGCATGCTCATGCAGCGTGTGAATCGGGCCGCCCTCGCCGGCGGGGATGCGGAAGGTGCACTCGCGTGACAGCATCCAGCGCCAACGTCTCGTCGATCTTCTTGAGCAGCGCCTCGAAACCCGCGCCGGTGCGGGCGGAGATCGCCACTGCTCCGGCAGGCTGATGGTCCGGGTCTTCGAGGATGCGGCGCGCCAGCGACTGGGCATCGGGCTCGCCCGGAATTTGATCGATTTTATTCAGCACCAAAATCTGCGGCGTAGTGTCGGCGCCGATTTCCTGCAGCGTGGCCATCACGTGCGCGGTGTGCTCGGCGGCGTGCGGAAGAGCTGGCGTCCACCACGTGCAGCAGCAACTCCGCTTCGATCACTTCTTCGAGCGTGGCGCGGAACGCCTTCACCAGCGTGGTGGGCAGATTGCGAATGAAACCGACGGTGTCGCTCACCAGCACACGGCGGCGCGAGGGCAGCGTGATGTGGCGCACCGTGGGATCGAGCGTGGCGAACATCTTGGCGTCGGCGAGCACTTCGGCGCCGGTGAGCCGATTGAACAGCGACGATTTGCCGGCGTTGGTGTAGCCCACCAGCGCGATCGTCGCGAGCGGCACGGCCTGCCGCTGCTGGCGCTGCGTGGCGCGTCCGCCGCGCACCCGCTCCAGTCCGCGCTCGATCGCGTGGATGCGCTGATGAATGCGGCGGCGGTCGGTTTCAAGTTTGGTTTCGCCAGGACCGCGCGAGCCGATGCCGGCGCCCAGCCGCGACATGGCCGCTCCGTGTCCCGTCAAGCGCGGCAGCAGGTAGTTCAACTGCGCGAGCTCTACTTGCAATTGTCCTTCCCGGGTTCGCGCGCGCCGCGCGAAGATATCCAGGATCAGTTGCGTGCGGTCCAGCACTTTCACGTCCAGCGCCCTCTCCAGATTGCGCTGCTGGGTGGGCGTCAGCTCGCGGTCGAAGATCGACCACGTCCGCGCTCGTGCAGATGAATCAGCGCCTTGAGCTCCTCCACTTTGCCGGAGCCGACCTGCGTGGCCGAATCGACTTTCGGGCGCGACTGGATCTGGCTCTCGGCCACGCGCACGCCCCGCCGTCGCGGCGAGCGACGCCAGTTCCGCCAGCGAATCTTCCGCGCTCGATTGCGCGGATTCGCCGCCGGCAGACTTGCGCTGCGCGCCCCGGCCCGTGAGGTTCAGGCCGACCAGGATCGCAACTTCTTCGGAACGGCTGACAAAGGCTTGCTTCTAGTGGTGCTCGTCGACGCGCTGGAGCGCCGGGCGCGACGTGGGTCCCTGCGCTGTCGCGGCGGTGGATTGCGGGGCGCGTAGTGATACGGCCGCGAAACCACCACCGTAGAAATCGCGTGCTTAAAAATCAGTTGCTCCTGACTGTTGGTTTCGAGTACCACGGAGTACTTATCGAAGCTCTTAATCCGGCCGGAAAGCTTCACGCCGCTCATCAGGTAAATCGTCAAAAACGTTTTGTCTTTGCGCGCGTTGTTTAAAAATGCTTCTTGTATGTTTTGCGCTTGTTTTTCCATGGAAAGATCCTCGGTTCACAATCTCACGGGACCCTGGTAAGCCACCCGTCCAGGCTGAACTTTATCCGTGCTCTTCATCATATCGTAACCCTTCTGTCTGGCCGCTGCGCAGGCGCCTGTCCACTATTCTAGGGACAGGTGATTTTCGATCGAGTCCGCAAGCTAAACCCTCCGAAACTGCGCGAAGGATGGGCGTTATGTTTTGTATTGGGCGCAGATGAACCGCCGGGTGGAATCCAATCACGCCCTGGCCTATCGCCGTGGAGATGGCGAACGAATTGAATCTGCCGGTGCTTTTCTATGAAGGTCTGACCTGCTCTTATCCCCACGCGAATGACCGCTTTCATACGTTTTTGCTGGAAGGCGTGCCGGGAACCGCGCGGCGTTTGCGAGGCGCTGGGCATCGGCTACGTGTTTCATTTGCGGCGGCGCCGGATCCGATCCCAACGACGCTTTCTACCGGCTAGCCGCCAATGCCGCCGCCGTGGTGACGGACGATTATCCGGTGTTTGTCGCCCGCGATCACAACCGCAGTGTTCCGGACGAAACTGGCGATTCCCTACTATGCGGTCGATTCCAGTTGCATCGTGCCGATGAGTGCATTTCACCAAACAGGAATACGCCGCATACACCATCCGCCCCAAAATCACGGAAGGTACTGGAGAGCTGCCTCCAGCCCGTGCCGACGCTGCGCGTGAAGTGCCGCTTCACCGGTGCATTGCCCGCGCTGCACACCGATGTGACGCAAATCCAACATCGCGGAACTGGTGGCCAATCCTGCGAGATCGACCATTCGGTTCGCGCCCTCAACCGAACTTCGTGGCGGACGCGATGAGGCCGAGCGCTGTCTCCGCCATTTTCTGGATAACAATCTACGCCGCTACGCCAAGTTGAACCGGGAGCCGTCGGCGCACGCGACCTCCGGGCTCAGCCCGTATCTGCACTTCGGGCATATTTCTTCGCTCGAAGTCGCTTTGGCCGTGCGCGAATATGCGGCCGAACACAAACTGATCGCGGACGAGTTTCTGGAAGAGTTGATCGTCCGCCGCGAGCTGGCGTTCAATTTCGCGCGCTTCTCGCCGTCGCTCGATTCGCTGGACGCGCTGCCCGATTGGGCGCGGGCGACCTTGGCGAAGCACGCTCGCGATCGTCGCGATCCCGCCTACACCCGCGAACAATTCGAGCGCGCCGCGACCCACGATGCCCTGTGGAACGCCACGCAAACCGAGTTGCTCACGCGCGGCGTCATTCACGGCTACTATCGGATGTATTGGGGCAAGAAGATCATCGAATGGTCGGCCACTCACGAGGACGCGCTGGCGACGATGATTTATCTGCATGATCGCTATGCTCTGGATGGACGCGATCCCAATACCTACACCAACATTCTGTGGTGCTTCGGCCTGCATGATCGCCCCTGGTCCGAGCGCCCGATTTTCGGCATGACGCGCTATATGACGCTCGACGGCATGCGGCGGAAGACGGACGTCGACGCCTATATCCGCGAAGTCACGCAAGGCAGGCTCCTATGAATATCGCCATCACCGGAGGATCGGGCTTCTATCGGACGCGCCATCGTCGGAGCGCCTGCGCGCCGACGGCAACACCGTCACTGCGATTTCGCTGCGCACGCCGCCGTCCCCTGAAGTTCTCGCGGGATGCGAGGCGGTCGTGAATCTGGCGGGTGAACCAGTCGCCCAGCGCTGGACCGCCGCGGCGCGCGAACGCATCTCGAACAGCCGCGTCCAAGGCACGCGGACGCTGGTCGCCGCGCTTCGGCAGCATCCGCCGGCGGTACTGGTGAGCGCATCCGCCGATCGGCTACTACGGCTCGCGCGGCGACGAAATCCTGACCGAAGACTCGCCGCCGGCGTCCGACTTCCTGGGGCAAGTTGCCGTCGCGTGGGAGCAAGAAGCGCACGCCGCTGAAGCAGTTCGGCGTGCGCGTGGTCACTCCGCGCATCGGCGTGGTGCTGGGACGCGGCGGCGGCGCGCTCGCGCAAGATGGCTCTGCCGTTCCGCTTCGGAGTCGGCGGGCGCTTGGGCGACTGGCGAGCAGTGGATGTCCTGGATTCGCCTTGGACGATCTGGTCGCGCTGGTCGAGTTTTCGATCGAAGACGCCGCCCTCCGCGGCGCCGGTGAACGCCGTGGCGCCGAATCCCGTGACCAACGCCGTCTTCACTCGCGAGCTTGCGGCGGCCTTGCATCGTCCCGCGATCTTTCCAGTTCCCGCGTTAGCTCTCAAAATTCTATTGGGCGAAATGTCACAGGTGGTTCTGGCCAGCCAGCGCGTGATTCCGGAAGCGGCTACTGCGCGCCGGTTTTCAATTTCGCTTTACGGAAATAGGCCAAGCCTTACGGCAAATCTTCGCGGCCTGAGGCAGCGGCATTGGGTTCCCACAGCACTTCGGGAACGCCCAATACGTGATTCACCCAGCGGCTCCACACGAACATGGCGTCGCTTAGACGATTCAAATACGGGATTACTTCCGGCGGCACGGATTCTTCGCGCGCCATCGCTACCACCAGCCGCTCGACGCGGCGGCAGATCGTGCGCGTCACGTGCAGCTCGGCGTTGAGGCGCGTTCCCCCCGGCAGAACGAAGCTGCGTAGCGCCGGTAGACCCGCGTTCATTGAATCGATTTCACGCTCCAACTGCGCGATCTCCGCCGCCGTCACGCGCGGCTGATGCGGATGCACGTCCGCGGGTTCCGTCGCCAGAATCGAACCGAGGTTGAAGAGTTCATGCTGCACGCGGCGCAGAATAGCATCCAGCGGCGCAAGTCTCGGATCTTCCGCGCAGGATACAGCCGCCAAGCCAATGAATGCGTTCAGTTCATCTACAGTGCCGTAGGCCTCAATGCGCGGCGTGTCTTTCGGGACGCGCTGCCCTCCCACCAGTCCCGTTTCACCGCCGTCCCCGCGCTTGGTGTAGATACGGTTCAGCGCAATGCGCGGTTCCTCGAATCGTTCAGGCACCTTTCCATAAAAACACAAATCGGGAGGCGACCTCCGAGGTACACCTCCCGTGCGGCAGCCAAGAGACTCGCGTTACTTCTCCACGATTTCGGGCTTCATTGGTCCCAGAGCACCCAACAAATCGCCCTTCTCCTTCTCCCCCACCTTGAATTTATCGAGCGCACCCACCAGGTCCTCGACCAGTGCATCGAACTGCGGCCCCGTGATCCCCATGCCCCTATGCGCGGACTTCATATCCTTCCCCATGTACTTGCAGGGTCCGCCGCTCGCCTGGCAGATTTGATCCACCAGTTTCATCTTGAAAGACGCCATCCGCTGCGGGTCCGCGGCCGCTGCAGCAAAATAGCTATTGATACGGGCATCGGCGGCCACGCGGCCCACGAACTCATCCACCACGGCGGCGATGGCTTTCTTGCCGCCCAGGCGGTCGTACAAAGTCTTCTCCTTGGCCTGCGCCGCCGGCAGCAGCGTGCACGCGACCAGAGCGGCAAGCCCGGTCCAGTCTCGAATCGTCTTCATCATTTAGGTTCCCTCTCCTTCGTTGGTGTATACGCAAGCAGCAAGATTTTGGATTTGCTAAGGTCACAAGTGAAATGTCTTCTTCGGAACTTCAATATCAGTCCGGCTTCGGCAATGAATTCGCGACAGAAGCGCTGGCGGGCGCGTTGCCGCGCGAGCAAAACTCCCCGCAAAAGAACCCTTTCGGCCTGTACGGAGAACAGGTGACGGGCAGCGCTTTCACCGCCCCTCGCGGAGTCACACGCTGGTCCTGGACCTACCGCATTCGCCCTTCCGTTCTGCATGAACCTTTTCATGAAATGACAGCAGGCCTGTGGCGCAGCGGACCTTTTAACGACGCAGCCCCCAGTCCCAACCAGATGCGTTGGGCCCCGCTGCCAGTGCCCGCCAAGTCCACCGATTTCCTGGACGGCATCGTCACCATGGGCGGTAACGGAGATCCTGCCTTGCAGACCGGCGTTGGCATTCACTTCTACGCGGCGAACGCCTCCATGCAGGATCGATTTTTCTATAACGCGGATGGCGAAATGCTGATCGTGCCGCAATTGGGGAAGCTGCGCTTTCATACGGAGATGGGAATTTTGGAAGTCGCGCCCGGCGAGATCTGCGTCGTCCCGCGCGGCGTCCGCTTCCGCGTGGAATTGCTGGAGCCCGCGGCGCGCGGTTATATCGCCGAAAACTACGGCCAGTATTTGCGATTGCCGGAACTCGGCGTCATCGGCACCTCCGGCTTGGCGAACGCGCGCGACTTTCTAGCCCCCGTGGCCTCCTACGAAGACCGCGAAGGCGACTTCCGCTTAGCAGTCAAATTCGGCGGCGGCCTATGGGAAGCGGAGATCGATCATTCCCCGCTGGATGTCGTCGCCTGGCATGGTAATTTAACGCCGTATAAATACGATTTAGCGAAATTCAATTGCATCAATACCGTCACTTGGGATCACCCCGATCCCTCTATTTATTGCGCGCTGCTCTCGCCGTCTGCCATTCCGGGCACCGCCAACATGGAGTTCTCAGTCTTTGGCCCTCGCTGGAGTGTGGCGGACCACACCTTCCGCCCGCCTCCCTTCCATCGCAACATCGCCAGCGAATTTATGGGCTTGATTTACGGGCAATACATCGGCAAAACAGAAGGCTTCGTGCCGGGCAGCGCAAGTCTGCACAACTGCATGAGCGGGCATGGTCCCGACGCGGAAGCGTTCGAGCGCGGCGTTTCCGCGCCGCCCAAACCGGAGTTCCTCGGCAACACCATGGCCTTCATGTTCGAGACCCAGTTGCAAATCCGGCTGACGCAATTCGCGCTCCAAACCGATTTAGTCGAGCGTAGTTACTACACCCACTGGCAGGGAATCAAGAAGCAGTTTAAGGCAGGTTAGAAGGAGAAACGAATGAAACGTAGTGTTGCGAGTGCGGCCGGACTGCTGTTCTGCGCGGCGAGTTTTTTATCCGCGCAAGACGGAGAAGGTTGGTATAAGCAAGGTTGCGCATCCTGCCATGATGGCGGCCTGGACCGTGCGCCCAGCCGCGAAGCTTTTAAACAGATGAGTCCAGCGGGCGTTTTGGCGGCCATGGAAACCGGGCCCATGATTTCGATGGCGGTCCGTTTTTCCCAGGCCCAGCGGCGCGCGATCGCGGAGTATTTAACCGGCAAATCGTTCAGCGACCCCATTGAGGTTGCGGCGTCGCCGAAAGCTATGTGCGCGAACGCACCGGGAACATTCACGCTTCCCGTGTCAGGTCCCACATGGAATGGGTGGGGCATGAATACCTCCAACACGCGCTTTCAGGAGGCCGCCGCCGGATTCACCGCCGCGCAAGTGCCGCGGCTGAAGCTGAAATGGGCCTTCGGGTTCCCCGGAGAGTTGACGCGCATGGGCGCTCCGAACCTGGCGGGCGGACGAGTTTTCGTGGGCAGCGCAGACGGCAAAGTGTATTCGCTCGATGCCGCGAGCGGCTGCGTCTACTGGGTAATCGACGCCGGTTCGGGAGTGCGCTCGGCGATTACCATAGCGCAAATCGGAACGCGCTACGCAGCCTTATTCGGAGACGGCCGCGCCTTCGCGCACGCCGTCGACGCGGCGACGGGCCAGGAAATCTGGAAAACGAAAGTGGACGATTACCCAGTGGCCGGGATCACCGGCGGCCTGGTGTTCTATCGAAATCGAGTTTATGTTCCGGTGAAGTCGGGCGAAGAAGCCGCCGGCGGATCGCCCAAATATGAATGCTGCCGCTTCCGTGGATCGTTGGTCGCGCTGGATGCGGTCGACCGGAAAGCAGATTTGGAAAACCTACACCATCGAAGAACCCAAGAAGACCAAGGTCAATAAAATCGGTACGCAATTGTGGGGGCCATCGGGCGCGCCTATCTGGAGCACGCCAGCCGTCGACGCGCGCCGCAACGCGATTTATGTAACGACGGGCGACAATTACAGCGATCCCAGTTCCAGCATGAGCGATGCGTTCATCGCGATGGATGCGGACACCGGCAAGATTTTGTGGTCGCGCCAAATGACGGCGAACGATGCTTACACCTCCGCTTGCCGCATGCCGGACAAAACCAATTGCCCGGAGGTGAACGGTCCCGATTTCGATTTCGGCGCGTCGCCGATCCTCGTGACACTGGGCAATGGCAAGCGTCTGGTGGTAGCGGGGCAGAAGTCCGGCATGGTGCATGCGATCGATCCGGATCAGGGCGGCGAACTGGTGTGGTCGACGCGCGTGGGCATCGGCGGGACCATGGGTGGTGTGCAGTGGGGATCGGCTGCGGACGCGAACAACATCTACGTTGCGAATTCCGATATTCTGCGCGTTATGCTGCCATATGCGAACAACACCGATGCCGATCCTAAGCGCGGCGGTGGCATGTACGCGCTGCGCCTGGATACGGGTAAACAAGTGTGGTTCACGCCGCCGGTCGGCTGCGGCGAAAAGAAGCGCTGCAGTCCGGCCCAGTCGCAAGCGGTGACGGCGATTCCCGGCGTGGCGTTTTCTGGTTCCGTCGACGGACACCTGCGCGCTTACGATGCCGCCGACGGCAAAGTCGTGTGGGACGTGGATACCGCCGTCGACTATAAAACCGCCAATGGCGTGAAAGCGCGCGGCGGGTCGCTCGACGGCGCGGGTCCTGTAATCGGCGGCGGGATGCTGTACGTCAATTCGGGATATTCATCGGCCGGCGGCATGCCCGGGAACGTGTTACTGGCATTTTCCGTCGACGGAAAGTAGCGGAGGGGAGCGGTGCTGTGCCCGAATTGGACGAACCGATTCACTTGTGCGACTACAATGAGCTGTGGCCGGACCTGTTCGCCTCCGAAGCACTGCGGATCGCTGCTGCGTTACCGGGCGATGTAGCGATGGAACACATCGGAAGCACCGCCGTTCCGGGTCTCTCGGCTAAGCCCATCATCGACCTGATGCTCGGCGTCGGGCCCGGCTGCGATGTACTCAGGGTCCGAACGCAGTTGGTTATGCTTGGGTACGAGGATCTGGGCGAAGCTGGCGTTACGGGACGGCTGTATTTTCGTCGGCGAGGGAAATCTGCTTTTAACATCGCACTTGTGGAACGCGGCAGCGCCATATGGAGAACCAATCTCTTCTTCCGCGATTACCTGCGAACCAACTCCGTCGCCGCGCAGGAATACGCGGCGGCCAAGCGCTCCGCTTTAGAGAGCGGCATCAGTTCTTTGCTGGCGTACTCCGAATATAAAAGTCCAGTCGTCGATCGCTTGCTGAAGCAGGCTCTCGCAGCCGCATGAAGTCGATATTGTTATTCGGACTCGCGGCAGGCGCCCTCTGCGCGCAGAACGTGCAAGTGTATTCGGAGTTCGCGCAAATCAATGACGCGGGCGAGGTGCTGGCGCCCGCGAACCCGCGTGAAATTCTGTCGCCTGCTGTCGCCCGTAACGCTTTCAGTTCGTTTCAAATTGCGATCCAGGTTCCCAGCGGCACTAAGTTCCTCGTATACATGGGCCAAAATCCGGAGGACGCCGCGAAAGTCACGCTCTACCGCCGACGCGCGGACAAACTGGAGCCCATTGAGCTGCCGTACTCCGGCGAATCGTCGCAGGTCTTGTGGATGGATTTGTGGGTGGACGCGAAAGCCCCTGTGCGCCGCGTGAAAATCGAGCCGGAGGTAGGCATCGGTGGCGACTGGATCACGTACCCGCTGGAAGTGCGGGTAATGGAGCCGATAGTGCCCGGTTCAGCTCACTCGCAGGAAATCGCGAGCCCGTTCGAAGTCATGCGCGCATTTCTATGCGGGACGAAAGTGCGGCCGCTGGCGGCCCGCGTCCCCGCCGGCGGCGATTTCCTTTTTCGCAACGCCCAACAGGATGTCGCGCTGGCCTCCACAAGCTCCATGCCCCTGCGCGATGAAATAAAGAAGGCCATGGGCGGATGCAGCGCCGTCGTGCCCGCCGACCCGGAGTTCTACCTGCGCCTCCGCGACTACTTACTCACGCCGCTGTGGAAAAAGGTGCGCTGAAGCGCACCGCCGCGCTAAACTTGTTATTCGCCCCCGAACGGAGAGATGGCCGAGTGGTTGAAGGCGCACGCTTGGAAAGCGTGTTTAGGGGAAACTCTAACGAGGGTTCGAATCCCTCTCTCTCCGCCACTTTCCTATTTGTCGGCAATGGCCCAGGAGCTATCCTTGCGGAATACCGTCATCGCGCCAGCCGCCGCCGCGGTGTCCATGCCCAGGTCCTTTTGATAAACCACATCCCGTGAAGTGACGATGAAGGTCATCACGCCGCTCGAACGATACTCCGCCGGATACGCGATCAGGGTGAACCTTCCGCCGCCGTTCGCCTGCGAGACCATACGGAAGTAGTATCCGTGAAAGCGAACCGGCGCCGCGGCGGAAGCTTCCTTGGCGAGCGCCACCAGGCTCTGCGGGAGGATGTCCGGCGTGCTCGCGTTCTTGCGCGCGGCCACGAAAGCGTGGCAGGTGGCAATGGCCCGCTCTTCGTTATCGCCGATGCGGCGGTAGAGCACCTCTTTGCGGCCGGTCTCGGTATCGAAATGCCAGGAGCCGTTGTTCGCTAATAGAGGAATCGGGAAGGGCCAGTTCTCCGCGCCAATGTAGAGCGTCACTGAGCCGTCGGTTTCACGCCCCAGGCGGTGCATCTCTCTATACTTTTCGACGAACTGCTCGCGTTCGGTCTTGTCCAGATCGGGGTCTGCAGTGGAAGCAAGTTCGCTCGCGCCTCCCAGGATCTTCGCGATCTCACTGGTGTCGCCTTGTTTGACCGCTCGATACAGTTCGTGCGCGGCTTTGCCTGCGCTCGGGAAGGATTCTGTCGACGCCGCTTGCTGGGCCGAACCGGACACAGCGAAAATCGCCAACAGAACCCCTGCTGTCTTCAAAATATTTTGCAAATGCATGATGATTTTCCTCGATCGCTCCAACTACCTGTGCCCGCCGCCGCCGCGCGAACCGCCGCCGCCCCGAGCACCCCCACCTCGAGCACCGCCGCCGCCGAAACTGGCGCGTCCACGGCTCGCAGTGGCGCGCATATCGCCGCCCGCACGGACTCCGCTAAAGGCTCCCGAACGCATTCCTTCGTTCGGGCGGGCATTCTGTCCCGCCCTCCCTACATTCGATCCGCCGCGTACATTGGCGCCGCCGCGAAAACCCTGGTTGGTGGCGCCGCGGAAGCCGTTGCGGCCCCCGTTGAAGTTCCGTCCGCCGCCACCGAAGCCGCCGCGATTGACAATCACGTTGCTGTGCGAAAAATAGGGACGCCGGCCAAACTCCACGCCCCCGCCGCGCCAGTTATACCCCCAGTGATTCCAGCCCCACCCGTAACCGCCGTAGAAGCCAATCGGGAAACCGATGCCAAACGCGAATCCGGGCCCATTTAAATACAGGCCGGCGTAGGGATCCCATCCGGGCCAGGGCGCCAGCGGAGCCCCGTAGGCCAGCCATGGATCGTATTCCGGCACATAAACCGTGTCGGGAGAAGCCGGCTGAATTGCGATGTCCGGGCCTTGATTATTCACCACCTGCTGCGGAGTGGACCGAAGCGTTCCCGCTTGCTGCGCCCTTTGACGCATGGTCTGAATGGCGTTGTTCACGTCCTGGGGCTGATTGACGTAGGCGTCGCCGAGCTCGGAAGTCCAGGCTAAGTTCTGCCGCATGTTCTGTAGCACCCCCCCAAACCCGGTGAGTGCTTTCACGCTGGGGTCCCAGGGCTGCGTGTTCACTTGCTGGGCGAGTTGCGGGCCCTGCAGTCCCCGGTTCTGGTCCAGGAATTTCGAGGCCTCGAGAATCTGGTCGGGATAAGTGGCTGCCGGCAAGATCTGCGCGATCATCGAATCGGGATAAAGCGCGATCGGCGCCACCAGTTGCTGTAACTGTTCGGGACTCTGTTGCGCGGCCTGCGGAGGCTCAGGCGGAGGCGGCGGATCTTGTTCCTGCGCGAAGCTCATTCCCACGCCTAAAACGAGGCACCAGGCGAGTCCTACCGTCTTGGCTGTATAAAACCATCTCATAACCGCCCTCCGATCATTCCCTTGCAATTGCTGCATGCCGAGGGCCATAACGGTAACTCGGCCCCATTGAGAACGCGGGGGGACTGGCTAGTAGATTAAAGCCCGGCGAGATGAGAATATATCCCATCCCGCCGGGATGTTCGCGTAAATATTACTAACGAAACCAGCCTATCTGCCAGCGTCGGGCAGGGCGTTCCACGCCGAGATGCTGACATCGAGACCGGGGAACGCCACTTTCGCGAACGGCCAACTGGTTTTGATCCACTCGCGAACCTTCGCTTCGAGCAGCGGTTGAAGGTTCTCTTTCGCGCCGCGCTCGGTCATCAGGAAGCGCACGGTGGCATCGTAGCCTTGCTTCTTGCTGGGATTCACGTAGACGCAAGCGATTTCTTCGGTACCATCGGCTGACAGAATCCCATAGGCGAAGGAAGTCGCGTGCTGGAACTCCCAGCGGTGGCGCTTAAGCTCACCGTAATCCTCGTCTGTAGTAATGGTGGCCGGGGTGGTGCGGCCGACGGTGTGCATCAACGCGCCGAAATCCTCTTTCAGGATCTCCGGTTCGAGGATGTTCCAGGTGTAGTCGCCGATGGTGGGCGGCGGCGGAACCATGAAGGTGTCGGGAACGAACTTGACCTTTGCGGTAGCGTAGGCGTTGCTCGTGGTGGGCGAAGCTACTACCAGCATCGGGCTGCATTTAGATGTTCCTGTAACGCAGACCGAATAGTGGATCCAGCGCGGTTCGGTGTCGGCCAACGTCGCGACCATTTCATCGCCGCTCGGTGTGAATGGGTTCTCGGCAGCCTTGCCGTTCAGGTTGGTCTTCAACAGGAAGCTTGACCCGACGTTCGGATTGACCAACTTCATGTGGAATGTGACGGGTTCGCCGGGAATGAAGGTGGCCATGTCTTCCACCAACAGATCGGTTTTGCCGTCGCCATCGAGGTCGACTTGCTGGGCGTCGTCCGTCCACGGATGCGGCGCGGCACTGATAGCTTTCTGTGCAAGGAAACGCCATACTCTGCCTTCTTTGCCGTTCGACAGCCACACGTAGCCGTGCCCGATGCGCATGGCGTCTCCGCCGGGACCCACCAACTGCGCCGTCACTTTATTGCTAGCCGGATCGATACGCGAAACCGGGATAGACTTCTGTGTGACCCACAGAGCGCCTTCACCCGTCGCGATATCGCCGCCTGCGCCGGGGACGCCGGCATCGATGGTCGCGACCACTTTCATGGTTCGCGGATCGATCTTTGTCACCGTTCCGCTTCCCTGGTTGAGAGTCCAGACGAAGCCTTCTCCCGCCGCCATGAAACGCGGATTCGGACCGACTGGGATTTCAGCAATCACTTTGTTACTAGCCGGATGAATCACGCTAACCACGCTCTTGGCCGTGCTCGAAACCCACACCAGGTTGTATCCATACACCGCCGTGAAGGAATCCTCCGGCACGGCAATCTCGGCAATCACTTTATTGGTAGCAGGGTCGATGCGCGACACGATGCCTTTCGGATCGCTAGGCATCCAGGCAGAGCCCGCTCCGAAGGCGATGCCGCCCTCGGTGTTAGCCGGACCCACGGGAACCTTCGCCAGCACCTCGTTGGTCTTCAAATCGATGCGATAGATGACGTGCTCATCGCAGCTCGGCGACCACAGCGTTCCCGCCGCAACCGCGAAGCCGGAGCACGGCTTCGGTACCGGCACCGCTGCCAGCACCTGATCCGTCTTCGGATCCATGCGGAACACCATATTGGTGCCGCGGCTGTTGGTCCACACCGAGTCTTCAGTGATCGCGAGCCAATCGGGGCCGCCCTTGATTCCATTGGCCTCAATTTTATATTGCGCGTCCGGGATCAGGAATGACATGGGCGCTTGCACCCCTGGCACTCCCGGTTTTTGTTTGGCTGGCGAACCGGTGGGTTGCTGCCCGAAAGCAATGCAACCCACCGCCAGCATTCCGGCGATCAGGTACCGGGTGCTAGGCCACGATGTCATGGATGACCTCCCCGGCCGTGTCGGTCAAGCGGAAATCACGCCCGCTGTAAGGGTACGTGAGCTTCAGGTGATCGATGCCGAGCAGATACAGAATGGTGGCGTGCAGATCGTGCACGTGGGTCGGTTTCTCGACGGCTTTGTAGCCGAAGTCATCCGTGGCGCCGTGGGTGATGCCGCCCTTGATGCCGCCTCCAGCCATCCATAACGAAAATCCGTAGTGATTGTGGTCGCGGCCGTTGACCACGCCGCCGCCCACCATTTCGTTAGCGGTTTGAATCGCCGGCGTGCGCCCGAATTCCGTGCCGCCGATCACCAGCGTGTCTTCGAGCATGCCGCGCTGTTTCAGATCCTTGACCACGGCCGCGAAGGGCTGGTCGGAATCCTTGGCGAGCCTGCGATACGACAGGATGTCGGTGTGCGCATCCCACGGGTCGCCCTTGCTGTAGTACACCTGCACCATGCGCACGCCCTTTTCAGCCAGGCGCACGGCCATCAGGCAACCGAGCGCGGTGCTGCCCGGTCCGTACATATCGAGGATGGCCTTGCTCTCCTTGCTGACGTCAAACACTTCGGGCGCTTCCGTCTGCATGGCGAACGCGGTCTCCATGGTTTTGATGGAGGCTTCGAGCTGCGAATCCTTCTCGCCGACTTTCGCGAGATTGGTTTCGTTTAGCTTTTTGAGATACGCCAGATCGCGGCGTTGGATGGCCGCGTCGACGTCTGAGTTGGTCACGTTGGGGATCACTTTGGCAGCCTCGAAGGGCTGGCCTTCGATCCACTCGTTCTTCACGTAAGTCCCCTGATAGATGGCCGGCAGGAACGCCGAACTCCACAAGGGACTGCCAATGGTGATGGGTTGCGACGGGCACAGCACCACGTAGCCCGGCAGATTGGAATTTTCGCTGCCCAGCCCGTAAGTGATCCAGGAACCCATCGACGGACGCCCGATGATATTGGCGCCTGTGTTCATAAGGGTGATGGACGGCTCATGATTCGGGAATATCCGCGTGCATCGAGCGGATGACGCAGATGTCTTCCGATATGCCGCCGACATTAGGCCACAACTCGCTGACCTCCGTGTCGGCTTTGCCGTAGCGCTTGAACTCGAACGGCGATTTCATCAGGTTGCCGGTTTTGCGTTGAGTGAGGACCGCGCCTCCCGGCATCGGCTGCCCGTCGTACTTGGTGAGCATTGGCTTGGGATCGAAAGTGTCCACATGCGACATGCCGCCATTCGAAAACAGGAAAATGACGCGCTTCGCACGAGGCTTGAAATCCAGTTTCTTCAGTACTCCCGGTGTGCCAGTCGCGGGCTCAGCAGCTTTGAGCGAAGTACTGATCATGTTGGCGAAGGCCAACATCCCGAAGCCCCCGCCCACCCGGGCGAGAGCTTCACGGCGCGTAAACGGACGAGGTGGTGGCTATTACATGTACTGGTTCCGTTCGTATTGCTCTCATCATCAATGCCACCTCGGCGAGCCTCTCGGGCGACATGCCGCCGATCCCGGATGCGGCCCTAAGCACGCAGACGGTGTGCTACGACCTCGCCTACGGGCGCTCGGCGACCGCGTTCGTGCGCTGGGCGCACGGCAAGGGCTGCGCGCGCGCCCTGCAGGGCTTAGGCATGCTCGTGGAGCAGGCGGCCGAGTCGTTTCGCCTGTGGCGCGGGGTGCGCCCCTCCACCGCGCGCGTCATGGACGCGCTGCGCGAGCGTGCCGGCGGGGCGTACAGGACCCCTGAGGCTTGGCTTTCAGCGCATAGTGACGAATTCTTCCGCGCTGGTCGGATGAATCGCCACGGTGTCGTCGAAGTCGTTCTTGGTCGCCCCCATGCTTCACAGCGACCGCGAACCCCTGCAACATCTCATCGGCGCCGTCGCCGACCACATGAAGACCGACGATCCGCTGCTCGGGGCCTTCGGTCACGAGCTTCATGTCGACCCGCGGCTTGACGCTCGGTCATCGCGTGAATAGATCGGCAGGAAGCTGGAGCCGAACACCTGCACGTTCTGGCTGCCGTAGCGCTCGCGCCCCGCCTTCTCGTGAGCCCCACGGTGCCGATCGGCGGATGGCGAAGATCACGGTCGGGAGTTGTGTAATCCAGCCGCCGCCCCTGCGCTCGCCGAAGAGACGGTCGGAGAGCCGTCGCCCGGCTGCGATCGCCACCGGGGTGAGCTCGCGCGCCCGGTGACGTCGCCGATGGCGTAGATGCCGGCGACGCTCGTCGCCTGCCACTCATCCGTGACGATGTAGCCCCACTCATCGAGGGCGACGCCGGCGAAGGACAGCGCGAGCTCCTCCACCTCGGGCGTGCGCCCCGATCGCCCACACCAGGGCATCGAAGGGTCCGAGCCGGCGGCGGTCGGTGACCTCGAGCGTGAGCGCAGCCTTGTCATCGCGGGTGAGGTGCGAGGGCACGGCGTGGGTCACGACCTCGACACCCGCCTCCTTCAGGTTCAGGAGCGTCGCCTCCCCCAGCATCGGTTCGAATGCCTTGAGCACCGCATCGCCGCGCAGGATGAGAGCGGTCTGGAGCCGAGGCGCGCGAAGATGCCGGCGAGCTCGACGGCGATGTAGCCGCTGCCGACGACGCCGACGCGCTGCGGGCGCTCGGGTAGCTCGAAGAAACCATAGGAGGTGATACCAAGCTGCGCCCCCTCGATCTTCGGCAGCAGCGGGCGGCCGCCGGTGGCGATGTAGAAATGCGCGCCGCTGAGCACCCGGTCCCCGACGGCGACGGTATGCGGGTCGACAGAAGCGCGCGCGGGCGTGCACCACTGATGTTGCGCCGGGCGAGGTTGCCGCAAATCGCCGCCGCCGCCGCTGTGTCTACTCGTTAAGTTTAGTATTGCACGGAGGGCGAAACACGAAGACGCTGCGCCCCTCCTTACGGAGCAGCCCTTCGACCGGAGCAGAGCTCCGCTATGGCTTCCCGCAGGGGCGTCCGGCTCGATGCCCAAGTTGGCCGACCACTCCTCCTCCCGGAGGACGCACCACCCTGCAGCTCGCCCATTCGGATCGCCCGCCGGAGCTGACTGATCGCATATTCACGGGCCGTCTTCGCGTACCCCGCCCCACTCGCTCCCGATTTCGCGGCCCGCGCCGCGCTGGGTTCGCGTTGATCGCCGGGTCCTCGCTGCTCGCAACTGGCTTTGCCTTCACCGACCTGCCGCGGTCGATGCGTGCTTACCGCGTCCTGACCAGGACGAACGGACCCGCGCCTACGGAACAGCCGACGCCGCGCAGGGCTGAGCGCCGACTCGACTGCTGGGAAGCTAACACCGTCGCAAACGGGCGTGATGCTTGCCGCAAAGGGTCCGGGCATTCCGCCACGGCTACCCGGTGGCGTCGGCCCGCCACCACAAGATCCGCCTCGACGGTATTTCCATTGCTGACCTCACGGTCCCCTGGGGATCCGCACCTCACTGCCTGCCCACAGGTGTACCTCATGCGGCTTCTTCCCGGGAATCCCCCTGGCAGGAACCCTGAGGACGCTTGCGCGTCATACCGCCCTGGCGGACAGGGCAGCGGTCTTGCGGCGCACGTGGACCCCCGCCGGTCGCGTCAAGGCTGAGAGGTCTTGCGGCGCCTCCCTTCCAGTACACCACTTGTGTACATCGTCAAGATGAGCCTGCTGCTGCGTGACCGGGTTCAAGCCGTGCACAGCTATGATCAGGCACGATGCATCAGCACGAGCATCGTTCGAGATCGTCCGGTCCTGGCATACCTTGACCTTGTGTACAAGCTTAGTGTCACAACACCGGAAGCGGAGCTGGTGCCATGGCTACGCCCCTTGATCGTCAGGTGCGCTGCAGCTCTTCCAGGGTTAGGTGGCTGACGGCAGCCAATCAGCTGATGTCGCCTGGGGAACCAGCGAAGGGTGCAAGCAATGAATAACCTGGTCAGCCGCGAACTCGGCGCGGCGTCGCGACCGTTGCGCAGGCAGTGGATGCCGTTGGCAAGATCGAGACTCACGGAGTCGAGTACATTCCCGAGCGTGATCGGCACTCCAGCCCTCGCAACATTTTTACATCCTCATCGGCGCGAACTTGACCTTCGGCCTTATCGTTCTCGGCTGGCTGCCCTTCAGTCTCGGGCTCGGCTGGTGGGCCTCATTCTGGTCCATCATCGTCGGCGACGCGGTTGGCGCGCTTCTCTTCGCTCCGATGGCCCTGCTCGGCCCGCGGACAGGAACGAACGGGCCGGTAAGCAGCGGTGCATTCTTCGGGGTGGTGGGCCGGCTTATCGGGTCGGCGCTTGCCATCTTCATCGCCATTGGTTTCTATGCGCTGACGGTCTGGACGGGCGGACAGATAGCCGTCTATGGCGCGCACAGGCTATTTGGCCTGCCCAGCGGGAACCTCGAACTGGGAATCGCGTACGCCATCATCGCCGTCATCGCGATCACTGCCGCGATCTATGGGCACGCCAACATGCTCTTCGTGCAGAAGTTCCTGATCCCCACGGTCGGCCTGCTGATGATCAAGGCTTCATCGTGCTCGGGCCGAAGTTCAACGCTCATTACGCGGCGGCGACTACCTCCTCGGCGGGTTCTGGCCTACGTGGGCTCTGGCGGTCACAATCTCCGCCGCGGCAACGTTCGGTTACGGACCTTTCGTGAATGACTGGGCTCGCTATATCTCGCGGAAGAAGTACAGCGACAAGTCCATCTTCCTCTGGACCTTCGCGGGTGGCTTCGTCAGGCCTGACCTTCCCGCTTCTCTTCGGCGCGTACACGGCTGTCGCGATCGCAAAGCCTTCAATTCCGTATGTCAGCGGACTGGTTCAGATAAGCCCAATCGGCTACCTGGTGCCGCTGATCATCCTGGGGCTCATCGGAAGCCTGGGCCAGAGCACGGTCTGCATCTACAGCAACGGACTCGACTTCTCCTCGATCTTCCCAGTCCTGAAGCGAGTCCCAGCGACCATTCTGCTGAGTGCCATCGGCGTTCTGTTCATCTTCCTCGGCACACTGGTGTGGAATGTGGAGAACACGGTATCCGGCTTCGTCTCGCTCTTCGGAGTCCTCGCGGCCCCGTGGATAGCGATCATTGTGACCGGTCATTTCCTGCGCCGCGGCTGGTATAAGCCCGATGACTTGCAGGTCTTCAACCGCAGGGAGCGCGGAGGCATCTACTGGTTCACCGGCGGACTCAACATCCGTGCGTGTCTCGCCTGGGCGGTCGCCAGTACGGTAGGGCTTCTGTTCCTGGACTCGAGCCTCTACGTGGGCCCGTGGAGCGCCCTCGCTAATGGAATCGACCTCAGCTGGCTCAGCGCGACCTTTATCGGAGCGCTCGTGTACCTGGCGGCGACGCTGCTGTTCCCGGAGGGCCCCGCGGTCTCAGGTCGCCAGAGCGGTGCCGGGTCGGCCGCCAGCCAGGCGGCAGATGCAAGCCCCATCGGGCTCGCCCCCGACGGAAGCGGGCGTGAGCTGTGACGATGGCGTGGACTCTGATCTCAAATGCGGCCGTCGCAGACGGGACCCGCAGCGAGGCGACCGACCCGACCGGTGTCCTGATCGAGGGAGACCGGATCAAGGCGCTCGGGTCCGAGCAGGAGCTGCGGGCGCTGGTCCCGCGGGAGGCGGGCGGTCTCTGCGGGTCACGGATGCCCGGGGCCGGTATCTGATGCCGGGCCTGATCGACGCGCACTGCCACATGACCTACGGCGAGAGCTGCACCCAAGAGGAGCAGGATCTCTACACCAGCGTCGAGAGCCGCGACGCTGCGGGCGGCGTGGAACGCTGCAAAAGGTGCTGCGGGCCGGGCGTGACCAGCCTCTCGCAGCCGGGCGGCAGCTACTACATCGGCGTGGCGCTTCGCGACGCGATCGCATCGAGGGATGGTCCTCGGGCCGCGGATGCGCACGGCCGGCCGGTACATCACCACCAGCAACGGCCTGACCGACTGGTACCCGGACGACGTCGGGGTACCCGATGGCAGCATCGGAATCGCTGGCGAACACGCCTGCCGCGATGATCGACGACGTCCGCCGCCAGGTGAAGAACGGCGTTGACTTCATCAAGCTGGCCGACAGCCCGTTCGGCGAGTACCAGGCCTTCACCGACGACGAGCTCAAGGCAGATCGCCGACCTGGCCCACCAGCTGGGCAAGAGGGTGACGATCCACGCCCGCGGGTCGGCCGAGGTCGGCGCCGCCGTGGCCGCCGGCTTCGACTGGATCATGCACGGCAACATCATGAGCGACGAGGTCATCGAGCGGCTGGCGGCGTCGGGGATCCCGCTGGTGCCGACGCTGCTGCTGCTCGCGAACGTCCGCGACTTCGGCGAGCTGGTCGGCAACGCCGGCGCCGTTCCGGGACGGCGTGCAGGCGAATGCTGGACAAGACCGCCGACACCCTGCACCGCGCGCACGAGGCCGGCGTGAAATTCGTGCTCGGGACCGACACCGGATTCGCTGTCACACCCTACGGCGAGTGGCACGCCCGGGAGCTCGAGCTGCTGATGGAGTACGCCGGGCTCTCGGCCCAGGAAGCGATCCAGGCGGGAACGGCGAACGCCGCGCGCACCGTCGGCCTGGAAGGCCAGGTCGGCCAGGTGCTGCCCGGGATGCTGGCGGACCTGCTCATCGTGCGTGAGGACCCGCTTGCCGACATCCGCAGCCTGCAGCGGCGGGAGAACATCGAGACCGTATTCGTGGGCGGGAAACAGGTGGCCTTTGACGGCTCGGAGGAGACTCCCTGGCCGAACGAGCGGTCGATCACTTATGCCAGCGACACGCTCAGCTACGACATGGTCCATGACAGGGCGCGACCACCGCTGGAGCAGTCCCTTCCCCTAGCAGGTTCACCTCGCAACATCGCGAGGGAACTGGCTCACGAGATCACGAAGGCTGGCTCCGCCGCCGCCGAGCCCGGCCGCTGAGGATGCTTCTGCCGGACAGAAATGAGTTCATGACCGACGACGTGCCGAGGAGCAGCTGACAAGTGATCTCTTATCCATATGGCATTGGGGATGTCGGCATCCGGGTGATCGAGGAGGGCTCCGGCGATCGCGTCGCCCTGCTCCTGCACGGCGTCGGCGCCCGGGCGGATCGGTGGCGCCACAATGTCGACGATGCGTTCAGGGCCTTGTTCTGTCACTGCTCGACTCAGCGTATTGCTACCCTATGCAGACCGATGCATGCGGCGGCAGCGTGCCTTGATATCCGCATGAAGGGTTTGCCTTACGGGCTGGGTTGTGCGGCCCCCATCAGAATAGACGGTCGACTGGAATCGTCAGTTCGCGGCCGCGCGCGCCCCGTTCCTGAACGACGATTCTGGCCGCACGATAGAGCACCTGGTTCACTGCCCGCGAAATCGCGTGGCACTTTCATCAGAAAGGCGGTGTAGACCCGAGTTGCGCTTTCGGTAGCGTCCCTATTTCGCTCATATTCCGACTTCCGTCCCTTCAGTTCCCATTCCGACATAGACGCGTACTCGTTTTCGCTCTCGTCCTGTGCAAAGTGGGTATGGCATACTTCTTGCGGAGGAGTAGGTACGCGAATCTTCGTTAGTGAGGGCGACCCCTTGAAGCAACTGCGCGTGTTCGGAACCTGTAGCAGGCTCCTTACGCTCATGGTCATAGTCCCTGCAGGGGTGGCCGTGCTTCGCACGCGTCTTGAATCGGAAGGAGTCAGCCCAACTGGCATGGTCATCCGGGTGGCAGGCGGCGAAATCCACGTCACTCTGCCGGATGAGCAACTGAAGATCTTCCCAAAGACCTGCTGGAATGGGTCAGATCCGCTGCGGGTGCAGTTGTCCAGTATTACGGCCACTTCCCCGTCCCCCGGCTTACCCTTCGAGTCCGAGCCGGCCGCCGGAACGGGGTAAGTCGTGGAGTCACCTACGCGAAAGGTGGTGGGCTAATCAACGTCACCGTGGGACCGGGGACAGAAATCGATGCCCTGAAAGACGATTGGGCATTGACCCATGAGATGATTCACCTGGCGTTCCCCTCGATGGCGGAGAATCACCACTGGATTGAAGAAGGGATTTCAACCTACGTTGAGCCAGTGGCCCGAGCGCAAGTGGGCCAGATTCCGGTGGCAGAGGTGTGGAAGCAGTTTATTCTTGACATGCCCAAAGGACAGCCCGCCGCAGGCGACCATGGTTTGGACCAGACACCGACCTGGGGACGTACGTATTGGGGAGGCGCCATGTTCTGCCTTGTCGCTGACGTTCAGATTCGGGAGCGCACGCGAAACCGCAAAGGGTTGCAGGATTCCTTGCGCGCAATCTTGAATCAAGGTGGCGTCATCAGCCAAGACTGGGACGTGGAAAGGGCGTTTGCGATCGGAGACCGCGCCACTGGCACGAATGTATTGCAGAGCCTCTACAAAGAGATGCGCGATAAGCCAGCTCCGGTTGATCTTGACCAGATCTGGCAGAAACTTGGCGTGGTACTCGAGAATGGCGAAGTCGTATTCAATGATCATGCCGTTGACGCGGCAATACGGAGGGCCATCGTTTCGCCGCCCCAATAGGGCCTGCGGCTTGCCACCATCGGCACCTTTCCAACTTTGACTTTGGCCTGAGAACCGGTTCCTCAACGCGCATTATAAAGGGGTGCCCTTTCATAATGCGCGTTTACCACCCGTCCTTAGGAACCAATCGGAGGTTCTGTTGGGATCACGCCCTCTGAAAATACACTGCGGGGTTACTTCGCCGGATTTGAAAACGCCCTACCCTGCCTGAATCCGAACCTGCCCAAGGTGGGCGACTAGGTGCCCGCAATCATGGGATTTGCTGAACAGGCAGATCCGGGTCGCCACTTCTCCGGTTATGGCCGTTCCTCGTCAGGGTGCCCGGTGTATTGGGACCCGCGGCGATTAATAAACCCTTGGCGACTAGGTGGGAGGGATCTGGAAAGCTCGCGCCATTTAGAATGAGCAAGAACATGAACGTCTCACCGTTGACGTTTTCGTACTCACCGCCGGCAGTGACCTACGGGATGACAATTAGTCTTTTCACCAAATTAGGACACCACCGAAAGCAATGCTCGGTCCCTCGCGCACTGCATTTGATGTTATGCTAAATATGTTCAACAAAACCGACGAGAGAAGGAATCGGAGACACAAGCCGAACCTGCGGCCCCCGGCGATTCCGCTCGCATGACCGCTCAGTACCGGGAATAGGAGGAGTAAAATGCAACCGTTATACGACCCCGAAGCAGTTCGACCCATGTGGGAGGAACTCGCCCAATGCGGAGTTACGCCCTTGAAGACAGCCGCGGACGTTGATGCCGCGCTGGCCCAGCCCGGAACCACCATGGTGATGGTCAACTCAATCTGCGGCTGCGCCGCCGGCGGCGCCCGGCCGGGCGTTACCAAGGCGCTTCAAAATACCGTGATTCCCGATCAACTGACGACGGTATTCGCCGGCGTCGATATGGGAGCCACCGCCCGCGCCCGCGAACTGATGCCCAACGTGCGGCCGTCATCGCCTTCCGTTGCCATTTTCAAGGACGGCGCTCCCGTTTACGTTCTCGAGCGTCGGCACATTGAGCGCATGCGCGCGGAGGAGATTGCCACCGAGCTGGCGAGAGCCTTTAATGAGATTTGCACCCACCAGGGACCTTCCGTGCCTGCCGAGGTTTACAACAAGGTGGTCCATGCGCGCATGTGCGGATCGCAGATTCCGGCGTTTCGAGGGTAAGGCCGTTGAGAACTGGTGTTGAAGATCACGCCCGGACGGAAATGGCGTACTCACAGAGAACACGGAGAAAAGGCCCGGAGACCACGAATAGCAATCGCGCAACTTACTGGCGTCATGCTTAAAAAGACTACGACAGCATTCCAGGCTGGATTCCCATGACGATGCGTTTTGGTAACATGCATGCGCCGGCAGCGGCGGCGGTGGCGATGCTGCTGGCAAGTTTCTCAACGGCGGGCCAGGCTCCCGCTGCCAAACTGCCGGAGGAAGTGAGCCGGGGCGGCACGCTGTTTCTTCAGCAATGCGGTTTCTGCCATGGCCGTGATGCCGGCGGCGGCGAGTCCGGGCCGGACCTTACCCGCTCAAAACTGGTCGCCGCCGACGCGAACGGGGACAAGATCGGCCCCGTAGTTCGAAATGGGCGGGTGGATCGCGGGATGCCCCGCTTCTCCTTGTCCGACGCCGAAATCGCCAGCCTCGTGGCCTTCATCCAATACCAGAAGACCGTGGCGGAATCGCAAAACGGCGGGCGCCGGGGGGTGGAGCCCTCGGACCTGCAAACCGGCAACGCCGAAGCCGGCAAGCAGTATTTCTACGGCGCGGGAAAGTGCTCCACCTGCCACTCGCCAACGGGCGACCTGGCCGGCATCGCCGCGCGTTATCAGGGACTGGACCTTGAAAGGCAGTTCCTGAATCCCGAGGGAGCGCAGGCCAAGGTGACCGTCACGCTGCCTTGCGGCCAGACCTTTAGCGGCGTGCTCGCTTACCACGATGAGTTCACGGTGGGACTGAGGGACCGTTCCGGGCGTTACCACTCCTGGCTGACCAGCAGGGTGAAGTATTCCATTGACGCCCCGGCAGAAGCGCACGCTGACTTGCTGGCCAAGTACACCGACGAAGATATTCACAACCTGATGGCTTACCTGCAAACGCTGCGCTAACCTCGCGGAGTAACCGTTGATGAAACTTTTCCGGATTTGGTATTATCTCGCCGCTCTCGCCATAGCCGGCCTGATGCCCGCGCTCATTGCTCGCGGTCAGGGTGTGGACAACGCCATGCTTCTCAATCCGCCCGCCGATAGTTGGCCCGGCTACCACGGCGATTACTCAGGAAGGCGCCACAGCAGTTTGAAGCAGATTACTCCCCGCAACGTGGGGCAGTTGAGCCTGGCGTGGGCGTTTCAATCCGGCCAGAACAACCCCTTCAAATGTTCCCCGTTGCTCGTGGATGGGGTGATTTACGTCACCGTGCCGGATAACGTATGGGCCCTTGACGCGCGCTCCGGCCTTCAACTGTGGCATTACACCTATCCGCCCAATAAGGGCTTCCACATCGGCTCACGCGGCGTCGCCATGTATAAGGAATCGCTGTTCTTTATGACGCCCGATGCGCACCTGATTTGCCTGAACGCCAACAACGGTAAGGTGAAATGGGACATTGTCGTGGCCGACTGGCAGAAAGGCTATTGGACCACCATGACGCCGCTGATTGTGCGCGATCACGTGATCATCGGCATTTCCGGGGACTTCGACAATCTCGCCGGGTACTTGAAATCCATCGATCCCGAAACCGGCAAGACGCAATGGAAGTGGGACAGCACTCCGCCGGTGGGAACGCCCAATGCTTCCTCCGGTGGCACGACGTGGATGACGGGAACCTACGACCCCGCGCTGAATTTGATTTACTGGGGCACGGGCAATCCCACGCCGGTGCTGACCGGCCAGACGCGTCCGGGCGACGATCTCTACACTTGCAGCATCGTCGCGCTGAATCCCGATACCGGCAAGCTGGCCTGGGCATTTCAACCTTCGCCGCACGACACCCATGATTGGGATGCCGTCGAGACACCGGTGCTGGTGGATCGCGATTTTCACGGCGAACCGCGCAAGATGCTGATGCAAACGTCGCGCAACGGGTACTTTTTTGTCCTGGATCGCACCAATGGAGAAAACCTTCTCACCTCAACCTTCGGACCGGTGAACTGGAGCCTGGGCGTCGATACGAGAGGCCAGCCCATTCCCAATCCGGCGAAGGAACCTGCTCCCGACGGGAGGCTACTCGCTCCCGACGAGGGCGGGTTGACCAACTACCGCTCGCCCAGTTTTGACCAGGCCACCGGACTTTTCATCGTGGACGCCACGCCGAGTTACGGAATCTACTTTTCCAAGCCCGCCGACGGACTGTTCGGCTGGGCCGGCGCCGACTATGGCGTGTGGCGCGAAGGTGTGCTGGACGCCATCGACTACGAGACGGGAAAAATTCGCTGGTCACATCCGCTGGGCGCCAGCGGGCCGGCGGCCGGCGTGCTGACCACCGATTCCGGCCTCACCTTCACCGCTGACGTCAACGGCAACGTGCTGGCGCTGCGAACCTCCGATGGTGCAACGCTGTGGCACGCGGGCGAAGGTGACGGCATGCACAGCTCGCCGATCAGCTACAAGCTGGATGGCCGGCAATTCATTCTCACCAGCGCCGGCGGCGTGGTGTTCGCCTGGGCGCTGCCGGAGAGCCTGGTGAATTGATTTCGGGGCAGCGCCGACGAGCTCGCGATACGGAAGGGATCGATTCTCCATTTCAATCGCAGATCCAAAATCCAACCTTCGCGGCCCAAGCTCGGGCAGCATTTTCTCCACGAACTCCACTATCAGTATCGCTTCAATGGGTGTTTGTACCTGCAGTCAAGGACGGTTCATCGGAACAGTTCGAGGGTAGACGCACAGCCTTGGGCCAAATTCTCGAACGCACCGTGCGCTCAAAGATCTCGTTCTCAAAATCCATAGAGGAGCTTCGAAGCGAAGCATTCGAAAAATATAAGGCACTCTTGGAGTCGTATGGAAAGAGCCTTGAAGATCTTGCAAATTCCCTAACCACAAGACTTCGTGATTGGGCTCACCACGGTGCTAGAGTCCTGTTGTCGTGGCAAAGTGACTCCTCGAAGGTGTCAATCTCGGCTTATAGGACGTTTGTGGTGGCCTCGCGCTCGCTGGATGGATCGCGAGTAACGGCGTAATGGCGAGTAATCGGCTGACGCCGGATAAGTCTACCCTTGGACAAGCGTTTAGTAATCGACGCTCTCACCGCCACCTCGGGCACTTTGACGTATTACCGTCTACAAGTGCAACCCGGATTCCTCGGAAGTCTCCTTCGAGGCCCCGAACCCCGTTTCGGGGGACCATTGCGCATTCTGGGGAGTTATTGATCCTCAACGCTTGTCCTCGTTGCCGACCGTCAAGCGATTGCGTGCTACCGACAGTGGGGTCCGGGGGGATAAAGGAGTTGAGCGACTTCCCTCCGCCCTGCGGCGTTCTGGGGAATAATCCGTCGTCGGTGGCTGGCGGCATCGTCCTCTCGTTGGCAATCTCCAGTTCGATCTTGTGAAGCAGATTCACAATTTCCCCCCACGTACCTCTTCGTGGACATGACTGCTTCTCCTGCTCTCTCAAATCGCTTGGACCCAAAAACGCGATCGCGTCAATAGTTCACATATATACTCGGCTAGTCGATTCATTCTCGATTACTCGGTTGTGAGGGCAGGCACTGATCCAACGCAGGCGGTACGCCCGACATATGTGCAGGTCATGTCGCAAATGTGCCTTCGGGAACCGCGAGTCAACCCCCGTTTGTATAGCTTGCCCGTGCTTAAAAACCCCCCATGCAACCAACGAATCGTGTGGAGTCATAAGGAGGTTCTTATGGCCAAGCTGGCGCTGGATAGCGAACCTGGAACGTAAGCCCTGCGCTCTCGGCCTCATCGACAGGGGCTCCGCAAGCTGCTACTATTCCCGCCATGCAACAGAAGCGCTTTCACGCTCACGGGTGGCAGTGGGAATCGCGCCACCGGCGACCCCTGCTGGGTTCCCTTTTTGCCAGGGCGGAGAAACGGTTCTGGTTATGGCTCAGCTCGGCAGCGCTGGTGGCGGTTTTCGGTGCCTTTCTCCCGCCTGCACATCTCGCGCTTCAGAAGAGTGCTGAGCCTGTCAGCGCGTCTGCGGACGAATATCGGCAGGCACGGGAGCGATTCGTCCGCGAGGAGATCGAGGGGCGCGGAATTCGCGACTCTCGCGTGCTGGCGGCAATGCGCAAGGTCCCCCGGCACCTGTTTGTGCCGCCCGGTGAACAAAAGGACGCCTACGTCGACTCACCATTGTTTATTGGCTATGGCCAGACCATTTCGGAACCTTACGTCGTGGCCTTCATGACCGAAGCGCTGGAGCTGAAGCCCCGCGACCGGGTTCTGGAAATTGGTACGGGGTCAGGTTATCAGGCAGCCGTGCTGTCCGAGCTAGCTCAGGAGGTCTATACCATCGAGATCGTCGAGCCTCTGGGCAAAGCAGCGGAAGAGCGTCTGCAGCGACTGGGGTATTCTAACGTGCATGTGCGGGTCGGTGACGGCTACCGGGGGTGGCCGGAAGCGGCGCCGTTTGACGCGATCGTGCTGACAGCGGCGCCACCGGAGCGGGTGCCCCCACCCCTGGCCGAGCAGCTTCGCGAGGGTGGGCGCCTCGTCGCCCCTGTAGGGGGCTCGGAACAGGACTTGGTTCGCCTCCGCCGCACGGCGAAAGGCGTGACCGAGGAAGTCCTGCTGCCGGTACGTTTCGTGCCGATGACCGGGGAAGCTGAGAAGCCAGAGGCCCACACCCCTGACTGACCAGTGCTACTGTGGCACACCGGACTCGTGCGGTTCTTCCTCACGGATGAGTTGGTGCATTTCCCGGTAAACCTCGTGGATTCTTTTCCTTGAGTTTTCAAAATCCTCAAACAGTTTTATCTCTCTGTCCGCATCGGGCATTTGCCCCAACCTCCGGTAGGTCTGGCCGAGGAGATAGTGTGCGGTTGGGTCAATGGGGTCCAGGCGGGCAGCTTCGCGCAAGTAATCGACGGCCTTTTGATTTCTTCCCATTCTTATGAGGACCTTCCCCATTCCCAATTGAGCGTTGGCAAAATCGGGTTGAAGTTGTAGGGCCCGGGCGTAAGACTTGTATGCGTCATCGAGGCTCGTGGCACCGGCGGAGAGGTAGAGGTCTCCGAGCCTGCACTCCGCGTTGAAGTCATTCGGGTTGAGGGCTAGCTCCGCCTTGAAAGCTTCTTCGGCTTCCTCGCGATCGCGAATCGTTTTGGACTTCTGCAGCAACGCCTCAGCCAGTTCAAAGTGTGCGCCCGGCAATCGGGGGGCAAGCTGCAACACTTTTCTATACTCAGTGATGGCGCCATCGCGGTCGCCCTCGTTAATCAGGTGCTCGGCGATGATCAGGTGCATCCGGGCAGAATCAGGATCCAAAAGGGCGATCGCGTTCAACGCGCTTCCCGCCAGATCGGAGTACGTCCGGTAGGCTGAGTAAAGGACGTCCAAATTCTTCGGATCGAGCTGCCAGAGCGTGTTGATCACGTCGGCGGACTTCCCGAGTTCTCCAACCTGATAGTCGAGTTCCGCCAGCTCCAGTCCAACCTGGGTTTGCAGCTTGGGTTCTTCCAGATGCGGGAACGATTTCTCGAGCCAGGCGCGCGCGCTGACGAGGCGACCAAGGCGTTTCTCACACATTCCCAGCATCGCCTGCACTTTCCATTGCGCCGGCTCCATTTCCAACGCCTGACGGAAATTCTCGGCTGCGTCAGCGTAGTGACCTTGCATGAAGGCGATGACGCCAAGGTTCGCACGCGCATCGACGTTCTTGGGGTCGATTTGGAGCGCTGCATTGAACTCCCGGACGGCCGTATCCGGATCGTTTACCTGCAGCGCCTGCAGGGCGCGCTGAATATCCGCTCGCACTTGCTGCTGCTCCTTCTCACCCAACTGAGCGTAGGACAGGCAGGGGAGCAACAGCGCCCCGAGCAGTACCATCAGGCGGTTCAAACCCTTCCGTGATAGCTTCATCTGGTCGCTCCGTCTATCGACTACAGCGCAATTTCACTCGTGGACGGACCTCGCCGTATAGCATACCTTAGACGCCAATTCGGCGCGAATGCCGAGTTCCCCGCCGAAGGCAACGCGGGTCCCGCCCCGGCAGAACAAAGACCAACAATGGGCTACGGAAATACGGATACCTCTTCCGTTTTTCATATAACATGGCTTAATCAAACGTCAAAAGATTTGAAGCATTACCGGCAAATCAATAACTTGAAGGCTACAGCAGTTTGGCCGCTTACTTGCGTAGGACAATTATACCGAAAAAACGGAATATCCGTCCCAAGGAGGTCAACCACGTGACGAGACTATCCAGCGGTCCCTCGATTCGTCTTAGGCCCCTGCATGGTTGTTCTTCCTTCGTCGTTCTCGTGTTGTCATTGCTTGAGGCAACTCCGGCCTGGTGCCAGAACAGAAATGCGGGCGAGATTCGCGGCACCGTCCTCGACTCCTCGGGGGCCGTGGTCCCTGGCGTCACCGTGGCGGCCACCAAGATATCCACGGAGTGGTCACCACCGCGACGACGGGGAGTTCCGGTGTTTACGACATCCCCTGGGTTGAGACGGGCGTTTACAGTGTAACCTTTACCAAGACCGGCTTTGAGACGGTGCTACAGAACAATGTCGACATTCACGTGGGATTTGTTACGGTTGACGCCACGATGAAAGTCGGTTCGGTCGCCACCACCATCACCGTGACCTCCACGCGCGAACTGCTGCAAACCGAGTCGTCAGAGAAAAACCTGGCTCTACCGACGACGCAGGTTGAGGATTTGCCCAATGTGGGCCACGACTACGGGGCGTACATGCTGCTGGTTCCCGGTGCGAACCCCGGCCAGGGAGGCGCGGGCGACTTCAGCAATGGCGCCAACATAGGCATCAACGGCTCGCAGGCCGCGGAGGCAAGCTTTCTGCTGGATGGCGGCACCTTCACCTACCCCGGCAGCTACAACGGCAATACGGGCGTTCCCTTGGAAGACATCGGCAAAGTTAACATCAACGCCAGCAATATGGGCGCCGAGTATGGCAACGGAATGTTCAGCTTCAGCGTCATCACCAAGAGCGGCACGAACCAGTTTCACGGGTCGGGCTTTGAATTTGTGCAGAACAACGTGTTCAACTCCCGTAACTTTCTTCTCCCCCACGGTGGCGCCCACGCGTTGGAACGAATTTGGCGGCACGATCGGCGGCCCGATCAAGAAAGACAAGGCGTTCTTCTTTTTCAGTTACCAGCGCAACCCCGTGGTGGGTTACAACGCCTCGTTCTATACCTATCCCACCGCGGCGATGCGCGAAGGCAATTTCTCTGACCCGACTTTCCCACAGCTCTACAATCCTGCCACCACGACCATGGCAGGTGGTCAGTCCGTCCGCCAACCGTTCCCCGGCAACATCATTTCTCCCATCGAAATGGTTTCAAGCAATATACAAAACTACTACCCGATGCCGCAGACGAATGCGCTGTTTAACAACTATTTCGCCAACGACAAGTACCCCAGTACGGAGAATTGGTACAACTTTAAAGTTGACGTCAATATCTCCGCCAAGCAACGCCTGATGTATTCCGGAATGCTTACGAACGAGTACCAGGTGCAGACCGCGCCGGATAATCCCATCAACACATTGGATATCTGGGGCCCGACGGCTCCGACAATGCAACTCACCCACACCTACACGATCACACCTTCACTGGTGAATGAATTTCGCGTTGCCTATAACCGCGGCGCTGTCTACAACTGGGGCCCCGATTTCCAGAAGGGATATCCGCAGAAGTTGGGCTTGAACAACGCCGTGGTGAACGCCTTCCCGAACATCAGCATCAGCGGCGTCGTATCTCCCTCGGGCATTGGGACTGCCCCCTCCAACGGCCTCTGGCAAAACAACGGCGCACTTACCGACACGCTTGACTGGATTAAAGGAAAGCACGCCATCAAGATGGGGGGTGAATATGACAAGTGGCAGGTAAACCAGGACCCCTTCGACTTTGTGGATGCGGGTAACTTCTCGTTTGACGGGCAGTTTACCGCCGGGCCCGTTCCCACCGCAGCTACCAGCGTCGGGCTGGGTTACGCGGATTTCCTCCTGGGACTTCCCAATTCCTGGAATGTCTTGAGCGGGCCCGAAACCGGCGGCCGCGTATGGAACCTCCAGTTGTTCATCCAGGACTCCTTCAAGCTGCGGCCCAACCTGACCCTGAATTTCGGAGTCCGTTACCTCAATCAGGAGGGCTGGACAGAAGAGCACGATCACATCGCTCAATTTGATCCGACCCTCACCAACGCAGCCACCGGAACGTTGGGCGCCGTATGGTTTGGCGGGGAAGACGGCCGGCGTACTGTACAGGCGCCACAGCATGCCGTATTCACTCCTCGTGTGGGCTTTGCCTGGTCGCCCAAGTCAACTTGGACGGTGCGCGGAGGGTATGGACTTTATAGCTTCCCCTGGGGCGACCAAAATTACTTCGGCTCGGGTCAGGGCGAGGACGGTTGGTTCATCCAGGGCACCGAGACTTCAACGGACCTCATCACACCCATCTTCACGATGACGCAAGGTCCGCCGCTGCCCGTGTATCCGCCCGCTAACCCGCATACGGCCCCGAATAGTCTGTTGAACGGCCAGAACCTTCTCTACAACCCCTACCATGTTCCCATCACTTATATGAACCAATGGCAATTCGGCGTGCAGCACCAATGGGCAGGCGTTCTCGTCGATGTCGCGTACGTGGGGAGTTCGTTCCTGAATCTCGGCTTTGGCCTTGACTACAATCAGGTGCCGGAAAGCAAACTGGGACCCGGCAATGCCCAACTGATGAGGACGTATCCCCAGTTTTCCGCGATTTCCGGAGTCAGCTTCAACGGCCGCTCTTCCTATAACGCGCTCCAGATTGGTGTGCGCAAACCGATGAGCCACGGCTTCTCGATTCTCACCAACTATGCCTACTCACACTCCCTCGATACCGGCACCGGGCAAGGGGGCAACGGGATGTTGCGCACCGACGTTTGGCAGAATGGATTCAATCCCAACGCCAATTATGGAAACTCTGTAACCGACATGAGGCAGAACTTCAACGGGGCAATCGTTTATCAGTTGCCCTTCGGCAAGGGACGCGCGTACGCCAACAAGAGCGCCGTTGCGGACCAGTTCATCGGCGGCTGGCAAGCGTCCACGATCTTCCTCGTGCACTCGGGCTTCCCGTTCACGCCGGTGATGGGCACGGCGAACATGAGCAATTCGCTGGCAGGATCGTGGTACCCCAATCGCCTCGGCAGCGGCGTACTTTCGAATCCGACAAATCAGGCGTGGTTCAACCCCGGAGCCTTCGCCGAACCGGCGCAATATACCTTCGGAGATTCCGGACGCAACATTCTGTACGGCCCCGGTTTCGCCAACCTCAATTTCAGCCTGGCGAAGAGCTTTGACGTTCCTGTGGGTAGCGAGCAATTGAAACTGCAAATACGCGCGGACGCCATTGACCTCTTCAATCACCCCAACTTCGGGCAGCCAAACGCGAACATCGGCACCACCGGCGCGGGCATAGTTTCCTCGGCCATCGATAGCCGCATTATTCAGCTCGGAGCAGTTCTGCGGTTCTGAAATGTGCTCCTTTCACGACTCCTGCTGTAGCCGGGCCACGCGCACATGACGTTTGCTGATGAGGTACGTGAATCCTCACCGGTGCCGGCGCTTATGCAGTCCGATTCGCGGTGTTTATGCCGCCAGTAAGCTAGTGTTTCCACTTGTGTCGATATTATCCAGCTTCTAATCCGCTTTCAAGGATTAGACGTTGGAATTACTGCAATTTCGCGTATTCCGCGGCAGGCGGCCTGGCCGTGCTGCGTATCGGCCTGATACCGGTATTGGTGTTCGCCACAAACGCGACGTTGCAAGTCAACTGCGCACTCGGCAAGGTGGTTCCCAAACATCAAGTGGAAGGGATAAGTCTGGCACTCGAGGGAGGCGGTGCGGAATTCAACGAGGAAATCAGTGGGCGTGCCCTGTTTCTCTTGATGAGGCACGGAGCCGCCGCTGCTGCGATAGCGGCAGTTTCGGACGTCGATACAAAACATACGCCTACTGAGGTCCAGCAGTGATTTAAATATGTGGGGGTCAAATTAGAAGCCAACAGAAACAGGCCACGGGGGAACCGAGCCAATTCCCTCGGGGTCCGTGATGCCTCCGGCGAATTTGCGGTACATATCACTTTCCCGGATAGAGCCCCTACCTTCCAACGTAGGTCCCGGGCGAAGGGTTTAGTAATGCCGATTCCTATTGAAATCCCCTTCCCACGAGCGATTTTCAGTTGATTGACAGCCCTGCGAGAGGATTAGACCTGTAAAGTCACTTGGCCATCAACTGCGGTAGTGCATTGCCGGCTGGATTCCGGCGACGAAGGGCGTAATCATTCCCACTCTTGTTAGGGCTGTGCGGAGGTTGTTTTCGCCGTCTACAAAATCTAGGTTTGCCTCTTGCCTTCAGCCCGCAATTCTCGCCAGTCTGAACGATCTATGGGCGCAGTCCTACGTTCGACCCGCTAGGGGGGCATCCTAATCGAGTCTAGGTAGACGGTCTGGGGTGAGAAGAATAATCTCGCCGACGCACGGGAAGAGGCGGGAGCCGTAGCCGCGGCACAATCCAGAGTAGCAGCATCGGATCTACGTTCCAAGTACGCTGTCATTAACAATCCCGTACGGCGGCGGGTTGCTTGCAGACCCACAACCGATTTCTAGTCTATTAAAGTTTGATTTTCGACCGGGCGCACTCCATACAGCGCTAAAACCTTTCATGTCGCATGCCAAACTGGCGCGGATCCCTGGGAGTTCTTTTGCCCTTTGCGATGTGATCACAAGAAAATGCCCAGCATCGCTGCGCTGGCGCCCGAGACTTCAACTTGGCCGCCGGCCGGCATCAAACCCAGAATACAGGACGAACAATCGGCACGCTAATCGAGGTGAAAAACCTCGTCCAGGTGCAACATGCTTTGGTCTGGACGCTTACCCTCCAGCGCTTCGAAGAAAGACTTCATGAGTTCCTGCCACTTTAAGCTTGCAGGTTCCGTCGCCATGCCTGCCAGGGCGGCGTCAAAGCTTTCGGGCGTTTCAAAATAGCCGAACAGTAAACCGTCCGGGCGCATAAACAGTGAGTAGTTATGCCAACCGTTGCGGCTCAGAGCCTCGAGCATCTCCGGCCATGTGTTCCGGTGATATTCCTTGTACTCCTCCAGCCTGTCTTCCTTCACTTTTAGCAGAAATGCAACTCTTTTCATGGGTATCTCCTCAACCTGGTGTTATCGAATCCCAAACGCGATGATGAATATCGCCATGACCACGAGGATCATGCCCCGCATAAATCCCCGGACCGTGCGCGCACTCGCGCCCTTCCACTCACCGGCCCGCCATCCCAGGAAGTTTGCGAACAGGACAGTTCCACTAACGAAAAGGCCGAAGCCGATCGAAGGGCCCATTCGGCCCATCTCAACCGCCGCCGCCCCATAGAGGAGAAGTCCCGAGTACCACACCGCCGCCATCAGGAAGGCCAGGCCGCAGTTGCGGACCAGTTCGTTAGTGTTTGTGTAGCGAGCGAAAGTACGATTCTGTCGCAATTTATAAAGGCAATAGATCAGATTGGCGATGAAGCCGACACTGAATGTCAGCGCCAGGGCGACGCAACCCACGAACAGGGGATTAGCACCCGCCGCCGCGGTGGCCCGCAGCAAACCCGTGCTGGATCCCATGCCGTAAATGAAAACTGTCCCCAGGGGGCCGCTAATCAAGCAAATCGTCAAGCCCGCCCGAAAGCTCCCGTGCCCTCGCGCTGTCGGTGCTTGCGTCCCCGCTGTTTCTCTCTCTTTTTGCGCTCCCGCTTTGCCGTAAGTGTAGATTCCGAAAACGATCAGCACGATGGCAGTGATCAGAACGAGCCCTGTGGAGGTCAGGAGTTTGTCCGGCGCATATACAATCAAGGGACCGAGGGTGCCGGCGATGGTCGACATGCTGGCGACCACGGCGTTCCCGACGGCAATGCCCGCCATATCGAGCCCCAATCCATACAGGACAAACGAGAGGCCCCAGAGAACGCCGGCGATCACGCCCGGCAGAAAGTAGGTGAGTGGGACTTCGTGCAGGAGTGACGATAGATGCGGGACGATGACGAACGCAGCCACCCAGGGCAGCAGAATCAGGGAGAAACAGGAAAAGACCAGCCAGGTGTTTTCCCATTCCCACCCCCGGGCATAACGCAACGGCAAGGCGAAAGCGCCGTTGAGAAAGCCGGCCACGATCGCTATGGCAAATCCCAGAAGAAAAAGACCTGGCATCGCTCCTCTCTCAAAGCCGATAGATGCGAGTCGCGTTCCCCCCGAAAATCATTTCTTGTTCGGCTGCCGGAAGGCGTGCCAGTAAGTCGTGCGCCACTTGCCATCCGACATTGTACTCGGCGGTCAAGCGGGCGGGCGGCCAATCGCTGCCCCACAACAGGCGTTCCGCCCCAAAGCAATTCACAACATGATCGGCGTAGGGCCGAATGCCTTTCAGGGTCCAACCGGCCTTCGCCTGGTTCAGAATTCCGGAGAATTTGCAGACGACATTCAGGTGTTTCGCCAATCGGTCGATGTCTGCTGCCCAACTCGGGAAAATGTTGTTGGCGATGTCTGGTTTGCCCAGGTGGTCGAGAATGATGCTGAGATCCGGAAAACGTTCGGCCACTGAAATGATACACGGCAGTTCGCTGAACTCTTGCACCAGTGCGTCAAACGACAGGTTGAGATCGACCAGCGCCCTAAAGCCGACATCGTTGGCCGGGTCCTTCATCCACTGGATTGTCTTGTTGTCGTCATGACAAGGTCGAACCCCCTTGTAAAGCGGATTGCTCTTCAGCGAACGAAGAACCGCCGCAACGTCGGGAGATGCGAGGTCAATCCAGCCAACCACTCCAGCGATAAGCGGATACTTTTGGGCAAGACCGAGAACAAAATCGGTCTCCTCCACGGTTTCGGCAGCTTCCACCACGACGATCTTGTCGACCCCCGCCGCCGCCAACCATGGGGCCAGATCATCCGGCAGATGATCCTTCAGTAGTATCGTCATGTGCGGGTCGAGGGCCGTGTACCAACCCTTGGAAAGCTGCCAGAAATGGATGTGTGCATCGACGACATTGGCCGGGGTCATGTTGGCCCTCCTTCACGCCACGAATCGATTTCTGAGCGTTCCGATTTTTTCGATTTCCAACTCGACGATGGATCCCAGGGGAGGGAACCTGCCCTGCTCGAGGCCGCTGCCCGTTGCCGCTGTGCCCGACCCGATGACCTCCCCAGGATGAATCGTCTGGTCCATGGAAAGATGCGCGATGATGGCGTCGAACCGGTGATACATGCCCCCCGAATTTCCCCGGCTCCACTCCTCGCCATTCACACGCGCCACCATGGTCAGATTGTGGGGATCGCCGATTTCATCCAGCGTAACGATCCACGGCCCTAAAACATTTCCCGTGTCAAAGTCTTTGCCTTTGGCCGGACCAAGTTGGCCCGCCTGCTCCCTCATCTGGAAGTCGCGTGCCGACACATCATTGAAAATTGTGAACCCGAAGACATGGTCGTATGCCGACTCGCGGGGAATGTCGACCCCACGCTTGCCCAGAACGCAGGCAAGTTCAAGCTCGTAATCCAGGACTTGGGCGTAGCGTGGCTTTTGCACGTCGTGTTCGGTGCCTACCACCGAATAACGATTGCATTTCGTATACAAAGGAAACTCATACCACACCGGCGGAATATCCGGTGTTGCCCCAAACAACTTAGCCGCCATGGCATTCACGTTTTTAAAGTGCTGCTCAAAAGCAAAAAAATCCCGTATTTGCGGCGGGATGGGAATGGGAGCGAGAAGGCGCACGCCGGCCAGCGGCAATACCGATTCGTCCGGGGGCGAGGACACGATCTCGGTGGCCAGATCGGTGGCGGCCTTTCCTCCTTCGATCAAAGCCAGCATGTCAATGAAGAAGGGGCTGGCATTGCCCTTTGTTGCCCGATGCGCCTGTTGAAGATCCGTAACGGTTCCTGCCGTGGTGTCGACGGTCCCGATGCATTGGGTGCCGCCGAATTCAAATGTCGCCAGTTTCATGTTTCCCCCGAGTCGCGATCAAAGATGGTGATCTTAAGGTTGGAACGGTTTGGCAGCTCCCTGCAAGCGAAAGTATTCCGAGGCTTGTTTGGCGCTGACTGCTTCCTCCGCCACCGATGCGAATCTCTTGAAATGCGGAGTTTCCATGTGGGCAGAGAATGCGTCCTTGCTCTTATAGACCTCGTAGAAGGCAAGGCTATTAGCCCCGGCGGTTGGCGCTAAAACATTGAACTGGAGGCATCCCGGTTCATCCCAAACCGAGCATATTGAGTCGTCGAGCGCCGCTTGATAGAATTTTTCGAACGCTCCTGGTTTTACGTCAAACACCACCCAAATCACAAACGGTTGACCGTCAGCCATGCGTATTCTCCTTTGCGCACCTGATTGCCGCCACGGAACCCCCCCACGGTGCGGGGTCAGCTTGGCGCTTCTGGTGCAAGAACCGTGCTATTCAGATCTTGTGAAGGTTGGCGTTACGTTCCTGCCTTCTTCGCGTCGGGACCATCGCTGATGGGCCGAAAATTAGACCCATTGAGTTCCGCCAGGATTCCCGGCAAAGTCGGCATGTTGTCATTGGCATGTCCTTTGATCAGTGCCAATTAGTAGATCTGGACCACGGCATTGGCGATGATGGTCATGGCCGGCGCCGAATCCGCCAGCCGCGCGTAGAGCTTGATGTCCTTGGCGGCGATCCGGAAAGGTCCTTTGAGATGGCTATCATCACCTTCAACGATCCACGGTTTCATCCATTGAAACATCACACTGTTGGCGCCTCCGGCGGATAGAACCTCAACCAGAATCTTGAGATCGACCCCCAGTTGGTGGGCGGTCGCCAAGGCTTCGGCAATCAAGGCGCAACTTCCGATCGTGATGAAGTTGTTGACGAGTTTCATCGTCGTCCCCGAGCCCAGCTCACCCGTGCGGATAATCGTATCGGCATAGGTGGAAAAGACCGGCATGACCCGATCGATAGCTTCCTTCGACCCACCTACGTAGGTACTGACCTTACCCGCCTCAATTTCCTTGGGTGTCCGCCCATTGGGTGCGTCAATCATCTGCACGGATCGCGCGGCTAGGTCCGACCCAATCTTTCGCGTGATCCGCGGATCGGCAGTGGTTGAATCGACAATGATCATCCCTGCGCGTGTCGCGCCCAGGAGGCCGTCGGCGCCATAGACAACCTGTTCAACCTCCTGCGAAGACGGCAGGCATAGAAAAACCACGTCTGATTTGCTCGCGAGTTCCACCACGGAGGCCGCTTCCGTCGCGCCCCTTTGGACCAGATCGCGAACAGAGTCCTTTGCGTAGGGATCAAACACCGTGAGAGGATAACCTCTGGTCACAATATTCTTTGCCGCTCCGTGGCCCATGAGGCCAACACCAATGTAGCCAATTCGCAAAGGGTTCTCCGTGGTTTTCATTGGCTTTCTCCGTTCGTAGCTAAATTGGGAAAGATTTGCCCTGAGTTAAACCGATATCGACCTAAGCGTTGCTAGCTCCCCGCGGTCAACCCCGCAGTATTCCCCCCTGTTGCGCAGGCAGCAATCAGCTGGGACAAAAGACAATGGAAAGGCCCATTAACATCACAAAAAGCGGGATAGTATTCTTTCATCTGCAAAATGTCAACGTGACGTCATAGAAGCGTTTGGGAGGGCCACTCCAGAAATATTAAGCATTTTCAAATGCGTTGGACTGGACGAACGGCGTCTGGACGGGCTAAGCCCAAGCCGGTTTCAATCACATTCACTGAGTTTCCGGAATGCCGAGGAAGCGCCGGCTTACTAATTCGCGGGGGTCCGCAGACACTCAATTAAGCTACGTGTGGCTGGCTTGGTCCACAAGCGCGGATTGCCGTCATAGCTGACAAAGTGGGTCACCGCTGTAACCTCGCCGGCAACAGGGACATCATCACCTGTACCGAGGATATTCAGCCTGAAGGCCGCCTTCCCGTCGACTGGCCCAGCACGTGACGTGGATTCTGACAGTGGATGGGCGTTTTTCGTTCGAAATCCGGCAAAGTAAGCCCTCGGCATGTTTTCAGAGTGCGCGATCCCAACAGAACCTCAGATTGGTTCCTACGTAAGATTGGTAAACCCTTGGCGACAAGGAGGACCTATTTCCTCAAACGCCGTTTGAATGCGACGCGCCGATCGGGCGCGGTCCGGCGCTGATTCCGTCGGATGGGGGTATAATACCCACTCTAACCAGTTCCATTCGCCACGTATGACCGTTCCAGGGAACGCATCGCGTTTTGGTCTATGGGGCGTATCAGAATTTCTGGACTTAACACGAAGTTGCGCGGATTTATCGTTGTTGCATTTGTAGCCTTCACCTCTGGAATCGCGCGCAGAGCTCTTGCCCAAAACCAATCGGCAGATTCCGATGTCATCTCTCTCGCCGTTCCGGTCGGTGCACCGCTACATGTGGCGTTGGATAAACCCGTGTCGATCAAGCGTACCGATGTGCCCGTTGAGGCACATGTCGTCGATCCCATTTTCGTCTTTGACCACATGGTTATCCCGCCCGGCAGCCAGGTTCTTGGACGAGTGGCAAAGGTCGAAAGCGCTTCGCGCAAACAACGAGGTCTCGCGATCGCCGATGGCAACTTCTCGCCCATCCGCAAGGCCCAAGTAGATTTTGACACTCTGAAACTCAAGAACGGGACGCGGCGTACTCTGCATACGGCCGTAACGCAGGGTGCCCCGAAGATCGTTCACCTGGTGGCGGGCGAGCAGGGCAAGAAGAAAGGACACGTAAGCGAAGCTGTCGGCCAGGCTTGGCAGCAAGCCATTGCCCGGGAGCAAGAAACGATCAAGGAGATCAAGGCGCCGGGGAAGGTGCAGTTGGTCAAGGCGTGGCTGTGGGCCCGATTCCCCTATCACAATCCTAAGCTCCCGGCGGGTACAAACTTCACCGCCGAGCTCAAGGATCCGCTGAAATTCGGCGAGGAAACGGCAAAACAGTTGGGACGCATGGGATCGGAGGTACCGGCGGGAAGCGACGTGCACGTGAGGCTGATTACGCCGTTGAGTCCAGCCACCGATCATCAAGGCTCGCCGGTGAATGCAGTGGTATCCGAGCCGATATTCTCCTCCGACCATCAATTGATTCTTCCTGAAGGGGCGCGCCTGGAGGGCGTCGTAACGCAAGCGCGGCCTGCACGCCGCCTAAGCAGAAATGGACAGCTTCGCTTCACGTTTCGCGAAATCGAAATGGCTTCGGGAACGCCCCGCATGTTCAAGGAGGACCCCGCCCGGTGCAAGTAACACGACGACCGGTTCAGGGAACCATGCAGAGCGTTGATGCCGCTGCCGGCAGCCACATCGAAGTCGACACGGAGGGTGGCGCTCATGGTGTCACTCCCAAAACAAAGTTCATCGCGCCCGCCATCGATGTGCTTTTGGCGGTCTCTTCGCTTGACGGTCTCGACCCGCATAATCGTCGACGCATCGCTGAAGGGCGGGGACCCCAGGGCCCCGACTTCGGCGGAGGGGCAGTGAGAGGCGGAGCGGGTTTCGGATTGGTAGGCACTGTGGTCGGCCTAGTAGCTCACTTCCGGCCGGTCAGTGCCTGTTTCGCTTTCTACGGAACGGGCTAGACCGTTTACACCCATATCATCGCGCGGGGCAACGAAGTCGTGTTTCCCAAGAACACTCCCATGGAGATTCGTTTTGGAATCCATGGAGGGCAGAAGTCACCACCTGGAATCTAGGTGATCTCTTTGAAGGCATGAAGAATTTCAACCCTTCTACAGCGCCTGGCCATCCGCTGGGCGGAGGAAATTTTGTCGCTATTTGAACGCCGGGGCGTCACAGGACCGCACAGACTATGCTCTTCGAAGTCCACCGTTTTATGGCCCCCCAACGCCTTCCAGGAACTTTGTGCCGACCTGGATACCGTACTTGCTGCCCTTGCTGATGCTTACCGTAGGAGGTCGTGACCATGACCAGGAAGAAACCGACCGCAGGACAACGCATGATCGCCAGTGCCAAACAGGCCCTCGCCTTCGCCAAGGGCCAGAGCGATGCCTGCGTGGTCCATATCCCCGACGAAATAGACACGGCACGGATCCGCAAGAAAATCAACATGAGCCAAAGCCGGTTTGCGGCGTATATTGGCGTCAGCGTCCGCACAATACAGGAATGGGAACAAGGACGCGTCGTGCCCTCAGGAGCTGCACGAGGCTTCCTGACCGTGATTGACCGAGAGCCGGATGCCGTGCGTCGCGCGCTCGTGCATTTTGCAGTAAGCGGTAATCGCACATCGGGAGATCACCCCGCGCACCCGTAAGGAAAGGAAATGGAGGCACGCCTGCCCGACACGAACTCATGAGCTGCCGTTCCAGCGTGCGATAGCGTGCAATGGTTTATGGCAACGGTGGCAATTTTGGCATGTATGGCAATATAGAATCTGTAACTTGCTGATAGGGCAGGGTGCCAACGGGTTCGAATCCCACCCTCTCGGTCAGTCAATCTTAGCAATCTCAATTGGTCGGGAGTATTTTGTTCATAGCGAGCCCCTGGCGTCAGTCTCGTTCATTGGACACGCCTCAACTTCTGAGGATCAGCCCTGTTAGAATGGGTTGTGAGATTTGGTAGCTCTGTTGAACACCGTTTGAACACCATTAAGCGCCAAACGGAAGTTCATAATGAAAACTGGGTATCCTGTATCGCCAGAACAAGATCGACAAAAACGCTATGTTCTTTATTGTCAATTGACCGTCGTCTTCCCAAGCTGGACGTCGCGGGTTCGATCCCCGTCTCCCGCTCCATCTTCTCCACAACCGGCATATTCTTCAATAATATGATCGCAAGCTACGGTCGTTTAGTAGCGCCGACTTTTGAACCTTGTTGGTCAGTACGCGAAAGGGGCTCACGCCTCGCGGAACAGAATTTGCCGCCGGCAAGGATCCTTCTCGGATATTGAGAGCACATTCAAGTCATTGATCCGGGTAAGACGAATGCCCGTGGCTTTGGCGCGGAAGCTGCCGGGCCCTTCGGGTGTAAGTTCTGCATCCTGGGGCAAGGCGATTTCCGTTGGTCCCTCATAACCGAGCACCAGGGGTCCTGAGTGGAAGGCATGATAACCGCGAATACTGTGAGGGTTGAAGGTGTCCAGCGCTCCGGTGACAAGGTCAAAATCGAGCGCGATCATATCGCCCGCGCGCAGGGGGCTTTGCATAGCAACAAATCCGTTGCTTATCTTTGCCGGCACATCTTTGCCGTTGAAGAACAGCCGGTGGGATTTTGTCCACGAAGGCGCGGCAAAGCGCACGCGCACCGGCCCGTTCAAGCTCGACGAAATTATTTCCAGCTTGACCTTGCCCTGATAGGGATAGCCCGTCGTCTGGCGCAGCGTGACGGTCGCCCTCTCCGATCCGGAGCGAGGCCTTGGAATCATGAAAGAAGGGAAGTACGATTTCGCCTGGCCGCGAAAAGTAGGCGGACTCAATAGCGCGGGCATTCCCCTCGCCACCGCGCATTGTGCAACACCAGTAGGCCTCGTAGAATACGTCCTTGATATAGGGGTCGTGGGCTCCCGCACAGGTGTCAACTCCGTATCCACCATTATTTCGCTGGCCACGCCCCATTCCGTTGAAGTAAATCAGGTGGGCGTCTTCCAGATACGCCGTGTTCCACGGTATGACGCCAAAGCTGGACGGGGATCATGAACGAGTCGATGATGGCACAACATTCGCTCCACTCCGGCCGTTCGAACCAGTTGAAGTTGGCATAAGTCTCGGTCATCGCCTCGCCAAGGTATAACTTATAGCGTTTCTCGACAGCTTCCAGAAGCTGAGGATCACCGGAATTTTCATACTGGCGAAGGAGCGCCCGCATCCCGGTGAGTGTAGCGTGCGTCTGGGCTTTAATGGCGATCACGTCCACTTCAAGGAAGCGGGCAATCATTTCGTCGATCACGGCCTTCAGGTCAGCCCCGCCGCGGACTTGATAGGCGTGCGTTACTCCGTCGAGGAAAATGAAGTCGCACCCGATATCGGAAGAGAGTTTCCAGTTGCCAACACGGGCAACGATCTCCCCCGCGGCGCCGCCCTGGTGAGACCGGATGGCAGGGTCAATCGGGTAGCTGGAGTGCTGCCCCGCGGTGGGCAGGACGAGGTTCCGGACTATCTTGTCGATCATCTCGAGGACGCGCTCGTCGTGCTTCCACTCGTAATATTCACACAGCCCGCGCAAGACCCAGCCATGACCCGACAACTGCTGCTCATCGACCGCCTTGGGATCCAGCAGCGGTCCGAAATATCCCTGACTGTTCATCTTGGCGGGATAAAGGCGCAGAATCTCGTCGAGATACCGGGCCTCACGGTGTGTGCTGCGGGAAAGAAGCGTCAATCCCAACACCGTGCGCCCTTCCCAATCGCCGGGCCAGGACTTTGCGGATTCGCTCTCGAACACCATCGGCGGTTGGTAGATGTTGGATTCCAGCCGGTCGTAATTCAAGTTGGCACGCTGGGCCAAGTCGCCTGCGATCTCTATTCCATCAAAGGACGCAGGGACCCATCGCGATTCACCGGCGGCAGTTGCCTGAGCCATCATCGCTGGACAATCCGCAAGAGCCAGCGCGGTCAATCCACTCAAGCAGAAATCCCGCCGCGAAATTCCATGCTGCGCCGCTGCTGTTTTGCCGATCGCCAAATCATCTCTTCTTTTCGCCACGGTTGTTCCCCTCAGGTGATTTCTAACTCATGCAGTCTACACCACACCGCAAGACCCCGAGTGCAGCAAATCGGGACTATTCCATCCGAGATTAGAGCCAGCCAAACAAAGTGGGACACGGCCCGCCAAAACCCGCATTGACGCATCTTGGCACACTCAAGGCCGGAGGAGCGCCGGAATAAACGGACAATAAGTCTTCGGCGCGCCCGGGCACTCCTCGGGTGTGCCGCATTCCCGGCACGGGCATTCCGTCCACCCATAGCAATGTCTGGCGAGAATATACTTGCACAGAAAATTTTTTTTCATTACTATACACGCGACGTCGAATAATATTTCGCTGCAAGAAAGCGAGATGGAGCAAAACCGGGGAGGGTGACGTCAGCAAGATGGACGGTGCGTGTCTCAGTAAAATCCGGGCGGCAATCGAGCAAGCACCCGATGCCACGGTAAAGATCGGGCGCTTTATCCTGAAGAACCCCTTGCGGGCGCGCAACTTGTCGATTGGCGTTTTGGCAAAGGGGTGTGGCGTCAGCCCCGCTACCGCTTTCAGGTTTTGCCGGGACTTGGGCTACGAGGGATACAAGGAATTTCAACTGGACCTGGCGGCGGCGGTGGCTCATAACGACGCGATGGCCCTGGAGGAATTCTCCGAGGACCCCAGCCCGGAGTCCATCGTGCGCCAGGTGTTTGAGTACAACCGGCGGAGCCTGGCGGAGACGGCGCGCATGCTGGACATCCACGTGCTGGAGCGGGTTGCCCGGCAGCTCCAGGACAGCCGGCGGAGCATGTTTCTGGGGATTGGGGCCTCCGCGCTGGTGGCTCAATACGCGGGTTTCCGGTTGGTCAGTCTGGGATTCTCAGCGCTCTCCGTCGTGGATCCTTACCTGCAAATATTCGCCACCGAAAATGTAGGGCCCGGGGATGTGGTGGTGGGAATCAGCCACACGGGCCAGACCGACCACGTGGTGGAGGCCCTCCGCACAGCCCGGCGGCGGGGAGCCCGCACCGTGGCCATTACGAATTACCCGCAGTCGCCCCTGGCGGCAGCGTGCCAATTTCAGCTTATCACGGCCTTCCACGAGCACCGCATCAACGCCGCGTTCTCGTCCTCCATCACCGCCCAACTGTGCGTTATCAACTCCCTCTTTTTCATTCTAGGCAGTTGGGGTGGGCAAGGCGCAAAGAAACTGGCTGAGCAAGCGGAGGAGCGTAGCCAAAAGCTGCTGCGAGCGCAGCGTATGAAGAAACGTAAGTAACCTAATAATGGAGGAGCAACTGTATGTATACAAGGTATTACGACCCAGAGATTTTTGTAAATTGTTTTGAAGGAATCGACCGAACCAACCACATCGTCGCCACCTACTTCATGGAAGACGAACTGCCCGGCGAGGATTTTATCGATCACTTTTCGCTGATTCAATCCATGGCGGTTGAAGGCTCCACCGGCACCTGGCAGAAGGTGAAAGAGGAAACCGACGAAGTACGGCACATGCTCAGCGGAAAAATGCTGGGTTACTTCGAAATTCCCACCAGCAAGCCCAACTGCCGCGCGGCGGTTGTGCAATTGGCCTTCCCCATCGACGCGTGGATTGACAACGTCCCCATGATGCTGCTCAGCATTGCAGGCAACTGTTTTGCCTTCAGCCCCAAGCTCCGGCTGCTGGATGTTTTCATTCCCGAAAAGCAGTTGGCCAAATTCAAGGGGCCCAAGTTTGGCGTTCCCGGAATCCGCAAGCTTCTGAATGTTCCGGACCGGCCGCTTTCCCTTCACATCATCAAGCCCAAGATGGGCATGACGCCGCAACAGGTTGCCGACCAGTGCTACCAGACGGCCCTGGGCGGGGCTGACATGATGAAAGACGACGAGATGACCAGCGACCTTTACAACAGCAATTTCGAGGATCGCGTGACGGCCGTGGGCAAGGCTCTGGAAAATGCCGAGGCCAAAACCGGAAAACGCCCCATTTATTTCGTGAGCATCACGGACGAACCACGGCGCATCTTTGCCAAAGCAGCGCGTGCGGTGGAATTGGGCGCTCGGGGCCTGTTGGTCTGTTACTCAGCCGGACTGCCGGTCATTCGCCAATTGGCGGAAGATCCCAAGATCAACGTCCCCATTCTCATTCACGCCTCGCACATGATCGCCGCCCAGCCGCGCATTGCCTGGCCGGTCTTTGCCAAGCTGGTGCGCATTTGCGGTGGAGACCTGATGCTGACGCCCACCTACTGGTCGAGCATTCCGATGGTCAGCCTGGAGGAGGGAATCCGCACCTCGCAGATTAAGCTGGCGCCTCTTGGGCACATCAAGCCGATGTTCCCCATGCCCTGCGCGGGCGTGTATCCCGGCCTGACGCCTATCCTGATTGGGGAATACGGCACGGACATCGTGATTCCTTCCGGCGGCGGCATGCTGGGCCATCCGGACGGCTACACGGCGGGCGCCAAGGCATGGCAGCAGGCCATTGCCGGATCGCTCTCCAATGAGGACTTCCTGACATTTGCGAAAAAGCCGGAAAACAAGGAACTGCGCCGCGCCATCGAGAAGTGGGGTTATATCGAGCGCCCCAAGACTCCGTGGCTGCGCGTTTCTCCCAAGTATCAGCCCAAACCCATGAGTTTGGATGTAGCACCATTACGTCGAACGGCGTAACACTGAGCCGAGATGTCCAATAAAGGTCCCCCGGCGCGGCGATTTACCACGCTGCGATACTTTAGGGGGACTTCTGGAGGGGTGGGGCTTAACCTTTGCTAACTCGTCGGGAGTCCCGCCCTTCCAAAGTTTTTTACCAGATGTAGTACGAAGTCCACAGTTGACCCTTGATGTGCAGGGTCACGTTAAAGTCCAAGAAGTTCCCCGAAGGGGAACAAGATCATTAGCCGTAGGTGAAACCTACGGGCAGATATTCGACCCCGCAGGGTCGAATATCTGCACGCTTTCCACGGGCTTCACCCGAGGCTAATGACCTTCGGCCCCTCCGGGGCCGTGATATTTCCTCAACTTTGACGCGACTCTGCTTGAAGTGAAAGTCCGTATTGCGCGAGGTTCTCATGGTGGATCATCACCGCTTCCTTGCCTTCGATCTTGGCGCCGAGAGTGGGCGTGCTGTGGTGGGCACCCTGCAGGAAGGCCGCCTTTCCCTCGAAGAGATTTCCCGATTTCCCAACACCCCCGTGCAGGTTCACGAAACCCTTTATTGGGACGTTCTGGCTCTTTACAACCACATCCTGGAAGGTCTGCGGGAGTATACGCGACGCTACGGCGCCGAGGTGGAAGGGATTGGGATTGACACCTGGGGCGTCGATTTTGGACTGCTCTCCGCGCGGGGCGAGTTGCTCCAGAACCCTGTCCACTACCGTGACCGCCGGACGGTCACCATGATGGAGCAAGTGAAGTCCCTGATCTCGGCGGAGGAACTGTTTCGTCTTACGGGCATGGCGCTGCTCCCTTTCAATACCTCCCTCCAACTTCTCTCCCTGCGCTTAACCCGGAATCCGATTCTTGATCGTGCGGCGACGATGCTGATGATGCCGGATCTGTTCGCCTACTTCCTTACCGGGCGGAAGTGCTGCGAACGGACGAACGCAATCTCGACGCAATTGCTGGATCCTTGGAAAAGTGAGTGGAGCACGGAGATTGTTCGCAAGCTGGATCTACCGGCGTCGATCTTGCCGGAGCTCGTGGACCCGGGCACGGTGCTGGGCGATGTGCTCGGCCCGGTGCGGGACGCCGTGGGCCTGAAAAGCGGCGTGGTGATCGCTCCTTGCACCCACGATACGGGCTCAGCCGTGGCGGCGGTCCCCGGCCAGGGGGATGACTGGGCCTTCTTGAGTTGTGGCACGTGGTCGGTGCTGGGGACGCTGAACCCCGATGTGGTGACAACCCCGCGGGCTTATGCCGCGGGAATGTTCAACGAGCTGACGATTCATAGCCGAATTCTCTGCCGCAACATTGTCGGCTTGTGGTTGCTTCAGCAAGCGCGGGCGGCATGGATGCGGGCGGGCAAATCGTATTCTTATGAAGAAATCGTCAAGCTGGCCGCGCAGGCGCCGGAAGGCGGGCCACTGATCAATGCGGACGCGCCGCGATTCCACGCGCCGCAGGATATGCTCGTCGCGATCCAACAGTACTGCGCGGAGACGGGGCAGGCGGTCCCGCAACATCCGGGAGAAACGGCCCGGTGCATCCTGGAAAGCCTGGCGTTTGCCTACCGCCGGTGGCTGGATGAAATTACCGCGTTGTCGGGCCGTTCCTTCCGCGTGTTGCACTTGGTGGGCGGGGGTTCAAAGAATTCGCTGCTTTGCCAGCTCACGGCCAATGCCACGGGGCTTCCCGTTATGGCCGGACCTTCCGAGGCAACCGTGGCAGGCAATGTGATGGTGCAGGCGCTGGCGAAAGGGTTGGTCCGAACGACTCAGGAAATGCGCGACGTTATCGGCCGCTCCTCCGAGCTTGTGGAGTATCAACCTCAGGATGTGGCAAGTTACCAGCGGCGTTTTGACGAGTATTTGCGCCTGGCGGAGAAGTTTCCGGAGTGACTAAGCCGAAGGCCTTGGAGTGCGGTAGCAGCAGCCACCGCCTTCCGCCCATTGTTTATGCGGGAATCGGGCCAGAACACTCGTTGTCGCCGCTCTCGCTCGAACTCTTGTACGATCGCGGTATGAGCCTCGGGCGGAAGGCGGTGGCTGCTGCTACCGCACTCCAAGGCGTTCGACCGAGGACGACAGAAGCTTGCTGAGGTAGAGAGGAGTTCCGTGATTCGAGGAAGGATTGTTGACCTGAGCCATCGGCTCCGTCCCGGCAAGGAAGAGTATCCGCTCGAACTGGAAACTCATTTCACCGACGAAGTCTTGCCGCAATATCAGCGCGGCGCTGACGTTTGGTACATCCTCCAGACCATCCACATGTCCTCCCACTGTGGCACGCATATCGAGTTCCCTTATCATCACAACCGCCACGGGCTGGACGCGGGATCGTTTCCGCTCGAAAGGTTGATGGGTGATTGCCTGCTTCTGAACTTTACCCATAAGCGAGCGGGGGACGCCGAGACCAGTGAGGCCATTACCCTGGCGGAGCTCAAGGCCTTTGAGGATGAAATCCAGCCCGGAATCATGTTGATGTTCAATTTCAACTGCGCGCAGTACTACGGGACGCCGCGTTCCCATGACCGGCCGCACTTGACTTATGAGGCGATCGAGTGGCTGGCCCTGGAGAAGAAAATCGGGTTGCTCGGCAGTGACGCATCGGGATTTGAAAAAAAAGGAGTACCCAACCAGCCGGGCCACCAGATCCTGATGGACCATCAGATTCCCGTCATCGAATCCGCCACCAACCTGGACCAGCTTCGGAAGCGAAAGTTCACGCTGCTGGTGCTTGCCCTGAGCGTGGAAGGGCTGGATGCCTGCCCAGTTCGTTTGTTGGGGATTGAGGACGAATAAGAGCGAGACATCTATCGTGGAAAAAGAACAAGCCTTTTCGCTTTATCAGCAGATGGTGCGCATCCGGCGGTTCGAGGAAGAACTCTATCAGCTCTTTCTGAACCGGCCCATGCCCGGAAGCATGCACCAGTACATCGGGGAAGAGGCCGTGGCAGTGGGGGTTTGTGCGCATCTTACCCGGGAGGATTATGTCACCAGCACCCATCGTGGCCACGGCCACTGCATCGCCAAGGGGGTGGACCTGAACGCCATCATGGCGGAGATGTTTGCCAAGAAGACCGGCTGCTGCAAGGGCCTGGGGGGCTCGATGCACATCGCCGACTTCAGCGTGGGAATGCTGGGGGCCAACGGCATTGTGGGGGCGGGGATTCCCATTGCCACTGGCGCCGGATGGGCTTGCCAGTTGCGCTATCCGGGCCGTGTCTCGGTGGTTTTCTTCGGGGAAGGGGCAGCCAACGAAGGCGCCTTTCACGAAGGGCTGAATCTGGCCTCGGTCTGGAAACTCCCAGTGGTCTTTGTGTGTGAGAACAATCTGTATAACTTCTCCGTCCACTATAAGAAAACGATGGCCCTTGACGATGTTGCGGACCGTGCCGTGGCTTATGGCATTCCCGGCAGGGTAGTGGACGGCATGGATCTGGTAACGGTCTATCATGCTGCGGGCGAAGCGATCGAGCGCGCGCGAAGGGGAGGCGGCCCGACTTTGCTGGAGTGCAAGACTTATCGATTTATGGGCCATTCGCGCTTCGAGCCGGCGGGGTATCGCACCAAGGAAGAAGTGGCCGAGTGGAAGAAAAGGGATCCGCTTTTCATGTTTCAGCAAGTACTTATTTCGAAGTTCCAGGCATCGCCGGCGGATTTCGAGAAGATCGATGCGGACGTCAATCGAGAGATCAATGAGGCCGTGACGTTTGCCGAGCAAAGCCCCGATCCCGCTCCTAATGATTACGCGCAGTTCATTTTTGCTTGAAGGCGAGATGCGTTCACCATGGAAGCCGCCACACTTTCGCAGGCTTTGAGGCAGGCGATTATCGAGGAAATGCAGCGCGATGACTCGGTGGTCCTCCTAGGAGAGGACATCGGAGTTTTGGGGGGAGCTTATACCGTGACCTCCGGCCTGCTCGAGATGTTTGGCGGGCAGCGTGTGCGTGATACACCCATTTCCGAAACCGCCATCGTGGGCGCTGCGGTGGGAGCGGCGATGACCGGCTTGCGCCCGGTGGCGGAGATTCAATTCAATGACTTCCTGGCTTGCGCCATGGATCAGGTCTGCAACCAGGCAGCGAAGCTGCGATTCATGATGGGCGGGCAGGTCAAAATTCCCATCGTCATCCGCGCGCCCATCGGGGCGGTGGGGCGGGCGGCGCAACACTCGCAATCCCTGGAGGCTTGGTTTATGCACACGCCCGGACTGAAAGTGGTGCTGCCCTCCACACCTTATGACGCCAAGGGCCTACTGAAGACCGCCATTCGCGACGACAATCCGGTGATGTTCTTTGAGCACAAGCTGCTGTACGGGGCGCGCTCGCCGGGGGGGAAAGCGGCGACGGCGGTGGGCAGCCTGACCGCAGCATTCCGGCCGGCTCCCCCCGACGATTACACCGTGCCTTTTGGCGTGGCGGATATTAAGCGCAATGGGAAAGACGTTACGGTGGTAGCGACGGGCTTCATGGTGCACCAGGCGCTTCAGGCGGCGCGGGAATTGGAGAAAGAGGGGATCGACGTAGAAGTGCTTGACCCACGAACGCTCGTACCTCTGGACAAAGCTGCAATCCTCAGCTCCGTGCGCAAGACGTCGCGGCTGGTCATCGTGAGCGAAGATGTTTTGACTTGCGGCGTGGCGTCGGAAATTTCCGCTCTGGTGGCCGAGCACGGCATCTTTTCCCTGGACGCTCCCATCCGCCGGATTTCTGTTCCTGACACACCCATACCCTTCGCGCCGGCAATGGAACGGGCAGTCGTACCCCAACTTCACCAGATCACCGGCGTGATCAGGGAACTTTTCCATTAGGAGCTGTGCCTTGCAGAGGAGCGTCCCAATCTGTAGAATCTCGAACGCCCAAGCGCTTCGCAAGGTGGGCGCCGGGAGGCTGGTTTGAGTTTCGCTTATATTTTCGATGTTGATGGCGTGCTCCTGAGAACCATGAAGGCGCATTTTGCGTGTTACAAGCAGGCCCTGGCGGAGTCAAATGTACCCATCGATAAGACGCAGTTTTACACCCAGGCGGGCATGACCGGGCAGGAGCAGATCAGATATTTCGCTGAAAAAGCCGGCGTGAAAGTTGACGCGGAAAAGATCTATGTAAGGAAGCGCGAGATTTTTCAGGAGCATAAGGACTCTGCCGAAGCCATCGACTGCAATGTTGGCTTGCTCAATGTCTTGAAATCCGCGAGGGTTCCCGTGGCGATTGCCAGCGGAAGCTCCCGGAAATCCTGGGTTCCGCTGCTGGCCAAGTTTGGGATCCAGGCGGATGCGTTGGTGGGGGCGGAAGACGTCAAGCGTGGCAAGCCCCATCCCGACCTTTTCCTTTGCGCAGCGGAGAAACTCGGAGTCCCACCCGCGAATTGTATTGTCATTGAAGACTCGGAGGCGGGTATTGATGCGGCGAAGGCCGCCGGAATGAAGGTAATGCATTTTTACGATAACGTGAACGAAACATAATCATGGTAAGGAGGAGGCTCTCATGATCGAAAATCATTTATTCGGAGCGTGCTTGCCGACCTTTGGAAATTGTGCGGACCGCTATTGCCTGAGCGGCTATGGTGGGGGCGGCAAGAATATGCAGGAGATGCTGGACTTGGCGACCACGGTCAAGGGTCTGGACGGTCTGGAATTGGTAGGCAACTGGCATGTGAATGACGAAAACATCCGCGACGTGGCCGCGATGTTCCAGGACCGGGGACTCAAGATTTCCATGTTGGTCCCCGACCTGTGGACGCAGGCCAAATGGGGCAGGGGAAGCATCGCCGCGCCTGACGCCAAGACGCGCCAAGCCGCGATAGATGAAGTCAAGAAGGTCATGGACTGGGGCGCCGAACTGGGCTGCCCTTATGTGGATGTGTGGCCCGGTCAGGATGGATTCGACTATGGCTTCCAGGCTGACTACGTCGAAGTCTGGAAATGGCTTCGTGAAGGTCTGGTGGCCTGTGCGAATCATAATGACAAGGTGCGAGTGCTGGTGGAATACAAGCTCAAGGAGCCCCGCACCCACTGCTTTGTGAACTCCGCCGCCAAGGTGCTTCTGCTGCTTCAAGGTCTTGACAAAGTGGGTGTGCTGCTGGATATCGGCCATTCCATGGCGGCCGGCGAAAATGCCGCCGAGGCTGCCGCGCTGTTGGCGAGCTACGGCAAGCTCGATTACCTTCACCTGAACGACAATTATGGCAATTGGGACGACGACATGATCCTGGGGGCCCAGCACCTGGTGGAATATCTGGAACTCGTTTACTGGATCAAACGGTTGGGATATAAAGGTTGGCTGACTCTCGATATCTTCCCCTATCGGGAAGATGGCGTCTGCGCGGCGACGCAATGCCGGGAGTGGATGGCAGCTTTCTTCCGGGCTGTTTGCCGGGGCGGAGTTGAAAACTTTACGGAAGTCATTCAGAGCGGGGATGCTTGCGGCGCGTCGGAACTTGTGCGGCGGGCGCTGAACATCTAACCGCCCTATGAAATGCTTGGAGTGCGGTGGCTGCTGCTACCGCACTCCAAGGTTTCATTTATGGTGGTGAGCCGGAGGAACGGCGCGACATGTGCCAATATCTCTGACGTGCCACACCAGGAGGGACGATCCATGGCGATCATCGAGCCCTTTGCGGGCGCACCGCACAAAGACCGCTTCCTGGCGGCCTTGCGTGGGGAGCGCACGGACCGGGTGCCCCATTTCGAAATCCTCGTCGAGGACCAGCATGTTGAGAAGTTCCTCGGCCGGCCCGCCGGCAACACGCTGGGCGTGGGCGGCGACCCTGCCAAGGGTGCAGCGGCCGCGGAGGGTTGCCGCCCCATGTTTCCGCGCGACTATATTGATCTATGCAGGATCACCGGGCAGGATGTGATTGCCCTGGAGGCCATCTGGACGCCTATCAAACACGTTCGGGCGGATGGCACTAAAGGTCCAATTACCGACCGGAGCATCAAGACGCGGGCGGACTTCGACCGCATCATTTGGCCCGGCGAGGCCGAGATCGAAGAACGCATTCAGTATGTTCGCGAGTACGTTGCCGCCGCCAAGGGCACGGGCTTCGGCGTGGTGTTCCTTTGCGCCTCCATTTTCCAGACCCTGTACGAATTTGTCGTGGGCCTCTCCGACTGCATGATCATGGTCATGGAGGACCAGGACTTCTTTGCGGAGCTGATGTCCCGCTCGGCCGATTACTTTGAGGAAGTGGTGCGGCGCGCCGTGCATGAAGGGGTGGATGTGGTTTTTGCGGCGGATGATTTTGCCTTCAAAACCGGCTTCTTCGTGCGGCCGGAAATTTTCAGGAAAGCGTGGCGCCCTCATTATGACCGCATCCTGGCGCCGGCTCGCGATGCCAAGGTTCCCATCGTGTTCCACTCCGACGGGAAGATTGACGAAGGCATCGAGATGCTCGCTGGAAATGGGAGTGAAGGCCATCCACCCCATGGACCCTTCCGGCATCGATTATCGGGATTACAAGAAGCGATATGGGGATCGCCTGACGCTGTTTGGCAATATCGACATCACCTGGCCGCTCGTCGAGGGGACTCCGGCCGATGTCGAGCGCGACGTTCGGGATCACATGGAGGCGCTCAAGCCGGGCGGCCGATGGGTTGCCGGCAGCAGCCACAGCATCGTGAACTATATTCCCCACGATAATTTCGTCACCATGATCAATGCGATCCATAAGTATGGAGCGTATTGAGCGCTGTATCCGCAGACGAGAAAAGAGGTAAGGAAATATGGCTGTTGCCATCAAGCTGCCCGACATGGGAACCAACGTTGAGGAGTGCAAGCTGCAGACTTGGCGAGTGCAGGAGGGGCAGCGCGTAAAACGCGGCGACGTTCTTGCCGATATCGAAACCGACAAGGCCGTGGCCGAACTCGAATCAACCGCGGAAGGCGTGTTGCTGCGCCAAGTGGTAAAAGCCGGCGTCATGGCACAGATGGGTGATGTTCTTGCTTACGTCGGGCAGCCCGGCGAGTCCGTGCCGGATCCCGCAGCCGCAGGCATCAGCGGCGAGTGGTGCGGCTGCCCCGGCTCCCGCCGCGTCTCGGCCGCAAACCGCAATCGCGCCCGGCACGCCAGCGCGGGTTTCACCCATGGTTCGCAATCTGGCGGCGAAGATGGGCGTTGATCTCGCCGCCATTCGCGGGACCGGCGCGGGAGGCATGATCACGCGCGAGGACGTCCTTAAAGCCAGCCGCGCCACGCCCAGCGCGCCATCCGCGCCGGCGGCGGGCGAGCAGCCTTCCCGGGGGCAAGCTGCGGTGGCGCGAGCGGTCACGCAAAAGTTGGAAGGAAACGCCGCACCTGTATGTTTCCATGAGCATCGATATGACCGCCGCCGTGAAGGCCCGGGGTGATAAAGATGCAACGGGCACGCGGCCCAGCTTTGATGCCATCTTTCTGAAGGCCCTGGCGCGGGCGATTGGCGCCGTGCCTGTTGTCGCTGCCCGGTGGGAAGGCGATCGAATCGTCAAAACGCCGGGAATCCACATCGCGCTGGCGGTGGGTTTCGGAAACGATCTGTTTCTGCCGGTTATTCGCGATGTGAACCAGAAGAACCTCTTGACTCTGCAAGCAGAGATCGCCGCTGTTTCCGCCAGTGTTCGCGCCGGCTCGCTGAAGCCCGAACAGATGACGGGCGGTTGCATGGCTTTAAGCAACCTGGGAATGTATCCCGTGGAAGCATTCGAGGGTATTATCTTTCCCGGGCATAGTTCGATTCTGACCGTCGGGACCGTGCGCGAGACGCCGGTGGTGGTGGAGGGTCGAGTGGAAATCCGGCCGCTCGCCAAGGCTACGCTGGCGGCGGACCATCGTTTGATCAACGGGCGAGTGGCGGCGGAATTTTTGACCAAAGTTAAGGAAGTCCTGGAAGCAGGAGATCTTGGGTGACCCCAACAGGGAGTGTAGGAATGACTTACGACAAAGAATTTCTTCTATCACTTTACAAAAGGATGGCGCTGATCCGCCACTTTGAGGAACGCGTCAAGTTTCTGTTTCTGGAAGGCGTGATGCCCGGCACCATCCATCAGTACAACGGCCAGGAAGGCGTTGCCGTGGGCGTGTGCAGCGCGCTCAAGCCGGGCGACGTTATCACCAGCACGCACCGTCCGCACGGCCACGCGCTGGCGCGAGGGTTGAGCGTGGAATCGCTGATGCACGAGCTGTTCGGCAAGACCACCGGATGCTGCAAAGGCAAGGGTGGCTCGATGCACATGGGCGACCTGGATAAGGGCATGGTGCCCGCCGTCGCCATCGTGGCCGGGGCGATTCCCATGGCGACGGGTATCGCCCTGGCCATGAAGATGAAGAAGCAGCCGAACGTGGTGGCCTGCTTCATGGGCGACGGCGCGGTGAATGAGGGAGCGTTTCACGAAGGCGTGAACATGGGCTCCATCTGGTCAGTCCCGATCATTTACGTCATCGAGAACAATCTCTACTCAGCATCGACGCCCATTTTCGATATGGTGCGTGTAAAGAAGCTCTCTGACCGCGGCGCGGCGTACGGCATTCCCGGCGTAACGGTGGACGGCAACGATGTGTTGGCGGTGCATGAGGCGGCGCGGGCTGCCATCGACCGCGCCCATCGCGGCGAAGGTCCCACGCTGCTCGAGTGCATGACCTATCGGATCACCGGCCACTCGCGGCGCGATCCTTGCAACTATCAGCCTGAGACGGAACGGAAGAAAGCGCTCGAGAATGAACCCATCCGGCGCTTTCGCAGCTACCTGCTCGACCAAGGGCTGGCGACAGAGGACGACGTGACAAGAGTCGATGGTGAGAATTGAAGCGGAAATTGAAGCGGCCGTCAAGTCAGCAATGGCGGCGCCAGACCCAGCGCCCGAAGCGGCTCTGGAAGATCTTTTCGTGTGAGGAGTGCAAAGAGCATGGCACGGTTAACGATTGCGGAAGCGTTGCGTGAGGGGTTGCGGGACGAGATGATCCGCGACCCGCGGGTTTTTTGCATTGGCGAGGACATCGGGATTCGCGGCGGCTGGGGCGGGGCATTTACCGTCACCCTCGGCCTGGAGCAGGACTTTCGGAACCGGATCATCGACACGCCGATCTCCGAAGCCGGCATTTTCGGCGTGGCCCTGGGGGCGGCGGTGATGGGCTTGCGGCCGGTCGCGGACGTCCAGTATGGAGACTTCCTATTTTGCGCCATGGACCAGGTGGTGAATCAGATCGCCAAGATGCGCTACATGTCCGGCGGAAAGCTCACCGTGCCGCTGGTGATGCGCGCCCCCGTTGGCGCTACGGGCCGCGGCGCCCAGCATGGACAGAATCTGGAATCGTTTTTCCTCAGCGTGCCGGGGATCAAGATTGCCTGTCCTGCCACCGCCTATGACGCCCTGGGAATTCTCCGGGCGGCGATTCGCGATGACAATCCGGTGCTGATGTTCGAGCACAAACTGCTGTACGGGGCCAAAGGCGCGCGCGCGGAATCCGACTCGGTTGATGCTTCCAGCGAAATTCCGGCGGAGGATTACGTCGTGCCGCTGGGCAAAGGCATCATCAGGCGGGAAGGAACCGACGTCACGATTATCGCAACGCTCCTGATGATGCATCGGGCGCTCCAGGCCGCGGAACAGTTGGCGGGGGAGGGCATCAGCGCCGAGGTGATCGATCCTCGCAGCCTCGTTCCTTTTGACTGGGACCTGGTGAAGGCTTCGGTGATGAAGACCACGCGGGCGGTGATTGTTGAGGAAGGCCCCAAGCGCGGCGGCTGGAGCGCGGAAATCGCCGCCACCCTGGCGGAGTCGATGAGCGACTACCTTACCGCGCCCGTCATGCGCGTCGCCTCGCCTGACATTCCGGTACCGTTTGCTCCGCCCATGGAAAAGTTCTACCGGCCTGATTCCAAACGCGTTGTCGAGGCCGTGCGCACTTTGGTTGTGCCCGCATAGACCGGGGCATCGTCGAAGTTCAATCTGATAGCGTTACGAGCAACGCGCAACTACCCAGGAATTAACAGCACTCAGTGCGTCACCGGCCTGGTTTTTGAAGCGGCTGCGCTGATTTCCTGGCCCACGGCGTCCTGAGTCTCCATCATGGTGGTCCGCATAATGTTTCGGGATAGGCGTTCCGCCAGCGGCTGGATCAGCCAGCGAAACGCCAGCGGAATGCTCGCGGCTCAAGTCCATCAATTCGATCTCAACGTACACTCCGTCGTCACGCTGTTCGACCCGCGTTATGGTGAATGTCCGCCAGACGTAACCCGGTCCGTGATCCTCCGGAAATGCGTGCTCGCCGGGTTGCCCATAGTCGGCGATCTCCTGCACCCGGACGGAATTGCTCAAGCTGTATGCCCTGCTGGCGTCCAGCCTTGTGATGTCGACATCGTTGTCGGTTTCCACAGCGGCGGTAACGGAATAAGCCTTCTGCACCATCAGCAGGGTTACCTTCTCATGGCCCGGTGTTTGCGTGAGCAGCCTTGATTTCGCCACCATGGGTTTATAGAAATCCTTGTAGCGTTCGTAATCAGCGAGCACGCCCAATACCTCATCGAGCCTGGCCTTCGGAACGAACACCGCGCCGATCCAGTCATGGATCAGTCCGTGCGGCACCGGGTGTGGGCTTTCACCGTCCGCCGGTTCCACCAGAATCTCGCCCGCCCGCACTCGCTGGGCTCGCTCCCGATTCTCATCCACCCACAGGAAAGGAGCATGGCCACTGGCGCGCTTCTCCATGCGCGTCTTCGCGGCACGAACATAAGCGTCCCAGGCCTGAACCGTCTCGGGCTTGAGATCTATCGCGTTTGACAATGCAGGAGCCAGCAGAAGAAAAAGAATTGCGAAGCCAGGTCTGAACCTCACCTTGCGCCGCCTCCCAACAAATCGGGAGAAGAGACTTGTGAGATTAACGACAATCCGTCGTGGAAGCTTCGCGAGGTCCGTCCCGTATTGCCTTTGGCGCTTCAACCTCTGCTGCTCAGGTCTGGCGTTCACGGTGATCGTGGGCATGGCGTTTGCGTTCCCCGGTTTGCCGGCCTGGCGAGCAGCATTCAGTGCGCCATCGGCTGGGAAGATTGGCCTTTGTGCGGCCGCTCCGTAAGAGCAATGATGGGAATCAGGACGAGAACCATCACTGCCAGATATTGAAACACCCGAACCAGCGCCACCATGGCGGCCTGGCGCTCGATCATTCCAAATAGCGTGGCATAGGCTTGCTGATCCGCCAACACCGGCCCGGAACCCGCAAATATACCCTTGAGCCCAGCGACCAGCCTCAGCGTCGAAGGGGAGCTCTGAGGAGATATTGGATACCAGAAAGCTGGTATGTTGCTGTCCCATACGGGTCAGCATGGTTTCCACTAATGAGATGCCCACCCCCCCGCCGATGTTCCGCATCATGTTGAACAGCCCTGTGGCATTCCCCATTTTCTCTTTGGGGATGGCGGTCATGGCCAGCACCGTCAGCGGCACAAACACCAATCCCAGCGCGAGACCTTGCAGGAACTGTGGCCCGAACACATCCCAGAAGCCGACCGTGAGGTTGAATCCCATCAACTGATAGAAAGAAAGAACGAAGCCCACCACTCCACACACAAATACCTTGCGAGGATCGATCCAATTCATCAGAGTGGAAGCCAGTGGCATGGAGATGAGCCCTCCCAATCCCATGGCGACCATGGCGACCCCGGCTTGCAGCGAGGGATAGCCCAGCAGAGTTTGCAGCCAGAGGGAAATGGTTACCTGGCTCCCATACATCACAAAGACCAGGACCGCGTTGGCCAGGGTGGCAGCCGCGAAGGACATCCGTCCAAACACACGCAGGTCGGCAACCGGATCGCGTGCCGTCAACTCGCGCGCTATCCAGAAGATGAGCGCTGCCGCGAACGTCACTGCCAGGAACACGATGTATCGGGAGTCGAACCAATCCGCCTCCTGCCCTTTGTCCAGCATGATCTGGAGCGCCGCCACCCAGATAAACAGTGTGGCCAATCCCCACGAATCCACCGGCGCCGAGGAACGCCGAATGTAATGGGGATCCTTCACAAACGCTTTGATCATGAGGACGGAAATCACTCCCACGGGCAAGTTGATGTAGAAGACCCACCGCCATGAGAAGTTGTCGGTCAGCCAGCCGCCCATAACCGGTCCGAGCACTGGCGCTACAATCACCCCCAGCGCCCAGATTGCCATCGCTTTGCCGTGTTGCTTGGGAGGAAAGGCCTCCAGCAGCACGGCTTGCGACAAGGGTTGCAGGGATCCGCCACAGGCGCCCTGGATAACCCGGAAGGTCACCAGAAGACCCATGGTAGGGGCGATCCCACACAACAGAGAGGCCACGGTGAAGCCTACCGTGGACACAAAGAGCAGGTTCTTTCGTCCAAAGTGATTGGCCAGCCATCCGGAAATCGGAATGACCACTCCATTGGCCACCAAGTACGAAGTCAGCACCCAAGTCGCTTCGCTGGTGGTGGCGGAGAGGCTTCCGGCAATGTGCGTCAAGGAAACGTTGACGACGGTGGAGTCCAGCACCTCCATGAAGGTCGAAAGCATCACGGCGATAGTGATCAGCCACGGGCCCTCGGCAAAACCCCCGTCGTGGTGCGTCGCCGCCAACGGATGATGCCTCTCTGCCTGGGAAACGGGCGTCATCGGCAGTTCTCGCCAACGGAAATTCCAAGGCGCTCACACAGGGCTCGCGGGAAGGGGAAGGTGCAGAGGAATCGCCCATGCGCCTGCCAGAGGGAGAGCAGGGCTTTTTCACCAGCGCGGTCCACACAAGTGATTCCATCCAGGTCGATTTCGACGGCGTCGCGAGTTGAGCAATACTGGGGGATCGCTTTGGGCAGACATTCCGCCCATTCCCCGACCAACTGTCCATTGACGACGACCTTGGTTCGGTCCCGGAGATAGAGAATCGTGGTTCGTAACATGACCACGATAAGTGCAGATTCCTCACCAAGCATTACTCCTAAGTAAGCCTATTTATTTTATGTACTTACAACCAAATGCGACGAGCTCAACGGAGCCGCGACGGCCCAAAGGCCGGCAATTGCCCAATAGTTGGCATTTGTCAACTTGATTCGGAAGGGTGATAAGACAGTTTGATATTCAGGAGCCGCATTCGATATTGGAGGGTTGTGCGTTTCAGGCCGAGCAGTGCCGCTGCTCCTCCCGGGCCACTAACCCGCCCGTTGGTTTTCCGCAAGGCTTCGAGGATCGCCTCGCGCTCGATCTCCCGCAGGCTCAGGCTCTTGGCGATTTCCATTGAAGCGCGTTCCATGGTGGACGGTTTCAGTTCCTCAATGGGCACTTGCAGGCATTCGCCCGTTGTCAATATTACGGCCCGCTCGATGAAGTTTTGCAATTCCCGGATATTCCCGGGCCATGCCCACTCGGTCATAGCCTGCAACGCAGGAGTGGAAATCTCCTTGATTCTCTTTTTCATGCGCCGGGCGAAGCGAGCCACAAAGTATTCCACCAGCAGGGGAATGTCTTCCCGCCTCTCGCGCAGGGGGGGCAACTGGATGGGAAAAACCGCCAACCGATAATAGAGGTCCTCGCGAAACTCTCCACTCTCGACCATTTGGGCAAGATCCCGGTTGGTGGCGGCAATCAGGCGGGCGTCCACTTTCTGCGTCCGCGTGCTTCCCAGGCGTTCGAATTCCTTTTCCTGCAAGACGCGCAGAAGCTTGGGTTGAAGATCCAGCCCGATGTCGCCCACCTCGTCGAGGAAAATGCTCCCCCGGTGTGCCAACTCGAAGCGCCCGGCTTTCGCCGCCACCGCTCCCGTAAACGCGCCGCGCTCGTGCCCGAAGAGGTCGCTCTCCATGAGGCCGGAGGGAACCGCCGCGCAATTCAACTTCACAAACGTATGATCGCGGCGTGAACTCAGGTTGTGGATCAACCGAGCGACGAGCTCCTTTCCGGTTCCTGTTTCGCCGGTGAGCAGGACGGTGGCGTCGGTCTGGGCAACCACCTCTGCCTTGCTCAGGGTCTCGCGCAAAACGCGGCTCTTGCTAATGATGTCCTCAACGTTGTGGTCGTAGCGGATCTCATCTTCCAGGTAGGTGATCTCGGTGTTCAGGTGGTTCCGTGCCTCCGCCAGATTTTCATAGGCCAGAGCGTTTTCGATCGCCATCGCCACCTGGTTGCCGACTTGCACGAGAAAACCCAGCTCTTCTTGCTGGAATGTCGATTCGTCCGTGCTCGCCAGCGACAAGACGCCCAGCGCCTTGGACCCCGTGACCAAGGGAATGGTGACTCCGGACCGCAGGTTCTCTTCCCGGGCGGGCGAAGCGAATTGGGCGGGAAGTTGCGCGATATCACTTTGTGTGATGAGCCGGGGGAGGCGGGCGCGGACGTCCGCGACTTCCTCCGGCGTCAGGTCCGTTGACTGGATCCTTTCGATGAACCCGCGAGTGCTGGGGAAGTCCATGCCGACGCACCGCAGCCGCGACGTGCCCTCCTCAAACAACCACAAGCCCGTGTACTCATGGTGGAAGCAAGCGCGCAGCGCGGAGGACACCGCCTGGAAAAGGTCACCCAGTTCCAAGTGCGAAATGACGTTGTTGTTCACTTCTAGCAGCAGCCGCAGGCGGTCGCGTTCATGCGCCAGAAGTTGCTGATAGGAACGCGCCTCCTCAAAATTCAAGGCATTTTCTACGGCGATGGCCACATGGGCGGCGATCGCCGACATTAGCTTCAAATCCTCATCGTTATAGTCCTTCTGGTGAGTGGCCCCGAACGTCAGCAGGCCGAGGCGTCGCCGGGGCGAACTTAGCGGAAGGAGGCACAGGGAGCGAACCCCGTACTGCCGTGCCCGCTCGACGATATCGGCAAACCTAGTCTCCTTCTCGACATCATTGAGAATGATAGGCTTCAGCTCTTCGAGCAGCATGGCGGTGATGGCGGGATCGGCCTCCGGAATTTCCGTCGCGATTTCCGGGCTGCCGGCCAGCGTGCCTCCAAAGGCATAGAGGCGAAAGAGCCGGCGCTCCGGATCGTGCAGGGCCACGCCCAGGAACTCAAAACTGACCATGGCGGGAAGAAAGCGAGCGAGGTCCTCCAGCACTCCGTTCAGGTCTGCCTGTGAGGCAATAACGTCAGAGACCTGTTGCAACGCTTCATAGCGCGACTGCTGGCCTGCACCCATTTCATGGTCTTTCAGTTCCAAAAGTTCCTCCCGCCGCGTTCCTGCGCGCCTTTACTTTAACATGGGCGTAAGGCTGGGCCACCGTAGACGAATGGGCAGGTATTGCCCTGTTCAATTTGAAGGGTCGAGGGGACAAAAACGAGAGTGGTCATTGGCGCACGCCCCTCTCCATTTCTCGATTTGGGGTTTGAGCTAAGTTCATTTGTTTTCATACACATAATGGCTGTAATAGTGTAAGTCTTGCATTTTCATAGATATAATGGCAAGGCCAAAATCCGACATTTTTTCTACATTTATTTTCAACAACATAATGGCTCTATCCCTCATTTTTGACCCCCGCCTTTTTCCGACGCCGCGCCCGCAACTTTTCGATAACTCCTTTTGCATCAGGGACATACAATTTTAGGCAGCCTTCCCTGATTTTCGGTAAGTCCTTGTCTTTTCATATACATAATGGCAAGCGCCGCTATTTTCCGGGGCTGAGCGCGCCCACCCAGGCGCCCCAAAAGGCTCCCCTCCTGATTTAGGAGGGGCGGCGCGGCTAGCGCCGGGGTGGTTACTTGCACCTGCGAGTTTATCCGCAAACTCCTTGGTCCCCCCGACAAATGGACCTGACACCTGATACCCCGCACCTTGACACCCGGTGCTTAGCCTCTGACACCTGGCACCCAATCCATAATTTGTCCGATTTTCACGTGTTTTCAATAACATTCCGGCTTCGAACCCAATAAATAATTCTTCAAGCGTGCGGTAGGGCCGAACAGCGTTCGGCCTGTCGTTGAATTGGGGTCTCCTCCCGAATACACGCCACGCCCGTGAATGAGGGAATCCGCTTTTGAACGGCAATTCGACCAGGAGTCAAGGCGGGAGATTTACCGAACGGCACGAGCACACCTCCGTGGAAATAGAGTGTATACCATATCGATACTGTTGTCAAGTAGAATAAATCAGCGTTAGAGCCTAGAGGCTACTTTGCCCTGAGTTGCAGAGAAAAGGAGGTGTCGGGTGCAAAGGAAAAGGGTAAAGCATGAAGGTAAAAGCTAAAGGGTACAGGATAAGGGCTGAAGTGCAACCCCTGCACATCCGTCATCATTTACCGTTTACCATTTACCCCTTACCATTTACCCCTTACCCTCTACCCTTCAACCTTTTCTTTTGCCCCAACATGCGACACCTGCGGCCGGCGGATTCATTGGCAATTGGATGGCAGGGAAACAGGAAGGTAGGGCGCGCACGCCCCTCAGCGCTCGTATACCTCGCGCCGATGGCCAATGCGCGTGACACTGATAAGCTTGGCCGGGTCGTCGACAATCTACACGACGCGCCAGTCACCTACGCGGACGCGCCACTGATCTTTGTAGCCTTTCAACTTTTTGCGGCCTGCGGGCCGTGGTGTATCGCGCAAAGAGTCCATTTTGCGCACGACACGGGCCAGCACTTTGTCCGGCAACGCTTCGAGTTCCTTTCGCGCCGGAGGCTTGACCTCAACAGCGTAGTTACTCACGTAGCCGACCGCGCTTCACTAGATCCGCTTTGATTGTCTCCAGCGGTATTCCCTTTTCGTTGCGGCGCGATTCCGAAATCAGCCCGTCCCAAAAATCCTCTAACACCGCGCCATATCTCTTCAGGTTGATTTGAACAGCCACCTTGCGGCCCTTCGCATCGGTTACGAACTGGATTCCGGTCATAGTCGAAGCTCTCCTTACGGCTCTTCTCACTCGGAGTGCTTGCAGTCGCCGGGTCACGGCCTCGACTCCGTTGAAGTGGTCAATAACCCAATCGGTGTCAACCAGGAAGGAAGCCAGCGTCATAGGCGCGGTCCCGGACACGTCGTCACCAGGCGGCTTTCGTTAACCTCACCCTTGAGTCTTTCTGCGTCAATCAGTCCTGCCCAACCACCAGCCGTGCGAGTGAGAAAATCCACGTCAATCCTCAAAGGCAAACTAAAAATCGTCACCGTGACCTCCTGGCCCTCTGTCAGCTCGAGCTTTTCCAAGGGCTCCAGGACGCCTCCTGTGTAACTTGCTTTGATTGTTGTGCTCACGTGTTTTTCCTTTGTTTCATAACCCTTGCTCCAGAACACTATTTTAGTATTTCGATTGCCCCTGCCCGCACAAATCTCCTCCGCGTGAACTCGGATGCTGCCAGGGGGAACCCGCGATCAGGGCTTTAGTGACCGCGGGCTTTTCCTTCGACGACAAACCCCACGGTCAATCGCCAAGGCGAATTAGCCGTAGTTACCTCGGGGTCACACAAGCTCAGGGGTCGTTCGAACCGGTGGATGCGATCACGAGATGCCGGGCTTGCCCTACCGGCGTTCCGGGTGGCGGATGTGGAATCGAGGGGGGCGGCGAGCCGTCCCCCTACAGGACGGGTTTTGCCGACATCGGGGACACCCGCGTCTTCGAGATCCTTCGCTCCAAACTACTCTTGATGTTTTGCAATGAGTTCGCGGACGGCAGGGACAAGATCGTGGGGAACCTTCATGACGGTGTCGTCCGAATCCGCGAATGCCGCTTCATCCTCGGCCACTGCTTCTTCCGGCGTCTGCTGCTCATAGTGTGCGAGGACGCGGCGAACTCTCTCTTCGTCCCATCCCGCGGGAAATCTACTTTGGATCATATCTGTCTCCTGCGCCGGCGTCTCCGGTAAGCACCTAACGGTTTGCCCTTCAATTCGTAGGCGGTAATTTAAGCTGTTTCAAAGCTTCTTCTGCGCGCGGTGTTTACGTGCAATCCCGGCGGCCTCGCTCTTAAGTTCCCTCCAGAACTCTTTGATCAGCGGAATTTCTTCGCCGGATGCCAAGCCTTCAACCAGCAACGCTTCCAGCCGGGCATCCTCCTCCCTGGCCCGAGCTTCGCGCAACAGGGTGCGGAAGTACTCGCTGACGTTGCCATAATCCTTCGTGGCAACCTGGCGCTCCACAAAGCCCTTAAGCGACTCGGGGAGGGAGATGGTCACAGTCTTCATCGGCGCGCCGCCAATCTTATCCTCTCGGTGCATTGCGTAGTTTCTCTTACCTATTCCCATTAGATAAGATACTACCGGGGCTGGTCGTTGTAAAGCCGTAGCCAGGGTAAGCGCTTTCGTAGTGGCGGGCTTTTCTTATTAAGACGACCTCACGGTCAATTCCCAAGACGAGTTGGCCGTGGCTGCCTCCGGGTCGCACAACCCCAGGCGCCAATCGAACGGGCGAATGCAATCACAAGATGCCGGGCTTGCCCTGCCCGGTGTTCCGCATGGTGAATGTGGAACCAGAGCGCGGCAAGCCATCCCCCCATGGCAACAGGGCCTGTGGAGATCGGGGGCTACGAGCGGGCAATTAGAGGTCTTCCGGCTTCAGACCGGTGTGCTTGGCCATACGGGCAAGCATTTTGGGGCCGATTTCTTCCGAGTCATGGAAAGCCCAGGTGAACCGGCCCTTTGTCGGGTGGATAAGCTGGACGTGCGAAGAGCCGATATGCTCCTTAACAGACCATCCGCTACGGAGAAGGGCGCTGAAGACTTTGCCGGCTATTGTACTCGGCCAGTGACTCAAGGGCAGCAGGCAATGGAGATGTCGATGGGGTTGTCCTGTTTTTCTTTCTCAACTTCGTCGGCAAGCACGCGCAGGGCAAGCGCCTTAACCTTGGCGATCGCCTCCTGTTTGCTCGTGCCGTAAGCGAGGACGCCCGGGAGTGTGCTGATTTCGGCGATCCAGCGCCCATCCTCTTCACGGTCCAGTTCAATCTCAAATTTCACTCGGCTCTCTCCCCCTCGCTAATGTCATCGTAGAGCATCGAGCACGTCGGGTCAATCCTGAAATTCTATGTTGAAATATCAATGCGACGCTGCGCTCGGCCCTTACTCCGGTGCAGTCCAAGGTAACGCTATTATATCAGCGCCATGGGCTATATCACCCCGCCACTCTTTGGCTCAACGCGCTCCATGGCCCAGTTGGACAGCCGCGCTGGCCCTTCGCTCCTTGTGTGCGGGCATGGGCGCGAGTATATTAGCGTGTCGGCCAGAGATTCAGCGAGGATGACCAACCCCACCTTGCACCTTTCGACGCTTAATGGACTCCTGCTTTAGCAGTGGCGAATCTCAGCACAACCGGAAAGAGTTTGCGTGGTCGCACGCGGGGATTAATAGATCGGAGAGTTAGGAATGAAAATCTTGTACCAAGCTGCCACGTTAGGGTTCCTGATGGCAGCTTGTCTCGCGCCTGGCTCCGGCGGTTCGGGGCCAGCGCCTTCGAAGAAAACGGACGACGTCCTGCTCTCCACGATGGAACGAGAGCTCCAGCGGGCGCATGGCCAACTAGGGAAGCTGGATCCGCCTGCTTACTTCATGAGTTATTCGGTTCATGATCAAAGCGAGGCCGTGGCCATTGGCAGCCAAGGCAGCCTCCTGAATTCTATGCATACACGCACCCGGACCGCCGACGTGGTAATACGGGTTGGCAGCCCCGCCCTGGACAACAGTCATGAAACGAATCGTTCTTCGGCCATCAGTTCCGGGGAGCTTCCCCTCGACAATGACGCGGATGCCGTGGCTCGCGAGCTGTGGCAGTTGACCTACGGCGAATATCGCAAGGCGTCGAAAGCGTATCTGAATGTGAAGACCTCAACCGAGGTCAACGCGAAAGAAGAAGACACGTCTCCGGATTTTTCCACTGAATCCCCTCAGGTCCATGCGGATTACCGCGAGCTGCCGGCCTTTCCAGACCAGGCGCGATTGGAACAAATGGTGCGCAAGTATTCGGAACCCTTCAGCAAGTACCCGTACATTTATCGTTCCGCAGTTTTGTTGACGGTGGAGAACGTCCGTCGGCACTTTGTTTCCAGCGAGGGCAGCCGCGAAGTGCTTCCGTCAACCCTGGTGAGACTGGTGATTCAGGCCGAAAGCCAGGCGGATGACGGGATGGAGTTGCTGCGGGTGGAAACCTTTCAAGCGGAGACCCTCGAGCACCTGCCGGGGGAAGCAGAGATTGCCGTACGGGTGGAGAAGATGGCCTCGGACCTCAAGGCTTTACGCGTGGCGCCACTCGCGGAACCTTATGATGGCCCTGCCCTGCTCTCCGGTCGAGCCGCCGCCGTGTTCTTTCACGAGGTGTTGGGACACCGATTGGAAGGCCACCGGCAACGTGGGGAGGAAGAAGGGCAGACTTTTACGAAGAAGGTGAATACGCAAGTGCTGCCGGAATTCTTGAGCGTGGTTGACGACCCGACGATGCGCAGCTTAAACGGCTACGAACTGGGTGGTTGGTATACCTATGACGATGAGGGAATGCCGGCCACTGCGGTCAACGTCATCACCAACGGCATTCTGAAGAATTTTCTGATGTCCCGCCTTCCCATCAAGGGATTCAACGTGTCGAATGGACACGGGCGAGCGCAAGCGAGGTTAATGCCCAACGGCCGGCAAGGGAACCTGATCGTAACTTCGACTCATACAGTGAAGGACGCCGAACTTCGCCAGAGACTCATCGACGAGGTCAAGAGGCAAAGCAAACCTTACGGCCTCTATTTCGAGGATATTCAAGGCGGGTTCACGCTTACGCAGAGCGCCGCGCCGCAGGTCTTCCAGGTCCTGCCCGTCCTGGTGTGGCGGGTCTATCCGGATGGCCGCCCGGACGAACTGGTGCGCGGAGTTGATATCGTGGGCACGCCGCTGGCGGCGCTGAACCGCATCCTGGTGACGGGCGACACGACGGACATCTTCAATGGGGTCTGTGGCGCAGAATCAGGAAGCGTTCCGGTTTCCGCCGCCGCACCCGCCATGCTGTTCTCCGAAATCGAAGTGCAGAAGCGCCAACACTCCTTGAACCGGCCACCCATCCTGCCGCCCCCGGGTTTCGAAGGCAGCGATGCGGCGTCCCCGGCGAATAAGGGAGGCACGCGATGAGCCTGAAACTGTCGAAGTTGACCTCCGCGTTCATGCTAGTGCTGGTTGTGCTGGTTTCAGCCCAGGGTGATCCGCCCCAGCCCTGCCGCCACTCCCGAGGATCCCGTGCTGCGGGCGATGAAGATCGAACTTGAGCGCTCCAAGTCGCAACTCAAGCTGGAGCAAATGGCGGCGCCTTACTATATCGACTATCAGGTTGTGGATATGGATCAGCGCACGGCGGAAGCGGCTTATGGCGCCCTACGATCGGATCTGCACCTGCGGCTGCGGTTTCTGCGGGTGGTGGTGCGGGTGGGCGACTACAAGCAAGACAGCTATTTTCGGACAGGGAGAGGGGACGATGGATCTCGCTCCCCTGGGTGACGATGAGATCGCTCTGCGTCATCAGCTCTGGCTGGCCACCGACCGGGCTTACAAGGCCGCCACAGAATCCCTGGCGGCCAAGCAAGCGCAACTCAAGCAATTGACCATCGACCAGCCGGTGGACGATTTCGCGCACGCTGATCCCGTGCAACACCTGGAGCCACTGGCCAAGCTCGATGGCGATGCTGCCGCCTGGCTGAAAAACATCGAGGATGCGACGGCGCTCTACAAAACCGATCCGGATGTCCAGTCCATGACTTCATCCATCGAATTTCAGGCCGTGAACCGATATTTCGTCAACTCCGAAGGCAGCATGGTCCGTGCGGGTGAAACGACCTATCAGGCGCGTTTGGAGGCAAGTGCCCAGGCAGCCGATGGGATGCGGCTGGAGCAGTCCGCCGGGTACGTAGTAAGAGACTTGATGGATCTCCCTACGCCTGAAAAGTTCCTGGCCCGTGGCGGTGAGATGATCAGCAAACTAAAGGATTTGCGCGCGGCGCCGCTGGCCGAGGAAGAGTTCAGGGGCCCGGTGCTTTTCTCCAGCCACGCTGCGTCCACGGTGTTCGCGGACTTGGTGGGAGAGAATATTCGCGGCCGCAGGCCAAACCTGGGGCAACCGGCACGCACCAAGGGCGCGTTCGCGTCCAACTACAAGAGCCGGGTGCTTCCCGATTTCCTCTCCGTCGCGGACGATCCCGCGCCTGCGTCATATGACGGAAAGCCCCTTCTTGGCCACTATGAAGTCGATGACGAGGGTGTAAAAGCCCTGAGGGTGCTCGCGATCGACAAGGGAAATCTGGCGAACTACCTGTTGGGCCGGCAGCCCATCCGCGACTTCCCTAACTCCAACGGCCATGGCCGGTCCCGATTGCCTGTAGGCCCGCCGGAGCCCAACGTGGGAAGCCTGTTCATTACTTCCTCCGAGAGTGTAGCCCGGGCGGACTTGAAGAAGAAACTCATCGGCCTTTGCCAGCAGCGCGGGCAGCCGTATGGATACTACGTGGATGTCCTATCGAACCTGCGCGGTCCCCAGTTTCTATACAGAGTTTGGGCCAAAGATGGGCATGAGGAACTCATCCGAGGCGCGGTTTTCGCGGACCTCGACGTCCGCTCGCTGCGCAATGACCTGGTTGCAGCGGGTGATGATATGACCGCCTGGAACTGGACCCAGAGTGTTCCGCACAGTGTGGTGAGTCCGTCTATACTGTTTGACGAGTTGGAGGTGAAGCGCGTGGATCAGAATAAATCCAAGCTTCCCGAATATCCTCCACCACCCCTCACCTCGGCGCCGTGAGCACGTCATCGAAGGGCCGGGGCGACGCCCGCCCGACGATAGAGAAGCCACCGAGGAGCCAATGTCATGCCGAACCTGTTCGATCCGCTTACGATCCGAGACGTGACGCTTTCCAATCGTATCGTTGTTTCACCGATGTGTGAGTATTCCAGCATCAATGGATTCGCGAACGACTGGCATCTGGTTCACCTGGGGAGCCGAGCCGTAGGGGGCGCAGGATTAGTGATGACGGAAGCCGCAGCCGTCACTGCGGAAGGGCGGATCAGTCCGGAGGATCTGGGCATTTGGAACGACGATCACATTGAGTTTCTCGCCCGTATTACCCGCTTCATCCACTCCCAGGGCAGCGTGGCCGGTGTGCAATTGGCGCATGCCGGGCGTAAGGCCAGCACCTATCGCCCCTGGGACGGGAACGGCGCCGTGCCCGAAAAGTCGGGTGGTTGGAAGAACGTTGTTGCGCCCAGCGCGATTCCCTTCGCCGAGAACTTTGTGGGGCCGCAGGCCCTAACCCCGGAAGGAATTCAGGCTGTTGTCCGGGCATTCGCGGAATCCGCTATGCGCGCCCGCGAAGCGGGGTTTCGCGTGATTGAGATTCACGCTGCCCACGGCTATCTGATTTCGGAATTCCTTTCGCCGCTGGCCAATCACCGTACCGATGAGTATGGTGGTTCATTTGAAAACCGCACCCGCTTGCTGCTCGAAGTGGTTTCCGCGATTCGGGGAGCGTGGCCCGACCGCGCGCCTTTATTCGTGCGCATTTCTGCCACCGATTGGGCGGAAGGCGGATGGACCCTCGATGAATCCGTGGAACTTGCCAAGCGCCTCGAAGATTCACGTGTGGACCTGGTGGATTGTTCCTCCGGCGGAAATGTGCCGCCCAATCAAATCCCCGTCGGCCCGGGGTATCAAACACCGTTTGCGGAAAGAATTCGCCGCGAAGCGAAAATCCTGACGGGCGCGGTGGGAATGATCACAGCTCCAGCACAGGCGGACCACATCATCCGCACTGGCCAAGCGGATCTGGTCATTATCGCGCGCGAGTTCTTGCGTGATCCCTACTGGCCTTTGCGAGCAGGTCGCGACTTGGGATATTCCGTCCCATGGCCCGTGCAGTATTTGCGAGCCGCTCCCCATGGCACGACGGCGCGTGCGCCGAAACATAATCCGATTTGAGAGGACTTCTCGGATGGCCAGATTTCCAATCGGTCACGGGCAGTTCGCCTGGGCAATGGCCGTCGCGCTCCAGGAGGCGGAGGTGGCGCCCCTTGCGCCACCTACCACTGAGTTTCGAAACTTCTCCGGGGTGCCAGCAGGGTCGTCGTTGTTGTGGAGGCACGCGCTTTGGTGCGAGGGCTTAACTCCCAACGAATTGTAGTCTGTGCTGAAGGACGAGAAGACCGTCGCATTCCACCTCCATTGGATGGAGACGCCCGGGGCATTGCTTGCGAATGACTCGCTCCAATTAACCAGGTTTAAGCCACCTTGCAAACCTGACGCCGGGACAGGGAAGGAGACACCCGAAAGGAAAATCTCGTTAGTTCCGCTGACGGGAACCGTAGTCTGCCAGGTGTTGGTTCCCGGGTCAAAACTTGTCGAGGCGCAACTGACTGAGGATGAGAAAGTGATGACGGCATTGGGGACATGAAGGATGTAGGTATTGCCGTTGGCTGGGAATTGAATGAACGCGCCCTGAAACTGAAGGACCGTTCCATCGTGTATTCCGGTGGCGCTGAAATTGGCGTTAAACCAGATCGAACCACCGGGCGCCGGCGTGCCGTTAACAGTAGAGAGAATCATGCTCGCGGCCCGGCACGGTGAGGCAGGAGTCAGGGATGACAGATTGCCTATTCCTCCACTGATCGATCCCGTTGTGCCAACCAAGGTTGATAGGTTGTTTTTCCCTATGGCCAAAGTCAAATTCAGGCTTCCCGGGCCCGAAGCAAAGTCCGGGCCGAAAGAGCCCCCCGTGACCTCCAGCGTCCCCGTGAGATAGGCTGCAATGGAGCCCTGATTTTGCAGAATGGAAGTGAAATGCGCCAGCCCTACCAGGGTTCCATCCGAGGCTGTGTAGCTGAACGAGATTGTAGATGATTGGTCAACGTTAAAGAGTCCAACCCCCGAGGTCGCGACCAGCTTAAAGGGTCTCGCGGTGGTAGACGAAAACTTGTACATCCCCACCGGCCTGAACTCAGCCGTCCTTGTGGCGGTTCCTTCCAACGTGCAGCCACTGCTGTTGCAGTTCTGCCATGCGACATTGATGATCTGGGTGCCGGTTCCCTGAAAGGTCATCTCACCCTTCGAACTACCCATGCCGATGACGTCCTGGGCGAAAACAGTGGGCCCGGCCACGGACACTATCAATAGGATTAAGAGGAAGACAAACTTCGTCTGCTGCGTCATGGCTCATCTCCCAATTGCATAATATCCGGGATTCCATTGCGATGGAAGAGGCTGCGGTCAACGTAATCCCGGCCCGGTCCCAGGCCTGGCCAACGATTCAGAAGCGATATCGTATGGGGTCCAGCCCAGGCGAGCCTGCCATGAGCGTTAACGCAAGGGTCCCCGCCCCAAAGCCCGTGAAACCGGCGCTGTCATTTAGCCCACGGCAAGCCAGCCGTGGGATAGAACGCGAGAGGCAAGATTGATTTGCCCCTTCCTGGGGCTAAGGGTGGCGCTTAGCGGCCCTTCCATTTCGCCGCCAGCAGCGCGACTTGCTCTTCAAATGTGAGTTCGGGTTTTGGCTGTGGTTTCGGTTTCGATTGAGGCTTCGGTTTCGGCTGTGGTTTCGATTGCAGTTTCGTTTGTGTTTTCGGCTGCGCTTTTGGCTGCGGTTTGGGCGGTCGCTTGGCCGGAGGTTCGTGCAGGGCCTTGATGGATAGGGCGATGCGCTTGGTTTTGGGGTCGGCGCTCAAAACCTTCACCTTGACGATTTGCCCCGCCTTCACCACATCCGATGCGTCCTTGATATAGCGGTTGGAAAGCTCACTGATGTGGACCAGGCCGTCCTGATGAACGCCGACGTCCACGAAGGCGCCGAACTTGGTGACGTTGGTCACCACCCCTTCCAGCACCATGCCGGGCTGCACGTCCGTGAGTTCGCGCACCTGCTCGTTGAAGCTGGGCGCCACGAATTTGTCGCGCGGGTCGCGCCCCGGTTTGCGTAACTCCTCCAGAATATCGTTCAGAGTATAGGTTCCGGCCGAAACGCGGTTGCGGTCCACCTTTTCCAAGAGCGCCGGGTTCTTAATCAATTCTTCAATGGGAACGCCCAGCGATTGAGCGATCTGTTCCACGATTTGGTAGGACTCGGGGTGGACAGCGGTCATATCGAGCAGATTCTCGCCATTGCGGATGCGCAGGAACCCGGCAGCCTGCTCGAACGTCTTGGGCCCGATGCCCGGCACCTTCCGCAATTGTGCGCGCGAACGGAAGCTGCCGTTCTCATTCCGAAAGTTGACGATGTTGAGGGCGGTCCGTTCCGTGACGCCGGCGACATAGCGCAACAGCGTCCACGAGGAAGTGTTCAGATCAACGCCTACCCGGTTGACGCAGCTTTCGATCACGCTTTCGAGCGACGCCTGAAGCTGGCGCTGGTCAACGTCGTGCTGATATTGGCCGACCCCGATCGACTTGGGATCAACCTTGACCAGCTCGGAGAGCGGGTCCTGCAAGCGGCGGGCGATGGAAATGGCTCCGCGCACGGTGAGATCGAGATCGGGAAATTCCTGCCGCGCCACCTCCGAGGCGGAGTAGACGCTGGCGCCGGATTCGCTGACCGTCACGGAAAAAATGTTATCGAGTTTCCTCTCCCGCAGGAACTCGCGCACGAAAGCGTCCGTCTCGCGGGAGGCCGTGCCGTTGCCGATGGCGATGGCGCGCACGTTGTGCCGCTGCAACAACGATTCGAGCGCCCGGGCGGCGGTTTCCGCCTCGCCCTGGGAACGATGCAGGTAGATGACGTCGTGGGCAAGAAATTTGCCGGTCTCGTCAATCACCGCAATTTTGCAGCCGGTGCGCATGCCGGGATCGATTCCCAACACGGAAATGGGGCCCGCCGGCGGCGCCAGCAGCAGGTTATGCAGATTGTCACGGAACACCTGAATCGCTTCCCCATCGGAACGCTGTTTCGCCTCCAGGCGGATTTCACCCTGAATGGAAGAGTCCAGCAGCCGCTTCCACGAGTCCTCAATGGCGAGTTCAAGCTGCGGCGTCCAATCGCCTTGGGCGCGCAGAATGCGGGCTTTCAGCATGGAACTGACATGTAAGGGATCCAGCTCAATGAGGAAGTGGAGCACGCCTTCGCTTTCGCCGCGCCGAATGGCCAACATGCGGTGCGAAGGAATGGCCTTCACCGGCTCACGGTACTCGTAATACATCTTGAACTTCTCTTGCTCGTCCGCGGCATCGGGCACTTTGGTGCTCACCACCACGCCCTCATCCAACATCATCTGCCGCAGAGCTTTGCGCAGGTCGGCATCCTCGCTGATCATCTCAGCAACGATGTGGCGCGCGCCCTCCAGCGCCTCTTCCACACTGTTCACGCCTTTTTCCGCATTTACAAAACTGCCGGCGAGAGTTTCCAGCGGTTCGGCGGCGGGCTGCTGCGCCCACAAATAAAGGGCAAGCGGCTCCAGCCCCTTCTCTCGCGCCACGGTGGCTTTGGTGCGTCGCTTCGGCCGGTAGGGTAAGTACAGGTCCTCCAACTCGCTTTTGTCGAAGGTGGCTTCGATACGCGCTTTGAGTTCGTCGGTGAGCTTGCCCTGCTCGGCGATGGAAGCAAGAATCGTCTCCCGGCGCGCCACCAGTTCGCGGAAGTATTCCAGCTTTTCTTCGATGCCACGGATTTTGACCTCATCAAGATTTCCGGTGGCCTCCTTGCGATAGCGCGCGATGAACGGCACTGTGCCGCCATCGTCCAGCAGTTCGATGACTGCCACCAGACCGTGCATGGGAATTTCGAGTACTTTGGCGATGTGAAGCAATAAATCGGTGGAGAGAATTCTTTGGTCAATCATGATGGAAAAAAGAGGTCCTTGGCTCCGCTAGCTACCGCAAAGAGCTGAAGAAGTATACCTCGACTCCCGGTTCATGTCCTATAATCAACATTCAAAATTTGATGGCTACAGGAGAAAAAGCATGCGCCTTTCCTATAACACGACGGTCGTCAGGCCGGCCGGTTCCCTCGTCGCAAAGTCAAAGATTGCCTTTTGGATGTTGACTACCTGGTTCCTTCTATTGGGGGGCGTTCAGTCGCTGGCCGGAAATCCGGCTGATGTGCCCAGCATCAGTGCGGGCATGGGACCATGCACCGCGGACTTCACGGTGGTTGACTCTGCCAGTAAACCGGTCTTTGACGCCAAGGTTCACGTCAAGTTGAAGTACGGTTTCATGAGCAAGAAAGATACTGACATGGAAGTGGGCACCAACAACGACGGCAAGGCGCACGTGGAAGGGCTGCCCTCAAAGCTCAAGAAGCCTCCCCTGGAGTACACCATCCAAAGCGGCGGGCTGACCCAGACCGTGACCAGCGATCCTGCTGCCGATTGCCACCCCACTTTCAAAGTCACGTTGGGGAAGTAAGCGGTTTAAGTGAACAGCCTTGGATCTATCCGGTTGATCCGGAGGGTTTAGAATTCCTGGCGCGAAGGGGGAGGGCCTTCAAGCTTGGGGCATCCAGATCCGGGAACAGGACTCTGGCTTCGTATTGCCACCCGCGGCGTTTGTCGATTGCCCGCCGGCTGCGGTCAAGATAATGACGCAGTTCCTCCATTCCGTATTGCCTGGCAAGTTCGCGAGCGCTCACTCCCGGGCGTTTGGCTTTGAGCACAAACCACTGCTCTGACTCTAACCACTTTTCCTGGTCTACATCTTCGGGGCGTTCTTTCAGCAACTTGTCCCGTTGGGGGATATTGAAGTTGATGTGATAGATGCCGCGATCCAGGTCCAACGTAACGCTCGTCACATTGACTCGTTCGCTCTTCTGGTAAAGGAGATTCTCTCCGGTAATGTCGAACACCAAGCAATCGCTCATCTGAGTTGTTGAAACAATGTAGTAATGGTGATTGAGAGCGTGCGCTTGCAGGGAAGTGCCGGCGGAATAGGCACTCGGCCAAATCACTACTTCCGCACCTTTGTCTGCCAAGCGCTGCCAAACCTCGGGGAAATTGACGTCAAAACAGGTGGCAAATCCCAGCAGTCCGAAGTCCGCACGGTAGACCTGTGCTTCATCGCCCACGTCTACAGGGGGGTGAACATCAAATTCATCCCAATAAGGAAAAATCTTGTCATAGACGCAGGCCACTTCGCCGCGGCGATCAAGCAGCACGACGGTATTGAGCCTGCGGTTCCCATCGATCCGGTCGATGGGGCACACAATGTAGGTGTTGTATTTCTTTGCCAGGGCAGCCATTCTCGTCACGGTTGGGCCGTGCAAGTCTTCTTTGCTTTGATCGTTTTGTCCTCGGGCGAGCTCTGGCAGGGCTATCATATCTACGCCGGCAGGCCCGGCTTTATCCACGTACCCGGCGATTTCTTCCAGCGACAAGCCGTTCGGGAAACTGATGCTCGTAATTCTGACGGGTCGGCCGACCTTATCATCAGACGTGCTCGCGTGTTCTGCTTTCGCCTCGCTCATTCCATGGGCTGCGCCTGATACCAGGCCGGAATAGGTCGTTCCCGCGAGGCCACTCATACCTACCATGGAGTTCTTTAGGAAGGCTCGTCTTTTCACACAAACTCCTTTTCCTCAGCTTGCCCCGGAATTTTTCGCTAATCCTTTCCACTTTAGCTCTACTTTAGCTTCAAGAAAAGGCGCCGCTAAAGCCGGCCTTCAAAAAGGCCTGCACGCCTCCTACTTTCCCTTCTCGCCGGGACTCGTATGAAGCGCTCGCTGCCCGCTGCCGTCGACCTACTGCTGGCTTCCCGGCTGCAATCAAAGCCCTCGCCGATGAGGGGTCGGTGGGCAGAAATCTGGCGTCGGGATTCATGACCCGATACCAGTACCATCTTCCCGAAGTCCCTCCCTGGGCAACCGAAACCGCACAGGATTCTTGATTCCCCACTGTGCCTCCTATTGCCAACGAACAATGGACGTATAATGGCTTGACTTTGCTAGACCGCCTCCCATATTGTCGGCGCGTTTGACGCATTTACTATGCGGAGCTTCAGGGTGATTCCTAAATGAAAAAAGAGAACCGTTCTCATGAGCTCAACCGCCGCGAGGCGCTGATTGGACTAGCCGGGTTTGCTGCAACGCCCATACTTGCCGAGCAAGGCGCAGGTGAACCGAAGCCGCATCCTTCTGCCTCTCCCAAGGAATTGCCATCCCCGTCGCTTGTGGTAAACGGCCGCGACCAATCTTTCGACCGGGACTGGCGGTTCCATCGTGGGGACGTCCCCGGCGCGGAGGCGCCGGGCTTCGATGACTCTCACTGGCGCAAGCTCGATCTTCCCCACGATTGGAGCATTGAGGATCTCACGCCCGTTTCCGAGGCATCGGGCGAGGGCACGATCTGGGTGGGGGGTAATGCACCGACGCGCATTGGCCCTTTCGATGTCGCACTTAGTGCCGGGCAAGAGGCAACGGGGTGGGTAGTGGGTGGGACTGCGTACTACAGGAAGCGCTTTCGCACTCCACCTTCGGGCGAGAAGTCTGAAATTGAGATCCGCTTCGACGGGGTCTACATGAACTCCGACGTCTGGCTTAATGGACATCATGTCGGTTCTCACCCCTATGGCTACACCTCATTCGCCTACGATCTGACCCCATATCTGAACCATGGCGGCGAGAACATTTTGGCTGTTCGAGTCGCGTAATGAAGGCCAGAACAGCCGCTGGTACTCTGGTTCGGGAATTTACCGCCATGTTTGGCTCACTTTGACCGAAAAGGTCCGCCTGCCGCTTTGGGGCGTAAGTGTGACCACGCCCAAGGTGGCGGCTGATCTTTCCACCGTCGAAGTTGCCGTAAAAGTGGAAAATCGTGACAAGACTTCCGCAACCGTCACGGTTCGTACCCAAATCATCGGGCCAAAGCGTGAAGTGGCGGGCAAAGCGGAGCAAGCGCTTGATCTTCCGGCGTCGGGGGAATCCACGGCGACCCAGTCTTTTGAAGTTAAGTCTCCGCAGCTCTGGTCACACGCCACGCCGCATCTCTACCACGCCGAAGTTGAGCTCCTGGTGGCGGGAAAAGTAGTGGACCAATCCGCGGTGACCTTCGGAATTCGCAGCATCGAAGTTGACGTCGACCACGGACTGCGCATCAACGGCGAGGTGGTGAAGTTGAAGGGCGGTTGTGCGCACCATGACAACGGCTTGCTGGGTTCGGCCGCTGTTGACCGCGCGGAAGAACGCCGGGTTGAGTCCATGAAAGCGAACGGTTTCAACGCCATTCGAACCGCTCACAACCCTCCTTCGCCGGCTTTTCTCGATGCCTGCGATCGCTTGGGAATGATGGTGATTGACGAAGCTTTTGACTGCTGGAATCTGGGCAAGAACGATGACGATTATCATCTCTACTTCAACGACTGGTGGAAGCGGGATCTTGATAGCATGTTGCTGCGGGACCGGAATCATCCCAGCGTGATTTTCTGGAGCATCGGTAATGAGATTGACGGCCGCCGCACGCCGGAGGGTGTGGCCATCGCCAAGCAGCTTCACGACGAGGTAAAGCGACTCGATCCCGTGCGCCCCGTCACCATGGCGGTTCCCGGGCCGTACGATCATAACCTGCCGCAGTGGCAAGCCAACGATCCCTGTTTTCTCCACGTGAATGTGGGGGGCTACAACTATCAGTGGCAGCAGTACGAGCTGGACCACAAGCGATTTCCGCAGCGAATCATGATGGGCACGGAATCCTTCCCCATTGAAGCCTATGACAGTTGGCGTTCTGCGGAAAAACTCAGCTACGTGCTCGGGGATTTTGTTTGGACGGCCATCGATTACTTGGGAGAGTCCGCGATCGGGCACTCACTCCTTTCCCAAGAGCCTGCCAATTGGCGCCAGAAGTATCCCTGGTTTATTTCCTACTGCGGCGATATCGATGCCGTCGGCCACAAGAAACCGCAATCGTATTATCGCGACGTCCTTTGGGGGCAAAGCAAGCTGGAGATGGCGGTGCAGCGTCCGCTGCCGCCGGGAAGAACGGAAACGCTATCTTCGTGGGGCTGGTTGGACGAAGTGCGCAGTTGGACGTGGCCCGGTGTTGTTGGAAAACCTCTCAACGTGCGGGTGTATACCTCGGGCGATCAAGTTAAGATGGTTCTGAATGGAAAGGAAATTGGCTCCAAGCCGGTGCCGGAATCCGCTAAACTCATAGCGGAGTTCCAGGTGCCATACGAGGAAGGCGAATTGCGGGCTGTTGCCTTCAAAAACGGAACGGAAATCGCCTCGCAGACTTTAAAGACGGTGGGGAAGCCGGCACGGCTTCGCTTGAGCGCCGATCGGCAAACCATCCTCGCCAGCCGCAACGATCTGGCCTATGTTACGGTACAAATAACAGATGCGGCGGGCATGCCGATCCCCGATGGCGTCCGCGCCATCGATTTCCAAATCGAGGGAGTGGGAGAACTGGCTGCCGCCGGTAGTGCCAATCCGAAAGACGTCACCAGCTTCCGGCAGCCCACCTGTAGAACCTTCCGCGGAAAGTGCATTGCCATCTTGCGCCCCTCCGGGCATGGGGGCACAATCACCCTTAGGGCCAAATCTGCCGGACTTCAGCCCGCCGCCGTGGTGGTTACATGCTCAACGCATATGCCCGAAGCCGTGAGGCGGCCTATTTCGTAGCGTGGGCGGGCTGCAAACCGTGCGTCTCGTAGGGTCTGGGCTTGCCTTGCCCTCGTTCCATGTGTCGACCGTACTACAAGGGCAGGGCAAGCACAGCCCCTACGAGACACTCAAATTGTTTGCTAAGAAAACGAGAACTTACCGTATTGCAGCGCGGCGCGGCAAAGCTGCTGAAGCAAGTCAAAAGGCAAAGCGCAAAAGGCAAAAGTTAAAAGCCGGATGTTCAATATGAACTTGCCATAACAACAAGAAATCTGCGCCATTTGAGGTATCGTCCTATAAAGCACGGATTCTATGGAGTCATTCGCATCGTATAGAGGACGTTTAGAGGTGGGGACATGCATCATGAAAAAGGGAAGCGGAAGCACACAGAACGTAGGCAACGAGCAATGACGCTCCTCAGCCGGCGGGATTTCCTTTCCTCCGTGGCGGTGGCAAGCGCGGCAGTTGTGGCGCCGGGGGCGCTCCCGAGCGCCATAGCGGCACCTCAAGCAAGTGTAACCTCGCCGATGCGTACGGTGCTCCCGCCTCCTGCCGGACAAGAGGCAAGTTACCAATGGTATTTGGGGCAATACACCGACCCCACGATGTTCACCGCGATCGGGCTACCCGCGGACCCCGCGGAGACCGCAGTATCACCCAACGGCGAGTTGGTGTACGCGAACGACATCGTCATCCAGGGCAGCAAGTACAAGAGCCACCTCATCACCGGAACGCCGTATACGCGAAACTCGCTGGCATTCGCGTTATATGCGGAGGGCAAGATTGTGCCCATCGGCACAGGGGAACCCGCGCGGCAGTCCTTGGCAGACGGTTACATGCCCATTGTTGTGACCCGCTGGAAATATGGCCGCCTGGAAGTCCGCGAGACTGCGTTCTCCCAGCCCTTAGAGCAGACCGGCTACCAATCGGGGCTGGAGAGTACGCTGGGCTGGGCAGTCTTTGAAGTTACAAACCACAGCCAGACGGCAAGCCCGCTGACGCTGCTTGCCGCGCAGATGGGGGATGAGAGGGTCCCGAGACGCGACCTCACCTATGGCCACGGAGCCGTGCAGGAGAAGGGCAGCGCCCTTTTCTCTGCGCAGGTTCCGGAAGGATTTGCGGCGGAATTTCACTCCGTCTTCCCGGCCGGAACAGAGGCCACAGCGGAAGCCGATCCGCTGGGTTTCCTGCGTACCTATACCGGCCTGTTTAATGTGCTCGCTGTGCAGGGCAAGATCGGGGCAGGCCGAACGGCGCGAATAGTTTTCAACCGAAGGTTTGACTTCCCCGGTGCGCTCCACTGGGGACCCAGCCCGCAACCCCCCGTCGCGGCAGAAGAGATCGCCAAGCGCTCCGCCGATGAGGCAATGCAAGCGGCGAACGTCGCCTGGAGCTCTCTCCACGGACGAGTGCAGCGCTTCATGACTCCGGACCAAAACCTGAACAACATTGTCGACAAAGCGATGCTCGATGGCTATTTCCTGACCAAGCGCTGGAACGGCCAGTACATTGTGTTTGATTCGGTTTGCTACCGCTGCCAATGGGACGACTCGAGCACCAAGTGGATTTATGCCCTCGATCTTATGGGCGACCACCGAACGTCGGAGCGCTTGCTGGATACGGTTTTTGCGAGGCAGGGACAGCGCAAGCCTGCCGGCACACGCATGCACGAAGGGTGTTTCTCCGACGTTACGAACACGGATCGCGACGGCAGCGATGCCTCCTGGGCCGCCTGCAACGGCTGGGCGCTGTGGGCCATGACTGAGCATGTCCGGCTCACCCATAACCTCGGTTGGATCGAAAAACACCAGCAAAAGATTCTCGAGGGATGTGCATGGATTCGCCGCGAGCGGCGATTTTCCCTGGAGAAGGTCGGCAATTCTTGCGCCGGTCTGCTTTACGGCAAGTTCGTCTGCGACCTGCCGGACCAGGGCAACGTGAGCGGAATAGGTTATTTTACCTACACGGACGCTATCAGCTACATGGGGCTGCATGGCATGGGTGAATTGTTAGTGGAATGTGGTCATGCGGAGGGAGAACCTTGGCGGAGAGAGGCGGAACTCTATCGGAACGACATCATTGCTGCTATCGACCGTTTGACGGACAAATCCCAGGATCCCTGGTATATCCCCTGGATGCTGCACGCTCCGAAGTATGTAAACCGCTACTTCTACGATGCCGTCGGACCTATCAACCTTGCTTACGGCGGCGTATTGCCCCGTGACGATGAGCGCATTCAGAATGTCATCAGGTGGATCGTCGATCGAACCCATCATGGCAGCCTGGAGGAGGCCACTGCGGGCAGCAAACAAGCGACGGAAGGCGCCATGTTTTACAGCCAGGACCTGGCGATCGTCCTCCTGGAGCTCGGGCGAGTTGAGGACTTTCTGCGGATTTTCTACACCTTGCTGGCAGCGAACATCTCGCACCAAACACTCACCACTTGCGAGTGGCGGAGCAACACGCAGCCCCACGTGCACTCGATCTCGAGTCTCATTCGGATGTTCCGCACCATGATGATCCAGGAAAGGGACGGCGGGCTCTATCTGCTGCAAGGGACTCCCCGGCGCTGGATGGAGCAAGGGAAGGGGTTGACCATTACCGAAGCTCCAACTTGGTACGGGGCGCTCTCTTTGGAGGTCAGGTCCGACATTCAAGCCCGCCAGGTAAAGGCCCAGATTAAGATCCCGGAACGGATTGGATCGACGCCCGTGCGCCTCCGCCTGCGCCTACCGGGCGGGAAGCGAATCGAGCGAGTTCAGGTCAATGGGCAGCCGCACCCGGGCGTTGAAGGGGAGTGGATTATCCTGAAGGGCCTTACGGGCAAGGCTGACGTAATGGCCTTTTTGGTCTGACTTCAAACCTGAAAAAGTGGTCATCGGATTGAATCCCATGGAGAATCCCTACCAGATGGTGGTTCGGTACTGAGGGAAGCATGGAGGGAAACGTGAGATTTCGATTTGATCCAAACAAATTCCTGGCAGGAGTGACCCTGCTGACGTTGCTTCTTGCCGGAAGCACCCGTCTTTTTGCGGGACCCGATGCAGTCTCGCACGGAAAGGTCGTTTACAACGTCAAAGATTTTGGCGCGACGGGGAACAAAGCTGACAATGCCCTGCCGGCGATTCAGAATGCCATTGACGCTGCTGCCGTCAAGGGTGGAACCGTCTACCTTCCCCCGGGCGATTACACCTCCGGGACGATTCACCTGCGCAGCCACGTGAATTTTTACCTGGAAGCGGGTGCCACGCTTTACGCTTCGGAAAACCCCAATGACTTTGCAGTGCAAAAGGTCAAGTCAAAGGACGCCTTGCTGTTCGGTGAAGACCTGGAAGACATCTCGATCGGCGGCCGGGGAACCATCGACGGCCAGCAGACGTACTTTTGGGCTCCGGACACCATTGAACGCTCCTTCAGCCACAAGGTTCTGGTAGAGACGCTGCACAAGTCGCAGATGCGCAGCTATCCGTCGGGCTTTCCCAATCAGCAGGACTATCCTCATCTCTTATGGCTGGGACGCTGCAATAATGTGAGGATCACCGGGCTCTCGTGGCTCCATTCACCGAGTTGGAGCTTTGCGCTGTTTGCCTGCTCGCGGGTGGTGATTGATGGCATCTACATTTACACCAGCCTGAAGGAAGCCGTCTGGGCCGATGGCATCGACATCGTGAGCAGCCACGACATCAGCATTTCCAACTGTACGATTGCCACCGGCGATGACTGCATTGCCATCGTCTGCGGCATTCCGGAATGGGGCCCCGATTACCCCACTGAAAATATCACCATAACTAATTGCCGGTTTTCTTCCGGCTCCGCCGCTATCAAGTTCACTGAGGGGAACAGCCGCCTGGTGCAGCATGTGGTGGTCAGTAACTGTGCCATCTTCGACTGCAACCGCGGCATCACGCTGCAAATTGCCACCGGCGGCACGGTTCGCGACGTGGTGTTCTCCAACATCACCATGGACCTCCACCGCTTTGATTGGTTCTGGGCGGGGGACGGCAACGCCTTCAATATCGAGATCCATCGGCCCAGCGAATGGAACCAAGAGCCGCCCAAGCCCGGCGAACCGGGCCCCGGCTTGATTAAGGACGTCATCTTCCACGACATCATCGTGCACTGCCAGGGAACCTCCAAAATCGAGGGGCATCCGGAAAGACCGCTGGAGGGAATTACCTTCTCGAACATCAAATTCTTCATTTCCAGCGATCCCAAGGCACCTTACGACACGGCGACTTCCGCCATGATCTTCCGCCGGGCAAAGAATCTGAGGCTGCGGAATATCGAGGTGTATTGGGACGAGCCCACATACGACAAATGGCAAAGTGCGCTGCTGGTGGAAGATGTCGATGGCCTTCAGCTTAGTGGTTTCACTGGGAATGCCGCGTGGCCGGAGCAAAATATACCCGCCGTTCAGTTCAATCGGGTGAAGAATGCGAACGTGGATAGTTCGGTCGCGCCGGAGGGGACGAACATCTTCTTAAAGATCGCGGGCGCCGAAAGCCATGAAATTCATCTGTTTGGCAACGATTTTCACCAGGCCAAAGTGCCCTACGTACTTGACCCGGACGTGAAAACTGACACCGTGACGGCCTTGGATAATTTCATGCCCGCCAAATAGAATCGTAACGCAGGCGTTGACGTGAGTCCGCAACGGAACTAATTCTCGAAGCGTCGGCAGCAGCTACGCCCTGGAGTTTCCACATTTTTCACGCGTCGCCGACCTGGGTAAGAGTGCGATCTGCGAGTCGAAAATCGGAAACGTGCAACCCGGCTTTCCTACCGGCAGGAAATGTTGAGCCGATTTTGTAAAATTTTTTCCTACCGGCAGGAAAAAGGCCAAGAATTCTCTTGACAGAACACCTGGGCTATGTATTAGCCTTGAATCGTAGGCTTGGGGGGGCCGTGGCGCCCCCGCCAAGATGCCCTGAAGATCGGAGGAAGATTCATGGAAAGGGGCCGATGGCGGCGTGGGTAAAGCTTCTCGTGGCGATCGCCCGTAAATGCTTCGTCGATGTCGCCGGCACGAGAGGGCCACAAAGCGTCGGTCCCAAGTTCCATTGCCGGAAGGCGCAGACGCAACTGATCCTTGAAAATGGGCGATGGAATTTTGAGACCGGGTAGTCCTGTCGCGGCGAGTTTAACGGCTTGGCTTCTTGATGGCGTTGGTTGGTTTCCTGTAACGGCGGGAAGCAGGTTCGGGAAAAACTCAATGGATCCGGGAATGTTGATGAAGATAAAGGAACTTAGGGAGGGATCGCAGAGATGGGTCGGCTTTTCCCGAAAACCAAGTATTTGAAAGTAAATCGGTTATCAATTTCTATTGTAGGCTATCAAAGAGCAGAAGAATGACAGCAAAAATGAAGGGATATCCGGGAATGTTGATGAAAATAAATAACTTAAAAAATGACCTCGGGAATATCCGGGAATGTGTATGAAAAATAAACCACTTACCGACAAGAGCCGGGAATGTTGATGAAAGGAAAGAAGATAGTTTCGCAATGCGATTACAAGGAACGAATCTCTCTTCAAAATGTAGAAACTCGATCGCGGTGGCAGAGGCCATCGCCTTCTGCCCGCGCCCCATACGGCGAAGGCTGCAAGAGTGAAAGAAAGGCGGTGGCGGATGCCACTCCAAGGAGAGTTGCGGCCGCGCCGTTTCATCGGCGCATGATTGTCAATCACCCGTCTCTGAATTCCGTGACAAGAAGGAGCAACACTTTGAAACTCCAGCAAACGAAGGAAGCCTTGACTCGGCGGAACTTTCTGAGCGGCTCGGTGGCGGCGACGGTTGCCTCCCTCGGCCTCCCGGGAAGTATGCCGGCTGTCGCGGGTGAAAATGCAGGGCAGGGAACTGCACCGTCCGAAATTGCTTTTCGATCTGCCAAGCCCATGTGGCCGCAGGGGCGGGACAAAGAGATGAATCTCTGGGTCGGCTTTCGAGCGGTGTTTGAAGCTCCCCCCGGAAAGCACGTTTATCTGCGCACGGCCGGCTGCACGTTCTACCGAATCTTCCTCAATGGAAAGTTCCACGCCTGGGGACCGGCGCGCGGCCCCAAAGATTACTTCCGCGTCGATCTTTGGGACATCACTCCGCTGCTGGCAAAGGGTAGGAACTTCGTTTGCGCCGAAGTGGCGGGTTACAACGTCAACAGCTATTACGTGTTGGATCAACCTTCGTTTTTTCAGGCGGAGGTTACAACGGACTCGGAAGTCCTGGCGTCCACGGGCGGTGAAGGGCAGCGCTTCGAAACCCAGATTCTTCCGCAACGCATCGAAAAGGTGCAGCGTTACACATTTCAGCGAACCTTTTCCGAAGTGTACCACCTCGATCCCCAGTCCGCCGAGTGGCGCGAGCGTGCCGACGCTCCCATGGAGACCGTGAAGTGCACGGTCTTTGCGCCGCGAAAGTATATTGCCCGCGGAGTCCCGTACCCCAATTATGCCAAGCGCCAGCCGGAAATGATCGCCGCCGAAGGCGAGTTCGACTGGAGCGGCAAGGCGCCCAAGAGTTTATACGAGGATCGCTCCATTCCTTCCGCCGCGCGCATCGGCCCGAATATGCTCGGTTATCCGTGGTCGGATCTTACCGAGATCCCCTACTTGGAGTTGCAAAAGACGAAAACTACCGTCAGCAACCGCGTCGATAATCCGTACGATTGCGATCAGCCCCTGCGGCTGAAAGCCAATCAATTCCGGACGCTCAATTTTGGCACCGACCTGCCGGGATTCTTTGGCGCGCGCGTGACGGTGCACACGCCTTCCAAGCTCTACTTCACATTTGATGAGACGTTTACGGATGGCGACGTGGATTTCAAGCGCCTGATGTGCTGCAATGTTGTCGCTTACACCCTTGCGCCCGGCACGTATGACCTGGAAACATTCGAGCCCTATGGACTTGAATTCCTGAAGCTGATGGTGCTGCAAGGGGAGTGCGAGGTTGACCACGTTTACCTGCGGGAATACGCGGCGTCCGACGTTTGGACGGCCCATTTCGCCTGCGGCCAGGACGCGCTGAACAGACTGTTCGCGGCGGGCAGGGAATGCTTCCGCGACAACGTGATTGACACCTACCAGGATAACCCCACGCGCGAGCGCGCGGGGTGGCTCTGCGACCCTTTATTTTCGGCCAGCGCCGCGCCGCTCCTCACCGGCCAAACCTGCGCCGAAAGGAACTTGTTCGAAAACTACCTGCTGCCGGACCGCTTTGCGGACATGCCCGACGGCATGCTGCCCGACTGCTATCCCTCGGATCACCTGGGCGGAGACTTCAATCCCAACTGGGCATTGTGGTTTGTCATTCAACTGCAACACTACCTGGAACGCAGCGGCGACCAGGAAATGGTGACGGCGCTTCGGCCCCGCGTGCTGAAAGTATTCGACTACTTCCGGCCTTTCCAGGATTCCGATGGGCTGCTGGAGGATTTGCAGGGTTGGGTCTTCATCGAGTGGTCAAAATCCAATGACTACACGAAGAACGTGAGCTATCCGACGAATATGCTTTATGCGGCAGCCCTGATGGCCACCGGACAGATGTACAACCTGCCACGATTTATCGATCAGGCACAAGCGCTGCGCAAAGTGATCCGGCAGCAGTCCTATGACGGCCACTTTTTCGTCGATAATGCTGTGCGCGAGAATGGAAAGCTTGTCCCCACGCATAATCGTACCGAAACGTGCCAGTATTACGCGTTCTTCTTTGATGTCGCCACGCCGCAAACTTATCCCCAGCTCTGGCAGACGTTGGTGACGCAGTTTGGACCGCAGCGGAGAACCACCCACGCCTATCCGGATATTCCTCCTTCTAATGCTTTCATGGGCAACGTGATGCGGCAGGATCTGCTCTCGCGCGCGGGGTTGACCGAGCAACTGGTTCGGGAAGCTATTTCCAGCCTCCTCTATATGGCCGACATTAGCGGTACGTTGTGGGAAAACAGCAGCGATGAAGCCAGCATGGACCACGCCTTTGAAGCGCACATCGTGACAACGCTGTATCGCGATGTCGTGGGCCTTTATAAAGTCGACATGGTGAATAAACAAGTTCACGTGCGGATTACCAACCTGTCGCTCGATTGGTGCGAAGGACGCGTCCCCACCCCGGAGGGGTTCGTGTTTATGCGGTGGGTAAAGACTCCGGACGCGCTGACGTATCAAGTGGATGTTCCCGCTGGATACCACGTTCACGTTGAGAATTTGTCAAAGCTCAAGGTCGTGCAAAAGCATTTCCCGCACGGAAAAGTGAACTTCGGATATAAGGTTGCCGGTGGGTATAAGTAGCTTGATGAGCGGCTCCGCCTTTTCGCAAAGACGACCGTGCGCCCTGGCGTGAGATACCGACGATGCAAATGCGCGAAGCGCTTTGGACTGCTGTTACCGCAGTCCAAAGTGCCTTCGGCACAATTATTAATGACGGCAGGCGGCGGGGCCGGAGGGAAGGGGGCACTGGGAATGGATATTGCCCCTTACGAACAGACTCAATGAGGTGACATCAGTATGGAGAGCGAACTTTCCCGGCGTAATTTCCTGCGTCTCTCGGCGGGCGCCAGTGCGCTGGCGGCGAATGGCCTGAAGGGTTTTGCCGGGGCGGGTGCGGTTTCTGAGGCGCCCGTGCCCATGGATCCGAAAGAGCCGGACCGGCTGTTTTCGCCGGGGTTGAAAGGCGGCGAATGGAACACCTTCAGCGCCGCGGGTTACGCAAAGCCCGTGTCAGGCATCTGCTATCGCACCAAGCCTGAGGGCTACTTTGGCTTGTACATTGATAAGCCGCTGCCTGTCTCCGGCATGCCGTTGGGTGGGATTGATACGGGGGCATTGTACCTGGAGCCCTCGGGCCAATTTGGCTACACCTCCATCTTCAATCACCTCACTCCGATTGGCGGTCCCTTGAATACTCCTTATCTGGGAGTCGCTATGGGCGGCCGAGGGTGGGTTTTCGGCACCGGCCAGACCAAAAACTATGCAGGAAATAATCGGCCTTCATTTGGCATCGGCGTGTGCGGCGGAATGCAGGAGAGCGAGTATTGGGGCCACTATCCCATCGCCGACGTTGAATATAAATCCGACGCGCCGGTGCAGATCGGCGTGCGGAGTTGGTCGCCGTTTATCCCCGGCGATTCGAAGGCGTCCAATACTCCCGGCGCGGTTTTCGAAGTGCATCTGCGCAATAAGGGAACAACCGGGGCAAAAGGGTGCGTGGTCTTCAGCTTTCCGGGGTTTGCCGATCATCACACCCGTGACTTCTCGATTGGCTGGCCCAATTTGCCGAAGAAGCCGGTAATGCCTCCTCCCCAGATTTCCCGGCGTGCCGCGCCCGCCGGCCTGAAAGGCGTGTGGGTGGAGGACAAGGCGTGGGGCATGAGCTACGTTCTGGCGACGACGGACAAAGGCGATGTGCGCAGCGGCGGCGCCCTGGGTGTCGATGGAGATGTTTGGAATAAGGCGGAAGAAAAACTACCCTCCACTGCGGAGCACTACGACGGTGGCTCGTCCCTGACGGTTGACTTCAATATCGGGCCGGATGAGGAAAAGGTGATTCGAATCATTCTGGCTTGGTACGCGCCGGAGTGGGAAGGCAATGGCCTGCCGGGAACCGGCGGAGAACGAATCTGGACGTATGCTCCGGAGGGCGAGACGCTTTCCACCACCGGCAAGCGCTTCACGCATATGTACACCACGCGCTTCGCCAATGCCGGCGAAGTGGCGAGTTACCTCGCCCGCCATCATCAGCAGTTGCTGAAACGGATCATTGCGTGGCAATCGGCCATTTACGATGACCCGACGCTGCCCGGATGGTTGGCAGATTCGCTCATCAACGCTCTTTATTACTTCGCTCCATGCAGCATGTGGGCGCAGGCCAAAGATCCCATTGGAAGCTGGTGCAGGCCGGAGGACGGGCTCTTCGCATTGGAGGAAGCCCCGCGCGCCTGCCCGCACATGAACACGCTCTCCAACGTGGGCATGGCGGGGCCTACCCTTTCATTCTTCTTCCCGGATCTGGCGTTGTCCATGCTGCGAACGATTCGCTCCACCCAGAGGGAGAACGGCGACGTGGCTCAGCTACTGGGGCGCTGGGCCGATCCGGCAAACGCCATGTCCTACGACTATCAGGAGGTGGTTTCCGGCTTCTGCTATGTCTCGGCGGCATATTTGCACTGGAAAATCACCGGCGATATAGAATTCATGAAAGAATTTTATCCGTCTGTAAAGAAGGCGCTGCAATATTCCTTTACGCAGCGGCCGGACTTGGGCCCATCGCAGATCATCGCCATGCCGCCGCATCGGGAACATGCCTGGAACGACATCGAATGGTTCGAGGATCGTTCCATGTACGGTTACGTCACTCACCCGGGCGGATTGCGCATGGCGGGCGCCGAAATGCTGAAGGCGTGGGCAGAGGCCATGGGGGACGCGGAAGAGGTTGCGTACCTCGATTCCTTGGTGGCCGCCGGCCAGGAAACCATGCAAAAGTATTTGTGGAAAGGTGATCATTACCTGATTTACAATGATACGAAGACCGGAAAGACGCTGGATGCCGTCTTTTCGCCGACGCTCAACGGCCAGTATTTTGCGCATTTCTCCGGCGTGGCGCTTGTCTTTCCCAAGGAAAACGTCGAGAAGATCCTTACCCTACAGCGGGACAAGGTTTGTAAGATCAGCAAGCTCGGGATGCCACCGATCTACGCGAATCCCGACGGCACGATGTGGAACAAGGATAAAACCGGGTACCTGACGGGAGCATATCCTCTACACTAACCACCAGGTGATCTGGAATGCCATCACCTTCATTTACGAAGGGCACAAGGACTTCGGGCTGGAGTTGTTACGAAGTAACTTGGAAATCAGTTACTTGGACTGGGGCTATATTTGGGATGGCACCAATTGCTGTAGCGCGGGTGGGGATACGGGGGAGGTAAACTACGGCTGGGACTATTGGTTCAACTGGTCCATCTGGACCGCCCCGGCAGCGCTACTGAATAAGGACATTACCGCATTAGTCGCAACCCGGCGGATTGGTACATAAATTGCTAGAAGCTGGAAAGGATATATCGTAGGCTTCCCTCCAATTAACAGGGCTGAAACGGGTAGCTTATCGAATTCTGAATTAGAGGTATTTTCAAAGCATGTTGTATCGTTTTACTATTGCTGTATTGCTAGTTGCAGGTCTTGCCGCCAGTTCGTCTCTGGGGACGGCCGGTGGCCCCCCGGCGGCGCCAGACACTTCCGATCAAACCGCCATCCAGGAAGCCGCCAATTGGATTGGGCGCGCAGAACAAATTGATACTGAATATCGTTATGTCATGACCTGCAAGGTGCGTTTTGTGTTTTTCTGGGGCGGGCGTGACGACGTGGGCGGTGGGTACGTCCGCATCGGGAAGGCGGCTGGAGATGAGCGAGCAGCAGATGATCCAGATCCTTTTTGGGTCAGACCCTGCCAAGGCTCCGCTGGCCATCAATCGCTGGGGAGGCGGCACGGAAGTCCTGCGCGGTCAGGACTCCGGTGAGCCGGCGTCGAGCGCCTTCTTTGGCTTTATGAAATCCTCCAAAGGGTCAATCCGTGGTCGCGATGCGAAGGGAGCTTTCCAAGGAGAAGGCCAACGGAACCCACCTTTTTGAGGGGATCATCAGCCGAGTGGACGAGGGCCGGGCGCTTACCACATCCGTTCCCTACACCTCGAGCCAGGATTTCGATCTGCACCAATATTCCGAGGCGGAAAAAGCGACGCTGCAACAACTGGAGAATAATCCTTCGCGCCATATCCGAGCGCCTGGAGGGCGCGGCGCGGGCAGGCGTGTCCACGCGCCGGGGAATTCCTGTCGACGACTCTCCAACTCATGGATGACGCCGTGGACGGCCGCTCCACGCCCGAATCACTTTGCTACATCTACAATGCCCGCCATTACAAGGCGACCCTGCTGAGTGTCCAACCCGTCGCGGAAAAAACCGTACACGTCTCGCTGCGATGGGAACCGTGGCGCTTTTGATCAGACTTATCGCCATCTCCGGCAAGCGCACTTCGAGGTGGTGTGCCAGGAGACCGGCGGCAAGTCGATCTTCGATATCGTGCTCGGCACGGAAGGAAACCTGCGCGGCGCGCCCATTCAGATCTCCTACCAACCCAACTGGTGGTTCCAGGTCATTCTTAACCTCGCGCCCGGGACGCTTCCGGCCAACGAAGCAGCCTTGCATCAGTGAGTGGCAATCGCCCGCTACCGCCCGAGTTTCAATCGCATTATCGAAGACGACCCAAATCGTGGCGGGAAAGTTGGTTGAGACGGCGTGTAACCATCAAAATGGAGTTGACTTAGGTTTAAAAGTTAAGAAATCTGGCCTTGCAGCTTGCCGGTGTCCAGACTAGTATTTTCAACGTAGGACGAGGTTGAAGTTCCTAGGGCTTCTTTAATCTCGCATTTGATGCAGTGAGCATTTCTTCGATTTACCAATTACTTGAGGATCGGTCCAGACTCTCGCCGGATTCTGTGGCGATAATCGCGCCGGAGCGCGCCCTGACGACTTTCGCGTGTTTGTTACGACACGCCCGAAAGGTTGTGGCTTGCCTGAACGCGCTCGGCATCCATCACAACGACAAGGTGGCGATCGTCCTTCCCAATGGTCCGGAGATGGCGGTGGCGTTTCTTTCCATTGCCTGCGGTGCGGTGGCGGCGCCGTTGAATCCGGCCTACGGCGCCTCAGAATTTGAGTACTACCTGTCGGACCTGAATGCCCAGGCGTTGCTAGTCCAGGCCGGAATGATTTCCCCCGCCCTGGAGGTCGCGAGAGGGCGAGGAATCCCCATCATTGAAATAGTGCCGAGTTGGCGAGAGGCCGCAGGGCTCTTCGACTTTCAGGGAGTCACACCCACACCTGGCACTTCTCCTGCCATGGCTAAAGCGGAAGACGTCGCCCTAGTGCTGCACACTTCCGGATCAACGTCGCGGCCGAAGATGGTTCCACTCAGCCACCAGAACCTGTGCGCCTCGGCTAAACACATACGCGAGGCGCTGGCACTTACCCCCTCGGATCGCTGCCTGAACATCATGCCGCTATTCCACATTCATGGTCTTATGGCGGCGGTTCTTTCTACCCTCGGTGCGGGAGCGAGTGTGGTAGCGACACCGGGCTTTGATGCCCCACGGTTTTTTGATTGGGTATCGGCCTTCCAACCGACTTGGTATACCGCCGTGCCTACCATGCACCGTGCGATTCTGGCCCGCAGCGCGCAGAGCGGCCAGACGAGCGGCAAGGGCTGCCTGCGATTCATTCGTTCTTGTTCTTCTGCCCTCCCCGCCAGCTTGATGGCGGAGTTGGAAGCCAGGTTCGGCGTCCCGGTGATTGAGGCTTATGGGATGACGGAAGCCTCCCACCAGATGGCTTGCAATCCTTTGCCCCCTGGAGTTCGCAAGCCAGGTTCTGTAGGAGTGGCGACGGGTACAGAGATTGCCATTATGGAAGTAGGTGGCGCGCGGCTTCTGACGCAAGGTGAGGTGGGTGAGATCGTCGTGCGCGGGCCGAACGTGATGCAAGGTTACGCGAATCAGGTTGCGGACAATGCCTTCACCGATGGCTGGTTCCGCAGTGGGGACCTGGGCCGCCTCGATGCCGACGGCTACCTTTTCATGGAGGGCCGCATTAAGGAGATCATCAACCGCGGGGGGAAAAGATCTCGCCGCGGGAAGTGGAAGAGGTCTTGTTGCAGCATCCGGCCGTGGTCCAGGCGGTGGTCTTCGCGATGCCGGATAAAACACTGGGGCAGGATGTTGGGGCGGCGGTCGTCCTGCGCGATCCTCACATTATGGAAAAGGAGCTTCGCCAAGCAGTGGCCGTACGACTGGCGCACTTCAAGGTTCCCCGCCGCATTTTAGTACTTGATGCGCTGCCACTGGGGCCGACAGGCAAACCCCAGCGAATCGGATTGGCAGAAAAGCTGGGTTTGAAAGAACAAACCATGCCCGCTCTCGACCCATTCAGCAAGAGTCAGGCTCCCCGTACCCCCGAAGAGGAGTTCTTGGCCGAAGTCTGGTGCGAGGTGCTCAGCATCCCGTCCGTCGGCGTCCATCAACGATTTCTCGATGTGGGCGGAGATTCCCTGCTGGCCGCGCGAACCGTCAACCGCGTTCGCCAACAGTTGGACGTTGACATCAATTTGCTCGATTTTCTGGATGCGCCGACGATTGCGGATCAGGCTTTAATGCTGGCTGACAAATTACGGTAACCGGGTGACTGAATTAATCTCCATGATCCCGGGCAGCCCCCGTCAAACCACGTTGCAGGAATCAATCTACCGTGAAGAACAAGGCTGACGCTCCCGGCGAACTTGAGAACATCTCACCGCTTGAATCCGCCCAACTCGATGGCGGATGGCGGAAAAAGCTCAAGGCGCGCCGTATTGCCCGCGCCATCCCACGGCTTACGGACCGGCGCTCACTGCCACTTTCCTTCGCGCAGGAGAGACTCTGGCTTTTGGAACGCCTAGAGCCGGGGAGTCCGGCTTATAACCGTCCGCTCGCCTTGCGCCTGACCGGGCTTCTTGACGAAGCTGCCCTCCGGCAATCCCTGCAAGCCATTATTGACCGCCACGAAGTCCTGCGCACGCGCTTCACTATCCGCGAGGGCCAACCGGAACTGGTTATTTCTCCGAGTATGGCTTTAGACCTGCGCGTGATTGAGCTTTCCGCCACGAATCCCATTGAGCGCGAGGCGCTGGCTCGGCGCTTGGCGACGGAAGTATCCTTGCGGCCGTTTGACCTTGCCCATGAGCCCCCGCTTCGGGCCACGCTGCTGCGGTCGGGCAGCGATGATCACATCCTCCTTTTGGTCTTCCACCACATGGTCTTTGACGGTTGGTCGGCGCGAGTGTTCCGGGGCGAGCTGTCAAGTCTCTACCGGAAGTTTCAGGCCGGAGAGCCACCGGTGCTGCCGGAACTTGCCATCCAATATGCGGACTTCGCCCACTGGCAGCGACAGAATCTTGACGAACAGGCACGCCTAAACCAGTTGAAATATTGGGTCTCCCAACTAAGCGGTTCCGTTCCCCTTGACCTGCCCACCGACCGGCCCCGGCCTAGCGTCCAGACCCACAGGGGCGGATGTGTCGAGCTCACTTTGTCCGAATTTCTTGCGAACTCGCTGAAAGCCCTGGGCCGACAAGAGAATGCCACCCTCTTTATGGTGCTCCTCGCCGCGTTCCAGTCGCTGCTGGCCCGCTACACTGGTTTGGAGGATGTCTCGGTAGGGGCGCCTGTGGCCGGTCGGAACTCGGTTGAGACTGAAAATTTGATAGGAGTATTCATCAATAACCTAGTGCTACGTTCGGATCTGGCCGGGAATCCGACATTTCGTCAGGTTCTCGCCCGCGTGCGCGAGACCTGCCGCGGCGCCTACAGCCACCAGGATATACCCTTTGCCAAACTGATCGAAGCGCTCCGCCCCGAGCGCGACCTCGGTACCACGCCACTTTTCCAGGTGATGTTTAACCTGGAGAACCTGCCCGAGCCCGAAATAATAATCCCCGGCCTTCGCATGGAAGAGTTTGATTTTGAAAGACCCGTCGCGGACTACGAATTGACGCTTGAAGTTATCCCCGTTGGCGACCGGTTGAGGTGCTTCTTTGCTTACAACATCGACATTTTTGACCGGGGCACCCTCGAGCGGATGGCCGGCCACTATCGGACGCTACTAGAGGGGATTGTAGGTGAGCCGGACTGCCGTCTGGCATTGCTTCCCCTTCTTCCACCCGCGGAGCGACACCAGATTCTCGTGGAGTGGAACCGCACCGAGGCCGATTTCCCGCGTGACGCTACGATTCACGAACTGTTCGAGGCCCAGGCGGCGCGAACCCCTGAGGCCGCGGCATTTTATCAGCGAAAGCGGGAATTTGACTTATGGTGATTTGAACCGCCGCTCGAATCAGCTCGCGCATTATCTGCGGAGCCAGGGAGCGGGGCCGGAATCGTTCGTAGGAGTCTGCCTTGAGCGGTCGCCGGAAGCCGTCAGTGGTCCTGCTGGCCGCCCTCAAAGCGGGCGCTGCGTTTGTTCCCCTTGACCCCGCCTACCCACCGCGACCGCTTGGCCTTCATGATCGACGATGCGCAGATTCCCCTGGTCGTTTCGCGGCGGAAATGGTTGCCGGTTGTGCAAGGGAAGGGTGCCCGGGTGATTTGTCTGGACACGGACCATCGCCTGATCGAAGCGCAAGAGGATCGATAACTTGCCGAGTGCTGCGGGAACAGCAAGTGTCGCCTACGTCCTCTATACGTCGGGTTCGTCGGGCGTACCCAAGGGGGTGCTGGGCCCACACCGAGGCGCGGTCAACCGCTTTGCCTGGATGTGGAAGAATTTCCCCTTCCAGGCGGGCGAGGTAGGTTGCTTTGGAACCTCCCTGAATTTCGTCGATAGCATTTGGGAGGTTTTTGGGCCGTTGTTGCGGGGGGTCCCCAGCGTCATCTTATCCGACCAAACTGTTCGCGACCCGGCTGAACTGTCCATGCGCTCGCAGCTCATGCGGTTACTCGCATCGTGACGGTGCCGTCGTTGCTGCGAGTGTGCTTTTGGACGGCCACCCTGATCTGGGAATCGCCTGCCCTCCCTGAAGCTGTGGGTCTCAAGCGGTGAGGCGCTCCTGCCTGACCTGTGTCGGCGATTTTACCAGGCGATGCCGCGCGCTACACTCCTCAACCTTTACGGATCTACCGAAGTTGCCGCCGACGTTACCTCTTGCGTTATTTGCCCCGCTTGGGACGACCGGGGAACAGTCTCCATGGGCCGTCCCATTGATAACACGCGGTGCTACGTGTTGGACGCGCACCTTCAGCCAGTGCCGATCGGAGTTCACGGCGATCTTTATGTGGGAGGAGAAGGGCTTGGCCTGCGGCTATTACAATCGACCGGAGCTTACCGCCGAATGCTTCGTCGCCGACCCCTTTTCCGCCGATCCGCAGGCTCGGCTTTACAAGACGGGCGATCGGGTGAGGTATTTGCCGGACGGAAGCCTTCAGTACCTCGGACGCGCCGACCAGCAGGTCAAGATCCGGGGCTTCCGGATCGAAATGGAGGAAATCGAAACGATCCTGGCGCAGCATCCGGCCTTATACGCCGCGGCCGTCATTGTTCGGGAGGAGAACCCGGGCGAAAAGTACTTGGTAGCGTACGTCGTGCCTCGTCAGTCGGTGAGCCCACCGACGCCGAAAGTGTTGCGCAATTTATTCAAGGCAAAACCTGCCCGACTACATGGTGCCCGCCGATTTCGTTACCCTGAAAGCATTGCCCATGACGCCGACCGGCAAGATTGACCGCCGGGCGCTGCCCATCTCGAGCCGATCGCGACAGGCGGACGGTTTCTACGTCCCTCCCCGGGACCTTCTGGAATCGCAGTTGGTGAAAATCTGGGAGGAGATTCTCAAGGTGCGGCCAGTGGGAATTGAGCAAGACTTTTTTGATTTAGGCGGCCATTCTCTTCTCGCCGCGCGCATGATGGACCGGATCGAGGATGTCTATGGCAAGCACCTTCCGCTCGCGACGCTGTTTGCTGGGGCAACTATCAATCATCTGGCGGAGTGCCTGCGGACCGAGCGTCTTAGCGAGGCTGAGTCAACGATTGTGCCTGTCCAGTCGTGTGGTCCCCATCCGCCCTTCTTTTTCTTGCATGGGGGCGGGGGACTTTACTGCCAGAAGTTGGCTCGGCTGATCGGGCAAGACCAGCCGTTCTACGGAGTGACGCCCAAGGAGTGCGACGAAGATGCCTCTCTGGTCACCGTCGAGGCGATGGCTGAGGAAGCCGTCAGACAACTGGTTGCTTTGCAGCCCCAAGGTCCATATTTGCTGGGCGGTTACTGCCATGGAGGGCTTATTGCTTATGAAATGGCACGGCAGATGAAGCAGCAAGGTATCGAGGTGGGCATCGTCATTCTGCTCGACGCCTGGGTTCCCCGCTACTTCGGCTGGCTGAATGCCCTTATTCGCTTGGGCGGTCGGCTTGCCAGGATTGATGTTGACGCGCAGACTCGCCTTTATGCACGGCTACGGAGGTTTCTGGTGCGCGCCTCGAACGTGCATCGTGGCGGGCTTCGGACCTTTCTGAGTTTATGCTGGGGGACGGTGAGGGTGGAACTCCAGCGCCTGTCAGGGGCTACTCCAGAGGCGCGGGGGGTTCCAGCCCAAGTCTTCGACAACCCTGTAGCCCCCCTTGCCGACCTGCGATATCGCCGCATCTTAATGAATTACCGGCCCAAGCCTTATTCCGGTCGCGTTATTCTGCTGCGAACCCGGGCGGCGCAGGTCAGTTATCCCACGGACCTCACAGCCGGCTGGGGCAAGCTGGCTGCAAAGGTTGATGTTCATCATCTGCCGGGGGACCATATTACCTGCCAGACCGAGCACGTTGGAGATGTAGCCGAGTGTATCGCGAAGTACCTTCGCGCCTACCACGGGGAGGATGAGAGACTCTTCCGCCCCGCCCCGGGCGACTGCCGGTTTACGTGAGAAATGGGGCACCTGACCATTCATTGCCAAAAACCGTATAAAATGGTTAAGAAATGCGTGTTGAACCTCTTTGGCAGACGGCTTCCAAGGCACTCCCTTTGCGGCCCGACGAAATACAAGTGTGGCGAGCCAGCTTGGATGTCGACCCGGCGGCACTTAAGTGCTGGCGGGAGACACTTTCGACTGAGGAGCAGGCACGGGCGGACAGATTCCGTTCTCCTGCTGACGGGGATCGCTACACTGCCGGACGAGGTATCCTGCGGGCGCTATTGGCCCGGTATCTAGGAACTCCGGCCGGCGATTTCAGGTTCTGCCTCAATGCCTACGGCAAGCCGGGCTTGGCGCCCGGCATTGGAACCTCGGACTTGCGCTTCAACCTTTCTCACTCCCACGGCATGGCACTTTTCGCGTTCAGCTCGGGTCGTGAGGTGGGGGTTGATCTGGAGCTCGTTCGGTCTGCCCTGAGGGACGATCGCATCGCAGAACGATTTTTCTCGCCCCAGGAGGTCGCCGCGCTCCGGGCGCTGCCGGAGAGTGCTCAAAAAGAGGCGTTCTTTCATTGTTGGACACGTAAGGAAGCATATATCAAAGCACGGGGCGCGGGCCTCAGCATCAATCTTGCCAGCTTTGCAGTTTCGCTCGTTCCTGCCTCATCCACCCATCTGCCAATCATTGGCATTGACAGCCCAGAGGCCGGGCGATGGTGGCTTCGCGCCCTGGCTCCGGGCGAAGGCTACGTCGGAGCTATCGCAGCGGAAGGGACGGATTGGTCGCTGACCACGTGGCAGTGGGTAAACCCCGGGGGCATCATGTCGCCAACGCTGGCAGAGGCTGGGAAGATATAAGTAAACTCGCACTCATTTCGCGAGAGACACGACGCATCCGCCCGCAACGATGAGACATCCGCCCAACAGGATCAAGGGAGTGGGCTTGTGACCGAATCCGAGCCAGGAAATCAACTGCGCCACAGCGAAGAAAAAGGCTACATATACTCCGATGATCCGCCCGAAGTCCCACGAGAGGGTGTTGACTGCGTACCCGTAAAAAGTGAGGACCAAGCCGCCGAGTAAGAAAAACAGTGCCGCCCGCGCGTGGGTAGGGCTGCGCAACCCCACGCGCATCAAGGCATCACCACCCGCTTCTACAAAAGCAGCACACAATAACACCACCATCGCGATACTGTAACGCAAAGGTCAGCTACCTCCTTTAGAGATTGGTCACTCCTAACTTTCGCCTGGCTGCTTTTAGAAGTATATCCTGCGAAGACGGTCCTGGAGGTATTCATTGTTGTTATAGCCTTAACAGTTCCGACCATCACGACCTACGCCGCGAAGTCGTCAGAGCGACGGGGTATGGTACGCTATGCAATCGGACAAGCTTCCACACTGGGAGGATTCATTTGAGACCCCAATCTGTAAGTCACATTGGATGGAAAGAATGGAGGCGGACGCTCGGCGCCGTTGCGTTCGCTTTGCTGGCGGGTGCGGCCTTCGCCCAAGGCCCAGTCAGGATCTCGCTGGACGACGCCATTCGACTGGCGCTCCAGCACAATCATACCTTGCTGGCAGCGCGCACCACCATCGAGCAAAGCAAGGATGAGGAAATCACCGCCTATTTGCGCCCCAACCCCGAACTCTTCGGCGATTGGGATTACCTGCCGTTGTTTTCGCCGAGCAGCTTTCACCGGCACCTATTTCAATCAATCGACGGAGATTGACCTGGGCCTCAGCTACCTGATCGAGCGCGGCAAAAAACGGCAGCGCCGCCTTCAGGCCGCCAAGGACCAGACGGCAGTGACAACTTCGCTGGTGTCTGACAACGAGCGCACCGCTGACCTTTCAAGTTGCCACGCTGTTCGTCAACGTGCAGCTTGCCCAGTCGACGTTGGAACTGGCCCGCAAGGATCTGGAAAGCTACCAGAAGACGGTTGACCTGAATAACTTGCGCTACCAAAAAGGCGCGATCAGTGAAGACGATCAATTGAAGATCGAACTCCAGCTCCTGCAATTCCAAAATGATGTGGCGCAGGCCGAACTCGCCAAAGTTCAGGGACTTTCGGATCTCCGGCAGCAGCTTGGTTATGAATCGGTGCCGCAGGATTACGATATTGCGGGAGAGTTTGAGTACCACAAGGTTCAAGGAAACATGGAGGACCTCCAATTGATGGCGCTCCAGCAGCGCCCCGACCTGAAGGCGGCGACGCAAGGGGTTACCGCCGCAAACAGCCAATACGCGCTGGCCAAAGCGAATGGAAAACAAGATGTGACGGTGCAGGGTAATTATACGCATACCAGCGGCATCAACGGCGCCTCGATTTATGCCAGCATTCCGCTTGCTATCTTTAACCGCAACCAAGGTGAAATTGCCCGGACGAAGTCGGTCATCTCGCAATCCCAGGAGCAGGAAAAGGCCGCGAACAATCAGGTGATGACCGACGTGCGCGATGCCTATGAAAATCTCCAGACCAGCGATAAGATTGTAGCCCTGTACCGTTCCGGGTACCTCGATCGGGCACAGAAAGACCGGGACATCAGCGAATACGCCTACCAGCGCGGCGCCGTCAGCCTGCTGGATTTTCTCGATGCCGAGCGCAGTTATCGCGCCACCCAGCTTGCCTACCGGCAGGCACTGGCCGCATGGCTTCTTGCCGTCGAGCAGTTGCGTGAGGCCGTGGGCACCCGGACCCTGCCGTAAGTAAGCATGACCTGCGACGGATTCCATCCGCGACCCTTTGGCCGCGCGCGATAAGGTCTGCGGGCCGCGGAAAAAATAGATAAACAGCCGTTTGACATTGAACACCACTCTTGTTAGCTTCAACCCTATGAGACAACTTCAGCCGGTCATCTGGGCAAAGGGGACCTTTCTTACTCCACAGCATTTACAACTTCAGGACCGGTTTGTCGAAAGTGTGTTGGAGTTCAAATTGGGCGCCCTGCGATTCTGTCCGTGGGGCTTCTCTGATGTCCAAGTGGACCGGGAGGCTCTTTCGACGGGGACCTTGCTCCTGCCTCGCGCCATCGGGATATTTCCTGATGGCCTGGCATTCGAAATTCCCGACTCCGACCCACCCCCGCCGGCACGATCCCTTGAGCAAGCGTTCGGCCCCGATCAGAATTCAGTCGATGTTTATCTGGCGATTCCTCAATATCATGATCACGGCCTCAACGTCACGATGGGCCAGAGAAACGGCGATACGCGCTATCAGGCCGAGGTTGCCCTGCTCCGCGATGAGAATTCAGGGTTGGCGGAACGACCGGTGCAAGTTGCCAAGAAGAACTTCCGGTTGCTGCTGGAGGGGGAACCCCTTCAGGGGAGTACCTCCTTGCGCGTCGGGCGCATCAAGAAAACTACGGCAGGAACCTACCAGTTAGACCCGCAATTTGTTCCTCCCGTAATCGATCTTTCGGTCAGCGAATACCTGATGGCCATCCTGCGCCGGTTGGTGGAGATTCTGGCCGCCAAGACCAATGCGCTTTCGGGCACGCGCCGGCAAAAGAACCAGAGCCTCGCAGATTTTACCGCTTCCGACATTGCCAACTTCTGGCTGCTCTATACCGCGAACAGCTATTTCCCCATCCTGCGGCACCTGTTTGAATCCAAGAAGGGGCATCCGGAAAGTCTATTCACGGCGATGCTCTCGCTGGCGGGGTCGCTCACGACATTCTCTGCGACCGTTCAGGCGCGGGACCTGCCGCTCTATGACCATGATGATCTCGGCGCCTGCTTTACCGATCTCGACGAAAAGCTGCGGCTGCTTCTGGAGACCGTGGTTCCCAGCAACGTTGTTTCGCTGCCGCTGAAACTCACCCAGCCTTCGATCTACGCTACGGCGCTTGCCAACGACAAGTATTTGTTTAACACGCGGATGTACCTGGCGATCAGTGCCGATCTGAGCGAGGCGGATTTGCTCAAGCGGGTTCCGCAACTGGTCAAACTCTGCTCCGCCACGCATATTGAAACCCTCATTCGCCAGGCTCTTCCGGGCATGCCGATGATGCACGTTCCTTCACCGCCCGGCTCAATTCCCATCAAACTCAACTACCAATATTTCAGTTTGAATCAATCCGGGGTCGCATGGGAGGCCGTGCAGCGCGCTCGAAATATCGCGGCCTACGTCCCCGGAGATATTCCCAACCCCCAACTGGAACTGATTATCCTTCTCCCGCAAGCGGAGTAAGCCCTTGCCGGAATCATGCGAGGCGCTCCCGCGCGATTTCCGGATCGGGAAGCCCGCAGGCTCTTCGCCCACAAGCGCTAACATAAGCGTCGCGCCGAGGACCCCTCCTCATTTTGTGACGGGTCGTAGAACGCGAGGAGAATACCTCACCACGGAGGCACAGAGGCTCACGGAGAACCGCCACAGAGAAAAACCACAGCTCAAACAACCGAGCAACAGTGGCCCCATTCCGCGCATCGAGAAGCGCGGTTCTCCGTGAGCCTCTGTGCCTCCGTGGTGAGGTCCTTTTTCAAGCCGGACGAGCATGGTTTCTCGGACGGAGCTGAATCACTGCCATAGCGCTTACGGGCGCTTCGCCCTGCCCAGTTCGAGGCTATCGACATATGGATAATACTCATAATGCTATAATCTCATCAATGATCGGCAGACGTTACTTCTCAGTGCTTCAAGGCGAAAAATATGACCAACACCACGGCAGCCAGAAACAGGCACCCTAAGACGATCAGCATCACCCAGAACATCGGCGGCTTCTTGGCGCCAGCGGCGGGGGATGGCTGCGGGACGGCCGGGGGTGGAATCGCCATCGGCTGCATCTGCGGTATGGTTGGAGCCGCGGGGGAAGGTGGCGGCTGATACTGCGGAGGTTGCGGCATCGTCGGAGCCTGTGGAGGCGCTGCTGGAACCGCCGGGTAGCCATGGCCGGCGGGCGCAGCCGCCTTTGAAGCTCCTTGCGGTGGCTCAGGGGACGTGCGCGGCGCCTCAAAAATGCTTGTGTATTCGCCGGGCGCTTGAGGCTGGGGCGGTGGCGGCGCTGCCCGAACGGCAGGTGGCGGCGGGGCGGCGGGCGGTCCAGAGACCGTCGGCTGGGGCGGCTGCCGGAAGAGCATCGTAAATTCGCCTGGAGCTCTCTTGCCCGGGTCCGCTGCCGGGGGAGGACTCGGCGGTTGGGGAGTGTTCAGCGCGGGGGCTGTCGGCATTGCCGCCGGCGGCTTATAGCCCTGCATCAGCAAGGTTAATTCGCCAGGTTCCTTCTTTGAAACGCTGGAGGGCGGTGCCGACGGCTGGCCCGGGCTCCCAGGAACGGGCGACCGAGCCCCTCCTTTAAGCTCGGCAGTCTTGAACATTCGTGTGAATGTACCGGGATCGTCCGAATCGCTTTGCGAAGGAGGGAACGATTTATGTTCTTGGCTGGGACCTCGTGCTCCTGACCCGGGCGTCGGGGTCGCTGGCGCTTGGTTTGGTCCTGACCGCGGCGGCTCTCGCTTGGAAGTGGTTTGAACGGGGGAATGGAAGAGGGCGGTGAATTCTCCTGGCGTATTTTGCGCGGATGGAACAGGCGTTGCAAAAGGCTTAGTTACCCGAGGCGAAGGAGTAGGGGCCGCCGGCGGCTCTGGCATCCCTTGGGAGGGAATGTTGAACATTTGTGTGAACGTCCCCGGCGTGGACTTCTGCGCGGGGGGCTGCGAAGGTCCACGGGGGGCCAGTGGGGGCGTCGGCGATGGGGCAGTGGGCTGGTCAACCTGGCCTTTGCCCATAGCCGAGAACATTTGGGTGAACTCCCCGGGGCCGCCAGATTCCAGGTTTGGCTTCGAAGGGGCAGCAGTCGGCGGCTTGACGGATGCCGGCGGAGATGGCGGAAGAGGCTGGCCGGTTGCTGGACCATTGCCCATCCCCGAGAACATCTCTGTGAACTCGCCGGGGCCCGTTTTCTCGGTAGATAGCGGAGGAGGTATACCGGGCGGGGGGCCAGGCGTCACGAGCGATTGCCGGGGTGGCGCTTCGACATCCCCTTTGTTCAATCCGGAGGCTTCTGGAGGGAATTCACCATGGCGTGCAGTCTCTGTCGGCCCTGGGGGAGGGAGGACGACCGTTGGCCCGGCTTCGACCGCGTGTGGTGCTTGTTTGCGGCTCTGGAAAACCACCTGAAATCCACTCGGAATCTGGCCTCGGAGGCGTTTGTCTGGGGGCTTTACGGCAGGCGCTGGCTTCAACTCCGGAGTTGGCGGCGCCTGTGAGGCGGCAATGAATAGAAGCCACCTGCGAAGGTCCAGGCAGTCCGGCACATCGGATGTCACGATGAAAACCTGGTCCCCATCTTCCCCGCTATCCAGAAAGTGCTCTGTCCCCGGAGTGCCCGTCCCGGGGAGGTTGGCGTAGACCAGGGAAATTAAATCAGGCTGATGGGGGGAAGTCTGCCCGCGCAAGAATTGGTGCACTAAGACGGGCCGGCCCGTCAAAATTTCCTGCGCCCTATAGGTGTTCGTTTCGCTCGCTGTCAACATCGAAACGATCTGGTATTTCTCCAGAAAGCTCATGGTTGGGACCCCGTTCAATTTCATCCTATATTAACATGTTCAAGCTTCGAAATCTTTCTTCCCGCCGCTGGGCTTGGGCCATCGGGTCATCGAGTCATCGGGTCATTGGGTGATTGGCGATGGAACGTCGGTCAGATGACGGCTTGTGGAATTTCCACATTTTGAATCGATCGGTTTGTTCTCGAGCGCTCGAATATTGACGCATGAGCTTACGGTTTCTGCAAAATACGTGTAATTTTGTGTAAAATGGCGTCCAACCGGGCAGAAATGTCGTCTTTTGTGTCGGGCAAATTGTCGCTCGGTCCTTTGTTTTCATATACATTTCCGGATCGACCATCATTTTTAACATCTTTTAGGGTGCTCGATTCCCCCTGCGTGACTTTTCGTCCTCTGCCTCGACGCTTCGGTTGTTCCGAGTCCTCGACCCGCCGCAGTACGAGGCCGGGTTGCGCCCTCCTAGCCCTCGGCTGGATTGTTCGAGCAGCCGAGGGGACGAATCCAGAGCCGTCTCCGGCGCCCGCCTCCACCCCTATATTCGACTTGGGGTATGAGCTAAGTTCATTTATTTTCATACACATAATGGCACTATCCTTCAATAATTGATCCCCCTTTTTTCGGCGCCACATTCGCCTGTTTTCGATAAATCCTTTATTGTCAGCTCCATACCATTCATGACAATTCGCCCGAATTTCAAACAAGTCCTTGCGTTTTCATATACATAATGGCTAACACCCGCAAACTTCTGCGCGAGGGGGGCGCCCGCCAGCGCGCCTGCGCCTTCAGTATTAGCCTAGCACATAGGCAAGGTTGTTGTCAAGAAGAAAATCGGCCTATTTCCTAACAGTAGGCTGACCCCGATGAACCGATGTTTCGAGCGGCGTAGCGCAGCGCGGCGTAGCCGCAAACCACGCGACTCGTAGGGGCGGGGCTTGCCCTGCCCTCGTTCCGTACCACGGACATACTACAAGGGCAGGGCAAGCCCCGCCCCTACGAGTCGCCCAAAATGTTTGCCAAAAATACTCGAATTTACGATATTGCAATGCAGAGTTATTTTTCTCGGAGAAGAATCACTGCGCTACGCCTTAAATGACCTGTTGCCAGCGCGGTTTCGAGGCGCATAATGCGCGGCATGTCATGTCTTCGCCGCCGGGTGGCTTCGGACCATGGGTTTTTCACCTCCTGCTGTATTTTACCCTGGCGCGCGACCCTTTCGGAGTCTGTGGAGTACATTCCCCTGAACCCGGTGAGGGCTGGATGGGTGAACCGGCCGGAAGAAGGGGCTTGGTCAAGCATTCACGATTACACCGGCGCGGTCAACGATGCGCCGGTAATCCACAGCGTGCTGTCCGCCGATCGCGTGTTGTTGTCCACCGACCCCCGCACCGCATTTGAAGCGATGTGAAACATCTTGAACAACACGGCCAGACAAACAGCCATGCTCGCGAGTACCGTAGGCCGCGGCGTACCGCAGAGTGATTTTTCTCGGAGAAAAATAACTGTGCGCTACGCGGCTCCGTTGGTGTCTAACCAACTTCAATCTAACGGACTAGAACTGAACCGTGCTCTTCTATTTCGTGATCCGGGTTATACTGACCTTATCAATCAACTCTTTCCCCGGAGATTCTCCTATGACTTCACGCTTCCGAATAGCTGTCGGGTTGCTGGCGACGGTCCTGTTGGTATTGCCCTTGGCTTCCCGCGCCCAGGACGGCAAGACGGCGGCAAAACCCGCTTCGGCGGAGAAACCAGCGGAGCCGGCCGCGCCGGCCGACGTGACCACGCAGGGCGAGGTCAGCGTGGGCGGGCGGCAGATCGCCTACAACGCGGTTGCCGGCACGATCACCGTGGGCGCGACCGACGAACAGGATGCGCAACTGGGGCTGGACGGCAAGCCGCTGCCGGGAAGCCAGCTTGCGCTTTCGGCGCCCAAGGAACCCGCCGATGCGCCCGCCATTGCCCGGATGTTTTATGTTGCCTACTGCCAGAAAGACGTCGAAGGCCGAGGACCGGCCGATTACGTTCTTTTATAACGGCGGGCCAGGCAGTTCGACGGTGTGGCTGCACATGGGATCGGTGGGGCCGAAATATGTCGTGACGGATACGGACCAGCATATGCCCGCCGCGCCGTACAAACTGGCGGACAATCCCGACACGCTGCTGGACGTGAGCGACCTGGTGTTCGTCGACGCGCCGGGCACGGGCTTTGGCCGGCTCATCGGCAAGAGACGCGCCGAAGTCGTTCTGGGGCGTGGATCAGGATGCGAACGCCTTCGCCCGCTTCATTGCGCGATTCATCAGCAAGTACAACCGCTGGAACTCGCCCAAGTTTATCTTCGGCGAGAGCTACGGAACCACGCGCTCCGCGGTGCTGGCCAATCTGCTGGCGGAGAGCCACCAAATCGATTTAAACGGCGTGATCCTGCTCTCGCAGATTTTCAACTTCAGCGTGGATATTGACGGTGCGGAGGCAAATCCCGGTGTGGATCTGCCGTACGTGCTGGCCCTGCCCACCTACGCCGCCACAGCCTGGAATCACAAGAAGCTGTCACCCCGGCCGCCGGCGCTGGAACCCTTCCTGAAAGAGGTGGAAGACTACGCGCTGGGCCCCTACTCGCATGCTTTGGCCCAGGGAACCGACCTGGGGGACGCGGAAAGGCAGGCCGTAGCCGCGAAGCTCCACGACTACACCGGGCTGCCGGTGGCCTACCTGATCAAAGCGAATCTGCGCGTGACGGGCGGGGAGTTTGAGAAGAACTTCGCGGATGCCGAGGATTTGACCACGGGGCGGTATGACACGCGCTTCACGGGTCCGTCCATCGACCCGTTGAGCAAGGAGGCGGATTACGATCCGCAAAGCGCTGCTATCTCCTCGGCCTATGTTTCGCTACTCAATGACTACATGCGCCGCGACCTGAAGTATGGCGAGGGGCAGACGTACCTGCCGGAGATTAACGTGTGGAGCCCCGCTGCACGCTGGGACATCAAGCACAATGATAATCCGCTGAATCTGAACGTCTCCAGCGATCTTGCCAAGGCGATGAAGACCAATCCGCGCCTGAAGGTGATGCTGAACGGCGGCTACTACGACCTCGCCACGCCGTTCTTCGGGGCGGAGTATGAGGAAAAGCATTTGCCCATTCCGGCGTCGCTGGCCAAAAACATCGAGTACGATTGGTACGAGTCAGGGCACATGGTGTATGTGCGAGACGAGTGCCGCAAGCAGCTCCATGACCGGGTGGCGGCGTTCATCAAAGGCGCGTCGGGAGGGCGTTAGGGCAGAAAAAGCGGCGTAGGTACGCCTTAAATGACGGGTTGCCAGCGCGGTTTCGAGGCGTATAATGCGCGGCATGTCGCGTCTTCGCCGCCGGGTGGCTTCGGACCATTGGGTTTTCCTCTCCTGCTGTATTTTACCCTGGCGCGAGACCCTTTCGGAGCTGTGGAGTGCCTTTACCTCAACCCGGTGAAGGCTGGATGGGTGAGCCGGCCGGAAGATGGGGCTTGGTCAAGCGTGCATGATTCCACCGGCGCGGTCAACGATGCGCCGTTAACCCCCCGCGGGCTGTCCGTTGATCGCGTGTTGTTGCCCACGGACCCCCACCCCGCATTTGAAGCTAGGCGAAACCCCTTGAACAACAGGGAGAGACAATCAGCCATGTTCGCGATTGCCGCCGCTATCGCTCGAAGCAACGCGCTTTTGTGCGTCACGCGCTCGCAGCCGTTTGAGCCCTCGACACACAGCTTCTTGAGAAGCTCCCACGAACTGCGCAAGCTCCCATTGCATGATGTTCACCGGGCAGCTCTGCCCGGACATACGCGGCAATTCCCTGAATTGGGCCAGCGCATATTGAAGTCGGTCTCGAACGTGCGGAGACGTGAGCTCCAGCTTTTCAATCTCGCACTCCAGGCCCCGCTTGCAGGTTAAGAGCAGCATTTCCCAAAGGCGCCGCTCGTCGCGCCGCAGTAGCGCTTCAAAGCTCGGGCGCTCCAGGAAGCACACTTGGGAAGCTTGCCTCGCCACTGCCGTAAAGGAGTACTCCGTCCCGGGGAGCAACGATTCGAGGCCAAAAACATCACCGGGCCAGACAAACCGGCACACCCGCTCGCCTCCCAGTGCATCGGAAAAAACCAATCGAACACTTCCAGCTTTGACAACGCAAACCGCGTCCGCGGGCATTCCCATCGAGTAGATACCTCTGTGTTTGGCGAAGTCGCTTCGCTTTGCGATAATGGTATCGGATGGGCGGGAGGGCACAAGAGGACAGTGGATGGAAAATTCACACTGTTTGCAGACGGCGTGACCCAGCATAGATGCCTCCTTTACCGCTCGGTCCGCACAGAACCATTTATGCATAACACTATAAGCCACCGGTATCGCTTCGTCAAGGCGGAGGTGGCACCGGAAGTATCGCCGACAGGAAGGCTACTCCTCAGTTTTGACAACTGTCAATGAATCTCATGCGTAACCATCAATGCAATGCCTTCGCGGAGGTTGTATCTATGAAAGACGCGGGGAGAAGAATGAAATGATCAGTCTCGCCCGCACCAAAAGGAGAAAAAACTATGCTACGAATGACAACCCCAAAATCGCTGCTTTGGCTTGTTCTGGTTGGCTTGGCGATGTCAGGAACTGCCCGCCCTTTACATTCCCAAAACTGCTGCAGTCAGTTCACAAAAAATGAGTGGACGTGCACCGCGCCTGCCTGTTCGCAGACGGTTTACTACTATACGTGTGACTCGTACGGCTATTTCGCCTATGACATAGGCTATGTGAGCTGCTGCAATTCAGACCTCCCTTCGGACTATCTCACCGGTTACTGTGTGGCCCCGGCGCCTGCGCGGGCTGCACGAGAGCCGGGCACGTCACTGACGACGACGTATTACGTCATGAACTGCTCCCACAAGTACGTCTTGGTTGAACTCGCTGCACCACAGTCTTGACCTTTTACCGAAAGGACTTGGCCGATGTTCACGACATTCAGACGGATAGCAGTACTTGTAGCGGGGTTGGCTACGTTGGCGGGGGTTACGGGCTCGACAGCTTTTTCCCAGACGCCCTCCGGGTCGCCGCGCCCGACCATGCAGAACGCGGCGAACCTTCCCCTTGCGGGCCTTCGAGAGCAAGAGAAAATCTTGTTCTCTCTTCCGGCCCCGGTAGTGATGCAGACTAACGCCAGGTGCGACCAGCGCGGCAACATATACCTGGTATATGGCGACAACGTTCGCGACAAAACCCCTGCTCTGCCCATTCGACGGCTGTCGCCTGATTCGCGGTCGGTCCTCGAGTTTGCGCTGCCGCAGATACCGGAGTACCAGTCTGTGCACCGATTAGATTGGGATGTAACCCCTTGGGGCACGGTCTATGCGCTCCTGAGCTGTCACCGCTCATCGCTGCAACCGCGCGAGTTACCGGATTTCCTTATCGTCAGGTTCAAAGACGACGGGTCGGTAGACTCTGTAACCAAGGTGGAGCAACCGAAGGAAGGGTCGATTTGGCTGGAACACTTTGCCGTCTTCGCTCACGGAGGATTCTTGATAACCGGAACCATGACGAAAGATCCGGCCCATCCCGAATCGCCGAGGCCCTTTACCGGGGTGTACCGTGAAAACGGGCAGTTACTGCGGGAGGTCGAACTCCCGGATTTCGTGAAAATTGCCGCCGCTAGCGTACAACCTGGGGGAGAAACCGCTCAGGAAAGTACTGGCCAAAATGCACTCCTGCAGGCGAGTTGGGCGGCGATGACGGGAGAGATGGTCGCCGGACTGGACGACAATCTGTATTCGCTGCGCGCCACGTCGCCAGCAGTCCTGTACAAGATATCGCCTGACGGCGCTGTGGTGAAAGAGGTCAGATTCCAATTCGATTCATCCGGATTGACCCCGGTGGAGTTCAGCCTCCCTGCCCAGGGTGGGGGGTTCGTCGTGTTCGGACGCTCTTCTTCAGGCAACCCCATCGAGGACGCCAAGTACCACACCATACTAGCACTGGTTGATCTCGAAACGGGTGCAGTCACGAGGGCTTTCCGCATGCCCGGGGAAGGCCGCGTCATGTCGTGCGGGTGCGTAACAGCCCAAGGCCAGTTCCTGTTTCCGGGCGCCACCGACACGGGCAAGCTGGCTCTCGTGAAGTACGCCAGCCGCTAGCGGCGTAGCGAAGAGTTATTTTTCTCCGAGAAAAATCACTCTGCGGTACGCCACTTCACGGGTCTTCCCGGTCAATTTCAGATAGATAGCATCGGGACACAGCTCGACCTCATCATTCCATCGGATTTGCCTGCCGGGGCCAAGGTGGACTTGGGCAAAAAACTTCTCATCCTCCCACGCCTTGAAGACACCCTGCCTCGCCAGCTCCGACAGGTCCACGGAGCCTTCCGTGCCATCTGAAAACGCGACCTTGATTCGCCAGTTCGGCAACGCGCTTACCGAAATCGGTTTCACCATAGCTTGGCCCTTCCACTTTACCTCGCGTTATTGTATCAAACAAAGGAGGAAAAGTTGCTCCGGAGCGTCTTCAGATATGGAGTTCAAATTGGAAATGTGGGTTAAATGCAACACTGTTCACTTAGCTGTCGTCAGGGATTAAACGAATCTAATTACGTGCGAAGCGCCTTGCGTGCGTGTGGCAGCAGCCACTGCCTTTCATTCGTGCGAGCCCGTATGAATCTCGGGCGGAAGGCGGTGGCTGCTGCCACACGCACTCCAAGGCGCTAAGTGAACAGTGTTGGGGTTAAATGATCAAATGCGCAAATGGCCTGATTCCGATGAGCCGATGAAGCGATGGTTCGATCCATGTCCGCGCCTTGACTTTCGTGGCCTGCCTCGTTTAGCATCGTTAGGAATTAATGAACGTGTATCTCACCTTCCACGATTGCCAACCGGCGGCATTCTGCCGAACCCCGCGCCATGTGCATCTTTTGAAATGGAGGCGTGTCTCACACTTCGAACCCTATGAAGGCCAGTGTCAAAATACGAAAGGGAGTTCCAGCGCTCGTCGGCACTTATGACGGAAACCTGAAGCTCTTCGAGCGGTGTTTCCAGGTTTCCGCGCATTTGGGCGACGGAGTCGCTGGAGATCGAAGGCGAGGAAGCCAACGTGCGCCGGGCGCAGCGCCTGGTGGAGGAGTACGCGGCGCTGGTGGAGGGCGGAGCGCGCTTTGAGAACGCGGAAATCGAAGGCTTTCTGCGCATCATCAGCCAGGATCCGGAAGCCAGCTTGAAGGGTTTGGCGGAAGCGGGCCGGCCGCGCAGCTTCGGCAAGAAATCGATCGCCCCCAAGGGTTTGAACCAGCGCCTTTACGTCGATGCCATGGAACGCCACGACATGGTTTTTGGCATTGGGCCGTCGGGCACCGGCAAAACCTATCTGGCGGTGGCGATGGCGGTGGACGCGCTGCTGACCAAAGAGGTCAGCCGGATTATCCTGGCGCGCCCGGCGGTGGAGGCCGGCGAGCGTCTGGGATATTTGCCCGGCACGCTTCAGGAGAAAGTGAATCCCTACCTGCGCCCGCTTTACGACGCCCTCTATGACGTGCTGGACCCGGACCGCGTGGACCGCTACATCGAGAAGAGCATCATTGAGATCGCGCCCATCGCCTTCATGCGCGGGCGGACGCTGAACGACGCGTTCGTGATTCTGGACGAGGCCCAGAACACCACGAGCGAGCAGATGAAAATGTTCCTGACGCGCCTGGGCTTTAATTCCAAGGCGGTGGTGACGGGCGACGTAACGCAGATCGATCTTCCCACCGGGCGGCGCTCGGGGCTGGTGGAAGCGGTGGAAGTGGTGGGCAAGGTGGACAGGCATCAGCATCATTTACTTCACGGAGCGCGATGTGGTGCGGCACAGCCTGGTGCAGCGGATCATCCGCGCCTACGAAGAGTTTGACCAGGTGCGGGCCGCCAAGGCCAACGGCGAAAAAGCAGTGGATAGTGGTTAGTGGCTAGCGCTAGTTCAATTACGAATGATTAGCTACTAGTCGCTATCCACTAACCACTAACCGCTGTTCTGAGGCGTCGTGTTTGTCAATCTTCAGAAACGGTATGTGGTCCGCACCGCCTCCTTGTGGGCGTTCGTGCGGAGCCTGAAGCGGCGGTTGCGGCTGGGAACCGAGAGTTCAACGTCTGCTTCGTGGATGATAGCGCCATTCGCCACTTGAACTTTGCCTACCGCGGCAAGGACAAACCCACGATGTGCTTTCCTTTCCCTGGAACGAAGCGCCGGGCAGCCTTCCCGCCGACGGCGCCGCGCGCCTTCCCGCCGCGCGGGAGCACGGGCGGCATCGAGAATTTCCTGGGCGACGTGGTGATTTCCGTGGAGACGGCCCGGCGCAATGCCGCGCGCCGAAGGTCATTCGACGCTCAATGAAATCCGCTGGCTGATCCTGCACGGGGTACTTCACTTGCTGGGTTATGACCACGAACGCGATAGCGGAGAAATGGTGGCGCTGGAACTGGCCTTGCGCGAGCAATTGGGCGTGGCGGGCGGGCCCGGAGGAAAGAGCAAGTCAAAAGTCAAAATGCAAAAGGCAAAAGTCAAAAGTTCGAAGCCGACGTCGCTTTGAACTTTTGACTTTTGCGTTTTGCCTTTTGACTTGTTCTAGATTTCTGTTATGGATCAAGATTTCTTCATCACGATCGCATGGATCTTGTTGCTGGCGGTACTGCTGGCGCTGGGCTCGGTCGCCTCCTACCTGCGTCTCTTGATGCGGCGGCTGACGCCGGTGGGGGCGCGCAAGGTTTTTGGGCCGAGCGAGGACGGGCGCATCCGTCCCAATCGCGAACGCGTGGGCGTTTCGATTTCCGCCTTGCACGGCGCCGCCATGCACTTGTTTGCGGTGGGATTGACCGGCCTGCTGATCTGGCGGCGGCCCGAGCACCTTTGGAGCGATCTCGGCACCGCGCTCCTGATTGTTCTTGCCGCCGTGGCCATTGCCGATCAATTGATTCCGTTCCTGCTGGTGGTGCGGCACGACGAGCCGGAAGTGATTCTGGAGCAGATGGGAACCGCATGCTGCGGCGGGTCGGTTATTTGGGCGCTGCCGCTCACCTTTCCGATCCTGATTTCCACCACCATCGCGCGGCTGCTGGAGCCCACCGAACCGGAGCCCGAGCCGCCATCGCCGCAGGAAAATCTGGTGGAGCTGATTGCCACGGGCGAGCAGGAAGGCTTGATCGAAAAAGGGGATCGCGAGCTGCTGCAATCGGTGGTGGAATTCGGCGACAAGGTGGCACGCGAGGTCATGACGCCCCGGCCGGAAATCGCCGCCATCGAAATCAATTCTTCCATCGAAGATCTGCGCGCCTTATTTCGCACCAAGCGCTTGACCCGCTACCCGGTTTACTCCGGCCAATTGGATCACATCGAGGGCTTCATCAGCGTGCGCGACCTGATGGAATTGTCCCCGGAAGAGCAGAAGCGCGCCACGCTTCGCAACCTGGTGCGGCCCGTGCCCTTTGTCCCGGAAACCAAGCCCATCCACGACCTCTTGAAGGAATTGCAGCAGTCCACCACCCAGATGGCCATCGTGATCGATGAATACGGCAGCGTTTCGGGGCTGATTACCATCGAGGACCTGGTGGAGCAGATCGTGGGAGAAATCCGCGACGAAGTGGAGCCGCACGCGCGCGACATCATCAAGGAGTCGCCGTCGACCTACATTCTTTCCGGGCACGCCGAGTTGGCGCAGGTTGCCGATGAGGTGCACGTTCCGCTCGAGGGCGACGATTATTCCACCGTGGCGGGGCTGGTGATGAATCAACTGGGCCACGTGCCCGCCGCCGGTGAAAAAGTGGAGAGTCACGGCTTGACGTTCGAAGTCCTGGAGGCAAATCAGCGGACGGTTCTGAAGGTGCGGATGATGATGCCGCCCAGCCCGCCTTCCGCGAATGCAACCCATGTCTGAAACCCCCTCGTTCAAATCGGGATTTGTCGCCATCGTCGGGCGCCCCAACGCCGGCAAGAGCACGCTGGTCAATGCCCTGGTGGAGTCCAAGGTTTCGATTGTGACGCCGGTTCCCCAGACCACGCGCAATCGCATCCTGGGGATTTTGCACCGCCCCGACGCCCAGGTGATTTTCATGGACACGCCCGGGCGTCCACAAGCCGCTCTCGCGCTTGAATGAGCAGATGATGAACTATGTGCGGCAGGCGCTGGCGGATCGCGACCTGGCCGTGCTGATCGTGGATGCGAGCGAGAAATACGGGAAGGGCGATGAGTTCGTCATCAACCTTCTGAATGAATACTCGCCGCGCGCGATTCTGGCGTTGAACAAGGTTGACCGCGTGCACAAGCCCGACCTGTTGCCGCTGATGGATCGCTACTCGAAGCTTTACGGATTTGAGGAGATCTTCCCCATCTCCGCCCTGCACGGAGAGGGGCTGGAGGATTGCTGGCCGCCATCGTCGCAGCGGCTGCCCGAAGGCCCGCAATACTTTCCCGCCGACGAATACACCGACCAGCCGGAACGATTTCTGGCGGCCGAAATCATTCGCGAAAAGGTGATCCGCCACACCAAGCACGAAATGCCCTACGTGACGGCGGTGCTGATTGATGGGTTCGAAGAAGGGACGCTGCATCACGCGCCTCCACGCCACGATCGTGGTGGAGAAGGACTCGCAAAAACCGATTGTGATTGGGGCCGGCGGGGCGCGCCTGAAGGAAATCGGCACCGAGGCGCGGGTGGAGTTGGAAAAACTGTTTCCTCCCCGCGGTCTATCTTGAACTCTTCGTGAAAGTCCAGCCGCACTGGCGCAACAACAGCGCCGTCATCGCCGAACTGGACTACCGCGGCGAAGGCGGTTCGGGGGAGTAGGATAGGGCAGGGAACGGCCGCTCGTCAGCTTAGCGGTGCTGGCGTTTTCCATGCGTCATACACACGCCGGATGCTGACCGGCCCGTTGAGCGAGGAATCCTCGAATCGTGTCGTCACGTAGAGCTGCTTGCCGTCGTCGCTGAGCCGGTATGTTTCGGTGATTTTCTGCGAGTGGCTCAGCTTGGTCTCCGCGACGAAGGCGTCACCTTCCCAATTGGCTTTTGGTCGTGATCTTTTTCCCGTCCACGTCCTTGTCGTCATGCTTCTTGCCGTCCGGGTAAAAGGTTTGGCGCTTGGTCAGAGTCGTTGCTGACCACAATCTGGTCGGAGCGCTGGTCAATTTGCAGATATTTGGGATTGGCGGCGAGCCGATCCCATTCCTCGCTGGTGACTTCCGGCGCCCCGCGTTCCCTGCCGGGTGCCGCGACCCATTCCGCCCGGTCCGCCCATGCCCCCCATGCCACCGCGACCGCCCATGCCCCCGATGGTGGGGCCCATCGTTCCTGGGTATCCGCCCCCGCCCGGGTATCCTGTTCCGGCCGTCGGATCGGCGCCGCCGCCGGCGGCATCGTTCACCCCGCGCTCATTGTTGACTTGCGCCTCGTGAACCTTCTGATCCGCGTCGTCGCTCTGGGAGGCATTGTAATTCCAGTGGCCGGTCAGTTGCAGCTTGTCCCCGGCGCGCGCCACCCCCACAAGCGACGCTGCCAGAAAACACGCGACAACCGAGACTGATGTCGCTGCGGTAAAGTTGAAGCCCTTGGCCATCGTATGCCACCTTTCCGATCGGGATACTCCTGCCCTTTGTCTTATGTTCGATTCTCCTGGTTGGACCTGGGTTGTCTCGCCCGGGCTTCCGGAAATCTACTTGGCTGGCGCCGGGGCCAAGTCATACACGCGCCGGATACTCACCGGCCCGCCGAGCGACGGCGACTCGAATCGAGTCTTCACGTAGATCTGATTCCCATCTTGGCTCGCGCGGAGCGTTTCCGTGAGAACTCCCGAGTTGGCCGTTCGGGTCTCAGCAACCAAGGTGTTACCTTCCCATTGCGCTTTGGTCGAGATCTTATCCCCGTTCGCGTCTTTCTCCTCGTGCTTCTTCCCGTCAAGGTAGTAGGTTCGGACGTGGCCTGAGTCATCCGTGATCATCATCTGCTTGGTATGCTGGTCGATTTGCAAGAACTTCGGATTCCTGGTGAGCCAGTCCCATGCCGGGTTGCCACGATTCCCTGATTCATTCCCGCCGCCGCGCCCGCCGCCACTACCAGTCTCGCCGCCATTGCCGCCGGGGTAATTCACTCCCCCAGCCGCCCCGCCGACGGGAGACCTGCCGATGCCGTCGGGATCCCCCGTTCGAACGCCCCCATCGCTACCAATCGGGGTGTCAACCCCTACACCAGGGTAGCTGCCAGGGGACCTCCCGGGAGCGCCGGGATAACTGCGAGTCTCGGAGGGCTGATGGCTGCTTTGCTGTGCGTCGCGAACAATCTGCTCGGCGTCGTCGCTCACCTTTGCATTGAAATTCCAACGGCCGGTTAGTTGCGCCTTCTCCCCGGCGCGTACCACGACCACCAGCGATGCCGCCAGAAGACACGCCGCTGCCGGGATCGCTCTCTTCGCTGCGGAAGTGAAAGCTCTCACCATGGTCTTCCCCCTTTTTCTTCGGAAGCTGCTGATGCGATTATACGCTCAATCCCCCACGGGTTCCTGTTGATTGTTCCATGGAGGGACGCGCCGAGGGACAGTCCCATGGGGTCGCGTGGGGGGCTGGCTAACTCCCAACCGCAATCCCCAGGGACCGCATCTTGCGGTACAGGTGGCTGCGTTCGAGGCCCAGGACTTCGGCGGTGCGGCTGACGTTGCCCTGATGCTCTTCCAGGGTGCGGAGAATGTAGTCGCGCTCGTAAGCGGTGCGCGCTTCTTGCAGGCTGGAGAATCCTGCCGGTCGGGAATTTGGCGGTAACGCCGGAGCGCGCTCCGTCCTGGTGCAGGGCAGGGGGAAGATGGCGCCGCTCGATTCGCTCGCCCGGCACCATGATCACCAGGCGCTCGACGAGGTTCTTGAGTTCGCGCACGTTTCCCGGCCAGCGGTAGGTAATCAGAGTTTCCATCGCTGTTTCCGCGAAATGCTTGGGGCGCCGCCCATAGGCGCGGGCGAATTCCGCCAGGAAGAAGTTGGCCAGCGTGGGGATGTCCTCCGCGTGCTCGCGCAGAGGGGGCACGAAGAAGGGAATCACATTCAGGCGGTAGAACAGGTCTTCGCGGAAATTGCCCTTTTGAATCTCGTCTTCCAGGTGCTTGTTGGTGGCGGCAATGATGCGCACATCGACGGTAAGGTTGTTGCCGGAGCCGACCGGCGTAAAGCGCTGCTCCTCGATCACGCGCAGCACTTTGGACTGCGTGCGCAGGCTCATGTCGCCCACTTCGTCGAGGAACAATGAGCCGCCATGGGCCTGTTCAAACTTGCCCGTCTTGTCCTCGAGCGCGCCGGTAAAGGATCCCTTGATGTGCCCGAAAAGTTCGCTTTCGATGAGCTCTTCCGGAATGGCGGCGCAGTTGACTTCTACAAAAGGCTGGTCGGCGCGCTGGCTGTGATTGTGCAGCGCGTGGGCCACCAGTTCCTTTCCCGTGCCGCTTTCGCCGTAAATCAGCACGCGGCCATGGGTGGGGGCGGCGAGCTGCAATTGCTGGCGCAGGGCCTTCATGGGGACGCTGTCGCCGATGATGCGATCGCGGCCACGCAGCTCCTCGCGCAACTCGCGGTTTTGCGCGGTCAGTTGCGATTGCTCCAGCGCGTGGCGAAGCGTCAGCAGGGTCTTGTCGATGGAGAGCGGCTTCTCAATGAAATCGAAGGCGCCGAGCTTGGTGGAGCGGACGGCCGTTTCAATGGTGCCGTGCCCGGAAATCATGATGACCGTGGGGGGCGCTTCCAGGGCCTGGATTTTTTCCAGCACTTGAATGCCGTCCAGGCCCGGCAGCCAGATGTCGAGCAGGACGGCGTCAAACTTGCCGGTATGTAAAGTTTCCAGGCAAGCTTCGCCGCTGCCGACGGATTCCACACGATAGCCTTCATCCTCGAGGACATCGGTGAGGGATTCGCGGATGCCGGGTTCGTCGTCAACAATGAGGACTGAATGTTTCATGCGTGAGGGTATCTTAGAATGCCATGTAAAAATTGTAAATGGCATTTGGGGGGTCAGTTCGCGTCGTGTCAATGGGGAAGAGAATTCGAGCACGTGAAACGGGATTGCGCTTACCTTCTTCGAGGACGAGCGGCGATCACTTGCACGACATCCGTGTCGGATTGCAGGTAGTACTGGCTGTCTCAGCGGGTAACCGCCGTGTCGTCGCGGCTACCCGCTGGCAATTCTAACAACCGGGTTTCACGCTTCAACGGGGGAATTGGCTGGCGAATTTCAGCGCGTTTTCCCAAGTACCCGGCAAGATGTACCAGACGAAGGCCTTTGACTGGATCCCGTCCAGGGAATCTTCGGATCCCAGATGGAAATTACGGTTACGCCAGCCGTAGTCGCTGTTGAAAACGCCGCTGACCTTAAGGCCCGGGAAGTTGTTGCTTGGCATGGCGATGGCCAGACCAAAGGTTCGAGCCTCGTCCCGATACCATCCACCCGCCAGGTAATTGGTGCTGGAGGAAGCGCAAGGGCAATTCTCCGGGCTGATCGCACGCACGCTGAACTCCCAAGGCATGTAATCGGCGAAGTCATAACCGAATTTGCCGATCTTCTCGTCGGCCACGTGCGTGAATCGCTCATCGAGCTGGAGGTAGTACTTCGGCTCTCCCGCCGGATTGGGAACCCAATGCGCCCGCGTTTCCAGGGTGTACGGCGAGAAGTAGCCCGCTGGAATCGTTTCGTTCACGCGGCCTCCCCATACAGCAACCAGGGCCTTGGGATAGGCCCCGTTGTTGTTGTTGAAATCGAGCATCATGGTCATCAAGGTGAGGGAATCGGTTCCTTGACAGAAAATGCCCGTCACCGGGGACATGGCCGTGCCATCGCCCGCCTGGGTGGGATTGTAGTCGCCCGTCCAGGGCCGTTCTTCATTTCGTTGTGAAAAGCCATTTGCAGCAGCCCACCGCCGTTCCAGCCCCAGATATGCTCGACACCCTGGTACTTCAAGGAAACGATGGCCCCGCCCTCAACGGTATCAAAGATAACCGTCTGCTCGCCCGCAGGGTCTTTCAACACTACTGCGTCGTCCTTCTGGCCCGGCTGCATTTCATACTGGGTCACCTGGCAGGTGCTGCGCATCGCGATCTTGTCCGCCGGGCCAGACGAATTCTGCGCGTTCGCAACCGGCGCAAGTGCACAGGCCAACACTAAAATACTCCAAAGAATTCTTCTCATAATTTCGTGTCCTCCGATCCTTAGTGCTCAAGATGGCCCGCGAATTCCTTCGCTTGGCTCCAATCACCCGCGCAAACGTACCAGTCAAAACGGAAAGCGCCAACTCCAGCCAGCGGGTGCGCCAGCACAGTGGCCCACCCATGTTCGGACTGGGTGAAGATAAGCCGGCTCGTTTTCCATCCCGCTGTGGGAACGACGGTTGCGAAGCCCGAGTGCTGCCCGGCGTCCTCGTACCTGCCAGCCGCCGCAACCGGTGTGGCGGCGCTTGTGCAGGGCTTCTTCTCGTCGCATTCGGAAGACACGGCCCGCACTTGATCGCTCCAGGGTGCTGAAGCTTCCATCGACCACTCAATTGCCCCGGGGTCCCATGGCCGGACATTAACTACGGTTTGATCCAGATGCAGGTAATAGCGTGGGCTATGGCCGGGGTTTTCAACCCACGACGCATTGGTTTCAATCGTAAACGGAGTGGAATAGGCCGGCGTCCACGTATCGCTGATATGGCCCTCCCAGACACCTACCAGAGGATCGGCCTGGAACGAACTATCATCGCCGCTTTCAATCATCATCGTGAATGCGCGCATGGAGTCCTGGGCATGGCAGGAAATACCGCCGGTAGTGGCCGGCTGCCACATGCTGATCCCGGCTTGGCTGGCCTGATAACTCGACGATGATGCAAAGGTGGGATACTTGACCTTTGTTTCCTGTTCCGTTACTTGGTGAGGGACGGACAGTGAAACGCTGGCGCCCGGCTCCTGCGCGTAGAGCAGTTCTTTGCCCAGATAGCGCAGCGAGATGAGTGCTGCGCCATGATACAAGTCGAAGCGGGCTTCCTGTTCCCCGGCCGGGTCTCGCAGCACCACAACTTGGAGTTTCTGATTGGGGTCGCCTACCCGACCGTAGACGCGTGGTCTTACTGAGTAATCTTCGAGACGGCAACCGATACCGACATCCTGGGCTTGTGCGCCGATAGCAAACAGACACAGGCACAAGGCAGTTACGGCGCCGCGTGCTGATATGGTCATGACAGTCCTCGCTTTCATTGCGGTTTTCATAAATTCAAGAATTCTCACGGCTACTTGGTCATGTATCGGTACTTGAATCGGCCGTCCGGTGCCACATCACCGCTCAAGTAGAAGTCCATAACGTCACCGGGCTTTTGCAGGTTGTCAGCCCACTTGAAGTCGAGTCTGAAATCGTCCTTTCCTGTGGGGATGTCCAGCGCTGAGCGGGGAATCGCTACTTGCAACTCGTTGCCCTTAACGCGGTAGGAAACCTCGGCAACTTTCGCCCAGTTCCAGCCTCCCGTACTCTTCTCCAGCACCGCGGTGTTCTCGTTCACGACTGTGCGGTTCACGATAAATTGGTAGCCTTCCCAACCGGTGGCGGGGTTGCCATCGACGCTGATCAGCAACATCATCCAATTTCCGCCATTCCATGGCGTAATGGGATCGCGAGTGTGCGCGTAGAAGTAGACGTTCTGGTCGTCGCGGGCCACCTTCATCAGTTCAAAGTCATTCCGGCCCGACCGGTTCACATAATGGAGTTTTGCCACGCCGTCATAATCGCGCGGCAGAGTTTCACCGATGGGATCCCAATACTCTGGACGAACCGTCCGCCATTGATGGAACAGGCCATCCATGGGTATGGTCACCGGGGCCGAGGCTTTGCGCAGCGCTGGCATGCCCTTGTACCGGCGCACGTTGGCCACCAGTTGATAGTAGTAGTTATCCCCATGGCCGCCGCGCATCATCTCGAGATCGCGGCTGTACTCTTCGTCGAATTGGTCGACAAACATCACATCGTGCCCTGGCCGGTTAAAACGCCCCGCAATCCATTCATTCCAGCCGGTCACCATTACAAAGGGCGGATCAAGTTGCAGGGCTCGTCCCCACTGCTCCTGAATGTTGTATCCGTAGTTGACCGCGCCCGGAGTGGTATCCTCCGCGCCGTTATGGAAGCTCCGCCCGCGAGCATCGCCGTTGCTCATGGCGGTGACTTTCCCGTCGCTTACCCGAAGGTTCTGGGCCGCCGCCACATTCACTTCTTCGGGCACTTTCGGATCTTCGGTAAAGCCATACACTTGCGGGTAGGCCGTTTCCCAATGCCACGCGTAAGGCGTGTTCACGTGTGTGAAAGGCCAATGGGCCCGGCGCAATGTGAAAAATGAGCGAACCTCCGGACTCGCCTTCTCCGGATCGCAAATCATCAAGGGTTTGCCTTTCCAGCGGAACCATAACTCCGGATAGAGGCCGGGTTTGTAGAGATCCTCGTAAATCTCCTGCGCCGTTTCTCCGGCTTCCGTGTTCACCATAAATACAATCTGCGGGGTTCGACCTCCTTCCATGCGGACCTGCCGGAAGGTCTCGCAGAGGTGGAGGTAGACCTCGTGGTAAGTAATCCTGTTGGTGGTGTCAAAGATTAACGTATCGACGCCCGCATCCGCGAGCAGATGCGCGTGCCGCCGCAAAACCCAGGGATCCGAGTCGAGGTAAAAACCGTATAATGGCTCGCCCCAAAAATGCGGGTCTCCTTTCCCTCCCCAAGGTGGCGATCCCGGATTCTTCAGGGAATCGGGAAACCGGCGGAGAATATCCGTGACCACGTAGGGCCCGCCGTCTGTCTGGTCATGCTGGCCCAGCCAGAGAAAGTAGAAGATTCCGACGAAGCGATCTGGCCGCGGAGGACCAACTTCTTCCGCGCCGGGCAGAACTCTTCCCAGCCCGTCGATCCCTGGCCAGGGGGTGCCGGGATTCTGCGAGTAACGCGGAGCGGCGGATTGATCCTCGTAGCCACCCGCACTGGGCGTTTGCAACTCCTTAGGAGTTTGCGCCAGGGCAAGCGGTGCGCAGACTATGAGCAGAACCAAGCACGCGGTTTTCATCGACGCTCCTCCTCACACCCTGTCGCCGTAGCGATAAGGGTTCGCGGCGGTCCTTTCAATGTTGAACCTCGAACTCAAAGTTCACGTTTGAAACAGCACTCGGCTCGCGCGGCGGAGGGATTATGTCGCAATCGTTCTGCTTATTCAAGCCTTCGCGCGGTGAGTGTCGTGCGGTCGGTGGTGCGATCTAGTCTATTGGGGCTTGACATGTCCCAGCGCACTGGGTGAGCATGTTTTGGCTTGAAAACCCATGATCGGGAATATGGGGTTCTCCTCATCATTCAGGCATGTTCGCGATACGATCTATTTCCGACACCGGGAGGACTATTTTTGGACGACCCATCGACACGGCGTGTTTCTCCGGAGAAGCTAAAGACCTTTTGCGCTTATGCCCTCCAATCGGTAGGGCTTGATGAAAACGACGCGCTCACGACGGCTGAAGTATTGGTGACCACCGACATGTGGGGCACTTTTTCCCACGGCACCAATCATCTTCGGAACTACATCAAGAAGATTCGTGCAGGCGGCATCAACACCAAGGCAAAACCAGAGATCGTGCTGGAGGGCGATGCATGGGCAATCGTCGATGGCCATGCGGCAATGGGTATGGTGACGGCGTACAGGGGCATGGAACTTGCCATCGAGAAAGCAAGGAACAACGTCATTGGCTATGTAGGCGTCAGAAACGGCAATCACTTCGGCGCGGCTGGCTATTACGCGAACATGCCCATTAAACACGACATGATTGGCATCGCGATGAGTAATACCGATGCCAATATGAGCGCACCGGGTGGACGGAAGTCCGTCATCGGCAATAATCCTTTCGCTTATGCGGCACCGGCCGGAGAGGAGTATCCGATTTTCCTCGACATCGCCTTGAGCGCCACGGCAGCCACCAAGATCGTAGCAGCAAAGGCCAAAGGCAGTAAGATCCCTGAGGGTTGGATTGCCAATGCGGAAGGGCTGCCGACAACCGAAATTGGGGATTGGCCAAGCGTGGGCTCCTTGCTGCCGATGGCGGGTCACAAAGGGTACGGCTTGGCGCTCTTGGTGGAGGTGCTTGCCGCTGTGCTGAGCGGTTCCAGCGTCACCCGGGAAGTCAAAGGGTGGTTAGGGCCACTCATAGCGGAGCCCCCGGGTACCGGCCATGCCTTCATCGCTATCGACGTGGGTAAGATCATGCCCATTGGGGAATTCAAGCAGCGGATGGACGAAATGATCCGCAACATCAAGAATTCCCCTAAGGCTAAGGGGTCGGAACGAATCTGGCTGCCGGGTGAGATGGAGTGGGAAAGGCGTGCAGTCGCCATCAAGGACGGGATCTTGCTGCCGGAAATAGTGCTCAATTCGCTGGCAAAGCTGGCGCGAGAAGTCGGCCGGGACTTTCAGCATCTTTTTGTGTGACGCTATGACTTCGGCAGTGTAATTCTGTTGGGCAGAAAGGTCCCAACCATGAAGCCACTTACCAGCACCCAGATTTCAGGGACATGGGGCACAACGCTGCTTCCCATTAATAAAGATGAGTCCATCGACTTTGGACGCTTGAGCCAGGACCTCGACTACCTCCTGACCTCGGGCGTAGACGGCATCTATACCAATGGAACCGCCGGGGAGTTTTACGCGCAGTCGGAGGGCGAGTTCGACCGGATAAATACCCTGGTGGCAGAGAAGTGCGAGAGTGCCGGCCTGCCTTTCCAAATTGGCGCTGGTTACATGAGCGCGCAAGTCTCCATCGAACGGGTTCGCCGCGCCGCGGAGTTGAAGCCCGGTGCGATCCAGGTGATTTTGCCCGACTGGTTCCCTGTGAACTTGGAGGAGGCAAAGGCATTTCTTGAGCGCGTGGCAGCCGTGGCGAGCCCCATCGGCTTGATCCTATACAATCCTCCCCACGCCAAGCGCGTCTTGCAGCCGGAGGACTACGCCCAATTATCTAAGGCGGTACCGGCGCTGGTGGGAGTGAAGGTCGCGGGCGAGCCGCAGTGGTACGCGGAGTTGCATCGTTGCGTGCCGGGGATTTCCATGTTTGTCACAGGTCATCAACTGGCCACTGGGATGCGGTTCGGCGCCTCCGGAGCCTATTCGAATGTCGCCTGCCTCCATCCCGTCGGTGCGAAGCGCTGGAACCTACTCATGAGTACCGATTATGGTGCTGCCATCGCCCTGGAGGGAAAGCTTCGCGGCTTTCTGGATGATTACATCCTGCCGTTTCGCGCCGAAGGTGGATACTCCAATCAGGCGCTCGATAAGCTGTTGTCAGCGATTGGGGGATGGTCCGCCGCCGGAACGCGACTTCGGTGGCCGTACCGCTGGATCGACGAAAGCGAGGCCCTGCGCCTTCGACACATCGCCCGGGAGCGGTTACCGGATTTCGTGTCGTCCTGATTGGCGCGAGGACTTACCAGCGCTCAGCTTCCAGTGTTCGCAACCTGGGGAGCCTTCTTCAGGAAGCGCGTCAATCCGCCGGCGTTCTTCGTCGTTCAGGGGCTCCAAAGGCGACACCGGCCGGCCCGACCCTATCCCATGGTTGAGACCGCATACTTCATTCCCGCCAACCACAGCCTGGGCGCGAGCAGCAGATTCTCCACGAGTTCGGTGATTCGAATCTGCAGCCGCGCCAACTCCTCTTTATTCCCGCGGGCCTCATAGGCTGCTAGGAACGTGCTCGGCTCAAAATTGGCACAGGTGGGAACCAGCCCCACGGCTCCGGTCTGAAGCGCTTCAGAGGCCTTCCTTTCCGTCCCCAGGAAAACCCGAAGCCCCAGTGGCACAGCCTCGGCAGACCAGCCGATGAAAATAGTCCATGTCCTCGGAGCTATCCTTGACAATAGCTGATCCAACCGCGCCGGACCATCTCCACCATCACTTCGCACTGAATCATGGAGCCGGTGAGTCGATGGGATGTTATAAGCGATCATGTTCATCCCCGCGCTGTGCTCCTTACATTCCCCGAACAGGCGTAGAAGCTCCGAGGGGAGATTGGCCGTGACGTAGAAGGTGGGGGCGACCACGAAGTTCTGGTATCCGATTTGTGCCAGAACCTTGATTCGCTCGATAATTCTTTTGGCTGAGGTATCCATGGTCCCGCCCAGCAGGTGAATTTTCCCGTGGCACTCTTCGAAGGCGATCGTGGCCAGTCGCTCCCACTCTTCGGAAGGTCAGAAGGGGGCCTTCCCCGGCCGAGCCACCGCAAAGACGCCATGCATGCCCGCCTTGATCAGGCGTCGAAGTTGCTTCTGGAGGCGGCCTCGTCGACGCGGTCTTGGTCGTCGACGGGAGTGATCACCGGGACAATAATGCCGGCCAATTCAGTGGAATTCATAGGTTCGTTTCTCCCTTTCTCGCGCGCAGGATTGAATTACTTTAGGCGAGGAACTTGTCAGGACCTGAATTGTCGGACAGCAATAAACATCCGTCAACCTACATGTCGGTATGGTGGCGCGGTTCAGCCCGTTAAAGGACTGGAAACTCCGCCCGAATAGGAGGAGAATGTCGCCGGCAAGAAAGACGGAGTCAATTCATCCCCCCGATACCACGAAACCTGGGGCCGGAGGCACATCTTAGAGCGGATCGAGGGATTCATATGAACACACGGGAACGATTCTTGGCGGTGCTGGATTTTAACAAGGACGTGCACTCGCTGAAGTGGGATTTCGGCATTTGGGGCGAGGCCGTTGACAACTGGTATGCGCAGGGCCTGCCGAAGAAAGCACTATCCGGTGATCAGCAAGGAGTTGACCACACCCACGGCCTCACTCTATGGGCCGGCATGGCGAAGCGTCGGTGAGGGCAAATTGGCGAAAGGACTCGGCGTGATGGTGGGTGGCCTGTACTGGCCCACTCAGGCCTTCCCGCTGGGCATCGATGTTCGCGACTACTTTCACATGGACCAAAACCAGCAGCTTGTGGATGTCAATCTTCTCTTCGCTCCCATGTTTGACATTCAAGTGCTTCATGAGGACGATGATTGCTTTGACTACATCGATGTCGATGGCGTCCAGCGCCACTTCCTCAAGGCGGAAGGCACCATCCCCACCAGCATGAAGTGGCCGATCAGGGACAAGAAGAGTTGGGAGAAGCTCAAGGACGAGCGGCTGAATCTGAAGAATATCAGCAGCCGATTCCCCGCCGGCTGGGATGAACGCGTCAAGGAATACAGCCATCGCGACTACCCCCTGGCGGTGGGCGGGTATCCGCACGGATTCTTCGGCACGCTCAGTCATCTGATCGGATATGAGAATCTGTTCTATTGGTACCACGACGAGCCGGCGCTGATCCACGACATGCTCAACACCTTTACGGAAATCTGGATCGCGGTCTATGCCGAGGTCCTGGCCAAGGTTGAGATCGATCACTGGCACATCTGGGAGGATATTTCCTACGGAACCGGGTCCATGATTTCGCTCGACACGGTGCGGGAGTACATGCTTCCTTACATCAAGAGAGTCGGCGATTTTCTCAAGGCCCGCGGGGTCCGGCACATTCTTCTGGATACCGACGGCGACTGCAATGCATTGATCCCGTTGTTCATGGAAGCAGGGGTGACGGGCATGTATCCGTTTGAGACGCACTGCGGAATGGACATCGTGAAGGTTCGAAAGCAATACCCTAAACTCCAGATTCTGGGGGGAGTTTCCAAGGGCGAAATCGCCAAAGGCAAGGACCGGATCGACGAGATTCTCGAGCCGATCGAGCGGTCCTCCAGACGGGTGGATGTATTCCCTTCAGCGACCATTTTGTTCCGCCGGATGTTTCGTTCGAAGCTTATTCCTATTACCGCAATAAGCTTAATGCGATGATTGACCGGTATGGAAAATAGGCGCTAGCCTTGGAGTGCGGTGGCAGCAGCCACCGCCTTCCGCCCGAAGTACATACGGGAATCTTGCAAATGCCACAACAAGAAAGGCGATGGCTGCTGCCACCGCACTCCAAGTTGCTTCGCGCATTTTCATTCGCGGCAGCGAGTCGGTAGCTCATGTTCAGCCCTAAAATCATTCACCTTCTCACTTGGTAATGCCGAAGTATGGTACTGGCAAGCTTAGAGAATCTTCAAGCCGTTTGCCAACGAACTTTCAAACCTCGGCGTGCTGGTGTATTCTATTAGGTTACTGGAGCCGCACTATTAAGCCTCACGGGACCATGGTGGGAAATCCAGAGCAATAAATCCGTGTTTATCGAAGGAGATTAAATTCTTATGCCTCTTGTTTCTATGCGTCAGTTACTGGACGAAGCCGCCAAGGGTGGCTACGGAGTAGGTGCTTTCAACGTCAATAATATGGAGCAGATTCAGTCCATCATGGAAGCTGCTCGCGAAACCAAGTCGCCGGTCATCGTTCAGGCCAGCCGCGGGGCGCGCCAATATTCGCAGGACAAATATCTTTATCACCTGATGTTGGCGGCCGCGGAACTCTACCCGGAAATTCCTCTGGTGCTTCACCTGGACCACGGCAACAGCGTGGAAACCTGCAAGTCCGCCATCGAATTGGGCTTTACCAGCGTCATGATGGATGGGTCGCTGATGCCGGATGGCAAGACGCCCTCCAGCTTTGACTATAACGTCAAGGCCACGCGCGAAGTGGTGGAGATGGCCCATGCCAAGGGGATCACGGTGGAAGGCGAAATCGGCTGTCTGGGCGGCATCGAAGACGGCCACGGCGCCGGGCTCGACGGCCTGAGCCACCTTACCGATCCTGCGCAAGCTGCCGAGTTCGTGAAGCTTACCGGCTTGGACGCTCTGGCCATCGCCATTGGCACCAGCCACGGCGCTTACAAGTTCTCCTCGAAGCCCACCGGCGAAACGCTGAAAATGGACCGCTTGATCGAGATCCACAAGCTCCTGCCCTACACTCACCTGGTGATGCACGGGTCGTCCAGCGTCCCCAAGGACCTTCAGGACGTCATCAATCAATACGGCGGCAAGTTGAAGCCCACCTGGGGAGTGCCGGTGGAAGAAATCCAACTCGGCATCAAGAACGGCGTGCGCAAGATCAATGTGGATACGGACAATCGCCTGGCGATTACCGGCGCCATCCGCAAGGTCTTCGCCGAGAAGCCGGAGGAGTTCGATCCCCGCAGCTACATGAAGCCCGCCCGCGAAGCCATGAAGAAGGTCGTGGCGTTGCGCATGACGCAATTCGGCCAAGCCGGCCACGCCGGCGATTACGCCCCGCTACCGCTGTCAGAAATGGCAGCACGGTATGTGCAAAAGAAGGCCGCCTAAGGCCTAGTAGAAGACCGGATCTGTAGGGGCTGGGCTTGCCCTGCCCCGGCTTTTCAAAATGGCTTGCAAGGGCAGGGCAAGCCCAGCCCCTACAGATCCGCTTCGCGTTACTCGTGTTTTTCCTGCCGCGCCGCCGGGCATTCCGTCATTGGCTCGCACCCTCAGGAGACCTTCCACTGCGCTGCCATCACGTGTGGATCACTGATCACTCCTCTAAGGAAGGAATGGCGGCATGTCCGCCACTTGCGGTACGCCTCGCCACTGCAACCTGAATTCGATCTCGCGCTGTTGGGTTTGACCGGCAAAGGTAACCGCAGCCAAATTGATCTTATACCCGGCCCTTTGGACTGTAGCACGGATTTCCTCCTGCTTCGGAGCATCGCGTTCTGTTGTTAAATAGAGGGTTGCATGTTGCTCCTGTTTCATGTGGTAGTCGACCCAACGCAGACCTGAAAGCACGAGCATACCCAGCGCAAATCCGGCTATACCGAGCCCGATCTGCACGCCACCAAAGCAAAGGCCGATGACGGTGACAAACCACAACGTCGCCGCCGTGGTAACGCCGAAAACAAGATTATCGCGCCTCAGGATCGCGCCACCGCCAATGAACCCCATGCCCGTCAAAATGCCAAGCGGCAAACGCATCACATCCGACACCGCAAAGGAATCCGGCGTTTTTCCCGTCGTCGCCAGCAGCAGGTTGGTTTGAATCATGGCGACCGCCGCGGCTAGGCACACTAATAATGTGGTGCGGAGCCCCGCCTGACGGCCGTGCTCGCTGCGATCCAGACCGATCAGTCCTCCCGCCACGGCCGAGAGCAGCAATCGAAGTGCAATTTCATGCCAGGTCAGAGCTAAAGGCATCGATTCCCTCCATCCGCTTAATTAAACTTGAATTTACATTTTGGTTCCCGGATGTCCATCAGTATATACCCGCTTATCTCACGTCGAGCCGGCAGCCAAACATGTTTCGTAGGGGCTGGGCTTGCCCTGCCCTCGTTTCATGCCAGGGGCATGCTGCAAGGGCAGGGCAAGCCCAGCCCCTACGAGCTTCGGGCAACAAGGCGCTCCGTCTCCGCATCACAATGAGCCGTTAGCAGAGGCGGGGTTGCGAAGCCGTGCTTCTGGTCAAATGCTACAATCGGATAGCGAAAAGGGACTTGGCCATGTCCACTTTCCTGCTTTCTTTGCTCTTCCTCCTCACCCCTCCCGCCCAGCAAACCACTACGCCGAACCCCGCTGATTTGTGCACCATTCAGGGTGTAGTGGTGAAGGCAGGCACGGGCGAACCTTTGCACAAGGCCACGGTGGATGCACGGCCCGCGGGAAACAGAACAGGGAAGGATGAGCCCCAGGGGGGTTCCGCCGAGACTGACGCCATGGGGCGGTTCGAGGTGAAGGGCCTGGCCCCGGGGCGATACTACCTGTCGGCCCAACACAATGGTTTTGTGAGTCAGCAATATGGTCAGCGCACTCCGGAAGGGGAAGGCGCCATGCTGACCCTTTCACCCGGGCAGCGAGTCCCCGACATTACATTTCAGATGATTCCCGCGGCGGTCATCACCGGCCATATTTACGACGAGGATGGGCAACCCGTGGTGTATGCGCAGGTTCTAGCCATGCGTTATGCTTACATAAAAGGCCAACGCCAGCTTGTACCAAACGGAGCGGGAGCAACCAACGACCTGGGCGAGTTCCGGCTTTTTGGATTGGCGCCCGGGCAATACTTCGTGCAGGCCACGCTTCGAGTCAACCGATTCGAGAATGCCAAGACCCAACAGGGCTATCTGCCCATTTATTATCCGGGAGTATCCGATGCTAACCGCGCCGCGCCCATTTCCGTCCGCGGGGGAGATGAATTTTCCGGCGTCGATATCAGCCTGCAACCTGTTCGCGGCCTTGCGGTCAAGGGAAATGTCCTCGACACCGGTTGCGGAACCGCCGCACGCGGAGCCATGGTTTTCCTCCGTGAGCAGAACCCCAATCAGAATTTCGCTCTCCCGAATTTCATGCGTTCCGTGAATGCTCAGGGCGCCTTTGAATTCTCCAGCGTCACTCCAGGCTCATACTACCTTTTCGCCATGCTGAATGGGGATGGGAAGCAATGCTTCGGGCGGCAATCCTTGGAGGTGACTGACACGGACATTGACGGGGTCACCGTGACTGTCTCGCCCGGGGTCGACATCAAAGGCCGAGTGCACATCGAAGGGCAACTGGACTCCAATCTCGCCTTGCTCGCGGTCAACCTGTCGCCCAAAACTACCTTCATCCCTTTTGGCGGCCCCACCTCTGAGCCGGTAAAACCCGATGGGAGCTTCCTGCTGAGAAACGCCACGGACGGTGACTACGAAATCAACGTTGGCAACCTGCCGGAGAGTTACTTTGTAAAGTCTGCCCGTTTGGATGGGGTGGATGTGCTCATGGCGGGCGTCACCGTGGACGCGAAGCAAGCCCCGGGCTCGCTGGATATCGTGGTGAGCCCCAATGGAGCGAGTGTTGACGGCGTAATTTCCAAAGATCAACAGCCATTCCAAGGAGCGACGGTGGCGCTGGTGCCGGACCCGCCCCATCGTGGTGAAAGGCGGTTGTTCAAATCGGTCACCACTGATCAGAATGGCCACTTTGTTCTGCAAGGCCTTTCTCCCGGTGACTACAAGGTGTTTGCGTGGGAAAAGGTCGAGCCGGGCGCCTACACCAGTCCGGACTTCCTCCAGCCCTACGAAAACCTCGGCGAGTCCGTCCACATCACGGAAGGCTCCCACAATTCGGTGCAACTCGATTTGATCCCCAGCAAGGACGAGTAGGCAGAAGGCAGAAAGCAGAAGGCAGTAGGCGGTAGGCAGCCCACCCCCAAGCGGGGGCCGTATTGAAGAGTTTGTGACTGGGAAGTCACAGCCCAGAAAGTATAAGGCGGAAGGCGGAAGGCGGAAGGCAGCCCAGCCACCGGCGGGGGGATTGAACATTTTGTGACGCGCAACCTTGCCGGCCGTTTAGAACCAGAAAATTGCTCCTTCGTCACATGCCAGCATGCCCAACGCGACCTCGTACAAGTCCCCGGCCCATCTTTAACTTACTGCCAACCTCTTTCTGTCTTTTGCCTTCTGGCCTGTGACTTCTCCAAGTCACAGACTGTTCAATCCGGCAGTGGCCGGTGGCGGTGCTGCCTACCGCCTACTGCCTTCCGCTTTCTGCCTTCTGCCTACTGCCTACTCCCGACTGCCTACTCCCTTTGGGGCCTACCGGCCTTCCGGCTATTGAGCCAATTCTCCCTGTCTTGTTTCCCCCATTTTGGGCCATTTTCCTCATCTAAGCCACTGAATTGGCGTGCCTTCGTCCCCATAAAGCTCATTCAATGAGATTATCCTAATCTTCATATCGATGGGGCTCTGGTCATCAACGTGCGAACCGAGCCCAATAGGCGAGCTGGGGTTGCTTGCCACTCGTTTGTGGGGGCGTAGTGACTCGCAAACCGGGAACATGTCCGACACGGAAACTGAATTACCCGTAACTTAATGCATTTATACTATTTAATAATTAGCATGTGGTTTCCGCGCAAAGCCCGACCCGTGACCTTCATAAGCCGGGTTGGGTGACTGGACGTTACCGGAGGCTTGGTGAATTTCGTCAAAAGCCCTGCGAGCTTTCACCCCGTTTATTGCCGATTGCCGATTGATGATTGTCGATTGACATCAGAGAAACCATGCTCTGCTGTCAATCCTCGACCAGCTATTAGCACTGAACAGTCGACAAAAGGTCTGATGACGACTGTCGATGGTCGACCGCCAACGAAGAAATCCTCAACTGCTGTCAATCCTCAATCGACAATCGGCAATCGAAAATCGAAAATTGATAATCGTCAATGGACAATCGTCAGTCCAAATTGGGCAATTTACAAATGACGGACCGGCAAAAACTGGTGAAAGCGCTTCCTCCCATCGGGCGGTACGCCTGGACCGTGCTGGCCGTCGTGTGCACCTTGGCCATTCGCCTGGCTCTTGACCCGATGCTGGCTGACCGTGCGCCCTACATGTTCTTCTTCCTCACGATCCTGGTAGTTAAGCGCCTTTGGGGACGGGGACCAGGTCTGCTCGCGACGCTGCTGGGGGGAATTGCCGCCTGGTACTTTCTCCTTGAACCCCGATTCTCCTTTGCAATCGCACACCGCGTTGACGCCCTCAACCTGATTGCGTATTTCGCTGTGGGAGCCGGGATCAGTTTCCTGGGCGAAGTCTCAAGCCGCTTGCCGGTTTCCCTGTCCGTAGGGGGGAGAAGCATCAAGCCGCGTGTCATCCGCCAAACCGCAGTTCTAGCCGGCGCGGCGGTGGTACTGGCCGGGATGGTCCTGCTCCTCCTGCATGACTTCAAGCGCTCCGACGAGGCGGATTACTGGGTGGCACACGCCTACCGGGTGATGAACTCCGCTGAGTCCGTGCTGTCCATGATGAAGGATGCCGAAAGTGGAGAGCGCGGTTACTTGCTGACCGGTGATGAGCGCTTCCTGAGGCCCTACAACTCGGCGATTGCTGCCCTCCCGATCGGCCTGAAAGAACTGAAGGATTTGACCTCCGACAACCCCCACGATCAAGTGCGTCTGGGTGAGATCAATCGACTTACCGACGAGAGACTGAGCGTGCTCAAGCATGCTATCGAGCTGCGCACAGCCTCGAAAGCCGACGCGGCTCTTGCCCTCGTTCGCTATGGCCGAGGAGAGCCGTCGATGGATCAGTTGCGCTCCTCACTGGATGTCGTCATGAGCGAAGAGCGCCGATTGCTCGCAGAGCGCACCGCCAAAGCCGAGGTTGAAGGCTCTCGTGCGCGCTGGGTTCTGGGGTTGGGCAGCGCGGCGATGATCCTTCTCCTGGTATTAGCCAGCATGGTCATCGAACGGGAAGCCGTCCGGCGCGAGGAAATCACCGGGGACCTGCGCCGTCACGCTGACCTTCTCGAACAAGCCCACGACTCCCTGTTAATTTGCCAGTTAGGGGGCGCCATTGGCTACTGGAGTCGCGGCGCCGAAACCCTTTTTGGTTACACGCGGGAGGAAGCCGTTGGCCGCCCCAGCCATGAGCTTCTGCACACGTATCATCCCTTGGGCACGGCCTGGATCGACTCAGTACTGGAACGTGATGGTGAATGGAAGGGGGAGTTAATTCAAACCACCAAGGATGGGCGAAAACTCATCGTCGAGGCTCAATGGACATTGGCGGCGCACACAAACGGCAACAAAACGGTACTGGAAGCTAATCGCGATATTACGGAGCGCAAGCGGGCGGAGGAAAGGCTCCACGAAAGCGAAACGCAGTTCCGAACTCTGGCCAATGCTATCCCGCAATTGTGCTGGATGGCAAATGCGGATGGATGGATCTTCTGGTACAACGACCGTTGGTATGAGTACACCGGGACGAAGCCCGAACAAATGGCGGGATGGGGCTGGCAATCGGTGCACGACCCCGAGGCGTTGCCTAAAGTTCTGGAGTCCTGGAAGGACTCGATCGCCACGGGGAAACCCTTCGATATGGTGTTTCCATTGCGCGGCGCCGATGGCGTCTTCCGGCCGTTCCTGACACGCGTGAAGCCGGTTTGCGATGAAGACGGTAAGGTGACCCGGTGGTTCGGCACGAATACCGATATCAGCGAGCAGCGCAGAATTCAGCAGGAGCTGAGGGAGAGCGAAGCGCTCCTGCGCAGCTTTTTCGACAATCCGGGGATGATGCGCGGAATGGTAGAACTTGTCGACGGCCGCATCTTCCACGTTTACTGCAACGAAGCGGCGGCGCAATTATACGGCCTGGATAGGAAATCCATTGCCGGCAAGAACGCCACGGAAGCGGGCGCTTCAGAAAGCGTAACGCGAACGTGGGTCGCTATCTACGAGAAGGCCCGAAGCACGGGTAAGCCGGTTTCCGGCGAATACGCCCGCCGGGACGCGCAGGGAACGGAAAGATGGCTTCTGGCTACGGCCAGCTATATGGGTGTCGGGAAATCTGGGAACCCACGCTTCGCCTATACCATTCTCGATCTCACGGAGCGCCGACGCGCGGAGGAGGCGTTGCGCGAGAGCGAGGTTCGACTGCGCACCTTGGGTGACAACTTGCCCGAAGGCGCGATCTACCGCTATCGTCTGGATGCGAACCGCCAACCGCACGTCGATTTCATTAGTGCCGGCATCGAACGGCTCACAGGCGTTCCCGCTGCCAAGTTCATGACCGATCCCTCGACCGTCATTAGAAACGTGGCGGCTGAGGATCGCGAGCGGCTGTCCGCGGCGATCGCCTTATCGGCCGAGCACTTGACGCGGTTTGAAGTGGAAGTGCGCCACAAACACCGCGCGACAGGCGAAACCCACTGGTGTCTGTTGCGTTCCTCGCCTACGCGATTTCCGGATGGCTCCATCGTATGGGATGGAATCGAGATTGATATTACCGAGCGCAAGCGGGCGGAGGCTGAGAGACTGCTTCTGTCCACCGCCATCGAGCAGGCTGCGGAGACCGTGGTCATTACGGATCGCGACGCCAAGATTCAATACGCCAATCCGGCATTTACCCGCACCACGGGTTACACGCGCAGCGAGGCTTTCGGCCAAAACCCGCGCATCCTCAAGTCAGGCCAGCACGACGCTAAGTTCTACCAGGAGATGTGGGCTGCCCTCACTGCCGGAAACCTGTGGCACGGAGAGATTCACGAACCGGCGCAAGGATGGCACACTCTACACGGAGGAGGCCACTATTGCGCCGGTGCGCGATTCGTCCGGCGAACATCACCAACTACATCGCCATCAAATCCGATATTACGGAGCGCAAGCAAGCCGAGGAGGCGCTGCGCAAAAGCGAATACAAGTTCTCCGTCTTGTTCCACAAAGCCTCAATTCCCTCCCTGCTGTCACGCTTGTCCGATGGAACGTATGTCGATGCTAACGAGGCGTGGACGCAATCGTTCGGCTATACGAAAGAGGAGTTATTGGGAAAGACCTCTTTGGAACTTGGCCTTATGCGTGATGCTCAACTTCGAGCCCAGACGATCAATGAAATGCGGCGGCGTGGTCAAGTGGTCAGGACGGAACAGACGCTATACTCGAAGTCCGGCGACGCGCACACCGTTTTGACCAACGCCAATGTCGTCGAGTTCGATGGGCAAGAATATGGGCTCGTTTCTGTGCAGGACATCACCGAGCGCAAGCGGGCGGAAACGGCCCTCCGCGAAAGTGAGAGGATGCTGCGATTGTTCGTTCGGCACGCGCCCGCCGCCATTGCCATGCTTGACCGGGAGATGCGCTATCTCGTGGTGAGCCAGCGCTGGATGACGGACTATCGCCTTGGCGACCGGGACATTCGGGGCCTCAGCCATTATGAGGTGTTTCCGGAAGTATCGGATCGTTGGAAGGAGATTCACCAGCGCTGCCTGGCCGGGGCAGTGGAGAGTTGCAAGGAAGACCCTTTCCTGCGTCCCGATGGCAGCGTCGACTGGTTATCCTGGGAGGTTCGGCCCTGGCGAAAAGCCGACAACAGCATCGGGGGCATCATCATCTTCAGCGAACTCATCACCGAGCGCAAACAAGCGGAAGAAGAGGTCCGGCTGCTCAATGTCGAACTGGAGCAGCGCGTGCGCTCGCGCACGGCGGAACTGGAAGCCGCCAACCGGGAACTGGAGGCCTTTGCGCACTCCGTTTCGCACGACTTGCGCGCTCCGCTCCGCGGCATCGACGGCTGGAGCCTGGCGCTGCTGGAAGATTATGGCGAGCGTCTCGATGCGCAAGGGCATAAGTACCTTGACCGGGTTCGCTCCGAAGCGCAGCGCATGGGAAGGCTGATCGACGACCTTTTGCACCTGTCGCGCGTCGGCCGGGCGGAACTGGTTCCCGGTCCCGTCGACCTCACCGCTCTTGCCGAAACCATCGTCGCCCGCCTGAAGGAGGCGCACCCCGACCGGTCCATCGAATTCATCGTGGCTCCGCAGCTCAAAGTGCACCGGCAGACGCCCGGCTGCTGGAGATCGCGCTGACCAACCTGCTGGATAACGCGGTGAAGTTCACCGGGCCGCGCACCACGGCGCGGGTGGAGTTCGGCAAGATGCGAGTGCGAAGGCAAGCCCGCCTTTTTTCGTTCGCGATAACGGCGTGGGTTTTGATATGGCCTATGCCAAAATGCTCTTCGCGCCCTTCCAGCGCCTGCACAAGGCCAGCGAGTTTCCCGGCACGGGCATTGGCTTGGCCACCGTGCAACGGGTGATTCACCGCCATGGCGGCCGCATTTGGGCGGAGGCGCAGGTGGGCGCGGGGGCGACAATGTATTTCACGCTTGGAGCGGATAAACAATGAATAACAAAACCATTCTCCTGATTGAAGACAATCCCAGCGATATCGATCTCACCAAGCGCGCGCTGGAAAAGGGCCGCATCCTCAATAAGTTGGTGGTTGCCTCCGACGGCCAGGAAGCGCTGGATTACCTGTTTGGGACGGGCGCCTACGCGGGCCGCGACACCTCCGATTTCCCCACCCTCACCCTGCTGGATTTGAAATTGCCGAAGGTGTCGGGCCTGGATGTGCTGCGGAGAATTCGCACCGAGGCGATGCACCCGCCGCATGCCCGTGGTCATCCTCACCTCTTCCCGGGAGGAACAGGACATGGCCGCCAGCTACGACCTGGGGGTCAATAGCTATATCCGCAAGCCGGTGGACTTCGAGCAATTTGTCCAGTCGGTGGCGCAATTGGGATTGTATTGGTTGGTTTTGAATGAGGAGCCCCCCAAGGTGAAGTGACAAAATGTCAGCATTTATCACCCGGGCTTGTCCTGAAAACAAGCGGGTTACAGCATCGATGATTGGGCATTCTTGGTTTATCCATAATGAAGTGAGGCGCCATGAGCAAACCCTTGCGGCTGTTACAAATCGAAGATTCGGAAAGCGACGCGGACATGATCCTCCGCCTGTTGATGCAGGCGGGATTCGAAGTCTTTTCCCATCGGGTGGAAGACGCGGAGGGTCTGCGCCATGCGCTGGAGGATCCCACCTGGGACGTGATCATTGCGGATTACCACCTGCCGGGGTTTGACGCGCCCGGCGCCCTCCGCATTCTCCAGGAGTGCGGCCAGGACATTCCCTGCATCGTGGTGTCCGGCAAGATGGGTGAGGACACCGCGGTCGAGATGATGAAATCCGGGGCGCACGATTACCTTACCAAGAACAACCTGACACGGCTGGTGCCTGCCGTCGAGCGCGAATTGGCGGAGGCCGCAGGCGCGGCGAGAAAGCAAGCAAGCGCAGGAAGAATTGCGGGAGAGCGAGGAACGCCTGGCGCTGGCGGTGGAGGCCACGCAGCTCGGCACGTTCGATTTCTATCCCCAGACCGGCAAGCTCATCTGGTCAAAGTTTGCCCGGCAACACTTTGGGCTGTCACCGGAGGCGGAGGTCACCTATGACACCTTCCTGCGCGCGCTCCACCCTGCCGACCGCGACCGCGTAACGCAGACGTTGCAGGATGCCCTGCGTTTCGAGAATGGCGGCGAATACGCACACGAGTATCGAACCCTCGGCATTGAAGATGGCCAGGAACGCTGGCTTTCCAGCCGGGGCCGGGTGTTTTTCGATGGGCAATCGCAAGCCGGTCCGCTTGGTGGGCGTGATTCAGAACGTTACCGAGCGGAAGCGGCTGGAACAGCAACTTCTGCAATCCCAGAAGCTCGAGAGCGTCGGCCGGCTGGCGGGCAGCATCGCGCACGATTTCAATAACCTGCTCACCATCATCAACGGCTACGCCCATTTGGTCCTGGCGGAGATGGGCCCGCAAGACACCCTGCGGGACTCGATGGAAGAACTCTCCAAGGCTGCCATGCAGGCAGCGGCCCTGACGCGCCAGTTGGTGTCATTCAGCCGCCGGCAGGTCGCCGAGCCCAAGACCATCGTGGTGAACGAGTTCGTGAAAGAGTACGAAAACATGCTGAGGCGGCTGCTGGGTGAAAACATCGAGTTGGTTCTGTCGCTGGACCCGCAAGCGGGGGCTTTTCGCGCGGACCCCGGGCAGATGGGGCAAGTCCTGATGAACCTCGCCGTGAACGCCAAGGATGCCATGCCGGCTGGCGGCAAGCTGGTGATTGAAACCTCCACCAGGTGGTGGACGATCACTTTGCGCGAACCCACCTCTACGTCAGCCCTGGCCAGTACGTCGTGCTGACGGTTACCGACACGGGCACGGGAATGTCTGCGGAGGTGAAGTCCCACCTCTTTGAGCCCTTCTATACTACCAAGGAGCCGGGAAAAGGCACGGGCCTGGGATTGTCAACCGTCTATGGAATCGTCGTCAACCAGAGTGCCGGGTCCATTTGGGTCTCCAGCGAACCGGGTCAGGGAACATCCTTTAAGCTGTTACTTCCCCTCCTCCGGTCTTGAGGACATTGCCGACTCAGCGGCCAAGATTGAACGAATCGCCTCGCGAGGAGAAACCATTCTGCTGGCCGAAGATGAGGCAGGGGTGCGGAAATATACGCGCGAGATCCTGGAACGTTACGGCTACATTGTTCTGGAGGCGACCAATGGCGTGGAAGCTCTTTCCGTGGCCCGAAACCACCCAGCGCCAATTCATTTGCTGCTGACGGATATCATTATGCCGATCATGGGTGGGGTGGAATTGGCGGAAAAGTTTACTGCGGAGTTCCCCCGCATCCCCGTGCTTTTCATGTCCGGCTATGCGGATCAAATCATGCGGCATTGGAACGTCCTCAGCGCTTACATCCAAAAACCTTTCACGCTGTCTGATCTTTTGACCCAGGTGCGTGAACTGCTGGATCGGACCGCGCCGAGTTCCTTGCCTGCTCAAGACCTGCCGGCGGCAAGTTAACTCCCACCCAGGGTGGGGCTGCCTTGTGGCATGGCCATCTTGGTCATGACCCCCACGGGCAGGACGTACGTGCTACATGGGCTTGCAGAAGAAGCCTGCGACATTATAATAACGTCAAAGGTGATGCGCATGAATAAAGCAATTGAGGTGAATCGAAGAGAATTCCTGATCGGGTGCGGAGCAACCATGGGATGTGCGGCGCTCGCGGGCCGTGCTGCGCCCCAGGCAGGCAATGTACGCTTCGGAGTTCGCACCCCGCTGCCCGAGAATTTGACCCTGCGAGAGCGAGCGCAACTGGTCAAACGGCTGGGATATGACGGCATTGAATTGGGCTCGGAATGGCTAAATCAGCCCGTGGAATCGATCCAGGAGCAACTGGCCGGAATCGGGATCGCCGTTAGCGCCATAGTGGGCTCGATCAAGCTTTTGGACACAGATCCCCGGGTTCGCGCCCAAGGGGTGGGACTCGACCGCCAACGGCTGGAGATGGCGCACTCCCTCGGGGCCAGCGACATCATTGAAGTCCCCGTCTTTGGGCCCAATAAGTTTCAGGACCTTTCTCCCATCATGACGCCGCGGGAGATCGAGGAGCGGCTGTTAGTGGCTGAACTCAAAGAGTTGGCGCCGGACGTCCAACGCACCGGCATTAACCTGATGCTTGAGCCGTGCAACAAAAAGGAAACCCACTTCATGAATCTCCAGAGCCAGGCCGCCGGGTTCATTGAAGCCGTGGGCGCTCCAGGATTTAAGCTTCTGAGCGACTTCTATCACATGCAGTTGGAGGAGCAAGACATTGCCGCCACCTTGCGGCAATATGGAAAATATACCGTCTACGTTCACCTGGCAGATGGCAAGGCTCGGACCGAGCCGGGTTCGCTGCCCTTCGATTATCGTCCGGGATTCAGGGCGCTCAAAGATTGGGGATTTTCAGGATGGCTGAACATGGAATGCAATGCCACCGATAATCCTGAAGCCGCCTTAACAAGGGCGCTTGCCTACATCAAGAAGCAATGGGCGCAAGCGTAGCAGCGGCTAGACACTCGTACCCTCTGCCGAACTTCCGAGCGCTCATTTTCTCTCGAAATAAATTCTCCATACCGGCCCAAATCGGATGCGGTATAATACTAGTCGCTCGGGGCGAGCAAATTGAGGCAGGGAATCCATGGCAACCGTACCTAACTTTGCGGTATCGGTGACTTCGTAATCCGGAAACTGCGGCCCTCTGCACTACGACTCCGCATGCCGGGCAGGGCCGGTAAGTCATCAACGGATTCCGCCGGGTGCGACCGGCGATCCTTTCACGCAGATCCTCAGCGGAACAGGTCCGCCCACCCACGAGACTTCGGGAGGGAGATGGCCACACGATGTTCAGGCTGGATGCCGACAAGAAAGTTCATTTTTGCGATGGAGTCACCACGCCGCGACTTTCTGCACGCCGGCGCGCTGGGATTAATGGGTTTGACTCTGCCCGAGTTTTTTTCCCTCAAAGCCTCGGGCGCGGTCAGCAACGACAAGGACATCAACTGCATTCAATTGATGCTGGTCGGCGGGCCGAGCCAGCTCGACACCTGGGACATGAAGCCGGACGCGCCTGCCTCGATTCGCGGCCCCTACAAGCCCATCAAGACCAACGTTCCCGGCATCGAGATTTCCGAAATCTTCCCGCGCATGGCCAAGCACGCGGATAAGTTCGCCTTGCTGCGATCCTGCTACCACACGGCGGCGGCGGTCCACGACACCGGCTGCCAGATGATGCAGACCGGAAGGTTGTTCCAGGGAGGCCTGGAGTCGCCCAATTACGGCTCCGTGCTGCGGTTATGAGCGAGGCCCGCGCGGCGACATGCCGCCCAACGTTTTGATCCCTTACATCATTGGCGAACTGGGGGGCAACCTGCCGCACGGCGACACCGCCGGATTCCTGGGCAAAGCCTATGACCCCTTCGTCCTCAACGCCGACCCCTCCGCTGCCAATTTCAAAGTGCCCGACATGCTGCCGCCCGATTACATCTCGGCGGTGCGCGTTGACCGCCGGCGCAGTTGGCGCCAAGTCATCGACCAGTCGGTGAGATACTTCGAGGAGACCAACCAGGACGCCAAGTTGATGGATGCCACCTTCAACCAGGCTTACACGCTGATGACCTCCGCCAAGGCGCGCGAGGCTTTTGAGCTGACGCAGGAGACGGAAGACATGCGCAAGCGCTACGGCATGACGCGCATTGGGCAGGGCTGCCTGCTGGCGCGCCGCCTGGTGGAACGCGGCGTGCGGTTTGTTACCGTGAACATGTTTGAAACCGTCTTCAACGACATCACGTGGGACATTCACGGTTCCGCTCCGTTCAGCCCCATCCAATGTTATAGCGACCTGGTGGGGCCGATGTTTGACAACGCCTACAGCTCGCTGCTGGAAGATTTGAGCGACCGGGGCTTGCTGGAAAGCACGCTGGTGGTGGCCACGGGAGAGTTTGGGCGCACGCCCCGAATCAATCCCGCCGGGGGCCGCGACCATTGGCCGCAATGCTGGACCGTCGTTCTGGCCGGGGGCGGCATCAAGGGGGGCCAGATTGTGGGCGCGTCGGACAACATCGGCGGCGCTCCCAAGGATCGCCCGGTCATGCCCGCGCATGTGGCGGCGACGGTGTACAAGTGCCTCGGGATCCCCATCGATACCGAGCTCAAGACTCCGCAAGGCCGCGTGGTGCGCCTGGTGGACCATGGCTTTGATCCGATCGATGAATTGCTGGTGTGAAACGACAGTGACGAGTGATGAGTGAAGAGTGATGAGCAAGAGCAAGGCCCGGCTGGCATGTCACTCATCACTCATCACTCGTCACTCGTCACTCGTCACTTGGTCTTTGGGGGAATCATGAATCCGCGTCGTTTTCTGCTCTTCGTTATTCTCGTCTGTACATTCATGGTATTTTATGCGGAGCACGGGTCGAACGCTCAGCAGTCGCCGAATCCCACCGCCCCGCAGATGCAGAAGGATGCCCCCTACCACCCCGGCGGCGAATATCAAACCGGAAGCGACGGCGACAAGCAAAGCCCCCGTGGCGCCGGTGGCCGCTCACAACGCTTATCCGCCAGTCCACTCGCCAAAATCGAAATTCTCCCCGCCGCCATCGCCATTTCCGGATCGCATTACAATCAGCGCCTGGTGGTGGAGGGGACGTTACGCGGACGGCCACCAGGAAGACTTGACGGCTCAGGCGGCCATCGCATCCTCGAACCCCAAGGTGGCGCGGATCAACAATGATTTTGCTGATGGCCCAAGGCGACGGCCAAGCGACCATTACCGCGACTTTCCACGGTCATCGCGCCAGCATTCCCGTCAGCTGTCGAGAATTTCACCGCTCCGGCAGTGTGGAGCTTCCGCAACGACGTCCAGCCCGTGCTGACGAAGATGGGATGCAACTCCGGCCCTTGTCATGGCGCCGCCGCCGGAAAGAACGGCTTCAAGCTGACGTTGCGCGGCTACGATCCGCAGAGACCGATTACTTGACCCTGACCCACCAAGCCCTGGCGCGGCGCACCGATCGCATGGAGCCTGCCAAGAGTTTGATCCTGCTGAAGCCCACCCTCACCATCCCGCATGGCGGCGGCAAGCGCTTCGCGGTCGACTCACCCGAGTATCAGGTGATTTCCGGCTGGATTGCTCAGGGCATGCCCGCCCCGCAGGATTCTGACGCGCGCGTGACCAGGATTGAAGTTTTTCCCCAGGAAGCATCGCTGCGTCCCGGCGCCGAGCAGCAACTGGTGGTGACGGCGACCTTCTCCGACGGCCGCAAGGAAGACGTGACCCGCTGGGCCAAGTACGACAGCGGCAACGAGGGCGTGGCCACCGTCGACAATTACGGCCACGTCACCATGCATAGCTTTGGCGAAGCGCCGGTGACAGTGTGGTACCAAAGCCACGTCACCTTTTCCCGCTTGCGCATTCCCTTCCCTTACAACCTGGAGGAGGCGGTCTTCAAGAAGGCGCCGCGGCACAATTACATCGATGACGACATCCTGCACCACCTCGAGGTGCTGCACATTCCGCCTTCGCCCCCCGCCGGCGATGCGGAATTCATCCGCCGCGCTTATCTGGATGCCGCCGGCATTCTGCCGAGCCCTGCCGAAGTCGAGCAATTTCTCAAGGACCCTTCGCCCGACAAGCGCGTCCGGCTGATCGACGCGATCATGAAGCGGCCTGAGTTCGTGGATTATTGGGCGTACAAGTGGTCGGACTTGCTGCTGGTCTCGAGCAACCGCCTGTCCAACGAAGAGATGTGGAGCTATTACGATTGGATCCACGACAGCGTCGCCAGCAACAAGGCGTGGGATAAGTTCGTTTATCAAATCGTGACCGCCACCGGCAACACCGTGGAGAATGGCGCGGCCAATTACTGGGTTGATCCACCGCGATCCCCTGGACACGACGGAAAACATGGCGCAGGCGTTCCTGGGGATCACCATTACCTGCGCGCATTGCCACAATCATCCCCTGGCCAAGTGGACGCAAAAAGATTATTACGGCATGGCCAACCTGTTTGCGCGCGTGCGCCTGAAGACTTATGCCACCACCACGATCGCGCCCGGGCGTGGGAACAATTTCAATGACGTCACCGTTTATTCGGCGCCCACCGGCGAGTTCACTGACGACCGCTTCATGACGGTCCTGCCGCCCAAGCCCCTGGACGCCAGGGCGCTGCCGGAAACCACCCCCGGCGACACGCGCGTGTATTTTGCCAAGTGGCTCACCTCGCCCGCAGAATCCCTTCTTTGCGCGCAACGTCGTCAACCGGATTTGGCGCAACTTTATGGGGCGCGGGCTGGTGGAGTCCGGTCGAAGATCTGCGCGATACCAATCCCGCCACCAATGACCAGTTGCTGAACGATTTGGTGAAGGATTTTGTGGCGCACAACTTCGACGTCGATTACCTGATTCGAACCATCATGCAGTCGGCCACCTATCAGGCTTCCTCCACGCCGCTCAAGGAAAACGCCGACGATGACAAGTTCGGGTCGCACTACGTCATCAAGCGCTTGCCCGCGGAAGTGTTGCTGGATGCCTATTCCGAGGTCACCAAGGTGCCGGAAAAGTTCGCCGGGTATCCCGCCGGAACGCGCGCCCTGCAATTGCCCGATTCGGCCGTGAGATCTTACTTCCTCTCCGCCTTTGGCCGGCCCGTGCGGGCACAGACGCGCGAAAGCGAACGCACCTCGGTGCCCACGGTTACCCAGGCGCTGCACATTTTCAACGGCGATACGCTGAACAATAAGCTGCGCGCCCCCGGCAGCTCCATGGATATGCTGCTCAAGCTGGGCTTCACCGACGATCAAATTGTGGATTACCTTTACCTCGCCTCTTTCAGCCGCCACCCGCGCGACAATGAGCGGAAGGCTCTGGTGGATGCGCTGAAGTCGGCCGAGCAGCAAAACGGCGAGACGAATCGAAGATACCCGCCGCGCCGCCCTGAACGACCTGGCGTGGGCCATGTTGACGAGCGAAGAGTTCATGTTTAACCACTAAGTGCAGGGTTCAGGTGTCGGGTGCCAGGTGTCAGGGATTAGTGACTCGGGACCGTGGCGCCACCGGACAAAGGTCGAACACCAAAAAGATGACCACCAAGGGAAAAAGACACCACGGAGCATCCATCAGCAATAACCAGCACACCGGCAGTGGAAACACTTCTCTTTGGCAGCATTACGTCTGTGCTCTGCTTATTGGTTTGGTGCTTCGGTGGCACATCTTCCCCCGTGCGCGCTGATTCCACGCCCAACTTCACGATTCCCAGGTCGCGCCCATCCTGCAAAAGAACTGCCTGGCTTGCCACTCCAGCGCCGCCAAAATGGGAGGGTTGGTCATGGAGAGTTACGACGCGCTGATGAAGGGTGGCGCGCATGGCGCGGTTATCGTTCCGGGCAAAGCTGACCAGAGCCGCATGATTCTGATGCTCGAGGGAAAGGTTCAGCCGCGAATGCCTTTCGGCGGCTGACCCCTTGCCGGCTGCGGACATCGCCACTCTAAAGCGTGGGTGGAGGGTGGCGCGCTGGGGCCTGCTCCCGGCGAAGCGACCAAGGCGCTTGCGCCGCTGCCCATACCTGACATCAAGCCGCAAGTTGCGGTGGTTTCCCCCGTGGCCTCGGTGAAGTTTTCTCCCGACGGCAAGTTGCTCGCTGTGGGGGGCTACCAGGTGGTGCGGCTCATCGATTCGGCCACTGGCAAGCCCCTGGCTACGCTCTCCGGCCATGCGGATTATGTGCGTTCCCTCGCCTTCAGCCCCGACGGAAAGATGCTGGCGGCAGCGGGCGGGCCGCCCCAGCGCGGCGGCGAAATCAAGATTTGGGATGTTCAGTCCCGCCAGCTTCTCAAAACTTTGCGGGGCCACAAGGATTGCATTTATTCCGTTGCCTGGAGTCCGGACGGAAAGCTTCTGGCTTCCGGAAGCTACGACAAGATGGTGAAGCTTTGGGACGCCGCCACGGGTCAGGAAGTGAAGAATCTCCAGGACCACATTGACGCGGTCTTTGCCGTGGCCTTCAGCCCCGATGGCAAGCATTTGGCTTCGGGTTCGCAGGACCGCAGCGTAAAGATCTGGGATATCGCTTCCGGGCAACGGCTGTACACCTTGGGCGATGCCACGGACGGCCTTACCAGCATTGCCTATTCTCCTTCCGGAAAGCAGATTGCCGCCGCCGGCTACGACAAAACCATTTACGTTTGGGAAGTTGGCGCCGACTGAAGGCCACCTGCTGCGTTCCTTGATTGCGGATGAGGACAGCATCCTGGCGCTCGCCTGGACGCCGGATGGAAAAATGCTGATCACCAGTTCCTCGGATGGCTCCATCCGCTTCCGCGACGCGGCGACGCTGGACCCCATCGGAGTCATCGATCACCAGCCGGATTGGGTGGAGGCGCTCGCCATCAGCCCCGACGGAACGCGTTTGGCAGCAGGCCGCTTTAACGGCACGCTGAGTTTGTTTGACGTGAAATCGTTTAAAGAAGTGTTTGGACCCTGGGTGGCGTTTGAAAGTCCGGGGCAGGGGGCAACGGAAACGGGACTCGGGATGCGGGATTCGGGACACGGGGATATGGCTTTGGGTTCGGTTCATTGAGCCTGATGGCGTTCACTGGCCCTCGAAGATTACGGGCGGCGGATGCATAAAAAGAAATGAGTACGCTGTCCGGATGTCCCTGCCCCCGAGTCCCGTGCCCCGAGTCACGGATCCCGTATCCCGTGTCCTCCAAGCGAGGTCTTCGTATGAGAAGCAAAGTTCTCCCGGCATTAGTTCTCTTCTTGCTAGGGTTGGCGTACGCCACGCCTTTGCGTGCCGACAACCGGATCATTCCTCCCGAGGTCACCAAGATTTGGCCCGTGGGTATGCAACGGGGCACGACGGCCACCTTCACCCTTGACGGTCGCGATCTCTCTGACATCAAGGCTGTGGTCTTCGATACGGTCGGCATTACCACGAAGGTGATGCAAGTCAGCGACGTGCCGGAGGAAAAGCTCAAAATTGGTGAAGCTGCTCCTGTACCGCAGGGCAAGAAGCAAACTGCGACCATTGAAGTCACCGCTGCCCAAGATGTTGAGGAAGGCCTTCACTGGTTCCGGATCCGGACGCCACTCGGAACCTCAAACCTGATGCCCTTCGATGTCGGGTCCTTTCCGGAAGTGTATTCTGACCGGAAATCTTGGGGCCACGCGGAGATGCGTCCAGAAGCCGCCGTACTACCGGCCACATTTGTAGGGACAATTGCCGTTCCCGGCCAGGTTGACAACTACCAGTTTGAAGGCCGTGCGGGCGAAGAGCTTGTCTTCCAAGTCACGGCCGCGCCGCTGGGGTCAAAGCTCGAATCGCAGTTGGTCTTACGAAATGAATCCGGTCAGATGCTTGCCCAATCCGGTGAATATCTGAACCGCGCAGACGCCGTCCTGACTTACAAACTGCCCCAGGCCGGCAAGTATACGTTGTCGGTCACTGACCGGGAAAAGGGCGGGAGCATGGATCATTTCTATCGCGTCAATGCCGGCCCTCTGCCCTATATCACGCAGGTCTTTCCGCTGGGTGTGCGCGCGGGAGAACCCGCCAGCGTTTCGGTAACCGGCGTCAACTTGGGCGATTTGCACGAAGTGAAGGTTGACCCGCCCAAGTGGGCCAATGGCTGGACAACCATGCCGTTCAGGGCCAAGGGCGAAGGGGGATGGTCGTTCAACACCGTGAAACTCGCGGTCGGCAACAATCCCGAGATTTTCGAGCAGGAGCCCAATGATTCGCCGGGCCAGGCCCAAAAGATATCTTTACCCGTCACGATTAACGGACATATTTCTGGCGTGGTCAAAAATGGTGGCGGAGCCGACGAAGACTACTTCCGCTTTCATGCCCGGAAGGGGGAGAGCGTAACCATCGACGTCGCTGCGGCAAGATTGGGCTCGCCGCTGGACTCGGTGATCGAGGTTCTGGACGCCCAGGGGAATCCGATTCCCCGCGCCACAGTCCGCTGCCTTAACGAAACCTACGTAACGCTTTCCGACAAGGATTCCCGGGGGCCGGAAATCAGATTGGTATCCACTTCGGGTTTTCACGACGGTGATTACCTGATGGTTGCGGATGAACTCGATCAAATCACCAGAATTCCCGACCAGCCTGACGCTGACGTGGATTTGCGCAGTGCCGATGGCTTGCGATGGGCCCTTTGGGGAACTTCGCCCGATGCCCATGCTGTTAATACCCCTGTTTATCGCGTTGAGATTCTCCCGCCTGGCGCCGAGTTCCCACCCAACGGTTTGCCCGTGTTCCACCTGACTTGGCGAAATGATGATGGGGGGCCCGGTTATGGACCGGACTCGCGGCTGAACTTCGTGGCGCCGCAGGACGGCGACTACATTCTGCATCTCAAGGACGTTCGCGGACTGGAAGGGCAGAACTTTGCCTACCGCCTATCCCTGCACGATGCCAGCCCGGATTTCCGGCTGAGCGCTGAACCGGAAAACCCCAATATCCCCCAGGGCGGATCCACATTGGTCACCATAACTGCAAGTCGTGTCCGGGGATATGAGGGCCCAATTGATATTAATGTGGAGGGACTCGCGGCCGGCGTAACGGCAAGTCATGCCACCATTCCTGCCGGACAAGATTCAACGGTTGTGCTCCTCTCGGCTGACGCCAGCGCATCTGTCAATGCGCTACCATCGCCAATGAAGATTGTGGGACACGCAAGAATTAACGGTGTTGACCAGGAGAGAGTTGCCAACCAGGAGGCGCCTCTCAATCTCGCCTCGGTGATCCCGCCGCCGGACGCCATTGTGACGGCTGGTCCCACTCGCCTCACCCTCGAACCCGGACAGAACATAAAGGTCACGCTTAACGTCGAACGCCGCGATGGTTTCCAAGGTCGAGTGCCCTGCACGGTTATAAATCTTCCCCCGGGCGTTCGGGTGGTCAATATCGGCTTGAACGGTGTGCTGGTTTCCGAGACACAATCTTCCCGGACCTTCACCTTACACGCCGAGGATTGGGCCAAGCCCATTACTCAACCCATTTATGTGGTGGGTGAGGTTGAATCGAATTCGCCCACGATGCACCCCTCCGCACCCCTGCTGGTCGAGGTGGTGGGGAATAAAGAAACTGCCAGCGTGAGCCCGAACAAGGAAGGCGAAGGCGACCACGCAGGCGATACCACTAAGCACTAGCCCGGGCTCCTTTCACCTCGCTTCGTAGAGGCGGCTTTAGGCCGCCATCGGGCAGTAGCCTGTCATCGCCAACAGATCAGCTTTAATTCCGTCATCTCTTCCACGGCGAACTGTGGCCCTTCGCGCCCTATCCCGCTCTTCTTAACGCCCCCGTAAGGCATGTGGTCGGCGCGATACGCAGGAACATCATTGATGATGACCCCTCCCACGTGCAACTGGCGAGCGGCTGCAAACGCTTTGCCAATGTCCCGCGTGCACAATCCTGCCTGCAATCCGTATTCACTGGCGTTCACGGCAGCGATCGCGTCTTCAAGCTTGCCATAGCGATGAATTGCCACCACCGGTCCAAAAACTTCCTTGCAACAAATTTCCAGGTCGGGAGCAACGTCCGTGAGGATGGCCGGTTCGAGGGTGGCGTTTTCCCGCTTGCCACCCGTGATAACGTGCGCACCCTTTGACTGTGCCCGAGCGATCCACCGCTCCACGCGCTCCGCATCGCCTGTGCTGATCAGCGATGAAATCTCCGTCCTGTCTTCGAGCGGGTGCCCGATTTTGAGCTTTTGGGTGGCGGCGACAAACCGATCGACAAACTCCTTTTGGATGGATTCGTGGACGTAAATGTTCTGCACAGAAATGCAGACTTGGCCGGAGTGCGCGAAGCTCCCGGTTACGCAACGCGGAATCATCACCTCCAGGTCGCAATCCGGTTCGAGGATCACGGAAGAGTTCGAACCCAATTCCAGCGTGACGCGGCGAAGGCCCATCTGCGCGCGGATCTGTTCGCCCACGGGAACACTGCCGGTAAAGGTGATTATCGCCACGCGGGGATCCTGGATCAATTGCGGCCCCAGCTTCCCTCCCGGGCCGGTCACCACGTTGTAGGCGCCGGGCGGTGCGCCCGCTTCCTGAATCAACCGTGCCAACCGCAAGCGCGCTGAGGGGAGTGTTTCCGGCGGGCTTGTGCACCACGCTGTTGCCCGCCGCCAAAGCCGGACCGATTTTGTGCATGGCGAGATTCAACGGAAAATTGAAGGGAGTGATGGCGGCGATAACTCCCAGCGGCTCGCGCACCGTCATGGCCCAGCGGCCTTTGCCGATGGGGGCGGCTTCCATGGGAATCACTTCTCCCCGCAGATGGCGGGCCGCGTCGGCGGAAGCAATCAAAGTCTGCACGGAGCGGTCAACTTCCATCCGCCCTTCCCGGATGGGCTTTCCGCTTTCGCAGGAAATCAGGTGGGCAAACTCGGCAGCGTCACGCTCCAACAACCGCCGCATGCGATCGAGCAGCTCGGCGCGTTCGTACTGCGTCAGCTTCGCCACGTCCGCCGCGCCCGCCTGGGCCGCGGTTACCGCGCGGTCGGCCGTCGCGGCATCGGCATCGTAAACCTCTCCTACCGGCGTGCCATCGTAAGGCAGCGTGATGGTGCGCAGCGCGGGCGTGCGCACCCACTCGCCGCCGATCAACATCGGGAATTCCTTCTTCTCGATCAATGTGGAGTTCATACCTCGAGCTCCTTTCCAGGCGGAAATTCGAGTTTAGGGATTAATAATCACCTTGTTCCGGCCGGGAGTTCCCATCACCTCGATGGCCTTGCGCAATCTCGGCTAAGGGGAAACGGTGGGAGATGACCTTCTCGGGATTCACCACGCCGCGCTCAATCAGCCGGATGGCGCTTTCCATGGCCAGCGGATTGGTGGAGAAGCTGGAGTCCATGCGCGCCTCCAGAAAATGCATCAGCCCTCCGTCCAAGGTGAACTTTTCGTGAGTGGTGATGCCGAAGATGTTCCAGCGCGTGCCGCGCCGCAAAAGGCTGACCATCAGATTGACCGCCTCAATAGGGCCGGCGGCTTCCAGTACAAAGTCCGGCCCCTGCGGCAGAATCTCATACACTTCCGATTTCACATCGTCGCGCTTGGGATTGAGAGTGTGCGTTGCCCCCAATTGGCGGGCGGTTTCCAGGGCATGATCACTGACATCCACGGCGATCAAGCGTCCCGCTCCCGCCGCCTTGGCCACCATCAAACAGTACATGCCGATTCCACCGGTGCCGATGATGACCACATCGTCGGCCACCCGCATTTCCGAATAGTGGATGATGCCCTTCCATGCGCCGCTGAGGGGTTCGGTCTGGCACGCGGCGTCGAAGCTTACACTGGCGGGTTTGGCGTAGAGCGAGTTGGCTCCCGTCACCGTGTACTCCGCGAAGCTGCCCGGCCGCACATCCTCCGGTCCATCGCCTCCCGTGGTATACATGTGCTCGCAATAGTGCTCCTGACCCATCCGGCAATACCGGCAATATCCGCAATGGCCGCTGGGGCAAACAATGACTTCGTCGCCTTCTTTCACGCTGCTCACGTGCGCTCCCACCGCGGCCACCACCCCGGCGGGTTCATGCCCGGGAACAAGCGGAAAGCGCACGTTCTTGCGGATGCCTTTGATGGCTTTGTAATCGGTGGCGCAAATGCCGCAGGACTTGATTCGCACCAACGCTTCATCCGGTCCAGGCTGGGGAATCGGCCGATCTTCCAGCACCAGACTTATCAACATCATATAAGACCGCAGTTAACATGTAATCCATCCTCCCTTTGAAATTGTGTCGCGGCAGTACTCGTCCAGCACGGAAATGTGTGGACTCTGCGACTTCGCGCCGCTCGTTCTCCGTAATAGCCAATGTTGCGGATTTCAATTCGCAGCACTTGCCGGCGGATTGAGTTTCTTTACGAGTTTCGCAACATTGGCGGCAAAGTGCCGGATCGTTTCGATTCCCTCCTGGTCTTTCCACGCCTCACCGGGAAGACGACCGACGACCATATTCCAGTAGGTTGATCCCGGCACAATCATATCGTTAATCAGAAAGAACATGAGCATTTCCTGGATTGTGGAGGTCTGACCGCCTCGGCGTGCCACGGCCACAGGTCCCCCTACCGTCCCCGCCAGGAAATGATCGGAATGCATGGAAATGTATCCGATGCGCTGGAGTGCGGCCATCACATCTCCACGCGCCGTGCCGAAGTACACGGGCGAACCCACGATAAGACCCTGCGCACTGCGAATTTTCTCGATGATTTCGTTCAAGCCATCCTCAATGTCGCACTTGCCGGTTTCCGAACATTTCCCGCACGCCGTGCAAGATTGAATGCTCATCCCAGCGAAGGAAATCACTTCGGTCTCCACGCCTTGTTCCTGAATGACTTTGGCGCATTCGTTCATAAGCTGCGCCGTGTTGCCGTCAGACTTGGGACTTCCACTGATCAAAATTGTTTTTGGCATGATTCCAACTCCTCAAAGAATATATCGAACTGTATATTCTCGCACGGATGGCGTTCGACGGCACAATTAGAAGGCTTGATAAGCGCGTGAGGGACAATTCGTTCCTATTGTGAATTTCTTCTGCCATGGCAAAGGAGTGCCGCAGATTCTCGCCGGTAACCCTTTCCCCCAGCGGTTAAGTTACAATGGAAATGTTGTGCCAGGCGTCGGCAGCGCCTCAGCCGGACCTCGCGAAAGTTCAGAAAGCAACATGCACATTCCCGATGGTTATCTCAGCCCGTCGACTTGCGCGGTTCTTTATGGAGCCGCCGCGCCCTTCTGGTACACCGCCTTGCAACGGGTGAAGAAGAGTCTCACGACGCGCCTGGTGCCCCTGCTGTCGGTGATGGCGGCGCTTTCCTTTGTCATCATGATGTTCAACCTGCCTTTGCCCGGCGGCACCACGGGGCACGCCGTGGGCGTGGGGATTGCAACCATTATCCTGGGGCCGTGGGCCTCGATTCTGGCCATTTCCATTGCCCTTGCGATTCAAGCCGTCTTCTTTGGCGACGGAGGCATCACCACGCTGGGCGCCAACTGCTTCAACATGGCGATTGTGGGTTCGCTGGTGGCGTATGCGGTTTACCGCCTGGCGGCGGGACGCGCGGCCCTTACCTCTTCGCGAAGGGTGGTGGCCGCGGCGTTGGCGGGTTACACGGCCATCAATGCCTCGGCGTTTTGCGCCGCGGTGGAGTTTGGGATTCAGCCGCTTTTCTTCAAGGACCCGAGCGGCGCGCCGCTTTACGCTCCCTACCCTTTAAGCATCGCCATTCCCGCCATGATGATCGGCCACCTGACATTTGCCGGCCTCGCGGAACTGGTGCTCGCCGGCGGGAGTGGTGGCTTACTTCCAGCGCACCAACCCCTCGCTTCTGAAGCTCACTGCGCCCGGCAACTTGGCGGCAGAGCCGCGAGATTGCGGGCGGTGAAAGCCAAAGCATGTGGCGAACCGTGCGCCCGCTGTGGATCGGCGCTGGCCCTGCTGATGGTGCTGACGCCGCTGGGGATTTTGGCCGCCGGCACCGCCTGGGGCGAGTGGAGCGCGCAGGGATTTTTCCAGTCTGCAAGCGCGAGAGAAGATGGCCGCGGCCTCGCAGAACGCCGCACCTGCCCGTCCGAACCTCCGCGAGGCTTGGAGCGCCTCTCCATCATTGTGGACCGCGCCCTTCCCGCAATATGCGCCGTCGTTTGTGCGCCGCCCGGCGGTGGGTTACGCGCTCTCCGCCATGTTCGGTTCCGGCGCCATCATTCTGGTGTCGCTCGTTGCGGGGTGGCTGGCTGTCGGGGCAAGCGGAGAAGGAGTCAGGAGACTAGGAGTCAGGTGCCAGGAGTCAGTGACTTGCCACGCAAGCGCGGCGCAGGACGGTTCGCTCGTCACTCGTCACTTGTCACTTGTCACTGCTCTTAAACACTATGAACTTTCTTGAGCGCACTCTCGCCGGTTTTCTCAGCGCCATGGAGCACGCGCTGGACGCCGAAGATCTTGCCAAGGCGAACGGCCTGCTCCAACGCCTCGACCCTCGCATCAAAGTGGTCGGCATCCTGGTCCTGATTATCGCCGCGGCGACGGCCCACAAACTCTGGGTGATTGGCGCGGTATTCGCCATTGCGCTCGTCGCTCGCCGCATCCTCGCGCGTCTCCCCACTGCTCTTGGCCAAGCGCGTATGGATTCCGGTGCTGCTTTTCACCGGCATCATTGCTTTGCCCGCGCCGTTCGTAATTCCCGGGCCGGGTGGTCTGGCGCGCTTCCCGTGCTGGGTTGGCCGCTGACCGCGCAAGGACTGTTGAGTGCGGGTTACCTGGTGACCCGGGTTGAAACCGCCGTCGACCCTTTCGGTGTTGCTGATTCTCTCCACCCCGTGGACCCACGTTTTAAAGGCGCTGCGCGTGCTGCGGGTTCCCGTGGTGGTGGTGGTGATTTTGGGAATGGCCTACCGCTATATTTTCCTGCTGCTCGAAAGCGCTCGCGATATGCTGGAATCGCGCCGCAGCCGCATGGTGGGCGAATTGAACGGACCGGACCGCCGCCGCCTGGCCGCCGCCAGCGTGGGCGTTTTGATGTCGAAGACGATGCAGCTTAGCGGCGACGTTTACAGCGCCATGCTCGCCCGGGGATTCCGCGGCGAGGTCTATATGCTGGATGATTTCCACACCGCCGCGCTCGACTGGATTATGCTGGGTTTGTTTGCGGCCCTGGCTGGGGCCGCGTTTTATTATGGCAGGTGAAAGGCGATGCGATTCAAGATTCAAGATTCAAGGATCGAGAGACATCGAAACGACGATCGAATCGAAAATCGACAATCGAATCAATCCGAAAATCTAAAATCCAAAATCGAAAATCTCTATGCCTGTTCCGGTCTTTGACGTTCGCGAGGTCACATTTCGTTACAGCAAGGTGATGGCGCTCGACAACCTGAGCCTGGCCATTCGCTCCGGCCAGCGGGTGGCGCTGCTGGGGGCGAATGGCTCCGGCAAGTCCACTCTGCTGCGGCTCCTGGATGGGCTGGCCTTTCCGGAAAAGGGCAGCATCGCCTTCTGCGGCGAGCCTTTCACCGAGGAACGCTTGCAGAATCCCGAATTCGCCTATCCGTTCCGGCGCCGGGTGGGGCTGGTGTTTCAAAACCCCGACGTCCAACTGTTTTCCCCCACGGTGTTTGATGAAGTGGCCTTTGGGCCTTTGCAGCTTCAGTGGCCTAAGGAGAAAGTGCGCGCTGCGGTGGAGGAGATGCTGGAGGTGATGAAGATCACTCACCTCAAGGATCGCTCGCCCCATCACTTGTCGACCGGAGAAAAGAAGCGCGTGACGCTCGCCTCCGTGCTGGTTCTTGATCCGGAGGTGCTGCTGCTTGACGAACCCACGGCGGCGCTTGATCCCAAGAGCGCCAGCCAGATGATCGATTTCCTGATCGGCCTGCGCGGTGGGCCGAAGACGGTGATCACCAGCACCCACGATCTCGACATCGTGGAGGATATTGCCGATCAATGCTTTGTTTTTCAGACAGGCCGCGTGGTGGCGGCGGGGAGGCCCGCGGAAATTCTGGGTCAACACGTCATTGCTGGAACAGACCAATCTCGTTCACGTCCATCGGCACGTTCATGCCAGCGGCGAGACCCACTCGCACCCGCACATGCACCCTCACAAACATTGAGCGCCACCGGATCCTCACGCTGGCACCAATTCGGCCTCCAGCAGGGATTTTCCGTATTCGTGCCCTTTTTCGAAGGCGGCGAGATTGAGGGGTTCGGTTCCGCGGGGCACAGAATGCGCTGATGGCCATGCGGACTGCATCGGGGGAAGCCAGTCCGGTCATGGCAGTGACAAAGCCCACCATCACCATGTTCAGCACCAACTTGCGGCCTAACTCTTCCGCGAAGCGCGTGGCGGGAATGCCGTAGGTGCGCGTTCCGTGATTGAGCCGCGCGGGTTGGATCAGGTCCTGTTCGTAGAGCAGCAGGCCCGCCCGGTTTCAGATCCGTCCCGTAGCGTTCGTTGGCGTCCTGGGACATCACCACCAGAATGTCGGGCTTGGTCAGGTAGGGGTAGAGAATGGGTTCGTCGGAGACGATAAGCTGCACGCTGCACGTCGTGCCGCGCGCTTCCGGGCCGAAGCTTTGCGTCAAGGTCACGAACTTTCCGTCGTGGAGGGTGGCGGCGTTGCCGATAACCATGCCCGCCAGGACGACGCCCTGCCCGCCGAATCCTGCGATGCGGATTTCCGAGGTTCCCATCAGGCTCCTCCCATGCCGGCGTATTGGTCGCGCAACGTCTGCCGGAGTTGTTGCTCCATGCTCTGCTGCAAGGTGGGCCGCTCAATGTCCACGAACTTGCCGACGACGATTTCCCCTTGCAGATTGATATCAACCTCGCGCGTGTGCGCGCCATTCTTGATGATGCTGCGCTGCTTGTAGAAGCGCATGGTTTCAAGCCCGTCGCCCATCTTGTTGCGGCGCTGGTAGAGCGTGGGGCAGGGGGCGAGGATTTCGATGAAGGAGAACCCTTTTTTGTGAATGGCCTCCACCATGGAGTGGGCGATGTGGCGAACGTGGAAAGCGGTCCAGCGCGCCACGTAAACCGCGCCCGAGGACTCCGCCAGGAACGGCAGGTTGAAGGGCATGCTCGTAAGCAGCCGTAGGGCGAAGTGGTGGCCGTGGCCCCGAGCGGAGTGGTGGGCGCCACTTGCCCGCCTGTCATGCCATAGATGAAATTATTCACGCAGATGACGGTAATATCCACATTGCGACGCGCAGCATGAATAAAGTGGTTGCCGCCGATGGCAGATCAGGTCGCCGTCGCCGCTATAGACCACCACGTTCAGTGCGGGGTTCGCCAGCTTCAGGCCGGTGGCAAAGGGAATGGCGCGGCCGTGGGTGGTGTGGAAGGAATCGAGGTTCATGTACCCCGCCACGCGCCCCGTGCAGCCGATGCCCGAGACCACCGCGACCTTGTCGAGCGGCAGCTTGGATTCCACCAGCGCCCGGGCAAAGCAGTTCACGGTGGTGCCGATGCCGCAGCCCGGACACCAGATGTGCGGCATGCGGTCGGTGCGCAGAAAGGGCTCGACCGGGATTGACTACGGGGAGTGTGCTCATTGCGCCGCCTCGCGAATCGCTTGCAGGATTTCTTCCGGTTCGTGCACCATGCCGCCGCCGTGCCCCAACAGTTCCGTGCGCACGCTGGCCGGCGGCGCAGCGCTCCACTTCATAAACCATCTGGCCGTAGATTCATCTCCACCACCAGGAAGGAGTGGACGCGCCCGGCCAGCTCGCGGATGCGCTTTTCCGGGAAGGGCCACACCACCACCGGCCGCAGCAGGCCCGCGCGCAAGTCCTTCCGCGCGCGCCATCTGCACGGCCCGCTTGCGCCACGCGCGAGGTGATGCCATACGCCACCACCACCACCTCGGCGTCTTCCACCTGGTGTTCCTCCCAGCGCGCGATGCGGTCCGCGTTGTTGCGGATTTTCCCCACCAGCCGGCCCACCAGTTTCTTTTGCGCCTGCCAGTTCATGGCGGGATAGCCTTGTTCGTCGTGCGTCAAGCCGGTGACGTCGGCGCGATATCCTTCGCCCGCCTTCGCCATTTCCGGAATGCCGTCCGGTCCCGGCCGGAAGGGCAGGTATTCAGAAGGGGGCAGGGAAGTGTAGCGCCGGGGAAAAAGCTTGATCTCCTCGGCGGGCGGGAATCACCACCTTCTCCGTCATGTGACCCACGCACTCGTCCATCATGACCAGCACCGGCGTGCGGTATTCCTCGGCAAGATTGAACGCGTCAATCATCAGGTCGAAGCATTCCTGCGGCGAGTTGGGGCAAAGGGCGATGATTTCATAATCGCCGTGCGATCCCCAGCGCGCCTGCATCATGTCGCCCTGGCCCGGCAGGGTGGGCAAGCCCGTGGAGGGTCCGCCGCGCTGCACGTCAACGAGCACCAGGGGAGTCTCCGTCATGGCGGCGTAACCCAGGTGCTCCATCATCAAGGAGAAGCCCGGACCGGAGGTGACCGTGAAAACCTTGGCCCCACCCCACGCCGCGCCCACGATGGCAATCGACGAGGCCAACTCGTCTTCCATCTGAAGGAAAACGCCGCCGACGGTGGGGATGCGCGAGGCGAAGCGCTCGACAATTTCCGTGGAAGGAGTGATCGGGTAGCCGGCGACGAAATTCGCGCCGGCGGCCAGCGCGCCTTCGCACGCGGCCTGATCGCCGTCCAGGAAATGTGCGCCGGTCAAAACAGATTTCGGATTGGCAGTGGTTAGTATCATTTTGAGTTGTCGATCGTTGATTGCAATACTGTCCATCGTCTGCCTTCAATTTTTGGTCATCCTTGCTATGCCGACTGGCGATTGGATCAATCAGCAATCGTCAATCATCAATTCTGGGCACGCGTACCCCGTAGATGGCAAAGTCCGGACAGTAGAGCCCGCACAGGTCGCAGCCGGTGCAAGCCTCCTCCTTCGCCAGATAAGGGGGATGATAGCCGTGGTCGTTAAAGTCCCCGGAAAACGCCAAAACTTTGGGCGGGCAGAATTCGATGCAGAACCCACAACCCTTGCAACAGTCCCAATTTATGAAGACTTGGCCACGGAACTTGCGAGCTTTTGCGGCTGCGGGAGCTTCAGGCATGTGAACCTCGAAAAAAAGCGTCATTTCCCGAACTTGAGGGGGACTGTATGTCCAATTCAAAGCCCCGCCAGAGAATTCGAGCATTTTTATGTCCATTTTGACCGTGCAAATTTCCAAAAGTGATGGTTTTTGTTACATCGGCGGACTTTAGCGGTTGCGCTTGAACATAGATCCATCCGCGTACCAGTCGGGAGCGACCACTTCCCGCCTGAGGATCGTTTGGGCTGTGTGAATTTGCGCTTTGCCATTGGACTTTCTTCCACACCTCCCGCAATGGTTCCCAAACGGCCTGCTGCGGTGTAAACTTCTATATTCCCTAGGGAGCTGATAATTCTTGACCTTCAGGGGAACCTAACCCTATATTTGAAGGAGCACTCATGGCAGCAAAACGCATTGGGATTCTCACCGGCGGCGGCGACGTTCCGGGATTGAATTCCGTCATCAAGACGGTAGTTTATCGAGCCAGCGACATGGGCTGCGAGGTCATCGGCATCCGGCGCGGATGGGAAGGCCTGACGCACGTTGATCTGAACGACCCGGCCAGCCGTGCGCACTACATTCTCCCCCTTGACCGTGAAAACACGCGCACCGTGGATCGTACAGGCGGCACGTTCCTGCACACCTCGCGCACCAATCCGCAGAAGATGAAGAAACTTCCGGCCGTTTGCGCGGGCGGTGATTTCCCCAAGGTGGAAAGCACCAAGAAGGGCGTGACGTCGCACGTCTACGACATCACCTCGCAAGTCCTGAAGAACGTCGGCGCGCTGGGCCTCGATTACCTGGTGGCGATTGGCGGCGACGACACCTTGAGCTACGCGGCGCGCCTGGACAAGGAAGGCGTGAAGGTGATTGCCGTTCCCAAGACCATGGACAACGATGTGCGCAACACCGAGTATTGCATCGGATTCTCCACCGCCATCACGCGCGCCATGGACGCCATCGACCGGCAGCGGACCACGGTGGGCTCGCATGAGCGCATCGGGGTGTTCCGCGTCTTCGGCCGCGACGCCGGTTACACATCGCTTTACACGGCGTACGTTTCCGGCATCCGCTGCGCCATTCCGGAGTACAAGTTCGATCTGAAGAACATGATTGATCTGCTCATGCAGGATAAGAAAGAGAATCCCAGCAATTATTCCATCGTCGTCCTGTCGGAAGGCGCCCAGTGGGAAGGCTACCAGATTCGCGAGTACGGCGAGGCTGACGCTTTCGGCCATCGCAAGAAGGCGAACGTGGGCGAAGACCTGAGCGACGAAATCAAAAAGGCGACCGGGCAGGAGACGGTGGTCAGCGACCTCACTTACGAACTGCGCAGCGGCAGCCCGGACTTCGTCGATAAGCTGGTGGCTTCCACTTTCGCCAGCATGGCCATGGATTGCATCGCCAAGGGCGAGCACGGCAAGATGACGGCCATCAACAAGGGATGCTACGCCATGGAGCCCATCCCCGACCCCAAGCTGGGCCCGCGTCACGTGGACGTCGCAAATATGTACGACACCCAACGCTACCTGCCCAAATACGAGGGCAAGATGGGACTGCCGATCTTCCTGACCCAGCCGTAGGGAAGAAGGCAGTTAGAAAGCTAGAAGTTAGGAGTTAGTAGGACCCTCGGCGCTTGATCGTTCCCAGTTGGGTCTTTTCGGGGAAATCGCCAGCCCGTCTTCCGGCGGGCTGGCTGGTGGTGCGACGCGCGCACGTCGTTCGGATGGAAAACGAAAACCTGTCGCAATGTTATGTTGGGTTCTTTGACCTTTGCGCCTTGCTTTTTGAATTTTGAATCTTGAATTTTGAATTGCCTCTCATCCTGCTAAAGCTATGTCGTTATGACCGCTGTTCAATCCTCTCGCTTCCCCCGTTGACCTCCACGCGCTCTTGCGCCGCGCCTTCGGTTTCAACAGTTTCCGTCCCAATCAGGAAGCGGTTTGCCGGGCGGTGATCGAAGGGCGCGACGTGTTGTTGGTCATGCCCACCGGCTCGGGCAAGTCGCTGTGCTATCAGTTGCCGGCCATTGCGCGCGGCGGGACGACGCTGGTGATCAGCCCCCTGATCGCCTTGATGGAAGATCAGGTGGCCAAGCTCAAGGCTCGGGGTTTTGCCGTGGAGTGCATTCATTCCGGGCGCCGCCGGATGGATTCGCGGCAAGCTTGCCGCGACTACTTGTCCGGCAAACTGCAATTTCTGTTCATTGCGCCGGAGCGACTGCGCGTGACGGGCTTTCCGGAGATGCTCGCCAAGCGGCAGGTTTCGCTGATCGTGGTGGATGAGGCGCACTGCATTTCGCAATGGGGGCATGATTTCCGGCCCGATTACCGCCGCCTGGGCCAGTACGTGCCCAGCTTGCGGCCGGCGCCGGTGATCGCGCTGACCGCCACCGCCACGCCGCCCGTGCAGGACGACATCGTGGAGCAGTTGGCGCTGATCCAGCCGGCGCGCTTCATTCATGGCTTCCGCCGCGCCAACATCGCGATTGAAGTGGTGGAGATTCCGCCCTCGGAACGTTCCCAGCTCACGCGCGAACTGTTGGCCGACCCGCAGCGCCGCCCGGCGATTGTCTACACTCCCACGCGCAAGCAAGCGGAAGCCCTGGCCAACGAACTCAGCGCCTACCATGCGGCGGCCGCCTATCACGCCGGGCTGGATGCGGAGCGCCGCAAGCAAGTGCAGGAGGAGTTCCTGGCGGGCAAGCTGGAGATCATCGTGGCGACGATTGCCTTCGGCATGGGGATTGACAAGCCTGACATCCGCACCGTCATCCACACCGCCTTGCCGGGGAGCATCGAGGCTTATTACCAGGAAATCGGGCGGGCCGGGCGCGATGGCAAACCCAGCCGCGCGCTCCTGATGCATTCCTACGCGGACCGCTACACGCACGATTTCTTCTTCGAGCGGGATTATCCCGACGTGGCGATTCTGGACGGAATATTCGCCCTGCTTCAGCCCCAGCCCCAGGAAAAGCGCGAACTCCAGAAGCAAGCTGCTCATGGACCCCGAGGTGTTTGACAAGGCCCTGGAGAAGTTGTGGACGCACGGCGGCGCGGTGGTGGACTTTGCCGAGAACGTCAGCCGCGGCCACGACGACTGGCGTCGAACCTTACCTTGCCCAGGGCGAGCACAAGCGCGAGCAGATCGAGCGCATGATCCGCTATGCCGAGAGCAACCAGTGCCGCATGGCCAGCGTGGTGCGCCATTTCGGCGACCTCGCCGACGGCGAGAAGCCCTGCGGAATCTGCGACTATTGCGCGCCGGCACAGTGCACCGCGCAACGCTTCCGCACCGCGACCGAGGCGGAGCACGCGGCGCTGCTGCGCGTGGTCGCGGAGTTGCGCGCGGGCGGCGCAAAATCCACCGGCAGGCTTTACGCCGAGTTGTTTCCCCACCACGAAATGAGCCGCGATGATTTTGAGGACTTGCTGGGAGGTATGGCGCGGGCGGGAATTGTCCGCCTGGATGACGCGGTTTTCGAAAAGAACGGGCGGCAGATTCCTTATCGCACCGCCCGGCTGACGCGCGCAGGGACGAAAGTGGACGCGCGGACTCCCGTGGACCTGGTGATGAAAGATCGGGAACCCGCATCCCCGCCTCGCCGGCGTAGGAAAGTGGTTAATCCGAGAATCCCCGCCTATGTCGGCAATACGCAGGACAGATCGCCCTCAGGAGGGCGGGAAAAACGGACAAATCGTCCGACAGGCTCGACCGCCAGATGCTGCCGTGGAAGAGGCGCTGCGTGCGTGGCGGTTGGCCGAGGCCCGGCGCCTGGGTGTGCCTGCGTTCCGCATCTTTACCGACCGGGCTTTGAGTGGGCTTCTTGAACTTCGTCCCGCAACGAGCAGCGAAATGCTCTCCGTCCCGGGCATCGGGCTGCGCATCGCCGAAAAATACGGTCAGGAAATCTGCCGCATCCTTCGGGGCTGAAGAAGAAAGTAGGCAGTACGCCGAAGGCAGTACGCAGCAAGCGCAAGTCAAGGTGCTTATCTTCGCGACGCGAAATGAATTTGGGAATTAATAGTAAAGCTAGTGCTTTCTGTGCGTAAGGTAGTGATGAAGGTCCGGCCAAAATTCCTTCATCTCGAAGCCAGCGGCATCCCAGGCAATTTGTGTTACCCACACATCGATAGTGGTTCCCAGCGTCCGGGGGCCGGGATGGTAGGAATCGGAAACCGCTGCGGACATGGCAGCCCCGAAGATTTCAGAGAAGTTGAACTGAGCATTTCCCGAGTCTGAACGTGTGACCACAATCCGTGAAGCAGAATAGGCGAACCGATGGATAAAACCACCTTTTGCCAACTGATAATAGCGCGGGTCTTGATGCAATGCGGCAGGGAATATGGCCTGCGTCATAAAGTTCTCAATGGTGTTGTCGGCAAGCTCCAAGGCGTAGCGTTTGCCATAGCCCTTAAGCCCCTGCCCAAAGTTGGGGTAAGCATTGGTGGCTTGATTTACCCCCGCCGCCAGGCCGACAAACCCGAATTCAACGGGGTCTAAATCGTCCTCAGCCGTCAACTTGAATTTTTTCTCTCTTGTGAGCGGAGGCATCGAGGAAGCATTTTCTACGGTCAAGTAGTTAGGCAGCGTCCAGAGAATTCGGTCATTTTGTGGAACATTGGGATCTGGATCGGGCTTGTTTGTTGTCGTGCCGGAATCCATGGCAGCTTTAGTTGGGGTTTGGGGGGTAGCCGGTGGAGCTGGTGGAAACAGTACGGGGTTTTGTGGCGAAGTCGCAGGCATGCCCTGTCCCGTTTGTTGTGCCCGTAATTGATGGGAATTCCCCAGGACACACACCAATAGGATGATCTGTAAAGCGCGCCAAGGCGATGAGTTTCCCTGGAACATCAGTGTCGTCAACTCCCTGTATATTCATCGGCACCCGAAAATCCACCCCCCGGGTACAGCCCTGCTGACTATATGACGCATTGGGCTTCCAAAAAGTATCGAGTTGCTCTATCTTCATCAAGGGAAATGAATTACCTGTTATGCTTGGCGTGTGTAAGATAGCGGTGAACGTCCGGCCAAAATTCCTTCATCTCGAAACCGACGACATCCCAGCCGATTTGTGTTGCCCAGATATTGGCAGTGCCGCTGAAAGTCCACGGGCCGGGGTGATAGGTATTGGAGATGGATGCGGAGACCCCACTGCCGAGGACTTCAGAAAAGTTGAACTCAGTTTTTCCCGTGTCTGACCGTGTAACCACAGCCCGCGAAGCAGCATAGCCGACGCGGTGGAGAAATCCACCTTTCCCCAATTGGTAGTAGCGGGGATCTTGGCGGAACAAGGTAGGGAAGGCGGCCTCAACCATATAGTTCTCAATGGTGTTGTCGCAAAACTCCAAGGCAAAGCGTTTGCCATAGCCTTTAAACCCCTGCCCGAACGAGGGGTCTGCATTGGTAGCCTGATTGACTCCCGCCGCCAGGCCGACGAACCCGAATTCAACCGGGTCGAAAGTTTCGTCCGTGGCCAGTTTGAACTTCTGCCGGGTGGTGAGCGGAGGCATCGAGGATGCATTTTCTACGGTCAAGTAGTTGGGCAGCGTCCAAAGGATGCGGTCATTTTTAGGAACTTCACGAGCTGGAGTGGGCTGGGGTTGGGCAGAGCCAGGGTCACTTGCCGATTTCGATGGGGTTTGCGGAACAACCGGTTGAGTTAGCGGGGCCGCGGGCGAGGATTGCGGCGAAGCCGGAGGAGCCTCCTGTCCCGCCTGTTGCGCCATTAATGGACGGGAAATCCCCACGATAGACATCAATAAGAGAAGCCTTAGAGCGCGCCAAGGCCATGGGTTTTCGTGGAACATCGGTCTCGTAAGCTCCCCGTGCTTCGATCGGCACCCGAAATCCCACCCCCTCGGGCACAGCGCTGCTGACCGTTTGACGCGTCAAGCCTCCAAAGAGTTTTCTGCGTTGCGATCTTTATCAAGGGAATCGAATTAATTCTTGTGCTTGCCGCGCACGATAAGGCGACGAATGTCGGGCCAAAACTCTTTCAACTCATAACCGAGGGCATCCAGCAAAATCTGTGTTTCCAGAACATTGGTGTTGCTGGCGATCGTATGGGGTCCGGGGTGGTAGGTATTGGAGAGGCCTGCTGCCATGCCATTCCCCAAGAATTCGGAGAAATTGAACTCATGCTTTCCCGATGTGTCCGAACGTGTGACGACAACCCGAATGGCGGCATACCCGAAACGGCGAAAGAAGTTTCCCTTTCCCATCTGGTAATAGCGCGGATCCTGGTGCAGCAAGGTGGGGAAAATGGCGCCCGTTCCGAAGTTTCCGATGATGGCGTCGGCATAGTCCGTGCCAAAACGTTTGGAATAGCCAATCAGGCCCTGATGATAAGTGGGGTTGGTGTTGTCCATTTGCCCAATGCCAGCTTGGATGCCGATGAATACAACTTCAACCGGGTCGAAGCACCCTTCCGCTACGGTCTTAAATTTTTGCTTGGTCGTAAGCGGAGGCATCGAGGAGGCATTTTCTACGGTCAGAAGATTGGGCAGGGCAAAGAAAATTCGGTCATCCTTGGGAACTTGACGGGCGGTACTGGATTGGGCTGCCGAACCACTCGGCGACTTCGTCTGGGTCTGGGGTGTCTCCGGAGGGGTACTCTGGCCGGTGGCGGCTCCGGGGGCAGTCGCGGGCGTGGTCTGCGTCTGGGGCGTCGCTGGCGTCTGGGCCTCGGGTGCCGCTAGCGTCTGCGTCTGATCCACTTGCTGTGCCCGCAGGGGATGTGATAGCCCCCAAGTGCAGAAGAAGAGGATTGCCAGAGGCGCACCGCGTATTGAGAGCTTTCGATACTCCATCAGCTTAATTTTCTCCACCTTAAGGAATCGGCACGGGCAGGCTTAGGCTCTAGCGCACGGGTGCGGGAACGGCACAATACAATTTGACGCATCGAGCCTCCCAAAAGTTACTTTTCAAGTTATCTTAATGAAAACAAATTACATCTTTTAACATTTGCGGTCAACATATTTGCAGTGGGCCTACAAGTGACGAGCCACCCACTCTACGGAACGGACAATTACTTCCTGTTCCCAAGGGACAGACGTGTAGACGTGGTCCGCTCCGGCGATGATGACCAGTTCCTTCGCTTCTGCGGTGGAAGCGCGGAAAAAATCGCGGGCATGGGAAACAGGGATGGTTTCATCCTTTTCCGGGTGGATGATCAGCGTAGGGCCCTTGTAGCGCGCGATGTGGCGAATGGGCTCGACTTTCAGCACGTCCTCGGTCAAGGCGGGGGTTGAACTCGCGTGCATCGACTTCCATCGCGCCCGGCTTGCCCGGAATTTTTTTGGCTGATTTCTCGATAAGCTGCCGCAGCCGAGCCGGATGCGCGACGGCGCTCCATAGCACCAACACCTTGGCGTGAACGCTGGGCGCGAGGGTGGCGGCCACGGCTCCTCCCAGGGAAAGTCCCAGCAGGCCCACGCGCTCCGGTTCGATCTCCGCCTGCCCGCGCAAAAAGGCCACGGCGGTCCGCCCATCGGCAATCTCCCCACTCAGCGTCATCTCGCGAAATTCGCCGTCCGACTCCCCCGATCCGTAAAAATCGAACCGCAAGCTGGCGATCCCTGCTTTGGCCAAGGCGCGCGAGCACTTCACGAACAGCCAGTGCGATTCCATGCGATGCCCGGTAAAGGCGTGAAACAGTACCACCGCGGGCGCCGGCTGCTTCAGCGGCGGGGCAGGCAAATGCATCATTCCACGCAGGGTTTTGCCCGTGCGGGTGGGGAACTCCACATATCGCTCAATTACCGGGTGCTTCCTCATGGTTGGTAACTTCGCGGTTCCAGGATCTCGCTCAGGTAGTCGTGGGAGCCGGGGATGCGCTCCAGATGCGGGTGACGCACGCCCCCGGCGTATTGAATCTCGCGGGATTCTATGGAGTCAAAGTTGCGAAGAATCATTGAAATCCTGCCGTCACGGGGATGCGCGATCGCATCGTTCAGCGCGTCCCCGGAGTAAGCGCGGCCGTCCGTCGCGAGAATCTTCATTTGCGGTCCCAGGCCAGCGTTATAGGCTTCAGAACCGGGCAGAACGTCGTAGATCGTGCCGTCTTTCAGGACGTCGATGCCGATGGAATACCACCCAAAATAACTGAACGGCATGATTTGGGCGTAGAAAGGCTCGTTGTTGGGCGTCGCGTTGTACACCAGTCGCCAGCCGGCCGCCTCCAGGCCGTCAGTCGGGGGCTGGCTATTCACCTGGTAGATCCGCGTCTCGAAAAAACTGTGCCAGTCATACGGACATATCGCCGAGAGCGCCGCTTCGACATCCTGGCGGGTGTAGGGAACCACGATCGGGCCGGTGTCGCGTTGGCCAAAGAAGCTGCGCACGAAATCGTCGAGCGAAAGGCGGTCGTGGGATCTTTCCCGGATCAGGGTATCGGCGCGCAACCAGATCAGCGCGCCCTCGTCGTAGTAATCCTGTCTACGGCGCAGCGAGGACCATCCCCCGTGGACGCTGCGCAGAACCCAGTCTTCCGTTGCCGTGTCCACCAGAGCGGTGTAAGCGCGGCCGGGCTCGTGGGCGAATTTCGCCGCCGCCCGCCCCAGATAATCGCGCATGTACGCGGCGTCATTAAAGCCGGCGCGCGTGGCGAGCAGCATCCCGAGATACTCGGTCAGGCCTTCATAAACCCAGAGAAGCGACGTCCGCTCCGGGCCCTGGTAGTCGGGCTTCGAATACAACTCCGCCGGACGCCGGTACTTGCCGTCCCAGGAGTGCGCTTGTTCATGGGCGAGAAGCGGCCAGCCGAATGCTTCCAATTGCTGTTTCTTGGAGAGCCCCGCGTCGCCCATGGCGTTGTACGGCGAATCCTCATGTTCAAGTCCGTCGTAGGGCCGCGCGTCGCTTTGCGACACAAGAAAGTGCAAGGTCTGCCAATGCCGGTAGCCGAACATCGCCCGGTCCTGATCGACCAGCGTCCCCAACATCGCGAACGCGTGCGCGTCATCCGCCTTGTCGATCGCCGCCTGGCTATCGCCGGTGAAGTCGAGTTCGGCGGGCCAACGCGACGCGAGCGGCACCGCGCGGAAGTACTGGCCGGCCAGCACCGGCGAATCGATCAGGCGTTCGAGCGAAACCGGCGCAAAATTCACACGCGCGCCGGCCTGGCTGGTAACATGCAAGGAACTACCCTGTTTCCAGTTTTCAGGCAGAAGAATCGACGGCTCGATCATCAGCCCGCGCTTGTCGACGTTGCGGGGGTAGAGCACAACGGTGTTCCACGCCAGCAGGAATTGATGATCCGAGACCGTATTTTCCAGCAAGGTATCGAAGTCGACCGTCAGCCTCTCGGCGCCGGGCGGAACTTCAACGTGAATGATGTAGATGTCGTCGGGATCGCGCGTCCAGGGGAGGGTGACGCTTCCGGAAAGGATGCGCAGCGCGGCGAGCTGTTGAATGGGGCCGGTGGGTCCGTGCTCGCCTGGAATCCATCGCGGGTAGGCGAGAGCGAGGGCGCCCGGCCGCACCCGAATCTCCTCGCGTACAAAGGCGATTCGTCGCGCCGCTTGCGTTTCGTCGACGACCAGGGTCATTCGCGGTGCCGTGGCGTCCTGCGCAAAGGCAGCGCCTGCGACGGCAATGATCGCGGCCAGGGCGGCCACCAAGCCTTTCCGAGAGAGCAACGTGATCATGTGCATTCTTGAAGCAACCGGCGAAGTGGTGCGGTTTCATGTCGTAGCGGCGAGTTTACTTCGCCATTGGGTGGCGTAATGCCGCATCCACATCAAACCGCACCACTACCGCGAGATGCGGATGATGGCTTTTACCACGCCATCGCTCCGTGAGCTGACCAGTTCGAAGGCGCGAGGGGTCTCTTCCAATCGAAAATGGTGCGTAACCAGCGGCCCCACGTTAACGCGTCCGCTGGCAATGAGCTCAATGGCGGGCTCCACGCATTCGTTTTGGCGGCGCACGTTGATGATGCGCAACTCGTTCCGGCGTAACACACTGCTGCTGAAGCAGATGCGATCGACTTCCGGAATGCCGATCACCAGCAGTTCGCCGCCCGGCTTCAGCAGTTGGACGCATTGGTCGAGCGCATCCTGCTCACCGGCGCATTCAAACACTGCGTCCAGGCCCAGGGGTTCGAGCTGCCGAATGGCTGCGACCACGTCTTCGCGCTGGGGATTCCCGGTCCAGGCAGCGCCGCAGGCGCGCGCCGCCGCCAGGCGCTCCTCCACCAGGTCGGTCATGTAAACGGTGGCCTGCGTCCGGGCGCGAACCGCCAGCAGAGTACACAAGCCGATGGGGCCTGACCCCACAATGCCCACGCGAGCCCCGGGCGCGAGCTGGGCCAATTGCGCGGCGTATACGCCAATGGAAAGCGGTTCTACCACGGCGGCCTGATCGTCGTTGAGCGAGTCGGGAACCGGGCTGCAACAGGCCGCGGGCATGGTCAGATACTCCACCAGCGCGCCCTGCAACTGTCCGGGGTAGCCCAGGAATTTCTGGCGCCGGCAGGTGTGCTTGCGTCCGGCCAGGCACTGGTCGCATTCGCCGCACGCCACCAGCGGGTCAACGGCAACGCGCTGGCCCGCGTGCAAGTCTCTTACCTCGGGGCCAGCTTCTACGACGGTCGCGGCAAGTTCATGGCCGAGGATGTGCGGATACGGCACGACGGTCGATCCCACCTCCCGCTGCCTGAAGTAATGGACGTCTGACCCGCATACCCCCAGCGTGTCAACGCGCAGCAAGACGTCGTGCGCTCCGTTCAAGCGAGGTTTGGGCGCCTCGCGTAGTTCCATTTGCCTCAAACCGGTAAGATAAATAGCTTTCATGATGATTTCTGCTTGCCTCCCCCTTGGGATGAATCCCTTCGATATTAACACGCCGCGGCAGAGGCGCGATAGGAAGTAGGATGCCGGTAGTAGGCCAATTTGATGATGAAGGTAACGGTTAGCCCGCCCCTTCAGGGCTTGTGGGTATTCGCTCCTTCCACCCCTGGCCGCTGGCCCATAGGCGTTAACCTAATGGAAACGGCCTTATCCGAAGCCACGGCAGTGGCGACATCCTGTAGCCCACGGCGAGCCAGCCGTGGGATGCCCACGCCAGAGAAGCCTCGTCAGCCCCGTAGGGGCGGCATTCGGGGTTTCCTCGGGCAAAAGCCATCTGCCGATCATACTTGAGTCGCCGCCAGTGGGGCCAGATACCGCCCCATCCGGGGCTTATCCGTCTTGCTGATTGCTTTCTGTTCCACGGCTGGCTCGCCGTGGGCTAAATGACGTCGCCGCTATGCGGCTTTAGATCACGCCGAAAATCTGGTAGGAGCGGTGGGATTCGAACCCACAAAAGACGCAGGGTTTAAGCCTGCCGCATATGCCAATTCTGCTACGCTCCCGGAAAGTGGCGGAGGACGGAGGAGTCGAACCCCGAGGTTTTACCCTCCCCTGGTTTTCAGGACCAGTTGCCAACCGTTTAGCAGCGTCCTCCTGGCGGAAGAAGCAGGGATCGAACCTGCGCCGGTTTTACCCAGACTCCGAGTCTGCCATTTGCATCATCCGCGCAAAATAAAAAAGCCGCCTTTTTAGGGGCGGCTTTGGGAGTTTTCCTGGATCTTAACTTATGAAAACACCTCCGCCCCTGCTGAAGTAAGTGAACTCAGCGATGATAGCGACAAGAGCGCGGAGGTTAAGGTAAACGGCATAGATGATTCCCACTTCAGACGATCAATACTATATTAGCATCTATAGTCATCCTTGTCAATACCCCGATTACGTACTGCGAAAATAAACCCGTCCCTTCTCGATGGGCAGGCCGAGGACTTCGATTCGGCTCAGGTCGCGCGTACCGAGCCCTGACTGCTCGGCGAGCTTTAAGGTACTGTCGCGCGTTTCGAAGGGTGCGGTGCCGCGGTCGGCCATGGGGTCAAAGCCCATCAGTGCTGTGCAAACGGCATCGGTATTCACGCCGTTCGTGCCGGCGATCAGCAGACCGGGACGAAGGGGGTGGACAGGGTGCTCCATTGGCGCCGCCGTGCCCAGCGTGCGCAAGAAGCGCGCGGAGCGGCTGACTCGGGGAGTCTTGACCCAGGGACCCTCGCCGCCCGCCATGGTGGCAATGCCATCGATCACCGCGAGATGGATGGGGCGTGCTGCCACAAGGTCAGCCGTAATGCGTGGAACGCGATAGCCGGCGTCGCGCGGCGAGTTGGGGTTAATCTCCGACGGCGCGCTCCTGGAGGGTTGCCGGTTGCCTGCGTGCATCAGGCCCCGTGCGCCTCCTGGCGCCTTGGCGGGCTCGTCAATGCCGGCGCCTTCTCCGTAAATCGTGGCGGGCATGATGCCGAAGCAATTCTTCATGGACAGCGTTACACCCGCCGTCGCGTGCTCTTTAAGCTTGGCGAGGGAGATAAAGACGTCGCACTCCTCGTAGGCGGGATTCAGGTCATAGCCTTTGAACATCATGCCGCCCCCGGGCACCCAGAAGCGTGTGTATTTCTCTCCTGCGCCAGGATAGTTCGTGTTCATCAACTCAACATTGGAAGCAGCGCTGGTGAGGTCTCCCGGGTTCCAACCGCCTTGCGAAAGAAACTCCGGCAGCGAGGCCGTTCCCATCGGACTCTCCAACAGGCGAATGCGTCGTGCCCCTGCGTTGCCCAGCAGGTGTACCATGGCGCCCACCACCTGGGGATTTACCCAATGGGTCTCGCCTTGCGGCAGGCTTCCTAAGCGATCCCACGCATTTCCGGTGACGTTAATCTTCATCGAGACGGTTTTGCCGTTGACGAGTCTGCTCAACCCGCCCAATTGGTCGAACATGCCGGCAAGCGTGGACACGACTTCCGGCCCGTACGTGGCGCATCGGGCGACGGCCACCGGCGCGGCGGGGGCAACGTTTGCCCATAACGCGGACGGTGCAAGGCAGAATCCTGCCGTGGCAATACTCATCCCCTGGATGAACTCTCGGCGGTTGAGGTTCCTTTTCATGCGAATCCTCCTTTCGGTTGTAGGGGCCCTGAGCCTTATGGTAGGGGATTGCGCGCTCCGATGCAATAGAGGGAAGCTTGATCGAATCAATATCCTGAGTGCCCCGAGCATGCGCGGAAGGCAGGCGGAAAAGTCTATGCGAGAACCAGGCGATCTGCCGTAATCCGTCCGTAAGTAAATGAGTTTGACACGTACTTGGTGATTTTTCGTTGGCAACCACAAAAATGAACTTCCCCGGGGCCGGCGAGCGCGGGGGGCGGCAGCGTTGCCCCTCACTCGCGGAATGGGGGCACACTTCGCCCCGTCCGGTCGCAACTTTTTAGCGAGCAGCTTTGGCTTAATCAGCAGCGCGCGGGCAGAGGCAACAAGCCGAGCGCGTGACGCCAATTGCTGAACCGTGTCCAGCCGCGCGCCAGCCGCAGGAGCCTTTGCCGGGCATGCTGCACCAGTTTCCCCGGCGTGTGGAAGATCAGAAACCGCAGGCGCTTGGGCCGCGCCGTGAGCAGTTCCGGCGGCAAGGCCAACCGCTTCAGGGCCGTCAGCACGTTGTAGGTCAGTACTGCCAGCCGTAGCCAAGCTGCGTTGGCTCCGAAGCGTCCGCAGGGCATCACCCTGCCCGCCAGTTCGTTCTTGATCACGTCGTGCGCCGCCTCAATCGATCCCGCCTTTTCCCGGTGCCATTGCAGCAGCTTCTTGGGCGTCCACTCCCACACATTGCTGATGACCGCGAAATGCTTCACCGCGCTGCCATCCGCAAACAACTCTCCCTGCTTCTTGCGAATCCGCAAGGCCACGTACCGCAACGGTTCCCGATAGGTGTTCCCGGCACTTTCTTCCGGAACGTAATCCACCTCGGCGCATTCCTTGATCGCCGCGCGGTCCTCCTGGTAAGGCTGCCATTGCTTCTCGGGCAGAGCGACCATCTCCGCGCGCAAGGCGGCATTCATCCGCGCGCTCACCGCGAACCCGATCCGCCCCGCCGGTCCGCCTTCCCGCTTCTCGTCCCGCAGCCAGCTCAGCAACTTCTCCTCATCACAAGCCGAATCGCCGCGAAAATAGCGCTCTTCCACCGTCCCCGGCAGCGCCGCAAAGGCCCGCTTCGCTACAGGCAACAACTCCTGCTGCGCGGGCACATTGCCGTCGCGAAATTCCTCCGCTACTACCACGTTCAGCTCCGCCCACAGCACCAGCACCGGCTGATAACCCGTGCCCCCCTCATACGTCGCCTTCGCTTCCCGCTTCCAACTCTCGATCACCGTGGCGTCCAGATCGATGGTGGCGATCTTCTCCGTCGCGCATCGCCGTCCCAATTCCTGCACCACCTCTTCATTGACCCGTCCTAACCCCTGCAGCGGCGCACTCTCCTCGGGGATGTAACTCACCCGTCCCATCGGCAACGCCTGCTGCGCCTCCACAATCTTCCCCTCGTCGTGGAACTGGTAGAGAAACTTGCGCGCCGCTTCCGCGCTCGGTATCGCATGCCCCAGCATCTCCGCCAGGCCCGCGTCTTCCCGCAAGTGATCGAAGTCCTCCAGGCAATCGCCCCCCACCGCGTTCAGCACCAGAAAGCTCTCAATGTAAGTAGCCTCGTCAAATCCCCGCTCCCGCTGCTTGATCCGCACCTGCCGCTGCACGCTCCCTGGCACGTCCAGCGATCGCGCCGCCCGCACCAACAGCGGCACTCCCCCCAGCGCCGTCACGCATTCTTCCAGCGGCTCGGAATCAATCTCGAACAGAAATTCACCCTCGGCAGGACTGCCCTTCGCTCGCCTTCGCATCATCTTGGTAATCTAGCACCCTTGGGGTGAAATCCCGCCACAAGTTTTTTCCTCACCCCCGCCCCTCAATCCGCCCCCTTCACCCACCTCACCCAAATCCCTATGGACGGATTACGGATCTGCTGAGAGTCCAACAGGCGTGGGTATTGGTGGTATAGTGTTCCATCTTTTGCCGTTCAGCTTCAAAACATAAGGAGATTTCGCATGAAGAGGAAGTACCTACTGATGTCGTTCTTTTTTGTGGTTGCTCCATTCCTACTTACTCTTTCCGCCCGTACGCAGGACAAAAATATCGTCGGCAATCCTCAGGCAGGCAAAGCTGACTTTGCCACCCAGGCTTCAGGCGCGGGTGCAGAAAAGCAGGACTACCGCGATCTCTATTCCGATACCTGGGTAGGAACGGATGCTCTGGGAAGGACGATGCCGGACTATGCCGCGGTCGGACCGGTCAAGGAGGACCATCGACGCGTGGTCGGCATGTTCTATATCACCTGGCATGATGACCAAAAGGCCAAACTGAAAGCTCCTTATGCGGCCGATGTGACCAAGATCCTTGCTGCGGACCCGAATGCGCGGCTGGACGCCAAAAATCCGCTTTGGGCATACGATTCATACCATTGGGGCGAGCCCGAGGCAGGATATTTCCTGAGCAGGGATAAGTATGTTATTCGCCGGGATATGTCCATGCTATCGGACGCCGGCGTGGACGTCCTGATTATGGATGTCACTAATGCGGTCAGCTATTGGGACGAGTGGGGCACCATCTTCAGCGTGATGGAAGAGATGAAGTCCCAGGGCAACAAGGTTCCCCAAATATGCTTCTGGGCCTTCAACGGACCGGTCATCACCGTCGTGCAAGGCTTGTACGACAGAATATATAAAGAAGGCAGATATAAGGACCTATGGTATTACTGGGACGGAAAGCCGTTATTGCTCTACAACGGCATGCCCAATGTGGACGCCAACGGCCAGGGCGAAAAGAACCCCAATCCGCACTACGACAGCGCCGCACTTACCGACCAACATAACCCCCACTATGGCGATCCCGACTATACCCAGCAGTTCTACAAGGATTACACCCGCGAGGTAAAAGAGTTCTTCACCTTGCGAACCATGTGGTGGGGATATTACGAGTGGAACGGAAAACGCTTTGTCGGTACAGAAGACAACTGGAGCTTCGGCTACGACCTGGGCAACGACCAAGTCAAAGCGATGAATCCGGATGACCTGCTCTCCCCTCACGATGGCAAGAAAGAGGAAGCGGCGGTCACTCCGGCGCAGCACCCGTCATCGCTGGTGGGAAAATCCTGGACCAGGGAAAACGGGGAGCCCGCCTTGGACGAACATGATCTGCCCATCTCTGCTTATGTGCCGTGGCTGGGAAAAACCGTGGAGCACCCGGAGGGCTACGGCATCTATTTTCAGCAACGGTGGGATGAAGCCATCAAGGCTGATCCACAATTCATCTATCTTAATGACTGGAACGAGTGGGTAGCAGGGAAATACCCTCCTGCCGAGGGAACCACCGTTAAATTCATGCGGCGGGATAGCACCTACTTCTTCGTCGACCAGTACAACGCGGAATTCAATCGTACAATCCAGCCCATGAAGGACGGATACACCGATAACTATTACATGCAAATGGCGGAAAACATCCGGCGATACAAGGGCGTGCGCCCGATCCCGGTATCGAAAGGATTCTCGCGAATCAAAATCAATGGCGAATTCTCCGACTGGAATGCGATCAAGGTGGAATACCGCGACGCCAAAGGCGATACTGTTCACCGCGATTATAACGGCTACGGCGGCCTCCATTACGTCGATAACTCGGGGCGCAATGATATCGTGACCTCCAAGGTTGCCGTCGATGCGGATCACGTTTACTTCTACGCGGAAACAGCCGACGCCCTGACGCCCTCCACCGGCAAGAACTGGATGCTGCTGTTGATCGATGCGGATCGCAATTCCAATACCGGGTGGTACGGCTACGACTACCTGATCAACTATTCCGTGATTGATGGAAAGACCACTACACTGATGCATTATGAGCCGAACGCCGCGGGCGGTCCCTGGGTGAAAGTGGCTACGCTCGATTACCGCTACCGAGGGAACGCGCTTGAAATCGAAGTGCCGCGCAAGTTGCTTGGCCTGAAGGGCGATGCGTTTAGCTTTGACTTCCACTGGGCCGACAATCCGACGGATTTGAAAGACCCGATTTCACTATGCATCAGCGGCGACAGCGCTCCGGACCGGCGATTCAATTACCGCTTTATCTGGCAGAAATAGTCGAACAGGCTAAATTGCGTCACGCGTATAGCCGGTTTCTTGCAAAAAGTTGAAGCCGATGTCATTCTTAACCGTGGCAGAAGCTTTAGGGCGGCCAAAACTTATGCAATTTGCCTGGCACTTTGCGGGTGCGGGATGGCGCCTCGCGAGAGGGCCATCCCGCGTTACCGCCGATGGTCGGGAATGGACGACTCCGGCACTTGGCGTAATTAGGAATCCGTCCATTCACGTCGGCCGCAAACTCATCCGCTCCGCTCATGCCCAAACTTGAAAGCCAGATCAATCCGGCCGCGGAATCGTTCCGTTGCAACTTCGCGCACAACCAGGGTCTTGCCGCGGAGTTGCGCGAACGCATACGTATCACCACACTCGGGGGCCCCGAAGCCGCCCGGTCGCGCCACGTTTCCCGGGGCAAGCTTCTGGCCCGTGACCGGGTGACGCGCCTGTTGGATCCCGGAGCCCCTTTTCTCGAACTTGGGCAATTGGCTGCTTGGGACATGTACGAAGGGGAAGGGCCATGCGCAGGCATCATCACCGGCATCGGCCGCGTCGCCGGTCGCGAAGTGATGATCGTCGCGAATGACGCCACCGTCAAAGGCGGCGCCTACTTCCCGATGACGGTGAAGAAACATCTTCGCGCGCAAGAAGTCGCGCAAGAGAACCGGCTGCCCTGTGTCTACCTGGTGGACAGCGGCGGGGCCAATTTACCCTACCAGGCGGAAATATTCCCGGACCGCGACCACTTCGGCCGCATCTTCTTCAATCAGGCGCGAATGAGCGTGCAGGGGATTGCGCAAATCGCCTGCGTCATGGGGTCTTGTACAGCGGGCGGGGCCTACGTGCCAGCCATGAGCGACGAAACGGTGATCGTCCGCAATCAGGGGACCATTTTCCTGGGCGGGCCGCCGCTGGTGAAAGCGGCGACGGGCGAGGTCATTAGCGCGGAAGAGCTCGGCGGCGCCGACACGCATGGCCGGCGCTCCGGCGTGGTGGATCATGTTGCCGTCAATGACGAGCACGCCCTGGCGTTGGTCCGCACCATCATCGGCAATCTCAACACGACGAAGCGTATCGACATCGACGTGCGCAACCCCAGACCTCCGGCATACGATCCCGCCGAGCTTTACGGCCTGATTCCCACGGATGTCCGGGCCCCTTACGATGTCCACGAGGTCATCGCCCGGATCGTCGATGGCTCGGAGTTCGACGAGTTCAAGTCTCTTTACGGAACCACTCTGGTTTGCGGCACGGCTCGCATTTGGGGTTTTCCGGTTGCCGTTCTCGCCAATAATGGCGTGCTTTTCTCCGAGAGCGCGTTGAAAGGCGCTCATTTCATCGAGCTTGCCTGCAAGCGCCGCATTCCGCTTCTGTTTCTCCAGAACATTTCCGGCTTCATGGTGGGGGGCAAGTACGAGGCCGGAGGGATCGCCAAGGACGGCGCCAAATTGGTGACCGCTGTTGCCTCGGCCGAAGTGCCGAAGTTTACGGTGATCATTGGCGGCAGCTTTGGCGCCGGCAATTACGGCATGTGCGGCAGAGCCTATTCGCCGCGCCTGCTCTTCACCTGGCCGAATAGCCGTATCAGCGTCATGGGCGGGGAGCAGGCGGCGAGCGTGCTCGCCACCGTCAAGCGTGACGGGATCGAAGCCAAAGGGGAAACCTGGTCGACGGAAGACGAGGAGGCTTTCAAGGCGCCGATCCGCGCGCGCTACGAGGCGGAAGGCAACCCTTACTTCGCCACGGCCCGGCTGTGGGACGACGGGATCATCGATCCGGTCCAGACGCGCGACGTGCTGGGCCTCGCCATCAGCGCCAGCCTGAACGCGCCCATCCCCGAAACGGCCTTCGGCGTCTTCCGGATGTGACCGCATGATCGGCTGCCTCCTTATCGCCAATCGCGGGGAAATCGCCCGCCGCATCATGCGCACGGCTCGGCGGCTCGGCGTGCGCACGGTAGCGGTTTACTCCGAGGCGGATGCCGCCGCCCCGCATGTGCGCGAGGCGGACGCGGCTGTCGCCATCGGGCCCTCGGCGGCGCAACATAGCTATCTTGCGCAAGACAAAATCCTCGAGGCCGCCCAGAGGTCGGGCGCTGAAGCCATCCACCCGGGGTATGGCTTCCTTTCGGAGAACGCTGATTTTGCCGAAGCGGTCATTGCCGCCGGCCTGATTTGGGTCGGCCCGCCGCCCGCCGCGATTCGAGCCATGGGTCGCAAGGATGCGGCCAAGCGGCTGATGAACAAGGCAGGCGTGCCCACCACGCCCGGATACCTTGGCGAGGACCAAACTGAAGCAGGTCTCGCCCGCGAAGCTGCTGCCATCGGGTGGCCAGTCTTGATCAAGGCGGTGGCCGGAGGCGGTGGCAAGGGTATGCGCAAAGTCGCGGCGCCGGCGGAGTTCGGCGCGGCGCTCGCATCGGCGAAGCGTGAGGCCGCGGCGGCTTTCGGCGATGACCGGGTTTTCCTCGAGAAGTATATCGATCGACCGCGGCATATCGAGGTGCAGGTCTTTGGCGATCGCCACGGGAATGTCGTTCATCTTTTCGAGCGCGATTGTTCAATCCAGCGGCGCTACCAGAAAGTGATTGAGGAGGCGCCGGCCCCGGGGATGGACGCCGCGACGCGCCACGCGGGTCTGCGCGGCGGCCGTTACCGCCGCCAAGGCGGTTGCTTATGAAGGAGCGGGCACGGTGGAATTTATTGCCGATGCGAGCCAAGGCCTGAGCGCCGATCGCATTTGGTTCATGGAGATGAATACACGGCTGCAGGTCGAACACCCCGTCACCGAGGCCATCACCGGTCAGGACCTGGTGGAATGGCAGTTGCGCGTTGCTTCCGGTGAGCCCTTGCCGTTGCGCCAGGAAGAGATCACGATGTCCGGCTGGGCGATGGAAGCGCGGCTCTATGCCGAAGACCCCGCGACCGGCTTCTTGCCCTCCACCGGCCCGTTGACACACTTCCGGCTCCCCGACGACGTTCGCATCGATTCCGGGGTGGAAGAGGGCGGTGAGGTCAGTCCCTTCTATGATCCGATGATCGCCAAGATCATCGCCTGCCGGCCCCACACGGAGTCAGGCCGCGGCGCGCTTGGCGAGGGCGTGCTCGCAGGTGGAGGTGTGGCCGATCAAGACGAATGCGGCGTTCCTGGCGCGGACGCTCTCCGATCCCGATTTTGTTGCGGCGGACATCGACACATCGTTCATCGAAAATCACCTGGACCGATTGATCCCGCCTGCCGAACCCTCGGAGGAGATTGTTGAGTCGGCCGCGAGCGTCCGGTTGGCCAGGGAACGCGCTCCTGATGAACCGTGGCGTGCTCTCGAGGGCTTTCGACTCAACGCCCCGTCCCACGTGCATGTCAGGCTCGAGTCGGGTGACACGGTTACCAGGTCGAGCTGGACGCGATGCTCGGCGGCGGCGCTGCCGGCACGAGACTTCGGGGACGCCATTGTTGTCTTCGCCGGGGGGAACGCCTACGCCTTTACGGATCCGAGGCTGACGACGCATGTCCGGAGGCCCCGCATCCAGTGGCGTCATCCATTCGCCCATGCCCGGCCGCATCGTCGCCGTGCTCGTCAAGACCGGTGACCGGGTGGCGAAGGGCCAGCCGCTGGTGATCTTGGAGGCCATGAAAATGGAGCATACCCTTACCGCGCCTTTCCAGGGTACCGTTACCGCGATTTCCGCAACGGAAGGCAATCAGGTCAGCGAGGGAGTTGTGCTGGCGCGAATCGACTTCGAGGAGTGACGCCCATGCCGGGGCTTACGTACGATCAATGCAACATCGGCGACCACATCGTCCACAGCCTTCACCGCACGGTGACGGAAACCGACAACCTGCTCATGACCGCGCTCACGCACAATCCCCAGCCGCTTCACCTCGATGCGGAGTACGCCGGCGCGACCGAGTTTGGCCGCATCGTCGTCAATGGCATCTTTACGTTTGCACTCATGGTCGGGCTGTCTGTGAGCTGACACGACGTATGGTACGCTGGTCGCGAATCTCGGCTACGACGCGGTGGTGATGCCCCATCCTGTTTTCATCGGCGACACATTGCGCGCCGAAACATGGGTGGTCGACAAGCGAGAGAGCAAGTCGCGCCCCACGGCAGGCATCGTCATTTTCGAACACAAGATGTTCAATCAACGCGAGGAGATCGTTTGTCAATGCCGGCGGACGGCCCTCATGAAGAAATCGGCCGTGTGATGCCGGAAGTCTAAAGGCGAGAATTATATGAACCACTACGTTCGTAAGCACTTTCCACGGGAGGCACCTGATGACTCCGCGATCCTGGTTGTTTGTTCCTGGCGATAAACCGAAGATGATGCCAAAGGCATTCGCATCCGGTGCGGATGCAGTGATCATCGACCTTGAGGACGCCGTTTCAGAGCAGAACAAGGCGGATGCAAGGAATCTGGTTGCGGCGTTTGCAAAAGACCCACCGCCAACATCTTCACAGCTATGGATAAGAATTAACTCGCTCCATACGGCGCACGCACTCCCGGATCTCGTCGCCGTTGTACAAGCCGGCCCGGTGGGCATCGTCCTTCCCAAAGCGGACTCTGTCTCGGCGGTGATTGAACTTGACCATTATTTGAGCGCCCTGGAGGCGGCGGCGGGTCGACCCCTAGGTGAAACCAGAATCCTGCCGTTCGCGACCGAGACAGCGAAGTCGGTCTTCGAACTGGGCTCCTATGTCGCAAGTGGCCCACGGCTCGCTGGCCTCACCTGGGGCGCTGAGGACCTGCCAGTGGCCGTTGGTGCCACGAGCGGTCGCGACGAGCGAGGCGCCTTCACCCCGCTGAGCGAACTTGCGCGGTCGCTTTGCATCGCGGGGGCGGCAGCCGCTGGCGTGGCGGCTATCGAGGCCGTCTATCCGCCCTTCCGCGACCTGGAAGGATTGCGCGCTTATGCGATACGAGGGCGCCGGGATGGATTCCAGGGCATGTTGGCCATACACCCCGCCCAAGTAACGGTTATCAATGAGGTCTTCACACCGAGCGCTGCTGAAATCGAATATGCAGAGCGCGTGGTCGCTGCATTCGAATCAAACGTTGACCGGGGAACGATTGCGCTCGATGGCAAGATGCTGGATGCTCCGCATCTCAAGCAAGCCAAGCGCATCCTTGCGTCCCGGGAGCGATCAAATGCCGAGAACGTCAGGAAGTCTTGAGCCGGATTGCTCGTTCGGCCGACTGCCGGATTTCCTCCAGAGCTTCAGGATTCGCGAGCGCACCGATGTTAGTGGGGGATTTCCCTTCATAGACCATGCGGATCAGGTTTCGTGGGATCTTCGACGACAGGTTGAGCGGAATCTGCTTCACCACATGGATCTCGTCTGGCTGGGCTAACGGATCATAGCTCTGCTTGATGTAAGCTCTGAGCTGCGCAGCGAGCCCTTCCTGTGGGCCTGCGATCTTCCGACTGAAGGACAACAAAACAGACCATTCGCTTCCCTTTAATCGCATCCTCAACCCCGATGGCCGCTGCTTCTCTCACGCGGGGCGGACCGGGGAATTCGAGAAGCATTTCCTCAATCTTGGCCGGGTCGTGCTTGACTCCCCCACGAACAATCAAGTCGTCATTGCGGCCTAGAAGGTACCAGTAGCCATCCTCGTCAATCCTGGCGAGGTCGCCGTGAACCCAACAGTCTGGACCGTTGGGAAAGTAGGTTTGAATGTAGAGCCGCGGGTCTCCCAAGAATCCCCGCGTCATGGAGGGAAACGGTTTGCGGCATACGAGGTTCCCCGGCTCACCGCGCACAGGCTTCCCTTGGGCGTCAACCACATCAACATCCATGCCCAGTCCGGGCCCGCCCACCGTCGAGGGCTTCAAAGGCATGATGGGCAGTGGAGACAAAAGGCAGCCGATTAGTTCCGTCCCTCCCGAAATATTCATGATCGGGCAACGCTCTTGCCCGAAGGTTTTGAAGAACCACTCCCAGGTTGGCGCATCGAGGGGACTGCCTGTCGAGCCGAGAATGCGGAGCGTCGAAAGGTTATGACGTCGAAAGTCCATGTTCAGGCTGGCGAGCTCGCGAAGAACCGAAGGGGTGCATCCGAAAATAGAAACGCCATACTCTTTCGATGATCTCGAAGAGACGGTGGCCGGTGGGGAAAAGATGTGTCCCCTCGTAGAGGACCACAGCGGCGCCGAAGAACAATGCTCCGATGATTTCCCACGGCGCCATCATCCAGCCGATGTTGGTGAACCAATAGAAGACGTCGTCGGCGTGACAGTCAAAGGCAAATCCGATTTCCTTTGTGGTCTGCGCCAGTGCCCCGCCGTGCGTGTGGACAACCGTCTTGGCCTTGCCCGTCGTGCCGGAACTGTAAAGGATCAGCGCCGGGTGCTCGGCATCGACGATTGTGGTTAAAGGGCTAATCCCTGCCACTGCCTGCCGCAGGCAAGCATCCCAGGATATGCATTTCGGGCGTTTTGTCAGGTTATTGCCGATACGTTCGTTGATGATGATGGCACTTACGGAGGGGGCGGACTTTATGACCGCCTCGTATATTCCCTCTGAGCTTGTAACCTTGCCGCCACGGGGGTACCCGTCGTTGAGGAAAAGGATCTGCGCGTTGGCTTCCTGGAGGCGGGGCACGATTTCCTGCGGGGAGATCCTTGCCGGGAGCTGCATGCAGACAGCTCCGATCTTGAAAGCTGCAAACATTACCGTGACGGCTTCCGGCGAAATGGGCATGCACATCGCCACCCGGTCTCCAGTCCGGATGCCCATCCGACCCATCGCTTGGGCGAGAAGGTTAACAGAATCATAGAGTTCCTGATAGCTTAGGGAGCGTTGCGACCCATCATCCGACTCAAACCAGAGAGCGGTGGCGGCCCCGCGTCCATCCCGGATGTGCCGGTCGAGGCAGTTATGAACGATGTTGAGCTTTCCCCCGAGAAACCAAGTGGTCCAGGGCATGCCGAGGGAGTCGTCATACAAGCGCGTATACTGTTGAAACCATTCAACTCCCAGGTACTCGAGGGCAGAGTTCCAGAACCACTCGATATCCTCGGTTGAGCGCCTGATAAGTTCCTGCCAGGATTGGATCCCATGCAGGTCCATAAACTTCCGCACCCTGGAACGATCAAGATAGGCGCCGGTAGGTTGCCACGCGAAGGCGTCCATGGATTTCCCCTGCGTGAGATTCTCCGCAAAGAGCTACTGCTAGTTTAGATGATGTTGTAACCACCAGCAAAGTCGTATAGAATGAAAGTACGGACTTATTTATTTCATAATTCACTCCAATTGTGGTCATAGGGAAGGTGCGAGTGTGCTTCGCAACCTCCTGCGGCAACGGTAAAATTCCCGGAAGCTTGCCATCTGGGCAGGTGAGGTTTAGCCACATGGAACGATCGAACCATTTCTTGAAGATTTGACTCTAACCAACTGTGAGGCATACGAATGGCAAGTGCAACTTTGACCGAACTCTACGCCAATGATGACTACCTACTTCTTGCCAAGTCCATAGGCGAGTTTGGCAGCCGCGAGCTTGTGCCTTATCTCCGCCAGCTTGACCAGGAGGAGTTTCCCGAGCGGTTTCTTTCCCTGGCCGCCAACGGTGGATTTCTGGGTACTTTTGTCCCCGAGGAATATGGCGGTCACGGCGGAACGCTGGAAGGTTTCTTGCCGATCATGGAAGGAATCGCGGCCTGTGACGGCTCGTTGGCCCTCACGCTCGCTGCCCACGAATCCCTGGCGACAACTCACATCCTGCTGGGTGGCAGCCCTGATCAGAAGCGGAAATATCTCCCGGATTTGACGTCGGGAAGGAAAATCGGCGCGTGGTGCCTCACGGAGTCTCAGGCGGGGAGCAACATCTTCAAAGATACGCGGACCAAACTCGTAAGAACTGGTGATGGCTGGAGGCTGAACGGCGAGAAGACCTTCATCACTAACGGATGTCACGCCGATCTGTTTGTCGTCCTTGCCCAGGCAATCGATCATGACGGTAGCGATAAGGGCATGACGGCCTGCGTGGTAGAGAGGAAAGGGAATGAAAACCGCATCGCCGCCACGCCTCTCCACGACAAGATGGGGATGCGCCGTTCCGACACGGCGACGCTGAGGTTCGATGATGTGGCCGTTGCGGAGGAGGCGATTCTTCCCCCCGTGGGCAGTGGCGGCAAGGTAGCCCGCCTGGTCCTTTCGCGAGGAAGAATCGGCATAAGCGCCCTCGCCCTCGGCCTTGCCCGCGACTCGCTGGAACGCGCCACGGCTTATGCCAAGGAGCGCAAGGTGGGCGGCGGCGCGCTTTTCGATCAGCCGCTAACGCGGGCCAAGCTTATCGCGCATGGAAGAAAATCTGTGGGTGGCGTGGCAAGCGGTGCATGGCGCCGCCCGTTGCGCGGACCAATCCCAGCCTTTCAAGGTACAGGCCTGCATGGCCAAGGTCTTTGCCACCGAGACCGCCCTGCGAATTACCGACGAGGCGATTCAAATCCTCGGCGGTTACGGCTATATGAGGGATTACAAGGTCGAGCAGAACTACCGCGACGCACGGCTGTTGACCATCGGGGAGGGCGCTTCCGAGATTCTGCGCTTCGCCATTGCCAGAAATTTGCTCGCCCCCAATGCTGCTGATGGAAATGTCCTGCCGGCTCTCGAAAGCCTGGCAGACGCGGCGGGAGAGTATCGCGGCCCCATGGGCACACTCTGGGGTCCCGGATGGCGGGCCCTGGAGCTTGCCACCGAGGCGGTGCAAATTGTGCGAGAGCACATCGCGGAGGAAAGCCGGCGGCCGGATTTTGCTTCGGTCTGGCAATGCCGGGCAGCGGCGTTTGCGGACCTTGCCACCCGGCTTTGGGTGGGCAACCAAGTGATCCTGGCCGGCACAAGACTCGTCAACCAGGGAAGAGCCTCCCAGAAGCAAATGAAGCTCGTCAGAAGATTTCTCATCTTCTCCTCCATCGAAATCTGTCACAAGGCCTCGGTGTTGTTCCGGACGACGGGCCTGACCGATGCCCGACTGTTCAGTAATTACATCGAGGCCCTCCAGAATGACGCTACCGTCAAAACTTAATCTCCTGAGGTAGCCGCTCGCCCGGAGGGCGGCACAGGCACTCTTGCCTATGCCCAAAGCTGATGGTTCCCAGGCGGAGGGCACCGGCTGAGCCTGCCCTGAGCTTGCCGAAGGGAGTGCCAAATCAGACGACCAAGCGGCCGCAAACCGGGCGCTGATGATCGCAGCCGCCGCCGCCCTGGCGTGCACCATCCAAACCTGCAGAGCGAACGCGCAAATGCTGACCGCCGCCGAGGCGAGCCGAAGGTTTATGGGCGTCCGTGCGGGCCGAAAATGACGTTATTTGTCCCCTTGCTTCGACAAAAAACGGCACCCCATCTCCTTGACGGAGTGATAAGTGCCCATTGTTCCGAGTGCCGATCCTAAGCCGTTGAAACAAAGGCACAACTAAAAAAGCTTTCGGAGAGACGGAGTGACGACATGGAAGCCAAGTTGCCCGACTAAGTAGCAAGTATTACCTGGAAATTTCCAAGTGGTAGCTTAAGTTTCACATGAGGAGGATTGAATGAGGAAGAGTTCCAAGGGTTTCTCACTGATCGAGTTGTTGATCGTAGTAGCGATTATTCTGATCATCGCCGCTATTGCTATCCCGAACCTGCTTCGTTCGCGGATTGCCGCAAACCAGGCTTCAGCCGTGGGTTCTTTACGCACTCTGAACACCGCAGAAATCACGTATTCTTCGACCTATAACACTGGATTCACCGCGACAATGACCTATCTGGCTCCACCAACATCCACAACTAACACCAACCCGACGTCGACCGCTGCCGGCTTGATTGACAGCGTTTTGGCCTTAGGGTCCAAGAGCGGGTACAGCTTTGTGTATTCGGCTGGCACCGCGGACGCCACCGGCCGCATCAACACCTATGGATTTACGGCAGTTCCCATCAGCAGTTCGACGGGCACTAACTATTACTACACCGACGAGAGTGGTGTGATTCGTCAGAATTCGACGACAACTGCCAGTTCTTTGGATTCGCCAATCGGTGGCTAAGTCTTTCGTGGAAAGGGAAAGCTTTCCAAAAGGGGAGTCGCATGACTCCCCTTTTTCTTTGTAGGATAACCAGAAAATATGGCAGCGTGACTCAACGCTTGCCCAAAATTTGGGGAGTCGGGTTGTCGCGAAACCTCCCGTGACTCTCCCCCCCTTGGGTGTATCAGTAATCACCAGACGCGGCGAACACCGTAGGCTTCAAAGATCCGCTCGTTGGTGGCGATGGGGAGGTTTTCGGCCTGGGCCTGGGCAATCATCATGCGGCCAAAGGGGTCTTTGTGAGGCCCGGGGAGGAGGCCGGCGCGAATGCCGTGGTTGACGGTAATATCCAGGGTCGTAAACCCCTCCCGGCTAATGAAACCTTGGAAGTCCGCGGCCAATTCCTCGGCTCCCGGCAAGCGTCCGAGCCTTACTTTCGTGGCGATTTCCCACGCCGAGGCCGCGCTCACCAGAACCACATTCGAGGTGGCCGCCATGGCCTTGCGCGCGGCACGCGAGAGGGCAGGATCATCACTCAGCCACCAGAGTAGTGCATGGGTGTCGAGCAGTAGGCGCACCGCCTTTACTCCCAGGCAGCGAGTTCCGCGGGCGGAAGCGGCGCAGAGAATTCCGGACCGACGCGAAGCTTTCCGCGCAGCACGCCTGGCTGCCGTCGGCCTTGCACCACTCCGATGGGAACCAGACGAACCACCGGGGTCTTGCCGCGGGCAATAACCACCTCCTCGCCGCGCTGAGCTCGCGCGATCAACTTCGAGAGGTTGGTCTTGGCTTCGTGTACCTTCACTGAGCACATCGCGACTCCTTTTAGCTAAGGATCTTAGCTAATCTCTAGGCGATTTGCAAGCTTCGCGAAGAGGCCGCAAGCCATTGTCGGACTTCTGCCCAACCAGCCTCGGCGGAGATGAATTGCCGCGCGGCATGGTAAACTCCAGAGGATGTCCAACCCGCGGGGATACGCTGAGCGCAGCTAACTTAGGTGCGAGAGCTGGAGGTGTACATGAAAAAGCCTATTCCGGTGGAATCTGCATCGGCATTCATCGAGGAGAAGATCAAGGACCTTGGGGACTGGCGCGGCAAGACGCTCGCGAAAGTGCGAGAAATCGTCCACGCGGCAGACCCTGAGATCGTCGAAGAGTGGAAGTGGGTGAAACCCACGAACCCCGGAACCCCGGTCTGGTCCCACGGCGGCATCGTCTGCACGGGGGAGACTTACAAGAACGCCGTCAAGATGACATTTGCCAAGGGAGCGGCGCTCGAGGACCCTTCAGGTCTATTCAACTCCAGCCTCGACGGGAATGCCCGGCGCGCCATCGACATCCAAGAAGGCGACACGGTCGATGAGGCGGCCTTGAAGGATCTCATCCGCGCGGCAGTGGCGCTCAATCTCCAGGGCAAGAGCAAGCCAAAGCTCCGGGGAGCAAGCAGCAAGCGGGCGGACTAGCCCCAACACTGTTCACTTAGCGCACATTTTGACTTGGGCCCGTGCGAAGCCCCTTGGAGTGCGTGTGGCAGCAGCCACCGCTTTTCGTTCGTGCGAGTCCCGTATGAATCTCGGGCGGAAGGCGGTGGCTGCTGCCACACGCCCTCCAAGGGGCTTCGCACGTAATTTAGATTCCCTTAATCCCTGACGATAGCTAAGTGAACAGTGTTGCGACTAGCTTCATCCCGGGATCGCGTTCACCTTTCCCCGGACTCCCACGGTAGACAGATTGAGCCAAGAGTTACGGAGTCTGGCGGGCTCCTTTGCTCGAAATTGTATAGTCCCTGAGAGACGCTCACCGTAAGCCGATTATCGACTTCCGCGGGATCTCCCATATTCCAGGGTCCGTACCAGGGCCCTTCTTTGTAAGTAACGCCAGCACGTAGATCAAAGCCCAGCGAGACCTTGCGCCGCTCGCGGCTTTCGTTAATCCCGGAAACAGATTTTGTTGCTTGGCAAAACCCTGCCTCGTTTTGCGCCGTCGGGGGCCCGAAAGAATCGCTGTAATCGTAAACCAGACGATCGCCGGCCAGGTCTTTTGACTTTGGAATTCCCGGAAGGATACTTTCCCTTTCCGAAGCAGGCACTCCGGCCGCCTCGGCCGGTTCGGATGAAAATAGCTTCTTCACTGAAAGGCGGCTGGATGGGGAACGACCGAGGGGGACAGCAGCGCTCGCCGCTCCCCCTTTCAAAAAGGACCTCCGGTTCATATGTTCACCTCCTACGACAGGATCACCAGCTTGCCCTCATCGGTATTCGACCAATTGCATGGCCACAATTTTGAACGGCGCGACGCTATATTGGACGTATGGACCCACAATTTCAAAAGGGATTTCCTTCAAGTCTGGCAGCCCAAGAACTCTTTTCGGATTTTGGTCCGTTGGCAAACGAACGCGGACGGTCGCGGTAACTGGTGAGACGGGGACTTCTTCCCGCATATTGAGCTGGCTCACCAGCAGACGGTGCTGATCGGGTTGATGGAACAGAGTCATCTCCATCGCCGGGTCTGCGTCAACTTCAAAGGAATAAGGTCCTGGTAGTAGCTTATGAAGGAACTGCGTCACGATGGTTGCATACACCGGCTCGGGGCGGGATTCGATGGGTGCTGCCACCCAGATGGCTTTTCCTTTGCCGAAAGTGCTTACGACGATGCCCGGCGCCGTGCCCGCGGCGAGTGCCGGCGGGTTGCTCCAAATCTGCGCAAAATGCGTGCCGATGGAGTAACCCACTTCCGGCGCTACCAGCGGCGGAGTGACGGTGGCGAGCACTTGCGGGCTTCCCACCAGTTCGGCCAAGACGCAAGGTCCGGGGTAGGTGATGTTTTCTTGCGGCCATGTGACCTTCTTCAACTCGGGGTGGCTGGCGGTCAGGTAGGTCGTCAGCGTGCCCACCGTTCCCGTGTACTTCACGCCCAAAACATCCGCGAGTACTGAGCCGATACGGTCAAATCGGTCGAGGGAAGAAGGTCCGCTGGCGTAGAGGACGCCGCCGTCCTGAACAAACTTGCGAAACTGCGCGGCCTGTTCGGCGGTCAATTCGAACACGCTTGGTACCAGCACGGCGCGGTAGCGGCTCAACTGGTCAAGGGTCACGTTGGTCACGACACCGAACGGTATGTGCGCCTCGCGTAGAATTTTGGCGCACCCGATCACGGCGTCCAGGTGCGGCAAGTTCTTTTTGGGACCGGGATCGAATGAGTGTTTGCGCGGCCCGCCGAACGCATCGGCCGGCGAGGCCTCGGCAACGTGCAGTCCGTTGTCGCCCGGGTCATACAGGGATTGCTTGTCATAGTAGATGGCGACATCGGCTACCAAGTCCCCGCCCAGATACGCTTCGTAGGGGTCATGCGCGCGATTCACGCCTCCGATGAATTGATAGGCGGCGTGGTTCAGCGTTCCATTGGGCTTGATGGCGTCAATCAACAGGTATGAACCCGCGTGAATAGTGGGGGATCATAGCGTCGGTCAGCATGATCTCGTACGGCTTCATGGTTTCAAAGTCGTTGAGCGACGTGCATCGCGAGGTCATGAATTCAAACGGACGCTTCTCCGTCAACCCATAATAGGTTTTGCAGACCAGTGAGAATTGCGCCGCCCCGCCATAAAAGTCACCCGAGCATGAGTCGGACGCTTCGCGTTGTTCGAGCGACACGCCATGCTCCCACGAAGCGAACGCGGTGCCAAACTGATGATTGACAGGAATCGGCCGCGTCTGTTTGATCGTTTGCGTGACGGCATTCGCGAACTCCCGCATCCAGCGCTCGCGGGCGCTTTGAAAAGCACGCCAGAGGGAATCGTTCCAATCGATGATGCGCGGCGGTTCGGCGTGCGCTTCCTGGCGAAACCGCTCGGTGCAGTATGGGCAGTAGCAGATGGCCGGCCAGAAGGTCATGTCGATGAAAACGCCCTCGATGTCGTAATTACCGACGAGTTCACGAAGGCAGGCGAGAGCGTGTTCACGATAGGGCGAATTGGGACAGACCGTAGCTGTGCGGCTGAACATCTGCCGGTCATATCCTTCTTCCGGCAGGACGCGCCATTCGGGATGATTCTGAAATGCCCAATCATCGAAGATCACGCTGTAGTACGCCGAAACATGTAGTTTGTGGCGGTGACATTCCTGCGTAATTTCTCCAAAGTAGTCGCGCCCCTGCATCCCCGCATGCATTTGACCCAGCTTGGTGCGCCACAGGCAGAGGCCCACATGGGAATTCGCGTACTGCAACTGTGACTGGAAACCCGCGCCGGCAATGGTGGATACATAATCAGCAGCGTCAAAATCGGCTAACAAATGATCCCAGTCCGGGACGTGCGTATCGATCAAGAGTCTTCGAAACGTTCGGGAAGGCCATGGCACCTGCTGGTTCTGCGGGCCCGCTGCCGGAGTCGGCCCCAGACTCAACCCGAGCCGATCCCTTGCGCTCCTAAGGCCACCCAGGCTGACCAATGCATTGAACGTTCGTCTATCCATTCTCGTCCTCCCTAATCTCTGAGAACTCAGCGCGGTGTGGACGCAGCCTCACACGTTGTGTGGAACCGAAGTGTGAGGTGAACCACCCACCCTGCCGTAAATGGCATCTTGGAGTGCGGTGGCAGCAGCCACCGCCTTTCCGCCCGTGGTTCGTACGGTAGTGAGGCAAGCGGGGCGTCCGGCATTCCGCGATGGCGTCGTTTTCAGCCGTGTTATCACGCTTCCGTCAGCTCCAGCGTTTCGCCGGCGCGCGTGGGCAGTTCGATGTGCTCGCCTTGGACCTGTTGCCGAATTCCGTTTCGGCTAACTATGATTTGCGATTGCCAGGGATTAATGAAGTGCAAGGGTTGGCCAGACTCGGAAGTGATGCGAACCCACCGGACCTTCCCTTCCCGATACTCGGCGCTGACCAGGAATGCTCCCACGGCGCGTAGCGTCTGGAATCGGGCGTTTCCGTTTGCCCTATTCCAGTTGGGGAATAAGCGCAATTCGCCAGTATAGCTCTGCAACATGCACTCGTTGATCACCACGGGGATCGCGAAGTTTTCGATCCAAATCCCATACAGTTTCATCATATCGTCGGGCGTGCTGTCCTCATTCCGGCCACCAGCCTCAAGTAACATGTCGGTGAAGGTTCCGTCAGGCATCTGGTCGTACCGCAGCTCGCGTTTGAACTTTTCCAGATCGAGCAATCCCAGCCGGGCGCCTTGCAAGGGTTGAAAGACAAGCTCATTCCCGCCCTCGTTCTGCTGATTGCGCCACGTGTTGGCAGCCAAATCGTAAATCTCTTTTGGCGAGTGCAGGCCGATTTCTTCCCCCGGAAAAACCGGCATCAGCGTATTGGGAGTGTTGTAGATGGCGTCAGGCGTGGCGCCCGCTACATCCACATAGACCTTCCCCCCGCGGGGACTTTCCTTAGCCTGATAATCGGGAAAATTGGCGAGAATCTCTTGCACGTCCTTCATCAGTGCGGACTCTTGCTCCTCGATTCCAAGCTCACCACTGGCGGAAAGATAGGCATTAAAAAGGAACTTGGTCAGCGTGAGATCCGGGAGAGCGTCGCTGAACTCCGGCTCGCCAAAGTGCTCGCGCCAGATTTCCGGCGACTGGGTGGGATAGATATGGAATTTGCTATCTTTCCACGGCGACGTCGGACCATGGGCGTCGGGCCTGCGCATGAACGCGTTCATGAATTGCACCGCTTCTTTCATGGGGCCGAAAGCGCGTGTTTGCAGGAATTCCTTATCCATGGAGTAGCGGTAGTGCCACCATAAACCCTGCATCGTCCAGGGCGTCGGCGACATGATATTGCCCCATCCGAACCACGGGACGGGAATCGATGGGGTCTCCACCGCCCAGTGGCGCTGTGCAATGAAGGCGCCGGGGAGTTGATAGAAATTCTTGGCCCAGTTTCTGCCGACCGGCAGGATGAGATCGACCATGTCTACGTATGGCAGGTTGTTCTCCAGGTGGTTGCTGGAAAAGGTTCCCCAAAAGATTTGCTGCTCGTTGTAATCCAACACGTACTCGCCTCCCCAAAGCGTGCCGCCGGGTACGGGCCAATTGCCATAGAGGCTGGGGCAGATGGCCCCGGGTCGCGCCACGCAGTTCAGGAAGTACTGGTTGCGATACCACGTTTCCTCCAAAAACCTGTCATCAAGGGCGACGCTGGAACGGTTCCAGTAATCCCGCCACGCACCCTTAGTGGCTGCTGCGGCCTGTTCCCAATTCTCCGTTGTAGGCAGAGGTGCCTCGGCAAGTCCCTCAGGAATTTCCGTGGCGAGTCCGTGAGCCAATTGGACGCACGCAAAGAAAGGCCCTTTGCTCTGGAGATTGGCGGGTGGAAGCTGGGAGGGCTCCTTCGGGGGAGGACTAACGATTTGGTAATTTGTTCGGTAGCTCATCTGGAGGGCGCGATCCCGGCTGGGATCCGGGTGAAGGCCGGCCAGGACTTGCCGGAAGGTAAAAGTGTGTGAGTCCCTCCACTGGTGCGAGGGCATGCCTTCCTGGGGAGACATGACCATCCGTAGGAAGGGTGCGGGAATTTCCCGGCCCTTTGCATCCACCATGCGCATCCAGAGGCGGTCGGCATTGAGATCCGCAAACATCTGCAATATCTGGAGCTCGCCACGCACTAGGAAGCGAACTTCCAGGACGCCCGTTTCGATGTGAAGAACATGGCCGAGCAGTTCCGTATCGCGCCGGTCGAATCCGATCAGAAGTGACCCGCAGGGCCAAGGCCGCGGCTCCTGCGTGTCGGAGGGCTCGGTAGCCTTCTTGTTGTATGCGTCAAGCCACCCGCGATCCCCCCTCTTGAACTTGCCCCAAAGGTCTTCGAAGGTCCCGAGTTCATCCATGGGCACGTACTTGGCGCGGATGTCCAGGACGCTGTTGTGCCCAAAATAGATCTTCACAGAATCCGGCCGCGTCGTGACGATAATGCCCATGTGCCCGTTGCCGAGCACAGCGCCTTCGAAGAAGTTCGTCGCCGGCGTGTCTCGCGCAATCGCGTGCTTTGCGGCGCGCTCGACCGGATCGAAGCTGGACGAGGAAAGCTCCGGGTCACCGTTTTCCGGGATTGCGGCAGAGTTCGGCGCTAGCCCTGAATCCGGGTGGGACACCAGCCCTCTCAGCCCACCCAGGCTGACCAGAGCATTGAATGTTCGTCTGTTCATTCCCCTCCTTCGTAGCCCTTGAGTACTCGCTGACGCTGCTCAGGATCGCCGGCTCAATTCCTAGCTGCTGCGGGCAAGTATTTAAACTCAATTGCCGACTCGACCGGCAGCGGATTATTAGACTTCATCGTCAGCCGCGCGGGGAAAAGTCAAGGTACGTGTGCGCCCCATTCGCAACCAACTGCACAGTATGCTTTCCTGCAGAAAGTTTTGAAAGGTCCAAAGTGAAATCCCTTACCTGAAGGTTTTCCGCTACCGCCCGCCCATCCACCTTGAGCATATAACTGCTGGGGGATTTGCCGAGATAATTCCAGCTAAGGTGCAATCGATTATCCTTAACGGTGGCGGGTAGGGCCGGACCCGAGAGCGCCAGGACGGTGATATCAGGAGTTTCCTTTCGATAGAGCGAAATCAGCGCCTTAGTGAGGTTCATGTAATAGTATCCCCAGCCCCCACAATCCCGGTAACCACACTTGTCGAGCTGCGTCGGCTCCAGGTCATCCGCACTAGTTAACGTGTGAATCCTGAAGCTGCGTCCCCATCCAACGCACCGTCCATCCGGGAGCAACAACTTGATCGGTGATTTTCGCTAGATCCTCGCAGTACGCCCCCGGCGCGCTGATCGAGGAGGACCAGGCGGCGATATTCAAGAGGCTTTCCATCCAGGCGCAGCCAGAGGTGCTTGTATTCGGGATTGTCCAGGTAGTGTTGGGCGGCCCACTGGATCAGGTGATTAAGCCTTTGGATGCCGACCGGGACACTCGAAGCGCTCTCGTAGGGCGGCATCATGAAAACCAACCTGGGCGGATGCTTGCCTTCTTTTTGCAGTTGACGGTAGGTCTTAAACAGGATCTCGGTAGTTTCCTCGGACTCCGAAGAGATCCTTCTAATCAGCTTAGAGGCCTAAATATGCTCTCATTGGCTCTCAATCAGGGCGCAGCTCAAAGGAGGGAGAGATACCGGGAGGCTTCCTCGTTCGACGACGCGGGGCCGCGTGCTGACTTCATTCCCAGAGATCGACTCCATGGCCTGTTTCCCCAGCCGCTGGTCGGAAAGCGCGACCGTTTGTTTTTCTGTTGTCCAGTTTGCCAGAACGATGGCAAAACGGCCCTGTGGATCTTTCCATGCGGAGTGAAACACCGCCGGAATTTTATAAACCTTGCCATTGCTTTCCCAGTGAACGTTCTTGATCCCCACGGCGTTGGCGGGTCGGTGCATCCTTCCAAAGACAAGGTAGTTGCGGCCATTTCCACGGCGCAGCGCGACAGTGCACCGAAGCATGGCGATCGAATCATCGTTATTCCCGAAGGCGGGTGACCATGGTGACCACCACGCATCCGTGTCGCCGCGGTTAAGCAAGGAGCCGTCGCCGGTAAGAATAGCGCCTGGAATCTCCCCCATGACCAGATTGTAGGCGCTTCGGATCTGCAAGTGATAAGGCGTGGGAGCCACTCCAAATCCGCCTTGGATGATGATGAACTCATGGTAAAGAAACGAGTAGAGGGGAAAGAACAGGGTGCCATAGTCGGGGTGGCCGGGCGGAGCAATCCGCTGGTCACAGATTTGGAAATTGGGCATGAAGACCTCGTTCGGGGGGGATTCCACTGAGAAGACGATTTTCCGCGGTCGATGGCTTGCTTTTACCTGCTCGGCGGCGATCTGTTGGAAGCCATCGAGTAGCGACCGCATCGCCGCATTCATCCATTTCCCCGGGGCGGGCGGATGGCCGTGGTCTGGCGCAAAGCAGGGGAAGGTCGAGCACGCCGCGTTCTGGTCGAGAAACTGGATCCAATCCAGGCCATCATCGGTCAGCCTTCGAACCAGATTTTCCGCCATCTCACGCGTCTTCGGCACGCCGAGACAGCACGCATAACTCGGACGCCAGGCGCGGCCCCAGTTCTCTGACCATGCTTGTTGATCGTGCGTTCGGCAGACGGTTTCCTTCCCATTTTGCTCTGCGAAATACTTCTCACCGTCATACCCGGACCAGAAGTGCTGAGTGACCCAACGCGTCCCGTTGCAATAACTGCCGACGTGCCACCCCCGCGCTCTGGCAAGTTCGGTGAACTTATGTAATGCCTCGTCGCCGCCCACCGGAGGGAAGCAGTGCGGATAGACCCACGGCCCCGGCCGTTCCCATGACATCACCACCGGCACTAGCGGAGCGTCAATACGTTTAGAGATCTTGTCGAGTAAAGGAACAATCTTGGGGTAGGGCAGGAACTCTTTATTGGGTTCAGCGGGACCATTGTCCAGTTGGCCCTGCATTCTCACAATGATGTGCGGCGGAGAATCCAGCAGCCACTCCGGCACGTCCGTCCGCTTGTGGAGCGGCGCTGTGGCCCATCGCTGCTTAAGGGACCATTCCCGATAGAGATCGGCAGCATCGTACCAGTCACCCTTAAAGGCCTGCACGACCACGTCATAGCCCAAATCCCTTTCGCCATCGGTGGGCCAGTCTCCTACGTGGGCGATGCCCAGTCGAATTCCACCCGCCCGGTTATGAACCGGCTTGATCAGCTTGATCGAGCCGGAATCGTCCTGGCAGGCAATATAAATCCCTGCCCGGTCATTGTAGTAAGCAAGGAACTGCGCGAAAGTCAGGCCGGGGTAATGATGGGTGTCGAAATTTTCCGGCCGGAATTGCCAGGCGTGTGGGCTGTCAGGTTCAAGGTCCTGCGGATGGGGAGCCTGGACGAGCCTGCCGGTCGTGAGCGGCTGCAAGACCGCCTCTGTCCCCGGCTTTCCCCCCAGATGATAGGGCGCAACAAAAAAGGGAAACTGGACGTCGGTAATCGCGAGATTGGCATGATTGCGGACGGAGATCGACCAGCGGCTCAGCGGTTCGTCATCGACCATGCGGACGGTCACTGTGGCGGCGAGGTCCAATCCACCCAGCCCGGAGAAGACCGCGCTCAAGGTTTTCCCGGTCGATTGTATTTCGACTTTTTGGGCATCCGTGGAAGCGATTTGCTGAAATTGCTTATCGCGGGTTAAGTACTGGATGACGAAAACCGGCAAGAGGTCCGTGGCAACAGCGAACTCCTGGTCGGGCGCGAGGGTGCTTCTGAACGAAAGTAACCGCGCATTCTTGCGGTCAAACTCCAGCTTATGGTTGGAGTTTTCAAGAAGGATTCCATTTTGCACATCGGGTGCAGGATTTGGGGATTCGCCTCTTGCAGTCCCTGCCGGCCCCAATCCTCTGAAGAGCTTGTTCCATATTCGCTGAGCGCCAAGTAATAGCGGCGACCCGATAACCGTCCTTCTTGTCATCATGCCACCTCAATTTAAGTCATCACGGCATCATCCAAGCATTGCGCGTCATCCATGTAAACGCGGGTTGGATCCATTCATCGCGCGTAATCAGAAAAAATCCGTGGTCGCCCTTGGGGAAGATGATCATTTCGACGGGCACCTTATGGTGGCGTAATGCTTCAAAAAAGGCGACGCTGTTATCCACGTTCACAATCGTGTCGTCGGCTGCTTGGAGAAGAAGTGTGGGCGGAGTCTGATCCGTCACTTGCAGCTCATTCGAAAACAAGCGGACTAGTGCGTCCGTTGGATTCGGGCCTAATAACGCCTTACGCGACCCTTTTTCCGCGAGCTCGCCCATCATGGTGATAACCGGGTAGACCAGTACCATGAAATCCGGACGGAGATTTACGTTGTCGCCGTTGGGAATGTAGGCCTTGGCGAAGTGCGTGCCCGCGGCAGACGCCAAATGTCCCCCGGCTGAAAATCCCATCACCCCGACCTTGTGGGGATTAAGGTTCCATTCCAAAGCGTGTTCGCGCACCAGCCTGATCGATTGCTGCGCATCCTGTAGAGGTCCGATGGATTTATTCACCATCGTGACATCGCTGGGCAGGCGGTACTTCACCACAAAGGCAGCGACACCGCGGTTCTGAAGGAGCTCAGCAATGGTCGTGCTTTCCATGGCCAGGCCCTCACCGACGTACCCTCCACCAGGAAAAATGATCACACCTGAGCCCACGGATTTGTCGGGCGCCGGAAGGAAGGCCGTGATCGTAGGCCGGGAGACTTTCCTGGTAAACGCCCATCCGAGGAGTGACCCACGCTCCTCCTCATCCGGTGCTCCCGTCGAGTTGGGAATCGTGCCTTCATAAAGAGGCATCGTCCATGGCGCCTTCGGTATCGAGTTTCGCCACTTGGGCGGAATTTCCGGTTGTGCAGGGGGAGGGGAAGTTTGCTGCGCCAGAATTGACCCCGCGAACAGAAAGATGGAGACGAGCAATGTTTCTACGCGCATCACTTTTGGACTCCATCCTCTTGCGTCCCGAACCGGTGCAATAAGGGCCTCACCGTCTTCCTGCGCTGGTGCAACGTGCCACTTATTTCAAGCAATCTCCACCATAGCGCAACTGAGAGGAGGAAGGGAAACCGGCACCTTCCCGAGGTTGACCTGCCGTGGCCGGGTCTTAACCTCCTGCGTGGAAATAGATTCAACGATTTGTTTTCCCAGCCGCGCGTCAGAGAGAGAAACCGCTTGAGTGTCGTTTGTCCAGTTTGCCAGGACGATGCCAAACCGGCCCTTGGGGCTGTGCCATGCGGAGTGGAAAACCGCCGGAATCTTGTGAACTTGGCCGTCGCTCTCCCAATGAATAACTTTGATTCCGGTCGCCTCCGCCGGCCGCTGCATCCTTCCGAATACCAGATAATCCTTGGCCTTTCCGCGACGCAGGGCGGCCGTGGAGCGAAGCATCGCGAGGGAATCATCGTTATTCCCCACGGGAGGTACCCAGGGGGCCCAATTGAAGTGTCCCGATTCAGCAATAGCCCGTCTCCCGTCAGAACGCCTCCCGGGATCTCGCCCACCACCAGATTGTAGGCGTTGCGAATGGGCATATGGTAAGGCTCCGGGGCCGAGCCGAACCCTCCCTGGATGACCAGGAACTCATGATAGAGGAAACTATAGAGGGGAAAGAATTTCTGCCCAAACCCCGTGTGCCCGGGGGGAACAACACGCTGGTCACAGACCTGGAAATTCGGCATGAAGAATTCGTTGGGCGGTGATTCAACGGAAAGAACGAAGCCCCGCTTCCCCTGGCTTTTCTCCGTTTGGTCCGCCATGATCTGCCGAAAGCTTTCGAGCAGCGATTGCATCCCGGCATTCATCCACTTGCCCGGAGAGGGGGGATGCCCATGATCGGTGGCGAAGCACGGGAAAGTTGCGCATCCCACGTTCTGGTCCAGGAACTGCAACCAGTCGAGTCCGTCATTGAAGAGCCGCCGCGCAAAGTCGTTCGCGATCTCTCGAGTCCTCGCCACGCCCAGACAGCAGGCAAAGCTCGGACGCCAAGTCGGGTCCCAACTCTCTCGCCAAAGTTGCCGGTCGTGCGTTTGGCAAACGGTTTCTTTCCCATTTTGCTCTGCGAAGTACTTTTCCCCCTCATAACCAGACCAGAAGTGCTGGGTGACCCAGCGCGTCCCGTTACAGAAGCTGCCAACGTGCCACCCCCGGTCTCTTGCCAATTGGGTGAACTCGCTTAACGACTCGTCGCCGCCTGCCGGGGGGAAACAATCCGGATAAATCCACGGACCGGGGCGTTCCCACGACATGACGACGGCGACCAGGGGGGAATCAATGCGCTTCGAAACCTTCTCCAGCAAGGGCACGATCTTGGGGTAGGGCAGGAACTCTCTATTGGGTTCGGCGGGACCAAAGTCCAGCTCGCCCTGGATTCTAACAATAATGTGCGGCGGAGAATCGAGCAACCAGTCCGGCACATCCGTTCGCTTGTGGAGCGGGGCTGTGGCCCAGCGTTGCTTCAGGGACCATTCTCGATAGAGATCGGCGGCGTCGTACCAGTCGCCCTTAAATGACTGCACAACCACGTCATAGCCCAAGTCCCTTTCGCCGTCGACGGGCCAGTCGCCCACGTGGGCGAAGCCCAGTCGAATTCCCCCCGCCCGGTTATGAACCGGCTTGATCAGCTTGATCGCGCCGGAATCGTCCAGGCAGCTAATGTATATCCCTGCCCGGTCATTGTAGTACGCCAGAAATTGGGCAAACATCAGGCCGGGATAGTGGCTTGCGTCCGTGTTTTCAGGGCGGAATTGCCACGCGTGGGGGCTATCAGGCTCGAGGTCCTGCGGTTTGGGAGTTTCCCAGAAGCGTCCCGTCGCAAAAGGCTGCAACAGCGCCTCGGAACCGGGTTTCCCGCCCAATTGATAAGGCACGACGATAAAGGGAAATTGCACATCCGTGATCAGCAAGTTCGCGTGATTGCGTATGGAGATCGACCAGCAACTCAACGGATCGTTATCAGCCATGCGGACGGTCGCTGTGGCAGCGAGGTCCAAGCCACCCAATCCGGAGAAGACGGCGCTCAGGGTCTTCCCGGTCGATTGAATGTCCACCTTCTGGGCATCGTTGGAAGCGATTTGCTTAAATTGCTTGTCCCCGGTTAAATACTGGATGACGAAAGCCGGCACGAGGTCGGCGGCAACAGCGAACTCCTGGTCGGGCGCGCTGGTGCTCCGGAACGAAAGCAGTCGCGCATTCTTGCGATCGAACTCCAGCTTATGGTTGGAGTTTTCAAGCACGATCCGGTTCTCACTGTCCGTCGCATGGAGTGACGGCTCACCCACAGTTTTCCCGGACAGGGCCAGGTTATTCGAAAGGAAACTCCAGGCCCGACGGGCTCCCAACCACAAGGGCAACGAGATCACGCTTCTCCTTTTCATGCTACCTCCCTCCTCGAGATCCAGAGCTGCACGGCGAAGTGGCGTCGAACTAAACGATTCATGGACGACAGCAAGATGCTCACTGCCAGCGCTTCAGCCTGGTGAATTTTCCCTGAATTGCCGCTTGGTTTTGACGCCCGCCGATCGCCAGGATAATCATCTGACCATTTCCGGAAGGCAATCCCTCACGGTATGCCCACAATGGTTGCAGTACCTTTTCTACCGAACTGCGCGCGTCCAGCGATCGAGCGTGCCAACCGTTCTTAGCATTGGTGTACGAAAGTGTCAAGCACGTCATAACCAATTAGTTGCAGACTTTGAATCATGTCAAGTGAATCATGCCATGTTGACGCACGGTGGGTAGAGGCATATATTCCCCTGTGCCGAACCCGAAACGTGATCCCCGCTGAGACCCCATACTATGACTCGACGAGAAATGCTTTTGGAGAGTGCGGCAGGTTGCCTGAGCGTAACCCCGCTTTCTGCGCGGCGCGCTGGGCGCTCCCCCGTACGTGTATGTCTCCTGGTTGAACCGAATCTCCCCCGTGCAGAAGCCCCTTCCAACCTCCCCAAGGCGCTTGCCGACTCTCCCGATGCGCGAGTCTCCATTTGTGACGCCGCCGCAATTGCGCAGAGGGGTATTGATGCTGACATCTTCTGCAACAGCCATGGCAGCATCTACCCGGCGGCGATTGGCGGGAAGATTTATGAATTCTTGGCGCGTGGCGGGTCCCTGCTGCACGCCGGGGGGATTCCCTTTGATCGCGCCGTGACCCGCAAGGATGGCCAGTGGGTTTCCGATGAGAACGCCTCCCGCGAGCTCCGTGAGAAGCTGGGCATGCACCGCTATGTTCCTGCTTTCCCAATTGAGGGGACCCAAGGTCTGCGGCAGACGTTTGACCCGCTGCTGGTCGGGCTCGCACCCGGCGTCGATAACCTGCCCCAAGCCAGCGTGAATATTACTACCACGCTGCCCCTGCATGTGGCCGACCCGGCGCTGTTCGGCCTGTATTCGGTGACTTACCTCAGCAAGCCAGTATGCCGCCACACACACATTGCGGGCCAACTCGAAGATCCTTCGGGAGAGGCAATTCTCTCTTCCCTGCTGCTCACCAAGACCTGGCGAAATCCATACGACGCACTCCACGCGGAACCCTGCGGTCCCTGGGCAATTTCCACGGCGGCTTTTGATGGTCCAATTGCGCCGGAGATGTTCCAAGCACCTGTGGGCATGGGTCACTTGTCCGGCTTTCCTCGGCACTGTGGAACTGGAGCTGGCGACCTTGCGCCCGGGGGAACAAACCACCGTCACGGCCCCTCTTCACGGCACACTGCCGCCCGGCTGGGATGTGTCTGCCCAGGTCGCCACTTTGACGGTGGAGGAGTGGAGGCGCGCAGAGGCGCCGCCCTGGACGCGGGCGCAGGCAAAAATGGGTCCTTCGCAAGTGGAGGTGCAGATTCGCGATGAAGGGCGGCCGGAAGCCTTCTTGTTCTGCGTGCGCTTTCAACTGAGTGACGAAACGGGCCAGGGCGAGGGACTACTCGGAGTCGGCGGTGGTGGCATGGCGGCCGGAAGCGGTCAAGTCAGGGCCAAGCCTGCGCCGGAACAAATCTTACCTGGACTACTCGATGCCCGGGCGCGACCGTCCTGCGTCATTTCTTGTTGGTTCAAACTGGTAAGACAGCGAGGTATATGGCTTGACCTGGCATAACCCTAACTCGCTGCGAGTCGCCGCCGATGCGCGCTCCATGGCGGAAGCAGGACTCCGCGTGATGCGCGTCCATTACACCATGCCGGAATCCCTGCGAGTGCTCAACGCGGATGTTTTCCGCAGAACCCATGCCGACTTCTTCCACAGCTTTGAGGCGGGCCCGGAATTAACCGAGCGGCATTTGCGGGCGCTGGAAGCGCACGCCATGGTCTTCGGCCGCCAGGGCATCATCTTTATGCCCTCGGTTTACACCAACGTAGGCCCCAGCATGGGCAACGTGCAACAGTGGGGCTCTACGTCCGAGCGTTACGAAATCCCTGATATGGTCGAGGCGCAGAAAGTCTTCGCTCGCCAGGTGATGGACCGCCTGGGGACACTGCCTTGTATTAGCTGGGACGTGATTAACGAACCCGATGTGGCCTTGCCTACCGTCGGGCGCTGGCTGGACGGCATGCGTCCCATCTGGGGACGCACGGGCCAACTGCTGGGGATTGGGACCTCCGGCCTGGAGCAGAATCTCTCCCTGGGCGAATCGGCGGATTGGCATTCCGTCCATGCAAATTGCACAAGCGGAAAAGCGACCCAGATTTTCCGAACCGGCAAACCCCACTTTTATCACGAAGCTTGGGCGCCGACACCTTCCAATGAAGAAGGCGAGATCGAGGTTGAGAAGATCCTCAGCCAGACCATCGCCCGCACCGTGGTTCGCGGTGGCTGCGGCTTCATGCCCTGGAATTGGAACAAGCTGCTAGCCTATTGGAGGTATGGGGCCTCAGAGACGGAATCCTGGGATCACGACCTTGGCGCATGCGCGCAGGGAGAGGGCGTCCGTCGGCGCGGCTGGTACGCCCTGCGTAATTGGGCCACGCTGATGGATGGACTCAGCTTTGACCAGACACTGGCGGCGCAGATTGTTCACCTCTATCCCCGGCTGACGATTACTGGTGACCGACCCCAACTTTGGCTCGAATCGCTGCGTCAGCACAATCTTCAATGCGTGGGGGTCAACGACCGCGAGTTTGCGGATGCGGACCTTACGGGAACGCGCCTCGTCATCGTTCCGCACTTCGGGATGGGCTACCGACGATCCACGTACGAGAAGGTAATGGCCTCTGCCGCCCAAGGAGGAGTGGTTTGGGCGCACGCGGACAGCCTCCGGCGCGATGAGGACGGAAAGCTCGACCCCACTCGCAGTGTGCAATTCACCAACGCGCGTATCGCCACGGGTCGTGGCGCCCTGGAGTGGTATTTCGGTTGGTCGATTCCCACCCGGTGGGAACCGGGCACCAGCACCCGCCGGTTTGAGCAGGTCATCCGCGGAATCAATTGGGTGCGCCCCGCGGAGGGCGTGATGCCGTTGGTCAACGGTGAACTACACTTCCAGGGCGACAAAGATCTGGATTCCATACGGACCGTGAAGATTGTGGACGGATCAGGAACCGTTACCCGTGCCTGGTCCGGGGACGGATCTTCACTTTCGTGGCCGGGGATCAGCATTAGCAGTCCCGGCCAGTTGTTCGTCATGCGGGTTGATTCCCATACTCTCCGCGTGAGTGGTGAGCAGGTTCGAGTCGCATCGTCCGCGCCGGTCTCTGCGATTCTGCCTGAATATCCGCGCTTTGAATTGGCGATGCGCATAGACCAAGGCGTAACCGTCATTGAACCGCACGGCTGGCAGCGCGGCTACTGGTTTGAGCTGCGCTTGCCCGCCGGATGGGTTCAAGCAATCCCGCGCTAATCAGTAAGCCCGCTGCCAGCACATACATTCCACCCGCCCAAACGAAAGCCGGCTTGTACCCGTGCAGGTCGATGAGAGGCCCAATAACCAGTTGGGCAGCGGCGCCAATAAAAGTCCCGGCCGCCCCGGTCATTCCATAGAGGACAGCCACGTGCTTGGGGGGAGAAATCTCCGTGATAACCGTGTGAATATTCGCTGACCACGATTGATGGGAAAAAAGCGCCAGGCTCACCAGCGCCAATGCCAGGGTCAATGTCGGCGCGAATCCGGCGGAGGCGCTGAAGACGCAGAGGCAAGCCGAAGCCAGTAGGACGGTCTTGCGGCTGCGCGACAGGCCCACACCCTTGCGAATCAGGGCGCTGCTCGCGGCCGCTCCGGCAAAGGGTCCGAGGAAGGAGCAAAAGTAAGGCACCCAAAGATACTTGCCCACCCTGGCGAGGGAGAGCCCGCGGGCTTCCTGAAAGTAGCCGGGAATCCAAAAAAGATAGAAATACCAAGCGGCGTCTGAGCACCCCCGCGCCGCAAGTACGCACCAGTACTTCCGTGTCCTGAGGACCTCACCCAGCGTCACCTCTTGATCAGCGGGAGCACCGACAGCAGGATCGCTCACTTCCGCCGGCCCCGGCTCGTGTGTCCCCCCCGCTCCCTGGATTTGCCGATGGACCCAAAGCCAAGGTGGAAGCAGCAAAAATCCGAGGGAGCCGATGAGGAGAAACGTCGCCCGCCATCCGTAATGAAGGGTAGTCCACGCCACCAGCGGAGGCGCAAGCATCACCCCCAAGCTGATTGCCGAAAGGATTGTTCCCACGGCCTTGGCGCGGCTGGCAGGTGGAAATATCCTGGCGGCGCCGCGCATGGCGGCGGGGTAGTAGCTGCCTTCTCCCATTCCCAGCAGCGCTTGGCAAACGACCAAACTGCGCAGCCCCTGCACAAATGTGTGGGCCATGGTGGCGAGGGACCAGAAAACCAGGGTCAGCGTAAAGGTACGGCGGTATCCCAGGCGATCCGCAATCTGTCCCCCCAGGATGTAGAAGACTGCATACATTACCAAAAACGCGTGAATGGCCAGCCCGTAATTCGCGTTGCTCAGGGCAAGGCCGCGCCGCACGTGGGGCATATTCACACTCAGCAAGGTGCGGTCGATGTAATTCATCACCGAGCCCGCAAACAGAAGTAGGACAATGAGCCGGGGGTAGGACTTTTGCCAACCGGGTTTGTTCGACATGTGAGGGAGGCTTTATACTACATCGCGCACCGTTAAGGAGAACAATTATGACCCACCGCGAACGCATTCTGGCTGCCATCCGGGGCGAGACCCCGGACCGGCTGCCCTGGGTGCCCCGCTTGGAGTTTTGGTACCGCGCCGGCATTCGCCAAGGAACCCTGCCTGCCGGGTTGCAATCTCTCACCCTTACCGAGATTGCCGATCGCCTGGGGGTGGGCTGTTACGCTTCCATACCCGACTTTACCGATACGGCGGACGAAACCGCCATGATCGACCGAACGCTCGGCCTCTTTCATCTCCCCGTCATCCCTTACCACATAACCCTTGAGGACGTGGATCGCCGCGTCACCCGCCACGGCCAGGAAACCGTGGTCGAGTATCACACGCCCGCCGGTACGATTCGCACGGCCTCGGTATTTACCGAGGAAATGCTCGATGCCGGCGCCTCCATGTCCTGGACCACCGAACATGCCATCCGCGAGCCCGGTGACTTCGAGGTCGTCGGGCACATTTTTTCGCACCTGAGAGTCGAACCGCGCCTGGCGGGGTTCCTCGCTCGCCGCGCGGAGGTGGGAGAGCAGGGCCTCGCCATCGGCTATCTGCTAGGAACCGCCGGCCCGATTCATCACATCATGAAGGAACTCATGCCGCTCGAACCGTTCTTTTATGCCCTTCATGACTATCCGGAGAAAGTTCACCGGCTGGCGGAACAAATCGAGCCCTTTTACCAGCGAATTCAGGAAATCGGCGCCGAGTCACCGGCGGAGGTTCTCCTGCTGGGAGGTAACTACGACGATTCCATCACCTACCCGAATTTCTTTGAGAAGTACATTTTCCCGGCACTGCACGATTATGCCGAAGTGCTGCATCGCGAGGGCAAATACCTGATGACCCACACCGACGGCGAGAACCAGCGGCTTTTCTCCCTCTACCGGCGCGCCGGATTCGATATCGCTGATTCCGTATGCCCCTACCCGATGACCCGATGCCGTTTGGAAGAGATTCGCGCCCATTTCGGCGACCGGGTTACGATTTGGGGCGGCATTCCCTCCACCCTGCTTTGCGCCAGCAGCACCCCGGAAGACGAGTTCCGCCGCTCCGTCAACGAGACCATCGAACGCTTTGCCCGTCAAAGTCATTTCATCCTCGGCGTCAGCGACATGGTAACCGCCGATTGCGAGTGGGACCGGATGCAGTACATTACGGAAAAAGTGGCGGCGGCCTAAGCGCTCTCTGCTTCGCGCTTGTGGAATCGGTGAGTGAACGGCTATTGTTGGGGCAGAATTTCGACCTTCGTGGCGGTGCCCGCCGCCTGCACCTCAAAGGCTTGTTTGAACTCCGCGAGCGGGAAGGCAGCGATGCGGAGTTTCTCCAACCCCATCTGGGGCAGAAGGTGCACAGACCGCTCATGGGTGAAGGGGTTGATCAAGGCGCCGACAACGGTGATCTCGCGGGAGAAGATATCGTAAGGGCGGACGCTCGCTGTGGCATTCATGGGTGCAACGCCGAAGACCAGAACCGTCCCCCCGCGGGCGGCGAGAGCAACGCCTTGCTCAAAGGTCCGTGAACTGCCGACCGCGTCGATCACGGCGTCAAAGCCCAGCCCGCCGGTCGCATCCTCCAAGGCTGTCTTCCAGTTGGGGTCTTGGGGGTCTACGGCGCGATCGGCGCCGAACGCCAAGGCGTCCTGCCGGCGCAACGCATCCGGCTCGCTCGACACGATCAAGTCTGCGCCCGCAAGTCTCGCCAGCCGCGTCAGCATGAGCCCAATCATCCCGGCGCCCAACACCAGCACCGTGGCTCCGGACCGCATGCCCAGCTTGTCCATACCGTGAATGCAACACGCCAGCGGCTCGGCGAGACAACCCGCGCGCGGCTCGAGCGTCGAGGGCAAGTGATAAACGATCTTGGAGGGCACCATTTCAGCTTCCGCAAAGCCGCCGTTCGCGTGGACGCCATAACCCCGCAACTCCGGGCACAGATGCTCCCGGCCGGTCCGGCAGAATCGGCAGACACCGCAAAAGGTATTGGGTTGGACCGTGACGAAGTCACCTTCACGAAAACCCTTCACTTCTGCTCCCACGGCTTCGACGAGCCCAGCAACCTCGTGGCCCAACACCACGGGAGCGGGGGCAGGGAACTCGCCGTGCAGAATGTGGGCGTCGGTCCCACAAACCCCGACGGCCAGAGGTCGAATGCGCACCTCGCCCGGCCCTGGATCCGGGGTGAGCAGTTCTTCCAATCGTAAGTCTCCGCAACCATGGAAACGGACCCCCTTCATTTTGGAGCCCAGGGATCGGAGCCTTGAAGCATCAGCCGAATTCGTCATAGGTAATCCTCGTCAATGCAGAATGGATGCGGACCAAACCTCAATCCGTCAGCAAAGCAAAAACTCAATGGGCAATGGCCCGTGCCCCAGACCGGGTCAAGGCCCTCCCCGCTCGGTCGAAGAGATGCGTGGCCTGGGAGCGGATTCGAAACGCCACGCGGTCACCGACGCGAATGGCGGTGTCGCCGTCGGTCTGCACCACCAGCCTCGATCCGTCCGGCAGCCCCGCGTGCAGATACGCTCGCGGACCGAGGTGCTCTAGGGCGTCGATCTCGCCCTGGAGTTCACCCTCTGATTCCAGGGCCACGTGCTCCGGGCGTACTCCCAGCTTGATTCCTTCCCCCGGTTTCAATTCCTCAATCGGGGCGGGCACCGTCACGCTCGCGCCGTTCGACAGGACCAGGCACAGATGTTGGTTGCTCGTCGCTTTCACCACGGCGTCCAGAAGATTCATCCGGGGAGCGCCGATGAACCCCGCCACAAAGAGAGTTGCCGGATGCTGGTACAGCTCGAGCGGCGACCCCCATTGCTCAACTTTTCCCCCGTTGAGCACGACAATCCGGTCGGCCATGGTCATAGCTTCCAACTGGTCGTGGGTAACATAGATCATGGTCGTCTTGAGTTCGCGGTGCAGGCGCACCAGTTCCAACCGCATCTGGGCCTGAAGCGCCGCATCGAGATTCGATAACGGCTCGTCGAGCAGGAAGGCTTTGGGCTGTCGTACCATTGCGCGGCCAATCGCCACACGCTGCAACTGTCCTCCGGAAAGCTGGCGCGGCTTGCGCTCGAGCAGCGGTTCCATCTCCAGAATGCGCGCTACAGCGCGAACTTTCTTCTCCCTCTCGTCCTTCGCGACGCCCGCAAGGCGCAAGCTGAAGCTCATGTTCTCCGCCACGGTCATGTGCGGGTAGAGAGCGTAGCTCTGAAACACCATGGCCAGGCCGCGCTGGGAAGGCGGCACATCCTGCGCCGGCGCGCCGTCAATCAGCACCTCACCTTCACTGACTTCTTCCAACCCGGCGATCATTCGCAACAGAGTCGACTTGCCGCTTCCGGAAGGCCCCACGAAGGCGATAAATTCCCGGTCCTTGATCAGCAAATCAATGCCATGAATCACCTCGTGGTCGCCAAAACTCTTGCGCACATTTTTCAATTCGATGGTCGCCATCGCTAGGAATCTCCAGTAGTGGGTCGCTAGGATATTGTAGCGGCGAGTTTATCTCGCCAAATGGCGGCGTAAAGCCGCCTCTACTTCACTGCACCAAACGAGAGACCGCGCACCAACTGGCGCTGGCTAAGCCATCCGAAAACCAGGATGGGAGCGATCGATAAGGTTGACGCCGCCGAAAGCTTCGCCCAAAACAGGCCCTCGGGGCTGGAGAAGGACGCTGTGAAGTTGGCCAGTGTGGCGGCCTTCACGGTGGTCAGGTTCAGGCTCCAGAACGCCTCGTTCCAGCAAAGAATGATGGAAAGCAGGGCCGTGGCGGCAATGCCGGGGGTGCACAAGGGCAGCAGGACATGCACCAGTTCCTCAGCCGGCGAGGCTCCATCCATGCGGCTGGCCTCCAGAATTACCGCGGGCACTTCCCGGAAAAAAGAGAGTAGCATCCACACCACAATCGGCAAAACGCTGGCGCTGTCGATGAGGATGAGCCCGGAGACGGTATCCAGCAGGTGGAGATCGCGCCACAGCAAATAAATCGGGACCAGGACCCCTACGGCCGGAAGCATTTTGGTGGAGAGCATCCAAAGCAGGATGTCCCTTGTGCGCCGCGTGGGGAAGAAGGCCATGCTGTAAGCCGCCGGAATGGCCAGCGCCAGGGCGAGCAGGGTCGATCCCAGCGAAACCAGAATACTATTTCTTGCGAACGCCACATAATCAGCCCGCTGGAGGACAGCGGCGTAATTCTCCAGGGTCGGCCGGAAAAAAAACGCGGGAGGTGTGGCGACCGCGGTGATCTCCGTCTTAAAACTCGTCAGGAACATCCAGAGAATCGGGAAGAACATTCCCAAGCCGACGGCCCAACCGGTGATCGTCAAGCCCCATCGCAACTGCCGGGTGTTTCTCAACGGTTCTCCTCCAGGTTGCGTCCTACCATCCGCATGAAGAAGATGGCGACGATGTTGGCCAGGACGATCGCTATCACTCCCCCCGCCGAAGCGCGTCCCACATCCCATCCCAACATAGCGTCGCGAAAAATCAGATAAGCCAGGTTGGTGGAAGCCAGGCCCGGGCCGCCGCCCGTGGTCACATAGATCTCGGCAAAGAGGCTGAGAAAGAAAATCATTTCCATCATCGCCACGACCGAGATGGGCCGCAGCAGATGGGGCAACTCAAGATGATAGAAAAGCGCCACCGGCCCCGCGCCGTCAAGGCGGGCCGCCTCTTTCAGCTCGGGGCTCAGGGATTGAAGCGCCGGAAGCAGGATCAGCACAGCGAAGGGAGTCCACTCCCAGCCGACAATCAGTGCAATGGAGAGCAGCGGGGCGCGGGAGAAAAATTCAATGGTGCCGAGCCCACAGGAGCGGGTGATCCAGGCGAAGAGGCCGAACACCGGATTCATCAACATATTCTTCCAGATCAGCGCGCTCACTGTCGGCATGACAAAGAACGGTGCGATCACCAGCAAGCGGCAGATGTTGCGGCCCGGAAAATCCTGGTCCAGCAAGAGGGAGAAAAGCGTTCCCCCCACCAAAGTTATCACCAGGACCAGCCCCACAAGAAATAGGGTGTTCCCCATGGCCACCCACAGAGCCCGGTCGGTCAGCAGCGAGCGGTAATTCTCCCAGCCGGCGAAGGCGCTCTTTCCTGGAACCAGAAGGTTATAGCGCTCCCCGGAAAACCAGAGCGTCATTGCCAAAGGAATAATCATCCACAAAAACAAAAAAGCCGCGCAGGGCGCCAGTAGCGGCGCAGTGTGAAGGCGGCGGCGTGTTTTCGTTGAACTGATCCCGTTCACCTGAGTTGCCTTCCTTGCAAGGCGCGTTCGGCATCGGCCTGCGCGAGTGCCAACGCTTGCTCGACTGTTACCCGGCCCGCCAGCGCCGCGCTGATTTCCTGCCCGACCTCGGTCCCGATAGCTTGAAATTCCGGAATGCCCACGTACTGGATCCCCACATAAGGAACCGGCAAGGCACTGGGCTTTGTATAGTCTGCGTTTAGAATGGCCTCGCGCACGAGAGGCGCGAAGGGGGCGGCGAGCTGGTATTGAGGATTATCGTAAGTGGATTGCCGCGAGCCCGGGGGCACCCACAACCAGCCGAAGCGAGCGCCCACCCTGGCGATATAGCTCCGGCTGGTTGCCCACTTGATGAACTGTTTGGCCAGCGCGCGGCGCGGGGAGGTGGTGGGGACGGCCAGCGCCCAGCTCCACACCCAGGCGGCGCCATTGGGCACTTTGGCGATGGGCGCTTTGGCAAAGCCGGTGGACGCAGCGACTCGGCTCTGACTCGGATCCAGAAAGTAGCTCGCCGCCGAGGTGGCGTCCACCCACATCGCGCAGTTTCCGTTGGCGAACAGAGCGCGGTTTTCATTGTAGCCGTTGGTAATGGCGCCGGGCGGCCCATAGTCACGCAGGAGGTCGACGTAAAAACTTACCGCTTCAATCCAGGCTGGACTGGTGAGCTGAGGTTGCCAGTTGAGGTCCAGCCAGCGGCCGCCAAAGGTATTGACCAGGGTGCTGATGTAGCCCATATTCTCCCCCCAGCCCGGTTCTCCGCGCAAGCAGATGCCGTAGACGCCATGCTCCGGGTCATGCAGCCTTTGGGCAAACTGGCGGATCTGATCATAGCTGGGTTCGAGGGGCATCGTGAGGCCGGCTTTTTTAAAAAGATCCGTACGGTAGTAGGTAAAGCTGCTCTCCCCATAAAAGGGCGCCGCGTACATTTTCCCTTGAAAGGAAAGGCCCTCGCGTATCACCTTAAAGATGTCGTCATAACCATAGTCCGCGCCCAGATCATCCAGCGGCACCAGCCAACCCCGTTCCCCCCAGAGCGGCGCTTCGTAGGAGCCGATGGTGATGACATCAAAAGTGTTGCTACCCGTGGAAATATCGACCGTCAGTCGCTGCCGCAGGACGTTCTCACCCAGGACCACCCAATGCAGCTTCGCGCCGCTCTGCTTCTCGAAATCACGGGAAAGCTGCTGCATCAAGATCATGTCGGCGTTATTCACGGTGGCGATGGTCAGCTCCAGCCGTGAAGGCGCCGGATAGAGAATCCACGCCAGCAGCGCCAAGGCGAGGAAAAACCCCAATGTTTTCCAAGTCAGATTTGCTGATGCCATGCAATTGCGATCGGCAATCGTCCTCCGTTGATGGTCAGTATGGGCTCGGTCATTTTGCAACGACCGGCTCAGCAGACCGCGGGCGCGAGTCTACATCACAGTAGGCACCGCTTGCAAATTGCCCTCAAAGTGCTGATGATGGGCGTTGCAACAGCACCGATGCCGGCCTCAATACGTTGCTCCTGATTACGCCGCGCCAAAGCCCACGCGAAATTCTGCGGACCGGGGAGGGTCGATATGCTTCGCGCCACCATGACAAGTCCAGGGAAAATCGAGTTCTCGGAAGTGCCCAAGCCTACGCTCGGCGGCCACGATGTTTTGTTGCGTATCCGCCGGATTGGGATCTGCGGATCGGACATTCACGTTTTTCACGGCAAGCATCCGTACACTTCCTATCCGGTAGTTCAGGGCCACGAATTCTGCGGGGAGGTCGCGGAAGTTGGCCCAAACGTCCAATCCTTCCGCCCGGGCGATTTGGCCACGGCTCCCCCGCAAATCGTCTGTGGTGAGTGCGTACCGTGCCGCGAGGGGCGTTATCACATTTGCGAGAACCTAAGAGTGATGGGATTTCAAGCCCCGGGAGTCGCCCAGGAGTTTTTCGCCCTCCCGGAGTCTGCCTTGTTGAAACTGCCAGCGGGATTCACTGTGGAATCGGGAGCGCTCGTCGAGCCTTTGGCGGTCGCCATCCATGCCGTGGGCCGCGCAGGCAGTGTGGCAGGCCTGAAAGTGCTTGCCTTGGGTGCAGGGCCCATCGGCAACCTGGTCGCTCAAGTGGCAAGGTGGCGAGGAGCCCGCCGGGTGTTGATTTCGGACATCAGCAACCCGCGCTTGGAAATCGCCCGGCAATGCGGAATCGATTGCACGGTCAACTCTCGCGAGGCATCTCTTGAAAGTTGGGTGGCCGAGGCATTCGGCCCCAATCGCGCGGACGTGGCCTTTGAATGCGTAGGAGTTGCAGAAACCGCCAACCAGGCAATCCACAACGTCAGAAAGGGAGGCACGATTGTCATTGTGGGGGTGTTTGGGGAGCGCCCCGAGATTGACTTGGGACTCGTGCAGGATCGCGAGCTGGAGTTGCGGGGAACATTGATGTACCAGCGCCAAGACTACGTGGATGCAATTCGTTGCCTTGCCGAGGGAGGGATCAAAACGGGTCCGCTTTTAACGAGGAACTTTTCCTTTCGCCATTACCCGGAAGCCTACGCCTTCATTGAGCAAAATCGCGAACGAGTTATGAAAGTTATGGTTGATCTCGACGAGTAGGCAGCCAAAGCAGGGACGAACTGAATCGGCGCCTCATCGCGAGAGAACGTGGCCCGAATATTCGCCCGAATGGGCGTTGCCGCGGTGCATGGCCGCGATCCCTGGTTGAGCGTGTCCGGGGCGTCTTGCCGCCTTCGATTTGACTGGGCCTCCCTTCAGCGCGACTCCGATCATCAACGAGGGATTGAACTGTATCAACCCATTGATTTATAAATACCGACTTTGCTGGCATGGCCCCGTGCTTGCAAGGAAACCACTAGACATTGGTGCTCACGTGCAAGTTGACCCGTCAAGTGCGGTCAAGATGTCGGAAATGGTGGGTGCTGTCCAGAAAGGGTGCTGAATTTGATGAGCATTGACTTGGGTTTTGGGCGCGAGCCACAACAATCCCGTTCTCACGGGTTGTCATCGGCCTTTTTCCCGGCAAGGTCCACGGCCTTCGGTGCGCCCTCCGCTAGTGCACGTGTCGGCCTGATCCTGGCCGCACTCGCGACCGTGGCGTTAACGTGCCCGGGTTGTGGCGGTTCGAAGCCGCAGGCCGCCACCTCCGGTCCGGCCATGCCGGTGGGGGTGGTGAAGGCGATCCAGATGGACGTCCCCGTCCACGCCGAATGGGTTGCCACCTTGGAGGGCTACGTCAACGCCGTGATACAGCCGCAGGTAAGCGGCTACCTCATCAGCCAGAACTACCAGGAAGGGTCCTACGTCCACAAGGGCGATGTGTTGTTTCAAATTGACCCGCGGCCTTTCCAGGCGGTGCTCGACCAAGCGAAGGGGCAACTGGCCCAGGCACGGGCGCAACTCTATTTGGCAGACGTCAATGTGAAGCGCGACACGCGCCTCGTTAAGGAGCGGGCCATCGCCCAGAGCCAGCTTGACACCGAAACGGCAGCGCAAATGCAGGCCCAAGCCACTATTCAGGCGGACGAGGCCGCGATCGAGCAGGCGCAACTCAACCTTGGTTTTACCAGCGTCCGCTCACTAGTAGACGGCATCGCGGGAATGGCCACCACCCAGATGGGCAACCTGGTTTCACCCGCAACCATCCTGACAACAGTTTCCAAGCTTGACCCCATCAAAGTGTACTTCCCCATCACCGAGCAGGAGTATCTCCAATTCACTTCCAAGCTTTTGGGGAAGACCTCATCTAGCGACTTATTACGGGCCTCAGACTCCCCGGTGCTTGACCTGATACTTTCCGATGGATCGACCTACCCACGTAAGGGGCAGGTGATCTTCACGGACCGGCAGGTGGATCCGCAGACCGGAACGATTCGCATCGTCGGAGCATTTCCCAATCCCGGAAACATCCTCCGCCCTGGCCAATTTGGGCGCGTTCGGGCGCTGCTGAATGTACGCCAGGGAGCGATACTGGTTCCGCAACGCAGCGTGACGGAACTGCAAGGAACGTACGAAGTGGCCGTGGTCACCGCGCAGAACAGCATTTCCATCCGGAAGGTGAAGGTCGGAGATCGCGTCGGTTCGTTGTGGGTCATTAATGACGGCTTGGCCTCCGGCGAGGATGTCGTGTTGGACGGCACCTCAAAAGTGCGCGACGGCATGCCGGTAAAGCCCACGGTTGAGACCCCCCAGCCGGAAGGAACCCGATGATTTCCAAGTTTTTTATCGACCGCCCCATCGTGGCGATGGTGATTTCCATTGTGATGGTCATCGTCGGAGCGGTGGCCATGGCCACCCTTCCGGTCGCCCAGTTTCCGGAGATTGTTCCGCCCGAAATCCAGGTGCGCGCCACCTATCCCGGGGGAGACGCGCGCACCATGCTGGAGTCGGTCGCCACTCCCATCGAGAGTCTCATGACCGGTGTGGACTACATGAACTACATGTACTCCACTAATGACAACTACGGCAACATGAATTTGACGGTGAATTTCGATGTCGGAACCAACGCGAATACCGATCAGATTTTGACCCAGCTTCGTGAGTCGCAGGCCAGCTCGCAGTTACCGGCCATGGTGAATACGACGGGCGTCATCGTGCAGAAGTCACGGGCGGCCGCGATGATGGTCATCTCATTCTATTCACCCCACGAGACCTACGACCGAAACTTTCTGACCAATTACGCTTACATCAACTACGTGGATGAACTCTCGCGCGTTCCGGGAGTGGGGCGCGTGCAGGTGTTCGGCGGCCAATACGCGATGCGCATCTGGGTGAAACCCGATCAATTGGCCAAGCTGGGCGTCACGGTTTCCCAGATCGTCTCCGCGCTGGAAGCGCAGAACACCGTGAACCCGTCGGGCCAAGTGGGCGGAGAACCGGCGCCCAAGGGCCAGGAGTTCACCTACACCGTCCGTTCGCAAGGGCGTCTGGTGATGCCCGAGGAATTTGGCGAGATCGTGGTGCGCTCCAATCCGGACGGATCAACCTTGCGGCTCAAGGATGTGGCGCGCATCGAACTGGGCGCCACATCCTATAGCTTCGATGTGCGCTTCAAGGGCAAGCCCGCGTCGGCCATCGGCATTTACCAACTGCCGGGTTCCAACGCGATTGCCGCCGCGGAGGGAGTGCGCGCGAAGTTGGACGAATTGGCGCGGCGGCTGCCCAAGGACCTCGAATGCGAAATCGGTGTAGACACCACCAAGGCGGTCACGGCCGGGATTCATGAAATCCTGCTGACGCTGTTTGAGGCCTTGTTGCTGGTCATTCTCGTGGTCTATATCTTCCTCCAGGGCTGGCGCCCCACGCTGATTCCTTTGTTGGCGGTGCCGGTTTCCCTGATCGGAACGTTCATCGTCTTTCCGCTGCTGGGCTTCTCCATTAATACCCTCTCGCTGTTCGGGTTGGTCCTGGCCATCGGCTTGGTGGTGGACGACGCCATTGTGGTGGTGGAAGCGGTGGAACACCATATTGAAGAGGGAATGACGCCGCGGGATGCCACGGTCCTGGCGATGCAACAGGTTTCAGGGCCGGTGATCGCCATTGCCCTGATCCTCGCGGCGGTGTTTATCCCGACGGCGTTCATTCCGGGGATTACGGGCAAGCTCTACCAGCAGTTCGCCGTCACCATTGCCATTTCGGTGATCTTCTCGGCCTTCAACGCCCTCACCTTGAGCCCCGCTCTCTGCGCGATGATTCTGAAGCCGCGCCAGCGCTACCGGGGGCCGATAGGCTGGTTCTTCGGCAGGTTTAACCGGGTGTTCAACCACTCGCGGGATGGGTACATCAGTTTCTCCCGCGTGCTCATCCACAAGTCCGGTTTAAGCCTGCTTTTCCTGGCGCTGATCGCCGTCTTCGCCGTGGGCATGGGAAAGAAGCTGCCCGCTTCCTTCCTTCCCGAAGAAGACCAGGGCTACGCGATGATCACGATGACGCTGCCCAGAGGCGCGTCGCTCGAACGCACCTCGGCGGCCGCACGGAAGGTCGAAGAGATCGTCCAGAAGGTGCCGGGAGTACAAAACATTACGTCGATTATGGGGGTCAACATCCTCAGCGGGACCCAGAGTTCCTATGACACCCTCTTTTTCGTTCGGTTCACGGATTGGGACGAGCGCCGGTCGCCGGAACTGCAGGCGCAAGCAATCGAGGCACGCCTGAATCAGGACCTCATGCAGGTGAGTGAAGGCACATGCTTTGTTTTCTCGCCTCCCGCGATCCCCGGCATCGGCGCGGCGGGGGGCGTGAACTTTGTGTTGGAAGACCGGTCAGGAACCGGTGGGGATTTCTTTGCCAACAATCTGGACCAGTTTGTGGCAGCGGCGCAGAAGAGGCCGGAACTGGCGCGCGTTATTGCCACCTACGCGGCGCATGTGCCGCAAGTCTATGTGGACGTGGACCGTGAAAAGGTGATGCACCAGAAGGTTGACATTGCGGAAGTGTACCAAACCTTGGAGACCTTCATGGGCGGCTATCTGGTGAACTACTTTAACCGCTTTGGACGCCAGTGGCAGGTCTACGTGGAAGCGGAAGATAACTACCGCGCCAATGCCAGTGACATCGGCCGGTTTTATGTGACCAATCCCAACGGGAATATGGTGCCGCTCGGCACCTTGGCCAACATTCGGAGCATTACCGGTCCGGAGTTCCTGATGCGTTACAACGAGTATACGGCGGCGCAGGTCAACGCCACCGCCGCTCCCGGCGTCAGTTCGGGACAGGCCATGAAAGCTATGGAGGAAGTGTTCGCTCAAACCATGCCGCACGAGATGGGCTTTGACTACATGGGTATGTCGTTCCAGGAACAGAAAGCCGCGCAGGGTGTTCCGGCAACAGCAGTCTTCGGGCTTTCGCTCCTGTTCGTCTTCCTCATCCTGGCGGCCTTGTACGAAAGCTGGTCGCTGCCGTTCAGCGTTTTGCTGGGTACGCCCATCGCCGTGGCCGGAGCGTTTCTGGCGCTCACCTCGCGGCACTTTGAGAATAATGTTTACGCGCAGATCGGCCTGGTGATGTTGATTGGCCTGGCTGCCAAGAACGCCATCCTTATCGTGGAGTTTGCCAAACTCGAGCACGAAAAAGGCAAGAGTACGATGGAGGCCGCGCTGGCCGGTGCTTGGCTTCGGCTGCGTCCTATTCTGATGACTTCGTTCGCCTTCATCCTGGGCTGCGTCCCGCTCTGGACTGCGAAAGGATCCGGGGCGGTTGGCCGCCGCATTCTGGGAACCGTTGTAATTGGAGGCATGTCGGCCGCCTCGCTGATAGCTATATTCTTGATTCCAGTGACCTTCGCCGTGGTCGAGGGCCTCTCTTCCCGGTTCGGCCGCCACCCCACGCCGCCACCGGGAGCCGGTGATCCAAGGCGGGGAGAGATCGTATGATGCGCTTGGTAAAGGACTTATCCATTTCGCTTCCGCTCCTCCTGCTGACTGCTTGCACGGTGGGGCCGAATTACCAGCGGCCTAAATCGGAGATTCCTGGGGATTTTCGGGGTATCCAGAATGCCCCTCCAGGGGCGGCCCCAGCAGAATCCCTGGGGGATGCCAAATGGTGGAATGTTTTCCAAGATGACCAGCTTCAGGTACTCATCCGGACGGCGCTTAGGCAAAACTACGACGTGCGCATTGCCGCAGAACGCGTGCTGGCCGCCCAGGCGCAGCTCCGAATTGCACGTTCCGATCAGTACCCATTGGCGGGCGTTGGGGTTGTGGGCACGACGGAACGCCAGCCCGCCAGCCCCCTGTCCGCCCCCTTTCGCTGGGATTATATGCAGGTGGGTGGGGCCGCATCGTGGGACATCGACTTCTGGGGGAAGTACCGAAGGGCCACGCAGGCTGCTCGCGCCAACCTGGCCCAGACCGAGTGGGGAAAGCGCGCAGTGGTGAGCACCCTCGTGGCGAATGTTGCCAGCGCGTACTTTCAGCTCAGGGCACTTGATTTGGAGCTCGAAATTACCCGGCACTCCCTCACCTCCCGGCAGGAATCACTGCGGCTGACCAAAATTCTCGCGGATCAAGGGGCTGCTTCGATGGTCGACGTGCGCCAGGCGGAGCAGCTTGTCTACGTGGCTTCAGCCACTATCCCGGACCTCGAACGACAGATTGAACAGGAAGAGAACTTCCTCAGACTATTGCTGGCTCAAAATCCCGGCCCCATCGCTCGGGGACGCAGCTTGACCGAGCAGGCGCGGCCGCCGATGGTTCCCGCGGGGTTGCCCTCCCAACTGCTCGAACGCCGTCCGGACATTCACGAAGCGGAGCAGCAATTGATCGCGGCTAATGCGCAGATTGGTGTGGCGCGGGCTGCCTACTTCCCGGATATATCCCTGACGGGAACGGCTGGATTCGCGAGCTCTGCCTTGACCGAGCTGTTTACCAGCCCCGCCGGCACTTGGAATTTCGCCGCCTCGGTCGCCCAGCCGCTGTTCACCGCCGGCAAGTTGCAGGCCAATGTCCGGCTGGCGGAAGCACAGCAACGGCAAACCGTGCTGACCTACCAGCAGACCATCCAGAGTGCGTTCCGCGATGTTTCCGACGCTCTGGTGGCCTACCAGAAGACCCGCGAGGTGCGGGAACAGCAAGAACTCCTGGCCGCCGCCGCGCAAGATTCCGCCCGGCTGGCCCACGTGCGCTACGATGGCGGCGCCACCGCTTACCTCGAAGTCCTGACCAATGAAACCAATTACCTGACTGCCGAACTGGGTCTTTCCCAAGTGAAGTTGAATGAGATGCTCTCCCTGGTACAGATCTACAGTGCCCTGGGTGGTGGCTGGCAGCAGTAAGCGCCCTGCCGCGCCGTCGCAGGCCTCTGCCTTGTGGAGACGTGCGTCCGTTTCGGGTCCATTGGTGTGGACGGTGCGCTTGCTGACCACGGAAGGACTGGGGTAGTTGCAAGGGCGCTTCCTTGGGTAATCCCGTTACGCTCCAGCCTCCGCCCACAGCCTTGATCAATAGGGCGCTCGCCTCCATGCGCCGGCGGAGTATTTCGACGTTGTTGCGTTCATTTTGTAACGCGATGGTCTGCGCGGTGATGACCTCGAGATAGGTATCCGCGCCACTCTTCTTCAATAAGTCCATTTCTTTTCATCAATATCGCGAGAGACGTATTATAACCTCCGCATTTTCATCAACATCGCGAGAGAGGGGAAAAGCGACATTTTTTCACCATTTGTTTTCAATAACATCGCGAGACTATCCTTCATTTTTTCCCCCCGCGTTTTTTGCTGCTGCCTCACTACGAATGGATTAACTCCAGTATTTATAATGACATAGAATTTCACAAGGTTTTGTGCTCTGACCGCTAACCCCCTTATTCTTCTAATACATCGCGAGAGAACTATCACGATCGGGCCATCGGACCATTTAAGAAAAATTTCCTGCCCAGAGATGGATCGATGGGCCGGTGAACCGATGAGCGGATTTCCTGTTCGTTCCGATTTATCGCCTAATCCATCCATTTTCGTTAAAAAACCCGGTCGATTGTCGTCCATTTTTGCAAAAATGACGCCAACCAGGCACAATAGCCCGAATAATTATCGGTCATTGTGTCAGTCGATCCTTTGTTTTCATATACATTTCCGGATCGATCTTCATTTTTAACATCTTTTGGGTAGTCCCACCCTTCGGACCTTGGTCAGCGTCTTGGTGACCCGCCACGATCTTTGCTGCCAACTGTCCACTCGTCACTGCCTTCGTAAGCTAGTATAACACGGCTATTAATCTTGTCAAGCGAAAAAGAGGCTACATTTTGGGAATCGATGAATTGTGACATAAGGTCAGGGTTTTTCCCACCGGCGGAAAAGGCTTTGGGGGAGGGCGTCTAATCGTCCAGGTCATCAACGCGCAGGATCGCTGATTGCGCTCCTGGGTTCGGAGGGGGAAGGGGCTGATCGAGCAACCGTATCGCAAGATCCAGGATTTCCGAGGGGGTTATAACAATCGTAGCGCCCCGATACATCGGGGCGGTTCCTTCTTATCTTAGGGTATCGATCAGTCTTCCGGTTAGGCGACGATACAACCAAGCGATCACATGCGGCGTAGCGCAGAGTTATTTTTCTCCGAGAAAAATTACTCTGCGGTACGCCATGGGGGATTGAACGCATACTGAAATGACGTGTTGCGGTGACGGGTTTGAGGAATATACTGGGCGCCATGTCTCGACTTCGGCGTTTGGTGGTATCCGACAGTTGGTTCTTTATCACTTGTCGCGTCTTACCCTGGCGCGGGATTCTGTCGGCCTCGGAATTCGCCTGCTTGGGCGGGGTTATCCACGAACGCCGCAAGAAACACGGCTTCCTCCTGAGTGCCTGGGTGTTCCTGCCCAACCACTGGCATGCGATTTTCTATCCGCCTGATCCGCTCACGATCTCCAGGGTGATGGAATCGATTAAGGTGGGCGCGACGAAGCGTATCAACCGCTCCCGCGGGGAGGTGGGATTGCTGTTCCAGCCGCGCTTCTTTGATCGCGCTCTGCGGACGGTGAAGGAATACCACGAAAAGGTGGAGTATATTCACCTGAACCCCGTGAAGGCTTCGGCGCTCGCGAGAAATGACCCACCTTTGCTCATCAGAAATAACCCACCAACTTTTCGCCTGACTACTCACTGGGCGTACTGACTTACGGCACGGTGATGATAGTCACCATGCCTGATACTCGAAAAAGACCCTGCTGCATCTGCCGCCATTGGTTCCGTTCCGATCCGCGGGTCGGGGTACGACAGCGTGCTTGTCGCCGGGTGGAGTGCCAAGCCGCACGCCGTCGCCAGACCCAAGCCGCTTGGCGAACGCGGAATCCCGATTACTTTATCGCCCGTCGGATCCAAGAGCGTGGCGGGCTTGCCCAGCCGCCCGAACCCCTGCGTTTACCCGCTCCTTTGAGCCAACTTCCCTGGGACCTCGCGCAAGACCAGTTCGGGGTGCAAGGCGCGGATTTCATAGGGGTTATGGGAGCACTCCTGGTACGGGCCACGCAAGACCAGTTCCGAGCTTATCGCCTTGATTCCAAGGCAGTTGTGGACACACTTCCCCCGCCGGGCAAACAAGACCCGATACCGCTTCGTCCAGACTAACCCTCGCCGTCGTAAGGGAGCGGGCGAATGCGATTGGAGTTTCACCAACTGGACCGGCGCTGGGAGCATTTGCGGGTTCGCCCTCCCGCTCGGCAACGGCAGTTGCTGGCCTCGTTGGCGGAAGTGGGGCAACAGACGCCGATCGTGGTGGTGGCGGTCGAAGGCCAACCGGACCGGTACCTGGTCATTGATGGCTACAAGCGCCTGGCGGCGCTCCAACAACTGGGCCGGGACACGGTGGAAGCGGTGATCTGGCCAATGAGCGAAGTCGAGGCTTTGTTCCTGGACCGCTCGCTGCGCTGGTCCGAACAGGAGACCGCGCTGGAGCAAGGCTGGTTGCTGGCGGAATTGGAGCAACGCTACGGCTATGGGCAGGAGGAGTTGGCCCGCCGCTTTGATCGCAGCACGAGTTGGGTGTCACGGCGGCTGGCCCTGGTCGATCTTCTGCCGGAAGCCCTCCAGCAGCAAGTGCGCGAGGGCAAGCTCTCCGCCCACGTGGCCATGAAGTTTCTGGTGCCGGTAGCGCGCGTCAGCCTGGACGACTGCGAGCGCATGGCCGCCGCTTTTGTTCAGCATCACTGCAATACGCGGCAAGCCGGGCAACTGTATGCCGCCTGGCGCGACGCCTCGCCCCTGGTCCGTCAACGTCTGCTCGACCAACCCGCGCTGTTCTTCAAGGCCCAGCCGCCCGCCCAACCGCAGCCTTGCACGGCCGGGGCCGCCGGACTGCAGCGCGATCTGGACATGGCGACCGCCATTTTGAACCGCGCCCAGCGACGACTGACGGGCGGGGAGGCCGCCGCCCTGGACTCCCACCAACGCCAGGCCGTGCGCGGGCAGATCGAACACCTCCGCCGACAACTCCACCGTTTGGCGGAGCGCATCCCCAAGGAGGAAGAACCCGATGTTGAGCCCATCCCAACGGACCACGATTTTGGAGTTGCACACCCAAGGAGTGAGCAAGCGCCAGATCGCGCGGGTGCTGGGCATCTCCCGCCTGGCGGTGCGCCGAGTGCTGCGCCTGAATTCCACGGAAGTGCCGGAGATCCACCGCCCCGAGAAAGCCGAACCCTACCGGCCACAAATCCTGGAGCTGTTCGCCCGTTGCAAGGGGAATCTGGTGCGAGTCCATGAGGAGATCACGGCCAGCGGAGCCCAGCTCTCTTATCAAGCCTTGACCGCCTTCTGTCGCCGGCATGGCATCGGGCAAGCGCCCCCCGTGGCGGCGGGCCAGTACCACTTCGCGCCGGGCGAGGAGATGCAGCACGATACTTCTCCCCACGAGTTGGAACTGGCGGGCAAGAAGCGTAAGGTGCAGACCGCCTCCGCCGTACTGTGCTACTCCCGCATGCTTTTTTTCCAGTGCTCCCCGACCTTTCAGCGTTTTGACTGCAAGGTGTTTCTCACTGCCGCTCTGCGTTATTTCGCGGGCGCCCCGGGCCGCGTCATGATCGATAACACCCATGTGGTGGTGCTGCGCGGCAGCGGACGCGAGATGGTTCCCGTGCCCGAGATGGCCGCCTTCGCCGAGCGCTTCGGCTTTCGCTTCGTGGCGCATGCGATCGGCGATGCCAACCGTTCGGGGCGCGTGGAGAGGCCCTTCTCGTTCATCGAGAATAACTTCCTGGCCGGACGCACCTTCGCCAGTTGGGAAGACTTGAATCAGCAGGCGCGCCAGTGGTGCGACAAGGTCAACTCCACCTACAAGAAACATCTCCGGGCCGTCCCGCGCGAGCTCTTCGCCGTGGAACGGCTGCACCTGCAGCCACTGCCCGTCTGGATTCCAGAGGTCTACCGGCTCCACCCGCGCCTGGTGGACATCGAGGGCTACGTCGCCTTGCACACCAACCGCTACTCGGTCCCCCTGGACTGGATCGGCCGCCGCGTGGAGGTGCGCGAAACCCAGGACAAAATCGAGATCCAACTTGATGCCCGCCACCTGGTGACTCACCGCCGGATCGCGGAGGCCGAGCATCAGCGGATGCTGCTGGCCGAGCACCGCCCGCCGCGCGGCCAGGGCATCCCACGTCCCGATCCCCATCCCGAGGAGCAGGCGATTCTGGCCACCGTGCCGGAGATCGCCGACTATGTCGCGGCCCTGAAACAGCGTACCCGCAAGGTGCTCACCCTTGCCTTGCGCCAACTGCTGCGCTTGGTGCGTGAGTATCCCCGTGCTCCCTTGCTGGCGGCGGTAGGCGAAGCCGCTCGTTATGGCCTCTATGATCTGGACCGGCTGGAACGCATGATCCTGCGCCGCGTGGCGCGCGAATACTTTCTCCTCAAGGACGGTAAAGAGAGCGATGACTGAAGAACTCGAACAACTCCTGAAGAACCTCCAGCTCCGGCGCGTTTTGGAGATTTACGACGAACAGCTCCGCGCCGCCGAGAAGGAAGATGTGACTTACTCGGAATTCCTCACCCGTCTGGTGCGCGCGCAGTGGCACGCCCGGCAGGAGAGCGCCCTGGAGTGGCGCATCCGGCGCGCTAACCTGCCCGAGCGCTGGTCCCTGGAAACTTTCCCTTTCGCCCGCCAACCGGGCGTCAACCGCAAACAGATTCGCGCCTTAGCCGAACTGGAGTTCATCGCCAAGGCGGAAAATATCGTGCTGATCGGCGAAACCGCCCGCGGCAAAACCGGCTTGGCCTGTGGTCTGTTGCTGAAGGCGCTGGAGAACGGCTACCGCGGCCAGTTCATCCGCGCCCAGGACCTCTTCGACGAAATGTATGCCTCGCTGGCTGATCGTTCCACCCGCCAGTTGCTCAAACGCCTGGCGCGCCTGGACGTCCTTCTGGTCGACGAGTTGGGGTATTTAAATCTCAAACCCGAGCAGTCGAATATCTTTTTCAAGCTCATGGAAGAGCGCTACCACCAGCATTCCACCATTATCACGACCAATCTTGTCTACGACGAATGGCCGAATTTTCTGGGCAGTCGACCCATGGTGGAAGCACTGCTGAGCCGTCTGCGGCACTATTGTCACACCTTGCACATCAAGGGTCCGTCGCTGCGCGAGCCGCAAGGGTGAGGAGGAAAGGGTGGAAGACAACCCCCTCGGCCGGGAAGAGTATATTCAAAAGGTCCTCACGGCTTACCGCCAGACACCGGGAACCGCAGGCACGATCCGTCGCCCTGACCGTCTCCTGGCCGCCCAACTGTATGCGCGCGGTGTGCCCTTGCCCACCGTGGAAAACGCCTTGGTGCTCGCCGCCTCTCGCCGACTCTTCCGCCCTACCCATGCTCTGCCCCTCGGTACGATTCGCTCGCTGGCTTACTTTCTCCCCGTTATCAACGAGGTGCTCGAACTCACCGTCAGCCCCGATTACTTCCGCTACCTCCGCCGCCAAATCGCGGGCTTTTATTCCAACGCGCCCAACCCACCGACCAGCCGTTGACAGCACCGGTTCCGTCGCTGCCGTTCCACGCCTGCGGCGTGGGATGATAACGTCACTCCCTCCAGACCTACCACCGCACGCCTTCGGCGTGGATGATAATGATGTTCTCGCTCTCACTCCAAATCTTGTTCCAAATGCTGGTCCCGCCGGTGGGTCACTTCAACTAAGCACTACTGGGTCACTCTTGCTGAGCGCCGAAGCGTGAAGGCGGGATTGGCAGAGCGTCCGGAGGATTGGCCTTGGTCGAGCATCCATGATTACACCGGTAACCTCACCGATGCGCCCGTAACTCCCAGCGGTTTGTCGGTCGACCGCGTGTTGTTGCCCGCCGACCCGTACACACGCATTTGAAGGCGTACCGCAGAGTAATTTTTCTCGGAGAAAAATAACTCTGCGCTACGCCGCTCGTCACTCGTCACTCGTCACTCGTCACTCGTCACTCGTCACTGCCTCCCTAAGCTAGTATAACACGGCTATTCACCTTGTCAAGCGAAAAAGAGGCTACATTTGAGAATCGATGAATTATGACATAACGTCAGGGCTTTTCCCACCGGTGGAAAAGGGTTTGCGGGAGGGCGTCTAACTGTCCGTATGATCGACGCGCAGGATCGCTAATTCCCACTTGGGTCAGGAGGGGGAAGGGGCTGATCGAGCGATCGTACCGCAAGATCGAGGATTTCCGAGGGGGTCATAACAATGGTAGCGCCCCGATACATCGGGGCGGTTCCTTCTTAATCTTAGGGGTATCGATCAGTTTTCCGGTTAGGCGACGTCCAAGTGACGGGGAATGGGTCAACCCTTCGCCGTTGATCGCGGGTGATCGCTATTGACACATGAATCCGGCTTCACATCCCATTCTCATCATGTCTGGCGCTCAGAGGATCGCGTGCCTACGGGGGAAGTTCATGCACCCCAGCAGAGCCTCGACGCGCGGTGTGGAGCTGAGGAGCATTATGGCGAAGCTACTGAAAGTGAGGGCTTGTGGCTGAGGCAGGCACGTCACTCGGTCCGACGCTGGCAGGGTCCGAGCCGTAGAGGGTTAAATGCCCCCGACCCAGCTCCGGGCCTTTAGCTTGCCGAAGAGTCACTCGTCACTGTTCTTAGAAATTCTCCAGTAGCCACACGTTTCTGTCCAGGGTATAGCCTAGCAGCGCCAGATAACGACCGTTTGGGGAGGGCACACGTATATCCGAAACACCAGCATAGCCGGACTTCTGCTTCCAGATCACTTGAGCGCGCCCTTCCAAGTCAACGTAAAGGACTGTCGCGCCCTGACCCGCTGTTGGTGAGACAAACATGCCCCTGCCGTCCGCCGCCCAGGACAGGCGCGTGAGGCCATGCCAACCTTTGATATTGACCTCGCGAGTCTTCCCGCCCGCCAAGGGTATGATCTGGATGGGTCCTTCCCCCTCGTCAAACTGGGCAATCGCGAGTTGTGCACCATCCGGCGAAAGGCCCCAGCTATACCAGCTAGAATAGAAGTCCCGCTGCTTAAGGTTGACCCTGGCGAGCTCCTGCTCCCTTCCCTTAAGCGGGTCGAACGCCGACAAGGTGAGTTGTCTTGTGTCTGAATTCAGTTCGCTGAAGACGCACAAAGTCGAAGGAGACCGTGCACAGGCCAAGTTTTCGATGCCCCGTCCCTCAAGCACCAGTTGCGGTGGTCCTCCCGAGGCTGGCACACGCATGATGCGCACCGGCAGGCTGCTGAGACCCAAGATATCAGTGGTGCCGGATATGTAGAGAATCCAAGAGCCGTCCTGGCTCACCACAGGCCAATTCATTTCGTCAGGGCCGGTGACGATCGTCTGGGGTGTGGTTTCATCCAATCCCTGTTTGTATATACCCCACGTTCCGTTGCGATTGGACCGAAACAGCACGGCCTTACTGTCCGGCATCCAGGCACCGGGTTCGTTCAAACACTCCTCCAGTGTCAAACGACGAGGGTTCTTCAAACGCCGACCTCCGCCTTCCAGTTCCCCGACGTAAACATAGTCCCGCATTTCACTTTTATTGACGGCCAACCGCTTTCCGTCCGAGGTTCCGCTGATAAGCATCGCACCGGTTTCCGCCCAGTTCGTGATTCGTCTTGGTTTGCTTACGGGTACGCCTGTCCTCGTGTCTACTCGAACCTCCCAAAGATTCCGCCGCTCACTCCAAAGAACCCGCCCCACACTCTCCTCGGGTTCTTGCCTTGTGTAAACTAGGCGGCCATTCGGAAACCAGAAGAAGAAGGCATAACAAACCCGCGGCTCGGATACAATAACTGTGGGCTGGCTTCCCTCCAGATCGCGACTCTCGATGGAGCATTCGAGCTTGTCCGCCACGCGGTGGTGTTGCAGATAGGCGATCCGCTTGCCATCCGGGGACCAAACTTCCCACCCCAACGCTTCGTCTTTGGAGCCGATCACCAGTCTGCGTGGTTCTTCGCCGTTCGCGCCGATGACCCAGATCCCGGGGAACGACGGATTTAAACGGGACCCGGCAATGAAGGTGATCAGAGTGCCATCCGGCGACACGCTCCCGACGTCGGCATCATCGCGGAGCTTACGCGGCGGACCACCAAGCACGGAGATGACCCAGGCGCTGTAAAGCACTCCGGCTTGATTCCAGTGGCAACGAACTTGGTGCTATCTG